>NZ_CP074147.1:0-5888286 GCF_019968745.1 Serratia sp. JSRIV001 | reverse complement strand
GGCGGACTCCACTCGAACAAGATCAATAAAAAGAAAAGAATCAGGCTACTTTTTTATAACTCATGATTTTTGACACACGCCCGGTATTGGCTGAAAAACCTGTAGGGTATGCGAACCGCCTTTCACGGTTTATGCCCTTAACGATCCTGTTTTGGGATCGCGATCGGAATGACGGATCATAGCGCAATCTGCGCAAGAGATCCTCCCCTTCATCACAGATTAGATCCATTTTATCCACAGCCCTTGAAGAGTGGCCAGTTTTTAATCAACGCAGGATCGACACCGATGAGATCTGAACCTGTGGGGCCGGGTTTTAGCACCTTTCACAGGTTATACCTGGTTATCCACGCGGATCCTTGCAGAAAACACGCAGGATCGTACGGAGATCCTTGTGATTTACCCCCGAGTCCGTATAATCTTCGCCCACGTGTGATACCTGGTTCCTTAATGGTGAGTCATTTAGCCAAGACAGGATTCTGCGGTGACCACGGGCCAACACCGGATTTTACTCCGAATTGGCAGACAACCAGGTAGGCTAGCGCGATGTGAATTGACTCAGGACTGTACAATTATTACAATCCCGCCTCTTTATGTATTGCGATTGAGGCGTCGGTCATCTTCACGCCGAGTAGCCAAACGCATTTGACTTATCAGTATTTCATTTAAGTTTAGGTAGAAATCGCTATGAAACGCACTTTCCAACCGTCCGTACTGAAGCGTAACCGTAGCCACGGTTTCCGTGCTCGTATGGCAACCAAGAATGGTCGTCAAGTTCTGGCCCGCCGTCGTGCGAAAGGCCGTACTCGTCTGACTGTTTCTAAGTAATAAAAGCTAACCCGCTGAGTGGTTAAGCTCGCTTTTCCTAGGGAGTTACGTTTGTTAACTCCCACTCATTTCACTTTCGTCTTCCAGCAGCCACAACGGGCTGGCACGCCGCAAATCACCATCCTCGGCCGCCTGAACCAGCTGGGGCATCCCCGCATCGGTCTTACCGTCGCCAAAAAACACGTCAAACGCGCGCATGAACGCAACCGGATCAAACGCCTAACCCGCGAAAGCTTCCGTTTACGTCAGCACGAGCTACCGGCGATGGATTTTGTGGTGGTGGCCAAAAAAGGGATAGCGGATTTGGATAATCGTGCACTGACGGAAGCTTTGGAAAAATTATGGCGTCGCCACTGTCGCCAGGCTCCCGCATCCTGATCGGGCTGGTTCGGGCGTATCAGCTCGTGCTCAGCCCGCTGCTTGGGCCACGTTGTCGCTTCCAGCCGACATGTTCTCATTACGCAATTGAGGCATTACGCAGGTTTGGCATGTTAAAAGGCAGTTGGTTGACATTGAAACGCGTATTAAAATGCCACCCTTTGAACCCAGGTGGCGATGATCCCGTGCCGCCGAAAACCGACGATAACAGAGAACACTAACGATGGATTCGCAACGCAATCTTCTCCTCATCGCTCTGCTGTTCGTGTCTTTCATGATCTGGCAGGCCTGGCAAGTGGACAACGCTCCGCAACCAGTAGCCACCCAGACCACGCAACAGACTGCGAACCCAGCAACCGGTGATGCCGCAAGTTCAGCTGTACCAGGCAGTGGCCAGGGTAAACTGATCACCGTTAACACTGACGTGCTGTCGCTGACCATCAATACCCGTGGTGGCGATATCGAGCAGGCTAAACTGTTGGCCTACCCGGAAACCCTGGGTTCATCGACTCCATTTACGCTGCTGGAATCCACCCCGTCATTCGTCTACCAGGCACAAAGCGGCCTGACGGGCCGAGACGGCCCGGATAACCCGGCAAACGGCGAGCGTCCTCTGTTTGAGGCGGCGCAGGATACCTTCACGCTGGCTGATGGCCAGGATGAACTGCGTATTCCGCTGACCTTTACCGGCAAAGACGGTTCGGTCTTCACCAAGACCTTTGTGCTCAAGCGTAACCATTATGCCGTTGGCGTGGACTACTCCATCGTCAACAAAAGCGCGACTCCGCTGGAACTGACCCTGTTTGGCCAGTTGAAGCAGACCACCGACTTGCCTAAGCATCGTGACACCGGCAGCAACAACTTTGCACTGCACACCTTCCGTGGTGCGGCTTACTCATCCAGCGAAGACAAATACCAAAAGTATGCGTTCGACAAGGATGAGAATCTGAACGTCACCACCCAGGGCGGCTGGATTGCGATGTTGCAACAGTACTTCGCCACCGCGTGGGTGCCGCAGACTCAGGGCGTCAACACGTTCTATACCTCTAAGCCAGGTACCAACCTGTCTGCCATCGGCTTTAAAGCTGAGCCAGTGATTGTGCAACCAGGCGCTGAGAAACAGCTGAATGCTACCCTGTGGGTTGGCCCAGAGCTGCAAGATCAGATGGCCCAACTGGCACCGCATCTGGATCTGACCGTCGATTATGGCTGGCTGTGGTTCATCTCCCAACCGCTGTTCAAACTGCTGAAGTTCATTCACAGTTTCATCGGCAACTGGGGCTTCTCGATCATCATCATCACCTTCATCGTGCGCGGCATCATGTACCCGCTGACCAAAGCGCAGTACACCTCGATGGCCAAAATGCGCATGCTGCAGCCAAAACTGCAGGCGATGCGTGAACGTATCGGTGATGACAAGCAGCGTATGAGCCAGGAAATGATGGCGCTGTACAAAGCTGAGAAGGTGAACCCGTTAGGGGGTTGCTTGCCGCTGGTTATCCAGATGCCAATCTTCCTGGCCTTGTACTACATGCTGATGGGCTCGGTTGAGCTGCGTCATGCGCCGTTCATCTGGTGGATCCATGACCTGTCGGCGCAAGACCCGTACTACATCCTGCCAGTGCTGATGGGTGTGACCATGTACTTCATCCAGAAGATGTCACCCACCACCGTGACTGACCCGATGCAGCAGAAAATCATGACCTTTATGCCGGTGATCTTCACAGTGTTCTTCCTGTGGTTCCCGTCTGGTCTGGTGCTGTACTATATCGTCAGTAACCTGGTGACCATCGTCCAGCAGCAGCTGATTTACCGCGGGCTGGAAAAACGTGGTCTGCACAGCCGCGACAAGAAGAAAGTCTAGTATTGAGTTAGGCAACACCCGTAGGGGCTTATGCCCCTACGACACCAGTCACGTTGCCAGTAGAGGCGGTCATTAGACCGCCTTTTTGCATATTGTCAGAGAGATAAACCGCTATGAACACCACCGATACCATCGCTGCTCTTGCTACCCCGCCCGGACGCGGCGGTGTCGGCATCCTGCGCATTTCTGGCCGCGGAGCCAAGGACGTTGCCCTGGCGGTACTCGGTAAACTGCCTAAGCCGCGTTATGCCGATTATCTGCCGTTCCGTGACGCCGAAGGCAGTACGCTGGATCAGGGGATCGCACTGTGGTTCCCCGGCCCCAATTCCTTTACCGGTGAGGACGTGCTGGAACTACAGGGCCACGGTGGGCCGGTGATCCTCGATCTGTTGCTCAAACGCGTGTTGGCGCTGCCAGGCGTGCGGATTGCCCGCCCAGGTGAGTTCTCGGAGCGCGCTTTCCTCAATGACAAGCTGGATCTGGCCCAGGCCGAAGCCATTGCCGATCTGATCGATGCCAGTTCCGAACAGGCAGCCCGTTCAGCCATGAACTCGCTGCAAGGTGCTTTTTCCCTCCGTATCCATCAGCTTGTGGAAGCGCTCACTCACCTGCGCATCTACGTAGAAGCGGCCATCGACTTCCCGGATGAGGAAATCGACTTCCTTTCGGATGGCAAAATTGAAGCCCAATTGAACGGTGTGATGGCCGATCTGGATGGCGTGCGGGCCGAGGCGCGACAAGGCAGCCTGCTGCGTGAAGGGATGAAGGTGGTGATCGCCGGGCGGCCCAACGCCGGAAAATCCAGCCTGCTCAATGAGCTTGCAGGGCGTGAAGCAGCCATCGTCACAGACATTGCAGGCACCACGCGCGATGTGTTGCGCGAACATATTCATATCGATGGCATGCCACTGCACATTATCGATACCGCCGGGCTGCGGGAAGCCAGCGACGAAGTTGAGCGTATCGGCATCGAACGTGCCTGGAACGAGATCGAACAGGCGGATCGCGTGCTGTTTATGGTGGATGGCACCACCACCTCCGCCACCGAGCCCGCCGAGATTTGGCCAGAGTTTATGGCACGTCTGCCCAGCACCTTGCCGATCACCGTCGTGCGTAACAAGGCCGACATTACCGGCGAGGCATTGGGCCTGAGCGAAGTAAATGGTCACTCACTTATTCGCCTGTCGGCGCGTACCGGTGAGGGGATCGACCTGCTGCGTGACCATCTGAAACAGAGCATGGGCTTCACCAGCAATATGGAAGGCGGCTTCCTGGCCCGCCGCCGTCACTTGCAGGCTCTGGAGCAGGCGGCACAGCATCTGGTGCAGGGTAAAGAACAGTTAGTGAGCGCTTACGCAGGGGAACTGCTCGCCGAAGAACTACGGTTGGCACAGCAGGCATTGAGCGAAATCACCGGGGAGTTTACCTCCGATGACCTGCTCGGGCGCATCTTCTCCAGCTTCTGTATTGGTAAGTAATTGATTTTTATTCTTACTGGTTGCTTTATCTGATGTTGTTTCGTGAGATTTTCCCCCGAGTGTCTCCCGAAGTAAGCTCTCGGGGGAGACTCATGTAGATCAGCATCAAAATCCTCGCCGTTTACGGCGGGGGGAGTCACTTAAAAATTACACGCTATGACAGGTAATAACAAAGTTACACGCTATACCGTGTATCATAAGTTTAACCCCCTATAGCGTGTAAACTCTTATTTACCTGATATAGCGTGTAAAATTGATTTACCTGCTTAAGCGTGTAAAGTAGAGCCATCTGGTTAACAGGATATGTGACATGAAGATCACCAATGCCAAGCAGCTCAGCATCTACTTGCGAGATGTCCGCCTCGCAGAGAATCTTTCACAAGAAAAAGTAGCCAGTAGGGTTGGGATCCGTCAAGACACCGTGTCCAACTTTGAACTCCAGCCGGGAACGACCAAATTAGAGACTTTCTTCAAAATCCTGTCTGCGCTGGATCTGGAGCTGGAAGTAAAACCCAGAGGTAGCCAGAGCTGCGAAACCAAAAGTACCGATGGTTGGAAAGAGGAGTGGTAATGGCTGACCTAGATGTCTACATGAATGGTTATAAGGTAGGGATTTTCAGCCGTGAGGGCACTGGCGCCCATATGTTCCAATACGTGGACACTTGGCTTAACCAACCTGGAAGCCGTCCTATATCGCTCTCCATGCCCTTGAGGCGACGGCCTTACAAAGGGGCAGAAGTCTACAACTTCTTCGATAACCTGCTGCCGGACAACCCTGAGATCCGGGGCAGGATCCTAGCCCGCTACCGTGCTGACTCGACTCAACCCTTCGACCTTTTGGCACGTATCGGTGCTGACACCATTGGTGCACTGCAACTCTTGCCACAAAATGCAGGCCCGGGGGACATTCGCACCATAAACTATAAAGCGCTATCCAACCAAGAACTGGCAAGCATACTTACAGGCTACAAAGCTGGTGCCCCTCTGGGCATGATTGAGGATGTTGAAGATTTCCGAATTTCCCTGGCCGGGGCCCAAGAAAAGACGGCTCTCCTCTATCTCGAAAACCGTTGGTGTTTACCGATCGCAGCCACACCAACCACCCATATCATTAAGCTACCCATCGGAAAAATAGAAAGCCACTCAAACAGTATCGACTTGTCAGACAGTGTCGAAAACGAGTATCTCTGCGCTCTAGTGGCCAAGGAATTTGGATTATCAGTCCCCCATTGCTTCATTATGCAAGTGGGTGACATAAAAGCCTTAGCAGTGGAACGCTTTGACCGCCGGTATGCCTCGGACGGCAGTTGGATCATGCGACTGCCCCAAGAAGATTTCTGCCAGGTTTTAAATGTTCCCTCGGCACGTAAATACGAAAATCAGGGTGGTCCAGGGATAAGCGAGATCATGGAATATCTGCTTGGCTCGGTGACAGCGGAAAAGGATCGCTATAACTTCATGAAGGCACAGGTATTGTTCTGGTTGTTAGCCGCAACCGATGGACATGCAAAGAACTTCTCGGTGTTCATTGAAGCTGATGGGCGTTTTCGTTTAACCCCCTTGTACGACATTCTATCTGTCTACCCGGTGTTTGCTGGCAGAGGCCTTCATCCGAAAGATGCCAAGCTCGCTATGGGCCTAAAAGGAAGCAAGGGAAAGAAGTACGCCATTGAGCAAATATTCCCACGCCACTTCTTCCACACAGCCAAAGCAGTGGGATTTGAGCGCGCCGCCATGGAGGGGATCCTGACGGAATTGGCTGAATCCGTTGATACCGTCATCGAGCGGGTAACACAGCTGTTGCCAGCAGGTTTTCCTCCCGCCATCAGTAACGCCATTTTAAAGGGCCTAAAAGCTCGTTCCGCAAGGCTGACAGTGGGCTGGGATTAGGCGACAGTGCTATTGCTGCTGCACTGTTGACAGTGGACCCTATGAGGATCTGGCACAATAAGAGAGACGACGGTGAACAATCACCCAACGTGCTAGTTTCGCTGGCTTTACCCAGACCAATCCCCCGCCGCACTCCTGGCACTCCGCTGCTTTTTTATTCAGCAGAAGAATAATTAAGAAAAAGATCATGCGAATTCTTAATGAAAAATCTTAACGTAATGCTTACTCTAGCACTCCAGTTTTTTTATGAGCCTCGGTCATGGAGTGAACAATGGCTTGTCATTTTATCCGATGGGATGCGGTTGCAGAGCGTTTAGATACTCATCGGCTCCCTGAAGACCTGATCGAAAGAACTGCCCGCTTCTCCGTCAAGCGCCGCCGGCGTTTTTTGCAAGGCCGGATCCTGTTGGCCGAAATGATATTTTATTTGTATGGTATCCCGGTACTTCCCCCCATTGCTACGGCACCGACCGGGCGCCCGTGCTTTGCCGATCATCATCTACCTGACTTCAGCCTCGCCTATGCTGGCAATACCGTAGGCGTGCTACTGAGCCTGGAAGGCAAGGTGGGGTTGGATATTGAGGTGATGCGCGCGCGGAGCCACAACCTGCTGCATCAATACTCCAGCACCACGGAGAACGCATGGATCGCGGCGCAGAACGACCGCTTGGAAGCCGAAACCCAGCTGTGGAGCATCCGCCAATGCGTGCTGAAACTGGCCGGCCTGGGTAATAGTGGCCAGAGTTTGCTGAATTTGCACCCTTTTTCCGGCCAATTACGCTGCAACACCCTGCCTAACGTGCACGTCATGAGTGATGCAGGGGAGTATCTCAGCTGGGCCTGCGCCCATCAGCCTGGCTTGGATCGGCTGATTTGCTGGCAATATGACGATAGCCAGGGCTTACAGAAATGTGGCGAAATTTCATCGCGCAACCCGCCCCTCTCCACACACTTTTTGAAACTGACCAGCCTCGCCTCTGTTACACGTTGAAAGCACCGATTTAACGTCTGCCTTCGGGGGAATAATCAAAATAAAACTTTTCTTAACGCATGATTTACTGCTTTGAATTGTAAAAACAGATAAAGACTTAGCCTCTACCTAGGATACATCCCTTATTTGCCCTATTATCTGCTGGTTGTTCTAAGCTGAGTCTGTTCATCAGAAAAGGGAGAATCAAAATGTCAGAGCAAGCACTAAAGATCGTCACGCTACTGGGGAGCCTTCGTAAAGGCTCTTATAACGCCATCGTCGCACGCGCTTTACCTCAGTTAGCTCCTCAGGGTGTTACTATCGAAGCCCTTCCCTCCATCCGCGATATCCCACTGTACGATGCAGACCTCCAGCAAGAAGAGGGTTTCCCGGCCGCGGTAGAAGCCATTGCCGAACAAATCCGTCAGGCTGACGGCGTGATCATCGTAACGCCAGAATATAACTACTCTGTGCCAGGTGGCCTGAAAAACGCCATAGACTGGCTGTCCCGTTTGCCTAACCAACCGCTGGCTGGCAAACCGGTAGCAATCCAGACCAGCTCTATGGGGCCGATTGGCGGAGCACGTTGCCAATATCACCTACGCCAGATCCTGGTGTTTCTGGATGCCATGGTGATCAACAAACCTGAGTTTATGGGGGGAGTGATACAGAATAAGGTTGATGAGCAGGCGGGTGAACTGGTGGACCAAGGCACGCGGGATTTCCTGACCGGCCAGTTGTCCGCATTCAGCGACTATATCCGCCGTGTAAAATAAGCTGCCAGGCGGCGCACAGAGATAACACTATCGAAGGCGCCGTTTTTCATCGTTTTCTCATTAATATTATTGAAAAACAAAGTTATAAAATCATGCCTTTTTTTATTTTAGCCATCTTTTTGGCTTTTGCCACCAGTCCATTGTTTGCTGCACCCATGCTCTATCCTGAGGGAGAAGAGCCGCTAGAACTGCCTATCCATAGCCCGCTGAGTAAGCCATTACCTCGCTCAGCGTACAATCATGAGGATAAAAAAGCCGGCGCCACATCGCTATATCTGACGTTGATGCGTGAAGATGGCCGTAATATCTGGGCCCCCTTTCAACTGGCTGCCTCCTCGGCCGAACAGGGTCAGACCGAGTTAGCCGAACGTTATCTGCAACTTAGCGCCAAGCGAGGATTGTGGTATTACTACAATCTGCTGGAAGACGACTCGTTCAGCAGCATTCAGCAAAGTGACACCTACCGTTCAATTCTGGCCACCACCAAAGCGCGCTATCAGCAACACGCCGCAAAGTTTGAAGGTAAACCTCACTATGCCGTGCCGAGTGGCGAGCCCCCGGCCGGAGGCTGGCCAACCATCGTCTACCTCCATCCCTACGGGAAAGCCGCCACCATCATCCCGGAGGATCGGTTGCTGTTTGCCGAAGCCGGAGTGGCCTACATTGAGATAAACGGCACCCAGATGCTGGCGGAAGGGAGCTTTCGCTGGTCTAACTACAGCTCTACCAGCACCCAGAATGCCATTCAACGCACCCTGGAAAGCCTGGGCCCCAAGCTGAAGCTTAATCTCCAACAGGTTTACCTGACCGCCCGTGGTCAGGGGGCGCTACACGCGGCTAACCTGATGGCCAATTACCCGCAGTTTTATTCCGGAGCGCTGCTGATTGCCCCGAAGGGCCGCCTCCTCCCAGCGAAGCATTCACTGGCAGAAAACAAACGCATCATGATTGCCTATTACGATCGACAGAATTTCAACGATCGGGCGCTGGCTCTTGATTTTGCTGACTTGTTCAGAGACAAAAATCAGGTCGAGATCGCCAATTTTGCCGAGGGGGAAGATAATATCGGTGGCTGGCAGACGCGGTATAACCGGCCTTTACGCTGGGTAATGGGTAGAGAGCAGGATGCCTCACCCGGCGCTTGAGAGTAACAGGAGCTTACAACGGGGCGCAGCATGCTGCGCCCCACGTAGCGGGCATTAATGCCCGTCAACGAACGCAATTTTCAGCACGAACAGCAGCGCCACCACGATCACGCAGGGGCTGATTTCACGCCAGCGGCCGGTGCCCAGCTTCATGATGCAGTAAGAGATAAAGCCAAGGGCAATCCCTTCGGTGATCGAGAAGCTGAAAGGCATCATAGCGGCGGTCACAAAGGCCGGAACCGCTTCGGTCATATCTTCCCACTTCACCCGCGCCAGGCTGGAAGTCATCAGCACCCCCACATAAATCAGCGCGCCCGCAGCAGCATAAGTTGGCACCATTCCCGCCAGCGGTGACAGGAAAATCACCAGCAGGAAGAGAATGCCTACCACCACGGCGGTCAGGCCAGTACGCCCACCAACGGCCACCCCAGAAGAGCTTTCAATATAGGCGGTGACCGAAGAGGTACCCGCAAAAGCACCGGCGACCGAGGTGATGCTGTCCACGTAAAGCGCCTGCTTCATACGCGGGAACTTGCCGTTTTCATCCGTCAGGCCAGCCTTGTCGGTCACTCCGATCAGCGTACCCGAGGAGTCAAACAGGTTGACCAGCATAAAGGAGAAAATCACACCTGCCAGGCCGATATTCAGCGCCCCGGCGATATCCACCTGGCCGACCACGGAGGTGACGTCCGGCGGTAGGGAGAATACGCCGCCATATTTCACGTCGCCCAGAGCCCAGCCGATCAGCGTAGTCACCACGATTGAGACCAGTACCGCAGCATGAATATTACGCGAAGCCAGCACCGCGATAATAAAGAAGCCCAAGGCTCCCAGCAGCACACTGTGGGAGGTCAGATTGCCTACCGCTACCAGCGTATCCGGGTTGGCGACCACGATACCGGCGTTTTTCAGCCCCATCATGGCGATAAACAGGCCGATACCACTGGTGATGCCCACGCGCAGGCTCAGCGGGATATTGGCAATCATCCAATAGCGGATACGGAAAATGGTCAGCAACAGGAAACCGATTGCGCCCCAGAAAATAGCGCCCATGCCGACCTGCCATGAAATACCCATCGCGCCGACCACCACAAACGCGAAGAACGCGTTGAGGCCCATCGCCGGAGCCAGCGCCACCGGCAGGTTAGCCAGCAAGCCCATCAGGATACTGCCCAACGCAGCAACCAGGCAGGTGGTGACAAACACCGCCTGAGTATCCATGCCCGCCGCGCCCAGGATCTGCGGGTTAACGAACACGATATACACCATGGTTAGAAAGGTGGTGAGGCCAGCAATCGTTTCCGTACGTACCGTGGTGCCGTGCTGCTTGAGTTTAAACACGCGCTCAAGCAAGCCCTGATTGGCATCAAGGCTGAGATCTTGTTTGCTCATTATAGAATTCCGAAGAGGGATTAGGACTGTCGCTGGCTATCCTATAACAAAAAGTCCGGGTTTTGACCTCGCTCACAGGTTTTTTTCGCCATCTTTACGGCTAAAACGGCCAACAAGTTGTATTTATTGAGATTGATTGCCAAAGAGGGACAACCCGCTGCGATCCGGTTAAAGTAACAGCAGTCATGACTTAACCGAGGGCGCTTACCCCAATGAATCAGGTTGAATGTGTTTTATTTGATTGCGATGGCACGCTGGTAGACAGCGAAGTGCTGTGCAGCAAGGCCTATGTGCATATGTTTGCCCACTACGGTATCGAGCTGGCGCTGGAAGAGGTCTTTAAAAAGTACAAAGGGATCAAGCTCTACGAGATCATTGAGCGGGTTAACACCGAGCAGGGTGTCAATTTACCCGCCAGCGATCTGGAGCCGATTTTTCGCCAGGAAGTGGCCCGTCTGTTTGATGCCGAGCTCCAGCCGATTGCCGGTGCACGGGAGTTGCTGGCACAAATGACTGCCCCGATGTGCACCGTTTCTAACGGCCCGGTGAGCAAAATGCAGCATTCGCTGGGGTTAACCGACATGCTGTCCTATTTTGATGACCGGTTGTTCAGCGGCTACGATATTCAACGCTGGAAACCCGATCCGGCCATCGTATTCCATGCCGCCCAACAGATGCAGGTGCCCGTAGAGCGCTGTATTCTGGTGGATGATTCCGTTGCCGGTGCCCAGGCGGGGATCGCGGCTGGCATCCCGGTGTTCTATTTCTGTGCCGATCCTCATAATCAACCTATCGATCACCCGCTGGTGACGACGTTTGAGGATCTGGCTCAACTGCCTGCGCTGTGGCAACAGCGGGGTTGGCAACTTACCCGTTAAACCACGTTGATATTCAGCGGGGAGAATACCCCGCTGAACTTTATCGATTAACGATAGGATCCCAGCGGAACTTCGGCGTCAGGCTCATGGGTAATTCTGTTACGTAAGTCCCGGCGTACTATCTCAATCACCCAAAACCAAAATATATGCCCCAAAATTTCAGAAAGGTACTCATCAAATGGCAGCATTGAAAGTGGGGGAGTCAAACCAAGCAGAGGGAAACTAATGCCATGCACGGCAACGGTGGCAATGATACCCGCCAACACCCCCTGCCAGAGTTTGATCTTTGGAAAAACTTCGGCAACCAAGCAGTAACCGATAGCAAAGACCAACGAAAATATGACGTGCGTAACCATAACCGGATTAATAATATGCTCAGAAAAGGTATATACCGTACCGGTTGGATCTATCCCAAGATAATCTCTTAAAAAAAGGTAGGGCGGGTTAAATTCAGCCCGGCCATCACTCAGAGTTCTTGGCGGTAGCGGAACCTCAGCCCCCCATTTGACAAAAGCAGAGAGGATCCCGCCAATAATGCCAACAAACAAGGCAACGCCATACCGCCGCCGACTTGGATCCGTTGTTATAAATAACGCACTAATTTTCATAATGATTACCATCCAATGGAAATATATAAATCAATCTTACTTATACTCTAAATAACTCAAGCTGCATTAAAAAAGTGCAATACGTTGATCTCAATCATAAATTTAACGTAATACGATAATAAATTGTAATACGTCAAGCCCCTCAATCATGACAACTAATTAGCCATGGTATAGATAGGGGCAACCATTCCTATTGTGTCTGATTAACTAGCCGGTAGCGGCGGGCGATTACGCCACCAGCGCCAGCTGCGTTTTAGCGCTTTGGTCTGCGGGCTAAGGCGTTTATTCAGCCCGTTCGCCAGCACGTCCAGCGTCAGGCAGAAGATAAAATAGACCAGCGCCACAAACAGGAACACCTCCATCGGGTAAACCATGCTGCGGTTATTGACCTGCGTAGCCAGAAAGGTCAACTCCCCCACGCCGACGATGTACGCCAGCGAAGTGTCTTTAATCAATGAGATCCACTGGTTGATAAACGAAGGCACCATCATACGCAGCGCCTGCGGTAAGACAATCATCCGCAGCACCTGCCAGCGGTTTAAACCGAGCGATAGCCCCGCCTGCCACTGTCCAGCACCAATAGCCACGATGCCCGCTTTTACCGCATGGGCCAGATAGGCCGAGGCGATCAACGCCAGCGCGCACACCACCGTGGTAATTTCAGGGATATCGACACCAAACACGATTGGCAGCAGGAAGTAAGTCCAGAAAATCAGCATGATCACCGGGATGGCGCGGAAGAACCCGAGCACCATAGCCAATAACCCAGCCAGCACCCCACGCGACATCGCCAGCGCGACGCCCAGCAGCGTGCCCAGAATTGCCGAAGCCAGCCCGGCCATCAGGCTGATCGCCAACGTCAACGCAGCACCGCCCAAAGGCCCGTCCGGGAAGGTGCCCCACAGCAGGTAGCCCAGGTTTTCCTGGATAACGGTAAAGTCCATCTTAGTGTCCCCCCAGCGGTTTACGCTGTTGACGCCACATGCCCCAACCTTCCAACAGGGCAATAATGGCGATATACAACACCGTTGCCACGCCAAACGCCTGGAAGGTCCGCAAGGTTTCGGTTTCGACCTGGCGCGAAGCGTAAGACAGCTCAGCCAGGCCGATCGCCATGGTCAGCGACGAGTTCTTAATCACGTTCATGTACTGCCCCAGCAGCGGCGGGAAAGCGATTTTCAGCGCCTGCGGCAGCACCACATAGCGCATCGATTGCCAGCCGGTCAGCCCTAACGCGTAGGCCGCATGCTTTTGCCCACTGGCGACGCCACGGATGCCGGAGCGGATCTCTTCGGCAATAAACGCGGTGGAATAAAGCGTCAGGCCGAAGAAGCCCGCCAGGAATTCAAACGAGGGCCAGTCGAACAGGCCTAACTGATGGGGGGTATTCAGCCATTGCATGGCGAAGGAGGGCAGGATTTGCCCGGCAGCAAAATACCAGAAGAACAGTTGCACCAGCAGAGGAGTATTGCGAAATAGTGCGCTGTAGGCCACCGCCAGCCAGCTTAACGGGCGCAGGCTGCTGTCCCGCATCGCCGCCAGGCCAAAACCCAGCAGCGTTGCCGCCAGCCCGGCACAGGCCGACAGCCATAAGGTCATCAAGAAGCCATTCCATAGCCAGCTCAGATACTGCGGCGCCAACAGCCAGTCTGAGAGTTGTTGCAGATTCATGCGAGGTACTTCCCCTCACCCCAACCCTCTCCGCCACGGTACAAAATCAGGGGGAGAGGGAAAAGGGAGATTAGGCTTTAGGTTGCTGATCCAATGGGCCGATCTTGAAATCGCCACGCGGTTGGGCGGTTTTGGTTTCCGGGCCGAACCAGCGATCGTAAATCTTCACCGCATCGCCGTCTTTTTCCAGTTTGATCAAGGTATCGTTAACGGTAGCCGTGAGGCGATCTTCGCCTTTCGGGATACCAACGCCCTGATATTCTTTGGTGATGCTGAACGGAGAGATTTCAAAGTCGGCTTTTTGCGCGGCAGGCAGGTTGCCTAGCAGGCCAACCAGTTTGGCATCGTCCTGGGTGATGGCCTGCACGTTGCCGTTACGTAGGGCAACAAACGCCAGTGGGGTATCGTCGTAAGAGATCACCTTGGCCGTTGGGTAGTGCTCACGCAGGGTAATTTCCTGCACGGTGCCTTTATCCGCGCCGATGCGCAGCTTCTTGATATCTTCAGGGGTTTTCAGCACGCCCTTATGGGCAATGAATTTCTGGCCGGTAGCAAAATACGGCACGCTGAAATTCACCTCTTTGGCACGCTCGTCGGTGATAGTGAAGTTGGCCGCGATCAGATCAACCTTTTTGGACACCAGCAAAGGAATGCGGTTAGCCGGGTTGGTGGCGCGCAGTTCAACCTTGACGCCCAGCGCCTTACCGATGGCTTCGGCCACGTCCACGTCATAACCCACCAGCTTTTTGCTCTGCGGATCGACATAACCAAACGGTGGGTTGCTATCGAATACCGCAATACGCACCACGCCAGCTTTTTGAATATCATCGAGTTTATCGGCATGTGCCACACCGGTGGCAAGGCTGGTCAGGCTGGCTAACAGAGATAAGGCTAAGACGCGCTGTTTCATGAAAGGCTCCCAAGTGATTGATGTCCCGCTGGCTGATAAGCTAGCAAGCCTCACTTAGGTCAGGAAATAATATTAAACGCTATAGTTATAACCTTTTTAACTTTGCGGTTTTTAAATGGCATAAAGGCGCCGTCTTCAGCGCCTTCTGGAGTAAATCACTGGTTGAATTACGCTTTTTTCTCGTCTTTACCGTCTGACAACAGTTTGTCCAGCGCATCGCCACCGATATGGCGGAAATCCTGGCCTTTGACGAAGTAGAAGATGAATTCGCAAATATTCTGGCAGCGATCGCCGATACGCTCGATAGAGCGGGCACAGAACAGCGCCGTCAGCACGCTCGGAATGGTGCGCGTATCTTCCATCATGTAGGTCATCAGCTGACGCACGATGCCTTCATATTCCTGATCGACCTTCTTGTCTTCGCGGTAAATCCGGATCGCTTCATCCAGATCCATACGCGCAAAGGCATCCAGCACGTCGTGCAGCATTTGCACGGTATGGCGACCCAGTGACTCTAGGCTGACCAGCAATGGCTGATGCTGGTGCGAGAATTTCTCCAGGGCGGTGCGGCAGATCTTGTCCGCTACGTCGCCGATACGTTCCAGCTCGGAAATGGTCTTGATGATCGCCATCACCAGGCGCAGGTCGCTGGCGGTCGGCTGGCGTTTGGCGATGATGCGCACGCAGGCCTCATCGATCGCCACTTCCATCATATTGACCTTGGCATCGCCCTCAATCACCCGCTTGGCCAGTTCACCGTCCTGGTTATGCATCGCGGTAATGGCATCGGTCAGCTGTTGCTCCACCAGCCCACCCATGGTCAGCACCTGGGTGCGGATGTGCTCGAGTTCAGCGTTGAACTGGCCGGAAATGTGTTTGTTTAAATTCAGGTTATCCATGATGCATCCTAATCAACCATAGCGGCCAGTAATGTAGTCTTCGGTCTGCTTTTTCTGTGGCGCGGTAAACAGAGTGTCAGTATCGCTGAACTCGATCAACTCACCCAGATACATAAATGCGGTGGAGTCGGAACAACGCGCCGCCTGCTGCATATTGTGGGTCACGATCACCACGGTGTAGTCAGACTTCAGCTCGCTGATCAGCTCTTCAATCTTGCCGGTGGAAATCGGATCCAGCGCTGAGCAAGGCTCATCCAACAACAGCACTTCCGGGCGAATGGCAATGCCACGCGCAATGCACAGGCGTTGTTGCTGGCCACCGGACAGGCTGTAACCGCTTTGGTGCAGCTTGTCCTTGGTCTCGTTCCACAGTGCTGCCTTGGTCAGCGCCCATTGGACACGCTCGTCCATATCCGCACGGGACAGCTTCTCGAACAGGCGCACGCCAAACGCGATGTTGTCGTAAATCGACATCGGGAACGGCGTTGGCTTTTGGAACACCATGCCCACCTTGGCACGCAGCAGCGCGATGTCCTGGTTATCGGTCAGGATGTTTTGCCCGTCCAGCAGGATATCGCCTTCAGCACGCTGCTCGGGATAGAGCTGGTACATCTTGTTGAAAGTCCGCAGCAGCGTCGATTTGCCGCAGCCAGAAGGGCCGATAAACGCGGTCACCTTGTTCTTGGCGATATCCAGCGTGATGTTTTTCAGCGCATGGAATTTGCCGTAGTAAAAGTTCAGATCGCGTACCTGAATTTTGCTGCTGGAAGTGGAGTCAACCATACTCATCAAGACTTCTCTCTTTTCACGGTGTCGCCTGAGCGGCACCTAAATTTTTATGAATGCTTTTTCTTGGCGAAAATCACACGCGCCAGGATATTCAGTAACAGTACGCACAGGGTGATCAACAGTACCCCGGCCCAGGCCAGCTGTTGCCATTCGGCAAACGGGCTCATGGCAAACTTGAAAATGGTGACCGGCAGGTTGGCGATCGGCTGCATCAGGTCGGTGCTCCAGAACTGATTCGACAGCGAGGTAAACAGCAACGGAGCGGTTTCCCCTGCTATACGCGCAATCGCCAGCAGCACGCCGGTGATAATGCCGGAAACAGATGCCTTCAGCGTAATGGCGGAAATCATGCGCCATTTCGGTGTGCCCAACGCATAGGCCGCTTCACGCAGCGTGTCTGGTACCAGCTTGAGCATGTTCTCGGTGGTGCGGATCACGATCGGGATCTGTAACAGAGCCAGCGCAATAATCCCGGCCCAACCGGAGAAGTGTTCCATCTTCGCCACCACCACGGTGTAAACGAACAGGCCCACGACGATCGACGGTGCGGATAACAGAATATCGTTGATAAAGCGGATCACTTCCGCCAGCCAGGATTTACGGCCGTATTCCGCCAGATAGATCCCCGCCATGATGCCCAGCGGAGTACCGAAAATGGTGGCCCACAGGATCAGCAAGCCACTACCGGCGATAGCGTTAGCCAGACCACCACCCGCCGTATTCGGCGGCGGCGTCATTTCGGTAAACAGCGCCAGCGACATGCCATCGATGCCCTTGGTAATGGTCGAAAACAGGATCCACACCAGCCAGAACAGGCCAAAGGCCATAGTCGCCATCGACAGGAACAGCGCCAGACGGTTTTTCTGCCGACGCCAGGCCTGCATTTTACGGCGGCTTTCCGCCAGTGCTACCGGGTTTTGCATATCCATCGTTGCCATGTTAGCGACCCTCACGCTTGGCCAGGCGCATCACCATCAACTTCGACAGCGCCAGGACGATAAAGGTGATCACAAACAGGATCAGCCCAAGCTGCATCAATGCAGAGGTATGTAGCCCGGATTCGGCTTCGGCGAATTCGTTGGCCAACGCCGAGGTGATGCTGTTGCCCGGCATATACAGCGAGAAACTGTCGAGCTGGTAGGTGTTACCGATAATAAAGGTCACCGCCATGGTTTCCCCCAGGGCGCGCCCCAGGCCAAGCATCACGCCACCGATCACGCCGTTTTTGGTGAACGGCAGCACAATGCGCCAGATCACTTCCCAGGTGGTGCAGCCGATGCCATAGGCCGACTCTTTCATCATCACCGGCGTTTGTTCGAACACATCGCGCATTACCGCCGCAATGTAAGGAATAATCATAATGGCTAGGATCACCCCGGCAGCCAGAATACCGATACCAAATGCCGGGCCGGAGAACAGCTCGCCAACGATCGGGATACCGGACAGCACTTCCCCCACCGGGGTTTGGAAATATTTGGCGAACAGTGGAGCAAACACGAACAGGCCCCACATGCCGTAAACGATACTCGGGATCGCCGCTAACAGTTCTATCGCGATCCCCAATGGGCGCTTGAGCCAGTTAGGGGCCAACTCGGTCAGGAACAGGGCAATACCAAAACTGACCGGCACGGCGATAATCAGCGCAATCACCGAGGTGACGACCGTGCCGTAGATCGGCACCAGCGCACCAAACTGCTCGGCTGGCGCATCCCACTCTTTGGTCCACAGGAAGGCAAAACCGAACTTCTGCATGCTTGGCCAGGAGGCGATAATCAGCGAAACGATGATGCCGCCCAGCAACAATAGGGTAATCAGCGCCGCCAGTCTGACCAGCGCGCTGAAGATGATGTCACCGTTTTTGCCCGGTGCTTTAATGGTCGGCTTGTACTCAGCCATAGATTACTCTTCTGTTTAAAGCTTGGAGGGCCCGGCACGCCAGGCCCCGACAGTCAGGTTGAGGCGCGGTCTTCCGCACCCCCTGCGTTGTTAGAACAAGGCCTTACCGGAGCTGTCTTTGATGTTGGTCTTCCAGGCAGCACGGATTTGCTCGACCACTTCGGCAGGCAAGGCGGCGTAATCCAGTTCGCTAGCCTGTTTGGCACCGGTCTTGTAAGCCCAGTCAAAGAACTTCAGCACTTCAGCGCCCTGCTCAGGCTTCTTCTGCTCTTTGTGCACCAGGATGAAGGTGGTGGAGGTGATTGGCCAGACGTTGTCGCCTTTCTGGTTGGTCAGGTCCTGCGCGAAGGTTTTGCTCCAATCCGCGCCTTTGGCTGCGGCGCTGAAGCTCTCTTCGGTTGGGCTGACCGCTTTGCCATCGGCAGACACTAATTTAGTGTAGGCCAGGTTGTTCTGCTTGGCGTAAGCGTATTCAACGTAGCCGATAGAGCCAGGCAGACGCTGAACGAACGCGGCGATGCCGTCATTGCCCTTGCCACCCAGGCCGGTTGGCCAGTTTACGGTTGAGCCTGCACCAATTTTCTCTTTCCACTGCGCGTTAGCCTTGGCCAGATAGCTGGTGAAGACGAAAGAAGTCCCGGAACCATCAGCACGACGCACCACGGCGATAGCCTGATCCGGCAGCTTGACGCCCGGGTTCAGCTTAACGATCGCCGGGTCATTCCATTTTTTGATGTTGCCCAGGTAGATATCACCCAGGGTTTGACCATCCAAAGTCAGCTCACCGGATTTGATGCCCGGAATATTCACCGCCAGTACCACACCACCGATCACGGTAGGGAACTGGAACAGGCCGTCCGCAGCCAGTTTTTCATCGGACAGCGGGGCATCAGAAGCACCAAAGTCAACGGTGTTGGCGATGATTTGCTTCACACCACCAGAGGAACCGATCCCCTGATAGTTAACCTTGTTGCCGGTTTCTTTCTGATAAGAATCTGCCCACTTGGCATACACCGGAGCGGGGAATGTCGCACCTGCACCGGTCAGGCTAGCAGCAGCGAAGGCGGACACAGAGGCCAAAGAGAAAGTCGCTGCCACAATACTGGCGACGGTGGTACGCATCAGTTTCATAATCCCTCCTAATGGGATATTTCAAAAATCGACTTTGAGTCGTTTTCATCAGAGTAAGTATTGCTGCAGAAGGGAAAATAGGACAGTTTAGTGACAGTAAAATGTACGAAATATGACAGTTATATTACAGTGGAGGATGGTTGATATTTATTTTATTAAAATCAGTGAGATGACGTCGTTTTTAGGCAAAAAACAATCTGCAAAAATCTGCCTATTGCTGCACTATCTCTCTGAATATGAGCAGTTTTCGCTCTTTTTTACACGCTTGTCATATTGCCAAAAGCGGCAAAAAAACCAGCATATCATCCTTTGATGTATACCCAACTTGGGGGTAGAATATCCCCAAGTAGCAGGGAGATATCTGGTTATGGATGCTATATTTGTTGAGTTAAGTATTTTTGAAGCGAAGCGTGCTGATTATCTTTCCGATGATGAATTCAAGACATTCCAGCAGATGCTGCTGATTAATCCATTCTGCGGTGATGTTATCCAGCACACTGGCGGGTTAAGGAAGGTCAGATTTGCGGATCACCGTCGTGGAAAAGGTAAACGAGGTGGCTTGCGGGTGATCTATTATTGGTGGCTTGAAAAGTCTCACTTTTTGCTTTTTGTCATTTACGACAAAGACAAAAAAGATGACCTTAGCCGCAACGAGCGCGAGATGCTGCGTAGGATGTTGGAAATTTTAAAACAAGGGGGCACCTTATGAGCGAACTCAGCCTTTTTGAAGAACTATCCCAGGGAATGAAAGACTGGAGTGATTACAATGAGGGTAAAATCACGCTTAAAACCCACGCCGTATCACTGAAAAAAAACATATCTATGTCACCAGACGAGTTAAAAGCAATACGTGAAAAACTGCGTCTTTCACAAGCCGTTTTTGCGGATTACTTGCATACCGGTGTCACTACTTATCAAAACTGGGAACAGGGCAGAGCCAAACCCAACAAACAGGCACTTCTTTTGATCCGTATGGTTGAAAAAGACCCCATGACGCTGGATACGTTAGCTGCCTTGTAATCAACATCAAGCAGAGGTTAATCATTACTCCGGTCCAGTCATAGTAAATCCGGTGTGCTTTTTGAACGGCACCCGGATTTTCCAAGCTTCATGCCCCTCATAACTGATAATGCCTCAGCAACGGCTGATAGACCTTGCGGGAAAGCCAGGAAATCAGCGCCCAAACGCTACGTTGATAAACGTTCAGGTGCCGGACGTAAACCATGCTGTATTCAATCTCCGGTTGGCAACCGCGAACCCTTTTGAAATCTGGCGCACCAGAACTCAAATTGAGAAACAGCTTACGATCCATGGCATAGCGTAACGCAAAGGCGATCAGCCGACGATATAGCGCCAATGATGCGGGTAATTCCGTCCGATAGCCGACGATCGGCACCGTTACCGTCTGTTCCAACTGAACCATTCCCAACACCCCCACCATCTGCTGCTGGTGGAACAAACCGTACAGTTGCAACGCACCCATTTGCGAGGCCTGAGATAAATAACCAGCGGTAAACTGCACATTCTGGCGGCTGTATTTATCCAGGTAGAGCTGGTTATAAAGGCGTTCGGCACACTGCATCAGCTCGGGAGCATCAGCAGACAGCCGTTTGAACTCCCATCCCATCTGATGCAGCAGTTTGTCATCCCGGCGCGCATTGATTTTTCCCCACCAGCGTAAAGGATCGTCCAGGCAATAAACCTGACGGCTGACGATAGGCAGCCAACCTTGCCGGGAGAGCCGCGCCAACAACTCGGGAGTCTGCTGCCAATTAAGCGAACGGATCATCAACGTATGCTGGGGATAGCGCTGCAATGCCTGTTGCCGCAACGCGTCAGTATCCAGGGATTGCCAGTGGCTGCTGGTTATATTGGTCGAAAGGCACTGATTATTCAGCACCTGGAGCCGATCGACGTGTGCCAGCAATAAGGGCCACTTAAGCAGCAGCGTCAACCCGTTGCTCAGCGCCCGCAACGCGCCGTTATCGATTTTGATAATTTCATCCCGCGCGTAATCGACGATCAGCGCCAGCGGGGAAACCACATAGCAATTACCGGGTACGTAATCATTAACCGTCGCCGGTATCCAGAAACCATCCTGTTGATACTCGGTCATCGACGTCTGGAGATTGGCGATCATGCCTGGTTGTTGTAGCAGAGCCACTTGCAGGCGCTGCCAATCATTAACCTGCTCCATGCTAACCGTCCCACTCGATATCGAAAGTGCTGGCATCGGTGAGGGGCCGCCGATAGCGTAAGCTGCGGTATCCCATCTCTAACAACGCACACCACTGCGCTCCGGCACTTATCGGCCAACGGCGATCGTTGAGCAGATTAGGCGCTTGGCGAAAGTCCCGCCATAGCGTCACCAACTGCTTATCGCGCCAAGCCTGCCAGGCAAAGAATAACAGTATGATCACGCCCACATGTCCTGCCTTGGGCTGCGCTGGCTGGTATTGCAATTGCCCATCGGCGGCGATGGACATCTGAGACCCCAACAAATGCAGGCCGCTGGTGGCCCTGGGGTTACACTCAATAACAAAAATCACCCCGTCCTGTTCGATAAAATCGAACGCCACCTGGCCATGAAAACCGGTTTTTTCCCCAAACTGACAGACAAAATCGTCTAGCCGCCGATCCTGATAGGGGACAAAGTAGCTGCCTGCGGCCTGATTGAAACAATATTTGGGTTGATATGCCTGATGAGCGATCAGCCTGCCATGTTCGAACACAGCATAGTTGCACAAGGCCACGCCGTTTAATTTCTGCTGCTGCACCCAGGGGATATGCTCGTTGAGCTGCCGATCGTTCAATACACCCGGTTTTGGCGTACGGATCACTTGGCGACCAAAGCGTGAATAAACCGGTTTCAAAATGGTCTGGGGATCGTCTGCAATTTGCGAGCAAGAGGTCAGTAATCGGGTCGCGGGAGTCCGCACCTCGCCCAATGCCGTTAACAGGCTCAGGCTTTGATATTTATGATGCAGTTCAAATAGCAACTGCCGCTCTGGCATTAGCCACTCGGTAGGCCCGATATACGCAGCAAACGCCTGGGAGAGGTAGAAGATCTCCTCACAAGTAGGGATCAGCAACCCAATAGCATGTTGGTCGAGATAGCCTTGCAGATGCTGTTGATACCCGGCAAGGTCCTGGCGCGGTGAGGGAAGCCGTAGATAACCTTCAATCCCTTGTAAAAAGCGGCCCAGCGGCCATTTAAGACTGTCCGCCAACCAGACGCGGTGCCCGCTGCGCAACGCAATACGTGCCCACTCTATTGCGACCGGAGCCCGTGCTCCAGTAATCAAAATATTCATTATCTACGTATACCCTTCCCTGTAGCATCACCCGCCAATCATAGCGTTAATGGTAAAACTGAGGCGAAAAAAATACCGTGTTGAGTCACCCAACACGGTATTCATAGCAGGAAGGTTAACGATTATTCCACGGTAACCGACTTCGCCAGGTTACGTGGCTGATCCACATCGGTACCTTTGATCAGGGCGACGTAATAGGACAAAAGCTGCAACGGCACGGTGTAGAAGATCGGTGCGACGATTTCTTCCACGTGCGGCAGTGGGATGATGGTCATCCCTTCGCTGCTGACGAAGCCAGCATCCTGGTCGGCAAACACATATAGCTGGCCACCACGGGCACGCACCTCTTCGATATTGGATTTAAGCTTCTCCAACAGCTCGTTGTTAGGCGCAACCACGATCACTGGCATGTCGGCATCGATTAATGCCAGCGGGCCGTGCTTAAGCTCACCGGCGGCGTACGCCTCGGCGTGGATATAGGAGATCTCTTTAAGCTTCAGCGCCCCTTCCATCGCGATCGGGTATTGATCGCCGCGGCCAAGGAACAAGGCATGATGCTTGTCAGAGAAACCTTCCGCCAGCGCTTCGATGCTCTTGTCCAATGACAGCATCTGCTCGATACGCGCAGGCAACGCTTGCAGACCGTGCACAATGTCATGCTCTACGCTTTCCGCCATGCCTTTCAGGCGGCCCAAACGCGCCACCAGCATCAGCAATACAGCAAGCTGGGTGGTAAAGGCTTTGGTGGAAGCAACGCCGATTTCGGTACCGGCCTTGGTCATCAGCGCCAGATCGGATTCACGCACCAGCGAAGAACCCGCCACGTTGCACACCGCCAGAGAACCCAAATAGCCCAGCTCTTTGGACAGGCGCAGCGCTGCCAGCGTATCAGCCGTCTCACCGGATTGAGACAGGGTGATGATCAGGCTGCCTGGGCGTACCGCTGACTTGCGATAACGGAATTCAGAGGCGATCTCGACGTCACAAGGCACACCGGCCAGCGCCTCGAACCAGTAACGAGCCACCATCCCCGAGTGGTAAGAAGTCCCACAGGCGATGATCTGCACGTGCTGCACTTTTGACAGCAGTTCGTCAGCGTGCGAGCCAAGCTCACTCAGGTCGATCTTGCCATGGCTGAAACGCCCCTCAAGGGTGTTTTTCAGCGCCATTGGCTGCTCAAAAATCTCTTTTTGCATGTAATGACGGTACGCGCCTTTGTCACCGGCGTCGTATTGCACCTGAGATTCGATCTCCGGGCGCTCAATCGCATTACCCTGCTTGTCAAAAATGCTGACGGTGCGGCGGGTCACTTCTACCACGTCGCCTTCTTCCAGGAAGATAAAGCGGCGGGTTACCGGCAGCAGGGCCAGTTGGTCGGAGGCAATGAAGTTTTCGCCTACGCCACGGCCAATCACCAGCGGGCTACCTGAACGGGCAGCCACCAATACGCTCGGATCACGGCTATCCATCACCACGGTGCCATAAGCGCCACGCAACTGCGGGATCACACGCTGAACCACTTCCAGCAGCGTACCGCCCTGCTTCTGTTCCCAATGCACCAGGTGAGCAATCACCTCGGTATCAGTTTCAGAACTGAAGTGATAGCCACGCTCAATCAGTTGTTCGCGCAGCGGTTCGTAGTTTTCGATGATGCCGTTATGCACCACCGCGATGTAATCTGAAACATGAGGATGCGCGTTCGCTTCTGAAGGTTCACCATGCGTCGCCCAACGGGTATGGGCAATCCCGGTACCACCATGCAGATCCTGTTGCTCTGCCGCTTCAGCCAGTTTTTGTACTTTACCGACACGACGTAGACGGCTGACGTTCCCCTCGCTATCCACCACGGCCAGACCCGCTGAGTCATAGCCCCGATATTCCAGGCGGCGTAAACCTTCCAGCAGGATCTCAGCGATATCACGTTGCGCTACTGCACCTACAATTCCACACATCTGTTGTATTCCTAATTAAACGCCTTGTGGGCGCTTTCGATGTCTCGACCTGATTTTTGCCGGTTTTACCGTGCTTCCCCGAGCCTGTAGAGAATGGGGATTATTATGTTTTGCTCTGTACTCTTTAGCGAAAGTACAGAGCAAAACCCTATCACCACCCCTCTCCCAAAGGAGAGGGAGGTAAAAATATTACTTTTTCTTGGTTGGACGCTGCCAGCCTTGAATATGCACCTGCTTGACCCGGCTCAACACCAGCTCATTATCCGCAATATCACGGGTCACCGTGGTACCTGCAGCGATCGTCACCCCTTTACCTACGGTGACCGGAGCCACCAGCTGAGTGTCCGAACCGACAAACACGCCATCGCCAATAATGGTTTTGTGCTTGTTGGCACCGTCGTAGTTGCAGGTAATGGTACCGGCACCGATATTCACATCGTCGCCAATTTCGGCGTCGCCCAGATAGCTCAGGTGGCCAGCCTTGGAGCCTTTGCCCAGGCGGGCCTTCTTGATTTCCACGAAGTTGCCAACGTGGGCACCTTCTGCCAGTTCGGCACCAGGGCGCAGACGGGCAAATGGGCCAACGGTACAGGCCGCTTCCAGCTGCGCATTTTCCAGCACGCTGTAAGGGCTGATCTCGCAGTCGTCGCCAATCACGCAGTCTCTCAGTACGCAGCCAGCACCGATCTTCACGCGGTTACCCAGCTTGACCATGCCTTCGATAATCACGTTAGCATCGATGGAGATATCACGGCCATGTTCCAGTACGCCACGCAGATCGAAGCGTGCCGGATCCAACAGCATCACGCCAGCCAGCAGCAGCTTCTCCGCCTGCTCGGCCTGATACACGCGTTCAAGCTGCGACAGTTGCAGACGGTTATTCACGCCTTCAACTTCGCTCAGGCGCGCCGGGTGTACCGCCTCAATCTTGTTACCCTCGGCATGCGCCAAGGCAATGATGTCGGTAATATAGAATTCACCCTGCGCGTTATTATTATTCAACTTGCCCAGCCAGCGCTTCAGATCGCGGCCATTGGCCACCAGAATGCCGGTGTTGATCTCATTAATCTGGCGCTGCTCATCGTTGGCATCTTTATGTTCGACAATACCCACCACGGTGCCGTTTTCGCGTACGATGCGGCCATAACCGCTCGGGTCTTGCAGCTTCACTGTCAGCAGGCCGATCCCCCCCTGAGGTTTGGCTGCCAGCAGACGCGTCAGCGTTTCGACGGCGATCAGTGGCACATCGCCATACAGCATCAGCACGTCTTCATCATCGGCAAAATGCGGTGCCGCCTGCTGCATAGCATGGCCAGTTCCCAACTGCTCAGCCTGCAACACCCAGTTTAGTGCATCATTGCGCAGGGTGCTTTTCAGCAGCTCGCCGCCGTGGCCGTAAACCAGATGGACGTTTTTGGCGCCCAGCTTCATGGCGGCATCAATGACGTGCTGCACCATTGGCTTACCCGCCAGCGGATGTAACACCTTGGGAAGGTCGGAATACATGCGTGTTCCCTTGCCCGCGGCGAGGATAACCACGCTCATTGCGCTGTTAGACATAAGCAACCTGATAACTCCATTTTGATGGACGAAAGTAAAACCGTTTGATGGCGGAATTACTACATATTTCTCTACACGAATCCGGCGCAGGCCGCATGGCTCCTAGCCTGCCGCCAATGGCTGTAATCCAACCGTACGGTGAAAAAACTGTCGGCGATCGGCGACGCTTAATTCAACTGAAAGCGCTAATACAGCACAATGCCTAGCCGGATGAAACGCTTATTTTAAAACAAAAAAAAAGCGACCCACAGGGGCCGCTTTCTTATTTCCACACGCTGCAGGCAACGCGGGAATTTACATCGCTTTTCTGGTGAGCTCGATAACGCGCAGTTTCGCGATCGCTTTCGCCAGTTCAGCAGATGCCTGAGCATAGTCGACATCGCCATGAGAGCTACGGATGTGCTCTTCAGCTTTACGCTTAGCTTCCAGCGCTCTCGCTTCGTCGAGGTCCGTTCCACGGATGGCAGTGTCCGCCAGCACGGTTACCACGCTCGGTTGTACCTCAAGGATACCGCCGGACAGGTAGATGAACTCTTCTTCACCGTGCTGTTTAACAATACGCACCATGCCAGGCTTGATGGCAGTCAGCAGCGGCGCATGGCCAGGGAAGATCCCCAGTTCGCCTTCGCTGCCTGTCACCTGGATCTTCTGCACCAGGCCGGAAAACATCTGTTTTTCCGCGCTGACGACATCCAGATGGTAAGTCATAGCCATATCACCCTCCTCTCAAGGCGTTACAGTTTCTTGGCTTTTTCCACTGCTTCTTCAATGGTGCCAACCATGTAGAACGCCTGCTCCGGCAGGTGGTCATAGTCGCCGTCCATAATGCCTTTGAAACCACGGATGGTGTCTTTCAGCGATACGAACTTGCCCGGAGAACCGGTAAAGACTTCTGCCACGAAGAACGGCTGAGACAGGAAACGTTGGATTTTACGCGCACGGGATACAACCAGCTTGTCGTCTTCTGACAGCTCGTCCATACCCAGGATGGCGATGATATCTTTCAGTTCCTGGTAGCGTTGCAGAATAGACTGCACGCCACGCGCTACGTCGTAGTGCTCCTGGCCAACTACCAGCGGATCCAGCTGACGGCTGGTGGAATCCAGCGGGTCAACGGCCGGGTAGATACCCAGAGAAGCGATGTTACGGCTCAGTACCACGGTTGCATCCAAGTGAGCAAAGGTGGTGGCTGGTGATGGGTCAGTCAAGTCATCCGCAGGAACGTAAACGGCCTGCACAGAGGTGATTGAACCGGTCTTGGTAGAGGTGATACGTTCTTGCAGAACACCCATCTCTTCCGCCAGCGTTGGCTGATAACCTACCGCCGATGGCATACGGCCCAGAAGTGCGGACACTTCGGTACCGGCCAGGGTATAACGGTAGATGTTATCGACGAACAGCAGTACGTCACGACCTTCGTCACGGAACTTCTCAGCCATGGTCAAACCGGTCAGCGCAACGCGCAGACGGTTACCTGGTGGCTCGTTCATCTGGCCGTAAACCAGGGAAACTTTGTCCAGTACGTTGGAGTCGGTCATTTCGTGGTAGAAGTCGTTACCCTCACGAGTACGTTCACCCACGCCCGCAAACACAGAATAACCGGAGTGCTCGATCGCGATGTTACGGATCAGCTCCATCATGTTTACGGTTTTACCTACACCAGCACCACCGAACAGGCCGACTTTACCACCCTTGGCGAACGGGCAGATCAGGTCCATTACCTTGATACCGGTTTCCAGCAGATCCTGGGAGTTGGACAGCTCTTCGTAGCTTGGCGCCGGGCGGTGAATAGCCCAACGTTCTTCTTCGCCGATGTCGCCCTTCATGTCGATTGGTTGACCCAATACGTTCATGATACGGCCCAGGGTAGCTTTACCTACCGGTACTTCAATTGGGTGCTGCAGGTCGGTTACGGCCAGACCACGACGCAGACCGTCTGAGGTCCCCATTGCGATACAGCGAACCACGCCGCCACCCAGCTGTTGCTGAACTTCCAGCACCAATTTCTCGGAGCCGTTTGCGACCTCAAGAGCGTCGTACACTTTTGGTACGGCATCCTGAGGGAACTCGACGTCCACCACGGCGCCGATTACCTGGATAATCTTTCCAGTAGCCATCTTGAATCCTCTACGTAATTCGTAAACCTAGCTTAAACCGCGGAGGCTCCCGAAACGATCTCGGTGAGTTCCTGAGTGATGCTGGCCTGACGCGCCTTGTTGTATACCAACTGCAGCTCTTTGATCAGGCTACCGCCGTTATCGGTTGCGGCTTTCATCGCGACCATTCGTGCGGCCTGCTCGCTGGCCAGGTTTTCCACGACGCCCTGATAAACTTGCGATTCCACATAACGGCGCAGCAAGGTATCAAGCAGCACTTTTGGATCGGGTTCATACAGGTAATCCCAGGATTTTTTCTTCAGTTCACTGTCATCAGAAGGTGGCAATGGCAGAAGTTGCAGTAACTGCGGTTCCTGGGACATCGTATTAACAAATTTGTTGCTGACAACGTACAGCTTGTCTAAACGACCTTCGTCGTAGGCTTGCAGCATCACTTTCACTGGACCGATCAGATCCGACAGGGAAGGGTTATCCCCCATGCCGGTCACCTGGGCAACCACGTTGCCGCCCACGGAACCAAAGAAAGAGGCCGCTTTTGAGCCAATCAGCGCTAAATCAGCTTCAACGCCTTTTTCAGACCAGCGTTTCATCTCTGCCAACAGCTTCTTGAACAGGTTGATGTTCAAGCCGCCACAGAGACCACGGTCAGTAGACACTACCAGATACCCGACGCGCTTAACGTCACGCTCATCCAGGTACGGGTGCTTATATTCCAGATTCCCTAAAGCCAGGTGACCAATCACCTCGCGCATGGTCTCTGCATAAGGACGGCTGGCCGCCATGCGTTCCTGCGATTTACGCATTTTGGAGGCGGCGACCATTTCCATCGCTTTAGTGATCTTCTGCGTGTTTTGCACGCTGGCGATCTTACTACGTATCTCTTTTGCGCCGGCCATCTCTGCTTCTCCTCATTGCCAGCGGCCTGCCGTCTTGCAACGTCAGGCCGCTATGCGTTACCAGGACTGGGTTGCCTTGAAGGTATCGAGGATGCCTTTCAGCTTGCCTTCGATCTCATCGTTATAAGCACCAGTTTGGTTGATGTGGTTCAGCAGTTCGGCATGCTCGCGGTCCGCAAAAGCAACCAGAGCGGCTTCGAAGCTGACAACTTTCGCCACTTCTACGTCGTTCAGGTAGCCACGCTCGGCGGCAAACAACACCAGAGACTGTTGTGCGACGGACATCGGCGCATACTGTTTCTGTTTCAGCAGCTCGGTCACTTTCTGACCGTGGCTCAGCTGTTTACGCGTTGCATCGTCCAGATCGGAAGCGAACTGAGAGAACGCAGCCAGTTCACGATACTGTGCCAGAGCGGTACGAATACCACCGGACAGTTTTTTCATGATCTTGGTCTGTGCTGCACCACCCACACGGGATACGGAAATACCCGGGTTAACCGCCGGACGAATACCGGAGTTAAACAGGTTGGATTCCAGGAAGATCTGACCATCGGTAATCGAGATTACGTTGGTCGGAACGAACGCGGAAACGTCACCCGCCTGGGTTTCAATGATCGGCAGAGCGGTCAGTGAACCGGTTTGGCCTTTGACTTCACCTTTGGTGAAGGCTTCAACGTAGTCGGCGTTAACACGCGCAGCACGCTCCAGCAAACGGGAGTGGAGGTAGAATACGTCGCCTGGGTAAGCTTCACGACCTGGTGGACGGCGAAGCAGCAGGGAGATCTGACGGTAAGCAACGGCCTGTTTGGACAGGTCATCGTATACGATCAGCGCATCTTCACCACGGTCACGGAAGTATTCACCCATTGCGCAACCGGCATATGGTGCCAGGTATTGCAGTGCAGCGGATTCTGACGCGGTAGCCACAACCACGATGGTGTTGGCCAGTGCGCCGTGCTCTTCCAGCTTGCGCACCACGTTAGCGATGGTGGACGCTTTCTGGCCGATAGCCACGTAAACGCATTTGATACCGGAATCGCGCTGGTTGATGATCGCATCGATCGCCAGGGCGGTTTTACCGGTTTGACGGTCGCCGATCACCAGCTCACGCTGGCCACGACCGATTGGGATCATGGCGTCGACCGATTTGTAGCCGGTCTGTACAGGCTGATCAACAGACTGACGTTCGATAACGCCAGGTGCGATAGTTTCAACCGGAGAGAAACCGTCGTTGTCAACCGGGCCTTTACCGTCGATAGGTGCGCCCAGGGTGTTGACTACGCGGCCCAGCAGGCCGCGGCCAACCGGAACTTCCAGAATACGGCCGGTACATTTTACCTTCATGCCTTCGGCCAGATCCGAATACGGACCCATTACCACGGCACCTACAGAGTCACGCTCCAGGTTCAATGCAATTGCGTAACGGTTGCCTGGCAGTGCGATCATTTCGCCCTGCATAACCTCGGCCAAACCGTGTACGCGGATGATCCCGTCGCTGACGGAAACGATGGTACCTTCATTGTGAGCTTCGCTCACTACATTGAACTGAGCAATGCGCTGCTTGATCAGTTCGCTGATTTCGGTGGAATTCAGTTGCATGCTCCAGTCCCCTTAAGACTGCAAGACGTCTGCCAGGCGCTCGAGACGGCCACGTACGCTGCCATCGATCACCAGATCACCAGCACGGATAATGACACCGGCCAGTACAGACTTGTCAATTTTGCAATTCAGCTTAACTTTGCGTGACAGACGTTTTTCCATCGCAGCGATAATCTTGGCTTGCTGTGTGTCGTTCAGTGCGCTCGATGAGAGCACCTCGACTTCGACGGTGGATTCCAACGCGGCGCGCAGTTCGATGAACTGTTGCAGCACCGCAGGAAGGACCAGTAAACGCCCATTTTCGGCCATTACACGGATAAAGTTCTGGCCATGTTCGTCGAGCTCATCGCCACAAACCGCAATAAACGTGTTGGACAAGGTTTCTGGTGCTACCGCACCGGAAAGCAGTTCCGCCATCTGTTCATTACGCGTGACAACAGCAGTAAACGCCAGCATTTGCTGCCAGCGTTCTACGCTTTGGTTCTCAACGGCAAAGTCAAAAGCTGCTTTGGCGTAGGGGCGAGCTACGGTGATAAATTCAGACATCAGCCCCTCCCTCCTTACAGTTCAGCGACCAGTTTATCAACGATGTCGCTGTTAGCAGCTTCATCCACGGAACGTTCGATGATCTTCTCGGCACCGGCAATTGCCAGCATCGCGACTTGCTTACGCAACTCTTCACGAGCGCGCTTACGTTCGGCTTCGATCTCAGCCTGAGCCTGCGCCACGATTTTGTTACGTTCCTGCTCGGCTTCTGCTTTCGCTTCGTCCACGATCTGAGCTTTGCGTTTGTTTGCTTGCTCAATAATCGCCTGGGCTTCCGCTTTGGCAGTTTTCAGCTGGTCGGTCGCATGGGCTTGCGCTAAGTCCAAATCTTTTTTGCCACGTTCTGCGGAAGCGAGGCCATCAGCAATTTCTTTCTGACGCTTCTCGATGGCAGCCATAATTGGCGGCCATACATACTTCATGCAGAACCAGACAAACAGGATGAACGCGATAGCCTGGCCGAGGATTGTTGCGTTAAGATTCACAGCACAATGCCTCTTTAAAAGTTAATAATGTGGTTTCTTTGTAGAGTGTGAACCCTACTTACGCGACAGCAAACATCACGTACAAACCCAGACCAACAGCGATCATCGGGATGGCGTCAACCAGGCCCATAACGATAAAGAACTGTGTACGCAACAGCGGGATCAGATCAGGTTGACGTGCAGCGCCTTCCAAGAATTTACCACCCAGGATGCCGATACCGATCGCAGCACCGATTGCCGCTAACCCCATCATAATAGCGGCAGCCATGTACAGCAGATCCATATTCAGGTTTTCCATGACAGTCTCCAGTTTGTTTCAGTTTAATAGTGCAAGTGTTTTAAGAAAATCAGTGCTCTTCAGACGCCATCGACAGATAGACAATCGTCAGAACCATGAAAATAAAGGCTTGAAGCGTAATGATCAGGATGTGGAAGATTGCCCAAGGCAAACTCAGCATCCACTGTGACCACCACGGCAACAGACCAGCAATCAGGATGAAGATCAACTCACCCGCATACATGTTGCCGAACAGTCGCAGACCCAGTGAAACAGGTTTGGACAGCAGGCTGACACCTTCAAGGATCAGGTTAATGGGAATAAATACCGGGTGGTTGAACGGCTGCATGGTTAACTCTTTGACGAACCCACCAATGCCTTTCATTTTAATGCTATAGAACAGGATCAGGACAAATACGGCCAACGCCATCGACAGCGTGATGTTCACGTCGGCGGTAGGGACGACACGCAGTGCCGGCAGACCAAGCTGGGTTCCGATATAAGGCAGGAAGTCAACCGGGATGAGGTCCATCAGGTTCATCAGGAACACCCAGACGAACACCGTCAGCGCCAACGGAGCAATCACCTTGCTCTTGCCGTGATACATATCCTTGACGCTGTTATCGACAAAGCCAACGATCAGCTCAACGGCGGTTTGCAGCTTGCCGGGAACGCCACTGGTGGCGTTTTTGGCTACCTTGCGGAAAATAGCCAGAAAAACCACCCCGAGGACGACGGAGAAAAACATCGAGTCGAGGTTAATCGACCAAAAACCAGTCCCGACCTGAAGCTGCGTCAGGTGGTGACCGATATACTCCTGTGGACTGTTGAATCCCTCTGCAGACATGATGCCTCTACCCTTATTTAGTTAATTTCGGTAACTGTTAATCACGGCGGGTGCCACTATCTGCACCACTAACACCGCTAAATAGGTCAGGCCAAGCGGTACAAACGCCACTTTGAACACCCCAAGCGCCACGATCAGCAAAACGATGGTGATCACGACCTTTAGCCCTTCACCAATGGCGAACGACCAGGCAACCCGTCCGGGTGCCGGCGTCTGTGCCTGGTGACGCAAGGCAAACAGCATAAACATGGCATTGGGTAACCAGGCAGCCAGGCCACCTGCCAGTGCCGAACCGCTCCACTCCAGACTTTTCAGGCCGAAGGCAGCGCTGATCAAAACAAAAGTCATTAACTGCAGCAACAGCAACTTGCGTGCAACTTTTCCGCTGTACAGGGACACAGACATGACGTTTGTTCTCTCCGTACCCCTGAGGGGGTATGCCGACGTATAAAACTGCCTTTGCGGTTCTGAGTCAAGCAGCAAAAAACGTGCAAATTATACGGGCCACTCCAACGAATTCAATCGATAAGTAGCGAAAAGGTGAACAATTATTTAAATTTCCCCTTTTCGGGCTCTTTTCACAAGAAAATGGCCGGAATAATCGCTCGCATTTATTTGTCTGACTATTCCACGGTTGCGGTAAGAAACGTGCAACCGATCACAATACTGACTATTAATGAGTTATAGCCCAGGTTCACGACCGAGGTCTTTAGCTTTTTGGGCGATCAAAAAATATTATAAATCAAATCATTACAACGTAACCGTTCAAAAACAATCCTTATACCCCGTAAAAACCTTTTATTGACATTCACAGGAATAATAAAGCAACACTCAATTAACACTGACAGCAAATCGGAATCTTTCACACATTGTTGCTAACGTGACTATCACCCACTGGAATGATGCATTTTTGACACAACAATGTTAATCAAAGGTAAATAAGCTAAGGGGAGAATCTATATGATTAGCCTGCTTGCTATTTATCTTCTATACCCTACACCAATCGCTGATTATTTGATGCTAAACAATTCTGATTTGGCTTTAGTGAGCTTTCAGGACGATCAAATGGCGCTCGCCCTCCAGCTCCGGCACCTGCAAACGCTCCACCGACTCCAAAGCAATCCCTTCTGGCAACTGAGCCAACTCGTCTTGCGGGCAAACCCCTTTCAGCGCATAAAAACGCCCCTGCCCTTTGGCTGGCAGATGGTGACACCAGGCCAACATGTCTTGCAGTGAAGCAAAAGCACGGCTGATCACGCCATCAAACGGCGGTTCTGCCACAAACTCTTCTACACGGCTCTGTACCGGCTCGATATTGTTCAACCCCAGCTCATGCTGAACCTGCCGCAGGAAGCGTACGCGCTTGCCCAGGCTGTCTAACAGGGTGAAATGCGCATCGGGCCGCACTATTGCCAACGGAATGCCAGGCAAACCAGGGCCGGTGCCAACGTCGATAAAGCGTGAACCTGTCAGATGGGCATTCACCACGATGCTGTCCATGATATGACGCACCAGCATTTGCTGCGGATCGCGAACGGAAGTGAGGTTGTAAGCCTTGTTCCACTTGTCGAGCATAGCGACATAGCCCAACAATTGCTGTTTTTGTTGATCGGGAAGCGAAATTCCAGCCGCCGAAAGCAACGAATCCAATTTTTTTTGCACAACAGAGTCCTCTGACAGGCGTGGAACAGCAGGCCAATCTGCAACTGCTCTCTTAGGCAGTCTATGATAATTCAGGCTTGAGGTGATGTCAGCGGCCGTTTGCTCAGCAGATAGGCAAACGGCCACCCGGTGAGCGTATTTATGCGCTGCGGCGCAGTAAGCCCTGCTTTTTCAGCCAGATCAGCAAAATGGAGATCGCTGCTGGGGTGATACCGGAAATGCGCGAAGCCTGGCCGATCGAGTTAGGTTTGTGATCGTTCAATTTGGCGATCACCTCATTGGACAATCCGGAGACCTGACGATAATCGAGATCAAGCGGCAGCACGGTGTTCTCGTTGCGCTGCTGCTTGTCGATCTCATCTTGCTGGCGAGCGATGTAGCCTTCGTATTTCACCTGAATTTCCACTTGCTCAGCGGCTTCGGTGTCTGCCAGTGCAGGAGCAAAAGCAGCTACTGCGGTCAGTTGGCCATAATCCATTTCCGGGCGGCGCAGCAATTCTTCGCCGTTGGCTTCGCGTGACAGAGGCGCTTTCAGCAGGACGTTAACCTGTTCGACGTTCTCTGAATGCGGGTGCACCCAGATATCACGCAGACGCTGGCGTTCCTGTTCGATGTGCTCAAGCTTTTCGCAGTAGCGCTGCCAGCGTTCATCGTCAACCAGCCCCAGCTCTCGGCCTTTTTCCGTCAGGCGCAGATCGGCGTTGTCTTCACGCAACATCAGACGGTATTCGGCACGTGAGGTAAACATGCGGTACGGCTCTTTGGTGCCCAGAGTACTGAGATCGTCTACCAGTACCCCCAGGTAAGCCTGATCGCGGCGTGGTGACCAGCCTTCGTCTTCAACGGCATAACGCCCGGCGTTCAACCCGGCCAACAGGCCTTGTGCAGCAGCTTCTTCGTAACCGGTGGTGCCGTTGATCTGGCCTGCGAAGAACAGCCCTTGAATAAATTTGCTTTCCAACGTCGGCTTCAGATCGCGTGGATCGAAGAAATCGTACTCGATGGCATAACCAGGGCGAACGATGCGGGCATTTTGCATCCCTTCCATCGAACGTACGATTTGCATCTGAACGTCAAACGGCAAACTGGTGGAAATCCCATTCGGGTAGATCTCGTTGCTGGTTAACCCTTCAGGTTCCAGGAAGATCTGGTGCGCATTACGATCGGCAAAGCGCATCACTTTGTCTTCGATCGATGGGCAGTAGCGTGGGCCGATCCCTTCGATGATCCCGGCATACATCGGGCTACGATCGAGGTTATTGCGGATCACGTCATGCGTTTTTTCATTGGTGTGCGTGATGTAGCACGGCACCTGTTGCGGATGCTGGCTGGCGTTGCCCAGGAAAGAAAACACTGGGATTGGCGTATCGCCATGCTGCTCAGCCAGAACGCTGAAGTCTATGGTGCGTGCATCGATACGGGGAGGTGTACCCGTTTTCAGGCGATTGACACGCAGAGGCAGTTCACGCAGACGCTGTGACAAAGAGATCGACGGAGGATCCCCGGCACGGCCACCGCTGTAGTTTTCCAGGCCGATGTGGATCTTGCCATCTAGGAAGGTGCCCACGGTCAGTACTACCGCTTTGGCACGGAATTTCAGCCCCATCTGGGTCACCGCACCCACCACGCGATCGTTCTCGACGATCAGATCCTCAACCGGTTGTTGGAAGATCATCAGGTTTGGCTGGTTCTCCAATGCGGTACGAACGGCTTGGCGATACAGGACGCGATCTGCCTGAGCTCGAGTGGCTCGCACTGCCGGGCCTTTGCTGGCGTTTAGTATCCTAAACTGAATGCCTGCGTGGTCGATCGCCTTGGCCATCAGCCCGCCGAGTGCATCGATTTCCTTGACCAGATGCCCTTTCCCGATACCACCGATCGCCGGATTACAGGACATTTGTCCCAGCGTGTCGATATTGTGGGTCAGTAATAAAGTCTGACGTCCCATACGTGCCGCAGCCATGGCGGCTTCGGTTCCGGCATGGCCACCACCGATGATAATGACGTCAAATTGCTCTGGATAAAACATGGAACAGCACCTCGGAGTACTTGCGAACGATCGTTGTTTGCCCTGGGGGGAGGATTCTACTCAAGTTTAGTCGATCGACCAAGCGGTCAGGATCTTAGGTAATTAAAAGAAGATCTTTTTTATTTAAAGATCTCTTTATTAGATCTCTTATTAGGATCGCGATCCTCTGTGGATAAGTGATTATTCCAGATAAAGATCAGCCGATTAAGCAGGATCGTTTGCTGTGAATGATCGGTGATCCTGGTCAGTATAAGCTGGGATCTAAATGGCATGTTATCCACAGGGCAGAAAGCGTACGACGGTTGTTATTGGGATAACTACCGGTTATACCCTGCTTTCAAGCCTAGTTATACACAATCGTTCGCGCGATCTTTAACCGAATTAGAGTAAAATAATCCAATTCTTCAGCCATTCTTCGGCAGGATCCTCGGGAATTTCATGTTGGGTCACGTCGATCTCGAGACGATCGCCGATCCTTTTCGCTCCACGAGCCTGGAAAAGATCGTCGATCTGTTTGATCGCACCACAGAAGGTATCGTACTCAGAACTGCCCAAACCGACGGCACCAAACTGCACCTGAGATAAATCAGGCTGCTGCTCTGCCAGTTGTTCCAGCAGCGGCTGCAAGTTATCTGGTAAATCACCGGCACCGTGAGTGGAGGAAACCACCAGCCAGCGGCCTGACAGCGTCAATTCATCCAATTCAGGGCCATGCAGCATTTCTGTTGAGAAACCTGCTTCTTCGAGTTTCTCGGCCAAATGTTCAGCCACGTATTCTGCGCTGCCAAGCGTGCTGCCACTGATCAGAGTGATGTCTGCCATGAATGAATGATCCCAACCTTAAACTCAAGAGGCCGTATTGTACTCTGTGAATCAGCTGGGATCTACCTGTGGATAATATGGGTATAACGATCGAGGGAATCTGGATCCACCCACAACATCTACGGTTCATCAGACACAATTATGGTGCTATTTTTTCATAATTGATTGATTTAACTAGCTAGAAATTCTGTTGGCGGGGGCTGAAGCCATCTTGCCAACCTTGCCGTGGTGGTTGCTATGTGAGGATAAGTTTTATTTTTCAGCTGGTGGATAAGACAGAGGGGGGCGCGAAAGCCCTGTGCATGAGCGCAGAAGCAGGCTGGCAGTATGATGACATGATCAGCCGCGGCTATGGTTAACCCTGTCACCCATTCCTTCATCAAACCCTAAGGTCTTCAAATCGCAGCTTTGCTCCCCTAGCTTCTCCCGGGCTAGGGGGCAAAAGATCGGTTATAGCGTGATGCGTCCCATCATTAGCAACCAGATGACGATGGCATCAAGCAGCAACAGGATAGCCAGATAAAAAATTTCTTTATTCTGGAACAGCGGCTGATTGTCACCCTTCTCTTTACGAGACCATATGAACACCGGTAGCCCGCAGGTAAGCAGAATGGGGACCAGTGCTACATATTGGATTTGGCTGGCATAAAGGATAAACAGGCAGAATATGACGCCAAGAATGCCGCTGACAAGGGCAAATTTACGCCCCTTTTTGGCATACTGATCATACTCTCGATTGAGGCAAATTTTCGCCATATACAAGGTCGTAGTGATATATGCAGGTACCACCATCAATGCACTAATGTTGTACATCGTGTTCCAGGCGTCATTAGAAAAATAGACTAATAACATCGCGGCCTGCATCACAAAACTGCTGACCCAAAGGGAAACATTGGCGGCCTGTTTACTATTGGTGCGCGCAAAAGCCCGTGGGAAAGCGCCTTTTTGCCCGGCAACCATGGGAATTTCGGCGCAGAGCATCGTCCAGGCTAGCCAGCCTGCCAGTACGGAAATAATCAATCCTACGTTCATTAACCAACCACCCCAGTGACCGACTACTTTCGCCAGGACGCCTGCGGTTGATGGATTACTGACTTGAGAAAGTTCAGCCTGGGGCATAACGCCAAACGGCAATATTGACATCAGTATGTAGATGATAAGCGCCAATAGAAAGCCCAGTAGCGTGGCCTTACCGACATCTTTCTTGTTTTTGGCGCGTCCTGAAAGAACGACGGCGCCCTCTACGCCAATAAATGCCCATAGTGTTACCGTCATTGGGGCCAGAATTTGCGACATCAATGATACGGGCTTAGCGTGGTTGCCGACCCCTTCAACGATTTGTGGTGCCGTTCCCCAAAAGTTGCTAAACAGCTGAGAATAGTTGATTAAGAAGCCCAGTATGACAACTAACAGCACCAGTGGTACAAGTTTGGCGATAGTACCGAGAGTGTTCACAAAACCTGCAACTTTTGTCCCGGACAAGACCAGGAAGTTGTAACCCCAAATCAAAACCGAACCGCAGATAATTGAATTGAGGTTATTCCCATCGGTGAATACACCGGGGAAAAACTGGTTTAACGCATCCATCAAGATTACGGCGAAGGCGACGTTGCCAAAGGCAGTCATCAGCCAGTATCCCCAGGCGACGTTGAAAGCAATAAATGAGCCGAAGCCCTCCTGGGCGTACATATAGACACCCGCCTGTAGGTCTGGGCGCAGGTCGGACAATAGGCGAAACGAGTTAGCGATAAAGTAGATACCAATACCTGCGATAAGCCACGCGATAATGATCGGCCCTACTGCCGAGGTAGCAGCTGTGTTTTGGGGCAGGCTAAATACCCCACCGCCCAGCATAGAACCTACAACAATGGCGATTAATGCAATTAGCCCGAGCTTGTGCTCGCCGTCCGTCTTTGCTGCGTCAGTAGCACTTGTTGCTGATGTTGAAGATTGATTTGACATAAATAAAACCCTTGCATCGGAATAGACATCACCCCGGCCCTGGCGGGTCGGAGTGATGAGATAACCAGCTGATTATTGACGACCTTTTTTAATTGTTGGAGACACCCGGCGTTTGAAACGGAGCTGTTCCGGCCGCTTTACGGCTTCGCGTTCATCTTCAATGATGGCTCTTACCCAAAAATCACCATATTCATCAACGTTGATACCCTGGATCTCATGTTCAAAACCTGGGAAGTGCTTATCAAAGTCCTGTAAAGCACGCAGATAGCCCATAATGCCTTTGCCGCCCACAGGCAGACGTTCACCTGGCATTAATACTGGAATACCTGGCGGATAAGGGACCAACATGCTGGCGGCAATACGACCAGAAAAGTCATCCAGGCGGATGTGTTCCGCCTTATAGCGCAACACTTTCTGATAGGCCGCAGACGGAGTCATCACCGGTTCAGGGTCGGTATTAACCGCCTCATTAATGTGGTTCATCAGATCCAGCTCGCGCATTTTTTCATGCATCTGCTGGCAGAGTTGTTTCAGGGTCAAGTTATCGTAATGCGGTGATAGACCTTTCAAAGATGTAATAGCATCAACGGCAAGCGCATCGGAGTCATAGAGTTTTTTAAAGGTCAGCAGGCTTTCAATTAACGTGCCCCATTTTCCTTTGGTGATACCTACAGAAAACAGAATGAGGATCGTGTAATCGCCGGTGCGGGCAATTTCAATCCTTTTGTCATCGAGGAATTTGGTAATCAAATAGCCAGGTATACCCTGTTCTTGATAACTACCGTCCAGATTAATGCCTGGGCAGGTAATGGTGACTTTTACCGGATCAAGCATGCTATTGGTATCAATCAGATCTTCATCGTGAAAGCCGTGCCAGCTATCGCCCGCACACAATTCCCAACATTCAGGACCCTGGTTGAGTAGCTCAAGCGGAGCCTCTTCAAAGCTGTACTGTTTACCCGTTGCCTTATCATTAACCTCCGCCGGCTGTAGAACGTCAAAAAACCAGGCTGATTCGCCCTCTTGTTCACGAATCTGGCGTTTAACGGAAACGACGGCTTTTCGGAACGCAATCGCTTCATCGATCGACTCCTGTACCAAGGAACGACCGGAGTCTCCCTGCATCATACTTACCGCTACATCAATTGAAGCAATGATTGGGTAAAAGGGAGATGTGGTGCCGTGCATCATGAAGGAATCGTTAAAATCATCAAAATCCAGCGGCGCGCGGTGGCTTTTTTTCACATGGATCATTGAGGCCATTGATAGAGAAGGCAGCATTTTATGGGTCGACTGCACGGCAAAAATGGTCGGACGATCGGGAGTGTCTTCAACGTCCATGGCGAAACGGTTCTTATACATCGGATGGAAACGGGCATATGCATACCAGGCTTCGTCAAAATGAATACGTGGTACGCTGGCTCCCAGATATTTCACCACGTCATTAACGTTGTAACAGAAACCATCATAGGTACAGTTAGTGACAACCGCATAAGTAGGCGAGGTGTCTACCGCATCTGAAGTCAGCGGGCTTTTGGCGATCAACTCATCAATACTTTCTTTTTTCAGGCGTTGAGTCGGTATTGGGCCAATCAGCCCATAGGCATTACGCGTGGGCTTAAGATAAACTGGACGTGCCTGGGAAAGGGTAAGACCATGATTTAGCGATTTATGGCAGTTACGGTCGACAATGGCAATTTCATCCGCAGCGACCGCCCCTTGAGCCACGATACGATTGGAGCCGGATGAGCCGGAAACGCCATAGAACGTCCAATCAGCGCCAAAAAGCTCTGCGGCGATGTCTTCTGATTTTTTGGACGGCCCAGCATGAATGAGGTAATCCCCCATTTCAGCGGTAGCGACCCCGATATCGGCCCGCATCATGTTTTCGCCGAAGAAGTTGATAAATTCGGTACCGACAGGATGCTTTAAATAGGCCATGCCGCCCATATGCCCTGGGCAGTCCCAGTAATAGTCGCCGTCTTCGGTAAAGTTTTTTAGCGTTTTAAAGTAAGGCGGCAGCAGGTTTTCAGCATATCGGTGAATAAGCGTATAAATACGGTTGGCAGTGAAGGTTGGGGTTTCAGAAAATAAATAAATATACTCATTTATCTCTTTGAGTATAGCAAGGGGTACCCCGTCAGTGACATTATCTTCAGATAATAAGAAAAGAGGCGCAGTGGCATTTCGCTTACGGAAAACATCAATGAACTCCTGACATTCAATACCTGTTTCAGGATTGCTTGAGTCCCAGTAAATCGCTACTGCACTGTACTTTTGGCTTTCATTAATAACCTTCACGGCATCGCTAATCTGATCCACAATGAAGGTGGTAAATCCTCTGGCTTTAACCGCCGCGTTGAGCTCTTCGAGAGCTTGTATCGCGGGATTATTTTGTTTTAATCCTCGAGAGGATACAAACAAAATATTGTGATTAAACTTCATGATTAATTACCTTTTTTGAATGAATAAATGAGTGGCCACCGATTAATAGGCGACAAAACATGACGTCTGAACAACAAAAATTGGGTTATAGCTTTATCGTACCATTCATAAAGAGAAATCCTGTAAATGCATCAAGAGCGATTAATGATAAGAAAATTTTCATTTCATTACCCTTAAATATTTTTTTTATTCCTCCATCATGGATACGTGCCCAAAAGAATAACGGTAATCCCAGAGTTAAAAGCATTGGTACCATGGCAAGATATTTCGGCTCGCTGGCGTAAAACATAAACAAGCAAAATAATAGCCCTATGACACCACTGATTAGTGCACTGATACGGCCATTACGAACATAATTATTATATTCACCATTGATACATAACTTGCATAAGTAAGCGGTGGACAGCAGATAGACGGGTAAAACTGTCAAGGCTGAAATCGAGAGCATGGCTATCCAGGCGTTACTTGAAAAGTAAACCATCAAAACCACAAGCTGCATTAAAGCGCTGCTGACCCATAGTGAAACCGATGCCGCTCCTTGATGGTTTCGTCTGGCAAATTTTTCTGGGAAAGCTGCATTTTGGGCCGCAACCATAGGGATTTCTGCACAAATCATGGTCCAGGCTAACCAACTGGTTAACACCGAGATCAGCACACCAATATTAATCAGTCTTTCGCCCCACTCGCCGACAACAATCTTCAGGATCCCTGCCGTTGATGGCGTGGCGATCACGCTCAGTTGTTTTTGAGTCAAGACCCCGAAAGGCAGGATAGAAATCAAGATACATATGATAAGTGAAATGATAAAACCAATTAAGGTTGCCCTGCCGACATCTTTTTTGTTTTTTACTCTTCCAGACAACGCAACGGCACCTTCAACACCAATAAAACACCATAGAGCAACATCAAGTGGCGACTTTATCTGGGAGAATACCGAGCCTAGATACTCCTTAGGAAATAAAGGATTGTTTGCCCAGATGTTACTGGTGAGTTCGTTAACGTTAAGGAAATAAACCAGAACGAATACAAATATCACTAGGGGTATTAATTTTGCTAACGTCCCTATAATATTTAGCGCACCAGCAAGTCTTGTGCCAGACAACACTAAAATATTGAATCCCCAGATGAGAATTGATATGCCAATAATTGAAGGGATATTATTCCCGCCGCTAAAACCTCCCGGGATAAAATAATTCAGCGTATCCATCACCATGATACCAAAGGCGACGTTGCTGAAAATAGTCATCAGCCAATAGCCCCATACGACAATAAATGCACAGAAGGTACCAAAGCCTTCCTGAGCGTACATGTAGATGCCAGCCTGTAGGTCTGGCCGAATATCCGAAAGAATAATAAATGTACGAGAAATGAAAAACATTCCGAAACCGCAGATTAGCCAGGCTATAGTCACAGAACCTACTGCTGAACTGGCGGACATATTCTGTGGTAGCCCATCAACGCCGCTGCCAATCATCGAACTGACGACGATAGCAACTAATGCCAAAAGACCTAATTTTTGATTGCTATCTTTTCCTGCTATGCCTGTAGGCATAATTTATCTTCCTCTTATAAAAATAACGGTATAGATTGTTATTTTTTTTAGCGTAAATCCTTTTTCCTTTTAAGGTGGAATTCCCGAAATTAATGCTGAGAGTACTAACTAATTTTGAAGGGTATTAGTGTGGAGTTGATTTTCATACAGATAAAGTCAGTTATCGTAGATAGCTGACTTTATCTGATAGACATTATTTAATGTCGTTAATCCACTGCTTAAATTCTTCCAGCTTGCTTTCAGGTTTTTGCTTGCAGGCTTTGATGACCAGTGGAACGTAGGTGGTTTCTACTTCATTCCAGTCAACATAATCACCTTGCTGAAAAACATTATCTTTATTGACCACCCAGAATGCTACGGGGGTCATTGCCTTAGGATTCAGATCGATAAATTCTTTGCAAGTCATATCCTGCGGGGTTGTTTTAACCGTGGTTTCTGCGTTGGCAACATTAATGCCAGCTACAACCAAAGCGGAAGCGATAAGGATATTTTTGGTAAATTTAGTCATGATAACTATCTCCTGTTAATAATGAAAATATTGAAAAATGTGTTGAAATTATGCGCCGGAGTAACTGTCCTTATGATGGTTTAAACCATAGTTAAGCATGAAGAAAAACCATGAAGTTAACACCATTTCAAGACCGATTAACATTACGGTTAATAGATATGATGTGTTTTCACCAGCACTCAGCCAGAGGAATGCAATAGCAAAATCCAGGATCCCGATAAAAATACACCAGTAACGCCCAATCATTTCACTATTGTTAAATGCTGTGGTCAGACGACTCAATCCTCCTAACAAAAATAGAATGCAAATGAGCATTGAAAGAATATTCATTCCTATCATGGGGCTTGATAAAAAACTCACTCCCAGAAAAACATAGATAATACCGAACAGAAGCAATGAAAAAAAACTCGAAGTGTTTTTTATGAAAGCGAATGCGCTGACGAAGGAGTATACCCCTGAAATAACAAATAAGCTTCCTATAAGGTAGCTCAAAGCAATGCCAGAATAGACAGGGATCAGTAAACATAAAGTGCCGCACAGTAAAAACAATACGGCTAAAAACAAAGCTGTTTTTTTATATTTGCTCAATATCCGGAGACTGAGTTTGTTAATGGTATCACTGTCAATATAAACCATGATCTCTCCCTTGCTTGCCACGCCTGTTATCAGCGCATGATCAAAGTGTAGTTCTATAAAGTGAGAGAATAATATTTTAAACGACTCATTAGGTATATAAGAGCATATAACGACAGATGTCGTATGATTCCTACATATGTAAGACTTACATTTATAATTATTAACAGATTACTGATATTTACGTGCATAACCAAATTAATCAACAATTGATCAACATGCTTCAGAAACACCCTATTGATGCAAACGTGCCCTCCGTAAACTCGATTTTCAATCTTTTTTTGATTTTACTCAAATCATGTTTGGGCTGTTTTACACAGCACCACGGGCCTATCATAGAGGCTTGTGGGCTGTGAAAAATCGCTTATTAAGGCGTAATGGTACGCATGATAGGATTCTGCAGGGAGATCAGCGTCTCCGTTGACTGAATCTCATCGATGGTCTGGATCTTGTTGATCAGAACCTGTTGCAACGCATCGATCGAACGGCACATCACCTTGATAAACACGCTGTAGTGGCCGGTGGTGTAATAGGCTTCCACTACTTCCTCCAGGCTTTCGAGCTTTTTCAGCGCCGAAGGGTAGTCCTTGGCACTCTTCAATATGATGCCGATAAAACAGCAGACGTCGTAACCCAGCTGCTTTGGGTTCACATCAACCCGCGTTCCGGTGATGATCCCGGCCTGTTTCATCTTCTCCACGCGCACATGAATGGTGCCGGGGCTGACGGCAAAATTCTTCGCCAGTTCGGCGTAAGGCATGCGGGCATTCTCCATTAACGCGTTGAGGATGCCGCGATCGAGATTATCGATCTGATAAATTTCTGCCATTAAATGCCCCTTTAATTGCCGTTTGTTGAATTATCACCGCTTAAAAATGACTGATTAAAAGCGAAAAGGCAATATTGATTGATGGATATTGAATTTAGATGCCATTCTGTTGCTTAATCATTGGCAACTAGACAGGTTATTCAAGAGATACGGCAATGAAAAAGCAGTTTATCCAAAAACAACAACAAATCAGCTTCGTGAAATCCTTCTTCTCCCGCCAGTTGGAACAGCAGCTTGGCCTTATTGAAGTGCAGGCTCCGATCCTCAGCCGACTGGGTGACGGTACTCAAGATAACCTTTCGGGCAGCGAAAAAGCCGTTCAGGTGAAGGTCAAAAGCCTACCGGACTCGACGTTTGAAGTGGTGCACTCGCTGGCTAAATGGAAGCGTAAAACCCTGGGCGAGCACGATTTCAGCGCGGGTGAAGGTGTGTATACCCATATGAAAGCGCTGCGCCCGGATGAAGATCGCCTGACGCCGATCCACTCGGTGTATGTCGATCAGTGGGATTGGGAACGTGTAATGGGAGATGGCGAACGTAACCCGGCTTACCTGCAAGATACCGTTAAGCGTATCTATGCCTCTATAAAAGAAACGGAAGCCGCGGTGAGCCGTGAATTTGGTCTGGCACCGTTCCTGCCAGAACAGATCCACTTTGTTCACAGCGAAACGCTGCTGCAACGCTACCCTGAACTGGATGCTAAAGGTCGTGAACGTGCGATCGCCAAAGAAATGGGGGCCGTATTCCTGATTGGTATTGGTGGCAAACTCTCACATGGCAAATCCCATGACGTACGTGCACCGGATTATGATGACTGGACCACGCCAGGTATCGAAGGGCTGAAAGGGTTGAACGGTGACATCGTGGTGTGGAACCCGGTGCTGCAGGATGCGTTTGAACTCTCTTCAATGGGCATCCGCGTTGATGCGGCGGCGCTGCAACATCAGCTGACGTTAACCGACGATCTGGATCGCCTGAAGCTGGAATGGCACCAGTCCCTGCTGCGTGGTGAAATGCCTCAGACGATTGGTGGCGGTATTGGCCAATCACGCCTGGTGATGCTGCTGCTGCAACTGTCGCATATTGGGCAGGTACAGTGTGGCGTGTGGGGACCAGAAGTACGCGAGAGCGTTGCTGGGCTGCTGTAACAGCTAGCGACTCCAGCGCCGCAGTAAACGGCTTTTTAACCCGGTATCAAAGCGCCAGATATGATCGAAGATGCGCATGATGCCGGGTTTGCCATAGGCTGACATGGCCACTGCATGAAAGCGTTGTTGGTGGCTGTGCTGCTGTGACTTCACCTTCTTGATCACCTCTTCCGGCAATCGCTGGGCAATAAAATCGGAAATAATCACCGCATCGGCGTCAAACCAGTCGCTTTCCGCCATTTTGCCGACGGTGGCATTCAGGCAGGCGGCCAAATCCGTCCCGCCACGAAAATGCTGGCCCAGGAACCGCACTGCCTGTTCGATACCGCTGGCGGCCGTCAGTTCATAGTGCACGATCTGGCTGGCAAACAGCATGATGTAGCAGCGGCGGTTATCTGCCAGTGCAATGCGCAGCAGTGCCAGGCAAAAGGCCTTGGCGCATTGTTCATTAAAGCCGCCCATTGAGCCGGAAGTATCTACGCAAACAATAAATGGCCCGCGTGGCTGCCGGTCCTGCTGCTGATGAGTGACCTGACGCATCATGATCTGTTCCTGCCAGGCATCCCCTTGCAGGCGATAGGTCAGCAACCGTTTTTCCAGCAGCCGCCGGTAAAACTCAAACTCCAACTCTTCAATGCCTAACGCCGCCAGTTCGGGTGGCAGTAGCCGCAGGATGTCGTCACTTTGGTGTATACCGCTGACCTCTTCCGGCTGAATGGCGGGTACCTGCACCATCACTCTGTACGGTTCCGGCTGCGCATCTTGTTGCTGCACCGCCTTGGCTTCATAGCTGCGGCCCAGCTGTTGTGCCAGCTTTTGTAGCTCTGGCTGCTGTTGCAGGAAGTCACCGTACTCCACCAGCCGTTGGTAGTCACCGCGTTGTAACTGGCCTTTGCTCATATCCCACAATCTGCCTGCGGCCGTGTCGTTCTCTGCCAGCACAGGTTCCAGTGCGCCGCTCAGTGCCAGCCGCTCTTGCAGCTCGGCCATCAGTTGTTCACGTTCCTGCTCCAGTAACTTATGGTGCAGCATCGTGGCCTGCAGCGTCAGGCTAATGCGCCAGCGTTGCAGAAACAGGGTCTGGAAGCTGCCATCGAGCGGATGAGCGGGGAGGTCGGCGGCGTCCACCATGCTCCGTGCCTGGGCGTAAAACGGCGATGCGCATTGGCGTAGCAGATCGAGCGTGTCGTCAAGGTTTTGCGAGAACTGGCCGTGGCTTTCCAACTGGCACTGCTGATAGCGGTAAAACTCTTGCGCCAGCACCGGTGGCACCACGGCTTGCTGAATGCGATCCTTCAGTTGCAGCTTCCATTGAGGCAGATCGCGGTTGATCGCCCGACGTATCGCCGGAAATTTATTGAAAAACACTGCCAACTGCGGCGCGGCCAACATGCCAATGATCAGCTCTTCGATCAGCTCGCCTTCGGAGATCGACAACAGCATATCGAGCGTTTCGAGGCTCAGCATGGTTACTGGCCGCGCATTTGCTGGGACAGCTGTTTGATCTGCTCGGCCACCTGCAACAGGCTGGCTTCAATTTTCGCCAACCCGGCGGCAGGGGTGAACAGGCAAGGCTGATGCTGGCTGAATAACCGCCGCTGCTCTGCCTGGCGCTGGCTTAGCGTTTCTATTTCGTCCAGGAATTCTGGCGGGGTTCCCCCGGTCGGTTTACCCGGCAGGGCCAGCAGGGAGGGCTGGCGGCTGACGTCCAGCACGGTCAGATGCAGTTGCTCATCGACTTCCAGATCGATCTGCTGGGCAAAACCAATGCCGTTGAGCTTGGCGCGCACGTCACCGCCTTTTTGCAGCCAGTTTTCCAGCATGCTGCTTTCGATACTTAGATGGTTAACCTGAATGTCGTGCAGTTGTAATGGCTTTTGCAGCAGCAGCGTCAAAGTGGTGCCAGTGAGCGGATGCTCCAGCACGTATTGTGGCTTGCGGCTGAACATGCCGCCTTTTTTCACCAGTTGGATGGCCTGACGATGGCTCTGCTGCTGTTGATGCTGCATCCAGCGGGTGTGGATCTGCTGTAGCTGGATCAACAAGGTTTGCTGCTGATAGGCCTGTTCGGTCAGCAACTGATCGATTTGTTGCTGTAACAACTTTAATGATGTCCGATCGTGCCACAGGCAATCCTTCAACAGCATTAAATCCAACGGCACAATGGTGTCGCGGCCGCTGAAAAAGGCGCAGGCTTGCAGTAAGCGCAGGGATTTCTTCCAACGCCGGTCGGAAACATAAGGCGCCTGTTCCAAGGCGTCTAACCGTTGGCGCAGCAGAAAGATCAGTTCAAAGCAGTTTTCCGGCAGTTTGACCTTATCGATCAGCGGTTGCCATTGGTGGAACTCTTCATCGCTGATGCTTAGTGCCTCGGGCACCGGGTTGTCGTTTTCATTCTGCCGGGCTACCAACAGCGAGCGAAAATTCTGCTTATCCTGCACCTTATCGAGCCACAGCCGGATCAGCATACGGTCATACAACGCTTCAAGGCTGCTATCGGCCTCGGGTAATTCATTGGAGGCGGTGACCAGCAGGCGCAGGGGAATGGGCTCTTCACTATTACCGTTACGGAAGCGGCGCTCGTTGATCGCGGTCAGCAGGGTATTGAGGATAGCCGGGCCAGCCTTCCAGATTTCATCAAGAAAGACAATCTCGGCTTCGGGCAGATAACCCGCAGTCAGACGCTGATAGCGGCCTTCATCTTTCAGAGCCTGGATCGACAGCGGGCCAAACACCTCTTCCGGCGTGGAAAAGCGCGTCATCAGGTATTCAAAGGAGCGAGCGCTGCGGAAGGCAAATTTCAGCCGGCGGGCGATCAGGCTCTTGGCGATCCCCGGCGGGCCCAGCAGGAACACGCTTTCGCCGCACAAGGCTGCCAGCAAGCAAAGCCTGATAGCCTCTTGCCGTTCATAAAGGCCGCTCTCCAGCGCACTGCTGAGGCGGGCGATCCGTTCTGCCAGAAGTGTTGATGACGCCATAAAATAGCTCGCGTTGTCCGGAGGTTAGAGCCTGCCACCCAGGCCGACAGCCAATCTTGCTAGAGAATCCGATGATAAACCATCATTATTTTTAGCCCTATAGCTGGTTGATTAGTAAAATTTTTCTATGCTCAACAAGGGGGGTGATTCACATTTTGTTTATTTTTGGGGTCAGATAGTAGAGTAGGCAAGTGCTATAAATGATGCATACTGTGCGCCTTTTACCGGGTGTGACGGATCTTGGAGCCCGTATCTTTAACCTGATGCTGATGCATCGGTTGACGGATGATCTAGCAAAAGAAGCAAACTATGAGCACAGAACATAAACAGTCTTTATCGGCGGTTACCCTGGCGGCTATTGGGGTCGTTTACGGTGATATCGGCACCAGCCCGCTCTATACCTTGCGAGAATGTTTTTCCGGTCATTACGGTTTTGATGTCCGTCCCGACGTGGTGTTTGGTTTTCTTTCCTTAATCTTCTGGATGTTGATCGTCATCGTTTCCTTGAAGTATCTCACCTACGTCATGCGTGCGGATAACGCCGGTGAAGGCGGGATACTGACGTTGATGTCTTTGGCTGGGCGCCATACCTCGGCACGTACGACCTCTTTGCTGGTGATCCTGGGCCTGATTGGTGGCAGCTTCTTCTATGGCGAGGTAGTGATCACTCCGGCGATCTCGGTGATGTCGGCGATCGAAGGGTTGGAGATTGCCGCCCCGTCGCTTGATCCCTACATCGTCCCGTTGTCTATTCTGGTACTGACCTTACTGTTCGCCATCCAAAAACATGGCACCGGTAGCGTGGGCAAACTGTTTGCCCCGGTGATGCTGCTGTGGTTTATCGTATTGGCGGTCCTGGGGGCGCGCAGCATTATCGCCAACCCGGAAGTGTTGCAGGCGCTGAACCCTAAATGGGCCCTCAACTTCTTTGTTGAATATAAGAAGGTGTCCTTCTTCGCGCTCGGTGCGGTGGTACTGTCGATTACCGGTGTGGAAGCGCTGTATGCCGATATGGGCCACTTTGGCAAATTCCCGATCCGCCTGGCCTGGTTCACCGTGGTACTGCCTTCGCTGGTGCTTAACTACTTCGGCCAAGGCGCATTGCTGCTGAAAAATCCGGAAGCGATCAAGAACCCGTTCTTCCTGTTGGCCCCCGATTGGGCGCTGATCCCGCTGTTGATATTGGCTACGCTGGCCACGGTTATTGCCTCGCAGGCGGTCATTTCCGGCGTTTTCTCGTTGACCCGCCAGGCCGTTCGTCTGGGCTATCTGTCACCGATGCGCATCATTCATACCTCGGAAATGGAGTCCGGCCAGATCTATATCCCGGTGATCAACTGGACCCTGTATATCGCCGTGGTGTTGGTGATTGTGGGCTTCGAACACTCCAGTAACCTGGCCGCGGCCTATGGTATTGCGGTGACCGGCACCATGGTATTGACCAGCATCCTGATCACCTCCGTCGCCATCAAGAATTGGCATTGGAATCGCTTCCTGGTGGGAGGCATTCTGGTGATGCTGCTGATTATTGATGTACCGATGTTCTCGGCGAACGCCTTGAAACTGTTCTCTGGCGGTTGGTTGCCACTGATGTTGGCCCTGGTGATGTTCCTGATCATGATCACCTGGAAGAGTGAACGTTTCCGCCTGCTGCGCCGGATGCATGAGCACGGTAACTCCCTTGAAGCACTGATTGCCTCACTGGAAAAATCGCCACCGGTTCGCGTGCCGGGCACTGCGGTGTTTATGTCGCGGGCGATTAACGTGATCCCGTTTGCCCTGTTGCATAACCTCAAGCACAACAAAGTGCTGCATGAGCGGGTAGTGCTGCTGACCTTGCGTACCGAAGATGCTCCTTATGTGCATAACGTCCGGCGTGTAACGATTGAGCAATTGTCACCGACCTTCTGGCGAGTGGTAGCCAGCTATGGCTGGCGTGAAACGCCGAACGTTGAGGAAGTCTTCCACCGCTGTGGGTTGGAAGGGCTGCCATGCCGGATGATGGAGACGTCGTTCTTTATGTCCCATGAATCGCTGATCCTCACCAAACGGCCGTGGTATCTGTTCCTGCGCGGCAAGCTGTTTATCGCCCTGAGCCGCAACGCATTGCGGGCTGCCGACCAGTTTGAGATCCCGCCCAACCGGGTCATCGAACTGGGAACCCAGGTCGAAATCTAAAAGAGAGGGCTCAGCATTTGCTGGGCCCTTCTTTTTTAGCTACGCTTTATCAAACGTGAGCGAAACGTTTCGATGGCGATCACATTTCCGCTATGACAGGGTTGTCTTCCTCTGCTGATTTTCTACACTGACTCAATAGCGAAACGTTTCGCTGCTGGAGTTTACTCATGAAAAAAGGCGTACTACTGAATTCTGACGTTTCTGCGGTGGTCTCTCGTCTCGGCCACACCGATCAGATCGCGATTTGCGATGCAGGCTTGCCGATCCCGGCCGTGACGCCGCGTATCGATCTGGCGCTGACCCAAGGGGTGCCGACATTCTTACAGGTTGTAGGCGTGGTGACGCAGGAAATGCAGGTAGAGAGCGCCATCCTGGCGGAAGAGATCGTCAAGCATAACCCGTCGCTCCACGAGGCATTACTGGCTCAACTGACTCAGCTTGGCCAACACCAGGGCAATACCATCAGCATCAGCTATATCAGCCACAGCGCGTTTAAAGCGCAAACCGAACATAGCCGGGCCGTGATCCGCAGCGGAGAATGTTCGCCCTACGCGAACGTGATCCTGTGCTCCGGCGTAACTTTCTGAGGCGCCTATGCAACCTTTACTGCAACTGAAGGGGATCGATAAGGCCTTTCCCGGCGTGAAGGCGCTTTCTGGGGCCGCCCTGAGCGTTTATCCCGGCAGGGTGATGGCGCTGGTGGGGGAAAACGGTGCCGGCAAGTCCACCATGATGAAAGTGCTGACCGGTATCTACAACAAAGATACGGGCAGCCAATATTTCCTTGGCAAGGAAGTGGCCTTCAACGGGCCGAAGGATTCGCAGGAAGCGGGTATCGGCATCATTCATCAGGAACTGAACCTGATCCCGCAGCTGACCATTGCCGAGAACATCTTTCTTGGCCGCGAGTTCGTTAACCGCTTTGGCCGCATCGACTGGAAACGCATGTATGCCGAAGCGGACAAACTGCTGGCGCGTTTGAACCTGCGCTACAGCAGCCACCGGCTGGTGGGGGAATTGTCGATTGGCGATCAGCAAATGGTGGAAATCGCCAAGGTGCTGAGCTTTGAATCCAAAGTGATCATCATGGATGAGCCGACCGATGCCCTGACCGATACCGAAACCGCCTCGCTGTTTAAAGTGATCAACGAGCTGAAAGCCGAAGGCCGCGGTATTGTTTATATCTCCCACCGCCTGAAAGAGATCTTCGAAATCTGCGACGATGTGACCGTATTCCGTGACGGGCAATTTATTGCCGAGCGGCCGGTTGCCGAACTGAATGAAGATTCGCTGATTGAAATGATGGTGGGTCGCAAGCTGGAAGAGCAGTATCCACGTCTGAACCTGCCGCGCGGTGAAAAACGCCTGCAGGTGAGCCACGTTTCCGGCCCTGGCGTGCATGACGTCAGCTTTACTTTATACCGCGGTGAGATTTTGGGTGTGGCTGGCCTGATGGGGGCTGGGCGTACCGAACTGATGAAGATCCTGTACGGAGCGGCGCCACGTAAAAGCGGCACCGTGAATCTGGACGGCCATGAGGTGGTGACTCGTACTCCTCAGGACGGCCTGGCTAACGGCATTGTCTATATCTCCGAAGACCGTAAGCGTGATGGTCTGGTGCTGGGGATGTCGGTGAAGGAAAACATGTCGCTGACCGCGCTGCGCTACTTCAGCCGCGCCGGTGGTGGCCTGAAACATGCCGACGAGCAGATCGCCGTCAGCGATTTTATCCGCCTGTTCAATATCAAAACGCCGTCGATGGAGCAGCCGATTGGCCTGCTTTCCGGCGGCAATCAGCAAAAAGTGGCGATTGCCCGTGGCTTGATGACCCGGCCAAAGGTGCTGATCCTCGATGAACCGACACGCGGCGTCGACGTCGGGGCCAAAAAAGAGATCTACCAGTTAATCAACCAGTTCAAGCAGGAAGGGCTGAGCATCATATTGGTGTCTTCGGAAATGCCGGAGGTGCTGGGCATGAGCGACCGCATCCTGGTGATGCATGAAGGCCACCTCAGCGGCGAATTCCCGATTGAACAGGCCACCCAGGAAGTGCTGATGGCAGCAGCCGTTGGCAAGCAATACGGCGTAAAGCAGGAGTAATCAGATATGAGTTCACAAAGTGTTGCAGCTAAGCGCTGGTTCAGTAAAGAGTGGCTGTTGGAGCAGAAATCGCTGATTGCCCTGCTGGTGCTGATTGCCGTGGTGTCTTCGATGAGCCCGAATTTCTTCACCGTTAATAACCTGTTCAATATCCTGCAGCAAACCTCGGTGAACGCCATTATGGCGGTCGGCATGACGTTGGTGATCCTGACTTCCGGCATCGACCTGTCGGTCGGATCGCTGTTGGCGCTGACCGGGGCGGTAGCCGCTTCGATTGTCGGATTTGAAGTCAATGCGGTGGTGGCTGTGGCAGCTGCGCTGGCATTGGGGGCAGCGGTAGGGGCCTGTACCGGGATTATCGTGGCCAAAGGCAAGGTTCAGGCATTTATTGCCACCCTGGTGATGATGCTGTTACTGCGCGGCATGACCATGGTGTACACCAACGGTAGCCCGATCAATACCGGCTTTACCGACGTTGCCGACGCCTTCGGCTGGTTCGGGATTGGCCGCCCGTTAGGCGTTCCTACCCCGATCTGGATCATGGCCATCGTGTTTGTCGCCGCCTGGTATATGCTGCATCATACCCGTCTTGGCCGCTATATCTATGCGCTGGGCGGCAACGAAGCGGCTACCCGCCTTTCCGGTATCAGCGTTGATAGGGTTAAAATCATCGTTTACTCCCTGTGCGGCCTGCTGGCGGCACTGGCTGGGGTCATTGAAGTGGCGCGCCTGTCCTCTGCGCAACCTACTGCGGGTACCGGCTATGAGCTGGATGCCATCGCTGCGGTGGTACTGGGTGGTACCAGCCTGGCTGGGGGTAAAGGGCGCATCGTCGGTACCCTGATCGGGGCGCTGATCCTTGGCTTCCTGAACAACGGTTTGAATTTACTGGGTGTTTCTTCCTACTACCAAATGATCGTGAAAGCAGCCGTTATTCTGCTGGCGGTTCTGGTAGACAACAAAAGTAACAAGTAACCTCTCCCCTACAGGAATCACGACCATGAAAATGAAAAAACTGGCAACCTTAGTTTCGGCCATCGCGTTAACCGCCACCCTGAGTGCTAACGCCCTGGCAAAAGACACCATCGCGCTGGTGGTTTCTACGCTCAACAACCCGTTCTTTGTTTCGATGAAAGAAGGGGCGCAGTTGGAAGCCAACAAACTGGGTTACAACCTGGTGGTGCTGGATTCCCAGAACAACCCGGCGAAAGAGTTGGCCAACGTGCAGGATCTGATGGTGCAGAACCCGAAACTGCTGCTGATTAACCCAACCGATTCTGACGCGGTAGGTAACGCCATCAAGATGGCCAACCAGGCCAAGATCCCGGTCATTACGCTCGACCGTATGGCAGCGAAAGGCGAAGTAGTCAGCCATATCGCTTCCGACAACCGCGTGGGCGGTAAAATGGCCGGTGACTTTATCGCCAACAAAGTAGGGGCCGATGCCAAGGTGATCCAGCTGGAAGGCATTGCCGGGACATCTGCTGCCCGTGAACGTGGCGAAGGCTTCCAACAGTCACTGGAGCAGAACAAATTTAAACTGCTGGCCAGCCAGCCAGCAGACTTCGATCGTACCAAGGGTCTGAACGTCATGCAGAACTTGCTGACCGCGCATCCAGACGTGCAGGCGGTGTTTGCACAGAACGATGAAATGGCACTGGGCGCGCTGCGTGCGTTGCAAACCGCTGGTAAAACGGATGTCATCGTCGTTGGTTTTGACGGCACCGCAGACGGCGTGAAAGCGGTTGAAGGCGGTAAACTGGCTGCCACCGTGGCACAGCGTCCGGATCAAATCGGCGTGATTGGCGTAGAAACGGCAGATAAGATCTTGAAAGGCGAGAAAGTACCGGCGACTATCCCGGTTGATTTGAAACTGGTTACCAAGTAAGTCATCTCCAGCGCCATCGGAACGGGGCGTGACGATGGCGCGCAATTTTAGGGAACCCTGTGATGGAAACAGCAAAGCTGGTGGTTTTGGGCAGCATCAATGCCGACCATATCCTCAATATCAACCAGTTTCCCCAGCCGGGCGAAACGGTGATCGGCCAGCAGTATAAGGTTGCCTTTGGTGGCAAAGGGGCTAACCAGGCGGTGGCTGCCGGGCGCAGCGGTGCGGACATTGCTTTTATTGCCTGCGTAGGTGCAGACGATATTGGTGAACGTATTCGCCAACAGCTGGCAACCGATCGCATTGATACCCAACCGATTGAAGCTATTGCCGACAGTACTACCGGCGTAGCGCTGATTTTCGTCAATGCCGAAGGCGAAAACGTGATTGGTATCGATGCCGGTGCCAACGCGGCGGTCACTCCCGAATATCTCAACCGCTATCGGCAACGGGTTATCGATGCCGATGCGCTATTGATGCAGCTTGAGTCACCGCTGGAGACGGTGATTGCCGCCGCCAAACTGGCCAAGCAGCACCAAACCCAGGTGATCCTCAACCCGGCTCCGGCCTGTGAGCTGCCTGACGAATTGTTAGCCATGGTTGACATGATCACCCCGAACGAAACCGAAGCCCAGCGGCTGACCGGTATCGCGGTGAATAATGACGCTGACGCCGAACGTGCCGCCAGCATCCTGCATGATAAAGGTATTGGCTGCGTGATTATCACCCTCGGTAGTCGTGGCGTATGGTTGAGCGAAAACGGTAAAGGCAAACTGGTTCCGGGCTTTAAGGTCAAAGCGGTGGATACCATCGCGGCCGGTGATACGTTCAACGGTGCTCTGGTTACTGCTTTGCTCGAAGGTAAAGTGATGAGCGATGCGGTGCGTTTCGCCCATGCGGCGGCGGCCATTGCCGTTACCCGGCCGGGTGCACAGCCTTCCGTGCCATGGCGTGAAGAGATTGACGCCTTTTTGCAGCAACAGGGATAACGCTTTGGCTACCATGAAAGATGTCGCCCGCCTGGCGGGTGTTTCAACCTCGACGGTCTCGCACGTGATCAATAACAATCGCTTTGTCAGCGACAGCGTGCGTGACAAAGTCATGGTGGCCGTGGAACAGCTAAACTATGCCCCTTCCGCACTGGCGCGTAGCCTGAAACTCAATACGACGCGCACCATTGGTATGCTGGTGACCTCCAGTAATAACCCGTTTTATGCCGAAGTGGTGCGCGGCGTGGAACGCAGCTGCTACGAGCGTGGCTACAGCCTGATCCTGTGCAACACAGAGGAAGATGTGGCGCGTATGAACAGCAGCATGGAAACGCTGTTGCAAAAGCGGGTGGATGGCCTGCTGGTGATGTGTACCGAAAACCATCGCCCCTCGCAGGATGCTCTAAGCCGCTACCCCTCTTTGCCGATCGTGATGATGGACTGGTCGCCGTTCGAAGGGGCCAACGATATCATTCAGGATAACTCGTTGCTGGGGGGCGAAATGGCTACCGATCATCTGATCGCTCGCGGTTATCGCCAAATCGCCTGTATCGCCGGGCCGCTGGATAAAACGACCGCGCGCCATCGTTTGGAAGGCTATCGCCGCGCCATGAAGCGTGCCGGCCTTGAAATCCTGCCGGGCTATGAGGTGTATTGCGACTTTGAGTTTGAAGGGGGCGTGCATGCCATGAAGCAGTTGCTGGCGTTAGCCGAACCTCCTCATGCGGTGTTTGCTGGCAACGATGCCGTCGCCGTCGGCGTTTATCAGGCGCTGTATCAGGCCGGGCTGGTGGTACCACAGGATATGGCCGTGATGGGGTACGACGATATCGAACTGGCCAAATATCTGGCTCCACCGCTCAGCACCATTCATCAGCCCAAAGATTCGCTAGGGGAACTGGCGATCGATGCGCTCATCAATCGCCTGCAAAACCCTGAACGGGATGCCCAGATCCTGGTGCTGACGCCAGAGCTGGTGGAGAGAGACTCCGTCGGTTACCGTTAACTGGTAGCCTTCGCTTCTTTGCGTGATTTCTCTTTGCCGGTGATCAGGTTATTGCCGTCTTTTCTTCTTAACAGCATAAAGACGAAGGCCGAAGCAACGGTCACTATCCCCATGGTAATAAAGGTGTAGTGGAACTGATCGATCATGGTGCCAATCCCCATTGAACCATAGAAGCGCAACACGGCGGCGCTGATCGCAACGCCAAAGCTGATAGACAGCTGTTGCGTCACTGCCAATACGCTATTGCCGGAACTGGCGTTGCCATCGTTCAGGTCTGCCAGGCTGATGGTATTCATGGCGGTAAACTGCGTCGACATCGCCATCCCTAGAACAAACAGCGGCAAAATCATCAGCCACAGCGGCATACCTGGGCTTTGCAGAGAGAACTGCGCAATCAATACGCCGATAATGATAGTGATACCTACTAACGTCTTACGATAGCCGAACCAGCGCAACACCTGGGTAACGGTAGACTTGGCCATCAGAGAACCCACCGCCGTCGGGGCCATCATGCAACCGGCGACAATCGCCGAATAGCCAAAGGCCACCTGCAGCATCAACGGCATCAGGAAGGGAACGCAGCCAGTCCCTAGCCGCGAGGCCACGTTACCGGCAATGCCGACGGAAAAGGTACGGGTCTTGAACAGATCCAGCCCAATCAGTGGCTGAGCGTGGCGGCGGGCGTGAATGATATAGCCAAACAGCATCACAAAGCCGCTCAGGAACACTCCCAGAGAAATGTAATTGGCCAGTACCTGCTCGCCGAACAGCTCCAGGCCGGTGGAGATAAGTACCAGGCTAAGGCCAAACAGTATAAAACCGATGAAATCAAACGGCCGTTTTGGCGTGGTGAAGTCCGGCATGTATTTGCGGGCGTAGATGATGCCGAGTAAGCCTATCGGGATGTTAATCAGGAAGATCCAATGCCAGGTAGCGTAGGTCACCAGCCAGCCGCCAAGCAGCGGGCCCATTATTGGCCCAACCAGGCCAGGCATGGTGACAAAGTTCAGTACCGGCAACAGCTCACTACGCGGATAGGCCCGCAACAGGGCAAGGCGTGCCACCGGCATCATCATCGCGCCGCCAATCCCCTGTAAAATACGTGAGGCGACCAGGAAACTCAGCGTCGGGGACAAGGCACACAACAGCGAGCCAAAGGTAAACAGGGATACGGCGATAATAAACACCCGCCGGGTGCCGAAGCGATCGGCCAGCCAGCCGCTCACCGGGATTAGCATCGCAACCGTCAGGGTGTAACTGATCACCGCCGACTGCATTGCCAAGGGGGAACGGTCGAGGCTGTGGGCTATCGCCGGTAAGGCGGTATTGAGAATAGTGGCATCCAACGCCTGCATAAAGAACGCCATCGCGGCGATCCAAGGCAACCCTGCCATGCTGCGTGCAGATTTTGTCATCGTGATCCCATTTTCCTTCTATATATAGCTGCGGAGTTTACGCATTGCCCTGCAACAATGTTTGGCATGCAGTGAGGGCTGCGGTGCTGTCACTGGCGACTATGGCATCCACAATGGCCTGATGGTGTTGCAGTTTGATCACTTCATTACCGGTGATCGCCCGGAAATAGCTTTGATACACCGAGCTGAACAGGTTGGCGAACGAGGTGAGAAACGGATTGGCGCTGGCTTCATAGATTAGCTGGTGGTACTGGGTATCGACCTCAATCCAGCGTTCGCGGTCAAAATCCACGTGTAGCGCCTGCATTTCTGTCATCAGCGTGACCAATCGCGTTTTTTGCTCCTGGGTGGCGTTGATGGCTGCCAATGAACAGGCCTGAGGTTCCAGCGACGTGCGTAGAATAAGGAAGTGCTGCATGACCTGGTCGAAGTTCTCTCTGGTCATCCACCAGGTCAGCAGATCCTGATCGAGGAAGTTCCATTGGCTTTGCGGCATGACCCTGGTGCCGATGCGGGGGCGCGGCAACAGCATGCCTTTGGCCGCCAGCATTTTTACTGCTTCACGTACTGCAGTGCGACTGACGCCAAAGTGTTCTGCCAAATCCATCTCGCCTGGCAGGATGCTGCCGGCTTGATATTCACCGGCCAGGATCTGTTGGCCGAGCTTTTCTGCCAGCAGATAAGAAAGATTACGCTGTGCCGCCTGTTGTTGAGCATCGAATTGCATGGCTGCGGTTCCTTTTAACTGCATTGTTATCTTTCATTTTACGCCAGGGAGCGCCAGCTTTTACGGCTGTTTTCGAGGAAAAGTGTCAAAAACGACGAACAAGACAGCGTTTTGCCGAAAAAAGCCGCGCTTGAAAAGTTTTTTGCATTTAGGGGTTGCGGCGTTCTGAGAACTCCCTATAATGCGCCTCCACTGACCGGGAACAACGACTCCTCTAACGAGAACCAGTCGCCCAGCCAGGAAGTGTCAAGCCGGTGAAAACACCGAAATAAAGGTTGACTCTTCAGAGGAATCGCGTAGTATACGCCTCCTCGAGTTAGCAAGCGAAAGCGCGTAACTCACTGCTCTTTAACAATTTATCAGACAATCTGTGTGGGCACTCACAAGACGATATCCAGCTACTTCGGTAGCAAAAAAATATCAAGTCTTGAAGAGTGACCAAGCAGTCATTCATGCGAATGAATGATTACGAAAGTTAATTTTCGAGCATCGCTTCACGAGTTGAAGCAAATCAAGCTTTTAATTGAAGAGTTTGATCATGGCTCAGATTGAACGCTGGCGGCAGGCCTAACACATGCAAGTCGAGCGGTAGCACAAGGAGCTTGCTCCTGGGTGACGAGCGGCGGACGGGTGAGTAATGTCTGGGAAACTGCCCGATGGAGGGGGATAACTACTGGAAACGGTAGCTAATACCGCATAACGTCTTCGGACCAAAGTGGGGGACCTTCGGGCCTCACACCATCGGATGTGCCCAGATGGGATTAGCTAGTAGGTGAGGTAATGGCTCACCTAGGCGACGATCCCTAGCTGGTCTGAGAGGATGACCAGCCACACTGGAACTGAGACACGGTCCAGACTCCTACGGGAGGCAGCAGTGGGGAATATTGCACAATGGGCGCAAGCCTGATGCAGCCATGCCGCGTGTGTGAAGAAGGCCTTCGGGTTGTAAAGCACTTTCAGCGAGGAGGAAGGGTTCAGTGTTAATAGCACCGTTCATTGACGTTACTCGCAGAAGAAGCACCGGCTAACTCCGTGCCAGCAGCCGCGGTAATACGGAGGGTGCAAGCGTTAATCGGAATTACTGGGCGTAAAGCGCACGCAGGCGGTTTGTTAAGTCAGATGTGAAATCCCCGAGCTTAACTTGGGAACTGCATTTGAAACTGGCAAGCTAGAGTCTTGTAGAGGGGGGTAGAATTCCAGGTGTAGCGGTGAAATGCGTAGAGATCTGGAGGAATACCGGTGGCGAAGGCGGCCCCCTGGACAAAGACTGACGCTCAGGTGCGAAAGCGTGGGGAGCAAACAGGATTAGATACCCTGGTAGTCCACGCTGTAAACGATGTCGACTTGGAGGTTGTGCCCTTGAGGCGTGGCTTCCGGAGCTAACGCGTTAAGTCGACCGCCTGGGGAGTACGGCCGCAAGGTTAAAACTCAAATGAATTGACGGGGGCCCGCACAAGCGGTGGAGCATGTGGTTTAATTCGATGCAACGCGAAGAACCTTACCTACTCTTGACATCCACAGAACTTTCCAGAGATGGATTGGTGCCTTCGGGAACTGTGAGACAGGTGCTGCATGGCTGTCGTCAGCTCGTGTTGTGAAATGTTGGGTTAAGTCCCGCAACGAGCGCAACCCTTATCCTTTGTTGCCAGCGCGTCATGGCGGGAACTCAAAGGAGACTGCCGGTGATAAACCGGAGGAAGGTGGGGATGACGTCAAGTCATCATGGCCCTTACGAGTAGGGCTACACACGTGCTACAATGGCATATACAAAGAGAAGCGAACTCGCGAGAGCAAGCGGACCTCATAAAGTATGTCGTAGTCCGGATCGGAGTCTGCAACTCGACTCCGTGAAGTCGGAATCGCTAGTAATCGTAGATCAGAATGCTACGGTGAATACGTTCCCGGGCCTTGTACACACCGCCCGTCACACCATGGGAGTGGGTTGCAAAAGAAGTAGGTAGCTTAACCTTCGGGAGGGCGCTTACCACTTTGTGATTCATGACTGGGGTGAAGTCGTAACAAGGTAACCGTAGGGGAACCTGCGGTTGGATCACCTCCTTACCTAAAGATATGCAGTTGCGTGCAGTGTCCACACAGATTGTCTGATGAAAAGTAATGAGCAAAGCGCTACCTGTTGATGTAATGAGTCTTCTGGACTCATGCTGATACGAGAAACGGTTAAACCCTGGGTTTAATCGGATTTTGTGTCCCCATCGTCTAGAGGCCTAGGACACTGCCCTTTCACGGCTGTAACAGGGGTTCGAATCCCCTTGGGGACGCCATCCGATAATGAGTGAAAGACATTATCACCGGTCATTCGTGACTGATTATCTTAAAGATGACTCTTGCGAGTCGTGTTTAAGATATTGCTCTTTAACAATCTGGAACAAGCTGAAAATTGAAACATGACAGCTGAAACTTATCCCTCCGTAGAACTATTGGGGTAAGGATTAACCTGTCATAGAGTCTCTCAAATAAACAGCACGACAGTGTCTCTGTTTACAGAAACACCTTCGGGTTGTGAGGTTAAGTGACTAAGCGTACACGGTGGATGCCTAGGCAGTCAGAGGCGATGAAGGGCGTGCTAATCTGCGAAAAGTGTCGGTAAGGTGATATGAACCGTTATAACCGGCAATACCCGAATGGGGAAACCCAGTGTGTTTCGACACACTATCGTATGGTGAATACATAGCCATACGAGGCGAACCGGGGGAACTGAAACATCTAAGTACCCCGAGGAAAAGAAATCAACCGAGATTCCCCTAGTAGCGGCGAGCGAACGGGGAACAGCCCAGAACCTGAATCAGTTCTTGTGTTAGTGGAAGCGTCTGGAAAGTCGCGCAGCAAAGGGTGATAGCCCCGTACACTAAAATGCATTAACTGTGAGTTCGATGAGTAGGGCGGGACACGTGACATCCTGTCTGAATATGGGGGGACCATCCTCCAAGGCTAAATACTCCTGACTGACCGATAGTGAACCAGTACCGTGAGGGAAAGGCGAAAAGAACCCCGGCGAGGGGAGTGAAATAGAACCTGAAACCGTGTACGTACAAGCAGTGGGAGCACCTTCGTGGTGTGACTGCGTACCTTTTGTATAATGGGTCAGCGACTTATATTTTGTAGCAAGGTTAACCGTATAGGGGAGCCGTAGGGAAACCGAGTCTTAACTGGGCGAATAGTTGCAAGGTATAGACCCGAAACCCGGTGATCTAGCCATGGGCAGGTTGAAGGTTGGGTAACACTAACTGGAGGACCGAACCGACTAATGTTGAAAAATTAGCGGATGACTTGTGGCTGGGGGTGAAAGGCCAATCAAACCGGGAGATAGCTGGTTCTCCCCGAAAGCTATTTAGGTAGCGCCTCGTGAACTCATCTTCGGGGGTAGAGCACTGTTTCGGCTAGGGGGCCATCCCGGCTTACCAAACCGATGCAAACTCCGAATACCGAAGAATGTTATCACGGGAGACACACGGCGGGTGCTAACGTCCGTCGTGAAGAGGGAAACAACCCAGACCGCCAGCTAAGGTCCCAAAGTCATGGTTAAGTGGGAAACGATGTGGGAAGGCATAGACAGCCAGGATGTTGGCTTAGAAGCAGCCATCATTTAAAGAAAGCGTAATAGCTCACTGGTCGAGTCGGCCTGCGCGGAAGATGTAACGGGGCTAAACCATGCACCGAAGCTGCGGCAGCGACGCTTAGGCGTTGTTGGGTAGGGGAGCGTTCTGTAAGCCGTTGAAGGTGAACTGTGAGGTTTGCTGGAGGTATCAGAAGTGCGAATGCTGACATAAGTAACGATAAAGCGGGTGAAAAACCCGCTCGCCGGAAGACCAAGGGTTCCTGTCCAACGTTAATCGGGGCAGGGTGAGTCGACCCCTAAGGCGAGGCCGAAAGGCGTAGTCGATGGGAAACAGGTTAATATTCCTGTACTCGGTGTTACTGCGAAGGGGGGACGGAGAAGGCTAGGCTAGCCGGGCGACGGTTGTCCCGGTTTAAGCGTGTAGGGGGAGTGACCTGGTAAATCCGGTTACTTACTAACCCTGAGGCGTGATGACGATGCACTACGGTGCAGAAGTAGTTGATGCCCTGCTTCCAGGAAAAGCCTCTAAGCATCAGGTAACATCAAATCGTACCCCAAACCGACACAGGTGGTCAGGTAGAGAATACCAAGGCGCTTGAGAGAACTCGGGTGAAGGAACTAGGCAAAATGGTGCCGTAACTTCGGGAGAAGGCACGCTGGCGCGTAGGTGAAGAGACTTGCTCTCGGAGCTGAAGCCAGTCGCAGATACCAGCTGGCTGCAACTGTTTAATAAAAACACAGCACTGTGCAAACACGAAAGTGGACGTATACGGTGTGACGCCTGCCCGGTGCTGGAAGGTTAATTGATGGGGTCAGCCGCAAGGCGAAGCTCTTGATCGAAGCCCCAGTAAACGGCGGCCGTAACTATAACGGTCCTAAGGTAGCGAAATTCCTTGTCGGGTAAGTTCCGACCTGCACGAATGGCGTAATGATGGCCAGGCTGTCTCCACCCGAGACTCAGTGAAATTGAACTCGCTGTGAAGATGCAGTGTACCCGCGGCAAGACGGAAAGACCCCGTGAACCTTTACTATAGCTTGACACTGAACATTGAGCCTTGATGTGTAGGATAGGTGGGAGGCTTTGAAGTGTGGACGCCAGTCTGCATGGAGCCAACCTTGAAATACCACCCTTTAATGTTTGATGTTCTAACTCGGCCCCGTAATCCGGGGTGAGGACAGTGTCTGGTGGGTAGTTTGACTGGGGCGGTCTCCTCCCAAAGAGTAACGGAGGAGCACGAAGGTTAGCTAATCACGGTCGGACATCGTGAGGTTAGTGCAAAGGCATAAGCTAGCTTGACTGCGAGAGTGACGGCTCGAGCAGGTACGAAAGTAGGTCTTAGTGATCCGGTGGTTCTGAATGGAAGGGCCATCGCTCAACGGATAAAAGGTACTCCGGGGATAACAGGCTGATACCGCCCAAGAGTTCATATCGACGGCGGTGTTTGGCACCTCGATGTCGGCTCATCACATCCTGGGGCTGAAGTAGGTCCCAAGGGTATGGCTGTTCGCCATTTAAAGTGGTACGCGAGCTGGGTTTAGAACGTCGTGAGACAGTTCGGTCCCTATCTGCCGTGGGCGTTGGAAGATTGAGAGGGGTTGCTCCTAGTACGAGAGGACCGGAGTGAACGCACCACTGGTGTTCGGGTTGTCATGCCAATGGCACTGCCCGGTAGCTAAGTGCGGAAAAGATAAGCGCTGAAAGCATCTAAGCGCGAAACTTGCCTCGAGATGAGTCTTCCCTGGGCCTTTAAGGTCCCTGAAGGAACGTTTAAGACTAAGACGTTGATAGGCTGGGTGTGTAAGTGCAGCGATGCATTGAGCTAACCAGTACTAATGATCCGTGAGGCTTAACCTTACAACACCGAAGGTGTTTTAGAGTAGACGACAATTTTCAGCGACGTTCCGAGATTGGTTTCAATGGCGACACGAGAGTGAAGCGGTTGGAATGAAACGAATTTGCCTGGCGGCAATAGCGCGGTGGTCCCACCTGACCCCATGCCGAACTCAGAAGTGAAACGCCGTAGCGCCGATGGTAGTGTGGGGTCTCCCCATGCGAGAGTAGGACACTGCCAGGCATCAATTAAGCCAAGAGGCCATCCGCAAGGATGGCCTTTTTGCTATGGGTCGGAAACAGAAATGCCCCTCACCCCCGCCCTCTCCCAGAGTACCAGCCGAGAACAACTGAACACCCGTGCGGAGGGAGAGGGAGCCGTCCGGCGTCGTGGATGAGCCCGTACTGCTTCGGAAAGTGGGGAGAGGTTGGGTTTGCCCGTACCGCTTCAGGACGTTGGAAGTAAGTAGAAAGATGAAGTATTACACAGAGAGATCCGCGAGCTCGATCGGTTCCCTCTCCCTGTGGGAGAGGGTTAGGGTGAGGGGACTATGCCTTTGTCTGCTTCAGCCACTGAACAATAAACCCAGCGATCGTTTCAGGCTGGTTGATATCAAGTAACGGCGCAACACCTTCTATCTTCCTATCGCTGGCGACGGCAATGACGTGCTGATCCAACATATCTGCAAGCGGTTTACCGACTTCCTCGCGATAGAGAACAATTTTGCTGATCTGTTCATGCTTGAACCCTTCCACCAGGATCAAATCCACCTTGCTGCGATCGAATCTGCCAGCCAGATACTGGAGATCTAAAGGCTGTTGTTCAGGTGTTTCGGTCATTAATGCCCAGCGCCGATCGCTGGCAACCAGCGTCTGGTCTGCACCGGCCTTGCGCAGTTCATAGCTGTCCTTACCAGGCGTATCAACATCCATATCATGGTGGGTATGCTTGATCAGGCCAACGCGCACCTGTTGCTGTTTTAATAGTGGGATCAATTGCTTAAGCAGCGTGGTTTTACCTGTGCCGCTATAGGCGGCGATAGCCAGCAAGGGTGGCAATAACTCCGTCATTGATCGCCCCCCTTTTCCTGCTGCCACTGTTGGCAATCTTCCGGGGTATTCAAATTACGGAAGGCGTCTTGCTGCCCACGGAACACCACCTGTTGTGCACCGACAGCCGCCATGAACAGCATCAATTTGCGTTCCCCCCGGGCTAGATAACGGGTGAGTTCCTCTGTCAGACTGGTATGCAATAAAGCGAAGGTTGGATGCTCACGCTCGCCATCGCAAGCATAGGCGGCCAGGGCATTGCCTTTATGCAGCCAAAGCTGTTCTACCAGGTTGAGAGGGAAATCGGGGACGTCGCAGGGGGCGCAGACAATCCATGGTGTGTTGGCATAAGTGAGGCCTGCCAATATGCCGGCTAAGGGGCCAGGGTAATCTGCCGTCAGATCGCCGACGACCTCTAAGCCGCTTTGCTGATAGCATTGCTGATTGCGATTGGCACTGATGATCACCTGGCTCACTTGTGGTGTTAATCGGCCCAGGACGTGCTGGTACAGCGTTTTATCCCCCACTTGCACCAATCCTTTATCTTTCCCTCCCATGCGGGTAGAGCGCCCACCGGCCAGAATAACGCCGGTTATATTTGCATGCATAGTCATCATCCAACCCCTCTCCAATGCCCTGATTGTAGCGCTAAACCTGTTCAGACATCATGATTTACCTTTATTGACACGCTGGTTCTTTCACTACGTAGTCAAGCCTGCTACTTTGTGGGTTTATCACTTCATTGGATGATATGTTGCTATGAAAACGCATCGCGTAAACGAACTGATTGAGCTTTTGCACCCGGCCTGGCAGCAGGATCCCGATCTCAACCTGATTCAGTTTCTGCAAAAGCTGGCACAGGAAGCGGGTTTTCAGGGTGAGTTAGGCGATCTGAGCGATGATATCTTGATCTATCATCTGAAAATGCGCGGCAGTGCGGGCACAGAACAGATCCCAGGCTTGAAGAAAGACTACGAAGAAGACTTTAAAACGGCGTTGCTGCGTGCCCGTGGCGTGATAAAAGATTAGCATTCATGCGGTGCGATCATCAGTGGCGGTGATTAGTGCTACTCTTTCTTATTCTTGGCACGCTGTTGTCATCTGGCGAACTGAACGGTTGTTATGAACAACTCTGCATTTAATTTTGAAACCCTTTCTCCCGATCTGATAATGGATGCGCTGGAAGGGATAGGTTTGCGTGTTGATTCAGGGCTGACGGCGCTCAACAGCTATGAAAACCGCGTATACCAGTTTATGGACGAAGATCGTCGGCGTTACGTGGTGAAATTTTATCGCCCAGAACGCTGGAGTGCAGAGCAAATCGGTGAAGAACACCGGTTCGCGCTGGATTTGTCGCACAACGAAATTCCGGCGGTCGCGCCGCTGGTATTACAGGGAAATACGCTGCACACCCATGCAGGCTTTTTCTTTACCGTATTTCCGAGCGTCGGTGGCCGACAGTACGAGATCGATAATCTGGAACAGCTGGAGTGGGTCGGGCGTTTTCTTGGCCGCATCCACCAGGTGGGTAGCGAAAGCCTGTTTACCGAGCGGCCGACCATTGGCATTGAAGAGTATCTCACAGAGCCCCGGCAGGTTCTGGCCAGCTGTGATTTAGTTCCCAAGGCCCAGCGCGAGACTTTCCTGCGGGCTACGGATACGTTGATTGACGCTATCAAACCGCACTGGCAACTGGATTGGCAACCGCTGCGTTTGCATGGCGATTGCCACCCAGGCAATATCTTGTGGCGTGATGGTCCGCTGTTCGTCGATCTTGACGATGCACGCAACGGGCCGGCAATACAGGATTTGTGGATGTTGTTACACGGCGAACGTCGCGATCGGCTGATGCAGCTGGATATCCTGCTGGAGGCCTATGGCGAATTTGCCGAATTTGATCAGCGCGAGTTGGCGTTGATCGAACCCTTGCGGGCCATGCGCATGGTGTATTACCTGGCATGGGTAGCGCGCCGTTGGCAGGATCCCGCGTTTCCAAAAAGTTTCCCGTGGATGGCGGAGTCTGATTTCTGGTTATCTCAGACTGCGGCATTTACTGAACAGGTTAAGCTGTTGCAGGAACCCCCTCTGCAGCTCATGCCAATGTATTGAAGCATTAACATAATGGAGAGTTTAGTGTTATGAAAAAAATTTGGTTGGCACTCGTTGGTATGGTGATGGCATTCAGTGCCTCCGCTGCGCAATTCAGTGACGGTACGCAATACATCACTTTGGATAAGCCGGTAACTGGCGAACCACAGGTGCTGGAGTTCTTCTCTTTCTACTGCCCGCACTGCTACCAGTTTGAAGAGACATACCATATTTCTGATGCGGTCAAAAAAGCGCTGCCTGAAGGCACCAAGATGACCAAATACCATGTGGAATTCCTGGGTCCATTGGGTAAGCAATTAACTCAGGCCTGGGCAGTTGCCATGGCTCTGGGTGTAGAAGACAAAATTACTCAGCCAATGTTTGAAGCGATTCAGAAAACTCAAACCGTGCAAACGCCTGACGATATCCGCAAGGTATTCGTCAATGCAGGCGTAGCAGGTGAAGACTATGACGCGGCTTTAAACAGCTTCGTGGTGAAATCTCTGGTGGCTCAGCAAGAGAAAGCGGCAGAAGATTTGCAACTGCGCGGCGTGCCAGCGGTATTTGTTAATGGCAAATACATGGTGAAAAACGATGGCCTGGATACCAGCAGCATGGACGTTTACGTCAAGCAATTTGCTGATGTCGTTAAGTTCCTGACCGAACAAAAGTAACCTGCAGCAAGAAATCAACGCCGGTTAATCCGGCGTTTTTTTTAACTTATTCACGCTTGAGCCTGTCTAGCAAACCATCTTTTTCCTGCCACAACGTATTCAGCCAAATCTGGAATTTACGTTTAAACAGTTTGTCATTGAAGTAATCCCCGTGCAGCGACTCATCAATCGGCAGGCATTCAATCCTGACGACAACCCGTTGCAAACGGCCACACAACATATCCATAAAGGGATGCTCACGGTTATCCGGATAGCACAAGGTGACATTCAGGATCTTATCAAATTGCTGGCCAAGCGCACTAAGCGTAAAGGCGATCCCGGCAGCTTTCGGGGCGAGCAAATTGCGGTAGGGTGAGCGGGTTTTAATTTTCTTGGCCTCGGTGAAACGAGACCCCTCAACGAAATTGACGATGGTGGTCGGGCGCAGGCGAAACTTGTCGCAGGAACGCCGCGTGGTTTCGATATCCTGCCCGCTTTTCTCTGGATGTCTGTGCAGATAGGCCCGCGAGTAGCGCTTCATAAAGGGCATATCCAACGCCCAGCAGGCCAGGCCGACGAAGGGGATCCAGGCCAGTTGCTGCTTTAGGAAGTACTTATTCATAGGTATATGGTGACGGAATAACACACACAGCACTACAATGTCCGACCAGCTTTTATGGTTGCTGATCAGCAAATACCAATTCTTTTTCTCCAGCCCGTGCAGCCCTTGAATATCCCACTGCAAGCGGGGATTAATTCGTAACAATACCGCTAGGCATTGGCACCAGCACCACATCGTCAGGTCAGCAAAGGCTGAAATGTATCGCCAAACGGCGGGCATGGGGATCAAAAGCTTAATGATACCGGCCAAAACAATGGGGATGGAGCACAGCATCGTTACGCCAATGGCAAGCAGCGCAGAAAAGATAAAAATAACAGGGGCTAGCAATTTTGGCATGGGTTTAGTGCTGACGGTTGAAGGAAACATCGTTAGATACGTCAGTACGTACCAACAAAAAAATATTTTAACAGAATCCTGGCCAAGAATACGCGGCTATAAGTAAGCGATTTTAACCTGGTAGAAATTGCCAGTTGTTAGCCGTTGGCGTGCAGATTTTCAATCTTGTGCTATGGTCATTGAGGTGCCTAAATTGATTAAACGTGCGATTAAACTCCGGCCCCAGTTATATCCACAAATTAACTGAAACACGATAAATAGCAAAACCGCCAACCCCCTCTTTCAACAGTGTGATTTGTCTAGGAATTTTATTCTCCATTATAACGATATTACCTTCGTTATAATTCAGTTGCTAAACTATGCACAAAGTTATCCACAGGCAGGATCTTGCGGATCGCTTCACAGGATCTCATCTAATTTGGACATATTGCACGCTAAGGTTCGTCACCAGCGGCTAGCTATGGCATCCTTACCCCAGTCCTTTTCACGAAAAAGAAACGTTATGGCCCAGATTGCAGAAAACCCATTAATCCTGGTGGATGGTTCCTCTTACCTTTACCGCGCCTACCACGCCTTCCCACCGCTGACAAACTCGGTCGGTGAGCCGACGGGAGCGATGTACGGTGTGCTGAACATGCTGCGCAGCCTGCTGTTGCAGTATACCCCCAGCCATGTGGCGGTGGTGTTTGATGCCAAAGGGAAGACCTTCCGTGACGAGCTGTTTGCCGAATATAAATCACATCGGCCACCGATGCCGGACGATTTGCGAGCGCAGATCGAACCGCTGCACCAGATGGTTAAAGCCATGGGGTTACCGTTGCTGGTTACACCTGGCGTAGAGGCCGATGACGTAATCGGCACTCTGGCGCTAGAGGCTGAGAAAGCGGGTCATGCCGTGTTGATCAGCACCGGCGACAAAGATATGGCTCAGTTGGTGACGCCGAATGTTACCCTGATCAATACCATGAACAACACCATCCTCGGCCCGCAGGAGGTCTGTGATAAATACGGTATTCCTCCTGAACTGATCATCGATTTCCTGGCGCTGATGGGGGATTCGTCAGATAACATCCCTGGCGTACCTGGGGTGGGTGAGAAAACGGCCCAGGCGCTGCTGCAAGGGTTAGGGGGCCTGGATCAGCTCTATGCCAATCTGGATAGCATTGCCACGCTGAGCTTCCGCGGTGCCAAGACCATGGCGGCCAAGCTGGAGCAGAACAAAGAGGTGGCCTATCTCTCTTACAAACTGGCGACAATCAAAACCGATGTTGAACTGGATCTGAAATGCAGTGAGCTGGAAGTGAGCCCACCGGATGTCGATCAACTGCAGGCGCTGTTTAAGCGCTACGAGTTCAAACGCTGGATGGCCGATGTTGAAGCCGGGACCTGGTTAGAAAACAAAGGGTCAGGTCGTAAGGCCAGCGCGGCAGCCAAGCCAGCCTCAACGGCAGAAGCACCAAGAGCCGCCGTAGAGCCTACCCTGTCGCAGGAAGGTTACGTCACCATTCTGGATGAGGAAACCTTCGCCGATTGGATGGAGCGCCTGAAACAGGCCGAAGTTTTTGCCTTCGATACCGAAACTGACGGCCTGGATACCCTGACGGCTAACCTGATCGGTCTGTCCTTCGCCATTGAGCCTGGCGTGGCGGCGTACCTGCCGGTTGCACACGATTATCTGGATGCTCCCCCACAGCTGGATCGCAACCACGTGCTGGCCATCCTGAAGCCGCTGCTGGAAGACGAAAAGGCGTTGAAGGTGGGGCAGAACCTGAAGTTCGATAAAAGCCTGCTAGCCCGCTATGACATCGATCTACGCGGTATCGCCTACGACACCATGCTGGAGTCCTACGTACTCGACAGCGTCAGTGGCCGTCACGATATGGATAGCCTGGCCGATCGCTACCTGGGCCATAAAACCATTACCTTCGAAGAGATCGCGGGCAAAGGCAAAAAACAGTTAACCTTTAACCAGATCGCCCTTGAAGAGGCGGGCCCTTATGCGGCAGAAGATGCCGACGTTACGCTACAGCTGCATTTGGCGATGTGGCCGCAGTTGAAAGAGAGTGAAGGCCTGCTGACGGTATTCAATGAGATTGAAATGCCGCTGTTGCCGGTGCTTTCCCATATCGAACGCACCGGGGTGCTGATCGATCCTAACATTCTGGCTGCTCACTCCATTGAGTTGACCAAGCGCCTCGGCGAGCTTGAAGTGCAGGCCCATGAATTGGCAGAAGAGCCGTTCAATCTGGCCTCGACCAAGCAGTTGCAGGCCATTTTGTATGAAAAGCAAAAGCTGCCGGTGCTGAAAAAGACCCCTGGCGGTGCTCCTTCAACCAATGAGGAAGTGCTGGCCGAGTTGGCGCTGGATTATCCGCTGCCTAAAGTGATCCTGGAATACCGTGGTCTGGCGAAGCTGAAAACCACCTATACCGACAAACTGCCGTTGATGATCAACCCGGTTAGCGGGCGGGTGCATACTTCCTATCACCAAGCCGTCACCGCCACCGGTCGCCTGTCATCCAGCGATCCAAACCTGCAAAACATTCCGGTACGTAACGATGAAGGGCGCCGTATCCGTCAGGCATTTATTGCGCCTGAGGGTTACCGTATTGTCGCGGCGGACTACTCGCAGATTGAACTGCGCATCATGGCCCATTTATCGCAGGACGAAGGCTTGCTCACAGCGTTTGCTGAAGGTAAGGACATACACCGGGCAACGGCGGCAGAAGTCTTTGGTCTGGCGTTGGAGAAGGTCACCAACGAACAGCGTCGCAGTGCCAAGGCGATTAACTTTGGTCTGATTTACGGCATGAGCGCATTTGGTTTGGCTCGCCAGTTGGGGATCCCGCGCGGCGAAGCGCAGCGCTATATGGATCTGTACTTCGAGCGCTACCCTGGCGTGCTGGAGTATATGGAGCGCACCCGTCAGCAGGCCGCCGAGCAGGGCTACGTCAGCACGCTGGATGGCCGCCGGTTGTATCTGCCGGACGTTCGCTCCAGTAACGGTATGCGTCGCAAGGCGGCCGAGAGAGCGGCGATTAACGCCCCTATGCAGGGCACTGCTGCGGATATCATCAAACGTGCGATGATTGAGGTGGATGCCTGGCTGCAAGGGCCTGAGAAGCCGCTGGTGCGCATGATCATGCAGGTACACGATGAACTGGTGTTTGAAATCCACGAGTCCGCCATCGAAGAGGCCAGCCTGCGCATTCATGAGTTAATGGAAAACAGTATGCAGCTGGCTGTTCCGCTGCGGGTGGACATCGGTGTAGGTAAAAACTGGGATGAGGCTCACTGATTACCCTGGGTGATACGTTATGGCCAGTTTTCGCTAACTGGCGAAAACCTAAGCACTTTTGGTAATTGAGCAACATCCTTCGGTGATTGTTTCGACTAAATTGGCGTTGTTAGTGCCCGGATCGTGTAAGTAAACTACAAAAAATTCTTTTGCAGCGTGAAAAAATGATGTAGAGTTACAGACGTAGGGTACAGAGGTAAGATGTTCTATCTTTCAGACCTTTTACTTCACGTAATCGGATTTGGCTGAATATTTAGCCGCCCCAGTCAGTATTGACTGGGGCGTTTTTTATTGTAAAAACAAAGCAAAAGCATCGATTTTCGTTATCCCCGCCTGCTCTTCTCCTGCCGTTCCTTTGGCTGATTTATCTGCATGTATCTCCTGACAGCGCACTATCTACCATAAGTTTTTATGATGGCTTTTAGTCAAAATTGTAATTAGATAACGAAATGCGGCCTCGTGTAGGGTGATAACGGGCGTAAAAAAGCCGATGTTTTAGCATCGGCTCTGCATGCGGCCCACTACGAAATACCCGCAGCGGTTATCATTCCCCGCCGATATCGTCTTCCGGCAGCACTTCCGGTGGGATCTCGTTAAACCAGGTATTCAACTTCTGGCTCAGTTTATCGACACCGATCTTTTTCGGTGACGAGAAGGCTTCCACCTGAATATCACCCATAAATGGCAGCACGGCCTCACGCACCATATTGAGTTGTGCCTTGCGGGCACCAGAGGCCAGCTTATCGGCCTTGGTCAGCAGGACCAGCACTGGCGTGCCAACGTCGACGGCCCACTGGATCATCTGTTGGTCCAGGTCTTTGAGCGGATGACGAATATCCATCAGCACCACCAGGCCTTTCAGGCAGTTACGCATTTGCAGGTATTCACCCAGCGCCCGCTGCCATTTCTTCTTCATCTCTTCCGGCACTTCGGCATAGCCATAGCCTGGCAGGTCGACCAGGCGAATGCCTTCTTCGACCTCGAACAGGTTAATCAGCTGGGTACGCCCCGGCGTTTTACTGGTACGTGCCAGGCCTTTCTGATTGGTCAGGGTATTCAGTGCGCTGGACTTACCGGCGTTGGAACGGCCGGCGAACGCAACTTCAATACCTTCATCCCCCGGTAGGTGGCGAATATCGGGTGCACTGGTGACGAAATGGGTCACATGGTAATTGTAGTTCTTGCTGGTCAAAATTTTCGTCTCCGTGAGGATGGCTATCTGGTGGGCGATTATAACTGCATCAGCGCTAAAAGGGTGTGTTTCTCGGTTATTAAGCGTTTTAACCACTGAGCCCTTGTGGCAAAAGGTCGACCGCCGTGTGAGACATTGACCATTCGAATTGGGGGTAATGTCGCTTTATTCGAAAGCTGTAAATATTTTATTTGTTATAAAACAGGGCATTGTAATTTCGTTAAGTAAAAGATCGTCGTAAGCCACCTGTAGGTATCTTGAGCACATCCCATAAAAGCGTAAAGTAGGTTGCAAGGCAGGAGGCCAAGGAAACAGGAACATCCAGGAAGGGTGAAAAATCTCAGGGAATACACAGGCAGTGTAATGAGTACCAGGATGATGTCAGATGGAATTGAAACTATTGGTGCCGGAGCGCACGAATAGTACACGGATGATGAAGTGACTGCAATTGGGACGCCCGCGGGAAGCGCACTCAGGAAGAGTGGAAGCGAACGGATCGCAGCACGGATGATTTTTTCTTTCAGGATGAAAGACGTAGTAGCAGGGAGCGCGGTTATCGCAGATGGAAAAACCGGGATGTTGAGTGTGCGCATGGAGCGCGGAGCAGGAATATCCTTCGAGTGAAGGTGCGAAATAGGCGGCAGGTTTTAACCTGCCGCCTTTTTTCTTTGTCTGCTTTCTGCTAGATTCCGCCGCAACCGTATAGCAATTCTATACTGGATCTACATACCTAAGAGTAAAAGCCATGAACCAGCCATCAAAAGCACCTCGCGGCCCACGCAGCAGCGCGGCGACGTCAAAAAGTAAAAAGAAAAGTCGTGTGGAGCTCGATCAGGAAGCGCGCGAGCGCAAGCGCCTGAAAAAGCGCCGTGGCCTGGCTTCCGGTTCACGTACCCAGGTTGAGTCTGCCAGCCAGAAAAATAAAACTGGCGCGCAACCCAAAGATCCTCGTCTCGGCAGTAAAGTGCCGGTTGCGCTGGTGGTCGACGCTAAAGTGAAGGCGACCAAGCCACAGCCAAAACCGAAGGCAGAAAAACCGCGCCTCACGCCAGAAGAAGAACTGACCAAGCTGGAAAACGATGAACGTCTGGATGCCTTGCTGGATCGCCTGGATGAAGGCGCCACGCTGAGCGCGGAAGATCAGGCGTACGTTGATCAAACCCTGGATCGTATTGATGCGCTGATGGAACAGCTGGGCATCGAACTGGGTGATGAAGACGACGAAGAGCAGGAAGAGAAGCAGGAAGATATTCTGAAACTGCTGAAAGGCGGTAACCCGAAAGACGTATTTTAAGCGGTTATGTGGCTGATCCCGGCAATAGCCCTACTGTTGACATGTTATCTACTGTGGTTATTCGGTAAACTGTGGCGGCTGTCGAAGCGCAAAACGCGTTTTCGCAGCGCTTCCGCGGCCAGACAGCGTAGACAACTGCCCATTTCCCGGCCCGGTAGGAAAAAATATCGGAAGGAGTGAGCAAGCATGTCAGAACAGACCATTGTCTGGGATTTGGCCCTGATCCAAAAATATAACTATTCAGGCCCGCGTTATACTTCATACCCCACGGCGCTGGAGTTTAACCAGGGCTATGACGAAGCTGCGTTCCAACGCGCGGCTACGCGCTACCCTGAGCGCCCGCTGTCGCTGTATGTCCATATTCCCTTCTGTCATAAGCTCTGCTATTTCTGCGGCTGCAATAAGCTGGTCACACGCCAGACTCACAAGGCCGATGAATACCTGGCCGTGTTGGAGCGGGAAATCATCGCTCGTGCCCCTCTGTTTGCCGGCCGCAAGGTCAGCCAACTGCATTGGGGCGGCGGTACGCCAACCTATCTGGATAAGCAGCAAATCAGTCGGCTGGTCGCCATGCTACGCCAGCACTTTGATTTCCAGCCAGCAATGGAGATGTCGATCGAAGTTGACCCGCGTGAAATCGAGCTGGACGTGCTGGACCACCTGCGTGCCGAAGGCTTCAACCGCCTCAGCATGGGAGTGCAGGACTTCAATAAAGAAGTGCAGCGTCTGGTTAACCGCGAGCAGGATGAAGAGTTCATTTTTGCCCTGATCTCCCGGGCTAAAGCGCTTGGCTTCAACTCGACCAATATCGATCTGATTTACGGCCTGCCGAAGCAGACGCCAGAGAGTTTTGCCTTCACCCTGCAACGGGTGGCGGAGCTGAACCCGGATCGCCTGAGCGTATTTAACTACGCCCATATGCCGAACCTGTTTGCTGCCCAACGTAAAATCAAGGACGCCGATCTACCTAGCGCCCAGCAGAAACTCGATATTCTGCAGCAAACCATCGCTTCGCTAACGGAGTCGGGCTATCAGTTTATCGGTATGGACCATTTTGCCCGGCCGAACGATGAGCTGGCCATTGCCCAGCGCGAAGGCAAACTGCACCGCAATTTCCAGGGTTATACCACCCAAGGGGACAGCGATCTGCTGGGCCTGGGGGTTTCTGCCATCAGCATGCTGGGTGACAGCTACGCGCAGAACCAGAAAGAGCTGAAGGTGTATTACGCTAACGTGGAAGAGCAGGGGAACGCCTTGTGGCGTGGCCTGGCGATGACGGAAGATGACTGCCTGCGTCGTGATGTGATCAAGACGCTAATCTGTAATTTCCAACTGGCCTATCAACCGATTGAGCAGCAATACGGCATTGCGTTTGCGGATTACTTTGCCGCCGATCTGGAATTACTGGCGCCGTTCGAACGTGACGGGCTGGTGGAGCGCGATGAGCATGGCATTCGCGTCACGCCTCGTGGGCGCTTGCTGATCCGTAATATTTGCATGTGCTTCGATATCTACCTGCGTAAACAGGCCCGCGCCCAACAGTTTTCCCGGGTTATCTGACGCCAACACCAAGGTGGATGTGTAGGGGCGCAGCGTGCTGCGCCCTGTTAACTGAAGAAATTGATCAGTGCGGCGCACAGCACCGTGGCAACGGCCGCCTGCGGTGAATGGCTGACGGCAGAGCCGACGTCTGCGCCTTGGGTAAGAAAGACGATGAGTGTATCCAGCATCAAAAGCCTCCTGAGTTTGCGTTTCGATCATACTGCTGTCGCATATCCGGTAAAAGCCTTAAATCGCTGGTTTTTTGTGCGCTGGATTGTATTTTTAATCATCTAGCGCCCCCTCTCTTACTCCATCCCTAATTCTTTCAGCTTACGCGTTAAGGTATTCCGGCCCCATCCCAACAGGCGGGCAGCTTCCTGCTTGTGCCCCTGGGTATGCCGTAGCGCGGTGGTGAGCAAAGTGCGCTCCATTTCCGGCTGAGCTTCGGACAACAGGTTTTGATGACCGGAACGTAACGCGCGGTCGGCCCACTGTGCCAACAACGTGGCCCAACTGTCCGGTAAGCCGTGGCTACTGGCTTGCGGCGCGGCGGTTTCAAACAGCTCTGAGGGCAGATCCTGGATCAGCACTTCTTGCCCGGCGGCCATCACGGTCAGCCAGCGGCAGGTGTTTTCCAACTGGCGTACGTTGCCTGGCCACGGCAGGCGAGTGAGGGCGGTTTCGGTTTCCGGATGCAGGTTCTTCGCCTCCACACCCAACTCTTTCGCAGCCACCTGAAGGAAATAGCGCGCCAGGCGCGGAATATCCTCACGGCGTTCACGCAGCGGCGGCAGATGTACGCGGATCACGTTCAGGCGGTGGAACAGATCTTCACGGAATTTGCCCTCCTGAACGCGCAACTCCAGGTTCTGGTGCGTGGCGGCAATGATACGCACGTCTACCTTTACCGGCGCATAGCCACCCACGCGATAGAACTGACCATCCGCCAATACGCGCAGCAAGCGGGTTTGCACATCCAGCGGCATATCCCCGATTTCATCCAGGAACAGCGTACCACCGTCGGCCTGTTCAAAACGGCCCTGACGGATCTGATTGGCGCCGGTAAACGCCCCTTTCTCATGGCCGAACAGTTCAGATTCGATCAGGTCTTTGGGGATCGCGGCCATGTTCAGGGCGATAAACGGAGATTTGACGCGTGGGCTGTGGCGATGCAACGCATGGGCGACCAGCTCTTTCCCAGTTCCCGACTCCCCGTTGATCAGCACGCTGATGGAGGAACGTGACAGGCGGCCGATAATGCGGAACACATCCTGCATTGCCGGGGCCTCACCAATAATATCGGCGACAGGATCGTTGGCAGGCTGGCTGCGAGCGGGTTGCTGCTGCTCTTGATAGTGGCTGATGGCACGTTCTACCAGAGCAACGGCCTCATCAATATCAAAGGGTTTTGGCAGGTAATCGAATGCCCCTTGTTGATAGGCGCTAACCGCCGCGTCCAGATCCGAATGTGCCGTCATTATGATGACCGGGAGCATCGGGTGACGCTGTTTGATCTGCTTGAGCAGCGCCAGGCCATCCATACCCGGCATGCGGATATCTGATAGCAGCACGTCGGGAGTTTGCGTGGCCAATGCTTCCAACACGGCATTGCCGCTGTCGAAGGTGACGCTGTTCACCCCGGCTCCGGTGAGCGCACGCTCTAGCACCCAGCGGATGGAGCTATCGTCATCGACGATCCAGACTATCCCTCGTTGCATAGCACAAACCTCACTGGCGAATAGGCAGGAAAACCGAGAATTCGGTGTGACCTGGCCAACTGTTAAATTCAATTTTTCCGCAATGCTGATCGATTAGATTACGGGCGATGGATAACCCCAGGCCGGTACCGCCTTCGCGGCCGCTGACCATTGGGTAGAACAGAGTGTCTTGCAACTGGGCCGGTACGCCCGGGCCGTCATCCTCAACATCGATCCGTGCCGCCAGCCGGTAGCGGGTGCCGTGCAGGGTGATCTGAAACGCGGTACGCGTGCGCAGCGTGATGGTGCCACCGGTTTCGCTCAGCGCCTGCAGCGCGTTGCGGGTGATATTGAGCAATACTTGCTCGATTTGATCGGGATCGTGCGCCAGTTCCGGCAGGCTAGGGTCGTAATCACGCACCAGCGTGACGTTATCGGGTTTCTCCAACGACACCAGTTGGAAGACCCGTTCCGCTACCTGATGGATACTCTGGGTAATATGTTGGCCGGGGCGCTGTGGCCCTAGCAGGCGATCTACCAGATTACGCAGCCGATCGGCCTGTTCGATGATCACCTTGGTGTATTCCGTCAGCGAAGGGTCTGGCAAAGCTTTGGCCAGCAACTGCGCGGCACCCCGCAAACCGCCGAGCGGATTTTTGATTTCATGCGCCAGGCCGCGCACCAGATCGCGAGCCGCAACCTGTTGGGCGTGCTGTAACTGCTCCTGGCTGAGGCGACGCTGATTGTCCATTGGGGCCAGCTCAAGCAGAATAAAGCCATCTGGCAGCGCCTGAGCGGTCAGGGAGAGGATATGGGCGCGGCTGTCGACCACCAGGGTCACTTCGTTATCGGTAAAGCCCTGGCCGGCATGCAGGCTTTCGCGCATCAGATCGATATTCAGCGAAAAATAGCCAAGTAAATCGGGCAGCGGTGTACCGAAAAGTTTACGAGAACTCTGTGCCAGCAGCTGTTGTGCCGCCGGGTTGGCGTAGTGGATCGCCAGTGTGTCATCCAACAGCAAAATGCTGTTGATGAGAGAATTGAGGATCTGCCCAGCATCGGGCAGCTTGCCGGTTGCCATACAGCAGTCTCCTGCACCTTTTTAGTGCATCCATCCTACTCCATCCGCAACCATCACGGTATGAAATAGTTTTGCAGAATATACGGTGGAGAAAAAAGCCCATCCGAAGATGGGCTAAAAGTTTCCACGGCAACAAAAAAACGGCTACTAATACTTAGGACGCCCCATCCGTAGACAGCGCGGGTATGACTTAAACGCTGTAATACAGTTCGAACTCAACTGGGTGTGGCGTCATGCGCACGCGATCCATCTCTTCTTTACGCAGTTCGATGTAGGCATCGATCGCGTCGTCGGTGAATACGCCACCGCGGGTCAGGAATTCACGGTCTTCGTTCAGTGCGGCCATTGCTTCATCCAGTGAGCCAGCCACTTTTGGAATTTCAGCTTCTTCTTCCGGCGGCAGGTCATACAGGTTTTTATCCATGGCATCGCCAGGGTGGATCTTGTTGATCACGCCGTCCAGGCCAGCCATCAGCAGTGCAGCGAAGCACAGGTATGGGTTAGCCGCTGGGTCCGGGAAACGAGCTTCGATACGGCGCGCTTTCGGGCTGGCAACCACTGGGATACGGATAGACGCAGAGCGGTTACGGGCAGAGTAAGCCAGCATAACCGGCGCTTCGTAACCTGGGACCAGACGCTTGTAGGAGTTGGTGGTCGGGTTGGCCAGGGCGTTGATCGCTTTAGCGTGTTTGATGATGCCGCCAATGTAGAACAGCGCCATTTCAGACAGGCCGCCGTACTTGTCGCCAGCGAACAGGTTGGTACCGTTCTTGGACAGTGACATGTGGCAGTGCATACCTGAGCCGTTATCGCCGAACATCGGTTTTGGCATGAAGGTCGCGGTTTTGCCAAATGCGTGAGCCACGTTGTGAACCACGTATTTGTAGATTTGGATTTCGTCGGCTTTCTTGGTCATGGTATTGAAGCGGGTAGCCACTTCGTTCTGACCTGCGGTTGCCACTTCGTGGTGGTGAGCTTCAACCACCAGGCCCATTTCTTCCATGGTCAGACACATGGTAGAACGGATGTCCTGTGAAGAGTCGACCGGTGGCACTGGGAAGTAACCGCCTTTGACCGCTGGACGGTGGCCTTTGTTGCCGCCTTCGAGTTTGGTGCTGGAGTTCCAGGCACCTTCGATATCATCAATAGCAACCATAGAACCACGGATGCTGCTACCGAAACGAATGTCGTCAAACAGGAAGAACTCTGGTTCTGGCCCGAACAGCACGGTATCGGCGATGCCGGAAGAGCGCAGGAAGTCTTCAGCACGCTTGGAGATTGAGCGTGGGTCACGATCGTAGCCCTGCATGGTGCCTGGCTCGAGGATGTCACAACGAATGATCAGGGTAGACTCTTCGAAGAACGGATCCAGAACCGCCGTGCTGGCGTCTGGCATCAGGACCATGTCAGATTCGTTGATGCCCTTCCAACCACCGATTGAGGAGCCGTCAAACATTTTACCTTCTTCGAAGAAGTCGGCATTTACCTGATGAGCAGGGATGGTGACGTGTTGTTCTTTACCCTTGGTGTCAGTGAAACGCAGGTCTACGAATTTCACTTCATGCTCATTCAGCATCGTCAAAACGTGTTCAGCGGACATACTTAACTCTCCCGGATTTATCGTTGTCATCGTCGTGGAACGAATCTGTGTAACTGGCCTGTTTTGCCTTGTGTAGACTAAAGCGAAAACTGTGCCAACTTTTAAAAAGCGAAAAAATCGCCGGTTTGTGCGGGTTTTGCTCATTGCCAGTATGCACCATTAGCGATGCAATGCACTATGGTGGTGCAAATAACCTGGGGTAGGGCACTAGAATGGTGCAAAACATCATCGATTGCTGCTTTTTGCACCGTGAAAGGGATCACAAACTAGCCTGTACACAGTTGTTTATAAGAGAGTGTTGTGATCTTGTTTAGTACCTCGCTTAATACGTGTACAATAGCGCGCTATTTCTAATGCCTGAGGCAAAGCTGTGATCGAAAATTTGCGTAACATCGCCATTATTGCCCACGTTGACCATGGTAAGACCACCCTGGTTGACAAGTTGCTGCAACAATCCGGTACTTTCGGAGAGCGTTCAGAAGCGACAGAACGCGTAATGGACTCCAACGATTTGGAGAAAGAGCGTGGGATTACCATCCTCGCAAAAAACACCGCCATTAATTGGAAAGACTACCGCATCAACATCGTAGACACCCCAGGACACGCCGACTTCGGCGGCGAGGTAGAGCGCGTGATGTCAATGGTCGACTCGGTGCTGCTGGTTGTGGATGCAATGGATGGCCCAATGCCGCAAACCCGTTTCGTGACCAAGAAAGCGTTTGCTAATGGTCTGAAACCGATCGTGGTAATCAACAAGGTTGACCGCCCTGGCGCGCGTCCTGACTGGGTTGTGGATCAGGTCTTCGACCTGTTCGTTAACCTGGACGCTACCGACGAACAGCTCGACTTCCCAATCATCTATGCATCCGCATTGATGGGTATCGCTGGTCTTGACCATAACGATATGGCCGAAGACATGACTCCGCTGTACCAGGCGATTGTCGATCACGTCTCTGCGCCGCAGGTTGAGCTGGAAGCACCTTTCCAGATGCAGATCTCGCAGCTGGACTACAACAACTACGTGGGCGTTATCGGCATCGGCCGTATCAAGCGTGGTAAAGTGAAGCCTAACCAGCAGATCACCCTGATCGACAGCGAAGGCAAAACCCGTAACGGTAAAATCGGTAAAGTGCTGACCCATATGGGTCTGGAACGTATCGAAGCCACCGTTGCCGAAGCGGGCGACATCGTTGCCATCACCGGCCTGGGCGAGCTGAACATCTCCGACACCATTTGTGATGTGAACGCGGTTGAAGCGTTGCCAGCACTGTCGGTTGATGAACCTACCGTAAGCATGTTCTTTAACGTCAATACCTCACCGTTCTGTGGTAAAGAAGGCAAGTTCGTGACTTCACGCCAAATCCTTGAGCGTCTGAACAAGGAACTGGTACACAACGTGGCGTTGCGCGTTGAAGAAACCGAAGATGCTGACGCATTCCGTGTTTCAGGCCGTGGTGAGCTTCACCTGTCGGTTCTGATCGAAAACATGCGTCGTGAAGGTTTTGAACTGGCGGTTTCCCGTCCGAAAGTTATCTTCCGCGAAATCGATGGCCGCAAGCAAGAGCCGTTCGAGAACGTGACGCTGGATATCGAAGAACAGCACCAGGGTTCTGTGATGCAGGCGATGGGTGAGCGTAAAGCTGACCTGAAAAACATGGATCCAGATGGCAAGGGCCGTGTGCGTCTTGACTACGTGATCCCAAGCCGTGGCCTGATCGGTTTCCGTAACGAATTCATGACCATGACTTCTGGTACCGGTCTGCTGTACTCCACCTTCAGCCACTACGACGATGTGCGTCCGGGCGAAGTGGGCCAGCGTCAGAACGGCGTGCTGATCTCTAACGGCCAGGGCAAAGCGGTAGCGTTCGCTCTGTACGGTCTGCAAGATCGCGGCAAGCTGTTCCTGGGCCACGGTGCTGAAGTGTATGAAGGCCAGATCATCGGTATCCACTCACGTTCTAACGACCTGACCGTGAACTGCCTGACCGGTAAGAAACTGACCAACATGCGCGCATCGGGTACCGATGAAGCGACTACCCTGGTTCCGGCCATCAAAATGTCTCTGGAGCAAGCTCTGGAATTCATCGATGATGACGAACTGGTAGAAGTGACGCCAATCTCGATCCGTATCCGTAAGCGTCACCTGACGGAAAACGATCGTAAGCGTGCCAACCGCGGTCCTAAAGAAGCTTAATTCGCCGATTTAATCCGCAATACTTAGGGCGTGTCACAGCGCCCTGAGTTTTTTCCTCTGTCTTTCCCCCTTTCTGCGGCGCGCCATGCGCTTTTCACACTGCTCCCTGTTCAGCCTTAACTTTTCCCGTTACAGTGAAATCTCACTGGCCCATGGGAGAGGACTATGCTGTATATCTTTGATTTAGGTAATGTGATTGTCGATATCGATTTCAAACGTGTACTGGGCGTGTGGAGCAACCTGAGCGGCACACCGCTGGCGACGTTGTCCGAACGTTTTAGCATGGGTGAGGTATTCCAACAGCACGAGCGCGGCGAGATTAGCGACGAAGACTTTGCGGCCAAACTCTGTGAAGAGATGGGGATAGCGCTCAGTTTCGAGCAGTTTGCCACCGGCTGGCAGGCGGTATTTGTCGCCCTGCGCCCTGAAGTGATCGAGATTATGCACCGTCTGCGCAACGAAGGGCATCGCGTGGTGGTGTTATCGAATACCAACCGTCTGCACTGCAATTATTGGCCTCAGCATTACCCTCAGGTCGCTGAAGCGGCCGACCACATGTATCTGTCGCAGGATCTAGGCATGCGCAAACCCGATGCCAACATCTATCAGCACGTACTGAAGGCGGAAAACACTCCGGCGGATCAGGCGGTATTCTTTGACGATGTGGCGGCGAACGTAGAAGCGGCCGCAGCGCTGGGGATTAAGGCGGTACACGTCATCGATCGCCAGGTTGTGCCGGCTTATTTTGCTCAATGATCAGCGTACGTTAAGCTTAAGGCGTCCAGACTGACATTTAGGATAAAGCTATGTCGTTTTTCCGCCGCAAAAAGCTGCCATCGTCGATCAAACCCGGAATAACCTTCGGGCGGTTGCTGATTAAACGTATTGATGAGGATGGCCTGACCATGTTGGCGGGCCATCTGGCCTATGTCTCGCTACTTTCCCTGGTGCCGCTGATCACCGTGGTGTTTGCGCTGTTTGCCGTTTTCCCGATGTTTGCGGATATCAGCGTGCAGCTAAAAAGCTTTATTTTCTCCAACTTTATGCCTGCCGCCGGTAACGTGCTGCAACGATATCTGGAGCAGTTTGTTGCCAACTCCAGCAAGATGACCGCCGTGGGGATCTGCGGCCTGATTGTCACCGCGCTGCTGCTGATCTATTCGGTGGATAGCGTGTTGAACACCATCTGGCGCAGTAAGAACCAGCGGCCAATCGTGGTTTCCTTTGCCGTTTACTGGATGGTGCTAACCCTCGGCCCGCTGTTGGTGGGGGCCAGTATGGCGATCAGCTCCTATCTGTTGTCGCTAAACTGGTTAGCGCAAAGCGGCGTTAACAGCCTGGTGGATGAGGTGCTGCGCATCTTCCCGCTGCTCCTGTCCTGGGTCTCTTTCTGGTTGTTATACAGCGTGGTGCCCACGGTACGCGTGCCTGCGAAAGATGCGTTGATCGGGGCGCTGGTGGCCGGGGTGTTGTTCGAGCTGGGTAAGAAAGCTTTTGCGCTGTATGTCACCATGTTCCCTTCCTACCAGCTGATCTACGGCGTGCTGGCGGTGATCCCGATTTTATTTTTATGGGTCTACTGGAGCTGGTGTATCGTGTTATTGGGCGCCGAAATCACCGTTACGCTGGGTGAGCACCGCCTTTACCAGCAGCAGAAAGCAGAACAACAGCAAAAAGAGGAGCAGGAAGGAACGTTATGATTGCGTTAATTCAACGGGTATTAAACGCCAGCGTTACGGTAGAAGGTCAGACAGTAGGCAAGATTGGCCCCGGTTTGTTAGTGTTATTGGGCGTTGAGCAGGACGATAACGAGCAAAAAGCCCAACGCCTGTGTGAGCGGGTGCTGGGGTATCGCATCTTCGGCGACGAGGATGACAAGATGAATCTTAACGTTCAGCAGGCTGGTGGTAGCCTGTTGGTGGTGTCGCAGTTCACCCTGGTAGCCGATACCCAGAAAGGCATGCGGCCAAGTTTTTCGCGCGGTGCGGTGCCGCAGGAGGCCGATCGGCTATACCGCTATTTTGTTGGGCAGTGCCAGGAACGGGGTATTGAAACCCAGACCGGTGAGTTTGCCGCCGATATGCAGGTGGCATTGGTGAACGATGGCCCGGTGACGTTCTGGCTGCAGGTTTAAAGATCACAAGAGAAGGCGTCTATGTATCACCTACGAGTACCCGTTACAGAACAAGAACTGAAAGACTATTACCAGTTTCGCTGGGAGATGCTGCGCAAGCCATTACACCAGCCGGTGGGTTCGGAAAAGGATGCCTACGACGCCATGGCGCACCATCAGATGGTGGTGGATGAGAACGGCCGGATAGTGGCGATTGGCCGTCTGTATATCAATGCCGATAACGAAGCCGCTATCCGCTTTATGGCGGTCGATCCAGCTGTGCAGGACAAAGGCCTGGGAACTCTGGTGGCAATGACCCTTGAGTCGGTAGCGCGCCAGGAAGGAGTGAAGCGGGTGGTGTGTAGCGCCCGTGAGGACGCGGTGGACTTCTTTGCCAAGCTGGGCTTTATCAACCAGGGCGAAATCACTGCGCCGCAAACTACGCCGATCCGCCATTACCTGATGATCAAACCCGTGGCCACGCTGGACGATATTCTGCATCGCCCCGACTGGTGCGGGCAGTTGCAACAAGCCTGGTATGAACATATCCCGCTCAGTGAAAAAATGGGCGTGCGCATCAGCCAATATACCGGCCAACGCTTTGTTACCACGATGCCGGAAGTGGGTAATCAGAATCCACACCATACGCTGTTTGCCGGTAGCCTGTTCTCCCTGGCAACGCTGACCGCCTGGGGGCTGATCTGGCTGCTGCTGCGTGAGCGTCACCTGGGCGGCACGATTATTCTGGCAGACGCCCACATCCGCTACAGCAAACCGATCACCGGCAGGCCGAGAGCCGTTGCCGATCTGAGCTCATTGAGTGGCGATCTGGCCCGTTTGGCGCGTGGCCGCCGGGCGCGCGTGCAGGCAGAGGTACATTTATTCGGTGACGATGACGAAGGTGCAGTATTTGAGGGCACCTATATGGTGCTGCCAGCCGAACCGGAAGAGCCGTTGGACAAGGGCGGTTCAGAGCCGATAGCGAGCTGAGCATCAAGCTCAGAATAGATTCTGTGACCAAACCTATCCTGGTGGGCGCGCATGCTGCGCCCACTTAACGGTAGGGCTTAATCGATGACTTAATCTGTCGTATAAATTGGGCTCGGCTGCCGATTATTTTTTTAATCAGAAAATTCCGCCTTTATTTAGCATAATTGACTGTTTAATTTGCATACATCAAATAAAGTGCAGGCATTAAAACAATTTCAGAATATTTACCCCGCCTCACTCTGAGATTTATGCCAATTCAGATGCCTCGAAGTCCCGCAGAGTCACGATCTCTTGCTTGTCTGATGCCGAATTATGTCGTTAGAATGCCGCAAAATCATTAAGGCGGTTTATCTGAATGGACTCAGTAGCTCAGCGGTTGGCAGTATCCTTATTGTTTCTTTCTCTCAGTTCGGCTGTTGGCGCCAATATGCTCAGCCCTGCGGATCGAGATACTATCCAACAGCAACAACGTGAATTGTTGCAGCAAAACCAACAGCAACGTCAGGAATTGCAACGCAGCCTGACGCCGGTGCTGCCACAAACGCCAGCAGCCACAGCCCCCGGCGGGCCGTGCTTCACCATTACGACCATTCGCCTTGAAGGTGCCAGCCATCTGCCCGCCCGTGCGCGGCAAGCCTTGACGCAACCCTATCTGCAACGCTGCCTGAATCTGGCCCAGATCAACACCCTGGTGCAGCAGGTTTCCGATTGGTATATCGAACGGGGCTATATCACCAGCCGCGCTTTTCTGACCGAGCAAGACCTGTCCCATGGGGAGTTGAAGCTGCTGGTGCTGGAAGGGCAGTTGGAAAAGATCTTGCTGGACCAACGGGATGACCGAATGTTGAAGATGGCGTTCCCTGGCCTGGTGGGCAACATCCTGAACCTGCGCGATATCGAACAGGGCATGGAGCAGATCAACCGCCTGCGCCAGCAACCGGTGCAGATTGAAATCCTGCCCGGCAGCCAACCGGGCTATTCGGTGGTCAATTTGACTGCCAAGCCCGAGTTCCCGGTGATGCTGGGGCTGGGTTTTGACAACAGCGGGCAGAAAAGTACCGGCACCGGACAGATCAACGGCTCATTGACCGGCAATAACCTGCTGGGGCTGGCGGATCAGTGGTTTGTGACCGGCGCGCGCAGCAGCGATTTCGCCAACGATCACGACGCCCGCAGCGTCCAGGCTGGTGTCAGCCTGCCTTATGGCTACTGGCTGATGGATTACAACTACTCCTACAGCGACTACCTCTCGACGATCGACAATCAGGGCTTTGACTGGCGATCCACCGGCGACAGCCAGACCCATCGCTTCAACGTTTCGCGCGTATTGTTCCGTAACAGTGACATGAAAACCGGCCTGGCGCTGGGCCTGACCCACCGTATCAACCGCAACTATCTGAATGACACCCGGCTGGACAGCAGCAGCCGTAAACTGACCAGCGTATCTCTGGGCGTGAGCCATAGCCAAAAACTGTGGGGCGGTTTTGCCACGCTCAACCCCTCCTACAGCCGTGGCGTACCTTGGTTAGGCGCGGAAGATGACAGCGGTAAAGCCAGCGAGGCTCCCAAGGCGGAGTTTAATAAATACACACTCTCCGGCAGCTATTACTTGCCGTTGGCGCAGAACTGGAACTACCTCACCAGCCTGTACGGCCAGTGGACGCCCGATCGCCTTTACGGCAGCGAGCGCCTGACCCTCGGCGGCGAAAGTTCGGTGCGTGGCTTCAAGGAACAGTATCTCTCCGGCGACAAAGGTGGCTACTGGCGTAACGAGGTCAACTGGTCGCCGTTCAGCCTGCCGTATCTGGGGGATATTTCCGTATTGGCTGCCGTAGATGGCGGTTATCTGCGCCACGACTCCGTGGACGCCTACGCTTCTGGCACGTTGTGGGGCGGCGCGGTGGGGCTGGGCAGCCGTAACCGCTATTTCAGCAGCCAATTTACCGTGGGCTGGCCGCTGGCGCACCCGAGTTGGTTAGAGCCGGATCGGGTGTCGATTTACTACCGTATTAACATCGTTCTTTAATTGACAGGGAAAGGTTTCAAGGATGACGCAAAAAGACGATCGGCCCATTCATGCCAGCCAGCGTTGGTTGAGCTATACCCTGTGCAGCCTGTTAGCTTGGCAGCCGTTGCTGCCCGCCTTGGCGAACGGTGTTAACGTCGCCGAAGGGAATACCCGGCTCGATCAGGCTGGTAATGGCGTGCCGGTGGTCAATATTGCTACGCCTAATCAGGCGGGCATTTCCCATAATAAATACAATGAATTCAACGTGGGCAAAGAGGGGCTGATCCTCAACAACGCCACCGGGCAGCTCAATCAGACCCAGCTTGGCGGCCTGATCCAGAACAACCCCAACCTGAAAGCCGGGCAGGAAGCCCAAGGCATCATTAACGAGGTTGTCGCCCCGAACCGCTCCCAACTGCAAGGTTATTTGGAGGTAGCGGGCAAGCAGGCCAACGTGATGGTTGCCAACCCTTACGGTATCACCTGCGACGGCTGCGGCTTCATCAACACCCCGAATGCGACGCTGACGACCGGTAAACCGGTGTTAGGGCCAGACGGCAAACTGCAAGCGCTGGAAGTCACGCAAGGGGCCATCAGCATTCAGGGCAAAGGGCTAGATGCCAGCCAGAGCGGGAAATTTGCCCTGATTGCCCGTGCCACTGAGATCAACGCACAGCTGTATGCCCAGGATGCCACCATTACGTTGGGTGCCAACCGTGTGGATGCGCAGGGTAATGCGACCCCGATCGCGGGCCAGGGCGAAACGCCAAAAGTGGCGGTCGATACCGGTGCGCTGGGGGGCATGTATGCCAACCGTATCCATCTGGTTTCCAGCGACAAAGGCGTCGGCGTCAACCTCGGTAACCTCAATGCCCGTGCCGGGGATATCACCCTGGATGCCAACGGTAAATTGACGCTCAATAATTCGCTGGCGCAAGGCGGTGCATTAACGGCGACAGGGCAAAGTATCAGCATGTCGGGCGACCACAAGGCCAGCCAGTCCATCACGTTAAACAGCCAGGGGGACCTCACTCAACAGGGAGGAACACTGGTTAGCGACCAGAATATCGCTCTCACCAGCGGCGGTACGTTGCAGATGAGCAGCGGCAAGCTGACCGCTGGCAACGATGTCACCCTGCGGGCTCGTGACGCGCGGGTGGACAGTTCCAGCCAGATTGATGCAGCCCGCCATGTCGACATGACATTGTTCAATAGCGGCATGACGCAGGGGCAAGTGACTGCCGGGCAAAACCTGACCCTCAGCGGTGCCAGCTTGGTCAACAGCGGCACGCTGGCGGCCAATGGGGCGATACAAAGCACCCTTTCCAACTTGGCGAATAGTGGAACAGTTCAGAGCCAGGGCAACCTGTCGTTGAGCGGTCAGTCTCTCACCAACAGTGGCAAGATACTGAGTGGAGGGGCGCTGGTCCTTACCAGCCAGACGTTGGATCAAGACGGCACCTTGAGTGCCAAAGGCAAAGCCGATCTTACCGTCAGCGATACGTTGCGAAATGGCCGCTACGGCGAGTTGCTGAGTGACGACAGCCTGACGCTGTGGGCTGGAACGCTGCAGCAGAACGGCCTGCTCTCTGGCGCGACGGGGTTAACCCTCAACAGCGATACGCTGAGCACGGCGGCAGATTCCCTCACCACCAGCCAAGGCAAGATCACGGTTAACGCGGGTAACGCCACGTTAGGCGGGGAATGGAATGCGGGTGGCGATCTGGCCTGGCATGGCACGACGTTGAACACGCAGCAGGGTGCCCAGATACAAAGCGGGGGCAATCTCACCCTCCAGGCCCAACAAGCCACGCTGGCGGGAACCCAAACGGCGAAAGGGGCATTAACGGTAGAGGCTGGCTCACTGCTGCACAGTGGTAAAAGCCATGCCGCAACCCTGGCCCTGAAGGCGGACACCCTGACCAACCAGGGTACGCTGGTCGCTCCTGTCTTGAAGATCAACAGCCAGACGCTGACCAACAGCGGCTTGCTACAAGGCAGCCAGACCCTGGATCTTATCGCCCGCCTGATGGACAACCAGAAGGGCGGCACCGTGTATACGGCCAATGCCCTGTCGCTGGCCATCCCGACGCTGAAAAACGCCGGACTGATCACCACCGATCGGGATTTGGTGCTCAGTGGCGATCAACTGCTCAACAGCGGCGAAATCAATGCCGTGAACCTGACGGCCAAAACCCAGCGGATCGATAACCAGCAGAGCGGTTTACTGCTGGCGAAAGATAAGCTGTCACTGAACGGTATGGCGTTGTCCAATGCCGGGCAACTGGCTGCCGATCAACTGACCCTGAACACCAACAGCATCGCCAATAGCGGCACGTTGCAGGGTGACAGCGCCCTGGCTATCAAGGCTACGGAAGTCACCAACCGTGGGCGTGTACTCACCGGCGGTTCGCTAAACCTGATTGCAGACACCTTGACCAATGCCGGGACGATACAGGCGGTCCTGATGGTCTTGTCACTGGCCAAACAGTTCAGCAACCAGCAAAACGGCACCGTCAACGCGAGCGGCTCCCTGGGGCTGACCACCCCTCAATTCAGTAATGATGGCCTGCTGGCCGCAACGACGCTGACCTTGGATACCACGGCCCTGTTCAATACGGGGACTCTGCAAGGCAGCCGTCAGCTCAATATCGGCACTTCCACGTTAGACAACCAGCTCGATGGTGTTTTACTCAGTGGCGGAGCACTGACAATACGGGCAGATTCGCTGACCAATAGCGGATTGCTTCAGGGCCAGACACTGGATCTGTCCACCCAAGAGTGGCTTAACAACGGCAATGCGCTGAGTGAACAAACGGCGAGCCTGACAGTCGCCAATACGTTGACCAACCAAGGGAAGATCCTCGGCCAGCAAGGGATGACTGTCTCTGCGGGCTCAGTGGACAACGCGGGATGGCTGGCGGCCACCGTGCTCTCCGTCGTGGGCGACGTTATCAACAAGGGGCTGGTGCAGGGTAGCCAGTCCCTGCAACTTTCCGGCACTCATCTCAATAACGCAGCCACCGGCCAGATGTTATCTAGCGGGGCGTTACGCCTTGAAGGCCAGCAGTTGCTCAATCAGGGCGCTCTGCAGGGGCAACAACTGGCGGTGAAAGCCCAGACCTGGCAGAACAGTGGCAGTGCCCAGGCGCAAGATCGCCTGACGGCAGACCTGACCGGTGACATGCTCAACAGTGGCCTGTTACTGAGCCAGGATCGGTTTGACCTCACGGCGGCCCATATTCTGAACCAGGGTACCCTGGCGGCAGACAAGGTGGTATTGACCGCGCCACAGCTAACCAACAGTGGTTTGCTACAGGGCAACAGCCATCTGCAACTGGCTATCCCCACTATCAGTAACCTTGCCAGCGGGAAGCTGGTCAGCGGCGGTGCGCTGGAGCTGGCACTCGATCAACTGGACAACGCTGGCCTATTGCAGGTGAACGATGATTTGTCTCTCACCGGCCAGCAATTCACCAACCAGGGCAGCATCCTGGCGAACAACCTGAACCTGAATGTGCAGGGTGCCTTGGTAAACCAACAAGGCGGCCAACTGGTGGCCCGTGAAAATGCCACCTTCCGCAGCCAATCGGTGAACAATGCCGGGGTGTTGGCGGGTAATACGCTGGCGGTAGACAGTGGCACCGTGACTCACAGCGGGATCATGCAGGGCAATGCCGGGCTGACTCTGAACAGTACCGAGCTGAACGTGCTGGCCGGTGCACAACTGCTGAGCGGGGGTGAGCTGGCAGTCAACGGTGGCGCAGTCACCAACGCTGGATCCTGGCAGGGGAATAGCCTGACCTTTGGCGTCGATAGCCTGGATAACAGAGGATCGATAAACGCGGTTGCGGGCCTGACTGGCACCGTGGCTAACACGCTCCAAAACAGTGGGCAGATGGGAAGCCTGGGAACTCTGAACCTGAGCGGTGACTATCTAACCAACAGCGGCAAGCTGGTGGCCAACCGGTTGACGCTGGATGCCGCCACGCTGAATAACACGGGATTATGGCAAGGTAGCGAGTGGCTGAATGCCCACGGTGATGCTCTGACGCTGGGTGCGTCAAGTCGTACGTTGGCTGGGGGCGCGTTGTCGCTGAATGCCGGGCAACTGACCTCAGATGGGCTGGTTCAGGGTGGACAAACCCACGTCACTGCCACTAGCTGGTTGAACCGTGGCAGCCTGCTGGGGAGCGATTCTCTGGCCGTCAACGTCACCGATGAACTGGTGAATGAAGGGTCACTGCTTAGCAAAGGTAACAGCGAAATACAGGCGCAGACGCTGACCAATGACGGTGCCGTCCTGAGCGACGGAAGTCTGTCTTTGGCGGGCGCTACGTTGAACAACCAAGGTGCCGTACAGGGTAACATCCTCAACCTGACGCAGAACTTGGTGAATAACGCCGGTACGCTGATCGGCCTGCAGTCGCTGACGTTAGGCATTCAGGCATTCTCCGTCCCGTTGTTGACGCTGGTGAACCGCAGCCAGGGCTCACTTCTGACGCAGGGAACGCTTTCTGTTAATGGCAGTACGGTGACCAATGACGGCCGCTGGCAGGGACAACAGATCCTGCTGAATGCTCAGACGTTGAATAACGGTGGCGCAATCCAGAGTGCGGATGCGCTGCAAATGGCTCTGTCTGGGGCACTGAATTCGACGGCTGGCAGCAAAATTACCGCCAATGGTGCAGCTGTATTACAGGCACAGTCGTTGACCAACGCTGGGCAGTGGCTGGCAAAAAATCTCATCCTGCGCGCTGACACCCTGAATAATCAGGGCGAAATCAGCGGCGTTGACGGCCTGACGGTCGCGCTGACCGGAGATTTCACCCAGCAGCAAGATAAAACCCTGCTGACGGCGGGTGACCTGAAACTGGATGCGGCCTCGGTCACTAACCTTGGGCGTATCCAGGGGAACGGCGTGTGGGTTAACAGCGGTACGCTAACCAACAGCGGTCGTGTGCAAGGTGAAACAGGTCTAACGCTGAACCTTACCGGTGGGTTGACCAATAACGCTACGGGTACCCTTCTCAGCCAGAACGCACTCACCATTACCTCGCCGTACTGGATCATCAGCGGCCTGATGCAAAGCGGTGCTGACACCCGGTTTGAGGGGACGATATCAGGGCGTAATGACGGTAGCCTGCTTGCTGGCTCCGATCTGTCACTCTATGGCTCGCAATTTACCAACACCGGTTGGTTGCAGGCAGGCTCCCTGTTACTGAATGCGGATGCGTTGGACAACAGCGGTACCTTGCTGGCAGAACTGCAGGGAACGTTGACCGCAGGTAGCCTGAACAATCAGGGCACGATCCAGGGAAGCAACCTGGCGTTGAATACCCAGCAACTGACTAACGGTGGCACGCTGCTTGGTACCTCCGGGCTTGGCATCAATGCCAGTCAGGTGGCGCTTCAAGAGACAGGGAAAATGTTCAGCGGGGGCGATTTACTGCTGAGCAGTGGCGATTTTGACCAACGTGGCCAGGTCGTGGCGTTGGGCAACCTGACGCTGCAACTGGTGAACGCCTTTACCAACCAGAACGTGATTGCCGCAGGCCAGAGCCTGAATATTAACAGCCAGGGGGCGTTGACCAACCAGGGCACTCTGCAGGGGCAGAGCGTCAACCTCACGGCGTACGGCATCTTGACCAACAACGGGCAAATCACCGGCGGAAGTGGGGCCAGCACCCTCAATGGCAGCTCCATTGCCATGAACGCGGCCGGAACCCTGCAATCAGGGGGCGACGTGACCCTGAACAGCCAGAGCGATATCACCGTGGACGGGTTTACCGGCACGCTGGGCTCAATGACGCTGAATGCGGCTGGCAGCCTGATTAACACCGCCTTGCTGTATGCCGGTAACAACCTGTACCTGTTGGCCAATAGCATCAAAAACCTGCGCGGTGACATCCTGGCGGGCAACAGCCTGTGGATGCAGCGTGATATGGCGGGCAATGCTAACGCCGAGGTGGTGAACAGCTCTGGCACCATTGAGACACAAAATGGTGATATCACCATTAACACCGCCCATTTGCTGAATCAGCGTGATGGGCTGAGTGTGGTTAGCTCTGAAAGTAGCGCACCGCAGTATTCCTGGGTGACAGATTTTGAGGCCAAAATCCCGTTAACCTTCTTCAACAAAGGCGACTACGGCTATGTCATCAAGTCTTGGGAATCCGGCGGCGGCAGCCCTGGCCACGGAGCGTCTCCGACAAGGTATTACAGTTCAACGCCAACGCCTTATCTTAATCAACGGATTAAGGAGTTTGCCTCTGGCGTTTCGATGGTCACCGTCACGGCAAACGGTGGCGCAGCCCGTATCGCGGCCGGGCGCGATCTCAGCCTTTATGCCGGCCAACTGGACAATCAGGCCAGCAATATTTTGGCCAACAACAATGCCTATCTTTCAGGGAGTAACCTGAATAACCAATCCTGGTTCTCGGGCAGTGAAACCCGCTATCAAACGTATCAGTATGGTTATGGCCTGAGCACAGTTCCGGTACCAGAAACCAGCGTTTCTAAAGGGGAGATTACATCCAACTACATCGTCTACACGGCGACGGGCGAGGTACGCTATGAACGTGGAGAAGGTGAAATCTACCGCGCCGTTATTCAGGCTGGCGGTAACGTCTCGGCAAACTTTGCTAATGACATCAGTAATACCAACACCTTGGCTAACGCGGGTGGAGTAAGCAACACCCTTGCTACGCCTACTCTCAGTACCCTGAGCCAACAGACTATCGACGGTGCCCTAGAGAAACAGGCGTTGTCAGCCGGTGATAAGACGGCGGTCAATTCGCCTGAATGGCAAGACAGCCTGCAAAATGCCTTGCAACAGATTAACGGGGGCAGCGGCCTGGATAACGTTACGCCTGAGCTCACCGGGTTAGGAAAATACAGCGAAGGTGACCAGGGTAACGCCAATCTGGGTGATGGAGCCAAGTTACAAAACACCACCACCGATGGGAAGGACCTGATCGGCACGGATGGTAAGGCCTTAAACCAGTATCAAGGCAAAACGGTTGATACCAGTGCATATCCTCTGCCTACGGGCGAGAACGGCTATTTTGTCGCATCCACCGATCCGGACAGCCCGTATCTGATCACCACCAACCCGAAACTTAACGGGCTGGGGCAACTCGATCCGAGCCTGTTTGGCGATCTCTACGCGCTGTTGGGGATCACCCCAGGCCAGAGCCCGCGTGAAACCAACGAACAGTTCACGGTAGAAGACAAATTTATCGGCTCTTCCTATTTCCTGGACCGCCTGAACCTCCACCCGGATTACGACTACCGTTTCCTGGGGGATGCGGCCTTTGATACCCGTTACGTCAGCAATGCCATGCTGAATCAGACGGGCAGCCGTTATCTGAACGGGATAGGTTCAGACCTGGAGCAGATGCAAACCCTGATGGACAACGCCGCCAGGGCACAACAGTCTCTGGGGCTGAAGTTTGGGGTTTCGTTGACGGCGCAGCAGATCGCCTCTTTGGATCACAGCATCTTGTGGTGGGAAGCGACCAGCATCAATGGCCAGACGGTGATGGTGCCGAAGCTCTACCTGTCACCAAAAGATGTGACTATCAATAACGGCAGCGTGATTGCCGGGAAAAACGTCTCGCTCACCGCCGGTAATATCACCAACAGCGGCAGCACGCTGACCGCACAGAACGCGCTGACGCTCGATAGCCAGAACAGCATCAGCAATCTCAATGCTGGCCTGCTCAATGCGGGTGGCAACCTGCAACTGAGCGCGATTGGCGATATCAACAATATCGGCTCAATCATCAGCGGCAAAACGGTACAGTTGGAAAGCCTTGATGGCAGCATCATCAACCAGACGCTGACGAATCAGTGGAATACCCAGGGTTCTCTGGGGGGCTGGATGCCACAAAGCCTGTCGCTGTCACGCACGGAAATCGGCGATATCGGCACCATCCAGGCCTTGGACAGCTTGAGCCTGAGCGCTGGCAACAACATCGATATCCTGGGAGCCAAATTGACTTCCGGTGGTGCGATGGACTTGCTGGCGGGAGGCGATATCAACGTCCTGGCCAACACCACCTACAGCGCCGATAAATATCAGAGCTGGCGGAACGTAAGAGAGAGCGAAACTCACAGCAGCCAGGGCAGCGAAATTAGCGCTGGTGGGCCGCTGACGGTCGATGCAGGCCGTGATGTCAACGTGAAGGCCAGCCAGGTTGGCAGCCAGACTGATACCACCGTGATGGCTGGGCGCGATATCAACCTGCAAACGCAGGAAGCGAGCACCCGGCAGAAAGATAACGGCACCGAACAGCGCAGTAACGATGCCACGCGCACCACCCTCACCAGCGGCGGCGATTTAACGCTGGATGCAGGCCGGGATGTGAACTCGCAGGCCGCAGCGATGGTGGCAGACAACAACGTCAACCTGAACGCCGGGCGTGACGTGAACCTCAACACCCAGCAAACCAGCGAATACCGCGAGAGCAAGGAAGGTAAACGCCAGCAGGTGGATGAGTCCATTCGCCAGCAAGGAACGGAGATTGCCAGTGGGGGCAATACCACCATTCGCGCCGATCGAGATGCCACCTTGAATGCGGCACAGGTGCAGGCTAGTGGTGATGTGGCGGTAAGCGCCGGACGCGATCTGACGCTCAACAGCGCCACCGAAAGCGACTACTCCTTCTTCGAAGAAACCAAGACCAAGAAAGGGTTCCTGTCGAAGACCACCACCCATACGGTGCGGGAAGATTACGCCACGCAGGAAAAAGGCACGCTGCTGAGCGGCGACAACGTGTCGCTGTCTGCGGGTAACGATCTGACGGTGAAGGGGTCTTCGGTTGTGGGTGACGGTAAAGTTAACCTGCAAGCAGGTAACAACGTCGAAATCGTGGCGGCGACGGAAGAGCAGTCCAGCTACCGGTTGGATGAGAAGAAAAAGAGCGGACTGATGGGCACCGGTGGTATCGGGGTGACGATTGGTAGCTCAAGCTCTCGCCATCAGGTGAACGAAGACGGTACCACGCAGAGCCAGAGTGTGAGCACTATCGGCTCGACCGGTGGCGATGTGAATATCGTTGCGGGCGGCAAGGCACACATTGGCGGTGCGGATCTGATTGCGAACAAGAACCTGTCGGTGACGGGGGACAGTGTGCAGATCGATCCGGGGCAGGATATTTACCGCCGGGATGAAATCTTCGAGCAGAAGCAAAGTGGTCTTACTGTGGCGTTGTCCGGCCCGGTCGGCAGTGCGGTCAACACTGCCGTCACCACGGCGCAGCAGGCACAAAAAGAGACCGATGGTCGCCTGGCCGCCTTGCAGGGAACTAAAGCGGCCTTGTCGGGTGCTCAGGCTGTGCAAGCGGGGCAGTTGGTGCAGGCACAAGGGGGCGATGCGAAGAGTATGGTGGGCATCAGTGCTTCACTCGGCTCACAAAAATCATCCTCACAGCAGCATCAGGAACAGAAAACCGTCAGCGGTTCGACGCTGAATGCGGGCAACAACCTGACGGTCAGTGCGACCGGCAAGGGGCATTCCGCCGACAGCGGCGATATCCTGATCGCAGGCAGCCAGTTAAAAGCAGGTGGCGATACCACGCTGGATGCGGCCCGTGATTTACACTTGCTTGGTGCGGCCAACACGCAAAAAACCGACGGCAGCAACAGCAGCAGCGGTGGCAGTATTGGCGTCAGCCTGGGTGTGAGTGGGCCGAGCAGTGGCTTGAGCGTGTTTGCCAATGGTAACAAGAGCCAGGGCAACGAGCACGGCGACGGCACGTTCTGGAGCGAAACCACCGTCGACAGTGGCGGTACACTCTCGATGCACAGTGGCCGGGATACCACATTGGCCGGTGCGCAGGCGAGCGGCGAAACGGTAAAAGTGGATGCAGGGCGTAACCTGACGCTGCAAAGCCAACAGGACAGCGATAACTACGACGCGAAGCAGACCAGTATCAGCGGTGGCGTCAGTGTTGCAGTTATCGGCAGTGGCGGTTCTGCTAATCTGAGCATGAGCCGTGACAAACTGCACAGTAATTACGACAGCGTGCAGGAGCAGACGGGCCTGTTTGCAGGCAAGGGCGGTTTCGATGTTAAGGTGGGTGAGCATACCCAGCTTGATGGCGCGGTGATTGCCAGTACGGCAGATGCTGATAAAAATCGACTGGATACCGGCACGCTGGGCTTTAGCGATATCCACAATCAGGCAGACTTCAAGGCCGAGCATCAAGGCGGGAGCCTGAGCAGCGGTGGCCCGGTAGGTTCAGACCTGTTGACCAATTTGGGCGGTATCGCGCTGTCTGGTCTGGGTAATAAAGGGCATGCAGAAGGCACCACCCAGGCGGCGGTGTCGGGCGGTAGCGTGGTGATTCGTGACCAGGCCAACCAGCAGCTGGATATCGCCGACCTGAGCCGGGATACGGACAATGCCAACGGCAGCATCGGGCCGATCTTCGATAAGGAGAAGGAGCAGAACCGACTTAAAGAAGCGCAGCTGATTGGTGAGATTGGTGGGCAGGTAGCGGATATTGCGCGTACGCAGGGGCAGATTGCTGCGACCAAGGCGGCGAACGAGAAGATGAAGGATGTTAAGCCTGAAGAGCTCGCCGCCGCAGAAGCCCAATGGAAGAAAGCCAACCCTGGCAAGGAACCGACTTCTGAAGATATCAGCAAGCAGGTTTACCAGACTGCTTATGATAAAGCGTTCAATGAATCGGGATTTGGTACGGGCGGTCAGGTACAACGTGCGATACAGGCGGCCACGGCAGCGGTTCAAGGTTTAGCTGGCGGAGATATGGCGGCCGCACTGGCTAACGGTGCCGCACCGTATATCACTAAACTGATCGCAGATTCGTTGCCGAATGATCCAACAGCCCGCACTCTGGCTCATGCCGCAGTTAATGCGGCTCTAGCGGCAGCACAGGAGAACAACGCGTTGGTTGGCGCGGGTGGTGCTGTGACCGGGGAACTGCTCGGCATGATCGCGGTGAATGCCTATGGCAAGCCAGTTAGTGAACTGAGTGAGTCGGAAAAACAGACCGTCTCAGCGTTGGCTACGTTGGCAGCAGGGCTGGCTGGTGGTCTGATAGGTGACAGCACGGCTGATGTTGTAGCTGGGGCTCAGACCGGTAAGACAGTAGTGGAGAATAACTATCTGAGCAATCAACAGCGCTCAGATCGAGACAAAGAGTTTGATGCCTGTAAAGGTAGTTTGTCCTGTCAATTGCAAGTAGGGGCTAAATGGGATGCCATTAGTCTGGGGCAAGATACTGCCTACAGTGCAGGCATGTTGGTGGGGGTTCCTCAAGGGCTTTACGACTCAGTCGAGAGTTTATCAAAATCCATCAGTGATCCTGCTGCGACCTATGATGCAATTAAGCAACTGATAGCGAGCGATGACATTTTTAGCACGATGTCGGATGCAGTTAAGCAAAGCTACATTGATCGCATCAACCTAATGGAGTCTGAGTATCAGAAAGCTGGCGCAAGTGGTGCGTATAACTCAGGTGTTGAAGCCGGTAAACTAGTGTCTGATCTGATTGGTGCTGTTGCGGGTGGAGTCGGTGTTGCGAAAGTGGGTACTGCGCTGACTGAGAAGATAGTGGCTAAGGCTGCGAGCCAAAGCTTAAAGGATGCGGCGCTTATTAGGAATGCAGATGGAATCCATGAAGTAAAAATTAGTTCGACCCCTCTGGAAGGTCACGATCGCTTAAATACACCTGACCTTGGTGGAAATGGTAAATTAAAACCGGCCGAAGCTGCTGCGGCTGCACAACTAGAGTCAGCAATTGGCACAATGGAACGTTATGCACCACCGCCTGGAGCAAAATCGGGAACATCGCCTGACTTTGTGATTACATCAGGGCCAAATAAAGGTAAAACTGTCGATGCGATGTACACGACTGATAAATTATCGCAAAAAGAAATCGATGGGTTAAATAAGTTTTATGAGAAGAATATGAACTCTGGTAGCGGTAAGGATGTTATTCAGGATCATTTAAAAAAGGCTGACTTTGTCCCTGTTGATTTTAGGGTTTTAACCCCTGTCAACCAAAAAATATTTATGAATTACATAAAGACATTACCAAAATCACAGCAAGAAAAAATTATTATTGTGAGGCAATGATATGGGTGCAAGTTTATTTATTGGTTGGAATGATAAAGGGCAAAGAGAAGCTGATTTTCAACGGACGGGTGGATTTGTTAATGGCAGCTATTGGGATGCATTTGGTGATCTGTTGGATGCTGTCTTTTTGCCAGAACACTCTAAATTGCATAAAGTGATCAAGTCTGAAGAAGGTGAATACCTAAAGTTTTATTCATTTGTAGAGTTAGATAATGAGGATTTTAACAAAGCAGTGAAGTTAATCAGGGATTATCTTGTGAAGCAACAAAACCCAACAGAATGGCAAAAGATGGCAGAAGTGGTGTGGGAAGAAATTGCAGAACCTTATATTATCCAGGATGAACGTTATCAGCCTGATTAATGAGTTAATAAAACCCCAGCCCTCAAAATCTGGGATTCTAGCCCTGTCACTCAACCGCAAGTACGGTAGTGTGGAGAGCACGCAGCTGTCGAGTCGGGTGTTGCAGGCGGTACATGCCTCAACCCATCCGGCGGACTCGTCGGGAGCCGAGCAAGTGCGGTACTCCCGCCGCCGCAACTGGATCACAATAGATGCAGTGGTGATTACCCGTCCTTCGCTGGATTCGGGTATAAATTCTATCAGAGGTAAGTGAGGGTGGTATGTCTATAGGATTAACATGTTTTACTAAGCTTACTTTTGCTGAGTTACAGCATAAGTTGAACGAATTTGCAAAGCGATATCCGGATGTGTTTCCCGCTCACTATTATTTATCTACTGCGGCTATACCACATCCAATCCAAAAAGAGGTATCTAATGAGTTCGGATTAGATCCGGTATCTTACTGTTATATATCAGTAAATAACAAGTCCCTTGAGATATCAACAGATGAAATGGCTGATATGGTTAGGGAAGCTCTAGGGGCGGACAATGTCATCGTGCTTTTAAATGGTGAAGATCTAATCTAAATCTCGTGATAAATCCCGGGCAGTTGGCCGGGATCTTTATTGTGTACGGGACACGACCGGTAAATTGAGGGAATATGTCAATAAATATAATATGTTACACCAAATTTTTAGTTTCTGAGCTACATCTTCAGTTGGATCGCTTCCTGTGATGGATCTCTGCTAACTGATCGGGACTCTTACTACTAAGGCCTAAATAGTTGTAATTCCCACCGTTGCAACCGGAGCAGGGGCTCCCACTTCGGTCGGGGTAGTGTATTAATTATATATTATCAAGGAGTTGATATGCTTTATAAGAAAACCAGAGTAAGTGTTATATTTTTTTCATTGATGGCTACCATGTCATTAGCCAGTTGTAGTCTGTTTCCTGACCCGCCTATGTACGTTCCACCGCCAAATGATGGTTCGGTTGCAAAAGTTCGACTTCTAGGAAACCCGCTGACCTATTCGATTAGTCAGAAAAAATCAAATGGTGAGTCTAGTGGTGGATATGTACAAAAGCATAGGCGTTTCCTAAATATTATTCCTGATAGTACGAAGTCAATAGGTATGCCTAAGTTACCACAAGGTGATTACAGTGACACTTATACTGAGGTTACGGTAACTCCAGGAATCAAAACAACAATTTCTCATAGAATTAGTAATCCAGATGGAGGGGGATGTAGTGTAAGTTTGGATTTTACTCCTAATGAAAAAGGGTTGTATGAGTTTAAATATAACTACTCAGACAAATCTGGATATTGTGTTTTATATGGGAATGAAATCAAGTACGACAGCATCAATGAAACTTATATTGAAGAGAAAATAAAATGAAAATGAGTAAGTGTCCAGTTATTTTTATGTTTTTTTTATTAGTGGGTTGTGCTTCTAATGTTGATAGAACAAAGGTTACAGCGCTTGACCAATATACAGAAAAAACAATCAAAGAATCTTTGATTGTTGGCTCAACAACAAAAAAAGATGTCATTAAACTCCTTGGTAGACCAAATTCTCCAGAAGATTATAACGGGCTTAATGTATGGTTTTATAATTCTAAAAAGACTGATAGAAGAGTAATTTTTTTAATTCCTGTTATCAATGATAGAAACCAAGTTTTGGAGCTAACATTTAATGATGCAAAGATCCTCAAGGATATGAAATATCAGGAACTAAAACAGTAAATAGCGTCTCACGGCATTATTCAGAGAAGAAAACAGGGTTCGGCACTGCCGAACCCTGTTTAGGTCACGGCACCTGCTGCTCCAGAGTCTGCCCATCCTTGCTGGTAGCCTGCAACTGGCCCTTCAAAGATGCCTTAAACGGCCCATCGCTATTGAGTAATCCCTTTAGCTGCAACTGCAAATTACCATCTCCCTCCAGCGGCACATGCTGCCAACCCCATTGCTGCAAGGTATTCACAGGCACCGAACGCCCGTTAAGGGACAGGGTGAACGGTTTACCGGGCAGTTGGCTGACGTTGGCCTTGGCATCCAACAGGCCATCGGGCATAAAGGCGCTCAGCTCGGTAACGTTGATCTGCTGTGCATCTGCATCCAACGCCAGCGATGGGCGACGCACGTCGATCTTGTTAAAGGTGGCACCACCGGCGTTGAGTTTCAGCGAGCCGGACCAAATCCCCCACTGATGGTCACTGGCCAACAGCAGATTGCTGCCGTTTCCATCCAGCGAGGTGAGCTGGAAGGGGAAATCCGGGTTGATATCGATGATCAGGTTACGGTTGGTGCTCATCTTGGCGACGTACACCTCCGCCAGCCAGCTTGGCAGCGGCTGTAACCAGAGTTCACGCCAGTTGCTGGGTAAGGTGTACTCCAGCGCAGAGACGGCCACCTCGTCGAGTTGCAGGCGCTTGTTGGCGCGCAGCCAGTTGCCGGTGGTCCGCAGCAATCCACCTTCCCAGCGGGTGCTGAACTGGCCAATGGCAATACCGGCTGGTGAGAGCTGCATATCCATAATCGGATCGATGAGATGGAAGTTGCCATTGATCAGGTCGTCGGCGGTGAAGTTGATCGCGCCATCCTGACTGCTCCAATCCCCCTGCTGGAAGGTGATATTTTGCATCGACAAATCGAGGTCGTTCGCCGCCCAGGCGTTACCTTCCAGGCGGGCGTTAATCAGATCAAAGCGTTTCAACGTTATGGGTGGCAATGCCGTGAAGCGGCTCCAGAACTGTTCTAGCGTCATGGGTACTTGTAGGCGGACGTTGCTCAGCCGCAGCCGTTCAACCAACCAACTGCCATCGGCAGCTCGGCTGGCTACCCCGGTGAGATCGCCCTGTGCCAGATCGGCACCAAAGTCGCTCAATATCAGCTGGTTTTGTTTGATTTCGCCCTGGATCAACACCTGCGAGGCCGGAATACCGTTGACCACCATCGAACCGGCGCTGAACTGGAACTGATTGTTATCCCCGAGCAAATGGCCTGTCGTTGGCTGCCACGGGGTGATCCCGGCATTGACCTTCTGTGCGTTAAGCTGCCAGCTCTCATCGTTAGATTGCAGTGCCATATTGCTCAGTTGCAGCACATCGGCCTGTATTGGCAGCGGTGCGCCCTGCAAAGGCTGAACGTTTAGGGTGCCGTCGCGCAGCGTGATGCTATCGAAATAGCGTGGCTCGGTAATTTGCCGCAGGCTGAAAGCCATATCGACCTGCTTGGCCGCCAAGAGTTGCGGTTGGTTGGCACGGGCGAGGGTTACGCCCTCCAGGCTTAGCTGTCCTGGCTTGCTCCACGAATGCGTTATTTTTTCTACCGACAGCTGGTAATCACCACGATCGCTGATCCAGTGACTCAACCAGCCTGCGGCCCAGCGGGTTTGCCCCACGACGTAGAGCAGCACAATGGCCAGCACTATCAGCAGCAGCAACGTGATCAATAGTTTTCCGATAAATTTCATCGTGTGGATCCGTAGCGGACAGAAAAGATACCCTGTTTATGCCGCAATTAGCCTTCCAGCTCAAGGGCAATGGCCTGAAAGACAATAAAAAAACGGCCAGTAGCGGTTTGCCAATGGCCGTTGGTTTGCTGCGGGGAGCGCTTATTTTTCTTCTGGTGGGAACAGCAGGTTCAGCACAATGGCGGTGATCCCACCGGCAGCGATGCCGGAAGAAAGCAGGGTTTTCAGCCAGTCCGGTGCAAACTGCAAGATCAGCGGCTGTTGGGAAACCCCCATACCGACGGCCAGCGACAGCGCCATAATCATGATGGCGCGGCGGTTTAGCTTCTCTCGGGAAACGATACGCACGCCGGAGGCCGCAATGGTACCGAACATCACGATGGTCGCGCCGCCCAGCACCGGTTCAGGAATATGCTGCACAAAACCGGCAACGGCCGGGAACAGCCCCAGCAGGATCAGCATCAGTGCTACCACAAAACCGACGTAGCGGCTGGCAACGCCGGTCAGCTGGATCACCCCGTTGTTCTGGCCAAAGCAGGAGTTCGGGAAGGTGTTGAATACCGCAGACAGCATTGAGTTCAGGCCGTTGGCCAGCACCCCGCCTTTCAGGCGCTTCATATATAGCGGGCCACTGACCGGCTGTTCAGAAACGTCGGAGGTGGCGGTGATATCGCCGATGGTTTCTAGCGAAGTGACCATAAAGATCAGCATCAGCGGCAATAACAGGTTCCAGTCAAAACCCAGGCCGTAATACAGCGGGGTAGGAACGGTGATCAAGGTCGTTTGGGTAGCCGGTTCGGTTTCCGGCAGCATACCCATCGCCCAAGCCAGCAGATAACCTATGGCCATGGCGATCACCAACGAAGCGACGCGCAGGTAAGGGTTACGTTGGCGGTTAAGTAGAATAATCACCACCAGCACCGCGCCTGCCAGCAGCAGATTCTTGGGCGCGCCGAAGGTGTGATCGCCCATCGCCGCATAGCCACCACCGATAGAGGTCAGCCCGACCTGGATCAGCGACAGGCCGATAATCATCACCACAATGCCGGAGACCAGCGGGGTAATGATGCGGCGTGCCAGGTGCAGCACGCGTGACAGTAGGATTTCGGTACAAGAAGCCACCATCAATGTGCCGAACAGTGCGGCCATCATGGTGGGCACGTCTGCACCGCCGTTTTTCAGCGCCAGCCCGCCCATAATCAGCGGTGAGACAAAGTTGAAGCTGGTGCCCTGAATGGACAGCAGGCCAGACCCCACCGGGCCCCAGGTTTTGATTTGCAGTATCGAGGCCAAACCGGAAGCGAACAGCGACATGCTGATGATGTGTTGCGTATCCTGCGCTGGCAGGCCAAGCGCCTGGCAGATCAACAGGGCCGGGGTGATCACGGCAACAAACATCGCCAGCAAGTGCTGACTGGCGGCAAACAGCGTTTGCGGCAGTGGAGGGCGGTCTTCCAGGCGGTAAATCAGTTCACTATTGTGTGAAACGGGGGCTGATGCTTTTTGCGCGGCATCAAGCTCGGCGGTTTGGCTGGACATGGTGTGGCTTTCCCAAAGGCGGCAAAGAAGGCATTTTAATGATCTGTCTCACAAAAGCAAACGGTTGCGCATTAATATTTTTTACGATGCTGAACCCATTAATGTCGCATTTTCGTTCATTTTTTCTTGTGTTATTAGCCGTTTTTACTTTTAATCCCCCCTTCATCAAGTTAAAAAACTGAGTAAATTTTATAACTTATTAATTTATTGGATTTAATCACTACACGGAGTAGCTAGATGTTTCATCTCGATACTTACGGCACGTTAGTTGCCGCTACGCTGGTCCTGCTGCTTGGGGGCAAATGCGTACGCTCCATTCCTCTGCTGAGAAAATATACTATTCCTGCTCCTGTTGCCGGTGGTTTACTGGTGGCGCTCCTGCTCTTGGTTTTGAAGAAAACGGTGAACTGGGAAGTCGGCTTTGATATGTCGCTGAAAGACCCATTAATGCTGGCCTTCTTTGCCACTATCGGCCTGAATGCCAACCTGGCGCGCCTGCGGGCGGGGGGCAAGGCACTGGTCGTGTTCCTGTTCGTGGTGCTGGGTCTGCTGTTGGTACAGAATGCCATCGGTATCGGCATGGCGAAAATGCTGGGCCTGGATCCATTAATGGGGTTGATTGCGGGCTCGATTACGCTTTCTGGTGGGCATGGCACCGGGGCGGCCTGGAGCAAGGTGTTCATCGAGCGCTATGGGTTTGAGAATGCCACCGAAGTGGCCATGGCCTGCGCCACCTTTGGTCTGGTGCTGGGTGGCCTGATTGGTGGCCCGGTAGCCCGCTATCTGGTGAAACACTCCTCAACGCCGGAAGGCACACCGGATGACAGCGTGCAGCCGAGCGGCTTTGAGAAGCCGGAAAGTGGCCGCCTGATCACCTCGCTGGTGATGATCGAAACCATCGCCATGATCGCCATCTGCCTGAGCCTCGGTAACTTTATTGCCGGGTTATTGAATGGCACGGCCTTCGAACTGCCGACCTTTGTCTGCGTGCTGTTTGTTGGTGTGATCCTCAGCAACACCCTGTCGGCAACGGGCTTCTACCAGGTGTTTGAGCGTGCGGTCTCCGTACTGGGTAACGTGAGCCTGTCGCTGTTCCTGGCGATGGCGTTGATGAGCCTGCGCCTGTGGGAGTTGGCTTCACTAGCCTTGCCAATGCTGGCGATCCTGGCGGTGCAGACGCTGGTCATGGCACTGTACGCCATCTTCGTGACCTACCGCGTGATGGGTAAAAACTACGATGCTGCCGTGCTGGCTGCGGGGCACTGTGGTTTTGGCATGGGGGCGACGCCAACGGCCATTGCCAACATGCAGGCGATCACCGATCGTTTCGGCCCTTCGCATCTGGCATTTTTGGTGGTGCCGATGGTGGGCGCGTTCTTTATCGATATCGCTAATGCCATCGTGATTAAGCTGTATCTGATGCTGCCGGTGTTCCCGGCGATCGGCTGAATCATCAAGTAGTGGCAGCCCCTCTTCAGGGGCTGTCTTTTATGCGTGCCTCGAACAGCTTTAGAAATTGAGCCTGTGTTCTGCCTACGATGTATACCTTCAATAGCGTTAACCCCATTGCTTATTTAGCCATTTCTCCGTTTGAAAATCCCTTCATTATTTTTGAATGACTCAAGCAAATTTACTTGGTAATTTTTTTGTATCGTCTGCTCTACTATATAAATTCAAAAGGAAGTTATCGTATATATAGAGTTAAATAATAAGGAAGATGGAAGGTACCTTTATGAAAAATGAACGTCATGTATTAAAAGCAAGCATTGCCTCTCTGTTTATATTAAGCCTTGCCGTGAGTGCAGCAGCAAATAAACCTGATGATTTCTCTTCAATGTCCGATTCCCATGCTGAACAACGCATCAATAAGAGTTTGGAGGAGTTTAAAGCAGAAAGGAAAACTGTCGAAAAAAATCTGCAAAACTTTGATGATCTAGACTTTAATGTCTACAGCCATCAAAAGTGGGATGAAATGCACAGAAGTCATGCAGAGGATATCATTGTTCATTATCCAGATGGCTCGGTGACCCACAATCTAAAAGAACACTTAGAGAAATCCAAGAAGATTTTCGCTTTTGCCCCTGACACCGAGAACCCTATACACCATATACGTATCGGCCAGGATAAGTACACGGCGGTCACCGGCGTATGGCGAGGAACGTTCACCAAACCAATGATACTGTCAGACGGTACGGTTATCCAACCCACAGGTAAACGTTTTGAGATAGAGATGGCAACCATAGGCCGTTGGAATGACAAAGGCACCATGGATGAAGAGTGGCTGTTCTATGACGATTACACCTTTATGAAGCAATTAGGGTTGTTGAAATAATATGTCGAGTCACCTTTAATTATTAATATTACAAAAGCTGGTGCTCCTGATGGGGCACTCTTTTGTATGTTAGTTAAGATTACAAGGGGTACAATTTCTGTATTGATCCAATAATAATATTATTGTTCGTTTTTTGAATATAATGGCTAGACATAACAATAAAGACAAGTTTGGCGTAGGGTAATTCTCCATTTTTCCAAGCGGGCTCCGGTATAGGCCCCCTCTTTCATTAGGGGGAAGATGCTTAAGCGTTTGAGTAGCGAGCCGTTTCTGGTAACCAGCGCTCAATTAAGGCATGTGCATGCTGCGGATACTGCTGGTGAATATGGCGTGCTACGCGCTGGACTTCGGGGATCATGGCCTGATCGCGTAACAAATCGGCCACTTTAAACTCTGCACTGCCGGTTTGGCGCGTTCCCAATAGCTCACCCGGCCCACGGATCTCCAAATCTTGCTGGGCAATCACAAAGCCATCGTTACTGTCGCGCAGCACCTGCAGGCGTTTTTGGGCGGTTTTGCTGAGCGGGGTTTTATACAGCAGCACGCAGTGAGAGGCTACCGCACCACGGCCAACCCGGCCACGCAGCTGATGCAACTGGGCCAAGCCAAGCCGCTCCGGGTTTTCAATGATCATCAGGCTGGCGTTTGGTACATCAACGCCCACTTCAATCACCGTGGTGGCTACCAGCAATTGCAGTTCGCCCTGTTTGAAGGCCTGCATTACCGCCTGTTTCTCCGCTGACTTCATGCGGCCATGCACCAGCGCCACCTTCAGTTCCGGCAGTGCAATCTTCAATTCTTCCCAGGTTGCTTCTGCGGCTTGGGCTTCCAGTAAATCAGACTCTTCGATCAGCGTGCAGACCCAATACGCCTGACGGCCTTCTTCGATACAGGCGCTTTTCACCCGCTGGATAATATCGGCCCGGCGCGTATCGGGGATCGCCACCGTTGTCACCGGCGTACGGCCCGGCGGCAATTCATCGATCACCGAGGTGTCCAGATCGGCGTAGGCGGTCATCGCCAGCGTGCGCGGGATTGGCGTGGCGGTCATGATCAACTGATGAGCATGGAACCCTTGTTCTTCGCCTTTCTCCCACAGCGCCAGCCGCTGATGCACACCAAAGCGGTGTTGTTCATCGATAATCACCAGGGCCAGGCCATTAAACTGCACCTGCTCCTGGAAAATGGCGTGCGTCCCGACCACCATCGACACCTGGCCGCTGGCAATAGCTTCCTGCTGGGCGAGGCGTGCCTTGCCTTTTTGCTTGCCGGCCAACCAACCCACCTCAATCCCCAAGGGTTCAAACCACTGGCGGAAGTTATTGGCATGTTGTTCGGCGAGCAATTCGGTGGGAGCCATCAGCGCCACTTGTTTGCCGTGAGCAATGACGCGTAGTGCGGCCAGGGCAGCAACCAGGGTTTTACCTGAGCCGACGTCGCCCTGCACCAGGCGCATCATCGGGAAACCTTTTTGCAGATCGGCTTCAATATCTGCCACAACCCGCGTCTGAGCACCGGTAGGTGAGAAGGGGAGCTGGGCCAGGAAACTGTTTTTCAGCCGATCGTCAGGCGTTAGCGATAATGCCCGATAGCTTTGTGCTCCGGCGCGGACGGCCAACATGCTGAGGTTATGCGCCAGCAGCTCTTCAAGGATTAGGCGTTTCTGTGCTGGGTGCTTACCCTGTTCCAAATCAGCCAGTTGGATATCCGGCGGCGGACGGTGCAGCATGTGCAGCGCCTGCGGCAGGCTCATCAAGCCACCGCTTAATTCCGGCGGCAGCAGCTCGGCAATCGCACAGGTATCCAGCAACTCCAGCGCCTGATCGGTCAACTTGCGCAGCGTGGCTTGGCGGATCCCTTCGGTGGTGGGATACACCGGCGTCAGGGCTTCTTGCAGCTCGACCTCGCTGTTTTCCCCTTGGACACGGTATTCCGGGTGGATAATTTCTGCGCCGTGGGTGCCGCGTTTGACTTCGCCATAGGCCGTTACGTGGCGGCCAGTAGCCAGGCTGTTCTTCATCGCCGCGTTGAAGTTGAAGAAGCGCATAGTCAGGATGCCGGTGCCGTCGCTGATCTGGCAGGTGAGCATGCGGCGGCGGCCAAAACTGATATCGCTGCGCAGCACTTCCCCTTCCACCGTGGCAAAAATGCCCGGCAGCAGATCGTTGATTGGGTAGAGGCGGGTGCGGTCTTCGTAACGTAACGGGAGGTGCAGCAGCAGATCCTGGATGGTATTCAGGCCAATTTTGGCCAGTTTCCCCGCTTGGCTGGCTCCAACCCCGGAAAGAGTAGTGAGTGGGACGGCATCCAGCAGGCGGCCTTTCATCGGCGTACCGTCGTTGCCTGCATGGCTGCCCACCATTCGGCGTCGGCAACCACTTGGCCTTGATCGTCAATCTGCGGGCGCGGCAGCTTTTTGCGCTTGGCCACGTTGGCTAACACCGGATAGCCGCCTTCAAACAGCAGGCGTTGCTGTTCCTGCTCATCTAACGCGCTGAGATCGCGGCGATACATACCGGCGTTTTGCCGCTGGCGTTGGGCCTCATACAGGATCAGAGCCGCAGCGACAGAGACGTTCAGCGACTGCACCATACCGATCATCGGAATGATAATGTCCTGATCGGCCAGGGCTAGTGCCTCTTCGGTGATGCCGGTTTTTTCCTGCCCCAGCAGTATGCAGGTGGGGCGGGTATAGTCTATTTCGCGAAAATCGACGGCGCGGGCAGAAAGGTGAGTTGCCAGGATCTGCATCCCTTGGCCTTTCAGATGCGTGACCGCATCGGCGATGGTGGGGTGGGTTTTGACGCTCACCCAGCTATTGCTGCCCGCAGCGGAGGAGACCAGGGTACGCATCCGAGGAGTAGGCCACACGGCATGCACCTGATGTACGCCGACGGCATCGGCGGTACGGATAATCGCGGAGACGTTATGCGGTTTGTGAACCTGTTCCAGGCAGACCGTTAGATCGGGCTGCCGGGTGGCCAGCATTTCACAAATCCGCGCATAGCGTTCGGGGCTCATAGGCGCTAGTTTCGGTTACGGTTAACTTTAATCACATCCGGCATGATACGGATCTTACGCATAATATTTGCCAGGTGGATGCGATCGCGGGTGGTCAGGCGGATAAAGGCGCTGTAGACCCGGCCATCTTTCTCTTCGGTATTCAGACTCTGAATATTCGATTCGGCCGCGTTGATCGCCGCCGTGAGGTTGGCCAACGCACCCTGATGGTTGAACATGTCCACTTTGATTTCTGCAATGAACTCCTGCTCGGTTTCCATATCCCACTCGACCGCCATGAATTTCTCTGGCTCTTTCTGGTAGCCGCGGATATTACGACAGGATTCATGGTGAACCACCAGGCCCTTGCCCGGGCTGACATGGGCAATAATCGGATCGCCTGGAATTGGGCGGCAGCACTTGGCAAAGGTGATCAGGACGCCATCGGCGCCTTTGATGGCCAGGTTGCGCACGCCGTTCGAGGAGCCCAGGCTGGACTGATCGCCCTGCAGGTTCTTCGCGACTACCACGCTCATGGCATTACCGAGGCCAATTTCTGCCAGCAGATCGTCCAGCGTGGCCAGCTTCATGCGGTCCAGCTCATGCTGGATATTCTCTGGCGGCACTTCCGAAAGTTTGCGGCTGCCCCCGAGCGCATGGTTGAGCAAACGGCGGCCGAGGCTGACGGAATCATCGCGCTTGAGGTTTTTCAACATCTGGCGGATTTTGGCGCGGGCTTTGGAGCTCACCACAAAATTCAACCAGGCGGCATTTGGCCGGGCACCCGGAGCGGTGATGATCTCTACCGTCTGGCCACTGGCTAAAGCTTGTGACAACGGATGCGGCTGGCGATCGACACGTGCGCCAACGCAGGCGTGGCCGATATCGGTATGCACGGCGTAGGCAAAGTCGACCGGTGTGGCACCGGCAGGCAGCTCGACAATGCGCCCTTCCGGGGTGAAAACGTAAATCTCATCGGGGAACAGATCGGATTTTACGCTTTCAATAAATTCAAACGAGCTACCGGCGCTTTGTTGCAGCTCCAGCAGGCTCTGCATCCAGCGCTGGGCGCGGATCTGTGCGGTAGTGCCGCCGGTTTCGCCCTGTTCCTTTTCTTTATAGGCCCAGTGCGCGGCGACCCCCATTTCGGCCATCTGATCCATATCTTCGGTACGGATCTGTACCTCAACCGGCACGCCGTGCGGGCCGATCAGTGAGGTATGCAGTGATTGATAGCCGTTAGCCTTGGGAATGGCGATATAGTCTTTTACCCGGCCCGGGCGCGGCTTATACAGGCTGTGTGCCTGGCCCAGCACCCGATAGCAGGTATCCACTTCTTTGACGATCACCCGGAACGCGTAAATATCCATGATGGAATGGAAGCGCTGTTCTTTCAGATGCATCTTGCAGTAGATGGAGTAGAGGTGCTTTTCCCGCCCGCTGACGCGGCAGGGGATACCCGCTTCGGTCAAACGACCTTCGATCTCGGAGAGGATTTTCTGGATCATCTCCTTACGGTTACCGCGCGCGGCTTTCACCACTTCTTTGATGACGCGGTAGCGGTTCGGGTAAAGCGCTTCAAAACCCAGCTCTTCCAGCTCGGTTTTCAGATGATGAATACCCAGGCGGTGGGCCAATGGGCTATAGATTTCCAGGGTTTCACGGGCGATACGCCGCCGTTTGTCCGGGCGCAGCGAGCCAAGCGTTCGCATATTGTGGGTGCGGTCCGCCAGCTTGATCAGCACGACGCGGATATCCTGCACCATCGCCATGATCATCTTGCGGAAGTTCTCCGCCTGCGCTTCTTTCTTATCCTGGAATTTTAATTTGTCTAGTTTGGATACGCCCTCAACCAGTTCGGCAACGCTTTTGCCAAACAGTTGTTCCATATCCTGATAGGTGGCCGGGGTGTCTTCGATGACGTCGTGCAGCAGTGCTGCCATCAGCGTCTCATGATCGAGACGCATTTCCGCCAGAATACAGGCCACAGCAACCGGGTGAGTAATGTAGGGCTCACCACTGGAGCGTGTCTGTCCCTCGTGAGCATCACGTGCGACGAGGTATGCCTGTTTGAGGCGCTTAATCTGCTCCTCAGGCAAGTAACGTTGAATCAGCAGATTCAGGCTTTCAAACAGGTACAAGGCAGACTCACAGTCTAATTAACGACGACCTTCAGCAATCGCGGTAACCGCCTGGATCTCTGCGGCTTCCTGCTCTTGCTGCTCCTGGCGCTCACGAACATCGAGGATCTGGCTGTTGATCAGGCCTTCTTCGATTTCGCGCAGAGCGATAACGGTGTACTTGTCATTCTCTTCAGGTACCAGTGCATCCTTACCACCGGTCTGGATTTGACGTGCCCGACGAGCAGCGACCAACACCAGGTCAAAACGGTTACCAATTTTCTCTACAGCGTCTTGAACAGTTACGCGTGCCATATTTGTGCTACTCCACAGGTGACGAAAAGACTGGGCATAATACTGAAACTGTCTTCAGTCTGCCAATAGTTTGCTGATTAAAGCATCATGCCGCAGCATTTGACGGCCCAAACGCAAGCGTTCGGCGCGAATAATGGTCTTCAGATCGGACAGGGCCAGATCGAAATCGTCATTCACGATTAAATAATCATACTCCGCGAAGTGCGTCATCTCCGCGACGGCCTGCGCCATGCGCTTGGCGATCACGTCATCCGCATCTTGCCCACGGCCACGCAGGCGGCGGCCAAGCTCTTCCTTCGACGGCGGCAGAATAAAGATGCTGCGCGCCTGGGGCATTTTGGCACGGATCTGCTGTGCGCCCTGCCAGTCGATATCCAGGAAGACGTCAACGCCGGTCGACAGTACCTGCTCGATGGCCGCGCGGGACGTGCCGTAATAGTTGCCGAACACTTCTGCGTGCTCAAGAAACGCATCCTGCTCAATCATCCGGCGGAATTCGTCTTTGGAGACGAAAAAGTAGTGCTCGCCGTGATTTTCACCCGGGCGGCTATCGCGCGTGGTGTGTGAAACCGAAACCTGCGTATCGTACAGCGGTTGCGTCTTTAACAAAGCCTGAATCAGACTTGATTTCCCTGCGCCACTTGGGGCAGAGACAATATAAAGCGTGCCTTGAGCCATGATGATGTTCGTTGCTAGCGGTTGATGAGTCAGTGACAGCGGATGTGTAAATTCTCCGCACAGTATACACGGCTAACGGGCGGTATGCAGCGTTAGCTCGCATTTTGGCCGTCGCTTTCTGCTAAAAACAGCGTGAAAAAGTCAATTTGCACGGCGGATCTGGAAATTTTTGCCGTTTTCAGCAAATACGCATTCCTTTTGGGAAGCGTTTCGCACCTCCGGTTTTTGACGTTAGCCAGCAAAGGCGATTGAGTATTTACTGCCGGGAAGCAAGGAGGTACTCAATGTGGAGAGGTATTTATCGGGCGCTGGTGTTGGTTGGAATGCTGTGTAGCTCGGCATGGGCTGGAGATTGTCCAGTGTGGTCGCCAGAGCGCTTACAGGTGGAAATTTCTGCGCTGGATGATCAGCTCGGGCGCTGGGATGAGGCTTATTATCGCCTGGGTAACAGCCCGATCGACGATGAGCTCTACGACAGCCTGCTGCAGCAACTGCAAGATTGGCGGCGTTGTGTCGGTGTAGCAGAAGACTGTACGCGGCCATTGCCAGCGGGCAAAGTACCGCATCCGGTGGCGCACACCGGATTGCGTAAACTGCGCAACTCGCGTGCCATAGAACAATGGATGCAGGGCCGCCACGATCTGTGGGTGCAACCCAAGGTTGATGGTGTGGCGGTCACTTTGGTCTACCGGCAAGGCGTATTGGTGAACGCCATTAGCCGGGGAGATGGGCAGAAGGGTGAAAACTGGCTGGAAAAGGTCAAGGCGATCCCCGCTATCCCCAACGTTTTACCGGAGGTTACGGCCAATTTGGTACTGCAAGGGGAGCTGTTCCTGATGGTGAACGATCATCACCAGCAAACCCAAGGGGGCATCAACGCCCGCTCCAAGGTTGCCGGGATGCTGATGCGTAATCCGCGCACTGCGCAACTTGAGCAGCTTGGCCTGTTCGTCTGGGCGTGGCCCGATGGCCCGCCAACCATGGCCGAACGCTTGCAACAGCTTGCCGCCATGGGTTTTACGCTGCCGCAGCAATATTCACAACCGGTCACCACGTTGGCGGAGGTGGAGCAGTGGCGGGCAGCTTGGTACAGCGACCCTTTGCCGTTTGTCACCGATGGCGTGGTGATCCACCAAGGGCAAGAACCTCGGGGGCGCTACTGGCAGGCCAAACCCAATGACTGTGCGGTTGCCTGGAAATATACCCCGGTCCAGCAAGTGGCCAGAGTCACGGATGTTGAGTTTGCCATTGGCCGCACCGGAAAAATTGCCGTGATGCTACGCCTGGATCCGGTGCGTATGGACGATAAATGGATCCGGCGGGTTAACGTGGGCTCGCTGGCCCTGTGGCAAAAATGGGACATCGTGCCAGGCGATCATATTGCGATTAGCCTGATGGGGCATGGCATCCCGCATTTGAAACAGGTGGTCTGGCGTGAGGTTGCCAGGGCAACACCCATTGCGCCAAAACCGGAGAATTATCATGCGCTGAGCTGCTTTACCTTGCAGCCCGGATGCCGCCAGCAGTTTCTGGCGCGGCTGGTTTGGTTGAGCAGTGCCAATGGGCTGAACATCATCGGGTTGAATAAAGCTGGCTGGCAGGTGCTGGTCGATCAGGGATTGGTGAATAACCTGCTGGATTGGATGGAATTAACCCCGGAACAGCTCAGCGCGGTGCCCAGCTTGGGGGCAAAGCGTGCACAGGCCCTTTATCGCCAATTTCGTCTGGCGCAGCGGCAACCTTTCGAGCGTTGGCCGATCGCCCTCGGCGTGCCAATTTCGTCATCACAGCTGGCAACGCTACAAAATTGGCCGCAGGTACAACAGATGACGTTGGCACAGTGGCAGGAACTTGCTGGCTTGGGTGCGCAAAAAGCCAGAAAAGTGCAGGAATTTGTGCAACACCCTGCCTTTCTGGCACTGGTTCAAATCTTGCAGCAGCACCATATCAGCGGCTTCGATGCGGTTCCCAATCGTGCCGAACCGCTTGGCGATGCGTTAGTGAATTAATGATCGGGATGCTGATAGTTAAACACCGGCAAGCCAAGGCGAAAGCGCAGTGCGATCAGACGAGCGCTGAGGCCAGCAACCAGGGTAATAATTATCACCATGTTATGCGGCAAGTTAAGGTATTGCAGGCCGATATACAGCCAGGCAGCGGCAAAAGCGATGCCTGCATAGATTTCCTTCTGGAAAACCAGCGGGATACGGTTGCAGAACATATCGCGCAGCACCCCGCCGAAAACGCCGGTGATCACGGCGGCAATGGCTGCGATCAGTGGGGCATGGCCCATATCCAAAGCCACCTGCGCGCCGATGATCGAAAATACGATCAGCCCAATGGCGTCCAACACCAGGAACAGATGGCGCAGGTGGCGCATCAGCGGAGCCATCCAGGTGGTGATAATTGCCGCTATGGCTATGATAACAATATACTCAGGGTGTTTAACCCAGCTCAGTGGGAAGTGTCCAAGCAGCATATCTCGCACCGAGCCCCCGCCAATGGCGGTAGCGGAGGCGATAAAAATCACGCCAAACAAATCCATTTGGCGGCGGCCTGCGGCTAACGCGCCGGTCATGGCTTCTGCGGTGATGCCGATGATATAAAGAATGCTCAGTAACATAGGGAATTCACAGGGTCGGAGGGCTAGAGTGTCAACGCCGGAGGGTAACGAGCCTGATGGCAACGCACCACTGAGTTTTTTTGTTGGTGTCGCTTTCGAATTACTTTACCTAATGCTAAATAGGTGATTTTTGCTTACTACTAGTCTCTAGTGCTACTTGTGATTTTTACAGCACATTAGAAATTTATCGTTAGTATCTGTTGATGATTATTTAAGGAATATGAAAGCGAGATGAAAAACACCCCGATATTGGCAGTCGCCGTCGCCATAACCTTGCTGTTGAGCGGCTGCGTAGCGCCAGTGCAACAGGCCTCACCGTTAAAACCAGAAGCAACGTGCAGCATCGGCGAGCCGATGACCCAAACCACGCTCTATTTTGGCTTGAATCGCCCGGCAGGGCCGGTAATTACGGCGGCGGAATGGCAGACCTTTGTCGATCAACAGGTAACCCCGCGTTTTAAAGATGGGCTATCGGTCTTTGATGCCAAAGGGCAATGGCTGGGGAACGATGGCAAGCTGGCACGGGAAAACAGCAAGGCGTTGATGTTGATCCATAGCCCTGATGCGGGCAGTGAGCAAAACATTGAGGCGCTGCGCACTCACTATAAACAACAGTTTGCCCAAGACTCGGTGATGCGTGTCGATGCGCCGGTGTGCGTCGCGTTTTAATGAATACCCGGCTTGCCGCAAAAGCTTCAAGCCGGGTAGCGATTTTACAGCACCAGCCCGGCAACCGCTGCCGAAAGCAGGCTGACCAGCGTGGAGCCGTAAACCAGCTTCAGGCCGAATCGGGAAACCACGTTGCCCTGGCGTTCGTTTAACCCCTTGATGGCCCCGGCAACAATGCCGATGGAAGCAAAGTTGGCAAAGGACACCAGGAACACCGAGAGGATCCCCAAACCACGTGGGGACAGCTCTGCCGCGATTTTTTTCAGTTCAATCATCGCCACAAACTCATTGGCGACCAGCTTGGTGGCCATGATGCTGCCAGCCCGCAGCGCATCAGGTGTTGGAATGCCGATTAGCCAGGCCAGCGGGTAGAACACGTAGCCCAGGATCTGCTGGAAACTGATGCCAAAAATGGCGGCGAAAATGGCGTTCACGGCGGCGATCAGGGCGATAAAGCCGATCAGCATGGCGGCAATGATCATCGCAATTTTGAAACCCGCGAGAATATATTCCCCCAACATTTCAAAGAAGCTCTGCTCTTCATGCAGTTTATTCAGCTTGAGTTCCGGCTCGTCGTCTACCTGATAAGGATTGATGATCGAGAGAATGATAAAGGTGCTGAACATATTGAGGATTAACGCGGCCACTACGTATTGTGCGTCGATCATCGCCATATAGGCACCCACGATCGACATCGAAACCGTCGACATCGCGGTGGCGGCCATGGTGTACATCCGGCGTGGGGAGATATCCGCAATGATGCCCTTATAGGCAATAAAGTTTTCCGACTGGCCCAGCACCAACGTGCTGACGGCGTTGAAGGACTCCAGCTTGCCCATGCCGTTCACTTTTGAAAGCAAAGTGCCCACAACGCGGATCACCAACGGCAAGATGCGGAAATGCTGCAAAATACCGATCAATGCAGAGATAAAGATAATCGGGCACAACACGCCGAGGAAGATAAAGGCCAGCCCCTGGTTGCTCATGCCACCGAAAACAAAGTCAGAGCCTTGTGCTGCAAAGGCCAGCAGGATGCCAAAGAAATCGGCCACATGCTTGATAACGCCCAGTCCGCTGGCTGAATGCAGGAAGAAATAGGCCAGTGCGGCTTCAATCACCAGCAACTGAATAATATAACGTGGGCGGATTTTCCTGCGGTCATTACTGACCAATAACGCGAGAACGACAATCACCACCAAGGCTAAAATAAATTGCAAAATTTGCGACATAAACAATCCGAACGGCATACAGGCTAGGAAAGCGCTATTTAGCCACAGCCCGTGGTGCCTTTCATTACCCCGCATGACGATTAGAACAAAATACTTTGGCCGAGAGTTATGCGTTCAGATTATTGCTGGCCATCGGCGGCCAGCAGCGTTTGATCGTGAAATTATCCCTATAACAATAGTGGGTTAAGCGTTATTTCGCCTGGGCCAGCACGTTACCTTCCCAGCCCTGTTGGGCATAGTCGTTAAGATGGGCGATCTTACGCACCGGCTGCCCTTGGCTGAAGTTGATGTCATTCAGCGGAACCCAAACCTGCGAGGCCGCAAAGGCGGACTTGAAGTGATACTCCGCATGGCTTAGATCCGAAATTGCCGTCCAGTAAGTCCCGATGCCTTTGTTCTGGTCCGGGCGCTTGCTGTATTTGGCATACATGTCGGTGACCTTTTGTTCGCTTGGCTCTGCCGGTGAGCCGATCGGATAAGCCACGTTATTAAGCACCGATAAGATGAAGCCCTGTGCCTGGTTTTTATTGTCCGGCTGCGGCAGATTTTTCAAATCATAGCTGGCGCGCACCAGGCGCTCATCCGCTTCCAAGCCACCAGGGATTTCGCTGCGCTTGGCATTCTGATACTTGGCCAGGTTCTGGAGTTGTTTATCGTAAGAAGGGGGATTGGTCATCACCCGATAATTTTTGTCGTGATAGATATTCACTTTGCCGTTATCGATCTCGATGATGGCCGAATCGCCGCTAACGTCTTCGATCGCGATGTGTTTGGTGTCTGAAGCGTAATCGATAGGCATATGGGCGGCGGCCAGGCGTACGTCGCTACGGATGGCTTTAACCGCTTCCTCAACGGTGGCGTAGTTATCCAGGATATAGCTCAACCAGGCGCGGCTTTCGATCACCGGCTTGTCCTGATTGTCCTGCTGCACCTGGCTGCCATTCATATAAAACAGCGTATGGCCCGCCAGCCCCTTTTCATTCATACCGTCCATTGGGAACACGCCATCGGCGTAAACCACGACGCTGCCGTAGTGGGTTTGCCACTGGGCGGCGTTCTTCGCATCCCCGCCGTTATGCGCAATACCGCGTGGTGTGATCACCAGTGAGGGATCTACCGGCCCGAAGAAATCCAGATTGCGTGCGCTGACCATATAGCCTGGGTACATATTCATAAAGGCGCGGGTGCAGGCTTGCGCCCCGGTTGCCAGGCTGGCGCTGAGTGCAGCACCTACCAGTAGGGCTGAGACGCTGTGTGTGAACTTTTTCATGGTTTTTTCCTTACCTGAATGAGGTGAACAAAATAATGGTAAGCCCGCGAACTCATATCGTAGAGTGGATGAACGGGGGGAAATCCCCCGCAATTTTGTGGAGGAGAGATGGGGAAGATAGGTTTTTCGTTGGCGCAGATTGAAGCTTTCGCCAGCGTTTGTGAGACCGGCAATCTCACCCAGGCCGCCAAGCGGCTGGGGAAGGATCGCACCACCGTCAGTGAACTGATCGAAAATCTGGAATTGGATCTGGGCTATTCCCTGTGCGATCGCCGTACCCGCCCATTGCAATTGACCGAGGCGGGCCAGCGCCTTTACCGGCAAGCTCGGCTGTTTTTGCATGAGGCAGAGGCCCTTAGCCTACTGGCTCAGCATATTCCGCAGCAGGTGCGGCAGAAACTGACGCTGTGCTATGACCCGTTTACTCCGCGCGCTTTTTTAACGGAACTGGCGATGTTTTTGGGCCAGCGTGGCATTCAGCTTGATTTGCTGATGATGGAGCGTGGTGAGGGTGAACAGGCGTTGGCAGACGATGTGGCGGATATTGGCGTTTATCAGGCGATCAACCGTTCGATTGGCGAAAAATTTAAGTGGCGAGCCTTGGGGGCCATTGAGTTGGCCGTCTATGCTCGCGAGGGTTTTTTCCCCGTGGGTAGCCCGGTCACCTTGCTGTCGCTGGCATCCAGCACCCAACTTATTCCCTTTTATGACCTGCCCGAGCCGATGGCGAAGCGCCTGCAAATCGCCGATCGCATCCAGGTCGTCAATGAACCGGCTTTGCTGCAAACGTTGTTAACCGCCGGGCTGGGATGGGCATTCCTGCCAACGCATCTGAAAATGCAACACTTGCCGCAGGTAGAGCGGCTAGATACGGAATTGGGGAAACAGGGGTTGATGCACCCGATGGTGGCACTGTGGAAGCCTGGGGCCAATAGCGAGTTGCTGAGCCTGATCGAAAGCATGCAGCAGATCTTTGATGGTTCAGTGGTCGCTTGAGGAGAGAGTCGCCCCTTCATGCGAAGGGGCGAATTTCAACGGGTTATTGCTCGTCTTTTTGCTCTTCAGCCTCGACCTTACGGTACCAGCGCGGGTGATGCTTCTTCGCCCAGCGGCGGCTGACCTTGCCTTCAATCATGCCTTTGATCGAGCCTTTCACCCAGAATGCCATATACATATGGATCAGAATGGCGTGGATCAGCACGATCGCCGATGCAGCGTGGATCAACAGCGCATAGCGGATCACCGGGATCGGGAAGTTGTGGGCGAAATAAGGGCGCCAAATGATAATACCGGTGATCAACAGCACGAAAATCATGCTCATGATGCTCCAGAACATCATCTTCTGGCCGGCATTATATTTGCCGACGTCAGCGACCTTATGCTCATTACCCTTCAGCACTTCCACGATGCCTTTGACCCACGGCAAGTCCTCTTTCTCGGGAATGTTATGCTTCACAAAACGGAAGAACATAAACATCAGCGCGATAAAGATCAGTACACCAAAGAAAGGATGCAGGATGCGGCCCATCTGCGGCGTACCAAAGGTCTCGGTCAGCCATTGCAGCGTGGGGAAGAACAGCGCAATGCCGGACAGCGACACCAGAAAGAAGCAGATGACCACCGTCCAGTGACAGGCCCGGTCGATAAACTTGGTGCGAACGATCATTTTACTTTTGCTCATGATGGTCCTCCTCGTCTTCATCATCCACTTCCTTGTTCGGGCCAATGCCGATGTAGTGGTAAATCAAACCGGCAAAGGTGGCGATGAAACCCGCCACGGATAAGGGTTTGAGTACGCTTTTCCACAACCCGATCGACAGATCGATATGCGGGTCTTTTGGCAGATTGTGGTACAGCTCGGGGTTATCGGCATGGTGCAGTACGTACATCACGTGGGTGCCGCCAACGCCTTGCGGGTTATACACGCCCGCATGCTCAAAGCCGCGTTTCTTCAGCTTTTCGACCCTCTCCTGTGCCACGTCCAGCATTTCTGCCTTGGTGCCAAAGTGGATTGCGCCCGTTGGGCAAGTCTTCACACAGGCCGGTTCCTGGCCCACGCTGACGCGGTCAACGCACAGGGTACATTTGTACGCCCGGTTGTCTTGCGGGTTCAGCCGTGGAATGTTGAACGGGCAGCCGCTGATGCAGTAACCACAACCGATGCAGTGCTCGGACTGAAAATCCACGATGCCGTTGGCATATTGGATAATCGCCCCGGCAGACGGGCAGGCCTTCAGGCAACCCGGATCTGCGCAGTGCATGCAGCCATCCTTGCGGATCAGCCATTCCAGCTTGCCGTTCTGCTCCACTTCCGAGAAACGCATCAGCGTCCAGGATTTGGCACTCAGATCGGCGGGGTTGTCATAAACCCCAACGCAGTGTCCTACTTCATCGCGAATATCGTTCCATTCGGAACAGGCCACCTGACAGGCCTTGCAACCGATGCACGTGGAAACGTCAATCAGCTTGGCGACCTCGGCCTTGTAATCACGCGCTTGCGGAGGCGGCGTCAGGGTGTTGGTGGCCGAACGTTTGATAATGTCTTGGGATTGCATGGACATAAATTCGGCTCCTTACACCTTTTCCACGTTAACCAGAAACGCCTTGTATTCCGGCGTTTGCGAGTTGGCATCGCCAACAAACGGCGTCAGGGTGTTGGCCAGATAACCTTTGCGGGCTGCCCCTTCAAAGCCCCAATGCAGTGGAATACCGATGGTGTCGACATCCTGCCCGTTAACCTTCAGGGTTTGCAGACGGCGGGTCACCACGGCTTTCGCCTTGATAAAGCCGCGTTTGCTACTGACCTTGACGGTATCGCCTTGCTCAATCCCTTTCTCCTTCGCCAGCCGTTCACTGATTTCCACGAACTGTTCCGGCTGCATGATCGCGTTAAGGCGCGCGTGCTTGGTCCAGGTGTGGAAATGCTCGGTCAGACGATAGGTGGTACCGACGTAAGGGAACTCGGATTTATCACCCATGCGCTTGGCATCGGACGGATAGAGACGGGCCGCCGGGTTAGAGATCACGTTTGGATGCAGTGGGTTGGTGCCCAATGGCGTTTCAAACGGCTCGTAATGTTCCGGGAACGGCCCTTCGGCCATTTTGTCGAGGGCAAACAGCCTGCCAAGCCCTTCCGGTTGCATGATGAACGGCCCAACGCCGCTGCCCGGTGCGGCGGTGTTGTAGTCTGGAATATCATTCCCGACCCACTTGCTACCGTTCCATTCAATCAGCATGCGTTGCGGATCCCAAGGTTTACCCATTGGGTCGGCGGAGGCGCGGTTGTAGATAATGCGGCGGTTCAGTGGCCATGCCCAGGCCCAGCCCAGCGTGTTGCCCAACCCTGACGGATCGCTGTTATCACGGTTGGCCATCTGGTTGCCCTTGCTGGTCCAACTGCCGGTATAGATCCAACAGGCTGAAGCCGTGCTGCCGTCATCGCGCAGCATTGCGAAGGAATCCAGCAACTGGCCTTTTTTCGCCAGCAGGTTGCCGTTGGCGTCATACAGATCTTCCAGCGCGTAGCCGTTGCTGTCTTTGGCCACTTCCTCGGATTCAGGGTGATCTGGCCGTTCATAGTGCCAGCCCATTTTCAGTAACGGTTCGACACCTTTACCGCCTTCGCTGCCGTACATCTGGCGCAGGCGATGGTACAGACCGGCCAGGATCTCGCCGTCGGTAATCGCTTCACCTGGGGCATCGCCACCTTTCCAGTGCCATTGCAGCCAGCGGCCGGAGTTGGCGATCGAGCCGTCTTCTTCGGCAAAGCAGGTGGATGGTAGCCGGAACACTTCGGTTTGGATCGACGCGGTATCGACATCGTTCATCTCACCGTGGTTCTGCCAGAAATTGGAAGTTTCCGTAACCAACGGGTCGATGATCACCAGATACTTCAGCTTGGCCAGTGAGGCGACCACCTGATTCTTATCCGGGAAGGAGGCGACCGGGTTAAAGCCCTGGCAGATATAGCCGTTGACCTTATTCTGATCCATCATCTGGAAGTACTTCATGACGTCGTAGGACTGATCCCACTTCGGCAACCAATCAAAGCCCCAGTTATTCTCTTTCTGGGCAGCGTCGCCGTAGAAGCTCTTCATCAGGCTGACGAAGAATTTCGGGTAATTGCTCCAGTAGTTAACCTGGCCAGGTAAGGTAGCTTTTGGCGTATTGGCGGTCAGATAGGTGGTCAGATCGGTCTGTTTATCCGAAGGCAACGTCAGGTACCCCGGCAGGCTGGTGGACAGCAGGCCAATATCGGTCAACCCCTGAATGTTGGAGTGACCGCGCAGGGCGTTGATGCCGCCGCCCGCCATGCCCATGTTGCCGAGCAGCAGCTGGATCATCGCCATGGTACGGATGTTCTGCGCGCCGACCGTGTGCTGGGTCCAACCCAGGGCATACAGGAAGGTGGTGGTACGGTCTGCTGCGCTGGTGGAGGCCAGGACTTCACACACCTTCAGGAAATCTTCCTTCGGGGTGCCGCAGATGTTTTCCACCACTTCAGGCGTGTAGCGGCTGACGTGTACTTTCAGCAGGTTCCAGACGCAACGCGGATGCTGGAGCGTATCATCACGCAAGGCATAGCCATCTTCACCAAACTGGTAGTTCCAGGTGGTTTTGTCGTACTGACGTTTGTTGTCGTCATAACCGCTGAACAAGCCATCTTCAAACGTAAAGTCATCCCGGACCAACAGGTTGGCGTTGGTGTAATGCTTCACGTATTCAGCGTTGATCTTGTTGTTGGAAATCAGGTACAGCAACACGCCCGACAGGAAGGTAATGTCGGTACCGGAGCGGATCGGCGCGTAGATATCGGCGACCGATGCGGTACGGGTAAAGCGGGGATCGACGACGATTAACGTGGCGTCGTTGTTGTTTTTGGCTTCCATCGCCCAGCGGAATCCCACCGGATGCGCTTCAGCGGCGTTGCCGCCCATCACCATCACAACGTTGGCGTTTTTGATATCAACCCAGTGGTTGGTCATCGCACCGCGACCAAATGTTGGAGCAAGACTTGCTACCGTTGGTCCGTGTCAGACACGCGCTTGGTTATCAACTGCCAGCATGCCCAGCGATCGGACAAACTTTTGTGTCAGCATGCCGGTTTCGTTACTGGCCGCAGAGGCGCATAACATCCCGGTGGAGAGCCAACGGTTTACCGTCACACCAGCGGCGTTGGTGGCTTCGAAGTTGGCATCCCGGTCATTTTTCATCAGCCTGGCAATGCGGTCAAAGGCATCATTCCAGCTGATGCGCTGCCATTTATCTGAGCCAGGCGCGCGATACTCAGGATAACGCAGGCGGCTATCACTGTGGATATAGTCCAACAGGCCCGCACCTTTCGGGCACAGCGCCCCGCGGTTTACCGGGTGATCCGCGTCGCCTTCGATATGGAAAATCGTCGATTTGGCGTTTTTTGCCCCATCGCCCAGGCTATACATCAATAAACCGCAGCCTACGGAACAGTAGGTACAGGTGTTGCGGGTTTCTTTGGCGCGCAATAATTTGTAGTTGCGCGTTTCCGCTAACGCAGCCTTGGGCGCGAAGCCTAATGCTGCCACCGTGGTCCCAGCCATCCCGCCAGCGCAGATTTTAAAAAACTGTCTGCGATTGACGTCCATTGCTTTCCCTAATGCTTATCAGTGGTTTTTTAGTCATGGCAAACTAACAGCAATAACCCAAGCGTTATTGAGGGAAATCAACATAAGGGAGAGTTAGCGGGAAAATACTCCTTAATAAGTAGCCAGCGGTGCGGTGAGTAATCCTTAATTTATCGCGTTCGGTATAAATTGGGTAAGTGGTTAATTTACCTTATTAATTTCAAGTGAAAACTATCTGTAAATATTGAAGATAAACCTGTTTCACCGATTGCCGGGAGAATTATCGACGGCATTGAGTTTCCCATTTCCGAATGGGTATTTTTTTAAGTGGTTATTTTCTTGCAAGAAATAGAGTTAATTTGGAATTTGCTTCGCAAAGTTAATACGCATTCCGATCGAATCGTTGAATAGTTCGTTTTATGAGCAACAATAGGCAGGGAACTAGCCGCGAGAATGACGGTTAGATTTTTAAGGACGGAAACCATGATGCAGACCTACCTGACGTTGCGTGCGTTGGCGAGGGGGATTAACCCAGAAACGGGGGAGTTTTTGAATCATACCTCGCTGGTTCATTCCCCAGAGACGATCCGGATGCTGTTTGCCTTGGCGGATGAGTTTTACGCCGAGCGAGAACGGGTGAAAAAGGCAAAGTTATCACCCGAGGAGCGGCGGCAGAAAAATATTGCCGAGGGTCGGCCTGCCAACTTCAATTTCCCCTGGTCGGAAGAAGACAGGAAGCTATTGGAGGAAGGCTACAGCGCTGGTAAAACGATAGAGGCGTTAAGCGTGGAGTTTGGGCGCTCACTGCGCGGCATTGCGGTTCAGCTTGAAAAAATGGAGCTGATCACCGAAGAGCAGGCCGCCGCTTATAACTGATCGGGTTAAGCCTCCCTTCAGGAGGCCACTTGTCAGCAAGCTTCAATCCACAGGCGAGGTGGGTAGGCGAACGATGTCCTGATTGTCGTTCCCCATCCAATAAACGCCTTCTTTTGCCCAGAATGGGCCTTCGACAAAGTCGAGCAGGTCGGAATACTCTTCGTAGAGCAGCTTGCCGTTGCGGTCATAAACCCGCATGTAGCCGGAGTAATGCCCGCCATCGCCAGGCATGGTGAAACGCGGAATAAACTCGAAGGTTTTATAATTGCGCACCACATACTGCTGGTTGGGGCTCCACTCTTCGTATCGCAGTGTCCCTTGTTTCCACCACAGGAAGCTGCCAACAATGGCCGCCACCAGGATCGCTAGCGCTACCCAGCGCTTACGCTCGCGTACCAGAGTTTCTTGGCTTTTTATTTTTGGCATTTGTACGCTTTCCTTAGGATTGTTGATGTCCCAAACCGTGTTCGTCTACCTTGTCGGGGCGGCTATTGTAGTGGTAATGATGGTCCTGAGAAATAGAACTTGCGATACCGGGGGGAACGTGAATAAAGTTGCAGCAATACAAAAGGTATTTGGGGAGTCCATGGGGGCCACATTGGTTGGTTACTCTACCGCAGAGATTTTTTTGGACCAATGGGAACCATGGAATGATTTACCTATCAGACTGGTGTTTGATAACGGGCAGATAATAGCCGTGGCTTGGTCCAAGTTCGATGATCTGTGGCTTTCAAATGATCTATCGTTACCTTTCGATATCTATGATAGTCAGGTTCGCTGGGTTGAAAACGCGATTGAAGATATAAACCAGTTGCTCGGTGGCGTTATCTTATCGGTTTCTCTTGGACAGGGTTACCTAGAAGTAGAAGAGAAAAAAATTCCCTTGGATACGCATCTCATCATTGAAACCGATCGAGGTGTGGTCGATATCTTCAATGCACTTGATGAAAATGGATATGCTTATCTCTCCACTCGCCCCCAAGATCTTACACAGTGTGTACCTTGAAGGTCTTCCGGCACCGCCGCTTTTACTGACCTATGTCACATACATCGGCCGTATCAATCTCTATCATGCTGCATAACGTCCGAGGTTCGGAGTTATTTGGAGTCACATCCCTCATGCAGCATCCTACCTTCCCGACGCCATTTCCCTCTTTTCCGTATCACCAAACCCACTGGGGTAAAGGATCTTATCGTGGAGACATCAACGCCGTCTTCGGCACGGTTTTATGCCTTGCGTCTGTTACCGCAACAAGACTTGCTGGCTGCACTTCGTGATTTTATCCGGCAGCAGGATTTGCGTGCCGCCTGGATCAGTGGTTGCGTCGGCAGCTTGAGCGACGTGGCGTTGCGTTTTGCTGGTTGCGAAGGCACCACGTTGTTGAGCGGAAAATTTGAAGTGGTCTCACTGATTGGCACGTTGGAGGCCGGAGGCGAACATCTGCATCTGGCCGTGGCCGATGAGCATGGCCATATGACCGGCGGCCATGTGATGGCAGGCTGCACCGTGCGCACCACGCTCGAATTGGTGATTGGGGAATTGAACGATGTCGTATTTAACCGACAACCTTGCGCGCTTTCGGGCTATGACGAATTAAACGTCGAGCAACGCTAATTTTCCTACTAGTTGAGTGAGGTTGTTATGGCACGTAATGGGTTATCGAGTCAGACGTTGGTGTTGATGGTGATTTCAATTGCTATCAACATGATTGGCGGGCAGTTGGTATCGATGCTGAAGCTGCCTATTTTCCTCGATTCTATCGGTACCTTGCTGAGTGCAATTCTCGCCGGGCCGATTATCGGCATGTTGACCGGTTTATTGACCAACCTGATCTGGGGCCTGCTCACCGGCCCGATTGCGGCCGCATTCGCGCCGGTGGCGATGGTGATTGGTTTGGTCGCTGGCTTATTGGCTAGCATCGGTTGGTTCCGGACGTTACCGAAAGTGATCCTGAGTGGCGTAGTGATCACCTTGGCCGTGACGATAGTTGCCGTACCGATCCGAACCTATCTGTTCGCCGGGGTCACTGGCAGTGGCGCAGACTTCTTTGTCGCCTATGTGCATTCAATGGGTAGCAATCTGATCGAATCCGTCGCAATGACTGTGTTGGGGATCAACTTGATAGATAAAGTGCTGGTTGCCATCATCGTCTGGCTATTGGTGCGTAATATGTCGCAGCGCACCTTGCGTAATTTCCCCGCAATGGCTGCCGTGCGTTAATGCACCCGTTCACCTCGCTGGCTCTTTGGCTGGTACTGGGTACCAGCAGCTTGCTGATGCCGTTTGGTTATCCGTTGCTAGCCTATAGCCTGGCGAGCTTTCTATTGCTGATCCTGATGAAAAGTACCCGGCATCGCTGGCGCTATATGGCGTGGATCATGTTACCCATGGCGGGCGGCTTATGGCTGGTGCATAGCGGTTGGCTGGCATGGTGGCTACGGGGGGAGGCGCGTGATGATAGCGAAATGCTCAACGCTGCCGCGCTCTGGCTACGCTTGTTGGCGTTGCTAAGTTTTGGGCAAATCTGGCTGCAATACGTGCCGCCGCAGCATGTTATTCGCGCTCTGTTTGCCAGCCGTTTGCCGCTCGGGCTGGCCTACCTGCTGGCAGGGCCGCTGTTGGTTGCTGAACAACTGCGGGCGCAACTGGCCGCGATTTACCAGGCGCAGCTGGCGCGAGGCGTGCCGCTAGACGGCTATTGGTATCAACGATTACGCTATATTCCGGCATTGGTTATCCCGTTAACCCACAGTGCGTTGAATGATTTAACCGCGCGAAGCACGGCGCTGGATATGCGCGCTTTTCGGCTGCATCCCAGACGCACAACGCTATGGGCACCTAGCGACAGCCCGCTGCAACGTAGCGTGCGCTATGGCTTGCTGTTGATGGCGGCATTGGAAATAGGAGCCTGGCTGTGGTTGTGGCACTGAATGCGCTGAGCTTTATTCCTCAAGGTAGTCGCTGGCAGTTGGAAAGCATCGAACTACATTGCGAGGTTCCAGGTTTATATGGCATTAGCGGCGGCAATGGCAGCGGAAAAACCACGCTTGCCCAACTGTTGGCAGGCTGTTTCCCCGACTTCTTACCCGGCACAATACAGGGTTCAGGAGTGGTCCTCGGTGAGGAAATAGGTTCGCGCCCGCTGGTTGAAATGGCGCAGCAGGTGCAGCTCATTCAACAAGCACCCCAGCTGCAACTCTCCGGCTGTACCTTCACGGTCGAAGAGGAGATCGCCTTCGGGCCGGAGAATCTGTGCCTGGATGAAGCTGAGATCATGGCGCGTATCGAACAGGCGCTGACGTTTACCGATTGCCACGCCTTACGCCATCGTCATCCAGCTACGCTCTCTGGCGGTGAGGCACAACGGGTGGTGATGGCCTGTGCGCTGGCGATGCGCCCACGGCTACTATTGTTGGATGAAGCCTTTAGCCGCCTGACACTTGAAGCTACCGCCAAGCTGTTACAACAGCTGGTTACTTACGCTAATCAGCAGCAGTGCGTGGTTTTGCTCTTTGAGCGGTCACTCACCAAGGTTGCCGCTTATTGCCTGCAAACCTGGGCGCTGGAGCAAGGCAGGCTTTCATTATGCTAACGATTGAATCGCTGGAATATCAGTGGCCAGGCGTGAGCGAACCCATCATTAACGGTTTGGATTTGACCATTGAGGCGGGGGAATGGGTGGCCCTGATCGGGGATAATGGCGCCGGGAAATCCACGTTATTACGCCTGATGGCCGGGTTGCTAAAACCGACCGGCGGCAAGGTTCTCTTGCAGGGCCAAAATATTGCCACCCTTAAAGCGGCACAGCGTGCGCCGTTGCTGGGAGTATTATTTCAGGAAGCGGAACGGCAGATATTTCGTAACCGAGTACGCGATGAGATCGCTTTTGGCTTACGCCATCAGGGTGTGCGCGGCGATAGCCTGGAGCAGCGTGTTGATCAAACGCTGGCGCTTTGTGAGCTAACGGATGTAGCGGATGCTCACCCATTGGATTTACATGCCGGGCAGCGGCGTATGGTAGCCGTTGCCAGCCTCGCTGCCGTTGCGCCACCTCTGCTGCTGTTGGACGAACCTAGCCGTGACTTTGATAGCTATTGGTTGGGGGTATTTACCCGCTGGTTAGCGGTTTGCCGTTCGCAAGGCACCACCGTGCTGGCCATCAGCCATGATTATGCTTTTGTTAAAACGCACTTTCCGCGTGTGATCCGTTTGGCTGATGGGGTTATTGCGGAGGATGGCGATGCGGGTCGGATAGTGGGCTAGCCTTAAGGCGAACCATTACGAGGATATCCTCGCAATGGCTTAGGCACAGGTTACTGATGATAAGCTTTGCCCTATTCGTGTCGTAGGGGCTAAGCAAAAATGCGCCCGTTAAGTGGTCTATTTCTTATCCAGGCGTTTCGCTGCTGATTCGAGTTGCTTGATGCTTTTTTCCGGCGTAGGGAGATTTTCCGGCATGGTTCCAACTAGTTCTTCAATAGTTTGTCGTACTTTCCTACCTACATCGAAATGGGTCTGATTTGCCTGTTGTTTTGATTTTACCTGGTCGCGGCGCAGTTTTTCTTCCGCTTGGGTTGCTCGGAACAGATTGGCAGCAAGCTCAGTAGAACCCATATGGTCGAGGATTTTTTGGCTCTGTTTTTGCGTGAGGACTTGCCTGGTCGTTTTATTATGACACTGATCTCATAGTCATTTTTCAGCATGTTAACGACAGCATCAAGGAACTCCGCTTTCTGGGTGACCAGCTCAAGCTGTTCTTCAAGTTTCCTGATCCTTTGCTCAGGAGTTAAAGGGGCAGGCGGTTGGCTCATGGGCAACTCCCGGCCGGAGAGATGGGGAAGACCTAGAGCCCAGTTAAGATGGCCATGCTTGCGCGACCAGGTCAGAACGGTGGAACGTCCCTGAATACCATAGTGCAGTTGAGCCTGTTTGTAGGTCATTTCGCCTTTTTCAACCTGCTCAACAACAGCAATTTTAAAAGACAAAGGATAGTCACGTTGTGTGCGTTTAAACTCGGCCATTATCACGTTCTCCGGATTTAAGTCGAAAACGTGTCAACGCTATTCAGGACGGGTCAATCACTACAAAAAGCCCGCTAATGTGCGGGCTCTAAGGTTTTTAGCTATCCAGTGGTAGCGACTGAATTTATTCATTGAGTATTGGCGTCTAAGCCTTGTGGATACTGGATTTCTTATAATGCGTTTTTTGATCGTGTACACCCATGTGTACACGGTAAAACGGAGTGCTATACCATTCCGACTGTTTTTTAACCTCAAGCTGTCGCCGCTGCCATTAGGGGGCAACCTGCCTTGCTTTGCTCAACCGATCCCGATACTGAAAATATTACCCAAAGGACATTTTTGTCCCCTGGTACATACGGGATTATCCCGCATCATGGATCTGTTGCCTTTGTGGCTCGATTACCTCTCATGGCTCTACCGGAATCTTTTTCCGGTATCCGCTAAGATAGTACCGATTTGGTGGATACCAAAGTGGATACCCCGCGCACGGATACCAGGTGCACACTCCAAAACAGCCTTTTCGGTGCGAACCAGAGCCGCGCAGATTGCGCGCATCGAGCATGAGCCGGGTAGGTATAGTGATTTCCTCTATACCTTCAAGAGCGGCCAGCACAAAGGCCTGATGCGAATGAAACTACAATTGAAACGTTCAACTCGCTAGAAGAAGCGCAAAAACATATGAACAGATAGCCAGTTAAATAGGAATTTAATATGTATTAACTTAAAGAATATCATCATTGTAAATAGTTGTTTTCATATTTATGTTTTTGCCTGGTACCGTGATAGGATAACATTGGATTTTTCAACGCATTCATTACAAGGAGTTTACCGTGAGCTTTAATATATTTTTAAGTTTATCCGGCCAGCAGCAAGGTTTAATCTCTGCCGGTTGTAACACAATGGATTCAATCGGTAATAGATGTCAAAAAAATCATCCAGACGAAATTCAAGTGCTATCGTTAAATCATGGTGTTACACGCGAACAACATTGCAACCACTTGCCTGTTGATGTCGTAAAGCCTATAGATAAATCATCACCATTAATCGCTCTTGCAGTATCCAATAATGAAAAACTCACCGCTATTTTTCAAGTCTATTGGCTCAACCAATCAGGTGTATTGGAAGTGTTCTACGAAGTAAAATTAACTAATGCGACCATTATAAGCTTAAATTCAACTTACCCGCATGTGGTTAATAGCGCTGGGGTAATGCCATATGAATCACTTTCATTAAAATACGAGTCGATTACATGGGCGCACAAAATAGCGGGAACTTCTGGCTATAGTATCTGGGATGATCGCGTTTATTGAATTGCAAGCTAAAATTAAATTGCTTGTGTGTAGGCAAGCAATTTAAAAAGTGTACATTGGCTACCTGATTTTATTTACTAACACTATGCTAATATAGAGTGAGAACAAAATACCAACAACTGAAAGTGCATAAAAAAGCTTATCAGGAAAGACACTCGCCAACGCTATGCATAATAATGAAAGAACAAGCGCCAACACATAACTTAAGATATCCAATGTAACAGAACGGATCGCTTTAAACATATGCATTACCTCTTGTAAAACACATCAGCCAAGGCAAACATCAGCGCATCTGCGTTTGTGCTGTCATTAGAAAGAGATACTTTTATTAATGGGTCTATTTTTTTTGCAATAATAAAATACAGCATCTCAACCTCTTGAGAGTACAACATATTATAAATAACTCTATTCTCCCGCCTTAGCGCCCTTGCTGCCACGGCTGCTTTATCAAAATAACTATATATTTGGAATGCTGTTAGCATTCTTGCCACGACTTGCCTAGAAGAGATAATTACATCCGGGGAGCTTGATATTCTTAATGTGATCAACTGAACTAAAACCTCTATCAAAGCAATCTTTGCAGCTGCTTTTATAGCTTGCTTCGCAATGGTGTCAGTTACTTTGTCTTCAATCTCTGATCGCCTTTCCGTTAGGTTTTTTTTTGTTCGTTCAGGCATTGTTGCAAATACAAAATTTACAATGGTCAATGTCATCTCATAGATGACATTAGGCTTTTTAACCAGAGAAAAGATAGAGCGAAGCATACGAGAATCTTCTTCACGAATCATATTGCTATGTGCTGAGATAAGATTCATGTACTGTGGGTTGGTGTACCCAATAGAAACCTGTGGCGATATAAGTGCAAGCGATCTAATCGCGCCTGTTTCAATATCTCTCACACCATCACGTAAAGCCCCACTCGCCTTTTCTATAAATGCATCAAAATATTTAGCTAACACTTCATTGGATGATTGATTGTAGTCCATCTATTCACACTCCTTATGATTTTTTAGCATGGTACCCACATCATAGCAAAAAATAACAAATGCTGGCCTATGCCATTTAAAACTTAAGCAGTTACACGTAGCATAATGTAACTATAGCCATGATAAGTCTATCCCTGATTTTAGCATCACTGACCAAGATAAGAAGCTATCGAGGTTCGAGCGTGAGCAAATCCAACTTAGTGGCGTTCCGGGTTCCGGCTGATTTACAGGATGCCTTTAATCAGGCCGTGGCGGCCTCAGGTGGCGATAAGTCGGCTTGGCTTGTCGATGCCATCAGAAGCAAGCTCAATCGCCCTGTGGCTGATTCTGATAAGCGTATGTTGGTGCTGGTGGAATGAATGGAAACGGCTGGGCATTAACGCCAGCCTGATTACTGCCGCCCTGGCGAGATAGCTACCGCCTCGGCGCTGGTGCGGAGATCCAGCAGGTCTTTGCCGTCCAGGGTAAGACCTTGCTGGCGGACTGCGCTGATTAGCGTCTGCTCTATGGCTTTATGGTCTAACATGGCGTTACCTGCAGGTGTGGCCCGTCCTTGCGGTGAGGGGGCTTGAACGTCGCAATTTGTCGCTATGACGAAAACCCTCCGAACCTTATCAAATATTATCATCCGGTGCCGGAACTGAAAGCGCCTGAACGTTATGATTTGTTACTATCTGGCGTGTTTTGTACTCCACACAAAGAGGGGCGCAAGGTAGCGGCCTTAGTTTGAGCAAGGTGTAACTTTCTTGCCTGCTCAAGATCTGCCGGGCGTGACAGCAAAAACTCCGTCTTCAGTATCCCGTTCACCCTTTCCGCCATTATCACGTTCTCCGGATTTAAGTCGAAAACGTATCAACGCTATTCAGGACGGGTCAATAACAACAAAAAAGCCCGCTGTTATGCGAGCCTCATGGTTTTATGCGGTTTTCTTGATAGTTCCTGAATACTTACTCAATGTTCTGAATTTGCTCGCGCATCTGCTCAATCAGCACCTTCAGCTCAATGGCTGAGGTAGTCACTTCGGCATTGATCGACTTGGACGCCAGCGTATTCGATTCGCGGTTGAATTCCTGCATCATAAAGTCGAGGCGACGGCCAACGGCTTCTTTCTTCTTCAGGATGTTGTGCGTCTCTTTGACGTGCGCTTCCAGGCGGTCCAGCTCTTCGGCGACGTCGATACGCTGTGCCATCAGCACCAGTTCCTGCTCCAGACGGGTGTTTTCCAGCTGTACCTGGGCTTCTTCCAGCTTGCTGACCAAACGTTCGCGCTGCCATTGCAGGATATTAGGCATCTGGGCGCGGACTTTGATCACTTCGGCGCTCACGCCGTCGAGGCGTTGCTCGATCAGGGCTTTCAGCGCGGTGCCTTCGCTTTCGCGTGCCACGATGAAATCATCCAGTGCGCCTTCCAGCGCCTGCATCAGCTCGTTGCTGATGAGGTCCAGATCCTGTTCCTGAGCGGACATCACGCCCGGCCAGCGCAGGACGTCGATCGGATCGATTTCTCCTTCGTCGCTCTGCATTTTGACCCAGTTAGCGGCTTCAACCAGCTGCTTGGCCAGTTTTTCGTTCAGGATCATCGAGCTTTGCGCGCTTGGGTCGAGCTCAAAGCGCAGGTTGCACTCCACTTTGCCACGCGTCAGGCGGCCACGGATACGCTCGCGGATCACTGGCTCGAGGCTACGGAACTGCTCAGGCAGACGGATGTAGGTTTCTAAGTAGCGTTGGTTAACGGAACGCAGCTCCCAAGCTGCGCTGCCCCATTCACCCTTGATTTCACGCCGGGCGTAGGCGGTCATGCTGCGGATCATTGTGCGTACCCGTAAATAGGAAAAGATGGAACGATTATAGCGTCGCACCTGCGGGCAGGATAGGCATAACGTCACGAAGCCCGTATAATGCGCAGCCAAACGTTAATAAGAAGCCGGAGAGAGCCCATGCGTCCTGCAGGCAGAGCACCACAACAAGTTCGCCCCCTGACACTGACCCGTCACTACACGAAACACGCTGAAGGTTCAGTGCTGGTTGAGTTTGGCGATACCAAAGTTTTGTGCACCGCCACGGTAGAAGAGGGCGTTCCGCGCTTCTTGAAAGGCCAAGGGCAAGGGTGGATCACCGCAGAATACGGCATGTTGCCGCGTTCTACCCACAGCCGTAATGCCCGCGAAGCGGCCAAAGGCAAGCAGGGGGGCCGTACGTTGGAGATCCAGCGTCTGATCGCTCGTTCACTGCGTGCCGCAGTGGATCTGAAAAAGCTCGGTGAGTTCACCATCACTCTGGACTGCGATGTGCTGCAAGCCGATGGCGGTACCCGTACCGCTTCCATCTCCGGAGCCTGTGTGGCGCTGGCCGATGCGCTGAATGCGCTGGTTGCCGCCGGTAAACTGAAAGCCAACCCGATGAAAGGGCTGGTGGCTGCGGTTTCAGTCGGTATCGTTGGCGGCGAAGCGCTGTGCGATCTGGAGTATGTGGAAGATTCCGCCGCAGAAACCGATATGAACGTGGTGATGATGGAAGATGGCCGCATGATCGAGGTGCAAGGCACCGCCGAGGGTGAGCCGTTCAGCCACGATGAGCTATTGGCGCTACTGGCGCTGGCCCGAGGGGGCATCGAAACCATCTTCCAGGCGCAGAAAGCGGCGCTGGCAGACTGATTTTTAAAGGCGACCAAGCAGTCGCCTTTTTTATGCCCGGAAAATAGAACCAAAGTTATCGACCCAATTAGGAGAAGCAGTAATGAAAGCCTACCAGCGCCAGTTTATCGAGTTTGCGCTCCGCAAGCAGGTATTGAAATTCGGCGAGTTCACCCTGAAATCCGGCCGTACCAGCCCCTATTTCTTCAATGCCGGCCTGTTTAATACCGGGCGTGATCTGGCGCTGTTAGGGCGTTTTTATGCCGAAGCGCTGGTGGATTCCGGCATCGAGTTCGATCTGCTGTTTGGCCCAGCCTACAAAGGTATCCCGATCGCGACCACCACCGCAGTGGCATTGGCAGAACATCACAATCTCGATGTGCCTTATTGCTTCAACCGTAAGGAAGCCAAGGAACATGGTGAAGGCGGTACGCTGGTAGGCAGCCCGTTGCAGGGGCGTGTGATGCTGGTAGATGACGTGATCACCGCCGGGACGGCCATCCGCGAATCGATGGAAATTATCAGTGCCCATAACGCCAGCCTGGCAGGTGTGCTGATTTCTCTCGATCGTCAGGAACGTGGCCGTGCCGACATTTCTGCAATCCAGGAAGTGGAGCGTGATTATCACTGCAAAGTGATCTCGATTATTACGCTCAAGGAGTTGATTGCTTACCTGGAAGAGCAGCCGGAAATGGCCGAAAGCCTAGTGGCCGTGAAGGCATATCGCGAGCAGTACGGGGTTTAAAATAATAGCGCCGGGTTGAACCCGGCGATACTTGTTACTGCAGTTGCGCCGCTAACAGCGGCCAGCGTGCATCAAAATCCTGCGTTGGGCGGTAGCGGAATTCAGAGCGAATATAGCGCGACAGCATCCCTTCACAAAAAGCCAGGATCTGGCTGGCCAGCAAGGTCTCATCGACGATAAAGCCCTTTCCTTCCCGTAGCTTACGTTCCTTCAACACCTGACGCAGTTGCGCTTCAATCCGCTCGAACAGCTGGTTGATCCTGCCCTGCAGGCGATCCTGCTCAAACATCAGCGCGTGGCCGGTCATGATCCTGGTCAGGCCTGGGTTGCGTTCTGCAAACCCCAGTACCAACAATACAATCAGGCGTAGGCGGTTGAACGTCTCTTTTTCATCCTGCAAGATCAGGTTGATGCGCGTTATCAGGCTATCTTCAATAAACTCGATCAGGCTATCAAACATCCGCGTCTTGCTGGGGAAATGCCGATAAAGGGCAGCCTCAGAGACACCAACGTTTGCGGCAAGCTTGGCTGTGGTAATGCGCTGGCTGCCGTCGCTGGATTCCAGCATCTGGGCTAACGCCTGCAATATCTCCTCACGCCGATTCCTTTTGGTATTTTCTTTTTCTGCCATGTTTGATTAGACCCTTGCTAAAACGGCTTATCCCCTCAATCTCTTCGGGTATAGATTTGCGAAAACCCGCGCACCGGCCGTTGCAGAGTAAACTCTGTGCGGCTTATAAGATCGCTGTTGTACGGTGTAATGGCTAACAGGTCTTTCAGACCCTTATTCTCCGTGCGTTACTCTCAATTGCCAGACCAACCGTGCCGCATTGCAAGCGGCGCGGTTGCAGGCGCCATCCCTGTAAATCATTCGGTTACGGGCAGGTTCTATTGGCGACCGGAGTGGCCAAAACCACCGGTACCCCGTTCGCTGCTATCGAACTCTTCCACCAGATTAAACTCGGCTTGCACTACCGGCACAAATACCATCTGTGCGATGCGTTCACCCGGCTCGATAGTGAAGGATTTCTGGCCACGGTTCCATACGGATACCATCAGTTGGCCCTGATAATCGGAATCGATCAGGCCAACCAGGTTACCCAGCACGACGCCGTGCTTATGGCCCAGACCGGAGCGCGGCAGGATCACTGCAGCAAGACCGGTATCGGCGATGTGGATTGCCAGGCCGGTAGGCAGTAGAGTGGTTTCGCCCGGAGCCAGCTCAACCGCGCTGTCCAGACAAGCTCGCAGATCAAGCCCGGCAGAGCCTGGGGTGGCATAGGTCGGCAGTGGGAAATCTTGACCGATACGTGGGTCAAGGATCTTAACGTCGATTTTTTTCATCATAACGGCTGACTATCTCGTCTAGTAAACGTTGGCCAAGGAGTGCCTTGTCGCTATGCGGCAGGCGCTTGTCTCCATCCTGCCAAAAAAGATGCAGGGCATTGGTATCACTGTTAAAACCGTGCTCTGCAAGCGATACATCGTTAGCGCAGATTAAATCCAGTTTTTTACGCAGTAGTTTTTGTCGCGCATATTCTTCCACATTCTGGGTTTCAGCCGCAAACCCGACGACAAAGGGACGATTTTTGCTCATCGCGGCAACGCCCGCGACAATATCTGGATTCTTGATCATCTTGAGGATGATTTCATCACCCTGCTTTTTGATTTTCTCATCGGCAATCTGTTCTGCCCGGTAATCCGCCACGGCAGCGCAGGAGATAAAGATGTTCTGCTGCGCGGCGTGCTGTTGTACCGCTTGCTGCATTTCCAGCGCGCTGACGACATCCACACGGGTTACCCAAGGCGGCGTAGGCAGGCTGACCGGCCCGGCGACCAACGTGACTTGCGCACCGCGAGCGGCGGCGGCCTTGGCGATAGCAAAACCCATCTTGCCGGAGCTGTGGTTGCTGACGAACCGCACCGGATCCAGTGCCTCACGGGTGGGGCCTGCGGTGATCATAATCTTTAAATGTTGCAGATCCTGCGGCGCAGAGAAATGAGCGTTAGCCAGTTCCACTATCGCCAACGGATCCAGCATGCGGCCAGGCCCGATATCACCACAGGCTTGGCTACCGCTGTCAGGCCCCCACAGCAGCACACCACGCCCTTGTAGGGTCTGTAGATTGGCCTGAGTGGCGGCTGCGCGATACATCTGTTGGTTCATGGCCGGTGCTGCCGCGATCGGAGCATCGGTAGCCAGGCAGACCGTGGTCAGCAGATCGTTGGCCATGCCGGCGGCAACGCGGGCCAGCAGATCGGCGGTGGCCGGAGCCAGGATCACCAGATCGGCCCATTTGCCCAATTCAATATGGCCCATGGCAGCTTCTGCTGCGGGATCCAGCAGATCGTCGAAAACCGGATAGCCGGAAACGGCCTGAAGCGTCAGTGGGGTAATGAAGGCTTTGGCAGCGCTGGTCATCACCACTCTTACCTCGGCGCCTCTGTCGCGCAGGCGGCGCACCAGCTCAGGGCATTTGTAAGCGGCGATACCGCCACTGATGCCAAGCACAATATGTTTGCCGGAAAGTCCCGTCATCATGATTGTCCGATTGAAATCCGAAAGAGGCGGACATTTTAGCATAACCGCTGCCAGGTGGAGCGATTCTGCTGTGTATGCAGCCAGTTACATGCGGGTTTTCGTAACACTTCGCAATATTATCAATCACCTGTCGCACGATGAAATTCCCCGTGACATGCTGCTGTAGCAGGCAGGGAGGTGGCAATGAGCAATCAGGATATGTCGTTATGGCCTGGGGCTTTGGCACCCAGGGAAAAATTGATGCGTGATGGTGCTGCGGCGCTCTCCGATAGGGAGCTGTTGGCAATTTTCTTGCGAACCGGGCTACCTGGGGTTCACGTCTCACAGCGGGCCGAACAGTTGCTGGCGCACTTTGGTTCGCTGTATCACCTGGTTTCGGCGGACTACGAACAGTTTCATAGTCAGAAAGGGTTGGGGATTGCCACCTATGCGCAGCTGCAGGCAATTTCCGAATTGGCCTTCCGGCTGTTTTCCGGCCCCCATTTGCTGGAAAACGCGCTGCTGAACCCGAAAATTACCCAGCATTATCTGCACAGTTTGCTGGCTCACCACGAGCGAGAGGTGTTTTTAGTGTTGTTTTTAGACAATCAGCACCGGGTTATTCGCCATCAGGAGATGTTTGCTGGTACCATCAACAGCGTCGTTGTCCACCCAAGAGAAATTGTGCGTGCGGCGTTGAAGGCTAATGCAGCAGCCCTCATTCTGGCGCATAATCACCCTTCGGGTAAGGCTGAACCCAGTCACGCCGACCGTTTGATAACCGAGCAAGTGGTTAATGCCTGCCGGTTATTGGAGATCCGAGTGCTCGATCATTTGGTGATAGGCCGGGGTGAATGCGTCTCTTTTGCCGAGCGCGGATGGCTATAAGCAACTTTTTCGCGATCCTTGAGGGATCTTTAGCTGTTCGGGACTTGAGCACTTACGCTTCAGAGCGTATACTACGCCACCTTTGAGAATCTTGGGTTTGGCGTTAAGAGCCTATCTCAGCAGGTTTCCAACCTGATGTGAGGTTTCTGACCTGATGACGAGAGTCTCCTCAGTATGAAGTTTGCTGAGATGGGCTCTAAAAGCCTGACGAGGCGGCCATACCCTATACGAAGCTCGAGCTGATTTGATTTTTGGAGAATAAGACATGTCACGAGTCTGCCAAGTTACTGGCAAGCGCCCGGTGAGCGGTAACAACCGTTCCCACGCAATGAACGCGACCAAACGCCGTTTTCTGCCTAACCTGCACTCACACCGTTTTTGGGTTGAGGCTGAGAAGCGCTTTGTAACTCTGCGTGTATCTGCTAAAGGTATGCGTGTTATCGATAAGAAGGGTATTGAGACGGTCTTGGCCGATCTGCGTGCCCGTGGTGAGAAGTATTAAGGAACTGCATCATGGCTAAAGGTGTTCGCGAGAAGATCAAGCTGGTTTCTTCTGCTGGTACTGGTCACTTCTATACCACCACGAAGAACAAGCGTACTAAGCCGGAAAAATTGGAACTGAAGAAATTCGATCCAGTTGTCCGTCAACACGTGATCTACAAAGAAGCTAAAATTAAATAATTTTAGTGGATTAATGAAAACCCGGCCTCGGCCGGGTTTTTTCATTTTATAGGGGTAGCAAACGGAGAGGGAGCCAGTCATGCCTGAATTACCAGAAGTCGAAACCAGCCGCCGTGGTATCGAGCCTTATCTTGTTGGCCACACCATCCAGTATGCGGTGGTGCGTAACGCTCGTTTGCGTTGGCCGGTCTCCGAGCAGATCCTGGCGCTGAGCGATCGGCCGGTGCGCAGCGTACAGCGCCGTGCCAAGTACCTGCTGATCGAGTTGGACCACGGCTGGATTATCGTGCATCTGGGGATGTCTGGCAGCTTGCGTATGCTGGCAGAGGAAATCGAGCCAGGTAAGCATGACCACGTCGATCTGGTGATGAGCAACGGTTTTATCCTGCGCTACACCGACCCGCGCCGCTTTGGTGCCTGGCTATGGTGTGACGATCTGGCCGCCAGCAACGTGTTGGCTCATCTTGGCCCGGAACCGCTGGGTGAAGAGTTCAATGGCGCCTACCTGTACGAGAAGTCCCGTAATAAGCGTACGCTGATCAAGCCTTGGTTGATGGATAACAAGCTGGTGGTTGGCGTGGGGAATATCTATGCCAGCGAATCGCTGTTTACCGCCGGGATCCTGCCAGATCGTCAGGCGGGATCCTTGACCAAGGCGCAGGCGGATCTGTTGGCCGAAACCATCAAGGCGGTGTTGCTGCGGTCAATTGAACAAGGGGGAACGACGCTGCGTGACTTCCTGCAGTCGGACGGCAAGCCGGGGTATTTCGCGCAGGAACTGCAGGTCTATGGCCGGGCAGGTGAACCTTGCCGCGCCTGTGGCACACCGATCGAGAGCGCCAAACACGGGCAGCGCAGCACCTTCTTCTGCCGCCGCTGCCAGCGATGATTACTGCGCGGCCAGCTTTTCCATCAGCGCTTTGGTGACGACATCCGGCAAGAACGGTGCGATGTCGCCGCCATGGCGTGCCACTTCCTTCACCAAGGAAGAAGAGATAAATGACCACTGCTCGGAAGGCATCAGAAACACGCTTTCCAACGTTGGCATCAGATGGCGGTTCATGTTCGCCAGCTGCAATTCATATTCAAAGTCGGATACCGCACGCAGGCCGCGTATCAGAATATTGGCGTTCTGATGGGCGGCGAAGTGCGCCATCAACTCGCTGAACCCCAGCACCTCGACGTTATCCAGATGAGAGGTCACCTGCGTGGCCAGGGCAACGCGTTCTTCCAGCGAAAACAGCGGTTTTTTGCTCGAACTGGCGGCAATGGCCAGGATCACGTGATCAAACATCAGTGAGGCGCGGGTGACCAGGTCCAAATGGCCGTTGGTCATTGGATCGAAGGTACCTGGGTAGATGGCTTTGCTGCTCATGGTTTACTTCTCTGAATAGTTGCGGCCCAATGCCCACAGTGCGGCATATTTATTGAAGGTATATTGCGCGTTGACCACGGCTAACAGCAAGCCCTGTTTGCCGTCGAGGAAACCGGCCCGCAGCAGCCAGGTTTTGCAGAACGCCCCCAGCGTGTGGGTGAGGATCGACAGATAACCGCAGCGCTTACCGGCCTGGTGGCGTTGGATTGCCCACTGCTCGGCGTAATGCAGTTGTTTGCGCTGGAAAGCAAAAAAGTCACGGCAGGTCAGGTGCAGCAGATCGCCTTGCAGCGGCACGACTTTTGCGCCGCCGGTGTTGAGGGATTCATGGACCAGATCGTCGTTATAGCGATAGCGCTGATTGGCATACAGCCGGTTGACCCGATCGGGATACCAGCCGCTGTGGCGCATAAAGCGGCCAAGAAACAGGTTACGGCGGCCCAGGCTGTAGACGACGCTATCGTCGGCGTTGGCTAATACCTGCTCGATGGAGTGGCGCAATTCTGGCGTGACGCGTTCGTCGGCGTCGATCATCAGCACGTAATCCTGAGTGGCGTAGCTTTGTGCCTTCTGCCGCTGCTTGCCGAAGCCTTGCCAGTCGGTATGGGTAAACACCTTGGCCCCCAGACTTTCCGCCAAAGCGACGGAACCGTCGGTACTGCCGGAATCTAGCACGATGATTTCATCAGCCCAGGCGACCGATTGCAGGCATTCGCTCAGCAACTCGACTTCGTTTTTGGCGATCATCACTACCGACAGGCTGTTACGGTGGCTCATTCAGTGGCTCCGTGGCGGCAGGTGTGGCTCCAACAGCTGCAGCAGGCGCTGCAACGCCCCCTGGTTCTGATACAGCACTTCAACCGCGTGGCGGCCGTAATAGCGGCGATAATCTTCATCGGTCAGCAGCGTTTCTATCTCTTTCACCAAGGAATCGACATCACTGATGGTGATCATCCCGCCCGCTTCGGAGAGTTTGGCGCAGATATCTTTGAAGTTGAACGTATGTGGGCCCATCAGCACCGGAATGGCATGGGCGGCTGCTTCCAGGGGGTTATGCCCCCCACGCTCAACCAGGCTGCCACCGACGAAGGCCAGATCGGCAATGCCGTACAGCAGCATCAGTTCGCCCATGGTATCGCCAATCACCACCTGTGTGCTGCTGGAAGGGATTTCGCCGCTGCTGCGGGTGGTGTAACTGAAGCCCGCTTTTTGCGTCAGCTCTTTGGCGGTTGGGAAGCGTTCTGGGTGGCGCGGTACCAGGATAAGTAATAGGTCGGGGTGTTTTTCCAGCAACCGGCGGTGGGCTTCCAGCAGAATGGTTTCTTCACCTTCGTGAGTGCTGGTAGCGATCCACACCGGGCGGCGTGGTGCCCATTGGCGGCGTAGCGTAACGGCTCTGGCCGCCAGCTCTGGCGTTACGGAGATATCGAACTTCAGGCTGCCGGTGACGGTCAGCTGTGAACGCTTCAGGCCCAGTTCGATAAAGCGCTCGCCGTCTTCCTGATTTTGCGCAGCGATCAGGGTAATGCGGCGCAGGATATCACGGATAAAACCGCCGATTTTCTTGTAGCCAGCCGCCGAACGGGCGGAAAGGCGCGCGTTGGCAATCACCAGCGGGATTTGGCGCTGATGCAGGGCGTTAATCAGGTTGGGCCACAGCTCGGTTTCCATGATGATCACCAGCTTGGGATCCACCTGGTCGAGGAAACGGCGCATCGAACCCGGCAGATCGTAAGGCAGGTAGACATGATGCACATCTTTACCGAAAGCGGATTGCACCCGTTCGGAACCCGTTGGCGTCATTGTGGTCACAGTAATCGGCAGGTAAGGGTAACGATGGCGCAGGGCGCGAACCAGAGGGATCGCCGCCAGGGTTTCGCCAACAGAAACGGAATGCAGCATAATGCCGCCCGATACTACTTTCCCGGCGCAGAAACCATAGCGTTCCGCCCAGCGTTTACGGTAGGCTGGTGCTTTGCGGCTGCGCAGCAGTAAGCGGAGCCAGATCAGGGGTTGGATAAGGTAGAGTAGTACCTGATATAAACGGAGCAGCATTCTATCAATTTCATTTATATGGGTTATCCAGAATAGTACCATAACCGGAAGGGAAAGGCGCTAACTTGGTGGCTCGGTGTCAGGTTGGGACAACAGGCGAGAGATGTCGCCGATAGGTTTGTAATGAAGAATATTTTAATTATCCGCCGCGACAATATTGGCGATCTTGTCTGTACTACCCCGCTGATTGAAGGGGTGAAAACCGCTTACCCTGACGCCAACCTCTATCTGCTTATCAATAAAGTCAGCCAGGATGTGGTGAAAAATAACCCGCATCTCACCAAGGTGTTTGTTTATAAGAAGGCTAAACACAAAGCCAAGAATGAGACCACCCTTGGGGTCTATTTTGAACGGCTGATGATATTTTTACAGCTGAGAAAAATAAAGTTTGATGCGGCTATTCTGGCTAACCCGGTGCCGTGCAAATATAGCCTGCGCCTAGCAAAAATGGCCGGGGTTAAAAATATTATCGGCGCAGATCTTGGCACCAGTGAAATTCATCACCCTTTCCGCGCGGCGGATTTTCACGGCAAGCATCAGGTGGAACACACCTTCAGCTACCTGTCTGCCATCACCGATTGCTCCATTGCCATTCCTCCGGTGAAGGTCTTCCTCACTGCGGAAGAACAGCACCAAGCGCAGCAACGTTTACACAGTCTGCTGCCCCCGGTTGAGCGGGTATTTGCCGTGCATATCAGCAGCCGCAGTCCGAAACGGCGCTGGCCTATTGAGCGCTACGCCGAAATCATCAACCGCCTGATTGCCGATCCTACCACTGGCGTGCTGATCTTCTGGTCACCACAGGGAACGCTGACGCCTGATGATATCGGCGATCAAAAGCGGGCGGAGCAGCTGTTGGCTGGCTGCCAGAACGAAAGGGTAGCGCTCTACCCAACAGCATCGGTACGCGAACTGTTGGCCGGTTTCGAGCTATGCGACCGGGTGCTGTGCAGCGACGGTGGCCAGATGCATTTGGCCGCGGCACTGAATAAAAGCATGGTGGTCTTCTTTGGCGATACGGATAAAGAGTCTTGGCATCCGTGGAGCGGACAATATCGGATCCTGCAAACCGAGTCGGGTGATTGCGTCGATGTTACCGTCGATGAGGTGTGGCAAGAAATACAGGCCTTGAATTAATTAACAACCAGGCAGGGTAAACCTGCCTGGAGTTATTTTTTTAACGCCAGATACTGTTGGCAAATAGGCTCCAGGCCATAGCTCAGCAGCTGCTGGTGATTAATGACCGGCGGATGAGCATAAATCTCTGCCATTTTCTCCGCCAGTGAGGCTTCATTTAATTCCGCTAGCGCACGGGTTAACCCCGCTTTTTCCAGAATTTCCTCAGGCCCGCCAGGGCAACGGGTGCTGACGACCGGCGTGTCGCACAGCAAGGCTTCAACCAGCACGTTACCGAACCCTTCACTGTCTGAACTGAGCACCAGCATCGCGGCGTGTTTGATCAGGGGATAGGGATTGGCCTGAAAACCGAGGAACAGCACGCGATCGCTAATGTTTAACTCTGCGGCAAGGCGTTTGGTCTCGTTGATTTGCGCTTCATTGCCAGCGCCCACCAGCGCCAAAGGGGCCTGGATACCAGACAGTGCGTAGGCTTTCAGCAAGCGGTCGTGGCGTTTATGTGGATGAAAACGGCCCACGTGCACCAGATAGTCTTTGCCTGCCAGTTCACAAGGCTCTGCCGCCTGCTGTTCGATGGCGGCGATATCGAACGGGTTGTTGATCACCGCCAGCCGGTTAGGAGCAATCCCCAGATTTTGCTGGAGATCGTTGCCCACCGCCTGCGAGACGGCAACGATATTCTGCCGCTGGTAGACGCCCGCGACCTTGCGGCGTTTCAGCCAGCGATCGAGGCCGGTACGGTGACCGAGGTAGGAGGTGGACAGAATGCCGTGAATGCAGAACCACAGCCGGGTGCTGTCCAGCACTTTGCTATGGCTGACGATACGATCGGTCTTGTGCAGGTTGGAGAACACCAGGTCGTAACGGCCGTGCTGCTGCTCGTTGGCGGCAACCGCGCGATCCAACATCGCGGCGCGGCGTGCCAGCTCGGTCAGCTTACGCCAAGGCGATCGGCAGTTGTCGCTGAGCACCTGATAATCAATGCCGGTGGGGATCGGGTAGTTGCAGACGTCCCGCAATGAGATCAGGCTGACATCATGCCCCAACTGCTGCATGCCCTGGCACAGGGTCAGTACCACCTTTTCTGCTCCGCCGCCCGGCAGGCCGTCGATAATCATCAGAATACGCATAAGTTAGTCCAGCAGTCGGTTATACAACGATATGAGCTGTTCTGAGAGGTGTGCTGGCGTGGCCGACATGATACGCAACCGCGCCGCCTCTCCCATGCTCGATCCCAAGGCTTGCCGTGGCAGTGCAACGATAGCATCGGTGAGGGCGCTGACGTCCAATGCATCACAGACAAAGCCGTTATGCCCAGGAGTGATGAACTCAGCGCCACCGCAGGTGGTGCTGGTGATCACCGGGAGCCCGCATGACATGGCTTCCAAAATCACGTTGGGGAACGGATCGTACAACGTTGGCAGCAACAGGGCATCGGCGGCCTGATAGAACGGCAGCGTCTGTTTCTGCACGCCCATGAAGCGCACCCGGTCACCACAACCCAGCTTTTGTGCCAGTGAGCGGTAACGTTTTTCTGCTTTATCTTTACCCACCACCAATAGGTAGCTGTCGGTGGCGGCTACGGCGCGAATTGCGGCTGCCAACCCTTTACGTTCGAAGCCTGAACCGACAAAGATCAGACAGTGCGCCTGTTGCGGGATCTGATACTGCGCCCGCAACTGCTGCCGCTGTTGCTCATTCGCCGGTAAAAATTTCTGATTGTCGATGGCATTGTAGATCACCGTGATTTTATCGGCCGGCACGCCGAAATCGGCGATGATTTCCCGTTTGATCATCTCGGCGTTGCAGATCACCGCTTTCAGCTCTGGCGCGGCATACATGGCGCGTTCGGCACACATCACATAGCGGTGATAGCGGTTGGAGAACAGCCATTTGCGCCGCCACTCCGGCAGCAGGCGTGCCCGTTGCAGCAGCCAGCGGCGATGGACGCCGTCACCGGCGCGATAGATATCACAGCCGGGAATGCGTTCATGGCTTTGCACCAGATCGAAGCTCTCTTTCTGCCACAGGGCTCGAGCCGCTTCGGCAAAACCGCGTTCGCGGCTGATGCGCCCGAACTTCATCGGGTTGCACAGGTGGATGTGCCAGTTCGGGTTAACGTCCCCCTGCCATTCGCGGGTGATGACGTTCAGATCCAGGTCTTGTTGTTCCAGCGCCTCCAGGGCACGGGAAACGAATCGTTCTGCCCCGCCATCCGGGCGGTATTTTTGGCGGACAATCGCCAGGCGAAATGCTTTCATGCAAGCGTGCTCCGCGCGGCTGCAATCACCACGTCTGTAGGAATAAGGTCCAGGTAGCGCTCATCGGTGCCGGTATTGATGGCATCCGGGTCCGGCAGGCTGCCGTAGTCCCCGGCCCAAATCACCTGGCCGATAACCTGCCAGGGGCGCCAAAATACCAGCTTGGATGGCCCGAACAGCGCCACGCAGGGCGTTTGTAATGCCGCCGCCATATGCATGGGGACTGAATCTACCCCGATAAACAGTTTGGCATGGTCGATCAACGCCGCCAGCTGACGCAGGGTCAACTGCCCGGCCAGAGAAACCACCCCTTGTTGTGGGCACTGTTTCAGTATTTGCGCCACCATGTCCTGCTCTTTGGCATCCGGCCCTGAGGTGATCACCAACTGGTGCCCTTCGGCCTGCAATGCGCTGATGGTGGCCGCCATTTTTTCTTCGCTCCAGCATTTAAAGAACCAGCGCGACGTGGGTTGTACCACGATATAGCTGCCGGTGACGCCATTTTGTTGCAAAAGCTGGTGGCTGGCCTGCCAATCTTGTGGGCTGTAGCTCATGGTGACCTGCTGGTTTTGCTCAGGTAAACCCAGCGGTTGCAGCAGCGAGAGATTTTGTTCAACGGTATGCAGATGCTCGTGCCCGGCTACCGGCACCAACTGAGTGTGGCAGTAACGCCACAGGAAGCCACGGCGTTTGGGAAAATCGAATCCCAGCCGAATGCGGGCACCGGTGAGGCGAGTAATCAACGCACTGCGCCACTGGTCGGCCAGGTTGACCACCAGATCGTAGCGTTGTGCCTGCAACTGACGGATCAGATGCAGTTCGTGACCCAAGTGTGCCTTGGTGCCCTGTTTTTTCCACTGGCGATCGATGACAAAGATTTGCGACAGCGCCGGGTTGCTCGCCAACATCTCCTGCGTTTCTTTGTACAGCAGGATGTCGATTTGAGCATCGGGATAGTTCTGCCTCAGCGTATTGATGACCGGAGTGGTCAGCAGCATATCGCCATGATGGCGCAGCTTGACGATCAGAATACGCTGTATGGGCGTGGCAGAAACAGGGGCTGGCGCGTCGTTCATAGTCAGTCGCTTTCAGGGAAACCAATCTTTGATTCTAAATGACCCGATTGCATGTGGCTACTGTTGCTCGGTTTTCTTGCCTGCACAGAAAAAAATAGTGGCATAGAGTGACAATTACGGCTCAATGTTGTCCAAACGAGGCGATAAAGTCGTTTGCCCTGAGGAATGGGGCTGCGTAACATAATGTAAATCTGTGACTATCAGGTTCCCAATGTATGACTAAACCGGCGTTTCTTATCACGATTGATACCGAAGGCGATAATCTGTGGCAAAACCACGATCGCATTTCGACCGAGAACACGCGTTTTTTGCCGCGCTTTCAGGCGCTGTGTGAAAAATATGCCTGCAAGCCGGTTTATCTGACCAACTATGAAATGGCGGTCGATACCCAGTATGTTGAATTTGCCCGCGACGTGATAGCACGCGGCACCGGCGAAGTGGGCATGCATCTGCACGCCTGGAACAGCCCACCGTTGACGCCGCTCACCGATGATGACTGGCGGCATAAACCCTATCTGATCGAATACCCGGCCGATCAAATTCGTGCCAAGGTCGATCATATGACCAAGCTGCTGGAAGATACCTTCCAGACCAAGATGCTCAGCCACCGTGCCGGGCGCTGGGCGTTTAATGAGTTTTATGCCTCATTGCTGCTGGAATATGGCTATCAGGTCGATTGTTCCGTCACTCCGCGCGTTAACTGGCAGTATTCGCCCGGCAATCCGCAGGGCAACGGCGGGACCGACTATCGCCATTTCCCCTCGCAGGCCTATTTTATCGATCCGGCCAATATCGCCAAACCCGGTAATTCCACGCTGTTGGAAGTGCCAATGAGCATTCAGTATAAACATTCGGCGCTGATGAATGCGGTGAAACAGGGCTATGACCGCCTGCGGGGTAAAAAGCGTTCGCCGTCGGTGCATTGGCTGCGTCCCTCCGGTAACAATCTGGACAAGATGAAGCTGGTGGTCGAACGCTCTCTGGCACAGGGGCACGATTACGTCGAATTTATGCTGCACTCCTCCGAGTTTATGCCGGGAGGCAGCCCGACGTTCAAGACCGAGCAGGATATTGACGCGTTATATCGCGATTTGGAGCAGCTGTTTGCCTGGTTGCAACAGCGCACGGTTGGCATGACCTTGGCTGAATACTATCAACTGAAAGTGAATTAACATGTCAAAAAAATGGAAAATCAAGGCCGCTGACTGGTTCTTGCGGCGCTATACGGCAAAGCACGGCCGTTTCCAGCCGCCAGCGACTTTCGACAGCCGTCTCCAGTTCGAGAATATCGTGATTTATTCCACGACGGCACTGGGGGATTTCATGTTCAATACCCCGGTGTTAAGAGCGATGCGCGAACGCTACCCGGCAGCGCATATCACGCTGGTGGTACATGAAAAGAATAGGGAACTGGTAGAAAACGGCCGCTATTACGATCGCGTAGTCTACTGGAATAGCAAAATAAAGACCCTGGGGCCGCTGTTGAAATCGTTGCGTGAGCATCAGCCTGATTTGGCGCTGATCATGCATTCACATCTGCCTTATGACATTATCAGCGCCATTATGGCCGGGGCCAAATATGTCATCCGGGATAACTACAGCTCGGGGATCTGTGGGCTGGAGCCTTGGTTGACCAACTACGTATTTCATTATTACGGCCACTTTATCCGCCGTAAGCTGGAGCTGGTTTCTATTCTGGGTTGCCGTAGCGACGATCCGACCATGGAAATACCGGCACCTTATACGCCAGGCAGTAAAAATCCTGATTTCTGCACCATTGGTTTCCAGCTAGGCGCTTCAACAGAATCACGCTGCTGGCCGGTGGGGCACTTTGCCAAACTGGCGGATATGCTGGTTGCTCGCTATGACAACATGCGCTTCGTGCTGATTGGTGCGCCGATGGAAGAAGGAAAAGCCCAGCAGTTCCAGCGGCTGATCAATGCCAATACCCAGGCTTGCGTTGACAACCAGATCGGCAAAACCGGGCTGCAAGGAGCGCTGACGCTGATCAGTAGCCTGGATGTGCTGGTGACCGGAGATACCGGGCCGCTTCATCTGGCGGTGGCCCTGAAAACCAAGACCATCAGCCTGTTTGTCACCGCTGACCCGCGCTCAACCGGGCCGATCCAGGATCACCAACTGCACCGTATCATTCATCAGTCACGCACGGGCTACACCATGCCATTGGAAGCGGAAGGCCCGGTGGGTGTCATACAACCGCAGCGGGTTTTTGATGAGATCGTGGCTCACGTACCACTGAACCCTTGAGAAAAAAACGCATCGGTTACCCGGTGCGTTTCTTCTTCAGCCAGCGACGGATTTTAGACAGGCAGCTATCCACGCGCGCGAAGCGCATCTGGCGGACTTTCTTGTGCGGAACGTCGCTGTTGCTACACAGGGCCGCCGTTTGGCGCAGGATCGCCAGGGTTTCCGGTGGGTAGCGATAATAGCCGTAGACCGCCTTCGACATGGCCTTTAACTCCGAGAAAGCGTTGGCGAGCATCAGGGCAGCCAGCTGCCGCAGTGGCTCATCACCGCGATGAGCGTCCACGAAGCGCAGCATCTTCTGCATGGCAAACAGCATATCTTCACTATCTTTCGCCCGGATGTTGCGGGTGATCCCACGGTCATTATCCCGATATAAGTAGAGCGGGTGGTCGAGATGCGCGATGTGGCGGGTTTTGAAATATTGGAACGGCGTGAAGATAACGTCTTCATAGCGGCGGCCGTTTTCGAACGTTTCCCCAGCCAGCAGCGTACGCCGGTAAATCCGGCTCCAGACGTGCCACATTGAGTGTTCAAACAGCGGCTTCAGACTGGCCAGGCCGTGCTGTTCGAAATCGTAGCTACGGTAGCGTATCTCGCTATTGGCGGGCACTGCTGGCGGGTTTCCAGAGAATTTCTGATAGTTGAAATCAATCAGATCATCTCTGCCCGTGAGTAACAGCGGGCGCAGGATCGCCAGATAGTCGCTGCTCAGCAGGTCATCGCCGTCCAGAAATGCGACGTAGCGTCCACTGACGTGTTGCAAACCGACGTTACGGGCGTGGGCAACGCCGCCGTTTGCCTGAGTAATGAATTTGCTATGCGGGTGCTGTCTTGCCGCCAGGAATTGGCTCACCAGGGCCGCAGACGCATCGCTTGAGCCATCATCGATAATCACCACTTCAATATCATCACCGATCTGATCGTATAACGAGCTCAGGCTGGCGATGACAAAGTCTTCATTGTTGTATACCGGCACAATAAAGCTGAGCAGCAGCGGTGACGAACTCATACCGACGGTTCCTGACGCTTTTTCACCGACAGCACGCTGGCGATGATGGCCAGGCAGAAGACTGCCGTGCCTTCGGTACTGAAGAAGATAACGTCGCTAAGCCCGTAGACAAACAGGCTGAAGGTCACCCCCAGCAACAGCGCATTGCGATACGGCTTAAATGAGGAGATGAATAGGCCGATGTACAGCGCCAGTAACAACAAACTTCCCCAAAGGCCTTTGAGCGAATAGGTTTCCAGCAGTTCGTTATGCAGATGCACGTTGATGTAAGGCGTTACCCCGTACAACCGCGGCTCCTGTGCAACGATGGCGCGGATCTCCTCCCCACGCTGTTCGGCAGATTGTCCCATTGGCGCAAGCGAGCCGGTGCGTATGGCAATGACCTGCATCGTCAGGCGGGAAATAATCGAGTTATCCACTTCGGGCTGGTCGATCATCTGCAGATTGGTTTTGAAATCGGCAACACGCTGTTCTATCTGTGACTTAAAGGCGAAACCGCAGGCCAATAGCAATAAAGGCACCGAGGCGACCAGTTGGATCTTATGCTTGCGGGTCACCAGGTCTTTGGTTGCCAACAGCGACAGGCAGATGGCAACGGGGTACACCAGTATGGCCGCCCGCGTCCCTGTTAGGATGAGAGTGGAGAAGGTGAGCAGGAAGCCAACCACGTACAGCGGGATGCGATACTTGGTCCGCAGCATCAGTATCGCCTTCATCATGACCAGGCTGATGGCGGTCATCAGGTAGGCAACGACGGTAGCCCGGTCGAAGTTAAGCTCCACGCGCGAGATATCTAACTGCAGGCCCTGATAAAGCGCATAGCCATTGACGGCCAAACCGCAGGCCAACGCCACGACAATAAAGGCACGTTGCATGCAAAGACGCTCGTTCAGTGCGATCAACAAAATAAACGCTGTGGCAATCTGCAGCTTACCGGTCGACATATACGAGCGGTAAATATTGATGTATTCGCCGGGCTGCTTGAAATGGTTCATCCAGAAAATCGTCCCCATGCCTACGCAGAAAAACAGCAGCGGCAGGATCAGGTTTCTTTTGTTTTTCAGGAAGTACCTTAAGTGCAGACAAACGGCAATAAAGGAAATATAGCTGGAGACATAAAACAGGTTACGCCCCGTGTCGAAGCCAAAAGGGATGGTACAAAAGGCAATGGCGCATCCCAGATAGATCAGGTAGCTGAAAATCGGGTGCGGGGCTGTTTCTTTAAACATGGAGTAAGGTTTCCGGCTCACATTACGGTTAAGCAATAAAGGATTGCAGCGTGTCGTCGAATTCTGTTTTGAACAGAGCATAGCTGAAATGTTGAGCGGGGTAGTGCCGGGCATTCTGGCTCATCTGGTGGTAGGTTTCTGCCACCAGCAGTTTCTCTACCGCATCCGCACAATCGATATGCGACAACAGCTTCGGTGTGACCAGGCTGTCGGAGAGGGGATCGTAAACCTCGTGTGGGAAATCGACCTTGATGCCGGTTAACCGCTGGTGCTCTTCAATGGATACCGTCGGCGTCAAGCCAATGCCGCAGTAGCCGTCTTTCACCGCTTCCGGCTGGCCGTCTACCATGGGGAAAATCACCGGTACGCCAAAATAGAGCGACTCCATGCAGGATAAGCCGAAGGGTTCGGTGATCGGCGTGCTCATATAGATTTGTGTGCGGTTGAAAAAATCTGCCACGTTATCCTGAAAGCCGCTGAAAACCACCCGCTCACCGAGCTGCAGCTTGGCTGCCAGGGCTTCAAACGCTGTCCGATCCGGGCCTTTGCCCGCAATTTCCAGATAAACGTCGTGCCCACGGCGCAGTAGCTCCTGCATCATCAGCAGAGAAACGCTGATGCCTTTCAGGCTCACCAGGCGCGAGGCAGTCCCAATCCTGATCGGCTGTGCCAATGATTTTGGCGTTTCATCGATCCCGGTAGGCGTTTTGATGCGGTTGATCACCACCGGATTCGGGCAAGGCAGATTAAAGCGCAGCTCCATCACCCGTTTTGAGGCATGGGAGGCAGAAATCACGCCGTCCAGCATGGCGAAGAAGCGCAAGGTCTTGTGGTTTTTGGCGTAGCGCCATGAGCAACCATGATCATAATAGACCAGTTTGCCACGCTTGGGCTTGGCCGCCAGCCCTGGGATCAGATCCCACACGATAATGACGTCGGCGTTTGCCCGCTCGATTTTTCTTTGCAGCAGGTATTTGCGCAGGAACTGTGGGCAACGCAGAGGGAGCGAATTGAACAGCCGGTTGGCAAAGGTGACCTGCTGGTTCGGCATCTGTTGGCGGATCTCTTCGCCAACTTCGCTGCTGACGCAAATCACCTGATTACTGCCGTCGTGGGTATCATTGATATACTGCAGGAACAGGCGCTCAACCCCGCCCATCTTGCCTAAATTGATAATATGCAGCTTTTTCATGCAATAACCTTTTGCAGTTCTGTCCAAACGGCGTCGGCGGTGAGGGTGGCCATGCTTTTTTCCGGCGAAATCAGTGAGTGCTGATTCTGCCCATAACCCCCAATCAGCCCCGGATCGGTCGGGCCGAACAGGGTGATATTCGGGCGATCCAGCGCGGCGGTCAGGTGGCTTAATCCGGTATCGACCGACACCACGGCTTTTGCCCCAGCCAGCACTTCGGCAACCTGTTGCAGACTGAGCTTGGGTAACACTTCAACGTGTTCAAACCCTTCTGCCAGCCGTAAAGCGCGTTGGCGTTCGTGCTCAGCCCCCCAAGGTAGCTTGATGTTTATGCCGCTCGGAGCGATCAGCGCGATCAGTTCGCGCCAGTTTTCCTCCGGCCAGTGTTTTTCATCCCGCGTAGTGGCATGCAGGAACACCAGATATTGCCCGGCATCGGCGGGTGGTTGGCTTAGAAAACGAGCGGCAATGGCGTAATCACCCGTGCTCTGCGGCTTTGCATACCCCAGGCTCTTGGCGAACAGCTCGCGAATGCGTTCCACCGCATGCTGCTGCTTGTCGATCTCATGGCGATGATTATAGAACCAGCTGGCAAAAGGCTCGCGGACGCTTTTGCAGTCCAGGCCGTGTTTGCTGCCGTGCGCGATGCGCGTCACCAACGCCGCGCTCTTGATCAGGCCCTGTGCATCGATCACGATGTCATAGTCGCGCTCCTGCACCTGGCGCTTGAAATCGCAGCGCTGTTGGCGTGTTTCACTGCCGAACCAATTTTTACGCCAGCGGCGGATGGCCACCGGGATCACGCGATCCACTGCCGGATGCCAGGTAGGGATCTGGCTGAACCCCTCTTCCACTACCCAATCGAAGCGGATACCGGGGATGGCGCGCATCGCGTCGGTCAAGGCCGGCAGCGTATGGAGCACATCCCCCATCGAAGAGGTCTTTACGATCAGCACCTGCATGATTATTCCTCGCTGGCGGCTAATAACGGCGTCAGCGCGTCTAACACCTGCTGTGGCTGGATGTCGATCAGGCTCTGGTGATAGCCCTGGTCGGCATCGCCTTTGCGTACCTTGTGATAACCACTGATCAGGCGGATCACCTTGGCCTGATGGGACAGCGGCGGGGTGAAGTCTGGGCTGCTTGGCCCGTACAAGGCTATCAGAGGTTTATTCAACGCTGCTGCAACGTGCATCAGGCCGGAATCGTTACTGACCACGGCCCGGCAGGAGGCCAACAGGATCACTGCCTGTTCGAGCTGGGTTTCCCCGGCCAGGTTGAAGCAGAAATCGCGAGACTTTTCTGCCAATGCGTCACGGATCTGCTCACCGGCCTCGTGGTCTTTGGCTGAGCCAAACAGGGCGATTTGATAGCCTGCGTCGATCAACATCTGTGCCAGCGTGGCGTAATGGTAATGCGGCCAGCGTTTGGCTGGGCCGAATTCGGCGCCTGGGCAAAAACCGATAATGGGCCGGTGATCGGTGAGATTAAACGCTGACGTGGTTTCGGCAATCTCTTCGTCACTGACCTGCAACTGCGGCCAGAGTATCGGCTGCGGCAGATCTTCGGCGCGCTGTATCCGCTGCTTGTCATAAGCCAGTGCGACATAGCGCTGCACCATCAATGGGAATGCTGCTTTATCCAGTACGCGGAGATCGTTGAGCAGGCCATAGCGCATCTCGCCGCGCCAGCCGGTACGCTGCGGCACGTTGGCAAAGAAGGGCACCAGGGCAGACTTGAATGAGTTGGGCAGCACATAGGCACGGTCATAACCATTGGCGCGTAGCGCATGGCCAAGACGGCGGCGTTCGCCCAATGCCAGGGCACCGTGGCCCAGCGGCATTGCCAATGCCTGGTTGACTTCGGGCATCCGCGCCAGCAGGGGACGGCACCAGGCAGGTGCCATCACATCGATTTCTGCCGACGGGTGCTCGGCCTTCAGGGTGCGGTAGAGACTTTGCGACATCATCATATCGCCAACCCACGAAGGGCCAATGACCAGTATTTTCATACCGTGAGTAACTTCCTTCAGCGCTTAAGCGGGACGATTCAACCAGGCCATGTATTCTTTCACGCCTTCGGCCACGGTTTTGAACGGTGCGTCATAACCGGCAGCGCGCAGCTTGGTTTGATCGGCCTGGGTGTAAGCCTGGTAGCGGCCTTTCAGCTTTTCCGGGAATTCAATGTATTCCACGGCACCGGACTGATGGTATTCCACTACCGCATCGGCCACCGCCTGGAAGGTTTCCGCACGGCCGGTACCGCAGTTGAAGATGCCGGATACGCCGTTCTTCCAGAACCACAGGTTGACCGCCGCCACGTCGCCGACGTAGATAAAGTCACGCTTGAAGTTTTCGCTGCCGGCGAACAGTTTTGGATTTTCGCCACGGTTGATCTGGTTGTTCAGGTGGAACGCGACGCTGGCCATGCTGCCTTTATGGCCTTCACGCGGGCCGTAAACGTTGAAGTAACGGAAGCCACACACCTGCGAATCCGCTTCTGGCAGGATCTCGCGCACGTATTGGTCGAACAGGAATTTGGAGTAACCGTAAACGTTCAGCGGCTGCTCAAACTGACGCTCTTCGATAAAGTTATCGGTGCGGCCGCCGTAGGTGGCAGCGGAAGAGGCATACAGGAACGGGATCTGACGATCCAGGCAGTAGTGCAGGATGTCTTTGGAATACTGATAGTTGTTATCCATCATGTACTTGCCATCCCACTCGGTGGTAGAGGAACAGGCACCCTCATGGAAAATGGCGTCAATGTCACCCAGATCGTCACCGGCCATGATGCTGGCGATAAAGTCTTCTTTATCAACATAGTCAGCGATATCAAGGTCGACCAGGTTAACGAATTTGGTGCCATCTTTCAGGTTATCCACCACCAGGATATCGCGATATCCGTTTTCATTCAGTGCCTTGATGATGTTGCTGCCAATCATGCCAGCGCCGCCAGTGACGATAATCATTGGGTTTACCCCTGTGTTCTTCCCGGTGGTGCACAATGCCCCACCCTATATGCTGCCTATAATAGCATTTCATGCCATTGGGAACATCGGTACGGCTCTTAATATCCCGTGCCGTTACACTATGCGCCGGTTTGCCGTGATATCTGCTGCAATTTTCAGATTCTCTGCGGCGGAATGTCGTCAGTTTGCCGGCAACGCAGTAAAATATGCCGAAAATGCCCCTATCCTGGAGATGACCGAATGTCTGCGTCTTTTTACCAGCAGCTGGAACAGCAGCTTGCTACCACTCGCGCCGAAGGGCTGTTTAAACAAGAGCGCATTATCACTTCTGCCCAACAGGCCGATATCTCGGTGGCTGATGGTCGCCAGGTGATCAACTTCTGCGCCAATAACTATCTCGGGCTGGCTAACCACCCGGCGCTGATCGCGGCGGCAAAGGCCGGGATGGATAGCCATGGCTTCGGCATGGCGTCAGTGCGTTTTATCTGTGGTACACAGGATAGCCATAAGCAACTGGAACAAAAGTTGGCCGATTTCCTGGGAATGGAAGATGCGATCCTCTACTCCTCTTGTTTTGACGCCAATGGTGGCCTGTTTGAAACCCTGCTGGGCCCGGAAGACGCCATTATTTCCGACGCGCTGAACCATGCCTCGATCATCGACGGCGTGCGCCTGTGCAAGGCCAAGCGCTATCGCTATGCCAATAACGACATGAGTGAACTGGCCGAGCAACTGAAGCAGGCCAAGGCGGACGGGGCGCGCCACATCATGATCGCCACCGACGGGGTGTTCTCCATGGACGGCGTGATCGCCAACCTGAAGGGCGTGTGCGATCTGGCGGACCAATACGATGCGCTGGTGATGGTCGATGATTCCCATGCGGTGGGGTTTGTCGGCGCCAACGGGCGTGGGACGCACGAATACTGCGAAGTGATGGACCGCGTCGATATCATCACCGGCACCTTGGGTAAGGCGCTGGGCGGCGCTTCCGGCGGCTATACCGCTGGCAAGAAAGAGGTGGTGGAGTGGCTGCGCCAGCGTTCACGCCCTTATCTGTTCTCCAACTCGCTGGCGCCGGCCATTGTGGCAGCGTCGATCAAGGTGTTGGAACTGCTCGAAGACGGGGACGCCCTGCGCGATCGCCTTTGGGCCAATGCCAGCCTGTTCCGCGAAAAAATGACCGCAGCGGGCTTTACGCTTGCCGGGGCCGATCACGCCATCATCCCGGTGATGTTGGGTGAAGCAAAACTGGCGCAGGATTTCGCCAACGCACTGCTTAAGGAAGGCATCTACGTTACTGGTTTCTTCTATCCGGTGGTGCCAAAAGGTCAGGCACGTATCCGCACCCAGATGTCAGCCGATCACTCACCGGAGCAGATTGAACGTGCTGTTGAGGCGTTTATCCGCATCGGTAAGACGCTTGGCGTTATTGCATAAGGTAATTCGATGAAAGCATTAGCAAAACTGAAAGCGGAAGAAGGTATTTGGATGACCGATGTGCCTCAGCCTGAGCTGGGCCACAACGATGTCATGATTAAGATCCGCAAAACCGCTATCTGCGGTACTGATGTGCATATCTATAACTGGGACGAATGGTCGCAGAAAACCATTCCGGTACCGATGGTCGTGGGCCACGAATATGTGGGTGAAGTGGTCGCCATCGGCCAGGAAGTCAAAGGTTTCAGCATCGGCGATCGCGTTTCTGGCGAAGGGCACATCACCTGTGGCCACTGCCGTAACTGCCGCGGTGGCCGTACGCATCTGTGCCGCAACACCACCGGCGTGGGCGTAAACCGCCCAGGTTCTTTTGCCGAATATCTGGTGATCCCGGCGTTTAACGCCTTCAAAATCCCGGACAATATCTCGGACGAGCTGGCCTCGATCTTCGACCCGTTTGGCAACGCCGTGCATACCGCGCTCTCCTTCGACCTGGTTGGGGAAGACGTGCTGGTATCTGGCGCAGGCCCAATCGGCATTATGGCCGCGGCGGTATGTAAACACGTTGGCGCACGCCACGTGGTGATCACCGACGTGAACGAATATCGCCTGGAGCTGGCGCGCAAGATGGGCGTGACCCGTGCGGTAAACGTCAGCAAAGAAAACCTGACGGACGTGATGGCCGAGTTGGGCATGACCGAAGGGTTTGACGTGGGCCTGGAGATGTCCGGCGCGCCACCGGCGTTCCGTTCGTTGCTCAATGCCATGAACCACGGCGGCCGTATTGCGATGCTGGGGATCCCACCTTCAGATATGTCGATTGACTGGACTCAGGTGATCTTCAAGGGGCTGTTTATCAAAGGGATCTACGGCCGCGAAATGTTCGAAACCTGGTACAAGATGGCGGCACTGATCCAATCCGGTCTGGATCTGACGCCGATCATCACTCACCGTTTCTCGATTGATGAGTTCCAGCAGGGCTTTGACGCCATGCGTTCCGGGCAATCGGGGAAAGTGGTACTGAGCTGGGATTGATGTGATTGGCTAAGTGGGCGCTGCATACGGCGTCCTGGCTACTTGGTCATTAAATGATAGGCGGAGCGTAAGCCCCGCCTTTTATCTTATGGCTTGGTTGGCTCCGAACCTACCCAGTGCTGCCAATGGCGTTTGATTATTACCACCACTGGCGACTGCGCCACGCTTTCTGCAATGATGCCCAGCGCATGGCTGGCATTCACGCCTTCCTGCGGCAATTTAACTTTGCACTGCTTGATGCCACCGGTGAACGGATTTTTCGGCTGCGGTTTGTGTGGCTTGGATGGCGGCACATAGCCGCTTCCGCTCTGCTGAGGTTCATTGAGCAGCGAGCTGGGTTTCACCAGCACGATGTCGGAGGGCAGCGTAGCCAGCATCTGTTGCAGCACTTTTACCGTTGCCGGGCGCGGGTGGCCGATAGCGATGGCCGATCCGTTGCGGCGTGCCAGCTCGACGGCACGATTAAACTGGCGGCGGATATCGTCCGGGTTGGCCGTATCGTCAAGGAACACCTTGCGTTTGATCACCTTCACGCCGGTGCCCGCCGCCGCATGCGTGGCCTGGCTGTTGCCGATGGTCATGCTGTCGAGAAAATAGAGATGGTAGCTTTCCAGCGCCTGCATGACCTTTTGCATGCCCGGCAGGCTGGAGGTCATGGCGCTGCCCATATGGTTGTTCATGCCCACCGCAAAAGGAACGTTATTCACCGCATTACGGATGATACGCTGCACTTCTTCACTGCTCATGGAGGGTTGTAAGGTATCGCGCTCCAGCGGCTGTTTGCTGAGGGGAGCCATGGGCATGTGGATCAGCACTTCACGGCCTTGGCTATGGGCTTTGGTGGCCATCAGATGGGCGTGAGGCGCATTGGGCAGCACGGCAACGGAGATCGCCGTCGGCATTTGCAGTACGGCATTTTCTTCATGTGGGCGATAGCCCACGTCATCGATCACGATAGAGAGCTTGCCTGCCTGCGCTGCGCTAACGCACAGCAGCGCACTCAACAACAGGGCAGTACGCGTTTTGCTATAGTACAAATCTATCTTCCCAACCACGGCTGTGGGTTAACGGCCTGACCCTGGCGACGGATTTCGAAATAGAGCGATGGCGTTCCCTGACCACCGCTGGTACCGACCAGGGCGATAGGCTGACCGGCACGCACCTGCGCCCCGACGCTAACCAAAGCGCTCTGGTTATAGCCATACAGGCTCATATCGCCCTTACCGTGTTCGACCACGACCACCAGGCCATAGCCTTGCAGCCAGTCAGCCAGCAGCACGCGGCCATCGGCAATGGCTTTGACTTCGCTGCCTTCGGCTGCGGAAATCACCATGCCTTTCCAGCGTAACTCACCTTGCAGTTGCTCGCCAAAGCGATGTTCGATGCGGCCACGCACTGGCCATACGGCTTGCCCCGCAGGCTTGCCCAAACCGCCGGTTCGCGCCATCAGTGAACGCTCACCTTCGCTCGGTTTATAGCTGGTGCCGGTTTTCTTTGCCTGCTGCTCTTTGACTTTGACCTGCTCACGCACCTTGGCCGCTTCACGCGCTTCGCGTTCGGCTCGGGCGCGGGCTTCACGTTCGGCACGGGCGATCTGATCGCGCAGACGGCTTTCGTTCTGGCGCAGTTCCACCAGCCGCTGTTGATCTTTTTCCAACGAGGCTTCTAACGCGGTCAGGGTTTTTTTACGGGCGATGCGCGCCTGTTCCAGCTTTTGCTGCTGGGTTTGTTGCTCGCCAAGCAAGGATTTCTGCTGACCCTGTTTGGCCACCAGCGAGCTCTTTTGCTCTGCCAATTGCTTGCGGGTCTGCTTGAGTTGTTCAATCGACTGTTGACGTGCTTCGTTCAGATAGCCGAAATAAGCCAGCATGCGCTCACTGCGCTGGGTTTCCTCGCCGCTGAGCACCAATTGCAAGGCGCTGTGTTGCCCCTGGCGGAAGGCGGCATCGAGCTGTTTGGCGAGGATTTCCTGCTGAGTGGACTGCTGTGTTTGTAGCTTGGCGATGGAGGTGTTCAGCCCGGCAATGTCTTTGCCCAGTATGTCGAGCGTACCTTGGGTATCACGCAGCGAACGGCTGGCTTGCGCGATGGTCTTTTCCTGGAGTTTGAGCTGATTTTGCAGCGAACTGCGCTGTTGTTGCTGCTGTTTAACCGCTTTTTCTTTTTCCGCGATGCTCTGCTGAATATCTTTGAGCTGGGATTTGTTATCTTCCGCGGCGTTGCTGGTGAATGGCAACAACAATGCGCCAGCGAAAAACACGCTGGCGCAGAGTGTGGTTAACTTCCGTGGCGCGGAGCGTTCAGGCAGCGGTTGGCTGCCTGAGTTTGCGCTTCGGGTTACCCTTGATAGTGCAAAATTCGCCTTCTCCCTCATGGGGAAGGATTATTCCACGATGAACAGCGGCTTACCAGTCATCTCTTGCGGGATTTCCATTCCCATCAGTGACAGCATGGTTGGAGCGATGTCGGACAGTTTGCCACCTTCCACCGCTTTGGCGGCTTTACCGATGTAGATCAACGGCACTGGCAGGCTGGTATGGGCAGTGTGCGCCTGGCCGGTGGCCGGATCGCGCATTTGCTCGGCGTTACCGTGATCGGCGGTGACCAGCAGTTGGCCGTCAACGGCTTTCACCGCTTCAACTACCTGCGCAATGCAGTTATCCAGGGTTTCTACCGCTTTGACGGCTGCATCATAGACACCGGTGTGGCCAACCATGTCGCCGTTCGGGTAGTTACAGATGATGGCGTCATATTTACCGCTGTGGATGGCTGCCAACAGCTTTTCGGTCAGCTCGGCGGAGCTCATCTCTGGCTGTAAATCGTAGGTGGCCACTTTTGGCGAGTTGATCAGAATACGGTCTTCACCTTTGAACGGTTCTTCGACGCCGCCGTTATAGAAGAAGGTGACGTGGGCGTATTTTTCGGTTTCCGAAATGCGCAGCTGGGTTTTGTCATGCTTCATCAGCCACTCACCGAAGGTGTTGGCCAGCGAGGCAGGTGGATAGGCACAGGCGGTTTTGATGTCGGCGGCGTATTCGGTCAGCATGACAAAATCACCAAACTTGACCACTTTGCTACGTGGGAAGCCGTCGAAATCGGCATTGACGAAGGCGCGGGTGATCTGGCGAGCACGGTCGGCACGGAAGTTCATGAAGATTAACGCGTCGCCGTCGTTCATCTCGGCGCTGGCTTCGCCCGCAGCCTGGATCACGGTTGGTTTAACGAATTCGTCGTTTTCGTCACGGGCATAGGCAGCCTGCAGCGCGGCCACGGCGTTGTCGGCGGTGAATTCGCCTTTGGCCTGGGTCATCAGATCGTAGGCCAGCTGTACGCGGTCCCAACGATTATCACGATCCATCGCATAGTAACGGCCGATCACCGTGGCGATACGCCCGGCACCCAGCGTGGCAAATTCGTCACTGAAACGTTTCAGTGTATTTTCAGCACTGCGCGGCGGAGTGTCGCGGCCATCCAGGAAGGCATGCAGGTAAACCGCTTTGGCACCGCGCTGTGCGGCCAGCTTGATCATCGCCAGGATATGATCTTCATGGCTGTGGACGCCACCAGGGGACATCAGGCCCATGATGTGTACCGCTTTGCCTGCCTTCACGGCCTTGTCGACGGCGCTGGTCAGCGTTGCGTTGGTGAAGAAATCACCGTCTTTAATCTCTTTATCCAGACGGGTCAGGTCCTGATACACGATGCGGCCAGCGCCGAGGTTCACGTGACCGACTTCCGAGTTACCCATCTGGCCATCAGGCAGGCCGACATCCAGACCGGAAGCGGCAATCAGGGTATGCGGCTGTTGTTGCCACAGACGGTCCATGACCGGCGTTTTGGCGTTCAGGATCGCGTTGTCCTGTTGCTCTTCCCGGTGGCCGTAACCGTCCAGGATCACCAGTACCATGGGCTTTTTCTTGCTCGACATTGCAGTAACCTCTTTATGATCGTTTTAAGTTGTGAATAGCCATCAGCCCGTGGGCACTGGAATGATGGCTATTCACCCTCTGGAACCCGATGATACTACATTGTGACCGACTAAAAAGAGCCCAAAGAGATCAAAGATGCGGTGAACAGCCTCGACTTTCTCAACGTCATGACGGTAATTTTCCAGTGTACTCCGCAGTTTCTGCATTCCCGTTTGCTTATTGGCTGTATTTGACGCATTCGGCAGGTATACTCTGAAACCTTGACTTATTTTTCCCTTAACTGACGGGAGTTGTTACACCCCATGCTGCAAGAAATTATGCAATTTGTTAGCCGGCACCCCATACTTAGTCTGGCCTGGGTCGGTCTGCTGGCTGCCGTGATCGTCATGACCTTCAAGAGCCGTTTCTCCAAGGTTAAAGAGATCGCCCGCGGTGAAGCTACTCGCTTGATTAATAAAGAAGATGCGGTAGTGGTCGATACCCGTACCCGTGATGATTTCCGCAGAGGCCATATCGCCAACGCGATCAACCTGACGGCGAGCGAGATCAAAACCGGCAGCTTCGGCGAACTGGATAAACACAAGGCCCAGCCGGTCATCGTGGTCTGTGCCAATGGCACCACCTCACGCGAACCCGCAGAAAACCTGAGCAAAGCCGGGTTTGAACAGGTCTATACCCTGAAAGACGGCATTGCCGGCTGGAGTGGGGAAAACCTGCCGTTGGCGCGTGGCAAGTAAATTTTAGTGTGATTGAAGGGGTTTCCATGGCTAACATTGAGATCTACACCAAGGCAACCTGCCCGTTCTGTCATCGCGCCAAGGCGCTGCTGAACAGCAAGGGAGCTGCGTTTAGCGAGATTGCCATCGATGGTGATAACGTCAAGCGCGAAGCAATGATCGCGCGCAGTGGGCGAACCACCGTGCCTCAGATTTTCATCGATGGCCAACATATTGGCGGCTGTGATGATTTACATGCACTTGATGCTCGCGGTGGGCTGGATCCGCTGCTGTAAACCAGCGGCGGTCCCACTGCCAAGATGTGGGTATTGCAACCACTGAGTGTCTCTAAGGATAGTTAACCAAGGGTATTACACACATGTCAGAACAAAACAGCACAGAGATGGCTTTCCAGATCCAACGCATTTACACCAAGGATATCTCATTCGAAGCGCCAAACGCTCCGCAGGTATTCCAGCAAGAATGGCAGCCAGAAGTTAAGCTCGATCTGGATACGGCTTCCAGCCACCTGGCAGACGACGTCTACGAAGTGGTACTGCGCGTTACCGTTACCGCCTCTCTGGGTGAAGAAACTGCATTCCTGTGTGAAGTTCAGCAGGCAGGTATCTTCTCCATCTCCGGTATCGAAGGCACGCAACTGGCACATTGCCTGGGTGCATACTGCCCGAACATCCTGTTCCCGTATGCGCGTGAGTGCATCACCAGCCTGGTTTCTCGCGGTACCTTCCCGCAGTTGAATCTGGCACCGGTAAACTTTGACGCGCTGTTCATGAGCTATTTGCAGCAGCAGGCGGAAGGCGAAAGCGCTGAACCTCATCAGGATGCCTGATGAATACCGTCAATGCTTCAATGACTGTAATCGGTGCCGGCTCGTACGGCACCGCTTTAGCCATTACGCTGGCGCGTAATGGCCACCCGGTAGTGCTGTGGGGGCATAACCCCGAGCAGATCCAGATTCTGCAGCGCGATCGCTGCAATCAGGCGTTCCTTCCCGGCGTTCCTTTCCCCGATACCCTGTTGCTCGAAACCGACCTTGCTCGTGCATTAGCGGCCAGCCGTGATGTGCTGGTGGTGGTGCCTAGCCACGTGTTTGGTGACGTATTGCGTCAGTTGAAACCTCACCTGCGCCCGGATGCCCGCATCGTATGGGCGACCAAAGGTCTGGAAGCGGAAACGGGGCGGCTGTTGCAAGACGTGGCTCGTGAGGCTCTGGGGGATACCATCCCACTGGCGGTCGTTTCTGGGCCAACGTTTGCCAAAGAGCTGGCGGCCGGATTGCCAACGGCGATCGCCCTCGCCGCCACCGACGAGCAGTTTGCCGAAGATTTACAGCAGCTGTTGCACTGTGGCAAAAGCTTCCGCGTTTACAGCAACCCGGATTTCATCGGGGTACAGCTGGGCGGCGCGGTGAAAAACGTGATTGCCATCGGTGCCGGTATGTCCGACGGTATCGGTTTTGGTGCCAACGCGCGTACCGCATTGATCACCCGTGGTCTGGCAGAAATGAGCCGTCTCGGTTCGGCATTGGGTGCCGATCCTTCCACCTTTATGGGCATGGCTGGGTTGGGCGATCTGGTGTTAACCTGCACGGATAATCAATCGCGCAACCGTCGTTTCGGTATTATGCTGGGGCAAGGCAAGGGCGTGCAGGAAGCGCAGGATAGCATCGGCCAGGTGGTTGAAGGCTATCGCAATACCAAAGAGGTATTGGCACTGGCGCAGCGCTTTGGCGTGGAAATGCCGATCACCGAACAGATCTATCAGGTGTTGTACTGTAATAAAAATGCCCGCGAGGCAGCGTTGACTCTACTTGGGCGCACCAAGAAAGACGAAAAGCACAGTGCCTGACCTTGGCTGCGGTGCAGCAATGTATCGCGTCACGACAATTTGATTAGGTTACCCTGCCGGGATCAGGCGGGGCAGCCTGTTTTGGCAGAGAGGAAGCGATGTCGTCAGAAGAGTTAGAACAGGTCTGGAGCAGCATTAAATCAGAGGCGAGAGCACTGGCAGATTGTGAACCGATGCTGGCTAGCTTTTTCCACGCGACCTTGCTCAAGCATGAAAATCTGGGCAGTGCGCTCAGCTACATTCTGGCGAACAAACTGGCTAATCCGATCATGCCGGCAATCGCCGTGCGTGAGGTGGTGGAAGACGCCTATCGTTCCGACGCTCAAATGATCGTCTCAGCGGCCCGCGATATTCTGGCGGTGCGGCTGCGCGACCCCGCAGTAGATAAATATTCAACGCCGTTGCTATACCTGAAAGGTTTCCATGCCTTGCAGGCATACCGTATCGGCCATTGGTTGTGGATGCAGGGCCGTCAGGCATTGGCGATCTACCTGCAAAATCAAATCTCGGTTGCCTTTGGGGTGGATATTCATCCGGCGGCCACCATCGGCTGCGGCATCATGCTCGACCACGCCACCGGCATTGTGATCGGTGAAACCGCCGTGGTGGAGAATAACGTCTCTATCCTGCAGTCGGTAACCCTGGGCGGGACAGGCAAAACCAGCGGCGATCGCCACCCTAAAATCCGCGAAGGCGTGATGATTGGTGCGGGGGCTAAAATCCTCGGCAATATCGAAGTGGGCAAAGGGGCCAAGATCGGTGCCGGTTCCGTGGTGCTACAGCCCGTGCCACCACATACTACCGCCGCAGGCGTGCCCGCACGTATTGTTGGCCGCCCGGAGAGCGATACGCCATCGATGGATATGGACCAGTACTTCAACGGTGCCAATCACGGGTTTGAGTACGGCGACGGTATCTGAATAGCTTTTCAGTCGTTATTGCTAATTATCTCTAATACCCACTAAACCCCTTGTAAACCGGCATGTGGAAACAAAATCACATACCGGTTTATCCCTGTGTGTCCCCCTGAAGAAAGACATGAAAATTGCACTACAATGCAAGTTGCATTATAGTGCAATAGTGGCAAAGACACAGGGATGGAAAGATGTTTACAGTAATCTATCACTACGAAGCGGAAAAGGAATTGAAGGCGTTGCCCCCGACCGTTGCGGCAAAACTGTCCCGGATTATCAGCAAGCTTGAAAGTGATCCCCGACAACTGAGAGAACCAGATACAAAGCCCCTAGGTAATGGACTCTATGAGATCCGTTCCATGGGCAAAGATATCGCACGTGGCATGTGGGTTTATCAGAAGGGTGAGAGGATCTTTATGCTCAGAATTTTTATTAAAAAGACGCCAAAAACACCAAGAAATGAGATAGATCTGGCCATGCAGCGACTGGAGGAAATGATCAATGACAAAGTATAAAACACATTCGCAAGTTCAGGCCGAGATGATGGAAAACAGCGAGTTTAAGGCTGCGATTGAGGATGAAATGCGCAAAGAGCGTTTGCAGGCAACCTTGGCAGAGTGGCGAAATATCGCAGGACTTACTAGTGCACAAGTCGCAAAGGCAATGGGTGTGAATGCTTCAACAGTCAGCAGAATGGAAAACAACGTAACGAAATCGAGCGTTGAAACCATTGCTCGCTATGCAAAAGCTTGCGGTATTGATCATGTGACGATTTCCTTCTGATTAACGACAGCGTTATTTTCTCTCTCCGTGGAGCTGCGCCTTGAACCGCCTGACCGAAAAGCAGCTCCAGACTCTCTTGCTGCAAAAAAACCTCGCCAAGCAAACAGTCCCCGAAGTTTCATTAACTACGGCGCTGGCTGCTGCTTTCAAGACGATGATCCAGCAGGGTGAGTTCATCACCGGCCAACGTTTACCGGCCAGCCGTGCGTTGGCAGCCTCACTGCAGTTATCTCGAGGGACCATTGAGAACTGTTATACGGCGCTGGAAACCGAGGGATACGTCTGCAGAGAGGTGGGGCGGGGAAGCTTTGTCGCCCAAAGACAGCAACCTTTGCTGGGCCTGACTAGCGAGCACTCAGTTACATCTTTCGGCGGCCAGGTTACATTGAGCCGGAGATCGTCACAGCATACCAGGCCTGAATCAGGCAACTTGCCCCAGCAGCGGGCATTTAGCCCCGGCATGCCTGAAACCCGCAATTTTCCGATCCATACCTGGCTCAGGCTATATCAGCAAACCGTCAAAGAAGAGGGGCTGTCTATCTCGGCGGGCAGCAACTTGCAGGGCAATATTCACCTGCGGGAGGCGATTTGCGATTTCCTGCTGGCCGAGCGGGGCGTGAAGGCGCAGGCCGATCGAATTCTGATTGTGAGCAGTACGCAGCAATCGCTGTCTTTATGTGCGCAGGTCCTGGCGGATGCTGGCGATAGCGTCTTTATCGAAAATCCGGGGTATACCGGTGCGATTAAGGCCTTGCGGGCGGCCCAGCTAAAGCCTATCCCGATTACCGTGGATGAGCAGGGGATCTGTACCGATGAAATCATTCGCTCTCAGGCTAACGGCAAATTTGTCTATGTCACCCCTTCTAACCAATATCCTACCGGGCGAGCACTTTCGCTGGCCAGGCGGTTGGCATTAATTGAGGCGGCTAAAACACGGGATATGTGGATCATCGAAGATGATTATGACAGCGAGTTTCACTACCAAGGCATTGCGACGGCCTGTTTGCAGGGGTTAGACCCCCATCAGCGCACCATTTATATGGGCACCTTCAGTAAAACCCTGTTCCCGGATCTGCATGTGGCTTATATGGTACTGCCAGAAGCGCTGGTAAAACCCATGACCACCGCGCGGGCGAATACGGACAGCCAGGTTTCGGGGATCGCTCAGCGTACGCTGGCAAAATTCATTATGCAGGGACATTATCGAGAACATGTCCTGACCATGAAGAAAATATATTCATCCCGTGCGGCGCTGTTTATTAACGAGATCAACAAGCACTGCGGCTTAAAGGTGAAGGTTATAGTGCCTAACTGCGGCTTGCAAATACTCTGCCTGGTGGAAAGTAAACAGCTGGAGCAAGCTGTTGCCCATCGCGCTTCTGAGTATAATTTAACGCTTAGAAGCGTTGCCGAGTTTTGTACTGCAGATATTCCCTTATCTGGCTGGCTGCTGGGTTTCGCGGCGCTGGACCCTATTGAGATAGCCTATAACGTCGAACAGTTTTCCCAGTTGCTAACGCGCTGTTTAAACGAGATCGATAATTAGCCGCTGAAATGGTCCGGTATCTATAGTGGATTGGTCCATTAACCCCGCCCTATGGCATCGCCTATACTTGCGCCACTTTGAACATGCAGGGGTAGGACTATGTTGATGACTAAAAATGGCGTTACCATCAGGGAAATAATCGCTTCAGATAGAGCGGGTTGGGAACATCTGTGGCAGCAGTATCTGCACTTTTATCGTGCCGATGTCAGCGCCGAAATCACCAAAAAAACCTTTATCCGCCTGTGCCAAAAACAGGATTTGGTCGGCCTGGTCGCCGTTAACGATCAGGGGCAGCTCCTCGGCTTTATGCATTTGGTTTATCACGCCTCGACGTGGAGCGATAAAAACTATTGTTATATTGAAGATCTGTTCGTTGATAAAAGCGCGCGGGGAAAAAACGTGGCGGAGAGCTTATTTAATGAAGCTTATCAACAGGCGGAAGTGAGAGAGTCAAGCCGCGTTTACTGGATGACCCAGGAGTTCAATTCTTCTGCCCGTTCGCTATACGATAAAATTGGCCAAAGAACCTCATTTATTATTTATAGTAAAAAATAGTACGGCGTTAAAAATAAGGCGACGGGGTTTAACCGTCGCCTGGCTGGCAGGCGATCGCCCAATAGAGATTACTCTTTAAGCAGTGCGCCCGCATAACCCAGTTGGCGCCAGGCTTCGTAAACCACCACCGAGACTGCATTGGACAGATTCATGCTGCGGCTTTGGGCCTGCATGGGAATACGGATCTTCTGCTGTGCGGGCAAGGCATCCAGAATGCTGGCGGGCAGGCCACGGGTTTCCGGGCCAAACAGCAGAAAATCCCCAGCCTGATAGCTGACTGCGCTATGCGCTGGTGTGCCTTTGGTGGTCAGGGCAAACAGCCGCTGTGGATTTTCGCTGGCGAGGAAGGCGGCATAGTCGGCATGGCGCTTGATGCAGGCAAATTCATGATAATCCAACCCGGCACGGCGCAGGCGTTTGTCGTCCCACGGGAAGCCCATAGGTTCGATCAGATGCAGTTGGAAACCGGTGTTGGCACACAGGCGAATGATGTTGCCGGTGTTCGGCGGAATTTCAGGTTCAAATAAAACGATATTCAGCATGTAAAAAGCCCCTCATGACGAGGGGCGCAGAATAGCAAAATCTTTGGGTGCTGGCGATTAACGCTGATGCAGCGGCAACCACAACACCAGACGCAGGCCACCTAGCGGGCTGTCTTCCGCTTTCACCCAGCCGCGATGCTGATTGACGGCGGATTCAACGATGGCCAAACCCAGCCCGGTGCCGCCGGATTGGCGATCGCGTGCTTCATCGGTGCGATAGAATGGCCGGAAAATCTGTTCACGATCTTCCGGGCTGACGCCAGGGCCATCATCGTCCACCACGATGGTGATCCCCTGATTATCGGCGCTGAATGCCACCGCGATGCGCGTATTGGAATAACGCAGGGCATTACGCACGATATTCTCCAGCGCACTGTCCAGGGCACCTGCGTTGCCGTAAATCGTCCATGGGCCTGGAGGGGAGGTGACCTCCAGCTGTTTGCCCATCTGTTCGGCTTCGAAACTGGCGTTGTCCAGTACGTCGGCCCACAGTTCGTTGGCCTTCAGCAGTTCGCGCACCAGCTCGCTCTTCTGTTGGCCACGGGATAGCAACAGCAGATCGTTAATCATCGAATCCAGGCGTTGGGCTTCGGTTTCGATACGCGCCAGCTCATGGCCTTCACCGTGGCGGCGGCGCATCAGGGCGGTTGCCAGCTGTAGACGCGTTAACGGGGTGCGCAATTCGTGGGAGATATCGGAGATCAGCCGTTGCTGGGCCGTCATCATCCTTTCGAGCGCGCTGATCATCTGGTTGAAACTGGCCCCGGTGGCAAGAAACTCCTGCGGCCCGGCTTCCAGCTCAGGGTGTTGCTTAAGGTTGCCACGGGCTACATCATCGGCGGCATTTTTCAACTTACGCGCCGGTTTGGCAAGACTCCAGGCCAGCCACAGCAACAGTGGGGCACTGATCAGCATGGTGACGATCAGCAGCAGCAGCGGCCGGTCGAACATCAGGTTGATAAAATCGGACTGCGAGCTGCTGGCCGGGCGGATCAGGTACAACTGGTAGTTGTCTTCACCATCGCGCACCGAGAACGGGCCAACCAGCTCGACGCGGCCATATTTTTTCTTTTGCGGTTGGTCGGAGTTGTCCGACTGGCCGATAAAGTTGCGCACGATCTGCATTTCGTTGCGCTGCGCGCCGATCACCCGCCCTTCGCTGGTCACCAACAACAGGCGCTGGCCCGGCGGTGCCCATTTTTCGATGGCGCGGAACAGGCGGCGCCACCACATCAGATCGTTGGCCGGATCGTTTTGCAGTTCGGCTTCGACATGCTGTTCCAGCATCAACCCCTGCCGCTGTTCACTTTCCAGTAGCGTGGTCATTTGGCGGGAGTCGAGTTTGGGCACCATCAACACCAACATCAGCACCAAGGCCAATGTGAACCAGAAAATGGCGAAGATGCGTGCCGTCAAGCTGTTGATCATGCTGCAGATACCATCAAGTAGCCCCGTCCGCGCAGGGTTTTGAACCAAGGATGCCCATCTTTGCGGTCCGGCAGTTTGCGCCGCAGGTTGGAGATATGCATATCAATGGCGCGATCGAACGGCGTCAGGCGTTTGCCCAGCACTTCCTGGCTGAGGAGTTCACGGGATACTACCTGGCCGAGATGCTGTGCCAGCAGATATAACAGGGTAAATTCGGTGCCCGTCAGATCCAGCACCTGCCCGTCGAAGCTGGCTTCCTGGCGGCCGGGGTTCAGCTGCAGGCCGTCAACGTCCAGCGTAGGTGCGCTGGTATCCACATTCTGTTGCTGTTCGCTCCAGTTGGAACGGCGCAGAATGGCCCGGATGCGCGCAACCAGTTCGCGATCGTTAAAGGGTTTTGCCAGATAGTCGTCCGCACCGAGTTCCAGGCCAAGTACCCGGTCCAATTCGCTGCCGCGAGCGGTGAGCATGATCACCGGAGTCTGGTGGTGCTGACGCAATTCTTTCAGCGTATCGATACCGTTTTTCTTCGGCATCATGATATCGAGCAACAGCAGATCGATGGAGCTGTCCAGTAACGACAACGCCTGTTCACCGTCGTGAGCCACGACGATGTTAAAGCCTTCCATTTCAAGCAGTTCTTTCAGTAGCGAGGTGAGCTCGCGGTCGTCGTCAACTAACAGAATTTTGTGCATATGTGATTTACCTCCTGACGCAAAATACGTCATCAACTGTTGCTATTCCATGACTTTACGTAGTTTTACATGCCCTGACGCATGTTTGCAGGTGCAGCGATACACTGCTCCTCGTTGATTCGCAAAGTGAGAAAGCTCGAGGAGTAAAAATGGTTAAGGTGACCGCAGTAGTTATGGCATCAATTTTGGCATTTGGTTCTACCGCTGCCTTTGCTGCTGATACTACACCGGAAACTGTCCAACCTCCTGCTAATGATGCACTGTTGAGAGCGCTTGGCCAGAATCACATGTTCGACGGCGTTCGCTTGACCGAACAGCAACGCCAGCAAATGCGCGATTTAATGCGCCAGGCCCGTTACGATCTGCCTGGTGTTAATGTAGATGAAGTGGAAACCATGCATAAGCTGGTCACCGCAGATAAATTTGATGAAGCCGCCGTGCAGGCCCAGGCGGAAAAGATGGCTCAGGAACAGGTTAAGCGCCAGGTCGAAATGGCCCGGGTACGCAACCAAATGTATAACCTGCTGACGCCAGAGCAAAAAAGTGTTTTAGACCAGAAGCATCAGCAGCGTGTGCAGCTGATGAAGCAACAGATTTCTGGTTTGCAGCAAACTTCTGCCCAGAAGTTGAGTATGACCGAGTAATCCCCTGTTTTTCCTTGCCATAGACACCATCCCTGTCTTCCCCCTCATGATGAGGGGGTTTTTTTTATTCCTATTAAATAAATTTACTTAAAAAACAATTTTTTAGCTATTTTCTGGAAGGCGCGGATTTTCAAAAACCGTTGAGTGTGGACAGTATGTGGACGCGCCTTCAAACCTGGATACCTTATGAATACTTATCTAGGGAGAGCGACATTACTGCACGTTTTGCCAGATTTTTTTGCTTAGCTGACACGCATCCCGTCATGATGGCGGGACTTTTTTTACCCGGCATTCCGTTATACTGAAGCCCATAAACGTTAGTTGGGGTTTTTTATGGAACAGCAATACGCGCGGCTGGTACAGTCCGCTGCTTTAGCCGCCACCGGAATGGCTTCCATTCTACTGTTGATCAAGATTGTTGCCTGGTATCTCACCGGGTCGGTCAGCCTGTTGGCGGCTTTAGTGGATTCGTTGATGGATATTGCCGCATCGTTAACCAACCTGCTGGTGGTACGCTACTCGTTGCAGCCGGCTGATGAAGAGCACACCTTTGGCCATGGCAAGGCCGAGTCGCTGGCGGCGCTGGCGCAAAGCATGTTTATCTCCGGTTCTGCCCTGTTCCTGTTCTTGACCGGCTTCCAGCATCTGTATTCCCCGCAGCCCCTGAATTCGCCGGGCATAGGGGTAGCTGTAACTATCATTGCGTTGATTAGCACTTTCATCCTGGTGACCTATCAACGTTGGGTAGTCAGAAAAACGCGCAGCCAGGCGGTACGGGCCGATATGCTGCATTATCAGTCAGATGTGATGATGAATGGTGCTATTTTGATAGCACTTGGGCTAAGCTGGTACGGATTTCACCGTGCGGACGCGCTGTTTGCCCTGGGCATTGGGGTTTATATTCTCTATAGCGCGCTGCGTATGGGGTACGAGGCGGTGCAGTCCCTGCTGGATCGCGCCTTGCCGGATGAAGAGCGTCAGGCAATTATCGATGTGGTATCGTCTTGGCCGGGTATCAAAGGTGCCCACGATCTGCGTACGCGGCAGTCTGGGCCAACGCGGTTTATCCAGTTGCATCTGGAAATGGAAGACACCCTGCCGTTGATGCAGGCGCATATTCTGGCAGAACAGGTGGAGCAGGCATTGTTGCATCGTTTCCCCGGAGCCGACGTGATTATTCACCAAGATCCCTGTTCTGTTGTTCCTCAGGGCCGACAGGGGCATTGGGAACTATAATCAACTGACATAGGTCAATGTTGGGTGGATTGAGAAAACACGGTGTTAGCACGCCGTGCCATGTGAAGTTTTTTCCTTGATGTTGCGTGACCTGAATCAATTCAGCTGGGTGTTTTTGTTATAATATCCAGCAATAAAAGCCGTAAAGCTGGTTTTGCGCCGTTGGAGAGATACCCGGTGAGTCGGCGAATACAGAATTCTTAAGAAATTGCATCTACAGTTCAGAGGTAGTCATGATCAAGAAAATCGGTGTACTGACGAGTGGCGGTGACGCCCCAGGTATGAACGCTGCCATTCGTGGCGTTGTGCGTGCCGCGCTCACAGAAGGTCTGGAAGTATTTGGTATTTACGATGGCTACCTTGGTTTGTACGAAGATCGTATGGAGAAATTAGACCGCTATAGCGTGTCTGATATGATCAACCGCGGCGGCACCTTCCTGGGTTCTGCGCGTTTTCCAGAGTTCAGGGATGACAGCGTGCGCGCCAAGGCGATTGAAAACCTGAAAAACCGCGGCATTGATGCGCTGGTGGTCATCGGTGGTGACGGCTCCTACATGGGGGCGAAGCGCCTGACCGAAGAGGGTTTCCCTTGCATCGGTTTGCCTGGCACCATCGATAACGACGTTGCAGGCACCGACTACACCATCGGTTACTTCACCGCGTTGGAAACCGTGGTAGAAGCCATTGACCGCCTGCGCGATACCTCTTCATCACACCAACGTATCTCTATCGTGGAAGTGATGGGGCGTTACTGTGGCGACCTGACCCTGGCGGCAGCCATTGCCGGTGGTTGTGAATTTATCGTTCTGCCGGAAATCGAATTCAGCCGTGACGATCTGGTTGACGAAATCAAAGCCGGTATCGCCAAAGGTAAAAAGCATGCCATCGTGGCGATCACCGAGCATATCTGTGATATCGACGAACTGGCACGCCATATCGAGCAGGAAACCAAGCGTGAAACCCGTGCTACCGTATTGGGCCACATCCAGCGTGGTGGTTCACCGGTTGCTTACGACCGTATTCTGGCTTCCCGCATGGGCGCGTACTCCATCGACCTGCTGCTGCAAGGTTACGGTGGCCGCTGCGTAGGGATCCAGAACGAGAAGATGGTGCACCACGACATCGTTGACGCGATCGAAAACATGAAGCGTCCGTTCAAGGGTGACTGGTTGGAAACGGCGAAAAAGCTGTACTAATCCAGCTTGAACGCCGCGAAATAGCCTCCTTTGTTGGGGGCTTTTTTTTATCGGTAGCCGCTATATTCCAGAATGGTCTAGTACAACATTTTTTATTCTTTAATTGTGAGGGAAGTTTCTGGCAGGCTTTGATGCTAAATCAACCGCTTGAGGTTGCGTCATTTTCTGGGGGAACGGCAATGCAAAAATGGGGTGTGGGTCTGACTTTACTGCTGTTGGCATCGGGTGCTATGGCGAAAGATATTCAACTGCTGAACGTCTCATACGATCCTACGCGTGAGTTCTACCAGGAATATAACACGGCGTTTGGTAAGTATTGGCAGCAGCAGACCGGCGATAAGGTTACCGTGCGTCAGTCACACGGCGGTTCCGGCAAGCAGGCGACCTCGGTGATTAACGGCATCGAAGCGGATGTGGTCACGCTAGCGTTGGCATACGACGTGGACGCGATTGCCGAGCGTGGTCGTATTGATAAAGCGTGGATCAAGCGCCTGCCAGACAACTCGGCACCTTACACCTCGACCATCGTTTTCCTGGTGCGTAAGGATAATCCAAAACAGATCCATGATTGGGCTGACCTGGTGAAGCCTGGCGTGTCGGTTATTACACCGAACCCGAAAACCTCTGGCGGTGCCCGTTGGAACTATCTGGCTGCCTGGGGTTATGCTCTGCACAAGAACGGTGGCGATAAAGCCAAGGCTCAGGAGTTCGTCAAACAGCTGTACCGAAATGTGGAAGTGTTGGATTCCGGTGCACGTGGCGCAACCAATACCTTCGTTGAGCGCGGCATCGGTGATGTGCTGATCGCCTGGGAAAACGAAGCTTTGCTGGCAGAGAAAGAGCTGGGTAAAGACAAGTTTGAAATCATCACCCCGAGCGAATCCATTCTGGCTGAACCGACGGTATCGGTGGTGGATAAGGTCGTTGATAAGCGCGGCACCCGTGATGTGGCTACGGCTTACCTGAAGTATCTGTATTCACCGGAAGGCCAGACCATTGCGGCCAACAACTACTACCGTCCACGTGATGCAGCCGTTGCAGCCAAATTCGCCGAGCAGTTTCCAAAACTGAAACTGTTCACCGTGGATGATACTTTTGGCGGCTGGACTGAAGCGCAGAAGGTGCACTTTGCCACCGGCGGGATTTTTGACGAAATCAGCAAGCGCTGATCGCCAATTTTGAGCCATAAAAAACCCCGGGAAACCGGGGTTTTGTCATTTCAGGCCGGATAAAATCAGGCTTTTTTCGCCAGGGCAGCGGCTTTGACGATCACGGCGAAAGCGTCAGCTTTCAGTGATGCGCCGCCAACCAGCGCGCCGTCGATGTCTGGCTGAGCAAACAGCTCTGCAGCGTTCTTATCGTTCACGGAACCGCCGTACTGGATGATCACTTCGGCAGCGACTGCAGCGTCTTGCTTGGCAATATGGTCACGGATAAATTTGTGTACTGCCTGAGCTTGCGCTGGGGTGGCAGATTTACCGGTACCGATAGCCCACACTGGCTCATAAGCGATGACGGTGCCTTTGAACGCTTCAGCGCCCTGGGTTTTCAGCACGGCGTCGATCTGGCGCGCACAAACTTCTTCGGTTTTACCCGCTTCGTTTTCTGCTTCGGTTTCACCGATGCACAGCACTGGGATCAGGCCAGCGGCTTTCAGCACGGCAAATTTCTCGGCGATCGCTGCGTCGGTTTCTTTGTGATAGGTACGGCGCTCTGAGTGGCCGATGATGATGTATTCAGCACCGACGTCTTTGAGCATGGTGGCAGAAACTTCACCGGTGAAGGCGCCAGACAGGTTGATGTCGACGTTCTGTGCGCCCAGAGCGATGCGGCTGCCACCCAGTGCGTGCTTGGCCAGATCCAGATACATGACTGGAGGTGCGATGGCAACGCCACAACCGTCAACGCTGCTCAGTTCTTTACGCAAGGCGGCGATCAGTTCGTTAACCATGTGAACGCTGCCGTTAAGCTTCCAGTTACCCATTACTAATGGATGACGCATGTGTTTTCCTCCAAAAAGGGGACGCGAGAGTCTAAATGACAACTGCCGGACAGGCAGTTTACCTGCCCAACAGTATAGAGATGAATCAGTGCAAAGGCTTTGCTTTTTGTCATTAATTGCTGGGGTATCAGGGTTCAGATAGCGTTAGCTTAATCGGTTCAACGGCGAAGGTTACCCCCTTATCGCCGTTATCTGCTACCACATAGCGTATTGCCCCGACCTGTTGTTGGTAGAAGTAGGAGCCTTTGCCTTTTTCCAGCAGGTTGTTCACCTTGATGATGCTTTCTTCCACGGTGAGTGTCGGTTCAAACTGGCGGCTCAGGGCTGCCATGTAGTTCACTGCGATGGCTTTGGCCGCTTTTTCTTCGCCATCCTGCAACAGCAAATGGGTAATTTGCAGGGTTTTAATCTTACCGGTGCCCTTTTCCAGCGCGGTAGAGGCGTACAGGTTTTCGTTAATCTTACTGGCCGCGCGGGTCAGCAAAGGAGAGTCATCCTCTCTTGAGGGGACTACGCGGAATTCACCAATCGGCAATGTTGGGTTGTCGCGGTTGTATTTTTCGCGAAATTGCACCACCGTCAGATCGAAGGTGGGCGCGCCAGCCAGCAAGTAGGGGGCGTTCGCCGGGGCTTCGGTAGGCGTATCCGGTGGATCGGCCCAAGCACTGCCGATGGGGGAGCACAGGCAGGCTATAACGATGATTTTTTTCAGCATGGTATACGGCATCGGTAACAAAGATGACTCCGATTAAAACGATAACCTGGGCGAATTGTCAAAAATTCCGCGTGATTGTCGTTTGCTGACGCAAGGCGGTGCGATGGTCTGCGTTTTTCCGGGGCTAGCTCAACCCGGTATGGCCTATGTTACACTGCGGCGCAGAATATGGGCAGGCCAAGAGTGCATGAATCGATGAGCTTACAGCAATGGTGTTTTTCCTTTAAGGGCCGTATCGGGCGGCGCGACTTCTGGATCTGGATGGTTGTCTGGGTAGTGCTGATGGCGGTGGCTTTCACGCTGGCCAACTACGATGTGGTAGCGATCCAGACCATCGCCTTTTGCATTGTGGCGCTGCTGTGGCCAACGGCGGCGGTGCTGGTCAAGCGCCTGCACGATCGCAATAAAAAGGGCTGGTGGGCGTTGCTGTTGATCCTGGCGTGGATATTGGCAGCCGGTAACTGGCAGATGTTGGCACCGGTCTGGCAGTGGGGCGTGGGGCGTTTTATTCCGACGCTGATTGTGGTGATGATGGCGATCGATCTGGGGGCTTTTCTGGGCACCCCAGGGGATAACCGATTCGGGCCAGAGGCCGAACCGGTAAAATTCCGCTGAACTACCAGTAATGCTCGCTGGTGATATGGCCCGGCTTGCGGCGCAGATGTTTGCGCATCTGGTACTTCTCTTTCAGCGTTTGCTGGGTATCTCGCACCATCTGCGGGTTGCCGCACAGCATCACATGGCTGGTTTCGGCATCCAGGGTCAAACCAACTGCCGCTTCCAGCCGCCCATCCTCCAGCAGAGCCGGAACGCGCCCGGTCAATGAGCCAGCCACCTCTTCGCGGCTGACCACGGTTTGAATGCGCAGTTTGCCGTTAAAACGCTGTTGCAGCTGCTGCATCAGCGGCAGGTAGCTGAGATCGCGGGCAAATCGTGCGGCGTGCACCAGTACCAGGTTGTTGAAGCGATCCAGATCTTTGCCTTCTTGCAGGATCGACAGATAAGGGCCGATGGCGGTGCCGGTCGCCAGCATCCATAAGGTGTCGCAGTCTGGCACTTCTTCGAGCACAAAGAATCCGGCGGCTTCTTTGGTGACCATCACTTCCGCTCCGGGCTGCAACTGATGGAGGCTTGGGCTGAGTTTTCCTTCCGGCACTGTGACCAGATAAAACTCCAGGTTGGGATCGCTGGGGGCATTAACGTAAGAATAGGCGCGCTGAACGCGCTCGCCGCCTATTTCTAGTGACAGCTTGGCAAACTGCCCGGCGGTGAAACTGTCGATCGGGGCATTGACGGTGATGCTGAACAAGCCATCGGTCCAATGTTGTACCCCTGTCACTTTGCCATTAACCCATTCAGCCATACTTTTAACGCTCCCGTGGTCGGATCAAATAAGCACAATGTCGTGAGCCGGAGATGGCATGCGCGGTACGTTCTATCCGGTAGCCTTTACCAAACAGGCGATGGAACAGCTGCAGTTCGGAGTTGCACAGGTTGCTGCAAGTATGGGCCGCCACGCCGATCGGACAGTGGTTTTCCACCAGCAACATGCCCTGCGGGCTTTCCAACAGTTCCGCCATATAGCCGTCACGCTGGCGCAGGTTAACCAGGCGGTTGAGCTTGCTGAGATGGTCTTCTTCCTCTGCCAGCTCATCGGCGTACCGGTGATAGAGTTTATCCTCGCGCGCCCGGATCAGCTTTTCTATACCTTCGGCACCGAACAGCTCATGTGCAGACTCCAGCAGGATCGCCGAAAGCCGATCGTGTCCGTCGGCAAACTGGGCATGGCCCTGTTGGGTCAAAGACCAGTAACGCGTCGGGCGGCCTACTTTGGCGCGCGTTTCCTCGTAGCAAACCAGCTCACGTTGTTCAAGGGATTGCAGATGCTGGCGGATCCCCATCGGCGTGATTTCCAGCCGCTCTGCCAGCATTTTGGCAGAATGAGGACCCAAGGTTTTTAACTGCAATAAAATCAGCTCTGGTGTTTTCATAAAACCCAAATCCCTGTGGCGGTATCTTATTTCAAGTTGATGGAAATAATTATCGATTAAGTGTTAAAGCTAATCTGATGCAAGTTTATCATTTTTAACTCTTTCCCGTTATGACAACAGATACGTACAGTTTGATTTACGAGACTGGTAGCGATAGGTGCCAGTGTGACGGCGATCTATATTTGCCCGAAACTCGCTAAAAAAATCAGATTTGTTAGCTTATGCGTCGCTGAGAAGCTGCTCTGTGGTTCCCCCTGGGATATTAGGCGGGGTTGAGTGTCGCAAGACTGAATAAGTTAATGAAGATAATGAGAAAAGTTGAGAACTTCCACCTGCTGGTGATGCTGATCCTGCTGGTTGCCGTCGGTCAGATGGCGCAAACCATTTATGTCCCCATCATCGCCGATATTGCCCGCGATCTCTCGGTGCCTTCCGGCTCCGTGCAGCGCGTTATGGCGGCTTATCTGCTGACCTACGGCTTCTCGCAGCTGATCTACGGACCGCTTTCCGATCGCATTGGCCGCCGCCCGGTGATCCTGGCTGGCATGATGATTTTCCTACTTGGTGCCTTGGGCGCTTTGCTGGCCAACAGCCTATCGATGTTGGTAGCCGCCAGCGCGGTTCAGGGTATGGGCACCGGCGTGGCGGGCGTGATGGCCAGAACCATGCCGCGCGATCTGTATGCAGGCACTTCCCTACGTTATGCCAATAGCCTGCTGAATATGGGCATTCTGGTCAGCCCGCTGTTGGCTCCTGTGATTGGCGGGGGATTGGCGATGATGTTTGGCTGGCGGGCTTGTTATGGCTTCCTGCTGGTGTTGTGCGCCGGTGTAGCGTTTGCCATGTTCCGCTGGTTGCCGGAAACCCGGCCGCAGCAAACGGAAAAACGCCGTATGCTTTCCAGCTTCCGCCAACTGCTGGCGGACGGCACCTTCAGCTGCTATCTGGTGATGTTGATCGGTGCTCTGGCCGGTATCGCCGTCTTTGAAGCCAGCTGTGGCGTGTTGATGGGCGGAGTGTTGGGCCTGAGCGGTTTGACCGTCAGTATCCTGTTTATCTTGCCGATCCCGGCGGCGTTCTTTGGTGCCTGGTATGCCGGGCGTGACGGCAAATCCTTCCACAGTCTGATGTGGCATTCGGTGATCAGTTGCCTGTTGGCCGGGCTGATGATGTGGATCCCTGGTTGGTTCGGGGTGATGAATATCTGGACGCTGATCGTGCCTGCGGCGTTGTTCTTCTTCGGTGCCGGGATGCTATTCCCCTTGGCGACCACCGGTGCGATGGAGCCGTTCCCTTATCTGGCCGGGGCGGCGGGTGCCCTGGTGGGCGGCATGCAGAATATGGGGTCTGGACTGGCGACATGGCTGTCGGCCATGCTGCCGCAAACCGGGCAGTTCAGCCTTGGCTTGCTGATGTTTGCCATGGCGTTGTTGATTTTGCTGTGCTGGTGGCCGCTATCGAGCCGAATGCAGCATCAGGGACATACCGCCTGATAGAGACGGGGCGCGCTCTGCGCCCCTAGGCGTTAAAGCAGGAATTCGTGCAGTGCTGCGTCTTTGCGATCCAGATAGTGGGTCGAACGGATGCGGCGAATCGTGCGCGATTTGCCCCGGATTAACAGGGTTTCGGTGGTGGCCATATTGCCTTTGCGGGTGATGCCTTCCAGCAGATCGCCCTTGGTGATGCCGGTTGCGGCAAAGATCACGTTATCGTTGCGCGCCATTTCATCCAGCACCAACACCTTACCGGCTTCGATGCCCATTTCTTTACAGCGGGCCAGCTCCTGCTCGCCGATACGGCGATTATCTTCGTTATCCCCTTTGACCTGATGGCGAGCTAGCAGGCGGGCTTGCATATCGCCATCCAACGCACGGATCACCGCAGCGGAGATCACGCCTTCCGGTGCGCCACCGATGCCGTACATCACATCCACTTCGCTTTCCGGCATACAGGTCAGGATCGAGGCGGCGACATCACCGTCGGGAATAGCGAAAACCTTCACCCCGAGCTGCTGCATTTCTGCGATCACCGCATCGTGGCGCGGTTTAGCCAACGTGATCACCGTCAGCTCCGTCAGTGGTTTACCCAGGCAGGCAGCGACGTTGTTCAGGTTGGTGGCTAGCGGCAAGTTGAGATCGATCACCCCACGCGCCTGTGGGCCGACGACCAGTTTTTCCATGTACATATCAGGAGCGTGCAGGAAGGTGCCGCGATCGCCTACCGCCAGGACAGCCAGCGCATTGGATTGCCCCATTGCGGTCATGCGCGTACCTTCGATGGGATCGACGGCGATATCCACCGCATCGCCCAGCCCGGTGCCGACGTTTTCGCCGATATACAGCATCGGGGCTTCATCAATCTCACCTTCACCGATCACGATCCGGCCATCGATATCCACTCTGTTGAGCATAATGCGCATGGCATTGACGGCGGCACCGTCGGCGGCGTTTTTGTCACCACGCCCCAACCATTTATAACCCGCAAGTGCGGCGGCTTCGGTAACGCGGGAAAATTCGATGGCTAATTCACGTTTCATGGCAAACCTGTCAGTGAGAAAAGGGAAGAAAATATCGGCAAAGTTTACCACAGGGGGGAGCTGGCAGGGCGAGGCAATAAAAACGCTGCCCGAAGGCAGCGCTGTTGCAGGGTAAAACGAATCAGTCGTGATCTTCCCAGGCTTGTGCACGAGCCACGGCCTTTTTCCAGCCGCTGTAACGGAAATTACGCTCGGTAGTTTCGATACCCGGACGGAATTCACGCTCGATGTTGGCTTTGCTCTTCACCTCATCCAGATCGCTCCAGTAGCCAATCGCCAGCCCGGCCAGATAGGCCGCGCCCAACGCCGTCACTTCACGCACTTCAGGACGTTCGACACGGGTGCCGAGGATATCGGACTGGAACTGCATCAGGAAGTTGTTGGCTACCGCACCACCGTCCACACGCAGCGATTGCAGACGGGTATTGGCATCGGCCTGCATAGCATCCAGCACGTCGCGGGTCTGGTAGGCGATAGACTCCAGCGTGGCGCGGATGATGTGGTTGCTGTTGACGCCGCGGGTCAGGCCGAAGATGGCGCCACGGGCATACGGGTCCCAGTAGGGGGCACCCAGGCCGGTAAAGGCGGGTACCACGTAGACGCCATTGCTGTCTTTGACCTTGGTGGCGAAGTATTCGGAGTCTGCGGCATCGCTGATCAGTTTCAGCTCGTCGCGCAGCCACTGGATAGAGGCCCCACCAATAAACACCGCACCTTCCAGCGCATAGTTCACTTCCCCGCGTGGGCCGCAGGCGATGGTAGTCAGCAGGCCGTGGCTGGAGCGTACTGCCTCTTTGCCGGTATTCATCAACAGGAAGCAGCCGGTGCCGTAGGTGTTTTTCGCCATACCCGGCTGGACGCAGAGTTGGCCATACAGCGCCGCCTGCTGGTCACCGGCGATCCCGGCGATAGGAATACGCGTCCCGCCTTTACCCCCGATGTTGGTCTGGCCATACACTTCGGAAGAAGGGCGGACTGCTGGCAGCATGGCGCGTGGGATATCCAGCGCCTCCAGCATACGATCGTCCCAGTCCAGCTCATGGATGTTGAACATCATGGTACGTGAGGCGTTGGTGTAGTCGGTCACGTGAACCCGCCCTTGGGTCATCTTCCACACCAGCCAGGTGTCGACGGTACCAAACAGCAGTTCACCGCGCTTGGCACGTTCGCGCGCGCCTTCGACGTGGTCGAGGATCCATTTGACCTTGGTGCCGGAGAAGTAAGGGTCAACCACCAGGCCGGTATTGTGGCGGATATACTCTTCCAGGCCATCACGCTTGAGTTTTTCACAGATGTCGGCGGTGCGACGACACTGCCAGACGATCGCGTTATAAATCGGCTTCCCGGTCTCTTTTTCCCAGACGATGGTGGTTTCACGCTGGTTGGTAATGCCGATCCCGGCGATTTGGTCCGAACTGATATCGGCCTTGGCCAGCACTTCGACCAAGGTGGAACTTTGTGAGGACCAGATTTCCATCGGGTCGTGCTCTACCCAGCCGGCCTTCGGGTAGATCTGCGTAAATTCACGCTGTGAAACCGCAACAATATTGGCATCGTGATCGAGCACTACGGCACGTGAACTGGTGGTTCCCTGGTCGAGGGCGACAATGTATTTTTTTTCGGTTGTCATAATTTTGAGTCCTACTGTGGTTAACCGTTTAAAGCCGTGCCAATCACGCTTTACGTTGTTCTGGTTTAGTGGCGGGTTGCTCTTCCTCGAAGCAAACGTCACAAGGCAGATGGCGACCGATCAGCGCGCGATAACCAAAGGCACCCAAACCTGCACCGACGATAGGGCCGAAGATAGGCACCAGGAAGTAAGGGATGTCGCGAGCGCCGGTGAAGGCCACGTTGCCCCAACCCGCTAGGTAGGCGAACACTTTCGGGCCAAAGTCACGCGCCGGGTTCAGTGCAAAGCCGGTTAATGGTCCCATAGAGGCACCGATGACGGCAATCAGAATACCGATCAACAGCGGTGCCAGCGGGCCGCGTGGAATGCCGTTGCCGTCGTCTGTCAGTGCCAGGATCAGGCACATCAGGATGGCGGTGATCACGGTTTCTACCAGGAAGGCCTGGCCAACGGAGATATGTGCATTGGGATACGTCGAGAAAATGCCGGCCAATTCGAGGCTTTCGTTGCTGCCACGCACCATCTGGTGGGCGGCTTCAAAATCAAAGAACAGACTGTAATACAGCCCGTAGACCAGTGCTGCTGCGCAAAAGGCACCCGCAATCTGCGCAACGATGTAAGGGAGTACTTTGCGTCCATCAAAGCAGGCGAACAGCCACAGCGCGAGCGTGACGGCCGGGTTCAGGTGAGCACCGGAAATGGCGGCGGTCAGATAGATGGCCATCGCCACCCCCAGGCCCCAAATGATGCTGATTTCCCATTGGCCGAAGCTGGCACCTGCCAGTTTCAGCGCTGCCACACAGCCTACGCCAAAGAATATCAACAGACCGGTGCCGAGGAATTCAGCGATGCACTGGCCTTTTAAGGTCGGACTGATGGTTTGGCTCATAATATTATTGTCCTGCAGACGACGGTTATAGGTTATCTAGGCTTGGCGCGTTGGCGTTGTGGCCTTGAGCTACAGAGTTTTTCTTCACGTCCTCTTATCGGTTGAGGATGTGATGTAAATTTATCGTTAACGAGCATAAACGAGAAATAGCGAAATCAAAATGTGTGTACTTCGTCATAAAATTGAGCGAATTCGCGTTGTTCGGTGTTCTTTCTGCACCATAAAACGGTGATCTGACCAGTTATTTTGTCTCTATTTGTTAACAACCCTGCCGTTTGGCAGCGGTGACTTTCAGCTTTGACCGATAGCCAGGGTAGGAAAATTGCAACAGAGTGCGCGTTGGGTCGGTATGTTGCTAGACACTGGGGGGCTGGCTACTTACAATCGTTTTTATTGCGGGAAAGGTTTTATCGAAACAGGCGTTGGGCCTGTTGGTTACGCGAGCATATTCGCAGTCGCTGCAGCTAAGGTTGCGGCGCTACTTATGGATGTACGCCTTGCTATCATGAGGGGACTGAAGAATGTCATTTGAAGTATTTGAAAAACTGGAAGCAAAAGTTCAGCAGGCGATCGATACCATCACGCTGTTGCAGATGGAAATTGAAGAGCTGAAAGAGAAAAACAATTCCCTGTCTCAGGAAGTCCAGAGTGCTGCGGGTAACCACGAGTCACTGGTGCGTGAAAACCAGCAGCTGAAAGAAGAGCAGCACGTGTGGCAAGATCGCCTGCGCGCATTGCTGGGTAAAATGGAAGAAGTCTGATCCATTAGCTCCAACGAAAAGGGCGCCTCAGGCGCCCTTTGTCATTTTCTGCGGTTACTCGATATCGAGCGGATCTTCAGAAAGGATGATGCCGGTGTTGTCGGCATACAGATGATCGCCAGAGAAGAAGGTCACACCGCCAAAATTAACGCGGATATCACTTTCGCCTATCGCTTCGCTGGTGGCTCCTACCGGGATTGCTGCCATCGCCTGAATGCCGATGTCCAGTTCTTCCAGATCGTCCACCTGGCGCACCGCACCGTAAACCACGATGCCTTCCCATTCGTTCTGAGTCGCCAGACGGGCCAGCTCCGCGTCGATCAGGGCACGGCGTACCGAGCCGCCGCCGTCGATCACTAACACGCGGCCACGGCCGTTTTCTTCGAGCAGTTCAAACAGCAGGCCGTTATCCTCGAAGCATTTCACCGTAGTGATTTGCCCGCCAAATGAAGTACGTCCGCCAAAGTTGGAGAACAGAGGCTCAACTACGTTGACCTCTTCCTGATAGATATCGCAAAGTTCGGAAGTATCGTATTTCATAGGATTTTACGTCTGTTTGCCGCTGGAATAACCAGTATATCCCTTTATTCGCCCCGTTGGCAAAATCATCAGTGCCAGAATGCGTTCTGCTACGCAAGTCTCAACTAACTGAGCACCACGCCAATCGCAAACAGCACGTTGGCGAGCAACGCGGCCTTGACCATATGTTCCAGCATTGGACGCATGCCGACGGCCGTAGGGTCACGTAAGACACGCATTCCGTGGCGATACAGAAACGGGATGGCCAGCACAAACAGCCAGCCCCATAGGCTGTGCAGGTTAAGCAGGGTAAACAGGGCAAAGCAGACCACGGCGGCAATCAGCAGCGTTGCGTGGTAATAGCGCGCATTCTGTGGGCCAAGGCGGACGGCCAGGGTATTTTTGCCGTTAGCGCGGTCACTTTCGATATCGCGCAGATTATTGATGTTCAACACCGCCGCTGCGAGCAGACCACAGGCGGTGGCTGGCAACATTACGACGCTATCGAAAGTGTGAGTCTGTAGATAGTAAGTGCCTGCCACGCTGAGCCAGCCGAAAAACACCAATACCGAAATATCGCCCAGCCCCAGATAACCGTAAGGTTTGGTGCCCACGGTGTAGGTAATGGCTGCGATAATCGCTAGCCCGCCCAGCACCAGGAAGCCCACCACATCGCTGGGTTTTTCACAGGCGACGGCGATTAGCCAGCAACCGGAAATGGCGATCAGCACTACCGTCAGCATCAAGGCCCGTTTCATCTGGCTTTGGGTGATCATGCCCTTTTGCATGCCGCGCAACGGACCGATACGGTCTTCTTTATCGCTGCCTTTTACCGCATCACCGTAATCGTTGGCCAGGTTGGAGAGGATCTGCAGCAGACCTGCGGTCAGCAGAGCCAACAGCGCCACGCCGGGCTTCAGGCTGCCCTGCCAGGCGGCGATCGCGGAACCGACAACGATGGAGGCAAAGGCCAATGGCAGGGTTCGTGGTCGTAAACTTTCCAGCCAGGCTCTGGCCGGGGTGGTGGTGGTTGATGAGCTCATATTTCGCTTCAGTAAGTCAAAAGACGGTGTCCGTTAAAAATAAATGTGGGAGGCAATGCCTCCCACAAAGATAACTGACAGGACAGTGATAGAGCGATTATAGGATATAACGACTCAGATCTTCATCCGCTACCAGTTCATCCAGATGATTGCGCACGTATTCGGCGTCAATTGTAATGGATTGGCCGCCAATTTCACTCGCATCGTACGAAATATCTTCCATCAGACGCTCCAGCACGGTGTGCAAACGACGTGCGCCGATGTTTTCGGTGCTTTCGTTAACCTGCCAGGCGGCTTCAGCGATGCGGCGGATACCGTCAGCGGTGAAATCGATGGTGACGCCTTCGGTAGCCATCAACGCTTTGTACTGCTCGGTAAGCGACGCGCTTGGCTCGGTCAGGATACGTTCAAAATCTTCCGTGGTCAGCGCTTGTAGCTCAACGCGGATTGGCAGACGGCCTTGCAGTTCCGGGATCAGGTCGGAAGGGCTGGCAGTCTGGAATGCACCGGAGGCGATAAACAGAATGTGATCGGTTTTCACCATGCCGTGCTTGGTCGATACCGTACAGCCTTCCACCAGCGGTAGCAGGTCGCGCTGGACGCCCTCGCGGGACACGTCTGGGCCGGAGCTCTGGCCACTGCGCTTACAGATTTTGTCGATCTCATCGATAAACACGATACCGTGCTGCTCAACGGCTTCCACCGCCTGCTCTTTCAGCTCTTCCGGGTTTACCAGCTTGGCTGCTTCTTCTTCGATCAGCAGCTTGAAGGCTTCCTTGATCTTCACTTTACGCGGTTTCTGCTTCTGCCCACCGAGGTTCTGGAACATCGATTGCAGTTGATTGGTCATTTCTTCCATGCCCGGAGGAGCCATGATTTCCACGCCCATCGGGGCCGCAGCCAGATCGATTTCGATTTCTTTATCGTCTAACTGACCTTCACGCAGTTTCTTGCGGAATGCCTGGCGAGCGGCAGAGGGTTCTTGCTGCTCTTCGGCCTGGCCCCAGTTGTTTTTGGCCGGCGGGATCAGCACGTCGAGAATGCGTTCTTCTGCCATCTCTTCCGCACGGGTGCGGTTTTTCTCGATCGATTGCAGACGCACCATTTTCACGGCGGCATCGGTCAGATCGCGGATGATAGAGTCCACTTCCTTACCCACATAGCCCACTTCGGTGAACTTGGTGGCTTCTACCTTGATGAAGGGAGCGTTTGCCAGTTTGGCCAGACGGCGGGCGATCTCGGTTTTACCGACGCCAGTTGGGCCGATCATCAGAATGTTTTTTGGGGTCACTTCGTGACGCAGCATCTCGTTGAGCTGCATCCGGCGCCAGCGGTTGCGCAGGGCAATGGCGACGGCACGTTTGGCTTTGTTTTGGCCAATGATGTAGCTGTCCAGTTCGCTGACGATCTCGCGCGGGGTCATTTCAGACATGGTATTCGATCCTTACGCTTTGGAAGGCAATTCTTCAATGGTGTGGAAATGGTTGGTGTAAATACAGATGTCACCGGCGATGTTGAGGGATTTATCCACGATCTCGCGGGCGCTTAATTCGGTATTTTCCAACAGCGCACGAGCGGCAGACTGGGCATAAGGGCCACCAGAACCGATCGCAATCAAATCATTTTCAGGCTGGATCACGTCACCGTTACCGGTGATGATCAGCGAGGCATTCTCATCGGCTACCGCCAGCAGGGCTTCCAGCTTGCGCAGCATGCGGTCGGTACGCCAGTCTTTGGCCAGCTCAACGGCCGCTTTTACCAGATGGCCCTGGTGCATTTCCAGCTTACGCTCGAACAGTTCGAACAGGGTGAAAGCATCAGCGGTACCCCCGGCGAAACCGGCAATCACTTTATCGTTATACAGGCGACGGACTTTTTTGACGTTGCCCTTCATTACCGTGTTGCCCAGTGTGGCCTGGCCATCGCCACCGATCACTACCTGGCCGTTGCGGCGTACGCTTACAATTGTTGTCACGAGCAGACCCTCGTTGCGGACGGAAAGAAGTCCCCGCAGCCTCTGCGTTGGCAGAGACTACGAGGCATATTGAGACTATAGATGGGGGGAGATTGACGCTTTTCAACCCCCGACGGAGAGGGGAATGCAACTTGACATGCCAATGCCTTTCAGGCGCGACAGGGTTTTGTCTGCGGCGGCGCGGCTGCTGTATGGGCCGAGCATCACACGATTCCAGCCACCGCCTGCGGTGACCCGGCTTTCAACCCCTTCAAACGCCAGCTGTGCCCGTACCGACTCGGCCTGATCGGCTGCGCGGAACGAACCACATTGCACCATCCACTTCTGCTTCGACTCCGGTTTGGTTTCCGGCTTGGCCGCTTCCGTTTTTACTTCTTGTTTCACTTCTGGCTGACGGGTCTGCACTTGCGGAGTCACGGCCTGTGGTTTTGGTTGCTGTACCTGCGGCTTCGGCTGCTGCACTTGCTGTTGGTGCTGCTGTACCGGTTGCTGCTGCACGGGTGCTGCGCCGTTGTTGAACGGGTTGCGAGGCTGAGTGGTCTGCTGTTGCTGTACCGGTGGCGCTATTTGCTGCTGTACCGGCTGTTGCCCACCGTTACGCAGCTGTGAAGGATCGTTGTAAGGCACCTCAGACAGTTGCGTTGGGCGCTGCTGCATATCGGCCTGCATCTGCTCCAGCAATTGGCGCTGTTCGTCGGTCAACTGCGTTTTGGAGTTGACCTCTCCCCCGGCGGTTGGCTCGGTAGGTGTCTTGACGCCGATCTGGCGGTTCTCCAGCTCTTTGATGTAACGCCAACGCTCTTCCGGCTTCGGTGGCAGACCGTTGCCCGGGCGTGTGCCATGCGTAGGCAACATCGGCGTTTCATCCGGTTTGTTGTGGGTAATGAAATAAAGACCACCGATAAAGACAACCAGAATGGCGACGGCAAGCGCCACCACGGTTTTGGATACCTTTGGAGAACTGCGTTTTTTACGGCTGGGGGTCTTGCGCCGCGCTGCTCCTGAGCGCCCGCGGCCTACATAGTCTCTCTGTGCCACTATAATTCCGCTGTGTCGTGATGAGGTTAAAACCTATCCTCTAGCTATTTTATCGGCCATTTTGCATCAGCTTACTGCCCTGTAGGTGTAGGCAGGCTCCGGGGAGCGGTTCTGGCAAAATGACCACAACAATGATCATTACGCCGGTTTGGCCGGCGCTGGGTCAGCCATGTTACTTAACCCAAAAATATTTGACTAGCGTTTAGGGGCCGCGGTGCTGCCTCTGATGATCAATTCACTGTCCAGTAACCGGGAACCGCTGTTCACGGTTTGCCCATGCAACTGTTCCAGCAGCAGCAACATCGCCTGCTGACCAATCTGGAAGCGGGGCTGTGCCACGGTGGTCAGTGGCGGATCGCAATACTGCGCCAGCTTGATATCGTCAAAGCCGACAATCGACAGATCCTGCGGTACACGCAAGCCCAGCTTTTTCGCCTGGGACAATACGCCGATCGCCATGACGTCGCTGTGACAAAAGACCGCCGTTGGCGGTTTCGGCAGCGCCATCAGTGAGGCTAACGCCTGCGCACCGGCTTCGTAGGTGAAGTCACCCCGGGTAATATAGCTGCTTTCGACGGTAATGCCATTACGGCGTAGCGCCTGAATGTAGCCTTGCAACCGATAATGGCTCAGCGGCATCTGTTCTGGCCCGGCGATACAGGCGATCTGTTTATGGCCAAGCTGATGCAGATAATGTACGGCTTCAAACGCGGCGGTCAGGTTGTCGATATGCACCGTTGGCAGTTCCAGCTCCGGTGCAAACTCGTTGGCCATTACCATTGGCGGCAGGTTGCGTTGCTCTTCCTTGCTGGCGTCGAAAGGCAGGTTGGAGCCGAGCAGCAGCATGCCATCGATTTGTTTGGTGATGATCAGGTTAACGAAGGTGCGTTCCTGTTGGTTCTGCTGCGCACAATCGCCGATCAGCACCAGGTAACCCTGCTGCGCTGCCGTTTGTTCGATCCCCTGGATCACGTCGGCAAAAAACGGATCGCAGATGTCCGGGACGATCACCAGGATAGTGCGGGATTCATTGCGTTTGATATTGCGTGTCAGGGCATGAGGGGAGTAACCCACGGCCAGCACGGCCTGTTCCACTTTCTGGCGCGTTGGCGTTGACACCTTTTCCGGATTCATCAGCGCACGCGACACGGTTGCCGTGGAAACGCCGGCCATTTCGGCAACGTCTTTCATGGTCGCCATGGGTAATTCTTGCTTGTGTTCCAACGCCTTTCTCCTTGCGTCAGCACCCGGCTAACGCGGTTACTTCAGTTTGCTCAAAAAGTCTGGCATGCAGTGGTGGTGGTGTTATTTTTAGCGTCATCCACATTCAAGCATTCCATTGCCTGGCTGAAAAAATGCCTTCACCGACATTCTAAACAGATTACGGGCCGCTTTTGTTACCTAATTTGCATGAAAAGTGTGACGCAGGAAGGTTTTTTCGTGTTCGCTCGCAAATTGTGGTGTAAACGTTTGCTTTTAACCATGGAATTGAGAGTTTTCTTAATCAACTATCAATGGGATCAACGTCTAACGTCCATTTGACTTTACGTGCCTGAGGCAGGGTGCCAATCAATGGCAACGTGCTTTTTATCAGGTGCTGTAACAGTTTTCTGGACGGGTGCTGCAACAACAGTTGCCAGCGGAAGCGACCCCCGCGTTTGGGTTGCAGTGCCGGAACCGGGCCCATTACCCACAGCGAATCATCCTTCAGCGGGCTGGCTTCCAACAGATTGCGTAGCTGCTGTAAGAACAGCGGTGCCTGCTGATTATCGTGATCTTCCGAACGCACGATGATGTGGCTGGTGTAGGGCGGCAGGAAGACGCTGCTACGCTCGGCCAGGGTTTGCTTGGCAAAGGCGTCGTAACCCTGTTGCAAAAGGATTTGCAGTAATGGGTGCTCTGGGTGATGGGTTTGCAGCAGCACTTCACCCTGCTTGCCCGCCCGCCCGGCACGGCCTGAAACCTGAGTATAAAGCTGGGCAAACCGCTCGGCAGAACGGAAATCGGCGGAGAATAGCGCGCCGTCCACGTCGAGCAACGCCACCAGGGTGACATCCGGGAAGTGGTGGCCTTTGGCCAGCATTTGCGTGCCGATCAGAATACGTGGGCCGCCACGGTGAATATCGGCCAGATGCTGTTCCAGCGATCCCTTGCGGCTGGTGGTATCGCGATCGATACGGGTAATGGCGGTTTCCGGGAACAGGGGAGCCAGTTCGTTCTCCAACTGTTCAGTACCGACGCCGACGGAAACCAGGTTGGTGGTACCGCACTGCGGGCACTGATGTGGCACCGGGCGCTGGCTGTCGCAGTGGTGGCAGCGCAGCTGGCGTTGATGCTGGTGGAACGTGTAGTAATGGTCGCAGCGCTGGCATTCGGCGATCCAACCGCACTCATGGCACAGCAGCGCGGGGGCATAGCCACGGCGGTTAAGGAACAGGATCACCTGATTGCCGTTCTTCAGGTGGTGCTGCATGCTTTTCAGCAGAGGCTGAGAGAGCCCGACCTTCAGCGGCAGGCCTTTCAAATCGATCAGATGCTGATTGGCCGGTTTGGCGTTGCCCGCCCGCTGGGTCAGTTTGAGCTGGCGGTATTTGCCTAACTGCACGTTGTGCAGCGTTTCCAGCGCCGGTGTTGCAGAGCCCATCACTAGTGGGATGTTTTCGGCGTGAGCGCGGAATACCGCCAGATCGCGAGCGTGATAGCGCCAGCCTTCCTGCTGTTTATAGGAGCTGTCGTGTTCTTCGTCGATGATGATCACCCCAAGGCGTGAGAAGGGGGTGAACAACGCCGAGCGGGTGCCGATCACAATGGCGGCTTCACCGCTGCGCGCGCGTAGCCAAACGGCCAGCCGTTCGCTGTCGTTCAGGCCGGAGTGCAGGACTTCTACCGGTGCGTTGAAGCGTTCACGAAAGCGAGCGATGGTCTGCGGGGTGAGGCCGATCTCCGGCACCAACACCAGCGCCTGCTTACCTTTCGCCAGGATATTTTCCAGCACGCTGAGGTAAACCTCTGTTTTGCCGGAGCCGGTGACCCCGGCCAGCAGCCAGGCGGCAAACTGCTCGTCTTCACTGCGGATAGCGCCCACGGCGGTGGCCTGCTCGGTATTGAGCCGCAATCGTTCGCCGAGCACGGCAAAGCCTGGCCGCCAATCCTGCGTTGCCACAGTTTGCGAACGCAGGTCGATCAAGCCTTTGGCCCGCAGCGCCTGGAGCGCGCTTTCCGTCAGCTCCAATTCGCTGACCTGATGGCGATACACCGGGCGTTGCAGCAGTGCCGCCAGTGCCTGTTGCTGCTTCGGCGCACGCTTCAGGCTTTCCGGCGGGGTTGCGCGCCCCTGTTCGGTAGCAAACCATTGCCACAGCGGGGCGGCTTCTGCGGGCTTACCCTGACGCAGCAGAATGGGCAGCGCATGGAACAACACTTCACCGATCGGGTAATGGTAGTATTCGCTGGCCCACAGCAGGATGCGCCACAGGCTGGTGGTGAACAGCGAGTCGTTATCCAGCAGGCCATCGATGGGCTTGAGCTTTTCCAGCGGCAGTTCACTGCTCTCGCTGCTGCCGGTGATGATGCCTATCGCCCGTTGCTTTCCCCAAGGCACACTGACGCGCGCGCCGATGACCGGCTGCAGGCCTGCGGGCAGCAGATAATCGAAGGTGCGGGCAAGGGGAACCGGTAGAGCAACGTGTACAACAGGCATGTGGCTGTCCAGGTAGAAAAAAGTGTTGGCTAGTTTACACGGTAGGCTGGCAAATGTACGGATCCGATTGCGCGCTACATTTTATTCTGTATAATTTGCCGCCTTTGGTATAATCCCATATCAAAACCTATTATCAACCACGTGTGGTGTCTGGCGGAACAGGGCTGGATAGCGACACGGCCTTAACTGAGGTTCTCCCATGAAAAAAGGTATTCACCCTAAATACGAAGAAGTTACTGCAAACTGCTCTTGCGGTAACGTGATCAAAATCCGCTCTACCGTGGGTCACGATCTGAACCTGGACGTTTGTGGCGAATGCCACCCGTTCTACACTGGCAAGCAGCGTGATGTTGCTACCGGTGGCCGCGTTGACCGCTTCAACAAGCGTTTCAGCGTGCCAGGCGTTAAGAAATAAGTTTTCTTATCGTCAGATGAAAAAGGCGCCTTCGGGCGCCTTTTTTCGTTTTTGCCTTCGGTGCAGGCAGGATCAATATTCCCAGGTATCAGGGTCGACACCCAATTCTCGCATCAGTACTTTCGCGGCTTCCGGGATTTCATCGCTGCGTTCTTTGCGCAGGTCTTCATCGTTCGGCAGCGGCTGGCCGGTAAAGGCGTGCAGGAATGCTTCACACAGCAGTTCGCTGTTGGTGGCGTGGCGCAGGTTGTTTACCTGGCGACGAGTCCGTTCATCCGTCAGGATTTTCAGCACCTTCAGCGGAATGGATACCGTGATTTTTTTGACTTGCTCGCTCTTTTTACCGTGTTCAGCGTAAGGGCTGACATACTCGCCGTTCCACTCAGCCATGGGACACCTTAAAATTGTCTGAAAAATACAAAATTCTAAAAACCGGCCAATTATGCCCGATCTTCACTGTGCTCACTAAATAAATGTCTTCTTTACGCGATAAGGGTCACTGAATCTGATGATTTAATAGGCTATGCCTATGCATTGTTGGGCTGACATCTTATCAATATTACAAACCGCCATAATTTTAGCGGGTATTGTCCCTTTGCTCAATCTATACGCAAAGAAGTTTAGATGTCCAGATGTATTGACGTCTATATCCGCTGCGGTTAATCTTTAAGCCTCATTCCCCCACTTTCCGAGAGCCGAGCCACCCTATGACGCGTAAACCAGCCACGATTGCCGTACGTAGCGGTCTGAATGATGACGAACAGTACGGCTGCGTCGTTCCGCCGATCCATCTTTCCAGCACCTATAACTTCACCGATTTCAACCAGCCCCGAGCTCATGATTACTCACGCCGTGGTAACCCTACGCGTGATGTCGTGCAGCGTGCGCTGGCAGAATTGGAAGGAGGTGCGGGGGCGGTGATGACCGGGAGCGGGATGTCGGCAATCCATCTGGTGACCACGGTATTTCTCAAACCGGGCGATCTGCTGGTGGCCCCTCATGATTGCTACGGCGGCAGCTACCGCCTGTTCGATAGCCTGAGCAAACGCGGGGCGTATCGGGTGCTGTTTGTCGATCAAGGAAATGAAGCCGCATTGCGCGATGCGTTGGCGCAAAAACCGAAGTTGGTGCTGATCGAAAGCCCAAGCAACCCGCTATTACGCGTGGTGGATATCGCGGCCATCTGTAAAGCTGCCCACGAAGCCGGTGCGCTGACCGTGGTAGACAACACCTTCCTCAGCCCGGCGCTGCAACAGCCGATCGAACTGGGTGCCGATCTGGTCGTCCACTCTTGTACCAAATACCTCAACGGCCACTCCGACGTGGTTGCGGGCGCGGTGATTGCTAAAGATAAAGATCTGGCGGTCGAGCTGGCCTGGTGGGCCAACAATATCGGCGTCACCGGCGCGGCATTCGATAGCTATTTGTTATTGCGGGGGATGCGTACCCTGTCGCCGCGTATCAAGGCTGCACAACATAATGCCGAGGCGATTGTCGGCTATTTACAGCAGCAACCCTTGGTCAAAAAGCTGTATCATCCTTCCTTGCCAGAAAACCCTGGCCATGAGATTGCGTGCCGTCAGCAACGTGGGTTCGGTGCCATGCTCAGCTTTGAACTGGATGGGGATGAAGCGCTGCTGCGCCGTTTCCTGTCCGCTCTGGAGCTGTTTACGCTGGCGGAATCCCTGGGTGGCGTAGAAAGCCTGATCTCACATGCGGCAACCATGACTCACGCCGGTATGGCGCCAGAAGCGCGTGCCGCAGCGGGGATTTCCGAAAGCCTGCTGCGTGTTTCCGTGGGGATTGAAGACAGCGAAGATTTGATTGCCGATCTGGAACAAGCCTTCCAGGCGGCGGCTACGAGGTAAGTCATGAATGCAATTGCGGTAGCAGGGCCGGTTAGCGGGCGTCAACTGCACAAATTTGGCGGCAGCAGCCTGGCAGATGTGAAGTGTTATCTGCGGGTGGCCGGGATCATGGCCGAATACAGCCAGCCGGGTGACATGATGGTGGTGTCGGCGGCGGGGAGCACCACCAACCAACTGATCAGCTGGCTGAAGCTCAGCCAGAGCGATCGCCTTTCCGCGCATCAGGTACAGCAAACGCTGCGCCGTTATCACAGTGAGCTGATCGGCGGGTTGTTGCCAGCGGAAACGGCGGAACCGCTGATTGCCGAATTTATCCACGATCTTGAGCGCCTGGCAATCCTGTTGGACGGCAAGGTTGATGATGCGGTGTATGCCGAAGTCGTGGGGCACGGTGAAATCTGGTCAGCCCGCCTGATGGCTGCGGTGCTGAACAAGCAGGACATGCAGGCGGCATGGCTGGACGCGCGTGATTTCCTGCGTGCCGAACGTGCGGCACAGCCGCAGGTCGACGAAGGTCGTTCCTATCCGTTATTGCAGCAACTGCTGGCTCAACATCCCGGCAAACGTCTGGTAGTAACCGGCTTTATTTCGCGTAATGACAGCGGTGAAACCGTGCTGCTGGGGCGCAACGGCAGTGACTATTCTGCCACGCAGGTTGGCGCGTTGGCCGGAGTGGAGCGAGTCACCATCTGGAGCGACGTGGCCGGGGTTTACAGCGCCGATCCGCGCAAAGTGAAAGATGCCTGCCTGCTGCCGCTGTTGCGTCTGGATGAGGCCAGCGAGCTGGCCCGCCTGGCGGCTCCGGTGCTACATACCCGAACCTTGCAGCCGGTGTCTGGCAGCGATATCGATCTGCAACTGCGTTGCAGCTATCAGCCGGAGCAGGGGTCGACCCGTATTGAGCGCGTGCTGGCTTCCGGCACCGGTGCCAAAATTGTCACCAGCCACGATGATGTCTGCCTGATCGAACTCAGCGTTGCGCCGCAGCATGACTTCAAGCTGGCGCAGAAAGAGTTGGATCTGGTGCTCAAGCGCGCGCAGATCAAACCGTTGGCCGTAGGGGTTCATCCTGACCGTAACCTGATCCAGCTGTGCTACACCTCTGAAGTGGTGGGCAGCGTGCTGCGCATTTTGCAGGAGGCTGGGCTACCGGGTGAACTGCAACTGCGTGAAGGGTTGGCGCTGGTAGCATTGGTGGGCGCGGGCGTGTGCAAGAATCCGCTGCATAGCCATCGTTTCTATCAGCAGTTGAAGGACCAGCCGGTGGAGTTCATCTGGCAGGCCGAGGATGGTATCAGCCTGGTGGCCGTGCTGCGTCAGGGGCCGACTGGTCTGCTGATCCAGGGCCTGCACCAAACGCTGTTCCGCGCGGAAAAGCGTATTGGCCTGGTGCTGTTTGGCAAAGGCAATATTGGTTCGCGTTGGCTGGAGCTGTTTGCTCGTGAACAGAAGAATATCTCTGCGCGCAGCGGCTTTGAGTTTAGCCTGGCAGGGGTGGTGGATAGCCGTCGCAGCCTGCTCGATTATGACGGATTGGATGCCAGCCGCGCGCTGGCGTTCTTTGAAGATGAAGCCCAGGAACTGGACGAAGAGTCGCTGTTCCTGTGGATGCGGGCGCACCCGTTCGACGATCTGGTGGTGCTCGACGTCACCGCCAGTGGGGAGTTGGCGGAGCAATATCTGGACTTTGCCAGCTATGGTTTCCATGTGATCAGCGCCAACAAGCTGGCGGGGGCCTCATGCAGCGCCAATTACCGCCAGATCCGCGATGCGTTTGCCAAAACGGGCCGCCACTGGCTGTATAACGCCACCGTGGGAGCCGGATTACCGGTGAACCATACCGTGCGCGATCTGCGCGACAGCGGGGATAGCATCCTTGCGATCAGCGGCATCTTCTCCGGCACGCTTTCCTGGCTGTTTCTGCAGTTTGACGGCACGGTGCCGTTCACCGATCTGGTGGATCAGGCCTGGCAGCAGGGGCTGACGGAACCGGATCCGCGTGTTGACCTGTCAGGACAAGACGTGATGCGTAAGCTGGTGATCCTGGCGCGTGAAGCGGGTTATGACATTGAACCTAACCAGGTGCGTGTGGAGTCACTGGTGCCTGCAGGTGCGGAGCAAGGGTCCATCGACCAGTTCTTCGAGAACGGCGACGCGCTGAATCAGCAAATGCTACAGCGTTTCGAAGCGGCCAACGAAATGGGCCTGGTGCTGCGCCACGTGGCGCGTTTCGATGCTAATGGCAAAGCGCGCGTTGGCGTTGAGGCCGTGCGGCCAGAACACCCGCTGGCTTCGCTGCTGCCCTGTGACAACGTGTTCGCCATCGAGAGCCGCTGGTACCGCGACAACCCGCTGGTGATCCGTGGGCCAGGGGCCGGTCGCGACGTGACGGCTGGAGCCATCCAGTCCGACCTTAACCGCTTGGCACAACTGCTTTAAATCCTCACTTTAAACTCGGGGGTGGCGCCGCGCTGCCCCCGTTCAATCCTTCAACATGAAATTCTCTCATCTTGCGTGAGGATTAATCATCGTATCTCCCTCACTTTCCTGTTGACTCTTCAGGCAACATCCGGCATTTTCTATCTAGACGTCTAAACGTATAGACGCTTATTATAACGAAGCAAAACAGTGATCGATAAGAGGCGGACAGGGTATGAGTTTTTATCACGCAAACCAGCGGGAAGCGCTGAATCAGAGTCTGGCAGAGTTAAACGGCCAGATTAACGTGTCGTTCGAGTTCTTCCCGCCGCGCACCAGCGAGATGGAAGATACCTTGTGGCAGTCGATCGATCGCCTGAGCAGCCTCAAACCCAAGTTTGTTTCTGTGACCTACGGTGCCAACTCGGGTGAGCGTGACCGTACCCACAGCATCATCAAGGGGATCAAAGAGCGCACTGGTCTGGAAGCAGCGCCTCACCTGACCTGTATTGATGCCAGCCCGGCGCAGCTGCGTGAGATCGCTACTGATTACTGGAACAGCGGTATCCGCCATATCGTTGCGCTGCGTGGCGATTTACCACCAGGCGGTGGCAAGCCGGAGATGTATGCGACCGATCTGGTCACGCTGCTCAAAGACGTCGGCGACTTTGATATTTCTGTCGCGGCCTACCCGGAAGTGCATCCGGAAGCGAAAAGCGCCCAGTCAGACCTGATCAACCTGAAACGTAAAATCGATGCCGGTGCCAACCGTGCCATCACCCAGTTCTTCTTCGATGTTGAAAGTTATCTGCGTTTTCGTGACCGCTGTGTGACTGCTGGCATCGACGTAGAAATCGTGCCTGGCATTCTGCCAGTGTCCAACTTCAAGCAGCTACAGCGCTTTGCCACCATGACCAACGTGCGGGTGCCAAGCTGGATGACCAGCATGTTTGCCGGGCTGGATGACGATGCGGAAACCCGCAAGATGGTCGGCGCCAATATCGCCATGGATATGGTGAAGATCCTGAGCCGCGAAGGAGTCAAAGATTTCCACTTCTATACGCTCAACCGGGCGGAAATGAGTTACGCTATCTGCCATACCCTGGGCGTGCGCCCCGCTGCAGTGGTGGGCTGATAGATAGCGGTTGCCGTTGCGGCAACCGCGACATCATCAAGGGACGGCCGGGTGCGTGAGCATCTCCACAAACCACTGCCGGAATCCTTCGACATCGATTTCTAGACAGACTTCGGCATTGGCTGGCAGTTTCAAACGGTTGGCCAGATCGACGCAGGTCGTTCCTCTGGTCAGCTCACCTTGCGTTTCTACCGCCACATGGCAGGCCTGAGTGGTAAATAGCTCGGGTTTTGCCAGATAGGCCAGAGCGCATAAATCATGCATTTTCAGCCCACGGCTCATACTCCCACCCCGATAGTGTTGGAACAGGCTATGCAGCATGGCCCCGGTGCGGTTCAGCGTCGGTAAGCTGGCTATCATCTCGGCGGTGAGCGTAGCCCGGTTGGTGACGTCCAGACCGCACATGACAATCGGGATACCGCTGGCAAACACCATGCTGGCGGCCTCGGGATCCACGTAGATATTGAACTCCGCGTTTGGCGTATGGTTGCCACGGCTGGCGGAGCCTCCCATCATGACGATCCGCGCGATGGATGGTTTACATTCCGGGTAGAGCGTGAGCAACAGGGCAATGTTGGTTAACGGGCCAATCGGCACCAAGACTATCGGTTCCTTGCTGGCCAGTAGCAGGTCACGCATCACTTCAACGGCATGACCGTCAACGATCTGCCGTGTCGGCTTTTCAAACTCGTATCCATCCAGGCCGGAGTTGCCGTGAATATGGCTGGCATCCTCCAGTTTACGTACCAGCGGAGCCGCTGCCCCGCGAGCTACGGGCGTTGATGCGCCCAGGAAATGCAGCAGGCGCAGCGCATTGTTGGTGGTTTTATCCACGCTAACGTTGCCAGCTACCGTACTTACCAGGCGCAGGTCGATTTTGGGATGAAACAGCGCGGCAACCAGCGCGACGGCGTCATCAATACCGGGATCGGTATCCAGGATTATGGCAATAGGTGCAGAGCTAGAGGACATAATATCTCCCATACAGAGTTAGTGCTGATGGTCAAAATAGCTGATAGTGCTCATTTGCATCTCCTCAGAACGAATAGCGGATCAGCGTGAAAATCAGGGTGGCGATAAACCCGATCAGCAACGGCACCGAGGTTCTTTTGACCACCTCAATCGGGCTGACTTTGACTACTGATGCCACGATGATCACCACCGCAGAGACTGGCGACATCGCACGGATAAGGTTTGAGGTCAGCTGCATCGGCAGGGCAATCATCACCGGATCGACGTGAGCCTGAGTGGCTATCGAAGGAATGAGCTCGATAAAGGAGTAGAACACCGCATTACCGCTACCGCTGATCAGCGTGATCAGCGCGGTCAGGCCAGAGAAGATAAACATCAGGCCGATCCCGGCGTTGTTGACCTCTTTAACCAGCGAGGCCACGGTGCCGATGGCCCCGATGACGGTCAACCCAGCCACCAGGGTGCTGGCAGCCACGATCAACACCACCACCTGCGAGAAGCCTTGCCCCATGCCGGTAAAGAACAGCGACGAGTTTTTCATTTGCTCGCGCAGGTCGCCCTTGCGGATCAGTTCCACAATAAAGGCCAGGGCAAACGAGAACAGGGTAATTTCCACCAGGCCGATTTTTATCTGGCGGAAGAACAGGCCAAATACCACGATCAGGAATAACGGGATCAGCGGGAATATGGCGTAGTAAGCCGGAGGGAGCAGGCTGTTGGTGGCCAATTTACTCTCATCGACGTCGGTAAACGCGGCGGCACCCTGGCGCTTATCCATGTACTTTTGCCAGAAATAGTGCGCGATGCCGATAATGACCAGCACCGGCAGTGAGATAACGGCATGGTGCATAGTGACGTAGTCCACCACGTGTTCGAAACCCAGGATTTTGGCTGCGACCACATTATCGCCACCCAGCGGTGTGGGTACGATGGTGGCAGTGGTGGCAATGACCCCGGCGGCGCTGAGTGAGGACATGTTTGCCACGCGCAGAATGGGGTAAAGCGTAGCCATTAAAATCACGGCGAGTGAGGCGGCGCTGGGAATAATCAACGACAGCAGTGACCCTATCCAGAACACGATCGGTACCAGAATATAGGGGGAGCGGATCTTCGCGATGGGTTTTGACATGATTTTAACAGCGACATCGTTTGCGCCAATGTGCGACATATAAGCGGAAAAGCCGAACAGCACCATGATGATGATGCCTGCCCGGCTAAACTGCTTGATGAAATCCAGCTCGATTTGTTTTAACGGATCCAACCAGACGGTGCCCGTCCCCGTTCCGGCGCTCAAAATCGGCAAGCCCAAGGTGGCTGCCGCCAACATGAGTACGATCCCTGAGCTAAACAACACCAGCTTGGTGTCGTAATTCTTGGCAATGGCGTAACCGGCCACGACGAGTACTGCCAAGCTGATTATTAGTGCTACATCCATTTACTTTCCCTGTCATTATCAATCTTCATGATAAATATCTTTCTGTGAAGGTATTTTCAAGAAGGTAAGGTCTTTGGCTATTACCAGTAACGAATAGTACCGGTAATTTTGATGTTAACTGCATTATTGGACCACAAGTTCAGCATAATCAATGCAAAAGGTGTGGTCAAACTGAGCATGGATTCAGAATGAGAGTCAGCAATAACAGTCTTGATAACCCGTAGCGAGTGACCGCTGGGGCAAAATATGCAGATTAGGAACGGGGGATAATCGAGGGAGAGAATAAGCACCGACGCCGATCGCATCGGTGCTTGCTGCAAAGATGAAGCAATATTAGCCGGTGTTGCGCATCCCGGCCGCCACGCCAGCAATAGTGACCATCAGCGCCTGTTCAACGCGGGCATCCGGATGCTCCTGCTGGCGCGAACGGTGCAGCAGCTCGGCCTGCAACACGTTCAGCGGGTCGGTGTAGACGTTGCGCAACGCGATAGATTCAGCGATCCACGGCAGGTCTTCCATCAGATGGTCGTCGTTGGCAATGGTCAGCACCGTCTTGATATCGCTGGCCAATTGATCACGCAACTGTTGGCCGAGCGGCCACAGGGACTTGTCTACCAGACGCTGATCGTAGTATTCGGCCAGCCACAGGTCGGCTTTGGCGTATACCATCTCCAGCATTGCGATACGGGTAGAGAAGAACGGCCAGTTGTGGCACATGGCTTCCAACTGGTCCTGTTTGCCAGCCTTCACCGCTTCCTGCAGGCCAGCACCGGCACCCAGCCAGGCTGGCAGCATCAGGCGGTTCTGCGTCCAGGCGAAGATCCACGGAATGGCACGCAGGCTTTCAACACCGCCGTTCGGGCGGCGTTTGGCCGGGCGTGAACCCAATGGCAGTTTCCCCAGTTCCTGCTCTGGCGTAGCGGCGCGGAAGTAAGGCACAAACTCAGGGTTTTCACGCACGTAACCGCGATACATGTTGCACGAGGTTTCGGACAGTTCATCCATCAGCGTGCGCCATTCTGGCTTAGGCTCCGGCGGTGGCAACAGGTTGGCTTCCAACACCGCACCGGCGTACAGCGCCAGGCTGCTGATGGTGACTTCTGGCAGACCGAATTTAAAGCGGATCATCTCGCCCTGTTCGGTCACGCGCAGGCCACCTTTCAGGCTGCCTGGTGGTTGGGACAGCAGAGCGGCGTGCGCAGGTGCGCCACCACGGCCAATGGAACCACCACGGCCATGGAACAGCGTCAGTGCTACTCCGGCCTTCTCACAGGTTTTGATCAGTGCGTCCTGTGCACGGTATTGCGCCCAGGAGGCCGCCATCACGCCAGCATCTTTTGCCGAGTCGGAATAGCCGATCATGACCATCTGTTTGCCCTGAATAAAACCGCGATACCAGTCGATGTTCAGCAACTGGGTCATCACGTCTTCGGCGTTGTTCAGATCGTCGAGGGTTTCGAAAAGCGGGGCCACCGGTAGCGCGAATGGGCAACCAGTCTCCTTTAACAACAGGTGCACAGCCAAGACGTCGGACGGGGTACGTGCCATGGAAATGACGTAGGCGGCGATCGAACCTTGTGGCGCTTCGGCGACTACCTTGCAGGTTTCCAGCACTTCCTGAGTGTCTGCACTCGGCTCCCACTTCAGTGGCACCAGCGGACGCTTGGAGTTCAGCTCACGGATCAGGAATGCCTGTTTGTCAGCTTCTGACCAGCTCTCATAATCCCCCAGGCCCAGATAGCGGGTCAGTTCGGCAATGGCTTCGGTATGGCGGGTGCTTTCCTGGCGCACGTCGATACGCACCAGCGGCACGCCAAAGCAGCGCACGCGGCGCAGCGTGTCCAGCAGTTGGCCGTTGGCGATAATGCTCATGCCACAGGCCACCAAAGATTGGTAGCAGGCATACAGCGGTTCCCACAGCTGTTCGTTATGTTCCAGCAGATCGTGCGGACGCAGCACGCGTTCACCCTTCAGGCGGCCTTCAAGGTAGGCCTGGGAGCTCATCAGCTGGCTGCGCAGTTGCTTCATCAATTCGCGATAAGGTTCTTGAACTTCGTCACCACCGGCCAATGCCCGCAGTTCCGGGGTACATTCGGTCATCGACAGTTCGGAAACCAGCACCTGAATATCACGGGTGAACAGATCGCAGGCCTTCCAGCGGCTCAGCAACAGCACGTGACGGGTGATTTCGGCGGTCACGTTCGGGTTGCCGTCGCGGTCGCCACCCATCCAGGAGGTGAAGCGGATAGGCACGGCTTCTACCGGCAGGCGGTAATCGATGGAGTTTTCCAACTGTTCGTTGAATTCGCGTAGGAAGGCCGGTACGCCTTCCCACAGGCTGTTTTCCACCACGGCAAAGCCCCATTTGGCTTCATCAACCGGGGATGGGCGATTCTTGCGGATCTCGTCGGTATGCCAGGATTGCGCGACCAACTGGCGCAGACGGCGCATGATTTTATTACGCTCGTAGTCGGCCAGATCGTTATGGTCCAGCTGGCTCAGGCAGGTGTTCACCTCAACCAGCTTGTGGATCAGGGTGCGGCGGGTAATTTCCGTTGGGTGAGCGGTCAGGACCAGCTCGATGGAAAGATCGTCCACCGCCTTTTGCAGCTGTTTGTTATCCAGCTTGTTGTCTTTCAGCTTGGTAAACAACTGCGCCAAGGCTTCCGGGTTGCTGGCCGCTTCGCCGTGCGGCGAGATGCTGTGGTATTGCTCGGCAACGTTGGTCAGGTTTAGGAATTGACTGAAGGCGCGGGCAACGGGCAGCAGCTCATCGTTAGACAGGTTCTGCAGCGTAGAGAGCAGCTCCTGACGATGCGCCTCGTTACCGGCACGTGAGGATTTGGAAAGCTTACGGATAGTTTCAACGCGATCGAGAATATGCTCGCCCAGCGCTTCTTTAATGGTATCGCCTAGCAGTTTGCCGAGCATACTGACATTACTTCGCATTGCCGAATATTGTTCGTTCATATAATCCCTGACCCAGTTCTTTGCATACTTATCATCCTCCGATTGCAGCGTTTTTCACCACTACCTGAACACGATGAGTACGTGATTTTTCATCTTGTAAGTAAATTTCACGTGCCGTCGCAGCCTGCCGGTTTTAGCCGATCACGTGCCTGTCCAATCATCAATTGACACTATTTTTAGCAAAAAAACATCAAATTCGGCGTATTTTCTGAAATTTAATTACGCGCTGCCGGTTATCAGTCTGGCTTATCGGCGTAAATTACTACGCCTTAAGAGGTAGGGAATGGTAACCCATTCCCCTGTTGTTATTAAGGTTTATTGCCGGCAGAAATGGTCGACCAACTGACCCAGCAGCTTACGCGTTGGCTCAATAAACGCGGTATCCAGATATTCATCCGGCTGATGCGCCTGGTTGATCGAACCTGGGCCGAGCACCAGCGTTGGGCATACTTCCTGGACGAACGGTGCTTCGGTGCAGTAATTGACCACTTCGGTGCGTGAACCCAGCAGTTTTTCAATCACCGCCACCATGTGATGGTCGGTTGGGCATTCGTAGCCAGGGATCGGCGGATGCAACTCATCGATCGTCAAGCGGCCAGGCCAACGTTGGCTTACCGGCGCCAGCGCTTCGTGCAGGAGTTCGTTGATGTTATCCAACGTCATCCCCGGCAATGGGCGAATATCCATATGCAGTTCACAGCAGGCACAGATACGGTTGGCCGCATCGCCGCCGCTGATATGGCCAAAGTTCATGGTTGGGTAAGGCACAGCAAACGCCGGGTTGTTGTAGCGCTCCTGTAGCGTTTTGCGCAATGCCATCAGATGCCCAATGGACTCATGCATCAGATCGATGGCATTGACGCCGCGCGCCGGATCGCTCGAATGGCCCGACTGACCCACGATGCGGATCGCACTGGAGATATGGCCTTTATGCGCGCGCACCGGTTGCAGCGAGGTTGGCTCGCCGATGATGGCAAAGTCCGGGCGGATTTTGCTGGAGGCAGCAAAGTAACGTGCACCAGCCATGGTCGTTTCTTCATCAGCGGTGGCTAAAATGTACAGCGGCTTGGTCAGCTTGCTGGCATCGATATCGCGTACCGCATCGAGGATAAAGGCGAAAAAACCCTTCATGTCGGCGGTACCCAGCCCGTACAGCTTGTTGTCGTGCTCGGTCAGGGTAAAGGGATCTCGCGTCCAGCGCCCCTGATCGTAAGGCACCGTGTCGGTATGGCCCGCCAGCAGCAGGCCGCCGCTGCCTTCGCCGAGGCTCGCCAGCAGGTTGAATTTGTTGCGGGTGTCCGGCACGGGCTGCACGTCGACGCGGAAGCCCAAATCGTTGAACCAGCCAGCCAGCAAGTTGATTAATGCTTCATTACTCTGATCGAGGGCGCCATCGGTGGCGCTGATCGACGGAGTGGCGATCAACGCCCGGTACAGCTCAATAAATGGAGGTAATTTCATCTTCACTGTTGACAGCCTTTGGTTAGGATAGTATCAATATTCATGCATTTATTTTGAATAAAAATACAGTAAGCTAGAGCGTAAGGGAACCTGTAACCCGGATGTTGATAAAAACATCACGCTCAACCACGTGGGTGAACCGCGCAACAACGCGACCAAGCCCTGCTACCGGGGTCGCCGTGACTCTTAGATTGCTAGCCAAGAAGGTGAAAGGCCACATGTTGAATACGCTGATTGTTGGTGCCAGCGGTTATGCCGGAGCAGAGCTCACGGCTTACCTGAATCGCCACCCACACATGAACATAACCGCTTTAGCGGTTTCAGCGCAAAGTGCAGATGCAGGAAAATTGCTTTCCGAGCTGCACCCTCAATTAAAAGGCATCGTCGATCTGCCATTACAACCGCTGGTTGACGTTGCCGCAGCGGCCAAAGGCATCGACGTTGTTTTCCTCGCGACCGCCCATGAGGTGAGCCACGACATCGCGCCAGCATTCCTGGCCGCCGGTTGCGTGGTGTTCGATCTCTCCGGCGCCTTCCGCGTACAGGATGCGGATTTTTATCAGCAATATTATGGCTTTACACACCAGCATGCCGACTGGCTGGCGCAGGCGGTTTACGGCCTGGCAGAGTGGCAGAGCGAAAAACTCAAGCAGGCGCAGCTGATTGCCGTGCCGGGCTGCTACCCAACGGCAGCGCAGCTGGCACTCAAACCGCTGCTCGACAAGCAATTGCTGAACCTGGCTCAATGGCCAGTGATCAACGCCGTCAGTGGCGTGAGCGGTGCAGGGCGTAAAGCCAGCGTCACGACCAGTTTCTGTGAAGTCAGCCTGCAACCTTACGGCCTGTTCAATCACCGTCATCAGCCAGAAATCTCTGCTCATCTCGGGGTGCCTGTCATCTTTACGCCACATCTGGGTAACTTCCCACGGGGTATTCTGGAAACCATCACCTGCCGCCTGAACAAGGGCGTCACCGCGCAGGACGTGGCGGCGGCTTACCATGCGGCTTACGATGATAAACCGCTGGTACGGCTGTACGACCAAGGGGTGCCAGCACTGAAATCCGTGGTGGGCCTGCCGTTCTGTGATATCGGTTTTGCCGTTCAGGGCGAGCATCTGATCGTCGTAGCTGCAGAAGATAACCTGTTGAAAGGTGCGGCGGCCCAGGCGGTGCAGTGTCTGAATATCCGTTTCGGCTTCCCGGAAACCCAATCCTTACTTTAAATCAGCGTGAGTAAACAGCAATGAATCCATTGATTATCAAACTAGGTGGCGTGCTACTGGACAGTGAAGAAGCGCTGGAGCGTTTGTTTACCGCGCTGGATGTCTATCGCCAGGAACATCAGCGCCCGCTGGTGATCGTTCACGGCGGCGGCTGCGTGGTAGATGAGCTGATGAAACAGCTCTCCCTGCCGGTAGTGAAGAAGAACGGCCTGCGTGTCACTCCAGCCGATCAGATCGATATCATCACCGGCGCGCTGGCAGGAACGGCCAATAAAACCCTGCTGGCCTGGGCGGTGAAGCACAAAATTAATGCCGTTGGTCTGAGCCTGGCAGACGGTGGCAGCGTTGCGGTTACGCAGCTGGATCCAGCGTTGGGCCACGTAGGCCATGCAGTTCCAGGAACACCTGCGCTGCTCAATACCTTGTTAGGCGCTGGCTACCTGCCGGTGGTCAGCTCCATCGGCATCACTGCCGAGGGGCAACTGATGAACGTGAACGCCGATCAGGCAGCGACGGCCCTGGCCGCCACGCTGGGGGCGGATTTAATCCTGCTGTCGGATGTCAGCGGTATTCTCGACGGCAAAGGGCAGCGCATCGCGGAAATGACAGCACAAAAAGCCGAGCAACTGATTGCTCAAGGCATCATTACCGATGGTATGGTGGTGAAGGTCAATGCAGCGCTGGATGCTGCACGTACCCTTGGCCGCCCGGTAGATATCGCCAGCTGGCGTAATGCCGAAAAGCTCCCTGCTCTGTTTAATGGTGTGTCGATTGGCACCCGGATCCTCGCTTAAATTTAGAATTAAAAAGGAATAACACAATGCAAAACAAAGGCATCAAGAAAATCGTTCTGGCGTACTCCGGCGGTCTGGATACTTCGGCCATCATTCCATGGCTGAAAGAGAACTACGGCGGCTGTGAAGTGGTAGCCTTCGTGGCGGACATCGGCCAGGAGCGCGGCGATCTGGAAGGCGTTGAGCAGAAAGCTCTGCAATCCGGTGCCTCTGAGTGTCATGTTGTCGATCTGCGTGAAGAGTTTATCCGTGACTACGTTTATCCGGTGCTGCAGACCGGCGCACTGTACGAAGGCAGCTACCTGCTGGGGACTTCAATGGCGCGTCCGATCATTGCCAAGGCTCAGGTTGAGCTGGCACTGAAAGTGGGTGCTGATGCGCTGTGTCACGGGGCTACCGGTAAAGGCAACGATCAGGTGCGTTTCGAAACCACCTATACCGCATTGGCTCCACACCTGAAGGTCGTCGCGCCTTGGCGTGAGTGGAACCTGCGTTCCCGTGAAGCACTGCTGGATTACCTGAAAGAGCGTAATATCCCAACCACCGCTTCGCTGGAGAAGATCTACAGCCGTGACGAAAACGCCTGGCACATCTCTACCGAAGGCGGCGTGCTGGAAAGCCCGTGGAATGCGCCAAACAAAGATTGCTGGGTCTGGACTGTCGATCCGTTGGAAGCACCGGACAAGCCAGAACAAGTGACCGTGACCGTTGAGAAAGGCTGTGTAGTGGCCGTTAACGGTGAAGCCATGAGCCCGTACAAGTGTCTGGAAGCCCTGAACGTGCTGGGTGCCAAACATGGCGTGGGCCGTATCGATATCGTGGAAAACCGCCTGGTAGGCATCAAATCCCGTGGTTGCTATGAAACCCCAGGAGGCACCATTATGGTTGCCGCGCTGCGCGGGATCGAGCAGTTGGTACTGGATCGTGATAGCTTTAAATGGCGTGAGCAGTTGGGCCTGGAAATGTCCTATGTGGTCTACGATGGCCGCTGGTTTGCTCCGCTACGTCGTTCCATTCAGGCTTCAGCACAAGCGCTGGCGGAAGAAGTTAACGGCGAAGTGGTATTGCAGCTGTATAAAGGCCAGGTGACGGCGATCCAGAAGAAATCGGCCAACAGCCTGTACTCAGAAGAATTTGCGACCTTTGGCGAAGACGAAGTTTACGATCACAGCCATGCGGGTGGCTTTATCCGTCTGTTCTCGCTCTCTTCCCGTATTCGCGCGTTGAACGAGAAGAAAAAGTAACGTCGTGGGTTTAGCGTCAATTTGAGGGGCGCAGCATGCTGCGCCCTTTCGCATACTTATTCAGGAGCAAGATTATGGCACTTTGGGGCGGACGGTTTAGTCAGGCAGCGGATCAGCGGTTCAAACAGTTAAATGATTCCCTGCGCTTTGACTATCGCCTGGCGGAACAGGATATTGTGGGCTCCGTCGCCTGGTCAAAAGCGCTGGTGACCGTCAACGTACTGACGTCAGCAGAGCAACAGCAGCTTGAGCAGGCACTGAACGTGCTGCTGGAAGAAGTGCAGGCCGATCCTCTGGCGATCGTTAACAGCGACGCAGAAGATATTCACAGCTGGGTCGAGCAGAAGCTGATCGAGAAAGTCGGCGATCTGGGCAAAAAGCTGCATACCGGCCGCAGCCGTAACGATCAGGTGGCCACCGATCTGAAACTGTGGTGCAAACATCAGGTTAGTGAACTGCTTCAGGCATTGATACAGCTGCAACAGGCGCTGGTGGAAACCGCCGAAGCCAATCAGGATGCGGTGATGCCGGGTTATACCCACCTGCAGCGCGCCCAGCCGGTGACTTTTGCCCACTGGTGCCTCGCTTACGTTGAGATGCTGGCGCGTGATGAAAGCCGCCTGCAGGATACGTTGAAACGCCTGGACGTCAGCCCGCTGGGTAGCGGTGCCTTGGCCGGAACCGCTTATCCTATCGACCGTGAACAACTGGCTGGCTGGTTGGGCTTTGCCTCTGCTACGCGCAACAGTCTGGACAGCGTCTCCGATCGTGACCACGTGCTGGAACTGCTGTCCAATGCGGCCATCAGCATGGTGCACCTGTCGCGCTTTGCCGAAGACCTGATCTTCTTCAACAGCGGCGAAGCGGCGTTTGTCGAGCTTTCGGATCGCGTGACCTCTGGCTCATCCCTGATGCCGCAGAAGAAAAACCCGGATGCGCTAGAGCTGATCCGTGGCAAGTCTGGCCGCGTGCAAGGGGCTTTGACCGGCATGATGATGACGTTGAAAGGCCTGCCGTTGGCCTACAACAAAGACATGCAGGAAGACAAAGAAGGGCTGTTCGACGCGCTCGACACCTGGATGGATTGCCTGCAAATGGCGGCGTTGGTGCTGGACGGCATTCAGGTGAAGCGCCCGCGTTGCCAGGAAGCGGCACAGCAAGGTTATGCTAACGCCACTGAGCTGGCCGACTATCTGGTTGCCAAAGGCGTGCCGTTCCGCGAAGCGCACCACATTGTGGGTGAAGCGGTAGTGGAAGCGATCCGCCAGGGTAAACCGTTGGAAGACCTGGCGCTGAGCGATTTGCAGAAATTCAACAGCGTGATTGGTGACGATGTTTATCCGATCCTGTCGCTGCAATCTTGCCTGGATAAGCGCGCGGCCAAGGGCGGCGTTTCTCCACAGCAGGTTGCCTATGCGATCGCCGAGGCGAAAAAACGTCTGTTCTAAGCTACGCCGAGGGCAGCGCAATGCTGCCCTTATCCTGCCAACCGGGCGCACAAATAGCGGTTCAGGCTAACGCCTTCATCCATAGCATTAATCGCCAGGCGGCGATGCTGTTCCGGGGTCATCCGCAGCACCAGTTTCCCACTGAAATTTTTCTCTGCCAGTGCCTCTGGCGGCGTTTCACCTTGGGAAAGCATATCGGCAATCACATCGCGGACCAGCTTTTCAATGCCGTCCAGCGCTGCGGTGCGGGTAGGTGCCAGCCATGACAGAGAAGGAAACTCCGTACAGAGGCCGACATACTCGCTATCCTCCGTTGACCAGGTGATGCGGTAAGTGTAGTGCTCATGTTTTTCCATTTTCTTCCTCCAGTTTGATCAGCGCGCTGATCACCTGTTTGACCTGATATACCTTTGCCATGCCGCTATCTGCACGTTGGATATTCACGCGTGGATCCCCCGGCCAAGGCATTTTGTAAACCTTGTGACTGCCACCGTTCAAGCGGGGTGGGCCAAACCAGTAGGTGCAGATCGTTACTAATGTGTTGAATTTGATATTGGCTTGCCGCTGTTGCAGATCGTCAATGGTTTCTCTGAGTCCTTTCATTTAGCTGCCCCATACTAGTATCAATATTAGTATCATTTCAAGGTGAGGGAGCATAAAAATGACGCTAAAACCAAAACTCGGCAAGCAAGGAGATTCAAGGTTGGAATGCCATACGCAAAAAAACCGGGCGCGAAGGCCCGGTGGATGGTGACTGATAGCAGAGATAAAGGCTTATTCGCCAGGGCAACGCTGGCAGCGTTCGGCCTCAGACTCACCCAGCTTCAGCTTGGCTTGCAGATCGCGTAGCGCGGTTCGCAACCCTTCTTCGATCACCGGATGATAGAACGGCATATCCAGCATTTGGTCGATGGTCATCTGCTGCTGATGTGCCCAGGCCAGCAGATGGGCGATATGCTCCACGTCTGGCCCCATCATCTCTGCCCCCAGGAAGCGGCCAGTCCCTTGCTCGCCATAGACGTGCAAGATGCCTTTATTGCGTAGCATCACCCGGGAACGGCCCTGGTTTTCGAAGGATACGGCACCCACTTCAAAACAGCCACAGGCGCTGAATTTCTGGTTCAGTTCACGGAAGGTTGAGCCGACCATGGCAATTTGCGGGTCTGAAAACACCACGGAAATCGCACTGCGACGTAACCCTGGCGTTACTTCTGGGAAGCTGCCCGCGTTGTGCCCGGCAATACGAGCCTGATCGCTGGCTTCGTGGAGCAGTGGCAATTGGTTGCTGGCATCGCCGGCGATGAAAATATGCGGCACGCTGGTTTGCATGGTTAAGCGATCGGCCTGTGGTACGCCTTTGGCATCCAGCACCAGGGTGGTATTTTCCAACCCCAGCTTGTCGACGTTCGGACGGCGGCCGGTGGCGGCCAGCACGTAATCCACCATCATTTCCTGCGGTTGACCGTGCAGATCCTGGTAGCGGATAAACACTTTGTCGCCTTCACGCTGCATGATGTCTACTTTGACATCTGGGTCGAGATAGAACTCTTCACCCAGCGTTTTAGCGGCATATTCCCGCACTACGCTGTCGGTCAGCGGGCCAACCGCGCCGCCAACGCCGAACACTTTGGTGGCAACGCCAAGGCGATGCAGCGCCTGGCCCAGTTCCAATCCGATCACCCCTGGGCCAAATACCGCGACGGACTGCGGCAAATCATCCCAGTTAAACACATCGTCATTGACGATCAGGCGGTCGCCAAGGTCGTTCCACGGCGCAGGCCAGCTAGGGCGGGAACCGGTGGCAATCACGATACGCTGCGCGACGATGCGCGTATGCTCGTCAACCTGCAGGGTGTTGTCGTCAATGAAGCGGGCATAGCCCTGAATTTTATCTGCGGCCGGGATGCTATCGACCCCTTCCAGTACAAAACCGACGAAGCGATCGCGCTCGCGTTTGACGCGATCCATCACTTCACGGCCATTAATGGTGGTTTTTCCCGCAGGATGGATGCCAAACCCTGGAGCACGTTCGATCTGATGCACCGCTTCTGCCGCAGCAATCAGCAATTTGGAAGGCATACAGCCAACGCGGGCACAGGTAGTGCCAAAAGGTCCGCCCTCAATCATCACCACGCTCGGGGTAGAAAGTTTTGCTGCGCGGTAAGCGCCTAGTCCGGCTGTGCCGCCGCCAATAACGGCGACGTCGACATTCAACAGTTTCATATCCGCTCCTGAAGGGAATAAAAAAAGGGCGGGTTAGCACCCGCCAAAGGTCACATTACTTCTATTCCGCTAGGTTTTTCAGGCGACAGATTGTTGAACCGTGCCTGAGACCCATCGGGTTTATTTTTATCATTCAGGCTGACAGGAAGTTTTCCAGATCGTCGCTACCACCGATGTGGCGACCACCGATAAACACCTGTGGCACGGTAGCGCGGCCGCTGACAGCGCGCAGGCTGACCGTGGTCGCGTCTTGGCCCAACACGATTTCTTCATATTGGATCCCGCGCTCTTGCAGCATTTGTTTGGCTTTGGCGCAGAACGGGCAGCCCGGCTTGGTAAACAGGGAGACCGATTCCTGCACTTGGAATTCCGGTGCCAGGTACTTCAGCATGGTATCGGCGTCAGAGACTTCAAACGGGTCGCCCGGCTTGTTTGGCTCGACGAACATTTTTTCTACCACGCCGTTACGCACCAGCATGGAGTAGCGCCATGAACGTGGGCCAAAGCCCAGATCGGCTTTCTCAACCAGCATGTTCATACCCTTGGTGAACTCACCGTTGCCGTCCGGCACGAAGGTAATATTTTCGGCGTGTTGATCGGCTTTCCAGGCGTTCATCACAAAGGTGTCGTTCACCGAGACGCACAGAATGCTGTCAACGCCGTGTTGCTTGAACACGCTGGACAGTTCGTTATAGCGCGGCAAATGGCTTGATGAGCAGGTTGGGGTGAACGCGCCCGGCAAGGAGAACACGATCACGGTTTTGTCTTTGAACAGGTCATCAGTGGTCACGTCAATCCATTGGTCGCCCTGGCGAGTATGGAAGGTAACCTGAGGGACTTTTTTGCCTTCTTGACTGGTAAACATGAATTAACCCCTTAATTAGAAAAATGAATTTTTTATGTTGGCGCCGTTGCGCTTCGTTGGGGGACATTATTCACTGCGGGGCTTGATAGTTCTAATCACTCGTTGCTATCTTATCTATCGCCATGAGCTATCATGGCCAGGAGGGAAACAACAATGAATATTCGTGATTTAGAGTATCTGGTCGCCTTGGCCGAGCACCGCCACTTCCGGCGCGCTGCCGACTCATGCCATGTCAGCCAACCAACATTGAGTGGGCAGATCCGTAAGCTGGAAGACGAGTTGGGCGTGATGCTGCTTGAGCGGACCAGCCGTAAGGTGCTTTTCACACAGGCAGGCTTACTGCTGGTGGAGCAGGCGCGCACCGTGCTACGCGAAGTCAAAGTCTTGAAGGAAATGGCCAGCCAGCAGGGGGAGGCGATGTCCGGGCCGTTGCATATCGGCCTGATCCCTACCGTGGGGCCTTATCTGCTGCCGCAGATTATCCCGACGCTGCATAAATCCTTTCCCAAGTTGGAAATGTACCTGCACGAAGCACAAACCCATCAACTGCTGGCACAGCTGGACAGCGGCAAGTTGGACTGCGCTATTCTTGCCCTGGTGAAAGAGACCGAAGCCTTCATCGAAGTGCCTTTGTTCGATGAGCCGATGCAATTGGCAGTCTATTCCGACCATCCGTGGGCGCAGCGTGAACGCGTGGCGATGGCCGATTTGGCGGGTGAAAAACTGCTGATGCTGGAAGATGGCCACTGTTTACGCGATCAGGCGCTGGGCTTTTGCTTCCAGGCCGGTGCGGATGAGGATACCCACTTCCGCGCGACCAGTCTGGAAACGCTGCGTAATATGGTTGCCGCGGGCAGTGGGATAACGCTGTTACCCGCCTTGGCAGTACCGCGTGAACGCGAGCGTGACGGCGTGTGCTATCTGGAGTGCTACAAACCGGAACCGAAGCGCACCATTGCTCTGGTGTATCGCCCCGGCTCCCCGCTGCGTAGCCGCTATGAGCAGTTGGCCGAGGCTATTCGCGAACACATGCAGAACTACCTGGACGCGAACTTAAAACAGGCGGTTTAAGCCGTTTAGCGCTGCTACACGGTAGGCTTCGGCCATGGTCGGATAGTTGAAGGTGGTATTGACGAAATACTCGATGGTATTACCTTCACCTTTCTGTTCCATGATCGCCTGACCGATGTGAATGATCTCTGCCGCACGTTCACCAAAGCAGTGGATCCCCAGGATCTGCAAGGTATCGCGGTGGAACAGGATCTTCAGGCTACCCACGTTCATGCCGGCAATCTGCGCCCGGGCCAAGTGTTTGAACTGGGCGCGGCCCACTTCGTAGGGCACTTTCATCGCCGTCAGTTCCTGCTCGGTTTTACCGACGGAGCTGATTTCTGGAATGGTATAAATGCCCGTTGGAATGTCTTCGATCAGATGCCCGCTGGCTTCCCCAGAGGAGATGGCCTGAGCGGCGATGCGGCCCTGGTCATAAGCGGCAGACGCCAGACTCGGATAACCGATCACGTCACCCACGGCATAAATGTGGGATACGGCGGTCTGATACATGCTGTTGACCTTCAGCAGGCCACGGCTGTCTGATTCCAGACCCACATTTTCCAGGCCTAGCGCATCGGTATTACCGGTACGGCCATTGGCGTACAGCAGGCAATCGGCCTTCACTTTCTTGCCGGATTTCAGATGCACAATCACGCCATCGTCGGTACCCTCGATCTTCTCGAACTCTTCATTGTGGCGGATCACCACGCCGTTATTCCAGAAGTGATAAGACAGAGAATCTGACATCTCCTGATCGAGGAAGGCCAGCAGCCGATCGCGGGTGTTGATCAAATCCACCTTCACGTTCAAACCGCGGAAGATAGAAGCATATTCGCAGCCAATCACCCCAGCGCCGTAGATAATTACGTGGCGTGGCTCGTGGTTCAGCTCCAGGATGGAGTCGCTGTCATAAATGCGCGAGTGGTTAAAATCAACGCCGTTCGGATGATAAGGGCGTGAACCACAGGCGATTACAATATGGTCGGCGCGGATGGTATCCTGCGTGCCATCCATATAGCTTACGCTGACGGTGTTGGCGTCGATAAACTTGGCGTTACCGGCGAACAGCTTGCACTGGTTACGTTCGTAGAACCCTTGGCGCATGCGCGTTTGCTGGTTAATCACGCTGTCGGCGTGGCGTAAAATGTCAGGGAAGGTGGCACTAAGGGTGCGGGAGTTATTGTAAAGCGGGTTCTGGTTGAATTCGATAATGCGGCTGACGGCGTGGCGGAGGGCTTTTGAGGGGATGGTTCCCCAGTGAGTACAGCCGCCGCCCACGTTATTGTACCGTTCGATCACGGCCACGCGGGCACCTTGTTTCACCAGACCCATGGCTGCGCCTTCACCACCAGGGCCGGAGCCGATGATAATGGCATCAAATTGATAGTGTTGTTGCATGTAGGAGAGACCTGTTCTTATACAAATTTACAACGGTATCTTAACATCATAGCGCTGCGTGCCCAATTACCATTAGCCTTTTTGTGGCAAAGCACAATCGGTGTGGCCTAGAACTGTGACAAAGCGCGTTTGTATAAATGCTGTTGCAATAAATTTGCTATATTGCCAGTTCTGCGGCGTTAGACTGAAGAAGGGAAGTCATCCGGATATGCAAATGGGCGTCAGAGCACAACAAAAAGAACGCACTCGTCGTTCCCTCATTGAGGCGGCTTTCAGCCAACTGAGTGCCGAGCGCAGTTTTGCCAGCCTGAGCCTGCGTGAAGTCTCACGAGAGGCGGGCATCGCGCCCACGTCTTTCTATCGTCATTTTCGCGATGTGGATGAGCTTGGGCTCACCATGGTTGACGAAAGCGGCCTGATGCTGCGCCAATTGATGCGCCAGGCACGCCAGCGTATTGCCAAAGGCGGCAGCGTGATCCGCACGTCGGTATCGACCTTTATGGAGTTTATCGGCAATAATCCCAACGCCTTTCGGCTGTTGCTGCGTGAACGTTCCGGCACCTCGGCCGCGTTTCGTGCGGCGGTAGCACGGGAAATCCAACATTTTATCGCCGAACTGGCAGATTACCTTGAGCTGGAAAACCATATGCCGCGTAGTTTTACCGAGGCGCAGGCGGAAGCTATGGTGACGATTGTGTTCAGTGCCGGTGCGGAAGCGCTGGATATTGATATTGAACAACGGCGGCAGCTCGAAGAAAGGTTAGTGTTGCAACTGCGGATGATTTCCAAAGGAGCCTATTACTGGTATCGCCGCGAACAAGAAAAAGCATCTGTATCCCACGTATAACAAGGTGAAAGTCATGGAAAAACTAAGCCGTGAGAATGGTACTTTACTGCTGGCGTTGATTGCCGGCCTGTCCGTAAACGGTTCCTTTGCCGCGCTGTTCAGTTCGGTGGTGTCGTTTTCAGCGTTCCCGTTGATTGCTTTGGTGTTGGCGGTATATTGCCTGCATCAGCGTTACCTGAACCAGCCAATGCCGGATGGTATGCCAAAACTGGCGGCTGGCTGTTTCCTGTTGGGCGTCCTGGGATATAGCGCGATCGTGCGTGCGGAATACCCGCAGATCGGCTCGAACTTCCTGCCCTCGATTGTCTGCGTGGTGCTGGTGCTCTGGATTGGTTTTCAATTAAAGAAACGCAATACCGTCACTGTTCAGCATTAAAAATGGTTTTATCGAGAAAAGGCACTCCGCGGAGTGCCTTTTTTGGTTTTTGCGCCTGTCTAGATCAGCGGCGTTCGAGCAATACGCCACATTCCATATGATGGGTGTATGGGAACTGATCGAATAGAGCCAGGCGAGTGATTTTGTGCGTGGTCTGCAGCGTATCCAGATTGGCGCACAGGGTCTCCGGGTTGCAGGAGATGTAAAGGATGCGTGGATAGGTCTGCACCATCTTCACCGTTTCCTCATCCAGCCCGCTGCGCGGCGGATCGACGAAAATCGTCTCACAGTTATAGCTGCTCAGATCGATCCCTTTTAACCGGTTGAACTCGCGAGCGCCGTTCATTGCCTGAGTGAAGTCTTCCGCCGCCATACGGATAATCTGCACGTTGTCGATATTATTGGCCGCGATGTTGTACTGCGCCGCCGCCACCGAAGGCTTGGCAATTTCAGTGGCTAATACCCGCTCGAAGTTGCGGGCCAGGGCCAGCGAGAAGTTGCCGTTACCGCAATACAGCTCCAGCAGATCCCCTTTTGAACCTTGGGTGACATCCAGCGCCCATTCCAGCATTTGCACGTTCATGGCTGCGTTTGGCTGGGTGAAGCTGTTTTCGACCTGGCGATAAATCATTGCGCGGCCAGCGACCGGCAGCACTTCGTCGACGTAGTCCTGATCCAGCATGATTTTCATCTTCGAGGCGCGGCCAATCAGTTGCACATCGAAGCCGTCTGCGCGTAACGCATCACGCAGCGCAGTGGCATCTTGCTGCCATTGTTCGTCCAGCTTGCGGTGATACAGCAGCGAGGCAATGATCTTACCGCTCTGCGTAGAAAGATAATCGATCTGGAACAGCTTGTGGCGCAGCACTGGATTGGGCTTGAGGGCCGCCATCAGGGCGCTCATCAGGCGGTTAATCAGCTCGCTGGCCGCCGGGAAGCTATCGACGCGAATACGCTGCTTGGTCTGCTGATCGAACATGATGTGGTACATATCGTCCTCATCATGCCAGATGCGGAATTCCGCACGCATCCGGTAGTGGCTGACTGGCGAGCGAAACACTTCCGGCTCGGGCGCCGTGAACGGTGACATCATGGTCTTCAGGCGGGCTGTTTTCTCCGCCAGTTGGTCGTCATAGCGTTCAATAGGCAAATTCTCGGGCGTCATGGTTTCTCTCGTCAGGCAAATTGGATCAGCGGGGATTGTAGGGAATCAGCCCGTGAAGTCCAGTTTTGTTGTGGTGCTATTTTGCAACACTGTTGGCAATCTAGACATCCATTTTCATTGATTGTAGCATTGCCGTCCGGTCTCAAGCAGCGAGTGAAAAGGGAATCCAGTGCAAATCTGGAGCTGACGCGCAGCGGTATGGGGAAGTCACGGCGATAGCGTTAAATGACGCAGACACTGTCCACTGCAGGATGGGAAGTCATCGCCCGGTGCGGGTTGCCACAGGCAACCGGCAAATCCCAAGCCCGAAAACCTACCGGTGTACGTCGCAATATCCATAGCCGTCGCGAACTACCGGCCGTGGCCCTGCGGCATCCCCAATGAAGTTTGGATGCTTTTTATAATGACAATGATAAAAAATACACTGCTGGCGGTGGTCTCCTCCGCGACGGCATTTTCTGGATGGGCGCAAGATAACACCACGGCTAAAAGTAGCGATGATCTGGTGGTGACCGCCAATCGCTTCCCTCAACCGGTCTCTTCCGTATTGGCGCCTGCCGATGTGGTAACCCGCGAAGATATCGATCGCTGGCAGGCCAAAAGCCTCAATGATGTAATGCGCCGTTTGCCCGGTGTCGATATTTCACAGTACGGCGGTATGGGGCAGGGGTCATCCCTCTCGGTACGCGGCACTGAAGCTCGTCATGTATTGGTTCTGATTGACGGCGTGCCAATGGCCCGTCTGGGGATCAGCAACGGCGTCGATTTTAACCAGGTTCCGTTGGCGCTGGTTCAGCGTGTGGAGTTTATCCGTGGGCCGCGCTCTGCCATTTACGGTTCTGGTGCCATCGGCGGGGTCATCAACATCATTACCCAGACGGATAAAGAGGGCGGAAAAGTCCAGGCGGGGATCGGTTCTAAAGGATACCAGCAGTACGATGGTGCCTTGCGCCAGCGTTTTGATAACACTGTTGCTACCGTTGCGGGCAGCTACCAGATGACCAACGGTTTCAATGTGCAGCCAGGCTCGCCTTATTCGGTCGACAGCGATCGTGATGGTTTCCGTAATAAAAGCTTCTGGGGCGGGTTGGAACAGCAGTTCAATCAGAATTTCTCAGGCTTCGTGCGGGGTTATGGTTATACCAATAACTCGGACTACGATGTCGGCAGTGTACCTTACAGCCCGAAGTACAGTAATGATGAAGACCGCCTGTATAGCCATACCTATGATATGGGGCTGCGTTTCCTGTCTGGGGCTTTCTCTTCTCAACTGACGGGCAGCTATCAGAAACAGAAAGATTACAACTACAGCAGCCAGAATGGCCGTTATGGCATCAGCACTACGCTGGATGATATGGATCAGCGTAACCTGCAATGGGGCAATACCTATGCTTTCGAGCACGGTAGCGTTACCGCCGGTGCCGATTTCCAGCAACAGCGCCTGACCTCTTCCGACAGTTCCTTTGCCGATACCTATAAAAGAGACAACACGGGGCTGTACCTGAGCGGTCAACAGCAGTTTGGCAGCGTGACGCTGGAAGCCTCTGGGCGTGAAGACAAGGCAGGTGACTTTGGTTGGCACGGCACTTGGCAGACCGCGGCAGGTTGGGAGTTTGTTGATGGCTATCGAGCTACCTTATCTTATGGTACGGGTTTCCTGACGCCGTCATTGGGTCAGCAATATGGCTCAAAACGCTTTGGCATTGATTCCAACAGCAACCTCAAGCCGGAAGAGTCCAAACAGTGGGAAATGGGTCTGGAAGGTTTGACCGGGCCATTGGATTGGCGTCTGTCTGCTTACCATTACAAAATCCAGAACCTGATCAACTATGATTCTGACCCTGTGACCTATCAGGGGCAGTATTACAATGTGGATCGGGCAACGATTAAAGGCGTTGAATGGACCGGTAGCTTTGATACCTGGATGTTCACCCACCGTTTGACGCTGCAATATATCGATCCGCGTAATGACCAGACCGATGAGGTGCTGGCGCGCCGTTCGAAACGTCAGGCCAAATATCAGTTGGATTGGACGATGTTCAACCTGGACATGGATATCTCGTATCAGTACTACGGCAAGCGTTACGACAATATCTCTTCTACTTATAACCCTGAGCAGCGCGTATTGCCGAGTTACAGCACGGTCGACGTGAGCGCCTCATATCCAATAACCTCTCAGCTGACAGTTCGTGGTAGAATTGCCAACCTGTTTGATAAAGATTATGAGACGGCTTATGGCTACGCTACCCCAGGAAGAGAGTACTACCTCACTGGCAGCTATACCTTCTAACGCCACTGCGGCTCCTCGCCCGACGGCGCTGGTTTTTGATTCCGGCGTCGGCGGGTTGTCAGTGTTTCAGGAGGTTCGGCAACTGCTGCCGGATCTCCACTATATCTATGCCTTCGATAACGTGGCATTCCCCTACGGCGAGAAATCCGAAGAGTTCATCGTTGAGCGCGTGCTGGAAATTGTCAGTGCGGTTCAGGAACGTCATCCTTTGGCAATCGTCATCATTGCCTGCAATACCGCCAGTACCGTTTCCTTACCTGCGCTGCGTGAGCGTTTTGCTTTCCCGGTGGTGGGAGTGGTGCCAGCGATCAAGCCTGCTGCCAAACTGACCGCCAACGGTATCGTCGGTTTACTGGCCACGCGCGGTACGGTTCAGCGTACTTATACTCATGAACTGATCGAGCGTTTCGCGACAGATTGCAAAATTGAGCTGTTAGGCTCTTCTGAGCTGGTGGAGCTGGCAGAAGCCAAGCTGCATGGTGAACCTGTGCCGCTGGCAACGCTGAAGAAAATATTGCAGCCGTGGCTGAGCATGCGCGAGCCTCCGGACACGGTCGTGTTGGGCTGTACTCACTTCCCTCTATTATCTGAAGAGCTGATGCAAGTCCTGCCTGAAGGAACGCGTCTGGTGGATTCCGGTGCGGCAATTGCCCGCAGAGCTGCCTGGCTTATCTCTAATCAGGAAAATCTGGTCTCAACTCAGGAAGAGAATCTGGCGTATTGCATGGCGCTGAATGAAGACACCGATGCTTTATTGCCCGTTTTGCAGGGTTATGGCTTTAAATCGTTGAAAAAACTGCCGCTTTAATGGGGTTTTGCTTAAACATTCGACGGTCAGCAAAAAAAATGAATTTAGGGGTTGCGGCGTTCTGAGAACTCCCTATAATGCGCCTCCACTGACCGGGAACAACGACGAACAAGTCGCCCAGCCAGGAAGAAGCAACCCGGTGAAAACACCGCGTCTCGCAAGAGAAAAAGGTTGACTCTTCAGCGGGAAAGCGTAATATGCACCTCCCGCGTTACCGAGAAACTTCACGGTAACGAACGCTCTTTAACAATTTATCAGACAATCTGTGTGGGCACTCACAAGACGATATCCAGCTACTTCGGTAGCAAAAAAATATCAAGTCTTGAAGAGTGACCAAGCAGTCATTCATGCGAATGAATGATTACGAAAGTTAATTTTCGAGCATCGCTGCACGAGTTGCAGCAAATCAAGCTTTTAATTGAAGAGTTTGATCATGGCTCAGATTGAACGCTGGCGGCAGGCCTAACACATGCAAGTCGAGCGGTAGCACAAGGAGCTTGCTCCTGGGTGACGAGCGGCGGACGGGTGAGTAATGTCTGGGAAACTGCCCGATGGAGGGGGATAACTACTGGAAACGGTAGCTAATACCGCATAACGTCTTCGGACCAAAGTGGGGGACCTTCGGGCCTCACACCATCGGATGTGCCCAGATGGGATTAGCTAGTAGGTGAGGTAATGGCTCACCTAGGCGACGATCCCTAGCTGGTCTGAGAGGATGACCAGCCACACTGGAACTGAGACACGGTCCAGACTCCTACGGGAGGCAGCAGTGGGGAATATTGCACAATGGGCGCAAGCCTGATGCAGCCATGCCGCGTGTGTGAAGAAGGCCTTCGGGTTGTAAAGCACTTTCAGCGAGGAGGAAGGGTTCGGTGTTAATAGCACTGTTCATTGACGTTACTCGCAGAAGAAGCACCGGCTAACTCCGTGCCAGCAGCCGCGGTAATACGGAGGGTGCAAGCGTTAATCGGAATTACTGGGCGTAAAGCGCACGCAGGCGGTTTGTTAAGTCAGATGTGAAATCCCCGAGCTTAACTTGGGAACTGCATTTGAAACTGGCAAGCTAGAGTCTTGTAGAGGGGGGTAGAATTCCAGGTGTAGCGGTGAAATGCGTAGAGATCTGGAGGAATACCGGTGGCGAAGGCGGCCCCCTGGACAAAGACTGACGCTCAGGTGCGAAAGCGTGGGGAGCAAACAGGATTAGATACCCTGGTAGTCCACGCTGTAAACGATGTCGACTTGGAGGTTGTGCCCTTGAGGCGTGGCTTCCGGAGCTAACGCGTTAAGTCGACCGCCTGGGGAGTACGGCCGCAAGGTTAAAACTCAAATGAATTGACGGGGGCCCGCACAAGCGGTGGAGCATGTGGTTTAATTCGATGCAACGCGAAGAACCTTACCTACTCTTGACATCCACAGAACTTTCCAGAGATGGATTGGTGCCTTCGGGAACTGTGAGACAGGTGCTGCATGGCTGTCGTCAGCTCGTGTTGTGAAATGTTGGGTTAAGTCCCGCAACGAGCGCAACCCTTATCCTTTGTTGCCAGCGCGTCATGGCGGGAACTCAAAGGAGACTGCCGGTGATAAACCGGAGGAAGGTGGGGATGACGTCAAGTCATCATGGCCCTTACGAGTAGGGCTACACACGTGCTACAATGGCATATACAAAGAGAAGCGAACTCGCGAGAGCAAGCGGACCTCATAAAGTATGTCGTAGTCCGGATCGGAGTCTGCAACTCGACTCCGTGAAGTCGGAATCGCTAGTAATCGTAGATCAGAATGCTACGGTGAATACGTTCCCGGGCCTTGTACACACCGCCCGTCACACCATGGGAGTGGGTTGCAAAAGAAGTAGGTAGCTTAACCTTCGGGAGGGCGCTTACCACTTTGTGATTCATGACTGGGGTGAAGTCGTAACAAGGTAACCGTAGGGGAACCTGCGGTTGGATCACCTCCTTACCTAAAGATATGCAGTTGCGTGCAGTGTCCACACAGATTGTCTGATGAAAAAGTAACGAGCAGAAATACCTTTATAGGCTTGTAGCTCAGGTGGTTAGAGCGCACCCCTGATAAGGGTGAGGTCGGTGGTTCAAGTCCACTCAGGCCTACCAAATTCGCACTTGTGCTGCGTTGCACGCGATACGTTTACACCGTAAACGTCCAGTGAGCATGCCTTGCCTGAGCGAGTGGTAAATAAAGGTTTCTGCAAGTGACTGTATGGGGCTATAGCTCAGCTGGGAGAGCGCCTGCCTTGCACGCAGGAGGTCAGCGGTTCGATCCCGCTTAGCTCCACCATATCCATATGGTCCTTGATAATACTTCAGAGTGTACTGGCAACAGTATGCTGCGAAGTATTTTGCTCTTTAACAATCTGGAACAAGCTGAAAATTGAAACATGACAGCTGAAACTTATCCCTCCGTAGAAGTATTGGGGTAAGGATTAACCTGTCATAGAGTCTCTCAAATAAACAGCACGACAGTGTTCTCTGTTTACAGAAACACCTTCGGGTTGTGAGGTTAAGTGACTAAGCGTACACGGTGGATGCCTAGGCAGTCAGAGGCGATGAAGGGCGTGCTAATCTGCGAAAAGTGTCGGTAAGGTGATATGAACCGTTATAACCGGCAATACCCGAATGGGGAAACCCAGTGTGTTTCGACACACTATCGTATGGTGAATACATAGCCATACGAGGCGAACCGGGGGAACTGAAACATCTAAGTACCCCGAGGAAAAGAAATCAACCGAGATTCCCCTAGTAGCGGCGAGCGAACGGGGAACAGCCCAGAACCTGAATCAGTTCTTGTGTTAGTGGAAGCGTCTGGAAAGTCGCGCAGCAAAGGGTGATAGCCCCGTACACTAAAATGCATTAACTGTGAGTTCGATGAGTAGGGCGGGACACGTGACATCCTGTCTGAATATGGGGGGACCATCCTCCAAGGCTAAATACTCCTGACTGACCGATAGTGAACCAGTACCGTGAGGGAAAGGCGAAAAGAACCCCGGCGAGGGGAGTGAAATAGAACCTGAAACCGTGTACGTACAAGCAGTGGGAGCACCTTCGTGGTGTGACTGCGTACCTTTTGTATAATGGGTCAGCGACTTATATTTTGTAGCAAGGTTAACCGTATAGGGGAGCCGTAGGGAAACCGAGTCTTAACTGGGCGAATAGTTGCAAGGTATAGACCCGAAACCCGGTGATCTAGCCATGGGCAGGTTGAAGGTTGGGTAACACTAACTGGAGGACCGAACCGACTAATGTTGAAAAATTAGCGGATGACTTGTGGCTGGGGGTGAAAGGCCAATCAAACCGGGAGATAGCTGGTTCTCCCCGAAAGCTATTTAGGTAGCGCCTCGTGAACTCATCTTCGGGGGTAGAGCACTGTTTCGGCTAGGGGGCCATCCCGGCTTACCAAACCGATGCAAACTCCGAATACCGAAGAATGTTATCACGGGAGACACACGGCGGGTGCTAACGTCCGTCGTGAAGAGGGAAACAACCCAGACCGCCAGCTAAGGTCCCAAAGTCATGGTTAAGTGGGAAACGATGTGGGAAGGCATAGACAGCCAGGATGTTGGCTTAGAAGCAGCCATCATTTAAAGAAAGCGTAATAGCTCACTGGTCGAGTCGGCCTGCGCGGAAGATGTAACGGGGCTAAACCATGCACCGAAGCTGCGGCAGCGACGCTTAGGCGTTGTTGGGTAGGGGAGCGTTCTGTAAGCCGTTGAAGGTGAACTGTGAGGTTTGCTGGAGGTATCAGAAGTGCGAATGCTGACATAAGTAACGATAAAGCGGGTGAAAAACCCGCTCGCCGGAAGACCAAGGGTTCCTGTCCAACGTTAATCGGGGCAGGGTGAGTCGACCCCTAAGGCGAGGCCGAAAGGCGTAGTCGATGGGAAACAGGTTAATATTCCTGTACTCGGTGTTACTGCGAAGGGGGGACGGAGAAGGCTAGGCTAGCCGGGCGACGGTTGTCCCGGTTTAAGCGTGTAGGGGGAGTGACCTGGTAAATCCGGTTACTTACTAACCCTGAGGCGTGATGACGATGCACTACGGTGCAGAAGTAGTTGATGCCCTGCTTCCAGGAAAAGCCTCTAAGCATCAGGTAACATCAAATCGTACCCCAAACCGACACAGGTGGTCAGGTAGAGAATACCAAGGCGCTTGAGAGAACTCGGGTGAAGGAACTAGGCAAAATGGTGCCGTAACTTCGGGAGAAGGCACGCTGGCGCGTAGGTGAAGAGACTTGCTCTCGGAGCTGAAGCCAGTCGCAGATACCAGCTGGCTGCAACTGTTTAATAAAAACACAGCACTGTGCAAACACGAAAGTGGACGTATACGGTGTGACGCCTGCCCGGTGCTGGAAGGTTAATTGATGGGGTCAGCCGCAAGGCGAAGCTCTTGATCGAAGCCCCAGTAAACGGCGGCCGTAACTATAACGGTCCTAAGGTAGCGAAATTCCTTGTCGGGTAAGTTCCGACCTGCACGAATGGCGTAATGATGGCCAGGCTGTCTCCACCCGAGACTCAGTGAAATTGAACTCGCTGTGAAGATGCAGTGTACCCGCGGCAAGACGGAAAGACCCCGTGAACCTTTACTATAGCTTGACACTGAACATTGAGCCTTGATGTGTAGGATAGGTGGGAGGCTTTGAAGTGTGGACGCCAGTCTGCATGGAGCCAACCTTGAAATACCACCCTTTAATGTTTGATGTTCTAACTCGGCCCCGTAATCCGGGGTGAGGACAGTGTCTGGTGGGTAGTTTGACTGGGGCGGTCTCCTCCCAAAGAGTAACGGAGGAGCACGAAGGTTAGCTAATCACGGTCGGACATCGTGAGGTTAGTGCAAAGGCATAAGCTAGCTTGACTGCGAGAGTGACGGCTCGAGCAGGTACGAAAGTAGGTCTTAGTGATCCGGTGGTTCTGAATGGAAGGGCCATCGCTCAACGGATAAAAGGTACTCCGGGGATAACAGGCTGATACCGCCCAAGAGTTCATATCGACGGCGGTGTTTGGCACCTCGATGTCGGCTCATCACATCCTGGGGCTGAAGTAGGTCCCAAGGGTATGGCTGTTCGCCATTTAAAGTGGTACGCGAGCTGGGTTTAGAACGTCGTGAGACAGTTCGGTCCCTATCTGCCGTGGGCGTTGGAAGATTGAGAGGGGTTGCTCCTAGTACGAGAGGACCGGAGTGAACGCACCACTGGTGTTCGGGTTGTCATGCCAATGGCACTGCCCGGTAGCTAAGTGCGGAAAAGATAAGCGCTGAAAGCATCTAAGCGCGAAACTTGCCTCGAGATGAGTCTTCCCTGGGCCTTTAAGGTCCCTGAAGGAACGTTTAAGACTAAGACGTTGATAGGCTGGGTGTGTAAGTGCAGCGATGCATTGAGCTAACCAGTACTAATGATCCGTGAGGCTTAACCTTACAACACCGAAGGTGTTTTAGAGTAGACGACAATTTTCAGCGAAGTTCCGAGATTGGTTCTGGTGGTTACGTGAGTAACGGCCAAGAATGAAACAGAATTTGCCTGGCGGCAATAGCGCGGTGGTCCCACCTGACCCCATGCCGAACTCAGAAGTGAAACGCCGTAGCGCCGATGGTAGTGTGGGGTCTCCCCATGCGAGAGTAGGACACTGCCAGGCATCAAATAAACGTTATCAGTATGACACCTGGTAATGCGCGAAATCACCCAGGTGGTTTTGCCAGCATCGAAAGATGCGACGTAAAAGAATCGGTGGAGCGGTAGTTCAGTTGGTTAGAATACCTGCCTGTCACGCAGGGGGTCGCGGGTTCGAGCCCCGTCCGTTCCGCCACTTATTTAAATTATGCCTGCTAACTTTAGCAGGCATAATGTTAAGCGTAATTTAGGGGCGTAGCTCAGTTGGTAGAGCACCGGTCTCCAAAACCGGGTGTCGCGAGTTCGAGTCTCTCCGCCCCTGCCATATTAGAAACCCTTTGCGAAAGCGAAGGGTTTTTTTTGCTTTCTACTCGCCTAAAATTGCCATTCCTGCCGCTAGCGCGTACAAAATTCCCGCCGAAATCGTTCCCAATTTAGACATTTCTAGCTGTATCTATGTACAAAATGGTTGTAATCCCGCGCTGTGATATCGCTCATCATTCCTGTCTGTATTTCAACTACACCTTATAAGCCCCACGAGTTTGTTGGGCACACTCGATGAAAGCGAATATACCCACAGCCATCTCTGTCTGATCGATTCAGGCAGAGCGAGGAGAAAAACATGGTTAAGCGTTTACTGTTAGCGGCCGCCGTAAGCGGCGTGTTGATGGGAGCGGCGCAGGCTGCCCCCTTGGTTGTCGGCTTTTCTCAGATTGGTTCTGAATCAGGATGGCGTTCGGCAGAAACCAAAGTGGCGAAACAGGAGGCGGAAAAACGGGGTATTACGCTGAAAATCGCCGATGCACAGCAAAAGCAGGAAAACCAGATCAAGGCGGTGAGATCCTTTATTGCTCAGGGCGTTGACGCCATCTTCATTGCGCCGGTGGTGGCCACCGGTTGGACTCCGGTATTGCAGGAAGCGAAAGAGGCCAAAATTCCGGTCTTCCTGCTGGATCGCATGATCGAAGTGAACGATCCCTCGCTGTATACCGCAGCCGTCGCCTCTGACAGCGTCCATGAAGGGAAAGTCGCAGGCGAATGGCTAGTGAAAGCCGTTGCGGGCAAGCCCTGTAACGTGGTGGAACTGCAAGGCACCGTTGGGGCCAGCGTGGCCATTAACCGCAAGAAAGGCTTTGCGGATGGTATTGCCTCTGCCGACAACGTCAAAATCATCCGTTCGCAGTCCGGTGACTTTACTCGCAGCAAGGGTAAAGAAGTGATGGAAAGCTTTATCAAGGCTGAACAGAACGGCAAAAACATCTGCGCCGTCTATGCACATAACGACGATATGGCCATTGGTGCCATCCAGGCGATCAAAGAAGCTGGCCTCAAACCGGGCTCACAGATCAAGGTTGTTTCCATCGACGGCGTGCCGGATATCTTTAAAGCAATGATGGAAGGGGAAGCCAACGCCACGGTTGAACTGACGCCAAATATGGCAGGACCTGCGTTTGATGCCTTGATTGCATTGAAAAAAGACGGCACACAGCCACAGAAATTTATCCAGACCGAGTCGAAACTGCTGCAGCCTGAAACGGCCAGACAGGAATACGATATGAAGAAAAGCATGGGATATTGATCGTTAACAGGCGGAGCAGATAATGGCCACACCTCAGGCAGCATTATTGGCAATAAGCGGGTTATCCGTGGAGTTTCCAGGTGTAAAAGCGCTGGAGCAGGTTGATTTCACACTACAACGCGGTGAGGTGGTGGCGCTTCTTGGGGAAAACGGCGCGGGTAAGTCCACGCTGATTAAGGCATTAACCGGTGTTTACCAACGCTCCGCCGGTGAGGTCTGGCTAGAAGGCACCGCGATTGCGCCACAGAATACGGCCCAGGCGCAATCGTTGGGGATTGGCACCGTCTATCAGGAAGTTAACCTGCTGCCTAATATCTCGGTGGCCGCTAATCTGTTTATCGGACGCGAACCCACCCGCTTTGGCCTAATCGATCAAAAAACCCTGTTGCGTAATGCCCGTAAGCTGCTGGAAGGGTATGGATTACCGCTGGATGTCAGCCAGCCGCTGGGTAACTACTCTATCGCCATTCAGCAAATTGTCGCGATTGCTCGCGCCGTCGATCTCTCCGCCAAGGTGCTTATCCTAGATGAACCCACCGCCAGCCTGGATGCCAAGGAAGTCACCATGCTGCTGGATATTCTTAGCCAGCTGCGATCTCAGGGAATGGGGATGATCTTCGTCACCCATTTTCTCGAACAGGTTTACCGCATCAGCGATCGTATTACTGTGTTGCGTAACGGCAAGCTGGTCGGGACCCGTGTCACCGCCGAGTTGCCACGGCTCGAGTTGGTACAGATGATGCTTGGCCACAGTTTTGATGAGACGTTGCTCAAACGCAGCGAACATCAGGCCGTGCAGGCTCCGCCGTTAGTGGAGTTTAGCGGTTATGGCCGACGCGGCATGGTTGAGCCCTTTGATCTGGCGATCCGGCCTGGAGAAATAGTTGGTCTGGCTGGTTTATTGGGATCGGGGCGTACTGAGACGGCACAACTGATCTTCGGCATTAAGGCTCGGGATAAAGGTACAGCGAAGGTTGAGGGCAAAACGGTGGCGATCCCTACCCCCCGTAAAGCGGCCAGCCTGGGATTTGGCTATTGCCCAGAAGATCGTAAGACCGACGGTATTGTCGGCGCGGCCACGGTAAGGGAAAACATCATTCTGGCATTGCAGGCGCAGCGTGGCTGGTTACGGCCTATCCCTTTGCGTGAGCAAACCCGAATTGCGGAGGATTTCATCAAACTGCTGGGGATCCGCACACCGGGGCCGGAGCAGCAAATCCAGTACCTTTCCGGCGGTAACCAGCAGAAGGTGCTGCTTTCCCGCTGGCTGGCGACTAAACCCCGTTTCCTGATCCTGGATGAGCCAACCCGTGGCATTGACGTAGGAGCCCATGCGGAAATTATCCGCCTGATTGAACGGCTCTGTGATGAAGGGTTGGCGCTGCTGGTGATCTCCTCCGAACTGGAGGAGCTGGCAGGCTATGCCGATCGCATCGTGGTATTACGCGATAGAAAACATGTGGCGCAGCTTGAGCATGATGCCATTACGGTTCCCGCCATTATGCAGGCCATTGCCGTGCAACAGGGGGCAGCATGAACCACAGGAGTTTTCCCATGACCGGTGGACCGCGCAAAGTAAGGTGGGTAATGCCCGCCGGAGCGACGCAGCTGGGGGCGCTGGCGGTGATTTTGCTTATCGATAGCCTGGTCGCCCCCCATTTCTTTTCAATTCATATCCAGGATGGCCGCCTGTTCGGCAGCGTGATTGATATTTTTAATCGCGGTGCCCCCGTTGCGCTGCTTGCCTTGGGTATGACGCTAGTGATCGCTACCGGTGGGATCGATCTCTCCGTCGGTGCGGTGATGGCGATTGCCGGGGCGACCGCTGCCACCATGACTAGCGCTGGCTACCCATTAGCTTACATCCTGGGGGCCGCATTAGCGGTTGGGGCACTGTGTGGCCTGTGGAACGGTTTCCTGGTGGCGGTGCTGCAAATCCAGCCGATCGTCGCCACCTTGATGCTGATGGTGGCCGGGCGCGGTATCGCGCAGTTGATTACCGAAGGGCAAATCGTCACCTTTGAAAGTGAAGGATTAGCCAAGCTCGGCAGTGGTTCACTGATGTATCTGCCGATGCCGGTGATCATTGCTGCCATGATGCTGCTGCTGATTTGGTTACTGACACGCAAAACCGCTTTGGGGCTGTTTATTGAGGCGGTCGGTATCAATTTGCGCTCGGCACGTAATGCTGGCGTCAGTACTCGCTGGGTGATTATTGCGGTGTATATCATTTGCGGCCTGTGCGCGGCGGTGGCAGGGGTTATCGTCACGGCGGATATCCGTGGTGCGGATGCCAACAATGCGGGCCTGTGGCTCGAACTGGATGCGATCCTGGCCGTGGTGATTGGTGGTGGGTCACTGCTGGGCGGGCGTTTTAATCTGTTGCTCTCGGTGGTGGGGGCGCTAATCATTCAGGGCATGAATACTGGAATTCTGCTTTCGGGCTATAAACCGGAGTTTAACCTGGTGTTGAAAGCGGTGGTGGTATTAGCCGTGTTGCTGGTGCAATCCCCCAGTGTGTCATTACAGCGGCTGTGGCGGAGACGGAAATCATGATGAAACGTAACCTTCCCCTATTGATCACTATCGCGGTTTTCCTGCTGGGCTATGCCTTTTGCCTTAGCCAATTCCCCAGCTTCGCTTCCACCCGCGTCTGGTGCGATCTGCTGACCGACAACGCCTTTCTCGGCATTGTGGCCGTGGGCATGACCTTTGTGATCCTTTCAGGGGGTATCGATCTTTCGGTGGGCTCAGTGATCGCCTTTACCGGCGTACTGCTGGCCAAGCTGATTGGCACTTATGGTATTGCTCCAGGTTATGCATTTGTCATTGCCTTGCTGATGGGGGCCTCGTTTGGTGCGCTGATGGGTTGGATCATTGACGTGCTGAAATTACCTGCATTTATCATAACGCTCGCGGGGATGTTCTTCGTGCGCGGCATGAGTTTTATCGTGTCAGAAGAGTCTTTGCCGATCGATCACCCGCTGTATGCCACGCTGGCAAACTATGCCTGGAAAGTCCCCGGTGGTGGCCGATTTACCTTATTGGCGCTGGTGATGCTGCTAGTTGTGGCGATTGGCATGATCCTGGCGCATCGCACCCGTTTTGGCCATAACGTCTATGCCATTGGCGGCAATCCGGTCTCCGCTGCCTTGATGGGGGTGCCGGTAAGGCGTACCACCATCCAGATTTACATGCTTTCCAGTACGCTGGCAGCCCTCTCTGGCATAATTTTCTCGCTATACACTTCCGCCGGTTACGCTCTAGCTGCCAGCGGTGTCGAACTGGATGCCATTGCGGCGGTCGTCATTGGGGGAACGTTGCTGACCGGTGGTGTCGGCACCATCTTGGGTACCCTGTTTGGCGTGCTGATCCAGGGCCTAATCCAGAGTTACATCACTTTCGATGGCTCGCTCAGCTCCTGGTGGACCAAAATCGTCATCGGCATCCTGCTGTTCTGCTTTATCGGCCTCCAGAAGGCGATGAGCGCCTTTTGGCAGACCAGACGGGCAAAACCCCGCCATCCACGCCTGAAGCCGTCATAGCGGCTCAGGTTGCGGTATTTAAAGGTATTTTCAGCAGTTGGCGGATTAACGGCTGCTGGTCGCTGTTTTGCAGCCAGACGGCATAAAGCGGGCGGATGATCGGCTGGGCGTCAGCAACGGCGATCAACTGAGGGTACTCTTTTTCCCACTGGCTGGGGAGAAATGCACAGCCACCGGTTGTTTCCAGCAATTGACGCGTCAGATGTGCCGAAGTGGTGGTCAACACGGGCATGCTGTCGCCCTCAAGCATGCGGGCTTCCTGTTGGTGAAAATCGGCACCCCATTCCAGTTTGATGTAAGGCATGGGGGCGGATTTATCGCGTAGCGATGAGGAAAACAGGCGTAGCGAGAAGTTACCCAACAGCTGGCTGGCCAGCTCATCCATCTTTGGCGGTTCGGTGGTGATTAGCAAATCGAGCTGTCTTTCATGTAGCTGTTTCACCAAAGAATGGCGCAGAGCCACCCTGGCTTCGAGCTGCAAGGCCTCCCGCTGCTGGTAGAGAGATTGCAGCCAGGGCGTGAGGTAAGCTTCCCATAGCGACGCGGTGGCGCCGATCGAAAGTTCGCTGTGCTGTAGCGATCGCACCACCTCTTTCTTTGCTAACTGCCAAGTGTTCATCAGGCTCTCGGCATAGGGCAACAGCCGCTCTCCTGCTGGTGTCAGGCGGATGTTGTTGCGGTGGCGGGTGAATAAATTCGCCCCTAATTGAGTTTCAAGCTGACGGATACGGAAACTCACCGCAGACTGCGTTAAGTACAGGGATTCCGCTGCGCGGCCAAAGTGTCGCGTTCTACTGACCTCCAAAAAGGTTTTCAGTAATTCGGTGTCCACACCAATCTCCAAAATTTTTTATCGTTAAGATTTAAATGTTTTGTTTTACACGATGTCAAGCCTATCTAATACTCCGCGCCATAAACAGCACGGCCATGAGAGAATTAGGAGCGTGTCAGATGGCGGATAGCTTCACCACCAACAGTCGTTTTTTTGATAATAAAAACTATCCTCGCGGGTTCTCCCGTCACGGCGATTTCACCATTAAAGAAGCGCAATTGCTAGAGCGTTTCGGGTATGCGTTCAACGAGTTGGATGCCGGCAAACGCCAGCCAGCCACTGAAGAAGAACAGTTGTTCGTTGCAGTGTGTCGCGGTGAGCGTGAACCGGTAACCGAGCAAGAAAAAGTATGGTCTAAATATCTGGCGCGCACCCGCCGCCCGAAAAAATTCCATACGTTGTCAGGTGGCAAGCCGCAGGCTGATGCGGTAGAAGACTACACTGAAAGCGACGATTGATCATCATGGGGCCATTCGGCCCCAATTTTTATTCCAGGCTGCGGTGTAACTGCAGCAGCAGGCGATCCATACTGCGATAGCTGAGCGCTTCGCTGAGATGGCGTTTATCAATCTGTTGTTCCCCCGTCAAATCGGCCAGTGTGCGTGCCACTTTCAGGATGCGATGCCAGGCTCGAACCGATAATCCCAGTTGGCTCAGCGTTCTTTCTAAAAACTCCGCTTCCGCTGCAGGTAAATGGCAATCCCGATCCACCTCGCGGTTACTCAACAGCGCATTCACTTTACCTGCACGTGCCAGCTGCCGCTCGCGCGCCACCAGCACCCGTTGACGTACCTGTTGGCTGCTTTCCCCCGCATGGTGCTGCTTGGCCAGTACGCCTGGTGGCAGCAGTGGCACCTCAATCGACAAATCAAATCGATCGAGGAAGGGGCCAGAGAGCCTGCCGAGGTAGCGCAAAATCTGCTGCGGTGGCGTGCGGTTGTGTATGCCCTGATAGTGTCCGGTTGGGCTGGGGTTCATCGCTGCAATCAGCTGCACCCTGGCTGGGAAGCGTACCTTGGCACTAGCGCGTGAGATGACGATTTCACCGGATTCCAGCGGCTCACGCAGCGCATCCAATACTCGCCGTTCAAATTCCGGTAACTCATCCAGAAATAGCACGCCGTTGTGCGCCATGGAGATTTCCCCTGGCCGTGGCAAGGAACCACCTCCAACCAGTGCAGCCATCGAAGCGCTGTGATGCGGGGCACGAAACGGCCGCTGTCGCCATGGCAGGGTTTCATCAGGGTGATGCAATAAGCTGGCAACGGCCACGCTTTCCAACGCCTCCCGATCGCTTAACGGCGGCAGCAAACCGTTGAGGCGGCTGGCCAGCATGGTTTTTCCGGTGCCCGGAGGGCCAAGCAGCAATAGGTTGTGGCCCCCGGCCGCGGCAATTTCCAACGCTCGTTTTGCCTGCTCCTGGCCAATGACTTCCTGCAGGTCGGCAGTTTCCGTTGACGTGGCGGCCGGAGGGGGCGCTACGGCGATCGGCAGCTCACCCTTACCTTGCAAAAAAGCGCAAACCTCAAGCAAATGTTCCGCAACTCGGGTCGTGCTGTTGGGAAGCAACCCTGCCTCTTTGCCGTTGGCCGCTGCGAGGATCAGCTCACGCTTGGCCTCGGCTGCCGCTATTGCCGCCGGAATGGCGCCGTGCACCGCCCTCAATGCGCCAGAAAGCGCCAATTCACCCAGGAACTCATAGTGCGCCAACTTATCTGCTGGCAACTGTTCTGAGGCCGCCAGAATGGCCAGCGCAATGGGTAAATCATAGCGCCCCCCTTCCTTAGGCAAATCGGCGGGTGCCAGATTGACGGTGATGCGTTTGGCCGGAAAGGTGAAGCCGTTGTTGATCAGTGCGCTGCGCACCCGGTCACGGGCTTCTTTCACCGTGGTTTCCGGTAGACCGACCAGCGTGAGGCCGGGTAATCCGTTGCTGATATGGACTTCAACCATGACCGAAGGTGCCTGCACGCCGATCGTGGCACGGGTATAGATTACCGCCAGTGACATATTGCTCTCCTCGCTGAAGGCAACATGATGCGGGAACGGACCGATAGCTGCGCTCTATTCATCGTCAACTTGCGTAGTGCTACAAAATTAAAAGTAATTTATTTCATCAGGTTAGTGGTGTTTTTCGAGCCGGCACGCATTTCGCTGTAATACCCCTTAACAATTACCACAAGGTTGCAACAAATTAGCAAGCTAACCAAGTTGCAACAGCAGGGTTAATGGGTGTATTTAACAATTGGTTAAAATAAAAAATCACTTCATTAACAAAGCCCCGACCGCTACCGCACCCGCTGCGGCCGCCGCTAAACCTGATAACTTCATACTCTACGGTAGGGATAACACTATGTTCGGTTGGACTCCGCTGCAGCGCAATGCGGCAATTGCCAGCTTTTCAAGCTGGACGCTCGACGCTTTCGATTTCTTTGTGCTGGTCTTCCTGCTCAGCGATATAGCTCAGGCTTTTCAGGTGGGGATGGAAGAAGTCACCCTGGCGATCCTGCTGACGTTGGCGGTGCGCCCGATTGGCGCCCTGATCTTTGGCCGTGCGGCGGAAAAGTACGGCCGTAAACCAATCCTGATGTTGAATATCGTGTTTTTCTCGGTATTTGAGCTGTTGTCGGCGGCTGCTCCTTCTTTGACCGTCTTCCTGTTGCTGCGTGTGCTTTACGGCGTGGCGATGGGGGGCATCTGGGGCGTGGCCTCTTCGCTGGCGATGGAAAGCATCCCAGATCGTTCGCGCGGCTTGATGTCCGGTATCTTCCAGGCGGGGTATCCGTTTGGCTATCTGTTGGCGGCGGTGGTCTACGGCCTGCTGTTTGAAGTGGTCGGCTGGCGTGGCATGTTCGTGATCGGGGCCGCGCCAATCCTGTTGCTGCCGTTTATCTACTTCTGCGTGGAAGAGTCGCCGGTGTGGCTGGCGGCACGGGCTCGTAAAGACAGCACCGCTTTGCTGCCAGTCCTGAAGAGTCATTGGAAGCTGTGTCTCTATCTGGTGCTGCTGATGGCGGCGTTTAATTTCTTCTCTCACGGCACCCAGGATATGTATCCGGCCTTCCTGAAAATTCAGCACGGTTTCGATCCTAAAACCGTCAGTATCATCGCCATTAGCTACAATATCGCGTCCATTATCGGCGGTATTTTCTTTGGTGCCCTGTCGGAAAAAATTGGCCGTAAGAAAGCCATTATTATTGCGGCCCTGCTGGCGTTACCGGTGATCCCGCTGTGGGCCTTCGCCAGCGGTTCGTTCATGCTGGGGCTGGGGGCGTTCATGATGCAATTCATGGTGCAGGGCGCGTGGGGTGTGATCCCAACCTACCTCAACGAACTGGTGCCAGCGAATACCCGCGCGGTGTTGCCGGGGTTTGTCTATCAGCTGGGTAATCTTATTGCCTCAGTGAACGCGACCTTGCAGGCCACGATTGCGGAACATCATGGGCAAAACTACGGCCTGGCGATGGCGATGATTGCCGGGACAGTGGCGATCGTGATCGCGGTGCTGGTGTATTTCGGCAAGGATACGCGCGGCAAAGCGATTGCGGTGGAAAGTAAAGCGCCTGGTGCTGGTGTTAGCGTTTGAATTTCATGCACTTTGTTGCAGCTTTGACCCGGCAGCGCCGAATAATAACGCAAAAAAAGTGTTGTCAGGTTACCGGCTGCTATGGTAACTCTGTAGGCATTAGTTCGAAACGAGCACAGTGAACAACCCAATTATGAAAGCCCTAGCCCAAGTGATTAGCCTAGTCGTGATTAGCGTGGTGGTGATTATTATCCCACCGTGCGGGGCTGCACTTGGACGAAGAAAGGCTTAGAAAACAAGCCGGAATCGCAAGATAACCCCCGCACCCAAAAGGTCCGGGGGTTTTTTTATGCCAAGAAAATATGAACAAGGAGCAGAGAATGACCAACAGAATAAAATCCTGCACTTCCCGCAACAAGGCGGGGAAATAACCATGAATGGTGCTCAGTGGGTAGTTCAAGCGTTGCGTGCGCAGGGGGTAGACAAGGTATTCGGCTATCCCGGTGGTGCGATCATGCCGGTCTACGATGCGTTGTATGACGGCGGAGTTGAACATCTGCTGTGTCGTCATGAGCAGGGTGCGGCGATTGCGGCCATTGGCTATGCTCGTTCCAGCGGCAAAGTTGGCGTCTGTATCGCCACCTCTGGCCCCGGCGCGACCAACCTGATCACCGGGTTGGCGGATGCGCTGCTGGACTCGGTGCCAGTGGTTGCGATCACCGGTCAGGTAGGCTCTGCGCTTATCGGTACCGATGCTTTTCAGGAGATCGATGTTCTTGGCCTGTCTCTGGCCTGTACCAAACACAGTTTCCTGGTGGAGTCGCTGGAAGCGCTGCCAGGGATCATGGCAGAGGCTTTTGCCATCGCCACCAGCGGCCGCCCAGGCCCGGTACTGATCGACATCCCGAAAGACATCCAACTGGCGCAGGGCGATTTGCCTCCTCATCTGATGCCGGTAGAAGACCAGTTTGAACATCCTACGGCGGAGCTGGCTATGGCCACGCAGTTGCTGGCACAGGCGCAGAAGCCAATGCTGTACGTGGGCGGTGGCGTAGGGATGGCGCAGGCAGTCTCGGCATTACGGGAATTTGTCGAGCTGACGCAAATCCCAACCGTGGCGACCTTGAAAGGCTTGGGCGCACCGGATGCCAACCATCCGTATTATCTCGGCATGTTGGGTATGCATGGCACCAAAGCTGCCAACTTCGCCGTGCAGGAGTGTGATTTATTGATAGCCGTAGGCGCGCGTTTTGACGATCGGGTGACCGGCAAGCTGAACGCCTTTGCGCCGCAGGCCAAGGTGATCCACATGGATATCGATCCGGCAGAAATGAGCAAGCTGCGTCAGGCACATGTGGCCCTGCAAGGGGATCTGAGAACCCTGCTGCCAGCGCTGCAACAGCCGATGCAGATCGCCCCTTGGCTGCAACGGGTGGCCGAACTGAAAGAAACTCACCCTTGGCGTTACGACCACCCAGGCCAACCGATCTATGCTCCGTTGCTGCTCAAGCAACTGTCTGAACGCAAACCGGCCAATACCGTGGTGACCACCGACGTGGGCCAGCACCAGATGTGGACCGCGCAGCACATGAGCTTTGAACGCCCAGAGAACTTCATCACCTCCAGCGGGTTGGGGACGATGGGCTTCGGTATCCCCGCAGCGGTAGGTGCGCAGATGGCACGCCCGGAGGATATGGTGATCTGCGTGTCCGGAGATGGTTCCTTCATGATGAACGTGCAGGAGCTGGGTACCATCAAACGCAAACAGTTACCGCTGAAAATCGTGTTACTGGATAACCAGCGTTTAGGGATGGTTCGTCAGTGGCAGCAACTGTTCTTTGATGGCCGTTACAGCGAAACCAACCTCTCCGATAACCCCGATTTCCTGATATTGGCCAGCGCCTTCGGCATCCCCGGCCAACGTATTACCCGCAAAGACCAGGTCGCAGACGCGCTCGATACCTTGCTTAACAGCGAAGGGCCTTATCTGCTGCAGGTTTCCATTGATGAACTCGAGAACGTCTGGCCGCTGGTGCCGCCGGGCGCAGGCAACGAAACCATGTTGGAGAAAGTATCATGATGCAGCATCAACTCTCGATCCAGGCCCGCTTCCGCCCTGAAATGTTAGAGCGCGTATTGCGCGTTGTTCGTCACCGTGGCTTCCAGGTCTGTGCTATGAATATGGCTTCGGGCAGCAATAGCGACGATATAAATATTGAATTGACCGTTGCCAGCCAGCGCCCTGTGGATTTACTGTCATCTCAGTTGAGCAAACTGATGGATGTCTCCAGCGTTGAGATCCAGCAACAATCATCACAACAAATACGCGCCTGATTGCGCAAAAGGAACAGAACAATGACGAAGAAAGCCGATTATATTTGGTTCAATGGTGAGATGGTTCCTTGGGCCGATGCCAAGGTTCACGTAATGTCGCATGCGCTGCACTACGGAACGTCGGTATTTGAAGGGGTTCGCTGCTACGACTCCCATAAAGGCCCGGTGGTATTCCGCCACCGTGAACATATGCAGCGTCTGCATGACTCGGCAAAAATTTACCGCATGCCGGTAACGCAAAGCGTCGATGAGCTGATGGAAGCCTGCCGTGCTACGCTGCGTAAAAACAATCTGGTCAGCGCGTATATTCGTCCTTTGGTGTTTGTTGGTGATGTTGGCATGGGCGTTAACCCACCGGCAGGCTATAAAACCGACGTGATTATCGCGGCGTTTCCTTGGGGCGCGTATCTGGGTGAAGAAGCGCTGGATCAAGGTATCGATGCGATGGTCTCTTCCTGGCACCGTGTAGCACCAAACACCATTCCTACCGCGGCGAAAGCCGGGGGCAACTACCTTTCCTCACTGCTGGTGGGCAGCGAAGCACGCCGCCACGGCTATCAGGAAGGTATCGCGCTGGACGTTCACGGCTATATCTCTGAAGGCGCAGGCGAGAACCTGTTTGAAGTGAAAGACGGCGTACTGTTTACTCCACCGTTCACCTCCTCCGCTCTGCCGGGTATCACGCGTGACGCGATCATCAAGCTGGCAAAAGACATGGGCTTCGAAGTGCGCGAGCAAGTGCTTTCCCGTGAGTCTCTGTATCTGGCGGACGAAGTGTTTATGTCCGGCACCGCGGCGGAAATCACGCCGGTGCGCAGCGTGGATGGCATTCAGGTAGGGATCGGCAAGTGCGGCCCAATTACCAAGCAGATCCAGCAGGCGTTCTTTGGCCTGTTCAGCGGCAAAACCGAAGACAAGTACGGCTGGTTGGATCCGGTAAACCAATAACGACAGACAACACTAAACGGATGGTTCGTTCGCCGTCCGTAAAATGACTATTTTTGGAGTGAAGAGCATGCCTAAGTACCGTTCCGCCACCACCACCCACGGCCGCAACATGGCGGGTGCCCGCGCATTATGGCGCGCGACCGGGATGACCGACGACGATTTCGGCAAACCGATTATTGCGGTGGTCAACTCCTTCACCCAGTTTGTGCCGGGCCATGTGCACCTGCGCGACCTGGGCAAGCTGGTTGCAGAACAGATCGAAGCCTCCGGCGGCGTTGCCAAAGAGTTCAACACCATTGCGGTGGATGATGGGATCGCCATGGGCCACGGCGGCATGCTCTATTCTCTGCCGTCGCGCGAGCTGATCGCCGACTCGGTGGAGTATATGGTGAATGCCCACTGCGCCGATGCGATGGTATGTATCTCCAACTGCGACAAGATCACCCCAGGGATGCTGATGGCGTCACTGCGCCTGAATATTCCGGTGATCTTCGTTTCCGGCGGCCCGATGGAAGCCGGTAAAACCAAGCTTTCCGACAAAATCATCAAGCTGGACCTGATCGATGCGATGATCCAGGGTGCCAACCCGAACGTCAGCGACGCCGACAGCGCGCAGATCGAGCGTTCCGCTTGCCCAACCTGCGGCTCGTGCTCCGGGATGTTTACCGCCAACTCCATGAACTGCCTGACCGAAGCGTTGGGCCTGTCTCAGCCGGGCAACGGTTCGCTGCTGGCGACCCACGCCGATCGTAAGGATCTGTTCCTGAACGCCGGTAAGCGCATCGTCGAACTGACCAAGCGTTACTACGAGCAGGACGATGAGAGTGCACTGCCACGCAGCATCGCCAACAAGGCCGCATTCGAAAATGCGATGACTCTGGACATCGCGATGGGGGGCTCCACCAATACCGTGTTGCACCTGTTGGCGGCAGCGCAGGAAGGCGAGATAGACTTCGCCATGGCGGATATCGATCGCCTGTCCCGCAAAGTGCCACATCTGTGCAAGGTCGCGCCAAGCACTCAGAAATACCACATGGAAGACGTACACCGTGCCGGTGGCGTACTTGCCATTCTTGGCGAGCTGGATCGCGCCGGGCTGATGAACCGCGATGTGGATAACATCCTGGGGATGAAGCTGCCAGAGACCCTGGAAAAGTACGACATCATGCTGACCCAGGATGAGGCCGTGAAGAAAATGTTCCGCGCAGGTCCGGCGGGCATCCGCACCACCCAGGCATTCTCACAGGACTGCCGTTGGGACACGCTGGACAACGATCGTGCCGATGGCTGTATCCGCTCTTTGGAAAACGCCTTCAGTCTGGAAGGGGGCTTGGCGGTGCTGTATGGCAACATGGCCGAAGACGGCAGCATCGTTAAAACCGCTGGCGTGGATAAAGACAACCTGACTTTCCGTGGGCCAGCCAAAGTTTATGAGAGCCAGGATACGGCCGTTGAGGCGATTCTTGGCGGTAAAGTGGTGGCCGGCGACGTAGTGGTGATCCGTTATGAAGGGCCAAAAGGCGGGCCGGGCATGCAGGAAATGCTCTACCCAACCACCTATCTGAAATCGATGGGGCTGGGCAAGGCCTGTGCGCTGATCACCGATGGTCGTTTCTCAGGCGGCACCTCCGGTTTATCCATTGGTCACGTTTCGCCGGAAGCGGCCAGCGGCGGCCTGATTGCGCTGGTGGAAGAAGGGGACATGATCGATATCGATATCCCGAAACGCAGCATGGTGCTGGATGTGCCGGAGAGCGTACTGGCTGCACGCCGTGAGGCGGAACTGGCACGCGGTGATGCGGCCTGGACACCGAAAGCGCGTGAGCGCCAGGTATCTTATGCGTTACGTGCTTATGCTACGCTGGCCACCAGTGCTGATAAAGGCGCAGTGCGGGACAAGAGCAAGCTGGGAGGCTAACCACCATGGCGGTATCACAACCCCTACCCGACGCCCCCTGTGGCGCCGAATATTTGCGAGCGGTACTCCGCTCGCCAGTTTACGAGGTGGCTCAGGTCACCCCGTTACAGACCATGGGCAAGATCTCTGCGCGCCTCGGCAATACCATTCTGGTGAAGCGCGAAGATCGCCAGCCGGTGCACAGCTTTAAGCTGCGCGGGGCTTACGCGATGATTGCCAGCCTGGATGAAGAGCAGAGGGCGCGTGGTGTGGTCACGGCCTCTGCGGGCAACCATGCGCAGGGTGTCGCCTTTTCCGGCAACCGTTTGGGGATCAAAACCCTGATCGTGATGCCGGTGTCGACGGCGGATATCAAGGTTGATGCGGTGCGCGGTTTCGGCGGTGAAGTGTTGCTGCACGGTGCCAACTTCGACGAAGCCAAGGTCAAGGCGATTGAGCTTTCGCAGCAACAGGGCATGACCTTTGTACCCCCGTTCGATCACCCGGCAGTCATTGCCGGGCAGGGCACTTTGGCGATGGAGCTATTGCAGCAGGACGCGCACCTGGACCGGGTGTTTGTGCCGGTTGGCGGTGGCGGCCTGGCGGCCGGTGTCGCGGTGCTGATCAAGCAACTGATGCCGCAAATCAAAGTGATTGGCGTGGAAGCTGAGGATTCGGCCTGTCTGCGTGCGGCGCTGGATGCCGGGCAGCCGGTCGATCTGGCGCGCGTCGGGTTGTTTGCTGAAGGCGTGGCAGTAAAGCGCATCGGTGATGAAACCTTCCGTCTGTGCCGTGAATACCTTGATGATGTGATCACCGTCGATAGCGATGCGATCTGCGCAGCGGTGAAAGATCTGTTCGAAGACGTGCGGGCCATCGCCGAACCTTCTGGCGCGCTGGCGTTGGCAGGGCTGAAAAAATACGTGCAGCAGCACAATATTCAGGGCGAGCGGCTGGCCCATGTGCTTTCCGGTGCTAATGTGAATTTCCACGGACTGCGCTACGTTTCCGAACGTTGCGAGCTGGGCGAACAACGCGAAGCGCTGCTGGCGGTGACCATTCCAGAACAGAAGGGCAGCTTCCTGAAGTTCTGCCAGCTGTTGGGTGGCCGTGCGGTTACCGAGTTCAACTACCGCTATGCCGATGCTGACAACGCCTGCATCTTTGTCGGGGTCCGCCTGACCAGGGGCCATACCGAGCGGCTGGAAATCATCGATGAGCTGAACCGTGATGGTTATCAGGTGGTAGACCTGTCCGACGATGAGATGGCAAAACTGCACGTGCGTTACATGGTGGGCGGGCGGCCTTCGAAACCGCTGCGTGAGCGTCTGTACAGCTTTGAGTTCCCAGAGTCACCGGGCGCTCTGCTCAAGTTCCTGCAAACGCTGGGCACGCACTGGAATATTTCGCTGTTCCACTACCGCAGCCACGGTACCGATTTTGGTCGCGTGCTGGCAGGGTTTGAGCTTTCTCAGACTGAGCCAGAGTTTGAGCAACACCTGCAGGCGTTGGGTTACGACTGCCATGATGAGACCGACAACCCGGCCTTCCGGTTCTTCCTGCAGGGCTAACATCGGCGACAAGGATAGCGTATGAGTAATGAGTTCACCGGGTTCAGCCAACAAGGGCTGGACTTCCTGCAACAGGTGCGGATCGAGAACGACAAGGAGTGGTTTGATGCCAATCGGGGCGTGTATGACCGTGAGCTGTTAACGCCGTTCCGTTCGCTGGTGGATGCGCTGAGTCCTGCGATGCTGATGATTGACCCGCAGTTTGAAACCCGTCCGGCCATTGGCAAAACGCTGTCGCGCATTCATCGCGACACGCGTTTTTCCCATGATAAATCCCGCTACCGTAGCCGCATGTGGCTGACCTTCAAGCGGCCAAGCAAAGACTGGAAGCTGGCACCGGTGTACTTCTTTGAACTGGGGCCGGACATGCTGCGTTATGGCCTGGGTTATTACAGCGCCGACAAAGCCACCATGGATCTGTTTCGCCACACCTTGCTGCGCAGGCCACAGCCGTTTTTGGAGGTGGCCGAGTGCTGCCGTGCGCCGTTCGAGCTGGTGGGGGAAAGCTATAAGCGCCCGTTGGTGAAGGAACAGGCACCGGAGATTGCCACCTGGTACAACCGTAAGTCCTTTGCGGTGATGGCCACAGATAATCAGGTGGAAAAACTGTTCAGCGCCGATCTGGTCGCTACCCTTACGCAGAGTTTCCAGCAGTTGGAGCCGCTGTACCAGTGGCTGATGCAGGTGGAAGCGATGAAGCAGATCGACCCTGCAGACTTATGAGAGCAAACGCCAGAACGCCTCAATCAGCGGTTCGTTGAGGCGTTTTTTCGGCACGCAGACCCCCAGTTCGAACGGTTCGACCATCGAGATATTTTCCAACTGAGAGATGCGGTTGCGAACGGGCTCCGGGCTATTATCTACCACCACGCTGGGGATCAGCGCGATACCGCAGCCTAATGCCACCATCGAAACAATCGCCTCATGCCCGCCGACGGTGGCGTAAATCAGCGGATTGGTGATGTGCTGGCGGCGGAACCACAGCTCGATGCGTTTTCTTGATGGGCCATGCTCCGGCAGGATAAACGGCATATTGGCCCAGTCCGGCTGCTCTGCAAAAGCCTGCGTTCGAACCGCACACGGCAGAGCGGGAGCAATCAGCACCAGCGGGATCTCACCGATTTGGGTGAAGGCGACGCTGGTGGGGAGTGTTTCAGGCCGCCCGGCGATACCAAGGTCGGCCTCGTTGGATTGCACTTTGTCCACCGCATCGGCGGCATCACCGGTAGTCAATTTGATTTCAACCAGGGGATGCTGGGCACGGAAGCGGTCGAGGATCGGTGGCAGATGACTGTAAGCGGCAGTGACCGAGCAGAACAAGCGTAGCTCGCCACTCAGAGAAGGGCCGTGCTGGCCAAGCGAATGTTTCAACTGCTGATACTGCAGCAGCGTTTGTTGAGCAAACACTTTCAACTGTTCGCCAGCATCGGTCAGCTCTACGGTTCGGTTATCACGCAGAAACAGCGACTGTCCAAGCGTTTCTTCCAGCCGCTGGATTTGGCGGGAAAGCGTAGAGGGGCTGACGTGCATCGCCTTGGCCGTGCGGCCAAAGTGATGGCTTTCAGCCAGGTGCAGGAACAGCTTGAGATCACGTAAGTCCATAATCAGTACGCTCGCAGCGGGGTGTTGCAGAAATTGCAACGTCACGTTCGTAATATATCAATTTAAGCAACGCAATTCCTGTTATACATTGGTTTCAACGGATCCCGCATAGACAGGGCGGGAATGAGAATAATATTGCACGACACAACATCTAACTGGAGCATCACCATGGCTAACTATTTCAACACATTGAACCTGCGTCAGCAGTTGGCGCAATTGGGTAAGTGCCGTTTCATGGCGCGTGACGAATTTGCGGATGAAGCCGGTTACCTGAAAGGGAAAAAAGTGGTGATCGTCGGCTGTGGTGCTCAGGGTCTGAACCAGGGTCTGAACATGCGTGATTCCGGCCTGGACGTGGCTTATGCGCTGCGTAAAGAAGCGATTGCCGAGAAGCGTGCCTCATGGCGCAAAGCCACCGAGAACGGCTTCAAGGTTGGCACCTACGAAGATCTGATCCCGCAGGCCGATCTGGTCGTTAACCTGACGCCAGACAAGCAGCACACCTCCGTAGTTCGTGCCGTACAGCCGCTGATGAAAGACGGTGCTGCGCTGGGCTACTCCCACGGCTTCAACATCGTTGAAGTTGGCGAGCAGGTTCGTAAAGACATCACCGTAGTGATGGTTGCACCTAAGTGCCCAGGTACCGAAGTGCGTGAAGAATACAAACGTGGTTTCGGTGTACCAACGCTGATCGCGGTTCACCCGGAAAACGATCCAAAAGGCGAAGGCATGGCGATTGCCAAGGCATGGGCGGCAGCCACTGGCGGCCATCGTGCAGGCGTGCTGGAATCTTCCTTCGTTGCAGAAGTGAAATCTGACCTGATGGGCGAGCAGACCATCCTGTGCGGTATGCTGCAAGCGGGTTCTCTGCTGTGCTTCGACAAGCTGGTATCTGAAGGTACCGACCCGGCATACGCAGAAAAACTGATCCAGTTCGGCTGGGAAACCATCACCGAAGCGCTGAAACAGGGCGGTATCACCCTGATGATGGATCGCCTGTCCAACCCGGCGAAACTGCGTGCCTATGCGCTGTCTGAGCAACTGAAAGGCATCATGGCTCCGCTGTTCCAGAAGCACATGGACGACATCATCTCTGGCGAATTCTCCAGCGGTATGATGGCAGACTGGGCCGCAGACGATGTGAAACTGCTGACCTGGCGTGAAGAGACCGGCAAAACCGCTTTCGAAACTGCGCCGCAGTTTGAAGGCAAAATCAGCGAGCAGGAATACTTCGACAACGGCGTACTGATGGTAGCAATGGTCAAAGCGGGCGTTGAGCTGGCCTTCGAAACCATGGTGGATTCAGGCATCATCGAAGAGTCTGCTTACTACGAATCACTGCACGAGCTGCCGCTGATCGCCAATACCATCGCGCGTAAGCGTCTGTATGAAATGAACGTGGTGATCTCCGATACCGCAGAATACGGTAACTACCTGTTTTCTTATGCGGCGGTACCGTTGCTGAAAGAGTTCATGACCACTCTGCAGGCGGGCGATCTGGGTAAATCAGTTGCTGGTACCACCGTTGACAACGCGCAGCTGCGTGACGTGAACGAAGCGGTGCGTAACCACCCGATCGAATCCGTTGGCCGCAAACTGCGTGGCTACATGACCGATATGAAACGTATCGCAGTAGCCGGTTAAATACCAAGATTGTAGAGGCCCGATTTATCGGGCCAACTAAAAAGGCCAGCATCGTTGCTGGCCTTGTGCATTTCTGGCGTTCGGGAATTATTGTGGCATCGCCTCGTGTGGGATGATGGCCCCGCGATACTGGATCACCGTGCTTGCGGTCAGGTGACCACGTTTGGCCGCGCTAACCGCATCACCGCCGGTCAGGCGTACAGCCAGATAACCCGCGCTGAAGGAATCTCCGGCGGCGGTGGTATCAATCACTTTCTCTTTTGGCAGTTTGACCGCCGGTACGTCGTGGGTTCCCCCATCGGCGCTGAACACCAGGCAGGAATCTGCGCCACGCTTAATCACAATCTCACTCACGCCAAAGTCGCGGGTACGGCCCACCACCTGCTCAACCGGCTGCTTGCCCCACAGTAAATCTTCATCATCCAGCGTCAGGAAGGCGATGTCGGTACAGGCCAGGACCTCGCGATAGGCCTGCTGAGTCTCTTGCTGGCTTTGCCACAGCCGCGGCCGATAGTTGTTATCGAAGATCACTTTGCCGCCGTTGGCCCGGCATTGGCGCAGCAGGGTCAGCAGTTTTTCCCGGCTGGCAGGGTTGAGGATCGCCACGCTGATACCGCTCAGATACAGGTAATCAAACTGCGCCAGCTGTGCACACAGGCTCTCTGCCTGCGGGCCATCCAGCCAGTAGCGTGCGGCCGCATCGTTGCGCCAGTAATAGAAGGTGCGCTCGCCGGTATCGTCGGTTTCGATCACGTACAGCCCCGGCAGCTTGTTGTCCAATTGCTGGATCAAATCGGTTTTTACCTGCTCCTGCTGCCAGGTTTGCAGCATTTCCCGGCTGAAGCTGTCGGTGCCTAGCGCGGTGACGTAATGCACGTTCAGCGCCTGTTGCGGCACCTGACGGGCGATATAGACGGCAGTGTTGAGGGTGTCGCCGCCGAATCCACGGCTGAGATCGGCGCCTTTCTGCGACAGTTCGATCATGCATTCGCCGATCACGGCGAGGTTTTTGCTGTTCATGATAATCCCTGGCTTGATAATGAGTCTGGTTGCTGCGAATACGTCCAGTCTCAACGCAAGGGCGAAGCGAGTCAATAGGAATAAAACAGCGTTTTAATTAGTTTATGATCGCGATCGGGAAACGCGTGGTTTCCCGCCGCTGAGGAAGGAAAACTACTTGGCCGCCGCGCGCAGATCGGTGACACATTGACCACCAATCCCCCAGTTATCGGTTTCCACTTCATCTATAACCACCACGGTAGTGGCCGGATTTTTGCCGAGCGTATCGACCAACAGTTGGGTCACGCCTGCAATTAGCTGTTTTTTCTGCTCCGCGGTTGCGCCTTCGCGGGTAATTTTGATATTTACGTAGGGCATTAAATTTTCCTCTTGTTATAGAAACGTTGCATGTAGGTAATGGTTTAATGTAGGGACCTTTTACCCAGGTTTAAAGTTTTATTGTGCGTTGCCGATAACAAGATCGACAAATTTCCGGCAACGTTATCGTTCCCATTCCCTAATGGCGATAGAACCGATGATAACCAACATGATCTCTGGTCTACTGACGCCATTGTTTGCCGCCTGGCAGCGTGCCAAGGTCTTCCGTTACTGGCGGCAGTGTCGGCGTTTGTATACTTTTCAGCCCATTTACCGCACCTGCGGCAAATTGCTGGCGGTAGAGCTGCTTACTGCGGTGCATCATCCGGCGGCACCGAGCAAGCCGGTCTCCCCCGAGGACTACTTTGCCGCGCTGGGGTTGCGCCAGCGCCTGGCGGTGCTTCAGGAACAGCTCAATTTACTGCAGCAATGGCAGGCCATGTTTATCCACCATGCGTTGATGGTCTCCATCAATATCGACGGCAAGGCCTTACAGGCCCTGCAGCGACACCCGGCGATGCAGCGGCAAATCAGCGTCATGCCTTACCTGCGTTTTGAGCTGGTTGAGCAGGCAGACAGGGCGTTGAATGGGCCGCTGCAGCATATCCCCGGAGCGGAGCGCCTGTGGCTGGATGATTTTGGTAGCGGGTTGGCGAATTTCTCTGCGGTCAGCAGTTGGCGTTATCAGTATATCAAGGTGGCGCGCGAGCTGTTCATGTTGCTCAAGCAAAGCGACGAGGGCATCCAGCTGTTTTTTACCCTGGTGCGCCTGATGAGCCAGCATAGCGACGGAGTGATTGTCGAAGGGGTAGAAACAGAGCAGGAATGGCTGCTGGTACAGCGCTCTGGCGCGTTTGCAGCCCAAGGGTATTACCTGAGCCGCCCTGCACATTTTGACCAGCTGAAAACGCTGCCTACGCGGTTTATTGCCCCCATCCCTTGACCCATTAGTTCCCATCGCGTGAACTTAGGCTTATCCTCGACTAGGCTTTCAGTAAGGCTGCTTATCAATTTTCGCAGTCAGCTATCGCCTCAAGGGAGCCGCTATGACAAGAACAGGCAAAACTTTTAGCTGGATTGGCGGCATCGTACTGCTGATTATCGTGGTTTTGGTGGTGTTCATTGCCACCTTCGATTGGAACCGCCTCAAACCCACCATCAATAGCAAAGTCTCCGCCGAGCTGCAGCGCCCGTTTGCTATTCGTGGCGATCTGGGCGTTAACTGGCAACGTCACCAGGATGAGGGAGGCTGGCGTGCCTGGGTACCTTGGCCGCATATTCACGCCGAAGATATTATGCTGGGCAACCCTGCCAAGATCCCCGGTGATGAGATGGTCACACTGCAACGCGTCGATGCCTCGATCGCGCCATTGGCGCTGCTGGGCAAAGAGGTGCTGATCCCGCGTATCTGGTTGAAACAGCCAAATGCCTCGCTACAGCGCCTGGCGAACGGTGACAATAACTGGACCTTCAACCTGGCTAACAGCGCCGAAAAAGACCCCAACCAACCGCAGTCAGACTGGTCTGTCAGCATTCACGATATCGTGTTCGATCGCGGCCAGATTGATTTTAAAGACGCCACGCTCAAGGCCGATTTCCAGGCGCTGATCGACCCACTTGGCAAGCCTCTGCCCTTTAGTGAAGTTGCGGGTAAGCAGCCGGGAGATAAAGCGACGACGCCGGATTATGTCTTCGGCTGGAAGATTAAAGGAAAATACCACGGTGAAGCGCTGTCAGGCAGCGGCAAAATAGGTGGCATGCTGTCACTGCAAAGTGCTGATATTCCGTTCCCGCTGCAGGCCGATGTCCGTTCCGGCAATACCAGAGTGCAGGTTGCGGGGACGTTGTCCGATCCGCTGAACCTTGGCGGCCTGGATCTACGGCTGAAATTCTCCGGTGACAGCCTGGGAAACCTGTATGCGCTGACCGGCGTGCTGTTACCCAACACTCCACCTTATTCTACCGATGGCCATCTTATCGCCCAGTTGCATCAACCGGGCGGTGCGGTATTCGAGTATCAGGGCTTTGACGGCAAGATCGGTGACAGCGATATCCATGGGGACTTGAAGTACGTTGCGAGCCACCCGCGGCCCAAGTTGAGCGGTGAAGTGCTTTCCAAACAGCTGCGTTTTGCCGATCTTGCGCCATTGATCGGCGCGGACTCCAATCAGCAGAAAGCCAATCGCGGCGAGAAAACCCGCCAGCCGAGCGACAAAGTGCTGCCGGTTGAGAAGTTCGAAACCAAAAGCTGGGGTGTAATGGATGCCGACGTCAAATTTACCGCTAAACGCATTGAGCATGGCAGTTCGCTGCCGTTGAGCGATCTGAATACCCATCTTAAGCTGGATAACGCAGTGATCCTGATGGACCCGCTGCGCTTCGGCGTGGCCGGAGGCAACCTGAATGCCACCGTCCGTCTTGATGGTAGCAAGAGCCCGATGCAGGGCCGGGTGGATATGCACGCGCGTAAGTTCCAGCTGAAGCAGCTGCTGCCGAACGTGGAGTCGATGAAGCGCAGCCTGGGGGAATTGAACGGCGATGCCAAGCTAACAGGCAGCGGCAACTCGGTGGCCGATTTGCTGGCGACCAGCAGCGGCGATCTGCGCCTGCTGATCAATGACGGCGTGATCAGCCGCAGCCTGATGGAAATCCTGGGCCTCAACGTAGGTAACTACCTGGTCGCTCAACTGTTTGGCGATGACGAGGTGGGGATCAACTGCGCTGCGGCGGATGTCGGCATTCGCAGCGGGTTGGCGACGCCACGACTGTTCGTGTTTGATACGGAAAATGCCATCATCAACATCACCGGCAACATCAATTTCGCCACCGAGCGGCTGGATCTGTCCATCGATCCGGAAAGTAAAGGGATGCGGGTGCTGACCTTGCGTTCGCCGCTGTATGTCAAAGGGACGTTTAAAAAACCGGACGCTGGCGTGAAGGCTGGGCCGTTGATTGCTCGCGGGGTGGCTGCGGTGGCATTGGGTGTGGTTGTCGCCCCGGCAGCAGCGTTGCTGGCTCTGGTTTCACCTAGTGACGGTGGCGAAGAAAACCAGTGTGGCAAAATCCTGCAGCAGATGAAGAACAAGAAGTGACCCAAGATTACTGTAGTACCTGGCAGCTGTGATCCTGGATCTCTTCGGCGGAGGCTAGATTCAGCTGCCACAGGTTACGTTTCACAGCCAGCAGTAGGAAATCTCCTCCCGGTAAGGCCGTCATCGCCATGCCGTAGCTCCCCATGCTTTCACGTGCGCCCTCAACGCCCTGAGCCAGCAAACGGAATGCCCCAAGCTGCTTGAGTTCAGCAGCGCTGGCGCGGCGAGCCAAATAATCATGCCCCAGCAATCCACCAGGTAGCGGCTGCCAGCTTTCACTGAAATCCTCTTGCAGCTGCGCCAGCCGGTTTTTTACCGCCGGTTGCAGGCAGGAGATATGAATATGCAGCTGATTTTGCGTACGGCCATATTCGGAGTTGATCGCCAGAGAGATGGCGGCATCGTCGATCGGTTTACCGAGTTTATCCGCCATAAAATGCCGGGCCTGCCAGGCTAAGGCGAAGAAGTTGGCGGTATCGGGCTTCAGTACCTGCGGACTTTCAATGCCGGTGATTTTGGCCGTTGGCATCAACAGGTATTGCAAAGGCCCATTGCGGTCTTTCAGCACTACGAACCCGGCCTGCTCATCTACCTGTGTGCAGGGCGCCGGATTATGGTTTTGTTGCTGATTCGGCAGGCATTGCTGGCTGACGATATGCCACAGCGCATCCGGGTGGGCCGGTTTCAGCCAGAAATAGGTGGCAATGGCGATAATAATCAGCAACGTAACAGACAAACAGAGCCAACGGCGCAATGACATGGGCGGGTTTCCTCAGCAAATGGAGGGATAGCATAGCCGGGATTTGTGACAACAGACAAACAGGCCCCCATAGGCAGGGGGCCGGGAGAGGATTACAGAGACGTGTGGCGGGTTTCTTTCATCAGCAGCAGCGCAATCAGCGTCAGGCTGGCCATGGCCGCCAGGTACATGCCAACGTAGAACAGCCCGTAGTTGTTAGCCAACCAGGTCGCAATATAAGGCGCTACCGAAGCCCCCAGGATCGAGGCCACGTTATACGAGAACGAGGCTCCGGTGTAGCGCACTTCGGTTGGGAACAGTTCAGGCAGCAGTGCGCCCATCGGGCCAAAGGTCAGGCCCATAATGCTCAGCCCCAGCAGCAGGAAAGCCATCACCAACAGCTGATTGCCGGAACCCAGCATGCTCGGGAACAGGAAGGCAAAGCCGATCATCAACAGGGTGATGACAATCATGGTCTTGCGGCGGCCAAAGGCATCGGCCAGCAAACCGGCGATCGGCACCATCACGCCAAAACCAATCACCGCTACCATCAGCATCCACAGGAAGCTGTTACGTGAATATCCCAGCCCCAGCGGCTCTGCGGCCGTGCCGTAGGTCATGGAGTAAACGGTCATCAGGTAGAACAGCGTATAGGTAGCCAGCATGATGAAGGTACCCAGGATGGTAGCCTTTTTGTGTTTGCTCAACAGCGTCCCGAGCGGGACCTTCACCTGTTTGCCCGCTTTGGCCACCTTGGCAAAAACCGGAGTCTCGTGCAGCGAAATACGCACATACAGACCAACCAGCACCAGCGCGGCAGAGAGGATAAACGGTACGCGCCAGCCCCAGGTCATGAACTGTTCGTCAGTCAGCAACCAGGAGAGCAGCAGGAAGGTGCCGTTGGCGAAGAAGAAGCCGATCGGTGCACCCAACTGCGGGAAAGAGCCGTACAGCGCACGTTTGTTGGCAGGCGCATTCTCGGTGGCCAGCAACGCGGCACCGCCCCATTCGCCACCCAGACCCAGGCCTTGGCCAAAGCGTGCCAGCGCCAGCAGGATCGGTGCAAAGATGCCAATGGTTGCATAGCTTGGCAGCAGGCCGATCAGCACGGTGGAAATCCCCATGGTCAGCAGTGAAGCCACCAAGGTGACCTTCCGCCCGACGCGGTCGCCGAAGTGGCCGAACAGAGCAGAGCCGATGGGCCGTGCCACAAAGGCGATGGCGAAGGTGGCCAGCGATTGTAGCGTTGCAGCTGCCGGGTCACCCTGTGGGAAGAAGATATGCGGGAATACGATCACCGCAGCGGTGGCATAAATATAGAAATCAAAGAACTCGATGGCGGTACCGACCAGAGAGGCGACGATGACTTTTCCCCGGGAGTTAACCGGTGTGGACGCGGCATCGGCGTCCAAGGGGGTTGCGATGGTGGCTTGCATAGTTATTTCTTATATTTTGACTAGGGAAAAATTCATCTTAGTCATAGCAAAATGGCTTTTCAACGGGGAGATTTTGTACTATCTGGCAAATAAACTGTTAAAAAGACTAATGTTTTAACGAGTTGACGTTCTATGGTCGTTAACGTGGTGAAGTGAGCTATAAGCAGAGAGAATGACTGGAAAAGGTGCAAAGAAAAGTTATAGGGTAGTTTGTTATGCTGGTTTTTGCCGATCGGTTAGTCTGGTTTTAGAGTTATTGACTGCTTTTTGAGTTGATTATTGAAATAAAAAACCAGTCGCAACCTTGCGACTGGCATGAATACCATGCTGATGGTGGATATTCACTTGCCCTGCGGCAGGGTTTTGTCCTCTTTATACTGTGCCGTGGCGATCCAGGCGGCGCAAAACAGCGTCAGGCGGGCAAAAAAGTAGAAGAACGCCATCAGCCCGATCACCGAGCCAAAGGCGGCACCGGAAGGTGATTTGGCGACCTGCGGCAGCGTCATGGTCATCACAAACTTGATGGCTTCAAAGCCAATTGCGGCGATCAGGGTGCCGCGCAGCAGCGCTTTTTTCTTCGGCTTATGGCGTGGCAGCATCCAGAAGATCCACAGAAACAGCAGGTAGTTGGCAAAAATGGAGATCGACAGCGCGATCAGCGTCATCGCCGGCCGCAGCCATTCAATGCCATCCAGTCCCAACGCATGCACGATGGCCGCCTGGGCAGAACCCGCAATCGAGGTTAACGACAGCGTGACGATCAGCGCCACCACCAAGCCAGTTAATGAAATAAAATCGCGGGTGTAGCGAAAATAGATTTTCTCCTGATCCTGCGGATTACGTTCCCAGACGTCACGGGACTGGGCGCGGATCGCCTCACGCAGGTTACCCATCCAACTGATGCCGGAGTACAGCGCCAGCGCCAGACCGGTCAGGCCGACGGTGGTACGTTGCTGGATGGCGGTATTCACCGTGTTCTTCAAGGTACTGGCCAGCGTGGGATCGCTGATGCTGTTGACGATCTTATTGATCAATTCGGCCAGCAAATCCGGGTTAGATGCCAGCACAAAGCCCACGGCGGCAAACGACACCATCAGGATCGGGATCAGTGAGAGAAACGAGAAGTAGGTAATGGCGGCGCCAAACTGACTGCCGAGACGGTCGTTGAAGCGTTCGGTGGCTCGCAGCAGGTGAGCGATGGTGGGCCAGGCTTTAACGCGCTCTATCAGGCGAGCGAACCCCGAAAGGCCTTTATCCAGTTTTTGATTGCCGGTTTTGATGGCGATCGTCGGTTTCTCAATGGCCTCAGGCTGCTCTGGAGCGGCTTTATTCTGCATTACGTCACGGTATCCTTCAGGTAAATCAATGGGCATGTGCTTGATTATAGCCAAATATGCCCTCGATTTGGTCGCTAATGGACGAGATTGGGTTAATTCTGATGATGGCCTCTACCGACAGCTGCGAGCAAGAACGTTCGATTTTGTCCTATTCACCACACGTCTGTTTTTCTGCCGGATCCCTGCAATTTTATCTATCTCAGCGCCAGGAAGGCTTTTACTCATCTTATGGCGCGCGCTTTTTTATCCGGCATGCGCCTACTGCAGCCGTAGGGGCTGGAACGGTTATTTCCTGAATCAATAGATAAAATGGAAGGTCTTATGAAATTATTCAATCATCCCACCTGTCGTCCATTTACCGAAGCGGGCAACCTGTCGCAACTTTCCGCTTATTACGAGGAAGATCGCCACATCATGTGGATGTTACTGCGTGCAGAGCCGCGCCCTTGCTTCAATCAGGCGCTGATAGAAGACATCATGACGCTGGCGCAGGCGGCGAAAGAGTCGACGTTGCAGTTCGACTTCTGGGTCACCGGCTCGCTGGTGCAAAACATGTTTAACGTCGGCGGGGATCTGAGCTTTTTTGCCGAAGCGATCAAAAACCGCAGGCGTGAGGCGATGATGGCATATGCCCGGGCCTGTATCGACTGTGTGCATGCGGCAGCACGAGGTTTTGATACCGGGGCCATCAGCATTGCCATGGTGGAGGGCAGCGCGCTAGGGGGCGGTTTTGAGGCGGCATTGGCGCACCATTTTGTCTTGGCGCAGAACAACGCACGGATGGGGTTCCCAGAAATCGCCTTCAATCTGTTTCCCGGTATGGGCGGTTATTCACTGGTAGCCCGCAAGGCAGGTATGCGCCTGGCGGAAGAACTGATCTGGAGCGGCGAGTCTCACACTGCCGAATGGTTCGAAAACTATGGGCTGGTGGATAAGCTGTTTCAACCAGGTGATGCCTATATGGCGACTCGTACCTTCATCGACACCATCAGGCCCAAGCTGAACGGTATGCGTGCCATGTTACGCGCGCGTCAGCGGGTATTACAGTTAACCCGCTCCGAGCTGATGGACATTACCGAGGATTGGGTGCACGCGGCCTTTACCATCGAGGAGAAGGATCGCCTGTACATTGAACGGTTGGTGATGTTGCAGGATCGGCACACGCTTAATCAGCGTCACGCTGGCTAAGCGTTAATTCCCGCCCGCATCACTTTGGTGATTGCGGGCTATAGGTTTTCAGCCACTGCTCCAACTGTTCGGGCAGCATCGGCCGGGCGAACAGGAATCCCTGTTTTTCATCTACCCCTACGCAGTCCAGGAAACGATTTTCACTGTCCGTCTCGACCCCTTCGGCAATCACCTTGAACTGTAGCGCTTCGGCGACCGCGACGATGGCGCGTATCAATGACTGTGATACCGGGGCCAGATTGACGCCGCGAACAAAGCTTTGATCCAGCTTGATAGCGTCCAGCGGGATACGTGCCAACTGGGCCAGAGAGGAGTAACCGGTGCCAAAATCATCCAGGTGTACCTGGGCGCCCAAGGCCCGTAGCCGGGCGATCACCTCACGCGCCCGATTCTCATCTTCTATCAGGCTGCTCTCGGTCAGCTCAAAGTCCAGAGTGCAGGGAGAAAGCTGGTTTTCTCGCAGTACCTCAACCAGATCGTCTACCACGCTGTCATCCACCAACTGCCTGGCGGAAAGGTTAACCGCAATGCGTAAATTCAGCCCCTGCTGCTGCCAAATGGCAGCCTGTTTAGCGGCGGTTTGCAGCACCCAGCGGCCAAGTGGGGCAATCAGCCCGGACTCTTCGGCATAGGAGATAAACTGCAGCGGTGGGATCAGCCCGCGCTCCGGTGAATCCCAGCGGACCAGCGCCTCTACGCTGTTCACGGCTCCGTTGAGCGTTGTGACCTTGGGTTGGTAATACACCACCAGTTGCTCCTGTTCCAGCCCCTTACGCAGGTTGGTATCCAGCCACATGTATTCGGCAACGCGGCGGTTCATGTCCGGCGAGAAGACGATAAAGGTGCGTTTGCCGTGCTCTTTGGCGACGTACATGGCGGTATCGGCGCTGCGGATCAGGCTGTCCAGATCGTGGCCATGTTGCGGGCAGAGGGCAATGCCAATCGAACAGCCGGTGTAGACCTCGATCAGGCCGATGCGGAAGGGCATTTGCAAGCGATCGATAATGCGCTGGGCCAGCTCTTGCAGCATGATCCGGTCGGCCTGGGTGACCAGCACCAGAAATTCATCGCCCCCCAGACGGGCAAGTTTTTCTCCATGATCCAGGCAACTGAGAATGGCGTGGGACACCTCGATCAGCAAGCGATCGCCAAACATATGGCCATAGGCGTCGTTCACTTTTTTGAAGTTATCCAGATCGAGATAGACCAGCCCTACGTGGCTTTCACCGCGTTCGCTTATCGCCCGGTTGATATCATCCTGAATGGCGTTGCGGTTTGGCAGGCCGGTGATGGTATCGGTATTGGCCAATAGCCGCAGGCGTTCCTGGGCACGGCGTTCTTCGGTGATATCCGTGCCGGAACAGATCAGGAACACCTCTTTTTTGCCGCTGCCGCTGTGGACAAACTTGTTGCGGAACAGGAATAACCGCTCGCCTTTGACCGTTTTGATCCAGCGCTCCACCTCATAGGAGGCCCCGTTGTGAAAGAAGTTGGCAATATTGCGCCGGGATGCTGCGGCCTCTTCGGGGCTCATAAACATCTTGAAGACGTTTTTGCCAATCACGTCCTGTTCCTGCAGGCCGGTATACTCTTCGCTCAGGCGGTTAAAGCGCTGGACGCGGCCGTGTTGGTCAACGATGACAATGACGGAATTAGCCTCTGACACCACCTGTTCGGCAAACGATAGGCCGTGCACCAAATCACGTGCCACGGCTTCGGTATCGGTATAGGCAGAGGCGGTGCCAGCCCACTCAAATTTATTGATCCGGCGGCCGACCAAATGCAGGTGGATGGGCTGGCCGCTGAGCTGGATGGTCAGATCCAGGCTGGCGGTGACCCCGCTCAGACGGCGGATTTTCGCCGCCTGCATTTCGTCGAGGGCCACGGCAAGGTGTGTTTTGCCTTTGATTGCCGTCAACTGCAGGGCATTGCTGTCAAACGCCAGATGCCAGTAAGGGCTGCTGGTGCCAAAATGGGTGTTAAGGAGTATCGGGCCTTGGTCTGCGAACATGTTCATTCCTCAAAATGGGACAGCCGGACCCTACGCTGCAGCCTGAAAGACGATGGGGATCGCGTGAACGACGTCTGTATAGAGTGTAAAAGAGAACCGCGTAGTGTGCGAAAATCAGTTTTTGGCTTCGTTGAGCCAGAGTTGTGGCTAGGGATGCTAAATTAATCCCAAGCTGGAGGTGGACAAAAGCCACACTAATAATTACGCTTGGGTCATGTAATCTTCCAAATAACAGACGCCTTCTCCATAATTTATTCATAATTGACGAATATTGCCATTTTTGATTTTAAAAAATTTACACTCCCTCGCATTACTATATATTCATGCGCATACTATTATTTCCGACGACGAGATAGTGAGCCTGTTAACGTACAGCGCTCCTGATGAAGAATAACTTTTAAGGAAATAATTATGCGTAAACTGACTGCTTTATTTGTCGCTTCAACCTTAGCCCTGGGTTCTGCTTCTGCCGCCTTTGCTGCGGACGCAACTGCCACCCCGGCAACCGCATCGGCCACAGCCGCTGCACCGGCAAAAATGATGCATCATAAAGGCCCAGGCAAAGAAGGCCCGTTTGCCGGCCTGAACCTGACCAAAGAGCAGCGCCAGCAGATGCGCGATATCATGAAAGAGTCGCATCAAAAACGCGGCCCGGGTGCTAAAGACGAGCGCCAGGCACTGCACAGCATGATCGCTTCGGAAAGCTTCGACGAAGCCAAAGCAAAAGCCCAGATCGATGCGATCGGTAAAGCGCAATCCGAGCACATGCTGGAACGCGCCAAAGCGGAAAACAAAATGTATAACCTGCTAACGCCAGAGCAGAAAAAACAATACAATGAGAATTATCAGAAACGCGAGCAGAAGATGATGGAGCATATGAAAAAAATGCGCGATCAACAGCCTGCCGCTGAATAATTAACATTGCTGTCAAAATAAAAATGCCGGGTTATTTGCCCGGCTTTTTTTATTAATGACAACGTCCTGACCGTGAAGCTAAAATTTAACCTAATAAGGTTAGTGTAAAAAATAGACTGGCCGCCATGTTCAAAGATCTCTCTCCCCAGTAATACCAGTTTGAAATCATCACTCTTAATGAATTTTCCCCCGAAGACCATCTGGAATGAAAAATTGAGGATGGTGTATGTGCTGCCACGCCTACAGCCTATTTCCCGCGGATCTCGCATGGGTTGAACGGGGCGACTAGGCCGGTTTCCCGTCTTTAATCCACTGTTCCGTCATACGCATCGAAAGGCGATACCGGGCGCAGTTGTGCGTGTTCAGTACCCGGAGTTCATCCTGCAGGAGAGCCCTGAACTGCTCCTTATCTTCTGTGGCAATAGTGATGGCTAGCAGGGCGGATTCGATACTCTCCCTGTCGGTGACGATATAGCGGATGGCTGTATTTAAGTCCTCCCGGTGGCGCAGTCTGAACGGGTCAGGAACACCCATTGCCTGGAGTGTCACGGCGTAGCGTTTTATTGAGCGACGGTACAGATGCTCAAACAACTCCACCGCTAGAGCCACATTACGCTTTTCATAGACCCCCATCATGGCGTATGCATAATTCGTGGCATCAGCGTCAAGGAAGGACAAAGGGGCACTATTATACAGCATCAGCGGAATGTTGGCCGCGAGCCTGTTGGTTCTTTTGTTACCGTCCTCAAAGGGTTGCAGGTAGGCAAGATTGACCCACAGAAAAAATGCGGACTCTACCGGATTTATGATTTGCCGGGCCTTCTCAATAATTTTGTCAAACATCTCCTGCAGCAGGAAAGGTGTCTGCAGCGGAGTGTAAGTTGTTCCGCTGATATTCACTATCTTCTTCCTGATGGCCCCGAGACCTTCCGGTTCAGAAAGCAAGTCGTGCATCAATAGAGCATGAAGGTTGCTGATGACAGGGCCAGTCAGTCCGGATTCGGGGACGGCATCGACCATAAACTCAATCGCCTGCTTATGGTTCAACAGCATCACTGCATCCATATCCCCGGCTTCTGTCCCGCTTTTAAAGAGTTCCTCGGTTGCCAGCAAGGAATACCGGTTGCCTTCCAATTGCGATGAGGACCAGGATAAATCAATCAGCAACTGCTCCAGCACTTTTCGGGCATAGGTCCCTGCAGGTTGCTGCCCGGCCATCTTCCCTTCTTCCATTAGTGCCCTGGCAAGAGACTCTGACAGCAGAAAGGTCTGGTTCGGGATGTAGTCCTCCACAAAGCTTCGGTCATAACCAGTAATCTCCCTGCTAGTCAGTGGGGAGTGTAGGTAGTTGAGAAGAGCTTGCGCCTCCGTGGTGTGAGGTGCGATGCCACTGTCTGTTGTGACCGAAGAAGTGGGTTGTACCAACTCTGTCTGTTGCCCAGAGAGGGTGTAACGGGTTCCTCGTCCGGTGCCGTATCGGATGATTCTGTCTTCCCTGAGCAGGACCTCAATATGACGCTTGATGGTGGAGCGACCGACCTGAAGCTGCTTCGCCAGTTCCCCAGAACTGACGGGAGTTTTCGCGGCAGCGATGGCGGTTAGGATGGCCTGCTGCAGGTTGGGTAGGGTAACTGAGGATGTCATCGATGTTTGTTTCCTGCGGGCCAGTAAAAACACGGACCGAAAAATATGATATTTACGGCCCGTTTTGCCATTTATGGCCCACTGCATCAGGTTTTATGGCCCAATTTAAGTTTTACCGGCCCATTAAAGGGTTTGCGGCCCATAGTAGGGCCATCGACACGATTTTAATTTCTGACAGGATTATTTAGCTGTAGCAGCAATGGCATTAAATTGTTCGATAATAATCGCGGCGAACAGGGGATCGTTGATATGGTACGGTACCTTGAGCAACCGGCGTTTTGCGGTCTGTACCAGCGTCCGTTCCAGCGAGTGAACAAAAGCGCTCAGCGCTTGTGGATCCCAGAAGGGTTGCCCTGGCGCATCCAAGGTTGAAAAGCCACCCAGCGGTACGACAAAGCATACTTCCCCGGCGCAGGCGTTCAGCTTGTCACCAATCCAGCGCCCTAACTGGGTATTCTCCTGCGCCGTGGTGCGCATCAGCGTTACCTGGCTGTTGTGGCAATAAAATTGACGATTGGCGTAGCGGGCCGGAATGGTTTTCGGGTGACCGAAGTTGATCATATCCAGCCCTCCGCATGACATCACACCAGGGATCTCGGTGCGGGCAATGGCCCCAAAGCGATCTTCGTTGCAGGCCAACACGCCATCAAACAGATAGTCGCACACCTCGGTGGTGGTCAGATCCAATACGGCGTTGAGCAAGCGGCTGTCGATCAGCTTCTCCATTGCCTGGCCACCACTGCCGGTAGCGTGAAACACCAGGCAATCCCAGTCGTGCTCAATGGCGCTGGTCACGGCCTTGATACAAGGCGTAGTGACGCCAAACATGGTCAGGCCGGTGGCAGGTTTGCTGTCGGCATCATCATCGATATGAAAGCGGATGGCGCCGGCTATCTGGTTGGCGGCATTGCTCAATACCTTGCGTGAAATGCGATTTAGCCCGGCGATATCGGTGACGGAATACAGCATGGCAATATCGCTGGAGCCGACATAGCCAGCGACATCACCCGCCGCCATACTCGACACCATCAGCTTTGGCAGGCCGATGGGCAACTGTTGCATGGCGGGCGTGATGATCGCGGTGCCACCAGACCCGCCCAAACCGAGCAGCGCAGCAACATCACGACGTGAGAGCATGAAGCGCTCAAAAGCGATAGCCATGGCCGCAATCGCCTGCCCGCGATTAGCACAAAAAACGGCTTGCTCACCTTCCGGATGGTAACCCGCGATCTCATGCGCAGAAACGTCCGCATGATACAGAGAAGGCTTACCGGAAGTGGAGAGATCGAGGGTGATGACGGGTAAATCGAGATTGGCGATCAGATGACGGACATATTCCAGTTCTTGTCCTTTAGTATCTGCTGTGGTAGCAATATAGACAAAACCCGGGGTGCTGCTCATCATCTGTTCCTGAAAAAGGTTCAGACAAAGGCCTGAACAAATTGATTTTAATGCTATTTTTTATAGTAGGTGGTGAACCCTGGTGTCGGACAATAAGGTACTATCGTTTATTTGTTGGTCATAATGAGACTGCCGTATCATTTTTGCAAGCATTAATTTGTTTAAAGTGAGACTTGAGTCCCGTTTTTGGCTATCTTAGCTGTAATTTTTTACGTTGCCGATGGGCCAGGATCTGTCGGTGAGGCTGTCTATCGTATTGACTCCAAGGCTGGAAGATACGAGGAAGTTCGAGGAAAACGTGCCAATATCCGCATTTCCCGCTCCACGGGATGAATCTTTGACACATACTCGTGCCAAAACCCGCAGCTTGCTGCTGGCCTGTGCGATGGAGCTCTACGATGGTGGAGTCTTCCCTTCGATTACTGAGCTAGCGGCGCATGCGCAGGTCTCTCGTGCCACCGCTTATCGCTATTTTCCCACCCAAAGTGCCCTGATCTCCGCCGTTGTGGCGAAAAGCCTGGGGCCGATCCTTGAATGGCAACCGCAGGATAACGATGCGCTCAAGCGCATTCATCAACTGTTGGCGTTTGCCTACCCGCAGATGGAGCAGCATGAAGGCGCGCTACGTGCGGCGTTACAGCTATCGCTCCAGCAATGGGCTAACGCGACGCCGGGCGAAAAGTTTGTGCGTGGCAATCGCAAGCGGCTGTTGAAGCTGGCGGTTGAGCCCTTGCAGAACAAACTCCCTGCTGAAGCCCTGCAACGCGTGATCCACGCCTTTTCGCTGATTTATGGTTCCGAGGTGTTCCTGGTGCTGAAGGACATTTGGGGTTTAGAGCTCGATGATATTCAGGATGTAACCCAGTGGATGGCCAAAGCCATCATTCGTCAGGCTGAAGAAGATGCCAGAGTTGAGGGATAATCCGCGAACGAGTGACGGGCCGGGGAGTGCTCTCCGGCCTTTTCATTGGTTTTTTGGCAAATAAAAAACCGGAACCCTTGCGGGCCCCGGCTTAACGAGGGGTGAAGCAATTAACTCTGCGGTTAAACTTGCTCAGCTTGCAACTCCCTGTTGATACTTTAATCAGGTGTTGTGGCCGGCTTATAATTTCCCTGGTGTTGGTATGGTTATTACTAACTTATCGTTCTACTATCGTTTTTATAATACATCACTTCTGATACCATGTTTGACCATAAAAGATGGTATGTCAAGCAAGCTATTAGGCTAAGATTGTATAGTATGCGAGATTTCGATAACGTTTTTGTACGGATGGGTGTCAAAGCGACTGAAAAATCAGCGAGATATATCGAAGGATAACATGTTTAACAATCATCAAAAATTCGATTCGCAGTCGATTGCAGGCAAGGTCAGGGAACTCTTTTTGCAACATGGGATCGGCAAGCGACAACATGCCAAGGAACTCAGCCGCATTTTGGATCTGAGTTTTTCCCATGCTCACCGCAAGCTGAAAGGCCAGAGCCCATGGACGCTGGAGCAAATCAACAGCGTGGCACTGGCCTTGGGAGAAACGCCAGCCTCCATCGTCGACATTCTCCCCGAAAGCGAGTCTGTTGGGTCCACTGTGGCACAGGATGCCATCTTTTCTGTGGCCGGGGTGGCGTTACCTTGCGTGGCGCACATTAGCAGCGAACTAGTGGGCAGCAAGCAGGCCGAGTTTGTTGGCTTGCAGCAGGATGGGCAGTGGATCGTTTATCGAGCCGGCGAAGCCCCACAGGGCAAGTATTTTGCTGTCGAACTGATCGAGATCCGCCCCGGCCTTAGCGAGGACGATCGCCTGAGCATTGCAGTATTGGACGATGCACATCAGGCCGCTGATGAGCTAACCAAGTATCTCAATAGCCAAGGATTCAACGCGGTGGCTTTCTATGACGTCAGCAGTTTCTGCCAGGCGCTGGCCAAAAGCCCGTTTGATGGCTATGTGGTGGATTGGTTGATAGGCCATGAGACGGCGCAGACATGCATCGAAACCATTCGCACTTCCGATCATGCGGATGCGCCGATCCTGGTGCTGACTGGCCAGTTGGGCACCGATTTGCGTGAGTCAGAGATTGCCAGAGCAATGCGTGATTATGACGTGCTCGGCCCGTATGAAAAGCCGGTGCGGCTCCATGTGATCGAAGCCGCACTGCAACGGTGCTTTAATCTGTAGCGACAAACAGCGACGTGAGTGAGGTGGATAGCGCCTCCATGCGTACCGGTTTCATCAGGTAATCGTCAAACATGGCGCGTTGCTCGCTAGGGAGCAGCTCCGGCGTATAGGCGCTGATACCGATAATCGGGATATTACGGTTCGGGCCACGCTGGTCACGCAACTGTTGCGCCACTGCCACACCATCGATGCCGGGCATTTGCAGGTCGAGCAGCAAGGCATCGTAAGGCCGCCGCAACAGCTTTTGCAGCGCACGTTCCGACGAATCACACAGCTCATATTGATAGCCCAACTTATCCAGCAGGGCGATAAAGGCCATGCCTGCGGCAGGATTGTCGTCCACCACCAGGATTTGCTGCTCTTTTTTCAACAGCGTCGCTGCTGGACGTGGGCTTTGCTCCGGCAACTGTTCTTCACTGATCTCAACGGGGATGCTGACGATAAAGGTGCTGCCTTCTCCCACTTCGCTGTACACCGTGATCGTGCCATCGAGCAATTCGACCAGGCCGTGGACGATCGCCAATCCCATGCCAACCCCGCTGTATTGGCGAGTATTTGACTGATCGAGCTGGGTAAAGGGCTCGAAAATCTGCGGTAGCAGGGCATTGTCGATACCGATGCCGGTATCCGTGACTTCAATGATTAACGAGCTTCCCGCCGGTTGGCTACGCAGGCAGCTGTGCAGCGTGATGGTGCCGCTTTCGGTATATTTAAAGGCGTTGGTCAGCAGGTTAACCACGATTTGCCGAAGCCGCTGAGGGTCTGAATAGACCTGCGCATGGGTAAACTCCACTTCACGTACCAGTTTGACCCCAGGTTTATGGGTCAGCATGGCGATTTCATCCGTCGTTTCGTCGATCACCTGCTGGGCATTAAAGGGAACAATGCGCAGCTCCATCATGCCGCTGTCCAGGCGTGCATAATCGGTGAGATCCTTCATCTGGCTTTCTATCTGCTCGGCGGCGGTTTCCAGCCGGTGGAAGGTATCCTTGTGCTCATGGGATACGCGGGTATTGGTCAGCACATCAATGGCGGACATAATGCTTTGCAGCGAGGTGCGCAGTTCATGGCCGATGGCCCCGAGGAAGGCGTTTTTGGTGCGGATAGCCTTTTGCTCTGCGCGAATGGCCTTCGACTGCTGGCTGATGGTTTGGCGCTGCTGGCGGATGACGATCAGCGTGATGGCAATCAGCGCGATCACCGAGAACATAATGATCACCAGGCCATAAAAGATGATGTGCCTTTTCTCGATAAAATCTTCGTAAGCGCCGGTGCGCTGCTTCACTTCAGCGTGGTCCGCCAGGTTGGCCATCATAATCGCGGAGGGTTTGATCTGTTGCATGGCTTGCGAAATCAGCCCCAGATCTACCTGAGGGCTGTTGACCAACTGATCCAACTGGGTAATTTCATTGCGCATCCGTTCAACGAGCTCGGGATATCCAGGCTCGTGATACAGCGGCAGGGTCGATTCTGACGGGCGGGCGAGCACCGAATAGCGAGAATAGAGAATATCGAACCTTAGCCTCAGGTTATCGATATCCACCTGATTGGTACTTTTTTGCTGTTCCACCAGGGTTTCAAATTCCGCCAGCTTGATGGCGAACTTGGCGATCGACCAAGAGTAGTTTTCCTGCGTACCGGCAACGGCATACAGCCCTTTTTTGGACAAGGTGGCACTGTAGTAATACAGCGTCACCGTCGAGGCGAGCAGGAATAAGGCGGCAAAAATGGCCGGAATGGCCAACCTGCCGCTGTCTTTGAAGCGGACTAACTTCATTTAATTACTATCCTGTTGATCTGCCAAATAAAGCGCGAGTTATACAGCGGAGAGTTGAGCTCCGCGCCCCCGGCATCGCGGGGATAGATCAGAAACAGCGGCCCGAAATCGCGCACCTTTAACATTTCCCCGCCCATTTTATAGGCCAGGATCATATTGTATTTAGCCACGTCCGAGATGGGCACATCAATATAATAATCGTTCAGCGCGTAGAGCGTCATCATGGTGCCTTCGGCCCCCACTTTAGCCAAAATATCTGCCAGCAATACGCCATCGAATTTTACTCTTGGCGTCCACGACGTGGTGGTCGTGATGCTGTGGACCGGCATGGCAAACAGCTCTTTATCGGTAAAGACATAGGTTTTGTTCTCGGCGTCGGTGGTGTTTTTAATCTTGCCGCCAACTTCCAGGGTAAAGCTGAGTGCGCTGGTTTGGGTAATGACCAAAGCCAGCAGGGCAAATGCGGTATTTCTTATTGCGGTCAACAGCATCGGTAGTTCTCCAGACCGGGGATCAGGCCCACGGCAATTCGTTTAGCATCAGGGTAGTAAAGGCTAGTTCGACCTGCTCCAGGTCATGCTTTCTGGCGCTGGCCTGCACGTTGTTCAGCTCGGGGATGGCAAAATAGACAGGCTGACATAAAGGATAGTCTCGCACCCGCAATTCGGGAGCGATTGAGGTAAAGAAGGCGGTGGTTGGCACATCGTAACCAGCGGCAATATGCACCGCAGCGGTATCCGATGTCAGAACATAGCGGGCATGCTTCACCCAGGCCAGGAAATCCGCGGTCGTGGTGGAAAGCGGTTGAATATCCACATAATGCGGATGATCTACCGCGCCAAATCCTAGCACTGGGCAGGCAAATTTCTCCCACAGGGCATTCACCAGTGGCACATGGGCACTGGCCGGAATGCTGCGTAACGGCGTACTGGCGGTGGGGCAAAACAGCACGTAGGGCTTGTTCTGCCAGCGTTCAGGTAATGGCGGCAGACATAGTTTTTGCATCCAGCGGTTGGCTTTCGCCGTAGCAGGAATAGCGGTAGGTTCAACGCCCAGCGCCTGCAGAAAAAAATCGATCATCGGCAACGTGGTGAAGGCTGGCCAGAACAGTTGATTACCGGCATCGATACACAGTTCTTGTTCTGGAATATGCTCTGCCTTCCACGGCAGCCAACGGAGATCCGCCACCACGCCTGCCGCCAGATGATAAAGCTGATCGACATAGTGGGGCGCGCGCCCTGGCCGGTAGATAATAGTTTGCAGGTTGGGATTAAACTCGCGCAGCGCCTCAAGCGCGGTCAGGCCAATAATGGAATCGCCCAGCGTTACGCCCATGCCGTTAATGATGTGCACGACCGATTCGTTGCAATAATCCACGCTGAAAGGGGCCGCAGCGGCATTGCGGATACCGCGGTAGCCAGCCAGGCTAAAATAATCACCGGAAAAACTCTCCTGTTGTTCAAGATCCCATGAGGCGACCATGACGCCGTCTGCCGTCAGCAAACTTCCCCGGTGATATAACACTTCATCCTTTGTTAACACTTCCATTATTTGTCCTGTCTACGAAGGCGTGGCTAAGGCTAGGAGGAATAGGCAAAAGAATGGCAGAAAACGCCGCGCTTTGCAGGTGAGAATAAGCGAAATAGCATTAAAAAGATTGGAGTTTACGCCTTACCTGAATAGCCGCAGGAAGGCAGCCCCAATAGATAAGATGTCATCCGTGTTATTTTCCGCTAGATTGAGGTGATTTTGTGGTCAATGGATAATGATAAGCAGGATAATGAGATGAAAAATAGCGTAATGGCCTTGGTTTTGGTGATGATGGCTGCCACTGCCGTTCAGGCTGAAGAGACCGCCGTGGTGAAAGACAGCGTGAAAAGCGTGGTCTCTGGCGTCATTGCCTCAGGTAAAGATGCTCTCAGCGGTCTGAAAGATGGCGTGGATGATGGCCGTCAGTCAGGTAGCAGCATTGATGGGGCCATCATTGTGACCGACAAAGACAATCTGGTTAAAAATGTCACCGCATCGGTTTCCGCCATTGAGAAAGTCGCGCTCCAAGAATATAAAGTGACCCTTTCCCTACGTAATAAAACCGACAAAATCGTACGTCTTAGCAATCTGAATGAAAGTAAATCATTGATGCTGTTAGACAAGGAGGGGTTTGTTTCACCACTGAAAACCGCATTGGTGCCTGGGGATGCGAATATTACCATCCCGGAAAATGCGGCAGTCCGAGTGCGGTATGTTTTTGCTGACGTTGAAGACACGCCTGCCATGCTGCGCCTTTATGGATTGGATATTCCGGTCCCCGCAGTCGTAAATCAGTAAGCTAAACCATCTGGTGGCCGTGATCGATTGATTCTGGATCGCGGCCTGGCCTGGTAACCGCCCACCAACGTTGACCTATTACCGCCCGTCTGAAAACGACCGGGGTGGCAATTTGTCGTGCCTCCGTTTTTTGACGGGCAAAAAAGGAGCCTTGAATCAGCCAGTATTTGGCCTTGATGGTGGGCGCGCTGGCATTGTTTGATAGAGCGGTAAAGTAAACCAGGGGCCAGATATTGGCTGCTCCAAGCCCTAAAGGTTCAACGAGCCGAACCTAAGCCGCGTGCTGCGATTCAGGATTTACAGGCTCTCCGTGGGCTAACACTGCCAGCCCGGCAGCTTTGATATTTCGGGCCGCGTTGATATCCCGATCATGGTCTTCCCCGCATTCAGGGCAGTGCCAATTACGAATATCAAGAGGCATTTTTTCCATGGTGAAGCCGCAACTGCTACAGCGTTTTGAGGTTGGGAAAAACGGGTCGATAGCGACAACGCTACGCCCCGTCCATGCGCCTTTGTACTGTAGCTGGCGAACAAGTTCGCTCCAGCCAGCATCTGCTATCGCTCTAGACAGCTTTGGATTGCGGAGCATGTTTTTTACCTTAAGGGATTCGACGCAAACAACTTGGTTTTCGTTAATCAGTTTGCGGGACAACTTGTGCAGGTTATCCATCCGGCAATCGGCGATTTTCGCGTGGAGTCGGGCGACCTTTAAGCGCGCTTTGGTTCGGTTTTTCGAACCTCTGGCTTTTTTGCTTAATCTGCGCTGTAGCAACGCAAGGCGTACAGCGTATTTAGCTGTATGGCGGGGATTGCTGGTTTTGAGTCCAGAGTCGGTGACGAACAAATCTTTTAAGCCAACATCAATGCCAACTGTTTTGGCACTAAGCGGCAGTGATACAGGTTCAAACTCACAAAGGCAGGAGAGGAAGTACCTACCGGTAGCATCTCTGGAAAGGGTGACGGTAGACGGCACGGATGGCAACGGGCGTGACCAGCGGACATCAAGAGGCATTTTGCTTTTAGCCATGTACAACTTGCCTTCACGGTCTTTAAACGCGCTGGTTGTCAATTCTGCCGTCTGCTTGTGGCGTTTGCTCTTGAAAGCCGGATATGCAGCCCGTCCAGCAAAGAAGTGAGTAAATGCCGCTTGTTGGTGCCGCAAAGACTGCTGGAGGGGTACGCAGGAGACGTCATTCAGCCAGGTGAACTCAGGCTCTTTTTTGAGAGCAGTAAGGCGCGCATTGGCCTGTATGTAGCCGATTTTTTCCTGTCGTTCGTAGTACGCATCAGTGCGCCAGTGAAGGATTGAATTATAGACGAAACGCACGCAGCCGAACGTCTGAGCTAAAAGCGCAGACTGTTCCGGTGTTGGGTAAAACCGATACTTATATGCACGTTTCATGGATCCACATACTAGAGAGGAAAATGTGATTATGCCAAACCACGTTAGTCTGAAAACAGCCTCCTTTCCTCCCCGGCCTGAAGGTCGAGGTTTCTCGGAAGCATCCTGAGGAATGACCCGCGCTCCGGGGTTATCAAATCCAACCGGATCGTATTCCCCGACGGTATCAAGGCCGGTTATCTATGGGTGGAACAAGGGAAAATAAGCGGTTTCGCCAGCCACTTTTCCGGTTGCTGCATCGACCATAGTCATCGGATCATCATGCCCGGCTTTGTCGATATTCATGTGCACGGCTGGGGGCAGGGTTCGTTCGGCTGCAAGGGCAATAAGGAGTCGCTGAAGTGGATGAACCACGATTTGGTCAAGGCCGGTGTCACTTCTTACCTGCCCACTTCCGGCATGGGCATACAGATTATTGTGCTTCAATTGGCAGAAATAAAACCACCGTCATATTGGATTTTGTCACCAGTCTGAGGCCGCTTGAGCGGCCTGGGTTTGCTGCAGACTCTCGCCAGTTTCACTGTCTCCCTCCATCAGGGATATACCGACGCTTTTGGCGCATTTATAGTGACGCCCCCTTAAAGCTGTTTATCAGGCCTGACGATGTGCTCGTGGCACAGCTAACAGACCTCTTTTCTTGGGGTCAATCATCGATATTCCGGCAATAGAAAGAAGGCAAAAAATATCGGCCGAAAATATAGCCATTAGGATATTGAGGTTGGATGAAAAAACCACTGCGTATCCCTTTTTGATACCAAATATCAGGCAGGAAGGTATCCACTTTTGCGCCAAAAAGTGTACTCTGAGAAAGGTTTACTATATCTTCTACGTAGATCTTATAAAAAGATCCACTTTGAATGTAATCAAACGAAATATCCCTGCTTATAATTCCAGCACTCTCTCCGTTTTCATACAATTTACCTTGTAGGAAAATCATGCCATTACCTTTCTGCATAAGATATCTTAACCTGAGGGAAAGTATTTTGTCATCTTTATGTATATTTACATTTGCGTAGCAGGATATTCTATTGTGCTGAGTGTATAAATACCTTCTTAATTCTAATACAGATAGTGAACTAATGGCAAAAATAGCCATGATAATTAAAGGGATTTTCAGTTTTCTTATGCTTAATCTAGATAAAATTCTGTTGAACATTCGCCACCCTCCTGAAATGTACTATCACATGTGATAATGGCCCGATAACCAATTTGCTGTCTTGAGGCATAATAAACTTTTTCTCCTTTATTGCAGGAGAATTTTTTACTTTTTAAAAATGATGTGACGCTCTCTATGGAGTTAGTATTGTTGGAGAGGTAAATATCACATGGGTAGCCACTGTTCATATGGTGAAAAGTATCAAAGAACCTACCCGAATTTATATTTAAAATGAGTCCTGTTATGCAGCCAAGGGTGAGGGTTAATAATAAAATAGCATAGAAACCTCTTCTCTTTGACTGGGGGGGGTTGTTGGTTGGGGACTCAATGGTATCTTGCTGAGTATCCTGGCAGGCCACCTCATCTATCGTACCTTCCAACGGCAGAGTTCTTGTCTCTACACTGCCTGATGAAAGCTGTGTCTTTAAAATAATTGAGGTTTTTTTTTCTATAACCAGACCTCTTCTATATCTTGTTGCAATTACATCATCCAAGCCAAGTGTTGAAAACGCCTTTCTGATGGTGAGTATCGTCTGGTAAAAGTTATTGTCAGAAGCGATAACGCCTCTTTTTTTCCAGATACTGTCCATTAGTTCTTCTCTGGGGATTATCTGCCCCTGACGTGAGATAAGAGTAGAAAGGCACTCTGTTGCTGTACTTAAAAGTTTAATCTTCTCATCATAATTTTTTGAAATGAGTACGTTTTCATCGGGTATGAAGTATACTTTTTGGTCAATGAGGTAAATGCAGCGATTGCTGATTTCTGCATCTTCTTTATCTACGTCGTTCATTTTTTGCCTTATCAAATCATCACTTAAGTTTCATTTAAGATTGTATGTTGAGCAAGAAAACTCCATTTTAAATTACCTGTGGACAAATTGGTTTATGTTTTTAAAATCATTATGTTAGGCGAAATCTAAGAAGGAGTTAATAACTTTATAGGTTCATTAATTTATCATATGATCGCATTTTTTTAAGCAAAATGCACTTTAGGAAAAATCTTAAAATTATAAGAATCTCAGATGATTATTTTTGATTTTTTTTGATTATTTTAAGTGGTGTTACGATGATACTGTGGTTGCCATTGAGAGGGACCTTGGGTATTTGATGACTAATATGGTGCGGGACTTTCTACCCGCGTAAAAATGTATGATGTCATAATTACCTGCCAGATTTCTGCGTGGTTAAGAAAACTATGTATGCTAAGAAAACAAGATTCATAACATGGAGTGACGATCATTTTTTTATATCTGGCCTGAAATCTTTGCATTCGGAATGGAGATTCATTCAGTCGAGACGTTTTCCATCAGAGAAAAAAATGCGTAGTGCACTTAAGAAAACATCCGAAAATAGTATGTTTATTGTAAATGTAAATATGGAAAATATTCATTTTTTCTCAAAAATTTTAGGGTTTTTGTTAGCGAATGATATTCTAACAGTTTGTTTTATCGACGTTCCTGTGAAGGTCAGGCCGAATCCAAAGGGAAGTGTGTTTTTTTTATCCTCAAAAACGGAAGTTTCTGAAGTTGTAAGCTTTATTAACGATGTTAAAACCAATAGAGCGGATAAAAGACACGTTAGAGAAAAAATGTTTTTGTGGCAACGGTTTACTGCTGACGAGGTCAGTATCATGCGCTCGATGATTAATGACGGTATGGACATCAATAGAGTCTCTAAAGTGCTGCTGATGAATTCAAAAACCGTTTATAGGAAAAGGAATAATGCATTATATAAAGCCGGGCTGTCTAATCTTAATGACTTAAGTATGCTTTTGTTTAAGTTTCTCTGGCTTTCTGATAAGGCATTAAATCATCATTAATTCATTCAGGTAAGTAACATCGTTACTCACTGAGTACATGATGTTTTGAAATGGTATTTTCAAGAATTCCGTATAGTTATATGGATATGCACCACACCACCTTAGTTTAAATAAGGTTATTCACTCATATGTTTAAAGGAATACACATGAAAATTAATAAACTGGGCGCCATTGCACTGTCAATCCTGGCCTTGAACTCTACATCCGTATTGGCTGCGGAAGCTGGTGCGACGAAGAGCATTGTGAATGGAGGTAAGGTTTATTTTAAAGGGGAAGTAATTAACGCAGCTTGTGCTGTAGACGCGGGCTCTATCGATCAGACCGTTCAGTTAGGCCAAGTGCGTTCCGCAAAACTGGCTAAAGCAGGCGACACCAGTCCGGCGGTTGGCTTCAATATTCAGCTTAACGATTGCGATACTGCTGTTTCGACTAAAGCTTCTATTGCTTTCTCCGGTACAGCGGTTGACAGCACTAACACTACCGTACTTGCAACGCAGAGTTCAACTTCCGGTGGGGCAAAGAATATCGGTGTACAGATCCTTGATAAAACGGGTACTCCGCTGGTATTGGATGGCTCAACTTTCAGCACTGCGATGGCTCTGAATGATGGCAGTACGGCTGTTCCTTTCCAGGCTCGTTTCTACGCTACTGGTGCAGCAACGGCCGGTACTGTCAGTGCTGATGCCTCCTTTAAGGTGCAATACGAGTAATCCATTTGCCAGGCAAGGAGGCATTCAGGGCCAGGATGGCCCGTTATACGCAATAAAACTGGGATGATAACGATGCAGAAAGTGAAATCGGTATTCTGCTATCTGTTTTAGGTAATTGCTTGAGCATCACCTTACCCAAGGGAGCCGCCAGTATTGGCTCTCTCTGAACTACCAATAAGAAACAGAAAATAACGACGAATAAAAAGGGAAATATGTGAGAAAAATACTGGAGATAACGCGCTGCTTATTCGTGGGATGTTTGATAATTGCCGCCACCGGCTTTTCCGTGCGTAGCGAAGCGAGTGTAGCGCTGGGGACCACCCGGGTTATCTATCCGGCGGGCCAGAAACAGGTTGCGCTTGCGGTCACCAATAATGAGCAGGACAGCACCTACCTTATTCAATCATGGGTGGAAAATGCTGAAGGTGGCAAAGACGGTCGCTTTGTCATCACTCCACCGCTGTTTGCCATGCAGGGTAAAAAAGAGAACACCCTGCGCATTATCGATGCCACTAATAATCAGCTACCGCAGGATCGGGAAAGCCTGTTTTGGGTAAACGTTAAAGCGATCCCATCGATGGATAAATCGAAGCTGAGTGAAAACACGCTGCAATTGGCAATCATCAGCCGTATCAAGCTCTATTATCGCCCAGGGAAACTGAGCCTGCCGCCGGAGTTGGCAGCGGAAAAACTGACATTCAGCCGTAGTGGCTCAACGCTGACGCTTCACAACCCTACTCCCTATTACCTGACGGTCACGGAGCTGAAGGCTGGGAACCAGGTGCTGGAAAATGCGCTGGTACCACCGATGGGTAAAGCTTCGGTGACGCTTCCTGCCAACGCTGGCGGCGAAATCACCTACCAGACGATTAATGACTATGGCGCATTGACTCCAAAAATGACGGGCGCACAGCAATAACCAACAGGGAAGATCCCAGCGGTTTGTTCCCTGGGTATAAAGAAAGAACTGACAGCCGGCCAATTTCAGACCGGAGGGACTATGTCGCAGCTAAAACATGGAACAGGCCATTTAGGCTCACGGTTCAATATGCACTTCAGCCAGTATTCGGGGCGTTTTTTTATCGCCTTATTGGCGACGATACCGACATATACAACACCAGCCGAGCTTTACTTTAATCCCCGTTTTCTGGCGGACGATCCTGCTGCTGTGGCAGATCTTTCCGGGTTTGAAAATGGTCAGGAAGTGCCGCCTGATACTTATCGAGTAGATATCTATCTTAACGACGACTTTATGACCACTCGTGATGTTGCCTTTAGTGCGGGTGAAAACGGTCTCGGTCTGGTTCCGTGCCTGACCGGCAGCCAGCTCGTTGGCATGGGCGTCAATACCTCCGTAGTCAGTGGTATGGATACGTTCGCGCCAGACGCCTGTGTCCCCTTGACCGATATGATCGAGGGGGCCACAAGCCGTTTCGACGTCGGCCAGCAACGTCTTTATCTGACCGTACCACAGGCCTTTATGGGTAACCGTGTGCGTGGTTATATTCCGCCTGAGCTCTGGGATGAAGGGATTACTGCCGGCCTGCTGAACTACAACTTTACCGGTAATAATATTGGTGATGGCAGAAATAATGCTTATCTGAACCTGCAAAGTGGATTGAACATGGGCTCCTGGCGGTTGCGCGACAATACCATTTGGAGCTACAGCAGAGGTGGTTCATCCGACAGTAAAAATCAGTGGCAACACATCAATACCTGGATAGAGCGCGGTATTACCTTACTACGCTCACGTCTGACGGTGGGTGACAGCTATACCAGCAGCGACATTCTTGGCGGCATTAACTTCCGTGGTGCGCAGTTGGTCTCCGATGACAATATGCTGCCAGAAAGCCAGAGGGGCTTTGCGCCGGTTATTCATGGTATTGCCCGTAGTACGGCACAGGTGTCGATCACGCAAAATGGTTATGAGACTTATAACATTACGGTGCCACCTGGGCCGTTCACCATCAACGATCTTTATGCGGCAGGCAACGGTGGCGATCTGCAGGTCACCATAAAAGAATCTGACGGTACCAGCCAGGTATTCAGCGTGCCTTATTCCTCTGTGCCGATGTTGCTGCGCAGCGGCCAAATCCGCTACAGCGTAGCGGCGGGTGAATATCGTAGCGGCAGCAGCCAGCAGGAGAAACCCAAATTCATCCAGAGTACGCTGATGCACGGTATGCCGGCAGGCTGGACGCTGTACGGTGGCACCTTACTGGCGAATCGCTATCGTGCGTTTAACTTTGGGTTCGGCAAGAATATCGGCGATTTCGGTGCCTTCTCGCTGGATATCACGCAGGCAAACGCCATGCTACCCGACGACAGCGAGTATCAGGGGCAGTCGCTACGTTTCCTCTACAACAAGTCGTTTAATGAGACCGGTACAAATATCCAGTTAGTGGGCTATCGGCACTCGACACGGGGTTACTACAGCTTTGCAGACACCACTTACCGGCGAATGGAGGGCTACAGTATAGATACCCAGGATGGGGTTATACAGGTGCAACCCAAATTCACTGATTACTACAATCTCGCCTGGAACAAACGCGGTACATTACAGGCCAGTTTGACCCAGCAGTTGGGGGGGGCAGCCACCTTCTATCTGAGCGGCAGTCGCCAGACCTACTGGGGGACCGGCAAGGCTGACGAACAGCTGCAAATGGGACTGAATGCCGCAGTGGACAACATCAACTGGACGCTGAGTTACAGTCTGACCAGAAGCGCCTGGCAGACAGGCCGCAACCAGATGTTGGCTTTCAACGTCAACATCCCCTTCAGCTACTGGCAGCGCACCAACAGCCAGTCAGTATGGAACAGTGCCAGTGCAAGTTACAGCATGTCTCATGATCTGAACGGTCGGATGAACAACTTTGCCGGCCTCTACGGTACGCTGCTGGAGGATAACAACCTGGGTTACAGCGTGCAGACCGGTTACGCCAGCGGAGGCGATAGCCGTAGTAACGGTACGGGCTATGCGGCGCTGAACTACCGTGGCGGTTACGCTAACACCAATATTGGCTACAGCCGCAGCGACGGTTTTAAGCAGCTGTACTACGGCGTCAGCGGTGGTGCACTGCTTCATGACAATGGCGTCACCTTGAGCCAGCCGCTGAACGATACGGTGGTGCTGGTGAAAGCGCCTGGCGCGGGCGGCATCAAAGTTGAAAACCAGACCGGTGTTCGCACGGACTGGCGCGGTTACGCCGTACTGCCTTATGCCACCGACTATCGCGAAAACCGGATAGCGCTGAATACCAATACTCTGGCCAATAACGTCGAGCTTGATGATCCGGTGGTCAGTGTTGTACCTACCCACGGCGCGGTAGTGCGCGCTGATTTCAACGTCAGAGTCGGGATAAAAATTCTGATGACGTTGATATACAACGGCAAGCCAGTGCCATTCGGTGCCCTTGTAACATCCGAAACCAACCAGGGCGGCAATATCGTCGACGAGAACGGTCAGGTTTATATGAGCGGTATGCCGCTAGTGGGCAAGGTTCAGGCAAAGTGGGGCCATGGACAGGACAACAGTTGTGTGGCTGATTATCGCCAGCCGAAAGATAGCCTGAACAAAGTGCTGAATCAACTGACGGTGGTGTGTCGTTGATGAAACTTAACCTGTTTAGTGCGCTATTGGCTTGTTACATATGCTCGGCCGTTGCCACCGATAACTCCATTTCTCTTTACGGAAACATCCTGAATAACACCTGCGCAGTGGCAGGTGAATCGAAAGATTTTACTGTCGATCTGAGGCATAACGTCGCTAAACAATTTCACACAGTAGGCGCGACGACATCACCAGTACCATTCCGTATCGTGCTTTCCCCGTGCGGAAGCTCGGTAACGGCGGTAAAAGTCAGTTTTACCGGTACTGCGGATAATGACAACACAAGTCTGTTAAAGCTCGACAGTGGTGCGGCTGCTGCTGCGGGAATAGGCGTACAAATTCTGAATAGCCAGCAGACGATGTTGTCGCTCAATGCCACATCGTCATCAATATCATGGACGACGCTGACACCAGGACAAACCAACGTACTTAATTTTTATGCCCGTTTGATGGCTACCCGGATGCCGGTCACCGTCGGGCATGTCAATGCAACGGCAACCTTTACGCTTGAATTTCAGTGACAGGAAACTGATATGAATATGAAAAATAGGAATGTGTACCCTCTGCTATTGTCCGGGCTACTGAGCCTCGCCAGCCCATTACAGGCTGCTGACGTGACTATCACGGTTAGCGGTAAAGTGGTAGCCGGCCCTTGTACCGTTTCAACCTCCAAAGCTTCTGTTGCACTAGGTGACATATACAGTTCGGATATGATCTCCGCGGGTGCCGCATCGGAGTGGAAACCCGTTACCCTAAGCCTGACGGGTTGCCCCATCGGAACGTCACAGGTGACAGCGACATTTAGCGGGACGGCTGATGCGACCGGTTATTATAAAAATATGGGGACCGCGGGTAATATTCAGATCGAACTGCAGGACGATAAAGGAACCAAGCTGAATAATGGCATTAAAAAGGCAGTATCGGTCGTCGATGCTACCAAGTCGGCAAGTTTCCCACTCAAAGTCAGAGCACTGTCTGTAAACGGTGCGGCTACCCAGGGAACTATTCAAGCGGTAATTAGCATTACCTATACCTATGCCTGATTGATGAGTGTTTTTATGGAAAAAATCATATTAATAATATTATTGATGGGATGCTCTTTTAATAGTTTGGCAACTACGTGTATAGATTTGACTGGTCAGACTATAAGTGATAAAGACGAGAGCGTCGTGAATGTCTATGTTGATATTAGGCCGAGTATTTCTGCTGGGGAAAACATGGTAGTAAACCTTTCCAACTCTATCAGTTGTAAAGATCGCTACAAAATTAATGGTGGGAACGGGAGCCCCGTTTTTTTTTATTTTGCACGCAACTCAGGCTTCACGGGGGAACTATCTAAATATGCTGGTTATTTAGAATTCGTTAGAACTAAGTATTCATTGCCGTTAGGTACCGAAACTTTCTCATATTTTTCTTCTAACTATAATTATACACCACTCTCCGCTAAGCTTATTATTACGCCTGACTCATCTGCCAGAGGAGTTGTGATACCAGCTGGGAGCAATTTTGCTGTTTTGTATGTGCATATGATGGATAGAGGCCCTGATAATAACGGCCCTGTAACACTCGAAACGTACACATGGAATCTAATAGCTAATAACAGTGTCGTCATTCCTACAGGAACCTGCGATGTTTCAGCACGTAATGTTACGGTCTCATTACCTGATTATCCTGCTAGTACTCCTGTGCCCATTTCTGTGAATTGTTTGAAAAATCAACAGTTGAGCTACTACCTTTCAGGAACGACTGAGGATGCCGGCAACACCGTTTTCCGCAATACGGCTTCAGCCTCTGCCGCACAAGGGGTTGGCATACAGATAACGGGCAACGGCAAGGTTATCCCTGCGAACAGTAATGTATCACTGGGTAACGTTGGAGAATCGTCAGTGGAGCTTGGGTTAACGGCGAGCTATGCACGTACCAGTGGGCCGTTGACCGCAGGAAACGTTCAGTCAATCATTGGGGTGACGTTTGTTTACCAGTAAATGTTAGCGAATATTCCATGGCTATTTAAACCTTCTTAACCCCCTGATGCTGGCAGCTCAGCATCGGGAGGCTTGGTTTTTTGGGGCACATCACACCGGCAATTTCTACTTCGATGCTGACTGTGCCCACTCCCTATTCCGCTGTGAGGGATCACAGCGGTTCAACATGCCCCACCACCCGCGATACCATCGGGAATTGTATTCTTAATTGCCGTTCAATATGGTCCACCGCATCGTGCACCGCAGAAATCGACAAGGCTGGAAGGGCCCGACAGTGAAAATTCACAATCACGCCCTGTGGCGTTTCTCGCGCACGGATATCATGGATGTCTTGCACCAATCCGCTGTTTTGCGCCGAAACCGTCAATGCTTGTTCAATCCTTGCCAGTTCGCCGTGTTCCACATCCTGGCTAGTTAGCCAATCCAGCATCTGGGGCTCCAGGTGGGTTTCAATCTCGGTATTTTCGCCCAAGGTCTGGCGTAGAGCCTCCTCCACCTCGCTGGCAATATCATGCGCCTGCTCTACGCTGGCATTGGCCGGAACCAGCAGATCCATCCCGATCGCCACACGGTCTGCCAATTGTTGTAGCGAAAGGCTCTGTACCACGGCCCCATGGTTGGCGGCCAGCATGCGAATACGGGTTGCCAGATCTTCATCACTTCTGGCTTGAGGGATGGCAATTACCCTCACTTCCGAGTTGGCGTATTGCTGCGCAAGTTTGGCGGTAATCGCCAGCTTCAATTCCTTGATCCGCTCAAGCGGTAGCGTACGGCATACCCCAACGCTCACCTCGATAAACAGCGTGGCTCCACCACTGCGCAGACGAATATTCTCCGTAGACAGCACCGCGGGGAAGTCATTAAGTATGGCAGCGATATCTTCCCGCGTGCCAGCAGGTGCAGTATCAATCAGGGAATCAAAGGAGCGTTTCCCCAGCTTCAATGCGGCAGTCAGGATAAAGCAGGCGACGATCAGTGCTGCCAGCGCATCTGCACGGGCAAAACCAAAAAGCACAAAAACCATGCCCAACAGCACCACACCAGAAGACAACATATCGGAGAAGAAATGCAAAGCATCGGCTTCCAGAGCCGCGCTGTTGGTGGCTTTGGCCACGCGGTTCAAGGCTCGGACACGGAAGAAATCAACCACAATGGACACCAGCAGTACCGCAATCACTACCGGTGCAGCTACAATCTGGTTGGCCTCACCTATCAGGCTGCTTACTGCTTCAAAGATGATCCAACCGCCAGCCGCCAACAGGAGCAGTACCTCAAACAGTGCGGCCAGATTCTCAACCTTGCCATGACCGAAGTGATGGTCATCATCAGCAGGTTTATCGCTGACGCTCACCGCCCACCAGGTGATGCTGGTGGCTATAAAATCGGTAAATGAATGAATGCCTTCGGAGATCAGGCCAATACTGCCGGTAAATATACCTGTGATAAATTTACCTAACGCCAACAATCCGCTGATAATCATCGAGTTTCTGGCGACGGCCTGTTTTTTATTTTGCATAGCACAGCTCATAGTTGAATTAAAAAAAATCAGCGTTTGGTTTTTACGGAACATTGCCAGACAAAAGCGACGAGCAGCAAGCTTGCGGTCGCTGTCAGCAATAAACAGGAAAGAAAGGCAGTTTGACCGGTGGAATACAAATAAATCTCATTAATACCTACCGAGATCATAAAAATAGCGTACAGCAACCCAAGAATAAAAATTATCATCATTATCACGCGCGGTAAATACCGTCCGTTTATTGCGGTTATTCATCCTCCCCGCAATGATTGATGAGGCTACGGGGAGGATGATGCTAGGCGGATCTTTTTCGTTCATTAGTCATCCCATTTGGTGCTCAGATAGGCTGCGATCAGCCCCAATGAGCTGATGAAAAACAAAAATCCCATAAAAAACATCATATTTCCCATAATCTTATCCTCGGTTAACTGTAATCGATAACGACCTCTGTGGTTAAAAGTAAGTGTGTAACGTAGTCTCTGGCTTCATTCACCGTCCTGGTGCCAGCGGCGGTGAAAAAGTCAGCGTTCAAAGCGTTAGCAATGGCTGACCCGCCTGTGCTGCTGGCGTGGTAGCGGTCATCGCTGAGGAGTCTGGAAGTGATTGACCCTATTGCTGTTTAAACTTCAACAGTGCATCGCATAGGGGAGTAAACCAAAGAGGGGGAGTGCAGAAAGCCTATCTCCGCGTCCAGGTTTTAGCACTATACAACGTATCTGAACAATCTCAGAAGTTACCTTGGGCTGAACCTTAATCCGATAAAGCCTGTCTTAACCTTGGGCATCTCTCGATGTCGTCAGATCAGTAACCTGTGTTTGTATAGGAGCCTCGCCAAACGAGATACTGCATATAACTACGCGGTGATTATAGGCGCGTTGGGAGCGATTGTGCTCGAAAATCGGCATCTCGTTGAGGTTATATTTAAGAAGTTATATTTAAAAGAACGATTTATCTTAATGAATGCTAATTTTGCAGTGATATAAACATTATGGCGGGGATATTCAATTGCCTTAATCAGCATTTATAAGCTGAATAAAAGCAAAAACCGACCTTTTACAGTCGGTTTTACAGTAAGGAATGCACCATTTACCGCATGGTCACGAATTCTTCCGCAGCGGTTGGGTGGATCGCCACGGTGTTGTCAAAGTCTTTCTTGGTCGCTCCCATCTTGATTGCCACGGCGAAGCCCTGCAGGATTTCATCCATGCCGAAGCCAATCCCGTGCAGACCAACAATCTTCTCTTCTTCGCCCACACACACCAGCTTCATACGGCATGGTTGGCGATGCTGAGTCACAGCGCTGTACATGGCGGTAAAGGACGATTTATAGACCTTCACTTTGTCCTCACCAAACTGCTCTTTCGCCTGCGGTTCGGTCAGGCCGATGGTGCCGATCGGCGGATGGCTGAACACCACGGTGGCGATGTTGCTGTAATCCAGATGCTCGTCTGGCTTGTTGTTGAACAGGCGCTCGGACAGTCGACGGCCAGCGGCAACGGCAACCGGGGTCAGCTCAACCGCACCGGTGTTGTCACCTACCGCGTAGATGCCTTTCACGTTGGTGTTCTGGAATTTGTCGACCTCGATGTAACCTTTGGCATTGGTTTTCACGCCGGTGACCGCCAGGTTCAGATTGTCGGTCGCTGGTTCGCGGCCGATGGCCCAGACCAGGCTGTCCACGGTGAACTCTTTGCCGTTTTCCAACGCCAGCGTCAGGCTACCGTCGGCATTCTTGACGATGGATTTTGGAATGGATTCGGTGTGCAGGGTTGGCCCTTCGGTGTTCATCACCTCAACCAGGGTTTCTACAATCATCGGATCGAAGGTACGCAGCGGGGCGTGTTTACGCACGAACAGATGCGTTTCCGCTCCCAGCGCGTTCATCACACCGGCAATTTCTACCGCGATGTAGCCCGCACCCACTACTGCCACGCGTTTTGGCATGGCATCCAGCTCGAAGAAGCCGTCGGAGTCGATGCCGTATTCGGCACCTGGGATCGAAGGATGGCTTGGGCGGCCACCGGTCGCGATCAGAATATGGTCGGCAGTGATTTTCTCGCCGTTGACTTCTACGGTATGCGCGTCAATAAAGCGGGCAAAACCTTTGATCACGTCGACCTTGTTTTTACCCAGTACGTTGTCGTAAGAGGTATGAATGCGATCGATGTAGGCGGTGCGGTTGGCGATCAGACGTTTCCAGTCAAAGGCGTTGACGGTGGTATCGAAGCCGTAATCCGGGCCGTACTGGTGAATGGCCTCGGCGATCTGCGCCGCATGCCACATGACTTTTTTCGGGACACAACCCACGTTAACGCAGGTGCCGCCAAGCTCTTTGGCTTCAATCAGTGCGCATTTCTGGCCATACATGGCTGCCCGGTTGATCGATGCGATACCGCCGCTGCCGCCGCCAATTGCTAGATAATCGTAATGTTTCGTCATCTGGGTTTTCCATGAGTTGTGTGATTCGAGAAGGGTAAGAGTTTAACGCCTGACTGGGGGTTGTCGCAAAGATTGCGTCGATGGCTGTAATAGGCAGAGGCTTGATCCTCTGCCCGGTCGATTTTACACGATAACCAGTTCGGGTTTTGCCCGATCGAGCGCTTGGCGATCGGCACTGCTGATGCCAGTATCGGTAATGATCATGTCGATCTGGCTCATCGACAGTACCAGGTTGAACCCCCTGCGGCCGAACTTGGTAGAGTCGACCACCGCGACTACGCGCTTGGCTGCCTGAGCCATCACGCCGCTGATAGAGTAGCCTTCATTAAAGGTGGTGATGCCGTTGGTGGCGTCCAACCCGTCGGCCCCGACGAACATCACGTCACCGGCAATGCCCTGTAAGGAGAGCTCCGCGATGGAGCCGTGCATGGAGCGCGTCTTATGGCGCAGCGTGCCACCACACAGCACCAGCGTGATGTCTTTATTGTCGGAAAGCGCAAAGGCGGCGGGCAGGTTATTGGTGATCACCGTGATATTGCCCATCTTCACCAGCTCTTCGGCGATCAGCATGGTGGTGCTGCCGCTGTCGAGGATCACCGTATCGCCGGGATTGACCATGGCCGCCGCTTTTAACGCAATGCGCTTTTTCGGGTCTTTAGCCAGCTGGTAGCGTTCCTCCAGGATGACTTCACCGGTGGTTTTCGGTGCCTCGGCTTCCTGCTCCAACTGGCTGCCCGGCCTGGCGGCACCGCCGTGGAAGCGGATCAGCAGGCCTTTTTCTTCCAGCAGGCGCAGGTCAGCGCGGATGGTAACCTCAGAAATTCCGAAGGAATTCGAAAGATCGCTGACCAAGATGCTGCCGTTCTGCTGAACCAAGTCGACAATTTTGTTTCGTCTTTCAAAAGAGTTCATCATCCTGACCTATCGAAATGTTTTGCTTTTATTTTATGCGAAAGGGATATGAAAGGGGAGCATAAAGATCAAGGAGATGGGATTTGAGGCAAAATAATGGCTGCACCAGGGCAGCCATTGGCTAAATATCACTCTTCGCCGAGCTTAAGCATGATTTTTCCCTGCATCGGCATACCGGCCAGGGCCGCAACGCTGGCGGCGTATTGCTGCGGGCGATCGATGCTGGCAATCAACGGCTCCAGAGCCAAATCTGCCGATTGGAACAGCTTCATGGCCTGCTGCCACTCTTCCCCTGGCCACGGGGCCGAATAGTTCATCCAACTGCCCAGCAGCGTTAGCTCCTTGCGCAGGATCTGGCTAAAGGTGCTGTAAGACAGGTGCAGATCCTTATGGAGAGTCCCCACCAGCGCGATTTGTGCCCGCGGCCCGGCGATATCCAGCGCCAGGCCAACCGTTTGTGGCGTGCCGGCGGTTTCCAGGATCAACTGATCAAAACGCCTTTCCTGCAAGCGTTCGGCTATCTGGGCGGGACTGAGTTCTGCGCTGTTAAACGCGTTTTCTGCGCCGATCTGGCGTGCCAGCTTGAGCCGGTCGTCATTGATATCGATCGCCGTGACGCTGCGTGCGCCCATTGCTCTGGCGCACTGGATCGCCAATTGGCCAATGGTACCAGCACCAATGATGATCACCTCTTTGCCCTGACAACCCCCAGCCAACTGAATGGCATGCAGGCCGACGGTGATAGGCTCAATAAACGCCCCCTGCAATAAGCTGACGTTGGCAGGCAATTTCACCAGATTGGCGCGTTTGACCACGATAAACTCGGCGTTGCCGCCATGGCTGCGTGAACCGACGAACTGGTAATGCTTGCACAGCGAATAGTAATGGCGCTGGCACTCCGGGCAGTTAAAGCATGGCAACAAAGGAACGCAGGCCACGGCATCATGCTGTTGCAGATCGGTAACCCGATCGCCACAGGCCACGACCCGGCCACTGAACTCATGCCCCAGGGTAATCGGGTAGAAATGCGCTCCCTTGGCGAATATGCGGGGGATATCCGAACCGCATAGCCCGGAATAAGCCACCCGAACCAACACCTCATCGGCGGCCTCAATAGCAGGGGCGGGGCGTTCTTCAACGCGCACTTCTCCCTCCGTGTGGATCACGACTGATTGCATAACTTGAACTCCGTAGAAATAGAGAGGGGGGAGATAAGCTCCCCCGAAGGATCAGGACATAGCGTTGAGGCTTTGGGCGGCCTGTTGCTTGGCGGTGGCTTCAGCCTGGGCAAATTGACGGGCACGGCGCCAGGTGAGGAACACCCCAATGGCGTAAATGACGCCGATAACCACCAGACCCACCACGTTTTGCCAGGTGAGCAGTTGGATCAGCAGGTAGGTGATCGGTGAGCCGCCTTGGTCCATGGAGGCCACCACTCCGCCCGCTTTCAGGGCACCGGCATTGGCCGCCAGTTGGGTATGTAGCCCGATGGTTTGGGTCGCGATCCACAGCGTGATGCTCATGATGATAAAGCCCGAGATCAGCGTGCGGAACAGGTTGCCCTGATGTACCGCGACGGCGAGGGCCACAAAGAAGCCGATGGTTGCCAGATCGCCGAACGGCAGCACCTGGTTACCTGGGACGATCACGGCGATCAGAATGGTCAGCGGGATAAAGATCAGGCTGGCGGAGACCACGGCGGTATGGCCCAGCAGCAGCGCCGGATCGAGGCCGATAAGGAACTCCTGGCCACCAAAGCGTGCTTGCAGGCGTTTACGAGCGTGCTTGGCGATCGGCGTCAGGCCATCCATGATCGGTTTGATCACCCGTGGCATCAGCAGCATCACGGCAGCGGTTTTCACCGCCAGTTGCAGAATGCCCTTCAGGTCATAACCGGCCAGCGCACCGATAATCAGCCCCATCACAAAGCCGACGGTCACCGGCTCGCCGAACGGGCCAAAGCGTTTCTGTACGTCGTCCGCGCTGAAGTGAATACGGTTCAGGCCGGGGATCTTCTCGATAATGGTGTCCACCAGTACGGCGATCGGCCCCATATAGGCGGAGGTGCCGTGCGGAATGGCAATCCCTTCCAGCCCGAAGAAGTCGCGGGTGTCTTTGGCGAACCAATCCCCCAGCTTGTAGACGAAGGCGGCATGCACCACCACGCCCAGCATACCCAGCCAGTATGAGCCGGTGGCCAGATGCACCATGGCACCGGTAAAGGTCATATGCCAGATGTTCCAGATATCCACGTTAACCACGCGGGTCATACGCATCAGCAGCATCACGATGTTGACCGCAATCGCAACCGGGATGGCGATCAGGGCAATCTGTGAGGCCCAGGTCATTGGTGATGAGCCTGGCCAGCCGATATCCACCACGTGCAGGTTGATCTGGAACTGTTCGGCCATCGATTTTGCTGCGGGGCCGATCGAGTCCAGCATCAGGCCGATAACCAGCCCGATACCGACAAAGCCAATGCCGATATGAATGCCGGATTTAAATGAATCCCCTAACTTCATCCCTAAAATCAGCGAGAAGATGATGATCACGATGGGCAGCATCACCGTAGGGCCGAGATCGAGGATGTAACGCATGATGTCGGTAAACATGGGCTACTCCGTCAGAATGGTCAGTATTTTTTGTTTCAGCGCATCGATGCCGACGCCGGAAATAAACGGCATGCCGTGGACCAACGGTATATCGCCAAACTGCCGGTCGACACGGGCGGTGGTGCAGATCAAATCGGCATCGTCCATATAGGTTTCAATCTCGGTCACGCGGCACTGCACCAAATCCAACTCGATGTTGTGCTCCGCGCACAGCTCTTTGATCTCTTCTGCGGCCATGGTCGAGGTGGCAACGGCACCGCCGCAGGCAACGATAATTTTACGTTTCACAGTGTGGCTCCTTCATATTCTGTTTTTTGTTGTGGTCGGGAGGGCGGAGTGAAAACCCGCTGGGCAAAAATTTCGCCCAATTGGTCCTCGGGGGCGGTCAGTAGCGCAGTGATAAACTCGGGGTGCTGCAACTGGCCAAACAGCGTGCGCAGTAAAACCAACTGCGCAGCCGGGTCGGTGACGATCAGCGCGATAATCAGCGCAACGTCGATCGTGCCGTCATCATCCGCCTGAGCGAAGGGAACGGCATGGTCAGGGCGGATCAGATAAATAGCCGGAGCACGTGCATGCTCCGCTTCACAGTGGGGGATGGCGACCGCGTGCTGCTCAAGGGCTATGCCGGTGGGATAAGCGCTCTCACGCACCAGCAACGCCTGCGGGTAGCTGTTGTGAACGACCCCGGCGTTGAGCATGGTGACGCCAATGTGCTCCAGCGCCTGCTGCGCGTCGGCAAAGCTGATGCCAGTGCGAACGAACAGTTGGCTGTTATGCATGGACCATCTCCTCGGCGTTTTTAGCCCGCTCTGCGGGGGCACAGCCGAAGCGATAAGCGCGCAGCACATCCTGAATCTTGTCGATCATCAGTGCGTGGGGTTGCTTCGCCAGTTTGCGCTCCATCACGCGCTGATATTGCAGCGGGAAGTATTGGCTAAGCAGGCCCGCGGGGATCTCTTGCTGGTCGAGGTTATTGAGCAGCGTCGTCATACTTTGGGCAATACGCGGATGAGGCCAGTAGTAGCGGATACGATCCGACAGGCTGAAATGCAGATCGATCAGCGAGCGGCTGAACGTCGGGTGATAATACTTTTTCCAGTAATCCGGTTCGTCGAGCATTACGGCGTCAATCACCGCCAGGATCTGGCTGCGTTTTTCCGGGGCAATCAGGGCCTGTTCGATATTGGCCAAGGCAAACACCGCTTCGCGTAGGGCAAACGTAAGAGCCGGGCCAACCTTGAGAATGGCGAAGTGATCGCGCACCAGTTGCTGATAGGCTTCACGCGTTTGATAATCGGTAGAGTGCGCCTCATAAACCAACGGCGTGGTGGTAATAAATTGGGAGAGCTCACGGGCAAGCTGTGGTTGGTAGGCGATCACTTGTGAGTGGTCGAACTCCACCCCTGGCTGCACTACCACGGCGATGATCCTCGGGATCGCCGCTGCCAACCCAGCCTTGCGGAACGCCTGATAGTGAGTTTCCAGCGTGGCGGCGGCATCCGTCGCGTGAGTGATATGTACGCTGCCAATGGCGGAAGACTCTCCGCCTGGAACCGGCACCTCGGTCCCAATCACATAGGTTAGCTGCTGTTTTTGCTCTGGGGTAGCGACCCGTTCGGCGACCTGGCACAAACGGGCGGCGCGTTCTGCCACCACATTGGGATCTAACGGGATCGGATCGTCGGCGCAGGACATGGATGCATCCAGATGGATCTTGCTGAATCCGGCGGTAACGTAGTCGGCGATCAGCACTTCCGCTTTCGCCATTGCGCTGGCGGCGGGTTCATTTTGCCAACAGTTCGGGCCTAGATGGTCGCCCCCTAACAGCAGCCGGGAGAGCGGAAAGCCGACGGTTGCCGCAATATCGCAGACAAACTGCCGGAAATCCGCCGGTTTCATGCCGGTGTAACCGCCAAACTGATTAACCTGGTTGGATGTGGCCTCGATCAGCACCTGGCGATCGCTGTGCAGATCCAGGCGTAATGCGGCCTCAATGACTAATGGGTGTGCCGAACAGACAGAGCAGATCCCGATCGGCTCCCCTGCTTTATGTCGTGCGATGATATTTTTCATTCTACCCTCCGTTTTCTTACGAATATAATCGTAATGTTTCGAAAGGTTAGCAATGCACTTTTCTATTATTCGTGATCAAGATCGAAAACTTTACCGCTATTTTTCCGTGCTAGTGCTTTCAGTGTGAGGAATTAAGTTAACGAGCAGGATAGGTTTAGTTATTTAAAATCAGTTAATTATAGAGGATTGATAAAGAGAGGCGTCGGCATACGCAATAAAGTGAAAGCCGTTATTGTGACGAGAGGATGCCCTCACTCCAACCCTCTCCCACAGGGAGAGGGAGCTGTTAGCCCTTGCTCTTTTGGAAGTAAAGAGGTCATCTCATTAAACGCGATCGTCCCCTTATCCAAGGTGCGTCACTGAGTTTTCAGACACACTTGATCGGCTCCCTCTCCTTTAGGGAGAGGGAGCTGTTAGCCCCTGCTCTTTTGGAAGTAAAGAGGTCATCTCATTAAACGCGATCGTCCCCTTATCCAAGGTGCGTTACTGAGTTTTCAGACACACTCGATCGGTCCCCTCTCCCTGTGGGAGAGGGTTAGGGTGAGGGGCCGTTACCATGCTGGTGTATTTCACAGCCTGCCTTCGCAGCCACAAACCTGAATCACCTTTTGCACCACCTGCTGCATCGCCAGCTTGGCGGGCTGCATATAGTGGCGCGGATCGTTGGCCTGCGGATGCTCCGCCAGATGCTGTTTCAGCGCATCGGAAAAGGCGATTTTAAGCTCCGTCGCCACGTTCACCTTGCAGACACCCAGCCGAATCGCCTGCTGAATATCGGCGTCCGGCAAACCCGACGCACCATGCAGCACCAATGGCACGCTGACCCTGTCGCGGATCTGTCCAAGGCGGATGAAATCCAGCTCTGGCTTGCCCTGGTAAAGCCCATGTGCCGTACCAATCGCCACCGCCAGTGAATCGATGCCGGTGGAACGCACAAACTCCTCGGCCTGTTGCGGCGAGGTATAGCGGGCATCCTTGGCATCGACGCTGATGCCATCTTCAACGCCACCAAGCCGCCCCAGCTCTGCCTCAACGCTGACATCATAACGATGGCAAAACTCGGTCACCTGCCGCACCAGGGCGACATTTTCCGCAAAGGGCAGGTGTGAGCCATCAATCATGGCCGAGCGGATCCCAGCATGCACTTTAGTTTCAATATCTTGCAGGGTTTCATGGTGATCCAGATGTACCGCCAGCGGGATGCGGTATTCGGCGGCCAGCTGTTTGACAATGGCGACCACGTTAGCCGTTCCCGCATAGAGATAGGTGCTCGGTGTACCGGCCAGGATCACTGGCGAGCGCATGTGTGCGGCGGTTTCTGTCACCACCTGCATGGTTTCCAGGTTATGAATGTTGAAGGCAGGTACGGCATAGCCCTGTTGTTGTGCCTTCTTCAGCATATGGTTGGTCGAAATGATATACACCGCCTGCCTCCTGTTTTCTTTTGTTACGGTATCTTTCGATATTCATCATCTGATCGAAAGGTAAAATAAGCAAACAGTTATTTTGCGGTTGTGATGAGGATCGGCAAAAGATCGGGGGAAAATGAGGCTGAAGCAGGGGGGATGGAGAAGGGAAAAGTGGATGGCCGCCCAGGCAGGCGACCATCATCGAACTTATTCTGGTACGACCCAGTTCACCAGGTGGTGACCGATACCGGACGGCACCAGTACCTTGTGTAGCCACGGCAGCACGTTGTTCATCTGCTGTTCCAGCTTCCAAGGTGGGTTAATCACGATCATGCCTGAAGCCGTCATCCCGCGTTGATCGCTGTCGGGTTTCACCGCCAGCTCAATTTGCAGGATACGGCGGATGCCGGTCGCTTCCAGCTCTTTGAGCATGCGTTTGATCTGCTGGCGCATCACCACCGGATACCACAGGGCATAGGTGCCGGTAGCAAAACGTTTGTAGCCTTCCTGAATACCTTTCACCACGTCTTGATAATCGGTTTTCATCTCATACGGTGGGTCCATCAGGATCAGGCCACGGCGTGACGGAGGTGGCAACTGCGATTTTAGCTGCTGGTAGCCATCGGCACGCTGCACTTTGGCGCGCTCGTCTTTCTGGAATTCGTTACGCAACAGCGGGAAATCACTTGGGTGCAGCTCTGTCAGATGGATTTTATCCTGCGGGCGCAGCAACTGGCGGGCGATCAGCGGTGAGCCTGGGTAGTAGCGCAGGGTGCCGGAACGGTTGAAGTTGTGCACTACGCTCATGTAGGCCGCCAGCTCTTCTGGCAGATCGTCACGTTGCCACAGCAGGCCGATGCCTTCCAGGTATTCCCCGGTGCGCTCGGCATGCTCACCGCTCAGCTGATAGCGCCCGGCACCGGAGTGGGTATCCAGGTACAGCAGCGGCTTATCTTTTTCTTTCAGCGCCTCAATGATCAGGCTCTGAACGGTGTGCTTGAGCACGTCGGCGTGGTTGCCGGCGTGAAAACTGTGGCGGTAACTTAACATGGCGTTTTGTGTTTCCTGATTTTCGAGTTATTTTCAATAAAATCAACTCATTAAATGCAAAAGAGTTCTGCGTGTTTACTGCAAACTCGTAGATCAACGAATTTAAGCTACCAAGTATAAACCGCCTTGCTGGTAAAAAGCGAAAAGCGTTGCAGCCTGCAGGGATCTACGCCGGTATAGTCAAGAATAGGTGATAGCTATGAGGAATTTGCCTTGATTGTTCTTTATACAATGCCGAATTTCAATTATATTAGTGGATGAGTAAATGGAAATACTTTCTTATAAGGCAACCGGAGGCCGCGATGAAAGATAGAATATACCCCAACTATCTCACGGGAAATAATTCCACTCTCTTCCCCACACCACCCGATCATGGCGCCTATGCCCGACGAATTGCGGAAGAAAAATTCCAGGCTTGTATGAATGCCGAACAGCGCCACATCATGCTGCTTACCAAAGAAGAAGCCTATGATGTTCTGGAGTGCTTTGGAGAGTTTGGCAGAGGCGATCGGCAGCATGATGAGGGTTTTCTAAATATCACACGTGATGAAGGGTTGGACTATCTGGGATATGCTGCAACCTATAGCGGCAACGCAAAGGATTTCTACTCTGCGGCGGACCTGGTCAGGAAGTTGGGGGGCTTTGGGATTGCCGCCATCATTTATGTCGGAAGAAACGGCGAGAAGTTAATCAAGATCACCGGCTACCCAGGTATTAGACGGATCTTAAATGGAACGCGTTATTCGTTAAATAATATGCAGGTTGTACAAATTGGGGTCGGGGTAAAAGGGCTTAATCATACTGCTATACAGGGCATGAAATGGAGTATATATGTCTCTTTGGCCTACCGTAGCCTGGAGTTTATACTAAAGGATGAAAGCACTGCGGCTAGTTTTTTAGGAAATGTAACTAGTGATATTGTCAAAGCGGTTGTCGTTACTGTTATCATGAGAGCAACATCGTCCGCGTTGTTAATAGGTGCGGCTGTTTCCTTAGGTGGTGCTATTATTGGTGTCGCCATTGTAGCGTTTTTTATTACGATGGGTCTAGAGTATTTAGACCGGGAGTATGGAATCACTAATAAAATTATAGAAAAAATAAAGGAAATGGAAGCGCAGACACCAAGGGTTTCAAGTGTGTTAGGAACAAATAGCCAAATTTTATACAATAAACCATGAAAAATAAATTAATAACCAACGTGGGCGAGACAGTTACAGTAAAAGAGCGTTTAAGTTCTTTGCTTGTCGCCGGGATTTTTTCTTTAGGTTGCATTTTTGCACCAAGTATTATTAGCAACTATATCATCAGCTTTACCTATCCTGATGTTGTTTCATTTAACAGGTTGGAAACTTTCATTTTAGCAATTATTCCTGCAAGTGCCGTATATTTCCTTATGTTTTTCCATTTGTCTATTACCGGCAAAAATTATCTAGCTAAATTCAAGCCTATACTTATATACTCTTTACGCCTTACCGCTTTTTTGCTTGTTGTCGCCTTTATTTTTAATTGGCATTTTACCACAGTGTTGGATCAGCATGGCTATGGCACCTGTTGGAAAAGAAGCTTGTATTCGGAGACGCTCTATATTAAAGATGCCGAGGAATGTAAAAAAAGAGGATCAGAGGTACTTAGAAAGCCAAGACCAGCTTACCAAAAATAGAATCACCGGTTGATATGATGATAGTGAAGTATGAAAAATAAAATTGATTTAGAAATAACCTTTACTGAGATACTTAGCTTTCTCTTTACCTTTGTTTTTGGGTTGCTTGGGGTTTTATTTACACCATATATTTTAAAAAACGAACTATTACCTTACTTATCATACCCAGATGTTGTGTCATTTTATCGAATGGCGAATTATATGGTGGCAGGTTTCTTTGGATTCGTAATGATGATGGTGATGTCAGGTTATATCTTGGTTACAAGAAGGAAAGATTTAACGAAAATAAAGAAATTTAGCATGTTGTGTATATATTTAACGGTTTTATTGTTTGTACTTGTGACTGTTTTTAATTTACTAGCTCCCTATATCAAAAAGGTTATGGCACTTGTTGGAAAAAAAAGTTTATATTCGGAGGCGCTCTATATCAAAGATGCCAGTGAATGTAAAAAAAGAGGAACCCAAGTGCTTAAAAGACCCAGCGCTGTTTATAGCCGTTAGGGCCTCTTGGTAAGAGAGACCCTGCTAGTCGTTAATAAACTCTGTCGTCCCATACGCTATAACCTGAGGTGCCAGCGATATGGTGTTGGCAAATAATATCTTTATAACGTACGGAAATAATTTCTTCGGGTTGTGCACTGGAATGCGTTAAGCAGTGGGGATAGTTTATGTTGAAATCTACGATGGTTGCCTCTCTGAGTTCGATCGTGTAGTACAACTCTTGGGCACCATTTTGTGATGTGCGGTAAAAATCAAACTTAAGGTTAAGCAACTCGTTATTAGAAATAGCCAGCAAAAACAAAGGAGATGATTTATCCTGTGGTTTAACAAAAATCACTGGGTTATGCATCACATTTTCGCCCCGGCTGATGTTATGCGCGAGCTTAAGAACAAGTATCTGGTTTTCGTGGCCTAATTGGTGCTTGTTACCGATCGAATCCGCTGTAGAACACCCTGCCGATATCAACCCTTGTTGTTTTCCATTAATCGTTGCGTAGATATTATTTGCCATGATGAACTCCTTGTCATGTAATTCGTGGCTGGGGTTGGTTAAAAATAGACCGAACCATTTTGTATCAAAACAACCTCAATTAACATGGTTTTTAGCGCACAGGCTGATTTTTTAGCTAGGAATAATAATATTCATCAATAAATAAAAATGACTCATAAAGTATGCTGTATGTATGTGAGCGTGTTTGAAACGTGTATTAACGCAAATGAGAGCATTTTATAGGTACTTAGCGGGGAGGTATTCTTGTCGCTTTCCTACTTAATCTACTTAATGCAATTGTGGCCTATCTTCCTCACTAAACGATCCGCGTGAGTGAAGAAACAGGTTTAATCACACGCATGACCATTGATTTTCCCGCTGGTTGGCACCATGTTAGAAAGAAGCTTATCTTTGTCTGGCCTGATGTGCGCATCGGGTCCACCACCCTAATCAGGACTGCCTCTATGACCAATGCGTTGCTGACACCGTTTGCCTTACCGCCGTTTTCTGCCATTCGCCCTGAAGATATCGTTCCTGCGGTGACATCCGCACTGGCCGACTGCCGTGCTGCGGTTGAGCGCGTCGTGGCACAACCAGGGCCGTTTACCTGGGAAAATCTGTGTCAGCCGCTGGCCGAATCTGACGATCGCCTGTCACGCATCTGGTCACCTGTTGGTCACCTAAACTCGGTGAAAAACAGCCCGGAACTGCGCGAAGCTTACGAGCAGGCGCTGCCGCTGCTTTCCGAATACGGTACTTGGGTGGGCCAGCATGAAGGGCTGTACCAGGCCTATCGTAATCTGAAAGACGGCGAAGGCTTTGCCAAACTGACCGCGCCACAGCGCAAGTCGGTAGAAAACGCGCTGCGTGATTTTGAGCTATCGGGCATTGGCCTGCCAAAGGAAAAACAAAAGCGTTACGGCGAGATCGTGGCGCGTCTGTCTGAACTGGGTTCGACCTACAGCAACAATGTGCTCGATGCCACCATGGGCTGGAGCAAGTTGATTACTGATGTGAATGAGCTGAGCGGCCTGCCGGAAAGCGCACTGGCCCAAGCCCAGGCGATGGCACAGGCCAAAGAGCAGGAAGGCTGGTTGCTGACGCTGGACATGCCGAGCTATTTGCCGGTGATGACCTATGCCGATAACCAGGCGCTGCGTGAAGAGATGTATCGCGCCTTCACCACCCGTGCCTCCGATCAGGGGCCGAATGCTGGTAAGTGGGATAACAGCGAAGTGATGGCGGAAACGCTGGCTCTGCGCCACGAACTGGCACAGCTGCTGGGTTTTGCCAGCTATGCGGACAAATCATTGGCGACCAAGATGGCAGAAAGCCCGGAGCAAGTGCTCGGTTTTCTGAGCGATCTGGCCAAGCGCGCTCGCCCACAGGCAGAGCAAGAACTGGCACAGCTACGAGCCTTTGTCAAACAGCACTATGGTGTGGATGAGTTAGAGGCTTGGGATATCAGTTATTACGGAGAAAAGCAGAAGCAACATCTGTTCTCCATCAGTGATGAGCAACTGCGCCCCTACTTCCCGGAACAGCGCGTGCTGGAAGGGCTGTTTGAAGTGGTTAACCGTATTTACGGTATCACCGCCAAAGAGCGTCAGGGTGTTGATACCTGGCATCCAGAGGTGCGTTTCTTCGATCTGTTCGATGCCAAAGGTGAACTGCGCGGCAGCTTCTATCTGGACTTGTATGCCCGCGAGAACAAGCGCGGTGGTGCATGGATGGATGATTGCGTCGGTAGCCTGCGCAAAGCCAATGGCGAATTGCAAAAACCGGTTGCCTATCTCACCTGTAACTTTAACCGCCCGCTGGGTGACCAGCCGGCGCTGTTTACCCATAACGAAGTCACCACGCTATTCCATGAGTTTGGCCACGGTCTGCATCATATGCTGACGCAGATCGATACCGCTGGGGTTTCTGGTATCAACGGTGTGCCTTGGGATGCGGTAGAGCTACCAAGCCAGTTTATGGAAAACTGGTGCTGGGAGCCGGAGGCATTGGCGTTTATCTCTGGTCACTTCCAGACCGGCGAACCACTGCCGAAAGCCCTTCTGGACAAAATGCTGGAAGCGAAAAACTATCAGGCGGCGCTGTTTATCCTGCGTCAGCTGGAGTTTGGCCTGTTCGATTTCCGTATGCACGCCGAATACAGCCCGGAAAAAGGGGCGCAGATCCTGCCAACCCTGGCCGAGGTGAAGAAAATGGTGGCGGTGATCCCTTCGCCGAGCTGGGGCCGTTTCCCACACGCATTCAGCCATATCTTTGCCGGTGGCTATGCGGCGGGTTACTACAGCTACCTGTGGGCGGAAGTGTTGTCGGCAGACGCCTACTCGCGTTTTGAAGATGAAGGGATTTTCAACGCTGAAACCGGTCAATCCTTCCTCGATAACATCCTGTCACGCGGGGGTTCCGAAGAGCCGATGGAATTGTTCAAACGCTTCCGTGGCCGTGAACCGAAGCTGGATGCTATGCTGCGCCATTACGGTATAAAAGGGTAACCCGCCAAGTGAGCGTGTTTTTATTGTGTGAAGCAGGCGCCGATCCCGGCGCCTTGTCTATTTTGGCCGATCGTTGGCAGCTAACCAGCGACGAAAATGCGACGATGGCGCTGGTGCTGACGCCAGAACGGTTGGAGCTGCGCAAGCGCGATGAGCCAAAGCTTGGCGCTATCTACGTCGATTTTATCTCTGGCCCGATGGCCCATCGGCGGCGTTTCGGCGGTGGCCGTGGCGAAGCGGTGGCCAAAGCGGTAGGCATCAAAGGCAGCTATGTGCCTAACGTGGTGGATGCCACTGCCGGGTTAGGGCGTGATGCGTTTGTGTTGGCATCGCTGGGTTGCCAGGTTCGCATGTTGGAGCGTGATCCGGTCGTCGCTGCGTTGCTGGAAGATGGTTTGCAACGGGGCTATCAGGACGCGGAGATCGGTCTTTGGCTGCGTGAACGCATGACGTTGCTTCATGCCTCCAGCCTGACGGCGCTGAGCGATCTCGATCCACGCCCGGAAGTGGTGTACCTCGACCCAATGTATCCGCATAAGCAGAAGAGTGCGTTGGTGAAAAAAGAGATGCGGGTATTTCAGTCGCTGGTGGGCAGTGATGATGATGCCGACGGCTTGCTGGAGCCTGCCCGCAGGCTGGCGACCAAAAGGGTCGTGGTGAAACGACCGGACTATGCCCCTCCGCTGGCCGATGTTCCCGCTCATGCTGCCACGACCACCAAAAATCACCGTTTCGATATTTATATGCCGCTGTAAGATAAACGTGAGGGGGCATTCATTGAGCCTCCTCACATTTCCCATGTTCATTCTGCAATGTCACTGGTAACGCTGAGATGTGCGTCGCATAATCCTGTTTAATTACAATCAACTATAATGAAACAACATGATGAAAAAGACGCTGCTTTCCCTGCTGCTTTGCTTGAGTACCTCTGCCATGGCCGCTGAACCGGTAAATATCACCATTCTGGGCACCTCCGATCTGCATGGCACCTTTGTGCCTTGGGATTACTCTACCGACACCGAGAACCTGGCGGGCAGCCTCAGCCAGATAGCCACTCAGGTGCATAAAGTTCGTGCCCAGCAGCCGAACGTGATCCTGGTCGACGCCGGGGACACCATTCAGGGCAACTTTGTTGAAACCTTCAAGAATGACAAAACCAGCCCGATGATCCTCGGCTTTAACGCGCTCGACTATGACGTGTGGGTGATGGGCAACCACGAGTTCGATTTTGGCCTGAAGGCGCTGGCAACCCCACTCAGCCAGTTCAAAGGCACCGCGCTGGCGGGCAATATCGTCTGGGACAGCGGCAAGCCTTATCTGCCTGCCTATAAGATCGTTGAGCGCCAGGGGGTGAAGATTGGCATTATCGGCATGGATACGCCGATGACCGCTGAGTTTGCCAAGGGCACCGATCGCATCGACGGCCTGACGTTTACCGATCCGGTGCAGGCGGTGAAAAAGGTGATCCAGCAGATCCACGGCCAGGTGGATGCCATCGTGCTGGTGGCCCACATGGGGATCGATAATGAGAACCAGCGGCCAGGCACTGGCGTGGGCGATATCGCTCGAGCCAACCCGGAGCTGGCGGCGATCGTGGCCGGGCATATGCACGTCAAGGTGGATAAAGAGGTGATCAACGGCGTGATCGTCACCGAGCCGGACAAATACGGCCGTGCGCTGTCGCGTATCGATCTGCAATTTGAGCAGCAAAATGGCAAATACGTACTGATCAATAAAGACAGCTACACCTATCCGATCAAAGGCATCAGCTCCGATAAAAAGCTCGAAGAGATCTACCAACCGTTCCATACCATCCTGCGTGCCAATGCCAACCGGCCGATTGCGCAACTGACCGGTCAGGATCTGGTGCCGCCGGATGCGGTAAAAGGTATTCCACAGGTACATATTCAGGATACCGGCATCAGCGCCCTGTATCAGGAGGCTGCTCGTCACTACGCACCTAAGGCGCAGGTGATCGCGTTGCAGATTGATAACGACAGGCCGAAGCTGAACGTGGGCACCATCACCGCCAAGGATATCGCCTTCAACTATCAATATGCCGGTGGTGAAATCACCGTCTACCAGTTGACCGGTAAAGAGCTGAAAAAGTACATGGAGTGGTCAGCGGACTACTTCAACCAGCAGCATGATGGCGATGTCACCTACAGCTTTAACCCACAGCGTCGATCGTCCAAATACTCAACCAATGACTTCTTTGATGGTGTGACCTATACCATCGATCTGCGTAAACCCGTTGGGCAGCGCATCACCGAGTTGAAGTTGAACGACGGCACCCCGGTGACCGACAGCACGCCGATCCAGTTGGGGATGAACAGTTATCGCATGGCCCACCTGACGCAAAAAGGCGGCGTACTGGAAGGTATGCAGTTCCCGGTGCTGTCAGATACCAAGGCGGAATTTGGTGAGGAAGCGGGGACTATCCGTAATCTCACCATTCGCTATCTGACCGAGGTGAAGAAGGGTGAATACCAGGGCAAAGCGATGCACCGCTGGAAGCTGGTGGGGCTGGAAGGGTACGAACGTGAGCGCAAGATTGTGGACAAGTTGCTCAATGACGGCAAAATCAGCGTGCCAACCACCGATGATGGGCGCTATACCAACGTGGCCTCCATCAACGTCAAAGAGTTATTGTTCAGTGACCCGCAAATGATGAAGCAACAGATTGCGGCACTGCAACAACAGGCGCAAGCAGCGACCGATCCGGTCATCAAACAGCGGCTCAATGATCGGTTGGTGATTATCGAAGCCATTAATTGAGGTAATACTCAGTTAACCAGATAAAAAAATGCCGGCGAATCTGCCGGCATTTTTCATTCAGGATAAGGTTAGAGCACGCCCTGAGCCAGCATCGCATCGGCAATCTTAACGAACCCGGCAATGTTGGCGCCGTGAACGTAATGCGTTTGCTTGCCTTCGCCGCCGTATTCGACGCAGGACTGATGGATATCCGCCATGATGTGACGTAAACGGATATCGACCTTCTCTGCCCGCCAGTTAAGGCGCGCGGCGTTTTGCGCCATCTCCAGCCCGGAAGTGGCAACACCACCGGCGTTGGCGGCTTTGCCCGGTGCGAACAGCACGCCCGCTTCCAGGAAGGCATCGGTGGCCTGGATGGTGGTTGGCATATTAGCGCCTTCTGCCACGGCTTTGACCCCGTTGCGGATCAGCACCTGTGCGGCTTCCAGATCCAGCTCGTTCTGGGTGGCACAAGGCAGGGCGATATCCACCGGCACGTTCCACGGGCTTTCACCAGCCAGATAGGTCAGACCACGCTCGCGGGCATAATCGGCAACTCGGCCATAGCGCTGGTTCTTGATTTCGGCCAGATGCGCCAGTTTTTCAGTGGTGAAGCCAGCTTCATCCACCACGGTACCGCCGGAATCGGAAACGGTGATCACCCGCGCGTCCAGCTCCAACGCTTTCTCAATGGTGTATTGCGCCACGTTACCGGAGCCGGAAACCGCGACACGCATCCCTTCAAAGCCCAGACCATGGCGCTGCAGCATTGAATCGGTGAAGTACACCAGGCCGTAACCGGTCGCTTCCGGGCGGATCAGGCTGCCGCCGAACGACAGGCCTTTACCGGTGAATACGCAGCTGGTGTTGTTGGACAGCTTTTTCATCATGCCAGCCATAAAGCCCACTTCGCGGCCACCTACGCCGATATCCCCGGCTGGCACGTCGGTATCTGGGCCCAGGTGACGATAAAGTTCGGTCATCAGCGATTGGCAGAAGCGCATGATTTCGCCCTGGCTTTTGCCTTTGGGATCAAAGTCTGACCCCCCCTTGCCACCGCCCATAGGTAGCGTGGTCAGGGCATTCTTGAAGGTCTGTTCGAAACCCAGGAACTTCAGAATGGAGGTGTTAACTGAAGGGTGGAAACGCATCCCCCCTTTGTACGGCCCAATGGCGGAGTTGAACTGGATACGGTAGGCGCGGTTTACCCGTACTTTGCCCTGATCATCAACCCAACTGACGCGAAACTGAATGATACGCTCAGGCTCTACCAGGCGCTCTAACAGGGCATGGTCACGATAATGGGGGTTACGTTCGATGAATGGCCACAGAGAGGTAAAGACTTCACGCACTGCCTGCAGATATTCCGGTTGATGCGAGTTATGACGTTGTAAGGATTTTAGAAAGGATTCTAGCGATACAGCCTGTTCCATGGATAGCTCCTGTTTAGCATATTGGTTCCCCTGTTTTTATGATGTGTCTCACAGTTGGGGAGGATGTTGTGTCTACCTCGACTATATCACTGTGGGGTGGCTGATTAACAAGCAATAAATAACAGGAAACCATGAAAAACGCCCGCGCAGGGCGGGCGTTGGCCAAACAGGTTAGCGAATGCTTACTTTTCTTCGTCGCGCAGCGGCACAATCAGCATATCAATATGTACCGTATTGATTAACTGGCGCGCAGAGGACATCAACTTGCTCCAGAAATCCTGGTGGTGTCCACACAATACCAGGTCCATATCGTATTTCTTAATCGCATCAACCAGCACCTGCGCCAGATCGCCGCTGCCGCTCAGGGTTTCGGTGATGGGATAGCCCGCATTTTGCGACAGCTCGGTTAACGCATGGTGGGTTTCTTCGGAAATACGCTTTTGCATATCGCCAAGGTTGACGTCGATCAGGCCGGTATACAGATCGGAATAGTTTACATCAACGTGGATCAGAGAGACTTTGGCATTGTACGGCCGCGCCATTGATACCGCTTTCTCGACCAGGATTTTACTTTCCGGTGATAGGTCAACCGCAATCAGTATGTGTTTGTAAGCCATGAGAATACTCCTTCCATATAATGCCGATTAAAGGGGGCAGGCATTCAGTGTTCCAGCTTGGCGCTTTCGCCTTACCTGCATAGTACCATCCAGATAACACAATGATATGTTGGGGCGATCACACTGCACCGCATCAATCACCCTTGTTTATACGTTTACCCCACCCGTTTTACACCGACGGGGCAAAAAATCCTATGGCTTATACGGCTATTCGCCGTTTGAACGATTGAATTATAAGCATTGTTGCTCAAAGTATAGCTTATGACGGTTATCCGAGCGGAGAGTGGGTAGATGAAGAATTTGGCCCTGACTGTAAATTTTATGCGGCACCGGGATCTGTTTGCGTTTCATTATTCTACACTAGTGAATGTGGACCCCACTTATTTCCTCTGATCGCTGTAAGGCCTGTTCATCAAGCGGTCAGAGGTTGTGGGTAGCAACGGGTCCGTAAGGTGCTAGGGGGATGGGAGCCAAGGCTCCGGCAGCATAAGGTATGAAGTAGGGCCGTTGGCCCGGCGGGTGTCCGGGATAACAACGCCTTGAGGGGGCTATCATGATTAGTACCGTCGCGCTGTTTTGGGCATTGTGTGTGGTCTGTGTGATTAACATGGCCCGGTATTTTTCTTCTCTGCGTGCGCTGCTATTTGTTTTACGCGGCTGCGACCCGTTACTTTACCAATACGTCGATGGCGGAGGGTTCTTTACTTCGCATGGCCAGCCGAGCAAGCAGATACGGCTGGTGCGCTATATCTTTACGCAACGCTATATGGAGCACCACGACCCGGAATTCATTCGCCGCTGTCAGCGTGTCCGCAGCCAGTTTGTGCTGACTTCATCGCTGTGTGGGCTAGTGGTGATCAGCCTGGTGGCATTGGCGATCTGGTATTAGCCCGGCGATAGCAAGGCAAAAAAATGGCGGCCACTTTGGCCGCCATTGTTGTATCGAGCAATCGTTAAATCATTTTCAGCGCCAGCCAATACAGGCCACCGGAAAGCAAAATCGAGACTGGCAGGGTCAGAACCCAGGCCAACAAGATGCTCTTGATGGTTTTGCTCTGCACGCCACCGCCATCTACCAGCATCGTTCCGGCAACCGCCGAAGACAATACTTGGGTAGTGGAAACCGGCATACCGGTATAGCTGGCCACGCCAATCGACAGGGCGGCCGTCATCTGTGCCGACACCCCCTGAGCGTAGGTCATGCCTTTCTTACCGATTTTCTCACCGATAGTGGTAGCAACGCGTCGCCAGCCCACCATGGTACCGAGGGACAGCGCCAGGGCTACCGCGACGATAATCCAGGTTGGTGCATATTCAACGGTTTCCAACAGGTCTGAACGCAGATTCTTCAGGAAGCGTTGATCTTCCACTGAGGTTTCTGGCAGCTTGGCCACCTTGTCTGCAGTCTCGGTCACGCACATCAGCAGGCGGCGCAGATGGCTGCGCTGCTCTACCGTCAGCTGATCGTAGTTTTGCAGATTGTTCAGCAGGTCCAGAGAGCGCTCAACGGCAATCAGGGCACGTGAGCTGTCGCAGTGGAACTCAACCGGTTGATCAGGCGTTGGAGCCGCATTCTGAGGCGCAGGAACCAACGGCGTCTGTGTGGCCACGTGTGCCAGAGAATCGCCATGCTTTTGGTAGAATTGCTGCAGGTGGCTCACGGCATCGCGGGTACGGGTGATGTCATAACCGGTCGCGCTCATGTTGAGGACGAAGCCGGCAGGGGCAACACCGATCAGCACCAGCATAATCAGGCCGATACCTTTCTGACCGTCATTGGCACCGTGTGAGAAGCTCACGCCGATAGCCGACAGGATCAGAGCGATACGTGTCCAGAACGGTGGCTTACGTTTGCCATCGACCTTTTCACGTTCCGCCGGTGTCATATGAATACGCTGACGTTTTTTGGTATTGCTCCAATAGCGGCGCAGCATGAACACCATCAGCCCGGCAATGATCATCCCGATCAACGGGGAGAAGATTAACGACAGGAAGATGCTGATCATTTTTGGCACGTTCAGCGCGTCGACCACGGAGGTGTTGGTCACCAACGCATTGGTCAAGCCGACACCGATAATGGCGCCAATCAAGGTGTGGGAACTGGAGGCCGGTAACCCAAGATACCAGGTACCGAGGTTCCAGATAATTGCCGCCAACAACATGGAGAAGACCATGGCTAACCCGTGTGCTGAACTGACGTTCAACAACAGATCGGTTGGTAGCAGGTGCACAATGGCGTAGGCAACACTCAAACCGCCGAGCATCACGCCAAGAAAGTTGAACAGGCCAGCCATAACGACCGCAAGTTGCGAGCGCATAGCACGGGTGTAAATTACAGTAGCGACCGCATTGGCCGTATCATGGAAGCCGTTAATGGCCTCATAGAACAGCACGAACAACAATGCGAGAATTAACATCAGGCCGGTATGGAAATCCAGGCCAGTGAACAAATGCAGCATAAGCGTTACGCCAGGTTTGTGGACATGAACGCCGCGCATTATCGGCGACAACGGGTGTCGGGGAAAAGGAAAATATGACGTTTTTTTGATTTCTCTGATGTACAAGGGGTTTGAACACTGTTGAATCGATGCAATTTCAGCATGTTACTGCCGTTTATGTCCGTTACATTTTCTTACGTTGGCGTTGTCCTGCCGATGCCTTTACAATCCCCCACCGCGGATTTAGCGGTATACAGGCACGTAAAAGGCGTAAAATACGCTCTTGTTGCCGCGATTGTTGTGGTTATTGCAAAGAGAGGTTTGGGTGGAACAGTTTGATGTTGTCGTCATTGGCGCGGGTGCCGCAGGGATGTTTTGTGCTGCGCAGGCAGGGCAACTGGGTTGCCGGGTGCTATTACTCGACAACGGCAAAAAACCGGGCCGCAAGATCCTGATGTCTGGCGGTGGGCGCTGTAACTTCACCAACATGTCCGTTGAACCGGCGGCCTACCTCTCGCATAACCCCCATTTCTGCAAATCGGCATTGGCACGCTATACCCAATGGGATTTTATCGATCTGATTAACCGCTACGGCATCGCCTACCACGAAAAAACCTTGGGGCAGCTGTTCTGTGATGATTCTGCACAGCAGGTCGTCGATCTGTTGGTGCAAGAGTGCGAACTGGGTCAGGTGGTAACGCGCCTGCGCAGCGAGGTCCTGAGCGTCGAAAAAACCGACCAGGGCTTTGAATTGGCACTTAACGGCGAGAGTGTGAGTGCTCGCTCACTTGTGGTGGCGAGCGGTGGGCTTTCCATGCCGGGTTTGGGGGCCACCCCCTTTGGCTATAAGTTGGCGGAACAGTTTGGCCTGAAAGTGTTGCCGACCCGGGCCGGTTTGGTGCCCTTTACGCTGCATAAGCCGCTGTTGGAGCAATCCCAGGCGCTGTCTGGCGTTTCGGTTCCCGCAGTGGTCACAGCGGAAGATGGCACCAGCTTTCGTGAAAGCATCTTGTTTACGCATCGGGGGCTTTCTGGTCCGGCTATCTTGCAGATCTCCAGTTACTGGCAGCCTGGTGAGTTTGTGAGCATTAACTTACTTCCAACGCTAGACCTGGTGGGCTTCCTTAACGAACAGCGCCAGGCACATCCTAACCAGAGCCTGAAAAACACCCTGGCTTTGCACTTGCCAAAGCGCCTGGTGGAATTGCTGCAAGAATTGGGGCAACTGCCGGAGGCCACGTTGAAGCAACTCACTCCAACGCAGCAGGCAGCGTTGGTTGATAGTTTGCAAGATTGGCGCGTACAACCCAATGGCACTGAGGGTTACCGCACCGCAGAGGTGACCCTGGGCGGTGTGGACACCAAAGAGCTTTCTTCCAAAACCATGGAGGCGAGTAAGGTGCCGGGCCTGTACTTTATCGGTGAGGTGGTGGACGTGACAGGATGGCTGGGGGGTTATAACTTCCAGTGGGCCTGGAGTTCCGCTTGGGCCTGCGCGCAGGCTTTGGCTGCGCAGAAATCTTAAAGAGACGGCAGGCATTCCTGAACCTGCTCGCCATGAAGAGGCGCGGCATGCGGCGCCTTTTCAGATAATAAATGGTCTATTTTAAGAACTTAAGAGATAGGAACATCGGAAGTAATTCTGAATAATGGGCTCGGCTCGTGCGTTGAGGCAAGCGCACTCTGATTCAAATAATAACAAGGAAAGTTCTGCTGATGAAAATCAAATGCGGTTTAGCATTACTGGCTTCTCTGGTGCTGGTTTCCGGCTGTAGCCAAAAGATTTCCTCTTCACGCGTGGCGGCTGATCCTGCCGCTGCACCGGCTCCAGTCGCCCAAGAACATAAACTGGGAACGGCATGGGGTGAGGACGTTTACTCCAAAGTGACCACCGTTGACGCGAAGCGTATGCATTCCTCTCCAGACAGTGTCGCCAAAGTGTTGTACAGCGCGGCCGCTTCCAATAATGGGCAGTACACCAATGAGATCGTGTTGTCTTCCGTCAGAATGCGGGTGCAGACCGAAAACAATCGGGATTTCGCGCTCAATCGTTATAAAAATGGCGAGTTTTCATTCTCTGCCAATGACGGCGAGCGCTACCAGCTGTTCTTCTATAACACCAGCCCCAGCAAAACCTATGAGGTGGTAACCGCTGTTGACGGCCTGGACGTGATTTCTGGCCGCAGTGGTTCACTGCGTAATTCCGGCTATCTGGTCTCCCCAAAAGGAACCCTGGTGATTGAGGGCTTCCGTAAAAGTGATTCGTCCGTTGCCGCATTCCGTTTTGCAAAACCGGATGACTCCTACGCTGCGAGTTCACTGGCGGGGGAAAAAGAGAATGTCGGCGTGATTGGTGTGGCGGTTTATGAAATGGCCCTGCCGGGCCTGCCTGATTGCCAACCGCAGGCGTTCCCTGCGGATGCTAAATACGCCCCTGCTCCCTGCAAGAAACCGTAATTGCGTGAACGTGGCCTCAAAATCTGAGGCCACGTTCAGGCTTCGGGCCTGTTTCCAGCTTCCTCAGACACCCTAGACATACCGGCAGCTCCTGACCCCCGTAGCGGCTATCGCCTCATCGCAGGGTGAACGCTTACCTTTCGGCCAGCAAGACCTTGCTCTTGGCCGTTTTCGAGACAATAAATGGCGTACAGGAATAATCTGGTTGGTAATAACTTTACAATTACAACTATCGTGTTTATTCAGAATATCCTTCTGCATCATGCGAACGCATTTTTCTATTGTTTTTAATCGGTAATTTACCGAAAAATCTGTTTTTTTTTACCCAATTTAGGTTAGGGATAGATAGATTTCGCAGTAGGAATTTTATCTTTTCTAAGTGAAAAATGTGGCGTTATAGAAATTCTGCGAATTATCTTAGCCATTGACGGGATATAAAAATTTGGCGATCTTTATGCAATGTGACCTATATCAATAAACCATGGCCGGAAAAACCTATCTTGTATAGGGCCAGCTTGGTTAGGGGCGTTTGTGGTTTGTTGTTAGTCGTTAATGCATGTTAACGTGCTGATTATTAATCATATCTAGGCAAGGCAATCAGTCTCAGAGGAAAGTGGTTATGCCATGGAGTCATGAAATTCAACAGGCAATTACCTTGTTACAGGCATGCCAACATCGCCATTCGGACAGCCTGCCCTGTCCGGCCAGGGGGGATGAACCTGGCGCAGTAGGCACTTGCGCAGAAAAAATCATGCCGTCAATCATCCTGCTTAATGCGTTTGCCGATGTACTTCCGCAGCATCAGGAATTACATCGTCTTGGTATGGTGCTGGAGGCCCAGGGCCGGATCAACAAATTGACTCAAGGGGAGAGCTACAGCCAAAGCGCACTGGCGTATTTACGTGCGCAAATCGAATCCTGACAGTTCCATCTCTACCCCTTGTATTTTAGCGAGGGGTTGCTTTTTGGTTCGTATGGTACCGGCTCATTATTAACGAGCTATTTATTTCACCGTACTTTGAACTTATGCCCTTGGATAAGGGGGGGGAGGGCCAATATAGGGTAGAACGCCCGGGTATTTTATCGATATAATTCTATTTCCGCAGAAAGTATTATTAATTGCTTTTACACGTATACCTATTATCGTGCCGTTGGGGGCGAATGGGGCTAAACTACTACATTATTAACACGGCCAGCCGTACATGCGTAGTATTATTAATGTGCCAAGAGCGACCTTGACTCCTCTCGGCTCAGCAACATTTTATTCAGCTTGGTTCTATACTGCATCAACCGCTCTCCACATGCGCTGAGCTGGCCGGTTTGCAGAGCGATTAACAACTTGCCTGAATTTTTTTACTGGCAGAAAATACCCTCATGGATTTCAGCTGGCAGCCAGCAGTTCGCCGCTGAAAGAGGAGAGTCGCGCAACAAGCCGGAGTGAGCATGAAGGGCAGTAATGAATTACTGGTATTGGAAGGCATCCATTATCAAATTGACGAGCAGGTTATTCTGGATGCCGTTTCTTTCACCCTGAAGTCGGGCGAATTTAAGTTGATCACCGGGCCTTCGGGGTGTGGCAAGAGTACTTTGTTGAAGATCGTTTCCTCATTGCTTAGCCCAACTCGTGGCAACATCATTTTCAACGGTAAAAATATTGATGACGTTGCCCCAGAAGAGTACCGCAAGCAGGTTTCTTACTGCTTCCAAACGCCAGCCCTGTTTGGTGACACCGTCTACGATAACCTCGCGTTACCCTATCAAATTCGTAAACTGAAACCCGATGAGAAGAAAATCCGCCAGGATCTGACACTGTTGGCCTTGCCGGATAGCATGTTGAAAAAAGGTATCAACGAGCTCTCCGGCGGTGAGAAACAACGTATTTCCTTGATCAGAAATCTGCAATTTATGCCAAAGGTACTGCTGCTTGATGAGATCACCAGTGCTCTGGATGAAGATAACAAACGTAACGTCAATGAGTTAATCCGCCGCCTGGTGGCCGAGCAAGGTCTGGGGGTACTATGGGTTACACACGATAAGGATGAAATTGCGCATGCGGACGAGGTGATCACCCTGCCGCTGAGCCGCATCGATAGCCAGGAGAAAGCTCATGAGTCAGCATAATATCACCAACGAATCATTAGGCTTGTCGATGCTCCTGGTGATTGTCGCCATTCTGATCAGCCACAAAGAGAAGCTGGCACTGGAAAAAGACATTATCTGGAGCATTTGCCGTGCGGTGGTACAGTTGGTTATCGTCGGCTACGTTTTAAAATATATCTTTGATTTGGATAATGGACTATTAACGGTGTTGATGGTGCTGTTTATCTGCTTCAATGCAGCATATAACGCGAAAAAGCGCAGTAAGTATATCGATAACGCGTTTACCATTTCGTTTATTGCCATTACTGCAGGGGCGACGTTGACGCTGGTAGTGCTGGTACTGAGCGGCTCGATTGCCTTTACGCCAATGCAGGTGATCCCCATTTCCGGCATGATTGCTGGCAACGCGATGGTGGCGGTGGGTCTGTGCTACAACAACCTTGGGCAACGTTTTAAAGACCAACAGCAGAAGATCCAGGAAATGCTCAGCCTGGGAGCATCCCCCAAATTCGCTTCTGCGGCTCTGATCCGTGACAGTATTCGTGCATCGCTGATCCCGACGATAGATTCCGCTAAAACGGTTGGTCTGGTAAGCCTGCCAGGAATGATGTCCGGTTTGATCTTTGCTGGTATCGATCCGGTAAAAGCCATCAAGTATCAGATTATGGTGACATTTATGCTGCTTTCTACCGCCAGCCTGTCAACCATCATCGCCTGCTATCTGGCTTATAGGAAGTTCTACAACCAGCGTGAGCAACTGGTGGTTCATACGCTCAAATAGGCACTTCTCGCCCTACGCAGTATGTGTAAAGCGAGGCTCTCTGTAGCCTACGGACAGCTTGTGCGTTTATCCTTGCAGCAATGCAATACTGTGGCGGATCTCGCGTTCGATATCGCCCTCTGTCCAGGTGTTTAGCTGTGAAGAGAACGGCTCGAAGGCATAGATCCCCCGGTAGCCCAAACGTTCCAGGTTCTGTACTTGGGCTACGCTTGCCAACCGATCTTTATCGCTCAGCATAATGCGTTGTTCATCGCTTAATGCGCCTTTGACGAGCGGATCCTCAACGCCAGAGAGATGCACCAAACCAATCTGCTCAACCCGGATCTGAGCGTCAAACTCTGGTTGTGCAACGTTGCTAAGATAGTGGTGGAACGTATCCAGCACTATCTTATAGGGTGCGCCAGAATTACGAATGATTGCCTGTGCCAGCAAGGAAGAGCGCAGTGAACTTATGCCAAACCCCAATGGTTCCACGTAGCCCTCAACGCCGTACTGTTTGAACAGCGGAGCGAGTAGCCGTAGTGCAGCCAGCGTATCTTCCCTCTTTTGTGATTCACTGCGCCGGTCGCTCGCGTTGCAATGTGGGCACATCACCACCGCCTTGCTATGGATGGCTTTTGCCTGAACCAGCAACGCTTCAGCGTTTTTCAGCAATGCTGCTTGATCTTCCAGCAGGTTGAACATTCCCAGCGCGTTGATGGTGACGATCTCAATGCCGAACTCTTCGGCCAGCGCGTTTAACTGCTCGTTGCTCAGGTTGTCGGACACTTTGCCACCCGACATATCGTTGCGCAGTTCGACCTTGTTTAACCCACATCTTTTCACCAGGCGGAAGAAGTTCTCCAGAGTGAGGTTGGGGGCTATCTTACGGTTGATACAAAAACGTGCTAACGCAATGGCCATGTTGCATCACTCCTGGATTTGTGGGCTTTAGGCTTTGCCATCTTCTGCCGTGACGATTTCAGATAGCGGTTGGCGATAGCGTTTTGCCATCACGACGTCTTCCATTCTTTCCAGTGAAACGCCCTTGGTTTCTGGAATAAAGCGGGCAATAAACCAATAGCTGAACAGGCAGCAGGCGGCAAACACCCACATTGGGAACGCCCCGTGGAAGGTGGAGAACAGATAAGGTTGGTCATTGATCATCGGGAAGCTCTGGGCCACGACGAAGTTGGCCAGCCACATACAGCCAACGGCAATGCTCATCCCCTGTGAACGCATGCGGTTGGGGAAGATTTCGGAAACCAGCACCCAGGCACCCACGCCCCATGACATGGCGTAGAACACCATAAAGAACAGCATGCCAAACAGCGCAAAGTAGCCAGTTGCCTGGGTATACAAGGCATAAGAGGTGATCAGCAGACCAACGATGGTGCCCAGGGTGCCCCAGCGCATCAGTGGAATACGGCCTAAGCGATCCATCAGCATCGCGCCGATCACCGAGCCGACCAGTTGCAATACGCCGATCCAGATGGTCTGGAACAGGGCTTCTTGCGCGTTTTCGGTCACGGTTTTCAGCACCACCGGGGCGTAATACATCATGACGTTAACCCCCGTCACCTGTTGCAGCATGGCGATCATACAGCCGACAAACAGAATGAAGCGTACGCGCACGTCGCCATAATTCAGCTTTTGCTTGCGGTGCTGCTCGTCCTGGCGAAGCGACTCCTTGATTTCTCTCAAAACGCTTTTAGCATGCTCAGCATTTGAAACTCGGGTCAGCATGGCTAAAGCCTGATCGTCGCGGCCTACCATTACGCTCCAGCGTGGTGATTCGGGGATGACAAAGACCAAGGCGGTGAACAGCAGGCAGGGGATCACCTCTGAGCCAATCATCCAGCGCCAGCCCATCTCAATCAGCCAGGCTTCGCTGGCATAGCTGGCAATCTTGAAGTTAACGTAAAAAATCACGATCTGACCGAACACGATGGCGAACTGCTGCATGCTGAGCGCCCGGCCCCGCATATCCTTCGGTGAGACTTCTGACATGTACATGGGGGATACCGTTGCGGCCAGCCCGACGGCGAGACCCCCGATGATGCGATAGATAACAAACCAGGTGAAGGTGGTGGCCAAAGCAGCACCGACTGCAGAGACGGTAAACAGGAGGGCGGCGACCACCAGGGCCTTTTTTCGGCCATAGCGCCCGGCCAGCGGCCCAGCGCCGAAGGCACCGACCACGCAGCCGATCACTACGTTGGACACGGCCCAGCCGGTTTCTGCCGGGCTGAGGTCAAAGTAGGCTTTAAGGGCCTCGATAGCGCCAGAAATCACGGCGGTGTCATAACCAAACAGAATGCCGCCGAGTGCCGCAATCCCGCAGATACGCAGAATATACCCAGTATTGTGTTTACGCTGATGTGACATATGTTGCTCCGATTTTTATCCAGGCTTCTGCCTACTTAAGTGACTTGTAGGGGGGTAGGGAGGCAGAAGGGTGAACCGTGCCTGTCATCAAGGCGGTGTTTTTCAGGGGGCCTTTGGCAGACAAGAACATTTATTTCATATTTAGTGAATAATGAAATATTGATTTTTAGATCCAGTTCAAAAAATTGAGCATAAATAGGGCAAATGTTCTGCCCGATTTGCATAGCAGATTGGAAAATTGACTCCTCCAGGCGGGCAAGTGTATCTGTTTAAAAAATAGAGATTACTGTGTAAGGCCACGCAGCTGGCGGATCGCGGATAGCATCGTTTGCCACCACCCGCTCTGCCTACGGGAATGGCAAATTTGCGATCGGCGGCACTAAAAACAAATTTTCTAAAAACTTTTATTTGAAACTTTTTTTTCAATAGAATAGAGTTTGATTCATCTGGTCAGGATTTAATCTGCCTGTGGGCCGTACTCTTGCAGACGGCACGATGAACGTCACGGTATGCGGCAATGCTTCAGGTCGTGGCGATAGCGGACTTAAAAGAGGGTGAAACATGAAAACCGTGGGTAACTTTATTGGTGGGCAGGTTTGCCTGAGCAGCAGTAATCAAACCGTCGACGTGCACAATCCGGCCAGCGGCCAGGTTGAACGCCGGGTGACGCAGAGCACCGCCGCCGAGGTGAAACAGGCTATTGATGTCGCCCATCAGGCATTTACCGACTGGGCGCGTACCACGCCGCTGCGCCGGGCGCGTATCATGTTCAATTTCAAAGCATTGCTAGAGCAGCACCGCGAAGAGTTGGCGCAACTGATCGTCAGTGAACATGGCAAAGTCTATTCCGATGCGCTGGGGGAGTTGACACGTGGCATGGAGGTGGTGGAGTTTGCCTGCGGTATTCCGCACCTGATCAAAGGGGAATACTCACCGGATGTCGGCACCGGCGTGGACAGTTTCTCGTTGATGCAGCCACTGGGTGTTGTGGCCGGGATCACGCCGTTTAACTTCCCGGCTATGGTGCCGATGTGGATGTTCCCTATCGCGCTGGCCTGTGGTAATACCTTCGTCTTGAAGCCTCCGGCGTTGGTGCCTTCGGCCTCCGTGCGTCTGGCAGAACTGCTGAAAGAGGCGGGCCTGCCGGATGGGGTGTTCAACGTCGTGCATTGTGGCAATGAAGAGGCCTCGCAGCTGTGCACCGATCCACGCATTCAGGCGGTGAGCTTCGTTGGCTCATCTACGGTTGCAGAGCATGTTTACACCACCGCCAGTGCGAATGGCAAGCGTGTACAAGCCTTTGGGGCCGCCAAAAATCAGGCTATCGTCATGCCGGATGCGGATCTGGATGCCACGGTCAATGCGCTGATGGGAGGGGCATTTGGCTCGGCCGGTGAACGTTGCATGGCGCTGCCGGTGGCCGTCGTGGTTGGTGATAGCACCGCGGATAAACTGATTGCCAAACTCAAACCGCTGATCGCCCAACTGCGGGTTGGCCCCGGCATGCAGCAAGGCGGCGAGGAAAATGAAATGGGGCCGTTGGTCTCATCCGCCCATCAGAAAAAAGTGCTGGGGTACATTGATATTGGCGTTAAAGAGGGTGCAACGCTGGTGGTCGATGGCCGCGATTATCAGGTGCCGGGTTATCCAGAGGGTTACTACGTGGGCGGTACCCTGTTCGACAACGTACAACCTGATATGCGCATCTATCGCGAAGAGATCTTTGGGCCGGTGTTGGGCATTGTGCGTGTGGCCGATTACCAAACGGCCATCGATACGGTGAACAGCCACGAGTTTGGTAACGGCAGCGCCATTTTCACCAATAACGGCCACTATGCTCGCCAGTTTGTGCATGAGGTTCAGGCGGGGATGGTGGGGGTTAACGTGCCGGTACCGGTGCCGATGGCTTTCCACAGCTTTGGCGGCTGGAAACGTTCAGTATTCGGTGCGCTTAACGTACATGGTACGGACGGCGTGCGATTCTATACCCGCATGAAGACGGCCACCGCACGTTGGCCAACCGGCCAGCAAACGGTATCCGAATACAGTATGCCAACGCTGGGCTAAACCGCAGCCAGGTATGCCGAGGCCGTTATTCCATCGGGATAGCGGCCGTTGTCGCTGGTATCAATGCATTGCAGCCACACTCACAAGCACGGGATTTAAGGAGCATTGTCATGTCATCATTACTTGCGAAATGTCAGCAACCGGATGCGCAGGGGCGTATTCAGTCCGTCACCCCGGAAAATGCCGGCTGGCGTTTTGTCGGGTTTGAGGTCTATCGGTTAGCGGCCGGGCAGTCGTTGCGGTTGGAGAGTGGCGACAAGGAGCTTTGCCTAGTGCTGGTGGCGGGAATTGCCTCTGTGGTAACGCAACGAGCGGAGTATCCACACATTGGTAAGCGGATGAGCCCGTTTGAGCGCACTCCACCTTACTCCGTTTATGTACCGCATCACGACCATGCTGAAGTCCGGGCAGAAACCGATCTGGAATTGGCGGTATGCAGTGCACCGGGTAACGGACATCTGCCTTCACGCTTGATCACCCCGGCAGACGTCGGCGTGGAGCGGCGGGGTAAAGGCCGTAACCAACGGCTGGTACACAATATTCTGCCTGATAGCCAACCGGCTGACAGCCTGCTGGTGGTTGAGGTTTATACCGACGAAGGCAATACCAGCTCCTACCCAAGCCATAAGCACGACCAGGAAAACTCGCCGGACGAAACCTACCTGGAAGAAACCTATTACCACCGTCTTAACCCTGAACAAGGGTTCTGCCTGCAACGTGTCTATACCGACGATCGTTCGCTGGATGAGTGTATGCCGGTCTATAACCGCGATGTGGTGAAAGTGCCGCGCGGTTACCATCCGGTGGCAACCCTGGCCGGATATGACAATTACTATCTCAATGTGATGGCGGGGCCGGTACGCCTGTGGAAGTTCACCTGGGAAAAAGATCACGCCTGGATCAACAGCGAGAGCTATTGATACTGACAAGGTAGGGGCCGCCGCACACTGCGGCCCTTTTCGAATATTACAGCTCTTTGGCGTTATTCAGTGCCAATGATACCGCCAGCGTCTGTGCCAGACACATGGAGGCCACCTGCGAGCGGAAACCATCTACCTGCGCTTCGCGCACTACAAAACAGACATCGCTGAAGGCGGCAAGCGGGCTGACCTGGCTGTCGGTAATGGCGATCAGCTGTGCGCCCTGCTTGGCACCCAACTCCACCAGTTCTACCGCTTCTTTGGCATAAGGCGAATAGCTTATGGCGATCACCACGTCCTTGGGCTTCACCATGCTGAGCTGTTCGGTAAACATCCCGCCTAACCCGTCGATCAGGAAGGCGCGCCTTTCCAGGTGGCGCAGGGCATAGGTGAGATATGAAGCCACGCTGAATGAGCGGCGCAGGCCGATCACGTAGATATTTTCCGCGCTATTCAGCAGCTCTACCGCCCGATCCAACTGCTCGGCACTGGTTTGCATCGCCAACTGTTGCAGCGCCTGCGAGTTGACCATCGTAAACACGTTAAGGATTTCTGCCGGCTTTTCCGGGGCAACGCTGTCGTCGGTAGAGGTTTGGCGGAACAGGCGTGCGCGCTCGGTATAGTTCACCGTTTCTTCCATCAGATGCTGGCGGAAAACCTGCTTCATTTCGTTGAAGCCGCTAAAGCCAAAGGCGTTGGCGAAACGGATCAGGGTAGATGGCGGCACGCTGGCCTGTGCGGCGATGGAGGCAACGGTATCGAAAGCAATGCTGTTACTGTTATCCAGAATGTATCGTGCTACCTGTTTCAAGCGCTTGCTCAGCGTTTCATAACGGCGGCGGATCTCGTCCTGTAACAGCGAAAGTTGAGTTGGGTTAGTCATCCATTCGGCTCGCAGTATTGGCTGAGGCGTATTGGGTATACGCTGAAGATATTGTCCGGTTATTCTAACAGATGGAGTGGACATTTCATTTCTACAAAAAGCGATTTATTTCGTCGCCAGTTGCGTTACTTCACAGAAAATGGGCAAAAAAATCCCCTTAAAGCAGCGAAAATCACTTTAAGGGGCAGGTTCATTAACAACGCCAGCTTAACTCCGGCTGGTTTTACTCGCAGGCTGCGGGCGATATTGCCGCCAGAAACCGATCAGCGTCAGGTATTTCTGTTTCACCTGTTCGACCAGCCCGAGGTCATCGATCTCACCTTGTAGCCAAAGGCGTGAAGAAGTGCCAAAAATGGTGCGGCCAACCGCGAAACCTTTTACCCAGTGGGCATCTGCGGCTGCGGCGAACCCGGCTTTCAGCGTTTCCTGTGGGGAGTCTAGCCCGAGGATCAGCACCCCGCGGCAGAATGGGTCGTGAGTTTCAATCAATTCCCCCACTTTTTGCCAGTTGGCGGCACTCAGCGGCGGCAATTTCCACCAGTCTGGCAGAACGCCCAACCGGTAGAAATGTTCCATCACCTGCAGATAGTTGCGCTCGTCTTTGTCGGCATGACCTTCTGGCAAAATGACTTCCAGCAACAGCTCATGGCCCGATTTGCAGCAGCCACGATACACGTCAACGATCAGCTCATCCTGCTCACGGCGCAGCGTTTCGGCATCCTGTGGATGATAAAATACCAGGCATTTGACCACGTGCTCTTGGGGCCAGTCGATCAGCTGCGAGCCAATGTTGCCGTGCTCCAACCGCAAAGGGCGGGAGCTCGGCAACTCCACCGGGCGGCCAATCCACCAGCCTTGGCCAGTAATGGCATTCAACGCCGCCTGGCCGTAGGTAGTATCTGCCAGAATACCGCTGTTGCCGTGTAACCCCGCTTCGGCAGCTGCAGCCTGTGCGGCGGCCAACAATAACGTTTTTAACTGTGGGATCCGCTCTGTACTCACTCCTGCCTCTCGCGCCATTTCTGCCAACTGCTTGCGATGATCAAAGGCAAATACGCACAGTTCCGGCCACTGCTGTTTACGTGTGGTAACGCGGTGTAAATGGTTCAGACGGGCATCCAGATCCGGGCGTTTCACCTCTTGTTCGCGTTGCAGGTAATCGTCCAGCTCCAGCTTGGTCGGCATCGCGGGGGCGCAGCCGTGGCGTGACACTACCAGCGCACCGCAGGCATTGGCGTAACGGCAGGCCTGATCCCAACCCTCATCATTAAGATAGCCACGTAGCAGGCCAGACATAAAGGCATCACCCGCGCCGAGCACGTTTAAAACGTCAACGCGAACGCCAGAATGCAATTTGACTTGCTGCCAATCTGTGGGGATATCCCCTTCAAATACCGAGCACCCCTGCGCCCCTCGCTTGCACACCAACGTGGCCTGGGTGACCTTACGGACGTTTTGCAGCGCGACCAGCGTATCGGTGCTGCCGCCAGCGATATGGAACTCTTCTTCAGTCCCCACGATGAGATTGAAATGGTGCAGAACTTCCTGCAACTCGCGGGTCACCTTTTCCGATTCGATAAAGCGGGTCTCGCCATCGCCTAACGAGGTCAACCCCCACAGCACTGGCCGATAATCGATATCCAACGCGGTACGCAGCCCGTGGCGGTGGGCGTATTCCAACGCTTGAAGTACCGCTGCGCGCGTTTTGGGATGGGAAAGGTGGGTGCCGGTGATCGCCAGGGCCCGTGATGATGCGATGTAGTTTTCATCGATATCCTCGGGTGTCAGCGCCATGTCGGCACAGTTTTCGCGGTAGAAAATCAGTGGGAAGGTTTCCTGATCCTTGATGCCCAGGATCACCAGGCCAGTCAGGCGCTGCTTATCGGTGATCAGACTCTGCGTGTCCGCGCCGACGCGCTGGAGTTCTTCACGCAGAAAGCGGCCCATGTGCTCATCCCCTACGCGAGCCAGCATGCCGGATTTTAACCCTTGGATCGCGGTGCCATAGGCCACGTTGCCGGAGGAGCCGCCAAGATATTTGGCGAATGAGCTGGCATCTTCCAGGCGTGCGCCGATTTGTTGAGCATAGAAATCGACAGCGATGCGCCCGAGGCAAATGACATCAAGCTGCTTTTGTTGTGTGGCCATACCCGTTTCCTTCTGTCATTAAGCAAAACCGATTGCGACCCGGTAAAGGAGCTAAGTAGGAAGCATGGTTCGAAGTATGAGGAATAAAAATTTCAATTTCAATACGAAATGAAATTTACACCCCGTAAACGTGATGCATTTAAAAGCAGCCTATAACGGACGGCCTGCCGATCTGGCATATTATTATTGATATAACAGTACATTGCGGAAATTTCCTGCACAAGCGAGCGCCATCTTGATGGTTGCTGGTTCGATCGGCGAGTGGGCGCATCGATCGAAAGAGAGCCATGATGATTTTTTACTTAATCAGTTGAATTATATAAATAACTGCAGTCTGTGTGGTTTGGTAATATGCGATCTTTATCGCAAAATGAAATGTTTTTTCTGTATTGATATTTTATGAAAAATATATTTGTTTATAATCAATGCACGTTTCAAACCGCTTATTGCATGAGCAGTGTGTAACAACCCAGACAAGATTATCACTGCTTTTGTGTAACGACGTCAGCGCTACGCCACCGGCTACACCTGTCTGCTCGCACACCACCATCTGCAGCAGGCTCGGGATAACGCCAAATGAAAGGGTGAGTAAAATGGGTAAGATCAAGTTGACCATGGCACAGGCGTTGGTCAGATTTCTCGACAACCAGTACCTGCTGGTAGACGGTGTCGAAACCAAATTCGTCAAGGGTATCTTCGCCATTTTCGGCCACGGTAACGTACTCGGCCTGGGGCAGGCTCTGGAGCAAGACTGTGGCGATCTGCTGGTGCATCAGGGGCGCAATGAACAGGGAATGGCGCATGCCGCTACCGGGTTTGCCAAGCAGAAGCTGCGCCAGCAGATCTACGCCTGTACTTCTTCCATCGGCCCCGGCGCAGCCAATATGATTACCGCTGCGGCCACTGCCACGGCTAACCGCATTCCTTTACTGCTGCTACCGGGCGATGTGTACGCCTCTCGCCAGCCCGATCCGGTATTGCAACAGATCGAACAATCCTACGATTTAAGCATCAGTACCAACGACGCATTTCGCGCTGTCAGTAAATATTGGGATCGCATTGTGCGCCCAGAACAGCTGATGAGCGCCTGCATTAATGCCATGCGTGTGCTGACCGATCCGGCAGAAACTGGTGCCGTCACGCTTTGCCTGCCGCAGGACGTTCAGGGCGAAGCCTACGATTACCCAGACTATTTCTTCCACAAACGGCTGCATCGCCTTGAGCGCCGTCCGGCCAGCCAAGAATCTCTGGCAGAGGCTTTGGCGTTGGTGGTGGGTAAATGCAAGCCGTTGATAATCTGCGGTGGCGGGGTGAAGTATTCGCAGGCTGGGCAGGCGTTGCAGCAGTTTGCTGAACGCTTCCATATTCCGTTTGCCGAAACTCAGGCTGGTAAAGGTACGGTGCTTTCCGCTCATCCTTATAACGTGGGGGGCATCGGTGAAACCGGCTGTCTGGCGGCCAACACGCTGGCGAAGCAGGCAGACCTGGTGATCGGCATCGGCACCCGTTACAGCGATTTCACCACCTCGTCCAAATGGCTATTCCAAAATCCGGAAGTGGAATTCCTTAACATCAACGTCAGCGCGTTTGATGCTGGAAAGCTGGACGGTCTGCAAGTCTTGGCAGATGCCCGTGCGGCTCTGGCCTCTCTCAGCCCGCTGTTGGCTCAGGCGGATTATCGTGCTGATTGGCAAGACACTATCAGCAAGGCGCTTGGCGAACAGCAGAAAGAGACCGAGCGTGTCTATCAAGTGACCTATACCGGCGAAGGCTTTGTGCCGGAAGTCGACGACAGCCTCGATCGTGAACAGGTGTTTGCCGAGTTTATCGAAAAAACCGGCTCCGTATTAACCCAAAGCCGAGTGCTGGGGGTGCTGAATGAGCATTTACCGCAGGACAGCGTCATCGTTGCCGCCGCTGGCAGTTTGCCGGGCGATTTGCAGCGAGTGTGGCAAAACCGGGGTGAGCACGGCTATCACGTGGAATACGGCTACTCCTGTATGGGCTATGAGGTTAACGCCGCGTTAGGCGTCAAGCTTGCGGAGCCGCAGCGCGAAGTTTACGCCATGGTGGGGGATGGGGCGTTCATGATGCTGCATTCTGAGCTGGTCACCTCGATCCAGGAAGGCTGCAAAATCAACGTGGTGCTGTTCGACAACATGACCAACGGCTGTATCAACAACCTGCAGATAGGGCACGGCATGGGGAGCTACACCACCGAGTTCCGCTTCCGTAATCCGCAAGGCAACAAACTGGATGGCAAGCTCGTTCCGGTTAACTTTGCCATGTTGGCGGCGGCCTATGGTTGCAAAACCTACAGCATTACTACAGAACAACAGCTGATCGATGCGCTGGCAGATGCCCGTAAGCAACAGGTTTCCACCCTGCTCGATATCAAAGTGCTGCCAAAAACCATGGTCCACAACTATCTCAGTTGGTGGCGCGTGGGGGGGGCCCAGGTGGCTGAAAGTGAAAAAATTATTGCCGTCGCCCGCAGGCTGCAAGAGAACATCGATAAAGCCCGCGACTACTGATAACGCAATGCCTTGGCAATCGTAGGTGCGGTGGAGCATGCCGCGCCGACATAAATAATCAGCTCGACTTCAGACCTTGCGTCTGCCGTTTACAGTCCACGAGGATAACGAAAATGACATTGAACATTGGGGTTATTGGTACCGGTGCTATTGGTAGGGATCATATCCGCCGTTGCAGCCAGGTGTTGCAGGGCAGCCGCGTGGTTGCGGTGAATGACATCAATCGAGACAGTGCGGCCAAGGTGGTCAGCGAACTGAAACTGGACGCCAAGGTTTATGACAATGCCCACGATCTGATCAACTCCTCAGACGTCCAGGCGGTGCTGGTTACATCATGGGGGCCGAGCCATGAAGAGTTTGTGCTGGCCGCCATTGCTGTGGGTAAACCCGTGTTTTGCGAGAAACCGCTGGCGGTCACGGCACAGGGTTGCAAAAACATCGTGGATGCCGAAGCCAGGCATGGCAAACGCCTGGTACAGGTGGGTTTTATGCGCCCTTACGATCAGGGCTACCGGGCGCTGAAACAGGTACTAACCAGCGGCCAGATCGGCGAACCGCTGATGCTGCATTGTGCCCACCGTAATCCAAGGGTCGGTGAAGCCTACACCACGGATATGGCCATTACCGATACGCTCATTCACGAGTTAGACGTGCTGCGTTGGCTGCTGGACGATGATTACGTCTCGGTGCAAGTAGTGTTCCCACGCAAGAGCAGCAAAGCCCTGCCGCATTTGAGAGACCCGCAGATTGTGCTGATGGAAACGGCCAAGGGCACCCGCATTGACGTCGAAATTTTTGTTAACTGCCAATACGGCTACGACATTCAGTGTGAGGTGGTGGGGGAAACCGGCATTGCCAAGCTACCAGAACCTTCCGCGGTGCAAATGCGCAGCGGTGCCAAACTGTCCACCGAGATCCTGGTCGACTGGAAAGACCGCTTTATCGGTGCCTATGATGTTGAACTGCAAGCCTTTATCAATGACGTTCAGGCCGGCAAGCTCACCGGGCCTTCTGCTTGGGATGGCTTTGCCGCTGCGGTGGCGGCGGATGCCTGTATCGCCGCGCAGACCAGCGGTGAAGTGGTGCCAGTGACCTTGCCTGCCCGTCCTGGCTTCTATGGTAAATAACTTTCTTGGCCAAGCCGGTGGGAAAGATAGCCGGTAAGTGCCAACATGACTGAGGCTGAAAATGAACAAAGACCACGTAAAGCTGGCAATCGCCCCGATTGGTTGGACGAATGACGATATGCCTGAGTTAGGGGACGAGAACACGTTCCAGCAGTGCGTCAGCGAAATGGCGCTGGCCGGGTTCACCGGCAGCGAAGTGGGCAGCAAATACCCGCGCGATCCCAAGGTGTTGAAGCCGATGCTGGATATCCGCGGGATCCAGATCTGTAATGCCTGGTTCAGCACGTTTTTTGCCGATGGGCTGAAGGAAAAGACCATCGATGAGTTTATTAACCACATGAATTTCCTGCATGCAATGGGGGCCAAAGTGATTGGCTGCTCCGAGCAGAGCAAGAGCATTCAGGGCACCACCAAGGCGGTATTTGAAGAGAAGCCCTATTTTAGCGATGAAGAGTGGCAGCGGGTGGCGCAAGGGTATAACGAGCTGGCGAAAATTGCCGCCGGAAAGGGGATGCAGGTCTGCCTGCACCATCATATGGGCACGGGCATCCAGACCACCGAAGAGATAGACCGCTATATGAGCATGGTGAACGACGATGTTTACCTGCTGTTTGATACCGGGCATGCCTATTACTCCGAAGGCAGCCAACAGGCAATGTTGGCAATCCTGGAGAAATACCTGCCGCGCATCAACCATGTGCACTTGAAAGACGTGCGTGACGAGGTGGTGGCAGAGGTTAAGGCCAAGCGCCTGAGCTTCCTGGACGGGGTGAAAAAAGGCACCTTCACCGTGCCGGGGGATGGCGTGATCGATTTCCGGCCGATATTCAAGCTGTTGGATGAGCGTGGCTATAAGGGATGGATGGTGGTGGAGGCCGAGCAGGATCCGGCGCTGGCCAATCCTTTTGAATACGCTGTGAAAGCACGCCGCTATATTCGCGAAACGGCCGAGCTTTAAGTTAGTTATTGGTTTGCTGAGTCTAACTGGTGGGGCGTTGGTATTAGCGCCCCACCTACAAAGCAGTTCTGATTACGGGGTTTTAAACCGAGCCATATGATAAGCATCCACCAACTCGCCATCGCGCATGGCAAAGCGGCGGCTGGTGCCTTCAATCTCAAAACCGAACTTACGATACAGCGCAATGGCACCCTGATTGTCGGTGAATACCGTGAGCTCAATGCGCTCAATACCGGCCCAGTTGTCGCAGATATCGATCATCGCCTGCATCAGCGCGCTGCCAACGCCTTTGCCGTGGTAACCGGCATCCACGCTGATGCCAATAGTGGCCACATGGCGGCGGCGTACCCGCTGGTTGAGTTCCACGAACAACTGCCCCACCACGCGATCGTCAATGCAGGCCACCATGTTGTAGGTTCCGGGTTGCACGTTAGCAATACGTTGCTGCCACATGGCTTTTGACGGTAGCGGTAGTTGTAGCGTGTCACGGTAAACGGCCGGGTGGGAATATAGCTGGTGTAGGGCTTCAGCATCGTTACTTTCCACGTGACGAACTACAATCTCGCTCATTCTTTCCTCTCTTTGGCGTTTACCGTTTGAATAACCTCCCAAATTATCCGTTTACTCCCCTGAGTCAATATAATTTCCTATTGGTCAAAAAAACGCTTTACAGGTGCGAATGATAATGATTATTATTGTCATGCGTTCAGAGAGAGTATCAACCTTTGATACTGTTTGCTGAAGGCACGACATTGCTCACATTGCTTCCAGTGTTTACTTAGCCAGCTCGGGTGCTGGCTTTTTTTTTGCCCAAATTCATCGGCTAACTCATCCCACAAACCCTTTGTTACGTGCTGGCAAACTCCACCTAATTTTTTGAACAGAGGGGTGAGATTTTTGCGCTTTCATATTCCTCCGTCAGGTCTAGACTGTAGAAAACGTTGAGGAGAGTTGAATATGATTTATTTACGTAAGGCACAAGATCGCGGTCATGCCAATCATGGTTGGCTCGACAGCTGGCACACTTTCTCATTTGCTGACTATTACGCTCCCGACTTTATGGGGTTCTCGGCGCTGCGAGTGATCAACGAAGACGTGATTGATGCAGGCCAGGGGTTCGGTACTCATCCCCATAAAGACATGGAAATCCTGACCTACGTGCTGAGCGGCACGGTGGAGCATCAGGACAGCATGGGCAACAAAGAACAGATTAATGCCGGTGAGTTCCAGATCATGAGTGCAGGGACCGGTGTGCGTCACTCTGAGTACAATGCCAATAGCGATCGGCCATTGCATCTCTACCAGATCTGGATTATTCCGGATCAGGTTGGGCTGGAGCCGCGTTATGAACAACGGATGTTTGATGCGCCTCAGGGCCGCCAGTTGGTGCTGTCGCCAGACGCCCGTGAAGGTTCGCTGAAGGTGTTCCAGGATATGACGTTGTCTCGCTGGGCGCTGAAGAAAGACGAGCAATCGGTTTATCCAATCCAGGCAGAACGCCGCGTTTGGATCCAGGTGGTGCATGGCAATGTCTCTATCAATGGCCACAAAGCAGGTATTAGCGATGCGTTTGCCATCTGGGATGAGACAGCACTGTCTATCCATGCCGATGACGACAGCGAGATTTTACTGTTCGATCTGCCGCCGGTGTGATGACAAAGTAATGGCGAGGGCTTGGTGCAATGCCGGGCCCTTTTTTGTGTCTGCTGGCCGGATAACCAACAATATCGGAAAGGCGTTTTATTTGCTAAAATGGCCGCCCATTCACGGTTAGCCAGTTCAGTGATAATGAAGAAAAAACGGCCGGTGCTTCAAGATGTTGCAGATCAGGTTGGCGTCACCAAAATGACGGTGAGCCGCTATTTGCGCAATCCCGATCAGGTTTCTGCCGCTTTACAGCAAAAAATTGCGGTAGCGCTGGACGAACTTGGCTACATTCCCAATCGTGCCCCGGATATCCTTTCCAATGCGACCAGCCGGGCAATTGGCGTGTTGCTACCGTCGTTGACCAACCAGGTGTTTGCCGAAGTGTTGCGGGGTATCGAAAGCGTTACCGATGCACACAACTATCAAACCATGCTGGCGCACTACGGCTATCTGCCGGAGCGTGAGGAAGAGCGTCTGACGTCGCTGTTTTCTTATAACATCGATGGGCTGATCCTGTCCGAACGCCACCATACCGCACGTACCCTGAAGATGATTGAAGTTGCAGGCATCCCGGTGGTGGAGCTGATGGACTGTGTCTCACCCTGTATCGATCTGGCGGTCGGGTTCAACAACTTTGAAGCGGCTCGCCAAATGACTCAGCAGATCATCGCTCGCGGCCATCGTCATGTGGTGTACTTTGGCGCGCGTCAGGATGAACGCACCATTATCAAACAGCAGGGCTACGAACAGGCCATGCGTGAGTCTGGTCTTGAAGCCTACAGCATCATGACCTCACGTTCTTCTTCCTATTCGGCCGGTGGTGAGATGTTGCGCGAGGCGCAGCGAGATTATCCGCAGGTCGACAGTATCTTTTGTACCAACGATGACTTGGCGATCGGTGCGGCATTCGAGTGCCAGCGCCAGGGGTTATCTATCCCGCAGGATATGGCGATTGCCGGTTTCCACGGCCACGATATCGGCCAGGTGATGGTACCAAAGCTGGCGAGTGTGCTGACGCCGCGTGAGCATATGGGGCAGATCGCCGCTGAGCGCCTGTTGGCACGACTGCGTGGAGAGGTTGTTTCCCCACGTATGGTGGACGTGGGCTTCACCGTGGCACCCGGTGGCAGCATCTGAACCTGGGCGCAACAGCCAGCGCCCAGCACGGCTAACTTATTGCTTTAGCGCTGCAACACAGCGGCCAACTACGCCTTCAACGTCGGTATCGATATCCACGCAAATCACATCTTTTTCGTCAACCCCGGGCTCTTCTAACGCCTCAAACTGACTTTTTAGCAGCTCGGTGGGCATAAAATGCCCAGAGCGGGCTTGCAGACGGGCCAGGATCGTCTCGAAACTGCCTTTCAGATAGATAAACACCATATTGTCATTGTCTTTGCGTAGCAGATCGCGGTAGCGGCGCTTGAGCGCCGAGCAGACAATAATCCCACTCTCGTTCTTGTGATTCAGGCTGTACGCCGCGTCGTTGAGGCGTTGCAGCCAGGGCGCGCGGTCCTCGTCATTCAGCGGCTGGCCGCTGGCCATCTTCTGGATATTGGCGCGTGGATGCAGATCGTCGCCATCGATAAATTTTGCCTTGATTTCCCGTGCTACCGCCGCGCCAATCGTGGATTTGCCGCTGCCGGAGACGCCCATCAGGATGATGCTTTTTCCCGCCATAAGTTTGATCTCTATCTCAGAATGCGAATTTTGCTGGGTTACCTGGTTCCGGATCTTATCATGTTACCGGTATCATGATACGGGTAACAAATGGAGATGTGATTGTCATCACACAGCACAGAACAGGGAACATGCCCGGCGTTTTCATGTCGCCACGTGGCGGGCTGCAATCTGCATCCATTGGCTACCACTGTACTCAGCTGCCTACTTAGACCACCAGGATAGGGTCGTACAATAAAACAAAGCACCTTCTTTCGCTGCCGTTGCGTAAAGAGGCCAAGTGATAAAAGGGTTGGAGAAAAATTATGCCACTAGTGATTGTTGCCATCGGCGTAGCCATGCTACTGCTGCTGATGATCCGCTTTAAGCTGAACGGCTTTATCTCGTTGATTCTGGTCGCTCTGGCGGTTGGTATCATGCAGGGAATGCCGGTAGACAAAGTGATTGGTTCTATCAAGGCCGGCGTGGGCGGAACGCTGGGCGGTCTGGCGCTGATCATGGGCTTTGGTGCCATGCTCGGTAAGCTGCTGGCGGACTGTGGTGGTGCGCAACGGATTGCTACCACACTGATCGACAAGTTCGGTAAACAGCATATCCAATGGGCCATCGTGCTGACCGGTTTTACCGTCGGTTTTGCTCTGTTCTACGAAGTGGGCTTCGTGCTGTTGCTGCCTTTGGTGTTTACCATTGCTGCCTCTGCACGTATCCCGCTGCTGTATGTCGGCGTGCCGATGGCTGCGGCGCTGTCCGTTACCCACGGTTTCCTGCCGCCACACCCAGGCCCAACAGCTATTGCTACCATTTTCCATGCGGACATGGGTAAAACCCTGTTGTATGGCACCTTGCTGGCAATCCCAACCGTGATCCTGGCAGGCCCGGTGTATGCCCGCTTCCTGAAAGGTATCGATAAGCCGGTTCCGGTCGGTCTATATAACCCAAAAACCTTTACCGAAGAAGAAATGCCTGGGTTTGGCGTCAGCGTAGCGACTGCACTGGTGCCGGTGATCCTGATGGCGTTGCGTGCCGTGGCGGAAATGGTGTTGCCAAAAGGCCACCCGATCTTGGCTTACGCCGAGTTCTTTGGTGACCCGGTAATGGCAACGCTGATCGCGGTGCTGATCGCCATCTTTACCTTCGGCCTGAACCGTGGCCGCACCATGGACGAAGTGATGGGCACCGTCAGCGACTCCATCAAAATCATCGCCATGATGCTGTTAATCATCGGCGGTGGCGGGGCGTTCAAACAGGTGCTGGTGGACAGCGGCATTGAGCAATACATTGCTGGCATCATGCATGGCAGCAATGTGTCACCGATCCTGATGGCCTGGTCAATTGCCGCAGTGCTGCGTATTGCACTGGGTTCCGCGACCGTAGCGGCAATCACCGCCGGGGGCATTGTGGCTCCGCTGATTGCTACCACCGGGGCTAGCCCGGAGCTGATGGTTATCGCCGTTGGTTCGGGCAGCGTGATTTTCTCTCACGTAAACGATCCAGGCTTCTGGCTGTTCAAGGAGTATTTCAACCTGACCATTATGGAAACCATCAGGTCCTGGTCCGTGTTGGAAACCATCATTTCAGTCTGTGGCCTGATTGGCTGCCTGCTGTTGGCGATGGTGGTTTAAGCCTTAACGGCGGGGCGCAGCAATCTCTGCTGCGCCCTGACTGCTAAAGGTTCAGATACGCCCGAACGCCGTCCAGGAACATCTGGGTGGACAGCATCACCAGAATCAACCCCATCAGTCGTTCCAGTGCACTCACCCCTTTGCTACCCAGTAAACGTAGGAATACGTTCGACATCAGCAGGATCGCCGCCGACAATCCCCAGGCAATCAGCAAGGCCACGACCAGATGCGAAATCTGATTGGGGTACTGGTGTGAAAGTAACATCAAGGTTGCCAGAATTGACGGCCCGGCCACTAACGGAATAGCGAGCGGCACCAGGAAAGGCTCCTCTCCTGCGGAAAGATCGCTGCCGCTGCCCTCCTGCGAAGGGAAAATCATCTTGATAGCGATCAGGAACAGGATTATCCCGCCGGAGATCGACACGGTTTCGGTGCGCAGGTTGAGGAACGCCAAAATATGTTCGCCCGCGAACAGGAAAATCAGCATCAATACCAAGGCTATCAGCAACTCGCGGATCACCACCGCCCGGCGACGGCGCGGTTCCAGGTGTTTCAGCACCGACATGAAAATCGGCAGGTTACCCAGCGGATCCATAATTAAAAACAGCAACACCGTTGCCGCAATCATTTCTGTCATTTAAGGCCTCAAAATCAGAAAAAACGACGGATATAAGCGGCGTTACTGAGAATTGCCTGCTCATTGAATAAATTCACTTTGCGCTCGCGCCGACTTTTTGTAAGGTGGGTAGATATTGCACACAACATATAACTTAACTCTATCTCATATCCTTCCTGAAAGGGTATAGAGCATAGCCATCCTCCAAGGCAGGACAGTAAATATGAAAAACGTTGGTTTCATTGGTTGGCGTGGTATGGTCGGCTCGGTTCTCATGCAACGCATGACTGAAGAGCGCGATTTTGACGCCATTCGCCCGGTATTCTTCTCCACTTCGCAGCTCGGTGCTGCCGCCCCGGCTTTTGGTGGCCAGCAGCAAGGTACGCTGCAAGATGCGTATGATGTCGAAGCATTAAGCGCTCTCGATATTATTATTACCTGCCAGGGCGGCGATTACACCAATGAAATCTATCCAAAGCTGCGGGCTGCCGGCTGGCAGGGCTATTGGATTGATGCGGCCTCTTCTCTGCGTATGAAAGACGAGGCGATTATCATCCTCGACCCAGTGAACCATGCGGTGATCCAGGAAGGGCTGAACAAAGGAATCAAGACCTTTGTTGGCGGTAACTGCACCGTCAGCCTGATGCTGATGTCGCTGGGCGGCCTGTTTGCCAATGACTTGGTGGAGTGGGCCTCTGTTGCCACCTACCAGGCTGCCTCTGGCGGGGGGGCGCGCCATATGCGTGAGCTGTTGACCCAGATGGGCATGCTGCATGCGGATGTGGCGAAGGAGTTACAGGACCCGGCCTCGGCGATCCTGGACATCGAACGTAAAGTCACGGAGGCCACCCGTTCCGGTAAGCTGCCAACCGATAACTTTGGCGTTCCTCTGGCAGGTAGCCTGATCCCTTGGATCGACAAGCAGCTGGATAACGGCCAAAGCCGCGAAGAGTGGAAAGGCCAGGCGGAAACCAACAAGATCCTCAGCACCTCAAGCATCATCCCGGTTGATGGTCTGTGTGTGCGCGTCGGTGCGCTGCGCTGCCACAGCCAGGCATTTACTCTGAAGCTGAAGAAAGACATTCCGCTGCCGGAAATTGAGCAACTGTTGGCCACGCACAACGACTGGGTACGGGTGATCCCGAACGACCGCGAACTGACCATGCGTGAGCTGACGCCTGCTGCCGTAACCGGTACTTTGAACACGCCAGTTGGCCGTCTGCGCAAGCTGAATATGGGGCCGGAATACCTCTCCGCCTTCACCGTTGGCGATCAGCTGTTATGGGGCGCGGCCGAACCCCTGCGCCGCATGCTGCGTATCCTGCTGTAGGATATTTAGTTGCGTTGCATGAAGGATCACTAAGCTGTAAAAAACCGATAGCCCGCATGAAAGCGGGCTTTTTTATGTGGATTGCATTACTAAAACGCACATTTAGGTTATCCCCAAGACCGTACTTTGGGGACAGGTCGATTGGCGGCAACGTAATGCGGGGGCCATGTTGGCGGTATATCATTGAAACCGCGGCCCATCGTGTTATTTCGTCAGCACCTTTTCTAATGCGGTAAGCGCGCATTGCTGATCAAGGTGTCCACCCGGTGCGCCGCCTACCCCAATAGCGCCAACGACTTCTTCACCGCTTTTCACCGGTACGCCACCGGCCAGCAATAAAAATCCAGGGATATCACGCAGATTTTCTGCCCCGGCGTTGGTCTGGGCATTTTTCATCACATTTTCGGTAGGGTTTTTGGTGGTCAGCGCGGTAAATGCTTTCATCCGGCTGGCTTCCACCGTATGAGGACCCGCGTTATCCATCTTCTTGATAACCAGAGGAATACCGGCGCGGTCTACCACGGTAACGGCAACATTGTAGTTATTGGCGCTACAGGCCTGGATGGCACTTTGCGCCAACTTATCAGCCAATTCGAGGGAGAGATTCTTTTCGGTCAGAATGCCACTGGCTGCACTGGTGAATGACAGCATACTGCTAAATAAAATGGCGGATGAGATTATACGTTTCATCTTGGCTTGCTCCTGAATAGACCTTTGGTGTAACAAAGAGAATAGAGGGTGTCATTGAAGCAATCTATTGTCTTGATTACCTACTTGGCTAGGTGTTTTTACTGAATAGGGGGGATATGCAGCCCAGTGAAAGGGCTGGAGCGTTGTTTGATCTGACGTTCGGTTAGCCCCAACACTGCACGTAACTGCTATAACCTTGAACTTCCTTGAGGCTGATCTCTTTCAGCCCTCCAATGTGCTGTTTTCCACATTTCTGATCTCAATTGCTGTAGCAGTAAAGGCGATGCAGGCAAGGTGACGTCACTCCTGTCGTATATCAGACGCAGCCAGCGAAGGTTGCCCGCTCCGCCGGTTTTCCGGCTGAAAATTTTCCTTGGTAATGTCACCGTGTTTTTAGCAGACATGGCTATGCTTATTAGGTGGATGAAAAGTTTTCCATCAATGGTGAAAACTCGCCTAAAAATTAAGCATAAAGAGCGAAACTGCGAGCATGAAGGCGATCGATTAATCAATAACCGACTGAAATCACGCTTTAGGTAGCAAATGAATTGCATGATAGGTGCAACGGCTGCTTTTTGTTCAGCGTAGCCTTTTAAAAGTCATGCTCTTAATCAAAGGAAGAATGCTATGCCTGTACTTCCCGAACGTGACGTGATCAATCAGCTCATCTCCGGTCACTATGCCGATCCCTTTTCCTTGCTCGGCATGCATGTAACCGAAAACGGACTACAGATTTGTGCGCTGTTGCCGGATGCGGGCACCGTGTGGCTGGTAGAGAGTAAAACCGGTAACCGTCTGGTTCAGCTCAATTGCGATGACGCTCGTGGTTTTTTCAGCGCTCTCGTACCGCGTCGTAAAACCCCTTTCCGCTATCAGCTTGAAGTCAGCTGGCGCGACCATCAACAACTTCTCGAAGACCCTTACCGTTTTGGCACCCTGCTGCAGGATATTGACAGTTGGCTGCTGGCCGAGGGCACCCATCTGCGGCCTTATGAGCGGCTGGGGGCGCATCCTGGCTCGTTGGATAATGTGGATGGGGTCAGCTTTGCCGTTTGGGCACCGAATGCCCAGCGCGTGTCGGTAGTGGGGGAGTTCAACTTTTGGGATGGACGGCGTCATCCCATGCGCCTGCGTAGAGAGAACGGGATTTGGGAGCTGTTTTTACCGGGCGTGAAGGCCGGGCAACTGTATAAATACGAGATTATCGATTGTTACGGCAACGTGCAGCTGAAAGCCGATCCTTATGCTTTCGAAGCGCAGATGCGGCCGGAAACGGCCTCGTTGATCACACCGCTGCCTGCGGTGGTGGAAAATACGCCGGAAAGGCAGCGGGCCAATGACTTTGACCGTCCGATTTCCATCTATGAAGTGCACCTGGGCTCCTGGCGCCGCCATACCGACAATAATTTCTGGCTCAGCTATCAAGAACTGGCCGAGCAACTGATCCCCTACGTTAAATATATGGGTTTCACCCATATTGAACTGTTGCCGATCAACGAGCATCCGTTCGACGGCAGCTGGGGCTATCAGCCGTTGGGAATGTATGCGCCAACCCGCCGTTTTGGCACGCCAGCGGAGTTCAAGGCTTTTGTCGCCGCGGCTCATGATGCCGGGATCAACGTGATCCTGGATTGGGTGCCGGGGCATTTCCCCAGCGATGCCCATGGCCTGGCCAACTTCGACGGCACCGCGCTGTATGAATATGCCGATCCTCGCGAAGGATTCCATCAGGACTGGAACACGCTTATCTACAACTATGGCCGCCACGAGGTGCGTAACTACCTGGCGGGAAATGCGTTTTACTGGCTGGAGCGCTTTGGTATCGACGCCCTGCGCGTCGATGCGGTGGCGTCGATGATTTACCGTGATTACAGCCGTGCCGACGGTGAGTGGGTGCCGAACTACTATGGCGGTAATGAGAACCTGGAAGCGATCTCCTTCCTGCGTTACACCAACCAGACGCTGGGCAAAGAGCGGCCAGGGGCGGTGACGCTGGCGGAAGAATCCACGGATTATCCGGGCGTTACTCTACCGCCAGATGCCAACGGCTTAGGCTTCCACTACAAGTGGGATCTCGGTTGGATGCATGACACGCTGAATTATATGAAGTGCGATCCGGTGCACCGTAAATACCATCACAACCTGATGACCTTCGGAATGCTTTACGCCTATACCGAAAACTTCGTGCTGCCGATTTCGCACGACGAAGTGGTGCATGGCAAAGGCTCCGTGTTGGATCGGATGCCGGGAGATGCCTGGCAGAAATTCGCCAACCTGCGGGCCTATTACGGTTTTATGTGGGCGCACCCGGGCAAAAAACTGCTGTTTATGGGCAGCGAATTTGCTCAAGGGCGTGAATGGAATTTCGATAACAGTCTGGACTGGCATCTGCTGGATGGATTGGACGGTTGGCACCACGGCGTGCAACGGCTGGTACGCGATCTCAACCACTGCTACCAGGAGAATGCGCCGCTGTATGAACGCGATTATCGTCCAGATGGTTTTGAATGGCTGGTAGTCGACGATCACGACAACTCGGTATTTGCCTTCGCACGCTACGACTCGCAGGGCAATGAGCTGATAGCCATCAGCAACTTTACCCCGGTGCCGCGCCCCCATTACCGTATCGGTATTGGGCGCGCTGGCGAATATCAGGAGATCCTCAATACCGATTCACACCATTATCACGGCAGCAACGCGGGTAATCAGGGGCGGGTGATTTCGCAGCCGATCGGCAGCCACGGTCGTGAACATTCGATCAGCGTGATGGTGCCACCACTGGCTACGGTTTATCTGCGGCGGGAGGTTTGATGGTAGAGCTGACGCCGGGTCTTGCCGCGCCTTTAGGGGCTTATTACGACGGTAATGGCATCAACTTTACCCTGTTTTCTGCGCATGCCACTCAGGTTGAGCTGTGCCTGTTCGATGCGCAATATCGTGAAACACGCCTGCCGTTGCCTGCCCGCAGCGGTGATATCTGGCATGGATATCTGCCAGGGGGCGAGTTGGGGCAACGTTATGGTTTTCGGGTGCATGGCCCATTTGAGCCGCATCTTGGGTTGCGCTTTAACGCCAACAAGCTGTTGCTCGATCCGGCGGCGCGGGCAGTCGAAGGGCCGGTTGCCGACCATGTGCATTTGCATGGGGGGTACGATCAACCGGACCCGCAAGACAGCGCCCCGTTGATGCCAAAATGCATAGTGATCGACGAAAGCTACGATTGGCAAGACGATCGCCCGCCAGCCACCCCTTGGGGCAAAACGGTGATCTACGAAGCCCACGTCCGGGGGCTGACGTTAACGCACCCGGAGATCCCGGCCGTATTGCGTGGCAGCTTTGCCGCTCTTGGCCACCCGGCGATGATTGCCTACTTCAAGCGGTTGGGGATCACGGCGCTTGAGCTTTTGCCGGTGCAACAGCACACCACGGAACCGCGTTTGCAGCGCCTGGGGCTGATCAATTACTGGGGATACAACGTGCTGGCTCCTTTCGCGCCAGACAACCGCTACAGCAGTTTGAGCACCGGGACGACGCCGCTGCGTGAGTTCCGCGATGCGGTGAAAGCGCTGCACCGGGCGGGGATCGAAGTGATTCTGGACGTGGTGTTCAACCACAGTGCAGAGCTGGATGTGGATGGGCCAACGCTGTCGCTGCGCGGTATCGATAACCCCAGCTACTACTGGCTAACCCCTGACGGTGGCTACGATAACCTCACCGGCTGTGGCAATACGCTGCGGTTGGATCAGCCGGCGGGCGTGGCGTGGGTGATGGATTGCCTGCGCTTTTGGGTTCGGGAGTGCCATGTCGACGGTTTTCGCTTCGATCTTGGCACCGTGTTAGGCCGTACACCGGCGTTTGACCGCGATGCACCGCTGTTTCAGGCGATGCTGGCGGACGATACGCTGGGGCGCTGCAAACTGATCGCCGAGCCCTGGGACATTGGCCCGGGCGGCTATCAGGTTGGCGCGTTTCCAGGCCGTTTTGCTGAGTGGAATGACCATTTCCGTGACGATATCCGCCGTTTCTGGCTGCGGGGCGATCTGTCACTGGGTCAGTTTGCCCAGCGTTTTGCTGCCTCCAGCGAGGTATTCAACCAACGTGGGCGCGCGCCTTATGTCAGCATCAATATGCTGACGGCCCACGACGGCTTTACCTTGCAGGATGTAGTGAGTTTCAAGGAGAAACATAACCAGCCTAACGGAGAGGGAAACCGTGATGGCAGCGACCAAAACTTTAGCTGTAACCACGGGGTTGAAGGCCTGATTGCCGACGAAACCGTTTTGCAACGCCGCCAGGCCAGCCAGCGAGCACTGCTTGCCACGCTGCTTCTGGCACAGGGGACACCGATGCTGCTGGCCGGTGATGAGCACGGAAATAGCCAGCAAGGCAACAACAATGCTTACTGTCAGGATAACGCAACCACCTGGCTCGACTGGGCCAATGCGGATGAGTCACTGACCGCCTACACCGCCGCGCTGATCCGCTTGCGCCAGCAAATTCCTGCTTTGCAGGCAGACCGCTGGTGGCAGGAGGGAGACGGCAGCGTGCAGTGGTTAAACGCGCAGGGGCAGCCGCTCAGTGCGCAACAGTGGGAACAGGGCGATCGCTGCTTGCAGATCCGCCTGTCGCAACGCTGGCTGATGGTGATCAACGCCACCCAGCAGACCGTTGAGATGACGTTACCCGAGGGTGATTGGCAGGTTGTCGCCCCCTTTACTCAGGAAGATTCACGGGCGGTTCTACCCGCCTGGTGCCAGGTTGCGCATTCGCTTTGCGTGCTGGTAGAGAAAAATTAAAAGGAGTCAGTTATGGTTAAGCACGAAAATAAAGACCCTCTGATGTTGGCGCGCCAACTGCCGAATAAATCCGTTGCCCTGATATTGGCAGGCGGCCGTGGCTCGCGTTTGAAAGATTTAACCTCTACCCGCGCCAAGCCAGCCGTTCACTTCGGTGGCAAGTACCGCATCATCGATTTTGCCATGTCCAACTGCCTGAACTCAGGGATCCGCCGTATGGGGGTGATCACTCAGTATCATTCCCATACGTTGGTGCAGCATATTCAGCGGGGCTGGTCGTTCCTGAACGAAGAGATGAATGAGTTTGTCGATCTGCTGCCTGCCCAGCAGCGCCTCAGCACCGAACACTGGTACAAAGGCACCGCAGATGCGGTCTACCAGAACCTCGACATCATTCGCCGCTATGAAGCGGAATACGTGGTGATCCTGGCAGGCGACCATATTTATAAAATGGACTACTCGCGGATGCTGATCGACCACGTCGAGAAGGGAGCGCAGTGTACGGTGGCCTGTATTCCGGTACCGCGCAAGGAAGCCAGCGAGTTTGGCGTGATGAAGGTGGACGATAACGACCTGATCCTCGAATTCCTGGAGAAGCCAGCCAATCCGCCGGCCATGCCTGGCAACCCTGAGATGTCACTGGCCAGCATGGGCATCTATATTTTCAACGCCAGCTACCTCTTCCAACTGCTGGAAGAGGATATGTCGACCCCTGACTCCACCCATGATTTCGGTAAGGATCTGATCCCCAAAATTACCGCGCAGGGTGCTGCCTGGGCGCATCCGTTTACTCTTTCCTGTGTGGGGTGTGGTCCCGATCTGCCGCCATATTGGCGTGATGTCGGGACCTTGGAAGCCTACTGGCGCGCCAACCTCGATCTGGCTTCGGTCACGCCTGAGCTGGATATGTACGACCGCTCCTGGCCGATCCGTACCTATATGGAGCCACTGCCACCGGCCAAATTTGTGCAAGATCGTTCCGGCAGCCATGGCATGACCATGAACTCGCTGGTGGCCGGTGGGTGCATTGTCTCCGGTTCGGTGGTGGTGCATTCAGTGCTGTTCTCGCGAGTACGGGTGAACTCCTTCTGCACTATCGACTCTTCTGTATTACTGCCCGATGTCAACGTTGGCCGCTCCTGCCGCCTGCGCCGCTGCATTATCGATCGCGCCTGCCATATTCCCGAAGGCATGGTGATTGGTGAAAACGCCGAGGAAGACAGCAAGCGCTTTTACCGTTCGGAAGAGGGCATCGTGCTGGTAACGCGCGAAATGTTGGCAAAACTGTAGCCATTCCGGCTGGGACCTTGGGCGTGGCAAGCTGCGCCCCTTATCTCCGTAAAGACGTTTTTACCGAATTTCAGGAGTGATAATGCAGGTTTTACACGTATGTTCCGAGATGTTCCCACTGCTTAAAACCGGCGGGCTTGCAGACGTGGTTGGCGCATTACCGACGGCGCAGATTGCCGCAGGAGCTGATGTTCGGGTGCTATTACCGGCTTTTCCTGACGTGCGCAACGGTATCCCGGACACGGTACTGGTTGCCGAAATCGACTCTTTTGCCGGGCGCGTAGGCCTGCGTTATGGCACCTACCATGGCGTGGGCGTTTACCTGATCGATGCCCCTTGGCTGTACGATCGGCCGGGCAGCCCGTATCACGATCAGTCGATGTACGCCTACCCGGACAACCATCGCCGTTTTGCCTTGCTGGGCTGGATGGCCTGCGAGTTGGCGAAGGGGTTGGATCATTACTGGCGGCCAAAACTGGTCCATGCTCACGACTGGCATGCTGGCCTGGCCTGCGCCTATCTGGCTGCTAATGGCCATCCGGCACGATCAATCTTCACCGTACACAATCTGGCCTATCAGGGGTTATTTTCCGCCCACCATATGGCGGAGCTGTGGTTGCCACCGTCATTCTTGAATATCTATGGCCTGGAGTTTTATGGCCAGATGTCTTTCCTGAAAGCAGGCCTGTACTACGCTGACCATATCACCGCCGTCAGCCCGACCTATGCGCGTGAAATCACCCAGCCTGAGTTTGGTTACGGGATGGAAGGATTGCTCCAGGAGCGGCAGCGGCAGGGAAGATTGAGCGGCATTCTCAACGGTGTTGATGACAAGATTTGGGACCCGTCACACGATGCGCGCCTGGCGGCACGCTATGACGCCAGCAGCTTGAAAAACAAGGCAAAGAACAAGGTTCATCTGCAAAAAGCCATGGGGCTGCAGGTGGATGAATCGTTGCCACTGTTTGCGGTGGTCAGCCGTTTGACCAACCAGAAAGGGTTGGATCTGGTGCTGGAAGCCCTGCCAGCGTTGCTGGAACAAGGGGGGCAGTTGGTGCTGCTGGGGGCGGGGGACGCGGTATTGCAGCAGGCTTTCCTGGCCGCGGCGGCCGATTATCCGGAACAGGTCGGCGTGCAGATTGGCTACCACGATGCCTTCTCACACCGCATTATCGGCGGAGCGGACGTGATCCTGGTGCCCAGCCGCTTTGAACCTTGCGGGTTAACACAGCTTTATGGCCTGAAATATGGCACGTTGCCGCTGGTGCGCCGCACCGGTGGGTTGGCAGATACGGTGGTGGACTGTGCGCTGGAGAACCTGGCCGACGGCACTGCCAGCGGGTTTGTGTTTGATGATTGTAATGCTGTTGCCCTGGGCAATGCCATTCGGCGTGCTCTGGTGCTGTGGAGCAGGCCGAGACATTGGCATCACGTACAACGCCACGCCATGAGTCTGGATTTTGGCTGGCAAGTCGCGGCAAAGGAATATCTGTCGCTTTATCAACGCTTGTTGTAATCACGTACTTGGGATTGAATTACTATGACTTCACCGTTTAGTTACACCTCACCCACGGTCAGTGTTGAAGCGCTGAAACATTCCATCGCCTATAAACTGATGTTTATTGTCGGTAAGGATCCGGCTATCGCCACCCAGCACGACTGGCTTAATGCCGTGTTGTTTGCGGTGCGCGACAGGATGGTGGAACGTTGGTTACGATCCAATCGCGCCCAGCTTTCGCAAGATGTCCGGCAGGTGTATTACCTGTCGATGGAGTTTCTGCTTGGCCGTACGCTGTCGAATGCGCTGTTATCGATGGGGATTTACCAGGATATTGAAGACGCACTCAATGAGATGGGCCTGAACCTGAGTGAACTGCTTGAGGAAGAGAACGATCCTGGCCTGGGCAATGGCGGCCTGGGGCGCTTGGCCGCCTGTTTCCTGGATTCGTTGGCTACGCTGGCGCTGCCTGGCCGGGGTTACGGTATCCGCTATGAATACGGCATGTTCAAGCAGAACATCGTCGATGGCCAACAGATGGAGTCGCCGGATTATTGGCTGGAATACGGCAACCCGTGGGAATTCCCACGCCACAATACCCGCTATAAAGTGCGTTTTGGTGGCCGCGTTCAGCAGGAAGGGGCGAAGGCCCGCTGGGTGGAAACCGAAGAGATTATCGCCATCGCCTACGATCAGGTGATCCCGGGTTTCGATACCGATGCCACCAACACGTTGCGTTTGTGGAGCGCTCAGGCCAGTAATGAAATCAACCTGGGTAAGTTCAACCAGGGGGATTATTTTGCCGCAGTGGAAGATAAAAACCACTCCGAGAACGTCTCGCGCGTGCTCTATCCCGATGACTCCACCTATTCCGGGCGTGAACTGCGCCTGCGGCAGGAGTATTTCCTGGTTTCAGCCACTACCCAGGACATCCTCAACCGCCATTGGACGATGCACAAAACCTTCGACAATCTGGCCGACAAGATTGCCATCCACCTCAACGATACCCACCCGGTGTTGTCGATCCCTGAGCTGATGCATCTGCTGATCGATGAGCACAAATTCAGCTGGCTGGATGCCTGGGAAGTGGTGGAAAAGGTATTCTCTTATACCAACCATACCTTGATGAGCGAAGCGCTGGAAACCTGGCCGGTCGATATGCTGGGCAAGATCCTGCCGCGCCACCTGCAGCTGATCTTCGAAATCAACGACCATTTCCTCAAGCAGGTACAGCAAGTGGTGCCGGGGGATGATCAATTGCTGGCACGGGTCTCCATCATTGATGAAACCAACGGGCGTAGGGTACGAATGGCGTGGTTGGCCGTGGTCGCCAGCCATAAGGTGAATGGCGTCTCGGCACTGCACTCCGAATTGATGGTACAGTCGCTGTTTGCCGATTTTGCTCGCGTATTCCCCGATCGCTTCTGCAATAAAACCAACGGGGTAACGCCGCGCCGCTGGCTGGGGTTGGCTAACCGGCCGCTATCCAAAGTGCTGGATGACAGCATTGGCCATCACTGGCGTACCGATCTCAGCCAGCTTGGCGAAATCAAAGCGAATGCGGATTACCCGAGCTTCTTGCAGGCCGTACAGGCTGCCAAACGGCAGAACAAAGAGCGGCTGGCGGCGTATATCGCGAAAAAGCTCAACGTGGTGGTGAACCCCGACGCGTTGTTCGACGTACAGATCAAACGGATCCACGAATATAAGCGGCAACTGCTGAACGTATTGCATGTGATCACGCGTTATAACCGTCTGCTGCAGGATCCCGATGCCAAACGCGTACCGCGCGTAGTGATCTTTGCGGGTAAAGCGGCTTCTGCCTACTATGCCGCCAAACAGATCATCCGCTTGATCAATGACGTAGCGAAGGTGATCAACAACGATCCGCGAGTGCATGATGATTTGAAGGTGGTATTTATTCCTAACTACGGGGTGAGTCTGGCCCAGATGATCATTCCGGCGGCCGATCTTTCCGAACAGATCTCGCTGGCGGGGACCGAGGCTTCGGGCACCAGTAACATGAAGTTTGCTCTCAACGGTGCCTTGACCATCGGCACGTTGGACGGGGCCAACGTCGAAATGCTGGAACACGTGGGTGAAGAGAACATCTTTATCTTTGGCAATACCGCCGAACAGGTGGAGGCGCTGCGCCGCGATGGGTATAACCCACGTCAGTATTACGAACAGGATGAAGAGTTGCATCTGGCTTTGACGCAGATCGCTACCGGTGCGTTCAGCCCTGAAGAACCCCAACGCTACAGCAACCTGTTCGATTCACTGGTCAATCTTGGCGACCACTATCAGCTGTTGGCCGACTACCGCAGCTATGTGGATATGCAGGATAAGGTGGATGAGGTGTATCTCAATCAGGACGACTGGACCCGGCGCGCGATACTCAATATCGCCAACATGGGTTACTTCTCTTCCGACCGCACGATCCAGGAGTACGCGGACGAAATTTGGAATATCAAACCGATAAAGCTGTAATAGCCAAGGGCCGGATCACCGGCCCTTGAATTTAACTTATTACGTACCGTATGCCATAGGGGGCGCTGCGTGCTGCGCCCGTCTACTCACACCTCAATCAAGACGCCAATGACAACGCTTTTGGTTTGGCATTGTCTGCCAGCCAGGTTTTCACCCGCGCCTGCTGCTCTTCGCTGAGCCACATCCCCAGTTTGGTACGGCGCCACAGGGCATCATCCAGTTCGACAACCCACTCTTTCTCTACCAGATAACGCAGTTCAGCCTCGTACAGGTCATGGCCAAAGTCTTCACCCAAATCGCTCAGGCTATTGGCATTGGCCAGGATCATTTCGCTGTGGCTGCCATAGGTGCGAGCGTAACGGCGAGCCAGAGACTCCGTCATCCAGCCGTGCTGACGGCGCAGTTTAGCGGCATAGCTATCGCGATCGCCGTCAATATTGCCCCCTGGCAGGGAACCGTTTTTGGTCCACGCCGGGCCACAGCCAGGATAGTAGTGAGCCAATTTCTCCATCGCATGCTCGGCCAGCTTGCGGTAGGTGGTGAGTTTGCCACCGAACACGGAAAGCAGTGGGGCTTTGCCCTGCTCGTCATGCACATCCAGCGTATAGTCGCGAGTGACGGCCTGCGGTGAATCAGATTCATCATCACACAGCGGGCGTACGCCAGAGTAGGTCCAGACGATATCGTCACGGCCCAGCTGTTTTTTAAAGTGATCGTTATACACCTTCAACAGATAGTTGATTTCGTTATCGTCGATCTTCACGTCTTTCGGATCACCGTGGTATTCCACGTCGGTGGTGCCGATGATGGAGAACTCATCCAACCACGGAATGACAAATACGATACGGTGGTCTTCGTTCTGCAAGATATAAGACTGTGGCTGGTTATGTGCCCGAGGTACCACGATATGGCTGCCTTTGATCAGGCGGATACCGTAAGGAGACTTGAGCTTCAGGCCATCGTCGAAGAAATGTTTTACCCATGGGCCGGTGGCATTTACCAGGCCTTTGGCGCGCCAGGTAAAGGTTTTGCCGCTGTCGACGTCGATGGCTTCCACCATCCACAGACCATTTTCGCGCCAGGCGCGGGTCACTTTGGTGCGGGTGCGCACTTCGCCACCGCGTTCGGCCACGGCTTGGGCATTCAGCACGACCAGGCGCGCATCGTCTACCCAACAATCAGAATATTCGAAACCGCGCTTTAATTCCGGCTTCAGAACGGAGTCTGGTCCAAAGCGCAAACCTTTACTGCCTGGCAGGCTGGTGCGTTTGCCCAAATGATCGTACAGGAACAGGCCGATGCGGATCATCCAGGCCGGGCGCAGATGGGGCTGGTGCGGCAGGCGGAAACGCATTGGGAAGGCGATGTGCGGTGCCAGTTTCAGCAGCACTTCACGCTCGGCCAGCGCTTCGCTGACCAGACGAAACTCGTAGTGTTCCAGGTAGCGCAGGCCACCGTGGATCAGTTTTGAACTGGCGGAAGACGTAGCACAGGCCAAGTCTTGCGCTTCAAGCAGCAGTACGGACAGCCCACGCCCGGCTGCATCGGCTGCGATGCCGGCTCCGTTGATACCGCCACCGATAACGATCAAGTCTTTGGTTTCCACGTTAACTTCCTCCTGGTGTTCGAAATAGCTCTTTTATGTTCGTTTTCGCTCATTATTGTAATCGGAAACCAACAAGCAAGCCAAGAGTTAACCAAACAAAAACATTCTTGCGTGATAGAGATAACAGTTTGGTGATAGTAGATATACAAATTGAAGGGATATTTGACGTGACTTTCGCTAGCCGCATCCGCCGCAAATCCATGCCCATTGCGGGCGTGGATATCAGGAGATTTTTGAGTTTGGTAACGAAGCTATTGGGGTGGGGATGAACATAAGCATGGGCATCATTCCCATCCTGATAATGCTTCCTCCATTAATTGGCAAAGCATGGCCCGCGCAGTGAGATTCTCACTGTCGGTCTTGGTCTGCTCAAGTGTGATCCCCAGATTTCCGAGTGTTGGCAGAAGGTTGCCCGCTATGTGCAGATCTCCTGGCATGCCTAGGCGCGTGCGTACGGTTATGCCAAACCCGGCCTTTACCGCAGCCCAGATACCGCTCAGGCTGTGGCTGACAAACATTACCCTCCAGGGGATCCCTGCATGATCCAGGATGGCAGTGGCACGCGAGCGCATCAGGCACGGGCTTTCGAACATCACCAGTGGTAGCGGCTCACCCTTTGCCAGCAGAGCAGAAAGATCCAGATCCGGATGGTAAATCCACTCTAGCTGGCGTTCGCCTAACCGTCGGCCTTCGCGTATCTGTGCATCTGGTTGCCACATGAGTGCCATATCGACCGTTTTATCGTCTAATGCGGTTTGCAGCGCACGTTGACGGTCAACCCTGGCGATGATCTTCAGCTCTGGATGATGGCGCCTGAACTGGCCGAGGATCCCAGGCATCAGTGATTCACCAAAATCCTCCTGCATACCAATGCTTATCTCCCCCTTTAACAATTCTCCTTTCAGAGCACGCTGTGTTTCATCGTTTAACTCCAGCATGCGCCGCGCATAACCCATCAGCATTTCACCCTGAGGGGTCAGTTCCAGATGACGCCCCTTTTTCATCAACAATGTCGCATTGCACTGCATTTCCAGCTTTTTCAGCTGGGCGCTGACGGCGGAAGTGGAGCGGGATAGGCGTGTTGCTGCTAGCGCAAAGCTGCCACATTCAATGCCGGTAACAAAGCTGCGTAGTGCATCCAGATCCAGCACGGGTAAAAGCTTCTTCATTATCATCCTTATATTCAGGATGATTAGTCCTGATTAATTCGATTTTCAGGATGTGACTATCGCGCCAGAATGGGCTGACTGTCAATACGGAGAGAATGCCATGACCCAATCCACAGACCGAGACATGCTTGCCCGACTGGCCCCTAAACTGGCTGAATTGAGCAAGGAGGTTCTTTTTGATGATATATGGCAGCGCGGTGAGCTCTCCCCGCGTGATCGCAGCCTGATAACATTGTCTGCTCTTGCTGCGCTGGGGCGGGTGCAACAGCTACCGTGGCACCTCGATTTTGCTCGGAAAAATGGTCTGAGCCACCAGGAGATTATTGAAGCCTTCACCCATTTGGCTTTTTATGCAGGCTGGCCGGCCGCGGTATCTGCAATCGGCTGTATTGATGAGGAGAGTATCTGATGCCCTTCAGCCGAATTACACTTCGCCAAGGCTACAGTGAGGAACAACTTCAGAAAATTTCTGACATTCTGCACCAGAGCCTGACAGAGGAGTTTGACGTTCCGCCAGACGACCGTTTTCAGGTCATAGAAACGCTACCTGCCAGCCAGCGCATTTTTGACCGGCACTATCAGAGTGGTGAACGCAGCGACAACTTTATCCTGTTTCAGGTCATCGCAGGAAAGCCGCGTACCGCCGGGCAGAAGCAGAGTTTTTATCGTGTGCTGAGTGAGCGGCTAAATAGGGGCCTGAATATCCATCCCGATGATGTCATGGTGATTATTCAGTTCAACAACGCCGCTGATTGGAGCTTCAGCAATGGCCGCATGTATTGCCCTGGGTGATGGGCTAATGCGTGGCACGTTAGGCCCCCTCTCCATTTGGTGAGGGGGCCGGGAGATCAGCAGAGTTCCAGCTGTACGTCGTACTGCTCGATAATCTTCATCACGCTGGGTGGCGGAGCCTGATCGGTAAACAGATAGTCGATCAGGTTCATGTTCCCCAGGTTCACCATCGCGTTACGGCCAAACTTGGAATGGTCGGTAACCAACATCACGCAGCGGGAGTTTTCGATAATCGCGCGTTTGGTTCGCACTTCGTGATAGTCGAATTCGAGCAGCGAGCCATCCATATCGATGCCGCTGATGCCGAGTATGCCGAAATCAAGGCGGAACTGGGAGATAAAGTCCAGCGTGGCTTCGCCCATAATGCCGCCATCGCGGGTACGGACTTCGCCACCGGCCAGGATCAGACGGAAATCCTCCTTGGCGGTGAGCAGGGTGGCCACGTTCAGGTTGTTGGTCACGACCCGCAGATTTTTATGGCCCATCAAGGCGTGGGCTACCGCTTCCGGCGTGGTACCAATATCGATAAACAGCGTGGCACCGTCCGGTATCTGGCTGGCTACGCGCTGGGCGATGCGGGCTTTCTCTTCCGACCACATCACCTTGCGATCGTGATAAGCGGTGTTTACCGAACTGGACGGTAACGCAGCGCCACCGTGATGACGCTGTATTTTGTTCTGATCGGCCAGGTCATTCAAATCACGGCGAATGGTTTGCGGGCTGACGGCAAAGTGCTCCACCAGCTCTTCCGTACTGACATATCCCTGTAGGCGCACTAATTCGATAATTGCGTCATGACGCTGTGTTTGCTTCACGATATTCCCCTAATACACCGATGTGCCTGGTTGTTATTGTTCGTTGTGCGCGCGATGCCGCGTATCCCAGAATGCCATTAATAACCCTATCACTAAACCGGCAACGTGTGCCGCATTGGCGATCGACATTCCTAAAATATCGAAATAACCGGCCACCAGCCAGAGCGCGGAAAAGACCATCAAGCCCCTTGGCAGGTTCAAACCGCGTTCCGGTGCGCGTTCACCGCTCAGCCAGACGTAGCCCATCAGCGCGTAAACTACCCCGGAAAGCCCGCCGAACAGCGCACCGCTGAACAACGACTGCGCCCAGCCGCTGAAAAAGGCCGACACTACGGCGATCACAAACAGCTTGCCGGTGCCGAGGAGTTTTTCCACCGGACCACCAAGATACCACCACCACATCAGGTTAAAGGTAATGTGCAGCAGCGAGAAGTGCAGAAACGCATGGCTGACCCAGCGCCACAGCTGGCCATATTGCGAGCTGTTTTGCGGCCAGGAGAGCCAGAACATGACGGTATCATCACCCAGCACCTGCATCAGGATATAGACCAGAATACACAGGCTCATCACCGTCAGCGTCAGTGGCCCGGCCTTGCTGCGGATGATTTGCAGGTAAGAAAACTGTTGATACTGTAGACCGGCATCGGTGCTGCCTGCCTGCCAACTGGCGGCCTGATAGCGGCGGTTGAACGGATCGAGCAGGAACTGTTGCAATTCGTGTTGCACCTGCTCCAGATGGGCCTCATCCGCCAGCCAGATTTCGGCTGCATCGCCCGTGGCGCGGACTTCAAGTACAACCCCCTGCGTTGCCATGTAATCGACAAAGGCCTGCGCCAGGCGAGGGTTGGAAACGGCGATCACTCGAACCATAGATTTTCCGTCTAAGTAGATGACTTTGGCCACGGGCAAAACCGCCGATGGCATTGGCGGCTGATTATACCGTTGAAATCCTGAGCGCAGGGAAGGGATCTGACAAAAACAGTGCAGAATTCAGCAATTGGCCGCCCAGAAAGGCGGCCAAAAGGGGATTAGGCGGAGGTCTCGACGTCCTGTGGGAACTGGCGGGCCCAGGCCTCAAAGCCGCCATCAATACTGTAAACCGCGTCAAACCCCTGATGCAGCAGATACTGCGCGGCGCTGCGGCTGCTGTTGCCGTGATAGCACATGACCATCACCGGGCGATCGAACTCGTTCTGCTGCATAAAGGCGGACAGGGTGGCGTTGGTCAGATGAAAAGCGCCTGGCGTATGCCCAGCTTCAAAGCTTTGTGGATCGCGGATATCAACCAGTGCGGCGCTACCGTCTTTCAGGCGTTGGTGTGCTTGCACAACGTCGATCGTTTCAAACTGTTCCATAACTGCAAAATACCGGGTAATGGGGAATGCCGGTATTGTATCCAACTTTGGCTGGATTTAGACCAGAGCAACAGCAGGGACTTTATCCCCGCCGACTTACAAGCCTTAGCGTTATTACCAGCGATAGCTCACACCCAAGGTGCCGCCGTAATCCTGGTAGCTGTTGGCTCCCTGGGTGATCCCGCCTTCAAACCACAGCTGCATGTTGTAAGTACTCGGCGAATGCAGGCCTAACTTAACCTCAAACAGATCATCCAGGGAATTGGATTCTACCCGCGTATCATTAAAGTTTACCGCGTTCTTGCCACTATTATGCCACCAGTTGGTGGCGAGATAGGCGGTGGTATAATCGTCTTGATCGCTATACCAGCGAATACCGACGCGTGAAGTAAAGTTTGGCGCATCGGCCTGATGAATATAGACGCCTGCCGGATTCTGATAATTATCGGCATCGAAGCGGTTATAAATAATCTGCAGCTGTGGTTCGATAATTAATTCGAGAGCCGAAAACGGCTGCAAGGCATAGCCGGTTTCCAGCGAGGCGCTAAAACCGGTGCTGTCATAATTCTGCTTGCCCTGGGCATAGGTCACGCTGTTGTTAAACCAGGCATATTGCAGCCAGGAATCCACATACGCCCCAGAATGCTTTTTCTTATCCTGATACCAGGTGCTGTAAGCGCCGATAGAATAGCCGTCGACTTTACCTTCGGATGAGAGGGTGGCGTTGTTAGCGCTGCTCTTGGCGTGGCCGTAGCCGGTCATCAGGCCTGCCGTCCACTCTTCTTTGTTGTTATCCAAGGCCAGCAAATCCCCGCCAAGCATAAAGACCTGACGATCCATATCGACGGGCAAGCCGTTATCGCCCGCGCTCAGATCCTTACTGTGATAACCCGAAACGCGCATCCAGAATTGACTGTCCCCTGGCGCGGTCTTTCTTTGGTGCAAGGTATGAGAAAATAACGTTGATGCGGCAACCTGATTCCCCAGATAAACCCCGGCGTCGGGCCGAGAACTATAATCGATGAGGGTATCCGGGCTCGCCATGGCTTGAGAGCCAATAAGATAAATTCCGGTTGTAATAAGTGCTTTGCTGTTTATTGCCACAATCCCAACTCCCTATGGAAATTTGCCGCAATAGTACCCAGATGAAACGATAATGTCATGAGAAAACAGGCGGGCTTTAGATTGACCGCCAGTGATATCGCCCGACCTATTTATTTGGTGGATATATCAGGCTCTATATATTCCCCAAACTTGCAGATTTATGGTCGAACGCAGTGGTCAAATGTGGCACGTACGGCCCCCTCTCGCTGTGGGAAAGGGGGCCGTACCGGGTTTAACCTACTGATCTACTTTTAAAACTACGCGCCATAACCCATCATTTTCAGCAACTGCTGTGCTTGCTGCACCGCTTCCTGGCGATGTGCGACCCCCAGTTTCTGATACAGATTACGGATATGGGTTTTGATGGTGGTGGCCGCCACGGCCAGTTCCCCGGCAATCTGATCGTTGCTGTAACCGGAGTAAATCAGGCCCAGCACCTGCCATTCACGCTGTGTCAGCGGGCTCGTGCGGATCAATTCTGGTACTTGCGGGTGAGTTAGCAGCTTATCGACGAAGTTCTCGTCAAAATGAGCGAACTTGTGTCGGTGATGCTGGTTTATATCACGCAGAATGCGCTGGGCGCGATGCTGTTCCATTTCTGGCAGCGTGTTGAGCTGGATCAGTTGACGCAGTTGCTGCGCCATGGCCTCTCCCTCGATCACAAAGTGGCTGATAAACCCGGTACGGTTGGCCAGCGAGAGCGATTCTATCAGCGCGCGCTGGGCGTCCACTTTGCGGTCCATCTGCCAGTAGAGGTGGTTACTGAGCAGCAGGTTACGGTTGAGATCGCTCACCAACCGCAGGCGGCGGGCATTTTCGTTCAGCTCGTCCAACACCACTTCGGCTTCTTCGTACTGCCCAAGCAGGATCTGGACACGGGCGATATTACGCCATTGCCCCTGCGTAAAGTGGTTGTTGGCCATCCCCGGTTTTTCGGTATTGCGCAGCCAATTGGCCGCTGCGGTGGTATCCCCGGTCATCTGCCAGTGGATCACCCTGGGTTTATCGGCATTGGTCAGCCAGTCTCGGTGATACTGCGAGCCATGCAGCAGGACTTCGCTGCGCAGCAGGTGAGCATTGGCATTATCCAGATCGCCACGCGCCAGCGAGCATTTCGCCAACATCGCCAGGCATTGCAACTGCTGCTGCGGCTGGTAGTTAGCCAACACCTTTAGCCCTTCACGTGCCGCTTCTTCGGCTTCGTCCAACCGTGACCACGACCAGAGCACCTGTGAGCGGATGCGCAGCAGGAATTCGTGCATCGGTAACTGCTCCAGATGCTGTTCACGCACCAGTTCGAAAGCCTTATCCTGCGTTTCATAGGCGGCTTGCAGGAACCCTTGCGCGATCAGAATTTCGCTCTGCTGCAACAGCGCCCACAGCGCATAGTGATAAGCCTGATGGCGGCGGGCCATTTGTTCGGTTTGCTGCATCATGGGCAGCGCCCGTGCCAGTTCCCCTTTGCAGTGGTGAACCTCACCGGTAACGGAGGTGGCCACGATGCGGCTGTAATAGCTGGATAGCGGCAGGAATTTCAGCGCCTCGGTGGCCAGGCGTTCGGCCTCTTCCGGTTTACCGGCGTTGATCGCCACCTGAGCACGCAGCGCGTCAAATTCAGCATGCAGAGTCTGGTCAATGACGATCTTTTGCTGGAGCATGGCCTGTTCGGCGCGTTCCAGCTGGGTATTCACTTCGCTGTAACGATGCTGGCTTTGTGCCAGCCAGGCTTGCAGCAGCGCCAGTTTCGGGTTCTGGATCAGCCGTTCGTACGGCAGGGCATTCAGACACTCCTCCAGCAAGGCCAGTTCGCTGTGATGGAACAACGACCAGGCATGTTGCAGCAGGATATCGCGCAACATGCTGACATCGCTGGCTGCCAACGCATGGTGAATGGCTTCCGCCGGGTACCCGAGCGCCAGCCATCCTTCTGCCGCCGCATGGTGCAGGCCTGGCAGTTCCAGCGCCAATTCCCACTGGCAACGCTGGCGCAGGAACGAGGCAAACAGCGGGTGGAAACAGAACCACTCGCCTGTGTCGTCCATACGGTGAATAAACAGGCCCTGGCGCTCAAGCTCTTCCAGGCGCTGCTGGCCGTTGTCTTCCCCGGTCAGGCGAACGATCAACGCGTCGTTCATCGAACGCAAAACCGAGCAGCGCAACAGGAACGCGCGGGCATCGGCATCAACGCGATCCAGCACCTCATCCACCAGATAATCGGACAGGTGGCTGGCGTTCAGCCCGGCCAGACGTTTGGCAGATTGCTGAGCGGAAGAGGTGGATTGGCGGGCGGAGAGCGCGATTAGCTGTAAGGCGGTTGCCCACCCCTCCACTTCGTCACACAGACGGCTGCTGTCATTGTGCTCCAGCGGGGAGGTAAGGCGGCAGTCAAAGAACTGTTTCGCCTCCTGATGATTAAAAGCCAATTGGCGCGTGCTCAGCTCTAACAGCTGATCGCGTACGCGAAGATTGGCGATCCCCAGGGGAGGCAGAGTGCGGGAAAGGATCAGCAGCGTCAGATTTTCTGGCTGGTGGCGCAGGAAGAAACGCATTGCTTCATGGATCTGGTCATTGGTGATCAGGTGGTAATCGTCGATCACCAGGTACAGCGGCTGGTGCCAGTCAGACAGCTCGATAAACAGCTGGGCAAACAGCGCCGAAAGGTTGGCGTATTGGTGTTTCTGGCTTAATGCCTCGCTTTTCACGCAGTGGCCAGTGGTAGCCTGTTGCAGCGCGGCGATCAGATAGCTGGCGAAGCGCTCCGGCTGGTTGTCGCTCTCGTCCAGGGAGTACCACCCCAGATCCGATTTGCCCGCGGCCCATTGTGCCACCAGCGTGGTCTTACCGTATCCTGCCGGGCAATTGACCAATGTCAGGCGATAGTTAGCCGCACCAGCCAGCTTCGCCAGCAGACGATCGCGTACCACGGTATTTTGCAGCCGTACCGGACGGCTCAGTTTTGATGGGATCAGCATAATATTCCAGGTGTAAAGTGCGGTTCCCGCCGCCGAAGGACTGCCCGAAGGAATTTATTTCACCGTGTTCCTGTCTCGGGACCGGGTTGAGTTAATTATTTTGTAGCTCGTAATTAATCCCCCTCTTTAACTTCGAACATCGTCAACGGTAATGCAACAAGCTTGCGCTTTGGCTTGAAGTTAAATTGCTATTGATCACACTTTTTTATGTTTGCCCTCGGTTCAGCTCTAACTGCGCTTTACATCGCGCCTGATTACCCTCAGAAATTACCCTGTTTTTCGGCCGTTAGTGGACGAGTACAAAACTTCATCAGCTATCATAACTGTGCTAACGTCCTGAGGTTTGCCGTCGATTTTATGCTCACCGGTGATATCGATGGGCTTTCTTACCGCACGCAAGGGGGCTTAAAAAGTGCCTGAGATCACAGTTTCAGCTACGCCCCAATCCTCCTCCCCAGCTAATCCCCAGGCGGGATGATGCCATTGCGGGTTCTCCCCGGCACGATAGTGAAAAAATTGGCCCATTTACTACCCAATGGAACTCAAGTTGCCGCTTGAAAGACGACGGGTACACCGGATAGAGAGTTTTACCTATGTCACAGCCTATGCTCAAAAAGGACGTTTTTCTGGCTGCACTGACTCGTCAGTGGCAGCGTTTTGGCCTCAGCTCCGCACAGCAGATGACTCAGCATCAATGGTGGGAGGCCGTAAGTGCCGCTCTCGCCGAACAGCTGGCCGCGCAGCCTGCACCGCGTAAAAGCAGCAAGTCGTTGCGCCATGTAAACTACATCTCGATGGAATTCCTGATTGGCCGCCTGACGGCCAATAACCTGATCAACCTTGGCTGGTATGACACCGTTGAGGCGGCGTTGGCAGAGCAGGACGTCAAGCTGGCCGATCTGTTGGAGCAGGAAACCGATCCGGCGTTAGGTAACGGTGGCCTGGGGCGTTTAGCCGCCTGTTTCCTGGACTCGATGGCCACGGTGGAGCAACCGGCTACCGGCTATGGGCTGAACTATCAATACGGGCTGTTCCGTCAGTCGTTCAAAGAGGGGCATCAGCAAGAGGCGCCGGATAACTGGCAGCGCGAGAGCTACCCGTGGTTCCGCCATAATGCGGCGTTGGCCGTGGATGTCGGGATTGGTGGTAAGGTAGAGAAACTGGCCGATGGCCGCGAACTGTGGCACCCGGAGTTTACCCTGCGTGGGGAAGCTTGGGATCTGCCGGTGCTGGGCTTCCGTAACGGAGTCACTCAGCCGCTGCGACTGTGGCAGGCAACGCATAGTCATCCATTCGATCTGGGGGATTTCAACGACGGCAAATTCCTGCAGGCGGAAAAGCAGGGCGTAGAAGCCGCCAAGCTGACCAAAGTGCTCTATCCGAATGACAACCATCAGGCTGGCAAACGCCTGCGCCTGATGCAGCAGTATTTCCAGTGTGCCTGCTCGGTGGCCGATATTCTGCGTAAGCACCATCAGGCCGGGCGCAAGATTGAAGAGTTGCCGAAGTACGAAGTGATCCAACTCAACGACACCCACCCAACCATCGCCATTCCAGAGCTGCTGCGTATTCTGCTCGATGAGCACCAACTGGATTGGGATGCGGCCTGGGCGATCACCAGCAAGACCTTTGCCTATACCAACCACACCCTGATGCCGGAAGCCCTGGAGTGCTGGGATGAGAAACTGGTCCGCAGCCTGCTGCCGCGCCACTTCTCCATTATCAAGCAGATCAATGCCAACTTTAAGCGGTTGGTAGACCAACACTGGCCGGGCGATGAGGCGGTGTGGGCCAAGCTGGCGGTGCACCACAACAAGCAGGTGCGCATGGCCAACCTGTGCGTGGTCAGCGGCTTTGCGGTGAACGGTGTGGCCCAGCTGCACTCGGACCTGGTGGTAAAAGATCTGTTCCCGGAATATCACCAGCTGTGGCCGAACAAATTCCACAACGTCACCAACGGTATTACGCCGCGCCGCTGGCTCAAGCAGTGTAACCCGGCATTGTCAGGCCTGATCGATACCACCCTGAAAGTGGAGTGGGCCAACGATCTTGATGCGCTGAAGGGCTTGGAAAAATACGCTGAAGACGCCGCTTTCCGCGAGAAGTACCAGCAGATTAAACGCGATAACAAGGTGGTCCTCGCCAACTACGTGCAGAGCGTAATGGGGCTGACGCTCAATCCAGACGCGATCTTCGACGTGCAGATCAAACGCCTGCACGAGTACAAGCGCCAGCATCTGAACCTGCTGCACATTCTTTCGCTGTATCGCCAGCTGCGGGATAACCCGGATCTGGACATCGTGCCACGCGTATTCCTGTTTGGTGCCAAAGCCGCGCCGGGCTATTACCTGGCGAAGAACATCATCTATGCGATCAATCAGGCCGCAGAGAAGATCAATAACGATCCGATCGTCAAAGATCGCCTGAAAGTGGCCTTCATCCCTGATTACCGCGTTTCCGTCGCTGAACTGATGATCCCGGCGGCGGACATTTCCGAGCAGATCTCCACCGCCGGTAAAGAAGCGTCGGGCACCGGGAATATGAAGCTGGCGCTGAACGGCGCACTGACCGTTGGCACGCTGGACGGAGCCAACGTCGAGATCGCCGAGCAGGTCGGCGAGGACAACATCTTTATTTTCGGCAACACCGTGGAGCAGGTCAAAGCGCTGTTGGCCAAGGGTTATGATCCGCTGAGCTATCGCAAAAAAGACAAACACCTGAAGGCAATCCTGGATGAACTGGCCAGCGGCGCATTCAGTCACGGTGACAAGCACGCCTTCGATATGATGCTGCACAGCCTGTTGGAAGGTGGCGATCCGTATCTGGTGCTGGCGGACTTTGCTTCCTACTGCGAAGCTCAACGGCAGGTAGACAAACTGTATCGTGACCGCGACGAATGGACGCGCCGCACTATCCTTAACACCGCGCGCGTAGGCATGTTCAGCTCGGATCGTTCGATCCGTGACTATCAGCAACGCATTTGGCAAGCCAAGCGTTAAGGAGTGCGAATGAGTAAAGGTATCGATCAGGTAGCAGCCCAGGCTGGGATTGCTGCCGATTACATCAATGCCCACGGCCAACGCCAGGCGATTTCGCCGGAAACCAAACGCAAGCTGTTGGCGGCGATGAACCCGGCGTCGTTGCAGCCCTCAACGGCTCCCTTGCCGCTGGTTAAAGTCTTTTATCATGGTAACCCGGTGGCGCTGCCGCTGGGGGGAGATGGCGAGTTTCAGTGGGTATTGTTGCGTGAGGACGGTAGCCAGCAAGAAGGCCGTGCTAGTGCGCACAAAACCCTGACTCTGCCTGGCAAGTTACCGCTGGGTTATCACCAGCTCACGTTGTCACAGGGGGAGCAGCAATGGGCCTGCCGGCTGATTGTCGCCCCCAAGCGTTGCTACGAGCCGGATGCCTTGTTGACCGGCAAGAAGCTGTGGGGAGCCTGTGTACAGCTCTACACGCTGCGTTCCGAGCGTAACTGGGGGATTGGCGACTTTGGCGATCTGCGGGCGATGGTCGGTGAGGTGGGTGAACGCGGCGGCGCCTTTATCGGGCTCAACCCGATCCACGCGCTGTATCCGGCCAGTCCGGAAAGCGCCAGCCCTTATAGCCCGTCTTCGCGCCGCTGGTTGAACGTGGTGTATATCGACGTCAACGTGGTGGAGGATTTCCAGCTCAGCCAGGCTGCGCAAAAATGGTGGCAGAAGGCTGCGACGCAGAAGCTGTTGGCCAAGGCGCGTAGTAGTGAGCTGGTGGACTACAGCACGGTAACGCAGCTGAAGCTGGCGGCGTTGAAGCTGGCTTTCCCGCATTTCCAGGCCCGCAAGCCGCAGGATGCGCTGAAGCAGGAATTTGAGCGCTTCGTCGGCGAAGGAGGCAGCAGCCTGTATCAGCAGGCAACGTTCGACGCGTTACATGCCCATCTCAGTGCCAAAGACAGCACTATGTGGGGATGGCCAGCCTGGCCGGAGGAGTATCAGCAGGGCAACGGCCCGGCAGTGGAAACCTTCTGTAAGCAGCATGAGGATGAGGTTACCTTCTACCTGTGGCTGCAATGGTTGGCGGCCAGCCAGTTTGCCGAGTGCTTCGGCCAAAGCCAGCAGTGCCAGATGCCGATTGGCCTGTACCGCGATCTGGCGGTCGGGGTGGCAGAGGGAGGGGCGGAAACCTGGTGTGAACGCGAGCTGTATTGCATGCAAGCCTCGGTGGGTGCTCCGCCGGATATTCTCGGGCCGCTGGGGCAAAATTGGGGCCTGCCGCCGATGGATCCACATGTGATGGTGGCGCGGGGTTATCAGCCGTTTATCGATTTGCTGCGGGCCAACATGACCAGCTGTGGCGCCTTGCGTATCGATCACGTGATGGCGATGCTGCGTTTATGGTGGATCCCTTATGGTGAAACGGCCGATCACGGTGCCTATGTGAAATACCCGGTTGACGATCTGCTGGCGCTGTTGGCCTTGGAGAGTCAGCGCCATCGTTGCATGGTGATTGGGGAGGATTTAGGGACCGTGCCGGTGGAGATCGTCGGCAAACTGCGTGATAGCGGCGTCTATTCCTACAAGGTGCTGTATTTCGAGCACGATGCGGAGAAGCAGTTCCGTGCGCCGCAGTCTTATCCGGTGCAGGCAATGGCGACCATTACCACCCACGATCTGCCAACGCTGCGTGGCTATTGGCAAAGCGGCGATCTGACGCTCGGCAAGCAACTGGGGCTATACCCGGATGCGGAAGTGCTCAAAGAGCTGTTTGCCGATCGTGAACGGGCCAAGCAAGGGCTACTGGACGGGCTGCATCGCTACGGCTGCGTACCGCAAAAGGTCGGCAAGAAAGCCTCGTTGTTGAGCATGAGCCCGTTGCTGAACCGGGGTCTGCAACGCTATGTGGCAGACAGCGCCAGCGCGCTGCTGGGCCTGCAACCTGAAGACTGGCTGGATATGGCGGAACCGGTCAATATTCCCGGCACCAGCGATCAGTACCCGAACTGGCGGCGCAAGCTGAGCCAGACCTTGGAAGCGATGTTTGACGATGCTGAGGTCAACCGTTTATTGAAGGATTTGGATAAGCGACGCAGGAAGGTTTCGGTAGGCTAAATGCATCGGGGCGGCTTACCGACCCCGATGGAGACAGGCAGGGCGCAAAACGGAATTGCGCCCTGACAGTTATCAGTAGTAGGAGTGTTCGCCGCGCTGGTGCTCGGTGAGATCGCGCACGCCTTTCAGTTCCGGGAACTTTTGCAGCAGCTCTTTCTCGATCCCTTCCTTCAGCGTCACGTCGACCATTGAACAACCGTTGCAACCGCCGCCGAACTGCAGGATGGCCAGCGCGTCGTCGGTGATTTCCATCAGCGTCACACGGCCACCGTGGCCAGCCAGCTGCGGGTTGATCTGCGATTGCAGCACGTACTCAACGCGCTCCATCAGTGGCGCATTGTCGTCCACTTTGCGCATTTTGGCGTTCGGCGCTTTCAGCGTCAGCTGTGAGCCGAGCTGATCGGTGACGAAGTCGATTTCGGCGTCGTCCAGATAAGGCGCGCTCAGCTCATCGACGTAAGCGGACAGCTTCTCGAACTTGAGTTCGGTATCTGTCGCTTCCACCGCGTCTGGCGGGCAATAAGAGACACCGCATTCGGCCGTCGGCGTACCCGGATTGATCACGAATACGCGGATTTGGGTGCCTTCTTCTTGGCTTGCCAACAGCTTGGCAAAGTGTTCCTGTGCAGCATCTGTTATACGGATCATAGCATTAGCTCAATAGTTGACTTCTATAGTAGGTTATAATACGCCCATTGCCGTGGTACTACAACGTGCGGCAAACGCACCAAATCTGCAATGATGCGACGCCCTGCTTCTGTAACAGTGTAGCGATTTCCGCCATGGTGCTGCCAGTGGTAACCACATCATCCAGCAGCGCCACATGTTTTCCTGCCAGGTTCTCATCACAACGAAAAGCCCCACGCAGATTACGCCGCCGCAGGCGCGCTATCAATTGCTGTTGTGGCGCGGTTGCCCTGATGCGGCGTAAGGCCGCAGGGCGATATTCGCAGCCCAACCAGCGGGCCAGTGGCAGGGCCAACAGCTCGCTTTGGTTATAGCCACGTCGCCAGCAGCGTTTATCCTGCAAGGGTACCGCTAAAATCACCTCCGGTCTGTTCAGATGTTGCTCTCGGTGCGCCTGCAGCCAGTGCAGCAGGATCAAACGAGCCAGAGTGGGAGCCAGTGCGGGTGTCTGCTGGAATTTGAAATTTTTCACCAGGGTGCTGATGGGCGGGCGATAATCCGAAACAAATACCAAGGCTTGCCAAGGTGGCGCCTTTTGCAGACATCGTCCGCAAGGCTGATGGGGATCTCCACTGGGCAAACCGCAAACCGGGCAGCAAGAGGGTTTGGCGGGCAACGTGCGTAGGCAGTAGCTGCAGATACCCTGTTGCATCAGCCGTAATGGTTGCCGGCATAGCCAACAGCGGCTGTGGATTGGTAGCATAGTCACCTCCGTTTTAGCAGGACAATAACTGATGACTGAGCTGTATTGGAAAACACTGGGAGAGGGCGATCGCGATCTTGTGCTGCTGCACGGATGGGGATTGAATGCCGAGGTCTGGGGTTGCACATTGGAGCGATTGGCTCCGCATTTTCGCCTACATCTGGTGGACTTGCCTGGCTATGGCCGCAGCCAGGGCTATGGGGCCGTCTCGTTAACGGAGATGGCAGAGATACTGCTGGCCGCAGCACCCAAGCAGGCTTATTGGCTGGGGTGGTCCCTTGGTGGATTGGTTGCCGGGCAGATCGCCCTTATGCAGCCTGAGCGGGTAACCGGGCTGATCACCGTAGCTTCTTCGCCCTGCTTTACGGCGCACGACCCGTGGCCGGGGATCCGCCCGGAGGTGCTCAGTGGCTTCCAGCAGCAGCTCAGCCATGATTTCCAGCGCACCGTGGAACGTTTTCTGGCGTTGCAAACGTTGGGCACGGAAAGCGCTCGTCAGGATGCGCGCCAGTTGAAAACCGTAGTGCTTAATCAGCCGATACCGGGCGTTGAGGTGCTGAACGGAGGCCTGGAGATGCTACGTACGGTGGATCAACGCCAATCGTTGGCGGCACTGACGATGCCGGTACTGCGTATTTATGGTTACCTCGACGGGCTGGTGCCGCGCAAAGTGGCTAGCCTGTTGGATGAATTGTGGCCAAACTCCACCTCGGAGGTGATCGCCAAAGCGGCCCATGCGCCGTTTATCTCTCACCCCGAAGCATTCGCTAACATTATTAATCAATTTGTTGCAACCGAGTAATGGCGCGGTCTGGCGGCGATATCTCATTGATTACAGATTATAAACGCACAAAACGGCGGTAAATTTTTAACCAATAAGTGGATAAAAACTAAACCTGTTCGATACTTGAAGGGGTAAATGCGTGGCTACAAGGTGAATATAAGCTTATCAATCTTCACTTTGGCGATTTGTTTCTGGGCAGAGGGAGCTTCGTCAGGGAAAGCAACGAAGCTGTTAGACGTCGCAGTAGCCAAGCTCGATGACGCATTTGTTGTGAGTCGCTTTCATAAAAATCCAATTTATCCATTGAGAGGTATTATCATGAAATCATTGAAGATGATCGTTGCGGCGTTGATTGTAGGTTCAGTGTCTTTCGGTTCGATGTCTGCAACCTTGCTAACTAAGGACGAGCTGGATAAGAACCCAGGCAAGTATGAGAAAATTGGTACCGTGTCTTCAACAGCACAGGCCACCGATCCGATGGACTTGAAAGATGAATTGTCCAAACTGGCCGATGAGAAAGGGGGCCAATACTATGTCGTGCTGGCTGCCCGTGAGCACGGCAAGTTCAGCGCCGTAGCGGATGTGTATAAAGACAAGCAATAATCTTCAAGTAGGGGGTGCAGGCAAACTATTGCGCCCCTGTATTCACCCCTTCAAACGATAAATCACCGTGTTACAAGCCAGCCCTTCTGGGCAACTCTTACAGCTGCCGCTCAGGCATTCGTTGCTATCGAGCTCAATGCGTTCAACTTTCCCCATGGCGGTCAAACGTTGCAGCATTGCTTCAACCAATGGCAAGGGCGTTGCCAACTGCTGACTCAGCTGTTGCGCCTGAGCGCTGCCCCGAAGGGCAAGCGCATCACGGATTTGCAGCAGGCTGGCCATTAGTGGCAGTCACCCGAACTTTGACAACAGGACGCCGAGGTGGCGCTACGCAAACGGATCGTTACGCGGCTACGAGCCTTGCGCAAGCCCAATAGCACCAGCGCATTGAACAGCAGCACGATCAGGATCGCTGTCGCGCTGTATTGCGGATGTTGGCTGAAGGTCGCGATCTGATAGAACAGCGTTGCCAGCGAATAGGCCACGTTCAGCCCCCACAGGATGGAGAAGGTCATCCAACCCCGGCTGGACTCACGTGCAATAGCGCCCATCACCGAAACGCAGGGAACGTACAGCAACACGAAAATCAGATAGCTGTAGGCAGAGATTGAAGTGCCAAATTTGCTACTCATAACGCCCATTGAGCCCACGCCCATCTCACCATCGCCCTTGCTGGCTTCGATAGGGTTGGAGAGTACGCTCAGGCTGAAGGTGCTCTTCAGGCCCTGCCAGGTTTCATTGACGGCGGTGCCTAGCTCATCAAGCAGGTTGAAGTTGGCGGCATCGAAGTGCTCATTGGTAATGTTCTCTGCGGTGTACAGCGTGTTGAGCGTTCCGACCACCACTTCTTTGGCCATCGCCCCGGTTACCAGCCCGACGGTTGCTTGCCAGTTATCATTGTGTACGCCCATTGGCTGCAATAATGGCGTCAGCACTTTGGAAACCGAGGCCAGCGCTGAATCATTGATACTGTCTACCGGCTGCCCGCTGAACGAGAAGCTGTTCAGGCCGCCAATAAAGATGCTGGCAATCACGATCACTTTCCCGGCGCGCAGCACAAAACCTTTCAGGCGTTGCCAGGTTTGCAGCAACAGGCTTTTCAGATGCGGCACGTGATAAACCGGCAGCTCCATCACGAACGGTGATGCTTCGCCGCGCATGATGGTGTATTTCAGCACCAGGCCGGTGAGGATCGCCACCACGATGCCGAGCATATACAGCGAGAACACCACGCCCGCGCCATCCTGGCCGAAGAAGGCCGCGGCGAATACGGCAAAGATTGCCAAACGCGCGCCGCAGGACATAAAGGGGGCCATCATGATGGTGATCAGGCGTTCACGTGGGGCATCCAAGGTGCGTGCGCCCATAATGGACGGCACGTTACAGCCAAAGCCGACGATCAGCGGCACAAAGGATTTACCCGGCAGCCCGAGCGCCTGCATCAGGCGGTCCATCACAAATGCCGCTCGCGCCATATAGCCGGAGTCTTCCAGGAATGACAGGAACAGATACATCATGCCGATCTGGGGAACCAGCGGCAGCACGGTATTGATACCGCCCCCCACGCCCTGCGCCAGGAAGACGGTCAGCCACTGCGGGAAATGCAGGGTATAACCGATCCACTGGATGCCCTGAATAAAGATGGCCGCCGAACCGAGATCGAAGATTGGTTGCAGTGCGCCACCGATGTTGATCGCCAATACGAACATGATGTACATCACCAGCAGGAAGATCGGCACCCCCAGCCAGCGGTTGAGGATCACCCGATCCAGTACCTCCGTCAGGCGGTTTGGCAATGCCAGCTTGGAGTTGCTGACCGCATCGCAGATAGTGGCGATCGACTGGTAGCGGGCATCGGCAATTACCAGCGCGGGATCTTCCTGCTGCTGCTGTTGCAGCGCTTGCCTGGAATGAGCCAGCAGATCGGTGGCGTTCCCGGCTAACTGATGGCTGTAGATGTCGCCCTCCAGCATTTGCAGGGCCAGCCAGCGGCGTTGTTCGGTGGGCAACTGTTGAGGCATGGCCTCGGTCAGCGTAGCGATTTCGTCTAACAGCAGCGGCGGATAGGCCACCAGCGCTTTTAACTCATTGAAGCGGTGATTGTCGATGGTCTGTTTCAGCAGGCCAATGCCGTCGGCCTTGGTGGAAACCATGGATACCACCGGGCAGCCAAGGCGCTCGGCCAGGGCGGCGACATCGATCTCAATATTCTGGCTCTTGGCAATATCTTGCATGTTCAAGGCCACGATGCACGGAATACCCAGCTCCAGCAGTTGCAGCGTCAGGTAGAGGTTGCGTTCCAGATTGGAGGCATCGACCACGTTGATCAGCATATCCGCATCGCCGCTCAGGATGTAGTGACAGGCGATCTGCTCATCCAGCGAGGTTTGTTCGGAGATGGTGGTGAGCGAGTAGGTGCCTGGTAAATCAACCAGCGTAACCTGCGACTGCGGCGTCGTAAACTGGCCCTCTTTACGCTCAACCGTCACCCCGGCCCAGTTACCGACCCGCTGGCGTGCTCCGGTGAGCTGGTTGAACAGCGTCGTCTTGCCCGAGTTCGGGTTACCGATTAAGCCAATAGTGATTTTTTTCATAAACCAACGTGATATCAGTAAATTAAGTATCGGCCGTGTTTGCACACGGCAACTGCCTGAGGCGGGGACAGCGCGTTACGCTTGGCTATCTAGCAGGATCAGGTCTATATCTTTTTTCCGCAGTACCAGGCTAACGCGGCGAGTCTTTATTTCTATCGGATCGCCAAATGGTGCCACGCGTACCACGTCAAACTGCGAGCCGGGCAGCATGCCAAGCGACAGTAATTTCTGGCGGTAGGCCGGGCTAATCTCGCTGGAGAAACCGGTAATTTTATAGGTATGTTTAGGAAGCAGCTGCATATTGCCTTCTCAATGCGTTGAGCATTCCCACAGGAATGACACCTTCAGAACATTTGCTGCCCAGACTACCTGTGAAAAGGTGTATGGGGCCAGGAGCGCCGAGCCAAAAACAGAGCAATGAATACACAGAATCATAGTGATAACAATTATCGTATTCAATACGGAATGTATGGGCAATTGTAAATGCTGTCATATCTGCAATGGACGCCTTGCCAGCTCCTGTTTTAGCACTAAGCCAAACGCACTGCAAATGAGTGCAAAAGGTTAATTAAGTTGCAAATTTGTGCATTTTCTTGCGGTAATGAAACAGTTGTAGCTCTATTGGCGTGGCTGAAAGTTTTATGGCGCAGATCTGGCAACATCGCCTGCTGTAAATGAGAGGGGTAAGTATTTGTGTTTACGACACAATCGACGAACTGAAAAGGTGGTGTTAATAAGGGTGTTAACAACGGAGCATTTTTACCGGAGTGCGGGCTTTAAGCGATAGCTCGAAACCGGGTGGCAAAATAATCGCCATTTTATTGCGGTAGGTCAAAATTGTTGGGGGTGGCGCTACCGGTGGCGCAAGAAAAGATGAAAGCCAGGGGAACGAGCAACTGGCTAAATTTTTCAACTAAAGTAGAACATGGCTTTCGAGCAAAAAAATTCCATGGCGATGAGCTATGTAATACCATCATGTTAATATCAAACGATAATAACCCCCCATCATGGACTAGGTTGTTGCGCTTAATACGACTGTACCAGCAGCATCAGGCGCAGCAAGCATCCTTCTCTACGAGGTCAGGACGATGTTACAGCAGCATGACGCTACTCCGGCAATCGGCATCGATTTAGGCACCACCAATAGCCTCATCAGTGTCTGGCAAGACGGGGAGTCGCGCCTAATCCCCAATGCGCTCAATGAATTTCTTACCCCCTCGGTCGTCAGCATTGATGAAGACGGGGCGATACTGGTTGGCCGCTCTGCGTTATCTCGCCTGACGACCCACCCGCAAAAGACGGCAGCGCTGTTTAAACGTTACATGGGCAGCAAGAAGAAATTCAAACTGGACCAACAGACGTTTGACGCCCCAGAGCTATCGGCCATCGTGCTGAAATCGCTGAAATCAGACGCAGAGAGTTTTCTTGGCCAGCCGATCCGCGACGTTGTGATTTCGGTACCTGCCTATTTTAGCGATGAGCAGCGTAAGCAAACCCGCTTTGCCGCTGAACTGGCGGGTTTAAATGCGGTGCGGCTGATTAATGAACCGACCGCGGCTTCGATGGCTTATGGCCTGCACACCCAAGGGGTTGGCCGTACTTTGGTGTTTGACCTGGGCGGAGGCACTTTTGACGTCACGGTATTGGAATATGATCTGCCGCTGATTGAGGTGCACGCTTCGGCGGGGGATAACTATCTTGGCGGTGAAGATTTCACCCAAGCAATCATGAAAGCCTGCCTCAACGAATGGCAACTGAACGCCTCGCAGATTGCGCCCCACGATATGGCACGGTTGTATGATTGCGTCGAGCAGTGGAAATGCCAGCTCAGTCAGCAACAGGGCTCGCATCAGTTGCATTGGCAATGGCAGGATCGACAATGGGAAATAGAGCTGGATGAACGTAAAGCAGGGGAGATCTGGCTTCCGCTGCTGAATCGCCTGCGCGCACCGATTGAGCAGGTGCTGCACGATGCGCGTTTGCAACCGCAGCAGATGGATCATCTGGTATTGGTCGGCGGAGCCACGAAGCTGAACACTATCCAAAAACTGGTGGTGAAGCTATTCGGCCAGTTGCCGCATCAGCACCTCGATCCCAGAACTATCGTAGCATTGGGGGCCGCAGTTCATGCCGCCTGCCGCCTGCGCGATCAAAATATCGACGAAGTGATCCTGACGGATGTCTGTCCCTATACGCTGGGCATTGCTACCTCGAATGCGGATCGGCATGGGATTTTCTCACCGATTCTGGAACGTAATACCGTAGTCCCGACTTCACGGGTGGAAAGCTTCACCACGACGCATGTGGAGCAAAAGGCGATCCGGATAGCGATCTATCAGGGGGAAAGCCCACATGTTGACAACAATATTCTGGTGGATGAGTTTACCGTGCCGGTAAAGCCTAACGGCCATATTCAATCACTGGACGTTCGTTTCAGTTACGATATCAATGGGCTGCTAGAGGTTGATGTCCATTTGCCAGACAGCGGTGATTCCTTCTCAAAAGTGATCGACCACAGCCCCATTGGCCTGAGCCCAGAACAGCGAAAGCAAAGTCAGCAGCGTTTGCAGGAGTTAAAAGTGCATCCGCGCGATACGCTGTCCAACCGTACCTTGCAGGCTCGGCTGGAAAAAGCCTGGGCGCAGTCACTGGGTGATGAGCGTATGCAGATCGGTTTGTGGCTACAGGAGTTTGAAGCGGTGCTGGTTAGCCAGCAGGAGCAAAAAATCCAGCCCATACGCCTGCGGCTGGAACGTTTTCTGGACGAGATGAGTTTCTGATCGTCCACTGCCCCCATAAAACGTTGGGGGCAGTTCCTCACGCCACAATCCTCAGCGCTTTTCTCCTGGCGGCGGGCCATATTGGTTCGCGTGCTTCACGCCGGGTATCAGCAGATACAGCAGGATCAGATAGGGCATGCCTATCAGCAACACAGCTTCAAAGACCGGGTATTTACGGTTTAAATCATGGCTGCGCCGCAGCAGTGCGCTGAACGTATTGAGCAGTAGTAACCCGATAATGACCCAGGCCGAAAGCACGTTGATGAGCAGTAGGTAAACCGCAACCATCACCAGCGGTACTAGCGTCAACTGAGCCAGCAGGCCCAGGCGGTTGATGCGTCGGTCAAATTGCCAGAACTGCCAGAAGCGAGTATCTGGCCTTTGCTCCTTCGCACGTTGCTTTTCAATGACGCGCTGATCCGATAGCTGCACTAATAACCCGGCATTCAATCGCAGAATGGGGGACAGACTGCTATTTGTCAGACAGGCCATCAACTGTTGACGTTCATCTTGCTCCAACTTATCCCAATCGTAGTCATACAGGCGATAGCCAACCTGAGCTATTTTTGTCAGCAATGAGTCCCGGGCAAACAGCGTTGAGCTCCCCAGGGCTTTGGGCTTTTTACCGTTAAGTAATGCCAGCTGTAGGTCGGTTTCCACCTGATTGCCGCAGGCTAACCGTTGAAGCACCTCCCGGCTTTTGTCCTGTATTTGCTGGTCGCCATGGCGTAGTAAAAAGGCGTAAAGCAAGGCTTGCTCGGCCATCGGAGCCTGTTCTATTTCCTCGGGCCAACTGGCAACACGATGATAGAAATGATCGACATTAGTGCAGTTGCACAGCTCTGGCTGGCTCTCCACGCGGAGTAAAAACTGGCTGATAGATACAGGTAACTCCAACCAGCAAAGGAAGTGCAGACGGTGGTCCAACAACAGTTGTTGCTCAAGCTGCCAGACTAGGTCACCTTTTGCCGGGTCGAGTTGTCGGATTAACGGATACAGTTCATAGACGGGATGCTGTTCACTGAGCGTTAAGTGGTTTATCTGCCGGACAGTATCGATATGCCCGGCCGCCCCGTTGAGTAATAGCACCAGTAAACAGGTTTGCCGGTATTGATCCCAGGGAGCGGTAGCGTCGCTAAACGGCGGGATCTCAATCTGCTCCACTGCAGCTAAATAATTCAGCCAGTCATTGATGGTGCCAAGCTGTGCACTAAACGCCGGCTGCTGATACAAGCGGTTCAATCGTGCTGGTGACAGGTAACGCCATTGCCGTAGCCAGAAGACGGCTTGATGCCAGCTAGCGGAGCCAGTATCGGTATATCTCTCTGGCAGTTCGTGATCAATTGGCCCATCCAGCCACTGAATGAAGTCGGCAATGACGCTCGAATCATTCAACCATGCCAGCCGCTGTGCCGCCTGAGATTGCAGCCCTTGCAGGATCAGGGCCTGTAGGGGATCGGCCGGTGTAGGCTGGTCAATAATTTGCTGCAACAGGCCTTCATTACCCAAGGTTAGCATGCAGGCGTGGCGGTACAGTAATCGCAGAGGGTCGGAACCCTCATCAAGCATTAGCTGGTCATACATCACACCGACATGACCGTTACCGGATTTCCAATGGATATAAGCCTGGGCAATCGGCACTGCCGCCCAGTCAAACTGAGCGGCCTCTCCCCAGCGTACCAAGGTCTGTACCGTTTGTGTCGGGGTCAGGAAATTCTGCATCTCATCATCTGCCGCTATCCCTGCCGCAGCAGGGTAAACCGGCCGATCAAAAGCCTGGATCAACAGCGGTAGGTAAGCCGGATGCTGTTCACGGCACCAATCCAATAGGCCTTGCTCGGCCTGCGCGTGCTGCTCTAACCGATATAGCTGTAGCCAATAATCAAACGCCCGCTGATTATCCTGCAGCAAAGCACAATGCCGGGCAGCCAGGTACAACCAATCGCTATTCTCTGCGTCCAGCGCCAGCTGTGCCAAACAGTGATCCCGCAACGTTTCGCTGGGCACTTCCGCCAGGCTGTACCATTGCGCCAGCTGTTTCATTAGCCGTGGGCAATCAGGCCAGTAAATCACTGATGGATTACTCAGCAGTAAACGCAGCATCCATTCTGGCTCATTCCAGTACAGATGATACGCATGGCGGAAGAAGGCAACGGTTTCTACTTGAGCAGGCAGGCTGATTGACGACAGTGTGGATAGATCGAAGATATCGGGGCGTGCGATATAGTCTAAATAATCATCCATCCTGGCCGCGTCATCCTGCTCCAGTTCGTTCAGGCGATGCCGCCAGTTTAAACGTTCCGCTAATAACCTGACGCAGTCGGTAGAGATACATGCTGAGTGGTAAACCCGATCGAGCAGATGCCAGCGCAGCCGATCAATGAGTGCAATATCGTACTGATCCAGCTGAGCGATATAGCGATGCCAGCTTTGTGGCTTATAACGCGTTTCCGGGGTATTCAACAGAGCGTCGAATTGGGCCAGCATGCTCTCGAATAATGGTTCTGCAGCGGATGGCGACGGCTCGGGCGCCTGTTCGAGTTGAGTTGTTCCCTCATCATGAGAACCGTCATCTTCAGCACTGTGTGCAGAACGCAGCATAAACGGGGTCTCGGCCAGTTTTCGCGCGTGCTCAAAAGCCTGACGTAATAGCTGAAAACCGCTCGGGTCATTTTCAGGATGATGGTCGGGGAGCTTACTGCGATAGGCGGCACGAATGGCTTGTTGATCTTCGGTTGGCTCAATGCCTAAAATTTGCCAGCAACGTTGATTCATGACCAATCAACCTCTTCCAGGGACGCCGGTTTCTCTATTTCATGGCAGTCAATGTGCCAGGCCAGATGTTTTAAGGGGCTATCTGCATGGCAATAGAGTTGCTGTTGCATCTGAATATAGTTTTCCGTTCCACTTTGATGGCAAAAAGCATAGTGCTGCTGCTCAGGAGTTTCCTGGTTTAATGACTGCCAATAGGCTCGGCCGACGAAAAATGCGGCGTAATAGCTTTCCCAGTTGGCATAATAGTGGCGTGCGCGCAGTGCTAGCCGGGTATGGAACCACAGGCTCTCCTCTGCGGTGAACCAGCCATTAAGCAGAGCAATGCGACAAAGAAATCCCATTCGCCCAAGGTCCCAGGAATGGATCCCACCATCACCACAAATAACCGCCGTATCAGCGACTATTTGCATCAATACCTGTTCTTCCGCTGAATTTTGCTCTACACGTTCCTGCCATTGGGTCGGGCTGAGGCGATGCCAGAGAAAATAGTAGTGCGCCAGATCTCTCGCATGTCCTCCATCCGCCATGCGAATTATCATGTTTATCACTTCAGAACGCGAGGCGATCCCCCAGCTATCGGTCAAATCGACGGTCGTCTCGAAGGGATAAAATTTGGGTGAATCAAAGGTTGGGCCGTTATCTGCATTCAGCGCCACCATGGGAGAGGAAAGAGCCATTAGCCAATGCTGATAGTGTTGTTCCATCAATCAAGTTCCAATAAATCCCTGTTTTATATCGGCATCAGCAGCCTGCCGATTAAGTCAGGTAGGGGCCAGAACGGAGAGACGATCTATAAGCCGGCGATGTCTCTTGAACAGGAGGTTTGTCCAAGAGACAGCCGAAGGAGGGGATAAGGGTTTATCCCCTCAGCTCATTATTTCTTGCCAAACGCCGCGGCCAGCGCATCACCCATGGCGCTGTTACCTGCCGGGGTGCTGTTGCGTGGTTTAGGCTTATTAGCCGCTGGGCGTGAGTTTTTATCGCGAGCTGGAGCGCTATTATTGCCCCCGCCACGGCGTGGTGAACCTTCACCCGGTTGCTCATCCAGGCGCATGCTCAGCGCGATACGCTTACGCTGCAGATCCACCTCCATCACCTTCACCTTGACGATATCACCGGCTTTTACCACGGTATGCGGATCTTCAACGAACTTGTCCGCCAGTGACGAGATGTGCACCAGGCCATCCTGATGGACGCCGATATCAACAAAGGCACCAAAGTTAGTGACGTTGGTGACCGAACCTTCCAGGATCATACCCACTTGCAGGTCGTTGAGGGTTTCCACCCCTTCGGCGAAGGTAGCCGTTTTGAATTCCGGGCGTGGGTCGCGGCCCGGTTTTTCCAGCTCTTTCAGGATGTCGGTGACCGTTGGTACGCCGAATTTCTCATCGGTAAAGTCGCTGGCTTTCAGGCTGCGTACCGCGCTCGGGTTGCCCATCAAATCTTGCAGAGCCTGGCGGGTTGCGGCCAGAATGCGTTCCACCACCGGGTAGGTTTCCGGGTGAACGGTTGACGCATCCAGCGGGTTATCGCCGTGGTTGATGCGCAGGAAGCCCGCGCATTGCTCGAAGGCTTTTGGCCCCAAACGGCTCACTTTCAGCAGCTGTTCACGGTTGCTGAAGCGGCCATTCTCATCACGCCAGGTGACGATATTCTGCGCCATCATGCGCGTCAGGCCAGCTACGCGGGTCAGCAGCGGCACGGAGGCGGTGTTCAGATCAACGCCAACGGCGTTCACACAGTCTTCCACCACCGAGTCCAGCTTCTTGGCTAACTGGCTTTGGCTGACGTCGTGTTGGTATTGGCCCACGCCGATAGATTTAGGGTCGATCTTCACCAGTTCCGCCAACGGATCTTGCAGACGGCGGGCGATGGAAACCGCACCGCGCAGCGAAACGTCCAGGTTCGGGAACTCCAACGCGGCCAGCTCGGAAGCGGAATACACCGAAGCTCCGGCCTCGCTGACGATCACTTTCTGGGCTTTAACGTCCGGGAACTGCTGCTGCAGCTCGGCAAAGAAACGCTCGGTCTCGCGGGATGCGGTGCCGTTACCGATGGCAACCAGCTCAACCTTGTGTTTGATACACAGCGCGGCAACGACCGCAGCGGCTTTGGCTGCCTGCCCGGTATGCGGATAGACGGTATCGGTGGCAACCAGCTTGCCGGTGGCATCCACCACCGCCACTTTAACGCCGGTGCGCAGGCCAGGATCCAGGCCCATGGTAGCGCGCATACCGGCCGGAGCGGCCATCAGCAGGTCGTGCATGTTGCGGGCGAAAACGTTGATCGCTTCGTCTTCCGCACGCTCACGCAGGGTACTCATCAGCTCGGTTTCCAGATGCAGCAACACCTTGATACGCCACGTCCAGTTAACCACGGATTTACGCCAGGCATCTGCCGGCGCGTTGTTCAGGCGCAGGTTGAGATGGTTGGTGATAATCAGCTCGCCCTGGCTTTCACGCGGGGTTTCTTCAAACTGCGGATCGGCGTTCAGCGCCAGTTGCAGCACGCCTTCATTGCGGCCACGGAACATCGCCAGCGCACGGTGCGAAGGCACTTGCGCAATAGGCTCATGGTGATCGAAGTAGTCACGGAATTTCGCGCCTTCCTCTTCTTTTTCCTCGACAACCTTGGACACCAGATGGGCGTTTTTCCACAGGTAGTCACGCACCTTGGCCAGCAGGGCAGCGTCTACGGCAAAGCGTTCCATCAGGATGTAGCGTGCACCGTCCAGCGCCGCTTTGACGTCTGCCACGCCCTTCTCGGCATCGACAAACCCTTCGGCCAGTTGCTCTGGCTGCTGTTGCGGATCTTGCCACAGGGAGTCTGCCAGCGGTTCCAGACCGGCTTCAATAGCGATCTGCCCACGGGTGCGGCGTTTCGGTTTGTAGGGCAGGTAAAGGTCTTCGAGTTCGGTTTTGCTTTGCGTGGCGTTGATTGCCCCCGCTAACTGCTCGGTCAGTTTACCCTGATCTTCAATGGACTTGAGAATGGTTTGGCGGCGATCTTCCAGTTCACGCAGATAGCCCAGACGAGTCTCCAACTGACGCAGTTGGGTATCATCCAGGCCCCCGGTGACTTCCTTACGATAGCGTGCGATAAACGGCACGGTATTACCTTCATCCAGCAGACGGATGGCGGAGTCAACTTGCTCCGGGCGGGCCTGCAGTTCGGTTGCAATAATGCGGCTCAGTGGATCAGTCATAAGTCAGGTATCTGTTAGCAGCGATAATCGATAGGGGGATAGTTATACGTTTTGCAGGGGGAAAATGCCAGTCCAGAGGGCCGAGGTTTTGATGGGCGCAGCATGCGGCGCCCCTAAGGTCTCAACTATTCTTCGTCTTTGATATATTCGATCTCGTTGACCGTCCAGTAGGCAATACCTGCCGGGGTCTCAACCGTAGCCGTATCTCCCACCTCTTTTTTCAGCAAGGCGCGAGCCATGGGTGAGTCGATGGAGATGTAGTCTTTACGGCCAAAGATTTCGTCGTAACCCACGATGCGAAAGCGTTTGGTATCGCCATCGTCATTCTCGATCTCTACCCAGGCCCCAAAGAACACCTTGCCCGCCTGCTGCGGCGAATAATCGACAATTTTCAGTTGCTCAAGGCACTTGGTGAGATAACGTACTCGACGATCGATCTCACGCAGCCGCTTCTTATTGTATTGGTAATCGGCGTTTTCACTTCGGTCGCCCAGGCTGGCGGCCCAGGTGACTTTCTTGGTCACTTCCGGGCGGTCTTCACGCCACAGAAAATCCAATTCTTTTTTGAGCTTGTTGTAACCCTCACGGGTGATCAGCAATGTTTTCATCGTCATCCATCATCAAATCACAGGAGCAGTGGGCATTCTCGCATAAAGCGGCCACCATATCCGTTGGCGTTTTTTTTATAAACCTGAGGTACACTGCCAATTCGCCAGTCTTGCGGTTTTCTGCCAAGAGTGTACATCATACGCAGCGGGAAGTTGTTTACCGATCTGCCGCTCCGGTTTAAGTGAAAATTGTTGATATTTGGGCAAAAGAATAAGCTTTGTAACAATTTTGGCTAGAATATATACCATTAAACGCTGTCAGTAATGATGGAGTTTTTGAACAATACGAGGCTGTTGCCAAATAGCCGCCAGCGGTGCCAATGCATAAGTGCGGGCCACAGTCTAGAATCAGGCAATACAGCCTTTGGGAGTCAGACAATGCAAGAGAATCACAAGATTCTGGTCGTCGATGATGACATGCGCCTGCGCGCGCTTTTAGAGCGTTACTTAACCGAACAGGGCTTCCAGGTTCGCAGCGTTGCCAACGCTGAGCAAATGGATCGTTTGCTGACGCGTGAGTCTTTCCATCTGATGGTATTAGACCTGATGTTGCCGGGTGAGGATGGGCTATCCATTTGCCGCCGCCTGCGCAGTCAAAGCAACCCGATGCCGATCATTATGGTGACCGCCAAGGGTGAAGAAGTGGACCGTATCGTCGGGCTGGAAATCGGTGCCGATGACTATATCCCTAAGCCGTTCAACCCACGTGAACTGCTTGCCCGTATCCGTGCCGTGCTGCGCCGTCAGGCCAACGAACTGCCGGGTGCGCCTTCTCAGGAAGAGGCGGTGATCGCCTTTGGTAAATTCAAACTGAACCTCGGCACGCGCGAGATGTTCCGTGAAGATGAGCCTATGCCATTAACCAGCGGTGAATTTGCCGTGCTGAAAGCCTTGGTCAGCCACCCACGCGAACCGTTATCGCGCGATAAGCTGATGAATCTGGCCCGTGGCCGCGAATACAGCGCGATGGAGCGTTCCATCGACGTGCAGATCTCGCGCCTGCGCCGCATGGTCGAAGAAGATCCGGCACATCCACGCTATATCCAGACCGTTTGGGGTCTTGGCTACGTCTTCGTCCCGGACGGCAGTAAGGCATGAGGCGATTACGCTTTTCACCGCGTAGCTCGTTTGCCCGAACTTTGCTGTTGATCGTCACCTTGCTGTTCGTCAGCCTGGTGACGACCTATCTGGTGGTGCTTAACTTCGCCATCCTGCCCAGTCTGCAGCAGTTCAATAAGGTATTGGCGTACGAAGTTCGTATGCTGATGACCGATCGGCTGCAACTGGAGGACGGTACCTTGCTTGAGGTGCCGCCAGCGTTCCGCCGCGAGATCTACCGCGAGCTGGGCATTTCGCTTTATACCAACGCGGCTGCTGAAGAGAGCGGCCTGCGCTGGGCGCAACACTACCAATTCCTTAGCCAGCAGATGGCGCAGCAACTAGGTGGCCCGACCGACGTCCGCGTCGAGGTTAACAAAAACTCCCCGGTGGTCTGGCTGAAAACCTGGTTGCAGCCAGATATCTGGGTGCGCGTCCCGCTGACCGAAATCCATCAAGGCGATTTCTCGCCGCTGTTCCGCTACACCCTGGCGATTATGCTGCTGGCGATAGGCGGCGCCTGGCTATTTATCCGCATTCAGAACCGCCCTCTGGTGGAGCTGGAGCACGCCGCCTTGCAGGTAGGCAAAGGCATTATTCCGCCGCCGTTACGTGAGTATGGTGCCTCTGAGGTGCGCTCGGTAACCCGGGCCTTCAACCAGATGGCCTCTGGGGTGAAGTTGCTGGCCGACGATCGCACGCTGCTGATGGCGGGGGTCAGTCATGACCTGCGCACGCCGTTGACGCGTATCCGTCTGGCGACGGAAATGATGAGCGAGCAAGACGGTTATCTGGCGGAGTCGATCAATAAAGATATCGAAGAATGTAACGCCATCATCGAACAGTTTATTGATTACCTGCGTACCGGCCAGGAGATGCAAACCGAAATTTGCGATTTGAATTCCATTCTGGGCGAAGTGGTGGCCACCGAAAGTGGCTACGAGCGGGTGATTGAAACCGATATTCTGCCGGGTGAGCTGATGGTGGATGTGCATCCGCTCTCGATCAAACGTGCGGTGGTGAATATGGTGGTGAATGCGGCGCGCTATGGCAACGGCTGGATCAAGGTCAGCAGCGGGCGAGAACTGCAGCGCGGCTGGTTCCAGGTGGAGGATGATGGCCCCGGTATCAAGCCGGAAGAGCTGAAGCACCTGTTCCAACCCTTTGTGCGCGGCGACAGTGCGCGTAGCACCAGCGGCACCGGGTTAGGGTTGGCGATCGTGCAGCGCATCATTGACGCTCATGCTGGCGTGCTGGATATCGGCACCAGCGAGCGTGGTGGGCTGCGTATCCGAGCCTATCTCCCAATACCGATCGAGAAGAAAGAAACTTCCAGCGGGACCCCGCCAGCCAAAGAGAACGCCTGATATCCTGACTTAAGGCCGCAGCATTGTGGCCTGGTCAGGGCTTCGTGTTTCCTTCATATTCATCGCCAAAGGTGACATCGCGCGGTGGTTCCTCCCCGCGCGGCGGGATTTTCAACTCGACGCCGCCTAATTCGGCAAAGTGTTGATGCATCCAGGTTCCCAATCCATAACGCGGTGGCTTCTTCAGTAAGGTTTGTTTCAAGTCCATATGTGCCTCCTCCAGCCTTCAACGGGCGCAGCATTGCAGCGCCCCTCCAAATTGACCACAAGTGCAAGTCAGCCACGAATTCAAACCAACCTCAAGTGCAAATCAGCCAAAAATAGAAAAGGCGCGGAATTCCGCGCCTTGGCTTAGGAGGTAATCAACGCTATTACAGTTTCGGACCCGAGCTGACCAGTGCAGCGCCTGCCGGGGTATCGGTGTATTTGTCGAAGTTGGTGATAAAGCGGTTCGCCAGATCGTGCGCCTTCTCTTCCCACTGTTCTATGTTGGCATAGGTGGCACGTGGGTCGAGGATGGCCGGATCAACGCCTGGCAGGGCGGTAGGCATCGACAGATCGAAGATTGGCAGCGTGATGGTTTCTGCCTTATCGATTTCACCGTTGAGGATGGCGTCGATAATGCCGCGGGTGTCTTTGATCGAGATACGCTTACCGGTGCCGTTCCAGCCGGTATTGACCAGGTAAGCCTGGGCTCCGGCTGCCTGCATGCGCTTGACCAGCACTTCTGCATACTGGGTTGGGTGCAGTGACAGGAATGCCGCGCCAAAGCAGGCAGAGAAGGTTGGCGTTGGCTCGGTAACGCCGCGCTCGGTACCGGCCAGTTTGGCGGTGAAACCGGACAGGAAGTGGTACTGGGTCTGGTTGGCCGTCAGGCGTGATACCGGTGGCAGTACGCCGAAGGCGTCCGCAGTCAGGAAGATCACCTTGGTAGCGTGGCCCGCTTTGGACACCGGCTTGACGATATTGTGGATGTGGTAGATCGGATAGGAAACGCGGGTGTTCTCGGTTTTCGATCCGTCGTTGAAGTCCACGGTGCCGTCGGCCAATACGGTGACGTTTTCCAGCAGCGCATCACGCTTGATGGCGTGATAGATATCTGGCTCGGCTTCTTCCGACAACTTGATGGTCTTGGCGTAGCAGCCGCCTTCGAAGTTGAAGACGCCATCGTCATCCCAGCCGTGTTCGTCATCGCCAATCAGTTGGCGTTTCGGATCGGTGGACAGGGTGGTTTTACCGGTGCCGGACAGGCCGAAGAACACCGCCACGTCGCCTTTCTCGCCCACGTTGGCCGAGCAGTGCATGGAGGCAATGCCTTTAAGCGGCAGCAGGTAGTTCATGATGGAGAACATACCCTTTTTCATTTCGCCGCCGTACCAGGTGCCGCCGATCAGCTGCATACGCTCGGTCAGGTTGAATGCCACGAAGTTTTCCGAGTTCATTCCCTGCTGCTGCCAGTTCGGGTTGGTGCACTTGGCGCCGTTCATCACCACGAAATCAGGCTCAAAGCCCTGCAGTTCTTCATCGCTCGGGCGGATAAACATGTTTTTGACGAAATGCGCTTGCCAGGCCACTTCTGTGATAAAGCGGACTTTCAGGCGGGAGTCTGCGTTAGCACCGCAGAAGGTATCGACCACGAACAGGCGCTTGCCGGAAAGCTGCTCGGTGACCAATTTTTTCAGATCTGCCCAGACTTCAGGGCTGAGAGGTTTGTTATCGTTCTTGCCTTTACCTTGATCGGCCCACCAGACGGTGTCCCGGGTGATATCGTCACGGACGATGTACTTATCTTTTGGCGAACGGCCGGTGAAGATGCCGGTATCGACGGCAACGGCACCCAGATTGGTTACTACACCACGCTCAAACCCTTGCAGTGAAGGGTCCGTTTCTTCCTTAAACAGTAATTCATAACTCGGATTGTGAACGATTTCACCAACGTTATGAATTCCATAAGCGGCAAGATCCTGGTGGGTTATACCATTAACACGCATGTCACTACTCCTTGATCACAGAATTTCTGGCGACAATTGTAGGGATCCATGGCGATGTAACCGCGATAGGTATCAAATATTTAACGTATTAAACGTTTTTTAGTTACGTTATGAGATGTAGACCACGGAATAAAGCAAGCGTGCAAACGGCGAGGGCTGACGTGCGTCACAACTCGACGCACGTCACACCGCGGTGTTGCTTAATGCAGTTGGGTGTTGCTGTCGGCATTGCCGTTGTGGAGGGCGGCGATGTCTAACGCATCGAATACATAATGATTACCACAGTAATCACAGTGCATATCGATGTTGCCATCCTGTTCCAGCATATCGGCCACTTCTTCCGCTGGCAGCGTGATCAAGGCATCGGCACAGCGCTGGCGTGAACAGGTGCAGCGGAAGATCACGTCCTGAGGTTCGTACAGCGTAACCTCTTCCTGATGATAGAGGCGATACAGCACTTCGTTGGCCGGCAGGGTGAACAGCTCGTGATCCTTGATGGTGGCGGTCAGCTGCACCAGATGGTCGAAATCATCGGCATTGCCATCCTGAGCTGGCAGTACCTGCAGCAGCATACCGGCAGCCGCAGGTTTGCCTTCAGCTTCACCGGTACGGATAAACAGGCGCGTTGGCAACTGTTCGGACTGGCGGAAATACCCTTCCAGACACTGGGCCAGCGTTTCACCTTCCAGACCCACCACGCCCTGATAGCGTTCACCTTCAGACGGGCTGATGGTGATCACCATAATGCCGTTACCCAGCATCTGGTGCAGGGTGCTGTCGGCCACAATCTCGCCTTCGACACGGGCTACACCACGCATCTCCTGGCGATTATTGCCGTTGATCACTGCCAGTTTCAGCGGGCCGTCGCCTTGCACCTGAACGGTAATGTCACCGTCGAACTTCAGCGTGGCGGTCAGCAGGCTGGTGGCTACCAGCAACTCGCCCAGCAGTTTTTGTACCGGTGCCGGATAATCATGGTTGGTCAGGATGTGCTGATAGGTTTCGCTGACGGTAACCAGCTCACCGCGCACCGCGTAGTTTTCGAACAGGTAACGGTGTAATTGGTCATGGTTGGACATAGTTTTCTCTCATTGAGGCGAGGGATTATTCCTGCTCGCCAAATTTAAATTTAATCAAATCGCGCCGCTCTTTCTTGTCCGGACGACGATCCGGATGCGGCATGGTCAGCGCATTCATCTTGCGTGCCAGCGCCACTTTCTCGCGATTGGCAATGCTGGCCTCGGTTTCCTGATACATCAGCTGCGCCTCCTCGGCTCCACGCCGTTGGCTATTGATGGCCAGCACGATGACAGTGCGTTCGTCGTTGCCCTGACGCAGCTTGATTTCGGCATTGATTTCAACGGCTTTACTCGGCTTGCCGCGTTGCCCGTTGTAGTGCACCTTGCCGCCGTCGATCATGTCACGGGCCAGTGCGCGGGTTTTGTAAAATCGGGCGGCCCACAGCCATTTATCCAGGCGGACGGCCTCATCCGGTGTTGCTTTGGCTTTCATTGCTCCCTCCGTTCCAAGGCCGGTATCAACTGGCGGTAGTCGCTCATCGACGGATAACGCTGGAAAGTTTTACTCGCCATGCTGGAATCCGGGTTCTGCACGCCAAGGCAGTAGCGGATACCAAACTTGCTTGCGGCATCCAGAATGGGTTCACCATCATCCACAAACAGCGTGCGCTGCGGGTCAAAGCCGGTTAGTTGCTGAACTGCCTGCCACAGACGCTGATCTTCCTTTGGATAACCAAATGTGTGGGTGGAAAGTAATAAATCAAGGTGTCGATCCAAACCGGTGTGCTCAACCTTCACCGCCAGACTGTGTGGATGCGCGTTGGTGAGCAGGATGGTGCGCTGCCCGGCATCGCGTAACGCCTGCAAAAATGGTTGGGTATCTTCACGCAGCCGAGCGCGGTTACCGACTTCGCTGGTCATTTGGTAGATATTCAGCCCTAGGCGTTCGCTCCAGTAATCAAAGCAATACCAGTTCATGGTGTGTTGCACGGCCAGGTATTCCTGGTGAATGATTTTGCTGGCGTCGTCGAAGGGAATGTCTCGTTGCTCACTCAACGCCTGCGGTACCAGCGTTAGCCAAAAATGGCTGTCGAATTCAAGATCCAGCAGGGTGCCGTCCATATCCAGCAGTACGGTATCAATATCGTGCCAGTCAAACTCAGGAACCATGTACCAACTCCATAGGCGGGATAGCGGTATCCCGCGGATGATAAAAAACATACAGCCTAGTATAGGCGGATGGCAGGTTGGAGGCTACGCCATCGGGCGTATGGACATCGGGGTGAGCTGCGGGTTGAAGCAACTGTCGTAATAGCGCTGGATATCGGCGAGGCGATGTTGGTTTTTGCGCCTGCGTTGTACCAACCGCCAGGAGTTGTAACCCAGCACGACGACCAACACCAGCAACAGCAGGCTGGTGCCAAGATAGCGCCACAGGGTCACGATATCCGGTTCACTATGCAGGGCGATATGCCGAGTGCCGTTGGCATCGACAAAGATATTGGTGATCACCCCGTTTGCCCGGAACGGCGTATGTAGCAACATGCTGCTAAGACGCTGTAGTTCTTTCCATTGGTCGAGTGAGTTGTATTCGTTCAGCGGCTGTGTGGGCAAGGGATAATCCACCAACTGCTTGCCTTCGTCACTGGTAATCAAAAAACCGCCCGGTGGTGGGCTGTTGAGGGCCGCAGCGGCCTGACGGGTTTCCCGCACCACGAAGGCAGAGGTAGCCGCGTTACTCAGGTTTTCCAGCGATTCAGCACTGACCGGACGCAGCAGGACGTTAACGCCTTCCAGCGCCCCGGATTTGGCCCGTTTCACCAGGTTGGCCCAGTTCTTGACGTTACCCAGATTGACCAGCGCATTCTTCAAGCGCACACAGTCGGCCTCCGTGCCACACAGGTCCTGCGTTTTCAATACGATATCCGCAAAGTCATCCAACAGGATCATGCCTGACTTTTCAATGGCGCTGGCCAACTGTGGGTTCACTTTCTGCTCGGCACCGCTTGGGTGCAGTTGCCGGTTGATGGTGGCCATCAGCGCAGCCGCTTTATCGATCACTTCCGATTCGGGCTGTGGCAGCGGGGTCGCCGTATTCCAGTAGATCCCAGAACAATCGAAAGGCATAAAGCTTGGCGCAGTGGCGCTGTTGTTGCCCGAAGGAACGTAGCACATGCCGTTGCCCTGAATTTTCAGCCTATCGCCGATATGCAGTGGAATGGCCTCCAGCGCTTGAACGCTGGTGACTTCCGTTTTCTGTGTGCCCTGTAACCACGCGGTGCTCAATTTAGCGGGTAGGCTGAGTGGAATGTAGATTAACAGTAACAACAGCACCACGAGCGAACTGGCCGCTAATACGGCGTTCTTGCCCCAATGCTGCAAGGGGAAGTTTTTCACTTCGTCATGCAGGGAAAGATAGTGCCCTTGACGTACCACCTGCCGGTTGAGGTAGATATCCACATTGGTGGTTTTACCCAGGTCTGCATTCAGGTAAGGCAACCAGTGCGGGGGGTAGATCAAATCGATAATGCCAAAAGAGATATTACTGATTTGCCCCTGATTGGACTCACCGAATAACCCCCAGCGCTTTGGCGTGCCGCGCAGACAGTGCACCTCTTTCAGCTCTTTTTCGCTCGGGCGGCGCAACAGATGCCAGCAGCTCCAGACGATCATCAGCACCGCTACCAGAATGATCCAGGGGATCACTACCACCGGACTGATCAGGCTAAGGAACAGCAGCAGTAGGGCAGCAGAGATGAGGGCCGCTTCCTTGACGCCGTTCGGCCGGTTAAGCTCATGTTCCTCGCGGGTTTCCTTGCGAATGTTCACCAACTCAATATGTTCGCTCTCTTCTTTGCGGATGGAGGCGTTCCTTGTCGGGGTTGTAGTCACTACCGGCGAAGGTGGGCTGTCGTAAATATGATCCAGCAGCGAATGGCCGTTGAGTGAGATCACCAGCGGTAGAGTCTGGGTCTTGATCACTTCGACATGGTTATCGGCGCTGATGTACTGCTCCCAAAACGGAGGAAGATGGATCTCTTCCGAGTCGAGATAGTAGCGCCAGTTGTTGGGTTCATCGCTTGCCAGACCATAGCGGGTAATGGCATGGGTGATCGGGTAAACGTTGTCGCTCTGTGCGGTCAACGCCAGCCTGGCAGAAGGCAGGGAAGCGGAACCTGACAGCAGTTTGTTGCCCAGGCGGTTTTGTTGGTTGAGGTAATTCTCGATAGCTGCCCGCTCTGGCGCGGTCAGTTTGCGGTGGTTAGGTTTGACGAACGGCAGGATACCTGCCAAGGCTGGCTGGGGGCGGAATTTAAACCACAAGTAGAGGCCAGCAGCGATCAGGCAGGCTAGCGCTAAGGCCAATATCAACGCTATTGTGCTCATGCTATTCTCGTCCTACACCCATGAAACCGCCAATCTTACGCAAAGCCAGACATTATACGGAGTTAACCGCCCAGAGATAGAATGACCCACCGTTTAGTTGTTATCCGGCTCTCATTCGTGGCTATCGTTAGGCATTTACCGTACGATTTTTTAACCTGCACGAGCATAGCAATCCTCATGGTGTCCGGATATCAGGATTATCCTATTTGCCTACCTGTTTTTTTATCCACCGGGATAGCTGCTGGTCAGGTTTGTTAAAAAAAAGTAAATTACAGGCTAAGCTCGTTGCGGAAATGGTTCCCATTAACGCACAATGTGATCAAGATCGAGTTTAGCCAGTGGTTGACCCTTTTGCTGTCTGCCACAACGCGCATATTATTATCCTGGTTACCTGCCTGAGAGTACTGAGTATTCAGTGTATTAAGCGGTTAACCTATTTGAGGCAATCATGGATAAACAGCTGCAAAAACCTAAAATTCTGAAAGTAGAAACGGTCGCGCGCTCGCGTTTATTTAACGTAGAGTCGGTCGATCTGGAGTTCAGTAACGGTGTGCGGCGGGTCTATGAGCGTATGCGCCCTTCGGAACGTGAAGCGGTGATGATTGTGCCGGTGATAGGGGATGATTTGCTGCTGATCCGTGAATATGCGGTAGGCACCGAATCCTATGAGCTGGGCTTCCCCAAAGGGCTGATTGATCCTGGCGAAGGAGTGTTGGAAGCCGCTAATCGCGAACTGATGGAAGAAGTCGGCTTTGGGGCCGGGCGCTTTGATTTCCTCAGCAAACTGACGATGGCACCTTCCTATTTTTCCAGCCAGATGAATATCGTGCTGGCACACGACCTCTATGCGCAAAGCCTGGAGGGGGACGAGCCAGAGCCGTTACCCCAGGTACGTTGGCCGATAGCCAACATGATGGCACTGCTGGCGGAACCGGACTTTCGTGAGGCGCGCAATGTCAGCGCATTGTTCCTGGCAGAGGCATTTCTGCGCGGTTCACGCTAACCCTCCATCGATTCATCTGCTGACAAATCCGCCTGGGCTCACAACATACGGCGCCCGCCGGTTAAGATAAAAAAATGGCCAGATTGCTCTGGCCATTGTCGTTTTTAGAACAGCTCGTGACTTTCGCCACCAGGGTCTGTCAGGGTGGTTCCGGCATCATGTACCGAGAACTCCGTGGGTTGAGTGCCTTCGATAAAGTACTCGGAACGGCTACCTCCGCCCCCGTTGGACAGTTTGCCGGTGCTCTTGTCGATGGTCACGCTGACAATCCCTGGCGGTGGAGTGACTTTCTGCTCTGGCAGGCCTTCCAGCGCCACCTTCATAAAGTCATCCCAAGCCGGTTGAGCACTCTTCGCCCCACCTTCACCACCGGAAATCTGATCCGGGATAGCACCTGAAGCGGAGGAACGGCCAAGATTGCGGCGGTGATCGTCGAAACCGATCCACACCGATGTCACTGTTTCTGGGCCGTAGCCGGAGAACCAGGCATCTTTCGAACTGTTGGTGGTACCGGTTTTGCCGCCGATATCATGGCGTTTAAGATCGCGGCCTGCGCGCCAGCCGGTGCCCATCCAACCCGGTTCACCGAAGATATTGGTGTTCAATGCATCACGGATCAGGAACGACAGCGGGGTGCTGATCACGTGTGGCGCATACTGCTGGTCGTTATCTTGCTGCATCTGGGCCGGGGTTACCTGCTCAAGCTGTGGCATCGGGACGTTGGCATTGTTGCCTTCCTGCGATACCGCCACGTTCTCGACGTTATCATCGGAAAGCATGGCTGAACGATGCGTATCGCCGTAGATCACCGGCAGGTTGCAGCTATTGCAGACCACTTTCGGTTTGGCTTCGAATACCGCGTTACCCGTATCGTCTTCGATCTTGGTGATGAAGTACGGGTCAATCAGATAGCCACCGTTGGCCAACACGGCATAGCCGCGAGCCACCTGTAGCGGAGTGAACGAAGCCGAACCTAGCGCCAGCGATTCCGAATGCACGATATTTTGCGCCGGGAAACCAAAGCGTTGCAGATATTCAGCGGCATAGTCCACGCCCATGGCGCGCATTGCCCGCACCATCACCACGTTTTTCGATTGGCCTAGGCCTTGGCGTAGTCGGATAGGACCGTCGTAAGTAGGTGGCGAGTTTTTCGGCCGCCAGTCGGTACCGGCACCGGCATCCCAACGGGTGATCGGCAGATCGTTGAGGATGGTGGCCAGCGTCAGGCCCTTATCCATCGCCGCGGTATACAGGAACGGTTTGATGTTGGACCCCACCTGGCGCAGCGCCTGGGTTGCGCGGTTGAACTTGCTCTGGTTGAAATCGAAGCCGCCGACCAACGCCTTGATAGCGCCAGTATTAGGATCGAGCGACACCAGCGCCGAGTTCACGTCCGGCACCTGTGACAGCCACCAGTTGTCGTTAACTTTACGCACCCAGATCTGTTGGCCGGGCTGCACCACGTCGGTGACGCGCTTCGGCGTAGGGCCTTGCAGCGTATCGCTCTTGAACGCACGTGCCCAGCGCATGCCAGACATAGGGAGCGTAATGCGGCTGCCATCGGCCAGCATGGCGGTAGCCTGTTCGGCATCCGCCTGCAGGATCACCGCAGGAGACAGCGGGCCGTAGTTCGGCAGGTTCTTCAGTGAATCGACAATCTGTTTCTGATCCCAGGCAGGCTCACCCACTTTCCACAGCACGTTTGACGGGCCGCGATAGCCGTGGCGCATGTCGTAGTTGAGGATGTTGTTACGTACCGCCTCCTGCGCACCTTGTTGCAGCCGCTTGGTGATGGTGGTGTAGACCTTGTAACCGTCGGTATAGGCGTTTTCACCGTAACGCTTGATCATCTCCTGACGCACCAGCTCTGAAAGATAAGGGGCAGAGAAGCTGATTTCCGGCGCATGGTAATTGGCTACCAAAGGTTCACTGCGGGCCTGATCGTACTGCGCCTGTGTGATGTAGCGCTCATCCAGCATTCGCGATAGCACCACGTTACGACGCGCTACGGAGCGATCGTGGGAGTACAACGGGTTAAAGGTAGAAGGTGCCTTGGGTAATCCGGCAATGGTGGCCATTTCGCTCAGCGTCAGTTGGCTGACATCCTTACCAAAATAGACGTGCGCGGCAGCACCCACGCCATAAGCGCGGTAACCCAGATAGATTTTGTTCAGATACAGCTCAAGAATTTCATCCTTGGTCAGCATCTGTTCAATGCGGATCGCCAGGAAGGCTTCCTTGATTTTGCGCATCAAAGTGCGTTCCGGGCTCAGGAAGAAGTTTCTGGCCAACTGCTGGGTGATGGTACTGGCCCCCTGCGAAGCATGGCCGGAAACCAGCGCGACCGAGGCGGCACGGAAGATACCAACGGGATCGACCCCGTGATGATCATAGAAACGGCTGTCCTCTGTGGCGATGAAGGCATGCACCATCACCGGTGGGATTTGGTCCAGCTTGAGAGGAATACGGCGTTTTTCACCATATTGGGCGATCAGTTCGCCCTCCGCGCTGTAAACCTGCATCGGGATTTGTAGCCGCACGTCTTTCAGCGTTGCGACATCGGGCAGCTGTGGCTCGACATATTTGTACAAGCCAAAAATCGAGGCTGCTCCCAGCACGATGCAAAACACTGCAAGGATTAAAAGATACTTTACGAACTTCACCTGAGATTTCCCATTTCATGTCAATTGGGCAGTTTATAAACAACCGCGCGGTAGTATAAAGGCAAGCCTGCAACATGGATATGTTCTTTTGTTATCTGAGGGTACGGAGGTGGGGTGAAATATGTTTTCTCAAACGTGGCAGGTGGGGTTGGATATCCAGGATCACAGCATCAGAGCGCTGGCTGCGCAGCGTCGGCGTAACGGTTGGCAATTGCGCCACTGGTGGCAACAGGCATTGCCCTATTCGGCGCTGCGGGCGGGGCATTTAGAGAGTTCTGCGATGCTGGTGGCGGTACTCAAGCAGTGGCGTAGCCGGTTACCAAGACATATTTCCTTACGCATTGCTTTACCCGCGCAGCGGGTTTTACAGCAGACGTTACCCCTGCCGGATCTGCGCTTGCAGGAACCGGTTCGCCATGACTACATCACCACCCAGGGTCTGAAACAGTTCCCGTTAGACAGCCAGACGTTAGCATTGGATTACCGCCAGGCGCAGCCCAATACCCATCAGTTGCTGCTCACCGCGGCCCGCCAGCAGGAGCTGCAACAATGGCTGCATTGCCTGCAACAGGCGGATCTGCATCCCCAGGTGATCGATATCGCCCCCAATGCGCTAAGTATGATGGCCGCCTTTGCCGGCTTGGCTCCCGATGCCGGGCTGCTGCATCGCCTGGAGTCGGAATGGTTATGGGTAGCACCGCGAGCGATGTCCTTTGCTTATGGCGTCTTGCCTGCGGGGGAAGCCGTCGGCGTCAAGCAAGCGTTGGCAGCCCTGCGTTCAGCTTGCCCAGCCATGGGGGCTAAAGAGGTGTATTACAGCAGCGTGCTGGACGAGGCCGCGCCAGAAGGTGCCATGCCTTGGTCACCGTTCACGGCTTTCAGCCGCTTATACCCACCGCTGCCCGCTCAGCCGATGGCGTTTGTTCTGGCTGGCGGGTTGGCTCTGCGCCGCGAGGATGCCTGATGTATCAGGTCAATCTGTTGCCCTGGCGCCTCAGACGGCAGCGGCAGCGCTACACCTTCTGGTTACGCTGCTTCGTTGCTCAATTGCTGCTGGTGTTGGCTATGCTCACGGCAGCCTACTTTTTGCTGTTCTACCAACAGGCCAGGCAACACTCGATATTGCAGGACTTAGCGCAGCAACACACTGAGCTGGAAGAGCGTATTCAGCAGACTCAGCAAAAGATGGCCGAACTGGCCCGTTTAGCCGCAGAAAGCGACCGTTACCAGCATAATCGAGCGCACAACCTGCGTTACCTGTCGCTATTGCAGCAGCTCTCGGTAACGCTGCCGGACACTTTGTGGCTCACGGGGTTTGAAGAGAACCCCAAGGGGATCTCATTGTGGGGGCAAGGTGGGGCGTATGGGGAGATCGTCACCTTTGAACGGCGGTTGGCCGCGCTACCTTTGTTACAGGGCTGTCGCCTGGTTGAAGTCACACAACGAAAGGAGGGAGGGTTGGCGTTCACTCTAACGGCACGCTGGGGGCAGGATGGATAAGCCCCTGCCAGACTGGCTGATCCCCTGGCTAGCCCGGCCTGGTTGGCAGTTGCTGGCGGCTCAATGGCTGGTATTAGCCGGGGTTGGGCTGTTGGCCTGCAGTGGGCTGATCTCGGGGGAATGGCAACGGTGGGAAAGGCTGGATGAGCAGCGTCAGCAGTTGGTACACCAGATTGCAGAGCGTCAGCAGCAACTTAGCCAGCTACCGCCGTTAGCAGAGCTTGAGCAGCGGTTGGGGCATCAGGTGTTGATCGTGCCTGATGAGCCGGGGGATTTGGGTACTCAGCTCTATCAGCTTGGGGGGCGGCTGCTACGTTTCCAGCAGCAGGAGAAACCAGCCCAACAAAAGATAAGGTTACAGCTAGATTTCGAGGGCTTGCTGCGCTTGCTGGACGCGCTGCCCTCCACCCGCAGGATTGGGCAAATGAAGATCGAGAGGCAGCCCGAAGGGTTAACCACTCAACTGACTCTGATTAGCTCAGAAGAGGCGGTGGATGAATAAGGCGTGGTGGTTTTGGCTGTTGCTCTCGGCCCCGCTGTGGGCTGAACAGTATCGCGATCCGTTCCAGCCACCGCTAACGGCGGCCTGCGCCGATCCTACTGTTTCACCGGAGGATTGGCGGCTGAAAGGGATTATTGGCACGCCGGATTTGCGCTATGGCTGGGTGGTCACCCCGCAGGGGCAGTGGTTGGGGTTATTGCCCCAGCAGCGGGTGCTGGATGGGGATTGGCAAGTGATGCAGATCCAGCCCCGGCAGCTTGAACTCGTTGCGCAGGATAGGGCCGAAGCATGTCGGCCACGCACGGGTAGTGTGGTGCTCACGTTGGGGAAAAACCGTAAGGAAAAGTGATGAAAGGATATCAGTGGCTTTTGGTGGGGTGGCTGGTTCTCCCTTTGGCGGTGATGGCGGGTGTGCAGCAGGAAAAGCCGGTGTCACTGGTGTTCCATGATACTCCGGTCAGCCTGATTTTACAGGCGCTGGCGGAGTATCAAGATCTGAACCTGGTCGCTGCCGAGGGGGTCGATACCAATCTGACGCTGCGGTTGGACAATGTTCCCTGGCAGCAGGCGTTGGCCGTGGTATTACGCATGGGCAAGCTGACGATGACGTTGGAGGGCAATGTGATGATGGTTTTCCCACTGCCGGATGAACAGGAGCTGCTTCGTCGGCAGCGGGAGTTGGCGCAGCAGGAGTCGCTGCACAACCTGAAGATCACGCTGCAAAACGCGGAGGCCAGCGAGATAGCGCAGAGCCTGGATAGCCAACGTGGCAAATTATTGACCGAGCGTGGCAGCGTCGTGGTGGATAGACGCACCAACGCGTTGCTGCTGCGTGACACCGCTCAGGCGCTGGCCCAGTTGAAAACCTGGGTGGCAGAGATGGATGCCCCGCTGGAACAGGTGCAACTGGCTGCCCATATTGTCACCATCAGCAGCGAGAATTTGCGGGAGCTTGGCGTAAGGTGGGGCCTGGCGGCAGAAGAAAGGCCAGCCAAAAAGCTGCGGATAGACAATTTCAGCGTTGGTCTGCCGGTAGAGAACAGCGCCATAACGGCCGGTTTCCACCTGGCACGCATCAGCGGGCGCATTCTGGATCTGGAGCTGTCGGCGCTGGAGCAGGAAAATCAGGTGGAGATTATCGCCAGCCCGCGCCTGCTTACCGCACATCTGCAAACCGCCAGCATTAAGCAGGGCACGGAAATCCCCTACGAGGTGTCGAGCGGTTCCAGCGGTGCCACCTCGATCGAGTTCAAGGACGCGGTGCTGGGCATGGAAGTCACGCCGAAGATTTTACCCAATGGCCGCATCACCCTGGCGTTACAGATCAGCCAGAATATGCCCGGGCGTTCGATCAAACAGGGCGAAGGAGAGGCGCTGGCGATCGACAAGCAGGAGATTAAAACCCAGGTGACGGTGAAAGATGGTGAAACCATCGTCTTAGGGGGCATTTTTCAGCGTCAGCGCAACCAAACGGCCGATAAAGTCCCTGGCGTGGGCGATATCCCCTTGCTGGGATCGCTGTTCAAACACAGCAACCAACAGCATAAAAGGCGCGAGTTGGTGATTTTCATCACGCCCACACTGGTTAAAGTCTAAATTGTCTCGATCGTGATGTTTGGCACGGTGGTGACGCCAAGTCCAAATGAGGGAAACCGACGAAAGTTGCCGTTAATCTGCCAAATCACGACATCCCGTGACTTTTTCAGATAAACTCCAGGCGGAGATCTCGCTGCAATGCTCGGTTCATGAGGTCTTAGTCCAAAATCCTAGCCGTTGAAAACGCTTAAAAGTTGGCAAGCAAATGCACTTTTTTTCGTGCCTTAGAGGCATCTGAGTTTGACGCTGCGGCCGATTTAGCTTACAAGGGTTACCGAATTGAGCACCGAGGTTTTTTTGTTAATGCTGTACCCGTCGTCTTCCAGGCTGAAACCTGGGATCCATAGGGTATAAGACGCCGTTAAAAACGTATGGTTTCCCTCCTGCGGCGTGGATAGTGATTTATTCGGTTGCCAAACTACCAAGAGTGTTGAGATAATTTTTCGTCTGATCTCGCACTATCGCTCATGAGGTTTCAGTTTAGGTCCCGCCGCTAATTTGATTGGCGGGGCGGGTTATCATTAACGAATTGTCTTAGTAATACCGAAAAACATGGCAGAGAAACGCAATATCTTTCTGGTTGGGCCTATGGGTGCCGGCAAAAGCACTATTGGCCGTCAGTTAGCTCAGCAACTCAATATGGAGTTTTTCGACTCCGATCAAGAAATTGAGCGACGTACCGGAGCTGACGTGGGCTGGGTATTCGACGTGGAAGGGGAAGAAGGTTTCCGCGATCGTGAAGAAAAAGTCATTAATGAACTGACGGAAAAGCAAGGGATTGTGCTGGCTACCGGCGGGGGCTCGGTTAAGTCGCGTGAAACGCGTAACCGCCTGTCGGCGCGTGGTGTCGTGGTCTATTTGGAAACCACTATCGAGAAGCAGTTGGCCCGTACTCAGCGCGACAAGAAGCGTCCGCTGCTGCAGGTAGACTCTCCTCCGCGTGAGGTGCTGGAAGCGCTGGCTAGAGAGCGCAATCCGTTGTACGAAGAAATTGCAGATGTCACTATCCGCACCGACGATCAAAGCGCTAAAGTGGTTGCCAACCAGATTATCAACATGCTGGAAAGTAACTGATAGCGGGTTCCGTGTTGGCCGCGGGCAAATGCGGAAATTCTGATTGTGTTCCCCGCGTTGGCGGGGATAAACCACACCGAGAACTGAGCGCGACATGGAGAGAATTACCGTAACGCTTGGGGAGCGTAGCTACCCGATTACCATAGCCGCCGGATTGTTTGACGATCCGGCTTCTTTTATGCCGCTAAAGGCGGGTGAACAGGTCATGCTGGTCACCAACCAGACTTTGGCACCGTTGTATCTGGAGCGGATCCGGTCGGTGCTGGAACAGGGCGGCGTAGTGGTGGATCAGGTGATTCTACCTGATGGCGAACAGTATAAATCTCTGGCCGTACTCGAGCAGGTGTTCTCGGCGCTGCTGGAAAAGCCCCACGGTCGCGATACCACGTTAGTTGCCCTCGGCGGCGGCGTGATTGGCGATCTGACCGGCTTTGCCGCAGCGTGCTATCAACGCGGTGTGCGTTTTATCCAGGTTCCTACCACGCTGCTCTCGCAGGTGGATTCCTCCGTTGGCGGCAAAACCGCCGTCAATCATCCGCTCGGTAAAAATATGATCGGTGCCTTCTACCAACCGGCTTCGGTGGTGGTAGATTTGGACTGCCTGCGTACTTTACCGGCGCGTGAACTCTCCTCTGGTCTGGCGGAAGTGATCAAATACGGGATTATTCTCGATGGTGATTTTTTCGTCTGGCTGGAAAATAATATTGATGCGCTGGTTGCGCTGGATATGGACGCGTTAGCGTACTGCATCCGCCGCTGTTGCGAATTGAAGGCCGAAGTGGTGGCTGCCGATGAACGTGAAAACGGTCTGCGGGCGTTGCTCAATCTGGGCCATACCTACGGCCATGCCATCGAAGCCGAAATGGGCTACGGTGTCTGGCTGCACGGTGAAGCCGTGGCGGCTGGCATGGTGATGGCTGCGCAAACAGCACGTCGCCTGGGCCAGTTCTCGGCTGACGATATTGAACGGATCAAGGCGCTGCTGCTGCGCGCCGGGTTGCCGGTTTGCGGGCCGCAGGAAATGACGCCTGAGGCCTATCTGCCACACATGCTGCGTGATAAAAAAGTGTTGGCGGGGGCGTTGCGTTTGGTATTGCCGAAGGGCATTGGTGAAGCAGAAGTTCGTGGCGGTGTCGCCCATGAGCTGGTGCTGGCATCCATCGCTGACTGTTTACCAACACAGCGCGCGTAAGTCGGTTACACTCAATAACGTTAACGTTTCGCCAGGTCGATATGCAGCCGTTGCTCTGCTGCTATCCGGGCTGTACCTTGCCCGCCGGGCAATTCCATGGATGGCGTAATTTGACGCAGGTCGACAGTGCTTGAGCTTGCGGGCTATAACAGTAGCTTGGCTGCTGTTAGACTCTATAAAAATTGTGCGTAAGGCGAGACAGATATCGCTTTGCCATCATCGGGTTAATAGTCTCGAACCACCTGGGTGGCGAGATTTTGCCTCTAGTTGGAGGGTTTCAGATGGATGAATTTAAACCAGAAGACGATCTCAGGCCTGATACCAGCGATCGCCGTCCTTCGCGTTCACGTCGGCCAGCCGCAACTGGGCCGCGTTTTGCCGTTTCACGCCAGCATATGATGATTGGGATTGGCATTTTGGTGCTGCTGTTGCTGATCATCGGTATCGGTTCGGCGCTGAAGGCCCCCACCAAGCACGAGGTTGCGCAACAAGGGGCAACCCGCGACATCAATCTGTCGGGCTCATCGTCGCTGACCACCAGCAACAACGGTGTTGCGGGCGGCACTACGGATACCAACGATAACAACGGTGTCAGTACCTCTCAGCCCCAGACTGTTAGCGTTCCACCTATCTCCAGCACGCCGACTGAAGCACAACCTGTAGTACCACAGGGCGGTGCTGGTGAGCGTGTCGATCTGCCTGGCAACATGGCTGATGCCTTGTCATCACAGCAAGGTCAGGTTGATGCTGCTGCCGCGCAAAGTCTCAATGCCCCGGTTTCCGCTTTGCCAACCGCTCCGGCAACCGTGATGAACGGTGCTGCCGCGCGTCCGGCGGCGAATAACAATGCAACCGCTGCAACGCAGCCGCATAAAACGCCTGCCTCCAAGCCAGCAGCCACCAAGCCGACAGCATCGGTCAAACCTTCTGCGACCACCACCACGGTTTACACCCCGCCGGCCAAAGGCAAGAGTGGTGTGGTGAGCGGCAGCGGAAGCTCACTGAAAACCGCACCGGGTAGCCATTACACGCTGCAGTTGAGCAGTGCCTCACGCTCCGATACGTTGAATGCTTTTGCCAAGCAACAGAATTTGCCACACTTTATGGTGTACGAGACCAAACGTGATGGTAAACCCTGGTATGTGTTAGTGAGCGGCAACTACGCTTCTTCGGCGGAGGCCAAGCGTGCTATCGCCACACTGCCGGCGGAAGTTCAGGCGAAAAAACCATGGGTCCGCCCTGTACAGCAAGTACAGCAAGACCTGAAAAAATAATCATTAATTTTGTGCGCTGATGTGCTGTCTGAAACAGAGTACATATCCGCCGCTCTGAATTGTAATAAGTAGCTAACTGACGGCATGAAGAAAAACCGCGCTTTTTTAAAATGGGCTGGTGGAAAATACCCGCTGATAGACGAGATCCGTCGTCATTTACCAGAGGGTAACTGCTTAATCGAGCCCTTCGTGGGCGCGGGTTCAGTCTTCCTGAACACAGAGTACGAGGCTTATATTCTCGCCGATATCAACAGCGACCTTATCAGCCTGTATAACATCGTTAAGCTGCGCACGAGTGATTTCGTGCGCGATGCCCGCTTGCTTTTCACCGACGAATTCAATAACTCAGAGCAGTTCTACCTGCTGCGCGAAGAGTTCAACACTACTGCCGATGAGTATCGGCGCGCGCTGCTGTTCCTGTATCTGAACCGCCACTGCTATAACGGCCTGTGCCGCTATAACCTGCGTGGTGAGTTCAATGTGCCGTTTGGGCGTTACAAGAAACCTTACTTCCCGGAAGAAGAGCTGTATTGGTTTGCTGAAAAATCACGCAATGCTACTTTTGTCTGCGAGCATTATCACGATACCATGGTGAAGGCGACCCAAGGTGCGGTGGTCTATTGCGATCCGCCTTATGCTCCTCTGTCGGCAACGGCGAATTTTACCGCTTATCACACCAACAGCTTTAGCCTGGCCGATCAGCAAGGGCTGGCGCGCATTGCGCATCAGCTGTCGGTTGAAAGCCAGGTGCCGGTGTTGATTTCCAACCATGACACCGAGCTGACGCGTGACTGGTATCAGCATGCTTCGCTGCATGTGGTGAAGGCTCGTCGCACCATCAGCCGCAATATTTTAGGCCGCAGTAAAGTGAACGAACTTCTGGCGCTGTATAAAAAAGCGGAATAACTCGACCCCTACGTTTGGAGAAGCGGATGAAAAAGTTTTTGATTGCCCCGTCCATTCTGTCTGCAGATTTTGCCCGCCTGGGTGAAGATACTGCCAAAGTGTTGGCCGCCGGTGCCGACGTGGTGCATTTTGACGTGATGGATAACCACTACGTGCCTAATCTGACGATCGGGCCAATGGTGTGCGAAGCCTTGCGCAATTACGGCATTACCGCACCGATTGACGTCCATCTGATGGTAAAACCGGTCGATCGCATCGTGCCGGACTTTGCCAAGGCGGGGGCAACCTACATCTCTTTCCATCCCGAAGCTTCTGAACACGTCGACCGTACCATCCAACTGATCAAAGAGAACGGCTGCAAGGCGGGCCTGGTGTTTAACCCAGCGACCCCGTTGAGCTATCTCGATTACGTAATGGACAAGATCGACGTGATCCTGCTGATGTCGGTCAACCCTGGTTTCGGTGGTCAATCCTTTATCCACGGCACGTTAGACAAGCTGCGTCAGGTTCGCAAACTGATCGACGAAAGTGGCCGCGACATTCGCCTGGAAGTGGACGGCGGCGTGAAGGTAGACAATATTGCCGAGATCGCAGCGGCGGGCGCGGACATGTTCGTGGCAGGCTCGGCCATCTTTGGCAAGCCGGATTACCGCGCGGTGATTGATCAAATGCGCAGCGAGCTGGCCAAGGTGAGTCATGGCTGATTTTAGCGCTATCCGTGGTCTGGCCTTCGATCTCGACGGCACGCTGGTAGACAGTGCGCCGGGTTTGGCGGCGGCCATCGATATGGCGTTGGCGGAAATGGGTCTGCCGCAGGCCGGTGAGGCCCGTGTTGGCACCTGGATTGGTAACGGTGCCGATGTGCTGGTCCAGCGTGCGCTGCGCTGGGCAGAGGTGGAAGCCACGCCAGAGCTGTGCCTGCAAATGCGTCAACGTTTCGACCATTTCTATGGGCAAACCGTAGAAAGCGGCAGCCGCCTGTTTCCACAGGTAATAGAGACGCTGGCCCGGTTGGCCAAGCTTGGCTACCCGCTAGCGCTGGTCACCAACAAGCCGACACCCTTTGTAGCCCCTTTGCTGACGGCGCTCGGCATTATCGACTTTTTCTCGCTGATCATCGGCGGTGACGACGTGGTGGAGAAAAAGCCACATCCTGCCCCGCTGTATCTGGTGTTCGGCAAGCTTGGCCTGCGGGCCGGTGAAGTGTTGTTCGTCGGGGATTCGCGCAATGACATTCAGGCGGCGCAGGCGGCAGGTTGCCCGAGCGTCGGTCTGACTTACGGATATAACTACGGTGAAGCGATCGCCCTGAGCCACCCCGACCGCGTGTTGGAGCGCTTCGCCGATTTGTTGCCCGCACTTGGGCTGTCATCTTTAGAAGATCGGGAAATTTAACTATGAGTAAGCCCATCGTTTTCAGCGGCGCGCAGCCGTCCGGTGAACTGACTATCGGCAACTACATGGGGGCGCTGCGCCAGTGGGTGCAGCTGCAGGACGAGTTTGATTGCATCTACTGCATCGTCGATCTGCATGCCATCACCGTGCGTCAGGATGCACAACAGCTGCGTAAAGCCACCCTGGATACGCTGGCGCTGTACCTGGCTTGTGGTATCGATCCAGAGAAAAGCACCATCTTCGTGCAGTCTCATGTGCCGGAACATACGCAACTGAGCTGGGTGCTGAACTGCTACACCTATTTCGGTGAACTGAGCCGCATGACCCAGTTCAAAGACAAGTCGTCGCGCTATGCGGAAAACATCAACGCCGGTCTGTTCAGCTATCCGGTGCTGATGGCGGCAGATATTCTGCTGTATCAGACCAATCAGGTGCCGGTCGGTGAAGATCAGAAACAGCATCTGGAACTGAGCCGTGACGTCGGCCAGCGCTTCAACGCGCTGTATGGCGACGTGTTCAAGGTGCCGGAGCCGTTTATTCCGAAATCCGGTGCGCGCGTGATGTCGCTGCAAGAGCCGACCAAGAAGATGTCCAAGTCGGACGATAACCGTAACAACGTGATCGGCCTGCTGGAAGATCCGAAGGCGGTGACCAAGAAGATCAAACGTGCGATGACCGATTCCCAGGATCCGCCGGTCATTCGTTACGACATTGCCAATAAAGCGGGGGTGTCCAACCTGTTGGATATCCTTGCCGGCGTGACCGGCAAGAGCATTGCTCAGCTGGAAGCCGAGTTTGAGGGCCAGATGTATGGTCACCTGAAGGGCGCCGTAGCAGAGGCCGTATCTGGTATGTTGGTCGAGCTGCAAGAGCGTTATCACCGTTTCCGCAACGATGAGGCTCTGTTACAGCAGGTGATGCGTGATGGCGCAGCGAAAGCCCGTGCTCGTGCGCAGGAAACCTTGGCGAAGGTATATGAAGCCGTAGGTTTTGTACCGCATCCTTAATGGATGTAGACAGAGTCTCAGCCAGTAGGGGCGCCGCATGCGGCCCCCCTGGGATCGAACCTGTTTGGTAACGACAAACTTAGCAACATTACTACCTATCTGAAGCGGCCAAAGGGTCGCTTTTTTTATGCTATTTTGCTCAAATCTGCTGGTGTTTCCCGGCAGGCATTCCAGTTCAGCTTGCTGCGCAGGCTGACAACGCTGCCAACGATAATCAGGCTTGGGCTGGCAGCCTGTTTGGCTAGCTCACCCAGTTGCGCCAGCTCGCCTTCTATCACACGTTGGCGAGTTGAGGTGCCGTTTTCGACCAGAGCTACGGGCATTGAGGCCGCCATACCGTGAGCGATCAGCTGCTGCTGGATTTCTGCCGCCTGAGTTAGCCCCATATAGAACACCAGCGTCTGCTGTTTGGCGGCAAGCTGTGCCCAGTCCAATCCGCCGTCGGCCTTGGCGTGGCCCGTCACCAAACGCACGCTTTGCGCGTGATCGCGGTGGGTGAGGGGGATGCCGCTGTAAGCCGAACAACCCGAAGCCGCAGTGATCCCCGGCACTACCGAGAAGGGAATATTCGCTTCGGCCAGCGTTTCCAGTTCTTCGCCACCCCGGCCAAAGATGAAGGGGTCGCCCCCTTTTAGCCGGACGACACGCAGGCCTCGTCTGGCCTGCTCCACCAGGATCTGATTGATGTGTTCCTGAGGTACGCAGTGATATCCGGCACGCTTGCCTACAAAGATACGCTCGGCATCGCGGCGCACCAGGGCCATAATTTCTTCAGAGACCAGGCGGTCGTAAACGACAACGTCAGCCTGTTGGATCTGCTGCAGACCTTTCAGCGTCAGCAGGCCAGCATCGCCGGGGCCTGCACCTACCAGCACCACTTCACCCTGTTCTTCAGGCCGATCGGCGAACAGCTTTTCAACCTGCTGGTTGGCCTGCGGGGTATCGCCGTTGGCCAGGGACTGCGCCAGTCTGTCGTGTACGAACAACCTTTCCCAGAAGCGGCGACGAGCGCCAATGCTGGCAAACTCCTGCTTCACCCGCTGGCGCAATGAACCCGCCAACTGAGCCAGTTGACCCAGATGCTGCGGCAGAATGGCTTCCAGTTTTTCCCGTAGCAGACGTGCCAGCACCGGGGCTTTGCCCCCGGAAGAAACGGCCACCATAATCGGCGAACGATCGATAATCGAAGGCATGATAAAGCTGGCGCGTTTGGGGTCGTCCACCACGTTGCAGAACACCTGCTGTTGGTTGGCGCACTGATAGACCAGGGCGTTGACTTCCACCCGATCGGTGGCGGCAATCACTAACCATTTTTCTGCCAGCAAGTCGGCAGAAAACTCACTTTCTACCAGAGTCACCTGGCCCTGTTCGGCCCAGATCAGGAATTGCTCACTGAATTCGAGCGAGTTGACGGTTAACTGCGCACCGGCGTCCAGCAGCAGGCGAGCCTTACGTTCAGCGACTTCCCCGCCGCCGACCAGCAGGCAGGCTTTGTGTTGCAGTTGGCAGAAAATGGGTAAGTAATCCATCGGCAATCCTCGGAGAAGTGGCTAACGGGGGCGATTGCTCACCCCAAAAATCATTATGCGGTTTGGCGAGCGGCGGCAATCTCAGCCTGTGGACGTTGGGCACGTGGTGTGGCATACCAGTAACCGAGGCCCATAAAGACGGCACCAGAGACCATATTGCCCAGAGTCACCCACAGCAGGTTATGACCGATACCGCTCAGGGTATAGGCTTCGCTGTGGTGGCCGAACCAGGACAGGGCAAACAGCGTCATGTTAGCCACCGAGTGCTCGTAACCGGAAGCGATAAACGCCAGCAAACACCACCAGATGGCGATGAATTTGGCCGCGCCTTCAACGCGCAGTGCCATCCAGATCGCCAGGCAAACCAGCCAGTTACACAGCACGCCTTTGAAGAACAGCACTTCTGCCGGGGCGGTGGTTTTGGCCAGCGCCACGGTATGCACCAGGCTGGTATCCATCGGCAGCAGGCTACCGCCGCCGTAATAATACATCAGCGCGACCAGCACCGAACCGAGCAGGTTACCCAACCAGGTTTGTGGCAGCACGGCCCACATCTGGCGGTGCTTGATGGTACCGGCTTTGACGCCCAGCATCAGAAACATGGTGTGGCCAGTGAACAGCTCTGAACCGGCGATAATCACCAGCGTCAGTGCGATCCCGAAGGTGGCACCCATGACCAACGGACGGATAGACGGATCCACCAGGTTGCCGAGGGTAAAGATCAGGATGATGCCAAGGCCGACATAGGCCCCGGCCATAGCGGAACTGATCCAGAAGCCGAGCGGACTCTCTTTGGCCAGTTTGACGATGCGTGCCGCGTTGGCAGCACATTTGTTGATGGTGTCGGTGAACATAAATTTCCCTGGGAAGTAATAAAAATTGGTGCCGTGCCCCTTGGTTAACCTTAACCAAGGGGCATCGTGTTTTATTGCATTGCCACCTGAACCAGGCCGTCGACTACCCGGCTGGTGAAGCTGGCCACGGAGCGGCTCTCATCTTCCAGACAGAAACCGTCGTGCAGGCGGAAATGCTGTTTTTTCAGTGGGCTGGCGACCCACAATTCACCCTGATGCTCGGCAATCAGTCCGCGAGAGAGCACGCTGGCCTGGGCAAACGGGTCGATATTGCTGATGGCAAACAGCCGTTCGTCGGCATAGGGGCGGAATATCGCCACCTGCTGGGTACCGATCAGCGCACACACGCCGGTCGCGGGCAGAATATCGGCGATGGGGCAAACGGTGATCCACTGGCTCATGCGTTGTTCTCCTCGGTTTCCAGCAAGGTGACGGGAATGCGTTCATCCGGGCGAGCTGGGCGATGTTGCTCGCGCTCGGCCACGACCTGCACGTTAGGATCGCGCTGGCTGTTGTTAATAAAGTGAGCGAAACGCACCTGCGATGCAGGATTTTCGACAGTTGCTTTCCATTCGCAGATCACTGCTTCGCGCAGGCGGGCAATTTCGGTTTCCAGCTGTGCGTTGATGCCCAGCTTGTCGTCGATAATCACCTTGCGCAGATAATCGATGCCGCCTTCCAGGCTTTCCAGCCAGACCGAGGTACGCTGCAGCTTATCGCCGGTGCGGATGTAGAACATCATGAAACGGTCGAGGTAACGCATCAGCGTTTCGTTGTCGAGATCGGCGGCCAGCAAATCGGCATGGCGTGGTTTCATCCCGCCGTTGCCACAGACGTACAGGTTCCAGCCGTTCTCGGTGGCAATAATGCCGACGTCTTTCCCCTGCGCCTCGGCACACTCGCGGGTACAGCCGGAAACGCCAAACTTCATCTTGTGCGGGGTACGGATGCCTTTGTAACGGTGTTCAAGCTGCACGCCGAAGCCAACGCTGTCACCCACGCCATAACGGCACCAGGTGCTGCCGACGCAGGTTTTCGCCATCCGCAGCGCTTTGGCGTAGGCGTGGCCGGTTTCGAAACCGGCGGCGATCAGCTTGCTCCAGATGGCGGGCAGATCGTCTTTCTGCGCACCGAACATGCCGATACGCATCGAGCCGGTCATCTTGGTGTACAGGTTGTATTCTTTGGCAATCTGGCCGACGGCGATCAGACCTTCCGGCGTGATTTCACCACCGGCAGAGCGTGGGATCACCGAGTAAGTGCCGTCTTTCTGGATGTTGCCCAGGAAGTTGTCGTTGGTGTCTTGCAGCGGCGTGTGCTGCGGTTTGAGCACATACTCGTTCCAGCAGGAGGCCAGCAGTGAACCGACGGTCGGTTTACACACTTCGCAGCCGTAACCCTTACCGTATTTCGCCAACAGCTCGTCGAAGGTCTTGATGCCTTCAACCCGGATCAGGTGGTACAGCTCCTGGCGGGAATAGGCAAAGTGTTCGCATAGGTGATGGTTAACCTCGATGCCCTGTTTGCTCAGTTCGGCATTCAGCACCTGGGTGATCAGTGGAATACAGCCGCCGCAGCCGGTACCGGCCTTGGTCTCGGACTTGATCGCCGCCACGGTATGGCAGCCCATATTCACCGCTTTGATGATATCGCCCTTGCTAACGTCGAAGCAGGAACAGATCTGTGCGGTTTCTGGCAGTGAATCTACGCCGATGGCAGGCTTGCTGCCGGCATGGGCTGGCAGGATCAGGCTGTCCGGGTTTTCCGGCAGTTCGATATTATTCAGTGCCAGCTGCAGCAGGTTGCCGTAGTCGCTGGTATCGCCGACCAGCACCGCGCCGAGCAACGTTTTGTTGTCCGCGCTGACGACCAAGCGCTTGTAAACCTCTTTGCTTTCATCCAGATAGACGTAGCTGCGGGCGCCTTCGGTACGCGCATGCGCATCGCCAATGCCCCCAACATCGACCCCTAGCAGCTTCAGTTTGGCGCTCATATCGGCACCCTGGAAGCTGTTTTCACGGCTCAGCAGATGGTCGGCGGTGACCTGAGCCATCTTGTAGCCCGGCGCGACCAAGCCGAAAGTGCGCTGCTGCCAGGAGGCGCATTCGCCAATGGCATAAACGTCTGGATCGGAGGTCTGGCAGTTATCGTTAATCGCAATGCCGCCGCGTGGGGCGGTAGCCAGCCCGCATTGGTGAGCCAGTTTGTCCTGCGGGCGGATACCGGTGGAGAAGACGATAAAGTCGACTTCCAGCTCGCTGCCGTCGGCAAAGTGCATGGTTTTGCGTGCGCTTTTGCCGCCGTTGATAATTTCGGTGGTGTTCTTACCGGTGTGGACTTTGACACCCATGCGCTCGATCTTGCGGCGCAGCTGGTCGCCGCCCATTGGATCGAGCTGTTCTGCCATCAACATCGGCGCGAACTCGATCACGTGGGTTTCCACGCCCAGGCTTTTCAGTGCGCCAGCCGCTTCCAGGCCGAGCAGGCCACCGCCTACTACCGCGCCACGTTTACTGCGGCGGGCGCAGGATTCGATAGCGTTGAGATCTTCAATGGTGCGGTAAACGAAGCAGTCCTGAGTCTCTGAACCTTTGATCGGCGGGATCCACGGGTAGGAGCCGGTCGCCATGATCAGCTTGTCGTAATACACCGTGCGGCCGGTATTGGAGTGGATCACTTTCTCTGCGCGGTTAATGGTGATCGCGCGCTCGCCTACCAGCACTTTGACGCCCTGTTTTTCGTAGAAGCCTTCGCGGACCAGCGAAAGCTCTTCGGCAGTGTGGTGGGAGAAATAGGAGGAGAGATGCACGCGGTCGTAGGCGATGCGTGGCTCTTCACAAAAGATGGTGATGTCGAACTGGTCTTTGTCTGCCTTTTCCAGCAGATCTTCGATAAAGCGGTGGCCGACCATGCCGTTGCCGATAACCGCGAGTTGGACTCTGCTCATTATTGCCTCAAAATTCTGATTTCCTGGATGTACCTTATTCCTCCCAGAAGGCAATTTATTGATACAGGTCAAGCTAGCCCCTATATACCTCTAAGGTGGTATATCTATGATTTTTATCGACATTTGATAAGTTGCGGTTTTTACTCAACTTTAGCTGAATCGAGCCAGTTAATGGAAAAAATACTCCTTGGGGAGTAGCGAAAGGGGAGAGGCACCAAGCGGCGATTTTGTCAGCTCGTCATTGCCCAGTATGATGAAAGAAATGGTGAGCCGAGCAGAGGAAAAAATGGCGAACAATCCGGTCAAGTTTATCGATAACCTGCGCCTGAGCGGGCATGAAGGGCTATGGCAACTGGCTATTGAGCAGGGGCGGATCGCGCATATCATTCCACAGCCTGAGGGGCTGGAGTGGCGCAGCGACGTGTTGGATGCCGAAGGCGGGCTGGCGCTGCCGCCGTTTATCGAGCCGCATATCCACCTGGATACCACGCAAACCGCCGGGCAGCCCGCATGGAACCAGTCCGGCACGCTGTTTGAAGGTATTGAGCGCTGGGCGGAGCGTAAAGCACTGCTCACCCATGAGGACGTGAAACAGCGCGCCTGGCAGACGCTGAAATGGCAAATCGCCAACGGCGTGCAGCATGTGCGCACCCATGTCGACGTCTCCGATCCTACGCTGACCGCGCTGCGCGCCATGCTGGAGGTCAAGCAGGAGGTCGCTCCTTGGATCACGCTGCAGATCGTGGCCTTCCCTCAGGAAGGGATCATGTCATATCCCAATGGGGAAGCCCTGCTGGAGGAGGCGTTACGGCTCGGGGCGGATGTGGTCGGTGCTATCCCGCATTTTGAATTCACCCGCGAATACGGCGTAGAGTCGCTGCACAAGGCCTTTGCTCTGGCACAGAAATACGATCGGCTGGTGGACGTGCACTGCGACGAGATTGACGACGAGCAGTCCCGTTTTGTGGAGACCGTGGCCGCGCTGGCATTGAAGCTGGAGATGGGCGCCAAGGTCACCGCCAGCCACACCACCGCGATGCATTCCTACAATGGGGCCTATACCTCAAGGCTGTTCCGGCTGCTGAAAATGTCCGGTATCAACTTCGTGGCCAACCCGTTGGTGAATATTCACCTGCAAGGGCGTTTCGATACCTATCCTAAACGGCGTGGCATCACACGGGTGAAGGAGATGCTGGAGGCGGGCATCAACGTCTGCTTTGGTCATGACGACGTGTTTGACCCCTGGTATCCGCTGGGCACCGCCAATATGTTGCAGGTGCTGCATATGGGGCTCCACGTCTGCCAACTGATGGGTTATGGCCAGATCGATGACGGTTTGAATCTGATCACCACCCACAGCGCACGAACTTTGAACCTGACGGATTACGGTTTGCGTGCAGGCAATAGTGCCGATTTGGTGATCTTACCCGCAGACAGCGGTTTTGACGCAGTACGCCGCCAGACGCCGGTACGCTATTCGATCCGTGCGGGTGCGGTCATCGCGGCCACCCAGCCTGCGCAAACCACGCTGTATCTGGAGCAGGAAGAGCAGGTCGACTTCAGGCGTTAGACATAAAAAAAGGGTTCTGCGTTGGCAGAACCCTGATGGGGAAAACTAGCAACAGTTAGTGCGTGGTATGCCCATGGTTACGGTGCTTGGTCACAAAACCGAGCAGCAGACACATCACAAACACGGCCAGATACAGGCCGTTGGCCGTAGTCAGTGCGGCATGGACCCCGCTGCTGGCAACGATCGGGCCGGTGACCACGAAGGTCAGCATGGTACCGATGGTGCCGCAGGTCAGGATAAAGTTGACCAGTTTCGGTGAGGAAACCTTGGTTTGCTGCGAACCGAGCGTGATCAGCGTGGTGTAGATCGCGCTGGAGACGAAGCCCAGAGCCATGATGTAGTAGCTCAGGTACTCAGGATTATCGGTGCTGATAAACAGGTACATGGCACCCGTTGCCAGCGCGGCCAGCACGGTGACGATGCGTTGCAGGTCAAAGAAGCGCAGCACGAAGCTGAACACCCACATACCGATCATGTAAGAAGTCCAGAAGTTGCTGACTACCTTGCCCGCCTGATCGATATTCATGCCGAAGGTTTTGGTGGCGTATTCCGGCACCCATTGGATAAAGCCCAACTGGCCAAGGATGTAGCACAGCGCGGCGATAGCCAGGAACAGCACGCCGATGCCCCATTTCTCTTTCACCACCGGCTCGCTGCTTTTCTCCCCTTTGTCACCCAGAACCGGGAACTCGGAACACAGCGTCAGCACGAAGATGGCCAGGTACAGCACCCCAATGCAGGCATAAACCCAGTACCAGCCAATGCTGCGCGCCAGCAGCATTGCGGCGATGATTGGGAAGATCATCCCGGCCATGCTGAAGAAGGAGTCGGTAAACAGCAAGCGTGAACCACGTTGGCGGCCCGCATACATATGGGTGATCAGGAAGGTGCCGATCGACATGGTGATACCGCTGACCACACCGAGCACAAACATGCACAGCGAGAACAGGGTCAGGCTTTTGCCCACCATCAGCCCGGCGATGGCCAGCAGCATCAGGATAAAGCCAAAGATCAGCTGACGTTTCAGCGGAATGATTTCCATCAGCCAGGCATTGAGGAAGATTGAAATCAAAATACCCGCGTTAAGGAAGGTAAAGGTATTGCTCATGCTGGAAACCGGCAGATTGAAATACTCTGCGATGTTTCCCATCACCATCCCTGTGACGATCACTAATGCACCGGTCAGCGCATAAGAGAAGAAGCTGATCCAGGTTAGCCGGATGCGGTTGCTGTCATTCATGTATATAGGCCTGATTATCTTTGTTGTGGTTTATACCCGTGGGCTGTCAGGACGTAACCTGAGATCCCTGGGGTTTAAAGCTGGCATAAGGCCGCAGGTTTTTCCTGCTAAAAACTGGAAAAGATCCCGATCAGGCCACCAGGAGGCGGATCCTAGCATAGACAACGGGAGTTTATGTGACGAGCATCGATTTTTTGATGCAATGGATGAAAGGTTTTTAGATTTTTATGTGATCAGCTACCGGGTGTGGCGATCGAATCGCGCTGGATGATGGTCGGCTCAAAGCTCACCGGTGCGGTCAGTGGATCTATCAGCAGACGAGCGGCATATTGCGCCATTTCGGTAATAGGGAAATGCACGCTGGTGAGCGCCGGGCGGACAAAAGGCGCTCGCTCGCCGCTGTCATAGCAGATCAATGAGATATCCTGCGGTACACGCAGATGCCGTTCATTAATCGCCAGCAAGGCACCCATCGCCATTTCTTCGTTGCAGCAGTAGATCGCCGTAGGCAGCGCTTTGCTGCGCAGCAACTGGTCAGCGCACTGGTAGCCGCTTTCCAGGTCATAGACCCCTTCCGGGCAGCCTAGCGGTTGCAGGTTGGCGGCCTGCATCGCATTGAGGAACCCTTGTAACCGCTGTTGGCTGGAGGCTCGTTGGGCTGGGCCACTGATACAGGCAATGCGCCGATGGCCGGCATCGATGAGCTGCTGGGTAGCAAGCTGGCTGGCATAAACGTGATCGAAGGTGACACAGCGATCTTCCAGGCCAGGGACCAGGCGATCCAGCAGCACAAAGGAGCGCTGTTCGGCCGCCAACTGACGCAGCCGATCGTCGCTGAGGCAGCGCACGTGGAGGATCACTCCGTCGCAACGCAGGCTGAACAGGCGTTGGATCGCCAGCAGTTCATTTTCCGCACTGTTGCGGCCTTGGGTTACCAGCAGCTGTTTACCGTTGGACTCGGCTTCGGTTTGGACGAAATCCATCAGGGCACCAAAGAAGCCCCCTCGGTATGAGGTGGTGACCAGGCCCAAGGTATTGCTTTGGCTGGATGCCAACGCCCTGGCCGCGGGGTTGGGGGTATAGCCCAGTTCGGCCACCGCCCGTTTGACCTTCTCGCGGGTGAGCGCTTTGACCTTGTTGTCGCCGTTGACCACGCGTGACACAGTCGCGCGGGATACGCCCGCTATCGCTGCGACATCTTCCAGTGTCACCATTTTACTGCTCCTGATTACGGGCTTATCCCCCCACTTGATCAGATTACAGGAGATAAGTGGGTCCGGCGAGCCGAACCCAATGTTGATGGTTATGCGTTAAACTGCGGCAAATAGGCTTTATTCACCTCCAGCACTTCTTCCAGCAGCGGCTGGGCAATTTGGGCGTTGGCGACCAGAGGATTGGTGACCAGTGCCAGCAGCCCACTGCGGCGATCGCCATGCACGGCGGCCTCTATCGTCAGGCGTTCATAGGCTTTAACCTGCTGGGTCAGCGCATGCATCGAATCCGGCAGTTGGCCAAACGTCAGCGGATGGGCACCCTGAGCATCGACGATACAGTTGGTTTCTATCACAGCATCGTCTGGCAAACCGCGAATAGCGCCACGATTTGCGGTATTGACCACTAATTGCGTACCGAGATTATTGTGAATGGCACGGATCAGCTCTAACGCCACTTCGGAATAGAAGGAACCACCACGGAAACTGAGCTGCTCGGGCTTGCTGTCGAGATGTGGGTCTGCATACAGTTCGAACAACTCCTTCTCTACTTTCATCACCTGCTCGGCACGGGTACCGCGTTCGGCTGCGGCGGCAATCTCCTCTGCCAGCATCTCTTTGGTCTGGTAGAAATAGCGGTGATAAGGGCAGGGGATCGCCCCTACGGCGCGCAGGAACTCTGGCGGCCAAGGCTCTTCCTTGATGTTGTTCATGGTCAGCGCGGCACCGTCACACAGCATGTCGAGTACCTTGTCGGTCACGTCCTTGCCGTTTTGCAGCACCTGGTGGACCCACACCATGTGGTTCAACCCGGCGAATTGCAGTTGTACCTCGGCGTAAGGGGCCTTCAGCATATTGGCGATCATGTGATGCATGCTGATCGGCACGTTACACAGGCCGATGATTTTCGCCTTGGTATAACGCGAAACGGCTTCGGTCACGATACCGGCCGGGTTGGTAAAGTTGATGATCCAGGCATCGGGTGCCAGCTGTTCAACCTTGCGGGCGATATTCAGCATCACCGGGATGGTGCGCAGCGCCTTGGCAAAACCGCCAACGCCGGTAGTTTCCTGGCCGATCAGTTGGTATTTCAGGCCCAGGCGCTCGTCGGCTGCCCTGGCAGGCAACTGACCCACGCGGAACTGGGTGAGAACGAAACTGGCACCGCGAATGGCCTCGTCCAGATCGAAATGCACGCTGACCTTCACCTGCTCCAGGCCGTTACGGGCCAGCATACGCTGGGTTAATGCGGCAATGATCTCGACCTTCTCCCGGCCAGGCTCAACGTCCACCAACGCCAGTTCGGTCACCGGCAACTCTTCAATTCGCAGGATCAGGCCTTCCACCAACTCCGGCGTGTAGCTGCTACCGCCGCCAATAATGGCGATTTTTAATGCGCTCATGAGCGGGCCTCCAATTGTACCTGACGGCGATAAAGTTCGATCATGTCGTCGGCCAGATCCTGAATGACCATGGCGTTCATCAAGTGATCCTGTGCGTGTACGGTGATCAGGGTGATGGCCAGTTTGCCGCAGCCTTCGTCCATGCCGATCAGTTGGGTCTGAATGCGGTGGGCCTGTTTCACCGCCTGCTTGGATTCGGCCATATGTTCGGCGGAACCGGTGAAATCACCGGCACGGGCCTGTTGCAAAGCCATCAGCGCGCTGCTGCGGGCGCTACCGGCAAATACCAGCAGCTCCATAATGGTGCTTTCAAAATCCTGGCTGACTTCAGCCATCAGTTCAGTCACGTTATCTCTCCTGTTACTGTGCGGCGGCGGCGTTGCTGGCTTCACGTTCAGCCTCGGCCTGCTCGTGTTCCTGCGCCAGTAGTTGTTTTTCATACACCTTGAAGAACGGCAGCCAGATCGCCAGGTCAATCACCATCAGCACCAGCACCAATACGGCGGCACGGATATCCCAGGAGGCGGAGATCATCGCTCCCAGCGGTGCCGGAGCGGTCCAGGGAGCCATCGCCACCATTTTCTCCACCATATCCCAGTGCAGGGCGAAATAAGCCAGAGTGGCGTTAACCATCGGCACCACAATCAATGGGATAAACAGCGTTGGGTTCATCACCACCGGCGAACCAAACAGCAGCGGTTCATTGATATTGAAAGCCGCCGGGACCACGCTCAGCTTGCCGATGGTGCGTAGATGAATGGAACGGCTGCGCAGATAAAGGAAGGCCAACACCAGCGTGGAGCCAGAGCCGCCGATACAGACATAGAATGACCAGAATGGCGCGGTCAGCGTTTGGGTCATGGCTGCACCGTTGGCGACCAGCGCGGCGTTAGTGGCCAGGTTAGCCATAAAGATCGGGTTCAGCAGGCCGGTCACGATGTTGTCGCCGTGAATACCGGCAAACCACAGCAGGTTGGCAATCAGCACCGCCAAAAGGATGGCTGGCAGCGTATCGCCGACGGAAATCAGCGGCTGGAACACCTGCATAATCGCAGCGGGCAGCAGCAGTTGGAATTCGCTCTGCATCAGGAGGCTGATGGGGTAGACCGTCAACAGAATGCCGACCACTGGGTACAGCAGTTCAAACGAGCGGGCAATGGCAGGGGGAACCTGCTCTGGCATGCGAATGGTGATGTTGTACTTTTTCAGCAGGCGGATCAGTTCGACCGACCAAATGGCGCAGATCAGGGCGGTGAATACCCCCTGGCCACCCAGAAAATCGAGGGACATCTTGTTGTCGACCTGTGGCGCGGAGGCCAGCAGGAATGCCATCAGCGACAGCAGCGCAGCGGTCAGCGCATCCATTTTGTAGTGCTTTGCCAGACTGTAGGCGGTACCAATAGAGACAAATACGCTCATCAACCCCATGGTCATAAAGAACGGCATGGTGATGGTGTCCCAGTGCTTCTTGGCGAACCCTAACCAGGCTTGCCCAAAGCTGGAGGTGGTGGTCGCGTCAAACGGCGGGTTGGCGACGATCAGCATGATACTGCCGACGATCAAAAATGGCATAGCGCTGATAAAACCGTCACGAATGGCAATAATATGGCGCTGGCTACCGATCCGGCCAGCCAGTGGCGCGATATGGCTTTCGACCACGCGCATCAGGGAAGCGTATAGGCTCATAGGGTTCTCCGCGGCGTCAGGCGATCAGGCTGAGGGCTTGGTCTAATACCTTGTCACCGCGCAGGGTGCCGTAATCCATCATGTCGATGACGGCAACCGGCAGGCCATGCGGCCCGGCAAGCTGGCTGAAGCGGGCCAGTTCGTACTTTACCTGTGGCCCCAACAGCACCACGCTGGCAGTTGGCAACTCAGCTTCGAAATCCGCAGCCGGTACCGCCACAATCTCCACGGCCAGTTCGCGCTTTTGCGCTTCGGTTTGCATGCGTTTGACCAGCATGCTGGTGGACATCCCCGCGGCACAGCACAGCACTATCTTTTTCATCATTGCTCTCCAGTATTATTATGGTTATCAGCGCAAATGAGAGCGCTCTCATTTATTTAGCCTAGCTGGATTGCAGAACCAAACCGGGATTTGTGTCGCAAAAACCGATGAAGGGCGAAAATCGGCAAATAATGCGTGATCGGCTTGGCAAAAATCAGTACGGGGATCATACTGTCGGCAGGAAAAAACCGGGCGCACTCAGAAACGTCCGGCAATTGAGTAAATATAGGTAAATGGCTGGCGCTGCCGGGCGCAGCTCTTTAGAATCAAAGCGCTTTCCGTTGTTTGTATCTCAAAGAAAGGACCCGTTCATGTTCAAACGTACTTTAGTGACCTTCGTTGCGCTGTGTTCACTGACAGCCATGGCACCCGCCGCATTAGCCGCCGGTGAAACCCACGTCATGCTGACCACCTCGGCAGGGAATATCGAATTGGCGCTCGACAGTCAGAAGGCACCGGTCTCAACCAAGAACTTCATTGACTACGTGAACAGCGGTTACTACAACAACACCGTTTTCCACCGCGTGATCCCTGGTTTCATGGTTCAGGGTGGCGGTTTTACTGCGGATATGCAGCAGAAAACCACCAATGCACCGATCAAAAACGAAGCCGACAACGGCCTGCGTAACCTGCGTGGCACCATTTCCATGGCGCGTACCGCCGATAAAGACAGTGCCACCAGCCAGTTCTTCCTGAACGTGGCAGACAATGCGTTCCTCGATCATGGCCAGCGTGATTTTGGCTACGCGGTGTTTGGCAAAATCGTTAAAGGTATGGACGTAGTAGATAAAATCTCCCAGGTACCCACTGGCAACGTCGGTCCTTACCAGAATGTCCCGAGTAAACCTATCGTGATCCTGTCGGCCAAAGTGCTGCCATAAATCACCCAAGCCGGTCTCTAGCTGGGGGCCGGCCTGCTTTTCCCTCCTGAATGTTTGCCTGCATCACTGTTTTTTTCGATCCCACGTGATTTAATTGCCCGCTTTTATACCCTATGGATTTCAAGTTGCAGCTAGGCGACAAACTTACTCATCCTCAGGAGCTTACTTTTGGGTAAGTGACTGGGGTGAGTAAGTGCAGGTAACAACGCTGCAGCTTGAAAGACGACGGGAATATAACCAGACCGGATACCCGGCACTTTTTTGATCGCTCCGTTGTTCAGGATGAGCCGTTTTTATGTACGAATTTAACCAGGTGTTACTGCTGCTACAGCAGATGTGCGTGTATCTCGTCATTGCCTATCTGCTGAGCAAGACGCCGCTGTTTATTCCGTTGATGCAGGTGACCATTCGCCTGCCGCACAAGTTGCTGTGCTACGTCATTTTCTCGGTGTTCTGCATTATGGGCACCTATTTTGGCCTGCATATTCAAGACTCCATCGCCAATACCCGCGCTATCGGCGCCGTGTTGGGCGGGCTGCTGGGTGGGCCCTCCGTCGGTTTCCTGGTTGGCCTAACGGGCGGCTTGCATCGTTATACACTGGGGGGCATGACAGACGTCGCCTGTGCGATCTCCACGGTGGCCGAAGGTCTGGTTGGCGGTATTGTGCACAGCATTGCCATGCGGCGCGGGCGTATCGATCTGCTGTTCAACCCGCTGTTTGTCGCCGGGATTGCGTTGGTGGCCGAAGTGCTGCAAATGGCGATTATCCTGATCGTCGCGCGTCCGTTCCCCGAAGCGGTGCTGCTGGTGGAGCACATCGTCCTGCCGATGCTGATCGCCAATACCATCGGTGCCGCCATGTTCATGCAGATCCTGCTTGATCGGCGGGCGATGTTTGAGAAATACACCAGCGCCTTCTCCTCCAAGGCGTTGAAGATTGCCGAACGTACCGAGGGTATTCTGCGCCAGGGGTTTGACCAGGAAAACAGCATGAAGGTGGCGCGAGTGGTCTATCAGGAGCTGGGCATCGGCGCCGTGGCGATCACCGACCGTGACAAGCTGCTGGCCTTTATCGGCATTGGTGACGACCACCATCTGCCGGGCACGCCGATCTCCTCGGTCCACTCCCATCGCGCCATCGATAACAACGAGGTGGTGTATGCCGACGGCAATGAGCTGTCTTACTGCTGCTCCATCAACGGCAATTGCAAACTAGGTTCGACACTGGTGATCCCGCTGCGTGGTGAAAACCAGCGAGTGATTGGCACCATCAAACTGTATGAACCCAAGACCAAGCTGTTTAGCACCATTAATCGCACGCTGGGGGAAGGGATTGCCAGCCTGCTGTCGGCGCAAATCATGGCCGGGCAATATGAGCGCCATAAACAGCTGCTGGCCCAGTCGGAAATCAAACTGCTGCATGCGCAGGTGAACCCGCATTTCCTGTTCAACGCCCTGAATACGCTGGTGGCGGTGATCCGCCGCGATGGCGACCGGGCCTGCGAACTGGTGCAGTATCTGTCGACCTTTTTCCGTAAAAACCTCAAGCGCTCCGACGATGAGGTGAGCCTGGCGGACGAGATCGAACATGTGAACGCCTATCTGCAGATCGAAAAGGCCCGTTTTGCCGATCGGCTGGAGATCACCGTTTCGCTGCCGGAAGAGTTGCTGGCAGTGCGTTTACCTGCGTTCTCGCTGCAGCCGATTGTGGAAAATGCCATCAAGCACGGTACTTCCCACCTGTTGGGGATTGGCCGTGTCGATATTGGTGCTCGTCTGGAGGGCGATCACTTGCTGTTGCAGGTGACGGATAACGCCGGGCTGTTCCGTCAGCAGACCGGTGGCAGCGGGTTGGGGATGAACCTGGTCGATCGGCGTATCCGCGTGCGCTATGGTGAAGATTATGGCGTGCAGGTCACCTGCGAACCTGAAGCCTATACTTGCATCACCCTTAACGTTCCCTTGGCGAGGGCTGCTTGATGTTGAACGTACTGATTGTCGATGACGAGCCCTTTGCCCGCGATAACCTGCGCCACCTGCTGGAAGAGGAAGAGGGCATTACCATTATTGGTGAATGCGCCAATGCCATTGAGGCCATCAGCCAAATCCACCGCTTGCAACCGGACGTGGTATTCCTGGACATCCAGATGCCGCGTATCAGCGGATTGGAAATGGTTGGCATGCTCGATCCGAACCGTATGCCCTACATCGTGTTTCTGACGGCCTATGACGAATACGCAGTGCAGGCCTTTGAGCAGCATGCGTTTGATTACCTGCTGAAACCGGCGGAGCCGAATCGGCTGAATAAAACCCTGCAGCGCCTGCATCAGCGCCGTGCTCCGCAGAATATTGCGGCGTTGGATGAAAGCGCGGGCTACCTGAAATACATTCCCTGCACCGGCCACAGCCGGATTTACCTGCTGCGTTTCGACGAGGTGATCGCTATCCGCTCACGCTCGACCGGGGTGTATGTGGTACGCAATGACGGCATGGAGTGTTTTACCGAACTGACGCTTCGCACGTTGGAAAGCCGCACGCCATTGGTGCGCTGCCACCGGCAATATCTGGTGAACCTTGAGCGGGTCAAAGAGATCCGTTTTGAAGAAAGTGGCACGGCGGAAATGATTATGTCGGTGGGGGAGCCGGTACCGGTCAGCCGCCGCTATCTCAAATCGCTGAAAGAAGAGCTGGGGTTACGCGGATAACGTTAAGCGACTCGGTTTGGCATGAGAGACTCTAATGTGCCACAGATTGACTCCTACGATTGATATCGGTTCCGCATCAGCTCCCTCTTACTAAAGGAAGGGCTGGTTGCACGTCCCGCGATACGGTTTGGCATGAGGGACCCTAATGTGCCGCAGATTGACTCCTACGATAGATATCGGCTCCGCATCAGCTCCCTCTCCCTAAAGGAAGGACTGGTTGCACGTCCCGCAATACGGTTTGGCATGAGGGACCCTAACGTGCCACAGATTAACTCCTACGATTGATATCGGCTCTGCATCAGCTCCCTCTCACAAAAGGAAGGACTGGGTGCACGTCCCGCGATACGGTTTGGCATGAGGGACCCTAATGTGCCGCAGATTGACTCCTACGATTGATATCGGCTTGAAGAGTTTGCTGAGGTGACCTCTTTCACTTGCAAAAGAGCAGGGGCTAATAGCTCCCTCTCCCTGTGGGAGAGATACCGTCTTGTCGGCTATCCGGCAAGCGGTATTTCCGCATTAAATGTCTTTCCTGATTTCACCACACCATAGGCCAGTTGCAGCAACTTTCGCATCGCCGCACACACTCTTTCTTTGCCCGACTTCCCACGCAACTTTAGCCTTTCTGTTAAGTCTTTAACCACAACATTGTATTGGCCTGCCACTACCGCGGGCATGTATAACGCACTTCGCAGCTCACCGTGCCCCACTTTCGATAACCGGCTTTTCCCTTTAAACATCCCCGACTCACATCGCTGTGGATTCAGTCCTGCGTACGCTACCAGGGCCTTGCTGCTGGTGAACCGACGCAGGTTTCCTGCGAAGGCCAGCAGGCTGGAGCTCAGCATCTCTCCCACTCCAGGGATACTTTTTAGCAACTCGCTGTCCCGTTTCAGGTCAGGGTTATCATCGATGTGCTGACTGATTTTCTTTTTCGTTTCTCGTATCAGTTCATCCAACGTGGCGATGTGCTCATTGAGTGAAGGGACGATGACTGCTTCGGCCACCTCCAGGCGATTTTCTTCCATCTGACGCATCTCTTCCAGGTTCTTAAGATGCCTGACCAACGCGGTCAACTGGCGCTCGCTCAACGGGGCTGGGAACCACGGGGCAGGCTGATGCAGTGCGCAGTAGCGGGCTATCATCGCTGCATCGCTTTTGTCCGTTTTGTTCCGGGCCAGTTCTGTATTGCCGAAGGAATGGATACACGCCGGGTTCATCAGACTGACGTGGTAGTTGTTGTCTGCCAGATAAGTGGCCAGTTCCGTGCTGTAGCTCCCGGTGGCTTCCATACAGACATGACAGTCGCCAAAGCGGCTCAACCAGGCTGCGAACTCGCGGCATCCAGAAGGGGTATTGGCAAACTTTTTGGTTTTATACTTCTGATTGTCCAGCAGTACGGCGACATCAAATTTGTGTTTAGCGATATCAACGCCGACAGGGGTTCTACGCATTATGGCACTCCATAACCATGTCTGAAATTTATCGCCGGACCATCCTTATATGTAGGTGCTCATAGGCACAGGATACCGTTCGGTCTACAAGGCGACAGGGAAATAGACAGCCGGGGCACAATCTCTCCCACGGGCTCATAGGCACTAGGGTTAGGGGGAGCTCACCGGCTATCTCCCGATGATCAGTCGGGGATCTTCTCCGCTAAGGCGGAGAAGATCAAGACATAAGGGTTGGGGTGAGGGGCCCTTTTGTTTGTCCTTGACGGGTTTACGTCTCGCTTATAGCCTTGATGATATCAACGGGCGCATTCGCGCCGTACAGGGTTATAGGAACAGAAAATGAGCGAAGCACGGATTATTGCCAAAGCGATGAAAGACGGGAAACCGGCGCAGGAACTGGTCATTTTGCCTGCCCTGGCTAACCGCCACGGGTTGATCACCGGGGCGACCGGTACGGGCAAAACGGTCACCCTGCAAAAGATGGCGGAGCAGTTCTCGCGCATCGGCATTCCGGTATTCCTGGCGGACGTTAAAGGCGATCTGTCGGGCATTGCGGCCGAAGGTGTTCCCTCCGAGAAGTTGCAGGCGCGGTTGGCGGCAATTGGCGTTACCGACTGGCAACCCCAAGCCTGTTCCATGATCCCTTGGGATATTTTTGGTGAAAAGGGCCATCCTATCCGTGCCACCATTTCCGATCTTGGCCCGCTGCTGCTAGGCCGCCTGTTGGATCTGAATGAGGTGCAGAGCGGCGTGTTGCAGTTGGTGTTCAAGATCGCCGATGACAACGCCTTACTGTTGCTGGATATGAAAGACCTGCGTGCGATGGTGCAGTACGTCGGGGATAACGCCAAACAGTTCCAAACCCAGTACGGCAACATCTCTTCGGCCTCGATCGGGGCGATCCAGCGTGGTTTGCTGACGCTGGAACAGCAGGGTGCCAATCAGTTCTTTGGCGAGCCGATGTTGGATATCAACGATCTGATGAGAACCGACGCCAACGGGCACGGCATTATCAACCTGCTGGCGGCGGATAAGCTGATTAACCAGCCGAAGCTGTATGCGGTGTTTTTGCTGTGGCTACTGGCGGAGCTGTTTGAGCATTTGCCGGAAGTGGGCGATCCGGAACAGCCAAAGCTGGTGTTTTTCTTCGACGAAGCCCACCTACTGTTTAACGATGCGCCACCGGCATTGCTGACCAAAATTGAACAGGTGGTGCGCCTGATCCGTTCCAAAGGCGTGGGCATCTACTTTGTCACCCAGAATCCGTTGGATATCCCGGACAGTGTCCTGGGCCAGCTGGGTAACCGTGTCCAGCACGCGCTGCGGGCCTTTACACCACGCGATCAGAAAGCGGTGAAGGCGGCGGCACAAACCATGCGCGCCAATCCAGACTTTGATGCGGAAATGGCAATCACTGAGCTAGGCGTGGGCGAGGCACTAGTCTCCTTCCTGGATGAAAAAGGGCGGCCGAACGTGGTGGAGCGTGCGATGGTGATCGCTCCGGAATCGAAAATGGGCATGCTGGGGGCCGAAGGGATGAACAGCGCCATCAATAAATCCCCGCTCTACGGACGTTATGAGGATATGGTAGATCGTGAATCTGCCTATGAAAAACTGGCCGCAGGTGGTTTTGCCACTGTGGGTACGCCACAGCCTGGGCAACCGGCTCAGAAACCGGCCGCAGGGCAGGAAAGCGGCGGTGGCTTGATGGGCGGCTTGAACGAGATCCTGTTTGGTTCCACTGGGCCACGCGGCGGTAAACACGACGGCATCGTGCAGACCGCCGCCAAGAGCATGGCGCGCGATCTGGGCCGCCAGATCCTGCGCGGCGTTTTAGGCTCGATCATGGGTGGCCGCAAAAAGTAGGTCTGTGATTATTTTGTGGGGCGCAGAATACTGCGTCCGTTTAGCTTTGCCAGCGGTTTCAAACTTGGCAGTCAGAGCAGATTTCGCAGACAGTGTCTGCGAAATGGCTTGCCTCACAAATTTCTCTGATAGCATCCGAGCAATTTCCAGGCTAAAGCCCTAAAACTGCTCAGGATGCTTGGTGTGAAACTGGATGATTGAGCAAGTCATTAAATCAACACATTAAGCCCATGTTTCAGGACCACGGTAAGTAACTTCAACGACAGGCCACTGGGGCGTTTTGCGCCGCTTTCCCATTTTTGTACTGTAGAAACGCTGGTGTTTAGATAACGGGCAAAGACTGGCTGGCTGACATTGAGCTTTTCCCGCAATGCTTTGATTTCAAGTGGTTGAAGATCTTTGACGCTGCTGATGCAGGCTTGATCGAAGCTACGCATCGTCTCCTGCGGGATGGCATCGACGCTGAATAACCCAGAAGCTGCACTATGGATGGCTTCAAACGCAGGACTTTTGAATTTACTTTTTGCGGTCATGACAAATCTCCACCAGCTCTTTATTTGTAATCAATGCCATAATCTTTTCATCTGTAAGTACCGCATAGTACTTTGCTAACTCTCGAAATCCAGCAAGTTCACGTTTATCGATGTTGGCCATATCCTGTTTAGCATACAGGAACGTGTAAAACCAATGCACTCCGCCTTTGGCTAATATTATCGCGCGATCACGATTCTCCCTTAGGTGCTTCTTGTATATTCCGCCTCCGAGGTCATCGGCCTTCCCTTCTATCACTGCGTCAATAGCCCGGCATAATTCCCTATCTTTGATGCCATGAGATTCGGCCATTTTGGCAAACCATTTGGTTTTAAATACGCGCATTAGGTTGACATCCTGTTACCTTAACTATAGCACTCGGTGCTACACTACTCTCTTTTTTGGCTGATTCAACGTTTTCCAATCAGCAAAACTGGCTGTCTTTATGGATTACTGTTCGAACGTGGCTATAGGTGTAACGGCGAAGGTTAGATAAACTCGGCTATCTAGCTATTTGATACGGGCGACCGTAACGATCCTTCATACTAAGTTCATTTAAACATGCTGCTGCTGATCGATAACTACGACTCTTTTACCTACAACCTCTATCAGTACTTCTGCGAACTGGGTGCAGAAGTGCTGGTGAAGCGTAACGATGAACTGCAACTGGCCGATATTGAGCGGCTGGCACCGCAACATCTGGTGATCTCCCCTGGCCCCTGTACGCCGAACGAGGCGGGCATCTCGCTGGCCGCGATCCGCCATTTTGCCGGCAAGTTGCCGATCCTTGGGGTTTGCCTTGGGCATCAGGCGTTGGGCCAGGCGTTTGGTGCCGACGTGGTTCGCGCTCGAGAGGTGATGCACGGCAAAACCTCAGCTATCCGCCATCAAAATCTCGGCGTGTTCAAGGGATTGAATAATCCACTGACCGTCACCCGCTACCATTCACTGATCCTGGACGCGGCGACGTTGCCGGAGTGCTTTGAGGTGACCGCCTGGAGCGAACGTGACGGCGAACGGGATGAGATCATGGGGATCCGCCACCGGACGCTGGCGCTGGAAGGCGTACAGTTCCATCCAGAGAGCATTCTCAGCGAACAGGGGCACCAACTGCTGGGTAATTTCCTTGGAAGTTAGCCGTTAGTGGTTTTTTAAGCTTGCCCTTGATTGGTTTTTTATGCATATTTTGTGATTATATTTTCACTTGATAGTTAGCCGCCTGGAGCCAGTAATGACCGAAAAAACCGCAGTTACCCGCAGCACCTTTGATCAGGTTATCCTGCCTGTTTATGCACCCGCCCAGTTTGTGCCGGTGAAGGGCAAGGGGAGCCGCGTATGGGACCAGCAGGGGAAAGAGTATATCGACTTCTCTGGTGGCATCGCGGTGACTGCGTTGGGGCACTGCCATCCGGCACTGGTTGAGGCTCTAAAGCAGCAGGGCGAAACCTTGTGGCATACCAGCAACGTATTCACCAATGAGCCCGCGCTGCGCCTGGCCAGTAAATTGATCGCTGCCACCTTCGCCGACCGGGTGTTTTTCGCCAACTCGGGTGCGGAGGCTAACGAAGCGGCTTTCAAGCTCGCTCGTCATTACGCCATCACCCGTCATAGCCCGTATAAAACCAAGATTATCGCGTTTAATAACGCTTTCCATGGCCGTACGCTGTTCACCGTTTCCGTGGGCGGGCAGCCAAAATATTCCGACGGCTTTGGGCCGAAACCGGCCGATATCGTGCATGTACCTTTCAACGATCTGGCCGCGGTGAAAGCGGTGATGGACGATCACACCTGTGCGGTAGTGATGGAGCCTATTCAGGGTGAAGGGGGCATTACCGCCGCCGATCCTGTCTTCCTCAAGGGCGTACGTGAACTTTGCGACCAACATCAGGCGCTGCTGGTGTTTGATGAAGTGCAAAGCGGTATGGGCCGTAGCGGCAAGCTGTTTACCTATATGCATTACGGCATTACGCCAGACATCCTCACTACTGCTAAAGCGCTGGGCGGCGGTTTCCCGGTGAGCGCGATGCTGACCACCGAAGAGATCGCCTCGGTGATGCAGGTTGGCACCCACGGCACCACCTACGGCGGCAACCCACTGGCCTGTGCAGTGGCAGAGGCAGCGTTGGACGTGATCAACACGCCAGAGGTGCTAAGCGGGATTGAGCAGCGTCGTGGGCTGTTTGTTCAGGCTTTGCAGGAGATCGGTAAGAAATACGATGTGTTCAGCGATATTCGTGGCATGGGGCTGTTGATTGGCGCGGAACTGAAGGCTGGCTATCACGGCAAAGCGCGTGATTTCCTCACTGCCGCTGCTGCACGTGGTTTGATGATCCTCAATGCCGGGCCAAATGTGATCCGTTTTGCCCCTTCGTTGGTGGTTGAGCTGAAAGATATCGACGAGGGCATGGCGCTGTTCGAATTGGCCGTACAGGATGTGATTAACGGCTGATCAAGTTAGCGGGGCTGCGGTCCCGCTAGTCTCAGCTTTCCCGCAATTTGCGCTTCAGCCAGATCCCATGATGTGGGCGCTGGCGCCATGCCAATGACGAAATGGTATGCATCACGGTCAGGTGAGAAAGGATCCGCCTCAAGTGGCGTTCCATCTCGGTGATCGGCATATCTGGATGCAGGTCCGGCGGCTGCATGATGCTGTTGCTGGTACTCGGGCCGTCATATTCCAACCGCTGCTGACAGCTCTGTAAGGCGATCTCACAGGTTTGCAGATACTCCTGAGCCAGCTTTGGCGTCAGCATATAGTGCTCGCGCGCCAGAATGGTCATCGCATTCAGGTGTTCAACAATAAACTGGTTATGGGTGATCCACAGCCGCATATCAGCCAGATAATTCGATTCAAACCCCGGTTCCTGCATCGCCTGATTGAGCGAGGTAAACAGGGCGTTATGCGCCTGATTGACCTGCATGCGTGTGTAGGCCAGTTCGCTGGGGTCGGGTTCCTGTTCTTCCAGCAATAAACGCAGTGCAGTCTGATCGTGCTCCAGAGCCTGATGGGCGTTTTTACGCAGCATGCCGCTCTGCCACTGCGGCCATAGCCAGATTGTGCCACCAAACACCAGTACGCAGCCGATAAGGGTATCGATCAGGCGGGGGACCAGGAAATGGGTACCGTTCAGCGCCAGGAGCTGCAAGGTGTAGACGGCGGTCACGGTGAAGCCCATCACCGCCAGCCCGTAGTTTTTCCGCAGGATCAGATAGGCCGCCAGGGTGATGACCAACATGATGCTCAGCGTCACGTTCTCCGGCATCTGTAGTTGCAACAGTCCAGCGGCAATCACCAGCCCGGCCAACGTGCCGAGGGCACGGTGCTGGATCCTCACCCGCGTGGCGTTATAGCCGTTTTGGCTGACCAGCATGATGGTCAGCAAGATCCAGTAGGGTTTTGGCAGATTGAACAGCATGCCCAGGCTGCTGCCTGCCGCCAGAATGACCCCCAGTCTGGCGGCGTTACGCAAGGCGTTGGATTTGAACGATAGATAGCTCACCACTGCAGGCCAGAACGGCAGGCGTGACTGATTGGCCATCAGATTACGGCGGTAAAGTGGGTGCTGAGTGCGCAGCAGGCGTGCGATGCGACTGAAGTGGTAATAGCAGAACTGGCCAACCGGATTATCGGCGTGCTGTGAGGCCACTTTTTCCAGCGCCGCCAGCTCATTCTTCATGCTGAAACGCGTAGAGTGCCGATGATAGAGAATATCGTCGGCCACCACCCGCAGGCGCGTGGCGATCACCTGGGCGTTGCGGCGGATGATCGCTTCGGCCTGGCTTTGCTCCACCAGCTTTTGCACTTCTTCCGGCAGATGCAGGCTGACGGTGATGTGCTCTTGCAAATCGAGCGCCACCTGAAACGTACGCCGCAGGCGCTTTTGCTCCAGGTTATTGGCATGGGGCAGGAAATTAAGCTGTTGGTATAGCAGACTGATCAGATCCATGACTTTCTGCTGGCGTTGCAACAGCGGCGGCAGGGCAGTTTCAGGATCGGTATGCTGCGTCAGTAATGAGTATTTGGCTTCAAAATAGTCGGCCAGCTGCATATACAGCTGGCTTAGAGATTCGCGCATCGGCTGCTCTTTCCACAGCTTGAACCAGGCCCAGGTAAACAGCCCGTACCAGGCGGTGCCGACGATATACAGCAAAGGGGCATGCCAGATTGGCACGGTGCCTACCATGCTGAGGGAAAAGATGGCGGCGACCAATGCGGCTGGTAGCAGGCGTGCGTGCAGCGGGCTGATCTCACCGCTGACGCCGAGCAACAGCGCCATTGCCAGCATCAGCAAGGGTAACGGCAGATCCCACAGCAGGGCTTGTTGCAGCAGAAGGCTGCTGAGTGCGAACAGGGAGCCGCCTACGACCAGGCGTTTGAAAAAGCGTTTGTGCGGCGTATCCAGCCCGGCAATGTTGCAGCAGGCGGGCACCAACGAGAACAGCATGCCGAGTTGCAGGTTGCCAATCAGTAAACCAAACGCCACCGGCAGGCACAACACCAGCGTTTGCCGCAGTGCGTAGTTGACTTCCGGGTGGTAGATCAGGCGGCGCCACATGGTTGGCTATTCAGCAGGTAAAGAAACGGCGCATTGCTGCACCGTTTCCCTGGGGATTAACGCGTACCGTACACGACAATGGTTTTGCCGTGCGCGGAGATCAGGTTTTGATCTTCGAGCATTTTCAAAATACGACCGACGGTTTCACGTGAGCAACCGACGATTTGGCCAATTTCCTGGCGGGTGATTTTGATCTGCATGCCGTCTGGGTGAGTCATGGCATCAGGCTGTTTTGCCAGGTTCAGCAAGGTCTGTGCAATGCGGCCGGTTACGTCAAGGAAGGCGAGATTACCCACTTTCTCTGAGGTGACTTGCAGGCGGTTAGCCATCTGTGCGGACAGGCGCATCAGGATATCCGGGTTAACCTGGATCAACTGGCGGAATTTCTTGTAGGAAATTTCAGCCACTTCACAGGCGGTTTTGGCCCGTACCCAGGCGCTACGCTCCTGGCCTTCTTCAAATAATCCTAGCTCGCCGATGAAATCCCCCTGGTTAAGGTAGGACAGGATCATCTCTTTGCCTTCTTCATCTTTAATCAGCACCGCGACGGAGCCTTTGACGATGTAGTAAAGCGTTTCGGCCTTTTCACCTTGGTGAATAAGCGTACTCTTCGATGGATATTTGTGGATATGGCAATGAGACAGGAACCATTCGAGAGTCGGGTCTGTTTGCGGTTTGCCGAGAACCATTCGCTGTTATCCTCTGTTGTTATCGCTGCCTTGTATCACAGGGGTCAGAGTTCCCTGTAAAACGTGCTTATAGCCCGGTGTTTTAATTGTGGCTATCAACAGGTTTTGAGGCGTGTTATAGAAATACGCTTGTGCTCTAGCATATTAACTTGCAGGGAGAGCTGCAAGCTACATTCTGTTAACAAACCAATATAGGGGCCTTTCCTTGGACATATCCCTGAAATCGGTGACCTGGAAAGAGTTATTGCGGCTCTGTTTGTAGCACAGAGTGAGGCGGGTGTCTTGTGTTGTCTCGCTTCAGCATGATTAGCGTCAGGTTACGTTGCCAGAATGTATGCGAAAGCGTACCCTGTTTTTAAGAAATTAACCGGAGTGTGTAACATGCAGGCAAGAGTTAAGTGGGTAGAAGGGCTGACATTCCTGGGTGAGTCTGCGTCTGGTCACCAGGTTTTGATGGATGGCAACGCTGGCGATAAAGCGCCAAGCCCGATGGAAATGGTGTTGATGTCCGTCGGCGGCTGTAGCGCCATCGACGTAGTGTCGATCCTGCAAAAAGGGCGTAACGATGTGCGTGACTGTGAGGTAAAACTGACCTCCGAGCGTCGTGAAGAAGCACCGCGTCTGTTTACCCATATCAATCTGCATTTTATCGTCACCGGCAAAGGGCTGACCGATAAGATCGTCGAGCGTGCGGTGGATCTTTCCGCCGAGAAATACTGCTCCGTCTCCTTGATGCTGGGTAAAGCCGCCAGCATTACCCACAGCTTCGAAATCCGCGAAGTGGCCTGATCCTACCAAGGGTAGCGCAGGCAGTGGGCACGCAATAAATCAAGAAATCGCCGTGCCGTCACGGTTAGCGGCGATTTCTGTGAATACAGCACGCAATATTGCGCTTGTGGCAACGTGTCGATAGGCAATGCCACCAGCCGACGCTGCAAATAGAACGGTGCACTCATCGCCCGCGCCACGATAGTCAAATAATCCGCCTCCAGCACCATATTCAAGCCACAGGTCACAGAGTCCGAGCGAATGGGCGAACGACTCAATTGCTGATAGAAGGTGCCTAACACCGCACGCAACTGCTGGTAGTAACCCATATCGGTTTCCGGTAATAACCACTTGGCCTCACGCAATTCGTCCAACGAGGTGGCCTGCGCCAGTGGGTGCCCCTGGCGTGCGATAATGCAAAAAGAGGCGTTGAACAGCGGTTCATGCACCAGATCCTCCAGCGGAAGTTCCGGGCTGACGGTACCCACGGCAAAATCCAGGCGGCCTTCGCGCAATGCTGGCAGTAGCGTAGAAAGCTGCGCCTCGCGGATCAGCAGATTGGCCTGTGGAAAAGGTTGTTTGAAGGCCTCGACCAGTTCCGGTAATACCGTCAGGGCGAGTAGCGAAGAGCAGCCAATGGCGACGTTACCTTGCGAATGCTGATTCAACTGCTGGATCTCGTCGGCGGCGCGCTGCAATTCCTCCAGGATCAACTGCATTCGCAGGGCGAAGGCGCGGCCGGTTTCGGTCAGCGTCATTCCCTGACTGCTGCGATTGATCAACTGGGTTTCCAGGATCTGTTCCAGTTCACGGATGGTGCGGCTCACCGCCGGTTGAGATTGCTCAAGCGCGCGTGCCGCCCCGCGAATACTGCCGCTTCGGATCACCTGCTGGAAGACTTTCAACTGTTGTAACTTCGGTAAATAGCGCATTCCCCACCCTATCAATAAAAAGCATCACCCCTTACAAAATTGTATCTTATGCCGCTCGGCAAAAGGCGATAATTTCAGCATATTGCTGTAAGTGACTGTTATTAAAACTATAAAGTGACCTGGATCACATTATTAAACTACGCCCGTCACGCTGGTGGGCAGCCTGGGTGATAACTTAAAGGAATATCGGCGATGAAAAATCGTTCGCTAATGATTTTTTTGCTGTTTGTGGGCTATGTCGTGGTGTACATCGATAAAACCGTGATGGGTTTTGCGCTGTTACCTATCGAACGCGAGTTCAATCTACAGCCGGAACAACTGGGCTACATTACCGGGATGTTTTTCCTGGCGTATTCCCTGTTCCAGATACCGGCGGGCTGGCTCAATGACCGCTTTGGCTTTAAGAAAGTGCTGTGCAGTTCGTTACTGCTGCTGGGGGGATTCGCCCTGTGCTTCGGCATTCTGGGGTTCGGCCTGGGCCTGCTGGTGACGTTCCGCTTCCTGTCGGGTATTGGCCACTCCGGCTACCCGTGTTCCTGCGCCAAGGCAGTGGTGGCGAATTTCCCACTGGAACAGCGCACCTTCGCGCAGTCCATTCTGCTGTCCTCCGCCGGGTTGGCGATGACCGTCGGGCCGCTGGTCGCGGTCTACTGCCTGGATCACATCGGCTGGCGTGGGTCGTTCTCTGCACTTGGCCTGTTGGCATTCGTGATTGCCGCCTGCATCTTGTGGCTGGTTCCTAATCCACCACAGGCAGCATCCGCCAAAGCTGGGGCAGCCGCTGCCAACTATAAGGCCTTGCTGAAAAACCCCATCGTGTTGCTGCTGTTTGTGGCGATTTTCTGTATCAACATCCCGTCGTACGGCCTGATGGCCTGGCTGCCGAAATTCCTGGTACAGCAGCGCGGAATGCCGATTGACGTCTCCAGCATGGTGGTGGCCGCCGGCGGTCTGGGGATATGGATCTCCTCACTCGGTACCGGCTGGCTGGTCGGGCGCTATCTGCAAGGGCTTGAGCCGTGGGTGATCTTCTTCAGTTCCCTGATCAGCGCCTTGTGCATCTGGCTGGTGTTTACCAGCGAATCGGCGCTGACGGCTAGCCTGTTCTTGTTCCTGGGTTATATCTTCCTGATGGCCTCGTTCGTCACGGTGTTTACTCTGCCGATGAAGCGCCTGCCTGCGGAAGTGATGGGGGCAGCGATGGGGCTGATAAACACCGGCGGCACTTTGGGTGGCTTTGTGGCCCCTATCGCCATGGGGTATTTGATCACCATCAGCCACAACTACATGACAACGTTTATCTTTTTGGCACTGGCTATGGTGGTTTCCGGGCTGGTGATCCTGCCATTGGCAGGTAAAGCGCGCCAACCGGCACTGAATCAAGGAGTATGAAAATGAACATTGAACAGCTGATTGCCGACGTGGAACAACAGGTATTGCAGTGGCGTCGCCACCTGCATGCCAATCCAGAGTTGTCATTTCAAGAGGCGCAGACGGCAGATTACATCGCTGCACAATTGGCTCACCTTGGCCCGTTGAAGATCTCACGCCCTACGCCAAATAGCGTAGTGGCTGAATTGCAGGGCTCAGCGCCGGGGCCGTGCTATGCATTGCGCGCCGATATCGATGCCTTGCCGATCCAGGAGGAAAGCGACGAACCTTTCTGCTCGACCCGGCCAGGGGTGATGCATGCCTGCGGCCATGATGCTCACAGCGCGATGTTGCTGGGCGCGGCCAGCGTGCTGTGCCAGTTGCAGGCGCACCTGCAAGGCTCGGTGCGTTTTATCTTCCAGCATGCCGAAGAAGTGCCACCGGGCGGAGCCCAACAGCTGGTAGACCTGGGTGTTCTGGATGGCGTGAAGATGATCTTCGGCCTGCATGTCATGCCCAACTTCCCGACCGGTGAGGTGGGCTTGAAGCAGGGCGTGTTCAGTGGCTCCAGCGATAACTTCGACATCGTGCTGCAGGGTAAGGGTGGACATGGCTCGATGCCGCATCTGTGTATCGATCCGGTGCCGATTGGTGCGGAGATCGTTACCGCATTACAGCAGATCGTGGCACGGAAGCTGGATCCGTTAAATGCCCCGGTGTTGACGGTGGCAACCTTCCAGGCAGGAGACAGCTATAACGTCATTCCAGACACTGCCCGGTTGGCAGGAACGTTACGTACTCATAATCAGGAAGTCCGTGATCGGGTGCCGCTGTTGGTAGAGCAAACCGTCGCTGGGATCAGCCAGGCGCACGGTGCCAGCTATAAGGTTGACTGGACACGTGGCTATACTATCGGCAATAACCACCTTGATGCCTGCGCCATTGCGCGCGAGGTGGTGGCCGAAGCCGTGGGGCCACAGGCGTTGCGGGAATTGACTACCGCGATGTTTGGCAGCGAAGATTTCTCCTCCTATCAGGAGAAAGTGCCGGGGTGCTTCCTGTTTATCGGCAGCGGTAACGAGGCGATCGGTGCCACCTACGGCGTGCATAATCCCCGTTTTAAACTGGACGAGGCGGCGATGCAGATTGGCGTGAAACTGCACGTCGGTTTTATCCGCCACCTGTTGATGCGCTAACGACGGCGGGCGCGGAAATTAGCCGCGCCCGATAACTTATTCGATCTTCTTGCCTTCCATCAACCGCTGCACCAGCGGTGCCATAATCAGTTCCATTGCCAGCCCCATCTTGCCACCCGGTACCACCAGCGTATTGATATGCGAGATAAACGATCCTTGCAGCATTGCCAGCAGGTAGGGGAAATCGATCTGATCCAGGCCCCGGAAGTGGATCACCACCAAGCTTTCGTCGAGTGAGGGGATTGCCTTGGCGGCAAACGGGTTGGAGGTATCTACCGTCGGGACGCGTTGGAAGTTGATATGGGTGCGCGAGAACTGTGGCGTGATGTAGCTGATGTAATCCTCCATCGAACGGACTACCGAGTCCATCACCGCCTCACGGGAATGGCCACGCTCGCCGGTATCGCGGATCAGCTTCTGGATCCACTCCAGGTTGACGATCGGCACCACGCCGACCAGCAGATCGACATGTTTGGCTACGTCGATCTGATCGGCCACTACGCCGCCGTGCAGCCCTTCGTAGAACAGGACATCCGTGGGGGCGGGCAGTGGCTCCCAAGGCGTGAACGTGCCAGGAACCTGGTTGTAAGGCACCGCCTCGTCGTAGGTATGCAGATATTTACGTGAGCGGCCGGTGCCGTTCTTGCCGTATTCGATAAAGCTTTGCTCAAGCAGGCCAAAGTCGTTGGCTTCCGGGCCGAAGTAGCTGATATGGCGCCCCATATCGCGGGCTTTACGAATTGCCGCATCCATTTCCGGCCGGGTGTAACGGTGGAAGCTGTCGCCTTCCAGCTGGGCGGCGCACAGGTTTAGCTGCTGAAAAATCTTGCGGAACGCCAGGCTGGTGGTGGTGGTGCCGGCTCCGCTGGAACCGGTCACCGCGATAACGGGATGTTTGGCAGACATGGTCGAGGGTCACTCCGTATTAAATGCGCAGGCTCAGAATGAGATTTTTAGTATGGCTGATACCCTTTCGCCCAAGGCGAAATTGTGCGCGTTGGTTTGCAATACTGCATTGTTACCTGATTTTTTCCCTCAGTCATAGCGCGCAATAAGACTAAATTTCCTCCTGCCCGGCGCGGATCTGCCCGCGAGGCATGATGTTGACGGTTTCATGTAGTTCTGACCACACCAGCACCACTTCGCCGCTTTTCAACTGGCGGCGCACGTCGTCGACCTTCTGTTCCAGCGAACGTTCGTGCTCGCCGTAGTCGGTTCCTTCGCGTAATACAAAGGATTCGATCAGGCTGTTGAGAGTCTCTTGTTCAATTTCTTGCCAGGGAATAATCACTTGGTGGGTTCCAAAAAAGAAGAAAGCCAGGCCGGGATTCGTTGCTCCAGCCACATTTGTGGTTTTTTCAAGGTGCCGCCGACAAAACCGACGTGGCCACCGCACTCCGTCAGCTGATATTCGATATTAGGCGGCAGGCTGGCGAGATCGGGTATCACCGCATCGGTCATAAACGGATCGTCTTTAGCGTGAATGATCAGCAGTGGCGTGGTGATCTGCGGCAACAGCGGTAGGGCGCTGCAACGGCGATAGTAATCGACCGCGTCGCTGAAGCCGTGAATGCGCGAGGTGATCACATCATCAAACTCACGAATGCGCCGCAGCTTGTTCAGTTGCGACAGATCCAACGGCAAGGTGCCTGGATAGTGCAGCAGCTTGCGGGTGGCATTTTGCTTGAGTTGGCCCAATAGGTAGCGCTGATAAACGCGGGAGAATCCCTGCTCCATGCGGATTGAGCATGGCTCCAGCATCAGCGGGGCAGAAACGACCACTGCCGCTTGTAGCAGGCTGTCATTGCCCTGCTGGGCCAGATAATAGGCCAGCATATTGCCGCCAAGGGAAATCCCAACCGCTGCCGTTGGCACTTCGCCAAAGCTGTCACGCAACCAGCGCAGGAAGAAGCGGGCATCTTCCGTTTCGCCGGAATGATAGATGCGTTGCTTACGGTTAGGCACGCCGCTGCAACCACGGAAATGCATCACCACGCCCAACCAACCTTGCTCGCGCCAGGCATTAAGCAGCCCATGTGCGTAAGGGCTGTAGAAATTACCCTCTAACCCATGGAACAGCACCACGCGCGGTTTATCGCGCGCCAGTTGCGGATCTTCACTCCAGGCCAGATCGACGAAATCGCCGTCCGGCAACTCCAGCCGCTGCCAATGGGGTTGTAGCCGTATGCGGCGGCGCACCAGCCGTGGCAGCAGGGTTTGCAGGTGTGGATTACTGGCCCCGGTCAGGGGGCGAAAGGATTCATACATAATGAATAAAATTCTTGTTGGCGGCTATTGTGTGATCCGAACCGCACTGTTAGCTTCAAACACATGTATTAGCAATCATACTGCAAAAAAGTCATTTGGGTGAGGAGCACCCGCTTCATGGAACTGAGTTTATTTCTTTCGATGCTAGGCTTCCTGTGGGTGGCCGCGATCACCCCTGGCCCCAATAATATGTTGCTCACCACCTCAGGGGCCAATTTCGGCTTTATGCGTTCATTATGGCTGATGATCGGCATCATGCTGGGTATGCAAAGTATCTTGGTGCTGGTGGCATTTGGCGTTGGTGGGTTGATCCTGATTTATCCTTCATTGCACCTGATCCTGAAAATCCTCGGTAGCCTTTATCTGTTGTGGCTGGCGTGGAAAGTGGCGACGGCGGCCTATGAAAAGCTGGAAACCGACGCGCCGCCACCAAAGCCGGTGCGCCTGTACCAAGGCTGGCTGTTGCAATTCCTCAACCCCAAGGCCTGGCTGATGGCGCTTGGGGCAGTGGCGAGCTTTAGCCTGGCGGGAGATAAATACAACCACTCGATTCTGGCCATCGCCTTCGGTATCTTTGCCGTCAACATCGTTGCCGGGATCATCTGGTTGGGTTTTGGTACGGTGATTGGCCGCCTGCTGCGCAGCAAGAAAGCCTGGATAATCTTTAACGTGTCGATGGGGTTGTTAACCGCCGCCTGTGTATTACTGATTTGGCATTGAGGGAACGCTGATGAACGAAAACTATTTCCATGTGGATGCCTTTATCGGCGAGGGACTGCGGGGCAACCCGGCCGGTGTCTGCCTGCTGCCACAACCGCTGGAGGCAGCGCAGATGCAGGCCATCGCCAATGAACTGAACCTGCCGGAAACCAGCTTTGTCTGGCAGGATGGCGACATGTATGCGATCCGCTGGTTCACGCCGACGCGGGAAGTGGATCTGTGCGGGCATGCTACTTTGGCTACGGCGCACGTGTTGTTAAACGTGGTCAACCCGGGGTTGAGCGATATCCGTTTCCGTTCCGCCAGCGGTGAACTGTATGTCAAACGTGATGCGGCCGACGGTGAACGGCTGATCCTGGATTTCCCTTCTCGCCCACCACAGAAAATTGCTGAACCGCCACAGTTGGCTGCTTTGCTCGGTGTGCAACCGCAGGAAGTGTGGCGAGCCCAGTCGCTGATGGCGGTATTGGCCGATGAATCGCAGGTCAGGGCGGTGCAGCCTGCGATCGCCGAGCTGATCGACCATCTCGGTTGCGGCGTGATCGTCACGGCTCCGGGTGATGAGGTGGATTTTGTCTCGCGCTATTTCTCAATGGATCGCAGCGAAGATCCGGTCACCGGCTCCGCCCATTGCATACTGATGCCTTACTGGACGGCGCGCCTTGGCCGCCACGTATTGCATGCTAAGCAGCTGTCATCACGCGGCGGCGAGTTGTTCTGCGAGCAGCAAGGAGAACGTACGTTGCTGGGTGGCTACGCGCGCATCTTCTTGCGTGGTTCTCTTTCAGGTTGAACTCTGGCCTAGCACGTCGGGGATGAGTAGGTAGTGTAGATATCGCCATAAGTAATAAAGAAGATTTTTTTATTCTTTTATTGCCGAGCGTCGCTCAGATAAAACTGTTGGTCACAGCACAGAATTTTATCAACGGAGCGGATCATGGCGAGCAAACTTTTCTCATTACGCAGTGCAGTATTGTTGGCTTTATCGCTCGGTGCGGCCAGTGCCCAGGCAGTGGACGTCACCGTGGCGTACCAGACCTCCGCCGAACCCGCCAAGGTGGCGCAGGCGGAAAACAGCTTTGCCAAACAGTCTGGCGCGACCGTTGACTGGCGCAAGTTCGACAGCGGCTCCAGCGTGTTGCGTGCGCTGGCCTCTGGCGACGTGCAGATTGGCAATATCGGCTCCAGCCCACTGGCCGTGGCCGCCAGCCAGAAGCTCCCTATCGAAGTGTTCCTGATCGCCTCGCAGTTGGGTAGTTCCGAAGCGCTGGTGGTGAAAAAGGACATTAAATCTCCCCAGGATCTGATCGGTAAGCGCATTGCGGTACCGTTCATTTCCACCACTCACTACAGCCTGCTGGCCTCTCTGAAACACTGGGGCATCAAACCTGACCAGGTGCAAATTCTCAACCTGCAACCGCCAGCCATTGCGGCGGCCTGGCAGCGTGGGGATATCGACGGGGCTTACGTATGGGCTCCGGTGGTCAATGAACTCGCCAAACAAGGCAAGGTGCTGACCGATTCCGAGCAGGTTGGCCAGTGGGGCTCACCAACGCTGGACGTGTGGGTAGTGCGTAAAGACTTTGCCAAGCAGCATCCTGAGGTCGTCACCGCGTTTGCTGCCAGCGCCCTGCAAGCACAGAAGGCCTACCTGGCACAGCCGGAGCAGTGGCTGAAAGATTCAAGCAACCTCAACACGCTGGCTCGCCTGAGCGGGGTGCCGGCAGAGCAGGTACCGGAACTGGTGAAGGGTAACCGTTACCTGCCGGTCGCCGATCAGATCACTCAACTGGGCCAGCCGGTAGATAAAGCTATTCGCGATACCGCCGAGTTCCTTAAGCAACAAGGCAAGATCCCGCAGGTGGACAGTGATTACAGCGCCTATGTGACCGACCGCTTTGTCAAACAGGTGCAGGCTGCACCGCAGTCGTAAGGGATCCGCCATGCTAAACGTTAACCATCTTTCGGCCGATTATCAGGGGCGTGCGGCGCTGCGCGATGTGTCGTTCCAGATCGCCGGCGGGCAACTGGTGGTGGTGTTGGGGCCTTCTGGCTGTGGCAAGACCACGTTGCTGAATTTGATCGCCGGGTTTATTGAGCCAACGGCAGGCAGCATTACGCTGGATGATGTCCCCGTCAAAGGCCCGGGTGCCGAGCGGGGCGTGGTCTTCCAGCATGAAGGCTTACTGCCGTGGCGCAACGTGGTGGATAACGTGGAGTTTGGCTTGCAACTGGCCGGTGTGGCCAAACTGCAGCGCCGCAAGGTGGCGCAGCAGATGTTGCAACGCGTTGGGCTGGCCGGCTATGAGCAACACTTCATCTGGCAACTGTCCGGTGGGATGCGTCAGCGGGTGGGTATTGCTCGCGCCTTGGCAGCCGACCCTCGGCTGTTGCTGCTGGATGAGCCTTTCGGGGCACTGGACGCATTCACTCGCGAACAGATGCAGGAACTGCTGTTAAATATTTGGCGTGATACCGGCAAGCAGGTGCTGTTGATCACCCATGACATCGAAGAAGCGGTATTCCTGGCCAGCGAGCTGTTACTGCTTTCTCCTGGTCCTGGGCAGGTGGTGGAGCGTTTATCGCTGAATTTTGGCCAGCGCTATGCCGCCGGAGAGGCTTGCCGCGCCATCAAGTCCGATCCTGAGTTTATCGCCCTGCGTGAATACGTGCTGGGCCGGGTGTTCCAACAGCGCGAGGCCTTGCTATGAGCCTGCATTCTGTTCTTAAAGCCGCAGTACCGACAGCGGTGCGCCAATCTCGTTTCACGCTGCCGCGCAGCCTCAAGCTGAGCACGGCAACCTTGCTGGTGGTGTTGGCGGTTTGGTGGGCAGTAACTACCTTGCAGCTGATCAGCCCGTTATTTCTGCCCGCACCGCAGCAGGTATTGCATCAGTTGGTGGTCATTGCCAGCCCACAAGGCTTTATGGATGCCACGCTATGGCAACACCTAGCCGCGAGTCTTGGGCGGATCCTGGTGGCATTACTGGCTGCTGTGGTCATCGGCGTCCCGGTGGGCATTGCGATGGGGCTGAGTGAGACCGTGCGCGGCCTGCTTGATCCCCTGATTGAAATTTATCGTCCGGTGCCGCCGCTGGCCTATCTGCCGCTGATGGTGATCTGGTTTGGCATCGGTGAAACCTCGAAAATCCTGCTGATCTACCTGGCGATTTTTGCCCCGGTGACGCTTTCGACCGTGGCAGGTGTACGCAGCGTAGCGCAGGTGCGCATTCGTGCTGCACAAGCTTTGGGGGCCAACCGCTGGCAACTGCTGCGCTTTGTGGTGTTGCCCAGCGCGCTTCCGGAAATTCTGACCGGCATCCGTATTGGCCTGGGCGTCGGCTGGTCTACGCTGGTGGCCGCTGAACTGATTGCTGCCACGCGCGGTCTGGGATTTATGGTGCAGTCCGCCGGTGAGTTTTTGGCGACCGACGTGGTCATCGCCGGTATCAGCGTGATTGCGATAATTGCATTTGGTCTGGAGCTGGGGCTGCGTGCCTTACAGCGCCGTTTGACCCCCTGGCATGGAGTACAGCAATGAACGAACGTTTAGCAATTACCCCGTTGGGGCCTTATATCGGCGCGCTGGTGGAAAACGTCAATCTGGCGCGGCCATTGGGCGATGGCCAGTTTGAACAGCTTTACCATGCTTTGCTCAAGCATCAGGTGCTGTTCCTGCGCGATCAGCCCATTACGCCATTACAACAGCGCGAGCTGGCAGGGCGTTTCGGCGATCTGCATATTCACCCGGTGTATCCGCATGCTCCCGATGTGGAGGAGATCATCGTGCTGGATACCCATGACGATAATCCGCCGGATAACGACAACTGGCATACCGACGTCACCTTTATCGAAAACCCGCCGCAGGGGGCGATTTTAGCCGCCAAGCAGCTGCCGACGACCGGTGGCGACACGCTGTGGGCCAGCGGGATTGCCGCGTATGAGGCGTTGTCCTCACCGCTGAAAAAGTTGTTGGTCGGGTTGCAGGCAGAGCATGACTTCACCAAGTCGTTCCCCGAATATAAACATCGTGGCAGCGAGGAAGAGCATCAGCGCTGGCAGTTGGCCGTGCAGAAAAACCCACCGTTATTGCATCCGGTGATCCGCACCCATCCGGTGACCGGCAAGCAGGCGCTGTTCGTTAATGAAGGATTTACTACGCGGATTGTCGATCTGGCGGCGAAGGAGAGTGATGCTCTGCTGAACTTCCTGTTTGCGCATATCACCAAGCCGGAGTTTCAGGTGCGCTGGCGCTGGCAGGCCAATGATATTGCCATCTGGGATAACCGGGTGACGCAGCATTACGCCAATGCGGATTACCTGCCGCAGCGGCGCATTATGCACCGTGCGACCATTTTGGGGGATAAGCCGTTCTATCGTGCCTGAGGATCACTCCACCATCAGGTTTCTGGAAAAGTTTCTCATATCTACCCCCGCTTTCCTGCGGTACAGGCGTGCCTTGCGTGCGCCTGTTGCCACTCTCTCGCCGGTTTCCTCAAACATTTCCGAAGCGTCAAAACGCCGCATCAGGCTTTTGCGCTGCACCGTATGCGACAAAATGATCTCAATCACTTCCTGCAATTGGGAAAGCGTGAACTCCGCTGGCAGGCAATAGACCGGCAGCATGGAGTAAGCCGTTTTTTGCCGTAGCCGCTGAAGTGCCGCTTCCACGATCGTTTGATGATCGAAAGCTAACAGCTGTGTTTGCAGGTTGTCCAATGGCACCCAGGCGACGTCATTCACGTCGGCGATATGCGGCTGGCAATCGGCATGGGCGATCAGAGCAAAGTAGACCGTGGTCAGGCTCCAGCCACGCGGATCCCTTTCCGGGCCAGAAAAACTGGCCAACTGCGCCAGATAGGGCGGCACCACACCGGTTTTTTCCCTCAGTTTACGTTCGGCCGTCGCTTGCGTTGAGGTGTCGCGCTGCAAATCGATAAACCCTCCGGGCAATCCCCATTGATTGAGGAAAGGGTGATTAGCGCGCTTGGCCAACAGCACGCACAGTTTCCCGCCGTGCACGGTAAACAGCACGCTGTCGACGGTGACAAGCGGTGAGGGGAAGAGGCGCGGATCGTAGTTTTTCAGGTACTCGGCTTGGGTGGTCATGCTGGCGCTCGGCTAAAAAGGTCTTTGGGACAATATAACAATAGCTGCCGGCTAATGATAATTATTACAAGCTCAAATAAACAAATGGTTAAGCGAGTTTTCTGCGATTAAGACATTTTTTTGCTTGCCAATAAGTGTCTCTTGGACAATTATATAAGTGTCCCAGGGACATTAATTGATGGGGGGAAGAATATGAGCGCACAACTGCAGTTGTTTTTGAACGACATTGAAGTGAAGGTGACAACCGGACAGTTTCCCGATGGGGCGGTGTATGTCCGGTTTGCACAGCCTGAAACAACGGGGACTTCGCAGATGCGTATTCGTGCCAGCGCAATGCGCAGCATGGATGACTTCATGCTGTTGGCACAGTTGACGCAGGCGGTACGCCACCAGTTTCTGATCAAAGAAAGCCTGCTTGAGCTGCCTTATCTGCCCTACGCCCGCCAGGATCGCCATATGGCCTCCGGAGATAGCTTTGCGCTCAAGGTTTTCGGCCAATTACTCAACACCTTGGCGTTTGACCGTGTGACGGTGCTGGATCCACACAGTGAAGTAGCTGCCGCTGTGATCGACAACATGCACATCATCACTCAGCAACAGTGCATGCAGCACAGCAGCAGACTGACCAGTTTACTGACCCAGCAGCAGCTGTTCCTGGTGGCACCGGATGCCGGAGCGCTGAAAAAAATTCACGCGGTAGCGGCCCACTTTGGCATCGCGCAATACGGCATCCTGACCAAACACCGGAACGTATTCAGTGGCGAACTGACGGGCTTTGAACTGCTGGCTGGTGATGTGCAGGGCAAAGATGTGCTGATTGTGGATGACCTGTGCGACGGTGGCGGCACCTTTATCGGCTCGGCCCAGGTGTTACGCCAGGCGGGGGCACGTACGGTCAGCCTATATGTCACCCACGGGGTATTTTCCAAAGGTACCGCGGCTTTGCTGAATCAAGGCATTGATAACATCTATACCACCACTTCCTATGCTGCGGCGGAACTCGCTGAGCAACGTGTTGAACTGATTGATATTGCGCGTATCTACGCTCACTAAGGAACCGACTATGTTAACCAATCCTATTCTGGCGATTGATGGCTACAAAGTGTCACACCGTGAGCAATATCCGCTGGGTACTACGCGGATCTACTCCAACTTCACGCCGCGCAGCGATCGGTTCTTTGCTTCCCCGTTGCCGGACGGCCAACTGGTGTTCTTCGGTTTACAGGGCTTTTTACAGTGGTTCATGGTGGATCTCTTCAACCAGCAGTTTTTTGCCCAACCGGAAGAGCAGGTAGTGGGGGAATATAAAACGCTGATGGATAGCTACATTGGTCAGGATCGGGTCTGCGTGGAGCATATTCGCGCCCTGCATCGGTTGGGTTATCTACCGCTGCATATCAAAGGGTTGGACGAAGGCAGCAAGGTGAGGATGAAGGTACCAGTGCTGACCATTACCAATACGCGTGAGGAGTTCTTCTGGCTGGTCAACTACCTGGAAACGGTGATCTCGGCCGAACTGTGGAAGGCTTCCACCAATGCCACCCTTGCCCATCATTATCGCAAGATCTGCCAGATGTGGGCGGATAAAACCTGTGATGACCTGGCGCATCTGGATTTCCAATGCCACGATTTTTCCTTCCGCGGCATGTCAGGGATGCATGATGTCGCGCAGGCCGGTACCGGGCATTTGCTCAGCTTCAAGGGCACCGACAACATTCCGGCGGTGCTGTACGCACAGAGGTATTATCCAACCGCAGAAGATTACTTCGTGGCTGGCAGCATCCCCGCCACCGAACATAGCGTGATGTGCATGGGAGAGCAGGCAACGGAGATCGAAACGTTCCGCCGTTTGATTGAAGATCTCTACCCAAATGGATTGGTTTCCATCGTGTCGGATACCTGGGATTACTGGCAGGTGCTAACGGAGTTTACCCGTGAGTTGCACAGCAAAATCATGGCTCGCGATGGCAGGGTAGTCTTCCGCCCAGACAGTGGCGATCCGGTGGCTATTCTTTGTGGAACCGGCAACGACAGCGATCGCAGTGCGCAACGCAGCGCCGAAGAGAAAGGCTCGGTGGAAGTGTTGTGGGAAATCTTTGGTGGCACGGTTAACAGCAAGGGCTACAAAGTGTTGGATCCCCATGTCGGGTTGATTTATGGCGACTCCATCACTCTGGAACGCGCCCAGGAAATCCTGCAACGCCTGGAAGCGAAAGGTTTTGCCAGCTCTAACGTAGTGTTTGGCGTGGGTTCCTTTACTTATCAGTATAATACCCGCGATACCTTTGGTTTCGCGATGAAGGCCACCTACGGTGAGGTGAACGGGGTGGGGCGTCCCATCTTCAAACAACCGAAGACCGACAGCGGCCTGAAACAATCTGCACGCGGTTTGTTGCGGGTGATCCGCGATGGGGAAGGAGAATATCAACTGCTGGATAATCAGGACTGGCAGCAGGAGCAGCAGGGTGAACTGAAAACGCGCTTCCTGGATGGCAAACTCTATAACCAGGACTCACTGGAACAGATCCGCCAGCGCATTGCCTGCTACAGATAAAGGTTGCCCCCTCTCAGTAGAAAAGGGGCAACTATGATTAACTCTCCGACTCAAACGCCTGGGTCAGATTTTCCAGCTGTTCCTGGGCATCCAGCCAGGTCATTTCCGTTTCTTCCAGAGCGGACTTGGCCTGGCTTTGCTTTTGCAGGCAGGCGGTCAGATCGGCTTTACGGCTGATGTCGTACAGCGCCGAGTCTGCCAGCTGTTCTTCCACCGCGGCCAATTCGGCACCCAGCTTATCCATCTGTTGTTCCAGCTTGGCGATCTGCTTACGCAGTGGTTGGGTTTGCGTACGGAATTCGGCTTCACGGCGCTTTTGGTCTTTACGCGCCTGGGCGCTGTTGCCGTTATCCTGCTTTGGTGCGGCATCCTGCTGTGCCTGCTGCTTTTGCAGATCGCTAAGCCACTGCTGGTAATCGTCCAGATCGCCCTCGAACTGCTCCACCTGGCCATCGTGCACCAGATACAGATCGTCGGTGGTAGAACGCAAAAGGTGACGGTCGTGCGAAACCACCACCAACGCCCCCTCGAAATCGATCAACGCTTCAGTCAACGCCTGGCGCATATCCAGATCCAGGTGGTTGGTCGGTTCATCGAGCAGCAGCAGGTTAGGGCGCTGCCAGACGATCAGCGCCAGCACCAGCCGTGCCTTTTCACCGCCGGAGAAACGTTCGGTGATTTCGGTGACCTTATCGCCCTGGAAGCCGAAGCCGCCAAGATAATCGCGTAACTGCTGTTCTAACACGCGAGGGGCGATGCGGCTCAGATGCTGCAGTGGCGACTCATCGGCGCGCAGGAACTCCAACTGATGCTGGGCGAAGTAACCCAGTTTGATGCCCTTTGCCAGCCCGATCTCTCCGCTGAGCGGCTCCAGCGTGCCAGCCAGCATTTTGATCAGCGTTGATTTACCGGCACCGTTACGCCCCAACAGGCCAATACGTGAGCCGGGTACCAGGTTGAGCTTGATTGACTGCAAGATCACTTTGTCGCCATAGCCTGCGCTGACTTTTTCCATCCGCAGCAATGGATTCGGCAGGCTTTCGGGTTGGCGGAAGCTAAACGTGAACGGGTTATCGACGTGCGCAGGGGCAATCAGCTCCATCCGCTCCAGCATCTTGATGCGGCTCTGTGCCTGTTTGGCCTTGGTGGCCTGAGCACGGAAACGGTCAATGTAGCTTTGCAGATGTGCCACTTTCTCCTGTTGGCTCTGATACAGCGACTGCTGCTGTGCCAGTTTGGTGACGCGCTGGCGCTCGAAGGAGGAATAGTTGCCGGTATATTCGTTGATGGTCTCATTTTCGATGTGCAGGATCTTGTCGACGATAGGGTCGAGGAAATCACGGTCATGCGAAATCAGCACCAGGGTACCCTGATAGCTTTTCAGCCAGCGTTCCAGCCAGATCACTGCATCCAGATCCAGGTGGTTGGTGGGTTCGTCCAGCAACAGCAGATCGGAACGGCAAACCAAAGCCTGAGCCAGGTTGAGGCGCATGCGCCATCCGCCGGAGAAGGCACGCACCGGGCTTTGCAGCTGTTCATTGGAAAAGCCTAAACCGTGTAACAGGCTGGCGGCACGGGAACGGATGGTCCAGGCATCCAGAGCATCGAGCTTGCCGTGCAGCGTGGCGATGGCGTGGCCGTCGTTGTTATCGTTTGCCACCTGTAATTCGGCTTCCAACTGGCGGAATTCCCGATCGCCATCGATAACATACTCAATGGCAGGCACTTCCAGTGCCGGTGTTTCCTGATTCACCCAGGCCAGCGCCCAGTTGTTTGGAAAGGTGTAGCTACCACCGTCTGCGGCGATCTCACCTTTCAACAGGGCCAGCAGCGTGGATTTCCCACAGCCGTTCTTACCCACCAGGCCGACCTTCTGACCTGGATTAACCGTCGCCGTGGCGTTGTCCAACAGGACGCGGGTGCCGCGTCGGATTTGTAGCGAGGAGAAAACAATCATAAAGCGCCGTTTGTTCAGAGTATGTTAAATTGAATTGAGTTTACGTTAACAGGACGCGTAGCAGTCCTATTATTAGTCTTTGCGTTGCATGGTAACGGAAATCCGCCACCCTGACGACGCTTTGGAGGGGAATGATGTCACAGCCGCCGAAGGTTTTGCTGCTGTATGCCCATCCGGAATCCCAGGACTCGGTAGCGAACCGGGTTTTGTTACAACCGGCACAGCAGTTGGAACATGTTACCGTGCACGATTTATACGCGCACTATCCGGATTTCTTTATTGATATCCATCACGAACAACAACTGCTCCGCGACCATCAGGTCATCGTTTTCCAACACCCCTTATATACCTATAGCTGCCCGGCTTTGCTGAAAGAATGGCTGGACCGTGTGCTGTCCCGCGGGTTTGCCAGTGGTGTCGGCGGTAATGCGCTGGCGGGCAAATACTGGCGTTCGGTGATCACCACTGGGGAACCGGAAGGTGCCTATCGCACTGGCGGTTACAATCGTTATGCGATCGAGGATATTCTGCGCCCTTTTGAGCTGACCGCGGCCATGTGCCATATGCACTGGCTGACGCCGATGATCGTTTACTGGGCGCGCCGTCAGAAACCGGAAGTGCTGAGCAGTCACGCCAGCGCTTATGGCGACTGGCTGCGTAACCCGTTGCCGCACACCGGGAGGCACTGATGGAAGGTTCCTCGCTATTAACCGCCATATTGCTGTTCCTGTTTGCTGCGGTGTTGACGGTGCCGATCGCCCGCCGTCTTGGGATCGGAGCTGTTTTAGGCTATCTGATCGCCGGTATTGCCATTGGCCCGTGGGGATTGGGATTCATCCGGGATGTGGATGAAATTCTGCACTTCTCCGAGTTGGGCGTGGTGTTCCTGATGTTTATCATCGGGCTGGAACTGAACCCGGCCAAACTGTGGGAACTGCGTCGCTCGATCTTTGGTGTCGGTGCCGGGCAGGTATTGGTCACGGCGGCCGTGCTCGGTGCGCTGCTTTACTTCAGCCATTTTGCCTGGCAGGCGGCGGTGATAGGTGGCATTGGTCTAGCCATGTCATCGACAGCCATGGCGCTGCAACTGATGCGTGAAAAAGGCATGAACCGCAACGAAGGGGGGCAGTTAGGCTTCTCGGTGCTGCTGTTTCAGGATATGGCGGTGATCCCGGCGCTGGCGTTGATCCCGATCCTGTCCGGGGGAGCGGGTACCAGCGACGATTGGGCGAAAATCGCCATGAAGGTCGCGGCCTTCGGCGGCATGCTGATCGGGGGGCGCTTCCTGTTACGCCCGTTATTCCGTTATATCGCCTCATCTGGGGTGCGTGAAATATTTACCGCCGCCGCGCTGTTGGTGGTGCTGGGGGCTGCGCTGTTTATGGATGCCCTTGGCCTGTCGATGGCATTGGGGACCTTTATCGCCGGGGTGCTGCTGGCAGAGAGCGAATATCGCCATGAACTGGAAATCGCCATAGAGCCTTTCAAAGGGCTGCTGCTCGGGTTGTTCTTCATCTCGGTAGGCATGGCGCTGAATATGGGGGTGTTGTATACCCATCTGCTGGAAGTACTGCTGGGCGTGGTGATCCTGGTGGCGGTGAAATCGGGTGTGTTGTACTCGCTGGCGCGTATCTTTGGCCTGCGGCGCTCGGTACGTCTGCAATTTTCCGGGGTGCTGAGCCAAGGCGGTGAGTTTGCCTTCGTGCTGTTCTCGGCGGCTTCGACGCAGCATATTTTCGACGACGATCAACTGGCCTTGCTGCTGGTCGTGGTGACGCTCTCAATGATGACCACGCCGCTGCTGATGCAGATTATCGATCGCATTCTGGCCCGCCGCTATAACGCCAAAGATGAGGATGAAGAGGCGCCCTACGTGGCAGATGACGATCCGCAGGTCATTATCGTCGGTTTCGGCCGCTTCGGGCAGGTGATTGGCCGCTTACTGATGGCTAATAAGAAGCGTATCACCGTGCTTGAGCGGGACGTTAGCGCGGTTGGCGTATTGCGCCGATACGGTTACAAGGTTTACTACGGAGATGCCACGGAACTGGAGTTGCTGCGGGCAGCCGGTGCGGCAAAGGCCAAATCTATCGTCATTACCTGTAATGAGCCGGAAGATACCATGGCCATCGTCCATCTGTGCCAGCAGCACTTCCCCAACCTGTCCATTTTGGCGCGGGCGCGGGGGCGTGTGGAGGCGCACGAGTTGTTGCAGGCTGGCGTAAAACAGTTTAGTCGTGAAACCTTCTCCAGCGCCCTGGAGCTAGGGCGCAAGGCGTTAACGGAGTTGGGGATGCACCCGCATCAGGCTTATCGCGCTCAGCAGCATTTTCGCCGTCTGGATATGCGCATGCTGCGTGAATTGATGCCACCGCATCTGGGGGACGTGGCTCAGATTTCCCGCGTGAAAGAAGCCCGGCGCGAGCTGGAAGAACTTTTCCACCGCGAAATGCAAAAAGAAAAACGGCAGTTCGACGGCTGGGATGATGAATACGAATAATTCGGAGCACAATGATGTCTGCAACTCGTAAAAGATTTATCGCCGGGGCGGTTTGCCCAAGCTGTAACGCTATGGATACGCTGGCGGTTTGGCGTGAAGACCAGGTTGAAGTAGTGGAGTGTGTCAAGTGTGGCCACCATCAGCGCCAGACCGAGCAACAGGTGGAAAAACACGTTCGCCCGCAGGAGCAGGTGATCGGTATTTTTCACCCAGAGTAGCGTTATCTGCCGTGATTTTTTATGCTGAAGGGTACAGCGCTGGAGATTTCCGCTACAATCTCCACCGATTTAGTTTCCAACGGTAGGAGATATCATGAAAGTAACAAAAGACTTGGTGGTCAGCCTGGCTTACCAAGTACGTACAGAAGACGGTGTTTTGGTTGATGAGTCTCCGGTGAGTGCACCGTTGGACTATCTGCACGGGCATGGCTCTCTGATCGCAGGTCTGGAAAAAGCACTCGAAGGTCACGAAGCGGGTGATCGTTTCGACGTTCATGTCGCCGCTAACGAAGCTTACGGCAACTACGATGAAAACCTGGTGCAGCGCGTTCCTAAAGACGTCTTTATGGGCGTTGATGAACTGCAGGTAGGCATGCGCTTCCTGGCTGATACCGATCAGGGCCCGGTTCCGGTTGAAATCACCGAAGTTGATGGTGACCACGTAGTGGTTGATGGTAACCACATGCTGGCTGGCCAAGACCTGAACTTCCACGTAGAAGTTGTGGCGCTGCGTGAAGCGACCGAAGAAGAACTGGCCCACGGCCACGTTCACGGTGAGCACGATCATCACCATGAACACGGTGACGGCTGCTGTGGCGGTCATGGCCACGATCACGACCACGATCATGACCACGGCAAGAAAGGCGGCTGTGGTGGCAACGGTGGTTGCGGCTGCCACTAATCCTGGTGCTGTAACTGCAACAAAAGGTCGCTTCGGCGGCCTTTTTTAGTAATGCGGGGGAGGTGTCTCTTCCGACTGCGAGGCGATCATCGAAGGTTGGCTGGCGCGCAGTTTGTCGGTCAGCAGCCGCAGATGTTCTTGTATCTTCAGCATTTCAAGCTGATGCTGTACCACGGTTTGATTGAGTTCCTCAATCGTCACTTCCTGAAAGGCCTGGCGGCTTTCCATCTCTTCCAACCGCTGCAGCAGGCTGTCGTAGTTTTGCTCGTGCATGATGTTACCTCTGGCACTGTTAAATCCGGGATTCTGGCACTATGTTATCAGTAGCGCTCGGCTTTGTGCCTGCCAATTTCGGCAAGCGGTTTATCACTGCTGCAAGGCGGGCAATTCAACTCGCAAGTCCGTCAAATAAAGGTGTTAATTATCAATGCGATAATTATTTTTCTTGAACTTTGCTACCAATATGAGGTCACATCTTGACTCGATTGGTTACCTGTGTGACTGTTTTGTTTTGTTTCAGGCAGCTATAGTAGCCCGGTTAACTTACTTAATGATGGTTTGAGGCACCGCTTCAGACACTGGAGAAATGGATGAAATCTTTGTTTAAAGTCACGCTTCTGGCAACCACTATGGCGCTTGCTCTGAATGCGACCCAAGTTATGGCAGCCGATGCAGCCAAACCTGCTGATGCAGCTACCGTTACCACTACCGGTGAGGTTGCGCCTGCTGCTGAAGCACCAAGCACCGGTAAGTTCAAGAATGACGATGAGCAGGTTGCTTACGCACTGGGTGTTCAACTCGGCCGCTACATGGAAAACTCGCTGGATGAACAGGAAAAGCTGGGCATCAAGCTGGACAAAGACGTGATGCTCGGGGCTGTTAAGGACGCGTTTGCCAAGCAGAGCAAGCTGAATGACTCTGACATCGAAAAAACCCTGCAAGGTTTTGAAGTGCGCGTGAAGGCTTCTGCTCAGGCGAAGATGGAGCAGGACGCGAAAGAAAACGAAGCGAAAGGCGTTAAATACGCTGAAACCTTCGCCAAAGAAAAAGGCGCGAAGAAAACCGAATCTGGCCTGCTGTACAAAGTAGAGAAAGAAGGGACCGGTGAAGCACCGAAAGACAGCGATACCGTAGTGGTAAACTACAAAGGTACCCTGACCGACGGCACCGTGTTTGACAACTCCTACGATCGCGGCGAGCCATTGTCATTCCGTCTGGACGGCGTGATCCCTGGCTGGACTGAAGGCCTGAAGCACATCAAGAAAGGCGGCAAGATCAAACTGGTTATCCCACCGGCACTGGCCTACGGTAAAAATGGCGTTCCAGGGATCCCTGCCAACTCCACGTTGGTGTTTGATGTTGAACTGTTGGATGTGAAACCAGCAGCCAAGGCTGACGACAAAACAGAAAAAGCGGCTGATGAAGCTGCTGTAGACACTAAAGCCAAGTAAGTCTAAGATTTTCGCAACCGCCGCGAATGTCCTTCGCGGCGGTTTTCATTTCTGCGCTACCAAGAATGCAAAATATCCTGCAACTTTACTCCCTGTCTTTACTGATCGCTTGACGCCTGCCGGGCATCGGGCTTAACGTCAATATCACGCGCAAATGTAAGAACCAGCATCTGACCGTTTTGCTAGACTCTGGGTCTGAACTTATGAATCATGCGCCTGCCCCTTAGGGCGTGTACCTAAAACTGCTCCCGGCAGCGATTGTCTCCTGCACGAGCCGTTTTAGTTGCGTCCCCTGGCACAGGCGATCTATGTAGGTGGTATCTTCGATGTCAAATTCGCTTTTATCCAGCGAAGCCAGCGAACTTGATTTGCTGAATGAGCGTCCGTTTAGTCAGACGGACCATGAAATCCTGAAGTCGTATGAAGCCGTGGTCGATGGGCTGGCGATGCTGATTGGTGGGCACTGCGAAATCGTGCTGCACTCCCTGGAGGATCTGAAATGCTCCGCCGTGCGTATTGCCAATGGTGAACACACCGGGCGTAAAATCGGTTCGCCGATCACCGATCTGGCACTGCGTATGCTGCATGATATGGCGGGCGATGACAGCAGCGTCTCCAAAGCCTATTTCACCCGGGCCAAAAGTGGCGTGTTGATGAAGTCGGTAACGATTGCCATCCGCAATCGCGAACAGCGGGTGATCGGCCTGCTGTGTATCAACATGAATCTCGATGTGCCGTTCTCGCAGATTATCCAGACCTTTATGCCGCCGGAAACGCAGGAGGTGGCTTCCTCGGTCAACTTCGCCTCCTCGGTTGACGATCTGGTGGCGCAGACGTTGGAGTTCACCATCGAAGAGGTGAATGCCGATCGCAACGTGTCCAATAACGCCAAAAATCGCCAGATCGTACTCAACCTGTACGAGAAAGGCATTTTTGATATCAAAGACGCGATCAATCAGGTTGCCGATCGCCTGAATATCTCCAAGCATACCGTCTACCTGTATATCCGCCAGTTCAAGAGTGGCGATTTGCTGGGCAATGAGCGCTGATGCTTAACTACTGCCTATTGGTCACCGGCCCGGCTTATGGTACTCAGCAAGCGAGCAGCGCCTGGCAATTCGCCCAGGCCCTGTTGGCGGCAGGCCACCGCATTACCAGCGTTTTTTTCTATCGTGAAGGGGTGCTGAATGCCAACCAACTGACCTCTCCAGCCAGCGATGAATTCGATCTGGTGCGGGCGTGGGTGGCTCTGGCGCAGCAACATGGCGTGGAGCTTAATGTCTGTGTGGCGGCAGCTTTGCGCCGTGGCGTGACCGATGAGCAAGAAGCCGCACAGTTGGCGTTGGTGGCTGCCAACCTGCAGCCGGGGTTTACCCTCAGCGGTTTGGGCTCATTGGCCGAAGCGGCGCTGAGCAACGATCGCCTGATACAGTTTTAAGTGAGCAGAATGAAGCGAGTTGCGTTTGTATTTACCCAAGGGCCACATGGCAGTGCGGCTGGCAGGGAAGGGCTGGATGCGGTACTGGCGACGTCGGCACTGAGCGAGGATATCGGCGTATTTTTTGTCGGCGATGGTGTGTTGCAACTGCTGCCGGGCCAACAACCCGAAAAGATCCTGGCCCGCAATTACATCGCCACTTTTGGCGTATTGCCGCTGTATGACGTTGAAAACTGCTATCTCTGCGCAACGGCCATCCAGGAGCGCGGCCTGCAACAGGTCACCGACTGGGTGCTGAAGGCCGAAACTCTGCCGCCAGATACTCTGCGCCAGAAACTGGCCACTTACGATGTGGTCATGACTTTCTAGGATACTTTGATGCTGTATACCCTCAGCCATTCCCCAACCCGTTGCGACCTGCCTGCGTTGTTAAGGCTCACCAGAGAAGGTGATGCTCTGTTGTTGTTGCAAGACGGCGTACTGGCCGGCCTGTCCGGTAGCGCCAGCCTTGATTTATTGCTCAATGCCCCCATATCCCTTTATGCGCTGCAGGACGATCTGGAAGCCAGAGGCCTGTCTGTTCATTTTTCACCCAAAATCACGCTAATCGGTTATACTGACTTCGTTGTGTTAACCGAGAAACACCACAGCCAAATGGCATGGTAATGCGGGTGATGTTGTATATTTCTTGACACCTCTACCAGTCAGCCATAAAATTCTGCGTCCTCGTACTGTGCCAAAAGTGCATACGGGGGATTTATCACATGTTTACGAAGCAAAAAACGAAGCAAAACCCAGGAGCTTTTTTTAATGACTACGATTAATCAGCTGGTTCGCAAACCACGCTCTGTGAAGGCTGCTAAAAGCAACGTTCCAGCGCTGGAAGCCTGCCCGCAGAAACGTGGTGTATGTACTCGCGTATATACCACCACCCCGAAAAAACCAAACTCCGCACTGCGTAAAGTTTGCCGTGTGCGTTTGACTAACGGTTTCGAAGTGAGTTCTTACATCGGTGGCGAAGGCCACAACCTGCAGGAACACTCCGTAATCCTGATCCGTGGCGGTCGTGTTAAAGACTTGCCAGGTGTGCGTTACCACACCGTTCGTGGTGCACTTGACTGCTCCGGCGTTAAAGACCGTAAGCAAGCTCGTTCCAAGTACGGCGTGAAGAAGCCAAAGGCTTAATGGTTCTCCGTTAAGTAAGGCCAAACATTTTAATGTCAAAATAAACTCGTAGAGTTTTGGACAATCCTGAAATTTTCAACGGAGTATTTCCATGCCACGTCGTCGCGTAATAGGCCAACGTAAAATCCTGCCAGATCCTAAGTTCGGATCCGAGCTGTTGGCTAAATTTGTAAACATTCTGATGGTAGATGGTAAGAAATCTACTGCAGAAGCAATCGTCTATACCGCGCTGGAGACCCTGGCTCAGCGTTCTGGTAAAGGTCACCTGGAAGCTTTCGAAGTCGCTCTCGACAACGTGCGCCCGACTGTAGAAGTTAAGTCTCGCCGCGTTGGTGGTTCTACCTACCAGGTACCAGTTGAAGTTCGTCCGGTTCGTCGTAATGCCCTGGCAATGCGTTGGATCGTTGATGCAGCTCGTAAACGTGGTGATAAATCCATGGCTCTGCGCCTGGCGAACGAACTGTCTGATGCAGCAGAGAACAAAGGTTCTGCTGTTAAGAAGCGTGAAGACGTTCACCGTATGGCAGAAGCCAACAAGGCGTTCGCCCACTACCGCTGGTAATCCACGCAGTAGTTATGCTAACCAAGTGGGCGCTTCAAGAAGCCAACCCGCTTGGTTTCACCGAACCGCCTAAGGCAATAGAGGAATCAAATGGCTCGTACAACACCCATTGAGCGCTACCGTAATATCGGTATCAGTGCTCACATCGACGCCGGTAAGACCACAACTACCGAACGTATCCTGTTCTACACCGGTGTAAACCACAAAATCGGTGAAGTTCATGACGGCGCCGCCACCATGGACTGGATGGAACAAGAGCAGGAGCGTGGTATTACCATTACTTCTGCAGCGACAACTGCTTTCTGGTCTGGTATGGCCAAGCAGTTTGAGCCGCACCGTGTAAACATCATCGACACCCCAGGGCACGTTGACTTCACCATCGAAGTAGAACGTTCCATGCGTGTGCTTGATGGCGCGGTAATGGTTTACTGTGCTGTTGGTGGTGTTCAGCCACAGTCTGAGACCGTATGGCGTCAGGCTAACAAATATAAAGTGCCACGCATCGCGTTCGTTAACAAAATGGACCGTATGGGTGCCAACTTCTTGAAAGTTGTTGGTCAGCTTAAATCTCGTCTGGGCGCAAACCCGGTTCCATTGCAGCTGGCAATTGGCGCAGAAGAGAAATTCACCGGTGTTGTTGACCTGGTGAAAATGAAAGCCATCAACTGGAACGAAGCTGATGCAGGCGTGACCTTCGAATACGAAGAGATCCCAGCTGACATGCAAGAACTGGCTGCTGAATGGCACCAGAATCTGGTTGAGTCTGCAGCTGAAGCCTCAGATGAGCTGATGGACAAATACCTGGGCGGCGAAGAGCTGACCGAGGAAGAAATCAAGAAAGCTCTGCGTCAGCGCGTGCTGAACAACGAAGTGATTCTGGTAACCTGTGGTTCTGCCTTTAAAAACAAAGGCGTACAGGCAATGCTGGATGCGGTTATCGAATACCTGCCAGCGCCAAATGACGTTGAAGCTATCAACGGTATTCTGGACGACGGTAAAGATACCCCGGCTGTGCGTCATTCTGACGACTCAGAGCCGTTCTCTGCACTGGCGTTCAAAATCGCTACCGATCCATTCGTGGGTAACCTGACGTTCTTCCGTGTGTACTCTGGCGTTGTTAACTCCGGTGACACAGTTCTGAACTCCGTTAAGGCCGCGCGTGAGCGTCTGGGCCGTATCGTTCAGATGCACGCTAACAAGCGTGAAGAGATTAAAGAAGTTCGTGCAGGCGACATCGCTGCAGCAATCGGTCTGAAAGACGTAACTACCGGTGATACGCTGTGTGATCCTGCTAGCCCGATCATTCTTGAGCGTATGGAGTTCCCTGAGCCGGTAATCTCCGTAGCGGTAGAACCAAAAACCAAAGCTGACCAGGAAAAAATGGGTCTGGCTCTGGGCCGTCTGGCGAAGGAAGACCCATCATTCCGCGTATGGACTGACGAAGAATCAGGTCAGACCATCATCGCAGGTATGGGTGAACTTCACCTGGATATCCTGGTTGACCGTATGCGTCGTGAATTTAACGTTGAAGCGAACGTGGGTAAACCACAGGTTGCTTACCGTGAAGCGATTCGCGCGAAAGTTACTGACATCGAAGGTAAACACGCCAAGCAGTCTGGTGGTCGTGGTCAGTATGGTCATGTTGTTATCGACATGTACCCACTGGAGCCGGGCTCAAATCCGAAAGGTTACGAGTTCATCAATGACATTAAAGGCGGTGTGATCCCAACGGAATACATCCCTGCCATTGATAAAGGCCTCCAGGAGCAACTTAAGTCTGGTCCACTGGCCGGTTATCCGGTAGTTGATCTCGGTGTGCGTCTGCATTTCGGTTCTTTCCACGATGTTGACTCCTCCGAATTGGCGTTTAAACTGGCCGCGTCTATCGCCTTTAAAGATGGCTTTAAGAAAGCAAAACCTGTTTTGCTTGAGCCTATCATGAAGGTTGAAGTTGAAACGCCGGAAGAGAACACTGGTGACGTCATCGGTGACCTTAGCCGTCGTCGTGGTCAACTGAAAGGTCAGGAATCCAACGCTACTGGCGTTCAGATTCACGCTGAAGTTCCGTTGTCCGAGATGTTTGGATACGCAACTCAACTGCGTTCTCTGACCAAAGGCCGTGCTTCTTACTCCATGGAGTTCCTGAAGTACGATGATGCGCCGAACAACGTCGCTCAGGCCGTTATTGAAGCCCGTGGTAAATAAGCTTTCGGGTTTAACACATTGATCAGTGCTCCCTCCATGAGGGGGGAGCAAAAGAGTTAAGGAATATAGCCGTGTCTAAAGAAAAATTTGAACGTTCCAAACCGCACGTTAACGTTGGTACTATCGGCCACGTTGACCACGGTAAAACTACCCTGACCGCTGCAATCACTACCGTTCTGGCTAAAACCTACGGTGGTTCTGCACGTGCTTTCGACCAGATCGATAACGCGCCAGAAGAAAAAGCTCGTGGTATCACCATCAACACTTCTCACGTTGAATATGACACCCCGACTCGTCACTACGCGCACGTTGACTGCCCAGGGCACGCCGACTACGTGAAAAACATGATCACCGGTGCTGCTCAGATGGACGGCGCTATCCTGGTTGTTGCTGCGACTGACGGCCCTATGCCTCAGACTCGTGAGCACATCCTGCTGGGTCGTCAGGTTGGCGTTCCTTACATCATCGTATTCATGAACAAATGCGACATGGTTGATGATGAAGAGCTGCTGGAACTGGTAGAAATGGAAGTTCGTGAACTTCTGTCTGCTTATGACTTCCCTGGTGATGACCTGCCGGTTGTTCGTGGTTCAGCGCTGAAAGCACTGGAAGGCGAAGCTGAGTGGGAAGCTAAAATCATCGAGCTGGCCGGTCACCTGGATTCTTACATCCCAGAACCAGAGCGTGCTATCGACCAGCCGTTCCTGCTGCCAATCGAAGACGTCTTCTCCATCTCCGGTCGTGGTACCGTAGTTACCGGTCGTGTTGAGCGCGGTATCGTTAAAGTTGGCGAAGAAGTTGAAATCGTTGGTATCAAAGACACCGTTAAGTCTACCTGTACCGGCGTTGAAATGTTCCGCAAACTGCTGGACGAAGGCCGTGCTGGTGAGAACGTTGGTGTTCTGCTGCGTGGTATCAAGCGTGAAGACATCGAACGTGGTCAGGTACTGGCTAAACCAGGTTCCATCAAGCCACACACTCAGTTCGATTCAGAAGTGTATATCCTGAGCAAAGAAGAAGGTGGTCGTCATACTCCATTCTTCAAAGGCTACCGTCCACAGTTCTACTTCCGTACAACTGACGTGACCGGTACCATCGAACTGCCAGAAGGCGTAGAGATGGTAATGCCAGGCGATAACGTGAACATGGTTGTTACCCTGATCCACCCAATCGCTATGGACCAAGGCTTGCGTTTCGCAATCCGTGAAGGCGGCCGTACTGTAGGTGCGGGCGTTGTTGCTAAAGTTATCGCTTAATCGCGAATAATTTATAAGCACTAAAAGAGGGCACTTCGGTGCCCTTTTTTTATACAATTTTTTACCAATCTTAATTGAAATAAAAACGATTCTTATTTAGACTTACTGCATTGGTTAAGAAGTGAGTCTCTCTATGTACGTATGTTTGTGTAATGCTGTGTCCGACAAAGCGATCCGCAAAGCGGTGCGTCAGCACAATCCCCATACCATGAAGCAACTGCGTGAGCTGGTGCCGATTGGAACCGACTGCGGTAAATGCATTCGTCAGGCAAGGCAAATTATGGTGGAGGAACGCGCAACCCTGATTCATATGCACGAAGTCGCCTAATAAATAGTAGGGTTATTTTTTGACTCTTGGCCCGCAGCTTCTACACTTTTAGAACTGCCCAGGAGGATTTACCTATGAAAGGCGATAAAAAGATCATTGCTCACCTCAACAAGCTGCTCGGTAACGAGCTGGTTGCCATCAATCAATACTTCCTGCACGCGCGTATGTTCAAAAATTGGGGCCTGATGCGTCTCAATGAGAAGGAATATCACGAGTCGATCGATGAGATGAAACATGCCGATCGCTACATCGAGCGTATTCTGTTCCTTGAAGGGCTACCGAACCTGCAAGATCTTGGCAAGCTGAATATCGGCGAAGATGTCGAAGAGATGCTGAGGTCCGATTTGGCTCTGGAACTGGATGGTGCCAAGAACCTACGGGAAGGTATCGCCTATGCCGACTCTATCCATGATTACGTCAGCCGCGATCTGATGAAAGAGGTGTTGGCCGATGAGGAAGGTCATATCGACTGGTTGGAGACTGAGCTGAGCCTGATCGAGCGGCTTGGCATCCAAAACTATTGCCAGGCGCAAGTGCTGGAACGTAAAGACTGACATCACGGCCCCTCACCCTAGCCCTCTCCCACAGGGAGAGGGGACAGCCCGTGCCACAACTTAACTACGATATTCATCCTTTACATTCCACTATCACATACCAGCTTTAACCCCATACCAGTCCTCACATTCCCCTGTTACAGATTATCTTCTGAACTTGCTAACAGCGCCGATCGGCTCCCTCTCACTAAAGGAGAGGGTTGGGGTGAGGGGTAAAACGCATTAAATACCGCTCATTCTGAGCATATTTCCATCCGTGGCTTGCAACCTGGCCTGGTTTGCGTATAATGCGCGGGCTTACCTAATCTTGGTAAGCCTGATTTTAGCGAATCAGTCGATTGGCAAGAACGTTTTGCCCTTCGAACAATACTCCCGATATGGGGGTTATATGTTGACGATTACACTCCCCCATCAATCGAAATGGGTGTGAGGAGTAATTATTTACGTTTATAAATAATTGGAGCTCTGGTCTCATGCAGAACCAAAGAATCCGTATCCGCCTGAAAGCGTTTGATCATCGTCTGATCGATCAATCAACTGCGGAAATCGTCGAGACTGCCAAGCGCACTGGTGCGCAAGTCCGTGGTCCGATCCCGCTGCCAACTCGCAAAGAGCGCTTTACCGTTCTGATCTCCCCGCACGTCAACAAAGACGCGCGTGATCAGTACGAGATCCGCACTCACAAGCGTCTGGTTGACATCGTTGAGCCAACTGAGAAAACCGTTGATGCTCTGATGCGTCTGGATCTGGCTGCCGGTGTAGACGTGCAGATCAGCCTGGGTTAATCAGGTCATTGACGATTGAGAGGTTGAAACAATGATTGGTTTAGTCGGTAAAAAAGTGGGCATGACTCGTATCTTCACTGAAGATGGCGTTTCTATCCCAGTAACCGTGATTGAAATTGAAGCGAACCGCGTGACTCAGGTTAAAGACCTGGACAACGACGGATACCGTGCCATTCAGGTCACTACCGGTAGCAAAAAAGCTAACCGTGTGACCAAACCGGAAGCGGGTCATTTCGCTAAAGCTGGCGTCGAAGCTGGCCGTGGTCTGTGGGAATTCCGCCTTGAAGAAGGTCAAGAGTTCGCTGCAGGTCAAGAAATCAGCGTAGAAATCTTCGCTGACGTTAAAAAAGTCGATGTTACCGGTACTTCCAAAGGTAAAGGTTTTGCTGGCACTGTAAAGCGCTGGAACTTCCGTACTCAGGATGCAACCCACGGTAACTCCTTGTCTCACCGCGTTCCGGGTTCTATCGGTCAGAACCAGACTCCGGGCAAAGTGTTCAAAGGCAAGAAAATGGCTGGCCACCTGGGTGACGAGCGTGTAACCGTTCAAAGCCTGGACGTAGTACGTGTTGACGCTGAGCGCAACCTGCTGCTGGTTAAGGGTGCTGTACCGGGCGCAACCGGTGGCAACCTGATCGTTAAACCAGCTGTGAAGGCGTAAGGGGATAGCAATGGAATTAGTATTGAAAGACGCGCAAAGCGCGCTGACTGTTTCCGAAACTACCTTCGGTCGTGATTTCAACGAAGCGCTGGTACACCAGGTTGTTGTTGCTTATGCAGCAGGTGCCCGTCAAGGTACCCGTGCTCAGAAGACCCGTGCTGAAGTGACTGGTTCCGGTAAAAAACCGTGGCGCCAGAAAGGTACTGGCCGTGCGCGTTCAGGCACTGTAAAGAGCCCGATCTGGCGTTCTGGTGGTGTAACCTTCGCTGCGAAGCCACAAGACCACAGTCAGAAAGTAAACAAAAAGATGTACCGCGGCGCGCTGAAAAGCATCCTGTCCGAACTGGTACGTCAAGATCGTCTGATCGTTGTCGAGAAGTTCTCTGTAGAAGCGCCTAAAACTAAGCTGCTGGCACAGAAACTGAAAGATATGGCCCTGGAAGATGTGCTGATCGTGACCGGTGAACTGGATGAGAATCTGTTCCTGGCAGCTCGCAACCTGTACAAGGTTGACGTGCGCGATGTAGCAGGTATCGACCCAGTTAGCCTGATCGCCTTCGACAAAGTGGTTATGACTGCTGATGCTGTGAAGCAAGTTGAGGAGATGCTGGCATGATCCGTGAAGAACGTTTGCTGAAAGTGCTGCGTGCACCGCACGTATCTGAAAAAGCATCCGCTGCGATGGAAAAAAGCAACACCATCGTACTCAAAGTTGCCAAAGACGCGACCAAAGCAGAAATCAAAGCTGCAGTGCAGAAACTGTTTGAAGTCGAAGTCGAAGACGTTAACACCCTGGTAGTAAAAGGGAAAGTGAAGCGTCAAGGTCAGCGTGTTGGTCGTCGTAGCGACTGGAAAAAAGCTTACGTCACCCTGAAGGAAGGCCAGAACTTGGACTTCATCGGCGGCGCAGAGTAAGTCGGAGGAGTAAGAACAATGGCAATTGTTAAATGTAAACCTACATCTCCGGGTCGTCGCCACGTTGTTAAAGTGGTTAACCCTGAGCTGCACAAGGGTAAACCTTATGCCCCGCTGCTTGAGAAACTGAGCAAAAGCGGTGGTCGTAACAACAATGGCCGTATCACCACCCGTCATATCGGTGGTGGCCACAAGCAACATTATCGTCTGGTTGACTTCAAACGCAACAAAGATGGTATCCCTGCTGTGGTTGAGCGTCTGGAGTACGATCCGAACCGTTCCGCGAACATCGCGCTGGTTCTGTACAAAGACGGCGAACGCCGTTACATCCTGGCGCCGAAAGGCCTGAAAGCTGGTGACCAGATCCAATCTGGTGTTGATGCTGCAATCAAAGCGGGTAACACCCTGCCTATGCGCAACATCCCAGTAGGTTCAACGGTTCATAACGTAGAAATGAAACCAGGTAAAGGCGGCCAGCTGGCTCGTTCTGCTGGTGCCTACGTTCAGATCGTCGCACGTGATGGTTCCTACGTAACTCTGCGTCTGCGCTCTGGCGAAATGCGTAAAGTTCCAGTTGATTGCCGCGCCACCCTGGGTGAAGTCGGTAACGCTGAACATATGCTTCGCGTTCTGGGTAAAGCAGGTGCTGCACGTTGGCGTGGTATTCGTCCTACCGTTCGCGGTACGGCGATGAACCCAGTCGATCACCCGCACGGTGGTGGTGAAGGTCGTAACTTTGGTAAGCACCCGGTAACTCCGTGGGGCGTTCAGACCAAAGGTAAGAAGACCCGTAGCAACAAGCGTACTGACAAGTTCATCGTACGTCGCCGTAGTAAAAAATAATTAGAGGATAAGCCATGCCACGTTCTCTCAAGAAAGGTCCTTTTATTGACCTGCACTTGCTGAAGAAGGTAGAGAAAGCGGTGGAAAGCGGTGACAAGAAGCCTTTGCGCACTTGGTCCCGTCGTTCAACGATCTTTCCTAACATGATCGGTTTGACCATCGCTGTCCATAATGGTCGTCAGCACGTACCAGTATTTGTTTCCGATGAAATGGTCGGTCACAAACTGGGTGAATTCGCGCCGACTCGTACTTATCGCGGCCATGCGGCTGATAAAAAAGCTAAAAAGCGCTAAGGTAGGAGGAAGAGATGGAAACTATCGCTAAACATCGCCACGCTCGTTCTTCTGCTCAGAAGGTTCGCCTTGTTGCAGACCTGATCCGCGGTAAGAAAGTGTCGCAAGCTCTGGAAACTCTGGCCTACACCAACAAGAAAGCTGCTGGTCTGGTCAAGAAAGTGCTGGAGTCTGCCATTGCTAACGCAGAACACAACGATGGCGCTGACATCGATGATCTGAAAGTCACGAAAATCTTCGTAGACGAAGGCCCAAGCATGAAGCGCATTATGCCTCGTGCAAAAGGTCGTGCAGATCGCATCCTGAAGCGCACCAGCCACATTACTGTGGTTGTGTCCGATCGCTGAGACTCTGGAGACTAGCAATGGGTCAGAAAGTACATCCTAATGGTATTCGCCTGGGTATTGTCAAACCTTGGAACTCTACTTGGTATGCGAATACCAAAGAATTCGCTGACAACCTGGACAGCGACTTTAAAGTTCGCCAATTCTTGACTAAAGAACTGGCGAAAGCTTCCGTTTCTCGCATCGTTATCGAGCGTCCAGCGAAGAGCATCCGTGTGACTATTCACACCGCTCGTCCTGGCATCGTTATCGGCAAGAAAGGTGAAGATGTCGAAAAACTGCGTAAGGTCGTAGCGGATATCGCTGGCGTTCCTGCGCAAATTAACATCGCCGAAGTCCGTAAACCGGAACTGGACGCAAAATTGGTTGCTGACAGCATCACTTCACAGCTGGAACGTCGCGTTATGTTCCGTCGTGCTATGAAGCGTGCTGTACAGAACGCAATGCGTCTTGGCGCTAAAGGTATCAAAGTTGAAGTAAGCGGCCGTCTTGGCGGTGCTGAAATCGCGCGTACCGAATGGTACCGTGAAGGTCGTGTTCCGTTGCATACACTGCGTGCGGATATCGATTACAACACATCTGAAGCGCACACCACTTATGGTGTAATCGGCGTTAAGGTATGGATCTTCAAAGGTGAGATCCTGGGTGGTATGGCTGCAGTTGAACAACCGGAACCGGCTGCTCAACCTAAAAAGCAGCAGCGTAAAGGCCGCAAGTAAGGAGAGTCGCTGATGTTACAACCAAAGCGTACAAAATTCCGTAAGGTGCACAAGGGCCGCAACCGTGGTCTGGCGCAAGGTACGGATGTTAGCTTCGGCACTTTCGGTCTGAAAGCTGTTGGCCGTGGCCGTCTGACTGCTCGTCAAATCGAAGCAGCTCGTCGTGCAATGACTCGTGCAGTGAAGCGTCAAGGTAAGATTTGGATCCGTGTATTCCCGGACAAACCAATCACCGAGAAGCCTCTTGAAGTGCGTATGGGTAAAGGTAAGGGTAACGTGGAGTATTGGGTTGCCCTGATCCAACCTGGCAAAGTCCTGTACGAAATGGACGGCGTTCCAGAAGAAGTCGCCCGTGAAGCGTTCAAGCTGGCAGCAGCTAAACTGCCGATCAAAACCACCTTTGTAACTAAGACGGTGATGTAATGAAAGCACAAGAGCTGCGTGAAAAAAGTGTTGAAGAGCTGAACACTGAGCTGCTCAACCTGCTGCGTGAGCAATTCAACTTACGCATGCAGGCGGCGAGTGGCCAACTGCAACAAACTCACCTGTTGAAACAAGTGCGTCGTAATGTCGCACGCGTTAAGACTTTACTGACTGAAAAGGCGGGTGCGTAAAATGACTGATATTATCCGTACTCTGCAAGGTCGTGTTGTTAGTGACAAAATGGAGAAATCCATGGTTGTTGCTATCGAACGTACGGTGAAGCACCCGATCTACGGGAAATTCATCAAGCGTACGACTAAGCTGCATGTACATGATGAGAACAACGAATGTGGTATCGGTGACGTGGTAGAAATCCGCGAATGCCGTCCACTGTCCAAGACTAAGTCATGGACGTTGGTTCGCATTGTAGATAAAGCGATTCTGTAATAGAGTAGCTGACTCTAACTTAATAAACGGCTCAGAAAGTGAGCCGTTTATTTTTTCTACCCATACTCTGGAAGCGGTGTTATAATGCTGCGCCCTCGGTTATGGGGCTTTTCAACGACCTAGTAATAGGTCCTAAAGTTGTAGTTGACATTAGCGGAGCACTAACATGATCCAAGAACAGACTATGCTGAACGTGGCCGACAACTCCGGTGCACGTCGCGTAATGTGTATCAAGGTTCTAGGTGGCTCGCACCGTCGCTACGCAGGCATCGGCGACGTCATCAAAATTACCATCAAGGAAGCAATTCCGCGCGGTAAGGTGAAGAAAGGCGATGTGCTGAAGGCGGTAGTGGTGCGCACCAAGAAGGGTGTACGTCGCCCGGACGGTTCTGTCATTCGCTTCGATGGTAATGCATGCGTTATTTTAAACAATAACAGCGAGCAACCTATCGGTACGCGTATTTTTGGGCCGGTAACTCGTGAACTGCGTAATGAGAAGTTCATGAAAATTATCTCTCTGGCACCAGAAGTACTCTAAGGAGCGAACCATGGCAGCGAAAATCCGTCGTGATGACGAAGTTATCGTGCTTACCGGGAAAGACAAAGGTAAACGCGGTAAAGTAAAAAATGTCCTGTCTGCTGGTAAGGTCATTGTTGAAGGTATCAACCTGGTTAAGAAACATCAGAAGCCGGTCCCGGCCCTGAACCAACCAGGTGGCATTGTTGAAAAAGAAGCTGCTATTCAGGTTTCCAACATTGCGCTGTTCAACTCGGCTACCGGTAAGGCTGACCGTGTAGGCTTTAGATTCGAAGACGGCAAAAAAGTCCGTTTCTTCAAATCAAATAGCGAAACTATCAAGTAATTTGGAGTATGACGATGGCGAAACTGCATGATTACTACAAAGACGAGGTAGTCAAACAACTGATGTCTCAGTTTGATTACAACTCTGTCATGCAAGTCCCTCGGGTCGAGAAGATCACCCTGAATATGGGTGTTGGTGAAGCGATCGCTGACAAGAAACTGCTGGATAATGCAGCAGCTGACTTGGCAGCAATCTCCGGTCAAAAGCCGTTCATCACCAAAGCACGCAAATCTGTTGCAGGCTTCAAAATCCGCCAGGGCTATCCGATCGGCTGTAAAGTAACTCTGCGTGGCGAACGCATGTGGGAGTTCTTTGAGCGTCTGATTTCCATTGCTGTTCCACGTATCCGTGACTTCCGTGGCTTGTCCGCTAAGTCATTCGATGGCCGTGGTAACTACAGCATGGGTGTGCGTGAGCAAATCATCTTCCCAGAAATCGACTACGACAAAGTCGATCGCGTTCGTGGTTTGGATATTACCATTACCACTTCTGCGAAATCTGATGATGAAGGCCGCGCGCTGTTGGCTGCTTTTAACTTCCCGTTCCGCAAGTAAGGCAGGGTTACTAATGGCTAAGCAATCAATGAAAGCACGCGAAGTCGTTCGCGTGAAACTGGCTGACAAGTACCGCGCTAAACGCGAGGAATTGAAAGCTATCATTTCTGGTGTGAACTCTTCTGACGAAGATCGTTGGGATGCTGTTCTCAAGCTCCAGTCTCTGCCGCGTGATTCCAGCCCGTCTCGTCAGCGTAAACGCTGCCGTCAAACTGGCCGTCCACATGGTTATGTGGGCAAATTCGGGTTGAGCCGTATCAAGCTACGTGAAGCCGCTATGCGCGGTGAAGTACCAGGCTTGAAAAAGGCTAGCTGGTAATTACCAATTGAATCACGGGAGTAAAGACAGATGAGCATGCAAGATCCGATCGCGGATATGCTGACCCGTATCCGTAACGGTCAAGCCGCGAACAAAGTTGCGGTCACCATGCCTTCCTCCAAGCTGAAAGTGGCAATTGCCAACGTGCTGAAGGAAGAAGGTTTTATTGAAGATTTCAAAATTGAAGGCGACACCAAGCCTGTTCTGGAACTGGTACTGAAGTACTTCCAGGGCAAGGCAGTGGTAGAAAGCATTCAGCGTATCAGTCGTCCAGGTCTGCGCATCTACAAGAAAAAAGATGCACTGCCAAAAGTTATGGCCGGTCTGGGTATCGCTGTTATTTCTACCTCTAAAGGTGTTATGACCGATCGTGCAGCTCGCCAAGCTGGTCTTGGTGGCGAGATTATCTGCTACGTAGCTTAATTCGGGAGGAAAGAATGTCTCGTGTTGCAAAAGCACCCGTCGTCATTCCTGCCGGCGTAGAGGTAAAACTCAACGGTCAGGTTATTTCGGTTAAGGGTAAGAACGGCGAGCTGACTCGTACAGTCCATGACGCCGTTGAAGTGAAGCAAGAAGCTAACGCACTGACTTTCGCCCCGCGCGAAGGTTTTGCTAACGCATGGGCCCAAGCGGGTACCACGCGCGCTCTGCTGAACGCAATGGTTGTCGGTGTTACCGAAGGTTTCACCAAGAAGCTTCAACTGGTAGGTGTTGGTTATCGTGCTGCTGTTAAAGGCAACGTGGTGAATTTAGCCCTGGGCTTCTCTCACCCAATCGATCACCAGCTGCCAGCAGGTATTACTGCTGAATGCCCAAGCCAAACTGAAATCGTGCTGAAAGGCGCTGATAAGCAGGTTATTGGCCAGGTTGCTGCAGATCTGCGTGCCTACCGCCGTCCTGAGCCTTATAAAGGCAAGGGTGTCCGTTACGCCGACGAAGTCGTGCGTACCAAAGAGGCTAAGAAGAAGTAAGGTAACACTATGGATAAGAAATCTGCTCGTATCCGTCGTGCGACCCGCGCACGCCGTAAGCTCAAAGAACTGGGTGCAACCCGCCTAGTGGTACATCGTACCCCGCGTCACATTTACGCACAGGTCATTGCTCCTAATGGTTCTGAAGTTCTGGTAGCCGCTTCTACTTTAGAAAAAGCTATCACTGAGCAATTGAAGTACTCCGGTAACAAAGACGCAGCAGCAGCCGTAGGTAAAGCTCTGGCTGAGCGCGCGTTGGAAAAAGGGATTGCGAAAGTCTCCTTTGACCGTTCCGGTTTCCAATATCATGGTCGAGTCCAGGCACTGGCAGATGCTGCCCGTGAAGCTGGCCTTCAGTTCTAAGGAAGAGGTTTAAGATGGCTCACATCGAAAAACAAGCTGGCGAACTGCAGGAAAAGCTGATCGCGGTAAACCGCGTATCTAAAACCGTAAAAGGTGGCCGTATTTTCAGCTTTACCGCACTGACAGTAGTTGGTGATGGTAACGGTCGCGTTGGTTTTGGCTACGGCAAAGCACGCGAAGTTCCAGCAGCGATCCAGAAAGCGATGGAAAAAGCCCGTCGCAACATGATGAATGTCGCGCTGAACGGCGGCACCCTGCAGCACCCTGTTAAAGGTGCTCATACGGGTTCCCGTGTGTTCATGCAGCCAGCTCATGAAGGTACCGGTATCATCGCGGGTGGTGCAATGCGCGCCGTTCTCGAAGTTGCTGGGGTGCACAACGTACTGGCTAAAGCTTATGGTTCCACCAACCCGATCAACGTGGTTCGTGCAACTATCGACGCTTTGGCTAATATGAAGTCTCCTGAAATGGTCGCTGCCAAGCGTGGTAAATCCGTTGCAGACATTCTGGGGTAATTGACCATGGCTAAGACTATCAAAGTTACACAAGTTCGCAGCTCCATTGGCCGTCTGCCGAAGCATAAAGCTACACTGCTCGGTCTGGGTCTGCGTCGTATTGGTCACACCGTAGAGCGCGAGGATACTCCTGCTGTACGCGGTATGATCAACCTGGTTTCCTACATGGTTAAGGTTGAGGAGTAACAGATGCGTTTAAATACTCTGTCTCCGGCTGAAGGTGCCAAGCATGCGCCTAAGCGTGTAGGTCGTGGTATTGGTTCTGGCCTGGGTAAAACCGCCGGTCGTGGTCACAAAGGTCAGAACTCACGTTCTGGCGGTGGCGTACGTCGTGGGTTTGAAGGTGGTCAGATGCCTTTATATCGTCGTTTGCCGAAATTCGGCTTCACCTCTCGCAAAGCTATGATCACGGCAGAAGTTCGTCTGTCTGAACTGGCTCTTGTTGAAGGCGACGTAATCGACCTGAACACGCTGAAAGCCGCTAACGTTGTTGGTACCCAGATCGAGTTCGCGAAAGTTATGCTTTCTGGCGAAATCACTCGTCCGGTTACCCTGCGTGGTCTGCGTGTCACCAAAGGCGCTCGTGTTGCTATCGAGGCTGCTGGCGGTAAAATTGAGGAATAAGTAAGCTGATGGCTAAGCAACCAGGATTAGATTTTCAAAGTGCTAAAGGCGGACTCGGCGAGCTGAAGCGCAGACTTTTGTTTGTTATCGGCGCGCTGATTGTTTTCCGCATTGGCTCTTTCATTCCGATTCCTGGTATCGATGCCACTGTGCTTGCCAAACTGCTCGAACAGCAGAGAGGCACCATCATTGAAATGTTTAACATGTTCTCTGGTGGTGCTCTCAGCCGTGCTTCTATTTTTGCTCTGGGGATCATGCCGTACATTTCGGCCTCGATCATTATCCAGTTACTGACGGTGGTTCACCCAGCGTTGGCGGAAATCAAGAAAGAAGGGGAGGCTGGCCGTCGCAAGATTAGCCAGTACACCCGCTACGGTACGCTGGTGTTGGCCATATTCCAGTCGATCGGTATTGCTACCGGTCTGCCGAATATGCCTGGTATGCAGGGCCTGGTGTTAAACCCAGGCTTTGCATTCTACTTTACTGCGGTTGTGAGTCTGGTTACCGGGACAATGTTCCTGATGTGGCTGGGCGAGCAGATTACTGAACGTGGTATCGGTAACGGTATCTCAATCATTATCTTCGCGGGTATTGTGGCGGGTCTTCCGCCGGCAGTTGGCCATACTATTGAGCAAGCTCGGCAAGGCGACCTGCACTTCCTCTTGTTGCTGTTGGTTGCAGTATTAGTGTTTGCAGTAACCTTCTTCGTTGTTTTCATTGAACGTGGTCAACGTCGTATCGTCGTTAACTATGCGAAACGTCAACAGGGTCGTCGTGTTTACGCAGCACAGAGCACACACTTACCGTTGAAAGTGAATATGGCAGGGGTAATCCCGGCAATCTTCGCTTCCAGCATTATTCTGTTCCCTGCCACGATTGCATCATGGTTTGGGGGCGGTACCGGTTGGAACTGGCTGACAACGATTTCGCTGTATTTGCAGCCTGGACAACCGCTTTATGTGTTACTCTATGCGTCTGCAATCATCTTCTTCTGTTTCTTCTACACGGCGTTGGTTTTCAACCCGCGTGAAACAGCAGATAACCTGAAGAAGTCCGGTGCCTTCGTACCAGGAATTCGTCCGGGAGAGCAAACGGCGAAATATATCGATAAAGTGATGACGCGTTTAACCCTGGTGGGCGCGATGTACATTACTTTCATCTGCCTGATCCCGGAGTTCATGCGTGATGCAATGAAAGTACCATTCTACTTTGGTGGTACCTCGCTACTGATCGTGGTTGTCGTCATCATGGACTTTATGGCTCAAGTGCAAACTCTGATGATGTCAAGTCAGTACGAGTCTGCATTGAAGAAAGCAAACCTGAAAGGCTATAACCGCTAATCTGGTGCGTTTGAGAAGTTACGGAGAGTAAAAATGAAAGTTCGTGCTTCCGTCAAGAAATTATGTCGTAACTGCAAAATCGTTAAGCGTAACGGTGTCGTTCGTGTGATTTGCAGCGCCGAGCCGAAGCATAAACAGCGTCAAGGCTGATTATCTCGCATATTTTTCTTGCAAAGTTGGGTTGAGCTGGCTAGATTAGCCAGCCAATCTTTTGTATGTAGCTGCAACATTATTTGAGTATCCTGAAAACGGGCTTTTCAGAATGGTGTTGCCGTAAAAATTAGTAGGAGTGCATAGTGGCCCGTATAGCAGGCATTAACATTCCTGATCATAAACATACCGTTATCGCGTTAACGTCGATCTTCGGAATCGGCAAAACTCGTTCACAGTCTATCTGTGCTGAGACGGGTATTGCTGAAAATGTTAAGATCAGTGAGCTGTCTGAAGAGCAAATTGAACAACTGCGTGAAGCAGTTGCCAAATTCACTGTTGAAGGTGATTTGCGTCGTGAAGTTACCCTGAGCATCAAGCGTCTGATGGATCTTGGTACATACCGTGGTTTACGCCATCGTCGTGGTCTGCCAGTTCGCGGTCAGCGTACTAAGACCAACGCACGTACCCGTAAGGGTCCGCGTAAACCGATCAAGAAATAATCGGGGTGATTGAATAATGGCAAAGGCACCTGTTCGTACACGTAAGCGTGTAAGAAAACAAGTCTCTGACGGCGTGGCTCATATCCATGCTTCTTTCAACAACACCATTGTGACTATTACCGATCGTCAGGGTAATGCTTTGGGTTGGGCAACAGCCGGTGGTTCCGGTTTCCGTGGTTCTCGTAAGTCAACTCCGTTTGCAGCTCAGGTTGCAGCCGAGCGTTGTGCTGACGCAGTTAAAGAATACGGTATCAAGAACCTGGAAGTTATGGTTAAAGGACCTGGTCCTGGTCGTGAGTCTACTATCCGCGCTCTGAACGCGGCTGGTTTCCGCATCACTAATATTACCGATGTGACTCCGATTCCTCATAACGGTTGTCGTCCACCGAAAAAGCGTCGCGTGTAACGCCCCTGCTTTTCGGATTGTTGGAGAAAGAAAATGGCAAGATATTTGGGTCCTAAGCTCAAGCTTAGCCGCCGCGAGGGCACAGACCTGTTCCTGAAGTCTGGCGTTCGCGCGATAGATTCAAAGTGCAAAATTGAACAGCCACCTGGTCAACACGGTGCGCGTAAACCGCGTCTGTCTGACTACGGTGTACAGTTACGTGAAAAGCAAAAAGTTCGCCGTATGTACGGTGTTCTGGAGCGTCAGTTCCGTAACTATTACAAAGCAGCAACCCGCCTGAAAGGCAACACCGGTGAAAACCTGTTGACCCTTCTGGAAGGTCGTCTGGACAACGTAGTTTACCGTATGGGCTTCGGCGCCACTCGTGCAGAATCACGTCAGCTGGTTAGCCATAAAGCCGTTATGGTAAATGGTCGCGTTGTTAACATCGCTTCTTATCAGGTATCTCCGAATGACGTAGTCAGCATCCGCGAGAAAGCTAAAAAGCAGTCTCGTGTTAAGGCTTCTCTGGAGCTGGCTGAGCAGCGTGAAAAGCCGACTTGGCTGGAAGTTGATGCTGCGAAGATGGAAGGTGTGTTCAAACGTATTCCTGAACGTACCGATCTGTCCGCCGACATTAACGAACACCTGATCGTCGAGCTTTACTCCAAGTAAGGCTTGAGTTTCAAAGAGAGGACACAATGCAGGGTTCTGTGACAGAGTTTCTAAAACCGCGCCTGGTAGATATCGAGCAAGTCAGTTCGACGCACGCCAAGGTGACCCTTGAGCCGTTAGAGCGTGGCTTTGGCCATACTCTTGGCAACGCACTGCGCCGTATTCTGCTTTCATCTATGCCGGGTTGCGCGGTGACCGAGGTTGAGATTGATGGTGTACTACATGAGTACAGCACCAAAGAAGGCGTACAGGAAGATATCCTGGAGATCTTGCTCAACCTGAAAGGGCTGGCGGTGAGAGTTCAAGGGAAAGATGAAGTTATTCTTACCCTGAATAAATCTGGCATTGGCCCTGTGACCGCTGCCGACATTACCCATGATGGTGATGTCGAAATCGTCAAGCCGCAGCACGTTATCTGCCACCTGACCGATGAGAACGCTGCTATCAGCATGCGTATCAAAGTTCAGCGCGGTCGTGGTTATGTGCCGGCTTCTGCCCGAATTCATTCGGAAGAAGATGAGCGCCCGATTGGTCGTCTGTTGGTTGACGCCTGCTATAGCCCTGTAGAGCGTATTGCCTACAATGTTGAAGCAGCGCGTGTAGAACAGCGTACTGACCTGGACAAGCTGGTCATCGAGATGGAAACCAATGGTACGATCGATCCTGAAGAGGCGATCCGCCGTGCGGCCACCATTCTGGCTGAACAACTGGAAGCTTTCGTTGACCTACGTGATGTACGTCAGCCGGAAGTGAAAGAAGAGAAACCAGAATTCGATCCGATCCTGCTGCGCCCTGTTGACGATCTGGAATTGACTGTCCGCTCTGCTAACTGCCTTAAGGCAGAAGCTATCCACTACATCGGTGATCTGGTACAGCGTACCGAGGTTGAGCTTTTGAAAACGCCTAACCTGGGTAAAAAATCTCTTACTGAGATTAAAGACGTGCTGGCTTCCCGTGGACTTTCTCTGGGCATGCGCCTGGAAAATTGGCCACCGGCTAGCATTGCTGACGAGTAACCGGATCACAGGTTAAGGTTTTACTGAGAAGGATAAGGTCATGCGCCATCGTAAGAGTGGTCGTCAACTGAACCGTAACAGCAGCCATCGCCAGGCTATGTTCCGTAACATGGCCGGCTCTTTGGTTCGTCATGAGATCATCAAGACGACCCTGCCAAAAGCGAAAGAGCTGCGTCGCGTTGTTGAGCCGCTGATTACTCTTGCCAAGACCGACAGCGTTGCTAATCGTCGTCTGGCATTCGCCCGTACTCGTGATAACGAGATCGTGGCAAAACTGTTTAACGAGCTAGGCCCGCGTTTTGCGAGCCGTGCCGGTGGTTACACTCGCATTCTGAAGTGTGGCTTCCGCGCAGGCGACAACGCGCCGATGGCATACATCGAGCTGGTTGATCGTGCTGAGTCTCAAGCAGAAGTAGCAACTGCAGAGTAATCTGTGGAAGCGTAAAAAAACCGGGCTTGCCCGGTTTTTTTACATCTGTAGCTCGCCAAACGTGCTCTTCCCTCCCGGCAATGCTTAAGATCCCTCCCCATATTCGCTATGCTCAGGCTATCAGTGATAAGTGCAACACGGAGAAGTCATGATGTTCAAGATTGGGCAATTAGCCAAGCTGGCTGGCGTAACGCCAGATACTGTGCGCTATTACGAGAAGCAAGGCATGATGGATCATCATGTTCGTACCGAGGGCGGCTACCGGCTGTATAGCGATCAGGACTTACAACGCCTGCGTTTTATCCGCTATGCCAAGCAACTGGGCTTCACGCTGGAAACTATCGCCGAATTGCTGTCGATCCGTGTGGATCCAGAGCATCACACCTGCGAAGAGTCGAAATCCATCGTTGATGCGCGCCTGCATGAGGTTGAAAGCAAACTGACCGAGTTAACCAGAATGCGTGAGTCGCTGAAAAGGCTCAGCGATGCCTGCTGTGGTAGCGAACACACCAGCAATTATTGTTCGATCCTGGAGGCTTTGGAGCAGGGAGCCAGCGAAGAGAAAGCTAAAAGTGCGGTTTAACGGCGTCTGGGGCTTTAATTTTTATCTGGCCAGCAGTATTATCGGCGCGTTTATTATCACCAACCAACAGGAAGACCATGATGACTCAATATCGTCATACCAAAGGCAAGATCCAGGACAATGCTATTGAGGCGTTGCTACATGACCCTCTTTTCCGCCAACGGGTAGAGAAGAACAGTAAAGGGAAAGGCAGCTACCGGCGTAAAGACAAACATGCAAAAGGCGGTAACTGGGAGGCCAGTGGTAAATTGCCCAACGACAATTTACCACTGGCCTTCTGGTTTTAACCCGCAAAAAAGCCATCTCGTAAGATGGCTTTTAGCGTTATAAGCGGTGAATTACAGCTTCGGCTGCTGTTGCTGACTCAGCAGATCGCGGATTTCTGTCAGCAGCTTCTCTTCTGCGGTTGGCGCAGGCGGTGCGGCCGGCTCTTCAACTTCTTTACGGCGCATTTTGTTCATCAATTTGATGGCCATAAAGATCGCAAAGGCGACGATCACGAAATCAAAGATATTCTGCAGGAAGGAGCCATAGTTCATCACTACCGCTGGGACATTGTCTTTGGCTTCACGCAGTACCAGATGGAACTGTTTGAAATCAACGCCACCGATCAGCAGCCCCAAAGGTGGCATGATGATGTCGGCAACCAGGGAAGACACAATTTTACCGAATGCCGCACCAATGATCACACCCACTGCCAGATCGACCACGTTGCCACGCATGGCAAATTCGCGGAACTCTTTTAACATACCCATCAGAACACCCCTCAAAAAATTAGTAACGCAATTTTAACAAAGCAATTCCCCTTTGACACAATCAGTATAGGAAAATTTTTTGTTTTTCCTAATCCTCGACCTGGGATGTGTCAAAAAATCATTCGCATGATTTAAGTATCTATAAGAAGAACGGGCTTGGTTGGAACAGGCGCTCAACGTCTGGCACAAATTTCTTATCGGTAATAAACATGATCACGTGGTCGCCTTGCTGGATCCGGCTGTTGCCGTTGGCAATGATCACATCATCGCCGCGCACGATCGCGCCAATGGTGGTACCTGGCGGCAGCTTAATCTCTTCGACCATACGGCCTACGACCTTGGAGGTGCTTTCATCGCCATGGGCAATCGCTTCAATGGCTTCGGCAACGCCGCGGCGCAATGAGGAGACGCTGACAATATCGGCTTTACGTACGTGCCCCAGCAGCGCGGAGATGGTGGCCTGCTGTGGCGAAATTGCGATATCAATCACGCTGCCCTGGACCAGATCGACATAGGCACGGCGCTGGATCAATACCATCACCTTTTTGGCCCCCATGCGCTTGGCCAGCATGGCAGACATGATATTGGCTTCGTCATCGTTGGTGATGGCAATAAATACGTCCACCTGCTCGACATGCTCTTCGGCCAGCAGTTCCTGATCGGAGGCATCACCGTAAAATACGATGGTATCGTGCAGTTGCTCTGCCAGTTCGGCGGCACGTTGCTGGTTTTTCTCAATCAGCTTCACGTTGTACGATTTTTCCAACCGATGCGCCAGTCCGGCACCTACGTTACCACCGCCGACGATCATGATGCGTTTATAGGGCTTTTCGAGCCGTTGCAGCTCACTCATTACTGCGCGGATATGCTGTGATGCGGCAACGAAGAACACCTCATCGCCGGCTTCGATTATGGTCGAGCCTTGCGGGCGTATCGGGCGGTCATGGCGAAAAATAGCCGCCACGCGAGTATCGATATGTGGCATATGCTCACGCATGGCAGACAGAGCATTCCCCACCAGTGGGCCGCCATAATAGGCCTTCACAGCGGCGATGCTGACCTTGCCGTCGGCAAAGTTCACCACCTGCAAGGCGCCAGGGTATTCGATCAGCTTGTAGATGTAATCGATAACCAACTGCTCGGGTGAGATCAGGTGGTCGATGGGCACCGCTTCTGGATGGAATAGCTTCTCGGACTCACGGATATAATCCGGCGCCCGGATCCGTGCAATGCGGTTCGGGGTGTTAAACAGCGTATAAGCGATCTGGCAGGCGACCATATTGGTTTCGTCAGAGTTGGTGACGGCAACCAGCATATCGGCATCTTCGGCACCGGCTTCACGTAACACACGTGGGTGGGAGCCGTGCCCCTGGACGACGCGCAGGTCAAACTTGTCCTGCAACTGGCGTAGGCGCCCGGTATCGGTATCGACCACGGTGATATCGTTATTTTCACCCACCAGGTTTTCAGCCAGTGTTCCGCCTACTTGTCCTGCGCCAAGAATAATTATTTTCATCGATTTCTCTGCTCGATCTGCGACGGCCGTAGCCGATAGTTGAGAATGCCCGCGGGCGCTCCCTGAACAGTTATATTTTAATCAGCTTAGCGTAAAAGAAACCATCGCCATCCTCAGGATGAGGAAGATTCTGTTTACCTGGTGATTGTACATCGCCGGTTTCAACCAGCTTGGCATCGCCGTGACGTTGCAGGAACGCGGCTATCTGCTCACTATTTTCCTGCGGCAGAATAGAGCAGGTGGCATAGACCATCACGCCGCCGGGTTTCAGGCGTGGCCAGATGGCTTCCAAAATCTCACTCTGTAAGGCGGCCAGTTCGGCGATATCGCTGTCACGACGCAGCCATTTGATATCCGGGTGGCGGCGAATAACGCCGGTGGCGGAACAAGGGGCATCTAACAGGATACGATCGAACTGTTGGTCACCGCACCATTCCTGCGGGGTGCGGCCATCACCCTGGCGAACTTCTGCATGCTGGCGCAGGCGCTGCAGGTTTTCTTTCACCCGGCTTAAACGCTGTTCGTCAATATCCACGGCGAGCACGTGAGCTTTAGGAGCGGCTTCCAGAATATGGGTCGTTTTGCCGCCGGGGGCTGCGCAAAGATCGAGGATCTGTTCGCCGTTTTGCGGATCCAGCAGATCAACGCAACCTTGAGCGGAGGCGTCTTGTACCGTTACCCAGCCCTCGGAGAAGCCGGGCAAGTCCGTTACTGGGCACGGGGCCAACAAGCGCACTGCGTCGCGATACTCCGCATGAGGCTCGGCAGCAATGCCGGCCTGCTGCATAAGCTGCAGATAATCTTCACGGGTATGGTGCAGACGATTAACGCGCAGCCACATTGGCGGCTTCTGATTATTGGCATCAACGATCTGTTCCCACTGTGCCGGATAAGCCAGTTTGATGCGTTTAAGCAACCAGCTAGGGTGCAGATAGCGGCTTTCGTTATTGGCTGCACGTGCCAGCAGTTCTTCTTGCTGGCGTTGGAACTGGCGCAGTACACCGTTAATCAATCCTTTCAGCTGTGGGCGCTTCAAGGCGACCGCGCCTTCAACCGTTTCGGCTAACACTGCGTGCGGTGGAATACGGGTATACAGCAACTGATACAGGCCAACCATCAGCAAATAGTGCAGTGGGCGCTGTTTACCGGTCATAGGCTTTGCCATTAACTGCTGGATGCACCATTCGAGCTGCGGCAGCACCCGCAGCGTACCAAAGCAGAGCTCCTGCAATAGCCCACGGTCTTTATCAGAAATATTTTTTTGTAATGCGGGCAAAATGGTGCTGAGCGACTGCCCTTGATCCAGTACCTGGCCGATGGCCTTGGCAGCAATGCTTCGGAGATTGTAATTGTTTTTCATAGGCTAAGGCGGATTACGATCGGCATTAAGAAACGAACAGCCCGGCAACAATGGCCGGGCAATGGGAGTGGCTTATAACCGGTTGCCCGGCGTGAACCATTCGCGGCGAGAATTCAGTAAATCTTGTGCCGACATCGGTTTTTTACCGGCAGGCTGGAGCTGCGTGAGGTTGAGAATACCTTGCGCGGTAGCCACCTGAATGCCGTGCTTGTCGGCGTGCACGATAGTACCCGGTTCTGCGTTGGCGGTTTCCGCCAGCACGGTTGCCTGCCAGACTTTCACCGGTTGATCGTCGATGGTGAAATAGCTGATTGGCCAAGGGTTGAAAGCACGAATACAGCGTTCCAACTGTTCGGCAGAAAGGCTCCAATCCAGGCGTGCCTCTTCCTTGCTCAGCTTTTCTGCGTAGGTCACCAGCGCTTCGTCTTGAACTTCTCGCTGCACCGTACCCGCCGCCAATTGCTGCAAGGTAATCAACAGCCCTTGTGGCCCCAGTTCTGCCAGCTTGTTGTACAGGCTGGCACTGGTATCCGTGGCTTCGATCGAGCAAGCGATCTTGTGCATCATGTCGCCGGTATCGAGACCCACGTCCATTTGCATGATGGTTACGCCAGTTTCGCTATCGCCAGCCCACAAAGCGCGTTGGATCGGTGCCGCACCGCGCCAGCGTGGCAGCAGAGAACCATGAACGTTGATACAGCCCAGGCGAGGCATATCCAGCACGGCTTTCGGCAGGATCAGGCCATAGGCTACCACCACCATCACGTCCGCATTCAGGTCGGCAACCAGATGCTGATTCTCTTGCGGGCGCAGTGACTTAGGCTGGAAAACGGGGATTTGATGCTGTTCGGCCAGCACCTTGACCGGGCTTGGCGTCAGTTTGTTACCGCGGCCTGCGGGGCGATCGGGCTGGGTGAAGACGCCGACCACCTGGTGCCCAGATGACAACAGCGCGTCTAGGTGACGCGCTGCAAAGTCTGGAGTTCCGGCAAAAATAATCCGTAAAGAGTCAGACACGTTGATTTCCTGATCGGTTAGGCGCGAGCTTCAAGCTTGGCCATTTTTTCCAGTTTCTGACGGATACGTTGGCGTTTCAACGGCGACAGGTAATCGACAAACAGTTTGCCAACCAGATGATCCATTTCGTGCTGGATACAGATTGCCAGCAGGTCATCGGCCTCAAGCTCAAAAGGTTGTCCTTCACGATTGAGGGCGCGGATCTTCACTTTCTCTGCGCGTGGCACCAGGGCACGTTGCTCAGGGATGGAAAGGCAGCCTTCTTCGATACCGGTTTCACCGCTTTTTTCCAGCAGTTCCGGGTTGATCAACACCAGGCGTTGATCGCGGTTTTCAGAAACGTCGATGACGATAATGCGCTGATGAATATCGACCTGTGTCGCAGCCAGGCCAATGCCTTCCTCTGCGTACATGGTTTCAAACATATCATCCACGATGCGCTGGATATCTGCATTGACTTCTTTTACCGGGGCCGCAATTTTGCGTAGCCGCTCGTCTGGGAAATGTAATACCTGCAAGACTGACATATATCTTAAGATCTGTATCCGAGTGATGAACAGTGATTAGCTTCTATTCTAGACATTTCTTGGCCTGATTGACAGCATCCCAGACCAATTGCACGAATTGGTAATCCCCTAATTGCAGCGAGGGAATGCTCCATGCGGCCAGAAGAAATCGCTCTACGTATGCATGCGGTGACAAAGATCGACGCCCCGCAGGCCAGCCAGATTATCGATCGCCTGATTGCCGAAGGCGGCGATCCTTATCGGTTGCTTAAGCCCCTGGGGCTGAATGACCAGCAGCAAAGGCAGTTTCGGCGGGGGCATGGGCAATATCTCAAGGCAACGCTCAACTGGCTGGAGCAGCTGGGCAATCAGATGGTGCGATACGGTGAGCCAGCGTATCCCGAACTCTTGGCGCATATCGATGACGCGCCGTTATTACTGATGGTGCAGGGAGATATAGAGGTTTTGCAACAGCCGCAAATCGCTATGGTGGGTAGCCGTCAGTTCAGCCACTATGGCGAGCAGTGGGGCAGTTACTTTGCCAGCGGGTTGGTGCATTGCGGTTTCGCCATCACCAGCGGCTTGGCGATTGGCATTGACGGGATCTGTCACCGTGCCACTTTGGAGGCTGAAGGGGTCACCATTGCGGTATTGGGTAGCGGTCTGGCAAATATCTACCCACGCCGCCATCGCCGGCTGGCGGAGCAAATCATTGAGCAGGGTGGCGCTGTGATTTCCGAGCATCTGGCTACCGATTTGCCGCTGGCGGCTCATTTCCCGCGTCGTAACCGTATTATTAGTGGATTAAGCGCGGGTGTGGTGGTCATAGAGGCTTCATTGCGTAGCGGGTCGCTGATCACCGCGCGCTATGCGTTAGAACAGGGGCGCGAAGTGTTTGCCCTGCCGGGAGCATTGGGTAACCCGATGAGCGAGGGAACTCATTGGCTGATCCAGCAGGGGGCCAGCCTGGTCACCGGCCCAAAAGATATCGCAGAACAGCTGGGAAGTGGGCTGCAATGGCTGTCCGTGAGCGAAAATACAACTATTTCTGCATCAGAGGCCGAAGTTGAATTGCCATTTGCCGATGTGTTGGCTAACGTAGGAGATGAGGTGACACCTGTTGACGTCGTCGCTGAACGTGCCGGCCAACCTGTGCCAGAGGTAGTAATCAAATTACTCGATCTGGAGTTAGCAGGTTGGATCGCAGCTGTACCCGGCGGCTATGTCCGAATAAGGAGGGCATGCCATGTTCGACGTACTCATGTATTTGTTTGAGACCTATATCCACAATGAGCCAGAGATGCACGTTGATCAGGATACCTTGACCGACGATCTTACCGAAGCAGGATTTGATCGTGATGATATCTTCAACGCGTTGAATTGGCTCGAAAAGCTTGCAGACCTCCAGGAAGGCGAGAATGCCCCTTATTTTATGGATGCCGATCCGCTGGCTATGCGGATCTACACCGAAGAAGAGAGCGTGCGTTTAGATGCCGGTTGCCGTGGTTTTCTCCTGTTCCTAGAACAGATCCAGGTATTGAACCTCGAAACCCGTGAAATGGTTATCGATCGTGTTATGGCTTTGGATAATACGGAATTTGATCTCGAAGATCTGAAATGGGTAGTGCTGATGGTGTTGTTCAATATCCCCGGATATGAGAGCGCCTATCAGCAGATGGAAGAACTGTTATTTGAAGTAAACGAAGGTTACCTGCACTGAGTAGGTAACAGGCATAGAAGACGTTATGACAAAACCAGCGATTTTTGCCGCGAGGCAAAATGAACCCTGTCCGGAATGCGGGGCCGAGTTGGTGATCCGCAGTGGTCGCCACGGCCCCTTCCTCGGCTGTTCTCAATATCCGCAGTGCGAGTATATCCGGCCTTTGAAAGCGCAGGCGGATGGCCATATCGTCAAAGTGCTGGAGGGCCAGCAATGCCCGAAATGCCAGGCAACGCTGGTGTTGCGCCAGGGACGTTATGGCATGTTTATTGGTTGCAGCCATTATCCCGACTGCGATCATACTGAAGTGATCGACAAACCGGATGAAACCAGCATCGCCTGCCCTCAGTGTGGCCAAGGCCAACTGCTGCAGCGCAAATCTCGCTATGGCAAGGTGTTCCATTCCTGCGATCGCTATCCGGAATGTCAGTTTGTACTCAATTTTAAACCCGTCGCCGGTGAGTGTGCTTACTGCCACTATCCATTACTGATGGAAAAGCGCACGGCAAAAGGCCCAACGCTTTGCTGCGCCAGTAAACTGTGCGGAAAACCCGTCGCTATCTCAGAATAATCAAGCTATGAACCCAGAACAAACTTCCGCATTCGCGCCTATTATTGCCGCGCTGGAAAACCAGCAAGTAATCGCTTATCCAACAGAAGCGGTATTCGGTCTGGGGTGTGACCCAGATAGCGAACAGGCCGTCAGACAGCTGTTGGCCTTGAAACAACGTCCGTGGGAAAAAGGCTTGATCCTGATCGCTGCCGATTATGCTCAGCTAGCGCCGTATATTGATGATGGCGCATTGAACGAGCAGCAGCGTGCCACGATCTTTGCCAGTTGGCCTGGCCCGGTAACCTGGGTGATCCCGGCAAAACCGCAAACGCCAGCCCTGCTGACAGGCCGCTTTAGTTCGTTGGCCGTGCGCGTTAGCGATCATCCTTTGGTGCAACAGCTGTGCCGCCAGTTCGGTAAGCCGCTGGTGTCAACCAGTGCCAACTTAAGCGGTGAGGAGCCGTGCCGCACCGTAGCCGAAGTGATACAGCAGTTTGGTGACGCTTTCCCGGTGCTGGCAGGTAACGTGGGTGGCCGGTTAAACCCTTCTGAAATCAGAGATGCTTTGACCGGTAAGCAGATCCGTCAGGGCTAGAGGCTAGATCTATGGAGAAGTTCGCGGTATTCGGTAACCCGATTGCTCACAGTAAATCCCCACGCATCCACGCGCTGTTTGCGCAGCAAACCGGGATCGAACACCCCTACGGCACCGTGCTAGCTCCGTTGGACGGATTTGTACCCACCTTGCAGCAGTTTATTGCTGCTGGTGGCCAAGGGGCCAACGTCACCGTCCCTTTTAAAGAATGTGCCTATGAGGCAGCAAGCGAACTTAGCGAAAGGGCGGCAATGGCCGGTGCGGTGAATACGCTAAAGGTATTGCCCGATGGAAAGCTGCTGGGGGATAACACCGACGGTATCGGTTTGCTGTCTGATCTTGAACGCCAACGTTTGATTCTGCCAAGTGACCGCGTGTTGCTGGTTGGAGCCGGTGGTGCTGCGCGCGGCGTGATCCTGCCATTGCTCTCTTTTGGTTGTGAAGTGGTGTTGACCAACCGCACCTTCAGCCGTGCCGAGGAGTTGGCAGCGGCGTTCCGGCATCTGGGGGAGATCGCTGCCTTGCCGCTGGATCGGCTGGATCAACAGCATTTTGATTTAGTGATCAACGCGACTGCTTCAGGATTCAAGGGGGAGATCCCGGCACTGCCTGACAGTATTATCCACAGCACGACCCGGTGCTATGACATGTTCTACCAACAGGGCAGCACCCCATTCCTGGCCTGGGCTCAGCAGTTGGGGGCGCAACATTATGCGGACGGTTTAGGCATGCTGGTGGGGCAGGCTGCCCATGCTTTCTTTTTATGGCATGGCGTGATGCCGGAGATCGAACCGGTATTGCAGCAATTACGTCAGGAAATGGCGGTGTGAGGGGGCCCCGCTCTGGCAAGCAGGGCGGGGCAGTTAGATATCTTCACTGAGATATTCGTCTTTCCAACGTACATAGTTATTGGCCGAATAGCGTAGCCCTTCCAGTTCCGCCGGGGTCAAGGCTCTAACCCGGCGTGCAGGGCTGCCTACATATAAGTAGCCACTCTCCAGATGCTTGCCGGGTGCGACCAGGCTACCTGCACCAATCATCACATCATCTTCTATTACGGCACCGTCGAGCAGAATGGAGCCCATCCCCACCAAAACGCGATTACCGATGGTACAACCATGCAGCATGGCTTTATGCCCAACGGTGACATCCTCGCCGATCAGTAAAGGGTAACCCGCCGGATTATAATCGGATTGATGGGTGACATGCAGAATGCTGCCATCCTGGATATTACTGCGTGCGCCGATCTTTACCGCGTTGACATCACCGCGGATGGCAACCAAGGGCCAAACGCTGACGTCATCAGCCAGATCAACGTTGCCGATCACTACGCTGGAAGGATCGATCATGACGCGTTGGCCAATTTGAGGGGAGTAATGCAGATAAGGACGCACTGAATTGGACATGGGATTGCCTCGTATAAGGATCTTATTACCGGCAATACTAGACTTTGACGGTGGAATTACAACCAGTTAACACGGGGGATCGTCGGTAAAACGACCTTGATCGGGCAAGATCCGTGCGAAAGGGCGGAAAAGTGCGCAGTCGGTAAGAAAAGATCTAAAAAGGGGTTGTGGAAAAAAATGGGATCCCTATAATGCGCCTCCATCGACACGGAACATGTGAACAACTTCACAGAGTCTCCGGGGGTCGCAGAGAAAAAACCTGAAATTAAGGTTGACTCTGAAAGAGGAAAGCGTAATATACGCCACCTCGAGTTAGCAAGCGAAAGCGCGTAACTCACTGCTCTTTAACAATTTATCAGACAATCTGTGTGGGCACTCACAAGACGATATCCAGCTACTTCGGTAGCAAAAAAATATCAAGTCTTGAAGAGTGACCAAGCAGTCATTCATGCGAATGAATGATTACGAAAGTTAATTTTCGAGCATCGCTGCACGAGTTGCAGCAAGTCAAGCTTTTAATTGAAGAGTTTGATCATGGCTCAGATTGAACGCTGGCGGCAGGCCTAACACATGCAAGTCGAGCGGTAGCACAAGGAGCTTGCTCCTGGGTGACGAGCGGCGGACGGGTGAGTAATGTCTGGGAAACTGCCCGATGGAGGGGGATAACTACTGGAAACGGTAGCTAATACCGCATAACGTCTTCGGACCAAAGTGGGGGACCTTCGGGCCTCACACCATCGGATGTGCCCAGATGGGATTAGCTAGTAGGTGAGGTAATGGCTCACCTAGGCGACGATCCCTAGCTGGTCTGAGAGGATGACCAGCCACACTGGAACTGAGACACGGTCCAGACTCCTACGGGAGGCAGCAGTGGGGAATATTGCACAATGGGCGCAAGCCTGATGCAGCCATGCCGCGTGTGTGAAGAAGGCCTTCGGGTTGTAAAGCACTTTCAGCGAGGAGGAAGGGTTCGGTGTTAATAGCACCGTTCATTGACGTTACTCGCAGAAGAAGCACCGGCTAACTCCGTGCCAGCAGCCGCGGTAATACGGAGGGTGCAAGCGTTAATCGGAATTACTGGGCGTAAAGCGCACGCAGGCGGTTTGTTAAGTCAGATGTGAAATCCCCGAGCTTAACTTGGGAACTGCATTTGAAACTGGCAAGCTAGAGTCTTGTAGAGGGGGGTAGAATTCCAGGTGTAGCGGTGAAATGCGTAGAGATCTGGAGGAATACCGGTGGCGAAGGCGGCCCCCTGGACAAAGACTGACGCTCAGGTGCGAAAGCGTGGGGAGCAAACAGGATTAGATACCCTGGTAGTCCACGCTGTAAACGATGTCGACTTGGAGGTTGTGCCCTTGAGGCGTGGCTTCCGGAGCTAACGCGTTAAGTCGACCGCCTGGGGAGTACGGCCGCAAGGTTAAAACTCAAATGAATTGACGGGGGCCCGCACAAGCGGTGGAGCATGTGGTTTAATTCGATGCAACGCGAAGAACCTTACCTACTCTTGACATCCACAGAACTTTCCAGAGATGGATTGGTGCCTTCGGGAACTGTGAGACAGGTGCTGCATGGCTGTCGTCAGCTCGTGTTGTGAAATGTTGGGTTAAGTCCCGCAACGAGCGCAACCCTTATCCTTTGTTGCCAGCGCGTCATGGCGGGAACTCAAAGGAGACTGCCGGTGATAAACCGGAGGAAGGTGGGGATGACGTCAAGTCATCATGGCCCTTACGAGTAGGGCTACACACGTGCTACAATGGCATATACAAAGAGAAGCGAACTCGCGAGAGCAAGCGGACCTCATAAAGTATGTCGTAGTCCGGATCGGAGTCTGCAACTCGACTCCGTGAAGTCGGAATCGCTAGTAATCGTAGATCAGAATGCTACGGTGAATACGTTCCCGGGCCTTGTACACACCGCCCGTCACACCATGGGAGTGGGTTGCAAAAGAAGTAGGTAGCTTAACCTTCGGGAGGGCGCTTACCACTTTGTGATTCATGACTGGGGTGAAGTCGTAACAAGGTAACCGTAGGGGAACCTGCGGTTGGATCACCTCCTTACCTAAAGATATGCAGTTGCGTGCAGTGTCCACACAGATTGTCTGATGAAAAGTAATGAGCAAAGCGCTACCTGTTGATGTAATGAGTCTTCTGGACTCATGCTGATACGAGAAACGGTTAAACCCTGGGTTTAATCGGATTTTGTGTCCCCATCGTCTAGAGGCCTAGGACACTGCCCTTTCACGGCTGTAACAGGGGTTCGAATCCCCTTGGGGACGCCATCCGATAATGAGTGAAAGACATTATCACCGGTCATTCGTGACTGATTATCTTAAAGATGACTCTTGCGAGTCGTGTTTAAGATATTGCTCTTTAACAATCTGGAACAAGCTGAAAATTGAAACATGACAGCTGAAACTTATCCCTCCGTAGAACTATTGGGGTAAGGATTAACCTGTCATAGAGTCTCTCAAATAAACAGCACGACAGTGTCTCTGTTTACAGAAACACCTTCGGGTTGTGAGGTTAAGTGACTAAGCGTACACGGTGGATGCCTAGGCAGTCAGAGGCGATGAAGGGCGTGCTAATCTGCGAAAAGTGTCGGTAAGGTGATATGAACCGTTATAACCGGCAATACCCGAATGGGGAAACCCAGTGTGTTTCGACACACTATCGTATGGTGAATACATAGCCATACGAGGCGAACCGGGGGAACTGAAACATCTAAGTACCCCGAGGAAAAGAAATCAACCGAGATTCCCCTAGTAGCGGCGAGCGAACGGGGAACAGCCCAGAACCTGAATCAGTTCTTGTGTTAGTGGAAGCGTCTGGAAAGTCGCGCAGCAAAGGGTGATAGCCCCGTACACTAAAATGCATTAACTGTGAGTTCGATGAGTAGGGCGGGACACGTGACATCCTGTCTGAATATGGGGGGACCATCCTCCAAGGCTAAATACTCCTGACTGACCGATAGTGAACCAGTACCGTGAGGGAAAGGCGAAAAGAACCCCGGCGAGGGGAGTGAAATAGAACCTGAAACCGTGTACGTACAAGCAGTGGGAGCACCTTCGTGGTGTGACTGCGTACCTTTTGTATAATGGGTCAGCGACTTATATTTTGTAGCAAGGTTAACCGTATAGGGGAGCCGTAGGGAAACCGAGTCTTAACTGGGCGAATAGTTGCAAGGTATAGACCCGAAACCCGGTGATCTAGCCATGGGCAGGTTGAAGGTTGGGTAACACTAACTGGAGGACCGAACCGACTAATGTTGAAAAATTAGCGGATGACTTGTGGCTGGGGGTGAAAGGCCAATCAAACCGGGAGATAGCTGGTTCTCCCCGAAAGCTATTTAGGTAGCGCCTCGTGAACTCATCTTCGGGGGTAGAGCACTGTTTCGGCTAGGGGGCCATCCCGGCTTACCAAACCGATGCAAACTCCGAATACCGAAGAATGTTATCACGGGAGACACACGGCGGGTGCTAACGTCCGTCGTGAAGAGGGAAACAACCCAGACCGCCAGCTAAGGTCCCAAAGTCATGGTTAAGTGGGAAACGATGTGGGAAGGCATAGACAGCCAGGATGTTGGCTTAGAAGCAGCCATCATTTAAAGAAAGCGTAATAGCTCACTGGTCGAGTCGGCCTGCGCGGAAGATGTAACGGGGCTAAACCATGCACCGAAGCTGCGGCAGCGACGCTTAGGCGTTGTTGGGTAGGGGAGCGTTCTGTAAGCCGTTGAAGGTGAACTGTGAGGTTTGCTGGAGGTATCAGAAGTGCGAATGCTGACATAAGTAACGATAAAGCGGGTGAAAAACCCGCTCGCCGGAAGACCAAGGGTTCCTGTCCAACGTTAATCGGGGCAGGGTGAGTCGACCCCTAAGGCGAGGCCGAAAGGCGTAGTCGATGGGAAACAGGTTAATATTCCTGTACTCGGTGTTACTGCGAAGGGGGGACGGAGAAGGCTAGGCTAGCCGGGCGACGGTTGTCCCGGTTTAAGCGTGTAGGGGGAGTGACCTGGTAAATCCGGTTACTTACTAACCCTGAGGCGTGATGACGATGCACTACGGTGCAGAAGTAGTTGATGCCCTGCTTCCAGGAAAAGCCTCTAAGCATCAGGTAACATCAAATCGTACCCCAAACCGACACAGGTGGTCAGGTAGAGAATACCAAGGCGCTTGAGAGAACTCGGGTGAAGGAACTAGGCAAAATGGTGCCGTAACTTCGGGAGAAGGCACGCTGGCGCGTAGGTGAAGAGACTTGCTCTCGGAGCTGAAGCCAGTCGCAGATACCAGCTGGCTGCAACTGTTTAATAAAAACACAGCACTGTGCAAACACGAAAGTGGACGTATACGGTGTGACGCCTGCCCGGTGCTGGAAGGTTAATTGATGGGGTCAGCCGCAAGGCGAAGCTCTTGATCGAAGCCCCAGTAAACGGCGGCCGTAACTATAACGGTCCTAAGGTAGCGAAATTCCTTGTCGGGTAAGTTCCGACCTGCACGAATGGCGTAATGATGGCCAGGCTGTCTCCACCCGAGACTCAGTGAAATTGAACTCGCTGTGAAGATGCAGTGTACCCGCGGCAAGACGGAAAGACCCCGTGAACCTTTACTATAGCTTGACACTGAACATTGAGCCTTGATGTGTAGGATAGGTGGGAGGCTTTGAAGTGTGGACGCCAGTCTGCATGGAGCCAACCTTGAAATACCACCCTTTAATGTTTGATGTTCTAACTCGGCCCCGTAATCCGGGGTGAGGACAGTGTCTGGTGGGTAGTTTGACTGGGGCGGTCTCCTCCCAAAGAGTAACGGAGGAGCACGAAGGTTAGCTAATCACGGTCGGACATCGTGAGGTTAGTGCAAAGGCATAAGCTAGCTTGACTGCGAGAGTGACGGCTCGAGCAGGTACGAAAGTAGGTCTTAGTGATCCGGTGGTTCTGAATGGAAGGGCCATCGCTCAACGGATAAAAGGTACTCCGGGGATAACAGGCTGATACCGCCCAAGAGTTCATATCGACGGCGGTGTTTGGCACCTCGATGTCGGCTCATCACATCCTGGGGCTGAAGTAGGTCCCAAGGGTATGGCTGTTCGCCATTTAAAGTGGTACGCGAGCTGGGTTTAGAACGTCGTGAGACAGTTCGGTCCCTATCTGCCGTGGGCGTTGGAAGATTGAGAGGGGTTGCTCCTAGTACGAGAGGACCGGAGTGAACGCACCACTGGTGTTCGGGTTGTCATGCCAATGGCACTGCCCGGTAGCTAAGTGCGGAAAAGATAAGCGCTGAAAGCATCTAAGCGCGAAACTTGCCTCGAGATGAGTCTTCCCTGGGCCTTTAAGGCCCCTGAAGGAACGTTTAAGACTAAGACGTTGATAGGCTGGGTGTGTAAGTGCAGCGATGCATTGAGCTAACCAGTACTAATGATCCGTGAGGCTTAACCTTACAACACCGAAGGTGTTTTAGAGTAGACGACAATTTTCAGCAAAGTTCCGAGATTGGTTTCAATGGCGACACGAGAGTGAAGCGGTTGAAATGAAACGAATTTGCCTGGCGGCAATAGCGCGGTGGTCCCACCTGACCCCATGCCGAACTCAGAAGTGAAACGCCGTAGCGCCGATGGTAGTGTGGGGTCTCCCCATGCGAGAGTAGGACACTGCCAGGCATCAAATTAGCGTGCTGATATGGCTCAGTTGGTAGAGCGCACCCTTGGTAAGGGTGAGGTCCCCAGTTCGACTCTGGGTATCAGCACCACTTTATTTAAGTGGTTTAGAAGTTCGGCAGAAAAAAGAATCAAAAGAATTTGCTTGGCGGCAATAGCGCGGTGGTCCCACCTGACCCCATGCCGAACTCAGAAGTGAAACGCCGTAGCGCCGATGGTAGTGTGGGGTCTCCCCATGCGAGAGTAGGACACTGCCAAGCATCAATTAAGCCGAGAGGCCATCCGCAAGGATGGCCTTTTTGCTTTTGTGCGGTTTGAAATTCCCCATACTGGCTGACAGCCTGGCGATGAAACATTTTCACCTTCCCGTTGAATCCTCGACATGACGCTAAAAAAGCGCTATCTTCGGGCATCTAGAAGTCTAAACGTATAAACGGATGTGTGAGGGGTAAGCAATGCCGATTCGTGTTCCTGATGAGTTACCTGCGGTCAATTTCTTGCGTAATGAGAACGTGTTTGTCATGACATCCTCACGCGCAAAAACACAGGAAATCAGGCCGTTAAAGGTACTTATCCTCAACCTGATGCCGAAAAAGATCGAAACGGAAAACCAGTTTCTGCGTTTGCTTTCCAACTCGCCATTGCAGATCGATATTCAGCTACTGCGCATCGATAGCCGTGAGTCGAAGAATACGCCCACGGAGCACCTGAATAATTTCTACTGTAACTTTGAAGATATCCAGAATGAGAACTTTGACGGGCTGATCGTCACTGGCGCTCCGCTGGGCCTGGTGGACTTCTGTGATGTTGCCTATTGGCCGCAGATCGAGCGAGTGATCGAGTGGGCCAAGGATCATGTGACTTCAACCCTGTTTGTCTGCTGGGCAGTGCAGGCCGCGCTAAACATCCTGTACGGCATTCCAAAGAAGACGCGTGAGGTGAAGCTCTCCGGAGTGTACCAGCATCGTACGCTGCACCAACATGCCTTGCTGACCCGAGGTTTTGATGAAACCTTCCTGGCTCCTCACTCCCGCTATGCTGATTTCCCAACCGAGATCCTGCGGCAGTACACCGATCTGGATATCCTGGCTGAATCAGAACTGGCTGGCGCCTATCTGTTCGCTACCAAGGATAAGCGCATGGCCTTTGTCACCGGGCATCCGGAATATGACGCCCTGACGCTAGCGGGTGAGTATTGTCGTGATAACGATGCAGGCCTCAACCCGAGCGTACCGCTAAATTATTTCCCCGATGACAACCCCGAATTGCCCCCCGCAGCTTCATGGCGAAGCCATGGTCACCTGCTGTTTTCCAACTGGTTGAACTACTACGTTTACCAGATCACGCCGTTCGATCTGCGTCATATGAATCCTACCCTCGAGTAACATTTTTCTCTGCACCGGGTGGCTGAATCGAGGCCGCCCTGGTTTACCCTGCCGTTTTTCCTGCCAAACCTGCAACGTTTCAGCATCGATAACTTATTTAAAAACAATGTATTACCGGCATTCCTTTATCGTAATGGAACCGGTTTCCTAGTTTGCTATAAATGATAAATAATCTAATCAATTGATAATAAAAGGTTAATAAAATATTTATTAAAAAAATGGAAATCGTTTTTGATTTTTAATTTTTGTTGGTTATTCTAGGATCCTGCGGGATGACATCTGACCAGTTGGCGGTCTTTTTTTCACCCGATTTCCGACAACAATGCTTCGCCTGGCCTGCAATGGCGGCGTGGAATGATGGAAAGGATCAAGACAATGACGCAACAGATGGTAGGCACAGAATTAGCGTTTACACAGGCTTTCGGCTCTGCAGAGCGGCAGATACTGACGGATGATGCGGTCGAGTTCCTGGCGGAACTGGTGGGGAAATTTACGCCGCAACGCAACAAACTGTTGGCGGCACGCGCCAGCTGGCAAGAGAAAATCGATCGCGGCGAGTTGCCTGGCTTTATTTCGGAAGCGGATTCCATTCGGCAGGGTGACTGGCAGATCCGCGGCGTTCCCGCTGACTTGCGCGACCGTCGGGTTGAGATTACCGGTCCGGTTGAACGCAAAATGGTGATCAATGCCCTCAATGCCAACGTCAAAGTGTTTATGGCCGACTTTGAAGACTCACTGGCACCCAGCTGGGACAAGGTTATCGACGGGCAGATCAACCTGCATGATGCGGTCAACGGCACCATCTCTTACACCAATGAAGCCGGCAAGATTTACCAGCTCAAACCCAACCCGGCGGTGTTGATTGCCCGCGTACGTGGCCTGCATTTGCCGGAAAAACACGTGCAGTGGCAGGGGGAAGCGATCCCTGGCGGGTTGTTCGATTTTGCACTCTATTTCTTCCATAACTATCGCCAACTGCTGGCAAAAGGCAGCGGCCCGTATTTCTACCTGCCGAAAACCCAGTCCTGGCAGGAGGCTGCCTGGTGGAATGAAGTCTTTAGCTTTACCGAGGATCGCTTCGGGTTGCCGCGCGGCACCATCAAGGCCACGGTATTGATTGAAACCCTGCCTGCGGTATTCCAGATGGACGAGATCCTGTATCACCTGCGCGATCATATCGTCGGGCTGAACTGTGGCCGTTGGGACTACATCTTCAGCTATATCAAAACGCTGAAGAACCATGGCGATCGGGTGCTACCGGACCGTCAGTCCGTCACTATGACCCAGCCTTTCCTCAGTGCTTATTCTCGCTTGCTCATCAAGACCTGCCACCGCCGCGGTGCTTTTGCGATGGGGGGGATGGCGGCGTTTATCCCCAGCAAAGACGCCGAGCAAAACGCGGTGGTGTTGGGCAAGGTGCGTGCGGATAAAGAACTGGAAGCGACCAATGGCCATGACGGGACTTGGGTGGCACATCCAGGTTTGGCCGATACGGTGATGGAAGTGTTCAACCGCATCCTGGGGGAGCGGCAGAATCAACTAGAGGTGCTGCGTGAGAATGATGCACCTATCACGGCGGCGCAACTGCTGGAACCGTGTGACGGTGAGCGTACCGAAACCGGCATGCGCGCCAATATCCGCGTAGCGGTGCAATACATTGAAGCCTGGATCTCCGGTAATGGCTGCGTACCGATTTATGGCCTGATGGAAGACGCCGCTACTGCCGAGATTTCACGTACCTCAATTTGGCAGTGGATCCATCACGAGAAAAGCCTCAGCAATGGCCAACAGGTAACCAAGGCCCTGTTCCGCCAGATGCTGCAGGAAGAGATGCAGGTCGTTCGTAAAGAACTGGGTGAAGCGCGTTATCACGCAGGCCGCTTCGAAGAGGCGGCACAGCTGATGGAGCGTATCACCACGCAAGATGAATTAATCGATTTCCTGACCTTACCCGGCTACGAATTACTGGCCTGAAACCGTTCCTGACCTTTAACCCTACAGTATTGAAAAGGATAAAAATATGACGACCTCTCGTACCCAACAGATCCAACAGCTGGAACAGGAATGGAAATCAGCACGCTGGGAGGGCATCACCCGCCCTTACAGTGCAGAAGACGTGATCAACCTGCGTGGCTCGGTCAATCCGGTTTGCACGTTGGCGCAAAACGGTGCAGCGAAACTCTGGGAACTGCTGCATGGCAAATCCCGCAAAGGGTACGTGAACAGCCTTGGGGCGCTGACCGGTGGCCAGGCGCTGCAACAGGCGAAAGCCGGTGTCGAAGCGATCTATCTGTCCGGTTGGCAGGTAGCGGCTGATGCCAATACCGCTGCTGCCATGTATCCCGATCAATCACTGTATCCGGTCGACTCTGTCCCGACGGTGGTTGAGCGCATCAATAATACCTTCCGTCGGGCGGATCAGATCCAGTGGGCAAACCAGATTGAACCCGGCAGCAAAGGCTATACCGATTACTTCCTGCCGATCGTGGCGGATGCTGAAGCCGGATTTGGCGGCGTGCTGAATGCCTTTGAACTGATGAAGGCGATGATCGAAGCCGGTGCGGCCGGGGTACATTTTGAAGACCAACTGGCGGCAGTGAAGAAGTGTGGCCATATGGGCGGCAAGGTCTTGGTACCGACCCAGGAAGCTATCCAGAAGCTGGTTGCGGCGCGCTTGGCGGCTGACGTTCTCGGTGTGCCAACCCTGTTGATTGCCCGTACCGATGCCGATGCGGCGGATTTGCTGACCTCCGACTGCGATCCGTATGACAGTGCCTTTGTGTCTGGCGAACGCACCGCCGAAGGTTTCTACCGCACCCATGCCGGTATTGAGCAGGCCATCAGTCGTGGTTTGGCTTATGCCCCTTACGCCGATCTCGTGTGGTGCGAAACCTCAACGCCGGACCTGGAAGCTGCGCAACGCTTTGCCGACGCGATCCATGCCAAGTTCCCGGGCAAGCTGTTGGCTTATAACTGCTCACCGTCGTTCAACTGGAAGAAGAACCTGGACGATCAGACTATCGCCCGCTTCCAGGATGCACTGTCCGCCATGGGCTACAAATACCAGTTCATCACGCTGGCCGGTATCCACAGCATGTGGTTCAACATGTTCGATCTGGCACATGCTTATGCGCGTGGCGAAGGCATGAAGCACTATGTTGAAAAAGTGCAGCAGCCGGAATTTGCCGCAGTCGAGCGTGGCTACACCTTTGCTTCGCATCAGCAGGAGGTGGGGACCGGCTACTTCGATAAGGTAACCACCATTATTCAGGGGGGAGCTTCCTCGGTAACGGCACTGACCGGTTCCACCGAAGAACAGCAGTTCTGATCCCCAAGGGGCCTGGCATGGCGCCAGGCTCTGGTTTCATTCCTGAATGGCAGAGGCAAAGATGGCGGAAAAACTGGAGCTGTTGATTGCACAGACGATCCTGCAGGGCTTTGATGCGCAATATGGCCGCTTTCTTGAAGTCACGGCCGGAGCGCAGCAGCGTTTTGAGCAGGCAGACTGGCCCGCCGTACAACAGGCGATGAAACGACGTATCCATCTTTACGATCACCACGTCGGTCTGGTGGTAGAGCAACTGAAATGCATCACCGGGCAGAAATATTACGATGCGGATTTCCCTAATAGGGTGAAGGCGGTTTATACCGAACTGTTGCCCGACTACCCGCGTTTTGAGATTGCCGAAAGCTTCTTTAATTCGGTTTACTGTCGGCTGTTCAAACATCGGGATTTAACCCCGGACAAGCTGTTCGTTTTCAGCTCGCAACCCGAACGGCGCTTTCGCGATATTCCCAGGCCGTTGGCACGTGATTTTACTCCCAATGGTGATTTGGCTGCCATGCTGCACAGCCTGTTGATCGACTTGCCGCTGCGCCTGCCGTGGGAAGACCTGCCACGCGATATTCGCTATATCACCCAAGCCTTACTGCAGACCTTCAGCTCCCATCAGCTAGCTGCAGCAACGTTTCAAATCGGCAATGAGCTGTTCTACCGTAACAAGGCGGCCTGGTTGGTCGGCAAGCTGCGCGTGGCCGACGGGGTTTACCCGTTCCTGTTGCCGATCCACCACAGCGAGTCTGGCGCGTTATTTATTGATACCTGCCTGACCAGCAAGGCCGAAGCCAGCATCGTGTTTGGCTTCGCCCGTTCCTACTTTATGGTGTATGCCCCGTTGCCAGCGGCGATGGTTGAGTGGCTGCGGGAGATCCTGCCGGGCAAGACCACCGCCGAACTGTATATGGCGATCGGCTGCCAAAAGCATGGTAAAACCGAATGCTACCGTGAATACCTGAATTTTATGGCGCAGTCGCAGGAGCAATTCATTATTGCGCCGGGCGTGAAAGGCATGGTGATGCTGGTGTTTACGCTGCCGTCCTTCGACCGGGTATTCAAGGTGATCAAAGACGAATTTGCGCCGCAGAAAGAGGTTACGCAGGCGCAGGTGATGGCCTGCTACCAATTGGTAAAAGAGCACGACCGCGTCGGGCGGATGGCCGATACCCAGGAATATGAGAATTTTGTGGTGGATAAGGCACGCATCAGTCCGCAACTGCTGGCGGAGTTGCAGCGCGAGGTGCCGGAAAAGCTGGAAGATCTCGGCGATCGGGTGGTCATCAAGCATCTGTATATGGAGCGGCGGATGACGCCGTTAAATCTGTATCTTGAGCAGGCAGACGAACGGCAAATGCATGACGCCATTGAAGAATATGGTAATGCGATCAAGCAGCTGGCTGCGGCCAATATCTTCCCAGGCGATATGCTGTTCAAAAACTTCGGCGTGACGCGCCATGGGCGCGTGGTGTTTTACGACTACGACGAGATTTGCTACATGACCGAGGTGAACTTCCGTAATATCCCGCCGCCGCGCTACCCGGAAGATGAACTGGCCAGCGAACCCTGGTACAGCATTTCACCTAACGATGTTTTCCCCGAAGAGTTCCGCCATTTCCTGTGTGGCGACCGGCGCATCCGCAAGGTCTTTGAGGAGATGCACAGCGATCTGTTTGAAGCGGACTACTGGCGAGGGTTGCAGCAGCGTATCAAGGAGGGGCACGTCGAGGATGTGTTTGCCTACCGTAAAAAGCGGCGTTTCAGCCAGAGGCTACCTTCGGGGTACGCGCAGGCTGGCTGATAGCAGGCCCAGCAGGCTGGGCCATGGTCAGGATTAAAACGTGATGCAGCAGGCGCCCTGTTCGGCCCCGGAAAGCTGGCTGCGTAACGCGCTGAACAGCTCACGGCCACAGCCGTTCCTTTCACCGCTCAGATCGGGTTGATAGGGAATGCGCTGGGCCAGCTCTGCTTCGGCGACCAGCAGTTGCAGCTCGCCGGTGTGTCCATTCACCCGGATCATATCGCCGCTTTGTACTTTGGCCAGCATACCGCCGGTGTACGCCTCCGGGGTGACATGGATCGCCGAAGGAACCTTGCCGGAAGCGCCGGACAGGCGGCCATCGGTCACCAACGCCACCTTGAAGCCGCGATCCATCAATACCCCAAGCGGTGGCATCAGCTTATGCAGTTCAGGCATGCCATTGGCCTGTGGCCCCTGGAAACGCACGACCACCACGCAGTCCCGATCCAGTTTGCCTGCTTCGAAGGCGGGGACGATATCGTGCTGGCTTTCGAATACGACCGCCGGGGCTTCGATAATCTGATTTTCGGCAGGCACCGCAGACGTCTTCATCACCGCACGGCCCAGATTACCGGCCAGCACCTTGGTGCCGCCATGGTGCTCGAACGGTTTGGCTATGCTGGCAATCACGTTAGCGTCCAGCGAACTTGCTGCCCCGTTGCGCCAGGCCAACTGGCCATTGTCCAGCCAAGGCTCCTGAGTGTAGCGCTCCAGGCCGAAACCGGCGACGGTATGCACATCCTGATGCAACAGGCCGTTGTTCAGCAGCTCACGCACGACCAATTGCACACCGCCCGCCGCCTGGAACTGGTTGATATCCGCCGGGCCGTTGGGGTAGATGCGGCATAGCAGTGGCACTGCATCGGAAAGCTCAGAGAAGTCGTTCCAGTTGATGATGATACCCGCTGCGCGAGCCATGGCTACCATATGCATCGTCAGGTTGGTGGAGCCCCCGGTGGCCAGGAGCGATACGATGCCGTTAACCACCACTTTTTCATCCACCAATTGGCCTATCGGCAGGTAATTACCGGCGGTTTCTGTCAGGCGGGTGACTTGGCGAGCGGCGGCATCATTGAGCGCATCGCGCATTGGCGTGTCTGGATGAATGAAAGAGGCGCCGGGTAGATGCAGGCCCATCACTTCCATCACCATCTGGTTGGTGTTGGCCGTGCCGTAGAAGGTGCAGGTACCAACGCCATGATAAGAGGCGGCCTCGGCTTCCAGCAGCGCGTGGCGATCGGCTTTGCCCTCGGCATACAGCTGGCGCACACGTACTTTCTCTTTATTAGGTAGGCCGCTGCTCATCGGCCCGGCAGGCACAAATACGGCAGGCAAATGGCCGAAGGACAAGGCGGACATTACCAGCCCTGGCACAATCTTGTCACAGATACCCAGAAACAATGCGCCGTCGAACATGTTATGGGAAAGGCCGATGGCTGCGGACATGGCTATCACATCGCGGCTCATCAACGACAGCTCCATGCCGTCCTGTCCCTGTGTCACGCCGTCGCACATTGCTGGCACACCACCTGCGACCTGGCCAACGGCGCCAACGCTGTGTAACGCCTGCTTTAGCCGCTGTGGATAGCTTTCATAAGGCTGGTGGGCAGAAAGCATATCGTTGTAAGCGGTGATGATGGCGATATCGCTGCGCACCATGTTTTTCAGGGCGGCTTTATCGTCGGGCTGGCAGGCGGCAAAACCGTGGGCCAGGTTGCCACAGGCTAGCTGCGAGCGGTGTACCGTCTGCGTGCGGGCTGCGCTAATACGTGCCAGATAGGCAGCTCGGCTCTCTTTTGAACGTTCAATAATGCGTTGTGTTACACGTGCCAGGGTGCTGTTAATCATATCATCCTCACAATGCAGCCCTAATGCGCGCGGCGAGGGCCAGTTATGTCGTTCAGAACATCTCGTTATGCACAGGCTTCTTGTGGTTGGAAACTCTGGATATGCCGCACAGTGTCGGCAATCACTGCATCCAGTGATTGATCGATATCGATGGCCTGGACGTCAATTTCATCTTGGCCTGGCTGCTCCAGCGTGGCGAACTGGGTGACCAGCATTTGGGGTTTGAAGAAATGGCCCTTGCGGGCAGCCAGCCGAGCCTCGATCACCGGGAAGTCGCCGTGCAGATAGATGAATGACAGATTGTCATTACCGGCACGCAGCCGATCGCGATAATGTTTTTTCAGTGCAGAGCAGACGATGATCGAGACCGCATTGGTACGCTGCATAGCGAAAGCCGCGTCGTTCAGGGCGGCCAACCATGGTGCGCGATCGTCGTCATTGAGCGGTTCGCCTGAGGCCATTTTCTGGATATTGCAGCGCGGATGGAGAAAGTCACCGTCCAGAAAGTTGGCGGATAGCCGTTGGGCTACGGCATTGGCGACGGCGGACTTGCCGCTGCCGGATACGCCCATAATGACGTAAACACGATTCTGATTATTGATCATGGTTTGGTTCCCCCACCTGCGAGTCATAGTCTGCAGCGGCTATATTATTATACGAATGATTGTTACCGGTAACATGTTATCGGTAACATTGTCAGGGGAAGCGCCAAAGGTTGCAATCGGCTTTCGGTGGCAAGATCGCTAATTGTGATCGAATTCATACTTTTCGCGGGAGGCGAAACAAAGTCTCTACAGCGCGATACAGAAAAATAACAGCGGGAATTTGCTCAGGGCTTAGGGCGCAATGCTGCGCCCGTCTAATCACCGTACGCCGCCGTACTCCAGGCTGATTTCTTTTGCCGCATGGATCACTAGCGCACCCAGTTCGGTAACGCGATCGTCGGTAATGCGTGATACCGGGCCGGAGATGGAGATGGCGGCAAAGGCTTCGCGGTGTTCATCAAAAATGCAGGCGGCCAGACAGCGTAGGCCCAGGGCATGCTCTTCATCGTCGAACGAGAACCCCTGCTTGCGGATCACCGCCAACCCTTCTTTCAGGTTATGTGGCGTGAGCGTGTGTGGGGTATAGGTGTGCATGCCTTTTTTATGCAGCAGCCGGGTTACCTCATCGTCCTGCATGCTGGCCAGAAAGGCTTTGCCTGCGCCAGAGGCGTGCATCGGCAGCTTGCCGCCAATCGGGGCTGACATGCGCATCAACGCGGTGCATTGTACCTGATCGATAATCACTGCCTGATCCTCGGCTTTGTCCATTACCGCCAGATTGACCGTTTCCCCCGACTCTTCCATCAGGCGGCGCAGCGTTGGGTGCACCATCGCCAGCAGGTTACGGCTTTGCAGGAAGCTGCTGCCCACCACAAACGCATGTGCTCCCATGGTCCACAGGCCAAGATCGCCCACCTGACGGACAAACCCCTGCTGTTGCATGGTCGTCAGCAGGCGATGGGTGGTGGAGTTGGGCAACCCGGCTTGCTGGGCCAGATCGGTCAGCGCTACGTTGCCCTGCGCTTCGGCAATATATTCCAATAGTTTCAGACCACGGGTCAATGACTGGACCTGGCCGGTCGCCGTGCTGGTAGCGGGTGCGGCGGCGCGGGGTTTTTTACCGCGTTTGGCGGGAACGGGAGTGGCCATGATTCACCTTGTGCTTTCCGTATGATGGAATTCATTTTCGTTTTTTGAGTGTGAATTGCAAGTTGCTTCTCCGCTCATCGGATCTGTTGTTCGGCGAACCTGAAAAACTCTCAATACCCGCTCGCATCTTTGCCGCCATAACCTGTGCTAGGATGTCAGACCCTCCATCTTTCAAGTTGCAGGATGCATGACGGGCGCAGCGTGCCGTGCCGCTACAACATTGGGATGTGGGGTAATAAGTCGTCGGGCGGATAATCGGGTGTGAAGGGGCTACAGTGATAAATCGAGTGGAACAACTGCGTCAGCAGCTATCGCAGCGTATTTTAGTGTTGGACGGCGGTATGGGCACCATGATCCAGAGCTATCGGCTGGAGGAGGCAGACTACCGCGGTGAGCGTTTTGCCGATTGGCAAAGCGATCTGAAAGGCAATAACGACCTGCTGGTGTTAAGCAAGCCGGAGGTGATCACTGCGATCCACAACGGTTACCTGGAGGCGGGGGCCGACATCCTCGAAACCAACACCTTCAACTCGACCACTATCGCGATGGCCGACTACCATATGGAGTCGCTGTCCGCCGAAATTAACTACCAGGCCGCTTTGCTGGCGCGCGCTTGTGCTGATGAATGGACGGCACGCACCCCGGAAAAACCGCGCTACGTTGCTGGCGTACTGGGCCCAACCAACCGTACTGCCTCCATTTCCCCTGACGTTAACGATCCGGCCTTCCGTAATGTCTCTTTTGACCAATTGGTAGAGGCCTATCGCGAATCAACCCGTGCGCTGGTGGAAGGGGGCGTCGATCTGATCATGATCGAAACCATCTTCGATACCCTGAATGCCAAAGCGGCGGCCTTTGCGGTCGAAACCGAATTTGAAGCGCTGGGCGTGACCTTACCGATCATGATTTCCGGCACCATCACCGACGCCTCTGGCCGCACCCTTTCCGGCCAGACTACGGAAGCGTTTTACAACTCGCTACGTCACGTTAAGCCGCTGACCTTTGGCCTGAACTGTGCGCTCGGCCCGGATGAGTTACGCCAATACGTGGCGGAGTTGTCTCGCATCTCTGAAAGCTATGTTACTGCTCACCCAAACGCCGGTTTACCCAATGCCTTTGGTGAATACGATCTCGATGCCGAAGAGATGGCCAAACAGGTGGGCGAATGGGCGCACGCCGGTTTCCTCAATATCATCGGTGGCTGCTGTGGCACCACTCCGGCGCATATCGCCGCGATGGCTAAAGCGGTCGAGGGCGTACCGCCACGGCAGTTACCAGAGTTACCGGTAGCTTGCCGCCTCTCCGGCCTGGAACCGCTGAATATTGATGCCAAATCGCTGTTCGTCAACGTGGGGGAGCGTACTAACGTTACCGGCTCGGCCCGATTCAAGCGGTTGATTAAAGAAGAAAAATATAACGAGGCGCTGGCCGTGGCCCGCCAACAAGTGGAGAGCGGCGCCCAGATCATCGACATCAACATGGATGAAGGGATGCTTGACGCCGAAGCGGCGATGGTGCGTTTCCTCAACCTGATTGCCGGTGAGCCGGATATTGCCCGTGTTCCGATCATGATCGACTCCTCCAAATGGAGCGTGATCGAAAAGGGCCTGAAATGCATTCAGGGTAAAGGCATCGTCAACTCGATCTCGATGAAAGAGGGCGAAGAAGCCTTTATCCACCATGCCAAACTGGTGCGCCGCTACGGTGCCGCCGTGGTGGTGATGGCCTTCGATGAAGTTGGTCAGGCAGATACTCGTCAACGCAAATTTGAGATTTGCCGCCGTGCTTACCAGATCCTGACCGAGCGCGTGGGTTTCCCGCCGGAAGATATCATTTTTGACCCGAACATTTTTGCCGTTGCCACCGGTATCGAAGAGCATAACAACTATGCCGTCGACTTTATTGAAGCCTGTGCCGACATCAAAACCCACCTGCCGCATGCGATGATTTCCGGCGGTGTGTCCAACGTCTCCTTCTCGTTCCGTGGCAACGATCCGGTGCGTGAAGCGATCCACGCGGTGTTCCTGTATCACGCCATTCGCAACGGCATGGATATGGGGATCGTCAACGCCGGGCAGTTGGCGATCTATGACGATCTCAGCACTGAACTGCGTGAAGCCGTTGAGGATGTGGTGCTCAATCGCCGTCAGGATGGCACCGAGCGCCTGCTGGAACTGGCGGAGAAATACCGGGGTAGCAAAGACAATGAAGTGGCGGTGCAGCAGGCCGAATGGCGCGGCTGGCCGGTAGTGAAGCGCCTGGAGTATTCGCTGGTTAAAGGTATTACCGAATTTATCGAGTTAGACACCGAAGAAGCGCGCCAGCAGGCGGATCGCCCGATCGAAGTGATCGAAGGGCCACTGATGGCTGGTATGAACGTGGTTGGTGACCTGTTTGGCGAGGGCAAAATGTTCCTGCCGCAGGTAGTGAAATCGGCCCGCGTGATGAAGCAGGCGGTGGCCTATCTCGAACCTTACATTGAGGCCAGCAAACAGAAGGGCACCACCGCCGGGAAAATTCTGTTGGCGACGGTGAAGGGCGATGTGCACGACATCGGCAAAAACATCGTCGGCGTGGTGCTGCAATGTAACAACTACGAAATTATCGATCTGGGCGTGATGGTGCCGACGGACAAGATCCTGAAAACCGCCCGCGAACAGAACGTGGATATTATCGGTCTGTCTGGCCTGATCACCCCGTCACTGGACGAAATGGTCAACGTGGCAAAAGAGATGGAACGCCAAGGCTTTACCCTACCGCTGCTGATCGGTGGGGCGACCACCTCCAAGGCCCATACCGCGGTGAAGATTGAGCAGAACTACAGCGGCCCGACTACCTACGTGCAGAACGCCTCGCGTACCGTTGGTGTGGTTGCGGCGCTGCTGTCAGACACTCAGCGGGACGAGTTTGTCGCCCGTACCCGCAAAGAGTACGAAACTGTGCGTATCCAGCACGGGCGTAAAAAACCGCGTACGCCGCCGGTCAGCCTGCAACAGGCACGGGATAACGCCATGGTGCTGGACTGGGAAAACTACCAGCCTCCGGTGCCGAACAAACTTGGTGTGTTCCCGGTTGAGGCCAGCATTGACACGCTGCGTCACTATATCGACTGGACGCCGTTCTTTATGACCTGGTCACTGGCGGGCAAGTATCCGCGCATTCTGGAGGATGAAGTGGTAGGGGAAGAGGCCAAACGCCTGTTCCAGGATGCCAACGAAATGCTGGATATGCTGGCCGCTAACGGTAGCCTCAACCCGCGAGGCGTCTATGGTCTGTTCCCGGCCAACCGCGTCGGGGATGATGTAGAAGTCTACCGGGATGAAAGCCGTGAAGAGGTGCTGGTGGTCAGCCGTCATCTGCGTCAGCAAACGGAAAAGACCGATTTCCCTAACTACTGTCTGGCCGACTTTGTGGCCCCGAAAAGCAGCGGCAAAGCCGACTATTTTGGCGCATTCGCAGTCACGGGCGGCTTGGAAGAGGATGCTTTGGCGGCGGCCTATGATGCCAAGCATGACGACTACAACAAGATCATGGTCAAAGCGTTATCCGATCGTTTGGCAGAGGCCTTTGCCGAATACCTGCACGAGCAGGTGCGCAAGCTGCACTGGGGCTTTGCCGCCGATGAAAACCTGAGTAACGAAGAGCTGATCCGTGAGAATTATCAAGGTATTCGCCCGGCCCCCGGCTATCCTGCTTGTCCAGAACATACCGAAAAAGCGGAGATCTGGCAGTTGCTGGACGTTAACCGCCATACCGGCATGGAACTGACCGAATCCTTCGCCATGTGGCCTGGGGCAGCGGTATCCGGCTGGTATTTCAGCCATCCGCAAAGCAAGTACTTTGCCGTGGCCCAGATCCAGCGCGATCAGGTCGAAGACTACGCGCAGCGTAAGGGGATGAAGATCGGTGACGTAGAGCGCTGGCTGGCCCCGAATCTGGGATACGATGCAGATTAATTTTCAGCCAGCAGGCTGAAAGAGACAGGGGAACAACGTGTCTATCGAAGAACTGTTAAAGCTGCACCCGGTGATCGCAGCGGTAAAAGATAATGAGAGCCTGCAGATCGCGGTCAAGTCGAACTGCCAGATCATCTCGGTGCTGTACGGCAATATCTGTAATATTGGGCGCATCGTGCAGCAGGTGAAGGAGGCTGGCAAATACGCTTTTGTGCATGTTGATTTGCTGGAAGGCAGCTCCAACAAGGAGATCGTGATTAATTTCCTGAAAATCGTCACGGCGGCGGATGGCATTATCAGCACCAAGGCCTCGATGGTGAAGGCGGCGCGTCAGCAAGGCTTCTACACCATTCACCGGCTGTTTATCATGGACTCGATTTCCTTCCACAATATCGACAAGCAGGTGGCGCAATCGACGCCGGACTGCATCGAAATCCTGCCGGGTTGCATGCCTAAGGTGCTCGGTTGGGTGGCAGAAAAGATCGACTTGCCGATTATTGCCGGTGGCTTGGTGTGTGATGAGGATGATGCGCAAACCGCGCTGAATGCCGGGGCCATCGCCGTTGCCACCACCAATCACGACGTATGGAAGTTGAAATTGTAATGATAAGGGCACCGAAGGCCGGTGCCCCTGCCAGTTAGTCGACCAACGGACTGAGTGCCTGTAGCAGCGGGTCCAGATGTTGGTTTACCCGTTGATACACCTGCTGATTCAACTGATTGTAGAACCGATGATTAGCCATATTCGGTGTAAAACTGTCCCCCATTCGTACCAGCTTCTGCGCGGCCTGTTCGTAATCGGTAAAGACGTTCACCGCCATCCCGGCGTTGATGGCACAGCCCACCGCTGCCGAACCTTTCATCACGTTACGGCTGGTGGGGATGCCAAACACGTCGGCAAAGATCTGCATAAACAGATCGCTGTTGGCCCCGCCGCCGGAAATAATCAGGTGCTTGAACGGGGTTTTCAGCTCCAGCGCCATCTTGTCCATATGGTTTTTCATGGTGAAGGCGATGCCCTCCAGCACCGAACGGTACATATGGGCACGGGTATGGCGGCCATCGAAGCCAATCATGGCCCCTTTACGGAATTCCGCTTCTGACGGTGGTGCCCAGTCATGTACGGTGATCAGGCCTTCACAACCCGCAGGAACGCGCTCTGCTTCCTGATTCAGTAACTCCTCAATGCTGGTTCCGGCGTCATGGGCATCCGACAGTGCGGCCGCGCCAAACTGATCGCGGAACCAACTGATGGTCCACATGCCACGGCGCACGCCCATGCACTCATACAGGTAACGCCCAGGGATCGAAGCCTGGAACGGCCAGAAGTTTTGCGCGTCCTTCACGTTGGCATGGCCGTGTACCATGGCACCGATATAGGTACCGAGGGAAATCAGCGCGACGCCTTCATCCAGTGAACCGGCACCCAGTGCTTCCACCGCTTTGTCATGTGCGGTAGCCACCACCGGAATACCTGCGGGGATGCCAAGCTGCTGCGCTACCTGCTGGGTGATGTGGCCGAGGATTTCACCGGGTTTCACCACGTCCAGTACCATGTCGCGCGTCAGGTTGCAGCTTTGCCAGGCGGCGGGATCGGTGCTCCAATCGAGGCTGTCATTGTCCATCGGCCACCAACCGATGTAGTTGGCACAGGTGTCTTTGAACTCACCGGTCAGGCGATGGGTGATGTAACCCGAGGTGGTCGTCACATAACGTACGCCCTGATAGGCATCGATATATTCGTAAGGTTTGTTCAGGCGCTTATCCATCCAGTTGATTACCGGATAGGCCAGCTCACCATTGTCCTTCAGCAGCACCCGGCAACAGCGGACGATGCAAATGCCCATCGCCAGAATGTCCTGCGGCTTGCCACCACGTTCGCCAAAACGCTGCATGGCGCGGCGGAAAGCCACCTTAAGTGAATCCCATAGATCGTCGTCCGGGTGTTCTGCCAGCAGCGGGGCTGGGATATCCATCTTGCGTAACTGCTGTTTCCCTTCGCAAATGGCGTTGCCGTCCAGATCAAAAATCACCACTTTGGCGCTCTGGGTGCCCACGTCCACACCCATCAGGTACTTGCTCTTCATGTCGCAACTCCTTGAGATAATTATTCGGTGACCGGCTGTGTTGTTGTGTTTTTGGCGCCGGCGCGCTTGATGTTGTTAAACAGCAGGAAGGTGAACACCACGACCAGGCAGGTTGCCCCTAACCCCATCAGCCACATATTGTGATAAGCCTCGGCGGCGGGCAGCGTGTCCTGCCAATGGCCGATAACCGGGTAAACAAACACGTCGGGCAGGAAGCCGATCACCGAGCAGATCCCCACGGTGGTGCCCATAATGTATTTTGGCGTTCTGGCTTCGCCGATACAGGCAAAGTACAGCCCACGTGACGCGTAGCAGGTGAAGGCCAGCAACAGGATCAGGCCAATCCCCACGGCGACCGAGGTCGGGTTCTGGTTGGTGATCAGCAAGACGGCCAGGGTGGCCAGGCTGACTAACGCCAGTAACTGAATAGCTCGCGTGGGTGATTTCAGCCGGGTGTAAGTGGTGATGATCCCACCGAGTGGCCCGCACATGGCCCGGAAGATTTTGTTGATCACAATCCCCATATAGCTGGCGGCGACCAGAGTCATACCATACATTTCGGTCAGGTAGTTGGTGGAGTAGCTGAGGATGGCGTAGATGGTATAGACGCCAAAGATAATCATGCTGCAATACCAGGTGGTGCTGATTTTGAGCACCGAGAGAATATCCCCCAGGCTGAATTTATGCGGTTTTTCGCTCTCGTCACTGGTGACAAAGCCGTCTGTAACAAAGAACCAGCAGAGAATGCCCAACAGGATATATACGCCGCTGTAGATCAGGATCACCGCCTTCAGGCTGTTGGGGTTTTCCGGCGCGAACAGCGAGAAGATCCACATGGTGAATACGGCCAGGGCCATCACACCCACGCCGCGTAGCCCCTCCATCCAACCCATGATTTTGCCCTGCTCTTCATGGTTGCCGAGCAGCGAGGCCGCCTTGATCGAAACCGACCACAACAGCAGGATAGTGGTGATCGCGAAGGCGACCTGGATCAGGATCATCACCCAGAACGGTGGATAGACTGCCATCAGCAACCCCAGCAGGCCAGTGGCGATCATCGCGAAAGTCATCATCTTTCTATGAGAGAACTTATCGGCAACGATCCCGCTAGGGGCATACAGAATAATCGCGGTGATGCCGAAAGTACTCATAATCAAGCCGATCTCGGTATTGGAGAACCCCATAAACTTGGCCATCGGGATTTGGTAAATATAACGCAGATAGGCGAGATCGAAACTTACTCCGCCGCTGATACTTATTATTGCCAGCGTTAACCAACGGTGGGAATTATTTTTTTCCATGGTGAAGTTCCGCATAAATACACCCATTAATGGTTAATGTTTGGAGTGACTCCCTTCTTTTAACCGTTATTGGGTACATCGCGTTAAACAAAAAAAGAGAAAAGCAAGCTTCCCGCAGTGCAGGAAGTTACTTTTCTCTTCGTCTCTTTCAGTAACTGCGGTAATAAATAGCACGGCAACCTATAATTCATCTGTGAGAGTTATCACAAAACCGAAGTAGGGAACATTAGACGGGATCTGATTGCATAGTAATTCACCGAGTTAGTGCGAAATAAATAAGTTTTAATATCAATCCGACCTGGCAAGAAATGAAACTGTGATAGGCATCACGGAATAGCCTTGACCCTATGTGTTACTTTTTTTGCCAGTTACTAGAGATGAAGAGAAAAGTAACTTCTCTGCCAAGCGCAGGGAGGTTGCTTTTCTCTTTTTTTTGCGTTTTTTCCAGACCAAGGGGCAAAATCATGTCAATAAACGCGTTAAATGAGTTCTCGTTAGATTTCTTCTCGCTAAAAGGCAAAACCGCCATCGTCACCGGTGGCAACAGCGGTCTGGGGCAGGCATTTGCCATGGCGTTGGCCAAAGCCGGTGCCAACCTGTTCATCCCAAGCTTTATCATGGATAAGGGCGAAACCCGCGAAATGATTGAGCGGCAAGGGGTGAAGGTTGAGTTTATGCAGGTGGACATTACTGAGAAAGGCGCGCCTGCCAGAGTGATTGCCCAGTGTCTGGAGACCTTCGGTTCGGTGGATATCTTGGTGAACAACGCCGGTATCTGTAAGCTGAATAAGGTACTGGATTTCGGCCGCGAAGACTGGGATCCGATGATCGATATTAACCTGACCGCAGCCTTTGAATTGAGCTATGAAGCAGCAAAAATCATGATCCCGAAAAAACAGGGGAAAATCATTAATATCTGTTCCCTGTTCTCTTATTTGGGCGGCCAATGGTCACCGGCGTACTCGGCCACTAAACATGCGTTGGCCGGTTTTACCAAGGCCTATTGCGATGAATTAGGGCAATACAATATTCAGGTTAATGGTATTGCGCCAGGCTATTATGCGACAGATATTACGATCGAAACGCGTAAAAACCCAGAAACCAATAAGCGCGTTCTTGACCATATTCCGGCTAATCGTTGGGGTGAAACGCAGGATCTGATGGGCGCGATGGTATTTTTAGCCAGTCGAGCCTCTGATTATGTTAATGGTCATTTGTTGGTTGTCGATGGCGGTTATTTGGTTCGCTAAATTAATGGGTGGTTCCTTTTAATTTTACTTAAGCCGATTTTATCTATTCTTAATTTAGGAAGGGTTATTTATGTCTCTGTCCCGTGAAGAAATTGTCGTTCAGTTAAAAGAACTTGTTGGCCCAGAGCGGGTGATTACCGACGAAAAAGTGCTGCAGAAAAACAGCGTAGACCGTTTCCGCAAATATGCCGATATTCATGGCGTGTTTACCCAGCCGCTGCCTGCCGCCGTGGTGAAATTGGCCGACACCCAGCAGGTGTCCGATGTGCTGGCGTTCATGAATAAGCACGGCATTACTGGCGTACCGCGCACCGGGGCTTCGGCCACCGAGGGCGGGTTGGAAACGGTAGTGAAGAATTCCGTGGTGCTGGATGGCTCGGGAATGAATAAGGTCATCAACATTGATATCCGTAATATGCAGGCCACGGCGCAGTGCGGCGTACCGCTGGAAGTGCTGGAAAATCAATTGCGTGCCCAGGGTTATACGACCGGCCACTCTCCGCAATCCAAGCCGTTGGCCCAGATGGGAGGCCTGGTGGCAACACGTAGTATCGGTCAGTTCTCTACGCTGTACGGCGCGATTGAAGACATGGTGGTTGGGCTGGAAGCGGTGTTCCCGAACGGCAACATCACCCGCATTAAAAACGTACCGCGCCGTGCCGCTGGCCCGGATATCCGCCACGTGATTATCGGTAACGAAGGGGCGCTGTGTTTTATCACCGAAGTGACGGTGAAAATCTTCAAATACATGCCGGAAAACAACCTGTTCTACGGTTACATCCTCGATAACATGGCAACCGGTTTCGACATCCTGCGGGAAGTGATGGTCGAAGGCTATCGCCCTTCCATTGCCCGCTTGTATGACGCGGAAGACGGGACCCAGCATTTTACCCACTTTGCCGAAGGCAAATGCGTGCTGATCTTTATGGCCGAAGGGGCAAAAGGGATCGCGCAGGCGACCGGCGCGGGGATTGATGAGATCGTTAAACGCTATCCGGAATGTAAAAAGGTCGACAGCAAGCTGATTGAAACCTGGTTCAACAATCTGAACTGGGGCCCGGAAAAAGTGGCGGCAGAACGTGTACAGATCATGAAGACCAACAATATGGGCTTCACCACCGAGGTTTCCGGCGACTGGGGCTGCATCAATGCGATTTACGAGAATGTGATCCGCCGCATCCGCGATGAGTTCCCACATGCCGGTGATATCACTATGCTGGGCGGCCACTCGTCACACAGCTATATCAACGGCACCAATATGTACTTTGTGTACGACTACAACGTGGTGGACTGCAAGCCGGAAGAAGAGATCGACAAGTATCACAATCCACTGAATAAAATCATCGTGGAGGAGACCATCAAGCAGGGTGGTTCGATGGTGCATCACCACGGTATAGGTAAGCACCGTGTGCACTGGACCAAGGATGAACACGGCAGTGCCTACTATATCCTCAAGGCGCTGAAAGAGGTGTACGACCCGAATGGCATCATGAATACCGGCACCATTTATCCGATTGAAAAATAATGTTCCTGTCTGGCCCGGCTTGCCGGGCCTTTTGCGCTGGAATAGGGGGTAACGATGACAACACGGCTGCCTCGGCAAGTGCGCATGGATGATATTCCGCTCAACGCTTTTCACTACAAAATGGCGGGGCTGACCTTTGGCGCTCACCTCACCGATGGCTATGTACTGGGCGTGATAGGCTTTGCGCTGGCCCAGCTCAAGCCGCAGATGGGGTTGACGCCGTTTTGGGAAGGAATGATTGGCAGCTCGGCGCTGATTGGCCTGTTCCTGGGCAGCCTGGTATTGGGTTGGGTTTCCGACCATATTGGCCGTCAGAAAATTTTCAGCTTCAGTTTTGTCATCATTACGTTGGCTTCCGTGATGCAATTTTTCGCCACTACGCCGGAACAGCTGTTCTGGCTACGGGTATTGGTCGGGATCGGGCTAGGGGGCGATTACGCCGTAGGCCATACCATGTTGGCCGAGTTTGCTCCGCGTAAACATCGCGGCATCCTGCTGGGATCCTTTAGCGTGATCTGGACGTTAGGCTACGTTGCCGCTGGATTTGCTGGCCATTTCCTTGCCGATCTGGGGCCGGAGTCCTGGCGCTGGCTGTTGGCTTCAAGCGCCGTGCCTGCGTTGATGATTATGCTTTTACGCATCGGTACGCCAGAGTCGCCACGCTGGCTGATGCGCAAAGGGAGGATCGCCGAGGCTCATCTGGTAGTGCTGCGCTGTTTTGGCCCGCAGGTGATCCTCAATGACGAAATCCCGGTAGAAACCGCACGCCATATGCACACCTTATTTTCACCGCGTTACTGGCGGCGTACCGCGTTCAACAGCCTGTTCTTTGTCTGCCTGGTGATCCCTTATTTCGCCATTTATACCTTCCTCCCCTCGATCCTGACCACCCTGGGGCAGAGCCAAAGCTTTGCGACCGATTTGCTGCTTAATGGTTTGCTGATGGTGGGGGCGGTGATGGGAATTGCCCTTACCCAATGGTTGCCGCGCCGTCGCTTCCTGATCGGCGCGTTCTGGATCCTGGCTGTCAGCCTGGGGGCATTGGCCTTTGTGCCTCCGGGTCAGGGAGCCATGTTAATGCTGTTTGCTCTGTTTACGCTGACGATTTCGGCGGTCAGTAACCTGGTCGGGGTATTCCCGGCGGAAAGCTTCCCGACCGATATTCGTTCACTGGGGGTCGGTTTTGCCACCTCGATGAGCCGGCTCGGCTCGGCCATCGGCACCGCTTTGCTGCCGCTGTCGATGCTTTCACTGGGTCTGCAAGGCACCATGCTGATCCTGACTGGCGTATTGGTATTGGGGGCGGTGGTCTCAATCATGTGGGCACCGGAAACCAAGGATATGACGCTGGTGGGCGCTTCATCGGTAAAGCAGTTAATCGCCCACTGACAGGAGAAACGGATGAATCTGCTGTTGGCGATTAAGGTCGCACCGGATCTGGGCATGTTGGCAAGAAGCGATTGGCAACCCGATGGGCGGTTGCAGATTGATACCCGCTTTGCCCGACGTCTGTTAAGCGGCTATGACGAAAGTGCGGCGGAAATGGCGCTGATGCTGCGTGATGAGAGGGAACTTAATCTGAGCGTCGTGACGGTGGCCGATGCTATGGCCGAACCGGCGCTGAAGCAACTGATGGCGCTGGAATATCAGCAGGCGGTACGCATTGAACCTCCTGCGGAGTGGGATCTGCGTTTTAACCCTGCAACGGTTGCCGCCCTGATCGCGGCCTATCAGCAGCATATGGGATCCCAACAGGTGATCGTCATGGGCGCGCAAAGCCTGGAAGGGCAAAATAGCCAAACGCCTTTGCTGTTGGCAGAGCGCCTTGGCTGGCCTTGTATCACCGGCGTTTGCCAATTAGCTGCGGCAGAAGAAGTGGGGGCCTTAAGGGTTACCCGGCAAACCGCTTACGGGCAGGAGGTGATGACGGTGATGCCTCCTTTGGTGCTGGTGGTGGGGAACTCGCAACAGGCGAGTGCATTACGTGTTCCTACGTTGCAGCAGAAGCTGGCGGCGGGTAAACGGCAGATCCAACGTCTGTCACCTGCCGATCTGGCGATGACCGAACAGCTTGCCGGTGATGTGCGGCTGTGTGGCTTAAGCTATCTGGAGCATCGTCGCGCCGGGATAGTGATTGAGGGGGACAGCGTGGAGCAGAAAGTGCAGCGGTTGTGCCGGGATTATCTCGGTGAAAGGTGGCCATGATGAATATTGCACTGATATTGGATGCAGATGCCCCTAACTTTGCTACGCAGGCCAGTCAGATTAATCAGTTCTTGCGGCTGAGCGAGCTTACTGCAGAGAGCCTGGAGCTGTGGTTATTCAGCAACGGGGTACCGCAGAGTCTGCCACGCCTGGACGGTGAGGTAGTAGAAATACGTTGGGTTAGCGCTCCCCGGCTGGCAGAGACGCGATTAGCGGTATTGGAGCAGATGCGGCAAGCTTTCACACCCCGATTACTGCTGTTTGCTGGAGATGAAGGCGGCGAGTTGGCCACGCGACTGGCCTGCCGGAGTGGTGGTTCTGCCTGCTGTGCGGTAGAACGGGCGCACATTAACGGCAGCGAATGCCGGGTAACCAAAGCTATCTATGGCAATCATCTCACCGCCAAGCTGGTGATGATGCGGGAGCCTTGGTGCCTGAGCGTGGCCCGCAGCGGTGCGGTAAGCATGAAAATACTGCCAGGCCCGGTGGTAGCCAAACGCTTTGAGCCAGCCAATATACCTGATGCCGAGTGGATACTGGCCTCGGCGTGTTCACCACAACCCGCAGCGTCACCGCTGAACCAGGCGCGCTACGTGCTGGCCATCGGGGACGGGGTTGGCAGTGCCGGGCAGGTTGCCCATATGCAGCAGTTAGCTACCCACATAGGTGCGGAGCTGGCAGCCAGCAGACCAGTAGTAATGAACGCCTGGTGCGAGATGGATCGCTTACTGGGCATGTCCGGTGCCATCATTGCCCCTGAGGTGTGCATTGCTGCCGGGATTTCCGGTGCTCCGGCGTTCGCCATCGGTATTCGCCATAGCAAGCTGATTGTGGCGATCAACCAGGATCCACAGGCGGCTATTTTTGCCCAGGCAGACGTAGGGATTGTGGGGGACATGCACGAGGTGCTAGAGGCTCTGGCAAACGCCCTTTAACCGAAGCGGAACTCAATTCCGTTACCCGCATGCGGATAGCGCCAGCGGGTGATGGTCTCTTCCCCACACAGCAGGCGGCAGGTACCACATTCCAGGCACCCCTGTACGTCGAAACGCAGGCTGCCGTCCGGCTGGAACTGGTACAGCCCGGCGGGGCAGGCGATCACCAAACGTATCAGCATCGTACGATCCTGTGCGTCGGCCAGGATGATGTGTGGATTGGCATGATCCCCCTGATAATGGTTGTGGCTGAGATCGGGCTGGTTCATAGGCTGCGCATTCCATTGACGGTATCTTTCAGTAATTGCTTCAGGCCGATGCGGCGCGCGTGGCGCCATAGTAGCTTGTGCAACGGCGTAGGGGCATTTCCATTGACCTCAAACATCTCTTGCAGCACGTCGGCAGCCAACTGCGGGTAACGGCTAAACCAATGGGGCGACTGCAACATCATCTCCGGCAGACGCCGATACTGCTGGATCAGCGCCCAGAGCGAACTTTGCTGTAACCGCAGGGGGTAATGCTGCAACTCTTGCCCGGCAATCAAGGTTTCCGCTGCCGCCTGTGCCGATAGCATCGCCAGATCCATACCCCGCACGGTATGCCCGGTATTAATACATAACCTCGCGGCATCGCCGACCAGCAGATAGCCAGGACCAAACAGCGGTGGCATGCTTTCCACCCCGCCTTCGGGGATCAGATGGGCGCTGTATTCCCGTAACTCGGTATTTTTCAGCAATGGCCGCACGGCAGGGTGTTGTTTGAACTGTTGCAACATCTGCGGCAGGGCGATTTTACTCTCAGTGAGGCTGGAAAGATTACATACTACGCCGAGCGACAGGCTATCGCGGTTGGTGTACAGGAAACCACCGCCGACTTTCCCCTGCGTGGGCTGGCCAGCGAACAGCCAGGCGCAACCTTGGTTATCCTCCAGTGCGAAACGATCTTCCAACCGCTCGCGCGGCAGTGCCAACACCTCTTTCACGCCGATCGCCATCGTTGCTGCTGGTGGTTTTGGCTGCAATCCGGCATGCTCACCAAGCAGCGTATTGGCCCCTTCTGCCAGGATCACCGTATTGGCGTATAACGCTTCACCCGCCGCCATAACGCCGACCACCCGGCCTTGCTGCACGATCAGCTCATCGACCAAGGCACCGGTCAGGCATTGTGCCCCGGCGGCTTCCGCCTGTGCCATCAGCCAGGGATCGAAACGGGCGCGCAGTAGGCTGTAGGAACAGGGCAAGGCATGGCGATAATCTAGCGTCACCGCGCTATTGCCGCTCACCATTGAGAGCCTTTCCTGGGTGATCTGGCGTTCCAGAGGGGCGGTAGCGGCAAAATTTGGCAGCAGATTGGCCAAAACATGGGTGTATAACCTGCCACCGCTAACGTTTTTACTGCCCGCCTGAGTACCCCGTTCCAGTAACAAAGTATTGATGCCCGCGCGTGCCAACAACAGCGCCGCGGTGCAGCCCGCAACGCCGCTGCCAACGATAATGGCTGCAAAACCAGGATGTTCCATCAGCTCTGTTTACCAAGGGTTGAAGTGTGACGATTAGAATAACACTCGTGTGCCAGAGTTCATTGATATTGCACAGTTTTTGCGCGCCCGTGGCCGATTTTCACCCGAGGGAAGCCAAATTAGGCTACAATTGGAAACTGTTATATTCCGGGTAGTTGCATGATTTCGCTGTTGCATTGATTGATAATGCATGGTGCGCTCTCCCTCTAGAGTATTCCTTCTTGATAGCAATAAGCGATTTGCCGCTGTCCTGCTTAACTGGCGTCTGGCAGGCGGGATAGCCTGTGGTGCCTGCCGGGCGTCAATGGAGCGAGCCTTCCGTGTTGACCCTTCTTAATCTGCTTTCCGCCATTGCGATGCTGGTGTGGGGAACCCATATCGTCCGGACCGGCATCATGCGGGTCTATGGTGCCAATCTGCGCCAGGTTCTGAGCAGCAGCATAGAGAAAAAGCCGCTGGCCTTTGTGGCAGGGATCGGTGTAACCGCGTTGGTGCAAAGCAGCAATGCGACGGCGTTGCTGGTTTCTTCTTTTGTGGCGCAAGGGCTGGTGGGCCTTGGGCCTGCGCTGGTGATTATGCTGGGGGCCGATGTTGGCACGGCGATCATGGCGCGGGTGCTGACGTTCAATCTCTCCTGGCTTTCGCCGCTGCTGATTTTTGTCGGCGTGATTTTATTCCTCAGCCGTAAGCAAACCCGCGTAGGCCAGATGGGGCGCGTCGCCATTGGTCTTGGCCTGATTGTATTGGCGCTGGAACTGATTGTGGCCGCCGCTACGCCGATCACTCAGGGCTATGGCGTCAAAGTGATCTTCTCGTCGCTGACCGGCGATGTCATGCTTGATGCGTTGATCGGCGCCCTGTTTGCCATTATCAGCTATTCCAGCCTGGCAGCTGTACTGTTGACCGCGACGTTGACAGCCTCGGGAGTGATTTCTCTACAGGTGGCGCTGTGCCTGGTGATTGGTGCCAACCTGGGCAGCGGCCTGTTGGTGATGTTGAACACCAGCGGCCAGAATGCCGCAGGCCGTCGCGTGGCGCTGGGTAGCCTGTTGTTCAAACTGCTGGGTAGTGCGCTGGTGCTGCCGTTTGTTTCCCTGATTGCGCACGGCATTGAGCGGTTGCCTGGTAATACAGAAGAGTTGGTGATCTATTTCCACATGTTCTACAACCTGGTGCGTTGTCTGCTACAGGTGCCGTTGTCAGGGCCGATGGCGCGCCTGTGCGAAACGTGGATTGTCGATGCTCCGACAGAGGATCCCCGTTTGCGGCCACGCCACCTCGACGTCAGCGCGCTGGATACGCCAAGTTTGGCACTGGCCAATGCGGCGCGGGAAACCCTGCGGATGGGGGATGTGATAGAGCATATGATGATCCTGCACCATGAGGTATTGCATGGTAAGCGCATCCAGGCCAAAGAAGTTCGTCGTCTGGACGATGACGTTCACGTGCTATACACCGCGATCAAACTTTACCTGGCGCAGATCCAGAAGGAAGACCTGGGAGAGGCGGATTCGCGCCGCTGGGCGGAGATCATCGAAATGGCCCTCAACCTGGAGCAGGCTGGCGACATCATCGAACGTATGGCTAGTGATGTGGCGGATCAATCGCATGGCGCGCGCAGTTCGTTCTCCGCCGAAGGTCTGGCTGAACTGGACCAATTGCATGAAAAGTTGACTGACAATCTGCGCCTTAGCCTATCGGTATTCCTCTCTGGGGATATCACCAGCGCCAAGCGGTTACGCCGTTCCAAACACCGTTTCCGTATTCTAGATCGTCGCTATGCCCATGCGCACGTCGATCGTCTGCATCAGCAAAACGTGCAAAGTATTGAAACCAGTTCGCTGCACCTGGCCCTGTTGGGGGATATGAAGCGGCTTAACTCGCTGTTCTGCGCGGTTGCTTATAACGCGCTGGATCAAGATGAGAAAGATGACGACCGTGATTGGGAGGAAAGCCCTAGAACGCCGTAATGAATGAAGAACAATACCTGCGTAGGGGCGCTGCACATGCCGCGCCCCTTATGAACCTATTTGCTGTTAATCCACTTTCTTGATCGGGCGGCCAGACCAATAGCCTGCCAGCAGTGAACCGGACAGATTGTGCCAAACCGAGAACAGCGCACCCGGTAGTGCGGCCAGCGGTGAGAAGTAAATCTTGCCCAGCGTTGCCGCCAGACCGGAGTTTTGCATACCGACTTCAATAGCCAGCGTACGGCAGGTAGATTCGTCGAAGCCGAGCATTTTTCCTCCCCAGTAGCCCCCGAGCAGCCCGATCCCGTTGTGCAGGATCACCGCAATAATCACCACAAACCCGACCGAAGCAATATGGCTCTGGCTACCCGCGACCACCGCACTGATGATAGCCACAATACACACCATCGACAGGGCTGGCAGATAGGGCTCAACCCGCTTGACGGTTTTGGTAAAGCTGTGGTGGACGATCAGGCCCAGCCCAATAGGGATCACCACGATCTGCAGAATGCTGAATAACATCCCCATGATATCCACGCTGATCTCGGCATCGACATACAGGCGTGTCAGCAACGGGGTGGCAAAGACACCAACCAGAGTCGAAACGGCGGAAATAGTCACCGACAGGGCAACATCGCCTTTAGCCAGATAGATCATCACGTTGGAGGCAGTGCCGCTGGCTACGCTGCCAACGAGTACCATACCGGCGGAGAGATCCGGCGGCATACGGAACAGCATCGCCAGCAGCCAGGCGGCCAGCGGCATAATCAGGTAATGCAGGAAGATCCCCGCCGCTACCGGGCCGGGGCGCGACAGCACGCGCTTGAAGTCATCCAGGCGCAGGGTGACGCCCATGGCAAACATGATCAGCATCAGCAGCGTACTGACGTAAGGGCTGATACCGGTAAAGGTCGACGGGGTGTAATAGGCCGCAATAGACAGCAGCACGGCCCATAATGGGAATAAGCGTGTGATTTTTGCCAGCATGAGAGAGGTTATCCTTTGCCAATATTGAACGGGTGTGGTGGTGTGTGTTGTGGTGGGCTCAGTTTGCTGAGCCTCTGTAGATTCAGTTAAGGCCAATCAATTTCCCTTCACCCCAGCCCTCTCCCGATATGGCGTCCAGGGATGCCTGTTGTACTGTGGTGGGGAGAGGGGGCGAGTTCGGAGCTACAGGTAGGTGCAGATATTAACCTGTGGCACGTTCAGTCCCCTCTCCCTGTGGGAGAGGGTTAGGGTGAGGGGCTTACTCAAACAGATTGTGATGCAGCGTTTGTACCACGCGCTCAGCATCATCACCCGGCACCAGGAAGCACAGGTTATAGCTGCTGGCTCCGTAACAGATCATGCGGATATTGAACGGATCCAGCACGCCGAACACCTCTTTACCGACGCCGCAAGCTTGGGAGAGCTTGTTGCCGATCAGGGCGACCAGCGCCAGATTTTCTTCCACTTCTACCCGGCACAGCGAGGACAATTCGGTGAGTAGGGAGGTGGTTAACAGACTGCCGCCGGTGGTGGTGGAACCGGTGGTATCCATGGTTAATGCCACGCTGACTTCGGAAGTGGTGATCAGATCGACCGAGATATTATGCCGGGCCAGAATGTTGAACACTTCGGCCAGGAAGCCGCGTGCATGCAACATGTTCAGGCTGTGCAGCGTCAGTAGGGTTTGCTTGCGACGTAAGGCCAGCGCGCGGAACAGCGGCGGGTTTTCCGTGGTATTGCACACCAGCGTGCCACCCGCGGCAGGATCTTTGCTTGAGCCGACGAAGACCGGGATGTTGCTGCGCACGGCAGGTAGCAGAGTGGCCGGGTGCAGCACTTTGGCACCGAAGGTGGCCATTTCCGCCGCCTCTTCAAAGGCAATTTTATCGATACGTTTGGCGGCAGGCACCACGCGTGGGTCGGTGGTATAAATACCCGGAACATCAGTCCAGATATCCACGCGGCTGACGTTTAACGCTTCACCCAGCAGGGCCGCAGTAAAGTCACTGCCGCCACGGCCCAGCGTAGTGGTGCGGCCTTTGGGTTCGCAGCCGATAAAGCCCTGAGTGATCACCAAAGCATGTTGCAAGCGGGGCTTCAACAGGGTTTGAGCCAACTCGGTCAGCGCAGCGCTATCCGGTACGGCGCGGCCGAAATGGTCGTCGGTACGCATCACTTTACGCACATCGAACCATTCTGCCTGAACCTTACGGTCGCGCAGAATTTCCACAAACAGCAGGGTAGACATCAGCTCGCCATGGCTGACCAGTTCATCGGTCAGTGCGGCAGAGGTGGCCAGCGCAGCGGCCTCCGACAGCGTGGTGATATTTTCCAGCATACGGTCGATTTCTTCGCGGATCACCATCGGGTTCTCGAGGCGATCGAGAATGGCGTATTGAATGCGGCGGATTTCGGCCAGCTGTTCGTTGCGCTTGTCGGCGTCGCAACCTTCGGCCAGGGCCACCAACAGGTTGGTGATACCGGCAGAGGCGGAGAGAACCACCAAGCGGACATCGGGATTAGAAAGTACCACGTCGGCGCTGCGGTTCATCGCCTCGAAATCGGCCACGCTGGTGCCGCCGAATTTGGCTACTACGGTTGCGTTTTGGGGTGCTGCTTGAGTCATGTAAAACCTCGTGTCAGGGACGCCATTCAAATTGGCATTTAATTTCCATAAGCCTTGGCACAAGGGAAGAGCGGTAAACAGGGAGCAGGCGTAGAGGTTGAGGCTACGATACACCCAGAAGCGCCCCACCTTGCTGACTGCACATTCAGAGCAGCCCATGGTGACAACTCAGGGGATTCAGCCCCTGTAGCCGACGTGATGATTGCCGTAAGCATCTCGCCTCGGCGTCGCTCCCCCTCCTGTGCCGTCATCGGATAATGGCTCCTCTGACACTCTACCTGGGCGACGCGCCTCTTCTGGCTTGCACAATGGATATGCAAGTAGGCTGTTAGGAATAACGGGTTTATTGGCTACTGTCAACGGGTAGACGCTGAGGGATTTTCATCTGCGCTCTGGAAGAAGCAGAGCGACCGAATATTGCGGACTGCGCATGAAGAGAAAAGCGTGATGAGAAGGACGTTTCAGCGTCGTGATAACAGGCTGTTAGGTGAAATATCAGCAGATTGTTGTGGAAAGGTAAAAATGGAGTGCGGCGGCCTGAGAGTTAACGCCTATCGCAAGAAAAGAGATCATAATCACAGTCGAACAGGCTACAATCGGTCCATTACCTCCTATTCATTCTCAAGCATAAGAGCGCGCTATGAAAAATATCAATCCTAGTCAAACCGCTGCTTGGCAAGCCCTGCAGCAACATTTCGAACAAATCAAAGACGTCCAGATCCGTGACCTGTTTGCTCAGGATAGTGAGCGTTTCTCCAAGTTCTCTGCCACTTTCAACGATCAGATGCTGGTGGATTACTCCAAAAACCGCATCACCGCAGAAACCCTGGAGAAGCTGCAGGCACTGGCGAAAGAAACCGATCTGCAAAGTGCGATCAAATCGATGTTCTCCGGTGAGAAAATCAACCGTACTGAAGATCGCGCCGTGCTGCATGTTGCCCTGCGTAACCGCAGTAACACGCCAATCATTGTTGATGGCAAGGACGTGATGCCAGAAGTCAATGCGGTGCTGGCGAAGATGAAACAGTTCTGCGACCGTGTCATCGGTGGTGACTGGAAAGGTTATACCGGTAAACCGATTACCGACGTGGTCAACATCGGCATCGGCGGCTCAGACCTCGGCCCTTATATGGCAACCGAAGCGCTACGCCCGTATAAAAACCACCTGAACATGCACTTTGTTTCCAACGTAGACGGCACCCATATTGCCGAAACGCTAAAACCGTTGGATCCGGCGACGACCCTGTTCCTGGTGGCGTCTAAAACCTTCACGACCCAGGAAACCATGACTAACGCCCTCAGCGCGCGCGACTGGTTCCTGAGCACTGCTGGCGATCAGCAGCACGTCGCGAAACACTTCGCCGCGCTGTCTACCAATGGTAAAGCGGTAGCCGAGTTTGGTATCGACACTGACAATATGTTCGAATTCTGGGACTGGGTGGGTGGCCGTTACTCTCTGTGGTCGGCAATCGGCCTGTCTATCGCGCTGTCTCTGGGCTTTGAAAACTTCGAGCAGCTGCTGAGCGGCGCGCATGAGATGGACAAACACTTTGCCCAGACGCCTGCTGAGCAAAACCTGCCGGTGCTGTTGGCGCTGATCGGTATCTGGTACAACAATTTCTTCGGCGCAGAAACCGAAGCGATCCTGCCGTACGACCAGTATATGCACCGTTTTGCCGCTTATTTCCAACAGGGCAACATGGAGTCAAACGGCAAATACGTTGACCGTAACGGCAACCCGGTAGATTACCAGACCGGCCCGATTATCTGGGGTGAACCAGGCACCAACGGCCAGCATGCGTTCTATCAACTGATCCATCAGGGGACCAAACTGGTGCCTTGTGACTTTATCGCTCCGGCCATCAGCCATAATCCACTGAGTGACCACCACGCGAAACTGCTGTCGAACTTCTTCGCACAGACGGAAGCGCTGGCGTTTGGCAAGTCACTGGACGTGGTTGAGGAAGAGTTCGCCGCACAGGGTAAAACGCCGGAAGAGGTCAAGCACGTTGCTCCATTCAAAGTGTTTGAAGGCAACCGTCCAACCAACTCCATCCTGCTGCGCGAAATCACTCCGTTCAGCCTGGGTAGCCTGATTGCCCTGTACGAGCACAAGATCTTCACCCAAGGCGCGATCCTCAACATCTTCACCTTCGACCAATGGGGCGTAGAGCTGGGTAAACAGCTGGCTAACCGTATTCTGCCGGAACTGGCGGGTAAAGAAGCGGTGACCAGCCACGACACCTCAACCAACGGCTTGATCAATCGCTTTAAAGCCTGGCGTTAAGTTGCTCTGAATTGCAGCCAATAAAAAACCCGCCGCGGCGGGTTTTTTGACATCTGCAGGGATTACAGATTGATCGGTACTGCCAGGCTGACACCGGCACCCACGTCATCGGCGGTGCTGTTGTTGTTATCGGTGTACCACAGGCTGGTATCAAATTTCACTTGTGAAGCGAAGTTATAACCCCAACCCAACTGAATGCCTTTCAGCGTGTCAGATTTCGGGAATGCCTGGTTAATGCTCTGGTTCAGCGGGTTCACCTTGGCATACACCAGGCGAGTGCTCCAGCGCTGGCCATCGTCCAGCACCAGCTCGACACGGCCGGACAGCATTTGCCCGTCACCGCCCATAGCGTGACCCAGCGGGTAACCCTGCTGGTAGTAGCCGTCTTTATAGGTATGATGTGTATAAACATAACCCTTACGGCTCATATCGGCGCGAGTATCAGCCCCTTCGATATACCAGTTGATAACGGTTGGGCCCCACTCTGGGTGACCTTCCAGGCCGAGCAGGTAGGTGTTTTGTGATGGCAGGTAGCCGGCCTCATCTTCCCCCACCAACTGGCCATACAGGCTGACCGGCATACCGATCAATGGCTGCATTTTCAGCTTGAAGTCGAAACCGGCAAGCTGGTTGCCCGGATCGTTACCTTGGCCGGAGTCGTCGTTATCGCGGCCAGCAAAGGCGTCCCAGAATGAGCTGAAGGACTGCGGACGACCATCGCCACCCCACTGCATAATGCGTGAGGCACCCAGTTCCAGGAAGTCGGTTGGCATCATGGTCAGACGGCCACCGATCAGTTTGGTGTTAGGTACTGCGGTATATTGTGACAGTTGACCTGCGGTGATCTGATATTGCCAACGACCAATCCAGGACAGCCAAGGCGTTTCAAACGGGGATTGATCGGCACGTTGCAGCATAAAGCCAGCCACCGGGCGTGCCGCGTCGGAACGGATCAGGCTGCCGTCATAGCCAGGGCCCCACCATTGAGAGACCTCACCGAATGACAGCCACTGGTTCCACACTTTGATGGCACCGTATGAGCCGTTCAGGTTGAATTTGGAACCATCAGAGACGCGCTGATCGCCTTCCACGGCACCTTGCAGGCGCACGTCCCAGAACTCACCGTTGGCACCGGCGCCGATGGTCAGGCTGCTGTCGGCATAGTGACTTTGGCCGAAGCCCTGCGGCGTGCCCGGTTTGTCGGTAGAGGTATAACCGGTGACGGTAATATTGGCTTTTAAGTCACCCACCCGGCGTTGTACGCGGTCAATGACGGTTTTTTCTGTGTTGGTCACCGGCTTGGCTTGCGCCAGCACCGAGTTGATCTCTTCCTGACTTAGCGGCCAGGTAGACAGGCTGACGTTAATCACACCGCGATCGGATAACCAGGCGAGGTCATTGCGCAGATCGTTATCAGGAGTCACCAGTCCGCCGGCGTAGCTGGCAAACGAACAGGTGAAAAGGCCTGCCGCGACCAGTGCGTGGAGTTTAGCTCGCATGAAAGTTCCTTTCTAGATTACGGGAATTTGGAGGCATAATGCCTGAGATTACGCCCATGATAGAGGACATTTCAATTTGCTACAAATATATACAAGCGTAATCAATTCACATAACTGATTGAAAATAGGGTGATTCGCCTGAAAATAAACCCTCAGGGCAACTTTAGGAAAAAGCCCATTAGGTATTTTCTGCACTAATAACTGGCCGAACGACGGGAGAAGTCATGGCAAAAACATCACGATCATTGATGATCGCCAAAGGGTTACAGCGGGTACTGAACGTAGGGTTGCTGCTGTTGGCGGCGATTTTGGTAGTTTTTTTGGTCAAAGAAACCTTTCATTTGGCGAAAGTATTATTCGTCAGCAACGAGGAGTCTTCTTCGTATCAGCTGATTGAAGGGATTGTGATTTATTTCCTCTACTTCGAATTTATCGCCTTGATTGTTAAATACTTTGAGTCGGGTTATCACTTCCCGCTACGCTACTTTATCTATATTGGCATTACCGCGATTATTCGTTTGATCATCGTTGATCATGAAAACCCTTTCGACACGCTGGTTTATTCCGGCGCCATATTATTACTGGTAGTGACCTTGTATCTGGCCAACACCGATCGGCTGAAGCGGGAGTAAAAATAAAAATGGCGGCCCAGCGAAGGCCGCCAAAGACACAGTTCATAGAGAGAAGCAAAGTACATCAAACGTATTGCAGTGGCATAAATTAACCTTTCACCCCTCCCGCCGTCAGGCCACCGACCAACCAGCGCTGTGCCAGCAGGAATACGGCGGTGATCGGAATGGCGGACAGCACAGCGGCGGCGGCAAAGTCACCCCACAGATAGTTCTGCGGATTGAGGTATTGCTGCATGCCGACGGCCAGCGTGTAGCTGTTCACGTCACGTAACAGCAGTGAAGCCACTGGCACCTCGGTGATCGCCGCGATAAACGACAGAATAAACACCACCGCCAGGATCGGAACTGAAAGGGGCAGCAGCACCAGGCGGAACGCTTGCCAAGGCGTGGCACCGTCCAGGGCGGCGGCTTCTTCCAACGAGTTATCGATGGTTTCGAAGTAGCCTTTTATGGTCCATACGTGCAGCGCAATACCGCCCATATAGGCGAATATCACACCGCCATGGGTATTGAGGCCGATAAACGGAATGTACTGCCCCAGGCGATCGAACAGGGCGTACAGCGCGACCAAAGACAGCACCGCCGGGAACATCTGGAAGATCAGCATGCTTTTCAGCAGGGTGCTTTTGCCACGAAAACGCATACGGGCAAAGGCGTAGGCACAGGTGGTAGAGAGCGTCACTATGCCCACGGCGGTGATTGCCGCGACCTTAACCGAGTTCCACAGCCATAACAGCACTGGGAAAGGCGGTGGGGTGATACTGCCATCCGCCTGGGTGACGCTCATCCCCAGCGCCAGCCGCCAGTGGTCCCAGGAGATCTGATCCGGGATCAGACTGCCGGTGGCAAAATTACCGGAGCGTAGCGAAATCGCCACTACCATCAGCAACGGGAACATGATCAGGGCAATAAAGCTCAGCATCAGAATATGGGTGATCCACAGGCGTACGCGCTGGGATTTGGGTTGCACCATGGCCATTGTCGTTCTCCCTTAGTCAAAGTTCATCTTGCTGGCTTTCAGGTTCAGGATCGCCAGTGCGCCAACCAACAGGAAAATCAGCGTGGCAATGGCCGCCGCCAGCCCGAAGTCCTGACCCCCACCGCCTTCAAACGCGATGCGATAGGTGTAGCTCACCAACAGATCGGTATAGCCGGCCGGTGTGGTGGTGCCGATCATGTCTGGCCCGCCGCGGGTCAGCAGTTGGATCAGCACGAAGTTGTTAAAGTTGAAGGCAAAGCTGGCAATCATCAGCGGCGTCAACGGCTTGATCAGCAATGGCAGGGTGATACGGAAGAAATTCTGCATCGGGCTGGCGCCGTCCATTGCCGAGGCTTCATACAGATCGTCGGGAATGGCTTTCAGCAGGCCCATGCACAGGATCATCATGTACGGATAACCCAGCCAGGTATTGACGACCAGGATCATGCTTTTGGCGGTGAGCGGATCGGTAAACCAGGCCGGTTTAATGCCGAACAGCGCGTTGAGCATCAGGTTGATTTCACCGAAGCTCTGGTTAAATAACCCTTTGAAAATCAGAATGGAAATAAACGAAGGCACCGCGTAAGGCAGGATCAGCAACACCCGATACACCGCTTTGCCTTTCAGCGCTTCCCACTGCACCACGCAGGCCAGCACCATGCCTACGGCCACGGTGAGGATCACGGTCATCACCGAGAAAATAATGGTCCAGACAAAGATGGAGATAAACGGCTTCTGGATGCCTTCATCGTTGAGCACCCGTAAGAAGTTTTTCCAGCCGATGGTGACGGTATAACCCGGGCTGAGGGTGTCGGTGGCCCAATTACCCTCGGCATTGATGGCCTGATAGAAACCGATATCCGGGTTAGGGCGATACTGTACCTGTGTCTGGTTATCGGTCAGCGTGCCGTCTTTGCCTAGCGTGTATAACGGGCTGGTGCCGGAGAACTGGCGCAGGGAACTCATGCGCAGCTCGCCACCTTCCGGCAGGATGGCGACAAGCTGGCTCAGCGTCTGGCGATTCTGGGTGATCACGCGCAGCGTAGCACGCTCACCGGCAGGCTCTGTGCTTTCGACCGCCAATTTCAATGTTTGTGGCTCGGTGGCGTTGAGGCTGAACGGTTCGGAAATCAGTAACTGACCGCTGTCCGGATGAGTTAATTGCAGACGCCACCGTTGGTTTTCTGCCGGATACAGCCCAAAGGTGAAGGTTTTACCGGTCTGGAACTGGCGTTGCATCAATACCGACTGAGCGCGTTCAAAGGTCAGTTGGTTGGTGCTGCTGTAGTTGGTAAAGGCGATAGCGATGGTACAGATCAGCGGGAACAGGACGAACAGCCCCATCCCGGCGACGCCTGGATAGACATAGCGCCAGGCATAGGCACGGCGGTTGGCAAACACGTAGAGCCCGGCACTGACCAGCACCAGCGTCAGGATAGCGAACAGATATTCTCCCTGTGCATACATCACCACAATCAGATAGCAGGTCACCAGGCTGAACAGGCCGACAATCAGCCATTTCAGTATGTCACTCTGCCACCACTTCGATTTTTTTCGCGCGGGTGTTCCGGCGTGAGCAAGTTGCATAGGGCTTTCCTTTCAGGTGTTACCGCGAGAGGCCCTAGGCCTCCCACACAGCAGGGCAAAGGCGGGCATCACAGCCCGCCAATGGCCAGGGTATTACTTGGTGATACGGGTATGAGCATCTTCCAGTGCGGCTTTCACCGTCTGGCGGCCAGTGATGGCGTTGATCACGGCGCTACGCATTGCATACCAGAAGGTACTCATCTGCGGGATGTTTGGCATGATTTCGCCGTTTTGCGAGTTTTGCATGGTGGCGGCAATCTTCGGATCTTTTGCCAACTGCTCCTGGAACGATTTCAGCGCCACGGCACCCAACGGTTTGTCTTTGTTAACGTCAGCCAGGCCCTGATCGGTGATCAGGTAGTTCTCCAGGAACTCGGTCGCCAGCTCTTTGTTCGGGCTGGCGGCGTTGATGCCCGCGGTCAGCACGCCAACGAACGGCTTGGACGGCTTGCCCTGGAAGGTTGGCAGCAGCGTGACGCCATAGTTGATTTTGCTTTGCTCGATGTTGGTCCAGGCCCAAGGCCCGTTGATGGTCATCGCCGTCTGGCCCTTGTTGAAAGCGGCTTCGGCAATCGAGTAATCGGTATCGGCGTTGATGTGCTTGTTCTTCACCAGATCGACGATGAACTGCAGGCCAGCCTGTGAACCGGCGTTGGCTACGCCCACGTCTTTGATGTTGTATTTGCCATCTTCAAACTTGAAGGCATAACCGCCATTGGCGGCAATGACTGGCCAGGTGAAGTAGGGTTCTTGCAGGTTCCACATGATGGCGCTTTTGCCTTTGGCGCGCAGCTCTTTATCCAGCGCCGGGATCTCTTCCCAGGTTTTTGGCGCTTCTTTGATCAGGTCTTTGTTATAAATCAGCGACAGGGCTTCCACCGCGATCGGGTAACCGATCAGCTTGCCGTCAAAGCGTACCGCATCCCAGGTGAACGGATAGATTTTTTCCTGGAAGGCTTTGGAAGGGTGGATTTCTGCCAACAGGCCCGATTGCGCGTAGCCCCCGAAACGGTCGTGAGCCCAGAAGATGATGTCCGGACCGTCACCGGTAGCGGCAACCTGCGGGAACTTCTCTTCCAGTTTGTCCGGATGTTCAATGGTCACTTTGATACCGGTGTCTTTCTCAAACTTTTTACCCACCTCGGCCAGGCCGTTATAGCCTTTATCGCCGTTGATCCAGATAACCAGTTTGCCTTCTTCTATTTTGGCGAAAGCGGAGGAGGAGAGCACCAGCGTTGTTAATGCTGAAAGCGCAAGCCGGCGTACGGTTGTTGTCATTGTGCGATTCATAAATCCAATCCTTCTGTGGGGACTGCGGTAAGGAGAGCGGTTACGCGCTAATAGTGGGTCACAACCCGCTGTGTTCTCATCCTCCCCCCGTCTACGCCCCATGCCTGAGTAGTGTGATCCAGCTAGCAAACCGCCCTATTCTGTGGTGTCGGACACGAAAAGACAGGGCTATTTTTGCAAGGAAGATCACAGATTTGCCTTATGCCGGGAACTTTCGCCGCGCATCGTCGTTCTCTCATCCTCCCATCTCCTCCCCCATGAAAAATCCTGTTACGGATGATTACCCCTTCTTGCCGTTACCCCACTATTGGCAACATTGATTTTTACCGCCTAACGCTGCAGGAACCCGGACCTATGTCACCAGTGCGTACCGCCACTCACCCCACGCTGTACCGGATCCATCCGGTCAGTTTCCGCGATGGAAACGGCGATGGTGTGGGCGACATGCACGGCATGATGGCGGCGCTGCCCTATCTGAAAGCACTGGCGGTGGACGGGCTGTTATTGCCGCAGGCGTTATCGCCAGAGGCTGGAGCGGAAGTCGCCGGGCACGGGCTGGCACTTTGGCACAGTGAAGGCTCTCAGCGTATCTGCCGCAGTGCTGCTCCCGAACAGCACTATGTCCGCAGCGCGTTGGCGCTGGAAGTGGTGCCGTTCAGCTGCGAAAAGCTGGTGGAGGTGTTGCATACCCATCGTCACCAACTGGGCGAAAAAGTCTGGAGCACCGGCGAAATCGATCAGCCGCGAGTGGTCAGCCATTGGGGGCAAGGCGATCTGCGTTCTGCACAGGCTTTCCTGACCCTGTTGGCATTACTGCCCGCACCTATCTGCTTGTATCAGGGCGAAGAGCTGGGCTTGCCACACGCGGCGGATCTGCAAGAACCGCAGGGGGCACAAACCCCGATGCCTTGGCATGAAGCGCCGGAGCAGGTCACCGCAGGAGAGATCCATTGGTATCAACAGGTGGCGATAGAACACCGTGCGCTGGCCATCAGCCGCCAGCAACACGACCACCATTCAACCTTACGTTACTGCCAGGCCCTGTTGGCTCTGCGTCAGCACCCGGTGATCCAATGTGGTGTTCTGAACCAGATCAGCCAGGAAAATGGCGTTATTCGCTTACTTATTACCCATCAGGATCAATGCCTTGAAGCGCTGATCAACCTACAGCCTTATACTCAGCCGGCTGCACCGGCTGAGGCGACCAAGCCTATGGCATGGCAGTACGGTGCGCAGCAAGAGGGTCATCAATGGGTCTTGGCGGGCTTCGGTTCCGCCATCTTCACACGAAATGTTAACTGCGAAAGCAGGGGAGTAACGCATGGCTAGCGTCACACTGCGCAGCGTTTATAAGGCCTTCGGCGAGGTCGTGATTTCCAAAGACGTCAATCTGACTATCGATGACGGCGAGTTTGTGGTGTTTGTCGGGCCATCCGGCTGCGGTAAATCAACGCTGCTGCGCATGATCGCCGGGCTTGAGGATATTACCTCTGGCGATCTGTTCATCGGTGAGAAACGGATGAATGAGGTGCCGCCTTCCGAGCGCGGTATCGGCATGGTGTTCCAGTCTTACGCGCTGTATCCGCATCTGTCCGTGGCCGACAACATGTCGTTTGGCCTGAAGCTGGCCGGGGCTAAAAAAGCGGAAATCAATCAGCGGGTTAATCAGGTGTCTGAAGTGCTGCAATTAGCGCATTTGCTGGACCGACGCCCAAAAGCCCTGTCCGGTGGGCAGCGTCAGCGTGTGGCGATTGGCCGTACGCTGGTGGCTGAGCCGGATGTGTTCCTGCTGGACGAACCGCTTTCCAACCTGGATGCCGCACTGCGGGTGCAGATGCGCATTGAGATCTCACGTCTGCACAAGCGGCTGCAGCGCACCATGATTTACGTCACTCACGATCAGGTTGAAGCGATGACGCTGGCCGACAAAATCGTGGTGCTGGACGCCGGGCGTGTGGCCCAGATCGGCAAGCCGTTGGAACTCTATCACTACCCGGCCAACCGCTTTGTCGCGGGCTTTATCGGCTCGCCAAAAATGAATTTCCTGCCGGTGAAAGTGACCGGTGTGGAAGCGCTGCGGGTACAGATCGAACTGCCGATGCCCAATCGCCAATTGGTATGGCTGCCGGTTGAGGGGGAGGGCATTGAGGTTGGGGCCAACCTGTCGTTGGGGATCCGCCCAGAACATCTGTTACCGAGTTCCGAGTCTGAAGTGACATTGATGGGTGAAGTACAGGTGGTGGAGCAGCTCGGCAACGAGACGCAAATCCATATCCAAATTCCGGCAATTCGTCAAAACCTGGTTTACCGCCAGAACGACGTGGTGCTGGTAGAAGAAGGTGCAACATTCGCCATCGGCCTGCCGCCACACCGCTGCCACCTGTTCCGCGAGGACGGGACGGCGTGTAAACGGCTGCATCAGGAACCGGGTGTTTAAAGCATCAAGGTCTGTATAACAGGAGAATAATGATGACTACTCTGCGCAAACTTCCTCTGACTCTGGCTGTCGCCGCCGGTGTCTTATCCTCATCAGCGATGGCGGTGGATTTCCACGGCTACGCACGTTCCGGTATCGGTTGGACCGGGAGCGGCGGTGAGCAACAGTGTTTCCAGACCACCGGTGCCAGCAGTAAGTATCGTCTGGGTAACGAATGTGAAACCTATGCGGAACTGAAACTGGGCCAGGAAGTGTGGAAAGAGGGCGACAAGAGCTTCTACTTCGACACCAACGTGGCCTATTCCGTGTCGCAACAGTCTGATTGGGAATCGACCAATCCGGCCTTCCGTGAAGTGAACGTGCAGGGTAAAAACCTGATCGACGCGTTGCCAGGTGCCAACATGTGGGCCGGTAAGCGCTTCTATCAACGTCATGACGTCCATATGATCGACTTCTACTACTGGGACATCTCAGGTCCTGGTGCCGGTCTGGAAAATATCGACCTGGGCTTCGGCAAGCTGTCTGCTGCCGTGACCCGTAACACCGAATCCGGTGGTTCCTTAGGTTATATCGACAATCAACGTGACGAGCGTCCAACCGTCAACGATACCTACGACCTGCGTTTGGCTGGCCTTGAGCTGAATCCTGGCGGTACGTTGGAACTGGGTGTGGATTATGGCCGTGCCAATGAGCAAGACGGTTACCACCTGGTCGACGGGGCAAGCAAAGACGGTTGGATGTTTACCGCGGAACATACCCAGAGCATCCTGGGCGGCTTCAACAAATTCACGGTACAGTACGCCACCGATTCCATGACTGCGCAGAACAACGGCCGCAGCCAAGGTTCTTCCATTGATAACAACGGCAAGATGATCCGCGTGCTGGATCACGGTGCCATCGACTTCAACGATGATTGGGCAATGATGTATGTTGCCATGTATCAGGACGTTAACCGCGACAATGACAACGGCACCACCTGGTACACCGTGGGCGTGCGCCCAATGTACAAATGGACGCCAATCATGAGCACCTTGATGGAAGTTGGCTACGACAACGTGAAGTCGCAACGTACTGGCGATCGCAACGGCCAATACAAAGTCACCCTGGCACAACAGTGGCAAGCGGGTAACAGCATCTGGTCACGTCCGGCGATCCGTGTCTTCGCGACCTACGCCAACTGGGATGAGAAGTGGGGCTACGCAAACAACGATTCCGGTGCGGGCTACAACGCAGGTACGGCTTATAACGATACCAGCATGCATACCTTCAGCCGTGGTAAAGACAGCGAAGTCACCTTCGGTGCCCAGATGGAAATCTGGTGGTAATACTGGCTTGACGGGAGGGCGCCTGTACGCCCTCCCTCTTACCGTTTAACCGGCAGTAGTGCGCTTGCCTGCCCGCTGCCGGGATACACGCTCAAAGCGAGAGGGTATAACAATGAAAAAAAATCTACTGTCACTCTGCCTGTCTCTGGCGTTGACCGTCGGCGCACCGCTGGCGACCTATGCCGATACTCCGGCCAACGTTTCCGTCGCACCGGCCATCAGTGCCACTACCCTGCAAAGTTTGCCTTGGCAGCTGTTGGTACCGCCGGTGACCCAGGATGTCCAACTCAATAATGTCAGCCCGCAGATCAACCAGGGCCAGATCCAGGGGGCCGTTGCTGCATTTGCGCTGCCGGCCGATCGAGGATCGCTGGAAATCCAACTGAGCAGTCTGGCCAATAAAAACTCAATCTATGCTCCAAGCGTATTGGTGCTGGATGAACATATGCGCCCGGCGGCCTATTATCCGAGCAGCTATTTCGCTTACCAGCCACCGGGCGTGATGTCTGCCGATCGGTTGGAGGGCACATTGAAACTGACCCCTGCGCTGGGGCAAAAACAGATCTATCTGTTGGTGTACACCACCCAGCAGGATCTGGCTAAAACCACCATCCTGACCAACCCGGCCAAAGCCTACGCCCAAGGGGTGGGTAACGCGGTACCGGACATCCCGGATCCGATCGCCAGCCACAGTACTGGCGGCACGTTGAAGCTGAAGGTGACGGCAGAACAAGGGGCCAGCAACATCATGATTGGCATGCTGCAATCGGCTCCGGCAACGCCACCGGTCGTGGTGGGTGCCACCGCTCCGGCAGTTGCGGCTCCAGCACCGGTTGCCAGCGCACCGGCAGAGCCGATGCTCAATGACACCGAGGCTTACTTCAATAACGGCATCAAACAGGCAGTCAAGGCGGGGGATATCGATAAGGCGCTGAAACTGATGAATGAGGCCGAAAAACTGGGTTCCACCACCGCTCGTGAAACGTTTATTGGCAGCGTGAAAGGCAAGGGGTAATCCCCCACGCTACCGATGCTGGCTTGATGATTGGTGCGTTTCGGCGCACCTTTTTTCATCTGCCCACCCGCGTTTCCCCACTGATACCGAGCAGAGGGGGACTGCGTGGCGCCAACAGTACGAACTCTCTCGCGTTATGACATCTTCCACTACGACAGCCTGCCGTTTTACCCCCTGATAATGGGGGATGCGTTACGTCACGAATCTGCCTGCCGCTTTTGCGTTTCTGCGTTACAATGGATTTCTGTTAACAGTTTGTATGGCTTGGCGCGGCACGCAGCCTCCGGCCTGGAGTAGCATAATGTCTGACATTAGGGAGCCTATCCTGCCGCCTATTGAGTGGCTGTCTGAACATTCCTCAATACCTGCCGCCGTTAGCGATTGGCTGATGGAGTTAGGTTCCATGACCCGCCGTTTTGAGCGCCATTGTGGCCGTGTGCAGGTAGAACCACAGCGTGAATGCTTCATCACTCGTGACCAGCTTGCCGAAGAGGCGGTTCATCTGCCACACAGCGAGCGTTATTGGCTGCGTGAAATCGTTTTACTGGGTGACGGCGAGCCTTGGCTGCTGGGGCGTACGGTGATCCCACAGGAAACACTGACCGGGCCGGATCTGGCACTGGTCGATCTGGGGACGTTGCCACTGGGCCGTTATCTGTTCAGCAGTGAAAGCCTGACTCGTGATTATATCCATGTTGGCCAGCAGAAGGATCTGTGGGCGCGGCGTTCTCGCCTCCGTCTGGCGGGAAAACCATTGTTACTGACGGAACTGTTTCTACCGGCCTCTCCACTGTATGCGGTGGAAAAGGGCACTCCGGCATAATTAGGGGAGAAAGAACTTTGGAAGGGAGCGTGATTCAAAGCAAATGGCAGGCCTATTGCCATCTGATGCGTATCGATAAGCCGATTGGCACGCTATTGTTGCTGTGGCCCACCCTGTGGGCATTGTGGTTGGCAGGGGGGGGAGTTCCTTCGCCGTCGGTATTGCTGGTATTTGTGCTTGGCGTTTTCCTGATGCGTGCTGCGGGTTGCGTGGTGAATGACTATGCCGATCGCGCTTTCGATGGGCATGTGAAACGCACCGCAGGCCGCCCGATGCCGAGCGGCCGCGTCAGCGAAAAAGAGGCCAAGATCCTGTTTGTCTCGCTGGTGCTGGTTTCCTTTGCGCTGGTGCTGACGTTGAATGCGATGACCATCTGGCTGTCGCTGGCGGCTCTGGCGCTGGCCTGGGTTTACCCGTTTATGAAGCGGGTGACCAATCTGCCTCAGGTGGTGCTGGGGGCGGCGTTTGGCTGGTCGATCCCGATGGCCTATGCCGCTGTCAGCGAGTCGCTGCCACTGAGCTGCTGGTTGCTGTTTCTGGCCAATATCTGCTGGACGGTGGCTTACGATACCCTGTATGCCATGGTCGATCGTGATGACGATGTGAAGATTGGGATAAAATCCACCGCGGTGCTGTTTGGCCGCCATGACAAGCTGATCGTCGGGGTGTTGCAGTTTGCTACGCTGTTGCTGATGTTGTGGGTAGGTTATCTGATGCAACTGGGGGGCGCGTTTTACTGGTCGCTGTTGCTGGCCGGGGCGTTGTTTATCCATCAGCAAAAGCAGGTGGCTGGCCGCGATCGCGATGCCTGCTTCCGTGCCTTCCTGAATAACAACTACGTCGGCTTGGTGTTGTTCATCGGTATTGCGCTTAGCTACGTATGATTTGCCCAACGCAAAAAGTAAAAAGGCATCCATTAACGGATGCCTTTTTCGTGGTAACTGGCCTGTAAGTTACTCGTCTTCTTTTACGACTTCAGCTGTCAGCGCTGGGGTATTGGTTTCTTCCGGCATGCTGACGCTTTCGATGGTCAGCTTGATTTCCGGGGTGATCAGATCGCTCAACATGGTGTAAACCTCCATGGTGTGCTCGCGGATCGCATCGCCAATATCATTGATAAAGCCTTCTTCACGCAGCGTCGCCACCAAGGTGGAGAACACCGCCTTATCGAAGAATTCCGGCGCGTTGATGCCGTGCAGCACCGACAAACGCTGGGCCATAATGCGGCTCTCTTTCTCCAGGGCACCCCGGTTGATACTTGGGTTGGCGCTGAGGATCGACATGGTGATGGCATAGCGTTGCAGAGTTTCACGCACCCCGGCGGCCAACAGCTGCAACGGACGGATGCGCGCAGGGTTCAGCACCAGCTCATCGCCTTTGCTACAAATCAGCTGCTGACGTATCAGCTCTTCGATCAGCGGTTGCAGCACTTCGGCTAGCTGTTCTTTGTCGTAACGCAGGAACAGCTCGGCCTTCAGCATCGGATAGATCAGACTGACCTGACGCAGCAGCTCAACGCGCGACACGCGGCGGTGATGCATCACGATAGAGGCGATCAACGAAGGCAGTACCAACATATGATGGATATTGTTGCGATAGTACGTCATCAGCACCGCTTGCTCGCGCGGCAGAATGATGATGTCACCGATGTTGTCCTTCTCCACTTCAAACTTGTTCATGTTTAAAGCGTGATCCAGCAACTGGTCTGGCGTTTGCGCTGGTACGGTGGCGTCCGGTGCATATGGCACGTTACGCATTAACTGTAAGTAGCATTCCAACTGCTCAAGCAACTGCTCACGGGTCAGCGAACGTTGGCGTGAGGCCAGCAGCGCGGTGGAGCACAGGTTCATGGCGTTGGCGGCGGCAGCGTTGTTGATGCGCACCATGATCTGAGCCGCCAGATCGTTGACCGCTGGCGTCAGCCAGCTTGGGCGCTGTGCTTCGATCGGGTCGATAGACTCACGCCAATGCGGGACGTTGTGGTTCAGGTACGTAGTCAACGGCAGCGGTTCACCAAAGTTTACGTAGCCCTGGCCGAGGTTGCGTAGCTTGCGTAAGCCACGCACCATTTGCAGCAGGCTCTCTTTCTCTTTGGTCGCGCCACGCAGCTCTTTGGCGTAAGTACCTACTTCCATCACGTGCTCGTAACCGATATAAATCGGCACCAGGGTGATCGGACGTGTACCGCCACGCAGCATGGCCTGGATGGTCATCGACAGGGTGCCGGTTTTCGGTTCCAGCAGGCGGCCGGTACGAGAACGCCCGCCTTCAACAAAGTATTCCACCGAGTAACCACGGGTGAACAGCTCACCGAGGTATTCACGAAACACGGTTGAATAGAGTTTGTTGCCCTTGAAGGTGCGGCGAATAAAGAATGCGCCCAGGCGACGGAAGATCGGCCCGGCAGGCCAGAAGTTCAGGTTAATACCCGCTGCGATATGCGGTGGCACCAGCCCTTGATGGTAGAGCACATAGGACAGCAGCAGATAGTCCATATGGCTACGGTGACACGGCACATAGACGATCTCGTGACCATCCTGCGCCAGCTGACGCACACGCTCGGCGTTGGTGACGTTGATACCCTGATACAGCCGGTTCCAGGTCCAGCTCAACACGCGGTCGGACAGGCGCACCGTTTCATAGGAGAAATCGGCGGCAATCTCTTCCATCAGCGCAATCGCGTTCTGCTGGGCCTTTTCGTGGGAGATTTTTTTGCTGCGCGCTTCATCTTCGATCGCTTTTTCAATCGCCTTGGAGGCCAGCAGCTTGTTGAACAGATCCTGACGGGCTGGCAGGCTTGGCCCAACGGCGGCAAGGCGCTGGCGTGCAAAGTGCATACGTGCGACACGGGCCAGTTTTTGCGCGATGGTCTTATCGGTGCCGTGCTCTGTCGCCATCCGGCGTAGGGACACGGTGTTGGAGAAACGGACAAAGCTGTCGCGCCCCAGCCACAGTACAGCGAAGAACTTCTGTACGCCGTTCAGCAGGCGCAGGTGCGGCGTGCCGTGGCCTTCGCGCCCTGGGGAGCGGCCAAACATCACCGATACCGGCAACATCTGAATATCGAGATCCGGGTTGCTGCGGTGCAGATCCAGATAATCGTGGAACAGTTTTACCGATTCTTCTTTGGGGGTGTAATAGCGGAATACGCGTGGGCCATCGTGGATAAACACGTAGCTTGGCAGCACGGTGCCATCGATTTCCAACGGGTTAAGGGGATCGGGCAGATCTTGCGCCAGACACTGGGTGCGCAAGGTGAGTAAATCCGCCTTGGAATTATAAGGTAAAACATACAAAATCGGTCGTGAGGGATCCAACCCTAACTCCGTGACCGGATCTGTTGGGATAACCTTACTTCTTACCAACATTTTTAGTGGTAAGTTCAATATCTTATAATAGATTTTACGCCAACCTGACATGACAACGTGAAGCCTCTTGTTAGCAATTCGCCGCAAGCATACCAGAAACCGGGTAGCAGATCTGTGGCGTTGGGAAATCCACGGCCATTCACGGCAATGGAAGTACATAGTTGAATTATACCTGATGGATATCAAATTGGCCGCTCTAGCGCACTCATGCGCGCGCGGCATTGGTACGACATAGCTAGGTGATTAAGGTATTCCAACCTTGCTGTATACTGCGCTGCGATAAAAATGTGATTGGGCTGGCAAATCTGTCTGGAACGTTGCGGCTGCAACACGACGGGTACATGATCCATCTTGGAGAAAGGCGTTCTTAACTATGGCAAATCAAGCAACTGGCCTGACGCGTATCATTAAAGCGGCAGGCTATTCCTATAAAGGTTTAACCGCTGCCTGGCAGAACGAAGCCGCATTCCGTCAGGAACTGGTGGCGACGGTGGTGGCTATCATCGTGGCGGTTTGGCTGGATGTGGGAGCGATAGCGCGCATCTTGTTGATCGGCTCGGTGCTGCTGGTGATGATTGTCGAAATCCTCAACAGTGCGATTGAGGCCGTTGTCGATCGCGTGGGGACGGAATATCACGAGCTTTCCGGGCGGGCCAAAGATATGGGCTCGGCGGCGGTATCGCTGGCAATCATTCTGGCGCTGTTCGTTTGGGCTTCGGTACTTTGGCAGCATTTGGCGTGAAAACCAGCGGGTATCGTTGCGATCACGCTCGCTACCTGCTGATTTTTATTTATTCTTCGGTTCCCAATCCAGACTTAGCTGTATATACTCACAGCAAGACTGTATAAACAAACAGGGGGCGGAATGAAAGCACTAACTACCAGACAGCAAGAGGTCTACGACCTGATTCGCGATCATATTTCGCAAACGGGCATGCCACCGACGCGTGCCGAGATCGCAATGCGCCTGGGGTTCCGCTCACCAAATGCTGCAGAAGAGCACTTGAAAGCACTGGCTCGCAAAGGCGTTATCGAGATCATCTCCGGTGCATCACGCGGTATCCGCTTGCTGATGGAAGATGAAGAGGGGTTACCTCTGGTGGGCCGTGTGGCTGCCGGTGAACCTCTGTTGGCTCAGCAGCACATTGAAGGGCACTATAAGGTGGACCCTTCACTGTTCAAGCCTAATGCCGATTTCCTGCTGCGCGTTAGCGGCATGTCGATGCGCGACATCGGCATCCTGGATGGCGATCTGCTGGCAGTGCATAAGACTCAAGACGTACGCAACGGCCAGGTCGTCGTCGCCCGCATTGAAGACGAGGTCACGGTCAAACGCCTGAAGAAACACGGTAACGTCGTCGAACTGCTGCCAGAAAACAGCGAATTCCAACCGATCGTGGTCGATCTGCGCCAGCAGAACTTCACCATCGAAGGCCTGGCGGTGGGTGTGATCCGCAACGGCGACTGGATCTAACCGTTTTACCTCGTATTACAGCCCTTTAAAACGGCAAACCTCGCCCCAACTCTGGGGCGATGTCATTTCTAAGCTACGCTAAAATCCATGCTTGTACGGGAACATATCGCCATGCGCCTGCTTTCTGCCTTCACCAGTGACACCGACAAAGCTCTGTGGCGTCTGGCGTTGCCGATGATCTTCTCCAATATTACCGTCCCCTTGCTTGGCCTGGTGGATACCGCCGTTATCGGTCATCTCGATAGCCCTAGCTACCTTGGCGGGGTCGCGGTGGGATCAATGGCCACCAGCTTCCTGTTTATGTTGTTGTTGTTCCTGCGTATGAGCACCACCGGGCTGACGGCGCAGGCGCTGGGGGCGCAAGATCCCTACCGGCTGGCTCGCGCATTTATGCAGCCGTTATTGTTGGCGCTGGTGGCCGGGCTGGCGATTGTGCTGTTGCGAGCCCCGTTGATCACCTTGGCGCTGAACATTGTGGGGGGCGATCGGGAAGTATTGGTTCAGGCCAGGCTATTTTTGGAGATCCGCTGGCTGAGTGCCCCGGCGGCGTTGGCCAATATGGTGTTGCTCGGTTGGTTGCTGGGAGTTCAATACGTGAGGGCGCCGGTGATCCTGTTGATTGTCGGTAACCTGCTGAACATCGTGCTGGATATCTGGCTGGTAATGGGGCTGGGTTGGAACGTGCAGGGGGCTGCAACTGCCACGGTGATTGCGGAGTACGCCACGCTGTTGCTGGGTTTGTGGTTAGCATGGCGGGTACTACGCATGCGGGGGATTTCGCTGGCAATGCTGCGAACCGCGTGGCGTGGGGATATGCGCCGCCTGTTGGCACTTAACCGCGACATCATGCTGCGTTCGTTATTACTGCAACTGTGTTTCGCTTCGTTGACCATTCTGGGAGCCCGCATGGGCGGAGAGGTGGTGGCGGTGAATGCGGTGCTGATGAATCTGCTGACCTTTACCGCCTATGCTCTGGATGGTTTTGCCTACGCGGTGGAAGCCCATTCCGGCCACGCCTATGGTGCGCGGGACGGGCGGCAACTGCGTAAAGTATGGCGTGCCGCCTGTCGGCAGGCTTGCCTGGTTGCCTGTGGTTTTGCCGTTATTTATCTGTTCGCCGGGCAGCAGATTGTGGCGGGCTTAACCTCGCTGCCGGAGTTGCGTGCGCTGGCAAATCATTATCTGCCCTGGCAGGTGGTGCTGCCTCTGGTGGGGGTTTGGTGCTATCTGCTGGATGGCATGTTTATCGGCGCCACCCGTGGCGCAGAAATGCGTAACAGCATGGCGGTAGCCGCAGTGGGCTACGGGCTGACGTTGTTCACCCTGCCGGTATTGGGCAACCACGGTTTATGGCTGGCTCTGGCGGTATTCCTGGCACTGCGCGGGGCTGCTTTGGGCTGGGTTTGGCACCGTCATAGCGTGCAAGGCACCTGGTTTTCATCCCCTAACTAGCGATACATAGGCCAGACTAGTTGATGATTCTGGATGGGTATTCACATTTGGTTACATGTGTTGAGGGCTGTTTTGCTTCGCTTGCTTACTGTTTTAACGGCGTTTTTTGCTATTGAGACTTTTCCTAACCCTATTTCATGCTGCTTTTCGGGTGCTTTTCGTGATGGGTGACTATAGTTAATCACGTGGCTGGCGAATTAAGCCCGCGCTTAATTGGCAACGGACGCATTAGATAACCTTAAATTTGACTCAGTTAAGTCCAGCCAGATTTATCTAAAACTGACAACCAAGAGTAACGGAGAGATTATGAACAAAGATCAAGCCGACGGTAACTGGAAGCAGTTTAAAGGTAAAGTGAAGGAAAAATGGGGCAAGCTGACCGATGACGATATCACCGTGATCGAAGGGAAACGCGAACAGCTGGTCGGTAAAATCCAGGAACGCTATGGCTACCAGAAAGAGGCAGCCGAAAAAGAAGTCAAAGCCTGGGAAGAACACAGCAAGTATCGTTGGTAGCGCGATGAGCCGCTGAGTATTGCGGCGCTACGACACCATCCGGCCTGGCAGATTTCCCCCCTGCTACGGCCACGGGAACAAGGATGTACCCGCTCCCTCCTGCAACCCAATCCGCTTATTTTTTCTTCACCACAATGCTGTGGTCATGATCGCAATCGTGTTGGTTTTCACAATTTTCTACCACCACACAGGCAGAACACAGACCGTGGGCTTCCACTACGCTGTGGCGCAGCACAAACCCTGATTCTTGAGCCAGTTTCTGCAAGGTTTCTTCCACCCCTTCGGTAGTACGCTCCGTGACCTGTCCGCAGCGATCGCAGATAAACAGGGCGGAGGTATGCATCGGCTGTTCGAAGTGGTGGCACAGCACATAGCTGTTTGCCGATTCAACGCGGTGGATAAATCCCTGTTCCAGCAAGAAATCCAGTGCACGATAGACCGTAGGTGGCTTGGCCTGCGGCTCTGCCACACGCAGTAAATCCAGCAAATCGTAAGCGCTGATGGCGCCGGGTTGCTCAGCCATCAGGCGTAACACTTCCAGCCGTTGCGGGGTCAGTCGCACGTTGCGTTGCTGACAGAGTTGTTCAGCCTGCGCGAGCAGCTTTTCCTGGTTGGTTGAGTTCATGGCAATTATCCGGCTATGCAAAGAAGCCGATTTTATCATGTTTCAACGCAATCGCCGAGGGTTGCCCCGCTTTCCCTGGATAACGCAGCAAATCGGGCGATTTTGCGCAGCAAGACTAGGCACAATGAGATGTGGATCACGATTTGCCGCTTTATGTCATAGGCTCCACTCGGGCACGGCGGTATAACCCGTAAGGTGTCAAACCTTTCAGGAGCCTGGGATGTCAGAAAGAGAGAAATTGCTGCGTGGTGAGGTATATAACAGCCGTGATGATGAGCTGATTGCCATGTACCATCGGGCGAGGAGCCTGACTAAACAGCTCGCAGCGTTGGACTCACCTCAGTCTGAAGAGAAACAGCGTCTGTTGCGTGAGTTGTTTGCAGCATGGGGTGATGACAGCTGGATTGAATTACCGTTCTGGTGCGACTATGGCCAGCATATCAGCATTGGCAGGAATTGCTTTATCAACGTCAATGCGGTGTTTCTTGACTGCAACACCATCACCATTGGTGATAACACGCTGATTGGCCCAAACGCGCAAATCTACACGCCAAGCCACCCGCTCAAGGCCAGCGAGCGGTTTACCGGCAATGCCGATTTTCCGTTCCATACCTCAGCCAAGCCGGTGGTGATTGGCAGTAACGTCTGGATTGGCGGCAACGTGGTGATCCTGCCTGGCGTCACCATTGGTCATGGCACTACCATCGGCGCAGGCAGCGTGGTGACCGAGGATATTCCGGCTAACGTGTTGGCGCTTGGGCAGCCGTGTCGCGTGATCCGACAATTGGAATAGGGCCGAGAGAAAACGTTACCGCTCTGAGATCCTAATCAGAATGAACGACGGTTTCCCCAAGACCGTCGATTGCCGTTATAATAGCCATTTGCGGCATCGGCACAACGCGCTGATTGTCGAGTCCCGGACTTATCAGGTAGCCAGTAACTCAGCATGACGAAAGATATTAATAATACCCAATACGCCGCCAATCGTTTTTCCATTGCCCCTATGCTGGACTGGACCGATCGCCATTGCCGTTACTTCCATCGCCTGCTGAGCAAGGAAACGTTGCTGTACACCGAAATGGTGACCACCGGCGCGATCATCCACGGTAAAGGTGACTATCTGGCATACAGCGAGGAAGAGCACCCCGTGGCTTTGCAGCTAGGGGGCAGCGATCCGGCAGCACTGGCGCACTGTGCCAAACTGGCGGAACAGCGTGGCTATGACGAGATCAACCTTAATGTCGGTTGCCCGTCGGATCGGGTACAAAACGGCATGTTTGGTGCTTGTCTGATGGGGCAGGCGACCTTGGTGGCCGACTGTATCAAGGCGATGCGCGACGTGGTGTCGATCCCGGTGACGGTAAAAACCCGTATTGGCATTGATGATCAGGACAGCTATGAGTTCCTGTGCGATTTTATCTCTACCGTTGCCGGGCGTGGGGAATGCGATATGTTCACCATTCATGCCCGTAAAGCCTGGCTTTCCGGCCTGAGCCCGAAAGAAAACCGTGAAGTCCCTCCGTTGGACTATCCGCGTGTTTATCAGTTGAAACGTGACTTCCCGGCGTTGACCATTGCGATCAACGGCGGCGTGAAAACGCTGGAAGAAGCCCAACAGCACCTGCAGCATCTGGACGGTGTGATGATGGGGCGCGAGGCGTACCAAAATCCTGGCATTCTGGCGCGGGTGGACAGCGAGATTTTCGGCCGCCAGAGCGAGGTGATGGACAGCGTGGCGATTATCGAATCGCTGTATCCGTACATCGAGCGCGAGCTAGCGAACGGAACCTATCTGGGTCACATCACTCGCCATATTCTTGGCCTGTTCCAGGGCATTCCTGGCGCGCGGCAGTGGCGCCGCCATCTGAGTGAAAATGCCCATAAGCCAGGGGCCGATGTGCGCACCGTCGAACAGGCTTTGGCATTGGTGCGCTCACCTCGCACTGAAATGGCATAATCGGCAAAAAATTTGACTAAAAGTTGGTTTTTTTGACCAATGGCGCCACCGGTTGTGGCGCTATTTTTATATAATTTCAATAAGTTATCATTGACTTCAAGTTGGCACGTTTCTTGTAAAGAACAAGACAGACCTATTGTTTTGCCAAGGAGCAACCCATGTTAGAACTGTTCTTTCTGATCGGCTTTGTCGCCATGCTGCTGGTAACGGGTATTTCACTGCTGGGCGTGATGGCTGCGTTATTTGTGGCCGCGGCTTTTATGCTGCTGGGCGGGCTGTTTGCCATGGTGTTTAAACTGCTGCCGTGGCTGATCCTGGCGGTGGTTGGCGTGTGGATATACCGTTCTATGCAGAAACCACAGATACGGCGCTATTAATATTTTTTGCCGAAATATCAGTCAGTCACGCTGAAACTCACTAGGCAGATTGCTTGCCAGTGTGGCGGGGATCACAGCTTGATGTTTTAAATGCGAATGCGGCACATTAATCATATTTTTTACTTATCGAGGCTGCTAGGATGGCTCCGCAGCAGTGATGCTAATCATTTTCATCACCGCGAGAGCTGACAAGAGTGTTGCTTGAAGCAACCCCCATCTCTGGCGGACTCTGCTCTACCCCTACAAAGCGCTGTAAACTAGAAAGGGCCCCTTATGAGGCCCTTTCTTTTTGCTGCTACAGGCCAGGGATCAGCAGGCTGGAACCGCTGGTCTGGCGGCTTTCCAGGATCTGGTGTGCCCGCTGGGCATCTGCCAACGCAAACTTTTGTGTTTCCTTCACGTCAACGTTGATCGCACCACTGCCTATCAGCGAAAACAGCTCGTTACTGGCAAACTGCAATTCCTGGCGGTTGGTGATGTAACCGTTGAGTGAAGGGCGGGTGACGTACAGCGAGCCTTTCTGATTGAGTAACGCCAGATCGACGCCGGTAACCGGGCCGGAGGCATTACCAAAGCTCACCATCAGCCCGCGGCGCTTCAGGCTGTTCAAAGAGTCCTGCCAGGTACTTTGCCCTACGGAGTCATAGACCACGTTAACCTTTTCGCCGTTGGTCAGTTCAGCTACGCGCTGGGCAATGTTTTCCTGGCGATAATTGATGGTAGCCCAGGCTCCGGCACGCAAGGCAAGCTCTGCTTTTTCATCTGAACCCACGCTGCCGATCAGTTTGGCACCCAACGCTTTGGCCCACTGACAGGCGATCAGCCCGACGCCCCCTGCGGCGGCATGGAACAGGAACACCTCTCCTGGCTTGATCTCATAGGTTTGTCGCAGCAGATAATGTACGGTCAACCCTTTGAGGAACGAGGCAGCACCCTGTTCGAAAGTGAGGTTATCCGGCAGGAAAGCTATCTTTTCCAGCGGGACGTTGTGAACTTCGCTATAGGCACCCAGTGCGGACTGGGCATAAACCACGCGATCGCCCGGTTTGACCGCGCTGACACCTGCCCCGACCTTGATGACTACCCCAGCCGCTTCGGTACCTAACCCGCTAGGGAAGTTTGCCGGTGGGTACAGGCCGCTACGTACGTAGGTATCGATATAGTTGATACCGATCGCCTTGTTCTCGACCTGAACCTCCCCCGCAGCGGGATCGACAGGAGTAAAATCAACATACTGCAGCACTTCTGGGCCGCCGGTGGCGGAGAATTGGATGCGTTTTGACATGTCGCTACCTCGTTTAAATGGCTGTTTTCACCCTACGCTTATCAGCCCACACTATCTAGCTCGTTGCGCAGTGATTAATCCTTTTTTGCGCAGGGAATCATGACTGAAAATCACGTATACTCTTGCGTCAGCTACCCCCATTCGCAACTGAATAAAGAATAGGCTTCATGGCAGGCAAAAAACCAACCAACAAGACAAACACGTACGAACCCAGAGACCGCCAGATGGAAGGGCTGAAGATGCCGCCACATTCGCTGGAGGCGGAGCAGTCCGTGTTGGGCGGTTTGATGCTGGATAACGAACGCTGGGATAACGTGGCGGAGCGCGTGGTCGCCAACGACTTCTTCAGCCGTCCACACCGCCTGATCTTTACCGAAATGCAGCGTCTGCTGGAGATGAGCCGGCCCATCGACCTGATCACGCTGTCCGAATCGTTGGAACAGAGGGGCGATCTGGAAACGGTGGGCGGTTTTGCCTATCTGGCAGAATTATCGAAAAACACCCCAAGTGCGGCCAACATTGGTGCATATGCCGACATCGTACGTGAACGTGCGGTAGTTCGTGAAATGATCTCCGTCGCCAACGAAATCGCCGATGCGGGTTACGATCCGCAAGGGCGCAGTAGCGAAGATCTGCTCGATCTGGCGGAATCCCGGGTATTCCAGATCGCGGAAAACCGTGCCAGCAAAGATGAAGGCCCCAAAGGTATCGAACGTATTCTGGAAGATACCGTCGCCCGCATTGAACAGCTCTATCAGCAGCCGCACGACGGTGTTACCGGCGTAGACACCGGCTATCACGATCTCAACAAGAAAACCGCCGGTCTGCAAAAGTCTGACCTGATCATCGTCGCGGCCCGTCCGGCAATGGGTAAAACCACCTTCGCGATGAACCTGTGCGAACATGCCGCGATGACGCAGGATAAACCGGTGCTGATCTTCAGCCTGGAGATGCCCTGCAACCAGATTATGATGCGTATGCTGGCCTCGCTGTCGCGCGTGGATCAGACCCGTATCCGTACCGGTCAACTGGATGACGAGGATTGGGCGCGGATCTCGAGCACCATGGGGATCCTGCTGGAGAAGCGCAATATGTATATTGACGACTCCTCTGGCCTGACGCCTACCGAAGTGCGCTCCCGCGCGCGGCGTATTTTCCGTGAACATGACGGGATCAGCCTGATCATGATCGACTACCTGCAGTTGATGCGCGTGCCGTCACTCTCCGACAACCGTACCTTGGAGATTGCTGAAATTTCCCGCTCGCTCAAAGCGTTGGCGAAAGAGCTGCAGGTGCCGGTGGTGGCACTGTCGCAGTTGAACCGTAGCCTGGAACAGCGCGCCGATAAGCGCCCGGTTAACTCCGACCTGCGTGAATCTGGCTCCATCGAGCAGGATGCCGACCTGATTATGTTCATCTACCGTGATGAGGTTTATCACGAGAACAGCGATCTGAAAGGGATTGCCGAAATTATTCTGGGTAAGCAGCGTAACGGCCCGATTGGTACCGTACGCCTGACCTTTAACGGCCAGTGGTCACGCTTCGATAACTATGCGGGGCCACAATATGATGACGAATAATCAGCTAAGGAATTGAAATGAAAGCGGCAACTGCTGTTATCGACCGCCGCGCCCTGCGACACAACCTGCAACAGATCCGTCGCCTGGCGCCGCAAAGCCGCCTGATTGCCGTGGTGAAAGCCAACGCCTATGGACATGGCCTGTTGGAAACGGCTCATACCTTGCAAGATGCCGACTGTTACGGCGTAGCGCGTATCGGCGAAGCATTGATGCTGCGTGCCGGTGGCATCGTTAAACCGATCCTGCTGCTGGAAGGTTTTTTCTGTGCTGAAGATTTGCCCGCGCTGGTGGCGAATAATATCGAAACCGCCGTTCACAGCATCGAACAGCTTGAAGCGCTGGAGCAGGTTGAACTGGCGCACCCGGTATCGGTATGGATGAAGCTCGATAGCGGTATGCATCGTCTGGGCGTGCGTCCGGAACAGGCAGAGGCGTTCTACCAGCGTTTGAGCGCCTGTCGCAACGTGGTTCAGCCTGTCAATATCATGAGCCACTTCAGCCGCGCCGACGAGCCCTTGGTGGATGCTACCGAAAAGCAAATCAGCTGCTTTGAGCATTTCGCCAACGATAAGCCGGGCCTGAAGTCGATCGCTGCTTCCGGCGGGATCTTGCTGTGGCCACAGGCTCATCGTGACTGGGTACGCCCGGGGATTATCCTGTATGGCGTATCCCCGTTGGAGAAACCCTACGCCGATCATTTTGGGCTGCAACCAGCCATGACGCTGAAATCCAGCCTGATCGCGGTGCGTGAGCATCGAGCTGGTGAACCGGTGGGCTACGGCGGGCTATGGGTGAGTGAACGAGATACCCGCCTGGGCGTAGTGGCGATGGGCTATGGCGACGGTTATCCACGCAGTGCGCCTTCTGGCACGCCGATATGGCTGAACGGACGTGAAGTACCGATCGTCGGCCGCGTCTCCATGGATATGATTTCCGTCGATCTGGGGCCGGATGCCAGCGATAAGGTGGGTGATGAAGTGGTTTTGTGGGGCAATGAGCTGCCGGTTGAACGGGTGGCTGCCTTTAGCGGCATCAGCGCCTATGAGCTGATCACCAAGCTGACCCAGCGCGTCACGATGGAATATATCGGCGAGTAACTTCCCCAACTTTCTCACTACTGCGTAGGGGCGCCGCATGTGCGCCCGCTTAACGTATGCGATGCTAAAGTCAGGTGAGGAGGAGCTTTACTTCTTCACTGCCAGCCACTGGCCGATAATCTTCTGATACTCCCCGCTGGCCTTGCTCAAGTGCAGCCACTGATCGACATACAGCTTCCAACTCATATCATCACGCGGCAACATATAGGCCTTCTCACCGTACTGCATCGGCTTATCCGGGTTCACCGCACACAGCTTGGGATAACGTTTCTGCTGGTACAGGGCTTCGGAGGCATCGGTGATCATCACGTCGGCCTTGCGATCCACCAACTGCTGGAAAATGCCCATATTATCGTGGGACAGCGTCAGGTTGGCCTTGGGCAGATGAGCACGGACAAAGGCTTCGTTAGTGCCACCGGCAGGCTCGATCAGCCGCACCGCAGGTTTGTTAATCTGCTCAATGGTGCGGTATTTTTTCACGTCGGTACAACGTACCAGCGGGATCTTGCCGTCGGTATCAAGCCGCTCGGCAAAAAACACCTGCTTCTGGCGTTCCAGCGTCACTGAGATCCCCCCCATGGCGATATCACATTTCCCGGCCACGAAGTCAGGCGTCAGGGTTTTCCAGGTGGTTTTTACCCATTTCACTTTGGCCCCCAGACTGTTGGCCAGCGACTCGGCCATAGCGATATCAATGCCTTCGTAGCTGCCATCCTCTTTCAGGAAGGTGTAGGGCTTGTAATCGCCGGTGGTACAGACCGTCAGCGTTTTTTGCTGCAATACCTTGTCCAGATTGGATTGTGCGCTGGCGCTCCCGGTGGCGACCAGCAAGGCGAGAGGCAATAGTTTTTTCATCAAATTTCCTTTTCATGTCGACAAATACATTTGTGGTTTTATGCGCGGTTTTGCCGTTAATTGTTGTTGGTTTGCGTAATTTGGCCGTTTTTTATGCCATTTCTGAGCAAGGAAGCTGGCTTTGCTGCTATGTCTCTCACAACCCGCCAGCACCGATGGTTGCAAGACTAAAAAAGCTGCTAGTCTGTAGCGTCAACATTTATTAACACATTTTACAGGTGGCTATGTACAACATTGACGATTTTGATATGAAAATCCTGACGCTGTTACAGGCCAATGGCCGTCTGACCAATCAGGAACTGAGCGAACTGGTCGGGCTTTCGGCCTCGCAATGCTCGCGCCGCCGTATCAGCCTGGAGCAGGCCCAGTTGATCAAAGGGTATCACGCCAGGTTGGCACCGGAGGCGATGGGATTAGGACTGGTGGGGCTGATAGAGGTAAGCCTGCTGACCCATACCCAAGAGCAGATCGACAGTTTCCATCAGATGCTGGCAGAAGTGGACGCAATTGTTGACGTTTATAAAACTACCGGCGATGCCGACTACCTGCTGAAAGTGGCGGTAGCAGACCTGCCAGCGTTAAGTGAGTTTATCAGCCAGACGCTGTCCCGCCATAAAAGCGTCGGGCATATCAAAACGGCGGTGGTGCTGGAACGGATCAAAGAAAACGGTTTGCTTCCGGTGACCAGATAAAGCTAAAACCCAACGCCGATTTGTGGCTATATTAGGGACTGTGCCCGAACAACCAAAATCAGGAGAACCAACCCGTGTTCCAGAATGTTGAAGCCTATGCAGGTGACCCGATCCTGTCGCTGATGGAAAAATTCAAAAAAGATCCCCGTGCGCACAAGGTGAACCTGAGTATTGGCCTTTACTACAATGAGCAAGGCATCATCCCACAGATGAAGGCCGTTGCCGCTGCTGAAGCCCAACTTAACAGCGTTGAACAGGGGGCCTCGGTCTACCTGCCGATGGAAGGCCTACAGCCTTACCGTAGCGCAATCCAGCAACTGTTATTTGGTGCTGAACACCCCATGCTGCAACAAGGGCGCATTGCCACCGTTCAAACCGTGGGCGGTTCTGGTGCGTTGAAAGTGGGGGCTGACTTCCTGAAAAGCTATTTCCCGGACTCTCAGGTTTGGGTCAGCGATCCGACTTGGGAAAACCACGTGGCCATCTTTGGTGGCGCCGGTTTCAAAGTGAATACTTACCCCTATTTCGACGGTGAAAAACTGGGGGTGAAATTTGATGCCATGCTGAGCACGCTGCAACAGCTGCCGGCCAAGAGCATTGCCCTGCTGCATCCTTGCTGTCATAACCCGACCGGTTCCGATCTCACCAATGCCCAGTGGGATCAGGTGGTTAAAGTGATCGCCGAACGTGAACTGATCCCGTTCCTCGACATCGCCTATCAAGGCTTTGGCGGCGGAATGGATCAGGATGCCTACGCCATTCGTGCCATTGCGGCTGCCGGTTTGCCGTGCCTGGTGAGCAACTCATTCTCGAAAATCTTCTCACTGTACGGTGAGCGCGTGGGTGGGCTTTCTGTAGTGTGTGAAAGCAGCGAAGCCGCCGAGCGTGTGCTGGGGCAGCTGAAAGCGACCGTGCGCCGTAACTACTCCAGCCCACCGAACTTCGGTGCTCAGGTGGTGGCAAAAGTGCTGAACGATGCGCAGTTGAAAGCGCAATGGTTGGCCGAAGTGGAGTCCATGCGCAGCCGTATTCTGGAGATGCGTAAAGCGCTGGTCGAAACGCTCAAGGGCGCGTTGCCACAGCGTAACTTCGATTACCTGCTCGAGCAGCGCGGCATGTTCAGCTACACCGGCTTCAGCGCGGCTCAGGTTGACCGGCTGCGTGAAGAGTTCGGTGTCTATCTGATCCACAGCGGTCGTATGTGTGTGGCGGGCCTGAACCACAATAACGTTCGTCAAGTGGCCGAGGCCTTTGCCGCGGTGCAGTAACGACCTGAATGCAGTGATTTTAGGGGCGATAGCGATATCGCCCCTTGTTGTTTCTGCGTGCTGGCGGTTGCCGCCAACTGGATAAAGAATATACTGACTGAGGGCGCTGAGATTTTTCTCATGCGCCATCAAGCCTTGCTTTCAGCGACCAGGCGCGGTTCTCTATCTGACTGGCAGGGTATCTGGCTGGTAACAGCATACTCACAGTGGTTCGCGCCGCATTGTGTCTTTCGGGAAATAACCCAATGAATAACTCAGCACTGCTGGAATACTGCATGGCGAAACCTGGCGCACACCAAAGCGATCAAAACCAATGGCAGGCCAGCCAGATCAAGGTGGGTGATGTCATGTTCGCTATGGTGTGTGAAGTGCAGGGTCGCCCAGCGTTGGCGATCAAAAGCAGCCCGGAGCTGGCAGAAAGCCTACGTGAGCAGCATCCGGAAATCGTCCCCTGCGAACATTTGAATAAAGCCCATTGGAACGCGGTATTTCTGGACGGCAACTTGCCCAATTCGCAGTTTTATCATTTGATCGACAGCTCATATCGTTTGGTGCTGGAAGGGTTGCCCGATCAGGTGCGCCAAGAGCTGCGCATTTGAATTTATAGGTGGCCAGGCCTGTTGGCTCAAGAGTGGCGACAGGCCAGAGGACTACGCCCCCGATACCTATGGGGTAATTTTATTTTGTAGGCCAATATCGTTTACTGCGTTATTTAGTTCTGAGAAACAGGATTGGCAAGGTTTTTTTTGGGTTAATTCCACTAATTTTATTATTTTCTATTAATCGGTGAATATTTAAATTTTGATAAAAACAGGGTGGTAATTTATTTTAAATAGCACGGAGCTGTTAATTAAGAGAGTTCTCATTGGAATATAAATTATGACTGTGTTATTAATGCGTCTATATCAATCTGCTTAAAGGCAAATAAGGATAAGGGATCTGTAGGGGAACCTACTAAAAGGAAATTTAATTATGAAACTGCATCATTCAATATTTCTCGTACTGCCACTGCTCGTTTATTCCTCATTATCATTGGCGGCGCCCAATTGTGCAATAAAAGAACAAAAACTGCGAGAGCAGCTCGAGTACGCGACGCGTTATGGCAATGTCCATCGTGTTGAGGGGCTGAATCGGGCCTTGGCCAATGTGCAGACCTACTGCCACGGTGGTTACAAAGGCCGTTATAATAGATACGATTATGCACCTGCCACTCAGCCGTTCGAATTCGATCGCCAGTATGAAATTGCCAAGAAGCAACGTAAGGTAGAGAAAAGAAAACAAGAGCTATATGAAGCACAGCTCAAAGGCAAACCGAGCAAAATTGCTAAGCGACAGAGAAAATTAGCTGAGGCCGAATTTGAACTGAAGCAGGTGGAGTCATGGGGAAGGTAGCCTTGCCGATATGAGTATATTTTAGCTGCAGATAAATAATGCTGAATTTGGGTGGTGAGAGTTATTTCACCACTGCGCGGCACTTACATATCCGTGTGATAGTTAAAACCCCAAATCCGCTCCTGCCATTCTAAGGTGGAAACGTATTGCTGTCCCTAGGTTGCGCCGTAATAACGGCCAACATGCCGAGCTTGGTGTTCGGCATGTTGGCCACGGTGTTATCTCTGCAACATCGGTTTCAGGAACCGCGCGGTATGAGACTCTTTACAGTTGGCCACGGTTTCCGGCGTGCCGGACACCAGGATCTCACCGCCGCCGCTGCCGCCTTCCGGCCCCAGATCGACGATCCAGTCCGCCGTCTTGATGACGTCCAGGTTGTGTTCAATCACCACGATGGTGTTGCCCTGATCGCGTAACTGATGCAGTACCGCCAGCAACTGCTGGATATCGGCGAAGTGTAGGCCGGTAGTAGGCTCATCGAGGATATACAGCGTCTGACCAGTACCCCGCTTCGACAGCTCACGCGCCAGTTTCACACGCTGCGCTTCACCACCGGAAAGGGTGGTGGCCGACTGCCCGAGGCGGATATAGGAAAGCCCAACCTCCATCAACGTTTGCAGCTTACGCGCCAAGGCGGGCACGGCATCGAAGAAATCACGGGCTTCCTCAATGGTCATCTCCAGTACTTCGTGGATGTTTTTACCCTTGTACTTCACTTCCAACGTTTCGCGGTTATAGCGTTTGCCTTTGCACTGGTCGCAAGGCACGTAGATATCCGGCAGGAAGTGCATCTCTACCTTGATCACTCCGTCGCCCTGGCAGGCTTCGCAGCGACCGCCCTTGACGTTAAAGCTGAAACGGCCCGGCGTGTAGCCACGGGTACGGGATTCAGGTACCCCGGCAAACAGTTCACGCACCGGGGTGAAGATCCCGGTATAGGTGGCCGGGTTAGAGCGTGGCGTACGGCCAATTGGGCTCTGATCGATATCGATCACCTTGTCGAAATGTTCCAGGCCGGTCACTTCGCGGTAAGGAGCCGCTTCGGCAATGGTTGCACCGTTGAGCTGGCGTTGGGCGATCGGGAACAGCGTATCGTTGATCAGCGTTGACTTGCCGGAACCGGAAACGCCGGTAATGCAGGTAAACAGCCCGACAGGCAGCGTAAGCGTCACGTCCTTCAGGTTGTTGCCGCGTGCGCCGCTGAGTTTCAGCACCTTGCTCGGATCCGCGGGTACGCGTTCGGCCGGAATGGCGATTGAGCGCTTGCCGCTAAGGAACTGGCCGGTCAGTGAATCCGGTTGGGCCATGATGTCATCGACGGTGCCTTCCGCTACCACCTGGCCGCCGTGAACACCGGCACCAGGGCCGATATCGATCACGTGGTCGGCTGCGCGGATCGCGTCTTCATCGTGTTCTACCACGATCACCGTGTTCCCCAGGTTACGCAGGTGGATCAGGGTTTCCAGCAAGCGTTCGTTATCGCGCTGGTGCAGGCCAATAGATGGCTCATCCAGCACGTACATCACGCCTACCAGACCAGCACCGATCTGGCTTGCCAGGCGAATACGCTGGGCTTCACCGCCGGACAGCGTTTCCGCGGAGCGTGACAGTGAAAGGTAGTTCAGCCCGACGTTAACCAGGAACTTCAGACGATCGCCGATCTCTTTCAACACCTTCTCGGCGATCTGGGCACGTTGACCGCTCAGCTTCATATTCTGGAAGAAGGTCATGGCATGGCCGATGCTGAGCTCAGAGATCTCCGGCAGCGTAGTATCTTCCACGAACACGTTACGGGCTTCTTCACGCAGGCGGGTGCCACGGCACGAGGCGCAAGGACGGTTGCTGATAAATTTGGCCAGCTCTTCACGCACCGCGCTGGATTCGGTTTCTTTGTAGCGGCGCTCCATATTATGCAGCACGCCTTCAAACGAATGGCGGCGCACGGTGGTGTCACCGCGATCGTTGATGTATTTGAATTCGATTGACTCTTTGCCCGAACCGCTCAGTACCGCTTTCTGCACGTTGGCATCCAGGCTGCTGAACGGGGCTTCCACATCAAAGCTATAGTGCTCCGCCAGCGAGCGCAGCATCTGGAAATAATAGAAATTACGGCGGTCCCAACCGCGGATAGCACCACCGGCCAGAGAAAGCTCGGGGTTCTGAACCACACGCTCAGGATCGAAGAACTGCTGCACGCCCAGTCCGTCACAGGTAGGGCAGGCGCCGGCCGGGTTGTTGAACGAGAACAGCCGGGGTTCCAGCTCGCGCATGCTGTAGCCGCAGATGGGGCAGGCAAAGTTGGCGGAGAACAGCAGTTCATCCGCCTTTTCGTCATCCATATCGGCGACGACGGCGGTACCGCCGGACAGTTCCAATGCGGTTTCAAACGATTCGGCCAAACGCTGTGCCAGATCGTCACGCACTTTGAAACGGTCCACCACTACTTCAATGGTGTGTTTCTTTTGCAGTTCCAGCTTTGGCGGATCGGAGAGATCGCACACTTCACCGTCGATACGCGCGCGGATATAGCCCTGGGTTGCCAGGTTTTCCAGCGTCTTGGTGTGTTCACCCTTACGATCTTTCACCACCGGTGCCAACAGCATCAGGCGTTTGCCTTCCGGCTGGTTGAGCACGTTATCCACCATCTGGCTGACGGTTTGTGCCGCCAGCGGAACGTGGTGATCCGGACAACGCGGTTCGCCGACGCGGGCAAACAGCAGGCGCAGGTAATCGTGGATCTCGGTGATGGTCCCGACCGTGGATCGCGGGTTATGCGAGGTCGATTTCTGCTCGATGGAGATCGCCGGGGATAGACCTTCAATGTGGTCGACGTCCGGTTTTTCCATCAGCGAAAGAAACTGGCGAGCGTAGGCAGAGAGCGACTCAACGTAGCGCCGCTGCCCCTCGGCATACAGGGTATCAAAAGCCAGTGAGGACTTGCCTGAACCTGATAAACCGGTGACGACGATCAGCTTGTCGCGCGGGATAATCAGGTTGATGTTTTTGAGATTGTGGGTTCGAGCACCACGAACTTCGATATTGTCCATTTACACTTCCCGTCTTGATGATACACCGCGCCTGTCTGCGTTCTTTTGTGGGCGATTATGTGATCTATTGCGCAAAAAAACGGCTCGGCCAGTACGAAACGCATAATTATGGCACAAAAAAACCTGAATGAATATCCAGTATACGAATGCAACAAGGTCGATCGCCGGGACATTTTTGGAAGGCACTTCGCAGGTATAATCTAAGCAGGTGGCATGCTACAATTTGTGGTTTAGACTATCCAAAATGTGGTCTGAATCCACTTAAATGACTCATCGGGAGATCGAACATGGCCAGCAGAGGCGTAAACAAAGTAATTTTGGTCGGGAATCTGGGTCAAGACCCTGAGGTCCGTTACATGCCTAATGGCGGCGCAGTTGCCAACATTACCCTGGCGACCTCCGAGAGCTGGCGTGACAAGGCTACTGGCGAGCAGAAAGAAAAAACGGAATGGCACCGCGTGGTGTTGTTCGGCAAGCTGGCAGAAGTGGCGGGTGAATACCTGCGTAAAGGTTCCCAGGTTTACATCGAGGGTGCATTGCAGACCCGTAAATGGACCGATCAGGCGGGCGTAGAAAAATACACCACCGAAATCGTGGTCAACGTGGGTGGCACCATGCAGATGTTGGGCGGCCGCCAAGGTGGTGGTGCTCCAGCAGGCGGCGGCGCTCCAGCGGGTGGCCAGCAGGGCGGTTGGGGTCAACCTCAGCAGCCACAGGGTGGCAACCAGTTCAGCGGTGGTCAACAGCAGCAGGCTCGCCCAGCGCAAAACAGCGCACCAGCGGCCAGCAACGAACCACCAATGGACTTTGACGACGATATTCCGTTCTGATTGCGTCGTTTTGTTGAAAAATACCAGCAGCCTTTGGCTGCTGGTATTTCAGTGTTAGCCACATCGCCATCTATCTCTTCGAGTTCAACTTGCTTACCTAAATGCTCTCACCGCGCGCACGTTTAATGTCTTGGTAAGCTGCGTTTGCCTCGGGGTCATCTGCTTTATAAACGATATCGGGCAAACTTGTCCTATTTCGACCATCCAGCCCAGATAGTGACATTAAGTGTTGCAGTAGATCCTTGTGTCGAGTCTTGGAGCAAAAAGGAAGGAGATAGTTATCGAGATGTTTTCCTTGAGGATTCTCAATCTCTAATGTGAGTGCTTTTAGGTAAGCATTCTTTTGTGATGCGCCCCAGTCAATCGAAAAGCCAGCTCGGTGGCAAAGTTCGCTATGAACCAGCAGCATTGTTCTGCCGTTTCCATCAAGAAAAGGATGGCCCCAGGCAAAGATACCCATCACCGTTCCCGGTTGTCGCCTTAGGATGGCAGCATCGTTGCCCTTGGATAAGCCCCACTCGATTGCGTGTTGGCAACGCTCGGAGACTTCGAATTGTATTCGCTTGCCTTTGCTCACCAATCGGCCGACCCCTAACATTAGCCTATCCTGACCGGCCCAAGGGTAAAACTCGCCGAAAAGTAAGCGATGAACTTGCAGGAAATTCGAATAGGTGAGTTTACCTTTGATCGCGTGAAGATATGAGAGCGCCTCTTCAAGATTGGCTTCGAAGAATACATGTTCCTGACGTTTCAGCTCATCAAGATCTTTAATACCCTCAATGTTCCTGAGATATCCTGCCGTTTCATAGTCGCCGAACGGATCGAACATTTTTCACTTCCCTCATATAATTGGTCATTAGACGGGCAAGCTGTCGCCCGCTAATCAAGTCCTTTTTCTTCAGTGCGATAAGCAGCTTCTCTGTTATGTCGAGCTCTATTTCGTCACCGGCCAATCGAGTAACGGATTCGGCAAAGTCATCCAAGCCTGTACGTTGATATTGAATGCCATGTGCAGCGGCAAGTTTTTCGATAAACTTTCGTACACCTTTGGTTGGTAAATCATCGACATCTTGTGATAATAAATAATCCCCGTTAGATATTTTTTGATTATTACTATAGCGGATGGGGATCCCGTTTATTTCCAGCTTGCGTGAAACTCGCTGAGCGCCGATATCAACAATGCAAATATCTTGCCCGGCAATATGGTCTATTTTGATATCTTTGACCGGAGTGTCGAGTTTTTTAAATATCTCTTTGACTACTGTGATACAACGATCTGAATTGTATAGACCCTTATACTGCCGGTGCTCGTTTTTAACGTAAATACCTAAGCCAGGCTTAGTCAGGAAGCCGGAAGCAACCAGATCCCTCAGACTATCTGTGACTTGCGTACGTCCGCCAAGGGCTGAAAGCTCATGGCGCAAAACAATGCTGTCTGGGCTGTTTTCTAACGCTTTTATTAATTTGTCTTTGATTGACATCTCCACACTCCAGTGGTGTGTATATTTTGACCATTTTAGTGCTTTTTAAACCTTTTTTCAAGTTGACTTCAGTTCGTGAGGTCGTGGCCTACATTGGCTCAGCTAGGATGAGTGACTTTATTATTAAAATTTATTTGCAGCGTTCCAGGTCCTCTTGAAAGTACTGAAATATAATTCATCGGGTTTTACTCTATCTGATGATAAGAATATTATAGCGGCAGCGGGGATCTACAAACTGGTAATTAAGTACTTAACTAAACTGCCCCTTTTTAGTAGGAGCAGTTTGTCTAGGGCATTACGCTGAGAAGCCACCGTCAATCGTCAGGCTGGCACCGGTGATATATCCCGCCTCCGGCCCCGCCAGATAAGCCACAAAGCTGGCAATCTCTTCATCCTTACCATAACGGCCAACGGCCATCATCGGTTTCAACTGTTCGGCAAAATCGCCATCAGCCGGGTTCATATCGGTATCTACCGGGCCGGGCTGGACGTTATTGACGGTAATGCCGCGTGAACCCAGATCGCGAGCCATGCCCTTGGTTAAGCCGACCAGCGCCGACTTGCTCATGGCGTAGATCGCCCCACCGGCAAACGGCATGCGCTCGGCGTTGGTGCTGCCGATATTGATAATGCGACCATTATCATTCATATGGCGCGCGGCCCCCTGGCTGGCAACAAATACGCTGCGGACGTTAACGGCCAGCGTGCGATCCAGATCTGCTAACGACAATTCCTCCAGGTTACCCATTGCCAGCACGCCCGCGTTATTCACCAGAATATCCAGCTTGCCGAAGCTGTTTACCGTCTGGCGTATAGCCTGTTGCAGAGCCTCTGCGTCGGCACTGTCTGCACGGATGGCAATGGCTTGACCGCCAGCCGCCGTAATGGCTTCAACCACCTCATCGGCTTTATCGGGGGAGGAAACGTAGGTGAATGCGACGGTAGCGCCTTCACGTGCCAGGCGTTTAACGATGGCGGCACCGATACCGCGTGAACCACCTTGGACAAAAGCTACTCGGCCAGACAGAAGTTGGGTTACCGACATGATATCTCTCCAAAAGTTGTAATGGTTATAAATAGCAACTGCAGTATCTGGGAAAACGCAGGCAGGGGATTGCCAAAATGGGCCATGTGCCGGTTGGCTGGCGGGGATGGGTTACATTATAGAGTAGTCTGGTTGTTCCGGTTTGTATTACCGGTTAAAACGCGAAAAGCCCCTTGCGGGGCTCATAATCTGACGATTAGTTAAAAATTTCTGCTGTGCCGTAAAGCTTGTTCTGGCCACCGGCGGAAACGATACGGTAAGAGTTGGCACCGGATGCGGCCGCTTTGCTTGCCAGTTCGGCTTCCAGAGCGCTCAGGTTGCTGGCACCGCTTACGGAAACCACACCGATTTTCTGTGAGTCGGCAGTTGGCTGGCTGGTGACCTGGTCAGCGGCAATGCTGGCGAAAGAAGCGGAAGTTAACATTACAGCGGCAGCAAAAATTTTGATGCTTTTCATAATTCAATCCTCAGGGGTTTTGTTAGGTGAGAGGCCGTTGTCTCTCGATGTGTTGAATGATAGGCCACTTGGCGGTAATGGAAAATCGGAGAGTTTTGAGTATCTACATCAAATAAATTGAATTATACGTAGGGTTGGCGATAGTTGAAATCACAACTACCTTTTAACCTGGGCGTCAAGGGAGCGAATGTGATGACAACGAATCAGTTTATTGGCAGTTGGCCACTATCGGATTGATGAAGATAAACAGTGCGTCATTCATCGGGTCGAGGGGTGTTCGTTCCCCAACTGGCTGGGTAGCCAGCAGATCCGCTTCTACAGTTTCACTGGCGAGACACTCACATTACGCACCGTGCCGTTGCAACTGGACAACAGCGTGCAAATTGGCGAATTGGTGTGGCAACGGCTCCAGGCCGCTGAGGGAGAAAAATCATGATTATCGTGCATCATCTGAACAACTCGCGTTCGCAGCGCATTTTATGGTTTCTGGAGGAGCTCGGTGTTCCCTATCAGGTTCTGCGTTATCAACGCGATAAAACCACCATGCTGGCACCGCCCGAATTGAAAAAGATCCACCCGTTGGGCAAATCGCCGGTAGTGGTAGACGGCGATCTGACACTGGCCGAGTCGGGCGCCATTATTGAATACCTGCAGGAAGCCTATGACGCACAAGGGTTATTCACGCCCACGGATTTTCACGCTCGCCAGGAGTATCGCTATTGGCTGCACTATGCAGAAGGGTCGTTGATGCCGCTGCTGGTAATGAAACTGGTGTTTAGCCGTTTAGGACACCCGCCGATCCCATGGGTGATACGCCCGATTGCCGGGGCGATCGGTAAAGGGGTACAGAAAGAGTATCTGGATAAGCAGATTGTCACGCATCGCGATTATCTGGAGCAACACCTGAATAAAAGCACCTGGTTTGTGGGCAATGAATTCAGCGCTGCGGATATCCAGATGAGTTTCCCGGTGGAGGCGCTAGCTGGACGAGGCGGGCTGGAGGGGTGCCCGAAACTGCAAGACTATCTGCAACGCATTCACGCGCGTCCTGCATATCAACGGGCTCTGGAACAGGGGGGGCCGTTTAGCGTGCTGGGGTGAAGGCTTGAACTATACTCGATAGGGTCACTTTCATAGGAGGTAGCCCATGGCTACGCAAATTTTTGTTAACCTGCCCGTCAGCAATTTGCCCGCTTCTATCGAGTTCTTCCGCCAACTGGGGTTTATCTTCAACCCGCAGTTTACCGATGACACTGCCGCCTGCATGGTCGTGAGTGAGAGTATTTACGTGATGTTGCTGACTCACGAGAAATTCCAACTGTTTACCCCCAATCCCGTCAGCGATGCCAACAAAGCGACGGAAGTGCTGATTTGCCTGTCGCAACCCAGCCGTGCTGCGGTAGACGCGTTGGTACGCAAAGCCATTGCCGCCGGTGGCAATACCTATAATCAGCCACAGGATTACGGCACTATGTATGGTCATGGCTTCCAGGATTTGGACGGTCATATCTGGGAGTTGATGTACATGGATGAGCAGGCGATGCAATCGCAATAATCTTTTCCGCCCCAAGCTGTCGGGGCGATCTCTCCTCTTCAAGTCGTAATGTGATAAACCTCACATCTTCAACAATGAGCGATCCCAATACGTTTTCGCATAAATTGTCGCGATCTTTAGTTGATCAGACGGCATAGAAGGCTAGATAATCGTTTGCCTTGAAAATCCCACCCAGTAGCGTTTGGGATTTTTGGGGATAAGACCATCATAAATCACCCGCTGCATGCGATGAGAGTTAAACGTTTGCCTTTTACACGGCGTCTGTTGCCGCGTTCCTGAAGGGTAAGGAAGCGAACGTGACGGAAACGGTTTCGTAATGACCATGCATCAGTGGGATAACAAGCCACTTCATCCAGGCTGGCAGCAATGAAAAACAGGGGACAGCAACATGTCGAATTCTCAAGCAAATAACGCCGTGACACCCAAAGGCGGGCTTGATGCGTACTTTAAACTTACAGCACGGGGTACCAACGTGCGTCAGGAAGTGGTGGCAGGGCTAACCACCTTCCTGGCGATGGTCTACTCGGTGATCGTGGTTCCCAGCATGCTGGGTAAAGCCGGTTTCCCACCGACTGCGGTATTCGTTGCCACCTGCCTGGTTGCCGGTTTGGGGTCGTTGCTGATGGGCTTGTGGGCCAACCTGCCGATGGCGATTGGTTGTGCCATTTCACTGACGGCGTTCACCGCCTTTAGCCTGGTGCTGGGTCAGCAGATCAGCATTCCCGTGGCGCTGGGCGCGGTATTCCTGATGGGGATCCTGTTTACCATCATCTCGATTACAGGTATCCGCTCCTGGATCCTGCGTAACCTGCCAATGGGAGTGGCGCACGGCACCGGTATTGGTATCGGCCTGTTCCTGCTGTTGATCGCGGCTAACGGTGTCGGCCTGGTGGTGAAAAATCCGCTGGATGGTTTGCCTGTAGCGCTGGGAGCATTTACCTCGTTTCCGGTGGTGATGACGTTAATCGGCTTAGCGGTTATCTTCGGCCTGGAAAAACTGCGTGTACCTGGCGGCATCTTGCTGGTCATTATTGCCATTTCGGTTATCGGCCTGATTTTCGACCCGGCGGTGAAATACCAAGGGTTGTTCGCCATGCCTAGCCTGGCGGGGCCGGATGGCAAATCGCTGATCTTCAGCCTGGATATCATGGGGGCGTTACAACCGGTGGTGTTGCCAAGCGTGTTGGCATTGGTAATGACTGCGGTGTTTGACGCCACTGGCACCATCCGTGCGGTCGCCGGGCAGGCCAATCTGCTGGATAAAGATGGCCAGATCATTAACGGTGGCAAAGCGCTGACCTCTGATTCCCTGAGCAGCATTTTCTCCGGGCTGGTTGGGGCTGCACCTGCCGCGGTTTATATCGAATCTGCCGCAGGTACGGCGGCGGGCGGTAAAACCGGCCTGACGGCCACCGTGGTTGGGCTGTTATTCCTGCTGATCCTGTTCCTGTCGCCGCTGTCCTATCTGGTGCCAGTGTACGCCACCGCTCCTGCGCTGATGTACGTTGGCCTGCTGATGTTGAGCAACGTCACCAAGCTGGATTTCGACGACTTTGTCGACGCCATGGCGGGTTTGCTGTGCGCGGTGTTTATCGTGCTGACCTGTAACATTGTGACGGGCATCATGCTGGGCTTCAGCTCGCTGGTGATTGGCCGCGTGTTCTCCGGTGAATGGCGTAGGCTGAACATCGGTACCGTGTTAATCGCGGTGGCGCTGGTGGCATTCTATGCGGGTGGTTGGGCAATTTAAGCCTTTCTTCTACGGGGCCATCCTCCGGCCCCGTCGTTCATTTCCTTAAGACTATTCTTCCCCTTTTCTGCGACGTGTTTTGAAAGGCACAACAAGCTTTATAACTGAGAAAAAAAGTGATCTACTATTCGGACACTGTTACCCGCGCGCTTTGGTGATCTGAACTTAAGAGTCTAAGGAAAGCATGGAAATATTTTTTACAATCCTCATTTTGATCCTGGTGGTCTCCCTGTCTGGGGTGGTAACACGCATGTTGCCGTTCCAGATCCCGTTACCCTTGATGCAAATTGCCATTGGGGCCTTGCTGGCCTGGCCGCATTTCGGGTTGCACGTTGATTTTGACCCCGAACTGTTTTTAGTGCTGTTTATTCCACCGTTGCTGTTTGCCGACGGATGGAAAACGCCTACCCGTGAATTCTTGCACCACGGGCGTGAAATCCTGGGGTTGGCCCTGGTGTTGGTGTTGATCACCGTTGTCGGCGTGGGTTATCTCATTTACCTGATGGTACCAGGGATCCCGCTGGTCGCCGCGTTTGCGCTGGCGGCAGTATTGTCTCCTACCGATGCCGTGGCTCTGGGCGGTATCGTCGGTAAAGGGCGTATCCCAAGAAGTATCATGAGTGTGCTGGAAGGTGAGGCGTTGATGAATGACGCTTCTGGCCTGGTATCGTTAAAATTTGCCATCGCGGTGGCAATGGGGACCATGGTGTTTACCGTCGGTGGCGCCACTATGGAGTTCCTGAAGGTGGCAATCGGTGGCCTGCTGGCCGGTGTGGCGGTGACGTGGACCTACAGTAAATCGCTGCGCGTGATGAGCCGTTGGAGCGGAGACGATCCGGCCACGCAGATTGTGCTGCTGTTGCTGTTACCCTTTGCCTCCTATTTGATTGCCGAACATATCGGCGTGTCCGGCATCCTGGCTGCCGTCGCGGCGGGGATGACCATCAGCCAGTCTGGCGTGATCCGTAACGCACCGCTGGCCATGCGTTTGCGCGCTAACAGCGTCTGGGCGATGCTGGAGTTCGTGTTCAACGGCATGGTGTTCATCATGTTGGGGCTGCAACTGCCGGGGATCTTGGAAACCTCGATTGTGCAGGCTGAACTGGATCCGACTATCGAGACCTGGTATCTGTTCACCGACGTGGCGATTATCTACGCCGCGCTGCTGGTGCTGCGTTTCAGCTGGCTGTGGGTAATGAAAAAGGCCAGTAATCGCTTTATGAAAAAGCGCCCTCTACAGTTTGGCGATTACAGCATACGTGAGCTGTGGGTTGCTTCTTTCGCTGGCGTGCGTGGGGCGATTACGCTGGCTGGTGTGCTCTCTATCCCGCTGTTACTTAGCGATGGCACCGCCTTCCCGGCGCGCTATCAGCTAGTGTTTATCGCCGCCGGGGTGATCTTGCTGTCACTGATCGTTGGCGTACTGGCGTTGCCGTTATTACTGCGCGGGGTGCATGTCGCAGACAAGAGCGCCAGCAAGACCGAAGAGCGCATGGCGATTGCCATGGCTGCCGAGGTGGCGATTGAGAGCATCAACAAGATGGAAGAGCGGCTGGTGGCCGACACCGAGGAAAACCTCGATCCGCAGGTGCTCAAAGAGGTCAGTTCCAGGGTGACCGGAATGTTGCGGCGGCGTATTGCCAGTAAAGACGATATCGAAAATGCGCTGGCGTTGGAAAACCTCGAGCGGCGTTTCCGTTTGACCGCCTTGCGGGCGGAGCGTGGTGAGCTTTATCACCTACGCGCTACGCAAAAAATCAGCAACGAGACGCTGCAAAAACTGCTGCACGATCTCGATCTGCTGGAAGCCTTACTGGTTGAGCGAGAAGGCTAACCACATCTTTACGGGGGCCGCTATGCGGCCCCTATCTTATTCAGCCAAGGCTTCGGCATCTCGATCCCCTTGCGCTTTACTCTCCTTGCTTTGGATCAGCTTCAACGCCAGATACAGGTCGGGAACCAGGATCAGTTTATTCTCCTTGCTGCCGGAGCGATCCAGGCGAAACCAGCGTGTCAGCTCGGTACGGCGGCCTGCGAGCACCAGGCCGATCCCCCGTAGTTGCAAATCCCGCTTCAATTCCTCGATAGCGGCTAACACGCTAATATCCGCATGGGTGAAGCTGGCCACCGCGTCAATAACCACCCAACGTGGATGGCCCGGAGCCCCATTTACCAGAGTGGTGATCCGCCGCTTGAAGTAGGCAACGTTAAAATAGGTCAACGGCGAATTAAAGCGGTACATAATGACGCCATCGACAGGCTGGACGCCGTTGCTCTTACCCAGCGAATGGATCATACCGTCTGCATTGACCCCCAGTAGCTGTTCGGTTGGCCGGAAAACCGTCTGTAGAAACTGCAACAGACCCAGCAGCACCGCCAGCCCAATGCCGGGAATGATCCCTACCAGCAGCACGCTCAAGAAAGTAAACAGCGCCAGATAGAACGCGGGGCGGTTGCGTTTGCGCAACCGGAAAATGCTGCGCATATCCAGCAGTGACCAAGAGGCGTAAATCAGCACCACGCCGAGCACCGGGATGGGGATAAACTGCAGCGGCTCGCTAAAAAATGCCACTACCAAAGCGATCGCCAGCGCGGCAATCACCGAGACCAACTGACTTTTTCCGCCGTTGGCATCATTAACGGCGGTACGAGAGTTGGCACCGCTGATGGCAAACCCCTGCGAAAGCCCGGAGACGATATTCACCAGCCCCAGTGCGCGAAACTCGCTGTCGGCGTCAACCTCGTAGCCATTCTTTGCCGCAAAGCTCCTGGTGGTCAGCATCATGCTGACAAAGCTGACTACGGCAAGGTTGAGCGCCGGGATCACCAGATCGCGCAGCAGCCCGGGTTTAAAATCAGGCCATGACACCATGGGCAAACCGCCACCGGTATAGCCCCCAACCGTTTCAATGCCAAAATGCGGCAAATTAGCCGCCCAGGTCAACGCCGTTGTCAGCACTACGGCGAACAGCGGTGCAGGCCAGTTAGGCCGGGTGTAGTGGACGCCAAGCAGGATCAGCAGCGTCAGCAGTGACATAAGCACCGTGGGCCAATGGCTGTTGAGTAAGTTAACCGGCAGTGCGTAAATACGTTCAATCAGCTCGCTGGAGGACGAGGCAAACCCGAATATCTTGCTGATCTGATTGACGATAATCGTAAGCGCCACGCCGTTGAGCAATCCATTGAGGATCGGGCGTGACAGCAGGTCTGCAATGGCTCCCAGCTTGAAGCGGCTGGCAATCAGGCACCAGGTTCCCATCATCAGGGTCATTACGATGGTCAATTGCCAGTGCAGCTCGGTATGGCCAGCCGCTAGAGGAGTGACTACTGCGGCGATGACCGCGCAGGTGGCTGCATCAGGCCCGACGATCAGCTGACGCGATGAGCCAAAAATGGCGTAGGCGATCATCGGTAGAATACAGGAGTAAAGCCCGACGATGGCGCTCACGCCAGCCAGCTCGGCGTAGGCAATCGCCACCGGTAATGCCACTGCTGCCACCGAGAGGCCAGCGCGGATATCAGGTTTCAACCAGCTACGATCGTAAGCGAGCAGGTTCATCAGGCCAGGCGCGATACTCTGGAGGGATTTCCGCTGCATATCATTTCCATCCGGCTGAATAAAGGGGCATGCTGTCTCTTTCGTTGGCCGGAAGAGTAAATCAGCGGTTTTTTTGTGATTTTGGGTGAGCATTAGCCGAAGTATAGCAGGGGATTATGACGTGAATTTGCTACCGTTATGCAATGAGAGGGACTTTACGGGCCACAGATTGATCACGCTACTTGATAGGCGCTCTGAATCGGCTCCCTCGCCCTTTGGGAGAGGGTTGGGGTGAGGGAAAACAGAAGACTATCAAGGCTGAGGCCAGTACTCCCGGCAGCAGGCAATCCAGGCCTGGGCGCTGTGAGAAAGGTAGCTGCCCTGGCGCCAGATCAGCCCCACTTGCCACTCCATTCGTGGCTCCAGCGGCAGCCAGATCAGGTTTTCTTTATCCAGCCATTGGCAGACTGGCTCCGGTAAGGTGGCAATTCCCACTCCGGCCTGCACCATCGCTGCCAGAAAATCCCACTGGCCGCTGCGTACGGCAATCTTGGGTTCGAAGCCCGCCTGCTGAAAGGCTGCCATCAGCATTTTATACAGCGTGAAGTCTTCGTTATAAATCAGGATTGGCCACTCGGCCAGCTCATTGATCGCGATGCTGGTGCGGTTGAGCCAGTGTGCCGTCTTTGGCACAACTACGCACATCGGGTGGCTTAGCAGGGGCAAAAAGGTCAACGGCTGGTCAGAGACTGCGGGCAGTATCGTCATCGCCAGATCCAATTCTCCGGTTAACACCGCCTGTTCGACCGAAAGGCCGCCCAGTTCGGAGATCTTCAGTTCGATCCCCGGATAGGTCTGGCGGAACTGACGGATCAAACCGGCGATCTGCCTGCCGACCATCGGTGGAATACCCAGCCGCAGCACCCCCTTTTTCACCGAGCTGATGTCCTCCAGTTCGGCCTCCAACTGGCGGAACTCATCGAGGATCGCCAGGCCGCGCTGATAAACCGCCTGCCCGCTGTCGGTGAGGTGCAGCTTGCGCCCTTCGCGTACCAGTAGTGTGCACTCCAACTCATCTTCCAGATGGCGCAACATCTTGCTGATGGTGGGTTGGGTAACAAACAGCTTCTCGGCCGCGCGGGTGAAACTTTGCTGGCGGACCACTTCCACAAAATAACGCAGGGTGCGGACATCCACTTTGGGCTCTCCTGAAGGCGGTGCCGCCGGGAAACTATTCCCTTACGGCATGATGTTGATAATTTTAATTCATTTCAGGCAGGGTTTCCCGGCTGCGTATACTGTAAGCCTTGATTTTTTCTGAGGTTGCTTTCATGTCTCTGGCGTTACGCCGTGCTGCACCTGCTTTGCTGACTCGCTTACAGGTACCGATCCAGGTAGTGCTATATGCCTTGTTATTCCTGCTTGCCGATCGGTTGGTGCAACTGTTTCATCTGCCTTTGCCCGCCAATATCGTGGGGATGTTGATGATGTTGGCGCTGATCCTGCTGCGCATTTTGCCGCTCAACTGGGTAAAAGCGGGATCGCGTTGGTTACTGGCCGAAATGCTGCTGTTTTTTGTGCCAGCGGTGGTGGCGGTGGTGAACTATGCCCAACTGTTGATGGTGGAAGGCTGGAAGATTTTTCTGGTGATTGCCATCAGCACCATGCTGACGCTGGGAGCGACCGGGTTGGTGGTGGATCGCGTTTATCGCTTCGAGATCTGGCTGCAACGGCGGAAAATGCGTAATGAATGACGTGATCCTCAGCATCACCTGCCTGGTGGTGACATTGGTACTCTACTTTGCCAATAAACGGCTCTATCGCCGTCGCCGTAGCCTGCTGTTGATGCCATTGGTGCTAACGCCGATGGTATTGGTGCTATTGCTGGTGGTGACGCATATCTCGTATCAGAGCTATATCGGTGAAACGCACTGGCTGCTGTGGCTGCTTGGCCCAGCAACCATCGCTTTTGCCGTGCCGGTATATGAAAACCTGCATATTATCCGCCGCCATTGGCTTTCTCTCAGCGCCGGGGTGCTTACCGCAGTGGTGGTAGCCGTTTACAGCTCGGTGTGGCTGGCCCGTTGGTTGACGTTACCGGATGAAGTGCAGCGCAGCCTGGCGGTGCGTTCTATCACTACGCCGTTCGCGCTGGAAGCGGCGAAGCAGATGGGGGGGCAACCCGATTTGGTGGCACTGTTTGTGGTGATTACCGGCGTGTTTGGCATGGCGGTAGGCGATATTCTGTTCCTGCGCCTGTCGGTGCGCAGCGGTCTGGCGAAAGGGGCGGGGTTTGGTGCTTCTTCCCACGGTGCCGGTACCGCCAGAGCCTATGAGATAGGCCAGCAGGAAGGGGTGGTGTCTAGCCTGGTGATGATGTTGGCGGGGATTATCACGGTGATCGGGGCACCCTTGATTGGCCGGTTAATGTGGTAATCAGGGGGCTGGGTTAGCCCCCGGCAAGGCTTATCGAGCGGCCTGGATCAGGGCCACAATCAGTGGGGAAAGATCCCCACGTAACGCTGCACGTTCTGACTGGAATAGGGTAGCGGCATAAAAACGGTGCCCTGGCAGTTCCACCGAGCGCACATCGCCTTCAATGTCATGCCCACTAATGATCAGTGGGTGTTGCTCCAAATCCGCCACAAATTCAGGGTTAACACCAAAGTTACAGTGATAGCCTTCGTGAGTCTCCAACTTGCCATAGGCGCGGGCGATCAGCGTGTTTGGCTGAAACAGGATGGTGCCGGTTTTCTCAACCAGTGAACAGCTCAGCGGTGCGATCACCAAGCGGCCCCCGCTATCGGTCTCCGCGTGGCCAGCATCGTGCCAACCCATCACATTGCGTGCATATTCCACCACCGCATATTGAAACCCACCGCAAGACCCTAGAAAGGGGATGTTCTGCTCGCGAGCATGGCGGATCGTCATAAAGACGCCGCCATCGTTGCGATAGGGGCTGCCAGGGACCACCCAGATAGCATCATAATCCTGCAGGACAGAGACATCGGTCAAAGATTCTGTGGGGAGCCACTGGGATTGGATATCAATATCGAGGTGTGAGGCGGTAAGTTGGAGAGCGACGGGGATGGCCTGGTGGGCAACGGCTTCGCTGCGGTAATCACCAATCAGAGCAAGACGAACCTGCGTTTTCATCATTTCTTTTCCTGAGCGGGTAAAAAAGGATGTTACAGCAGAGTTAAAAACGGGTCTGTGAATTTTTCAAAAGAGAGCACAAAATGCACGAGGGGGATGGGGTACCAGAAGTGGCACCCCTGAAAGCGAGTTTAATACAGTGAAGGCGAACCCGTAGGGCGCGTTTTGAAGCGGCGATGCAGCCACAGATATTGCTCTGGAGCGCGCATGATCTCTTTTTCTACCACTTTATTCATGTAGGCGGCGGCGGCCACTTCATCGTCGATTGGGTAGTCTTCTAACGCCGGTTGGATCAGCAGATCGTAGCCACAGCCTTTCGGGCGGCGGATTAGTACGACCGGTACCAGCGCCGGTTTGGCCATGCGGGCCAGCATAAAGGTCCCGCTGGTGGTGGCGGCCTGATCGACGGCAAACAGCGGGGCAAACACGCTGCCACGTGGGCCGTAATCCTGATCGGGGGCAAACCATACGGCTTCGCCGCGCTTCAGGGCTTGCACCATGCCGCGCAGATCTTTGCGATCCAGCATGGCTTTGTTGGAGCGCATGCGGCCTTTGGTCTGTGCCCATTCCATCGCCTTGTTGTTGTGTGGGCGATACATGGCCATCATCGGCTGACACAGGCCCATCGCCCGGCCGCCCAACTCCAGCGACATGAAATGCACCCCAATCACCAGCACACCACGGCCATTTTGCTGGGCCTGTTTCAGGTGGTTGATGCCGCTCACGTTGAACCAGCGCTTCACGCGTTTATCTGACCAGAACCAGGCCATGCCGGTTTCCAGCAGGCCCATGCCGAGGGATTCGAAATTACCGATAATTTGACGTTCGCGCTGTGCTTCGTCCATCTCCGGGAAGCACAGTTCAAGATTGCGGCGGGTGATCGACACGCGGCGTTTCAGGAAGCGCATAGAGGTGCGGCCCATCCAGCCACCGAGCTTGTGCAGCAGGGGATAGGGTAGTTGAACCAGCAGGAACAGTACCGCCAGACCAAACCAGGTAAGCCAGTAGCGAGGGTGCAGTAATGCACGTTTAAAAGTTTGTGGACGCTTCATATCAACTCTGTATGCGAAATGGGGTAGAAACCTGTAGCGCATAAAGAAGCGACTCAATAGCGATACCATACTCTGACACCCAGTCATGACGATCGTTTAGCCGTTGACTAAACCTTTACATTCGAAGGGCGGTTCGCACTGCTATCAGACTTCGGAAGGACGGCTGCTTGCCAGCGAAGGAGGCTCTCGTATTCACGATTATACCACACAAAACGTGGGCGTGAGAGTGGGGGGGTGATACGTCCACAAAGGGTTATCCGGGGGCTATTTGGGTATTTCTTGTTAGTTATGTTGATTCTTTGTTTAAACGAGGTATGTCTTTCTATACTGGAAGGAAATATTTCCTTTCATTTGTACACAAGGATGGTTAATTTGAAAAAGCTTTTGATCACCGCGGCGTTAACCAGTTTTTTCGCCAGTCACCCTAGCTACGCCGCAGACAGTTACCTGGTTTATAACACGAATAATGTTGCCGTCTTCCAGGTACGTTTCTTTGATGTGGGTGATGGCCCTTTTATGCCGGACTATCCACAGCCAATTGAGTCCACCTGGGATCTGAATTACCAGCAGAAAGCAAAAATACTGGATGCCATGCGGTATTGGGCTGAAGTCATTACCCCCAGACCCGATCAATTGCCTGCCATCATCAACGTAGGTACTTTTGATGAGGTGAACGCTGCAGGCCTCAGCGAATCGGTCACCGATGGTGTAATCACCATTACCCAATTGCAGGGGGCTTTGAACGGTATTGATACCGGCGAGTTAACCTTCGGTTCTCATGGCCAATTTATCATGGGAAAAATGGATTTTGACCATATTCCCTATGTCCCTGCGCAATTACCTCGCTCCGGAAAAACGGATCTGGTCAGCGTTGCCGTTCATGAACTGGCTCATGGGCTGGGTATTTCTAATATGGCCACCGATTGGGCTGGGGAAGGGACATTTACCCCAGCTTTTGACACCGATATGCCTTTCGGTTCCTGGACTGCACATCTGCGCGATGACAATGGAAATCCGGCACGCCCCGGTCAGGTCATACTTTGCGAAGGGTGCAATAACGCCTGGGATCCGCAAGGTTTTGATGTGCGCCTTGATAAGGGGTATTTCGCAGGTAAACACGTGGATGAAGTGCTGGCGGGGGCCATGCCTGGTATTCCGGTGAGAATGTTGGCTGACGATGGCTCGGTTGACGATAACTATATGAGCCACATTGAGCTGAAAAACAGCATGATGAGCCATCAGAATTACCGCAACTACACCACGTTTATGGAAGCCGAGTTGGCGTTATTGCAGGACATGGATTATCAGATCGATCGGCGTAATTTCTTCGGCTTTTCGCTCTACGGTGATGGGCAGACGCTGGTTAATCGACACGGTTACTTTTTACGTAACAAGCAGGGCGATGGCTACATCACGGGGAAGTATAATACCGCGACATTGGGCGTTGGCTTACATGTTTACGGCAGTAACAATCACATCTCCCAGCAAGCGGATCTGTTAACGCAGGGCGCCGGTGGGGCAGGTATTCGTATCGATGGGCAAAACAACACGCTGAACGTTGAGCCTGGCACTCGCGTCTACGCCGACGGGATGAATGGCCGCGGCGTGATGTTTGCTTATGGTAAGAACCATAATCTAATTCAGCGAGGCGATGTTCAAGCGCTAGGCGCTAATGGCGTTGCCCTCAGTTTTGATTTTGGCAACAACCTGCTGGGCAACGATGTGGATTACCGGGGCTCCTGGATACATTATGTTGGCGGGGAGGCTGCAACATTATTGCCAGAGCTACAGGGGGCGCTGGTCAATAATGCGGATATTAGCGGCCGGGTTGCCGCTAAAGGTGCGGCGATGTATATCTCGCAAAACGCGTTGGTCAACCATATCAATCTGTTAAATGGTGCCCAGTTGGAAGGGAATATCTACTCGGATTATAACCAGTTGGATGATCATGGCCAGCAGCGCCTGACCCAGTTTACCTTTGGGCGCCTGGCCAATTTGCAAGGGCAGGCCACCGATCAGGCAGACCCCAGTTTCCGGTTCAACTATCGGGGAAATATTGAAGGTATCGACAATCTGGCGCTGAGCACTCGCGGGGGGATAACTTCGCTTAATGGCCACCACCAGATTTACAGCATGTCTATCGCACCAGGCTCCACGCTGGCTGGCAACAGCGATTATACCTTGAACCCGGCGGGCCGCTTTGTGAATGACGGTATCCTCGCGCCAGGTAATTCGCTAGGGCAAATCGAGGTCACGGGTCTCTATCAACAGGGCGAGAATGGGCAGTTGCTGTTAGAGGTCGATGGCCGTGGTGGACACGATACCTTGCAGGTAAATGGCCATGCTGAATTTAATGGTCAACTGACGTTCGCACCACAGCCAGACTGGTATGCAACAGACTGGCGGCTGGATTCGGGCGAGATGCTGAAAGCCACCTCGCATAGCGGAGAATTCCGCACGGTGAACGGCTTACTCAGTTCGCCTACGCTGACCTTGCAGGCAACGCCGCAGGGTGAGGATCGTTGGCAACTTGCGATGCTGCGCGCTGACAACGCCTACAGTCAGTATGCGCAGGACAATAATGCTTGGCAGGTCGGCCAGGCGTTGGACCATATCGTTTCGGGCGCGGGTGCAGACATCCAGCCGTTGTATAGCACATTGGACTTTTCTGCTATCGATGGAGGGAGCATCAGCAGCGCTTTGCAGCAGCTTTCGCCCGCAGCCTACAGTGCGATGTTCGCCAGCTCTCTTAATCGCGAACAACAGATTACGCGGATCGTCAGCGGCTCCCATCCCTCCAATACGCCAGAGCAGCAGGTTGCAGGCGAATGGCATAGTTTTGCCATACCCTTTGGTGGCGGTTTCTGGCAGCAGCGCCAGGGGAGTCAAGTTGGCTATGATGCCAGCAGCTACGGCATAGTCTTTGGTGCTGACAAGCGCAGTGAGCAGAATAGCGATTGGGTTTATGGTTTCCATGGTGCGGTTAGTGGGCAATCGGTAACGGTCAAATCACCAGAAAACGCCACCGGTAAAACCACGGCTTTCGATCTGGGTATCCAGGCTCGTTATGCTGTCGATCGGCAAGCGGGGATGTATTTATTCGGCAATGGCCGGTTTGGCATTGAAGATAGCCGTTTGGATCGCAGCATCAGCGTCGAGACTTATCAAGCGAGCCAACATGCCAGTTGGACCGGCCTGGCGGGTTCTGTTGCTGCTGGTGGCGGTTATCGTTGGGCGTTGAATGACCAATGGAGCGCTGGCCCTGTGGCCGCACTGAATTACACAACCCTGCATCGCCCAAGCGTGACGGAAATCGGCAACGACAGTAGCCGCCTGGCGCTAGGTTCGAGCACTTATGATTCTCTGCGCTCCAGCATTGGGGTCAACAGCAGTTGGGATCTTCCGCTCTCTTCGGGCGCGGCTATTGCTGCCGATCTGCAACTTACCTGGGATCATGAGTTGTTGGATGGCGATGTGTCGCAAGAAGCCTCTTTCGCCAACTATCGGGCGGCAAGCTTCAGCAACAAGAATCAGGTGACTGGGCGTGACTCCATGGGGGTGAAAGCCGGGGTTCGTTACCAAATCAATAGGGATGTGGAGCTGGGCTTGGGGGTAGAGAGCGATCTGTTCCGTTCTGGCTATGACTCGGTAGCGGGTAACCTGTCGGCCACCTGGCGTTTCTGACAGGCCAGTATGATAAAAGAAAAAGGCGCTTACCGAATGAGGTAAAAGCGCCTTTTTTCAACATCTTAACTGATTGTTATCAGTTCATGCCGTATTTTTTCAATTTCTTACGCAGTGTACCGCGGTTGATCCCCATCATCAGGGCAGCGCGGGTCTGGTTGCCACGGGTGTACTGCATCACCATGTCCAACAGTGGCTGTTCAACTTCAGCCAGTACCAGCTCATACAGATCGTTAACGTCTTGACCGTTCAGTTGAGCAAAATAGTTCTTCAGTGCTTGCTTAACCGAGTCACGCAGAGGCTTTTGAGTCACTTGGTCCTGTGAGTTCACGGTTGAAACGGTCAGTACGTCAGAATTTACGCGTTGTTCGAACATAGTTCTGTCAGCTCTTTTTTTACGCTAAGATTTTCGAAATATGCCTCCAACGCCTCCAGCTGTTCGCTGGCATCCTCTATGGCGTTGAATGTGCGCCGAAACTGGTCATTAGGGGCATGCTCCTGTAAGTACCAAGAGACGTGCTTTCGAGCAATCCGGAATCCCTTGCCTTGGCCGTAAAAGCCGTGCAATTCCCGAATATGCCCTATTAACAAGCGCTTCACTTCGCCAAGTGGCATCGGTGGCAGCAGCTCCCCAGTGTCCAGATAATGCTGGATTTCCCGGAAGATCCAGGGTCTCCCCTGAGCAGCACGGCCTATCATCAGGGCATCAGCCCCAGTGTAGTCGAGCACTGCTCTGGCTTTATGCGGGTCAGTAATGTCGCCATTCGCGATAATCGGAATGGAAACATTCTGCTTAACTGCCCGAATGCTGTCGTACTCCGCGTTGCCGTTGAACAGGCAGGCACGGGTTCGGCCATGAATCGTCAGGGCCTGTATACCACAATCTTCGGCCAGTTGGGCAATTTCTACACAGTTACGGTTCTCTGGTTCCCAGCCGGTTCGGATCTTAAGTGTTACCGGCACATCCACCGCGTTAACCACCGCGAGGAGGATCTGTCTAACCAGATCCGGGTACTGCAGTAACGCAGACCCTGCAAGCTTCCGGTTCACTTTCTTGGCTGGGCACCCCATATTGATGTCGATGATCTGTGCACCGCTGGCCACATTAATGCGCGCCGCGGCGGCCATATCATCAGGATCACATCCGGCTATTTGCACGGAACGGATCCCTGGTTCATCGCTATGTACCATACGTAGACGTGACTTATCCGTGCGCCACACCTCCGGGTTGGAGGAGAGCATTTCGGATACAGCCATCCCAGCACCCATTGCATGACATAAGGTTCTGAATGGGCGATCTGTGATGCCGGCCATCGGGGCCGCAATCAGGCAATTTGTTAACTGGTGGTGTCCAATGCGCATAGACAAAGACTGACCATACTGTGTCCGCAAGGGCGCGTATATTACGCATTTTTTCATTCAGATGAAAGGCCAAACTTTAACCAATCGACAGTTATTGGGCAATAAAAGTGCGCTTATCCTCCATTGGTAAAAATATTATGTTTATTTAACAATTGGTTGTGTGATTTTGCTTGATTTTTGTGCGCTAAAATATTCCACTAACGACAGGATTTTATCTTTATGCGCCGGTAATAACAGATCGTAACATCAGGTTATTTGTAACATTGTCAGCTTAATACTTTGACAAATCGGCAAGAATGATGCTGGGAATTACCGCCACCCCAGTGAGGGCAGCGGTAGTTGTCGCAGGCAAGAATCAATCGACGATGACGCGGCCGTTGAGCGGCTGTACCGGACGATTGTTGTTATGGTGCACTACCGAGTGGAATTGACTAATCTGTTCGGCAGAAGCGCTTACAGGCTGATCTAGCACCAACCAACTGACCCCTTCGGAGCAGGGGGGCGTCGTCAGTGAACCGCTGAAGCGGTAGAAGTTAAACTGTTTCGGCAGCAGCGCTTTGATATCCAACGGCTTGTTCAGCACGGCGGTCTGATCGACGGCGGTAGGCATTTGTTGCCAGGCCTGCGCCAGTTGCGGATTGGCTTTACCTTGCTGGAACATCAGGGCCAGCACCGCCAGGGCACCGTCTTTGTCCTTGTAGACAAAGTGCGCTTCCAGTGGGAACTGCTTGCCGTCGATCTCGTTTTCGCTCGGGGCGTGGAAATGGAACTGCTGCAGCGTGAAGGTGTCGTTATCCAGCCGTAGGGTGTTACCTTCGCTGACGTTGACTTGAATGGTGTGCCCGTTGTTGACGATTTGCTGTTTGCCCGGATGGAAAGCCAGCTCAAGTTTGCCGTGCTGGGTTTTCAGCGCGCCCTGGATGTTGACCGGGGACTGGTTTTTACCGGTTTCACACAGTGAAAAATCGGGTGAAAGCTTGCCCCAATGCGCCGGGTCTTCCTGGCCTTCATAGCCCCAATGAGCATGCTCTGCGGCACCGATAGAGAAGCTGGCGGCCAACAGGGCGGCAAGCAACATTTTTCCTTTCATTTCCTAATCCTTGTCCAATGAAAATACCAATTATCCTGGGTGGGCGGCTCATATGCTGCGGGCTACCTTCACTCCGAGCAGGAGAATACCCCCAGCAAGTGCCGGGATAAACTGGCGGATCCTTAGGAAAAGAACAAAACCACCGGAACTGATTAAATTTCCGATGGTTTTTGGCAGGCGGGGAAAATGTAACTAGTTGCGTTGGCCGGTGATGCGGCACCACTCTTCGCGCTCGGCCACCGGGTCGAGAGTGAATTTATCCTGATAGGCTTCGGCTACGCTGGCGGCTTGAGTCGCCAGTACGCCTGACAGGCCCAGATAGCCGCCGGATTTTGGCAGGTCGCTGATTAACGGTGCCAGTTCACGCAGCGGGCCAGCGAGAATGTTTGCCACCACCACATCGGCCAGCAGGTCGGCTGGCTGGTCTTTTGGCAGATACAGCTCCAGACGCTCTGAAACGCCGTTACGCTGCGCGTTGTCGCGGCTGGCCTGAATGGCCTGGGGATCGATGTCGATACCAATGGCGCGGGCGGCACCGAGTTTTAACGCGGCAATCGCCAGGATGCCTGAGCCACAGCCGAAGTCGATGACGGTTTTACCGGCCAGATCCAATCCATCCAGCCATTGCAGGCAAAGCGCGGTGGTCGGGTGTGTGCCGGTACCAAACGCCAGGCCTGGGTCTAACATGACGTTCACCGCGTCTGGATCGGGCACGTCACGCCAGCTTGGGCAAATCCACAGGCGCTCGCCAAAACGCATCGGGTGGAAGTTATCCATCCACTCACGTTCCCAGTCTTTATCTTCCAACTGTTCGATTTTGTGGCGGAAACCGTTGCCCAGCAACGGGTGCTGTTCCAGTATGGCGACCACTTCGGCCATATCGCTTTCGGCATCATACAGGCCGATCACATCGGTATCGCCCCACAGCAGGGTTTCACCCGGCAGCGGTTCAAATACCGGATTATCGTGGGTGTCCTGAAAGGTGACCGACACCGCGCCGCTTTCAACCAACGCATCGCTCAGGTCTTCTGCCTGGCTGCCGGTGGTGTTCAGTTTTAGTTGGATCCAAGGCATAACAATTCTCTCAAGAAGATAAGGACGACGCCAACTGGCGTTTTTCGCCGTAGACGTTACCGAGATAAAACGCCAACAGGCTGAGTAACAGCGAAGGCACAATAGGATGCAATCCGGCCAGTTGCAGGCCGAAGCTGGCTAATAGCGTATAGCATAACGCACCGGTGACCATTGAGCTAAGGGCACCTTGCGCGTTGGCACGTTCCCAGTACAGGCCCAACACCAACGGCCACAGGAATACGGCCTCCAGGCCGCCGAATGCCAGCAGGTTCAGCCAGATGATCATTTCTGGCGGACGCCATGCGGCCAGCAGCACCAGCAATCCGAGGATCAGCGTAGTCAGGCTGGAGAAGCGTTTGATCATCTTCTCATTGTTCATCTGCAGAGGACGTACGCCCAGATAGAGGTCTTTGATGATCGTGGCTGAGGATTGCAGCAGTTGCGCATTAATGGTCGACATGATCGCTGCCATCGGTGCGGCCAGGAAGATCCCTGCGGCGTACGGCGGCAGCACGGTGATCATCAACGTTGGGATCACCTGATCGGGGATCTTCAGATCTGGCAGTACCGCACGGCCCAGGGCGCCAGCAAGGTGCATACCAAACATCAGAATTGCCACCACGATGGTGCCGAGGATAATGCCACGGTGCACGGCTTTGCTGTCCTTATACGAGATACAGCGCACGGCGGTGTGCGGCAGGCCAATTACGCCAAAGCACACCAGGATCCAGAACGAAGCCATAAACGGCAGGCTGAGGATCTGATCGCCGCCTTGCGGTGAGACCAACGCCGGATCGATCTGTTGCAGCTTATCAACCGCGCTGTGCAAGCCGCCTGCCGCGTGGATCACCGCAACCAGCAGTAATATCGTGCCTATCAGCATCACCAGCCCCTGCATGGCATCGTTCAGCACGCTGGCACGGAAGCCGCCAAACGCGGTGTACAGCGCAATGCTGATACCAAATATCAGCAGGCCGGTGTCGTAAGGAATGCCCGCCGCAGTCTCGAGCAGACGGGCGCCGCCGATAAACTGGACCGTCATCGCCCCAAGGAAGGCGACCAACAGACTTAGACTGGCTAGCCACACCAGCAAACGGCTCTTATAGCGAGCGAACAGCATATCGTTAAGGGTGATGGCATTGTAGCGCCGCGCCAGAATGGCAAACTTTTTCCCCAGCACGCCAAGTGAAAGCCAGACGGCGGGCAGTTGGATCATCGCCAGCAGCACCCAGCCAAGGCCGTATTTATAGGCGGCACCCGGTCCACCAATAAACGAACTGGCGCTGATATAGGTGGCGGTCAGCGTCATGGCCAGCACAAAGCCACCCATCGAACGGTTGCCGAGGAAATATTCACTCAGGAAGTTACCGCTTTGGCGACGGGTATAGGCATACACCGAAAGGCCAAACACCAGCAACAGATAGGCAACCAGCGGCAGAATGACCTCAGTTTGCATCGCTATCCTCCAGGGGGATATCGCGGAAGATGCCGCGTACCATCAGCCAGCACAGGCCTATAAACAGCAGCGGTACCAGCAGGCAGGCCATTTCGAACCAGTGTGGCAGCCCGGTGATCCCGGCGTTGCTGTCTGGCAGATAGGCCGCCAGCGACCAGGCCAGCAGGTAAAGCAGCGTCAGGCCCAGTGCCCAGCGTGCTTCGCGGTTAGCTTGAACAAAGCGTTGTTCCATCCGTGCCTCCAAGGGGTTTACGGTTATGGATTGGCAAAGGAGGGGATTTTACGACAAGGGACGGTTTTGCCAAGCCGTTATGTGGGCAATCGGGATAAAAAACCGGCCAAAGGCTGGCCGGTTGATGGGATTTACGCCTGTTGTGCAATAAAGTGCTCGATCTGCGCCAGGCTGGATAACCCTTCCATCGGCCCCTTATGGGACACCGCCAGGGCACCGCTGGCATTGGCATACTGCAACGCTTTTTCTGCGCTGAAGCCGGACAGGAACAGGCTGACAAAGGTAGCGCCAAAGCAGTCGCCTGCCCCGGTCGGATCGACCATCTTGCTGCTATAGCCTGGAGTGTGTAGCTCCTGCGTCTGGCCGTTTTGCTGCTGGTAATGGCTGGCCCCTTTCTGGCCCCGCTTGATCACGATATGGCTCACGCCGCTGGCCAACAGTTCCTGCACGATATCCGCTTCCTGCTGATTTTTGCTGCTGGCAAAGTGGTGCACTTCTCCCTCGCTCGGCAGGAAGATATCGGTATATTCGAGGATGTAATCGAAGGCCTGGCTCATCTCCGGGATATTGAGCATCTCTTTGCGAATATTGGGATCGAACGACACCGTCCCCTTATTGGCCTTGACGATCTGGATCGCCCGGCGCATGGCATCGATGATGCGGAATGAGAACAGCGAAGAACCCATAATGTGGAAATGTTGGCACTGGTTCAGCAAGCCCAGATCGATATGGTCGGCGGTAAAGAAGCCGCAGGCGCTGTTGGGGATATTGAAGATAAAATCGCGTTCCAGCGGGTTGCGATAGCTGACAAATGCCGTGCCGGTCGGGGCCTTGTCGATCACGCTGATGCCGTCGGTGATCACGCCTTCCAGACGCAGGCGCTCGATATTCAGGCGGCCAAAATCGTCGTTGCCCACGCAGCCAAACAGCGTGGAGCCAAAGCCAAGCCGCGCCACCTGAGCGGCATAGATAGCCGGTGCCCCGCTGGGGAACGGCCCAAGAAACTCGCCTGGCTGAGTGAATCCCTGATTATAATTTTTTGAAAGGAATTCAACCAGTAACTCACCCATCGTGCAGATGCTAACTGACATAAGTGCCCCTTTATTCCCCGATCGTTTCCCGGTTGGCCCAGGTAAAACATTCGTTATTGGTGTAGCGGATGCTGAAGTCGGATTCGAATAATTGCTGCTGATAATGTTCATTCACGCCACGGTTGGTCACCAGATTATCCACCTGGCTGAGGTGGCCGATAGTCCCGATCGCACTGGCCTGAATGGGCAAATGGGTAATGATGGCGGTTTTATTCTGCGCCTTGTCCAGGCAGCGCTGGTAGTGGGACGCCAACAGCGGCTGGTCGATATTCAGGATGCCGGAGCTGTCCGTAATGCTGGCCTCGAGAATGCAGTGGTTGATGGTGAACTGTTGGATCACATTATCCAGCGCTTTACCGCTGAGCGCGGTATGTGAGCGGATCAACTCCCCACCTGCGACGATAATTTCACCGTCCAAAAACTGATCGGCCAGGATCGCATGCTGTAGGTCATTGACGATCAGCCGCAGCTTTTTCAGGCCGCTCAGGAACGGGATGATTTTGCGACAGATGTCGCCGTGGCCGAGAAACAGCGTATCGCGATCGGCAATCATCCTGGCGCAGTGGCGGGCGATTTCCAACTGGTTAGCCAGCGTGAGCGGGGGCAGGGCGAGCCCTGGGTCGATCGGCGCCGCCAACGGCTGTGTTGGGGTTGCAATGGCTCCGCCAAAGGATCGCTTGAGGTAGCCTTGTTGTTCAAGGTAGCTGAGATCGCCACGGATCGTCACGCCGGAAACCCCCAACTGGGCAGAAAGATCTTCGACCTTGATCTCCCCCTGCAGGCCGACGATTTCAGCAATTTTCAATCTGCGTTTCAGCAGGTTAGATGACTTTCTGGGCACATTTGCCCCCATCGTTAAACGGTAATAGGGGCTACTATATCCTTCATACTTTCTAATTGAAAGTAATACCCACGCAGGCTTTCGTTATTTTGAAAGTCTGCGATGGGTGAACGAACAAGCATATATTTTTACTATTATTCATAATGTTAGATGCTATTTTCGGGTGGGGTATACTCGTGGCATGGCGATCTTAAGCGCGCAAATACCGGAACATGCCTTATGTTTCGTAATTACCATCTTGTTAAGTTACGTTTTGAAAGTTATTTGATAATCTTCGATCCCTGTCACGCTTTTTTGCGCATTTTATCTCTATATTCGGTTTCACTTAGAAAGTTTGTCCGAATAAGTTTTCATTTTGTAATTACCGACTGCGGTATCAGATGCGGGATCGAGGAGAATCGATGTACATCATTTCAAGCAAAAACATGCTGCAGAAAGCGCAGCAGCAAGGGTACGCGGTGCCGGCATTCAACATCCACAACCTGGAAACCTTGCAGGTGGTGGTCGAAACCGCTGCACAGTATCGTTCGCCGGTGATCCTGGCGGGAACGACCGGCACTTACCGCTACGGCGGGCTGGAAAACATCATCATGATCGTCAAGGCGCTGGCGCACGAGTATCAGATCCCGCTGGCGCTGCATTTGGATCATCACGAAGAACCCGCCGATATCTTCCATAAGATCAACGCCGGGATCCGTTCCGTAATGATCGACGGCTCTCACTTTCCTTTTGAAGAAAACGTGGCACTGGTCAAACAAATCGTAGAGTACAGCCACCGCTACGACGCTAGCGTTGAAGCAGAGCTAGGCCGCCTGGGGGGCCAGGAAGACGATCTGATCGTGGAGGGGAAAGACGCTATCTACACCTCTCCAGAGGCGGCGGTGGAGTTTGTTGCCCGTACCGGGATCGATTCGCTGGCGGTGGCTATCGGTACCGCGCATGGCCTGTACCAGTCCGAACCCAAGCTGGATTTTGCCCGCCTGGAACAGATCCGCGATCGCGTTGAAGTGCCGCTGGTGTTGCACGGGGCTTCTGGCCTGAGCGATAGCGATATCCGCCGCTGTATCAGTTTAGGCATCTGTAAGGTCAACGTGGCTACCGAGCTGAAAATCGCTTTCTCGGATGCCCTGAAAGCGTATTTCCACCAGCATCCTGATGCCAATGACCCGCGCCATTATATGCAGCCAGCGAAAAGCGCCATGCAACGGGTGGTGGAAAAAGTGATTGGCGTATGTGGTTGTGAAGGTCAGCTGTAAATATTAATAAGTTCCCTACAAAACAGTAAGAAAAACCAAGCAGCAATAATAAAAACTGAGGATAGATCATGCATAAATTAAAGGTGTTAGGCTCCGTGCTGGCCATCGGACTGGCAGTATTCTCGCAGTCAACGTTAGCCAAGGAATATAAAATTGGCGCATCGCTGCTGACGCAACAGCATCCATTCTATATTGATCTGGCCGACGCAATGAAAGCGGAAGCCAAGAAAGACGACGTGGTGCTGAATATTTCCATTGCCAATCAGGATCTGAATAAACAACTCTCCGACGTAGAAGACTTTATTACCAAGAAGGTCGACGCCATTATTATTTCCCCGGTGGATTCCAAAGGCGTACAGGCGGCGATTATCAAAGCGGAGAAAGCCGGTATTCCGGTGATTACCGTTGATGTGGCCGCCGAGGGCGTGCCGGTGGTCACTCACGTGGCTACCGACAACTACGCCGGTGGTGTCGAAGCGGGCAAGCTGATGGGCAAACTGCTCAACGGTAAAGGCAAGGTAGCGATTATCGATTATCCGGCGCTGCAATCGGTGGTGGCACGCGTGGACGGCTTCAAGAAAGGGCTGGCTGATACGCCAGACGTGAAGATTGTGGCGATCCAAACCGGCATCACCCGGGCGGAAGCGTTAACCGTAGCGCAGAACATGATGCAGGCACACCCGGATCTGAACGGCCTGTTTGGTTTTGGTGATGATGCTGCGCTGGCTGCGGTGATCGCCGCCAAATCCGCGCGTAACGACAATATCAAGATCATCGGTTTCGACGGGATGAAAGAGGCTCGCGACGCCGTCGACAGCGACAAGACCTTCGTGGCAGTTATCCGCCAATACCCAGACCAAATGGGAGCCAAGGCAATTGATGCCGCCGTCGACCATTTGAATGGTAAACCTGTAGCGAAAATGATCCCGGTCGCACCTGGTGTTTACACCGGTAAATAGCCCCTCACCCCAGCCCTCTCCCACAGGGAGAGGGCGCTGTCCGAAGTATGTAGTTAGCCCATACAACTTCGGAAAGTGAGGGAGTAATAAGAAAGGCAGGGTATTACGCGGAGAAATCAGCGAACTCGATCGGTCCCCTCTCCCTGTGGGAGAGGGTTAGGGTGAGGGCTATTTGGGTGGAGGAAATAATGACGGATACGGTGCTGGCGGTAACGGAAATAGCCAAAAGTTTCGGCCATGTTCATGCATTAAAAAATGTCAGCCTGAAAATACGCAAAGGTAAAGTCCATACGCTGCTCGGCGAAAATGGCGCCGGTAAATCCACGTTAATGAAAATATTGGCAGGCATTTATCCGCCGACCAAAGGAGAAATACGACTCAAAGGGCAGAGCGTCACTATTGCCAACCCCCAGCATTCCAGAAAGTTGGGTATCGCGATTATTTTTCAGGAGCTGAGCCTGAGCAATAATATGAGCGTAGCAGAGAATATCTATGCCAATAATGAGCCAACCCGTTTTGGTTTTATTAACGATGGTCAGATGGTGAATGATTGCCAGCGCCTGCTGGCGGACTTGGCCATTCCGCTCGATCCGCAGCAAATTGTCGGCACCATGTCGATGGCCCAGCGCCAACTGGTAGAGATTGCCAAGGCGCTGAGTTACCCGGCGGATGTCGTGATCATGGATGAACCCACGTCGTCCCTGAGCGATAACGAGGCGGACATCCTGTTTGGCATTATCGACAAGCTGAAACAGCGCGGCTGCGCGGTGATTTATATCTCGCACCGCATGGATGAGATCATGCGGGTATCTGACGATATCTCGGTGCTGCGTGACGGCGAGTTCATCGCCACCCATGATAAACACCAAACCGATATTCACCGGCTGATTGCCCAGATGGTTGGCCGCGAAATGACCAATATCTACCCGCCACGCATCGGCGAACCTCCTTCAGCGGAGCAAGTGCCGGTGCTGGAAGTCAGGCAATTTTCGCAGGACAAACTGTTTCACGATATCCATTTCTCACTGCGTGCAGGTGAAGTGCTGGGCTTTTTTGGGCTGGTGGGATCGGGGCGTTCAGACGTGATGAAGGCAATTTTTGGCCTGACTGGCTATCAAGGTGAAATTCGCATCTATGAGGCGGTAGTCACTATTCGCAATCCAAAGCAGGCGATAGAGCATGGCATCGCCTTCGTGACGGAAAACCGCAAGGAGGAGGGGTTGGTGCTGATGCATGACGTGAGCATGAACACCCATCACGTGGCCTTTCAGTATGCGGGCTCCAGCCTGATCAACCATAAGCACGAAGAGGTGAAAACCCAGCAAGCAATCCGGCGGATGAACATCAAGGTCAGCTCGCCACATCAACTGGTCAGCACCCTGAGCGGGGGCAATCAGCAAAAGATCGTGCTGTCGAAATGGTTGGAAAAGGTGCCACGCATCTTAATTCTCGACGAGCCAACGCGCGGCGTGGATGTTGGCGCCAAGTTCGAGATTTATAACGTCATACGCCAGCTTGCTGCACAGGGCACTGCCATTATCTTGATCTCTTCCGAACTGCCGGAAGTCATGGCGCTCAGCGATCGGCTGGTGGTGATGCGCGCCAAGCAGATCGCCGACGTTTTTGCCACCGATGGACTCACGCAAACCCAGGTCATGACCGCAGCAACAGGAGTGAAATAATGAGCGATAAAGTGCTGGCCGCCGAGGGCCATTCGGCGTTCAACGGGCCAGGGAAACTGGCAAAAGCCGCCAAACAGTACGGCGGCATACTGGCGGGCCTGGTGGCCTTGGTGATCCTGTTCAGCGTGATCAACGACAGTTTCCTGAGCGTAAATAATATTACCAATATTATTTTGCAGGTCTCGATCATTGCCATCACCGCCTATGGCATGACTTACGTGCTGTTGCTGGGGGATATCGATCTTTCGGTGGGGTCAACCATTGCACTGGTTGGGACCTTTGCCGCACTCGGCCTGTCGTTTGGCATCCCGTTTATTCTGGTGATCCCGCTGTCGATTATGGCCGCGCTGGTGTTGGGCCTGGTTAACGGTAGCCTGACTGCGATGGCCGGTATCCCGTCGTTTATCGTTACCGTCGCGACGATGGGGATCTTCCGGGGTATCGCCTATATCGTCACCGATGGCACGCCGATCATGATCAAGAACGAGGCGTTTCTGGCGCTGGGTAACGGCGAGTTCCTCTATATCCCGATCCCCATCTGGATCCTGTTGGTGTTGCTGATCGTCAACCACTTCATCCTGTCGAAAACCACCTTTGGCCGCAAAATTTATATCACCGGCGGCAATAAAGAGGCCGCGATCTATTCGGGGATTAACGTTTCTGCGCTGAAAATAAAGGTCTTTATGATCACCGCCGTGATGGCGGGCATCAGCGGCATGATCCTGGCTTCACGGCTGTATTCCGGCCAGCCTAACGCCGCGCTGAGCTATGAGCTGGATGCCATTGCCGCCGCCGTGTTGGGGGGCACCAGCCTGAATGGCGGCTACGGCACGGTGATCGGCACCATGATCGGCGCGCTGACCATCGGGGTCATCAACAACGGTATGAATTTAATGAACGTGCCTTATTTCTATCAAATGGTGGTGAAGGGGCTGGTGATCCTTATCGCGGTGTATGTCGACGTCAGAAACAAGAAGAAACGTGGCTAACGATCACAGGCAGATTTGTATAAGGAACGGGACAATGAGAAAAATTTATACCATCGGCGAGATCCTGGTTGAGATCATGGCCGATAAGGTTGGCCAATCTTTTACCCATCCAGGCTTATGGAATGGTCCTTTCCCCAGTGGTGCCCCGGCGATTTTTATCGACCAGGTGACCAAGCTGGGCGGGCAGTGCGGCATTATCAGCTGCGTGGGTAACGACGGCTTCGGCACGCTGAATATCGAACGCCTAAAGGCTGACGGAGTGGATACGCGAGGCATCCGTGTGTTGCCGCATGAGACTACCGGCAGCGCCTTTGTTACCTACCACTCCAACGGCGATCGCGATTTTATTTTCAATATCAAGAACGCAGCCTGTGGGAAATTATCGGCCGAGCATGTGAATGCTGAACTGCTGCAGGACTGCCAGCACTTCCACATCATGGGTTCATCGCTGTTTTCCTTCCATATGGTGGATGCGGTGAAGAAGGCGGCGGGGATCGTCAAAGCGAACGGCGGCACCTTGTCTTTCGATCCGAATATCCGCAAGGAAATGCTCAATATCCCCGAGATGCGTGATGCGCTGCATTACGTGCTGGAGCTGACCGATATCTATATGCCGAGTGAAGGCGAAGTGATGCTGCTGTCCTCCCAAACCACGCTGGATGAGGCGATTGCTCGCTACCTGAAGGACGGCATTAAAGAAGTGGTGGTGAAACGCGGCAGTAAAGGGGCGAGCTATTATTCCGCGGATGAAACCCTGCATGTCGACAGCTATGCCGTAGACGAGGTAGATCCGACCGGGGCAGGCGACTGCTTTGGCGGCGCTTATATTGCTTGTCGGTTGCAGGGGCACAGCGTTTCCCAGGCGCTGCGCTATGCCAATGCCTGCGGCGCGCTGGCGGTGACCCGGCGTGGACCAATGGAAGGGACCTCTACCTTCGCTGAAATCGACGCTTTCTTGCAGCAGCAACGGACCGTGCCGGTCGGCGCGCTGTAAATAACATTCCAACGTCCTGAATATTCAGTTCAGGACATTGCTTACCCTGTGACTTGAAAGGCGACGGGTAAATGAGGCCAAAAGTATGAAATCTATTATTAAGCAGCATAAAAGCGGCAAGCATATTGGCATCTGTTCGGTTTGCTCGGCACATCCGTTGGTGATCGAGGCCACGTTGCGTTTTGACCTGGCTAGCCAGCGTAAGGTATTGATTGAGGCCACCTCCAACCAGGTGAACCAATTTGGCGGCTACACCGGGATGAAACCGGCGGATTTCCGCGAGTTTGTGTATGCCATTGCCGCCAAGATTGGCTTCCCGCAGTCACGGTTGATATTGGGAGGTGACCATCTTGGGCCTAACTGTTGGCAGGATGAACCAGCTGGGCTGGCGATGGAGAAAGCTGAACGCCTGATTGCCGATTACGTTCAGGCCGGGTTCAGTAAAATTCATCTGGATACTTCCATGTCCTGCGCGGACGATCCGGTTCCTCTGCCGCCAACGGTGGTGGCAGAGCGTGCGGCACGGCTATGTGCGGTGGCTGAAGCTGTGGCCACTCCTGAGCAGCGGCAGGCGCTGAGCTACGTGATAGGTACGGAAGTGCCGGTTCCGGGGGGTGAAAGCCACGCTATCGCTCAGGTGCACGTCACGCGGCCACAGGATGCCGCTGAGACCATCGAGACGCATCGGCAGGCGTTTGCTCGTTTAGGTTTGGAGCAGGCCATGGAGCGGGTGGTGGGGCTGGTGGTGCAGCCGGGAGTCGAGTTCGACCATTCCACGGTGATCCACTACCAGCCGGAACAGGCGCGCCAGCTTTCCGCCATGATTGAGTCAACGCCGTTGGTGTTTGAAGCCCATTCTACGGATTATCAAACCCCGAAAGCGTTCCGCCAGTTGGTGCGCGATCACTTTGCGATCCTGAAAGTCGGCCCGGCGCTGACCTTTGCCCTGCGTGAGGCGATCTTCAGCCTGGCGCTGATCGAGAAGGAACTGATCGCCGCAGAACAGCAGAGCCACGTGCTGGCGGTGATCGACAGCGTGATGCAGGATGAGCCCAAGTATTGGAAGAAGTATTACGATCCGCGTCATTCGAAGGCGATGATCGATCTGCACTACAGCCTGTCCGATCGGATCCGCTATTACTGGCCTGAAGCGCGCATCAGCGCAGCCATCGACAAGCTGGTGGCAAATCTTAGTGGGGTAGCCATTCCGTTGGGTATGCTGAGCCAGTATTTCCCGCTGCAATTCCCACGCCTGATGGCTGGCGAGTGTGCTGGTGACCCACATAGCCTGATGATCGACAAGATCCAGGAAGTATTGCGTGCGTATGCCTATGGGTGTAATGAGCGGCAGGAAGAGGCGCTAAACGTGCTTTGAGGCAGAGACCCCGGCCCCAATAAAAAAACACCGCAGAAGTTCTCATGCGGTGTTTTTTATTCGCCCAATATCGTTAACCGATAATCAGGTTTCCTGCAGACCCAGCTTTTTCTCCAGATAGTGGATGTTGGTGCCACCATGCTGGAAGTTTTCGTCGGTCATGATCTTCTGCTGCAGTTCAACGTTGGTTTTGATGCCATCGATGATCAGCTCAGCCAGGGCGTTCTTCATGCGGGCAATTGCCACGTCACGGTTTTCACCGTAGGTGATCAGCTTGCCAATCATGGAGTCATAGTACGGCGGCACGGTATAGCCAGCGTAGATATGAGATTCCCAACGCACGCCGAAACCACCAGGAGCGTGGAAGCGGGTGATCTTGCCTGGGCTTGGCAGGAAGGTGTTCGGGTCTTCGGCGTTGATACGGCATTCCACCGCATGGCCTTGTACCTTCACTTCGTCCTGTTTGATCGACAGCGGTTGACCAGCAGCGATACGCAGCTGCTCTTTGATCAGATCCACGCCGGTGATCATTTCGGTAACCGGGTGTTCCACCTGGATACGGGTGTTCATTTCAATGAAATAGAACTCGCCGTTCTCATACAGGAACTCAAAGGTACCCGCACCGCGATAGCCGATTTCCACACAGGCTTTTGAGCAGCGCTCGCCGATGTAGCGGCGCAGCTCTGGGGTGATCCCCGGTGCTGGTGCCTCTTCGACCACTTTCTGGTGGCGGCGCTGCATGGAGCAGTCACGTTCAGCCAGATAGATGGCGTTGCCCTGACCGTCTGCCAACACCTGAATTTCGATGTGGCGTGGGTTTTCCAGGTACTTCTCCATATACACCATGTCGTTGTTGAAAGCCGCTTTGGCTTCCGCTTTGGTCATGGAGATGGATTGCTCGAGATCTTTGTCGCCGCGCACAACGCGCATGCCGCGACCGCCGCCGCCACCGGAAGCCTTGATGATCACCGGATAACCGATGCGCTTGGCGAAGGCACGGTTTTTGTCCATGTCATCGGTCAGCGGGCCGTCGGAGCCTGGTACGCAAGGTACGCCGGCTTTTTTCATCGCGCTGATGGCAGAAACCTTGTCACCCATCAGGCGAATGGTTTCGGCGCGTGGGCCGATGAAGATAAAGCCAGAGCGCTCTACCTGCTCGGCAAAGTCGGCGTTCTCGGACAAGAAGCCATAGCCCGGGTGGATCGCCACGGCGCCGGTAATTTCGGCGGCGGAGATGATGGCCGGGATGTTCAGATAGCTTTTAACTGACGGTGCAGGGCCGATACAAACGGTCTCATCCGCCAGCAGAACGTGTTTCAGATCGCGGTCGGCACTTGAGTGAACGGCAACGGTTTTGATGCCCAGTTCTTTACAAGCGCGCAGGATACGTAGCGCGATCTCGCCACGGTTGGCGATAACAATTTTATCTAGCATGGTGCGCCTCGTTATTCGATGACGACCAGTGGCTCGTCAAATTCAACCGGTTGGCCGTTTTCTACCAGGATCGCTTTAACCACACCGGATTTGTCAGCTTCAATCTGGTTCATCATTTTCATGGCTTCAACGATGCACAGAGTATCACCAGCATTCACTTTCTGGCCCACTTCCACGAAGGCTTTCGCGTCCGGGCTTGGGGTGCGGTAGAAGGTCCCTACCATTGGTGAACGAACGGTATGGCCACTCATGGCCGCTGGTGCTGCTGGGGTTTCTGCTGCAGCAGGGGCAACGGCGTTGGCCAGAGCAGGTTGCTGCTGCTGGGCTGGCATTGCGTACTGTTGCATCATTGGGTAAGCCTGCACCGGTGCGGCACGGCTGATGCGAACCGACTCTTCGCCTTCAGAGATTTCCAGTTCAGAAATGCCTGATTCTTCAACCAGTTCGATCAGTTTCTTGATTTTACGAATATCCATGAGTGTGATTCCGTACTCTTTTTGTGTAGCAATTAGTGGGTTTTTGACAAACGGCGAACCGCTGCCTGTAAAGCAAATGTGTAGCCATCCGCGCCGAGGCCACAGATCACGCCTACCGCGATATCAGACAGGTAGGAGTGATGACGGAAAGGCTCACGAGCGTACACGTTGGACAGGTGGATCTCGATAAACGGGATCTGTACTGCCAACAGTGCATCGCGCAACGCCACGCTGGTGTGCGTGAATGCGGCAGCGTTAATCAGGATAAAATCCGTATTGCCGCGTGCCTGATGAATGCGTTCGATGAGCGCATGCTCGGCGTTGGACTGCAGGTGACTCAGGGTGATATCTAGCGCGAGCGCCTGGTTTTCCAATCCGTTAACAATCTCTGCCAGCGTAGCGCTGCCGTACTTTTCCGGCTCACGCGCCCCCAGCAGATTGAGATTGGGGCCGTTCAGAAGCAAAATGTGAAACTTATCCGCCATTGTGCTGGTATCTCCGGCAATAAAACCATCATCGTAGAAAATAACCCGATGTCACCGATTTGTCACCTGTTACGCGCAGATTTTACAGCTGCGATAGGGACAAGGTCGGGCATTATAACGATATCGTGGCAATTCGCAGCTAAATACTGGTCTTATCAGCGAAGATATTCAACCCTAAATCAGCAAACACCAAGTGCCGCTATTGGATTATGAGGGGTAGAACACAGAAAAGTTCCGCTCCCCGATCTGGGATTTTTACCGTCAATCTTGCCGGTTTTAGCGCGGTTTACGCCACCACGAGCGGAATTTCTTGTAACGCAGAGCTAACAGCAGCAGCGCCAGCGACGCATAAATAAAAGGCTGCGGTGACAACGTTTTTACCGACCAAAGGTAGTGGATCGGTGCCAGGATCGCCACCAGATAGACGAAGTTGTGCAACTTCTGCCAGTTGGCCCCCAATTTACGCTGCGCCCATAGCGTTGAGGTGGCCGCCAGAGCCAGCAAAATCAACCAGCAGAGGATACCTAGCGTCAGATAGGGGCGGGTTACCAGTTCGCGCCCCAGCAAGCCAATGTTGCTCAGCCCCAGTTCCAGCGTCGAGTAGCTTACCAGATGCAAGGTTCCCCAGGCAAAACACCACAAACCCAGCAGGCGTCGGCAACGGATCAGCAACGGCTGGCGTGCGTAGCGGGCCAATGGAGTGACGAGCAGGGTGGCCAGCAGCAATTTCAACGTCATCCTGCCGGTAAAATGCTGGATATCCTTGGCCGGATCGGCGCTCAACCAGCCCTGATCGACGGACAACACCAGCCACAGAAAGGGCAGGAATGCCGCCAGGTAGATGGCAACTTTTAGCCAGGTGATCTGCTTGGGGGTTAAGCGCACTCAGAAGTTCTCCCGTAAATCGAGGCCGCGATAGAGCGAAGCCACCTGATCGGCATAACCGTTAAACAGCAGCGTCGGCTGGCGTTTCACATCCAGAATGCCGCCGGAACCGATAAAGCGTTCGGTGGCCTGCGACCAGCGAGGATGATCGACATGGGGATTCACGTTGGCGTAAAAACCATATTCGTTGGGCGCAGACAAATTCCAGGTGGTTGGCGGTTGTTCGCGGGTCAGGGTGATCTGTACGATAGACTTGATGCCTTTGAAGCCGTACTTCCATGGGGTGATCAGGCGCACCGGAGCACCGTTTTGCGGTGGCAGCATCTTGCCATACACGCCCACGGTCAACAGAGCCAGTGGATGCATGGCTTCATCAAGGCGCAAACCTTCGACATAGGGATACTTGAGGCCACCACCAATAAAGCGATCTTTCTGGCCTGGCATCTGCTCTGGATCGTACAGCGTTTGAAAAGCCACGTAACGCGCATTGCTGTTGGGTTCCGCCAGCTTAAGCAGTTTGCCCAGCTCAAAGCCGATCCACGGCACCACCATCGACCAGGCTTCGACGCAGCGCATGCGATAAATGCGTTGCTCCAGCGGGAAACGCTTGAGTAAATCGTCGATGTCCAGCGTTATAGGCTTGCCGACTTCGCCGTCGATTTTCACCTTCCAGTCCGTCGTTTTCAGGGAGCCTGCGTTGGCCGCGGGATCGGCCTTATCCAGGCCAAATTCGTAGAAATTATTGTACCCCATGACTTTTTCTTCCGGTGTCAGTTCCAGCTTGGCTTGCCAGGCTTCGGGCTTGCTGAAGTCCAGCGGTTTGCCTGCTGGAGCCGGGGGCCGATCGTTACCTTTGAACCAGGAAAGCAAGTCGGCCTGTGCCTGGATGGGCAAAGCCAGTGAGGCTGCCGTGATCCCTAGCGCCTGGAGCACCTTGCGCCGCTGATAGAACACGCTTTCCGGCGTGACATCGGCTTCGGTCAGTTTTCGCTGTTGTTTCATTTTTTATCTCCGCAAGTGATGGTGTAAGCATGGCGTGAAAGCCAACTTTCTGCGAGAGGGGGGATGTAAAGAGAGGTAAACGAGAGGTAATTTCTTGTGGGGAAAAAGCGGGCGCCGGATGCGGCGCCCCACAGATTATGAACGGATTTTTACCAGGGTGCGGCCAGTGATCTGATTGTTCATCAGCGCGGTAGCCGCGGCAGGCACGTCTTCCAGCTGAATTTCCTGGGTGGCTTGATCATAGAAACTTTCTGGCAGAATACCGGCCAGACGTTCCCAGGCGGTTTGGCGACGATGCAGCGGCGTCAGCACCGAATCAACGCCTTGCAGACGCACGTTACGCAAGATAAACGGCATCACGGTAGTCGGCAACTGGTAGCCTCCCGCCAGGCCGCAGGCGGCAACGGTGCCGTTATAATTCATCTGCGCCAGCACGCGAGCCAGCAATTTGTCGCCGACGGTGTCGATGGCGCCGGCCCACAGCTGTTTCTCCAGCGGGCGCGGTGTTTCAATATATTCGCTACGGGGCAGCACGGTTTTGGCACCGAGGGATTTCAGATAGTCGGTATTGCTGTCGCGCCCGCTGATGGCGGTGACGCTATAGCCCAGTGCGGACAGTAGGGCGACCGCCGTGCTCCCCACGCCGCCGCTGGCTCCGGTGACCAGCACGTCGCCGTCCTCCGGTTTCACTCCGCCTTCTTCCAGTGCCATCACGCACAGCATGGCGGTAAAGCCGGCGGTGCCGAGGATCATCGCTTTGCGTTCACACAGCCCTTTTGGCAGTGGTACCAGCCATTCGCCGCTAACGCGGGCCTGTTCGCCCAACCCGCCCCAGTGATTTTCGCCAACGCCCCAGCCGGTGAGTACTACGCTCTGGCCTGGTTTAAAACGCGGATCTTTGCTGCTGTGTACCAGGCCTGCAAAATCGATACCAGGCACCATTGGGAAGTGACGAATGATTTTCCCCGTGCCGGTGATCGCCAGGGCATCCTTATAGTTGAGGCTGGACCAGTTGACGTCGACCGTCACATCCCCTTCTGGCAACTGCTCACTATCAATATTCTTGACTTGTGCCAGGGTTTTTTCGCCATCTTGTTCCAATAATAATACGCGCATGCATCGCTCCCCGCTTTTTCATATATTATATGAATGTATGGTTCAGTATTGTCTGACTATATGCATAATAAAAAAGCCTGTCCTGATAAAGGACAAAAAAAGAGTGTTTAATGGTTTTCTTCGTCGGTCAGGCTTGATAGCTTTGTATGAGCTAACCTGATGCTTGGCAAAGAAATTGAAGTCGCTTCATGATTTTTAATATCAGGGTATTGCGTTGTTTTCAATCGAGCAGGAACGGGGCCTTGGAACTTCAAAAGGTGGCTCTTCATTTTATCATCGCGCAGAAGGCACAGGGATGAGATTTACAACCAAACTCTCTGCACTAATCACCCTGCTCGTCGCATTGGCTATGTTTTTGATGCTGATGGGGTGTTCATACAGTTTCTTTTACGTGACTCAGGAGCGCCTAGAGCGTCGTTTTGAAGCCCTGGCCACCTCCATCGATCAGGCAATGCTGCTGCAACCGCTGCAGGCTCAGGATAACTGGCTGCCCCTGGTGATGCGGCCGCTAGGCATCGTGGCGATTAATGTCGATACCGAAACCAGCAACCTTTTCTCCTACAGCCTACCGACCATCAAAGCCCCCTGGGCATCGCTGGCTGGCTACCGCCAAACCTCGTTGACCATGATGCATCACCCCGGCACCCGGGTAAGTGTCACCTACCTCGATCCGTTCGCCAGCGACGTGCGTTCATTGCAGTCCACGGCGGCGGTCACGCTGTCGATCGTCATCATGGTGGTGATACTGCTGTTCAGTTTACGCTGGCTGCGTGAACAGGCGGTAGGTGAAGATCGCCTGGAACGCCGGGCGCGGCGCATTCTCAACGGCGAACGTGAACAGGTGCTGAAGGGAGACGTTCGCGAATGGCCCGCCAGCGTCAGCGGTGCGTTGGATCGGCTGCTGGCCGATCTGGCCGAAGCGCGTGAGGAGCGCAGCCGGGTAGATACCCTGATCCGTGCTTTTGCCGCTCAGGATGCGAAAACCGGCCTCAATAACCGGTTGTTCTTTGATAACCAGCTCACCACTCAGTTGGAAGATGTCGGGTCACACGGCATCGTCATGATGGTGCGCCTGCCAGATTTCGATACCCTGCGTGAAATTCACGGCAATGCCGCGGTGCAGGAGCTGATGTATTCGTTGGTCAACCTGCTGTCCACCTTTGTCATGCGTTACCCTGCCGCCTTGCTGGCCCGTTATTTCCACAGTGATTTTACCGTTCTGCTGCCACACCGCACGCTGAAGGAAGCGGACGGCATCGCGGCGCAACTGGTCAACGCGATCGACTCCTTGCCCTCAACGGCGCTGATTGACCGTGAGGCTTTCTTACATATTGGTATTGTGGCCTATCGCAGCGGGCAGACCCCGGAAGAGATCATCGATTACGCCGAACAGGCAACCCGTCATGCCGTACTGCAAGGCGAAAACGGCTGGTACGTCTATGACAGCAATGTGCCGGAGAAAGGGCGCGGCAGCGTTAAATGGCGCACTCTGCTGGAACAGGTGCTGGCGCGCGGTGGCCCTCGTTTATATCAAAAACCGGCGGTGACGGTGGAAGGCGATGTGCATCACCGCGAAATCATGAGCCGGATTTATGATGGCGCACAGGAACTGTTGCCCGCCGAATATATGCCGCTGGTCAATCAGCTGGGCTTGGCGGAAAGCTATGACCGCCAGCAGATGAATCGGATTATTCCTTTATTGGCGCTGTGGCCGGAAGAGACGCTGGCGTTTCCACTATGCGTTGATTCATTATTGCAGCGCAGTTTCCAACGTTGGCTGCGCGATACCCTGTTACAGTGTGAAAAAAGTCACCGCAGGCGAATTCTGATTGAACTTGCAGAGGCAGATGTGTGTCAACATATCGACCGTTTGCGTCCGGTGCTGCGATTACTGACCGGATTGGGCTGTCGTCTGGCAGTTTCTCAGGCCGGGTTGACGGTGGTGAGTACCTCTTATATCAAGTCGTTACCGGTGGAGATCGTCAAGCTTCACCCAGGGTTGGTACGGAGTATTGACCGGCGGGATGAGAATCAGCTGTTCGTTCAGAGCTTGACCGGTGCCTGCGAAGGTACTCAAGCGAAGGTTTTTGCTGCCAGCGTGCGTACGCGCAATGAATGGCAGACGCTGAAAGAGCGCGGGATCCTTGGTGGGCAGGGGGACTTTTTCGCTTCGCCAGAGCCGATCGATATAGCTCGCAAAAAATATTCGCGTCGATATCGTGTTTAACCTGATGACCGGGCAAAAATTAACGTAGAATGGCCCGTCTTTTCCTGTGGGCGTCAGTAGGTGCTTACCACCGGTGACAATCAGGAAAAATGTTAGATTTTATGAGCTGTGTTACTGCCGTTTGGTACGTTGATTTGGTGGCTAGCTGAGCCTTTGTTGAGGGATATCAGGCCCCATTCGCTTTCCGTGCATTCGGTCACAAATAACGCAGACTAATTTTCACCGAAGTAGGACGTTTTTGCGCCTTGTCGCTGCTTCGTGTGGTTGGTAAAGTAGGCGGATTTTATTTTCCGCCCCCAGCTTGCAGGATTATCCTTTCGTTATGTTTAAGAAATTTCGTGGCATGTTTTCTAATGACTTGTCCATCGACTTGGGTACCGCCAATACCCTGATTTATGTTAAAGGACAAGGCATTGTACTGAATGAACCGTCGGTGGTTGCCATTCGTCAGGATCGTGCCGGCTCACCCAAGAGCGTTGCGGCCGTAGGTCATGACGCCAAGCAGATGCTGGGGCGTACGCCTGGCAATATCGCGGCTATTCGCCCAATGAAAGACGGCGTGATCGCCGACTTCTTTGTCACCGAAAAAATGCTGCAGCATTTCATCAAGCAAGTTCACAGCAACAGCTTTATGCGCCCAAGCCCGCGCGTACTGGTTTGCGTACCTGTTGGTGCCACCCAGGTTGAACGCCGTGCGATCCGTGAGTCCGCTCAGGGCGCAGGCGCGCGTGAAGTCTTCCTGATTGAAGAGCCTATGGCTGCGGCGATCGGTGCGGGTCTGCCAGTATCGGAAGCCACTGGCTCCATGGTGGTTGATATCGGTGGTGGTACTACTGAAGTGGCGGTGATCTCGCTTAACGGTGTGGTGTACTCCTCTTCCGTGCGTATCGGCGGTGACCGCTTTGACGAAGCCATCATTAATTATGTGCGCCGTAACTACGGTTCACTGATCGGTGAAGCTACCGCAGAACGTATCAAGCACGGTATCGGCTCGGCCTATCCGGATGACGAAGTGCGTGAAATTGAAGTGCGTGGCCGTAACCTGGCAGAAGGTGTGCCGCGTGGCTTCACCATGAACTCCAATGAAATTCTCGAAGCTTTGCAGGAACCTCTGACCGGCATCGTCAGCGCGGTCATGGTTGCGCTTGAACAGTGCCCGCCGGAACTGGCTTCCGACATCTCCGAACGCGGTATGGTGCTGACCGGTGGTGGCGCATTGCTGCGTAACCTGGATCGCCTACTGATGGAAGAGACCGGTATCCCGGTAGTGGTGGCTGAAGATCCTCTCACCTGTGTGGCTCGCGGTGGTGGTAAGGCGTTGGAAATGATCGACATGCATGGCGGCGATTTGTTCAGCGAAGAATAGTGAGCAGCCCCAGAATGGAGGGATCGTAGCGGATGACGGCATTAACCTGGCATCTGGTGCGTTCCCCTTTCTGTTGTCGAGGAACGTGCATAATTTATGAAGCCGATTTTTAGCAGGGGGCCTTCCCTGCAACTACGACTTTTCCTGGCAGTGATCGTGGCGATTGCGTTGATCGTTGCCGACAGCCGGCTCGGTACGTTCGTTAAAATACGAAACTACATGGACACCGCCGTCAGCCCTTTTTACTTCTTGGCTAACGGGCCGCGTAAAGTTTTGGACAGCGTATCGGAAACGCTGGCTACCCGCCAACAGCTAGAGCTGGAAAACCGCGCTCTGCGGCAGGAACTGTTACTCAAAAACAGCGATAATCTTCTTCTTGGCCAATTCAAACAGGAAAATGCCCGTTTGCGTGAGCTGCTAGGCTCGCCGTTGCGCCAGGACGAACACAAAATGGTCACTCAGGTGATCTCTACCGGTTCAGACCCCTATAGCGATCAGGTCGTGATTGATAAAGGGTCGGACAACGGGGTTTATGAAGGCCAGCCGGTTATCAGTGATAAAGGCGTGGTCGGGCAGGTGGTGGCGGTGGCTAAAATGACCAGCCGCGTCCTGCTGATCTGTGATGCTTCCCATGCGTTGCCGATCCAGGTATTGCGCAATGATATCCGGGTGATTGCCGCAGGCAGTGGCTGTACGGATGACCTGCAGCTGGAACATCTGCCGGGCAATACCGATATCCGCGTCGGGGATGTGCTGGTCACCTCCGGTTTGGGCGGGCGCTTCCCGGAAGGGTATCCGGTCGCTGTGGTGTCCTCGGTAAAAGTGGATAACCAACGCGCCTATACCGTGATCCAGGCGCGGCCAACCGCTGGTCTGCAACGCTTGCGCTATCTGTTGTTACTATGGGGTGCCGATCGCAACGGCACCATGCCGCTGCCGCCGGAGGAAGTTCACCGCGTTGCCAATGAACGCCTGATGCAGATGATGCCGCAGGTATTGCCGCCGGCTGATGCCATGGGCCCACCGGCTCCGCTGCCGGCTCCCGCTACCGGTACCGTTCAGCCGCCACCGGTGGGGGCAACCCGATGAATCGCTATCGCAGCAACGGGCGCTGGATTATCTGGCTGTCATTCCTGGTAGCATTAGTGCTGCAAATCATGCCGTGGCCGGACCAAATCTACATGTTCCGGCCATCCTGGCTGCTGCTGATCCTCACTTACTGGGTGATGGCGTTACCCCATCGGGTTAACGTCGGCACCGGCTTTATCCTGGGGTTGATCATGGATCTGATCCTGGGTTCCACGCTCGGCGTGCGTGCGCTGGCCATGGGCATCATCGCCTATCTCGTCGCGTTCAAATTCCAATTATTCCGCAATATGGCCCTGTGGCAGCAAGCGCTGATCGTCGTGCTGCTATCATTGGCCATGGACGTGGTGGTGTTCTGGGCGGAGTTTTTAGTGATCAACGTCTCTTTCCGCCCCGAGGTGTTCTGGAGTAGTGTGGTCAACGGCGTGCTTTGGCCGTGGTTATTCCTGCTGATGCGCAAGATCCGCCGTCAGTTTGCCGTACAATGAGGTTATAACGATGTTTTCGCTCTATCTTGCTTCCGGTTCTCCCCGTCGCCATGAACTGCTGACTCTGCTCGGCGTACCGTTTGAAGTGATTCTGACGCATACTGAAGAGCAGCGGCAGGAAGGGGAAGCGGCGGAAAATTACGTTCGCCGTCTGGCGCAGGATAAGGCCAGGGCAGGTGTAACTCTGGCGCAACAGGATTGGCCCGTGCTGGGTGCAGATACTATCGTGGTGTTGAACGGCCAGGTGTTGGAAAAACCGCGGGATGAAGAGCATGCGGCGCAGATGCTGGCAGCCTTGTCCGGGAAACAGCATCAGGTGATGACCGCCGTGGCGATTGCCGATAAACAGGGCGTTTTATGCCAACTGGTGGTCACCGACGTGACGTTCCGCAATCTGTCACCACAGGATATCTGCGACTATATCGCCACAGGCGAACCGATGGATAAAGCGGGCGCTTACGGAATTCAAGGTAAGGGTGGTTGTTTCGTCAGAACGATAACCGGAAGTTATCACGCGGTGATGGGGTTGCCGCTGGTCGAAACACATGAGCTGCTCAGTCATTTTGTCGCATTACGAGAGGTAAGAGCCGGCTGATGCCACCACTAGATTTCCCGTCGCCGCCATAGCGTGAGCACAGGAAAGATAAGGGCAGGCGCTACACCGGCTCTGAGGAGAAAGCATGACAGCTGAGCTACTGGTAAATATTACGCCGTCGGAAACGCGGGTTGCCTATATTGACGGCGGCATTCTGCAAGAGATCCATATTGAGCGCGAAGCCAAGCGTGGCATCGTGGGCAATATCTACAAAGGGCGTGTCAGCCGCGTGTTACCCGGCATGCAGGCGGCCTTTGTCGATATTGGCCTGGATAAAGCGGCCTTCCTGCACGCCTCCGATATCATGCCGCACACCGAGTGTGTTGCCGGTGATGAACAAAAGAATTTCTCCGTGCGCGATATCGCCGAACTGGTGCGCCAGGGGCAGGATCTGATGGTTCAGGTGGTGAAAGATCCGCTTGGCACCAAAGGTGCACGCCTGACTACCGATATCACTCTACCTTCGCGCTACCTGGTCTTTATGCCGGGCGCAGCACACGTGGGGGTTTCCCAACGCATTGAAAGTGAAGCCGAACGCGAGCGTCTCAAGCGTGCCGTCGCGGGATATTGCGACGATCTGGGCGGCTTTATCATCCGCACTGCGGCTGAAGGAGTAGGTGAAGAAGAGCTGGCGCAGGATGCCGCCTTCCTCAAGCGTTTGTGGACCAAAGTCATGGAGCGCAAAAAGCGCAACCAGACCAAATACAAACTGTATGGCGAACTGGCGTTGGCGCACCGTATCCTGCGCGACTTTGCCGGGGCGGCGCTGGATCGTATCCGCGTCGACTCGCGCCTGACGCATGACCAATTGGTGGAATTTACCGGCGAGTACATCCCGGATATCACCAATAAGCTGGAGCTGTATACCGGCAGCCAGCCGATCTTCGATCTGTACGACGTCGAGAACGAGATCCAGCGGGCGCTTGAACGCAAGGTTGAATTGAAGTCCGGCGGTTACCTGATCATTGATCAAACCGAAGCCATGACCACCGTGGATATCAACACCGGGGCCTTTGTCGGCCACCGCAATCTTGATGAGACCATCTTCAATACCAACATCGAAGCGACGCAGGCCATTGCCCGCCAGCTGCGGCTGCGCAACCTGGGCGGCATCATCATCATTGATTTCATCGATATGAACAATGATGAACACCGCCGCCGGGTATTGCACTCGTTGGAACTGGCGTTGAGTAAAGATCGGGTAAAAACCACAATCAATGGTTTCTCTCAACTAGGATTAGTGGAGATGACGCGTAAACGCACGCGTGAAAGTATTGAGCATGTGCTGTGTAACGACTGCCCGACCTGCCAAGGGCGCGGAACGGTGAAAACGGTGGAAACCGTCTGCTATGAGATTATGCGTGAGATCGTGCGCGTGCATCATGCTTACGATTCCGATCGTTTCCTGGTCTATGCCTCTGCGGCCGTGGGTGAAGCGCTGAAAAGTGAAGAGTCACACGCCCTGGCGGAAGTGGAAATCTTCGTTGGCAAACAGGTCAAGGTGCAGATCGAACCTTTATACAGCCAGGAACAGTTTGACGTTGTGATGATGTAATACCCCTCACCCCAACCCTCTCCCATGGGGAGAGGGAGCTGTTAGTTCCTGCTCTTTTGGAGGTAAAGAAGTGATTTGGGCACCGTGATCGCCCCCTCATGCAGGTGGAATAGCCGGTGCTTATGAAGGATCACAACCCTCTTTCGCGGGGAGAGGGAGCTGTTAGTTCCTGCTCTTTTGGAGGTAAAGAAGTGATTTGGGCACCGTGATCGCCCCCTCATGCAGGTGGAATAGCCGGTGCTTATGAAGGATCACAACCCTCTTTCGCGGGGAGAGGAAGCTCTTAGTTCCTGCTCTTTTGGAGGTAAAGAAGTGATTTGGGCACCGTGATCGCCCCCTCATGCAGGTGGAATAGCCGGTGCTTATGAAGGATCACCACCCTCTTTCGCGGGGAGAGGGAGCTGTTAGTTCCTGCTCTTTTGGAGGTAAAGAAGTGATTTGGGCACCGTGATCGCCCCCTCATGCAGGTGGAATAGCCGGTGCTTATGAAGGATCACAACCCTCTTTCGCGGGGAGAGGGAGCTCTTAGTTCCTGCTCTTTTGGAGGTAAAGAAGTCATCTAGGCAACCGTGATCGGCTCCGCATCCAAGGTGGATCATCCGGTGCTCATGAAGGATCACAATACTTTCAGCCTAACTCGATCGGTCCCCTCTCCCTGTGGGAGAGGGTTAGGGTGAGGGGCACAAGCGTTAGGTTATATATTTGGTCATTAAGGAGAAATGCGTGAGGCGACTGCCCGGGATCCTGTTAGCCACAGGCGCCATTTTGATTGTTGTTGTGGCGTTGCTGATCAGCGGGTTGCGTCTGGTGCTGCCTGAGCTTAACCACTATCGCCCGCAATTGCTGGAGAAGGTGCAGGCGATCGCCGGGGTGCCCGTCGAGGCCGACTTTATCCAGGGCAGTTGGGAAACCTTTGGCCCCACGCTGGAGGCCCGCAACATCCGTTTGGCCCTGCCAACAAGCAAAATCCAGATCGAGCGCGTCACGCTGGCGCTGGACGTGTGGCAATCCCTGCTGCATTGGCGCTGGCAGTTCCGCGATCTCACCTTCTATCAGTTGCAGCTTGATCTTGACGCGACGCTCGGGGGGGAAGGTAGCAATGGCCTTACCCCGAACGGAGTCAGCGATCTGTTCCTGTATCAGTTGGATCACTTTGATCTGCGCAACAGCCGCCTCTCGTTCCTTACCCCATCAGGCTCGCGTGCTGAATTTCATATCCCGCAAATGACCTGGCTCAACAGCTATAACCGCCATCGCGCGGAAGGTCAAATCAGCCTGACCAGCCTGAATGGCCAGCACGGTGCGGTACAGTTACGCCTGGATCTGCGGGATGAGCAGGGGTTGCTCAATACCGGCACCATCTATATGCAGGCCGATGAAATCGACATGAAGCCCTGGTTCAGCCGCTGGCTGAAAACCAATACCGGTCTCGAAAGTGCCGATTTCAGCCTGGCCGCCTGGCTCAATATCAAAAATGGCGCAATCTACAGCGGTAATGCCCTGCTTAATAAAGGCACCGCCAGTTGGTTGGCGGGTGGCGATCAACACCGGTTGGACGTCGATAATCTGGCGCTGGCACTGAGCCGTGAGGGCAACGGCTGGCAGGTGCATGCACCTGCCCTGAACCTGAAAACCGATGGCCAAGCCTGGGCACCCGGAACCCTTACTGCGCTGTGGTTGCCGGAAAATACCCAATTTATCGGGCCAAACCAGAGTGAAGAACTCCGTATCCGTGCCACCGGCATCCAGTTGGAACGTTTGGAAGCGTTGCTGCCTACCTTCTCGTTCCTCAGCCCGGAAGTGCTGGAGCACTGGAAAGACTTACAACCTCGCGGCATGCTTAGGGCGCTGGCGTTGGATATCCCGCTGCAACAGCCGGAAAAAACCCGTTTTCAGGCGTGGTGGCAGGATCTGAGCTGGCAACACTGGAAACTGTTGCCGGGCGTCGATCACTTTTCCGGCGCGTTAACCGGGGGCGTGGAAAACGGCCGTCTGACGCTGGGGCTGAATAACAGCACGCTGCCTTATGGCGATATGTTCCGGGCACCGTTGGAGATCGGCCGTGCAAGCGGGGCGTTGACCTGGCAAAACAACGCTCAAGGCTGGCAATTGGCAAGTCAAAGTCTGGATGTACAGGCCAAATCCCTGTGGATTAACGGTGATTTCCGCTATCAGCAACCGGCCAACGGCGAGCCTTGGCTGGATATTCTGGCTGGCATCCGTTTGTATGATGCCGCCGATGCCTGGCGTTATTTCCCTGAACCGCTGATGGGTAAACATTTGGTGGATTATCTCAGCGAGGCGATCCAGGGTGGGCAGGTTGATAATGCTTCCCTGATTTATGCGGGCGATCCGCAGCACTTCCCATATGAGAAGAACGAAGGGCAGTTTCAGGTGTTTGTCCCACTACGCCACGCTACCTTCCAGTTCCAGCCGGAATGGCCAGCGCTGGACGATCTGGCGATCGACCTCGATTTTGCCAACAATGGCCTGTGGATGAATGCGCCGCAAACCAAACTGGGCACTGCGACGGGCAGAAATATTAGCGCCGTCATTCCGGACTATAGCAAACAACGCCTGTTGATTGATGCCGACGTTGCGGGTACCGGGCAAGCTATCCACGACTATTTCATGCAGACCCCACTGGATGACTCTGTCGGGGCGGCGTTAGATGAGCTGCAGGTGGGTGGCAATGTAAGTGGGCGCTTACATCTGAATATTCCGTTGGACGGTGAGCTGGTTAACGCCAGCGGTGAAGTGACGCTGAATAACAACTCGTTGTTGGTCAAGCCGCTGGAGAGCCAGTTAGAGAGAGTAAGCGGCAAGTTCCGTTTCGACAACGGCAACCTGCAGAGCGATACCCTGACGGCCAACTGGTTTGGGCAGCCGCTGACGGTCAACTTCGATACGCTGGAAGGCAAACAGGATTATAAGGTTAACGTTGGGCTGAAAGGCGATTGGCAACCGGCCAAGGTTGAAGGCCTGCCGCCAGAGTTTGCCAAAAAGCTGGCAGGCAGCGCCGCCTGGCAGGGTAAAGTGGCCATCAACCTGCCGCATAAAGGCGAGCCGAACTATGAGATTGGTGTGAATGCCGATCTGAAAAAAGTAAGCAGTCACTTACCTTCTCCCCTGAATAAAGCCGCAGGGGAAGCGTTACCCGTTAACGTAAAAGTGAACGGCGGCCTGCAAGGATTTATGCTCAATGGCAGTGCGGGCAAGCAAAACCACTTCAACAGCGAATGGCTGTTGGCCAAACAGCAGGTGACGCTGGCACGTGCCGCTTGGCAAACCGGCGGTTCCGCTACCCCAACGTTACCCAAAGATAAATCCCTGGTGCTCAATCTGCCCGCGTTGGATGGCGAGCAATGGTTGGGGCTATTGGCACCGGCGATGAAGCAAAGCAGCGGTGCGGGCAAGGTGGGCAGCTTTGTGTTCCCAACCAGCGTAACGCTCGAAACCCCACAGCTGACGCTGGGCGGACAGGCGTGGCATAACCTTCAGCTGGCGGTCGTGCAGCAGTTGGCGGGAACGACCGTCACCGCCAAGGGTAAAGAGATTGATGGTAGCCTGTCGATGCCGGATAAGGGCGTGTGGCGTGCGGATCTCGGCTATCTTTACTACAACCCGCAGTTTGCCAGCGGCGACGGCAGTGCTGGTGGAACCAACCCGTTGGACTCGAAGGAGCGGATCTCGTTCCAGGATTGGCCTTCGCTGATGTTGCGTTGTAAATCCTGCTGGGTGATGGGGCAGAATCTTGGCACGGTGGAGGCCGATCTCAAACGTGAGGGGGATTCTCTGGTGCTAAGCCATGGCCTGGTAGATACCGGCTATGGCCGTATGAGCGCCACCGGCCTGTGGAAACAAAACGCTCAGGAAGAGCGCAGTGCGTTAAAGGGCAAACTGCTGGGCAGCAAAATCGATCGCACCGCCAGTTTCTTCGGCGTGATCATTCCATTAAAAGACGCGCCTTACGATATCGATTTTGATCTGCACTGGCATGGGCAGCCATGGAAACCGCAGATCAACACGCTCAATGGCACCATGAAGGTCGATCTGGGCAAAGGCGAGATTGACAACGTCGGCGGTGGCCGGGCTGGGCAGTTGTTACGCCTGGTCAGCTTTGATGCCCTGCTGCGCAAATTACAGTTCGACTTCCGTGATACCTTCGGTAATGGATTTTACTTTGACTCCATACGCGGCACTATCTGGGCGAAAGATGGCATAATGCATACAGATAACTTTTTGGTGGATGGGCTGGCGGCGGATATCGCCATGAGCGGCCAGATCGACCTGGTGAAACGCCAGATTGATATGCAGGCCGTGATAGCGCCAGAGATCTCGGCGACGGTCGGAGTGGCGACCGCGTTTGTAATCAACCCGATTGTGGGGGCGGCGGTGTTTGCGGCCTCGAAAGTGCTGGGGCCGTTGTGGAGCAAGATCTCGTTTATCCGCTATGACATTACCGGCAGCCTGGACCACCCAAGTATTCATGAGGTGTTGCGTAAGCCAAAAGAGGATAAATCGCCATGAAAAATGCTAACGTTGCGTTATTACAGCTGTGTAGCGGTGAGCAGATACGGGACAACCTGGCCCAGATTGAGCAGCAGATCAAGCAACTCAATCCCGGGATAAAACTGGTGATGACTCCGGAGAACGCCTTACTGTTTGCCAACTCGGCCGCCTACCGTGAACATGCGGAAACGGAAGGTCACGGGCCGCTGCAGCAGGCGGTGCGCGATATGGCTCGCCGTTATGGGGTATGGTTGCTGGTTGGCTCTATGCCATTGATCAGCCGCGAAGATCCGACGCGCATCACCACCAGCAGCCTGCTGTTTGACGATCAGGGCGAAATCCGTGGCCGTTACGACAAACTGCACATGTTCGACGTAGATATCAATGATATCCACGCCCATTACCGCGAGTCAGATACCTATCAGCATGGTCAGCAATTAACGGTGGTTGATACGCCGGTTGGCCGCTTGGGGATGACGATATGCTACGACCTGCGCTTCCCTGGTCTGTATCAGGCGCTGCGTGCGAAAGGTGCGGAGCTGATCTCGGTTCCCGCCGCATTTACCCGCGTGACCGGTGAGGCACACTGGGAAATTTTGCTGCGTGCCCGCGCTATCGAGAACCAGTGTGTGATCCTGGCTCCCGCGCAGGTAGGCCGCCACGGGGCAACCCGCCGTACCTGGGGACATTCCATGGTGGTAGACAGCTGGGGCAATGTGCTGGCAGAAAACCCCGACGCCGTGTCCGCGCTGAAAGTGCGCGTAAATACCGGCAAGTTGCATACGGTACGCAAGCAGATGCCGGTAATGCAACATAACCGATTCCAGCCGACGCTGATTGCGCCGGTTGAAAACTCCGCCAATAAAGAGTGAAAAAATTATGAGCCTGTCGTTTGTCAGTGAGCAGTTACTCGCTGTGAATAAGCTGAGTCATCAAGACCTGTTCTCCGTATTGGGTCAACTGGCCGAACGCCGCCTCGATTACGCCGACCTCTATTTTCAGTCCAGCTACCACGAAGCCTGGGTGATTGAGGATGGCATCATCAAAGATGGCTCGTACAATATCGACCAGGGCGTTGGCGTGCGCGCGGTCAGCGGTGAAAAGACCGGCTTTGCCTATGCGGACCAAATCACCCTGAACGCCCTGAACCAAAGTGCACAGGCTGCTCGCAGCATTGTGCGTGACAGCGGCAATGGCAAAGTCCATACGCTGGGTGAGATCGGCTACCAGGCGCTGTATCCTTTGCTCGATCCGCTGCAAAGCCTGCCGCGGGAAGAGAAGATCGCGCTGTTGCACCGGGTAGACAAGGTCGCTCGTGCTGAAGACAAACGCGTGCAGGAAGTGACGGCCAGCATTACCGGCGTGTATGAGCAGATACTGGTTGCGGCAACGGACGGCACCCTGGCGGCGGACGTTCGCCCGCTGGTGCGTTTCTCCGTCAGCGTGCTGGTGGAAGAAGACGGCAAACGTGAGCGCGGAGCCAGCGGTGGCGGTGGCCGTTTTGGCTATGACTACTTCCTGGAAGTGGTGGACGGTGAAGTGCGTGCCGATGCTTTTGCCAAAGAAGCGGTGCGTATGGCGCTGGTCAACCTCTCTGCCGTGGCTGCCCCTGCGGGCACCATGCCTGTGGTACTGGGCGCGGGTTGGCCGGGCGTGTTGCTGCATGAAGCTGTCGGTCACGGGCTGGAAGGCGACTTCAACCGCCGTGGCACCTCGGTATTCAGCGGCCAGATGGGCCAGCTAGTGGCTTCTGAGCTGTGCACCGTGGTGGATGATGGCACCTTGCAAGGCCGCCGTGGTTCACTGGCGATCGATGACGAAGGCGTACCGGGCCAATACAACGTGCTGATTGAGAACGGCATCCTGAAAGGCTACATGCAGGATAAACTCAACGCACGGCTGATGGGCGTTGCGCCTACCGGCAACGGCCGCCGCGAGTCTTATGCTCACCTGCCGATGCCGCGTATGACCAACACCTACATGCTGGCGGGCAAATCGACGCCAGAAGATATTATCGCCAGCGTGGAGTATGGCCTGTATGCGCCAAACTTCGGCGGTGGTCAGGTTGATATCACCTCCGGGAAATTTGTCTTCTCCACCTCTGAAGCCTATCTGATCGAAAATGGCCGCGTCACCAAACCGGTGAAGGGTGCCACGTTGATTGGTTCAGGTATTGAGGCGATGCAGCAGATTTCGATGGTGGGTAACGATCTGGCGCTGGATAAGGGCGTAGGCGTGTGCGGTAAAGAAGGGCAGAGCCTGCCGGTAGGCGTTGGTCAGCCTACGCTGAAGCTGGATTCACTTACCGTGGGCGGCACGGCGTAATAAGCGCGGTTTAATGTATCAAGCCCTGACCCTTGGTGGGTTGGGGCCAAAGCTGGTCGTGTGATAGTCAACCAAGAGCGAGAAGCTGGCCTGAATGCTTCTCGCTCTTGGTACCTTATCACTCGTTATGGAAAACGAGGGCATCTCATTAATTTCTGATGAGTAAAATGACTCAAAGCTTTTCCAGTTCACCACTTTCTTTCATTCGATTATATTCGTCATGGGCTTTTAATTTTTGCACACCCATCACTTCTGAACTCCATCGCCATCTCTCAATTTGATTAGATAAACTTTCGAGCATGTATTTAAATTGATCAAGTGGGGCATTGCCGAGTGTGGTGTACAACATGTCTATTAGGCTCCACTTATGCCTTCTTACGGAACGATACTCTTTGATACCTTCGGCTGGTGGCGCCTCATATTCTATTGTGGTCGTTATCGTACTCACATAGTAAGATATGAACTTCAAGAAGGAATAGTCCATTTCAAACATTAATTCAGTTTTCTCTTTAAAATCAGACGCTCTATCCAAACTCCTTGATATTTTTTTCAACTCATTGATTATATGTAATTTTTTATTGTTCCCGCCGGTTTTGTTTGACGAGAAATACATTTTTTCTTTATCTGCTTTAATAATTAAACAAATTGCCGCGTATCTTATATAAGGCAGACTTATCGCTTCTTGATAAAATGTTTCTTCGGTCCCATCATAAAGAGGTTGTTTTCTGTCAAAACATTTTATAAAAATGACGGCGTCGATCATACTTTTGATGACATTAACCTTCATTTCCTTATGGTTAAAGTAGGAGCAAACCCTTGAAATTAGAGAATTATCGTCGTGATGTTGACATTGATCACCAATGAGGTTGCTGTAATCAATATCAGCAATTTCAATATTATAATTATCAAAGCCCTCAGATTCCTTAATAAAATATCTTGCATTTTTTATCGCCTCATTCACCAGTGCTCTTTTACAGAATTCATCTGTTCCATTAATAGAGTGATTCACGTTGTTTTCATCTAAATTAAGTTGATGAATCAAATGAACCAATATTACCGCGGCTTCATACTGGCCTGCGTACATTTTAATTTTTGAATCGTAAAAATCGTACATACTTCGAGGTAAAAAAACTAAGAAGTCCATGATTTGAGATTCAACCTTATGCATCAAAGGCAGAAGGTTTATGCGTAGATCAAGCATTCTTCTACATAAATGTAATGTGTTGTAGATCTGTTTATTATGCCTATAGTCTTCAATTGTATTTAATGGCTTGCTATCGTCTAACACAAATGGTGTGTGCCACCATCCTTTGGATTGCCCCCATTTTTTTGACTCAAGATCCATCATATGACAAAAGTGCATACATTGCTGCAGTTGATACTTAGTCATGCTGGAATCGTCTGGTTTTTTATCTTTTCCGATAATAGAGTAAACTTTAGCCCTCAATGTTTTCACTGAGTCTGGAACAGTATTATAATGATAAGCGGAAAAATCTTTTTCTAGCTTAGATAGGAATTCTTGATGAGTAATATCCTCTGGAATATCTCTTTTATATAAAGAGAATACACTTTCATCCGGGTATGTTTTTTGCATATGTCCTCCTAATCGGTGATGGTTATAATAAGTGCCTGACTCAGAAACCAACAGGAAAAACTCTATTAAATTTGCATTAACCTAGATCTTCAAAAATGCGGTCATGACTAATGAAAGAAGATTTTCAATAAAAAATTAGTTTAACTACATGATATTTATAGTTAATTTATCCATCTTGGTGAAAGTGAATGACGTTGGCGTTAAAGTCACCGCTATAATAGCGAGGGTCAGCTCCCCAGTATTTAGCGCTCAGTGGTGTGAGCAATGCTGACTTGGCACTGAGCAGACTATCGGAACCAGAGCCGTTGCAGGAGATTATGCCTAGTGGCAACACCCACCCAACCCGTGGTATCAAAAGACAAGGGAAAGGATTAAAAAAATCCCCGGGCAAAATGCCGGGGATTTGTGTAGAAGAGATAGAGCATGTGGAGGGAGAGCGCCGCGCATAATTAAATATCGCTTACCCAAGCATAAGAGGAGCTACTGAAATGATGAATCTGATGCATTGGCGCTTGTTGGTTGCGGTCGCTGACTCGAAAAATGTGTCCCGCGCAGCTGAGCGTTATGGCATTACCCAATCGGGTGCCAGCCAGGCTCTGACCCAAATGGAGGAGAGCCTCGGAGTTAAGGTATTTGTCCGAGATCGACGTGAGACTACCGTGACGGCGATAGGAGAGCAGATTATCGAGCGGGCGCGGCGGATGCTGAGTGAATTTGAGTCGATACAGAACCTGGTAGATATCTCTCGCGGGTGCCATTTGGGCCGAATTAAGTTGGCTAGTTTCCCCTCCGTGTTCGCGTCCTTTCTGCCAGATTTACTTCAGACTTTCAGCCGCATGCATCCCAGTGTTGAAATCGTTTCCCTGGAAGGAACCGACGAGGAGGTAGAGCAGTGGCTAGCCAGCGACAGCATCGATCTGGGCGTGGTGATGAATCCTGATGAGAAGCGTCAGGCGCTGTCGCTAGGGCGGGACACTTGGGTAGCCGTAGTTCCAGTGACTCATAAGCTAGCCAGAAGATCCTCGCTCAGTACCGTCTCGCTTAGGGAGTTGGTTGAGGAACCTTTCATTCTCGCTACTGGTGGCTGTTATCTTAACGGGCAGTCGCTGGTAGAACGAGAAGGATTGGCACTGAAGGATATAAAGATCACGGTGCGTGACTGGACTACTGCGTTTGCGTTGATCGGCGAAGGTATGGGCATCTCGATCGTTCCTGCCTCGACTTTGCCCTTAGATCGCCGAGGTATGCGGGTATTTGAACTCAGTAAGCCAATCTACCGCGAATTTGGTTTGGTCTGCTCGCAGACCGGTCAAAACTCGCCTTCTGCACAAACCTTGCTAAATGAAATCAGGAAGTCGACCCTGGGTTTGAATATCCCTATGACGATACGCGGCGCCGAAACAAAGCCGCTTGTGCCGACATAAGAATAGCTAATGATGGAGGTACAGAATTGTAATTTTACCAAAGGGTAGCGGTTTGCCAATATGCCTACACAAGCTCTACGAATCTGGAAAAGCGACACGTTCGGGGAGTAGTAGTCGTTACCCAGTTAGAAAGGAGATTACATGAAACTGTACTTTGCCCCAATGACTTGCTCATTGTCCCCACATATTGTATTGCGTGAATTAGGCCTCGATTTTGAGTTGATTCGGGTTAACAACAAGACTAAGCAAACTGCTGATGGGCGCAGCTTTTTAGACATCAACCCTAAAGGGTACGTGGCAGCTTTAGAGTTGGATAATGGCAATGTGCTGACCGAAGGGCCTGCCATCGTGCAGTACTTGGTCGATCTTGTCCCTGACAACACGCTGGCACCGAGCAATGGTAGTTGGGAACGGGTTCGTCTACAGGAATGGCTGAACTTTATTTCATCTGAGATCCATAGCGGTTGTGCACCTTTGTTCAACGATGATATTCCAGAGACCACTAAGGCCATTTTCAAACAAAAGCTATTTAAACGATTTAACTATCTGGGCCAGATCCTATCGAAACAGAACTACCTGATTGGGACCTTTGGTCTAGCAGATGTGTATCTGTTCACCGTTCTGAAATGGTTGCCGTTTTTCAATATCGAGATCAAAGACTGGCCAGTACTGATGTCGTTCATGGAACGGATTGGATCTCGCTCCCATGTCCAGGCCGCGATTGCTGCAGAAGAGGCAACGCAGCCAGTTTAACTGCGGGGGAACAGAAGTTGAGTGGTCTGGACTTCTGTCCCTTCTACCTGGATTACGCCTCCGTATACTCCATATCCTTATGGGGTATGCCATCATCAAGGTATTCGCCGGATACCGTTTTGAAACCGAATCCTTCATAGAATTTGACGAGGTGAGATTGTGCCGAGAGCTTTATCGCCTTGCCTGGTGCATCGCCGAGGATTAAGGACATCGTTTTTTCCATCAGCCTGACCCCCAGCTTCTGACCCCTGACGGAATCATCAACAATCACTCGCGTGATTTTGGCCGCATCCGGAGAATCATCCACGTGCAGCACTCTCGCGTAGGCGATAAGCTTACCGTCGCTGTATCCGGCAACGTGAAGGGTGCTATTAAGCAAATCCTGTCCATCAATATCCTGAAACGGGCACGTCTGCTCGACGACAAACACCGCCATGCGCAGCGCCAGAATATCATGCAACTGCTGCGCACTGAGGACGTTGCCTTTCAATGCCTGCCAGCTTATTTCCATCTTTAACCCTTACTTTTTTTGTTAACCATGAAATGACGGCCCTGGGCTGATGACGGCCAGAATGGTGATAACAGCTAGTCATTCAGTCATAATATCACTCCATAACTTAATGAATATACTGAATTTTACTATGCGATTAGCTGGATGAATCAGGAAGTTTTCTGACAAAGAGGGTGAGTCTGGATCGTAGCAACCTCTCCAGACACATCATTGGGGATCGTTGGTGACAGCCGTCGCATTAGACAGCGGGGTCCCCTGATGATAGTAAAGTGCAATCATCAGTTGGCTAAGTTCCTTGAAATTAAAGGGATCCAACGACGTCGCTTCTTTTATCTGGTTAAGCCGGTAGGTGAGCGTGTTGCGATGTACCCCAAGTTCCCGCGCAGCGTTTGCCAGTTCGGCATTGTGTGCGATATAGGTACTTAACGTGTTGAGCAGCATTTGACCCGTGCTCAGCATCAGTAATTTATCGATTCTCTGTTTGAAATAAAGGGTAAATGAGCTGCTGCTGGCTTCATTCAACAACCCGCTGAAGGCAAATTGCTGGCCGTTAATGACCCGCGGTTGTGGTAACGACTCCCGAGCATGTTCTATCATCTCTTTGATCATAAATACCGATTGGCGGAAAATCCCGGCAGAGCCAGACTCTACCCCAATGCCAATAGTGTAATGGCTCAGCTGAGTTTCCATAAAGGCGTTCATAGCTTTAACCGTGGCTTCGGTCTGTTCGATCGCGGTGATAATTAACAGGATCTCATCATTGCTGAGCAATATTACCCGTTGGGATTTTAAAATATGTGAGAGTTTATTGAGGATGTGATCGATGGTTTGTCCCAATAAATGCCCGCCGGTTTCAATATTGATCAATACCGGCAACAGGGGTTGTGACAGGTCGATCTCTTGCTGTACCAACTGGTGAAGTATTTCCTTACCTTTGTCAGTATCGCCCACTTCAAGATACTGTTTTAGCAACAGATCTCTGATGCGGTATTGCCAGTTCATTTCCCGGATAGCTAAAGACTGTTTGATCAACAGCTCCGCCGCCAGAATCGCCAGCTCGGCATAACGCGCAATCGCGGCAGGATTGCCACTGATACCTATCACCATAACCACCTGATCATCCACGATAATTGGATGATTGATACCGGGTTGCACATTTCGGTACCTGGCCGCCTGCTGAGCATTTTCTATCGTCATCCGCTGGCGGCTCTTTATCACCTCAAATGCCACTTCATGCCGTTCACCGATCCTATGTGGTTCGCCCGAAGCGATAATTACGCCCTGATGGTCAATAACATTAACATTATAATGGATAATACTCATCGCTCGTTTCACAATGGTATTAGCCAGCTCTAAGGTGATCAGCATACTCATACCTTTATGATATAAAACCTCTATTGTAGTGAGGGGGGATAAATATAATATCGAATGTTTCTTGCCAATTTCACGGTAAGCTTATTGACCCGTCAACAGATCTACGTAGTAAACATAATACAATTCAGGTAACTCAATGCGTAAGCCGATGTTTGCCATCCGACCCTCTCTTTGTCAGAGGGTCGGAAATATCTATTGCGCTAACTTAAGAGACTACCTTTCCCGCTCAAACAGCATAGAGATCCCTTGCCCTCCACCGATACACATGGTGGCTAAACCGCTATTGACGCCACGGCGCTCCATCTCATACATCAGTTTTACAGCGATGATGGCACCGCTGGCCCCAACAGGATGCCCCAGCGCAATGGCTCCCCCGTTGACGTTCACTTTCGCCGGATCCAACTCCAGATCGTTAATCACCGCCAATGATTGGGCGGCAAAGGCTTCATTAAGCTCGATAAGGTCGATATCGTGCACCGACATATTCAACTTTTGCATCAGTTTACGAGTTGCCGGTGCCGGGCCAAAGCCCATGATTTCTGCCTCACAACCTGCCACTGCCCAGCCTCGGATCACCATCCGGATGGGTAGCCCCAGTTTTTCCGCGTTGGCACGGGTAGTGACAACCAGTGCGGCGGCCCCATCATTGATACCTGATGACGTTGCTGCTGTGACCGTGCCGTCTTTTTTAAACGCCGGCTTCAACTGCGCATACTTTTCTTTCGGCGTATCCCTTGGGTGTTCATCGATGGCAAACAGACGGCTGTTCTTGCCTTCACGAACCTCCAGCGGCAGGATTTGCGAGGTAAAATGCCCCTCTTTGATGGCTGCCAAGGCTTTTTGCTGACTGCACCAGGCAAACTCGTCCATCGCCTCACGGCTGATGTTAAAACGTTCCGCGACGAACTCGGCGGTCATACCGTTGTGATAAGGTCCTTCCGGCCAGGTCAAGATAGAGACAATGCCATCTTCCAATTCTCCGTGCCCAAGACGATAACCATAACGAGCCTTGCGAATATAGTGGGGCAGTTGGGTCATATTCTCTGTCCCACAGGCGACGGTGATCTCGGCGTTACCGGTTTGCAGTTCCAGCATGCAATCGACAATCGCTTGCAGACCCGAACCGCACTGGCGGTTCACCGAATAGGACGTTGTTTCGTTCGGTAACCCCGCGCGCAGCTGACAAATACGGGCGATAAAACCACTCTCCGCGATTTGCCCTACGTTCCCTACCACCACTTCATCAATTTGTGCGGGTTGCAGCCCGGCACGGGCCACGGCCTCACGGATCACCGCTGCGCCCAAATCATGCTGGTGCGTATCTTTAAAGCTACCGCCCATGGTACCGATCGCCGTGCGTACGCCGCTGACGACGACAATGTCATTTGCATTTTTCATTCTATTCTCCTTACAGCACCATGCCGCCGCCGACGTTGATCACTTCGCCATTGATATAGCGTGCCTCGTCGGAAGCCAGGAAGGCGACGCAATGGCCGACATCAACCGGATCGCCAGCGAAACCTGCGGGAATTTTGCCGATCATGATGTCCCAGACTTTTTCCGGCACCCCACGAGTCATATCGGTTTCGATAAATCCTGGGCAGATGGCGTTAACGGTAACCCCTTTTTTTGCCAGCTCCCGGCAGGCCGTTTTGGTCAGGCCGATCACCCCGGCTTTTGAAGCGGCATAGTTGGCTTGCCCAACATTGCCTAACCAGCTGGCCGACGAGATATTGATGATCCGCCCGCTGGCACGCTCGCGCATCCGCACGGCGGCTTCTTGCATGCAGTGGAAGGTTCCTTTCAGGTTGATATCCATCACCAGATCCCAATTCTCTTCCGTTAGCTTGTGTAACATGGCATCACGGTTAATCCCGGCGTTATTGACCAGAATATCTATCGGCCCCAGCTGCTGCTCAGCCGTAATAAATAACTGGTTAACCTCTTCGCGGTTGGCAATATTACAGGCGATGAAAATGGCTTTATGGCCCGCGCTCACCAATTCGGCGGCAGTTTTATTGCCACCTTCCTGGTCGACATCACAAATGACTATCGCGGCCCCTTTCTCAGCCAATACCTGGGCAATGCCTCGCCCAAGACCACGGCTGGCCCCGGTGACGATAGCTACTTTATTCGTTAAACACATAGGGTACTCCTTATTATTTTAATTCCTGACCACGCTGAATTAGCGCAGAGATAACAAATATGTTTTTACTGCCTGGCCAGCATTTCCTTCAGGCCAAAAGGGGCGTCACAAAATAGTGCCGCGTCCATTTGTTTTAATGAGGGGGAAATAAGTGGCATAAATTCCATTTGTTGCAGGATATCCCGCTCAAGATCGACGCCGGGGGCGATTTCTATCAGCATCGGGCCCTGCGCCGTCAGTTCAAATACTGCTCGTTCAGTCACCAAATGCATTTTTTGTTTTTTCTGGCGGGCTATTTCGCCGTTATAGGAAATCTGGTTAATCGACCGTACCAGTTTTTTAACCGAGCCTTCCTGCAGGATGGTTAATTGCCCTTGCTGGAATGCCACCTCCAACCCCTTGGCGGTAAAGGTGGAGCAAAACACCACGTGGTGTGCATTTTGGGTTATATCGATAAACCCTCCCGCCCCGGTACAGCGGTCCCCCATGCGGGTGGCGTTGATATGCCCGTTGGCGTCCATCTCGCCTGCACCCATATAAGTAATATCCACACCGGCCCCGTTGTAATACAGCATCTGTTCCTGATGGTTAATCATGGCGGTCAGGTTTTTACCGATGCCAAAATCAACGCCACCGGCCTGTACGCCGCCGTAGATACCTGATTCAACGGTGATGGTGACCGCTTCGCTCACCCCCTCTTCATGGATGATGGTGCCAATAACATCGTTGGGAATACCGGTGCCCAGATTGATCACACAGTCCGGGGATAGGAATTGGCAAGCGCGGCGGCCAATCACCTTGCGGATGTTCAGCGGCAGCGTTTCCACTTCGCTGGCAGGAGTCACCAGGTTGCCGCAATAGGCCGGGTCATAGAACCAGGAGGAGGTCTGACGGTGGTCTTGCTCGGGGTCTTCACATACCACAATGGCATCAATAAAATTCCCCGGCACCACGATCTGTTTTGGGTGCAGACTCCCTTTTTCCGCCAGATTTTTCACCTGGGCTATCACCTTGCCACCAAAGCGTTTCGCCGCCAGTACCGCCTGCAGGATCTCCAGCTTCATGGCCTCTTCCTCACAGGTGAGGTTGCCAGCGGTATCCGCCGTAGTGCCACGAATGATCACCGTATCCAGCGGGAGTGCCGGATAGAACAGATATTCCTCCTCGCGCAGGCTGACCACTTCCACCAAATCTGGCAGGGAGCGGGTCAACGCATTCATTTTGCCGCCTTCCAGGCGGGGATCGATAAAGGTACCCAGCCCCACTTTGGACAGATACCCGGCCTGACCTGCCGCCATGGCTGTATACAGATGGACAATCTGCCCCTGCGGTAAACAGAAGGCTTCAACCTCGTTGGCGGCAATCTTTTCCATCCACTTGGGTGCCAGCCCCCAGTGCGAACCAATAATGCGTTTTACCATCCCTGGGGGAGTAAAATGCTGATTGCCGCGCTCACGATTCGACTGCCCCGCAGAGTGAATATAGGTCAGCCCGTGCGGTGCCCCTGTTGCAAGAAAGCGATTTTCCAGGGCCTTCAAGATCGACTCCGCGGCCCCGATCAATGTCATGCCGATGGTGCACAGGGTCGAGCCGTTATTCACTAACTCTGCGGCCTGCTGAGCCGAAATGACTTTATTTCTCATATTGCTACCTTACGTCTGTGCGGCGGTGCACCATGGCACCGCGTTTAGGCTTTATTTCTCAATCACGCTATTCATTGCTGCCGGGGGGCATTGATTGGCCGGTTTATCTTTACTGCCTGCGGGTTGTTTCACCCTCGCAGCCCCGATGATGGCAAGGGTCTGCAGCACGATGGCAAACCACAGGCCTGCACTAGGTGACCCCGTTCTATCCTCCAGGAGACCGAACACATATGGCCCGAAGAACCCGCCGGTGATGCCAAGGCAAGCCAGTAATCCCAGCCCACCAGCGAGCATAGGGCCGCTCATCAGCGTGGCCGGGTAGGTAAAGATGATGGATTGCACGACGAAGAACATCGAGGCACCGATACAGAAGCCGATCAGCCCTAATACTGGGCCACCCAGCACGCCAATCAGGAAACCGACGGCCATCGACATAAAGCCGGACACCAGCATGATGCGTGAACGAGAGGCGGTATTGGCATATTTGGGCAGGAAGAAGCCACCCAAGGCTGCCGCGATCCACGGAATGGCAGTTAACAGGCCGAGCATCAAGGTGCTCATTTTGCCGTAGCTGTTAATAATGCTTGGCAGGAAATAGGTCAGGCTGTAGACCGAAATCTGATGGGTGAAATAAATCGCCACAATCAGCATGAAGGTCTTATTGGTAAACGCCGTTTTAAAGGAAAACTTCTGGTTCTTATCCACTCCAACCGGTTGCTCCGCGGCCAGCTTGTTTTCAATATACTCAATGTCGGTTTGGGTCAGCCATTTGGCATCGCGGGGCTTATTGGGTAGTACGGCATACACATAAAACGCCAGCAGCACTGCCGGGAGCCCTTCTATGATAAACATCCATTGCCAGCCGTGCAGTCCACCCAGGCCATCCAGCATCAGCAATGCGCCGCCCAATGGCGCCCCGACAATATTGGCGATACAGACACCGAGCAGGAACATGCCGACGGCTCTGGCGCGATCTTCACGGCCAAACCAGTAGGTAAGATACAGGATGATACCGGGGTACAACCCCGCCTCTGCCGCCCCAAGCAACAGGCGCATAACATAGAACGAGGTGGGGCCGGTGACGAAGGCCATACCGGCGGAAATCACCCCCCAGGTGAACATGATGCGGGTGATCCAGAAGCGGGCCCCGACCCGCGCCATGATCAGATTGCTGGGGATCTCCATGGTGGAATAAGTCAGAAAGAACAGACCTGCTCCCAACCCATAGGCGGTAGCGGAAAGCCCAAGATCGATGGACATCGAGGCTCGGGCAATGCCGATATTGGTTCTGTCAATAAAGCTGATGATATAAACAATGATCAGTAACGGCATCAGGTGTTTATATATTTTTGCATTCGTTATTGCCGCCTGGCTTTTCGATGCAATATCTAACGGTCGATTTGACATAATAAGGACTCCTCCTCATGATGAGGCGATTAAACAGGGCAGAGCTGTTCTGTATTGTTAGAGGTACAGGTGCTCTATTATTTTAATGATTGCGCTTTAGGTTTCCTGACGTTGGCGCGTTTATTGGATAACGCTTGTTTTTATATTGGTGGTGTCAATTTTTGTCGTAAAGCTAATTTGTCTATTTTGCCATTGGCATTTTTCGGTAATTCTGCTGTAAAGACGATCTTTGAGGGTATTTTAAATTTGGCAATTTTATTGGAGAGCCAATGAGTGATATTATCGCTCACCAAGGGTTTATTCCGGTGCGCCACAATAAAAGCGACGGCTTCTTCTCCGTAGATTTCGCTGCTGCTGGGAACTATGGCAATTTCCTTGACGCCAGGGTAATTCGAGATCAGGTTTTCCACTTCAATGCAGTATATTTTTTCACCACCGCGGTTGATCATGTCCTTGCTGCGATCTTTGATATACAGGTAGTTATCCTGATCGAGGCAGGCTATATCGCCGGTATAAAACCAGCCGTCGTGGAAGAACTGCTGATTGGCCGCCGGGTTCTTCCAGTACTGGCTCATCACCACTGGCCCTTTCAGCCATAGATGACCAATCTCACCGGCAGCAAGCACCTGGTGATTATCGTCGCGAATTTGGCAGCTTAGGCCGGGAATGGGTAAGCCAGAACTGCCTATCTTATCGCTGCTGCGTACATCGACCGGGAAAATGCTGGCCGGTGAAGAGGTTTCTGTCAGCCCATAGATCGGCCTGATTTCCGTGGCTGGGAACAACTGCGCGAGCCTTTCGATAATGCCCACGTTCAAATGCCCGGCACCGCAAGCGATCATCCGCAAGCTGGCGTAGTTGCCCACCTGTGGATACTTTTCCGCTTCTTGCAACAGTAGGATAAACACCGTTGGCGAACCATGCAGGAAGGTAATGTTATGGCTGCTGACGGTTTTCAAAATCTCTTCTGCATTGAATCTTTGCTGCAAATGCAACGTACCGCCAAGGTGAATAAACAGGCAGAGTAAAGCTGACAGGCCGGTAATATGGCAGATAGGGATCGGCAAGATGGCGCTGTCTTGCTCGGTTAACTTGAGAGCCTGTTGGTAAGCCGTGATAGCCGCAATAAAGTTACCGTGAGTGAGCGCTGCTCCTTTCGGTGAGCCAGTGGTGCCGGAAGTATAAATAATTGCGGCAATGTCATCCGCTACGATGGCGGCAGGCTCTACGGGTTGGATCACATTTTGGTCATCTGCATTACTGAGCATCAGTTGCCAATCGGCAAGCGACACCACATGGCTTTGCTTCACGGGTTCCAGCGTCGCCATCCACGGCTGGCTGTTGGGATCGTAAAAAACCGCCTTGGCATTAACACTGGACAGGATGATATGGCTGTCTTGCGATTTTAACTTGGTGCTTAACGGCACCACGATAATCCCCAGCGCCATTGCTGCATAAAACAGCGAGCAGAATTCAGGCCGGTTACCCAAGGCCAAGACGATCACATCGCCTTTGACGAGGTTAAAACTTTCTTTCAGGCAGGCGGAAGATAAATTAACGTTATGATTTAACTGATTATAACTGTATTTATGGCCTTCAAAGAACAGGGCGGTATGCTCAGCCCGGCGGTTAACGCTCTGCTGTAAACTCTGATAGAGGTGTGTGATTTTTGCCTGCTGCATAGGTTGCCCCTTCACCGACATTTACTGATGGTGGTGAGTATAGGGAAAGGCAACGGTGCAAGAATGCGCAAAATTTCACATCTTTCTTCGGCCAACAGGGCTGACGCTTTGTATAAAATGCCAACCCTGGGAGGACAAAAAAATCGATGTTATGACGAGCTGGTTAGCAAATGTTATCGAAAATGATAAAAATTATGGTGAAAAAGGTGAGTAAGGGGTTTTGCTTTTATGCAGATGCATAAAAAGATGACGTTCGGGCCAATCCCCATCGGCACCTTACGCACCGCCATCACGTTGGGATGGATCACATAGGTAACCGCACAAGGATCCTACACTGGCGGAAAAGAGCCTCCCCTGAGCCAACGAAAAACCTATGGCCGAAAAAATCGAGCAGTTCGGCCACGAATCATACGCACTTAATTAACCATTAGCCGCAAAGCCAAATTATGCGGATAGGGGTCAAAGTATTTTTGCGTCAGCAGGTAGCTGTCTGGGTATTCGCCCAGGTAATGCTTCAGCAGCGTCAAAGGCGCGAGTATTGGCAGCAGCCCCTCGCGATAATGGAGGATCACGTCATTCAGCTCGCCGCGCTGACGCGAGTTCAGCTGGTTACGAAAGTACCCCTGAATGTGCATCAGCACGTTGGTGTGGTTCTTGCGCGAGGCGGGTTTTTTCAAGATCGTCATCAGTTTTTCGCGATAAGCCACGAAGAATGCATCCAGGTCTTCCCACTCATGCAACGAGGCGACAAAGGGGCCAATTTCTCGGTAGCCAGCTTGGTGGTGCGCCAGCAACTGGAGTTTGTACCGGCTGTGGAAGTCCAGCAGCGCATGGCGGGTGAGGCCGTTGGCCTTCAGGGTGTTCAACTCGTGCAGGGCGAAGATGCGCTCGACAAAGTTTTCCCGCAGCACCGGGTCGTGCAGGCGGCCATCTTCTTCTACCGGTAACCACGGGTATTTCTCCAACAGCGCTCTGGTAAAGATGCCTACGCCCTCTTTACGCCCGCGATTGCCCTTTTCATCGTACAACCGTACGCGTTCCATACCGCAGCTCGGCGATTTGGCGCAGACGATAAAGCCCGACAGTTCGTCCAGACGTGAGAGATAGGAATCCGTGAATGCGGTCATTTTCTCCGTCACATCGTCGTGCGGCGCTTGGCTGAAGTGCATCCGGAAATCCCCTTCGGCGGTCTGAACCAGGCGTAGTGCCGGACGAGGAGAGGGCAGTCCGATGGCCATCTCCGGACAGACGGGTTTGAAGGTCACCCACTGCGCCAGACCATCCATGACAAAGCCCATGCGTTTATGTCCGCCGTCAAACCGAACGGTCGCGCCGGTTAAACATCCGCTGATCCCAATGACGGGTTGCTTATTCATATCGCGATCCTCTTACTGTTCTTTTCGGGTGAAGAAAAGCGTTACCTGGCCGACGGTGATGCCGAACTTCTTCATCTCTGTTTTATTAAAAAGATGTATGTCATCTTGCAGATACATCCAGTCATCAAAGTGAAGTAGCCAGGTACTGCCATTGGCTTTCACGTTCATGCTGTAACGCCAGTTAAAGGCGTTGCCTTCTGCCACGCCGCTGGCCACACCTTCAATATCGCCTGCGGTGCCTTCGTAGCGATTGGTGCCGACGCGCCGGATATGCCACACCCGTTGCTGTTTCTCGCCATCGTCATAGACAAAGTGTTCATTTAGCGTCAGCGTGTCGCCGATGACGTTGCCACTGATTTCCACGTGGAAGCGGCGCAGCTGTTTTCCGCTGCGGTCCTGTACCATACCCCATGCCTCGGTTTTCCCCTGAAAGTAGTGGAAGATATCGAGCGGCGGTTGTTGATGCCGGTAGTCGCTGATGTCTGTGCTACAACCCACCAGAAGCATCATCAGCGCCAGGCCAAGTGTCAGAATGCGTTTCATTTTTCACCTCCGAGCAACTGCTGACGCAGTTCGGGATATTGCGTACGTGGATCGAGCCAGATGGCCAGAAAGTTTGTACTGAAGGCGGCAGACTGGCTGGGGCCGAGCAGGGTAAAGCTTTTTTCTGCCCCTGAGGCGCGATACCAGAACTGCCCCTGCTTACCCTTAACAACAAAGGTAAGCTGTGAGCCCGGCGTGACGTCCGGCCAGAGTGACTGCAGCATGCGCAGCCAGGCTTCGCTCTGTGGTTCTCGCTCCAGGATACCCAGAGCCTGCCACTGGTCACGGGTGGCTTCAACCAACTGGTCACGATCGATGTCGCGTTTGTAGGTAATAATCAGCGCCTGATCCTGCTCCGGCCCGTGATACCGACCGTCCGGCGTGCTCAGTTGGGAGGTATAAACGGTAAACGGCCCCCATGTCAGGCTGGTATCACCCACTTTGCGCCAGTTTAACCAGTCGGCGGCATGGGCGACGGGCGCGATGGCCGCCAACCAAAGCAACATCAGTAAAGAGGTTTTCATTGTTGCCTCCCCGTCAGAATATGGAACAACAGCATCAGAACCAGCCAACCCAGTGCCATCCAACTGACGACGATAAAGGTCGGCTCCCGGAAAGTCATGGCGCCCAGACGTTCACCAATCACATACGCTACGGGACCGCCAGCGGTTGCCAGCAAAGCCAGCATCCATCGCGGCAGCGTGGTCGTGAGGATCAAGTGGGTCCAGACGGTAGCAAACATCAGCCACAGCGCCATCATCCACAGGGGCAGCAGTGCGTCACTGTTAAAGCCGATCTGCCCCGTCAGCACCCAGAGGGCATCCAGACCGCAGCCCGCCGTGGCCAGCAGCAGGGCATAAACACGGTGTGCAGGCGACAGCATCAGACAGGCCAGGATCGCCAGGGCGAGCCACAGGAACAGGCCGCGTTCGCGAAACAACACTACCAGCGTCCAATAGAGATCGAACGCGAGAGCCATCAGCACGACCTGCACAGAGCGGTTCATACGCGCTCTGCGGTCAGTTGCACCACGCTGATGGTGCGTGCGTTAAAACCGGCTTCGCAGTAGCCAAAGTAGTAGAGCCACATACGGCGGAACCTTTCATCGAAACCGAGCTTTTCAATGTCCTGCCAGGCGTGCAGAAAACGCTGCCGCCAGTGAGCCAGCGTGCGGGCGTAGTCTGGCCCCATATCGAACAGATTACGGACGACAAAATCGGTGTGACGCGTCATCAGTTCACTCATTGCCGTGATGCTCGGTAGGAACCCGCCGGGGAAGATGTAACGCTGGATAAAATCGACGCTTTTGCTGTAGTCGCGGTAGCGCTGATCCTGAATGGTGATGGCCTGAATCGCCATTTTGCCGCCCGGGCGCAGGCGCGCCTGACAGGTGCGGAAGAAATCCGGCAGGTAGCGTTTACCCACGGCTTCAATCATCTCAACCGATACCAGTTTGTCGAATTGCCCGGTCAGGTCGCGGTAGTCGCACAGTAGAACCTGAACTCTGTCCTGTAATCCCGCGCGGGCAATACGCTCTGTAGCCCAGATGTACTGCTCCCGCGACAGCGTCGTGGTAGTGACGCGGCAGCCGTAGTGACGGGCGGCGTATTCCGCCATTGCCCCCCAGCCGGTGCCGATTTCCAGCAGGTGATCGCTTGCGGTCAACGCCAGTTGTTCGCACAGGCGCGCCATTTTTGCCTGCTGGGCTTGAGAGAGAGCCTGGTCGTCGGCGGTGAACAGCGCGCTGGAGTAGAGCAGATCTTCATCGAGAAAGTGCGCATAGAATTCGTTACCCAGATCGTAATGGGCGGAGATGTTTTCCCGCGCCTGTTTGCGGTAGTTACGCCGCGTCCAGTGGCGAAGCCGCTCCATAGGATTGCCGAGCAGGCGAAAGCCACTTTCCAGCCTTCCCAGTACCTTGCCGTTGAGGGCCAGGATCTGCAAAAGCGGGGTTAACTGATGCGTCTCCCACTCACCCTCCATCCAGGATTCGGCCGCGGCGAGGCTGCCGCCGGTGAGCAGACGCCAGTAAACACCCGGCGCGAGGATCTGCACTTCAGCACGCAGCGCAGAGGACTCATCGCCAAAATGGAGGGTCTGCTGTCCTTCACGCACGGTGAGCGAGCCCTCGCGGATACCGCTCAGCAAACGAAAGAGTAGCCAGCGCGCGATACGGGCGTTACGAGGGATATCGGATTCAAGCGCAAAGGCAGGATCGGTCATGAGCGCTAACTCCTTCTGACGGGATGGTTGTACAACGGCACACGTTTAAGCCACAGCCGTAACGCTTGCCAGTAAATTGCCAGGACGGTTTTCAGGGTCATCATCGGTATGCGCAGCAATATCGATCTCAGGGTCGCGCGCGTTAGGTGCTCACGGCGAAGCGCGAGCGTGGCGTCGAACACCTTCGACTCCTGATGATTTTCGATATGCATATGCAGCGTTTTACCGGGGGCGTTGAAGCGCCAGTGATAGACCATATCCATCGGATTAAACGGGGAGACATGGAAGGCTTTCGGCTGCGGGCGAGCCGCCTGGCCATCCACCGCATAGTAATGGCGCTCGTTCCACGGGGTGTTGCGCACTTCGGCCAGAACCCAGCGCAGCATGCCCGTACTGTCATAGCAGTAGTAGAGATTGATCGGATTAAAATGGAAGCCGAAATAACGAAGCTGGGTCAGGAGCATGACGCGGCCATCGGGACGTTCCCCGGTCAGGGTTTGCAGCCGGTCGAGGGCGTTCTCTTTTAGAGGTGTGCCGAGTGGGTAATCCGCATCATGGAAGGCGGCCGCGGCAAATCGATTACGGCGGATACCCGCCGACGGCAGCGCATCCAGCTCGTCCAGATCGATCCAGGCCATAAACACGTTATAGCGAAAATGGTGTGATTTCGGCTGGAAGCGACGATGGCGTAACACACCCTGGTAAAGGCAGCTGTTCATCTTACAGGTCCTCCCCTGCAGCGATCCCTTTCACCACGTCCAACGCGCTGCGTACCCCATCCTCGTGAAAACCGTTGTACCAGTAAGCTCCGCAGAACCAGCTCCGTTGGTGGCCGTTAATCTCGCCGCGGCGCGACTGGGCGCGCCAGCTTTGCGGGTTAAACATCGGGTGCTCGTAGACAAAGCGTTTCCAGACGTAGCGATCGTCTACCGGCGTTTCCGGGTTCAGGGTGACGCAGAACAGGGGGCTACCCTCAGGTAATCCTTGTAAGATATTCATGTTGTAGGTGACGCAGGCGCTGGCCTGGTCCCGTTCGCTCAGGCGATAGTTCCAGCTTGCCCAGGCACGCTCGCGCACCGGCAGCCAGCGTGGATCGCTGTGCAAAACCACCTCGTTATGCTGCCAGCCAATATCGCCCAGAACCTCGCTTTCCGCAGGAGTGGGATGAGCAAGCATCGCCAGCGCTTGTGAGGAATGGCAGGCGAAGATCACCTGGTCGAACGAGTGATTCGACTGCGCAAGCTGGATTTCAACGCCGCCGTTGTGGCGGATGACCTGCTGCACCGGAGCGTTGAGGTGCAGGGTCAGGCGGTCCCCCAACTGGGCCAAAATGGCGCGGACGTACTCGCGAGAACCGCCGGGCACCACATACCACTGCGGGCGGTGGGTAACGTCCAGCAGGCCGTGATGCTCAAAGAAGCGCAAAAACAGCGGAAGCGGGAAGCGGCGCATCTCCTGCAGTGACGAGGACCAGATGGCGGCCCCCATCGGCAGGATATAATGACGCGCGAAAAACGCGCTGAAGCCGTGCTGTTCGAGAAAAGTCTCCAGCGTGGCGTTTTCGTTAACGTCGCCTGCCAACGCCTCTTTTGCCAGGCGGTTGAAGCGCACTATATCTCGCAGCAGCCCCCAGAACGCCGGATTAACCAGGTTACGACGCTGTGCAAACAGCGAGGTGAGGGTGTGGCCGTTATACTCAAGCCCGCTTTGCGGATTATGCACGGAGAAGCTCATCTGCGTTTTTTGCCCGCTGATGCCCAGCTCGCTGAGCAGGCCCATAAAGCGCGGATAGGTACGGTCGTTGTAGACGATAAACCCGGTATCGATGGCATACGTCCCCTGCGGCGTGCTGACATCCACCGTGGCGGTATGACCACCCACCGTGGGTTCCGCTTCGAAAAGCGTGACCTGATGATGCCCGGCTAGCCGCCAGGCACAGGTGAGTCCTGCAATACCGCTGCCGATAATGGCGATGTTCATGAGCGAACCATCCTGCGCAACAGCCTGCGCTGAAGGAAATTGGGGAGCCCTGAAAGCAGCTTCATGACCAGGCTGAATCCGGTGGGAAAGGCGATGTGCTTTTTCCCTTTCGCCAGCCCGCGACGGATCGCCTTCACGGCATCGTCGACGCTCACCTGGCCGGGCATGGCAAAATCATTTTTACGGGTAAGCGGCGTGTCTACAAAGCCCGGTGAGACAACCGTGACGGCAATGCCTTTGGGCTCCCAGTCAAGGCGCAGACTATTGGCAAACCAGGTGAGGGCGGCTTTTGACGCGCCATACGCCTCTGCTCGTGGGAACGGCAGCCAGTGCGCCATCGAGCTGACCAGCGCTACGCGACTTCCTGGAAGGAGCTGGGTCTGAAGTGCGGCCAGACAGTTCACTGGCCCCTGGAAGTTGGTACTCATCACACGTTCCACCAGAGCGGCATCCACCACACCCTGATCCAGGTATTCGCAGGTTCCCGCACAAAGAACGGTCAGGTCGGCAGTGCAATCTGCAAGCGCCAGACGGCAGGCCTCCCTGTCCGTCATATCGAACACGCGTAACGTGATATTCGGGCTGTACTGTTGCAGTGCTTCCAGCCTGGCCCTGTCTCGCCCGCAGGCAATGACTTGGCAGCCGTCATCGGCCCAGGACTTCGCGAGCCCGGCACCAATGCCGGAGCTTGCGCCGGTGATGAGGACGGTCATCATGAGCGGATTCTCCTTTTTACACTTCGCACCGCCCAGCCAAGAAGGGGAAGATGTTCGTAGATCATCTCCCCGGCATCGTAGTAATCGCGCTGGCGAATAATCAGGTTGTCCTGTACATCGACAATTGAGCATCCTGCGAGGACTAGTGTTTCTCCCCCTGAAATCCGTGGGTGAGACCAATGCATTGCCCAAGTTACGGCAAAACGATGGCCTTCGCAGAGGGGGGAGTCGATGGTAAAGCGGCAATGCTTTACGTTGGCCAATAGATGAGTGAAGTAACGCTGGATCGCCAAAAGACCCTGATGCTCACCAAACGGGTCGCTCAGACTGGCATCAGCATGATAGATCTCCGCCAACGCAGATGGCGGCTGGTTATCCAGCTTGCTGTAGTAATCAACAAACCGGTTGATGATGGATGGCATAGAACTCATGAGTCTCACCTGAGAGTGAACAACCTAGCGTTATTGCATAGTTAAAACTTACACAATTATTGTAGTTTGTCCAACTTTGGCGAGGTGATAATTATTTTCTCATTCGCTTCAACGTATTAAGTTTGCCAGCTCATGCTGTTAACTGTGCAACATGAGCTGGCTTTATCTTCAACTTCCTCTGTAGGTAGAGTATCCATACTGGCTTAACAGCAGGGGGATGTGCAGTTTTTCATTGGTCTTGGTGACGGTGAACATCACCGGGATCTCCGGGAAGAACGACGTTTGCTGCTGTTGGTGGAAATAGTCACCGGTTTTGAAGGTCACTTTGTAAATTCCCGGCAGCATATCCTGGTCCTGTGGATATAGAGATTTGATACGCCCGTCTTCGTCCGTTTTACCGCTAGCCAGCGTGACCCAGCTGTTTTGCTGCTCTTTTTCAAGCGTGACGGTGACATTCGGCGAGGGGATCCCTGTCTGCTGGTTCAGAATATGGACGCTCAGCGTGCCAGCAGGGGCACTGAATGCGGCAGGAGCCATTGCCAGAGAGGTTAGCAGAATAAGACCGGTAGCTTTTTTCATCATGATTTCCTGTAGGGGTTAAACAAACAGGAAAAAGGTAGCATCCTGGTGAAAAATAAATATTCAACCTTTTGTGATAATTAACGCAAGCACAACGTCAAAGAGTAATGACCTCAAGAGACATCACCTGTTGTTGCCACAGTTCAATCTGTTGTTTGCGGGTGGGGGTGAGTTTACCTGTCATGACCAGCAGCCATTTTCGTTCAGGAAATAGCTCTGGAGCCAGACTGGCAGGCGGAACGGGAAGGACATCAATGTGCTGTCCTTGACCAGTACGCTTGAGGGCTTCCAGCCAGATTTCACACGGGTCTGACAGGTACCAGCCGGTGATCAGATAGTTATCCCCTGCCGCTTTTTTGTCCCTTTCGAGGCAAAATGAGGTATAGGAAATGATAATGCCATCCAGGATCTCGCGCAGGGTCATCATCGCCGGAATATTGGCAGAGAATTTACCGCGCAGCGGGCGCAGTAATTCCGTGACCAACTCCGGGCGAGGATATTCGCGGCCAGAAACGTAAATCTGCTGGCGCAGCGATTCAATTTTTCCCTCTTTGAGCAACTGCAGCATTTTTTCTTGCAGAGTAAGCCAGTTGTTTGTCGGACCTTCTGCCGGGCGCGCGAGCAGGGGTTTTACCTGGCTGATGGTTACCCCTTTTTTTACCCAGTCGAGAATTTTGAGCGCCTGCTGGACATCATCATCGCTGTACTGGCGATGTCCACCATCGGTGCGCATCGGTTTAAGCAGGCCGTAACGACGCTGCCAGGCGCGCAATGTGGTTGCGTTTATTCCGCAAAGCCGGGCAAATTCGCCGATAGAGTAAGCCATGAGAGACATCCGATAACAAAGAACACTTTCAATATACTACGCATAATGCCGGCTTGAATGAAGTGTCGGGCGTTTGCACGACACTTTACTCCCAACCGTGCCTCAAACCTCAACTTCACCAATTCTTTCCAACGCATCCACAATCAGATCCCAAAAGGCGGTTTCATCAAGCTTCACTGCCACCTGAGTATGGCAATCCGCCGGGGCCGGGAAGCGGAAGTCCGCGACCGTCATCCCCAGCGTCAGGGTACCGGTCAGCTCAATATCGATGGGCACCTTACGCACCGTCATCACGTTGGGGTTGATCACATAGGCGACCGCGCAGGGATCGTGTACCGGTGGCGAAGTGAAACCCTGCGCCTGCTTATACATATGGCCGAAGAACTCGAGCAGTTCGACGACAAATTTCGCAGGGCCGGTGCCAATAGCGGCGATGCGCGCGCTAACTTCTGGCGTGGCCAGCGCCTGATGCGTCAGATCCAGCCCAACCATGGTTAACGGCCAGGGTTCGTTGAACACGATATGCGCGGCTTCCGGATCGATTTTGATATTGAATTCAGCCACTGCGCTCCAGTTACCTACGTGGTAACCGCCGCCCATCAGCACCACTTCCTTCACGCGTGTGGCAATGCGGGGCTCTTTGCGCACCGCCATGGCGATGTTGGTCAGGCCAGCGGTGGGCACCAGCGTTACGGTGCCTGGTGGGTGCGCCATGATGGTGTTAATGATCAGGTCGACGGCGTGGATATCGGCCAATTGCAGAGTGGGTTCCGGTAAAACGGGACCATCGAGTCCCGATTCGCCGTGGATGTCGGGGGCGACTTCAATTTGCCGTACCAGCGGCCGCGAGCAGCCAGCGGCAAAGGGCACGCCGGTGATGTTGGCAATGCGCGCCACGGCCAGCGCATTGCGCGTGACCTTCTCCAGCGTCTGGTTACCGACGACGGTGGTGACGGCCAGCAGTTCAATATCTGGGTTGCCCCATGCCAGTAGCATCGCGATCGCATCGTCATGCCCAGGATCGCAGTCCAGTATGATTTTCTTCATGATTGTTCCTGATGCAGGTTTTTTGCGAGCATAACCTAGCGGCGGGTAGAGGGGTATGACCAGCGGGCCGTTTTGTTAACGTCATCAAAGGATTGGATAAATCTGCCCCAGCAGGGGCAGATTGCTGGCTTAGTCTTCCAGCTTCAGCACTGGCTCTCTCTTCAGCACTACGCGCAGCACAAAGTAATACACGATGCCGATCGCCAGCCAGCTAAGGCCGAGGATTTTGGCTTCGATATCCATCTCGTACAGTACAAAGGCGATGATCGACAGGCCGATCAGTGGGAACAGCAGGTGTTTTACCCAGGCCTTGGACTTCTGGCGGATGATGTAGTGGTTAATCACCGACAGGTGCAAGATCAAAAAGCCCATCAGCGCCCCGAAGTTGACCAACCGGCTCAGGTTGTCGATGCTGCCGTTGAAGTACAGCCCGGAACCGAGGGAGATCACCGCGACCAGCAGGGTGCTGACGTAAGGGGTTTTAAAGCGTGGATGTACCTTGGCCAGGATCTTCGGCAATTGGCGGTCTCGCCCCATGGCGAACAGAATGCGGGAGATGGCGGCCTGCGCGACTAACGCATTGGCAATCCCCCAGGAGAGCGCCGTCGCCCAGATGGTCGCCTGCTTTAACCAGGAACCGCCCGCCAGATTGGCGGTATCGTAGAACGCGGTATCCAGGTTAGTGAAGTTTTGGCCCGCAGCCAGATCGGCGGCAATCCAGGTTTGCAGAATAAACAGCGACCCTACCAACAACAGCGCATACAGCGAGGCTTTCCCCACGGCATCGGCCCCGCCTTTACTCTCTTCGGACAGCGTCGAAATACCGTCAAAGCCCAGGAATGACAGCACCGCGATAGATACCGCACCCATCACCAGCGGCAGGCTGAATTTCTCGGCGTTGTAGAGCGGGTTCAGCGTCAGGCCACCGGAACCTTCGCCGGAATACAGTGCCGTCAGGCCCATTACCACAAAGATGGTCAGGATCACGATCTCCGCCACCAGGATGTAGCGGTTGGCCTTGGCGGTGAACTGGATCCCCACCAGGTTGATCGCACTGTTGATCACGATAAAGGTCACGATCCACACCCAGGCGGGTACTTCTGGCAGGATCGGGCCGAGCGCCGCCGCGCTGACGATATACAGCAACGACGGCACCAGGATGTAATCGAGCAGGATCAGCCAACCGGCAAAGAAGCCGACGGTTTCATGGATGCCGCGCTGGGCATAGGCATAGACCGAGCCGGAAACCGGGAAAGCACGGGACATTGACCAGTAGCTCATGGCGGTGAAGAACATCGCCACCATGCCGATCAGATAGGCCAGCGCCACCATGCCCTGTGCGCCTTCCCACACGTAGCCAAACACGCCAAACGGCGCGATCGGCACCATAAAGATCATGCCGTAAATCACCAGATCTTTCAGGGTGAGGGTACGGTGCAGTTCCTGCTTATAACCAAATTGTTCTACAGACATGGCGCTATCCCTAATCCAACTGGAGGTTTAACTGCTCGGCAACGCTGCGTGGCAGCGCGAAACGGCAGGTTTTCAGCGGATCGACCACCTGACAGATTTGCAGATCGCCAGTGATGCTCAGCAGATTGATGGCGTCGGCCAGCGAGACCTGGCTATAGTCCGCCACGAAGTGTGCCATATTGCGGGTTGCCAATTCTGCCGCTTCGTCCAGCGTTTTGGCGGATGCCAGGGTATAGAGCGTATCAATGGTGCTCATCATCGGGGTGGGCAGCGCGCGGTTTTTGACTACGCTCAGGTTCACCACCACTTCGCCGGGAATTTCCAGCCCGCATACCGAGACTTCACCATCGCCCATTGCGGCATGCAGATCGCCGAGCGCAAACAGCGCACCGGGAACGTTAACCGGCAGCCACAGCGTGCAGCCTTCGGTGATGATTTTGCAGTCCATGTTGCCGCCGTGGGCATCTGGAGTGCCGCAGGGGATCGGATCTTCGGCTGGGGCTACGCCAATTACGCCGATCATTGGTTTTAACGGCCAACGCACGCCGCCAGGCAGCAGGGCGAAGCCGTCTTCCAGCGGCACGGTGCGGATCTGTGGCTGTTGCAGCTCATCGCCAATGACGCCCAGGCCTGGAGCGGTGACCATGACTGCCTGATGGCTGGTTGGGGTAATACGTTTAATCTCTACCCGTAACACATCGCCGGGGTTCGCATCCTGCACGTAAACCGGCCCGGTAGCCGGGTTGATGCGGCTCCAGTCCAGTTCGGTGAAGGTGGCCTGTTCAGAGGCGATTTGATCTTCGAAGCAGTCACAGGTTTCAAAACAAACGTCGCTGCCGCTGGCAACGGTGGCCACAGGGGCGTTATCGCGCGACATGGCATATACCACGTGCGTACGTGAGATCTTTTCCATGGTGATTCCTATAATGAATAATGAAGCCTGGTTTTTATTATTTATGGCGATAATGATAATTGGGCGCACCTGCGCCAATTCATCAATAAATCACACCCGCAGGGGCGTAAGCAAGCACGCGAAAGCGGTAGCAGAATGGGCATTTTGGTTAGATTGGCAGGATATGCTTCAAACAATTATCGCGGTGGTTTATTACCCGCAACTATGGCGGAAGTTTCCGCATAACCGATCGGTAAAGCCGAGTGAATACAGCAGAGTTCTCAGTAGAGAATGAGAATCAAATGAAGGGTAATACTTTCGATAATTAGCATTAATAAAATGAGTGACCGCTTTTATAGCAGTAAACGCTATATATCAGCTAGAGCAAACTTATTACCCTGGAGTAAACTCCAGGGATAAGGGGAAGCCATCAGCGATAGCCCTGATACACTTCTGCCACGCGTTTAAAGTATTCCGTCAGGTAATTAATACACACCTGCACCTTGAGCGGCAGCTTGTCCTTCTCGGTGTACAGGGCGTAAACCGGGCGGGGTTCTGAATGGTAGCGCTTGAACAGGATCTCAATCTCGCCGCGTTTAATCTCTTCGATGACCCACATCAGTGGCGCATAGGCAATCCCGGCCCCGGCCTTGAGCCAACGGATCATGGTTTGTGAATCGTTGGTCACGAAGCGCCCCTGCGGGGAAATACGCGTGCTGATGCCTTCGGGAGCCATCAATTCAAACTCACTGTCGGGCCGTACGCTGTATTCCAACCAGGAAAAATTCACCATATCCGACGGTTTTTGCGGTGTTCCATGTTGAGTCAGGTAGCTCTTGGCGGCGCAGACCACCATCGGCATCGAACCCAGGCGTTTGGAAAACAGGCTGGAATCTTGCAGTTCGCCGGTGCGGATCACCACGTCCAAGCCATCGGCAATCAGATCCGGGGCTGGAATGCCGGTGACCAGATTAACCGTCAAACCAGGATACTCTTGCAGCATATCGGCGGTCATGGTCGCCAGGACGTTTTGCGCCATGGTGGAGGAACTGCCGATGCGCAGCGTGCCTATGGGCGTATTGTTCAGTGCATAAAGCTGCTCATGAACCTCGGCGGCTTCCTGCAACATGCGGCGGCAGCCTTGATAGTAGATTTTACCCGCTTCGGTCAGGCCGATACTGCGCGTGCTGCGGTTAAGCAGCTTCACCTGTAGATCATTTTCCAGTTTGGACACTGTCTGGCTGATGGATGAAACGCTCATGTCGAGCTGGCGTGCTGCCGCGGTAAATGACCCACATTCAACGACTTTGGCAAACACGGACATCCGTTTTAGTCTTTCCATTGTTCACTCTGGCTTAAAAGTGATTTAGATCACAGATTATAGATGAGTTGATAGTAAGCAGGCTAATATAACGCGTCGGGTGTAAAGATCTTCTGAACGCTTGAGCGTGGTCAGCTATGCCGCGGTTTACTGCCGTGGCCGCACGATCCCTCCGGTTATCCATACATTCCCTCTCGCGGAAGCCTGCTGTTAGCTTAACCCTTTTTCAGGTTTATGGCCTGGTCAACTACCAGATCATAACGTTTGGCGTCCGTGCGCTAGAATGTAAATGGAATGTGAAATCAGCAGGGAAAACCCCCGGTGTAGTAAACAATTAAGGATAAAGTGATGAGTTTGCTTCCGGTTATGGTCATTTTTGGACTGTCGTTCCCACCGGTATTTTTTGAGCTGTTAGCGTCGTTGGCCCTGTTCTTCGTCATACGCCGCCTGCTGCAGCCGACCGGGATTTACGATTTTGTCTGGCATCCGGCGTTGTTCAATACCGCGCTGTATTGCTGTTTGTTTTATCTGATTTCGTGTCTTTTCGTTTGAGGCTGCTGTGAAAACTCTGTCATTAAAAATACTCCGCATTGCCATCACCTTGCTGCTGGTTCTGTTGGCGGCCATCGCCGTGTTCAAGGCGTGGGCGTTTTACACCGAATCGCCTTGGACGCGTGATGCCAAATTCACCGCCGACGTGGTGGCGATTGCTCCAGATGTCAGCGGTTTGCTGACCGACGTGCCGATCACCGACAACCAGTTGGTGAAACAGGGCCAGATCCTGATGGTGATCGACCAGCCACGTTACCAACAGGCACTGGCCGAAGCCAACGCCGATGTGGCCTATTATCAGACGCTGGCGGCCGAGAAGAAGCGTGAAGCGGGCCGCCGTGTGCGCTTGGGGATCCAGGCGATGTCACAAGAAGAGATCGACCAATCCAATAACGTGCTGCAAACCGTGCAGCATCAGTTGGCCAAGGCGATCGCCGTGCGCGATCTGGCGCAGTTGGATCTGGAACGGACCACGGTGCGTGCGCCAGCAGACGGTTGGGTCACCAACCTGAACGTCCACGCAGGGGAATTTATCACCCGTGGTTCTACAGCGGTGGCGCTGGTGAAGAAAAACAGTTTCTATGTCATCGCCTATCTGGAAGAAACCAAGCTTGAAGGGTTGAGCAAAGGCGATCGTGCCGAGATCACCCCGCTGGGCAGCAACCGCATTATGCACGGCACCGTCGATAGCCTGGCCGCGGCGGTGAATAACAGCAGCAGTACCCCAAACAGCAAGGGGCTGGCGTCGATCGACAGCAATCTGGAGTGGGTGCGTCTGGCACAGCGCGTGCCGGTGAAAATCATTCTCGATGAGAAAGATCAGCAACACTCTTACCCGGCGGGTACCACCGCGACCGTGGTCATAACCGGCAAGAACGATCGCAGCATCGACAGCGGCTCGCCGTTTATCCGGCTGATGCATCGGTTGCGTGAGTTCGGCTAATGAACAGCCCAACCTTTCTGCGGCTGCGGTTTGCCTGCAAGCTCAGCTTTGCGATCGTCTTCGCCCTGTTTGTCGGTTTTCACCTCAATCTGGAAACCCCGCGCTGGTCGGTGCTGACAGCGGCCATTGTGGCTGCCGGCCCGGCCTTTGCCGCTGGGGGTGAACCTTTCTCTGGCGCGATCCGCTATCGTGGCTGGCTGCGTATTATCGGCACCTTTATCGGCTGCTTTGTCGGCTTGCTGATTATCGTTACCTGTGCGCGTGCGCCGGTGGTGATGCTGATGCTTTGCTGCGTCTGGCTGGGGGTCTGTACCTGGATCTCCTCGCTGGTGAAGGTCGAAAACTCCTATGCCTGGGGGCTGGCGGGCTACACGGCGCTGATTATCATCGTCACCTCCGCAGCCACTACAAACACCACAACCTCACTGTTGGACGCGCCACAGTTCGCCGTAGAGCGCTGTAGCGAGATCGTGCTCGGTATTCTCAGTGCGGTCCTGGCCGACCTGCTGTTTTCCCCGCGTTCGATCAAACAGGATATCGATCGTGCGGTGGATCAACTGCTGGTGGGGCAGTACAAGCTGATGCAAATGTGTATCAGCGATGCCGGCAAGGAAGATATCGACCGCGCCTGGAGCGATCTGGTTAAAAGCACCACCGCCATCAACGGGATGCGCAGCAACCTGATGTTGGAATCATCGCGTTGGCAGCGGGTTAACAGCCGCTTGCATGCGTTACATACGCTTTCGCTGACGTTGATTACCCAGGCCTGTGAAACCTACCTGATTTTGCTCAATCACCCGGATGCGGTGAAGGAAAATATCCGCGAGCTGCTGATGGTTCCAGCGGAAACCGCGCAGGAAGTGCATAAACGCCTGAAGCTGGTGCGCCAGGTGCTGGCAACCAACCGTAGCGATGAACATCTGCAAACGGTCACCGGCTGGGTGGGCGCAGCGACGCGCTATTTGCTGGTGGCAAAAGGCGTGCATACCAACAGCGGCATCAACGCGGTAGAAAACGAGATACTGGCCGGGGAAGTGGTGGTGAAGAGGCCGTCGGCGGAAGGCCACCATGCCATGATCAACGGGCTGCGAGCCTGGGCGGCGACCTCAATAGGCTGCCTGTTCTGGCTGTGGACCGGCTGGACGTCCGGCAGCGGCTGTATGGTGATGATCGCCGTCGTGACCGCATTGGCGATGCGTACGCCAAATCCAAAAATGATGGCGCTCGACTTCCTGCTGGGCGTGCTGGTGGCGTTGCCGCTCGGTGCGCTGTTTTATATGTTTATTCTGCCGGAAACCCAGCAAAGCATGTTCTTGTTGTGTCTGAGCCTGGGCATCATGTCCTTTGTCATAGGGATCGAAGTGCAGAAACGCCGTTTGGGATCGCTAGGCACCCTGGCGAGTACTATTAACATCATCGTGTTAAGCAATCCGATGAGTTTCCATGTCTCCTCGTTTATCGACAGCGCCATCGGCCAGATTATCGGCTGCTTTGTGGCGATGATCGTGCTGTTCCTGATCCGTGATACCTCACGTGAGCGCACCGGCCGCACGTTGATGAATCAGTTGGTCAGCAGCGCCGTTTCGGCGTTGACCACCAAGGCGGCGCGCCGTAAGGAAAACCATCTGCCTGCGCTCTATCAGCGCCTGAACCAGCTGCTGATGATGTTCCCGAACGACATTGCCAAATACCGGCTGGCGCTCAACCTGATTATTGCCCACCAGCGGATGCAGATGACCGAGATCCCGGAGCGGGAAGAGCTTTCGGTGTTCCACAAGCAGATCCGCAGCACCGCCGACCACGTGGTCACCGCCAAGAACGATGTGAAGCGGGCTTACTACTACGATCGGTTACTCAAAGAGATGAATGAATATCAACAAAAGCTGGTGGATAACCTCGCTCCGCTTAGCGTCACCGGGCCGGTAAAACGCCTGGCCGATATGCTGCATCGCTACCGTCACGCGCTGATTGATTGATATTTTCACTTTCCCGTCAAAGGCTATACTGCATGGTTTACGTCCCCCGACTACGGGGGCTAAAATGCATGCAGGAAGGCCTCACAAACCATAATAATTCCGTATCAATTGCGGTTTTTGCTCGAGCGTCAGGCCTTTTGGATGCGAAATGGTTACATCTTGGTCATCTTTGATTCATTAATTTTTGCTATATATGCAGGGACAGTATGAATAAACGTACGCTTATTGCGATGCTGATTGCTTTGCTGGTGGCGGGGTTTAGTGCGCTGCAGGGGGATGGCGATCGGGCTCTGACCAATGATTCGACCCCGGTGGCAGAGAGCATTGAACAACTGACGCAGCAGCAGCGAGTGGTCAGCTATGTGCAACAGCACCAGCGTCTGCCTGATTACTACATCACCAAAAAGCAGGCTCGTGAGCAGGGTTGGGATGCGCGTGACGGTAATCTGTGCAAAGTATTGCCGGGCAAGGCCATTGGCGGCGACCGTTTTTCCAACCGTGAAGGGCAATTACCGACCGCCAACAACCGGGTATGGCGCGAAGCGGATATCAACTACCAATGCGGCCGACGCGGTGCCGATCGGCTGTTGTATTCCAGTGACGGTCTGATTTATGTCACACGCGACCATTATAAGAACTTCATGCGGATGGAGTGAGCCGATGGGGAAAATAGAGTTCGATTTTAACCAGATAGCGGACTTGCCAGCGTTCTATCGCCACTTTGCCGAGCGGTTTGCACTGGGTGAAGGATTTGGCGCCAACCTGGACGCGCTGTGGGACGTGGTGACCGGCGACATCAGCCTGCCGGTCGAGATTGAATTTCTCAATCTCAACGCCCGCAGCAAACGCCGCTTTGGTGCCATTATTCTGTTGTTTGAAGAAGCGGAGGAAGAGCTGGAGGGCAACCTGCGGTTCAATATTCGTGAAACGAGCAGCGCAGCGACGCATCAGCGGGGATGAACGGGGTCCATCCCGCAGCGATGCCGCTGACGATCACTGTTGTGCCTCTGCCAGCTCTCGCAAGTACTGGAAGATTTGGCGGAATGATTTTGGCGGCTTGTTAGCGGCCTGCTCTTTCTGCGCATTACGTATCAGGGCACGCAACTGTTGGCGATCGGCTTGTGGATACAGATCCAGCACGGACGGGATCGCGTCATCACCTTCTGCTACCAGGCGATCGCGCAGCGCTTCCAGCTTGTGGAACAGTGAAACCTGTTGGTTATGGCGGTTCTTCAACTTGTCGAGCGCGGTCTGGATCGGTTCGACATCGCGAGCACGCAGCATTTTGCCGATCAATTGGATCTGGCGGCGGCGGCCTTCTTTCTTGATCTTTTGCGCCAGTTCGATGGCGGCACGCAGATCTTCATCCAGCGGGATGCGTTCCAAGGCGTTTTTACCCAGTTCAACCAGTTCGGTTCCCAGGTCTTTCAGCGCTTCGGCATCACGTTTAATTTCACTTTTACTGACCCAGATAATCTCGTCATCGTCCTCGTTTTCGTTCTCCGGGACTTCGTCGAGCCAGTCTTCAGGCTGTTTGTTCATGGTAGGCTCCGTTAAAAAGAGGCTAATCCTAACAGGTTGCCGGCTTTATGCGAAATTCCACGCGGTTCCTGTTAGACTCAAAAGTACATCGGGCTGTGGCCAGCGGGCGCAGCCTGAAATTATTTTGGCGCGTTATTGCGCGCAAAACCATGCCGACACGGCACTTTTCTCAACGATTTTCTGATTAACTATGGCCGATTGATGAAAGTAGTCACCCAAGTTGCAGAGCAGCGCAAAGCGCTGGAAAACGCCGTTTCACAGGCGCTGGAGCTGGCACGCGCCGGTTCCGATGCGGCAGAAGTTGCCGTGAGCAAAACCACCGGTATCAGCGTCAGCACCCGCTTCGGTAAAGTGGAGAACGTCGAATTCAACAGCGACGGCGCGTTAGGTATTACCGTCTATTATCAAAACCGCAAAGGCAGTGCCTCTTCCACCGATCTTAATCCAGATGCCATTGCCCGTACCGTTCAGGCGGCGCTGGATATTGCTCGTTACACTTCACCAGATCCCCATGCTGGCCCGGCGGAAAAAGATCTGCTGGCGTTTGACGCGCCGGATCTGGACCTGTTCCACCCCACCGAGCTGGATGCCGAACGTGGTATCGAGCTGGCAGCCCGTGCCGAACAGGCTTCGCTGGCGGCCGACAAGCGGATTACCAATACCGAAGGCGGCAGCTTCAACAGCCATTACGGTATCAAGGTCTTCGGCAACAGCCACGGCATGCTGCAAAGCTATTGCTCCAGTCGTCACTCGCTCTCCAGCTGTGTGATCGCCGAACATGATGGCGATATGGAGCGGGATTATGCCTACACCATTGGTCGGGCTATGGGCGATATGGCCAGCCCTGAGTGGGTTGGCCAGGAATGCGCCCGCCGCACGCTGGCGCGTCTTTCCCCACGCAAGCTGTCAACCATGAAAGCGCCGGTGCTGTTCGCCTCAGAAGTGGCTACCGGTCTGTTTGGCCACCTGGTTGGGGCTATCAGCGGCAGCAGCGTTTATCGCAAATCCACCTTCCTGCTGGATTCGTTGGGTAAACAGATCCTGCCGGAGTGGATGACCATTGAAGAACATCCGCACTTGTTGAAAGGGCTGGCCTCTACGCCGTTCGACAGTGAAGGCGTACGCACCCAGCGCCGCGACATCGTCAAAGACGGCGTGCTGGAAACCTGGCTGCTGACCAGCTACGCCGCGCGTAAATTGGGGCTGCATAGTACCGGTCATGCGGGCGGGATCCATAACTGGCGCATTGCCGGTCAGGGCGATGACTTTGCGGGCATGCTCAAACAGTTGGGCACCGGTCTGGTGGTCACTGAGCTGATGGGGCAGGGCGTCAGCGGGATTACCGGCGATTACTCACGCGGAGCTTCTGGCTTCTGGGTTGAAAACGGTGAGATCCAGTATCCGGTCAGCGAGATCACCATTGCCGGCAATCTGAAAGATATGCTGCGCAATATCGTCAGCATCGGCAGCGATATTGAGCTGCGCAGCAATATCCAGTGCGGTTCCGTGCTGCTGCCGGAAATGAAGATCGCAGGGCAGTAATCCCCCCTCACCCCAACCCTCTCCCACAGGGAGAGGGAGCTGTCCAGAGTATGTGGTTGGTCCTTACTGCTTCGGAAAGTCGGGAGTAAGAACAAAGAAAGCAAGGTATTACGCAGAGCAATCAATGAACTCGATCGGTCCTCTTTCCTTGTGGGAGAGGGCTGAGACGCTCCTCCCCACTTCTCCGCTTCAACCTTCCTTACAAATATCAGGTATCGGTTTTACCGTTCCATGCCTATGTTTATAACGGGTTAACTAAAACAATAACGGGAAGGTGAGCATGAAGAAGACATTGAAAGTGTTGGCAGCACTGACGCTGCTGGGAGCCAGTTCATGGGTGATGGCAGCCGAACTGGCTGATGACATGGATACCCTGGCCGCCAATTACAAAATTGTATTGAAAACCGACTCCACCGATACCTTCAAGCAGAGCCTGCAGAATATGCGTGCTGCGGCTACGGATGCCCAGAAAGGCACACCGCCGAAGTTGGAAAACAAAGCGCCAGACAGCCCGGAGATGAAGGAGTTTCGTCAAGGGCTGGCGACGCTGATCGGGCAGATCGATCAGTCAATGGCGCTGGCGAATCAGGGCAAACTGGAGGACGCGCGCAAAGTGGCGGAGGGCTTCAAGCAAACCCGCGATGCCAATCACAAGAAATTCCGTTAAGCGTACTGCGGCAATCAACGTAGCGTTGACAAAAAGGGCGGCTGAATGGCCGCCCGGAAACCTGACTTAGCGGTGATACTCGCCCGCAGCCTCAGGTTGATACAGCAATTCCAACACTTCAATGCGGGCTTCTTCGCCGTTTGGCAATTGCCAATTGATCTGTTTACCCACGTGCATTCCCAGCAGTGCTGCACCCAGAGGTGCCATCACCGACAGCTGTTCAGCGCTGTCTTTGAGAGAGGCGGGGTAAACCAGCGTGCGCACATGTTCTTCTGAAGTATGCAGATCGCGAAAACGTACGCGGCTGTTCATGGTGACGACGTGTGCAGGGATCTGCGATGGCGGCACAATGTCAGCGCGATCCAGTTCAGCGTTCAGCGCGGCGGCGACGTCAGTATTGGCAAAGGCTGGCTGTGCCAGTAGCGCATCCAGGCGTTCCGCATCCAGCTCATTAATGGTAATGGTTGGTTTGGTCATTCCACTCTCCAGTCCAATCAAAGGGCGCCCTTTCTGCGCCATAAATTCGGAAAACAACACAAAAGCAACACCCCCGCACCTTTGGGCGCGGGGGTGTGAAAAATGTCGGTTTGTCCTACTGATAGTAGGCTGTTAGGGCCGGAAAAGAAAGAGATCTCGATCACGAAGTTTTTTGCGCCGCGCTGCCAACTGGCAACTCTGCATTGCAAACTCTTTTTGCAATCTCATTTACTTAGCGTAAAAACCCCCGATTTTGCGAAATGGATCCCTTGGCGTCACTTAATTTCCAGTTCGAACTGGAAAAAAACGCGCTACACAAGCAATGCCCCAAGGGTTAGGGTAAAGACATTAAAGAAAGCGGGTAAAGGTAAAGCGCTTTACCGTTAACGGATAAATAGCTGGATCCAGAGGTGACTGCAAAGTGAATGACGGAACTGCTTCGGTAAGTAACAGGGAACAGACTGACATCAGTGAGGCCGCAGCGATTACCACTCAATTGTTGGCCGATATTACCGCCATGTTGGGTGAAGAGAATATTTACACCAATGCGGTGCAACAACAAATGTTGGAATCCCATATCCGCGCGATGGTGTTGCGCTCAATAACAGGTGAGCCCTTGCCGGAAGTTGATAAATCACTGTTTGATGAAATTTCTGCCGGATCGATGCAACTGGCAGAGCGAGTGGTAAATAAGTTTGCCACGTTACCGATTGAAGAGGCGTATCTGCTTTCGGTTCATTTTGAAGTGGCTAAAGATAACGACCAATAACGTTTAATTGATTAAAATTATTCAGGAGAAAAACCCCATGGGACAAATTACCGTAGTGATCGGCGATCGGCTGGGTAAAGGCCAGAAAGTGGGCCAAGGCGTTGAAAATGCAGGTGCCAAGGTGATTGTGATCCCTGGCATGGCTGCGGATATGAAGCTGGGTGACGTGATGAAAGCAGAGAATGCGCAACTGGGCATTTCCTTCTGCGGCAGCGGTGGCGCTGGAGCGATCACCGCACAAACCAAATATGGTTATAAATCCAGATATGGTATGCGTTCTATCGAAGAAGGCGTGACGGCAATTAACGAAGGCTGCAATGTATTAGGCTTTGGCTTTATGGATAAAGAAGAATTAGGCCAGCGGCTAGTGGAAGCTTATGTCAAAAAATACGGCAATCCGTAATGAAAGAAACTTATACTACCTCGGTTAACGTGGAGGGCAAAGGCGATAGTAAAGCTAAAGCCTTTGCCGGTGCATTAGCCAATGTACAGGGCGTGATTTTAAAATCCACCAATAATGTTCTGCTGCGTATCGAACCGCAGGATGTCAAAATAGTAAAGGCGGAAGAGAGAACCACCAAAGAAAAATTTCTTTTCTTCTTCCTGGCGCGTGAAAGAAAAAGCTATGCCGTTTCATTAGAAATAACCGTGAACGTGACGATCATCAATACCGAAAAGGTGGTCTTCACCCAGAAATAAAAACGTTATATCCGTCGTGTTTCAAGCTGTAGCCGCTATGGCTGCGTCTTGGGATCCACTGGGCATGACATAAGAAGGATATTCTGATGTTTTTAATCATCTTATTTAAGTCGATTATTATCGGCGGGCTGGTTGGCGTCGGTGTAGGGGCCGGTGCTGCACGTATGTTCCACGCACCGACGACGCAGGGTATGGGAGCGTTCCGTACCTTGGGTGAGCTGAACTCCTGCGAAGGCGATCCGGCTTCTCATTTCTCATTTGGTCTGGGCTTCTTCTTCAACGCCTGGGCGTCTTCAGTGGCGGCGGGTGCCTTCACGCAGGACGTTGACCATCGCATCATTCCTAACTGGGGCGCAGCAGCCCTGATGATCAAAAACCGCAACGTCGCGGAAACCATGCACGATCCAAAAAAGATGGCCATCGCTTGCGGCATCATCGGCATTTTGGTCGTGGCCTTCCTTAACACCACCGCTTCGGCAGTGCCAGCAGCCTTGCAGGTCACGGCCATCAAAGTGTTGGTTCCAGCGGCCAACCTGCTGGTGAACACCGTCATGCCGGTGATCTTCTGGCTGGCGGCGATCGAAGCGGGCAAACGTTCTGGCTTCTGGGGCACCATCTTCGGTGGTCTGGCACAGCTGATCATGGGTAACGCCGTACCGGGTCTGGTGCTGGGTATCCTGATTGGCAAGGGCGTTGAAGAAAGCGGCTGGAATAAAGTCACCAAGATCATGATGGTGGCGATTGTGCTGCTGTTCGTGCTGAGCGGCTTCTTCCGCGGCTTTGATATGAAAGTTCTCGAATCCTTCAGCCTGGGCGTGCCTGGCTGGCTGGATGCCATTCATAACACCCTGAGCGGAAAATAAGGAGCTGAATGATGGAAGCACAAGCAGACAAAGGCTTCTGGTATGCCGACTGGTCGTTCCCGATTTTTGTTGGCCTGCTCTCGTCCGGCGTGTTTGCCGGGACACACATGTATTACCTGTATGGCATAGGCGCGTTTAACGAAGTGGCCTTCGTTTCCATGCTGCGTGCCGGGATGGACACCGGAGTTTACGGTGCGGTGGCGGCGTTCGGTGCCAGCTTCCTGTTTGCCCGCATTATCGAAGGTTCTCTGGTGGGGATCCTGGATATTGGCGGGGCGATCCAGACCGGGGTTGGCCTGGGTGTTCCTGCACTGTTACTGGGCGCGGGGATTGTTTTCCCGGTAGCCAACTTTGCCGCCTCGCTGGTTACTGGCCTGGTCATTGGCCTGGCGATTGGTTACCTGATTATCCTGGCGCGTAAATTTACCATCAGCCAGAGCGACTCCACCTACGGGGCGGACGTGATGATGGGGGCAGGTAACTCTTCCGGGCGTTTCCTTGGGCCGTTGATCATCCTGTCTGCCATGGCCGCTTCGATCCCGATCGGCCTGGGTTCCCTGCTGGGTGCGCTGCTGTTCTACATCTGGGGCAAGCCGATCACCGGCGGCGCGATCCTGGGGGCCATGATCTTGGGGGCATTCTTCCCGGTAGCCATTTCTTAATCAAGTCCCAAGCCCTGGGTCAACCGCCCAGGGTTTGGCAAGGAGTAGCGAAGTATGTATGACCTAATCATCCGGCGCGCCAGGCTGGTGGACGACACCCTGGCCGATGTGGCTATTGAGGCGGGCAAGATTGCCGTCGTCGGGCAGTTGGCGGCTGATGCCCGTGCCGACAAACAACTGGATCTGGCGGGGAACTACCGCCTGAGCGCTGGCTGGATCGACTCTCACGTACACTGTTATCCCTCTTCACCGATTTATCATGACGACCCGGACCTGGTGGGCGTGAGCAGCGGCGTCACCTCGGTGGTGGATGCTGGCAGCACCGGCACTGACGATATCGATGAATTCTATGCCCTGACGCGCAGCGCCAAAACCAACGTCTTTGCCTTCCTCAATATCTCGCGTATCGGTCTGCTAAGGCAGAATGAACTGGCTGATATGGCGGATATCAATAAGCAGCAGGTCAAACAGGCCATCGACGGCAAGCCGGGGTTTGTCATTGGTATCAAGGCGCGCATGAGCAGCAGCGTCGTGGGCCAGAACGGCACCAAACCGTTGGTGTTGGCCAAAGAGATCCAGCAGGAAAACCAGCAACTGCCGCTGATGGTACACATCGGCAATAACCCGCCGGATCTGGACGAGATCGCCGATCTGCTGACCCAGGGCGACATCATCACTCACTGCTACAACGGTAAACCGAACCGCATTCTGACCCCGTCAGGTACGCTGCGCGAGTCGATCCAACGTGCGTTAAAACGTGGCGTGTTACTTGATGTAGGCCACGGTTCGGCCAGCTTCAGCTTTGAGGTTGCCCGTCAGGCCATCGCGCTGGGGATCTTCCCACACACCATCAGTTCCGATATCTACTGTCGCAACCGTCTGGCTGGCCCAGTGCACAGCCTGGCGACGGTGATGTCCAAATTCTTTACCGTTGGGCTTTCTCTGGCGCAGGTCATTGGCTGCGTAACGGAAAATGCCGCTGCGGCATTGCGCCTGACCACCAAGGGGCAGCTGAAACCCGGCTTTGATGCCGACCTGACCATTTTTGATCTCCGCCAGGGGCCGCAGGTGTTTGCCGACGCCGAAGGGGAGTCCGTGAATGGCGAACAACTGTTGGTGCCGCTGGCCGCCGTGGTGGCCGGGGAAATCCTATTAACCGAACAAGGGAAAGCCGCTCATGTCTTCAGTCTATGAAAAATATAACTTAAAGCAGGTGATCAATACTTCCGGCCGCATGACCATTCTCGGCGTTTCTACGCCACGCCAGGAGGTGATTGACGCCGTGGATTATGGCCTGAATCATTACTTTGAAATCAAGGATCTGGTCAACAAGACCGGCGCCTATATTGCTGGCCTGCTGAATGTGGAAGACGCGGTGATTGTTTCCTGCGCTTCTGCCGGTATTGCCCAGTCGGTGGCGGCGGTGATCGTCAAGGACAACGCCAACCTGTTGGTCAACCTGCATTCCGCTACGGTGAACGAGCCGCGTGAGATCGTGTTGCCGCGTGGCCATAACGTCAACTTTGGTGCGCCGGTGGATACCATGGTCGCCCTTGGCGGCGGTAAGGTGGTGGAAGCAGGTTATGCCAACGAATGTTCCCCTGAACAGATTGAAGCCTGCATCACCCCGCAGACCGCGGCCATCCTGTACGTCAAGTCTCACCACTGCGTGCAGAAAAGCATTCTCTCCGTCGAACAGGCTGCCGTGGTGGCACGTAAGCATAACCTGCCGCTGATCGTCGATGCCGCTGCCGAAGAAGATCTGATGTGTTACTACCAGATGGGGGCCGATCTGGTGATCTACAGCGGTGCCAAGGCTATTGAAGGGCCAACCAGCGGGCTGGTGATCGGCAAGAAGCAATACGTAGAGTGGGTGAAGCAGCAGTCAGGCGGTATTGGCCGGGCGATGAAGGTGGGTAAAGAGGGCATCCTCGGCCTGACGCAGGCGATTGAAAGCTACCTGACGTCGGAGAAAACCACCGGTGCGCAAATGGTAGAGCGCATGACGCCGTTTATCAGCCAACTGAATACCCTGAATGGCATCAGTGCCAAAACCGTCTGGGACAGCGCAGGGCGCGATATTGCCCGCGTTGAAATCACCTTTGATGAAGCGGTGTTGGGGATGTCGACTGTGGAAATCGTCCAGCGGCTGAAAACCGGTGATATCGCCATCTATTTCCGTGGCTACAAGGCCAACGAAGGCAAGATTGAGGTGGATGTCCGCAGCGTGAACGAGCAGCAGCTGATGACCGTCTTTACCTGTATTAAAAATTTGTTTACGGAGAACCAAGCATGAAGCTGAAGCCTAATTACTATAAAGACCGCGTTTGCCTTAACGTGCTGGCTGGCTCAAAAGCCAACGCGCAGGACATCTATAATGCGGCGCAGGGGCACGTGCTGGTGGGCGTTCTTTCCAAAAACTATCCAGACGTTGAGAGTGCCGTGGCGGATATGTCGCATTATGCACGCCTGATCGAGAACGCGCTTTCCGTGGGCCTGGGAGCTGGCGATCCCAAGCAGTCGAATATGGTCAGCCTGATCGCCGAGCATGTCCAACCCCAGCATGTGAACCAGGTATTCACCGGCGTCGGTGCCAGCCGTGCATTGCTGAAGCAAAACCAAACCGTGGTGAACGGCCTGGTCTCCCCAACCGGTCGCGTGGGCTGGGTGAAGATTTCCACCGGGCCACTGAGTGCTCAGGCAGCGGATGGCATAGTGCCGGTAGAGACCGCGATTGCGTTGTTGAAAGACATGGGCGGCAGCTCGATTAAGTATTTCCCGATGGGCGGCCTGAAGCATCAGGACGAATATGAGTACGTGGCGAAAGCCTGTGCCGAGCATGACTTTATGCTGGAGCCGACCGGGGGTATCGATCTGGAAAACTTCGAACCGATCCTGGAGATTGCGTTGAAAGCCGGTGTGAAGCAGGTGATCCCGCATATCTACAGTTCCATTATTGATTCCACCAGTGGTGATACTCGCCCGCAAGATGTCAAAACGCTGCTGGAGATCACCAAGCGGCTGGTGGGGTAAATCCGCGGCCCCTCACCCCAACCCTCTCCCACAGGGAGAGGGAGCTGTCCGGAGCTGTTATCAGGTGCAGGAGTGAGTCTGTAGCTTGTTTAACTACCTTGAGAGGGGCGGTGTTGTAGTTAGGTGTGGCGGTTGGATACTGGAGTTAAGTTGTGTCACGTACGGTCCCCTCACCTTTCGGGAGAGGGAGCTGTCCGGAGCTGTTATCAGGTGCAGGAGTGAGTCTGTAGCTTGTTTAACTCTCTTGAGGGGGGGACGGTGTTGTAGTTAGGTGTGGCGGTTGGATACTGAGGTTAAGTTGTGGCACGTTCTGTCCCCTCATCTTTCGGGAGAGGGAGCTGGTACGGAGTTGTGGTTAGGTGTGGTGTAAAGCAGTGGCATGTTCGATTTGATGTGGCGGTTGGATACTGGAGTTAAGTTGTGGCACGTACGGTCCCCTCTCCCTTCGGGAGAGGGTTAGGGTGAGGGGCATCTTTTTGTCCCTATCTATCGGTCAAAAGGATAACTATGCGAAACTGGCAGGCTTCGAAATTACGAATCGCTCCGCTGTGGAGCGCGCTGTCCCTGGCGTTGTTGGCTATCGCCAGCCCGGCGTTACATGCTGAGGATGCAATGAAACCCACGTCGTCTCATTTTGCCTATATTGGTACCTATAACCCGAACGGTGAGGGAGTTTATCGCATGCAGGTGGATGCGAAAACCGGGGCGCTGAGTGCCAAGACATTGGTCAGCAGCCTGCCTAATCCGGCCCAACTGGTCACCGATGCCAAAGGACAGACGCTGTACGTTGCCAGCGAGGTGGCAGATTTTAATGGCACCCAGCACGGGGGCATTGTCGCCTATCGCATCAACCCTCAGGACGGCAGCCTGACGCCGCTTAATCAGGTGGATTCACAAGGCGCGGGGCCGGTTTACCTTTCTCTGACGCCGGATGGCCGTCATCTGCTGGTGGCTAACTATGTCAGTGGCAGCGTTGCGGCGTTCCCGATCGACAGCGAAGGCAAGTTGGGAGCCGCCAGTTCTGTGCAACAAGATGTTGGCCCTGCGGGTGCGGCCAAACCCGCCGCCGCGGTGGAAGGCAGCTTTGCCATCAGCGATCACAATGGCCCGCATGCGCATATGATCGCCAGCGATCCGAGCGGCAAGTTCGTGTTCTCTACCGATCTGGGGCTGGATCGTATCTACCAGTGGCGTTTCGATGCCGCCAGCGGCAAGCTGACGCCAAACGATCCGCCGTGGATCGCCGCCTCTTCCGCCGGAGCTGGCCCGCGCCACTTCATATTTCATCCAAATGGTAAAATTGTCCTACTAATCAACGAGGAAGCATCTACACTAACCAGCTACCGCTTTGATAGCCAAAATGGGACGCTGAAACAGTTACATGCAGTTTCAACCCTGCCTGCCGATTATAAGGGGACCAGCTTTGCCGCTGGCATGGCCTTGGCTGCGGATGGTAAAAATCTGTATGTCGCCAATCGTCTGCACAACAGCATTGCGCAGTTCAGCGTAAGCGGCGAGGGCGAACTGAAACCGGTGGCAGAGACCTGGACGCGAGGCGACTATCCGCGCACTATCACTTTGGATCCGAGTGGCCGTTATCTGTATGCCATGAATCAGCGTAGCGATAACGTAACCCGCTTTAGCGTAGACCAGCTCAGCGGCAAGCTCAGTTTTGTTGAAGGCTACACCCCGGTGGGCAGCCCTTCACAAATGGTGTTCTTGCCAGCGGCGAAGTAACCAGTTGCCCGCCAGACCCCTCAGGCGGGCACGTTCATAACGGAAAGAGAATGGTGAGATTTCCCTACCCACGTTTGGCATCGCTGTTCGATGCTTTGCAGTCTGAAACCTTGCCGCAGGACGAGCTGGCAAAGCGTTTTGCCGTGTCTACCCGCACGGTACGCGCTGATATCACCGCGCTGAACGATATCCTGGAGAGTTATGGTGCGCAGTTTGTCCACAGCCGCGGGGCCGGATATCGCCTGCAGGTTGATGATGAGGCCCGGTTTAGCGCACTCCAGCATCGGGAACGTAAACAGCACGCTACGCCGCGCAGTGCGCAGGAGCGGGTGCATTATCTGTTGATTCGCTTTTTGACCTCAGCCTTCTCGATGAAGCTGGAAGATCTGGCCGATGAATGGTTTGTCAGCCGAGGTACGCTGCAAAACGACATGGCTGAGGTGAGAGAGCGCCTGGCGCATTACCAGTTAACCATCGAAACCAAGCCGCGCTATGGTATGAAGCTGTTTGGTGCGGAAATGGCGATCCGCTCCTGCCTGACCGATCTGCTGTTTCAACTGCATCTGGCGGATGCGGAAAATCCATTGCTGAACAATGACATCCTTCATCAGCCGCAGGTATTGACCTTTGCCGGGTTGCTGCACCCACTGCTGTCGCAATATGCCATTCGTCTGACCGATGAGGGCGAGCAATATCTGATCTTCTACTGTGCCGTGGCGCTGCGGCGCATCACGGACGGCTATCCGTTGCAGGATTTTGACGTGGAAGATGGTGATGATGCGGTGCGCAAAGCGTCAACCTGGCTGGCGGGTGAACTGAGCAAGGCCACGGGTAAAGAGATTGCGGCGGCGGAAGAGGCCTATTTGCGGGTCAACATTGCTGCCAGAAGAGTACAGGAAGTGCAGCCGACCAAAATCAACGCCGATGACGAAGAGGCGCTGGTGGATTACATCCTGTCCTACATTAACTCGCACTATAACTACAACCTGCAGAACGACAAGCAGCTGCGGGCCGATCTGCTCACCCATATCAAAACCATGATCACCCGGGTGAAATACCAGATCAATATCCCGAACCCGCTGTTGGCCAATATCAAGCAGCATTATCCGATGGCCTATGATGTGACGCTGGCGGCGGTCTCGAGCTGGGGTAAACACACGCCTTATACCCTGAGCGAGAACGAAATCGGCTACCTGGTGCTGCATATTGGCGTCGGCCTGGAGCGGCACTACAACATTGGTTATGAGCGCCATCCGCAGGTGATGCTGGTGTGCGATACCGGTAACTCTACGGTGCGGATGATCCAGGCGCAGATTGCGCGCAAGTATCCGCAATTGGTGGTAACACGCATCGTTTCGCTGCGTGATTACGAAATTCTCGCCAGTATCGACGAAGATTTTATCATTTCCAATGCGCGCATCAGCGAGAAGAACAAGCCGGTCGTCGTGATGTCGCCGTTCCCAACGGAGTATCAGCTAGAACAGTTGGGCAAGCTGGTGCTGGTCGATCGCACCAAGCCGTATATGTTGGAAAAATTCTTTGATGCCAACCACTTTATGATCGTCAACGAGCCGCTAACGCAGGAGCAGCTGTTTAGCAAAGTTTGCGCTCAGTTGGAGCAGGAAGGCTATGTGGGCAGTGATTTTTACCCTTCGGTCGTTGAGCGGGAGGCCATCGTTTCTACCTTGCTAGGGGAGGGGATTGCTCTGCCGCACTCTTTGGGGCTGTTGGCGAAAAAGACAGTGGTGGTCACGCTGCTGGCACCGCAGGGTATCCCGTGGGGAGAAGGTGAGGTGGCACACGTCATTTTCTTGCTGGCGATCAGCAAAAACGATTACGAGGAAGCGATGGCGATCTACGATCTGTTCGTCACCTTTGTGCGCGAACGTTCGATGACCCGCCTGCTGGGCAGTGACAATTTCGACAGCTTCAAAGCGGTGGCGTTGGACTGCCTGAGCCGCATTTAACGGCTTCCCCCTCTGAATGCAGAGGGGGAGCACCGTATTAATCGTCTTTCTTCTTGCCGAATATCTTCATCAGCGCGCCGACGATCAGCCCCAGGGCGATACCGCCTAAAATCCAGTCAACCAAACTCATTGTTGTGCTCCCGCGATCCTATAGTGCTGATTATATTATCATTCAATCAAGAACGCCCCATCGATCATTAATCTCCGTTGCTCGCTAGTGTAGCTGAGCCAGGAATTCTTGCTGTTGGACTTCTCCAGTACGATGGCCAGTTCCGCCTGGCTAAGGGATAGCTCGTCCTGCCAGAACGGGGCGATGGCGTGGCGCGTGATAAAGTCGATCAAAAAGCGCGCCGGGCTGTCCTGCTCTTCAGGGAATAGCCGCAGGGCCAGTTCGGTCATTAATGCACGTTGTTGCGGCTGCTCGCTTTCCCCCAGCAATTCAAGGAACGGCAGCAGCAGGCGGCCGCACACTTGGCCGTGGTGGTAATCACGCAATGCCCCAATCTCGCCCGCGATGCCGTGGATCACACCCAGGCCCGCCATACTCAGCGTCAGGCCACCCAGGTAGGAAGCCTGCATAATCGCTTCGCGGGCCTCATCGCTCTGTTTCAGAACCGGCCAGGCGCAAAGGAAATGATGGATGCCGCTCAACGACATCTCGCGCGACAGGCTGCTGGCCGTCTTGGAAAGGTAGGCTTCAAACAGATGAGTAAAGGCATCGATAGCGCAATAGGCCAGTACATGGTCTGGCGCTCCTTTCAGCAGGTCAGGATCGAGGATCGCCACCTGTGGCACAAAGTTATTATGCCGCAAAGAGGCTTTCACCTTGGTGACCTGAGTATCGGTGATCACTGCGTTTTGGGTTACTTCGCTACCGGTACCTGCGGTGGTGGGGATGGCAATCAACGGCAGCGTTGCGCCACTGATTTTGCTGTCACCCACTTTTTCCATGTAACGCAGGGTTGGCAGCGGGTGTTGGATCAGGGCAGCGAACGCCTTGGCGGCATCCAGCACGCTACCTCCGCCGATGGCTACCACTCTTTGCACCTGGCCTCGCCAGCGTGCTACCCATTGGTCGATTTCTTGCGGGGAGGCCTCATGGGCGACAATTTCTTTGCCTACCAGCAACGGCGTCAGCACCGGGGCCAGTTCAGCATAGAGGGTACCGTTAAGGAACGATCGGCAGGTGAACAGCAGCGTGGTTTGCGGCTCTGCCTGGAGCAGTGGGATCAGGTGCTGGATGCTGCCCTTGCCAAACCAGGCCTGCCGGTTGGCGATCATCAGACTAGTGGTCATGCTCTCTCCTTGGCGCATTTGGGCATTGAAACCACAGCATAGTTCAGCCTACCTGGGCAAACCAACGCTTTTCCTCCGTATAACACGAAATTGTTAAGATATTAACCAACTCGGATTGTGTGGGTAATCGTTGTAAGGACCTAACTTGTGATTTGATTAACATGTAAACAGCAATACCCTTGCATTCTGGCCAATTGAATGCTTTTTATAGCCTATTGGCCCAATATCGGTCGCTGATTCGTTGGGAAAGGTTGATTGTTAATTTATTAATGATTGTGGGGGCGGAATGAGTATTCAGGTCGAAAGATTATCGGCGGTGATCGACGCAGTCGCTACCCGCCAATTCTATGCCAGCCTGCTGGGTTATCTAGAGGGCTTTTTCGCCTTTGATAATGCCATCGTCTATGCCTTCGAATATGGTCAGGCACCGCGCTGCCTGATGAAAACCGAGAAAGAAAACAGCGATGCGGTAAACCAGATTTACCAGCAGGGTGCTTACCTTGAAGATCCCTTTTACCAGGCGCTGAACGGCGGCGGCCATGGCGATGTGTTTACGCTGCGGCAACTGGCCCCCTGTGGTTTTTACCAGACGGATTACTACCGTAACTTTTACCGTAAAACCGGCTGGCACGACGAGGCTGGCGTGTTGCTGCAACTGACGCCGGAACGCGGACTAGGCATATTTTTTGGCTCGGCCCGGCAAACGGTCGGCGTGCGTTATCCCCAACTGGCTGACCTGCGTGGCGCGTTGACGCTGGTAAAAAGCGTGGCACGGCTGCATGGGGAAGTGGTGGTCGCGGCTAATGTGCCCACTCCCTCTGCCCCGCTGCTAGATAGCGCAGCCCAGGCGCGCTATGCGTTAAGCCCGCGTGAACGTGAGATCGTCGATCTGATCCTGAGCGGCAACGGATCGCAGCAGATCGCCGAACGGCTGTTTATCAGCCTGGGTACGGTAAAAAATCATCGCAAGAATATTTACGGCAAGCTGAATATTGGCTCTCAGGCTGAGTTGTTCAGCCTGTTCTTGAGTGCACCCCTGCGCCGTACGGCATAATGTTAAAAAAGTGTTGCGAATATCCCTAAAGGGACATAGCCGCCCGTCCATGCTCTGCTGATAATCCAGGCTAAGGCAATGGGTAAAGGGAGTGCAGCAATGAATAATCAAATCGAATCGTTAACCTACTACGCGGCGACCAAGAAATACGATCTGCGCTTCCCCACGCTGGAAGAGGATCTGGATGTTGACGTGGTGATCATCGGCGGTGGCTTCTCCGGCATTAACACGGCGCTGGAACTGGCGGAAAAAGGCATCACCAATATCGCTATTCTGGAGGGCCGCCATCTGGGCTACGGCGGAACGGGTCGCAACGGTGGTCAGGTGATGGCCGGGATCGGCCACGATCTGGAGAAGATCAAACGCCACGTTGGTCCGGCAGGGTTAGAAACCATCTTCAAGATCAGCAATCTCGGTGCCGGGATTATCCGCGAGCGGATTAAGAAGTACGCCATCGACGCCGATTTCTGCTTTGGTTATGGCTACCTCGGCAGCAACGCCAGGCAGGAAAAGACCCTGCGTTCCTGGCTCAAAGAATTCAAAGCGGTCTCACCGGATGAAGAGATCGAGCTCTATACCGGCTCCGAAGTGAAGCAGGTGGTGGGGTCTGATGCTTATACCTGTGCGCTGAAACACATGGGGGGTGGCCACGTTCATTCTCTCAACCTGCTATTGGGAGAGGCGCAGGCGCTGAGTGGTTACGGGGTGAAAATCTTCGAAAACAGCAACGTACTGAATGTGGAATACGGCCCGCGTATTACCGTGCGCACCGCCATGGGATCGGTACGCGCCAACAAGATGCTGTGGGCCTGCAACGGCTTCCTCAACGGCATGGATCCCTTTATCTACAAAAAGACCATCAATACCTACGCCTTCCAGTTGGCGACAGAACCGCTGTCTGATGAGCTGATCCGCCAGATCAGTCCGATCCGCGGGGCTTACAGCGATATCCGGCCGGTGATCGACTATTACCGCGTCACTAACGAGAACCGCCTGTTGTTCGGCAGCGCTACCCGGCTGGTCGAATATATTCCTTCAGACCTGAAGGCCTGGAACCGCAACCTGATGCTGAAAGTGTTCCCGTATCTGAAGGACGTGAAGATCGACCTGGCCTGGGGCGGGCCGCTGTGTTGCAGCGCCAACCTGTTCCCGCAGATTGGCACTCTGCCGCAGCACGATAACGTGTTTTACGTGCAGGGCTATTCCGGCTTTGGGGTGACGCCGAGCCATATCGTTTGCAAGGTGTTGGCGGAAGGAATGAGTGAGGGGTCCGATCGCTATGAACTGATGAGTTCGATCCCGCACGTGGATATTTTTGGCAAAGACAAGCTGCGCCGTGTGATGACCACCGCGGGCAAGGTTTGGCACCAGACTTCCGGCTACTGGAAGGGGCGTCGTTAATTCTGACCACTAATCTATAAGGAAAAACCATGAAACCATTACTGCTTAAGCAAGCGCTACCAGAACTGCAACAAATTGGCAGCGTCAGCAACCTGGGGGCCACGGTGGTCGCCGGTGAACCCAACGTCGGCGTGGCGATGATTTTTGGCGCGCCAACGGACAACCTCAACTGCGGTGTCTTCAGCTGTACCCGTGGCACCTTCGTGATGGAATACTCGTTTGCGGAACATGCCACGGTATGGGAAGGCACGGCAACGCTGACCAATGAGAACACCGGCGAGTCGGTAAAGTATCAGGCCGGAGATTCCTGGTTTGTTGAGAAGGGCACCCCGGTGCGCTGGGAAATCACCTCCGATCGTTTTGTGAAGCACTATCTGGCGATTGTCGAAGGCTAACCCGCAAGGAGGGCGATACGATGACGGATATCACACTGTTGCCACAGGTCACGGCCTTTCTGGACCGCCAGCAGGGCCATTACATTCACGGCCAAGCGGTGGCTGGGGCCGGCGTAGAAAGGTTTGCGGTGGTTAACCCGGCAACCGGGCTGGCCATCGCGCAGGTGAATGAAGGCGGCCAGGCTGAAGTTGACGCGGCGATGCAGGCGGCCTTTGACGCTTTCCACGGTAGCTGGGCACAGGTTTCCCCTTTGGAGCGGGGCAACTGCCTGACGCGCCTGGCCGATCTGCTGCAAACCCATCGTGAGGAACTGGCGCAGCTGGAAAGCCTGTGTTCCGGCAAAACCATTCAGCTGTCTCGCGGGCTGGAAATCGATATGGCCTCGCAGTTCCTGCGCTACTTTGCCGGTTGGTCGAGCAAAATCAGCGGGGAAACGTTGAACGTTTCATTGCCTTCCTTCCAGGGGGAGCAATACAGCGCATTCACCCGGCGTGAGCCGTTGGGCGTGGTGGTCGGCATCATTCCGTGGAACTTCTCGATCATGATCGCCATCTGGAAGCTGGCTGCGGCGCTCACCTGTGGCTGTACAGTAGTGCTCAAGCCGAGTGAGTATACGCCGCTAACCATGCTGCGGGTGGCGGAATTGGCAACGGAGGCGGGCATCCCGGCTGGTGCACTCAACGTGATCAACGGTTCAGGCGCACGCCTTGGCCCTATGCTTATCGCCCATCCGCGCTGTGCCAAAGTGACCTTCACCGGCTCGGTGCCTACCGGGATCGCGGTGGGGAAAGCGGCGATGGAGCAAGGGATTGTGCGTACCACGCTGGAGCTGGGGGGTAAGAATGCAGCCGCGTTTCTGGCGGACGTCTCGGTCGACAAGATGGTCGACGGTATTATCGAGGCGGGCTACCTGAACCAAGGTCAAATCTGTGCCGCAGCAGAGCGTTTCTACCTGCCTGCCAGCCATATCGATGAGGTACTGGCAAAGCTGACGCAGCGCTTGGCGGCCATGAAGGTGGGCTCGCCGCTGGATGAGAGTACCGAAGTGGGGCCATTGGCCAACGAGGCGCATTACCGCAAGGTACTGGCGCTGTTTGACAAGGCACGGGCTGATGGCAGCCAGATCGTCTGCGGCGGTCAGGCGTTGGCAGGTCCAGGCTTCTTTGTTGCGCCGACGGCGATCCGCGCTAATGGGCCGCATGATGCGTTAATGCGTGAGGAGGCCTTTGGCCCGGTGGGCACTTTCCTGGCCTATGAGGATGAAGAGCAGATGATCGCCATGATCAACGATTCGCCTTATGGCCTGGCCGCCAGCCTGTGGACCAACGATCTCAGCAAGGCGATGCGCATGATCCCGCGGATTGAAGTGGGCACCTTGTGGATCAATATGCACACCTTCCTCGATCCGGCGTTGCCATTCGGTGGGGTGAAATCGTCGGGGATGGGCAGAGAGTTCGGCAGCGCGTTTATCGAGCATTATACCGAGTTGAAATCGGTGATGATGAGATATTGATAGCCATAGGGGCGCCGCATGCTGTGCCCCTACAAGATTTGTCGTCGGGGGATCAGTCTTCGTCGAAGCCTGAATTAAACAGCTCAATCACCGCTGCCAGTGCCTGTTCTTCCTGCGGCCCGGTGGCTTCAATTTCGATCTGGCGGCCCTGGGCGGAATCCAGCATCAGCAGCGCGATCACGCTGCTGGCTTCCGCTTCGGTGCCGCTGTCATTACGCAGCAGCACTTCGGCGTCAAAACTCTGCACCAGCTCAAACAGCTTCATAGCCGGGCGGGCGTGCATGCCCAGCTTGTTCTTGATCTCAACCGTCTGCTTGACCGTCATTGTTGTTTACGCTTTTCCAGTGTGCGGTGACGGGATTGCACGTTCTTGCCGCGTGAACGGAAATAATCCGCCAACTGTTCAGCCACGTACACCGAACGGTGCTTACCGCCGGTACAGCCAATGGCGACGGTCAGATAGCTGCGATTGTTGGTCTCCAGCATCGGCAGCCACTGTTCCAGATAGCTACGAGTCTGGTAGATGAAGTTGTGCACTTCGGTGTGGCGATCGAGGAACGAGGCCACGGGCTTATCCAGGCCGGTCATCGGGCGCAGTTTAGGGTCCCAGTGCGGGTTTGGCAGGAAGCGTACGTCAAACACGTAATCGGCATCGATAGGAATGCCGTGCTTGAAGCCGAAGGATTCGAACACCATCGTCAGTTCGCGTTCGCGTTTGCCCAACAGACGGGTACGCAGCATTTCCGCCAACTCGTGCACCGACATTTCCGAGGTATCGATAATCAGATCGGCACGGGAACGCAGTGGCTCAAGCAGATCGCTTTCTTCATCGATCGCGCTTTCCAGCGACAGGTTCTTGGCAGAGAGAGGATGCAGGCGACGGGTGTCGCTGTAGCGGCGGATCAGGGTGTTGCGATCGGCATCAAGGAACAGCAGCTGCGGCGTGAAGCTCTCCGGCAGCTGGGTCATTGCATATTCAAACACTTCCGGCGATTCCGGCATGTTACGGACGTCGATGCTTACCGCAGCGGAGCTATTACGTTCGGCCAGCGTCTGGGCCAGCTGTGGCAACAACACCACGGGCAGGTTATCAACGCAGTAAAAACCCATGTCTTCCAACGCCCGCAAGGCGACGGATTTCCCCGAACCGGAACGGCCGCTGACAATCATCAGCACCATGTGGTAACTCCCCTGGCATCTCAATGGCGCTCATCGCCACCGTTAGGATCTATTATCCGGGCCACGGCCCGGATATATCGTAAGTAAAACAGTAGCGTTTTCATGGCGGAAAGTCACGCCAGCCGCTGGTTACTCGGTGATGATCTGATACAGCTCTTCGTCGCTCAGCGCTGCGCGCAGGCGGCGGCACACGGTTTTGTCGGCCAGCCGTTTGGCAACCAGCGACAGCGTATGCAAGTGAGTTTTACATTGATCGGCCGGTACCAGCAAGGCGAACAGCAGATCGACCGGTTGATTATCAATGGCATCAAAGGCGATAGGTTGCTCAAGGCGGATAAACACGCCAACGGCCCGCAAAGTGTCCTCTTCCAGTTTGCCGTGTGGGATCGCGATACCGTTGCCGATACCGGTACTGCCCATACGTTCCCGGGTGAGTACTGCGTCAAACACCACCTGCGAAGGTAGGTTGAGCTGCTTGGCCGCCAGCTCGCTGATAATTTCCAAAGCCCGTTTCTTGCTGGTGCAGTGTACCGAGCTTCTGGTGCACTCGATGTTTAACACCGAGCTTAATTGCATTATTTCGTTGTTCATCTCATCTTCACTTAAAACCGCGTCCTGTCGCTTTATTGCAAGCCTGCTTTACCATTGGAAAGCAGGCTTGCGCTGATAACCTTCATGAAACGGTTTTTCGCCTGTTTAACCCTGATGGCTTATCGGCGCATACCTATACAGGTGCTGCGCCGAGGGTTGCCGTGTAGCCAATGCGACTACGATGTGGGCCATTACGCATCGCATAACGGCCCAGAATGTCAGTGTTGCTTTAGTTTGTCTTTATGTTTGTTCAATTGACGCGCCAGTTTGTCGATCAGGCAGTCAATTGCGGCATACATATCTTCTTTTTCCGAGGTGGCGTGCAACTCGCCCCCATTCACATGCACCGTTGCTTCCGCAATCTGCTGCACTTTTTCCACACTGAGTACGACATATACCTGGTTAATGCGGTCAAAATACTGCTCGAGTTTGGCAAACTTGGTGTTGACGAACTCACGCATTGGTTCGGTGACTTCGACGTGGTGTCCGGTAATGTTGAGCTGCATAATGTCTTCCTTCTCTATAGAGGTCAAACCAACTGTTTACGCTGGTTGGACGGCGGGATGGACAAAGACTCTCGGTACTTGGCAACGGTGCGCCGCGCCACCATGATCCCCTGATCGGAAAGCATGGTGGTCAGCTTGCTGTCGCTAAGCGGTTTGGCAGGGTTTTCCGCCGCGATCAATTTCTTCACTAACGCCCGGATCGCCGTAGAGGAGGCTTCGCCACCGCTGTCGGTATTCACATGGCTGGAGAAGAAATACTTCAATTCGAAAATACCACGCGGGCTGTGCAGGAATTTCTGCGTCGTCACGCGTGAGATTGTCGATTCATGCATTTCCACGGCCTGGGCGATATCCGCCAGCACCATGGGCTTCATAAATTCTGCACCCTGTTCAAAGAACGCCTCCTGCTGTTCGACAATACAGCGGGTCACCTTGAGCAGCGTGTCGTTCCGGCTTTCCAGGCTCTTGATCAGCCACTTCGCTTCCTGCAAATTGCTGCGGATATACTGGCCGTCGGCATCGTTGCGCACCGTGTTGCCCAGTGCCGCATATTGCTGGTTGATTTTCAGCCGTGGGATGCTGTCTGCATTAAGCTCTACCACCCACTTGTCCTGCACCTTGCGCACCAGCACGTCCGGGATCACATACTCGGATTCACCGGTATTGATCGACTGCCCAGGGCGCGGATCGAGCGAGTGGATCAACACCATCGCTTCTTTCAGTGTATCTTCTTTTAAGCGAGTTGTTCGCATCAGGCTGCGAAAGTCGTGGTTGGCCAGCAAATCCAGATGCTCGCTGACGATCAGGCGGGCCTCCGCCAGATAGGGCGTGTCTTTGGCATACTGGGAAAGCTGGATCAGCAGGCAGTCACGCAGATCGCGCGCCGCGACGCCGACCGGATCAAAACGCTGTACGCGCTTCAATACCGCTTCGACCTCGTCCATCGTCACGTTATCGTCACCCATACTCTCCAGAATGTCTTCCAGCGGTACGGTGAGATAGCCGGTGTCATCGACAGCGTCGACGATCGAGGTGGCGATGGCGGCATCGGTGTCAGAGAACGGTGTCAGATCCACTTGCCACATCAGGTAGTCCTGCAGCGTTTGCGTGGTTTCGCCCTGATAGACCGGCAGTTCGTCATCGCCATAGTCGGTACCGGTGCCGGACGGGGTGCCCGCGGTATAGATCTCATCCCAGGTGGCATCCAAAGGCAGCTCTTCGGGCATGTCCTTCTGTTCCAGCGCTTCGCGGGTGTCTAGCCCTTCGGTCTCGACGCTTTCTTTGGTGTCGATCTCTTCGTGCTGGTCTTCGGTCTGTTCAAGCAGCGGGTTGCTCTCTAGCGCCAGTTGGATCTCCTGCTGGAGCTCAAGCGTGGACAGCTGCAACAGGCGGATCGCCTGCTGAAGTTGGGGGGTCATGGCCAGTTGCTGGCTGAGCCTGAGTTGCAAACCTTGCTTCATAATCTTCTGCTACTTCCGTTAACGGCGGCCTGTTGGCCTGCCGCTGGAACCTACAGGCGGAACTCTTCGCCCAGATAAACGCGTTTCACCTGCTCATCGGCCAGGATGGCGTCCGGCGTGCCGTGGGCAATCAGCTTGCCCTGGCTGACGATATAGGCACGTTCGCACACGTCCAGCGTCTCGCGCACGTTATGATCGGTGATCAGCACGCCAAGGCCGCTGTCGCGCAGGTGCTCGATGATTTTCTTGATATCGATAACGGAAATCGGGTCAACCCCGGCGAAAGGTTCATCCAGCAGGATAAATTTCGGGTTGGCGGCCAACGCACGGGCAATCTCCACGCGGCGGCGTTCACCACCGGAAAGCGATTGGCCCAGGTTGTCACGCAGGTGGGAGATATGAAACTCTTCCAGCAGCTCGATAGCCCGATCGTTGCGTTGCTCACGGGTGAGATCGTTGCGGATCTCCAGCACCGCCATCAGGTTGTCGTAAACACTCAGGCGGCGGAAGATAGAGGCTTCCTGCGGCAGGTAACCGATACCGCGGCGTGCGCGGGCGTGCAGCGGCAGGATACTGATATCTTCGTCATCGATCACGATGCGCCCGGCGTCGCGCTGAACGATGCCGACCACCATGTAGAAAGTGGTGGTCTTACCGGCACCGTTTGGCCCCAGCAGGCCGACGATCTCGCCAGATTTCACTTTCAGGCTCACGTCTTCAACGACTTTGCGGCCTTTGTAGGCTTTCGCCAGGTTTTCTGCGATGAGTGTTGCCATAAGTAATTAGTTACTCTTCTTTTGACCGTTTTTGTCTTGCAACTGTGATGGCACCAGAACCGTGGTCACGCGTTTGCCTTTATCGCTGAACGCCTGCATCTGCTGCTGTGGCACCAGATAGGTAATACGGTCGCCCTTCACGTTGCTATCGAGCTGTTCCAGATAGGCGTTGCCGGTGAGGGTGATCAGCTGCGGCGCGACGTCGTAACGAACTTTCTGCGCATGGCCTTTCACCGGCTTGCCGTTGTCCTGCATCTGGTAGAAGGTTACCGGATTGCCGAACGCTTCAATATAGGTTTTATTCTGATCGCCACCCGGGCGCGTGACCACGACCTTATCGGCCTTGATCTCGATGGTGCCCTGCTTGATCACCACGTTGTCGGTAAAGGTGCTGACGTTGCTCTGCATATCCAGCGACTGTTTCAGCGAGTCGATACTTACCGGTTGGTCAGAGTCGGATTTCAACGCCAATGCGGGGGAGCTGGCGGTCAAAACGAGGCTGACGATCAACAGATTACGGAGTTGGCTTTTGGTTCTGAATTTCATAGTTGGTCTTGACCTTATCAATCAGCTCAGCGGTTTTGTTCCGCAGATTACCACGCATTTTCATGCCGTTAGAGGTGAAATTCGTGCCGAACAGGGTGACTTCATCATCGGAAGAAACGTCCTGGGTGACCAGATTAATCTGGGCATTATCGGTTTTAATTTTTTCCAGCTGTGAGGTGGTTGTCAAACTGTTCACCTCTACGTGGCCGTACAGATACAGCATGCGGTTTTTGGTCAGCTTGGCGCGATCGGCGCGTATTGACCAGGTGGCCACGGCATGCTCATCAAACAGCGTCATCACCGGCTGGGTGAACCAGCTTAACTCATCAGCGGTGTAATATTTAACCTCTTCTGCCACCAGCTTATAGCTTAGCTGCCCGGCCGGATTGTATACCACGGTCACGGTATGCTGGCTCTGATAGGTCGGGTCTTGGTTGTTGACCGGTACCGAATTGTCGTCATCGCTGAAATCGGCCATGTTCCAGCCAATCAGCGCCAGCGCGATCACGGTCAGCAAGAGGGTGATCCAAAGTTTGGTTTTACTCATATTGACAGCCCTTTGGCGTCCTCCAGCTTGTTTTGCGCCAGCAGGATCAGGTCGCACAGCTCGCGCACCGCACCACGACCACCGTTGATACGGGTGACATAATGGGCGCGAGGTAACAATAATGGATGCGCATCGGCCACCGCGACGGCCAGACCGACTTCGGCCATGACCGGCCAGTCGATCAGATCGTCGCCGATGTAGGCGATTTCATCTGGCATCAGGGACAGTTTATCCAACAGTTCACGGAAGGCCAAAAGCTTATCGGACTGCCCTTGATACAGATGGGTGATATCCAACGTTTTTGCCCGGTCTTCCAGCAGTTTGGCCGAACGCCCGGTGATGATGGCCACCTCGATACCCGAGGTTTTCAGGCAGCGGATGCCGTAGCCGTCACGGACGTTGAAGGCTTTCAGCTCTTCACCGTTATTGCCCATGTAGATCAGGCCATCTGACAGCACGCCGTCGACATCACAAATCAACAGGCGGATTTTCCCGGCGCGGACCATGACTTCTTCAGCTACCGGCCCGTAACAGGTTTCAACCAGACTCATGCAGTTCGTTCCTTTCATTAAACGACGCCAGCGCGCAGCATGTCATGCATATGTACCACACCCAGCAATTGGTCGCCATCGGCAACCAGCACGGCGGTGATATGGCGTTGCTGCATCAGATTGAGCGCATCGACCGCCAGCAGGTTCGGGCGCACCCGGATACCGCCTAGCGTCATGACGTCGGTGATGTTGGCATTATTCAGATCGATCCCCATATCGAACACCCGGCGTAAGTCACCGTCGGTAAAAATACCGGCGATCTTCATCAGATCGTCGCAGATCACCGTCATGCCCAGGTTTTTACGGGTGATCTCCAGCAGCGCGTCGCGCAGCGAGGCATCGGGGCTGACGTGCGGAATTTCATCGCCGCTGTGCATGATATCACTAACGCGCAGCAGCAGGCGGCGGCCCAAAGCTCCACCTGGGTGGGACAGGGCGAAATCTTCCGGGGTGAAGCCCCGGGCCTTCAGCAGCGCTACGGCTAATGCATCGCCCATGACCAATGTGGCGGTGGTGCTGGTGGTGGGGGCCAAACCCAGAGGGCAAGCCTCCTGCGGTACCTTGATGCACAGATGTACGTCTGCCGCCTTGCCCATCGAGCTTTCCGGATTGTTGGTCATGCAAATCAGTGGGATCTGCTGGCGTTTCAACACCGGGATCAGCGCCAGAATTTCGTTCGACTCACCGGAGTTGGAAATCGCCAGCACGATGTCCTGTGTCGACACCATGCCCAGATCGCCGTGGCTAGCCTCCGCGGGATGCACGAAGAACGCTGGGGTTCCGGTACTGGCCAGCGTGGCGGCAATTTTGCAGCCGATATGGCCGGATTTTCCCATGCCCATGACCACGACTTTACCGCAGCATCCGGCGATCGCTTCACATGCCCGGGTAAAATCGGCATTGATGTACTGATCGAGCTGGGCCAGGCCATCACGCTCAATCTGAAGCACTTCTTTGCCGGCCTGCTGAAAGTCAAAGCCCGGTTGCAACTGGTTAGATGACATACTCATTCTCAACGGTTAGCCGAACGTACTGAAAGGGTTAAAGAACAGCACTGCAAGATACGCAATAAAGCCACATAATAACAGAGCTCCTGCCAGATGACCGATACGATGTTTGCGGCCAATACACAGGGCAGCAAGCAGGATACCGGCCGCCAGCATGACCCAGTAATCGCGCTGGAAGGCTGCGGGATCGATACTGCCCGGCGATAGCAGGGCAGGGACGCCCAGCACGATCACCGTGTTAAAAATCGTCGAGCCGATGATATTCCCTACCGCCATATCATCTTCGCCTTTTAGTGCTCCGGCGATCGAGGTGGCCAGTTCGGGCAGGCTGGTGCCGATGGCGATAATCGTCAGGCCAACCACCAGTTCACTCAGGCCAAAGTAGTGGGCAATCACCGAAGCGTTATCGATGATCATCCTTGATGACAGCGGCAGAATAATGAAGGCCAGCACCAGCCAGAGAATGGCCACGGTGTTGCTGCTGTCCTGCGGCAGTTCGGCGAGTTGCTCCACCGTCAGGCTGTCGTTGCCTTCACGTTGCGCCAGCCTGGCGATTTTCAGCATCAGCAGAATAAAACCGGTGGCGGCCAACAGCAGCAGTACGCCATCGAAGCGGCTCAGGGTGTTATCCATCAGCACATAGCCGCACAACAGGATAACCCCCAGCATCAGCGGCAGTTCACGCCGTAACACTTCGGAGCGAACCGACAGCGGATGGATCAGGGCCGCCACCCCCAGGATCAGTAAAATATTGGTGATGTTGGAGCCAATCACGTTGCCCACCGCCAGGTTGGTCTGCCCATTAAGGGCGGCGGTGACCGATACGATCAATTCTGGCAGTGACGTGCCGATACCGACTATCGTCATGCCGATAATCAACGGGGGAACCCCCAGCGAACGGCTAATCACCGCCGCACCATAAACTAATCTATCCGCCCCATACACCAGTAAAAATAAACCAACGATCAACAGCACTATCGCGAGAAACATTCAGGGTCCTATATTGGGGTATCATCCCGGTTCGTTGGTTAAAGACCATCATCGGCCAGCTTGCTTACCCTACGTTGTGCAAAACAACGAATTTCCCGGTAAAAGATCGAACCATAAGACTGCGACTAATCCTGATGAACTGGCTTTGAAGGGGCGCCGCATGCTGCGCCCTCAGAAACATTCTCAGTTTGTCATCAGTCAGACTTTATTTTTTTGCGTTATTTCCTAATTTTGACCGTCTGGAGCCTAAAAGTAAAACCTATGGCATCATTGGTAGCGCATTGTGGGCAAGTTTCGGTAAAAATAGGACGTATTGCCCCTATTGCTTTACCATCACGGATGATTTTGCAAAAAAATAGCCTGTACAGGATCAATAAACATGCACCAGAAGGCAGATAATCTGGTCGAAGTGCGCGGCATGAGCTTCTCTCGCGGCGATCGGCTGATATTCGAAGACATCAACCTGACGGTTCCCCGTGGCAAAGTGACGGCCATCATGGGGCCGTCCGGCATTGGTAAAACCACGCTGTTACGCCTGATAGGTGGCCAGTTGACCCCAGACTGCGGTGAGATCTGGTTTGATGGGGACAACATCCCGGCGCTGTCGCGCCATCAGTTGTATGAGTCACGCAAGAAGATGAGCATGCTGTTTCAGTCGGGAGCGCTGTTCACCGATCTGACGGTATTTGAGAACGTGGCCTACCCGCTGCGTGAACACAGCCGCCTGCCGGAGCCGATCCTGCGCAGCACGGTGCTGATGAAGCTGGAAGCCGTAGGGCTACGCGGCGCGGCAGATCTGATGCCGAACGAACTTTCTGGCGGTATGGCACGGCGAGCGGCCTTGGCGCGTGCTATCGCGTTAGATCCGACATTGATCATGTTCGACGAACCTTTCGTTGGCCAGGATCCGATCACCATGGGCGTGCTGGTCAAGCTGATCGATGAGCTGAATAACGCGCTCGGGATCACCTGCATCGTGGTATCCCATGATGTGCCAGAAGTCTTGAGTATCGCGGATTACGCCTATATTGTGGCGGCTCACCATGTGATTGCCGAAGGCTCGGCAACGCAATTACAGAACAATCCTGATGCGCGAGTGCGTCAGTTTCTGGATGGTATTGCCGATGGGCCGGTACCGTTCCGTTACCCGGCCGGTGATTATCAGACAGAGCTTTTAGGGGAAGGGAGTAAATAACCTCATGTTTTTAAAGGCGTTAGCGTCGTTAGGACGCCGTGGCATCAACACCAGCGCAGCCTTTGGACGCGCCGGGCTGATGCTGTTCCACGCGCTGATCGGGCGCCCGGAGCCGCGTAAACAATGGCCGCTACTGCTCAAACAGCTACACAGCGTGGGCGTTCAGTCGCTGCTGATCATCATGGTTTCCGGCTTGTTTATCGGCATGGTGTTGGGGTTGCAAGGTTACATCGTCCTTACCACCTACAGTGCCGAGGCCAGCCTGGGCATGATGGTGGCGTTGTCATTGCTGCGTGAGCTGGGGCCGGTAGTGACCGCTCTGCTGTTCGCTGGCCGCGCCGGTTCGGCTCTGACGGCCGAAATCGGTCTGATGAAGGCCACTGAGCAGCTTTCCAGCCTGGAAATGATGGCGATCGATCCGCTGCGGCGTATTGTTGCCCCACGTTTCTGGGCCGGTCTTATCAGCATGCCGCTGCTGACGATTATTTTCGTGGCCATCGGCATCTGGGGCGGCGCGATTGTTGGCGTGGACTGGAAGGGGATCGACAGTGGTTTCTTCTGGTCGGCGATGCAAGGGGCCGTTGAATGGCGTCAGGATTTACTTAACTGCCTGATCAAGAGCGTGGTGTTTGCCATTACCGTTAGCTGGATTGCGATCTTCAATGGTTACGATGCCGTACCGACCTCTGAAGGGATTAGTCAGGCAACGACAAGGACCGTGGTACATTCGTCACTGGCTGTGTTGGGATTGGATTTCGTGCTGACTGCACTGATGTTTGGGAATTGATGTGATGCAAACGAAGAAGAGTGAAATCTGGGTTGGGGCGTTTATGCTGATTGCGCTGTGCGCCATCATCTTCCTCTGCCTCCAGGTGGCCAATATTAAATCGATCGGTAATGAACCGACTTACCGTATCTACGCCACCTTCGATAATATCGGTGGTTTGAAAGCGCGTTCACCGGTGAAGATTGGTGGGGTGATGATTGGTCGGGTTGCAGCTATCTCGCTCGACCCGAAGACCTACACGCCACGAGTGGCGTTGGATATCCAGCAACAATACAACCAGATCCCGGACACCAGTTCGCTGGCGATCCGCACCTCCGGCCTGCTGGGTGAACAGTATCTGGCGCTGAATGTCGGTTTTGAAGATCCCGAGATGGGCACGACTATCCTTAAGGATGGTGGGACCATTCAGGACACCAAATCAGCCATGGTGCTGGAAGACTTGATCGGCCAGTTCCTCTATAAGAGCGGTGGTCAGGATAGCTCGAATTCACCGGATGGCACCGCTGCAGCTCCGGCACCGGATGCCGCTGCGCATTCCGCTACAACTCATTAATCGAGGAAACTTGCATGTTTAAACGTTTTTTAATGGTTGCCCTGCTGGTAGTTGCTCCGCTAGCTAGTGCGGTCGATCAGACTAACCCATACAGCCTGATGCAAGACGCTGCGCAGAAAACCTTCACCCGCCTGAAAAGCGAGCAGCCAAAAATCAAGCAGGATCCCAACTACCTGCGCACCATCGTGCATGAAGAGCTGATGCCGTTCGTGCAGGTGAAGTACGCGGGTGCGTTGGTGCTGGGCCGTTACTACAAAGACGCCACGCCAGCCCAGCGCGAAGCTTACTTTGCCGCCTTCCAGGCTTATCTGGAGCAGGCATATGGTCAGGCATTGGCCATGTACCAGGGCCAGACCTATCAGATCGAACCGGAGCAGCCGCTAGGCAATGCCGATATCATTGCGATCCGCGTGACTATCATCGATAAAGGCGGTCGCCCGCCGGTGCGTCTGGATTTCCAATGGCGTAAGAACAGCAAAACCGGTCACTGGCAGGCGTATGACATGATTGCCGAAGGTGTCAGCATGATCACCACCAAGCAGAATGAGTGGGCATCGACTCTGCGCCTCAAAGGCGTAGACGGTTTGACCCAGCAGCTGCAAGCGGCCGCCAAACAGCCAATCACTCTGGATCAGAAAAACTGATGGTCGCAGCGCTGAGTTGGACATCACAACAGCAAACGCTGGTGCTGAGCGGCGAGCTGGATCGTGAGACGTTATTGCCGCTGTGGCAGCAACGTGAGACGCTGTTGGCAGACAAAACCGTGATTGATGTGGCTCAACTGCAGCGCGTGGACTCTGCCGGCCTGGCCCTGCTGCTGCATTTACGTGAGCAACGGCGCCAGCAGGGAATTGAGATAAAAATTTCCGGTATCACAGAACGGTTGCAAACGCTGATCACGCTCTACAATTTGTCAGCAATAATGCCTGTCGAAACCGCTAGTTAGCCACATTTTCGGCGGGTTGACCGGAAAAAATCAGTTAAAGGCCCCTGTTACTCGGGGGCTTTTTCTTTGGTTTAAGAAAGCGGCGGATTCCACTAAGATAGACGCCAAGAAGTCGCCACTGGTGACTATGATCCTTCGATGCAGAATTGGATACTATGGAAAATAGCGAAATTAAAGACGTGCTGATGAAGGCGCTGGCACTGGAAGAAGCGCATGTGACCGGCGATGGCAGCCATTTTCAGGTGATCGCCGTGGGTGAACTGTTTGCCACCATGAGCCGCGTCAAGAAACAGCAAGCCGTCTATGCGCCGCTGATGGAATACATCGCGGACAACCGCATTCATGCTTTGTCGATCAAGGCATATACCCCAGAAGAGTGGCAGCGGGATCGCAAACTCAACGGATTTTAAGGCTGTTTGCCCAGCGGGCAGGCAGCTCAGAACAGATAACAGAGAGTAGTTAAATGGATAAATTTCGTGTGCATGGCCGGACCCGTCTTAGCGGTGAAGTGACCATTTCCGGGGCGAAAAACGCCGCCCTGCCGATCCTGTTTGCCGCCTTGCTGGCGGAAGAGCCTGTCGAACTGCAAAACGTCCCGAAGCTGAAGGACATTGACACCACCATCAAACTGCTCAGCCAGTTGGGTACCAAGATCGAGCGTAATGGCTCGGTCTATGTTGATGCCAGCGGCGTGAACGAGTTTTGTGCTCCCTACGATCTGGTGAAAACCATGCGTGCCTCCATTTGGGCATTGGGGCCACTGGTAGCGCGCTTTGGCCGTGGCCAGGTATCACTGCCAGGTGGTTGTGCCATTGGCGCACGTCCGGTTGACCTGCACATTACCGGCCTGGAGCAGCTGGGTGCGGAAATCAAACTGGAAGAGGGCTACGTCAAGGCCTCTGTGGAAGGGCGCCTGAAGGGCGCACATATCGTGATGGATAAGGTCAGCGTAGGCGCAACCGTCACCATCATGAGTGCTGCAACCCTGGCGACCGGTACCACTATCATCGAGAACGCGGCACGTGAGCCGGAAATCGTCGATACCGCCAACTTCCTCAACACGCTGGGTGCCAAAATCAGCGGCGCGGGCACGGACCGGATCACCATCGAAGGCGTTGAGCGCCTGGGTGGCGGGGTTTACCGTGTGCTGCCAGACCGTATCGAAACCGGTACCTTCCTGGTTGCCGCTGCCGTTTCCGGTGGCAAGGTGCTGTGCCGCAATACCCGTCCAGATACGCTGGATGCGGTGTTGGCCAAACTGCGTGAAGCAGGGGCCGATATCGAAGTGGGTGAAGACTGGATCAGCCTGGACATGCATGGCAAACGCCCGAAAGCGGTAACCCTGCGCACGGCTCCACACCCTGGTTTCCCAACCGATATGCAGGCGCAGTTCAGCCTGTTGAACCTGGTAGCGGAAGGGACCGGTGTGATCACCGAGACGATCTTCGAAAACCGCTTTATGCACGTGCCTGAGCTGATCCGTATGGGCGCACACGCGGAAATCGAGAGCAACACTGTGATTTGCCACGGCGTAGAGCAACTTTCTGGTGCACAGGTGATGGCGACCGATCTGCGAGCCTCTGCCAGCCTGGTATTGGCCGGTTGTATTGCCGAAGGCGTAACGGTGGTGGATCGTATTTATCACATCGACCGTGGCTACGAGCGCATTGAAGACAAACTGCGTGCGCTGGGTGCCAATATTGAACGTGTGAAAGGCGAGTAATCGAGAATTTTAGCCTGTTTGTGCGAATAAAGCCCGGCTCGCCGGGCTTTTTGCTGACTAATTATTATCCTCTGGGAACTCACCCACCGCCATATGCAGCGTAATGCGTTGCCCATCGCGTAGCACCACCACCGGGATCTCCGTCCCAGGGCGGATCTCCGCCACCTGATCCATCGTCTCTAATACCGACACCGCCGGTTTGTTATCGACGTTAATGATAATGTCATTAATACGGAACCCCGCATTGGCGGCCGGGCCGTTAGGGGTAATTTCGGTCACGATGATCCCCTGCAGGCGATCGATGCCGGTCGCCGAGGTGCGCACCGGGATAATCTCTTTGCCCTGAATACCAAAGTAGCCGCGGATCACCCGGCCATCACGGATCAGCTTATCCATGATCTTGGTCGCCAGTTCTACCGGGATGGCAAAGCCTAGCCCCTCTGGCGTTTCGCCATCGGTGATCTTGTCGTAGGTCAGCGTGTTGATGCCCATCAGCTCACCCAGGGAGTTAACCAGCGCACCGCCGGAGTTACCCCGGTTGATGGAAGCATCGGTTTGCAGGAAGGTTTGGCGCCCGGTGGTACTCAGGCTGATACGCCCGGTAGCGCTGATAATACCCTGGGTAACGGTTTGCCCAAGGTTGTACGGGTTACCGATCGCCAGCGCCACATCACCGATGCGTGCGGGGCGTGCGGTATTAATTGGGATCACTGGCAAGTTGCCCGGATCGATTTTCAGCACGGCCAGGTCGGTCAGGCTATCGGAGCCGACCAATAATGCCTCATAGCGGCGGCCATCTTGCAGTACGACGGTGATCTGTTGTGCATCTTTGATTACGTGGCGGTTGGTAATGATGTAGCCGCGATCGTTCATGATCACACCGGAACCCAGGGAGAGCACGTTGGTCGCGCCGCTGATGTTGCGGTTGTAGATGTTGACGACGGCAGGGGCAGCCCGGCGCACGCCGGTGTTATAGCTGGCCGGCGTTTGATCGCTGGTATTCTCAGATTTGCTGGCGTATATGTTATTGGTAGAACGCAATACGGGCAGGGCAGCCAGCAGTATACCGGCAACGACCAAACCAATAACAATAGAACGCAAGAGCTTAGCAAACATAGAGTTTTAGTTAGTGTTGAGGAAGATGAACGGAGGATAGCACGAGTTAACCGGGCGCAGTATGCTGACGCGCCCGGTTTCGCAACAAATTAACGCAGCAACAGATAAATGTTTTCGTCGCCACGTACGATGTTCAACGCCATCACCGCCGGTTTAGCTTCTAGCAGTTTACGCAGTGCGTTGATGTTTTCAACGCGCTGACGGTTGACGCCGATGATCACATCCCCTTTCTGCAGGCCAAACTGCGCCGCCGGAGTGCCTTTATCCACCTTGTCGATCTTCACGCCTTTATCACCGTTTGGCAGCGCACCGTTGGTGAGGGAGGCACCTTGCAGCGCAGGCGACAGCGTTTCGGCATTGGTTGATACGCTTTCGCTGTTATCCAGGGTGACGGCAACGTCCATGGGTTTGCCTTCACGCAGCAGGCCTATTTTAACGGTAGTGCCCGGTGCGGTGGTACCCACTTTGGCACGCAGCTCGGCAAAGCTGCTGATCGGCTTGCCATCCAGGGAGACCAGAATATCGCCGGCTTTGATCCCGGCTTTGGCTGCGGCGGATTTTGGCATTACTTCACTGATAAAGGCTCCGCGTTGGGCATCCGTATTGAATGCTTTCGCCATATCGGCGGTCATTTCACTGCCTTTGATGCCCAGCAGGCCGCGCTTCACTTCACCAAACTCAATCAGCTGCTTGCTCAGGCTCTGTGCCATGTTACTTGGAATGGCGAAGCCGATACCGATGTTGCCGCCGCCCGGTGCCAGGATCGCGGTGTTGATACCGATCAGCTCACCGTTCAGGTTCACCAGCGCGCCGCCGGAGTTGCCACGGTTGATGGAGGCATCGGTCTGGATGAAGTTTTCCAACCCTTCCAGGCTCAGGCCGCTACGGCCCAGTGCGGAGATGATGCCGGAGGTTGCCGTCTGACCAAGGCCGAACGGGTTACCGACGGCTACGGCGAAGTCACCAACACGCAGCTTGTCGGAGTCGGCGATTTTTACCGCCGTCAGGTTTTTGACATCGCTGACCTGCAGCAGGGCAATGTCAGACTGTTCGTCGCGGCCAATCAGCTTGGCGTCATATTCGCGGCCATCATTGAGCTGCACGCTGATCTTGTCGGCGTTGTTGATGACGTGGTTGTTGGTAAGGATGTAGCCCTTCGCCGCGTCGATAATCACACCGGAACCCAGCCCTTCAAACGGGCGAGTGCTTTCTTTCGGTGTAGGCATGTTCGGGCCAAAGAAGAATTTAAACTGCTCTGGCAGCTGTGGCTGGCGTTGTACCTGGGTGCCTTCTACACGCACGCTAACCACGGCGGGCAGCACTTTTTCCAGCATGGGTGCCAGGCTTGGCAGCGATTCACCCGCAACGGCGGCCGGCATGGCTGCGTTGGCTGCCGGGACGGAGGCAAATGCCAGGCTAATGCTCATTGCTAATGCACTAAGAATTAAAGATCTTTTCATCATTGGTTATAGCTCTCTCAAAATCTGCCGGTGAAATTTTTTACGATACTGCCATAGCAATACCATTTATGTAGTCTAGGACAATGAATTTACGCGAAAAGTTCACTTAATCGTCAAGAGTAAGCATGGTCAGGGCGGGGAATTAGGGACGAACAAAGTGAACAACCCGTGGGATCGCCCCACGGGTCAGTATAACGGGGAATCAGTTACCGCGTGGAGCGCCGCGCAGCAGGCCGGAGGCCCCTTCGGAGTAATCACGTGGCATTTCCACTGGCGCCTGATCGTTATCCGCTTCCGCTTCGGTCAGACGATAGCGGAACGGGTTGTCCTGCATCGGCAGATCCGGCAGCAGGTTGTTGGAGCTTTTCGCCATATGCTGATACAGCTGACGATAGTCGCGCGCCATGTTATCCAGCAGTTCAGCACTGCGGGCAAAATGGCCAACCAGCTCCTGACGGTACTCTTCAAGCTCGGTTTTGCTTTTATCCAGTTCGTTTTGCAGCACCTGTTGCTGACGTAATTTACTGTTACCAAAACGCATCGCTATCGCACCGATCACGATACCGACCACCAAACCAATCAGCGCATACTCCCAGGTCATGATGACTCCTATTTTGACTTCGTTGTTCCGCAGGGATTTTTCACTTAATAATATCCACTATAACCGTTAACCTTGTCCGAGTGGAATCCTGATAAGCCAATACCTGCAGTTTGCAGGGGTTTTCTTGGGGTATAACGCCGATAAATGTGGCGATCAGGGTGCGAAGCGGCTGCCATCCGCCGCGAAAATTGGATAAATAAATTCTCAGCGTTGTTAGGGATTGCGAATACATGCAGGCACAGTCACCGTTATCACGCTACCAGCAGGCGCTGGAGGCGGGGGAATATCAGGCCGATGCGGTTCAGCGCCAGGCCGTCACGCAGTTGGATCAGATCTATCAGGCGTTGCAGCAGCTCCCGGCTCCTGCCGCCGCTAACGCTGGCAAGCGTCGTAACCTGCTTAGCCGTTGGTTAGGTAAGAGTGAGGAAACCACCACGCAGCGGCCGGTGCAGGGGCTGTATATGTGGGGCGGCGTTGGCCGGGGTAAAACCTGGCTGATGGACCTGTTTTTCCACAGCCTGCCCGGCGATCGCAAACTGCGGCTGCACTTTCACCGCTTTATGCTGCGGGTGCACGAAGAGCTGACGGAGCTGCAAGGGCAGGAAAACCCGCTGGAGATCGTCGCAGACGGCTTCAAGGCGCAAACGGACGTGCTGTGTTTTGACGAGTTCTTTGTCTCCGACATTACCGACGCCATGCTGCTGGCAACGCTGTTGCAGGCGCTGTTCGCTCGCGGTATTACGCTGGTGGCTACCTCTAACATTATTCCGGACAATCTGTATCGTAACGGGCTGCAACGCGCACGCTTCCTACCGGCGATCGATTTGATCAACGAGTATTGCGACGTGATGAACGTGGATGCAGGCATCGATTATCGCTTGCGTACCCTGACGCAGGCCCATCTGTATCTGACCCCGCTCAGCCAGCAAACGCAGGACACGATGGACCACATCTTCCTCAAGCTGGCGGGCCACGCCGGGGAAGAAGCTCCGGTGCTGCAAATCAATCACCGGCCAATGCCCACCTTGCGCGCGGTGGAAGGGGTATTGGCGATCGATTTTCATACCCTGTGTGAAGAGCCGCGTAGCCAACTGGATTACATCGCGTTGTCACGCCTCTATCACAGCGTGATGCTGTATAATGTGCGCATTATGGGGCCGCTGAAGGAAAATACCGCCCGCCGCTTCCTGGCGCTGGTGGACGAATTCTACGAGCGCCATGTCAAACTGGTGATCGCCGCCGAAGCCTCGATGTTCGAGATCTACCAGGGTGAACAGCTGAAGTTCGAGTTTCAGCGTTGCCTGTCCCGCCTGCAGGAGATGCAGAGCGAGGAGTATCTGAAGCTGCCTCATCTGCCGTAAACAGGCGTTCGGGCCTGGCTTTCAGGCCCAGTTTCGCCCCCGATTATCGTCGCCAAATCGGTCCCCTGCGCTAAATCCGTTTTCCCGGTAAAAACAGGTCGACCTTTGTGAGCGACTTCTCTATAATCTTGCGACCCCACGTTACAACAAAGTTTTTTTCCCAAAACTTTGTATAGTGCCGGCAATGGCTATTCGAAGGGGTAGGTTTGCTGGACTTGTATGGTCGTGTGAGCCTCAACTGTTTTCGAGCGTTGGGTGAACACCTACGTGTAACTAAATTATTGGGTAAGCTTTCTAATGAAAACTTTTACAGCTAAACCAGAAACCGTAAAACGTGACTGGTATGTTGTTGATGCAGACGGTAAAACTTTAGGCCGTCTCGCTACTGAACTGGCTCGTCGTCTGCGCGGCAAGCATAAAGCGGAATACACCCCGCACGTTGATACCGGTGACTACATCATCGTTCTGAACGCAGAAAAAGTTGCTGTAACCGGCAACAAGCGTACAGACAAGGTGTATTACCACCACACCGGCCACATCGGTGGTATCAAGCAAGCGACCTTTGAAGAGATGATTGCCCGCCGTCCTGAGCGCGTGATTGAAATCGCGGTTAAAGGCATGCTGCCAAAGGGTCCGTTGGGTCGTGCAATGTTCCGTAAACTGAAAGTTTACGCGGGCACCGAGCACACTCACGCGGCACAGCAACCGCAAGTTCTTGACATCTAATCGGGATTATAGGCAATGGCTGAAAATCAATACTACGGCACTGGTCGCCGCAAAAGCTCCGCCGCTCGCGTTTTTATCAAGCCGGGCAGTGGTAACATCGTTATTAACCAGCGTAGCCTGGAACAGTACTTCGGTCGCGAAACTGCCCGCATGGTAGTTCGTCAACCGCTGGAACTGACCGACATGGTTGGCAAATTCGATTTGTACATCACCGTTAAAGGTGGTGGCATCTCTGGTCAAGCTGGCGCTATCCGTCACGGTATCACCCGTGCACTGATGGAGTACGACGAGACTCTGCGTGGTGAATTGCGTAAAGCTGGCTTCGTCACTCGTGACGCGCGTAAAGTTGAGCGTAAGAAAGTCGGTCTGCGTAAAGCACGTCGCCGTCCGCAGTTCTCCAAGCGTTAATTTTTTCTGCTTCGGCAGGACGATTTACGCGAAAAACCCGCCTCTTCGGCGGGTTTTTTTATGCCTGCAATCAGATTAAACTTTATTAAAATCAGTGAGCTAGGTGATAAATCAACGCATAGCCACCACAAAACAGTCAAAATCTGGTAAACTATCACCCACTTTTGCGCCTGTTCGCCGTGCAGTGCTGTCAGTCTACCTCCGAGGCCGTTTTCCAGACCTAAGGTTTATCTGTGAGCTGCGGGCTTGCGGTCACGATTATTCAGGATAGCAGCCTGAGATACCCAATCAATTTCACGTCGTAGCTAGGCGGCAACAACGCAATGGCTCGTGGAGTGATGGATATTTTGGCTATTCGCCGTATTTTCTAGATAACTTGGAGGTTTTCATGGCTGTCGCTGCCAACAAACGTTCGGTAATGACGCTGTTCTCTGGCCCGACCGACATCTTTAGCCATCAAGTACGTATCGTACTGGCGGAAAAGGGCGTCAGCGTCGAGATCGAGCAGGTAGAACCCGATAATCTGCCGCAGGATCTGATCGACCTCAACCCATACCAAACGGTACCGACGTTGGTCGATCGCGAGCTGACGCTGTATGAATCCCGTATCATCATGGAATACCTTGATGAGCGTTTCCCTCACCCGCCGTTGATGCCGGTGTATCCGGTGGCACGCGGTGAAAGCCGTCTGATGATGCTGCGTATCGAGAGAAACTGGTACACGCTGATGTACAAAATCGAGCAGAGCAGCGGCCAGGAAGCTGAATCAGCACGCCGCCAACTGCGCGAAGAACTGCTGGCGATTGCGCCAATCTTCGGCCAGACCCCGTATTTCATGAGCGAAGAGTTCAGCCTGGTAGACTGCTACCTGGCCCCGCTACTGTGGCGTTTGCCGCAGCTGGGTATCGAACTGAGCGGTGCTGGCTCCAAAGAACTGAAAGGTTACATGACCCGTGTCTTCGAGCGTGATGCATTCCTGGCCTCTCTGACCGAAGCCGAGCGCGAAATGCGCCTGCAGACTCGGGGCTAAGCATCATGGATATGTCTCAGATGACCCCGCGCCGTCCTTATCTTTTGCGGGCATTCTATGACTGGCTGTTGGATAACCAACTGACTCCGCATCTGGTCGTGGACGTGATGCGCCCAGACGTGCAGGTTCCGATGGAATTTGCACGCGATGGTCAGATTGTGCTGAACATTGCTCCGCGTGCCGTAGGCAACCTGCAATTGGGCGACGACGAAGTGACCTTCAACGCGCGCTTTGGTGGCGTTCCTCGTCAGGTGCTGGTGCCAATGGCGGCCGTGCTGGCGATTTATGCGCGGGAGAACGGGGCTGGTACCCTGTTTGAACCGGAAGCCAAGTATGAAGATGAAGGGGCTTTCGAAGGGCTGGAAGAGGTGTCTAGCCCTACGGGTAGCCTGATGTCAGTGGTTGATAGCGATCGTCAGGATAGCTTGGAAGACGATAACGGCCCTGATGATGAACCGCCTCAGCCGCCACGCGGTGGTGGACGTCCGGCGTTGCGTGTCGTGAAGTAAGCTACGGCAGGCAGGGAAAAAGGTGCAACTCAGGTTGCGCCTTTTTTATTGTCTGTCGATCGGCAAGTTGGTTATCTGGAAGGTAAAAGCAAAGGGCCGGCAAGCCGACCCTTTGGGAGAACGTAGAGGTTTAAATCACACTTCCAGATAACACATGATGCCTTCGGCAGCTTTGCGCCCTTCGGCAATCGCGGTAACCACCAGATCGGAACCGCGAACCGCATCGCCACCAGCGAAGATTTTCGGATTGCTGGTCTGGAAGGCGTTATCGACCGATTCCGGTGCGACGATGCGGCCCTGCTTGTCCAACTGCACATCGTGCGCGGCCAACCAGTCCATCTGGTGTGGGCGGAAGCCAAAGGCCATCACCACCGCATCGGCGTCGATCACGTGCTCGGATCCAGGTACCTGTTCGGCAACCTGGCGGCCATTGGCATCCGGGGCACCCAACTGAGTGCGCACCATCTTGACGCCAGCAACGCGCCCCGCGCTGTTAAGCTCAATGCTCAACGGCTGTAGGTTGAACTGGAACTCGACCCCTTCCTCACGCGCATTCTTCACTTCGCGTTTGGAACCCGGCATGTTCGCTTCATCCCGGCGATAGGCACAGATGACCTGAGTCGCGCCCTGACGAATGGAGGTGCGTACGCAGTCCATGGCGGTGTCACCACCGCCCAGCACGACCACACGCTTGCCTTCCATGCTGACATACGGCTCGTGTTGTTCTGGTTGGTAGCCCATCAGCTGCTTGGTGTTGGCGATCAGGAACGGCAGCGCATCGTACACGCCAGGTGCATCTTCGTTCTCCAATCCACCACGCATTGATTGGTAGGTACCTACGCCGAGGAACACCGCATCGTATTCGCTCAATAGCGCATCCATGGTGATGTCTTTGCCGACCTCGGTATTGAGTTGGAACTCGATACCCATCTCGCTGAAGATGCCACGGCGTTTTACCATCACCTCTTTTTCCAGCTTAAAGGCCGGGATGCCGAAGGTCAGCAAACCTCCGATCTCTGGATGACGATCGTAAACCACCGCTTTGACGCCGTTACGGGTCAATACGTCCGCACAGGCCAGGCCCGCCGGGCCAGCACCAATAACGGCTACCCGCTTACCGGTTGGGTGCACGTGGGACATATCCGGCTTCCAGCCCATCTCGATGGCTTTATCGCTGATGTAACGCTCGATATTGCCGATGGTCACCGCGCCAAACTCGTCGTTCAGGGTACAGGAACCTTCGCACAGGCGATCTTGCGGACAAACGCGGCCACACACTTCCGGCAGGCTGTTGGTCTGGTGTGCCAGATCCGCCGCCTCCATGATGCGGCCTTCATTCGCCAGCTTCAGCCAGTTCGGAATATAGTTGTGAACCGGGCATTTCCATTCGCAATAGGGGTTGCCACAGGACAGACAACGGTCGGCTTGCGATTTCGCCTGGGTTTCCGAAAAGGGTTCATAGATCTCTACAAACTCAATTTTGCGGATCTTCAGCGGTTTTTTTGGCGGATCAACGCGCTGCAGGTCGATAAATTGATAAACGTTCTGACTCATTCAATGACCCCTTACTGCGCCTGAACCCGCAGCTCGGCTGCGGAACGACTACGGTGACCCAACAATGCTTTGACATCACTGGACTTCGGTTTGACCAGCGCAAACTTCGGCGCCCAAACCGGCCAGTTAGCCAAGATCTCTTCTGCCCGTGATGAACCGGTCAACTGCACGTGTTCGGTGATCAAACCGCGCAGGTGCTCTTCATGGATCGCCAGTTGATCGACGTCCAGCACTTCCACCAGTTCCGGGTTGACGCGTTTGCGGAACTCGCCATCTTCATCCAGTACATAGGCGAAGCCGCCGGTCATACCCGCACCAAAGTTGATGCCGGTCTTGCCCAAGACGCAGACGATGCCACCGGTCATGTATTCACAGCCGTTATCGCCAATGCCTTCAACCACGGTAATTGCCCCGGAGTTACGCACGGCGAAACGCTCCCCGGCACGGCCTGCAGCGAATAGCTTGCCACCGGTTGCGCCGTACAAGCAGGTGTTGCCGATGATGCTGGCTTCGTGGCTGCGGAAGGCAGAGCCTACCGGAGGACGCACGGCGATACGGCCACCGGCCATCCCTTTACCGACATAGTCGTTAGCATCGCCGGTCAGGGTCAGCTCAACGCCGCCGGCATTCCACACGCCGAAGCTCTGGCCTGCGGTTCCGGAGAAATGCGCCTTGATCGGATCGGCGGCCATCCCTTGGTCGCCATGCAGGGTGGCAATGGCTCCTGACAAGGTCGCGCCGACGGAACGATCGGTGTTACGGATATCGAAATAGAAGGTCTTGCTGTGCTTGGCCTCAATATGCGGTTGCGCCTGTGCCATCAGCTCCTTGTTCAGCACGCCCTGATCGAACGGCGGGTTGCTGCTTTCGGTGCAGTGCAGGGCTTTACCCGCGTGCGGTGTGGCAGTTTTCAGCAATGGAGACAGGTCCAGCTTGTTCTGCTTGGCGGAGATCCCGTCGAGCTCGGTCAGGAACTCGGTGCGGCCAATCAGATCGACCAGTTGGCTGACGCCGAGCGTAGCCATGATCTCGCGGGTTTCCCGAGCGATAAACTGGAAGTAGTTGGTCACGCGCTCTGGCAGGCCGTGATAGTGATCGCGGCGCAGTTTTTCATCTTGAGTTGCTACGCCGGTCGCGCAGTTGTTCAAGTGGCAGATACGCAGGTATTTACAGCCCAGCGCCACCATCGGGCCGGTGCCGAAGCCAAAGCTCTCTGCACCCAGAATGGCTGCTTTGACAATGTCCACGCCGGTTTTCAGGCCACCATCCACCTGCAGGCGGATCTTGTGGCGCAGGCCGTTGGCCACCAGTGCCTGCTGGGTTTCTACCAGGCCAAGCTCCCATGGGCAGCCAGCATATTTAACTGAAGATAATGGGCTTGCACCGGTGCCACCGTCGTAACCGGCAATGGTGATCAGATCGGCATAGGCTTTCGCTACGCCGGTGGCAATGGTGCCCACGCCCGGCTCGGAAACCAGCTTCACCGAAATCATTGCCTTCGGGTTCACCTGTTTCAGATCGAAAATCAGCTGTGCCAAATCTTCAATCGAATAGATATCGTGATGCGGCGGAGGTGAGATCAGGGTCACGCCCGGCACCGAATAACGCAGTTTGGCGATATACGGCGTGACCTTATCGCCAGGCAACTGACCGCCTTCACCCGGCTTGGCACCTTGGGCGACCTTAATCTGGATCACGTCGGCGTTCACCAGATAGGCTGGCGTCACGCCGAAGCGGCCAGAGGCCACCTGCTTGATCCGGGACACCTTGTTGGTGCCGTAGCGCGCCGGATCTTCACCGCCTTCACCGGAGTTGGAGAAACCGCCCAGGCTGTTCATGGCAATCGCCAGCGACTCATGAGCCTCCGGGCTGAGTGCCCCGATGGACATGGCGGCGGTATCGAAGCGTTTGAACAGTGATTCGGCGGGCTCAACCTGATCGACCGGGATCGGCGCGCCTTTCGGGGTGATCGCCAGCAGGTCGCGCAATGTAGCAATCGGGCGCTCGTTCACCAGCTTGGCATAAGCCTGGTAATCGCTGTATTCACCGCTGTGCACCGCTTTTTGCAGCGAGTTCACCACGTCTGGGTTATACGCATGGTACTCGCCGTTGTGGACGAACTTCAGCAGGCCACCTTGATCCAGCGGCTTGCGTTTCAGCCAGGCGCGTTTGGACAGGTTTTGCAGATCCTGCTGGAAGTCGCTGAAGCTGGCACCGCCGATGCGGCTGACCACGCCCTGGAAGCAGAGATCGGACAGGTCACGGTGCAGGCCAACGGCTTCAAACAGTTTGGAACAGCGGTAAGAGGCGATAGTCGAGATGCCCATTTTGGACATGATCTTGTACAGCCCTTTATTGATGCCGTTACGGTAGTTCAGCATCACGTCGCGGTATTTCTTGTCGATCGCCTGGCTGTCGACCAGCTTGGCCAGCGTTTCGTAGGCCAGATACGGGTAGATGGCGGTGGCACCAAAGCCCAGCAACACGGCGAAGTGATGCGGGTCGCGGGCGCTGGCGGTTTCAACGATGATGTTGGCATCACAGCGCAGGTTTTTGTCCACCAGGCGGGTCTGGATTGCCCCCACCGCCATTGGCGCCGGCACCGGCAGGCGCTGGTTGCTGATGGCACGATCGGACAGTACCAGCAACACTGCGCCGTCACGGACTTTACGTTCCGCTTCATTGCACAGGGCATGGATGGTCTGTTCCAGATCCTGCTCCGCCGGATCGAAGGTCAGATCGAGCGTGTCGGCACGATAATATTCGCCTTCCAGCGTAGTGAGCTGCTTGAAGTCTGAATACAGCAGGATCGGCGATTTGAAGCTCAGACGATGCGCCTGGCCTTCGGCTTCGCAGAATACGTTCATCTCGCGGCCGATGCTGGTGGCCAGAGACATGACGTGGGCTTCACGCAGCGGATCGATCGGCGGGTTGGTGACCTGAGCGAACTGCTGGCGGAAGTAGTCATAAATGATGCGTGGACGGCTGGAAAGCACGGCGAACGGGGTATCGTCACCCATCGAACCGGTGGCTTCCTGGCCGATCTCGCCCAGTACGCGGATCACCTGGTCCAGCTCTTCGCTACTGTAGCCGAACTGCTTCTGGTAGGTTTCCAGCGTGGCGTCATCCAGCTCGCGGCTGCCCACCTGATCTTCTGGCAGGTCTTCGAACGGCACCAGACGCTTAACGTTCTTCTCCATCCACTCTTTATACGGGTGGCGGCTTTTCAGATCGTTGTCGGTTTCAGCTGAGTGCAGGATCTTGCCGCTGCGGGTGTCGATCACCATCAGCTCGCCTGGCCCGACGCGGCCTTTTTCGATGACTTCATCCGGCTGGTAATCCCAGATGCCGACTTCTGAGGCACAGGTGATCAGCTTGTCTTTGGTGATGACGTAGCGCGCCGGACGCAGACCGTTACGGTCCAGGTTACAGGCGGCGTAGCGGCCATCGGACATCACGATGCCTGCCGGGCCGTCCCACGGCTCCATGTGCATCGAGTTGAAGTCAAAGAAAGCGCGCAGATCGGTGTCCATATCCGGGTTGTTCTGCCAGGCCGGTGGCACCAGCAAACGCATGGCACGGATCAGATCCATACCGCCTGCCAGCAACAGTTCCAGCATATTATCCAGTGAGCTGGAGTCGGAGCCGGTTTCGTTAACGAAAGGCGCAGCTGCTTGCAAATCCGGGATCAACGGGGTCTGGAACTTGTAGGTACGGGCACGTGCCCACTGGCGGTTACCGGTGATGGTATTGATCTCACCGTTGTGCGCCAGATAGCGGAACGGCTGTGCCAAAGGCCAGCGCGGCACGGTATTGGTTGAGAAGCGCTGGTGGAACAGGCAGATGGCCGATTCCAGCCGCAGGTCGGCCAGATCCAGATAGAAGCGTGGCAGATCGGCTGGCATGCACAGACCTTTGTAGATCGTCACCAGGTTGGAGAAACTGCACACATAGAAGCTGTCATCCTGGACGCGCTTCTCGATACGGCGACGGGCTACAAACAGGCGGCGTTCCATATCACGTGGACGCCAGCCCGCAGGGGCGTTTACGAAAATCTGTTCAATACGCGGCAGGGAAGAGAGGGCGATCTCACCCAGAACGTCCGGGTTGGTAGGAACTTCGCGCCAGCCGACGATCGACAGCGTTTCGTTCTGCAGCTCTTCTTCAACAATGCGGCGGCTGGCACGGGCTTCCTCTTCGTTCTGGCTAAGGAACATCATGCCAACGGCGTAGTTCTTGGCTAAACGCCAGCCGCGCTCTTCCGCCACCATGCGGAAAAAGCGATCGGGCTTTTGCAATAACAGGCCGCAACCGTCGCCAGTCTTGCCGTCAGCAAGAATTGCACCACGGTGTTGCATGCGGGCCAGTGCGTGAATAGCGGTCCTCACCACTTTGTGGCTAGGTTCGCCTTCTATGTGGGCGATCAGGCCGAAACCACAGTTGTCCCTCTCATGGGATTTATCGTACAGCATATCAGTGAACCTCCCCAGGCTCTGTGTGACTCTTACAACCCACTGCGAAGGGCCTGCTCAATTTCAGGCAGAAGTCCAATCAGCAAGGTTAATATCGCCAATCTGCTTTTCCGCCCTCCATCAATGGCCTCTCGTGACGGTTCTCACAAGTGGTAAATGACTTGTTTTAAGAGGGAGTCTTAAATTACTGCATAATTATGACGAGACGTTTGCCCGTCCAGAAAGCTTCCAGCGGACCTCCAACTTAGCGAGAAAGAATACGCAGGTCAAATATGGGCTTAACAGGGATTTTGATGGCTTGCATGAGGTTTATGATGATGAAAAATAAGTTTTTTCAGACGGTTTTGGCTCGATGGAAAGGCAGGGGGAGTGCCGCAAAAATGTGAGCTGTCTCACTATAGTGCAATGCCTGAATCTCTGCACCATGCTAGTGCTGGCGGCAATGCCAGAGTTTTATTCTGGTAAATTTATATTTATTGTTGTTTATAACTATTTTTCACCGCTTTGTCATAAAGCTGTTAACAGTGCGCTGAGGATTAGAAACTTTCATCGAGATAAAAATGATTTTATTTGCACTAATAATGAATAGTTATGCCTACGGCGGCCTTTGGGGAAAAGCGTTGATCCCTGTCATCGCGGGAAAAGCCGTTTCTTATTAGCATAACGGCCTTCAAACACAGAGAGACACCAAGATTATGCAGTTGCCGCAATTAGTCAATATGTTTGGTAGCGATCTTCAGCGCCGTTATGGGGAGAAGATCCACAAACTCACGCTGCACGGTGGGTTTAGCTGCCCGAACCGCGACGGCACGCTGGGGCGCGGTGGCTGCACTTTCTGCAACGTGGCCTCTTTTGCCGATGAACAGATGCAGCAGCAAAGCATTGCGGAGCAACTGGCCATTCAGGCGCAGAAGGTTAACCGGGCCAAGCGCTATCTGGCCTATTTCCAGGCCTATACCAGCACTTATGCCGAAGTCGAACTGTTGGCCAACATGTATCGGCAGGCGCTGACGCAGGCCGAGATGGTGGGTATCTGTGTCGGCACCCGGCCAGACTGTGTGCCGGAAGCGGCGCTCGATCTGCTGGCAGGCTACCGTGAGCAGGGCTTCGAGGTGTGGCTGGAGCTGGGGCTGCAAACGGCGCACGATAAAACACTAAAGCGCATCAACCGTGGCCACAATTTCTCCTGTTACCAGCAGACCAGCCGCCTGGCGCGGGAGCGCGGCCTGAAGGTATGCAGCCACCTGATCGTTGGCCTGCCCGGTGAGACTCATCAACATCATCTGGCTACGCTGCAAGCGGTGGCTGAGAGCGGGGTAGACGGCATCAAGCTGCACCCGCTGCATATTGTCACCGGTAGTACCATGGCGCGAGCCTGGCAGGCGGGGCGTTTGCCCGAGCTGTCGCTGGAAGATTACGCATTCAGCGCCGGGGAAATGATCCGCCATACGCCGAAGGAGATTATCTACCACCGCATCTCGGCCAGCGCCCGTCGGCCCACCCTGTTGGCACCATTATGGTGCGAAAACCGTTGGAACGGCATGCAGGCCGTCGGCGGCTATCTTCAGCGGCAGGGTGGTCAGGGTTCGGCTTTGGCCGTAGGCCAGCAATACCAGCCTTAAAACCCTGTTCTCAGGTTGCGAATTGCAACCATTCCCACAGTTCACAGTAAGGTTTCTTATCTTGACCGCATTTTACGGTATGATTTGAGAGATTATGTCTGTTGGGAATGGCTCATGAAGCAAATCCGGGTGTTAGCCCAGTACTACGTTGATTTGATGGTAAAACTGGGGCTGGTGCGCTTTTCACTGTTGCTGGCTTCAGCGCTGGTGATACTGGCGATGGTGGTGCAGATGGCGGTCACCATGCTGTTGCGTGGTGAAGTGGAAAGCATCGACGTGGTGCGCTCCATCTTCTTCGGTCTACTGATCACGCCGTGGGCGGTTTATTTCCTTTCGGTGGTGGTAGAGCAACTGGAAGAGTCGCGCCAGCGCCTGGCTCGGCTGGTGGATAAGCTTGAGGAGATGCGCAATCGCGATCTCGCGCTGAACCAGCAGATGCAAGAGAACATCAGCCAGCTCAATCAGGAAATTGCCGACCGTATCAAGGCGGAGCAAGATCGCCAACAGGTGATGGATAAGCTGACCGAAGAGATGGAGCAGCGCGAACAGGCGCAGGTGGAGTTGGGCCAACAATCAGCATTGCTACGCTCTTTCCTCGATGCCTCCCCCGATCTGGTTTACTACCGCAACGAAGAAAAAGAGTTTTCCGGCTGCAACCGGGCGATGGAGCTGCTGACCGGCAAGAGTGAAAAACAGCTGATCGGCCTGACCCCCTTTGATGTCTACAGCAAAGAGATCGCCGAAAAAGTCATCGAAACCGATGAGAAAGTATTCCGCCATAACGTCTCCCTGACCTATGAACAATGGTTGGTGTACCCAGACGGTCGCAAGGCCTGTTTTGAATTGCGCAAGGTGCCGTTTTACGACCGCGTGGGCAAACGTCACGGGCTGATGGGCTTTGGCCGCGATATAACCGAGCGTAAGCGCTATCAGGACGCGCTGGAGAACGCCAGCAGGGATAAGACTACCTTTATCTCAACGATCAGCCACGAGCTTCGTACGCCGCTTAATGGCATCGTCGGCCTGAGCCGTATTCTGCTCGATACCGAACTGAACGATGAGCAACTGAAGTATTTGAAAACCATCCACGTCAGTGCCATCACCCTGGGTAATATTTTCAACGACATCATCGAGATGGATAAACTCGAGCGGCGTAAGGTCCAGTTGGACAATCAGCCGGTCGACTTTACCGGCTTCCTGGCGGATCTGGAGAACCTCTCCGGCCTGCTGGTGCAGCCGAAAGGGCTGCAGTTCGTGATGGAGCCCGAGTTACCGCTACCGGAGAAAATCATTACGGACGGCACACGCCTGCGTCAGATCCTGTGGAACCTGATCGGCAACGCGGTGAAATTCACCCAGCAAGGCCAGATCGTGGTGCGCGTCAGGCGCGAAGAGCAGGAACAGATCGTGTTTGAGGTTGAAGACTCAGGCATGGGGATCCCGCAGGATGAGCAAGACAAGATTTTCGCCATGTATTATCAGGTCAAAGACCAGAACGGCGGGCGTCCGGCGACCGGCACCGGGATCGGTCTGGCGGTCTCCAAACGGCTGGCGCAGAGTATGGGCGGAGATATCACGGTAAACAGCGCACAAGGGCACGGTTCTTGCTTCACCTTGACCATCAAGGCGCCTGCGGTGGACGAAGTGGTCAATGAGGTCCAGGCGGTGGAAGAAATGCCGCTACCGGCGTTGCATATCCTGCTGGTGGAAGATATCGAACTGAACGTGATCGTGGCCCGTTCAGTGTTGGAGAAGCTGGGCAATAGCGTTGCGGTAGCCATGAACGGCCGCGATGCGTTAGCCATGTTCGACCCGGACGAGTTCGATCTGGCCCTACTGGATATCCAACTGCCAGACATGAGCGGGCTGGATATCGCCCGTGAGCTGCGCGAGCGTTATGCGGGCCGCTCGTTGCCGCCGCTGATTGCGTTGACAGCTAATGTCCTGAAAGACAAGAAAGAGTATCTTGAAGCGGGCATGGACGATGTGCTGAGCAAGCCGTTGTCGGTACCGGCCTTGACCAAGATGATCAAACATTACTGGGATCATCAACCCCAACATACCACAAAGAAAACGGAGCAAAAGTCGATGCAGATTAATGAATCGTTGTTGGATACCGCAATGCTGGAGCAGTACATGGATCTGGTGGGGCCGCAGCTGATCCATCAGAGCCTGGCGATGTTTGAACAGGTTATGCCGGGGTATCTGGCGGTGCTGGATTCCAACATGACCGCGAAGGACGAGAAAGGGATCACCGAAGAAGGGCACAAAATCAAGGGTGCCGCTGGCTCCGTCGGGCTAAAACATCTGCAACAGCTGGCCCAGCAGATCCAGACGCCAACGTTACCAGCCTGGCAAGACAACGTGCAAGAATGGGTCGATGAGCTGAAGCAGGAGTGGCGCAATGACGTGGCGGTGCTGCGAGCTTGGGTAGAGAACGCTGAAAAAAAATGACCCCAGCCGAGGCCGGGGTGCGCGAATATTGCGCCAACACCAGGGAAATCATTAACCTGCGTATTGGTTTTTAGCGTTCTGGTAGAGCAGGTGGTACGAAATTCGTATACATCATACAGCGAACAACATAGCAAATGTAAGCGCTCTTGTTAGAAGAATCATTAAAATATGTGATGTAGTTAGTATTTGTCGCCTCTGGGCCTGCCTTTGCCGGCGGTCCTGGCTGGGAGAATGTCGATGAAACAGGTCGCTGTAGTGCTGAGTGGTTGTGGTGTTTATGACGGGGCAGAAATCCATGAGGCGGTGCTCACCTTGCTGGCTCTGGATCGTGCCGGTGCGCAAGCGGTCTGCTTTGCACCGGATAAGGCACAACTACATGTTATTAATCATTTATCCGGCGAAGAAATGCCAGAGAGTCGCAACGTTTTGCTGGAGTCGGCGCGCATCGCTCGTGGCAAAATTCAGGCGCTTTCACAGGCCGATGCCGAGCAGTTGGATGCCCTGATTGTGCCCGGTGGATTTGGTGCGGCGAAGAATTTGAGCAGCTTTGCCACGCAAGGGGCGGAATGTTCAGTGGATCCCGATTTGTCTAAGCTTATTCTGGAAATGCATAAGAGAAACAAACCAATGGGTTTGATGTGCATTGCGCCCACGCTGTTGCCGAAAGTTCTCGATCAACCGTTGCGATTGACCATTGGTAACGATCCCGATCTGGGGGAAGTGATTGATGCTATGGGCGGTGAGCCGGTGATCTGCCCGGTAGATGACATCGTAGTTGATATTGAAAACAAGGTTGTCACGACCCCGGCCTACATGTTGGCCCAGTCGATCGGCGAGGCAGCGCAGGGAATTGATAAGCTGGTGTCACGAGTGCTGGATCTGGTGGAATGATAAGGTTTTCTCGTAAATCGTGGATTGTTCGCCTGTGGTTTTGGTTTAAACGAGGCGTTCTTGCGGTTATTGGCCTGTGGCTGGTGGGGATCATTCTATTCGCTTTTCTGCCGGTGCCGTTTTCTGCGGTGATGGTGGAGCGGCAGCTCGGTGCCTGGCTGAGTGGGGATTTCGGCTATGTGGCGCATTCCGACTGGGTAGCGATGGACGATATTGCCCCCTCGATGGCGCTGGCGGTGATGGCGGCAGAGGATCAGAAATTCCCCGATCACTGGGGGTTTGACGTGGCGGCTATTGAAAAGGCGATCAGCCATAATGAAAAACGGCCAACGCGCATCCGTGGTGCTTCTACCCTTTCCCAGCAAACGGCAAAGAACCTGTTTTTGTGGGATGGGCGCAGCTGGCTGCGCAAGGGGCTGGAGGTTGGGCTAACGGCAGGTATTGAGCTGGTATGGACCAAACGGCGTATTTTGACGGTGTACTTGAATATCGTCGAGTTTGGTGACGGTATCTTTGGCGTGGAAGCGGCGGCTCAGCACTTTTTCCACAAGCCGGCAAGCCGTCTGACGGCCTCGGAAGCGGCCCTGCTGGCGGCGGTGCTGCCTAATCCACATCGTTTCAAGGCCGGTGCCCCTTCGGGGTACGTGATCCAGCGCCAACAGTGGATTATGCGTCAGATGCGCCAGTTGGGTGGCGAAGGATTTCTCAAGGCGAACGATCTGAAGTGATCGTGATACAGGGTCTATGGGGTATCTGGATCACCCCAAGACCCGACTCACGAGATTATTTAACGTAGGTAAACGCCGTTGTCACGTGCTTCACGCCGCTAACCTGGCTGGCGATCTGCGCCGCAGACTGGCCTTCCTGCTGTGTCACCAAACCTAGCAAGAACACTTCGCCATTTTCGGTAGTGACCTTCACGTTTGAAGATTTGACGGTATCGCTGGTCAGGATCTGCGAACGCACCTTGGTGGTGATCCAGGTATCGGAAGAGGCGGTGCCCAGGCTGACCGGCGTGCCCTGGCGAATTTCGTTATACACCTCAGCGGCACCATCGACGCCAAGTGCGATCTGTTTCGCCCGGCTGGCGAGCTCGGTGGTAGGAGCCTGGCCGGTCAGCAGCACTTTGCCCTGATAGGCGGTGGCTACGACACGGGCTTCTTTCTTCAGTTGCTGATCTTTGCTGATGGCATTTTCGACCCGGGCTTCCAACGTGCCGTCATCGACCTGTGTGCCTACGGTGCGTGGATCGGTCGCCGTTTTGGTGGCAACCGCGGCGCTGCCAACGACAACGCCCGCGACGCAACCCTGCAACAGTAGGGCGCTGAACAGCACTGCAAATGTGGCTCTTAGCTTCATCTCAGTTCCTTTAATCGTCCTGGTGGGGGAACAATGTGTTATCAATCAGGTCGCATAGGCAATTGACGGTAAGCATATGCATCTCCTGAATGCGTGCACTGCGGTGAGAGGGGATACGTATCTCCACATCCTGCTGGCCGAGTAAACCCGCCAACTCTCCGCCATCGTAGCCGGTAAGCGCAACAATGGTCATATCACGCGTTACCGCAGCTTCGACCGCTTTTACAATATCACGGCTATTGCCGCGGGTGGAAATCGCCAGCAGTACGTCACCGGTGTGGCCGAGTGCCCGCACCTGTTTGGCATACATTTCATCATGCAGACGATCGTTGCCGATGGCGGTCAGCACCACGTTATCGGCGTTTAGCGCGATCGCGGGCAGGCTGGGGCGTTCGGTTTCAAAGCGGTTGATCATGCAGGCGGCAAAATGCTGAGCGTTAGCCGCCGAAGTGCCGTTGCCACAGCACAGGATCTTGTTGCCGTTCAATAACGATTGAACCAGGGTCATCGCGGCACGGGATATCGCGTCAGGTAAGGCTTCCGCCGCCGCAATCTGGGTTTGGATACTCTCGGTAAAACAGACTTTGATTCTATCCAGCACGTTGTTTTAATCCACTAGGTCAAAGGGCCGGCATACACCGGTCAACAGGGTTTAATCCGCATTGAAGGCATTGGGTATCCATTCTAACTGGCTACCGGTAATGGCTAAAACATCAAAACGGCAAGATGATGTGTCAAAACTGGCTCCTCGCCCTGCCAGCCAAACGGCGGCGGCATGCAGCAATCGCCGTTGCTTGCGGTAAGTCACGCTGGCCGCTGCGTCACCAAAGGCGGCGTTGCGGCGGTAGCGGACTTCGACGAATACCCAGGTTTGACCATCACGCATGATGAGATCGAGCTCACCCCCACGTACCACCACGTTGGCGGCGGTGAAGGTAAGCCCCGCGCGCTCCAGGTATTGGCGGGCCTGGAACTCATAGCCCGCCCCCTTGGCGCGTTGACTCAGGAGACCGGAACGACCGAGCCCTGGCGGTATTGCAGCCAAGTTAGTTTCCTGGTGATCACACAGTTAGGTGAAGATGTCAGCACACCGGTGGTGCCTGAAATCTGGAATCCTGGCAACTGGCGCATTTGAGCAAAGTGGTTGGCCAATGTCCAGGCATCCATCCCCATGGCGTAGAGGCGCACCAGGGAATAGTCGTTACGGAATTTGGCGGTGGCTTGCTGCTGCAACTGTGGATTGGCCCCTGCCAGCAGAGGAATATCACTGAATTGCAGGCCTTCCATTTCCAGACGGAAGTCCGGGCCAGCACCGGCCTGATAGCTGCGTGAACTGGCAAACATGGCAGGTTTGCTACGAGAGCTGGTGGTCATGTCGATCATCGGCTTGATCAGCGTCAGCTGGTCCTGCGTGGCGACAATATACACCGAGTCCACGCCACCGCCGGTAGAGGCCGGGATATCGCTTGGTGGCGCTGGAATAGTCAGACCAGCGATAGTAACCGACTGCTGCGCCGGAGCCTGTGAGGCCACCGGGGTGCCGCTCATGCGAATGCCGCCGCTGTTGACCATCTGGCGTAGCTCACCGGCAGAACCGATCCCTTGCTGCAGCACGGTCTGGCCGCCGAGTTTCTGCCACTCTTCGGTGAAGGCTTTGGCAATGCGATCGCCAAACGAGCCGCGTGGCAGCAGCAGTAACGGCTGGCGTTTTTGCTGTTCCCAGATATGGCGGGCGGCGTCACGGGCTTCATCTTCCGGTGACAGGGCGAAGTAACAGATATTCGGGCTGTCCTTCGGTTGCTCAGGCTGGTTGAGTGCCAACACGTTCAACGTCGTCGAGGTAGTGGCGAGTTGATCGACTTCGGCCTTCAATAGCGGGCCCACGACCAGGGTAGCGCCATCCTGCTGGGCTTGAGCCAACAACGCTGGCAGAGGCTGACTGGTGGTGTCGTAGACCTTCACCTGCCCGCCGGTTGCCGGGGCTGGAGTGACGGGTACCGGAGCAGGAGTAGCGGGTTGTACTGCGGCTACCTGAGTTGTATCCGCCGCAGGGGCTGAAGTGCTTACGGCACCGTTGGCATTGTCTGGCGTTGCTGCCGCGGTCTGGTCAGGGTTATTGGTCGGCTGCATTGCCTGAACGGGCGCAGTGAGTGCGATGCCACTTTGCGCAGCGTTAAAGCCCTGCTGGATCGCATCGGCAAACACCTTGGCCTGGCCGTTCAGCGGCAGCAGCAGGGCGATATGCGAAGTCGAAGCCTGGGTGAAATTCAGCACCTGATTCAACTGCGTTGGCAGGCTTTTCGCCGCCGGATTTTGCGGATAGCGGTTCTGCCAGTCTTTGATCCCGGCCTTCAGCAGATCGGGATCCTGACGGTTGTCCTGATAGACTCGTAACAGATCCAGCCAACCTTGCAGCACGTTTTCGTTGGCGTTAATCACCAGGCTGTTCATGTCGGCCGGCTTCAGGCCAAGCAGCGTTTGCCAGGTTTTATCCAGGTTATCCTGATGAGCCTGGCCGCTTAGTAACGGCTCCTGGGCAATATAGGCACGGATCAGCGGCAGTGAGGCTTGGCCCTGATTTGCCGCGATCTGCGCCTGATACAGGCGAACCAGTTGATTTGGTGACAGCGCGCTGCTGTCGATGTTATTCAGCGCATCGCGGGCTGCGCTCAAATTCTTGTTGGCCACCTGCAGTTCTGCGCTCAATAGCTGGCGCTCAAGCTGTTGTGTAGCCGTCAGGTTTTGCGGCAGGGTGCTCAGTTGCTCGTTGGCCTGTGGCAGTTTGCCTTCGCGAGTTAATGCGCGAATCGCAAGTAATTGCCAGTCAGCCTTGTTATCATCGCTGCTTTGCTGCAACTGTTGCAGATAGTAATCAGAGTTGGCACTGGCTTCGTCCTGGATATTTGAGGGCGGAGTTTGTGGAACCTGACTTGGACAACCAGCTAACAGCAAGGCTGCCAGTACAACAGGTACTAATCGCCCTGCTTTGGTACGAAGGAATGTTGAGGAAAGCATACTGTATCCAGTGATGTTTTTTTCAAGATGCTCAATATTAAATCGGCAATCCGGATGAAACAATGAATCAACACCAACAATCAGCTATTTCTGCATCGACACTGTACGTGGTGCCCACCCCCATCGGTAACCTGGGGGATATGACTCATCGGGCCATAGAGGTACTGAAAAGCGTCGATCTGATTGCGGCGGAAGATACGCGCCATACCGGGTTGCTGCTGCAACACTTTGCTATTAGCGCGCGGTTGTTTGCGCTGCACGACCATAACGAACAGCAGAAGGCGGACCAACTGCTGGCAAAACTGCAGGAAGGCCAAAGCATAGCACTGGTGAGTGACGCAGGCACGCCACTGATTAACGATCCGGGTTATCACCTGGTGCGCCGTTGCCGCGAAGCGGGGATCCGCGTCGTGCCGCTGCCGGGTGCTTGTGCTGCCACCACCGCGCTGTGTGCCGCCGGTGTGGCTTCCGATCGTTTCTGCTACGAAGGCTTCCTGCCAGCCAAAACCAAAGGCCGTAAGGATACCCTGCTGGCGCTGGCAGAGGAACCGCGAACGCTGATTTTCTACGAATCAACCCACCGTTTGCTGGAAAGTTTGCAGGACATGGTCACCGTGTGGGGGCCACAGCGCTACGTGGTGCTGGCGCGTGAACTGACCAAAACCTGGGAATCGATTCACGGTGCCCCGGTGGGGGAACTGCTGGCCTGGGTGCTGGAAGATGAGATGCGCCGGCGGGGGGAGATGGTGCTGATTGTGGAAGGGCACAAGGCGCAGGAGGACGATTTGCCGCTCGAAGCGCTGCGTACCCTGGCTCTGCTGCAAAAAGAGCTGCCGTTGAAAAAGGCGGCGGCGTTAACCGCAGAGATCCACGGCGTGAAGAAAAATGCGCTGTATAAACATGCGCTAGAGCAGCAGGAACAGTAAAGCGGTTGACCTGCTGGCGCAGCAACGCTACTATCCGCGCCGGAGTTGACCAGACAGTCGCCGCTTCATTGCCGTCCTCTTCGGGGGAGACAGATGGAGGGGAGGAAAGTCCGGGCTCCATAGGGCAGGGTGCCAGGTAACGCCTGGGAGGCGCAAGCCTACGACTAGTGCAACAGAGAGCAAACCGCCGATGGCCCGCGCAAGCGGGATCAGGTAAGGGTGAAAGGGTGCGGTAAGAGCGCACCGCGCGGCTGGCAACAGTCCGTGGCACGGTAAACTCCACCCGGAGCAAGGCCAAATAGGGGTTCGCATGGTACGGCCCGTACTGAACCCGGGTAGGCTGCTTGAGCCAGTGAGCGATTGCTGGCCTAGAGGAATGACTGTCCACGACAGAACCCGGCTTACCGGTCAGCTCCCTCTATACAGATAACCCCGCGTGACGAGAGTCGCGCGGGGTTTTTCTTTATCTGTACCCTACACCGGCAAATCAATCAGCAGCGCACGTAGCGGCGCTTCGGCCTGGATGGTGAGACGGTTTTCCTCGCGGATAAACGCACCGTCTCCACAGGTCAGGCGCTGGCTCTGGTGATGGTCGCCATTGACCTCAACGGTACCGTGGATCGATTGCAGGTAGGCACGTGGCCCATGCAGAGTAAGCGTCTGCCGTGCTCCCGCCGGTAAGTTCAAATGATGTATCCAGACCTGTTGGCGCAGTTGCAGGCTGCCTTGGGCACCATCTGGTGAGGCCAGTAGCGTATAGGGCTGATCTGGCAGGCTCAAACGCTGCACACGTTCGTTACTGCGCTCCGGACAGGCATCCAGCCACAGCTGCATCCGGGTCAGTGGCGTGCTGCTGCTGACGTTCTGTTCGCTATAGCTAAGCCCCGGTTGCGTAGCCAGCAATAACGCCTCTCCTGCACCTGCGCGTACGGTATTGCCGTCGCTGTCCCGGTATTCGGCTTCACCTTGCAGGATCAGATTCAGGATATCTACGTTGGGATAGGTGCGTGGCTGGAAGGCGGCACCCGGTGCCAATACCTCTTGATTCAGTACCCGCAGCGACGCATAGCCCATCAGTTTGGGATCGAAGTAGTGGCCAAAGGAAAAGGTATAACGAGCCTGCAGCCAACCAAAGTCAGCTTGCCCGCATTGTTGTGCTGTTCTGCATGTGATCATGGCAATCGGCTCTCTAATTTCATTCTCTTGATGGTAAGCATCTGGACGGCGGATTGTTAGCCAGTTAATCTGGTCGGTATATTCAAATTTCCTGATAGAGAGTTTCGATGGCCAGAGATCGGGCGTTAACGCTTGAAGCGCTTAGGGTTATGGATGCGATCGACCGCCGTGGCAGCTTTGCCGCCGCCGCCGATGAACTGGGGCGAGTGCCTTCGGCGCTCAGCTACACCATGCAAAAATTGGAAGAAGAACTGGATGTGGTGCTGTTTGACCGATCCGGGCATCGCACCAAATTTACCAACGTTGGCCGCATGCTGCTTGAGCGTGGCCGCGTACTGCTCGAGGCGGCGGACAAGCTGACGACAGATGCAGAAGCATTGGCGCGGGGGTGGGAAACCCATCTCACCATCGTCAGCGAAGCGCTATCTCCTGCCTATAAGCTGTTCCCTTTGGTCGATAAGCTGGCGCTGAAAGCCAATACTCAGGTTTCGATTTTTACAGAAGTGTTGGCCGGGGCATGGGAGCGGCTGGAGCAAGGGCGGGCCGATATCGTTATTGCGCCGGATATGCACTTTCGCGCCTCTTCTGAAATCAACACCCGCAAGCTGTATAAGGTGATGAGCGTGTACGTTGCCGCACCGGAACATCCGATCCACCTGGAGCCGGAGCCGCTGTCGGAGCTGACGCGGGTGAAATACCGTGGCATTGCGGTGGCGGATACCGCGCGGGAGCGGCCAGTGTTGACGGTGCAATTGCTGGATAAACAGCAGCGCCTGACGGTGAGCACCATCGAAGATAAGCGCCGCGCTTTGCTGGCTGGGCTGGGAGTGGCCACCATGCCTTATCAGATGGTGGAGAAGGATATCGAGCAGGGGCGTTTACGTGTGGTGGGGCCGGAATATAGCCGTGAGGCAGACATTATCATGGCCTGGCGGCGCGACAGTATGGGCGAGGCTAAATCCTGGTTCCTACGCGAAATCCCGCGTCTGTTTGCACGCGAGGAGAATCAGTAACTTCTTCGCATTTTCGCCTTGTGTGAGTCAGGGGAACTGCGATTGCCGGCTCCCCTGACTCGCAGCAATCTGCAATCAACCAAAACGTACATCGCGCCCGTGGGGTTCATCCAGATCCTGCGCGGGGCCGATCGAAATGATCCCGTGGGGGTTGATGGTGGCATGGCTGCGATAATAGTGGTTGCGGATATGCGCCATATCCACCGTTTCGGCAATCCCCGGCATCTGGTAGATATCGCGCAGGAAGCCGTACAGGTTGAGATAGTCGCTGATGCGGCGCTGGTCGCATTTGAAATGAGTGACGTAGACCGGATCGAAACGGATCAGTGTAGTCCACAGGCGGAGATCGGCCTCGGTAAGTCGATCGCCGGTCAGATAACGGTGCTGGCCGAGGATCTGCTCCAACTGCTCCAAAGAGGCAAACACGCCGTTCACCGCTTCGTCATAGGCCTCCTGGCTGGTAGCAAAACCGGCCTTGTACACCCCGTTGTTCACCGAATCGTAAATCCAGCCGTTGAGCGAATCGATCTTTTCACGCAGCTCTGCCGGATAGTAATCTCCAGCTCGTGCGCCGACGGCGTCGAAAGCGCTGTTGAACATGCGGATGATATCGGCAGACTCATTGCTGACGATGGTCTGTTGCTGTTTATCCCACAGCACTGGCACGGTAACGCGGCCACTGTACTGCGGATCGGCCCGTAGATAGAGCTGATAAAGAAAATCGGAGTGATACAGCGCATCACCGGTTGCAGCAGGGAAATCCTGGCCGAAGGTCCAGCCGTTTTCCAACATCAATGGATGTACCACGGAAATCGGAATGATTTGCTCCACTCCCTTCAGCTTGCGCATCAGCAGAGTACGATGTGCCCAAGGGCAAGCCAGGGAAACGTACAGATGGTAGCGATCTTGCTCGGCTTTAAAACCTGCCTTGCCATGTTCTCCCGCAGCGCCGTCCGGCGTGACCCAATTGCGAAACTGAGAGGTTGAACGTTTGAAACGGCCCCCGGTGGATTTGGTGTCATACCAGGTGTCTTGCCAAACGCCATCAACGAGTTGTCCCATGAGATCCTCCAATGTGTCTGAGAGAAAAAGTCAAAAGGCCCGGCGTTGAGCCGAGCCTTTCGTCGATACTATAAGCTTACCACTTTTTGTTCAAAATGCGGTCAATGCTGAAGCCGCCAGGGCCTGCAACCGCCAGCACGATGAAGCCACCGGCAATGGTCAGGTTTTTCATAAACATCAGCTGGTTCACGCCTTCGGCAAAGTTGGTGTGGAACAGCAGAGCGGTCAGAATGGTGAAACCGGCCGTGAACAGCGCCACGGTACGGGTCAGGAAGCCGAACAGGATTGCCAGGCCACCGCCGAACTCCAGCAGGATGGTCAGTGGCAACAAGAAGCCAGGTACGCCCATCGACTGCATGTATTGTTGGGTGCCAGCATAGGCATCACCCATTTTGCCGTAACCTGCAACGATAAACAGGATTGGCATCAGAATACGAGCAACCAGCAAACCTGCATCTTCTAATTTCTTCATCATTAACTCCAAAAAGTGTTGTTGCTTGCCAATCTTGGCATTGATACCGCCAGGGGGCCTGTAGCCGCCATGTCCGGTTGATGGAGTGAATGTTAGACGGGAATGCTGCGGGTTGTTAGCAAGTAAAACTGTCGTATTTTTTCAAAAAATCTGAATATTAAAAAATCGATAAAAGTAGTTATAAATCATTTAATTAACGATTGTTAAGGCATGCTTGGATAAAATCCACGTAAATAAAAGGGATTACCAACGGGATAATTGAACCTGTTACGGCGCGGTTATTTTTTGGGAAGGGTGTTACGGATCAGACGAACGGTGCCCCAGACGCTGAGCGCCCGCCGTGACCAGCGGATCAATTTGCTAGGATGGCGTATGCCGTACAGCGCAATCACGCTGGAGCCAATAGCCATATATTTACGCAGCCCATATAAGGTCTGCCAGCTGCGATCAAAGGATTCGGTCTTTTGCAGCCACTGGCTTTTGTTGGCGGCCAGATCCAGACGTTGTTGCTGGATCTGCCGGATGAGTTGCTCTTTTTTGCGTTCACGGTACTGGCGGCGATTCATGTTTCTCCTCCAGTTCAGCACGGTCGAGTTCCAATTGCTGACGTGTTGCCCCTAACAGTGTCGAACGGCGAGCCTTGGACAGTGTCCAGACAAGCCCCACAACGGCCAGGAACAGCAGAACGGCGGTAGTGGTGCCCAACGCCATCAGGCGATAAGCGGGGTCGATGGCCCAGAAGATGAGGATTAACAGGCTCATCAGGCCGAATGCGGTAAACAGCAGGGTAAGCCCCGCCATCATCAGCAACTGAATGAGGTTGGCTTTCTCCTCTTCCAGCTCGATAACGGCCAGACGCACCCGGGTTTCCACCATGCCGACCATAATGGTGACAATCCGTTGGGCGATATCCAGGACCCCTTTACCGGGGCCCTGAGCGCGCGTTTGCGGCTGCTCTGCCATAATCAGCGGCGCGCGAGCAGAACGCCTAACACCACGCCAACCGCGGCGCCGATACCGATACCGGTCCACGGGTTTTCACGCACGTAATCATCGGCCTGGCCAGCCATCTGCTTGGTTTGGTGAGCCAGTTTGTCACCAGCATCGCTCAGACGGGCACGGGTTTCTTTCAGTGCGCCTTCTGCTTTGGAGCGCAGTTTGTCCAGTTCAGCTTTAGGTTTATCGGTGGAAGAGTTCAGCACTTCTTCCAGCGTATCGGCCAGGGACTTCAGTTCAGCGCGTAAATTTTCTGCATGTGAATCATGTGCCATTTCGATAACTCCTTAACATTAACTTCGACAGACTTTTAACATAGCGGATTTATTCACTTAAGCAAAGGGCTTATCCCCGGTGGATATCACTAACCAATGTCATTATAGGCTGGTAAAATCCCGCCAGATGGGGCTCTTAGCGATAAATCCGCTAATATAAAAAATTATTCGGCCTGCGCGGCTTTCAGCTCAGCCTGAGCTTCTGCCAGCTTTCTCTGTTTGTTGGCGATTTTATCTGCCTTGCCGGTTTCCTGAGCCTCTTTCAGCTCCTGCTCACGCTCGGCCACTTTCTCCTGCTTATCAGCAATCTTCTTCTGGCGATCGGCTTGTAAACCGGACTCGGTGCAGTGGGTTTGTACTTCGCTCAGGGCTTTTTGCAGGCCTGCCACGCGGTGGCTGTTACCGTGCTTAGTGGCATAATCGATCTGGGTCTGGATCTCCTGGGCTTTGCTGGCACAAGTCTCGGTCGCTGCCTGTGAAAGCGCAGAAAAAGTGAACAGGGGAATAGCCAGTAACAAAGTGTGGCGTAATTTCATGATTTCAATTCCTTAATGCTGGGAGATAACAAGGATGCTCCCGGTTTCCTGCTGCCCAAGGGGCAGTGCGATAGGTGGCCTACGCCGCTGACCCATGCAGACAAACAGCATAGTCATAAATTGCGTAGAACCCCAAAAGTTGAGACTGCCGGTATTTCTCATTCGGCTCAATGTGAAGGGGCGCTGTATGCCGCGCCCGCTAAGGCAATCCCTGCAATGTGAAGGGATTATCCCAGATCAAGTGGCGTACGTGCAAATTTACGCACCCAGCGGCCGGGGAAAGGAGACTCGTTCAGGGCAATGGTATAACCGGGGGGCAGGATGTTTTCCAGGGCTTCGCGGGCCAGCAACTGTTGCTCAGGGGAATCCAGACGGATCACAAGGCCATCGCCCTCAGGCGTAATGCTTTTGATGCGGATACCGCGTTCATCCAGGCGCTGATAGACGTAAAAACCATCTGGCAACGATAGACCCTGCTGAGCCGCATGAATACGCAGCTCGTTTTCCGTACGTAAAATGTATGGCGCCAGCACGGCGGCCAATGCCAGCAATAGCAATGAAAGCAGCAGTGCGTATTGCCAGCGGGGGCGTTTGGCTATCACGCGTCTTTCCCTGCACGGTCGGCGCGCTTTTTACGCCACAGTACTACCAGAGAACCGACTAGCCCGGCGACCAATAGCACCAGTGGCAGCATCATCAGGCCGAACATCAACTGGTCTTCATACTTGCGGAACATCGGGGTTTTCCCGAGGGCAAAACCGACCGATACCAGGATCAGAACCCACAGCAGGCCGCTCATCCAGTTAAAGAACTGGAAGCGTGCGTTGCTCAAACCAGACAACCCGGCAATGGTAGGCAACAGCGTACGGACGAAAGCCAGGAAACGGCCAACCAGCAGGGCCGACAGGCCATGACGGTGGAACAACTGGTGGGCACGCTGATGGTAATGGGCCGGTAGATGAGCTAGCCAACCCTGTACCGTAGGCGTATTGCCTAGCCATCGGCCTTGTATGTAGCTAACCCAGCACCCCAGGCTGGCTGCGGTGGTCAGGATAAGAATGGTCACCGGGAAATTCATGGTGCCTTTGGCGACCAGGACGCCGACCAGGATCAGCAGGCTATCACCCGGCAGGAAGGCGGCGGGCAGCAGGCCATTTTCCAGAAATAAAATCATAAACAGCAAGACGTACAGCGTCCAGACCAACGAGGGGTTGGCCAGCGTTTCAAAGTCTTGCTGCCATAAGGCATCCAATAGTTGCTTAATGATATCCATCCGGTGTTCCTAAAAACGTCATTGTTATTTTCGTTCAGCGGCTGGGGGCGGTAAGCTCGCGGAGGCCCTGGCTGCTGAAGATGATGAACGGTGTTGCTTTATTCTTTGGTTCTAATGGGGCGACACCGGATCATGAGTGATACGTTAGCGAGCCACGGTAAAGTATGTTGCTTTCTTTCCAACCCCCGAGCCTGCTTTGCTGCTGCGGGAAGTTCAGCGTCCAATTGACCTGCCGCAACCGGTTAGGGGCTGGGTTATCTGCCTGCGGTTGAGGCCACAGGCGGTAGCCCAGATCCGTTGCTAAAGTATAGGCCGGAACCGACTGGGACGGGGCCTGCAACGAGTTGGGGTAGGAATGCATCCGGGGCAAAGACAGCAGTAGTTTGCTGAGGGGCTTGCGGCGGAGTTCACTGTGCGGACGGTAATCCTGATCGTAGGGGGAAACCACATGCTCATCAAGTAATGCCTGAGCATTTAACGCGGAGGCTAAGGCTGTGGTTTGTGCTGCATAGAGCTTTGGGCCGGAGACCGAACCGGTCCAGCAGGAAAGAGCAATAAGCATGGCAAACAACCAGCGCATGTATTCGCGTTCCACCCCAAAGTCAGTCGATAAAAAAGTGGGCTAACTCTACCAAAATAGCACGATTGGCAACAGGGAAATCTACGCGGTCGCTGGGGAAATATCGCGCAGTGGGCGGCTGTACCGGGATCGATTCAGCCGTTTTTACAATACCTGACATTCGGTACGATTTCTTGACGCCAAAATCCTATTTGGTGGGGGTGGCCATGTTATCCAAATGGATCACCGGATTCTCGGCAAACAGGTAGCGATCGGCGTTGTATTCGAAATCGTCGGTGGTGGCATTGAACAGCATCTGCTTGGTATTTTCCAGATGTTGCCACATGGCCAGTTTGGCACCGTGAGGATCTTTACGTATCAGCGCTTTAAGGATCTCATCGTGATCGTCGCACCAGCTGGCAATGGAACGCTCATCGATGTGTTCGTGCAGTTTGATCCAGTAAGGGTTGCTGACACGCTGAGCCCACATTTTTTCCACTATGGTGGCCATGGCGGTATTCTGGGTCGCCAGCGCGACCTGCACATGGAATTTGAGATCCCACTGCGAATCGCGGAAGCGATCCTCTTTGCGCGCTTGCTCCTGGATCTCCATCAGTTGGACGATATCCTGCTTGGTCACCTGGGTGGCGGCGAACTCGGCGATGTTACTTTCGATCAACTGGCGGGCCTGTAGCAGTTCAAAAGGCCCAGACGTAGCGAATTCGAGGCTTTCGCCCGGTACCACCAGGTGCTTCTGCTGGTTGGAGATCACATGGATGCCCGAGCCTTTGCGCACTTCTACGTAACCTTCTACCTCCAGCATGATGATCGCCTCACGCACCACGGTGCGGCTAACGTTCATCTCTTCTGCGATATAACGCTCGGCTGGCAGTTTCTCACCGACAGGGTAGACCCCGCCCTCAATGCGCCGTTTTAGTTCGGCGGCCAATTGCTGATAAAGGCGTCTGGTTTCAGTGAATTCCATAGTGAATACTCGGTGGTAGAAGGGCGTGATGCCATAGGACCTGTTATACCACTTATCCGTTGTGGCTGCTAGCGAGTCAGATGCGAAAAGCCCGACACAAAGGCCGGGCTGTGGGGGTTAACTGCTGGCATCTGCCGTTTGTAATCGCTCCTGTTCCAGCTCGGAAACCGGCTTGTTTTGCAGCACGGTCCAGATCACGATGGCGGCCAGGATATCGAACACCGACAGGGCGGCGAACAGCGGACTGAAGCCTATGGTGTCAGCCAATGCGCCGACCACCAGAGCGAACATGGTGCTCGCCGTCCATGCAGCCATACCTGTCAGCCCGTTGGCGGTAGCGACTTCGTTGCGGCCAAAGACGTCCGACGACAGGGTGATCAGCGCGCCGGACAGTGCCTGGTGGGCAAAGCCCCCGATGCACAGTAAGGCGATGGCGACATAAGGGCTGGTGAACAAGCCGATCATGCCTGGGCCAATCATTAGTACAGCGCCCAGGGTGACCACCAGTTTGCGTGAGACGATCAGGTTGACGCCGAAATGCTTTTGGAAGAATGGCGGCAGATAGCCACCCAGGATGCAGCCGAAATCGGCGAACAGCATCGGCATCCAGGCGAACATGGCAATTTCTTTCAGGTTAAAGCCGTAAGCCTTGAACATGAACAGCGGGATCCAGGCGTTGAAGGTCCCCCAGGCGGGCTCTGCCAGGAAACGCGGTAACGCAATACCCCAGAACTGGCGATTACGCAGGATCTGCCAGGCGGACATCTTCTTGGCATTGCTGGTCTGGTGGTGCGCTTCCTGACCATCCAGAATGTAGCTGCGTTCTTCGGAACTGAGTTTCTTCTGGTCTTTCGGGTGTTTATAGAAGATCAGCCAGCAGATGGCCCAGATCAGGCTCAGGACACCGGTAATGATAAACGCCATTTCCCAGCTATGTGCCACAATCGCCCAGACCACCAACGGGGGAGCTAGCATCGCGCCCACCGAGGAGCCGACGTTAAAGTAACCCACCGCGATGGAGCGCTCTTTGGCCGGGAACCATTCGCTACTGGCTTTCAGCCCGGCAGGGATCATCGCCGCTTCGGCCATACCGACCGCACCACGGGCCATCGCCAGACCGACCCAGCTGTTGGCCAGCGCGGTACCCATACAGAAGATGGCCCACAGGATGGCAAACATCGCATAGCCGATTTTAGTGCCTAGCACGTCGAGGATATAGCCTGCAACGGGCTGCATCAGGGTATAGCAGGCTGAATAGGCGGCAACAATATAGGAATACTGTTGGGTTGTGATCCCCAGTGAACCTTCCAGCGAGGGGGCGGCGACGGACATCGCATTGCGGGTCAGATAACCGAGCACGGTGCCGATAGTCACCAGGCCGATCATATACCAGCGTAAGCCTTTAATTTTACGCATCCCAAATCTCTCCCAGTCTTAATATTTCGGCCACCGGCAAGCCCGTGGCGGTCATGGTGGTGATTCCCTTTCATCTGGTTGCCGGTATTCCGCTTACCGACGCCGCCCTGCGCGTTGCCATTAATCTGTGGTTATAAACCAGTAGCAGGGTGGCGAGAAGATAACTTGTCATACAGATTTAAAAGTTGAGTGATATCACAAAAACCATTATTTTTTTAAGTGATAATGCTTGGCATCATATGGCATTGATTTAATGGTGTCCGTCTGGATAGGTGTTTAGAGGCCGTAATAATTGGCCATCCAAGGTGAAAATCCGCTAGACTCCGCATTAAATTGGTGTGATAACTTTTCGCGAGTTGACAGCAAGGTTAGCCAGGACAAAAGGTGAGGAACCCACAATGGCCACGTTTTTGAGCGATGATTTCTTGTTAGACAGTGAATTTGCCCGCCGCCTATATCATGACTATGCAGCGGATCAGCCTATTTTCGACTATCACTGCCATTTGCCACCGCAACAGATTGCCGAAAACACTCGTTTTAAAAACATGTACGATATCTGGCTGAAGGGCGACCACTATAAGTGGCGCGCGATGCGTACCAACGGCGTGGCTGAACGCCTGTGTACCGGCGATGCTTCTGACCGGGAAAAATTTGATGCCTGGGCGGCAACGGTGCCACATACCATTGGCAACCCGCTGTATCACTGGACACACCTGGAACTGCGCCGTCCGTTTGGCATCACCGGTAAGCTACTCTCCCCGACTACCGCAGATGAAATCTGGCAGCGTGGTAATGAACTGCTTTCGCAGGAAGCTTTCAGCGCTCGCGGCATCATGAAACAGATGAAGGTGAAAATGGTGGGCACCACCGACGATCCGATCGACGATCTGCGCCACCATCAAGCCATCGCCGCCGACAGCAGCTTCGATATCAAAGTATTGCCAAGCTGGCGCCCAGACAAGGCCTTCAATATTGAAGCCGCCGGGTTTAATGACTATATGCGACAGCTGGAAGCCGCCGCAGACACGTCCATCAGCCGCTTCAGCGATTTGTGCGATGCGCTGAAAAAACGCCTGGATCACTTTGCCGCTCACGGTTGCAAGGTTTCGGATCACGCGTTAGACGTGGTGATGTACGGCGAGGCCGATGAGGCAACGCTAGACAAGATCCTGGCCCAGCGCCTCAGCGGAGAGTTGCCAACGCCACAGCAGGTAGCCCAGTTCAAGACCGCCGTCCTGCTGTTCCTGGCTGCTGAATATCAGCGCCGCGAATGGGTGCAGCAATACCACATCGGCGCATTGCGTAATAACAATAGCCGGATGTTCACTACTATCGGCCCGGATATTGGCTTCGATTCCATTAACGATCAGCCGGTAGCCGAATCACTGTCGCGCCTGCTGGATGCTCAAGCCAAGCAGGGGGCATTGCCGAAGACCATTCTTTACTGCCTGAACCCACGGGATAACGAAGTGATCGGCACCATGGTCGGCAACTTCCAGGGGGAAGGTACGCCGGGCAAGATCCAGTTTGGTTCAGGCTGGTGGTTTAACGATCAGAAAGACGGCATGCAGCGCCAGATGACGCAGTTGGCGCAGCTTGGGCTACTTAGCCGCTTTGTGGGCATGCTGACCGACAGCCGCAGCTTCCTTTCCTACACGCGTCACGAATACTTCCGCCGTATCCTGTGCCAGATGATTGGCCGCTGGGTGGAAGATGGCGAAGCACCGGCGGATATTGCGTTGCTGGGTGAGATGGTGAAAAACATCTGCTTCGATAATGCCAAACACTATTTTGCTATCGAATTAGCGTAGTTACAGCTCGAGGTTGGTTTATGCAAAGCATCATAAAAATCCATGCAAAAGATAATGTGGCGGTTGCACTGTGTGATTTGGCGGCTGGTGACCAGCCTGTCTGGGAAGGGCAGGCGATCACACTGGCGCAAGACGTTGCTCGGGGGCACAAGTTTGCCCTTGAACCGATCGCTGCCGGTGAGATGATCGTCAAGTATGGCTTGCCGATCGGATATGCGCTGGAGGCCATTGCTGCGGGCGAACATATTCATTCGCAAAATGCCAAAACCAACCTGAGCGATCTCGATAGCTACCAGTATCAACCGGAGTTCCAGACCTTACCGGCGCAGGCGGCAGATCGTGACGTACAGATTTACCGCCGCAGCAACGGTGAGGTAGGGATCCGCAACGAACTGTGGATCATCCCGACCGTGGGCTGTGTAAACGGCATCGCCCGTCAGATCCTGCAGCGTTTTCTGAAGGAAACCGGGGAAGCAGAAGGGATCGACGGCGTGCATCTGTTCAGCCACCCCTTCGGCTGCTCACAGCTCGGGCAGGATCATGAAAATACCCGTACCATGCTGCAAAATATGGTGCGTCACCCTAATGCGGGTGCGGTTCTGGTGATTGGCCTGGGCTGTGAGAACAACCAGGTGGATGCCTTCCGCAGTACCCTGGGTGAGTTTGATGAGCAGCGCGTACGCTTTATGGTCTGCCAGCAACAGGATGATGAAGTTGCCGACGGATTGGCACATTTGCATGCGTTATACCAGATTATGCGCGACGATCGTCGCCAGCTGGGAAAACTCAGCGAGCTGAAGTTTGGCCTGGAATGTGGGGGATCGGACGGTTTATCGGGGATCACGGCTAACCCGTTATTGGGCTGCTTCTCGGATTATGTGATTGCCAACGGCGGCACCACGGTGCTGACCGAAGTACCGGAAATGTTTGGTGCCGAGCGCATTCTGATGAGCCGCTGCCGTGATGAAGAGACCTTTGAAAAAACCGTCAGCATGGTCAACGACTTCAAACAGTATTTTATTGCCCACAACCAACCGATTTACGAGAACCCTTCGCCGGGCAACAAGGCGGGTGGCATCACCACGTTAGAAGAGAAATCTCTGGGCTGTACCCAAAAAGCCGGGCAGAGCCAGGTGGTGGACGTGTTGAAATACGGTGAACGCCTGCGTCTGCCGGGGCTGAACCTGCTGAGTGCGCCGGGCAATGATGCGGTCGCTACCAGCGCGCTGGCGGGAGCCGGGTGCCATATGGTGCTGTTCAGCACCGGGCGGGGGACGCCTTACGGTGGCTTTGTGCCAACGGTGAAGCTGGCGACCAACTCGGAGCTGGCAGCGAAGAAGCCGCACTGGATCGATTTTGACGCAGGCCGCCTGATCCACGGCTTGCCGATGGCGCAGATGCTGGAGCAGTTTGTCGATCTGATCGTGGACATTGCCGATGGCGCTCCGGCGCGTAATGAAGTGAATGATTTCCGCGAGTTGGCGATCTTTAAAAGCGGTGTCACGTTGTAAAGCCTAGCCGGCGGGAGTAGCATAAAACGGCGTTTTGTTTTAAACGCCTTGCTACTACCGCCCCAGGATCTCCCTAATGACGTTTTATTGGTTTGCGCAGTCTGTTGGCGTGCTGGCTTTTTTGGTCGGTATCACCAGCTTTTTTAATCGCGATGACCAGCGTTTCAAACTGCAACTGTCGGGCTACAGCCTGATTATCGGCATTCACTTTATCCTGATGGGAGCGAATGCCGCAGGGAGTAGCGCACTGCTTAGCGCCTGCCGCAACCTGGTTTCGATGAAGACTCGCAGCCTATGGGTGATGTGGATCTTTATCTCCCTTACGCTGATCATTGGTTTATCCCGCTTCCACCACTGGATCGAACTGCTACCGATTTGCGGCACGACCGTCAGCACCTGGGCCTTGTTCCGCACCCGGGGTTTGACCACCCGCTGCGTAATGTGGTGCTCAACGGCCTGTTGGGTCACCCACAACATCTGGCTTGGCTCGATCGGGGGTTCGCTGATTGAAGGCAGTTTCCTGCTGATGAACGGTTTCAACATTATCCGCTTCCGCCGCCTGCAACTGCGCGGCATCGATCCTTTTGCGGTCGAAAAAAAGGCGTCTGATGAAGAGTGCCAGACCCCTCACCCTAACCCTCTCCCACAGAGAGAGGGAACCGATCGAGTTCGTTGATTGCTTTGAGTACTACCTTGCCTTTCTTGTTCTTACTCCTGGAGTTGAAATAGTAGGGGCTATCAGTTCCCTTTCGCACAAGGGGACCGATCGAGTGGATTTGAAATTGTAGTGACTCATTGGATGAGGGGGGATCGAGTTTGCTGAGATTGCCTTTCTACTTGCAAAAGAGCAGGGACTAACAGCTCCCTCTCCCTGTGGGAGAGGGTTGGGGTGAGGGGACTTAGCGAATTTTCAGCGGATCTTCATTGGCCAAACGCTGGTCTTCTGCCTGACAGGCTGCTGCGGTAAACAGCACGTCGGTGGAGGAGTTGAGCGCGGTTTCAGCCGAGTCCTGCAGTACGCCGATGATAAAGCCGACGGCAACGACCTGCATTGCAATTTCATTGGGAATACCGAACATGTTGCAAGCCAGCGGGATCAACAGCAGTGAACCACCGGCCACGCCGGAAGCCCCACAGGCGCAGATCGCCGCAACCACGCTCAGCAGCAGTGCAGTCGGCACATCTACAGGAATGCCCAGCGTATGAACCGCCGCCAGCGTCAACACGGTGATGGTGATCGCGGCACCGGCCATGTTGATGGTCGCCCCTAACGGAATAGAAACCGAATAGGTATCTTCGTTCAGATTCAGCTTTCTGCTCAGTTCCATATTCACCGGAATGTTGGCTGCGGAGCTGCGGGTAAAGAAGGCGGTAACGCCGCTTTCGCGCAGGCAGGTGAACACCAGTGGATAAGGATTACGGCGGATCTTCCAGTAAACGATCAGCGGGTTCAGCACCAACGCCACCAGCAGCATACAGCCGATCAGCACGAACAGTAGTTGAGCATAGCCCCACAGTGCGCTGAAGCCGGTATCGGCCAGGGTCGATGCCACCAGGCCAAAGATACCCAGCGGCGCAAAGCGGATCACCGCACGAACCACCATAGTCACGGCATGGGACATATCGGTGATTAACGATTTGGTGTTATCAGAGGCATGGCGCAGCGCCAGCCCCAGACCCACGGCCCAGGCCAGGATGCCAATATAGTTGGCGTTGATCAGCGCATGGAATGGGTTCGCCACCACGCTCATCAGCAAGCCTTTGAGCACTTCAACGATGCCACCCGGCGGATTGATGTCGGTGGTGCCCACGGCCAGCGCCAGCGTGGAGGGGAAAATAAAGCTGATCACCACGGCGGTCAGCGCGGCGGCAAAGGTACCCAGCAGGTAGAGGAACAGGATGGGGCGGATATTGGTTTTTTGGCCCTGCTTATGGTTGGCAATGGAGGCCATGACCAACACCAGTACCAACAGCGGTGCCACCGCCTTCAGCGCGCCAACGAACAGCGAGCCGAGCAGGCCAACGGCTGCTGCTGCGGCTGGCGAAACCAGTGCCACCACAATGCCCGCTACCAGGCCGATCAATATTTGTTTAACCAGGCTGCCCTGAGTGATGCGTCGTAATAGTTTATTCATGATGCGCTTGCGTTTCCGCTCCCTGAGAATGTGATGTACAGATTGCTGCGCCTCGGCTGAAACGTGGCCGGGCAACTTATCGTCATATCTGTAACTAAGTATGTTTGCCATGCCAGTATTCAGTAAACGGGGGATCTTGGAAAGGGGAGAAGATGAAATTACCTGCATGGATCAATGATTGATAACATGCTGTTTACATTTGTGTGATCGTCATAACATTTGGCGTTTATGGCTATTTGCCAAATAATCGCGGGGCGTCTAGCGCCCCGGATAACAGATTATGGTGACTAACCTCAACCGACCCCGGCCAATGGCTGCTGGGCCCCGAGGCTGGCGACAAAGTCCTGCAGCAACAGTTGGCTGAACGGGGTATCGCTAACCTGTTGTTGTTTAAGCTGATAAATTTGCTGTTTGGCCGGTTCCAACTCGCTGAGCCAGCTCAGGTAGCGCTGCATGATCGCCCCGTTAAACTCCGGGTGGAACTGGGTGGTCAGAGCGTTATCGCCGTAACGCAGGATTTGGCAGGCGTCCTGTTGCGAGCGGGCCAGCACTTCAGCCCCTGGCGGCGGCGTTAGTACGCTTTGCGCATGGATCAGGTTCACGTTGAAGCGCGCAGGCAGGGAAGCCAGACGCTTATCTGAGCGGGCAGCGGGTAATAACTCGATCTCGAGAGTGCCAACCTCCATGCCCTGCGGGTGGTAGCCCACCTCGCCGCCCAGCGCATAAGCCAGAAGCTGGTGGCCGTAGCACACGCCAAAGATCGGCAGATTGATTTGCATTGCCTGGCGCAACCATTCTGCCGCCCGTTCGCTCCAGGGAAGCCGTTCGGTCACCATCGCGGCTGAACCGGTAATCACCACGCCGCAGTAATCTTCCGGAGGCAATGGCGTCTCGCCGGCGAGAACGTGCACGATATGTACTCGATCTGCGGCGATATTCCCCTGTCGCAGGAACATCTGCTCAAAGTTGGCCTGCTCCTGCTGGATCATCTGCGGTGCATCACCGGTTTGCATCAACAACAGCGGTTTCATCTCATTCTCCGTCAGCGGGGAACACTACGCCGGTCTGGCGGCGGATCTCCGTCAGCAGGCTGGCGACGATCAGGGAATTTTCCAGGCCCTCATGCTCGACCTGCCGTTTTTCCACCAGTTCGGCAAACACTTGCGCTTCATACAGCATGGTATTGATGTGTTGTGGCTGGGTCAGCACCTGGCTATTTTCGCCGCGCGGCGTCAGCACCACGCCTTGGGCTTCGGAGATTTTTTCGATCACCAGCGTACCTTCTTCGCCCTGGATCTCACTCGGAATGTCAGAGTTGCTGACCTTGGAATGGCTGATCACCACGTCAAAGTCACCATAGTTCAGGCACACGCTGCCGTGGGCATCGACCCCGGTATCGAGCAATGTTGCGCTAGCCAATACCGACTGCGGTGCACCAAACAGCGCCACGGTGCTGGCCACGCAGTAATAGCCAATGTCCATGATCGAGCCGTTGGAAAAGTGTGGATTGAAGGTGTTTGGATTTTCACCGGCCAGGTAACGGGGATAGCGAGAGGAGTATTGGCAATAGTTGATAAATGCCTTACGCAGTTTGCCAATCTTCGGCAATGCCTGTTGCAGGATAAGAAAATTGGGCAAGTGGGCGCTTTTGAACGCTTCAAACAGCACTACCTGATGTTCCCGTGCGCAGGCCACCAGTTGTTCCACTTCGCGCAGATTTGACGCCAGCGGCTTCTCGCAAATCACGTGTTTTTTATGGCTGAGGAATAGCAGAGATTGTTGGCAGTGCAGAGAGTTGGGGCTGGCAATATACACTGCATCAATCACGTCGGATTGCGCCAGCGCTTCCAGTGAGTCAAAGAAGTGTTCGACCGGGTAGTTGGCGCCAAAGGCCTGCGCTTGTTCGAGCTTACGCGAATAGATGGCGGTCAGCCTCATCTTGCCGCTTTCGTGAGCCGCATCGATAAAACGTTCGGTGATCCAGTTGGTGCCGACAACAGCAAAGCGAATCATGGGTGACTCCAGTTTCCACAGGAAGATAGCTCAGGGGACCAGATTATCACGCCGCAAAGATTAGGCGAATATTTGCTTAAAAAGGCTGATTATTCATAGAGTTCACCAAACAAGGAGAGATGGGTCAGATACAGGCGGGTATCAAACTCCAACTGGTGATAGCTGGGTTCCATATGGCAGCACAGGCTGTAAAACGCCTTATTGTGGTCTTTCTCTTTCAGGTGCGCTAATTCGTGGACGACGATCATGCGCAGGAAAGGTTCTGGGGCGTTTTTAAACACCGTCGCCACGCGGATCTCGGCTTTGGCTTTCAGTTTGCCACCCTGCACCCGGGAAATGGCGGTATGCAGCCCCAAGGCGTGCTTCATCACCTGGATTTTGCTGTCGTAGGCCACCTTGCTCAGCGGTTGAGCATTACGCAGATACTGATTTTTCAGATCGACGGTAAACTGATAAAGCGACTTGTCGGTGGTGCAGCCATGCACCTGAGGATAGCGTTGCAACAAAACCTCGCCCAGACGCTGTTGCTGGATGAGTTGTTGCACCTGCATTTGCAGATGATCGGGGTAGCCTTGCAGGTAGCTCAGTTCAGACATGTTATTCAGTATTCAGTGGTAAACCGGGGTGAGCATTGTATGACGTTTTCTTGCTCAAATCCCTTAAAGGGTAATTAATCCCAAAAAACATTTTACTGCCGAGCGTTTTTAGGGGATAAACAGCCCAAATTTATCATTCAGGAGGGGCAATGAGCCAACTCGATCTGGGAACACAGCAACTTGAGCTGGAGCGTTATCCCCAACAGGAAGAAGCCACCCAGCTGCAGGCGTGGGAAGCGGCGGACGAATATCTGCTGCAACAGTTGGAAAATGTCGATATCGGTGAACGCCCGGTACTGATTTTCAACGACAACTTTGGCACGTTGGCTTGTGCTCTGCATGGCTATAAGCCTTACAGCATCAGCGATTCTTACATGAGCCAGTTGGCGACGCGCCATAACCTCAAGCTCAATGAGCTCGATGTTGAGCAGGTCACCTTGCAAGACAGCCTGGCCGAACTGCCTGCCAACCCGGCGGTGGTATTGATCCGCATCCCGAAAGCGCTGGCGCTGCTGGAGCAGCAATTACGTGCCCTGCGTGACGTGGTGGCACCCGATACGCTGATCGTGGCGGGTGCCAAAGCGCGTGACGTGCATACCTCGACCATGCAAGTGTTTGAGCGGGTGCTAGGCCCAACCCGCACCAGCCTGGCCTGGAAAAAGGCCCGCCTGATTTATTGCCAGGTCGCTGACATCGTGCCACCGGCAGCGCCGGAAACCACCGACTGGCTGCTCGACGGCACGGACTGGCTGATCCACAACCATGCCAACGTGTTCTCACGCGGTAGCCTGGATATTGGTGCACGCCTGTTCCTGGAAAATCTGCCGAAGGATTTGCAGGGCCATATTGTCGATCTCGGCTGTGGCAACGGCATTATCGGGATGCGAGCTTTGGTGCAAAACCCGCAAGCGCAGATGACCTTCGTCGATGAGTCTTACATGGCGGTGGCGTCCAGTGAACTGAACGTGGCACACAACCTGCCGCAAGAGATGGATCGCTGTCAGTTTGAAGTGAACAACTCGCTGGCGGGCATTGAGCGTGAAAGCCTGCAGGCGGTACTGTGCAATCCACCGTTCCATCAGCAGCATGCGATCACCGATCACACCGCCTGGCAGATGTTCTGCGACGCCAAGCGCTGCCTGCAAGTAGGTGGTGAGCTGTGGATCGTGGGCAACCGCCATCTGGATTACTACCAGAAGCTGAGGCGTTTATTCGGCAACTGCACCACCGTGGCCTCCAACCAGAAGTTCTTGATCCTCAAAGCGGTCAAGTCTGGCGCGCGCTATTGATGTAGGGGCGCAGCATTATACTGCGCCCGTCTAATCAATGGGTTACAGAGCCATTGCCAACCGCGTGCCCTGATCGATAGCGCGGCGGGCATCCAGCTCGGCGGCCACGTCGGCACCGCCAATCAGATGCACCGTTTTCCCCATCTTCAGCAGCGGTTGCTGCAATTCACGGCGCGGTTCCTGCCCAGCACAAATCACCACCGTATCCACCGGCAAGCAGCTTTCCTGCTCGGCACGCAGGATATGCAGACCTTCGTCGTCAATGCGTTGATAGCTCACGCTATTGAGCATTTTCACGCCACGTAGCGCCAGGCTGGTGCGATGGATCCAACCGGTGGTTTTACCCAGGCCTTCACCCACCTTGCTGGTTTTGCGTTGCAACAGGAATATCTGGCGTGGTGAGGCTGGCACTTCCGGCCCTTGAGGGCTGAGGCCCCCGCGCTGCTCGAGCTGCGAATCGATCCCCCATTCGCGGTTAAACGCTGCCGGATCCAGGCTACTGGAGGTGCCGTGCTGGCTAAGATATTCGGCGACGTCGAAGCCAATTCCCCCGGCCCCAATGATGGCGACCCGTTGCCCAACCGGCTTTTTATCGCGTAAAACATCGAGATAGTTCACCACCTTGGCGTGCTCGATGCCCGCAATGGCTGGCATACGCGGCACGATGCCACAGGCCAGGATCACCTCATCGAAATCCGCCAGATCCTGCGGTTGCACCTGCTGCCCTAGCTTCAGCTCCACTTCATTGAGCGCCAACTGACGGCGGAAATAGCGCAACGTCTGGTGAAACTCCTCCTTGCCGGGGATTTGTTTGGCGATATTGAATTGGCCACCGATCTGCTCGGCGGCGTCAAACAGGGTTACCTGATGCCCACGGCTGGCGGCGGTGGTGGCAAACGCCAACCCGGCTGGCCCGGCCCCCACCACGGCCAATTTTTTAGGCGTTGCCGTGGCGATCAATGGCATTTCGGTTTCGCGACAGGCGCGAGGGTTGACCAGGCAGGAAGTGAGCTTGTGATCGAAAATCTGATCCAGACAGGCCTGATTGCAGCCGATGCAGGTGTTGATTTCGTCCGCACGGCCTTCTGCGGCTTTCTGCACGAACGCCGCATCCGCCAGGAACGGGCGTGCCATGGACACCATGTCGGCACAACCATCGGCCAACACCTGTTCCGCCACCGCAGGATCGTTGATGCGGTTGGTGGTGATCAGCGGGATCTTCACTTTGCCCATCAGCTTGCGCGTCACCCAACTGAACCCGGCGCGCGGCACCATGGTGGCGATGGTGGGAATACGTGCTTCGTGCCAGCCGATGCCGGTGTTGATCAGCGTTGCGCCAGCCTGTTCAATCGCCACGGCAAGCTGTTCGATCTCCTGCCAGCTGGAGCCATCCTCCACCAGATCGAGCATCGACAGGCGGTAGATCAGAATAAATTCTGGCCCGGTTGCCTCGCGCACGGCCCGCACAATTTCCACGGCGAAACGCATGCGGTTGCTGAAACTGCCGCCCCATTGGTCGATGCGCTGGTTGGTACGAGACACCAGGAACTGGTTAATCAGATAACCTTCAGACCCCATGACTTCCACGCCGTCATAGCCAGCCTGCTGAGCCAAAGCCGCGCAGTTGGCGAAGTCGGTAATAGTCTGTTCGACCTCTTGATGGGTGAGCGCTGCTGGGCTGAATGGGTTAATCGGTGCTTGCAGCGCAGAAGGAGCTACCGGCTGTGGCTGATAGCTATAGCGCCCGGTATGCAGGATTTGCAGGGCAATCTTGCCCCCAGCCTGATGGACTGCCTCAGTCACGATCCGGTGATGGGCAACCTGCTGTGGCTGGTTCAGAACCGATGCTCCACGATACACCACGCCTTTCTCATTAGGGGCAATACCGCCGGTCACGATCAGGGCGACACCGGCAGCGGCCCGCTCGGCATAGAATGCCGCCATACGCTCGGGGCCATCAGGCAGTTCTTCCAGGCCGGTGTGCATCGATCCCATCAGCACCCGGTTTTTCAGGGTAGTGAAGCCGAGATCCAGCGGCGCAAGCAGGTTGGGGTAAGCACGCATTGCAGTCTCCACAATATTTATCGTTATAGTTTTGACGACCACTCAAGTGGTCGGATGAGATAAATCTAGCCGTTGTTGGCGCACTTGGGAAACGCGGATGTGCTGAATGTGATAGACCTCATGTTTGCAATCGGTATAAAAGATCGGCTAACATCGGCTCGCTTTATCCCTTTTCTCTCTGCGGAGCCATTACCGAAAATGAACAACCACACCTGCTGATATCTGGCCCTATACCGAGCACGCCCGTGCCGTATGGGGATGTTTTGATTTCATACAGGAGTGTTTATGGCTCATTTTGCGCAGTCCCCTTATTTCGTTTTACATCAATTAACCTGTCAGTTTGCCAATGGCGAAACGCTGTTTGGCCCGCTTAATCTGGCCGTTGAACAGCAGCACTGTGGCCTGGTGGGGCGTAACGGCGTGGGAAAAACTCGCCTGCTACGTCTGATTGCCGGGCTGGATCAACCCGCCTCAGGCCATATTGAAACGCAGGCAACCTTTGCCTATGTGGCGCAGCAGCCGCACTTCACCGAACAGACAACCCTGGCTACGCTGCTGGGCTACGGCGAGGTATTTGCCGCCCAGGCCCGTCTTGAGCAAGGTTGCCCACGGCTGGACGATATCGATCGTCTTGAGGGCCAGTGGGATCTGGGGGATCGCCTGAGCACGGTTTTTGCGGCGGCTAGATTGCCTGATTTTGACCCGCAACGGCCAGCCGGAGCGCTGAGTGGCGGCGAGCGTATGCGTGCGGCTTTGTGTGGTGCGTTAATGTCGGGGGCCGATTTCCTGTTGCTGGACGAACCGACCAATCACCTCGATAGCACGGGCCGCGAATGGCTGTATCAGCAATTGGCGCAGTGGCGTGGTGGCCTGTTGATTGCCAGCCACGATCGGCAACTGCTGGCACGGATGCAGCGGATCGTCGAACTGACTCCCGAAGCACTGCGCAGCTACGGCGGCAATTATCACGAATACCATCGGCTGCGGGAGCAAGAGCAACAGGCGGCACGTGCCCAACTGGAACATGCGGCGTTGGAAAGACGGCGCGTCCGCGCCCGCCAGCAGAAAGAACATGACAATTACCAGCGCCACTCCGCCCGTACGCTGAGAACCGTGGACTCGCTGAATATCGCCTCTTTTGAAAAAGCGGCCCTCAAAGGGGCTGCGCGCGACACGATGGGTACCTTGCGTAAACAGCATCAGGGGCAAAAGAACACACTGGATGAAGCGGTGCGCGAGGCGAGGGAACGGGTTGAAGAGGATAACCCGGTGATGCTGACTTTACCGGGCAGCTCGGTGGCTGCGGGTAAGCAGGTATTGGTACTGGAACAGTTACAACTGCCGTTTGTCAGCTTACCGCCGCTCGACTGGCGGATGGATGGCCCGATGCGCGTCGCCATCACCGGCCCGAACGGTTGTGGCAAATCCACGCTGTTGAAGGTGATCCTGGGGCAACTGGCTGCCAGCGCTGGTTACTGCCATTGCTCGGTATCGCTGGCCTATCTCGATCAAAACCTGTCCCAGCTCGATCTGACGCGTTCGGTGGTCGATCATCTGGGTTTACAGGATACCCCGCTGGCCGAAGGAGTGTTGCGTAGCCAACTGGTGCAGCTGCAACTGAATGCCGACCGGGTCACGCTGCCGTTGGCGGCATTGAGTGGTGGAGAGCGGTTGAAAGCGGCGCTGGCCTGTGTGCTGTGGCGGCGTGAGCCTGCGCAACTCCTGCTGCTGGATGAACCGACCAACCATTTGGATCTGGCCTCATCGCAGGCAATTGAAGCAGCCTTGGCTGAGTTTCCTGGTGCGATGCTGGTGGTATCGCATGATGAGGACTTCTTACAGGCGCTGCGATTGACCCATCGTTTGTCTTGGTCGGCAGCGGGTTGGTGCTTTCAAGCAATGTAACCCCGCCTGAGGGGCCAAGCTGGGGAGTTTTTGGTATACTTAAGGTCATTTTGTGAGGTTTCGAGACAATGACTATGACTCCAGTGGCAACAGCAGCCGAAGTAATTTATTACAACGGCACTATCTTCACCGCAGATGCGGAAAATCGTGTTTGTAGTGCGTTGGCGATAGGGCAGGGATACATTCTTGCGGTAGGGACTGATGAGCAGGTGCTTGCGCTGGCGACACCCACCACCGAACGCATCGATCTGCACGGTAAAATGATGATGCCGGGCCTGATCGACAGCCATATGCACCCATTCTGGGGGGGCAAACAGCTCAAGGGATGCAGCCTGCACTATGCGGCGCTGACGGTAGAGCAGACCTTGCAGCATATACAGGACCATCTGGATAAATATCCGGCTGGCGATGACGAATGGCTGACGGTGCGCGCCTGGCAGCGTCAGGCGATGATCCCGGTGGGTGCGGACATGAGCCGTGCGCTGCTGGACTCTCTGAACACCCGCCGCCCGGTAGCGTTGTTCGCTAACGATTGCCACACGCTGGCAGCTAACAGCCGTGCGCTGGAGGTGTTGGGCATTGATGAAAATACGCCAGTGCCGCCAGATGGCAAGATCGCCCGCGATGCCGATGGTCAACTGACCGGGATCCTGGAAGATGCTCCGGCCATGCGCGCCTTCGACAGCATTCCTTCCGGCACGGCGGAACAGAACGTGCAGGTGGCGGCTCATGTGCAGCAGGTACTGCATGAGCAGGGCGTAACCACGGTGATGGATACCCGCGTATTTGCGGAGCAACTGGAGGCTTTCGCCGTACTGCGCGATCGCGGTGAGCTGACCTTACGCGTGCTGGGGGCCAAAGAAGTCACGCCAGACAGCGTACAAGGGCCGGAAGACGCTGCCCGTGCGGTGCAGGAAGTTGTCGCCTTTGCCGAACAGTGGAGCAGCCAGCCTTGGACGCCGCAGGCCGGGATCTCTGTTGGCCATCTCAAACTGTTCGTCGACGGAGTGTTGCAGCCACCGACCATGACGGCGGCGCTGTTGGAGCCTTACCGTGAACATCATGGGGAAGCCAAGAGTGAGCGTTATGGCGATCTCTACTTCACCACGCCGGTGCTGAACGCGCTGATCGTCGAGTGTGGCCGCGCTGGGCTGCATCCGCATACCCACACGGTCGGCGATGGCGCAATCGAGCAGGTGCTGGATGCGGTTGAGCTGATGCGCGCGGCCTGCCCGGGCAAGGATATCCGCCCAGGGTTGGCCCATAACGAACTGGTTGCGCCGCATCAGTATGCGCGTTTTGCCTCTTTGGCGGCAACGGCAGTGCTTTCGTTCCAGTGGGCCGGTTTACCGGGCGTACTGATCGATGAAGAGCGCGAGATGCTGGGTGAAGCCCGTTTCCCTCACCTGGAGCCCGCGGCACGCTTCCTGGATGCCGGTGCGCGGCTGGCCTATGGCAGCGACTGGCCAATCGATCGCCTGGATGAGTGGTATAACCTGCAGGTGGGGATGACCCGCCGGGCCTGGGATAGCGAAGGTAATCCTGCCGGGCCACGCCTGGACAACGATCGCGATCTGACCCTGATCGAAACGCTGCGCGCAGCCACCATCGATGCGGCCTACATGATCGCCAAAGAGCAGTATATTGGCTCGCTGGAAGTGGGCAAATTTGCTGATGCGATCGTCCTGCACCATAATCTGTTTGAGCAACCGGCAGAGAAACTGTACCAAACCCGCATCGAGCGGACGTTGGTGGGTGGGAAGATCAGCTATCAATCCTGATAGCAATGTGAATTAAGCGGTCATTTTTACCTGGAGGCGTTGCATGCAGCGCCTCGACAAATTCGGCAACATTGCCATGAAGGGTAATTTTTACCGCTTTTCCTCATCCTGCAAACAATAAATCAACGGGTTATGCCCCAGTTCTTTACCTATTGCCACCTGGTTTTCTGAAAGCGGATTGTTAGCTTCCCCGGCAGCCTAACTTGTGCCAGAATCCGTCCCCTTGTTTTTACCGCAGCGAATCAAATAGCCTATTGGGATTGGCCCTGAATAGCGCTGAGCTGCGCCAGGAGATGATACGGTAATGCCGCAAAACATTCGGTTGCAACGAGTTCTTAAAACCCCCGCCCTGGTTGCGTTTGGCCTTGCCTATATGGTGCCACTGGGCGTGTTTACCACCTACGGTCAGGTTACCGTGTTAAGCCAGGGCCACTTACCCATCGCTTATCTGGTTACCATCGTGACCATCCTGTTTACCGCCCTGAGCTATTGCCGGATGACCAACGCCATGCCGTTGGCAGGTTCGGCCTATTCCTACGTACAGCGCAGTTTTGGTGGTAAAACCGGTTTCCTGGTAGGTTGGGCGCAGATCCTCGATTATCTGTTCCTGCCAATGCTTAACTATCTGGTTTTAGGTATCTTCTTGCACGAGGCATTCCCGTCGATCCCTGCTTACGTGTTTATTCTTGGCTCCATTGCCAGCGTCAGCGCGCTGAATATTCTGGGCGTGCGCCTGCTTAGCTCGGTGAACTTCACGCTGATTGCCTTGCAGATGGTGTTCATCGTGCTGTTTATTGTACTGGCATTTAGCGAGGCCGATCTCAGCCCGGCGTCATTGATGAAACCGCTGTTGGTGGATGCTGGTGACTTCTCTGGTCTGATCGCCGGGGCTGCGGTGCTGTGCCTGGCCTTCCTGGGTTTTGACGCTATTGCCACCATGGCCGAAGAGGCCGCCGACGCCAAACGTACTCTGCCGCGCGCGATCCTGATTACCGTGATCTGTGCCGGTGGCATCTTTGTTGCCGTCTCCTACGCCGCGCATCTGGCCTATCCTGACTGGCAATCGCTGATCCCGCATCAGGACACCGCCAGCCTGATTATTTCGGAGCACGTGGGTGGCAAGTGGATGTACAACTTCTTTATGGCCACTTACCTCACTGGGGTGTATGCCTCCTCCATGTCTGCGCAAACCGGCGTCTCACGTATTTTCTACGCCATGGGGCGTGAAGGCGTGTTGCCGCGCAAAGTGTTCTACCATCTGCACCCTCGTTTCCGCACTCCGTGGCGCGCGATCGTGTTTGTTGCCATCATCTCGCTGCTGGCGCTGTGGATGGATTTGAGCATGGTAGTGTCGATGATCAGCTTTGGCGCACTGGGGGCATTTACCTTCGTTAACCTCAGCGTGATCAAACACTTCCTGATTAACCAAAAACGCCGTGGGCTGAACGCGATGTTCAAATACGGCCTGCTGCCGCTGATTGGCTTCGGTATGTCGGTGTGGCTGTGGGTCAACCTGGATCCCGAAGCGCTGAAAGTGGGCTTCACCTGGCTGTTTGCCGGCTTTATTTATCTGCTGTGGCTGACCAAGGGGATGCGTCAGGATCCCCCATCCACCCAGGATGATATCGGCGATCTGCTGGATTGATGCCCCTCACCCCAACCCTCTCCCACAGGGAGAGGGAGCTGTTAGTCTCTGCTCTTTTGGAAGTAAGGCGGTAATCTCAGCCAACTCGATCGTCCCCTCATCCAAGGTGCATCACCGAATTTTCAGGTTTACTCGACCAATGTCCCACAGGGAGAGGGAGCTGTTAGTCTCTGCTCTTTTGGAAGTAAGGCGGTAATCTCAGCCAACTCGATCGTCCTCTCATCCAAGGTGCATCACCGAATTTTCAGGTTTACTCGACCAATGTCCCACAGGGAGAGGGAGCTGTTAGTCCCTGCTCGTTTGGAAGTAAAAAGGTCACCTTAGCAAACGCGAATGTCCCTTCAACCAAGGCGAATCAGCCGGTGCTCATGAAGGATCACGATACTTTCAGCCCACTCGATCGGTTCCCTCTCCCTGTGGGAGAGGGTTAGGGTGAGGGACCTATACACTCCAACAACACGTCAAACGCCGCTGCCATCTGCTCTTCGGGCACGCAGGCAAAGCCCATTAGCAGCCCGCGTCGCGCATTTGGTAGCATGTAATATCGTGACAATGCTCTTACCAGCACTCCACGTTCATTGGCTGCCGCAGCGATGGCGACATCGTCGGCATCATTTGGCAGGTTGAGCACCAGATGCAGCCCAGCGTTGCTGTTGAACTCGCTCAACGCCTGCTTACCCAGATGCTGTTCAATCAACGCGGTAAGGAACCCGCGCCGTTTGGCATACAATAACCGCATGCGGCGGATATGTGCCGTATAGTGGCCTTCCTGAATAAACTGCGCCAGCGCCGCCTGGATGATCAAATGGCCACCACGATAAAGCTCGGCGTGAGCCGTTTTTAACTCGTCCATCAATGGCTTGGGAAGCACTACATAACCTAGCCGCAGGGCCGGATAGAGCGTTTTGCTGAAGGTGCCAATGTAGATCACCGGCGCATCGGCTTCCAACCCCTGCAGGGCCGGGATCGGTTGGCCTGAGAAGCGGAATTCGCTGTCATAATCATCTTCCACGATCCAGCCGCCAGCCGCACGGGCCAAAGCCAGCAGCCGTTGCCGACGTGCCAGGCTCATCACCGATCCCAACGGGTATTGATGCGAAGGAGTGACAAAAATCAGCCGTGGCAAGGCTGCCGGTTGTTCTGGTGGTACCATCCCGGCTTCATCCACCGCCCAAGGGCAGATATTGACGCCGTTCATGCGCAGGATATTGCGGATCCCCCAATAACCGGGTTCCTCGATCCAGGCGTCATCTCCTGGATTACACAGCATGCGAGTGACCAGATCGATCGCCTGATGAATGCCTTCGGTGATCAGGATCTGTTCCGGCGAGCAGCGCACCGAACGTGACACCCGCAGATAGTCCACCAGCGCATGCCGCAGCTCCGGGCTGCCGCCCTGGTTGCTGTAAGTCAAACGCTGTGAGGTTGGGCGGCGGCTGATACGAGCCTGGAGTTTGCTGAAGATGTGATGCGGGAATGCATTCACGTCGGGGACGCCGGGGAGAAAGGCTCCCCACTGTTTAGGGCTGGCGCTGGCGTGTTGCAGTAGCGTGGTGCCACGTTGTGACAGCTCGGCACGCCGTGGCTCGCCGTCACCGCCAATCGGCTGGCTGGCGGTGGATAAACAGCTGTCGGGTACCGTTTCTGCGACGAAGGTTCCACTTCCCTGGCGCGAAAACACATATCCTTCCGCCAGCAATTGTTCATAAACGGTTAAAACCGTATTACGTGAGAGACCCAGCTCTTGTGCCAGATCGCGTGAGGCCAGCAGGCGGCTGGAAGGGGGCAGGCTACCGTCCAGAATACTGGTACGAATGGCATTGTATAACCGCTTGTGCAGTTTATCATCGGGCTGCTCGCCGAGGCGTTGCAGCAGCAGGTCACCACTCAATGAGCGCAATTGGATCCCTCAATTAATCGTAACTGGCACTCGATTATAGGGCCACATCAGGTGTAAATAAACGCAATGTTTCACGTTTGTGAACAAAACCGATAACTGGTCCCGCCCGGAGAGAACAGCATGAAAAACGCAGAACTGAATCAACGTCGTCTGGCCGCTACCCCAAGAGGGATTGGCGTGATGTGTGGTTTTTACGCCGAGCGTGCAGAAAATGCCACCCTGTGGGATGTAGAAGGCAATGAGGTGATCGACTTTGCCTCAGGCATTGCGGTGCTCAATACCGGCCACCGTCATCCCAAGGTGATCGCCGCCATTGAAAAGCAACTGCAGGCGTTTACCCATACGGCATACCAGATCGTGCCTTATGAGAGCTATATTTCGCTGGCAGAGCGTATCAACCAACGTGCTCCAATCGAAGGCACCTGTAAAACCGCCTTCTTCACCACCGGTGCAGAAGCGGTAGAAAATGCGGTGAAGATCGCCCGCGCATACACCGGGCGTCCAGGCCTGATCACCTTCGGCGGCGGATTCCATGGCCGTACCTATATGACCATGGCGCTGACGGGCAAAGTGGCCCCTTACAAGTTGGGCTTTGGCCCGTTCCCTGGCTCCGTGTACCATGGCCAGTATCCGAATGCGCTGTATGGCGTCAGCACCGAAGATGCCATGAACAGCCTGGAGCGCATCTTTAAAGCCGATATCGATCCCAAGCAGGTTGCCGCGATAGTGCTGGAGCCGGTGCAGGGGGAAGGGGGCTTTAACGTGGCTCCGGCAGAATTCATGCAGGCGCTGCGTACGCTGTGTGACCAACACGGTATCCTGCTGATCGCCGATGAAGTGCAAACCGGCTTTGCCCGTACCGGCAAGCTGTTTGCAATGGACCACTATGCGGTGAAACCGGACCTGATCACCATGGCGAAGAGCCTGGCTGGCGGTATGCCGTTGTCTGCCGTGGCGGGCCGTGCTGACGTGATGGATGCCCCCGCACCTGGTGGCCTTGGCGGTACCTACGCCGGTAACCCATTAGCCGTTGCTGCCGCTCTGGCGGTCTTGGACGTGATTGAAGAAGAACAGCTGTGCCAACGCTCCCAGCGTTTGGGGCAACATTTGGTGGAAGTGCTGCAACAGGCACGCAGCCACTGCCCGGCGATTGTGGATATTCGCGCGCTGGGTTCCATGGTGGCAGTAGAATTCAACGACCCGGCAACCGGTAAACCGTCGCCGGAGTTTACCCGTCAGGTACAGCAAAAAGCCCAGGAAGAAGGACTGTTGCTACTCAGCTGTGGGGTGAACGGTAACGTGATCCGTTTCCTGTACCCGCTGACCATTCCTGATGCCCAGTTTAACCAGGCGCTGGCAATCCTTTCCCGCGCGCTGGCCCAATAAGGAGCAATATCCATGAAACTGCAAAATCCCGATCTGCTGCGTAGCCAATGCCTGATTAACGGCGAGTGGTGCGATGCCCGCAGCGGCAAACGTGAAGCCGTGATCAACCCGGCCAACGGTGTGGAGCTGACAACGGTGCCTCTGGTGAGCGCAGAGGAAACCCAGCAGGCAATTAACGCCGCACAGCAGGCACAAATCGGCTGGAAGCAACAGACCGCCAAGCAGCGTTCCGTATTGCTGCTGGCCTGGGCTGATAAAATCATGGCGGCACAGGAAGATCTGGCGCAGCTGATGACCGCTGAGCAGGGTAAATCGCTGGCGGAAGCGCGTGGCGAAGTGGCCTATGCCGCCTCATTTATTACCTGGTTCGCCGAAGAGGCCAAGCGTGTCGACGGTGCCGTATTACAGGCCCCACAGGCTTCGCAACGTCTGGTGGTGGTGAAACAGCCGATCGGTGTCTGCGCGGCGATCACGCCGTGGAACTTCCCGGCAGCGATGATCACCCGTAAGGCGGCTCCTGCGCTGGCCGCAGGCTGCACCATGATCGTCAAACCGGCTGAGCAAACGCCGCTGACCGCATTGGCACTGGCCAAACTGGCGCAGGATGCCGGTATTCCCGCAGGCGTATTGCAAGTGGTAACCGGCGAAGCCGCACAGGTGGGTAAAGTGCTGTGTGACAGCCCGGTAGTGCGCAAGCTGAGTTTTACCGGCTCGACCGAGGTTGGGCGCATCCTGATGGCCCAATGTGCGCCAACCATTAAAAAGCTTTCGCTGGAACTGGGCGGCAACGCTCCGGTGATCGTGTTTGACGATGCCAATCTGGACGCGGCCGTTGCCGGTATTATGGCCTCCAAGTTCCGCAACAGCGGGCAGACCTGCGTTTGCGCCAACCGTATTTACGTTCAGGACGGCATCTACGATCGCCTGGTGGATAAGCTGGTGGCCGCGGTTGAGCAACTGAAAGTCGGTGATGGCACACAAGAAGGGACGACGCAGGGGCCGCTGATCGATGAGGCCGCGATAGAGAAAGTGCAGAGCCACATTGATGATGCGCTGATCAAAGGCGCGCAGATCGCGACCGGTGGGCAGCCGCATGCGTTGGGCCGTACTTTCTTCCAGCCGACGGTGGTTACTGGGGTGACCCAGCAGATGCGCTTTGCCAAAGAAGAAACCTTTGGCCCGGTTGCGCCGCTGTTCCGTTTCCATGACGAAGCGGAAGCTATCGCGATGGCCAACGATACCGAATTTGGCCTGGCCGCTTACCTGTTTACGCAAAACGCCGCTCGTCAATGGCGGGTGCCAGAGGCGTTGGAATACGGCATGGTGGGCATCAATACCGGTTTGATCTCCAACGAGGTAGCGCCTTTCGGCGGTATCAAACAGTCTGGGCTGGGGCGCGAAGGCTCTCGCTACGGTATTGAAGAATATCTGGAACTGAAATATCTGTGCATTGACGTGAGCTGTTAACCCTCAAGACTTGAACGCTCCCCGGTGGCCTGCGCTGGGGAGCGCTTCCTCCGAGCAAGAAGTGATGTTTCTCACCGTTGAGAACGGCGGCGTCGTGGCCGCCGGTTTTTTTAGCTCCGCATTTTCTCTGGTAATGCCAACCACGCCTGCACCGATGGGCGCTGCCACTGTTTTTGTGCATAGTGGCGCAGCGGTTCCGGTACCTGATCGCCATGCATCACCAGCCGGTTGAGCATCAGGGCCAGGTCGGTATCGGCGATGCACCATTCCTGGAACAGATGATCCTGGCCATGGCTCAGTAACTTTTCCGCCGCAGCCAGCAGTTTGTTGGTTGTCCGTTGGGCATCTGCACTCAATGGGGCAAATTTGACCGCGCTGAAAATCACCTCGGTTGGGCGTTCGGCCCGCAGCGGTAACAGATCGCTACGTAACCATGCCTGGATCTCACGGGCTTTGGCGCGCTGTTTGATGTCACGCGGATAGAGCGGATGGGCTGGGTGGAGTTCTTCCAAATATTCCTCAATGGCGGAAGACTCGGAAAGCTGGAAGCTGCCCATCACCAACGTCGGCACCCGCAGCGTTAACGACAGGCTGCCGTAGGCCTGGCTTTGCTGTTCTCCCAGTGAGAGATCTACCGGCTTGACGGTAAACGGCATGCCTTTCTCCGTGAGCGCCACAAAGGTCGACATGGCATAGGGGCTGAAAAAGTTGCTATCAGTGTAGAGAACAGTGGCCGATGAGTTCATACGGATCCTTGGGGATGGGAAAGGTATTTAGAATCATTGGCGAACGGCGTAATAAAATCAAGGCGATGGCCAATGATTAAGCGTAATGGCGTATTAGGCCTAGTAATACCTTAATTGGCTTTCAAGCCGGTTTTGTTGATTTGTGAAGGGGATACTCAGTGATTAATTCTATCGCTTATCGGCAGCAAAATAGACTTCCTCCCCAGCCCGTTTTCCAACGGCGATCACCAATAGAACAATTTCATTATCACGTACTTCATAAACCAACCGATAGCCTGATGAGCGCAGTTTGATTTTGTAACGGTTCGGGCGGCCACTTAGGCGGGATGCCGGCACATGCGGGTTTTCTAAACGCTCGGCCAGCTTCTTTTTCAGTTGTTCCCGAACGGGATAACCCAGCTTTTCCCATTCCTTCAGTGCGCGCTTTTCAAATTTGAGCTTATAAATCATTAAGATTTACGCTCACAAACTCCGCATCTTCCATGCGTTCATCTGCAATACGGTTTAATTCTGCATCTTCGGCAAGCTCCCGATAGTATGCATACAGCTCAGGGGGCACGCAGTAGAAAGCCGGTTCGTTACGATTCAGGATGGCAACCGCTTCACCTTCTCCGTCTGCAACGGTTCCCATCGGGTTCTTTTTCAGGTCGGTGATGCTGGCAGCGATAGTGGTTAAAATTTGAAAGGCCATGGTGATCTCCTGTTTGGAATATCGACAATAGCACCTTTAAAAGTGCCATTCAATGACCTATTCGTCAATCATCACTGACCAGGATTATCCCCAGCCGATCGATTAGCCCAACGACCTGCTGACTATCCAGCTGTACCCCCTCCAGATCAACCTGGCGGATATCCATCTCCCCCAGCTCTGCGCCGGTCAGATTGCAGTGGTTGAAGGTGGCGGCCCGCCAGTCAAACTGGTTGAACTCCCCGCCGGACAGATCGGAGCCAATAAAGCTGGCACCCAGCACGTTAGCGCCACTCCAGCGGTTTTCCCACAGCTCGCATTTCTCCAGCACCACCTTGGAGAAATTGCTGTAGCTCAGATTGCTTTTGATGATAAAGGCGCTGCAAAAATAGCTGCGCTGAGAAATCATGTTCATGAAGCTGGCGCCACGAAAATCGGCCCCCTGTGCCTTGCATTCGCGGATCTCCAGGCCGAGGGCCTGGGCATTTCTGAAATCGGCCAGCGAGAGATCGCAGCTTTTAAAGCTGGCATCTTTCAACACCGCGCGGCTGAAGTTGCAGCCGAACTGGGTCTCTTCGTCATAGAAAACGCAGCCGATAAACTGGGTATCGGTCAGATCGGTGCCGGAGAAATCGCAGTTCAGAAACTTGCCGTTGGTGATGGTTTCACCACGGAATTGATCATGGGCAATTTTGACGGATTGCAGCAGTAAAGGTTGCATATAATTACCTGTTTTTTTATACAGCTTATGGTGATACTACCTGAGGAAGACAGGGAAGGGAAATAGCGTGTAAGACAGCCATGTTGTTTGATGGCCACGGGCTTTTTAAATAGCGGTCTGTGCTCTCATTGCCTTAACTCTTTCTTAAGCTTATATCGCTACACTGCTCATTATCAGTCAGAGGGGCGCGATTATGAGTATACATATCCAGGCACCGTACCAGCTGTCGTTTGCTGAGGATCATGACCATAGGGCCTTATTGCAGGCTTATATACAGCACGAATACGGTCGGCAGTTTAATGCGCTCATTCCTCACTTTCTGCCTTACCTGTTAGGTATGTACCGCGCTGACGGCGTTCTGGTTGGTGCCTGCGGTCTGAACCGTGCTGATAATGCGGCGCTGTACCTTGAGCGTTATTTGGATGCGCCGATTGAAGAGGTGGTCGCCACTCAGACGGGAACAATCTTGCCACGTAACCGCCTCGTTGAAATAGGAAACTTTGCCTGCTCTGAATCTGGAAATGCCCGGATCATGTTTGCGGCAATTTGTCGGCTACTCTGCGAAAACCAACTCGACTATGTGGCATTTACCGGGACCAAAAAGTTGAGAAATATCTTCCACCGGTTGCACCTGACCCCTCTGGAACTGGCCCCTGCATTGCCGGATCGAATGGGTGAGGATGCTCAGGCCTGGGGAGAATATTATCAGGGGCAGCCCTGCGTCATGGTTGGCGATCTTAAACAAGGCCGCCAAATTCTGAGTGAAACCAGCTTATTGCTTTCATTGTTTGGCCCCATGCCGGATATATTTCCCGTGCAAATGAGCGTGCAGCTATGATCCTTTTTGAGCGTATTGAACATATTGCGGTGACAGATGGCTCTCGCCCTGCGTTATGTGATAGTCAGCACAGCATCAGTTACGCTGATTTATTGCGGCAAACCACCTCTCTGGCTGAGCAACTCAGTAATGAGAAAATATCGCGGCTGGCCCTGTTTTTGAATAATGGCCTGGAGTGGGCCATGATCGATCTGGCTTGCCTGTTAGCCAATATTGTCATTATACCGGTGCCCGTTTTTTTCAGTGCTGAACAGCAAGACTGGTTGCTGGAAAGTAGCGGTGCCGATGCCTTGATTGGGCCTGCCCGGCAAGGGTGGATAACGATCCCTTTCCTTGATTACCCTTTGCAACGTCGGCAGCCACTCTCTGTTGCTGAATTACCCGCTAATACGGCCAAAATCACCTATACATCAGGGACAACCGGGCATCCCAAAGGGGTATGTCTGAGTCAGGAGCATTTGATGCAGGTCAGCCTGGCGCTTGCCGAGCGGGTTGCTGCGGCAAACATACAGCAGCATCTGACCTTGCTGCCACTGTCGACCTTGCTTGAAAACATTACCGGGCTCTATGTTCCGTTGCTCAGTGGCGTATGCAGCCGTATCCCCTCGCTGGCTGAAGTGGGACTGACAGGATCTAGCCAGTTCTCCGCTCAGATCCTGGCCCAAGCCATTGCACAATGGCGGCCGCACAGCCTGGTATTGGTGCCTGAATTGCTGCGTCTATTCGTCATGTTATGCACCCAGAACCCAGGGCTTGCGGAGAGCCTGCGTTTTGTCGCCGTCGGCGGGGGAAAAGTTGCTGCGGATATAGTGGTTAAATCGCACCAGTTGGGTTTGCCGGTTTTTGAAGGGTATGGCTTATCAGAATGCGGCTCGGTTGTTGCTCTCAATGCGCCGGGGCGCGCTTTGCCTGGCTCGGTGGGTGAACCACTACCGCACTGCCAGATAGCCATCGCACCGGATGGGGAGATCTTGATTTCTGGCGCGACAATGCTGGGATATCTGGGGGAACCCGCTGCAAAACCCCCGGTGGCAACCGGCGATCTCGGTCATTTTGATGCCCAAGGCTTCCTTCATATCACTGGCCGCAAAAAGAATATTCAGATCACCGCCTTTGGCCGCAATTTTTCACCGGAATGGATTGAGGCGGAAGCGCAGCTTTTTCCGGCAATATCCCGCATGGTCATCTTTGGTGATGGATTACCCGTAAATGTTGCGCTGATCCAAGTGACACCCGGTTATGAAAGTAGCCTTGCCGATCAGCTATGCCAACTTAATGGGAGGCTACCTGATTATGCAAGGATCCATCATTATTTTTTGGCACAGTTAACGGTTGAAAACGGTTTATTAACCACTAATGGACGTCCGAAAAGACAGCAGATTCTGTCCACCTATCACACACGTATTCATCAGTTAATCGCGGGAGATACCCTATGAGTTTTTATCAATTATTACAGCGAGAGACGGCGGTGGACAGAGAGAAGCTCCTTTCCGCCCCGGTCATAGAGGCTTGCCGCTGCGGAAATATTAATGCTGAAATGTATATCGCCTTTTTGACACAGGCTTTTTATCACGTCAGCCATACCGTGCCTTTATTGATGACTGCGGGGGGCCGGATGAACTCAGAGTATGAATGGGTTCGCGGAGCCATTGCCGAATATATTGATGAAGAGTATGGCCATCAGGAATGGATATTAAATGATATCAGAACGTGCGGCGGAGATGCCGAGGCGGTTCGTCATGGTCAGCCGGTATTGGCAATCGAGTTGATGATTGCATTCCTCTACGACCACGTCTCTCGCCTCAACCCGATGGGTATTTTCGGTATGGTACATGTCCTTGAGGGCACCAGCGTCGCCATTGCTACCACCGTTGCCGAGCAGCTCAAGCAGGGCCTGGGATTACCGGAGAAAGCCATGAGCTATCTCAGCTCGCATGGTGAACTGGACAAAGAACATCTGGCCTTTTTTGCTTCATTAATGGACCAGGTGGAAAAAAGTGAAGATCGTGCCGCGATTATCCATACTGCCAAAGTGGTCTACCAACTTTATGGCGACATGCTGCGTGGGCTGATGGAGCCAGCGCAATGAGGCTCAACAACAGCCGTATTTTGCTTACCGGTGCCAGCGGTGGTATTGGCCAGGCACTGGCTCATGCTTTGGCAAAGCAGGGGGCTTGTCTGATATTACATGGGCGTAATGAAACGGCGCTCACCACGCTGGTTAATACATTACCCCACCCGGAAAATCATCAGGTTTGGATCGCCGATCTTGGCGATTTTACGCAATTGACAAAGCAAGCTGAGCTACTTTTCCAACAGCAGAATATTGATATCCTGATCAATAATGCCGGCGCCAATCATTTTGCCTGGCTTGAGGATCAAAGCGAACAACAAATAATACAGCAGTTAGCCATAAATATTCAGGCTCCAATATTACTGACCCGGGTTTTGCTACCTTATATAGACCGACCCGGCATCATTATGAATATCGGTTCCAGCTTTGGCAGTATAGGTTATGCTGGCTATAGCGTGTATTGCGCTAGCAAGTTTGCTTTGCGTGGCTTCAGTGAAGCTCTCGGCAGGGAACTTGCCGGCTCATCGATTAACGTGCTCTATTTTGCCCCCCGGGCGACACAAACCACGCTTAACTCTGCGGCTGTTAATGCCATGAATGCTGAATTAGGCACCAAAAGTGACAGCGCTGAAAGGGTCGCTGATGAGGTGATTGTTGCGCTGAACAAACAGATAAAACGACGATGGCTGGGGTGGCCAGAGCGGTTCTTTGTCAAACTGAATGCACTGTTCCCCGCAGTGGTCGATAAAGCGCTGGCTAAACAGCGGCATATTATTGCCCGCCATGCCAAAGCTGCCCTTGAGAAGAAGGACTCACGATGAAAAAGTTATTGTTGGTGTTGACGCTCTTTGGTAGTACAACCGCTATTGCCCAGAGTGATTTGGCCGATATTCAGAACCAATGGGCGGTTTGCCAGTATCAGGTGGCGGCGAAACAGAAAGAAAGCTGTCTGGAGCAACTTAGCGCCGTTGCGGATAAAGCCAGTTCAGCTAACGGTTCACGCGCAGATCTGCTGATCTGGTCTGCGATCGTCAAGAGTAGTTGGGCCGGTGAGAAGGGGGGGCTGGGGGCTTTGGAACTGGCCAAACAGGCGAAAATGAAGCTGGAACTGGCAATAAAGTTGGATGCCAAGGCGCTGGACGGCTCCGCCTATACCAGTCTAGGCGCCCTCTATTATCAGGTTCCTGGCTGGCCGATTGGTTTTGGTGATGACAAGCAGGCTGAGCTGTTGTTGAAACAGGCTTTACAGATTAATCCAACGGGTATCGATCCCAACTATTTCTACGGTGACTTTCTGATAGATCAAGGGCATAAGGCACAGGGCAAGCTCTACTTACAGAAAGCACTGGCGGCTCCGGCCCGTCCAGGCAGAGAATTAGCCGATAAAGGCCGCCATCAGGACATTCAACAACGACTCGATAAACTTTGAGACTACGGGTCCATAAAGGGAAACAAAATGCACCGGGAACGACACAGCATGGAAAAAATAGGCTGGCTGCGGGCTGCCGTTCTCGGGGCTAATGACGGGATAGTGTCTACCGCCAGTCTGCTGTTGGGCGTAGCGTCGGCTAACGTCACTCAGCAAAGTTTGCTCTTGACCGGGGTGGCGGGTTTGGTGGCTGGTGCGATGTCGATGGCAACCGGTGAGTATGTTTCAGTGTCTTCCCAGGCTGATACTGAAAAGGCCGCGCTGGCTGAAGAGCAAGCTGAGCTGAATAGCGATTTTCAGGGGGAACACCGCGAGTTAACCTCGATTTATGTCCATCGGGGGCTTGATTTGGCTCTGGCTAAACAAGTGGCAGAAAAACTGATGCACCATGATGCGCTAGGCGCCCATGCGCGTGATGAACTGGGGATCTCAGAAATCACCACCGCGCGTCCTTTACAGGCCGCGTGGGCTTCAGCGTTGAGTTTTGCTGCCGGGGCAATATTACCGCTATGTGTAGCGGCCATCGCGACAACGGAATGGGCCATCCCCGCCATTGCCTGCTCAGCATTGATCTCACTGGCAGTACTTGGGGGTGTTTCGGCCAAAGTGGGCGGTGCACCCATCGGCCCTGGAGTGATGCGTATTACTTTCTGGAGTGCACTGGCCATGGGGATGTCCTCGGGGATCGGGGCGTTATTTGGTTTGGTTACGGGATAAGTGTTAAACCAATAGCAGGATGTTTTTCTCTGAGTCGCAGTCATCTTTGGCAACGTATAGTGAGAAGAAAACGCTTGCAGAGTAAGCGTTGATAACCCATCATTTGAAACGACGTTTCACTTCCTTGCTACAGGCCAATCTTGAACTTACACGGGCTACTGCCCCAGCACGTTGCCAAGACGCATTGGTATGCCAAGCGAAAAAGCTATCGGGTGCTTTTTTGGCGGGAGATCACGCCACTGGCAGTTCCGATCTTTCTAGAGAACACCTGCGTACTGCTGATGGGGGTGCTCAGCACCTTCCTGGTGAGCTGGCTCGGCAAAGAGTCGATGGCGGGTGTTGGCCTGGCAGACAGTTTCAACATGGTCATCATGGCCTTTTTCGCGGCGGTGGATCTGGGTACCACGGTGGTGGTGGCCTTTAGCCTTGGCACTCGCGATCGTAAACGAGCGCGGGCGGCGGCACGCCAGTCGCTGGTATTAATGACCGTGCTGGCGGTGCTGCTGGCGGTTGGGATCCATTTGGCCGGGCAACAGATCATTAACGTGATCGCCGGTGAAGCCACGCCCGAAGTCAAATCGCTGGCGCTCTCTTATTTGCAAACCACCGTCTGGAGCTACCCGGCAGCCGCCATTGCCCTGATTGGTAGTGGTGCCCTGCGTGGGGCGGGCAACACCAAGATCCCGCTGCTGATCAATGGCGGCATGAATATCCTCAACATCCTCATCAGCAGTACGCTGATTTATGGGGTATTTAGTTGGCAAGGGCTGGGTTTTGTTGGCGCGGGGCTGGGGCTGACCATTGCCCGCTATATTGGCGCGATCGCCATTATTGCGGTTCTGGCGGTGGGCTTTAATCCGGCGCTGCGTATTACGCTCAAAAGCTATTTTACGCCGCTCAACAGCAGCATCCTGCGTGAGGTGCTGGGGATTGGTATTCCCGCCAGTATCGAATCGGTACTGTTCAACGCTGGCAAACTGCTGACACAAATGTTTGTCGCCGGGATGGGGACCAACGTCATCGCCGGTAACTTTATCGCTTTCTCTATCGCGGCCCTGATTAACCTGCCGGGGAATGCCTTGGGATCGGCTTCGACCATTATCGTCGGCAAGCGTCTGGGGAAAGGGCAAATTGCTCAGGCCGAACGGCAGATGAAGCACGTCTTCTGGCTGGCAACGATTGGCCTGACGGTGATTGCCTGGGGAACCGCTCCCTTTGCGGGGCTGTTTGCCTCATTTTATACTCAGGAAGATGATGTTAAAGAGGTGGTCAAAATCCTGATTTGGCTCAATGCCGCGTTTATGCCGATCTGGGCCGCGTCCTGGGTGTTACCCGCTGGGCTGAAGGGCGCGCGTGATGTCCGATTTGCGATGTGGGTGACGATGTTGGGTATGTGGGGCTGCCGAGTAGTCGCCGGTTATATCCTGGGCATCGTGCTGGGCATGGGCGTAGTGGGCGTCTGGCTGGGGATGTTCTTGGACTGGGCCGTTCGCGGAGTCTTCTTCTATTGGCGTATGGTCAGCGGGCGCTGGCTATGGAAATATCCACGGCTCAGAAAAAACCAGCCTGAATCAGCCGAAGAACAGTCGCCAAGCTAACGGTATTTTATTGGACTGAGCCGGGTTGGCAGTATCAATCCATTGTCGGCGGTTATGTTTTGGTGTAAGACTGATGCCACGATAAATGATCTAAAGGTGCACCATGGATGGATTGATATTTATCGCTGGTTTGGCGTTGTTCCTGTGCCTGGTGGTATTACCTATTTCTGTGGTGGTATCGCTCGGCCGTGGCAACCGCAACCAGCGGGAAATTGCCCAACTGACACTGACCATCACCCAGTTGCAAAAACAGGTGGATGATCTCCGCTTCGAGGAAACCGGGAGATCACGGCCGCCGCCAACGCCAACTCCCCAGGTGCCACCTGTGGCTGCGAAGACAACGCATGACTTTGCTGCGCATGCGGCACAACAGCCAGCCGTTAAATCCGCCGCTGACATGGCCGTTACCCCTTCGGTTATATCACCATGGGAACCCACAGCTCCAAAACCAGTTGCACCAGTAGCAAGCATTCCTCGCCCACCTATTGCTGATAGACCTGCCATTGATAAACCACAGCAACCGAAAAACGACCTGCTCAGCGGGCTGGTGGGCTGGTTTATGCAAGGTAATCCGCTGGCGAAGCTGGGTGTCTTGCTGCTGTTCTTCGGTTTGGCCTACCTGATGAAATATACCGTTGAACGTGACATGCTGCCTATTGAGTTCAGGTTAATGGGCGCGGCGGTGGCTAGCGGCGTTTTACTGTGGTTTGGCTGGCGTCTGCGTGTTAAACAGACGATGTATGCCCTGATCCTGCAAGGGGGCGCGGTTGGCGCGCTCTATATCACCGTATTTGGTGCCTTCCGGCTTTATCAACTGTTGCCACATATGCTGGCATTTGGCCTGATGCTGGTGATCTGCGCCGCCAGCGTGGGCTTGGCCGTATTGCAGCGTGCCCTCAGCCTGGCGATGCTTGCCAGCATTGGCGGCTATCTTTCACCTTTGCTGTTGTCCACCGGTGGCGGCAGTTATATCGCGCTATTCTCCTATTATCTGCTGCTCTCGCTGGGCATTCTGGCGATCAGCGTCTGGCAGCCATGGCGGCCACTTAACCTGCTGGGCTTTGTTTTTTCCTTTGGCGTCGCTGGGCTGTGGGGAGTAAACAACTACCTGCCGGAATACTACCTGGGCTGCCAGCTGTTCCTGATTGCCAATATCGTGATTTTTGGCGTGCTATGCCTGGCGTTGACTCTACGTGCACAGTTGCCTGGCGAGAAGATTATCGATGGCGCGCTGCTGTTTGGCCCACCGTTAATCGGTTTCGGCATGCAGTATCTGATCGTTCGCCAGTGGGAGTTTGGCCCGGCGTTCTCGGCGCTGGGCTTCGGTTTGGCTTACCTGTTACTGGCCTGGGCCGCATTGAAGCGCTACCCATCCCTGGGCCGCATGTTGGCGGTTTCCGGTTTGGCACTAGGCGGGGTGTTCACTACGCTGGCTATCCCATTGGCACTGTCTGCTGAGTGGACATCCATGGCTTGGGCGCTGGAAGGGCTGGGCATTCTGTGGCTTGGTCGTGAGCAAAAGCAAATCCGCATGAGCCTCAGCGGTTCTGGCCTGCTGGTGCTGGCCTTGGCTTCCGCCCTGGTGGCTCTTGGCGCTGGAATGACGACGCTCTCCTTCACGCTGGTGTTCGCCGTACTGGCATTAACTTGGCTAGCGGTGGCATTCCTCTGGCGCGATCTGGAGAGCGAGGCTGCATTCAGGCTGGTTGTCAGCCGCTCCTTCCTGGCTGGCGGCATCCTGCTCTGGCTGGTTTGCCTGCTCGGTTTTGCCGGGCGATTGCCGCTTGATTATGGCTACGGGGCTTTCCTGGCGTTGGTCTTGTTGACGCTATCCGTAGTGCTGTGGCGTTGGGTGGCACAAAGGCTGGCCTGGCTCGAACTAGGTTATAGCATTTGGCTACTGTGGCCGGGTATGTTGGCCATGCTGTTGTTCCAATTGGTCGACTTTGATTCTTTATTGTCCTTCGGCTGGCCGAATCTGGTCTGGTTACTGGCCTTGCCGGTGGCGTACTGGCTGTTGAAGCGCGAAGCGGGCTCCCTGCCGTTACTGCGCCTGCAGCAAGGATTACACCTGTCTCTGTTCTGGATGGTGGTGTTTGCGCTGGGTTATGAAGTCTTTTGGCGCACGATGCGCTTGCCGTGGGGCATGGATGAATGGCAATTGGGCCTGCAAATGGGCTTCCTCTCCCTGATCATCTTGGCTACACATGGTGCGCTGCGCAAAGGATGCTGGCCGTTTGCCGAACATCGTCAGCTGTATGGTGCGATTGCCTTGGCCCCATTGGCGGCGTTGGCTTTGCTGCTGTTGCTGGTAGGCAACGTGTTCGATGGGGTCAGTATAGGCTGGCGTTATTTACCACTGTTGAACCCGTTGGAAGAGGGGGCTGGTTTTGCACTCTTGGCACTGGTGACTCTGGGGCTGTTTGTCCGGCGGGAATACCCGCAGTTTGCTGCATTGCTGAAACAGGCGCTACCGCTGTTTATCCTCGCGATGCTGTTCTGGTGGGGCAATGGGGCGGTCCTGCGTGCACTGGCCTATTACGCCGATATTGCCTGGCGGGTTGATACGCTCTGGGGCTCCCGCCTGGTGCAGACCACCTTCGCTTTGCTGTGGATGCTGATAGCGCTGATCGTCATGGTGTTGTCAACTCGCCGTGGGCAGCGTGAGGTCTGGTTTGGCGGTGCGGCGTTGCTCGGAATCGTCATTGTTAAGCTGATGCTGGTTGATAGCGCCCGGGGTGGGGGATTGGCTCGTGCCATCGCGTTTATCGGCGTGGCGATACTGGTGTTGATCGTGGGATATTTTTCCCCATTGCCACCCAAAGCGGTGCGCGGTAAGGAACCCAATGTGGCAAGCGAACGAGGGAATGTATGAAAGTAAAACTGAATAACTGGTTGCTGCTGGGGTCGCTTTGTCTGGCCGGTGCGGCCAATGCGGAGCCGGTGGCTGAAAAACCGCAAGATTTCGCCTATGGCATCTCGCTAACCACTGAAGGCAGCGCGCCATTTTTCCGTATTGAACTGCCTGAGGCAGTGTATACCGAGAGCGTTTGGCCGGATCTGCGCGATGTGCGGGTGTTCAACAATCAGGGGCAGGCCGTCCCCTTTGCATTGGCCGCGAACGTCACTACTCAGGACAATAGCCAGACTTTCCCTCTGCGTCTGTTCCCGATGAAGGGTAAAAGGGTCACTAATCAGGAACAACAGGTGATTTCGTTAAAATCCGCAGGTGGTGTTGAAGTTACCTTGCCTGTGGATAGCGACCAGCCAATGGGGAACACCTATCTGCTGGAGATCCCGCAGCATGAGGGCAACTATCCCCGTCTGACCCAGTTAAAACTGGCCTGGGAGCGTCTGCCCGAGAATTGGCAGACCCGCGTTAGCCTGTTTTCTAGCCGCGATTTAAAAGACTGGTCGAGCAGCGCTGAGGATGTGCCCTTGATGGATCTGGTTTCTGGCAGCGATCGGTTGCTGTTGGATACCATCGATCTTGATGACTATGCCAGACCTCGTTATCTGCTATTGGTGTTCAACGATGCCAAAACGGCCCCTGATTTGAAGATCCAGTCAGTGCAGGGGATTGCGGCGTCCAGACACACCGAACAGCAAAGGATCGGCCTGACCTTCAACCAAAAAGCCATTTCGGCCAGTGAGGCGGAATATAGCTGGCCGAATCCTCAACCCTTGAACAATATCAGCATTCGGCCGACGCAGAGCAATACGGTATTGCCGCTCGAGATCGATTACCGCAGCGCAGCAAGTGACAATTGGCACCCTCTGACCAAGCAGGTGGTGTTCTCGGTGAATGGCCGCACCGCAGAGGCAATCCCGCTGAACGGCTTGCTGGTGCAGGGTATTCGTTTGAAAGGCATCAACCAGCAATGGGGCGATTCACTGCCAGAAGTCTCGGCACAGCGCGATAGCCAAACTTTGATATTCAATGCCCAGGGAACCACGCCATTCCTGCTGGCGTGGGGAAATAAAGCGGCCCAGCCTCAGGCGATCCCTTTAGATAGCCTGATCCCGGCAGAGCTGCGTAAAACGATAGATGCCGATGCGTTGCCAGAAGCTGGGTTGCAATCCCAAGTGACCCTGGGCGGCACCGAACGCTTGAGCGCGGTAGATGCCGCAGAAGAGGCCAGTATGTGGAAGAAAGGCCTGCTCTGGCTGCTGCTGGTTGTGGGGGCGGGGGGATTGGTGTTGCTGGCCTTGAAGCTGTGGAAAGAGGTTCAGCAGAAGCCGCAATAGGGCAAGTGATTGCTGGCTGTTAGGATAGAAAACAAGGGGTGACGCGGTTTTCGTTGCCCCTTGTGCATTGCAGCAAAAAATGCACACAGTAATATTAAATTCCTGACATTTTACTTTCATGATTGTCATTATGATTTCAAGAATCGTTTGTCTAACGGTAATGACAAGGATAGGAGTGGCTGCTCATCAACCCAAAATATCAGTGAATCACGATTGATGAGCGTCTTGTTGAAGGCTGTTCAGTTGGTTTTTTACCAGGTGGTACCGCGATATCGTCATGAATGTGGTGATCTGAGCCTGATCACGACCAAGGGTTCGATTTATTCAACAACGCTATATCAATGATAACAGGGATCGGAGGAGGATCCTCTATCTACGCCCCAATATCCATTCTATTGCTGCGAGCTGCAATATGAGTCTATCTGATATTTAATCGGGAACTATTGCTCTTGAAAATTAACGATATCATTGATTAACAACCAATGGTATAGCTCTGTTGTTTTCTTTAACTGTAGTCTGTTCATTGCATTGCGTTTATGATTGCTGATTGTTTTTTCATTAAGATTCATTCTATAGGCGATCTGATATGGTACCATGCCGATAGATATGTAATATAGTACTTCCTTTTGCCTTGGTGTCATTAATGCTAATGGGTTGTATTTTCGCGTAGGTTGCATATCAAGCCCTGTTACCTTAGCCATTAATATTTTTTCGATTAACTCAATGAGTTCTCTAGCACATTGACCCCTGTAAAAAATATTTTGGTATGCGCTCTTTGTTGCGTGTTTTTTTGTATTGGAGCTAATAGTGATTAGTTTACCGTGAAAAAGTTTATCCAACACACTAACGGGCATTATCGCTGCGGCATTATCGGTTGCCAAAAAAATCAAGTCACAGATAGCGTACTCTGATTTGTTTTTGGTAAATGTTAATTTAAAATTTTTAGAAAAAAAATGCTCTGCTAGAAGCTGTTGAATGCCAGAAGCAAAAGCTTGGTTTTTATCAATGATAAGCACTTTCAATATGTTAGTCATGATGTTTTAACCTGCAGTTCAAAAATTGGTTTTGACAAAAAAACGCCGATCTTCAGGAAATAAACCATGGGCTTCTTGACGTATACGTGTATGCAATTCGATATCTTGCTGGTATTGAGTGATCATTAACCAGTTAGCATAAACATTCTTATCAATTCTTCGTGAAAGATAGTCTTGTGCCCAACCGCTATATTCTTCAAGCCGAATTACATCCTGAGTTTGGTTAAACTCTAGCAATGAGTGTATGTGTTTATCGTAATGCCAACGCTCGGTGTTAGCCCATAGATCAAACCTTATGGCAAGACGTGCAGGTTCAATATCCACTAAACGATTACGTTCTACAGAAGTTAAAACTAGGTTGGCATAGAGGGCACCGCACGATAGCACCACAACTCCCAGCGATACCGCCGGTATCATCCCCGCTAATAATGCACTTATCACTGGTGGCAATGAACGTCGCTCAACAACCTTGCTAACCTGACGGTCCAACTGTGCAAGTAATAGGATAAATATCGCCCAATGTGCGGCTGATAGCATAAAGGGATATTCTGTTTGGGTATGCAACAACATCGGGATGAGCACGAATATTAGTGCGATACTGTGGATGGCGACCTGCCGATTGAGGCCTTGCGCTTGGCGGCTTAGTTGCCAGGCTTGCCATACCAGTCTTAGGCCTGCATAAATCAGTATCAATATGCCGATGGCAGCGACGATGCCTCCTTCAACCCACCATAGCAGCGTTTCATTGTGAGGATGACGGACAACGCCAAGGCCTGAAGTTGATAATCCTTGTGCTAGGCGATAATGCTGGAAATTATACTCGAAACTGCCATAACCCCACCCTAATAAAGGTCTTTCAGTAATCATCTTCAGGGTATCATGTAGCATGATCAGGCGTGCCTGGGTGGATGCCGTATGTTCAACATTACCAATGCCGACTCTGTTGTACAAAATAACAGCAAAAACAATACCGAGTACCACCAAACCTGCAGCTAGCGCAGTTTGTTTCCTGTCTGTTCTGTATCCCAATAGCAACAACAGTACTCCCGCAATACCGCCACCGAACCAACCAATCCGCGACTGCAACCACACCAGGAGTACAGAGAATAGAACCAGCACTAACCCTAATAAATATTTTCTCAATCGTTCCGCTATCTTGCGATACAAGGTAAAACCAGGCAACAGGAACAACAGTAATGTCAGCGCAAGACCTGTCGCAATAAAACTGGCCAGCACATTTACCTGTTGAAAAACGCCATAAGGACGGTTTTGCACGATTGGATAAGAAAACCACTCGGGGACGTAGTCCGCCGCCAAAAATTGCATCATGGAGATAATGGCCTGCCCGGTGACGGGCACTAAAACACCATACAATACCCGCGAATACCAACGACGTGGCAGGCCATATTGTAGCCATGATAGATAAAAAACCATGCCAGCAGCCAGTCCAAGCCAACGGGAAAATGCGGCCTCACGCCACTGTGGTTCGGTATAAAGTAGAGGGAGTGCCAGTATGAATACGCCCAATAAAATGCAGCGGCACGTTACGCTCAAACGTATGATTTTCCGCGCAGGCATAGCTAGCCAAATGGTTGCAGTGATCATGGCAATCACGCCCCATGTCACTATGTTTTGTGGCAGTTTAAGACCGCTGCCCCCCATATTATGTAGATAAATAGGCATGATAATTATCAACCAAAATAGCAATATTCCTAGCGGTAATCTACGGCGATTTTGGCAAGAATGATGTATTGGTGGCTTATGATGATAATACATATAGCAACATGACCTCGCTTCCTTTCATAACGCTATAGCAGCCTGATTCAATTATAAAATTCGATCTATTATATCGTATTTTTTTTAAAAAAAGCATATTATTTCTTGTAAGATTGATAAATACGATATTTAAATCTGTTTTTTGCCCTTTATTAAGGGTTTGGTTTTTCATTTATTATTTTATTTAATAAAAAGTAGCCTTTTATGGCGAAGTTACGGGGTTTTCATTTTTTATCTTTCCTTTTTGCTCACTATTTTGTAATAATTTTAACCGGCGCTAGGAGTGCCAGCTTATATGTGAAGCCTATCCATATAGTAAATAAGGAACATAAAGTGAATGTGAAGAAAATCGTATTGGCCATTTCTTTGGCCCTCGGATGTGTCTCTTTTTCTCAGGCAGCGACTGTACCTGCAGCAGAGCAAGGCCATGGTTCTGTAACCTTTACTGGTTCTATTATCGATGCTCCTTGTTCTATTGATTCTGAATCTATTGATCAGACGGTTGATCTGGGGCAAGTATCAAATGTGACGCTAGATAACAAAGGGAAGTCTAAAGAAAAAACCTTCGATATTAAGTTGGAGAAATGCAATGTTGGTGATAAAGGCAAATCTGTGACTGCTAAATTCACTGGTGCAGAAGGTGGAACTGCTGGTTTACTGGGTATTACCGGAACGGCAAAAGGTGCCAGTATTGCCGTGATGGATGGTAAAGGCACGTTAATTGGGTTAGGTAAATCAACCACAGCTCAGCAATTGCAGAATGGCATTAATACACTGCAGTTCTCTGCCCATTTACAAGGGGACGGTGCTTCAGGTGGGGTGGTGCCAGGAAATTTCACCAGCGTTGCCAACTTTACCCTTGATTATCAATAAAGTCAGTGTTTCTTATGCATGTGGGATTACCCTCATGCATTTCTTGCCACTGAATACGGAAGATCATGGATATATAAAATTAAGCAGTTCCATGCGTCTTCTGTTGTTGTGCTTGAGGATTACAAGTCCGGCCAGGCATGCGATTATTACAGTAGGCTGCGCGATAGGTACTGACAGTGATGATTAAACTATTAATTTAGGCTCGTGGCCTGTTCGTCACATCGCTCACAATGCCTAAATTAGGATACGTCAATTTTTTGATTCGCTTATTGCATCGTACTTGTACGAGGAGTGATACCTTGTTAGTCGATTTGCGGAGTTTTAAAATAGACCTTGATATGGATAATGACGAAATTTATTTTACCGTTAAAGGCATTCCTCGGAATTTAGTAGCATAATTAACTGATAGTAAAGGAAAAGTTTTCATGTCAGGCATGCCAATATCGACTGTTAAAATAAAATCAAGAACAATGTCGCTCAGTTACTCCTTCCGGTCGATGGATGGGGCGTTATTGCCTGTAAGTGATTGTACTGCCGAGGTGAAATTAAAGGTTGACTATTACTAATCCTATGTCATGGCGTCACTATCATTCTCGATACCCAGTGGATCTTTTTTAATCTTTAACTCATGGAAACGGTACTAAACGGAATTATATAAAAAGGTCTAAAATAATGCTGTTACTTTACTTTAAGACATTGCTTTCTCGTCCGAGCATCTTATGGATAATTATCAGTTATATCATTAGCGGGACAGTGGCTTCCGCCCAAACGACCGGATTTCAATTTAATACCGATGTATTAGACATAAATGACCGTGAAAATATAGATTTAGATCGCTTTTCCCACAGTAATTACATTATGCCGGGAAGCTACGTCATGTCGATACAGGTTAATAAACAACAGCTGTTGGAACAATCGGTCATGTTTTATGCTCCTGAAGGCGACGCTAATAGCAGCGAAGCCTGTGTGAGTCCACAGTTGGTCGAACTGCTCGGTTTAAAACCGGAGATAAAAAAATGGTTAACATGGAGGCATAAAGGACAGTGCCTAGGGGTATCGAGTCTGGAGGGAATGACCGCCAGGGGGGATTTAGGCTCCGCGACGCTCTATTTGAGTATCCCTCAGGCCTATCTGGAATTCGTATCGGATGATTGGGACCCACCTTCGCGTTGGGATAACGGCATTCCAGGAATACTGCTTGACTATAACCTCAACGGACAAACTCAGCGGCAGCTAAAACAGGGTACTCAAGCCTATAGCATCAATGGTAACGGCACGCTAGGCGCTAATCTGAGTTCCTGGCGGTTACGTGCCGATTGGCAGACTCGTTTCAATCGTCAACTTGGTTCTGGGCAACCGGCGCAGAATTCATGGGATTGGAGTCGTTATTATATGTACCGGGCGATATCATCTCTGAGTGCCAAGCTGACCCTCGGAGAGAATTTCCTTCACTCCGATATTTTTGACGGTTTCCGTTTTGCCGGTGCCAGCCTGGTCACCGACGATAGTATGTTGCCACCAAACCTGCGTGGTTATGCGCCGGAAGTGACGGGGGTCGCCCGTACTAATGCCAAAGTGGTCATTAGCCAGCAGGGACGGATTTTGCAGGAAACTCAGGTCGCCGCCGGACCCTTCCGTATTCAGGATATCAGTAATGCCGTCTCCGGGCAGTTAGATATCCGGATCGAGGAACAGGATGGCAGGGTACAGACATTCCAGATGGAGACGGCCAATATTCCGTATCTGACGCGGCCAGGCACGGTGCGTTACAAGCTGGCCGCAGGGCGTCCCTCGGATTGGCAACACCGTACCAACGGCCCGATATTTGCTACCGGTGAGTTCTCCTGGGGTATCAGTAACGGCTGGTCGTTGTATGGCGGCGGCGTTGTCGGTGGGGAGTACAACTCTGTGGCCGGAGGGGTTGGCCGCGATTTGATGGTGCTGGGTGCGTTGTCATTTGACGTCACACAATCCCGCGCAAAATTGCCGCAATCAGACCGTGCCTTGGCCGGTAGCACCTATCGTCTGAGCTATTCGAAGCGCTTTGATGACTATGACAGTCAGGTCACCTTTGCCGGTTACCGTTTCTCGCAGCAGAACTATATGAGCATGAGTGAGTATCTGGATGCCAGGACTCAAGGTATCCGCTCCCAGAATAGTAAAGAGATGTATACCACCACTCTGAACAAACAATTTAGAGCGCTGGATCTGAGTTTGTACTTGGATTATAGCCATCAGAGCTATTGGGATAGACCGTCCAGCGCACGTTATAACCTGACGCTGTCACGCTATTTTGATATTGGCCGCTTTAAGGATTTAAGTTTGTCGATGACGGCATACCGCAATAAGTTTAATCGTGCCAATGATGATGGCATGTATTTTTCATTGTCAATGCCGTGGGGAAACAGTGGTTCAGTAAGCTATAGCAGCAGCCTGATCCGCAACGATAATACCCATCAGGTCGGTTACTTCGATCGGCTGAATGAACACGATAGCTATCAATTAAGTTCCGGGGTTTCCCGCAGTGGAGCGACCGCCAGCGCCTTTTACAGTCACCAGGGGGATATTACGCAAATTAATGGTAACGCCAATTATCAGGCAGGACGTTTTGCATCTGTGGGGATGTCACTGCAAGGGGGGGCGACAGTCACCCTTGAGGGTGCGGCACTGCATCGTTCGAGTGTTATAGGCGGTACGCGAGTGTTGGTTGATACGGATGGCGTGGGCGGGATCCCGATCCGCGGCTATGGTGCCACCACGGGATCCAACCGTTTCGGCAAAGTGGTGGTTGCGGATGTGAGCAATTACTACCGCAATCGGATCAGTATCGATCTAAATACATTGCCAGATAACGCCGAAGCAACGCGTTCGGTGGTGCAGGCTACCCTGACCGAAGGGGCAATTGGTTATCGCCACTTCGAAGTGATTTCTGGTGAAAAAGTCATGGCGATTATCCGTCTGGCAGATGGAGCAACACCGCCATTTGGGGCCTCTGTTCTGAATAATAAACAGCAGAGCGTTGGCATAGTAAGTGATGGTGGCAGCGTTTATCTGAGCGGTATCCAGCCGGGTGAAGCGATGTTGGTACATTGGAACGGCGGGCCACAGTGTGAATTGTCGTTACCTGTAGCGCTTTCGAACAGTCAGCAGACCGATATGCTATTGCCTTGTCGGCTGCTCAGGAAGCGCGATAAAGGAACGTGAGTACGGCGAGCTCTCTCGGCTGGGGGGCTTTGCATTAGCAATCAAAGGCCACTGAACATTTTTCCAATAGGAACAGCTTAATGAAATCGAAGATAACACCACCGCTCGTTACCGGGGCAATGTTACTTGCCCTGACTACACCATCAGCCTTTGCCGCGATAGCGTTGGATCGTACCCGGATCATTTACGATGGTAGTCAGAAATCAATGAGTGTAACTATCAGTAACGAAAATAAAAAATTACCCTATTTAGCCCAGGGCTGGATTGAAGATGCCGAGGGAAACAAGATCACCACTCCGCTGACGGTACTCCCGCCCGTGCAACGAATAGAACCGGGGGCACAGAGCCAACTCAAGGTACAGGGGCTGCCGGCGGCAAACCTGCTGGCACAGGATCGGGAGTCGCTGTTCTACTTCAATCTGCGTGAAATTCCACCGCGTAGTGATAAACCTAATACCTTGCAGATTGCACTCCAGACGCGCGTTAAATTGTTCTACCGGCCAAAAGCAATAATGCAATCCTCTTCAGAGATGGCAACGCCGTGGCAGGAACAAATCACTCTCACCAGGCAGGGGAATAACTATCAGGTGCATAACCCGACGCCCTATTTTGTCACTTTGGTAGAGGCCAGTAGCAGCGTAAAGGGGGAGTCGAACAAAGGTTTCGACCCTTTAATGGTAGAACCCAAAAGCAGCGATACGCTGAAGGTCAGCGCCAATGAATTAGGTAATAGCCCTGTACTGACTTACATCAATGATTACGGTGGCCGCCCCAAACTGCAATTTAACTGTAGTGGTGCCAGTTGCAAAGCTACTTCGGTAAAAGGCAGTCACTGATGCCAAACGGCAGAGGGAGGGATAAATGCACGATAAAAGCCGATTATCCTATCAGAGTTCAATTGATTACGGCTATCTGGAAAGTAAAAATGATCTGTAATGGGGGAGGAATGCTGCTTGTGTTAGGAAGCGTTCTATTACTAACCAGTGTCCTAGCGTACAGCGAGGAGCAGTTAATTGCAGTAAACGTCAAAGTCACCGTCATTGCTGCCCCCTCTTGTGTCACGAATAACGGCAATATGCTTATTGTGGATTTTGGGAGCGATATAGTGACCAAAAAAGTCGATGGTAAAAACTATAAGCGGCCCATACCTTTCAACCTGTATTGCTCCGGGCTAGCCAGTAATGCTTTGAAATTTCAGTTGCAGGGAACTAGGGCCAGTTTTGGCGATGAAAATATATTGTCGACCAATAATCAAAATTTGGGTATTGCCATTGAGTATCACACTTTGTCGATCCCTCTCAACCAAGACTTGAATTTTAACTACCCATATATTCCAGCGCTGGATGCAGTGCTGGTGAAAAGGCCTGGTAGTACTCTGAGTGGTGGTAGATTCACCGCCGGGATCACACTCTCTGTCAATTATCAATAACTAGGGGCAAGGAATGAGGCAGTATTTAATAGTAGTGCTACTGCTAACCGGAAGTTGTTTTAGCCCAGCATTGTTGGCTGCGGGTAATGTGCTGTTTCGTGGCACGTTGATTGAAGCACCAGTCTGCACCATCAATGATAACCATATCGTAGATGTCAACTTTGGTGACAAGGTTGGGGTTAACAAGGTCGATGGCGTGAACTACCTGACAACCATCGACTACTTCATCACCTGTGGGCAAGGGGGAACAGGTTTTGATATGACACTCACGCTGATTGGCAATAAGACCACCTATGATGATGCGGCGATAAAAACTGACCATGCGGATTTGGCTATCAAAGTGTTGCAAAACGGTAAGCCGTTCTCGCTGGGTAAGCCAGTGCCCATTGACCCGAGAAATCCGCCAAAATTGGAGGCTGTACCAATTAAAGCCCCGGGTTCAACCCTGACTGGTGGTGTATTTCTCGCCACAGCGACCTTGGAAGCGAATTATCAATGATAGGATATAAAGGATGAGGCGGGATCTAAGGTCACATAAACGCGGGCTGACTATGGGGCTGTTTACTGTGATGCTGTTGCCGGTGTTTACAACGCAATGTGCTGACAATATGCGTTTTCACGGTGAGTTGGTGGTGGAACCTTGTGTCATCCGTCCTGGCAAAGAAAGTGTCCAACTGGACTTTGGCTCGGTGATTGACCAATACCTGTATATAAACCGGCGAACCCGTGGCAAGCCGTTTGAGCTGGACCTGATGGCGTGCGATCTCGGTTTGGTGAGTATTGTACGCGTCACCTTCCGTGGTAAAGAAAGCCTCCACTTGCCGGGGCTATTGGCCATAGATGCCGCTAGCAAGGCCTCGGGTATTGCCATCGGCATGGAAACGCTGGCTGGCAAGCCGTTACCGTTGAATCTGGTCGGGCAGAAATACCCACTGGCCAAAGGTAACAACCTGATTACTTTGAAAGCGTATGTCCAAGGTGAGCCACAGGCTATCACCAACCAAAACATTAAACGCGGGCCGTTTAGCGCGGTGGCAACCTTAAGTCTGGAATATGAGTAATGTTATAATTTGCGGACAACAGAATTACCAATGATGATATCCGTGGATTTACTACTCCCCAGATTGGGAGAGGAATATAGATTTAGCTGATGGGTATGCGAAAACTATCGTTAGAGTTAAAAGGCTGACAACGTCAGCGACAGAGGCAAAGGTCTGAGCGTATAAGGTTTCGGCGAAAAATTTAGGCATAGGAACTGCGGAAAAATATTAACCGATGATAAAAACACTCCATCTCTGCTATTACTTTCTTATTGGCCCTACATGGAAATACCCATGAAAAAATGTATCCTCTTGTTGTTCTTGCTTTCTCCTTTTGCACATTCGATCGTCGAATCCAAAGTTGTCGGAAACTATATAGAGGCCGTATGGCATCCTGACACAAACAGCTCTTTTCTGTGTACCCATGATGGTTGCCTATTTCAGCTCCAGACCATCAGGAGTGGGCAAAATGGCGGCCAGGTCTGCAGACCTGGCCTATCTCTTCATTATGGTGACGTCGAAAATTACAGGAGTTCACAATTTGGAGCCTACTCAAAATGTAACATTCCTTTCGTCGATGGCCCTGGCAGTGTAAAGATATGCCCAATGACCTTGAATTGTACCAATGCCGTATGTAACGTTTGGCAACTGCCAGGTGAGTCGTGTTCCCCGTTGAATACTAGCGACCCAAACCATAATCCAACTTGTGTATTCCCTACTGTTAATATTAATCACGGCTTAGTATCAAGCGACAATATTAATGGGCACAGAATACAGCATACCGTAATATATAATTGTACTTCGGCCGGATTCATAACGGTTCGGACAGGCCATATTTCTCTCAAAGGACTGGGAGAATCCAACCTTTACATTGATGGGGCTGACCTATCGGGCAGCGGGTGGTCAACGTTTACTCAAGCCGGAACGAATACCTTCACTATAGAATCTCGGTTGTCAGCCACCATCGCCGGTGCAACAGGTACATACAACGGGAGCGGGTACATTGTTATCGGTTATCCATAAAGGGCTAAGCTTGTCCATCAATGGCAAGTTGCGGAAGCTGACTTTGTAGGCCCGAATGCCCTGAGCGATCCACTTTGAGGACAGACTTTGGCGTCTGCGGTGGTAGTTCGCTCAATTGAAGGACGCAGCCCAGTCAAATTCCTGGCAGTCATCATCAATAGGCTGGCACTCTTTGTAGGAGAGCATGAAAAAATGTAGGACGGTCACCGAATGGGTCGTCTGCTGGAGTTAGAATAACCAGGAACCTATGGCAAGCAGTTTGAGCTGGGCCTGATGGCGTGCGATCTCGGTTTGGTGAGTATTGTACGCGTCACCTTCCGTGGTAAAGAAAGCCTTCACTTGCCGAGGCTATTGGCCATAGATGCCGCCAGCCAGGCTTCGGGGATTGCCATCGGCATGGAAACGTTGGCTGGCAAGCCGTTACCGTTGGGGCTGGTCGGCCAGAAATACCCGCAGGTCAAAGGTAACAACCTGATTACCTTGAAAGCGTATGTCCAAGGTGAGCTACAGGCTATCGCCAACCAAAACATTAAATGCGAGCCGTTGACCGTAGTGGCAACCTTTAGTCTGGAATATGAGTAACGCGCGCCCCTTGCTGAGCTTTGCTATTACTTGTTTGTTGAACCATATGGAATCATCATGAAACAGATCCTGTACTGCCTATCCCTCCTGCTCTACTGTTTCCCTGCCTCCGCGACCCTATTCACCACTGTTGAGCGCTTGCCTAATGACGCGGCGATTCTAACGGCCACGTGGACATCCACAAATCAGACCCTGCTTACGCAAGTCCCTAATCCAGGGGCTCTATCCCTGTATTATAATTTTTCGTCCAAGACCTCACCTGCATTTCAGAAAGCAAAAGTCTTCAGGGTCTGGACAAATCGGTCTCCCAGCGTACCTGACTTACTGAATACCCCCCAGCCGTCTGAGACAATTACCCACTATTCTAACCGCACAGACGAAGTATGCATATGGTACCAGATTGATAACCGGACGGGGTTGACTCAATCGTATCCGCTTTCTAGGGAGCCTTGCACAACTATTCAGAGTAATGAATCGCGTAGCGAAAATACTTGAGATTGTGCGTTTAACCCTATCATCATGGACCATGGCAACATCGAACTAAATGCCACCAATGGCGCTGTGCAACGAGTGGTTTTTTTTACTATTGTGATAAAAGGGCCCGCATATGGATTCGGGCCAACCCAATGATCGCTGGTGGACTCGGACAAGTAAACGTATAGATTGATGGCAAAGACCGATTTAATGTTGGGTAGGGGGCGATGTGCAACCAGGGGCGAATTACCTAACCATCGAATCCAGGCTGTTAGTCAAAGGAACGCCTATGGGAGTCAGGTAGTGGATATATCGTCATCGGTTATGCGTAATCTACTCCTGCACATTACGTTGTACCTGGGGGGGCGTACTGGGCACGATCTTTATCCATTTGGCTAACGACATGACATATGATCACTGTGCACTTTCGACAGTTACAAATATCTCTATCAGCCATACATTGCAACGCACATAACCTGTTCTATTTTTTTCTGCCATGCCAGCATCAATTTGCATGGAAGGGAGGGCAAAAAGAAAACTCTCTCCTGTTGAGAATCCATTATTTCTGTTGGTCGTATGCTACTCAGTTACCTCAGAGTCGCTGAAATTTGATTTGTTCAACCAAGCTTGTTCATTTGTATTTTGATGCACAAACCCCATGTTAAGACACAGGCCATATCGTGGGATAGTCATGATAAAATCTTCAGGAATACCCTTATTGACTAGTTTTTTTCTAGTCTTATATATTAGCTGATGGTAGTTCATCTCATTTGTATTACACCCTCCTTCCCCCCATATTATTTCGATTATCACTCTTTTTTCATTGATTTTTTTCATTAGACAAAGAAGCAATTTTTTTTGGTTCTTGCTTAATATAATCTCTGTATTGGTGTTTTTTATTTTTAATTTTTTTCCATGAATGGCTACCTTATTTACTTCCAAGTGTGATATGCTTTCAATCTGTTCTTTCATGGTTTTCTTTATTATTTTTGGTGCAGAAAATTGTATTTTATTAAACTTTGGGCTTAATAAAATCCTCTAAGATTACTGGTGTTTTTTTATAGTGTGTTGGTTTTATTTATTCTCATCTCCATAACCGATTGGTATATAAACCATGGTGAGAGGGTAACGGGATACCAACACCTCACTGGCAGGACTCTAGCCTAGCAATAAAAATATGAATTTGGATGCATATAATGAAATTCGTGTTGTTAATAGATTTTTATTCTTATTTTTTTTAATTATTAGATTTTAAATCTAAAAAAGACTGTAGGGATTAACAAGTAGATATAATGAGAAGACGTTGGTAGCAGGTGAGTTCAATGCGTTTTTGGTAGCATGTTCAATGTCAAGACGGGTGTTTGGGTGTGTCATTGACAACGTATACAGAATGCAGTGGGTACATGTTGGGAATAGAAGAATAGTCAAGAATGGGATCGGTGGGGGTGGGGATGAAGTACGTAATAAATGAGGTAATAGTCTATAACTCTGCTGATGGGACGTTACTGGCTGTTGATCAGACTATGGGAATAATAACGCTAACCAGGGTGACCAGTGAACTGCTATTGATGTTGCTTGAAAATAACAACCAACCACTAAGTAGAGATGTTATTTTAAGTGAGTTATGGGAAAAAAAGGGACTAAGTTCATCAAGCAATAATCTTAATAATTATGTTTCTATGTTAAGAAAAGCATTGGCACAATGTGGCTGCATTGACAGTATTACAACTGTGCCAAAATATGGATTTATGTTTACAGCCGAAGTTCGGTTAATTACTGCAACGGAAAATACTAAAGAAATAGTACCAACTACTGAAAGTGAGGAGCAGAAAAAACCATCTTCTCCTGCAGTCACGGAAAAAAAACGGCATGTTATAAATGCTCTTAGACAGAAAAAAATAAAAATAACTGTTTTTATTTTTTCTTTTTTTTTAATCATCCACTCACCGTGGATTTACAACTATATCAGGTTAAATTCAATTAGAGATGAGGTGTTCCGTTATAAACAATGCCGATTTTATCTTGCGGATTACTTAACCAAAACCCTACCGATTTCCAGTACGATAAAAACAATTAAACTAGCTGTCAATAATAATAAATTGAATTGTGATGATGAGGCTAATATATATTACTTTGTTCAAAACAAACAGGATTCCTATGGGCGCAAGACAATAAGTAACTTATTGGCTTACTGCCCATTCAATAAAAGAATAAGTTGCTCCAATTACTATGTTAATGAATATGAAGATAAAAATGAAAAAAAACACTAAGTTAATCATGATGGGATTATTGTTGATTGCTGTTTTATTGGCATTTTTTACTTGGAGGTATACTGCACCGACTCTGGATTTTGAGTGCCGGACAAAGATGAAAAGGATGTTGTTCGCTAATGATACCTGTAATAAAAGTAGTGTATTTGAAGTATTTTTTTCCATGCAAAGTGATGGTAATGGGTATTTGCTGGTTTCAGGAACCTATTCATGCTCTGATTCTCAGCAAATATCAGTAGATGGTATGGACAAGTTTACCTATAAAAAAGAAGGGACGTATTACTCACTGAGCTTTTTAAATAAAAAAAAGGAATTAAATGAAATTTTTAATGTACTCAACTATGAAAATATCAAGATAAAGATCACTGAGTTGACAAATGGGGATTACATTATCGCTACACCGATTGAAGTTATTATGTTGTGCTCCAAGGATATGAGCTAAATACCTGTTCCCTATAATCGATTCCTGAAGGGAACTCAATCCGGTTTGAGCGATCTGCTCATTCACAAAATAGTACAAACCATCAATATCGGACGGAGTTAGCGCATCCTAAGCTGATCATTGCAGGTAGAGAGTTGGTAAAAATAGACACTTTGTAACACTGCCGGTCAGAAAAAAAGCCACTTCGCAAGAAGTGGCTTAATTATATGATTTTAAAGCTAAAATTTGGTGGCCCCTACTGGACTTGAACCAGTGACCAAGCGATTATGAGTCGCCTGCTCTAACCAACTGAGCTAAGGGGCCAGGCGGCGTGATTATACGGTAATCATGGGATGCAGGTCTACACCCATAAAACCATATGATGTTTTTATGCACAGTTCTAGCCTGTTGTAATTGCAGGCAGATTTTGCGATAACCGCGGTTAATTCCTTTTAACGGACTGGTGATACTCATGGAACTCTTGGCGCCAAACCTTCAGGTGGTGTTCTGCGGCATCAATCCTGGCCTTTCCTCTGCCCATCAGGGCTATCCTTTTGCCAATGGCAGTAACCGTTTCTGGAAGGTGATCCATCAGGCGGGCTTCACCGATCGCCAGCTGGCACCGGAACAGTGGCTACAGCTGCAAGATAACGGTTGTGGGATCACCGCTCTGGTCGCGCGGCCAACGGTGGCGGCCAGCGAACTTTCACGTGATGAACTGCGCGGTGGCGGTGAGGTGCTCAAAGAAAAAATTCTGCGTTACCAACCGCGAGCTTTGGCAATTCTGGGGAAACAGGCGTTCAGCAGTGCGTTTGGCGTGCGAAATGCCGCTTGGGGGCGTCAGGAGATGATGCTGGGTAAAACCGAGGTGTGGGTATTGCCTAATCCCAGTGGATTGAATCGTGCCACGCTGGAGCAGCTTACCGAGAGTTACCGAGAGCTATTCCTGGCGTTAAAATAAGGCATAAAAAAACCCCGGCGAGCCGGGGTTCTTACGAGGTTGTTAAACCTTAGTCATCCAGGAAGCTACGCAGTACTTCTGAACGGCTTGGGTGGCGCAGTTTACGCAACGCTTTGGCTTCGATCTGACGAATACGCTCACGGGTAACGTCGAACTGTTTGCCCACTTCTTCCAGCGTGTGGTCAGTGTTCATATCGATACCGAAACGCATACGCAGCACCTTCGCTTCACGTGCGGTCAGGCCAGCCAGGACGTCGTGCGTGGCAGAACGCAGGCTTTCAGAGGTGGCAGAATCCAGTGGCAGCTCGAGGGTGGTATCCTCGATGAAATCGCCCAGATGTGAATCTTCATCATCACCAATCGGCGTTTCCATGGAGATCGGCTCTTTGGCGATCTTCAGCACCTTACGGATTTTGTCTTCTGGCATCAGCATACGCTCGGCCAGCTCTTCCGGCGTTGGCTCACGGCCCATCTCTTGCAGCATCTGGCGCGAAATACGGTTGAGCTTGTTGATTGTCTCAATCATATGCACCGGAATACGGATGGTACGTGCCTGGTCGGCGATAGAGCGGGTGATAGCCTGACGGATCCACCAGGTGGCGTAAGTTGAGAACTTGTAGCCACGACGGTATTCAAACTTGTCTACCGCTTTCATCAAGCCGATGTTGCCTTCCTGGATCAGATCCAGGAACTGCAGGCCACGGTTGGTGTATTTTTTGGCGATCGAGATAACCAGACGCAAGTTGGCTTCAACCATCTCTTTCTTCGCGCGGCGGGCTTTCGCTTCACCGATCGACATACGGCGGTTGATGTCTTTCACCTGCTCGATGGTCAGGCCGGTTTCTTCTTCGATCTGACGCAGTTTTTGCAGGCTGCGCTGAACATCTTCATTAACGTCTTTCAGCTTCTCTGACCAGGGTTTACCCATTGCCAGTGCCGCTGCGAACCAGGTGTCGCTGGTTTCGTTGCCGGCGAACAGGGTGACGAAGTTTTTCTTCGGCATTTTGCACTGCTCAACGCACAGCTTCATGATGATACGTTCTTGCGTACGAACGCGATCCATCATGGTACGCATGCTGTTGACCAGGAAGTCGAACTGTTTTGGCACCAGGCGGAACTGCTTGAACACTTCAGACAGCTTCAGGATCTCTTCTGCTGCGCTGGCGTGGCTGCGGCCGTTCTTTTTGATAACCAGACGAGTGGCTTCGTACTGATCGCGCAGATCGGTAAACTTCTGGCGCGCCAGTTCTGGATCGATGCTGTTGTCGTCTTCAGCTTCGTCTTCTTCATCTTCGTCTTTGTCGTCGTCGTCCTGCTCTTCGGTGGTTAATTCAGAACCGATGTGAGTAGCGGTAGGGGCGATGTCTTCTTCCGCGTTAGGATCGACGAAGCCGGTGATCAGATCGGACAGGCGTGCTTCGCCAGCCTCGACACGATCGTACTGCTCCAGCAGATAGGTGATGGCTTCAGGGTACTCAGCAACCGAGCACTGCACCTGGTTGATGCCGTCTTCGATACGCTTGGCGATGTCGATTTCGCCTTCACGCGTCAGCAATTCAACGGTACCCATTTCACGCATGTACATGCGCACTGGGTCAGTGGTGCGCCCGATTTCAGATTCTACGCTGGACAGCACCTGAGCGGCAGCTTCTTCCGCATCTTCGTCTGTGCTGTTGGTATTTTCAGCCAGCAGCAGGTCATCGGCGTCCGGTGCTTCTTCCATCACCTGGATGCCCATGTCGTTAATCATCTGGATGATGTCTTCGATCTGATCGGAGTCGACGATATCTTCCGGCAGATGGTCATTGACCTCAGCATAGGTCAGATAGCCTTGCTCCTTACCACGTTGGACAAGAAGTTTAAGCTGTGACTGCGGGTTTTGCTCCATAAGACGGTATCCACACTTCAGAGTATTTGGGTTGGTGTCGGTCGGCGAAACCGCCAACAATAGCATTTGGGGCGTTTTTGTTGTTGCCGCGGCCCACTGTGGCGGCATATTGCAGGGCTCTGCCCTCGCATTTATCGGCACTTAAGCCGTTTGGTATTCAGTCTTTCTTCGCCAATGCCAGTTGTAATGACCAGAGTTCCTTGCGTTCGTCTGCATTCAGGCCATGCGTTCTGTCACGTGCGATCAAATCTTCCTGACGTTTTTCCAGCACCGAGTCATAGAGATTCGTCAGAGTATCTAAAAAGTGTTGCTCAACTTGTTCCTCAACGATCATATGGTTCCATGTCGCCAAGGTTTCAAGCTGCTGGCTCAATTTGTTATCTCGGTACAGCTCCAACAACTGGCCGGTAGTCAGGCCCGGCTGCGCTAAACAGGTCTGCACCAGTTCAACAAATAGCGGTAAACCCGCCTGTTTAGTTTGCTCGAGCCCTTCCAGGGAAGGGATAAGTGTAGCCAAACGCGGATTTTGCACCAGTAATCCTATCAGTATACGCATGGTTGTGCGTTTTAGCTGGGGCGCCTGATAAGTATTCGCATTTTCCGCCTGTTTGGGCATCAGCTTGTCGAGCTGGCTATCGTCCAGCAGGCCCAGTTTGCTGCCTAGCTGTTGGCGCAGGTAGAGACGTAATGTCTCGCCCGGCACCTGAGTGATCAGCGGTAGCGCCAAGGTACTCAGTTTGGCACGGCCATCCGGGCTGCTCAGGTCGACCTGTGGCATCAACGTTTCGAACAGGAAAGTGGAAAGCGGCTGCGCCAGCTCCATTCGCTGTTCGAAGGCGTCTTTGCCTTCTTTACGGACCAGGGTGTCCGGGTCTTCACCGTCTGGCAAAAACATAAACCGTAACTGGCGCCCGTCGTTCAGATAGGGCAGTGCGGTTTCTAACGCGCGCCAGGCGGCTTCACGGCCAGCCCTGTCGCCGTCGTAACAGCAGACAACGTTATCGGTAGCGCGGAACAGCAGCTGAATATGTTCAGCCGTTGTCGAGGTTCCGAGTGAGGCAACGGCATAATCAATGCCATATTGCGCTAACGCCACCACGTCCATATAGCCTTCGACCACCAGCAAACGTTGCGGGTTGGCGTGGCTCTGCTGTGCTTCATACAGGCCGTACAACTGACGGCCCTTGTGGAATACTTCGGTTTCCGGCGAGTTCAGGTACTTGGGCATACCGTCGCCCAGTACGCGTCCACCAAAAGCGATTACCCGCCCGCGTTTGTCGCGGATGGGGAACATCACACGCTCGCGGAAGCGATCGTAAGTGCGCCCTTGATCGTTAGTCACCAACATTCCGGCATCGTTCAGTGCTGCCCGGCTGTCGGTATCACGCCCGAAACGTTTTAACGCATTATCCCAACCGGCAGGTGCAAAGCCGATGGCAAAATGGCGGATAACGTCGTCACTCAATCCGCGCTGTTGCAGGTAGTTGCGCGCCTGCGTCCCGTTGGATTGATGCAGTGACTGTTGATAGAACGCGCTGAGCTGTTCCATCAGTTGATATAGGCTTTGACGCTGATGGCGTTCGATTGGCGTCGGTCCGGTGCCTGCCTCGTAAGGCACTTCCAGCCCGTGCATGGTGGCCAGTTCCTCGATGGTTTCGACAAACTCGAGTCTGTCGTAATTCATCAGGAAGTCGACGGCGTTACCGTGCGCTCCACAACCAAAACAGTGATAAAACTGTTTGTCGCCATTAACGGTGAATGAAGGCGTTTTTTCGTGGTGGAACGGACAGCACGCGTGATAGTTCTTGCCCTGCTTTTTAAGCTTTACCCGGGCGTCGATCAGATCGACGATGTCGGTGCGAGCCAGCAAGTCATTGATAAATACACGCGGAATTCGTCCAGCCATAAGCCCCTGTTACGATTGCCTATAAACGAGAACAAGCCGCGCATTCCTTTCGGAAAGCACGGCCTTCGTATGCAACTACTCGGTCTGCGTGTTCTTGAAAAAGAAAAAAATCACGCGGTGGGGTTACCCCCGAAGGATTAATACAGACGAGTGCGGCGTGCGTTTTCGCGAGCCAGTTTCTTCGCGTGGCGTTTTACTGCAGAAGCTTTAGCGCGTTTACGTTCGGTAGTCGGTTTTTCATAGAACTCACGACGACGAACTTCAGCCAAAACACCCGCTTTTTCGCAGGAACGCTTGAAACGACGCAGTGCAACGTCAAATGGCTCGTTTTCACGTACTTTAATTACCGGCATGTGCCTCTCACCTCAATAGAATTCGGTTTGCTGCTGGCCAAGCGCCAGCCTTTTCAAAATGGTGCGGAATTTTACTTCAATGGATGCTGCTTTGTAAAGCACCATAGCAAATTGAAACACGCCGCGTTCCGGCAAACTCGCGCAATTATGCATCGGCCGCCGATTATAGACTAATCAGAAAAAATTGCTCGTTTTTAATCACCCGGCGGGCAACCTTGTGAATCATCGACATAGCGCACCATCGCGGCCAGGGTGCTGCAGGCTGGCGGTAAATGGCGTTGATTGTGATAAACTGGCGGCCGCACGTGAATGATGGGAAATGTAATGCGCGTATTGGGTATAGAAACGTCCTGCGATGAAACCGGTATTGCAGTGTATGACGATCAAGCCGGTTTGTTAGCCAACCAACTCTACAGCCAGGTGAAACTGCATGCCGATTACGGCGGTGTGGTGCCGGAACTGGCTTCCCGCGATCACGTGCGCAAGACCGTGCCGCTGATCCAGGCCGCACTGAAAGAGGCGAACCTGAAGCCTGGCGATATCGACGGCGTGGCGTATACCGCCGGGCCGGGTTTGGTGGGCGCTTTGTTGGTAGGGGCAACCATTGGCCGCGCGTTGGCGTTTGCCTGGGGTGTGCCTGCGGTGCCGGTGCATCATATGGAAGGCCACTTGCTGGCACCTATGCTGGAAGACAATCCACCGGAGTTTCCGTTTGTGGCGCTGCTGGTGTCTGGCGGCCATACCCAACTGATCAGCGTGACCGGGATCGGTGAATATACTTTGCTGGGGGAGTCGGTTGACGACGCCGCTGGCGAAGCGTTCGACAAAACCGCCAAGCTGTTAGGGCTGGATTATCCCGGCGGGCCGATGCTGTCGAAAATGGCGCAGCAGGGCACTGAAGGGCGTTTTACCTTCCCACGCCCAATGACCGATCGCCCAGGGCTGGATTTCAGTTTCTCCGGCCTGAAGACCTTTGCCGCCAATACCATCCGCTCTAACGGCAACGACGATCAAACCCGTGCCGATATTGCCCGTGCTTTTGAAGATGCGGTGGTGGATACGCTGGCGATCAAATGCAAACGCGCGCTGGAGCAGACCGGGTTTAAACGCCTGGTGATGGCCGGTGGCGTCAGTGCCAACCGCACGTTGCGCAGCAAACTGGCCGAGCTGATGAAAAAACGCGGTGGCGAAGTGTTCTATGCCCGCCCGGAATTCTGTACCGACAATGGGGCGATGATCGCTTATGCCGGGATGGTTCGAATGAAGAACGGGGGTAACCCGGAGTTGGGCGTTACCGTACGCCCACGTTGGCCGCTGGCAGAGCTGCCTGCGGTGTAAAAGCCAAGGGCCGGAATTTCCGGCCTTTCAATTATTCTTCTTTGTGTTCTTCCTGTTCTAAAACACCGTCTTTCTTCTTGCGGAACTTACCCCAGATCTTCCCTTCCTGGCCGCGCCATAGGCGCTGGATATTGTCGTGATGACGCATCAGGATCAGGCAAGAGAGCATCGCTACCGGGAAGGTAAACTGCGGTTTGAACCACCAGACGTAGAACGGTGCAATCAGCGCACTGACGATCGCCCCGAGCGAGGAATAGCCGCTCAGTAGCACGGTCAACAGCCAGGTGCCGGTCATCAGGCCAGTGAGATCCCAGCCGATCGGCGCAATGGCACCGAACGCCGTTGCCACGCCCTTGCCCCCACGGAAGTGGAAGAACACCGGGTAGATATGCCCAAGACAGGCGGCGATTGCCGTCAGGCCCAGATACAGCGGTGGGACGTTGAACGCATAGGCCAACCAGACTGGCAGCATCCCTTTTAGTATATCGAACACCAACACCGTAGCCGCCGCCAGGCGGCCGCCGATACGCAGGACGTTGGTCGCCCCTGGATTTCCCGATCCATGTTCACGCGGATCCGGTAGCCTGGCGATCCGGCAAACCAGGATCGCGCTGGAAATTGAGCCACACAGATACGCGAAGATAATCATGCCAAGCGCGGTAGCACTCATAACGCGGTTCCGTCTAATAATGGTCGTTTTACTCGCAACATCTATGGATAATACGCATATTCCGTCGGAAGTGGTATCCGGCAAGGCCAAAAACTGAGAATGACGTGATGGATATCGTATTTATTGAAGAGCTTACCGTGATCACCACCATTGGCGTTTATGATTGGGAACAAACCATTGCGCAAAAGCTGGTGTTCGATATCGAAATGGCGTGGGACAACCGCCAGGCAGCCGCCAGCGATGATGTGAATGATTGCCTAAGCTATGCCGATATCAGCGATGCGGTCATCCAGCATGTGCAGCCCAATCGTTTTGCGCTGGTGGAGCGTGTCGCAGAGGAGGTATCCGAAATTTTGCTACGGCGCTTTAAATCTCCCTGGGTCCGTATTAAGGTCAGCAAGCCGGGTGCAGTCGCGCACGCCAGCCGGGTTGGGGTGATCATCGAACGCGGTCAGCGCCCAGCCTGACAAGTTGTCACCAATATGCAACTAAAGACCGATATGCTGGTCTGTAACTAGAATTGTTTAAGCGGCAAGGTATTGAACACTGCCGCTTTTTTGTGCTCGTACCTTTAATAGCGTTAAATTTGAAATGGGGTAGTGGTCTGATGGCGGACATGCATTCATTGTTTGTGGCATTCGTGCTTGGGGTAGTCGAAGGGCTGACAGAGTTCCTGCCGGTTTCCTCTACCGGGCACATGATTATCGTTGGTGAGTTACTGGGTTTTACCGGCGATAAGGCGAAAACCTTCGAAGTTATTATCCAACTGGGTTCGATCCTGGCGGTGGTAGTGGTGTTCTGGCGCCGTCTGTTTGGCCTGATCGGCATTCACTTTGGTGGCAAACCTGTTCCTCATGAAGGGCAGACGGCAGGGCAATTGAAGTTGGGCCATATCCTGCTGGCGATGATCCCGGCGGTAGCGCTGGGGTTGCTGCTCCACGATATGATCAAATCGCTATTTGAACCGAAAAACGTGATGTATGCGTTAGTGGTCGGGGGCCTGTTGCTGTTGGCCGCCGAATGGCTGAAACCGAAAAAACCAAGCGCGGTCGGGCTGGATGATATTACCTATCGGCAGGCCTTTTTGATCGGTTGCTTCCAGTGTCTGGCGCTGTGGCCTGGCTTTTCCCGTTCCGGCTCTACCATTTCGGGGGGCATGCTGGTGGGCGTGAGCCGTTTTGCGGCCTCGGAGTTCTCCTTTATTCTGGCAGTGCCAATGATGATCGGGGCCAGCGGTCTGGATCTGTACAAGAGCCTGCACTTCCTGACGCTCAGTGACCTGCCGATGTTTGCCGTCGGTTTCGCTACCGCGTTTGTGGTAGCACTAATCGCCATCAAGACCTTCCTGCAGTTGATCAAGCGTATCTCGTTTGTGCCTTTCGCCATCTACCGTTTTATCGTCGCGGCGGCGGTCTACATGGTGTTTATTCATTAATCCTGGCACCAGCTCGAACGTTTTGTCCTCTCCAATAGTGGGCTCTTTGCCCACTATGTTCATATTACTTGTATTGGCGCATTCGATTGGTCGCTACCAGTGGCTTCAAATTCCATCAATGAGGAAATCTATTGCCGTTTTTGCAGTAGACGGTGAATTGCATTGTTAAAACGTTCTGTACTCATCGCTGAAACAGCCGTGTTCATCATGAAAACGATTTAATGCCTCGAGAGTTCCCTTGTTTTCTTCCTGCCATTTTTTCGTTGCGTGATTATGTAGTTTGGCAGCAAAGCTGGCGTTAAGGTTAATACCCGTATTGTTAATAAGTCTATTATTTACTGTCATGTATGTACTCCTGCTGTTGTCTGCACCACATCATACACATATTTAAAAAGGCGATAGCGTGAGGGGGCCCCAATTTATGGGGATGCTCAGCCTTGCTCATTTAGCACCCCTTCTCCCCACTTTTGGTCCGACCAATGCCGGAAAAATGTGAACCTCTGGCACATAAACGGCAAAAACCCAAACAGACACATTGCATGTTTTTAACAGTAAGTTAACTATCGGTTATCAATCATATGACTTCGCCCTGTTAGTACGACCCATTAAGCGGAGGAGTATGTAAATAATCGCGGGAGTTATCTACATGGAAGTCTGGCAACAAGTTTATGATCCCATTGGTAATATCTGGCTATCAAGTGCGGTCGCGGCGCTGCCCATTGCGTTTTTTTTCTTGGCGTTGATTAAACTGAAGCTCAAGGGGCATATTGCAGCAACGTTAACCGTTGGTATAGCTTTGCTGGTGGCGTTATTCCTCTACCGGATGCCCATCGATCGAGCGCTCGCTGCGGTGGTTTATGGTTTTTTCTATGGGCTGTGGCCGATAGCCTGGATCATTATTGCCGCAGTATTTGTCTACCAGATTTCGGTGAAAACCGGGCAGTTTGACATCATCCGCTCTTCCATTCTCTCTATCACCCCCGACCAACGTTTACAGATGCTGATCGTTGGCTTCTGTTTTGGTGCCTTTTTGGAAGGTGCCGCCGGGTTTGGCGCACCGGTAGCCATTACCGCCGCCTTGTTGGTTGGGCTGGGATTCAATCCGTTGTATGCCGCAGGGCTTTGCCTGATCGTCAACACTGCACCGGTGGCTTTCGGCGCTATGGGTATCCCGATTATCGTTGCGGGCCAGGTGACCGGGTTGGACAGCTTTGCAATCGGGCAGATGGTAGGGCGCCAATTGCCGTTCCTGACGATTATCGTGCTGTTCTGGATCATGGCGATTATGGACGGTTGGCGCGGCATTAAAGAAACCTGGCCTGCGGTGGTTGTGGCGGGGGGAAGCTTTGCCTTGGCGCAGTATCTCAGCTCCAACTTTCTTGGGCCAGAGTTGCCAGACATCATCTCCTCGCTGGTTTCACTGGTATGCCTGACGCTGTTTCTACGGGTTTGGCAGCCAAAACGCCTGTTCCGTTTTGATAATGCCGAAGGGGTAGTCGTCGACCAAAAGCTGGTGCAGCAGCACTATGGTTTAGGGCAGGTTATTCGCGCCTGGATGCCGTTTATTTTCCTGACCGCTACGGTCACCCTGTGGAGCATCCCGCCGTTTAAAGCGCTGTTCGCGCAAGGTGGTGCGCTGTACGTGTGGGTGTTCTCTATTCCGGTGCCTTTTCTGGATAAGCTGGTGGCCAAAATGCCGCCGGTGGTGGCAAACATCACGCCTTATGTCGCCGTTTTCAAACTTGACTGGTTCTCTGCCACCGGCACCGCCATTATGGTTGCTGCGATCGCCTCTGTGATTTATTTGCGCATGAAGCCCAAAGACGCGCTCACCACGCTGGCTGAAACGCTAAAGGCGTTGATGTTGCCCATTTATTCCATTGGCATGGTGTTAGCCTTTGCCTTTATTTCCAACTATTCCGGCCTGTCGGCAACCTTGGCACTGGCATTGGCTCATACCGGCAGCGCGTTCACCTTTTTCTCACCGTTCCTTGGCTGGTTGGGCGTGTTCCTGACCGGCTCAGACACTTCGTCCAACGCGTTGTTTGCCGCTCTGCAGGCCACCACCGCCCAGCAGATTGGCGTTTCGGATGTGCTGTTGGTTGCGGCTAACACCACCGGCGGAGTCACAGGCAAAATGATTTCACCACAGTCTATCGCGATTGCCTGTGCCGCCGTGGGGTTGGTGGGGAAAGAGTCTGATCTGTTCCGCTTTACGGTAAAACACAGCCTGATCTTCACCTGTATGGTGGGAGTTATTACTACGCTTCAGGCTTACTGGCTAACCTGGATGATCCCATGACTGTAAATCTTCAACCTACTGATCCACTCCGCTCGGCCGATCGTTTGGTTGAGCGTATCAAGGTGATGATCCGTGAACGCCAACTGGATATGGGGATGCGCTTGCCCGCCGAGCGCCAGTTGGCCAACGAGTTGGGTGTCTCGCGTTCCTCTCTACGTGAGGCAATTCAAAAGCTGATTGGTGAAAAAACGCTTATCAGCCGACGTGGCGGCGGAACCTATGTCTGCGACGAGCTTTCCCCCTGGTCGGAGCAATGCATCGTGGAACCGCTGAGAACCTTGGTTGCCGACGATCCTGACTATCGTTATGACATTCTGGAAGCTCGCCACGCCATTGAGGCCAGCACCGCCTGGCACGCGGCAATGCGCGCCACCGCCGCAGACAAAGAGAAGCTACAGGCTTGCTTTGACGCCATGTTAGCGCTTCAGGAGAGCGATCATCCTGAACTTGCCGCTCAGGCGGATGTGCGCTTCCATTTGGCGATTGCCGAGGCTTCACACAACGTGGTGTTGCTGCAAACCATGCGCGGCTTTTTCGATTTAATGCGCACCTCCGTCATGCATAGCCGCCAGCGTATGTACACCCAGCCGACGATTTTCACCCGGCTGACTGAACAGCACGAGGAACTGCTGCTGGCGATCCTGGCAGGCGATCCTGAACGGGCGGGTAAAGCGGCCAAATCTCACCTGGGATTCGTGCATTCCACCATTAAAAATCTGCATGAAGACGAGGCCAGGCAGGCGCGTATAACCCGCCTTCCTGATGACAATTCACCGTAACAAAGGGAGATCGTTTGATGATTATCTCAGCAGCCACGGATTATCGCGCTGCGGCACAACGTAAACTGCCGCCGTTTCTGTTTCACTACATTGATGGCGGCGCTTATGCCGAACACACTTTACGGCGTAACGTGGAAGATCTGGCTCAGGTCGCATTGAGGCAGCGTGTTCTTAAGAACATGTCGGCGCTCAGCCTGGAAACCAAACTGTTTAACGAAACTTTGGCCATGCCTGTTGTCCTTGGCCCGGTAGGGTTATGTGGCATGTATGCCCGCCGTGGTGAGGTGCAGGCTGCAAGGGCCGCAGAACAACAAGGCATTCCGTTTACGCTTTCCACCGTATCGGTGTGCCCAATCGAAGAGGTGGCGCCGGCCATCAAGCGGCCCATGTGGTTCCAGCTGTATGTGTTGAAAGATCGCGGATTCATGCGTAATGCCTTGGAGCGGGCGAAAGCCGCGGGCTGTACCACCTTGGTCTTCACCGTGGATATGCCGACACCAGGCGCCCGTTACCGCGATGCACATTCGGCAATGAGTGGCCCCTATGCCGCCCAGCGGCGCTATTGGCAAGCCGTTACCCATCCTGCCTGGGCGTGGGATGTTGGCCTGAATGGGCGCCCGCACGATCTGGGCAATATTTCCGCTTACCTCGGAAAGCCCACCGGACTAGCAGATTATATCGGGTGGCTGGGGGCCAACTTTGACCCTTCGATTTCATGGAGTGATTTGGAATGGATCCGTGATTTCTGGCAGGGACCGATGGTGATAAAGGGCATTCTCGACGCCGACGATGCACGTGATGCCGTGCGTTTTGGTGCTGACGGGATTGTGGTTTCCAACCACGGTGGTCGCCAACTGGATGGGGTGCTTTCTTCTGCTCGTGCGTTGCCGATGATTGCCGATGCGGTGAAAGGGGATATCACCATCCTGGCAGACAGCGGGATACGTAGCGGATTAGACGTGGTGCGCATGATCGCGCTTGGGGCGGACAGTGTGTTGCTTGGGCGTGCTTATCTCTATGCGCTGGCGACAGCGGGCCAGGCTGGGGTAGAAAATCTGCTCGCATTGATCAAAAAAGAGATGTGCGTAGCGATGACGCTCACGGGGGCGAAAAGTATCGCTGAAATCAGCCGTGATTCGTTGGTGCTGGAGGGGTAGGTAGGGGCGCATACCGCGCCCGTTTTACCTAAGGCTGAGGTTCTTGCTGTTTCTTCCAGTCCGCCAACGCCTGCTGACGGCGGCGTTTGACCTCGTCGCGGATCGCCAGCCCTTGCAGGCCACTTTCCACCACTTCTTTGACCGAAACCGCGTTGGCGACCTGATAGGCCTGGCGCAGGTAATCGCCCTGCGGATAAGGGTTGTTTTCAAAACCGGTACGCCCGCGGGCATCGGCTTCGCTGGTGAGGATCATCTGCTCCAGCCGCTGCGGTTTACGCCACACGTCGATGGCATCAAACAGTTTTAACAGCGTTTCTGGCCGCAGTTTATTGGCCGTGTGGATCAGGTCGTGGTACTCCGCCACCAGCTTCGCCAGCTCACGTACTGGATTAGGAACACGCAGCCGTTGGCAAAGCTTCTCTACCAGCCTGACGCCCGCAGGGCCATGGCCATAGTGGTGTGGCCAGAGTTCTTGCGGCGTGATGCCTTTCCCGAGATCGTGGCACAGCGCCGCGAAGCGGATATCTACCTCGGGGCTGAGCTGGGTGGCAATCGCCAGCGTCATCAGCGTGTGTACGCCAGTATCAATTTCCGGGTGCCATTTCTCTGGGGCTGGCACGCCAAACAGGGCGTCGATTTCCGGGAACAGCACTTTCAACGCTCCGCAGTCGCGAAGCACCTGGAAATACACCTGCGGGCTCTGGCTCTGTAATGCCTTCTCGGTCTCTTTCCACACGCGCTCCGCCGTCAGGGTGGCCAGTTCACCGCTTTCGGCCATCTGCTGCATCAGCGCGCTGGTTTCAGGGGCAACGGTAAAACCCAGGGAGGCAAAGCGGGCGGCAAAACGCGCCACGCGTAACACTCGCAGCGGATCTTCGCCAAAAGCGTCGGAGACATGGCGCAACAGGCGGGCGTCGAGATCGGCCTTGCCGTTATAGGGGTCAACCAGTACTCCATCATCACCCCGCGCCATGGCGTTGATGGTGAGATCGCGCCGCAGCAGATCCTCTTCCAGCGTCACGTCCGGGGCGGCGTAGCAGGTAAATCCGGTGTAACCCTGGCCGGATTTGCGCTCGGTGCGGGCCAGCGCATACTCCTCATGAGTTTGCGGGTTGAGGAATACCGGGAAGTCTTTACCCACCTGCTGATAGCCAAGAGCCAATAGGTCGGCAGGCGTTGCGCCGACCACCACCCAGTCGTGATCCACTACCGGTAAGTTGAGCAGGGTGTCACGGACGGCACCGCCGACCAGGTAAATTTTCACGGTTTAACTCCTATCAATAGCTCGTTTGATCAGATTACATCAATTGGGCAGCGGATGCGTCAGGCAATAAAAAAGCGCCCGTAGGCGCTTAAACTGGCGGAACGGCAATCAGTTCATCCAGCGATTATTCTTGCGGCGTGGGATCAGGTGCGGCAACAGCAGGCCGAGCAACAAACCAACGCCGGCAACGCCGCCGCCGTACATAAACCATTGCAGAATAATGGTGCGTTGTTTGTCGTCAAGTTGCAGATTCACCGCATTCACCTTCTTCTGCGCCACAACCAGCTGATTTTTCAGATCCTGGTTTTCCTGCTGCAGGCCGCTGATGGTGCTATCGCTGGCGGCCACTTTCTGCTGCATTTCGGCGGTGCGCTGGTTCCAGCTATTATCAATATTGGCCAGCTTGTCGGTCAGGGTTTTCACCTGCTGTTCCAGCTCTGGCACCTGGGTGCGCAGGCTTGGCGTCTGGCTCAGCTGATCCAGCGGGATCCAGACGCTGCGTCCTTTGGAATCGCGGATCTGGCCGTAGCTGGTGCTGTCATTGACGCTCAACAGCGTGACTTCTTCACCGGCATTCAAGGTGCCGACGATACGGTATTGGTTACCTGGGCCGCTATGGACATAAGTATTTAATTCATCGGAGATATAGCGTTTATCTTCGGCATGTGCGCCCCAAGTGATGCTAAAACTTAGCACGGCAAGGCAAATCAGGCGTAATTTCTGCATTATGTCATCGTTTCTGCGTGGATTTATGGAACGATAGTAGAGCGTTCAGTCTGACGGCGCAACGCCAAAACCGGAATGGGAACTATCTTACTATGCTAAATCCCGTCAGTTGCGCAGCATTCTATAACGTAACAGGTTTTTTCTGCAGTTGGCAGAGTCAAGTCAGGGGGAATCGCGGTAAGATACTCTCACTGTGCGTCGTCGGGCTGAGTGCGGCCGGCAGACTCCGCCGCCGTGAAGACTCACGCGAATGCCTAACCTATTGGTGTAAAAGAACTATGAGCGTTGAAATAGAACTGAAGTTTATTGTTTCCCCCGCAGCGATTGCCAGCCTACCGGAGCGGATTGCCGCCTGGCCTAATCAGCATTCTGCGCCGCAGAAGCTGACCAATATCTACTATGAAACCGCCGACAACTTCCTGCGCAACCATGATATGGGCCTGCGTATTCGCGGTTTTGACGATAGCTATGAAATGACCATCAAAACCGCCGGTTCGGTGGTGGGGGGGCTGCACCAGCGGCCGGAATTTAACGTCGCCATCGCCAAACCCGCGCTGGCGCTGAAAAAATTCCCGGCGGATATCTGGCCGGAGGGCTGCAAGCTGGCCCCGTTGCAAAAGGCGTTGCAGCCGCTGTTCCGTACTGACTTTGTGCGTGAAAAGTGGGTGGTCACTTACGGCGCAAGCGAGATTGAGATTGGCCTCGACCAGGGTGAAGTGCGCGCGGGTGACCTCGCTGAACCGTTATGCGAGCTGGAACTGGAGCTGAAAAGCGGTGAGACTGCTGATTTGCTGGCATTGGCAGCCGCATTGGCGGAACAGGGTGGTTTACGCCAGGGTAGCCTCAGTAAAGCGGCTCGGGGCTATCATCTGGCGCAGGGCAATGCCGAACGTGAGTTACGCCCATTAAGCGTGATGAAGCCTGCACCTAAGTCCACGGTAGAACAAGGCATGGTTGCCGCTTTCGAGCTGGCGCTGAGCCATTGGCAGTATCACGAAGAGCTGTGGCTGCGTGGCGACAAGCAGGCACGCCGTGCGGTAATGGAAGCCATCGGTCTGATCCGCCAGGCGCTGGTGATCTTTGGCGGCTTGGTTCCGCGCAAGGCAAGCACCGATCTGCGCGCTCGGCTGACGGCTTTGGAGCCTTTGCTGGTGGATAAAACCACCCAGCCGCAGGAGCTGTGCTACGGCACGGAGTATCTGCAATGTAAGTTGGCACTCACATCGTGGTTGATCACCGGCGCATGGCGGCCGTTTATCGATGCCAAATCGCAGGCTAAGCTGGATGGTTCATTCAAGCGTTTTAGCGATATCATGCTGGGCCGTAGCGCCGCAGAGCTGAAAGAAGCCTTTACGCGCACCCTGAATGAAGATGAATATCAAGAGCAACTGCCACGCCTGACGCGCCAGGTGCTGGCGTTTATCCTGCTTTCTGGTGCCTATCCGGATAGCGAAACCGGGCCGTATATCGACAGTTGGCGCGAACTGCAATCAGCCATTGCCGAGCGTCGTCAGGGTTGGTACGAAGCCAGCCGCAAACAGGCATTATCCCATGCGCCATTCTGGTTAAACGGCGCGGTTCGTTAACTCCAGCGGGCCTGCCGGCTGCAGGCCATAGAACGGGTCATTCACTATGTTGCCACTCTCTGCTGCGTTACAGCTTCAGGCACAGAACATCGTGCAGCGATTTCAGGAAACTCAGGGCGCGGAGTTAATGCTCAGCGCCGCAGAACAAAGCGTTCTGGCGTCGAGTGATTTTGTCAGCGACATGTTGCTCGGCCATCCTGAATGGTTGGTAACGTTACGCCAGCAGCCGCCAGTGGCCGATGAGTGGCAGCACTATGCCGCCTGGTTGCAGGATGAGCTTGAAGAGGTGCAGGACGAAGCGCAGCTAATGCGCGTGCTGCGCCTGTTTCGCCGTGAGAGCCTGGTGCGTATTGCCTGGGCGCAGGCTCAGCAGCTATGTACCACGCAAGAAACGCTACAACAGCTGAGTGCTCTGGCAGAAACGCTGATCGTCAGCGCTCGTGACTGGCTCTATCAAACCTGTTGCCGCGAGTGGGGCACGCCTTGCAATGCCGATGGCGTGCCGCAGCCTTTGCTGATCCTGGGGATGGGCAAACTCGGCGGTGGTGAACTGAACTTCTCCTCTGATATCGATCTGATCTTTGCCTATCCGGAAAACGGCCACACCCAAGGCGGGCGGCGTGAGCTGGATAACGCCCAATTCTTTACCCGCCTGGGGCAACGGCTGATCAAAGCGTTGGATCAGCAAACCATCGACGGCTTTGTCTACCGCGTCGATATGCGTCTGCGGCCGTTTGGCGATAGCGGCCCGCTGGTGATGAGCTTTGCCGCGCTGGAAGATTATTACCAGGAGCAGGGGCGCGATTGGGAACGCTACGCGATGGTCAAGGCGCGCCTGATGGGGGGGCATGAAGATGCCTACAGCCAGGAGCTGCGTAAGACATTGCGGCCATTCGTGTTCCGTCGCTATATCGATTTCAGCGTGATCCAGTCGCTGCGTAATATGAAGGGCATGATTGCCCGCGAAGTGCGGCGGCGGGGGCTGAAGGACAACATCAAGCTGGGTGCCGGTGGCATCCGCGAAATCGAATTTATCACCCAGGTCTTCCAACTGATCCGTGGTGGGCGTGAGCCCAGTTTGCAGGGGCGATCACTGCTGCCGACGTTGCAGGCGGTGGGTGAACTGGGGTTGTTGACCGCGCAGCAGGTCGCAGAGCTGAGTGACGGCTATCTGTTCCTGCGGCGGCTGGAGAATCTGTTGCAGGCGATTGCCGACCAGCAGACCCAGACCCTGCCGCAGGACGAGCTGGATCAGGCGCGACTGGCCTGGGGAATGGACCAGCCGGACTGGCCGTCGTTGATGATGGTGCTGGACGAGCACATGCGCCAGGTCCGTACGGTATTTGATGACCTGATCGGCGACGATAGCCCAGACGTAGGCGAAGATCCCAACTACCAGCATTACCACAGCCTGTGGCAGGATGCGTTGGATGAGAGCGAGCTAGAGCCACTGACGCCCCATCTGGACGAAGAGGCGCGGCGGCAGATGCTGCGTTCCATCGCCGACTTCCGCCACGACGTGGACAAACGCACCATTGGCCCGCGTGGCCGTGACGTGCTGGATCAACTGATGCCACGCTTGCTGGCCGAAGTGTGTTCGCGCGTGGACGCGGCCACGGCTCTGACGCGCCTGACCCAGCTGTTGCTAAGCATCGTGACCCGCACCACCTACCTCGAGCTGCTGGTGGAATATCACGCCGCTCTCAGCCACCTGATCCGCCTTTGTGCCGCATCCCCGATGGTGGCCAGCCAACTGGCGCGTTACCCACTGTTGCTCGACGAGCTGTTGGATCCGGCCACGCTGTACCAACCGGTGGCTCCGGATGCCTATCGTAGCGAACTGCGCCAATACCGCCTGCGGGTGCCGGAAGACGATGAAGAACAGCAGTTGGAAGCGTTGCGGCAGTTCAAGCAGGCACAACACTTGCGCATTGCCGCTGCGGATATCGCCGAGGTGCTGCCGGTGATGAAAGTGAGCGATCACTTAACCTATCTGGCCGAGGCGATCATTGATGCGGTGGTGCAGCAGGCGTGGAAAGACATGGTTGCGCGCTACGGTCAGCCGACTCATCTACATGAGCGGGAGGGGTTAGGGTTCGCGGTGATCGGCTACGGGAAGCTGGGGGGCTGGGAGCTAGGTTACAGCTCGGATCTCGACCTGGTGTTCCTGCTGGATTGTCCACCAGACGTCATGACGGATGGCGATCGCTGCATCGATGGCCGTCAGTTCTATCTGCGCCTGGCGCAACGGGTGATGCATTTGTTCAGCACCCGCACCTCTTCCGGCATTCTCTATGAGGTGGATGCCCGTCTGCGTCCTTCCGGAGCTGCCGGGATGCTGGTCAGCACCGTCGAAGCCTTTGCCGATTATCAGCGTAACGAAGCCTGGACCTGGGAGCATCAGGCTCTGGTGCGGGCGCGCATCGTGTATGGCGATCCGGCGCTGCATCAGCAGTTCGATGCGATCCGCCGCGAAATTTTGTGCAAACCGCGTGAAGTGAACAAGCTGCAGCAGGAGGTGCGTGAAATGCGCGAGAAAATGCGCAACCATCTGGGCAGCAAACAGCGCGATCTGTTTGATATCAAAGCGGACGAAGGCGGGATCACCGATATCGAATTTATTGCCCAATACCTGGTCTTAGGTTATGCCGCGGGCGAACCGCGCCTGACGCGTTGGTCGGATAACGTGCGTATCTTTGAGCTGATGGCTAATTACGACATCATGCCGGAAGACGAGGCCCAGGCGTTGACCCAGGCTTATGTCACCATGCGTGATGAGATCCACCATCTGGCGTTACAGGAACACTCCAGCAAAGTCAGCAGCGAGCTGTTTGCTGCCGAGCGTGAGCAGGTGCGCGCCAGTTGGAGCAAATGGCTGGGCTGAGGGAGACGTATTGTTTGCCTAAGCATTGAGCTGGTAGGCAGTTTTTACGGGTATTGCGGGCTATTATGCTAATATCTGCCGAATTTATTTTTATGACTTGTTTGGAGTTATCGGATGAAAGTTACACTACCTGATTTTCGCCGCGCCGGTGTGTTGGTGGTTGGTGACGTCATGTTGGATCGCTATTGGTATGGGCCGACCAGCCGTATTTCACCGGAAGCGCCGGTGCCGGTGGTCAAGGTTGAAACCATCGAAGAGCGTCCCGGTGGTGCGGCTAACGTCGCGATGAACATCGCCTCGTTAGGGGCCAATTCGCGCCTGGTGGGTCTGACGGGGATCGACGACGCGGCGCGTGCGCTGAGCGCCAAGCTCAACGAAGTTAACGTGCGCTGTGACTTTGTCTCGGTCCCTACGCACCCGACCATCACCAAGCTGCGCGTACTTTCCCGTAACCAACAGCTGATCCGCCTGGACTTCGAGGAAGGTTTCTCCAACGTCGATCCGCAGCCGATCATGGAGCGTATCCAGCAGGCATTGCCGCAGATTGGCGCACTGGTACTGTCGGATTACGCCAAGGGCGCGCTGAGCAAGGTGCAAGGCATGATCGCATTGGCGCGTGCGGCGAAGGTTCCGGTACTGATCGACCCGAAAGGCACCGATTTTGAACGTTACCGTGGCGCTACGCTGCTGACCCCAAACCTGTCCGAATTTGAAGCCGTGGTCGGTCATTGTCAAAGTGAAGAAGAGCTGGTGACGCGTGGGATGAAGCTGGTGGCGGACTTTGAACTGTCTGCACTGCTGATCACCCGTTCCGAGCAGGGGATGACGTTGCTGCAACCGGGCCGTGAGCCGTTGCATCTGCCAACCCAGGCGCAGGAAGTGTTCGACGTGACCGGTGCCGGTGATACGGTGATCGGTGTGCTGGCCACCGCCCTGGCGGCGGGTAATACTCTGGAAGAGTCCTGCTTCCTGGCTAACGCCGCCGCCGGTGTGGTGGTGGGTAAGTTGGGCACCTCGACCGTCTCGCCAGTCGAGCTGGAAAACGCCATTCGTGGCCGCGCCGAAACCGGCTTTGGTGTAATGACAGAAGCCGAGCTGAAAAAAGCGGTAGCGCAGGCGCGCCAACGCGGCGAGAAAGTGGTGATGACCAACGGCATCTTCGACATTCTGCACGCAGGCCATGTCTCGTACCTGGCGAATGCGCGCAAATTGGGCGATCGCCTGATCGTGGCGGTGAACAGCGATGCGTCAACCAAACGCCTGAAAGGGGAAACCCGCCCGGTTAACCTGTTGGAAAACCGTATGGTGGTGTTGGGCGCGCTGGGTGCCGTGGATTGGGTAGTGCCGTTTGAAGAAGATACGCCGCAACGCCTGATCGCCGAAGTTCTGCCAGATCTACTGGTGAAGGGCGGTGACTACCAGCCGCATGAGATTGCTGGCAGTGCTGAAGTCTGGGCCAACGGTGGCGATGTGCGGGTACTGAACTTTGAAGATGGGTTATCCACCACCAACATCATCAAGGCCATCAAGGATGGGCGCGGTTAATATTTTTTGACTGTAGGGGCGCTGAGCACTGCGCCCGAAAAAGACGACGGGTAAACAGGGTGGTTTGCAGTGAGTGGACTTAAGCAGGAGCTGAGTTTAGCGCAGGGCGTTGGGCTATTGTCCACTTCACTGCTGGGTACCGGGGTCTTTGCCGTTCCGGCATTGGCGGCGCAGGTGGCGGGGGGCGACAGCCTGTGGGCCTGGCCAATACTGATTGTGCTGGTATTCCCGATCGCCATCGCTTTTGCGGCGTTGGGCCGCCATTTCCCCAGTGCCGGTGGTGCCGCGCATTTTGTCGGTCTGGCTTTTGGGCCACGCATGGCAAAGGTAACCGCTTGGCTGTTCCTCTCTGTGATCCCCGTTGGCTTGCCTGCCGCATTACAAATCGCCGCAGGATTCTGGCAGGCCACCTTTGGTTGGGATGCCAATGGCCTGTTGCTGGTGCAAATTGTTACGCTGGTGGTGATTTGGCTGCTTGGCACACGCAGCGCCGGTTCCAGTGCCAATATTCAGACCTTGATTGCCCTTCTGGTGATAGCTCTGGTGGGGGCTATCTGGTGGCAAGGCGGCATTACCCCATCCCAAATCCCATGGCCTGCGGTCAGCGATATTTCTCCTCCTAATATGTTCCACGCGTTGGCGGTGATGTTCTGGTGCTTTGTCGGGCTGGAGGCTTTTGCTCATCTGGCGACCGAGTTTCGCCATCCAGAGCGGGACTTTCCGCGCGCGTTAATGCTCGGGCTGTTGGTGGCGGGGGCGGTCTATTGGGGCTGTACCGTAGCGGTGCTGCACTTCCATGCTTACGGCGAACATCAGGCGGCGGCCGCTTCGTTGCCGGGGATCGTGGTGCAACTGTTTGGCGAGCATGCGCTGTGGATTGCCTGCATCATCGGCTATCTGGCCTGTTTTGCCAGCGTGAATATCTACACCCAGAGCTTTGCCCGCCTGGTCTGGTCACAGGCCCAGGAAAAGCCTGCTAGCGGCTTAGCCAAACTCTCTGCGGGTCAGGTGCCGGTCAATGCATTGAGCGCAGTGGTAGGTTGCTGCCTGCTGTTCACTTTGCTGATCTATACCCTGAAGCTGCCGCTGGATACGTTGCTGGTGTATGCCAATGGCATTTTCGTGCTGATTTATCTGCTGTGTATGTTGGCGGGTTGGCGGATCTTGCAGGGGCGTTCGCGGCTGATGGCGATCGTCGGATCCGCTTTGTGCTTGTTGTTACTAGTGATTATCGGCTGGAAAAGCCTGTATGCGCTGGCGATGTTGGTGCTGATTTGGCTGGTGATGCCGCGTAAAACGCCGGCGGTGGTCTCCAAGCAATAAGGGCGCATTGATGCGCCCCTTACAATAAACTTATTCGTCTGCTGGCTTGGCTACCGGTGCGGTATCCAGCTTGCCTTCCAATTCAGTCAGGCGCTGTTCCAGCAATGCCAGCTTCTCGCGGGTGCGCAGCAGGACTTGAGTCTGCACGTCAAATTCTTCGCGGTTAACCAGATCCAGACGGGTCAACTGCGCTTGCAGTACCTGGCGGATTTTTTTCTCAACGTCTTCCCCGAATTCACGTACGCCTTTAGGCATCGACTCTTGGACCTGGCGTGCGATCTGTTCAATTTTTTTCGGGTCAATCATGGCGTTTCCCTTTCTGATATTTGGTGGCAGATGCCTAGTGTAATGCGAGTTGCTCGCCGGATAAACCATTACCGTGTTTGCTGCGCGATCCCTCATTACGCGACCGGATGGCTTGAAACGCTAAAGCGATGGGGTTATAGTCGAGATGCTTATTCTCAGGGCGGGGTGCAAGTCCCCACCGGCGGTAAATCACCATTCACGGTGAAAGCCCGCGAGCGCTCAGCCTATCTCTCAGGAGTGGGTTAGAGGTCAGCAGATCCGGTGTAATTCCGGGGCCGACGGTTATAGTCCGGATGGGAGAGAGTAACGACACCTGTCGGGCGTATGCCCCGCTTGCGTTATTTTTTTGGCTATTGGCATAGCCACTCCTCAAGATCGCCCTGGTTCTGGTAATCCATAATTTTAATGAGGTTTTTTACCATGAATCAGACTCTACTTTCAGATTTCGGCACGCCGGAAGAACGCGTTGAACGCGCTCTTGATGCACTGCGCAACGGGCGCGGTGTGATGGTGCTTGATGATGAAAACCGTGAAAACGAAGGTGACATGATCTTCGCCGCAGAAACCATGACCGTTGAACAGATGGCGCTGACCATTCGCCACGGTAGCGGCATTGTTTGCCTGTGTATCACTGAAGATCGTCGCCAGCAGCTTGAGCTGCCGATGATGGTCACCAACAACTCCAGCCAGTTCCAGACCGCCTTTACCGTGACGATTGAAGCGGCGCAGGGCGTGACCACTGGCGTCTCAGCTAGCGATCGCCTGACGACCATCCGTGCGGCCATTGCAGACGGTGCCAAGCCGAGCGATTTGAACCGCCCAGGCCACGTGTTCCCGCTGCGTGCTCAGCCTGGTGGCGTATTGAACCGCCGTGGCCACACCGAAGCGACCATCGATCTGGTCTCAATGGCCGGTTTCAAACCCGCTGGCGTGCTGTGCGAGCTGACTAACGATGACGGCAGCATGGCGCATGCGCCGGAAGTGATCACCTTTGCCAAGCAACATGACATGGTGGTGCTGACTATCGAAGATCTGGTGGCCTATCGCCAGTCGCACGAAAAGAAAGCCAGCTGAGTCGCTGACTGAAATGAAAAAGCCGCTGATGAAGCGGCTTTTTTGTGCTTAAAATTCTTTATCCGATGCCGCCGCTTTGCAACAGCGTCAGGCTAAATCCCATCACCGCCATGCCGCACAGCACGCCATAGCTTGGATTATTATGTGGATCGATCTCTTTGGCCAACGGCATTAATTCATCTACCGACAGCGCCACCATAATCCCGGCCACCGCAGCCATAATCGACGCCATCACCACCGGTGAAACCATCGGGCCGAGCACCAGGAAGGCCAGAACGCCCCCCAGAATTTCTGCCATGCCGGAAATACCAGACCACAGCAGCGCCTTGGTTTTGGAGCCGGTTGCCGCATACACCGGCCCGGCGACCGCCAATCCTTCTGGAATATTGTGGATGGCGACCGCGAGCGCAATGCCCATCCCCAGTTCCAGATCGGCGCTGGCGGTCACAAAGGTAGCAATCCCTTCCGGGAAGTTGTGCAGGCTGATGCCGAGCGTCAGCAGCATGGCGGTGCGTTTCAGGTTATGGGGCTTGATGGGCTTTTGCACCAGATCTTGCGGATGCTGGTGTGGCAGCATGCGATCCAGCGCAAAGTAACCTAACAGCCCGAGCATAAACATGCCGTAGCCAAGCATGGGCGACATGCCGACGGTGTGCAGCGCAGCGGGCAGCATTTCCATCAATGAAATTAACAGCATAATCCCTGCGGCAAAGCCGAGCGCAAACGCCAGCAGGCGGTTGGAGGGCTTCTGGCCAATAATGCCGAGCAGGGCACCGACAAAGGTTGCGCCCCCGGCTAACAAGGTCAGGATCAGCGGTACAGACATGCATTCTCCTTGTATGCTAATGAAAATATACCCATTTCCGATACTAACAGAGCCAAAGCATAAATCGAGTGGATTTGGCTGATGGTTTCAATCGCTCCAGCCATTCAAATTTCTTGAAGATCACCATCAGGGTTATCCGGCTGCCTTGGTAGGACAAACAGCGTAATGTAGTCAGCAGAACGATTTTCACGCTAACCAAGGATTTTTTATGACCACCTCTCGTATGCCTGCACTCTTTCTTGGCCACGGAAGCCCGATGAACGTGCTGGAAGATAACCGCTATACCCAGGCCTGGCGTGCGTTGGGTGAGCAATTGCCACGGCCAAAGGCGATCGTTGCTGTGTCTGCCCACTGGTACACTCGTGGGACGGCAGTGACGGCGATGGAACATCCAAAAACCATTCACGACTTTGGCGGCTTCCCGCAGGCGCTGTTTGATACGCAGTACCCGGCACCGGGTTCACCGGAGCTGGCGGCAGAGCTGCAAAGCCTGTTGGCCCCGGCGCAGGTGATGGCCGATACCAGTGAGTGGGGGTTGGATCACGGTAGCTGGGGCGTGCTGATCAAGATGTATCCGCAAGCCGATATCCCGGTGGTGCAGCTGAGCATCGATGGGACTCAGCCAGCGGAATACCATTTTGAGCTGGGCCGTAAGCTGGCGGCGCTGCGAGAGCGGGGGATCATGATCGTGGCCAGCGGCAACGTAGTGCATAACCTGCGCATGGTGAAATGGCAGGGTGACACCAGCCCGTATCCTTGGGCGGAGTCATTCAACCAGTACGTACGTGATAACCTGGACTATCAGGGCGAACATCACCCGTTGGTGAATTTTATGCAGCATGAAGGCGCAGCGTTGTCGAACCCGACGCCAGAGCATTATCTGCCGTTGCTGTATGTATTGGGCGGCTGGGATGGTAAAGAGCCGATTTCAGTACCGATCGATGGGATTGAAATGGCCGCGCTGAGCATGCTTTCGGTGCAGGTTGGTTGATTGCTTAGGGTTGAGACTGCTAACTCAATCGGTTCACTACAAGGGGCGCTGCATGCTGCGTCCCTTGTGATAATCAACGGGTTAGTTGCAGTCTTGCTGGGTAAGGCGAATGCGTCATTAATAGATATCCATATCCTGTGAAAGACGAGTCAGTTCATCCATTGCTGCAGCAGCTTCGATGTCTCGCTGCTCTTTGTAGGCCATAAGGTCTGCAAAGCGTATGCGGCGATGACGCCCTGTTTTATGGAATTCGATTTTGCCTTCTTCTAGCATTTTCACAACATGCGGCCTGGATACATTAAGTAAATTTGCGGCTTCTTGGGTAGTCAATTCCGCATGAACGGGCACAACCTGAACAGCGTTCCCGTTTGCTAGTTCTCCTAGTATCTCAACGAGCATTTTCACCGCAGAAGGTGGAACCTCAATAGAGTGTTCATTTTGCTCATCGTCTCTGATCGAGAAGTGGCGAATATCTAGTTTTGTTGCCAACATCGCCGATAAATCTCGATAACCTTTTTGGGCAATCTCTTTTTCTTGCACACCAGGCAAGTTGATTTTGGAAAAAGTTGCACTGGTCATAATGGCATGTCTCTCTGATTTCTATAGCACGAAATACAATATATTCGAAATATTCGAAATAATCGAAAATCGCAATATTCGAAACGCTTGCTGAAGCTCTACAAAAAACCTATTACCCCCCGTAACCACAGGACTCACGGATCACCAGCGAAGGCGGCAGAATGATGCGCTTTGGCGGTTCATCGTTACCCTGAATGCGGCTATACAACAGTTCTCCGGCCTTGCGGCCAATCTCGCGTGAGGCGACGGACACCGTGGTCAGCCCCGGCTGTACCAGGGAAGCCTCGGTAATATCGTCAAAGCCAATCAGCGCAAAGTCGCGGCCTACCTGGCGGCCAAGTTTGCGTAAAGTCTGCATCACACCCAGCGCCACGATGTCCTGATAGCATAATGCGGCGGTGATCTCCGGGTACGCCGTAAACAGTTGCTCTGCGGTTTTAGCACCAGAGCTTTGGCTAGCCTCACTGCAAACAATCCATTCCCCGTTGACCTGAATCCCCCTTTCCAACAGCTTGCTGGTATAGCCACCCAGGCGTTGCGCGCGCGAGGTGGAACTGACCGAACCACCAATAAAGGCGATATGCCGATGGCCCAGATCCAGCAGGTGCTGCGTGGCTAGCTGAGTGCCCAAAAAGTTATCGGTACCGACAAAGTCAAAATGAGCGTCCGCAACCGGGCGCACCACCATAATGGCCGGGATCTTGCGGCGTTTGAGCGTTTCAAAGAACAGCGGCGGCGTTTGGCGTGCGGAGCACAGCACCATGCCACTGGCATTGTTCTGCAACAGCGAGTCGACAAATTTTTGCTGTCTAGGGGCAGACTCTTCGCTGTTAGCCAAAAACAGCATGAGCTGGTGGCGCTCCATCTCCTGGCTCAACCCGGCGGTCATTTCCGCATAAAACGGGTTGGTGATGTCGTGTAGCAGCAGGCCGACCTGATTACTGCTGCGATTGCGCAGGTTAGCCGCGGTCTGGTTATAGACGTAGCCAAGCTCATCGATGGCGCTCAGTACGCGCTTTCGGGTTTCATCCGAGATGCGGCCACGATTACGCAATACCATGGAAACCGTGGCGGTGGAGACTTTGGCTTGGGCGGCGACGTCGGCCAGCGTGATGGTGCTCATTTCATATCCTGTTTGCAGGCGGGATCTGTCATTAAGGTATAACGATTAACCTTTTGTTGGCAAATGATGAAAATAATTTGTGATGCTTATCGCAATAATTTGGGTTTTAGTCCGCTTTATCGCCGTTGTTTGAGGTTAATCCCGTTAACCACGCTGTTTAAGATTGGGTTAATCGATTAATCTTTGATTATGTTTTCAGTGCATAGGCAAAAGATCATGTCCGAGCAACATCGTAAAGCAAACTATGACAAACACCCGGAACTGGTGGTGCAGGGATTTGACCGCGCAGCCTGGCAAGGTTGGCCAGCCGTGGTGCAGGCCATCAGCAGCCAAATCGCTGCGCAAGGATTGGCTAAAACCGTACTGGTGGTGGATTGCTACCACGGCGTGGATTTGGAGGAGCTCAAGTCACAGCTGATCGATCCCTTGTTACCCGCTCTGGTACTGAACGCCGAGCAGGCAAAATATGATGAAAGCCATATCCACGCGATGATTGAGCGCAATCTGACGGATGACCGGGTCTTTGGCGTGTTGTCCTGCCACGAAATGCCGGAGTTTTTTGCCGATGAGGCCGTGCAGCAGCAGCGTGCGGCAATCGCGGCCGTCGAAAGCGGCTTGGTGGTGGTGTATGGGCCAGGGGCGGCACTCATCGCGGCAGGGGATGTGCTGGTCTATGCCGATCTGGCGCGCTGGGAGATACAACAACGTTTTCGCCGGGGCGAGTTGGGCAACTGGGGCGTTGCCAACCTGAATGAAGACGTACTGCGCCGTTATAAGCGCGCATTTTTTGTGGAATGGCGGGTTTTTGATCGTCACAAAACCCCCTTGTTGCAGCGAGCCAACTTTGTGCTGGATACCAATCAGGCCGGTTCACCCAAGCTGGTAGCCGGTACCGCGTTCCACGCCGGGTTGCAACAGGCCACCCAGCAACCGTTTCGCGTAGTCCCGTTCTTTGACCCCGGTGTATGGGGCGGTCAATGGATGAAGCAACAGTTCGATCTCGATCCGGCGGCAGCCAACTATGCATGGTGTTTTGACTGCGTGCCCGAGGAAAACAGCCTGCTAATGCGGTTTGGTGACGTCCGGGTCGAGATCCCCTCACAGGATTTGGTGCTGCTGTATCCTCGCCCTCTGTTGGGTGAACGAGTACATGCCCGGTTCGGCGCTGAATTCCCGATCCGTTTTGACTTCCTGGATACCGTCGGCGGGCAAAACCTCAGCTTCCAGGTGCACCCAATTACCGAATATATCCAGCAGCATTTCGGTATGCATTACACCCAGGATGAAAGTTACTACATTCTGGCGGCGGAGCCGGAAGCCAAGGTTTATCTGGGCGTGAAAACCGGCACCGACCCACAGGCTATGATGGCCGATCTGGCTGCTGCTCAGCGGGGTGAAAAAGCCTTTGATGATGAAAGGTTTGTTAACCAGTTCCCGGCCAACAAACACGATCACTTCCTGATCCCGGCGGGGACGGTGCATTGCTCTGGCGATGGGGCAATGGTGCTGGAAATCAGCGCCACGCCTTACATCTTCACCTTCAAACTCTGGGATTGGGGTCGTCTGGGGTTGGATGGGCAGCCGCGACCGGTGCATTTGGATCATGGCGAGCAGGTGATCGACTGGCAGCGTGACACCGCCTGGGTGCAGGAGCATCTGGTAAACCGTATCGAGCCGGTGGCCGAAGGGCCGGGCTGGCGGGAAGAGCGCACTGGCCTGCATGAGCGTGAATTTATTGAAACTCGTCGCCACTGGTTCAGTGAACCGGTGTTGCACCATACCGAAGGGCGGGTGAACGTGCTGAATCTGATCGAAGGGGAAGAGGCCGTTGTCGATAGCCCTGAGGGCCGATTCGCCCCGTTTGTGGTGCACTATGCGGAAACCTTTATCGTCCCGGCGGCGGTGGGATCTTATCGTATCAGCCCTTATGGCAGCAGCCAGGGTAAAACCCTCGCCACCATCAAAGCCTGGGTAAGGGGATAAACCGATGTTGAAAGTGATTGTGATCTCGCATGGCCCGCTGGCTGAGGCTCTGATGACCAGCGCCAGCATGGTTTATGGCGAGTTGCCACATACCAGTTACGTCAGCCTCGATGAAACCGGTGGTATTGAGGCTTTCAAGCAGGATTTTGCCACCGAATTGCAGCGGGTTAGCCCCGGTGCCGATGGGGTACTGGTGCTGTGCGATTTGCTGTGTGGCACTCCCTATAACGTGGCCTGCCGCCATGCGTTTGACCCGAATAACGCCGTGCCGATGGCGGTAGTGACTGGAGTGAATTTCCCCATGTTACTGATGAGTGCCGACTTGCTGGAGGGCGTGGATGTGCAGCATGCCGCACAAGAGTTGGTGGCGCAGGGGGGCGAAACCATTGTGGTTGCCCGCCCGGCGCAAGCAGTACAACCGGACGATTTCTGAGGAAAAATCATGGCGATTTCATTTGTACGTATCGACGATCGGGTGATCCACGGCCAGCTGGTTACCCGTTGGGCGAAGGAGCTGCCCTGCGACGGGATTGTGGCGATCGACGATGAGGTAGCGGCAGATCCGCTGCTGTCATCGGTGATGAAAGGAGCGGTACAGGACACCAAGGTGTGGTTGTTCACCGTGGCACAGGCGATAGAAAAGCTGCCGAAGGTGATTGCCAGCGACAAGCAATACTTCGTGATCGGTAAATCGCCGGTCACGCTGCGCAGGCTGTTGGAAGCCGGTATCGATTTAAAAAACCGTAACCAGAAGATCAACGTTGGACCGATGTCGGCACGGGCACAGACCGTGACCATTGGTCCGAACCAGTCGGTAAATCACGAAGAGAGCGCTGCCTTCGATTTTCTCAGTGAACGTGGCCATGCGATCGAATTCCGTCTGGTACCCGACGCCAGCCATTTCAGCTGGCTAGATGCCAAAAAGAAACTCAAACAGGTCTGACTGACAGGAGTTAACTATGTGGTTTGAAGCGACGCTTATCGGGATACTCTGCTATCTCGGCGCGCTGAGTAGCCCTTGGCTGCTGGGGCTGACAGGAGGCTGGTATATTCTCAGCCGCCCGTTGGTCTCCGGTATGCTGGTGGGGGCGATCCTCGGCGATGTACAGACCGGTATCATCATCGGTGTTGCGGTTCAGGCGGTATATATCGCCATGGTAACACCAGGAGGATCGATGCCGGCCGATCTCAACTTTGTCGCCTTCCCGGCGATTGCGCTAGGGATACTTTCCGGCAAGGGCCCGGAGGTGGCGGTCGCATTGGCGGCGACTATCGGCATCATGGGCACCGTGCTGTTCAACGCCATGATGGTGCTCAACTCTTATTGGAACCACCGTGCGGACGTGGCTGTGGAGCAGGGGGATGAACGGGGGATCTATCTTATCAGCGCCATTTGGCCGCAGGTGACCAACTTCCTGCTGCGTTTTGTGCCGACCTTTATCGCGGTGTTCTTTGGGGCGCGCTACATCAACGCCTTTATGGACAGCCTGCCCGCGCTGGTGCTAACCACCATGAACGTGGTTGGTGGCATTCTGCCTGCGGTGGGGATTGCCATTCTTCTCAAGCAGATCATTAAAAACTACAGCATGCTGATTTATTTCCTGGTGGGGTTTATCTGCATCGTGTTCCTCAAGCTGAATATGGTGGCGCTGGTGATTGTTGGCGCGCTGTTAGCGCTGATCCACTACAACTATAAGCCGGAGCCGCAGGTAGCCAGCGCGCAGGCTGGGCCCCAGGCCGACGATGAGGATGAATTCTGATGGAAACGCCAACACCCAAATTGAATAAACAGGATCTGCGCCGCTGCTGGCGCGCCTGGATGATGTATAACCTGTCCTCAATGAGTTTTGAGCGCCTGGAGTCTTATGGTTTTTGCCTGAGTATGATGCCCGCGCTGAAAAAACTGTATCAGGACAAGCAGCAGCGCATTGAGGCGATCCGCCGCCACACCTCGTTCTACAACACCGAACCGCAGCTGGGCGCGATCGTCAACGGTATGGTGATCGGGCTGGAAGAGAAACGGGCCAACGGGGAACCGATCGATGGTGAAACCATCAACACCTTGAAAGTGGGCTTGATGGGGCCTGTGGCCGGGATCGGCGATTCCATGTTGCCAGGGATGTTGATCCCTATTCTGCTAAGTATCGGCATGGCGCTGGCCGCCGGTGGTAGCGTGATTGGGCCGCTGTTTTACATTATTGCCTTCAGCCTGATCGTTATCCCTGGCTCTTACTGGCTGTTTATGAAGGGTTATAACATGGGGTCCGGCTCGGTGGAGATGCTGGTCAGCAGCAAATCCTCACGCCTGCGTGAAGCGCTTTCCCTGCTGGGGGTGTTTGTCATGGGCGGGGTAGCCGCCAGCTACGTCAAGCTGGGAACCGGGCTGGAGTTTATCACCAAGGATGGGGTGAACATTCAGCTGCAACAGATGCTGGATGGTATTTTCCCTAACCTGATGCCGCTGATCGTCGTGCTGGCTACCTGGTATCTGATGGCTAAGCGCGGGCTTTCACCGGTGAAGGCGATGCTAGGCCTGCTGGTTTTGGCCGCTGCTGGAGTCGCCTGCGGCCTGTTCTCCTGATACCTCTCAATATCGGGCGCAACCAAAGTTGCGCCCGTCTTCCATCAAGGTTCAAATCTCTGCCATTTTTCCGCTACGCTACCCGGCTTGGAGATAAACTGAAAGCGTGCCGGGTCAGCCTCAAACTGCGCATAGAGCGGCTCATCGCTCAGACCAAACTCCGCGTAATGCCGTGGCCCGATGGCGTGTAACCTGCCGGATTGATAATGAGGGTTTTGCTGCCAGACGATGTTATCGCCTTGCAATAATGGATACCATGCCAGCCCTTTGTAGGCCCGTACCGCCTCATACTCAAAGCCGTATTCGCGATCGCACCAGGCGGCAAAGGTTAGTGGCTGATAGGGATCGGCGGAAATGGTGGCATGTGCCCAACCCGGCGGCACCAGCACTTTTTCCCCTGGCCCGGCATGGACGGCAAAGCAGCGGCCTGGGTCCCGTTCGACCCGTTCCTGCATATAGATGATCGCTTTGCCCTGCCAGATTTCGTACAGCTCCGGCGGGGACCAGCCGCTGTGCTGGCTGACGCGGTGAACATGCCCTTGGCTGCGTATCGGTTCACGGCCCAGTTGGCCTTTGGCATAGGTCACGATACCAAACAACAACATGCGCTTCTTTAACTCCGCCAGGTGTTGCTGCTTGGCCACATCCATCACGATGGCGTATACCTGCTCTGGGCCATCGCAGTCAGGGTCGCGAAGCGAGGGGCGGATTTGATCCAAGGTGCGGATCTCTGGCAGCGGCCCTATCACCTCATCCCCATAGCCAAAACCCATCGGATCGCAGGTCACGCGCACGTCCAACCCAAACGGCAGCATGGAGTCACTCATATTGAGCCTCCGCTTTCCAACCTGCGCCGTCGGCGAACACCCGCAGTTTGAAGCCCTGTGGCTGTAAGGCACTGTAATCATGCCCGGCCACCGTTGGCCAGACCGCTAGTGCCGAGAGCTCCTCATCGCCGGTATTAATCAGACGGTGGGCGGTGAAGGAAGGAATGTGGTGGACGCTGCCAGCAAACACTTGCTCAAGGATACAGTCGCCGTCCTGATGTTGTAATAACAGCAAGCCGCTACCGCGCAGCCCGAAGTAAAATTCGGCCTGTTCACGGCGCTGGTGGAAGTGCCCGCGGGTCATAAAGAACTCGTTACCCACTTTACCTGGTTGCAGGTGCGTAGTGCCGACAAACAGCTCACCTTCCTGCGATGGGGAAGGCAGCATCTCTACGCTGTAAACGGCAAACTCCGCTGGCATCGCCTGCCAGGCGTGACGATCGGCAAATATCCCCGCCAGGTTGCCCAGGGTCGTGGATTTATGTTGTACATCAGGTGCAGTAAAGCGCCCATCATGCAGGTTTACCTGCGGCGGGATAAGGGAAGTCAGCTTCATATCTGGTAGCTCCGCCCGAGGAGAACAGACAGAACGAGTATATGGGGTTAATCGATTAATCACCAGCGGAGACGAATAAAAAAGGCGCGAAAAATTCGCGCCTCTACGATCGAATAGGTTCGATCCTACGGATTAACCAAGAATAATATGCGGATAGAAGCGCGACAGATCCTGGGTGATCAACTCGCGATCTTCACGCAGGCCAATACCGCAAGGCTGATCGTTGACCAGCCAACTGCCGATCAGCGTATAGCTGCCCTCAAACTGTGGCAACGGATGGAACTGCTGCACAATCATGCCTTCTTCACCATATGGCCCATCTACGCGCGCCACTTCCTGACCGTTCTGGACGATCTGGATGTTGGCACCCTCGCGTGAGAACAGCGGCTTGGTGACGTAATGATCCATCTGCGGGTGATCGTCCTCGGCAAAGTAGGCTGGCAGCAGGTTTGGATGATCCGGGAACATTTCCCACAACAGCGGCAGCAGAGCCTTGTTGGAGATAATGCTCTTCCAGGCTGGTTCCAGCCAGCGTACGCCAGCGTCTTCCAGCTTGGTGGAGAACATCTCGCGCAGCATAAATTCCCACGGATAGAGCTTGAACAGGTTACCGATCACCTGATTTTGCAGATCGGTGAACTGGCCTTTCTCGCCCAGGCCAATCTCTTCCATATACAGGAATTCGGTCGGCAGGCCCGCTTCCAGCGCGCAATCTTGCAGATATTGCACCGTACCGCGATCTTCCTCGCTGTCTTGGCAGCAGGCCAGATGCAACAGGCCAAAGCCGTGGTTGGCTTGCAGATCGGCGAAACGCTCAATCAGTTTTTCTTGCAGGCTGTTGTACTGGTCCGCGGCGGGATCCAGCTTGCCGGCGTTGATCTGATCTTCCAGCCACAGCCATTGGAAGAACGCGGCCTCATACAGTGAGGTTGGCGTATCGGCGTTATTTTCCAACAGTTTAGGCGGGTTGATGCCGTCATAGGCCAGATCGAGGCGTGAATACAGCGAAGGCTGATTAGTGCGCCAGGAGCTGCGAACAAATTCCCAGGTGTGCTTGGGGATGCAGAATTTGGTCATCAGTTGATCGCTGTTGACCACCTTATCTACCACCTTCAGGCACATCTGGTGCAGCTCGGCGGTGGCATCTTCAATTTCTTCGATCTGCGCTAACGTGAATTGGTAATAGGCATCTTCGCACCAGTAGGGTTCGCCGTACATGGTGTGAAAGGCGAAACCAAATTCGGTGGCTTTTTCGCGCCAGTCTGGGCGCTCGCTAATCGCAACGCGTTTCATGTCTTAACCGCCCATGCTGCGTGAGCTGCTGGAGGTGGCGCTGCTGCGCTGCATGCTGGTCTGTTTGGCCACGGATTCACCGAAGCCACCACGGGTAACGGTATTGGTCACCGCTGGTTTAGGTGCCATGGCGGTTTTAGGTACCGTCATGGAGCGGCCGCCTGCGGTTGCCGGGCCATAGCTTTTACCACTGGCGTCAACAAACTTGCCGTTTGCCGGGCTGGCGGCGTTTTTAGAGGTAAACAGCGGCTGTTGAGCGTAGCCCCCGCCACCCATCATGCGGCCCATCATGTAGCCCGCCATCAGCGGCATCCACATGCTGCCGCTGCTTTGTGATTCTGCGGCCATGCCAGCCTGTGCTGGAGCCTGAGTACATTGCGCTTCACCGAATTCGGCGACGCAGTCTTCACGAGTGGCGTATTTAGGCGCGGTTTTTTCCGCTTCCTTCAGCGCGTTGTTATACGCGGTGGTGCACTGCTCGCTCATCGACGGGTTGGAGGTTGAACAATCGTCGGCATTTTTATACAGGGAAACCGTCTCATCCGCCTGTTCGCAGCCGGCCAGCATAAACACTGCGCTGATCGCCAAAGCTACGGGAGCAACACGGTAGCTGCGCCAGGATTTGCGGAAGGTGTCTTTGTTGATGTTTTTGGTCCGTTTCATCGATATCTATCCCATCATGCGGGCTGTATTCGCCCTTGCCCAGTAGTGGTCGATAGGATAGGGGAAAGATGCTCAAAATTAAAGCTGAAACACCCACAGGATCCACTCTTTACGCACTTATACGTTACGGTGTGCGCCAGTTCGCTTTACGGAGCATAACTGCAGCAAAAGCGTTACATAATGGAACGTTTTGTCCGAAGCTATGTTCCATTATGTAACGTTTTTTTCCTTACTCGCTAAGCAGTCGGCAGGTCGTATAGTCAGCAACAGAATAATACGTCGATATCATCCTCTGAAATCTGAACGTTACTGGGTTAACGTCCCTACAAGGAGTCAGTTATGTTGAGAATCATTCAATCCCCAAGCAAATACATCCAAGGTGCCAATGCGTCGGCCTCCGTGGGCGAATATGCCAAAGCCCTTGCCGATCATTACTTTGTGATCGCCGACGATTTCGTCATGAAACTGGCGGGCGATACTGTGATGGGCAGCCTGCATCAGCACGGGGTGAAGTATCACGCTGGTACGTTTAATGGCGAATGCTGCCGCAAGGAAATCGACCGCCTTGGTCAGGAGCTGAAAAGCCACGGCTGCAAAGGTGTGATCGGTATCGGTGGTGGTAAAACGCTGGATACCGCCAAGGCGATCGCCTATTACCAGCATGTACCGGTGGTGTTGATGCCGACCATTGCTTCGACGGATGCGCCTACCAGCGCGTTGTCGGTGATCTACAGCGAAAGCGGCGAGTTTGAAGAATACCTGATATACCCCGCCAACCCGAATATGGTGGTGATGGACAGCGCGATTATCGCCAAAGCGCCGGTACGCCTGCTGGTGGCGGGTATGGGTGACGCGCTCTCCACCTATTTTGAAGCTCAGGCCTGTTTCGATGCCCAGGCCACCAGCATGGCGGGCGGCAAGTCTACGCTGGCGGCGCTCAATCTGGCACGTCTATGCTATGAAACGCTATTGGCTGAAGGGGTTAAGGCCAAGCTGGCGGCGGAGTCTGGTGTGGTTACCGAAGCGGTGGAGCGCATCATTGAAGCTAACACCTATTTGAGCGGTATCGGTTTTGAAAGCAGCGGCCTGGCGGCGGCGCACGCCATACACAACGGTTTTACCGTGCTGGAAGAGTGCCATCATCTGTATCACGGGGAAAAAGTGGCGTTCGGCACCCTGTCTCAACTGGTGCTGCAAAACAGCCCAATGGCGCAGATTGAAACGGTGTTGAACTTCTGCCAGCAGGTCGGGCTGCCGATTACCCTGGCGCAAATGGGCATCACCGGTGAACTGACAGAAAAAATCGGCAAGGTGGCAGAGGCCAGCTGTGCCAAGGGTGAAACCATCCACAACATGCCGTTTAGCGTGACGCCGGAAAGCGTACAGGCGGCCATCCTGACGGCGGATAAACTGGGCAGCGCCTGGTTGCAACGCGTATAAATCATCGGGCGCGGTTAGCGCGCCCACTGTTCCCTACAGAGGAATTAACCGTGAAAAAGCTAATCAATCAGGTCGATTCGGTACTTAACGAACAGTTACTCGGCATGGCTGCCGCTCACCCGGAGCTGCGGGTGCATCAGGATCCGGTGTTTGTGACCCGCACGGCGGGGCCGATCCCAGACAAAGTGGCGATCCTGTCAGGCGGTGGTAGCGGCCATGAGCCGATGCACTGTGGCTTCGTGGGCGAGGGAATGCTGGATGGTGCCTGCCCAGGGGAGATTTTCACCTCGCCGACGCCGGATAAAATGTACGACTGCGGCCAGGCCATCGACGGCGGTGCCGGGGTATTGCTGATTATCAAGAACTACACCGGTGACATCCTCAACTTTGAAACGGCGACCGAATTGCTGCATGACAGCGGCGTGCCAGTGGCAACGGTGTTGGTGGATGATGACGTAGCGGTGAAAGACAGCCTATTTACCGCTGGCCGACGCGGGGTCGCCAACACGGTGCTGATGGAAAAACTGCTTGGCGCGGCAGCGGTACGGGGCTTTGATCTGGATGCGCTAGTCACGCTGGGGCACAAAATTAACAACCAAGGCCACTCGCTAGGGATCGCTCTGGGCGCTTGCACCGTGCCTGCGGCAGGTAAACCGTCGTTTACTTTGGCGGATAACGAGATGGAGTTCGGCGTTGGCATCCACGGCGAACCGGGGATCGAACGGCGGACGTTTACCACCCTCGATCAAACGGTAGATGACATGTTCCATACCCTGATCGATAACGGCGATTACCAGCGATCGATCCGCGTTTGGGATCGTCAGCAGGGGGAATGGCGTGAGGAGATCCAGGGCAAGCGAGCTTTGGCGCAGGGCGATAGGGTGATTGCGCTGGTTAATAACCTTGGGGCGACGCCGCTTTCCGAACTGTATGGGGTTTACCACCGTTTGGCGCAGCGTTGCGCCGCAGCCGGGATCGTGATCGAGCGTAACCTGGTGGGATCATACTGCACCGCATTGGATATGCAGGGGGTTTCCATCACCTTGCTGCAAGTGGATGACGAGTTGTTATCGCTGTGGGATGCGCCGGTGAACACGCCAGCGCTGCGTTGGGGCTGAGGAGGGATCATGACATTAAGCAAACAGCAGGTCGTTGAGTGGTTGATGCGTTGTGGTGAGGTCTTTACCCGCGAACGCGATTTCTTGACTCAGTTGGATAGCGATATTGGTGATGGCGACCACGGCCTGAATATGAACCGTGGCTTTAGCAAGGTGGTAGAAAAGCTGCCTTCGGTGGCGGATAAGGACATCGGCTTTATTCTCAAGAACACCGGTATGACGCTACTTTCCAGCGTTGGCGGTGCCAGTGGTCCACTATTCGGCACCTTCTTCATCCGTGCGGCTCAGGCGGCCAATGCCAAGCAGAGCCTGGATCTGGCGGAATTGAAGCAGGTGATCCAGGAAGGCGCGGAAGGCGTAGCGATGCGCGGCAAGGCAGAACCGGGCGATAAAACCATGTGTGATGTCTGGGGGCCGGTCGTTGCAAGCCTGGGCGAGTCGCTACATCAGCAGCTCAGCGTGACCCAAGCGCTACAACAGGCCGCCGTGCGGGCGGAGCAGGCCGCACAGGCCACCATCGTCATGCAGGCCCGTAAAGGGCGCGCCAGCTATTTGGGCGAACGCAGCATCGGCCACCAGGATCCGGGCGCAACCTCCGTCATGCTGATGATACAAACGCTGGCCCAAGTGGTCGAGGAGGCAGGATGATCAACATCGTTGTGGTTTCGCACAGTGCACAACTGGCGCAGGGTGTTGAGCAACTCGCCCGCCAGATGATGCGCGGCGAGGGGTGCAAACTGGTGCTGGCGGCGGGGGTCGATGATGAGCTCCACCCGATCGGCACCGATGCGGTGAAAGTGATGGAAGCGATCGAATCCGTGGCGGACGGAGCGGGGATCGTGGTGCTGATGGATCTCGGTAGCGCATTATTGAGTGCGGAAACCGCGCTTGAGCTGCTCGACCCAGAGGTGGCGGCCAAGGTGGTGCTGTGTGCGGCACCGTTGGTGGAAGGCACGCTGGCCGCGGTCGTAGCGGCTAACGCGGGCGGTAGCCTGGAGCAGGTACTGGCAGAGGCGCAAGGAGCCTTGCAGGTCAAGCAGGCACAGCTTGGTGAGGAGATACCCGCCAGCAAGCCACTGAATTTACCGCTGAGCCAGGGGAAAAGCCTGAGTTGGACGGTACAGAATCCGCACGGGTTGCACGCCCGCCCGGCGGCGCGTCTGGCAGAGGCTCTGGCTCCTTTTGCAGCGGAACTGGTGCTGGAAAAGCATGGCCAATGCGCCAACCCGCGCAGCCTGAATCAACTGGCTTTGTTGCAGGTTCGCCACGGTGACACTATCCGCCTGATTGCCGATGGCGCGCAGGCCGATGAGGCCCTGGCAGCTTTCAAGGCGTTGGCAGAGCAGCACTTTGGCGAAACCGTATCTGAGCAGCAATTGCCTTCACTGCACGGTATTCCCGTGGAGGAAAGCGTCAGCAGTGGTCCGATATTCCAGGTGTCGAGCTTCTGGCCGCAAACGGAAGAACGCCAGCTAGGGGCCGATGACGTGCTCAATGAACAGCAGCGCCTGCGTATCGCATTACAGCAGACGTTAGACGATCTGAACAAGCTGGCGGATCGCACCGGCAATCTGATCGGCAAACCGCAGGCGGCGATCTTCGGTGCGCACAGCATGCTGCTAGACGATCCCGACCTGCAACAGGCCGCCTTTACCCGTATCGCCCAACAGCAATGCAGCGCGGAACAGGCGTGGCGGCAGGAACTGGAGCAGATTGCCGACGATTATCGGGCGCTGGATGATGAGTATTTGCAGGCGCGGGAACTGGACGTACGTGACATGCTGCGCCGTACGCTGAGCCATCTGGCACGGCAGCCTATCCCGGCGATCGTGCTCAATGAGCCTGCGATCCTGGTGATGGATGAGCTGATGCCTTCCGACGTCGTGATGCTCGATCGGCGCATGGTACTCGGTATTTGCCTGAGCGGCGGCAACGCCTTGTCGCATACCGCGATCCTGGCCAAGGCGATGGGGATCCCGATGGTGGTCGGCATGAGCGAATGTATGAGCAAGACCCGCAACGGCCAGAAAGCGATGCTGGATGCGGCACGTGGCACCTTACAACTCAGCCATTAACCCCGCAGCTTGAACTGGCTGATATCGATATTCAACTGTTTGACTTTACGCCACAGCGTGGTGCGGCTGATACCCAGCAGCTGCGCCATCTCGTTAAGCTGCCCGTGGCTGACGTTGGCCACGCGGATAATCGCCTGCACCTCCATTTCCGCCAGCGTCAGCAGCGGCATGGCTGGTTGAGTGTCGCTTTCCACTAGCGGCTGATGACTGAGCAAGTGAGAGGGCAGATCGGCCAGTTGAATATGATGGCCGTGGCAAATCATCGCGGCGCGCTCTATCACTCCTTTCAGTTCCAGATCGTTACCCGGCCACAGGTACAGGCCAAGCTGGGTCATTACCTCGTCGTCTACCCGGAAGCGGCACTGGAAGTGTTGCTCCAGAGCGCGCAGATGGTGCTGAACCAGCAAAGGGATGTCACTGAGGCGCTGGCGTAGCGGCGGAATTTGGATCTCGAAGGCCTGCAGGCTATAGAACAACTGGCGACGAAAACGATTCTGTTGCACCAGCAGTGCCAGGTTGGCGGCGCTGGTAGCGATCACCCGCACGTTCACCGGGATCACGCGGCTGGAATTCATACGCATTACCACGCCGGTTTTTAGCACCTGCAACAGGGCGGACTGCATGGCCAGCGGCAGGTATTCGACCTGTTCAAGATGCAGCGTGCCGCCGTTGGCCAGTTCGAACTTGCTGAGCTGGCCCGCCTGTTCTTCGTTGGCATCACTGCCGAGTAACTCCTTCAACCCTTGTGCCTCGGGCAGCAACTGGCAGTTCAAGGCGATATAAGGCCCGGCTGCACGTTCGCTGGCATTGTGGATGGCCTGGCTGAGCAGCTCTTTCCCCACCCCTTCTTCACCGCACAGCAAAATCGGGTGATGGCCCTTCGCCGCCTGCTGGCCATAGCGGATTAGGCGACGCATTTCCTGGGTGCCTGAAGGCATCTGTTCGAAGGTGTGGCTGACCCGGCCGATCTGGCTACTGACGTATTGATGCAGCCTTTCCAATGGATGCAGCAAGGCGATGAAGCTACAGTGCTCACCGTCCAATATCGGTTTGAGGGTGAGCAGCGCGGCGATAAACTGGCCCTGGCTTTCAAAGGTGACTTCCACATGCTGTAACGGCTGGCGTTGGCTGATGGCGCGGTTAAGCAAGGCCGGTAACGTCAGCAACTGTGCCAGTGGTTTGCCTTGGCTCTGCTGTTCATGCAGCTTGAGCATAGTGGCGGCGCGCGGGTTGATATATTGCAGATAACCCCGGTGATCCCAGGCCATAACGCCGTCGTCTACGCTGTCCAGTAGCCCGTTGAGCTGATTGAGATGGCGATTGGATTCGGCCAGCAAGCCGTCGGCGTTCAGGGCATTGCCGATCTCTCGGGCAATCGCCAGGATCAGGGAAAGATCGCCCGCATTGCAATCGGCCAACTGGCAACCCAAAGCCAACATACCACGCTGGCGGCCGCTATTGTCATGTACCGGTGCGGCGCAGAATGACCAGCCATGCAGCGCCTGGCGCACGTGTTCATCGCTATGGATCTGTACCGGATGGCCTTCGGATGCGGCCAGGGAAGGGGCATTGGTGCCGATATCGCCTTCTGCCCAATAAGCACCGGGCGCAAAACCCAGTTCGAGCAGTTGCTCGCCGGTCGCCTTGTCGCCGCATTGCCACAGCGTGCAGCCGCTTTCATCGAGGATCAGCAACACGCATTGGCGCTGCTCCATATATTCCCAGGCATCTTCCAACGCCGCCTGGCCGAGCGTAATGAAATCATCCTTACGCCGGCAGATAGAGTCGAAGGTAGTGCCCAGGGCGCGATGTGGGGCTTTCCACACGGCGGGTTGCATCAGATGGCTGCAGCGTAGCCAGGAGGCATAAATGGCCGGGGAGGGGCGCAGCTGTGGCGGTAACGCGCCTTCGGTGATCAACCGTTGCCAGAGTGAAGCGTTGTCCATCAGATCCCGTTCAGCAGATAAACCCCAATAGGGAGCCAATCATAACATTAACCTGTTTAGAGAGGCTGTGAGGTGAGGGGCAGATGCGGGATTATTGGATAAAAAAACGGAGCGCGGCAAATGCCGGGCCCCGTTATTCGGTAGCTCAAAGCTGGAGCAGGTTATCTGCTAGCCGTTGGCCGAGTGGTGCTGGAACCGTCAACATAGGCATCTTGCGCCGCTGTTGGGGGGGCTACCACATCTGGCGCGGTGGAGATTGGCTTGCCTAGTGTTCCGTTAAGCATCATCAGATCGTTTTCGTTCAGCGTGCCGAGCGCCGATTTGATGTTCAGCTGGTTGATCAGGTAAGAATAACGCGCATTGGAAAGCTGTTGCTTGGCGTTATACAGCGTGGTTGTCGCATCCAGCACGTCAACGATGGTACGGGTACCCACTTCGTAACCGGCTTCGGTCGCATCCAGAGAGCTCTGGGCAGAAACCACCGCTTGTTTATAAGCGCTGATGCTGCTGATGGACGCAGAAACGTTGTTGAAGGAGGAACGCACGGTTTGCACCACGCTGCGGTGGGCGCTTTCCAACTGCTCACTGGCACCGACGAAGTTGTACTGCGCCTGTTCTACCCGCGAGTTGGTTACGCCGCCGTTGTACAGCGGCACGCTAACGCTGATGCCGACCTGGTTCTGGCCATTAATCGAGTCGTTGCCACTGGTCCCTGTGTTAGCTCTGGAACCGCTGTATTTGGAATTGGTGATCCCGGTAGAAGCATTTAAATCAACCGTTGGCATATAGCCGGTTTGTGCCGATTTGATCTGCTCACGGGCCAGATCCTGGTTCAGGCGGGCAGACAGCAGGCTCAGGTTGCGGCTTTCCGCTTCTTTCAACAGGCTGTTGACGGCATCCGGGCGCTTGGTGCTGAACTTGTTGGTATCCAGCGAGGCCAGTTCCGGGTAGAAGGTGCCGGTAATTTGGCGTAACGATTCTACCGCGTTATCCAGGTTGTTACGGGCAGTCACTTCGTTGGCCAGCACGGTATCGTAGTTGGCACGGGCGTTCTGCACGTCGGTAATGGCAACCAGGCCCACGTTAAAACGTTGGGTGGTCTGATCCAGGGTACGGTAGACCGCTTGTTTATTCGCCTGGGTATAGGACAGGGCGTCGATCGCCTGCAGAACGTTGAAATAGGCGGTGGCCGTATCCAGGATCAATTTCTGGGATGACGTCTGGAAAGTGACATCGGTAATACCGGCGGTCTTTTCCTGCAGCGTCAGCGCGCGCCATTTGGACATATCAAAGATAGTCTGGGTCAGCGCGAGCGAGCCTTGGGTGGTATTGCTGTTAAGCCCATTGGCATCGCGGAAGCCGTTGTTATAGGTATAACCAGCAGATAAGCCAAGCTGCGGCAGCAACGGGCTGCGTGCTTCGTTGATTTTTTCAAACGCCGCATCACGATCGGCAGCGGTTTTACGCAGATCCGGGTTACTTTCCCTGGCCTGTTTGTAAACCTGCAACAGGTTCTCTGCCTGGCTCATGGTGCTGAAGCCAGCGAGGCTCAGACCAATAAGAAGGGGGAGCAGTTTCTTCATTTGCATTCCTTGTTGTGCAGCAATATTGCTATGTTAGCGCTGACGATAGACGAATAGTTGCCAATTCTAGCAGAGTCTGCCGAGCGCTGAGGGTGGCTTAATGTGCCATCTCACAGAACTTTTACCTTGGTGTACGCTACGTTTACTGACACTGGGCTATTTGCATCGGCGCTACCTGATATCATGGTTCACAATCTAACACAAAGCGGGTGAAGATAATCCCGCCGTTTCTGTCATCAAATCCCTTTATTTTGCCGGCATAATCACACAGGAGAATTCGTAGATGAACCGCTCGCAACCTTCACCCGTTACTTTCGACAAAAATGATGTAGAAATTATTGCACGAGAGACGCGATACCGTGGTTTTTTTTCACTCGACTTATATCGCTTTCGCCATCGTCTGTTCAACGGTGAGATGAGCGGTGAGGTCACTCGCGAGGTTTTTGAGCGCGGTCATGCGGCGGTGTTGCTACCCTATGATCCCATCAGGGACGAAGTGGTGCTGGTTGAACAACTGCGGATCCCGGCCATCGATAGCTCAGCTTCCCCTTGGCTGCTGGAAATGGTTGCGGGTATGATCGAAACGGGAGAAAGCGTTGAGGACGTGTGCCGCCGCGAAGCATTGGAAGAGGCTGGCGTGGTGGTCGGGCGCTGCAAGCCGGTGCTGAGCTATCTGGCCAGCCCTGGTGGCACCAGCGAACGTCTGTCTATTATGGTCGGTGAGGTTGACGCCCTGACGGCCGAAGGGATCCACGGATTGCCCGAAGAGCATGAAGATATCCGTGTCCACGTGGTCAGCCGCGAACAGGCTTACCGCTGGGTTGAAGAAGGCGCGATTGATAATGCCGCATCAGTGATTGCATTGCAGTGGCTGGCGTTGCACCATGAATCGCTTAAAGCAGAATGGGCCAACTAAATGCAAAAGCGCTATACCCCTGACTTCCCCGAAATGATGAGATTGTGTGAAACCAACTTCGCGCAATTGCGGCGTTTGATGCCGCGTAACGACGAAGTCGATGAAACCGTCACTTATCAGGTGAATGGCGCCCACTATCGTCTGACTATTGTTGAATCTACCCGTTACACTACGCTGGTGCAGATCGAGCAGACTGCGCCTGCGGTCAGCTACTGGAGCCTGCCTGCGATGACGGTGCGGCTGTACCACGACGCGATGGTTGCGGAAGTGTGTTCCAGTCAGCAGATCTATCGGTTTAAAGCGCGTTATGATTATCCGAACAAAAAGTTGCATCAACGTGACGAAAAGCATCAAATTAACCAGTTTCTTGCTGATTGGTTGCGCTACTGTTTAGCGCATGGAGCAATGGCGGTTCCGGCTTGTTAGGTCGACGGAGATAACAAAGGACACCATTTGGAAAGCCTGTTTAGACTGCCCGTGGCGAGTGGGGCCAAGGTCAGGATCCTACAAATAACTGATACCCACCTGTTTGCTGGCAAGAATGAGACCTTGCTTGGCATAAATACCTATGCCAGCTATCACGCGGTGCTGGATGCGGTGATCGCGCAGCAGCGTGAGTGCGACCTGATCGTGGCAACCGGCGATCTGGCGCAGGATCATTCCCAGGCGGCATACCGGCACTTTGCCGATGGCATCACCCGTTTGCCCGCGCCCTGTGTCTGGCTGCCGGGGAACCACGATTTTCAGCCTGCGATGGTAGATGCGCTGGCCGCAGCCGGTATCTCACCTTCCAAGCAGGTGCTGCTGGGGGACAACTGGCAGGTGTTATTGCTGGATAGCCAGGTGTTTGGCGTGCCGCACGGCGAGCTGAGTGAATACCAGCTGGAGTGGATGGAACGTTGTCTGGAGGCTCATCCAGAGCGCTACACGCTGCTGTTACTGCATCACCATCCGTTGCCTTCCGGCTGCACCTGGCTTGATCAACACAGTTTGCGTAACCCGCATACGCTGGCGGCCGTGCTGTGGCGCTATCCGAAAGTGAATACCTTGCTGTGCGGGCATATCCACCAGGAATTGGATCTGGGTTGGCACGGGCGTCGGCTGTTGGCCACGCCGTCCACCTGCGTGCAATTCAAGCCGCACTGCACCAATTTTACGATCGACGACGTTTCCCCAGGTTGGCGCTATCTCGACCTGTTGCCAGATGGCCGGGTGGAAACCCAGGTATTCCGGCTGGAAAACGATGACTTCCGCCCCGACATGGATTCGGACGGCTACTGATGCCTTCAACCTTACTTTACCTGCACGGTTTCAACAGCTCGCCGCTTTCGGCCAAGGCCACGGCTTTCAAAGCCTGGCTGGCGGAAAATCATCCCCATATCGACATGCTGGTACCGCAGTTGCCGCCCTACCCGGCGGAGGCGGCGGAAATGCTGGAAGATATGGTGATGGCGCGGGCAGGCCAGACGATGGGCGTCGTAGGCTCCTCGTTGGGCGGCTATTATGCCACCTGGTTATCGCAGTGTTTTGCGTTGCCAGCGGTAGTGGTAAACCCTGCGGTGAAGCCGTATGAGCTGTTGATCGACTATCTGGGGAGCAACGAGAACCCCTACACCGGGCAGCAATATGTGTTAGAGTCACGCCACGTTTATGATCTGAAAGTGATGCAGGTCGATCCCTTGGAGTCGCCGGATTTAATCTGGTTGCTACAGCAAACGGGCGATGAAATTCTCGATTACGGTCAGGCAGTGGCTTATTACACCGCCTGCCGGCAAACGGTGGAGTCGGGCGGGAACCACGCTTTCGTCGGTTTCGAGCACTACTTCCCCCAGATTGTGGATTTTTTAGGGCTATGACGCCGCAGCAACTTCAGCTATCACAGATATACTGAACAGGCAGCGGGCGATTTCGGCACCTTCCCTCAACCACGAAAAAATAATCAACGATGACTCAATCCAGCTATAACGCTGATGCCATTGAAGTACTCAGCGGTCTAGAACCAGTGCGCCGTCGTCCCGGTATGTATACCGACACGACGCGTCCGAACCACCTCGGTCAAGAGGTGATAGATAACAGCGTCGATGAAGCGTTGGCGGGCCATGCCAAGCGTATCGACGTGATCCTGCACGCCGATCAGTCACTGGAAGTGATCGACGACGGCCGCGGCATGCCGGTGGATATCCACCCTGAAGAAGGCGTACCGGCGGTTGAGTTGATCATGTGTCGTCTGCACGCGGGCGGTAAATTCTCCAACAAGAACTACCAGTTCTCCGGCGGCCTGCACGGCGTGGGGATTTCGGTGGTTAACGCCCTGTCCAAACGGGTGGAAGTCAACGTCAAGCGCGACGGTAACGTCTATAGCATCGCTTTTGAGAACGGCGACAAGGTGCAGGATTTGGCGGTGACCGGTAGCTGCGGCAAACGCAACACCGGCACCAGCATTCACTTCTGGCCTGACGAGCAGTTCTTCGACAGCCCGCGCTTCTCGGTTTCCCGCCTGTCACACCTGCTGAAAGCCAAAGCGGTGCTGTGCCCCGGCGTTGAAATCTACTTTATCGACAAGCTGAACAATACCGAGCAGCGCTGGTGCTACCAGGACGGCCTGACTGATTACCTGATGGAAGCGGTGAACGGTCTGATCACCCTGCCGGAAAAGGCGTTTGTCGGCAATTTTGCCGGTGATACCGAAGCGGTGGACTGGGCATTGCTGTGGCTGCCGGAAGGCGGGGAACTGCTGACGGAGAGCTACGTCAACCTGATCCCCACCATGCAGGGCGGCACGCACGTCAACGGCCTGCGCCAAGGGCTGCTGGATGCGATGCGCGAGTTCTGTGAATTCCGCAATATTCTGCCGCGCGGCGTGAAGCTGTCTGCGGAAGATATCTGGGATCGCTGTGCCTACGTGCTGTCGGTGAAAATGCAGGATCCGCAATTCGCGGGACAGACCAAAGAGCGGCTCTCTTCCCGCCAGTGCGCGGCGTTTGTTTCCGGCGTGGTGAAAGATGCCTTCAGCCTGTGGCTGAATCAGAACGTCCAGGCGGCCGAGCAACTGGCCGAACTGGCGATCTCCAGCGCTCAACGTCGCCTGCGTGCGGCGAAGAAGGTGGTGCGTAAGAAGCTGACCAGTGGGCCTGCGTTACCGGGCAAACTGGCGGACTGCACCTCGCAGGATCTGAGCATGACCGAACTGTTCCTGGTGGAAGGGGACTCGGCGGGCGGCTCGGCCAAGCAGGCGCGCGATCGCGAATATCAGGCAATCATGCCGCTGAAGGGCAAGATCCTCAACACCTGGGAAGTTTCCTCAGACGAAGTGTTGGCCTCGCAGGAAGTCCATGATATCTCGGTGGCGATCGGCATCGATCCCGACAGCGAAGATCTCAGCCAACTGCGCTACGGCAAAATCTGTATCCTGGCGGATGCGGACTCCGATGGCCTGCACATCGCCACGCTGCTGTGTGCGTTGTTTGTGCGCCACTTCCGTTCGCTGGTAAAGGGTGGCCATGTGCACGTTGCGATGCCACCGCTATACCGTATCGACCTGGGCAAAGAAGTCTATTACGCCCTCGACGAGGAAGAGAAAGCCGGCGTGCTGGAGCAGTTGAAGCGTAAGAAGGGCAAGCCGAACGTACAGCGCTTTAAAGGGCTGGGTGAAATGAACCCGCTGCAACTGCGTGAAACGACGCTCGATCCCAACACTCGCCGTCTGGTGCAGTTGACCATCGATGACGAGAATACCGATCAGACCATGGCCATTATGGACATGCTGTTGGCGAAGAAGCGCTCGGAAGACCGCCGCAACTGGCTGCAAGACAAGGGCGATACCGCCGAGCTTTCAGTCTGATGCCTGTGGGGCCGCAACCGCGGCCCCACGTTTTGACATTGTGCCATCCCTGGCGCACTGCGTGCTGCGCCCGATAACCCAGGGCGGAATGCATGAAAATCACCCTCGAAGAACTATTGGCTTATACCTCCGTGATCGACAGCGGTTCGATTACCGCCGCCGCCGAGCAGCTTGGCCAAACCACCTCTGGCATCAGCCGGGCGCTGAGCCGTCTGGAAAAAAAACTCGATACTACGTTACTGCGCCGCACCACACGTCGTCTGGAATTGACCGAAGAGGGGCAGAGCTTTTTGGCCCATGCGCGGGAAATTATCAATTCGGTGGAACATGCCGAGGAGCAGATGGCGCTACGTCGTCTGAACCCGGCGGGCAGGCTGCGGGTTAACGCTGCCGCGCCCTTTATGGAACATGTGATCGTGCCGCTGGTCGCCGGTTTCCGCCAACGTTTCCCACAGATTGAGCTGGAGCTGAACACCGATAACCTGATTATCGATCTGCTGGAGAAGCGCACCGATATCGCCATTCGTATTGGCGCATTGCGAGACTCCACCATCCACGCGCGATTGCTGGGGGCCAGCCGGTTACGCATCCTTGCCAGCCCGGACTATATTGCCCGCTTTGGGGCACCGCAGAGTGTCGAAGAGCTAAACCACCATAGCCTGCTAGGTTTTACGCAGCCCGAGTCGCTTAATCTGTGGCCGCTGCGCCATCGGCAGGCGGAGCGCTTTGCCATTACCCCAACGCTATCAGCCTCCAGCGGCGAAACGCTGCGGCAACTGGCGCTACGGGGGGAAGGGATTGCCCAATTGGCCGATTTTATGACGCGGGAAGATCAGCGGGAAGGGCGTCTGGTTCAGTTGCTGGCGGCCGAAACGTTGGATGTCCGCCAGCCAATCAATGCGGTGTATTATCGCAATGCCCAGTTGGCCGCACGGATCACCTGTTTTCTAGACTATGTCAGCGCGCATATCACCGCTGCGCAGAGCTTGTAGATCTGGCTGAGAGAGCAACTGCCTGATGTTGCTCATCCCCACCTGTTAGCCCTTCCAGATAATAATTTTAATTAGGTATTAAAACGTTTTTATTTTAACCAGTAGTCAACTTTTTGTGTATTTATTCCGATAAAAGGTTGAGCTCTGGCTGCTATTTTTATGCTGTCCCGAGAGGAAATAATTCCTGCTGTTGGCCAAGGTATTTCCTATTTAAAATAAAATATTAGAATAAGCCTGTATTGATTGCGATACTTTATATCGCAAGGTGCTCAACTTACTACCCTTTTACCAATAAAAGCATAACTTAAACTTATTATTTAAATAACGTTGATTAACGTAAATTCAACGTGCTAATGTACAAAAATCCGTATGACGGATAATTCACTTAGCCATTATTTAATGTTATTTAAAGAAACTGCATTTATCTTATAAGTGCGGTTTTGGCATGGCTAATAAACCATTAATAAAAAGGAATTTATTCTGATGAATAAACAAAGAGCACAACTGATTGCCAAACTCAAGCCTATTTGCTTTTTTAGCCTGGTTGCCTGGGGGGCCGTAGCGCACGCTACAATCACCTCATCGGCCGTCGGGGGGCCTGCGGTTAATGCCGGAGCCAATGGCAGCTCCGTGATAAATATCAATAAGGCAGGTAACGGCGGTGTGTCCCACAATATCTACACGCAGTTTGATGTGGATAAAGGTGGCGTGGTTCTGAATAACAGCGCTGCTAATTCCACCTCGCAACTTGCGGGTAATATCGCGGGGAACGCCAATCTGACGGGGGGCTCTGCCTCCATCATCCTCAACGAAGTCAACTCGACCAAGGCAAGTCAGCTTAACGGTATGATTGAAGTTGCTGGCCAGAAGGCACAGGTCATCGTGGCTAACCCTTCAGGGATCACCTGTAGTGGTTGTGGTTTTATCAACACTGAGCGTGCCACCTTAACCACCGGTAAAGCGCAGGTGGCCAACGGTACGCTGCTTGGCTATACCGTGGATAAAGGGACCATCATCATTAACGGTAACGGCCTGAAGACCGGGGATAGCAACTATACCGACGTGATCTCTCGAGCGGTACAGATTAATGCCGATATTCGAGCCAAAGATCTGAAAGTGACCACCGGGCGTAACAACGTCAATGCAGATAACACCCAGATTGGGGAACTGACGCCTTCTGGCGTTGCCCCTACGCTGGCGATTGATGTGGCCAAACTGGGCGGCATGTATGCCAATAAAATTACCCTGGTCAGCACCGATCGTGGTATTGGCGTACGTAACGCGGGCACTATCGGCGCTGCGGTAGGCGATGTCAGCATAACAACGGATGGCATCCTGGAGAATAAAGGCACTATCGACGCTGTACGTGACGTTAATATCGATACCACCCGTGGCAGAAATGCGGGTAATGGTTATTACTATGCCTACGGTCGTGCGTTAAACAACTCAGCCAATGGCACCATTAAAGCGGCAGGTAATATCAATATCGATATTGCAAAAAGCCAGTTGAACAATGGTGGTGGCAATATTTTAACTTATGGTGAAGATCAGGGTGATATTAACATCGTCAGTGCGGGCATTGATAATAAGTATGGCAACATACAAGGCGTTGGTGTTATCAATACGCGCCTTGATCCTTACGCTTATGGCTACGTCCGGACGTTAAGCAACTCCGGCGGCGTTATTAGCGGTAAAAAAGGGGTGGTGCTGTCCTCTTCTACCCTGGATAACACCAATGGCGTGATCAACGCTGCCAACGGTGCAGTCGATATCAATACGGCCGGATATACGTTGACCAACCTCAACGGCACGATTAATGCTGGCAAAGAGATCAAGCTTAATACCAGTATGCTGAACAACACTTCAGGGCTGGTGCAGTCTCAAGATAATATTACCATCAACACCAATAAACAGACTCTGACTAATACCAAAGGGGCTATTCGCGGTAGCAAAAACGTCTACATCAACAGCTCTAGCTTGAATAACACTGCCGGACGCGTATTGGCGGACAATTACCTGGATATCAATACTAATGGCGGGACCATCACCAACGCCGGTCTCACCAAAGGTGCCTATGATGCTGAGTTGTCCAGTGGCTCGGGTGGTATGACGCTGGTTGCCAGCACCATCAATAACAGCTATGGCAAGATTGCTTCGCAGGGGAATATTGTCACCAATACCTCTTCGTCGTTGAAAAATAGCTACAGCCTGATTGATAGCGATAGCAATATCGTCATCACGACGAACAGCCTCGATAACACCTATGGTTTGATTGAATCGGCTAAAGATACTGTCATTACTGCCAACTCGATCGCAAACAGCGCTGGCAATATCGACGCCGACGAGCAGGCCACCCTGATGCTTTCCGGCAGCTACAGCCATTACGGTAACCTGAGCGGTAAGCAAGGGGTCAATATCAATGCGGATAAAGGCTACGTCTATAACTACGGTACTTTGACTTCCACCAATGGCCAGACGATGGTTAACACCCGCAGCTTCTACAACCAACGCGGTGCGGTAGTCACCAGCCCTGCTGGCCTGAATCTGGTACTGGCCACGCCAAGCACCTTCACCAATAGCGGGACGATCCAAGGCCCAATCACCATTACATCGGTTAAGTAATTAATCGAACGGCAGCCTCTGTTATGGGGGCTGCCTGATTTTATGACGCCTGCCATAGGGTATACATTGCGCTATAAGGATATAGAAACATGCACGCTCGTTTTTCCGGCTCCGTATTATTGGCATTGTTGATTTTTAGCGCTCAAGGGGCGGAAAATGTTCAACTGATAGAACAACAGGTAAACCATCAACAGGAACAGGAAAAAGCGCGTTACCAACAATTAGAAACTCAGGGTAAAGAGGTTCGCGCTGCCGGTAGCGATCCCCAGAGTTCAAAAATTGCTTTCCCTGATGAACCCAACTGTTTTCAGATCCGTCAGGTGATCCTTGAAAAGGACCGCAGGATCCCACAGTGGTTGCCGTTGCACAAATTTACCACGCAGGCCGAGGATCGCTGTCTGGGGATTGAAGGTATTCGCACGTTAGCCACCGCGATACAAAACAAGCTGATTGGCCATGGCTATATTACTACGCGGGTAGTCGTCCCCCGGCAGGATTTGAACGACGGCGTGCTGACGTTGGTAGTTTTATCGGGGGCCATCGGCAACGTCTCTTTAAGCGATGACAGCGACAAATACGTCAACCTGCATGCCACCTTCCCGGGGCATAAAGGCGATCTTCTCGATCTGCGGGCGATTGAACAGGGTTTGGAGAATATCCAGCGCGTTCCCGGGGCTGACGCTAACGTGATCCTGCGGCCAGGTGAGCAGGCCGGGGAAACCGACATTGAAATCCAACGAACCCAGCCTTCGTCCTGGCGCATCGGTGGATGGTTCGATGATTCCGGCAGCAAGTATACCGGGCGTTACCAAAGTGGCGTGGCGGTGTATCTGGATAACCCGACCTCAATGAACGATCTGTTCTATGCGTCCGTCGGGCGTGATTTGCACTTTCAAAAGTCGCGTAATGCCAAGAATGGCTCGCTGTATTACTCCGTTCCCTACGGTTTCTGGTCAGTGGATATGTATGCCAGCCATAACGAGTATTTACAGAGAATTTCTGGTACCTGGACCGATTTTCACTACCAGGGTAAAAGTAATAACTTGAGCCTTAAAGTGAACCGCCTGCTCTATCGTAATGAAAATCAGAAAATCACAGGCAGTATCCAACTGCTGAAGAACAATTCGCATTACCATTTGAACGATACCGAAATTGAAATTCAGGAGCGCGATGTCACTAACCTGATTGCCAGGCTGAATTATCGGCGTTACGTCGGCCAGTCAATCATCGACGCGATGGTGGGGTATCAGCGCAACACGTCGTGGCTGGGTGCCCAACAGCAGGCGGGCACCAGTTCGCAAAGCCGTATTGTCAGCCTGGATGTAAGCGCATTGGTCCCTTTTAGCCTGTTTGGGCAATCGATGAGCTATCAACCGCGCTACCAGCAGCAATACAGCCCGGACCGGCTCGCGACACAGGACCAGTTCAGCATTGGCAACCGCTGGACGGTGCGCGGCTTTGACGGAGAATTCAACCTGTCGGCTAGCAAGGGTTATTTCCTGCGTAATGATATCAACCTGAACCTGCCCAAACTGAGGCAACAACTGTATACCGGCCTTGATTACGGCAAAGTGAGCGGCAACAGCAACAACTTGACTACGGGCCATATGGCGGGCGGCGTGGTAGGTATCAGAGGAGGAGTGGGAGCGGTCAGCTATGATGCCTTTGTTGGCGTGCCCATCGCCAAGCCGGATAATTTCGTCACCAGCCCGGTGAGCCTGGGCTTTACCGTACAGTGGCAGTTTTGATCGCTTATCTGGTTGGGATAAAGGTCACAAAATAGCTGCGCTTAATACAGCCCACCTTAAGCCTGGGGCAGGTGGGAGTCATTGCAGGTTAGCCGACCGTTGAGCGCATGGATGCGCGATACGAGCCTCCATGGACGGATTCACGGCGTGTCGGCGTTCTGCATGATTTCCACCTGTTGCACTATGACAGCAGCTACCCGCAGTGATTTAGTGGGATTCAGGCGTTATCTAATACGTAAATAGTGGTATCCAGCACGCTGTCCTTGATGGTTTCACGGTGCTTGAGCATGTGATCCATCTGTAGGTGCTGTTCCAGATGCACCTGGCTCTGCCATTTTTCCAACATAAAGATCGAATCCGGCGAACGCTTCTGCCAAGGTGCCTGGGTGTCGGCGTCGATCATTGGCTGATAGCCGCCACAGCCCTCTTCCGCCAACACCGCTGGCAACAGCTTCTCAATCGCTTTTAATACGCTTTCACGATGACCCGGTCTGGTTCTGATTTCTGCAATTACGGTGATCATTACGGCCTCACTGGTTAAAGGTATGATTGATAAAACCCATCACAGTTAAGCAAAGACTTCGCCCAGATGTGCGCGCAAACGTGCGATATCGTTGGCAATATCCGGCTGTTTAATCACATCGTTGCAGATAAAGGTCGGCAGTGCTTCCATCCCCAGGAACTGGTTGGCCTTGTGAAAGTGCAGATAAACGCCGTCTACGCCCACGCCGTGGAAGAATTGGTCAGGGTCGGTAAAGGCTTCCAATGGGGCATTCCAGGTCAGGCTCAGCATGTAGGTCTTGCCTTGGATCAGCCCGCCAGAACCGTATTTTTTGCTGGCATCGGAACGGGTGCGGCCATCGCTGGCATACAGGCTGCCGTGGCCAGCGGTGAACACTTCGTCGAGATATTTTTTCAGGATCCAGGGCTCGCCCATCCACCAGCCTGGCATCTGGTAAATCACCGTATCGGCCCACAGGTATTTCTGCACTTCGGCGTCGATATCATAGCCGTCATCGACTACGGTGACCTGTACATCGTGCTTGGCATCGCGCAGGAAAGTTTCCGCTACGTCGCTCAGGGTCTGGTTCAGCTCACCGTTGGAGTGGCCGAATTGCTTCTTGGCGTTAATAATCAGGATATTGCTCATGGATGCTGGGTTCCTGTCAGAATGTAGAATGTGATGGCCGTAAGGCATATCGTTGAAACGGAGTGTAATCCTTCCTGAAGCGGGGAAAAATGCGATCTAGCGCACAACAGTGTTGACTGTGAGTCAAGAAAGGCGGCCACTGATGGCAAAATTTCGCATAAACCGGGGCGATCGCCAGCATCAATGGCCGATCCACGCAGCATCTGTGACAGCCACCCCGCAGATGGGTTACTATCGCGGGCAGAATCGACCCTTTGTCGTCTGAGGATATCTGAGTAATGAGCGAACTGACTCATGACGGTGTTGAGCGTCTACCGCTGCACACATTCACTGAAAACGCCTATCTGAACTATTCCATGTACGTCATCATGGATCGGGCGCTGCCGTATATCGGCGATGGTTTAAAGCCGGTACAGCGCCGCATTATCTATGCCATGTCGGAGCTGGGGCTTAGCAATAACGCCAAATTCAAAAAATCTGCCCGTACCGTCGGTGACGTATTGGGTAAGTATCATCCGCATGGTGATAGCGCCTGTTATGAAGCTATGGTGCTGATGGCGCAACCCTTCTCTTACCGTTACCCGCTGGTAGATGGCCAAGGGAACTGGGGGGCACCGGATGACCCTAAATCTTTCGCCGCGATGCGTTATACCGAATCGCGCCTGTCGAAATACGCCGAAGTGCTGCTGGGCGAGCTGGGCCAGGGCACCACGGACTGGGTGCCCAACTTCGACGGCACCATGCAAGAACCGAAGATGCTGCCTGCACGTCTGCCGAACATCCTGCTCAACGGGACGACCGGTATCGCGGTAGGGATGGCAACGGATATTCCACCACATAACGTGCGTGAAATTGCCGCCGCGGCGGTAGCCCTGATCGACAAGCCAGGCTCATCGCTCGACGATTTGCTGGAGTTTGTGCAGGGACCGGACTTCCCGACGGAAGCGGAAATTATTACCCCGCGCGAAGAGATCCGCAAAATTTACCAGAATGGCCGTGGCTCGGTACGCATGCGTGCCATCTGGAAGAAAGAAGACGGTAGCGCGGTGATCACCGCCTTGCCGCACCAGGTTTCAGGTGCCAAAGTGCTGGAGCAAATCGCCAGCCAGATGCGCGCCAAAAAGTTGCCGATGGTGGAAGATCTGCGCGATGAGTCCGACCACGAGAACCCGACCCGTCTGGTGATTGTGCCGCGCTCGAACCGTATCGATCTGGATCAGGTGATGAACCACCTGTTTGCCACTACCGATCTGGAGCGTAGCTACCGCATCAACATGAACATGATCGGTCTGGACAACCGCCCGCAGGTCAAAGGGCTGGTGGAGATCCTTTCCGAATGGCTGGTCTTCCGCCGTGATACGGTGCGCCGCCGCCTGAATTACCGCCTGGAAAAAGTGCTCAAACGGCTGCACATTCTGGAAGGTTTGCTGGTTGCGTTCCTCAATATCGACGAAGTGATCCACATCATTCGCAGCGAAGATGAGCCGAAGCCGGTGTTGATGCAGCGGTTTGGCATCTCCGATACCCAGGCCGAAGCGATCCTCGAGCTGAAGCTGCGCCATTTGGCCAAGCTGGAAGAAGTGAAGATCCGCGGCGAGCAGGATGAGCTGGCTAAAGAGCGCGATCATCTGCAGGCGCTGCTGGCTTCCGAGCGCAAGTTGAACAACCTGATCAAGAAAGAGATCCAGGCCGATGCGCAGGCTTATGGCGACGATCGTCGTTCACCGTTGACCGAACGTGAAGAAGCCAAGGCCATGAGCGAGCACGATTTTGTGCCTTCAGAGCCGGTGACGATTGTGCTGTCGCAAATGGGCTGGGTGCGTAGCGCCAAGGGCCACGATATCGATCCGAGCGGCCTGAGCTACAAGGCCGGGGATAGCTTCCTTGCCGCCGCGCGTGGCAAGACTAACCAGCCAGTGGTGTTCATCGATTCGACTGGCCGCAGCTATGCGCTCGATCCGCTGACGTTGCCTTCGGCACGTGGCCAGGGTGAACCGTTAACCGGCAAGCTGACGCCACCGCCGGGTGCCTCCATCGAGCAGGTGCTGATGGCTGCGGACGATCAGAAGCTGCTGATGGCTTCCGATGCTGGCTACGGCTTCGTGTGTACCTTCAACGATCTGGTTGCACGCAACCGCGCCGGTAAGGTGATGATTACGCTGCCGGACAACGCCAAGGCACTGCCGCCGATGGAAATCCACGGCAGCGACGATATGCTGCTGTCTATCAGCGCCGCTGGCCGTATGTTGATGTTCCCGGTCGCCGATCTGCCACAGCTGTCGAAGGGCAAGGGCAACAAGATTATCTCGATACCGTCGGCGCAGGCCGCCAGTGGGGAAGATAAACTGGCCTGGCTGTTCGTACTGCCGCCGCAGACCTCGATCACCCTGCACGTGGGTAAACGCAAGCTGAAACTGCGCCCGGAAGATCTGCAGAAATTCCGCGCCGAGCGTGGCCGTAAGGGCACGTTGTTGCCACGTGGCCTGCAGCGTATCGATCGGGTTGAGGTGGATATGCCGGAGCGCGAATCGATGGGTGACAGCGAAGAGTAAATCTCAACGGTTTCGCAGAACGTAGGGGCGCAGCATACTGCGCCCGCTTAACTATCGATCAGACTTTTTTCTTGGTTTATTTTCTTAAGTTAGTTAATTTTTCCGGCTATAAATTTATTGTGCCGATCGCTGGCTGGCGGGAAAATAGAGAACTTAGAAGCGCCGTGCGTTCTTCTGCCTGCGCTCCTCATACAAAAAGAAATCTTCGCGGCCGCTCAGTGGCCGGGTTGGCAGTGTGCTAATGAGGTTGTTATGTTATTGATATTACGTGCGATAATCGTCACGGTCTATTGCCTGTTGGTGAGTTTTTTCGGTTCGCTTTACTGCTTGTTCAGCCCGCGTAACCCCCGCCATGTAGCGACCTTTGGCCATCTGTTTGGCCGCCTGTCGACAGTGTTCGGCATCCAGGTTGAACTCCGCAAGCCTGCTGGCGCGGACAATAACGGCAAATGTATTTACATTGCCAACCATCAGAACAACTACGACATGGTGACGGTTTCTAATGCGGTACAGCCACGCACCGTGACCGTGGGCAAAAAAAGCCTGGTGTGGATCCCGTTTTTCGGCCAGCTTTACTGGTTGACCGGTAACCTGCTGATTGACCGGGATAACCGCGCTAAAGCCCATGGCACCATCGCTCAGGTGGTGGATGCCTTCAAGAAACAGGACATCTCGATCTGGATGTTCCCGGAAGGAACCCGCAGCCGTGGCCGTGGCTTACTGCCGTTTAAAACCGGTGCGTTCCACGCGGCGATCGCGGCCGGTGTGCCGATTGTGCCGATCTGTGTTTCTTCTACCGACAAGATCAAGCTGAACCGTTGGAACAACGGCCATGTGATTGTGGAGATGCTGGAACCTGTCGATACCAGTAATTACAGTAAAGAACAGGTGCGTGAGCTGGCGGCCCATTGTCGCGAGCTGATGAAGGCGAAGATTGACCAGTTGGATGCGGAAGTCGCCAAGTTAGACGCCGCCAAAAAATAATAGAACGCAGTTAGCTATTTTCATACGGCCTCATGCCGTTTATGCCCCGTTTTAGCGGGGCTTTGCACACGGTTCAGCTTTGTTTTCATGGAGAAGATATGTCACTCAGTCGACGTCAGTTTATTCAGGCATCGGGCTTGGCGCTATGCGCGGGAACCGTGCCGCTGAGGGCCGAAGCGAGCGGGATGCCAACTCCGTTACCGATCCCGCCACTGCTGGAATCCCGCCGTGGTCAGCCGCTGTTTTTAACCCTGCAACGTGCCCATTGGGCCTTTATGGACAACCGCAAAGCGTCCGTCTGGGGCGTCAACGGTATGTATCTGGGGCCGACGGTGCGGGTCTACAACGGTGACGACGTCAAACTGATCTACAGCAACCGCCTGCCCGAGCCGGTATCGATGACCATCAGCGGGTTGCAGGTGCCAGGTACCCTGATGGGCGGTGCGCCGCGCATGATGTCGCCCAACGTTGACTGGTCGCCAGTTATCCCTATTCGTCAGGCTGCGGCCACCTGCTGGTATCACGCCAATACGCCGAACCGTATGGCGCCGCACGTTTACAACGGTCTGGCCGGCCTATGGCTGGTCGAGGATGAAATCAGTAAAAACCTGCCGCTGCCGAACCATTACGGTGTCGATGATTTCCCACTGATCATTCAGGATAAGCGCCTGGATAACTTCGGTACGCCGGAATACGATCCTCCGGCGCAGGGGGGCTTTGTTGGCGATACGCTGTTGGTCAACGGCGTGCAGAACCCGTTTATCGAAGTCTCACGTGGCTGGGTTCGCCTGCGCCTGTTGAATGCCTCAAACTCACGGCGCTATTCGTTGCAGCTTAGCGATGGGCGGCCGATCAACGTGATTGCCAGCGATCAGGGATTCCTGCCTGCACCGGTCGCGGTACAGCAACTTTCTCTGGCTCCAGGTGAGCGCCGCGAAGTGCTGATCGACATGTCGCAGGGGGCCGAAGTGACTCTCACCGCCGGTGAAGCGGCAGGGATCATGGATCGTCTACGTGGCCTGTTTGAACCTTCCAGCATGCTGGTTTCCACCCAGGTACTGACGTTGAAACCGACAGGCCTGTTGCCGCTGGTCACCGACAATCTGCCGATGCGCCTGCTGGCAGATCAACTGCTGGATGGTAACGTCAGCCGCTCACGTGAATTCCGTCTGGGCGACAAGATGGCCGGGATTAACGGGGCTATCTGGGATATGAACCGCATCGACGTACAAACGATGCAGGGCACCTGGGAGCGTTGGACCATTCATGCCGATACGCCGCAGGCGTTCCACATTCAGGGCGTACAGTTCCTGATTAAGCGCGTCAATGGCGCGCAGCCGATGGCGGAAGATCGCGGCTGGAAGGATACCGTCTGGGTCGACGGCGACGTGGAGCTGCTGGTGTACTTCAACCAGGTTTCCTCGGAGCACTTCCCGTTCCTGTTCTACAGCCAGACGTTGGAAATGGCCGATCGCGGTTCGACCGGCCAGTTTGTGGTTCAGGCTTCCGCTTAAACAGCCCCGGGCGTTCGCAGCATTTTCAGGAACGCCTTCACCACCGGAGTGGCACTTTCGGCGTGGTAGATCGCATACAGATCCGCCGAAGGGGCCGCCTGCAACGGGCAGAAGCGTACGCCGGGCCAGGGTATGCGCCCGTAGCTGTCCGGCAGTAACGTAATACCAAAGCCTTCCGCCACCAGCGCCATCAGGGTTTGCGGTTCATTAACCTGATGGACGATGTCCGGCGCAAAGCCATGTTGCAGACACAGGTTGTGCAGATACAGCCCCAGGCTGGCCTCGTTGGGCGGCAGCACGATAAATTTGTCATGCTCCAGGGCTTGCAGTTGGATTTCTTCCCCGGTTGCCAGTGGATGCCCCGTTGGCAGCACCACCGAGATCTTCTCCCGCGCCAATAATTGACAGGCCAGCCCCGGCAGCGCCTGTTGTTTTGCCTCACGCCAGACCCCGATATCGATATGCCGCTTCTGCAATGAGACGATCTGCTGGCTGGGAGTTTGTTCATTCAACGTCCAGGTGACCTTCTCTTCCTGCCCGGTAAAGCGTTTTAGTGCCGGGATCAAACCGCCCCAGACAGAGGTGCCTACCATGCCAATCACCATATGGCCGGCCTCGCCACGGCCCAGTTGCTGCACCTGATTGAGCGCATTGCCCGCCTGATCGAGCAACGTTTCGACGTTATGGAACAGCGTGCGGCCAGCCTGCGTCAGCGCCATGGAGCGGGTGGTGCGTTTGAACAGTTCCACCCCCAGCTGGCTTTCCAGCTCTTTGATATGCTTGCTGAGCGGCGGTTGGGACATGTTCAGCCGCTGTGCGGCCTGGGTAAAGTTCATCTCCTCCGCCACCACGCGGAAATAGTGCAGCAGGCGAAAGTTGATCCGGCTAGGGTCGGGTAGTGGCTTTTTCATGGTTTTTTCGGGCCTCCCGATGCAGGGTATTTATAGGTAAACAGAATAAATCAGCGGGCAACAATGTATTGGTCGCCACCCGCTGTCGCTCTCTACTATGGGGATCAGGCTGTGTCCCTTAATTGCACATGAGCGCCGCTGGAGGTCATTTGGACGCGTTGCAAGGCACTAGCCGTGAAGTTTGGTGGGCCCAAATAAGCGGGGAGAAACGCAGATACGCGTCCAAATGGCCCCAGCCCTAAGGGGCTGCGACGGCACCATGGTCAATTAAGGGACACAGCCTAATTCATCCCCCTACAGAAGAGAATACTATGTTTAATCAAGACGATGCTTTTTCTTGTGCCGACGTGCTGCGGACCAGACTACCCGGCTTTCAACCTCGCGCTGCATTGATTTTGGGATCGGGGCTGGGGGCACTGGCAGACGTAATGACCGACGCCGTGACCATCGACTATACCGAACTTCCGGGTTTCCCGGTGAGCGGCGTAGTGGGCCATGCAGGGCAACTGGTGGCGGGCTGGTTGGAAGGTGTGCCAGTGTTGTGCATGAAAGGGCGCGGACATTTCTATGAGGGCCGTGGCATGCAGGTGATGACCACCGCCGTGCGCACCTTCAAACTGCTGGGCTGTGAATTCCTGCTGGCGACCAATGCTGCTGGTTCACTGCGTAAATCGGTCGCCCCGGGTAGCCTAGTGGCGCTGACCGACCACATCAACTTTATGCCGGAATCCCCGCTGGTGGGGGCTAACGACGAGCGTTTTGGTCCACGCTTCTTCAGCCTGGCTAACGCCTACGATCGAGACCTGCGTGCGCAGCTGGCGGCGGTAGCGGCCAAAGCCGGTATCCCACTGGCAGAAGGGGTGTTTGCCGCCTACACCGGCCCGAACTTTGAAACCCCGGCCGAGATCCGCATGATGCAGACGCTGGGTTGTGACGTGGTGGGGATGTCGATCGTGCCAGAAGTGCTTTCGGCCCGGCACTGCGGCCTGAAAGTGTTGGTGGTTTCAGCGATGACCAACTATGCCGAAGGGTTATCCGATACGCCGCTTTCCCATGAGCAGACGCTGAGCTGTGCCGCGCTGGCGGCAGACGACTTTATGCGCCTGATCCGTGAGTTCTTCAAAACGCTGTAATCCTTATTTCCATCTGACTACCCCGCGGCAAGCCCCTACCTTGCCGCGTAAATCACAACAATAAGGTGATGGTAATGGCAATAAAAACACGATTGAAGGTGATGATTTTTCTCCAGTTCTTTATCTGGGGCGCCTGGTTGGTGACGTTGGGTTCCTACATGATCAACACCCTGCACTTCAGCGGGGCGCAGGTTGGTATGGTGTACAGTTCGAAGGGGATCGCCGCGCTGATCATGCCAAGCCTGGCCGGGATCATTGCCGATCGCTGGATCAAGGCCAACCGTCTGTATGGCCTGTGTCATCTGCTGGGGGCGGTGGCGTTGTACTACGCCGCACAGGTCGATCAGCCGATGGTGATGTTCTGGGTCATGCTGTTCAACGCGATGGTCTATATGCCCACCATGGCGCTTTCCAACGCTATCTCTTACTTCTGCCTGGAAAAGCACGGTTTTGATACGGTAAAGGATTTCCCGCCGGTGCGGGTTTATGGCACCGTGGGCTTTATTCTGGCGATGTGGCTAATCAGCTTTAGCCGCATTGAACTGAGCAATATGCAGTTGTATCTGGCTTCCGCGGTGTCGCTGCTATTGGCAATCTACTCCCTGACGTTGCCAAATTGCCCGACCAACAAGGTGAAACGCTCGCAAAGCTGGGTCAGCATGTTGGGGCTGGATGCATTCGTGCTGTTCAAGCAAAAACGCATGGCGGTGTTCTTCCTGTTTGCCATGTTGCTGGGGGCGGCGCTGCAAATCACCAATACCTTCGGCAATCCGTTCCTGCACGATTTCTCGCTTAACCCGCTGTATCAGGACAGCCTCAGCGTGCGCTATCCTTCGGTGCTGCTCTCCCTGTCGCAAATCTCTGAGGTGTTTTTCATCCTCACCATCCCGTTCTTCCTGCGGAGATATGGCATCAAGCAGGTGATGCTGATCAGCATGGCGGCCTGGACGTTACGTTTCCTGTTCCTGGCCTACGGTACGCCTGCCGGGTTCGGCTTCCTACTGCTCCTGCTTTCAATGATCGTTTACGGCTGCGCGTTTGATTTCTTCAATATTTCCGGCGCCATCTTTGTGGAGAAAGAAACCGACCACCGCATCCGTGCCAGCGCTCAGGGGCTGTTTATGACCATGGTCAACGGTGCAGGGGCTTACGTTGGAGCCATCGCCAGCGGCGAGGTTGTGGACTTCTTCACCCATAACGGGGTGAAAGATTGGCAGAGTATCTGGCTGGTGTTTGCCGCCTATACGCTGGTGCTGGGGGTGATTTTTGCCCTGTCTTTCAACTACCAACATCGGCCGGAAGCGATGAGCGGCGAGCTGCAGAAGGCGCATTGAGGTAAAACACAGGGGCTGAGTTCAGCCCCTGTGATATCAGGCAGGAAAACGCTGTTGCAGTTGTTGCCAGTCTGGAGCTCCGGCGGCACCACGGCTGGCCACCACGCAGGCGGCCACGCGGTTGGCAAGATCGACCGCTTGAACCAACGACAGGCCAGCGGAAAGCCCGGCTAGCAAACCCGCGCAGTGGGCATCCCCCGCGCCGATGGTATCAACGACGTCAACCGGGTAAACGGGCACATGCTGCGGTTCATTGCGGCCATCACAGACCCAGGCACCGTCACGATCCAACCGGCAGATCAGGGTAATGTTATGCGCTGTGGCATAACGTTGTGCGGCGCTGACGGCGTCGCCTTCCCCACACAAGATCGCGACTTCGTCGCGGTTGAGGGTGAGTAAGGTGTGGCTATCGCTAAGCATGGCGAAAAACGCTTCACCTAGTTGATCGACGCGCGGGCCGGGATCCAGCAGCCGCCACTGATCGAACGGCAGGCGGGTAAGCCAGTCTCTCAGTGCTTCACCGGGTTCTCCCACCAGTTCATAGCCGTTGGCATAGACCACCGTTTCTGGCGTTAGCGGCAGGGTGGCCAGTTGCGCCTTATTCCAATGGGCTTCACAACCGGTCACGGTAACAAAAGTACGTTCACCGTTGGGTTCCACCAACGCCAGGCACCAACCATTATCCAGTTGGCCGTGGCGTAGCAGCACCGGCAGATCCAGTTCCTGCATGGCGGCTTCGATGGCCGCTCCCCAGTCTCCGCTACCAACCGGCATACCGTTAATCACGGGGACATCCAGGCGGCGTAGCGCCCGTGCTACGTTGAAGGCGCAACCGCCAATCTGCCGCTCTTGTGGCTGCGCTTCGATATCTTCACCGCTGGCTGGCAGCTTTGGCAGCGTGAGAACTACGTCACCTACGGCACCGCCTACCACCAGAATGGGTTTTACTGCGACAAATTCACTCATTGCTGTCCTTTGTTACTTGCCAGATAGAGGCCATAGGCAACCAGGCTGACCAGGAAGGAAACGAACAGCCCCAGGCTGGAATCAGCGAACAGGCCTTTAGCCAATGGGCCATCGATAAAGCCGGTTTTGGTCACTAGCAGCCCGCACAAGGCGCCGAGGAACCAGCAGAATAGTGGCACCTTACGCACGCCGCGGTTCTGGCCGTTCAGGCCGTACAGGGCATTACCGTCGTAACCATGATGACGGCGCACTTTAGCATAATCGAGAATGAAAATGGCTTCCCAGGCGGCAAGGAATACCCCGCAGAACACCAGGAAAGAGATAAATGGCCCCATAAAGTCGCCAGAAATAAACAGCACATAGATGGCGATGCCAAGGATCACCACGGCGTCAATGGAGACGGCCAGCGATTGTTTCACCTTCACGCCTAGCGTTAGCAGGTTAAGACTGGCGGAGTAGAGGCTGAGCACGGCAATAGTGACGATACCGGCGGTCGCGGCCAACAGATAAGGGATGGCCATCCACTTTGGCAGTACCGAGCCGATTAACGCAATCGGGTTGGCGGCGCTGGCCAGATCCGGCAGCTGTACCGAAAGCAGAATGCCGGTGAACATCAGCAGGATCAGGGGCAGACAGGCACCGCCCACTACGGCGGCAAAGATGCTTTTATCTGAAGATTCTGGGCTTTGATAACGGCTGTAATCGGCCCCGGCAATGGCCCAGCTGATACCGGTACCTGCTGCGATCACCGAAACGGCAGGCAGGAAGCCGGTCAACCAACTGCCGGAAGGCAGTGACAGCACTTTGCCCCATTCGGTGGTAAAGACGATATACAGCACCACAATCAGCGTCATGGTGCCGAATATCCGGCTGAACCAGCTCTGCATCCAGACTACCGTGTTCTGGCCCAGCAGGCTGACCACGATGGTCAAGCCACCAAACAGCAACAGGCTGAAAGCGGTAAGGGAATGGCTTTCACCCAGGCCTATGGCCTGGAACAGCGCCGCCAGGGTGAGTGTGCCGGTGATGACGTTCACCGCTTCCCAACCCATCAGGTTGATCCAACTGAAGGTGGTGGGGGCAATGTTGCCCTTCAGGCCAAAAATCACCCGCGATAAGGTCAAAGTAGAGGTACGGCCACGTTTGCCGGCGAAGCTGGTGTAACCGACCAAAGCAAAACTGGCTACCCCGACCAATGCGGCCAGGATGGACTGGATAAAGGACAGGCCAAACGCGACAATAATTGCCCCGTACACCACGCCAAGAATGCCGATGTTGGCGGCAGACCATATCCAGAACAGCTCGAGCGGTTTACCTGTCTGCTCAGCATCCGGTACGCGATCGATGCCTGTGCTTTCTACTTTCCATGTCTCACTGCGGTTGATTTCACTCATAGTGCGATTTATTCCTGTTTTCGCAGCCTAAGGAGAGCGGCCGCGTAGGGCTCAAAATCTATTTGATTGGCGCTATTGATCGTGGCAATCCACTCCGCCGGGAAGGCGGTTACGCCGCGTAAGGCTCCGCAGATTGCCGTTGCCATGGCACCAATGGTATCGGTATCTCCACCCAGATTGGCGGCCAGGATCGCACAACGTTGCGGATCGGTGTCTGCCAGTTCAACCAGTGCCAACGCCATCGGGATTGACTCGATAGTGTCCATCCCGGCACCGACGGTATGGTAAAGCTCCGCCAATGCTTCGCTATCCGGCAGATGGCCCAGGTTAGCGGTGAACTCCAGCGCCCAAACCAGACGGCGGCTGAGCGAAGGGCTGAAGGTGGTGATATGTTGCTGTTGCACCTGCTCTACCCGTGCGGGCAGTTCTTGCTTGATGGTGGCCCAATCCGCACCTTCGACAGCCCGGCTAACGGCCCAGGCAATGGCAAAAGCGCCAGCTACGGCGATATCCGATTTGTGGGTCGGGCTGCAAGACAGCCTTACCGCTGTGATAAAGGCTGGCAAATCGCCGCTTGGCAGCAGGCAACCTAACGGAGCTACACGCATGGCCGCTCCATTGGTCACGCCGTTAGCGGCGATCTCTGCTACCGGCGTACCGGCGCGGAACGCCAACAGCGCGGCTTTGGAGCTGGGGCCAAGGATATTTTTCTCAAAGGCTCCGATCCGTTCTGCCCACAGCATGATGTGGTGAGCTATACGTTCCGGCTCGATCCGGCCCTCTGCGGCCAACAGCGCATCCATCAAGGCCACTGCCTGCTGGGTGTCATCCGTGTATTCCCCGGCGATAAAGCCGTTTGCTGCGATATTTTCTGCCGGGCCAGGCAGGAAGCTGGTGATCCAACCAAAATAATCACTAACCTGTTGTAATGGCCACAGTTCTGACGGCATCCCCATCGCATCGCCCACGGCTTGCCCATAGAGCGCTCCGAGTATGGCGTGGTGAGGATTTTTTATATTTTTCATTTATATGGGTGTTCCCTGGTGTTGGTGCTAACCGATGTAAAACATCAGTGTTGCTAATGTTAACTGTAAAATGGATCCAATTAAAGTCCAATGGTTGAAAAATGTGACTCCAATCTAAGTCCAATGCAAGCGCGCATGATGTAATTACCCTGAATGTGACAAATATGGTAAAAACGAGGCGGCTTGAGGAATGCGAACAAATCAGAGGTGGGTCCGATGAATGATTTTATTGCCTTGCTGCGTCAGCAGTTTTCACAGGCAGCGGCGGCACCACGTTACATCCAGCTGGCGAATTCCCTCGAAATTGCCATTAAACAGCGTGTCTTGGGCGTTGGCGATTTTTTACCGCCCGAACGCATGCTGGCTGAAGCATTGGATTTGTCACGGGTCACCGTCAGTAAGGCGATGAGGTTGCTGGAAGAAAAAGCGCTGGTCTCGCGCCAACAGGGCATTGGTACTCGAGTGGCTATGCACATCGGCTATTCCCTCAATCAGGATAACGGCTTTACCGCGCAGGTTTTACGCAGTGGCAGCAGCGTCAGTAACCAATGGCTGTTGCGTTCCTGCATAAAGGCACCCTGCGAGGTAGCCAAGGCGCTGGAGTTGGCAAGCGACAGTATCGTGGTCAAGCTACGTCGCCTGCGGTTGATGGATGGCAATCCGGTGTCGTTGGAAACCACCTATATCCCGACCCGTTTTCTGCCCGATCCCGAAGAGCTGGAACACTCGCTGTATGCCCTATGGAAGTCGCGAGGTATTGTGCCAGAGGGCAGGCATTTTTTATTGAAGGCGGTTGCCAGCAGTGACGAAAACGCCAGCTTGCTCAATGTGCAAAGCGGCACACCGCTGTTACGCATTGTCCAGACCAGCCGCAACGCCCAGGGCGAAGTGCTGGAGTTCAGCGAAACGCTGTGCCGCAGCGATGTGTACGAGTTTGAGGTCAAAAGCTGAGTTATCTGAGAAATAACCATGCTCTTTTGGCGGCGAGTGCGTATAATCGCCGCCCGGCGATAAATTAACCTGCACAAGAGCACCCGAATGAGCACTACCAGCCTGATCCAACCCGAACGTGAATTGTTCTCCTACGAGCCTTATTGGGCCGAATGTTTTGGCCCCGCGCCATTTTTACCGATGTCGCGTGAGGAGATGGACCAATTAGGCTGGGATAGCTGTGATGTGATTGTGATCAGCGGGGACGCTTACGTCGATCACCCAAGCTTTGGCATGGCGATTGTGGGCCGCATGCTGGAGGCTCAGGGCTTCCGCGTGGGGATCATTGCCCAGCCGGACTGGAGCAACAAAGAAGACTTTATGCGTTTGGGCAAACCGAACCTGTTCTTCGGCGTGACCGCTGGCAATATGGACTCGATGATCAACCGCTATACTGCCGATCGTAAGCTGCGTCATGACGATGCCTATACCGCCGGTAACGTGGGCGGCAAACGCCCGGATCGCGCCACGCTGGTCTATAGCCAACGCTGTAGAGAAGCCTATAAAGATGTGCCCGTCATCCTGGGCGGTATCGAAGCCAGTCTGCGCCGTATTGCCCATTATGATTACTGGTCGGATACCGTGCGCCGCTCGGTCCTGGTGGACTCCAAGGCTGATATGCTGATCTACGGCAACGGCGAACGTCCGCTGGTGGAGTTGGCGCATCGCCTGGCGGCGGGTGAAAAAATTCAGGATATCCACGATATCCGTAACACCGCAGTGATGCGTAAAGGGGCCATGCCGGGCTGGAGCGGGGTGGATTCCACTCGCCTGGACAAGCCGGGCCGTATCGAGCCAATCCCTAATCCTTACGGTGAAGATTTGCCCTGTGCCGATGGCAGCACGCCAGAGCCAGACGCCAAGCCGGTCACCGTACGTGCCGCCAAACCCAAGCCGTGGGAAAAAACCTACGTGCTGTTGCCTTCCTTCGAAAAGGTGAAGGCGGACAAGGTGCTGTATGCCCACACTTCGCGCATCCTGCATCATGAAACCAACCCTGGCTGCGCCCGTGCGTTAATGCAAAAACATGGCGACCGCTACGTGTGGATCAACCCACCGGCGATCCCGCTCACCACCCCGGAAATGGACAGCGTGTTTGCCCTGCCGTACCAGCGTGTTCCGCACCCATCTTATGGCGAAGAGCGCATCCCGGCCTACGATATGATCCGCTTCTCGGTGAACATTATGCGTGGCTGCTACGGTGGCTGTTCGTTCTGTTCAATCACCGAGCATGAAGGACGCATTATCCAGAGCCGTTCGGAAGATTCGATCGTGCGTGAAATCGAAGAGATCCGCGACAAGGTGCCAGGCTTTACCGGGGTGATCTCCGATCTGGGTGGCCCAACGGCCAACATGTATATGTTGCGCTGCACCAACCCGCGTGCCGAGCAAACCTGCCGCCGTGCCTCCTGTGTGTATCCGGAAATCTGTACCTATATGGATACCAACCATGAGCCGACCATCAAACTCTACCGCCGCGCCCGTGAGCTGGAAGGGATCAAGAAGATCCTGATCGCCTCCGGGGTGCGTTACGATCTGGCGGTTGAGGATCCGCGTTATATCAAGGAATTGGCGACCCATCACGTGGGCGGCTATCTGAAGATCGCGCCGGAGCATACCGAAACCGGGCCATTGTCCAAGATGATGAAGCCGGGGATGGGGAGCTACGATCGCTTCAAGCAGCTGTTCGATCAGTATTCCAAACAGGCAGGTAAAGAGCAGTATCTGATCCCTTATTTTATCTCCTCGCATCCGGGCACCCGCGATGAGGACATGGTGAATCTGGCGCTGTGGCTGAAGAAAAACCGTTTCCGTCTCGATCAGGTACAGAACTTCTACCCGTCGCCAATGGCGAACTCCACCACCATGTATTACAGCGGCAAGAACCCGTTGGGTAAGGTGGGATATAAGAGTGAAGACGTGTTTATTCCGAAGGGCGATCGCCAGCGTCGCCTGCATAAGGCATTGTTGCGCTATCACGATCCGCTTAACTGGCCGCTGATCCGTACGGCGTTGGAAGAGATGGGAATGAAGCACCTGATTGGTGGCCGTCGCGAATGCCTGGTGCCAGCACCGAGCATTGACGAGCAGCGCGAGGCCAAGCGCTTACAGCGGCATACCCGCCCGGCGTTGACCAAGCACACGGACATTACCCGCCAGCGCACACCGTCCAACAAGCCACCGCGCAAGCCTATCCGCAACGGTAAGGCCTGATAGAGCAGGGAGCCCAAGCGGCTCCCTTTCTTTTATCCCCTCTAGGGGATATTCCATAAATTATCCCTTGGTGAGGATATTATTTTGTTATCCCTTTCAGGGAAGACTCTATGGAGCTAGCTATTGCCAGGCTACAAACTGTTATACGCCGCCTCGACCTTCAGCATATAACGCGGTGCCTGTGGTGACGGATGGTACTGGCGCACATGCCAGTGAAAGGCTTCCGGTGACAGGCTGTTGATCATTCTGATGGCTTTTTGGCGATCGCTGGAGAAGGTACGTAGCAAGGCTCCCGCGCCGTTGGCATAAGCCACCTCAGTGGCATAGCGGCGGGTCACCGGATCGTCAATCCATTTCAGTTGCTGCTGTTGCAGCGCCCCGATATAGGCCGCCCCCAGATCGATATTGGTTTCTGGATCCAACAGGTCGTCATCATCCGGGCAGCCGCGTTTGCCTTTAAAACGGTAGGCATCACAACCAGCGGTGTTCGCCTTAAGCTGCATCAGGCCGATGGCGTTGGAAGGGCTGACAGCTTTAGGGTTAAAGCCGGACTCTACCTGAATAATGGCGGCGATCAGCTTGCGATCGATTTTGTATTCGTCGGCCGCGTCTTCGATTTCATCGTCATAGGCGTGAGGATTGTGGCTGGTGCGCTGGTGCTTGCTGGAACAGCCTGCCAGCACCAATAGCATTAACACCATGGTCAGGCGCGGCAAAGATGAGAAAGAGAAAGTCATGAAACTCCAAGCTGCTGTGATCGGATTGCTGCGCCATATCATAGCGTCAGCGACCGATAAGATCTTGGGTTAAAAGCCAATTAACGCGAGAGGCTACCAACAATATAGCAACGGGGCCGACAGTGCGGCCCCGCCATGTTTACAGAGAATCAGGATCCGGCCCTAGGCGGTTGCCGATATCCAGCTTGGTGATTTCGCCCAGTTCATCCTTATCCAGTTTGAAATCAAATACCTCAAAGTTTTCGCGAATGCGCGCGGGTGTAACCGATTTCGGGATCACGATCAGGCCGCTGTCCAGATGCCAGCGCACGACGATCTGTGCAGGCGTCTTGTTGTATTTTTCTGCCAGCTTCTTGATCAGCGGTTGATCGAAGACGCCTTCGCCCCCTTGCGCCAACGGGCTCCAGGATTCGGTAGCGATATGGTGGGTGGCATTCCAGGCGCGCAGCTGGCGCTGTTGCAGCAGCGGGTGCAGTTCGATCTGGTTGATCACCGGCGCGACGCTGGTTTCATCCAGCAGGCGTTGCAGATGTGGTGTGTGGAAGTTACAGACGCCGATGCTTTTCACCAGCCCTTGCTCACGCAGTTTGATCAAGCCGCGCCAGGCTTCGACATACTGATCCTGTGCCGGTTTCGGCCAGTGGATCAGATAGAGATCGACGTAATCCAGCTTCAGCTTTTTCAGGCTGGTTTCCAGTGCTGCCTGCGGATTGCCCTGATCGTCGTTCCACAGCTTGGTGGTGATAAATAGCTCTTCACGTGGGATCGAGGTAGCTTGCAGCGCGGCACCTACCCCTTCCTCATTTTTGTAAATCGCGGCGGTATCGATGGAGCGATAGCCGACTTCCAGCGCCTTGGTGACGGCCTGCGTGGTTTCTTCAATGCTGGCTTGCCATACGCCGAGACCCAACTGCGGCATCAGATTACCATCGTGGAGTTTGATGATGGGTTGCATGCGTTATCTCCTTATGACTGCTTTCAGGCCAAGGCCTGCTTACATGAATTTTAGTTCGCCACCTCAGTGCTTGCCGAGTTTGCGACCTCAAGCGTGCATATCCAGTACGATACGGTAACGGGCCTTGCCCGCCTCCAGATGCGCGATGGCATCGTTGACCTTGCTCAATGGAAAATGTTCTACCTGTGGCTCTATGCCATGGCGGGCGCAGAAGGCCAGCATGTCAGCCAGGCGTGAAGGGGCGCCGGTAGGCGAAGCGGAAAGTTCAGCCTGTTTGCTGATAAACGAGAACACCTGAACGGGTACCGGGTCGGGGATCGCCCCAACGAAGTGCAGGCGGCCTTTCGGGGCCAAGGTACCGATAAAGGCGTCCCAATCTAAAGAGGCGCTGGCGGTGACCAGAATAAAGTCGAGTTGATTGGCAATGGCCTGTAATGCGGCGCTGTCATTGCTTGCCACTACGCGGTGAGCTCCCAACGAAAGTGCTTCGTCGCGTTTGCTGTTGGACGAGGTGAAGGCGGTGACTTCACAGCCCCAGGCGTGCATAAAGCGGATCGCCATGTGACCCAGGCCGCCAATACCGACCACGCCAACGCGCTGTGTCGGGCGGACATCGTATTGCAATAGTGGGTTGAACACCGTGATCCCACCGCAGAACAACGGCCCGGCACTGGTCACGTCAACGCCTTCCGGCAGTGGGATCGCCCAGGCCCAGTGGCTGCGGATGCGATCGGCAAAACCGCCGTGGCGACCAATAATGGTAGGTTGTACCTCGTTGCACAGATGCTGATCCCCAGACATACAGGGGTGACAGTACATACAGCTGCCGCGATTCCAGCCAACGCCCACCACCTGGCCAATCTTCAGCCCTTTGTTCTGCGCATGGGCACCCAACTTGGTGACTTTACCCACCACCTCATGGCCGGGTACGAACGGGTAGTGGGTCATGCCCCATTCATTGTTCAGCATGGAGAGGTCGGAGTGGCAGACGCCACAGTAATCAATAGCAACTTCAATCTCATCGTCGCCTAAGGCACCGGCGTCGAAGGTAAAAGGTTCAAGCGGCTGTCCCTTGCCGGGCGCGGCCCAGGCACGAATACTATTGTCAGATACGGAGCTGGATTGATTCGCCATAAAATTCTCCCATGGGTTAACGAGACGATGTTATGCGATGCGATCGAAAGCGCGGATAAGGCGCACAACCGTGCCCGATGATCGGTCGGGCACGGTAAGTAGAAACTAAAGCCTAGCAGGAAACTGTGATGTTGCGATGAAATCGTGTGCTGGCAATTAGCGTGCCGCTTGATAAATGCGTTGGCTGACTTCCAGCGTAATATCTCCATGCTCGCCCAGCGCGGTCATACCGTGCTGATGCAATTTGTCGAGCAGCGCAGGGATAGAGCTACCGTCGAGTTGATAATCAGACAGGCGGGTTGGCACGCCCATTTGCTCAAAGAAGGCACGGGTGGCGGCGATTGCACCGTCGATACGGCTTTCTTCGGAGCCCTCACGCAGGCCCCAGACGCGATCGGCGTACTGCAGTAGTTTTTCGCGTTTCTGGGCTTTTTTCTCTACCAGCAAGGCAGGCAGGACGACGGCCAGGGTTTGCGCATGATCCAGACCGTGCATGGCGGTCAGTTCATGGCCGAGCATATGCGTTGCCCAGTCTTGTGGCACACCGGCACCGATCAGGCCGTTCAGCGCCATGGTGGCACTCCACATCACGTTGGCACGCACCGCATAGTTTTCCGGTTCGGCCAGCGCACGTGGGCCATCTTCGATCAACGTTAACAGCAGGCCTTCGGCAAAGCGATCCTGCACCTTGGCATCGACCGGGTAAGTCAGGTATTGCTCAATGGTGTGGACAAAGGCGTCCACTACGCCGTTGGCGATTTGGCGTGGAGGCAACGAATAGGTCACCACCGGATCGAGCACGGCGAACAGAGGCTGCACCAGCGGGGAGAAGAAGTGCTGTTTGTCGCCGCTGCTTTTACGGGTGATCACCGCGCCGCTGTTGGACTCGGAGCCTGTCGCTGGCAAGGTCAGCACGCAACCCATCGGTACTGCGCTGACGATCTCGCTGCCCACGGTTTTCAGGATATGCCACGGATCGCGATCGGCCTGGTAGTCGGCCGCCGCCGCGATGAATTTGGTGCCATCAACCACCGAGCCACCGCCGACGGCCAGCAGGAAGTCGATCTTTTCTGCCCGCACGATTTCTACCGCTTTCATCAGGGTTTCATAGGTCGGGTTAGGCTCGATACCGGAAAACTCCTGTACGTTGCGGCCAGCCAGCGCGGCATAGACCTGATCCAGTACGCCGTTGTTCTTCACGCTGCCACCGCCGTAGGTGATCAGGATGCGGGCGTCTGCCGGGATTTGTTTGCCTAATTCGGCAATCTGGCCTTTACCGAACAGGATTTTGGTTGGGGTGTGGAGGATGAAGTTTTGCATTATCGTATTCTCTTTTCGTGTCAGGGAAGCGCCAGCGGCGCAAAATAGCTGGAGTCTATTGTCGGTAACCTGGCCCGATCGCACAATGCACATTCCTGTCGGTGTCTTGCCTATTTCTACACTACACTGTAGAAATAGCATCTTTATGGTTATTATCCGTGTCGAATTATTCAGGCTACTAGAGGGGCTTGCTGATGGAGAACGTTGAACTACGTAGCCGTATGGCGCGCCAGGCGATGCGCTTTGCCGCCGCCAAAGGCTATAGCCCAACGCCCGTACCTATGGTGAAGGTGTTGTATAGCGATGAGTATTACCCGCGTCAGCCGGTGATGTATGAGCCTGGCATCGTCATCATCTTTCAGGGCCACAAGGTGGGCTACTGTGGCAGCAAGGTGTTTCAGTACGATCCGCGCAATTACTTGCTGATGACGGTATCGCTGCCGTTTGAGTGTGAAACCTTTGCCAGCCCGGAACAGCCGCTGGTGGGGCTGGCGGTCAATATCGACACCCAGATGCTACAGGATCTGCTGATCGATATCGGTGATGACGATTATCTGATGCAGCCTAGGGGGGAAAGCAGCGGCGTTAATCTCTCAGTGCTTAGCGATGAAATGCTGTGCGCCACCGAGCGTCTGTTGGACGTGATGGAGAAACCGCTGGATGCTCGGGTGCTGGGGCCACAGATCGTGCGCGAGCTGCTTTATTACGTGCTGCGTGGCAGTTGCGGTGCTTCGTTGCAGGAACTGGTTAACCGGCATACCCATTTCAGCCAGATCGCCAAGGCGTTGCGGCGGATTGAGAATCAGTATGCCGAGAACATCAACGTCGAACAGTTGGCGTACGAAGTGAACATGAGCGTGTCGGCGTTTCACCATAACTTCAAGGCGGTGACCAATACCTCGCCGCTGCAGTATGTGAAGTCGTATCGTCTGCACAAGGCGCGTTTGCTGATGCTGCATGACGGCCTTAAGGCCAGCACGGCAGCGATCCGCGTGGGCTACGAGAGTGCTTCGCAGTTCAGCCGCGAGTTTAAGCGGCTGTTTGGCATTACGCCGAGCGATGAGATCGCCCGGCTGCGGGACAATAGCGCCATCATGCAGGGTTAACGCGTCAGTACGATTTTGCCGAACGGGCCGCGATCGAGGTGATCGAGCGCCGCGGGTAGCTGATCGAAACGGTAACGCTGGTCGATGACAGGCTTGATGCCGTTGGCGTCGACGGCGCGTACCAAATCTTCCAATGCGCGGCGGTGGCCTACACCGATGCCCTGGATCTGCGGCGATTTCAGCAGCAATAGGCTAGCTGGAATGGCAATATCAAAACCCTCCAGTACGCCAATGACCGAGATACGGCCATGTATCGCCACGGCGCGTAGTGAATTGGCCAGATTGCTGCCGCCAACGGTTTCGACAATATGATCGATACCGCGATCCTGCGTCAGTTGATAGATCGACTCCACCCAATCCTCTCGCAGGCGGTGAATGCCGTGATCGGCCCCTAACGCCTTGGCACGTAGCAGCTTCTCTTCGCTGCCGGAGGTGACAAAGACCTGTGCTCCGTGGGCTTTGGCAATCTGTAGCGCGAACAAGGCAACGCCACCGGTGCCTTGTACCAATACCGATTCCCCGGCACGCAAATGACCGCGTTCTACCAAGGCAAACCAGGCCGTCAGCCCAGCGCAGGGTAAGGTACTGGCTTCGGCATCGTCTAGCGTGCCGGGAGCTGCGCTCAGCCAGTTTTCATCGACCACCACGTATTCGGCCAGCATCCCTTGATAGGTACCGCCTGCCGTACGGTAAGGTGGAATGCGCGCATCACCATCAGGCTTACCCTCTATCCAGTCCGGGCTAAAGGTAGAGATCACCCGATCGCCAGGGCGAAAACGCGTGCTGCCGCTTCCCACCGCGTCTACCACGCCAGCCATATCCGAGGCTGGGGTAAACGGCAGCGGCAGATCCAACGGCATGGTGCCTTCTATCACCATTTTATCGCGGTAATTCAGCGCTACGGCGTTCACTTTCACCCGCACCTGATGTGGGCCGGGTTGTGGAATGGCGCTCTCGGTTAATTGCAGATGTTCACGCCCTACGGCGTTCATCGTCCAACGTTGCATGGTTTCGGTCATGAGGTGCTCCTGATGGGTTGAAGATATTCACAGATAATAGCGTTGATTTAAAATCACCAGTGTCGATAAAATTTCACAAGATTGTTTCCTAAAAGGCTACAAGTGATGAGTGACCGATTAAGCGGCATTTCGGTATTGGTCAGCGTGGTGGAGGCGGGCAGTTTTGCGCTGGCGGCCAACAGGTTGCATCTCTCCCGTTCGGCGGTGGGCAAAACTATTGCCCGGCTGGAGCAACGGTTGGGTGTGCGCCTGTTTCACCGCACCACCCGCAGCCTGAACCTGACTGACGATGGCGCGCTGTTCTATGAGCGTTGTTTACGGGCGTTGGAGGAGATCCGCGTCGCAGAGAACCTGTTGGAAAGTGGTAAGCGGCAAGTCAGTGGCCGGTTGCGGGTCTCGATGCCGGTGCTGATTGGCCGCCTGTGTATCGCGCCGGTGCTTACCGCGTTGGCGCGTGAGCATCCAGGATTGGAACTCGATCTGTCATTTAGCGATAGGGTGGTGGATTTGGCTGAGGAAGGATTCGATCTGGCGGTGCGTAATGGCCCTTTGCCGGACAGTGCCGGGCTGGTGGCTAGAAGGTTAGGGGATAACCGCATGACCCTATGCGCCTCGCCGGAGTATCTGGCTCGTTGTGGTACCCCGGCTAGCGTTGAGGAGTTACAACAGCACGATGCCATCGCTTATCGCTACGCCTCAATGATACGTAGCTGGTTGATCCCGCAGGCAGATGGAACAACGCGAGAAGTGATGCCAAAACCTCGCTTGCTGATGGACGATCTTCAGGCGATTGCCGACGCGTCGGTGGCCGGGTTTGGCATTGCCTGGCTGCCATGCTGGCTAATCCGTGATGCCTTGCTGGAAGGCCGATTACAGCAGGTATTGGGGGAGGTACCGGGGAAAGACTTTGAAGTGAATGCCGTCTGGCCGCTCACGCCGCATTTACCCTTGAAAGTGCGGCTGGCGGTGGATGCGCTGGTCAGCCACCTGCCTGCGAGGATGGCGCTATAGTCGCGCCTTCGGGCTCAGCAAGAAAAACGCAGCGCAAGATGAAATAATAGTAAAAAACGAGAGGATCAACATTAGGGTGCTAAATCCCTCATGGTATGCGGTCAGTACCTGCGCATGGTCTAGATTTTGCGAGAGGCTCATATCCCCCATGATTAGGCGTTGGACCAGCTCGCCATTATCATTCTGCGGTTGCAGCCTAAGGAGGCTGCTGTTGACCAGGGTAGTGAGCATGGCAATGGAGATTGCAAGTGCGATACCTTCACCAGCGACACGCGTGGTGTTAAAAATTCCAGCGGCCATGCCTGCTTGTTCTTTGGGTACAACGTTTACCGCTAGCCCATCCATTAGTCCCCAAGGAAAACCAGCTCCGATACCGATGATCAGCATGGCAAAAATCAACTGCAGGTGATCGCCGATAGGGACTCGACTGAGGATGTACAGCCCTGTGGCCGCCAGCAGAAAACCGAAGCCAGAGAGGGAGCCCGCAGAGATCCAACGGGTTAACCAGGCGGCCAGTAACGGCACCACCAGCATCGGTGTCGAAAGTGCCAGCATGACCAAGCCACTTTGTATGGGGGAAATACCTTCAACGCCGATCAGCCTGAATGGCAGCAGCACTATCAGAACGATGTAGCAATAGCAGGTTCCTAACGGAAGTAACTGGACACCGATGAAACGTGTGTGCCTGAGCAGGCTGAGTTCGAGCATCGGCTCTTTTGAGCGTAGCTCGATAACCACGAAAGCAATCAAGCAAGTCAGCGCGCTGATAAGTAAGCTCACGATCAACGATGAACCCCATCCAGCTTGCGGGGCGAGGATGATCCCGGTGGTGAAAAGTACGAGCATCGCTGAAAAACTCGCCAAACCTGGAAGATCCAGCTTTTGAGCCTGCGGATTCTTGCTTTCGTGCATCTGTGAAATGGCGGCGATTAGTGCCGTTGCAGCGAGTATTGCGGTGGTAATGAAGATCGAACGCCAGCCGAATTGTTCAATCAGCGCACCAGTAATCATTGGACCAAATGCCAGGCCGAGGCCGAAGGTCGTTCCCAGCAAACTAAAGGCTCGGGTTCTGTCCTGCCCTTCGAACTCTTGTGCCAGAGCGGCCGAACCGCTAGCGAGTGCCGCAGCGGCTGCTATCCCCTGAACTGCCCGCAATATATCCAGCCAGACAATGCTGGTGGCACTGGCCAGAAGTAAGCTGACGATGACGAATAGCAGAAGGCCCTGGATGAATATGCGTTTGCGGCCATAAATGTCCGAAAGCGTGCCAGCGGCCATGAGTAGGCTACCGAAACTCAGCATGAACGCGTTGGTTACCCAGGCTTGGGCAGATGGGCTGGCGTTGAAAACCTTGCTGATGGTTGGGGTGGCGACGGCACCCCCGGTGAAACTCAGCGGTAATACCAAGGCGGCTAGGCAAATAGCACCGAGAAAGTAGTAACGGCCTTTTTGTAGAGAGTGATCGGAATTGTTACCCATTGCGTAATCCCTCATTTTTGTAGCAATCTGGGAAACTAAATCTATAGAGGTCGCAATCTTGAATAAATGGGTTAAAACTCCACTTATAATGAACAAAAAGGTCTTAATTCTATGGAGAGCCTGACCAGTATCCTCTCGTTCGTGAAAACCGCAGAATCGCTGAGCTTTGTCTCTGCCGCACGTGCCATAGGCATTTCCGCGACGGCGGTAGGAAAGAATGTTGCGAGGCTTGAAGCGTCTCTGAACGTTCGCTTGTTTCAGCGCAGTACCCGCAAGGTTAGCCTCACTGTTGAAGGGGAAATGTTCTACGAACGATGTCGGAAAATCCTTGATGACTTGCAGGACGCTGAGGCCATGCTGTCGCATTCGGTTCAAGCTCCCCGAGGTCGTTTGCGGGTCAGTCTACCCACCATCGGGTACCGCTTTCTGTTACCCATGATGCCTGACTTTCGCAAAGCCTACCCAGAAGTTGAATTAGAGTTGGATTTCAACGATCAACTTGTTGATCTCATCAATGATGGGTTTGATGTGGTGATACGAAGCGGTGACCTTGTGGACTCGCGGCTGATGTCGCGTAGGCTTGGGCCTTTCCGTTTTGTTCTGTGTGCCGCCCCTGGTTATCTGGAACGTAAAGGACGACCTGAGAAGTTGCTCGATCTGGAGTTGCACGATTGCCTTCGTTACCGTTTTGTCACGACAGGTAAAATCATGGATTGGACATTAACGTCAGACCCGGAAATAACTCAGTTGCGTCTAAATTCTTCCCTTACGTTGAATAACATGGAGGCAATGCTGACGGCGACCATTGACGGGCATGGCATTGCTTACATGCCTGATTTTTTAGTCAAAGAGGCGTTGGCCGTGGGCGATATTGAGACGTTGCTTGATGCTCACACCAAGGATCAAGGGTTCTTTTGGGCGCTCTGGCCCTCAAGTCGGCATCTATCACCAAAGATTCGCGTATTTGTAGATTTTATCTGCAGCCAACTTTTTAAGCAGGGATAAGAGGCATGACGATATGGGTTACTGTGGCGGTGGGCAAAGCCGCCACCTGACTCAGGAGGCGCGTTTTTTACGCCAAACGACCAGCATCACGCCTAGCAGCCCAACGACCAACAACACCATCGGCAGGATCATCAGCCCGGCCATCACCTGATCTTCGTGGCGTTTAACCAGCGGGATTTGGCTAAAGGCATAGCCCAGCGTGACTACCGAGCCTACCCACAGCAAGCCGCTGAGCCAGTTAAAGATTTGAAAACGGGCGCTATTGAGGCCCGAAATACCGGCCATGGTAGGCAACAGGGTGCGTACAAATGCAAGGAAACGGCCAATCAGCAGAGCGACCAGGCCGTGGCGGTTAAACAGCATGTGTGCGCGCTGGTGGTATTGCGCCGGTAGCTGTAGCAACCAGCCTTTCACCACCGAGGTATGGCCAAGCCATCGTCCTTGCAGATAGCTGAGCCAACAGCCAAGGCTGGCGGCGACCGTCAGAATAATCAGCGTGGGGATAAAGTTCATCACGCCTTTGGCAATCAAGGCTCCGGCCAACAGCAGTAAGCTATCTCCGGGCAGGAAGGAAGCGGGCAACAAACCGTTTTCCAAAAACAAGGTGGTAAAAAGGACGGCATAAACCACCCAAATCACGCTGGGATCGGCAAGTGCAGTAAAGTCTTGCGTCCACAGTGCGTGAACAATCTCTCTTAATACATCCATTTTTTATCCTGAGGTGCCTGGGCTGACTTTCTATAGGCTACCGTGCTGTTATAGCCATGCTCACCGGTAAATTTAGGCCACACACGGCGGTAAGGCCCAAGAGCACAATATAGTGTACCGCTATTAGCTTAAGCGGACATTAAACAGAGCATAGAAAATGTGGCAAAGGCCGTAAAACTCGGAAAAAGTACAGGCGACCGTTGGGATGGCCAAGTAAAACGCCGTAAAACCTCGTGCCTTACTGTGTGATTTTATTCTAGCCACTCCTCATCAACCGGCGACTCTACGTAGATACTTTGCCTACTGCGTTCGTCTGGTCATCCAATAGGCATTTTCCCGCAGTGATGGCGTGAAATATTGACACCATTTATGGCCTGTTGGGGTAAAAGCCGCAGTTCGAGTGATGATTTTGTTAGCATTATGGGTAGGCAATGTTATGCTAAACGACGCGCAAACCCTGATAGTGACTGGGGGTGTATCATTTTTTGCTCGTCGATGCGTAATTCTTCAAATAATAATGATAACTACTATCAATCCCTGATTGGTTTGATATGATCGCACGCTGAATTCTTCCTTAAATGTTGAAATGGGTGGAGGCACAGCGTGAAAACGGCTGGCAAAATGACAAATCAAAGTGTTCAGGGCGCAGGCCGTGGGCAATGGGGCGCATTGGGGCGCAGTGTGATCGCCTCACTGGTATTGGTGGTGGGGTTGGCGGGCAACGCTCAGGCGGCTCCGGCCACTGCACCAGCAGTCGCTGAAAGCGTTGCCGCGGCAACGACACCGGCCACACCAACAGCGGTAACCCCAGTGGCGGGTACCCCGGAAAATATCACCCCGGTTAATCCTGAACCGACCATCCAACCGCCTGAAACGCGTGGTATGGACCTTTCCGTCTGGGGCATGTATCAGCACGCCGATATCGTGGTGAAAATCGTGATGATTGGCCTGGTGCTGGCGTCTATCGTCACCTGGACCATTCTGTTTGCCAAAGGCAGTGAGCTGTTTCGTTCCAAGCGCCGTCTGCGCCGTGAGCAGTTGGCGCTGGCCGACGTGCGTTCGCTGGACGATGCCTCCGAACTGGCGCAAAGCTTCTCGCAAGAGAGCATCAGTGCGGTGTTGCTGCAAGATGCGCAGAACGAACTGGAGCTGTCGGCGGCTTCTAATGACAACAACGGCATTAAAGAGCGTACCGGTTTCCGTCTGGAACGTCGCGTAGCGGCCTACGGGCGTCAGCTGGGGCGTGGCAATGGCTTCCTGGCCACCATCGGCGCCATTTCACCGTTTGTCGGCCTGTTCGGCACCGTATGGGGCATCATGAACAGCTTTATCGGCATTGCCCATTCGCAAACCACCAACCTGGCAGTGGTTGCCCCGGGGATTGCGGAAGCCTTGCTGGCCACCGCGCTCGGTCTGGTTGCAGCTATCCCTGCGGTAGTGATCTACAACATCTTCGCTCGCGTTATTGGCGGCCACCGTGCTCAGGTGGGCGATGTGGCGGCGCAGGTGCTGCTGCTGTTGGGCCGCGATCTGGATCTGGCGGCTTCGGCCGATGCCAAACGTTCGCAGCATGCGCACCAACTGCGGGTGGGGTGAGTTATGGCGATGCGCTTAAATGAAGATCTGGACGACAGCGGCGAACTGCATGAAATCAACGTGACGCCGTTTATCGACGTCATGCTGGTGCTGTTGATCATCTTTATGGTGGCTGCGCCGCTGGCAACGGTAGATATTCGTGTCGATCTGCCCGCCTCTTCCGCTAAACCGCAGCCGCGTCCGGAAAAACCGGTGTTCCTGTCGGTGAAGGCAGACAAGCAGCTGTACGTGGGTGATGAGCCGGTGACGGCGGAACAACTGACGGCGGTGCTGGATCAACGCACGCAGGCGAATAAAGAAACCACCATCTTCTTCCAGGCGGACAAGACCGTAGATTATGAAACGCTGATGAGCGTGATGGATACGCTACGCAAAGCCGGCTACCTGAAAGTGGGGCTGGTGGGAATGGAAGGCGTGGCCAAGTAATCTGAAACTCAGCCATTTCCTCTTCTTCGGGTTGCCTAACTCGAGGAAGAGGGCGCTATTACCTGTTTATCCCCGCGAAATCTGCCCCCTTCTCCCCTAATTCCCATGATACTGCTGACAACCTCAATCGACTTAACCCATTGATTATTTCAACGGGCCAGCCTGCAGCGCCCCTACGTGGTGAGCCGGTTGATATTTTCTCGGGCTATTTAGCCACGAGCATGTGCCGCAGCACGGGTGATTTGCTCATCGGTGGGACGCACGCCGGTGTACAACACAAACTGCTCCAAAGCCTGTAGAGCGATCACTTCGGCACCGGTCACCACCTGCAAACCCTGTTCCCGTGCATAGCGGATCAGCGGGGTTTCTGCTGGCAGTGCAACAACGTCGAAGGCGATTTTCGCAGCCTTGATAGTGGCCGGTTCAAAGGCCAACTGCTCGGCTTCGCTACCGCCCGCCATGCCGATCGGCGTGACGTTAATCACCATCTCAGCCTGCAAGTCGCCCACTTCTGGCTGCCACTGATAACCATATTGCGCTGCCAGCGCCTGGCCCGCCTGTGGGTTGCGCGCAATGATATGGCCGTTCTTGAACCCGGCATCGCGCAGGGCGGCGGTCACCGCCTTGGCCATACCGCCGCTGCCACGCAGAGCAAACGAGGTGGTCGGGGGGATCTGGTATTTCGCCAGTAGTTTGGCGATGGCGATATAGTCGGTGTTATAGGCTCGCAGGAAGCCGTCGTCGTTGACGATGGTATTGACCGACTCAATCGCCGTGGCCGACGCATCCAGCTCATCAAGGAACGGAATACAGCTCTCCTTGAACGGCATGGAAACCGCACAGCCGCGAATACCCAAAGCGCGCACGCCGCCGACCGCTGCCTGAATATCTTTGGTGGTGAACGCCTTATAGATGAAGTTCAGATCCAGTTCCTGATACAGATAGTTGTGGAAACGGGTGCCGAAATTGCCAGGCCGACCGGCCAGTGACATACACAGCTGCGTATCTTTGTTGATTTCACGACTCATAGCAGGTCCTTAGCGCATTGAAATAAGTGTCCCCACCGGCTAGCAAGCATCCGGCGGGGATAATCGGTTCAGCTTACGCCAAAAAACGGGTTATTGAGCACAAATTTTTCGGCATTGGTTTACCCCATTTTCGGGTAGACCCCAGGCCCGATAGGTAGCCCGAGCAGGTACCACACCACTAGCAGCAGGGTCCAGACGGCGAAGAACACCAACGGATAGGGCATGATCAGCACGTAGTAGGTGCCGAGTTTGGCATCTTTCAGGTAGCGCTGCAGAAAGCCAAGGAATAGCGGTAGGAATGGCGACATCGGGGCCAGCGGCAGCACGGATGAGTCCGCGATGCGGAAAATCATCTGGGCGAAGGCTGGGTGAAAGCCCAACAGCATAAACATCGGCACGAAGATCGGGGCCAGGATCGACCAGATGGCGGAGCCGCTGGCAATAAACATGCACAGGAAGGCCGACAGGAACATCAGGCCGAGGAACGCCGGTGCGCCGCTCATTCCGGCCGCCTCCAGCAGATCCGTCAGGCCGATGGCCATAAACTTGCCCATGTTGCTCCAGTTGAAGAACGCTACAAACTGCGACAGCGGGAACACCATGACGATAAAGCCCGCCATGTTCTTCATCGGCTCGACCAGCTGGTTGGGGATATCGTCTGGGCGTCGGATGCTCTTGGTGACGACGCCGTAAGTGATGGCGACGGTGAAGAAGAACAGGATGATGATCGGCACAATGCCTTTTATAAAGGGTGAAGGGATCACCGAGCCGGTTTGCGGATCGCGCAGTGGGGCACCCTCTGGCACTACCAGCGCGGCCATCACGGCGATAAACACCAGCGCGGCGATACCACTCATCATCAGACCACGGTTTTGTAATGGGGTGAGCGCTTCAAGTTTGTCATCGGAGGTGCCTTGCCATTTTGGTAGCCGTGGCTCGATAAATTTATCCGTTAGCAACGCGCCGGTAATGGTCAGTACGATCACCGAGGTGGCCATAAAGTACCAGTTATCAATCACGCTGACGTGGATTGCGCCGTCAACCGCTTTGGCCGCTTCGGTACTGATGCCGGAAAGCAGCACATCGGTGGTGACAATTAGCAGGTTGGCGGTAAACCCCGAGCCGACACCGGCGATCGCCGCCAGTAGCCCGGCAATGGGGTTACGCCCGACGGCCAGGAAGATCAACGCCCCCAGCGGCGGCATCACCACCAGCGCGGCATCGGAGGAAATATGGCTGAAGAAGGCGATAAACAGCACCATATAGCTGGCGTAGCCAGCGCTGACGTGTGAGGCCATTTTGTACATCAGCGCCTGCAACAGGCCGACCTTTTCCGCCAGACCGGCACCAATCACCAGCGCCAGGATCGCGCCCAATGGCGCAAATCCGCTGAAGTTGTGAATGATATTGGGGAGGATCCATTGTATTCCCTCCACGCTCAGCAGATTTTTTACCTGGATCATTTCCCCGGTAGCCGGGTTTTTCACCACCAGGCCCAACCAGGAAATGAGCGCGGTGGCGAGCATTAACACCACGATTAAATAAACGAATAACAGGAAGGGATTGGGAATTTTATTACCGATACGTTCTACCCAGTAAAAAATACGCCCGGGGCTTTTATTGGCGGATGATGCTATCTCACTCATGATATTACCCTCTTGTCCGTAATCAGATTTTTATAGTTTTAGGGATCGCGATAGTGATCTGGCTCGGAACGGGAGCCAGAACGGTCGGGATTTACTTCAAAGGCGAAGGTTTCACCCCCGCAGGGATGGGGCATTGGTATGGCTGTTCGGCACGTTGCTGGCGAAATTCCTCGCGGCAAGCGTTTAGCAAGGCGTTATCGCTCAGTAAGGCGACGGCGGTAGCGGCCATCACTTTACCTGCCAGGCACATGCCCTTATGGGCTATTGAGGTGCGGCCCTGGGCGACCAACTGCCAGGTATGCAACGGCGTCCCAAGAGCAAAGCAGGGGCTGAAGCACTGGGCCGTTGGCGTGACCCAACTGACGTCGCCGACGTCGGTAGAGCCGTACAGGATTTCTTGTGACTCCACGTAGGGGGCGACCTCGTCCATCAATACCTTATCGCCCAACTGCCTTACCCATTCCTGCCCAGCGACTCCACCGGTACGCGAAATGTTCAGCTTGGCATTACGCAGGTCGTCTTTACTGAGCGTTTGGCGGATCTCCGTGGCAAAACGCCGCTCTTCATCGTTGTAATCCGGCAAGCCGAAATCACACACGTACTGATACATCGCCTTTTCCAGGCGACGATTGGGGACGTAGTTGGAACAGGCTTTTTCAAAGTGCACTGTCATCTGGGTGTCGGTCATCAGCGCTGCACCTTTGGCAACGTTGACCAGGCGCTGGTAAATATCCTGCACCTGATCGAGCTGGGGAGCGCGTACCAGGTACAACACTTCGGCATCGGCCTGCACCACGTTGGGGGAACTGCCGCCGGTATTGGTGACCGCATAATGCAGCCGGGCTTCCTGCACGATATGTTCACGCAGAAAGTTGGCTCCGGTGTTCATCAGCGTCACGGCATCCAGCGCGCTGCGGCCGAGATGTGGCGAGTTGGCAGCGTGAGCGGCGACGCCCTTGAAGCGGAACGCGGCCTGAATATTGGCCAGGCTGCTGGTGTTGAACATGCCGCTGAAGCCTTCCGGGTGCCAGGTGAGAGCGGCATCCACATCGGCGAACAGCCCTTCACGGACCATAAAGGTTTTACCAGAGCCGCCTTCTTCTCCTGGGCAGCCGTAAAAGCGTATCGTGCCGGTTAACTGTTGCTGTTCCATCCAGGCTTTAACCGCAAAGGCCCCGGCCAGTGCAGCGGTGCCGAGCAGGTTATGCCCACAGCCATGACCATTGCCGTTTTCCACCAGCGGAGACGGGGTGGCACAGCCTGCATGCTGGCTCAGGCCGGCCAGCGCATCGTATTCACCCAATAAGGCGATCACCGGATGGCCGCTACCGAAGCTGGCAATAAACGCCGTTTCGATACCACCGACGCCGCGTTCAACCTCAAAACCCTCTTGTTCCATGGCGTTTGCCAGTAGCTCGGCGGAGTGGATTTCGGCAAAGCGGGTTTCCGGATGATCCCAGATCTCATCGCTTAAGGCACTGAAACGGGCCTGATGGCTATTGATGTAATGGTGAATAAAAGAGACCAGTTCCGGCTGTTTCATTCTGCGCTCCCAAAAGTCGGTAGGTTCAGTGCCAGGCTGGCCAGCGTTTTTACCGCCACGGTGAGGACCTGCTCGTCAAAATCAAATTTCTCGTTGTGATGACCGGCGCTAAGTTCGCAACCGAAAATCACATAGGTTGCTTGCCCACCGTGAGATTTCACCCGTTCCATCATGTAGGTGGCATCCTCAGAGCCCGCTGCCTGCTCGCGGCGATCAACGACTGAACTAAGTTCGCTGATGCTGAGTGCCTGGCGATGGATGTAATCCACCCAAGGTTGCGTCGGCTGGCTGCTTTGTGCTGCGCCCATCAGGGCGATGTCGTATTCCACCCCGTGCATGATGGCGGCCCCTCGGATGACGTTGAGCGCTTGTTGGTAAACAAACTCGTTGATCTCATTGGTGGCGCCGCGTGTCTCTACCTTCATAAGGGCGCTGTCTGCGATGACGTTACGGCCGGTGCCTGCTTGCAACACGCCAACGTTTATACGTGAGCTGCCTTCGCTGTGACGAGGGATGGCATACAGCCCAACGCAAGCCTGAGCCGCCGCCAGCAGCGCATTGCGGCCATCCTCGGGTTTGGCACCAGCATGGGAGGCCACGCCACGGAAAGTGACGTCCAGCTTGGTGGTAGCCATAAAGCTGTCGCTGCCGCACACCAGTTCCCCGGCCGGTACGCCAGTGCCGATATGCACGGCGGTAAAGAAATCGACGTCATCGACCACGCCGGCTTCCACCATCGATTTGGCCCCGCGAGTACCTTCCTCGGCCGGTTGGAAGATCAGCTTGATGCGGCCATGCAGCTGTGGCTCCAGGCTCTTGAATACCCGCGCCAACCCCAGGCCGATGGTGGTATGCCCATCGTGCCCGCAGGCGTGCATCATGCCGCTATTGCAGGAGGCGAAACCTTCACGAAATGGCAGATGGTCGGGATGCAGCAGTTCGTTGAGATCGAGCGCGTCCATATCGATGCGAAAGGCGATGGTGGGGCCAGGGCGGCCGGTATCCAGCGTGGCGACAATGCCGGTAAACCCGCCGGAAAAGAAGGGTAGCCACTTCGCCAGGGCACCTTGTTCGATGGCTCGCTGTTCCTGCGCCGCCAGGATTTGTGCAGAGGGGAGTCCCATGCGGGCTTCGGCGTTGATCACCTCGTGGCCGAGTTGCAACTGGTAACCTAATCGATCCAACTCTTCTGCCACCAGCGAAGCGGTACGAAATTCAAGCCAGCCGGATTCGGCATGATGGTGGAAGTCACGGCGCCAGGCTTGCAGTTGCGGATACAGTTCGGTCACCAACGTTGAAAGCGGAGTGTTCATAGCAGTTTTCCATTAGTTATCACGCCTTGAATGAAATTCAGGCAGCAGTGGAGGTCAGGCAATTAAATTAAAATTGAATATTTGCGTAATTAGTTACTAAAAAGCCGTGAATGGCGCTTATTGAGCGCGATACTGCGTTTAAATAAGAGAAATGATGATTGGGTTATTTATTCTGTTTTTTTCGAATGTACACAATGGTATCGGGTTAAATAAGATGCCAATATCTTGCTACTGATAAACAACGGTTATCGCAAATCGCCTATGCCAGCCTCGATAAAATTGCACCAGTTACGCGCCTTTGTGGAAGTCAGCCGCCAGGGCAGTATTCGCGCCGCCAGCCGTACCTGTAACCTTTCCCAGCCTGCGTTGACCAAGTCGATTCAGGAGTTGGAGGAGGTGCTCGGCGCCAAGCTGTTTGTCCGCCGCAGCAAAGGGGTGGTATTAACCGACTGCGGTGATAACTTTTTTCAGCATGCCAGCCTGATCCTCGAAGAACTGCGGGTGGCGCAGGAAGATATTCAGCAGCGGTTGGGGTTAGCGGGTGGCTCTGTCAATATCGGCGTCGGTGGCAGCGTTGCCCGCACGGTAATGCCGAAAGTGATCACCCAGTTTCACCTCGAATATCCCAATGTGAAGGTGCGCATCGTGGAGGGGCAACTGGTCTCGATGATCCCGGAGCTACGCCAGGGGGAATTGGATTTTACCATTAATACCTACTACCCCAGCAGCATGGACAATGAGTTGAGCTTTGAGCGGCTGATGGAAAGAGAATACAAGGTGGTGGTACGCAAGGGGCACCCGTGTGAAAACGCCCGCACGCTCAAGGAGCTGCAACATTGCGATTGGACTATGCCAACCCCCAATGGCAGCTACTACCGCCTGCTACATGAACTGTTTGGTGATATGGGGATGGCACCGGCGATCAGCGTCACCTGCGAAACCTTTATGGCCTGTACCAGCCTGGTGGCGCAGAGTGACTTTGTCAGCATTTTGTCGGTTGATGTGATCTCCGATCCGATCCTGGGCCGCCATCTGGTAGCATTGGAATTGGACGAAGCCTTACCACAAGCTACCTTCTACCTGATCCAACGAAAGGATACGACGCTCACGCCGATGGGGGCCTACCTGGCTCGCCTGTTCAGGCAGCACTGCCGGTAGCCACCTATCCGTGGTGCCGCTAGTGGCGAATACAGACGATCAGAGGATTGGTAAACCCTTTGATAATAATGGCATTTTTATCTAACCCCCTGATCTTTGAGTAAAACCCGATGCCCGGGGTTTGCGGTAATACTCGGTTCTGCCAAAGGTCTGCTGGCGTATTATCCGTGGGGTGGCTCTCTGTTCGGGTAAAGACGATTTCGTTCACGTTTTCCAGCTCCGATGGGGCGACGGTAAAGTAGACGGTCCTTCGCAGGATATAGTCATTGCCCTTATTCTTGATTGAGCCGGAAAACTTTAAAATCCCATCATAAGCCGACCTGAAAATGACGTCGATATGAGTGTTGACCTCAACTTCGTCAGCTTCATTGATTCTGAGGTGCGCGAACAATTGAGCATCGCAATGGAACGGCTTGCGGGACTGTACCTGATATATATAAAAAAGAGTTGAACATAAGCTAATAACCAACAGCAGGGCTACGACGATCTTTTTCATGTTTTTACTCTACTGTTTTGTAATTTAAACAATTTTTATAGCTGGCGGCATCAATTTTACTGCAGGCAGCGAGCAGCCGGACTCTGAAACGGTCGTTATTAGGGTGTGCCTCTGCATAAAAAACATCTAGCTCCTCCCGCGAACAGTCTATGCCTTCTGCTGCTATCTCTTTGATGATCTTAGCGGTAAAAGCTTTATTTGGCTTGTCATCATTTAAGTTATAGATGCTACATTTTTCATGAGTCACCACGAAGTTCACGCTCTCTTTTTGGCTATGTCTCAGCATAGTCGTGCCAGTTACTGTGGTCAGTAACAGTAAAACTGCAAGTATGTAAATTATCATCTTGTGTTTTTTTAACGATAAATAGATTGATTGATGCTCTCCTTGCTCGGTCATTGTAGACACTGGGTTTTCTGAAAAGGTGCTGTATTTGTCAGTGACAGGAACCCCGTTGTTCGGCGCTGCTTCTGTTATTCCCTGAACCGATTTTTGTATCGGATGGATTTCCGCATCCATTCTAAAACCGACGCGGGGCACGGTGGAAATGATATCTTTACTCACGCCGAGATTAGTGAAGGCTTTGCGTAACTCACTAATATGGTTATTCAGGCTGGCATTAGACGGCGAAAAACCATAGTCCGCCCAGACGTTTTTTAGCAGGTCATCGCGAGCAAGGTTGACCCTATTGTTGTTAATCAACTCACTGAGTAACCGGGTTGCTGGCTTTGATAATTCAACAGATTGCTGAATGTCATTTTTAACCGTCAATATTCTATTGTCAGGATCAAAGATAATATTAAGGTTTATTATATATTTCATGGCGATAACCGAGCATCCTTGGTGTTAGTGTTGAACTGCGTCCAGTGATAAGAATAGTCTTAATGGTTTGACTGTGCGTAGGAATTTAGTGGTAACCCGCTACCGTAGTCAACCCTGATTTGAACTATTTTTTCAGCAATAATAACTAGTTGAATTCAAGACAGTATTACCTACTCGCATATCGGTTTTTTTTCGCTCAAAATGACATTAAATATATTAAAGTTGATAATTTTTAGTGGTTAATTCTAATTTTTGCGTATTAATCAGGTTATTTTGCTTGTTCATTATCTGATCATTAAGATTTATCGCAACGCCAAACCACCGGCAAAAGCGTTTAAAGAGTGTACGTAATGGTGAAGTCGGTAAAGTGACTCCTTTCTTCACAGGCAACGTTGGTGCTGTCGCAGACCCTGGTAAATTGGGGGCTGCTCTTGTCATTGAGGATGCTAACTGTCCTATTAAACTGACTGAGTCAACCACTATCCAAAAGCTGCAAAAAGGCATAATACCTTGAGCTTCATTGCCTATCTGCAGGGTGATGGTGCGTCTGCCACTGTTACCAAAGGCAAATTCAAGGCGGTTGCCAGCTTCCACTTTAGCTGACCAGTAATCGGCTACGTCATTATAGGCATAACCTATTTTGGGCATGCGGAGGTATCCGCATCCCTTGTTTGAGGGCGACAGCGTCAAGGATGATTTTCCATATAAACGAAACCCATATTATCGCCGTGTTTTCTTGCCGATTCATAAGGAACTAAAATGACACCACATATTGTTATCACTATTCAGGATAGCAACCGTTATTTTGCTCTGGGCATTCAACATATTTTGCAGGACTATTTTCTCGCTAAAGGCTGTACATGGAGTTTTGTGCCAGTTGCGCCTGGGATAGCGATCGACCTGATGGTTTGTGTCAACCCCTTTGGCTGGTCATCGCGGTTCAATTCCCGCCGGGAAAATCCGGTAAATCGGCGGCTTGGGACGATTATCATACGTGATACGGCCGCTGAGAATATAATACGTCAGCATGAGCTCGCCCTATTAGGTCGCAAGGAACGGCCTGATGCCGTGGTGCATTTGGTTGAGGAGATGTTTGAGCAGGCAAGTCGGTCGTCTCTGACAGACAATACGGTAAGTCCGTGTCGGCATTTGCATCTGACCCCGCGCGAGCGCGACGTTTTGCAAGGGATCTCAGAGGAATTAACACCTGACGAGATCGCGAGTAAACTTTCGCTGAACGTCAAGACCGTCAGCACCCATAAACTCACGGCGATGCGCAAGCTCGGCTTCAAGCGTAATGGCGAATTATATTACTGGCTGCGGCAAGGTGGCCTGTGGTAGGGGAATAGTCCGCGTATGCCGGTTGGTTTTCGCCGTATTGTTTTTTCTCCATGCTTACGACACTATCTCAGGCAAAATTCACTCGGGATGAGAGTGAGCACTGGAGATAAGTAAGGATATCGATGAAAAAACTCATAGTAGCCGCGGTGGTCTCAACCATCGCTGGTACCAGCCAGTTCGCACAGGCCTCCTCCGATGAAACCGGGTGCAGTTGGAGTGATTATTGCGCAATGGGCGGTGTGCCCTACCTGGCCGCCGATAATGATACCCGCGTCAATCTGCTGATGCTGGCTGCGGGAATGCGTAAATTACCCGTGGCACTGTCGTCGTTGCCGCAGGATATTAGCCGTAGCAGAGGATACACGTTTGGCGTGTTCCCTGGTGAAGCCGCCACTGAAACCGATCAGGCCACCGCACCTGCTCAAACTGCCGTACTGCAGGATAATCCTCTCAATATACAGGCGTTAAGCTTAGGCATTAAACCGTCGGGATTAACCGGGGTTTCAACAGAAAACGAGGGGCGTTGGGTTTCTAATAATCCAGACTCATTAAGCCAATTTTTCCAGGCCCTGCTGGCAGACCAGCAGCTAGATCAGGCCGAACGCGACTTACTGGCGTTGCGCCGGGCCAAAATTTACCGGGGGGAAGCGCAGCCGGAGCAATTTTTACCGCTGATGGCAAACTATGCCGCAGGTTCCCATGCAGCGGCGTTCAGAGATTACCTCACCAGTGCGGAACAGTTTTATCAGGGGCAGTTTGCTGATGCGGATACCGGGTTCCAAAGGCTTAAAGAATCGGATCAGATTTGGGTAGCCGAAACCGCCGCTTATATGCTGTTCCGTGTGGCCTTGAACCAGATCACTGAAAATGCCACGGATCAGTACGGCATGTTCGATCCGCAGCGGGCTAATAAAGAGGCGGGTGCCCTGGCATTGCAACGTGCGCAGGCCTATCTGGCCGCTTATCCCAAAGGCGAATATGTGGATTCCGTGCAGGGATTACAGCGCCGGGTGAATTGGTATCTGTCCGACTGGCCGCGTTTGGCACAGTTGTATGAAAGCGAGATAACCGCGGCCACCGATATCAATACGCTTGGCGCGATGATTGATGAAGGGGACCAAATTCTACTGAGCCGCAACATTCCTTATGACAGTGCGGAGTCGCCCTTTGTCAGCAGTGCCGATGCCCCGTTGTTGACCTTCACCCAAACCATGAAGTGGTTGCGCAAATACAATCTCGATAACCAGTCGATGCCGAAAGTGACCGATGAGATGCTGCAGGGGTACAAACCGATGTTTGTTGCCGCCAATCAGCTTCCGCTCTGGGAATATATGCATAATGCCTGGCTGTTCTATCAGCAAAAGGATTATGCCGCGGTCATCAAGGCGATCCAGCCTGCGGCACAGCTGGCAGCGAACGATCTTATCGCGTTCAGCCAACAGGTCCTCTACGGCGATGCCCTGGTGATGCAGGAAAATTGGCAGGCTGCCGAAGCCCATTGGCGTCATCTGCTTGGCATGAAGCTTGCCCCTTACCAGCAACAGTATCTGCAGCTGATGTTGGCCACCGCCTTGGTGCAGGAAAATAAAACGGCGGCTATTTTTGCCCCAGACAGCCCAATCAATAACCTGCGTTATCGCTCCGTGGTGCTCAAAAGCCTGGCCAATAAAGCGTTGCTGCAACAGCAGGCCGTAGGCGCACCCAATGACGAAGAAAAGACCATCGCTCTGCATACGCTGCTGTTTAAGGATTTGATGGTGGGTGACTATCAGGGGTTTATTGACGACAGCCAACTGAAAAAAAATATCAAACAGACGCCTGACCCGCAGGTGTTTGGCGATGTTGCACTCAGCGTTTTCGATTGGGATGGCAGCCGGACGGAGCCTGGTTATTTCTGTACTTCTTTAGACGCTAACGTTGCCGTATTGGCAAAGAACAAGACTGATGCACACGCCATGAACTGCGTGGCAGAGTTCTTGCGTACCACCTTTGCCGATATCAGCACGGAAGCGGAAATGGGGGGCAATGAACAGTTGGATGATCTGGCTGGGGTCGAACTGAGTAATGATAAAGCGCACGGCAGATTAAAATATTATCAGCAAGTGATCGCCGATCCCAAGGCCGAACCGGAAGATAAAACCTATGCGTTGTACCGGGCAGTGATGTGTTTCTCTCCTTCCGGCTACAACAGCTGCGATCGGCAGGAGATCTCACAAAAAACTCGCCAACGTTGGTTTAACCTGTTGAAGAGCCAGTATAAAGGTAACCAGTGGGAACAAAAGCTCAAATACTATTGGTGATGCGCGTATTGCTGCTGCTGTGGTTGCCAATCTCTGCAACCGCCGCAGCGGCGGATAACGCAGCTGGCCGGTATGTAAATGCGCATGATTACCGCGCATTCTGGCTTTGGTCCGGCGTTTGGCCGCAGCCTGCGTTGCAGCAGGCCGATTTGCTCTATCTCCATCAGGGTGAAATCGTGAACGGCCGCCAGGGCGCTCGTTTTCTGAAGCTGGGATTGCCGTTGAGCAAGCTCCAGGCGCCTGCCGTCTGGATCACCGTACGTGTCGCAACCCTGGACATATCCGACGAGGTATTGGCCTCGGCGGTGCGTCTGCCTGCTCGTTGGGCTGCGGCAGGCAATCGGGTGGTAGGGCTACAGATCGACTTTGACGCGGCAACCTATCAACTGGATAAGTACGCGGAGTTTCTCGACAAACTGCGCGGTCGTTTACCCAAAGAATATGCTTTGGGAGTGACTGGCCTGCTCGATTGGGCAAAGACCGGTAACGTCAGCCAGTTGAATGCATTACCGATCGATGAGTTGGTGATCCAAACCTATCAGGGGCGGCGCACGGTCACGGAATATGAACGCTATCTCCCCGCGCTACTTAAGCTACAAATCCCCTTCAAAATCGGTCTGGTGCAGCAGGGCGACTGGAACGCCGAGTGGCAACGGCGGCTGACCACATCGCCTTATTATCGCGGTGAGGTGGTTTTTTTGTTGAATACGAGCCTGTAGTTTTTGATTTTATATAAGTATATCAATTGGATAATCATATTATTTGCTTATGCTAGTAGGCAGAACTTAGCTGGTCTAAAAATAGGTATGAATCGAACGATTCATGCCTATTTGAACGACTGAGGAAATTGCCATGATTAGCTTTACGGCCAACCAGGCCAAAACCCAGTTTGGCGAGATGATAACTAAAGCTCAGCGTGAGCCGATCAGCATCACCAAAAACGGTAAACCTTCCGTAGTGGTTATGTCTGTTGAGGATTACAACGAGTTTGAGGCGTTGAAACTGCAAAGCTTGCGCGCCAAGCTTGCGCAGTCCATTGCTCAGGCAGAGGCTGGCCAGTTGCATGAGGGTGAACAGGTATTTGACGAGTTGATGAAGGTTCTTTAATGGTTAACTACAAACTGACTGACGATGCGCGAGAGGATTTGTGCGAAATAAAGGGTTTTTCTCTAAGGCAGTTTGGTTCGTTGACAACACGGGAATACTTGGCTGGAATGCGTGTCACTATGCAGCATCTGGCTAATATGCCGGGGATGGGCACTAATGAAGTTGAGAGTTTAGGGTTGGATATATGGAGTTTTCCGTATATGAGCCATACGACCTATTATCAACGTGCCGCTGATGGAATTTCTATCATCGGCGTTGTTCACCAGAGTCGCCTACCAACGTTGTTATTAAATCGTCGGATATGAACATAGGATGAAGGAGCTCTCTTTGGCTGTTTTTTTGCGCTCCTGTTTTGCAGACTATTTATGTAGGGGCGTAGCATGCAGTACCCATCCAAACCCCGTTCCAGCCTTTAACCCCCACCACTAAACACTGACTAAACAGCCGAGGATTTTAACCATGTTTAGTAATGCCATGGCGCTAGGCTTGATAGCTTTCACAAAAGCATCACGCAACCGCGGCGCGGCTGGTAAAGTCGCTTGATTGAGTCATATCTCCGCTATAAATTGATCTGCATCGTTTCACTAAAACGATACAGATAATGCCAGGTCGTATATTTAATATATTGATTATTATGTTAATTAATGGCGTGTCGTGCATAAGTTAACCGATTAACGTCAGCACCGGAGGGGGAGCGAAAACATGGCCAATATTCGTGATGTCGCACATCTCGCCGGTGTTTCCGTGAGCAGCGTTTCCAACGTGTTAAATGGGCGTAGTAATCAAATGCGCCCGGAAACCCGGCTGCGTATCGAACAGGTGATGCGCGAATTGAACTATCAGCCCAACAGAGTGGCGCAGCAGTTGAAAACCGGGCATGCCCGGATGATCGGTCTGCTGGTTCCCTCGATCGTCAACCCCAGCTTTTCTGCCCTGGCTCGCGAGGTTGACCTGGCGGCTAAAGAACACCGCTACCGGGTGTTGTTGGGCAACACCTATCGGCAAGAAGATGAAGAGCGCACCTTTATCGAAGATATGTTCGCCCATGGGGTGCGGGGCATTATCGTTGCGGCGAGTGATATCCGTAAGACCCATTTTGCACAGGCTGCCGAAATGGGAATGATGATCGTCAACTACGATAACCGGATGGTGGGGAGTTTCACCGCTGATGCCCGGTTATTCGACAGCGTCTCAATGGACAACGTAGAGGCCGGGCGGTTGGCGGCTCAACACCTGATCGAACGCGGTTGCCGCAATATCATCTTTGCCACCGAGGCCAGTCTGACCATGAGCCGCAGCCATAAGATTGAAGGGTTTCTCACCGTGGTGCGTAATCATCGCCTGCCCGCTCAGCAACGGGTGATAGAAGGCAAAGCCAGCGGAGAGTATGGCGATACCGAGATGGCCGAACTGGGCTTTACCCTGGCCGCTCAGGTACTTGCTCTTTCTCCGCGCCCGGATGGCGTGGTGGCTATCAACGATGCTCTGGGTATCGGCCTGTTGGCGGGGCTGCGGGAAGCGGGAGTGGTGGTGCCTGGTGAGATATCGGTGGTGGGTATCGACAATATTCCGCTCTCGGGGTTGGTGTGGCCCGCGCTGACCTCCATCATGCCACCGCTTGCCGAGATGGCCCAGGTGATGGTGGGGCGCCTATTGCAACGCGTAGGGGATCCTACATTAGCCCCTGAAGAGTTTATATTCCCACCGACGTTAGTCAGCCGCCAGTCGGTAATAACCATTACGCCATAACGCGCAAAGAGTCACGAGAACGATTAAATAGCATTATTTATTGTCAGGTAAATATACCTGCACCCTTCAGGTACGCCTGTAGCAGATTATTATTCCGATTAACAACATTGGAAGTATTCTATTATGCAAAAAAGAACGCCTCAGGAAATTGAACGCAGTGCCATTAGAAAAATGACGCTGAATATTGTCCCGTTAATGATCTTATTATACTTTCTGGCTTTTTTAGATCGTAATAATATGGCCTATGCGGCAATGGCATTGGAGGATAGCCTGGGGTTAACCGCCACGGCTTTTGGCTTTGCCTCTGGGATATTCTTTATCGGCTATTTTATGTTTGAAATTCCCAGTAATGCGGGAACCATCAAGTTTGGCCCACGAATCTGGTTTGCCAGGATCCTTATCACCTGGGGGATATTTGCCGTATTGATGGGTTTTGTCCGCACGCCGATGGAGTTGTATATCTGTCGGTTTATGTTGGGTGTCTGTGAGGCGGGGTTTTTCCCCTCGGTCGTCTATTACTTCACGGTATTTTTCCCGGAGAAGTACCGCACCAAAATCCTCGGCATGTTTATCATCGTACAGCCGTTGTCGAACGCTATCGGCTCACCGATTTCCGGGCTGATCCTTAACGTTGAGCATGGCTGGTTTGGCCTGGAACCCTGGCAGTGGCTGTTTATCCTTGAAGGTATTCCACCGGTGATTATTGGCCTGTTTATCCCTTTTCTTATCAAGAACTCACCGAAGGATGTGGGCTATCTCGATGTGGAAGAGAAAGCCTGGCTAATGGACAACACCACCCGCAGTAAATCGGGTTCCAAGGTCAAGCTGTCTGATTTTGTGCAGGGCATAAAAAATAAAAAGTATCTGTTATACGCCATGTTGAATTTTGGCATGGTGTGCGGGATCTACGGTTTTGGGATGTGGCTGCCCTCCATCATTACGGCTATCTCTGGCGATGACATTTTCCGCGTAAGCCTGATTGCCTTTATTCCCTACGGGTTGGCCGCCTTGCTGGTTTATCCGTGGAGCCTATGGGCCAGTAAAAGCAAAAAAATTGGTGTGTTTGCCGGCATCAGCATGATTGTTGCTGCCTTTGGCCTGATAGGTGCCGTGGTGTTCTTTAACTATAACGTGTTTGTCGCGCTGATGTTCCTGAGCGTGGCTGCCATAGGTATCTATACCTCGGTTCCTTCATTCCTTTCCATGCCAGCCAATATTTCTACCGGGGCGGCGGCAGCGGCCGGACTGGCAGTGGTGAGCTGTATCGGCAATATCGGGGGGTTTGTCGCTCCTTATGTGGTCGGGTTATTAAAGGATGTCAGTAACAGCAATACTCCGGGGCTGGTTTTCCTGTCGCTGTGTTTATTGGTTACCGGATTGATCTGCATTTTTTACTGCGCCAAACAGCGTGAGGGCGTTATTCGCTCATAACTGGTTTTATCTACAAATAATCAAGAGGCAATAAAATGGGAAATCTAACGGGTAAGAAAGTGTTTATTACCGGGGCCGAGCAGGGGATTGGCAAAGCTACCGCAGAGCAGTTGATTAACGCCGGGTGTGACATCTACATCCACTACTTCAGCGGCGAAGAGGGGCCAAAGGAACTGGCTGAATTAGCCCATTCACGCGGTCAACGCGCCGCCTATGGTTATGCAAATTTAACCGATACAGAAGATACGCAGCGATGCGTCGCTGCCGCCGCTGAGTTTCTGGGGGGGATAGACATACTGATCAATAACGTGGGTGGCATTATCGCCCGTAAATGGCTCGGTGAGATCGACCGTCAATTCTGGCAGACGGTGATAGATGTCAATATGACGACCATGTTGAACGTCACGCAAAGCGCGCTACCTTACTTAAAAAGCGCCAAGGACGGAGCCAGCATCGTCAATTTGGCCTCACTGGCTGGCCGTTCCGGCGGGCATTCTGGTTCACTGGTGTACTCCACTGCCAAAGGGGCGGTATTAACCTGGACCCGCTCCCTGGCGGCGGAACTGGGTGAACATGGCATCAGGGTCAACGCCGTAGCGCCGGGGCTTATTCTTGGCACTCGCTTCCATAACCTGCATACCAGCAAGGAATCTGCCGATGAAACCATCCACGGTATTCCCCTTGGCCGCGCGGGGAGCCCGGAGGACGTCGCTCGGGTGATTAAATTCCTCGCCTCGGAATATGACGGCTTCGTCTCTGGCGCCACCATCGATATTAACGGCGGTATTTACCGTATGTGAGTCAACCCAGCCGCTGATAAACCGCAACCGATTCACTACGTAGGGGCGCTGCATGCTGCGCCCACCTGTCTTCCCTACTGGAAAACACTATGATCAAAGCCGACATTATTCATCCGCAACTGTTGTGTGCACTGGCGCTGTGCGGGCATAAGACCCAGATCCTCATCGCCGATGGTAACTATTCGTTCGTCACCAACTCGTCGAAAGAGGCCACCATTGTCTATCTGAATCTGGCCCCCGGAATGATCGCCAGCAGCGTGATATTAGCAAAGGTGCTCAAGCACATTAATGTGGAACATGCCTCGATGATGGCCTGGCCGCAAGGTTTCACCAACACCATCGCTGCCGAATATCAGCAACTGCTGCCTGACGGTTGCCCCATCGATTATCTCAACCGCGAGGCCTTCTATCATGCGGCAAAATCACCGGAGACATTATTGGTTATCGCCAGCGGTGAGATGCGGCGCTTTGCCAACCTGCTGCTGACCGTGGCGCCGGTGTCGTTGGCTGATTGAATGCGGGTTATCTTTGCGGGAGGGGCCTCTGTTGGCTACTGACAGAAACTGTCAACAGTGCAGGCTACACTTGGTTTTTGCGGGTAGGAAAATCCTGAAAATTGCCCCTATTTCTGACAAGGACACTCCGATGATACGTGCTATTACCCTCCTGACTGAAAACTTTTCCGATTGGGAAACCGCTTTGATCAACTCGACGGGGCGTGGGTACTACGGTTTTGACTGCCGTTTTGCCACCCCTGGCGCAGCCCAGGTCACCTCTTCAGGTGGCATGCTGGTTTCCCCCCATCTGGCAATAGAAGCCATTCAGCCTGATGAAGTCGATCTGCTGATTGTCTGCGGGGGCACTATCTGGCAAACCGCACAGGCGCCGGATATTACCGCCTTGGTTGCTGCGGCTTATCAAAGTAAGGCCATCGTCGCGGGGATTTGCGATGGTACTCGCGTTTTAGCGCAGGCGGGTGTGCTTGATGCGGTCCGCCATACTTCCAATTCGGCAGAAAACCTGTTGAGCCTGAACTATGGCGGTGCGCAATACTATCAGGATGTGCCTTATGCCATCGCCGATCGGCGCGTTATCACGGCACCGGGTACCGCACCGGTCAGCTTTATGGCCGCAATCTTGCGTACTCTGGGTCTGGGGGATGAAAACCTCAATGCCTACCTTGCGATGCATGCTGCTGAGCACCGCAAGCCAGGCTAGTCCACTGTTATAAATAGCCGCCGAGAGCCACTTCACGTGGAGACAGGCTCTCTCTGGCCGAGGGTGTCTGGCTGTTTGTGCGCAGATAAGGCAGCATAAGGGCGGTCTTTTCTCTGCCGTCCCACTAGTTGTGCCGAAGAGATGAGGTTGGTTTCTGCCGGCAACGTTGATGGCAGCGGCAAGCGCGGTAGAGTGATTGACGACCGTTCGTTCAGATAGCGTCCTCCCCCCTGCAGTAGCCACTGATACAGTTCCTGATTGCATCTGAAATTGAGCTTGCGCATGGCGTTCTGCTTATGGGCATTGGCAGTTTTATTGCTGATTTGCAAATAGTTGCCGGTATCCTGCCCATTCATTCCCATGTGTATGCACCGCAAAACCTCCTCTTCCCGCGACGTTAACGGAGACATACATGTGCAATCGTAGCTGGACGCTGCTGGTGACCCAAAAGGCGGAAACAGTACGCTATCCAACCGCTCATATAATGAGGATATTGTCTGGTGCCGGTACAGCGCCCTGGTATGGCATTGTTCGCAATGCACCCTTGGTTTGAGCTGGTTTTTGTTGCGCCCCTGCTCGGTGATAAAGAATACCATCGGATGATTTTTCCGCTGATGTAAGCGGTAATGCCATGGGTAGCTAGTGACCAGATCGCCCAGGAAAATGATGTCGATATCGCTGCCAACCTGTGTTTCCTCAAGTAGACGGATGTCCAGCCGACGGGCCTGAAAATAGGTTTGCAGCCCCAAGCCCAGACCATGGGTAAAATAACGGTCAGCATCGATTATCATGATGGACAGAGGTTGTTTCATGGCATGAGTTCCTTTCAACCGGCGTGTCTGCCTTGCGTGAAACACCGTGGCAGACACGGGATAGATAAATGTCAGTAGAAAAAAATCAAACACAAGTCAGAAGGGGGAGGCGTATTTAGCCTTCCGCCGCAACGGGCCGCGCTTCCCTTTTTTCATGATGTTTAGGTGATGGCGAGGGTTCAGCAATATACCAGCGTAAACTGTTATTGACAGCGCCAGAGGTAACATAAGCTTTTTTGTTTTCAACTAATCGCAGCAGATAGTAACGAGCAAGGTATATTGTCGTCTCGGAGTATTCTGCGATTTCCCGTGTTTTGGGCCATTGAACCTGCGGGGGAACGCCTGTGTGATGAATGTCGCGCTTGCAAAGGGTTTGTAGGGCAATAAAAACATTATTTAACTGCTTTTCCCTTTCTTTATTGGTGCGATAAGACATGTCACTACCTCCTTTTAATGCGTCTTGATGGGTGCTATTCGAAATGGAATAATCCTATGCTGCTTGCTTTTGTTGCTAACTTTTCTAGGTGATCACAGGGGAATACTGTCAGAATCATAACCCCCATTTCTTCCTTATGAGGCGTCAGTTTACCATTCTAAGCTATCATGGACTATTGTTTCGTGAAAACCAAATTTACGATCAATGAGTTCGCAAATACCGCGTTTTGCAGCATAAAATACTAAGTAATTCGTTTTTGCGACCGTAGTCGTCGCAATAAGAATATTCTTGCATATAAATAAGGTTTTTATGGCGAAATTGCTCTATTTGGAAAACAACACTTTCAAAATTTAGAGGTATTTGCAATAATTTTTTGGCGACAGGAGATGAGGTTGTCCGATGGAGTGGTGTGAGAATTTTCCTATCATAAATACCCTGATCAATGATTAAATTGATGTGTGGCTGTTTTATAGTCGGAATTCTATCTATTCAAGGGTGTCGCATAAAGTTGTATTTTAATAATTCGCTTTATTCATCGGATGAAGCACCGGAAGAGGCTTGTCTTTTCTGGTGAACTGCCCCCTTCGCAAATAAAGGGGAAGGAAAGGGATGCCTTCTTTTATACCAAATGAAAGGATGCTGCCGGGTATATCAATTACCGCCAAATAAAACAGCGTTGTTCTGATAGGCACCGTTTTAATTGTGTCGGGTTAGGTATGTCTGGATTTCTCGTTAAATTAACGTTTTAAGGATAAAGAAAACATGAAACTGACTAACATTGCGCTGGCTACGGTTCTGTCTCTGGGTATGGTCTCTCTGGCAAATGCTGATGCGGGTTCGGGCAAGGTAAAATTCGAAGGTAAAATCATTGATGCACCTTGCTCTATCGCTCCAGAAAGTATTGACCAGACCAAGAGCTTTGGCCAAGTGGCTAATGTGGAGCTGGTGAATGGTGGTAAATCTACTAACGTGGTGAACTTTGATATCAAACTGCAAGGTTGCGATATCTCTAGCAAGAACAAAGTGCAGGTCACCTTCGCTGGTCCATATGGCGGCGCAACTGGCACCACCAACACCCTGCTGGCCATCACTGGCGCGGCAAAAGGTGCAAGCATCGCGATGTTTGATGGTTCTAACCAACCGATCACCCTGGGTACTGCGACTACCGTGCAGAACCTGATTGCGGGTAACAACACTCTGAGCTTCACCGCCTTCCTACAGGGGCATGCCGGTACTACGTTGACCGATATCGTAGAAGGTGACTTCACCTCTACCACCAACTTTACCATGGCATACAACTAATAGTGGATGTTACTGCATGCGGTTTCCGCATGCAGTTTTTGCTGTCCTTGTTCATTAAGGGAGCCAGGGATGTCGGTGAATAGTTTTACGGCTACCTCGTTATTTTTACTGGTGGGAGCTGTCACGGCGCTGCCGGTTTGGGGGGAGGGAAGCCAACTCAGCATGAACGGGGCGATAGTGGCTTCCGCCTGCGATATTGACACCACCAGCCGAGATCAGACCGTTGATATGGGCACGCTGCCCTTCGATAGGATTGTTAATGACAGTCAGGCATTGTCACGGCCATTCAGTATCAGGCTGGTGAACTGCACGCTTAAGCATAGCAACGATAACATTTTGGGCAAGCAGCACTTTCGCGTCACGTTTGACGGCCGCAATGAAGATGGGTACTTCGGCGTTGAGGGTGAGGCGCGCGGCGTAGCACTGGTGCTGAACGATGCGCTGGGGAATCAGGCGGTTCCAGGTAAGGAAATGCCGGCACAGACGCCGGTATTACAGGGTAAAGATATATTGCTGCACTACACCGCACGCATGGTAGCCAACAATCAGCCGTTACATACCGGCACCTATAGTGCACAAGTGCGATACCAGTTGGATTATCACTGAACAGCAGGCTGACATGATAATGGACGGTCAGCACGCCAAGACAGATTGACTTCCCCGGCAGGATATTTCCTTTAATAACAACCATAACGCCCGGGAAAGTTTTAACGCATAAAGGTCAATGGATGATGAGCACCCCACTTGTAGGAGTACAGGTTCCGCGCACCCGCTTGTTGCCGCTGTTGATTGCGCTGGCACTGGTGAATGGCCAGGTTTCTGCCGCTAAACCCATCGAATTCAATACCGACGTGCTCGATGTTCAGGAGCGCGGCAATATCGATTTGGGGCGTTTTTCCCGCAGTGGTTACGTGATGCCGGGTGAATACAGCCTGCTGATCAACGTCAACCAGCAGGAACTGCCGGAACAGACGATCCCATTTTATCCCACAGACAAAGATCCGAGCGTTACAGAAGCCTGTTTGTCCCCCACCTTAGTGGAACAAATGGGGCTGAAAGAGGAATTTACCCGCGATCTGGCCTGGTGGCACAACGGGCAATGCCTGGTGATCGGTAGCCTCAAGGGAATGACGGCGCGCCCCGAGTTGGGCAGCAACACGCTCTATCTCAGCATTCCACAGGCTTACCTGGAATACAGTTCTCCCGATTGGGATCCACCTGCACGCTGGGATAACGGTATTCCTGGGTTGCTGCTGGATTACAACCTCAACGCTCAGAGCCAACGTCAGGATCAAAACGATGGTGTCGAGAAAGGCTATAACCTGAGCGGCAACGGAGTGGTGGGCGCTAATGCAGGGAGCTGGCGGCTGCGTGCCAGTTGGCAGACACAGATTGACCATCAAACCGGCTCAGGGCAGTCCACCCAGCGCAACTTTGAGTGGACACAGTATACCGCTTACCGGGCGATCGCGCGGCTGCGGGCCAAATTGACGGTGGGTGAAGACTTCCTCAACTCCGACATTTTCGACAGCTTCCGTTACACCGGGCTAAGCCTGGTGAGCGACGACGCGATGCTGCCGCCGAACCTGCGCGGCTATGCGCCAGAGGTGAGTGGCGTGGCACGTACTAACGCCCGTGTGGTGGTCAGCCAGCAGGGGCGGGTGTTGTATGAATCCCTGGTGCCAGCCGGCCCGTTCCGTATTCAGGATTTGAGCAATGCGGTTTCGGGGCTGATGGACGTGCGGATCGAAGAGCAGGACGGCAGCGTGCAGACGTTCACTATCAGCACGGCGAGTATTCCTTATCTGACCAGACCAGGAATGGTGCGCTACAAGCTGGCAAGCGGGCGGCCAACAGACTGGCGGCACCGTACTCAAGGCCCGCTATTTGGTAGCGGTGAATTCTCGTGGGGCGTCAGCAATGGTTGGTCACTGTTCGGCGGTGGCGTGGTGGCCGGTGACGAGTACAACGCGTTGGCGGTGGGGATTGGCCGTGACCTGATGGCGTTTGGTGCTCTGTCGTTTGACGTGACCCAGTCACGGGCGAATTTGCCGCAAGGCGACACGCTAAGCGGGGGATCCTATCGTCTGCGCTACTCGAAGAACTTTGACCAGATTGGTGGCCAGGTGACCTTTGCCGGCTATCGCTTCTCGGAACGTAACTTTATGTCGATGGGGGAATTCCTGGAGGTACGTAACCTCGGAACCCGCAGCCAGAGCAGCAAAGAGATGTACACGGTGTCCTACAGCCAGCAATTCCGCGATATAGGGCTGACGGCCAACCTGAACTATGACCACCAGACCTATTGGGATCGGGACGCCAACGATCGTTATAGCCTGTCGCTGATGCGCTACATGGATATTGGCAGCTTCAAGAACCTCAGCCTGTCGATGACCGGCTACCGCAACCAGTACAACGGACAGAATGACGATGGGGTATTCCTGTCACTGTCGCTGCCATGGGGTAACAGCGGTTCGATGAGCTACAGCGGCACACTGGATCGCAATGACAACACCCACCGGGTCAGCTACTCCGATCGGGTCGGGGATCGTGGCAGCTATCAGGTGAGCACCGGCTTTACTCGCAAAGGGCCATTGGCCAGTGGTTTCTATAGCCACGAGGCGGATTGGGCGCAGATTAACGCCACCGCCAGTGCTCAATCCGGGAGCTACAGCACGGTGGGGTTGGCATTGCAGGGCGGGGTAACGGCGACGGCGGAAGGTGCAGCGATGCACCGGGTCGCTATTCCGGGCGGAACCCGTTTGCTGGTTGACACCGATGGTGTAGCCAATATCCCGATCCGTAACTACGGAGCCCCAGTGCGCACCAACCGCTACGGCAAAGCCGTGGTGGCTGACATGAACAGCTATTACCGCAATCGGGTGAATATCGATCTGGATAAGCTGCCGGATAACGCTGAAGCGATGAAGTCGGTGGTGCAGGCCACGCTGACGGAAGGCGCGATCGGCTATCGCCGGTTTGACGTGATAGCGGGTGAGAAGGCCATGGCGGTGATCCGTCTGGCAGACGGCACGATGCCGCCGTTCGGGGCGACGGTGCAGAACCTGAAAAAACGCGATGTGGGGATCGTCAGCGACGCCGGCAGCGTATACCTGAGTGGTATTGAGCGCGGTGAAACGATGACGGTTCACTGGGATGAACAGGCGCAGTGTGAACTGACATTACCGGCGGTATTGCCAGCGAACGGCATGGCTGAACTCTTGCTGCCTTGCCGGGCGATAACCGCGAAAAAAGACCCCACAGACCTGGCCGCAATACAGAAAAAGGCTGAGACAATACAATGAGATACGAAATGACGAAAACCAATACGGGGATGGCGCTGGTCGCCGCAACCTTACTGTGCGCGCTGACCACGCAGGCCCAGGCGGCGATCGCGCTAGATCGTACCCGGATCATCTTTCCTGGCGGCGATAAGTCGGTCAGCCTGAGCGTCAACAATGACAACCCGCAATTGCCCTATCTGGCGCAGGGCTGGATAGAGGATACCAAGGGCAACAAGGTAACCAGTCCGTTAACGGTACTGCCGCCGGTACAGCGCATCGAACCAGGTGCCAAGAGCCAGGTGAAGGTACAGGCCTTACCGGTATTGAGCCAACTGCCACAGGATCGGGAAACGTTGTTCTACTTCAACCTGCGTGAAATCCCGCCGAAGAGTGACAAGGCTAACACCTTGCAACTGGCGTTGCAGACGCGCATCAAACTGTTCTATCGGCCAAAAGCGCTGGTGAAAACGGTCACCGAGATGGCGACACCGTGGCAGGACCAGCTGACGTTGACCAAGCAGGGCGACAAGTATGTGGTGAACAACCCGACGCCGTACTACGTGACGCTGGTGGATGCGGGTAGCAGAAAAGGCGTCAGCGCCACGGGTTTTGAGCCGCTGATGCTGGAGCCGAAAAGCAGTGCTCCTTTAGGTATCAGCGCGTCGGTATTAGGAGGATCGCCAGTGCTGACCTACGTCAACGATTATGGCGGCCGCCCAGTGCTGACGTTCCGTTGCGGCGCATCGGACTGCCAGGTGGAACCGGCGAAGAAGAGTTAATTGAAACCGGTCGTGCCAGGTTACAGGGAGAGGGCGCGGGGTCAGGTCTGCAAGGAGAGAACGTATGCAACAATATTATCCTGTTCCTGGTAAGCATCGCCGGGGGAGCATGAGATCGAGGGCCTCAGGCTATTGTCTTGCCGGGGCGCTATTCAGTGTCGTGCTGACCAGCGTTCCGGTCAGCGCGATGCCAGTGAATATCAGGGGAACCGTTATACTGCCACCGCCCTGTACGATTAATAATAATCAAACCATTCGGGTGGACTTTGGCGATGAGGTGATGACTACTCGGATTGATGGCGTCAACTATAAGCAGACCATTGTCTATAGCCTGAATTGTGACATCCAGAAATCCAACGATCTGAAAATGAGCATTCAGGGCGGCACTGCGGGCTTTGGGACCGGATTTTTGAGCACCAATAAAAGCGATTTGGGTATCGCTTTGTACTATGGGACGCAACGGTTAAATATCAATACCTGGTTTAACTACACCTATCCCAATCAGCCGGTCCTGTATGCGGTGCCGGTCAAGCGTAGCGGGGCCACCTTGACGGGGGGCGAGTTTACCGCCTCCGCCACGTTATTAATTGATTACCAGTAAGGGAGCATAAGACATGCGAATTCTACTGTTATCCCTACTGGCTGCGGGTTTAAGTGGCCTTGTATCTACTGCATTTGCCGCAGGGGGCGATATGAAATTTCGAGGAACGCTGCTCGAGCCGCCCCCTTGTAGCATTAACAGCGGCAATAATATCATCGTTGATTTTGGCCTTAAGGTGGGTGTCAAAAAAGTGGATGGCGTTAACTATATGCAGAACATTAATTATGATCTGGTTTGTGAGCCAAATACCCATGGTTGGGCGTTGAAATTGAAGCTTACGGGGAACCCCATTTCTTTTGATAACGCCGCGGTGCAAACCAATATTAATGGGCTGGGGATTAAAATCCTGCGTGACGGTCAACCCTTTGTTCTTGGCAGTGAAATAACCATTACGCCGTCCAGTAGACCTCAGCTTAAAGCCGTGCCGGTACAGCAGGTCGGCATAGTTCTAACGGAAGGCGCGTTTGAAGCAACGGCAACGCTGCAGGCTGATTATCAATAACAGGGAGGTACTATCATGCGATTTTCGGCACTGTTAATATCCCTGTCTGTAGGGCTTGGCGGTTTATCCAGCGTATCCCAGGCGGTTGATAATGTACGCTTTAGAGGCGCTCTGGTGGCTGACCCTTGCACATTGCGAGTCACGGATGAAAATATCAATATCGATTTTGGCTCGATCGTTGAGAAATATCTTTATCTCAACACCCGCACGCTAGGGGTGCCATTGGTATTACATCTTGATGATTGCGATCTTAGCCTGGGGAATATGGTGAAGCTGACCTTTTCCGGTACGGAAAATAGCAGGCTGAACGGTCTGCTGGCGATATCCGGGGCGAGCCAGACCAGCGGTATTGGTATCGGTATTGAAACGCAACAGGGAAATAAGGTCGCGATCAATACCGGCAGCTATAACCAAGGGCTGATCTCGGGCAATAATACCATTAGCCTGCGGACCTATGTGCAGGGTGAACCCGATGCAATTAGCCAAAAACCATTAACCCTGGCGACTTTACCGCCAGCGCGACGTTTTTATTGGAATACGAGTAGCCCGTAATACGGCTTACCCTGAAATCGACGGCGTGGCTAATGAGTCCGCGGTAGATAAGGGATGATCACAGGGGTATTTATGCAAGCCATTAGAGTGATGCTTTTAGCCGTCATGTTGCTGACGGCCTATAACGCCAATAGCGCGATTTATTCTTATATTACCCGTAGTGAGGGCACGCCCGAGAATGCCAAATATTGGTGGACTATTGAATACTGGGATACCGTTGATGCGACACCAAATCCGTGTTACGGGTGGGGGCAATGTACGGTATTTATTGGCCACCGGCACAGTGATGCTGGAGAGGCTGGCCCTGGTGTTTCTGATGGTATGGAATATCTTGATGGCATCCAGACTTTGCGGACGGTAGGCGATGTGGGCGCGGCTTTTCAGCGTAAGTATTCGCTACCGCGCAGTGGAACCCAGAATCACGTTGGCCCAGCAGTGACGCAGGAATGCGTTGGGATGTACTTTAAAACGACCACCGGGACCACAGATGCAGGTGGCAGCAGAATGATGCCCAGTAGCTTATGCGGGATCGTACCACCGCCGGTGGGTAAATGTGAATTTACCGAAACCAGCATTGAACTGACCCATGGTCAGGTTCAACTTAGGGATATTGAAGGGCATCAGGCGCGGCAGACAGGTTATATCCGTTGCACGCTAACAATGGACGTGATGGTTTACCTTGCAGGGTCGGCCGGAAACGGTATGGTCAATCTCAGAAGCGACGGTAGCCTGCAAACCCGCTTGACCATAGGTGGGGTGAGTGGCTCTACCGGGGTCAGGATCCATGCTTTAGCAGCAACCAAGATGCCGCTGGAGTTTATGTCTACGCTGACTAAAGTGGGTACCGTTGAAGCCGGTGATTTCTTTGGTTCGGCCACCGCAATACTGACGATGCCTTAGTTACTGATATCGGGCGCGGCATGCGGCTGCTTCAACTGCATGTTGCGCTCAGCGAGCGGAAAAAGGCCAGTATCAGACGATGGCTACCATAAACAGCGATTTTCTTGAGTAAGTGATACTGGCAGGGATTAATTGGAGGTAAAGAGTGAACATACGTGTGTTTGCCCTGCCTTGGTCACCCAGATGGTGGATACAAAAAAGAATAAACTCATCATTATATATGAATGACGATGCGCAATCATATCCGCTTAGATGGATTAAACGAGTAAGCTCCTCCAGTTATGCGATAACTATAGGTTGTGATTTTTCATGTAAAATTTTCTCTGCTTGGTACGCCGTAAGTGTCTGTTTAATTCGTATTTTTACAATTTTTCGTAAGGTGTTATTTGTGTTGTTTTTTATTTATGGCAGTATAATATTTTGACGATTAAGGTGGGCTCTCATCCCTTCTGCTGAGTACTAGCATTCAGTAATCCGGATGAGTACATCAGGGCAATGGTTCGATTCACTGTTTGCATATGGTGGTATTTCACCGAAAAATAACTCTGTGACACACTATGTTTCTCACAGGCTTCTTGGCGGGACAGACCATTGACTAACACATCTTCAAGAGCGCTCCTCATATTCTCACTCCGTAGGGTGCAAATGGCTGCCAGAAGCAGAAAATACCTCTCCGCCACCTTCCCCGGGACCAGCGTGGTGGGGGATTTTCGGTTGTTTTTTAATGCGCGCATTTACCTGCCTTTAATAACTATGGAATACATATATTTATTAACTATCTGTCATGTTATGCGTACTAGCAACTGCTAGAGCAGTATTCTTTAACTCAAGGGGAGCATCATCTCTGTTCCTCAGACAACACAGTTGACGAGATATTTACTAATTATCCCCTCCATAAAGAGAGAGATCATTTACCAGTTCATCAATCGTTTCTTTCGCCTCTCCTACGGTCAGTTTTTTATGAGAGTTACTGATGGTTGCTGATTGGCTCCGGCGTATGGCCGTAATGAGCGGAATATGCGTTAGTGAATCTCTCACCTCAATTTCGAAATAGAATGTGACATCCAGTGTCCGGTAACCAGTAAGATACTGAGCTCCAGCTATTAGTACGGAGACTGGCATGATCTCCCACACATGCAACCCCTGTTTTTGCAAATCCACAGCCGTAATAGCTGGGCGAAGCGTTAAGGTTCGAGTGCCAGGTTTATCAACGACGGGAACGCTGCTCTTCAGTGTTTGACGGAGCTTGGTATTGGTATAATCTAGAATAGCCTGAAGTTTGTCTTTTTCTGCCTGCTCTAAAACAGGGATTTCTGGCCAGAAAATAACCGGGGTAATATAGATGGAATCGTAATCGCTCGTTTTAAAATTTGATGAGGTCCAACGAAGAACAGGAACACCAGATGCTGACCTTTCTGGTTTCATATGACTGTAATTATTAAGGAAGCCGGAATACCTTTGTGGCTCAGTGTATTTACCCGCGCATCCAGATAATGATACTGCCAAAATAAAGAAAAGAACAAGTTTAAGTGTATTTTTCATTACTTAGATGTCTACCTTGATGGTGATGTGACGGCCATAAAAATAATAAGTTTACTGCCATGCACAATGTTTTAAGAGTTATGTCGAATGTGTTTTAGTGATATAGTCATTATTTTATCTTTGACATTTAACCTGCCTCACGTCTTTTCTTACCATGAACGAGGTAAAATTCCAGAGCATGAAACATTTGTTTGCTATGGATAGCATAGTCATCTGCCAGTCAACGTAAATACCTGTCTAGGGATTATTGGAGAATTGGCTTCCATTCTCAATGAATTTTTCAATATCTTACAAAAACAGATATTTCATGTATCTTGCAGTTTCAATAATTTTCTAATGTGAAAATAGACTTGCATATGCTTTGTGAGTTGAAATTATTACATCTGAAATGAAACGTCAATCCATTACATTGAAATTTTTTCTATTAAATTAAAAAAACCAATCAAATACAGTGGGTTGCTATATATATTGTTTTATATATATATAAATACAAAAATAATCCCCCACACAGTTGGACTGAGTAATTCCAATGTTTTTTAACATTATACGGCTATGAAGGAGTGGGAAAGTTATTATCCTGATGGCCAACAGAATGGCTCACTGCGGCGATGTTGAAGATACATGATTTTTGCTCATTCAGCTTTGTCCGCAGGATTATCGCTAACTGCGTCCTTGACGGAATGCTGGGAGTTTAACCAAACTGCGATTGTTCTAGAGAAAGAGACGAACATCACGCGAGAGCATACTCTTTATAGAGAGAGCTTTCTTGCCTACTCTTCTTAGTGGTACTCAGCCTGATACACCCCGGTAAGAGGTAAATCGCCAAGCGATACCACCTTTCAACTGGTGTATAGATGCACGCCGCGAGGTATTAGTAATGGGCTAGGCGTGGCGGGAGATATCCGTTGTTGCCATTAATAGTACTTATCTGGAGCAAATGATACAGGCGGGAACAAATTAGATGAACAAAAAACAAACACATCTACGTTTGCCTCGGCCTGGACATTCTGATCAGGGGCCTAAAGCTTTTCACTGAGTCATCATTATTAAGAAAGAGTCTGAATTTTGTAAAGATATGGCATGATTTAATCTGTTCAATGTTACCGGTAAAGTCAATTTAATTGACATAATTCCCTATTGGATACTTTTCTGGTGTTTTTTTACCAAAAAAATAACCCTATGTATTTATTGTATTTTATGGTTTATTTATAATTCAATTTGATTGTAATTAATATTTTTAACTATATGACTTTCTGAATATTTACAATTAAATTGTAAAATCGAGATCTATGATGATTATCTGTAAGCAAGCTAACCTTTTTATTTGTCAATATTTCCATGCATCAATTAAATTAATCCACAGGATTAAAAAATATTGTTTTGGTGATTATTTACAGGGGGCTACTATTGCCCGTATCAAAAGTGGGGGGTTACATTCGGTGTCAGTGTGTATGGATAAGCCTATGCTATGGGTAGGGAAATAAATTTATAAATATTATTGTGCACTCAATAAATACGGTTACTGGCGTTGCGCTTGAATATTTGTGTCAGTCAAAATCAGGCTGTGATGTTTATGTCGAAAGAACATGCAATACCGAAGTTTTATTTGAAACACTATCTGCCACTCGACCGGAATTACTCATTATTGATGGTGCGCCGAGGTGTCATTTCAACCTTATTCGTCAGTTGCGTGCGAACTGGCCAGCATTGTTATTAATGGCGACGCAACACTATTTTTTATTTTCAGACAGAATGATGCAGGAGTATTTTGGGCGGCTACTTCTGAAGGAGTATGATGCCTTGCTGGCTGGTTTTCCCAATATATCTGCTATAGAGCACGTCGGCATAGAGTTTGCGGGGCCGGAATGGGCAGGGTGTCAGAGATCATCACTTGCAGAAATTCCGCCAGAGGTGGTTCTTATAGAGATTAATCAGTGGTTGCGTCAGCGACTTGCTGGTGTGGTTACCTCCCCAAAGGCGAGGGCTGTTGCGATAGACTTGCTGTCCCAAGGATACACGCCAGCAGAAGCTGGAATGTTGCTCGGACGAAGCCATCAAGTCATCTACCACCATCGCCAAGTGATAGAGAAAGCGCTGAGGCTGAAGAATCCGGCAATGGAGTTAATACCTTCGTTGACCTTCAGTGATGCCTGAAACATCACCATTTATCAACCGGAGGATTTTTTAATAATAAGTTTATAGTGCAGGTTGCTTTGTCGACAGTTAATAAAAATATAGGTGTTTAATAATTATTAAAGGCAGATAAATGTGTGCATTATACAATAACCACCAATTGCCCAGCACGTTGGTCCCGGGGAAGGTGGCGGAGAGGTATTTTCTGCTTCTGGCAGCCGTTTGCACTCTACGGGGGAAAAATATGCGAAACGCCCTTAAGGATGTGTTAGTCAATGGTCTGTCTCGCCAAGAAGCCTGTGAGAAACATAGTGTGTCACAGAGTTATTTTTCGGTGAAATACCACCATATGCAAACAGTGAATCGAACCATTGCCCTGATGTATACGCCCGAGTTTATGACTCAAGACGAATCGCAGGCAGAAAGCAAAGTATCTGAATAATAATACTGATATGAAAGCCAAAAATGCAATGAGTAGCGGTAATACGGTGATGTAGCTGTCAGCCTATAATTCGACCACTAGCAGTATTAACCCAGAAAACGTACCTGACAGCGCTGAATAGCTAAATACAAGGACCGAAAAACGAATATTAATCTCATAGCATTACTTTATCGGAGACGATGCTGGTGATTGGAAATGATCTCTCCAGCCCGCTCAAGATCAATCTTGGGCCGGGAAGCAATTATCCAGCTCTCTCCCAATCATCAGTTTTGCCACCGTATTGCTTCGACAGGATACCGTTGTGCGGCCACTTACCTGGAGAATATCGGGAAGCGGGCAGGTTGATATCTGGACCTGGACCTACGATAGCCCAACAAAAACTGGCGATACCCTGTTACTGGGGGATGTCATGATCACTATCGAGAATGAATTGGGAAATATCATCCCCTGGGGTCACCGGTCGCCATCAGGGGGACAAGTGTTGAACATACTTTGAGCCTGGATCCCAAAACTGACATGAAGGGTCCGCAGGGCTCCAATCTCAGTGTAACCCTGACAGTCAACTGACAGACTCCGATATATCAATATGCTGTCCTGTCCAGAGTTTGGAAATCCTTTCTAGCAGTAATGCATCTTGCCTTTAAGGCGCGATGACCTGCAGGGTTCTCCGTCCTTGATAAGGGCAGCGAATGATGTAAAGCCCATGATGAGCGAGCGAGAAATGAAAAATGTTGTTCTGCTGTGTGAATGCAGTTTTACCCGCACAGCGCTGGAGATGTTGTTGAAACCACAAGCCCAGATTTTCGGTACAGCTGACGTTGAGCAGTGCCGGTTGCATATGTCGCGTTCTTTGGACGGTGAGGTTGACCTGGTTATCTTGTCAGTCAGCAATTACAGGATTGATGCCCTGTTGCGTCTGGCAACCTTGATAGGTTGCTGCCACCCCTCTTGCCAGATACTGATGGACCTCGGTTCGGCCAGTATCCCGCTGCGGCATTTTTATCTCAACTTATTGAATAGCCATGTCGGGCTGATTGATTTAACCCAGACCGTACTGGCGTTACAGAGTTTCATTGGGCAGGTGATACGCGGCGAGAAGATGTTATCAACCAGAGAAATTATCTGTGGGGAACTGCTGAACTGGCGTGAGCGTAATGTTTTGCAGGGGTTGATGAAAGAACTCAGTGCGCAAGACATTGCTAAGACTTTGGCGCTGAACATCAAGACCATCAGTCATTACAAACGCTCTGGGTTAAGTAAGCTGGGCGCTCGTAATATTCAGGACCTGTTGATACCTGCAGTTGGCAGTTACCCAGACGTCAGTGCCACGATACAGTTACAGAATATTACTATGCTCTGACATATCAGAAGGCCGCCACAGGTTACTCGAGTAATAGTATCAATGAGTGTGTCTATCAGGACTAGGTGTTCCAACGGGTAGATGTGGCTGGTATCGACGATAAATCGGGCATACTCGGTACCAAGAGCGCTATATGCCCATTACGTCAGCTACTGCAAGGAAAGAGATCCTGGCCATCTACACCGCCCTGGCGAAGATAATGCCATTTCTGAACTTATTCGGCGGTGTATTCGCCTTCAGAACTTGCGTTAATTTGCAGCAGGGTACTAACTACTCACGGTTTACATCTTGCTCGATTTGTCGTCGAAGGGTCTCGAGTACGCTATCTAGTACATACTGAACACGCCATGGCTGGTACTCACGTTTACGAAAGATAGCTATCAGATCCAGCCTCCACTCATACTTGTGGTTAAAACAGGGGAGCAAAATTCCTTGTTGAACATATTTTTGAAGGTTCTCTTTATGGGCCAAAAATATTCCCAAATTATTTCGCGCAAGTTCAAGTGCAGTTTGTGAATTATCGCAGATATAATTCCCAGTAACTCTGAATTCACGAGGTTCATCAGACTCATGAGGATAAAAACGCCAGATATTGGCATCATCAATCATCATTGAGTCGATAAGAATGCAGGAGTGATTCTCCAGCTCTTCTGGGCTTTTTATTGGATGGCTGTTTAAATATTCCTGTGTTGCATATGCGGTGACGGCATATTTTGTTAAATAGCTAGCAACCAAATTTTCATCTTTTGGTAGCGTGTTTGTGATTAAAATATCGCAGTCGTCTGGAAACTCGGCACCTTCAAAGAACTCATGGCGATTAAGGTTGTAAGTCTTCAAGTGAATGTGAATATCACCAATATCCTTTATTTCATGAATAACGCTTTTGGAAAGGTAAGAAATAATCCCTATTGGTCCATAGATAGTCACTCGCCCACGTTTTTCATGCTTGTAATCAGAAATGAAATTAGCTAAATCTTCATGTTTTTCTAAGGACGCATTAATGAAAGGAACGAGGGCTTCGCCAAACTGAGTTAGAGCTAGATACCGGGTAGTACGCTCAAAGACTTTTAAACCAATACGGGTTTCGAAGTCAGAGAGGTGCTTGCTGACATTTGCTTGAGCGATCCCCAGCAATGTAGCTGTACCTCCAATACTACGAGTTTCGGCGATGACAGAAATGATTTTTAAATCTCTAAGCTTAAACTGTAGTTTTTTCATTACTTTCTGCCATTCTACAAGATTGAGCTTGATATTATGTAGCCATATGTACTTAACTGGCAAGTTGTAAATTACTTAACTTGTCTCGTGCTACGGGTAAAGTGATGGGGGGTATTTATCACATTTATCGTGTCTGGCTCCTAAAATAGTTGAGCAGCATGACGTTAGTTATAGGAAGGCATAAGGTGTTTCCTATAAATTTGATGTTGAGAAAAAACTCAATCTATGGAACCTTGCAGTGAATTAAAATTCATTACTAGGCAATGAGCCTGTTTTATTTTTTGATTCGGTTCTTCTGACACTGACCTGCTCCCCATTGATTAACATACCCCCGATGTTAGTAATATATTCATAAGCAACATGAGGACACTCCCATGAAGAAGCGTTTTTCCGACGAACAGATCATCAGTATTCTCCGCGAGACTGAAGCCGGGGTTTCGGCCCGTGTGCCTCTGCCGTAAGCACGTCATCTCCGACGCCGCCTACTACACATGGTGTAAAAAGTTTGGCGGTATGGAAGTGCCGGAAGTTAAGCATCTGAAGACTCTCTGGCGAAAGTACTGATGGTAGACCACAAGCTGGACGTTGTGTTAGTGATGTGTGACGCGACGGGCCTGTTGCAACGTCGAGGCTGATTTGTCGCTGTCAGCATGCCGTTATGAAGCATAGCGCCCGGCAGTTGATGCACGTTTATCCGGATACATCACTGAATTGGCATTTGAACGCAGACGTTTTGGCTACCGGTGCATATGGTCGCTTCTACGGCGTGAAGGGCTTCACGTTAATCACAAGCGGGTTAGCTGCCTACAGAGTATGTGGGTAAAGCGCAGACGACGCCGTACAGGACTGGCAACAGAGCGTTTGACGTTGCTACGCCCGGTGGCACCTAATCTGACTTGGTTAATGGACTTTGTCATGGATGCGCTTTCCAGTGGGCGCCGGATTAAGTGCTTGACCTGTGTGGATTATTTCACGAAGGAGTGCCAGACGATCAGCGTCGCTTTCGGGATTTCAGGCCTTCAGGTGACACGTATTCTGTATTGAAGGGCATCAGGCGCGGCAGACCGATTATATCCGTTGCACACAGACAATGGGCATTATGGTCTACGCTGCGGGAGCGGCATGCGGCTAAGGCTACTTCAACCTTTAATCCAAACATCAGGTTTTTCGCACCGTAAACTCCAGCGCCACACCAATGAGCGTCATGTTTTTTACCGACTGAGCTTCTGTGACCGGGATGAGGCTTCCCTGAAACTTAACCTTCTTCAGCGGTCCGTTGATCACCAGTTTGGCCCGCAGGTTGGGGAGGGACTGGGGGCAAATAGGGTAAATAACTCGCCCCTTGATGGCGACTGGGATCTTCCTCAGGTCAATGCGTTGCAAAACGCCGATCGAGCCATACAGCACCGCAAGCGGCGTTATGGAGACTAGTTGCAGCGGCGTCACACTAATAAAATCCAGCAATAACTCTGGCTTAAGATAATGCAGACCATCATGAGCTACGGTGACGCCAGTGATTTCTGGCATTGCGAGAGTCTTAGGCGAAGAGGATAAGTCTGTCATTGGGTCAGCCTTTGTCTGGAGTTGCCGCAGGAGTGTTAGTTTGCTCCCACTGAACATCCCCTCTACAAAACCTCCTTTTTCGTCTCTCAAGCAAGAGCGGGTGCCAGATAATTTGAAAAACGGGATTTAGCTCACTCTTATTCATCCACTAAAGGGGGTTTCTCCTAACCTCAAGTGCTTGGTTGGGGTCCGCATCATGTTGGCGTCAACGGTGCCAATAGCTGGCGCTATTAATAATCTGTCTGAATAACTCAATTTTCCAGCTATGTGACAATTGCTCATATTGTCTTAAATGTAGATAAGATATTTCTTGTCTTGTTGGGTAATAACTTAATTGCTCAGGATGCACACCAATAAATAATCTGTATGAATAACTCGGTTTTCCAGCTGCACGACAGAGAGTCATACTCTCTTAAATATAGCTAAGACACTTCTTGTTTTTTGTTAAGTAATAACTTAGTTGTTCGGAATTAGTACCAATAAATGCAGGGATTCTTAGCTGTTAACGGGAAAATTCTATTTGAACTATCAGAGAAATTAATCAATAATGGTTGTTATTCAAAATTCCAATCAGTTCTATTATCACTCATGTCAATTTAAACGTATTGGCCCATTACAGGTCCGGCACACGATGGGGGGGATCAGCGGCTTTGCTATCCGGCTTGCGCCAGTGTGCCGTGATAAAAGCCATTCCCGAAGGATGGGTAAATGGTTTTATTTATAGCTTAAGCATTATGAAATAGATGGAAGTTATAAGGAATATCAATAATAGTCTCGCTGCACATATTGGCCTTGGTGGGGAATATTATGGATTCACGTGATGGTTTAATTCGATGGCGGCTTTGTGGCTAGAAATTGGCAGGAATAGACGAAATAGCTAGGGAAAAATATCCATATGTTAAAAGGACGAACAAAACGTAGGCTGCTAGGGGGAGGCGCTTTAGCGGCGATTGCTATGCTGGTCTATTGGCATTTCAGCCAACCGTTACCTGCGGAGTTTAAAACGGTTAAGGTTACCCAGCGTGATTTTCAACAGAACGTTTTGGCGACCGGCCAACTGGATGCGGTACGTAAGGTTGATGTGGGGGCTCAGGTCAGCGGACAGTTGGAGAGCCTGAAGGTCGAGATTGGCGATAAGGTGCAAAAAGGGCAACTGCTCGGCATTATCGATCCCCAACAGGCACAAAACAGCATTCGCGAAGGCGAGGCCACGCTACGGCAACTGCAAGCCCAGCTGCAACAGGCGCAGGCGGAGCAGCAACTGGCAGAGGTCACTTTGCAGCGTAACCGCGAATTGGCCAAGGTGCAGGCGGTTTCGCACCAGGATCTGGATAAATTGACCACCGATCTGGCGGTGAAAAAGGCGCAGGTGGCAAACACCCGGGCGCAGATCGCCAAAAATCAAGCCAGCCTGGATACCGCCAAGATCAATCTGGCCTATACCCGCATTGAAGCGCCGATGGACGGTGATGTGGTGCAGATCACCACCTTTCAGGGCCAAACGGTGATCGCCGCACAGCAGGCACCCAACATTCTGACGTTGGCAGACATGAGTACCATGCTGGTGAAGGCACAAGTTTCCGAGGCGGACGTGATCCACCTCAAGCCGGGGCTGAAAGCCTGGTTTACCGTGCTGGGCGATCCGAGCAAACGCTTTGAGGGCGTGCTGAAAGACATCCAACCCACCCCAGAGAAGGTCAATAACGCCATCTTTTATTACGCGCGTTTCGAAGTGCCAAATCCGCAGGGGTTGCTGCGCCTGCAAATGACCGCGCAGGTGCATATTCAGTTGGCTGGCGCCAGCGATGCGCTGGTTATTCCGCTGGTAGCGTTAGGGGAACAAATCGCCGATAACCGTTACCACGTTGCGGTGCTGCAACAGGGCCAGAAACAGCTGCGGGAGGTGACGATCGGCATGCGTAACAACCTGGATGTGCAGATTGTCAGTGGATTGACAGCCGGTGAAGAGGTGATTGTCAGCCGCGGCGGCGTGGAGGGCAGCTGATGGCCGCACTGTTGGAACTGAGTGATATCCGGCGTAGTTATCAATCCGGTGAGCAAACCCTGGAGGTATTGAAGAGCATCAGCCTGCGGATAGATGCTGGTGAGATGGTGGCGATCATCGGGGCTTCCGGCTCCGGTAAATCGACGCTAATGAACATTCTCGGCTGTCTGGACAAACCCAACAGCGGCATTTACCGCGTGGCCGGGCAGGACGTGGCCACGCTAAATAGCGATGCATTAGCCCAGCTGCGGCGCGAGCATTTTGGCTTTATCTTCCAGCGTTATCATTTGCTGCCACATCTGAGTGCGGCGCATAACGTGGAGGTGCCTGCCGTTTACGCTGGGATGAGTCACTCGGCACGGCATGCCAGGGCGGCGGCCTTGCTGCAACGCCTGGGATTGGGAGAACGTATCGCCTATCGGCCAAGCCAGCTGTCCGGTGGGCAGCAGCAGCGTGTCAGCATTGCGCGGGCATTGATGAACGGTGGCCAGGTGATCCTGGCGGATGAGCCAACCGGTGCGCTCGATAGCCACTCAGGTAAAGAGGTAATGGCGATCCTCAAGCAGCTGTGCGAGCAGGGACACACCGTGATCATCGTTACCCACGATCCGGCGGTAGCGCAGCAAGCCGAGCGGATTATCGAAATCCACGATGGCGAAATCATTGGCGATTCTCGGCCACAGGCACAGAGCAAGCCACAGGCCAAGTCGTTGGAACTGGCCACGCCAGCCCCTTCCTGGCAGCAGATGGCCGACCGTTTCCGGGAGGCGTTGTCGATGGCCTGGTGGGCGATGGCGGCCAACAAGATGCGCACCCTATTGACCATGCTGGGAATCGTTATCGGCATTGCCTCGGTGATCTCGATCCTGGTGATAGGCGATGCCGTCCAACAGCAGGTATTGGCCGAGATCAAATCCATCGGTACTAACACCGTGGACGTCTATCCTGGTAAGGATTTTGGTGACGATGACCCAACCCTCCGCCAGGCGTTGAAATATGACGATCTGAGTGCATTGAGTGCACAACCTTATATCAGCGCGCTTTCTCCCATGACTCGCAGCAGCATGCGTCTGCGCTTTGGCAATATTGATGTGGCGGCTAATGTGGCAGGCGTCAGCGAGCAGTTTTTCCGGGTGTACGGCATGGAGTTTTCTCAGGGAACGGCTATTGATGCCAGGCAGGTGGAGTCCCAGACGCAGACGGTGGTGATCGATACCAACACCCAGCGCCGTCTGTTCCCGCAACAAAAAAACGTGCTGGGTGAGGTGATCCTGATTGGCAATATGCCTGCGACCGTGGTGGGGGTGGCGAAGGAAAAGCAAACCATGTTTGGCAGCAGCAAGATGCTCAGTGTCTGGGTGCCTTATACCACGATGGCCAATCGCCTGATGGGCAACGACTACTTCGATTCGATCACCGTGCGTATCCGCGATGGCTATAACAGCCAGGAGGCGGAACAGCAACTGACGCGGCTATTGACGCTGCGCCACGGCAAGAAAGACTTCTTTACCTACAACATGGATAGCCTGGTGCAAACGGCGGAAAAAACCACCCGTACGCTGCAACTGTTCCTGATCCTGGTGGCGGTGATTTCGTTGGTGGTGGGTGGGATTGGCGTGATGAATATCATGCTGGTCTCGGTAACAGAAAGAACGCGAGAAATCGGCATCCGCATGGCCGTAGGCGCTCGTTCCGGCGACGTTCTGCAACAGTTCCTGATTGAGGCGGTGCTGGTCTGCCTGGTAGGGGGGATTTTAGGGATCGCGCTGTCGTTCACCATCGGCTTGCTGGTGCAGCTGGCGATGCCGGGCTGGCAGATCAACTTCCCGCCGGTGGCTCTGCTGAGTGCGTTCCTGTGTTCCACCGGTATTGGCGTCGTGTTCGGTTATCTCCCTGCGCGCAGCGCTGCGCGGCTGGATCCCATTGACGCATTGGCACGGGAATAATCAGAAAAACCATAATTTCACCCTGATCCGCGAGCACTGCTGAACCTTCGGCACAATAACGTTCAGGTGATACCTATTGCTGTGAGTCGCTGCTCACGGTGTTGGCCGTGCTATGACTCAAATCAGCCAAAATATTTATAAATAAAAAATCTCAAGGAGTAAAATAATTATGGAGAGTTACATGAGAAAAATAACGCTCACCCCCTATCAGACAATTTTTTATTATGAGTGGCTACAAGATCCCGATCGCAGCGATTACAATATGGTGATCGACAATACTATTGTCGGCGAAATAGACAAAAAAAAGTATAACGATAGTTTTGAACAGCTGCTTAACGAGCATTTTATTACCCGTCATAACATTGATGACGGGCCTGATGGAGCCTTTTGGATACCGAGAGAGCCCTTTTTCAATTTAGTCACCTATCACGACACCCCGTTAACCGATGAAGAAATTTATGCGTTAGTCTCTGCCCCCTTTGACTTAAGAAATGGTCCGCTGGTACGGATACATTTGATTTCTCTTGGGGAAGAACGATACCGTACATTGTTTATTTTTCATCATATTGTTGTCGATGGCATCAGTACCGAAGAGATCTGGGACAAATGGCGTAAACGCTATAATGGCATCGACTATCAGGTGCCATCGCTGCAAGATCAAGGGGCTATGCACCAGCAGCTTTGCCATAATTTCGCCACGCTTCTGCAAGAAAAAGGCGAGCAAATGCGTGAGTTCTGGCGCGAGCGTCTGGGCGATCTTGAAGGCGTTGATTTACGCTTTTTACAAACAGGCCGCCAGCTTACAACCGTTGCAACCCGGCGTCAGATCAGCGAGTTACTGTTTGGTTTTGATGAAGATATCAGCCGACGCGTAAAGCTGTTACTGCGCAAGTATAAGTTGACCACTTACCTGTTTGGGCAAATGGTCATGGCACTGCTGTTACACAAAATGTCAGGGCAAAAAGCCGTTGCGCTCGCTTACCCGGTGGCGATCTCTGAAGGTAAGGAGCTGTTGTATGGCGCGCATATCAATACCTTGGCTATCGATTATCGCTTTGCGGATGATGCGACTATCCGTAGCGTTATTGCCAGTGTTCATCGTTATTACAAAGCATTAAAGCAGACAAAAGCCAAATATTTACCTGTCCATGAGATCCTGGCTTGTGGTGAGGCCACCGGTGTACTGGATGTCGCTTTTGCCCAAACTTTCCTGCGTGATCATCATACCCATTTTAGTGGCATCGTGGATGAGTCGGCCAATCACGACTTCCATATTGACCTGGTGAATGAACTGTTGTTTGAACAGGAGGTGTTAGCGAGTGGTATCAACTATCGCGTCAGGTTTGATCGCAACGTCCTTGATGCCTCTTTGGTTGAGAATTTTATCGATCTGTATAAAGATCTGTTTATTAATACGCTTGATAAGCTGCTTGCAGGTGAAGTAGACACGCCAATAAAGACCATCACGCTGATTGCGCAGCCGCCACGCCACACCCAGCATGTATGCGCTGGGGCTAAAGTCCCTCAACATTCGATTGTCGAACAATTTGAGCGTATGGCCGCGACTTACCCAGCCCGCAACGCCGTTGTCTATGACAATCAAACACTGTCCTATCAACAGCTTAATCAACAGGCCAACCGTCTGGCTGATTACCTAAGGTGTGAACTGCGGATCAAGAGCGGCGATTTCGTCGCCCTGTGCCTTGAAAAGTCGGCAGCAATGCCCGTATGTATTCTTGCCATACTCAAAACGGGGGCAGCGTATGTTCCGCTTAACCCTGGCGAGGCCGGGAACAGGCTAAGTTTTATTCTGCAGGACACGCAAGCGAAAGCCATCTTGGGCGATAGCGCCAGCGTGAGCTATTTGGATCAGATTGCAGAGTTGCCACAGGTGCCGATTATTGCCGTTGATAACCCGCAGTTTCAGCGCGACCTGGTTGCTCAGCAGCAGTCAGAGAACCTTGATATCGCCATAAATTTGCACCAGTTAGCCTATATTATTTATACCAGCGGCACGACAGGTAAGCCAAAAGGTGTGATGATTGAACACGCGGGATTAATCAATCTGGCGCTGGTTCAGGGCGAAGCGTTTGGCTTGGCACCTGGCGAGGAGTCGATAAAGCAATGTCTTTGGTATGCCGCCTATGTTTTTGATGCCCATGTCTCTGAGCTCTTTACGGCGATTGCCAATGGCCATGTGATACATATTTTGCCGGAAAATAAGCGCAAGGATTTTGACGCGTTAGCGGAATATATTGCCGATGCTCGCATTGATATTGCCACTATTCCCCCGGCATTATTGGATAAAAACTCCCTTTTAGCGCTCTCTACTCTGGTTGTTGCTGGTGAACCTTGTAATCGTGAGATTATGCAACGTTATCGTGCGCAGGGAACAACGGTTATCAACGCCTATGGCCCGACGGAAAGCAGTGTCTGTGCGACGTTGCACTATTACGAAAATGGCGATGGCAACCTCAATATCGGCCTGCCGCTACTGAATCTTGATGTGCATGTTTTAGATGAACACCTGGCACCTGTCCCCGTCGGTGTGATCGGTGAGCTTTATATCAGTGGCGTTGGCTTGGCCCGGGGTTATCTGAATGATACGCAGCAGACCGAGCGTACCTTTATCGCCAATCCCTTCCAGAGCGACGAGCAAAAGCAGCACAATGAAGCGGCACGGCTGTATAAAACCGGCGATCTTGCCCGCCGCTTGGCCGACGGTCACATTGAGTATGTTGGCAGGCGAGACTCCCAACTGAAGATCCGCGGTTTCAGAATTGAATTAAGCGAAATTGAAATGCAACTGGTGCAAATTCCGCAGATTATCCAATCGGCGGTCATTGCACATAAGCTCCCGACGGGAGCCCTGTCGTTAGTTGCCTACTATGTTGCGGATGTTGCCTTGGACAAAGAGCAGATCATTGGGCACCTGGCGGATGCTTTGCCTGACTATATGATCCCGATGGCCTATGTTCATTTAACGGCGTTCCCGATGACGGTTAACGGTAAATTAAACCGTAAGGCGTTACCGCTGCCAGATCTGAGCGGGCAGGATGACTATGTCGCTCCTGCCGATGAGATGGAAATGGCGCTATGCCAGATCTATGGTGAGATATTAGGCCAGGCGCCGGGTCATGTCGGCGTTAATGACGATTTCTTTAAGCTGGGCGGCGACAGTATCAGCGCCATTCAGATGGTGAGAATGATCCGTCAAAGGCTAAAAGGGGCGGCCAGCGTCAAAGATATTTTTGACTGTAAAACCGTTCGTTTACTTGCCCGGAATATCGTGCTGGACGGCGATGAACATCACATCAAACATCTCTCCGAGTCGGGGATGTTGAGCGGCCCTGCGCAGTTGCTGCCGATCCAGCAGTGGTTCTTCGATCGTGTCGATCAGGGGACTTTTGCCGCTTACCAGCACTGGAACCAATCCTTTGTGCTGGATGTTCCCCCGTTGGATATTGGCATACTCAACAAGAGCCTGGCGTTGTTATTTGCCTATCATGATGCCCTGAGACTGGTCTTTGCGCATGACAGTGATGGTGGTTACAGCCAGCACTACCAATCAGACGTCGGCGAAATACCGCTGTCGGTTATTGATGAACCCGTGGGTGCCGAGCAACAAATCGCGCTCTTTGATCGGTGGCAAAGTGAGTTTGATATCTTTGGCGGCAAGCTGTGCCATATTGGCTATATAACAAGCGAAAATGCGCCGCGGGCGAAGCTACATTTTGCTTTCCATCACCTGATTATGGATGCGGTAAGTTGGCATATCATCAAACAGGATCTGGAGAGGATTTATCGCGCGCTGGCAGGAAACGCGGCGGGTATTAGCGATCCCGTTGAGATTTTAGGTGAGAAGCCCACCAGTTATCGTCAGTGGGCTGCCCAGATACAGGATTATGCCAACCATCAGGGAGCCAATGAGGAAACGCTTTATTGGCGTACTGTGATTGGCGGTCTTGGTGACTATCGCCAACGGATAGCGCCGCTTTTCACCTCGCCATCCTTGAGCCAACGCGAGCTATCGTTAAACAAAACCTTAACGCAGCATCTGTTGGGCGGGGTGCATCATGTGTTCAATACCCAGGTCAACGATCTTCTGTTAGCGAGCTTTGTTGAGATCCTCAAAGAGTTTACCGGGCTGCATACCCAGTACCTGACGTTGGAAGGCCATGGCCGGGAAGCGCTCGATACCAGCGTTGATATCAACCGTACGGTAGGCTGGCTGACAACAATGTACCCGGTCCGCTTGAGTAGCGAGGGGGACTGGCGTCAACGGATCGTGACCGTCAAAGAGACCGTTGGCGGGATCCCGCGCCGGGGCGTTGGATTTGCGCCGTTGATGGGGTATGACACCGACCAGCTGCCACCGGTTAGCTTTAACTATTTAGGGCGCTTTGATGAGGTGCAGCAGGAGGGATGGTGCTTCAGCCCTACAAACAGCGGACAAACCGTTGCGCATGAGAATGGTGAAGCGCATCTGCTCAGCGTCAACTGTGGTGTAGTTGGGGGGGAACTGAGAATACGCCTCTCCGGTTACCTGGCAGACGAAGTATTGCAACACCTGGCGAGCCGTTACCAGGGGGCGATTGCAGGCGTTATTGAGCACCTGATGGCGGAAAGCCGCACTTATCTGACCGCGCGAGATATTGACGGGGTAATACCTCAAGCAACACTTGACGCTCTACAGCGTGATACCGAGCTGGAGTCGGTGTATCTGGCCAATAGTTTGCAGGAAGGCTTTATTTACCACGCGCTATCGCAGGGTGAAGTCGACGATGCCTACCATACCCAGATGTTCTGGGACTATGACAATGCGCTCGATATCGCCTGTCTGAAGCAGGCATGGTTACATGCTCAGCAGCATTATCCAACGCTCCGCCTGCGGTTTAATTGGGATGAAGAGTTGGTGCAGATTGTTGATGCCCATGCTGCACTGAACTGGCATTTCTTTGATCTCAGTGGAAAAAGTGAGCACCAACAGCAAGCTTTCTTCTCTGATTTATCTGCCCAGGATCGAGCACGGCCTTACGATTTGTCGATCAGCGGGATCTTCCGTGTCTATGTGGTCAAAAATGCGGATGAACGTTACCGCTGCATTTTCAGCTGCCACCACGCCATCATGGATGGCTGGAGTAACCCGCTACTGATTGAAGCGGTGCATAAATTCTATCTGGCATTGTTGCGTGGTGAAACGTTGAAGCAGGAAGGTGACCACGGTTTCCACCAGGTTCAGCGCTATATACAGTCGAACAAAAGCGAGCATTTACCGTATTGGCGGGACTATCTGGCACCACAGGATGAACCCGAAGATTTAAATATCTTGCTGTGCGGGCAGGCGAAGCACGTTCAGTTAAATGAATATAAGCACATTAAAACGCCGAAAACACAGCAGTTGATGTTTGATGAACCTTGTTACCAACAGCTGAAATTGTTCACCGCCGAGAACGCGATAACCCTGAATGCGCTATTGCAATATTGCTGGCACAAAGTGCTCAGTATTTATTCTGGCAATGCGGCCAGCATCGTTGGCACGGTGGTTTCAGGCCGTAACCTGCCCGTGGATGGCGTGGATCAAACGGTAGGATTATTGATCAACACACTGCCGCTGATCGTCGATCATCAGGCTTCTGTGTCGATCCGCACGGCTATTCAAAACCTGCAGGACGCGATTAACGAGGCGAACACCCGCAGCCATGTCAATCTGGCTGAGCTACAACCGGCAGGTAAACGCCTGTTTAACTCTTTGTTCGTCTTTGAAAACTATCCAATGCCCAGTGGGGACATCGATAGCGATTTACGGCTACGTTTCGGCAGTGCTAACGAGAAGCAAGATTATCCGTTGGTGGTGACCGTGTTGGAACAGCAACATCTGGCGTTGAGCCTGCATTATGCCGGTGAACTGTTTGATGACGTGCTGATCGAACAACTGCTGAACACGATGAGGACGCTGGTAGAAAATATTGTTCAGGGTGCCTCTCAGTCTCAAACCGAGTTGCGTTATCTGCAGGCGGCGCAGTATCAAACGATGATCCACCAGTGGAATGATACCCGCAGGCCCTACGAGCATGATAAAACCCTCGCCGCACTGTTTGAAGCTCGCGTGGCCGCCTCACCAGACAGCGTCGCCGTAGAATTTAACGACGTGGTGTTAACGTACGCACAGTTAAATCAACAGGCGAACCGGCTAGCGCACTATTTGCAGCAATGTTGTCAGCTGCGCGCCAACGATCTCGTGGGTCTCTATCTTGAGCGCAGTGAGCAGTTGGTCATTGGCATTCTGGCCATACTGAAAGCGGGCGCGGCCTATGTGCCGATGGATCCGGATTCCCCCGATGAGCGCAATGGCTATATTATTGCGGATGCCAAGGTAAAAGCGGTGCTTTGCCAACGGCAGGCTTTGCAAAGGCTAGACCAGATGGCACCCGGCGCCATGCTTATCCCTCTTGACGCACCGGAAACCACCGCGCGTTTGGCGCGCAGTGCAACAGATAACCCATGCAGCAATACCGGCCCCCACGATCTGGCGTATGTCATTTATACCAGTGGCACGACGGGATATCCTAAAGGGACGTTGATAGAGCAACGCTGTGTGAACCGGCTGGTGATTAATCCCAATTATGTTGAGATCGGTGAACAGGATCGCATTCTTGGCATTTCAGGCTATCAGTTTGATGCCTCCATTTATGACATCTTTGGGGCGTTGTTAAATGGCGCCGCGTTGGTGATTGCCGATAAGCCAAATATCCTGGACTTAGACCGTCTCTCTCAGCTTATTGTCGATCGTCAGATCAGCAATTTCTTTGCCACGACCGCCTTCTTTAATACGCTGGTGGATGCTGAACTGCCTGGTTTGCAGCAGTTGAACTACCTGCTGTTCGGTGGTGAGCAGGTGTCCGTTAACCATGTTAATCGTTTTAGAGCGCTTTATCCGCAGGTCAAGTTGGTGCATGTTTACGGGCCGACGGAAACGACAACCTACGCCACGGCCTATTTGACCAATACGGCGTCGCAGGCGTTTGATTACACCGTTCCCATCGGTCAGCCAATCAGTAATACCCAGCTGTATATACTCGACGAACAGTTGCGCCCCGTCCCACAGGGTGCGATTGGTGAGCTGTATATTGGTGGCGCTGGCGTTGGGCGCGGCTATCTGAACAATCCGCAGGCGACAGCGGATGCGTTTATTGCCAATCCGTTCCGCAGTGACGCCGAACGCAGCCGTGGTGAAAATGCCCGCCTTTATAAAACCGGGGATCAAGGCCGTTACCTGCCGGACGGTAACATCGAATATCTGGGCCGCAATGACTTCCAGGTCAAGATCCGTGGCTTCCGTATTGAGCTGGGGGAGATCGAAGCCCGGCTGATCGACCATCCTGCCATCCAGCAGGCACTGGTTCTGGCGAGCGAGAATCCGGCGGGGCATACCCATCTGACGGCATACTACATTGCACAGGATCCCTTGGAGCAAGATGAGTTGCACGCCCATCTGCAACAGGTTCTGCCGGACTACATGGTGCCGTCTGCCCTGGTTCACCTGCTGTCGCTACCGATGACCGTCAACGGCAAGGTCGATCGCGCGGCCTTGCCGGTCCCCACGTTTGAGGCGCAGGCAGACCGGGTGGCACCAGAGACGGCGACCGAGCAGCAATTGGCCGAGGTCTTTGCCGAGCTGCTCGCCCTCCCGCAGGACAGCCTCAGCGTGCTGGACGACTTCTATCGCCTGGGGGGCAACAGCATTCTGGCGATCAAGCTGGTGGGCCGTTTGACCCGCGCGTTAGAAAAAAGCGTGCATGTCTCTGACCTGTTCCGCCTGAGATCCATCCGTGCGCTGGCGGCATTTATTGATAATACCGCGCAGGGTAGTCAGATCATCCAGGCACCGTCGATCGCCCGGCCTGAGGAACAGCGGCTGTCGTTTGCCCAGGAGCGCCTGTGGTTTATCGACCGTTATGAAGAAGGCAGCAACGCCTACAACGTCCCGCTGACGCTCAAGCTGCAGGCCGGTACCGATCCGCAGAAAGTGGCACAGGCCCTGATGAAGGTGGTTGACCGGCACGAAGTGCTGCGCACCCTGATCCTGTGTGACGACGACGGGCAGGGGTATCAACATATTCTGCCAGCAGAGACATTCTCACTGACCCTACCGCACGAAACATGCGACAGCGTGCAGGCGTTGCATGCGCGGCTGCATGAGCATCAGCACCGGGTATTTGATCTGGCGCAGGAGTGCCCAATTGCAGCCAGCAGTTATACGCTGGCGGGGAACCACTATTTCAGCATCGTCATTCACCATATCGCGTTTGACGGCTGGTCGGTGGATCTGCTGTTGAAAGAGTTACTGCACTATTACCGCGTGTTCACCGGAGAGGCCAGCAACGAACTCCCGGCCCCGCCGGTGCAGTACCGGGAATTTGCACTGTGGCAGCGCCAACACCTGCAAGGTGCCACGCTGGACAAGCAACTGGCCTACTGGCATGGGCAACTGGCGGACCATGAACCGCTCAACCTGCCGACGGACCATGTACGCCCACTGCAATTGGATTACCGTGGCGACGATATCACCTTCCAACTGGATGTGGCGACCAGTGCCGAGCTGCGGGCGTTGGCCGCCTCGTTGAACGTCAGCCTGTACACGGTATTGCTGAGCGGCTATTACCTGCTGCTGGGGGTTTACAGTAACCAGCAGGATATCGTATTGGGGACACCGATAGCGGGCAGGCATTACCCGGGGGTGGAAGACACCCTGGGCCTGTTCGTCAATACGCTGGTCCTCAGACGGCAGATAGACGTCAGCCAAACGGTCAGAGAATTTATTGGCGAAACGGGCCAACAGGTCAGTGAAGCGCATACCCATCAGGATCTGCCTTTCGAAAAGCTGGTTGAAGTGCTGAAAACGGAAAAGGACAGTTCAAGGCACCCGATATTCCAGGTGATGTTCAGTCTCCAATCGTTTGGCGCCACAGGACGTACCGAAGGAGAAAGCCTGTTCGAGCAGTATGACGCGCAAGAAGGGGCGTATCGGGCGGCGAAGTTCGATTTGACCGTGATGCTGGACGACAGTGAAGAGGCGATCGGTGGCGTCTTCAACTATGCGACGGCCCTGTTCAACGGGCAAACGATGCGGAACTACATTGCGACCTATCAGCATATCCTGCGCCAACTGGGTACGCTGTGCAGGCAGGGGCGTTCCCTTGCGGAGCTCCAGTACCTGGATACGACGCAATACGAGCAAATCATCTGCCAAGGGAACCGCACCGAATGCGACTACCCACGGGATATGACGATCCACGAAATGTTCGAGGCGCAGGTCGCAAGAACCCCAGAGAATATCGCACTGGTGTTTGAGGGCGTGAGCCTGACCTATCGGCAGTTGAATGAACGCGCCAACCGGTTGGCCGCTTATTTGAGAGCGCAGTTTGTTTTACAACCGGACGATCTGATCGGGCTTTGCCTGGAAAGATCGGAGCGCATGATCGTGAGTATCCTGGCGGTGTTGAAGGCCGGAGCTGCCTATGTACCGCTTAGCCCCGATATGCCCGCGGAGAGAATGCTCTGGACGATAGAAAATATTCATTCCCGCGTTATTCTGACGGAGTTGGGCGCGCAAGAGGCGCTGGCCAAACTGATTGATCCACAGAAGACGGCGCTGTTGTGCGTGGACGATCCTGAGTTGATAGCGCGGGCTGCTAGCCACCTGGTGGTTAACGTGGTAACCCAAACCAAACCTGACAATCTGATTTATGTCATCTATACCAGCGGGACGACGGGAACTCCTAAAGGGGTGATGATTGAGCATCATTCTGTCGCCAATCTTGTGGAGGCTCAGCGGAGTATCTTTGGCACTGAGATCTGTCAGGTCGGAGAGCCGACAAAAAGTTACCTTTTCTATTCAAACTATACCTTTGACGCGCATGTTCTGGATGTGTTCAGCCCGTTGCTGACCGGCCATTGCTTACATGTCTTGTCTAAAGAGATACGTTTGAATTTCGGTGCGCTTGCTGCCTACATTAAACAACATGCCATTGATATCGGCTTTGTGCCCCCTGCGCTGCTAAATAACAATGAAACACTGGGGCTTTCCACGCTAATCCTGGGAGGGGAGGTGGCCAGTAGCAGCGTGATAGAGCGCTATAGCGCTCAGGGGGTAAAAATAGTTAACTGCTATGGCCCAACGGAAACCACGGTCTTTGTCACCAGGAATGTTTACCAAACGGGCGATAGCAATACCATCATTGGCCGGCCGATAGGCAATGCTTACGCTTATATTCTGGACAGTTCTCTACGGCCGCTCCCTGCGGGTGCCGTGGGTGAGCTCTATATCAGTGGCGACTGTGTAGGCCGTGGTTATTTAAATAACCCTGAGGCGACTCATCAGGCGTTTATCGTCAACCCACTGCAAAGTGATGAAGATAAAGCGCGAGGCCGTCACGATCGGCTGTATAAAACGGGCGATTTAGTCCGTTACCTGAACGACGGTAAGATTGACTATATTGGGCGTAATGATGCCCAGGTGAAGATCCGTGGCTTCAGGATCGAATTGGCCGAAATCGAAAGTTTTCTGACCCAATATCCACAGATTGAACAGGTAGTGGTCCTGGCGCTGGAGCATGACTCGGGGCAAAAGTACCTGGTGGCCTATTATGTCGCGCCAGACGCATTGCCAGCAGATGTGCTGTCTGAGCATCTGCAACAGCGTTTGCCTGCCTATATGATCCCCACGGCGTTTGTTCATTTAACGGCATTGCCGATGAACATGAACAATAAGTTGGATCGCAAAGCCTTACCTCTGCCGATATTAACGGATGAGGCGAACTACGTGGCCCCAGCCAACGAGAGTGAAATGCTGATCTGCCGCGTATTTGCGGAGGTATTACAGCTTAAGGATTATGCGGTGGGGATCACCGATGATTTCTTCCGCTTGGGCGGGGACAGTATCAGCAGTATCCAACTGGCGAATAAACTCAAAAAGTTATCTGGCCACCATCTCACGGTGAAAGACATCTTTGCCCACAGAACGGCCAAAGCATTGAGCACTTACCTACTGCAACGTCAGAGGGACAATTTGCCGGTTATCCAGTCAGAGGCGGGCATGCTGGCGGATGAGCTACCCTTGGCGCCGATCCAGCGCTGGTTCTTCCAGGCCGTCGAGTCGGGGAAATTGCCTGATGCTGGGCATTGGAACCAGGCATTTATGGTTAAAGTGCCAACGTTAAACGTTGAGTTACTGCGTTTGAGCGTGGCTAAACTGGTTGAATATCATGACATTTTGCGTGCCGTTTACCCGAATGATGCCGCTGTCGGCCACTACCGTCAAACGATAGCGACCTTGCCATTTGATGCGATCAATCAACAGGATTTCACAGCCGTTCAGCTCGATGCGCAGTTGACGGCCTGGCAGAACCGTTTTTGCCTGGCAGAAGGGCCACTGTTCCATATCGGTTATATTGCAGGCTACGCTGATGAGACTGCGCGTATCCATGTAGCGGTACACCATCTCAATATTGATGCGGTCAGCTGGCGGATTATTAACCACGACTTACGCACGCTTTACCAGTTCTTTGCAGCACAAGGCGATAACCTTGATGAGACGGCTGATGCGCAAACTATCCTGGGCCAGAAAGGCACGAGTTACCGCCAATGGGTCAACTCGCTGCAAAACTACCCAGCCGTTGCCGTGAACAACCATAGGGATGAGAGGCACTACTGGGAGAACCTGACCACGGATTTGGACGCCTGGCACCAGTGTTTGGACGCCCATCGCGTGGGGACGCTCAATCGTACGATGATAAGCCTGTCGCAACAGCAAACCGGTTGTCTGTTGCGAGACCTTCATCATGTTTATCACACCGAGGTGAACGATATTCTGCTGACCGTACTGGCGGATGCATTGTCGCAGGTGGTTGGCGGTGACAGCCAGTATGTCCTGCTGGAAGGGCATGGCAGAGAGGCGATGTTTGACGATGTGGATATCAACAATACCGTCGGTTGGTTTACCTGCATGTATCCGGTCAATCTGCGTATTGAGCATCGTGACCTTGTACGCAATTTACCGCTGATTAAAGACAGGCTGCGAACCCCTCCTCACCATGGCTTAGGCTATGGCGTGTTGGTTGGCTATGATGCGCAGGCATTGCCGGCAGTGAGCTTCAACTACCTTGGCCAGTTTGATGGTGATGAACGGGATGGCGAGTGGGCGTTTGTTCAGGAATCTACGGGGTCGGCATTATCAGCGAATAACCGCACAACGGACTTTTTAGCGCTGAACGGCGGTGTGCTCAATGGTCAATTACAGTTCCTGGTCGAGGGTGATCTCAGCCCGGAACAGCTCGAACTGTTCGCCACGACTTATCGCCAGCGGTTAATCCAGTTGATCGATGAGCTTAAGCGGTCATCTCGCTCTTATCTCACCGAGTCTGATGTTAATGGCGTGGTCTCCGGTGAATTGTTAGCGCACCTCCAGCAGGATGAAGAGGTGGTGGCGATTTATCCGGCTAACAGCCTGCAACAAGGGTTTATTTATCATTACGTACTGCAAGGCGATATCGACAACGCCTATCGTACGCAAATGGTCTGGCACTATCGCAATGCGTTGGATGTCGAGCTGTTAAAACGGGCGTGGCAATGCAGCCAGGCGAAATATCCGGCGCTGCGGCTAAGATTCTCCTGGGAGGAAGAGTTTGTGCAGATTGTCGATAAGCAAGGCACCTTTGGTTGGCAGTTTATCGATATCAGTGAGCAGGACGAACGTGCACGAGCAAGCACCGTGGCTGAACTCATCAAGCAGGATCAGCAGACCCATTTCGATTTGTCTGCTAGCGGGTTATTCCGGCTGTATATCGTTAAGTGCGCGGCCGAACACTACATTTGTCTGTTTAATAACCATCACGCGATTCTGGACGGCTGGAGCCTGCCGATCTTGCTCAACGACGTGCACCAAAATTATCTGGCCCTGCAACAGGGAAGCGCGCCGGAGCAAGCCGCAGATCAAAGTTATCTGGAGGCGCAGGCATTGCTACAGACGGTTAGCCAGGAAACCGAGCAGTTCTGGCAAAACTATCTGGGTGGCTTGGAAGTGCAAGAGAATCTCACCGGCCTGCTAAAGCCTGAGATGAAGCACGTCAATTTAAGTGAATATAAACACTTACAAGACCCTCAGAGCGTGTCGACCGCATTGGCCGGTGAGCTTTACCACGGGCTGAAGGCGCTCTCGCGGCAGCATGGCGTGACGTTGAATGCGCTGATGCAGTATTGCTGGCACCAACAGCTCAGCCTTTATAGCCACGCGGACGTGACGATTGTGGGCATGACGGTGTCTGGCCGTAATCTGCCGGTGGAGGAGATAGAGCGCTCTGTTGGGTTATATATCAATACGTTGCCTGTCGTTCTGGCACATACCGATGAGGCGATCATCGACAATGTCAAACGCCTGCAGGCCCATATTAATGACATCAATAGCTACAGCAATATCAGCCTGATCACACTGCAAAAGGCGGGGGTACGTCTGTTCAACTCGCTATTCGTGTTTGAAAACTATCCGGTGCCTGCCGATAACGGCGAGAGCCTGTTCAAACTCGAGTTTGAGGACAGTGATGAAAAACTGGATTACCCGCTGGGCATCATGGTGTATGAACAGGATGGACTGATTGAGTTCAAGATCAACTATGCGGGCGAGCTGTTCAGCCGTTCGGCCATTGAAGGCGTGCTGCAGGGAATTCGGCTCACCGTACAGCAGTTGATCGCGGACCCGGCCATGGCTCCCCAGGCGTTATCGCTGCTGACGAAGGAGGACTATACGCAGCTGGTAGCAAACCAGCCGCGGGTTCAGGTTGCCGTGGAGCGGAATAAACTGGTCGGTCAGATGTTTGAAGAGCAGGCTGCCAGAACGCCGGATGCTTTGGCGTTGGTATATCAGGATACTCGGTTGACGTATCGCGAGTTAAATCAGCGGGTGAACCAGTTGGCGGCTTACCTGCAGGCGAACTTTGCGATACAGCCTGACAGCGCGATTGCCCTCTATTTTGATAAGTCGACCCATATGGTCATTGCCATGCTGGCCGTGCTCAAGGCCGGAGCGGCCTATGTCCCGATTAGCCCTCAGGCACCGTTGGAGCGCTTGAGTCTGCTGGTTGACGACGTTAAACCGGTGTTGATCCTGACGCAGCAGCATTATGATGCACGCATCGCTGGCTGTGGCTTCCCTCTGCTGGATATTGATAACCCGCAATTGGCCAACAGGCTGGCGCAGCTCGACGACAGCAATGTACCGTCACGCACGCAGCCAGACGATTTGGCTTATATCATCTATACCAGCGGAACCACTGGCCGGCCAAAAGGGGTGATGATTGAACATCACTCGTTAATCAACCTGGCGCAAGGGCAGTCAGACCTGTTAGGTATGCCTACGGGCTATGAGCAGTCTGCCAGACTAAACACGTTGTGGTACTCGGAATATGTTTTCGATGCCCATGCGCTGGATGTCTTCTGTGCCTTGTTGAATGGCCATTGCCTGCATATTCTGGCAGAACACCAACGTCTCGACTTTATCGCGCTCTCTGCCTATATCAGGGATCACGCTATCGATTTCGCCTTTATTCCTCCGGCGTTACTGGCACAAAATGAACTTCTGGAACTGTCCACGCTGGTTGTTGGCGGGGAGTGTCTCGACGCGGCGATGATTGACCGCTACTGTGAGGCCGGAGTCCGTTTGATCAACGGTTACGGGCCTAGCGAAACCACCGTTTGGGCGACGGCGCGGATCTATCAACCTGGTGATGCCAATACCAATATCGGCAAGGCGATCAACAACGTTTGCGTCTATCTGCTGGATCGCCACCTGCGCCCCGTCCCACAAGGTGCGATTGGTGAGCTGTATATCGGTGGCGCTGGCGTTGGACGCGGCTATCTGAATAACCCGCAGGCGACAGCGGACGCGTTTATTGCCAATCCGTTCCGCAGTGACGCCGAGCGCAGCCGTGGTGAAAACGCCCGCCTTTACAAAACCGGGGACCGGGGCCGTTACCTGCCGGACGGTAATATCGAATACCTGGGCCGCAATGACTTCCAGGTCAAGATCCGTGGCTTCCGTATTGAGCCGGGGGAGATCGAAGCCCGGCTGATCGAGCATCCTGCCATCCAGCAGGCACTGGTCCTGGCGAGCACTAACCCGGCGGGGCATACCCATCTGACGGCATACTACGTCGCACAGGCCCCCTTGGAGCAAGATGTGTTGCGCGCCCATCTGCAACAGGTTCTGCCGGACTACATGGTGCCGTCGGCCCTGGTTCACCTGCTGTCGCTACCGATGACCGTCAACGGCAAGGTCGATCGTGCTGCCTTGCCGGTCCCGACGTTTGAGGCGCAGGCAGATCGGGTAGCACCAGCGACGGCGACCGAGCAGCAACTGGCCGAGGTCTTCGCCGAGCTGCTCGCCCTCCCGCAGGACAGCCTCAGCGTGCTGGACGACTTCTATCGCCTGGGGGGCAACAGCATTCTGGCGATCAAGCTGGTGGGCCGTTTGACCCGCGCGTTAGAAAAAAGTGTGCATGTCTCTGACCTGTTCCGCCTGAGATCCATCCGTGCGCTGGCGGCATTTATTGATAATACCGCGCAGGGTAGCCAGATCATCCAGGCACCGTCGATCGCCAGGCCTGAGGAACAGCGGCTGTCGTTTGCCCAGGAGCGCCTGTGGTTTATCGACCGTTATGAAGAAGGCAGCAACGCCTACAACATCCCGCTGACGCTCAAGCTGCAGGCCGGTACCGATCCGCAGAAAGTGGCACAGGCCCTGATGAAGGTGGTTGACCGGCATGAAGTGCTGCGCACCCTGATCCTGTGTGATGACGACGGGCAGGGGTATCAACAGATCCTGCCAGCCGAGACATTCTCACTGAGCCTACCGCACGAAACATGCGACAGCGTGCAAGCGCTGCATGCGCGGCTGCATGAGCATCAGCACCGGGTATTTGATCTGGCGCAGGAGTGCCCGATTGCAGCCAGCAGTTATACGCTGGCGGGAAGCCACTACTTCAGCATCGTCATTCACCACATCGCGTTTGACGGCTGGTCGGTAGATCTGCTGTTAAAAGAGTTGCTGCACTATTACCGCGTGTTCACCGGAGAGGCCAGCCATGAACTCCCGGCTCCGCCAGTGCAGTACCGGGAATTTGCACTGTGGCAGCGCCAACACCTGCAAGGTGCCACGCTGGACAAGCAACTGGCCTACTGGCATGGGCAACTGGCGGACCATGAGCCGCTCAACCTGCCGACGGACCATGTGCGCCCACTGCAATTGGATTACCGTGGCGACGATATCACCTTCCAGCTGGATGCGGCGACCAGTGCCGAGCTGCGGGCGTTGGCCGCCTCGTTGAACGTCAGCCTGTACACGGTACTGCTGAGCGGCTATTACCTGCTGCTGGGGGTTTACAGTAACCAGCAGGATATCGTGTTGGGGACACCGATAGCGGGCAGGCATTACCCGGGGGTGGAAGACACCCTGGGCCTGTTTGTCAATACGCTGGTCCTGAGAAGGCAGATAGACGTCAGCCAAACGGTCAGAGAATTTATTGGCGAAACGGGGCAGCAGGTCAGTGAAGCGCATACCCATCAGGATCTGCCTTTCGAAAAGCTGGTTGAAGTGCTGAAAACGGAAAAAGACAGTTCAAGGCACCCGATCTTCCAGGTGATGTTCAGTCTCCAATCGTTTGGCGCAGCAGGACGTACCGAAGGAGAAAGCCTGTTCGAGCAGTATGACGCGCAAGAAGGGGCGTATCGGGCAGCGAAGTTCGATTTGACCGTGATGATGGACGACAGTGAAGAGGCGATCGGTGGCGTCTTCAACTATGCGACGGCCCTGTTCAACGGGCAAACGATGCAGAACTACATTGCGACCTATCAGCATATCCTGCGCCAACTGGGTTCGCTGTGCAGCCAGGGGCGTTCCCTTGCGGAGCTCCAGTACCTGGATACGGCACAATACGAGCAAATCATCTGCCAGGGGAACCGCACAGAATGCGACTACCCACGGGATATGACGATCCACGAAATGTTCGAGGCGCAGGTAGGAAGAACCCCAGAGAATATCGCACTGGTGTTTGAGGGGGTGAGCCTGACCTATCGGCAGTTGAATGAACGGGCTAACCGCTTGTCGGTTTACTTGAGAGAACGCTTTGCTGTCCGCACTGGCGATCTGGTGGCGTTGTGTTTAAACCGCTCTGAGCATATGCAGGTCGCGATACTGGCCATTCTCAAGGCGGGGGGCGCTTACGTTCCACTGGATCCGCTGGCGCCGGATGACCGGGTCAGTTACATGTTAGACAACGCCGGTATCGATATCATCTTGACGGCACACCCCGGCGATGAGAAAGCCGCAGCGCTAGCAGCAACCGGCAGAACCGTCATTGATATCGCCGATCGGGAAACCTCAGCTGACGTTGCCCGCTACCCAGGCGAAAACCAGCCTTCATCGGTGCGGTCTACCGATTTGGCTTACATCATCTATACCAGCGGGACCACGGGCAATCCTAAAGGCGTCATGCTAGAGCATCACAGCGTGATCAACCGTATTGTCTGGATGCATAAGCAATATCCGATCACGGCGCAGGATCGTATCTTGCAAAAGACTAACTACACCTTCGATGTTTCAGTGTGGGAGCTGTTCTGGGCTAACTGGTTCGGGGCCTGTACCGTTTTTGCCTCGCAGGAGGCCTATAAAGATAATGTTTATCTGGCAGAACTGATTGAACAGCAACAGGTCACGACGCTCCATTTCGTTCCTTCAATGCTGTCGGCATTCCTTGAAACCCTGGAAGGGCAGAGTGCGTTGCAGGCAAAACTGGGCAGCCTTAACTACCTGTTTTGCAGCGGAGAGGCGTTAAACGTGGGGGAAGTCAGAAAATGCCAGCGCTTACTGCCGCATTGCCAGATCCACAATCTCTATGGCCCAACGGAAGCGACGGTGGATGTGCTGTTCTACGACTGTAACGCACGCTCCATCAAGGATGTGTTAATCGGTAAGCCGATCGACAATACTTCCGCCTACGTGCTGAATGCACAAATGCAACCCATTCCACCGGGGGCTATTGGCGAGTTATTCATTGGTGGCGTCGGTGTTGCTAGAGGTTACGTGAATAATAAGCCATTGACGGATAAGGTTTTCCTGAGTAACCCATTCCAGAGCAGTGAGGAAAAGCGACGGGGTTACAATGGCCGGATGTATAAAACCGGCGACGTGGTACGCTATTTAGCCGATGGCAATATCCAATATCTGGGCCGCAATGACTTCCAGGTTAAAGTGCGCGGTTACCGTATTGAGTTGGGAGAAATCGAAACGCGCCTGGCCAGTTATCCGGACGTTAATCATGCGGTGGTGATCGCCAGTGAGCGTGGCAGCAACGATAAATATCTGGTGGCTTATTATGTTGCCGCGCAGGAAATTTCCACCGAAAAGCTATGCGCTCATCTGCGGGAAACCCTGCCAGATTATATGGTACCTAGCGTATTTGTTCATTTGACGGCGCTGCCGGTGACCTCCAACGGTAAGCTGAACAGAAGGTTGTTACCTGAGCCGCAAATAACCCATTCCGTGACCTACGTGGCACCGGAAAACAAGGTTGAAAAAACGCTATGTGAGCTACTCGCCGATACGCTGCAAGTTTCCTTTGAGGCAATCAGCATGGAGGATAACTTCTTTGCGTTGGGCGGCAACAGCATCCTGGCGATGAGGCTGAACAACCGGATTAACCAGGTGCTGAGGGTTAAAATACGTCTGCTTGATATTATCAATGCGCGCACCCTAAGCGAGTTATCGCAAGCCATTGCACAGGCTCAGGGGAAGTCCTTTGAGGTGATAGTGCCATTTAGTACGGTAACGCAAAAACCACAGATGTTTATGGTTCACCCTGGGATGGGGAACTGTTCGGTCTACCAATCCTTGGCCAATAGGTTGAGTGAGCGTTACTGCTGTTATGGGGTTGACTCATATAACTTCTATCACGAGCAGAAGGTCGAGCGGCTTGATGAATTGGCACGTTTCTATCTGGAGCATATCGATCGCGTGCTTGATATCACCCAACCGGTCACTTTATTAGGCTGGTCGTTGGGCGGGAAGATTGCACTGGAGATCGCGGCCAATTTAGAAGCGCGTGGGGTTAAGGCGATCACTGTCTATCTGCTGGATACCTGGTTGTTAAGCGAAGATCATTATCTGCGGAATGAGTCATCCTTTAACCTGGACTCTATGATGGAACGGTTACAAATCCCACATTATTTAAGACATAATGTCGAATCGGTTGCCATAAGCGATAAAGTGTTGAATGCACAGCCACTTTCTGCCGTGTTGAAACATACGCAGATCGTGCTGTTTAAGGCGACAGAGGAGATAGATAATGAGGAATACCAGCAATATCGGTTTAACAACATTGATACTGGTGTTGAAAATATCGCCCAACTACAGCTGTTTGAAATAGCAGCCAGTCACTTTACCTTGCTAGAAAGGGAGGATGAGTTGATTAGCCATATCCGCTAATTCTTTCTTGGTACTGGGCAGGGGTTCTATTACCTGCCCAGCATGCTGTCGGTGAAGGGTTAAAGAACATGACCAATTATATCTACTGCTCTCGTATTGACGAGCTAAGCAGCGAACTGCTTTATTCGCAGCGGGATTATCTTGATAGAGACCAACGGATCTTATTCGATCGGTTTAGATTTGATGACGATAAACGCCGGTCATTATTGGGGAGAATGCTGCTACGTTATGCATTAAAAAAACATGTTGGGTATCAGGGAAGTCATTTTCCCAGGCTGCACTATAATCGCTATGGCAAGCCTGCTGTGATGGGAATGAAAGGGGGGTTTAATCTTTCCCATGCGGGGGACTGGGCCGTATGTGCCTATACCACGCAGGGGGATATCGGCGTTGATGTGGAAAAAAGAGTCCCCATTGACATATATGACTATCAGGATGTGCTCACCCCTGAGGAGTTTACACAACTCGCTCAGGGGAAAAACGTAGATTTCTTTCGTCTGTGGTCGTTAAAAGAAGCCATCATAAAAGCGGATGGTCGGGGTTTTGCTTTATCTCCGACCACGTTTACCTTACCTCACCCTTTTGCTAATGGCTTAACCGTCGATGTTGCTGAAAAACGGTGGTATTTGTACTCACAGGACATTGGGGGGGAATATGTATTATCCAGCGCCTCAACATCCTATGACACCGCACTGTTTTCGTTAGCCTTTGACACTTTGTTGGCCTGACTTAATCGTTGCCGTTTTCTGCCAAAGCCGTATGCGATATGGCGGGGCGCTCAGCTCTGGCAGACAAAAGCGCTGTCCTTGTCCAGCAAATAAGGGCGCAAATAGGCAACGGTGCTGCACATCGGCAAGATATCTGCTGACAGCGTTATCCCCAATGTTTCGATCAGGTATTTTCTACGCTGCTGCATCCGCTGCCACAGCTGTGGATACTGTTGTTGGATCTCCAACTTCAGCTGTTCATCTGCCAGTAGCACCGTGCTTTCGGCAGAAACGCCACCAAAGTTGGGCACTGAAGGAATGATATCAATCTGCAGGATCATACCGCTCAGCAGGGGTTGCTGGGAGCCTTGATAAACAGGCGAAGACATCCACTCTTCTTCAGCGGTCAAGTGCCCTGGGCAAAGCGACCAACCATACTTTGAGCGCGGTAAGACCGCTTCCACGTGATCAAACAGCTCCCCGCCACGCATGCCAACGTTAATCACTTCAAGCCAGTGGGCATAGGCTGAGAAATAGGGCTTGGCGACCGCATCCAGATAGTTTTTTGCTTCTGTTGATAACTCACCATTAGCATTGACCGCATAACCCGCCCGGCTGGAGGCCCCGCCGCGATAGCCAACGGTTAGCGAGATCGTATCACCGTACTTCACGGTATTGTCTGTTGGGAACAGGTTACCCTTGATAAAGCGTGGGCCACTGGAAGCAATGGTGACGATACTCGGGTGCTGGCCAAAGCGCACCAGGCAATCCCCTAACGCTTGTTCTGTGACGCCCGGGGCCAGCTTATTCATGGCATCCAGAATGCAATCGGAGGCTAATGCGGCACCATATTCATAGTGAGCCACCTCGTTGGCATTATTGACCGTTCTTACCCCGTGCTCGCCGATAAACAAGTCGGTCTCATTGGATAAACAGGCCTCATCACCGACAATGTTACGGAGGGTATCGACAATAAATGACGGGAGGTCGTAGATTTTCTTGTCGATTTCAGGCCCGTTGGTAAACATCTTCCAGCCAACCAGGCCGGTGCGGGCATTTTCCCGAATGCCAGCTTCAACCAGCAGCTCTTTAATCGACTTATCGCTTCTGCCGGGTTGATTTGGCAGTGAGAATTGAGATAGATGTACCGCCTTGACTTGGATCCGCGCTTTGCTGACCTTATTGAGATTCTCGTTCCCCAGCACTAGCGTCATTTCGCCATCGGCGTTGATAATCAATAAGGCTTCTTCAAAGCGGGTGAAAAAGCCAACCAGATATTCAAAATTACCACCGTGCTCCACATCACAGTAAATCACCAGTTGATCAAGCCCACGCTGCTTCATCCTGCTGAGGATGTTGTTTTTTCTTTGTTGGATGGTTTCGTCCGTAAGCGCAACGGGCACGCCAGAACAGTCCTTTTGTGGCTCTGGGATTGTTTTTAGGCTTACTTGCTGGTTTTTCATGTGATCCTCTCTGCCTGGTGGGAGCTTTTGGTTAAGACTTATTGGCCAGTGTAAAACAGCTTAGCGTTAATTTGATCACAGTTTCTACTTTTATAGGTTTGAGTTCTTGCATTCATTTATCAAACTGTTAGCGTATTGGACTGTAAATTAGGATTGTTACTGTTTAACAGGCAAAACCTAAACCTCGGGTGGTGTTGGCTATTAGTTAGCACGCCACCCGAGGTTTAGGTTTTTTTTTGCCTCAAGATCGGTTTATACAACAGGCTGGCACCCCGGCAACGCGACAGAGAGTGATGAAGTATGAACGACCAGCAAAAGAAATTATTGATGGAGTGAGTGACCAATAAAACGTGGCTAGCCTGATGTACGGCATAACCCGCTTGCGTTTAAAACTATTCGTCTGATGTGGGGGATATATAATCCATCTACGGAAGACCAACAATAATACAAACTATAACCATTGAGGAAATAACCATGAAACGGTTTTCACTATTACTTGCTCTATTGTCTTCACTTATTTTTAGCCCGCTCTTGGCTTACGCTGAAACAGTCGGTGATAATACAGTCACCATTTATGTTACCCGCCATGGGAAAACCATGTTTAATACCGTACATCGGGTTCAGGGTTGGGCAGATACCCCGTTGACTGCCGCAGGCGTTACGGTTGCTGAACAACTTGGCAAGGGGCTGAAGGATGTTGAATTCAAAAAGGTGTATGCCAGCGATCTGGGGCGGGCGCGTCAAACTGCACGTATTATATTAGCCGCAAAAGGGCAGCAGTTGGACATCGTTGAAAGCGAGAAATTGCGTGAGTTCTGCTTCGGTATTTACGAAGGCGATCTCGATGCCAATATGTGGGGAGCAATCGCCACCAAGCTTGGCTATGAGTCGGAAAAAGCGCTATTCGGTGATTTTGCCAAAGGGAAATTGCCATTTGCCAAGATGTTCGGCGGTGTTGCTCTGGTCGATACCAGCGGTGAGGCTGAAACGTTTGCCGCCGTCAAAGCACGTATGCAATCAGAGCTAAAAACTATTGCTGAGGAAACGGCAGCTCAAGGGGGCGGTAACGTACTCCTGGTTTCACATGGCGCAGCCATTCTGGCCATGGTAGCGGATATGAACTCTACACCCATTATCGCGCCACTGTCTAATGCTAGCGTTACGCAGATTACTTATAAAAACCGTGAATTTACCGTAGGTAAACTGGGCGATATGAGCTATGTAGAAAAAGGTGCAAAGCTCTGATTGGGCGGTGAGCTAAAGGTAATTAAATAGAATACTATGTCTCCATAATCCTCAATATCTAACCAGTATCAGCGGCAATCTTGTCACATCATCATATAGATAAGATCATTTAGTCCCTGATGCTGGTTTTCGGCTTTTTTTCTGCGCAGGAACTTAACCCGACGCACATCAATGCATAAGCCAAGGCGAAAATGCAAACTCTAATTATGAGTCTGCTAATTTAATTAAACATTAAAAATTAATAAAAAAATCACAACACTGTTGGTCAAGTAATGCACCCGTTGGCAATGCTATGAGCAGACTAAATCAGACCATGTTGTGAACATATTCGGTAATAACTACACATAATTTGTCATAATTTCATTAATAAATCGTTATTTTGGACAGAATAAAATGCCAACAACGTCATGTTTTATAAGTTAAATTTTCCTTTGTGCAGGATTTATTGATCGCCATCAGGATGCGCATGAACAAAAAATATACACAGTAGACTATTCATAAGCCGATGCTGTTATGACTGGCACTGGGTTATTTTGTGACACTCTGATAAGGAAATAACATGAGCGGACAGCAACAAAATATTACCTCCTCTGCTACAGAAATGGCTCCCGTTCGCTGGGGAGCCTACGTGGCGCTACTTTTTGCCATGGTATTCTTTTCCGGGCTTCTCGGCGGTAAAGAATGGTATGGCGTGTTTGATTTCACGACATTGAACGGGTCTTTCGGACGAGTCGTCAGTGGTGTGACTCAAAGCAACGAGGCATTAAACGTTTCCAACAGTACCTTTCGTGGTACCGGCGGTAATGGTGCCATGGATGGTTTTCTCTTCGCCTTCGGCCTGATACCTGCTGTCATGTTTGCCCTTGGCATGATCAATGTACTGGAGCACTACGGTGCTCTGAATGCGGCACGTAAACTGTTAACCCCACTGTTGCGCCCGTTGCTGGGACTGCGCGGTAATACCGGTTTGGCACTGATCGGCAGCTTGCAGAGCACGGATGTTGGTGCCTCACTGACGCGCAAGCTGGCTGATGAGGAGCAGATTACTGAGAATGAAAAAGACGTTTTCACCATGTTTCAGTTTTCTGCAGGCGCAATGATCACCAACTTTTTCTCCTCTGGCGCCATTTTGTTCACTTTGGTCGCCGCTGACGGCACCCTGGCTGTTCCCGCCTCGATCGGCCTGTGCATCCTCGTCATGTTTTTTATGAAAATCGTTGGCGCGAATATTTTTCGTTTGTTGCTGAAAATGCGTCGTCAAGATAACGCATCTTCTGAAATCCATAAGGCATAGGGAGATCACCATGAGCATGACGACTGAATCCAAACCCATGATCACCGATGTTTTTGTTGCTGGCGCGCGCAAAGGCTGGACCATTGCCACAACCAGTACCTTGCCCAATGTTCTGATGGCCTTTGTGGTGATCAAGGCGTTGACCATTACTGGCGCACTGGACGGGCTGGCTTTCATTTTTGCTCCCCTGATGCAGCTGTTCGGCTTGCCGGGCGAGGCGGCAGCGGTCCTGATCGGAGGCTGGATGTCAATGGGCGGTGGGATCGGTGTAGCCGTTAGCCTGTTCGATAGCGGGATCCTGACTGGAGAACATCTGGCTATCCTGGCACCGGCCATCTATCTGATGGGGTCCCAGATCCAGTATGCCGGACGCATCCTTGGGGTCATTGGCACCAACGCCAAACTGATCCCGTTGATGATAGCCATCTCGGTACTGAATGCCTTCGGTGCCATGTTGCTGATGCACATTTTTATCTAGAGGCACGGCGACCTGCGGGGCGAGTGCGAGATCGTACTCTCTCTCGATTTAATTTCAGTGCACGCGCAGCCTGCGCAAAAGAACAGGGGAAACACCATGCAATTAGACGACTATCTGGCAGAGTTGGCCTCCTTGGTTAATGTGGACTGTGGTACCAATACGCTGGACGGAGTTGCCACCGTTGCTGGCAATATGCATGAGAAATATCAGCAGCTCGGATGGCACAGCGAAATTGTCGATCTTGGCGATAAAGTGGGGCCCGGCGTTTTTGCTGCCAACAAACCCAATAGTCCACACTTTGATGTGCTACTGGTAGGTCACCTGGATACGGTTTTCCCGGTAGGTACCGTAGCGACCCGCCCCATGAGCATCAAGGAGGATCGCGCCTATGGCCCCGGCGTGGCGGATATGAAGAGTGGGCTCCTTAATATTCTTTGGGCAATGCGGGAACTGTCTGCAGAGGCGAAAGAGCGTCTCTCTATCGCGATTGCCATGAACCCTGATGAGGAGACGGGGTCGGTTTACTCACATGAATGGATTGGCGCACTGGCGAAACGCAGCCGCTGCGTGTTGGTGTGCGAGGCCGCCCGTGCGGATGGCTCACTGGTCAAGGCTCGCAAGGGAATGGCCCGCTACGAGCTGGAATTTCACGGCGTCGCCGCCCACGCCGGTAACGATCCTGATAATGGGCGTTCCGCAATCAATGAAATGGCCCACTGGATACTTCATCTTAATCAGTTTGCCAATGCGCAACTGGGGACGACCCTGAATGTTGGAGTGGTGAGTGGAGGTTCTGCGGCCAATGTAGTTGCGGACCACGCGCAAGCGATAGTGGATGCCCGCTTCTGGCAGAACGACGAATTTGAGCGTGTCGATCGGCTAATGCGAACCCCTACGCCTCACTGCTTTACTGCCGATGTTCGCCTCAATGTGACATTACAGGCTCATGTGCCCGCCATGTCACCCTCAGCAAAAACCGAACAGCTGATGGCGAAGGTGGAGTCTGCGGGTAGGTTGGAGAATATTGACGTTCGCTGGCAGGCCGTCGGTGGTGGTTCTGATGCCAACCATACCGCCGCGCTTGATATTCCCTCACTGGATGGTTTTGGCCCAATTGGGGCTGGCTTCCATAGCCCGGCAGAATATCTGGAGTTGTCCAGCATCGAACCCCGAGTGCGTCTTTTACGCCGGGTGATAGAAACGCTTTGATCGCTGTCAGAAAGCAAAAAACCCGCCATAGGCGGGTTCTTCTAAATGATGGTGCCGGACTCGGAATCGATATTTCAATGTAACTTATTAATATTTAAATTTATTTTTTGATTTGATTATTTATGTACCCTCAATTGTACCCGCAGTCCCTGTGAGTGTTTTTTGGGAACCACATCGGGGTTTTGCTGTGATAGAAGACGTCAAGTGAAGTGAAAAAAACCGCGTAGGCATCGTGTTCGATTCTTTATTTCTTTACCTGTTTGGTAGCGAGTCTAATGCAGAGTGCTATCTTACCGATTTTCTCGCGTATGCCAAACACGTAAGATGTAGAGCGCGTTAACTCTGAGTTCGTAGTGAATTTCATAGTTACCGATGTTCAAGCGACGTACTTCCCGTGGTTCATATCTTGCCAGTGCGGGTCTCATACGTGAATGCGTCAGCAGGTTTACGGGGCAAGCACCAACGATTGAAGCACCTGCGCAGATGCTTCTGGATTTACGTTGGCAATCAAGAAGCGCAACAGCTCTAAATCTTGCAACGCATGATCTGACCAAACCACCTGCATTACTTTTGCCCTGACTGTGGTACAGGAAGTGGCGTGTCAATGTTCAGACTATTTATCCATTTCAATACATCTGTTTGTTCCACCACTCTGCTCTCATCCACATCAGCCAGCCCCCGCAAGATCATTTGATGATGGTTCTCTTCCTGCTCAATGTTCGCAGCCAAGACTTGTTTGACTATCCAGCCACGGGAACGATCATAATTTGCAGCCAGTTCGTCGAACTTCTCTACCATTTCAGCAGGAACATGGGCAGTGATAACGCGTGTTGGTGATTGTCCCATAAGTTTCTCTTTGTGATTAAAATGTAATCATAGTTAATAAGAGAGCAACAGACAATGTTGAGGTTAGGAAACCGTTGCCTATTGTCTCAACTCTGCTTACTACTGTGCTGGCAGGGTTATAGCCGTTCTGGCAGTACGCCTGGGTAATGTTTGGCGATGATATCGTTCATCTTGTCTATCAACGCAGGCTTTCCGAACGTAAGGTGTGCTGTGCCCTTCATGAAGTATCTGATTGTAAAATACTCATCTTCATAAACCTCAGCTTTCTGCGGTGTAGCGCGGATATGTTCATACAGCCGAGCGGTGACGTCCTGACGATTATCAGGGATCGCTTTGCCATCCAGTAAATGTAACATCCTCTCCAGATCGGCCAACTGATCCCGCCGATAACTGTGGTTCAGCGTAAATCCCCATTGGTTGTGACTCACCAAACTGTTGACGATCACTTTCTTGCCAAATTTACACGGGTGATTCGACTTGTAGTCCCAGGAGAGCGACTTGAACACGTTGATCACTCCCCGCTCAAATACCTCTCCCTTGTCCCGGTGCAACTGATTGAATGTGCTGTAGATACTCTCGTCGCTAATAGCCGGAATATTGTCGCCCTCCAGGTTTCTGTACCATTGATCACGCGCCTGCGCATCCATGATCGCAAGCATTCCGGAGCGTTTCATCAGAACTCGCCATATACTACGGTCGAGATTACGGGTGATCACGGGCATGGCCGTTTCGGCTTTTTCCATCAGCCAGCAACCGCAGCGGAAGTCTTGTTTCATTGCCCAGTCCCTTGCTACTCCACCGCCAATGCTGTTGGTGATGGTTGAGATATCCTCAAGCTGGTGAACAAGGGCTTCAATTTGCGTCAGCGCGGCGTTACGTCCGGTGACGATACGTTCAATACTGGTGGAGCAGATAATCTCTGTGTGGTCGGTTAACACATCGGGTTCAATCACGGTATTCAATGCTGTTGACATTGTTAGGGTTCCTTAAAAACAAAATGCCTGCGTCATGGCAAGCAGGTATAAAGATTGGAAGATGAGTTCGTTACGGCTTTATGTCGGTGTCTGATAGACCGCCAGATAGACGTGGCCAAAGCTACCCAAGGTATCGGCTTCGCAGGTAAAACCAGCGTGCTGCACCGTAACGCAGTGCTGGCGGCGCTGGTCGAGCTCACCCGAGCGCAGACAGGCTTCCAACAGTTTAATCAGCACTGGGAAGGCGCGATCCAGCGTTTTAAGCGCATCAGGGGAGAACATACCGACAAAGCCGGCGCGGTCGGGTAGAAAATGCAGGCGGTTACCTTTTTGTACCAGCCTTGCTCCCAGACGGGGAGTAATGGCACAGTGCAAGCCCCAGACGGGTGACGGTATGTTGTCTTCGTCGGTGAGTGGGGCTGCGTTATTATCGGTATTGAGAACGGGTTCTTTCATCGCTGAATATCCTTGAAAAAGTAAAACGCCAGCGGTCGAGGCTGGCGTAGGGGGAAAGTGGGGTTAGTGGGGAATAATCAAGCCAGGCGGCGAATCACCGGGCTGCGTAATCCCCGTGCGCTGCGGGCGCAGAGCATGTCACCGGCGCTCAAAGTCGGATCTTGTGCCATAAGGCTGAATCCAGGTCGGTCAATACGTACTAGGTCAAATTTCTCCACCAGTTCGTTGACGGTTTCGCGTACCGTGACGCCATACTCAATCTGTTGGGTAATCGCCTGATCGTCGTGATACGGCGTGTCATTGAGCTCCAGGCCGTAACAGTGAGCCAGCAACCAGGCAAGCAGTTGCTGGTATTCGAGAAAGGCGGGACTGGCATTGGACGGGGTGTGGGGGAGTTTGTTCATGGTCTTCATAAACGGGGTTCCTTAACAGAGCGGAGAAACTGGTAACTTGCAGTGATAGCTCAGCCAGTGGGCGACTTTCCGCCGTTGTTTTAACGGTACGTCAGATTCAATCGTCCAGGTGTTGGGGCATTGCGTATTGGCCAGCAACAGTGCAGCCATCACCAGCCAGTGGTAGGGATAGCCTCGCGTATCGCAGCGGATCAAGGCATGGGGTGTCTGACGTCGGTAGAGCATAAAGGGATCACCGGCCAGTTGGCTGGCCCTTTCCCCGTTAAAACCGATCAGGTCCAATCCCATCAGGCTGTCGTCGAGTTGGTATGGTTTTTTACCCGTGTATTCACAGATAACGGGTGCTGTGGCTAGCCCCAACGTATCAGGGCGTTGACACAGTTGCTGGTAAGCGGTGGTGATGGCCTGGCCTATCCTTTGCCAGTCGTGTGATGATACGTTGCTGTGTTGCAGAAAATGGAATACGCCAGGCACGGGCGATGTGCTTTTATTCATCAGAGGATTTCCTTTGAAAATAGAGGAGTAAAGCGAGAGTAGGACGTTGAGTGTGGGGCTGTATTACCAGCCGAAGGTGACAAAGTCAGGCAACACATCACCCAGAGCATCAATATGCAGGTAAGTCAGTTGATGGCGTTTCATCAGCGTGATGACCAGACGGCGGCAAGTCTTGGAGAGCCCCAGTCGTTTGAGTTGCAACACCGGATGGCTCCAGGCATCCAGGCGTATCAAATATCCGGTCCCCGAAAAGTGGATCCACTCACCATCACTGAACTCATCCTGACAGTGTGAGATCCTGTACAGCAGTGTATTGTCGTCCTCACTGATATGGGCCGAACTGCATTGCAGACCACGAAGTATCATGGGTGTGGTGACTAACATAGCAACCACCCTCGTTCGGCCAGTGAGATCAGATCTCCGTCCCCCACAATCAGGTGATCCAGCACGCGGACATCAACCATGTCGAGCGCATTGATCAGCCTATCGGTGAGCGTACGATCGGCCTCACTGGGAGTGGGATCTCCCGACGGATGATTATGGGCCAGTATCACCGCGGCAGCCTGGTGGTGTAATGCTCGGATCACTATTTCACGAGGATGGACGATGGTGGCATTGAACGTTCCGACCGAGACGGTTTCACTGGCCTTCAGCCTATGGCGATTGTCCAGGTACAGCACCATAAAGCATTCGCGACTTTGGGATTGAAGATGGAGTCGAAGCCAGGCCTTGACCGCCTCTGGTGAGCTAAAGGTATAGGGCCGGTGCTGCAACTGGGTTTCGAGTATTGCTAACGCCTGGCTGATAACCTGTTGTTGATCGGCGGTGAAGTGCGGCGGGGATGTGAGCATCTGGGGGGGGAGCATGATAAACCTCCGGAAGTTCAGTCGATTAGGACGAAGATGGCACGGCTTTCAGGATGGTGCAGCGCGTATTCTCGTAACCGGTAGAAGTGATCGGTCATGGCCTCGCTTTCGGTCCGGCAAGCATGGTAGCTGTAGGCCATTAGGCAGGCGGTAATACCCGCAGCCTCCTGGCCCACTGTAGCCCCGTTGCCGTTGAGGGCATTGAACAGCACATACTCCTTATCGGTATCTGGCATCAGGAAAGCACCGCCGTTACTGAGCATGTAGAAATCCCACAGTCCACCGTGGTAATTCACACAAAGTCTGTCCAGCCAGCCGAAAACGCGGGGCTCCAGAACGAGCCATTGCGGTATGCTGCCGAAGTGCTGCGGCCAGAAACGAGAGCGCTGGTCGCCTGGTACCCTAGTGGCGATCACCGAGCTTGCCGTAGACGGGGCAGAATGCGTATTCATGAAAAATATCCTTATTTATTATCGATAAATAATAAAACAGGCCTCGCCGGAAAACCGGGGCCTGTTCATGATGTGTGTGATAAAAGTCAGTGGGCGCTTACGGGGACGGCTCACCCGAGGTCTGGCATATGAAAATCTAAGCCAGTTATGATGCCTTACTCCCGGCAACCGATACCGGTAGTGGCTGGTAATATTGTGGATCGAATATAGACAGCGGCAGGTCAACCTGATAACCGTTACGCTCTTCTGTTGCCTTCATGACTTCGACTGAACTGACGTTTTCCACGCATTCGTTTTCCAGTGATGCTTCCTGAGAGCGCGTGGTATCACTGTCACCAAACGCGGCTACCTCCATGTTCCCCATCGCCAGTGTGTTGCCACTTTTGTCTTTCAGACGCAGGGAAAGGGTCAGCGGGCCGAAGCCCTCGCCGCTGCCGCCGTTATCCAGACGGAACTGGTAGACGCAAACATTGCCTGGCACCCAGACCGTATCCGTGTTGCGGATACTGATATAGCGTTGTTCATTGGCCTGCGCCTGTGCCAGCAAACTCAGAGTCAGGACTGTAACTGAGGTCATGCCTTTCAGCTTCTTATTCATGGATTTTTCTCCTGATTCTCCGGCAGATAGAGTTTTCCCATTTCCTTGCCATCATGCGAATACACTACCGATTTTTCGCCAGTGTAGCTGTCGGTCTCAATCCGGAAAGTCAGGGTGATATTATCTGCCAAGCACAAGGCAGCCATCAGAGGCTGCACCGTTTTCTGCTGCATATCAGCAATGTAGTAATAATTACCTGACTTACAGTCCTCCGGTGACTGACGGGTTTTCAACACTGTGTATTGCGGTGTGCCAAAGGCATCCTTTTTCACCCACTCCTGAGCAATATCGGATTGATGCGATACAACCTTGCTGAATGGTGGTGGAGTGAGGTCCTTAAATCTGGCTATCGCTTTCACTCCAGCATCTTCTTTACTGTCGCAGCCAGAGATACTCATGGCACCGATAACCGCCAGAATAGCAAGCATATGCGGGTACAATTTCTTCATGGTGCTCATTCCTTGTTTTCAGTCTTGTTTCCGTTGCGTCAGCAATTGCCAGTGCGGCGACACAGTTCAGCCAGACTCTGTTGGGTTACCCATTGCTGCAGTTTTTGCTCTGGTGCAGAACGCTTCGCAGCCAAAGCAGCCTGTTGCTTTTTGTTGACGCAGTTTTCTGGAATTGCGGCAAGCACCTGAGTGTTGTGCGGTTCATTCGCCAGTTCCAACTGATACTGAGTGTCGATGATGGTGAAATAGCACCCTTTCCCCTGATCCTCGCCCTGATAGACGGAGGTCAGATCCGAGTAGTAGCCGCTGGCAGGTTTTACATTCAGCTTGCGAACAGTATGCGTTTTCTTGTCGGCGAGAAAATAGGCACCGCCGCCACGTTGGCGAAGCAGGAATTGTTTTGTCCACGGATAGTTATCGATCACCGTGGCCTGATAGAGCATGTTATGCAGGGTGTTGTTGTCCATGCCATCGTCAGATTTCCAGCCATCCGCTTGCATATAAGACCAGGCTTTGACTGTACCCACGGTGTTTTCAGCGGCAGCCGAGAAGACAGCGCCGGTACAGAGACTTAGAGCAAATGCTGTTGTAGCCAGTAATTTCATCATCATGATTCCTTTTGAGGTAAAAGACTGTCGCCGGTGCTGGCGAGCAGTGAGTGAAAAACGCGAAAGTGAGGCAGAGCCCTGAGAAAACCCGGGTCAGCGAGTACGTTGCGAATCTGAATTTCCGGCACAAACAGTGCCGGATGGAAGGTAACAGCATGGATATCGTTTAACGGAAACACCGCCACGCGATGCTGATGCTCACCTGTCAGGTACCAGTACCCGTTACAGAGTACGAGGCGGTAAGGCGCAAGCCCTGAGCAACGACAACCCTCAGCTAGCAGCGTCACTCGACGGTGCTCTGATATAGCTCTGACAAGCCTCGTAAAGATACCTGGCCGGGATGGTGACAATGGCACCGACTCTGACCATATAAGGCATGGAGACTCACCAGGCCCACTCAACAGTGAGCTAACCATATGGTTATCCATATCAGGAAACAAAGCCTCCACTCCCGACTGGCGAGCAAAAGTCATTACCGCCAGTTCACGTTGATGACTGCCAGAGAGCAGGCGACAAGTACCGTCGCGATATTCCAGATCCAGATACATCAGCCGCTCACGAAAATCCCGGCGGAGGGTACGGACCGACACGCCAAACTCTGCTGCCAGAAGGCGCATATCCAGCGTTTCGCCTGCTACCAGACGACTGATAATGAGAGACAACCGGACCGCCAGCCGTTCATGGCGACGCTCAGTCTGGGACATGAGAGGTATTCTCCATCCTGTTAATAGGCTGAAAATTAAGTGATTAGTGTAACGAAGGGGGAGGACAGGGTATGGACACAGGAAGGCGTATTTTTTCAGTACAACGAATACAGTTGTGATGCGCCCTTAAGCGTTACCAGAGGATTATCCGCTTATTAATTGAGCGCCAATCGGACAGGGAGTGTCCGTCATGCGAGGTTTGTCAGAAGAAAATCCAGTCCCAGACGGTACGGGCGAGCGTCACCACTGCTTCCCGCACAGTGCGAATAACAGTTCGAACAGGAGCAGGCAGAAAAGACGACGACTCCACAGTACCAAACACCTCACTCACTGCACTCCCAAAGCCCTCACGTGCCTGCTTTTTTACCGATTCACTGCATAACTTCCCCTGCAGTTGCATCGCCAGTGGGCTGGTAGCACGGTCCGGCAGGCAACCCATCATGGTTTCGACCATTGACGGCAAATTCCATTCTGTCCTGGCGGAAACGGCGCACACCGGATGATGCGGTGAAAATAGCTGGCGAATGGACTCCAACCTTGCCTCAATATTCACCAACTGATGCGGTGATGGCGCATTGCCGGTGACATACCATTCATGGCTTGGCTCTATTTTGTCGGCCTGGTTAACGACAAACAGTATTCGCTGTTGGTAACCCGTCATCACTCGTCGGTAGAAGTGTTCATCCACTGAAAAAGCACGATCATCAGCTTTTATAACCCACAGGATGAGATCCAGCTCAGGGAGAATATTGCGATATAGAGATTCATATTCTTTATCCCGTTGCTTACTCTCGCCTACACCGGGTAGATCTACAAGTATCAGGCTGTGGTCACTGCTGCTCAAACGCAATCGCAGCATTTCACGTGTGCAGGCGTCGACATCGCTGACGGGCGTGACCTCCCCCTGGAACAGCGCATTGCAGAGCGACGATTTTCCCGCACCTGTTTTACCCATGATGCCGATGACCGGTTCGTAGTGAGTGAGCTTTTGAATATGGTCAAGAATATGTTTTCCAATGGCATAAGGGAGCGATGCCAGCGGCTTTTCGATGGCCTGAAAACCTTCTGATTTTTTCATGAAACGACCTCAGACAGAAAAACAAAACACCCAATACAATGACGTATTGGGTACGGTTCACAAAGGTAATATCTGTCTGAGATTTTTTTAAATCGAGGGGCGGGATAATCACATGGCGTTATATTTCTCCGTAATAAGCATTTCCAGCACGTCACTCAGTCTCAGGTTATATTCTTGGGCGATGTTATCGAGCATCTCCTTGACCTCTTTCCTGATGTAGGTGTTGATGGCTTTTTTATCGTCCTTCCGATATTTTTCTTTTTGTTTTTGCTGATGCCATGAGTGGTTTATTCGTGACTTGAACAGTTCCCGAGTGTCTTCCGGAGCCTGCCATAAATCCCAGGCAGCGAGGGCGGACAGATAATAGTCACGGGAGGAGGATGGGGTAAAAAACTGCGTGACAGGTAGGATTTTCCCAGGTGTCTCAGCCTGTTTTTCTTTTATTCTCGACCAGAACCAGCGGCACATGTCTTCATCATCGGCATTAAGCCAAGTAAAGCGCTGAGGCCTGCGGCAATTATCTAACCACTGTTGTTTCAGTATTTCCAGATGCGCCATTTTACCTCCCTGTTGATTCAGACTATGAGCACCATCGAAATAGTCTCTGAGGGTGCGAAGTCGTTCCTGATGTGTGGCCGGGGACTCCCCCAGTCCGAGAGCTTTATAGGTGTTTATCTTCGTGTTGCCATTATTCAAAGTCGGCTTCCTTACTAAAGTTTGATTTGGAGCGGGATGAAGGAAAGGGGCATAATTGTTAGTGTCAAGATAAATCACTGCCCAGAGATAGAAGGTTGCCTGTTCGTTGTTTTTCAGCCATGAAAATGCCTCATCAGGCAGAATGGCGTAGCCCGCCATAATTTCGATTTCATTGACTTCTTGATTATGTGAAACCTCAAATGTGTATTTTTTTTCCAGGAACGCATTCACGTTTCGCAGGCAATTCTCAGCATTGCCCGGATCGTATGTGGGAAACTCACCAGGGTACTTATTCGCTAGGTGCTGTGCGTAAAAACGACAGACCCGCCCGTCCTTGCTTCTGACTTTTGCCTTCTCTTCCGCCATCATTTTTCCCTCAGTGTTCGTATTCAGATTCCTTATCTTACACATAAAAAGGTGTGCTCTGCATAGTCACTAAGTGATTAATTGCTAATTGATTGATGAGAAATAGGTATTGATATCTTTGTTTATCGTGATTAACAACTGATTAGTTAATGATTTTTAGCTGTTTTTATCCTGTTGCCAATCGTCAAAAACCAGGCAGGGTAAGGGTTACGCCCTGATTATGTTATCGGAAGGGGGATTGTGACGTTGTTGTTCCGGGTAGGGGAAAGGAATGAGCTGAGCCTGCGCTTACCGTTGTGGGGTGTCCAGCGGCCTCTGTGGTCGGCATGCTGACCGGATGGGAAACAGGGAACGTCAGTGGTTTTTTTGCGATGGCAGAAACGACCGAGAACGGTTAGTGGCAAAGGTATGGAATTAAGGTTAATTAATATTATTAAAAGAAGTACATATACCTATCGCATCCCGTATACGTAAAAGATTATAAGCATGTACTGGATAAACCTATCGACTTATCCAAGTAAAAATTACAGGACTACCTCTTCCTTTGAACCAATACCAAGGAGGAAAAATGAAAAGACCCTATAACGCCAACCCAAAGTATGAAATGGATGGTCTATTGTTGACTGATATCAATACGCATATGGAGGCGATGTTCCAACGTTTTTCAAAACTACTACCTTTCAGGATCGACTTTGCATATAAAAAGAGTTCAGCAAGCTTTGGTCATGCTTGCAGACACTCAATGTATAACGAGGTCCTAATGTTGATTAAAGAGTTCGAAAAATCTCTTCCGATAGTGGGCTATTACTGGGTGATAGAGTACACGAAGAGAAAAGGACTTCATGTCCATTTTGTTTGCTATCTGAATGGGCAGTTTCAGAACTGTCATTATCCGATATCCCGAGCGATGGGCAGCATCTGGAAAAAAGTAACAGATAATGATGGATATCATCACCTTTGCGTCCCTAAAGATATTTACGAAGTCAAAATTGGCAAGGTGATCCGACATTTTGATACGGACGAGATCGATGATTTGTGTTATGTCATTAGCTATCTGGCTAAATGTGAGCAAAAGGAAAATGGTATCATCGCGGGTAAAAGCGTGATACCGGTAAAAAGCAAGCGAGGTAGACCACGCATACGCTGAACAACCTTCACTAACTTTTTACAGATTCACCGGTTGGTATGTCGGAGCAGGGGTAACAGTCATTCACAACCACTCCGACTTACCTTTTAAATCGGAGAACTCAACCATGACAATCAAACCCTCCCTGCTTGAAGACCAGTTTGTCGACATGGCATTTATCACAACCCTGACCGGACTCACCGATAAGTGGTTTTATAAACTGATTAAAGATGGTCTCTTCCCGAAGCCAATTAAGCTGGGTCGTAGTTCCCGCTGGTTAAAAAGTGAAGTGGAAGCCTGGCTTCAGGACCGCATTAACCAGTCCCGCAAATAAACCTCTCCCCTAACTAAACCCGCAGCATGAAAATAATTATCCGGCTACCCCGGAGGTTTTCTGCTGCCTGTCATTCCAGTCATGAAGGAATATGCACCATGAAAGACAATAAATCCCGTTACGAAGAACTCCACAGATATTACCAGACCTGGCTGACGGATTTTACGAAGCTGACAGTCAGGTCGGGCATGTGTCACCAGAATATATACCACCATCATACCCTGACGGTTGGCCGTCTAACGTTCCCGGGGAAAGCGCCAGCTATTGCGATTGTTCCGCAGTGCCTGCACCGAATCATTTACGGTAAAGCAGCGGTAGCACCACTATCCCTGGAGGATGATCTGAGTGTCAGTCTGTGTACACAGGAGCACCTGCTGGCTCATCACCCCATGCTGGAGGGGGTTCTGCTTTCTGAATGCGTGCGTTTAAAACAACGCTCGCTGGCAAATGAGCTTATCAGCCTATTCAGGCAATTTAGCGGAACAGAGTTGCGTCTGAAGCTTGTCTGGCTGTGCTGGTACGATTTGATGCTGGGGAATGGTTTTGCTGACTGGACTGAAAATTTGAAGATTAAAACTGAAGAAGAAGTGAATCACTGGATTAACGAACGGCAGTCTGAGCACTACGCGTTAACCGGCATCGTGGATGAGTACATCACTTTTGCCTACCGCACTGCCCTCGATCCGCTGACTTGAGTTTCATGCCTTGTTCTGCTCAGGGAGTTAAAATTAATATAATTAATAGTCACTCCCTTTTTACAACCATCTCAGTAACTCCTTGCAGATCATCCTGTCAATCGCACCTCCTCAAGGGGTTGGCTTCATCTCTCCTACTGGTATCAACCAGCTATCAAGAGTTAATCATATGAATACTAAACTAACCTGGACGCCAGACTGGTTTTTGTCGTCTGTCCTGAACTGGCATACAGACAGCATGATAAATCGGTATGCCTGCCTGCGGGCTATCCGCATAGATCTGTTCTATCAGAACGGAACAGCTAAATATTATCAACAATCTCACCGTCAACTGGAAAAGGATATCCACTTGCTGATGGACAAAATGATGAGCCTGCGAGCCGTAGTAGGATACTTCTGGGTCATCGAGTGGACTGAGGATCATCACTTCCATGGTCATGTGGTCTTCTGGCTGGATGGTAATCGAACCCAAACTCCCTACCCCTGGGCAGAGAAAGCGGGTGAGTTCTGGAGCGTTATTACCGATGGCGATGGCTGGCATCATCGCTGTGAATTTAAAGAGCATTACAGGGCCAATATCAATATCCCGGTGCACTACAACGATCCAGACAGCATCACTAACATCCGGCTTGTACTGGAATATCTGACTAAAACTCAGCAGAAAGAGGGATTGTTACTTCACGGCTGTAACGAGGTGCCTGAACGCCCGCTAACGGGTCGTCCACGGCTTCCGCCAGCGATCAGCTAAATATGCTAAAGGCCTGCAGTGGCGTGACTACGCCACTGATATCCGCTGTCAGCGTAGCTGCTTCAGGAAGCCTGGGGCATATCGACGTGCTCACGATTTAATTACGTAGCACTCCCTTCTTTTGACCCCGACCAGAGATATCCCATGGAACGACTTAATGAAAAACTGACAGATGTGCAGTTGATCCATCGTGAACTACAGTCAGCCATTGACCATTATCCACGACTGGCGGCTTTTCGGTTTAGCTTGCGACAACCCGAAGTTGACGCATTGCGACTTCCTGAAGAGGCTGTCGTGCAATTTATTCATGCGCTTCAGCAGATGACCCATCAATACATCGAGATACGGCAATCAGAAGGCAAAGCAGTACCACCCACTATGCTCAGGATATTATGGGGGGTGGGTTCCTCACGCGATATTCAGGTCATGCTGATGCTCAATCTCAGTACGTTCTGTTGCAGGCAACAGCAGGAAGGCGAGGAAACGGTCCTGGCTCTCATTCGCCAGGCATGGGCTGCTACCCACGGTGATACACCGTTTACAACGGAGCCGCAGGTTTTCTTTCCATCAGAACCGTGTTTTTTGGCCTGTCGCACAATACCGGCCAAATTTACTGCGCAACACGAAGTACTGAGAAGTATCGCCAGGCAACTTCCTGCGCCTGTTGCCTTCTACCGGAGCAACGTGTAACGCAGACCAACAGTAATCGGTTTATCTGAATTGTCATGATCAACGGTCGCAGACCCGGTAATGCAACAGAGGGTGAGGTGTACTGGCAATTGCGGACACTGTCATTTGTTCTTTTTTTAAGAATAAATTCGATAATCGTTCTTGGCGAAGTCTGACGGTGAGAGATTATCCTACCGGGAATAACGACGTGCGGGGAAGGTTATCTGCGTGAGTTGTGCTTATCCACGTTACACGCTCATTGCTCTACCGTGTCGTTAATATCTATGATGAGAGGTGTAGCGACCTGCAACGCTGTAGTGGAATGAAAGTAACGCTAAATGAAAAATGGGTATCTGGGGGCCGTGGGCGGTCAGGGTATTTCCCCTGACAAGGGGGGCGGTGTTGACACACAGGCCTAGTCGTTCTTCGAATTGAGCAGAAATGTTGTAACGATCAGACCATACCCGCCCCCGATTTTGATGCAATTGACGCCATAGACCCGTACCCATTGTTTTAAATCAGGCTATGATTTAACAACAACGGCACGAGAGCCGGTAAAATACAAGGGAGCATCATGCAACAAGCACCGACATCGCGACGGACATTCTGGCATTTCCTTTCACTTTATCAACCGCTGTCTTTGCGGTGCCTGCATATACTGATAGCCTTTTTGATCGTGGGTCAAATACTCAACAGTAATGGTATGGAATTGACAGCAACAGAGCAGCTGGCCAGCGCGACGATACCACGTTTCTTTACCCTGATGCATACCAGTATTGGCCTTACGTTACTTGCGCTCAGTGTCGTACTGATTGGGTATTGTTTGAGACGACGCGGTTTACGTTATTTTTATCCTTACCTGTGGGGCGATATTGCCCAGCTCCAGCAGGATATCCATACCTTGTTGAAACGCCAATTGCCCGAAGCCAACCCCAAGGGATTGGCGACCAGTGTACAAGGATTAGGTCTGGGCGCGCTCAGTCTGGTGGTGCTTTCCGGAGCAAGCTGGTTTGTACTGTGGCAAATGGGCTCCCCGTTAGCTTCCATCGTCAAGGATTGGCATCAGACATTAACCGGACTGATTGAGGTTTATTTGATTGCGCATGGTGGGATGGGGTTACTCCACTTTGCCGTGTGGTATTGGCAGCGTCGGCCACGCGAGCTCTTTTAATGCCCGGAATGGTGGTTCATTTGATGTATTTAAACGCCACCGAGAAGGCTGTATTAACTTGAGTCTCATCAGGAATCATATCAGCACAGACCAATACCTATTCTCCGGTGTTGGTCGCATGCCCTCAGCCTCATTGGTGACAGTGTTACGGGGGGAACCAAGTCGTAAGCTGAAGTAAACAGTAAGAATGCCATGTGTAATCCGTTTAATGGAGATTGCCATAGGCAACCGGCCCCATTACCCTTGACACCCATTTCACTCCACAGTGGAGAAACAAAGGATCCCGACAGAGTTCGGGATCCGAACTGTTACGTACGTAGTTTTACACAGTGTGTAAAAGATACGTACGTAGGGCCGTCAAGCAAGAGTGAGCCTCGTCTGCGTTGGCCGTCAGCGTTGGTTGCGGCGGACAGGGATAATGTGGAACCACAATTGCGCGCATTGCCGGAGCCATTGGGGCAGCAAGTTCTGGATGACGTGGCGGAGCGCGTTGGTACCGGTGAGATAAAAAATGTGATTGCCTACCTGCTAGCTACGTTGAAGCGAGCGAGAAACGGGCAATTTAATTCGACAGCAAGTGTGGCAAAGCGTGCGCAACAACCGCACTCACCACAGAGTCACACTGGTACAGAGCCTGCTCAGCGTGTTGTTCAGCAGGAGCGTAAACGAGCATCCGTGGAACAGATTGCACAAGTGATGGCGGAGATCCGGGCTGATTACAGGCAGTGATTGCGGGGCGTACTGTGTTTCGTATTTGTCGGTTAAAAAACATACACCGTTGCGGGGCGCAACACTTTTTGGAACAAGCTGTGATGGTTTCTAGTGAGCTCTCTATTTATCGAAGTTTCGGTAGCCGAAGCAATACGGATTGCTTATGACCGACGCTGAAAATAGGGTTTAAATCCTGTCCAACCCTATCGGTAATCCCCCATTTTTAACAGAGGCAATATCGAATCGTTGCATTTCGGTTAACTGGTGTCGGAGCACCTGTTTGGTGAGCGGCACAACCTGAAAGAAGACGAGGTTATCAACCAGGCGCAGCAGATGCTGGGCCTGGGCCGCGTGGTAGCCACCCGTCGAGATGAATCAGAACCACCGGAGAGTTGATGGCCTGGTAGCACGATGTAGCACTGTTGTTTTATCTACCCGAGCGGGAAACCTTTTGCCACACGGGATAGGTGTTTTTCCGCTCATTTTTATCTGATGAAGGAGAAGGCACCATCGTACCTCCTGGTTCCCGGAGGGCCTGGAGTTTGAAACCTGTGATTTTCTGGGTTCCATCTTTATGGGTAGGGTTCCAAACGGACTTACCAGTATTTTAGTTCTTGTGGGCTTTAGCCTGAAGAAAATTACCGGTCACGACTATGGCATTGACTTTTTCCTGGTGTAAGACCAGAAGATCCGCCGGTCAGAACAACTTTTACGGGTGTTTTACGGCTAATACGACTGAGGTTGTTAACATTCTGATCGGCAAGGAATACCTTTCCCCCCCTTCCTATCAAAAAATTAACATTCAATCATGGTTGAATATTAATGGCTATGTGTTTTATCATCACCGATTCTTGAACCATGAAAGTGAAAATTACACGAGAGATTTGGTAACCTGCTGAAATGGAGCTCCACAATGTCCCAATTGCAACTTAACGCTATATTAGAACAAAATGAAAAGAATCTTCCGCCGGAAAACGCCACACCCGACGAGTTGCGTAGTTGGTGGGAAACAGCGATGGCGCAGATACCTGTCGCAGATGTTGCTTCAATCGAGCGTCTGAGTTTGGCTGGTTTTAGCGCAGAGTTTCTACGGCCCCATGGGAAATATACCGATAACCTGATCATTTATGCGCATGGTGGCGGTTTTGTCATCGGTTCAAGCAGCACCCATCGTGTGATCACCAGCTATCTGGCCCAGATAAGCCACAGTGCGGTCTTGGTACCCGATTATCGTCTGGCACCTGAAAATGCTGCGCCGGCGGCGCATGACGATATCTTTACTGCATATTGCTGGGCATTAGAGCAAGGCTATCCAGCGCGAAAAATCGCCTTGGCCGGTGACTCTGCTGGTGGCAATTTAGCGCTGGCTGCAGCGGTTCGCGCGAAGGCTGAGGGCTTACCTATGCCCGGTGCCTTATTCCTGATCTCACCAGGGCTGGATTTAGCATGTGAAGGCATCTCCCACCAAGAGGTAACGGATGATCCGTTCTTGACTCCTCAACTGCTCGAATTCTTATTCCAATCCTATGTTGGGATTGGGGGCGATCTCAAATCATCACATGTAACTCCGTTCTATGCGGATTTCGCTGGCTTACCTCCAACGCTGGTTCACGTGGGGAGCTGGGAAATGCTAAGGGATGATTCGGTGACAGTCGTCGAACGGATGCGCGAAGCAGGTGTCGATGCAACTTTGCAAATATTCGATGGTATGCCTCATGTATGGCAACTGTTCGCTCCCATCCTGGAGGAGGGCATGGCTTCATTGGAGCAAGGTGCTTATTTTATCCAAAAACACTTACATGAATAAAAATACGTATTGATAAAGTAAAGGGTGATAACCAGGAAGTTACCACCCTTTACAGGCAGGGAAATTATAGGTATGGAAATAGCCTTTATAACCTCAAAATATCATAAGAAAAGGATTGCCTGCTAAATACCGAAACGATGAAAGCGCCTGTGTAGACATCTGCGGCTGCAAAGCTACCGGCAGCATTTGCAGAAAATACGTTTATTATAGTTTCTCTGTTGGTATGGGATGTGAGGGTTGTTGTATGATTGGCACTGGTAAGTGCAGAAGTCACTGCTCCTCCTGAGGTTCCTATTCTAAAGGGGAGAAGGCTTCCTGTAGTCGCCCCGAGCAGTTGATAATTATTACCGATGACGGGCTTGATAGTGATAGTACCAATGTAACCTGCACCAGTGGTAAGAATTTCGAGATTTCCGATCTGCGTACCCCTGGTTACCTTTTTTAAACCACTAAGTGGAGTGAAGGATGTGGTTAGCGTTGACAATGCAGCAATAGGTACAGAAATATCCAGGTTAGATGCCTTTCCTATTTAAGATGCGTTCACTGAACTTATGGGGAGTAAAAAAACGGCAATAAGTAATGCTATTTTATGCATGGACATCAAGTTTTCCTTTGATTGAGTATGGTATGAGGTAATATATATATGCATAAGAAAAATTGAAGCATATAAATTGCTCTTTTTTAATCAATTTATATAATTGACATTTTGTGTGGTGAGTTGTTGAATGATTATGGCGTTAGAGATGCGTTAGCTAAATACATGATTGCCATGCTGCGCTCTAGTATTATTAATGTTGGCGGTAGTGTTGGAATTAAAGTGAGCTATTGTGCGTACGGAGTTCTTCAGTGATTTTGATAATCTAAGGATATATAGTGGAAGAAAGATATAGCGTACTCCTTGTGGGGTGGAATCCGCGAGTTGTAGATTATAGCAAGTGGCCGGGCCTTACCGCTGAGAAACTATTCGCAGTTTTTGATGCGGATAAAGAAAGACTTGAATCTCTTGGCTATGAGGTCGAACTGGGCCTAATCGATAGTGCTCGGACTGCTGAAGCTACACTCTTAAGCCTTCTCATGGAAAGGCGTCGTCACTGTGTTCTGATTGGTGCTGGTGTTCGTACTGTTGAAGAATACCTTCCGCTCTTCGAACGACTTGTCAATGCAGTACATACACATGCCCCAGCAGCGAGAATATGTTTTAACGGCGGACCGTTCGATTCTGTCGATGCTGTTTTAAGACAGATACCAACTGCTCCGTTAACTCCGTTACCTTAGGGGGACTTAAATAACTTAAGCCAGCGGGTGTGTGATTATCGATTTGATATGAATGATTAACGTTAGCTTGTGGAGCTTGAAATGAAGGCCACTATTATCAGTTCATTCTCTCCATTATCTATACCGAGTGGTAGTGTTTATGCTAAAAGCCTGATAGCTCCTGGTACTGAACAGGTTATGTCGAGTACCAATTTGACTGTCTAATCATTAGTACAATTGGCTTATCTTGATGTAATAGAACAAAGGAAAGATGCAAGGTTCATATCTGAACTAAGATTTCTCGCTGGTTATTGAAAACTAAATCAATGTTGGCTGGTTATATCGGTAAAGGTTAAGTATCCCAAAACCCTCTAAAGGCTTTGGGATTTTTTTTGATTTAAGATACCAAGATTATCTTCAATGTTTTCGATGAGTGCACTTTTAATTGTTAAGGGGTGTTTCTTTAACTGCTATTCCTAAATAAATCTTTGGCAAAGTAAAAAATCACAAAACCATAACTTATCTTTACACTTCCAGTAAAAAAAATACTCATTTTCAGGTATAAATATCCCTCTTGGTATGCCGAAGATACCAAGACACCCCTTTTGGTTTTTATTTTTCCAGTGCAGGCAGTTATTGCCTGTTTTTTTACGTTAAACAAGCATATTCCTATTGCTAAATGCAATTATGGAGAAAGGGCAAGTTATGAGTTTTTGAAATTCAGGATAAGCATTGTGATACACAACAAACATAGCTGAAGGGCATATTCTAGTTTGGAGATCTCAAAATCTTGATCTCGCTGATATATGAGTATACCCTTCGATGTGATGTGCAACATTGTTATGCCGTTGAAAAATACGGTTTAGAAACGAAATATACTTTAGTTAAAAAATCAACACTCATGAAATGGAAAGGTTTTATGTCACGCACCGGTCGACTGTCTGTATTTTTCTCTGCCATATTTCCCCTGTTGACTCTGACTAATATGGCGGAGGCTGCGTCCCAACCCCCACAAGTAACAGTGGATAAATTGAAAAGGTTGGAAAATGATTTTGGAGGGCGAATTGGGGTTTATGCTATTGATACTGGCTCAAATAAAACTTTTGGTTATAGAGCTAACGAGCGTTTTCCTCTCTGTAGTTCATTTAAAGGCTTCCTTGCTGCGGCAGTATTATCGAAAAGCCAGCAGCAAGAGGGCTTACTGAACCAGCGAATTCGCTATGACAATCGAGTTATGGAGCCTCATTCTCCTGTGACTGAAAAACAGATTACGACCGGCATGACAGTTGCCGAGTTGTCTGCTGCCACTCTGCAGTACAGTGATAATGGAGCCGCCAACCTGTTGCTCGAAAAGCTTATTGGTGGCCCTGAAGGAATGACGTCGTTTATGCGTTCTATTGGCGACAATGTATTTCGTCTGGACCGATGGGAACTGGAGTTGAATTCCGCCATTCCTGGTGATGATAGAGATACATCAACACCCAAAGCTGTTGCAGAAAGTATGCAAAAGCTGGCATTTGGAAATGTGCTTGGATTAATGGAGCGCCACCAACTGATGGATTGGTTTAAAGGGAATACAACAGGAGGAGCAAGAATACGTGCAAGCGTACCTGCAAACTGGGTGGTTGGAGACAAAACGGGTACTTGTGGTGTCTATGGTACAGCCAACGATTATGCAGTGATCTGGCCTGTAGGGCATGCGCCAATTGTTCTGGCTGTCTATACATCAAAACCAGACAAAGAATCCAAACACAGCGATGCTGTTATAGCAGATGCATCGCGCATTGTTCTTGAAAGCTTTAATATTGACGCATTACGTATGGCTACAGGAAAGTCTATCGGCTTCTAAAAATCAGGTGCCGGGTCTTCTTTCGGCACCTGCAAGTGCTGTTTCAGCTGAGTTAAAGCCGCAGTCAAGTGGCTTTAACTCATTTGTTTGCAGTCACTAGAAATTTTAATCAGCGTTGCTTGATAAACTGAGCCGATTTAAACAATAAACATGGCGTTACTTTGAGGCTCACTAGATCATTACACCATCAAATTGTGCGGTGGGGGGCACAGCAACTCCAGCTCAATCGCGAAAGACAAATGACGCATAACTTCTGCTTCGGGAAAACCTGAGCTATCAAATGACAGTAAGCCGTCCAATCCACACACCAGCCCGATCAAACGCCAGGCGATATCATCAGCGTTGGCGCTAGAGCGAAAGATTTTCTCATTTCTGCCTTCAACAATTACGTTGGCTGTCGCCTGGTGCCAATCTGATATTGCAGTAGCATAAGCCTCACCCATCACCGGATCACGCTCAGCCAGCAGCATCATCTCATTCCACAGATGCGTTTCCCGCATACCTTCCTCATCCAACGGATATCCTAACACCCTTTGTAGCCGTTCAACGGCTGGGTAACTCTTACTGATCGCGGCAAATGAAGATAACGATTGCCGGGTTAATTGCAAAAAAGCCTCAGCGCGTAGGTGTGTTGCGGAGGAAAAATGATGATTCACCTGACCGACGGCTATTCCTGCTTCCGCTGCAATGCGCCTGACGGTGGTAGCCACAATCCCTTCCGCCAAAGTTACACGTATGGCCGCCTCCAAAATGGCAGCATGACGTTCTTCACGTTTGAGGTAGCTCATTTGGTTTCGCTTTTCTTTGACCGATGTTATTAGCAATACAGCATAGAATTAGTTGGACGTTTGTTCAATTTATTTGTATTCTAATTGAAATGAACGCGTGTTCAAGTTTTTGCTCTATTTGGTGTAACAATATGTCTCAGAAATGGTTAATACTTTACGTTATTATTTTAATGTACCTTCCAGTATCTATCGACGCGACTGTCCTGCATGTGGCCGCGCCGCGCCTCGGTGTCGCTCTGTCAGCAACCGGGGATCAGCTGCTATGGATCATTGATATCTATTCACTGGTGATGGCTGGTTTGCTACTCCCAATGGGAGCACTTGGCGATCGTATCGGCTTTAAACGCCTGGCACTGCTCGGTTCCAGCCTTTTTGCTCTCGCCTCGCTGGCTGCGGCACTAGCGTCTTCTGTTGCTGCGCTGGTTGCGGCTCGTGCTTTCCTCGCGGTTGGGGCCGCGATGATCCTGCCTGCCACGCTCTCAGCTTTGCGCCATACCTTTACCCTGGAGCGGGAGCGAAATTTCGCCTTGGGGATTTGGAGTGCGGTTGGGACCGCAGGAGCCGCAATGGGCCCACTGGTTGGTGGATGGTTGATGGAGTATTTCTATTGGGGATCCGTATTTTTGATCAATCTGCCAATTGTGGCGATCGTACTGGTTGCCACTATGTTTGTGATGCCCAAACAGCCTTTGCGGCCGGAAAAAACATGGCAGATCAAGCAGGCGTTGGTGCTTATCTCGGCCATTCTATTGCTTGTTTACGCGGCTAAAAGTGGCATTCGGGGTACATCCGCTGCGTATGTGACCCTGATGATCGCGATCATGGGCAGCAGCCTGCTCATTTTCTTCGTGCGCCACCAACTGCGTGCTGCGGCACCTATGATTGATGTTCGGTTGATCACCCAGCGTGTGATTGCTGTTGGCATTGTCATGGCATTGACAGCAATGATTGCTCTGGTCGGTTTCGAGCTATTACTGACGCAGGAATTACAGTTCGTGCTCGGTAAAACGCCTCTTGAAGCTGGATTATTCCTGTTGCCTCTGATGATCGCCAGTGGTGTTTGCGGCCCGATTGCTGGCAGGTTGGTCACTGCATTTGGTCTTCGAGTGGTCGCTACTTTGGGGATTTTCCTCAGTGCCGTGAGTTTTTTCATTCTTGCCGTTACCGATTTTACGCATCAAATCTATTTGGCGTGGACTGGCATGGTGCTATTGGGATTCAGCGTTGAAGCCTCAATGCTAGCTTCAACGGCGGCTATCATGACCTCTGTACCGAAGGAGAAGGCAGGGGCTGCCGGTGCACTGGAAGGTATGGCCTATGAATTAGGAGCAGGGCTCGGGGTGGCGGTCTTTGGTCTGCTGCTGTCAGGTACTTATGCTGCCACTATCATGTTGCCTGGCGAGTTACCAGTGGAACTGGCAGCACAAGCGCGAGCGTCGATCAGTGAAACCGTTCAGGTTGCACAAAATATGGATAATAATATTGGTGAGCAACTCATGAAGGCTGCGAAAGTTGCTTTCTCTAGCTCACACAGCCTGGTTCTTGGTTCTGCAGGCGCTATGTTGCTTCTGCTGTCCGGTATCATCTGGCGCATTATGCCCCGAAAGGTTTCTGCTGTTGAAACGGCGTAAGGCTGAGAGTCAGCATCAACAGGTTCACCCTCGTAACTGGCCATGGATGGCCCCCCTTTGAACGGCTTCTGCGCTCGAGGTTTATATTCAACGGCGCAAAAGTGGAAGCAGGCTGTCTTCGTGAGCATTAATCTGGCATTGGGTTCCACACGAGCAGCTATCAGCTTGTTAAAGCACCAGTAAACCTGAAGCGAACATTACCATATGATTTACAAGCTTTATAAGATGGGAGCCATAAAGTCATATGGCATGATTCCTATTGATTTCGACTGTTTTTTTCACCACACAACAAATAATCAGCCTTGACTGTTTGTTTGTTGTGTGGTGGAATGGGTGGGAATTTAATCAAACCTAATGGGGCACCTGTCTCAAAAAGTTTGAATCCTTATAACGCTTGCTTTGGAAAAGTTATGAAATTAATTAAAAATCTTCTTATGGCATCAGCATTGTCGCTGGTTTCTTTTGGCAGCTATGCGCAAAGTATTACTGCAACCGCTTCAACTTTGGATGAAGCTACAGCAAAAATCGCGGCCATGGCCAAAAAAGAAGGAGCCTCTTACAAAATTACTGGGGCTTTCAACGGCAACTTTGTGTACATGACTGCCAAACTTGTTAAGTAATTGAAGTACCAAAGATCGGGGTTGATATAAAGTCCTGGTTGTAAGGCTTGGACTTTTTTTAAGGATAGTGCTGAGAGGAATTAAAGAAATTGATGGGTAGGAATTGTTCCCATGTAATATGTTATCGGTTGGCGCTTTAAAATATTAGCTACCAAGTGTTGATGTGAAATTAGAATTACTTACCAGCACACCTGGTCATGATCCAAGGTGCGTTCGGTGGTAGAAGCCCCTCAGAGCATATTTATGAATGAGAGGAGTGGTGATAAAAAGATAGAGGTGGGTCGGAGTGGCAAGTGCAAGGCCGTGTGTTAGGTAGAGCTAAGAGTAGTTTGCCTGTTTAGTGCCGCGTCTACTATTCGTAATAAAGTCATCTGTTAATGATGGGAATAAACGAGTATGGAAAATAATGGAATTTGTCGAATGCTAAGCAGAGCGCTAAAAGGTAGATGGTGCACGAATTGCCATTTTATACATGAAAAAATATCTTCGAACACCTGGTGGCAACGAAAAGCGATTTACTTGGCGGGATTTTTTCTGTCATTGATGTATTCATTTCGACAAATGGTTGTAATGTTTCATCTCGTAACCTCAATGCAGACTTGGTTCTGTGCCACAAGATGTTAGGTTGTTTATTTGTCGCCCCAGCCGAATGAGGAGTATTAGTTATTTCCTTGGAATTGTGACTTGGAATAGTGTTAATAATGCATTTGATAATATAGTTACAGGCTCGCCTGCTTATAGGGTGGGCGTTCAGATGCTGGATGTTAATAATAATCCTATAGTGCCGAATAGAGATATTAATGTGGGTGATGTAGATGGAGCACCTGTTAATATTGGTCTCAAGGAAAACTATAAAATTATTCCTGGAAAGTCGGTTACTGCAGGCAGTGTTCAGTCTCTCATTGAAGTAAATTTCACTTACCAGTGAATATTTGACTCTAATGGAATGGACGGTGCGCTGGGCAAAGTTGCACTGGTCTTGAGGGTGAATCGGCTTTGTTGAATAAATCGAACTTCTGACTGCAATCAGGATCAGATCACCACACTCTTGATCCTGTAGCGGTATGGGTATGTGCACATCAAGATGTAAGTGCAGTGCATCAAGGAGTAAGGTGGTATTGAGACTATAATTTCATAGCGACAATGTCCATCATGAATGATCTGCGCCCCAGATCTTGGACAACCTTATGCAGCTTGCCTTAGTCGGTATTCTATCGGACTAAGACTTCCAAGTTTTTCCTTTATCCTCAATTTGTTATAATAAGCAATGTATCCGATGATGTCTCGCCTCAAGTCGTTCACATTTTTATATTCATTCAGGTAATAACATTCAGATTTCAATGTTCCAAAAAACTGTCTATAGCCGTATTTCTGCCATCCCTTCCTAGTTACGTAAACTCAGTGAGTAAGCCAGAGACTAGCGAACACATTGCGTGATAATACAATGGGATAATGCAGGCGACAGAAGGTGTTTCGAATCAGAGGTATGGGTAGGTAACATCACAAAAAATGGCATGTTACCTAACCATGCCTAAATGCAGCAGCGCCGTACTAATCGGAATTAGTACCGATATTTTTTAGAGAACTCACCCGTGGTATACTTTCCACGCGATATATTAACAGCACCAGAAACTCTTATCTCTGGCCGAAAGAAAGAGTTTATGATGTTGTTAAGCTGTTGAGTGTCACTAGTCGTGAGAATCAATGTTCTATCCTCATCAGAAAGAAGTCTGCTCGCACTGATTATATTATAGGCCAGGCCATAAATTGATGCGTCTCTACCATGGAACATAACATCGAAGATGCTAAGACTTTGCCTTCCACTCTGTAGTATTTGTTTTCCATTACTACTGATACCCTCAATGTGTACATTTACCCATTCCATGAGTAATTGATCTAATAACGTCATTGATGCATATTTCAAAGACTCGTGATTGAATTTTATTTTGTAATATAAATTTCCGAATCGACTACATGATTTCCAGATCGGCTCTCCAGCTTCTAAAGAAAAGAAAACGTAATCCTCATTTTTTAATGAATCAATATCAGACTCAGAGTTACTTAAGTATTTTACATTATCCTTTAAAAGTCGAGTTCGTGATTTTAAACATATATTTTCATGGCTATCCTCAATTCTAATTTTAGTCGCATGTACAAGATAAAAATCCTGCCGCATAAAAAAGTCCAAGAATGATTTTTCCCCTTTACTAAGTTGCTTTGTTTTCATGAAGCTGTCTGCAAAGTTGTATCGCGATATCATCTGAAAATCGAGCTGTTCATAATGCTTTATTCTTTCAGCATCTTTTTGGTATTTTTTGACAAAGTCAGAGATGGAGTCGGCCCAAAGAGGATCGCTATATCTATGAATTTTCTTTCGGTCATCTTGAAAATACTTGCCAGAACGCATGGTTGTGTAGGCTGATTTTGCAGACTGTAAACGTTTCTTTTCCAAAAAATTAATGAAAAAACGGGTTATTATTTCACTTGCTTGGTTCTCTGTCATTAATCAATCGTTAAATTTGTGGTGAAAAGTATGCATGAAGTTACATATTTCTCCGTGAGAAGTCAACAATCAGTCTTGAGTGATTATTACTGTGCGCGTTAACGGGCTATATCCTCGTAGTCAATGAAGAGGCTCCGTCGCATTAGTGACATGACGCTGGAAAAGTTGTATCGATAGTAACCACCTCGAGTTTGCCTCGATGGTCAATAGCCTTGCAAAAGAAGCGCCGCAATGCAGCTGCAGCGCCGCATTTGGTGGTCAGCAAAAAGTCGATGGTTTGAGCAGCAGCATGGAATGACCAACAACAATATCGCGCTCTACCATCATCTTTCCCTGGTTGCGTAAACTCAGTGAGTAAGCCAGATAACAGTGAGTATATTACGCGATGATATCGGTGTGGATAATGTTGGAGTGACCATATTCCAGTAGACAGTTTCTGTCCTCACGGCGAGGCCTTTTCGAAGTCCTCCGGACTTACGCCACCGAGATGACTGTGGCGCCGGGTACGGTTGTAGAACACTTCAATATAATCGAAGATATCCGCCCGGGCCATGTCCCGGGTTTTATATATTCGCTTTCTGACACGTTCTTTTTTTAGCGAACTGAAGAACGATTCTGCCACAGCATTGACGCTCCTATGTCAACGGCCGCAGTTGGGCTCGCCTCAAATCAGTTAAAATAAGCGGATAAAGCTCTCGTACGATGTAGCGTTTAAGGCAACGTAAAATTTCTTTTGTCGACAGTCCTTCTCCTGTTCGACGTTGCACATAGACCTTTGTTCGAGGATCGCTGCGCATGCGTACCAGGGCGATTGTACACAGCGCATTATTCGCCTCACGTGAACCACCGCGATTCAGGCGATGCCTGATGGTTTTACCTGAGGATGAACTCCCGCTGCACACGGTTAGGGGCTATCAGTGACGGCCGTCCTCTGGTTCCACGAGCTATCTTGTAACCATTTACGGCACGTATCCTGTTTTGTTTCATGATCTTGGCTACCCGGTTTCTACTACACGCCTCACCGACTTCACGCAGATCGCAGTGAACCCTGCGATAACCGTAAACACCGCCGCTCAGTGCATAAGAGTTTCGGATTAATTCCAATAATCGCTGGTTATCCTTTTCTCCAGCAGAGACAGGGCAATGAAGCCAGACGTAAAATCCGGCACGGGCAACTTTTAGAACTCGACACATAGCTGCGATCGACCAGACATCACGGTGATCGTTGATGAAGCGGTACTTTAGTCGGGCTCCCTTGCAAAGTACCGCGCTGCCTTTTTCAGAATATCTCGTTCTTCCTCAGTACGTTTAAGCTGCGCTTTCAGCTTGAGGATCTCCGTTCTGGCCTCCAGTAAATCCTGGGCCTGATGTCCGCTGTTATCAGGTTTTACGGAACGCAGCCATTTATAAAGACTGTGTGCTGACACGCCAAGGCGTTCTGAAACGTCGACAACGGAATAGTCCCGCTCAGTGATCTGGCGGACAGCTTCTTCCTTAAATTCAGGGGTAAATCGTGGTGTGCCTATAGACTCCTCCTATGCTCAAAATATAGGCCAGATTTGTCTACGGGTTCGGGGTCACTCCATTACTAAGTGAGCGTTGTATCTAATCCTGGGGGCAGGTCATCCTGATTGGCTGCTATAGGAACCAGCATAAGCAGTTCCGGTAAGTGAGTTCAGTAACTATATATAACATCTTAAAAAATAGCTGATTACTAAACTGCACTTTAACGTAACTCATCTGTGCAAAGGCTTGCTGCGGGATTACTTACACTTCTTTAAATTAATCAGTCTTGATTGATTTAAAATATATACTATAATGCACAAGCAAGTATGCCTACGCGTTCCGTCTTATGGCCACTCAATGTGAGAGTTTTGGTTGGATGTTAAATTCGGTATGTTCTTAATTTTATTGTTTTAATCAATGTTATGGTGAAAAAATGCAACTGAACAAAATCATGATGGCAGCTGTACTGAGTCTGTCTGCCGTTTCTGTCGCCCATGCCAACCAGGGGCAAGGTGACATCCTGTTCACTGGCTCCATTGTTGATGCGCCTTGCTCGATAGCAGCGGACTCCATCGACCAGACTGTTGAGCTAGGGGCTATTTCCAATGCTGCGTTGAGCGCTAACACTAACACCGGTGAATCAAAGCCGATGCCGTTTACCATTCAGCTGGAGAACTGCATCGTTACAACTGGCACTACCCCAGCCAGTGCCAGCAAGGTTCAGGTTAAGTTCCTGGGGACCACATCCAGCTATGACGCAGATAGCCTGGCACTGGTCGGTGGTAATGCGGCTGGCGCTTACATCCTCCTTAAGCAGGCCGACGGAAAAAAAGTAACGGTTGGTACGCCGACCACCTTGCAGCAGTTTACTGACGGCGCATCTCCGGCTCTGACCTTTACGGCGAGCCTGAAAGGCAATGGTGGTACTGCAGTCATTACGCCGGGTAGTTTTAGCGTCCCCGTCCAATTTCAACTTGCCTACCAGTAAATCTCAATATTTGTTTGACCCGTCCCGTGGCCTGCCGCCACGGGCTATTTCACCAATTGGAGTCAGCCGATGACGTGGATTCAGTGGGGACAGAATCGGGTGGCGCCTTTCCTGTTGATAAGTTTGACCGTCGGTTTCGCGAGTGAGGCCTTCGCCCGTGATGCCGGCCATGGGCGTGTCAGCATGAAAGGGGCTATCGTCGAGCGCCCCTGCGCCATTGATGTGGGGGATCGTGACCAGACGCTGGTAATGGACACAATTCCTGTTAGCCAGATTGTGCGTGACGGGCGAGGCCCTCAGAAGGCCTTTTCCATTCGTCTGGTGGATTGTGTGCTGTCACGGCTTGACCCACATAAACCCGACTGGCAGGGCTTTACCGTGACCTTTGACGGGGAAGGTGACCGGGGGCATTTTGCGGTGTCCGGTGAGGCGAAGGGGGTTGCGGTGGCAATAGCCGACGAGGTGGGCAACCAGGCCCAGCCGGGGCGGATGATGCCCCCGGCCGCTATCATCCCCAGCGAGATGCTCTTGCGTTATACCGTGAATCTGGTTGGCAATCGGGAAACGTTACGTGCTGGGGACTACCACTCGGCAATACGTTTCAGAATGGATTATTACTAAGAGTTTCTCTATGGTGCATTTTTTCCCCCGTACCCTTTCTGCCATGCTCTGTCAAGCGGGGCTCGGCTCCACCCTGTTGCTGGGGTCGGTGGTGTTCGCCCATGCCGATGATATTCAGTTCAACAGCGACATCCTGGATTTGAAGGACCGCAGCAATATTGACCTGAGCCAGTTCGCGCAAAAAGGCTTTATCCTGCCCGGAAGTTACAGTCTGGCGGTGAGTCTCAATACCCAGGTGTGGCCCGAGCAGTCCGTGGATTTCATTGCACCAGAGAATGACCCCAAAGGCAGTCAGGTTTGCCTGACTCCTGCACTGGTTGCCCAGATGGGGCTGACCGACAAGGCGTTGTCCGAACTGACGTGGTGGCACCAGGAGCAGTGCCTGAATGTGGAAAGTCTCAAGGGAATGGAAGTGCGTACTGACCTGGGCACCTCCACCCTGTATCTGAGTATGCCGCACGCCTACCTGGAGTACAGCAGCCCGGACTGGGACCCGCCAGCACGCTGGGAAGAGGGGATCCCGGGGATACTGCTCGACTACAACGTGAACATGCAAAATCAGCAACAGACCCGCGGGGGGGGTGGCAGCGGCACCCGCGTTAGCGGTAACGGGACCACCGGGGCCAACCTGGGGGTATGGCGTTTACGGGCCGACTGGCAGGCACGCTATGACAGTCGTTCGCAGGGCCGGGGTGAAAGCCGTTCGGGGGGGAATGGTGTCAACCTGGACTGGAGTCGTTATTACGCCTATCGCGCCTTGCCGGCGTGGGGCGCAAAACTGACCTTGGGGGAGGATTATCTCAATTCGTCCATTTTTGACAGCTTCCGCTTTACCGGCGCGAGCCTTGTCTCTGATGACAACATGCTGCCGCCGAATCTGCGGGGGTACGCACCGGAGGTGAGTGGTGTGGCACGTCGCAATGCCAAGGTCGTCATCAGTCAGCAGGGCCGCATCATCAAGGAAGTCCAGGTGGCAGCCGGGCCATTCCGTATCCAGGACCTGGACAGTGCCGTATCAGGGCGACTGGATGTGCGGGTTGAGGAGCAGGATGGCAGTGTACAGCGCTTCCAGGTGGATACAGCCACCATTCCTTACCTGACACGGCCTGGACAGGTGCGCTTCAAGACCACGGCGGGCCGGGCTTCCGACTGGAACCACCGTGTCAATGGGCCGACGTTTGCCAGCGGCGAGTTCTCCTGGGGCGTCAGTAACGGGTGGTCACTGTACGGCGGGGGGCTCGCCGGCGGGGATTACGCGGCCGCGTCACTGGGTATCGGGCGTGACCTCCTGGCGCTGGGGGCGCTGTCTGCCGATGTGACGCAGTCACGTGCGCGCCTGCCGGGGGAAGGCAATCAGACAGGGGGCTCTTATCGTCTGAGTTACTCCAAGCGCTTTGTCGAGATCGGCAGTCAGGTGACCTTTGCCGGTTATCGCTTCTCAGACAGTACGTTCATGTCGATGAGCGAGTACCTGCAGGCGCGTGACACAGGCATTAGACAGGGCCGCAACAAGGAAATGTACACCGTTTCCTTCAACCAGTCCTTTGAGTCTCTGGGGTTGAGCACGTACCTGAACTACAGTCATCAGTCCTATTGGGATAAATCGACGACGGAACGCTATGACCTGACGGCATCACGGAACTTTGATGTGGGTCGGTTCAGGAATGTCAGTCTGTCGCTGACGGCCTACCGCAACCGGTTCAATAAAACCGACGACGACGGGATGTACATGTCGCTGTCCCTGCCGTTCGGTGGGTCTGGCCGTGTCAGTTATAACGGCTCGTATTCCTCAGGGGATACGCGTAATTCTGTCGGTTATTACGACCGTCTGAAAAACGGCGATACGTACCAGGTGAGTGCGGGGACGGCGAGAACCGGGGCCGACCTCAGCGGTTATTACGCGCGTCGCGGCTCTCAGGTGGATATTAATGCTTCTGCCAGCTACCGTGAGGGGCAATACAGTGCCGTGGGCTTGTCCGCCAATGGCGGGGCAACGCTGACACGGGAAGGCGGGGCATTGCATCGCAGCGGTCTGATGGGCGGAACCCGCATGCTGATTGACACCGACGGAGTGGCCGGTGTACCGGTCGGTGCCAATGGCAATCCGGTCTACAGTAACCGGTTCGGCAAGGCCGTGGTCGCGGATGTAACCAGCTATTATCGCAACAGCGTGCGTATTGATATTGACAAGTTGGCGGACAATGCGGAGGTGCCGCGCTCGGTGGTACAAAGCACCCTGACGGAAGGGGCGATTGGCTATCGCAAGTTTGAGGTGATTTCCGGCGAGAAAGCCATGGCAGTGATACTGCTGGCTGATGGCAGCGTCCCTCCGTTTGGGGCTAGCGTGCTGAACCAGAAAAAACAGGACGCCGGTATCGTGAGCGACAGTGGTCACGTTTACCTCAGCGGGATACGTCCGAATGAGAAGATGGCGGTGAATTGGAACGGCAGTGTCCAATGTCACGTGACCCTGCCGGCGGTGATACCGACAGGTATGACGACGAATCTGATGCTACCTTGCGTAAAAGAGGCTGCATTACTGAATGATTGAGCCCGGGATACATGGGTCCCGGGGGTATCCCTTACTATTTTTGATGAGCAAGATGAAAATGAAACACAATTTACTAAGAGCCTCCCTTGCGGGTGCGCTGATGCTGGTGCTGATGCCGTCGGTCCATGCCGCGATTTCGCTGGACAGGACCCGCGTGGTGTTTCCGGGGAGCGAAAAGTCAGTGAGTCTGAACGTGAGCAACCAAAATCCGTCACTCCCTTATCTGGCTCAGGGCTGGATTGAGGATGCGAATGGCAACAAGCTGGAGGGGGGCGGACCGCTGACGCTGTTGCCGCCGGTACAGCGCATTGAACCGAAAGGTAAGGGACAGATAAAAATCCAGGCCATGCCGGGGCTGAGTCTGTTGCCACAGGATAAGGAAACGCTGTTTTATTTGAACCTGCGTGAAATTCCGCCAAAGAGCAACAAGCCGAACACATTGCAGATTGCGCTGCAAACGCGCATCAAGCTGTTCTACCGCCCGGCAGCGTTGGCGCAGGCGGCAGCTGAACAACAGACCTCGCCGTTCCAGAATAAATTGACGCTGAGTAAAAGCGGGGACACCTATACGGTGAACAATCCGACGCCCTACTACATCACCCTGATTGGTGCCAGTGCCAAGGCAGGCGGTGACCTGCTCAAGGGGTTTGAGGCCATGATGGTGCCACCAAAAGGCTCAGCACCGTTGGGGGGAAAGGCTTCAGACCTGGGGAACAGCCCGGCACTGGTGTATGTGAATGACTACGGCGGCCAGCCTACGCTGACCTTCCGCTGTGATGGCACTCAGTGCAAGGTTGATGAAAGTCGTCGAGACAAGAAATAGCCATCGGGTGGCCTGTCGCAGGGGAAGGGAAGGAGAAAAAATGAACAGAATGAAGAACCAGGCCTTGTCGCGCACAACGGGAGGCGTGATGTGTGGCCTGTCTGGACTGGTACTGATTGCCCTACTGGCTCCCGTGGCGCAGGCCGGCCTCACGGATGGATTGGTTGAGGGGGACCACGGGGTACTGCATGTGTTCGGTGTTATGACCGAAAGCGCCTGTCGGCTGGAGATGCCGTCGGCCGACCAGACGGTGGACATGGGTAATATCGCGACCGGTGACCTGCAACAGGCCGGTGACCGGGGAACTCCGGTAGCGGTCCAACTGCGCTTGCGTGACTGCATTCGCGGTGCTGCAAACAACCAGGATACGCAGGGCAATGTCAGTTGGAGTCCCAACCAGCCCGCCATGTCCCTGACCTTTGTCAGTGAGCAGGATGGCGCCAACCCGCAACTGGTGCGCGCGAAAGGGGTCAACGGGATGGGGCTGCGCCTCAGCGACAGTGCACAGCGCGACATGCTATTGGGTCAACTGGCGAAGCCGGTGTTTCTGACCCCGGGTAGTGACGTGCTGACGTATTACATCACGCCTGAGCGTACCGGAGCCCCGTTGCAATCGGGAGCCTATTTTGCCAACGTCAATTTCAGGTTGAGTTATGAGTAGAGCACGGCATGGACACAAACAGGGGCAGGAAGCGCGGCGCAGCCTGCTGATGGGGGCGCTGGTCCTTGCGGTCGCGATGCCGTCCGCCATGGCCGCCCCACTGGACGTGAATATCCGGGGTGTGGTCGTGAGTGTGCCGTGTCAGATTAACAATAATACCGATATCAGCGTCAATCTGGGCAATGACCTGCTGACCACCCGAATTCCGGCCAGCAACAGCATCTCAACCGGGAACACCTATGAAACGGAAATCCCCTACACCCTGGATTGCACTGTCGCGGCAGGGGCAGGCCAGCAGGTGAGGATGCAGTTGTACGGGACGTCAGCCGGTTTTGACAACGGGGTATTAATGACTAGCAACACCAATCTGGGGCTGGAATTACGCCAAAATGGCACCAGGGTCAGTCCGAACCAATGGTTTAACCTGACGTCTGCAGCGGCAACGCCCAAACTAACCGTGGTGCCGGTAAAGAACAGCGGGACTACGCTCTCCGGTGGTGCCTTTAGGGCCACGTTGACCTTGAAGGTGGATTTTCAATGAGGGCCAATAGCATGAAAAGACCGCTTGCCGTCGCCACCTGGTTGGCGGGCACCCTCTTCACCGGCGTGGCCGGTGCGGTTGACGTGAGTATTACCGGCAACCTGGTGGAGTCCCTCCCCTGTAAAATCAATAACGATGACCCTATCGATGTGGATTTCGGCGATGACCTCATCATCAACAAGATTGATGGGACGGCTTACAGTGTGACAATCTCGTATAACGTTGCCTGTGCTGACACCACCGGCAACGTCAGGCTCAGCTTCCAGGGGAGAGCGGCGGCCTTTGACGCGACGGCTGTGGAGACAAGCAGGGCGGGGCTGGGTATTCGCCTGCTGTTGGGGGGGCGTGTCCTGGCGATAAACAGCACGGCAGGTACGGTCATCAACCCAGCGGCGCTGCCAGTGTTGTCTGCCGTGCCGGTTGTCAATGGCGGAGCGGGCCAGGAGCCTACCGACGGGCCGTTCACTGCCACGGCGACGCTGCTGGCGAGTTATGACTAGGAGAAGCCGGTGAGAGAGAGAAAACACAGTCTGCTGTGTGTCGGTCTGGGGGCGCTGCCGTTGTTGAGTGCGTTGTGGATGGCACCGGCTCAGGCGACGGTCATGGGATTCAGAGGGACGCTGGTGTATGCACCGTGCAAAATCCAGGCGGGTGATGAAAACCTGAGTGTGGATTTTGGTGCGGTGGTGGACAAGTACCTGTACACGAACACGCGGACGTTGGGCAAGACGTTCTCGCTGAACCTGGTGGACTGTGATACGGCGGCATCGAGCTGGGTCAAGCTGACGTTCAACGGGATGGAGAACCTGAATTTGCCGGGTTTGCTGGCGGTGACGGGGGTGAGCGGGATTGGTGTGGGGATAGAGACGGCGGGGGCGAGTGCGGTGCAGTTGCCCCTCAATGAGCAGGGTCCTCAGAACCTGCTGTCGACAACGAGCACGACGACGACGCTGAGCTTTAAGGCCTATGTGCAGGGAGAGCCGTTTGCACTGGCGAACAAGACGATAACCCGTGGGGCATTCAGTGCGACGGCGACCTTTGTGCTTGAGTATGAGTAGGGCTGATTGAATCGGGATAGCCGCGAGACAATCCCGCAGCGTGGTTGTTCGCCCAACAGGGTATGGGTTAAGAGTGACAATGAGCCCTTGCCGAACGGCCTTGGTCAAGAAGATTAATTATCACCTGATAAAGACGATTATTGGGGGTGTGGTGGAACATGAAGAAGATTATTAGATTACTGATACTGAGTGCTGTGAGTCTGCACACGCTGTCGTCTTGGGCAACTGAATGTAGAGTAAATAGTGGCGCTTCATTTGGTGTACATGGAGCAGCCTATACGACGATAGCCGTCATACCTATTCCCAGTTTGGGGCAAGTATACACTTATGGTGATCTTAAGCTAGAGTGCAGGTTTGAGGGGTCTGGTAATACAAGTCGTCGTGATTTCATTAAGACTAGATATGATTCTTTATCTTTACCTTTTGGGGGGAACTTTACAGGAGGGTTGGTGTTGGCCAGCGGCATAAAAGATATGCCCATTCCTGCAGATTTAATTTTAGCGACGCTACCCGATGCTAACGGTGGTCCATGGACTAAAGTCGACTTAACACCATATATAACCGCAGTTAATAGTCCTCAGTCACTGAATGTTTCGTCTGGCGGCACTATTGCAGAATTACGCCTTTATCAGAGCAATGATTATAACGGTAGTCGTAGTGATCTTAATATAAAACTAGTAGCCCAAAATAGCGTGACGTTTTGGCCCAACACCTGCACCATCAATGGCGGTGGTTCTCTGGATGTTGATTTTGGTAATGTGGTTGACTCTAAAATATCCACCGATCCGACGGCCCCCGGTAGCTACTCTGTAACCAAAAATCTTACCTATAGCTGCTCGGATAAAACGGTGACACAGGGCATTGGTATTACCCTGCAGGCACCACGGACTGCATCGTTCGATAACCGTTTAATCGGTACCAGCAACTCTGGCCTGGGTGTCTCCCTGGTCAAGGGCAGCAGTGTTGTCGGCGTGAACGGCAGGTACACCGCCCAGATGGTGAATGGTGAAGGTACTGATGCAATCACCTTCAATCTGGTGAGAAAGCCATTAGCGTTGCCCGCGACAGGCAGTTTTGCAGGTACGGCAGTCCTGCAAATCGGACTGCCCTGATTGATTACAGGTCTTTGTGAGCGTAAGCGGCTCATATAGACCGTCTGTCGGTATCCCTCCGGTTCCGGGAAAATAATGTCCATCATCTATATAATGGACATTATCGCTATGAAATATCGGACCCAGCTCTTCGACGCACTGCGCTTACATTTTGATGAACACCTGTCCAGACTCGACGTTGGTCGGCGGCTTGGGATCCCCAAAAGCACCATCTGCGATCTCTTTGTTCGCTTCAAAAAGCTGGGAATTAGCTGGCCGCTGCCTGACAGCATGACTCCCGATAAACTTGAATCGCTGCTCTATCCTGCTCTATCCTGCTCGTATCGCGGCAGACATAATCGAGATACCTGATATCCCGGAGCCAGCTTTGGTGGAAGAGCGGCTCTGTCGCGTTAAGGCGGCGTCAGGTAATATGCTGTTTTTTTGTAATGTTGCCTATTAATGTCTCTGATCAGAAATGCCTTTAAACGCTTGCATTATCCCATCGATATCATCGCGCAATGTGTGCGTTGGTATCTGGCTTATGCCCTTAGCTTGCGCAATCTCGAGGAAATGATGGCTGAACGCGGCATTGCTGTTGACCATTCCACACTGCATCGCTGGGTTATCCGTCTGGTGCCGTTGTTGGACAAGGCATTCCGCCGGCATAAACGTTCGGTGGGTCGTCGATGGCGAATGGATGAAACTTACATCAAAATGAACGGGCAGTGGAAGTATCTGTACCGGGCTGTTGACACATCAGGCCAGACAATCGACTTTCTGCTCACTGCCAAACGTGATGCCGCCGCCGCATTGCGCTTCTTCCGCAAGGCCATACGTCATCATGGCGAATCTGAGGGGGTCACTATCGATAAAAGTGGGGCCAACACAGCGGCTTTGGCCACGCTCAACGCCGACAAACCCGATGAGGAAACGATTACAGTGAGGCAAAGTAAGTACCTAAACAATCTGGTTGAGCAAGATCACCGCAATATCAAACGCCGGATAAGACCGATGCTGGGATTCAAATCGTTTCGACGGGCACAGGGGCTTTTGGCGGGCATCGAATTGATCCACATGATACGCAAAGGACAATATCAGCATCCGGAAGTGAGGTATTGTCACCTGCGGAACAATTTTATCTGTTGGCTGCCTAAATAATCGGCAACACCCACTTTGGCTGGCCTGTGGCCGTTAATGCGACAGAGCCGGTTACCCCAGTCGCGGGGACAACCTGAAAGAAAACCAGAATGCGATTCTGCCTCAGCATCAAGACGCTGTGCCACCTGGCATAAATGATTCCTCACCGTTGAGGCATTCAGGCTATCCCCCATCGGCAGAACATCCTTCAGCAGACGGGTCGTCATTTCATACGAGATCATTGAGGCCCTGCGGGTTTCTATATATTTCAGGGCAGGATGAGTGTGATCGCCCGCCCAGTCACTGAGAAGGCTGACGGTCTTTGTTGTACTTTCTTCACAGCGGCATCGGTACACCCGGAGCCCCGATACGGGAATAATGCCAAACAGTGTCCGGTACTGCATTTTCTGCTGCCCTTTGATTCTGCGCGCTGCAAGGCAGTGAGGACACGGGATATGCTGGTGAGTGTATTCGTCCGCCTGCTGCTGAACCATTGACTGCTGGACGGTGTTCAGCAAGCTCTTCGACTCTGAAAGCGATAATCCGATATCATTTTGGGCATATCCTGACTTCTGTAATGTCATCAGTTCTTCTGTTCGACTCACGCCTGACTCATCGGTTATAACTATCTGGAGCGTCAATTTCATCGTTGCCTCCTGCGGTGGTGGGAATATCTCCTGGGTACTGGTTTTTCATATGGTTGCGAAGTTTATAATATATTGAAATGCCAAGGCTTACGTGGTCGCAGGCGATCCTGAGTCTGACACCTCTGGTCCTGGGCGCGCCAGTTTCCTGAATTAGAGAAGGATACCTTTATAGATATCCGTCAGCGGCGGCGACCCAACCAGATCACTTCAGGTTCCAGTGCTGGCGCCGCCAGGTCGAGTTTGCTCAATTGCTTGTTGATTTTATTGCGATTGAACCGAACAGCATCCAGGTCGTCAACAAAGATCCGGATTTCTCCGACCGTTGTTGCATCATCCGCATTAACGATGGCCTCCAGAAAAGCCAGCGTCTTATCCGCTTCATCCGCAGCCGTTGCTCCGGACATGCCATGGCCGCTCATACAAAATGGTGTTTTCAGCGTCGAATTTTCGTGAATGGTCTCGACACGAATGTCGTGAAGCCAGTGCTCAAAGAAATTGTATTCATAGGTAAAACGATCGCCAACATCAAAAGCAAAATCATCAATCACAACCCGAAACGGGTTATCCGGAAAACCAACGCCCCCTTCGTAGGAGATACCGTAATCTTTGCCATGAATATGAAACTGATGAAGGTGATCATCGCTCCAGCCCTGCACGATCTGGATTATGTAGTGAAGCGCGGCCAATGACGTATCAGCAGCGATTCTTAGCCGACGCCAACCATGGGACTTACGCCACGAACAGTAATTTTGATGACGTAGATCTTCATAGCCAGATAGCAGGTATTGTTATGAAATAATGTTGGATATTCTAGCCCCAGCAGACAATACATTCGGTGACTGCCCCACACTTTTTCATGCTCTCCAAGATTGCATCGCAACGGCTCGTTGCGATCTAAGCCACAGTGGAGTGTCTAGCTATGTCAAAAGCTTTGTCTAGCAGGATGGGGGAGGATCCTTCTTGATCCTTTCTAAATTAACTGGTCTGAGATCAGGGGGCAATAAAGCCAAATAGTAGTACTTTGTCAAACTAGCCAGGCTCATCGGAGAGCTTCTATCCACTCGTAACTGACCTGGAAAATACTTATTAGTTGTGCTGTTCTTTTATATGCATTAACATTTTTTATGTATACATACAAAATTTTTTTATTTAACGGAAACATATTCACGCCATAAATAAGGAAGCCGGATGGCAAGCTTGAGCAAGGAAGCCAGTGGGCTTCGCTTTACGCTGAGTGTGGGCAGTCTGGAACCAGAAACTTTCGTGGTATCAGGCTTTACGTTGCATGAACAGTTCTCTACGCCATTTATCCTTGAACTTGAGGCTGCCAGTGCCAATCCCAGCATCGAGTTCGCTGCTATTTTGGATAGAACCGCCACGCTGACTATCTGGCGCGATACCGAGGTACAGCGGATCGTCAATGGCATCGTGGTTGAAGTGGAACAGGGAGACACTGGACTCCATCAGACACATTACCGCCTGAGTATACGCCCCGCACTCTGGCGCGCGGGATTAGTCAGAAATTCACGCATCTTTCAACAGCGGAATGTTCAGGAGATCCTGGAAACGTTATTGAAAGAACATCATATCAGTCACTATGCTTTTGCTTTGCGTGATACCCATGCCAGGCGTGAATTCTGCGTCCAGTACCAGGAAAGTGACGCAGAATTTCTCGATCGCCTTGCCGCTGAGGAAGGGATTTTCTATTTCTTTGAGCATAAAGATCAGCAACACACGTTGGTCTTTGCCGATGATTGCGCCGCACTGGATACCGGGCCAACACTCCCTTACCATCCAGCCAAAAGGGCAGATTCGGACGAGTTGTGTATCAGTACTTTTCGTCGCAAAGAAAGTCTGCGCTCGTCTGAAGTCTTGCTGAAAGATTACACCTTCAAAAATCCAAGTTGGCAGGCAGAATCCCGTGAGTCTGCCAATGACCTTGAACACCAGGCTTTCGATTATCGCCATTATGACTATCCTGGTCGCTTCAAAGGCACTGGCCCAACAGGCGATCAATTTGCCCGCTGGCGCGTCCAGGCGTTGCGTAACGACGCGCATCAGGGAGAAGGCGCGGCCAACAGCCCGGCGCTCCAACCTGGTGTGTGGTTTAGATTGGAAAATCATCCGCTGGAAACCCATAACGCACGGTGGCAAATCACCGGGGCTACGCACACCGGCAGACAGCCGCAAGCATTGGAAGAGGCCACCGGGGAACAGGGCACCACGTTGGGATGCCAGTTTACCTTTATACCCGACAAGCAAACCTGGCGTCCCCTTTCGCTGCCAAAACCGCGCATCGATGGTGCACAGGTGGCGATCGTCACCGGAGCGGGGTCTGAGGAAATTTATTGCGATGAGTACGGCCGGGTCAAGGTGCGCTTTCCCTGGGATCTCTCTGGCAGAACGGATGATACCAGCTCCTGCTGGGTACGGGTTTCGCATCCTTGGGCGGGAGCAGGCTGGGGCATGTTAGCTATTCCGCGTGTTGGTCATGAGGTCATTGTGGAGTTTCTCAATGGTGATCCCGATCAGCCCGTGATTATTGGCCGTACCTATCATGCTAACAATCTGCCACCCGGTGACTTACCGGCGACCAAAACCCAGATGGCCCTACGCTCAAAAACCCATAAAGGCGACGGCTTCAATGAGCTGCGGTTTGAGGATCTTCGGGGCGGTGAAGAAATTTATATTCATGCGCAACAGGATATGAATACCGACGTACTGCGGGATCAGACGACTACCATCAACCGGGATATGACACTGACGGTCGATAATAACCGCACCTCGGTGATCAAAGTCGATGATGACGAGTCTATCGGCGGATATCAGACGCTCACGGTGGCGAAAGATCAAAACGTCACCCTCGAAGGCCAGCAGACCACGGTCGTGAAGAAAAGCCGCTTTCTTGACATTGCAGACAATGACTCCCTGAAGGTTGGCAAACATATCTCGATCCACTCTGCCAGCGGCCAGATTGAGATCGGCAATGCCGGGGGCCGCATTGTGATTGATCCCATGGGCCATATCCGCATTGAAGGGCTGAGTATTACGCTGGCCGAACACGCTTCCGGTGTCATGCCCACCACTCCGCTGTTTAATTACTCTGCCCGTTATACGTTGCTGCATGAACGCACGGGAGCGCCACTGATTAATACGCCCTACACCATCAAGGGGGCCAACGGTCAGGTGGTTTCAGGCAAAACCGATGCACTGGGCAGAACTCTGATGGTGCGTTCCGAAAAAGAAGACAATCTGGAACTCGGCCTACCGGAAACCCAAAAACCGGCGAAAGAAACCTATTACCAGGCCAGCGACAATGCACCGGTAGAACGTGTCATGGAATTCAAGGAGTAAGAAGATGAGCAATCCAGGCAATATTTGTCCGACAGTGACCTCGATTACCTGCACGATGGAACTCGGGAGATTTCCTGGCGATGAAGACCCCTGTTACCTGGCACAGAAAGCCGAAATTGCCATGCGCCTGCCACTACGTATTGTCACCAAAGCCGGTTTGGTGCGTTTTTTAAACCAGTTGATTATGAGCGGTCTTATCCAGAAGGAAGAGGAAAAAGAGGAATATCGCTGGCCCTATAAAGCCGAGGTCGTCTTTGCGATGGCGAAACCCGTCCCTCTGCCCATGCTGGCTACCAGTAAAAAATCAATAGAGAAATATAAAGACGATCTGCCACAATCCCGCAACCCGTTTGCTCGGCCTTCACGCGAAGATTGGATAAAACGTAATGTAAAGCGAATACGCCGCCCGGACATCATTCTGGTTAAAAAAACCGACAAGCGTTGGCCTGGACGCGAAGCCACCTATTTTGATGATAAGTTCCATGCCGATAACTTGAAGATGTTGATCGAGGTGAAGTTTCCAGGCGATACCTTATCCAAAGATCAGCGGAGAGATTATATTGCGATAGCGACAAACGCCCGTTTTGGTGTTCTGCGTATTGAGGATAACCGTACTGAGAAACAAAAGCAGTACGACAAACAATACAATGCCGCTTTCAGCCCCAGTGCAGAAAAATATGCCTTACTGCCGCCGTACCAGGGAGATCAGCCGCGTCCTGTCCCTGTTCCACCACCTGAAGGGGTGCCGGGAACCCTTCCGCAGCCATTACATAAAAATCTGCCGTTATTGAGCACGTCCCCCTGGGATTTTATGCCGTCGGTGGAAGACTGGGTGATGTTAGGTAATGAGGTTTCCAGCCTGGCAGAAGAGGGCTGGGAATATGTCAGCAAGAGCACTCGTCAGATGTTTCACCAGTTTGGTGCCTGGGTCTCCGAGAAAGGGGATTGGTTCTGCCAGCAAGTGCTCGACCCCCTCACTCAGCAAACCCACTATGTGTTCTCCTGGATGAGCAAGCAAACCGGTGAAATCATCACCTGGAGCGTTGCGCAGTGCCAGGACTTATGGCGAACCGTGCTGTTAGGGTCGGAGATAACCCTGGAGTATTTAAAACAGATCGAATGGGTACAGATATTGTCCGATATTGGCAATGGCACGGTACAACTGGTTATCCAAGCCGCAGTGACTGGGGCTGTCATTATCGTGACGCTCGCCGTGGCCGCCGCCGTGGTGGCGTTGGTTGCGATTGTCGCTGCGGCTGTCGCCGCAGGGGGAGCCGCAGCTGCCGGGCTGTTCGCCGCACTGGCGGCGGTGGGCGGCGGTACCTTGGTCGTCGCGCAATAATTTATCAGGAGTCACAATGCAACACACTGAATACACGGCATTACTGGAACAGCGGGTGCCTGAATTTACCTTTACCGACAATAACGATGTTGTTGTTAGCCGGTTGGGTCTGTCGATCACCCTGTTTTTTAAACAGGGTTACACCCTGGAAAAACGGGAGAAGATACTGGCCTGTTTTAGCCGCTTCCGTGCAGAATTCGGTACACATTTACGCTTTCACACGCATTCCTTTAAAGGAATGAAAAAATACAGTCCTGAAAATATCGCTAAGGTGGAAGACAGCATCCGCAATAAAGGCATTCATGACTACGGTGGCTGGGAAATTAGCGATGCGAAAAATATGTCTGAAGCCCCCAACTGCCTTATGGGGTATCTGGATTCGGGTGATGACGATGATAACGAAAACTCTTATCTGAGTTTGGTCTTGCCCTGGTTTTACCTTAAAGAAACACAGGGTATGGCGCGTTTTAATGACTGGCTGACTTACCTGTGCCAACAACTGGAACCCGATAGCGGGGACTGTGGGTATTGTCTGAGCATGCCATTTGATTTTGATGACTACTGTCCTCTTGAATATGAACTGGCTAAACGCTATCCCCCACTACAGGTGAATGCAAACGTCTTTGCCGACGCCATGCAGTACACGGATAGCAGTCGTGGCGTTAACTGGATCACCATTTTAGATAATCGTTATATCAAGCGGTTAGGCGGTGAGGACTGGGTACGTCAGGTGCTCTCCCATGACCCAGAGATCGGCGTTGAACATTATCCCGGCGGGCTGTTAATCCGCGCCGGACAATACCCGGACTTGACCCCGTTGACGGCAGGATTATCACCGCAATATCTGGCCGTCAACCAGTTGATCCGCCCGATACGTGTCCAGCCACAGGAAGGGCACTCCCTGCATTCTTACGGGGTCAATCAATTCGATGAACAATCGACTCTTGCCTGGTATTCCCGTTATGACCAGGGGCCATTATCACTGTCGCCATTAGAATCGGGCACTCCGGCGCTGGTGACCGGCAACTGGACGACTCCCTCATTCCCTCACACCATGCGCATTATTAAGCAAGGCGAAATGGCCCCGGCCGGAAAAGCGGGAGAGGTCATTTGGTGGGATCTGGCCAGTGAAGCGGAAGATGATGGTAATGTCCAGGCTCCACGGGCATGAGAACGGTCGTACAGGGGAAAAAGGTTATCCTGGTGGGGGATACCACTACCACCGGGGGTAAAGTGCTCAGTGGCTCCCCCTTGGCCAATCAAACTCAGGCGCTCGCCCGCAAGGGCGACCCGGTTTTCTGCCCGGTTTGTAAGGCACCAGGCGTGATCAGTGAAGGCAGCTCGCTGGCCAATATTGCAGGTGTGGAGATTGCCCTTGAAGGACACAAAGTGACCTGTGGTTGCCCTGGTGGCTGCAAGTTGGTGGCATCAGCATAGTACCGGGAAGGAGGGAGTGACCATCTCATTAAATATCCTACGCTAAGCCTGCTTTTTGGGCTCTGTCGCGTTAAGGCGGCGTCAGGTAATATGCTGTTTTTTTTGTAATGTTGCCTATTAATGTCTCTGATCAGAAATGCCTTTAAACGCTTGCATTATCCCATCGATATCATCGCGCAATGTGTGCGTTGGTATCTGGCTTATGCCCTTAGCTTGCGCAATCTCGAGGAAATGATGGCTGAACGCGGCATTGCTGTTGACCATGCCACACTGCATTGCTGGGTTATCCGTCTGGTGCCGCTGTTGGACAAGGCATTCCGCCGGCATAAACGTTCGGTGGGTCGTCGATGGCGAATGGATGAAACTTACATCAAAATGAACGGGCAGTGGAAGTATCTGTACCGGGCTGTTGACACATCAGGCCAGACAATCGACTTTCTGCTCACTGCCAAACGTGATGCCGCCGCCGCATTGCGCTTCTTCCGCAAGGCCATACGTCATCACGGCGAACCCGAGGGGGTCACTATCGATAAAAGTGGGGCCAACACAGCGGCTTTGGCCACGCTCAACGCCGACAAACCCGATGAGGAAACGATTACAGTGAGGCAAAGTAAGTACCTAAACAATCTGGTTGAGCAAGATCACCGCAATATCAAACGCCGGATAAGACCGATGCTGGGATTCAAATCGTTTCGACGGGCACAGGGGCTTTTGGCGGGCATCGAATTGATCCACATGATACGCAAAGGACAATATCAGCATCCGGAAAGTGAGGTATTGTCACCTGCGGAACAATTTTATCTGTTGGCTGCCTAAATAATCGGCAACACCCACTTTGGCTGGCCTGTGCCCGTTAATGCGACAGAACCCTTCCGCCTCCGGCAAAGCTTTCCTGGATATGTTGGGCGTCTTTGCCGAGTTCGAGACACGCCTGCGCCAGGAACGCCAGCGGGAAGGCATTGCCCGGGCAAAAGCCAAGGGTGCATATAAAGGAAGAAAACCGACGGCCCAGGCGAAAACGCAGCAGGTCATTGAATTAACGATGGCCGGATTAACCCGCGAAGCAGTTGCCGAGCAATTGGGCATTGGCAAGGCCAGCGTCTACCGGATATTAAAAGCCTGGCGACTGCAACATCCTGGCGCCATCCTGCCCGGTGAGCGAGTGAAGCCTCTGCTCAGCCATAGTGAACCGGTGACCGAACGTGCTACGATAACCCCATGAAAAAAAATCCCACACCCCATGATGCGACATTCCGGCAATTCCTGACGCAGCCCGAGATTGCCCGCGACTTTATGGACATCCATCTGCCGACAGAGCTGCGGGCCATCTGCGACCTCAGCACGCTGAAACTGGAGTCAGGCTCCTTTGTCGAAGATGATCTGCGCCAGTATTTCAGCGACGTGCTCTACAGCCTGAAAACCACCGCCGGCGCTGACGGTTACGTGATGGTACTTATCGAACACCAATCGAGTCCTGATAAGCACATGGCGTTTCGCCTCATCCGATATGCCGTCGCCGCCATGCAACGCCACCTCGACGCCGGCCATAAAACGCTGCCGTTGGTCATTCCGGTACTTTTCTATACCGGCAAACGCAGCCCATATCCTTATTCGACCAACTGGCTGCAGGAATTTGATGATCCGGCGCTGGCGGAGAAACTGTATACCGGCGATTTCCCGCTTGTTGATGTAACGGTCATCCCCGACGAGGAAATCATGGGTCACCGCAGTATGGCCGCGTTGACCCTGCTGCAGAAACATATTCGCCAGCGTGACCTGGCGGAACTGACGGATAAACTGGCCACCATACTGCTGGCCGGCTATCTCTCTTCGCCACAGGTAATTTCACTGGTACACTATATTATCCAGGCCGGTGAATCGTCGGATGCCGAAGCTTTCATACGTGAACTGGCACTGCGGGTTCCGCAAAACGAGGATGAACTCATGACTATTGCACAACAGCTTGAACAAAAAGGCATCGAGAAGGGTATCCAGCTTGGTGAACAACGCGGTATAGAGAAGGGCATTGAGAAGGGCAGGCAGGAAGAGGCACTCAAAATTGCCCGCACCATGTTGCAGAACGGCCTCGACCACAACACCGTCATGAAAATGACCGGGCTGACCGCTGACGACCTGGCGCAGATCCGCCACTAATCCTTTGCGTCAACGGGCAGGGTAGCCATTGTTAGATAAAACCGAATCCGTTACCACAGAGAACACTACCTCAGCGCTCAGCCATCTGGCGTTCTGCGCCTTGGTGGCGTTGGGGCTGGCGCGCCAGGACGGCATCGCCGGCACGCCCTATGCCGAAAACCTGTTTCTGATCCGCTGGCTGGCCACCGCCCAAAAGCAAAAACGCTTCCCCAGGGGCTCTGTCGCGTTAAGGCGGCGTCAGGTAATATGCTGTTTTTTTTGTAATGTTGCCTATTAATGTCTCTGATCAGGAATGCCTTTAAACGCTTGCATTATCCCATCGATATCATCGCGCAATGTGTTCGTTGGTATCTGGCTTATGCCCTTAGCTTGCGCAATCTCGAGGAAATGATGGCTGAACGCGGCATTGCTGTTGACCATGCCACACTGCATCGCTGGGTTATCCGTCTGGTGCCGTTGTTGGACAAGGCATTCCGCCGGCATAAACGTTCGGTGGGTCGTCGATGGCGAATGGATGAAACTTACATCAAAATGAACGGGCAGTGGAAGTATCTGTACCGGGCTGTTGACACATCAGGCCAGACAATCGACTTTCTGCTCACTGCCAAACGTGATGCCGCCGCCGCATTGCGCTTCTTCCGCAAGGCCATACGTCATCACGGCGAACCCGAGGGGGTCACTATCGATAAAAGTGGGGCCAACACAGCGGCTTTGGCCACGCTCAACGCCGACAAACCCGATGAGGAAACGATTACAGTGAGGCAAAGTAAGTACCTAAACAATCTGGTTGAGCAAGATCACCGCAATATCAAACGCCGGATAAGACCGATGCTGGGATTCAAATCGTTTCGACGGGCACAGGGGCTTTTGGCGGGCATCGAATTGATCCACATGATACGCAAAGGACAATATCAGCATCCGGAAAGTGAGGTATTGTCACCTGCGGAACAATTTTATCTGTTGGCTGCCTAAATAATCGGCAACACCCACTTTGGCTGGCCTGTGCCCGTTAATGCGACAGAACCGCTTGCGCAATCTCGAGGAAATGATGGCTGAACGCGGCATTGCTGTTGACCATGCCACACTGCATCGCTGGGTTATCCGTCTGGTGCCGTTGTTGGACAAGGCATTCCGCCGCCCCATTCCCAGTCGAAACGCAACAAAACGGTAGGGCATTATGCCGCCTGTAAGTGCGTTAAAAATACCTCATTCGGAGAGCGATAGCCCAGACATTTTCTCCCTCGCGTATTGAGCAGGTGTTCGAGTGCTGCGACCTTGCGATGGGTGACCTGATTGAAGTCTGTTCCTTTCGGGTAAAACCGCCGTATCAGCCCGTTAGTGTGCTCATTCAATCCACGCTCCCAGGAATGATAAGGCCGGGCAAAGTAGACCGTGGCTCCCGTTATTTTCGTTATTTCCTCGTGCTGCGAAAACTCAGGGCCGTTATCGGCGGTCAGGGTTTTAAACTCGCAGAAAGTATTGGCGACGATGTCCCTGAACGCGGCGACCACCGTCTCTGCACGCTTGTTGGGCAGTTTGCGAATGATGACCAGCTTGACGGCTTTATCGACCACGGTCAGTAGGAATGACTTCTGGTCTTTGCCAAAAATGGTATCAATTTCAAAGTGTCCGGGCTGTTGTTTGAGGTCCGCTTCGGCAGGCCGGTGCTCAATGCCAACGCGGTTGGGAATAGGACCACGGTTGGCCTGGTCGGTCTGATAGTTATACCGCTTACCCCGATGGGGGAGCTGTTGATACAGGTCTCCGCCGGCCTGGCGCTCCTGCTGGATATAGCGATAGAGCGAGTTCTTGCTGACCGATAAACCCAATTCCAGGAACAGGCGTCCACTGATGACTTCAGGTGAAGTGTGGGTAGATAGCGCATGCCTGATAAATTCTTGAATGTGCGGTTCAAACTGGTTAACCACGTTATCCGGACGTGCTTTCTGACGCCGTCCTCTGGCCAGTTTTTCTGCCCTTCTGCAGGAATAAACGCCGTTGAAAGCGGCGTCGGTATTGCGTCTGAGTTCCCGGCTGATGGTAGAGCGCGGAAGCTGGAGCTCCCTGGCAATGGTGGCCTGATTAACCCCATCATCACGACGTTTTTCGATGTAGAACCGCTCTTTCTGAGTCAGATGTTTTCCCTGCATGCAAAGGGATCTCCAGTAGGGCCAGAACGGTGATTTTATCCGGGTCTAGCCAGTGGGTCACTTTGTTGCATTTCAACTGGGAATGGGGCGATTGTTCAGGTACTTACTCTGCCTCACTGTAATCGTTTCCTCATCGGGTTTGTCGACGTTGAGCGTGGCCAAAGCCGCTGTGTTGGCCCCACTTTTATCGATAGTGACCACCTCAGGTTCGCCATGATGACGTATGGCCTTGCGGAAGAAGCGCAATGCGGCGGCGGCATCCCGTTTGGCAGTGAGCAGAAAGTCGATTGTCTGGCCTGATGTGTCAACAGCCCGGTACATATACTTCCACTGACAGTTGATTTTGATGTAGGTTTCATCCATTGGCCATCGACGCCCCACCGAACGTTTATGCCGGCGGAAGGCCTTGTCCAACAGCGGCACCAGACGGATAACCCAGCGATGCAGTGTGGCATGGTCAACAGCAATGCCGCGTTCAGCCATCATTTTCTCGAGATTGCGCAAGCTAAGGGCATAAGCCAGATACCAACGAACACATTGCGCGATGATATCGATGGGATAATGCAAGCGTTTAAAGGCATTTCTGATCAGAGACATTAATAGGCAACATTACAAAAAAACAGCATATTACCTGACGCCGCCTTAACGCGACAGAGCCTCGGCAGGATGCCAAACCCTGATCGGAGGCATGCCAAACCGTGATCGATTCAGACGCCATTTTGCACAAGAACCCTCAATATGCCAAGAGGCCCAACAGGCCTGCAGTTGGAATTATCCAAACAACATCCAATTTAAATTTGAGAAGAGTAAATAGCGTAGTTCCAAAAATCATTACCGAGACCCCGGTGTAAGGAGCCGTTGCTCCAACAGCCACTACCGCTGAGACAATCATTCCGATCACTGCTGGTCTAACTCCTTTCAATACTGCTTTAATTGCCAATGACGTTTTAATCTTGTTCAAATAGGAAGTAGCGATGACCATCAATAAGGCTGGAGGTAAAAAGATCCCCACGGTTGCGGCCATAGCGCCCCATACTCCGGCAAGCTTATATCCGATGAAAACGGTGCTTAATACAATCGGTCCGGGCATTATTTGACTCATAGCAATTGCATCCACGAATTCTTGTTGAGTCAGCCAGCCATTCGTTTCAACTACGGTTTGATGAATCAGAGGAATGAATGCGTACGCCCCCCCAAACAAAAGCAGACTCATCCCGGCAAATGTTAAAAATAGCTTGGCAGTGAGAGTTCCAGCGAGGAAGGGAACAGAGAGCAGAGAAGCAACAGCGATCCCTTTAAGAGAAATCTTCTCTGGGGAAACTGAAGGACATTCAAAGGTGTCTTGGGATAGAGGCGTTCGGAACAACCATATACCGGACACACCTGATCCCACTATAACCAATATGGACATCCAGAAGCTCCCTTCTGAAATCATCAATGCCGCTGCAATCACAGTCAGAATAGCTTCCTTTCGTCCGAGGATCGCTTTCTTCCCCATATTCAACGCGGCCACTAGAATAATTGCAGCAACAGCCGGAATGCAGCCCATAAACAGTTTTGATACTGTAGGGATACTTCCATAGCTAAGATAAGCCCAGGTCAAGATAAGCATCAAGAAAAACGATGGTAGGATGATCCCCAGCATAGAAACAAGGACTCCAGTACCTCCTCGTAGTCGATACCCGACATAAACTACCGTATTCACAGCCACCGCTCCCATCAATACCGTTGCTAGGGAAAGTCCATCCAAGAACTCTTCGGATTTCATCCATTTTCGACGTTCCACTACTTGATTTTCCACGACCGCGATCAGAGCCATGAAGCCCCCGAAAGCGGTACTTCCAATCCGTAAGAACACGCAGAACAACGACCAGAGAGAGGGTTTTTCACTCATGGCAGATCACCCAGGCTATTCAAGATATCAAGGTTGGAAGGTGCAAGGACGATAAAACTGGGGTTCAGCAAGTTCGACTTGTTATAAACCAGAGGTGCACGGTTTAAATCCCACACGACGCCACCGGCACCCAGTACGACAGCATGAGCTGCAGCCGTGTCCCATTCCATGGTGGGTGCAAAACGTGGATAGAAATGAGCGGCGCCTTCTGCGACCAGGCACAGTTTGAGAGAACTTCCCATGCTCAGACATTCGCAATTTCCTAATTTTTGGAGCAACGAAACGGTTTTTTCATCACTGTGCGAACGACTAGCTACGACTTTGATGGAATTCCCCTCGCCTTGGATCTGAACTTGTATAAGCTTTGGAGCCCCATGACCGACCTGCTTAAAGGAGCCTAACCCCTCTAATGAGAAATAGCATATGTCCAACACGGGGGCATACACCACGCCCAGAATAGGTACTTTATTTTGAATCAACGCAATGTTAACGGTAAATTCTCCGTTTTTTTTCACAAATTCTTTCGTACCGTCCAAAGGATCAATCAACCAATAGCTATCCCAAAATTGGCGTTCCTCAAAATCCTGTTTAGGTGCTTCTTCGGACAGGATCGGGAGGTTGGGATATATTTCTTTGAGTCTGTCCACAATTATTTGATGGGCTGCAATATCCGCCAATGTAAGTGGCGAGTCGTCTTCCTTTGTTGTCACTCCTAAATCGCCTTTTTGATAGATATTAAGAATGGCGGCTCCTGCTTCTTTAGCAATTTCAATCACAGACTCCAACATAAAACGCTCTTTGCTTCGACTAGTCATTCTGTGTTCCTTATGCTCTATCAGGGGATTACATTGAGCTACATTTTTTTAAACGGAGGCTTGCCGTGCTTTAATTTCTTTAATCAAAGAGGCTTGAGTCTCCCGGCGTTTCTTGTCTTCGGGATCTACTTTTTCATTAGATTCCGTCTTCAATCGTTCATTTTCCATACTGAACTCTTGGATGTCTTTCGTGGAAAAAATCTTCGTCTCTCCAATAGAGGAATGGAAACGCGGATAACCCAATTCATCTAAGATATCCCCGGCTACTAATTCGAACAGGCGAATGTCTTCGGCTGACATTTTTTCCAAAAACTTGTTGAAGTTATTTGTCATAAGAGGTTTGGCTACATTTTCCCAAAGCACACTTTTTTGAGAAACGGATTGTGCGTCCTTGGATTTTTCAGACTCTAACATGGATGGGGTGTAATCAATCTCCAGGAAATTACAGAGGCCTTTAATGGTTGTATCCGCTTCGCTTGTAAGCTTTTCATAGCTCACTCCGTAGAATCGGGAAGGTTCTATCAATTTACGTTGAGCGAGAGCCAAACGTTGATCGGAGGCCCAACCTTGAGCTATATGATAGATATGTTTTTCTCCCACAATCGCTTTTGTGAAAGACAGCGCTACGTCCCGACCATCGCGATACAAATGAATATACCGGGCCTCCTTGCCAAAACAGGTTTCAATTTCATTTAAATAATTGACATTAGCTAAACTCTTACAGCACCAACTTGATGCATGATTTACTTTCGCACTGAGATCATAAATGGCTCCACAAACAGAAACCAAGGTGCGGTTTTTGCAGCGTGCTTTAATATTGGCTCGATCAAGTACAACCCCTTCCCAGGGTTCGGGGTTGAGCTCGACCAAACGACAAGCATCGTCAATCATCAACTCAAAGTTAGAGTTTTTAGAAAGGTCTCCATATCCACTAACCAATGGCATGAGTCGATCGAGAATATGGGGAGGGTGAGGAGCAGATATCTCCGGTGATTGATTCATCATCAAACGAAGCAAGTTTGAGCCAGATCTTTGGGTTCCAATCATGAAAATTTTCATCACAAGTCCTTGATATAAATTTCGCTGTAAATGATAGTTTAAATATAAAAATTTTGACGCTAAAGAATAAAGATAAACTATCCTGACAATCAGTCTGCCCATGAGATTTATTCTCGTATTACAGGGCAGTGGTTTTATTTTTATCAGTACGCCTGATTTAATGTTGGTAATTGCAACCTTAACGTAGTTGTATACAAACTCGTATTTAATATCTTAAACATAAGTTTCCAACGCTGTGAGAAATGTCTTGATACCAACTACCATCATCAGTAACCCTAATATATTTGCGACGATGTGTGCTTTAATTTTGTTTGCCAACAAGCTGCCTATAATAACACCAGGCACTGATCCACACAGCAAATAGCCTACCATACTGAACTGGATAGCCCCCATACTAAGATAACCTATGCCAGCTACCAATGTGAGAGGAATTGCATGTGCTAAGTCTGTCCCAACCAAGGAAGCAATCCGCAAAGTTTTCGGATACAAGGTTCGTAAAAGGACGACCCCCAACGCGCCAGCTCCAATGGAAGTCAAAGTCACTAACCCCCCCAATATGGCCCCAAATAGGATTGTCAGATAGGGCTTTCTCACGCCGATATCTTCCTTTATCTGTAGGGGACGAGGATTGAATTTTAACCAGCCTACCATCTGAGTTCCAGCCAGAAAAATGATAGTACCCAGCAATGCCATGACGAAAAAGCTTTTTCCAGACGACGAATTTGTCATTCCCAAGTACAATAACACGAGTACTGATGCAGGAATGCTACCAGCCGCTAGCAGGCTGACCACTTTCCAGTTCACAGAATTGTGTTTGTGATGCATCGCAGTCCCTACGAGCTTTGTTCCACAGGCAAAGAACATATCCGAGCCTACCGCAGTTGAAGGGGGCTGACCAAACACAAATATCAAAAGCGGGGTCATAAGGGAACCGCCCCCGACTCCTGTAAGCCCTACCATAAAACCAACCAACACCCCGGCCATAATAAGTTCAGTGACGACACTCATCAGCTTTTACTCCTTAGTCGGTTGCAAAAAATCAGATCCCGCGTAGAGGTATCACATTTTTTTGTCAGAAAGCTGACGGCCAAATCTAGTGTGCTAGCCCAACATGGAGTACTTTTCGGGTTAAAAAAGGAAGTTTCAGTCATACTTACATTACCTTCCCTCTCCCGTTTCATTATATGGAGGTAACATGGTTTTATTGATATAGTACGATCTTTGTATATATTTTTAGTTGATGTTAAATCGAATTTATTGTGATATTTGAAATCATAAAATTTAAAAAAATCACCTTTTAAAAATTTATTAAAATTATGAAATAGCACATCATTCATACCTGCTTTTTTCATATGTGCCCAGCCTTCCTTAGGGTGGAAATTATAATTTCCGCAGACTCAACAACTGACATGTCAGTAGTATTGATGCGAAGTTCAGGCATTTCAGGTTTTTCATATGGGTCATCAATACCTGTCATTCCTTTGAGTTTACCATTGCGAGCTTTTGCATAAAGCCCTTTACAATCACGCTGCTCGCATATCTCTAGGCTGGTGTCCATATAAATTTCAAAAAAACTCACACCGTGACCCTCTGCAAAAGAGCGACAGGTTTGTCGTGTCTTTGCATAAGGGGATATAGAAGCGCAAATGGCGATGCCACCGGCTCGAGCTATTTCTGCAGCCACATAGCCAATCCGTTCAATATTGATATCACGGTCCATTTTGGAAAAACCAAGACCCTTAGACAAGTGTTGACGCACTACGTCACCATCGAGCAGGCTCACTGTGCGCCTTCCATTCTCAAGCAAACGAGCTGCAACTGTATTAGCCACGGTAGACTTACCTGCACCAGACAAGCCTGTAAAAAAGAGAACAAAACCTTGCTCGGATTTAGGTTTATACCTTTTTCGTAATTCAGCTACAACTTCAGGGGGGCTATACCACTCAGGAATATCTTCACCTGCTGTCAATTTTGCGCGGAATTGTGTACCAGATAGGCTCAAAACTGTCTGCCCTGGTAGCACTTCGGAGCTAGACACATAGCGCTGCTCAGAAGCGAGGTATAACATCTCTTCAAATGCTATCAATTGGATACCTATTTCAGCAGCATGCACCTGCACCAATTGTTGTGCGGCATATGGTTCATAGAAATCCTTGCCATTTTTATTTTTTCCTGGGCCAGCGTGGTCGCGACCCACGATGAAGTGCGTGGCACCGAAGTTTTTACGAATGAGTGCATGCCAGACTGCTTCACGTGGTCCCGCCATCCGCATGGCTAATGGTAGCAATGCCAACATGACAGAGTCGGCTGGATATGTTTGTAGTACTTCTCTGTAGCAACGCACACGGGTGTAGTGATCCACGTCACCCGCTTTTGTCAAACCAACAACAGGATGAAGCAACAGCCCTGCTTTTACTTGCTTCATTGCCCGCAACGTTAGTTCAACATGAGCGCGATGCATTGGATTACGAGTCTGGAAGGCGACCACATTTTTCCAACCACGGAGTGCAATTTCGGTTTTGACTTCCTTTGGCCCTAGGCGAAGTTCGGTAAAGTCATGATGGGTAACCGGTGTAACCGCATTTATAATCCCACCTAAATTGACGTTATTTTGACGCATTAGCACTTTTACGCCAGGATGTGCCTCATCGGTAGTGCCGAACACCCTCTCAGCTTCAACGATATGGTTCGGACGATAAATGCTGCTGACAGTCAGCACGGCCAAGATAATCCCTTCAGGAGTACGCAATGCGATCTTTATACCTTCAGACACAAATGCTGCAAAATCATCTGTGACGTCCAGAACAATAGGTATCGGCCATAACTCGCCAGACATGAGGCGCATATTGTGTACAACGTTCGTATAATTCTCTTCAGTGAGAAAACCGTTTAGCGGTGAGAAAGCTCCGTTTATTATGAGCTCCAGATCGCAAATTTGACGCGCTGTTAAGGTCCATGATCGCAAATCTGAAACAATCGCATTGTCTGTAATATTATTTAGAATCAATTGGTTACCTATTTTGCTGTGTGTTGTTTAAGTTACACTCTGGACTTCATACTCTTCTCGGTTAAGCTCATCACACATACTTTCTTGTTTCTATGTATCTTAGACTAGCAAAAATATTCAGTCATGAATGATTATTTTTGATTATCTCGCTTTCTACGTCAGCTATGATTTTTTGATCTTGACCCACCATCTCCAGACAGCTTTTGTATCTTAAGTCCCCCCATGTCAGGGTAGTTGTCGCCTCTAACTGAAACCATTCAGGGGGCTGGAGACAACGATAATGAAAACGTATTCACCTGAGCTCAAAGCTGCTGTGATTGCCAGAATGATGCCACCACACAATCAGCCTGTTGTTCAGATTGCACGCTCTGAGGGGATCCCTATCAATACGCTTTACACCTGGCGTTCCAAGGTAGGCATCTCGACCATAACCACCAACGCTGAGGTAAAACACCCACAGCACTGGTCTCGGGAAGCTCGCTTCGCCATACTGGTTGAAACGGCCCCTCTTTCCGCCCATGCTGTTGCTGAATACTGTCGTCGTAAAGGACTCTACCCTGAGCAAATTCAGCAGTGGAAGAATGAGATAATGCAGCCAGACCCGCGTGAAGAAAAAGCACTCGTAAAGAAACAACAAAAAGAAATTCATCAGCTTAAGCGTGAAATTGCCCGCAAGGATAAAGCGTTGGCTGAGGCTGCTGCATTGCTGATGTTGCAAAAAAAGTTCAAGGCGTTGTTCGAGCAGGAAAACGGGGACGAATGACGCGGGCTCCCGACAGGCTACGGTTGATGACAATCGTACAGGAAGCCATTGCTGCCGGAGCGAGACTGAGCGAGGCCTGCCAGTCTATTGGGTTGAGTGAGCGGACATTACAGCGTTGGGGGAAAGGGTCCCATGACCGCAGACCAACGGCGTCACGACCCGCTCCGAAGAACAAACTCAGTGCCGAAGAGGAACAACAGGTTTTGGCTATCTGCCATGAGCCGCGGTTCGCCAGCCTGCCACCAGCGCAAATCGTTCCTTTGTTGGCTGATGAAGAGCGCTATATCGCCAGTGAGTCAACGTTTTATCGGATATTGAGACGTGCTGGCGAAACAACGCACCGTGCAGAGGGTAGCGCAAAGCAAGCCACTATCGACCTGGAGGGCAACTGCACCGAATCAGGTGTGGTCATGGGATATCACCTGGTTGAGGTCGGTGACAGCAGGACACTGGTTCTATCTGCACCTGATAGAAGACGTGTTCAGCCGCAAAATCGTCGGTTACGAGGTTCACCTGGTTGAAAGTGGTGAGCATGCGGCAGAACTGATGAAGCGGACAGTGCTGAGCGAACGCTGTTGGCAGGAGCCGCTGGTACTGCATGCGGATAACGGAGCCCCGATGAAGTCACAGGTGCTGCAGGTAAAGCTTGCGGAACTTAAGATAACCCCGTCACACAGCAGACCGCGGGTGAGCAACGATAACGCGCATGTTGAATCGCTGTTCAGGACGTTGAAATATGTGCCGAGCTGGCCGGAGAAGGGCTTCGTGACGCTGGAGGATGCGCGAGCCTGGGTGGAGACGTTCGTTGGCTGGTATAACGAAGAACATCGGCACAGTGGTATCCGTTACGTCACGCCAGGGCAACGGCACAGAGGTGAAGATCGTGGGCTACTGGCGCAGCGTAAATCGGTCTATGAAGCGGCGAAAATGCAGAATCCACATCGGTGGTCAGGCGCGACGAGAAACTGGAGCCGGCAGGATGAAGTCTGGTTAAATCCGGAGCGTGAAACGTTGGCCGCATGAATTAACTGAGGCGACAACTACCTTGACACGCGCCGGGCGTTATGTCAGCCACATCCCGTCCCGACACTTTAAAATGGTGCGTTACTACGGCTTTCTGGCCAACCGTAAACGCGGCACGCTGTTGCCAAAGGTTTACGACGCGTTGGAGATGACGCCGCGCGAGAAACCACAGAAGCCAGGGTTCGCGGTGCTGATGAAAGCCTTTCTGGGTACCGACCCGTACCAGTGCATCCTGTGCAAGGGCCGACTGCGTTTTGCCGGCGCCGTGGCGGGCGATCACGCCACCAAAATACTCTCTGACAGGCTGCAGAAGATGGCAAAAAAAACGCTGGCTTCAGACCACGGTGTTGGATAAGTGCGCCTGAAAAATGGTTTTTAGATTAAAACACATCAAAACCGGTATTTTTATCAATAACATCTTGCTATGCCACGCTAAACGGGCATGTATCACGCTGCAATTTATGGTCAGGAAGTTTTTAAAACGCCTTTCCAAATTCCTAACCATGAACACATTGAGCTAAAATATCGACGCGATAATGCAGGCGACAGAAGACGTTTCAGCTCAGAGACACAGGCAGATGAGATCATAAAAACAGCATCCTATCTAATGCAACAGAGCTCATTCACGGATAGGTAAATGTCACCCCAATAACGGACTGGACATTGCCTGCAGTAACCTGAGCACCGGTTTGTGCATAGGTAGCTTTGAGATTCAGATTGACCGGCGTATTACCGACTGTTCCCAGGGGTACGGCATTATTGACCGTAATCGCATTATTGTTTTGGTCCAACATCTGTATCCCTATACCGCTGGCAGGAGAAGAGGTTGACGTATTACTGAATATTTTCCCTGCGGTATCGGCTGTCGTACCCGATAAAAAATACGACAAATTCTTGTTACCACTGGGGCAATTGACCGACAGTGGCACTGAGAACGTTTGATTTGAGGTTGCATCATACGCGGGAAGAGTAACGCTTACATCGCGCGCAGAAACATCGCAGCCACCGACTGGCATTACGACCGAATTTTTTGCATATATAAACCATGTTTGTCGCTCCCCCCCGTTATCAACATTATTCCTTTGCTGCATTATTAATGTAGCGATATGCGCCTTTTCTGCAATAAGTACGCCTGATGCTACATTATTATTTGATAACGGCGAAAGGTATAACTTTACATCCATCGGAATTAATCCATTTTTTCTCGGGAAAACACCGCGGGCAGTGGATTGAGTAGTACCCGGCACTGAGTAATTCTCACTATAGTAGTATATATTTCCCTTAAAACCATCAAGCACCCCACCTGAATATGAAGCACCTGCAATGTATAAATAGTCCTCCTCCCTGGCACCAGGGACTGGGTTTTCATTAGCCGTGCCAAATTTACATGATATCATACTAGATAAGTCAATAATTAAGTTTTGATTCTGCTGAACTTCAGGGGTTAGATAAACCTCGACATTCTGGTCGCCAGTGTTTGTTATAGAACCACCTCCCGATACAGCACAATAAAAAGCCATAGCTTGAGAGGAACCACCCAGAAGCGCCAGCAATAAACCAAATTTCATCAGTTCTTTCACTTTCATGATTTTTTTCATCTTATTCTTTCTTGTCCCTGCGTTCACTGGTAGGTGTAAGTCACGTTAATCACTGCCTCAATATTGCCTTCGGTGGGCTGTCCACTCTCCGAACGCACCCGCACCTTGACTGGCAGCTCCGCTGTACCGGTTGTAAAATCCACCGGTATATCCCTCGACGCCCCGTTATTCAAAAGACCATTTGCACTGTCCTGTAATTCCAGCTCAATACCGCCAGCGCTGCCGGTAATGCTGCTGTTGGCGTAATAGTTCGCGTTACTCGCTGCCGGCCCAGTGAACGTAGCCTTGACGGTTGATGTTCCCACGGGACATCCGCTCAGAATCAACGTGATGTCTTGCCATGCAGTAGTGCTCCTAGCGGTATTCAGCGACGTGGTATAGACATCGCCAAAATCCACCGTGGTATCGCCCGGAGGCGTTTGACAAGGCCTGGCAACAACACTGCCGTTAACCGTGATTGTGACATCAGCAGCGTGTACCAGCCACGGCAACATCAGAGACAGGCCAAGCAAGAGCCCGGCACTTTTATATTTCATTTCCAAGCTCCATTTACTCAAACTCAAGGGTAAAACCGGCGGTGGCACTCACTGTGCCAGCACTCACCGTCGCCCCTGTTGCCATCAGTCTTGCATAAAAGTTCAACGTATTGGGCTGCCCCCCCTTTAACGGGATCCACTGGAGATTAGTTGAGTCGGCATTCAGTTTTATGCCAGTCCTGGTGCTGTCCAGCAGTTGTACCCCCATTCCAGCTGCCGATGACGTGTTATCCAGCGCCAGCAGGGGGGTGTCGGGTATACGGCTAGTGTCGGTAAACCCGACTTTCACATTCGTCGCCATTGGACCACAGGGCGACAATTCAATACTGAAGGGTACCGCTGGCGTAGTCGCTCCGGCCGAACTGAGTTGCTTGGCTGCATTCACCAACAGGTCCACATTCACTGTGGTGGAAGAAGCTGCAACCGCACAGGCGTTATCGCGTATGTTGCCGGTAATCGTTATCGTGCTTGCGTCAACAGTATGGCTGATACCACTGAACAGCACCCCACACAGGCACAGGGAGTAAAGTCGTCCGTTCATCATCTTGTTCACTCGCACTCCGCACTGATTTCGTTCAGCGCACGCTGCGCACTCTCCGGTGGCAACCGGTAGTCCGCCTTGCATTGCGCTTCGGGGCTATCCCCCCATTTGGCAAATACCTGCCCCGTCAATGGCAGGCCGGTGAGATAAACCTGCCCCCCGTCAGCCACAATACTGCCGGATTGGTTGCCCGACGCGGTTGCGATAGCCCCAAACGGAACCGGTTTGCCATTTTTATTGAGTGTCATAAGCACTTTTAGGCCCACGTTGGCCTGAAAATCAGCACGAACAATAGCCCCCTGCGAAGGAATGACCGTCGTGACGGCGTCTTCCAAATCAACGTTGCTCGCCAGGGTGTTCGTGTCCAGTGCAATACGGTTTTCACGGTAATTCATGGCATACGGGATAACAGCGTAGCCACGCCAGTCTGTTCGCACGCCTTTCTGACCGTCCACTTTCACATTAGCTGCACCAGGTACTTTGACCAATACCACCGTGTCATTAAGCGGTTGGCTGAGGGTAACGCCATTCTCGTGGGCCAAAACACCGCCGCTCACACCATAATAGAACTGGCTATAACTGTCGCTCTGGCTGTAGCCGACATTCGCATTCGCCAGGCGGCCGGTGTAGTTCAGCGCGGCATACCCTGTTGAACCGCTGGCCTGATTGCCCCCCCCTGAATAACCGGTCTGTACGCTGTAATTCAGGTTGTTGTCTTCGGTCAGCGTACCGCTGACACCGGCAAGTTGGGTCATCTTTCCATCAAGGTCATTCGATGTGCTGTAACTGGCCCGCGAGTTTCGCAAGACCGACTTGCTGTTGGAGCCCATCCAGTAACTGAATGGAATGCTCATGTTGAATGACACCAGATGGTCACGCTCATCCTGCCAGGCATTTTTCGTCAGGCTGTAATTCATACTCCAGTTGACGCCCCCCGTGACAGAGCTGAGTCCCGCCTGAAGCTGCTCATCCGCTTTGCGTGTACGCCAGTAGGACTGCCGACTTGCACTCAGATACAATGAGGTTTCTCGGCCAATTTGTTGCGAAACGTTCACTTGAAGCCTGCCACGCTTACTGTAAGCAAGATTGTAATAATCCGTGTATTTCGGTTCGATTTGCAGCGGGCCGTCCTGCGTCTGGATGGTATAACCACTCATTTTCTCCCAGGCAGTGTCAGCCAGCGTAAAGTAACCCTGCGTCGAATAGCGATAGCCGAGCAACTGGAGGTTGGTCCCCGTATCGCTCAGCGACTTGTTGTAAAGGAAACGTACTGACTGCCCCCGATGCTCACTGTCATCCGGCAGCGTGGCATTGGCATCAGTGATATCAAGGGACATGGCCCCAAAATATCCCATATTCTTGCCAACACCCGCGTTGAATGCGTGGAATTTGTCAGACAATTGCGCCCCACCATACAGGGTCCACCCATCGGGAAGACCGCGCATTAGCGACCCTTGAACAAACGTCGGTGATTGCTGCTGCCTACTCCCACTACGGTATTCCGCCACCGTCAACTCAAAGCGAGAATGCCCCTCTCTCAACAATGCTGGAACGGAGGAATAAGGCACATTGAAGCTGCGCGTACTGCCGTCAGCCTCACGGATAGTCACTTGCAAGTCGCCACTGTTACCTGCTGCATACAGGTCGTTAATCTCGAAGGGGCCGGGCGGGACCGTTGTCTGGTAAATCTCATAGCCATTCTGGCGGACCGATACCTTGGCCGTCCCCCTGGCAATACCACGAATAACCGGCGCAAACCCCTTCTGGCTGTCTGGAAGCATATTGTCATCGGTGGCTACACGGATGCCTCTGAACTGGACACCGTCAAAAATATCGCCAGCGGTGGTACTGTCACCCAGCGTCAGGCGTGAGCGCAAGGGAACGATGTCACGTTCGGCATAAGTATTAATGTGCTGCCAGGTGTTTTTTTGTGCAGTCGCCCCCCCGCCACTGCTGTAGCTCCAGGTGCTATTATCTCGTAGGCGCCAGGACCCCATATTCACCCCACCATTGAGGTTCATATAGGCATACTGACTATTGCCTCCGTGACGACTGCGGGCTTGGTTACCGGTAAGACTGTAGTTCAGACGTGCACCAGTTATACCGCTATCCCAATACTCGGGTGAGATATAGCCTCGCGCTGTATTACCCATATAGATTTGTGGCACAGTCAGATACAGTCGTTGTTGGCTGGTATCAAATTGTTGTGTGGCATCAGGCATCACCTCCTTGAATGGGATACAGGCATCAGCAGCCAGCACTGACACGCCGGGGATGGTACGAGTATTGACGCCGAAGCCAAGCAACTGCTTGGCGGTAAGACACGCCATCAAGTCCTGTTGCCCCTCCTGTGCCTGAAATGCAACATCTCGGGTAGCAACGAAGGCATTATTAAGATAAATATCAACCCGGTAAGTGCCGGGTGGCAGTTCCTGACCACCTTCAAACCGCGAGAGGTCAGCCACTGCCGCCGGGTCGTCAGACAGAAAACGGGGGTTGAAATATAACTCGGCGCTGATCGGAAACACCGGTACCATCAACGCAGCAAGTGGCGCCAGCACGTAACGACGTACAGAGATTCTTTCTGAAAACATAACGGTCTGTGAGCCGAAACGGCCTGCTCCCTACTTCAGTAAAAGACCCCCACCTCTGCGACAACACACATCGCTCAAGGGGAACTTGATATTTCATCACTCGGTGGCATCCACTACCGATGTGACAGACACCGTATTACTGCATCACCCCTTTCATCTGGGGCGTCACTGCACCGTAGTCGTTGATGGTTTTATAGGTGATGGCTGTTCCGGCGTCTGTGGGCATTTTTACCGTGGTTTCTCCCATCGGAGGCACGAGTGCATTCTCCAGGATGCGGGTACCGGCGTTCAACTCAGTGACCGTCAGAAAATACGGCGTGGGATTAATGAGTTTCAACTCCGTCCCCTGACGACTGAAGCGCAGCTTTTCTGCCGCAATCTCCGGTTTCAACGTCAGTCCGACAGGACGATAATAGAGTTTGATACGACTGGTAATAGCCAGTTGCAAGGTGTTCTCACTCTTCTCGACCTTGCTGGCAGAGGGAATGGCCTTCACATTAATCCAGAAGAGACTTTCGCGGTCCTGGGGAAGCTTGTTATTGGTTGCATCGATAATACGCAGGGTATTTTCTTTTTTTCCCTGCATGGCAAACAGCGGCGGTGTAATCACAAAACGCCCATCTTTTTTTCCGTCACTATTCTCCACCCATGACTGTATCAGAAAGGTGCTTTTTTCATCGTTGTTAGTGACCGCCAATTGCACTTGCTTTTGGTCAGACGGGTATATCACGCGTGTGGTGCCAAGAGCCACACCGGCATCTGCATGAGTGGCGCCAAGCATGATAGCCGTACCGACAATAGCGGTCAGCAAAAGGCGAGCCACTGATACTGGCATATGTTGGGGATTCATTTTGGTAAACATGGATTACTACAACTCCGGTATAGTGATTTTGTCTTTTCGGTGAACGTGTGATGTATTGCAAAAACCACGCGTTATTCATATGTCAGGGAAAACCAGGCCTCAGCATTGGCTGCACCACCCGTTACGGTATGCCCGGTAGCGCGGTATTTAGCGACAAAATGCACAGATAAAGGGCCGTCATTGGGTAATGTGGTCCAAGAACGCACGGGGCCATTGACCGGGATTAACTGGTTCTTTTCATCAAAAATGGCCACTCCAACGCCCGATGCCACACCATTCCCCTCGCCGACTGACAGGAGCTCCGGGTTTTTGCCATCGGCTATACCATGAAAAGCCACGCTAACCCGTTGGCTTACCGCGGTGCTGCAGTCCAACAGATTAATTTCAAAGGGGGTAGGTCCCGCGTCCTCTCCTACAGCGTGAAACCGGTTGCTGCTAACCTGTCCCATAATCACGGTCATGTTATGACTCCCCGCTTCAACACGGCAGGCCTCAGCAATAATCTCTCCCTGAAATCGCATGTTTCCACCTGCGACTGTCACGTTCCATTGATTACCAGCGAAGACAACAGGAGGCAGCAGCATCAAAAAAAACGCCGATTGCATTTTCAACATAGCTTTTCTCCTGGGCGGGCTACGCAAAACAGGTCATCCTGACCTTGAGTGCTTCCTTGCAGTGAGAATTATTGGTACTGAACCTTAAAGTTTGCTTCTGCGTTAGCCGAGCCCGCAGTAGCTACGCCGGTTGCATAGTATGCAGCCATGAAAGAAAGCCTGTTTTCACCATCACTCAGTGTTTTCGGCGTGGAGAACTGAGTGCCATCGACTTTCAATGGCGTTGTGTCATTGTCAGAGAAAAGCTGAATACCTACATTTGTCGCCTGCCCTGCGGCACCGCCACTCAACCCCAAAACGTTATCAAAAGGTGTTGGTATCGCTCCCCCAGTTGAACCACTCGCAACTCCTTGGAAAGCCACAGATGCTTTAGTTGATACGGTAGTGTCGCAGTCTTTCAGGACGATAGTAAAAGACTGGTGACCACTTTTTGCTCCTGCCTGATTAAGCATGGCCGTGCGGACTTGCCCAAGACGAACTGTCATATCGGATGAGCCGGCATCAACTGCGCAGGCGGCGTTAACGACTTCACCTGTAAATTTGATGGTTCCACCATTAACTGTTGTTGCAGCGGAAGAGATCATCGGAAATGCAAGTGACGAGACTGCGATGATAGAAGAAATTAACTTAATTTTCATACTGTTTAGCCATGTTTAGAGTTTATTGAAAAAGTGTGCATATCGAATGCAGTATGAGGAGAAATAATAATTTAGCTCTCACTCATACACTGTATTGAGCGTTAAAATGCCCAGTAAAGAATGATTGTTTACATTGTGAAAATCACAATGATTTCACAGGTGGATTATCTTCATTTTCTCATCATGGTGTTGTTCACTTATCTCATTATTGAAACGTAACTTACAGATTCCAGTCACCCATTTAACTGTAAGATTTTTATGATATATATTTACTTTTTTATTCTCACCACTTAATCAGTGAGGGTGAGAGTGAGAGTGAAAAAGGCAACAAAGCCATCACCTGCGACGCCGGAAAACAATGACATATTATTCAGAATACCCTCCGTTTGGTGGTGGCAAGAAAACTCAGTTTACCATCACCCTCTATCATTGGGGGAGTTCGTGTTTTCCTTGAAACAATTGTCATTAATTATTCCATTCATGACGTAGGTTAATCGTCAGGTTATCTTTTAATTGGTTCCACATGACTTGCTGCAGCCTCATGTATCCGCTTAAGCGCCACTGAGCGATCCGGACGAGTGAGGCCGGCGCGTGCATCAATGGAATAACCTGATGTATCGATATCAAATTGTTCAACCCCAATTTTTTTGAGGTACATGACCAATGTGTCCAGCTTTTTGAACACCCTGACCGGGCGAGCCTGTGACGCCAGGGTCTGCTCACTCAGACCGTACTTAACCTTTAATATCCAGCCGCCATCAGTCCCAACCACGTTTAAGGCACTGACGCTGCCGCTTTCAACCAGAAGGCGCAGCGCTGCATTTTTGAGAATTTTTTGTGTCATAACACCACGCTGTCTGTTTTTCTGCTTGGGTATCAGGGGCATGGCCATCGTCATGGCAGTAACACGCACATCACACGGATTCGTGTGGAAACCTAAAAATGGACGAACATGCACAGAGACCAACAGGTTACCGAATTTGAGCCTCTAAATAACACGTTTGAAATACAACACCATGGAAGTTCGCCCCTGTATATTTAACGCCCAATGAGTCTGTGATGCTTGCGAACGGCTTTGGACTGACATTGGCACTTATCTTGAAACGCATCATACATTGATCGGTTTAACAGATCAATCAGTCTTGATTGATTGATTTAATCTATAGGTTAAACAAATTGAAAATACACTATCGATCGTTTAATGCTATTGTATTTTTAAGAAACAACAGGTTCAGAAAAAAAATAACCAATTGAAAAATGGTGTTTTTTATTGAGCATGGCAACCTCGCGGCTGCAAATTGGATCAGCGGGAGCATTTGAACAGTGATAGCGTCAAAACCATAAATTCCGACGCGAAATCGACACATGCTTTGTCTTATACGCGTTATTGCGTCGTATTGCTTATATGTCATTAACGCAACAAAATTACTGCAGTTCCCTCAGGTTATCCGCGCCATCGGATAAAAAAATATCTGCTGGTTGGCCTGCATTCCCTGGGCGGAGAGGTGTGCCATTAGTCTGCGTTCCGGATGGCAGTCGTCATTCTGGACAAAACCAAAGCGGCGCGTGTCTGTCGGAGACCCGACTGAAAAGGATTTGCCGGCAATAATTTCAAAATTTCGCTTTTTGTCGTCCCGATCCCGAACATAACCCCCATCAATACCTACCACAAGCGGTTTACCTGGTCTGGGCAGGTTCCCCCAGTCGCGGGGGCAACCGGAAAGAAAGCCAGAATTCGCTTCTGCCTCTGCATCAAGGCGCTGCGCCACCTGACATAAGTTATTCCTCACCGTTGAGGCATTTAGGCTGTCTCCCACTGGCAGAATATCTTTCAGCAGACGGGTCGTCATTTCATACGAGATCATTGAGGCCCTGCGGGTTTCTATATATTTCAGGGCAGGATGAGTGTGATCGCCCGCCCAGTCACTGAGAAGGCTGACGGTCTTTGTTGTACTTTTTTCGCAGCGGCATCTGTACACCCGGAGCCCCGATACGGGAATAATGCCAAACAGTGTCCGGTACTGTATTTTCTGCCGGCCTTTGATTCTGCGCGCTGCAAGGCAGTGAGGACACTGGATATGCTGGTGAGTGTATTCGTCCGCCTGCTGCTGAACCATTGACTGCTGGACGGTATTCAGCAAGCTCTTCGACTCTGAAAGCGATAATCCGATATCATTTCGGGCATCTCCTGACTTCTGTAATGTCATCAGTTCTTCCGTTCGGCTCACGCCTGACTCATCGGTTATAACTATCTGGAGCGTCAATTTCATCGTTGCCTCCTGCGGTGGTGGGATTATCTCCTGGTTACTGGTTTTTCATCTGGTTGCGAAGTTTATAATATATTGAAATGCCGAGGCTTACGTGGTCGCAGGCGATCCTGAGTCTGACACCTCTGGTCCTGAGCGCGCCAATTTCCTGAATTAGAGAAGGACACCTTTATAGATATCCGTCAGCGGCGGCGATCCAACCAGATCACTTCAGGTTCCAGTGCTGGCGCCGCCAGGTCGAGTTTGCTCAATTGCCTGTTGATTTTATTGCGATTGAACCGAACAGCATCCAGGTCGTCAACAAAGATCCGGATTTCTCCGACCGTTGTTGCATCATCCGCATTAACGATGGCCTCCAGAAAAGCCAGCGTCTTATCCGCTTCATCCGCAGCCGTTGCTCCGGGCATGCCATGGCCGCTCATACAAAATGGTGTTTTCAGCGTTGAGTCTTCATGAATGGCCTCAACCCGAACGTCATGAAGCCAGTGCTCAAAGAAGTTGTATTCGTAGGTAAAGCGATCGCCGATATCAAAACTAAAATCATCAATCACGGTCTGGAACGGGTTATCCGGAAAGCCAATGCCACCGTCGTAAGAGATACCGTAATCTTTGCCGTAAATATGAAACTGATGGAGGTAATCATCACCCCAGCCCTGCACGATCTGGAAAATGGAGTGAAGTGCGGCCAGCGACGTATCAACAGCGATTCTTAGCCGACGCCAGACCATGGGACTTACGCCACGAACAGTAATTTTGATGACGTAGATCTTCATAGCCAGATAGCAGGTATTGTTATGAAATAATGTTGGATATTCTAGCCCCAGCAGGCGATACATTCGGTGACTGCCCCACACTTTTTCATGCTCTCCCCAATGGAACGAAAACGAACGCTAAGAGCGTAACTTTATGTATTTTATACGCTTAGCGTACAAAAATTCCCGATCTCCAAACTGCTCCCTCTTAGCGTAGTTAATTTTCCGTTTTCCAAGCGGCCCCCCTAGACATCGAACCTTCCGAAAACCACGGATGTCGGAAAGGCCGATCCCGCGGAGGGGACAACGGGGCGAGCCTGCCCCATCAGAGTAGATCTGCCGCATGATGGTCATGGCTACGACCTAAACCCATCCTGTCAAATTGGTCAAGCACAGTATCAATCTGAACTTCCGGATCAGAAAAAGGCAGGAGTATCTGAGGAAATAAAGACACTGCTTTTATCTCTGATCCGGTCAACGTCAATTCTGGCGCCTCTGTGCCATCAGCATAATACGGTTTCCAACATATACTGATACTTTCAGACCATAGGTCAGTGGTTATATCAACATACATTACGTTTTGTCGTAATTTTCCATAACGGAACTTAACATGCCCTTTTATCCCCCCCCCTCCCCACGTCATGACCCATTAAATTAAGACCGCACATAATTAACTCATCTCGCCTTTTAGTTAAGCTCACATCTTTGTCCTCTTCCTTTTGAGTACGTATTGCTGCCAAGCCATGAATAAGGATGCAAAGAAGCAAAAAATCGATGACATCACTCGCATTTCAGTATTTAATTGGAAATCACTAATAATGCACATTGATACTATTGCTGCTAATAATAACCAGACTGTACTAATAGGAAACTCTATTTTTTTTGGTCAGTAATTTTATGCAAATATAAACAATCGCCAAGCCTAAGCCCCGGAGTGTTGGTACTAGCATAAATGGATGCATTAACCAGTTTAGGCCAGTCACAACTGACACTCCGAGAAACATCCATTCCATTTTTAAATCATTTTTCATGATAGCCGCTTCCTTGTATCACTCCAATATTCAAAGCCATAAACTAAAGAAGATATGATTATGCTTCCTACGGTGAAAATATATAATATGTACTCAGTCAACTCTACTGAATATCCTATAATATATTGCGTTATTACCGAGGTGGGGAAATAAATTAGCGCTGGCAATACAATCAGGCTAACTCCTATTTTATTTCCGGTTGAGATGTAATATACCATAAAGCTTGTTGTTGACGCTGCAAACAAAATTAAACTTACCATTTTTAAATTCAAAGAAGCAATAAATAAAATAGCACATAATGTGAGTGACAAGTAAAACAAAGTGATTACGCTACAATTGAAATAACGAACAAATTTATGATTCATATTCTTTTCACCTTTGCCTATTTTAAATGACTACCATGTTTTGTGCCACTTCAATCAGATTAATATTGTAAGAGCTTTGTCACTTTTCCTTTTCATACCTATATCCTTGTGACTTTCATGGGTTATATAGCCAATTATTACATTGACCCTATATAACTTTAATCATCAAAAAGGTGGCCATGAGCACGTGGAAGAGCGTTTACGGCAATAGATTCAGCAAAATCTTCAAGCATAGGATCAGCTTTCCATGCATTCACAAGCATTAGTAATGTTGGCTTTTCATTTTTCTGACAAACATCAATAATTATTTCTTTAGCGCGTAAATATTTATCTCCCGATAATTTACTATCGGATATCTCGTGCATGATATTCATTATAACTTGTGGTTCATTACGAAGCTCAGCAATAGGATTTAAAATATTATCGTTTCCTTTTAATTGCTCGCGTGTTAAAACGGTTATTTTATCTTTCATAATTCCTCCATGATTACCCTATTAAGGCTTTTGCCTTTGCACGAACATCCGACAGTACCGACGCAGGTACCTGTCCCTTTTTTGTTGCATTACGTTCTTTCCAATCCAGGCTCTTAACTTGATCGGCAAGGACTGCACTCTCACGTTCACCAGGGACAATGACTTCAAAAGGATACCCTTTGATTTTGGTTGTCATCGGGCAGCACAGCATTAACCCAATCCGCCCGTTGTATACAGCGGGACTGAGCACTAAAGCAGGGCGATGGCCCGCTTGTTCATGCCCTGCCTGGGGATCAAACTCTAACCAGACAATATCACCGGCGTCAGGAACATAACCTTTAACCATCACAGTGCCTCTTTGCCAACAGGCTCACCAAACGACACTGCCTGGTGAATATTCTCGTCAGTCACGCCTGCCAGCAAGCCGTCTAGTGAATAGACCTTGGCTCGCACCGGTACAATGACGATACGCCCTTCTTCGACACTCACCTCAACGGTATCATCCACGTTGAGCGACGCTGCTTTCATGACGGCGACAGGAAGACGGACTGACGGGCTGTTACCCCATTTTTTAACCACAACTTGAGACATAATCCCCTCCTTATCAGTTGCAATGTATCTACACTGTATAAACAATAATCAAATCACCGTTAGATGTCAACAATGTTGATACATGGATTTCCGACTTCAACAGAGGACGGAAAGGACGATCCCGGAAGGGCAGAGAACGTAAAGGCGGTCCCAACGGAGCTGGCATGTCATGGTGCAATCCCAACATTCCATCTGTAGGTGTCAGGGCCATCCTCCCCCTTTATTGCATCAGCCACAATCTGATCATAGCGTTCTCCAGCCAGCTCTCTAACCATTTGATCCAAGACCCATTGCAAATGATGCATTTCATCAGTTCCGCCATAAAGGCAGGCTAGTTCGATAGCTCGATCTATTCTTGTTTGGTCTTCTGTCATACTATATTCCTATGGTATAAGGGGGGGGGAAGTCCAATGAAACGGAAACGTACGCTAGGCTTCAATCTAATGATTTCAGACCTAGCCCTGCATTATCCCGGTCTTTCTCTTCCAGTTCAGCAATCACTGCGGGAAAAGCAGATCTCGCCGATGACCTTTACGCATCGAGCCAGGTGGTCTGCACTGGCGAGATCACGGCCAGCACCGAGAGCCAGTTCACCAGGAGGTGTTTGTCGCGATAATACCCAGATGATTTATCCAGATAAACATGATTGAAAAAACGCTCCCCCCACAACAGTGGACCTAACATGATAGGTAATGCTAACAGGTTGATGCCTGTTAATACCGCCACTGCTATATAGGTCCAAAACATGTTGCCTGGTTTCATTCTTTCACTTGCCCGAGTTTCCCTAGCGACACTAACATTTCAATCATCGCTGATGTCATGCCAAACATTCCTGCAAAAAAAGCGACTATCGCCAGCCCCGTCATTGGATAAAAGAAAATATCGAAAAATAATGACCTCGACTGAGGAATAATATCCAGATATATGAATACAGGTGAACAGACAATCCCCAATACTGCAAGTAAACAAGCGATTAAAATAACTCTCCATAGGCCAACAAGAGCAAATATGAGCGGTTTTTGACTTGTAGATCCATAAAACGTTACTTGTCGAAATATAGCTATTATCAGTTCTTTGTTCATCTCAACATCCCTTTGCTTGAAATTAATGAATACTGCTTGCTAAGATACGCAACCTTGTTCGTAACAAATCGGCGTCCAGGCAATTGATATCATTCATCATGAACTTTAATGACAACGCCGTTATCGCTAGTTGCACCACGCGGGGTGGAGCTGTATTTTCATAACGAACGTAAGAACGTAGAGAAATACCAAACTCGTCAGCTGCCTGTGCCTGAGTCCATTTCAACCCTTTTCGCCACATTTTTAGCTCAAAACCTGTCATGTACGTTCCAACTAACCACTAAATTTACACAGTAAATATATGCCATATTGGCAAATTAATAAACAAAAAAAGAGCCATTTTGGCACATTTTTACATCTGGAAACTCATAGCCTAACGTTTCTAATCCTGTCGATGTTGGCCAGCTAGGACCCCATGAATCAAGCGTTGTGTGAACCTTCCGAGAACTGCAGAGAACGGAAACGACCAATCTGGTACGAGGGAGAAGATCTCATCCATACGGATTGGTGGTTTCCGACCACCTCAGTGTGAATCATTGAAAAAGTGTTTATGCAGAATGTAGCGGATAGCGTTCTCATCCACCCGTCCCTGGTCGTTTGAGTTTATCCCAAATCGGAGATCCCACTGGCCATCATTCCAAAAAATCAATAAATCATCACGCTCACTGCTTTCATTTCTAGGTGTTTCCCAGCGCATAGCAATCATGTCAAAACTGTCATCGCAAGGTAATAAACTTAACTTTTCTCCTGACGAATTTGCGATGATGCTATAGCACAAATCAATGGGGATATATTTATTATCAACCGGCTTTTTACATGTTTCAGTTGCTCTTAAACAGGTCAACATGCCCCAACTGCTTGATTTAACCACTTGCTCAACCAGTAACACCAAAAAAAGATACCGCATTTGATGTTTGCGTATTTCATTATTTTCAGCCTCCTTCAGTTTAAATTTTTCTTCCATCTTGGATAAAAACAACTCTGAATACCTTTTACACTCACTCTCATATATACTCATCAGCAACCTCTTATACAGCCATTATTGATTGATAACTTAAATCAAAAGCGCTTTCACTAGAATACAGTCATTATATTAGCATCATATTAACTGATACTAATAGATTCGAACGTAGACCGCTTGGTCTCAGTCGGTAAGGCAAACAACTACGCATCAAAAATGTCTAGTTGTTTGTTTTTACATTTTACTTTACATGTCTTTTTATTAGCAGGGTTAATATACTGATTATTAATTCCTTTTTATTTTCTTAAACTCATTAACGATATTTTTAATCGCTACTTCTGTAGGTAAACGTTCCATCGAGCTTGCCCCGTAAAAACCGTGGCAGTCAGGACAATGGGACAGTATATAGGCTGCGTCATCTGGCTCTGCAATAGGTCCTCCGTGACACAGCACGATCACATCCTCTCGTACTGCTTTTGCAGCTGCGGCGCAAGCATTGATCACAGGGACGCAAGACTCTAAATTCTGTGCGGTATCTGCTCCAATATCGCCCCCAGTGGTCAACCCCATATGCACCACAATGACATCAGCACCAGCTTCAGTCATGGCAACTGCATCTTGCTCGTTAAATACATACGGTGTGGTCAGCATCCCTTTTTCATGAGCCTGACGGATCATATCTACCTCCAGACCATAACCCATTCCTGTCTCTTCCAAATTTTTACGGAAGTTTCCATCAATCAGGCCAACGGTCGGAAAGTTTTGAACACCTGTAAATCCCTGCGCTTTCAGTTCTTCCAGGAAATGAGGAATATTGCAAAAGGGATCTGTTCCACAAACGCCAGCCAGTACGGGCGTTTCTTTTACTACTGGCAGCACTTCATTACCCATTTCACGCACAATCTTGTTGGCGTTACCGTACGGCATTAACCCCGCCAGCGAACCACGCCCAGCCATTCTGAAGCGACCACTGTTATAGATTACAATCAAATCGACTCCGCCAGCTTCTTCACATCGTGCGGATAGGCCCGTTCCTGCCCCGGCACCGATAATCGGTTCCTGACGCAGGACTTTCAGTTGCAGCTTTTCTTTTACTATATTGTAGTTTTTCATAAGGATTTCCCTGGTGTTGAATCATAAGCTGTTCCCTGGTGTTGCATTACATTCTGGAACTGCTCAATTACAAGCGAACAAAACTCAGGTGCATTGATGTGGTGAGACGTTCTGATAATTTGGCGTTGTGCCGTCGGGATCACCGTAGATTCCAATCCTTCTGCAAAAGCTTGTCTTGCATTCGGATCGAAGAATGGCTGTCCAGGGGCATCTAACGCTGAAAATCCGCCTTCTGGGATGATGAAACGTACCGGCCCATTACATAGATTGAGCTTATTGCCAATCCAAACACCCAGCTGGTAGTTTTCCTCTGGTGTTGTGCGCATCAGTGTCACCTGAGCGTTATGCTCTACAAATTGTCGATGAGCATAACGCTCGGTTCTGTCGCATTAACGGGCACAGGCCAGCCAAAGTGGGTGTTGCCGATTATTTAGGCAGCCAACAGATAAAATTGTTCCGCAGGTGACAATACCTCACTTTCCGGATGCTGATATTGTCCTTTGCGTATCATGTGGATCAATTCGATGCCCGCCAAAAGCCCCTGTGCCCGTCGAAACGATTTGAATCCCAGCATCGGTCTTATCCGGCGTTTGATATTGCGGTGATCTTGCTCAACCAGATTGTTTAGGTACTTACTTTGCCTCACTGTAATCGTTTCCTCATCGGGTTTGTCGGCGTTGAGCGTGGCCAAAGCCGCTGTGTTGGCCCCACTTTTATCGATAGTGACCCCCTCGGGTTCGCCGTGATGACGTATGGCCTTGCGGAAGAAGCGCAATGCGGCGGCGGCATCACGTTTGGCAGTGAGCAGAAAGTCGATTGTCTGGCCTGATGTGTCAACAGCCCGGTACAGATACTTCCACTGCCCGTTCATTTTGATGTAAGTTTCATCCATTCGCCATCGACGACCCACCGAACGTTTATGCCGGCGGAATGCCTTGTCCAACAACGGCACCAGACGGATAACCCAGCGATGCAGTGTGGCATGGTCAACAGCAATGCCGCGTTCAGCCATCATTTCCTCGAGATTGCGCAAGCTAAGGGCATAAGCCAGATACCAACGAACACATTGCGCGATGATATCGATGGGATAATGCAAGCGTTTAAAGGCATTCCTGATCAGAGACATTAATAGGCAACATTACAAAAAAAACAGCATATTACCTGACGCCGCCTTAACGCGACAGAGCCGCTTAAACAGTACCGGATTGAACCGGTTCGGTACAGGGATACTTAAATAGCACCGCAACACTCCACACCCGGCGGCCAAATCCTATCAACGTCTTGGGATGACGCTCACTCTACTCCGCGAAAAACTACATGATACCGAATTGTTCCTGGCAACTGCCCAGGCTTCTGCTTCTGCCAGTTGCGTTTTTACGGCCAAAAAGTCGGCGTGGCTCTACATGACGTCGCCGTCAGCGAGCATATAACCTGCTGGCTGGCGTCAGCGGACTCCGCTGACCGTGGTACCGACAAAACCCAACGCTGCGATAGTGAGCCGGGGGACCAACATGTTACGATAGCCTCATGAAAAAGACCCCTACGCCACATGATTTGGCCTTCAAACAGTTTCTGACGCATCCCGATACCGCCCGGGATTTTATGCAATTGCACTTGCCGGCAGAGCTGCAGGCTATCTGTGATCTGAGCACGCTGAAGCTGGAGTCCGGAAGCTTTGTCGAAGAAAGCCTGCGCCCGTATTTCAGCGACGTGCTTTACAGCCTGAAAACTACCGCCGGTACTGACGGTTACGTGATGGTACTTATCGAGCACCAATCCACGGCGGACAAACACATGGCGTTCAGGTTGCTACGCTATGCGGTCGCCGCCATGCAGCGTCACCTCGATGCCGGCCATAAGAAGCTGCCACTGGTCATTCCGGTACTGTTCTATACCGGTAAACGCAGCCCTTATCCGTACTCGACCAACTGGCTGCAGGAATTTGATGCTCCCGTGCTGGCGGAAAAACTGTACACCGCAGCGTTTCCGCTGGTTGATGTGACAGTCATCCCCGACGAAGAGATTATGGGCCACCGCAGCATGGCGGCGCTGACGCTGCTGCAGAAACACATCCGACAGCGCGATCTGTTTGAACTGATGGAACAACTGGTCACTTTGCTGCTGGCCGGATACACTACGAGTGATCAACTGGCATCATTGATGAATTACATGCTGCAGGTTGGCGATACGGCCGCCCCGGAGGCTTTTATCCGAGAACTGGCCCGCCGCGCGCCACAGCACGAAGAGGTACTTATGACGATTGCACAAAAACTGGAGCAAAAAGGGCTCGAGAAAGGCCGCCTGGAAGGCCTCCAGCTCGGCATCGAAAAGGGCATCGAAAAGGGCATCGAGAAAGGGCGGCAGGAAGGCGAGCGCGAAGCCGCACTGAAGATCGCCCGTTCGCTGCTCGACAGTGGCCTTGATTTGGCGACGGTAATGAACGCCACGGGTCTCACTGCCGATGAGCTGGCGCAGATCCGTCATTAACCCGTTTTGGAGAGACTTACGACCTTGCCGGACAACACGCCTTGGCTAGTTCTCGTCAAATCGCCACTCACGGCGCGTCGGATCATGTAGGCAGGTCTCCCCGTTAATCAGTTGCAACGGGATATAACGGCACGATGCATGGGCTTCAATCGCCTGTGCCAGCACCGGACTGTGAGTCGTCACCCAGAGCTGAGAGTAACGCGACGCCTCGCCAATCAGCTGACCGAGCGCCGGCAGCATATCGGGATGTAGGCTGCTTTCCGGCTCGTTCAACACGACCAAGGGTGCCGGACGCGGACTGAGCAGTGCCACGGTCAGGCAGAGAAAACGCAAGGTGCCATCGGAGAGCTCACGGGCCCGCAGCGGTCGCCGCAGCCCCTCACGCGTCATCATCATCTCGAGTCCCGCTTCGCTGTTGCTCACGTGGAAACGGGCATCGGGAAAGGCACGGGCGAGGATGCCGTGCAGCAATTCGACATCCCCAATGTCGACGATAGTGGCAAAGGCCGCCGCGAGATCCCCCCCGTCATGGCTCAGAACCGGGGTTCTGATGCAAGGCTGGGGAATGCGTAGGGGCGAGCCGGAGGCGATATCGAAGTGATGATAGAAGCGCCACTGGTTGATAAGGTGGCGCAATCTGGCAATCTCGGGATAGCGCTCAGGCTCCGCAAGATGCCCGAACACCGACTCGTGGGGCAACATACCGGGGCCCCATTCCCAGTCGAAACGCAACAAAACGGTAGGGCATTATGCCGCCTGTAAGTGCGTTAAAAATACCTCATTCGGAGAACGATAGCCCAGACATTTTCTCCCTCGCGTATTGAGCAGGTGTTCGAGTGCTGCGACCTTGCGATGGGTGACCTGATTGAAGTCTGTTCCTTTCGGGTAAAACCGCCGTATCAGCCCGCTAGTGTGCTCATTCAATCCACGCTCCCAGGAATGATAAGGCCGGGCAAAGTAGACCGTGGCTCCCGTTATTTTCGTTATTTCCTCGTGCTGCGAAAACTCAGGGCCGTTATCGGCGGTCAGGGTTTTAAACTCGCAGAAAGTATTGGCGACGATGTCCCTGAACGCGGCGACCACCGTCTCTGCACGCTTGTTGGGCAGTTTGCGAATGATGACCAGCTTGACGGCTTTATCGACCACGGTCAGTAGGAATGACTTCTGGTCTTTGCCAAAAATGGTATCAATTTCAAAGTGTCCGGGCTGTTGTTTGAGGTCCGCTTCGGCAGGCCGGTGCTCAATGCCAACGCGGTTGGGAATAGGACCACGGTTGGCCTGGTCGGTCTGATAGTTATACCGCTTACCCCGATGGGGGAGCTGTTGATACAGGTCTCCGCCGGCCTGGCGCTCCTGCTGGATATAGCGATAGAGCGAGTTCTTGCTGACCGATAAACCCAATTCCAGGAACAGGCGTCCACTGATGACTTCAGGTGAAGTGTGGGTAGATAGCGCATGCCTGATAAATTCTTGAATGTGCGGTTCAAACTGGTTAACCACGTTATCCGGACGTGCTTTCTGACGCCGTCCTCTGGCCAGTTTTTCTGCCCTTCTGCAGGAATAAACGCCGTTGAAAGCGGCGTCGGTATTGCGTCTGAGTTCCCGGCTGATGGTAGAGCGCGGAAGCTGGAGCTCCCTGGCAATGGTGGCCTGATTAACCCCATCATCACGACGTTTTTCGATGTAGAACCGCTCTTTCTGAGTCAGATGTTTTCCCTGCATGCAAAGGGATCTCCAGTAGGGCCAGAACGGTGATTTTATCCGGGTCTAGCCAGTGGGTCACTTTGTTGCATTTCAACTGGGAATGGGGCGGGGGTATAGTCCACGTTGTCCCCATCGATACCAAGCACCTTGACCGCCTGATTACTCCGCATGAGTAACAGGTTTGAGGGGGAGCGTCGCTCCCCCAGCCACGCCTCCTCCTGCTTGATCTCGGGATCGAAGCCGAAATACGGGCTGACCGGCGGCGGGGGCAAGCCTATCTGCAACTCGTAGCCAAACTGCTTGGCCTGCATACCGAGGATGATGCGTTTGGGCGCATCGGCACGATCGTCAGGACGCAGGCCTCCTGCCCATATGGTTTGGTGGATCCCTCATTCGGCACAGATGGCGCGGGCCAGCTCACCACTAGCGGCGCTCGCGAGCAGGTGGATGGCGTTGTAGAGGTTGCTCTTGCCGCAGCCGTTGGCCCCCTGAACCAGATTGATCCTGCCAAGGGGCATAGTGAGCTTGCGCACAGAGCGGTAACCACGGATCCAGATTTCGCTCAACATGGGGATGACGCCTTGAACCTGAGAAATTCCATTATGGCGTTTCTCGCCCATTTGCCCCCAAGGTCCCAAGCTTGATATCTATCTTTATGAATTAAATAGAATATCATTTTTTTGATATTTCCGTTAATTTGTAAGTTTGTTGGTAAGTTCGGTGCTTCATTCTGCGAAAAATTCGCCCGGAGAAGTGCCAAAATTTGGTTTTGACACCACGTAGTATCAAAACAGGCAAAAAACGACAGTAGATAACCCATTTCAGACCAATAAATGCAGTTTCAGATATCACGACATGTGATATTGTGAAATAAACAACATTTTTTAATGTGCTCCATCAATGAGTAACAGAATATCACCATAGTGTATTGATATATATAATTTTACCAAGAATGTGGGGCTAATGGGCGCGGAACCCCATTTAGCGAGGCAATCAACTGAAACAGGTAGGGCATCTGTTTATCCTGACAGAGAGCTAACTGCCAGCGGCAGCGATCCAGTAGTTTCGCCAGCCCTTCAACATTGCCGGTCACTCTGGCCATGATCGGTGCTATTTGCTTCCCTTCATCATCAAAGGCAGCATGAACGGTAGCACGCCTGCGGCGTGAGCTCGTCTGCTGCGCAGCCGAAGTCCTTTCCACCCTCATCGCCGTATTTTATACTGTCTTTCATGTACATACCGCGACCCGCAAAGCTCCTGTTCCAGCACGATGAAGGCTGGGAGCGCTTCCTTGAGAAGAATGGCCATCAGCTCACCGACTGGACCAAACTCTCTGTCGAGCGCATGCTTGCCTGCGGGACCTGCGCCATGGGCGTTCGCCGCTATTGCTGCAGCTCCGCTGAATGCACACATTCGCGTTTCCTCTGCCAGACATGCAAATCCAAAGCCTGCAGCAGCTGCGCCCTCAAAGGCACCGAGCAGTGGATTGCTGGGCAGCAACATGTTCTCCCCGACTGCGACTGGCAACATATCACCTTCACCATGCCGCACTTGCTCTGGCCGTTCTTCAATAACAACTGGCCGCTGCTCAACGACCTTTTTCGCTGCGCCACCCGCGCCATGCTCAGACTCGCGCGCAAGCTGGGCGTCGAAGTCGGCATCTTCTGTGCACTACACACCTACGGACGCCAGCTCAATCAGCATCCGCATATCCACGTCTCAATTACCCGTGGCGGCCTCGATGTCAAACACGGGGTCTGGCGTGACCTGTTCTTCAAAAAACAGCAGGTCGAAGAAATCTGGCGCGGCGCCGTCATCCGTTTACTGCGCGCCAGCCATGACCGCGTTAGCCCCGCCGCGCTGCCAGGTCTCGGCCATATCCGCGATGAGAAACAGTGGCAGCGCTACCTGCAGGCGCAATATCAGCGCCACTGGAAGGTTCACTTCGCCAAAAAGACCCGCGGTGCCTGGCGCAGCGTGAAATACCTGGGCCGCTATCTGAAACGCCCGCCGGTGGCGGCGTCGCAGCTCCGTCATTACCGTGGCGGCTCGGTCGTTCACCAGTACTACGACCACAACACGCAGCAGCACAAACGCCAGAAACTGAGCCAGGAGGAGATGCTGTGGCGTTATGTCAGCCACATCCCGTCCCGACACTTTAAAATGGTGCGTTACTACGGCTTTCTGGCCAACCGTAAACGCGGCACGCTGTTGCCAAAGGTTTACGACGCGTTGGAGATGACGCCGCGCGAGAAACCACAGAAGCCAGGGTTCGCGGTGCTGATGAAAGCCTTTCTGGGTACCGACCCGTACCAGTGCATCCTGTGCAAGGGCCGACTGCGTTTTGCCGGCGCCGTGGCGGGCGATCACGCCACCAAAATACTCTCTGACAGGCTGCAGAAGATGGCAAAAAAAACGCTGGCTTCAGACCACGGTGTTGGATAAGTGCGCCTGAAAAATGGTTTTTAGATTAAAACACATCAAAACCGGTATTTTTATCAATAACATCTTGCTATGCCACGCTAAACGGGCATGTATCACGCTGCAATTTATGGTCAGGAAGTTTTTAAAACGCCTTTCCAAATTCCTAACCATGAACACATTGAGCTAAAATATCGACGCGATAATGCAGGCGACAGAAGACGTTTCAGCTCAGAGACACAGGCAGATGAGATCATAAAAACAGCATCCTATCTAATGCAACAGAGCTCATTCACGGATAGGTAAATGTCACCCCAATAACGGACTGGACATTGCCTGCAGTAACCTGAGCACCGGTTTGTGCATAGGTAGCTTTGAGATTCAGATTGACCGGCGTATTACCGACTGTTCCCAGGGGTACGGCATTATTGACCGTAATCGCATTATTGTTTTGGTCCAACATCTGTATCCCTATACCGCTGGCAGGAGAAGAGGTTGACGTATTACTGAATATTTTCCCTGCGGTATCGGCTGTCGTACCCGATAAAAAATACGACAAATTCTTGTTACCACTGGGGCAATTGACCGACAGTGGCACTGAGAACGTTTGATTTGAGGTTGCATCATACGCGGGAAGAGTAACGCTTACATCGCGCGCAGAAACATCGCAGCCACCGACTGGCATTACGACCGAATTTTTTGCATATATAAACCATGTTTGTCGCTCCCCCCCGTTATCAACATTATTCCTTTGCTGCATTATTAATGTAGCGATATGCGCCTTTTCTGCAATAAGTACGCCTGATGCTACATTATTATTTGATAACGGCGAAAGGTATAACTTTACATCCATCGGAATTAATCCATTTTTTCTCGGGAAAACACCGCGGGCAGTGGATTGAGTAGTACCCGGCACTGAGTAATTCTCACTATAGTAGTATATATTTCCCTTAAAACCATCAAGCACCCCACCTGAATATGAAGCACCTGCAATGTATAAATAGTCCTCCTCCCTGGCACCAGGGACTGGGTTTTCATTAGCCGTGCCAAATTTACATGATATCATACTAGATAAGTCAATAATTAAGTTTTGATTCTGCTGAACTTCAGGGGTTAGATAAACCTCGACATTCTGGTCGCCAGTGTTTGTTATAGAACCACCTCCCGATACAGCACAATAAAAAGCCATAGCTTGAGAGGAACCACCCAGAAGCGCCAGCAATAAACCAAATTTCATCAGTTCTTTCACTTTCATGATTTTTTTCATCTTATTCTTTCTTGTCCCTGCGTTCACTGGTAGGTGTAAGTCACGTTAATCACTGCCTCAATATTGCCTTCGGTGGGCTGTCCACTCTCCGAACGCACCCGCACCTTGACTGGCAGCTCCGCTGTACCGGTTGTAAAATCCACCGGTATATCCCTCGACGCCCCGTTATTCAAAAGACCATTTGCACTGTCCTGTAATTCCAGCTCAATACCGCCAGCGCTGCCGGTAATGCTGCTGTTGGCGTAATAGTTCGCGTTACTCGCTGCCGGCCCAGTGAACGTAGCCTTGACGGTTGATGTTCCCACGGGACATCCGCTCAGAATCAACGTGATGTCTTGCCATGCAGTAGTGCTCCTAGCGGTATTCAGCGACGTGGTATAGACATCGCCAAAATCCACCGTGGTATCGCCCGGAGGCGTTTGACAAGGCCTGGCAACAACACTGCCGTTAACCGTGATTGTGACATCAGCAGCGTGTACCAGCCACGGCAACATCAGAGACAGGCCAAGCAAGAGCCCGGCACTTTTATATTTCATTTCCAAGCTCCATTTACTCAAACTCAAGGGTAAAACCGGCGGTGGCACTCACTGTGCCAGCACTCACCGTCGCCCCTGTTGCCATCAGTCTTGCATAAAAGTTCAACGTATTGGGCTGCCCCCCCTTTAACGGGATCCACTGGAGATTAGTTGAGTCGGCATTCAGTTTTATGCCAGTCCTGGTGCTGTCCAGCAGTTGTACCCCCATTCCAGCTGCCGATGACGTGTTATCCAGCGCCAGCAGGGGGGTGTCGGGTATACGGCTAGTGTCGGTAAACCCGACTTTCACATTCGTCGCCATTGGACCACAGGGCGACAATTCAATACTGAAGGGTACCGCTGGCGTAGTCGCTCCGGCCGAACTGAGTTGCTTGGCTGCATTCACCAACAGGTCCACATTCACTGTGGTGGAAGAAGCTGCAACCGCACAGGCGTTATCGCGTATGTTGCCGGTAATCGTTATCGTGCTTGCGTCAACAGTATGGCTGATACCACTGAACAGCACCCCACACAGGCACAGGGAGTAAAGTCGTCCGTTCATCATCTTGTTCACTCGCACTCCGCACTGATTTCGTTCAGCGCACGCTGCGCACTCTCCGGTGGCAACCGGTAGTCCGCCTTGCATTGCGCTTCGGGGCTATCCCCCCATTTGGCAAATACCTGCCCCGTCAATGGCAGGCCGGTGAGATAAACCTGCCCCCCGTCAGCCACAATACTGCCGGATTGGTTGCCCGACGCGGTTGCGATAGCCCCAAACGGAACCGGTTTGCCATTTTTATTGAGTGTCATAAGCACTTTTAGGCCCACGTTGGCCTGAAAATCAGCACGAACAATAGCCCCCTGCGAAGGAATGACCGTCGTGACGGCGTCTTCCAAATCAACGTTGCTCGCCAGGGTGTTCGTGTCCAGTGCAATACGGTTTTCACGGTAATTCATGGCATACGGGATAACAGCGTAGCCACGCCAGTCTGTTCGCACGCCTTTCTGACCGTCCACTTTCACATTAGCTGCACCAGGTACTTTGACCAATACCACCGTGTCATTAAGCGGTTGGCTGAGGGTAACGCCATTCTCGTGGGCCAAAACACCGCCGCTCACACCATAATAGAACTGGCTATAACTGTCGCTCTGGCTGTAGCCGACATTCGCATTCGCCAGGCGGCCGGTGTAGTTCAGCGCGGCATACCCTGTTGAACCGCTGGCCTGATTGCCCCCCCCTGAATAACCGGTCTGTACGCTGTAATTCAGGTTGTTGTCTTCGGTCAGCGTACCGCTGACACCGGCAAGTTGGGTCATCTTTCCATCAAGGTCATTCGATGTGCTGTAACTGGCCCGCGAGTTTCGCAAGACCGACTTGCTGTTGGAGCCCATCCAGTAACTGAATGGAATGCTCATGTTGAATGACACCAGATGGTCACGCTCATCCTGCCAGGCATTTTTCGTCAGGCTGTAATTCATACTCCAGTTGACGCCCCCCGTGACAGAGCTGAGTCCCGCCTGAAGCTGCTCATCCGCTTTGCGTGTACGCCAGTAGGACTGCCGACTTGCACTCAGATACAATGAGGTTTCTCGGCCAATTTGTTGCGAAACGTTCACTTGAAGCCTGCCACGCTTACTGTAAGCAAGATTGTAATAATCCGTGTATTTCGGTTCGATTTGCAGCGGGCCGTCCTGCGTCTGGATGGTATAACCACTCATTTTCTCCCAGGCAGTGTCAGCCAGCGTAAAGTAACCCTGCGTCGAATAGCGATAGCCGAGCAACTGGAGGTTGGTCCCCGTATCGCTCAGCGACTTGTTGTAAAGGAAACGTACTGACTGCCCCCGATGCTCACTGTCATCCGGCAGCGTGGCATTGGCATCAGTGATATCAAGGGACATGGCCCCAAAATATCCCATATTCTTGCCAACACCCGCGTTGAATGCGTGGAATTTGTCAGACAATTGCGCCCCACCATACAGGGTCCACCCATCGGGAAGACCGCGCATTAGCGACCCTTGAACAAACGTCGGTGATTGCTGCTGCCTACTCCCACTACGGTATTCCGCCACCGTCAACTCAAAGCGAGAATGCCCCTCTCTCAACAATGCTGGAACGGAGGAATAAGGCACATTGAAGCTGCGCGTACTGCCGTCAGCCTCACGGATAGTCACTTGCAAGTCGCCACTGTTACCTGCTGCATACAGGTCGTTAATCTCGAAGGGGCCGGGCGGGACCGTTGTCTGGTAAATCTCATAGCCATTCTGGCGGACCGATACCTTGGCCGTCCCCCTGGCAATACCACGAATAACCGGCGCAAACCCCTTCTGGCTGTCTGGAAGCATATTGTCATCGGTGGCTACACGGATGCCTCTGAACTGGACACCGTCAAAAATATCGCCAGCGGTGGTACTGTCACCCAGCGTCAGGCGTGAGCGCAAGGGAACGATGTCACGTTCGGCATAAGTATTAATGTGCTGCCAGGTGTTTTTTTGTGCAGTCGCCCCCCCGCCACTGCTGTAGCTCCAGGTGCTATTATCTCGTAGGCGCCAGGACCCCATATTCACCCCACCATTGAGGTTCATATAGGCATACTGACTATTGCCTCCGTGACGACTGCGGGCTTGGTTACCGGTAAGACTGTAGTTCAGACGTGCACCAGTTATACCGCTATCCCAATACTCGGGTGAGATATAGCCTCGCGCTGTATTACCCATATAGATTTGTGGCACAGTCAGATACAGTCGTTGTTGGCTGGTATCAAATTGTTGTGTGGCATCAGGCATCACCTCCTTGAATGGGATACAGGCATCAGCAGCCAGCACTGACACGCCGGGGATGGTACGAGTATTGACGCCGAAGCCAAGCAACTGCTTGGCGGTAAGACACGCCATCAAGTCCTGTTGCCCCTCCTGTGCCTGAAATGCAACATCTCGGGTAGCAACGAAGGCATTATTAAGATAAATATCAACCCGGTAAGTGCCGGGTGGCAGTTCCTGACCACCTTCAAACCGCGAGAGGTCAGCCACTGCCGCCGGGTCGTCAGACAGAAAACGGGGGTTGAAATATAACTCGGCGCTGATCGGAAACACCGGTACCATCAACGCAGCAAGTGGCGCCAGCACGTAACGACGTACAGAGATTCTTTCTGAAAACATAACGGTCTGTGAGCCGAAACGGCCTGCTCCCTACTTCAGTAAAAGACCCCCACCTCTGCGACAACACACATCGCTCAAGGGGAACTTGATATTTCATCACTCGGTGGCATCCACTACCGATGTGACAGACACCGTATTACTGCATCACCCCTTTCATCTGGGGCGTCACTGCACCGTAGTCGTTGATGGTTTTATAGGTGATGGCTGTTCCGGCGTCTGTGGGCATTTTTACCGTGGTTTCTCCCATCGGAGGCACGAGTGCATTCTCCAGGATGCGGGTACCGGCGTTCAACTCAGTGACCGTCAGAAAATACGGCGTGGGATTAATGAGTTTCAACTCCGTCCCCTGACGACTGAAGCGCAGCTTTTCTGCCGCAATCTCCGGTTTCAACGTCAGTCCGACAGGACGATAATAGAGTTTGATACGACTGGTAATAGCCAGTTGCAAGGTGTTCTCACTCTTCTCGACCTTGCTGGCAGAGGGAATGGCCTTCACATTAATCCAGAAGAGACTTTCGCGGTCCTGGGGAAGCTTGTTATTGGTTGCATCGATAATACGCAGGGTATTTTCTTTTTTTCCCTGCATGGCAAACAGCGGCGGTGTAATCACAAAACGCCCATCTTTTTTTCCGTCACTATTCTCCACCCATGACTGTATCAGAAAGGTGCTTTTTTCATCGTTGTTAGTGACCGCCAATTGCACTTGCTTTTGGTCAGACGGGTATATCACGCGTGTGGTGCCAAGAGCCACACCGGCATCTGCATGAGTGGCGCCAAGCATGATAGCCGTACCGACAATAGCGGTCAGCAAAAGGCGAGCCACTGATACTGGCATATGTTGGGGATTCATTTTGGTAAACATGGATTACTACAACTCCGGTATAGTGATTTTGTCTTTTCGGTGAACGTGTGATGTATTGCAAAAACCACGCGTTATTCATATGTCAGGGAAAACCAGGCCTCAGCATTGGCTGCACCACCCGTTACGGTATGCCCGGTAGCGCGGTATTTAGCGACAAAATGCACAGATAAAGGGCCGTCATTGGGTAATGTGGTCCAAGAACGCACGGGGCCATTGACCGGGATTAACTGGTTCTTTTCATCAAAAATGGCCACTCCAACGCCCGATGCCACACCATTCCCCTCGCCGACTGACAGGAGCTCCGGGTTTTTGCCATCGGCTATACCATGAAAAGCCACGCTAACCCGTTGGCTTACCGCGGTGCTGCAGTCCAACAGATTAATTTCAAAGGGGGTAGGTCCCGCGTCCTCTCCTACAGCGTGAAACCGGTTGCTGCTAACCTGTCCCATAATCACGGTCATGTTATGACTCCCCGCTTCAACACGGCAGGCCTCAGCAATAATCTCTCCCTGAAATCGCATGTTTCCACCTGCGACTGTCACGTTCCATTGATTACCAGCGAAGACAACAGGAGGCAGCAGCATCAAAAAAAACGCCGATTGCATTTTCAACATAGCTTTTCTCCTGGGCGGGCTACGCAAAACAGGTCATCCTGACCTTGAGTGCTTCCTTGCAGTGAGAATTATTGGTACTGAACCTTAAAGTTTGCTTCTGCGTTAGCCGAGCCCGCAGTAGCTACGCCGGTTGCATAGTATGCAGCCATGAAAGAAAGCCTGTTTTCACCATCACTCAGTGTTTTCGGCGTGGAGAACTGAGTGCCATCGACTTTCAATGGCGTTGTGTCATTGTCAGAGAAAAGCTGAATACCTACATTTGTCGCCTGCCCTGCGGCACCGCCACTCAACCCCAAAACGTTATCAAAAGGTGTTGGTATCGCTCCCCCAGTTGAACCACTCGCAACTCCTTGGAAAGCCACAGATGCTTTAGTTGATACGGTAGTGTCGCAGTCTTTCAGGACGATAGTAAAAGACTGGTGACCACTTTTTGCTCCTGCCTGATTAAGCATGGCCGTGCGGACTTGCCCAAGACGAACTGTCATATCGGATGAGCCGGCATCAACTGCGCAGGCGGCGTTAACGACTTCACCTGTAAATTTGATGGTTCCACCATTAACTGTTGTTGCAGCGGAAGAGATCATCGGAAATGCAAGTGACGAGACTGCGATGATAGAAGAAATTAACTTAATTTTCATACTGTTTAGCCATGTTTAGAGTTTATTGAAAAAGTGTGCATATCGAATGCAGTATGAGGAGAAATAATAATTTAGCTCTCACTCATACACTGTATTGAGCGTTAAAATGCCCAGTAAAGAATGATTGTTTACATTGTGAAAATCACAATGATTTCACAGGTGGATTATCTTCATTTTCTCATCATGGTGTTGTTCACTTATCTCATTATTGAAACGTAACTTACAGATTCCAGTCACCCATTTAACTGTAAGATTTTTATGATATATATTTACTTTTTTATTCTCACCACTTAATCAGTGAGGGTGAGAGTGAGAGTGAAAAAGGCAACAAAGCCATCACCTGCGACGCCGGAAAACAATGACATATTATTCAGAATACCCTCCGTTTGGTGGTGGCAAGAAAACTCAGTTTACCATCACCCTCTATCATTGGGGGAGTTCGTGTTTTCCTTGAAACAATTGTCATTAATTATTCCATTCATGACGTAGGTTAATCGTCAGGTTATCTTTTAATTGGTTCCACATGACTTGCTGCAGCCTCATGTATCCGCTTAAGCGCCACTGAGCGATCCGGACGAGTGAGGCCGGCGCGTGCATCAATGGAATAACCTGATGTATCGATATCAAATTGTTCAACCCCAATTTTTTTGAGGTACATGACCAATGTGTCCAGCTTTTTGAACACCCTGACCGGGCGAGCCTGTGACGCCAGGGTCTGCTCACTCAGACCGTACTTAACCTTTAATATCCAGCCGCCATCAGTCCCAACCACGTTTAAGGCACTGACGCTGCCGCTTTCAACCAGAAGGCGCAGCGCTGCATTTTTGAGAATTTTTTGTGTCATAACACCACGCTGTCTGTTTTTCTGCTTGGGTATCAGGGGCATGGCCATCGTCATGGCAGTAACACGCACATCACACGGATTCGTGTGGAAACCTAAAAATGGACGAACATGCACAGAGACCAACAGGTTACCGAATTTGAGCCTCTAAATAACACGTTTGAAATACAACACCATGGAAGTTCGCCCCTGTATATTTAACGCCCAATGAGTCTGTGATGCTTGCGAACGGCTTTGGACTGACATTGGCACTTATCTTGAAACGCATCATACATTGATCGGTTTAACAGATCAATCAGTCTTGATTGATTGATTTAATCTATAGGTTAAACAAATTGAAAATACACTATCGATCGTTTAATGCTATTGTATTTTTAAGAAACAACAGGTTCAGAAAAAAAATAACCAATTGAAAAATGGTGTTTTTTATTGAGCATGGCAACCTCGCGGCTGCAAATTGGATCAGCGGGAGCATTTGAACAGTGATAGCGTCAAAACCATAAATTCCGACGCGAAATCGACACATGCTTTGTCTTATACGCGTTATTGCGTCGTATTGCTTATATGTCATTAACGCAACAAAATTACTGCAGTTCCCTCAGGTTATCCGCGCCATCGGATAAAAAAATATCTGCTGGTTGGCCTGCATTCCCTGGGCGGAGAGGTGTGCCATTAGTCTGCGTTCCGGATGGCAGTCGTCATTCTGGACAAAACCAAAGCGGCGCGTGTCTGTCGGAGACCCGACTGAAAAGGATTTGCCGGCAATAATTTCAAAATTTCGCTTTTTGTCGTCCCGATCCCGAACATAACCCCCATCAATACCTACCACAAGCGGTTTACCTGGTCTGGGCAGGTTCCCCCAGTCGCGGGGGCAACCGGAAAGAAAGCCAGAATTCGCTTCTGCCTCTGCATCAAGGCGCTGCGCCACCTGACATAAGTTATTCCTCACCGTTGAGGCATTTAGGCTGTCTCCCACTGGCAGAATATCTTTCAGCAGACGGGTCGTCATTTCATACGAGATCATTGAGGCCCTGCGGGTTTCTATATATTTCAGGGCAGGATGAGTGTGATCGCCCGCCCAGTCACTGAGAAGGCTGACGGTCTTTGTTGTACTTTTTTCGCAGCGGCATCTGTACACCCGGAGCCCCGATACGGGAATAATGCCAAACAGTGTCCGGTACTGTATTTTCTGCCGGCCTTTGATTCTGCGCGCTGCAAGGCAGTGAGGACACTGGATATGCTGGTGAGTGTATTCGTCCGCCTGCTGCTGAACCATTGACTGCTGGACGGTATTCAGCAAGCTCTTCGACTCTGAAAGCGATAATCCGATATCATTTCGGGCATCTCCTGACTTCTGTAATGTCATCAGTTCTTCCGTTCGGCTCACGCCTGACTCATCGGTTATAACTATCTGGAGCGTCAATTTCATCGTTGCCTCCTGCGGTGGTGGGATTATCTCCTGGTTACTGGTTTTTCATCTGGTTGCGAAGTTTATAATATATTGAAATGCCGAGGCTTACGTGGTCGCAGGCGATCCTGAGTCTGACACCTCTGGTCCTGAGCGCGCCAATTTCCTGAATTAGAGAAGGACACCTTTATAGATATCCGTCAGCGGCGGCGATCCAACCAGATCACTTCAGGTTCCAGTGCTGGCGCCGCCAGGTCGAGTTTGCTCAATTGCCTGTTGATTTTATTGCGATTGAACCGAACAGCATCCAGGTCGTCAACAAAGATCCGGATTTCTCCGACCGTTGTTGCATCATCCGCATTAACGATGGCCTCCAGAAAAGCCAGCGTCTTATCCGCTTCATCCGCAGCCGTTGCTCCGGGCATGCCATGGCCGCTCATACAAAATGGTGTTTTCAGCGTTGAGTCTTCATGAATGGCCTCAACCCGAACGTCATGAAGCCAGTGCTCAAAGAAGTTGTATTCGTAGGTAAAGCGATCGCCGATATCAAAACTAAAATCATCAATCACGGTCTGGAACGGGTTATCCGGAAAGCCAATGCCACCGTCGTAAGAGATACCGTAATCTTTGCCGTAAATATGAAACTGATGGAGGTAATCATCACCCCAGCCCTGCACGATCTGGAAAATGGAGTGAAGTGCGGCCAGCGACGTATCAACAGCGATTCTTAGCCGACGCCAGACCATGGGACTTACGCCACGAACAGTAATTTTGATGACGTAGATCTTCATAGCCAGATAGCAGGTATTGTTATGAAATAATGTTGGATATTCTGGTTCTGTCGCATTAACGGGCACAGGCCAGCCAAAGTGGGTGTTGCCGATTATTTAGGCAGCCAACAGATAAAATTGTTCCGCAGGTGACAATACCTCACTTTCCGGATGCTGATATTGTCCTTTGCGTATCATGTGGATCAATTCGATGCCCGCCAAAAGCCCCTGTGCCCGTCGAAACGATTTGAATCCCAGCATCGGTCTTATCCGGCGTTTGATATTGCGGTGATCTTGCTCAACCAGATTGTTTAGGTACTTACTTTGCCTCACTGTAATCGTTTCCTCATCGGGTTTGTCGGCGTTGAGCGTGGCCAAAGCCGCTGTGTTGGCCCCACTTTTATCGATAGTGACCCCCTCGGGTTCGCCGTGATGACGTATGGCCTTGCGGAAGAAGCGCAATGCGGCGGCGGCATCACGTTTGGCAGTGAGCAGAAAGTCGATTGTCTGGCCTGATGTGTCAACAGCCCGGTACAGATACTTCCACTGCCCGTTCATTTTGATGTAAGTTTCATCCATTCGCCATCGACGACCCACCGAACGTTTATGCCGGCGGAATGCCTTGTCCAACAACGGCACCAGACGGATAACCCAGCGATGCAGTGTGGCATGGTCAACAGCAATGCCGCGTTCAGCCATCATTTCCTCGAGATTGCGCAAGCTAAGGGCATAAGCCAGATACCAACGCACACATTGCGCGATGATATCGATGGGATAATGCAAGCGTTTAAAGGCATCATTTCTGATCAGAGACATTAATAGGCAACATTACAAAAAAACAGCATATTACCTGACGCCGCCTTAACGCGACAGAGCCCTGTCATTGCGACACCGACTATTGAAGCAGGATTCTCTCCGGAAGGCAGCGCACTGCAGTTGGTTCTGAACACCTTAGATTCAGCAAAACAGAGCATCCGCATGATGGGCTACTCTTTCACCTCACCGGAGGTCGTAAAAGCACTGGTCAATGCACATCAGCGCGGAGTGGACGTAAAAATCGTGCTTGATGATAAAGGAAACCGGAATAAGGCTAATCAGGCCGCAATAAACATCGTGGTGAACGCAGGAATTCAGTTACGGACGAACGGTCACTACGCCATTATGCACGATAAGGTAATTATTCAGGATAATCATACTGTTGAAGTAGGAAGTTTTAACTACACGAGAGCTGCGGCCCGGGCCAACTCAGAAAGTGTCTTGGTCATACGCGAGATGCCTGCACTGGCTCAGTCGTACCTGGCACACTGGCAGTCACGCTGGGATGACGGTACAGACTGGCAGTCGTCATACTGAGCGTAAGGAAACCGCCCCAATATAGGGGCGGTCACCTGGCTTACTTGTCTGCTGCGTTGATGATCACCGAAATTGAGTTGTTGGAAATACTCCAACCCCCATTCCCAGATGACAACAATGCACCAGATACAACGATGACAATACAAATGTACCGTTTCATTGTGCGGTCCTTTGCGAAGACCGCTTCACGATGCCACCACCGGAGATGAAACCGCGAATACAAGCACTTGGATGCGCTTGCGTTTACGGCCGTTGGAAATCCCTCCCTGAATCCGATGCCCGTTGCTACACAGCGGGAAGGCCCCACCATATTGTACACTAACCTTTCGCGAACAGGCACTTGACAGTGCATGTAAAGCAGCCCAAAATATAGGCACTTGGATGCGCTTGCGTTACGTTGGTAACACAGCCCTGCTGGGAAGGCCGCTAACCTGAACAGCACAAAAAAACCACCTTTTTTGGTGGTTTTTTTGTTTCTGCCTCGCTAAGACCAACCACCTAATCATCAAGATGTTTCTTCCTGATCTGCAGTATTGGTAGCGTCATCGCGGCAAAGATCCCATAAATGAACATCAGAATGGTAAGCAAAAAACCGCCCATTGCTCAGTATGGACGCTGGTACCAACACCCCCTATCTATTATTGATAACCGTCAACTTCGCTGATATAGGCTTTTTGCGTTTTTTTATTGAAAAGGCAAAGTTCCCGCCCCTTTTGATTTTCCATATGTTGTTGAGGATAAAAACCCTGTAATAATAGTGCCGTATAACCAACTTCATCTGAAAACCCCATCAACCTGCTTACAACTGGCGTTATTTCCTTAAAGTTGCTTGCTTTAATACAGCTAGCTATAACCATTTTATTATGTTCGTCCCATACATCCGGAGTTGATGCGACAGCGTTAGATGTTAATATCGATAACCCGCCGACAACTAAAAAAGTAAATGAACGTAGTTTTGTACTTAGCTTCATAAGAACCACACCAAAATAGTTTAAAAATAACGGGATAAACAAATAAACGTCAGCTGTCGCCTATAGGGATTGGGATCACAACCGCAGGGAAAAACACGGCAATTTTTTTTGAAAGTTTTACCAGATTAGCTTCATAGATATATATAGGTTGTCTGGAAATAAAAATGTTGACACGCTAACGTACTTTTCTAATCAGTTGGGCTTCATCCCCCTATAGATCCACCAATCACTCTTCGTCCTGATTGACAGCATGGCGAGTCAACAAAGGATAAACCCCAACCTTATGCTGGAACTCTTTTCGCTCCTGGCACAGGACACAGGTCTTGACACCAGGTAACAGGTGACGACGTCGTTCCGGTATCGGCTCACCGCAATCTTGGCAGACAAGCGCACTGCTTGCTGTAAACTGTGACCGTATGGCCATCAAGCCACGTTCGATCATCTTTTCATGTTCATTCTGTGCTTCATCAGCAATATCTGCCATGATTTTATCAATCCCGGTAAATACACATTGAGCCAATGGGTGGCCCGCCTAACACGATTACAGCTTGTAAACGTAGCCCCTTGTCTCAACAACCGCCATTTTTTAGGTTGATGATGTTATCGTTAAAGCGCGTAACGACAGAAACATACCGCTGGCAGGCATCATAGTCGGGGAGAGACACTCATCACAGCAAAGGGGACATTCAGCTGTCCGCAAATTCAGAGAGTGGAGATCCCTAAACCAGAATGTCCCCTTTGCCTGTGTATCAAGCCATCTACCGTCTTCGCCACACCATCAGCCTGGACACAGAGCGAATAGCCAATATGCGATAATCGTAATTGGTGGCCCTTGCTGGACTCGAACCAGCGACCGAGCGATTATGAGTCGCGCGCTCTAACCGACTGAGCTAAAGGGCCTTCATCAAAAAATAGTAAAAAAAACGCAGGTATGCATTACCTGCGTGAGGAGATTTTCCAAATCTCAAAATAGTTGGGGTACCTGGTCATATGGGCATGTCAGGCATCGTTTTTATACCCCAAGACAGGTATTTTTTTGTCTTCAAATTGTAAAGATATGTTTATACTTCCAACAAATCACATGAGGAAAGCACAAAGGTCGGGGTTCCGTGCACATTTCCCCGAAAAGTGCCACCTAACGTCTAAAAAGTTATTTTTATCATTATCTTAACTTTAAAAAACAGGCTCTATTGTGTAAGATTATCGTCTTCCAGAATTTTATATATCGTAGAGCGGGCGATGCTTAGCTCCCTGGCTATAGCTGTAGCACCATTACCTTCCTGACGAAGCGCAAGCACTGCGTTACGGTCGATGGTGCGCCTGCGGCCAAACCTGACGCCTTTGGGCTCTGTCGCGTTAAGGCGGCGTCAGGTAATATGCTGTTTTTTTGTAATGTTGCCTATTAATGTCTCTGATCAGAAATGATGCCTTTAAACGCTTGCATTATCCCATCGATATCATCGCGCAATGTGTGCGTTGGTATCTGGCTTATGCCCTTAGCTTGCGCAATCTCGAGGAAATGATGGCTGAACGCGGCATTGCTGTTGACCATTCCACACTGCATCGCTGGGTTATCCGTCTGGTGCCGTTGTTGGACAAGGCATTCCGCCGGCATAAACGTTCGGTGGGTCGTCGATGGCGAATGGATGAAACTTACATCAAAATGAACGGGCAGTGGAAGTATCTGTACCGGGCTGTTGACACATCAGGCCAGACAATCGACTTTCTGCTCACTGCCAAACGTGATGCCGCCGCCGCATTGCGCTTCTTCCGCAAGGCCATACGTCATCACGGCGAACCCGAGGGGGTCACTATCGATAAAAGTGGGGCCAACACAGCGGCTTTGGCCACGCTCAACGCCGACAAACCCGATGAGGAAACGATTACAGTGAGGCAAAGTAAGTACCTAAACAATCTGGTTGAGCAAGATCACCGCAATATCAAACGCCGGATAAGACCGATGCTGGGATTCAAATCGTTTCGACGGGCACAGGGGCTTTTGGCGGGCATCGAATTGATCCACATGATACGCAAAGGACAATATCAGCATCCGGAAAGTGAGGTATTGTCACCTGCGGAACAATTTTATCTGTTGGCTGCCTAAATAATCGGCAACACCCACTTTGGCTGGCCTGTGCCCGTTAATGCGACAGAACCGTTTATACAGGCAACGATGACTTTGAAATGTGCTGGTTATGAATGATCGGAATCAGATACTCGTATTCCAAATGTAATATTTTATCGCTGTCGAATGAATAATGAAACTGCGTTAGATCGTATCCTTCACGGCGCACCAAGTTAAATAGGGGGAAGAGTTTAGTATAAATACTGACGATTTGTTCATGCAAATCGACGGGTTTGCCGGAATAACGGAATCGGCAAAACTTCCCACTTATTTTGGGGAGCTCACGTAGAATACGCCCATTTGCGTACTTTCTATCGACAGCGACAATATAGTCAACCTTGACTTGTTCACCGGCAGGTATAAAACGAGTCAATGCATAAGTTTTTTCAGGGCGCAGTTTAAATTGGTTATAAAATCGTTCTTTTATTTCATCACGAATCTTAGCATGTGAGCTATCTAGTTTCTCAACAGGTAAATGGTAAGAATAATATTGTCCCGATAGTGAGTACTCTTTTGGAGCGATATTAACATAATCAATCGAAATGTCTTTAGCAGGAACCAATGACAGAAGGGGTTCTAGGTGATTGAAGTGATGTTGCCGCGCCTTACGATAAGCACCGGGAGTTTCACCAAAGTGTTTTTTGAAGCAACGTGCGAATGTTTGTTGTGTATCAAACTGGTATTCTAACGCAATTTTCAGGATGCTTTTCTGTGTGTAGCGTAAGGAGAGGGCCGCAAGATAGAGACGGCGAGCTCGGATGTATGCGGCTATAGAGCGATGGGTTTGTTGGCGGAACATGCGTTGTAAATGCCACTTTGAATAGCCGGATCTTTCAGAAATGATATCCAAAGAAAGTGGGTTACAAAGGTTTTTGTCGATCCATACCAGTAACTCCGAAATATGTTTTTCCTGCGCCAGCATCATTTATTCTCAATTCATTACTCATTTATCTGGCAGGAAGTTACTCTGCCAGTACGTCTCTGTCGGTTTTTTTGCACAATAAATTAGATGTGAAAGGAGAACGGATTCACCATTTCTTAATTGAAACACTTATTAATATCAAATTTTTATCCATAATTATTAAACAAATGTATAGGCAGCAATACTATTAGCTCTGGGAGATAGTACAACAACACAAAAAAACAATCAACCACGCTTGATTGTTTTTTTGTGTTGTTGTAAAGTGGCTGACATATTCAGTGTTTCGTACCATTACAATCGACAAGATTTGCATGAGGTGTTTTTTGTCAACTAAATTTACAGCCATTCCCCCATATTTACATCGCTTGACAGTCTGTGGTGACCCAAGTACTGAAAAATTGATCTTCTCGTGAGTATTTTAATCAACTCAACCTTTTGATCTTTAATCGCTAATTGTAAACATAGAGGTCGTCAGCCGTTGAGGTTTGATGAAGTCATTGGCAATAGTGTCGACATTTCAACCTGTCACTTATTTGTAGAACCACATATGAGCAGCACACAGCACAAATTAAATAAAGATAAGTCCCCTAGGGTACAGATTACATACGACGTAGAAATAGGCGATGAACAAAAGATTAAAGAGTTACCTTTGGTGATCGGTGTACTTGGTGATTTTACACAGCCTGACAATACGTTGCGTGAACGTAAGTTCCTTAATATCAATAAGGATAATTTCAGCGAGATCATGTCGTCAATGAGGCCAGAGGGTGAGTTTCTTGTCGATAGCGTGTTGCCGGGCAAAGAGGGGAAACTGTCGGTTTCCCTGGTCTTTAACCATATTGACGATTTCTCGCCAGATCATATTGCTGGGCAAATTGAGCCACTACGAAAACTTGTCGAGCTGCGGGAGATTTTGTGCGATCTACGTAACCGTGCTGCCGGTAATGAAATGTTGAAAGAACATCTGCTCACGTTGCTACAGCAACCCAAGCTTATCTCATCAGTATCAAGTCAAACAAAGGATGGTGAGTGATGACTATCGAATCCGAATTGTTACGGAGCATGCCTGCTGTGGTTAACGAGGGTTATTTGAACCAAGTCATTGATAACACTCAGGCGATCCGGCGAGAATCTGATCGGCATCGTATGCAAACGCAGCTCCGTCATTTCCTGACGGAAGTCGTTTCTGGTGCAATTGTGGTTTCAAGTGATCTTATTGGGAGTATTGAAGGTCGCATTGCTGCAATTGATGAACTTCTGTCCAGACAAATCAGTCTCATCATTCATGCACCGGAATTTCAGCGTAAAGAGTCATCCTGGCGCGGGCTGCATAAACTCGTACAGGCAAGCGCTACCGAGAATACTCAGATTCGATTGTTGCAATGTACCAAGCGTGATTTAAGCAAAGATTTTAAGTCCGCTTCTGACTTTGACCAATCGACCTTGTTTAAATGTGTGTATGAAAGTGAATATGGCACATTTGGTGGCGTGCCTTTTGCTGCATTTATCGGCGATTTTCAATTCGATAATACCCCCCAGGATATTGAGCTGCTGGAGCACATTTCCCATGTTGCTGCTGCGGCGCATGCCCCTTTTCTGAGCGCTATTGCGCCCGGAATGCTGTCGATGAACAATTTTTCTGAAATGCAGGCACCACGCAATCTGGCAAAGCTTTTCGAAACCAGTGATTACGCCCGCTGGCGTTCTTTTCGGCAAAAAGAGGATAGCCGTTACATCGGCTTGACACTTCCCCAAGTCCTCGGGCGGATGCCTTACGGGGCAAGAACAGTGAGTGTCGACACCTTCAATTTTACTGAGTACCTGCGTGAAGATGCGGTGGGTTCTGACTACCTGTGGGTTAACTCTGCCTATGAATTGGCGGGGCGTATCGTACAATCCTTTGAAGAGTACGGCTGGTGTGCCTCGATCCGAGGCGTGGAGGGGGGAGGGCTGGTTGACGCGCTGCCGGCGTACCATTACATCGCGGAAAACGGCGAGCGTTTGATGCAGTGCCCAACACAAATCGCCATCTCTGACCGCAGAGAGAAAGAGTTATCTGACCTTGGTTTCATTCCTTTGGTGCATTGTAAAGGGACGGATTATGCCGCGTTCTTTGCGGTGCAATCGGTCAACAAACCGCGTGAATATAATTCTGAACAGGCAAATATCAACGCCCATCTTTCTACACAGCTACAATATATTCTGGCGACATCGCGTTTTGCTCATTACCTGAAATCTATCGTGCGGGACAAAGTAGGCAGTTTTATGTCGCGTAATGAATGTGAGGAGTATTTGCAGAAATGGCTCATGCAGTACGTTGTCGCTTCAGATAATGCAGGGCCGGAAACCAAAGCCCGACATCCGTTACGCGAGGCCAGTGTTGAAGTTGTTGAAGTACCGGGGTTTCCTGGTACTTACCGTGCCATTGCTTATCTAAAACCCCACTTCCAGCTTGAAGGTTTAAGTATGTCTTTGCGATTAGTCGCAAACTTACCTGCAACAGTCAGTATTTAACATCATTAATGTATTGGATATTCATAATGGCAAAGTTGAAAGACTGTCAGTTTATTGAAATTAAAATTGACAATAAAGTGGTCTCTGGTTCTTCTGAAGAAAAGAAATACAAAAACTGGATGGAGGCTTATTCTCCGGAGGGGCTTTCCACCTATTCGGGTAAAGATGGTGCCCACTTTGAATCTGTCCATGCTTCTATTCTGGTGACAAAGGATAGCAGCAACTTGTATGAAAAATACTTACAACGTGGCTATAAAAAAATCACAATAACCATTGTTCATCGTGGTTCAGATCATTTTGATCAGGATTATGAAATACAACGTACAGTTTATAATGACTGTAATATTAATTACATACGCTTTGAAATGCGTGAAAAACTCTTTATGAACATTGCTTTCGATTTTGAGGGGATGGTTGAGGTGACCTTTAACGTGCCTAATGCGATGGATACCAGTCTGGATAAAATCGGCCCAATTAAATATGACATTCCAGAAAAATCCCTTAAATAATAACGTGAATGCAGTGCAGATCCATTTTTTTTGAGAGTGTAAAATGCCGTCACTATTGCTGCGCCTGAGCGATAACAACCCGGATAGGGAGGAGGACTCGTTCCTTGAGGAAAATAACAATTGGTTGTTAAATGAACTGGGGATGCTTTTTTCTTCATGCTCACGCTTAGCGTTTCTTGAGGATATTTCTTTGGTTAACTGTTCTGTCTTAAATTATGGCATTAACGCCTCTGTGACGCAGTTGACTGAATTTGAACAACAGAAACGGGTTATTGAGCAGAGAATAAAAAATGCATTACATCGCTTTGAACCCAGGCTTACTCATGTTGCGGTCAAGGCAGGTTCTCGTCAGACGGCCAAGGTTATGTTTGACATACAGGCGCAGTATCGGGAAGAACCCATGTTGTTTCAACTGGTATGGGATGAGTGTGCCAGTAGGATTTCACTCGTATGAATAAGCTGCTCTTGTACTACCAGAAGGAGCTGGTTTTTTTGAAGCAGCATGGCAAAGTCTTTGCCCAGCGTTTCCCTAAAATTGCCAGACGGTTAGGCATGGTTGACGGAGGATCGGAAGATCCTCATGTTGAAAGGCTCATCGAATCTTTTGCCTTATTAACCGCGCGGATCCACCAACGATTAGATGACGATATGCCTGAAGTGGCTCAAGCGCTTCTCACTACACTGGCTCCTCAGTTTCTCAGGCCTATCCCGTCTACGTGTATTGTGGCTGTTGAGCCAGATCGGTTGAAAAGTGGCATAACTGAAAAGACGACGATTCCCGCTGGAACGTCGCTGTTTTCACGTCACATTAGCGAGGCAGTCTGCCAGTTTCAAACCGTTTACGCCGTAACGCTACAACCTCTTGCGATCAACAATGCACGGTTTTTTTTCGATAAAAACAGCTTGAATTGGTGTCTGCATCTGCGATTTGATGTTTGGTCTGGAGCCACTGTCAATGGGGACAATCTACGCGTATTTCTACATGGCCCCAGTAATGCCGTGAATATGATCTATACCCTGCTCTGTTCAGCCATAAAAACGCTGAGCCTGCATTATGGTGAGCAGCATTATTCTCTCAAACCCAATTCGGTGAATCCGGTGGGATTTCAGGCTCAAGAAGGCGTGTTGGCCAAAGACCCACGAATAGCATCTATTTACGCCTTGCTACAGGAGTATTTCTGTTTCCCACAAAAGTTTCATTTTTTGGATTTACAGCTACCCAAACAGTTCAGGGCTTCGGCCAATACGACGTTTGAACTGGACGTCGTGTTCAACCGCACTCATCTGGCGCCTCATCTGGAAAAGCTGGCTGGACTCATTGATGAGAACTTCTTCAGACTGCACTGTACGCCAGCGGTGAACCTGTTTGCACAATGTGCTGAGCCTATCATGCTTAATGAAGGTACGGCAGAATACCCGGTGATCCCGGATATTCGCAGGCAGGATCAGATTGATATCTGGGCCATCAACGATGTGATTGCTCAAACTAAGCAGCATGACAATATCGTCATGCGCCCAATACTTCCGTTGTTTGGTATCCAGCATACGCGCCAGGCGGAGGGCTCCGGTATTTACTGGCAAAGTTTTCAGCGTCAAACCGTGACAGCGAACGGAACGGATAACAAGGTGTTTATTGCTTTTGCCAATACCACCGCCGAAGTTGTTACATCAGATGCAGATATCGTTACGATCAGCCTTTCATGCACCAATCACTCACTCCCTAGCCAGATGAAAAATGGCCACCCAGAAGGCGATTTTGACGCAGATATGCCACTTGCCGGGATAAAAATCCTCGCGTTGAACCGGCCAACCCGTCCCATTATGCCGCCTGCTAGCAATGCGGTGCAGTGGCGCCTGATTTCACAACTCTCAATCAATCATATGTCACTTGGCAGCACGGATGGGGCGAATATTTTACGCGAAACTTTAATGCTCTATAACGTCCAGGAGCTTCCGCAGATCACCCGTATGATTGACATGCTGCTGCGCATTGAGGTACAGCCGGTGACTGCGCGCCTGAATGGCAATGATCCGCATTCGCTGGCTAGGGGCATCGAACTGACACTTGTTTTCCATCAGGACATGCTCCACGAGCCGGAATATTATCTACTGTGCTGTTTTCTAGACCATTTCCTCGGCCTCTACGCGCCCGTCAACAGCTTCAGTCGCGTGACCACTATCATCGAAAATGAGCCGTATACTCGCCACACTTATCCGATCCGGGTAGGGAGACTATCGTGGATTTAACGCGCATCACCAGCAAATTCAGTTTCTATCAGCAGATCAGAGTGTTGCTGCGCAAACTGCGTGATGGCAAAACGCCCATGCTTGAGATTCTGGACAGGAAGTTGTCGCTGACATCGACGCTTTCACTGAAAAAAACCGACGGCCAGGTGGCGAGTATCGCACGTCAATTATCGGAGGAGCGACTCTGCGTCACCTTGTGGCAACATGGACTGACGGGGGGGCAGGGGGCGTTACCAACGGCCTACACTGAGTGGATGATAGAGCGCCATTACCGCTATGGTGACGACAGTGCCAAAGCCTTTCTGAATATGTTTGATCATAGACTTTATTGTCTAGATTACCTGGCATGGCAAAAGAACCATTTCTATGCGCAGGCCGAATTTGAGGCCAGGCCCCTTGTGCAACAGATTGCACAGGCTTGTACGGGGCCACTGACGACAGCATCAGAACGATACACGCACCTTTTTTCCTCACCGGTAAGGACCGTCGTTAACCTGGAGGCTTGGCTCGGTCATTACTTCAACGTCCCTGTGCAAATTCGCCCATTTGCCGGCAAATGGTTACCGCTCAGTGAAATAGAGCGCTGTCGTTTAGGCCACGTGGATCAGAAACTGGAAAACGCTCCAATGATTGGTTCTGTGCGTTGGGATATCCAGTCTCATTTCAACGTGATATTAGGGCCAATAGAGCAGACTGCGGCGCAACATTTCGTTCCACAAGGAAAATACTATCAGGAAATCTGGCAACGTATCCGTGAATACGTTGGCCCGGTGCTGGACTTCTCTATTTATCTCGAAATAAGTCATAGCAAAGCGGTTCCTCTTGGCACAGGTCAACTCGGATTCAGTGCCTCCATTAGCCAGAGTGAGGCAATGTCGGTACGTCAGGTTTGTCTGCCGGTTTGTCACTCTTTAATAGGAAACTGAAAGATGAGTGTAAAAACACAATTTAGAGAAATGCAACACTGCCACTTTCTGCACTGGAAAGGTGCCGTTGCTGATGACTTGCTCCTGCTCTCTTTAACGGGTAAGGAGTCAATTTCTGCCCCTTTTCACTACCAGTTGCGCTCTTTGACCGAACTGGATGAAAAAGAAATAGCGGCTCTGCACGGGAAATCCGTGTCCTGCCAAATTGGCACAGAGGGAAATCAATGGCCTCGACGACATGTGCACGGTGTTATCACGCAGATCAATTGTCATCGAGACAGAGATAATCAGAGGCTGTGTACGTTAACGTTGGAACCTGCTTTCGCGCTGTTGCGCCTGGGCAGGTCGATGCGTATCTGGCAGAATATTTCAGTGCCGGATATCGTCAGCTCACTGCTCAGCGAGCATCACATCACCGCAGTAGATATACAATTGCGGAGCATGTACTCGAAGCGCGAATACTGTATGCAGTATCGGGAATCCGACTTCGATTTTATCTGCCGCCTTTTGGAAGAGGAGGGTATTTATTACTTTTTCACACATAGTGAAGCACAACATCAATTGGTTCTAGCTGACCATCCGTCTGGGCACCCCACAAGCTCCTCCACGCTGTGTTGGCATCACCATGGCAAAATACTGACAGCGGGGAATATTGACCGCTGGTCCTCGTGTTCCTCACTTATTCCCGATGCCGTAATGCTGACGGGGTATAACGCGCAACAAGCCGCCCGTATTTCACACAAGTTAACATCCAGGAGCGAATACCCTCGCGCTCATCACGTGACCCGCACAGACATTACGCCGCAGGGTGAACGCGACCAGGTTATTGGCATGACAAAAAAAATTATCGAGGCCTATGAAACCAACACCCGTTTTTTCGAGGCACAGGTAAATGCACATTGGCTCAGTTGCGGAGAAGTCTTCGAATTTACGGAGCACCCGACGGATAATGGCCGTTTTCGTATTCACGAACTGACTATCGATGCTACCAATAATTTTGAGCAAAAGACCAGTCACTGCAACAGCACGATCCACGCATTGCATGACAGTGTCGTTTGGCGGCCGATTTGCACCCATCAGTCAAGAGAGATTGCAGGCGTTTTGACAGCCAGAGTGGTGGGCCCTACCTCCGAAGAGATACACACCGACGAATATGGCCGTATCAAAATCCAATTCCCATGGGATAACGAAAACCAGCATAACCACACCAGCTCTTGTTGGGTCCGCGTCTCCCAGCCTTGGACAGGTAATCGATTTGGTGGGCAATTTTTACCGCGCATTGGCAGTGAGGTACTCGTCAGCTTTATTCAGGGTAATCCTGATTTTCCACTGGTCATTGGCACCGTTTACAACGGTGAGAATAACCCCCCCTTCCCCCTTCCGGGAGAAAAAAATGAGTCTGGGTTCGTATCGCGAAGCTCCAGCAAGGGCGGTATGGAGGAAGGGCATCGTCTGAGCTTTAACGATACGAAAGGCGAAGAGAAACTGACTATGACTGCCCAAAAAGACTTACAGCTGACGGTAAAAAATGACTGGACTAGCCTGGTGAGCCGTAAAGTGATTTGCAAAATCGGCGCCGATCGTGACACCGAGATTGTGGAAGGTAATGAGACTTTAATACTGAAAAAAGGTCATTTGCAGCAGCAGGTGTACGGTAATTACGCCCTCACAACCACGGGCTGCAGCATCAACACCAAAAAAGCCTGTGTTATCGAATCAAATCAATCGATTACGCTGAAAGTGGGTTCTTCCCAGATCGCCCTGACGCCAGTAGGCATCACTCTCAGTGGCAATATCATCAAAATCGACGGGGCTGCAATAACGGAGCTAAAAGGTGCGATGGCCCAGATTATGGGCAAAGGTATGGTGCGGATCCAAGGTGGGATCATCAACATTGGTTAAAGAATGACAATGTCAGAACATCTTATTTACCCCTCTGCCTGGGGCTCTGAAGCGTTACAGCTTGTCAACACTGGGCGGTGGGAACAGGCCCTTCAACTGTGGACAGAGCAGGTTGCCCCAGCCAGGTTATGTGTCTGGTTAGCCGAGATAGTTGCGCTAGAACAAGCGAGTGATGGCCAGTTGCTTGATCAAATACGCCGTTGGCCTGTCCAGAAAAGTGATGCGCTGCGATGGCGGATCTTTCATCTGGCGGAGGCTCAGGGTTTTGATACACCGGCAGGTGCACTTGGTCTTTCGTTGTTTTGGAGCGAGGGGAGTATGAGTCCGGAAGGACTTGAGCCGATTTTTCCCGTCCCTCAGCTTAGTCGGCAGATGTGCCATTGCATGTTACTTATGTGGGTTATTCAAAGCATAGATAACCCAGATGAAGGTGCACGTAATTTGTTAACACAATGGATTAATCAGGAAAATAAATAATGGCACAGCCCGCAGCCCGTATTTCAGATATGCATGTATGTCCCAAGGTATCCCCCGGTTTGCCTCCGATCCCACACATTGGTGGGCCCATCATCGCACCTGGTGTATCAACGGTACTGATTGAGGGACAGCCTGCTGCGACAGTCGGTAGCCTGGCTGTTTGTACCGGCCCTCAAGACAGCATCGTGGCGGGGAGCACAAAGGTGCTCATTGGTAACAAGCCAGCAGCTCGTCTGGGAGATGCTTGTGCCCATGGCGGCATAATTACCACCGGTTCAACTCATGTGCTACTGGGATAAACGATGTTATCAATTGAACTCGACATGACCGCGTTACTCTTGCCAATCACCCCGGAAAACCCTAAGGGTAACTGCCTTGAATATGAACCGATCTATGACGACATCCGTCAAGCGCGGGAAAGTGACCCAGACTATTTATACGACGGCGAATGGACGGCTTCAGTGCCACGCCGTGCTGACTGGGAAAAGGTGCATAAGCTTTGTTCACTGGCTCTGGTGCGTGAGAGCAAAGATCTCCAACTGGGCTGCTGGTTGGTTGAAGCGCAGACCCATTTACAAGGCATTGAGGGTATTGCGGTCGGACTGCGTTTTCTTAGCGAGTTTATGACACGTTTCTGGTTGCACTGTTGGCCAGAACTCGATGAGGAGGGCGCATCCATCCGTTACGCAAAGCTCAGCAGGCTTGACCGCGACATTAGTCAGTTTCTGTATACCTTTCCGCTTCTGCAGCATGAGTCATCTTCGCTGGCACACTGGCGCAAAGTGCTGGCATTTGAACAAAAGGTGTCTTTCAAGCCACACTCGCAAGATGAGTTGATCATGGCGGAAGGGGATTTCACGCTCGCGAGCTTTGAACTGCAAAGTGGCTCATTTTCAGTGAGCAACCTCAGGCCGCAGACAGAGCGATTGACAGGGATACTTGGACAACTCAACGAATTGGATGAGTGCTATGTATCACTCACCCAAGAGGAAAACCATACCCTCTTTAGTCAAACCCGTCAGACCTTAATCGATATGCTGAATTTTCTGCATCGTATGATGCAACAGTACATGCCTGTCGGCAGCGATGTGAGCCACGTGGATGCTATAGCGCCGAGCGAAAGCCCGAGCATTGATGTCATTACCCAATATAGGTTGCCCACTGACAAGCAAGGAATGTCGCGGAATATTGCCATCAGCCAGATGTTGGATATTGCAAACTTCTTCCGACAAACCGAACCCTCAAGCCCTGTCCCCTTCCTGATGGAGCGTGCTGCCCGTTGGGCAAATATGACACTGACGGAATGGTTGGATGAAATGCTCACCGACAGTAACAGCCTGCGTGATATTAACTATGTATTAAAAGGACAAGAGAATTCATGACTGTCCTAACTTCTTTATTGATGGTTACTCTGGTTTTTTTCCTGAGCGCTTGTGCTGATCCGCGTTCAGGACCGACGGAGCCTCAAACGATAACGCAAGCTGCAGCACCTTTTTCGGCAGGAGCAATCACACTGAATGTGACAGCTGAACCTGGGCTTAATACCTGGAACTGGATGGCCAACAGTTGCACATTACTAGTGATCCAGGCTCAGAACGCAAGTTCACTCAACTCGTTGCTCTCAAACCCGACACAGCTTAAAAACCTATTTGGTGGTGCTGTTGCTATGGACGATCTGTTAAAGGTTGACCGCTATGTCGCGATGCCAGGCCAGCAGACGACGTTGCATATTGACCGCAGTGCGAATACCCGCCAAGTTGCGATCGTGGCGGGTTATTACCCCTTCCCCAGAAAACAACACACGGCATTGTTGGCAATTCCTATCACCGCAGCCCGTCAGGGATGGTGGATGCCAGCGAGAGAGCCAACGCTTGCACCGCTGACAATAGGCATCACGCTGGGTAGCCACAGTATCACCCGCCTCAACGGCGCTGAATATAGCCCTGCAGTTCTGACATCGGTGGCTGACCTGTACAAATTGAACCACGCTGCAGCTCTCACTGAGTCAGCAAAGTAACAGAGGTAACATGTATTCTGAAGAGCAACAGGTTTATTGGTATTCAGGGCTTTACCTTCAGCCTCAGCATTTCCAGTCTATCGATTTACACCACAGCCATATGCTGGCGCGGCAGCGACAGCTTTCTCAGCCATGGAACACAGGGATTGTCAGTGTGGATATCCACCATGAAACTCTGGCAGATTTTGTACTGAAAATCGATAATCTACGTGCCATTCTGCCCTCGGGGCATTACCTGGAATACCCAGGTAACTGCCGGGTTGAACCCTACTCGTTTCGTGATACCTGGAAGGTGCGTGAAAAACCTTTCATGCTATGGCTAGCTCTGCGCCGTTTTGATCCCACGCAAGCTAATGTAGCTAATGATATGGCCTCTCATGCCCACAGCCGTTGGATAATCAGTAATAACGATGAGGTGATGAAAGATGTTTATCACCACGGGCCTGACAGCAAGATATCGCGGCTTGTTTACCATGTTCGCATTCTCTGCGAAGATGAAAAAACTAATGCGGGGGATTGTGAGTTTCTACCTCTGTTGCGCTTATGCCAAGACAATGACCGCGTGATACTGGATCCTGCATTCAGTCCGCCGGTTGTCACGCTGGGTGGCTTCCCAACACTCAAAAGAATGCTTGAGGGACTGTTCGCGGAGTTGGCCAGCAGAGCACACCGGCTCGAGGAGTACAAACAGGCGGAAAGACGAAGTGCAGGGGGACGTTCGGACAATCTGGTGCCGTTGTTGGTGATGCATTCATTAAACCGGGTACTCCCCCTGTACAACCACTATTGTAAAACACCAGCCTTACATCCATGGCACATGTATGGTTTGTTGACGCAATTAGTCGGTGAGCTTTCTTCTTTTAATGATATCTGTTCTTTTACGGGGGAGCCGACATTGCTGCCTTATGATCACTCCCGCTTAATGGACTGTTTCAACAGTGCGAAGAAGACGTTGATCACCCAGTTGAACGGTTTGGTACTGGAAAATAATACTTACATTTCCTTACACCCCGATGTTCAAGGTATTTTTCATGCCGATATTACAGCGCTGCTTACCCGTCCTTCTCAGTCGGTGCTACTGCTGTTGAATTCAAACACGCAGGGAACCTCTTCTTCATGGATCACTGATACCTCGGCCTTCAAAATTGCTCCCCGCCATAATATCGGCGGATTGATCCAGCATGCGTTGCCAGGGATCACGGTCACTATGATGACTACGCCACCTCGTGGCGTTCCGAACCCAAAAAATGTGATTTATTTTCAGCTTAATCAGAATGAATTGCTGTGGAACAGCGTCGAGCAATATCAGAATATTGCCTTTTACTGGGCTGAGGCACCGGATGATTTGCAGGTACAACTCGTGTTTATGGCACCGTCATCATGAGAGTACTGGATTGTTATCTCCCCGTTTTCACCTTGGTTACACGGTTTGAACATCAGACAGAAGACTTCTCTGATTATGACGATTTCCATCAGCAATGCATCAGGGTACTCGAGCAGGCCGTACAAGATGCAGGGCAGTTGAAACTTTCGGGCAGAGAAAGGGATGACGCGCTGTTTGCTGTGGTGGTTTGGCTCGATGAACGTATTTTATGTTCTGCACACCCCGAAAGCTCACGTTGGCGTACCAGCTTAATGCAACTCCGATACTTCCAGACTACCGTCGGCGGCAATGAATTCTTCAACCGATTGAATAAATTGGAAGACGTGCACCAACAGGTAAGGAATGTCTATCTGTTTTGTCTGCAACGAGGTTTTCACGGGAAATATGGTACACAGGATGCAGACGAACTTGCTACCGTGATTGAACAGCAAAGACAACGTTGTCTGCCCAAAAGCTGGCAGGCATGGCCTAACAATGAAGCGATCACACCAATCACTATCCCCCAACGTCGATCCCCCCTATTGGAAAGACATCGCATGGCGTGGGCGTTACTGACTATTACGTTGTTTTATGGCTTCCTTTTACTCGTTCAGACCCTTTATTTTTTATAAGATCACATGTTTAAAAAATTATTTGCTTTCGCAGGCTGGCTGCTGCTTTTATGCTTGATCCTGCTATTTTGTTTCATTGCGGGAATAGCGTTCAATTGGAAAACCACGACGATTTTTATCGTCTGGCTCAGTGTTCTCTTGGTTGCATTGATCTCATGGTCGTCTCTACTGTGGGTATCGTTAGTGATTAAAGAGAAAAAAATTCACCGTTACTTCCAGGCGTTCCGCCTGACGCACAGAGAAAAGGTCCTGTTCAAAAACTGGCGGTCCGGTGCGAGGACGGTCAGGCTCCTTCAGCGTAAAAACCGGTCGATCCCTTGGTATATCATGATGGGCGATCGGTGTGGTAAATCGTCACTCTTGACAGGAGCCAGCCTGCCGATGCTTTCAAGTCGCATGGAGGATCATGGTGTGGCCCCCACACAGACTTTTCGGTGGTGGTTTTTCCAACGCGTCTGTTTTCTTGACCTTTCCAGTCGTTTTTTAAGCGGCAAGGGCGAACTTGACCGGAGCTGGCTCCAGTTGGTCCGCTGGATCTCCAGGTTTTCTCCGCCGGCAGGGGTGGTGATCGGTATTTCTATCAGCGACCTGATGAATAACGACGCTAACGCGTTACAGTTTAAAGCACGCCAAATCCGTATTCAACTTGAGCCGCTAATCAGCAGGTTCAAGTATCAGCTTCCACTCTATATCACGATCAACCAGTGCGATAAGTATCCCGCCTTCAGCCACTGGGCCGGGCTTCTTTCCAAGAGCCAGCAACAGCAGGCTCTCGGGTATTACTGGCCTTTGCCACCTGACATAGACAGTAAAGATCTCACTACCTTACACCCCTTGTTTACTGCACTGAAAGAAGGGCTTGATCTTGCCCGTATTAGTATGGGAGGTGCACAGATGACGGTAGATAATCCGTGTGCACTGCTTGAGTTCCCTGAAAATTTTGCTCAATTACAGGCTCCATTATGGGGATTTCTGACATCCCTCTGTGAGCCTGACGCCTACTTTACCCAGGCAACGCTCGCAGGAGTGTGGTTCACCATCAGCGAAGAGCAGACTCAGAATCAACGTCAGCGCCCGTCGTATTTCGTTCAGGAACTGATTACCCATCATTTCGCCGCTTTTAGCCTTTCTCGCGAAGTTGTCTGGCAGCAAAGTAAAATGCGCAGAATGGCATTCACCTGCCTGCTGCTGTCGGGATGTGCAGGCGCATTGTGCTACAGTGCGATTAAAAGTGCTGCGCTTATGCACCATGATAGCTCGTTACTCGCACCACCCACCCTGATGGAACTGCTGCTGCGCAATGAAAGCCGCCATGATTCACCGTTAATCTATTGGCCATTCTCTCTGGTGCTTAATGAGCAGCATCAACAGGTTGAACAACAATGGGTGACAAAAGTATCGCCCCGCCTGTCAAACATACCGCAAATGATGGCCCGTTATCATCAGAGGTTCATGACAGCTTCAGCTGTGACCCAGCGCCAGATGGCTTTGGAGCTGGCACAAACTATCATCACCTTGCAAAGTATGGCAGAGGGCGCAACGCTTGAGGAGTTAGGGAAAAGGAACACCACAATAAGTGAATTGCAGTTAGTCTCAACGGATCACTCTTTATCGCAGCAGGAAAAATGGGCACTCCAGCGCTGGATGATACAGCAGCCTTCGGGTGCAGAACATATCGCCATGCTACGGCGCTTGCTGTCGACATTGCTCAGCCATGAACCCACCTTGAATTGGCTACTAGCACCGGAAACCTCGTTACCGGCTGTTCAGACCACAGATTTTTGGCCGCTACATATTCCATCCGGGAACTGGACACCAGAAGATGGTGTACGCATCAAGCATACGCCACGCCTATTGGCACCCGAAGCATCATTACCTGCTCTCCAGCTCAAGGATATTTGGCAACAAAATACTATGCTCTCGTCACTGTCCGGGGTCTGGACTCGTGAAGGCGACGTGCGTATCAGGCAGTGGGTAGCACTGCTCGATCGTGCGAGCCATTTAAAACAGCCCGATCCCCTTTTACTGCGTTTTGTTGAAACGCTTCCGGCCAAGCGTCAGGATGCTTGGAGGCAACTGTTGTTAGGCGCCTCACAGACGTTGCAAAACATCAAACCCCACTATCAATCTCAGAGTCAACTTATCGCCTTTAGCCAAGGGGAGAGTCCTGCTATGCGGTTTGCACAGCGTATTCGCGATGAATTGGCCGATATTCCGACAGAAGAGGCTCAACCTTGGCTGAACGAGCTGCGTCGGTTGGGGAGGCTACAATGGCTGAACGAGCTGCGTCGGTTGGGGAGGCTACAATCCATGACATCTGGGGGAGAGTCTCTTCTGAAACTACAAGAGACGGATACAAGGATGAGAAATGCTTTGGCGAGGTGGTTTCATGGCACAAAAAACCTTATACCAGCCCCCTCCTTGAACGAGCAGGCCCATGCTTGGGAGATGTGGCAGGTGGCGCTGAGTGCGGCGGCTCATAAGGCTCTTGGCACCGCCTCGTTGAGTTCAGATCTCACCAACGGCCTGTTTACGCCTGAGTCTGAGTTTAAAAACAGCAATCCATTGATTACGCTCTTCACAAACTACGAAAGCTTACGCCAAACTTTGAATCCGCAACGTCAACAGCTTGGTATCGATGCGGTCTGGGCGCTGTATAAAAGCGATGCCAGCATGCTGCTCGCTAACGCGGTAGCCCGTTCCAGTTGTTGGTTAAATACTGCATGGCAAAGCAACGTTGTCTGGCCGATGCGAAAGATCGCCAGTTCGCAAGACTACGCTTCTCGACGCAAACTTGCTTGGCAATATATCACCGACTTTATGCAAGGGCCGGCAAAAGGGGTGTTCATTGTTACAGACAAAGGGCCTCAACTGGGTGAGTTTAAGGGGCAAACACTGAGTGTTACGCCTGAATTCTTGAATTTGGTGCGTCATATACTCAGCACTGACGACATACTGAACCGTCAAGATCGCCAGAGCACGCACAATGATGACCGTTTGGCTACGCTCACCGAAGAGATTATGCAGCTCAAACAACAGCAAGCCGCGTTAGAGAATGAAGTACATAGTATTGATATTGTGAGTGAACCTGTAACCGTACCCGAGGGAACCAGGGTGTTTCCAACAGGCACACGGCTAACTCTGTGGTGCAAAGAGGGGGCAACCAGGTTTGACAGCATGAACTTTGCTGAGCAGATGCAGTTTACCTGGCAGCCAGGTCAATGCAACAGGGTCGATCTAGATGTCCGATTCCCGGATTTTGGCGTGCAATATCGTTATGATGGTGCTAGTGCCTGGCCTGATTTTCTTGAACAATTTAAACAGGGGGAAGTCCTGTTTGCTACTCAGGATTTTGATAAAAACGCTCATATGCTGGCTGAACAGGGTATCAAACATGTGTTGGTCCGTTTCAAGCTTTCTGAGCAGCAACCCTTGCAGCAATCATGGAAACAGTGGCTGGAGATAGAACATTTGATTGACGAGCTGATGCAGCAAAAACAGAAAGTTAGCGAACAGGTTCAGAGACAAAAATCTGGGGATGCCTTCTTGGGCAAACTCTCCCTACTTCCAGATAATGCGGCAATTTGCCGATGACTTGTTTATAAGGGGGAATTAAGACCGTTAAATTTTAATATGAACAATGAATGATTGCAGGCATCCAAGCTTGTTGCTTTGAAGAAGGACAGCATGTAGTAGCAGAATTTTGTTAACAATATGAATTCGCCGTTTGGTTACGTTGATACTGATTCCAAAAATTGTTTCTGTATCCGAGTGTAACGCTCATTCAATCAATGAGAAGCCTAGCTTACTAAAGCTACTTCAAGATGCGGACCGGTGGCAACTGAGCCCCTAATCTAAAACGGATCGTTCATTGAGGTGGGTCAATATGCGTTATAAGGGAGAATAACCAATGATTTATCACAAATTGCTTGTAATCTTGCGCGTTGCTACCGTGGTGTGATGTTGCTTGCTTAAAGGCTTCTGAGTTAGCCCAGTAACCCACCAGATCACAAATGAGCGTGATTTGGTCATTTTTACACATTATTTTTACTTTAGTGTTACAAAGTAGAGTGCTAATGTATCTATCAGTAACTGAGCAGCTATCTAGTGTAACCTGGAGAAAAAATTAAGGAACACCAAGTAATCAATCAGAGAATCCAATACTAGTAAGAGCTTCTAAAGGATGGCGAGAAACTTTCCTGCTCCGGGCTTATTTTAACCTTAAACTTGGTTAACAATTCATTATTAAGTAAAGACACTTAGCGAGAGGTTCGTCACGTGAGATTTACACAACCTAGTTTGTTCTCTACGACTTTACTATCATTATTTGCCATTTCAAATGTGGCAATTTCCGCAAGCCAGACGTATTCAGTGACGCTAAATAGTTCAAGAGTGATATATAAAGAAAGTCAGAAAGGTGGTTCGACCATCACTGTAAAGAATGAGCATGATTTCCCTATATTGATCCAACCGACTGTGATAGCGGAAGATAAAAAGGCTTCGGCACCGTTTGCGGTCACTCCGCCATTATTCCGGTTAAATGGCAAACAGGATAATACTCTCAGGATAGTCTACATCGGTAAAACACAAGCTGCCGAACGCGAGCATTTATACTGGTTGTGTGTTAAAGCGATTCCTCCTGTAGAAGAAGATGATGACAATACAGCTAAGAATGATGCTGTGAGTTCCAATATTCAGATTTCAGTTAATAATTGTATTAAATTACTGTATAGACCTAAAAACTTAGGTGGCCAAAACCAAGATAGTTTGGCTAAAGGGCTTGATTGGGAGTGGCGAGAAGGAAAACTTCAGCTTAAAAACACTTCGCCATACTATGTTAATTTTTCGTCAATAAAGATTGATGGTGTAATTGTGCCAGATGTGAGTTACGTTGCTCCTTTTGCTTCAGCACAATTTTCATTACCAGAAGGCGCAAAGGTAGGTGGAAAAGTAACATGGCAATCGATAAATGATTTTGGCGGGCAGAGTGTTCCTGCTGATGCTGTAATACGTTAACAGAGCGAGTTAAGAGGAAAGATATATATGGCTAAAATAATGGGTAGGCACTGTGAAAAAACACTTCAAATGAATACTGGCCTAGAACTGAGAGTAAAGGGTTACCTGTGTTGCAAACTTACGCGCTCTAACCGTCTGCAAAATCATTTATCCACGGGGCCACCTTAAAAGGAACTCCTGTTCTAACTGTCATTCTACAAGCTGATTTAGAACCTGGTTCACCATTGCAGTGGTGAACCAAGGAAGAAAATTAGCAGTTGAATGGATGTTTTGGCGAAATCAAGTCTATTGACTCTATTCGCTGTAATCTGAGCTTGATATTATATCAAAGGACATCTAATGTTTAAATCAAAAGTTGCATTACTTATTGCTGGTCTTTCATTTTCTGTTGCTTCAATGGCTGCTACCCAGATTGGCACGAACAGCACCCTGAATATCGAGGTGCCAATTGCTGCTCCTTCTACGCTGACTTCTGTATTTGAACCAGCAGCTGACTTGATTGCAGGGGCTGTATCTCCTGGTACTGTGCTTGGTAACATCCACTTAGTGACTACTGGCGCAGGGAATATCAACACGGTTAAAATTGTCCCGAACAATCCCGCTGCGACTTTCTCGTTGAGTGGTTCAACTTCCGGTACATCTTTACCTATCACTATTGGCGCCATGACTGAAGTTACATCGAGCATTGCCGATGGTAACACTACGTCGACAGTCGTGAGCCCGGCACAAGAGCAGTATCTAACGGTTTATGCCCATGGTACGCCAGTTGCAGATGTGTTTAGCGGTACCTTTACTGTGTCTGTATTTAGCGCTTAATTTTTAAGTAAATTAAGAGCGGACTGCTATTGCAGTCCGCTCTTGAGGTAAATTGTATGAAAAAAAACTGCGCCTCGCTACTCGCGATTTTGGCGTTCCCACAGTTCAGTTTTGCTGAGCCTATTGGAGCATCACCATTAAAAATCGAAGTTCCTGTTGCAATGGCAACGTATATGGTTGCTCAATATATTCCTGGCCCTGCGCATTCGAGTACGACGTTGTCAATTGGGGATGTGTTAGGTACGTTGCAAGTTTCTACAAGTGTGAGTACACCAATACAGAAGATTACCATTACACAACCTGGTAATCGCAGTAACTATTACCTTAAAAACCCGACCAGTCCAAATAAAAAGCTGCTGTTCACAATAGGAGCTACACCATCACTTAACCACTTACTCACTGGTTTAGTGACGTCAGCGAATGTTTCTTCTGTTAGTGAATTAGATCTCCCATTGAAAGTTGCTCAAAATATGACTGCACCGCCAGGAGTATATAAAGGTACATTTGTTATTTCCATATATGGCGATTAACGCTCTGTATCAGCTTAGGACGCATTAATCCTCTTAGTATTTATTGAGGTATATTACATCAGGGAATTAAGTGTATACAATTACTTACCTGGCCAGTTTTATGTGTTCTCTCTGTTCACTTTCACATAATTGTTGATGTGCTAATTAAAAAATAGGTCGATGATATTTAAATGAAATTGTTCTAGGTATATTACTCAATAATAGCATTTTGAAAAGGTCTTATGCTAAATGTCCATAATCATGAACATTGTTTTTTCTATGGATTGGAGGAGATGTGAGTAAACGCCGGTTGGATCAACTCTGTCCCTCGTCCAATCTTACCCTATTAGTGTTACTCACCGGTATCTACAGTGGGCCGGTGTTGTCCGAAAAAACCTACCGTTTCGACCCTGCTTTGCTTGGTAATCATCAAGCTGATAGCGTAGACATTGCGTTATTCAGTGAGGATGGCGCCCAGTTACCCGGCCCCTATCGGGTTGATATCTTTCTTAACCGCAAACGGGTGGACTCACGTGAAATAGTGTTTGTAGCCAAGAAAGGAAAGAAAGAACTATCCCCCTGCTTTAGCAGGGAAATATTGCTAAGGTACGGTGTGCTGGTTGACGACTACCCAGAAATGTTGACAAAAGAAGACGAAACTTCTCAGTGCATAGACCTCAGTGCCATTACAGGTGTAACCACTCAGTTTGATTTTGCACGCCAGCAATTGAAACTCAGCATCCCTCAAGTAGCATTACGGAAATCGACCTCAGGTCAGGTGCCTAAAGAGCTCTGGGATGAGGGGATTACTGCCTTTCGAATGAATTACTTGCTTAATGGTCGGCGCATGATGCCGCGTGATAGGCCGCAAAGCACAAATCACTACGCTAATTTACAGTCCGTGCTGAATTTAGGAGGCTGGCGAGTACACAATTTTTCCACTTGGCAACAAAGCAGTAATCAATCAGGTGCATGGAAAATTGGTCAAACCAACGCCAAGAAGGGGCTGTATCATCTCGATAGCCAACTCGCGCTGGGGGAATTCTATACTTCGCCTAACCTGTTTGACAGCGTTCCCATTTTGGGGGGGCAGATCATATCGGATGATAATATGCGGCCCTACAGTGAGCGAGGATATGCCCCGGTTATTCGTGGGATAGCTCGCACTAATGCGCGGGTTCAGGTAGAACAGAATGGAACTATCATATATACCGGCACTGTATCGCCAGGGGCTTTCGCTTTGAATGACCTGACCGCAGTAAGTAGTGGTGGTGTTCTCAATGTCACCGTGTATGAAGAAGACGGCAGTGTACAAAACATAGTAGTGCCTTTCGCCTCGTTACCGATATTCTTACGCCAGAGTGCATTTCAATACGCAATTACCGCAGGACGATACTGGCCCATGCCCACTAATGATGATGAAACTCCAGGATTTGGGCAAGTGACTGCGATCTATGGTTTGCCATGGAACATAACCGCTTATGGAGGAGTACAAAGTAGCCGAGATTATTTGGCAACAACTTTTGGCGTTGGTTCACTGTTGTGGCATTTGGGAGCCCTATCTGTGGATATGACCGAGTCTCAGGTGAATTGGCAGGACGGGGAGAATGAACGGGGGAAATACTGGCGGTTACGCTACAGTAATTCGCTGGCAGCTACGGGAACCACTTTTTCACTCAGCCGGCTACAGTACGACTCTATGGGTTTTTGGTCATTGGCTGAAGTAGTGAGCGTTGGGGATAGCGATAGTGTCAAAGTGAATGAACGCCAACGGGATCAATTCAGTATTCAGGCTAGTCAGCAACTGGCTAGGTGGGGGAGCGTCTCGCTCACCTGGCTTAGAGAGGGATATTGGCAGCAGGAGCTGAACCGGGAGTCGTTCGGTCTTTATTATGGTTCATCATGGCAGGATATATCCTGGGGGGTAAGTGGTACATTGAATCGCTACCCAAACGATAGCATCAAGGATAAGACAGAGCGTTTGGTCAGCCTGAATATAAGTATTTCATTATCGCGTTGGTTGAGTAATGCCTCACTCAGTTACAGTCTGAATCACTCATCATTCGGCCCTGCTAATCATTATATGAGTCTCAGTGGTTTAGCCCTTGATCGACAACTGAATTGGGGGGTACAACAAAATATCACTGAAAACCGTCAACAGAGTAACAACAGTAGTGCAAATCTGCGATACCGGGGAGGATATGGCGAGGTGAACGGACGTTATGGTTACAGTTCCGACAACAGAAGCTTGGATTATGGTGTAGCGGGGAGTGTATTGGCACATGGCGCTGGAGTGACATTGGCACAGCGTCTGGGGACGACAGTAGCATTGGTAGAAGCGCCAGGCGCAGCTGGGGTTGCTGCCCAATCCAGAGCCGGGGTGAGGACTGACTTTCGCGGATACACTGTTTTTCCTTCCTTGCAGCCGTATAGTGAAAACCGGATCGCACTGGATCCGACGACGGTGTCTGACGACGCGGCATTGGAGTCGTTCGATATGCGGGTGGTGCCAACCGAAGGTGCTGTGGTACGGGCCAAATTCGCTACCCGAAGCGGTGCTCGCGCGTTACTGACACTAAAGCGCCCAAATGGCAAAGCAATCCCTTTGGGAGCGATTGCTAGCTTGGACTCGGATAAGGCTGAGGGAAACGCCGGCATGGTTGGGGCTGAAGGACAGGTGTATCTTACTGGTATCCCAGAGCAAGGTAGCCTGCGTGTGCAGTGGGGGAAAGGTGATCACCAGCGTTGTTTGGTGGATTATGAGTTATCTATGGAAAAGAACCTGGCAGGTATGTATGAGATACAAGGCATTTGCAAGTAGGGAAGGGTAATGCCGAGACAATATATTTTTTCTCTGTTGAAAGATGTTAATAAACTTGAGTTCCCTCGTTGGCTCATGAATGATAGTTTTTATCAGACTGCACATTTTTTTAGTAAAAAAATTGAAAATACTAGTAATATCCAGAATAAAAATGAAAAAAAGAAAGTATATGCCATTGCATATCTAGTAAAATTTTTTATGACATGATGTGCTTTACCACTTTTGTGTGTATTCATACTCGGCATACTTTAAGTAATAATGTAAAGAAATGGAAGCTAATGGATTGTTCTTTTTTAATCATTTGGCATCATTGACATTTAGGCAGGCGTTGGCTTTAATTGAAGGGTGATAGACAAATTCAAATGAGTATTTGAAAGGTGAGAAAATGAAAAAATTAAAAGTATCAGGCTTGTTATGTATTCTATTATCATCTGGCCAGGCCGCTTTTGCGGTTGATGGTACAATACAGTTCACCGGTTCTGTAGTACAAAGTACTTGCCAATTAGCTTTAAATGGCGCTGGTATGTCAAATACAAACGCAACGACAATATCGTTTGACCCGATAGGTACCGAGTCCTTCTCAACTGCAGGAACGTTAGCTGGAGATTCAAAAGTATTGACGTTCACAGTCAGTTCTTGCGGTACTACTAAACCTAATAACCTTGAGGTGATTTATCTGACCGCCGCTGGTGGTGCTGCTCCATCAACCGCAAACACTGTACCTAATACAACAGCGGCAGCATCAGCAACAAATGCCGGTATTGCGATTACCCGTAGTGATGGTACAACGTTTGTCAAATCCGGTGATTTGTTGCCGCTAACCCCTACCGTGCCCCTCAGTTTAGTTGCACAATATGTTTCAACAGCTATCCCTGTTACTCCCGGTAGCTATACAGGAACTGTACAGTTAACAATGACCTATTGAGAAATGGATATGCACTCACATATTCCTTTGGCATTTTTGGGTCTTGCTTTTTTAGCCTCACTTGCATTGCCAAGTGAGGCTGAAGCAACAGTGATTATCAATGGAACACGGGTTGTTATGGATGGTAACAAAAATGAGGCAGTGATTACCGTTCATAACCCTGATGAGGCGGTATATCTAGTGCAATCATGGGTTGAAAAAAAACCCGGTGATACTCAGAAGACGCCTTTCTTTGTAACACCACCGCTTTCACGCATTGACCCTGGTAAAATAAATACATTGCGTATTATTCTCACTGAAAAGTCGCTCCCTGATAGTAAGGAGTCATTGTTCTGGTTGAATATCAAAGCTATTCCGTCGCTGCCTTCTTCTGGGGGGGAAGAACCAGACCAATTGATATTTATAGTGAAGAATGTTCTTAAGGTAATATATCGACCGGCATCGCTTTGGGGGAAAGATACAGAACGGAATCCTGAAAAGCTAGAATGGATTTATAAAAATGAGTTTATAGAGGTTAAAAACCCTACGCCTTTTGTTGTGAGCTTCAATAAGATTGCTGTTGATGGACAGGAGGTGGATGACATTAGCTATATCCTGCCTTTTTCATCCTCAAGAATAAAACTGAGAAAAAATAAAAGGCCTAATATGCTTACTTTTTCAACTGTAAATGATTATGGTGGCGAGAGTGCTACTTATACTCAAAAAATAATTCAACTCCCTTAGGTTGCATAGCGTGCTGAATAATGAAAAGATTAACCTGTAGTGTTTCTCTTGTGCTTTATTTTGTTCCTGTTTGTTATGCTGGATATTCGTTCAAACCTTCAATGCTGGGCAACGTGAACAATGCAGCCAATATAGATCTTTCCTTATTCAGTGATAACATTCTTTTACCCGGTGAGTACAAAGTGGACTTGTACGTTAATGGTAATTACTTAGGCAAAGAGATATTCAATTTTGTTCTGAATGAAAAAAAATTAACTCCGTGCATAACCAAACGGCATCTTGTTAATTTTGGTATTAAAGAGAAAGGGATTAATACGGTAACAATGTTGAATCAATCCTGCATTGATATTCGTTCCCTTCAAGGGGCTGGGGTAACGTTTGATCAGAACAGGTTACAGCTGATGGTCTCTCTCCCTCAGAAATACCTTTCTCGCACCGGCAGAGATGTTTCACCTGCGTCTTACAATCAGGGAGTCAACGCCCTGCTGTTAAATTATAACATCAGTGGGGTAGAAAATATTTCTCATCAGTTGAACAATGCCGGAGGGAATACTTTATTTGCCAATCTCCGTCCCGGTATTAATGCAGGTCCCTGGCGGCTGCGAAACTACACGACATGGCGTCAGGATGATAAGGGTGACGAATGGAATACTGTCTATAACTATGTTCAGCGCGACATTATACCGCTTAAATCACGCCTGTTGTTTGGGGATGGGGTGTCAGGATCAGACGTTTTTGATGGTATTTCGTTTCGAGGCGTGCAGATGAGCTCTGATGAGGGGATGCAGCCAGCAGGGTTGCAAGGGTATGCCCCCGTTGTGCGCGGAATAGCACGAAGCAATGCCGAAGTAGTGATCCGTCAAAACGGTTTTATTATTTATCAGGACGTCGTCCCGCCAGGTGCTTTCGAGATCAACGATCTTCATTCAACAGGATCCGGTGGTGATCTTAATGTCACCGTTAAAGAAAGTGATGGTAGTGAACAGCATTTCATTGTCCCCTTTGCCTCATTACCGGTGCTGATGCGTGAAGGCATGTTTAAATACAACCTGACCTCCGGCCGATTCCGTTCCTATGATTCTTCCGCTGAAAACTTTTATTTTAGCGAAGTATCAGGTAGTTATGGTGCGCCCGGCGGTCTGACTGTTTATGGTGGTATTCAGACCTCTTCCCCTTACACTGCAATCTCAGCAGGAGTTGGCAGCAATCTGGGGGGCGCTGGCGCTGTTTCGGCAGATGTGACTATAGCAAGATCAAAAACAGGCTATGGCGACACAGTAAATGGCCAGTCATTGAGGCTGAGGTACAGTAAAAGTATACCAGAGAGCGGGACATCGTTTTCTGCGGCTAGCTATCGCTACTCAAGTAGCGATTACTATAATATGTCAGAGCTTTTTGATACTTATACAAATGACATGGATTGGGTCAGTCGTCAAAAACGCCGCAACCGGACAGACCTGACGCTGAGTCAGCAACTGTGGAAAAATGCCGGATCCTTAAATCTGAGTGTTGTGAATGAAGATTACTGGAACAGTAATGATGTGTTTCGTGGTTTTCAGGTCGGGTATTATAATAGCTTTAAGACGGCTAATTTTTCTCTGAATTACAGCCGTACATTAAATCAACACCGAGCTAAGGATGACTCATTATCGTTTAACATTTTTATACCGCTAAAACTTACTTCAGGATCTATCGGGTATAATATGATCCGCAACGGTAAAACGCTTGCTCAAAGCGTTGCATTAAATGGTACAACATTAGAGGAGAGGAATCTTAACTGGAGCATACAGCACGATCTGCGTCGCGCCTATACGACCAGCGCAAATTACGATGGCCCTTATGCCATGATGAATTTGGGTTTTTCTGATAATGATTATCAAAGGCGTGTGAATTATTCCATGTCCGGTGGTGTAGTGGCCCATGCTGGCGGTATAACAGCAGGCAAGGTTTTGGGGGAAACGGTAGCACTTGTTGATACCAATGGAGTCAGTGGTATAAGAGTGAGTAACTTCACGGCAATTAAAACGGACCTAAATGGTTATGCTATTGTTCCCTATGTAACACCCTATCGTGAGAATGATATCTACCTTGATGTCCTTTCTGCTAATCAATATGATTTTATTGACTCCGTAAAAAAGGTGATTCCAGCTCGTGCTGCAGTTGTAAAAGCCAATTACAAAGTACAAGGGGGACAACGGGCGCTTTTCACTCTTTCGACTAAAGATGGGTTTGTACCGTTTGGTGCACAAGTTTCTCGGGTAGTGGAAAGTACACCGATAATAGACACGGTTGGGGAGCAGGGGCAGGTATATCTGGCCGGTCTTGATGAGTCTGGTAAGTTGCAGGTGAAGTGGGGCGCTGAGGTGAAAAAAATCTGCTATGTTGATTATTTACTCTCTGAAGATCACCTCAATGCTGGAATTTATTTCCTATCATCAGAATGTCGAAGTTAACATCTGGCTATTGTCACATTAATTATTTTAAGATATAAGGTGATATGGTGATTACATTTTTCAGACTCATCTCTTTATTGTCTCTGTTGGCAATGCCCTGCTTTTCTTATGCCATACAGTGTTCTTGGAATGGCGGGCAGTATAATACTGTTCCAAATAGATATTCGTTTAATCTGTCTGTAAATGTTAATAGCCCGCAAGCTTATAATACAAGTGGTAATAATTTATTGAATCTATCAAATTTTAATAATGTTATTTCCTGCAAGGCAAGCTCAGGGACCGATGCTTTGACTCTCGTTGGTGTCGGGAGTATGGTTGGTAGTACTTGCACAGGGAGCCCAGCAAGCTGTGGCATCAGTGGGTGGGTGATTGGTAGTAGTGGTTCTCCTGTTACTGTCACAGGAGCACTGGGTATGAATACACCTGTTTATACATATAATACTAGTGCGCAAGGAATTCCTTTATATTTTGGCCTATATATGACGCAAGGGAAGTCATTAAATATTGCATCAGGACAATCACTAGGCCAATTTAATTTTGGGGTGACAAATTCTGGGGGAGGTACATCAGTTTTTACTATTAATGCAGTAGCAGGGAATTCGGTAAACTTGAACCTAAATACATGCTCTGTGCCTGTAGTAACAACGGTGACATTGCCTACTGCGATGATAAGTCAGAGTGTTGGGGCCTTTGGAACGCCTGTATCTGTCAATCTCCCTATTGATTGCTCGAACGTAGTAGGAAAACTTTCCCTTAAATTATCTTGGGCAGGAGGGACTAATATTATACCCAATACTGCTACCACTAGCCCGGCAGGAGGTGTGGGTATAATATTAACCACAAACACGAATGTCCAGATAAATAATGGCCTGGTTTTCCCTCTGCAAAATTCCAGTTCAAATAATATCTCTTTCAATGCTGGCTATTATTCATCCGGTGCACAGGCAACGAGTGGGGCTGTACAAGGGACAGCAAATGTTGATATTATTTATAGATGATGCTTCCCAGTGGTAATCAATCATCTAACATTCCTGGGTTTAAAAATCCGCTTTACCCTAGAAGATAGAACTTAAATTGAAAGTGTGTTGGATGATTATTATTCCTTGTCGCAATGACGGATACTCCCATTCCTTACGTTGGTAACGGTTAAATGAGAGCATCCAATCTACTTATGATCACAAATGCTCAAAAATATATCGAGCAAGCTGGTATCTCTACTTAGCGAGCTGTTACATTATTAAACTCATTAATGAGTATTATTAACTTTCCATTTAGTTCACGATCACTTAATGACTGTCTTGCCTGATCGAAGTTTTGATGAAAGCTCGGAATGGCCAGGGAACCTACAAGCTCAGCGCCAAAAAAAGGTGCTGAGCGGGAAGCGATTTCTAATACACTAGCTCCACCACGTGTGCCAGGTGATGTCGAAAGAAAAACAACCGGCTTTTGTTGGAATACCTTGGTTTCAATGCGAGAACACCAATCAAATAAATTCTTATATGCTGCACTATATGAACCATTATGTTCTGCAAAAGAAATTATTACCCCGGTTGAGGATTTTATTTTGTCAATAAATGCTCTGGCGATTGCCGGTTGGCCCAGCTCTCTCTCAATATCCTCGCTAAATAGAGGTAAAGCGAAATCGTTCAGATCCACAATCTCAACGTCTTGCTCAAGAAAAGTTGCTGCATAAATCACAAGTTTTCTATTGATAGACTTGGAACTAGTGCTGGCAGCAAAAGCAAGTATAGTCATTTGTAATGTCCTTAATTAAAAAAGATTTCAATTATCACCTTTGAATATAGGTGTCCTTAAACACATCATATTTAATATAATGTGTTGGCTGTGCTGAATTAATCAGCACATTCTGAGTGTCGGCCTGCGGATCTACATAGTTAGCTATCCTCCTAACGACTTTCTGTATGTATGTTATGTAGCCTGAATTATTTTACACATAGATAATTTTTTCACTGCGCTTAATGTGATTTTAAGCAGGATCTTAACTGACAATAAAGACAACGCGTTATTTTATATCAGCGGCTGCACACACACAGAATATGCCACTTGCTCAACCGCTGGAGTGCTTCGTCAAGCACCTCTTCGGACTGTACCAACGCAATACGTACTTGGCCTGAACCTCCAGGCCCGAAGCCACTACCGGGAGCGACCAGCACACCAGTGGCATTCAGTAAGGCCTCTACAAATTCCATGTCATTTCCTACGAAACCTGGTGGTAATGGAGCCCAAAGAAAGAAAGTGCTTTGCGACGGTGGTATCTGCCAACCTAGTGATGCTGCAGTATCTACAAATCTACGCATGCGTGATGCATAGATGGCGCTGTTACGTGCAGCGATATTTTCCAATTCATCAAGCATCTCTGCCGCTACGCATTGCAGTGGCAAGAAGGTGCCAAAGTCGATGTTAAATTTGGCTGTACGGATTTTTTCTATCAATTTTGGTGCCCCGGCGGCGAAACCGATGCGCCAACCCGCAAGGCCACAGGATTTACTCAGGCTATGAAGCTCCAGCACGCGCGACAGCGCTCCTGAAGCCGGTAATGCCGCACCACTGAGTAAGCTGTTAGGTGTTTGATCGAATCTAATCTCCGCATAGGCTCGATCGATGACAACCCAAAGTCCATGGCGCTCAGCGAAATCCAAGACGCTTTTCAGTTTGCTCGATGATAATTCCACTCCAGTGGGATTGTTCGGCGAACAGATCACTATCACACGTGCATCCTGTAACTGCTCTGAACGAATCGACTCCAGCGCTGGTTGGCCTAATTCGTCGCAGGTAAATAATTCCACGTGTGCGCCTATCAGGCGGGCACAACTTTGATAGACGGTATATGACGGCTCTGGCATAAGCACAGTCTCTCCTGGCTTTAAACAGGCAAGCAGGCTGTAAAATATCCCTTCTTTTGAACCGAGAAGATTGACTACATTGCGGTCTGGATCGAGTAAAACTGGTGCATCAGTTGGTAAAAACCTACGCTGGTAGTAGGCTGTGAAGCGCTCGCGCAAATAGCGGCATATATCGTAACGGAACTCGCCATAGCCGTGCAGATCGTTACGGCTGACAAAGTGTTGCAGGCGCTCGCGCCATTGTAATTCCGGTGCAATGTCGGGGTTGCCAATCGACAGGTCCAATAGTGGAACTCCGACGAAGTCAGATGCATTCTGTTTCGAACGGTAGCCTTCTACCATGGCTTTGAGTAGGGTGAAAGCGTCGGGGGGCATAGTATTGTTCAAGGGAGGCATGGTTACTGTTCTCATATCAGCGGATCGGTTTTTCGAACGATGTTCTGGCAACGTTGCGAGGCTGTGCGCGTAAACGAGTCTGGAAGTCATGGAATTGCGCGGCAATCAATGCCACGGTTTCGTCCCATACTTGATCACTATGTTGTTGCATCGGATAAAGAAGAAAGCCGCAGATAATAGTTTTAGGATCATTGTTAACGGGATAACCCGGTACGATACTAAAGTGCGGTAGGTCGTAACCCGCATTGACACGATCCCAGCATTCCTGCATAAAAAGCATTGCAAGATCTTGGTAGGAAGAAGCCAAAGCGATTAGCTCTGAATCAAATGGAGCCTCAAAAACTACTTCCCATCCTAGGCTCGAATGGTTAAGTACACGGAACAGACCGTGGCGTTCGAGAGCATCTGCCAGTGAGTTACGAGCCTCGTGCAGACTGGCAAGATAAGTGGCGTAGCCATGACGGCCAAGCTGATTAAGATTGACCCATGCTGCCAGAATACCTTGGTTTGGCCGCGAATTTTCAAAGGTGTAGCGGTAGGCTCGAAACTGACCATAATGAAAATCTTTGTTGCTATAGTGATAGTTTCCGTCGCCGAGCTCGTCCATGAAGCGGTGGTCTCGGGCCACAAAGAAGCTACTCGCGTAGGGACACAGGCCATTCTTGTGGAAATCCACACCGAGTGAATCAAAATTACTTAGACTGTGCATACGTTGTAGCACTTCGGTAATACGTGCTCTGGTTCGTATATCAGGAACTAATTTACACAATAGCTCATGATTGGCATCAAGGAGGCTCAGATATAGCCAGCCAATAACACTGTCCAGATGCAGATAGGGACGTTCCTGCAAATTATGTTTTCGTGCGAACGCCTCGACGATTTCGTGTACTTCACGAGTGTCTTCACAGTTGAAGTTGATTGTGGTTCCACCAGAACACACGATCGCTGCGACCCTGCGCCCGTTAGCATGCTGCTCGTGAAGTAGGTGTTGTAAGGCATGGCCGCACATGCGTCCATTAGCGTTACTGGGGATACGCAGGCAGTTGTTTGAACCTAGCCCGAGTAGGCTGGCAGCATGCTCTACACAGTAATGTGCTCCTTCACTGCATAGAATAATCAGGTCATGTGGCAAACCACTAAGTAGCGATTCTGGCGCAATACGACTCAGTGCTGACTTAATTGCGTACATAATAGTGAATTTACCACCGTTGCAGGCTATTCCCATAGCCTGTGTCCAGCCAGCCCAGCGTCCTATACGCCGCGCTATTTGTTGTTCGATCAATAATGCTTCGCCACAAAATGCGTCCATCAGGCTGTTTGTATTGTAGGCTGTAGCGAGCCAAGCAGCTGCGGTAGCTTCCACACTGGGGGCTGGAAGCATGTTAAATAAAGCGTGTTTTGACTGCGGGCGGATAGCACCTCGAAAGTAGCGTGCTACTTCGTTAAGTAATTTGGCGTCGTCAAGAGGGACCTCATTTTCTTCATGCGCGAGTACATCAAAATAAGAGAAGGGTCGTGCGGGGTACTTTGGACCAAGATTGATGAGTGCATTGGGGGCAAAATTTAGTTCGGGTAGCATTATTTGGTCTGAACGAGCAAATTGCTGCACATGCAGGTCTAATTTCCGTGTATAGTCAATCAGAGACTGCAAGCGCTTTGGTTCATCTGGTGTAGACTGCTGGCTTAGATTTTTTAGCATATTCAGAGTAATTTCATTTTTTATTATGGAGTTAATGTGTTTCTGTCGCATTAAGGTTTCTTCGGTAACAAGGCAATTAAAATAGAGTTAGAATAATTAGGTGAATACATGTGCGCTGAAATCTGATTTACTTAATACGCTTTTCCAGGCTAAATTTATTTTGACATACTTAATTTTCATGGTTCCTGAAGTTGCCGCAATCGTAATAATCTATGAGTTTTCCGGTGTCTTTAACACTGATTAAAAATCTCTCTAGGTTTAGAAGGTCATGTAATACTGATGGGTCATTTGTGGAGTTAATTAACTTTCCGCATGTTTTTATCTGGTAATGTATACCGAAGGAATGATGAAGCAATGCATTCTCAACCATTCTAAGCCTTCTTATTTCAATCAAAAGCTCATCAATCTCGTTATATCTCATGGTTTTCATATTCCTTAAAAGAGTGCGTATCATTAGAATTTTTTTGGCAGTTTATTCAAACTTAATAGTTTTCCTCTTTTAGTCTTTATATACCCACCTCTTTCTAGCTCTCTAATAACTTTAGATATCGAGCTTCTGGATATTTTATTCCTTTCTTTTATATAACCGAATATAGAAATATTGTATTTTTCATTTCCCTCAAGAGAGTTAATGTCCTCTAGACATTTTTTTATGCAATCGTAAACTGAACTACATATAACGCTTTCATCTCTAATTTGGTATATGTCAATTAATTTTGCACAAATATTTGTCATAACTTCCGGTGGAACGTTTTGGTAAAAAAGATCGAAATCAACAGTTTTTAATACACTTTCAGATAGTGGCTTTATATACAAGTTTGTTTTGTTAAAGATAGCCTCATGAATACCAAAAACAAAAGGGGCTTTTATCTCACTGATGATTATGTCATCAGTCATTCTTTTCAAAAGGACGCTACCGCTTAAGAGCAGTATTGCACTTTTCTTTCCATCTCTAATATAATGAGTGGGTATTTTACCCTGAATTATATGGAGCTCATTCACTAAGAGTTTTTGGAAAACCATCGCCAAGTTTTTTGATAACATTTTCCAAGCCTGCCCGCAATTTGTACTCAAAAAAATGTAAATCTATTATCACCTACAAAAATCAATCAGTCAAGGGTGATTGATTGATTTTTTGCTGCTGTAAAACTGCAAGCATTGGTTGAAAAGCTCTACTAAGGGTCATGTTGTTTTTATTTAAGGTGATGAAAACAAAGAGTTGTAGTTTGAAATCCTAATTTTAATAGCTGATTATTGGAAGGGGTATTGTATTTGCAACGCAATTTCAGGATGTAAGCGATGCTGGGAATTTTAATCGGACAATCTCATTTCAGGCTTCAGTTCGTACGTAGGTTTGCTGGCGTTACCGGTTGCGTTGATTGTATTTAATTCATTGTTTTTATTGTATTAAAAGTGCTTTTTTTGATGTTCTTGAAGAATGAGAAGTGGTTATGATTTGCAAAAGTATGTTGACATTTAGTATTATTATAGTTTATAATCAGTCTTGATTGATTGATTGATTGATTGATTGATTGATTGATTGATTGATTGATTGATTGATTGATTGATTGATTGATTGATTGATTGATTGATTGATTTAGGGTTTTGAATAGTGGTGCTTTACTACTCAGCCTGATTTGATTTCATTATTTATTTTATATTATAATTGAATATTCACGCGATTGAGGCTTGTTTATTTTTTTGGGAATATAAATCTATATAGTGGACACATGGGTGAAATATCCTGCTGTTGTGAGAGGGAGTAAAAGTGATACTAATTATTTATGCGCATCCTTACCCTCGGTATTCTCGAGCCAATGAGAATCTTCTAGAGGCTGTCAAAGATATTGATGATGTGGAAATTCGTAGTTTATATGACATTTATCCAGACTTCAATATTGATATCAAAGCTGAGCAGCATGCTTTGGCGTCAGCCGATATTATCGTATTACAACATCCTATGCAGTGGTATAGTTTACCACCGCTGCTTAAGCTTTGGATCGATAAAGTATTAGAGTACGGTTGGGCTTATGGCCATGGTGGCAACGCACTGTTAAATAAGTGGTTGCTTTGGGCTGTCACTAGTGGTGGTGCTCGAGAGCATTTCGCCATCGGCGAATATCCACATTTTGATGCGTTGGCACAACCGCTTCAGGCTACGGCTATTTATTGCGGCATGAAATGGCTTCCACCTTTTTCAGTACATAATACATATTGTTCTGATGATAATGCCCTTGCTAAGAATAGCGAAGCCTACAGGAATTTATTGTTGAATTACCAGTCATCTTATACTGGGGATGCTCATCGGGAAGAAAATTATGGATAATCACACGATGATGACCGAGGGCTTGATCTACTTGGGGGCTGCGGTACTTTTTGTGCCTATTGCGGTTCGTTTCGGATTAGGTTCTGTTTTGGGCTATCTGATAGCAGGATGTATTATTGGCCCATGGGGGTTCGGGTTTGTTTCGCATGCTGAGTCCATCCTTACCTTCGCCGAAATTGGCGTTGTGCTTATGCTGTTTATTATCGGTCTGGAATTAGACCCACAGCGTTTATGGAAATTACGAGCATCCGTTTTTGGTGGTGGTAGCCTGCAGATGCTTTGCTGTGGTGCTTCACTTAGTGTTTTCTGTTATTTGCTTGGTCTTGACTGGAATGTTGCGCTTCTGATCGGTCTTACCTTAGGCCTGTCTTCTACAGCTATTGCGATGCAAGCAATGGGGGAACGTAATTTGACACCTTTGCCGGTTGGTCGTAGTGCTTTTTCGGTACTTTTATTCCAGGATATCGCAGCTATTCCACTGGTTGCCATGATCCCTCTTTTGGTGAGTAGTCCTGGGGAAACAACGCTGAGTGCTTTTATTTTGTCTGCGGCAAAGGTGTTCGGGGCTCTGACTCTTGCATTGTTACTTGGGCGTTATGTCACTCGTCCGTTGCTGCGATTTGTCGCACGTTCAGGTATGCGTGAGGTTTTCAGCGCCGTCGCACTGTTTTTGGTTTTCGGTTTTGGCATTCTTCTGGAAATGTCCGGCTTGTCGATGGCAATGGGAGCATTCCTGGCTGGTGTGCTGTTGGCTAGCTCAGAATATCGCCATGCACTTGAAAGTGATATCCAGCCGTTCAAAGGTCTTTTGTTGGGGCTTTTCTTTATCGGTGTCGGGATGTCGATCGATTTTGGGATTTTGTTTCAAGATCCTTCATTGATCGCTTTGTTGCTTATTGGCTTTATGCTGTTGAAAGCGATGATGCTTTTGCTGATATCGCCTGTGCTTAAGGTGGCTAAGCGTCAGCGCGGACTCTTTACCATTTTACTGGGACAGGGGAGTGAATTTGCGTTTGTGATATTTGGTACAGCGCAATTGGCGGGGGTATTATCTCTAGAATGGGGAAAATCATTGACTCTCGTGATTGCTCTATCTATGGTTATCACTCCACTATTATTAATTCTATATACACGGCTAGAGAGTCGCGTCAAAAAAGACGATCGACCTGATGATGTGATCGATGAAGAAAATGCCAGTGTGATTATTGCAGGATTTGGCCGCTTTGGTCAGATCGCGGGGCGTTTTTTGTTAGCTAATGGTGTACGTGCAATCATACTGGATCACGATCCTGACCACATTGAAACCTTGCGTAAGTTTGATATTAAAGTCTTTTATGGTGACACAACACGTCTTGAACTGTTAGAAGCAGCAGGTGCTGTACAAGCCAAAATATTGATCAATGCGATTGATGATGTCGGTGCGAACTTACAATTGACAGAGTTGGTTAAAGATAATTACCCACATATGAAAGTTATCGCTCGGGCACGTGATGCTGACCATTGGTATCAGTTACGCAAGTTGGGGGTAGAAAATCCAGAGCGTGAAACTTTTGAAAGTTCGATGCTTCTTGGTAGAAAAGCGCTAGAGCTCATGGGCCTAGATCCTTATGAAGCCCGAGAGAGGGCAGATATATTCCGTCGTTATAATCTTAAAATGTTAGAAGAAACACTTGATAACTATGAAGATAATGAACTGCGAATAACAACGTTTAAAAGAACAAAGGACTTACTTTCTGCAGCGCTAGAACAGGATCACGCTGGCCTCGTCAGCGCACAACGAACTGGTTGGAAAGGAACGGTAGAAAGTAAGTCATCATAGTCTGACTCTTTAGTATTTAGTCATCACTGATTATAGAAGGATGAAATAATGAAGTTATATTACTCTCCTGGAGCTTGTTCACTTGCTGTTCATATTATGCTCGAGTGGATGAATAAGCCTTACGAGCTTATTTTGGCTAATAAAAATGATCCTGCCTTTAAAGCTGCTAACCCGATGCTTGCGGTACCTACTTTGGCAGAAACTTCCATCGGGACTTTAAATCAATGCGGAGCTATTTTACGCTACTTGGCAAGCTTTCCAGAGGGCCAGGTTTTTGCCGCCAATCCTAATGATCCTGCAGATATCTATGAGTTCGATCGTTGGGAGTGTTTTTTTACAGGAGATGTGCACCCCAGTTTCTATCCATTTTTTTCACCCCAGCGTTATATCATGGATAGTGATGATGATGCATATGAAAAAGTTATATCAGCCTCAGTGCTTTTAGTCGAACGTACATTTCAGATCCTGAATACACATCTGGAAAATCATGAGTTTATCGTAGGTGGGCACCTGAGTATCATAGATGCTTATGCAACGCCAATGCTTCGATGGGCTAAGCATGGAATGCCAGAAAAATTTAAAACATACTCTAGTATCGAGAGACACTATAATATGATGTGCTCGGACAGAAAGATCATTATGGCAATGCAACAGCAGGGTATTGAAGCATAAGTTAATTACACAACAATTAAGCTATGGTAAACCCCATTCTTTAATTTTAATAAGGGAAGTGACCTTGTTTTTACAGCATATAACACTTCCTTATTTTATATAAATTGAAATATAATCTGTTTTTTCGGAAATGTAATTATCTATCATGCGAGGTTTTATAATACTATTATTCACTAAATACACATTAAGTCATGCGTTGCTATATTCTTTTTCAATTTGGTTGTTATTTCTGATTTTTATTTCAAATGTAAATTTATCAACCTTACTATATTAAGGAGTGGAAGGTGTATACTTTATTGGTTAGTGACGATTATTATTACGCATATGGCTTTAAAAAGAAACGTAACATGAAGAATTTGAAACATGTAAGCTTCCAAAATTACAAACTTAATGAGTCTAATACTAAAGATTTATCTAACTTGATTTTACACGTCACCTCTGTAGAACAATTAACTTATTTAAAGAGCATGCGTTGTGGCATAACTACCGTTTTATATAATGATAAATTTAAGAATATTATTAATTTAATTCCAGTTCTAGGGAGCTTCATTATTATTAGTGATAGATATTATTCGGGGGTAAATGATCCTGAAGATAAGCATAACGCAATTTTTTATAGTAATAAATTAACGTGGCGAGAGGTTTCAATAATGCAACTTTACTGCAATGGTTTCAGCACGAATGATATTTCTATGGTTACACGGAGAAATGCTAAAACGATCAGTTCTATGAAGTATTCGATATGTAAAAAGCTTGGTATTGATAGAAGTAAAAAATTCAAAGACTTTATCTCAAAACTATCCTGGTAATAGAGTTTTTTGGGAGTAATACTCTGAGATGCATTTGAAAAAATGGAAAACCATGATTTCTATCATGGGCTTGTATTTTTGTTAATTCAATAGGCTCCTAATGATTGGATAAAGACTTTAGAATGAGGTGAAGCAATCTATAATGCCAACACCTCATCCTTCACTGTAGCACAATAAACGCCTTTGTCATATATCAACAGGATTGCGTTTGCAGCACCGATCGTCGTGATGCGTTTTCAGAAAGCCATTTTCTCGATTGTGCTTATATTTCATCCTCGATTGACATTCAATATTATATTGTTAAGGTTAACTGGCTTTATTTCTTAAGAATACCATTACAATTTGATTCCTTTAAATTAAAAATTGCAAATCGTAAAATTCTTTCTAGACTATTAATAATTTCATCACTTACATCTTCATACGACCACTTACAAGTATCATAAATTCCTTCAAAAAGAGCACTGAGATAAAAACTACATAGAACCAAGTCAAGATCTTCTGGTAGTTCTCCCGATGCTACTGCTCTCTTTAAACTTATTTTTATTTTGTTTAAAATAAATCTGTCGATAAACTTTTTCCAGCGTAATATCGGTGCGTTTTCATCTGTATTTTCAGTTTTAAAATATATTATTTCAATGATATTTTTAATGGAACCAGGTTGTGTTATTTTTTTTAGGTAAATCACTGCTGAGGATAATAAGTATTCCAGTACATCTGATTTTATGTCATGTTTTAATGGTTGTTCATCTTTAATTGCTCTTTTTATAACAGATAGACATATTTCAACTTTGTTTGTATAGTGCCCATAAATAGCTCCTCGTGAAAATCCGGAATCTAAGGAAATATGATTTATCGTACTCTCACCTACACCAAACGTAATAAAAACACGTTCTGCAGAGTTTAAAATTGCATCTCTGGTTTTTTGGGATTCTTCTGGGGTTTTTCTGGCCAATATCATTTCCTCGTATAGAGTTTAATATTATGCTGTTAGGTGCAGCTAATCACCAATATGATAATGATTTAGCTGTAGATACTCAAGGCCATCTCTATGTTGTTAACAACATGTTTCATTTTAACAAAAATATGAATATTTGTCAGTAAACGACTCTGGCTACATGAAGCACGGAATTTTGAACTGCTGTAGCAGTTGGCAAGTAGAGCTTTTCTTACCATGTCAAGGGAAAAGGGTCCATCGAGTGTGTAACTTCTTGCGGATGTGTGGTCTGACTATGATTATCTTTTACGCCATATCATGCCTGCTATGGTACGAAGCTTCATCTGGCAGTTTTCGCAAGGCTGCTAAGAGCATCAAGTTGTTGGACTCATTTCGTGATAGTGAGGCATGCATCTCGATTTTATTTTTTAATCAGTCGTGATTGACTAATTATGACTGTTGCTTTAGAGTGGGTGAGCATGAGTTACATACAAGCCTGTTATGGCTGTGGGGATTCACGTTACGCTTTTTAAATGTAAATGCTTTAAAGATTGTAGTATTCATTCTTGGGGGAGTGTTTATACCTAAATATTGTATGGTAAACGCGCCTAAAAAATTATAATGGATTGAGATATATGATGAATATTGAAAGGTTTGATGCTGAAAACTCTGCTCTTCTGCTCATCGATCACCAGATTGGCACTATGGGTTGGGCCAAATCGATGCCTTTTGAAATTCTGAAGCGTAACGCGTTGATGCTGGCTAAAACTGCTCATATATTGAAGCTGCCGGTAGTGCTCACTTCAAGTATGGAGGAACATGCACAAGGCCGATTGCTTAAAGAATTGGAAAGCATTTTGCCTATCGAATTTGAAAACAGGATCAAAAGATTAGGTGTCGTTAACGCTATGGAAGAAGCTAGCTTCGCTGCGGCAGTTAAGGCCACTGGACGTAAGAAGATCATTATTGCTGGGGTTACCAACGATGTTTGTACTGTCTACCCGGCCATTAGCCTAGTTAGAAATGGCTTCGACGTACAGGTAGTTGCTGATGCTGGTGCTTCACCAACAAAATCAGCAGATGATATCGCTCTACGTAGGATGGAGAAAAATGGCGTTACCTTGACAACAACTAATCAGTTAATCGCAGAGCTCGCTGGCAGTTGGAGCACCCAAGAAGGTGGCCAACTCGTCAAGTTGATCATGGAAGCATTAGAAGGGCAAATATACTATCATTACTAAATAGCATTGATGCTCTTATATGGCAGAGTTAATAAGGCTTATAAGAACTAATAACTATGTACAGGACTAATTTAACAATGAACTTTTATAGTCGGGCACTAAGTGATTAGCACGATATTATTACAATGAATTATAATTTAGTCGTTTTCTACTAAATGATGTTTTGAACCAAAAAATGTTTCATCAGTACTAAGGATTATTTGATGACTAATATAACCACAATAAAGTTGCGACCGCTCGAACGTGAGGACTTGATTTTTGTGCACCAGATGGACAACAACGCAAGTGTGATGCGCTATTGGTTTGAGGAGCCTTACGAGGCGTTTGTTGAGCTTTCAGATTTGTATGATAAGCATATTCATGACCAAACTGAGCGCCGTTTTATTATTGAAAACGACAGCGTAAAAGTGGGGCTTGTTGAACTGGTTGAGATTAATCATATTCATCGCAGAGCAGAATTTCAGATTATCATAGATCCTGTTCATCAAGGTAATGGCTATGCTAAGAATGCAGCTATTTTGGCAATGGACTATGGCTTTTCTGTGCTTAATTTGAATAAATTACATCTGATCGTGGACAGTGAAAACCAGAAAGCTATTCATATTTATACTAAGCTAGGTTTTGAGGTCGAAGGTAAATTAATTGATGAGTATTTCGCCAATGGTAAATATCGCAGTGTATTGAGAATGTGTATTTTTCAAAATAGATATTTTGATGTTTTCAAGTCAAAATGAATGCCTTTTGAGCCTATCCCAAAAGGAATTATCGTATAATGCGTTACGATAATTTCTGAGGGCGAAGTATGGCAGGTAACAAGTGGCAGATTAGCGATGAACTCTGGGAAAAGATGGCTCCACTGCTCCCGGAGGACAAAACCAGCCATCCGCAGGGGACGCATCGCAAGCGCGTCGATAATCGTGCCGCAATGAACGCCATTTTCTTTGTGCTCAGAACAGGTTGTCAGTGAAATGCGCTGAATGCGACAGGGATTTGCTCGTCAAGCTCAGCCCATAGTCGCTTCCAGGAGTGGCGCGATGCCGGAGTTTTCGAGCGGTTCTGGCAGAACGGATTACTTGCCTGCGAGAAACTAGATGCCATTGACTGGTCTTGGTTGTCGATGGATGGCTGCATGACAAAATCGCCACTTGCAGGCTCAAAAAAACAGGTCGCAACCCCACAGACAGGGGAACACAGGGCGTAAAACGGAGTCTGATGACCGATGCGAACGGGTTACCTCTCTCACTGGTTGTCTCAGGGGCAAATACCCACGACATAAAGCTGGTTGAAGATACGCTTGACGCGTTACAGACGGGCAGACCGGGGCACAGGCTCCCTCTGTGCATGGACAAAGGCTATGAAGCCGAATGGCTGGTAAATTGTATGAAAGCGAGTCGTTATGAACCTCACATCCAGTCGAGGAAAGAGGAATCAGAGGCGCTTAAAAACACGGACTTCAAGGCTCATCGCTGGGTAGTTGAAAGAACACATAGCTGGATGAATCGCTTCCGTCGCGTCTTGACACGCTGGGAGAAGAAGGTCGAGAACTACGAAGCGATGCTGCATTTTGCATGCAGCATTATTGTATGGAATAAAATCCTATTGGGATAGGATCTAAGGGTTATGGCGTGAGAATTATTAACTTCGCTTACCTTTTTATTGCATTGTTATGTGCTATGGTTTCTAACCAAGCTTTTGCTAATACTTTTTATAGCTACAATTGTACTAATACTCAATTGACAACCTCTCTACCCGCCAAGCTCGTCTATCAACCGGTATTAAATGTATTATTTGGTCAGGCTTTATCACGTTCGCGGAATTATGTACCGCGACTACAGGGGGGGAACACATATCATCAAGCAACTCTGAATACCTGCTCTTTAAATGGGTTAAGTGGAGTCTCTGTTAGTGTAACGGGCCCTCCAACAGTGACGGCAACAAGTACAGGAAATATCTGTTCACGACAAGCTGACGAAGGCAGTGCAAATAAAATGGTTGTCAATATATTAATTACTCGGGGCGCTGCATGTAACGTTTCAGTCACATTCTCAGTTGCTTTTACTATGACATCCACTAGCGGAAACAGTGGCACTCTTTCGAGTACCTTGGTTAGTGGACAACCCACTGGCTGGGTCTATTACAATACAGACACAAACAAAATAGGTATATCACCCTCTGCTACATATAATGTAACGCCATACACTTGCACATTGACCACATCAAATATTGCTGTTGCACTGCCTAGTACATCACTTTCATCTTAGACTACACCGGGTCTGTCATCAACGCTAACACCTTTTGCGATAACCTTAACAGGTTGTTCTGCGACAACAAGTGGTGCGGTGGCAAACGCAAGCTGGGTGTTTAATACGGTTACAGGATACCCAAACGTGATAGCCAATACGGGAGCCGCAAATAATGTTGGTGTGCAAATTTTAGATTCCACACAAACCCCCATTACTAACGGTGGAAAAAGTGTTATTGCAACGTTGACCTCAGCTTCAGTTTATAATGCTAACTATTATGCGAGTTATTACTCACTGGGTAACCCAACAACTGGAACAGTTGTTGGTAATGCGAAATTTAGCATAACATATAATTAATTTTCGTTTTTATTATTGCTGGTAACTGAGTTTTGATGCGTGCTGGATATAATTTTAGTTTTTGCAATCATATTTTTTTTGAGTCTGAAAAGTAGTTTAAAAATAGCTTTAATACAATATTTTTCACAAGGTAAAAAGATGTTTTTTATGAATATACCTATCAATTTTGTTGTTGGATATTATTTTTTGCACCCGGTTATGGATTGAATAAATAACTCTAGTGCACTTAAGTTAATTAAGGAAATGTCATGAAAAGAAACCTGTTTATAATGAGCCCATCGGCTCTGTTACTTATAGCTGTAACAAGGGTTCTGTCGCATTAACGGGCACAGGCCAGCCAAAGTGGGTGTTGCCGATTATTTAGGCAGCCAACAGATAAAATTGTTCCGCAGGTGACAATACCTCACTTTCCGGATGCTGATATTGTCCTTTGCGTATCATGTGGATCAATTCGATGCCCGCCAAAAGCCCCTGTGCCCGTCGAAACGATTTGAATCCCAGCATCGGTCTTATCCGGCGTTTGATATTGCGGTGATCTTGCTCAACCAGATTGTTTAGGTACTTACTTTGCCTCACTGTAATCGTTTCCTCATCGGGTTTGTCGGCGTTGAGCGTGGCCAAAGCCGCTGTGTTGGCCCCACTTTTATCGATAGCGGCGTTTTTCAAGGTAGTTGTCGCTTAATGTAATAAAATTACGTTATGCCGTCTCTTTTTCCGGGTTAAGGTAAACTTCCGGAATATAGTCCCAGTTGCGTAGCTGCTTACTCCAGCGTTCTGGATGTTGTTGGTGGGCTAGCCGGTAAACAGACTTTCTGGCTGCCAGTATTTTCATATCGAGACCCCGATGGCGTTCATCCGGCGTAACGTATTTGATCCCGCTGTGCTTATGCTCAAGGTTGTACCAGTTTACGAAACGACTTACCCAGGCCCGTGCGTCATCTATTGTGTGAAAGCCGTTCTCTGGCCACCAGGGGCAATATTTGAGTGTGCGGAACAATGATTCTGAATACGGATTATCATTGCTGACCCGGGGGCGAGAGTAAGAACTCAGTACGCCAAGGGCATACATTTTTGCCAGCAACGTAAAGCTGCGCATTGGGCTTCCGTTGTCGGAATGCAGCACCAGGTTACGGGATGAACATTTTTCATTCCACACCGCTCGTTGTAGCAGTTCTGCTGCATGTTCCCCGGTTTCACTGCTGAATACCTCTGCGGCAATAATTTTACGGCTATAAATATCCATGATCATATAGAGATAAAAGTGCTGACCTCTGACCCAGGACGGTAAATGACTGATATCCCAACTCCAGACCTGGTTCGGTGCAACCGCCTTAAGCACATCAGGCCGTTTATACTGGCATTCCCGGGACCTCCTCGTCAGTTGACTGGCTGATTTTAATACGCGATAAAAGGTTGATTCAGAAGCAATATAAACACCTTTATCCGCCAGCATCGGTACGATCACATTTGGAGGCAAAGAGGCAAATTCCGGAGAGTTGCATAACTCCAGAATTTGCAACCTTTCTGTTTCCGATAATTTATTTCGGGGGACACGGTCTGTTACACCGGGCCTTCTGTCTGCACTGATCACTCCACCATCACCATCAATCCAGCGCTGCAGCGTTCGGATCGAAATCCCGATACACTGACAGGCCTGGATCTTACGGGCGCCGTGATCGACAGCTTCACGGACAAGAGAAATAATTTTCTGCCGCTCCGGAAGAGGTGTCAGCCTTCCTCGCTGTTGTCCCAGAGGGCATTGAACTTTTCCCGCAGCATCAGGAGCGCAGCCGCTTCTGCCAGCGCTTTATCTTTGCGGGTCAGCTCCTTCTCAAGTTCACGCAACCGGCTTCTGATATCGCGTAACTCTTTATCTGCGCGGCGATTTTCCGTCAGTTTCATTTCATGAGCTTTGATCGAAATAACCCGCCACTCTTTTACCTGCTCAACAAAAAGCCCCTGACGGCGACAATAATCGGCAAGTTCCATTTCAGACAATGAAGCTGTTTCAAGAACAACCGAAAAGCGACGCTCAGGAGTCCATTCATCACCATCCACAGAGGAAATCCTTTCATTTTTTGGCAATAAGCCTTGTGCCACCAGTTCAAGTCGCCATTTTGCAACAACGGAAGAACTCAGAGCCAGTTTTTGTGCAATGTGTCTGACTGACCAGCTATAAGGAGGCTGGAGCCACATCACTCCCTTTTCTTTCACATCAATCGGTACTGCATGCGCAGGCATAGTCATTCTCCTTCAGAAAGTAAGCGACAACTATGCTGACACAGGGGGGGAATCAGCGTTCACTTTCACCGGAATACGCAGGTGGCGGCTTCCCAGCTCCGACATTACCGCGGCGGCAGCGTGGTCTATCAGTATTACGATCACCGTACGCAGCAATATAAACGCCAAAAAATCAGCCAGGAAGAAATGCTGCAGCGCTATATCAGCCATATTCCGGCACGGCATTTTAAGATGGTGCGGTACTACGGCTTTTTGGCCAACCGCAAACGGGGCCAACTGCTGCCGAAGGTTTACGAAGCGCTGTCGATGACGGTGCGGGATAAGCCCAAACGGCCCGGGTTCGCAGTGCTGATGAAAGGCTTCCTGGGCACAGATCCGTACCAATGCATCCTGTGCGGCGATCGGATGCGATTTGCCGGCGCCGAGGCTGGCAGGCATGCGACAGAATTACTGTCGGCCAGGCTGCAGCGGATGGAGAAAAAACGATGGCTTCAGGCACCGGCCCTGGATAAGTGCGCCTAAAAAACAGGTTTGGGATTAAAGATACAGCAAAACAGGCATTTTTACGCATAACCCTTTGTGATACCGCACCATCACGGGAGCTGCGCGCTACGGTTCATGGTCAGGGATCCTCAAAAAACGTGATCCAGATTCCTAACCATCAAGATCAGTCGATTGATATCCCTAACCATGGAGATATTTCTCTTTTAAATATAATTATGCACTCAATGACATTAATGGCCTGCAGTTTTAGAAAAAACCTGCACAACGATGACACCAAGAATTATTAAACCCATTCCTATTAGAGCCGAAAAATCAAGGCGCTGGCCATAAATATAGAATGATGCAATACTGACAAAGACAATACCCAAACCTGCCCACGTCGCATAAGCAATACCAACAGGGATAGTTTGCACTACAATGCTCAACATCCAAAAAGCTATCGAATAGCCAACAATAACCAACATTAATGGTATGGGTTTACTGAGGCCTGACATTGCTTTCATTGACGTTGTTGCAACGACTTCTGCACCTATTGCAATAGCGAGTAACAAATAAGCTTTCATATTAAAATACCATAGTTTATATGTCTATTACACACTTCAACACTCTTAATACTCATACCACTTTAGGATAACCAATATGATATTTTACAATAGAGTCCGAGTGCGTTGTTTTGTGACTTTTAAATTAAAAAATAAATACCTAGCAATAAAAATAATTAATTTTTATTGTCATGTGTTATTCATACCATTTCAAAGAACACCTCCTGAAAATATGTGCATTCTTAGAGCATATCCCAATAGAATTTTGTTCCAGACAATAATGCCGCAGGAAAGATGGGTGACGCCTCCAATTGGTTGAGTCTGATGTATAATGCGGGCTTTTGAGATTCTCTCATGGCCAGCGTTAAGGTTCATTGTCCCCATTGTCAGTTCACTCAGGTTTACCGCCATGGTCAGAACCCTAAAGGCTATGACAGATTTCGCTGTCGTGACTGCCACCGCGCGTTTCAGCTCACTTACATTTATGAAGCCAGTAAGCCGAGCGTTAAAGAGTAGATCACTGACATGGCCTTCAACAGTACCGGCGTTCACGATACCACTAGGACGTTGAAAATTGGCATTAACACCGTCATCCGGACTTTAAAAAACTCGCGCCAAAGCTAATAACACCACGCTGTCTGTTTTTCTGCTCTGGTGGCAAGACCTTACAATTGTCATGGCCACACCATGGAAGCCGCCCATTATGATTTGACGACCAAATAGCCTGTGATGCTCGATGACGGCATTGGACTGCCATTGGCCCGCACTTATCTTGAAATGCATTATACATTGATCGGTTTAACATATCAATCAGTCTTGATTGATTTACCCCATAGGTGGTGGCAATTGATTTTGCATTATCGATCGCCGCAAGCTATTTATGGTTAGAAAAAAGTAAGCGGCTCACCTGAGCCGTATTGACGTTTATTCAGCAGTAAGCTCGACTTTCCATGGCAGCAGATCACGAACCCGATTAGCTGGCCAGTCCTGGATATGGCCGGGGACGTAACGCAGCCATACCTCTGGATCCACACCTTTCAGCCGGCAGGTGCAGATCAGCGAGTACAGTATCGCTGCACGCTCTCCACCTTCGTCTGAGCCTGCGAGTCGAGTCAACCGAGGGGAATTTCCCCCCTCAGTTGCTCACAGAACCGGACGTGACAGTCTCCCGTCATACGGCTCCTGATCACTCATTCGTTGCACGAAGTAAATACCAGTGGGCAAACAGCTTGGGATGCTGCTTTCTTACCAAAGCCAACTTGTGCTGTGCTCTACGGTTCGAGAGCCTGAACTTCGACTACATCCACTTAAGTGTGTGATTCATAGACATAGTTTCACTATAATGCCTCACTATGAACAGGGAAATTCAACAGCGACTGCAGTGGGTAAAACTCTATGAAACGTCCGGTGATGCGGGGTTCGTATGCCGTCGCTGTGGCATTTCTCGGCCCACATTGCGTAAATGGTGGCGCAGATATCTTGCTCAGGGCATCGCAGGTCTGGAAAGCCATAGCTGTCGCCCTAAGCGCTCACCATCAACGAAAACTGGCGCAAGCGAAGTTGCTCTGATCCTGGAGTTACGTTCTCTGCGAAATCTGGGGGCAAGGCGGATTCAGAGCGAGTTAAAACGACTTCATTCAATCTCACTGGCAATGGCAACGATTCACAAAGTTCTTTGCCAGAATCAGGTTACACCTGTTGTTAAATTTCGGCGTAAAGCTGATTTTATTCGCTACGAACGCCCTGTTCCCGGTGACAGGGTCCAGATGGATACCTGTAAAATTGGCCCCGGCTTATATCAGTACACATCCGTTGATGATTGCACTCGCTACAGAGTCCTTAGGCTCTACTCTCATCGCACAGCTGCAAACACACTGGATTTTATTGAATGTGTTATTGAAGAAATGCCTTTCCCGATACAGCGCTTTCAGACCGACCGGGGAAGAGAGTTTTTTGCCGTTAAGGTGCAAGAAAAATTGAAAGAATACGGCATCAAATTTCGTCCAAATAAACCAGCTTCGCCTCATCTTAATGGCAAAGTTGAACGTTCCCAAAAGACAGACAAAGCTGAGTTTTACGCTACCGTAGATCTCTCCGTAGATGACCAGAAGGAGCAACTGGCAGAATGGCAGCATTACTATAACTGGGAACGTCCTCATAGCGCTCACAACGGTAAAACTCCGATGGAGCATTACTTCGAACTTGCTGAGCAAACACCATACTCTGATGCCGTTCAAGCAAACTATCAGCACAGCGACGAACACATACAAGAGCAGAATTACAGGCTTGAACTTGAGCTGAGAAAATTGAAACGATGTCTATGAATCACACAACTTAAGTAGCCGTGATTGTAAGGCACTCCACAGACGGTAGCTAAAATTGCTGTACCAGAACTTACCGTAGTACTCAATCCAGCCTCTGATCACCACATTGTATCGTTTCGCAAAATCCGTCAGACTTTCTGCTGTCGAGCGGTGTATTCGCCACTCTTTGATTGTCTTCGTGATCTTTTGCATCGCTTTCATTGACGCGCCCGGCATGCACTTCCGGTACAGCTCACCTTTATAGTTCTTCAGTGTCCGCACTTTGAAGTCATACCCCAGAAAGGTAAAACTCTTCGCGACATTTTGCCTTTCAAACGTATCAATATAGGCGATATTCGATTTCTCTTCATTGATCGTCAGCCCCACTTCGGCAAACCGTTTCGCTAGTCTGTCTTTCAGACTCATAGCTTCGCTCATCCTTGAAAAATGGACCACAATATCATCAGCATACCTTTCAAACGGTACACCTCGATATTCTCTCCCCATCCATTGGTCAAACGCATAGTGCAGAAACAGATTAGCCAACAGGGGCGAGACTACTGCGTATTCCGCTCTGTTCGATCACGGATTGGCATCGAAGTTCGATCACATATTGGCACCGAAGTTCGATCACATATTGGCACCGCAGTTCGAGCAGGATTTCGTCTCCGTTCGGTCAACCGGGATGAGTTAACTTTTTCTACTGCTTTTTAACCTGTTTTTTCCTCGCTTTCCACTGCCGTTTTGCTTTTCCTCATCGATTCTCCTTGTAGTACCAGTCTGTGGCCGTTATGCACCAGTCTGTCCAGGATCGCATCTGCCGTTGTCGGGCTCTCCATCAGCCCGTGCCACTTATCTACTGGGAACTGGCTCACCACCAGGGTACTGCTTTGTCCGTACCGGTCTTCCACTATTTCCAGCAGGTCGTTACATTGCGCGTTGCTCAGGGGTTCCAGACCCAGATCGTCCAGGATGAGCACCTGCGTTTTTTGCAGTTGTTTCAGGTGCTTCAGCCAGCTACCGTCTACCCGCCCCTGCGCCAGCATTTCCAGTAACCGACCGGTACGCCAGTACTGAACGCTGTGTTTCTGGCGACAGGCCTGCTCACCCAGGGCATTGGCGATCCAGCTTTTCCCACACCCCGTCGGGCCGGTGATCATGATGTTTTTCCGATGCGTGATGTAATGACCGTTCAGCAGCTCCCGCATCTGTTCGGCTCTCAACCCACTTGAGACGGGGTAGTGCAGCCCCTCCGGCGCTGCCTGGTATTTCAGGTTCGCACTCTTCCTCAGACGGGCCACCCGACCGTTTTCCCTGTTCAGCAGTTCGTTATCTGCCAGCAGGATCAGCCGTTCCTCGAACGACAACTCGCCGTAGGTCTGCGGTGTTTCTCGCTGGCGGATCAGGCTCCCTGCCATGGCCGGGAGCTTCAGTTGGGTCAGTTTGTTTAACAGGTTATCGCTCATGCCGTTTGTTCCTCTGTTTGTCAGTTAGTGGTAGTAGCCTGGACCGCGCAGGTTTTCATGCTCCAGCGAGGCCGGAGAGTGTTGTTCGCTCTGACTCGATAACGGGAGATCTTGGTTCTCGCGATTGTGACGCAGCAGGTTGTCGATGAAGCGCCTGTCCGGTGTTTTGTAATGCCAGGCGACGCAACTGGCTTTTTCCAGCCGCTCTTTTCCGTATTTTTTCTGCAGTGCGGTCAGACCGAGTACCGCACGGTAGGCCAGTTCCGGATAGGCTTTGGCTTTCAGCATGGCGTCAACCACTCTGCCGGTGAACGGGCCGATGCGACATCCCATCTCGACCAGACGTTCTGGCGTCCATGTCCCGTGCCCCAGGTGCCGAGCCGGCATGTGCAGCGGATTGGTAGAGTGCTTATATTCATGGAGGCTGCGCGGATGCTGCGCCACGCACTGTCCCTTGTGCCTGACCTGGACCACCGACTGACCTGGACCACCGACTGACCCGCCTTGAGCGACAGGCGCTGACCAACCAGCTCATGCGGGACCGAGTACCAGTGATGCGCATACTCAACGTGGTAGTCTGGGGCGACCTTCACCGCTTTGTATTCGGTGTACTCGTACGCTGCCAGAGGCCGCGACGAGAGCACTGGCGTATCCAGTTCGCGGAAGCGCTCTGCGCGGCTCTGGTTGCCGTACCCTTTCATTGGCCGGTTATTCATGTACGTCAGCAGCTCCCGAAGGCGGGTATTCAGCGCCCTGAGCGTGTAGAAGGTTTCATTGCGGATGCGGGCAAGCAGCCATCTTTCGACGATGAGAACGCCGTTTTCTGCTTTCGATTTATCTTTCGGCTTATAGGGGCGAGCCGGGATGATAACGGTGCCGTAGTGCTCCGCCAACGCCTGGTAACTGTCATTGATGACGGGTTCATAGCGATCGGCCTTTTTCACCGCGCTTTTGAGGTTATCGGGGACCAGCAGCTTCGGTACACCGCCCAGGAAGGTCAGACAGCGGCTGTTGGCGTTCAGCCAGGACATCATATCTTGACCTTCACAGGCCTCCACGTAGGTGTAGTTAGACGTCCCCAAGACGGCCACGAAGATGGCCACACGGCGAACCTCGCCGGTATCCGGGTTGATGACGGGAACCGTCGGGCCGCAGAAGTCGATAAAGAGTTTTTCACCGGCACGGTGCTCCTGGCGCATTGAGAGGCGGCGTGTTTTTTTCCACTCCCGATAGCAGCGGCAGAAGTGGGAGTACCCCATCGCCAGTTCCCCGGCCTGAGCCTTGTACTCCATCCATAGCAGTTGCCGCGTCACGCCGGATTTTCTCATCTCGGTATCGAAGTGAAGCAGATCCGGCATGACCCGCTCTGATGCAGGTATGCCTTTGGCCGGGAAGATGAGTTTTTCAAGGCCATCGTGGGATATCGCTTCAGGAAGAGGCCATGGCAGAGACGTGGCTTTAAAGCGGGCGAGAACCTCAAAAACCGTCGAGGCACTGATTTTCATCGTCAGCCCGATACAACGGTTGGTCAGCTTCTGGTCGAACTTGAGCTGAAGGATCTTGAAACAGGTTTCCATGGAACTCCTGGCTTTTCTCTAATGAGATGGTCACCCCCTCCTTGTGTGCGGTACGCTGGCTGGGTGTTTTATTTCAGAGGAAACCAACATGAAAAACGTTACGCTTATTGGTATCGATCTCGGTAAACACTCCTTCCACGTACACTGTCAGGACGAAATGGGTAATGCCCTTCTGCGCAAAAAGTTTACCCGAACCAGACTGATGGAGTTTTTAGCCAGTTGCCAATCAGCGACTGTTGTGATGGAAGCCTGTGCGGGAGCCCATTTTATGGCGCGTCGGATTGCTGATTTAGGTCATGAGGCAAAGCTGATTTCTCCACAATTCGTCCGCCCTTTCGTTAAGAGCAACAAAAACGATTTTGTCGATGCTGAGGCTATCTGCGAGGCGGCTTCCCGCCCCTCAATGCGCTTTGTTTCACCCAGAACTGAAGACCAGCAGGCAATGTCTGCACTGCATCGGGTCAGAGATTCACTGATACGCCAACGCGTTAAAACCACCAATCAGATGCACGCATTTTTGCTGGAGTTCGGCATCAGCATGCCGCGCGGTATTGCCGTAATTCGGCGTCTGGCCGCCGTGCTGGAAGAAAATGACTTCCCGCCTTACCTGGTAAGGGTTCTGAACAGGCTCCACAGCCAGTATATTTACCTTTGCGGGGAAATTGATGAAATCGATATGGAACTGAAAACCCACCTTGCGGAGGATGAAACCGCACAGCGGCTGCTGACCATTCCCGGCGTCGGGCCGGTAACAGCAAGCCTGTTAGCCGCACGACTGGGTGACGGGAAAAACTATGCCAGCAGCCGTGACTTTGCGGCGTCAACCGGGCTGGTTCCACGCCAGTACAGTACAGGTGGAAAAACGACACTGATGGGCATCAGCAAGCGAGGTGATAAGAATCTGCGACGGCTGCTGGTGCAGTGTGCACGCGTGTTTATGCTGCGGCTGGAGAACAACCCAGGGCGTCTTGCAGAGTGGGTTAAAAAGCAGCTTGCCAGCCATCACTCTAACGTGGTGGCGTGCGCGCTGGCAAACAAACTGGCACGTATAGCCTGGTCGGTTACGGCACATCAGGCGGCGTTCAGCAAATAAAATAAAAGAGCCAACGAAAAACTCGTCAACTCAGTGAGTTAACACGTTACTTTCTGGTTTTGCGACGACAGATAATTGATGACATGAACGGCATATCGGCCTGCTGATGAACCTGATCCAAAAAGTGGCTCTATGAAGCCGACTCTCTTTTAAGGTTCGGCAGGCGCGAAACTCATCGTGGCGCGAGCATGAATACTCACTAGACGCCGAATAGATTTACAGCAAGCCCGTCATAAATCAAAATCTGTGTTGCAAAAACGGGGGGTGACCATAGATTTTTGGACATCGATGCCTCCATTGGCGTAAAAATCAGCCATGGAGACCGTGTAAGAAAGAGTTAATTCCCGGAGTGACCGGCAGGATGCCAAACCGTGATCGATTCAGACGCCATTTTGCAATCTACCGCCTCTACTGTGAGCAAGGGCTGTCGCTACGCCTCAAACGACCACGTCGCAATAAATCTGCCCAGCTGCGGCAGCCGCAGCTTCAGGGCTTATATCCAAACCACTTCTGGGGCATGGATTTTGTTTCTGATGCGTTGTTTGACGGGCGACGACTGCGCCTGTTGACGGTTATCGACCTTTACACCCGCGAATGCCTGGGGATCTGTGTGGGACAGAATCTGCGTTCGACAGAAGTGGCAGAGATGCTGAACAGCATAGCGCTCAGGCGTCCTTTACCGCAGTTGCTGAAAACCGATAATGGTTCTGAATTTGCAGGGAAAATGCTGGACAAGTGGGTGTATGAAAGAGGGATCAGGATCGACTTCTCACGCCCGGGAACACCGACGGACAACGCTACGGTGGTGTCCTTTAATGGCAGATTGCGGCAGGAATGTTTGAACGAGAACTGGTTCATGTCTGTGGAGGATGCACGGTGCAAAATCGAGGGCTGGCGCATACACTATAACCAGAGCCGTCCCCATTCTGCCCTGGGCTGGATGACACCTTCTGAATTTGCCGAGAAATCTGCCGGTTGCCAGAATATGCAGCCAGAATGAAGCCGGTTATTCCTGATTATGAATGGATCACATACGGGGAGCGGGTCAGGTGGATTGCAATAGCAATCCACCCTTTATTTAGTTTAATAAAAAATTACAAGCTGTATACTGAAACGGTAAAGTTTCCACTAAACACATCTGCCACTGGAGTTCCAGTTGCATAAACCGTTAAAAACTGCTCTTGTGATGGCTTGAGTAACGTTGTTGTCGTGTTACCATTACCAATAGCCGCCGTAACTTCATCTGCCATTGAACCGATATTGATAGGTAAAGGAGTTTTGGTTACTGCGCCAGTCAAGGTGAAGGTAGAATCCGGGGTGTTCGGACTGATGGTCACCGAGTTGATATTACCTGCACCGGTGGTCAACAACTGGATGTTACCTATAATAGTACCAAAAGCAACATCACCAGAAACCAAACCACTGACTGGTTCAAATGTAGAGGTCAGTGTCGATGGAGAGGCCACAGGAACTTCGATAGTCAACGAGTTGCTCGTGCCAATCTGGTTAGCCATTGAAGCAATAGAAAATGAAAGACCAGCAATAAATAATGCAACTTTTGATTTAAACATTAGCTTTCCTTTGATATTCTGAAATAAAAAATTGATGGTAAATATAAATCTATAGATATATTTAACTTTACCATGGTGAAGTTCTAGCTAGCATTTACCACCTGTCTTACCACTATAATGGGTGAGTGGGTTTTAAAAGCAGTAGAAATAACATTCGTGGACGTACCTTAGAAAAGATTAAGGTGGTCCAGTAGGTGCCCAACCAAAAAGATGCGTATGTTTAATAAATGGCATGCCGTATTTGCAGGTATTTATGTTTGGTTTAATGACTCTGAAAGTTTTTTGTTTTCTGTGCACTTCCATTATTCGGCTCATTTTGAACATTTCTCTTTCCTCATGATAAATTATCTGTGCATATTTTTAGTTAAAGGAGGTTGATTTATCATTATCGATAGTACCCAGGACTCTCCAGAGAGTTCCGTAGCATATTCTATCTGTTATCGCTAGGTATTAACGCTTGTACAGGGGCGCTTTGGCCGCCGAAATCATTTATCGATTGCCATGTGACTTTCCCGCCAACTTTTACGCCCTTTGGTACGGAAAATTGCGCAGAGGCAAAAGGAGAGACGTAGCTCACATCAGGCACAGCAAACCCGTCAATAATAATTGACGATAAGTTAATATAGTAGGGTGAGGTATTTTTAAGCTGCAATTTTCCCTGTCGCCATTCCCAATTAAGCCCTTTAGCTAAGTTCCCTTGGTCTTGAGTTCCTAAGGCTTTGGGTCGATACAACAATTTAATACAATTATTGACAGAGATCTGAATATTGGAGCCTACGGCATTATTATTGCCTGTGCCACTATCGTCCTCCGCAACAGGTGGGATTGCTTTGACACATAACCAATATAAATGTTCTCGATCTGCTGCATGTGCCTTTCCTGTATAGACAATCCGCAGAGTATTATCCTGTTTGCCATCAAGTCGGAACAATGGCGGAGTGATGATAAATGGTGCCGACATCTGCTTGTCTTCTGTGACTACCGATGGTTGTATCAGGACTGGAAAATCATGCTCATTCTTTACAGTAATTGTTGTTCCACTACTCTGGGTTTCTTTATATATCACTCGGGAGCTATTTAGGGTGACAGGATAAGTCTGGCTTGCAGCACTTACTCCGTTGGACACGAAAAAAAGTGACAATAAAATAGTAGATAACAAACTGGGCTGTATAAACCGCATGTTAATACCTTCTCTCTGAGTTTAGTTATTCATAATGGATTGTCAACCAACCTCGCTTTGGTAGTAGGCCCCGAACAGAACTTTGTCCAATTTTTTTTAGCCCTAAAAACATTAATTTAATTAATGCGTAACCTGAGGGGTAAGACTAAATTTTAGTATAAGATATCACTCATTGTTGTAACATTAAACATAAAAAAATGTGTAAAAATAAATAATAATGGCATTGGTTCATGGTTAGGAATTTGGAAAGGCGTTTTAAAAACTTCCTGACCATAAATTGCAGCGTGATACATGCCCGTTTAGCGTGGCATAACAAGATGTTATTGATAAAAATACCGGTTTTGATGTGTTTTAATCTAAAAACCATTTTTCAGGCGCACTTATCCAACACCGTGGTCTGAAGCCAGCGTTTTTTTGCCATCTTCTGCAGCCTGTCAGAGAGTATTTTGGTGGCGTGATCGCCCGCCACGGCGCCGGCAAAACGCAGTCGGCCCTTGCACAGGATGCACTGGTACGGGTCGGTACCCAGAAAGGCTTTCATCAGCACCGCGAACCCTGGCTTCTGTGGTTTCTCGCGCGGCGTCATCTCCAACGCGTCGTAAACCTTTGGCAACAGCGTGCCGCGTTTACGGTTGGCCAGAAAGCCGTAGTAACGCACCATTTTAAAGTGTCGGGACGGGATGTGGCTGACATAACGCCACAGCATCTCCTCCTGGCTCAGTTTCTGGCGTTTGTGCTGCTGCGTGTTGTGGTCGTAGTACTGGTGAACGACCGAGCCGCCACGGTAATGACGGAGCTGCGACGCCGCCACCGGCGGGCGTTTCAGATAGCGGCCCAGGTATTTCACGCTGCGCCAGGCACCGCGGGTCTTTTTGGCGAAGTGAACCTTCCAGTGGCGCTGATATTGCGCCTGCAGGTAGCGCTGCCACTGTTTCTCATCGCGGATATGGCCGAGACCTGGCAGCGCGGCGGGGCTAACGCGGTCATGGCTGGCGCGCAGCAAACGGATGACGGCGCCGCGCCAGATTTCTTCGACCTGCTGTTTTTTGAAGAACAGGTCACGCCAGACCCCGTGGTTGACATCGAGGCCGCCACGGGTAATTGAGACGTGGATATGCGGATGCTGATTGAGCTGGCGTCCGTAGGTGTGTAGCGCACAGAAGATGCCGACTTCGACGCCCAGCTTGCGCGCGTGTCTGAGCATGGCGCGGGTGGCGCAGCGAAAAAGGTCGTTGAGCAGCGGCCAGTTGTTATTGAAGAACGGCCACAGCAAGTGCGGCATGGTGAAGGTGATATGTTGCCAGTCGCAGTCGGGGAGAACATGTTGCTGCTCAGCAATCCACTGCTCGGTGCCTTTGAGGGCGCAACTGCTGCAGGCCTTGGACTTGCAGCTCTTGCAGCTCTTGCAGAAGAAGCGGGCATGGGTACAGTCGGATGAGGCGCAACAGTAACGACGAACGCCCATGAGGCAGGTACCGCAGGCGAGCATGCGCTCGACGGCGAGTTTGGTCCAGTCGCTGAGGGTGTCGCCATGTTTATCCAGGTACTTGCTCCAGCCGTGGTCATGCTGAACAGCAGCTTTGCGGGTCGCGGAATATACATTGTGCAGAGTATAGAGGGCAGACGTGCTCATTTTATGCGGGTATCAGCGCGGGGGGCGATCTGCCGACACTGACGTTGATGTGAGGCTAGGTCTTAAAAACGGTTGAGGCAGCAACGCTGCCGTGCTCGCACCGAAGGTGCGCTACGTTCACCCGCCATCTCCAGACAGCTTTTGTATCTTAAGTTAACGATGCCCGCAGGCGCCGGTATTCCATCGGGCTCTGTCGCATTAAAGCGACAGAGCCTTGCTATTAATTTAGTTGGTAATGCCTCTAATTAGTTGAATCTGATGTATAATGCGGGCTTTTGAGATTCTCTCATGGCCAGCGTTAAGGTTCATTGTCCCCATTGTCAGTTCACTCAGGTTTACCGCCATGGTCAGAACCCTAAAGGCTATGACAGATTTCGCTGTCGTGACTGCCACCGCGCGTTTCAGCTCACTTACATTTATGAAGCCAGTAAGCCGAGCGTTAAAGAGTAGATCACTGACATGGCCTTCAACGGTACCGGCGTTCACGATACCACTAGGACGTTGAAAATTGGCATTAACACCGTCATCCGGACTTTAAAAAACTCGCGCCAAAGCGAATAACGTCTTCGCCTGTTGCCCATGCCGATGTGGCGCTTATCTGCGAACTTGATGAGCAATGGAGCTTCGTTGGCAGTAAAGCCCGGCCGCACTGGCTCTGGTACGCGTACAACACCAAAACAGGCGGTGTACTGGCCTACACTTTCGGTCCTCGAACCGATGAAACCTGCCGGGAGCTACTGGCACTGCTTACACCATTCAACATCGGCATGATCACCAGCGACGACTGGGGCAGCTATGGCCTGGAGGTGCCGAAGGATAAGCATCTGACCGGCAAAATATTCACCCAACGCATTGAGCGTAATAACCTGACGCTCCGCACCCGCATTAAGCGATTGGCCCGTAAAACAATCTGCTTCTCACGCTCAGTTGAGATCCACGAAAAAGTGATCGGAGCGTTTATCGAAAAATACATGTTCTACTAATTGGATGCACTACCGAGTTTTACCCATTGTAGCCGCTGCTGAATTTCCCTGTTCATAGTGAGTCATTATAGTGAAATGATGTCTATGAATCACACATTTTAGATTAAAAACACAGCAAAACCGGAATTTTTACGTATAACCCTTCGCGATGCTGCACCATCAGGGGATACGGCGCGCTACCGTTCATGGTCAGTCGCTCTCAAAAGAAACGATCCAAACTCCTGACCATGAACCTCTTCGTTTACTTAGGCGCCTTCTCAAGCAGTGTAAGGTAGTGATCGATCAGGCCTACGTCATGTATCGGAGTATCATGCCCTGCAATGATCGAGTCGACTTTAAGCTCCCCCTGCTCGATAAGTCCTTTAAGTTTTTCCAAGGTTTTTGGGTACTCAGTTCTGTTGGCAAAACTCATATTACCCAGATTTTCTTTGAGAATGCAGTTCCCATACAAAACGCGCTCTGCTGGGAAGTACACAAAGATACCATCCTTAGTATGTGCTTCGCCTAAATACATGGCGCGGATGCTGCCATTTTGCAAGTTAAAGTCTCCAGGAAAAACAGTATCCGGCAGACTTTTCTCCAGATTTGGGTATTTATTATTACCTTGTCGAGTGAAGTTTACAATACTTCCCCACTGGCTTTTCTGCAGGTCGTAGGTCATCTGTGTGGCCACGATCTTTGCCCCAAGCGTTTTCCAATAAGCATTTCCACCAGCTCGATCAGTATGGTAATTGGTATTAATGACTTCGTTTATGGGGAGGGGGCTGACCTTCCGTATTTCTTTATAAAGAGTTTCAGCAGTCTCAGGAGTCCATGTCGCACCAATGATGGTTATACCATCGGTGCCGATGTAAACCATTGAGTTTTCCTGTACATACTCCTTATCTTCTACAATATAGAGCGGACCTTTGAAATGGGTAAGCGTTAAGTTTTTTTCAGAAGCCATACTTTCGCAAGCAATCAAGAGAAAAGTTACAGCCGTAAATAAATATTTAATATTCAAGATGATTTTCCTTTGTCATTACAGTGCTCCCATCATCAGCAGTGTTAACGATGGGGGATTAGATCTCTGCTTATTCTAGGCCTAGGCCAAACAGAGCAGCAATAAATTGTTAATTAATACTATCAATGAGGAGTCCACAGAGCTCGAAAAACGGTTACAAGAGAGCCCAAAAATCTGAAGTGACAAAACTTTTGAGAACTCCAATGTGAGCTTTAAAGGTGCCCTCATGGCTACATCTGAGAAGATAAAGAACTCTGGAGTTCTAGCCCCCCTAAAAAAGAGTTATCAAAGAAACTTTAGGTTTTAAATTTTCATAAACTGACATGATTTTACCTATACTTTCAAAACTGGATGTATTTCTTAGGAATATAGTTGAACGTATGCATCTTCCTATCCAGAGAAACATCTTGATTATAGTTTTTCGCTTAATAACGTCAATCAATAAAAAATTGACTGAGCCACAATTAAAACTTTCAGGAAGTCACATGGGGTGTTGGTGGGTTCATGGGTGGCGCGACCCCGGTAAGTGTCAATGAAGTTGTCACCCCAGGTTGATTTATGCAGCCTGTTTTTCCCGCTCTGGATTGAGGGTGATACTCCCTTGCCATTCCCAGTTCCGCGTCGACCCTGACCAACGTGTCGGGTTCGTTGCTATTGCTGCTTGATAGACCTTATCTCGTTGGGACAACAACACCTTGTCCTCACCCGTATGCCTCTGTAACGGTCGCGGTAGGACGAAGGTTACCCCTCGCCCCCCGCACAGATCCGGACGTGCGCTGCTAACGCATCCGGCTCTTACCTCGGGTGTTTGGCGTAAAAGCGTTGTAGAGGCCGGCGCGTGTCAAGGTAGTTGTCGCCTCAGTTAATTCATGCGGCCAACGTTTCACGTGCAAAATGGCGTTTGCTCAGCAAGTTCGAAGTAATGCTCCATCGGAGTTTTACCGTTGTGAGCGCTATGAGGACGTTCCCAGTTATAGTAATGCTGCCATTCTGCCAGTTGCTCCTTCTGGTCATCTACGGAGAGATCTACGGCGTAAAACTCAGCTTTGTCTGTCTTTTGGGAACGTTCAACTTTGCCATTAAGATGAGGCGAAGCTGGTTTATTTGGACGAAATTTGATGCCGTATTCTTTCAATTTTTCTTGCACCTTAACGGCAAAAAACTCTCTTCCCCGGTCGGTCTGAAAGCACTGTATCGGGAAAGGCATTTCTTCAATAACACATTCAATAAAATCCAGTGTGTTTGCAGCTGTGCGATGAGAGTAGAGCCTAAGGACTCTGTAGCGAGTGCAATCATCAACGGATGTGTACTGATATAAGCCGGGGCCAATTTTACAGGTATCCATCTGGACCCTGTCACCGGGAACAGGGCGTTCGTAGCGAATAAAATCAGCTTTACGCCGAAATTTAACAACAGGTGTAACCTGATTCTGGCAAAGAACTTTGTGAATCGTTGCCATTGCCAGTGAGATTGAATGAAGTCGTTTTAACTCGCTCTGAATCCGCCTTGCCCCCAGATTTCGCAGAGAACGTAACTCCAGGATCAGAGCAACTTCGCTTGCGCCAGTTTTCGTTGATGGTGAGCGCTTAGGGCGACAGCTATGGCTTTCCAGACCTGCGATGCCCTGAGCAAGATATCTGCGCCACCATTTACGCAATGTGGGCCGAGAAATGCCACAGCGACGGCATACGAACCCCGCATCACCGGACGTTTCATAGAGTTTTACCCACTGCAGTCGCTGTTGAATTTCCCTGTTCATAGTGAGGCATTATAGTGAAACTATGTCTATGAATCACACATGTTACTTATGGGAAGGCATGGCCCACTTGTTTGCATCTTCCCTAGCTGTGTCTCAATCCAGGCCGAGTTAGAGTCTGATAGTACTCCTCACGCAGACGAAATCATGACCAATCACTGCCCAAGCTTAGCAAAATCAAACGGACTCACTCCCTTCTCTCTGTTAGCATCCAGATAATCTGCCCACCATTGCAACATCAGTTTGCGTTCATCCAGATGTTCAGCTTTGTGGATGTAGGCTGCACGAACGCCGTTACGTTCCTGGTGACTCATTTGGCGCTCTACTGCATCCCTCGACCATAAGCCAGACTCAATCAGTGAACTACACGCCATGGTTCTGAAGCCGTGACCGCAAACATCCACTTTCGTATCGTACCCCATAAGTCGTAGTGCATTATTCACGGTATTTTCACTCATGGGCTTCCAGGGATTGTGATCGCCAGTAAAGATCAACTCGTATCCCCTGCTGATATCGTGTATCTGACGCAGAAGCTCCAGCGCCTGTTTTGACAATGGCACAAGGTGCTCGGTACCCATTTTTGAGCCACGGTGCGAAAATTTGACACCTGCAATCGGTTTGCGCTCTGGTGGGATTGTCCACATAGATTTTTCAAAGTCGATCTCTGACCAGCGAGCAAAACGCAATTCGCTGGAGCGTATAAAGATCAGAAGAGTGAGCGTTGTTGCCAGCCGTGTCAGAGGCTGTCCTTTGTACGCATCCAGACGAGCCAATAACTCAGGTGTACGGTTAAGTGCCAGGGCAGGGCGGTGCTGACGTTTAACCGTGGTCAGTGCGCCAGCCATATCTACTGCAGGGTTGTAATCAATTATCCCGGATTGTGCTGCATATCGCATAACGGCAGAAATACGTTGTTGCAATCGGGCGGCGATTTCGTAGATCTCTTTCGCTTCAGCGGCTTTGACCGGGATCAGCAGGTCTGGCGTTTTAAGCGTGGTAATATCCCGTGATCCAATATAGGGGAACACATGGGACTCGAAACTCTTCAGAATTTTAGCGCTGTGCGACTCAGACCATTTTTTGTTGCTCTTGTGCCATTGTAGCGTCACCGCTTCGAAGGTTGATGCAGTATCAGGTACTGATTTCTTAACCCGCTTTTGTTCGCAGGGATCAATGCCATCCGCTATCAATTTTTTGGCCACATCACGTCTATCTCGTGCCTCAGATAATGACACGTTAGGGTAGACGCCAAGTGCCAGCGTTTTTTCTTTAGCCAGAAATCGATAACGTAGCCGCCAGTATCTGGAGCCGTTGGGGTGAACGAGCAAAAACATATTACCGCTGTCAGCAAGCTTATAGGGCTTATCTTGCGGTTTAGCTGCGCGGATTTTTGCGTCAGTGAGTGCCATAGACAGGTCTCCTGATGGAGGGGGAAGGGTATAAACATTATCGAATCAGACTATACCCTCGATTGTACCCGCACAAGGGACTTGATACCGGGTAAGTTAGGTGGAGTCTGGTTGAATGAAAGTATGAAGGAAGTACTGATTCTGGCGGGGTATATAAACAAAAACGGACCTCCGTGGAGGTCCGTTGATATGAATTTGGTGCCCGGACTCGGAATCGAACCAAGGACACGGGGATTTTCAATCCCCTGCTCTACCGACTGAGCTATCCGGGCAACGGGGCGCATTAAACCGTATTTGGCCCTGTGTCGTCAATGGGTTTCTGTCACAAAGCCGAGCGATTGCTCTAATTTCAAGCAAGGGCAGGGCTACCTTCCTGCGCCAGTATTCTCCCTTCTCCCCAAAACGCCCGATACCAGAGATCGAAAAACTCACCCCAACAATGTTTACCCTTGCCTATTCCCTAATCAAGTTAATGTTAGTGATAAGTACAACATGTTACATATATGTATTTTAAGGCTATTGTCATTTTTAAATGTGATCGGTGTAACTTTAATAACATATTGTCTGTGTTATGTTTCGATAATAACATCATTAGTTCCCGGCAAACGTCAGGGTACAAGGCTCGGCAACGGAACGTAAAAGTTCACAGATAATTTTGGGGAAAAGATGAAATATATCATAGGGATAGTGTGTATTGTTACTATCTGTATTTTGGCGCTTTTAGTGAGCAACGATCGCAAAAACATTCGCTATCGTCCGATTTTCGTCATGCTGGCCTGCCAGTTTTTGATGACCGCACTGCTGCTTAAGACCGACGTAGGCAATAAAGTGATTGGCGTGATCGCCGGGGTATTTGGCAATTTGCTCTCCTATGCCAACGAAGGGGTTAACTTCGTCTTTGGTGGTTTGGTGAATCACGGCGAGATCTCTTTCTTCCTGTCCGTTTTGCTGCCCATCGTATTTATCTCCGCGCTGATCGGTATCCTGCAGCACTGGCGCATCCTGGGCTTTATCATCAAGTACATCGGCCTGGCGCTGAGCAAAGTCAACGGCATGGGGCGCTTAGAGTCCTATAACGCGGTGGCTTCGGCGATCCTCGGTCAGTCTGAAGTGTTCATCTCGGTGAAAAAACAGCTCGGCCTGCTGCCGGAGCATCGCCTGTATACGTTGTGTACCTCTGCCATGTCGACGGTCTCCATGGCGATTGTGGGCGCTTACATGGTGATGCTTGATCCGCGCTACGTGGTGACTGCCTTGGTGCTGAACCTGTTTGGTGGCTTTATCATGGCGTCGCTGATCAACCCTTACCAGGTCAAGCCTGAGGAAGACATTCTGGATGTCATTGAAGGGGAGAAGCAGAGTTTCTTCGAAGTCCTGAGTGAATACATCCTCGATGGTTTCAAGGTCGCGATTATCGTTGGCGCGATGCTGATCGGCTTTATTGCGCTGATCACCATGGCTAACGCGTTATTCACCGCTGCATTTGGCATTTCCTTCCAAGGCGTATTGGGTTACGTGTTCTCTCCACTGGCTTTCCTGGTGGGCGTACCGTGGCACGAAGCGGTGCAGGCCGGTGGCCTGATGGCAACCAAGATCGTCAGCAACGAATTTGTTGCCATGCTCAACCTGTCGCAGGGTGACTATAACTTCTCTGAACGTACCATGGCGATTATCTCGGTGTTCCTGGTGTCGTTCGCCAACTTCTCCTCTATCGGCATTATCGTCGGTGCCATCAAGGCGTTGGATTCCAAGCAAGGTAACGCCGCAGCCCGCTTTGGCCTGAAGCTGCTTTACGGCTCCACGCTGGTCAGCTTCCTGAACGCCGCCGTCGTAGGTTTCTTCTTTTAATTAGCTCAAGGCCACATCGAGAGGTTGTGGTCTGCTACCGCTATAACAATAAGGAATATGTGATGAAAATGACTTCTCCCCTCAAGCTATCGTTATTGGCCCTGTTGGTTGCAGGCGCTGCGCATGCCGCAACGGTGGATCTCCGTATCATGGAAACCACCGACGTTCACGGCAACATGATGGATTATGACTATTACAAAGATAAAGCCACCGCTCAGTACGGCTTGGTGAGAGCGGCCACGTTGATTGATGCTGCCCGTGCGGAAGCGACCAACAGCGTGCTGGTCGATAACGGCGATATCATCCAGGGCAGCCCGATGGCGGATTATGCTGCAGCCAACCTGAAAAAGGGCGATGTACATCCGGTTTATCAGGCGATGAACACTCTGGATTATGCGGTCGGCAGCTTGGGCAACCACGAGTTCAACTACGGGCTGGATTACCTGAAAATGGCGATTAGCGGGGCCAAATTCCCGTACATCAACGCCAACGTCTATGACGCCAAGACCAACAAGCCTTATTTCAAACAGTACCTGATCGTAGACACGCCGGTAAAAGATACCGAGGGTAAAGAGCATAAGCTGCGCATCGGTTATATCGGCTTTGTACCGCCGCAGATAGTGCTGTGGGACAAGGACAAGCTGTCGGGCAAGGTGATTGCCAAAGATATTACCGAAACCGCCAAGGAGCTAGTGCCACAGATGCGTAAGGAAGGGGCGGATATCGTGATTGCTATCGCCCACTCTGGCATCTCTGCCGATCCTTACAAGGCGCTGGCAGAAAATTCGGTCTACTACCTCACGCAGGTTCCAGGCATCGATGCCATTACCTTTGGCCACTCTCACGGTATTTTCCCAAGCAAGGACTTCGCCGCTATTCCTGGGGTAGATCTTGAAAAGGGGACGGTCAACGGCGTACCTGCCGTGATGCCTGGCCACTGGGCGGATAATCTGGGGGTGATCGATTTGGTTCTGGAGGGAGAAACCAATAATTGGAAGGTGGTCTCCAGCCGTGCAGAAGCTCGCCCAATCTTTGATAAGAAGAATGACAAATCGCTGGTCGATGCCAAGGCCACGCTGGTGAAAACGCTTGAGCAGGCACATAACGACACCCGTGAGTTCGTTAACAAGCCGATTGGCACCATTGCCGAAGATACCAATACCTATCTGTCGTTAGTGCAGGACTCCTCGGCCATCCAGATCATCCGTGCGGCGCAGAAAGCCTACGTTGAGCACTTTATTCAGGGCGATCCAGATCTGGCTGATATCCCGGTACTGTCTGCTGCGGCACCGTTCAAGGCGGGTGGCAGGAAGAACGACCCGGCGGCCTTCGTTGATATGCGTAAAGGGCCTCTGAGTTTCCGTAACGCGGCCGATCTTTACCAGTATTCCAACACGCTGGCGGCAGTGAAAGTGAAAGGCAGCGATCTGAAAGAGTGGCTGGAGTGCTCTGCGGGCATGTACAACCAGATCGACGTGAAAAGCGATAAGCCACAGTCACTGCTTAACTGGAACGGCTTCCGGGCCTACAACTTCGATATGTTTGACGATCTGAGCTATCAGATCGACGTTACCCAGCCTGCGCGTTATGACGTGGATTGCAACGTGATCAATCCTCAGGCCCAGCGTATCAAGTCGCTGACCTATAAAGGTAAGCCGGTGGTGGCAGATGCGCCATTCCTGGTTGCCGTGAACAATTACCGGGCATTTACCGGCAAGTTCGCCGGTACGGGTGAAAAAAATATCGTTATCTCCTCGCCAGATGAAGTGCGCACTATCGTGGCTAATTACATCTCCGAGCAGACCAAACAGCATGGCGCATATAAGCCAGAGGTAAAAAACAACTGGCGGATCGCGCAAATTACTGCGGATAAGCCGTTGGATATCCGCATCGAGACTTCACCAAGCCAGAATGCGGCTGATTACATTAAACAGTCCGCACAGCATCCAATGACGCTGGTAGGGAAAGACGATATCGGCTTTGCCGTTTACAAGATCGATTTACAGAAATAAAGATCCGGGGAAAGACAATGAGAATGGTTGATATCATCGCCAAAAAGCGCGATGGAAAAGAGCTGACTACGCAAGAGATTGAGTTTTTTGTTAACGGCTACACCCGGGGAGATATTCCGGATTACCAGGCCAGTGCGCTGGCGATGGCGATCTTCTTCCAGGATATGAACGACCGTGAGCGTGCCGATCTGACCATGTCGATGGTGAACTCCGGTGACGTGATCGATCTTTCGGCGATCGAAGGCGTCAAGGTAGACAAACACTCCACCGGCGGCGTGGGTGATACCACCACGCTGGTGCTGGCACCGCTGGTAGCGGCGCTGGATATCCCGGTGGCGAAGATGTCGGGCCGTGGCCTGGGGCACACCGGTGGCACTATCGATAAGCTGGAAGCGGTGGCCGGTTTCCACGTGGAAATCTCCAGCCAACAGTTTATCGAGCTGGTGAACCGCGACAAGGTGGCGGTGATTGGCCAGACCGGTAACCTGACCCCTGCGGATAAGAAGCTGTATGCGCTGCGTGATGTGACCGGTACGGTGAACTCTATTCCGCTGATTGCCGGTTCGATCATGAGCAAAAAGATCGCTGCGGGTGCAGACGCCATCGTACTGGACGTGAAAACCGGTGCCGGTGCATTTATGAAAACCACCGAAGATGCCGTTGAGCTGGCCACGGCGATGGTGCGCATTGGTAATCACGTGGGCCGTAATACCATGGCGGTGATCTCCGATATGTCGCAGCCCTTGGGCTACGCCATCGGTAATGCGTTGGAAGTGAAGGAAGCCATCGATACGCTGCGTGGTGAAGGACCGGAAGATCTGACCGAGTTGGTCATGCAGTTGGGTAGCCAAATGGTAGTGCTGGCGAAAAAGGCCGACACGTTACCGGCTGCGCGCGCCATGCTGCAAGAGGTGATCGATAACGGCAAGGCGCTGGCCAAGTTCCGTGACTTCCTGGCCAACCAGGGCGGCGATGCTTCAATGGTGGATCATCCAGAGAAGCTGCCGCAGGCTAAATACCTGATTGAGGTACCGGCCAAGCAGGCGGGTGTGGTCGCCAACATTGTGGCCGACGAAATCGGTGTGGCAGCCATGTTGCTCGGTGCCGGTCGTGCCACCAAGGAAGATGACATCGATCTGGCCGTGGGCCTGATGATGCATAAAAAAGTCGGCGATCGGGTCGCCATCGGTGACTCACTGGTGACGATCCATGCCAACCGCCCGGATGTGGAGAACGTCATGGCGAAAATCTATGACAGCATCACCCTTGCCGATAAGGCGCAAGCGCCAAAACTGATCCATACCATTATTACAGAATAATACTATTAGCCGTGTGTCACCCTGGTTGCAGGGTGACACATTTTTTTCATTATCTAGAAATAATTTGATTGAATTAAAATAATTCTGGGTGAGCAAATAGAAAACGGAATTTTTCTATGTATCAAAGTAATAAATTTAAAATAAAAAAACCACTGGCACTGTTTGCACTGATGTTCTCTTTACCCCTCTGCGCAGAGGAAATAAAAGTAAGCGATCATCTCTTCTCAAGCTTTATTAATGATAGCCACGCAGACCTTTCTTTCCGTAACGTGTTTAAAAATTTAAGCACCGAGGATTATGGGGAGCGCTCTATCCAAACGGCCTGGGGGCAGGGGATCACCCTTGATTATCAGTCCGGTTATTTTGCGGATATGTTGGGAGTCGACGCTTCTTATTATGGCGTGATTAAACTGGCCGCCAGCGATGATTTCTGGGGCCGTAGCGTGTTGTATAACGACAACGGTCAGGCCAAAGGTTTCAATAAGATTGGGCAGCTCTATCTGAAAGGGCGTTTGGGTGATGATGATACCTATCTTCACCTTTATTCCGGTTGGCAGCAGATTAAAAAATGGGGCGCACTCAATAACTCCACACGTGCCATTCCAAGTACCTATCTGGGCTTGCGTGGCGAAGCGGCAACCGGGCCAGTGCGGGTACGCGGTGCCTACGTAACTCGCTATAGCGACAGGGACTCTCCGGATAAGATCCATTTCCTCACTGCGGATAAAAAGGAGATCAGCAGCATTGCGACCGGTGAATTGAGCTATAGCGATCACGGCTATAGTGCGCTCTATTTCCTGGGGGAAAGCCATAACTATATGCAACGCCACGGGGTAGAACTGGGTTGGCAACCGGCGTCCTGGGCGGAAAATCGCCTCAAGTTTGCCAGCCAGGTGTATTACAACCATGGTTTGCAAGACTGGACCCGCATGTCCACCCGTCACAAGACGTTCGATGATGATGCCTACCATTATGCGATGTACGCCGAATGGCGCGCCGAACGTTGGAAGCATAAGGTTGGGGCTTCATACACCCGGGCCTCACTCGACAATGGCAACGGGCTAGGGCGCTTTGAGTGGCATCTGGCCAAACACAGCCGCGGTACCTTTAACTCAATGGCCGACAGTTGGGGTAATGACTATGTGGGCGATAAGGAAAAGATGCTGGCCTGGACCTTCGGCTATGCCGTTACGCCAGAGGTTGAGCTGGGGATGGTCACCAACTATGGCTGGGGGATGAAGTACCGTGGCCATAGCATCGAGCGTGGTGAAACCCTGGTTTACTCCCGCTGGACGCCGTCACAGCCGGCATTGAAAAATCTGGCAGTGCAGCTGTCCGGTGGCCCATCCTGGAACTACCAGAGCCAGAGCAACCAGCCGAAGCTGACCTCGGATGGCAAGCCGATGCGCGCTCAGAACCACTCTATCGAACTGCAGGTGGATTACAAGTTCAACCTGTTCTAGTTTAAGCCTGCCTGGCCGTGTGGTTTTCCACACGGCATCAATAAATAATTATGCATTAATAGTAACTATTAACCGGCTTGAACCCTCGAAAAAAACGTGTAATCATTGCGCGAATTTCCCACTTCATCACAGAGGAGTACAGGCATGACGGCTTTAACCACCTCGGCGCAGCTGCGCTCCAGAAGTCTGATGACGCCCTCACTCCGTGTTTCCTTAACGCCATTTATGCGAACACCGCTGCCCCTTATGCGGTAAAGCTAGCCAATGCTCGCTGTTAGGCATGATTAAAAATAGAGCTGCGGCTCTGATTTTACTGATGTCTATCGGACGCTGCCGATCCCAGTCCCCGATAGTTGTCTGATGCCTACCCGCATCGGCCGGTCATGGTTGCGCCTTGGCTCATCACTTTGCCGGGATAACCAGGGTTATCTCATTATGTGCCCAGTGGCACACCCTCATCCTTAACCGTTTGAGACTCAGCATGATGAAAGAATTGAAGATAGCAACCAGCGCCAGCCTGGTAGCCAGCATTGAAACCCTGCGCGAAATTGTGCGTGTGGGGCAGACTGACTATACCGATGTGGCGGCGGCCGTGGTCTCCGTTAGCGATGTGGATGCCGGTATTCTGGCAACGCTTAAAGCGACCGGCTTTGAGATCCCGACGTTTGTTGCCGTTGAGGGGGATGAACAGCTTTCCCCGGATCACCTGCCGTTGATTACTGGGGTATTTGCCTTGGCTGCCGCGACCAAAGCGTTTTACATGGCGCAGTTGGAGGCCGCCGCCGATGCCTACGAGCAGGCGCTGTTACCGCCGTTCTTCAAAACGCTGAAAACCTACGTGGAGATGGATAACTCAACCTTTGCCTGCCCGGGCCATCAGGGCGGCGAGTTTTTCCGCAAGCATCCGGCAGGGCGCAAGTTTTTCGAGTTTTACGGTGAAACCATTTTCCGTTCGGACATGTGCAACGCCGATGTGAAGCTGGGCGATCTGCTGATCCACGAAGGCTCGGCCAAGGATGCGCAAAAACACGCGGCGAAAGTGTTCAACGCCGATAAAACCTACTTCGTGCTGAACGGCACTTCGGCCTCCAATAAAGTGGTGACCAACGCGCTGCTGACGCGTGGCGATCTGGTGCTGTTCGATCGCAATAACCATAAATCCAATCACCACGGCGCGTTGATCCAGGCCGGAGCGACGCCGGTGTATCTGGAAACCGCGCGTAACCCGTTTGGTTTTATCGGCGGCATCGATTCTAAATGCTTTGATGAGGCTTACCTGCGCGAGCAGATCCGCCATGTTGCCCCGGAAAAAGCCGCTGCGGCACGGCCTTTCCGCCTGGCGATCATTCAGCTCGGCACCTATGACGGCACCATTTACAACGCCCGTCAGGTGATCGATACCATCGGCCATCTGTGCGATTACATCCTGTTTGATTCGGCTTGGGTGGGGTATGAAGGTTTTATCCCGATGCTGAAAGAGTGCTCGCCGCTGCTGTTGGAACTGGATGAGCACGATCCGGGTATTTTCGTCACGCAATCGGTGCATAAGCAGCAGGCCGGGTTCTCGCAGACTTCGCAGATCCATAAGAAAGACGATCACATCAAAGGCCAGAAACGCCACTGCAACCATAAGCATCTCAACAATGCGTTTATGCTGCATGCTTCAACCAGCCCGTTTTATCCGCTGTTTGCCGCGCTGGACGTCAACGCCAAGATGCATGCCGGTGCCGCTGGCCGCCGCATGTGGATGGAGTGCGTCAAGCTGGGGATCGACACGCGTAAACAACTGCTGGCACGCTGTTCGCAGCTGCGGCCCTTTATTCCGCCGCAGGTGGCAGGCAAGGACTGGCAGGACTACGATACCGACCTGATCGCCAACGATGCACGCTTCTTCAACTTTGTACCGGGCGAGCAATGGCACGGTTTTGCAGGCTATGCTCAGGGGCAGTATCTGGTCGATCCTTGCAAGTTGCTGCTGACCACGCCGGGGATTGATGCGGCCACCGGTCAGTACACCGAGTTCGGTATCCCGGCGACCATTCTGGCCAACTTCCTGCGTGAGAACGGCATCGTGCCAGAGAAGTGCGATCTCAACTCGATCCTGTTCCTGCTCACCCCGGCGGAGAACCCGGCGAAAATGGAGCATCTGGTGGATATGCTGGTGCAGTTCGAGCGTTACGTCGAGGCAGATGCGCCACTGAGTGAGGTCTTGCCGACGGTCTATCGCAAGAATCAGCAGCGTTATGCAGGCTACACCATTCGTCAGCTGTGCCAGGAGATGCACGATCTGTACGTCAGCTTCGACGTGAAGCAGTTACAAAAAGAGATGTTCCGTCAGGATCATTTCCCGCCGGTGATGATGAATCCGCAGGATGCCAACGTCGAGTTTATCCGCGACAACGTTGAGCTGGTGCCGATCGCGCAGGCTGCCGGGCGCATCGCGGCAGAAGGTGCCTTACCTTATCCACCGGGCGTGCTGTGCGTGGTGCCAGGCGAAGTGTGGGGCGGTGCGGTACAGCGTTACTTCCTGGCGCTGGAGGAGGGCATCAACCGCTTGCCTGGCTTCTCACCGGAGTTGCAGGGCGTGTATATCGAGAAAAAAGATCACGGCTGGAAACGGATTTTTGGCTATATGATCAAGCCGTAAAACCTCATCTGACTAACCGAATTGTATGGGTGCGGCATGCTGCGCCCGTCTATCTTCCATGACAAAGGCGGATGTCACCACTACATTGAGTAGAGTGGTATGACAATGAGTCCAATAATGAAAGATCGAAAATACGCCGCCTGGGTCGCCAAAGAAAAAAGGAAGTCCACGTTTCACAGTTTTGACTGGTTTTTGCTGGTTAACGCCTTGTTCTCTTTCTACCTGTTCCTACAGCGTCTGGGGTCAGGACTTTACGAGTCGTTAAGCCATTTGCTACGTTCAGCTCCGGCGATCACTGGCGTGATGCTGGTCGCCTTCGTCACCTATATGGTGTTGAGGGTGTTACGGCCATACGGTGAGAAAGCTCGCTGGTGGGGGCTGATAGTCAGTGTGACGGTTTTGTCGCTATGCTGGTGTGCTACCTTTCATCACCTGATCGTCATGGGCAATGTGACCATAGTCTACCCCTTGCTGATTGGCTTGGTGTTTGCCTCACTGATCCCCTTTTACCTCTCTCCCTTGCTGCTGTGCCTGTTTACGGTACCGATACTGGCGATGTCCATCAGCGAGAATATTTTCCTGCGCGGTGCAGCCTCACTGGCGAACGTGTTCTCTTATTTACTGATGCTGTTTTTGATCTACTCGGCCAAACGTATGTTGGAGAAATGGTTTATGTTGGCTATCGAGCGGGAAAGGGAGAACAAGCAGCTGATCGAGCGTCTGGGTAAACAGGCCAACCGCGATCCGCTGACTGGGCTGGCCAATCGGCGTTATTTCAGCAACTACTTTGACGAGGTGTTTTCTCGGGAGGTGGAGAGTCGGGAGCCTTTCGCCATCATCCTGCTGGACGTGGATTTGTTTAAAAAATATAACGACCATTATGGCCATCAAATGGGGGATGAGTGTCTGATCCGTCTGGCCGAGTGCTTTGAAAATAGCGTGCGTCGTTCACAGGATCTGGTGGCACGTTACGGTGGTGAGGAATTCATTATTCTACTGCCAAAATCCGATCGTGCCGAGGCGATAGCGGTGGCCGAAAGGATCAAGACCTTGGTTGCGGCGATCGCGATCCCTCACGAAGGTTCCGATGTTGGGCAATGGGTCACGGTGAGTCAGGGGATTGCATTATGGCGCGCCGGAGTGGGGCGTGAGCAATTGGTCGAGATAGCCGATAAGGCTCTGTATCAAACCAAGGCTAATGGGCGCAACGGCTATACGTTGGCTGAGTAGGAGGCAGGGGGAATGGCTTTCCCCCTGTCCTGCCTTTCTTATCAGCGATTACTTCCGCCGGTAGTTTTTCTGCGCGTTATTCACTTTCACCAGATAACGGCGTGATTCACCCGCAGGATGCTTGGTGGTCAGAGTCTGATAAATATCACCAGGCTGCATGCTGTTGATGATGGTTACCGCTTTGGCCTTGTCACTATTGAACACCCGCAGCACGCTGCCAGCTCCTCCGTTGTATGCGGTGATCACCGCATAACGGCGTGAGGTCGGGTTCTGAATGCCGCCCAGGTAGTTATTCTGCAAGATGGCCAGATAGGCGGTACCGGTATCGATGTTGTTCTCCGGATCAAACAGGTAGCTGCGGCTTGGCGTGCCCCATTTACCTTTGCTCTGGAACACGTCTTTACCGGCAGTATGCTGCACCACCTGCATCAGGCCCAGCGCGTCGGAACCGCTTACCGCATACGGGTTAAAGCTGGATTCGGTCTGCATAATCGCCAGGATCAGCGACTCTTCGACGCCGTATTTCTCAGACGCCTGACGAACCATCGGCAGATATTTGTGTGCACGTTTATCCAGGTGGTTAGGCACCAGTTGCATAGTCACCGAGTAGATCACGTGCAGGCCTGAGGTACGCCTCTTTAGCTTGTTTTGCAGCAGGTAGTCGGCGAAGTGCGCCGCCCGCCATTCCCAGCGGATGGGTTGGCCCTTGTTATCCAGCACCTGGCCGTACAGGAACGGCTCTTTGCTGATCTGGATATCATTGGCGTCGGAATAGAGGTCGATCGAGCCTGGATCGTCACCCATCAACAGGGTGCTGATCACCGCCTGGCGCAGATGAGCCGCTGGATCGGTAGTGGCAATGGTTTCGATAGTGATGGTGCCCGAATCAAAGTTGATGTGGCTACGGGTCTGATATTGGTCGGTATATTTGACGTAGTCTTTTGGCCCGGCGATCAGAACTTCGCTCAGCCCCCAGATGTTCTCGATATTGTGGGCAAATTGGCCCATCAAAATATCAAAGGCGTTGGTGTCTTTGACATAGGCTTCACTGACCACGTCGTTTTTTTTGCCGGAACAGGAGATCAGCAAAGGCGCTATCACTAGCAAAGCTAACATTTTCTTCATCTTGTTAAAGCCGTATACGCGAAGAATTAAACAGGGGGAAAGGGCCAGAGCTGGCCCGGAAAATCTTATTCGCTCGGTGGCGTATAGCCTTCGATGTGGACCTCATGCCCTTCGAACAGGAAGCGGATCATCTCTTGTTCCAGCAGTTTGCGGTCATCCACGTTCATCATGTTGAGCTTTTTCTCGTTGATCAGCATGGTCTGCTTCTTCATCCATTCTCCCCAGGCTTCCTTGGAGATTTCGTTGTAGATGCGCTTGCCGACTTCCCCTGGATAGAGCTGGAAGTCTTGCCCATCGGCGTCACGCTGCAGGAAGGTACAAAAAATGGTTCTGCTCATGCTAATTCCTCGTCAATGGCGCTGTTGCCAAATAAACCGGGTTGGGTCGGGGACTGTTTGGCCAACTGCTGTAGTAGGCGCTCAACCGGCGCGGCCAGCCCGACCGAAGGGGGCTGCGTTAAGTTATACCAGAGACCGGCACCCTCATCCATGGCGCTACCCGCTTTGTCGATGTTCAGCCACATAGGCACAATATCCAGATGGAAATGGCTGAAGGTGTGGCGGAAGGCGGTCATTTGCTCTAAACGGCTACCTTGCAGGCCGTGTTGTTGCAGCCAGAGTTCAAGATCGATTCGCGCGCTAAACTGTGGGAAGCAGAATAGCCCGCCCCACAGGCCAGTTCCTGGGCGCTGTTCCAGCCAGACGCCATCGCCCTGTTGCAGCATCAGGAAGTAGGCGGTTTTTTCCGGCAGGGTTTGCTTGGGCTTTTTGCCTGGGTAGTTGGCCCAGCTGCTGTTGCCGTTGGCGATGCAGCCGACATTGAGTGGGCATAGCTCACATTTTGGTTTGCTACGGGTGCAGACCATCGCTCCCAGATCCATCATCGCCTGATTGAACTGGCCAACCCCTTTTGCCGGTGTGACCTCTTCGCTGATTTCCCACAGGCGATTTTCCACCTCTTTCTTACCCGGCCAGCCAGCTATGGCATAGCAACGGGCCAGTACACGCTTGACGTTGCCGTCGAGGATCGGGTAGTGCTGCCCCTGGGACAGAGAGAGAATGGCACCGGCGGTTGAACGGCCTACACCAGGCAGCGCGACAATTTCTTCAAAGGTTGTCGGGAACTCACCGCCGTGCTGTGCGACAATGGTCTGCGCCGCTTTATGCAGGTTTCTGGCGCGGGCATAATAACCAAGCCCGGTCCACAGATGCAGGACTTCATCCTGCGGCGCTTCGGCCAGGGCACGCACGTTCGGAAAGCGTGCCATAAAGCGCTGAAAATAAGGAATAACGGTGGCAACCTGAGTTTGTTGCAGCATCACCTCAGAGAGCCATACTTGATAAGGCGTTTTATCGAGTTGCCACGGCAGCGTTTTGCGGCCATAGCGTTGGTACCAGTCAAGCACTACGTGCGAGAACTGTTGTGCTTGCATCATGAGCGAGTTCGCTATCCGGCAGATAAATAATGATGCGCGATTGCAGCATAGAGTGATGGTGCTGTAAACCGGAACTTTCCGCAGTAGCACATCCGGTATGATGATGAACGCTTGCTAAAGCAAGGTATCTTTGCATAATGCGCGTTCCCCTAATTGGCAGCCAAATAGACAGAAAGCACTATGATTAATGACGTCATCTCCCCAGAATTTGATGAGAACGGCCGCGCGATGCGCCGTATCCGCAGTTTTGTTCGCCGCCAGGGGCGGTTGACCAAAGGCCAGCAGCAGGCGCTGGACAACTATTGGCCGGTGATGGGCGTGGAATATCAGGCTGAACCTGTCGATATCGCCGCGCTGTTTGGCCGTGAAGCGCCAACCGTGCTGGAGATTGGTTTTGGCATGGGGGCATCCCTGGTCACCATGGCGGGCAACAACCCGCAGCAGAACTTCCTGGGGATCGAGGTTCACTCGCCGGGCGTGGGTGCCTGCCTGGCCGATGCCCATGAGGCGGAGTTGGCCAACCTGCGGGTGATGTGCCACGATGCGGTAGAAGTGTTGCAGAATATGATCCCGGACGCTTCACTGGATATGGTGCAGCTGTTCTTCCCGGATCCATGGCACAAGGCGCGCCACAACAAACGCCGCATCGTACAGACGCCGTTTGTTGAGCTGGTGCAGCGCAAATTAAAAGTCGGTGGCGTATTCCATATGGCCACCGACTGGCAACCCTATGCGGAACACATGCTGGAAGTCATGAGCAGCAGCGCAGGCTACCGTAATCTCTCCGAGAGTAATGATTACGTACCGCGCCCGGACTCGCGTCCGCTGACAAAATTTGAATTACGTGGCCAGCGTCTGGGACATGGCGTTTGGGATTTGATGTTTGAGAGGATGGAATAATGGCTAAGAACCGTAGTCGTCGTTTACGTAAAAAGTTGCATATCGAAGAGTTTCAGGAACTAGGCTTCTCTGTAGCCTGGCGTTTTGCTGAAGGGACCGCCGTTGAAGATATCGACAGCACCCTGGACGCGTTTATCGAGGAAGTGATCGAGCCGAACGGCCTGGCGTTTGACGGCAGTGGCTATCTGCAGTGGGAAGGTTTGATCTGCCTGCAGACGATTGGTCATTGCACCGACGAACACCGTGAGCTGATCAAAAACTGGCTGGAAGCACGCAAGCTGAACGATGTGAAAACCAGCGATCTGTTCGACATCTGGTGGGATTGATCCGGTCCGATTAGCATTGCCGAAGGTGCCTTAATGGCACCTTTGTTTTATCTGGTGTCCTTTCTGGAGTAGTGAGCGCGGTGGTAACAACATTAGATAACGCGTTGCTGGAAGAGATCCTGCAACAGGTACGCCCGTTGATTGGGCAAGGCAAGGTTGCAGACTATATTCCCGCGTTGGCAGAAGTCGCCGCCGATCGGCTGGCGATCGCCGTCTGTACCGTTGACGGTGAGCTGTTTCAGGCCGGCGACGCGACGGAGCGCTTTTCGATCCAGTCGATCTCCAAGGTATTGAGCCTGACGCTGGCGCTAACGCGTTATCAGGAAGGTGAAATCTGGCAGCGGGTGGGGAAAGAGCCCTCTGGCCTGCCGTTTAATTCGCTGTTGCAGTTGGAGATGGAACAGGGCAAACCGCGCAACCCGTTTATCAACCCCGGCGCGCTGGTGGTATGCGATATGCTGCAAACCCGGCTTAGTGCTCCCAAGCAGCGGATGTTGGAAGTGGTGCGCCAACTGGCAGGTGTTGACGACCTATCCTATGACATCCGCGTGGCGCGCTCCGAATTTGAGCATTCCGACCGCAATGCCGCGATTGCCTATCTGATGAAGTCGTTCGGTAACTTCGACAATGACGTACTGACCGTGCTGCAAACCTATTTTCACTACTGCGCGTTACGGATGAGCTGCGTTGAGTTGGCACGCAGCTTTGTCTACCTGGCTAACCAGGGCCGGACGCTTGATGGCGAAGAGGTGATAAGCCCGTTGCAGGCCCGGCAGATTAACGCCTTGATGATGACCAGCGGTATGTATGACGGCGCAGGTGAATTCGCCTATCGGGTTGGCATGCCGGGCAAGTCTGGAGTGGGCGGCGGTATCATCGCCATCGTCCCTGATGAACTGTCGATTGTCGTCTGGTCGCCGGAGCTGGATGCATCCGGTAACTCATTGGCGGGAACTGCTGCACTAGAACTGTTGTCTCAACGCATTAGCCGTTCGATTTTTTAACTCCATCGCACATGCGGTTGGAAGGGAGTCAGGAGAAACTATGTTAAAGAGAACCGGATTGGCCTTGCTGTTATTAACGGCTTCACAGGCGCATGCCGAGTATCAGTGCAGCGTCAGGCCACAGGACGACGTGATTATCAGCCCGCAGACCGTGCAGGTGGTAGGTGCCAGCGGTAACCTGCAAATTACCGCCGACGGCGATGTCACTCGTGATGGCAAAGCATTGAACCTGAACGATAACCAGCGCCAGAAGGCGTTCAGCTACCAGAGCGCATTGCGTAAAGATTTACCCTGGATCGATCAGGGTGCGCAGCAGCATCTGGAGAAGGCGCGGGTAGCGCTGGATAAAGTCATCGTTCAGCAGTTGGGTACTGACAGCAATGTGCGTAACCGCCTGACCACGCTCAACGATCAGTTGAAGCAGCAGATGAACCGCATCATTGAACACCGCAGCGACGGCCTCACGTTCCACCACAAGGCGATCGCTCAGGTGGAGCAGGATGGCCGCAATATCGTGCAGCAGAGCATGGGCGGCGTATTGCAGGACAGCCTGAACGAAATGGGTGTCAAGCAGGTTGCCAACAGCAATGGCAACCCGTTGCAGGCGATCATGGGCAATCTGGGTGGGCTACAGCAGGCCATCAAGAACGAATGGAACAATCAGGAGCAGGACTTCCAGAACTTCGGTCGCGACGTGTGTAAGCGCGTAACGGCACTGGAAACCCAGCGTAAGGATCTGGTTAAGGCGTTGAACTAAGGTTTTACGTTAACAGGTTCCGTTGTTTTAAGAATTGCACTCTTAACTCGACGGAACCTTTTTTCTGCCAGGGAAGCGCGACGACCTCTACGAGGCGATTTAATCATGGATACTCTCAAGTCCGTACTCAAGCTGCTCAGCCCTCTCATCTTCCTTTATTATCTCGTATGCGTTTTCTACATAATGATATTTTCAGTAATAGAGTATGAATGGGTGATTGGAGAAGAGGGGATAGAAAATATCTGCAGATGTTATTCTGCACTTTAATATTGATGATGTCAGTGATGTTGGAATTCCCTTTACTGCAGCGATTATCTTTCCGCTAATCATATATTCTATTTATAGGGTTAGGCACCGAAGATTCATACCAGTAATAGTAACTAGCTTGCTAGTGATTTACTGGTGGTGGGCATTCTTTGGTCGGTTTTTATATTGTTGATAGTAAGACATGTATTATGATTTCCTAACGTCGTACAAAGACACATCAAATGGGAGGGCTTGTTATGCCATTATGCCATAAAACCATACGCTCTCATGCTGGGGCAGATGAGAAAGAGTTATTGCAAGCACTTGCCACTGTTGAGCTTGCAACGACTCCCCACGCTGATGCGGAAGCAGTTCTTCGTCATGAACTTCGGGAAAGGCAGAAAAGATCTTCTGCTACGTTGTTGCGTAACAAGCTCAGCCAGCTAACGCTAAAACGCGAATATCAGAAAATCTGACCAAAGGGTTTCTTGCACAGCCTTTCAGATTGAGGGCAGCATGCAGCTAAACGGGCGCAGCATGCGGCGCCCATACAGGTTAAACTATTCTTCCGGCAAGAACAGTTCCAACAGCGAATTAAGGAACAGTTTGCCATGCTCGGTGATCTGCCAATACTCTGGCGTCTCTAGCAGATAGCCTTTAGCCAGTGCTTCGTCCAATGGCGCGCGGATCACACTCTCATCCAGCCCGGTATATTGGGCGAACTCGGCGCGTGGCGCAGCTTCCAGCAGGCGGAAACGGTTCATAAAGAACTCGAATGGCCGATCGTGCGCCTCGACTTCATGCAGCTTGTCCCGATAGTCACCCCGCATAAAGCCGCGTGGATGCTTGGTTTTGGCAGTGCGCAGAATGCGGCCATCGGCAAAGGTCAGCTTGCCGTGTGCGCCACAACCAATCCCCAGATAGTCGCCAAAGCGCCAGTAGTTGAGGTTGTGCTGACACTGATAACCCGGTTTGGCGTAGGCCGAGGTTTCGTACTGCTGATATCCGGCGGCGCTTAACAGCTCATGCCCTTGTTCAAAGATATTCCACAACGCGTCATCGTCCGGCAATACCGGCGGGCGTGAGCTGAAGAGGGTATTTGGCTCGATGGTGAGCTGATACCACGACAGATGCGGCGGATTAAGGGCGATAGCCTGGCGTAGATCGTCCAGCGCTTCTTCCAGTGACTGATCCGGCAGGCCATGCATCAAATCCAGATTGAAACTGCGCAGGCCCAGACCGGTTGCCAGATGCGCCGCGCGTTTGGCCTCATCCGGGCCATGAATGCGCCCCAGACGAGTTAACTTCTCGGCGCTGAAGCTTTGTACGCCAATCGAGATGCGGTTCACCCCGGCGCGCTGGTAGCCACTGAAGCGATCGGCCTCCACGGTGCCTGGGTTGGCTTCCATGGTGATCTCGGCGTCATCCGCGACATGAATGCGCGCCCGCACGCCATCCAGCAGTGCCTGCATGGCTTCGGCACTCAACAGGCTCGGCGTACCGCCACCGATAAAGATGGTGCTGATTGCACGGCCGCTGGCGAGCGGCAAATCAGCATCCAGATCCGCCAGTAGATGATCGACATATTCCTGGTGCGGCACTTCGCCTTTCAAGGCATGCGAGTTGAAATCACAGTATGGGCACTTTTGTACGCACCAGGGAATATGGATGTACAGGCTGAGCGGTGGCAGTTGTACGCTGTTAGCTGGCATTACGCATCGCTTCCAACATCAACTTCAACGCCTTGCCACGGTGGGAAATGGCAATTTTCTCTTCCCGCGTCAGCTCTGCTGCGGTGCAGCCCAAATCTGGCACATAGAAGATCGGATCGTAACCGAAGCCGCCAACGCCGGCCGCTTCAAAAGTGATTTCACCGTTCCAGCAACCGTGGAATACCAGCGGAGTTGGATCTTCTGCATGACGCATATAGACCAGCACGCAATGGAATTGAGCACCGCGCTTGCCCGCAGGCACGTCTTTCAGCGTCACCAGCAGCTTGTCCAGATTCTGCTGGTCGCTGGCCTCTAAACCGGCGTAGCGGGCAGAATAAATACCCGGAGCGCCGCCCAAGGCATCGACTGCCAGGCCTGAGTCGTCGGCAATCGCTGGCAGACCGGTGATCTGCGCGGCATGGCGGGCCTTGAGAATGGCGTTTTCAATAAACGTCAGGCCGGTTTCTTCGGCGGAATCTACGCCAAGCTCGGTTTGCGCTACCACGTCAAAGCCGAAATCGGCCAGCAGTTCGGCGAGTTCGCGCACTTTGCCGGGGTTGCCGGTGGCAAGAACGATTTTTTGCATAATAGATACCTTGAAATTATTCGATGAGCGCCGCGATGGCCTCAGGGATCTGTTGCGGGTTGAGGATGCGCAATTGCTTGTGCCGCCCCAGCTCGCCTTTCTCGATGATCACGTTGCTTTTCGCCACCTTGAACTGCTTGGCGATAAACTTGATGAGATGGGTATTGGCCTGGCCATCAACCGGCGGTGCGGTGATGGCGACTTTTATCTCGTCGCCATGCAGGCCAATAATCTGATCGCGGCTGGCTTTGGGCTGAATATATAGCCTGACCACCAGCCCGTCCAGCAGCGGGGTAACTGCACTCACAGCAGGAACCAGAGCTCGCCGAACAGATCCATCCCCAGGTAGTTGATCAGATACAGGATCAGGATCACCACCATCGCGGAGAAATCAATGCCGCCCATTGCAGGGATCACGCGGCGAATAGGGGCCATCAATGGCTCAGTAAGCTGGAACATCACATAATCAATCGGGCTGCGGCCCTGGCTGATCCAACTCATCAAGGCGCGAATGATCATCACCCAGAAGATCAGGTAGCCGACGGATTTGATCAGAGAAATCAGGCCAAACAGCAAGTTGTACAGGCTGAGTGACAGGGTACCGCTCTGGATCAGCAGCAGTAGCGGATATTTGATGGTCATCAGCAGGAACGCCAACAGCAATGAGGCGCTATCTACCGGCCCCATCGAAGGAACGATGCGGCGCAGTGGGCCAACGATCGGCTGGGTGATTTTCACCACAAACTGCGAAAACGGGTTATAAAAGTCAGTGCGCGTCAGTTGCATCCAGATGCGCAACAGCAGCACCATCACGTAAATATCAACGACGGTTTTGACCAGAAAAGTCAGCGTTAGCATGTAAGTTACCCTTCTCCTTAACTTCTGGGTTATCCCCTTGGTTTTCAGACCACCGTGGCGGCCTGAAACTCATCGGGCATAGTTAAAATGATTTTTCCATTTCCTGCGCACGGGAAACGGCGGCCTGCATGGCTTTGGCAACGGTCTCTGGCAACTGATGTTCGTTGAACACCCGTATTGCCTCGGCGGTGGTGCCCCCTTTGGAGGTCACCTGCTCACGCAGCGTAGCCAGTGAAATTTCCGGGTTGGCGGCGGCCAATGCCGCAGCACCGATAGCGGCCTGCTGCACCAGATCGCGAGCGGCCTGGCTGCTGAATCCCATACGTTCGGCTTCCTGCTGCATGGCATCCATAAACAGGAAGAAATAGGCTGGTGCGCTGCCTGCGGCGGCGATCACGCTATTGATGCCGTTTTCGTCATCGACCCAGCAGACTTTACCCACCGAGCTCATCAGATCGCTGGTGTAATCACGATCCTGTTGGCTAACCTGCTCGGGAGCATACAGCCCGCTCATTCCTTTACCGACCAGTGAAGGGGTATTGGGCATGATGCGCACGATATTCAAGCCTTCGCCGAGCATTTGATAGAAACGGCTCACCAGAATACCGGCGGCGATCGACAGCACCAGTTTACCGGAGAAATCGACCTGTTCCTGTAAAGGTAAGCAAACCTGCGCCATCATTTGCGGTTTCACCGCCAGGACCACGACGTCGGCCTGTTGTGCACAGGTGATGTTGTCTGCGCTGCTGTGGATGCCATATTCGGCGGCCAGGGCGTCACGGTTTTTTGCTGACGGCGCACAAACGCTGATGGCGGCTGCCGGATAGCCACCGGCGACCAGGCCAGCAATGATAGCGCGAGCCATATTACCGGCACCAATAAAGGTAATTTTGCGATGTTGCATCCAATCCTCGTTATACGGTGGTGTGCGAGTAGTCGCGGGCACCAAAAATGGCGGTGCCGATACGAACCATCGTGCTGCCAGCGGCGATCGCTGCCTGCATATCATCTGTCATGCCCATCGACAGCGTATCCACCTGCGGATAGCGCTGCTTGAGCTCCTGGAAAGCGTCGTTCATCTGGCCGAATGTCGCCAACTGGCGCTGATAGTCGTGTTCCGGGGCCGGGATGGCCATCAGCCCACGCAAGCACAGGTTAGGCAATGCGGCGACCGCCTCGGCCAGCGCTGGCAGCTCACTCAATACAATGCCAGATTTACTCTGCTCGTCACTGATATTTATCTGGATCAACACGTTTAACGGCGGCATTTCTGCGGGGCGCTGATCGCTCAGGCGCAGGGCAATACGCAAGCGGTCAACGGTGTGGCACCAGGCAAAGTGCTCTGCCACCAGCCTGCTTTTATTGGATTGCAGCGGGCCGATAAAGTGCCATTCCAATCCTGCCCCTTCCGGCAACTGGGCAAAATACTGGATCTTGTCTACCCCTTCCTGCACGTAATTCTCGCCAAACGCGTGCTGGCCTGCGGCGATGGCTTGTGCGATCGCCTCCGCAGGTTTGGTTTTGCTGACTGCAAGCAATGTCACTTCTTCTGGAATGCGTGCGCAGTCTTGAGCGGCCGCTGCAATACGGCTCCTGACATCCTGCAGATTCTGTTGGATAGTGCTCATGATTAACCCGGGAGATTGATATGGATATCGATGAATTTATGGCTCTTAGTGTAAAGCATAATGCCTCCGATCTGCACCTTTGTACCGGCCATCTGCCAATGTTACGTATCGATGGCGAACTCCAGGCCGTGGAACGTGGGGAAATCCTCACCCAACAGCAGATGTCGGCATGGTGCCAAACGCAGTTATCGCAAATGATGTGGCAGCAACTCCAGCAGGTGGGGCAGCTCGATCTGGCGCTATCTCTGGCTGATGGTACCCGGCTGCGTGCCAATTTCTTTTTGCAAAATGCCGGGGTCTCCGTGGCGTTACGCCGGATCGCCAGCCAGTGCCCAACGTTGGCCGAACTGACTACCCCGGAAATTATTCCGGCGCTGCTGCAACGCGAAGATGGCTTGATACTTGTCACCGGTGCTACCGGCAGCGGCAAGTCGACCACGTTGGCGGCGATGATCGACTTTATTAATCGGCATCAGCGCCGCCATATCCTCACGCTGGAAGATCCGATCGAGTTTATCCACCGTAGCCAGCGTTCCCTAATCCAGCAGCGGGAGTTAGGACGGGATACCCACAGTTTTGACGATGCGCTGCGGGCCGCACTGCGTGAAGATCCAGACGTGATCCTGCTGGGAGAGCTACGTGATACCACCACCGTTCGGCTGGCGTTGACCGCGGCAGAAACCGGCCATTTAGTTCTGGCTACTTTGCATACCCGCAGCGCGCCACAGGCGGTGGAACGGCTGGTGGATGTATTCCCTGCGGAAGAGAAAGCCTATGTTCGGGCTCAGTTGGCCAGTAGCCTGCAGGCGGTGATCGCGCAAAAGCTGCTGAGCAAGCCCGGAGGAGGGCGTGTTGCCATTTACGAGATCCTCACGGCCACGGCGGCGGTGAGCAGCATGATCCGCGAAGGTAAAACCCATCAGTTGGTCAGCGTGTTGCAAACCGGTGCGCAGTCAGGCATGCAAACTTTTGAACAGGGCCTGCAACAGCGTGTTGCGCAGGGAATATTATAATGCCACAATCAATTAACTATTCTCCCCCTTATTTTTTATTGCAATCAATAGCACAGAGGTTGTGTGCGAGAGCGAAGTATATTGATAACTCAAGAGCGAGTGTAAGTAGCTATATTTTTTTAGAACTAGTATTGGGATAAGGATATTCTTATGGGTTCCTGGCTGATTGTTGACGATCACCCCGCAATTTGTTTCGCTGTGAAAGCAATTTTATCTTCATTAGGTAATAACTCGATCCAGACCGCAACTAACGGTCTGGATGCCATGGCGCGAATAAGGGAAAATACGCCGCAGCTGGTGATACTTGATATCATGCTGAACAAAATGGATGGGCTGCAGATCCTACAGCATATTCGCCAGGTGGACAGCGCTATTAAAGTGGTGGTCTATACCAGCCTGCCCACGGGGAGCTATGCAGAAAGAGCGTTGCGTGCCGGAGCTAGCGGGTTTTTCAACAAGGATCAGGATATCAGTCAATTGGCACCATTGTGCCAACTGGTGCTGCAAGGCTATGCCTGTTTTCCACAGATTACTCTGATGCCTTTGCTAAACTCACCGAAAAATAGTGAGAATAATCTTACGAACCTTTCCAATCGTGAATTGACCGTGTTACGGTATTTGTCAGAGGGTCTTAGCAATAAGGAAATAGCCGATCGTCTGATTTTGAGCAATAAAACCATCAGCACTTATAAGACACGTCTGATGGAAAAACTAAAAGTTAGCAGTACAGAAGATTTGGTGGCTTTTTTTCATCATCAGAGCGAACGACCTGACGATGAATAAATTGCTTTTGATACTTTTGTTTTTTTGCTGTGGTGTTTCCGCTGGGGAAGTTCCAGCGTTTCGTGAAACTAATTTGCTTAGCCGTAGCCAGGTTCAATTATCCGAGCCCGAGCTGACCAGTGATGATTGGCAATGGTTGCGCCGTAAACGTGTGCTGGTTTTCGGCATTGCGGCCCCCAATTATTCTCCTTTTGATATCATCAGTGGCACCCGGGATTATGGTGGTATCAATGCTGATTACCTGGGGATCGTCGGCTATAACCTTAACGTACAGATAAAGGTGCGTTACTACGAAGATGCCTCAGCCTTGCGGAGGAGTCTGGATAAGGGAGAAGTCGATCTGATTGGCAATGTCGCTGCAAAAAGCGTAGCCGATCCCGACATGCTGCTTTCTACACCTTATGTCTCTGCCTCACCGGCATTGGTGGTGCGCACCGATAGCCTGCTGCAACAGAATCCCCCCAAGCGCATTGCTATCGAACGCCTATACAGCGGTAATCAGAGCTTGGTAGCACGCTTTCCGGCAGATTATCAGGTCTTTGACATACCGCGCCGTGCGCTGGAAGCGTTGTCGTTCAAGAAGCTGGACGCTTTTATAGGTGATGCCACGGTGGCTCGCTATTTAATCAATCAGGGCAACCTGAACAATCTGCGTTTGCAATTGCTGCCACAACAGGACATCAAAGGCTTCTCCTTTGGCATGGCCAAGGGGAATGTGCGTTTACAGCGAATATTGAACGCTGTTTTAGCGAGCATTCCGGAAAGCACCCATGCAGAGATCCAAAGCCGCTGGAATGGCGGGATCCCCATGTCACAAAGCGATGAACACCTGCTGCTGACCTCACTGGAAAGAAAGTGGGTGGAAGAACATCCCAGGGTACGTTTGGCCGTTAATGGCGATTTTGCCCCTCTGGGCTTCTTCGACGTTCAGGGGGAGTTCCGTGGTCTGACAGCCGATGTGATGGAGGCTATATCTAGCCGTATAGGGCTCAAGTTTGACATTATCCGCGCGCAATCACTGCAAGACTCCCTGGATGCGGTGAAAACCGGCAGGGCTGACATTGTCGCTGGCGTGACGCTAGATGCAATCTGGCCTAACGGGTTGCTGACCACTCGTTCTTATTTATTCAACTCTTGGGTATTGCTGGGGATCCAGGAGCAGATTAGCCATGATCCTCCGCAGTTGATTGCCCTGGTCGCAGGGCACCCTCTGCAGGTTATCTTGCGGGAACAGTACCCCGAGAGCCGGATCATTACCGTGCCTTCACCCCAAGCCGGTATTGAGGCGCTAAAAGCAGGAAAGGCTGAAGCACTCGTGTTGCCGATGATTAGCGCCGATTATTTCCTGGCTCGGGAGCCCACATCGGGGCTTAGTATTCTGAGTGCTCTGGATATTGAACCGGCGCGTTTTGTGATTGGTGTCTCTGGTAATGAATATCCCCTGGCAACCATCCTCGACAAGGCATTGCTGAATATCCCCCCAGAGGATATCCATGCGATGACCAGCAATTGGTATAACAACACCTATCTGCTTGAAGGTACCCCGGGTGATGGAGAATTGCTTGCCCACTGTTATTCCACAGCGTGGTTACTGATCGTTCTGTTGCTGGCAATGCTGGTGATAGTCTTGGTTATCAGCCGGTTGCGCAGTAAGCGCCGCCTGGTGCAGCGTTGCCAGGCGATCATCGATAGCGTGCCCTTGCCGATTTACATCACCAATCTGAAAGACCAGATAGTGATGGCGAACACGCCGTTTTTTAATGCCATCAATGCTCCCGCAGAGAAAGTAGTCGGTAGCTCACTGGAAAATTACCCACTGCAACTGCCTGTTACGCTGGATATTGGCCGGGGTGGTGAGCAGGAACAGGTTTTATCCGTTATGCAGTTGGGAGGCCAGTCGCGCACTTTGCAGCAGTGGGGTCAATTGCTGATTACTGAAGATCAGCGTGCTGAAGGTAAAATCGGCGGGTGGTTTGACGTGACCGAACGCGATCGCCTGATTGCGCAGTTACAGCAGGCGAAAGAGCGAGCAGACAGTGCCAACCGGGCTAAAACCACCTTCCTGGCCACCATGAGCCATGAGATCCGTACCCCGCTCAATGCCATTATCGGCATGTTGGAACTGTTGCTGAACCGCCCGCAACGGGAGGAAGCTTTAGATCGAGAACTGCTGAGTGTTGCACATGAGTCCGCCCATTCTCTGCTGGCCTTGATTGGTGACATTCTTGATATCTCACGCATTGAGGCGGACCGTCTGATCCTGCATCCACAGCGTGCCGATATCCGTCGCCTGATTGAAGCCGTGGCAATGTTATTTGACGGTGTGGCACGCCAAAAAGGTTTAGCGTTCAGGTTGGATATTGACGCGGAGATCACTGGCGATGTGTTAGTAGATCCTATGCGTTTCAAGCAGGTGCTATCCAATCTGGTGAGTAACGCCATCAAGTTTACCGAGCAAGGGCAGGTCACGCTCAGCGTCGTGGTCGATCAGATTAGCGAAGAACGAGCGGATCTGCGGCTACGTGTCTCTGATACTGGCAAGGGAATTGATGCTGTTACTCAAGCGCGTCTTTTCCAACCCTTTACTCAGGGCAATGGGGAGGCTGGCGGGACGGGGCTAGGGCTGTATATTTGCCGCAAGCTGGTAGAGATGATGGGAGGGACCATCGCATTGAACAGTGAGGTGGGTATTGGCAGCGAGGTCACCGTGCTGCTTTCGGTGCCGAGATTGCTGAAATTCCCTCCTCAAACACCTCTGGAGGAACCTGCCCCGGTGGCATCATCCCAGCTGCGGGTACTGATCGTTGAAGATCATCCGGCGGGCAGAATGTTGTTGACCCAACAGTTGCAGTTTCTTGGCCATCAGCCCAGTGCGGTGGGGGATGGGGAGCAGGCGCTGCAGTTGTTGGAGCAGGACAGCTTCAACCTGATTATCACCGACTGCCAGATGCCTGAACGCGATGGTTACAGCCTGAGCCGCCAAATCAGGCACCTCGAGCGTGAACAGCAGTCCGTTCCTACGGTGATCTGGGGGCTGACGGCCAATGCGCAAGAAAGTGCACGGGAGGCCTGTCTGCAGGCGGGAATGGATGACTGCCTGTTTAAGCCGGTTAACCTGAGCATATTAAAAGCGAAATTGTCTACGTTGCCACTGGCTGATGTGGGGAACAGTGAAGAGGAGCCTGCGTTTGTCGTGGAAGATTTACCAGCGGAATTGCGCCAGCCAAAGGTATTGCAAGAGTTCATCCAAACCCTGTTGGATTGCTTGCATGAAGACTGTACGCAACTTGCCATGGACATGAAGCAACAACCGATGGACCTGATAAGCATACGGGCGTTGGCCCATAAATTGGCTGGTGCGGCGCGGTTGGTGAATGCTGAAAAACTGAATCAAGCTTGTCAGGCATTGCATGACAACCCCGTTCAGGCCACCGCAACGGCGGTGCTGGGGGAAGCGCAACGGCTGCTCAGTAGCTTAAAGAAGGTACAACGGACTACAGGAGAATAGTCCCTTCCTACAGAGTGATTAAGCCTTCTGCAGATATTAAGGTAAGGGCGATCATTTTATTCTTTGTTGCACAGGAAGGGGGGCTTTTGGGCTCCTCATGTGTAATAACGTTTAAGGATAAAATGATGAAAAACAACACTAAATTAGCGATTCTGCCACTGGTTCTGGTTCTGGGCGCCAGCTTCTCTACCATGGCTAATGCGGCTTACGACTGTAACGCCAAGCGTGCTGCGATCGAATATCAGATCCAGCAGGCAGAGAAGTACGGTAACTACAACCGCGTAGCGGGTCTGAAGCGTGCTCTGAGCGAAGTTAATGCCCATTGCACCAACGGTAGCGTGCTGCAGGATGCGCAGAAGAAAGTCACCAAGCTGGAACAGAAACTGGCCGACAAGCAGCAAGACGTCCAGGAAATCAAAGCCGACCTGCGCGAAGCTCAGGCTAAAGGTGACGCCAAGAAAGTGGCCAAGTACCAGAAAAAACTGCAAGAAAAGCAGGCTGACGTAAAAGAAATCAAGCAAGAGCTGAAGCAGGCTCGTGCTGAACTGGCCGCTGCACAGAAATAAGCAGTCATGATTTGGTAATTAAGGGGCGCAGATGCGCCTCTTTTTGTGTCGGATAAATATTGTGGTTTGCACTCAGGGAACGAATGAAACCCACTTTTCATATTGCCATTATGTCGTTAGGCCTGTTGGTTAACGGTGCCAGGGCTGAAATAAATAACGTCTATCTCATTATTAACGATAACTTTAAGGGCGAAGTGGCCGTTAACCTGGGGCTGGATGAGCAGCCGTGTATTAATGCCCCCTTGCTACGTGAGTGGGGGATACGTGATGCCGCGATAGTGATGGAAACGACCCCTGAGGGCTGTATTCTGCCCGACGCATTGAGTGCCCGAAAAATTGGGGTGCTCTATGAGCCGATAGCACAATTGCTGACGGTAGATATCCCGGCTGGCATGCTGGGTGACAGCAAGCTGGCAGGCCGCTGGAATGACGGTATTAATGCGGCATTTGTTAACTATCAGTTCAATTACGGCCATTATGCGGGCGAAAACTATCGCGATACGCAGCGGCACGAAAGCCTGTATGCCGATATTACCACCGGGGTAAACGTGGGCCCTTGGCGGCTGCGTTATCAGCCCGTCTATCAGAAAGAGATCTGGGGCAACCCGACCTGGCACACCGAAAGTGCGCTAGCCTATCGGGATATCAAAGCCTGGCGTGCCACGCTGACCTTGGGCGACAGCGTGACGCCATCAGTGTTATTCGACAACGTCCGATTCCGTGGCATCAGCCTGGTATCGGATAGCCGAATGCTACCGGATGGCCAGCGGCAGTTTTCCCCCTGGATACGCGGCTTCGCACGGAGTAATGCGGAAGTCAGGGTGCGCCAGAATGGTGAAGTCATCTATCAGACATTTGTTTCCCCGGGAGCATTCGTGTTGAAGGATGTCTATCCGCCCGCGCTTGAGGGGGATCTTACCGTCACGATACGCGAAAGCGACAGTACCGAAACCGAACGAAAAATTCCCTACTCCTCCATGCCCAACCTGGTTTACGCCGGCCAGTGGCGCTATGACGCCTCGGTGGGTAAATATCAACCCTATTACGGTATGGAAGAGGAGCAGCCAGGCTTTGCCCAGGCCTCGCTCAGTTATGGGCTCCCGGGGAAGGTTACGCTGTATGGTGGTTTCCAGGGGGCAGATATTTATCGCAGCGTGGCGGTCGGGATTGGCAAGAGTCTTAACCACTGGGGAGCGATTTCGGCGGATTACACGTTTTCATCTGCCCGTCAGCCAAGACGTTCAGCGCCGGACACCGGCGGCATGGCGCGTATGCGTTACGCCAAGGCTTTCCCGGCCTGGGAGTCTTCCCTCAGCCTGATGGCGCAATATTATCCGCGGCAGCGCTATCGTACGTTTGGCACGGCGATAGAGCAGCAGAGCACCTATTGGTGGGACTGGGAAGACGGCATTTTTGTCGGTGACTTTGACGAGGAAAAAAAGTATCGCCTGGAAGCGCGCTATAACCAGTATCTGTCCGATTCAGACAGCCTTTACCTGACGTTGGCTCGAGAGGCCACGCGGGGTAATCAAAGAGGTGAAACCAGCGTCGAGATGGGCTTCAGCGCCAGCCTGGGTAAGGTAGACGTTGCGCTGTATGCGGAATATAACCGCCCCTCGTATGGCAAAGAGCAGGCACAGTTGGGGCTCTCTGTTTCGCTGCCGTTGAACGCGATCGGCGCACCACGGATGAAGTTAAATTATGATCATACATTGGCTAACGATCGGACCGACAGCCGGCGGATAGGCGTCAGTGGTACGCTGCTTGACGACTATAGCCTGAGCTACAACGCCAGCACTAGCCAAAGTCAACGCAATGGCAGTAGCCAGGATCTGAGCGCCAATTATCAATATAACGCAGGTGACCTGCGGGTAGGTCATTCGCAAGGGGCAGGCTATCGCCAGCAGAATCTGGAGCTTGCTGGCAGCCTGATGGCGCATCAGGAAGGACTCACGCTTGGGCAGACGTTAGGCGAAACCGTGGCCATCGTCAGTGTGCCTGGGACGCCGGGGATTGGCATCGATAATCAGTATGGCGTCACCACCGACTGGCGGGGCTATGCGCTGATAGGCAATCTGACGCCGTACCGTATCAACAGTCTGACGCTGGACAGCCTTGAACTACCGGATACGCTTGAATTGCCTGAATCTGATCAGGAAGTGGTGCCTACCGCTGGTGCGATCATGTTCAGCCGCTTTGCTCCGGCACGGAAAATCAGCCCGGATGCTGCTCAAACCAGCTCTCCAGAATAACCACGGCGGAGGCAGAATCGACGCTGCCTTTATCCAATGCGCGGAATCCCCCATGGTCAAACAGATTGGCCCGTGCCTCCACGGTGCTCAGGCGCTCATCATGCAGGGCAATCTGCACACCAAAGCGGCCATGCAGCCGGTTGGCAAATTTACGCGCTCGTTCGGTCAGCGGCTGTTCGGTGCCATCCATATTCAACGGTAAGCCAACTACCACCAGGTCTGGCTGCCACTCTTTCAGCAGGCGCTCGATCTTCTGCCAGTCAGGTACGCCGTCCTGGGCTTTAAAGGCCGCCAGCGCTCGAGCGGTGCCAGTAATTTCCTGGCCGATCGCTGCGCCGATGCTTTTGGTCCCGAAGTCGAAGGCGATAATGGTGCGGTTAGTCATCAGGCGTGTCCTGCGTGGCTGGCAATGCTGCGAATATCGATGCCAAGGCGGTTGGCGGCTTCGCGCCAGCGGTTGGCGATCGGCGTGTGGAACAGAATGTCGGTATCGGCCTCGGCGGTCAGCCAGGCATTTTCCAGCAGTTCCTGTTCCAACTGGCCCTTTTCCCAGCCCGCATAGCCAAGCGCCACCAGCACATCGGTGGGCTGATCTGGCGTGCCAAGCGTTTCCAGCACGTCTTTCGAGGTGGTGATCATGGTGGCCGGTGAGATCTGAATGCTGGAGCCAAAGCCTTTGCGTGGGGTATGCAGAATAAAGCCGCGATCGTCAGCCAGCGGGCCGCCAGCGAACACTGGTTTGTCCAGGCTGATCGCCAGATCGCGTGGTGAAGGCTTGATATCGAGTTTTTCCAGCACCGTCTCCACGGTGAAATGTTCCACGGGCTTGTTGATCACTAATCCCATGGCTCCGTCGTCATTATGTTCGCAAACGTATATCACCGAACGTTTGAAGCGCGGATCTTGCATTGCGGGCATGGCAATCAGGAAATGGTGCTGTAAATTCATGGCGTTAATTCAATTCGGAAGTAAAATACATGCCCTCTCCCAATGAGAGAGGGCGCGTCGTCGGCCTACTTCGCGGCCAGACGTTTTTCAATGGCGTCCATCAGCATGCCGGTGACGGAAACCGGGAATGCGGCTTCGATCTCACGGGCGCAGGTTGGGCTGGTGACGTTGATCTCGGTGAGGCGATCGCCAATCACGTCCAGGCCAACAAAGATCAGCCCTTTCTCTTTTAGTGTTGGAGCAACCGCACGGGCAATTTTCCAGTCGCTTTCGCTCAGCGGGCGCGCTTCACCACGGCCACCTGCGGCCAGGTTACCACGGGTTTCGCCTTGGGCAGGGATACGCGCCAGGCAGTAAGGCACCGGTTCGCCATCCACCACCAGGATGCGTTTGTCCCCATCCTTGATGGCTGGCAGGAAGTTTTGCGCCATGCAGAAGCGGCTGCCGTGCTCGGTCAGGGTTTCGATAATCACCGACAGGTTGGGGTCGTCCTGCTTCACGCGGAAGATCGAGGCCCCGCCCATGCCGTCCAGCGGCTTGAGGATGATATCGCCATGCTGCTGGTGGAATTTGCGGATATGGGCAGCGCTGCGGCTGACCAAGGTGTCTGGCGTCAGCTCCGGGAACCAGGCGGTGAACAGCTTTTCGTTACAGTCACGCAGGCTCTGTGGCTTGTTGACCACCAGCGTGCCTTTCACTTCGGCACGTTCCAGGATGTAGGTTGCATAGATGTATTCAGTGTCGAACGGCGGATCTTTGCGCATCAGGATCACGTCCAGATCCTGCAACGCCAGATCCTGCTCGCTGCCAAAGCTGAACCAGCTCTCTTTGTCTTCTTTCACGTTCAGCAGGCGCGTGCGGGCACGGCCATCACCGGCATGCAGATAGAGATCGTTCATCTCCATATAATGCAGTTCCCAGCCGCGGCGCTGCGCTTCGAGCAGCATGGCAAAGCTGGTGTCTTTTTTGATATTGATGGATGCGATAGGGTCCATCACGATGCCGAGCTTGATCATCTCTTCTCCTTACGAACCTGTGAGACAGGCCCTTAGCCCAGGTCGCCGAAACGAACCTGCAAAGCGGTAATTGCGGTGAGCGCGGTGGTTTCTGTACGCAAAACGCGTGGCCCCAGCAGGATATCAGTAAATCCATAGTCTGTGGTCATGGCAATTTCTTCGGCGGATAATCCGCCCTCCGGGCCAATGAGCAGACGTACGCTCACTACCGGCAACGGCAGGGTATTGATACTTTGGCTGGCGCGTGGATGCAGGTTCAGCTTGAGGCTATCGTCCTGCTCGGCGCACCAGTGTTCCAGAGACATCGCTGGGCGGATTTCCGGAATGCGGTTGCGGCCGCATTGTTCGCAGGCCGCGATGGCGATTTTTTGCCACTGCTGGAGTTTTTTCTCCAGGCGCTCACCGTCGAGTTTAACGCCGCAGCGCTCGGAAAATAGCGGAGTGATCACGTTAACCCCCAACTCAATGGATTTCTGGATGGTGAATTCCATCTTTTCGCCACGGGAGATCACCTGGCCAAGATGTAAGTTGAGCGGTGATTCGCGATCTTCCCGTTGCCCGGCGTTGATCTGAACCAGCACGTTCTTTTTATCCACCCGGGTGATTTCTGCCTCAAACACCTGGTTGCTGCCATCGAACAGTTGCAGTGCCTGCCCGGCGCTCATCCGCAGCACGCGGCCGACATGATTGGCGGCATCCTCGCTCAATGCAATTTCTGCACTGGCGCTCAAGGGCTCTGGATGGTAAATGCGGGGTTTACGCATAATGATTGTCAGATCCTGGCTCAATGATACGGCGCTGCCGGTGGCAGCGCGAAAGCACTATAGTAGGTCAGCCTTTTTGCTGCTGACAAGCCTGTTGAATATAAGGGTTGTGATTCCCTTGTACCATGGCGATGCGTGCTTCACGTCGACATTCCCAGGCGCTGACCGGATACTGGCGGTTCCAGGCTTCAAACAGCTGGGTTTGCTGGCGTGAAAGCGGTAACTGATAGCGATCGCGCATGTAGAAGTAGGTGCGGGCGATGGCTCCTCGCGCACGTGCCGGTGGCTCGGCCTGCTTGTTCTTGAAGTCCACCTTCATCTGGCACTGTCCGTATTGCCCTTCGCCACCCCGCCACTGGCTGTACATAAAGTTATTGCGGTCACCATTCACTTCACCGATGGCGGGTTGCAGGTTGTGCAAGTCGATCTCTATCTGGCGATAAACCGGATCCTTGTTGCAGTTTTTACGCCCACCCTGTTGCCAGCACTGCAACTGATGGCCGAACTGCCAGGCCGGAACCACATGTTCCCACTCGATACGCTCGGCGCGTTGGGCATTTTTACGCACCTGATAGCCGCAGCTATCAAGATCGGGAACACCTTTCTTACCTTGCCAGTTGATCTTGCAGCCACAATAAAAGCTGCCTGGGGCATCCTGGTTGATTTTGGCGGCGGCAGCCTTGGCCTGGGTAAAGTTATTAATCCCCTTGGCTAGCGTGCCGTTAGAGGCCGTTAATACGACTAAAAATAAAATTTTGCGATGCATATTCCAAAACAGCTCAAAATTGGAAAGGCAGGCAGGGTAGCGGAAGTCACCGACAGGTGCAAATAGAGATAATGGATTGTTTTAACTTATAAATATAATTATTAACCGCATTGATTAACCGGAAAATGTCAGCTTTTCACCACACTGGCGGCAGCGGTATTCGCTCTCACCGCGCATCACCCGATTATGGCGGCGCAGGGTCAGCTGATGCTGCTGGCAATCGCAGCGGTAGGGAAAGGTTTTGCTCTGTACCGAGCGGGTCTCAAACTGGTGGGTACGGCTGGCGGGAACCTGCAAGACGTTTTCCATCATCCAGCGCCATTCCCGGCCATGTGGCGGCACGCGGCCAAACTGGCGGAACACCAGCAGATGAGCCAACTCATGGGGGACCACTTCGTCGATGAACGGCTGTTGGTTTTCCATCAGCAGCACCGGGTTGAGGCGGATTTCCCAGGCTTGCAGCCAGGCGGTGCCCGCGCTGGTGCCGCGTTGCTGATAAAGGATCTTGGGCTCTGGGAACTCGACGGCAAAATGCTGCCGCGCCAGCTGCAATTTGTCTCGCAGGCAGCGCATTACCGCCTGTTGCAGCGCAATGGGGATTCTTACTCTGTTCATAGTGGCGCTAGCTTAAGCAATGGCGTGTCGGCTGGCAACGGGGGCAGTAGGGAAAAGTATATGGTCTACCGTTATGCAAAGCTTGTATGTACGATGTTTGTGTCTAAAATAGCGGCGATTTCACCCTTACCCTAACGGCGATACTCATGCTTTTATCTAACCAGATTGAATTACTCAGTCCCGCCCGCGATGCAGGTATTGCCCGTGAGGCTATTTTGCACGGGGCTGATGCGGTCTATATCGGTGGCCCAGGCTTCGGCGCCCGTCACAATGCTGGCAACAGCTTGAGCGATATCGCCGGGCTGGTTGAATTTGCCCGCCGTTACCGGGCCAAAGTGTTCATCGCCCTCAATACCATTTTGCATGACGACGAGCTGGAGCCGGCACGCCGCCTGATCCATCAACTGTATGACGCCGGAGTTGATGCGCTTATCGTGCAAGATATGGGGATCCTGGAACTGGATATTCCGCCAATTGAGCTGCATGCCAGCACCCAGACCGACATCCGTAGCGTAGAGAAGGCTCGTTTCCTGTCCGATGCCGGTTTCTCCCAGTTGGTATTGGCGCGTGAGCTGAATCTCAGTCAGATAAAAGCTATCAGTGGCAACGTCGACGCTGCCGTCGAATTTTTCATCCATGGTGCGTTGTGCGTGGCCTTCTCCGGCCAGTGTTACATTTCCCATGCTCAGACCGGACGCAGTGCCAACCGTGGCGATTGTTCGCAGGCGTGCCGGCTTCCTTACACCCTGAAAGATGATCAGGGGCGAGTAGTAGCGTATGAAAAGCATCTGCTGTCGATGAAAGATAACGATCAAAGCCGCAACCTGACGGCGCTGATCGACGCCGGTGTTCGCTCATTCAAGATTGAAGGGCGCTATAAGGACATGAGCTATGTGAAAAACATCACTGCGTACTATCGTCAGCACCTGGATGCCATTCTCAACGATCGTTCCGATCTGATGCCAGCATCGTCAGGCCGCACGGAACACTTCTTTATTCCGTCGCCGGATAAAACCTTCCACCGTGGCAGTACCGATTACTTCGTTAACCAACGCCAGATGGATATTGGTGCCTTTGACTCACCCAAGTTCATTGGCCTGCCTATAGGAGAGGTGCTAAAGGTGGGTAAAGATCATCTGGACGTGGAAGTAAAAGAATCGCTGACCAATGGCGATGGACTTAATGTGCTGATCAAGCGCGATATCGTCGGCTTCCGAGCCAATAAGGCAGAGAAAATTGCCGAAGGGCGCTACCGGGTTTGGCCTAACGAAATGCCGGCAGATCTGCATAAGCTGCGTCCACAGCATCCGCTTAATCGCAACCTCGATCACAACTGGCAACAGGCGTTGCTAAAAACTTCGGCGGAACGCCGCATCGCCGTCGATATTCTGCTGACACAAAGCAGCGACGGAGTGACGCTGACCCTGATCAGCGAAGAGGGCATCAGCGTCAGCCATACGCTGCAGGGCGAATTCGGCGCCGCCAACCAGCCGGAAAAAGCGCTTGTCACACTGCGTGACGGATTGAGCAAACTGGGGCAAACCCTTTATTACCCGCGTGACGTTCATCTTGATCTGCCGGTGGTTTGCTTCATACCCAACAGCCAGGTCAACCAACTGCGCCGCGATGCGGTGGACGCACTGGACGCCGCACGCCTGGCGCAAAACGAACGCGGTGGCCGCAAACCGGTTTCCGTGCCGCCGCCGGTTTATCCGGAAACGCACCTGACGTTTCTTGCCAATGTTTATAACCAGAAGGCGCGTGAGTTTTACCAGCGTTATGGTGTCACGTTGATTGATGCCGCCTACGAGGCACACCAAGAAAAAGGGGATGTGCCGGTGATGATCACTAAGCACTGCCTGCGCTTCGCCTTCAACCTCTGCCCTAAACAGGCCAAGGGTGTACAGGGTGTGAAGGGGCGGGCATCGCCGATGCAGTTGGTGCATCAGGGTGAGGCGTTGACGTTGAAGTTTGACTGCAAGCCGTGTGAGATGCATGTGATTGGGAAGATCAAAAATCATATTTTGCGGATGCCGGTGCCGGGGAGTGTGGCAGGGGGGATCTCGGTGGAAGAGCTAATGGCGACGTTACCAGGGAAGAAAAAATAGCCTAGGTGATGAATGAAAACGGCTTGGTGCGGAAACGGGGCCGTAAGGATATCGTTGCAACGCTATTTTCCTACAATGATAAGCCGATCGACTGACATTGATTGTAATCATTGTGTTAACTGCGGGATAATAATCCGTGCATGATGAGTCTGTACCCGCAGTTCTCACCGGATGAGGTCAGAAAAACAACCCCAGCGTTAAGTCCCTACGTTAATAGAGGTTATTTTGCGATTTGGCGCAATAACTGACTACCTAAAAATACGTAAGGTGTGGGGAGTTTTTTTGACGCAGCGCGCCCCGAGCACGCTGGGTAAGTGTGAATTTAACGCAGCTGATGTTGCAAGTGAGAGATCAATGTCGAATAAACCGTTCCATTATCAAGATCCGTTCCCGCTGAAGAAAGACGATACCGAATACTATCTGCTAAGCCGTGACCACGTTTCCGTCGGCGAATTTGCCGGCCAGGAAGTCCTCAAGGTTGACCCACAAGCCCTGACTCTGCTCGCCCAGCACGCCTTCCACGACGCCTCGTTCATGTTGCGCCCTGCGCATCAGCAGCAGGTGGCGGATATCCTCAATGACCCCGATGCCAGTGAGAACGACAAGTACGTTGCGCTGCAATTTTTGCGTAACTCAGAAATCGCCGCCAAGGGTATTTTGCCAACCTGCCAGGATACCGGCACGGCGATCATCATGGGTAAAAAAGGCCAGCGCGTCTGGACCGGTGGCGGAGACGAAGAAGCCTTGTCGCGTGGGGTATACAACACCTTTATCGAAGACAACCTGCGCTATTCGCAAAACGCCGCGCTGGATATGTATCGGGAGGTCAATACCGGCAGCAACCTACCTGCGCAGATCGATCTCTACAGCGTGGATGGTGACGAGTATAAATTCCTGTGCATCGCCAAGGGCGGTGGTTCGGCCAACAAAACCTATCTGTATCAGGAAACCAAAGCGCTGCTGTCCCCAGGTAAGTTGAAAGACTATCTGGTCGACAAGATGCGTACTCTGGGCACCGCGGCCTGTCCACCATACCACGTGGCCTTTGTGATTGGCGGCACTTCGGCGGAAGCTACGCTGAAGACCGTGAAGCTGGCTTCAACCAAATATTATGATGCGCTGCCAACCGAAGGCAACGAACACGGCCAGGCGTTCCGCGATGTGGCGCTGGAAGAGGAACTGCTGAAAGAAGCCCAGAATTTGGGGCTGGGTGCACAGTTTGGCGGCAAATACTTTGCCCACGATGTGCGCGTAGTGCGTTTGCCACGCCATGGCGCTTCTTGCCCGGTGGGGATGGGGGTTTCCTGCTCCGCCGACCGTAATATCAAAGGTAAGATCAACCGTGAGGGGATCTGGCTGGAGAAACTGGAGCATAACCCAGGTAAATTTATCCCACAGGAACTGCGCCGCGCGGGTGAAGGGGAAGCGATCAAGGTGGACCTGAACCGCCCGATGGCCGAAATTCTCAAGCAGTTGTCACAGTATCCGGTGTCTACCCGCCTTTCCCTGAGCGGCACCATCATCGTTGGGCGTGATATTGCCCATGCCAAGCTGAAAGAGCGCCTGGATCGTGGAGAAGGTTTGCCGCAGTACGTGAAAGATCACCCGATCTATTACGCGGGCCCGGCCAAAACGCCAGAAGGTTATGCTTCAGGTTCTCTGGGGCCAACCACGGCAGGGCGCATGGACTCCTATGTCGATCTGTTGCAGTCACACGGCGGCAGCATGATCATGCTGGCCAAAGGTAACCGCAGCCAGCAGGTGACGGATGCCTGCCATAAGCACGGCGGATTCTATCTTGGCAGTATTGGTGGCCCGGCTGCGGTGCTGGCACAGCAGAGTATCAAGAGCCTGGAGTGCGTGGAATATCCTGAACTGGGTATGGAAGCGATCTGGAAAATCGAAGTGGAAGATTTCCCGGCCTTTATTCTGGTGGATGACAAAGGGAATGATTTCTTCCAGAAGATCCAGGAATCTCAATGTACGCGCTGTGTGAAGTAATCTGATTGATAGCCGCCCCTGGTGGGCGGCTTTTCTGTGAGTAACAAGCTGCGATGTTTGTGATGAATTCGTCAGCCTTTGTAAAATAGTGTCGTCGCTTTGGACGCTCTAAATAAATCTGTATACCATTGCCGTGGACAATTTTGGCTAGGAAAAGTAATGGTGACGCAGGAAACGCATATCAAAGAGTTACTGGTCTGGATAGAAAACAACCTACGCAACCCACTATCACTGGACATTGTTTGCGAAAAATCCGGCTACTCGAAATGGTATCTGCAGCGCATGTTCCGCCAACAGACCAACCTGCCACTTGCTGCTTATATCCGCGCCCGTCGCCTCTTTCTGGCGGCCTTCTCATTACGCTTTACGCAGAAAAGCATTCTGGATATTTCGTTGGAGTATCAGTTCGATTCCCAACAGACATTCTCACGCTGTTTCAAAAAACATTTCTCTGTCACACCTAGTGCCTACCGTAAAGCCCAGAATTGTGACTTCAGCCATCTGGTGCAATCGCTGTCGCTAAATCAACCTAGCGATATCTCTATTGATTATGTTGAGGTTAAACCAGACAGCTACTCGCTGGTCGGCCAGTATTATTCTTATCACATCGAGATTGAACAGTTGGGCAAATCCCACGCGGCAATTCGTGATGAAATAAAGGATCGTTTTTGTGATGAGTTTAGATTAAATCCAGACAAACTTTATGCGCTGACCAATTTTACGCCGGATGGTGAGCGGGTGAAGGTCGACTATTTTGTTGCGGTTGATAAAGCTATCGCCCAGGGTAAATCGTTGCTGGAACTCCCGGAAATCAGCGGCGGTTATTGCCGCTTTCGCTATGTTGGCAAGCCGGTAGCCCTTCATGAGTATATCGCCAGCGTTTATACCAAACTTCTGCCGCAGTTTAATCTGGTACGCCGGGAAGGGTACGATATCGCGCAGCATAGCTACTCGCTCGATAGCGATGAAGAGCTCTACCTGGAATATGAGTATCTCATCCCGATTGTGCCAGACAAAGCTTTTGCAGAGAAAACCAGTCAGCGCTCCTGATTGCCGTTGCGGATAGAAGTACCGCCCGAAACGGGCGGTAATCAAAGGCCTCGATCAGTGTGAACCAATCTCCCGTAGCGGTTTCCCAGTCATCAAATTTCGCTCGATATGTTCCAGAGAGATATTTTTGGTTTCAGGTATCAGGGCAATAGTAATGAAGATAAATATCAGGTTCAGTCCGGCATAGATCCAGAAGGTATTTGCGCTGCCCAGGTTGTTGAGCATCGTCAGGAAGGTGGCCCCCACGATCATGTTGGCGATCCAGTTTACCGTCGTTGAGCAGGTGATACCGAAATCACGGCCTTTAAGCGGTTGGATCTCTGAACACAATACCCAAATCAGCGGGCCGGCACTCATGGCAAAACCGACAATAAACATCAGCAACATCAGTATCGCGAAGTATTGAGCCGCAGGCGTATCCATGCCGATATTCATCATGGTACCCAATGTCCCCATGCCGATGGCCATCACCAGGAAGCCCAGCTTCAGCGTAGGTTTACGGCCCCAACGGTCCACCAGGCCGATGGCTATAAAGGTTGCCAGCACGTTGACTAAACCGACGATCACCGTTCCCCACATTTGTTGCGCAGTACTGGCAAAACCGGCCAGATCGAAAATTTTCGGCGCGTAATACATAATGACATTCATGCCGGTAAACTGCTGCATGACCTGAAGTAATACGCCAAGATAGACTGCGCGGCGGAAATTCTTGTTGTCTTTGAATAGTGCCCAGCCGCTTTGCTTTATTTTCAGGCTTTCACGGATCTCATCGAGTTCGGCTTTCGCCTGATCAGTAGTATCTCGCAGCATTTCCAGCACTTTCCTGGCTTCTGCATCACGGCCACGTGATGCTAACCAGCGAGGGCTGCGGGGCAGGAAGAACACGCCAACGAACAGCAACAAAGCCGGAAGGGTGATAATACCCAGCATCCAGCGCCATGAACCGCTGTAGCTGAAAGCCGTATCGGACAGATAAGCCCCCAGGATCCCTATCGTAATCATTAACTGGTACATGGAAATCATGCTACCGCGAATGCGCTCAGGCGCGATTTCAGAAAGGTACAGCGGAGCAGTGAAGGATGCGATGCCCACTGCCAGGCCGAGCAGAACGCGGGAAACCAGCAGCACCTCGTTGTTAGGGGCGAAAGCAGAGCAAAGCGAGCCAATGACAAACAGCACGGCGCCAATCATCAGGCTGTATTTGCGCCCCAGCCGGTAAGAGAGCCAGCCACTGCCGACAGCGCCAACCGCTGCGCCGAACATCATTGAGCTCACCACCCATTCTTGTTGCTGGGAAGTGATTTGGAACTCATGAGCAATAAAAGGTAATGCTCCGGCGATCACGCCGATATCCAGTCCAAACAATAAGCCTGCCAGTGCTGCCAGAAAACAGACAAAGAAGGTCATTTGGGCATTCGATCTGCCTTTACTTGTTGATGATGTACTCATAACGGCCTCGGTTAACCAAAGAGATGATTCGTTAGTAGGCTATGTTATTGGTCTAGGTGATGATTTAACGTGCTATCGATCACACTTGGTGTAATCGATTACACTTGAATTCGTTTATTGGTTCACATTTAACATCATGAATATGACATGTTAAACCATGGTTTAAGGTTGTCTGTTGGGCTTTTTATGTCTATTTGTGTAATCGCTTTCATTTTTGGGCGGCTAATGATTTGTCATAGCCGGAGGGATCGCGCCAGGTACTCAAATGGGTTGGCGGAGCTGGTTCTTCTGCTGCACGATATCGGCCATCACAGCCAGTGCGATCTCCGCCGGGGTTTTACTGCCGAGCGGCAGGCCGATCGGCGCATGGATGCGGCCGAGTTCCTGCGGGCTGAATTCGGCGATCTGTTGCAGTCGCTGGCGGCGGCGATCGCTGTTCCGTTGGGAACCCATCGCGCCGATGTAAAACGCCGGGGTGTAGATCGCCTCCATCAGGGTTAAATCATCCATACGCGGATCGTGGGTCAGCGCCACAATCGCGGTGTTGGCGTGGCAACCGCCTGCCTCAATGAATTTGGCCGGGAACTGGCGCAGCAAGGTGATATGCGGTTTGAGCTGCGTGGCGAAGTTTTCCAACGCTTCCGGGCGGTTTTCGCATACCAACACTTCAAAGCCGAGTGCGCTGGCAAAGTCGGCGCAATACAGCGCCACGCTGGAAAGCCCGGCAATCAGCAACCGAGGAGCGGCGGCGATGTGCAACTGGATCTCCTGTTGGTTGCGCACGACCTGGGTTGCGCTGGCAAAGCTGGTGGTTTCCAGTGCGCTACAGGCATTGGGCAAGGTCAGGTGTTTGATCAGGGCATGATGGCCAGCCAATGCCTCGGCGATATTGCGCAAGTAGCTAATGCTGGCAGGGCCTGCGTGTAGATGCTCGATCAATACGTCCAGCACGCCACCGCAGGGCAGCGCCACGCTGGGGGTTAGCCCCCCAGCGCCGTAGCGGATCACCTGGCTGGCGGCTTGATATTCTCCCTGCGCCAGACGGCGCAAAAAGTCCTCTTCCACGCAGCCACCAGATAACGATCCACAATAGTGTCCGTCGCGGGTAGCCACCATCAACGCGCCAGGAGAACGTGGTGATGAGCCATAAGTGTTCAATACGGTACACAGCCATACCGGCTGCTGTTCCAGCCAGTTGATGGCTTGGCTGACTACGGTGATATCAAGGTGTTGCATTAATTAACGGACTCGTTGGCCACTAGCTGAGAAGGGAGATCGATATCTTGCACGATGCTCGGTTTATCGAGATGGAGCAGGTGGACCTGCCCGTGACTGCTTAGCAGTTCCCGAGCACCATTATCGCCACGCAACGCACACAATTGTTTGCGCAAAATGGCGGTGAACCCCACTGGATGGCCGGGTTGGTGCTGGAAACTGGGGCGAACGATGTTGTGTTGGCTCAGCGCTGCTGCTACCTGCACAAAGATCTGCGGCGAGACAAAAGGCATATCCGCCAAATGGATCAGCCAGCCGTCCCAGTCTGCCGTTGCGGCTACTCCGGCAGCAATTGACTCACCCAGACCACCGCTGGCCAGTAAGGTGCAGGGAACCTGATGCGCGGCACACGCCTGTTGCACCGGCAGGTTTTCTGGCCGGGTGACGACCTGCACCGGTAAGCCGGAGGCTAGCGCCTGTTGCAGCGTATGTTCAAACACCGTTTTACCCTGCAATAGGGCATTCAGTTTGTTGCCACTGCCACCGGCCTGAATAAAACGCTCACCCCGCCCGGCGGCGGTAATTACGATACCTGTCGTCATCTTTTCTGCCCGCGTTTGCGCAAATCAGCCACACTATAGAGGCATTATATATTTCCAAGTGTTTCATTTTATGAAAACAAAATGTTAATGCTCACATAATTTTGGTTATAAGCTTATGATTATAACGTCTTCGGCAAGGTTACCCGCGGTTGCGCAACAAAACCGATAAAAACGACTTACCTCCATCCTTCGGGGTACGGCGCTAATGCCCGCATCTGGATACCAGGGGTAAATAAGAACGTAAAGGATATTTTATGAGCAATTTCAACCCGTCACGACGCCGCTTTATCAAAGGTGCCGTGATAGCGGGGGTGTCTGTCTACCTCGCGCCTCTTTACAGCCGCGCCTATGCCGCGTTGTTTGAGCAAAAGATCCTGCAATCGCCCAACTGGGATGCGCAGACTAAACGCATTCGCTACCGTATCGATGGCCGCTCCAAGGTCATGGGTCAGAAAGTGTTTGCCCGTGATATTCGTGCCGTTGATATGCCGCATTGGCCGCAGCAGCAGGCTCATGCCTTTATTCTGCGCGCCACTAAAGCCGATCGTCTGTTTACTGGCATCGATCTCTCCTTGCTGGGTGACGATCTGCAACCGGATCGGATAGTAACGGCGGAAGATCTTGAGCGTGATGGTTTGGCCTTCCCGGCGTTTTATGGCGATGACATGCTGCTGCCTACAGGGAAAACCCCAGCCTATCTCGGCCATGCGGTGGCAATCCTGATTTATCATGATTTTGCTCGTTTCCGCTTTGCCAAAGACAAGCTGAAATTCCACGACGAAGTGATCCAGTATGGTACTGAAACCGGCCCGTTACAGCGCGATCCATGGGGCAGCTTCCGCTACGTGCGCGTCGGGGGTGAAAAGCCATTCGATGACGATCGCTTCTCCAGCCTGAAAGATACTCCTATCTTCCCACTTTCGATGCGCAGACATCTGCCGGTGTGGCCGGAAGGGCGTGAGGGCGGCAAGCTGGATCAGGAAGGCATGTATTACGCCGGGATGATTGCCGACCAGCTGCAAACCCCACCGCAAGACTGGTTGGTAATGTCACGCCGCTATACCACGCAATCCGTTGATACTTCGGCCCTGGAGCCGGACAACGCCAACGGTTGGTTTGATACTGCCAGCCAGACCTTGCATCTGGTGATCCCGACCCAGTCCCCGCAGGAGGTGGCGGACGAAATGCCACGTATGTTGGCCAAACGTCATCAGCCGGTCAAACAGCTGATCCTGCACCCTTGTTACACCGTGGGCTACGGCTCAAAAGATCACTATAACTTCCCGTATTACGGTGCGGTTGCCGCGCTGTACGGTGATGGGCTACCGGTACGGCTGGCTAATGACCGTTATGAGCAGTTCCAGACCTCGATCAAGCGCCATGCCTTCGATATGGATTACCGCATTGCGGTAGACAAGCAGACGGGCATATTGCAGGCCTTCCAAGGGGCGATGACCGCCGACGGTGGCGGGCGCTGTAACTTTACGCCATCGGTGGTGATGGTTGGCGCGACGGCGGCACAGTCGATTTACTACTTCCCGAAAAGCGATCTTTCCTCTGTCGGGTTGGCCTCTCGTGCCATTGATGCGGGTTCCGCACGTGGCTACGGCACATTGCAAAGCATGGCCGCTACCGAGATGATGATGGATGAATTGGCACAAGAGCTGAAGCTCGATCCGATCGAATTTCGTTTGCGCAACGTGCTCAAGTCCGGCATGAAAAATACCCAGGGGGCGATCCCGGCAGGAGCCATTCGCGCCGATGAAGTGCTGGTAAAAGCCTCACAGCATGAGATGTGGCGCAAACGCGCCGAACGCAAGGCCGAGTTTGAGAGCCAATATCCCGGTAAGCGTTATGGCGTGGGTTTTGGGTGCGTGCAGAAAGATTTTGGCACTGGAGCCGAAACTTCCTTTGCTCGCGTGGAGTTCAGCGAGGACGGGCGTATCTCGCTGTATCACAGCGGGGCAGAAATGGGCACCGGCATGTCAACGTCGCAGTCGGTGCTATGTGCACAATGGCTGGGTAAACCGGCGGATGAGGCACATTTCTCGGTAACCGATTGGTCCCTGTTGCCGATGGTGACCAGCGGCGATCCCTACACGATGTCGCAGGATGAGCAGGATAAGCTGCAAACCAATCCGAACTGGACGCCAAGCTACTGCTCACCTTCCAGCGCCAGCAACTCCGCTTACTATTTCTCGCACAGCACGCGCGAAGCGGCCCGGTTGGTGTTTGAACAGGGGCTGTGGCCTGCCGCGCTATCTATCTGGCAGTCTGGCATTGGTGGCGGCCAGGCGGCACCGCTGGTGGTGCGTAAAGAAGATGCTCGCTGGGTCGAGGGGGGGCTGACAGCGGCCGGTATGCAGATATTGCCGTTTGAGCTGCTGGCGAAGAAAGCCTATCAGATGGGCAACCTGACTGGCGCAGTTGTGCACGTCTTCAACCGCTGGCAGTGGGCTGAAGCGGACTTCAAGCTGAATAATCGCAGCGAGCGCCTGCCTGTCGACGGTTTGTCGCTACGCATTGGCAACGGCGAATTCAGCACTCTGGCACGTGAGCAGGTTTATTACCCGCCAACCCAACGTAATAACGCAGCTGTGACCTATTACAGCGCCGTGGGTACGCTGGTAGAAGTGGCGGTAGATATCGCTACCGGCAAGGTTGAACTGTTAAATCATCATTCGATTATGGAGTGTGGCAACCTGATCGTACCTGAGCTGGTTTCCGGCCAGCTGCAGGGCGGTTTGGCGATGGGGATCGGCCATGTGCTGCATGAGTATTTACCGCTGTACGAAGATGGGCCGGGTAACGGCACCTGGAACTTTAACCGTTACCATTTGCCGCGTGCCAGCGATGTGGCTGTCTGGAAACAGACCGGTGACATCCTTCCTGCGCTCTCGGAAACCGATCCGCCGAAAGGGATGGCGGAAGTGGTCATGATCCCTGTGGTTGCCGCATTGGTTAACGCCATTGCCCACGCCACCGGTCATCGGTTCCGTGATTTGCCTGTTCGTGCCGAAAATATTCTTGAGGTGTTACCATGAGCATTAAAACCCAACCCATTACCCTGACCATTAACGGCAAACAATATGGTCCCATCGAGGTACCTGAAGGGCTGATGATGATCGATTTTCTGCATGAATATCTCGATCTGACCGGCTCACGTCTCGGCTGCGGGCAGGGTATCTGCCACGCCTGCGTGGCGATCCTCGACCATCCAAGCGGCACCAGCGAAGAAATCCGTACCTGTATCACCGGCGCTCACTTTTTCAATGGCAAACAGGTACGCACCATCGAAGGCGTTGCGCAGGTGGATAATCAGGGCGAAGTGGTTGAACTCTCGCCGATCCAGCAGTCGTTCCTCGATCACTACAGCTTCCAGTGTGGCTATTGCACGCCGGGCTTTGTCAATGCGGCCACCATCTTTGTCGAGAAGCTCAAGCGTGAGCCAATTCCACGCGATCGGTTGGAAGGCGCGATTGAGCAGGCGTTGGAAAACCATATCTGCCGTTGCACCGGCTATGTCCGTTATTACGAGGCGGTGCGTGACGTGGTGTTGAAAACCCCAGGCCTGCTGAAGGAGACGGCGTAATGAAAAAACGTCTTGCATTGTTGATTGTGCTGATAGCGGCGATTGTCATCGCCGTGCTGTGGTGGCGAGAAAACCGCAGCTATGACGGCCCAGTCCAGCAGGTTACCGCCAGCAGCGAACAAATTGCCCGTGGGCGTTATCTGACGCAGGCTGCCGACTGTGCTGCCTGCCATACTGCCGCTGGTGGGGCACCGCTGGCGGGAGGCTATCCGCTGGATACCCCGTTCGGCACCATTTATGGCAGCAACCTGACGCCTTCTGCCGATCAGGGTATTGGCCGCTGGACCAAGGATGACTTCTTCCTGGCGTTGACGCAGGGGGTGGCTCCGGGTGGCCGCCATCTGTATCCGGCGATGCCTTATACCTCCTACAAAGGCATTTCGCGCGAAGATGCGGATGCTATTTATGCCTATCTGATGTCGCGCCCGGCGGTGGACGTAGCCATTCCAGCCAACGATATGCCGTTCCCGTTCAACCAGCGGATGGCGCTGATCGGTTGGAATTTGCTGTTCCGCAACAGCGATCCGTTACCAGCCAGCTCGCAGGGGAGCTCCGCCGAATGGCAGCGGGGGCGTTACCTGTCTGACGTGCTTGGCCACTGTGGCGAATGCCATACGCCACGGGGCATGCTGGGGCAGATGGAAGTGAACAAGCCAATGCAAGGTGGCGATCTGGGACGGTTCATCGCGCCGGATATCACGCCACAGGGTTTGGCTCAGCGCGGTTGGACACCAGAGGATCTGAGCCGTTTCCTCAGCACCGGGTTAGCGCCGCAGGGCTCGGCGTTTAGCGAAATGCACATGGTGGTCGATCTCAGCACTCGTCATCTGACGCCGGAAGATCATCGGGCGTTGGTGACCTACCTGATGGGCGACAAGCCACCGCAGCCTGTTGCCGTTAAAATCGGGCAGGGCAGTGATGCCGGGCGTATCACCTATCTCGACCAGTGTTCCGCCTGCCATGAGCGTGATGGTGCAGGTATACCGCATGTTGCGGTAGCGATGCGTGATAACGCCACGCTGCGCCAACCGGACGGCAAGAACCTGATCGTGTCGGTGCTGGATGGGCTACCAGCACAGCAGTTCCCCGGTAACGAAAGTATGCAGAGCATGCCGGGCTTTGCCGATCGTCTGGACGATGCGCAAATTGCCGAGCTGGTGAATTACCTGCGTGTCACCTGGGGCGGGCTGCCGGCGGATATCACCGCCGAGCAGGTGAAGGCACTGCGTAAAGCCCATTAATGATGAAGAAAAACAATAGGCCCGCGTGCGGGCCTATTGATCGTCAACAATGATATCAGTGGGTATTGGTGGCGCTTACAGCACGTTGGCCACGCTGCTTGATGAAGTAACCGATGCCGAGAATGACGAGCCATACCGGGATCAGCAGCACGGAAATCTGGATCCCTGGTGTCAGATACATGATCACCAGAATACCGGCCAAAAAGGCCAGGCACAGATAGTTGCTGAAAGGATACCAGAAGGCCTTGAACTTCGGCTCGACGCCTTCATGGTTTTTCGCCTTGCGGAATTTCAGGTGTGCCAGGCTGATCATCGCCCAGTTGATCACCAGGGCAGACACCACCAGCGCCATCAGTAATTCAAAGGCACGGCCTGGGATCAGGTAGTTGATCAACACGCACAGTGCGGTTGCCAGCGCTGAGAAACCTATGGCAACCACCGGCACACCGCGGCTATCCACTTTCAGCAGGGCTTTCGGGCCATTACCTTGTTTGGCCAAGCCGTACAGCATGCGGCTGTTGCAATAGACGCAGCTGTTGTAGACCGACAGCGCAGCCGTCAGGACCACGATATTAAGCACCGTTGCGACCATATTGCTGTTCAGCGCATGGAAGATCAGCACGAACGGGCTGCCGCCTTCGACTACTTTTCCCCACGGATAGAGTGACAGCAGAATAGTCAGCGAGCCGATATAGAACAGCAGGATGCGGTAGATCACCTGGTTGGTGGCTTTCGGGATGCTTTTTTCCGGGTTATCGGCTTCGGCGGCGGTAATACCCACCAGTTCCAATCCACCGAAGGAGAACATGATCACCGCCATCGCCATGAGCAGCCCCATGGTGCCATTCGGGAAGAAACCGCCCTGCGCCCACAGGTTGGTGACGCTGGCTTCCGGGCCGCCCAGGCCGCTGAACAGCAGGTAGGCACCAAAGGCGATCATGCCAATGATAGCGACCACTTTGATGATGGCGAACCAGAACTCCATTTCACCATAGACCTTCACACTCGACAGGTTGATGGCGTTGATGGCCAGGAAGAACACGGCAGCGGAGATCCAGGTTGGGATACCCGGCCACCAGTACTGCACGTAAATACCTACCGCGGTCAGTTCTGCCATGGCAACCAGCACGTACAGCACCCAGTAGTTCCAGCCGGAGGCGAAACCGGCGAAGTTCCCCCAGTATTTATAGGCGAAGTGGCTAAACGATCCGGCCACCGGCTCCTCTACCACCATTTCACCCAGTTGACGCATGATCAGGAAGGCAATAAAACCGCCAATTGCATAACCAAGGATGACCGACGGGCCGGCCATTTTTATTGTTTGAGCGATACCGAGGAACAGGCCGGTACCTATTGCGCCACCTAAGGCGATCAGCTGGATATGGCGGTTTTTCAGGCCGCGCTTCAGCTGGTCGCCATGCTGTTGACCATCCATCAATGAAACCCTCTGTGCTGACATAATGCTCATTACCGTAAAGTAATGATTACGATGTGTGTTGTTTTTTGTTTACGACGTTATAGCTATAAATTCCACGGCGTCGCTACCGTTTGGCAGAGAATAATGGTATGTGCGAAAGTTTGCACCTGCTTTGTTGTTTGAATGATTAAGATTGCAGCAGTTTAGGCAACAAAATGCGGGTTGTGTGACGAGCGGGGGGATTGCGTGCACGAAATAAGCAATAACTCACAGAATTGGCAAAAATAATCGCCCTTGTTGTTGTTATTTTGTTAACGATGCGGGGCTCGGTAAGCGGTTGTAAAGCGAAAATAACCCTTAATCTCCTTGCCATATAACCCGGGCATTGTTCTAACCAGAGGTTTCACAAAAGTTAAATTCGGCGGCTACCTCGTAAATGGTATTACCAACGCTGAGTTGCCGGTTTGCAAAGGCTTATGGATTGAAGTGTTAAAATGTGCGGCATTCATGATTTCGATCAAGGCCCATATGGACAGCAGGTGAATACTTTGTTACTTTACCGTCACGTTTTTGAAATTGGTATTACCAATTGACTCCGGGCACTTCGCAGAGAAGAAATCACCCATGGCCTACAGCAAAATCCGCCAACCCAAGTTGTCAGATGTTATCGAGCAGCAGCTCGAATACCTGATCCTCGAGGGTACGCTACGTCCAGGCGAAAAGCTGCCTCCAGAGCGCGAGTTGGCGAAACAGTTTGATGTTTCCCGTCCTTCTCTGAGAGAGGCAATTCAGCGTCTGGAAGCTAAAGGGCTGCTCCTGCGTCGCCAGGGAGGCGGCACCTTTGTACAAACTAATCTGTGGCAGAGCTTCAGCGATCCGCTGGCTGAGCTGCTGGCCGATCATCCTGAATCACAATTCGACCTGCTCGAAACCCGTCATGCTCTCGAAGGTATCGCTGCCTATTATGCGGCGTTGCGTGGGACTGACGAAGATCTGGCGCGCATCCGCGACTGCCATCATGTGATCCAGCAAGCTCAGGACAGTGGCGATCTAGACGCCGAAGCCGACGCGGTCATGCAATACCAAATTGCCGTGACCGAGGCTGCCCACAACGTTGTGTTACTCCATCTGCTGCGCTGTATGGGCCCGATGCTGGAACAGAACGTTCGTCAGAACTTTGAATTGCTCTACTCGCGCCGTGAGATGTTGGCAACAGTGAGTAGCCATCGCGCCGGGATCTTTGAGGCGATTGTGGCACGCGAACCTGAAAAGGCCCGTGAAGCCTCGCACCGCCATTTGGCGTTTATCGAGGAAATTTTGCTGGATCTCAGCAGAGAACACACCCGGCGTGATCGATCGCTGCGGCGTCTCCAGCAACGCAAGGATTAAGAGTGGTTCTCTTCAAGGCACACCAGCTTGTAGAGATAAAGCTCGGAGTGCTTAATTAAGTACTTAAGCGGCAACCAAACTGATGAGCCTGTCTTCGTGCGTTTTATGACAGAACGCACGAAGACAGGCTCCAAACAAACCATTAGACAGATAAGGAATACCACCATGTCAGAACGTTTAAACAATGACGTGGATCCGATCGAAACCCGCGACTGGCTGCAGGCGATCGAATCGGTCATCCGTGAAGAGGGTGTTGAACGCGCTCAGTTCCTGATTGATCAGGTGCTGGGAGAAGCCCGCAAGGGCGGTGTTAGCGTTGCAGCGGGTGCTGCGGCTAACAACTACGTCAACACCATCGCGGTAGAAGACGAACCGGCATACCCGGGCAACCTGGATCTGGAGCGTCGTATTCGTTCTGCCATCCGTTGGAACGCCGTGATGACCGTGTTGCGTGCTTCCAAGAAAGATCTGGATCTGGGCGGCCACATGGCTTCCTTCCAATCTTCTGCGACCTTCTATGAAGTCTGCTTTAACCACTTCTTCCGTGCTCGCAACGAGAAAGACGGCGGCGATCTGGTTTACTTCCAGGGCCACATCTCTCCGGGCGTTTATGCACGTGCCTTCCTTGAAGGCCGCCTGACCGAAGATCAAATGAACAACTTCCGTCAGGAAGTGCACGGTAAAGGCCTGTCCTCTTATCCGCATCCAAAACTGATGCCTGAATTCTGGCAGTTCCCGACCGTCTCCATGGGGCTGGGCCCAATCAGCGCCATCTATCAGGCCAAGTTCCTCAAGTATCTGGAACACCGTGGTCTGAAAGACACCTCCGGCCAGACCGTTTATGCCTTCCTGGGCGACGGCGAGATGGACGAACCAGAATCCAAAGGTGCGATCACCATCGCAACCCGTGAGAAGCTGGACAACCTGGTCTTCGTCATCAACTGCAACCTGCAGCGTCTGGATGGCCCGGTTACCGGTAACGGCAAGATCATCAACGAGCTGGAAGGTATCTTCGCAGGTGCTGGCTGGCAGGTGCTGAAAGTGATCTGGGGTGGTCGTTGGGATGAACTGCTGCGTAAAGACACCAGCGGCAAGCTGATCCAACTGATGAACGAAACCCTGGACGGCGACTACCAGACCTTCAAATCCAAAGACGGTGCTTACGTGCGTGAGCACTTCTTCGGCCGCTTCCCGGAAACCGCCGCGCTGGTCAAAGATATGACCGACGACGAAATCTGGGCGCTGAACCGTGGTGGTCACGATCCGAAGAAAGTCTTTGCTGCACTGAAAAAAGCGCAGGATACCCAAGGCAAACCAACCGTGATCCTGGCCCATACCATCAAAGGTTACGGCATGGGTGAAACCGCGGAAGGTAAAAACATCGCTCACCAGGTGAAGAAAATGAACATGGAAGGGGTTCACCACTTCCGCGATCGTTTCAACGTGCCAGTGGCCGATGCTGACATCGAAAAACTGCCATACATCACCTTCGAGAAAGACTCCGAAGAGTACAAGTATCTGCACGAACGCCGTCAGGCGCTGCAAGGCTATGTACCCACTCGTCTGCCTAACTTCACCGAGAAGCTGGAAATGCCAGCTCTGGAAGATTTCAGCTCACTGCTGGAAGAGCAGAACAAAGAGATTTCTACCACCATCGCCTTTGTGCGTGCCTTGAACGTGATGCTGAAGAACAAGTCGATCAAAGATCGCCTGGTGCCAATCATCGCCGACGAAGCTCGTACCTTCGGTATGGAAGGTCTGTTCCGTCAGATCGGTATCTACAGCCCGAACGGCCAGCAGTACACCCCGCAGGACCGTGAGCAGGTGGCGTACTACAAAGAAGACGAGAAAGGCCAGATCCTGCAGGAAGGTATCAACGAACTGGGCGCAGCCTCTTCCTGGTTGGCCGCAGCGACTTCCTACAGCACCAACGATCTGCCAATGATCCCGTTCTACATCTACTACTCCATGTTCGGTTTCCAACGTATCGGCGACCTGTGCTGGGCAGCGGGTGACCAACAGGCGCGTGGCTTCCTGATCGGCGGGACTTCAGGGCGTACTACCCTGAACGGTGAAGGTCTGCAGCACGAAGATGGCCACAGCCATATTCAGTCTCTGACCATCCCTAACTGTATCTCCTACGATCCGGCTTACGCGTATGAAGTGGCAGTGATCATGCATGACGGCCTGGTGCGTATGTACGGTGACGCGCAAGAAAACGTCTACTACTACCTGACCACGCTGAACGAAAACTACCACATGCCAGCCATGCCACAGGGCGCAGAAGAGGGTATCCGTAAAGGTATCTACAAGCTGGAAACTCTGGAAGGTAGCAAAGGTAAAGTACAGCTGTTGGGCTCCGGTGCGATCCTGCGTCATGTGCGTGAAGCTGCGCAGATCCTGGCGAAAGACTACGGCGTGGGTTCTGACACCTACAGCGTAACTTCCTTCACCGAACTGGCGCGTGATGGTCAGGACTGTGAGCGTTGGAACATGCTGCACCCAACCGAAACCCCACGTGTGCCTTACATCGCTCAGGTGATGAATGAGGCGCCAGCGGTAGCGTCTACCGACTACATGAAGCTGTTCGCAGAGCAGGTTCGTACTTTCGTACCAGCCAGCGATTATCGCGTACTGGGTACTGACGGCTTCGGTCGTTCAGACAGCCGCGAAAACCTGCGTCACCACTTCGAAGTTGATGCTTCCTACGTGGTGGTTGCTGCTCTGGGTGAACTGGCTAAACGCGGTGACATTGAAGCTTCTGTGGTCGCTGATGCGATTAAGAAATTCGACATCAACCCAGAAAAAGTTAACCCGCGTCTGGCATAAGAGGTACTGAACAATGTCTATCGAAATCAAAGTGCCGGACATCGGTGCAGATGAAGTTGAAATCACCGAGATCCTGGTGAAGGTTGGCGATAAGGTTGAAGTTGAACAATCGCTGATCACCGTGGAAGGCGACAAAGCCTCCATGGAAGTGCCTTCGCCGCAGGCTGGCGTGGTCAAAGAGATCAAAGTGGCCGTCGGTGATAAAACCGAGACTGGCAAACTGCTGATGATCTTTGAAGCAGAAGGTGCGGCCGCTGCCGCACCAGCCGCCAAGGCAGAAGAAAAACCGGCCGCGGCTCCTGCTGCTGCCGCAGCCAAAGACGTTGAAGTACCGGACATCGGGGCTGATGAAGTTGAAGTCACCGAGATCCTGGTGAAGGTTGGCGATACCGTGACTGCCGAGCAGTCTCTGATCACCGTAGAAGGCGACAAGGCCTCTATGGAAGTGCCTGCACCGTTCGCTGGTACCGTGAAAGAGATCAAAATCAACACCGGTGACAAAGTGAAAACCGGTTCCCTGATTATGGTCTTCGAAGTGGCTGGCGCGGCTTCTGCTGCCCCTGCTGCTGCGGCTACCCAGGCGGCTCCGGCTGCTGCCCCTGCGGCAAGCGCGGCGAAAAACGTCGAAGTGCCAGACATTGGCGGCGACGAAGTAGAAGTGACCGAAGTGATGGTGAAAGTGGGCGATAAAGTTGCCGCTGAGCAGTCACTGATCACCGTTGAAGGTGACAAGGCTTCTATGGAAGTTCCGGCTCCGTTCGCGGGCACCGTGAAAGAAATCAAAATCGCTACCGGCGACAAAGTGAAAACCGGTTCTCTGATCATGGTGTTCGAAGTGGAAGGCGCTGCACCAGCACCTGCCGCTGCTCCGGCCCAGAAAGCAGAAGCTGCTCCGGCTCCGGTCAAGCAGGAAGCCAAAGCGGCTGCACCTGCCGCCGCCGCCGGTAAAGGCGAGTTCGCTGAAAACGACGCCTACGTTCACGCGACCCCAGTCATCCGCCGCTTGGCGCGTGAGTTCGGTGTTAACCTGGCAAAAGTGAAGGGCACAGGTCGTAAAGGCCGTATCCTGCGCGAAGACGTTCAGGCTTACGTGAAAGACGCGGTCAAACGCGCCGAAGCCGCTCCTGCCGCTACCGGTGGTGGCCTGCCAGGCATGTTGCCTTGGCCGAAAGTGGACTTCAGCAAGTTTGGTGAGATCGAAGAAGTTGAACTGGGCCGCATCCAGAAAATCTCTGGTGCCAACCTGAGCCGCAACTGGGTGATGATCCCGCACGTGACTCACTTCGACAAAACCGATATCACCGATCTGGAAGCGTTCCGCAAGCAGCAGAACGACGAAGCTGCCAAGCGTAAGCTGGACGTGAAGTTCACCCCGGTGGTGTTCATCATGAAAGCCGTTGCCGCTGCCCTGGAGCAGATGCCACGCTTCAACAGCTCACTGTCCGAAGATGGCCAGAAGCTGACGCTGAAGAAATACATCAACATCGGCGTGGCGGTAGATACGCCAAATGGCCTGGTGGTTCCGGTATTCAAGGATGTGAACAAGAAGAGCATCACTGAGCTGTCCCGTGAACTGATGGCGATCTCCAAAAAAGCGCGTGACGGTAAGTTGACCGCAGGCGAAATGCAGGGCGGTTGCTTCACCATCTCCAGCCTGGGCGGTATCGGGACTACTCACTTCGCGCCGATTGTTAACGCGCCGGAAGTGGCTATCCTGGGTGTCTCCAAGTCTGCGATGGAGCCGGTCTGGAACGGTAAAGAGTTCACGCCGCGCCTGATGATGCCAATGTCGCTCTCCTTCGACCACCGTGTGATTGACGGTGCTGACGGTGCGCGCTTTATCACCATCATCAACAACATGCTGGCCGACATTCGCCGTCTGGTGATGTAATGAAAAAAGGGCGCAGCATGCTGCGCCCTTAGTAATTCAGTAGCAGTTTTGTCGGGTTTTGCATGACTCGACAGAATTGTTGGGACACGGGTCACTCGAACACGCTTTGCAGATTATTAACAATTCTGTAAACTGCTCGCGGTGTATGCGTCCCGGTGGATGAAGGGCGTTATGAGATCGACTAGCAATAAAAATGACGTCTGACCCGCCGGACAAACAATTAAGAGGTCATGATGAGTACTGAAATTAAAACTCAGGTCGTGGTACTTGGGGCGGGCCCTGCGGGTTACTCTGCTGCTTTTCGTTGCGCTGACTTAGGTCTGGAAACCATTCTGGTTGAGCGTTACTCCACTCTGGGCGGTGTTTGCCTGAACGTGGGCTGTATTCCTTCCAAAGCACTGTTGCACGTTGCCAAAGTGATCGAAGAAGCCAAAGCGTTGGCCGAACACGGCATCGTTTTCGGCGAGCCGAAAACCGACATCGACAAAGTGCGCGTCTGGAAGGAGAAAGTCATCAATCAGCTGACCGGTGGTCTGGCTGGCATGGCTAAAGGCCGCAAAGTGAAAGTGGTCAACGGCCTGGGTAAATTCACCGGCGCCAACACGCTAGTGGTTGAAGGCGAGAATGGTGCTACCACCATCAACTTCGACAATGCCATCATCGCCGCAGGCTCCCGTCCGATCCAACTGCCATTTATTCCTCATGAAGATCCACGCGTGTGGGATTCCACCGATGCACTGGCGCTGAAAACCGTTCCAGAGCGCATGCTGGTGATGGGCGGCGGTATCATCGGCCTGGAAATGGGCACCGTATACCATGCTCTGGGTTCACAGATCGACGTGGTTGAAATGTTCGACCAGGTGATCCCGGCTGCAGATAAAGACGTGGTTAAAGTCTTTACCAAGCGTATCAGCAAGCAGTTCAACCTGATGCTGGAAACCAAAGTGACCGCGGTAGAAGCCAAAGAAGACGGCATCTATGTCACGATGGAAGGTAAAAAAGCCCCTGCAGAACCACAGCGTTACGACGCGGTGCTGGTAGCGATCGGCCGTGTGCCGAACGGTAAACTGCTGGACGCTGGCCAAGCCGGTGTAGAAGTTGACGACCGTGGCTTTATCCACGTCGACAAACAGCTGCGTACCAACGTGCCGCACATCTTCGCGATTGGTGACATCGTCGGTCAACCGATGCTGGCGCACAAAGGCGTGCATGAAGGCCACGTAGCTGCTGAAGTTATCGCTGGTATGAAGCACTACTTCGACCCGAAAGTGATCCCATCGATCGCTTACACCGAGCCAGAAGTGGCATGGGTAGGGATGACCGAGAAAGAAGCCAAAGAGAAAGGCATCAGCTACGAAACGTCCACCTTCCCGTGGGCAGCTTCAGGCCGTGCTATCGCTTCTGACTGTGCAGACGGTATGACCAAACTGATCTTCGACAAAGAAACGCACCGTATCATTGGTGGCGCGATTGTCGGCACCAACGGCGGCGAGCTGTTGGGTGAAATCGGTCTGGCGATCGAGATGGGTTGTGACGCAGAAGATATCGCGTTGACTATCCATGCTCACCCAACCCTGCACGAATCCGTAGGTCTGGCAGCAGAGATCTACGAAGGCAGCATCACCGATCTGCCAAACCCGAAAGCCAAGAAGAAGTAATTTCAGCGGTTGGTAAGGTTGATAAGCGGCTCCTGTAAAGGGGCCGTTTTTTTGGAATAAATGCCAATAAAAGGCCGCTCAAAAGAGCGGCCAGTAGCTTACTTGTTCTGGAATACGACGTTGAAGATCAGTTGGTTGCTGGAAACTGACCAGCCGCCTTTGCTGACGCCAAACACCGAACCCAGCACAATGAGCAGGATAATGAGTGTTCTCCCTTTCATTGCGCGTTCCTTGTGGAACCACGACCACCGCGACTTCACCGGAAAAATCCCGGCGGAACAAGCGTTCGTCAGCGCTTGTATCGCAGTAGTTGCAGCACTGTTCTCAAGCCCGATGACCGGCTGCTAAACCGGCAGAACAGACCCAGAATCAGGGTACATAAAAAAAAGGGTTTTTGCATCCCGATGGTTGATTTTTTAACCAGATTTACGCACAATGAACCTGTTCGTTAGCGCTTGTATCGTTCTTAACGATGTAAGAAATCCGTTCGGTGCCTGCTAACACTGTACGGATACAAAAGAACCGTCTTTATGGCGGTTTTTTTGTGCCCAACGCCCGCCAATTTCTCCCAACTCTATCGATAACCATTGTAAAACTATGGACGTTATGTTGTGCTCATTGGGCTGAGATTGCTGTTGTGCCGTATCGAACCCGAGCCCGTCCCGCCTGCTTTGCAGCCGATTACGCTGCGGTCAACGATTCAGCAAAGATTTAATGTTGCTTTTATGTGAACGAATTAACAACCGATTCAAATCCTGATATGCTGGCTGGGCGGAACCGGGCACTGTACCTTACTTACAGTCCAGGATATCGACAGCAGTGCCCCGTCAAATATCGCCGTGCGCTAAACCCGGTTTGAATATAAAACGCCAGGCACAATAAATGACAATGAGAGCGAGGAGAAAGTCGTGCTAGAAGAATACCGTAAGCACGTGGCCGAGCGTGCTGCAGAGGGCATCGTCCCTAAGCCATTAGATGCGACACAAATGGCAGCGCTGGTTGAATCATTAAAAAATCCGCCAAAAGGCGAAGAAGAATTTCTGTTAGACCTGCTGATTAACCGTGTACCACCGGGCGTCGACGAAGCCGCCTATGTCAAAGCAGGTTTTCTGGCAGCCGTTGCCAAAGGCGAAGCCACTTCCCCCCTGGTTACCCCCGAAAAAGCCATTGAACTGCTAGGCACCATGCAGGGCGGTTACAACATTCATCCGCTGATCGAGGCGTTGGATAACGAAAAGCTGGCACCGATTGCTGCCAAGGCGCTTTCCCATACGCTGCTGATGTTTGATAACTTCTACGACGTAGAAGAGAAAGCCAAAGCCGGTAACCCACACGCCAAACAAATCATGCAGTCCTGGGCCGATGCCGAATGGTATCTGTCACGCTCACCGTTGGCGGAAAAGATCACCGTGACCGTGTTCAAAGTGACTGGCGAAACCAATACCGACGATCTGTCACCCGCTCCAGATGCCTGGTCACGTCCAGATATCCCACTGCATGCGCTGGCGATGCTCAAAAGCGAACGTGAAGGTATTTTCCCGGATCAACCGGGTAGCGTTGGCCCAATCAAGCAGATTGAAGAGCTGAACAAGAAAGGTTTCCCGCTGGCCTACGTCGGTGACGTGGTCGGTACGGGGTCTTCCCGTAAATCTGCCACCAACTCGGTGCTGTGGTTTATGGGTGACGACATCCCCTACGTGCCGAACAAGCGTGGCGGCGGTGTGGTGCTGGGCGGCAAGATTGCGCCAATCTTCTTTAACACCATGGAAGATGCAGGCGCGTTGCCGATCGAAGTGGACGTCTCCAACCTGAACATGGGCGATGTGATCGACATCTTCCCGTATAAAGGTGAAGTGCGTAACCATGAGACCGGCGAACTGGTTGCCAGCTTCGAGCTGAAAACCGATGTGTTGCTGGATGAAGTGCGTGCCGGTGGCCGCATCCCACTGATTATCGGCCGTGGCCTGACCACCAAGGCGCGTGAAGCGCTGGGCCTACCGCACAGCGAAGTGTTCCGTATTGCCAAGCCGGTAGCGGCTAGCAGCAAGGGCTTCTCGCTGGCGCAGAAAATGGTGGGCCGTGCCTGTGGCGTTGCTGGTGTTCGCCCTGGCGAATACTGCGAACCTAAGATGACCTCGGTAGGTTCACAAGATACCACTGGCCCAATGACCCGTGACGAGCTGAAAGATCTGGCTTGCCTGGGCTTCTCTGCCGATCTGGTGATGCAGTCGTTCTGTCACACTGCCGCGTACCCGAAACCGGTAGACGTCACGACTCACCATACGCTGCCGGACTTCATCATGAACCGTGGCGGCGTTTCGCTGCGCCCTGGTGATGGTGTGATCCACTCCTGGCTGAACCGTATGTTACTGCCGGATACCGTTGGTACCGGTGGCGATTCCCACACCCGCTTCCCGATCGGCATTTCCTTCCCGGCCGGTTCTGGTCTGGTAGCCTTTGCTGCCGCGACCGGCGTGATGCCGCTGGATATGCCTGAGTCGGTGCTGGTGCGCTTCAAAGGCAAAATGCAGCCTGGTATTACCTTGCGTGATTTGGTGCATGCTATTCCTTACTACGCGATCCAGCAGGGCCTGTTGACCGTAGAGAAGAAGGGTAAGAAGAACATTTTCTCTGGCCGCATTCTGGAGATCGAAGGTCTGCCGGAACTGAAGGTCGAACAGGCGTTTGAGCTGACCGATGCCTCTGCAGAACGTTCCGCTGCCGGTTGTACCATCAAGCTGGACAAGGCACCGATTGCCGAATATCTGAGCTCCAACATCGTGTTGCTGAAGTGGATGATCTCCGAAGGTTATGGCGATCGCCGTACCCTGGAGCGCCGTATTCAGGGGATGGAAAAATGGCTGGCGGATCCGCAACTGCTGGAAGGCGATGCGGATGCGGAATATGCCGCAGTGATCGAAATCGATCTGGCTGATATCAAGGAGCCAATCCTGTGTGCGCCGAACGATCCGGACGACGCGCGCCTGCTGTCCGACGTGGCCAACAGCAAGATCGACGAAGTGTTTATCGGTTCTTGCATGACCAACATCGGCCACTTCCGTGCGGCAGGTAAACTGTTGGATCAGCATAAAGGCCAACTGCCAACCCGTCTGTGGGTGGCTCCGCCAACCAAGATGGACGCAGCGCAATTGACTGAAGAAGGCTACTACAGCGTCTTTGGCAAGAGCGGGGCGCGTATCGAGATCCCTGGCTGTTCACTGTGCATGGGTAACCAGGCACGCGTAGCGGACGGTGCGACCGTGGTTTCCACCTCAACCCGTAACTTCCCGAACCGTCTGGGTACTGGAGCCAACGTTTATCTGGCTTCCGCAGAGCTGGCGGCAGTGGCATCACTGCTGGGCCGTCTGCCAACGCCTGATGAGTATCAGACCTATATGGCACAGGTCGACAAGACGGCGGCGGATACTTATCGCTACCTGAACTTCGACCAGTTGACCCAGTACACGGAAAAAGCCGACGGTGTGATCTTCCAAACCGCGGTGTAATTCGGTACTGAGTTAGCATCATCACGGGGAGCCTTTGGGTTCCCCGTTTTTTTGTGATCGACCCCGGCTTTTATTGATATTAACTGATTGATTAATATTGATTTTATTAAACCATTACTCTCAGGCTAATAAACCATCCCCCTGCTTGATTGATGGCGTTCTCCTAGACTCTTACTCTAACCGTACTGAACAGAACCAAGTAAACCCAGGAGGTTGAGGTATGTCGCTACATCAAAGCCCCACGCGCGTTTGGGATACCCGGCGGCAGGAAAAAAAACGCCGTATCGCGAGTGTGCAAGGGCAGTCGCAGGGCAAAGTGATCCCCACCGCCGATCTGACCAGCGTGCTGGAAAAACTGCTGGTTTCTGGCGATCGGGTGGTGCTGGAAGGCAATAACCAGAAACAGGCCGATTTTCTCTCCCGTATGCTCGCCGAGGTCAACCCCGCCAAGGTCCACGATCTGCATATGATCATGCCAAGCGTTGGCCGCGCCGAGCATCTGGATATTTTTGAAAAGGGCATCGCCCGCAAGCTCGATTTTGCTTTCTCTGGTACCCAGAGCCTGCGCATTTCCCAACTGTTGGAAGATGGGCAGCTCGAAATCGGTGCCATCCACACCTATATAGAACTCTATTCCCGCCTGTATGTGGATCTGGTGCCGAACGTGGCGCTAGTGGCCGGGTTCAAGGCCGATCGTCATGGCAATCTGTACACCGGGCCAAGTACCGAAGATACCCCGGCACTGGTGGAGGCCACTGCGTTTAAAGACGGCATCGTCATCGCTCAGGTCAATGAACTGGTTGATGATGAAACTGACCTGCCGAGAGTTGATATCCCCGGCTCCTGGATCGATTTTGTCGTGGTGGCAGACAAGCCGTTCTTTATTGAGCCGCTGTTTACCCGCGATCCGCGCCTGATCAAACCGGTGCACGTGTTGATGGGGATGATGGCAATCAAAGGCATCTACGCCAAACATCAGGTGCAATCGCTGAATCACGGTATCGGTTTCAACACCGCCGCCATTGAACTGCTGCTACCTACCTATGGCGAGCAACTGGGTCTGAAGGGCAAAATCTGTAAACACTGGACCCTGAACCCGCATCCAACCCTGATCCCGGCAATTGAAAGCGGCTGGGTGGAGACCGTGCACTGTTTTGGCGGTGAGCTGGGGATGGAGAATTATATCGCCGCCCGCCCGGATATTTTCTTTACCGGTAGCGACGGTTCCATGCGCTCCAACCGTGCGTTCTGCCAGATGGCCGGTCAGTACGCCGTAGATATGTTTATCGGTTCAACCTTACAGATCGACGGTATGGCCCACTCTTCTACCGTGACACGTGGTCGCCTATCCGGTTTTGGCGGCGCACCGAACATGGGGCACGATCCACACGGTCGTCGCCACGCTACGCCTGCCTGGCTGGATATGATCGAAGAGCCGGATCCGTTGGCTCGTGGCCGCAAGCTGGTGGTGCAAATGGTGGAAACCTTCCAGGCGGGGGCCAAACCGACCTTCGTAGAAAAACTCGATGCCGTCGATGTGGCGCAAGAGTCTGGCATGCCGCTGGCACCGGTGATGATTTACGGCGATGACGTCACCCATGTGCTGACCGAAGAGGGCATCGCTTATCTGTATCGTGCACGCTCGCTGGAAGAGCGCCGCGCCATGGTGGCAGCGGTGGCCGGTATCACCGATATCGGGCTGGGTGTGGACGCTAAACGCGTGGCCGAGCTGCGCCGTGAAGGCAAAGTGGTGTTCCCGGAAGACCTCGACATTCGTCGCACCGATGCAACGCGTTCTTTGCTGGCCGCAGGCAGCGTAGCGGATCTGGTCGAGTGGTCCGGCGGCCTGTATAACCCGCCAGCGAAATTCCGGAGCTGGTAATGAAACTTTCCCCCTGTTTAATCGCTTCTGATGCGGACCGAGTTGCCGCACGCTTGGCGGAGCTTGCCACGCAGGCGCTAGTGGATGAGGCGCGCCTCAGCCCGAAACCGGGGCTGGTGGATGCCCGGGGTTCCGGCGCGCATCAGGATTTGACGTTGGCGTTGATGGTGCGTTCCGCCCACAGCCTGACACCGGTCTTCCACCGGCTGGCGATTGCCGGTTGGCAGCGTCCGGCAGATAGTGCGTTGCGTCAGGAAGTGGGCCGGATTGGCCGGGAAGGTGAACAGCGGATGATGGCTGCCACTGCCGGTGTTAATACACATCGTGGGGCAATCTGGGCGATGGGCCTGCTGGTGACGGCGGTAGCCATGCAAGGGGGGAACGCAACGCCATCCAGCAGTTGCACATTAGCCGCTCAGTTGGCGCAGTTGCCGGATCATGCTAGCCCGAAGGTGTTCAGCAAAGGCTTGCGAGCCACTCAACGTTATCAGGTACCCGGCGCGCGGGAGGAGGCCCAGCAAGGTTTCCCGCATGTGATGCAACGTGCGCTACCGCAGCTGTGGTACAGCAGGAACCAGGGGGCCAGTGAGCCAGCCGCGCAGATTGATGCCTTGATGGCCATCATGACCACCCTGAGCGATACCTGCGTGTTGTCACGCGGTGGGCTAACGGCGCTAAACGCGATGCAGCAAGGGGCAGCCGAGGTACTGCATGCCGGAGGGTATCAACATCCGGCAGGGCAGGCGGCGTTGGCCAAATTGGAGCAACGGCTATTGGCGAGCAACGTTTCACCCGGTGGCGCGGCCGATTTACTGGCTGCGGCTCTGTTCCTCGATCGGGCTACGGCCCGCTGAATAATCAATCCAGAGGATGTTATGGAACATATCGATTTGAGTTATCCGGCCAGCATTACGCTGCCGGGTAAGGCACTAACCGGCGTCGTGGGCTCCGGTGACATGGAGGCTCTGTTTGAGCCTGCGGCTGACGGCACGCTGACGGTGGCAATCAAAACCTCCGTAGACGGTAGCCGGCAGCGCTGGCAGCACCTGTTTGAACGCCTGGCCTCGTTGCGCGATTTACCTGCCGGGCGGTTAGAGATTAACGACTTCGGCGCTACGCCGGGAGTGGCTCGGCTGCGTATTGAACAGGTATTTGAGGAGGCCGCCCATGCGTGATGATCTCAGCTTTATCGAACTCAGCGCCCGGGAGCGCGCCCGCAATTTGCTGGACAGTGGCAGTTTCCGTGAGCTGTTGGGGCCATTTGAGCGTATTACTTCTCCCTGGCTGGAGCCGCAGGGCATAGTCACCCAGGCCGATGACGGCATGGTGGTTGCTAAAGGCACCATTGACGGTAAACCGGCAGTGGTGGTGGCGGTAGAAGGGGCGTTCCAGGGCGGCAGCATGGGGGAGGTTTCCGGTGCCAAGATGGCCGCGGCCCTGGAACTGGCAGCAGAAGATAACCGCAACGGCATTGCGACTCAGGCAGTCTTGCTGCTGGAAACCGGTGGCGTGCGTTTGCAGGAGGCCAACCTGGGGCTGGCAGCGATCGCGGATATTCATGCGGCGATTGTCGATCTGCGCCGCTACACCCCGGTGGTGGGTATAATTGCCGGTACCGTGGGCTGCTTTGGCGGGATGTCGATCGCGGCAGCCTTATGCAGCTACCTGATCGTCACCCGTGAAGCGCGCCTGGGCTTAAACGGCCCACAGGTTATTGAACAGGAAGCCGGTATTGAAGAATACGATTCCCGCGATCGGCCTTTTATCTGGAGCATGACCGGTGGCGACGTGCGCTATCGCAGCGGCTTTGTCGATGAAGAAGTCCCGGATGCGCTGCATGCGGTCAAGGCGGCGATGAAAGGTTGTCTGCAACGCGGCGTGCCTGTTCAGCACCGCTCAGACAATTATCACTACTACTTGCCGAAACTGTCGCAGTTCGACACCCGCCAGCAGGCGGATTCGGCGGTCATTGCTCAACTGTTTGCTGCGGAGGATCGGGTATGAGTACGTCATCATCAAGCCGTGGAGAATATTGGTTCTCTTTGCTGACGGCGGGGGCCGAGCAGCGTCAGGGGCAGTGCGCCTCGATCCGGGTTGCGGACGCTGAACTAGAGGGCCAACCGGTGCGTTTTATCGCCGTGGTGCCGGATGCAAATAACCATTACCCACGCGCTGCACGCGGCGAAGTAGGATTGCTGGAAGGTTGGACGTTAGCCCAGGTAGTCAGTGAAGCAGTCGCGGCTGACGTGGGTAAAGTACAAAAGCGCGCCATCGTGGCGGTGATCGATGTGCCGAGCCAGGCCTACGGGCGCCGGGAAGAGGCCTTTGGTATTCACCAAGCCTTGGCCGGTGCGGCCGGGGCTTATGCCAAGGCTCGGCTGGCAGGCCATCCGGTGATTGGTTTAATCGTGGGTAAAGCCATGTCCGGCGCGTTTCTGGCGCACGGCTATCAGGCCAACCGCTTGATCGCCTTCAACGATGCAGGCGTGATGATCCATGCGATGGGCAAAGAGTCTGCGGCGCGCATCACGTTACGTTCCGTAGAGGCGCTGGAGAAACTGGCAGCAACCATTCCACCGATGGCTTATGACGTCGAGCATTACAGCTCGCTGGGCCTGTTGGAACAGTTACTGGATATCCGTGACCCGCTGCAGGCCAGTGAGCAGGAACTTAATCTGGTACGCCACGCACTGATACAGGCGATCGCCAAAACTCGCCGTGAAGGGGTTGGATTAACTAACCGCCTGGGAGCAGACAACCGCCATAGCTCTTCGCTGGTGCGTGAACGTATGCGCGCAGAGTGGTAATGCCACGCTAGCCATTTTTACGTCAGAGTTCAGGAACAAAATACTACCCGCCGGGAGGGCGCATATGATGCGTTCCGACCCGGCATAAAGCTTCACCTGCATATAACAATATAACTAATACCATCGCACCTGATCTGACTGATTTTTTCTTTTTAACAGGTGATTTATGACATACGTAATTATTCATGCCTTGGCGCCGATTTTTGTCATTATGCTGCTGGGCTTTTTTGCCGGTAAGGCAAAAATGGTCGATAACCAGAACGTTTCATTACTCAACATCTTCGTGATGGATTTTGCACTGCCAGCGGCCCTGTTCGGTGCCACCGTACAAACGCCTTGGGTGGGGATCGTCGAGCAATCGCCGCTGATCGTGGTGTTGGTGCTGGCGATGTGGATCACCTATGCGGCGATCTATTTTACCTGCACCGGGATCTTCCATAAGTCTCCGCAGGATGCCGCGGTGCTGACGCTCACCGTGGCATTACCCAACTATGCCGCGCTTGGTCTGCCGATCCTCGGTAGCGTGCTGGGGGAAACGCCGGGAACCTCGCTGTCCGTGGCGGTGGCTATCGCCTGTGGTTCGGTACTGATGACGCCGTTCTGCCTGCTGATCCTAGAGCGTGAAAAGGCCCGTGCGGCCGGCGGGGTTCAGGGGTCCAGCCTGGGCATGTTGCCGGTGCTGATGTGGCGCTCGGTGAAAAAACCGATCGTCTGGGGGCCGCTGCTTGGGGTGGTGCTGTCGGCGGTAGGCGTGCATATGCCTGAAATGGTGCTGGCCGCGATCAAACCGCTTGGCCTGTCGGCCACGGCGACGGCTCTGTTCCTGACCGGGGTGATCCTGTCTGCCCGTAAGTTGCAGATCAACGGCCCGGTGCTGCTGTCGAGCGTGACCAAACTGTTAATCCAACCGTTTATTGCCTGGGGGCTGGTGCTGGCATTGGGCCTGCACGGCAGTGTAGCCATTACCGCTATTTTGATGATCGCCCTTTCTGCCGGTTTCTTCGGTATCGTCTTTGGTAACCGTTTTGGCGTGCAGTCGCCGGATGCCGAAGCCACGTTACTGATCAGTTCCGTGTTGTGTATCATTACCTTACCGCTGTTTATCACCCTGACCTCAGGGATGTAACTGGAGAAGCCGATGATTCGCCCGCATGACCTGATTTGGATTAGTGACCGTGCTGCCCTCAGTGCCGATCAGGCGTTGCCGGAGTGGGTTGGCCAGCAGTGGCGCACTTCATTACCGTTGGTTGTACGGCGCGATGTTCAGGATAGCGGGCGGATCCCGGTTGGGATCCGGGGGATGAAACGCAGCCAGCGCGCCGCAGCTTGGGTTAGCGCAGAGGCTATCCGGCGCGTAGTGACGCCGGAGTCTTTAGTGAGTGAGCCGTTGGCGTTGCTGCACTCGAGCTTTGTTTCCCAGCCTCCGGTGCAGGCGCTCATTATGCTGGCTCAGCGGCCTTGGCCGTGGGTCTGGGGCGTGACAGGTAGCTGTGGTTATGCGTTGGCGACTGAAATCCCGGTGATGCATGCCGACAGCGATCTGGATCTGTTGGTTCGCTGCCCGCAGCCTGCCAGCCTTGATGAGTTGCAGAGGCTGGCACAGTGGTTGCAGGCGTTGCCTTGCCGCGCCGATGCCCAAATAGAAACACCGCTCGGTGGCTTTGCCCTGAGCGAATGGCTGCGGGATGGGCGAGCGATGCTGAAAACCGCTGAGGGACCGTTGTTGACGACGGATCCCTGGGCCAGCTCTCAGGAGCTCTGATGAAGATTTTATTTACCTTTCCCGGACAAGGGCCGCAGGTGCCTCAGATGCTGCACCAACTGCCGGCCAATGAAACAACCCAGCGGTTGTTAAGCGAGGCCTGCGCTGTTCTTGACCAGGATGTACTGGCGTTGGACAGCGCCGAAGCCTTACAGAAAACCCGGGCAGTGCAGCTGTGCCTGCTGATAGCCGGTGTGGCCTACGCGCGGGAATTACAGCAGCACGGGGTCGAGGCTGATTTTGTCAGTGGGCTATCCATCGGCGCTTTTCCCGCTGCGGTGATCGCCGGGGCCTTGGCATTTCCCGATGCCGTCCGGCTGGTGGCGTTGCGCGGCCAGCTAATGGAGGAGGCTTACCCTGCGGGATATGGCTTGGCGGCGATTGTCGGTTTGCCGTTGCGGCTGGTGGAAAGGCTGATAGACGAGGTCAATAGTGCTGAGTTACCGGCCTATCTGGCCAATATCAATGCCGAAGACCAATTGGTTATCGCGGGTAGCGAAGCCGTGATGGCGCAGGTCATGGCGTTGGCAAAAACCGCCGGTGCAGCGAAAACCCAGCGTTTGGCGGTGAGTGTCCCTTCCCACTGTGCCCTGTTGGCACAACCGGCGGAAAAGCTGGCGCAGGCCATGAAGCAGGTAACCATCAATCGGCCGCAGGTTGCGTATCTCAGCGGCAGTACCGGGCGCGTGTTATGGCAACCGGAGCGAATTGCTGACGATCTGGCCTTCAATATGGCCCGCACCGTGCGCTGGCATGAGGCGATGGTGGCGGCCTACGAACGGGAAGTCCGTCTGGCGATCGAAATGCCGCCGGGCGCGGTATTAACCGGCTTGACCAAAAAAGTGATGGAGCAGGGGGAAGCGCTGTCCCGCTGCCAACTGGGCCTGAACGCGGTCTGCGGCATTGTCGCCAAATATCGGCGCGATTAAACCGGCCCTTCACCGCGAGCGTACATGCGGCCTTCCGCCGTCAATGCCAGCAGGTTCGGATCCTGCTGCTGGTTACGATTGAACACCAGCGCGATGGTTTGGCGCATCTGGTACTGTTCGCACAGCGGCAGTAATTTCAACGTGTGTTCATACATCTTCTTCATCCGCCCAGGCACCAGCGTGTAGCCCACCCCGGCCTGCACCAGGCTGAGCATGGAGAAAATATCATTCACCCGGGTGACGATTTCCGGTTCAAAACCGGCAATCTGAAACGCTTCGCTAAAGCCGTGGTAGGTGGCGAAGCCTTCGGTCAGGGAGACAAACTTCTGGCTGCGAAAGTCTTGCAGGTCTGCCGTGCCATCGCTGTTTAGCGCCGAGGCTGCCGGTGCGGCAAGATAGATATCATCCTCAAACAGCGGCAGGATCTCAAAGCGCAGCGGATCGATTTGGCTGTCGGAAACCGAAATCAGGATGGCGTCCAGCAATTGGTTTTCCAACTGGGCCAGCAGATCTTCATTCGATCCCATAGTCAGGCTGATCTCCATGGCCGGGCGTCGCACCTTCAGCCCCATGATCAACCGTGGAATGGTTTCCAGCGTCAGTGAGTAGAGCGTGCCGATACGCATGCGTTGCTGGCCAAACCCCGCCTTCAACCGAGTTTCTTCGATACCTTTGTAGGTGAGATCCACGATATCGCGTGCGTATTCTGCCAGCGTAAGTGCTGCGGGCAGGGGCAGCAGGTTGCGCCCTTTATGAATAAACAGCGGGCAGCGAAAGCCCTCTTCCAGGGTATGTAACGCACGATGCACGCTAACGCTGCTCAAGCCAAGCTGTTCTGCGGCTCGGCCGATGTTTTCCTTCTCCATAAACGCCAGAAAGATTTCCAATTTTTTCAGGGTGATTTCGCTGTCGATCATCGGCTCAGGCTTGGGTAAGGGCTAAGAAGTGTCATGATAACAACAATTGCCCGTCCATAGCAGGTACCAAGAGCCTTCCCGCTTCCCAAGTGGAGGGCGGACCGTTATATTGCGCCACGAATTATTGAACAACTTTGCGAGCGCTCACTGAGTTAGCTGCGAATTTAAGGTTAAACTCAGTCTTATACACCGCTCAGGAGGGCATGCTATGGATTACGAATTTCTGCGTGACGTAACCGGTCAGGTGGTGGTCAGATTTTCGATGGGGCATGAGGCCATCGGCCATTGGATTAACGAAGAGCTCAACGGTGATTTTAACCTGCTGGACCGTATCGAAGCCGGTGCGGCAGGTGTCAAGGGCAGTGAGCGTCAATGGCAGTTGGAAGGCCACGAATACACGTTGCTGATGGACGGTGAAGAGGTGATGATCCGCGCCAACCAGTTGGAGTTCGAAGGCGACGAAATGGAAGAGGGGATGAACTACTACGACGAAGAGAGCCTCTCTTTCTGTGGCATCGAAGACTTTCTGACGGTGCTGAAAGCCTACCGCTCGTTTATGCTCAACTACTGATTATCCAGACGGGCGCAGGATGCTGCTCCCCTTGTGAGTCACAGGTGGCCGATTCTCGGCCGCCTTCCCCCCCACCTTCTTCTGTAATGATTAAATAAAATCAAATAATCATGTTACTGATTTTTTAATCTGCGACACAGCGCCGATTTTTTCTTTTTTGATTTTATATAATCATTTTGATTAAAATAAATCATAATGACGAGGGTAGGATGAAAATTAAGGCGGCAATAGAGAAAATCCCTGGAGGGATGATGGTCGTCCCACTGGTGCTTGGCGCAATGATCAACACCTTTGCTCCACAGGCGCTGGATATCGGCGGCTTCACCACGGCACTGTTTAAAAATGGTGCGGCTCCACTGATTGGTGCTTTCCTGCTGTGTATGGGGGCCGGCATCAGCTTCAAGGCGGCTCCGCAGGCACTGTTGCAAGGCGGCACCATTACCTTGACCAAGCTGCTGGTTGCCATGGCCCTGGGATTAGGCGTTGAACATCTGTTTGGGGCGGAAGGTATTTTCGGCCTGACCGGTGTGGCGATCATTGCCGCAATGAGCAACTCCAACGGTGGTCTGTATGCGGCGTTGGTGGGTGAGTTTGGTAATGAGCGGGACGTAGGGGCGATTTCGATCCTATCCCTGAATGACGGGCCGTTCTTCACCATGATCGCGTTGGGTGCGGCAGGTATGGCGAATATCCCATTGATGGCGTTGGTGGCGGTGTTGGTTCCCCTGCTGGTAGGGATGATGTTGGGTAATCTGGATCATCAGATGCGCGACTTCCTCACCAAGGGGGGCCCAATCCTGATCCCATTCTTTGCCTTTGCGCTCGGTGCTGGCATCAATCTGGAAATGTTGCTGCAAGGCGGTATGGCTGGGGTTCTGCTTGGCGTGTTGACCACTTTTGTCGGTGGTTTCTTTAATATTCGCGCCGATCGACTGGTAGGGGGCTCAGGCATTGCCGGTGCGGCAGCATCAAGCACTGCCGGTAATGCGGTGGCGACGCCATTGGCGATTGCTCAGGCGGACCCTTCGTTGGCTAGCGTAGCGGCTGCTGCGGCCCCGTTGATTGCCGCTTCGGTGATCACCACCGCCATACTGACCCCGATACTCAGTTCTTGGGTGGCGAAGCGTAATGCCGCGAAGGGCGCAGCGCTGAAGGAGACAGCATGAAGATGATCGTGATTGCCGATGATTTTACCGGAGCCAACGATACCGGTGTGCAATTGGCAAAAAAGGGCGCGCGTACCGACGTGATGCTCAACGAACTACCGCAGTCTACCCGGCGCACGGATGTGCTGGTGATCAATACCGAAAGCCGGGCGTTATCTCCTGCAATGGCGAGCGCCAAGGTGAGCGAAGCCTTGCGGGCTTATTGCCAGAGCGATATGCCGCCCCTGGTGTATAAAAAAATCGACTCGACCTTTCGCGGTAACGTAGGGGCCGAGATCGAAGCGGCGATAGTCGCCAGCGGTGCGCAGTTGGCTATCGTGGCCGCAGCCATCCCCGCAGCAGGTCGGGTAACGCTCAATGGCGAATGCCGGGTTCACGGCGTGCCGTTGGTGGAGACCGAGTTCGCCAGCGATCCGAAAACGCCGATCGTGTCTTCTCATATCAAGACCTTGATTGGTTTGCAGACGGCCTACCCGATCCATGAGTTGGATTTACAGGTAGTACGCAGTGGCGAGCTAGGCCGCGAGCTACCGCTCCTGAGCCACAACGGGCCAGCGATTGTGGTAGTTGATGCTGAAACGGATGGCGATCTGGCGCAGTTGGCGCAGGCAATTCAGCAACTCGGTTGCCGTTATCTGCTGGTGGGCGCTGCCGGGCTGGCAAATGCATTGCCAGCCAGCAGCTATCTGGCCGCTCGCCAGCGCCTGCCTGTGCTGGTGGTTGCCGGATCGATGAGTGAAGCCACCCGGCAGCAGATTGTATTTGCTGCAGAAGAAAAGTCGCTCGGCATACTGGACATTGATGTCGAAGCCTTGTTGCAACCGCACAGCCAGTCTGCGGTAGATGAAATTATTCGCCAGGCCGTCAGCGTACTGCGAGATCGGCAGCACTGTGTACTACGCACCTGTAGAGATGCCGATGCCCGCCAGATGATAGATACGCTGTGTGAAAAGCATGACCTTTCGCGCCAGCAGTTGGGGGACAAAATCAGCCAGACATTAGGCTCCATCACCTTGGCGATTATCAATCAGGCTCAGATTGGTGGCTTGTTCCTGACCGGTGGTGACATCGCCATTGCGGTTGCGAGAGCGCTGGGCGCGGAAGGTTACCGTATTACCAGTGAGGTTGTTCCTTGTGTGCCCTGTGGCACTTTCGTCAACAGCGAGATCGACGATCTGCCGGTGATCACCAAGGCTGGCGGATTTGGCGGTGCTTCAACGTTGCGGGATGCACTTTATTTTATTGAGGAGATGTACAGTGGCAAATAACACGATTGCGGTCACCGTGGGCGATCCGGCAGGCATTGGGCCAGAAATTATCATTAAGGCGCTGTCTGAAGGCGAGTTGGCGGGAACGCCAGCGGTCGTGGTGGGCTGTCTGCAAACGTTGCAACGCATTCAGGCATTGGGGATCGTGCCAAAGGTCGAATTGAGGCCGATCCTGAAGGTTTCGGAGGCACGCTTTGCGCCTGGAATTATCAACGTGATTGATGAACCGCTAGAGGATCCCGCAGCGCTGACACCGGGGAAAGTGCAGGCACAAGCGGGCGATCTGGCTTACCGATGCGTAAAGCGTGCCACCGAACTGGCCATGGCGGGTGAGGTGATGGCCATCGCCACGGCGCCGCTGAATAAAGAGGCGCTGCATCTGGCCGGGCATCTGTATCCAGGCCATACGGAGTTGTTGGCAAAACTGACCAACAGCCGGGATTATGCGATGGTGCTGTACACCGATAAGCTGAAGGTGATCCATGTTTCCACCCATATCGCCCTGCGCAAGTTCCTTGATACGCTGAATGCCGAGCGGATCGAAACGGTGGTGACGATGGCGGATACCTTCCTCAAGCGCGTCGGTTTTAAACATCCAAGGATCGCGGTCGCGGGCGTTAACCCCCACGCGGGTGAACATGGCCTGTTTGGCGATGAGGAGATCAACATCGTCAGCCCGGCGATTGCGGCAGTACAACAGCGGGGGATCGATGTCTCAGGCCCGTGCCCACCGGATACCGTCTTCCTGCAGGCTTATGAAGGCCAGTACGATATGGTGGTCGCCATGTATCACGATCAGGGTCATATCCCCCTCAAGCTGCTGGGCTTCTACGACGGGGTTAACATCACGGCGGGTTTGCCGTTTATCCGAACGTCTGCCGACCACGGCACTGCATTTGATATTGCCTGGACAGGTAAAGCCAAGTCTGAGAGCATGGCGATCTCGATTAAATTAGCCACTCAGTTGGCGTGATACCACGGACGTCATGAAGCCACAAACTCGCCAGGACCAGATTCTGGAATACCTGAAAGCCCATAATCTGGTCACCGTTGAGCAATTGGTCAGCGCTATCGATGCTTCTCCTGCCACCATCCGGCGCGATCTGATCAAGCTGGATGAGCAGGGGATCATCAATCGCAGCCATGGCGGCGTGGCCCTCAACCGTTTTATCCCTGCACAGCCCACCACTAACGAAAAGCAGTTGCGCAACCCGCAGGAGAAGCGGGCGATTGCCCTGTATGCGGCCACGATGGTTAAAGCCGGTGATGCAGTGGTGCTGGACGCAGGCACCACTATGCTAGAACTGGCGCGGCATTTGACCCACCTTCCGCTACGGGTGATCACCGCCGATCTGCATATCGCACTGTTTCTCTCAGGATTTAAACAGATTGAAGTGACCATTATTGGTGGCCGTATTGATGACAGCAGCCAGTCCTGCGTTGGCGATCATGGGCGCAGGTTGCTGCGAGGGATCTACCCGGATATTGCGTTTGTCAGCTGTAACTCGTGGAGTATTGAGAAAGGTATTACCACGCCCACCGAAGAGAAGGCGGGCCTGAAGCAGGATCTGATGGCCAATGCCCGCCAGCGGGTACTGTTGGCAGACAGCAGTAAATACGCTGCCTACTCGTTATTTTGTGTGGCGCCGCTTGGCAGCCTGACGGATATTGTCACCGACAAGGCGCTACCTACCACTGCACAGCAGCAGTTGGCAGATTTACCCGCAGGTTTGCACTTGGTGTAACTGACACAGGGCAACCTTGGCTGCCCTGTATCTCAACGTCACAGGTGCGGAATATTGCGCCCGTAGTAGATCTCCTGCATCTCTTTCCACAGCAGATCGGTGATCCTTTTCCGCTCCGCCTCGCTCAGTTCGTCCGGCCTGGCGTTGAACAGATAGTGCTTCAGATCGAAATCCTTCAGCAGCATCTTGGCGTGGAAGATGTTCTCCTGATACACATTGACATCCATCATGTGGTACAGCGCCTTCATATCCTCGGACATAAAGTTCTGGATCGAATTGATCTCATGATCGATGTAATGCTTCACGCCGGCGACATCACGGGTGAAACCGCGTACGCGATAGTCCATGGTGACGATATCGGATTCCAACTGGTGGATCAGATAGTTCAGCGCTTTGAGCGGTGAAATTACGCCGCAGGTAGAGACTTCAATATCGGCCCGGAAGGTACACAGGCCGCCTTCTGGGTGGCTTTCCGGATAGGTGTGAACGCAGATATGGCTTTTATCCAGATGTGCCACCACCGTCTTTGGCAGCGGCCCCGGGTGCTCAGAGGTATCCACGTCTTTCGGATCAACAGGCTCTTCACTCATCAGGATGGTGACGCTGGCGCCTTGCGGATCGTAGTCCTGGCGGGCGACGTTGAGAATATTGGCGCCAATGATCGAGCAGGTTTCACTGAGGATCTCGGTCAGGCGGTTGGCATTGTACTGTTCGTCAATGTAGGCGATATAGCCGTCGCGGTCGTCTGCGGTTTTGGCATAACAAATATCGTAAATACAAAAACTCAGGCTCTTGGTCAGGTTATTGAAGCCGTGCAGTTTGATCTTTTGCAATTAGATTTAGCCCCTATCTTCTCGCTTAACGTGAAACGTTCAGTGCATTGAGCAAATACTGCGGCAGGGCAAAGCTGCCAGCGTGAATTGCCGGATTGTAGTAGCGGCAGTCTAAGCCACTTTGATGAAAGCGTTGTTGCAGCGTGGTGACATCCAGCTGGCGCAAAGCCGGATTCTGGCTGGCCCAGGCAAAGGTCATGATGCCGCCGTAATAGGTTGGGATCGCCGCCTGATAGAAGCTGACGTCGTTAAAATACTGGCTGAGCTTGGTGTGGCTGTTGACCGCTTCGTCCTGCTGCAGGAAGCAGACGCCGTTCTGAGCTACGAAGATGCCACCCTCGTTGAGGCAGCGTGCGCAACCTTCATAGAACGCCGAGGTAAACAGGCTTTCACCGGGGCCGATCGGATCGGTACAGTCAGAAATAATCACGTCGAATTTTTCGTCGCTCTGGCTGACGAAATTGACGCCATCGTCGATCACCAGCTTGAAGCGGGGATCGTCATAGGCACCGGCGTTGTGATTCGGTAAGTATTGGCGGCAGAACTCCACCACGCCCGCGTCGATCTCAACCATGGTGATCTGTTCAACGCCCTGATGGCGGCAGACTTCACGCAGCATAGCACCGTCACCACCGCCGATAATCAGCACTTTCCTGGCCTGGCCATGGGCCAGCAGCGGCACGTGGGTCATCATTTCGTGATAGATAAACTCATCGCGTTCGGTAGTCTGTACCACGCCATCGAGAGCCATCACGCGGCCCAGCACCGGGTTTTCAAATATCACCAGATCCTGATGCTCGGTTTTCTCACGGTAAAGTACCTGCTCTACTGAGAAGTACTGGCCAAAGTTGGCATGCAGCGTTTCATACCAAATCTCTTTCTGGGTCATGTGCGGGTTACTCCGTAATAACAACCATGAAAAATGAGCGCAACATCATAAACCCTACGTGTGGCAAATTACAGCATTGTCGGCAGGGCAACAGATAGGCGATAGCAAACCCTGCCAGCTATCGTTGGCAAGGCTGAGAGAAAGCAGGGGAAGTTAGTTGGCGTAGGCCAGCAGGCTCAAGGAGTCGCGCGCCAGAGATTTGCACTTGTTGGGGGTAGGAATAGCAATGCCGCTGAGATCGCGGTAGCTGTCTTCACCCAGGGATTTCATATTAAAGCTATTATAGTTAGTCAAATCCCAACGGTTTTGCTGGGCGAAGTACACGATGGCGCGTTTGATTTGTGCGTTAGGCAAATCATTGTAGCCACAATCGTTTTTCAGATAGACAAACACCGCGGTCAGATCGGCAAGATCTTCCGCTTCGGATTCATTTAGCGCCAGGCTGGCATTGGAAAAGCCCAGCATAGTCAGCAATAGCATTAACAACGTTGTTTTTTTCATCATGAAATAGACCTGTTCAATATCTGCTGACGTTACCACACTTGGCTGTAAAGGCACCAAATTAATTATGTGGGCTTAACACTCCTTAATAGTAGCTCTTGACCTTCCACTAAGGGGAGGGTTTAGGCTGCGGATCTTAAGCTTTCGATCACTGAGAAAAGGGAACCAGCGATGTTACGCCGTGATTTTATCAAACTGACCGCCGCAATAGGTGCCGCAAGCGCCTTGCCATTATGGAGCCGTGCCGCCTTGGCGGCCGATCGTCCAGCCTTGCCGATCCCACCGATTTTGACGCCAGATGCGCAAGGAAAGATCGCATTGGCGCTGCAAACCGGTGAGATGAACTGGCTGCCTAACGTGGCTACCCGCACCTGGGGGATTAACGGTGCGTTGCTTGGCCCAGCGGTCCGTTTGCAACGGGGTAAGCCGGTGACGGTAGATATCAGTAATAAACTGCCAGAGGCCAGCACGGTGCACTGGCACGGTTTAGAGATCCCCGGTAATGTCGACGGTGGCCCGCAAGCCTTGATCCAACCTGGTACTACCCGCACGGTGAGTTTCACTGCCGATCAGCCAGCGTCTACCTGCTGGTTCCATCCCCATACGCATGGCAAAACCGGCGAGCAGGTGATGAAGGGGCTGGGGGGACTGGTGCTGTTGGAAGATGAAGAAAGCAGCCAGCTACCCTTGCCGAAGACCTGGGGAACCGACGATATTCCCGTGATCCTGCAAGATAAGCGCCTGGGCAAAGACGGTCAAATCGAATATCAATTGGACATCATGAGCGCGGCCGTGGGCTGGTTTGGTGACCGCATGTTCACCAACGGTGCCAGCTATCCGCAACACATCGCGCCACGCGGCTGGCTGCGTCTGCGTTTCCTGAACGGCTGTAACGCCCGCTCGCTTAACCTGTCCACCAGCGACAATCGGCCATTATACGTGATTGCCAGTGACGGTGGCTTCCTGGTCGAACCGGTTAAGCTGACCGAACTGTCGATGCTGATGGGGGAGCGCTTTGAAGTGCTGGTTGATGCCTCCGATGGCAAGCCGTTCGATATCGTTACCCTGCCGGTGAAGCAAATGGGTATGACGCTGGCTCCGTTCGATCAGCCGCTGCCGGTATTGCATATTCAGCCATCGCTGGCGCAGGGCGTGAAATCCATGCCGGACAGCCTGGTGAAATTGCCTGCGCTGCCATCGCTGGCCGGAGTGCAGGAACGCTGGTTGCAACTGATGATGGATCCTAAGCTGGATATGCTGGGGATGCAGGCTCTGATGGATCGCTATGGTCACCAGGCAATGGCCGGGATGAGCATGGATCACGGCAATGCCGCTGGCAACATGGCTGGTATGGATCATAGTAAGATGCAAGGCATGGATCAGGGCAACATGGCGGGAATGGACCATAGCAAAATGGATCATGGCAGCAAGCCGTTTGATTTCAGCCATGCCAATACCATCAACGGTAAAGCCTATGATATGCACAAGCCGGCGTTTGAAGCCAAGCGCGGTAAATACGAGAAATGGACCATTTCCGGCGAGGGCGACGTGATGATGCACCCGTTCCATATCCATGGCACCCAGTTCCGCATTCTGTCGGAAAACGGCAAGCCACCGGCGGCCCACCGGGCAGGCTGGAAAGATACGGTGCTGGTAGAAGGTTGGCGCAGCGAAGTGCTGGTGCGCTTCAATCATCTGGCTAGTGCCGATCAGGCTTATATGGCCCACTGCCACCTGCTGGAACATGAAGATACCGGCATGATGCTAGGCTTTACCGTAGCCGATTAAGTTATCCCAGACTGCGGCTTGTCACGCCGCAGTCTGTAAAGTGGTGACGCACTCGCGTCGCCACCGCCCGCCAGCTATGCTAAACTCTGCGCCCTTCTTCCGGCAACTGACCTGAAAACTATGAAACACACTGTAGAAGTAATGATTTCCGAGCAGGAAGTTAAGACCCGTATTGCTGAACTTGGCCGCCAGATCACCGAAGACTACCGCGATAGCGGCAGTGACATGGTGCTGGTCGGGTTGCTGCGTGGCTCTTTCATGTTTATGGCCGATCTGTGCCGCACCATTGAGGTGCCGCATGAGGTCGATTTTATGACCGCTTCCAGCTACGGCAGCGGCATGTCTACCACCCGTGACGTGAAAATCCTCAAAGATCTGGATGAAGACATCCGTAGTAAAGACGTATTGATCGTCGAAGACATCATCGATTCCGGCAACACTCTGAACAAGGTACGTGAGATCCTGGCGCTGCGTGGGCCGAAGTCTTTGGCGATTTGTACGCTGCTGGACAAGCCTGAGCGCCGTGAGGTTGAAGTGCCGGTGGAATATGTCGGCTTCCCGATCCCGGACGAGTTCGTGGTGGGTTATGGCATCGATTACGCCCAGCGTTATCGCCATCTGCCTTACATCGGCAAAGTGGTGATGCTGGACGAATAATCCGGCCGGGGTTCAGCAGGGCGCTGAACCCCGATCAGGCGCTAGAACAGGCCTTTCTCCTGTTTGAGTGTGGCTATCGCTTTGCGGTAGCCCATCTCCAGGCTCTCACGGCTGGTGGCGGTGACTTCCAGATCGTGCAGACGACCGTCCTGGATCCCGTACACCCACCCGTGGATCATCACTTTCTGGCCGCGTTTCCAGGCAGACTGCATGATGGTTGAGTGGCCCAGGTTATACACCTGTTCAATGACGTTGATCTCGCACAGCACATCCAGACGTTGTTCTGGTTCCAGCTCGCCGAGTAGGGAACTGTGTTTGTACCACAGATCGCGAATGTGCAGCAGCCAGTTGTTGATCAACCCCAGTTCCGGGTTCTCTACAGCCGCTTCTACCCCACCGCAGCCCAGGTGACCACAGATAATGATATGTTCCACCTCCAGCACGTCGACGGCATACTGCACCACTGACAGGCAGTTCAAATCGGTATGGATCACCAGATTGGCGACGTTACGGTGAACGAACAGCTCACCCGGCTCCAGGCCGGTCAGGCGTTCGGCAGGCACGCGGCTATCGGAGCAGCCGATCCACAAGAATCGCGGTTTTTGCGCTTGGGCCAAACGTTCAAAGAAGCCGGGATCTTCCTTGTTGATATTAGCGGACCAGGCTTGGTTGTTGGCGATAAGCCTTTCGATTTCTTGCATGGCGGTTATTGGCCTGTTATGAACGAATTGCGTTGATGTAATATATGGCAAGCGTCACAATTTGGAAATCGGAACAGTTAAGCAATTTTCTGCCCTCTGGAATTCGCACGGATTCAACTCGGTTATCGGGCCGCTGATGATAAACTCCCTCTTAGACAAGTTCGGCAGCCAACTCCATCAAAAGGTACTCTCATAACTTATGAATTATGCACTGGAAATAGCGCAGCTGACCAAAACCTATGCGGGTGGCGTCAAGGCATTGCGCGGTATCAATCTGAACGTGGAGGCGGGGGACTTTTATGCCCTGCTCGGGCCGAACGGCGCCGGGAAATCCACCACCATCGGCATTATCAGTTCACTGGTCAACAAGACGGCGGGCACGGTGCGAGTGTTTGGTTACGATATCGATAAGGATATCGTTAATGCCAAGCGCCAGCTCGGGCTGGTGCCGCAGGAATTCAACTTTAACCCGTTTGAAACCGTGCTGCAGATTGTGGTCAACCAGGCGGGATATTATGGCGTGGAACGCCGCGAGGCGATGGCGCGGGCAGAAAAGTACCTCAATCAGCTCGATCTTTGGGGTAAACGTAACGAGCGGGCGCGTATGCTGTCTGGCGGGATGAAACGCCGCCTGATGATTGCCCGTGCGCTGATGCATCAGCCCAAACTGCTGATCCTCGACGAACCGACAGCCGGGGTGGATATCGAGTTGCGTCGCTCGATGTGGGGCTTCCTCAAAGAGCTGAACGCCCAGGGCACCACCATTATCCTGACCACACACTATCTGGAGGAAGCAGAAATGCTGTGCCGCAATATCGGCATCATCCAGAACGGTGAGCTGGTAGAAAACACCTCGATGAAGGGGCTGTTGGCCAAGCTGAAGTCCGAAACCTTTATCCTCGATCTGGCGGCGAAAAGCCCATTGCCCCATCTTGAGGGTTACAACAGCCGTTTGACGGACACCTCCACGCTGGAAGTGGAAGTGATGCGTGAGCAAGGTCTGAACGGTCTGTTCACCCAACTGAGCGCGCAGGGGATCCAGGTCCTGAGTATGCGTAACAAGGCCAACCGGCTGGAAGAGCTGTTCGTCAACCTGGTGAACGGCAATGGAGAACAAGCATGATGCATTTGTATTGGGTGGCCTTGAAAAGCATCTGGGCCAAAGAGATCAACCGCTTCGCCCGCATCTGGATCCAGACGCTGGTACCGCCAGTGATCACCATGACCCTGTATTTCATCATCTTTGGCAACCTGATTGGGTCGCGTATTGGTGAGATGCACGGTTTTGATTATATGCAGTTTATCGTGCCGGGCCTGATCATGATGGCGGTGATTACCAACTCCTACGCCAACGTGGCGGCATCATTCTTTAGTGCCAAGTTCCAGCGCAATATTGAAGAGCTGCTGGTGGCACCGGTACCGACGCACGTGGTGATTGCCGGTTATGTTGGCGGTGGCGTGGCGCGTGGTATCTGTGTGGGGATCCTGGTGACGGTGATCTCGCTGTTCTTCGTTCCGCTGGTGGTCCATTCCTGGTGGGTGATCGCGGTGACGCTGTTGTTGACGGCGATCCTGTTCTCGCTAGGCGGTTTGCTTAATGCCGTCTTTGCCAACACCTTTGACGATATCAGCCTGATCCCGACCTTTGTGCTGACGCCGCTGACCTATCTGGGCGGGGTATTTTACTCGCTGACGCTGTTACCGCCGTTTTGGCAGGCGGTCTCCAAACTGAATCCGATCGTCTACATGATCAGCGGTTTCCGCTTCGGTTTCCTGGGCATTTCCGACGTGCCGTTAGCGCTGACCATGCTGGTGCTGGTGGCGTTCATTGTGGTGTTCTACGGGCTGGCCTGGTATCTGATTGAGCGTGGCCGCGGCTTGCGTTCCTGATGTCATTTCCCTCCTCCGTTGCCGGGGGAGGGAGTTTATTGATTTAGCACATACATCATCTAAATCTATAGAATTAAGGCAATAAGCCCTTTCTCCCGGCGATTTAAATCGTGCTATGCTGGCGCTCCACTTTTTCTTCATTTTTTCATGACGCACTCGTAAGCAGAACAAACCATGCAGCCTCAACATAAGATAGCAGCAGGGCTACTCGGCATTGTTATGTCGTTGTTGGCACCGGCGGCGTTGGCGGATTTACTGTCAGAAGACAGCGCTGTTCAAGCCCAATACATGGAAGTGCAGCGTAACAGCGAGGTTTATTCGTTGATCGGTGAGCATGTGATCCCGGTCGGTGAAGTGAAAAAAGGGCAATTGATCCAGATGTTCCCGGCGGATGCGGAATATTACGAGCTTAAGTTTGGCTACGGCACCGGCTTTATTGATAAAAACGACGTTCGCGCCATCAGCAAAACTCGTAAGGTGAAGGACGACCTGGGGGATCTGAACAAACCGCTGACCAATCAGAATCTGATCACCCAGCGCGCAATTAACGTCTACACGGCGGCGGATAACAAAAGTGAAATTTTTGGCGTACTGGAAGAGAACCTGCGCTATCCGATTATCGGCAAGCTGAAAGATCGGCTGAATAATACCTGGTACGAGGTCAATATCGGCGATCGTCTGGGATTTGTCAGTGAGTTGGACTGCGAAGTCGACAACGGCATTCCGGTGCTGACCTATCACCACCTGCTGAAAAATGAAGAGAACAAACGTTTCCGTAATACCTCAACCACCACCTCGGACGTGGCCTTCAGCAACCAGATGACCTATTTGAAGCAGACGGGTTATGACACCATCTCGATGTATCAGCTGGAAGCCTACCTGAATAATCAAATCAACCTGCCGGGCAAAGTGGTGGTGCTGACCTTTGATGACGGGTTGAAGTCGGTTTATCGCTATGCGTATCCGGTACTGAAGGATTACGGTTTCCGCGCTACGGCGTTTATCATTTCTTCACGTATTAAACGTCATCCGCAGAAATGGAACCCGGATTCGCTGCAGTTTATGAGCATTTCAGAGCTGAAAGCGATCCAGGATGTGTTTGATATCCAGTCACACACCCATTTCCTACATCGTACCGATGGCAACCGTCGGCCGATCCTGCTCAGCCGTTCACTGCACAATATCGAATTCGACTTTGAGCGTTCAAGACGGGCGTTAGAGCAGTTTAATCCGCATGTGCTGTACCTTTCCTATCCCTTTGGTGGTTATAACCAAAAGGCGATCCAGGCGGCAAAAGATGCCGGGCTGCATTTAGCCGTGACCACGGTGCAGGGGAAAGTGAAACCGGGTGATAATCCTTATACTTTAAAACGGCTGTATATCCTGCGTACCGATTCCATCCCCACCATGGCGGAGCGGATAGCCAACAAGTCAGGTGCGTTACCGGGCGTGACGGTAACAGAATAGAGAGAAGACGGGCGCTTAAAGCGCCCGATTTTTTAGGCAACCTGAACGGGGACGGCTTTCGCCTTGCGTTGCAAGTGGTTGTCACCTTCGAAGTAGGCGACTTTGGGGTGGTGTTGGCGGGCATCGGCATCGCTCATCTGCACGTAAGAACAGATGATCAGTTTGTCACCCACGCAGGCACAGCGGGCGGCCGCACCGTTGACCGAAATAATGCGCGAACCGCGTTCGGCGGCGATGGCATAGGTGGAGAAACGTTGGCCGTTATCCACGTTGTAAATATCGATCGCTTCATATTCCAGGATCCCGGCGGCTTCCAGAAAATCCTGGTCAATGGCGCAGGAGCCTTCGTAGTGCAAGTCAGCCTGAGTCACTTTCACCCGATGCAGCTTGCCTTGCAACATAGTACGTATCATAGCGTTACCTAACTGAATATCGGCCTTTTCAGGCGGCTGAAGAAGAACTGCTTCCTTGCACTATTTTTCGTCACCGAAAACCCGGCCAGTCTACCGCCAACCGGGTAAAAACGGCAACGACTGTACAACAAATGGCTTACTGCGTCAGATCGACTTGCTGATTATCGATCAGGCGGGCTTTACCCAACCAGGCGGCCATCAGCACCACGGCCCGGCGGGTTTCTACGCCCAGCGGTTGCAGCGTGTCTGCATCGCGAATAAACAGCTCGTCTGGGGTGAAACCTGCCTCGCGCAGCTTCTCGGCTGTCTGTGCCAGCAGCTCTTCGACGTGGCGTTCACCGTTGCCTAGCTGCTCCGCCAGGGCGTTCATGATTTTGCTCAACTGCGGCGCGACCTTGCGTTCTTCTGCGGTGAGATAACCGTTGCGAGAGCTTAGCGCCAGCCCGTCTTTGGCCCGCACCGTCGGCACACCAACGATATCAATGTCATAGCCCATATCCGCCACCATCTTGCGGATCAACGCCAACTGCTGATAATCCTTCTCGCCAAAGCAGGCCAGGTCCGGCTGGATCAGATTGAACAGTTTGCTGACGATGGTGGAGACTCCGCGGAAGTGGCCCGGGCGGCTGGCGCCTTCCAACATGGTGGAGATCACCGGTACATCAACGCTGGTGTGTTCTTCCAGCCCTTTGGGGTAAATTTCGGCCGGGGCAGGGGCGAAGATCAACTCGACATTACGCCGATTGAGCTTTTCACAGTCTTCCTGCAAGGTGCGCGGATAGCGCTCCAGATCGTCTGCGCGTTCGAACTGCAGCGGGTTAACGAAAATGCTCACTACCACCACGTCGGCACGGGCGCGGGCTTCTTCCACCAGCGTCATATGGCCTTCATGCAGATTGCCCATGGTGGGCACCAGCGCAACGCGTTTGCCCTCTTGCCGCCAGCGGCGGATCTGTTGGCGCAGTAGTGGCAGGGTTTCGATAATTACCATTCCATAACTCCTCGGTGTTGAGGGATAAGCTAGTTAGCTATCAATCGTGGCCGGTCACTCAGTTGAACGAGTGCGCTTCGTCGGGATAAATACCTTGCTCAACTTCCCGAATATACAGCTGCACGGCGCCGCGAATATCGCCGCCCTGTGCCAGAAAGTTTTTGGCAAATTTAGGGGTATGGCCGCCGGTGATCCCCAAGGCGTCATGCATTACCAGGATCTGGCCATCGGTAGCATTGCCGGCACCAATACCGATCACCGGGATCGACAAGGCTTCAGTAACCTGGCGGGCCAGTTCGGTCGGTACGCACTCCAGCACCAGCAACTGCATACCGGCCAGCTCCAGATTCTGGGCGTCGATCAGCAGTTGCTTGGCCGCTAACTCGTCGCGCCCCTGTACCTTGTAGCCGCCAAATACATTGACGGATTGTGGCGTGAGGCCAAGATGGCCGCAGACGGGGACGGCGCGCTCCGTGAGCATTTTCACCGTTTCGCAGAGCCAACTGCCGCCTTCTATTTTGACCATGTTGGCCCCGGCGCGCATCACCTCGGCCGCGCTTTGGCAGGCAAGCTCAGGCGTGGCGTAACTCATGAAAGGCAGGTCGGCCAACAGCAGGCTGGCTGGTGCCCCACGGCGTACCGCGCGGGTATGGTAAGCCACGTCGGCCACGGTTACCGGCAGCGTTGAGTCATGCCCTTGCAGCGTCATCCCCAGCGAGTCGCCGACCAGCAATACTTTAATACCTTGTTCTTCAAACAGCTGGGCAAAGCTGGCATCGTAGGCGGTAATAGTCGCAAACTTGCGCTGCTCCTGCTTCCACTGGCGTAAATGGCTCAGGGTGGTAGGTTTCATCACAACGTCTCCTGCAGTAACCGCGCGGCCTGGATTTGTAGCACGGTGGTAAAAAGTGTTGTCATTCTACTGTAACCCTTCAGGGGTGGGTAGCTCCGATGCTGATGGTTAAGATGTTCTTAAGAAGCTTATGATGTAATGGTCTGTCCAAAGGGAGAGCGCATGAGAATTCTGTTGATTGAAGACGACAAACTGATCGGTGATGGCATCAAGGCGGGCTTGACCAAGCTGGGATTTACCCTCGACTGGTTCACTGATGGCATCGTCGGTAAGAACGCCCTGGACAGTGCACCTTATGATGCGGTGATCCTCGATCTCAGCTTGCCGGGATTGGACGGGTTGGATTTGCTGCGCCAGTGGCGTCAGGCCGGACAAGATGTGCCGGTGCTGATCCTGACAGCGCGTGATGCACTGGAACAGCGTGTCAGCGGCTTGCAAAGCGGAGCCGACGATTACCTGTGCAAGCCTTTTGCCCTGACGGAGGTTGCCGCGCGTTTACAGGCGTTGATCCGCCGCCGCCATGGGCAACTGACGCCCCAACTGGTCCATGGCAACCTGGTGTTTGATGCCGCATCGCGCAGCGTGAGCTGCAACGGTGAACCCGTAACGCTGACCCCACGCGAACTGGCGGTGCTGGAACTGTTTCTGCACAACAAGGGGCGCGTGCTGGCACGGCCGCTGATCCAGGAAAAACTGTATAACTGGGATGATGACGTGAGCAGTAACGCGGTTGAGGTCCATATCCATCATCTGCGGCGCAAGCTGGGTAACGACTTTATCCGCACCGTACATGGCGTGGGCTACACGCTGGGGGATGAGCCGTGAAGTCATTGAGTTTGCGGTTGCGGCTGATCCTGATCTTCAGCCTGCTGGCATTGCTGACCTGGTGCTCTGCCAGCGTGGTGGCGTGGATGATGACGCGCCACAATATCAACGAAGTGTTCGACACCCAACAGATGCTGTTTGCCAAACGGCTGGCGACCGCCGATCTGGGGGATTTGCTGGCTAATCAGCAAGCGCGCAGCCTGCCAAAAACCAAGAAGATGCTGAACCATGGCAAACGTGGTGAGCAGGACGATGATGCGTTGGCGTTCGCTATCTTTTCCCACGATGGGCGCATGCTGCTCAACGACGGTGAAAATGGTGAGGATTTCCTGTTTGACGGCGATCGGCAAGGGTTTGTCGATGGTCAACGCAAAGGAGATAGCGACAGCTGGCGCTTGCTATGGCTCACCAGCCCGGATGGCCGTTACCGTATTGTGGTCGGCCAGGAATGGGATTATCGGCAGGATATGGCGTTGGGGTTGGTGATGGGGCAGTTGCTGCCCTGGCTGGTGACGTTGCCGATCCTGATGTTGTTGATTGCCCTGATGGTAGGCCGCGAGCTAAGACCGTTACGTGAGGTGGCCGCCAGCCTGCGTAAACGAGCCCCAGACGACGCTACGCCGCTGAGTGCACACCAGGTACCCAGTGAGGTGCGTCCGCTGGTAGAGGCGCTGAATACGCTGTTTACGCGCATTAATAGCCTGCTGGTGCGTGAGCGGCGGTTTACTTCGGATGCCGCCCATGAGTTGCGTAGCCCATTGGCGGCATTGCGGGTGCAGACCGAGGTGGTGCAACTGGCGGGAGACGATGTACCCATGCGTGAACATGCGGTGAACAACCTGACGGTGGGTATCGATCGAGCCACGCGCCTGGTGGATCAACTGCTCACCTTGTCCCGGCTGGACTCGCTCGCCGATTTGCACGATCTGGCCTTGGTCGACTGGTGCCAACTGGTGCCGATGACCCTGGCGGAGCTGGATCGACAGGCGCATACCTCCGGGATCACGCTGCGTTACCAGCAGCAGGGCGAACCTCCTGCACTATCGGGCCAGCCGCTGCTGTTATCGCTGTTGGTGCGCAATCTGGTGGACAATGCGGTACGTTACACTCCGGCCGGTGGCACGGTAACGGTCACGCTCAGCCAGCGGCAACTGACGGTGGAAGACGACGGCCCTGGCGTCACGGCTGAGCATCTGGAAAGACTGGGGGAGCGATTTTATCGCCCACCGGGGCAAGAACAGACGGGAAGCGGGCTGGGCTTGTCTATTGTGCAGCGGATTGCCAGCCTGCATGGGCTACGTGTTAGCTTTGCCAATCGGCAGGAGGGTGGGTTTATCGCGACGTTAACCTTGTCTGGGGGCGGTATTCAAGCCTTGGGCTGATGCCACAGCGTCATGCCGTTTTTTGGCACTCGTTGCAGGCACTCTGCCAGCGTTTCACCATCTGGGAAGACCAGATCTGGAGCGATATCTGCCAGCGGGTAGAGCATAAATTCACGTTGTTTCAGGCCATAATGGGGCACCGTGAGACGATCGGTGTCGATCACCAGATCGCCGTACAGCATCATATCCAGATCCAGCGTGCGAGGGCCCCAGCGTTCATCTTTGCGCACTCGGCCCTGATTACGTTCTATCGCCTGGGTGTGATCGAGTAGCTGTTCCGGTGGCAACTGGGTATCCAGTGCCACCACCGCGTTGAGATAATCCGGCTGGTTCTGTGGCCCCAGCGGTTTGGTGCGGTACAGCGGCGAACAAGCGATCAGACGGGTGCGTGGAATATGCTCCAACGCCTCCAGCGCGGTATTCACCTGTTGCAAAGGTTGCGCCAGATTGCTGCCCAGCGCGATATAAACGCGGATCATTATGCTCCTTCGTTATTCGGAGTCCTGCGGCGTGGGCGGCGCTGACGAGCCCGACGTGGTGCCGGATCTTCGCCTAGCGTGCTCAACATGTTTTTCTGGCGGGCCGCGGTGGCCACCTGGAACTCATCCCACCATTCGGCAAGACGCAGCATCTCCGGGTTGTTTTCCACTTCGGCACGCAATGCCAGCAAATCATACGCCGCACGGAATTTAGGGTGTTCCATCAGCTTGTGCGCACGCTTGCCCTGGCGACGGGACAGGCGTAACTGCAGTTGCCAGATGTCACGTACCAGTGTAGTGATTCGTTTGGGGATTGCCAGTGAACGGCACTCTTCGTCCAGCACATCGTTCATGGCCAGGGCAAAGGCGTCGTAATAGGCCAGGCCGCTTTCCTGCGCCAGTTTCTGTGCGTGCTCCAGCAGTGGGTACCACAGCATGGCGGCAAACAGGAACGCCGGGTTGACGCGCTTGTCGTTTTGCAGGCGGTGATCGGTATTTTTCAATACCTGCTCCAGAATGCGCTCCATCGGCGTGTCGTGATTTGGCGTGAAGTTGCGCGCAATCAACGGGAACAGAGGCTGGAACAATTGATATTCACACAGCTTCAGGTAGGTCTGGTAGCCGTAACCCGTTTGCAGCAGCTTCAGCGCCTCTTCAAACAGGCGAGCCGGTGGGATTTCGTGCAGCAGGGAGGCCAGGCGTGGAATAGGCTCGGCGGTTTCTTCGCTGATGGTCATATTCAGCTTGGCGGCAAAGCGCACCGCGCGCAGCATCCGCACCGGATCTTCGCGGTAGCGGGTTTCCGGATCGCCGATCAGGCGGATCACGCCCTGTTGCAGATCGCGCAGGCCCCCAACGTAATCACGCAGGGCAAAGTCGGCTACGCCGTAATACAGGCTGTTGATGGTGAAATCGCGGCGCTGGGCATCATCTTCGATGGTGCCGAAGATGTTATCGCGTAGCAGCATGCCGTTCTGGGCCTGCTGGGAAGAGTTCTTGTCAGATTCCTGACTCTGCTCGTGGTGGCCACGGAAGGTGGCGACTTCGATGATTTCCGGCCCGAACATCACGTGCGCCAGCCTGAAACGGCGGCCTACCAGGCGGCAGTTGCGGAACAGTTTACGCACCTGCTCTGGGGTGGCGTTGGTAGTAATGTCGAAATCTTTCGGCTTTCTGCCGAGCAACAGATCGCGTACACCGCCGCCGACCAGATAGGCTTCGTAGCCGGATTTATTCAGGCGATACAGCACTTTCAGCGCGTTTTCGCTGATATCTTTGCGCGAGATCGCATGTTGATCGCGGGGGATAACGGTCATTGAGCGCGTTCCCTCTGCGGCTACAAATGGCGGGCGTTTACGCGGCGCAGGACGGCGGGCAGGTGTCTCTCTGCCGCTCTCGGTAGAGCGCGGTGGCGTTGTGGCTAACGATTCTGCAGGCGCGCTTTCTTCGCGGACTTGGTTTTTATCGCTGGCCGGCGCATCTTCGCGGGTCAACTTGTCATCGCGGATTAGTACCTTACGGCAGAAATTGGCTACTCGGGTAAAAATGGTACACCTCGATAGTGACGGATAAAAATGGCGCTAACAAAAAAATAGCGGCTAATCATAGCTTACCCCAGCTGTTTTGAGAATGCCGTTGTGTTTTCACACGGCGGGATCGCTGGCTGACGCGGCACATTTGCCAACTGCCAATGCTCAACCGCCCAGCTCAATAATAATGGCAGATCAAGATCTTGCCAGTTTTCCGGCAGCGGTTGACGCAGAAATTTCAGGGCAGCAACCAGGACCGGCCGCGGATCGCCAGTGGGCAGGGCGGGGGCATGATTTTGCTTCGACAGTTTAATGCCGTTGTTCCCCAGTGCCAGCGGCAAATGTACATAGGCGGGAACCGGTGCCTGTAATTGCTGATACAGCGCAATCTGGCGCACCGTGGGTTCGATCAGATCGGCACCGCGGACGATTTCGGTCACGCCTTGAAAATGATCGTCGATCACCACCGCCAGATTGTAGGCAAACAGGCCATCGCGGCGGCGGATGATGAAATCTTCCTGTGCCAGCGCCGGATCGGCCCGTAGCTCGCCCTGCAACCGATCGTGGAAGGCATATACCGGGTTTGATTGACGTAAGCGGATTGCGGCACCCTGCGGGCCAAGCCGTAACTGGCGGCAATGGCCATCGTACAAACCGCCAATCTGCTGGATGCGGCTGCGGGTACAGGTGCAGTAATAGCTGAGATCCTGGCGTTGCAGCCAATCAAGAGTTGCGCGGTAAGCTTCAGAGCGTTGGGATTGATAGATGACCTGGCCGTCCCAGTGGAGACCATAGTGTTCAAGTGCGGATAAGATACGCCCGGCAGCTCCGGCGACTTCGCGCGGAGGGTCGATATCTTCAATACGTACCAGCCATTGCCCGCGTTGAGCACGAGCCTGGAGGTAGCTTCCCAGAGCGGCAATCAGCGAACCGAAATGCAGATCCCCGGAAGGCGATGGGGCAAAGCGCCCCACATAGTGACTTGCTAGCATATCTGAAGGGATTGCTTCCCTTAACTCTGTGCGGCGCGCGCTATTGGCACGCGCCGCAGGAGGTAACAACTGCTTAGCCGGCCATCTGCTTTTCGCGGATTTCGGCCAACGTCTTGCAGTCGATGCACAAATCGGCAGTCGGACGCGCTTCAAGGCGACGAATGCCAATCTCCACGCCGCAAGACTCGCAGAAGCCGAAATCATCGTCTTCTACTTTCTTCAGCGTTTTCTCGATCTTTTTGATCAGTTTGCGCTCGCGGTCACGGTTACGCAGTTCAAGGCTGAACTCTTCTTCCTGAGTGGCACGGTCTGCCGGATCGGGGAAGTTGGCTGCCTCTTCTTGCATATGCGACACGGTACGGTCGACTTCGTCCCTGAGTTGGTTGCGCCATGCTTCAAGGATGCGCCTGAAATGCGTCAACTGGGCGTCGTTCATGTACTCTTCGCCCGGTTTCTCTTGATACGGCTCCACCCCAGCGATGGCGAGAATGCTCAAGGACGAGGTTTTACGGGTTTGCCCTTCTTGCATATTGCTTCTCCTACATACACACGCACTATACCCTTTAATGCTAGTAGGGTATGTCGAATCCCCAATACGGGGGAAAAACAGGCCGCTATAAATAACAGAAGGGAAGAGGGATGGCAATTATTCCTGTCGCCTGCTTGACAATGGTGTGAAGGAAGGCGTATTTGGCGAAGCAATATCCGGTTGTCGATTTATTTGTGCCCGGCACCGCTAGCCAATAAAAAACGGTAACTTAGCGCTTAGCGAGATACCGTCAGGTGATAATTTTGCCCCGTAACAAACAACTTCCACTCCCAACTGCTGAACCTGCGCTAGTAGCACCGCATAATGCTCATCTATATGATTTGCTGGGGTGACCCGATCGATGCCGCTGTGTAACACGGCAAAGAACAGCACCGCCCGCTGCCCTTGTTCAACCACGTTTTGCAACTCACGCAGATGCTTCTGCCCTCTCAGCGTTACGGCATCGGGGAAGTAGCCCTGTTGATGTTGCAATAGTGTGACTGACTTCACTTCAATATAGCAGTCAACTCGATTTTCTGCCTGTAATAACAAATCGATACGGCTGTTTTCGCCGCCATATTTCACTTCGCCGGTGATTTTACTGTAACCGGATAATTCACTGATTATATTCTGTTCAATGGCTTCACGAACCAGAGTGTTGGCCCGCAGGGTGTTGACGCAGATCCAGTCGCCAGCCTGGGTATGCGTCAGCTCCCAACTGTGGGCATATTTGCGTTTGGCATTGTCCGAAGTGGAGTACCAAACGGTGTCTCCTGGCGTAGCACAACCGGTCATGGCGCCGGTGTTGGCACAGTGCAGGGTAAAGGTTTCACCTTCGGGGGTGATCACATCGGCCAGAAAACGTTTGTAGCGCTTGATGAGCGTGGCCGGTTTTAGCGGTGGGTCAAAGATCATGATTTATCCTGTGGGCCGAGTGGCCACTGCGCTAATTCGTGATAGCGGGTGCGGCCTTGTTCAAACGACGATTGGTAGAGTGAGAAATGGCTGGCGTTGAACAGCCAACCCGGCGTGCCAGGAGGAATAGCGACCGGCTGGGTCGCGGCGCGTAATAACGTGATATGGGGATGAAACGGCATCGGGCTTTGATAACAGCCGCTGCGAGCCGCTTGCGAACGCAGCAATTCCGCCAACTGTAACAGCGCGCGTGGGGGGCGTTTGCTGCCCAACCATACCACTCCGGGGCGCGGCCAGTGGCCAAGATCGTCCAGATTGAGGCTAAAACCCGCCTGTGTGATACGCCCGGCCTGCGTTTTTAGTGCCTGTTCTTTCTGTGCGCTAACTTCGCCGAGAAAGGCCAGCGTCAGATGCAGATTGGCGGCGGCCACCGGGCGGCCATCTTCGGGTTTGAATGCCTCGGCCCGCCAGCGGATCACCTGCTGCTGCAAGGTATCGGGTAGCGACAACGCAAAGAACAGGCGGCGCGAACTGGACATAGTACCCCGGTAAATGAATGAAACACGGGGCGTAATGCTACAATGTGCGCCGTCCATTAACTACCCCATGGAGAGTTTTGTGTCCTCACTGCCCGTCAGCGCGGTTCTTGATGAGCTGCTTGCCGCACTGCAATCTGCCCCGCAGGTGTTGTTGCATGCCCCCACTGGTGCCGGGAAATCCACCTGGCTGCCGTTGCAGATCCTGGCAAACGCCGGGCTGCCGGGGCGTATCATCATGCTGGAGCCACGGCGGCTGGCGGCAAAAAACGTCGCGTATCGCTTGGCGCAACAGTTGGGTGAAGAACCAGGCCAGACCGTGGGCTATCGCATGCGAGCCGAGAGCAAAAGCGGGCCACAGACGCGGCTGGAGGTGGTGACCGAGGGCATTCTCACCCGCATGTTGCAGCAGGACGCCGAACTGCAGGGCGTCTCGCTGATTATTCTTGATGAATTCCACGAGCGTAGTTTACAGGCCGATCTGGCCTTGGCCCTGCTGCTGGATGTGCAACAGGGCCTGCGTGACGATCTGAAACTGCTGATCATGTCGGCGACGCTGGATAATGCGCGGCTGTCGCAACTGCTGCCGCAAGCGCCGGTGGTGGTGTCGGAAGGGCGCAGCTACCCGGTTGAACGGCAGTACCAGCCATTACCTAGTCACCAACGGCTGGAGGATGGCGTTGCCTCGGCGGTGAAGCGCCTGTTGGCTGAGCAATCAGGTTCGCTGTTGTTATTCTTGCCCGGCGTGGCGGAGATTAACCGCGTGCAGGAACGGCTCATTGGCGAAGTGCCAGCGGATACCGATCTCTGCCCGCTGTATGGCGCATTGCCGTTGGCACAGCAGCAAAAGGCGATCCAACCGGCGCAGCACGGGCGGCGCAAAGTGGTGTTGGCGACTAATATTGCGGAAACCAGCTTGACCATTGAAGGCATCCGCCTGGTCGTCGACAGCGGGCTGGAGCGCGTAGCGCGTTATGACGTCCGTAATGGCCTGACGCGATTGGTTACCCAGCGCATCAGCCAGGCTTCGATGATCCAACGCGCCGGGCGTGCTGGGCGTTTGGAACCTGGAATTTGCTGGCATCTGTTTGCAAAAGAGCAGGCGGAGCGCGCTGCAGAACATGCTGAACCGGAGATCCTGCAAAGCGATCTGGCCAGCTTCTGGCTGGAGCTGTTGCAATGGGGCTGTGTGGATGTGGATCAACTTACCTGGCTCGATCGGCCACCGTTGGCCGCATTAGCCGCCGCTCGCCGTTTATTGCATACCCTGGCAGCTATCGATGACGGCGAGAAGCTCACAACCATTGGTCGCCAAATGGCCGGGTTGGGGTGTGAACCCAGACTGGCGGCTATGCTGTGTGCTGGTGCCAATATGGGAGCCGATGGATTAGCCACGGCGGCGATGTTGGCCGCTTTGCTGGAGGAACCGCCACGCAGCGGGCAGATGGATATCGGTTATTGGCTAAGCCGTCCACAGCCGCATTGGCAACGCCGGGCGGCGCAACTGAGTAAGCGCTTACCGCAGAAAAGTGGGCAGATTGATGCCGATCTGGCCGCTCCTCTGTTAGCGCAGGCTTTTGCCGATCGTATCGCCCAACGGCGTGGGCAGGATGGACGCTATCTGTTGGCCAATGGTTTGGGCGCAGCGATGGCTCAGGATGAAGCGCTCTCCAGGGCTCCCTGGTTGATTATTCCCAGCCTGTTGCAAGGCCATAACAGCCCGGATGCCCGTATCCTGCTGGCGTTACCGATTGAAATTGATGCGTTGGTCGCTCGGTTGCCCGAGATTGTCAGCAGCCAGACCGCCGTCGAGTGGGATGAAGAAAAGGGCACCCTGCGGGCCTGGAAGCGCCAACAGATTGGCCGCTTAACGCTGCGGGCTCAGCCGCTGGCCAAACCGGCGGAAGAGGAACTGCAACAGGCACTGATAAATTGGGTCCGCGCCCAGGGATTGGCGGTACTTAATTGGGACACCGCTGCCGAACAATTGCGCCTGCGTTTACACTGTGCCCAACGTTGGTTGCCAGAGGCCGACTGGCCGCCAGTTGATGACGATACGTTGCTCGACACCCTGGACAGCTGGTTGCTACCGTCATTGAGCGGCGTACGCGATCTGCGTGGATTAAAGCAGGTCAATATCGCTGAGGCCTTGGCCCGCCGGTTAAACTGGCAGCAAAAGCAACGGCTGGATAATGCCCTGCCAACTCATTATGCTGTGCCGACCGGTAGCCGCTTGCCGATCCGCTACGATGCCGATAAACCGCCGGTATTGGCAGTGCGTTTACAGGAGATGTTTGGTGAACAGCGTAGCCCAACGTTGGCTGAGGGTCGCATCCCGGTGGTGCTTGAGTTACTCTCTCCGGCGCACCGGCCATTGCAGATCACCGGCGATCTGGCCGCTTTCTGGCAAGGGGCGTACCGCGAGGTGCAAAAGGAGATGAAGGGGCGCTATCCCAAGCACGTATGGCCAGACGATCCGGCCAATACCGCCCCCACCAGGCGCACCAAGAAATACCAGTAACGAATTCAGATGTTTCTTCTGTTCAGCCCGACAGCATAGGCACAGATTAAGCGACAAAATAACGGACCCGTCGTCTTTCAAGCTGCAGCGTTGTTACCTGCACTATCTCACCCCAGTCACTTACCCAAAAGTAAGCTCCTGGGGATGAGATAGTTTGTCGCCTAGCCGCAGCTTGAAATCCATAGGGTATAAATTGCAGCAAGCGTGGAGAAGAACCGCAATGGCTGGTGATGACCGCGAGCCCATCGGGCGCAAAGGCAAACAACCAAAACGTAATCAGCCGCGTAAAGCGGCGCGTCGTCACCGTGACGACGATTATGAAGAAGACGAGTATCAGGATGAGTATGACGATGATGAGTACGATGACGACGAAGAGGAACAACGCATGCCGCCCAAGGTAAAAGCGAAGTCGCCGCGTAAAAAGCGCCGTTGGCTCGGCTTGCTGATAAAACTGTTCCTGGTGATTGCGGTGCTGCTGGCGATCTACGGGGTTTATCTGGATTCCCAGATCCGTAGCCGCATCGATGGCAAAGTCTGGCAGTTACCGGCGGCGGTGTATGGCCGCATGGTTAACCTTGAGCCGGGCATGCCGTATAGCAAAAAGGAAATGGTCGCCCTGCTGGAGGGGATGCAATATCGCCAGGTCAGCCGTATGACCCGGCCAGGGGAGTTTACCGTGCAGGCCAACAGCATCGAGATGCTGCGCCGCCCGTTTGATTTCCCGGATGGCAAAGAAGGCCAGATCCACGCCCGCCTCGATTTCCAAAACAATAGTCTGGCGAAAATCGTCAACATGGAAAATCAGCGTAACTTTGGCTTCTTCCGCCTCGATCCGCGCCTGATCACCATGCTGCAATCGCCGAATGGCGAGCAACGCCTGTTTGTGCCGCGCTCTGGTTTCCCAGATCTGCTGGTCGACACGCTAATCGCTACCGAAGATCGTCATTTTTACGAGCATGATGGTATCAGCTTCTACTCCATTGGCCGTGCCGTGGTGGCCAACCTGACCGCCGGGCGTGCGGTGCAGGGCGGCAGTACCTTGACTCAGCAACTGGTAAAAAACCTGTTCCTGACCAACGAGCGTTCGTTGTGGCGTAAGCTTAACGAAGCCTACATGGCCTTGCTGGTGGATTACCGTTATAGCAAAGACCGTATTCTGGAGCTGTATCTGAACGAGGTGTATCTCGGCCAGAGCGGCAGCGATCAGATCCGTGGCTTCCCGTTGGCCAGCCTGTACTACTTTGGTCGCCCGGTCGATGAACTGAGTCTGGATCAACAGGCGCTGCTGGTGGGCATGGTGAAAGGGGCCTCGCTGTATAACCCTTGGCGTAACCCAAAGTTGGCGCTGGAGCGCCGTAACCTGGTGCTCAAGCTGTTACAGAACCAGGGCGTGATCGACGCTGAGCTGTATAACATGCTCAGCGCTCGTCCGCTGGGCGTACAGCCGAAAGGTGGGGTGATCTCACCGCAGCCTGCGTTTATGCAGCTGGTGCGCCAGGAGTTGCAGGCCAAGCTGGGTGACAAGGTTAACGATCTTTCCGGCGTGAAGATCTTCACTACGCTGGATCCGGTTTCACAGGATGCGGCCGAGAAGGCGGTGGAAGACGGTATTCCGGCGCTGCGTGCGGCGCGTCATCTGAACGATCTGGAAGCGGCGATGGTGATTGTCGATCGCTTTACCGGAGAGGTTCGTGCCATGGTGGGCGGTGCCGATCCTCAGTTTGCCGGCTTCAACCGTGCGCTGCAGGCGCGCCGTCTGGTAGGGTCACTGGCCAAGCCGCCAACCTATCTGACCGCGCTGTCGGAACCGGATAAGTATCGGCTCAATACCTGGCTGGCGGATCAGCCGTTGTCGATCAAACTGCCGAACGGCAGCTCGTGGCAGCCGAATAACTACGATCGTCAGTTCCGTGGTCGGGTGATGCTGGTGGATGCGTTGGCCAACTCGCTCAACGTGCCAACGGTCAATCTGGGCATGTCGGTGGGGCTGGATCAGATTAGCGCGACCCTGCAAAAGTTGGGTATTCCTAAATCGGCGATCACTCCGGTGCCTTCCATGTTGCTGGGGGCCATCGGCCTGACGCCGATGGAAGTGGCACAGGAATACCAGACCATCGCCAGCGGAGGTAATCGTGCGCCGCTGTCTGCCGTGCGTTCGGTGATTGCGGAAGACGGCACAGTGTTGTATCAGAGCTTCCCGCAGGCGGAACGTATGGTGCCAGCACAGGCGGCATACCTGACTCTGTATGCGATGCAGCAGGGTGTGGCGCGCGGGACTTCCCGTTCGCTGTCGGTCAAGTTCCCCAATTACAACTTGGCGGCTAAAACCGGTACCACCAACGATCTCCGTGATAGCTGGTTTGCCGGTATCGACGGCAAGGAAGTGGCGATTGCCTGGGTAGGGCGTGACAATAACGGCCCGGCCAAACTGACGGGTGCAAATGGTGCTTTGACGCTGTATCGCCGCTATCTGGAAAACCAGACGCCGCTGGTGCTGAAGCTGCAACAACCGGAAGGCATTAGCCAGATGGGTATTGATTCTGCCGGTAACTTTATCTGTGGTGGCGGCAGTTGGCGCACCATCCCGGTTTGGACTGAAAACCCACAGGGGCTATGTCAGGCAAGCCAGGCCGAGCAGCAACAAACTCAACAGCAGCAAGCCGGCGAACAGAAAGATGCCGACGGCGTTGCTGGCTGGATAAAAGATATGTTTGGCAAATAAACCCCAGCCGTTATGTTAAGCATATTTATTATTTGATTTTACCGTGTTATCAAGCCCGTAGCGTTCTGTTACGGGCTTTCTTCTGTTTGGCGTTGATTTTATTTCCACTCGGTTAATGCAGTTACCGCACCAATCCCATAGCCTTTTTACGGCCGAAATACGCTTGCAGTTCCATTAGCCTTCTGCATAAAATGCCGCGCTTATAATAATTATTATCGTTCACATTCGTTATCAAACCACATCAGAGAAACCAGACATGCCGACCAAGCGTCATTCCTCATCACCGGCCAAATCAGGCTTGTTCCCCGTAAGCGTTTTGGCTGCCACAATCGCGGCTTCGCTAACCTTGCCTGCGGTTGCAGCTCAGACGACGGCTGCCGCGGATGCGGATACTATTACGGTGGTAGGGGGCGGCAGCGGTGGTGCTTCACAGGAAAGCGCTTGGGGCCCAGTTGGCACCATCGTGGCGAAACGCAGCGCGACCGGCACCAAAACGGATACGCCGCTGGTGAAGACCCCTCAATCGGTGTCTGTGGTCACGCGTGAACAAATGGACGTTATGCAGCCTTCCTCGGTGAAAGAAGCGTTAGGCTTCACCCCTGGTGTAATGGTGGGCAGCCGTGGTAGTTCGAACGTCTATGATGCGGTTTATATTCGTGGTTTTGGCTCGGTCAACCAGAATATCTATCTGGACGGTTTGAAGCTGCAAGGCGACTATTTTAACGAAGCGGTAATCGATCCTTATTTCCTGGAGCGGGCCGAAGTGCTGCGCGGGCCTTCTTCCGTGCTTTACGGTAAAAGCAGCCCTGGTGGGATTATTTCGCTGATCAGCAAGCGCCCAACCACGGAACCGCTGAAAGAAATCCAATTTAAAATGGGGACAGATAACCTGTTCCAGACTGGCTTTGATTTCAGCAATGCGTTGGATGATGACGGCAAGTATTCCTTCCGCCTGACCGGGTTGGCCAAAGACGCAGACGCTCAGCAGGAGATGGCCAAGGAAAAACGCTATACCATTGCGCCTTCATTCAGTTGGCAGCCTGATGAGCATACCAACCTGACGCTGTATTCTTACCTGCAAAACGATCCTAACCTTGGCTACTACGGCTGGTTGCCGATGCAGGGAACGGTGGTCAACGCGCCTTATGGCAAACTGCCAACCAGCTTCAACGAAGGTGAAAAGAGTAACTTCTATTCGCGCCAGACGCGGATGTTTGGTTACAGTTTCTCTCATGATTTCGATGATACCTGGACCGTACGCCAGAACCTGCGCTATATGCAGCTGCACACCAACCAGAACAACATCTATGGCACCGGCGTAAACGCCGACAATACCACTCTGAACCGTAACTATATCGCTTCGGATGAGCGCCTGAATAACTTCAGCGTCGATACTCAGGGCCAGGCCAAGTTTGCCACTGGCCGCGTGGATCATACGCTGCTGGCTGGCGTAGACTTTATGCGCATGAGCAATGATATTCAGGGCGGTTGGGGAGTGGCCAGTCCACTGGATCTAGCCAACCCGCAGTTTGGGAATTATACCAAGGGTGCGTTAAATCCAACCAGTAAGGTCAATGGCCAACGGCAGACGGGTATTTACCTGCAGGAACAGGCCGAGTGGAACCAATGGATCCTGACGGCCGGTACGCGTTACGACTGGGCTAAGAGCACCGTCGAAGATCGCACCGAAACGGCAACGGTTCCTTATAGCGAGCAGAAAGACCACCAGTCAACCAATCGTATTGGCCTGAACTATCTGTTCGACAACGGCATCTCGCCGTATGTCAGCTACGCACAATCCTTCGAGCCGAACGTGGGCGCAGGTTATGACGGCAAAGCCTTCGTGCCTTCCAAAGGCGAACAGTATGAAGCCGGCGTGAAGTACATGCCAAAAGATCGCCCCGTCTCTGCCACCGTTGCCATCTACCAATTGACCAAGTCAAATAACCTGGTCACGGATGTTGAGCATGCCGATAAAGGTTGGTTCCAACAGCAAACCGGGGAGATCCGCTCTCGCGGTGTAGAGTTGGAAGGTAAAGCGGCGTTGACGGCGAACGTCAACCTGCTGGCGTCCTATACCTATACTGATGCTGAATACACCGAAGACACCACCAACCAGGGCAATACGCCAGCGATCATTCCTAAGCATATGGCCTCGCTGTGGGGGGATTACACCTTCCACGAAACCGCATTGAGTGGCCTGACGCTGGGCGCGGGTGTGCGTTATACGGGCTCAACCTATGGTGACGAAGCCAACACCTTCAAAGTGCCGGACTACACCGTGTGGAATACCGTGATCAAATATGATTTGGCGCGCTTCAACCTGCCTGGTTCTTCCGTTGCGCTTAACGTTAACAACCTGTTTGATAAAGAGTATGTCTCTAGCTGTTTCGCCACCTATGGCTGTTTCTGGGGGGCAGAACGTCAAGTGGTCGCCACGGCAACCTTCAGTTTCTAATCGGCTAACGGGAGCGGCCTTTGGTCGCTCCCTGCCAAGCAGGGCCTATGCAGGATAAACACCTTAATCGCGATGCTACGTTCCAGCTCGACCGTGTTAGCTTTGCCGTGCCAGGGCGGGTGTTGTTACAGCCGCTATCATTGGCCTTTCCTCAAGGCAAAGTGTGTGGATTGATTGGGCATAATGGCTCCGGCAAATCCACGTTGCTGAAAATCCTCGGTCGTCACCAAAATCCTACCTCCGGCCAGGCGCTGCTTAACGGGCAACCGCTGGGCCAATGGGACAGCAAAGCTTTTGCTCGTCAAGTGGCCTACCTGCCGCAGCAATTGCCAGCAGCGGAAGGGATGACGGTGCGCGAACTGGTCGCCATCGGGCGCTACCCGTGGCACGGCGCGTTAGGCCGTTTCAAGGTCGGCGATCGCGAGCTGGTAGAAGAGGCTATCGGGCTGGTGGGGCTCAAATCCTTTGCCAACCGCCTGGTAGACAGCCTCTCCGGCGGTGAACGTCAACGGGCCTGGCTGGCGATGATGGTCGCGCAGGATAGCCGTTGTCTATTGCTGGATGAACCGACCTCGGCGTTGGATATTGCCCATCAGGTTGAAGTGCTGGCGTTGATCCAACGCCTGAGCCACGAGCGCGGCTTGACGGTGATTGCAGTGCTGCATGACATCAACATGGCGGCTCGATATTGCGACCATCTGGTGGCGCTACGCGGCGGCGAAATGATTGCCCAAGGGTCATCGCTCGAACTGATGCAAGGGCCGGTGCTGGAACAGATCTACGGCATCCCGATGGGCATATTGCCGCATCCAAGTGGCGGTGCACCAGTGAGCTTCGTTTATTAATGCCTATCTCTGCCGATTTTCATCATGACCCGCTGCGCCGGCGTTTATTAACGGCGATGGCGTTATCGCCTCTGTTGTTTTCTTTACCGTCGCGTGCGACAGGTTTACCCGATATCACCCGTATCGCGGCATTGGAGTGGCTACCGGTCGAGCTACTGATCGCACTGGGCGTGATGCCGCAGGCGGTTGCCGATATCCACAACTACAACCTGTGGGTACAAGATCCTCGGTTGCCGGACTCGGTGATCGACGTCGGTCAACGTACCGAACCTAATCTGGAGCTGTTGCAGCAGCTCAAACCTTCTCTGATCCTGCTTTCCAAAGGCTATGGCCCTACGCCACAAAAACTGCAGCCTATCGGCCCGACGATGGAGTTTGGCTTTAACGACGGCAGCGGTAGACCGCTCACCGTGGGCAAAAACTCGTTGCTGCAATTGGCACAGCGGATAGGTCTGGAAGCGCGGGCTACCCAGCATCTGCAACAGTTTGATGCGTTTATGCGAGAGGCGCGTAACCGCCTGGCGGGGTATCGGCAACAGCCGCTGCTGCTGTTTGCTTTGCTCGATCCTCGGCACGTGTTGGTGATCGGCCAGAAGAGCCTGTTTCAGGAAGTGATGGATCAGCTAGGCATCGAGAATGCCTGGCAGGGGGAAACCAACTTCTGGGGGACCTCGGTGGTGGGGATCGAACGTCTGGCGGCAATAAAAAATGCGCGAGCGATTTATCTCGATCACGGTAATCAAGCCATGATGGATAAGGTCAGCAAGACGCCGTTGTGGCAGGCCTTACCGTTTATCCGCCAGGGCCAACTGCGGCAGGTGCCAGCGGTGTGGTTCTACGGCGCCACGCTGTCGGCCATGCGTTTTTGCCGCTTGCTGGAGCAGGCGCAGGAGACTCGCTCATGAGTACACGCCTGCGTATCTTGCCGATAGCGCTGATCCTGTTATTGCTGGCAGCGACGGGTGGCCTGACGCTCTTCAACCTGTTGCATCAACTGCCGTGGAGCCAGTGGTCGCAGGCGTTGGTACAGCCAGATATCGACAATGTCGACCAGATGTTGTTCCACTACAGCCTATTGCCACGCCTGTCAGTGTCGTTGCTGGTGGGGGCCGGACTGGGATTGGTCGGCGTACTGTTCCAGCAGGTATTACGCAATCCTTTGGCGGAACCCGCCACGCTCGGCGTGGCTGCCGGGGCTCAGCTAGGCTTGACGATTGCCACGCTGTGGATGCTGCCTGGGGGCGAATTGACCCAACAGTTGGCGGCGATGGTCGGAGCCATTGCGGTCGGCGGGCTGGTGTTCGGCGTTGCCTGGGGCAAACGGATGTCGCCCGTGACGTTGATTCTGGCCGGTCTGGTACTTGGCCTGTACTGCGGGGCGGTCAATAGCCTGCTGGCGTTGTTCAATTACGATCGGTTGCAAGGCCTGTTCCTGTGGAGCACCGGAGCGCTAAATCAGCAGGATTGGGGGACGGTGCAGTTTATCCTGCCGCGCTTGCTGCTGGTTGCCGTACTGGCCGCGTTATTGATCCGCCCATTAACGCTGTTAGGGCTGGACGACGGTGTGGCACGTAATCTGGGCCTGGGCCTGGCAATGTCGCGCTTTGCCGCGTTGGCGGTGGCGATTGTGTTCAGCGCCATGTTGGTCAATGCGGTCGGCGTGATCGGTTTTATCGGCCTATTTGCCCCGTTGATGGCCAAGATGCTGGGAGCTCGCCGTTTGGTCCACCGCATGATGTTGGCTCCACTATTGGGGGCATTGCTGCTGTGGTTGACCGATCAGGTGATGATCTGGCTGACGTTGGTATGGCGTGAAATCCCGACCGGTGCGGCGACGGCACTGATTGGTGCGCCGTTGCTGCTTTGGTTGTTACCACGCTTACGCAGCAGCGCAACCCCTCCGCCGATGGACTTAGGCGACAAAGTGCCTGTCGAACGTGGCAACTTGCCGATATGGATCCTGCTGGGGAGCGTTTTACTATTGGCCGGGATTGCGGTGGCGCTGATGTTTGGGCAAAACCCCCACGGCTGGCACTGGAGCGTAGGCGGTGAATTACAGGCGCTGATGCCTTGGCGCTGGCCACGAGTGGTTTCTGCCCTGGCGGCCGGGATGATGCTGGCGGTAGCCGGAACGCTGATCCAGAAACTGACCGGTAACCCGATGTCCAGCCCGGAAGTGCTGGGGATCAGTTCCGGCGCGGCTTTCGGCGTGGTGATGATGCTGTTTATCGTCCCTGGTGATGCTTTTATGTGGCTGTTACCCGCCGGGAGTCTGGGGGCGGCGGCTACGCTGTTGATCATCATGATTGCGGCTGGGCGCGGCGGATTCTCTACCGAACGCATGCTGTTGGCGGGGATCGCCCTCAGCACCGCCTTTAGCACGACCATTTTCCTGCTGTTGGCCAGTGGTGATCCCCGTATGGGGGGGCTGTTGGTGTGGCTCTCCGGCTCTACCTACTCGGTAGATGCCCCGCAGGCAATACGTACGGCAGCGATTGCTGGCGTGTTGATAGTGTTGGCCCCACTGTGCAGACGTTGGCTGACAATTCTGCCGTTGGGCGGCGCTACAGCACGTTCCGTAGGGATTGCCCTGACGCCGACCAGGCTGAGCATTTTGCTGCTGGCGGCAACGCTGACGGCGATGGCGACGCTTACCGTCGGGCCGCTGAGTTTTATTGGCCTGATGGCACCGCATATGGCCCGCATGTTGGGATTCCGCCGGGCGCTGCCGCAGATGGTGATTGCTGCGCTGCTAGGCGGCCTGCTGATGGTGTTTGCGGACTGGTGTGGCCGGATGGTGATGTTCCCTTACCAAATCCCCGCAGGGCTGCTGGCGACCTTTATTGGCGCGCCGTACTTTGTCTATCTGCTGCGTAAGCAAACTTCGTAGATTATCTCGGTTACCACCTTTGCCACCAAGGGCTCAGCATTGCTGGGCCCTTGGTTTTTTCAGGCCGTTACAATGCATTGCGTGGCACTGCGCAAAGTTGAAAGTTAGGGGTAAACGGCCGCCAGTCGGGCTGGTGAGATGAATATACTGCGGGTGGGTGCTCTGGATCTTTGTATCTGGAGCCTGAGCGAAAGGTACAAAGAGAAAAGCCCCAGGTCGATAATATCAACCCGAGGCCAACTCTAACGCTCGACAACGTTAGGTTAGCTTCTTACTCGCCGCGAGGCAAGGATAAGGAGGCATGATGCCAAACAGAGGAGATATCGTAAAACTGGTCGTTATCTGTACCACCGTAATCTTGTTGGTATGGATAACGCGCAGCAAGCTTTGTGAGCTGCGCATTCGATCGGGCAACACGGAGGTTGCGGCCATTTTGGCCTACGGATCCGAACGGTAAGGCAACCCAACGGCGGGGGCTAGCTCCCGCCCGTTGGTTGTAAGCGTGCAGATCTACGAGCACCCATCTACAAACGAAAACGGCGAGCCTCAGGCTCGCCGTTGTTACGTCTAACGCTCAGGCTTACTTCAAACCAGCCGCTTCACGCAGTTGGGCAGCCTTGTCGGTCGCTTCCCATGGGAAGTGTTCGCGGCCAAAGTGGCCGTAAGCTGCGGTTTCACGGTAGATCGGTTGCAGCAGGTCCATCATTTGGATCAGGCCGTATGGGCGCAGATCGAAGAACTCACGCACCAGCAGGGTCAGTTGCTCGGTCGAGATCTTCTCGGTGCCGAAGGTTTCCACCATGATGGAGGTTGGTTCTGCCACGCCGATAGCGTAGGACACCTGGATCTCACAGCGATCTGCCAGACCCGCGGCCACGATGTTTTTTGCCACGTAGCGTGCAGCATAGGCCGCAGAACGGTCAACCTTGGAAGGATCCTTGCCGGAGAATGCGCCGCCACCGTGACGGGCCATGCCACCGTAGGTATCAACGATGATTTTACGACCGGTCAGACCACAGTCACCCATTGGGCCACCGATAACAAAACGGCCGGTTGGGTTGATGTGGTATTTGGTACCTGCGGTCAGCCACTCGGCTGGCAGTACCGGCTTGATGATCTCTTCCATCACCGCTTCTTGCAGATCTTTCAGCGCGATATCATCGGAATGCTGGGTGGACAGCACCACGGCATCGATGCCGACGATTTTGCCATCGTCATACTGGAACGTGACCTGGCTTTTGGCGTCTGGGCGCAGCCAAGGCAGGGTGCCATTTTTACGCACTTCGGCCTGGCGTTGAACCAGACGGTGGGCATAAGTGATTGGCGCAGGCATCAACACGTCGGTTTCATTGGAGGCATAACCGAACATCAGGCCCTGATCGCCAGCCCCTTGCTCCAGCGGATCGCTACGGTCAACACCTTGGTTGATATCCGGTGACTGTTTACCGATGGCGCTCAATACGGCACAGGAGTTGGCATCAAAGCCCATATCGGAATGGACATAGCCAATTTCACGCACGGTTTTACGGGTGATCTCTTCGATATCGACCCAGGCGCTGGTGGTGATTTCACCGCCAACCAGCACCATGCCGGTTTTCACGTAGGTTTCGCAGGCTACGCGGGCTTTTGGATCCTGTTCCAGGATGGCATCAAGAACGGCATCCGAGATTTGATCGGCAATTTTATCCGGATGTCCTTCGGAAACAGATTCGGACGTGAAGAGGTGTTTAGCCATGGTGTTCTTTACCTTGCAAAAGACGGGTTGGAAATTACTGCACAGCGCTGGAGATCCGGGCATCAAAGCGAAGGGTCTTCCGCTGATGGCGAGATGCATCCTGCAACGCCCCTCAGGCAAAGCCGTTAAGCAGTTTATCGGTTAATCAGTATAGATGGATTAACATCTGGACGTCTATTTTAGGTCAGCCTTTAGCCGGATTGCCAGCAATTTTTTGCTCTAACGCTCTTTTGGGCAAACCGCTTGCCGCCATTTTCATCGCTTGAAACAGTTTCTGGCGAATTTTCATTTTGCATTTTGCCCGGGGGTCCGGTATAAACTGCGCGCGCGGTTCATTTGGTGCACAGCGTGTTGCAGAAAATTGAAACTTTCTGTAAACCCGGCAACGCCGCGCCATGATCTACCGTAGGTACCCAATGATGGGGCCGCCGCTTCATTGAACGTTCACGTTCTTATACTATATAGAGGCTTTGTCGTTCATAGCGAGCGGCATGCGTGGAGGTGGTTGGATTAATGATCCGTTGTCTACTGGTTGTTGGTTCTCAACAGCAGTGCCGTTCTGGCGCGCATTCTTGTGCTATTTCCCGTCTTGTCTCTACGCCATCTACCCGATGTTACACACATCTGGGCGCCACTCAGGATTCTCGGGCCGGTTAACGGCTGTCTGAAGCACTGAACAAGGGTAGCCTGCAGCCAACTGTGGGATGATTCTTTACCCGATTCACGAGGTTTGAACAGGGTGTCTTACAATAAATCTATTGGGTATAAACCGATCGCTGACCACGAACGGCAGGTGAATTCACTGCTAAAATGGGGTGTTTCCGGGTTGTTCTCGCGGGTTGTAGCTGCGATAGTGGCTGACTATATCGTCAGTATGCAAGGTGAGGCGAGTAATGTCTGAAGATATGCCGATCCAACGCCCGTCAGTAGCGGGTGATAATTTATCTTTACGCTCCATGCAGGAGGTTGCCATGAATGATCGTAATGCCAGCAAGATGCTGCGCACTTATAACGTCGCCTACTGGGGCAACAATTACTTTGACGTCAATGAGCTGGGCCACATCAGCGTGTGCCCGGACCCAGACGTCCCGCATGCGCGCGTCGATCTCGCCGAGTTGGTGAAAGAGCGCCAAAAAGATGGACAGCGCCTGCCAGCCCTGTTCTGCTTCCCGCAGATCTTGCAGCATCGCCTGCGTTCCATTAACGCCGCGTTCAAACGTGCGCGTGAATCCTTCGGCTATGAAGGTGGCTACTTCCTGGTTTACCCGATCAAGGTTAACCAGCACCGTCGCGTGATTGAATCACTGGTCAACTCCGGTGAACCACTGGGGCTGGAAGCCGGTTCCAAGGCGGAACTGATGGCGGTACTGGCCCACGCCGGTATGACCCGCTCGGTGATCGTCTGTAATGGCTACAAAGACCGTGAATATGTTCGTCTGGCGCTGATCGGTGAAAAGCTGGGGCACAAAGTGTACCTGGTGATCGAGAAGATGTCGGAAATCCAGATGGTGCTGGAAGAAGCTGAGCGCCTGAATGTCGTACCACGCCTGGGCGTGCGTGCCCGCCTGGCCTCACAAGGGGCAGGTAAATGGCAGTCGAGCGGTGGCGAGAAATCCAAGTTCGGTCTGGCCGCCATTCAGGTATTGAAGCTGGTGGAGACCCTGCGTGAAGCGGGCCGCCTGGATAGCCTGCAATTGCTGCATTTCCACCTGGGTTCTCAGTTGGCCAATATTCGCGATATCGCCACTGGCGTACGTGAGTCTGCGCGTTTCTATGTCGAGCTGCATAAGCTGGGCGTAAACATTCAATGTTTCGACGTAGGTGGCGGCCTGGGTGTGGATTATGAAGGCACCCGTTCGCAGTCCGACTGTTCGGTCAACTATGGCCTGAATGAATATGCCAACAACGTGATTTGGGGGATCGGTGATGCCTGTAATGAGCATGGCCTGCCGCATCCAACGGTGATCACTGAGTCTGGCCGTGCCGTAACTGCCCACCATACGGTACTGGTTTCCAACGTTATTGGCGTTGAGCGCAACGAATTCTGTGAGCCGGTTCCTCCGGTCGAAGATGCGCCGCGCGCTCTGGAAAGCATGTGGGAAACCTGGCAGGAAATGAACGAGCCGGAAAACCGTCGTTCGCTGCGTGAATGGTTGCACGATAGCCAGATGGATCTGCACGATGTGCATACCCAGTATGCCCATGGTATGTTGGATCTGACCAAGCGTGCCTATGCCGAGCAGCTGTATCTGAATATCTGTAACAAGATCCAGCAGCAGCTCGATCCGAGCAATCGCGCGCACCGGCCAATCATTGATGAATTGCAGGAGCGGATGGCGGACAAGTTCTACGTCAACTTCTCACTGTTCCAGTCGATGCCGGATGCCTGGGGTATCGACCAACTGTTCCCGGTCTTGCCGTTGGAAGGCTTGGACAAGCCGCCGGAAGGCCGTGCGGTATTGCTGGATATCACCTGTGACTCCGATGGCACCATCGATCACTATATTGATGGTGACGGCGTAGCCACTACCATGCCGATGCCGCCGTACGATCCGGAAAACCCGCCTTTGCTGGGGTTCTTTATGGTTGGTGCCTATCAGGAAATCCTGGGCAATATGCACAACCTGTTTGGCGATACGGCGTCGGTGGATGTGTTTGTGTTCCCTGATGGCAGCGTAGAAACCGAGCTGTCTGATGAAGGCGATAGCGTAGCCGACATGCTGGAATACGTGCAGCTCGATCCGATCGCGCTGCTGGCTAAATTCCGCGATCAGGTGAAAGAAACCGATCTTGACGCGGAGTTGCAGGCGCAATTTGTCGAAGAGTTCGAGGCTGGTCTGTATGGCTATACTTATCTCGAAGATGAGTAAGTTATGCCGATAGGCTGACATACTTCCTATCCAGGGGCGCGGCAGAGGCTGCGCTCCTTCATTTTTCCCTCTTAGCCCTTACCCCGCCAAATTAGAAATTCCATTTAAACTTTCAACGTATTAATGCAGCGTTCCCAGTTATCACAAATTTGTGAACTCTCCGTGAGGATTTGGTCACGACTTTCTCTGTAGTTTGTCATTGTCGGTGAATAGCACCAGAGGTAACGATGATGATCAACAGACGGTATTTTATTCTGGGCGGCGGGGCACTCTCTGTGGCCTATGCCGTGGGCGTGCTGCCTGCCCTTTTTTCTCGTTCGGCGATGGCGGAGACGTTTGCCGTCAACTATACCGCAGAGCAATGGCGGCAACGGCTCTCTGCCAGCCAATATGCGGTTTTGCGCGAGGAAGGCACAGAGCCCCCTTACAGCAGCTCGCTTAACGATGAGCATCGCGAGGGGCAGTTTGCCTGTGCGGGTTGCCAGCAGGCGCTGTTTTCTTCCCACACCAAGTTTGACAGCCACACCGGCTGGCCCAGTTTCTGGCAACCCCTCGAACAGGCGGTGGCGACGCGTAAGGATCGAACGCTGGGCATGGTCCGCGAAGAGGTGCATTGCAGCCGCTGTGGTGGGCATTTGGGGCACGTATTTGATGATGGCCCGCAACCCACCGGTTTGCGCTACTGCATGAATGGCATCGCCATGCGGTTCACGCCAAGCTCTGCCTAACCAGAATAGTGAGGAATAACATGAGAAACGTAGACAAAACGCTACCATCGCTAGGTAAATACGGCATATGGGGCGCGATAGTGGTTGCCGCCGGATTCTGTTTGCAGAGCGTGGCTTGGCCACTTGGTGATGCCGAGGCGGCGGTAGCGATCCCTGCGCCGGTAATAGACGAAGCGCCGACGACATCGCGCTCGGAAACCGCGATCTTTGCCGGTGGTTGTTTCTGGGGCGTACAAGGGGTGTTCCAACATGTTAAAGGCGTGACCAATGCCATATCCGGTTATACCGGAGGTGCGGCACAAACGGCTAATTATGAGGCCGTCAGTGGAGGGGATACCGGCCATGCAGAGTCGGTGCAGGTCACCTTTGATCCACAGCAGATTACCTATGGCCAACTGCTGCAAATCTATTTTTCGGTAGCACATAACCCAACCGAGCTCGATCGCCAAGGGCCGGACAGTGGCACGCAATATCGCTCAGCCGTTTTCCCACTGACGGCGTCACAACAGCAGGTTGCCAAGGCTTATATTGCACAGCTGGATGCCAGCAAGCGCTTTGCCAAACCACTGGTGACCCGCATTGAGGACAATGGTCATTTTTACCCTGCCGAGGCTTACCACCAAAACTATCTCACCCTTAACCCGGATCAGCCCTATATCGTGGTGAATGATTTACCGAAGATAAAACAGTTACAACGGCTGTTCCCGGTGCAATATCGCACAGAGCCGCTATTGGTTAACTGATGACAGGTTGTCTCTTCTATACTTGGTAATGACGAGTACCTTGAAGAGTGAACCAATTGCGGCGATAATCTACCCATTGAAACAGACATCGAATAAATCCCTTTCTCGTCGGGCTAACGACGCGGGAGGGATTTTTTTTTGCTACCGCCCAAGCGTCCGGCTACGGGCGAACCGTTGAAAAATGAGGGTAAATATGAGTACCTTAGGCCATCAGCCCGATAATTCCTTAGTGTCCAACGCCTTTGGTTTCCTGCGCTTTCCGCTGAACTTTATGCCTTACGATAGCGATGCAGAGTGGGTGATCACCGGTGTTCCTTTTGATATGGCTACCTCCGGCCGAGCCGGTGGGCGTCATGGCCCTGCGGCGATCCGTCAGGTTTCTACCAATCTGGCATGGGAAGGGGCGCGCTGGCCGTGGAACTTTGATCTGCGCGATCGTCTGAACGTGGTCGATTGTGGTGACGTGGTATTCAACTTTGGTGATGCCCAGGATATGAGCGACAAACTGCAGGCGCACGCAGAAAAACTGCTGGCAGCCGGCAAACGCATGCTCTCTTTCGGCGGTGACCACTTCGTTACGCTGCCGCTGCTGCGCGCGCATGCCAAGCATTTTGGCAAAATGGCGTTGGTGCATTTCGATGCCCATACCGATACCTATGCCAACGGCAGCAAGTTTGACCACGGCACCATGTTCTTCCATGCGCCGAACGAAGGCCTGATCGATCCCAACCATTCCGTGCAAATCGGTATCCGTACCGAGTTCGACCGTGACAACGGCTTCACGGTACTGGATGCTGCGCAGGTTAACGATCGTGGCGTGGACGATCTGCTGGCGCAGATCAAACAGATCGTTGGCGATATGCCGGTTTATCTGACCTTCGATATCGACTGCCTGGATCCGGCTTTCGCACCTGGCACCGGCACCCCGGTGATCGGCGGCCTGACCTCCGATCGCGCCCTGAAACTGGTGCGTGGCATGCAGTCACTGAACATTGTCGGCATGGATGTGGTAGAAGTGGCTCCGGCTTACGACCAGTCTGAGATCACCGCACTGGCAGCGGCAACGCTGGGCCTGGAAATGTTGTATCTACAAGCGTCCAAAAAGCAGGCATAGTCAGATTGCTGGATGGGGAGGGGCGCTGTATGCTGCGCCCCGAATCTCCCGCACCCCATCATGAAAATATTGCCGTGAAGATAAAGTGTATTTCGCGTTTACGGAGGAACCGTGCTGACTAAACCATCTATACGCCTCAACAAATATATTAGCGAGAGCGGTATCTGCTCGCGTCGCGATGCCGATCGTTACATCGAACAGGGCAATGTTTTTATCAACGGTAAGCGCGTGGCGCTCGGCGATCGGGTATTCGCTGGTGACGTGGTCAAGGTTAACGGGCAGCTGATTGAACCCCGTAACGAAGACAACCTGATTTTTATTGCGCTGAACAAGCCGGTGGGGATCGTCAGTACCACCGAAGACGGTGAGAAAGACAATATTGTCGATTTCGTCAACCACAGCACCCGTGTCTTCCCGATTGGACGCTTGGATAAAGATTCACAGGGACTGATCTTCCTCACCAACCATGGCGATCTGGTGAACAAGATCCTGCGTGCCGGTAACGACCACGAGAAGGAATATCTGGTCACGGTTAACAAACCGGTGACCGACGATTTTATCCGTGGTTTGGGTGCCGGAGTGCCGATGCTGGGCACGGTGACCAAGAAATGCAAGGTGAAGAAAGAAGCCCCCTTTGTATTCCGTATCGTGCTGGTGCAGGGGCTTAACCGCCAGATCCGCCGCATGTGTGAACATTTTGGATATGAGGTGACCAAGCTGGAGCGCACCCGCATCATGAACGTGGGCCTGTCTGGGCTGCCGTTAGGGGAATGGCGCGATCTGACGGACGACGAACTAGTTGAGTTGTTTAAGTTGATCGAGGACTCGTCCTCAGAGGCCAAACCGACCAAGAAAGCGGCCAAGCCCAAGCCTGCGGTAAAAAAACCGGTGAGCGGCGGGCAGAAAACTGCGGATAAAGCGGGCAGTCACGCACCGGCGCGTAAGCGTTTTGCTCAGCCGGGTCGCAAAAAGAAAGGGCGCTAAGTCGGCGTTTTCTGCCAATCACTGCTAATTAAACGGCCTCAGTCTTGATGACTGGGGCCGTTTTGCTTTGTTTACACCCCCGCTGCATTTTTTCGTGATCCACTCCGCAGTTGTAACTTTAAAATAACCAATCATTAACATTCTTCCCTTTGCTGGCTTGACGAAAGATTCGCCATACCTATAGTGACTGTATTAAATAAGAAACTGAGTTTCATATATGAAACAATCAGATAGAGGACAGAAGCAATGAGCTGGAAGAACGTGTGCGAAGTGTCTCAAGTTAAAGAAGATTTTCCTTTCTCCGCCAACATTGAGGGAAAAGAGGTCGGCGTCTATTTGATCGACGGTCAATATTACGCGCTGGAAGACGTTTGCCCGCATGCCTATGCCTTGCTCAGCCAAGGGTTTGTCGATGACGGAAAAGTGGAGTGTCCACTGCACGAAGCGGTGTTCGATGTGCGTAGCGGCCAATGCCTGCGCGAACCCGGTGGCCGTGATCTGCAAACCTACCCTACCCGGGTGATCGACAATCAAATCCAAATCACCTTTATCGCGGAGGAATAAGCATGCAGCACATTACCGATTTCAACCCTTGGCTGCCGGATACCCAACAGGTGATCCCGGCGCGTGAGGGCGGCAACGGCCAAATCCACCAACCCGGCCAGTTTCAGAATGTGATCTGGCAAACCCGGGCGCGCGTGCCAGACGGGTTTGAAACCGCGCTGGTAGCCGCGCTGGAAGAGATCTTCGAGCAAGGGGCGGAGGAGCTGGAGCAGATCGTCAGCGCGCTCAATCAGCGTCGCCTGTTCGATCGCAGTGGTCAGCCATGGAATGAAGCCACGTTCCGCGAATTCCTACACGTCAACGGTTTCTGAGCCGCACAGGGAGAAGGACAATGACAGCAAACACAACATCCTCCGCGCAGACGGTACAAGACTATCTGGATCAGGGCCTGCGCGGTATGTGGTATCCGGTATTGGCCAGTTGGGAAGTGGGTAACAACCCGGTGGGCATCACCCGTCTTGAACAACAGATCGTGGTGTGGCGCGATAAACAAGGGGCGATCCACGCACTGGAAGATCGTTGCCCGCATCGTGGCGCTCGCCTGTCGATGGGCTGGAACCTTGGCGATCGCATTGCCTGCTGGTATCACGGCGTTGAAGTGGGTGGCGATGGCGAGGTTAAAGATGTGCCAGCGGTGGACCGTTGCCCGCTGGTGGGGCAGAAATGCCTGAAATCCTACCCGGCAAAAGAGGCTTACGGTGCGGTGTTCCTGTATTTCGGCGTCACTGCCGACGAACAGCCTGCCGAACTGAGCTTCCCGCAGGAACTGGCGGATGAGGCCAACTACAGTAACTTCCTGTGTACCGCCAGCTGGGACTGTAACTATCAATACGCATTGGAAAACGTGATGGATCCGATGCATGGCACCTACCTGCACTCCTCATCGCATTCGATGGCGGAAGGGGATCGCAAGGCCGATATGGCGCTGGAACCCACCGACAGCGGTTTCATCTTTAAAAAGAACGGCCAGATTGGCGTGAACTTCGACTGGGTCGAATTTGGCAGCAGCGGTGCCTATTGGATGCGCCTGTCGATCCCTTACAAAAAGCGTTTTGGGCCAGGCGGCCACTTCTGGATCATCGGCATGGTGGTGCCGGAAGATAAAGACCACTGCCGGGTATTCTTCTGGCGTATCCGCAAAGTGAAAGACTGGCAGCGTGACGCATGGCGTTTTATGTACCGCAACCGTCTGGAAGAACTGCACTGGGACGTACTGGAGCAGGATCGCATCGTGCTGGAGAACATGGCACCGAACGCGCGCGGTCATGAATACCTCTATCAGCATGACGTGGGCCTCTCCCGCCTGCGCCGTATGATGCAGAAAGAGGCACAAAAGCAGCTGGCAACGCTCAGTGAGCTGGAGGCGGCACAGTGAGTGGCTTGCTGGCAGGGAAACGTATCGTAGTCACCGGAGCGGCGCGTGGGCTGGGGCGCAGCTTTGCCGCTGCGGTGGCTCAGGCCGGGGCCAGCGTGGTGATGTGCGATATCCTGGCGGAAGAGTTGCAGGACAGCGCCGCCAGCCTGCGTGAGCAGGGGGCACAGGTTGAAGCTCAGGTTATCGATCTGGCTTCACCGCAATCCATCACTGCGGCGTTCAGTGCGATAGCCAAGGGCGGCGCGATCGACGGGCTGGTGAACAACGCCGCGATGGCAACCGGTGTCGGTGGCAAAACCATGATGGAATACGACATTGAGCTGTGGGACAAGGTCATGCAGGTCAACGTGCGGGGGACCTGGTTGGTGAGCCAGGCGGCGGTGCCATTATTAGCCCAAACGCCGCACGCCAAAATCGTCAACGTTGCCTCTGATACCGCCTTGTGGGGCGCGCCGAAACTGATGGCCTATGTGGCGAGCAAAGGGGCGATCATCTCGATGACCCGCTCCATGGCACGTGAGCTGGGGCCACAGGGCATCTGCGTCAACGCCATAGCACCGGGCTTGACGCGCGTTGAAGCCACTGAGTATGTCCCTGCCGAACGGCATCAGCTTTACGAGCAAGGCCGGGCACTGGCAGGCGCACAGCATCCGGACGATGTGACCGGTAGCGTGCTCTATCTGCTGTCGCCGCTGGCGGATTTTGTCACCGGCCAACTGATACCGGTCAACGGTGGTTTCGTGTTTAACTGACCGCCTGACGGACAGGCAAACATTTAGGAGCAGCACATGGCAGACGATCAAGCGTGTAAATATCTGATCCCGGGGCTGGATCGCGGGTTACAACTGTTGCTGGCCTTTGGCGAGCAGCATAAGGAAATGACCTTTGCAGAATTACATCGCCTGGTCGATATGCCAAAGGCAACCGCCTACCGCGTGGTGCAAACGCTGGAGCATCTGGGCTTTTTGGAGCGCAATCCACGCACCAACACCTTTGCGTTGGGGATCAAAGTGCTGCGTCTGGGCTTTGAGTATATCGCCTCGCTGGACGTGGCTCAGGCTGGCCAACCGGTGATTGAGCAACTGCGCGATCGCAGCCAATGCAGCAGCCATCTGGCGATCCGCGATGGGCATGACGTGATCTATATCGCCCGCGTCAGCGCGGCTGGCTCGCAGATCAACCAGGTCAGCGTCGGTACCCGTTTACCAGCGCACCGCACCTCGCTTGGCCGTATGCTGCTGACCAGCACCAGCCGGGAAGAGTTTGAACGTCTATACCCACATGACGCCTTGCCCGATGCGGCTCCGGGGACACCGGCCAATCGCGAAGCGCTGTGGCAGATGGTGCAGCAGGATAAGGCTCGTGGCTATGTGATTGGCGAATCCTTCTACCGCCACGGCATTTCCTCGATCGTCTATCCGATCTTTAACCGCGAGCAGCGGGTGGAGGCGGTGGTCAGCATTATGGTGCCGTCCGATGAGATCCCGAAGGCCGATCGCGAGCGGTTGCGCATGGAAGTCCGGGACGCTGCGGTGAAAATATCCGGCCTGTTGGGCGCGCCACCGCAGGCTAACGTCGGCTAACTATGTTGTCTGGGCGAAGTTTTTCGCCCATTACCAATCACTCAGGCAGGGATAAGACTCATGAGCTTCATGGGCCGGGATCGATCATGCCTGAAAAACGCATTCAGCGAGAACGTGAGGCACAATAATGAGCATAACCGGAATCGAAAAGCTGGAATTTGGCGTTGAAGATCTGCCAACGTGCGAAAAATTCATGCAGGACTTCGGTCTGCAACCGACGCTACAGCATTGGGGCGAACCGCGCCGTGAATTTACCACGCTGAGCGGGGCTGGCGTGGTGCTGTATCCGCAAGACAGCGAGGTCTTACCGGCCGCGTTTGAGGCGGGTTCAACCCTGCGCCGCATGACCTGGGCAGTTGAAAGCCCTGCGGCGCTGGCTGCGTTGCAGCCCCTGTTGGCGCAGATGCCTGGTTTCCGCCACGTTGGCGAAGAACTGGAATGCCGCGATCCCAACGGTATGACGCTGCGTTTTGCCGTTACGGCGCAGCAACCGGTGGAACTGCCCGTTTCGCCCATCAACCAATGGGGCGATGTACGCCGCATCGACCAGCCAAGCCCGGTTTATGCCAAAGCCGAGCCGGTCAATATCGGCCACGTAGTGTTCTTCGTTGAGGATTTGGCTGCTACCGAGCGCTTCTACTGCGATCTGCTCGGTTTCCAGGTTTCTGACCGCTATATAGATCGCGCCGTCTTCCTGCGCACCCAGGTACGCGGTGGTCATCACAACCTGTTCCTGCTGAAATTGCCTAACCGCCCACGGGGCCTGAACCATGTCGCCTTCACCGTACGCGATATCCATGAAGTGATCGGCGGCGGTATCGCGATGAATAAAGAGCAGTGGAGCACCTTTATAGGCCCAGGCCGCCACCCGATCTCCTCGGCCTATTTTTGGTACGTCAACAGCCCGACCGGCGGTGCCTTTGAGTATTACACCAATGATGACTACCTGACGGAAAACTGGCAGCCGCGTGAGCTGGAGCATTCGCTGGTGTCGTTTACCGAATGGGCGGTCGAAGGCGGTATCGATCACGATACCCGCCGCCAACATAAGAAACCGGGGGCGGTATGAGCCAACCAACCCGTGCAGGCATTGTCATTATCGGCGGCGGTCAAGCTGGTGGGTGGGCGGCGAAAACGCTGCGCGATCGCGGCTACAACGGCAGGCTGTCAGTGATCAGTGACGAGCCTTATGATTTTTACGAACGCCCACCGCTCTCCAAGGCGGCGCTGTTGGATGGTAGTGCGCCACTCAGCCGCCTGTTCAGTGAAGAAGTGGTGGCTGGGATGAATATCGATTGGCACCGTCCGCTACGTGCCGAAGCCATCGACTGGAAGCAGCAAATCGTCACGCTCAGCGACGGCAGCCAGTTGCAGTTCGATCAACTGCTGATCGCCACCGGTGGCCGACCACGCCTGCCGGATGCCAGTTGGGCTAAACACCCGCGAGTAATGACCCTACGTTCCTGGGATGATGCGGCACGCCTGCGCCAGGGCCTACAGCAATGCCAAAAGCTGGCGATTGTGGGTGGTGGCTGGATCGGGCTGGAGATTGCCGCCTCGGCCCGCAAGCTGGGTGTTGACGTGACGGTGTTTGAGCGCCAACCCGCGCTGTGTATGCGTAGCGTAGGGGCTGGCGTTTCCCAGGCGTTGTTGGAACTGCATCAACAGCAAGGCGTCACCGTGCATTGCGACTGCGGCGAGATCACGCTTGAAGATCGCGAGGGTGAAGCCTGGATTGGCAGTGCCAGCAGTGCCGCGCAGCCCTTCGACCTGGTGGTTGTCGGCATCGGCGTTGAGCTGAATCTGGAACTGGCCCACAGCGCCGGGCTGAAGCTTGAAGGCGGGATCGTCGTCGATGGGCAAGGGCGTACCAGCCACCCGGCCATTTTTGCCGCAGGCGATGTTGCGCGCCATCCGACCCTAGGCCTGTGTCTGCAATCCTGGGCCTATGCACAGAATCAGGCGATCAGCACCGCTTGCGCGATGTTGGATGCGTTTGCCGCCCCTTACGATGATGTTGCCTGGCTGTGGTCGGATCAATACGACGCCAATATCCAAATCCTGGGCGTCCCTACCGGCGGCGTTCACCAGATAGTGCGCCGCACGCCGCAGTCACAACTGTTCTTCACCCTGAATGCCGATCGGCAACTGGTGCAACTGGTGGCGTTTAACGACGCGCGCACCATCAAGCTGGGTAAACGCTGGCTGGCCAGCGGACGGGTACTGGATCCGCAGCAACTGGCGGATGTGGAATTTTCTCTGATGGCGTTGAAATAACGCCCGACCCAAAGGGAGCGTTTTATGACTACGCAAGATATTGACGCCCGCAGCGGTCGGGTGGGGGATGCTGTTGCCGAAAATTCACCAACCAGCGTGCGTTGGTCGGTGCCGGCAGCCCTGTTTGCCTGTGTGCTGTTGGCGTTTTTCGACAAGATCAGCATTGCCGCGCTGTTTTCTGACCACGAGTTTCAGCAGGCGATGGGCATCGGCTTTGATCCCACCCGGCTTGGATTGCTGATGAGCGCCTTTTTATTCTCCTACGGCTTTTCTTCAATGCTGTTGAGCGGCATTGGCGATCGGCTCAATCCGGTCAAAGTGCTGATTGGCATGATGGTGACCTGGGGCGTACTGATGGTGCTGATGGGGATGACGCGCTCTTATCACACCATGATGACGCTGCGTATCCTGCTGGGCATCGCCGAAGGGCCGCTGTTGCCAATGGCCTATGCCATCGTGCGCCAGGCTTTTCCGCAACGTCTCCAGGCGCGAGCCACCATGCTGTGGCTGCTGGGAACCCCGATTGGCGCAGCACTGGGCTTCCCGGTCACGCTGTTCATTCTCAGCCGCTTTAACTGGGAAACCACCTTCTTCTTTATGGCGTTTCTGACCGTGCCGGTGATGTTGCTGGTGCTGTTTGGTATGCGTCACCTTAACGTGGCACGTCCGGCGGCCAGCACCACCAGTAAACCGGCCGTTGCCGAGCGTAAACAACTGCGCCGCGAACTGTTCAGTACCCCGCATTTCTGGATGATTTGCCTGTTTAACATCGCGTTTCTCACCTACCTGTGGGGCATGAACGGCTGGCTGCCGAGCTATCTGATCGAAGGGAAAGGCATTCATCTGGAGCACGCCGGATACCTGTCATCACTGCCGTTTATTGCCATGCTGCTTGGCGAGGTGGTGGGGGCCTGGCTGTCGGACAAGGTGGATCGCCGCGCGTTGGCCTGTTTCATCTCGCTGTGCGGTGCCGGGATCGGTTTGGGTGTCGTTCTGTATATGCAGGGCACCTACAGCGTGATCGCCGCCATGTCCTTCAGCACCTTTATGTGGGGAGCCGGCGCGCCAAACATCTTCGCGCTGTTGGCCAAGGCCACCAGCAGCCGGGTGAGCGCTACCGCTGGTGGGGTGTTTAACGGATTGGGTAATTTTGCCGGCGCATTGGCACCGGTGCTGATGGGGGCTTTGATCGCCGCCACCGGCAATATGGATAACGGTTTGCTGTTCCTGGTGGTGATGGCCTTTGTTGGCTGCGCCATTCTGCTGCCGTTACTGAATAAGTATTGATGCAACGAAGGAGAGACAACATGTCCCAGGTTGAGAATAAAGCCGGCATCAAGCCGCAGGATCTGACGATGGAAAACTGGGTGGAATCGCGTATTGCCCGTTTTGAAGGCCGTAAATATGACTGGAACGCGCTGAAGTTCCAGGCCGATTACGATCCGAAGTACCGCCGTGCGCAGATGCGCTATATCGGCACCGGTGCCACCGGCGTCGTCAGCGACACCAACACCATTCCGGCGGGGAACTTTACCTTCTCCACCATGGTGCTGCCGTCGAAATGTGAAGGGCCATTACACCTGCATGATGACGTTGAAGAAGTGTTCTTTATGCTCAAGGGCAAAATCACGCTGATGATCCAGGACGGCGAAGAGTATTACGAAACCATCCTGAAAGAGCGCGATCTGATTTCTGTTCCGGCGGGGGTTTATCGCGGCCTGTTCAATCACGGTGAAGAGGAAGCGCTGATGTGCGTGATGCTCGGTACTGCCAAGCCGGAAACCCCGACTTACCCGGCCGATCACCCGTTGTCGAAAGTGAAGCGTAACTGATGAACAGCTTACCGGAACGCCAGCAGGCGGATTGTGGAGGCCTGCGGCTAAGTTGGCGCGAAGCCGGGCATGGCAGGGCGGTAGTGCTGCTGCATGGCATCAGTTCCGGTTCTGCTTCGTGGGTAAAACAGTTCAGCGATCGCGCCCTGACGGACGGGCACCGCCTGATTGCCTGGGATGCTCCGGGTTATGGCGGTAGCGCAGCGTTGGCACAGACAGAGCCAGATGCTGCCGCTTATGCCAACGCGCTGGCGGGGCTGATCGCGGAATTGCAGTTACAACAGCCGTTGATTGTGGGGCATTCGCTCGGTGCGTTGATCGGCAGTGCCTTTGCCGCTGCCAACCCGGATGGATTGAGTGGACTGGTGCTGGCCGATCCGGCTCAGGGCTATGCCACTGCGCCGCAGGAAAAACGCCAGCAGGTGTATGGCCAACGCAAACAGATGATCGAAACGCTTGGCCCACAGGGTTACGGCGAACAGCGTGCGGCGGCACTGCTACGTGAAGATGCGGATCCGCAGGACATTGCCTGGGTACGCAGCGGCATGCAGCAACTTGATCCGGCCGGTTTTCTCAGCGCCGCCTGGATGTTGGCCAATGACGATATAAACCACTACCTGCTGCGCTATCGCGGCCCGTTACAGGTGTGGTGTGGCAGTGTCGATCGCATCACTCCACCAGAGGGCGCCGCAACGTTGGCGCAACAGCAGGATGCGACGATGCGTCTGATTGATGCGGCGGGGCATGCCAGCTATCTCGATGCGCCAGCGCGGTTTAACCGCTATTTGCAGGACTTTACGGGGGCAATCCAACCATGAATTTTCAGATTGAACGGCGAGTGGCGGTGGTCACCGGAGGATCCTCGGGGATCGGTTTTGAAACGCTGCGTCTGTTGCTGGCCGAAGGGGCGAAAGTCGCTTTCTGTGGCCGCAATCAGGACAAACTGGCCAGCGCCGAGGCTAGCCTGCGTGAAGAGTTCCCGCAGGCGGAGATCCTGGCGTTACGTTGCGACGTGCTCGACGCCGAGCAGGTTGCCAAGTTTGCCGAGCAGGTCAGCACGCATTTTGGCGCAGTGGATATGTTGATCAACAACGCCGGGCAGGGGTTTGTGGCGCATTTCGACCAGACGCCGCGCGAAGCCTGGCTGCATGAGGCAGAGCTGAAACTCTTCGGGGTGATCAACCCGGTGCAGGCCTTTTTACCGGCGTTGGAGCGTTCGGATATCGCCTCCATTACCTGCGTTAACTCACTGCTGGCTCTACAGCCGGAAGAGCACATGATTGCCACCTCGGCAGCCCGTGCCGCGTTGCTCAACATGACGCTGACCTTATCGAAAGAGCTGGTGAGCAAAGGGGTCCGCGTCAATTCCATCCTGCTGGGCATGGTGGAGTCGGGCCAATGGCGGCGGCGTTTTGCCGAACGCCAGGATCAACAACAAAGCTGGGAACAGTGGACGGCGGCGATTGCCGAGCGGCGTGGCATCCCGATGGGGCGTTTGGGTAAACCGCAGGAACCGGCACGGGCGCTGCTGTTTTTAGCCTCCCCCCTGGCCTCCTTTACCACCGGTGCGGCGTTGGACGTTTCCGGCGGTTTCAATCGCCATCTCTGACAGGACTGAAAAGATGAAGAAGATCATGATGATTGGCTATGGCGCGATGGCAAAAGAGGTGCTGGCGCGCCTGCCGGAGGGCGTGGCAGTCGGTTGGATCGTGGCTCGGGAAACACATCATGCCGAGATCGACGCCGCGTTTGCCGGACAGGTGCAGGCGTTGACCCATCCTGACCAGTGTACCGGGCAACCTGATTTGGTGCTGGAGTGTGCTAGCCAGCAGGCGGTCGCCGAGTTTGGTGAGGCTATCGTTAAGCGTGGCTGGCGGCTGGCGGTGATCTCTACTGGGGCCCTGGCAGATGCCGCATTGCAGCAGCGTTTGCAGCAGTCCTGCGCACGTTACCACGGGCGGCTGATCGTGCTGTCTGGTGCGGTGGCGGGTATGGATGGCCTGGCTTCGGCGCGGGAAGGCGGGTTGGACAGCGTGACCTATCAGTCCAGCAAAAGCCCGGCCAGTTGGCGCGGCAGTCCGGCGGAAAAAATGATTAATCTGGATGCTGTCAGCGAAGCCCAGGTGTTCTTTGAGGGGTCGGCGCGGGAAGCCGCAAGCATGTTCCCAGCCAACGCCAACGTAGCGGCCACCATTGCGCTGCATGGCTTGGGGATGGATGCCACGCGGGTACGCTTGCAGGTAGATCCGCATACTCAACGTAATACTCACCGCCTACAGGTGTGTGGCCAGTTTGGCGAGTTCCAGATTGAGCTGTGCGGCAACCCGCTGGCCAGCAACCCGAAAACATCAACGCTGGCGGCGCTGAGTGCGGTACAAGCCTGCCGCAGTTTGGTGGACGGCGGTTTTATTGCCTGAATGGCAGGAGCAAAGCATGGAAACGTTAAAGATTTTTCTTGCCGGCCGCTGGTGCGAAGGGCGCGGCGAAGAGATGAGTTCGGTTTTCCCGGCTGATGGCAGCGTGAATGCTCGCCTGCGAGCGGCGAACGTCGAGGATGTGAATGAGGCGGTTGCGGCGGCAGAAAAAGCCTGGCGCGAGCCGAGCTGGCGTGGATTGGTGCCGCATCAGCGTGCGGCGATCCTGCATCGCGTTAGCGATTTGATTACTGAACAAGTGGAAGCCCTGGCGCAGTTGCAAACCCGTGACAATGGCAAACCGCTGGCTGAGACCCGTGGGCTGGTCATGAGTGCGGCGGCTACGGCTCGCTATTTTGCTGCCGCCTGCGAGGTGTTGGAGGGTGAGCTTCCTACCCAGCGTAACCGTGATGCGATGACGCTAAGCCAGTATCAGCCGTTGGGCGTGATAGCGGCGATCACGCCGTGGAACTCACCGATTGCCAGTGAAATGCAGAAGGTGGCTCCGGCGCTGGCGGCAGGGAATGCGGTGGTACTGAAACCGGCAGAGGCTACGCCGTTAATGGCGCTGAAACTGGCCGAACTGTTTGAACAGGCAGGCTTGCCTGCTGGCTTGCTCAGCGTATTGCCGGGCAAGGGGTCGGTGATTGGTGAAGCCTTGGCTCGCCATCCGTTGGTGAAAAAAATCTCCTTCACCGGCGGGACTTCCACGGGCCGTCATTTGGCGCATATTGCCGCAGAAAAACTGATCCCTACCTCGTTAGAGTTGGGGGGGAAGTCGCCCACCATTGTGCTGGAAGATGCGGATCTGGAACAGGCTGCTCGTGGCATCTGCTACGGCATTTTCAGCTCGGCCGGGCAGGCATGTATCGCCGGTTCACGACTGTTTGTGCACCGCTCGCTGTATCAGCCGCTGTTGGCCCGTTTATGCGAGCTGACCGCCGGACTGCGTATTGGTAACCCGCTGCAAGCCGGTGTGCACCTCGGCCCGCTGATCAGCCACAAGCATCGTCAGAGCGTGGCGGACTACGTGGCCTTGGCTCAGCAGGAGGGGGGGCGGGTGCTCATTGGCGGTGAAGCTCCTGCCAATCCGCAGTTGGCTCAGGGCAGCTACTACCTGCCGACCATTATTGAAGGGCTGAGCAACAGTGCTCGCACCTGCCAGGAAGAGATCTTTGGCCCGGTGCTGGTGGTGATGTCGTTTGATGATGAACAGCAACTGATCGAACAGGCCAACGACTCGATCTATGGCTTGGCGGCCGGGATCTGGAGCCGTGATTTTGCCCGCACGATGGCGCTGGCGGAACAGCTGGAAACCGGCACCGTCTGGATCAATACCTACAAGACATTCTCGATTTCCACACCATTTGGCGGTTTTAAACAAAGCGGCCTGGGGCGCGAAAAGGGCCTGCATGGCATCCAGGCCTATATGCAGCAAAAGAGTTTGTATCTCTCCCTCAGCAATCAGCCTAACCGCTGGAGCGACTGACGTACCCTACGATCAAAGACAATAAGAAGGCAGATGATGAGCGAAAAAATTACGGTTGGTGAGGCGATAGCCCGAACGTTGGAACAGTACGAGGTGGCGGCAATGTACGGCATCATCTCGATCCATAATCTGCCGATTGCCGATGCCGTTGGGCAGCGTGGCGCGATCCGTTTTGTACCGGCGCGCGGTGAGGCAGGTGCTGTAACCATGGCCGATGCCCACGGGCGCTTTTCTGGCTTGGGGGTGGCGCTGACCAGTACCGGAGCCGGAGCCGGTAACGCTGTTGGTGCGATGATTGAAGCGCTGAATGCCAATACGCCGCTGTTGCATATCACCGGCCAGGTAGAGAAAGCCTATCTGGACGCCGATGCCGGGTTTATCCATGAAACCAAGGATCAACTGGGCTTCCTGCGCGCCTGTTCGAAGCAGGCATACCGGGTGAACTCGCCAGAGCAGGCGGTCGCGGTGATCCAGCGCGCCATTCTGGATGCGCAGACTGTGCCTTGTGGCCCGGTGGCGGTAGAGATCCCGATCGATATTCAGAACAGCCTGGTCCCCGCCAGCCTGGTAGGGAAGGTGGTACCGCCTCCTGCTCTGCCTGCTGCGGATGAAGCTGCGGTTGAGCGTCTTTATCAGCTAGTAAAACGCGCCAAACGTCCATTGCTGTGGGTTGGTGGTGGTGCGCTGGCCTGTCGTGAGGCGGTGAAACAGTTGGCGGATGCCGGTGTGGTAGTGATCTCCAGCACCCATGGGCGTGGGATTTTACCGGATAGCCATCCGCGCAGCCTGCGGGCCTTCCACAACTCGCCAAGCGTTGAGGCGATCCTGACGCAGTGTGATTTGACGCTGGTAGCCGGTTCCCGTCTGCGGAGTAACGAAACTCGTACCTGGTCACTCCCACTGCCGCGTCCGTTGGTACAGATTGATATCGATCCGGCAGCGGCCAACCGCAATTATCTGGCGGATGAGCAGGTTTATGGCGACTGTTCCGCCTTGCTGAGTGCGCTGGCAGCACGCCTGGCCCCCGGCGAGAAGGTGAATGCCGAGTGGGATGCGGAGATTGGCCGTGCGGTTGAGTTGGCCGAAACGGCGCTGCGCCAGCAGTCTGGTGAATATGCCAAACTGAACGATGCCATCGCCGCCGCGCTGCCGCAGGATGGCCTGCTGGTACGTGACATCACTGTTTCTGGCAGTGTATGGGGTAGCCGCCTGTTCCGGGCCATCTCGCCTTTATGCAATATTCACTCGCTGGCCGGGGCGATCGGCATGGGGTTACCGATGGCGATCGGCACGGCCATTGCCAACCCGCAGCGCAAGGTGGTTGGCTTGGTCGGGGATGGCGGTTTGGCGCTGGGTCTGGGAGAACTGGCAACCATGGCGCAGGAGCAGGCCAATATCACCTTGCTGATCATGAACGACGGCGGTTATGGCGTGATGCGTGGCATTCAGGACAAGTATTTCTCTGGACGCCAGTATTATAACGAGTTGCATACTCCGGCGTTCTGCCAGGTAGCAGAGGCGATGGGGCTGAAAGCTTGGAAAGTAAGCGATGCTGCGCACTTTGGCGGCGTGCTGGCGGAGGCGATTAATTACCCTGGGCCATCGGTGGTAGAGGTTGATATGAAAAGCGTTGGGCCGTTGACCTTCGCTGGCCCACCGCAGAAGCTGTACTGATTGCTTACTCGGTTCCCTCTCTACAGAGGCGTACTCCCAAGAGAGGGAACATAGCGTTACTTACCAGCGGCGATGCGATCGCGAATGTGCTTGGCACGGGCTTCGGAAGTTGGGTGGCTGTCAAACATGCTGCTTTCATGACCACCGTCTAATTTCGCCAGTTTATCGAAACTGGTAGCCAGACCTTCTGGATTGATGCCGCGTTTCTTCAGCAGATCGAACGAGTAATCATCCGCTTCACTTTCCTGTTTTTGTGAGAACTGGGCATTGACCAGTTTTTCGCCCAGATCGGCCAACTGCGACTGAGACAGTGAGGCTGCTACGCCACCAGCTGAAGATGCTGCGGTACGTAATGCCACTGTCCCATAAGCGACCTGCATGGCTTTACGAGTGTGGCCCAGCGCAACGTGGCCCATTTCATGGCCCAGTACGCCTTCGACTTCGTTATCATCCATCATGTCCATCAGGCCGCTGTAGACGCGGATACAGCCGTTGGCCATCGCCCAGGCATTGACGTCTTTGGTCACGTAAACCTTGTAGTTTGCAGGGGTACCGTTGATGTTATCCCCCAACGCGGCGGCAATCTTGTTCAGGCGCTTGGTATAGTCGCTGCTTGCTGGCGCGATTTGCTCCTTGCTATCCATCTCTGCACAGGATTTATCACTGAGTGCCTTGACGTCGCTATCGCTCAGCGTCGCCGCCTGGTAGGCCTGGGCGCCGGATTGTAGTAGGGTATCGGTATTAAGGTTTTGACAGCCGCTCAATAAAGCAGTAATGCTCAGTGCAATCAAAGAAGTACGGATTTTCATCGTTCTATCGTCCTGTGATAGTTAAGGGGGAGATCTGCTGCCATTATTCTGCGCATAGCCTAGTGTACGGTAGGCATGGTCGAAATAGCTATATTCCGAAATGTGTCCCGAACGTGCGCATTAGTGATGAACTCGCTCTCATTCGGTATTAGGGATTGCTGTTTCAATGCCGAGTCTGAGAAAATAGAAATCTTGATCGCTTTTTTAATCCGACCTGGAGTAAAACATGTCCTCTCGTAAAGAGCTTGCCAACGCCATTCGCGCACTTAGCATGGATGCCGTACAAAAAGCCAATTCCGGCCACCCGGGTGCCCCTATGGGCATGGCAGATATCGCCGAAGTCCTGTGGCGTGACTACCTGAACCACAACCCGACTAACCCGCACTGGGCTGACCGCGACCGTTTCGTGCTGTCCAACGGCCATGGCTCAATGCTGATTTATAGCCTGTTGCACCTCACCGGCTACGATCTGCCGATGAGCGAGCTGGAAAACTTCCGTCAGCTGCATTCCAAAACTCCGGGTCACCCAGAATATGGTTATACCCCAGGCGTAGAAACCACCACCGGTCCACTGGGCCAGGGGATCGCCAACGCGATCGGTTTCGCCATTGCCGAACGTACGCTGGCCGCGCAGTTCAACCGCCCGGGCCACGAGATTGTTGACCACCACACCTACGCCTTCATGGGCGATGGTTGCATGATGGAAGGCATCTCTCACGAAGTCTGCTCCCTGGCGGGTACCATGAAGCTGGGCAAACTGACGGCGTTCTATGATGACAACGGTATCTCCATCGACGGCCACGTAGAAGGCTGGTTCACCGACGATACCGCCAAGCGTTTCGAAGCCTATGGCTGGCACGTGGTGCGTGGCGTTGACGGCCACAACAGCGACTCTATCAAAGCCGCGATCGAAGAAGCCCATAAGGTCACCGACAAACCTTCCCTGCTGATGTGCAAAACCGTGATTGGCTTCGGTTCACCACACAAAGCGGGCACCCATGATTCCCACGGTGCACCACTGGGTGCAGCCGAAGTTGCGGCTACCCGTGAAGCTCTGGGCTGGAAATACGCCGCCTTCGAAATCCCGCAGGACATTTATGCCCAGTGGGATGCCAAAGAAGCTGGTAAGGCTAAAGAAGCCGCCTGGAACGAGAAACTGGCCGCTTATACCAAAGCCTTCCCGGAACTGGCCGCAGAGTTCAAACGCCGCACCAGCGGTGAACTGCCAGCCAACTGGAAAGTGGAAGCGAAGAAATTCGTTGAGCAGTTGCAGGCTAACCCAGCCAACATCGCCAGCCGTAAGGCATCACAGAACTCACTGGAAGCCTTCGGCAAACTGCTGCCTGAATTCCTCGGTGGTTCTGCGGACCTGGCACCAAGCAACCTGACCATGTGGTCTGGCTCCAAGTCTCTGGGTGACGATCTGGCAGGTAACTACATCCATTATGGCGTGCGCGAATTCGGCATGACCGCCATCACCAACGGTATCGCGCTGCACGGTGGTTTCCTGCCGTACTCTGCAACCTTCCTGATGTTCGTGGAATACGCCCGTAACGCGGTGCGTATGGCTGCGCTGATGAAAATCCGCAACGTGTTCGTCTACACCCACGATTCTATCGGTCTGGGTGAAGATGGCCCGACGCACCAGCCGGTTGAGCAGTTGGCCAGCCTGCGCGTGACCCCGAACATGAGCACCTGGCGCCCTTGTGACCAGGTCGAGTCGGCTGTTGCCTGGCAGTACGGCATCGAGCGCAATGATGGCCCGACTACGCTGGTGTTCTCCCGTCAGAACCTGACCCAGCAGCCACGTACCGCCGAGCAGTTGGCGAACGTTTATCGCGGTGGTTATGTGCTGAAAGACTGCGCAGGTACTCCGGACGTGATCCTGATTGCGACCGGTTCTGAAGTGGGCATCACCGTTGAAGCTGCCGACAAGCTGACCGCCGAAGGGCGTAAAGTGCGTGTGGTCTCCATGCCGTCTACCGACGCCTTCGACAAGCAGGACGCGGCCTACCGTGAATCTGTGCTGCCAGCGGCAGTTTCCGCTCGCGTAGCAGTGGAAGCGGGTATCGCGGATTACTGGTACAAGTATGTTGGCCTGAACGGCGCTATCGTGGGCATGACCACCTTCGGTGAGTCTGCTCCGGCAGAGCTGTTGTTCAAAGAGTTCGGCTTCACCGTCGACAATGTGGTAGCCAAGGCTAACGCACTGTTGAAATAACGACTGAGCTTCAACTGTGCGAGGGGCGAATATTCGCCCCTTATTTTTTGCTCCCCGGCCACTCACCTTTCTCTCTCCTCAGCCTAGACAACATTAAGAAATCCTTAATGATTGGATAAACATGGCTGTTGCTGTCCAAAAATCGCCCACCATCACAAAACAGCAACATAGCGAATTAACGGCGTTGCTTAACCACCGCCATTCGCTATATGTTAATTTTTGGTTTTATAAATGTAACCAGGAGTTAATGATATGTTTTTTAAAATTGGCATATCCATGGCGACGGCGGCCGTCTTGATCTCTGCTCCGGCCTTCGCGCAGTTCCCGGCAGGCTACCCGGTCGATTATCAAAAGATTGTCGATGCGGCGAAAAAAGAAGGCAAGGTAGTGGTGTATTCCACTACGGATACCAAAGCCGCAGGGCCACTGATCCAGGGGTTTGAAGCGCTGTATCCTGGTATCAAAGTCGAATACAACGATATGAACAGCACCGAGCTGTATAACCGCTATATCAGCGAGCAGGCGGCTGGGGGCACCAGTGGTGACGTGGTGTGGAGTTCTTCCATGGATACCGCGCTGAAGCTGGCCACCGACTATGCGTTGGAATATGCCTCGCCAGAGCAGGGGCAATTGCCTAAGTGGGCCGTGTGGAAAGATAAGGCCTATGGCACAACTTATGAGCCGGTGGTGTTTATCTACAACAAGCGCCTGATCCCGCAGAGTGAGGTGCCGGACTCCCATGCTGCACTGGCCAAGCTGATTGCCAGCCAGCCGGATAAATTCAAAAAGAAAGTCACCACCTATGACATCGAGAAGTCGGGCCTGGGCTTCATGCTCTCGGTGCAAGACTTCAAGGCCGATCCAAACTACTTCGCTACCTTGGCCGATATCGCCAAGGGCGGGTTGGCCGTGCAGTCTTCCACTGGCACCATGATGGAAAGGGTTTCCTCAGGCGAAAACCTGATTGGCTTTAATATCCTGGGATCTTATGCCGAGGCGCGAGCCAAAACCGACCCTTCACTCGGGATCTCGTATCCCAAAGACTACACGCTGGTGTTGTCACGCGTGACCTTTATCAGCCAGGAAGCGGCCAACAGTAATGCGGCCAAACTGTGGGTGAACTACGTGCTGTCTGAGCAAGGGCAGAACATCCTGGCCAACCAGGCGGATATCCCCTCCATCCGCAACGATATCGAAGGCAAGAACGACATTGATGGCATGACGCAGATGTTGGGCAAGGCGTTGAAACCGATCCCGGTAGACGAAAGCCTGCTGGAATATCTGGAACCTGCCAAACGCCTGGACTACATCAAACAGTGGCGTACCGCCGCCGCGAAGTAATGGTGGAATTGGGGCCATGCTAATCATTGTTGCCCCTCACCCCAACCCTCTCCCACAGGGAGAGGGAGCTGGTACGGTGTTGTAGGTGGGGTCAGAAGCCAATCTGTGGCACGGGCGTATTCAGTCCTCCTCTTCAAAAAGGAGAGGAAACCCGTTAGGTGTCATGTTCAGTCTCAGAAGTGAAAAGGTAGCACATTCAGTCCCCTCTCCCTGTGGGAGAGGGTTAGGGTGAGGGGAAATGCACAGAGCCACACTCTCCTGTGTTCTCCTCCAGCATGAAGCCTGTATTGCTTAAACAGGGAACTCTACCCCGGTGCATCTCAGGATGCAGGGGATATCACCATCGGGACAGTCTATGAAAGCATTGCGCAACAAGTGGCAGAGCCTGCCGCGCGGCTTGGTGGTGCTGATAACCGCGCTGGTTATCTACGTACCACTGTCGTTTATCGTGATCCAAAGCTTCCTTTCCGCGCCGTTTTTCTCGCCTTCCAAGGTGTTCAGCCTTGAGGCTTTCCGCTTTATCTTTACCGACCCGGATTTCTACAAAGCGTTGAAAAGCGGGTTTATTCTGGCATTTGGTCTGGTGGTCATCTCCATTCCGTTAGGCGGTGTGCTGGCGTTCTTGATGGTAAGAACCGATCTGCCGGGCCGCCGCTTTATTGAACCGCTGATCCTGGTACCGATCTTCGTCTCGCCGATGGTGTTGGGCTTTGGCTACGTGGTGGCCGCCGGGCCGGTCGGCTTCTTCTCGCTGTGGGCGGAATCCTTGCTGGGCTTTGTGCCCTGGAATATCTATGCGATGGGCAGCATCGTGGTGATCGCCGGACTCACGCACGTTCCCCACGCTTATCTTTATATTTCATCGGCGCTGCGCAGCGTCGGCTCGGATGTCGAAGAGGCGGCCCGCACCGCCGGGGCTTCTCCGCTACAGGTGATGACCGCCGTCAGCTTGCCCATGGTGCGCCCGTCGATCCTGTATGCCAGCGTGTTGCTGTTCTTCCTGGGGCTGGAAGTGTTTGGGCTGATGCTGGTGCTGGGCGATCCGGAAGGCAACCTGGTGTTGGCGACTTACCTGTATCAACTGACCAACAAGCTCGGTACGCCGTCTTACCACCTGATGGCGGCGGTGGCGGTGGTGTTGATCTGCATTACCATTCCATTGGTTATGCTGCAACGGCGTCTGATGCGAACTGCCAACCGCTTTGTCACGGTCAAGGGAAAAGCCTCTCAGGCCCGTGCATTGCCGTTGGGTAAATGGCGCTGGGTCGCCGGTGGCGTAGTGGTCTTGTGGCTTACCGTTACCATCGGTGTTCCGCTGGTGGGTGTGGTGCTGCGCGCCTTTATTTCCAACTGGGGCGTCGGGGTTTCCATTTGGGATGAGCTGTCGCTCAACACCTTCTGCACCATTTGGCAGCAACCTAACCTGCTGCGGGCGATTGTCAACTCGATGGCGATCGGGGTGTTCGGTGGTGCGCTGGCGGTGGTGTGTTATCTGTTTATCGGCATTGCGATGCACCGTAAACCTGACGGCGTGACCCGTTTTCTGGATTACAGCGTACTGGTGCCGCGAGCCGTGCCTGGCTTACTGGCAGGCTTGGCCTTCCTGTGGGTGTTCTTGTTCCTGCCGATGTGGCTGGACAAATCGCTAAAAGCCGGTTGGCTCTCCGCGCTGCCGATCGCCGAATGGCTACGCGAAAACCTGGTGGTATGGCTACGCTCCCTGCGCAGCACCATCTTCAGCGTCTGGCTGGCTTATACCGTGGTGTGGATGGCTTATGGCCTGCGGCTGATCTCATCGACGCTGTTGCAGGTTGCTCCCGAGTTGGAGGAGGCTGCACGCAGCACCGGAGCCTCTCGCGGTCAGATCACGCGCCATGTGACGATCCCGCTCTCCCGCTACGGCCTGATTGGCTCTTGGTTGCTGATGTTCCTGATCTTCGAACGTGAATATTCCACCGGGGTCTATCTGCTGTCACCGGGTACGGAAACCATAGGTTCCATGCTGGTTTCCCTGTGGGCGGCGGGGGCGATCGATATTGTCGCCGCGCTCTCTTTTATTAACATCCTTCTGGTCGTGTTAGGACTAGGGATTGCCCTGCGATTTGGAGTGAAAATCCATGATTGAGCTTTCAGTAGATAACCTGCACCTGACCTACGGCGATAATCCGGTATTGAAGGGCGTTTCCATGCAGCTCAAACGGGGGGAGGTGGTTTCACTACTCGGGCCGTCAGGCAGTGGCAAAACCACCTTGCTGCGCGCGGTGGCCGGGTTGGAAAAACCTACCCAGGGGAAAATCGTCATTGGCAACAATACCGTCTATGACGGCACGGCGCGCAGCGAGATCCCGGCGGAAGAACGCAATCTGGGCCTGGTGTTTCAATCCTATGCGTTATGGCCCCACAAAACCGTGTTTGATAACGTGGCCTATCCGCTGAAATTACGCAAAACGCCTGCGGGGGAAATAACTCAGCGTGTGCAGGCGGTACTCGATCAGCTCGGTTTAGGGCAGTTGGGTAAGCGTCATCCCCATCAGCTTTCCGGTGGTCAGCAGCAGCGCGTGGCGATTGGCCGTGCGTTGGTCTATAACCCACCGGTGATCTTGCTGGATGAGCCGCTATCTAACCTGGACGCCAAGCTGCGCGAGGAAGCGCGGGTGTTCCTGCGTGAGCTGATCATCAAACTGGGTCTTTCTGCGCTGATGGTAACCCACGACCAGAACGAGGCGATGGCGATCTCCGATCGGATCCTGCTGCTCAATAACGGCAAGATCGAACAGCAGGGCACGCCGCAGGAAATGTACGGTTCGCCTGCCACGTTGTTTACCGCCGAGTTTATGGGCAGCAACAACCGTCTGTTTGGCAAGGTGACGGAGATCCGTGAAGGCAACGCGCGGATCGAAGGTAAAGACTGGGTGCTGTGGGGCAAGGCCGGGGCTGGGTTAACCACCGGGCAGGAAGCAACGGCGGTGATCCGCGTTGAGCGCGTGCGCCTGGGGGAAGATCCGCAGGGCAATCAGATCTCATTACCTCTGCTGACCAGTATGTATCTTGGTGACCGTTGGGAATATCTGTTCCGCACGGTAGCAGAGGACTTTGTGGTTCGCGCCTATGGCACTGAAGGCCGTGGCCAAGAGATGTGTACGCTGTCTCTGCCCGCCGAACATCTGTGGATTTTCCCCAAGGGCTGATTAACTGAAATGGTTTGCCATTGATAGAGTGTGAAGGGGCGCGCCGAACAGCGCCCCTAATCATTACAATTACAGCTGAGTCAGTTTTTTCACTTCAAGACTGACCAGTTTCCCTTCCAATTCGGCCAGGAAGGCATCGTGGTAAGACATTGCCATGTGCTCTTTCAGCGCTTGCTCAGAAGTCCAGCGTTCGATAAATACGAAAGCGCCCGGATGGCCCTGCTCTTCATGCAAATCATATTGGATACAGCCTGGTTCGGAACGGCTCGGGGCGACCATGGCGCGTACCGCTTTGTCTACCGCAGCACGGTGTTCCGGCATGGCTTTGATCAGGGCGACTACTTTGATTTCACTCATTTTGGTTCCTTGTAAATAACATTAACCACAAAAGAAAGAGAGTTAGACCCATCAGCATTTGCTTCACCTAACAAACGCAGGGTCTATTATGGTGGTCTTGGCGTTAGCGGCAAGTCATTTGCGCATTCGAACTCAATTCGGCTAGCGGGGGCTGAGGGTAAAAATGTGCGCTAGATCATTTTATTTTCGCAAAGTCCCCTCGACATGACAGGCAGCGCATTGCACCTGTTCCTTTTGGCAAAACTTTGGTTTATGCTCGGCTGAAGCGTTTCAGTTATCACTGTTGTTAGTGGAAATGCAGAGTGAGCGGTTGCGATGAGCAACAGGGTTTGACGAATAATGCAAAGCAGCGATTCACAGCAGGCGGTACGCTAAAGTACTCTAGGCGAGATAATCAGTCTGCGCGATCCTTCAAGCGGAACACCACCGTCAGGGAGCGCCCTTTTTCAGGGAGTAGCATGACCATCCGCATAGCGATAAACGGCTTTGGCCGTATTGGCCGCAGCGTTTTACGCGCACTGTACGAATCGGGACGACGCGCCGAAATTTCCGTCGTCGCCATCAACGAACTGGCACATGCCGAGGGGATGGCCCACCTGCTGAAATATGACTCCAGCCACGGCCGCTTTGCCTGGGATGTGCGCCAGGAATGTGACGTGTTGAGCGTGGGGGATGACAGCATCCGGCTGTTACATCAACCCGAGTTGGACCAGTTGCCCTGGGGCGAACTGGGCGTGGATGTGGTGCTGGATTGCAGCGGTGTGTACGGCAGCAGGGCAGATGGCGAAGCTCATCTGGCGGCAGGAGCAAAAAAGGTGCTGTTTGCCCATCCGGGCGGTAACGATCTGGATGCGACCATCGTGTTTGGGGTTAACCACCAAACGCTGCGTGGCGAGCATCGCATCGTGTCCAATGCCTCCTGTACTACCAACTGCATTATTCCGATTATCAAGCTGTTGGACGATGCCTACAGCATTGAGTCAGGCACGGTAACCACCATCCACTCCTCGATGAACGATCAGCCGGTGATAGACGCCTATCATCAGGATTTGCGGCGTACCCGCGCGGCGAGCCAGTCGATTATTCCAGTCGACACCAAGCTGGCAGCGGGCATTACGCGCATCTTCCCGCAGTTTTGCGATCGTTTCGAAGCGATCTCCGTGCGGGTGCCGACGATCAATGTAACGGCCATCGATCTTAGCGTCAGCGTAAGCTCGAAGGTGTTGGTCACAGAGGTAAACCAGCTGTTGCAAAAGGCGGCACAGGGATCATTTCGTGGTATAGTTGACTATACAGAACTACCATTAGTCTCGATTGATTTTAACCATGACCCGCACAGCGCCATCGTTGATGGGACGCAAACCCGGGTCAGCGGACAGCACCTGATCAAGACCTTGGTCTGGTGTGATAACGAATGGGGCTTTGCCAACCGGATGTTGGATACAACACGGGCAATGGCCGCAAGCGGTTTCTAGTAAGGCGCTATCAACGTGGTGTTGATGCGTCGCTCAGGCAACTTTATAGAGAATCAACAAAGAGGGTTCACCATGTCTGTAATTAAGATGTCCGATCTGGATCTGGCGGGTAAACGCGTTCTGATCCGTTCCGATCTGAACGTACCAGTGAAAGACGGCAAAGTGACTTCAGATGCGCGTATCCGTGCCTCCCTGCCAACTATCGAAGCTGCGCTGAAACAAGGCGCCCGCGTGATGGTAACTTCCCACCTGGGTCGTCCTACCGAAGGCGAGTACAACGAAGAGTTCTCCCTGCTGCCAGTGGTCAACTACCTGAAAGAGCATCTGAAATCCCCAGTCCGTCTGGCGAAGGATTATCTGGAAGGCGTTGACGTTGCAGAAGGTGAACTGGTTGTTCTGGAAAACGTTCGCTTCAACAAGGGCGAGAAGAAAGACGACGAAGTGCTGTCCAAGAAATATGCTGCGCTGTGCGACGTGTATGTGATGGACGCCTTTGGTACCGCACACCGTGCGCAGGCTTCTACCCATGGCGTGGGCAAATTTGCTCCGGTTGCCTGTGCAGGCCCGCTGCTGTCTGCGGAACTGGAAGCCCTGGGCAAAGCGCTGGGTAACCCGGCTCGCCCAATGGTGGCTATCGTTGGTGGTTCTAAAGTGTCTACCAAACTGACCGTGCTGGATTCTCTGTCCAAGATCGCCGATCAGCTGATCGTGGGTGGCGGCATCGCTAACACCTTCGTGGCGGCGCAAGGGAATAACGTGGGGCAGTCCCTGTACGAGCCGGATCTGATCCCGAACGCGCAAAAACTGTTGGAAACCTGCGATATTCCGGTGCCAACCGACGTACGCGTAGCGACCGAGTTCTCTGAAACCGCAGTGGCCACGGTGAAGCAGGCCAACGAGATCCAGGACAACGAGCAAATTCTGGATATGGGCGACGTCTCTGCCGAGCGTCTGGCCGTTATCCTGAAAAACGCCAAAACCATTCTGTGGAATGGCCCGGTTGGCGTATTCGAGTTCCCTAACTTCCGTCGGGGCACCGAAATCGTTGCACGCGCTATCGCAGATAGCGAAGCCTTCTCCATTGCAGGCGGCGGCGACACTCTGGCAGCTATCGATCTGTTCGGTATCGCTGACAAAATTTCCTACATCTCTACCGGCGGCGGCGCCTTCCTGGAATTCGTTGAAGGGAAACCACTGCCTGCAGTAGTGATGCTGGAAGAGCGCGCTAAGCAGTAATTCAGATAACGGGGGGCGCAAGCCGCCCGTTTGTTTATGCTCCCCCAGCTTGGCTGTGGGGGTAAAAAATCGCTATTTATCCATCGCTACCACTAGCTTGCAGGTTGTAGCTTGCAAGACGACGGGTATACGGCCAACGAAACAGGACAACGTCTAATGTCTAAAATTTTTGATTTCGTAAAACCAGGTGTCATCACAGGTGATGACGTGCAGAAAGTTTTCGCAGTTGCCAAAGAGAACAACTTTGCACTGCCAGCGGTAAACTGCGTGGGTACCGACTCCATCAACGCAGTGCTGGAAACAGCAGCCAAGGTGCGTGCTCCAGTAATCGTTCAGTTCTCTAACGGCGGTGCTGGCTTTATCGCGGGTAAAGGCATCAAAACTGACGTGCCACAAGGTGCTGCGATCCTGGGCGCAATCTCTGGCGCGCACCACGTGCATCAGATGGCTGAACATTACGGCGTGCCAGTGATCCTGCACACCGACCACTGCGCCAAGAAACTGCTGCCATGGTTAGACGGCCTGTTGGACGCGGGTGAGAAGCACTTCGCGGCGACCGGTAAGCCACTGTTCTCTTCACACATGATCGACCTGTCTGAAGAATCACTGGAAGAAAACATCGAAATTTGCAGCAAGTACCTGACCCGCATGGCGAAGATCGGTATGACCCTGGAAATCGAACTGGGCTGCACCGGCGGTGAAGAAGATGGCGTAGACAACAGCCACATGGACGCTTCTTCCCTGTACACTCAGCCACAAGACGTTGATTACGCGTACGAAAAACTGAACGCTATCAGCCCGCGCTTCACCATCGCTGCCTCTTTCGGCAACGTACACGGTGTTTACAAGCCAGGCAACGTGAAACTGACTCCAACCATTCTGCGTGATTCTCAGGACTATGTTTCCAAGAAACACAACCTGCCGCACAATGCGTTGAACTTCGTATTCCACGGTGGTTCAGGTTCTACCGCAGCAGAAATCAAAGAAGCGGTCAGCTACGGCGTAGTGAAAATGAACATCGATACCGACACCCAGTGGGCAACTTGGGAAGGTATCCTGAACTACTACAAAAAGAACGAAGGCTATCTGCAGGGCCAACTGGGTAACCCAGAAGGTGCCGACAAGCCGAACAAGAAATACTACGATCCACGCGTATGGACTCGTGCTGCCCAGACTTCCATGATCACCCGTCTGGAACTGGCATTCAAAGAACTGAACGCGGTAGACGTGCTGTAATAGCGTCCCTTCGTACAGATTGACGCTAAAAGGCTCCCTCGGGAGCCTTTTTTATGATGAAGCGGGCGCAGCATGCGGCGCCCCTACAGGGTAAGACTCGTGACAATGTATTTGTAGTGGCGAGCATGTTCGACCGTAGGGGCGTTGCATGCTGCGCCCGTTCACCTAATCAGCTACCCAATAACCCCGCCCCGACGTTAATCGACAGCCCCAGGATCAAGATATTGAAGACAAAAGCGATCACCGATTGCAACAGGGTGATTTTACGCACGTCCGCGGTGCCCACTGCCACGTCGGCGGTTTGGGTAGCCACGGCAATGGTGAAGGAGAAATAGGCGAAGTCCCAATAGTTTGGCTCCGTCAGCTTGCCGGGGAACAATAGCGGTAACACCTCCGTATCGGCCCGCTGGTGGTAAAACAGGTGGGCGTAGTGCATGGTGAAGGCCGTGGGTAACAGCAGCCAGGAAACTACTAGTGTGGAGCCGGTCAGGGCCAGGTGCAGCGTTTTCAACGTGCCGCTGACGTGTTTGGCGGTGCTCAATTCAAACAGGATGGCCAGAATGCTCACCACGCAGCCTAAAGTGACCAGCGCCAATACCTGGCTGGCACTCTCGTCCTGCTTGCGTGCCAATTGCCGGGTACGTTGTGGCGTGCAGCCCAGCATCAGGTGCCAAAGGCACAGTAAATAGATCCATGCCATCACGTTCCAACCAATGATCAACCGTTGTAGCCAGAAGAGATGAGCCGGAAGCAGCCCGACACACAGAAGCCCCACGCCTAACGAAATCAATAATCTGGGGCGTACTTGCCAATAGTGTTTAAGCGAGGTGGAAATGGCGATCACGATAAGCTCTCCTTGTCCCGTAAATTCCTTTCTATCATAGTTGAAATCAGGTTAACCCGAGATTTATTCAGGTTATACCCGGTAAAACCGATGGAAAATTTTACCCGTAGTGGTTGGCACTGCGGCAAAATGTTGGTTACCCTTAGCTGTGGTTGGTTTATTGGCCCTGTTTTGCCAGTATATTTTGCTCATTTTCCCCGCACGGGGATGTCAAGTAGGACGTCAGAATGGAAGAACTTAACGTAGTAGAAGGCATTAACAATGCCAGCAGTTGGCTAGTCAACCATCAGGATATGCTGATCCAGTATGCGGTGAATATTGTTGCCGCGATCGTGATTTTCATTATTGGTTCAGTGGTGGCTCGCGTAGTGAGTAATGCACTCAGCCGCGTGATGAAGCTGCGTGGCATCGATGCCACCGTGGCAGATTTCCTGGCTGCGATGGCGCGTTACAGCATCCTGGCGTTTACCTTTATTGCGGTGCTGGGGCGTATTGGTGTTCAGACCACCTCAGTGATTGCCGTGCTGGGTGCCGCTGGCCTGGCTGTGGGTCTGGCACTACAAGGTTCACTTTCCAACTTTGCAGCCGGTGTGCTGCTGGTGGCCTTCCGTCCGCTGCGTGCCGGGGAGTTTGTCGATCTGGGTGGCGTTTCCGGCACGGTAGATCAGGTGCAAATCTTCTCCACTACGCTGCGTACTTCAGATAACAAAACCATTGTGGTGCCGAACGGTAAAATCATCGCGGGCAATATCATCAACTATTCCCGTGAGCCAAACCGCCGCGTGGATATCGTGGTCGGTGTGGCCTATGACGCCGATATCGATCTGGTGAAGAAAGTGTTGGGCGACGTGATCGCGGCAGATAAGCGCATCATGCACGATAAAGGCGTGACGGTTCGCCTCAATGAAATGGCCCCTTCTTCACTGAACTTTGTGACTCGCTCCTGGACCACCAATGCCGAGTACTGGAACGTGTACTTTGATCTGATGGAAAACTTCAAGCGTCAGCTGGATGCTCACCAGATCGGTATTCCATTCCCGCAAATGGACGTGCATGTCCGCCATGTAGCGAAAGCGGCAGAGCAGCCGGAGTCATGATCTGACGTTCCCTCACCTTGTGTGAGGGAACGGATTTCAATCAAACAAACGGGGCTAACGGATCGGCGGCGGCAAAGGCTACTTCACGTTCTGCCTGTGGGGGATAGATCAACTCGTTGGTAATGGAGACTTTGATTTTCTTTCCCTCTTCTTGGGTGAATTTCACCACCTGATCCCAACCTTCGCTGTAAACCGCGCCCCATGCTCCAAGATCCAGACAGGTAACGTAATTCACCTGGCGGTAGGGCAAGGGTTCAATACCGATCAAATCGGCGGCGACGTTATGGCCGACAAAGCGCCCTAACATAATGGCGTGCTGGCAGGTCATCAGGGCATGATTGCCTTGATCGTCAGTACGGGCAAAGGCGACATCGCCGGTCGCATAAACCGCGTTTTGCCCAATCACTCTTAACTGCTGGTCGACGTGCAGCCTGCCTTGCGGATCGCGCTCACCTGGGATTTGCCGGGTTAACGGGCTGGCCTGTACGCCCACGGTTAAAATCACGGTGCTGGAGGCGATATGTTCGCCGTTTTTCAGCGTCAGCCCGCTCTCGTCAATGGCTTTAATCTCGCTATTCAGCCGCCACTCGATACCCAACTCTAGCGAGGCTTGGCTAATCACGTCGCGCAGTTGCTCGCTGTAACGGCCCCCCGCCACCGGGCTGCGATCGACGACAATCACACGAATTGCAGCTGAATCACCGAGGATCGCCCGTAAGCGTGATGGCATTTCGGTGGCCACCTCAATACCGGTAAAGCCGCCGCCACAAACGATGACGGTATTACGTGCGGCGCTCTCAGGCTGCTCGGCCAACGTAGCAAGATGCCGCTCCAGGCGGGCTGCACTCTCCATTTGATCGACGTCGAAGGCGTGCTGCTGTGCTCCAGGCAAGGTATGCGCGATGTGGCTACCGGTCGCCATGATCAGGCGATCGTAACGTACGGCAGTCAGTTGGTCCTGCTCGTTGTGGTACCAAACCTGCTGGCTGGCGCTATCAATCTCACTGGCAACCCCAGCGATAAATTTTACTCCGGTTACTGCGAATAATGGCAGCAGCGGAGCGGCGTAGTTCTCCACCTCGGACTCATAGAAACGGGGGCGAATACGCAGCTCTGCCTGAGGGGACAGCACGGTGATCTCGATATCGTGACGACCATAGAGATCGGTTAATCGTGCAGCGCTCAATGCCGCCCACATCCCTGCAAAACCGGCACCCAGGATAAGAATTTGTTGTTTCATGCAGTCACTCCGCTTTTGTTTCATCTGTAAATTGGCTCAATCTTTAACTACGACTATATTGATCGCAGTTTGTGTCATCAAGCCTTTTACACTCAATCGTTAGTGGTTTTCATTTAATTAAATGAATTTTATTGTTTTTTAATTTTTTCTGGTGTGGTCGGGATGCTGGCGTTGCATCATTGAGGAGAAGAAATTACTATTTAACTCAGAGTTAATCGTGCGGAGAAAACATGGCGTTCTACAGTTCCGGGGTGGAGTATGGCATCCATAGCCTGATGTGTATGGTCGATAGCAAAGGCGAAGGGCGTGAGATGAGCGTGCGCGAAATCGCCGAATTGCAGGGCGTGCCTTATGATTACCTGGCCAAGATATTCACCAAGTTTTCCAAGGCTAAGTTGGTTGAAAGCAGCGAGGGTAAGGGCGGCGGCTTTCGGCTGGCCAAACCGGCCGATCAGATCACCGTACTGGATATCGTGGCGGCTATCGACGGTGAAAAGGCCATCTTCGACTGCAAAGAAATCCGCCAACGCTTGGCCGTCTTTGATGAACCTGCGCCCGACTGGGCCTGTGAAGGCATCTGCGGCGTGCGCCAGGTGATGAATATTGCCCAGCAACGTATGGAAGAGGCGCTATCGCAACATACCGTGCTGGATCTGGTACGGCGGATGCTGAGAAAGGCGCCGGATGTCTTCCCGATCCAGATTGAAGAGTGGATCGATCATCGCCGTAACGATTGAGCATTAGCAATACTGATGCCTGATTAGAAATATCCATTTCCCCTAATAATTTTGTCTTCGTATGATGCGCGTGTTGAACAGCACACGCCGCTTTCCCGGCGCTGATATTGCCAGAAGGAACACCATGTTAGCCATCTATCTGCAAGGCTTTGCCTTGAGCGCCGCGATGATCCTGCCGCTTGGCCCACAAAACGTGTTTGTGATGAACCAGGGGATCCGCCGCCATTATCATCTGATGACCGCCTCGCTGTGCGCGTTGAGCGACATCGTTCTGATTTGCGCCGGTATTTTTGGCGGTAGCGCCTTGCTCAGCAGTTCACCTCTGCTATTGGCGCTGGTGACCTGGGGCGGCGTTGCTTTCCTGCTGTGGTACGGCTGGGGGGCTTTCCGCACCGCGTTTAGCCAACATCTGGAGCTGGCAGCGGCGCAAGAGATGAAGCAAAGCCGCTGGCGCATTGTGGTAACCATGTTGGCTGTCACCTGGCTGAACCCGCATGTGTACCTCGATACCTTTGTGGTGCTTGGCAGCCTGGGAGGGCAACTGACGCCAGACATTCGATCCTGGTTTGCCCTTGGCGCGGTCAGCGCTTCGATCGTCTGGTTCTTTGCCTTGGCATTGCTGGCCTCGTGGCTGGCGCCGTGGCTGAGAACTCAAACGGCACAACGGATTATCAACGTTCTGGTCGGGCTGGTGATGTGGGTCATTGCACTGCAACTGGCGTGGCATGGCGCTAATTTATAGCTTTTTGTCACTAATCCGAATTTAAGAGGCCGTGGGATGTGTTAGCTTTGAAGGTAAGCATTTAGTCATTCAAGGAGACACTGTGAAGCTTAAAGCATTGGCCATGGCCGCAATGATTGGATTAGGCACGTTACCACTGGCGCTGCAGGCAGCAGAAGTACCTGAAGGGCCGCATGTGGTCACTTCCGGTACGGCCAGCGTGGACGCCACCCCGGATATTGCTACGCTGGCGATCGAAGTCAGCGTCTCTGCCAAAGATGCCGCCCAGGCGAAAAAACAGGTTGATGAACGCGTAGCGCAGTATTTTGACTTCCTGCAAAAAAACGGCATTGAAAAGAAAGATATCAATGCGGCCAACCTGCGTACCCAGCCAGAATATGACTACCTGAAAACCGGTGAATCGCAGCTGAAGGGCTACCAGGCCGTGCGCCAGGTGCAGGTAACCTTGCGCCAGTTGGATAAGCTCAACGAGCTGTTGGACGGTGCGCTGAAATCGGGTTTGAACGAAATTCGTGCGGTTGAGCTTGGGGTAGCCAAGCCAGAGGTTTATCGCGAGCAGGCACGTCAGAAAGCGATTGAAAATGCCACTCAGCAAGCCGCTTCGTTGGCGCAGGGCTTTAAGGCCAAGCTGGGGCCGGTGTACAGCATTCGCTATCACGTTGCCAACTACCAGCCGATGCCAGTAGCTCGCATGTTTAAAGCCGCTGCTGCGGCACCTGAAAGCGATGCCGCTCAGACTTACGAGCAGCAAAGCATTCACTTCGACGATCAGGTGGACGTGGTGTTCGAGCTGAAAACCAACGCCGCGCAGTAAGTAATCTCTTGCCTGGGCGCGGCGTCACGCTGCGCCTTTAATCCTGCCTTAACACCTGATGCCCGTGAGACAGCAGCGCATCGGTGACCTTACGCATCATGCGGCTCTCCGGTGCAAAGCGGTGCCAGAACAGCATACGGCGCTGGAACAAGCCCGGAGTCAGGTCGATCAGTTCTCCGCTGGCCAGCTCTCTCTCAATCTGCAAATGCGGGATCATACAGCAGGTGGTGCCTTGCCGTGCCAACTGAACAAACGCCTCTGACGAGTTAACGATATGGCAGGGAACGCTGCCCGGCGAGAGATCGAAGTTCTGCTGTAAAAACGCCTGATGCATATCATCAAGATGATCGAATGCCACCGCTGGTGCCTTCAGCAGGGCGGAACGGGTCACCCCATTGGGGAAATAGCGATCGGCAAAGGCCTTCGACGCGACGAACAGATAGTCCAGCGCACCTAACCGATCGACCAGGCAGCTTGGCAGCGGCTGCGGCTGGATACTGACCGCGCCCACCACTTCCCCCCGGCGCAGACGTTCCTGCGTGCGGGTTTCGTCTTCCACCTGTAAATTCAGGCGCACCGGGGAATCGGCCAGCACCGGTTTTAGCGCCGGTAACAGCCAGGTTGCCAGGCTGTCGGCGTTGACCGCCAGTGACAGCAACAGCGGCGTATCGACCCCATTGTCATTCCCTAACCACTCCTCTTCCAGCAGCTCGACCTGATGCAGCAAGGCCAGCAGTTTTTGACCCTGCTCGGTTGGGCGCGGTGGCACGGTGCGTATCAGTAGCGGTTGGCCGAACAGGTTTTCCAACTGTTTGATGCGCTGGGATACCGCCGATTGGGTGATGCAAAGTTTTTGTGCCGCGCGCTCAAAGCCACGCTCACGGATCACCGCGTCCAGCGCTTGCAGCGTTCTATAGTCTGGGCGTTTCATCGGAGAGAAGATCCCTTTTAGTAAGTTGATTCAGGCACTATGCCACATTTTTGCACTTTCTCAGGTGAAAAAATCCCGCCGCTCTTTTCAGAGCGGGCGTCGTAGGGAGGGGCAGAAATGTGCGTCAGGTTAAATAAGTGTGTTTTAGCCTAAGTTGCCGTCAGTGATTTACCCTATAATACGCACACGTTTTCGTACATAGGCAATGAACACATCATGACTCAGGATGAACTGAAAAAAGCGGTAGGCTGGGCAGCATTGGAATACGTGAAGCCGGGCACTATCGTGGGCGTGGGCACCGGCTCTACTGCGGCTCACTTTATCGATGCGCTGGGTTCGATCAAACACCAGATCGAAGGTGCAGTATCCAGCTCAGACGCGTCGACCGCCAAGCTGAAAAGCCTGGGGATCCATGTTTTCGATAGCAATGAAGTGGATTCGTTGGATATCTACGTTGACGGTGCCGATGAAATCAACGGCCACATGCAGATGATCAAAGGCGGTGGCGCAGCTCTGACCCGCGAGAAGATCATTGCTGCCATTGCTCGTCAGTTTATCTGCATTGTCGATTCCACCAAGCAGGTTGATGTGCTGGGTAAATTCCCGCTGCCGGTAGAAGTGATCCCGATGGCCCGATCCTACGTAGCGCGTGAGTTGGTCAAGCTGGGCGGCCTGCCGGAATACCGCCAGAACGTGTTAACCGATAACGGCAACGTGATCCTGGACGTGCACAACCTGGAAATCCTTGACGCTATCGCGCTGGAAAATAAGATCAACAGTATCGCTGGCGTGGTTACCGTCGGCCTGTTTGCCAACCGTGGCGCGGACGTCGCGTTGGTTGGCACGCCGGATGGCGTAAAAAAAGTGGTCAGATAATCTGGCCATGAAAGCGGCGAGCCTGCTGACAAAGTCTCAGCCGGTTCGCCGCTTTTTACTGGCTTACGGTCCGCCACGCATAATTCTTGTCTTAAAATATCTTTTCTTAAAATGGGCGAATTTGGTGACATATGTCACATTCCGTGAATAACCTCCGTTAAGCTTCTGCCTAAATCTTTCCCAATGGTATTTTCCACCAGAAACCACCGACATCGCTGAGCCTTGTGCTAACGGGCAGGCAATCGTTTGTATTGCCGGGCGCGTTATTTTTGTTATGTTGGAGGGACGTGCTGTTGATTTTGGGTTGCTGCCGGTCTGGCGGTAATGTGAAAGCTATACCCTCTGGATTTCAAGCTGTCGCTTGGAATATGACGGGTATAAAGGGGAAAACAGCCGCTTCTGAAGTCTGCATATAGGGTCGGGTAAATGGCAAAAGTATCATTGGAGAAAGACAGGATTAAGTTCCTGTTGGTAGAAGGGGTTCATCAGAGCACCGTAGATAACCTGCGTGCTGCCGGATATAGCAACATCGAATATCACAAAGGTGCGTTAGACACCGAAGCGCTGAAGGCATCGATCCGTGATGCACACTTCGTGGGTATCCGATCGCGCACGCATCTGTCCGAGGAAGTCTTCGCGGCCGCAGAGAAGCTGGTTGCGGTGGGCTGTTTCTGTATCGGCACCAACCAGGTTGATTTGAAAGCGGCGACCAAACGCGGCATTCCGGTGTTTAACGCGCCTTTCTCCAATACTCGATCCGTGGCCGAAATGGTGCTGGGTGAGCTGCTGTTGATGCTGCGCGGGATCCCAACGGCCAACGCCAAGGCACACCGTGGCCAGTGGCAGAAACTGGCCGTGGGCTCGTATGAAGCACGGGGCAAGAAGCTGGGGATCATCGGCTACGGCCATATCGGTACTCAGCTCGGCATCCTGGCGGAAGGCCTGGGGATGAAAGTGTTCTTCTACGACATCGAGAACAAGCTGCCGCTGGGTAATGCCCAACAGGTGCGTCATCTGTCCGATCTGCTCAATATGAGCGACGTGGTTACGCTGCACGTGCCGGAAACGCTGTCGACCAAGAACATGATCGGCACCGAAGAGCTGGCGCTGATGAAGCCAGGTGCGATCCTGATCAACGCCTCACGTGGCACCGTGGTAGATATCCCGGCACTGTGTAACGCCTTGGCGAGCAACCATCTGGCCGGTGCGGCAATCGACGTGTTCCCGGAAGAGCCGGCAACCAACAGCGATCCGTTCAATTCTCCACTGTGCGAGTTCGATAACGTGTTGTTGACGCCGCATATCGGCGGTTCAACCCAGGAAGCGCAGGAGAACATCGGTGATGAAGTGGCTGGCAAGCTGGCGAAGTATTCCGATAACGGCTCAACGCTATCCGCGGTCAACTTCCCAGAGGTATCGCTGCCAGCTCATGGCCCGAACGCCAGCCGTTTGCTGCATATTCATGAAAACCGCCCAGGCATCCTGACGCAGATTAACCAGATCTTCGCCGAAGAAGGGGTGAACATCGCGGCCCAGTATCTGCAGACCAGCTCGGAAATTGGCTACGTGGTTATCGATATCGAAGCGGAAACCGAACGTGCTGATGCCGCGTTGCAACGTATGAAAGCGATCGAAGGGACCATCCGTGCCCGCTTACTGCTCTAGTCGGTAACCGACGGAAAACATCAAGGCCGGAGCAATCCGGCCTTTTGCTATGTGGAGATTGGCCAGGCCCAGTTTTGTGACGGGGTGATAATCTCTGGCAGAGGGATATCCCATTGCTCCACCGGCAGGGCGCTAACCTGTTGGCAATCGTGCGCAATCCCCAGCGGATAGGGGCCTGCGTGCTGCCAGTTTTGTAAGGTGCGATCGTAAAACCCGCCGCCCATCCCCAGACGTTGCCCTGCCGAATCGAAGGCGACCAGCGGCGTCAATACCACATCCAACAGTGACACAGGTAAGACGTGGCGGACATCGAGCGCTGGCTCAAGGATTTTGAAGCGGTTACTCACCAGCGGCGTTTGCGCAGTGTAATGCAGGAATAACAGGTTGCCAGGGCTGAATGGATGCAAAACGGGCAGATACACCCGTTTACCCAGCTGCCACAGCCGCTCGATCAGCGGGCCTGTATCTAGTTCGCCATCAAAAGAGAGAAACGCCGCAATGTGTCTGGCTGCCTGAATGCGCGGATGTTGCGCAATATTACTGGCCATTTTCTGGGCGAAATCATGCTGTTGCGCGGGCGTTAAGGCACGGCGTCGTTGGCGTATTTCGTTACGGATGAGTTGACGTTGCTGAGCGAACTGAGGTTGCAAAGACATAGTGTGAGATTCGCCAGTAGTGGTGAGTTAACACACTGAAAACGCAGGTGAAGGGATCTCCGAGATGCCGTCGCAGGCTGTAACCCTTGAACCCATGGTTCAAGGTGAACGTGCTGTCACAATCTTAAGGCTTCTCGGACGGGCCGAGCATGCACACCGATCGTGGATCATCACATTCTGTTGGTACTAAATATCGGCTCAGGGGACTGGCCCGCTGGCAAACATCTCAGAGAAATTTTTCACTCATTGCCGGAGCCTTCAACTCCAGCAACTTAAGTTATTCGAATTGTGCATCCTGACGTTCAGAGATGCGACCCTGTTCAAGCAGCGCTTGTTCAATGGTCTGTTGCAGCATACGAATTCGTTGTTCCATATTGGCCGCATAGTCACGCGTTTTCAAGCGTTCTTGAGCAAGTTCGTGACAGACGTTCAATGCCGCGATAAATACGAGTTGCTCTGTATTTGTGACTCTAGTGCGAACTTTAAGATCTTGCAACCGTTGGTTAAGATCTTCTGCTGCCATGTTCAACGCATCTTGTTGTTCTGGCGGGCAATTGACTCTTAACGAGCGGCCAAAAATTTGAATATCTACCGGTTGTGCAGACATGCCACCTTCCTGCCTAAATTTCGCGCCAGCACCGGTCAGCCATTGCCGGGCTGCCGAAGCGGGCGTCACTATATATACCTGGGTACCAAGATTCAACACTTTTTCAGTACCTGGTTGTAATCTACCGCGCCTAACCTTACCAGACAAAAAACGGTTGCAAAATGCGTATTTACCGTACGTTTGCCCGGACTGCGCTGATTATAACTAGCCACTGAGGTGTTGCCTCAACTGGTATACCAACGGACCTTGGTGGTAGCATAACACGAACTTATCCTGCCAACGATGACGAATGCGCATGTCTATACAGAATACATTTCCAAGTTACCAATCTTTGACCGTGGCTCTTAACCAGCAGGCGGTTGCTTTGACCGCAGCCGAGATGCACGGTTTGATCAGTGGCCTGCTGTGCGGTGGCAACCGTGACGCCAGCTGGCAGACGCTGGTGTTTGATCTGACCAACGAAGGCATTGCCTTCCCGCAGGCGTTGAGCCAACCGTTACAGCAGCTGCATGAAATCACTCGTGATACGCTGGAAGATGACGAGTTCATGTTCCAACTGATGATGCCGGAAGGCGAAACCGTCAGCGTGTTTGACCGTGCGGATGCCTTGGCGGGGTGGGTAAACCACTTCCTGTTGGGGCTGGGCATGATGCAACCGAAGCTGGCGCAGGTGAAAGATGAAGTGGGCGAGGCGATCGACGATCTGCGTAATATCGCTCAACTGGGTTATGACGAAGGCGAAGACCAGGAAGAACTGGAACAGTCGCTGGAAGAAGTGGTGGAGTACGTGCGCGTTGCTGCGCTGCTTTGCCATACTGAATTTACCCGCCAGAAACCGACGGCCCCGGAAAATAAACGGCCGACGTTGCACTGACCGGCGGATCCCGCGTCCGTTGGCCGAGAGCGCTGATAACCCCTACTGACTGCGTTCAGCAGGTGGCATAAACCGATTTCAGGAGATGTGATGACCCAGCAGGAATTCCATAAACGCCGTCAGGCTTTGTTGGCACAGATGGCTCCGGCCAGCGCGGCAGTGATATTCGCCGCACCGGAAGCGACGCGTAGTGCAGACTCTGAATATCCTTATCGTCAGAACAGTGATTTCTGGTATCTGACCGGTTTCAACGAGCCGGAAGCGGTGTTGATCCTGGTGAAGAGTGATGAAACTCATAACCACAGCGTGCTGTTCAACCGCGTACGCGATCTGACGGCAGAAATCTGGTTTGGCCGCCGTTTGGGCCAAGACGCGGCTCCGGCCAAGTTGGGGGTAGACCGCGCGCTGGCCTTCGACGAAATCAACGATCAACTGCACCTGCTGCTCAACGGCCTGGACGTGGTGTATCACGCCCAGGGGCAATATGCCTATGCCGATGAAATTCTGTTTGGCGCGCTGGATAAACTGCGTAAAGGCTTCCGTCAGAACCTGGAAGCCCCTGCAACCCTGACGGATTACCGTCCTTGGCTGCATGACATGCGCCTGTTCAAATCGGCAGAAGAAGTTGCTGTTATGCGCCGCGCCGGTGAGATCAGCGCCATGGCGCATACCCGTGCGATGGAAAAGTGCCGCCCGGGTATGTTCGAATATCAGCTCGAAGGGGAGATCCTGCACGAATTTAACCGCTTGGGTGCCCGCTTCCCGTCTTACAACACCATCGTCGGCAGCGGAGAGAATGGCTGCATCCTGCATTACACCGAAAACGAGTGTGAAATGCGTGACGGCGATTTGGTGCTGATTGATGCCGGTTGTGAATATCGTGGTTATGCCGGCGATATTACCCGCACCTTCCCGGTTAACGGCAAGTTCAGCAAGCCGCAGCGTGAGGTATATGACATCGTGCTGGCGTCGATCAACAAGGCGCTGGAAATGTTTAAACCGGGTATCAGCATTCGCGAAGTGAACGATCAGGTCGTTCGCATCATGATCGCCGGGTTGGTTGAGCTGGGCGTGATGAAGGGCGATGTGGAACAGCTGTTTGCCGAGCAGGCACACCGCCAGTTCTTTATGCACGGCCTGAGCCATTGGTTGGGGCTGGATGTGCATGACGTGGGCCACTATGGCTCAGCGAGCCGCGATCGCGTGCTGGAGCCAGGTATGGTGTTGACGGTAGAACCTGGCCTGTACATCGCACCGGATGCCGATGTGCCGCAGGAGTATCGCGGTATCGGTATCCGCATTGAAGATGACATCCTGATCACCCAAGACGGCAATGAGAACTTGACCGCCAGCGTGGTGAAGGATGCCGACGCAATTGAGGCTTTGATGGCGGCGGCCAGATAACATGAGCGTAATCATTGTGGGCGGTGGGATGGCTGGCGCTACGTTGGCACTGGCGATTTCATCACTGACTCAGGGCAAGGTGGCCGTCGAGCTGGTGGAGGCTACTCGGCCGGACGATCGTGCGCATCCTGGCTTTGATGCACGGGCTATCGCTCTGGCGCAGGGAACCTGCCAACAGCTGGCGCGTATCGGCGTTTGGGCTGCCTTGCGGGACTGTGCCACGGCAATCACTCACGTCCACGTTAGCGATCGCGGGCATGCCGGTTTTGTGAACCTGCACGCGCGGGACTATCAGGTGGAGGCATTGGGGCAGGTGATTGAACTGCACGATGCCGGGCAGCGGTTGTTTGCGTTGCTGGCGAAAGCCCCTGGGGTCACTCTGCATTGCCCGGCCAAAGTGGTCGATGTGCTGCGCACCGCCGATCGTGCTGAAGTGCAGTTGGATAATGGGCAGCGCCTGACGGGCCAGTTGCTGGTGGCGGCAGACGGTTCACGTTCGGCGCTGGCGCAGGCCTGCAATATCCAGTGGCAGCAGAGTGATTACCCGCAGTTTGCCACCATTGCCAACGTTTCAACGGCCGAGGCTCCGCAAGGGCGGGCGTTTGAACGTTTCACCCGCTACGGGCCGTTGGCGCTGTTGCCGATGTCTGGCGGGCGTAGCTCGCTGGTGTGGTGCCACGCACGGGAAACTCGTCAGCAGGTCGATAGCTGGAGTGATGAGCGTTTTCTCAGTGAGCTGCAACAGGCCTTCGGCTGGCGGCTGGGCAAGATGCTGAAGGCGGGTAAGCGCCACAGCTACCCTCTTAGCCTGCTGAGGGCCAATCAGCACGTTAGCCACCGCCTCGCGCTGGTTGGCAACGCGGCACAAACGCTGCATCCGATCGCCGGGCAGGGATTCAACCTGGGCTTGCGAGACGTGATGTCGCTGGCGGAAACCCTGGCAGAAGCCACGCAGACTGGCACCGATCTGGGGGCCTATGCGCTATTGAGCCAGTATCAGCAACGTCGGCAACAGGATCAGCAGGCGACCATCGGCGTCACCGACGGTTTGATACGCCTGTTTGCCAATAGCTACGCACCGCTGGTTGCCGGGCGTAATCTGGGGCTGATGGCAATGGAGCAGCTACCGGCCATGCGCGATGCTTTTGCCAAACGCACGTTAGGCTGGGTTGAACGCTAATTTTTCCCTTAGCTATGTTGCTGAAGTCGGCCAGAATGTTGACTGTTGTCACCGTACCAACTCCCCCTCCTTTGGGAGAGGGTTGGGCCGAAGTTGGGATGAACACTAATTTTTGCCCTACCTGCCTTGCCGAAGTGGGGCAATATTTTGATAAAAGTCACCAAATCAGCTCCCTCTCCCTGTGGGAGAGGGTTGGGGTGAGGGGCAAATTTAAGGAACTCAAGCAGCATGCAATCATTTGATGTGATTATCGCCGGTGGCGGTATGGTGGGATTGGCACTGGCCTGCGGTTTGCAGGGCAGCGGCCTGCGCGTAGCGGTGCTGGAACAACGGCAGCCGGAATTATCGCCGCTGCCAGAACAACCCGCGTTGCGTGTATCTGCCATTAACGCCGCCAGCGAGCGCTTGCTGCAAAGCATTGGCGTGTGGGATGAGATCCGCAACCTGCGCGCCAGCCCGTATAACGCGATGGAAGTCTGGGATCGTGACAGCTTCGGCAAGATCGCGTTTCGCGGCGACGAATGTGGTTTCAGCCACCTCGGCCATATCATTGAAAACGAGGTGATCCAGCAGGCTCTGTGGCATAAGGCGGCCACCTTGGCCGACGTAACGCTGCTCGCTCCGGCCGCGCTGAAACAGGTGGCATGGGGGGAAAACGACGCCTTCGTCACGTTGGAAGATGGCCGCATGTTAACCGCCCGGTTGGTGATCGGTGCCGATGGAGCCAACTCCTGGCTGCGCCAACACGCCGATATCCCGCTGACCTTCTGGGACTACCGCCACAGCGCGCTGGTGGCCACCATTCGCACCGAAGAGCCCCATCTGGCTACGGCGCGTCAGGTATTTCATGGCGAAGGGATCCTGGCCTTCCTGCCGTTTAGCGATCCACATTTGAGTTCGATCGTCTGGTCGGTTGCGCCAGAAGAAGCTGAACGGCTGCAACAGCTGGAACCTGAAGCCTTTAACCGCGAACTGGCGATGACCTTCGATATGCGTTTGGGCAACTGCCAGCTTGAAAGCGAGCGGCTGACCTTCCCGCTTACCGGGCGATACGCTCGCAGCTTTGCCGCCCATCGTCTGGCGCTGGTGGGGGATGCGGCACATACCGTGCATCCGCTGGCTGGGCAGGGCGTAAACCTGGGCTTTATGGACGCCGCCGAGCTGATATCCGAGCTGAAACGCTTGCAACGTCAGGGCAAGGATATCGGTCAACACCTGTATCTGCGCCGTTATGAGCGCCGCCGCAAGCACGGTGCCGCAGTGATGCTGGCGAGTATGCAAGGGTTCCGCGAACTGTTTGCAGGCCATAACCCGGCGAAAAAACTGCTGCGTGACGTGGGCTTAAGGCTGGCCGACAGCCTGCCGGGCGTGAAGCCGAAGCTGGTGCGTCAGGCCATGGGGCTTAACGATCTGCCGGACTGGCTCGCCTAGTCAGCTTGGGGCTGACAAACCTCACTATGGGGCGCGGCATACTGCGCCCGCTAATCTGCATGTTTACCCGTCATCGATTTCTCTTATACCTCCCTTCGTTTGAGAAATTCTAATTTCAGGCAGAATTTATCATTACTTTTTCTAATTCCATGGTCGGTTATCAAAAACCGAAAATCTCTATCCCAGCCTCTGTTTGTTATATAACTTCGGATTTTTGCCGCTTTAATTGTTAATTTTGTGCCTCAAAGCGCATTTTTCCAGTGAAAAACTCTGCAAACTAACGCGGCATTTTACCGACCCTGAACCCGGTCGAGCCTATTTTAACTTATGGTTAATAGGGGCGTTCGGTGTTAACGTCAGGGCAAAGGTATCGTTTGCGTCGTTGACCATTGGCGAGGCAATTTGTGTTGAGCAGCCAGCGTGTTTCGCGCAATCAGGCCCGCGAGCTACACCCGCCTTATTGCGTATAACACCCTGTCTTCGGCTACTTGAGTGGAAAGAGGGAAAAGATGGCAAAGCAAACCCCACTGTACGACCAGCACGTGGCGTGCGGTGCGCGCATGGTTGATTTTCATGGCTGGATGATGCCGCTGCACTATGGCTCCCAGATTGATGAACACCACGCCGTGCGTCAGGATGCCGGCATGTTCGATGTCTCCCATATGACCATCGTGGATCTGCACGGTGCTCGTACCCGTGAATTCCTGCGTTACCTGCTGGCGAACGATGTCGCCAAACTCACTCAATCGGGTAAAGCGCTGTATACCGGCATGCTGAATGCGTCCGGCGGCGTGATCGACGATCTGATCGTCTATTTCTTTACCGAAGACTATTTCCGCCTGGTGGTGAACTCCGCCACCCGCGAAAAGGATCTGGCCTGGATCGAACAGCATGCGGCTCCGTTCAACGTTGAGCTGACGGTGCGTGACGATCTGGCGCTGGTTGCGGTGCAAGGCCCACAAGCCAAAGAGCGCGCCGCCACCTTGTTTACCCCAGAACAGAAGCAGGCTGTGGAAGGCATGAAGCCGTTCTTCGGCGTGCAGGCGGGGGATCTGTTTATTGCTACCACCGGCTATACCGGCGAAGCGGGCTATGAAATTGCCCTGCCGAAAGAGCAGGTGGTGGATTTCTGGCAGAAACTGCTGGCAGCCGGGGTGAAACCTGCCGGCCTGGGCGCCCGCGATACTCTGCGCCTGGAAGCCGGTATGAACCTCTACGGCCAGGAAATGGACGAAGGCGTTTCACCGTTAGCCGCCAATATGGGCTGGACCGTTGCCTGGGAACCGCAGGATCGTCAGTTTATCGGCCGTGAAGCGTTGGAACAGCAGCGTGAAAAAGGCACCGAACAACTGGTCGGCTTGATCATGACGGAAAAAGGCGTATTACGTAATGAGCTGCCGGTACATTTCACCGATGCGAACGGTCAACCCCAGGTTGGGGTGATCACCAGCGGTTCTTTCTCACCGACCCTGGGCTTCAGCATTGCGCTGGCAAGGGTTCCGGCCGGTATCGGTGAGCAGGCTATCGTACAGATCCGCAACCGTGAAATGCCAGTGAAAGTCTGTAAGCCAGGTTTTGTACGTGCCGGTAAGTCACTGATCAATTAGTTTTTATTCTTCGAAGGAGTAGCAGGCCAATGAGCAATGTGCCAACAGAATTGAAATACGCCACCTCCCATGAGTGGGTGCGTGACGCAGGCAACGGCGAATACGTTGTTGGTATCACCGAACACGCGCAGGAACTGCTGGGCGATATGGTGTTTGTCGATCTGCCGGAAGTCGGCACCACGGTTTCCGCGGGTGATGACTGTGCCGTCGCAGAGTCGGTCAAGGCCGCTTCCGATATTTATGCGCCCATCAGCGGTGAGATCATCGCGGTTAACGGCGAACTGGAAAGCTCCCCGGAGCTGGTCAACAGCGAGCCATACGGCGAAGGTTGGCTGTTCCGCATCAAGGCGTCCGATGCGGCAGAGCTAGACAAGCTGCTAGATGCGGGTGCTTACCAGGCCTCCATCGACGAATAATCACTATCACGCCCCACCACCCTGTGGGGCGTTTTGCAGTTCAGGCTATATCCCGTACCCCGCAAGCATTCAGGAATTTGTAGCAATGACTCAGACACTCAGCCAACTTGAACACAGCGAAGCGTTCATCGAGCGCCACATCGGCTCTTCCGCAGAGCAACAGCAGCAGATGCTGGAAGCCGTGGGCGCTCGCTCACTCAGCGCGCTGATCCAACAGATTGTGCCAGCCGATATCCAACTGCCAGGGCCTCCGCCGGTAGGCGATGCGGCCACGGAACATCAGGCGTTGGCCGAACTGAAGGCGATTGCCTCACAGAATCAGCGCTACAAATCCTATATCGGTATGGGCTACAGCGCGGTGCTGACGCCGCCGGTGATCCTGCGCAACATGCTGGAAAACCCAGGCTGGTATACCGCTTATACCCCTTATCAGCCGGAAGTGTCGCAAGGCCGCCTTGAGGCGCTGCTCAACTTCCAGACGCTGACCCTCGATCTGACCGGGCTTGATCTGGCCTCTGCCTCCTTGCTGGATGAAGCTACCGCTGCCGCAGAAGCGATGGCGTTGGCCAAACGTGCCAGCAAACTGAAAGACGCCAACCGCTTCTTTGTGGCTGACGATGTGCACCCACAAACGCTGGACGTGGTACGTACCCGTGCCGAAACCTTTGGTTTTGACGTGATCGTTGATAAACCGGCGAAGGTGTTGGAGCTGCAAGGCGTGTTTGGCGTACTGCTGCAACAGGTTGGCACCACCGGTGAGCTGCACGATTACAGCGCCCTGTTGGCAGAGCTGAAAACGCGCAAAATCATCACCAGCATGGCTGCCGATATCATGGCGCTGGTGCTGCTGGCAGCACCGGGCAAGCAAGGTGCCGACGTGGTATTCGGTTCTGCGCAACGCTTCGGCGTACCAATGGGCTACGGTGGCCCACACGCGGCGTTCTTTGCCTGCCGTGACGAATTCAAACGCTCGATGCCAGGCCGTATTATCGGGGTATCACGCGATGCTGCCGGCAATACTGCGCTGCGCATGGCGATGCAAACCCGTGAGCAACATATCCGCCGCGAAAAGGCCAACTCGAATATCTGTACCTCGCAGGTGCTGCTGGCCAATATCGCCAGCCTGTATGCGGTGTACCATGGGCCACAAGGCCTGCAACGTATCGCCGGGCGTATCCATCGCCTGACCGATATCCTGGCCGCTGGCCTGCAACAAGCGGGTCTGACACTGCGCCATAAAACCTGGTTCGACACGTTGACCGTGGAAGTGAAAGACAAAGCGGCGGTGCTGGAACGCGCGCTGGGCTTCGGCATCAACCTGCGTACCGATATCCACGGGGCAGTCGGCATCACGCTGGATGAAGCCACTTCCCGTGAAGATGTGCAGACGCTGTTTGCCCTGTTGGTCGGCGATAACCACGGTTTGGATATCGATGCGCTGGATGCTGCCGTGAGCAAAAACAGCCAGTCGATCCCTGCGGCCATGCTGCGTAAAGATCCGATCCTCACGCATCCAGTGTTTAACCGCTATCACAGCGAAACCGAGATGATGCGTTATATGCACCGTCTGGAGCGTAAAGATCTGGCGCTGAACCTGGCGATGATCCCGCTGGGCTCCTGCACCATGAAGCTGAACGCCGCTGCGGAAATGATCCCGATCACCTGGCCTGAATTCTCTGAACTGCACCCGTTCTGCCCACCAGAGCAGGCCGCAGGTTATCAAGTGATGATTGGGCAGCTTTCCCAATGGTTGGTGCAACTGACCGGTTACGATGCGGTGTGCATGCAGCCCAACTCGGGCGCTCAGGGTGAGTATGCCGGTTTGCTGGCGATCCGTCGCTACCATGAAAGCCGCAACGAGGCTGGGCGTAATATCTGCCTGATCCCAAGCTCGGCGCACGGTACCAACCCGGCTTCTGCCCAGATGGCGGGCATGGGCGTGGTGGTTGTGGCCTGTGACAAGAACGGCAACATCGATCTGCACGATCTGCGGGTGAAAGCCGAGCAGGCCGGGGAAGCCTTGTCCTGCATCATGGTGACCTACCCGTCAACCCATGGCGTGTATGAAGAAACCATCCGCGAAGTGTGCCAGATCGTGCATCAGTTTGGCGGCCAGGTTTACCTGGACGGTGCCAACATGAACGCGCAGGTGGGGATCACCACGCCGGGCTATATCGGTGCGGACGTATCGCACCTCAACCTGCATAAAACCTTCTGTATCCCTCACGGCGGTGGCGGTCCAGGCATGGGACCTATCGGCGTGAAGTCTCACCTGGCGCCGTTTGTTCCAGGCCACAGCGTAGTGCAGATTGATGGCGTGACCACCCAGCAGGGCGCGGTTTCTGCTGCACCGTTCGGCAGCGCCTCTATCTTGCCGATCAGCTGGATGTATATCCGCATGATGGGCGCGGAAGGGCTGAAGCAGGCCAGCCAGGTGGCGATCCTGAATGCCAACTACATCGCAACCCGCCTGAAAGACGCTTATCCGGTGCTGTATACCGGCCGCGATCACCGCGTGGCGCACGAATGTATTCTGGATATTCGCCCGCTGAAAGAAGAGACGGGTATTAGCGAAATGGATATCGCCAAGCGTCTGATCGACTACGGTTTCCATGCGCCGACCATGTCGTTCCCGGTGGCAGGCACGCTGATGGTTGAACCGACCGAGTCGGAAAACAAAGTGGAACTGGATCGCTTTATCGATGCGATGCTGGCTATCCGCAGCGAGATTGACCGCGTGCAGCAAGGCGAATGGCCACTGGAAGACAACCCATTGGTTAACGCACCGCACGTGCAGGCGGAACTGGTTAACGACTGGCAGCATGCTTACAGCCGCGAGCTGGCGGTATTCCCGATAGCTGGCGTGCGTGAGAATAAATACTGGCCGAGCGTGAAGCGCCTGGATGATGTCTACGGCGATCGTAATCTGTTCTGCTCTTGCGTACCGATGAGCGACTACGAATAACACTATCTTGCCAAAATGATGCTCGAGGGACACGGCATGAAGCCGTGTCCCTTTTTTATTGCAGCACCGCAGCAATTGCGCTTCACTGATTAATCTACCGTCGAGCAGCAAGTTGCCTGACTTGCTTGCGTAAATACCCGCTATCGTTTCTGATCTCAATAGCAAGGAACAATAATGACAAAAGTAGTGTTAGTGACCGGTGCCAGCCGGGGCATAGGCCGCGCGACGGCATTATTATTGGCCCAGCAGGGCTATGCGGTGGGCGTCAATTATCTGCGTGATAGTGCTGCTGCTGAGTTAGTGGTGGCGCAGATCCGCCAACAGGGTGGCAAGGCGATGGCTCTGCAAGCAGATATCGCCGAGGAAGCGGAGGTGGTGGCGATGTTTGCCGAACTGGCAGCCACGTTGGGGCCAATTGATGCACTGGTCAATAACGCAGGTATTCTGTTCCAACAGGCGAGCATTGAGCAACTCACCGCCGAGCGGATCAATAAGGTGCTGACGACTAACGTCACCGGGTATTTTCTCTGCTGCCGCGAAGCGGTAAAGCGCATGGCGCTACGGCATGGTGGGCAGGGCGGATCGATCGTCAACGTTTCTTCCGCTGCGTCGCGACTCGGGGCTCCGTGGGAATATATTGACTATGCGGCGTCAAAAGGGGCGGTGGATACGTTGACTACCGGTCTGGCGTTGGAAGTGGCGGCACAGGGGATACGCGTCAACTGTGTAAGGCCAGGTTGTATTTACACCGAGATGCATGCCAGCGGAGGAGAGCCGGGGCGGGTAGATCGGGTGAAGTCAGCGTTGCCAATGCAGCGGGGTGGTCAGCCAGAGGAAGTGGCGCAAGCTGTTGCCTGGCTGCTTTCCGATGCGGCGTCCTACGTCACTGGCACTTTTATCGAAGCCGCTGGCGGGCGTTGAATCAGCAAGGGCGCCATCGGCGCCCCTCATCGATTACTTCAGCCAGCCTTTACGCTGTGCATCCTGCAAATGCTGCTCCAAATGTTGCCACAGCTCGGGATGGATATCGGCAATCATCGTATTACGGTCCAATACCTGTTGCAGGCTGATATCATTCTCTACCCAGCTCTGACCGCCGTTGTGCAGGTTCATCAGCATTGGCATGCAGCGATCCAGCACCAACGCGAAGCGGGCATCGGCGCTTTCGCCTGCTTCATACTCCTGCCACAGCGCGGTGAAAACCCCACGTTGTGGTTCCGGCAATATCCCGAATAATCGTTTTGCCGCCGCCACTTCCTGGTCGTGGATCGCCGCTCGTGCTGCCAGATCGTAAACCATGACGTCACCGGCATCGATCTCGACGATATCGTGCAGCAGGGCCATCTGGATCACGCGCTGAATATCCACCTCATCGCTGGCATAAGGGGCCAGACTCAAGGCCGCAATGGCAAAGTGCCAACTGTGCTCGGCCGAGTTTTCCTGACGCTGGGTGCCCATCACCTTGGTACGGCGTTGCACGCTTTTAAGTTTGTCGATTTCCATCAGAAACTGGATGGTTTGAGTCATGGAGCCAAAGTCTAACGCGGGTACAGCGGATGACATGGTACGAACCTCGAGGTGAATGATGGGATACCCGCCGTCTTCCAGCCGTAACTGAAATCCATAGGGTGCAAAGCATATCGATTGTAGCCCAGCAGGCTGAGGATTTCGATGTTAGCGTGGTGTTACAAGCGCTCACAGTTTTATTTTAGCGTACACGTGTACACTGGAATCGTTCTCAGTTAATCTCATTTGCAGTTAATTCGCACAATATGCGTTGTTTTGAGGGGTTGCGCTTTATGGGGAAAAAGGACGAAGTGAAAGTCGGGGCAGACCAGTTGCCCGCCACGGCTTATCCATGGGCAGAGGAAATTGCCAACAGCATCAGCCACGGTATCGGCTTGGTGTTTGGGATTGTCGGCCTGGTGCTGCTGTTGGTTCAGGCGGTAAACGACGGCGCTGGGGTAACGGCCATCACCAGCTATAGCCTGTATGGCGGCAGTATGATCCTGCTGTTCCTGGCTTCCACGCTGTACCATGCTATTCCACATCAGAGAGCCAAGCACTGGCTGAAAAAATTTGACCACTGTGCCATCTACCTGCTGATCGCCGGAACCTATACGCCGTTCCTGCTGGTGGGGCTGGACTCACCGTTGGCGCGGGGGCTGATGGTGGTGATCTGGGGGCTGGCGCTGTTCGGCGTGATTTTCAAACTGGCATTTGCGCACCGTTTCGAGGTGTTGTCGCTGGTGACCTATCTGACCATGGGCTGGCTATCACTGATCGTGATCTACCAGTTGGCAATGCGCCTGGAAGTCGGAGGGGTAACTTTGCTGGCGGTAGGGGGCGTGGTGTACACGCTAGGGGTGATTTTCTATGCCTCGAAACGCTTCCGTTTTGGCCATGCGATCTGGCACGGTTTTGTGCTCGGCGGCAGTGTGTGCCACTTCATGGCGATCTACCTTTACGTATAACCCGCTCATCTGTTGTCGATATATTGCCAAAGCGTTTCTTTTGGGTTAAAAAGAGGCGCTTGTTTCTTTCGGGTATCCAGCAAGCCTTAGCTTTATTTCTGAGCCCGCCAAACCCCTCGCTTTCAAGTCGCAGGGGGTTGGCTGCGCTTGCTGCTGGCTGACCTGCATCTTGAGATCTATGGGGTATTTGCACCTTCCGGTGCCTTTAATCATTACCCAGGACTCTTCACTATGATCGTACGTTTATCCAAAGCCCTGCTGGTTTGTGCTATCGCGCTATTTGCCTCACTGGTAGCTTTTGGCAATATCACCGATTACGACACCAACTTTGCCTTCGTACGCCATGTTTTTATGATGGATACGATCTTCCCTGATGCCACTATCACCTATCGCTCCATCCAGTCGCCATGGCTGCATCAGGTGGGGTATATCGGCATTATTGCGTTGGAAACCCTCACCGCGATTTTGTGCTGGATTGGGGGGATCCGTCTGCTGCGCGGCCTGAAACTGCCTGCGGCCAGCTTTAACCGGGCCAAGACCTTTGCCATTGCAGGGTTGACGTTAGGCTTCCTCACCTGGCAGGTGGCCTTTATGTCGGTTGGTGGCGAGTGGTTTGGCATGTGGATGTCAAAACAGTGGAACGGTGTGCCCGATGCCTTCCGCTTCTTTGTCACTATTTTGCTGGTGCTGATTTATCTGGTGCCGCGTGATGGGGAATTGGACGAATAACTCGTCTGGCCGCAGGCGCGATGCCTGCGGCCAAACCACTTACTTTTCTTCCGCCAGTGAGTAAGGCAGAGGCTTGATGGCGAGCTGGCTGCTGGCGTCATCGCGTACGCGCAGCACGCTGTCCGCTTCCAGATCGTTATTCATCACCACCTGCACCCACAGCGTTCCGTCAGCCAGCGAGATTGCCGCCAGCACGGTGCCGGTGCGGCGCCAGTTGTCACCCAGCTTCAACTCCAGATCGTCACCTGCTTGTGGAACCTGGCTACCTTTACCTTCCAGCCAGTACAGGGCGCGCTTGTTGGCTCCCCGGAACTTGGCGCGAGCCACCATTTCCTGCCCGGTGTAGCAGCCTTTGCTGAAGCTGATCCCGTCCAGTGCCTGTAGATTGGTCGCCTGAGGGATCAACTGCGCACTGTTTGCTGCATCAATCACCGGATAACCGGCCTCAATATCCAGTGCCAGCCATTGGCGACTGTCGTTCAATTCAGCCTGACCTTCCAGCTTTGAAGCTAGCAGAGCGGCGGTTTCTGCCGTGGTAATCAGCACAAAACGTTCTGCTGGCAGCGCAAAGTGCAGCAAGGTGGTATCGCCATCTTGCACCACTTGGTGTTCTGCATCCGGCAGGGTGCTAAACACCTTCGCCAATGCGGCCCGCGCCTCAAGGCCAGCGAGGCCCAGCAGCACCGCATTGCTGTCTGCCGCGATGGTGATTTTGGAGAATACCGCGTATTTCTTTATTTCCGCCAGTTGGCTTTCCAGCACGCTGCGACGCTCAAGATAGGCAAAGCCTTCACCGCGGTGGAATAAACGCAGGTTGCTCCACATTTTGCCTTTGGCATCGCAATGGCCGCACAGCACGTGTTGATCGGCCGCCAGTTTGTCGATATCGGCCGTTACCTGGCCCTGAAGATATTTTACCGTGTCTGGCCCGCTCAACTGCACCATGGCCCAATCTTCCAGTGAGATCAGCGTCAGTGGCAGATGGGAAGAGGCGGAAGGTTGACGGGGTGGAAAAGGAATATTGAACGCCATAATCGGTTCCTGCTGCATGTTTAGCATACCTGTTGGGGTTGCTACCATGGTAAAAGAGGTGGCTGGCTTTGCAAACAGTTATTACCAGGCAGCGCTTTTTTTGACATTTTACGTTTTGTTGGGTGAACGCCCTTCCCGGCGAGTATGTCAAATTGTTACTCTAGGCGCTTACGGCCAACGAAACCCAATTGCACCCAAATCGTTGGCTGACGGAATTAAATTGCGCGCGCGTTGCCATACCAAGTGTCGGTTGCCCAAGAGCATGGCAAGCCATGCCGAAAAGAGGTTAGTCATAACAACATGGATATTAATAATAAAGCACGTATTCACTGGGCCTGCCGCCGCGGCATGCGCGAGTTGGATATCTCGATCATGCCGTTTTTCGAACATGAATACGATACGCTGAGTGATGCAGACAAGGCCGTATTCATCCGCTTGCTCGAATGTGACGACCCCGATTTGTTCAACTGGCTGATGAATCATGGCGCTCCGCAGGATCAAGATCTGCAGAGAATGGTGTCCCTGATCCAAATGCGAAATAAAGCCCGTGGCCCTGTGGCGATGTGATGTCCGCGTTTCCTGGCGTACCCAGTTAGTCTCGTTGCTGACTCACGGCCTGCTGATTTTGCTGATCCTGATCGCCCCTTGGCCGGAAGGCTATGGCCCGATCTGGTTGGTGCTGTTGACGTTGGTGGTGTTTGAGTGCATTCGCAGCCAAAAGCGCATTGCATCCAGGCAGGGAGAACTGCGGTTGCTGGCTGAACGCCGGATTGAGTGGCATGGCCGAGAATGGCTGATGGTGAACAAGCCCTGGATGCCTGGGTTCGGTATTTTGCTGTCGCTTCAGCAGATCGACGGCAAGAAACGCCATCGGCTGTGGTTGGCTTCGGATTCCATGAGCAAAGCGGATTGGCGCCAACTGCGTCAACGGTTGTCGTTTGAACCATCCGCTACCGACGAGGACGTATAATGAAACCGCTGCTTTGGCTGGTAGAAGACGAGCCCAGCATTGCGGATACGCTGATTTATACCCTGGAGAGCGAAGGCTTTCAGGTGCGTTGGTTTGAACGTGGCGAGCCTGCTTTGCAGGCTCTGCAACAGGGCTTACCGGCGTTGGTGATCCTCGACGTCGGCCTGCCCGATATCAACGGTTTTGAGCTTTGCCGTCGGCTGCTGGCGCAGGCGGCGGATTTACCGGTCCTGTTTCTTACCGCTCGCAGCGGCGAACTCGATCGCCTGATCGGGCTGGAAATCGGTGCCGATGACTATGTAGCCAAACCCTTCTCCCCGCGTGAGGTCAGCGCCCGCGTGCGCACGATCCTGCGACGTTTACACAAGCAGCAGCGCTTGCAACAGCCTGCCCTTTATCATTTTGGTGCCTTTAGCCTGGATGAAGAGGGAGCCACGATCTGCTATCACCAACAGCCGCTGCCGCTGACCCGCTATGAATTCTTGTTGCTGAAAACCCTGTTGCAAGCGCCTGGCCGGGTGTTCTCCCGCCAGCAGTTGATGGACATCGTTTGGGCCCAGGCGGAAGAGAGCCTGGATCGTACCGTCGATACCCATATCAAAACGCTGCGTGCCAAACTGCGGGCGATCGATGCCGCAGAACCCCCTATCCATACCCATCGTGGTTTAGGCTATAGCGTGAGCCGCCAGCCATGAGGATTGGCCTGCGCCTGCTGTTGGGCTATTTCCTGATTGTGGCGGTGGCGGGCTATTTCGTGCTGAGCATTTTCGTGCAGGAGGTCAAACCTGGCGTACGGCGTGCCACCGAAGGCACGCTGGTGGATACCGCCAATCTGCTGGCACAGGTGGCGCGGCTGGATATGAGACATGGGGATGCGGCAAAAGGTCAGTTGGCACAGGCTATCGCCCAGCTTAATCAGCGGCCGATCGGGGCCAATATCGCCGGGATCCGCAAAGATAGGAACGAATATCGTGTCTATCTTACCGATGGGCGCGGCAAGGTGATTTTCGATTCCTCAGGCCAGGCGTTGGGGCAGGATTACTCCCGCTGGAACGATGTTTATCTGACATTACGTGGCCAATACGGTGCGCGCAGCACCCGGACGATTGCCGATGACGAGAGCAGTTCGGTGATGTACGTGGCCGCACCGGTGGTGGAGCAAGGGCAGATTATCGGCGTGTTGAGCGTCGGCAAGCCCAACAGCACCATGGCACCTGTGATCCGCCGCAGCGAGCGGCGTATTTTGCTGGCGGGCGCGGTGCTGCTGGGGATTGCGCTGGCGATCGGGCTGGGCTTCGTCTGGTGGATTAACCGTTCGATCAACCGCCTGGTGCGTTATGCAGATGGAGTGGCGCACGGCGAGGCGGTGCCATTACCACGCATGGGCAGCGTTGAGCTGACCCAACTGGCGCAAGCGCTGGAAAGCATGCGCATGAAGTTGGAAGGCAAGGCCTACATTGAACAATATGTGCATACCCTGACACACGAGTTGAAAAGCCCGCTGGCGGCGATCCGTGGCGCGGCGGAACTCTTGCAGGAATCACCGCCTCCCGCGACGGCCAAACGCTTTTTGACCAACATCGAACAGCAGAGTGCCCGCATTCAGCAATTGGTCGATAAGTTGCTGGTGCAGGCGCAGTTAGAAAGCCGGCCCGGTTTGGAACTGGCTGCGGTAGCGATGGTGCCGTTAGTCCGGCAGATTATCGCGGGTAAAGAAGCACAGGCGGCGCAGCGTGGTGTCACGATTGAATTGGGGGCGTTAGCGGAAGCATCGCTGACTGGAGATGCCTTTTTGCTGGGGCAGGCGCTGAGCAATCTGTTGGATAATGCCCTGGATTTCACCCCTGCCGGTGGCTCGGTCAGTATCAATGGCGAGCGGTTGGAGCATCATTACCAGCTCACCCTTTGCGATACTGGCAGCGGCATACCCGACTATGCGCTGGATAAGGTATTTGAACGCTTCTATTCGCTGGCACGGGAAGATAAACCCAAGAGCAGCGGCCTGGGCCTGAACTTCGTGCAGGAAGTGGCGCGCCTGCATCGTGGCACCATCCGTTTGCAAAACCTGCAACCCACAGGCGCGAAGGCCATCCTCACTTTACCACTCTGAATACAACTTATTGCCCGCACTTCACCTTCCCTTCACATAACCACATTCTGATTTCACTTGCCGACTTTATCGTAGCGACATTACCTACAAGGAGTCTGCCACGATGTTTAAATCGGTACTGTTTTGGAAAATAACCACTCTGCTGGGATTGATGATCCTGATGATGATCCCGGTGGGTATGCTCATGGATGTGGTACAGGAACGTAGCGGCTATCGCCAGAGCGTAGTGGGGCAAGTGAGTGAAAGCACCAGCCGGGCGCAGCGTATTCTTGGGCCAGTGATCGTGATCCCGTACACCTTCCGGGAAGAGAAGAAGAACGAAAAAGGCGAAATCAAGATAGAGACCACTCGCTATCAACGCTTTGTTTTGCCCGAATCTTTGGTGGTCAATGGCAAGCCCAACGTTGAGATCCGTAAGCTGGGTATCTACCAGACTCAGGTGTATCAGGGGCCACTGGATTTCCAGGTGAAATTCGGCCAACCCGATCTGGAGGATTTGCAGCATAGCAACATTACGATCGGCCAACCCTTCCTGATGCTGTCATTGAGCGATTCTCGTGGTATCAAAAGCATCTCTGCCCTCAACGGCATTCAACAGCAGGCCAAGTTTGAGCCGGGTACTTTGGTCAGTGGGCTTTCTCAGGGGATCCATGCACCGCTGGCCCTGGCCTCGTTGCAGAAAGAAGGGCTGACGGCGGATTTCACCCTAAACCTGGCGGGGACCAGCAGCTTGTCATTGGTTCCGGTGGGGCGTAGTTCCGAGCTGCTATTACAAAGTAACTGGCCGCATCCGAACTTCCTCGGCAACTTCCTGCCGGATGAGCGCAAGGTGACCGATAGAGGCTTCTCTGCCCGCTGGCGCAGCACCTGGTTTGCCAACAATATCAATAGCTCATTCATGTATGATAACGGCATCATGGAAGAGGAAAAGCTGCCGACCTTCACGACGAGCCTGATCGAACCGGTCGATCACTATCAACTGACCGAGCGGGCGGTGAAGTATGCGGTGCTGTTCCTGGGGCTGACGTTTATGGCGTTCTTCCTGTTCGAAACCCTGACCGGGCTGCGGGTGCACCCGATCCAGTATCTGTTGGTGGGGGCGGCGCTGGTGCTGTTCTATCTGATCCTGCTGGCTTTCTCGGAACATCTGGGGTTCGACGTGGCCTACCTGCTGGCAAGCGTGGCCTGCAGTGGACTGATTGCCTTCTACCTCAGCGCCGTGCTGCGCGGGATGCGCCGTGGCATGCTGTTCGCCGCCAGTCTGCTCCTGCTGTATGGCATTCTGTATATGCTGTTGCAGTCGGAAGATAACGCACTGGTATTAGGGTCGGTGCTGCTGTTCGGGGTTCTGGCGGGCATTATGCTGCTGACGCGTAAGCTGGACTGGTATCAGGTGGCCGATCCGACTCGCTTGAAGGGTAATATTGCCGAGCCAGAAACCGCTGAGACGCCAGCCAGTAATGGCGAGAGCCGCTTCAGGTTGTGGAAATAAAGACGTTGTTGGGCGCGATATCGCGCCCAATTTCGTTACAGCAGCGGTTCCATCTCCAGCAGGATCTGTTCACACCACTGTTGCAGACGCTCTTCGCTCAGGTCGTATTGGTTCACCTCATCCAGCGCCAGGCCAACAAAGTGTTTGCCGTCGGCGCTGAGCGGTTTGGGGCTGGTAAATTCAAACCCGTCAATCGGCCAGAAACCGATAAACTGCACGCCCTGTGGGGCAAGCTGGTCGTGCAACATCCCCAGCGCATCCAGGAACCATTCGCCATAACCCAACTGATCGCCCATTCCGTACATGGCGACGATCTTGCCTTTCAGGTCTAGTTCAGTCAGTTGCGGCCAGATCGCTTCCCAATCCTCTTGCAGCTCACCAAAATCCCAGGTTGGAATACCCAGGATCAGGATGGAATAGTCTTCCATCAGCTTGGGAGAAACGTCTTTCAGGTTGTGCAGGTCGACCAGGTCTTCACCCAGAATCTCACGGATTTTTTCTGCTGCCATCTCGGTGTAGCAGGTGCTGGAGCCGTAAAACAGACCAATCTTCATGTTTAAACCATTTATAATGCCGTAGGTAGAATTGCAACGAGTATACCTTAAGGCATAATGCCTGTGGCAGAAACGTAACCAAGAGAGGACCGCGTGCAACAGCAAGACAGTGCGCTGATTGAGCAATTCCTGGATGCGTTGTGGATCGAACGCAATCTGGCAGAGAATACGCTGGCCTCTTATCGGCTCGATTTACAGGCGCTGGCCGGTTGGCTGGCTCTCAACAACCGCAGCCTGTTACAGGCCGAAGCGTTGGACTTACAGGCCTTCCTCGCCGAACGGGTGGAGGGAGGATACAAAGCGACCAGTTCAGCCCGGTTGTTAAGCGCGATGCGCCGCCTGTTCCAATATCTCAACCGTGAAAAAATGCGGGCAGATGACCCCACCGCGTTGCTGGCCTCGCCCAAATTACCGCAGCGGTTACCCAAGGATCTGAGCGAAGCGCAGGTTGAGGCCTTGCTACAGGCACCTTGCGTCGATCAACCGTTGGAGCTGCGTGACAAGGCTATGCTCGAAGTGTTGTATGCCACCGGGTTGCGTGTGTCGGAACTGGTGGGGTTGACCATCAGCGATGTCAGCCTGCGCCAGGGCGTGGTGCGGGTGATCGGTAAAGGCAACAAAGAGCGCCTGGTGCCGTTGGGTGAAGAAGCGGTGTACTGGATTGAAAATTATCTGGAACACGGCAGGCCCTGGATGCTGAACGGCCAGACGCTGGATGTGCTGTTCCCCAGCAACCGCAGCCAACAAATGACTCGCCAGACGTTCTGGCATCGGATTAAACACTATGCGATCCTAGCGGGTATCGACAGCGAACGGCTGTCTCCGCATGTGCTGCGCCACGCTTTCGCCACCCATTTACTGAACCATGGGGCCGATCTTCGTGTCGTACAGATGTTATTGGGGCATAGCGACCTCTCAACCACACAAATTTATACTCATGTAGCCACTGAAAGATTGAAACAGCTACATCAACAGCATCACCCGCGCGCCTGACGCGCAGGGATCGAAAGGATTGGAAGAATGAAAAAAGGTTTAATGCTGCTCTCCCTGCTGGTGGCTTCGGTTACCGGCGCGGCCCATGCTGACGATGCAGCCATTCAGAAAGCACTAGGTAGCCTGGGCATTAAGCAGGCAGACGTGCAACCCTCACCGGTCGCCGGTTTGAAAACCGTATTGACCGAAGGCGGCACGCTGTATGTGACGGAAGATGGCAAGCACGTGTTGCAAGGGCCGCTGTTTGACGTCAGCGGCGGCGAGCCGGTTAACGTGACTAACCAACTGTTGATGACCCGTCTGGAAGCGCTGAAAGATCAGATGATCGTCTACAAAGCGCCGAAAGAGAAACACGTGATCACCGTGTTCACCGATATCACCTGTGGCTATTGCCACAAGCTGCACGAGCAGATGAAAGAGTACAACGATCTGGGGATCACCGTGCGCTATCTGGCGTTCCCGCGTCAGGGGCTGGAATCTCAGGCAGAGAAAGATATGCGTTCCATCTGGTGTACCGCAGACCGGGCTAAGGCCTTCGATGCTGCCATGAAGGGCGACGCGGTGTCTCCGGCAACCTGCAAAACCGATATCAGCCAGCATTATGCGCTGGGCGTTCAGTTTGGTATCAACGGCACCCCGGCTATCGTGCTGAAAAACGGCATGGTTGTCCCTGGCTACCAAGGGCCGAAAGAGATGGCCGCGATGTTGGATGCGCATGCAGCCTCCGCAGCCACGAAATAAGTCACGGTGAGTATTAAAACCCAATTACGCCGCCGCGAGGCGGCAGATGCCAGCCATTTACCCGCCAGCCTGCCCCCCCTGTTGCGTCGCTTATACGCGTTGCGTGGAGTTAAGGGCGAGCAGGAGCTGGAGCGTAGCGTCAAGGGCATGTTGCCTTGGCAACAGTTGAGCGGTATCGATGCTGCGGTAGCGATATTGCAGCAGGCACTGGCCGACGGTCGCCGCATCATGGTGGTGGGCGACTTTGACGCCGACGGCGCCACCAGTACCGCACTGACGGTGCTGGCCTTGCGTAGCATGGGCTGTAGCTCTATCGAATATCTGGTGCCCAACCGTTTTGAAGATGGCTATGGCCTTAGCCCCGAAGTCGTGGAGCAGGCGGCGGCTCGGGGTGCCGAGCTGATCGTCACGGTCGATAACGGTATCTCCTCGCATGCGGGCGTTGACGTTGCACACGGCTTGGGAATACAGGTGCTGGTCACCGATCACCATCTGCCGGGGGATACTTTGCCTGCGGCAGAGGCGATCGTTAACCCGAACCTGCGTGACTGTGATTTTCCCTCCAAATCTTTGGCTGGTGTAGGCGTTGCCTTCTATCTGATGTTGGCTTTGCGGGCCAAGCTGCGTGACAGCGGCTGGTTCGAACAGCGTGCGCTGGCTATGCCTAATCTGGCCGAATTGCTGGATCTGGTGGCGTTGGGCACGGTGGCGGACGTGGTGCCGCTGGATGCCAACAACCGTATTCTGGTGTATCAGGGGCTGAACCGCATCCGGGCTGGCAAGTGTCGGCCAGGTATTCGCGCTCTGCTGGAAGTGGCTAACCGCGATGCGCGGCAATTGGCGGCCAGCGATCTCGGCTTTGCTCTTGGGCCACGGCTGAACGCGGCAGGGCGGCTGGACGATATGTCGATCGGCGTCGCCATGCTGTTGAGCGACGATATTGCCCAGGCGCGTATGCTGGCCAACGATCTCGACGCGCTCAACCAGACCCGGCGTGAGATAGAGCAGGGGATGCAGGTGGAAGCGCTGGAGCTGTGCGATCAGTTGGAACGAACTACCACCGCATTGCCCTACGGGTTAGCGATGTATCACCCAGAGTGGCATCAGGGCGTGGTGGGCATTCTGGCTTCACGCATCAAAGAGCGTTTCCATCGCCCGGTGATCGCTTTTGCCCCTGCGGGCGACGGCATTCTGAAAGGTTCTGGCCGCTCGGTGGCCGGGTTGCATATGCGTGATGCGCTGGAGCGGCTCGATACCCTGAATCCTGGGCTGATGATGAAGTTCGGCGGCCATGCGATGGCGGCGGGCTTGTCGCTGGAAGAGGCCAAGTTTGACGAGTTCCGCCAGCGTTTTGGCGAGCTGGTCGGCGAATGGCTCGATCCAGCCATGCTGGAAGGCGTGATCTGGTCGGACGGCGAGTTGATGATGCAAGAACTGACCCTGACCACCGCGGAGCTTCTGCGTGAGGGCGGGCCTTGGGGGCAGGCGTTTCCTGAGCCAACCTTTGACGGCAAGTTCCGTATTCTGCAACAGCGGCTGGTGGGCGAAAAACACCTGAAGCTGATGATCGAACCGCTCGGTGGCGGCCCATTGTTGGACGGCATCGCCTTCAATGTCGACACCACACAGTGGCCTGACAGCAGCATCAAAGAAGTGGAACTGGCGTACAAACTGGATGTGAACGAGTTCCGTGGCAACCGTAACGTGCAGTTGCTCATTCAGCACCTCTGGCCGCGTTAACCGGCTAGCCCCTCACCCAAAGGGAGAGGGGACTTGACGTGCCACATGTTGATTCTTGCATCTGAACGTTGATCCCCCACAAAAACTGACCAACTCGCTATAAACTGGCCGCTGGATCCGCTAGAATTACCGGTTCCAATGGCATTTCGCCATCGACGACATCAACGTAAGAACACAAAAAATCATGTTTGAAATTAATCCGGTAAAAAACCGCATTCAGGATGTGTCCGAGCGGACAGCCGTTCTCAGGGGGTATCTTTGACTATGATGCCAAGAAAGAACGCCTAGAAGAAGTTAACGCCGAGCTGGAACAGCCGGACGTTTGGAACGAACCTGAACGCGCACAGGCATTAGGCAAAGAGCGCTCGTCGCTGGAAGCCATTGTCGAAACCATCGATCAGCTGGAACAGGGCTGTGAAGACGTCACTGGCCTGCTGGAACTGGCGGTTGAGGCGGAAGACGAAGACACCTTCAACGAGACCGTGGTTGAGCTCGATCAACTGAGCGCCAAGCTGGAACAATTAGAATTCCGTCGTATGTTCTCTGGTGAATACGACAGCGCGGACTGCTATCTGGATATCCAGGCAGGCTCCGGCGGCACCGAAGCGCAGGACTGGGCTAGCATGCTGCTGCGCATGTACCTGCGTTGGGCGGAATCCAAAGGCTTTAAAACGGAAGTGATTGAAGAGTCCGACGGCGACGTCGCGGGCCTGAAGTCGGCAACCATCAAGATTATCGGCGACTACGCGTTTGGCTGGTTACGTACTGAAACCGGCGTGCATCGCCTGGTACGCAAGAGCCCATTCGATTCCGGTGGCCGTCGCCATACCTCCTTCAGTTCCGTATTTATCTATCCGGAAGTGGATGACGATATCGATATCGAAATCAACCCGGCCGATCTGCGCATTGACGTTTACCGCGCCTCCGGTGCTGGTGGTCAGCACGTTAACAAAACCGAGTCGGCGGTGCGTATTACCCACTTGCCAACCAATATTGTGGTGCAGTGCCAGAACGATCGCTCTCAGCATAAGAACAAGGATCAGGCATTCAAACAGCTGCGCGCCAAGCTGTATGAATACGAGATGCAAAAGAAAAATGCTGACAAGCAAATGCTGGAAGACAACAAGTCCGATATCGGCTGGGGCAGCCAAATCCGTTCTTACGTGCTGGATGACTCCCGCATCAAGGATTTGCGCACCAACGTCGAAACACGTAATACGCAGGCCGTACTGGATGGCGACCTGGATAAATTCATTGAGGCAAGTTTGAAAGCCGGGTTATGAGGAACAGAAATGTCTGAGCAACAAGCACAAGGCGCCGAACAGGCGTTGGATCTCAACAACGAGCTGCAGTCACGCCGTGAAAAATTGGCCGCGCTGCGCGAGAACGGCATTGCGTTCCCGAACGACTTCCGTCGTGATACCACCTCCGACAAACTGCATGCCGAATACGGCAGCAAAGAAAACGAAGAGCTGGAATCACTGGGTATCGAAGTGACCGTAGCTGGCCGTATGATGACCCGCCGTATCATGGGTAAAGCCTCCTTCGTGACGCTGCAGGACGTGGGTGGCCGCATTCAGCTCTACGTCGCACGCGACGATCTGCCTGAAGGTGTTTACAACGAGCAGTTCAAGAAATGGGACCTGGGCGATATCCTCGGCGCACGCGGTAAGCTGTTCAAGACCAAAACTGGCGAACTGTCTATCCACTGTACCGAGCTGCGTCTGCTGACCAAAGCACTGCGTCCGCTGCCAGACAAGTTCCACGGCCTGGCCGATCAGGAAACCCGTTATCGCCAGCGTTATCTGGATCTGATCGCCAACGAAGAATCCCGCAACACCTTCAAGATCCGTTCGCAGGTGATGGCGGCGATCCGTAACTTCATGGTGGGTCGAGGCTTTATGGAAGTCGAAACCCCGATGATGCAGGTGATCCCTGGCGGTGCTTCTGCTCGTCCGTTCGTCACGCACCACAACGCGTTGGACATCGACATGTACCTGCGTATCGCGCCAGAGCTGTATCTGAAGCGCCTGGTGGTAGGTGGCTTCGAGCGCGTGTTCGAGATCAACCGTAACTTCCGCAACGAAGGCGTTTCCCCGCGTCATAACCCAGAGTTCACCATGATGGAACTCTATATGGCGTATGCGGATTACAAAGACCTGATTGAGCTGACCGAGTCGCTGTTCCGTACGCTGGCGCAGGACGTGTTGGGTGACGTCAAGGTGCCTTATGGTGATGAGGTGTTCGACTTCGGCAAGCCGTTTGAAAAGCTGACCATGCGTGAAGCGATCAAGAAATACCGCCCGGAAACCAACCTCGACGATCTGAACGAGATGGCTAGCGCGGTAGCGATTGCCGAATCCATCGGCATCAAGGTTGAGAAGAGCTGGGGTCTGGGTCGCGTGGTTACCGAGATCTTCGAAGAGACCGCAGAAAGCCATCTGATCCAGCCAACCTTCATCACCGAGTACCCGGCAGAGGTTTCTCCGCTGGCACGTCGTAACGACGAGAACCCGGAAATCACCGACCGTTTCGAATTCTTTATCGGCGGGCGTGAAATCGGTAACGGCTTCTCAGAGCTGAACGACGCAGAAGATCAGGCGCAGCGTTTTGCCGATCAGGTTAGCGCGAAGGATGCTGGTGACGACGAAGCGATGTTCTACGACGAAGACTACGTCACCGCGCTGGAACATGGCCTGCCGCCAACCGCGGGCCTGGGCATCGGTATCGACCGTATGGTGATGCTGTTGACCAACAGCCACACCATCCGCGACGTGATCCTGTTCCCGGCCATGCGCCCGAGCAAGTAACGTTAGCTAAGTGATTAAGCCGGTGCAGGCGACTGTGCCGGTTTTTTTCGCCCGAAGAGAACCGGTTGTTGCTAACCGCTTAAAACATCGGCAGTTATGCGTTATCTTCGCTTGCCCGGCGCGCATAACCGGTTATAATGCCAGTCGCACACCTAAGCGGGTGTAGTTCAATGGTAGAACGGCAGCTTCCCAAGCTGCATACGAGGGTTCGATTCCCTTCACCCGCTCCAATCTCAAGTCACTCCGAACTCCACTAAATTCAACTACTCTCTGATTTAATAGCGTTTTTATCATTTTCCATATCAACTTGGTTCAACCCGTGTTTCCCCAATCAAACCACTATCTTCTATAGAAATGTGTTTAGTTACACCTATGCAGTTTGAAACTATACAAATTGCGTGATTTCAGCGGTGGAAACTATACTCATGCCATCTTGGAAAACCACTTCTGCGTAGATCTGACAAACCGCCTTACAATGAGAGGGGATAAGGCATGGTTCGGTTGGTAATGATTTTACTTGGGGTAGATTATTTACGTAACCGCTGGCGAGGGTTGATGATTGCCGGTTGGTTAGGCGTGTTAGCGGGCTTAATCGTTTTCATCGATGCGTTGGATAACGCGATTTATTTCCCTTTGCATCCCTTTGCTTTCCTGTTGCTGATCGAGGGACTGGCAACGCTGATGGTCGCGCATACCGGCATCGGCGGACAACGTACCTTGCGTTATGTGAAAGGAGGCGCATTTTCCCTGGCCGCGATATTGATCTTGAGTGGACAACACCATGGCCATTTTATTTTATCGATGATTTTTGGCACGTTGTTTTTGGCCGATGGGTTATTGCAAATTGTCTCCGCTGGGGTCGTGCGCTATAAAAACTGGAAGTTGGTAGTGGCTGGCGGTGTATTGGAAGTGATGTTAGCTATTTTCTTCTTTCAGCCCTACCCGACCCATTATGTCGGCACCGTGCCTTATTGTTTAGGTCTTGGGTTGATGTTTGGTGGGTGGAATATGGTTATGCTGGCGATGCGCGTCAAAAAGCTGGAGGTCAACCCCGCGGTTTTGGGTAATAAGGCCGCTGAGGAAGCCAGTAGTGTAGTAACCACGCCTTTGGTGACTGAATGGGAAGGCCCTCCGGCTGATGATGAACCTGCACTGACCATACATGTCTGGACTCCAGTGGGATCCTCGAAGAGTGAAACGGTGCCTCATCCTGTTATTGATCGTTATATTGCTGCGGTGGATAAAAATGGGGTGATTTCCACTGGCCATGCTGCACTTGAATCTCCGGAAGGTATTTATATCAGTTTGTATCCAGCGGTCGATATTGACCGGTCGCCAGATCAATTTTCCCGTTTGCTGCGGGCAACCGCAGACAATAATGTTGAAGGGAAATTCCAACCGGATTATGTGACAGAGTCAGGGGCATGGTGTCCTTCAACCCAGCGTGTGCGGATCAGGAACTACGATGCTGAACGTCTGAAACGGTTCTGGGAAGTTTATCGTGAAGACAATACGTATAATCTCACGCATCGTAACTGCTCAAGCAGTGTGGCGCGGGGTCTTGAAGCAGCGCTGGAAGGCGTAGTGAGTAAGATATGGGGACAACGTGGCCACTGGTGGGTGTTGAGTAAAATTCTCACGACGCCGGAATTGTGGGTGGCGGTACAAATACGTAAACGCGCAAAAACGATGGCCTGGACACCAGGGCTGATGCTTGACTATGCACGTGCATTGAGCATGTTGGCGGATCCCCGGCCGGCCGGTTGGATAACCACCATACGACGAGCCCTGGAGAAAATGTTATCTTTGCGCAAGCAATGGCGTGATGAAAAAGCGCAGGGCACGATAGCGTCAAATGTTCGCAGTGAGCCCTCAAATGACAAAGGCAAGTAGCGATTATGGTAATGTTTCCCCTTTTATACGCAGGGCTTTATTATTTGCATCAATAGCATTACGAACACTGTGCTGATTGGCATCAAAAATATCGTCAATAAACCACTGCTCATTCTCAGCCACTAAATCAAACGTGGTGGTAGTCGTGAGACTGTTATCACTAAAAGCGCGAAAAGTGACTGCGGCATGCGATTGTTTATTATCGTTCGAGAGAATATTGATATCCGTCACCACCAGGTTCTGATAATCCTGACACTGGCAGATCGGGTCGGCGTCAAGATAGCCTATATCGCCCGGTAAGGTTAGCGCCTGATCCTCTTCCAACACCGCGAGGAATTGCTTTGACGCAATCCGTTTCGGGCCCGTTTCGCCGATGAATGCGTTTGAAACATCATCATGGCCATAGGTGGCATAGATCCGTGCTATAAAGTTACTGGGATTTTCAATGGCCGATGCGGGCTGCGTAAGTGCAGCAAACGAAAGCAGAGAGAAACAGAGCAAAGCAAAAATGCGCATGGTTACAATTCCTTAATCGTTCTCTATCCCTTAAATCAACGGCCCATACTACGGTGTGCTCACCTTGATGGCAACGCTTGGTCGTTCTTGTTCAGCCCTGTACGAAACCAAGGTATACGCTGGAAAACTATTCCTAAAGAAAGGGATGCGCTCAAAGATCACCACGGTGAACGCGATGATTAATATCATAACCAAGAACAAAACCACCAGAGACAACACAAACCAGAAGCCACTCACTTCAATCGTTGTAAGCCCTATAGATGCACTATACAAAGCCCCGAAAATGAGGATAAGTGATATAGTGATCCCAACGAAATTTGCCAGCCTTCTTCGTCGGCTTTTCTTCTGAAACTCAAACGTCGAGGGGTTAATATTGAAGTCATAGAAAACCTCCTCAGAAATCACCAGTTCGGGCCGTTGTAGAGAGGCAATCTGCATCAGTATTGCACGTGTAATCTCCCAGTGATGCTTGAATTTCTTTATTTCATGCACCGGGATTAAATTTTCTTTCGTTTCACCGGATTGGGTTTGGGTGTAGATAATCAGGTTTTTAGTATTATTTTTATAGCCCGTATTACGAAAGCCAATCGTGGCCTTGGTGCCGTCTTCTAACGAACCTGTGACTTCTGGCCATAGTAGCTGATAATGACTTACACCGCCTGAAAGATCGTTGTATCGCGTATAGAAAACACCTTGAGAGGTGACGTTAAAGTACACCTCTCCATGCTTTAATTTTAAGTTGTCGCTAATTCTTTTAAAGAATAAATAATTCAGGGGGAGAAGGATCAATAAAAATAAAACACCAAGTAGAAAGGTGTCACCCTCGATAAAAAATAGGGTTGGCGTAGCCAGAGATGCAATGAAAACAAGTGTGAAAACGGGAGAAAGCAATAAGTAGAGCGTCTTTGTCGCTATTCTACGCTCGATGGCAGACACATCATCACATCGCTTGGAGGGGCTGGCGAAAAACGCGGTATGTTCGGTAATCATACTTTTATATCCCTATAATCAATCACATAATCCTGAATTAGTGTCTTACTGTACCCTAGCTAGTTAGCCGGAAGGCTTAAAACCCAAGAACTCAAGCCTGGTAGATTACCAGACTCAGGGACTATTTTCTGCTTAAGATAAACCGCTCGCTGCAAGGGAGAACACCGCTTTCGAGGGCATGTGCCCGACAAGATTATTTCAGGATGAAAGGCGATAGGAACGGCTCGGCAAATTGTTCGAGCAGGGTGATAAGCTCAGGATCCATATATTGATAGTCATCGGGGATATCGAGAACGTGCAGCGGTTTGTGTTCCAACAGGCGCTGATACTCGGCAACCAACCGGCTCTTGTGCTTTTGCTCCATGACAAAAATCATATCTGCCCAGCGCAATAACTCCGGCGTTACCGTTTTTTTGGCATTACGGCTGGTCCCGGCCGACCTGGTGGTCAGGCCGGGAGTCCGTTGCCATATGCGTTCTGCGGTAGGGCTGCGCCATTGGTTACGGCTACAGACAAACAGCACATTCATGGTTAATCAATCTCATCAAGTGAGTTACGCCGGGCTACGGCGCGGGATACTTGTGGGTATTCAATGCCTAGTTGCCTCGCCCGGGTCACTTTATGTGAGCGGGTATAGAGCATTTTCCACTTTTTCTCTTTGGTGAACTTGGGTTGAAAATCCCCCATCTCACGGTGTTTGTTGCGTTTGTTATTTACCAGGCGCCAGGCCCGGCCACGTATGTCAGTCATGTTAATGCCTCATCGGTGTTATCGGGGTTCAGCAGCCGCGATAATACGAGAGGTGGTGCAGCAGCATCTTATGCCGCCCGGTAATGCTAACATTTCGGCTATAAACAATAAATCGTCTTGAGCCCCCTGGTTGAAATCGAGCGAACTGATTTTGCTTGGCTCCCTCAGCCATTGTGCTGGTAGAGTGAGGGCCAGAATAAAACGACAAGGAGGTTTCCCATTGAACAAGCCAACCTGGGAAGAGTTCAGTTCGCTCTTCGAGAACCCGAAGCAAACCAAGGTGCGTGAGATGCAGGCAACGCTTATCGCACGTCATCCAAACATTCTCAGTGGTTATGGACCTGAGGATGACTATCTGGACGTTTTTAGCCGTGTGTTTGATATCGCGTTGGATTGGAAAGAGGGGATGGGCGCATTTCTCGAATACTTGGCGGAATATTTGGGGCCAGACGTTTTGGCTGTCGAGTTTGACGATGATTATGAAGTGGCAACCGTTCGCTTTGCGGGGCGAGAGCACCTGTTTAACTGTTCCGAATTGGGCAGTGAAATGTTTGACGCCGATTTGGAAAGATTGCAAACGCTCATGAGAAGCCGCTATGTGTTCCGGCTATTCTTTCAAGGTGCGCTCGACGATACGCTGAGATTCCTGGTGATCCCGGCTAATCTGTGGGAGCGGGCAGAAAAAGATTACGGCATGCAACGAACCTCGGCCTGCCTCATACCTTATGGCAGCTTGGTATCCCTTGAGGGCTATGATGCAACGCGTCGGTGGAAGATGCCCTACAGCAAACTTAAGCTGTTTCAGTTTGTCATTCCTGTGTTGATGGTGCTCGGTGCCGGGATTGTGAGCTTCTATAGTCCCCCTTCTGCTAATAGAGCAAGTGAGTTACCCACTTGTGAGAGTATGCAGAAAGTATTCGGTAAGCTGTCAAAATCGCAAGCAGAAGCGTTGATCGATGACATGCGGCGAAAAAATACCTGTAAGCCTTAACTTATGCGATCGATATGCTTGTTCAGTAAATCCAGATGCTCAAGTAGAAACAGCGATCCTGACGGCTTTAATTGTTTCACCCCCACACATTTTGCGACTATTCCGGATCCATCGCGATAGGCATCGGTGGTACAGTGGCGCGATTTTCATTCATTTTGATGTTTTTTTGGCTGTTGAACGCCGAGGTGTGAGTATGAGTAAGTTTATTGCAGCGGGCCTGCTGGCCGTTTTACTGTCCGGGTGTGCTACTGAGTCGCCTTGCGTACCGGTCTATGACGACCAAGGCCGTCTGGTTCATACTAATACCTGTATGAAAGGCACCACCCAGGATAACTGGGAAACCGCCGGGGCGATTGCAGGCGGGGCGGCAGCGGTCGCTGGCCTGACATTGGGTATTATCGCGTTAACCAAATAGTGATTTTTTAGTCGGGGCGCAGCATAGGCGCCCCGATCCTGTTACTGCTGTTGAGCCAGTTTTTTGCTGTCACAGCCGGTACTTTTACATTCCCGCTCTACGCTTTTCAGAAAATCGATACGGCTTTGCATGGTCTTGTTTGAGCAGGCGACATTGATCATGGAATCGTCGCTACATTGACTGTCCCGATTTTTCAGCCATTCGATCTGCGACTGCTTCAGCGTCTGCTTTTGCGGTTGGGTCAGCAACCCCATCACCTTCTTGTATTGCACATTGATCTCTTGATCCAGTTGCACCATCTCCAATGCCGCGCAGTAGGTCACGTCATAAGGGGTGCGCGGGCTGTCACAACCACCGGCCAACGTAGTGGCAGAGACCAACAGCAGCGAACATCCCAAGATTGTTTCTTTAATCACTTTGCACTTCTCCGTGTTTGGTTTTGAACTGGCTACACAGTAAACCAATGCCGCATTTTGCAATAGCCCGATTGAAGACAAATATTCAACCGGGCGTATGCGGTGCCCTTAGTTAAGTCTCAAGCCTCGGTTTGCGGTGTGACCTTTTGCTTATCGGAGTTCATACAGCTGTAGATCACCGGCAGCACCAACAGCGTCAGCACGGTAGCAAAGCCCAGGCCGAACATGATCACCACCGCCATGCTTTGGAAGAAGGCATCGCTAAGCAGTGGGGCCAGGCCGAGTACGGTGGTAAAGGCCGTCAGCAGGATAGGGCGCAAGCGTGAGGTAGAGGCATCGATGATGGCCTCCAGGATCGGTTTTTCCTGCCGCTGTAACCCGATCTCCTCTACCAGCACAATGCCGTTACGTATCAACATCCCGCTTAAACTCAACAGGCCAATCAGCGCCATAAAGCCAAACGGAATACCGGTTAGCAGGAAGCCCACGGTTACCCCAATCAACGCTAGCGGAATGGTCAACCAGATGGCGACGGCATTTTTTAGTGAGCTGAACATCAGCACGGTGATGATGAACATAATCACAAAGGCTACCGGCAGGCTGGTGAACAACCCTGCCTGGGCTTCCTTGGTACTTTCATAGTCGCCGCCCCAATTCAGTTCATAGCCGCGCGGTAATGGGATGGCATCAATATCCGGTTTGATGCGTTGCAACAGTTCGGCAGAGGTTTCACCGCTCTGGGAGCTAGGATCGGCCTGAACCGTCAGGGTGCGTTTGCGATCCCGGCGCATGATCAGCGGATCTTCCCACTCGGTAGTAAAGCCGTTAACCACGTTGTCGATAGGAATAAACGCCTGCCGTGCCTGGCTCCAGATCATCACGTCATTCAGCCGTTCCGCATTCAGACGCTCCGAGTCCGGCGTTCTTAACACAATCGGCATTAACCGCGTGCCATCACGATATAGGCCAACGGCGATCCCGCCAAAACTCATGCGCAGTGCACTGTCGATTTCACGTTTATCCACCCCTAATTCACGGCCAAGATAATCCGAGAACTGCGGGCGAATGACCTTGCTGCGTTGTTGCCAATCGTGCATCACGCCGTCGGCATTGGGGTCGGCGCTGGCGATAGTTTCTGCCTTGGCCGCCAGCGTTCGCAGCACGTTAGGATCCGGGCCGATAAAGCGTGCTTCGATGGAACTGTTATTCGAAGGCCCGAACATGATGCGCTTGGCCTGGGCGTTCACCTGAGGGAAATTGTTGCGTACGTAGCCCTCTATTTGGCCGATCATACCGGGGATCTGGTTGAGCTGTTTGGCTCGTACCATGATCTGTGCATAGTTGGAATATTGCCGCTGCGCGTTGTAGGTGAGCATAAAGCGCATCGCACCCTGGCCGATGGTGACCATGGTATCGCTGACGCCTTCTTGCGCCTGGATATGCTGCTCGATCTCGGCGGCTATCTTTTCGGTGTAGGCGATATCGGTGCCATAGGGCAGCCAGAGATCGACGAAGAAGATCGGCGTATTGGACGGTGGGAAGAAGCTTTGGCGCACGTTACCAAAACCGATCACCGAGACAACCATCAACGCGGCCAGCACCCCCAGCGTAATGGTGCGCTGGCGCAGCAGTTTGCCCAACAGATTGCGATAGACGCGGAACAGCCAACCGTCATAAGGCGACTTGACCGGCTCATCGGGTTTTGGCTCGGCCATTTTCTGTTTTTCAAACGCCCATTTGGTGAATACCGGCGTCAGGGTCAAGGCGGTGAACCAGCTCAGCATCAGGGAGATCAGCAGCACCTGGAACAGTGACTTACAGTATTCCCCGGTGGCATCGTTGGATAAGCCGATCGGTGCAAACGCCAGAATGGCAATCACCGTCGCCCCCAGTAGCGGGAACATGGTGCGTTTGACCACGTTATTAATGGCCTGCAGGGTTTTCTCACCCTGTTGCCGCCCAACCAGCACGCCCTCGACGATCACAATGGCGTTATCCACCAACATACTTAAGGCGATCACCAACGCCCCGAGCGAAACGCGCTGCAGCTCAATGTTGAACAGCTTCATGATCAGCAGGGTGCCAAGCACGTTCAGCGCCAGCGAGGCGGCGATCACCAGCCCGCTGCGCACCCCCATAAAGATCAGCAGGGTGCCGACCACGATCAGCAGCGCCAGCAAAAAGTTCATGATAAAGCCGTTCACCGCGCCTTCTACTTCATGGGACTGATCGTAGAAAACGCTGATATCCATCCCGGCGGGGCGTTCGGCTTGCAGTTGGGCCAACCGGGCCTTGACAGCTTCGCCCACCACAATCACGTTCACATTCGGGGCAAAGGATACGCCGATGGAGAGCGCAGGCCGCCCGTTGGCACGGTAGATATTATTGGGGGAGTGGGTTACGCCCTGGCTGATAGTGGCGATATCGCGCAGGTAAACGCTGCGCGGGCTACCCGGCTCGCTAATCAGCAGGTTACCCAACTCTTGCACGCTGGCAAATTCCCCGGTGGGATGCAGCCTGATCGACTCGCTGCCTACCAACAGATCCCCGGCGTTGGACACCACGTTCTGCCGGCTCAACAGATCGTAAAGCCGCTGTGGGATAATATTGGCGGCGGTCATCTGGGCGCGGGAAATCTCAATCTGTACTTCTTCCGGGATCACCCCGACAATCCCCACCTTGCCCACGCCTGGCACCACCACTAACTCACGGCGTAACAGCTCGGCAAAGTTGCGCAGCTCCTGATTGCTAAAGCCGTCGCCATACAGCGAGAAGAAGAAGCCGTACACATCGCCAAAATCATCGTTCACTATAGGTGGGCTGGCACCGGGCGGCAACCGTATCGCGGCATCGCCAATGCGCCGGCGCAGCACATCCCAGATTTGCGGCAATTCGGCGGCTCCGTATTCGGCACGGATATTAATGGTGATCTGCGACAGCCCCACGCTGGAGATGGAGGTCACGTTGTCGATATATGGCAACTGCTGAATGGCATTTTCCAGCGGCAGGGTGACTTCTTCCTCCACCTGCTGGGCCGAAGCGCCGTCATAGCGGGTGACCACCACCGCAGTCTTGATGGTAAAGGCCGGATCCTCCAGCCTGCCGATGTTGAGAAACGCCAGCACGCCGCCAATGCCTAGCAGCAGGATAGCCAGCCAGATTCGGGTGCCGTTGTTGATAAAGTTCTCTGTCAGTTTCATTACAGACCTCGCTCACGGACCCAGGCGCGCACTTCCTGATTGGGGCGCAGTTCGCGAGTACCGGCGGCGACGATCCGTTCACCATCGGCCAGACCGGAGACGATCTGTATTCCGTTAGCGGTCAGTTGCCCGGTTTCAACCTGACGAGATTCCACAAACAGTTTGCCATCACGTTCCTTGATCACCCACACGTGGGGCTGATTGCGTGGGCTGTTATCTGGGTTAAATATTGCTTCTACGGGCACAATGACATTGGTCTTCTGCGAAGCCCCGGCCAGATTACCGAGATTGATTTTCACGCTGCCGCTCATTCCCGAGAGCATTGGCAGATCTTTTGGGCGCGGCATGGTCAGGGTCATTTGATAGGTCAATGAGCCCGCGGTGGTATTGGTGGTGTGTTCTTTATAGCGGGCGGTAAACTCGCGGCCCGGCAAGTTGTTCAACAGAACAATAGGTTGGTACTGTGCATTGTTTTCATCAATCACAATGAACAGATTTTCGGGGATGCTGAAGACCACATCCAGCGAATCCAGCGAGTTCAGGGTCGCTATCGGTTGGCCTGCCGGGATCACTTGATAGTTACGGGCAGTGAGCGTGGCAATCACACCGGTAAAGGGGGCTCGGATTTGCATATCGCTCACTTCTTCCCTGGCCAACTTCAAGGCGGCCTGGGCCGAATCACGCGCTGCGCGATGAACATCCAGTTCGGCACGGGGAATAACATTGCGGGCACTCAGGGTGGCGAAACGATTGAATTGCGCCTGCGCCAGATCGAACGTGGCCTGCCGATCACGTAGCCGCAGGCGTGCGTCATTACTGTTTAGCTCGGCAATCACTTGCCCCTGGTTGACTCGTTCCCCTTCGCGTACCAGCAATTGTTGCAGTTGCCCCGGGCGCTTAAAAGCCAGGTCGGTACGGTCACCCGCGATAATCCTGGCTGGGAAGATGCGTACTCCTTGCTGGGCACTGTTGCTAACTTCAAAGATATTCACCGGACGGACGCTTTCGAGTTCTTTAGGCGTCTCTCTGTCACAGGCAGTAAGAAAAAGTGTGCAAAGCACAACGGCAACCAGTTTTATATTCACGATGCAATCTCTTAGGATCGGATTTTAGGGGGAGCGATGAGTTAACTCGTTGACCATATGCATCACGTCTTACCGCTCGTCTAGGCCAGCTCCGGCCTTGGTTCACGCTGCTGCGGGAACTTAATCTTGCTACTGTGACCGTAGGACACAACCCTCTGGGATTTCACGCACTCCTGACGCGATTCCCGGTACCCGCTAGCGGGCGTGCGCAACCCATGTTGTTTCCTTCAGTTTCAACCACTCGTAGACTCTTCAAGCTTAGTATGCCGTTTGCCAACGTGAGTAAATTATCTTCAGTTCATGCCGTTGGCCCGGTTTCGGTTATGGCTAATCAATCAACGCTAATGATTTCCCGGCTAAGATGATCGGTAACAGATAATCAGCATCCGCGGTAGCAGGATGCCGAGGATGGTACGGATTAAGATGATTCTTGGTTATGATCTAAATCATTTTCCGCAATTATGTTGGTGGCTATGATAAAAGTCCCAGTCCCGCACACCTTGTGCTATCAATGATGCAAGTTGTTCTGCTTTCTCCCTCCGATTATCGCCTCGTAATACCGTTTAGATTTTCTTTAATATCTTGCGTTCTTGATGTGGGGTTATTTTCACGTTCAGGGAATTGTCCTTTATTAATTGCTGTTATTTGGTACGGTATATCTAGTGGTGTATTTTTTTATTGTGTTTAATCTTGTTCTTTAACGGGAAATATCCTGTATTAGCGGCATTATGATTTGGTTGCAATAGGTCAATTGCCACAAAAATTATTATTGATCTGCTTTAAACGTCGGGCTATCCTTGGGCTAGAGTTCTTTTGATAGAGCGAAATAATTCAGCTTAACGTAATTTCATGCGCTTTAATAAAGGTATGGTTAATCGTGCCTTTATATCAAGCGTAGGATTGCTCTATCACTGATGATAGGCGTTACTCGGGCTGTTTTTGTTTCACTTTTATAAAAAGGACGATGTTGTGAAAAAAGTTAATACACTTGAAGCAGATACAATTGTTGGTGGTAAATGTAAAAGAGTCTGTGCTGTTGAGTATGTGGGTGGCGCTGGTGGTGCTTGCTATGTAGTCAGAACTTGTCTGGATAAGAATGGCCGAATTGTGAGTCAGACTAGCTCCTCTGTTGATTCTGCCAACTGCCCGGCAGGCCGGCCGTAAGCTCTTCCTGAGTTTCAGGATATAAATTTGGGCTGATGCGATAGGATTTTCGCATCGGCCTGTTTGAAAAGTGGTGCTTATTGATGGACAGGGATGTGATGGCTGCTGGCTCGCCAACGGCGCTACGTGCTAAATAAAAATGGCTATCCCTCCGTTATAAGATCTCATTGGTGTACCTTTTTTAGGAGGTATGGTTTATGTTCAAAAAACCCCTACTGCTTCTCATTTATACCTTGGCGATCATCGTTATTTCCTCGTTGATCACGACGGCCTATTTCCACTATTTTGTATTGAATCAGGGCATCGAACAGCAAGCTCTGGTTGCTGTCAGCGATGACGAGATCAAGAATAGCCCGATCAAAGAGGGTAATACCCTCGTCGAGATATTCTCTTACGGCTGCCACTACTGTGCCATAAACGAAGAGAATATTGCCAAGCTGGAAGCGCGTATGCCAGCAGGGACAAAACTGATCCGTCTGCATCTCAATAATGCGCAGAGCAATGGCCTGGCAAGTTACGCCCCATTATTTGCCACCCTGACGGTGATGGGTATTGAAGCTCAGCATCGTGAAAGTGCCTATAACGCCGTCATCAAACAGCAAAGCGATCTGAGTAAACCCCAAAATCTTGATAGCTGGTTGATGGAGAATGATATCGATCTCGCGGCTTATCACGCAGCCAGTCAAACTCCGCAGGTCGCAGAGTTGCTGAGCTATATGACCATGGTATCCGATCACTACAAAATCAACGCGACCCCAACCTTTATCGTCAGCAAGAAGTGGCTGGCACTGCAGGATCGCGATTTCCCGGAATTTGCCGATCACCTGCTGTCGTTGCTGCAGCATGATAAACCGCTGGAGCAATAATGCGCTTCTTTGCCGTGTGGGTTTATCTGGCCTGGAGAGATGCCCTCGCAAAAATCGCGCGGGGTTTTTTACCGTTGCGCAGAACACAGCACAAGACCGTTTGCTGGTTGCTGCGGCATGGCGATTATCGTTGGTTTCTTGGGCTGGCGGCGCTTAGCCGCTGGCTGCGGTTGAATAATCGGGGGGAGCGCAGGCGTGCGTTTGTGGCCGCAGCCAATAAGCAATGCCTGATTAAGGATGACCGCAAGGTGGATTTTGCCAAGATCAGCCAGCGTCGTCGTTTGTTGGATCTGGCCGCTGCCTATGCCGGTAACGCTCACCTCCTGGCCCAGTTGGAACACTGTCAGGTACAGCTCAACGCAGTTGTCGAACCCTTGCACCGAGCAGGGCAACCGGTGGTTCTTGCACCGCTGCATATGGTTTCTGACGTGTTGGCTGGCATGGTAGGAGCTGGGGTGTTTCCGGGGCAGGCAACGGTGGTGGTTTCTGCCAGTGCGGAGGTCTATCAGGAAAGAACGCGACAGCAAGCGGGAATTCACCTGTCTTACTGCTCGATCCATGATGATAACCGGGCGATTGCCGGCAATTTGACTAGCGCGATTATGGCGGCGGCCGATCATCAACGCAATATCATGATTTTCCCAGATATCTCGCCGGATTACACCGTCAATGCCAATGAGGCGAAAACGGCGAAGCTCAGTTGTCGCCTGTTTGATCGCCCGGCCAACCTGCACAGCGGCGTTATTCGTATCGCCAGAGCCTTGTCTGCACAGGTGGTCTCTTATTACCTGTATTACGATCAGGGAATAAAGATCCACATCTATCCGCCGATACCGGCCTGCAATCTGAAAGCCAAACTGCCGGAACTGATTGAAACGTCGATCGTCAGGCACCCTGAAGATTGGCTGTTATGGCACTCACATTCGTTATTTTTTATCAATGAATAACCTGGAAATTGAAGAAGTCAGATCATGGAAAAGATAATCCCGGCGCTGGTGTTTCAAGGCGAAACGAATGAATGTGGGCTGGCCTGCATCGCCATGATGGCGGAAACGCAGGGCATCAGTGCGCCATTGGAGAGCTTGCGGGAGCGCTATCCCGCCTCGCAGCATGGCACCTCGCTGGCCACACTGTGCGACATTATGGCGGAACTGGCGATGCCCGCCTATCCCGTTGCTTTCGAGCACGGTGAACTGGCGGAAATACCGCTGCCTGCCATTTTACATTATGGGGCGAGCCATTATGTGGTGTTGGCCTACCGTAAAGGTAATCATGTCTGCGTGATGAACCCGGGCATTGGTCAGCAACTGTTGCCGATTGATGCGTTAAAAATGGAAATCAGCGGTTATGCGTTGGTGCTGGACAGTGAAGCCCAGCCTGACTCTCAGGCGCTGGCCAATGTTCAGCCCAGTAAGCGCTTCAGTGCGTCCGACACCATGAGCCTGAAAGAAACCGCGCGTATCCCCGGTATTTACCGGCTGATGATACTGGCGTTTCTGATCTCTTTAACCCTGTTTATTATGCCGACGATGGTCAGCAGCGCCATCAATCAGGTTTTTTCCAGCGCAGGTGAAACCGACTTCCCTTATTTCTACTTCCTGCTGGCATTTGTCGTGTCGACCACACTGGCCTTCGGCGTGCGTTGGATCACCGAGCGCTTTATCAAACGCTTTGTGGTGATCAACAGCGTGGCGGGATTCTCGCGCCTGCTCAGCAATTCACTGAACTTCTTTGATAAACGCGCGCCGGGCGAAGTCTTCAGCCGTTTTTCCAACTGGCAGATGGCGTCGGGGACTAAAATCGAGCTGGATAACGGCCTGCGTACCGACTGGATCATTGGCGCTATCGCACTGGCGGTGATGTGCTACATGAGCCCGCTGCTGGCTATGGTGTCTGGTGTGGGGGTCACTCTGATGGGATTGGTCAGCGTCTGGGCCATCTATCGTGACCGTTTTTACACCCAGCAGTTGCAGGTAAAAACCGCCGAGCAGAGCGACTTTATCCTGGAGAGTATTCAAGGGTTCTCCACCATCAAGTCCGCCGGATTGGACAGCCAGCGCAAAGGGATGTTCGCCAAGTTTGCACTGTCGTTGTTTACCTGTCGCCAGCAGCAGAAGATGTATGAGCAGGTCAAAAGCAGCCTGTATCAGTTGATCGGCAGCCTGGAGATGGTGTTCTTTATGTTGCTGGCGCTGCCGTTGCTGAAAAACGGCACTATCACGCTGGGTGAGTTCTTTGCCTACAGTTTTGTGCGTGAAATCTTCACCTCTTATATCACCAAGATTTTCTACTCCGTTCTGCAAAAGAACCAGTTGCACGTGATCGATACCCGCGCCAGAGACTTGTTCCCATCGCGGCCTGAACAGGATAGGGCGGAGGATGCGGTACCTACACCGATCCCTAAATTCACTTCGCAGTTACGTTATAAAAATATCGCCTTTGCCTATGACGCCCAGCAACCGGTATTGCAAGACCTTTCTCTGTCGCTAAAACCAGGGAAAAGTATTGCCATTGTGGGTGAGTCGGGGGCGGGGAAAAGTACCTTGCTGAAAGTGATGACCGGCCTGATGACACCCCAGCAGGGGCAGGTGATTGTTGATGGCCAACCGCTCGATTATCAGCAGGTGCACGCGTTGTTCTTCCTGCAAAGCCAGGAGGACATCTTGTTCAATGCCTCGGTGCTGCAAAATATCACCCTGTTTGATGAGGGGGTTGATGAGCGCAAACATCGGCAGATCGAGCGCTCCCTTGCAGGGTTGAATTTGAGCTCGGTGATAGAAAAACTTCCGGGGGGCTTGAATGCCCTGATCCGTGAAAGCCATGCTGGGCTTTCGCTGGGGCAGCGCCAACGTCTGCTGCTGGCGCGGGCTATGTACAGCGATCGTCCGGTGCTAGTGCTCGATGAGCCTACGGCCAACCTGGATGAGGACACGGCGCACCAGGTGATGACCACCTTGCTGACGCATTGTCGCGAGCAGCATAAAACGCTGATCACCGTGACGCACAGCGAAAGCGTATTGCCGATGTTTGATCGGGTGTACCGCGTGAGCAACGGCCATGTGGTGAGCGTTGCTACGGAGCTTGAAGCGTCAACAGCGTTAACCACGGCGGTGAGTTAATGAAGTTGAAAATGTTTGGCATGGATAAACGCAGGCTAGTGCCGATTGCCTTGCTGTGTCAGGTGGTGTTGATCGGCACGATCGCCTGGTTCATCATTGGGCCTACGCACAATAATACCTATGACATCGAAGAGATCGCCCGTGGCGATATCGAGAAAACCGTGTTGGCCACCGGTATCCTCAAACCGGCGTTGCAGGTCAGCGTCGGTGCGCAGGTTAACGGACAATTGCAAAAGCTGTATGTGAAGCAGGGCGATCGCGTCACCCGAGGACAACTGCTGGCGGAAATCGATCCGACCTTGCAACAGAATGAGTTGCGTAAATCGGAGGCTGCCTTGCAAAGCGCTCAGGCGCAGAAACAGGTCACCCAGGCAACGCTCAAGCAGTATCAGCAGGAATTGAAGCGTCAAATGAGGCTGGATCGTGATGGTTCAGGCGTGAAAAGCGATCTGGAGAAGGCGCAGGCGCAGTTCCAAACCCAGCTTGCCCAGTTGAAGGTCAACGACGCGCAGATCGTTCAGGCGCAGATGGAGCAGCAAACCGCGAAAGCCAATCTGGACTTTACCCGCATCGTCGCGCCGATCGATGGCGAAGTGTTGGGGATCGTCACCAAAGAAGGGCAGACCATCGTGTCGTCACAAACCGTGCCGACCATTCTGGTGCTGGCGGATGTCGACACCATGACGGTACACACCCGTATTTCGGAGACTGATATCCTGAAGGTGCGAGTCGGGCAACCACTGTGGTTCTACGTTGTTGCCGATCCCAAACAGCGTTACGAAAGCGTGATGGGCTCGATCCAGGAAGCCCCGAACGAAGCCTTGCAGGAAGGTAACTCGTCAGGCTCTGCCAATCAGCAGGCTTCGGCGGTCTATTACAGCGGCGTGTTTGCCATTGCCAACAGCAAACGTCTGTTGCGCACCTCGATGACCGCTCAGGTCTTTATTATCACCGAACAGGTGAAGAATGCCCTGCGCGTGCCGGTGGCCGCCTTCGGTGAACAGCAGGGTAAAGATCGTTATCAGGTACAGGTGATGAATGGCAAACAGCTTGAAACACGCTGGATCCGCATCGGCCTGAACGATCGCCAGTTTGCCGAAGTGAAAGAGGGGCTGAAAGAGGGAGACCGCGTAGTACTGGCGCAGCGTGCCGTCGGGAGTGCTAGCAATGGTTAAGTTATCCACTCCCTTGATCGTACTGAGCGGCATTTCCCGCCATTTTGTCTCCGGGTTGCAGACCGTGGCGGTGCTGAAAAATATCTCTCTCTCCATTCAGCGTGGCGAAATGGTGGCGATCATTGGCGCGTCCGGCTCGGGGAAATCCACGCTGATGAATATCATCGGCTGCCTGGATAAGCCTACGCAGGGGGAGATGCAGATCAAGGGGATCTCCACCCAGCTTGCCAGCAGTGAGCAGTTGGCTCAGCTACGCAGTCAGTACATCGGGTTTATTTTCCAGCGTTATCACCTGATGCCCTACCTGAGCGCCGCCGAAAACGTCGCCATTCCCGCCCTGTATACCGCGATGCCTGCGGCAGAACGCCAGACGCGGGCCGAATACCTGCTCACCCGGCTTGGATTGCAGCACCGAATGGATTACAAACCGGCGCAACTCTCCGGTGGGCAACAGCAGCGTGTCAGTATTGCCCGGGCGTTGATGAACGGGGCGGAAATCATTCTGGCCGATGAACCGACCGGTGCGCTCGACCGTGCCAGTGGTCAGGAACTGATGGGGATCCTGCATTCCCTGCACCGTTCGGGGCATACCATCATTATCGTCACCCACGATCGGGACGTGGCCAATCAGGCGCAGCGCATTATCGAAATCAGCGACGGCGAGATCGTGGCCGACCAGCGTAATGAGGCGGTAGCCCTGCAGGAAACCAAACCTGCGCTGCCAGTTGCCGCGGCTACCGGGCGCAACCCGTTCTGGCCGAGCGTGCAAGAGGCGGTCAAGATGGCCTGGCGTGCGTTGCTGGGGCATCGAGCAAGGGCCTTTTTGTCGATGTTGGGCATCATTATCGGCGTCTCTTCCGTGGTGTCGTCAATGGCGGTGGGTGAGGGCGCACGTCAAAATATACTCAATGAAATTAGCCAATTAGGTAGCAGTACCTTAGATGTCCGCCCCGGACTGGGGTGGGATAAACCGCGCCCGGACCTCGCCCGCTCGCTGACGGTGGCTGATGTTGAGCTGTTGGAGCACCAGCCTTATGTCGACAGCGTATCGCCGGTGGTCAGCAAAACCGTGGCCGCGGTGCGCGGTGGCAAAGAGGCGATGGCTTCGATTTCCGGTATCAGCAACGCCTATTTTCGTGTGCAGGGCCTGAATTTCCTTTCCGGCAACGGCTTTACCCGGCGCGATCTGGATGAGCGTGAGCCGGTGGTGATCATCGATCCGCAATTACGCGACACGCTGTTTGAGCCGGATGAAGTGGCTGAGGGCGGGATCGTCCAGCTTGCAGGTACCCCTTACCGGGTGATCGGCGTTGCTGAGCCTAAAGGCGGCAAATACAGCGGCATGATGTTGGGGGCCTGGATGCCTTATACCGCAGTGCTGGAGCGCATGTCCGGCGATATGCCGATCGAGTCGATTATGCTGCGTGTGCACGAAGGGTCCTCGCTTATCGAAGCACAGGGGCGCGTCGAACGGCTGTTGGAACAGGCGCATGGCCGGCGCGACTTTTTCACCCAAACCAATGACCAGATGACCAAGGCCATCCGTAAAGCCTCGGATTCGATGACGCTGCTGATCACCGCCATTGCCGGGATTTCACTGCTGGTGGGCGGGGTTGGCGTGATGAACATCATGCTGGTTTCGGTTACCGAACGTACCCATGAGATCGGCATACGCCTTTCGGTCGGTGCGCGGCCAGTGGACATCATGCGCCAGTTCCTGATTGAGGCGATGGTGATCTGCTCGCTGGGTGGGTTGATTGGCATTATTGGCTCCGGGCTGGCCGGGGTGATTTTCTCCCTGGTGACACAGGAGTTCACCATGATTTTTACCTGGCCGCCGTTGGTGCTGGCCTGTGGGTTCTCGGCGTTGATCGGCTTGGGTTTTGGTTTTTTCCCGGCGCGCAATGCGGCGCGTCTGCATCCAACGGAGGCGTTGGCGCGCGAATGACGAACAACAAACTTTCTCTGGTGATGCTATTGCCACTGCTGTTGAGCGGTTGTGGCTCCTTGACGAAAAGCGATTATCAGCGGCCAATGCTGTCAGTACCTGCCGAGTGGCGGATGCAACAGAGCGGAAGCGATTTTCTGCAACACACCGAGCATTGGTGGGATAACTTCGACGATCCGCAGCTCTCCGTGCTGATTGGGCGGGTGCTGACCAGCAACAACGATCTGGCCATTGCCGGGCTGCAACTCCAGCAGGCGAGGCTGGCGGCCGGGCTGAAGAATACCAACCTGACGCCAACCGCGACGGCAAACGGCGGGGTCAGTAATAGCAAGAACCTGCGTCAGAATACGAACTCCACAGAGTCTTACAACAGTGGTCTGGAGCTAAGTTATGAATTGGATTTGTGGGGCAAACTGGCACGAACCAGAGAGCAGGCGCAGTGGCAGGCTGAGGCCAAGGAACAGGATCGGCAAAACACCGCGCTGACGCTCATCGGCAACACGGCGCAGTATTATTGGCAGATCGCCAACCTTAATCAGCAAATCAAGCAACAGCAGGCGGGGCTGGAAATCGGCCAACAGACGCTGGCGATGGTGCAATCGCGTTATGACGCCGGTGCCGCCGGGCAGATCGACCTGCAACAGGCACAGCAATCGCTGATCAATCGTGAGAATAACTACCGCACGCTGCAACAGCAGCGGGAAGAGAATCGCAACGCGCTGGCGATCCTGTTCAACCGTTCACCCACCGATCGCCAGGCCGAACGCCGCTCCCTTGATATCAATCAGGAAGTGCCGGTAGCGAGCGCTTTGCCGGTAGAAGTGATTGCCCGTCGGCCTGATGTGCAGGCGGCAGAAAAGACTTTGCGTGCTGCGCTGGCAGGGTCGGATGTGGAGCGTTTGAACTTCTACCCTTCGCTTTCGCTGAGTGCTTCACTCAATGCGGGCAGCACGATTTTCCAGCAGTGGTTCAGCAACCCGAGCAGAAGCTTGGGGAGCAGCGTTGCTTTACCCTTCCTGAACTGGAATACCGTGCAACTGACCATCGAAATAGCCGATTTAGACGTCAAGCAGGCGGCGATCGCTTTCCGCAGCCAGGTCTACAACGCGTTGGCGGACGTGGACAACGCCATGTCGCAACGGCTCAGCTATCAACAGCAAAAAATCAATCAGCAACGCAACCTGCGGCTTGGTCATCAGCGTTTGGCACTGGCCAACAGCCAGTATCAGGCCGGTGCGGCCTCCCTCCAGACCTTGCTGGATGCCGAGGATGCGTTATTGACCATTGAAAGCAATTTGTCAGATCTGCAGTACAACTACCTCAACGCCACCATGAAACTGTGGCTGGCGTTGGGCGGCGGTGTGGAAAAGACGGTGATATAACAGGATGAGATCATGAATAGAGATGCTTTGCCACGTCGCGTGGTGGTTACGGGGTTCGGTGCGGTCACGCCATTGGGGATGAATACCGAGCAAAGCTGGGCGGCGATGATGGATTATCAACTAGGCTACCGCTATTACGATAAATCTGCCGTGGGGATCCAGTCACGTTTCTTGGGGGTGATCGACGACGAACCAGACTTGAAAGGGGTGCCTGCCGCGATCCGCCGCCGTTTGCCTCGCTTTGCCCGGTTAGCCTTGGGGGCGGCCCGTGAAGCAATGGAGATGGCTTTCCATGGGGAGAGCCCGGCGGCCTATTACGATTTGCTGGAGTGCGGCACTATCATCGGCAGCGGCTGGGCGGGCCAGGATGAAATTCAAAACAATCATGAGGACTTTTTGCGGGCAGGACTGGGTTCACCCTTTGGCTGCTTCCTGTCCATGCCGAATGTCGCGACGGCCGCCTGTAGCCTGTTCTGGGGTCTGCGTGGTTATCAAAATAGTCCGATTGCGGCCTGTGCGACCGGGACGATTGCCATTGGCGATGCGTTTGAGGTGATCCGCAGTGGCCGTGCCTCGATGATGCTGGCCGGGGCAGGAGAGTCGTTAAGCAGCGACACTGCCGTCTGGAATATCGATGTGCTGCGTGCTTTGACGAGTGAGCAGGATGATATCAGCAAGGCCTGCTGCCCGTTCAGCCTCGATCGCAATGGCTTTGTGCTATCCGAAGGTGCTGCCGTGTTGTGCCTGGAAGAACGCGAAGCCGCACTGGCTCGCGGGGCAACCATCCTGGGGGAAATCAAGGGCTACGGCAATTACTCTGATGCCTTCGACTTTACCGCTCCCGCGGAAGACAAGCTTGCCCGGGTGAAAACCATCCAGCATGCCTTGCACCAGGCCGGGGTGACGGCGGAGGAGATTGACTATATCAATGCACACGGCACCTCTACGCCCCTCAACGATCTGAATGAAACCCAGGCGATCAAGCTGGCCTTTGGCGACGCGGCCTACAGCACGCCGCTTTCCAGCACCAAGTCTTACTCCGGGCATCTGATTGCGGCGGCAGGCAGCTTTGAATCCATCATCTGCCTGCAAGCGTTGCAGCATCAGCTGATGCCCGCCACCTGTCATCTGAAAAATGCTGACCCGGAGTGCGATCTGGACTACATCAGCGAAGGGCACCGCCCGGCCCGGTTACAGAACATCTTGAATCTGAGCTTCGGCTTCGGCGGCGCTAACGCGGCGTTGGTTATCGGGCAGGCATGAGCATGATCTTCAACTACACCCTGCGCGATGCCGAGGAATGGGCTGCTTTTTCCGGCGACTACAACCCGATCCACTTTGATCTGCAACACGTACGCAAAATGGGGGCCGATCAACTGAGCGTCCACGGGATGCGTGCGATGCTGGATATGAAACGTCATCTGAGTGCGGTGCTGCTTGCGGATCCGCTGGAGCATGCCTTTTATGTGTTCAGCACCCGTATGCGCCGACCGGTGTTGTGCCAGACGCCGTATCACTTGCAGATAGCGGGCAATGGCAAGCAGATCACCGGTGAGTTGCGGGATTGTGCCACGCAGGAAAGTTGCTTCAGCAGCAAGCTGGTTCCGGCTAGGTCACTAGACTTGGTGGCTTCCGATCACGAGCATGCGCTGACCGTTAACGAGGTGATGGCACTCTGCCAGCCGTTCCCAGGGCAGGCATCGGATGCCACTCAGGCATGGAGTTTCTTTGACGCCCTGCTGTTCCAACTGCTGGTGAAATCCCCGGAAACCGTGGCGATGTTGGCGACGACGCTTCCGGAACTGCAGGCCACCACGCTGATTGAGGTGTTTGCCCAGAGCCCAGTGGTACAGACGCATCATGAGACCCACTTCAGCGCCCGATTATTCAACCCGGAAACGCTATTTGCACCCGAAGATCGGCTGTACTACCGCATTCAGCCGATGCTGGTGATCGGGAATAAAAGCAGCGGATTGGTGTTACGCACGGTGATTGAGGCCAGAACGGAGTGGCATCCGCTGCTGGCGACTTCCGTCACCTTAAAAACATGGCCAATGGCCGATCATTAACATAAGGATATAACCATGGAAAACTACCAACAGGTTTACGACACCGTCACGGAAATGATTTGTGATGCCAAAGATCTCGGGATGGCCGATCTGGCGCCAGAGATGCCCCTGCGCCAGTTGAAGCTGGACAGCCTGGACTATGTGGAGCTGATGGTGCTGGCGAAGCGCGAGTTCGGAGCCACGCTCACCGCAGAAATGTTCATCAATCAGCCGACTATGACGCTGGGTGAACTCTGTCAACACCTGGCCGATGCACAAAAGTAATCTCATGACTAAACGATGGGTGTTAGTGACCGGTGGGAGCCGGGGAATTGGCCGCGCATTGGTGGAAGAGTTGGCCAAGCAATGGAACGTGGTGTTCACATGCCGTAACGGCAAGGCGGCCAGCGCGGCGGTGATTGAAGCCTGCGCGGGGTTGCCTGGCTGGGTGGAAAGCTGCGTGTGTGACGGCAGTGACGAGCAGGCGGTGAACCTTGTAGCTCCGCAGTTGCTGGCACGCCTCGGTGCACCTTTTGCGGTGATCCATAACGCCGGGATCACGCTGGATGATTTGCATATCCAGCAAACCGGCGAGCGCTGGCGGCAGGTGATCGACACCAACCTCAACGGCATCTTTTATTGGAACCGCCACCTGCTGCCCGCCATGATGGCGCAGGGGGAAGGGGCTATGGTGCTGATGTCCTCGGTGACGGGCATCAAGGGCAACTCCGGGCAAACGGCCTACGGGGCCAGTAAGGCGGCGATGATCGGCCTGGGGAAATCTCTGTCGCTGGAAGTGGCGCGCTTTGGTATCCGAGTGAACTGCCTGTTGCCCGGGATTATCGAAAGCGAGATGACACAGGCCATTCCGCCGGAGGCGCTGAAGGCGCTGCGCAAGCAAATTCCTTTACGCCGCCTGGGCAAAGCCAGCGAGGTAGCGCGTACCACCGCGTTTCTCATCGGTGATGATAGCCGTTATATGACGGGGCAAATTTTGGTGCTAGACGGTGGTTTGACCGTCTGAGCGCGTTAATACATCCTGTATCAAGTCGGGGCACTGTCTATCGGTGCCCCTTTTTATTGCCGTACGTTCCTGCGAATTTATTTTTCTCCGTTTGATTTTCAACCCAATCATTATGCGTATTTTCCGATAAAGCTGCCTTTTTATATAGGTAGTAACTATGTTTATCATTTGTTTTATATGCTTTTATTTTGGGATTATTCTCTGGTGAGGCCACTGTCGAACACCACTGTTTTTTACTGATCATTAGGTTGCCGGGGTTAACTGTTATTGATTTTTTCATCAAGGGTTTTTTATGTTGTATTTATTGCTTTTATCCTGTTGTTATTATGTTGCGCAATTTAATCTTGCTGTTTTATTAACCTATAGCTGAGCTGAACTACTGATTTTAATCTAAATGTTAGCTAATTTGCGTTAGATCATGGGTAATTATCATTGTTCAATGACCTGGCTGTTTCGTAATTATTTATCGGCTATACTCCGCGTAGGATCCAGGATGTTATCCGAAGGCAGGGGCCAATGCTCCTGAGCGTTGTTGTGGAAATAAAAGGGAGGAAAAATCCACATAATTTTGGTGAAAAGTCAAAGAGGTACTATGACCAGTCGTAAACATTTAACGCCTTCCGAAGTGGAAAAACTGCTAGAGGCAACGCTGAAAGGCAATAACCCAGAGAGAGATTACTGTTTGATTTATATGTGTTTTATTCATGGTTGCCGCGTGAGTGAAATCAATAGTTGGCGGCTGTCAGATATCGATCTTGAAGGTGGCAATATTTATATTCATCGATTGAAAAACGGCTTCTCAACGGTTCATCCTTTGTATGTGCGCGAGCGTAAGTGTTTACAGCGTTGGATGGCCAAGAGAAAACATTATCGTGGTGCGGATAGCGAGTGGTTGTTTCTTTCTAACCGGGGATCTCGGTTATCACGCCAACGTATTTATTGGCTCATTCGTAATTACAGTGAGGCGGCCAATCTAGAGGTCAATGCACATCCCCATATGCTGCGCCATGGCTGCGGTTTTGCCTTGGCGGACCGGGGAATTGATACGCGTTTGATTCAGGATTTTCTTGGCCATAGGAATATTCAGAATACGGTGTTATATACGGCAAACAATGCCAGGCGGTTCAAGGAAGTATGGTGATTTGAGTAAGGAAAATATGTCTAATGAGTCACTTTGAACTAAATTGCAACATACTCTAAGGATACTCAAAAATAATGTCAACACTAACTATTCAATAATTCATCTTGATTAATAAAGTCATTAAATAACAATGAGTTAAATAATTTTCCCCATAATAAACCCTCATCCAGCCTTAAGTGTTTTCTTACTTGACCACCTAAAAAAATCCAAGATCGAAACTTTCCTGTTTTATAACTAGCTCATAATTCTTTTATTCCTATAATTTTCAGAGCATTAAACTATTCGTTGTTTTTTTTAAGGCCATCCATGGCACGTTAAACCAAAGGAGTCACTTTAGTTCAAAATGAATCGTTTGGCTGGAAAGGTATTACTGCCCCATTGCTATTTGCGCAGGCGTGTTTCAGTCGATGAACTAAATAAAAAGGAATGACATAGGGTTATGTCAAAAATAAACAAATGCGCGTATTTGAAGTGCATTATTTAAAAGGAAAAGTAGTCTATGAACAAGAATCTGCTCGCCGTGGCTGTACTGGCCGCCTCCGCGTTTTCCACCGCGGCGTTCGCTGCAGACGGCAAAGTAAACTTCGCTGGTGAAATCATCGATCAAGCTTGTACTGTGCATTCTGATTCAGAAAACCAGACCGTTACTCTGGGTAAAGTATTTGTCGGCGCATTCAAGGGTGGCGCTGGCGTCACTGCTGCCTCTAAGGATTTCTCCCTGATCCTGCAAGACTGCCCAGATACGGTTAAAGCGGCGACAGTGCGTTTTGATGGTATCCAGGTTGCGGGTAACGATGCCGTTCTGGCGCTGACCGATGAGCCAGGTGTTGCCACTGGCGTTGGTGTTCAGATTGCTGACAACAACAACAAAGTGATTAACCTGCACACGGATTCAAGCGTTTACCCGCTGAGCAGCACCGAAGATAACGTGCTCGGGTTTGTTGCACGTTACTACGCGACTTCAGCCACCGTCACTGCGGGTAAGGCTAACGCAGTAAGCAACTTTACCATTATCTATCAGTAAGTTTTATCCGCTCGGCTGATACGGGCGGTATAAGGCTGGTCAGGGGGGCGAAAGCCATCCCCTGGCCTTTCTCTCAATGGCCGAAGTGGTGAATAAGCAATGAAAGTCTGGCGGAGCACAATAGTCGCAGCGCTGTTACTAACCTTTGGTGCGCAGGTACAGGCGGGCATTATTGTCGGCGGAACGCGCCTGGTTTATGACGGTGGTAAAAAAGAAGCCTCTCTGGGGATTAATAACCCGGATAAGGTGCCCTATCTCATTCAGTCCTGGGTTGACACGCATGAAGGGGACACGTCCAAGGCGCCATTTATCATTACCCCTCCTTTATTCCGTTTGGATGGTGAGCAGAATAATATTCTACGCGTAGTGCGTGCTGGCGGGAATTTACCGACCGATAAAGAATCTCTCTATTGGCTGAACATCAAATCTATTCCTTCGGCTAAGAAACAGGAAAACAGTTTACAAATTGCGGTCAAGACGCGCATCAAGCTGATTTATCGCCCACAGGGGTTACCCGGTACGTTAGAGGACGCCGCCAAGACATTGACCTGGCAGCGTAGCGGTAACGCGGTTCAGGTGACCAATGCATCGCCCTATTTTATCACGCTATTCTCAGTCAAGGTTAATGGTAGTCCGCTGAAAAATGTCAGCATGGTTGCACCGAAGTCCAGTGCGCGCTTTGAACTACCCGACGGTAGTCTTGGTGGGGCATTGAGCTGGGAAGTTATTAACGATTACGGCGGTATTACTAAACCGTTTATCGGGGTTCTATAAGGCATTCACCAGATTAAATACAGCTAATCCCTGCACAGGTAGTACAGGGAAGGGACGCGGCTTGCCGGAATTTACTGGCACGGCTGATAAATGGAGTTAAATGGATGAAAAACCCGAAGCGTATAGGCTCGCGCGGATTTGACCGTACCCCGCTGACCTGGTTGATCTCATGTCAGGTTGCCATGTTAATGGGAATGTCCGGTAGCGCACAGGCCCGCGATTACTTTAACCCGGCACTGCTGGAGCTTGATAATCCGTCTCAGCGAGGGGCTGATCTGACGGTTTTTGAAGATGGCCGTACTCAGGCCCCAGGTACGTACCGGGTTGATATCTATCTGAATGGGGCGATGATCGATACCCAGGATCTTGATTTCTCCCTGCAGCGAAGCCCGGCAGGTGAGGATAGCCTGCAGCCTTGCCTAAGCAGCGATATGCTTGAGGCAATGGGCGTGAAGATCGCTTCCTTCCCCGCTATCCCGGCCTCTGGGCAGTGCGTTAATCTGGCGCAGATCATTCCCCAGGCATCGGCCTCGTTCCGTTTTAATCAACAGCGGTTGGACATCAGTATCCCCCAGGCGGCATTGAACTCGACTGTTCGTGGCTATGTTCCGCCAGACCAGTGGGATCAGGGAATACCGGCGCTGTTGGTCAACTATAACTTTAGCGGTGCCAACAGTTGGGCACGTAGCAGTAAGAGCTCGGACAGCAATAGCTATTATCTCAACCTGCGTTCAGGGATCAACCTCGGCGCCTGGCGTCTGCGTAACTACTCAACCTGGAATCGTGACTCTGAGGGTGAAAGCCACTGGGATTCCATCAATACCTATTTACAGCGCGATATCGTGGCGCTGAAGAGCCAGTTGATACTGGGCGATAGCTCCTCCCAAAGTGAGGTGTTTGACAGCGTGCCTTTCCGTGGCGGTCAGTTAGCTTCGGATGATGACATGCTGCCAGAGAGTTTGAGGGGTTATGCACCGACGGTGCGAGGCATTGCCCGCAGTAACGCTCAGGTCACGGTTCGCCAGAACGGCTATGTCATTTATCAGAGCTATGTGCCACCTGGGGCCTTTGAAATCAGCGATCTCTATCCGACGGCGGGCAGCGGCGATCTGCAAGTGAGCATTAAAGAGAGCGATGGCAGCGAGCAAAGGTTAGTGGTGCCGTTTGCTTCCGTCCCGGTGTTACAGCGGCAAGGGCGTTTCAAATACAGCCTGACCAGCGGCCAATATCGTTCATCCAACAGTAACGTGGATGATACGTTGTTTACTCAAGGCACGGCGATCTACGGCTTGCCGAGGGGGGCCACCCTCTACGGCGGCGTGCAGGCCGCCAGCAAATATCAGGCACTGGCTCTCGGCTGGGGGCAAAACATGGGGGTTATCGGCGCGTTTTCTGCCGATGTTACCCAGGCTTGGTCTAAACCTGAATTTTCTGCCAAAGAGCGCGGCCAGTCGTGGCGTATGCGTTACGGCAAGAACTTTGTCGAAACGGGTACCAGCTTCACCTTGGCCAGCTATCGTTACTCTACGGCGGGGTTCTATACGCTGCAGGAAACGTTAAATACCTATACCGGCGGCAAAACATCACAAAGTCAGAATCACAAGAAGAGCCGTGCTGAACTGTCGATGAGCCAGACGCTATGGGAAGGTGCCGGTTCACTGTCGCTCAGTCTGTACAACGAAGATTATTGGAACGATCGGCGCCGTAACCAGTCGGTGAGCGTCGGGTATAACAATAGCTGGAACAGTATCAGCTATGGCCTGAACTACACCTTCAGCAGAGATGGTTATGACAGCAGCGGCGAACGCGTCAACTACGACGACCATATTCTCGCCTTAAATATCAGCATGCCATTGGGTGGAAGGCTGTCTGACAGCTATGCAAGCTACAACCTGAATACCAGCCGTAAAGGCACCACCAGTAACTCAGTCGGCCTGAACGGTACCGCATTACCCAGTAATAACCTGAGCTATAACGTCAGCCAGGGCTACACCAGCCAGGGAGTCGGAGCTTACGGCAATAGCAGCCTTGGCTATCGTGGCGGCTTGGGCAGAGTCAACGTGGGGTATGGCTATAACCGTTCCGATCAACGCCTCAACTACGGTGTGCAGGGTGGGATCCTCTTGCACGAAGACGGTTTGACACTCTCGCAACAGATGAATGAGACAGCGGTGCTGGTGAAAGCACCGGGAGCCAAGGGTGTCAATATAGCCAACCAATCAGGAGTGACGACCGACTGGCGTGGCTATGCCGTGGTGCCTTATGCCACGGTTTATCGCAAAAACAATATTGCGATAAATACCACTACTCTGCCAGATGATGTCGATATGACGATAACCAGTCAGACGGTGATCCCAACCCGTGGTGCCATCGTGCGCGCCGAGTTCAAACCTAATGTCGGTCAGCGGGTATTGATGACCCTGTTGAGGCAGGGGGCGCCAGTACCGTTCGGTGCCACCGTAACCGATAGCAATGGGGGTGACAACGGCAGCATCGTCGGTGACGGTGGTCAGGTATTCCTCTCTGGGATGGCCGGTAGCGGCAAGTTGCAGGTCAAGTGGGGCAACGCCGCGTCACAGCAATGCCAAGTGTCTTACAGTGTGCCGGAGCAACAAGATAGCGCCGGGATCCGTTTGATGAATGGCCAATGTTTATAAAGGCTTTAATGATGAATAAATGGAAATCGTTAGTGCATTATTCAGCCATCGGGGGAGTTATCGCCTTGGGATTGGGGAGCCTGCCATCGGCGCAGGCAGCCATCGGGCAGTGCGAACCTGCAGGCTCCACTATGGGTTATCACTTTACGTTTAATCAGTTGTTCGACCATCCGGATAAGAACACGGCTGGCAAGACGTTTTATGAGGTGAATAAGGCCGAAAATGTGTGGCAGAACGAGGGGGACGGGTATCGGGTCAACTGCGACTGCGGTAGCGAAACTCGGATGAAAGAGTCGTTTATTATGGCTGTCCCAAGGGGGGCGCCTCTGCCGGATGGGGATGGTAGCAGGCAGTTCTATTCGTTGAGCGGTAGCGAGGATTTTTCTGCTGCTATGGATGTGTATATTGCCGGTGCCGTCAATAAATATTTCCCTGTGCCTTTCCCAGGTAACGGATGGCGGGGGAATGGTTTTTTTAACCGGCCTCAGGATTGTAAGGGCGTACTCTATGATAGTGGTGCACAAGGATTAGTTCATCTCTATTTCAGGCAGGCGGTTATTGGCACGTCGACAATAACGCATTCTCCCCTGTTGGATGTCTATATTAATTCGGATCCCAATGTAGGCCGGGGGAGCAGACCAACGGCTTCAGTGAGCATGAGCGGTAAGATCACCGTGCCGCAAAAATGCGAACTTAAAAATCCAATGATTACCGTGCCCTTTGGCAGCATTATGTCCACCGATTTTAAAGTTAAAGGCCAAAAGCCAAGTACCGTCCAGATACATGAAGAAACCCTGTATCTGGAGTGTACCAACCTGTCGACGCGCGCAAAAATCAGCTTGCTGTTTGAGGGCGAGGTGAATCCTCATGATCCTACTGCCCTGAAGACCACTACCACTAATGGTTCGGTGACGTCGAATAATGATGATATTGCGATCAGAATTGAAGAAAAACGTGGCGGGAACACTCAGGTTATTTCGCCTGGGGATCGGCTATCAATGGAAATGAATGGCTTGGGTAATATCAATAGCGATAGTCAGACGACATTGAATTTCTACCCTATTAGCACGACCGGCAAAGCACCGAAAGTTGGAGACTTTGAGGCAACTGCGACTATTACGGTAAAAATGGAATAATCCCGTTTGCATCGGCAATCTCGAACTTTCTGCGAAAGTAAGTTTAACTAAAATGGAGAAGGATAGTTATTATGGATATGAAAGCAATTTTTAAAACGACTGCATTGTGCCTGGCTCTCGGTGGTATGGGGATCAGTTACTCGGCTCTGGCGGTCGATGCACGTATAAAGATCACCGGTACGGTTAAAGCTTCGCCATGTACGGTCGATGCAGTGGGGGGCGATGTAAACGTGAATTTGGGGGAGATCAAGGCACATACTCTGACTGCGGGTGCGGGGAGCGATTGGCAGAGTTTTAGTCTGGATCTGAGTGACTGCCCAGTTTCAACCACTAACGTTACTGCGGCATTCACCGGTACGGCAGCGGAGGAAAGCACGGATTTGTATAAGAACGAGGCGGCCAATCCTGCCGGTGCCGTGCAGATTGAAATGGTTGATGGCAGTTCATCAGCTAATCGCCGGTTGGGCAGCGGCAGTGATATGACCGTGGCTGTCGATCACTCCACCAATAAAGCGAGTTTCCCGCTGAAGGCGCGCGCTTTTAGCACTAACGGTGGTGCAACCCCAGGCAGTATTGAGGGCGTTGTGCAGGTGGCACTCACCTATCAGTAATCACCAGTAATACCCTCTAGCCATAAGAAAACCTGGCCCCACTTTTTTATGGTAGCTTTACCTGTGTCTGTTGGGTTAATTGCCTGGGGCTTATTAATTGTTGGTAGCTGACTTTATTTTCAATGTGTTGTTTGATCAATAAAAACAAGAAAAGATAGCCCTCATAAATATGAGAGGGAATGACATTTTTGCACACCAATTTATCAAGGAAGTAAAAAAGGGTATTTAGCAGAAATGGGAGGTTTAATATGACAGTGGTTCATACTTATCAGAGAGGGAGTGCGCATTCCCCCAGCCCTTATGGGCTAAAAGGGGACGGTGTGATTGTAATGGAATCTTGCCCCATCACGGCACTCGGAATGCGTAATATTTTGGCCCAGTCCTGTGGACTGACGGACGAGGTACAGCGGGTCAGTAATCTGGAGCAAATCCCAGGATTGATGCGCCACCGTCCGGCCCGGCTGTTGATTATGGAACTGTGTGGTGAAGAAGAGTCGGTTCTGGATGGTTTAAGGCTGATTGCGCAGTGCCTGGAGCATTGGCCAACCACGGCGATGATCGTGTGTACCGCTCTTGACGATCCTCGGGTGCTGCAATTGCTGACCGCATCAGGTATCAAAGGGCTGGTGCTCAAACAGGAGCCTGGCGTTGCGCTGGCGCAATGCGTAAAGCAGGTCTTATCTGGCTGTCGCAGCTATAGCCATAAGGTGCGTCAATTGCTGAGCAGTCAGTCTGCCATTGGCAAAGCCTTGACGTCCCGTGAACTGGATGTGTTGACGCACCTGTTTTCCGGTAAAAGCGTGACCACCGCGGCGTTGATGATGCACCGTGATGTCCGCACCGTCAGCACCCATAAGCGCAATGCGATGCACAAGTTGGGCTTTCAGAATGATGGTGAACTTTATTTGCAAGGCAAGTGGATGGCAAAGACCGGCCCGGTGTTTGCCCGCTAACCCTTGATACCGCTATGCACTTGTTCTCTGGATGGGATCAACGAGATATTTATACAGGAGTCGTCTATGCAACCGTTGTCACAAAAGCCGCTTGGCTTGGCGTTAATGGATCGCAGCCCACTCACACTTACTGGGCTGTCTTGCTTTCTTGGCACGCTTAACGTCGCCAATGAGATTATCGTGCAGGAAACCAGCATGGCTGCGGTTGCCGAAAGGTTGCTGTACCAACCCGTCGATATTCTCATCACCGAACTTAATGGCCTGAATGAAACCATCGCACAGTGCCGGGAAGTTCTACTTAATTTGTGTGCGCAGCAGCCTGAGTTACGTGTCATTGTTTACACCCGCAGCCAGACAGGGGAGGATCTGTGCAAGCTGCTTGATGTGGCCAATATCAGCGTGGTATCCCGTGGGGATGAATTGCCGTTGGTCGGGGAGTTTTTTCACCGGGTATTTAACGGTGAGCGCGTATTGAGCCCGTTGATTGGCTCTTATCTGGCGCGTAGCGATCCTGAAGATGTTTCAAGCCTGCATCATCTGACCCGCTGCGAAAATGATGTTCTGTCGTTCTTGTTCAACGGGATGAGCCTGCGGGAAATTGCTGAACTGCAACAACGCAGCATCAAGACCATCAGCGCGCACAAATGTAATGCCATGCGCAAACTACAGGTTAAAAACGACAGCGAGCTGTTCTCGCTGAGAAAAAACATTAGCCAGCAGTTTGCCGATTGATGGCTAAAATCGTTGCCCCGCCTTGCTGTCATCAAGTATGGCGGGGCATACCGCCCATCGTGATCGTCTCTGATATATAACGTAAGAATATTGGCTGTTGCACGGCTAACGACATCTGCGAAGTAAAAAATGTGGTACCAGTTTGAATCGGTGGCCTGCGTTGGGTTAAATATGTATTACCCGGAAGCGTTCAACATTGCTGGCAGTATAAATAACGGTGTTCTGAATGTTGCGATGGCCCAGGTAATCTTGAATGAGCCTGGTGTCGATCCCTCTGTCTGCCAGGGCATAGCCGCAGGAGTGGCGGAGCATATGGGGATGGACCTGGACGTCGATACCGGCTAATTCACCGTAGGACTTTATTAATCGGTAAAGTTGTTGGCGTGAAATTTGCCCACCGTGGCGAGAAAGAAACAGCCAGGGGCTATCAGGTTCCAGGTAGCTTGGGCGTTTTGCCAGCCAACGGCTCAGTGCGATACGCTCACGGATTTGAATAGGATGTTGGACTGAAAAACCGTTCTTTAGGCGCGATACGTGTAAGCGGTTGGTGGCCAGGTCAATATCCTCCAGCCGCAGCCCCCGTAGTTCACTGACGCGTAACCCATGAATAAAGCACATCAACAGCATACAGCGATCGCGGCAACCGTTGGCGCCGTCCGGGACGGCGGAGATCATTCTCTCAATTTCAATATGGCTGAGATATTTGCGTTTTGTCATTCTCTATCCCTAAGTTAAATAAAGCAAATATGACGGGTATTTATTCATTTAAACATTGAATACCCTGATCAGCAAACAAAATAGCAGTGTTACTGCGGCATTAATCCTGCGGCATTATCTTATTACTAGGTTTGCAGCGGGGTTAATGGTTATTCATTAAGAAAAAATCAACTCACTTGATCATCAGGAAACCCGGGTTGATGGGTTTAAAAATCGTGTATTTATAAATGCCCCCCAATCTAACAGGTTAGTTGTTTATCTAAATAGACTTGAACATCTTTGGGTTTATACCTATTTTTGAGATTTTTATTATTGTGTTAATAATGTTTTTAGCTAGACAAACAGCTGCTTGCTCTATATTTGCTTTAGTTATCGCCCCGCGTTTGGCCTGCACGGGCAGGCCAGGGCCAGCATCTGCCCGCCCAACAAAATGAGAATTGTTATTGATATCACGCTTTCGCCCACTACAATGCCCGCCAGTGCATGATTTTTGAATAGGGTTTCTGATGGAGTTGTTACGGGTGGTGTTCCAGCAGTATCGCTGGCCGTTTCTGGCGGTAATGGCGTTAACCATGGCCAGTGCGGCGTTGGGGATTGGCATCATTGCATTTATTAACGTGCAACTGATGGGGGCGGCGGGTAACCCGCTAGTGGTGTTGCCGCAGTTTCTCGGCCTGTTGGCCCTGCTGATGGCTGTTACGCTCGGTTCTCAGTTGGCGTTGACCACTTTGGGGCACTATTTTGTTTATCGGCTGCGTGGCCAACTGGTAAAGCGCATATTGGATACCCATATTGAACGGTTGGAGCAGTTGGGCAGTGCCTCACTGTTGGCTAGCCTGTCGAGCGATATTCGCAATATCACCATTGCTTTTGTCCGCCTACCGGAGTTGGTTCAGGGGGTGATCCTGACCCTGGGATCGGCTGCCTATCTGGGCTGGCTGTCGCCTGCCATGCTGGGTGTGACCGCGATATGGGTGACGATCACCATTTTGGGAAGTTGGTATCTGGTCTCGCGGGTTTATAGCCACCTGAGCAGCGTGCGCGAAGCGGAAGAGCGGCTCTATCTGCATTATCAAGCGGCGATCGACGGGCGCAAAGAATTGGCGCTGAACCGCGATCGGGCAAAAATGCTATTCCAGCAGGCTTACGAGCCCGATGCCGGTGACTACCGTTATCATATTATCCGTGCAGATACGTTCCACCTTAGCGCCGTGAACTGGTCAAATATCATGATGCTGGGCGCCATCGGTCTGGTGTTCTATATGGCGAACAGCTTGGGTTGGGCGAACACCACGATAGCGGCGACCTATTCCCTGACCTTACTGTTCCTGCGTACCCCCTTATTACAGGCGGTTGGGGCATTCCCGACGCTGATTGCGGCCGAAGTGGCCTTCAATAAAGTGAAGGCGCTCAAACTGGCAGACTATGATCCGGCATTTCCGGCTCCACAGGCTCGTACGTGGCAAACGCTGGAACTGCGCGACGTGGCATTCCACTATGCGGCGGGCGAACAGCAATCAGGGTTTGCGGTTGGGCCGATCAATTTGACGTTACGGCGGGGCGAACTGGTATTCCTGATTGGCGGCAACGGCAGCGGTAAATCGACGCTGGCCATGCTGCTCACTGGGCTGTATGTGCCCGTTAGTGGGCAGATCCTGCTGGATGGCCAACCGATTACGGTCGCCGATCGTGAAGATTATCGCCGCCTGTTCTCTGCCATCTTTACGGATTTCTACCAGTTTCACCATCTGTTGGGGCCGCAAGGGGAACAGCCGGACGCCGAACTGGTGGAGACCTGGTTGCAGCGCCTGAAAATGAAAAGCAAATTGGAGTTCGACGGTACGCGCGTCACCAATCCGCAACTGTCACAAGGGCAGCGCAAGCGCCTGGCCCTGTTGCTGGCGGTGGCTGAAAAGCGGGATATTTTACTGCTGGATGAGTGGGCGGCGGATCAGGATCCCCAGTTCCGCCGTACTTTCTACCGCGAGTTACTGCCTCAGCTGCGCGAAATGGGAAAAACCGTGTTTGCCATCAGCCATGACGACCATTACTTTGAACATGCGGATCGCCTGTTGCAAATGCGAGATGGCCATCTGAGCGAACTGATTGGGGATGAGCGCCATCAGGCGAGCCGGGACTCCGTCAGCCAGCTTGATTGAATTGCTTAATTTGTCGGGGCGCTAATATTCGCCCCGACATAGCGAGTCGGTTGAGGAATATCTGTCGCCTCATAGGTTTAGGCTAGTTGAGTGATTGTTTATATCGATAATCAAAATCGCCGCCAATGATTTACTCTGTGTCTTGGGGAAAACGGTACATGGCATTGCGCTTGTGGTACCGATTTTAATTGGCAACAGGGTAGTCAGGGGAGCAGGAACGCGCCGATGCATAATCACTCACTCATTCCCACCACAGAGGTCCCACTAGCGGAAACGCTAAAATTTCCGCCATCCTGGCAGCTCAATGAGCGGCAACAGCGCTTTATTGAAGATCTTTGGCTGGAGGAAGATCATGCCGTGCCCGGTTCAGCCGATAATCTTGCGACGCCCGGCCAAGATGCCGAACAGCATCTGCAGCAGCGTTAACCCTAGCAAAATCGTCAACGGCACCGTCCAGCCTTGCGTCAAATCATGCACCAGGCCAAACAAGGTCGGCCCCAGTGCGGCCAGCAGATAGCCGATAGACTGTGCCATCCCTGACAGCACCGTTGCCTGATGATGGTGCTGGCTGCGTAGACCAAAGAAGGACAGCGCCAGCACCAATGAACTCCCCGCCCCCAGCCCGGCAAAGATCAACCAGATAAGCGAGTGGGCAGGCAGCAACAGCAATCCGCCGACGCCAATAAAGATCAACAGCGAACTGACCAGTGCGATCCCCCGCTGGTCGCGCGCGCGTGGCAGTGCAAACACCATCACAAAGTTGGCGGCGATCGCCACGATCTGATAAACAAACAGCTCGAAGCCCGCCTGCTGCGGTGAGGTGCCGTGGCTGGCGGCAAAGGCGCTGAACCAACCGATAATGGTATAGAAGGTGATGGATTGCAGCCCCATGAACAAGGCCACCTGCCAACCCAGGGCGCTGCTCCAGGGGGAACGAAAGGTTTCTGCGGCCACCGGCGTGCCGGTTCGGGTAACCGGAGTGGGCTTGCGCTTCAGTTGGGGTAGCCAGATGGCCAGCGCGATAAACGCCGGTAGGCTCCAGCACAGCAATGAAAAACGCCAGCCGTTATCGTTGAATGCCGCTAACGGCACCGCCATGCCGGAGGCGATAGCGGCCACCAGTGACATCACGGCTGCATAGGTACTGATCATCACTGCCGCCCGATGAGGAAAATCGCGTTTTACCAGCGTGGGTAATACCACGTTGGCAAAGGCGATGGCCGCGCCTATCAGCATCGTCCCCAACCACAGCATGCCATCCCAAGGTTGTGAACGCAGCACGATCCCGGCGACCAGCAGCGCCAGCGCCAGCCCAAGGGTGCGCTCAATTCCGATGCGCTTGGCCAGCGACGGCGTTAATGGCGATAACACCGCAAACAGGATCAGCGGCAGGGAGTTGAGTAACCCGGCAGCGGTGGCAGAAAGCATCAGTTGGCGCTGGATCTGTTCCAGTAACGGGCCTACGCTGGTTAAAGGAGCGCGCAGGTTAGCCGCCACCAGCATGATGCCGGCCAGCAATAAGAAACGCGTCAAACGGCTGCGTTTAACAACACAATTTGCGGATGGTTCGGGTTGGGGCATGAGATCCTCGCATCAGGCATGCAGCCAATCATTACTGCATGACGAGATGCGTTGATTGACGTTAACGCTTACGTACAGGCAGGGCTGCCAGTATCTACGCGCCAGTTTAGGAAAGATATCCCCGCCTGACAAGAGGTTAAGGAAGCGCCGCTTGGCACCCACCAGGTGACTTTGATCAACGCGAGGGAAACTATTGCTGGCAGCATTGCCCGCTATAACGGATAGTAACGGCAGTAAACTTATTGTGAGGAATCGCTATGTCTTCTTTCTACAGCCCCCGCCGTATTGTGCTTTACACCATCGCCGTGATCGTGATTTTGGTGATTGTCGGTCTGGTGACCCACCTGGGTGTCGGTTGGCTAAACTGAGCCAATTAACAGTTTTGTGATGTTGATCACCTAAGGAAAGAAAAGCCTTTTCGCTGCTGCCCGCCAAAGCCGCTTTCACTGTGCTATTTTTCACATACTCTTAACCTGCCGCCCTATCGGCCTGCGGCAGATTTCACTTTTCTCGCGCCCGCCGAGGAAATAGTTTCATTTCATTTCGATCCGAAAGCTTTTTACCCCCATTTGCTGCTAAAACTGCCCTGTAACCCCGATCACAATTTCATTGCTTTCGCTTTGTTGTAATACCGCCGCAGTAGAGCGAAAGCCATCATCTCCCGGCCAAAACCGGAAACCTGAGGACCTATTGCTCATGCCAGTGAACACCGCTAAACGACGTGAACACATTATCGATTTGCTCTGCGAGCACGGAAGCGTGCGGGTGGAACAGCTCAGCAAACAGTTTGCCGTTTCCACGGTGACGATCCGCAACGATCTGCGCTTTCTGGAACGTAAAGGCTGTGCGCTGCGTGCCTATGGCGGGGCGATGCTCAACCAGCAGTTTGCCTTCGACCGCCCGCTACATGACAAGGGGCGCTTGAACCGCGATGTGAAATCACAGATTGCCTGCCGAGCAGCAAGCTACGTGCGTGACGGTGATGCGCTGATCCTGGACTCCGGTTCCACCACGGCCCAGATCGTGCCCTGGTTGAAACCGCGCCGCGATCTGGTGGTGATGACCAATGCGCTGAACATTGCCTATGAGCTGTCAGGTTACGACGGGGTGGAAGTGATGGTGTTGGGGGGAAGCGTCCGGCAGAACTCCTATTCGCTCTATGGCCCGGCTGCCGAGCAGCAATTGCGCCAGTACCGCTTCGACAAACTGTTTCTGGGCGTCGACGGTTTCGATCTGGTTGCGGGGATCACTACGCCTCACCCCGGTGAGGCACACCTCAATCGTGTGATGTGCGAGGTGGCGCGCGAAATAATCGCGGTAGCGGATGCCAGCAAGTTTGGTCGCAAGAGCTTTTGCATGATCCGCGAAGTCGGGCAAATTCATCGGCTGATCACAGATAGCCGTCTTCCACAAGATTATCAGCAGGCGCTCAGCGATTTAGGCGTAGATGTGGTGATAGCCGATCGCGAGTAGGGCGCCCTCATGGGGGATTCATGCAGCAGTGGTTACAACTGGTAGCACAGCACAAGGCCGGCCAGCCGGTGGGGATATTTTCCGTTTGCTCCGCGCATCCTTGGGTATTGCAGGCCGCCTTGCGGCAGGCAAAGGCACGTGGCACGCCGGTATTGATCGAAGCGACGTCAAACCAGGTTAACCAGTTTGGCGGCTACACCGGCCAGACCGCCGCACAGTTTCGTGATGCGCTGTGGCAGATGGCGGATGACATCGGGTTACCAAGGAGCGCTATTTGGCTGGGGGGCGATCATCTTGGCCCCAACGCCTGGCAAGACCGCCCGGCACAAGAGGCGATGGCGCTATCCGAAACCCTGATTGACGACTATGTGCGCGCCGGATTTCGCAAGATCCACCTCGACTGCTCCATGTCCTGCGCTGACGATCCCACCCCGTTGGGTGATGAAGTGGTGGCGCAGCGTGCGGCGCGTCTGTGTGCGGTGGCAGAACGAGCCTGGCAGCAAGCGGGTGGTGAAGCTCCGGTATATGTGATCGGAACCGAAGTACCGGTGCCGGGCGGTGCGCAGGAAACGCTGCAAGGCATCCAGGTGACTACGCCACAGGCAGTCTCCGCCACGTTAGAAGCGCACCGTCATGCCTGGCAGCAGGCAGAGCTGAGCAGCGCCTGGTCACGAGTGATCGCCTTGGTAGTGCAACCCGGCGTCGAGTTCGACCATCACAGCGTCGAACATTACCAACCGCAGGCGGCGCAGGAATTGAGCCGCTTTATCGAACGCCAACCGGGTTTGCTGTATGAGGCCCATTCGACCGACTACCAGGCACCGAAGGCTTATTCGCAACTGGTGCGTGACCATTTCGCCATTCTGAAAGTCGGCCCGGCGCTCACCTTTGCGCTGCGTGAGGCGCTGTTTGCCCTCGATCGGATCGAACGTGAATGGTTGGGGGAGCATCGTTCAGCCCAGCTGTGCGCCACGCTTGAGCAGGTGATGCGTGAACAGCCGCAGCAGTGGAGCCGCTATTATCACGGCAGCCCGCATCAACAGTATCTGGACCGGCACTACAGCCTGAGCGATCGCGTGCGCTATTACTGGCCGCAACCACAGGTTCAGCAGGCCGTGGATGCGCTGATGGACAATCTACGGAGTAACCCAATCCCGCTGGCCTTGCTCAGCCAGTATTTACCCGATCAGGCACGGGCCTTGAATGCCGGTGAGCTGAGCCAGGATCCGCAAGATTGGGTGATCCACAAAATTACCCAGGTGCTCGACGACTACCACTCAGCCTGTTACCCGGAGGTGCGCTGATATGCCCAATATTCTGATGACCCGTATCGATAACCGCCTGGTGCATGGCCAGGTCGGGGTGACCTGGACTAACACGCTGGGCGCCAATCTGGTGGTGGTGGCCAACGATGACGCCGCTGCCGATCCGGTACAGCAAAACCTGATGGACATGGTGGTAGCCGAAGGCGTGCAGACTCGGTACTTCACCCTGCAAAAAACCATCGACGTGATCCATAAGGCGGCGGATCGGCAAAAGATTTTTCTGGTGTGTAAAACGCCGCAGGACGTATTGACGCTGGTGCGAGGCGGGGTACCCATCACCTTCGTCAACGTTGGCAATATGCACTTCGCCGCAGGAAAACGGCAAATCCACAAAACGGTCTCGGTGGATGACGATGACATTGCCGCCTTTCGTGAGCTGGCGGCGTTGGGCGTAGCCTGCGAGGTGCGCCGGGTGCCGGATGAAGCCGGTGAAGCGATAGGCAAACTGCTCGCTTGAGCGCAGGGGGAAGCATGTTAACTGACGCGTTATTGATTGCATTGCTGGCGGGGTTGGCCGGGGTCGACCTGTTCGACGGCCTGACCCACTTCCACCGCCCGGTAGTGATGGGGCCGCTGGTTGGCCTGATCCTCGGGGATGTCACCACCGGCTTGCTGGTGGGCGGGACGCTGGAACTAGTATGGATGGGCATGGTGCCGCTGGCCGGTGCGCAACCGCCTAACGTGGTGATCGGCGGGGTAGTCGGCACGGCGTTTGCCATCCTCACCAAGGCCGATCCCAAGGTGGCCATTGGCGTGGCGGTGCCGTTCGCCATTGCGGTACAGGGCTGCATCACGCTGCTGTTCACCGCGTTTTCACCCATGATGCACCGCTGCGATCGCATGGTGCAGGAACTGAACTGGCGCGGCGTTGAGCGGGTGAACTACCTCGGCATCAGCATCCTGTTTGTTTTCTACTTTGTGGTGGCGTTTTTGCCGATCTACTTCGGTGCCGATGCGGCCAGTGCCATGGTGCAGAAAGCGCCGACCTGGCTGCTGGATGGGCTGGCGGTGGCGGGTGGCATGATGCCGGCTATCGGCTTCTCACTGCTGATGAAAGTGATGATGAAGAAAACCTACGTGGCGTATTTCATCCTCGGCTTTATTTCGGTGACGTTCCTTAAGCTGCCGATCCTGGCGGTGGCGCTGGGGGCATTGGCGATCGCGCTGATCGATTTCTTTAACAGTCAACGGGCAGATGCGGACGTGACCAGAAAGCCTGTTCAACCGGAGGACGCCGAAGATGGCATTTGATGATTCTGACGATCTGCTGGCGCAAAAGGCAGCAAAACGCCTGGAACAGGCATTGGCCACCAGCCAGGTAGAGCAGGATGACTATGTTGATAGCCAGCCAGCAGAAGCGCTGACGCGTAGCGATATTAACCGCATGGCCTGGCGCTCGCTGCTGCTGCAGGCATCGTTCAACTATGAACGTATGCAGGCCGGTGGTTGGCTGTACACCCTGATCCCTGGCTTGCGCAAGATCCACCGCAATCCTCAGGATCTGGCGAATTCGATGAAGATGCATATGGAGTTTATCAACGTGCATCCCTTCGACGTCACCTTCCTTTCGGGACTGGTGCTGGCGATGGAGCAAAACAAGGAGAAAGTCTCCACCATTCGAGCGGTGAAGGTGGCGCTGATGGGGCCGCTTGGAGGCATTGGCGATGCGCTATTCTGGCTGACGCTGTTGCCGATTTGTGCGGGCATCGGGGCATCTCTGGCGCTGGAAGGCAGCCTGTTCGGGCCGATAGTGTTCCTGCTGTTGTTCAACGTGTTCCACTTCGGGCTGCGCTTTGGGCTGGCGCACTATGGCTATCAGGCGGGCACCAGTGCGCTGACGCTGTTGAAAACCCATACCAAACGAATATCCCATGCGGCGTCAATCGTGGGCATGACGGTCATCGGCGCGCTGGTGGCCTCTTATGTACATCTTTCCACGCCGCTGATCATGCATGCCGGTAAGGCCACCGTGGCGTTGCAAACGGACGTGCTCGATAAGTTGATGCCCAACCTGTTACCGCTGTGTTTCACGTTGCTGGTGTTCTTCCTGATGAAGCGCGGTTTCTCACCGGTGAAACTGATCGGTGTGACGGTGGTGATTGGCGTAGTGGGTAAATTTATCGGTTTACTGTGAGGAAGAGAACATGCCAGGAATTGTCATTACCGGCCACGGCGGTTTCGCCAGTGGCCTGCTACAGGCGGTAGAGCAGGTGGTAGGGGAACAGCCTGCCTGTATCGCGGTGGACTTCCCGGTCCATATGGGGACGGCGGAGCTGAAAGTCGCATTGAGTGCGGCGCTGCAAGCGGTAGAACAAGCGGACGGCGTGGTTTTCCTTACTGATATGCTGGGGGGATCGCCTTTCCGTAGTGCCTGCGAGTTGGCCGATGCGCATGGCAACTGTGAGGTGTTGACCGGGGTGAATATGCAGTTGGCTGCCGAAATGATGCTGGAGCGCGAAGGGCTGAGCCTGATCGAGTTCCGTGACATGGCGCTGGCCTGCGGCAAACGCGGTTTGACCAGCCTGTGGCATGAGCGGCGTAAGGTGAAATGCGCCAACGCCGAGGCTGATGGGATTTGACCCTCACCCCAACCCTCTCCCACAGGGAGAGGGAGTTGATAGCCCCTGCTCTTTTGGCAGTATAGAGATCATATCAGCAACCTCGAGCACTCCTTATCCAAGGTGGATCAGTCGATGCTTATGAAGGGTCACGATACTTTCAGTTAAACTCGATCGGTTCCCTCTCCCTGTGGGAGAGGGTTAGGGTGAGGGGTATGTTGAGGCTAACTCGGTATCGGCAACGGGCTAAGCGCCATCTGGGCCGGGCCATGTTCGTCGCGGCTGAAACGCCAGCAGGTCTGATGATATTTCGCCACGCTGTTGCGGTGTGCCACGCTGACCAGCGTGACCTCCGGCAGTTCGTCAACCAGCAGGCAATACATCAATTGCTCGGTTTCATCATCCAACGCGCTGGTGGCCTCATCCAGGAACAGCACATCCGGGCGGGTAAGGATCGCGCGGGCAAACGCCAACCGCTGCTGCTCGCCCGGTGAAAGCCGATGGCTCCAGTTGGCGCTGGTATCCAGCCAGCGTTGCAGGTGCTTCAGCCGGCAGTTTTCCAGGACTTTCAACAACTGCTCATCGCTGTAGTCTTTATCCTGGTGTGGATAGCTTAGCGCCTCACGCAGCGTACCGATCGGGATATAGCTGCGCTGCGGCAGGAACAGCGTAGTGAGATGTTTATCCAGGCCGATCTCACCAGAACCGTAAGGCCAAATCCCGGCAATCGCACGTAGCAGCGTAGATTTACCACAGCCAGAAGGGCCGACGACCAGCACGCGCTCGCCGCGTTGCAGCGTCATGGTTGCCGCACTTAACAGCGGCTGTCCATCGGGCAACGTCAGGCCAACATCGCGCAGCATTAGCGGTGAGTGGTCTTCCTGTTGCAGGCTGATGCCGCGGGTCAGGTTATGGACTTCGTCCACCGCCGCGTTAAAGCCAGCCAGACGGTTAACGCAGGCTTTCCAGGTGGCCAGATTGGAAAACGCGTCGATAAACCACGACAGCGAGCCTTGCACCTGGCCAAACGCGGAGGAGATCTGCATCAGCCCGCCCATCTGGATCGCACCGGAGAAATAGCGTGGTGCCGCCACCAGCAGCGGAAAGACAATGGCAAACTGGCCGTAGAAGTTGCTGGCGATATTTAGCCGCCGGGTGATACGCATGATCGACCACCAGTTGCTGCGGATGGCTTCAAAGCGGTTACTTAGCTGCTGCTTCTCACGTGGTTCACCGTGATACAGCGCGATGGCATCGTTATTTTCACGGATACGGATCAGCCCGAAACGGAAGTTCGCTTCATAGCGTTCCTGATTAAAACCGAGCATAACCAGCGGCTTGCCGACCCACCAGATCAGCAACGATCCCAGCGCCGCGTACAGCAGGGCAAACCACACCATATAACCGGGCAGGGTAATGGTATGTTGGGCGATCACAAAGGTCATCGGCCCGCTGATATGCCAGAGAATGGTAATAAACGAACAGAGCGTCACCAGGCTGGAGAGCAGGCCGAGCGACAAAGATAAGGTGTACTGGGTCAGGACGTTGAGATCGTCGGAGATACGTTGGTCGGGGTTATCGATAATCTGCTGCTGTTCGGTATGGTAATAGGCCTGATGCGCCAGCCACTTGCCCATAAATTTTTCCGTCATCCAGCGCCGCCAGCGCATCTGTAGGCCCTGGGTCAGATAGATCTTGTAGACCGCCAGCACGATGAAAGCCAACGCCAGATAGGTAAAGCGCCACAGTTGGGCTTTGAATACCGGGTAGTTTTTATTCTGCAGGGCATCATAGAACACTTGGTTCCACTGGTTGATCAGCACGCTGATATAGACCAGCCCCAGGGATAGGCCAACGATGGCGATCAGCATCGCCCAGGCGCGCCATTTTTCTTCCGAAACCCAAAAGGGTTTGATCAACTGCCAGACGGCCCGTTTTTGTGTGGTGCTCGTGTTCATGAAAATCCAGAAGGTATCGTTTTCTTCTAGCATGGGCACGAGGCTGGTAACAAACAAACCGCCACATGTAAGCAGTTTTGACGTGGCTCATTATTTGCAATACAGCGGAGATAAAACGAGCGCAAGAAACGTTGAGTAGCGTAAGGCGAGGGCGTCTTTGGCGCGGCGGCAAATCACAACACATAATGAAATTGTTACAACTATGTTCGGGGCGAACATGTGCTCGCCCCGACAGATTTATTTCACGGCATCTTTCAGCAAGGCTTTCCAGCCTTCAACATTCCCCAAATACTCCTGCACGGGGATCTGGGATAGCCGCCCTTGAGTATCCTCCAGGGCAAAGGTCGGGAAGCCATGCCCTCGGACTTTGGCAAGCAGTGCGCGGCTGTCGGCGATATGCTGTGTCGTTGGCGCGCCGCTGTTCAAACGCATCTCGGCAATAAAGGCAGCAGGATCCAGGCCCAGCTCACTCGCCAGCGCTTCCAACACCGGCGTATCGGCAATACGTCGTCCTTCCCGGTAGTGAGCTTCCTGAATGCGGTGCAGCATATCCAGGCCCCGTCCAGCGAGCTGTTCAGCGGCCAGGATCGCAACGATCGGTGGCTCAGAGTCCATCACCGCCGTGGTGTCACGCAGCAGTCCGTTGAAGTAACCGTCGCCGAAGGGCTGGCCGGTTAGCTCGGCAATCCGTTTATCATGGGGCATCACGTAATTGCGCCATTCCTCGTTGATGGTTCGGCGGGCATTGCCGGTCATCATGCCACCGGCGTGCAGGGCAACGGTCAGGCCCGGAATAGCCTGGGCAGCCTTGGCCAGCGGTGCTGCACCGTAACACCAGCCGCACAGCGGATCGAAAATGTAATGCAGGGTCGTCATGTTTTTGCTCCTACCGCTTTACTGCGGCCACTTCATTTCGCCTTTCAGCACTTTGGCGCTCAGTTCCAGGCTAGAACCATCTTGCAGCTTTGGATAGTGCTGCTGCATGGCCGCGATCAGTTCCGCGGAATTCTTGGTTTTTGGCAACTCACTTTCCAGCGTGGTCAGGTAATTGTGGGTAAAGGTCACCGACTCCAGCGTTTGCGCCGCTCCCGGCAGGAAGTGCCCCGGAACCACTACCTGCGGTTTCAGCGCCTTGATGCTTTCCAGCGTTTGCTGCCAATGAGCGCGTGACTCGATGGTCTGATTATCCGCAATCCACGGATGAATATTGTCACCGGCTACCGGCACACCACCCACCACGGCTTTCAACGATGGGATCCACACAAAGGTGCGGTCTGGCGTTGGGCCATTGAGGCCTTTCACTTCGACCTGCTGGCCATCGATGCTAAAGCTGCTGCCCTGCAACGGCTGCGGCACGATCACGGTTTTCGGTGCATTCTCCTTCAGGATGGGGCCCCAATAGGCGAGTTTACCTGCCTGGGTCGCATTGATCGCTTTGATCGTTTCCGGTGAAGCAATGATAGTTGCTTCTGGGAAGGCGGCTTTGATCACGTCCAGGCCGAAATAGAAATCCGGATCCGAATGGCTGATGTAGACCGTGGTCAGCTTCTTACCGGTGGCCTTGATCTTTTTCACCAGTTCCTGCGCGTCGTTACGCTGGAATTGGGCATCGATCAGCGCCACTTCGTGTGGGCCGCTGACAATCTCGGAGGAGACCGGGAATACGCTCTTTTCGCCAGGGTTATACACTTCCAGGGTCAACGTATTAGCTGCATTGGCGAAGGTGCTGAATGAAACGAAGCCGGTTACGGCCAGGGTCAGTAATGATTTCTTAAACATGTGCAGGTGCCTTTTAGGTATTTGTTGTCGTTGGCCAGATGATAGGTTGCATAGAACGAGAGAAAAACCGGATAATAAGCAATTATTAATTGCGTAAATCGAGCGAATCATGGATCGCATTACCGCTGCAGAGGTTTTTGTCACTATCGTCGAACGCGGCAGCATGATTGCGGCTGCGGATACCCTGGCGATGTCGCGGGCTATGGTGACGCGCTATCTGGCGCAGATGGAACAATGGGCTGGCGCACGGCTGTTGCACCGTACTACGCGTAGGCTCAGCCTGACCGATGCCGGGGAGCGCACCTTGGAACGTTGCCGCCAAATGCTGGCGGTAGCGAAAGATATCGATCTGGTCGAAAATGAGCAGAGTGATGATTTACGCGGCCTGTTACGCATCAGTTGCTCGCAATCGCTCGGCCAAACGGCGCTGGTGGGGGCGGTGGCGCAGTACCTGAAACGTCATCCTCAGGTTGCTGTGGACCTGCAAATGGATAACCGGGCGGTCAATCTGGTGGAAGAACGGATCGATCTGGCGCTACGCATCACCAATGAGTTGGATCCTAATCTGATTGCTCGGCCGCTTTCCAACTGCGCTTCGGTGATCTGCGCGTCTCCAGCCTATCTGGCCGCTCATGGCACCCCGCGTCACCCGCAAGATTTAGCTCTGCACAACTGCCTGACCTACTCCTACTTTGGTAAAAGCCTGTGGCACTTTGATGAGCAGGGTGTGAAGTCGGCGGTGGCAGTCAGCGGTAACCTCAGCGCCAACGAGTCGGTGGTGCTGTTGGCAGGAACGCTGCAAGGAGCGGGGATTTCCATGCAGCCTTACTATTCCGCTGCGCCACTGTTGGCAAAGGGGGAGTTGGTGGAACTGTTACCGGGGTATCTGTCACAAACGATGGGGATCTACGGCATTTACACTTCGCGCCGCCAAATGCCCGCCACGTTGCGCACCATGCTGGACTTCCTGGTGGAATGGTTTGCCACCGATCCTGGCTGGCGTGCCACGCTGCGTTAGCGTTGGATCACGGAAGCCAGGCGGGCGGGCAACTGTTGCGCCTGCTGCTGCAAGTGCTGCACAAAGGCCGTGACCAGCGCGGAAGAGGGGCGGTGCAGCGGGCGGATCAGGCTCACGGTAAATGGCACCTCGACGCTGAAGGGCCGCACATGAACGCCATTATTGGCGTAATCCAACGCGGTCAGTGGGTTGACGATCGAGATGCCGACTCCGGCCTTGACCATCGCACAGACCGAGGCGGCGCTGTGGGTCTCCATCACCATCCGGCGCTCGATGCCTTGCTCATGGAACAATGCATCCAGCAGTTGCCGATAGCTGTCGGTGCTCGACAGACTGATAAAGTTTTCTGCGTTGAAGTCCTGCGGCGTCAGCGTGCTTTTCGCAAGCATTGGGTGCCCGGCAGGCAGCACACACACTTCATTCATCGTCAGCAGCGTCATGCGCTCGGTGCCAGCGGGCGTCAGGGTATTCTCCGTCAGGCCCAGATCGTGGCGCTGTGCCGAAAGCCATTCTTCCAGCAATGGTGACTCCTGTGGGATCACACTGAAGCTCACTTCCGGGTAACGATCGACAAAAGGTTTGCACACGGCAGGCAGCAGCGATTGGGAAAACACCGGCAGACAGGCAATGGAAAGCTGCGCCTGCTGGAATTGCCGGATACCTGCCGCTGCATTCTTGATGCGATCCAGGCCGTAATAAGAACGCTGCACTTCTTCAAACAGCCGCAAACCTTGCACTGTGGGGTAAAGACGGCCACGTACGCGGTCAAACAGTTGCAGCTGGATCAGCTTCTCGAAGCGGGCCAGTTCGCGGCTGACGGTCGGTTGTGAAGTTTGCAGCAGCGCCGCCGCCTCGGTCAGATTTCCGGTGGTCATCACCGCGTGAAAAATTTCAATCTGGCGTAGGGTAATGGCGTACATGGCGAAACTCCACGGAGAGGGAAAGCCATATCATAAATGAATAGACTATGGCGAAATAGATATTTTTCACACCGAGGCTGCTGCGGCATGATGGTGGAAAATTTGATTATGGGAACCGAACCATGCCACGCGCCTTGAACGACACCTCTACCGCCCTGAACGCCGCCAATCTGCTGGCGCTGCCCCCACGCTTTGGTTGCCCGGTCTGGGCCTATGATGCAGATATCATCAGCCAGCGTATCAGCCAGTTGCAGCACTTTGACGTGATCCGTTTTGCCCAGAAAGCCTGCTCGAATATTCATATTCTGCGCCTGATGCGCGAGCAGGGCGTCAAGGTGGATTCGGTGTCGCTGGGTGAGATTGAGCGCGCGTTAAAAGCCGGTTTTGAGCCGGGTGGCGAGGATATCGTATTTACCGCAGATGTGCTGGATCACGCCACGCTGGCGCGCGTCAGCGAATTGAAAATCCCGGTCAACGCTGGTTCTATCGATATGCTGGAACAGCTTGGTCAGGTGTCTGCCGGGCATCCGGTGTGGCTACGTATCAATCCTGGTTTTGGCCACGGCCATAGCCAGAAAACCAATACCGGCGGTGAAAACAGCAAGCACGGTATCTGGTATGCCGATCTGCCGCAGGCGGTCGCCAAGGTGCAGCAATACGGACTGAAACTGATCGGGCTGCATATGCACATCGGTTCCGGGGTGGATTACCAGCACCTGGAGCGCGTGTGTGATGCCATGGTGCAGCAGGTGATTGCACTGGGGCAGGACATTACGGCGATTTCCGCCGGTGGCGGCCTTTCTATCCCTTATCAGCAAGGGGAAGAGGCGATTAATACCGAACACTATTACGGCCTGTGGAACCGTGCACGTGAGCGAGTTGCCGCACATCTGGGCCATCCGGTGAAGTTGGAAATCGAGCCGGGGCGTTTCCTGATGGCGGAAGCGGGCGTGTTGGTGGCCGAAGTGCGTTCGGTAAAACAGATGGGCAGCCGCCACTTTGTCCTGGTAGACGCTGGGTTCAACGATCTGATGCGCCCGGCGATGTATGGCAGCTATCACCATATCTCCCTACTGCCTGCCGACGGCCGCAATACTGATCATCAATCGCTGCAAGACACCGTGATTGCCGGGCCGCTGTGTGAGTCAGGTGATGTGTTTACCCAGCAGGCGGGTGGCGGTATTGAAACCCGTCCGTTGCCGCAGGTGCGGGTCGGGGATTATCTGGTGTTCCATGACACCGGGGCCTATGGCTCGTCGATGTCCTCCAACTACAACAGTCGCCCGCTGCTGCCGGAAGTACTGTTTGAAAACGGTGAGCCTCGGCTGATCCGTCGCCGTCAGACGATTGAAGAATTGATCGGGCTGGAGTTAATTTAAGCGTAGGGGCCAGGTACCACGGACTCACGCAGTTTTAACTCACCGACAAACGGCGTTAGCGGTTGTAGCGCTTCGCCGTTGATCAGACGCAGGGCTTGGGCGATCGCCGCTTCGATCATCGCGTCGATCGGCAGGTAGACGGTGGACAACGCCGGTTGCAGATAGGCGGCGCTTGGCTCATCGTCGAAACCAAACAGCGAAACGTCCTCAGGCAGGCGTTTGCCAGCCTGGTGCAGGGCCTTCATCGCACCGATGGCCATATCATCGTTGCTGGCAAACAGCGCGCTGAAGGAGTTGCTGCTAGCCAGCAGTGCCTTACAACTGAGGTATCCGCCGGGTACACTGCTATCACCGTTGGTGATCAAGGCATCATTGAACGCAACCTGGTGGCGTTCCAACGCCTGACGATAACCCGCCAAGCGGGATTGGGCGGTGGGGGTATCAATAGGCCCGGTGATGCAGGCGATCTCACGGTGCCCTTGACGGATCAGGTAATCCACCACGTTGAAGGCGGCCTGTTGCTGTTCGAAGAACACGCAGCGTTCACGGGCCTGCGGCAGATCGCGGTTAATGATCATCACCGGAACCGGCAGGTCTTCCAGCAGCTCCATCAGGGCGCTTTCGCTCATAAAGCGGGTGTACAGGATAATCGCGTCGCAGCGGCGATCCGCCAGCAGCCGTACCGCCTGCAATTCATCTTCTGGCGTGTCGTGGCCGTCGGTGACGATCAGGTGCTTGCCGCTGGCCTCGACCAGTTTGGCGGCCTGGCGCAGCAAACGGCCAAAGTAGGGGCCGTCAAAATTGGACACTACCAGCCCAATGCTGTTGGAGCTTTTATTGGCCAGCGATTGGGCGAGAAAGTTCGGCCGGTAGCCCAGCTCATCCATTGCCTTGAACACCGCATCACGCGTGCTCTTCTTCACCTGGCCGGTGCCATTTAAAACGCGGGAAACCGTCGCTTTGGACACCCCCGCGCGCATGGAAACATCCAACATGGTGATCATCAATGGCTACCCTCTTTTAACGTCCGCTGCGGTAAATAGTGCAGAGTCTAGCATAGGGTGAGATCGGCTCGAACATGTTCGACCCCTACAAATTCAGCAACCTATGTTGTTGGGGCACCCATGCATTGATTGGCGTAAACTGACGGTGCTGGCATTAAGGCATTTTTCAGAGGGGATTAGCGTGTTTCGTATTGTGCATCTGGCGGACTATCCGCAGCATCAGCAACAGGTTATCGACTGGCAGTGGCAGGCGTTTGGCAGCGAAAACAGCCGGGAATTCTTTGCCAGCGTGGTGGCCAGCAGCCTGCGGCATGAAGGTTTGCCGATCACCTTTATCGCCCTGTTGGATGACCAGCCGGTAGGCACCGTGGGGCTGTGGCGCTGTGATTTGATCAGCCGCCAGGATTTAACGCCGTGGCTGGCCGCGCTTTACGTTGAAGAGAGCCAGCGCGGCAGCGGGCTGGGGTTGCAGCTCCAGCAATATGTGCAGGAGTACAGCCGCCGGGCCGGGTTCAAGGAGCTGTATCTGTATGCCGAGTTTAGCGGGTATTACGAACGCCATGGCTGGCAGCACATCGGCGAGGCGCTGGAGTACCCGGATCGCCCCGTGCGCCTATACCACCGCCGGCTAGATTAGCTCTGATCGAAAGCGTTATTGATGCTGGCGACCGAATGGCGGCGGACCAGCGTCGGGCTGAACATATTGGTGATCTCCGGTAGCGGCTGGTTGTTGGCCAACGCTAATGCCAGCTCTGCTGCTTGCGTTGCCATCGCCACCACCGGGTAGCGGATAGTGGTCAGGCGTGGGCGCAGATAGCGGGAAATCAGCACGTCGTCAAAACCAATCAGCGAAATCTGGCCAGGAACGTCCACGCTGTTATCACTGAGCACCGAAAGCGCCCCGGCGGCCATCGGATCGTTATAGCAGGTGATGGCGGTAAACTGCTTACCACGGCCCAGCAACTCGGTCATGGCCTGCTCGCCGCCAATCTCATCCGGCTTGCCGTAGGCAACCAGCTTCTCATCCACCGCAATACCGTGTTCTTCCAATGCATCCAGGTAGCCCTGCAATCGATCGGCAGCATCTGAAATCTGATGGTTGGAGCAGATGAAGGCGATCCGCTGGTGGCCCTGCTGGATCAGATGGCGGGTAGCCAGCCAGGCACCGTAACGATCGTCAAGCGCTACGCAGCGGGGCTCAAACCCAGGTAGCGTTCGGTTGATCAGCACCATGCCTGGGATTTGGCGCATCCAGACGGTCAGCTCATCGTCGGTCAGCTTCTTGGCATGCACCACCAAGGCCGCACAGCGATGGCGCACCAGTTGCTCAATGGCCTGGCGCTCTTTTTCGGCATTGTGGTAACCGTTACCAATCAGCAGAAAATTATGCGTGGCGTAGGCCACCTGCTCCACGGCTTTTACCATGGCACCAAAGAAGGGATCGGAAACGTCAGAGACAATCAGGCCCAGGGTTTCGGTGGATTGCTGTGCCAGCGCACGGGCATTGGCGTTGGGGTGATACTGCAATCCTTCCATGGCGGCCAGCACGGCGGTTCGTGAACTTTCGCTGGCTTTTGGGGAGTTATTTATTACGCGGGACACCGTGGCGACGGAAACACCCGCCAGCCTGGCAACATCCTTAATCGTGGCCATATCTGCAACACTTCCTGGGTAATCGCTTACATCCCTCAGTTTTGCGGAAAAAATCGCGCGCCGCAAGGGCTGGTATCGCTAACTTGTGGTGAGCGTTGCATTTATGGCTTTTAAATTCACCTTTTCACCCCAAGCGGATCCAGGGTTAACGGGCGCAATGTGCGGTGCCCCAACGATCCGGGTTGGTTGAGGTTTTTCAATAGTTTCAAAACCATGTCTATCAAAGGAAAAACTACATCGCTGGTTACACTTTGCGCCGGACTGTTGCGATTGGCCGCTGGCGAGAGTTTGGCGTGGCGGGGTAAATTGACTGTCCCAGAGGTATTGATTGGTGAGCAATCGGCATACTCTGTATGTTGAAGCCATTTTCAATTGCACCAACCTACGCGGATGCGTAGGTTTTTTTTTGCCTGCCGTATAGTATTCTTCCTCAGACAATTTTTAAGGCCATCAACCCCGAGGGAGAGTGGGATGATATATACCGTGTTACGTGCACTGTTTCGCCTGTTGTTTCGTGTTCGTGTCGAAGGCGACGCCAGGTATTTTGAGCAGCAGAAACTGCTGATCACCCCGAATCACGTTTCTTTCATGGATGGCGCGCTGCTGGCGTTGTTCTTACCGATCAAACCGGTGTTTGCCGTTTACTCCAGCATTTCCGAACGTTGGTTTATGCGCTGGTTGAAGCCTTATATCGATTTTGTGCCACTGGATCCCACCAAACCGATGGCCATCAAGCATCTGGTGCGCATGGTTGAACAGGGCAGGCCGATCGTGGTATTCCCGGAAGGGCGCATTACGGTGACCGGTTCATTGATGAAGGTCTACGACGGGGCGGCCTTTATCGCCGCCAAATCTGGCGCCACCATCGTGCCGGTACGTATCGATGGCCCGGAGTTCAGCGTGTTTGGCCGTATGGCCGGGGTGTATAAACTCCGCGCCTTCCCACAGACCACCATCAGCATTCTACCGCCAACCACTTTACCGATGCCAGACGCGCCAAAAGCCAGTCAACGCCGGCAGTTGGCCGGTGACAGGCTGCATCAGATCATGATGCAGGCGCGCATGGATACCCTCAAACCGCAAACCCTGTTCGGCGCGCTGTTGGCCGCACAGCATCGTTATGGGCGCTTCAAGCCCTGCATCGAAGACATAGGTTTCAAGGAAGACAGCTATCATACGCTGCTTAAAAAATCGCTGGGCGTCAGCCGCATCCTGGAGCGCTTTACCGCGCCGAAAGAGCATGTTGGCCTGCTGTTGCCCAATGCCACTATTACCGCTGCCGCCATCTTTGGCGCTTCATTGCGGGGCCGTATTCCGGCGATGCTCAATTACACCGCCGGTGTGAACGGGCTGAAAAGCGCGATGACCGCGGCCACCATTAAAACCATCGTCACCTCGCGCCAGTTCCTGGAAAAGGGCAAGTTGACTCACCTGCCAGAGCAGGTGCCGGAAGCCAATTGGGTTTATCTGGAAGATTTGAAAGATACCGTCACCCGCGACGATAAGCTGTGGATCCTGCGTCACCTGTTCCAGCCACAAAAGGCCATGGTGCCGCAGCAGCCAGAAGATGCGGCGCTGATCCTGTTTACCTCCGGCTCGGAAGGCCATCCCAAGGGCGTGGTGCATTCCCATGCCAGCCTGTTGGCGAACGTGGAGCAGATCCGAACCATTGCGGATTTCACCCCGCGCGATCGCTTTATGTCCTCGCTGCCGCTGTTCCACTCTTTCGGCCTGACGGTTGGGTTGATCACCCCGTTGATGACCGGTAGCCGGGTATTCCTCTACCCAAGCCCACTGCATTATCGCGTGGTGCCGGAGCTGGTCTATGACCGTAACTGCACCGTGCTGTTTGGGACAGCGACCTTCCTCAACAACTACGCCCGTTTCGCCCATCCTTACGATTTTGCCCGTCTGCGCTATGTCGTGGCCGGGGCCGAGAAGCTGGCCGAAAGCACCAAACAGATTTATCAGGACAAATACGGCATCCGCATTTTAGAAGGCTACGGCGTCACTGAGTGTGCTCCGGTAGTGTCGATCAACGTGCCTCTGGCGGCCAAAGTTGGCACCGTAGGCCGCATTATGCCGCAGATGGAAGCACGTTTGATTAAGATGGCCGGGATCGATAACGGTGGCCGTTTGCAATTGAAAGGCCCGAACATCATGAAGGGCTACCTGCGGGTTGAACGCCCAGGCGAACTGGAAACTCCGGCAGCCGAGGACGAAAACGGCGTGTTGCAAGCTGGCTGGTACGATACCGGTGATATTGTCAGCTTCGACGAACAGGGCTATTGCACCATTCGTGGCCGCGTGAAGCGCTTTGCCAAACTGGCGGGGGAAATGATCTCGCTGGAGAGCGTGGAACAGTTGGCCGTGCGCCTGTCGCCGGAAGGGCTGCATGCGGCCACGGTGAAAAGCGACAGCAGCAAAGGCGAAGCGCTGGTGTTGTTCACCAACGACGCCAGCATTACCCGTGATAGCTTGCTGCGGGTGGCTCGTGAGCAGGGCACCCCGGAGCTGGCGGTGCCGCGTGATATTCGCCTGGTGAAGGCGTTGCCGTTACTGGGCAGCGGCAAACCGGATTTCGTTACTTTGCGCCAAATGGCTGAACAGCCGGAGAAGGCATCATGAATGCAACTGATTCCCCACTGCTGTCACGTTCGATGATCGCGGTGATCTGTGCCCAGTTTCTCTCGGCCTTCGGCGATAACGCCTTGCTGTTTGCTACCCTGGCGCTGATCAAACAGCAAATGTACCCCGATTGGAGCCAACCGATACTGCAAATGGCCTTCGTGGCCACCTATATCATCCTGGCTCCGTTTGTCGGCCAAATTGCCGACAGCTTCTCCAAAGGCCGGGTGATGATGGTCGCCAACGGCTTGAAGCTGGCCGGTGCGCTGGTGATCTGCTTTGGGCTGAACCCGTTCCTGGGCTATACCCTGGTCGGCATCGGGGCGGCGGCTTATTCACCGGCGAAGTACGGCATCCTGGGTGAGATCACCAGCGGCGATAAGCTGGTGAAGGCCAATGGGCTGATGGAAGCTTCCACCATTGCCGCCATCCTTGTGGGCTCGGTAGCCGGTGGCCTGCTGGCAGACTGGCATATTGTAGCTGCACTGGCGGTGTGTGCCGTGGTTTACGGCGCGGCAGTCGTTGCCAACCTGTACATCCCGCGCTTGCCTGTTGCCCATAAGGTGGCCTCCTGGCACCCACGCGTCATGGGGAGCACTTTCTTCAACGCTTGCGTGGTGCTGTGGCGCGATGGGCAAACCCGTTTCTCACTGATTGGTACCAGCCTGTTCTGGGGCGCTGGGGTTACCCTGCGCTTCCTGCTGGTGCTGTGGGTGCCGGTGGCGCTGGGCATTAGCGATAACGCCACGCCAACCATGCTCAACGCGATGGTGGCAATAGGTATCGTGGTCGGGGCCGGGGCGGCAGCCCGCTTTGTGACGCTGGAAACGGTTAAGCGTTGTATGCCTGCCGGGATCCTGATCGGCATCGCCGTAGCCTTCTTTGCCGTGCAAACCAGCATGCTGAATGCTTATGGCGTGCTGCTGGTGATTGGTGTGCTGGGTGGTTTCTTTGTGGTGCCGCTGAATGCGCTGTTGCAAGAGCGGGGCAAACGCTCCGTTGGGGCGGGGAATGCCATTGCGGTACAGAACCTGGGTGAAAACACCGCCATGCTGCTGATGCTTGGCCTCTACTCTTCGGTGGTCAAATTAGGTGTGCCGGTGATCGGCGTCGGGATCGGTTTTGGCGTCGTGTTCGGCCTTGCCATCACCGTCCTGTGGATATCTCAATTCCGCTCCAAAGCCTAACGGTTTGATACATAGGGGCACAGCATGCTGTGCCCCTATAGTCTTTATGGTGCTGGAATGGTGAAGCGGCTGTGGATCTCTTCCAGAGCCTGCAACACTTCCTCGTTCAACACCACGTCAAAACTGTCGATATTTATCTTCAACTGCTCCAGCGTGGTGGCACCCAGCAAGGTGCTGGCAACGAACGGCTGCTGGCGCACGAATGCCAATGCCATCTGTGAAGGGTCCAGACCGTGCTTTTTCGCCAGCGCCACGTATTCGGCGATCGCCGCCTGGCTCTGGGCTGAAGAGTAGCGGGTAAAGCGGCTGAACAGTGTGTTGCGTGCCCCGGCCGGTTTGGCACCGTTGAGGTATTTGCCGGACAGCGTACCGAAGGCCAGGCTGGAATAGGCTAACAGTTCGATACCCTCATGTTGGCTGATCTCCGCCAGACCAATCTCAAAGCTGCGGTTTAACAGGCTGTAGGGGTTCTGGATCGAGACGATACGCGGTAGTTCGTGTTTTTCTGCCAGTTGCAGGTAGCGCATCACGCCCCAAGGGGTTTCGTTAGAGACGCCGATATAGCGAATTTTGCCGGCCCGGACCTGCTCGGTTAACGCTTCCAGAGTTTCCAACAGCGGGATGGTGGCTTTCTCATCGGTGTACTGATAATTGAGCTTGCCGAAACAGTTGGTGGTGCGCTGCGGCCAGTGTAGCTGGTACAGATCCAGATAATCGGTGTTTAACCGTTTCAGGCTGGCATCCAGGGCAGCGCGGATATTTTTGCGATCTAACGCCTGCTGTGGGCGGATCCCAGCGTCATTACCCCGGATCGGCCCGGAGACCTTGCTTGCCAGCACGATTTTATCGCGGTTGCCGCGCGCTTTGATCCAACTGCCAATGTATTGCTCTGTCAGCCCCTGGGTTTCCGGGCGCGGTGGCACTGGATACATCTCTGCGGTATCAATCAGGTTGATGCCAGCGGCTAATGCATAATCCAGCTGTGCGTGGGCATCGGCTTCGCTGTTTTGTTCGCCAAAGGTCATGGTGCCCAGTCCCAGCACGCTCACTTCTAAAGAACTGTGGGGAATACGGTGGTATTGCATTAACGGCCTTCCTTCAATGTTAGCGCTTACGGGCGTGATGCCCGGTAAAACAGCAGCCAGAGATCCAACGGCGTAACACGCCTTACTTGACTATAACCAAGCTAAGAAGATGGTGAAAGTGGAATATAACAGCCGAGGGCAGGGCTAATCCCCTGATTGATAATCCGTCAGGGGTCAGGAAGATGCGGGGGCTGGGATTAACGCTCGATAACCTGCGAGACCTGATCGCCGTTAATCTGACGCTGCTTGCCTTGCTCGTCCTGATAGCTGATCAGGCCGGTATCCTTATCGATTTTAGGCTTACCCTGCGTGAGGATCATATTGCCATCTTTGGTGGCCATCACATAGTCGCTGGAACAGCCTGCTAATCCGGCGACCATCATCAGGGCGGAAATAGCCATTACCCACTTTTTCATGCCGAACACCTTATATACCTAGAATAATTGTCCTAATAGAGTAGCAAACTCTGCCAAAGATGGCTTTCGGACGTATCCCATCTGTGTAAGGAGAAATGACGGTGAAATCAGGATGCGCAGGGCTAATCAAAGCGTAAAGTGCCTGGCCAGCAGCGCCCGGGTGAAGTTTTTCTTCAGATAGAAGCCGCGCGGCAAGGTGAGGATCGGTTGGCCCTGTTCGCCGGTGGCTTCGGTCAGTGCCTTGTTGTTGGCCGCTTTTGGCCGCAGCTGTAGCACTTCGCCATGGCGGGCAGTGATCCGCTCAACCTGGCCGAGCACGATAAGATCCATCAGTTCTTCCCAATCCCGGCGCAGCATCTCGGTTTCTTCCTGATTGGGCTGCCACAGCAGCGGGGAACCTACGCGGCGCTGTGCCAATGGGATTTGTCGTTCACCCTCCACCGGGATCCACAGCACGCGTGCCAGTTTGTGGCGTACGTGGCTGCTTTCCCAAGTGACGCCGCTATTGCCTGTCAGCGGGGCTACGCAGACGAAAGTGGTTTCCAGCGGGTTACCGGCGGCGTCGACCGGGATGGTTTTCAACTCAATGCCCAGCTCTGGGAAATCCTGTTCAGGCTTGCTGCCCGCCATGGCACCCAGATAGAGCTCCAGCAGCATGCCGACCCAACCTTTATCCCGTTTGAGATCCTTGGGAATGCTGACCTGCGCACGAGCTGCCAGTTCACCAAGGTTAAAGCCAGCCAGCGCCTGGGCACGGGCTAATAATTGCTGCTCGTTTTCTGGCGGCAGCGGGGATAAACACGCCATAAATCAGACCTATGCATTATGGTTAAAAAATGTACCGAATTTACTCACAGCCTTAAAAGGGAAAAGCAGGCTGGGGAAAACAACAATAGTAGCATGATTTTGCATGACTTTTTGGCTACCCCATCGCGGTAGAAAAATTTCATCGCGGGGTTGTGCACCTGTAGCCACCGACAATAAACAGGATCTTACACCTATTTATCCACAGATTTCTGGGATAACCCAACTTTTTGCCGATCACTGGTTTGATTTACAGCCTTGACGCGGGGCATTTTTTACGAATTTGGCGGTTTTATAGGTCACTGGGTATAATAATCTGTGGATAAAATCCGCATTGGTGGATCTTTCGCCAGAGAAAGATCCAAAGCGTGCATAGATCACATTTTTACCCTGTTCATAACTGTGTTTAAGTCATTATTGCATTGTATTTAAAGGAATAATAAAAAATTAAAAATACGGCGGATTTTAAGTTCAATTGAGTTTTCCCGGCTTATCCCTAGAGTTCTTCACACACCTATCCACAGAAAAAGTGAATAAAACCGCCCTCCAACCTCGTTACATGTTTATAACTTTGCCATTATCTGTGAGTTATCCCAATGTTATCCGAGCGACAGCGCTGCAAAGCAGTGGTTTACCGCCTGTGGCTTGTGTGAAACAATCAGGTTATCAATACGAATTTATGCTTATCGAGGTAGTCCGGTGATCGATGATGATGGCTACCGCCCGAATGTTGGTATCGTAATCTGTAATCGTCAGGGGCAGGTCCTATGGGCCCGCCGTTACGGTCAGCACTCCTGGCAGTTTCCCCAAGGGGGAATAAACCCTGGCGAAACGCCTGAGCAGGCGATGTACCGTGAGCTGTTCGAAGAAGTGGGGCTGAGTAAAAAGGATGTGCGTATCCTGGCCTCAACCCGCAACTGGTTGCGCTATAAATTGCCAAAACGTTTGGTGCGTTGGGACACAAAGCCGGTTTGTATCGGCCAAAAGCAGAAATGGTTTCTGCTGCAGTTAATGTGCAATGACGCGGATATCAACATGCAGCGCAGCAGTACGCCGGAGTTTGACGGCTGGCGCTGGGTGAGCTTCTGGTATCCGGTGCGCCAGGTGGTGTCGTTTAAACGCGACGTGTACCGCCGGGTTATGAAAGAGTTTGCCGCAACCGTCATGCCTATGCAGGAACTGGCAGCGCAGCGGCAGCCTCCTGCTTATCGCCGAAAGAGAGGTTAAGTCAAACCGACTATGCTCACGCGCTTGCGAGAAATTGTTGAGAAAGTGGCCGCGGCGGCCAGTCTGACAGATGCGCTGGATCTTTTGGTCAATGAAACCTGTCTGGCGATGGACACCGAAGTTTGCTCCATCTATCTGGCAGACAACGACCGCCGCTGTTATTACCTGATGGCGACGCGCGGGTTGAAAAAGCCCCGTGGGCGAACTATCGCCCTGGCCTTTGACGAAGGCATCGTCGGCCTGGTCGGGCGGCGGGCAGAGCCGATCAACCTGGCGGATGCCCAAAGCCATCCCAGCTTCAAATATATTCCGCAGGTCAAAGAGGATCGTTTCCGATCCTTCCTTGGCGTGCCGATCATTCATCGCCGCCAGTTGCTTGGCGTGTTGGTGGTGCAGCAACGTGAACTGCGCCAGTTTGACGAAAGCGAAGAATCCTTCATGGTTACCCTGGCCACCCAAATGGCCGGGATCCTCTCGTTATCACAGCTAAACGCCATTTTTGGCCAGTATCGCCAGACCCGCATTCGGGCGCTGGCTGCGGCTCCTGGCGTGGCAGTGGCGGAGGGGTGGTTAGATAGCAGCCAACCTTCACTTGATCAGGTGTATAAAGCCTCCACGCTGGATACCGTCAGCGAGCGTGAACGCCTGACACAGGCGTTGGAAGAGGCTGGGGCAGAGTTCCGCCGCTTCAGTAAGCGTTTTAGCGCCAGCTCGCAAAAAGAGAGCGCGGCGATCTTCGATCTCTATTCCCACCTGCTCAACGATGCTCGCCTCAAACGTGAACTGTACGCGGAGATCGATGCCGGTTCGGTGGCCGAATGGGCGGTAAAACAGGTAATTGAAGCCTTCGCTGCCCAGTTTGCTACTTTACAAGATACCTATATGCGCGAGCGTGCCAGCGATCTGCGTGCGCTTGGCCAACGTCTGCTGTTCCACCTCGACGATACCACCCAAGGGGCCAGCCAATGGCCAGCCCGATTTGTGCTGGTCGCCGATGAGCTGACGGCAACCCTGTTGGCCGAAGTGCCGCAGGATCGCCTGGCTGGCGTGGTAGTGCGGGACGGTGCCGCCAACTCCCATGCCGCGATCCTGGTGCGGGCCATGGGCGTGCCAACGGTGATGGGGGCGGACATCCAGCCTGCGCTGTTGGCCCAGCGAATGCTGATTGTTGATGGCTATCGCGGCGAGCTGCTGGTCGATCCGGAACCGGTGCTGGTGAAGGAATACCAACGTCTGATCAGCGAAGAGCAGGAGCTCAGCAAGCTGGCAGAAGACGACGTTGAACAGCCCGCAGAGCTGAAAAGCGGTGAGCGGATCCAGGTGATGCTGAACGCTGGCCTTAGCCCGGAACATGAACAACTGCTGGGTGCGCGCGTGGACGGCGTTGGCCTGTACCGCACCGAGATCCCGTTCATGCTGCAAAGTGGCTTCCCGTCGGAAGAGGAGCAGGTGGCGCAATATCAGGGCATGCTGCAACTCTTCTATCCGCACAAGCCGGTGACGCTGCGTACGCTGGATATCGGCGCTGATAAACAGTTGCCCTACATGCCGATCAGCGAGGAAAACCCGTGCCTCGGTTGGCGGGGGATCCGTATTACGCTGGATCAGCCAGAAATCTTCCTGATCCAGGTGCGCGCCATGCTGCGTGCCAATGCGGGAACCGGCAATCTGGGGATCCTGTTGCCGATGATCACCAGCCTGGAAGAGATCGACGAGGCCAAGCGCCTGATCGATCGCGCCGGGCGAGAAGTGGAAGAGATGCTGGGATACGACATTCCCAAGCCGCGGATTGGCGTCATGCTGGAAGTGCCGTCGATGATCTTCCTGATCCCTTATCTGGCCGCACGCGTCGATTTTGTCTCGGTAGGAACCAACGATTTAACCCAGTATCTGCTGGCGGTGGATCGTAATAATACCCGCGTTGCTTCGCTGTACGACAGCCTGCATCCAGCCATGTTGCAGGTGCTGAAATTGATCATCGATCAGGGGACGGCGGCCGGGCTGCATGTCAGCCTGTGCGGTGAACTGGCGGGAGACCCGATGGGTGCTCTGCTGCTGGTGGGTATGGGTTACCGCAATCTGAGCATGAACGGGCGCAGCGTCGCACGGATCAAATATCTGTTGCGCCATATCGAACTTGAAGACGCGCAAGGATTGGCCAAGCGGGTATTGAGTGCCCAGATGACCACCGAGGTTCGCCACCAGGTAGCGGCGTTTATGGAACGGCGTGGCATGGGGGGGCTGATCCGCGGTGGCCGTTGATTAGGCGTTGTCCAGCCCGTTAAGCGTTGACCTATTTTTTTACAGAACTTTTCCCTGCCGGCAAGCCCGGACGTGGTTAAGCCTATGTTATGATGCGCCATCTCAATGCGGTGCTCCCGTTGCACGGGCTTTGCACCGCGTTTGGCACCTGCCGCCCCCGCTTGGGGATGAATAACAGACATATTGTGGTGATAGATGAGCACTAGCTATCTGGCGTTTCCAAAATTTGATCCGGTGATTTTCTCTATCGGCCCGGTCTCTTTGCACTGGTACGGTTTGATGTACCTGGTTGGCTTTGTTTTTGCCATGTGGTTGGCGGTACGCCGCGCGAACAAGCCCGGCAGCGGTTGGACCAAAGACGAAGTGGAAAACATGCTGTATGCCGGTTTCCTTGGGGTCTTTATCGGTGGCCGTGTCGGTTACGTGCTGTTCTACAACCTGCCGCTGTTCCTGGATAACCCGCTCTACCTGTTCAAAGTCTGGGATGGCGGTATGTCATTCCACGGCGGCCTGATTGGCGTGATCGCGGTGATGCTGTGGTTTGCCCGTCGCACCAAGCGCAACTTCTTCCAGGTTTCTGATTTTATTGCCCCACTGATCCCGTTTGGTCTGGGCGCTGGCCGCCTGGGTAACTTTATCAACGGCGAGCTGTGGGGGCGTGTTACTACCAATACACCTTGGGCGATGCTGTTCCCAAGCTCGCGTCCGGAAGATATCGCCATCGCTGCCGCCAATCCTCAACTGCTGCCGCTGCTCAACGAATATGGCGTGTTGCCACGTCATCCGTCGCAGCTGTATGAAATGGTGCTGGAAGGCATCGTGCTGTTTATCATTCTGAACCTGTTCATCCGCAAACCTCGTCCGATGGGAGCCGTTTCGGGCCTGTTCCTGATTGGCTATGGCACGTTCCGTATTATCGTCGAGGCGTTCCGCCAGCCGGATGCCCAGCTTGGCCTGTTTGACGGGGTGATCAGCATGGGGCAAATCCTGTCCGTGCCGATGGTGCTCGCCGGTATTATTATGATGATCTGGGCGTATCGTCGTCGTCCACAGCAACAACAGTCGTGAGGAAAAATGAAACAGTATCTGGATTTGATGAACAAAGTGCTCGCCGAGGGCACCCCTAAAGCCGACCGTACCGGCACTGGCACGTTGTCGATTTTCGGCCACCAGATGCGTTTCAACCTGCAGGAAGGTTTCCCGTTGGTGACCACCAAGAAATGCCACCTGCGGTCGATCATTCATGAGCTGCTGTGGTTCCTGAACGGCGATACCAACGTGGCGTATCTGCGCGAAAACAACGTCAGCATCTGGGACGAATGGGCTGATGAAAACGGCGATCTTGGCCCGGTCTATGGCAAGCAATGGCGTGCCTGGGGCGCGGCAGATGGTCGCGAGATTGACCAGCTAAGCACCGTGTTGCAACAGCTGAAACAGGATCCGGATTCTCGCCGTATTATTGTTTCTGCGTGGAACGTGGGTGAGCTGGATAAGATGGCTCTGGCACCGTGCCATGCCTTCTTCCAGTTCTATGTGGCGGACGGCAAACTCTCTTGCCAGCTGTATCAGCGCTCGTGCGACGTGTTCCTCGGCCTGCCGTTCAATATTGCCAGCTATGCGTTGCTGGTGCATATGATGGCGCAACAGTGCGATCTGGAAGTGGGCGATTTTGTCTGGACCGGTGGTGATACCCATCTTTACAGCAACCACATGGAGCAGACGCAGCTGCAATTAACCCGCGAGCCGCGTGCGTTGCCGAAGCTGGTGATCAAACGCAAGCCAGCCTCGCTGTTTGATTATCGTTTTGAAGACTTTGAGATTGAAGGCTACGATCCGCACCCGCCGATCAAGGCTCCTGTCGCTATCTGATTTGCTGAGGGCCGTATCCGGCCCTCTTTCTTACGCCTACTGAAAGTAGGCGCGCCGCATGCTGCGCTCGTGCTGCATTGCCAAAAATGCGAAGCCGTACTCAACTTCCCCCAGCTTGTTACCTGCTAACTAAAAATTCTGCGTATCATTTGCCAGCCTGAGAAAAGGTGCCTTTCATCGTGCCTCTGGCTGATTACACTCGCCGTATGAACCGATATAAAAATAGCCCCGAACACCAGCAAGGCTTGACGCTGATCGAACTGATGATCGTGATGGTGCTGGCGGGGATGCTGACCTCTTGGGGGGGTAGCCAGTGGCATCATTATCAACAGGCGCTACGGCTTGAGCAGACCGCCCAGCAACTGCTGGCATTCTTAACGCGCTTACAGGCCGATGCCAACTGGCATAACCGCAACGCGTTATTGTGGTTTCGGCCTGGGAAAATCTGGTGCATAGGCAGCGGCCCGCAGGTGGCACCTTGTAGTGCATTGGCGGACCGGGTCTTTACCCCAGAACACCTGAATGTGGAGTTACAAGGTTATACCCAAAAGGAGATGGGATTTTATGGGGTGCGCAACAATGCGCAGGCCGGGCATATCCTGCTGGGCAATCCGGCTGGCCGCATACGTCTGGTGCTGTCTGCCAAAGGGCGGCTGCGGTTGTGCAGCGAAGAAACTGCCATCCGGAGCCTGCCCTTATGCGAACCCTAGAACAAGGTTTTACCCTGCCGGAGGTGCTGCTGGCGATGACATTCGGCAGCCTGATTGCATTGGCGGCGGCGAAAACCTTACCGATGCTGCGTCAGCAGACGGTTGATATGGGCCGTCATTATCGGTTGGATCTGGTGTTGCGCCAGTTGGCTTTCGGGATTGAAAAGGATCTGCGCCGCAGCGGATTTTGTGCCGGGCAGTGTCAGGGGCGCTCGTTGCTGATTGGCCATGCAGCGGGGGAAGCGCCGGGCAGCTGTGTGATCGTGGCCTACGATCTTAACCGCAATGGCAACTGGGACAGCGGTGGCGATGCCGAGTATTTTGGTTACCGCCTGCGGGCTGGCGGGCTGGAGGGGCAAAGCGGCGTGACCCAGTGCCAGGGCAGCGGCTGGGAACGCTTGCTGGATCAGGAAGAGGTACGGATTGAGTCTTTTTCTGTCAGCCAGATTGCGGGACGCGATGGCAAGTCCTTGATGTTGTTTACCCTAAGTGGCCGCTCAACGGTGCGGGCAAATATAGAACGCCGCCTGGAGTGGGCGGTTAGCATGGAGGCACCCTAGAGATGGATAGGCAGCAGGGGGGCAGCACGTTGGCTGCGGTGATGTTGTTGCTGGTGATGGGGCTGATGCTGCTCACCGCCCAGCAGCGGCAATTGGACAGTGCGCTACTGCTGGCCGTCGATCAGCAGCGCTATCTGCGGGCCTACAACCAGGCGGCTTCGGCCCTAAACTGGGGGCTGGCGCAGCCGTGGCCACGGGAGTCTCTGCAGGCGAACCACTGGTCCTGTCAGCGGCTAAGCGGTGAGGCTTTGCAAGCCTGCGCCCGGCTATCAGCCCGTACCGGTCTGGTAATGGTGCGTGGGGCTGGAGATGTTGCGGGAGCGGAGCCCTTGTGGCTATACCAACTGGCTACACAGCAAGGCGGGGCTGGTGGCTATCTGCTGAAAGCGCAAAAAGGCGGCTGGCTGGATTTTTGTCCTGAAAAGCGGGAAAGCGACTGTGCTGAATAAACCAGCTGGCCGGCGAACTCAACGGGGTTTCAGCCTGCCCGAAGTGTTGATCGCGGCATTGTTGTTCGCCGTCTCGCTGCTCGGGCTGTTACACTATCAGCAGGTGATGTTGCAGGCATTTCAACGGCAGTGGCAATATCGACAGGCCTGGTCGCTGGCGCACCAACAGCTGGAAATATTCAGTGCCGGTGCCGAAATAAGCCATGCCATATCGCTACCGCCTAATTGGCACTACCAAGTCGAAACCCGCCAAGCGCAAGGCTCATGCCTGCGGCGTACGGTGAAGATACAAACGCCGCTGCACCAACAGATTGAACTCAGTCGCTGGTATTGCGGGCAGTAGCACGGGGTGTTGTGCCACCTCAGACTCTTTTGGTCGAGATGTTCTCGATCGGTTCCCTCTCTCTTTGGGAGGGAGTCAGAGTGAGGAAAAACTATGTCGCCGGTAATGCCCTTTTTCGCTTCCAAGGAGCCTCATGTTTACGGTTTATCATTCCAATCAACTGGACTTGCTGAAAACGCTGACCAGCGCGCTGATAGCCAGAGAACCTTTGGCCGATCCGTTTCAACAGGAAGTGGTGCTGGTGCAAAGCCCCGGAATGGCGCAATGGTTACAGATGCAGCTGGCCGAGCAGTTTGGCATTGCCGCGAATATCGTTTTCCCGCTCCCGGCGACCTTTATCTGGGACATGTTCACCAAGGTATTGCCCGGCATACCCAAAGAGAGCGCCTTTAGCAAAGATGCCATGACCTGGAAGCTGATGTGGCTGCTACCAGGCATGCTGACCCGGCCCGAGTTTGCTCCTCTACAGCATTACCTGACCGATGACGCCGACAAGCGCAAACTCCACCAGCTCGCCGGGCGTGTTGCCGATCTGTTTGACCAATATCTGGTTTATCGCCCGCAGTGGCTGGAGAGTTGGCAGCGTGGGGAAACGGTAGAAGGGCTGGCAGAGGCGCAAAGCTGGCAAGCCCCCCTGTGGCATCGGCTAGTGGAATATACCCACGAGCTGGGTCAGCCTGAATGGCACCGTGCCAACTTATATCGCCGGTTTATTAGTACCCTGGAGAATGCCACTCAATGCCCTGCGGGATTGCCGCCACGGGTGTTTATCTGTGGGATTTCTGCCTTGCCGCCAATCTACCTGGAAGCGCTGCAGGCTTTGGGTAAACATATTGATATCCATCTGATGTTTACCAACCCCTGCCGCTATTACTGGGGCGACATTCAGGACTACGCCTTTCTGGCCCGTTTGCAGAGCCGCAAACGCCGCCACTATCATCAGGCAAGTGAGCAAGGCCTGTTCCGTCAGCCGGAACAGGCTGCCCAACTATTTGATGCCGAGGGAGAACAACAGTTAAGTAATCCGCTGTTGGCTTCGTGGGGCAAATTGGGGCGCGATCATCTGTATTTACTGTCGCAGATGGAGGCGGTGCAGGAAGTCGATGCCTTTGTCGAGATCCCGGCAGATAGTTTGCTGCATGCCATTCAGCACGACATGCTGGAACTGGAAGATCACGCACTGATCGGCACCACGCCGGAAACCCTGGAGCGCAGTGACAATAAACGCCAGCTCGATCCGCAGGATCGTTCCATCAGTCTGCATGCCTGCCACAGCCCGCAGCGCGAAGTCGAGGTGCTGCACGATCGGTTGCTGACCATGCTGGCAGAAGATCCCCAACTTACCGCGCGCGACATCATCGTGATGGTGGCGGATATCGACAGTTACACCCCGTATATTCAGGCGGTGTTTGGCAATGCCCCCGCTGGGCGCTATCTGCCGTTTGCCATTTCCGACCGCAAGGCCAGGCAGGCGCATCCTGCGCTACAAGCCTTTATTTCCCTGCTGGATCTGCCGCAAAGCCGTTTTACCTCAGAGCAGGTACTGGCGCTGTTGGACGTGCCCGCGCTAGCGGCACGTTTCTCGATTCAGGAAGAAGGCTTAAGCCTGTTACGCCACTGGACTGGCGAATCCGGGGTACGTTGGGGGCTGGATGATGACAATGTGCGTGAGCTGGATCTGCCTGCAACCGGGCAGCATACCTGGCGGTTTGGCCTGACGCGGATGCTGCTGGGCTACGCCATGGACAGCAACGCCGGAGATTGGCAGGGCGTATTACCTTACGATGAGTCGAGTGGATTAGTAGCCGAACTGGCCGGGCAACTGGCCGATCTGCTGGCACAACTCAGCCGTTGGCGGCAAATCCTCAGTGAAGAGCGGCCGTTAGCCGAATGGTTGCCGCTGTGCCGCCAACTGCTCAATAGCTTCTTTGAGACGGACAGCGAAACCGAAGAGGCGTTGGCGCTGATCGAAGAGCAGTGGCAGAAAGTGGCCAGCTTTGGCCTGGCGGCGCGTTATCCCGATGCCGTGCCGTTGACGTTGCTGCGCGATGAACTGGCCGCACGGCTCGATCAGCAGCGTATCAGCCAGCGTTTCCTGGCTGGCCAGATCAACTTCTGTACCTTGATGCCCATGCGTTCCATTCCGTTCAAGGTGGTCTGCCTGCTGGGCATGAACGACGGTGTCTACCCCCGCACCTTGCCGCCGCTGGGGTTTGACCTGATGGCGCAGCAGATTAAGCGCGGCGATCGCAGCCGCCGTGACGATGACCGCTACCTGTTCCTGGAGGCGATCCTCTCTGCCCAGCAGCAGCTGTATATCAGCTTTATTGGCCGTTCCATTCAGGATAACAGCGAGCGCTATCCTTCCGTATTGGTCACTGAACTGTTGGAATATCTGCAGCAAAGCTATTGCCTGCCCGGCGATGAAGGGCTGGATGCAGACGGCAGCGCACGCAGGGTCGGTGAGCACTTGCTTAAACGCCATGCCCGCATGCCGTTTGCTGCGGAAAACTTCCTGCCGGGGAGTGAAGATCAAAGCTATGCGGCGGAATGGTTGGCAGCTGCCGATGGCCGTGGCGCTGCACATCCAGAATTTAATCAACCGCTGGCGGAGGAAGAGAAAACCCAGGTTTCTCTTGATGAACTGCTCCGTTTTTACCGCCATCCGATCCGTGCCTTCTTCCAGCTACGTCTTGGCGTTAACTTTATTCTGGAAGAGACCGATCTGCCGGAAGACGAGCCTTTTACGCTGGATAACCTCAGCCGCTATCAGTTCAACAGCCAATTGCTGAACACGCTGATCGAGGGGGAGGACGCAGGCAAGTTATACCAACGGGTGCGTGCATCGGGGGGATTACCTTACGGGGCTTTCGGTGAGATTTACTGGCAAAAGCAGCAGGAGGAAATGGCGGAGCTGGCCGAGCGGGTGCGTGAACAGCGCCAAGAGAATGGCAGCCTGGAGCTGGATATCGACGTGGCGGGCATGCGTATCACCGGCTGGCTGCATCAGGTACAGCAGGATGGCTTGCTGCGCTGGCGGCCGGCAACGCTTTCGGCCGTAGACGGCATCTTGCTTTGGCTGGAGCACCTGGTGTATTGCTGCGTTGGCGGTAGCGGGGAAAGCCGTATGTTTGGCAGCAAGAATTCCGCCTGGCGCTTCGCTGCGCTCGCAAGCGAGGATGCCCACGCGCAGTTGGCGGAGCTGGTAGCAGGCTACCGCCGTGGCCTGTCGCAGCCGCTGATGCTGCTCAATAAAAGCGGGTGGGCCTGGTTGAGCCAATGTTATCAGGCACAAACGCAGCAGATAGACTGGGATGAAGAAGTCCAGATCAAGGCGCGTGCCAAGCTGCTACAAGCCTGGCAGGGCGATCAGCGGATCCCGGGCGAGGGAGCAGATCCCTATACCCAGCGCGTTTTCCGCCAAATGGATAATGTTCGCCTTGAACAAATTCTCAAAGAAACAGAGCGTTACCTGCTACCCGTGGCCCGTAATAATCTTGGGTAATACCCCTCACGGTGGCACAGGTCGCAGTGAGGTGATAAAAATTTTACGCTTTTATACTCAACCATTGAGGTTAAGTCTGGTCTTACATAACGTATAGGCATATACGTTGTAGAGTGGCGCACGCTGCGCCCCCAACGATGTGGGCTATAGTGAGTTGAGTGTTTAAAACCGTAATGCGTTGAGTTAGAAATTGAATTTCATTGGACATTGCTTTCGGTTGTGTCATTTTGCACCGTGCTGTCACCGTCAGGGAGTTGGCGAGACAGCCAGAGAACAGGGGTTTATTTTGGATATGCGCAGACTGTTGACCCGCATTACCGGGTTGATGTTATTGGTTATGTTTTGGGCGCCGTTAAGCTGGGCCGCGCAAGGCTGGCAACCGCTGGCGGAAAAGATCAACAAAAGCGATCACGATCCGCGTGAATACCAGGCTATCAAGCTGGATAACGGCATGACCGTACTGCTGGTGTCCGACGCGTTGGCACCAAAGTCACTGGCTGCTCTGGCGCTGCCGGTAGGCTCGCTGGAAGATCCCAACAGCCAACTTGGCCTGGCTCACTACCTGGAACATATGGTACTGATGGGCTCCAAGCGCTATCCAGAACCCGAGAACCTCTCCGAGTTTTTGAAAAAGCACGGTGGTAGCCACAATGCCAGCACCGCGTCTTACCGCACTGCGTACTATCTGGAAGTGGAAAATGACGCTTTAGAACCCGCTGTCGATCGGATGGCCGATGCCATTGCCGAACCTATTTTGGATCCCGGCAATGCGGACCGCGAACGCAACGCGGTGAATGCCGAGTTAACGATGGCGCGCTCTCGTGACGGTATGCGCATGGCGCAGGTTGGGGCAGAAACCCTCAATCCGGCTCACCCTAGCGCACGTTTTTCTGGCGGCAACCTCGAGACGTTGCAGGACAAGCCAGGCAGCAAGCTGCATGAAGAACTGGTTAGTTTTTATCAGCGTTACTATTCTGCCAACCTGATGAAGGGCGTGCTGTACAGCAACCAATCCTTGCCTGAACTGAGAGCGCTGGCGGTCAAAACCTTCGGCCGCATTCCTAATCACGATGCGAAAGTGCCACCGATCACCGTTCCGGCGGTCACCTCGGAGCAGCAGGGCATCATTATTCATTATGTACCGGCGCAGCCGCGCAAGCAGCTGAAGGTCGAATTCCGTATCGATAACAACAGCGCCGAGTTCCGCAGTAAAACCGATACCTATATCAGCTACCTGATTGGCAACCGCAGCACCAATACGCTTTCCGACTGGCTACAGAAGCAGGGGCTGGCAGATGCCATCAATGCGGGTGCCGACCCGATGATCGATCGCAACGGTGGCGTGTTCTCAATCAGCGTTTCCTTGACCGACAAGGGGCTGGCGGAGCGTGACAAAGTGGTGGCAGCGATCTTCAGCTATCTGAAAATGCTGCGTGGTGAAGGGATCAAGCAAAGTTATTTTGACGAGATCGCCCATGTGCTGAATCTGGATTTCCGCTATCCGTCGATTACCCGCGACATGAATTACATCGAATGGCTGGTGGACACCATGCTGCGCGTGCCGGTAGAGCATACGCTGGATGCGCCGTACCTGGCCGATCGCTACGATCCTGAAGCCATTGCTGAACGCCTGGGGCAAATGACGCCACAAAATGCGCGTATCTGGTTTATCAGCCCGAATGAGCCACACAACAAAACGGCTTACTTTGTTGAGGCACCTTATCAGGTCGAGAAAATCAGCGCGGAACGCTTCGCGAAATGGCAACAGTTGGGTAAAGATATCGCACTTTCTCTGCCGGGGCTGAATCCTTATATTCCGGATGAGTTTACCCTGAACAAACCCTCACATGAGTTTACCAAACCGGAAATGGTGGTGAACCAACCAGGGCTGCGGGTGCTGTATATGCCAAGCCGCTATTTTGCCGATGAACCCAAGGCCGATGTGACTGTCGCGTTGCGTAACGCCAAAACCATGGATTCCGCGCGTAATCAGGTGCTGTTCTCGTTGATGGATTATCTGGCGGGGATCTCGCTAGATGAGTTGAGTTATCAGGCTTCTGTGGGTGGGATTAGCTTCTCAACCTCGCCTAATAATGGCCTGATGTTTAGCGCCAATGGCTTTACCCAGCGTCTTCCAAAGCTGTTGACCTCGCTGATTGAAGGCTACTCCAGCTTTACCCCAACGCAAGAGCAGTTGGAACAGGCGAAATCCTGGTATCTGGAACAGTTGGATTCCGCCGAGAAGGGCAAAGCCTTTGAGCTGGCGATCCAGCCGGTACAGATGCTGTCCCGCGTGCCTTATTCCGAGCGTAGCGAACGCCGCGAAGTGCTGAAAACCATTACGTTGCAAGACGTGCTGGCTTACCGTGACAGCCTGATGGCCGGGGCCACGCCGGAGTTACTGGTAGTGGGCAATATGAGCAAGCAACAGGTGGACACGTTGGCTTCTTCACTGAAGCAGAGCCTGGGTTGTACTGGTCTGGAATGGTGGCACGGCGAAAATGTCGTGATTGCCAAAAACCAGTTTGCCAACCTGCAGCGCCCTGGCAGCAGCACCGATTCGGCGCTGGCGGCGGTGTATGTCCCAACGGGGTATGACGAAGTGACCAGCATGGCGTATAGCTCATTGCTGGGGCAGATCATCCAGCCGTGGTTCTACAGCCAATTGCGTACGCAAGAGCAGCTCGGCTATGCGGTGTTCTCCTTTGCGATGCCGGTTGGCCGCCAGTGGGGCATTGGTTTCCTGCTGCAAAGCAACAGTAAGCAGCCAGCCTATCTCTACCAGCGCTATCAAGATTTCTACCCGAAAACGGAAAAGCGCCTGCGTGAGTTGAGTGATGCCGATTTTGCCCAATACAAACAGGCCATGATCAATGAGCTGCAACAGCGTCCACAGACCTTAGGTGAAGAAGCGGGCCGCTTTAGCAGCGATTTCGATCGCGGTAATTTCGCCTTCGATACCCGTGAAAAGCTGATCGCTCAGGTACAGACTCTGACGCCTGCCAAGCTGGCGGATTATTTCCATCAGGCGGTGATTAAGCCACAGGGGCTGGCACTGTTGTCTCAGGTGAGTGGCAGTAGCCAGCAGAAAGCTGATTTTGCGGCGCCGGGTGAGGGTTGGGTGACCTATCCTAACGCCTCGTCCCTGCAAAAAACGCTGCCTCGTAAAGTGGCGACGCCATGACGAAAGGCGTTCCTCAGCGGCTTGATCCACTGACGTTGCCGCTGTTTGGTGAACGGCTGATCGAAGCCTCGGCAGGGACAGGGAAGACCTTCACTATCGGTGCTTTGTATCTGCGCCTGCTGCTTGGCTTAGGCCAGGCAGCAGCGTTTCCACGGCCGCTCACGGTAGAAGAGATCCTGGTAGTTACCTTTACCGAAGCGGCGACGGAGGAACTCCGGGGCCGCATTCGCAGTAATATCCACGCATTACGCATTGCCTGCGTACGCGGGCATAGCTCAGACCCGCTGTTTGCCGCGCTGATGGCGGAGATTGGCGATCTGTCAGAGGCCGCAGCGCAATTGCTGGCTGCCGAGCGCCAGATGGACGAAGCGGCGATCTACACTATCCACGGTTTTTGTCAGCGAATGCTCACTCACAACGCATTCGAGTCGGGCATTCTGTTTGAACAAACGCTGGTGCAGGACGAACTGCCGTTGCGCCGCCAGGCCTGCGCCGATTTTTGGCGGCGTCACTGTTATCCATTGCCACTGGGCGTTGCCCGGGCGGTCAGTCAGGAGTGGAGCGGCCCAGAGGCTTTGTTGAGCGATCTCTCGGGCTATCTGCATGGCGAAGCTCCCACTCTGCGTCAGCCACCGAAAGATGAAGAAACGGTGCTGATGCGCCATGAACAGATAGTTGCGCGGATCGATGCCCTCAAGGCGCAATGGCAGGCGGCGGCCGATCTGGAAGCACTCATCAGTCAGTCTGGCGTCGACAAACGCAGCTACAGCAGCAAACATTTACCCAACTGGCTGAATAAGGTGGGGGAATGGGCGGGGCAGGAAACCGAAGATTACCAGTTACCCAAAGAGCTGGAGAAGTTCTGCCAATCGGTGCTGCTGGAGAAAACCAAAAAAGGTGAGGCTCCGCGGCATCCGCTGTTTGTGGCGATTGATGAGCTGTTTGCCGAACCCTTGACCCTGCGTGACCTGATCATGGCACGGGCGCTGAGCGAAATACGCCTTTCCATTCAACAGGAAAAACGCCAGCGTGCCGAACTGGGGTTTGACGATCTGCTCAGCAGGCTGGATGCGGCACTGCAAAGCGCAGGTGGTGAACAACTGGCGCTGGCGATCCGTCAGCGTTATCCGGTGGCGATGATCGATGAGTTTCAGGATACCGACCCACAGCAGTACCGGATCTTCCAGAAACTGTATGTTGGCCGGGAAGAGTGTGGCCTGCTGCTGATCGGAGATCCCAAACAAGCGATTTACGCCTTCCGTGGGGCAGACATTTTTACCTATATGAAGGCTCGTTCAGAGGTAAGTGCCCACTATACCTTAGAGACCAACTGGCGCTCATCACCGGCGATGGTTGGCAGCGTTAACCGCCTGTTTGCTCAGGTGGAAAAACCGTTCCTGTTTGGCCAAATCCCGTTTATCGAGGTGGCTGCCGCAGCGAAGAATCAGGAACTGGTCTTCGAGTGGCAGAATAAGCCGCAACCGGCTATGCAATTTTGGCTGCAACCTGGGGATGGGGCCGGAGTAAGTGATTACCAACAATTAATGGCGCGCTTGTGTGCCGCCCAGATCCGCGACTGGCTGAGTGCCGGGCAGGCCGGAGAAGCCTGGCTGGTCAAAGGGGAGCAACGCCGCCACGTTCAGGCTTCGGATATTACCATTCTGGTGCGTAGCCGCGCCGAAGCGGCGTTGGTGCGTGATGCACTGAGCGCGCTGGCCATTCCCTCGGTTTACCTTTCCAACCGTGACAGCGTGTTTGATACGCCGGAAGCCAAAGATTTACTGTGGCTGCTACAGGCGGTACTGGCTCCCGAACAGGAGCGAACCTTGCGTTGCGCTTTGGCCACCGGCCTATTGGGGTTGGATGCCTTGACGCTGGATGGACTAAACCATAACGAGTCCGCTTGGGATGATTTGGTCAACGAGTTTGATGAATATCGTAGCCACTGGTTACGTCGTGGCGTATTACCAATGCTGCGTGAGGTGATGGCCAAGCGGCATCTGGCAGAAAACCTGCTGGCCAGCCCTGGGGGGGAGCGCCGTTTGACCGATGTCATGCACCTGGGGGAGCTGTTGCAGGAAGCCACGGCGCAGCTGGACGGTGAACACGCGCTGGTGCGCTGGTTGGCGCAGCAGATCGCTCAGCCGAATCGCCAGTCGGACAATCAGCAACTGCGGCTGGAAAGCGACCGTCATCTGGTGCAGGTGATCACCATCCACAAGTCGAAAGGGTTGGAGTTCGATCTGGTATGGCTGCCTTTTGTGGGGAATTTCCGCCAGCAGCAACAGGTGCTGTACCACGATCGCCAGACCTTTAAAGCCCTGCTGGATCTGAATGCCAACGAAGAAAGCGTGGCCTGGGCGGAAGAGGAACGGTTGGCAGAGGATTTGCGCCTGCTATACGTGGCGCTGACCCGTTCGGTGTATCACTGCAGCATCGGTATTGCGCCGTTGTTCCTCGGTACGCGCAAGAAGCAGGGCGATACGGATTTGCACCGCAGCGCGCTGGGATATCTGGTGCAGGCCGGGCAGGCGGGCGATGCGGCCTATCTGCAAAACTGCCTGCAACAGCTGGCAACTCAGGGCATCGCGCTGTCGCTGGTGGATGCACCGGGTGAACAAAGCTGGCAGCCACAGATGGCCGCCGCCGCAGAACTGACGGCCAGGCAGTTTCCACGCAGGATGCAGGATTTCTGGCGGGTTACCAGCTATACCGGCTTGCAACAGCATGGCTCAAGCCGGATGCAGGAGCTGTTGCCGCGCCTGGACGTTGATGCCGTTGGTGAGGGCGATACGGCTACACCACCCGCATTGACTCCCCATACTTTCCCGCGCGGCGCGGCACCTGGAACCTTCCTGCACAGCCTGTTTGAGGAGTTGGACTTTACCCAACCGCTAGATGAACAGTGGCTGTTGGCGCAGTTACAACAGCAAGGGCTGGAGGAGCATTGGTTGCCGGTATTATCCGGCTGGATGCAGGTGTTGCTGAATGCGCCACTTAATAGCAGCGGCGTCGCGCTATCTGCCTTACCGGCGGGAGCCAGGCAGGCAGAATTACAGTTCTATCTGCCGATCGGTGGCTTGCTGCAAGCGCAGCAGTTGGATGAACTGGTAAAACGCTACGATCCCCTTTCTGCTGGCTGCCCGGCGCTGGATTTCCAACAGGTTCAGGGCATGCTGAAAGGCTTTATCGATCTGGTGTTCTGCTGGCAGGGCAAATATTACCTGCTGGATTACAAATCCAACTGGCTGGGCGAAGACAGCAGCGCCTATACCCAAGAGGCGATGGCGCGGGCGATGGCGGAACACCGCTACGATCTGCAATACCAACTCTATACCTTGGCGCTGCACCGCTATCTGGGGCATCGTCTGGCGGATTACGATTACCAGCGCCATTTTGGCGGGGTAATTTATCTGTTTTTACGCGGGGTAGATGCCGAGCATGAGGGCAACGGTATTTTTGCCTGTCGTCCGGAGTTCGCTCTGGTTGAAGGAATGGATCGCCTGTTTAGCGGTGAAACGGTCGACGTTGAGGATGGGCAATGATTGAGATTTTGCATCAGGCGTTGGCTCTGGGCGCCTTGCGACCGCTGGACGTTCAATTTGCCCAGGTGGTCGCCAACGATGATGAGCCGGATATTCTGCTGGCCGCCGCCTGCCTGAGCTCGGAGGCCGGTGCGGGCCACGTTTGTCTGTTGCTCGAACAATTATTGCCGGAAAATCTGTTTGGTGGCCGCCAGCCAGAGTTGGCCTTGGCTGCCTGGCAGGCCTGCGGGCAACCGGACGTGGCGAGTTGGCAACAGCGTCTGGCGGTCTCGCCAGCGATTAGCGATGGCAGTACGGCAACGCCGATGGTACTGCAACAGCAGCGGCTGTATCTGCAACGCATGTGGCAGAGCGAAGGTGACGTCGCCACTTTTATCAGCAGCGACAGCGTGCCACAGGAACTTGAAGAAGCGCAGCTGCGCACCATCCTCGATCGGTTATTTGGCGCAGCCACGGACGAACCTGATTGGCAAAAAATTGCCGCAGCGGTAGCGGCCACGCGCCGCATCGCGATTATTTCCGGCGGCCCCGGTACTGGTAAAACCACAACCGTCGCCAAGCTGTTGGCGGCGCTGGTGCAGTTGGCGGCCGGGGAGCGTTTGCGTATCCAGCTTGCTGCGCCTACCGGTAAAGCAGCGGCTCGACTAACCGAATCCTTGGGAAGCGCTAGCCGTCAGTTGGACTTAACCCCGGAGCAACGTGCCTTGTTTCCTACGGAAGCGGCGACGTTACACCGCTTGCTGGGGGCCCAGCCAAACAGCCAACGCATGCGCTATCACCGGGGGAACCCGCTGCATCTTGATGTGCTGATAGTGGACGAGGCTTCGATGGTGGACTTGCCCATGATGGCAAGGTTGATTGCCGCCTTACCCCCCAAGGCGCGAGTCATCTTCCTTGGCGATCGCGATCAACTGGCCTCGGTGGAGGCTGGAGCCGTGCTGGGGGATATCTGCCGGTTTGCCGAGCAGGGATATAGCGAAACCCGTGCGGCACAGTTGTCGCGCCTGACCGGTTGCCCCTTCTTGCAAGGGCAGCCAGCGCAGGCCGAGGCAGCGGTGTGCGATAGCCTGTGCCTGCTGCGCAAGAGTTACCGGTTTGATGCCAAATCCGGCATTGGCCAGTTGGCTTTGGCGGTGAATGCTGGCGATAGCAAGCGCGCCTTGGCGGCGTTGAATGGCAGCTATGCCGACGTGGCGGGTTATCCGCTGGCAGAAACCGAAGATTATCAACGGCTGTTGGATAACTGCGTTGCTGGTTATCGCGACTATCTGCGGCTGGTAGCAGAAGGGGCGGGGGCCGTAACGATCCTGGATGCCTTTGGCCGTTTCCAGTTGCTCTGCGCACTGCGCGAAGGGCCATTTGGCGTTGCCGGGTTGAATGAGCGTATCGAAAGTGGGTTGCAGCGTGCCGGTTTGATTCGGCGTAATCCTGGCCCCGCCGGTCGCTGGTATTTAGGGCGGCCGGTGATGATTGGCCGTAATGATAGCGCGCTGGGGCTGTTTAACGGCGATATAGGCATTGCCTTGCCCGGTGAGGGCGGCGATCTGCGCGTGCATTTCCAATTACCGGACGGCAGCATTAAATCGGTACAGCCTAGCCGCTTACCGGCGCATGAAACCGCCTATGCGATGACGGTGCATAAATCACAGGGTTCGGAGTTCGACCACACGGCGCTGGTGCTGCCGAATCATTTTCTGCCGGTACTGACCCGCGAATTGGTTTATACCGCCATTACCCGCGCGCGCCAGCGGTTGTCGCTCTATGCGGTAGACAAGGTGTTGATAAGCGCTATCCGCACCCCCACGCAGCGCCGCAGCGGCTTGGCAGAACGTTTGCAGATTGGGAGATATTAACGGCGGGCGTTTGCCATATAGACGTAAAAAAACCTGACTGGTGAGGTCAGGTTTTTTTAGTGTTCCAGCACGGAGCGGTAACTCTGGCCAGAGCGAGGTGCTCCCTTACTAACGTGCTCAGTATATAAACAGCGGCGGATAAAGGCAAATCATAGAGAAGCATTTTTGGACAAGTTCCAAGCCTCGCCCGAGAAAATTTAATGTTGTATAGTCATTGAGTTAGTTATGGAGATGCTTCGTTTCAGCCTTCTGTATGGCGGTATAACGTCTTGAAGTCCTGGCTGAATTGCGGGTGGTGCCGGGTTCAGTGCTCTGGCCGGAGCGAGGTGCTTCCTTACTAACAATGGAAGGAGCCGTTGTGACAGGCAAATGGAAGGGTAAGCAGCGGCGATCTCGCTCCATATGATGGAGAGACGGATGAAAACTTTGATCGATAAAGTTCTCATCGTTCTGAAAGCGCTCGTCGCGCTGCTAGAACTGATCCGCCGGTTGATCGACTGATAGCGGAAACGTAGCTAAGGCCAGGGTTAACCATATCCTGGCCTTTAACATTTACTCAGCTTGTCCCACTACGTTCAAAGATCGGCCAACAGGATCTTCGAGCGGCGTTGGTAGTTATATAAAGCCTGCTTCTGCATCGGCAGCACGTCGACGTCCGCCGGAGTGAAGCCGCGCTCCTGGAACCAGTGGATGCTGCGTGTGGTCAGCACAAACAGCTTCTGTAGCCCCATCTGGCGCGCCTGGCTTTCTACCCGCTGCAGCAGCATCTCGCCCCGCGACGAGCTGCGGTAATCTGGATGCACTGCCACGCAGGCCATCTCACCAATCTTCTCTTCCGGGAACGGATAGAGTGCCGCGCAGGCAATGGTCAGGTTATCGCGTTCGATAATCGTGAACTTGTCGATCTCCATTTCCAACTGTTCGCGCGAACGGCGGACTAAAATCCCCTGTTGCTCCAATGGGCGGATCAGCTCAAGTATCCCACCGATATCATTGATGGTCGCCCGGCGTACCTGCTCGGCGCTCTCCATAACGATTTGGGTACCGATACCGTCGCGTGAAAACAGCTCCTGTACCAGTGCACCATCCTCCTGATAGCTGATCAGGTGGCTGCGGCGTACCCCGCTGCGGCAGGCCTTTACCGCGCCGCGCAGGAAGCGTACGGTGCCGGAATGGTAGTCACCTGCCTCTTCCAACTGCTCGATACGTTTTTGTGCATCGTTGGGGAACAGTTCGGAAAGAATATTGCCTTCTGCATCTGTCACCCCTTGTGATGAACAGAAGCCGATCATTTTCTCGGCCTTCAGCTTGATTGCCAACTGGGTGGCGACTTCTTCCGAGGTCAGGTTAAAGCTTTCGCCAGTCACCGATACCGCCACCGGGCCAATCAGCACGATGGCCTTACTATCGAGTTGGCGATGAATGGCTTCTTCATCAATACGGCGGATACGGCCGCTGTGGCAATAATCGACGCCGTCATCCACGCCCAGCGGTTGGGCGATAATAAAGTTGCCGCTCACTACGTTGATGTGCGCCCCTTGCAATGGGGTGTTATTCAGGCTCATGGAAAGCCGTGCGGTAATATCCAGCTGTAACAAGCCGGCGGCCTGCTTGACCAGCTCTAGCGTATGGGCGTCGGTCACCCGGGTATGCTTATGGTAAATCGGCTCGTAGTTATGCTGTGCCAGATTGGCGTCAATCTGCGGCCGCGCACCGTAGACCACCACCAGACGAATGCCCAGGCTATGTAACAGCCCGATATCATTGACGATACTGGAAAAGTTTTCATGTTCAATAGCTTCGCCACCCAGCATGACGACAAAGGTCTTGCCACGGTGAGTATTGATATAGGGAACTGAGTGACGGAATCCTTGCACCAGCTCTGTACTACGTTCCTTCACGGCAAGACCTCATTTGCATATTTATACGGTATTTTTGTATTTTTATTCTTTTATTGCGCCAAAGGCAAGCAGGAAATGACAGTGATTTTTCTGACAAATGCGCTAACTGATTAATAAATTGAAAGATCATAAAAAGATTTTCTGATGACAGCGGTGAATGGATTGGGTAAAGTTTTTGCCATTGTTTTTTTTTGCTGTTTTTTTAATCGTTATTTTTACCGGAGCCGCATGCCTAACTCTAATCACAATCCGGGTCGCCGTCGTTTGTTGCAGGGGGTTGCTGCAACCTGGTTGCTGAGTGTGAGTCGCGTTGGTTTCGCCGCTGCTTCTCATGTGATTGCCGTTCGTGTCTGGCCTTCCTCGACCTATACCCGAGTCACGCTGGAATCCAATGTCCCGCTAAAATACAAACAGTTTGCCCTGACCAATCCAGAACGCATCGTGGTGGATGTGGAAGGGGTACAGCTGAATAGCGTGCTTAAAGGCATCGCCGGACAGGTGCGCAAAGAAGATCCCTATCTGAAACAGGCGCGGGTCGGCCAGTTTGACAAGAATACCGTCAGGCTGGTGCTGGAACTCAAGCAAAGCGTCAGCCCAAATATGTTTACCCTGACTCCCGTCTCGGAATATCGTAACCGCCTGGTAATGGATCTTTATCCTACCAAGGGGGGCAGCGGTGAAGAGTATGATCCGCTGTTGGCGTTACTGGAAGATTACAACAAGGGCGATCTGGAGCGGACGTTACCGGCAGAAGCACCACAGGCCGGTAAGGCAGGGCGCGATCGGCCGATTGTGATCATGCTCGATCCTGGGCACGGCGGGGAAGATCCGGGAGCCATTGGCAAAAATAAAACCCGTGAAAAAGATATCGTGCTGCAGATTGCCCGTCGTCTCAGTGCGCTGATCAAACGCGAACCCAACATGAAAGTGTTTATGACGCGTAATGAAGACGTGTTTATCCCATTAAAGGTACGTGTAGCCAAAGCGCGTAAGCAGCGGGCCGATCTGTTTGTCTCGATCCACGCCGATGCCTTCAGCAACCGTGCGGCACGCGGTTCCTCGGTGTTTGCGCTTTCTACCAAAGGGGCAACCAGCAACGCCGCCAAGTTTCTGGCGCAAACCCAGAACGCCGCCGACGATATCGGCGGAGTCAGCAAGAGTGGCGATCGCTACCTGGATCACACCATGTTCGATCTCTTGCAGACCGCCACCGTCAATGACAGCCTGAAATTCGGTAAGGAAGTGCTGAATCGGATGGGTAAAATTAACCGTCTGCATAAGAATCGTGTCGATCAGGCTGGCTTTGCCGTATTGAAGGCCCCGGATATTCCGTCGATCCTGGTGGAAACGGCGTTTATCAGCAATCTGGAAGAAGAGCGCAAGCTGCGCACCAGCCATTTTCAGCAGCAGGTGGCGCAATCTATTCTGGCCGGGATCAAAGCCTATTTCGCCAACGGTGGCGCATTGGCACGGCGTTAAACCAGGCGTAGCCCAAGGAGGGGCGGCGTAGTTAATTGGGAAGGTAGGGGGAAATTCAGATACAAAAAAACACCCGTTAAGGTGCTTGTCTGATGTTATCAAGATTGGTTGCGGGGGCCAGATTTGAACTGACGACCTTCGGGTTATGAGCCCGACGAGCTACCGGGCTGCTCCACCCCGCGTCCGTCTTGATACTGATATTATCGAACCAACCCTTCATGTGATACCGCTATTGCCATATCGGTTGGTTGCGGGGGCCGGATTTGAACCGACGACCTTCGGGTTATGAGCCCGACGAGCTACCAGGCTGCTCCACCCCGCGTCCGTATAATACCTTTTCTTTCATCGAATCCAACACATTTTTGATACCGTTATCACAGTATCGGTTGGTTGCGGGGGCCGGATTTGAACCGACGACCTTCGGGTTATGAGCCCGACGAGCTACCAGGCTGCTCCACCCCGCGTCCGATGGAAGCGCACTATACTCTCCAGGCATTTTGTTGCAAACCCTTTTTGCATATAATTCACCGAAAGCCATTTTTATGCTGCATTAGTCCCCAATTTGCGTTTTTTTTCATCATAATCATCTGGCTGGGAATTTTTAGCGGTAGCGATTCCTTTATCTATGGCCGTTTGTTATCGTTCAGCCAGTTTACCCGTATCCATTGGGTATGGAACATATCAGTCTGAGAGAGTGTGCAATGAAAGGACGTTGGGGCAAATACCTGCTCGGTGGGTTAGTGATTGCGGTACTGGCCGGTTGTTCGTCAAAACCGACCGACCGGGGGCAGCAGTATAAAGATGGTTATCTGGATCAGTCGCTGGAGTTGGTGAATCGCCCCAATGCCAGAGGCGCCCCGATCAACGGCCAGGATTACGCCAACCAGCTGATGGAGATTAAATACGCTTCGCCGTCGCTGTTTAACCGCAATAACGCCACCTATCAGGCGGTGCAAAACTGGATGGCGGCGGGGGCGGATACGCGCCAACTGAACCAGTTCGGCCTCAGCGCCTATCAGATGGAAGGCGTCGATAGCTATGGCAACGTCCAGTTCACCGGCTATTACACCCCGGTGCTGCAGGCGCGTTATACCCAACAGGGCGAATTCCGCTACCCGCTGTACAGCATGCCAGCCAAAGGCAAGCGCCGCCTGCCGGATCGTGCCGGTATCTACTCAGGGGCGCTGGACAGCCGTTACATCATCGCTTACACCAACTCCCTGATGGATAACTTCATGATGGAAGTGCAGGGCAGCGGCTATGTCGATTTCGGCAATGGCCAGCCACTGGTGTTCTTTGGTTATAGCGGCAAGAACGGCCATGCTTACCGCAGTATCGGCAAGGTGCTGATCGATCGCGGCGAAGTGGCCAAGGCCGACATGTCAATGCAGGCCATCCGCCAGTGGGCGGATACCCACAGCGAAGCCGAGGTGCGCGAACTGCTGGAGCAAAACCCGTCGTTCGTGTTCTTCCACCCGGTGCCTTTTGCTCCGGTGAAAGGGGCCAGCGCGGTGCCGCTGATTGCCAAAGCCTCCGTGGCCTCCGATCGCTCTCTGATCCCGGCCGGTACCACGTTGCTGGCAGAAGTCCCGCTACTGGACAACAAGGGCAAGTTCACGGGAAAATATGAAATGCGCCTGATGGTCGCTCTCGACGTGGGTGGCGCCATCAAGGGCCAGCACTTTGACATGTACCAGGGGATTGGCCCAGAAGCCGGTCACTCGGCAGGGTTCTATAATCACTATGGCCGGGTCTGGGTATTGAAAGGCGGTAATCCTGGGGCACAGCTGTTTAGCGCCAATCAACCGTTGACCGCCTCGAGTGGTTCCCAGCTGGTTACCCGCTAAGAACGATGACATATAGCTTGACCCGCAGGGCCGGATCTTCCGGCCCTGCCTATTTGCAACCAAGGTAAGTAAAGCAAAATGAGTACAGCCTATTCAGAGGCCTATCTACAGCGTTTTGGCGGCACGGCACGCCTGTACGGCCAGCCGGCATTGGCCCTGTTTGCCCAGGCGCACGTTTGTGTGATCGGCATTGGCGGGGTCGGTTCATGGGCGGCTGAAGCGCTGGCACGCACCGGCATTGGAGCGATCACCCTGATCGACATGGATGACGTCTGCGTCACCAACACCAATCGGCAGATCCATGCTTTGCGCCAGCATGTTGGCCAATCGAAAACCGAAGTGATGGCGGAACGGATCCTGGCGATCAACCCGGAATGCCGGGTGACCTGCGTAGATGATTTTATTACCCCGGACAACGTCGCCGAGCTGTTGAACCATAATTTCAGCTATGTGATTGATGCGATCGACAGCGTGCGGCCCAAAGCGGCGTTGTTGGCCTATTGCCGACGCTACAAGATCCCGGTGGTGACTACCGGCGGTGCTGGTGGGCAGATCGATCCTACGCAGATCGCCGTGGCCGATCTGGCCAAAACTATCCAGGATCCGCTGGCCGCCAAGCTGCGTGAAAGGTTGAAGAACGACTTTAACGTGGTGAAAAACAGCAAAGGCAAGCTGGGGATCGACTGCGTCTTCTCCACCGAGCCGCTGGTATATCCGCAGCCGGATGGTTCAGTATGCGCCTCACGCAGTACTGCAGAAGGGCCGAAAAGAATGGATTGCAGCGCGGGTTTTGGCGCGGCGACCATGGTCACCGCGACCTTTGGCTTTATTGCCGTCTCCCACGCGTTGAAGAAGATGGTGGCAAAGGCGGCACGTCAGGCATAGCTGGCAGCGATGGCGTGTACCCTGGCCGCCAAGGCTGCCAGGCCGCTGGCTCGGGTGGCGCTGAGCTGGGCACGCAGCGCCAAGCTGTCAAACAGGGCCAAAGGATCGATAGCTAAGACCTGCTGAGGCGTTTTGCCTTCGACTGCGGTCAGCAGGATCGCCAGCAGGCCGCGCACAATGCGTCCTTCGCTGTCGCCATAAAAATGCAGTGTTCCATCTGCCAACCGCTGGTGCCCCAACCAGACCCGGTTTTCGCAACCGCTCAGTTCCATCTCCGTTTGCCGTAGATCGGCCGCCAGCGATGGCAAGCGTTTCGCCAGCATGATCAGTTGGCGGTAACGGTCTTCCCACTGTTTTAGCGGGCTGAAGGTTGTTATCAGCGTCTCGGCGGTGATTTCACGGCCAAAAGGGTGAGGGGCAAGCATCGGTTCTCCGTTGTGCATCTTATTCCGCCAGTAGTTCGATGGCGTTAGTTAACGCCAGCACCAGAGCATCGACGTCTTGCGGCGTATTATAAGGCGCAAATGACGCACGTAATGTTCCGCTGACCCCTAATGCGGCGATCAAAGGTTGGGCGCAGTGTTGGCCCGCGCGTACCGCGATGTTCTGTTCGGCTAACAGGGTGACGATATCGCTGTGGTGGATCCCGGCGATATCAAAGGCCAGCAGGCTGGAGCCGGAACTGCGGAAGCTGCGAAATCCGGGTAACTGCTGCAAACGCTGTTCGGCATTTTGCGCCAGGGCGCGGCTGTATTGCTCGGCGGCGGCCATATCCTGCGTTTCCAGCCAGCTCAACGCGGCACCCAACCCCAGCACTCCGGCAATATTTGGCGTACCGGCTTCAAAACAGTGCGGTGGTTTTTGTGGCGTAAAGCCGCTGAAAGAAGCCTGCGTCAGCATTTTCCCCCCGCCTTGCCATGGCCCCATTTGAGCCAGCAGCGCGGTTTTGCCATACAACGCACCAATGCCAGTTGGGCCATAGAGTTTATGCGCTGAGAAGGCGTAGAAATCGATATCGAGCCGCTGAACGTCGGCAGGGCAATGCACAATGCCCTGTGCGCCGTCGATCATCACTACCGCGTTCACCGCATGGGCCAACTCAATAGCCAGCGCGATATCCGGGCAGCCTCCCGTGACGTTGGACATTTGCCCCAAGGCCAGAATGCGGGTTTTCTCGCACAACAGCGTAGGGAGCAGCGTCAAATCTGGCAGGCGATCGGGGCCAAGCGGCAGCTTCACCACTTCGGCACCGGTCTGTTCTGCCACCATCAACCACGGGATCAGGTTGGCATGATGCTCCGCCTCGCTAACCAGGATCTGATCTCCCGGCTGCAGGCGTGGGCGAGCATAGCTCTGCGCGACTAAATTGATGGCTTCCGTGGTGCCGCGGGTCCAAACGATGTCGTCCGCACAAGGGGCATTAATCAAGGTGGCAACCTGCTGGCGTGCCTGCTCAAAGCGCTGGGTCAAATCCTGTGCCGCACGATGTTGGCTGCGGTGTACGGTGGCGGCATCTGCGCTGTAAAACTGCTGCGTGGCGTCGATCACCGCCTGCGGTTTTAGCGCGGTAGCGGCACTGTCCAGATAAATTCCTGCCTGTTGAAGGGCCGGGAACTGGCTGCGGAACAAGGTAGGCTCAAAAGGCTTCATCGGCTGATTATCAGTGGCTTTGTCAGCCATTGATCCTGTCCTATTTTGCCGTCAGAGACAAGTTATCCCGAACAATTGTCGCTGTTTCCTGGAAATCTGACGAAAGTTTGTTATGCTGAATATTGGCGTTCGAATGAGTCCCTTAAATAACAGAAATGATTTTTACAGCATTTTTATCTACAAGGAGTCACAAATGAACAAGACAGCCGCAGTTATCTCTGCCCTGATGCTCACGTTTACCCTGGCAGCCTGCTCAAGTAACTACGTCATGCATACCAGCGATGGGCGCACCATTGTCGCCGATGGAAAACCCAAGGTGGATGACGATACCGGGATGATCAGCTACAAAGATGCCAACGGCGTTGAGCAGCAGATTAACCGTGCCGATGTGAAGGAGATGGTTGAAGGTAATCAGTAACTTCCAGGCAAAAAAAAGCACCGCGAAGTTGGCGGTGCTGCATAAAATCACTATGGACAGACAGGGTAAATGTACAGGAAGTGAAAAACAGTAGCCTAGCTACCATGTCCGAATTGGCGGACAAATTGCAAACACAACATCACAACCACAAGCCAAAAGTTCATCGGCGTCTTCGACACCCAATCCCTTTTCGTTCCGGCCCAGGAAGTGTCGCCACTATAGGTATTTACTGGCGCATGCTCAACGGACAATTTATAATGGCTCGGATTAAAAAAACTAATGGCAATAGTCCACGCGGATGGGCTAGTGGCGTTATGTATCATGCAGCCTGATCTCGTTTGCGAAACCCGGCGGTCATTTGTTACATAAATGTAACTAAAGCCGATGAATTGCAAATTGGCCGCTCTGGCGTGTCCCTGCGCTCGCGGCATTTTTCGGCACAGCTAGGTAGCGGTAAGGACGCGTTCAGCCGACAACGCCGCAGTTTGCCATACAAAAGGGTCAATGAATGTCTAAACGTCTCCCTCCTCTTAATGCTCTGCGGGTTTTTGACGCGGCAGCCCGCCATTTGAGCTTTACCAAGGCGGCAGAGGAGCTGTTTGTTACCCAGGCCGCAGTCAGCCATCAGATCAAGTCTCTGGAGGATTTCCTGGGGCTGAAACTGTTTCGACGACGCAACCGTTCTCTGTTGCTGACGGAAGAGGGGCAGAGTTATTACCTGGATATCAAAGAGATTTTCTCTTCGATCAATGAGGCAACACGCAAGCTTCAGGCACGCAGTGCCAAGGGGGCTCTGACCGTCAGCCTGCCGCCCAGTTTCGCCATTCAGTGGCTGGTGCCACGTCTTTCCAGCTTTAACTCAGCTTATCCGGGGATCGATGTGCGCATCCAGGCCATTGACCGCGAAGAAGAAAAGCTGGCGGATGACGTTGACGTGGCGATCTTTTATGGCCGTGGCAACTGGCCGGGAGTACGCGCCGAGCGTCTGTACGCGGAGTATCTGCTGCCGGTTTGTTCTCCCAGCCTGTTAATGGGCGATCATGCACTGAAAGTGCCGGGCGATCTGGCTTATCATACGCTTCTGCATGATACTTCACGCCGCGACTGGCTGGCATATACCCGCCAACTGGGGTTACAGCATATCAACGTGCAGCAAGGGCCAATCTTTAGCCATAGTGCCATGGTGGTACAGGCGGCCGTTCATGGCCAGGGGATTGCGCTGGTGAATAACGTGATGGCGCAAACCGAGATCGAAGCCGGTCGGCTGGTCTGCCCGTTTAACGATGTGTTGGTAAGTAAAAACGCTTTTTATCTGGTATGTCATGACAGCCAGGCAGAACTGGGTAAAATAGCCGCCTTTCGCCAATGGATCTTGGCGCGTGCGGCCAGCGAACAGGAGAAGTTCCGCTTTCGCTATGAACAATAAAGCCGGCTGCGGTGACGTTGTGGCTGGTGGATCTCGATTAAGGTGAATAATGATGAGTAGCCGTTCTATGCTGATTTTTGCTGCTATCAGTGGTTTTGTCTATGTTGCTCTGGGCGCGTTTGGTGCGCACGTATTGAGTAGTGCGCTCGGGGTCAATGAAATGGCCTGGATCCGCACCGGGCTTGATTACCAGGGGTTCCATACTCTGGCGATCCTGGGGCTGGCCGTTGCCATGCAGCGTCGGGTCAGCCTGTGGTTTTACTGGAGCGGAGCGCTGTTGGCGCTCGGCACCGTGTTGTTCAGCGGCAGCCTGTACTGTCTGGCGCTGTCTCACCAAAAGGTTTGGGTTTATGTCACGCCAGTGGGCGGGACCTGCTTCCTGATCGGTTGGGCATTGATGTTGATTGGCGCTTTGCGTCTGAGGAAAAAGGCCGAGCGCCATGAATAAGATCGCGTTGTACTGCCGCCAAGGCTTTGAGAAAGAGTGCGCGGCGGAAATTACCGACAAGGCCGCCCAGTTGGAAGTGTTTGGTTTTGCCAGGGTTAAAGACAACAGCGGCTATGTGCTGTTTGAATGCTATCAGCCGGACGATGCCGATCGCCTGGCGAAAGAAATCCCGTTCCGTGAGCTGATCTTTGCCCGCCAGATGCTGGTGGTGGGAGAACTGCTGCGTGATTTGCCACCGGAAGATCGGGTTTCACCGATTGTCGGCATGCTGATGGGCGTGGTCGATCGCGGCGGTGAATTACGGGTAGAAGTACCGGATACCAACGAAAGCAAAGAGCTGCTGAAGTTCTGCCGCAAGCTGACTGTGCCGCTGCGCGGCGCATTGCGTGAGCAGAAAGTGCTGATGGCGCGTGAGAATCCCTCTCGCCCGGTGGTACACGTGTTCTTTATCGCGCCGGGCTGTTGCTACGTGGGATATTCCTATAGCAACAACAACTCCCCGTTCTATATGGGGATCCCACGCCTGAAGTTCCCGTCCGATGCGCCAAGCCGCTCTACGCTGAAGCTGGAAGAGGCTTTCCACGTTTTCATCCCGGCAGACGAATGGGACGAGCGTTTAGGCAGTGGGATGTTTGCGGTCGATCTGGGGGCTTGCCCTGGCGGCTGGACCTATCAGTTGGTCAAACGCAGCATGATGGTGCATTCGGTGGACAACGGCCCGATGGCCCCGAGTCTGATGGATACCGGGCAGGTGACCCACCATCGTGTCGACGGCTTCCGCTTTGAGCCGACCACCAGCAAAAACTACTGGGTAGTGTGCGATATGGTGGAGAAGCCGGCAAAAGTGACCAGCCTGATGATCCAATGGTTGCTCAAAGGCTGGTGCCGTGAGGCGATCTTTAACCTGAAGCTGCCGATGAAGAAGCGCTACGAAGAGGTGGCGCAGAACCTGCAAAGCATCCACGAAGCCTTGGCCAACGAGGGGATTAGCGCAGAGATCCACGCCAAGCAGCTGTACCACGATCGTGAAGAGATCACCGTACACGTGCGCCGCATGTGGTCGGCCATTCCCGGCCGCCGCGACGAGCGCGAGTAAGGCGTAAGGGCGTTGCTGTTGGCAGCGCCCTTAATTTATTGGCAAACGTAACTGTTGCAGATTGCCGTCCAGCGTCAGATCGGTACGCAAAGTGGCGACCTGCTTGCTGATATAGGCCAGCTCGCGGTGCTCTAACAGCTTGCTGTGCCACTTCTCCGGCACCTGTTCCAGGTGTTGATACAGACCATCCAGACTCCCCATCTGTTGCAGTAGCAATACCGCCGTTTTTGGCCCGATACCGGCAACGCCTGGGATCTTGCTGCTACCAATGCCTGCCAGCCCCCAATAATCCGTGAGCTGTTGCGGTAACACTCCAAACTCTTGCTGCACAAACGGCATATCCAACCAGCGTTTCTGGAAGTAGTCACGGATCTGTACGCTGGGTGCCAGCAGCTGGCAGTAGCCTTTGTCGGTAGAGACAATCGTCACCTGGTGCCCGCCTGCGGCAATTTTGGCCGTCAGCGTCGCAGCCAGATCGTCCGCCTCATTGCCAGCCGAATGCCAACTGGCCACCCCAAGCTCGGCAAACGCTTCGCGCAGCTGCGGCATTTCCTGATGCAGGTTTTCCGGCATCGGCGAACGCCCGGCTTTGTAATCGGGCAGAATTTGATGTCGCCAGCTCTCGCTACGGTCGTCTTCGTCGAACACCGCCACGGCGTGGGTGGGCTGGCTGTGTTGAATCAACTGCTGTAGCGCATGCTTGCAAGCGTTGACACAAGGGGAGCCTTGCACCGCATGAATGCGGCGAATTAGGTTCAGAGCATCGACAATCAGTAAATGTATAGGCATAGGCAAGGCAACAACGTCAGAAAATTAGGGCGGCTATGACGCCGCCCAGAGGTGAGGATCAGGCTACAATCTCGTAGCAAGGCACGTAGGCGGTTCCCGGCAGTTTCATGCGGTGCTGGGCGACAAAGCCCTGCAACAGGTTATCCATCTGCTTCATCATCAACGGATCGCCATGCAGCTTGTAAGGGCCGAACTGTTCGATGGCATGGATGCCGTTCTCCTTCACGTTACCCGCTACGATCCCTGAGAATGCACGGCGCAGGGCTGCAGCCAACTGTTCCGCCGGTTGATTCGGGTACAGGTTGAGGTTGGCCATGTTTTCATGGCTTGGCTCGAAGGGGAGCTGCAGGTCCGGTGCAATGCGCATCGACCAGTTAAAGCTGTAGGCATCACCGGTATTGCGGCGGTTTTCTTTCACCAGCGGCATGGCCTTTTTCATCTGACGGGCCACTTCGGCCGGATCGTCGATGATGATGGTGTAGTGACGGCGGGCCTTCTCGCCCAGCGTATTCATGATGAATTCGTCCAGCACGCGGAAATAATCGGCGCTCTCTTTCGGCCCGGTGAGGATCAGCGGCAGTACCTGCTCGCTATTTTCCGGGTTCATCAGAATGCCCAACAGATACAGCAGTTCTTCCGCTGTACCGACCCCGCCAGGGAAAATGATGATGCCGTGCGCGATCCGCACAAAGGCTTCCAGACGTTTTTCGATATCTGGCATGATCACCAGCTCGTTAACCAGTGGATTCGGCGGCTCGGCGGCAATAATGGAGGGCTCGGTCATGCCGATAAAGCGGCTGTTGTGGTAGCGCTGCTGCGCATGGCCGACGGCGGCCCCTTTCATTGGCGCTTCCATCGCCCCTGGCCCACAGCCGGTACAGATATTCAGCTCGCGCAGGCCCAGCTGGCTACCGACCTTACGGGCATAAAGATATTCGTTTTCATTGATCGAGTGGCCACCCCAGCACACCACCATATTCGGGTCTTCGTCGAGGTGAAGCGTGCGGGCATTACGCAGGATGGAGAACACCAGATTGGTGATATGAATGGAGTCTTCCGAATTCAGGTGTTGGAAACGCCCGGCGCTGTCAATTTGGCCGTGGACAAACAGGATATCGCGCAGCACCGCAAACAGGTTGGCCTGCAATGAACGAATAATGCGGCCATCAACAAAAGCCTCTTCTGGCGGGTTCACCAGCTCCAGTTTTACGCCGCGTTCACGGCGCAGTACGTTGATATCAAAGTTTTCATAACGCGATAGCAACTGTTTGCTGTTGTCGGTCTGGCTGCCGGAGTTTAACACCGCCAGGGAGCAGTTGCGGAACAAACGGTACAGGTCGCTGCTGGCGGTACGCTTCAGCATGTCTACTTCCAGCTGCGACAACAAATCCATAGCGCCAAGTGGGCTGATATGTGTAATCAAGGTAACTCCTTTGCGCCCATAAATAGGGCGATAATAATCCTTACCTGTCTCTGTGCACTGCGGTAAGAATTTTGTATTGCCTACTGGAATGCCTGAGCAAAAAGCGGGCACTCTTGATTTAACCTTACCGCCGTCTCCGGATTTTTACCAATACAAACCGCCTGTTAGCTCAGTTGTTGAGCATTATTGACGGGCCAGACGGCCATGCGCCGGTTCGAACGCCACATTGCTGCGCCAAGGGTTGATATCCAGACCACCGCGCCGGGTGTAGCGGGCATAAACGCTCAATTGTTGCGGCTGGCAGAAACGCAGCAGATCGTTAAAGATCCGCTCAACGCACTGTTCATGGAATTCGTTGTGATGACGGAACGAAACCAGATAGCGTAGCAGGGCTTCACGGTTGATCTGCGGACCGCGATAGCGGATTTGCACCGAGCCCCAATCGGGCTGGTTGGTGATCAGGCAGTTGGATTTCAGCAGATGGCTGACCAGCGTTTCCTCGACGATTTGGCTACCGGCTGCGCCTTCCAGGTAACCCGTGTCGAACTCGTAGTTATCAATGCTGATGTCTTGCTGGTCGAGGCATTCACCCTCCAACCGGGCGATAGGGCTGCCTTCAAGCCGATCGACGCTGAACAGGCTCACGCTGACATCCCCTTGTGCGCAGGCGGCGAGATCGCGTTGTAGCGTAGAGCGTACCGCTTCCCAGTCTGGGAAGTGGGTTTGGTTAAAGCTGTTGAGATAGAGCTTGAAGCTTTTGGACTCGATCAGGTTGACGCTGTTGGCATTCAGGCTGATTTCTCCCACCGCGACCTGCGGCAGCCCCTTGGCATTGAGCCAGGACAGTTCATACAGCGTCCAGATATCGGCACCGTGGAACGGCAGGTTATCGGGATAAAGCCCCAGCGGCTCCCGGTTCATGCTGCGAGGAACCGCTTGTAACAGTGAGGCATCGTAGCAGTCACGGTATGCGGTTGGCTTGCCCAGCGTCAGTGCCGCCAGAGCCTGATGATCTTGATAGGAGGACATGAGCTGTCACCTTGGTCTTAGATAGGTACAATAGGCACCAGTTTACCGTATGCGAGAAAAAATATGGACCATGATGTATCGCACGCCCTGTGTGAATTTACCCAGCGCTATGTCGACAAATGGCAGCAGCAGTATGGCCATGCCCCGGCTAGCCAGGAACTGTACGGCGTGGCTTCCCCCTGTATTGTCGAAAATCGCGATGATACGGTGCTGTGGCTGCCACAGCCTTTTACGCCAGCGGCCAGCCTGGAAAAGGTGGAGCAGGCGCTGGAACTGCAACTACAGCCGGATATCCACACCTTCTATACCCAACAGTATGCCGGGGATATGAATGCGGAGTTTGGCGAGCATCCGTTGACGCTATTGCAGGTCTGGAGTGAAGACGACTTTATTCGTCTGCAGGAGAATCTGATTGGGCATCTGGTGACGCAAAAACGCCTTAAGCTATCGCCTACGTTGTTCCTGGCGACCACAGAATCGGAAATGACGGTGGTGTCGCTGTGTAATGTCAGCGGCAACGTGCTGCTTGAGCAATTTGGCAGCAAAAAACGCACGCTATTAGCCGCCAGTTTGGGGGATTTTCTCAATGCTTTACGCCCCAGAGTTAATTAATCGGCTAATTTGCCTTTAGTGCGTGTGCGAGATCTCTTACAAAAGCTGTGAGAGATCGCTTTTAATTTTTCGATTTAGTTAGCCATTTTTTAATTATTAGTTATATATATCAGTTTGTTATGTATTTTTGCCGATGTAGGTTAAGTCAAGTTTACCGTAATCCGTCCTACATGCCCTTGTTAACGGGAAGGAAATAAGCGATCTTATGTCTACCGGAAGGAAGCCGGATGGAGCAGGAAAGCGTCAGGATGATGCAGCTTCAGGAAGAAGAAAGGGATGCACTCAGGAAGAGTGGAAAGGATTGGTATCAGGATGATACACAGGATGTTTCAGGATTGAAACCAAGGACACCTCCAGGACGGAGATAGAGAGCCAGCACAGGATTGTTGGTGGGTCAGGAAGGCCGAGGAACCGCGTCAGGATGATGTTAGAGGATTTTGCGAAGGATTGTTTTGGTCAGGATGGCCGAAAGGAAAAGTTTTCAGGGATTGAGCAGGGAGCACACTTGTAGCGGGATTAGCTATAAAACGAACCGGGGGCACTGTTAACGCAGTGCCCCCAACTTTTTGTCTGGAGCAAAGGCCAGACAGCAAATCCTGCCTGACTTCCCCCCCTTAAGGTTTACCCGATTGCCCCCAACGTATCGCCTGTGCTTTGTTTCTTCGGTAGCAGGAACAGCGTGGCGAAAATATCCAACAGGTAAATAGCGGCCAGCAGGCTGATCGCGGCGGTAAAGGAAACCTGAGTGACCAGCGCACCGATCACCAATGGCCCCAACCCACCGACGCCGCGGCCCAGGTTGAACAGGATATTCTGCGCCGTGGCGCGAGCCTGTACCGGGTAGGTGTCAGAAATCAGCGCGCCGTAGCCGCCAATCATCCCGTTAACGAATACTCCCATCAGTGCACCCGCAAACAGCATCAGCGTGGGATCGGTGAGTTGCGCATAGCTTATGACCATCACCACAGCGCCAACCTGATAAATGACAAAGATGATCCAACGGGGAAAGCGGTCGGCCAATACGCCGAACAGCCAGATACCGAAGGTCATACCGATCACCGTGACTCCCGTCCAGACGCCGGATTTGGTCAGCGAGAAGCCAAAGTTTTTGGCCAGATAGGTCGGCATCCAGATCATCAGCCCGTAATAGCCAAAGTTCTGCACCGAGCAGAGGATAAAGATCCCCAGGCTGGCCTTGCCGGTGGCGCGATCCTTAAATAGCAGCTTTAATCGTTGAGTAAAGGAGAGCTGCTGTTCGCTGGTTTTTTGCTGTGTAAACGCTTTGGGTTCGCCCATGGTTCGGCGAATAAGGAAGGAAACCAGCGCCGGCAGCAGGCCTACCAGGAACATGCCACGCCAGCCGATATAAGGCAGCAACAGCGGAGTGAGGAAGGCCGCGGCAAGTACACCGAGCTGCCAACCCATGCCCACATAAGCCGAGGCACGGTTACGCTTCTCAGCGGGCCAGGCTTCGGCGATCAACGCCATGCCAATACCGAATTCGCCACCCAGCCCAATCCCGGCAAGGGTGCGATAGGCCAGCAAGTCCCAGTAGCCGACGGCAACGGCGCACAGGCCGGTAAACAGCGAAAACATCAGGATAGTGATGGTCAGCACGCGGATGCGGCCAAAACGGTCGCTGAGATGGCCGAAGATCACGCCGCCAATCACTGCGCCGATCAATGTCCAGGTCACCAGCGAACCGGCTTGTGATGAGGTGAGACCCAGCTCAGTGGTGATCACCGGCAGCATAAAGCCGAGTATCAACAGATCGAAGCCGTCCATAGCATAACCGGTAACCGAAGCCAGCATGGCTTTACCGGGCGTAGCGTGATTTTTATTGAGTGATGTTGCGGGCATGTCTTTTATCATGTGTGATTTTTGGGTGCGCGTATTGTGCCGTGCCAGGCATGGCGCCACCAGATAAAATTGGGTGCTTTGGGCTTAAATGTTATGCTTTGCGGCTTGCAGCCGTAGGCTGATTAACATGCTTAAATTGTTCGGGAATGTCGATGAGTATATCCAACCAGGTTCGCCACAATTTACAGGCGATTGAACAGTCCATGCGCGATCTGACGCTGTGGCAGTTGACGCCGCCAGAAGCCGAGGCTTTTGCCAGCACGGAACCCTTTTGCATCGACAGCATGCAGGCCGAAGAGTGGTTGCAGTGGATACTGTTGCCAAGGATGCATGCGCTGCTCGATGCTAATGCGCCACTGCCAACGCGTTTTGCCATCACCCCCTATTTTGAAGAAGCGTTAAAGGATAAACAGCCGAACTGCCTGCCGCTGCTGTTGCTGTTACAACAGCTGGATTCACTGCTCAATATCGAGCTGTAATCGCGCTGCATTCTACACCTGCAATCTGCAATTCGCCGGTATGGCTAAAATAGAGTTTCCACCGCCGTGTGCAACTAGTAGATAATGTGCACATTACCGCGAGTCACCAAGGAGGGTTTCTCATGTTGAGACAAAATATATTCGGTTGGTCGGGGATTGCGCTAGGCGGCCTGGCGCTGTTATTGGCGATGGTGCATTTCTATGCCGGGCCATTTGCCCCTCAGCAGACGTTGGAAAGCCTTGTTGCGGGTAAAGCGGTGGCTATCAAAGAATCACTGCTGGCCTCATTGGCTGGCCAGCAAATCCCTGAAAAGGTCTCGCGGCCTCATTATGATGTGGATCGGATTTTGAAGATCGTCACTGCCGTATTGGCTGTGGGGGCCGTGATCCTGGGCGCCATTGCTGGTGTGTGTAAGGAAAATCCGCGCGCGGTTTCCGCTGCGGTATTGCTCGGTATTGGCACGCTGGCTTTTCAAATTGCCATGTTTGCTTTTGGCGTGATCATGACCATTCTTCTTATTGTGTTGGTATTGTCACTGATTTCTGGAATGGGTGTAGGCTGTTAGCTGCTTAGGCTCCGTCGTCGGAAACCTTGTCTCTGGGTGTCTTTCAAGGATTAAAAAGGTGCTGCAATCATGGATTTGCTGAAGTTTATCCTCCGTTTGCCTTTTACGTTGATAAAAGGCCTGTTCCGCCTGTTGGCCCTGGTTTTTGGCCTGTTGGGGCGGCTGTTCAAGCCGGTGGTGGGCAACCTGAACTGGAATGCACCTGCCTGGTGGGCAGCGGTATCCGGCGGGGTGAGGCGCGGCTTCCTGCGGCTGGAAGGTGGGGTAGACAAATATCCCAAAGCCATTAGCCTGTCGTTGCTGGTGCTGTTGTGCGCCGCGGGTGGCGCCTTCTACGGATGGCACTGGTGGCTGAATCGGCCACAGCCGATTGAACCGGCACCGATGGTGTACCAGGAAACCAGCGTGCGGGTATCCGATCCTGAGCCGGTTAACTTTGCCGTGCAGAAATCTGCGCCGCAGCAGGTCACCCTCACCTTTAGAAACTCCGTGGCACCGTTGACCGATGCTGGCAAGGTCGTGGAAAAAGGCATCTCCATCAGCCCGGCCCTTGAAGGGCAGTGGAAGTGGAATAACGCCTGGACCCTGGTCTTCACGCCGAAAAACCTATTGCCGATGGGCAGCAAATATGAGGTTAAGCTCGAGCCTGCCGTGTTGCTGGCCCCGCAGATTAAACTCGCCAACACCCACTACAGCTTTAGTGCCCCGGCTTTTGACTATCAACTTGGGCAAGCTGAGTATTATCAAGACCCACAAGATCCGCAAAAGCGCAGCGCTATCTTCAACGTCAAATTCAATGCGCCAGTGGACGTGGCCAGCTTTGAAAAGCAGATCGCCATGGGGTTGATCGAAGCCAACGCCAAATCTGAAAAGAAACTTAATTTCTCCCTGGTTTACGATGCCAAGAAGCTGAACGCCTGGGTGCATTCTGAACCGCTGAAAGCGCTGGATCACGGTGGTAAAGTGCATCTGGTACTGGGCAAGGGCATCAAGTCGGTGGTGTCTGCCAATGAGATCGCTCAATCGAAAGACAGCTGGGTGTCGGTGCCAACTCTGTATAGCCTCACTGTGAAGGACGCTAGCGCCCAGGTGGTCGATAGCGATGGCAGCAAAGGCCAGCGTGCGCTGATCGTCGCCTTCAGCGATGCGATCAAAGACAAAGATGCCGGGCGCGCGGTCAAGGCCTGGCTGTTGCCGCAGCATAATCCTAACGATTCCGAAGCCAGTAACGAACCGGACGATTTTTATCAGTGGGGCGGGACCGAGAGCATCGAAAACAGCGTGATGGCCCAGTCTACGCCGCTGACGCTGACCCTGAATGAAGCGGAAGAGACCTATCAACCGCAGTTCAGCTTCAAGTTTGACGCACCGGCTCACCGCTTTATGCTGCTGGAGATCACTAACCTGATGACCTCTTCGGGCGGCTATAAAATGCCGGAGAAGGTCTACCGTATCGTCGAAGTACCAGACTTCCCGAAAACCTTGCAGTTTATGTCACAGGGTTCTCTGCTGTCGGTGAATGGTGACAAGCAAATCAGCGTGGCGGCGCGTAACGTGCCCGGCCTGCGTCTGGATATCAAGCGGGTGATCCCAAGCCAGCTGCAGCATATCGTCTCATTCAAAAGCAGCGAATACACTTCGGCCCAGTTCAACCAGCTTAACGATGAATATTTTACCGAACACTTTAACTATCAAACGGTCATCAACAACGATCAGCCGGGTGAAGTAAGCTATAAGGGCATAGATCTCTCACGTTACCTGTCCACCAGCACGGATTCCCATCGCGGCGTGTTCCTGCTGACGCTGTCGGAATGGCAGCCGGAAAAGAAAAAGACGCAGGCCGCAGAGGATGAAGGCGATCAGGGCGAGCAAGAAGGGGATGATTCACCTAGCGTGGGAGATTCGCGCTTTGTTGTCGTCACCGATCTGGGCATCATTGCCAAACGCTCGCAGGATAAAACGCGTGATGTGTTTGTCCAATCTATCCACAGCGGTGCACCAGTCGGTAACGCCAAGGTTTCGGTGATCGCCAAAAACGGCGTGACGCTGCTCAGCCAGGTGACCGATGCCAATGGGCACGTGCGTTTCCCATCGTTGGACGTGTATACCAACGAACGTCAGCCGGTGATGTTCTTGGTCGAAAAAGAGGGCGATGTGTCCTTCTTGCCGACCACCCGCTACAACGACCGCGGGCTGGATTTCTCCCGCTTTGATATTGAAGGCGAAGAAACTCCGATCGATCCACGCACCCTGAGCAGTTATCTGTTCTCCGATCGTGGCGTGTACCGTCCGGGCGATACCTTCAATATTGGTCTGATTACCCGTGCTGCCGATTGGGGCGTAGCCCTGGCTGGCGTACCGGTACGTGCCGAGATCCGCGATCCGCGCGACAAATTGATGACAACGGTGCCGCTGACTCTCGGTGGCAGTGGTTTCAATGAATTGAGTTACACCACCGACGAGAATGCGCCAACGGGCGAATGGAACGTCTACCTGTATCTGATTGGCAAGAATAACGACACTTCCACCTTGCTCGGCCATACCGCCGTCAACGTAAAAGAGTTTGAGCCAGACCAACTGAAGGTGAAGCTGGAGTTGACGCCGAACCGCCAGCAAGGGTGGGTGAAACCTTCTGAGCTGCAGGCGAACATCGATGTGCAGAACCTGTTTGGCACGCCTGCCCAGGATCGCCGAGTTACCTCGAAGCTGACGCTACGGCCAATGTATCCAAGCTTCGATCGCTTTCCGGATTACGCCTTCTTTGAGAACCGCCAGAATAGCGACGGTTTTGAAACCGAGCTGGAAGACCGTACCACCAACGAGCAGGGCGTGGCGAATATCCCACTGGATCTGAAGTCCTATGCGGATGCCACCTATCAGCTACAACTGCTGTCAGAAGCCTTTGTAGCGGGTGGCGGGCGTTCCGTTGCCGCCACCGCTCGGGTGCTGGTATCGCCGTATGACTATCTGGTAGGCGTGAAGCCAGACGGTGATTTAGGCTATATCAACCGGGGTTCGGCGCGAAATCTGAACGTGATTGCCGTCGATCCTTCCCTGAAACAGATTGCACTCGCCGATCTGAAGCAGGTGTTGATCGAGCAGAAATACATCTCGGTGCTGACCAAGCAGGATTCTGGCGTTTATAAATACCAATCGAAGATGAAAGAGGTGCAGTTGTCCGAGCAGCCGTTGGCGCTGAGCGAGCAGGGCACCGATCTGACCTTGGCAACCGACACCCCGGGTGACTTTGTTCTGGTGATCGAAGATGCACAGGGCAAGGTGCTCAACCGTATCGCCTATAGCGTGGCGGGCAATGCCAACCTCAGCCGTTCGCTGGATCGCAATGCCGAACTGAAGCTGAAACTGAACCAGGCGGAATATCAGCCGGGTGAAGAAATTGAAGTGGCGATCAACGCGCCTTATACCGGCAGCGGTTTGATCACCATCGAAAAAGACCGTGTCTATGCCTGGCAGTGGTTCCACACCGATACCACCAGCTCGGTGCAGAAAATCCGGGTTCCGGCCGGGATGGAAGGCAACGGGTATATCAACGTGCAGTTTGTGCGCGACGTGAACTCCAGCGAGATCTTTATGAGCCCGCTGAGCTATGGCGTCATGCCGTTTAAAATCAGCACCAAAGCCCGGCAAAACGGCCTGGAAATAGTGACGCCTGAGGTGATTAAGCCGGGTGATAACCTGACGATTACGGTGAAAACCGATGGTCCACAGCAGGTGGCACTGTTTGCCGTAGATGAAGGGATCTTGCAGGTAGCGCGTTACCGCCTGAAAGATCCGCTGGAGTACTTCTTCCGTAAGCGTGAGCTGAGTGTGGAAAGCTCGCAGATCCTCGATCTGATCCTGCCGGAATTCAGCAAGCTGATGGCGCTTTCTGCGGCACCGGGCGGTGATGCGGGTGAAGGGCTGGATCTCAACCTGAATCCTTTCAAGCGCAAGCGCGACAAGCCGGTGGCCTACTGGTCTGGCATTACCGAAGTGAACGGCGAGAAGCAGTTTACCTATCCGGTGCCGGATTACTTCAACGGCAAGATCCGCGTGATGGCCATTTCGGTTACGCCAAGCAAAATCGGCAAGGCCCAAACCTCCGCGACGGTACGTGACAACTTCATCATGACGCCGAATGTGCCTTATATGGTGGCACCGGGGGATGAGTTTGATGTCAGCGTAGGGGTTAGCAATAACCTCGAAGGGTTGAACGGAAAGCCTGTGGCGATCGCCGTGCAATTGACGCCGCCACCGCAGTTGGAAGTGGTGAGTAAGGCCGAGCAAAGCCTGTCATTGGCGGAGAAGCGTGAAGGTGTGATCACCTTCCGCCTGCGTGCCAAGGCGGCACTGGGTGATGCTCCGTTGGTGTTTGATGCGCGTTACGGTGATAAAACCAGCCGCCGTACCGTTAGCACCTCGGTACGCCCGGCAATGCCTTTCCGCACCCAGACGGTGATGGGCCGGATGAGCGGTAGCAGCCAGAATATTGATAATCTGCGGCAGATGTTTGATGCCTATGCGCAGCGTAGCGCGGCGGTATCTCACTCCCCGTTGGTGCTGACCAACGGCCTGGCGCAGTATCTGGCGGATTATCCGTACTACTGTTCTGAGCAGATCGTCAGCCGTTCCATTCCGCTGATCATGCAAAGCCAGCATCCGGAAATGAAAAGCAGCCTGAGCCAGGCCGAAGTCAGCAAACAGCTGAAAAACCTGCTCGGCGTACTGCGTTCCCGCCAGAACGACAGCGGGGCCATTGGTGCCTGGCGTTCATCGCCGGAAACCGATCCTTTCGTCACGCCATACGTGGTGCAATACCTGCTGGAAGCCAAAGCGGCGGGTTATGCTTTGCCGGTGGGAATGCTGGAAGATGCCAACGGTGCGCTGCGTGAACTGGCAGCCAACCGTTATGATGATATGTACCATCTGCGTCTGCGTACCTGGGCAGTCTACCTGCTGACCTTGCAGGGCGAAATTACCACCAACTCGCTGGCCTCGGTGCAGGATACGTTGCAGAAACTGTATCCAGACAGCTGGAAAACCGATCTGAGTGCCCTGTATCTGGCATCGTCTTACCGTCTGCTGAAAATGGACGATGAGGCGAATGCCTTGCTGCAACCTAGCTGGAAGCAACTGAGCAAAGCCTATGACAAAGGCTGGTGGACGCAGAATTACTTCGATCCGCTGGTGCAGGACGCAACGCGTCTGTACCTGATCGCTCGCCACTTCCCGGAGAAGGTGTCTTCCATCCCTCCGCAGGTGCTGGAGAACATGGTCAAGGCGTTGAAAGAAGAGCGCTACACCACCTATTCTTCGGCGATGAGTATCCTGGCGCTGGAAAGCTACTCGGCTCAGGTGGCGGCGCAGGCCAATACTAGCGATTCGCTGACGATTGCGCAGAGCGGCAAGCAAGGTAACGTCGATCCGCAGGTGATTTCAGAGATGATAGGGCTGTTTGCCAAAGGCCAGTTTACGGCCGAGGCCAAGGCTATCCGTTTTACCAACAGCGCCGACGCTCCGGCCTGGTATGTGGTCACTCAGGCCGGTTACGATCTGGCTGCTCCACAGAAAGCCATTGCTCGCGGTTTGGAAATTACCCGTGATTACACCGATGAACAGGGCAAACCGGTCACTCAGGTAACGTTAGGACAGAAGATCAACGTTCATCTGAAAATCCGCGCCAATTCGAAAGAAGGGCAGAGCAACCTGGCGATTGTCGATCTGCTGCCTGGCGGATTTGAAGTGGTGCAGCAAACGGCACCAGAGCCAGAATCGACCGGCGAAGACGGTGAAGCCAGCGAGAATACGGATGCAGGGTGGCAGTCACCACTGGCTGCCTCGGGCTCCACTTGGGCACCTGATTACAGTGATATCCGCGAAGACCGGGTGATTATCTATGGTAGCGCCAGCACCGATGTGCAGGAGTTTGTCTACCAGATTAAAGCGACCAACACCGGTAGCTTTGCGATCCCTCCGGCTTATGGCGAAGCCATGTACGATCGTGAAGTGCAGGCCATGTCGGCCAGCAGCGGTAAACTGGTGGTTGTACCGGCGGAAAGTCAATAAGCCATCGCGATGCCCCGCAGCGTTGAGCTGCGGGGTTCGTGGGTATCGAGACTCCATGAAAATCCTTCCTGTATCTGCTGTGGCAAAACGCTGGCTGCAAAATATCCTGATGGCGGTATTTCTGCTGGCGCTGGGCCTGGTAGGTGCCCGGCTGTGGCCGCATCCTCCTCTTTCGCAGGGCGTGCCCTTCTCTACGGTTTACTACGATCGCCACGGGACGCTGATGCGCCTCACGTTGGCCAATGACGACCGTTATCGCCTGTGGACGCCGTTGGAAAAGATCTCGCCGTTGGCGGTGCAGGGTATTTTGCTGCATGAAGATCGCTGGTTCTATTACAACCCCGGATTTAACCCCGTCAGTCTGCTGCGTGGCTTTTGGCGCAGCTACGTAGCCGGCGGCAAAATGCAGGGCGGTTCGACCATCACCATGCAGCTGGCGCGCATGCATTGGCATCTGAATACCCGTACACCCGGCGGTAAACTGATGCAGGTTCTGCGGGCCGTGCAGTTGGAACTCAGCTACTCCAAGCACGATATTCTGGAAGCCTATCTCAATTACGCCCCCTATGGCCGCAATATTGAAAGCATCGGTGCGGCCAGCCTGATCTATTTTGCCAAGGCACCGCAGGATCTGACCTTGCCGGAGGCGCTGACGCTCTCGGTGTTACCGCAGTCACCCAGCTATCGTATCGATCCTAAAACCGGCGTGTTGGGGCAAGCCCTGACGCAGGCCCGTAACCGCCTGTTTCAACGCTGGCAGGGCGTGTATAGCACCGACAGTAGTCAGCGTGCCTTGTTTCAACTCCCTTTGGCACTGCGCCAACCAGAACGGATGCCGTACATTGCTCCACACTTTATCGAACAGTTGCGTCAACAGACCCAGCAGTTAGTGCAGTTGGATACCCGTGTGGATACCACGTTGGATGCCGGGCTCCAGCGGCTGATCGAAAGGCAGGTGAACGCGTTTATCGTCCGTAACCAGAGCCGGGGGATCCATAATGCCTCGGTGCTGTTGGTGGATAGCCGTGATATGGGGATAAGGGCGCTGGTAGGCTCTGCCGATTATTACAACCGCGAGATCCAGGGGCAGGTGAACGGGACCAATGCCAAGCGCTCCCCTGGTTCGACCCTCAAGCCCTTTATTTATGCTTTGGGGATGGAGCAGGGCGTACTGCATCCGATGACCATCCTGAAGGACGTGCCTTCATCCTTTGGCGCCTATGCGCCAGAAAACTTTGACCGACGTTTCCTGGGGCCGGTAACGGCGACGGATGCGTTGAATTTCAGCCGTAATATTCCAGCGGTGTACGTAGCTTCACAACTACGGCAACCGACGTTTTACCAGTTTTTAAGCCTGTCCGGCATCGCCAACCTGGCCAGTGAAAACCATTATGGATTGTCGCTGGTGTTGGGGGGCGGTGAAATCACTGCTCAGGAACTGGCGAAGCTGTATGCGCTGTTGGCTAACCGGGGCGCATTGCGCCCATTACGGATGCAAAAGAGTGATGCCTATCCGCCACCAATCCGTTTGCTCAGCGAAGAAGCCAGCTTTACTACGCTGGATATGCTGCGCCAGCACCGCCGGCCTGGTGATACTTTGGCACAACGCTCGTCATCCCTGCCGGTCTATTGGAAAACAGGGACCTCCTGGGGCTTCCGCGATGCCTGGAGCGTCGGGATCTTCGGGCCTTACGTGCTGGTGGTATGGGAAGGGAATTTCGACAGCAGAGGCAACAACGTGTTTGTGGGGGCCGATGCGGCAGCCCCGTTATTTTTCAATATTATCGACAGCATTAACGCCAGCTATCCGGCCTTGCAGGAGCCGAAACACTCCTTCCCGAAACAGTTGAAGCGGGTGGATATTTGCTTGGCTAGCGGCAACCTGCCGACGCAGTGGTGCCAGCAAAAAGGCAAAACCTGGTTTATCCCCGGCAAGTCGCCGATCAAGGTCGATACCGTCTATCGCCCGGTGGTGTTGGATATCCACAGCGGTGAGGTGGCCTGCCCGCCGTATGATGAAACACAAACCCGCACCGAAGTGTTTGAGTTCTGGCCTTCCGATCTGGCTAACGTGTTTGCGCAGGCTGGATTACCCAAGCGAGCTCCGCCGGTAAACCATTGCAAGGATAATGCGGTGGCGATGGGGGGCAGCCCGCCGCGCATTACCTCGCCGCTGAAAAATACCACCTATACCTTGCGGCAATCGCAGCAGGGGCGTGACAAAATCTCCTTCAATGCGGTGACGGATGCGGACAGTAAAATGGTGTATTGGTTTGTCGATGATATTTATCTTGGCAGCAGCGGCAGTAAAACCGCCATCGATTGGCGGCCGGTCAACAATGGCCAGTATCGCATCCGGGCGGTGGACGATCATGGCCGGGCCGATAGCCGCCTGATCACCATTGAGCTGGTGAACTAAGATGCCTCTCCTCTCACCCTAACCCTCTCCCACAGGGAGAGGGACAGAACGAGCGTGTTTGAAATGGTAGTGACTTACCTTGGATAAAGAAGGTTATTGAGTTTGCTTCTACTTCCAAAACAGCTTTAGAGTTTGCTTGAGATTTTCTCTTTACTGCCAAAAGAGCAGGGCCATCAGCTCGCTATCCTTGCGAAAGAGGGTTGGGATGAGGGGGCGTAAATGCCCGCTTTCTGCGCCATCGTCTGCAAATGACCAAAAACATTACCAACGCGTAAGCCGTTATGCTCATACTCGTTGGTGATCCACGGCGTCAAATTACCCACCTGTTGCGCCGTCGCCAGCGAGAGCTGCAAATCGACATACATATCGCTGAAATAAATGGCGGCGAATACCGGTACCCGATTGTCGAGCAGGCGATCGCTGTTATACAGCGGTGACCACACGCGGCGATCGGCCAGCAACTTAACTGGTTCATTGAAGGGGCGCAGAGCGGCGATCTCGGTGAACATCCAGGGATAGATCATTTCCCCGGTCAGGTAAAGCGGGCGCCGATCTTCGGCGAAAGCATCGAAGTTGCCCCGTTGCCGCTGGGCGGCCCAGTTGGTGGCCTTATCCTGTGCGTAGATACTTTCATGCAGCGCGGCAAACAGCGGATTCTCCGCGTAGCTGGTCAACGCCATTACCTGTGACAAAAAGGTGTCGCTGAATTCACCGTCCGGGTTGAAGGCTTCGTCAAACAGCCAAAGTAGCCGCTCGTAACCTTCACTCATGCCAAGATCGATCCCCAGGCTTTGCAGGCGGCGTATGGTCAGCCGGTCGCCATCGGGCAACAACACCTCTTCCTGCTCCAGCTTGTCGGCAATCTGACCGATAAGCGGCTCCAGATGTGGGTAACGCTGATAGAAGATGCGATTTTTGGCGATCACCTGCGGATAGGTATGAGCGTAGACTTCATCGGCATCGGGCTGCAGGCTTGCCAGGCCGCCGGTCATAAAGCAGCAGTGGAGACCTTCCGGCGCCTGAGAAAGATAGGTCAGCGTGATAAAGCCGCCATAGCTTTGCCCCAGCGTGCTCCACGGGCGATCGCCAAAGCAGTTTTTACGCAGATATTCGGCATCGCTCACTATCGAGTCGGCGCGGAAGCAGGCCAGGTAATCTGCCGCCTGGTGGGCGGTTAGCCCGGCCAGACTCTTACCTTCAATGCGGCTGCTGCGCCCGGTGCCACGCTGATCGAGCAGGATCACCCGATAGCTTTTGAGGGCTTCGGCGATCCAACTGCTGCGTGCCGTAGGGCGTGGGCTTTTCCCTCCGGGACCACCTTGTAAAAACAGCAGACAAGGGAGTTGTTCATCACGGCGTAACGGGTCAACCAACTCACGGGCAAAGATCTCAATGGTGCGGGTATCCTTGTTATTGAACCAATTCAGCGGGACCTGGACCAGGTGTTCACGCACCCAGATCGCTGGCAACAAATATTCTCGTTCAACGCTCATGTTTTTCTCTCCCTATTATGGTGTTCTCTTTTTTCTGCCGGTTATTTTAATGCCATATCGGTGTTTACCCGGAGCGTTCAGATCTACTCTATTTTATCGATAAGCAACAATAGTCCGGAGTTTGAAGAGTGAACATCAGCGTAACAGGAGGAATGAACTTAGCAAATGCATGAGTGATTAAATTTTAGTCAAAATGTGCAAGAGTGTGACTGAATAAGTATTCTTGACTGATGAATATAAAGGGAGTGCTGGTGGCAGTGGGAGCCACCAGTCAACATCGAGCGGGCTCAGCCGTTATCGATGACGTCGGCAGCAAGGAACTCAAAGGGAGGGCTGGTTTTAAACTCAGCGGAAACTTCACCGGTAAAATCTGCCATCTCATCTTTACCCAGCGTCAGCTTTTTAACCGGAGCGCCGGCAGCAAAGTTGACCCGTTTCAGGTCTACCCAAAAAGTACTGCTGCCCAGTGCCGATTCAAAGTAGTACAGCTTGTTCTTTTGATCGGCCAGGGTGCGCCAACGAGTGGAAGAAATATTAGGTTCTTCAGGCGTCGTGATGCCAAAGGGCACAGAAACATTGCGCATAACGCTCAGCACGCTAGAGGCTGCCAGCCTGGCCTGATGATATTTCGGGATAGCGTTGATATAAAACTGTGCGCGTACAAAACGGTCGGCAGCACGGTTTGTGCCAGGCAGCATGACGTTACCCCCAATCCCTTGCCAGTATTTGGTGATGGCCAACTGCTGATCGAAGGTAGGGGAATTGGTCAGGACCTGATAGTCGTGGCTATGGTGAATCACTAATTTGCCGTTAATGTATTCGAAAATGGCACTGTCCCCACTGGCATCGGACAACGACAAATGAAGGGAGGCCAAACGTTCCTGGCCAGGCACACCGCCGGTCACAACGATAAAAGGGGCCTTTTCCAGTGAGTTAACCGCTTCTTGCACCGTGGCAAAGTTATCCAACGCATACTGTGCCCATGCTGCCAATGATAAGGTTGGCTGCTGGCCATCGAATGCCGGGTATTGAGATTCCACCAACCACAGCATATTGGCCACCAGACCTTTTTCATTCATACCATCGGTGGTTGCAACACCATAGGCGGAAGTCACGACGCTGCCGTATTTAGATGTCCATTTGATCGAGTTGCTGCCTGCATTACCACTGCGCTCCATTCCTTGTGGGAAAATCCACAGGTCAGAGTGCAGCTGTTCTCTCCAGTCCATAGTGCGGCCGGTGATCACCAGATTATCTTCGCCGTGGTAGACCGCACGAGTACAGGCCATTGCCAACTGTGGTGAAAACAGAATGCCGCACATGGACAGTAAAAGGGGGGTTATCAAAAGCGTTATATTCCAATTCACCGTTATCTCTCCTTGCTACTTTTTGTACAGTGTAGGCACTACTGACCCGTGGGGCAAAAACGAGAGCGCCAAACGGGATTTTCGTTTCGTTATTATTTATGTTTGACGATAGAATCAATCAATTACCTCTTTCCTTACCCCTGCAAACCGGCCAGCAGGCTGCCGCTTGCAGGGGCAAGGAGATAAAATGCATGATTAATCTATGGAAAAAATCACTCTATGAAGGTGTTGTACCAGGACGAACATCTGATCGCCGTTAACAAACCCTCAGGTTGGCTGGTGCATCGTAGCTGGCTGGATCGTCACGAGACGAGGTTTGTCATGCAAACCGTGCGCGATCAGATTGGCCAGCACGTATTTACCGTACACCGTCTGGATCGTCCTACTTCCGGCGTATTGCTGATGGCGTTGTCCAGCGATGTGGCTCGGTTATTATCGCAACAGTTTGAATTGCATCAGGTACAGAAAACCTATCACGCGGTGGTGCGGGGCTATGTTTTAGAGGGCGGCACCGTTGATTATGCGCTGACGGAAGAGTTGGATAAGTTGGCGGATAAACATGCCAACCCGGATAAAGCTCCAAAACCGGCGGTAAGTCATTATCAGCCCTTGGCAACGGTGGAGTTGCCGGTGGCGATTGGCCGCTATGACACCTCGCGCTATAGCCTGGTTGAGCTGAAACCAGAGACCGGGCGTAAGCATCAGTTGCGTCGTCATATGGTGCACCTGCGCCATCCGATTATTGGTGATACCGCTCACGGCGATCTGCGGCAAAACCGCGGGATGGCCGAACATTTTGGTTGTTCACGCCTGATGCTGCACGCCAGCCATCTTCAACTTACTCATCCGGTCAGCGGCCAACCACTGCATATTTCCGCGCCCTGGGAAGCGGATTGGCAAGGTGTCATGTCACAATTTGGCTGGCATAACGTGCTGCCAGAACTTGAGTTTCCGCAGGCTAACGGTCAGGATAGCTAATCATTTTTTAACGGTCATAAGGGAGCAGCAACGATGGCTCAGGTCGGCATTTTCGTTGGAACGGTCTACGGTAACTCTTTGTTAGTGGCGGAAGAGGCAGAAAATATCCTGCAACAACAGGGCCATGAGGTCAAAGTGTTTGAGGAAGGGACGCTGGCAGAGTGGCAGTTTTACCGCCAGCATTATGCGCTGGTCGTGACTTCCACCACCGGGCAAGGGGACTTGCCTGACAGTATTGCCCCCCTGTTCCAGGCTATTCGCGACCAGGTGGGTTATCAGCCGGAGCTGCGTTATGGCTTGATTGCTCTGGGCGATAGTAGCTATGACAATTTCTGCGGTGCCGGGCGTACCTTTGATGCTTTGCTGCAGGAACAGGGAGCGACGCGCGTAGGTGAAGTGCTGGAGATCGATGCGATCGAGCAACCTGAACCGGAAGTGGTTTCCTGCCCGTGGGTAGAGCAGTGGGGCGCCTTGTTGAAATAGCCTCTCGATGCTTGGTGGCGAGCGGCCAGGCATGATTTTATTCCTGCTATCTCCTGTGGTGAAGCTTAAGCAAAAAAAAACCTAATCCCTTACGCACTCAAGGCCGCAGCCAGCAAGCGTTAAAGAATTAGGTTTTGCCTGCCGGAGCAGTAATAACTCTATCGATTACCGATTTACCCTATTCACCCCTAACCCTCTCCCACAGGGCGAGGGGACTGAACGTGCCACAACTTACCTCCTGTACCTGCCTGCGACTCCGGGCTCGCTCCCTCTCCCAATCTCTGTGTTTATGAGATCCCTGGACTCTACAGCGGGAGAGGGCAGGGGTGAGGGGCGACCAATCGTCCTAAACTGACAAATACTAGACCGAGGGTGGCAGTTATTTACCGCGCGTCAGCTTTTCCAGATCGGATTCGATCTCGGCAATCTTGTTGGTGACCACGTTTTGCAGGTGCTGCAGGTCATCAAGGATCTTGCGTTTCAGATCCACTTCCACCTGATCGCGCTGGCAGAGTTGATCCAGTTCATCGATCACGTAGCGCAGGTTGGGGTTGATCTCATGGATCTCTTTGTAACCCTGGCCGGCATTGTCTGCCACCACGGTTTTGCGCTGGCGTGGATACTTGAACTTCACGCTCTTGGCAAAGAACTCGCCCTTATCTTTGCGGAAGTAAATCTTGAGGATGTCGTTATTGGCCTCCTGACGCAGGCTATAGCGATCGATATCTTCCGGTTGATTGATACCTAAACTTTTCAGGTTGTCATACATAATAGCGCCACCTTTTAATCAACTATATTTGCCTGATTAGCCAATATGCAGTGTAGTGAGCTGCAAATCGAAACACATCAGGAATATTCCACTGCCAGAGAGTATGGCGAAAACGCCCGTCACAGACTGTGACGGCCCGCGTATTGAAGGCAAAAAAATGGCGGGTGCTGCACCCGCCGTTCAAGCTTAGTCGATAGTGCGCAATAACTCATTGATCCCGACTTTGCCACGGGTCTTGGCGTCCACTTTCTTGACGATCACAGCGCAATACAGGCTGTAGGAACCATCTTTGGAAGGCAGGTTGCCGGATACGACCACGGAGCCAGCAGGTACGCGGCCATAGTGCACTTTACCGGTTTCACGATCGTAGATACGGGTGCTTTGGCCCAGATAAACGCCCATTGAGATCACGGAACCTTCTTCCACGATCACGCCTTCAACCACTTCTGAACGCGCACCGATAAAGCAGTTGTCTTCGATGATGGTTGGGTTGGCCTGCAACGGCTCCAGCACGCCACCGATGCCGACGCCGCCGGACAGGTGAACGTTTTTGCCGATCTGCGCACAAGAGCCTACGGTGGCCCAGGTATCTACCATGGTGCCTTCGTCGACGTAGGCACCGATGTTGACGTAAGAAGGCATCAGCACGGTGTTACGAGCGATAAATGCCCCCTGACGCACGGTAGCCGGTGGCACTACGCGGAAGCCTTCCTTCTGGAAGCGAGCTTCATCGTAGTCAGCGAATTTCATCGGCACTTTGTCGTAATAGCGGGTTTCTGCACCGTCCATTACCTTGTTGTCGTTGATACGGAAAGACAGCAGGACGGCTTTTTTCAGCCACTGATGGGTAACCCATTGCCCCTCGATCTTCTCGGCAACGCGCAGGGCGCCGCTGTCCAGCAGGGCGATCACCTGGTTTACCGCTTCACGCGTTACGGTGTCTACGTTGGCCGGGGTAATATCCGCACGGCGTTCGAAGGCGCTTTCAATAACGTTCTGTAATTGCTGCATGCTGTTCTCTGTCCTGATTTTATTTACGAAAGGTTACTTTTATCACATTTTATCGGTTGGATTGAGTGCCTCTGTCAACCGTTGTTCTAATTTTCTGCGTGTTTGCGGATCCAGCGCCCGCCGATCGGCATCGGCCAAAATAAACAAATCCTCGACCCGTTCGCCGATGGTGGAGATACGTGCGCCGTGCAGCGACAGGCCCAGATCGGCAAAAACCTCACCCACGCGTGCCAGCAGGCCGGGCTGATCGAGTGCGATCAGTTCCAGATAGCTGCGGCGATCGGTGTGGGTTGGCAGGAAGCTGACCTCGGTCGGCACGCTGAAATGGCGTAGCTTGGACGACGGACGCCGAGCGCGCGGCGGCTGATAATCTCGCTGAGTGATAGCTTGTTCCAGCGCATGGCGGATCGCGGCATGACGATCCTGGGCCAGCGGGCTGCCATCCGGCTCCAGCACGATAAAGGTGTCCATGGCCATACCGTCGCGGTTGGTGAAGATCTGGGCGTCATGGACGCTGAGATTGCGCCGATCCAGCTCACCGGCAACGGCGGCAAACAGGTAAGGGCGATCCGGGCTCCAGATAAAGATCTCGGTGCCGCCACGCGTGGCTTGGTGGCTGACCAGCACCAGTGGCTTGGTTGAGTCATGGGCCAGCAGGTGGCGGGCGTGCCAGGCGAGCTGATTCGGTGAGTGGCGCAGGAAATAGTCGGCGCGGCAGCGGCTCCAGATATGGTGCAGCGCCTCTTCATCGATATTGTCCATCCGCAACAATGCCAGCGCCTGTAAACGATGGTGGCGCACCCGCTCGCGCAGATCCGGGCTGTTCTGCATACCACGGCGCAGTTGCTTCTCGGTAGCGAAATACAGCTCACGCAACAGACTCTGTTTCCAACTGTTCCACAAGGTCTCGTTGGTGGCACAGATATCGGCCACCGTCAGGCACACCAGGTAGCGTAGCCGGGTTTCGCTTTGTACTTCGCTGCTGAACTGCTGGATCACGGTCGGGTCCTGAATGTCACGCCGTTGCGCGGTCACCGACATCAGCAGGTGGCAGCGAACCAGCCAGGCAACCAGCTGTGCTTCGCGTGAGTTCAAGCCATGCAATGCAGCAAACTCCAGGGCGTCTTGCGCGCCTAAAATGGAGTGATCGCCCCCGCGCCCTTTGGCGATATCGTGGAACAGCGCTGCCAGCAACAGCAATTCCGGGTGAGGCAGGCGAGGATAAAGCTCCACGCACAGCGGATGGCGTGGGCGAGTTTCCTCATCGGAGAAGCTTTCCAGCTTTTGCAGCACACGCACGGTATGTTCATCGACGGTATAGGCATGGAACAGGTCGAACTGCATCTGGCCAACGATGCTGCCCCATTGCGGCATATAGGCCCACAGCACGCTGTGGCGATGCATTGGCACCAACGCCCGTGAGACCGCGCCTGGATGTCGCAGAATGGCCATAAACAGCTCTCTGGCCTCGGGAATGTTGCACAGTGGCTGTTTCAGGTGGCGGCGTGCATGGCGCAACTGGCGCACGGTGGTGGAGTAGATGCCTTTGATTTCGCGGTTGCGTACCATCAGATAGAACATGCGCATGATGGCTTCGGGTTGGCGGATAAACAGCGTTTCGTCGCGCAAATCGATCAGATCGCCACGCAGCTGAAAATCATCGTTCAGCGGGCGCGGCTTCTCCGTGGCGTCCAATGCCAGGATCGCTTCATCGAACAGCTGTAGCAGCATGTGGTTCAGCTCGCCGACGCGGCGCGTCATGCGATAGAAATCCTTCATCATGCGCTCTACCGGTTCATTGCCTTCCCCCTCGTAGCGCAACAGCTGGGCCACGCTGAGCTGGCGATCGAACAGCAGGCGGTTGTCATAACGCGGCAGCGCCAGGTGCAGGGCAAAACGAATACGCCACAGGAAGCTTTGGCATTCGTTCAATTCGTTGCGCTCGGCCTGGGTCAGGAAGCCAAAACCGACCATCTCATCGAGCGAGGTGGCGCCGAAATGGCGGCGAGCCACCCACATCAGCGTATGAATATCACGCAGGCCACCGGGGCTGCTCTTGATATCCGGCTCCAGGTTGTAGCTGGTACCGTGATAGCGCTGGTGGCGTTGTTGCTGCTCGATCAGTTTGGCGTCAAAGAATTTGGGCGAAGGCCAGAAGCCGTCGCTGAAAATGTGCTTCTGCAATTGCAGGAACAGGGCGACGTCGCCGCAGATCATGCGGGATTCGATCAGGTTGGTGGCAACGGTCAGGTCCGCCAAGCCTTCCAGCAGGCACTCTTCGAGCGTGCGCACGCTGTGGCCGACTTCCAGTTTGAGATCCCACAGCAGGGTAATGAATTCACCGACGCGAGCGGCCTGTTCATCGTTCAGGCGAGTCTGGCTGAGTACCAGCACGTCGATATCAGACAGCGGGTGCAGTTCACCACGGCCATAGCCGCCGACGGCCAGCAGCGCCGTTTCAGGGATAGTGTCAAAGCCGTAAAACAGCCACAGTCGCCGCAATAGCCGATCGATAAACTTGCTGCGCGCCGCCACCAGGCTTTCGGCACTGGCACCAGCATTGAAGGCCGCTGCCAGCCACTGCTGAAACTGCTCAAGCCGCTGTTTGAGGGCCAGGCAATTGATCTCGTCATCGGCATAGGTGCTGGGAGCGTCCGGCTTCTTGGGTACGGCCGGGGTTTCTAGCTCACGATAATTTTCAGACATGTTTCGCCGCCCATAAAAAAAGCCGGCATAGGCCGGCTTGTCACAAGAACCCTGCGGTTCTTACATCTCGTGCGTAATGATGTTGGGGATGGTGTCATCCTTGCGCAACGTCATTATCTCGCAGCCGTTATCAGTCACCACAATAGTATGCTCATACTGTGCCGACAAGCTGCGATCTTTGGTTTTCACCGTCCAGCCGTCTTTCATGGTGCGGATGCGGTAATCACCGGCGTTGACCATAGGCTCAATGGTGAAGGCCATACCGGCCTGCAGCACCACGCCGCCGTCATCGGCATCGTAATGCAGTACCTGCGGCTCTTCGTGGAAACCTTCGCCGATGCCGTGGCCGCAATATTCGCGCACGACGGAGAACTTCTCTGCTTCAACAAACTGCTGGATGGCTTTACCCAGAGTGCGCAGGCGGATACCCGGTTTGACCATCTTCAAGGCCAGATACAGGCTTTCCTGGGTGATGCGGCACAGGCGCTCGCCCAGAATGGTGGGTTTACCGACGATGAACATCTTGGAGGTGTCGCCGTGGAAGCCGTCTTTGATTACGGTCACGTCGATATTGACGATATCCCCGTCTTTCAGCACCTTGTCGTCACTTGGGATGCCGTGGCACACCACTTCGTTCACCGAGATACAGACCGATTTTGGGAAGCCGTGGTAGCCCAGGCAGGCCGAGATCGCCTGCTGTTCATTGGTGATATGCTCGTGGCAGATCCTGTCCAGCTCGCCGGTGGTGACGCCGGGTTTAACGTGGGGCTCGATGATTTCCAGCACTTCTGCGGCCAGGCGGCCCGCAACGCGCATCTTTTGAATGTCATCAGGTGTTTTAATTGAAATTGCCATGAAAGTTAGTCCGCAGGTGTCGTTATGGTCGACAAGGTAGAAAGATAAGGCATTGAGTTATGGTATCAGCCCGGCTTGAGGCTGCCAAATTTCATTTGTGAAGGGCCAGGCCAACTGCAACAAAAGTTGGTGTCTGGGGCGGGTTTATGGTATAAAGCGCGCCGGCAGATCCGCATTCGGCCTTGAGTGCCAATGAGGAAATGACCGAAGTAGTTTTAACTGCACTCACATTGTGTAAATAACACACACGTATCGACACATCCGCCGGGGTGCCTTGAGATGGCTCACGTCATTGTCCGGGTCGGCGTTATGGGATACGTGGAGGCATAACCCCAATCAACTCTAATAGAGGTTTTAATCATGGCAACTGTTTCCATGCGCGACATGCTCCAGGCTGGTGTACACTTTGGTCACCAGACCCGTTACTGGAACCCGAAAATGAAGCCTTTCATCTTCGGTGCACGTAACAAGGTTCACATCATCAACCTGGAAAAAACCGTACCAATGGCCAACCTGGCTTTGGCTGAACTGACCAAGATCTCTTCCCGTAAAGGTAAGATCCTGTTCGTTGGTACCAAGCGCGCAGCAAGCGAAGCGGTAAAAGAATATGCTAACGGCTGCGATCAGTTCTTCGTGAACCATCGCTGGTTGGGCGGCATGCTGACTAACTGGAAAACCGTTCGTCAGTCAATCAAACGTTTGAAAGATCTGGAAATCCAGTCCCAAGACGGCACCTTCGACAAGCTGACCAAGAAAGAAGCGCTGATGCGCACTCGTGAACTGGCCAAGCTGGAAAACTCCCTGGGTGGTATCAAGGACATGGGTGGTCTGCCAGACGCTCTGTTTGTTATCGATGCCGATCACGAACACATCGCGATCAAAGAAGCCAACAACCTGGGTATCCCGGTATTCTCTATCGTTGATACCAACTCCGATCCAGACGGCGTTGACTTCATCATCCCTGGTAACGACGACGCAATCCGTGCAATCAAATTGTACCTGACCGCCGTTTCTGCCGCCATCCGTGAAGGTCGTTCTCAAGATCTGGCCGTTCAGGCGGAAGAAAGCTTCGTAGAAGCTGAATAATAAGGTCAAGCCCTTATTAACCAGGTATTGAATATGTTGGTTAGGGGGGCCTTTAAGGGCCCCCTTTGCTTATCTGAATGAGAACTATCTCCGAGCGAGATAACCGAGGAAAAAGAAATGGCTGATATTACCGCTGCCCTGGTAAAAGAACTGCGTGAGCGTACCAGCGCAGGTATGATGGATTGCAAAAAAGCGCTGATCGAATCTAACGGCGACATCGAGCTGGCAATCGAAAACATGCGTAAATCTGGCGCGATCAAAGCGGCGAAAAAAGCAGGCAACGTAGCTGCTGACGGCGTGATCAAAACCAAGATCGAAGGCAACTTCGGCATGATCGTGGAAGTTAACTGCCAGACCGACTTCGTTGCTAAAGACGGCGGTTTCCAGGCTTTCGCTGACAAAGTGTTGGATGCGGCTTTTGCTGGCAAAATCACTGACGTTGACGTGCTGAAAGCGCAGTTCGAAGAAGAGCGCGTTGCGCTGGTGGCAAAAATCGGTGAGAACATCAACATTCGCCGCATTGCTGCCCTGGAAGGCGACGTGTTGGGTAGCTACCTGCACGGTGCTCGCATCGGTGTTCTGGTTGCCGCTACCAAAGGCGCGGATGAAGAGCTGGTTAAGCAGCTGGCAATGCACGTTGCCGCTAGCAAGCCTGAATTCGTCAAGCCTGAAGATGTGTCTGCTGAAGTGGTAGAGAAAGAGTACCAAGTTCAGTTGGACATCGCCATGCAGTCTGGCAAGCCGAAAGAAATCGCAGAGAAGATGGTTGAAGGCCGCATGAAGAAATTCACCGGCGAAGTCTCTCTGACCGGTCAGCCTTTCGTGATCGAACCAAGCAAGAGCGTTGCTCAGGTGCTGAAAGAGCACAACACTGACGTAACCAATTTCATCCGCTTTGAAGTGGGTGAAGGCATCGAGAAAGTTGAAGCTGACTTTGCTGCTGAAGTTGCAGCAATGAGCAAACAGTCTTAATGCTGTTAATGGAGCCGCCGCGAGGCGGCTCCATTTTATCCAGCCAGAGAAACGCCGATGATGGGCCCCGCGTGCCCAGGCTAATCGGTTGAAAACCCCAATACTATTACTACTGCTTCTTAGGACAGAACACCATGGCAACCAATGCAAAACCCGTTTATCAGCGTATCCTGCTCAAACTGAGTGGTGAAGCCCTGCAAGGTGCAGAAGGCTTTGGGATCGACGCTAGCGTTTTGGATCGCATGGCTCAGGAAGTAAAAGAGCTGGTCGAGCTGGGCATCCAGGTCGGTGTAGTTATTGGCGGTGGCAATCTTTTCCGTGGTGCAGGTCTGGCACAAGCCGGCATGAACCGCGTAGTGGGCGACCACATGGGAATGCTGGCTACCGTGATGAACGGCCTGGCTATGCGTGATGCACTGCACCGTGCCTATGTGAACGCCCGCCTGATGTCTGCCATTCCGTTGAATGGCGTATGTGACAACTACAGCTGGGCAGAGGCGATCAGCCTGCTGCGTAACAACCGCGTGGTGATTTTCTCCGCCGGTACGGGTAACCCGTTCTTTACCACGGATTCTGCGGCCTGCCTGCGCGGCATCGAAATTGAAGCCGATGTGGTATTGAAAGCGACTAAAGTGGATGGTGTATACTCCGCTGACCCGGTGAAAAACCCGGACGCAACGCTGTACGAACAGATCACCTACCAGGACGTGTTGGAGCGTGAGTTAAAAGTGATGGATCTGGCGGCGTTTACGCTGGCCCGCGATCATGGCTTGCCGATCCGCGTATTCAACATGAACAAGCCGGGCGCACTGCGTCGCGTGGTGATGGGTGAGAACGAAGGTACTCTGATCACCAAATAACGGCTGTTTGGCCAAATTTCGCAGGAGCGGGTAACGCCAGGCGTTGTGTGCTTCTGATAAGTAAAATTCACGGGCTATACTTTCCAGTACAGCCTGCCAAGTAACCAGCTTCCAAGGGTTCGCAACGTGATTAATGAAATCAGAAAAGATGCTGATTCACGCATGGAAAAAAGCGTCGAAGCATTTAAAAACCAAATCAGCAAGATCCGTACTGGCCGTGCTTCTCCAAGCATCCTGGACGGCATCATGGTGGAATACTACGGTACAGCAACGCCGCTGCGCCAACTGGCCAACGTCACGGTAGAAGATTCCCGTACGCTGGCGATCAACCTGTTTGACCGTTCTCTGGGGTCGGCGGTAGAAAAAGCCATTATGTCTTCCGATCTGGGCCTGAACCCAAGCTCGGCTGGCACCGTGATCCGCGTTCCGCTTCCTCCGTTGACGGAAGAGCGCCGTAAGGATCTGATCAAGGTCGTACGTGGTGAAGCCGAGCAGGGCCGTGTGGCCGTGCGTAACGTGCGCCGCGATGCCAACGATAAAGTGAAGGCACTGCTGAAAGACAAAGAAATCAGCGAAGATGAAGATCGCCGTTCACAAGACGATATCCAGAAAATGACCGATGCCTACATCAAACTCCTTGATGCGGCATTGGCCGATAAAGAAAAAGAACTGATGGATTTCTAATCTCCATCGCCTTGAAATAAAGCGTCGCCTTGGCGGCGCTTTATTTTTTGTGGTGCAGATCTCGTTTTATCGTACGCACAGAGCGTAAACCAGCCGTGATGCAAGTTACACTGTGGTGTACGTCCGATCTCATCACGCAGTAGATTCAGAGCGATCTCATGAAGCAACTGACAATTCTGGGTTCCACCGGTTCCGTGGGCACCAGCACCCTGGCCGTGGTCAGGGAAAATCCCGACCTTTTCGCGATCAAGGCACTGGTAGCTGGCCGTAATGTAGCGGTCATGGCGCAGCAGTGCATAGAGTTCCGCCCGAGTTATGCGGCAATGGCCGATGAGCAGGCCGCCAATGAGTTACGCGCCGTGCTGGCAGAAAACGGTGTGAAAACCGACGTGTTGGCCGGTGAAAAGGCAGCCTGCGAGCTGGCCGCATTAGACGACGTCGATCAGGTGACGGCCGCTATCGTCGGGGCCGCTGGGCTGTTGCCCACCCTGGCCGCTATTCGTGCCGGTAAGCAGGTGCTGCTGGCGAACAAAGAGTCTCTGGTCACCTGTGGCCGCCTGTTTATGGACGCGGTGCAAAAGAGCCAGGCACAGTTGCTGCCACTGGACAGCGAGCACAACGCCATCTTCCAGAGCCTGCCAGAAAGCATCCAACGCCAACTGGGGTATAGCTCGCTGGAAGCCCACGGCGTTTCGCGCATCGTGCTGACCGGTTCCGGTGGCCCGTTCCGTACTACGCCGATGGGACAGTTCGCCACTATGACGCCGGATCAGGCCTGTGCGCATCCCAACTGGTCTATGGGGCGCAAAATCTCGGTAGATTCCGCCACCATGATGAACAAGGGGCTGGAGTATATCGAGGCTCGCTGGCTGTTCAACGCCTCGGCAGAGCAGATGGAAGTGATCCTCCATCCGCAGTCGGTGATCCACTCCATGGTGCGCTATGCCGATGGTAGCGTGCTGGCCCAACTGGGTACGCCGGATATGCGCACGCCTATTGCCCATGCCATGGCTTACCCGCAGAGGGTCCACTCCGGGGTGGCTGCACTCGATTTCTGCCGTATCGGGGCGCTGACCTTCTCCGAGCCGGAGCGTGAGCGCTATCCTTGCCTGTATTTGGCGATCGAAGCCTTCGATGCGGGCCAGGCGGCGACCACCGCGCTCAACGCGGCCAATGAAATTGCCGTAGCGGCATTTTTGCAGCAACAAATTCGTTTCACTGATATTTCAGCCATGAACCAAAAGGTTGTTGAATGTATGGCGCTGGCGGAGCCAACCAGTATTGAGATGGTGTTGGAGATCGATCGTCAGGCGCGTGAGGTGGCTCGAGGTCTGGTTCGTAACCTGCGGGTTTAATCACTTGGGCGGGGTGTACCGAGGGCAAATTCGGCTCTGCTACATTGTCTGAATTTGCTGGTAAACTCGCCAGGCCGCCGTGTGGCCGTTTGTTCAGGCTTCACGGAGGTGTTATAGTCTGCGCCATAATCACCGGTTATACCGTTGAATAATGGCCGGATTGGCAGCTCTTTTTACCTGACAAACGCGGCCAATAGGGCAGTGCCAAGCCAGAAGACGGGGAAAACTTACGCCAATCTTTGCCGGGAGCCCCTTGGGGCACCAGGCAGGCAGACTGAAAAGCTGTGTCAGGCACACGGCTTTTTTTGCGCGTAAGGTCCGATATTCCGGCAAGGCTGTGGTGTTTCTACCGAGGAAATAAGTACGAGTTATGTCGTCCGCAAACCAACAAGAAGCTAATCTTTCTGCTCATGGGCCACGTCATGTCGCGATCATTATGGACGGCAATGGGCGTTGGGCTAAACGCCAGGGCAAGTTACGTGTCTTCGGTCATAAAGCAGGGGTGAAATCGGTACGCCGCGCGGTCAGTTTTGCCGCCAGTCACCATTTAGATGCACTCACGCTTTATGCCTTCAGCAGCGAAAACTGGAACCGTCCGGCGCAGGAAGTCTCCGCGCTGATGGAGCTTTTTGTCCGCGCACTGGACAGCGAAGTAAAAAGCCTGCATAAACATAATGTCAGGTTGCGAGTGATCGGCGATGTCAGCCGGTTCAGCGCACGTTTGCAAGAGCGTATCCGCCGCTCGGAGCAACTGACAGAAAATAACGATGGCCTGACGCTTAACGTTGCCGCCAATTACGGTGGCCGTTGGGATATTATTCAGGGAGTGAAGGATCTGGCTGAGCAAGTGCAGCAGGGTACGCTGTGCGTGGACCAGATCAGCGAGGAGTTACTGGGTGAGCGCGTCTGCATGAGCGATTTGTCTCCGGTGGATCTGGTGATCCGTACCGGCGGCGAACATCGCATCAGTAACTTTTTGTTGTGGCAAATTGCGTACGCCGAGCTTTACTTTACTGATGTACTCTGGCCAGATTTTGATGAACTTGTCTTTGAAGGTGCGCTGAATGCATTTGCACAACGCGAGCGTCGCTTCGGAGGAACAACACCTATCGACGCCAATGCGTCCTAGGGGGAACTTTTGCTGAAGTCTCGCATCATAACGGCTCTGATTTTAATTCCGATTGTTATCGCAGCGCTGTTCTTACTGCCGCCGATGGGCTTTGCCCTGGTAACACTCGCTGTGTGCATGTTAGCCGCCTGGGAATGGGGGCAGTTGGCTGGCTTTGCTGCCCGCCCCCAACGTATCTGGCTGGCGATATTGTGCGGTTTCCTATTGGCGCTGATGATGCTCAGCGTGCCTGCCTACCATCAGTCTGTTCACCAATTGCAGATCGCTGGCCCGCTATGGTTGTCGCTGGGATGGTGGCTGGTGGCTCTGCTGCTGGTGCTGTTCTATCCAGGCTCGGCGGCGCTGTGGCGTAATTCGCGCACCTTGCGGCTGGTCTTTGGCCTGTTGACCATCGTGCCGTTTTTCTGGGGCATGCTGGCACTGCGTCAGTTCGGCTATGAAGAGAATCATTTTACCGGTGCCTGGTGGTTGCTGTACGTTATGCTGCTGGTCTGGGGCGCAGATTCCGGCGCCTACATGTTCGGCAAGCTGTTTGGCAAACACAAGCTGGCACCGAAGGTCTCCCCAGGCAAAACCTGGGAAGGGCTGGTCGGTGGGCTGGTCACGTCTGCCGTGATTTCGTGGCTGTTTGGCCGCTATGCGCCGCTGAACGTGGTGCCTATGACCCTATTGGTCTGTTCGGTAATTGCGGCCCTGGCTTCGGTATTGGGCGATCTGACGGAAAGCATGTTCAAACGTGAAGCCGGTATCAAGGACAGTGGTCATCTGATCCCGGGGCACGGCGGCATTCTGGATCGTATCGATAGCCTGACCGCAGCGGTACCGGTATTTGCCTGCTTGATGCTGTTAGTGTTTTAATCCGTCATCGGCGGGGGGAGTAAAGGGATTCTATGGTCAGCGTACTCTGGAACTTGGTCGCGTTTATTATCGCTCTGGGTATATTGATCACCGTGCATGAGTTCGGGCACTTTTGGGTGGCCCGCCGCTGTGGCGTCCGCGTGGAGCGCTTCTCTATCGGCTTTGGCCGTGCGCTATGGCGCCGCACCGATCGCCAGGGCACCGAATATGTCGTCGCCATGATCCCCCTTGGCGGCTATGTCAAAATGCTCGATGAGCGCGTCGAAACGGTAGCTCCCGAGCTGCGTCATGAGGCGTTCAATAATAAAACCGTCTGGCAGCGCGCGGCGATTGTCAGCGCGGGCCCCATTGCCAATTTCCTGTTTGCCATTCTTGCCTATTGGGTCGTCTTTATCATCGGCGTGCCGAGTTACCGCCCGGTCATCGGTGAAATTACTCCGCAATCCATTGCCGCTCATGCCGAAATTTCTCCGGGAATGGAACTTAAGTCCGTTGACGGTATCGAAACGCCTGATTGGGAATCTGTTCGTCTGGCGTTGGTGACCAAAATCGGTGATGCGCAAACCGAGGTAGAAATTGCTCCGTTTGGTACCTCACAAAAGGTGAGCAAGACCCTGGATTTGCGCCACTGGAGCTTTGAGCCGGACAAAGAAGATCCCGTGCGTTCTCTAGGCATGATCCCGCGTGGCCCGCAGATTGAATCCGTGCTGGCGGAAGTCCAGACCGGGTCGGCTGCGCAAAAGGCAGGTTTACAAGCGGGGGACAGGATCGTTAAAGTCGATGGTCAGCCACTTGGTCGTTGGGTTACGTTGGTTAAACGTATCCACAATGCTCCAGGGCTTCCGCTGGTTTTAGAGATAGAAAGAAACGGCGCCCCCTTGTCTTTAACGCTGATACCAGATACAAAGCCGGTGGGAAAAGACAAAGCGGTGGGGTTTGCCGGGATTATACCTAAAGTTATCCCTCTGCCGGATGAGTACAAGACCATCCGTCAATATGGGCCGTTCTCTGCGCTGTATCAGGCGGGGGACAAAACCTGGCAGCTGATGCACCTTACGGTCAGCATGATAGGTAAATTAATTACCGGTGATGTAAAGCTGAACAACCTGAGTGGCCCGATTTCCATTGCACAGGGAGCAGGGGCATCAGCAGAGGTGGGTTTTGTGTATTATATGATGTTCCTGGCGTTGATTAGCGTCAACTTAGGGATCATCAACCTCTTCCCATTACCGGTATTAGATGGTGGGCATCTCCTCTTCCTGGCGATAGAAAAGCTGAAGGGGGGGCCAGTTTCTGAGCGAGTACAGGACTACAGCTACCGCATTGGTTCGATCTTGTTGGTACTGCTGATGGGTCTTGCACTTTTCAATGATTTTTCTCGTCTTTAGGGGCGGGGACAGGTTAGGAAGAACGCATAACAACGATGGCGATGAAAAAGTTGCTCATAGCGTCGCTGCTGTTTGGCAGCGCCACCGTATACGGTGCAGACGGGTTCGTAGTGAAGGATATTCATTTCGAAGGCCTGCAACGAGTCGCCGTCGGTGCGGCGTTACTCAACATGCCGGTTCGCGTAGGCGATACCGTCTCTGATGATGATATCGGTAATACCATCCGTGCGTTGTTTGCCACTGGCAACTTCGAGGACGTTCGCGTCCTGCGCGATGGTGATACGCTGATTGTTCAGGTTAAGGAACGCCCTACCATTGCCAGCATCACTTTCTCCGGTAACAAATCGGTGAAAGATGACATGCTCAAGCAAAACCTGGAGGCCTCTGGCGTCCGGGTTGGTGAAGCACTCGACCGCACTACCTTATCCAGCATTGAAAAAGGGTTGGAAGACTTCTACTACAGCGTCGGTAAATACAGTGCCTCGGTGAAAGCCGTTGTCACGCCGTTGCCGCGCAACCGTGTTGACCTGAAACTGGTGTTCACGGAAGGGGTTTCCGCCAAGATTCAACAAATCAACATTGTCGGCAACCATGCCTTCACCAACGATGAGCTGATCGCGCACTTCCAGTTGCGTGATGATGTGCCGTGGTGGAACGTAGTGGCCGATCGCAAATACCAGAAGCAAAAGCTGGCGGGGGACCTTGAAAGCCTGCGCAGCTTCTATCTGGATCGCGGCTATGCCCGTTTCAATATCGATTCGACGCAGGTCAGCCTGACGCCAGATAAAAAAGGCATCTATATCACCGTTAACATCACCGAAGGCGATCAGTACAAGCTTTCCGGCGTGGTGGTCAATGGCAACCTGGCCGGTCATTCGGCAGAGGTGGCCCAGTTGACCAAGATTGAGCCAGGTGAGCTGTTTAACGGCACCAAAGTGACCAAAATGGAAGATAACATCAAGAAGATGTTTGGCCGTTATGGTTACGCCTATCCTCGCGTACAGACTCAGCCTGAAATCAACGATGCGGATAAGACCGTGAAGCTGAACGTCAACATCGACGCGGGTAACCGTTTCTATGTGCGTCGCATCAAGTTCGAAGGCAACGACACCAGTAAAGATTCCGTTCTGCGCCGCGAAATGCGCCAGATGGAAGGGGCGTGGCTGGGTAACGATCAGGTCGAGCAGGGTAAAGAGCGTCTGAACCGTCTGGGTTACTTCGAGACGGTCGACGTTGAAACCCAGCGTGTACCGGGTTCCCCCGATCAGGTTGATATCACCTATAAGGTGAAAGAACGTAACACCGGGACGCTGAACTTTGGTGTGGGTTACGGTACCGAAAGTGGCGTCAGCTTCCAGGCGGGTGTACAGCAGGATAACTGGCTGGGCACGGGCTACTCTGTTGGCATCAGCGGTACCAAGAACGACTACCAGACCTATACCGAGCTGTCGGTGACCAACCCGTACTTCACCGTTGACGGTGTGAGTCTGGGCGGCCGTATCTTCTATAACGACTTTAAAGCGAATAATGCCGATCTGTCTGACTATACCAACAGCAGTTATGGTGTTGACGGCACGCTGGGCTTCCCAATCAACGAGAACAACTCGCTGCGCGCTGGCCTGGGTTACGTCCATAACTCCCTGTCAGAAATGCAGCCGCAGATTGCCATGTGGCGCTATCTGAACTCGATGGGCGATTATCCTGACTTTAAGGATCGCGCCAGCTTTACAGCCGATGACTTCACGCTGAACCTGGGCTGGACCTATAATAATCTGGACCGTGGCTATTTCCCTACCCAGGGTAACCGCACTACGTTCAACACCAAGGTGACCGTGCCGGGTTCCGACAACTCATACTACAAGATGACGTTGGACACCGCGCAGTATATGCCGCTTAACGATGACAAGACCTGGGTGTTGCTGGGTCGTGGCCGTGTGGGCTATGCCGATGGGTTGGGCGGTAAAGAAATGCCGTTCTATGAAAACTTCTATGCGGGTGGTTCAAGTACCGTACGTGGCTTCCAGTCCAACACCATTGGTCCAAAAGCCGTGTACTACAACTCCAACTCGTATCAGTGTCAGTTTAAAGTCGGTAGCACAACGGATCGTCAGGATATCTGTAATTCGAACGATGCGGTGGGCGGGAACGCCATGGCCGTGGCAAGTATGGAGTTGATCACGCCTACGCCGTTCCTTAGCGAGAAATACGCCAACTCGGTACGTACTTCACTGTTTATCGATGCCGGTACCGTGTGGGATACCCACTGGGAAAACACCGATCAGACGCTGATGTACGGGGTGCCAGACTACAGCAAAGCGAGCAACATTCGCGTGTCTGCCGGTCTTGCGCTGCAGTGGATGTCTCCACTGGGGCCGTTGGTCTTCTCCTATGCGGATCCGATCAAGAAATACGACGGCGACAGGTCGGAGCAGTTCCAGTTTAACATCGGTAAAACCTGGTAATAACCGGTTTCACCCGTGGGCATAGCGGTACAAGAATCGCAAATGCCAGGCTTAAACCCGCTCATAGCGAGAGAAATCTCATTGTGTAATGTGATAAGTCTGGCAGATTGTGTACTTTCAAAAGTGTCATGTGACACAAATGGGTGATGGTAAGGAGTTTATAGTGAAAAAGTGGTTATGTGCCGCAGGCCTCGGTTTAGCAATGGCTGCTTCTGCAGGCGTTCAGGCAGCTGACAAAATTGCTGTTGTTAACGTTTCTAGCATTTTCCAACAGTTGCCAGCTCGTGAAACCGTAGCCAAGCAATTGGAAAGCGAATTCAAAGGCCGTGCAAGCGAACTCCAGAACATGGAACGCGATCTGCAAACCAAAATGCAGAAACTGCAGCGTGATGGTTCTACCATGAAAGCCAGCGATCGCACCAAGATGGAAAAAGACGTGATGGCTCAGCGTGAGCAGTTCTCTCAGAAAGCGCAGGCTTTCGAGCAGGACAATCGTCGTCGCCAGATGGAAGAGCGTAACAAGATCCTGAGCCGTATTCAGGATGCTGTGAAAGCTGTTGCCAGCAAAGAAGGCTATGACGTCGTGATCGACGCCAACGCAGTGGCTTACGCAGGAACTTCTAAAGATATTACTGCAGACGTGCTGAAACAGGTTAAATAACGCCATGCCTTCAATTCGACTGGCTGATTTAGCGCAGCAGTTGGATGCACAATTGCACGGTGATGGCGATCTCGTCATCACCGGCATTGCTTCTATGCATTCCGCACAGCCTGGCCAAATCACGTTTTTGTCAAACAGCCGCTACCAAGAGCAGTTGTCTTCCTGCCAGGCGAGTGCCGTGGTACTCACCGAAGCAGACCTACCACACTGCCGTAGCGCAGCGCTGGTGGTGAAAAACCCTTACCTGACCTATGCGCGTATGGCGCAGTTGATGGACACCACGCCAGCACCCGCAGCAGATATCGCGCCAAGCGCGGTGATCTCTCCGCAGGCCAAGCTGGGACAGAACGTTGCTATTGGGGCGAACGCGGTTATCGAATCCGGTGTTGAACTGGGTGATAACGTGGTCATCGGCCCGGGTTGCTTTATCGGCAAGCAGGCACGCATCGGCGCAGGTACGCGTCTGTGGGCCAACGTGACGATTTATCATGAAGTGGAAATCGGCCAGCACTGCCTGATCCAATCGGGAACGGTGATTGGTGCGGACGGTTTCGGCTACGCCAACGAGCGTGGCAACTGGATCAAGATCCCGCAGCTTGGCACGGTGATTATTGGCGATCGCGTTGAGATTGGGGCCTGTACCACCATCGATCGCGGCGCGTTGGATAACACCCAGATTGGGAATGGTGTTATCATAGATAACCAGTGTCAGATTGCACACAACGTGGTGATTGGCGAGAATACCGCCGTCGCGGGCGGTGTGATCATGGCGGGTAGCCTGAAAATCGGGCGCTATTGCCAAATTGGCGGCGCCAGTGTGATCAATGGTCACATGGAGATTGCTGACCAGGTAGTTGTCACCGGGATGGGAATGGTTATGCGACCAATCACCGAACCTGGGGTATACTCCTCTGGCATTCCGTTACAACCCAACAAAGTTTGGCGTAAAACCGCGGCGTTGGTGATGAATATCGATGAGATTAGCAAGCGCTTGAAAGCTGTCGAACGAAAAGTCGGAAAAGACTAATCACCACGGCCCGGGATGCTGGGTATAAAACGAAACGCGTTGGCAATGATGCCAAAAGCGCAAAGAGTTGTTAATTTGCGGCCTGCCTGATGATCTCCTTTTTGGGGTCAACGCAGGCCGTGTTGTTGATGCCATCAGTTTTTAGAGACAGGAAGAGTATTTTGACTACTGACACTCATACTCTAGATATTGCAGAAATTCTGGAACTGCTTCCTCACCGTTATCCATTCTTGCTGGTTGACCGTGTATTGGATTTCGAAGAGCATAAATATCTGCGTGCAGTGAAGAACGTATCCGTTAATGAGCCGTTTTTCCAGGGGCATTTCCCTGGTAAACCGATTTTTCCAGGCGTGCTGATTTTGGAAGCTATGGCTCAGGCCACGGGTATCCTGGCATTTAAGAGCGTGGGTAAACTGGAACCGGGCGAGCTGTACTATTTCGCCGGTATTGACGAGGCTCGCTTCAAGCGCCCTGTGGTGCCTGGCGATCAGATGATTATGGAAGTCACTTTCGAAAAAACCCGTCGTGGTTTAACCCGCTTTAAAGGCGTGGCGACCGTCGACGGAAAAATTGTCTGCGAAGCAACCATGATGTGTGCCCGCAGCCGGGAGGCATAATCCGTGATTGATAAAACCGCCTTTATCCATCCAAGTGCGATCGTTGAAGAAGGCGCCGTCATCGGCGCTGGTGCGCATATAGGTCCCTTCTGCTACGTCGGCTCCCAGGTGGAAATCGGCGCGGGTACGGTCCTCAAATCGCATGTGGTGGTGAACGGTATCACCAAGATTGGCCGCGATAACGAGATCTATCAGTTTGCCTCTATCGGTGAAGTGAATCAGGATCTGAAATACGCTGGCGAACCGACTCGGGTTGAAGTCGGCGATCGTAACCGCATTCGTGAGAGCGTCACCATTCATCGCGGTACTGCGCAGGGAACGGGCCTGACCAAAGTCGGTAATGACAACCTGCTGATGGTCAACGTGCACGTTGCTCATGACTGCGTGGTGGGTAATTCCTGCGTGTTGGCCAACAACGCCACGCTGGCTGGTCACGTGGAGATCGACGATTTCGCCATCATTGGCGGCATGACCGCGATCCACCAATTCTGTGTGATTGGTGCCCATGTGATGGTCGGTGGTTGCTCCGGTGTCGCTCAGGACGTACCGCCTTTTGTCATCGCGCAGGGTAACCACGCAACGCCATTTGGTATTAACGCCGTAGGCCTGAAACGCCGTGGTTTTGATAAGGATGAAATGCAGGCGATCCGCAACGCCTACAAAATCCTCTATCGCAGCGAGAAGACCTTCGACGAGGCTAAAGCAGAGATCGAAACCCTGGCGCAACAGCAGCCCGTGGTGCAGCAGTTCCTCGATTTCTTTGCGCGTTCTACCCGTGGGATTATTCGCTGAGTTATGCCAAATCGTCCATTGACTATCGGATTGGTCGCCGGGGAAACTTCCGGTGATATTCTGGGTGCCGGTTTAATTCGTGCGCTTAAGACGCACTATCCAAGCGCCCGCTTTGTCGGTGTCGCTGGCCCGCTGATGCAGGCCGAAGGGTGTGAAACCTGGTACGAAATGGAAGAGCTGGCGGTGATGGGCGTGGTAGAGGTGCTTGAGCGTCTGCCACGCCTGTTGAAGATCCGCAAGGATCTGACCCGCCGGTTCAGTGAGCTGAAGCCTGACGTGTTTGTCGGTATTGATGCGCCAGACTTCAACCTCACGCTGGAAGGCCGCCTGAAACAGCGCGGTATCCGCACTATTCACTATGTCAGCCCGTCCGTATGGGCCTGGCGTCAGAAACGCGTTTTCAAAATTGGTAAAGCGACCGACCTGGTGTTGGCGTTCCTCCCTTTCGAAAAAGCGTTTTACGATCGTTTCAACGTCCCTTGCCGCTTTATCGGTCATACCATGGCCGATGCGATGCCATTGCAGGCGGATAAGCTGGCCGCACGCGCTACGCTGGGCATTGCCCCGGGCGCTCGCTGTTTGGCATTGCTACCCGGCAGCCGTAATGCCGAAGTGGAAATGCTCAGTGGTGACTTCCTGCGTACCGCACAACTGCTACGCGAGCATTATCCCGATCTGGAAGTGGTGGTGCCTTTGGTCAATGCCAAGCGCCGTGAGCAGTTTGAGCGCATCAAGGCCGAGGTTGCGCCGGAGCTCAAGGTTCACCTGCTGGATGGCAAAGGGCGTGAGGCAATGGTGGCCAGCGATGCGGCACTGTTGGCTTCCGGCACCGCAGCGCTGGAATGCATGTTGGCAAAATGCCCGATGGTGGTGGGCTACCGCATGAAGCCATTTACCTTCTGGCTGGCGGAGCGGTTGGTGAAAACCCCGTATGTCTCATTGCCTAACCTGCTGGCGGGGCGTGAAATCGTCACCGAACTGCTGCAACACGATTGTGTACCGGATAAGCTGGCCGCGGCGTTATTGCCGCTGCTGGAAGACAGCCCGCAGACGGAGCTGTTAAAACAGACCTTCCTTGAACTGCATCAGAGCATTCGCTGTGGTGCCGATGAACAGGCCGCTCAGGCTGTATTGGAGCTGGCGAAAGCATGATGGAACCCTTTGTTTACCCTGCCGCCCGGCTGTTTGCCGGTGTGGATGAAGTGGGGCGCGGGCCTTTGGTGGGCGCCGTTGTGACCGCTGCGGTGATCCTCGATCCTGCACGGCCGATTGTTGGCCTGGCGGATTCCAAAAAGCTCAGTGAGAAGCGCCGCCTGGCGTTATACGACGAGATCCTGGAAAAGGCGCTGTCCTGGAGCCTGGGGCGGGCTGAACCGGTCGAGATTGACCAACTGAATATCCTGCATGCCACCATGCTGGCGATGCAGCGTGCGGTGGCGGGTTTGCATATCGCACCGGACATGGTGTTGATTGACGGCAACCGTTGCCCCAAATTGCCGATGCGTTCGTTAGCGGTGGTGAAAGGGGATAGCCGGGTAGCGGAAATCAGTGCTGCATCGATTCTGGCGAAGGTGACCCGCGATCGCGAGATGACCGAGCTGGATGCGATTTTCCCGGATTACGGTTTTGCCCAACACAAGGGCTATCCGACTGCGTTCCATCTGGAAAAGCTGGCTGCTCTGGGTGCTACCGAGCATCATCGCCGCAGTTTTGCCCCGGTCAGACGAGTGCTGGAATCTGGCTCGTTCGCATAGTTCACACGATGCTTAAAATTACGCCCCCTCTCCTTTTGGGAGAGGGTCGGGGTGAGGGGAAATGGCTACGGTGATCTTCCCCATACCCTAATGTAACCCTGGTTCAGTGTGCTGAACCCCAACACGTTGGTATCTGGATATGGCCGAACCTCGTTTTATTCATCTGCGCGTCCACAGTGACTACTCCATGATTGATGGATTGGCCAAGATCGGCCCGTTGGTGAAAAGAGCTGCCGCGTTAGCCATGCCAGCCTTGGCCGTCACTGACTTCACCAATATGTGTGGTCTGGTGAAGTTTTATGGCAGTGCGCACGGTGCCGGGATCAAACCGATCATCGGTGCGGATTTCCATGTGCAAAGCGAAGAGCTGGGCGATGAGCTGGCACAGCTTACCGTGCTGGCAGCCGATAACGTTGGCTATCAAAATCTCACCCTATTAATCTCCAGGGCGTATCAGCGCGGCTATGGCCCGGCCGGTCCGGTGATCGATCGCGACTGGCTGATAGAACACCGCAGCGGGTTGATCCTGCTTTCCGGTGCACGCATGGGCGACGTCGGCAAGTTTCTGCTGCGTGGCAACCAGGCCCTGGTCGATCAATGCCTGGAGTTTTACCAGCAGCATTTCCCGGACAGCTATTATCTCGAACTGATCCGCACCGGCCGTGCGGATGAAGAAAACTATCTGCACGCCGCCGTAGCCCTGGCAACCGAACGTGGGTTGCCGGTAGTCGCCACCAACGACGTCCGTTTCCTGGTGGAAGATGATTTTGATGCCCATGAGATCCGCGTAGCGATCCATGATGGCTTCACGCTCGACGATCCCAAACGCCCGAAAAACTACAGCCCGCAGCAGTACATGCGCAGCGAAGAGGAAATGTGCGAGCTGTTTGCCGACATCCCGGAAGCGTTGCTAAACAGTGTGGAAATTGCCAAGCGCTGTAATGTCACCATCCGTTTGGGCGAATATTTCCTGCCACAATTCCCCACCGGCGATATGACCACCGAAGATTTCCTGGTGCTCAAGTCCAAAGAGGGGTTGGAAGAACGTCTGGAGTTCCTGTTCCCAGATCCGGAGGTCCGTGCCGAGCGCCGTCCTGAATACGATGAGCGTCTGGATCTGGAACTGAAAGTGATCAACCAGATGGGATTCCCGGGTTACTTCCTGATCGTCATGGAATTCATCCAGTGGTCGAAAGATAACGACGTGCCGGTAGGCCCGGGGCGTGGTTCCGGTGCCGGTTCGCTGGTGGCCTATGCGCTGAAAATCACCGATCTCGACCCGCTGGAGTTTGACCTGCTGTTCGAACGCTTCCTGAACCCGGAACGTGTCTCGATGCCCGACTTCGACGTCGACTTCTGCATGGAAAAACGCGATCTGGTCATTGAGCACGTGGCGGACATGTATGGCCGTGAGGCGGTATCGCAGATCATCACCTTCGGTACCATGGCGGCGAAAGCGGTGATCCGCGACGTGGGGCGCGTGCTGGGGCATCCTTATGGCTTCGTTGACCGTATCTCCAAGCTGGTGCCGCCCGATCCGGGCATGACGCTGGAAAAAGCCTTTGCCGCAGAGCCGCAGCTGCCAGAAATCTATGAGGCAGACGAAGAGGTCAAAGCGCTGATCGACATGGCGCGCAAGCTGGAAGGCGTGACGCGTAACGCCGGTAAGCACGCCGGGGGCGTGGTGATTGCGCCAACCAAGATCACCGACTTTGCCCCGCTTTATTGCGATGCCGAAGGTAACCACCCGGTCACCCAGTTTGACAAGAACGACGTGGAATACGCCGGGCTGGTGAAGTTCGACTTCCTCGGTCTGCGTACCCTGACCATCATCGACTGGGCGTTGGAGATGATTAACGCCCGTCGCGCCAAGACCGGGTTGGAACCGATAGATATCGCGGCCATTCCGCTCGATGACAAGAAAAGCTTCGACATGCTGCAACGCTCGGAAACCACTGCGGTATTCCAGCTTGAATCGCGCGGCATGAAGGATTTGATCAAACGTCTGAAGCCTGACTGCTTCGAAGACATGATCGCACTGGTAGCGCTGTTCCGCCCCGGCCCGTTGCAGTCCGGCATGGTAGATAACTTTATCGACCGTAAGCACGGGCGCGAAGAGATCTCCTATCCTGATATCCAGTGGCAGCATGAATCGTTGAAACCGGTGCTGGAGCCGACGTATGGCATCATCCTGTACCAAGAACAGGTAATGCAGATCGCTCAGGTATTAGCTGGCTATACGCTGGGCGGTGCAGACATGCTGCGTCGCGCCATGGGTAAAAAGAACCCGGTCGAGATGGCCAAGCAGCGCGGCGGTTTTGAAGATGGTGCGAAATCGCGCGGCATTGACGGCGAACTGTCGGTTAAAATCTTCGATCTGGTAGAGAAGTTCGCGGGTTACGGCTTTAACAAATCGCACTCCGCTGCCTATGCGTTGGTGTCTTACCAGACGCTGTGGCTGAAGGCCCACTATCCGGCCGAATTTATGGCCGCGGTTATGACCGCCGATATGGATAATACCGATAAGGTGGTGGGGCTGGTGGATGAGTGCTGGCGCATGGGCCTGAAAATCCTGCCGCCGGACATCAACAGCGGGCAGTATCACTTCCACGTTAATGATGAGGGCGAGATCGTCTATGGCATCGGCGCCATCAAGGGCGTGGGGGAAGGGCCGATCGAAGCAATTATCGAAGCGCGTAATTCCGGCGAGCAGGGGTATTTCAAAGATCTGTTCGACCTGTGCGCCCGCTCCGATATTAAAAAGCTCAACCGCCGTATCCTGGAAAAGCTGATCATGTCTGGGGCGTTCGATCGCCTGGGGCCACACCGCGCCGCGTTGATGAACTCCCTGGGGGATGCGCTTAAAGCGGCCGATCAGCACGCCAAAGCCGAAGCCATCGGCCAGGCGGATATGTTTGGCGTGCTGGCGGAAGCGCCGGAACAGGTGGAGCAATCCTACGCCAACGTTCCCCCTTGGCAGGAACAGGTGGTGCTGGATGGTGAACGGGAAACGCTGGGGCTGTATCTTACCGGCCACCCGATCACTCAGTACCTCAAAGAAATCGAGCGCTATGCCGGTGGCCAGCGCCTGAAAGATATGCATCCGACGGATCGCGGCAAGATGACTACTGCCGTCGGGTTGGTGATTGCTTCCAAGATCATGATGACCAAACGCGGCAACCGCATCGGCATTTGTACGCTGGATGACCGTTCTGGGCGTCTGGACATCATGTTATTCACCGATGCCTTGGAAAAATACCAGCATTTGTTGGAAAAAGACCGTATCCTGATCGCGACTGGACAGGTCAGCTTTGATGACTTTAACGGCGGGCTTAAAATGACCGCTCGTGAATTAATGGACATCAGTGAAGCACGTGAAAAATACGCTCGCGGGCTTGCTATCTCGCTGACGGACAGGCAAATTGATGACCAGCTTTTGAACCGTCTCCGTCAGTCTTTGGAACCCCATCGCTCGGGGACGATTCCAGTGCATCTCTACTATCAACGGGAAGATGCACGGGCAAGATTGCGCTTTGGTGCAACTTGGCGCGTGACGCCGACCGACCGCTTGTTGATAGATTTGCGGACCTTGGTAGGTAATGAGCAGGTGGAACTGGAATTTGACTAAAATAGGAATGCTATGAGTCTGAATTTTCTTGATTTTGAACAGCCGATTGCAGAGCTGGAAGCGAAAATTGACTCGCTGACCGCAGTCAGCCGTCAAGACGAAAAATTAGATATTAATCTGGACGAAGAGGTTCAGCGCCTGCGTGAGAAGAGCGTTGAGCTGACGCGCAAGATTTTTTCCGATCTTGGGGCCTGGCAGATTGCCCAATTGGCACGCCACCCGCGCCGTCCTTATACCCTGGATTATATCAAACACATCTTTACCGACTTTGAAGAGCTGGCAGGCGATCGCGCCTATGCCGATGACAAAGCCATTGTCGGTGGTATTGCGCGCCTCGATGGCCGCCCGGTGATGATCATTGGTCATCAGAAAGGGCGTGAAACCAAAGAGAAAATCCGCCGCAACTTCGGTATGCCAGCACCGGAAGGCTATCGCAAAGCGCTGCGCCTGATGGAAATGGCCTCCCGCTTCAAGATGCCGCTGATCACCTTCATCGATACCCCAGGTGCTTATCCTGGCGTGGGTGCGGAAGAGCGTGGCCAGTCTGAGGCGATCGCCCGCAACCTGCGTGAAATGTCTCGCCTGAATATCCCGGTGATCTGCACCGTGATCGGCGAAGGCGGCTCCGGCGGGGCATTGGCGATCGGCGTGGGCGATAAAGTGAATATGCTGCAGTACAGCACCTATTCGGTGATCTCGCCGGAGGGCTGTGCCTCGATCCTGTGGAAAAGTGCCGATAAGGCACCGATTGCCGCAGAAGCGATGGGCATCACTGCACCGCGTCTGAAAGAGCTGAAGCTGATCGATTCTGTGATCCCAGAGCCTTTGGGCTCCGCTCACCGCGACGTACCGGCAATGGCGGCTTCGTTGAAAGCCCAACTGTTGGCGGACTTGGCGGATCTGGATGGCCTGAACAACGAAGAGTTGCTCAACCGTCGCTATCAACGGCTGATGAACTACGGTTACTGCTGAGTTTGTTCGCCTGATGACTAACCGCCTTTCGGGGCGGTTTTTTTATGCGCGTAAGACAGCCCCGGCTTTTTATGTTGTTATAAGCTATTGGTAGTTAACTGAAGGATAGCTGCGATGAATATCATTGCGATCATGAGCCCGATGGGCGTGTATTACAAAGACGAGCCTATCCGCGAACTGCACGTGGCGCTGGCCTCAATGGGTTTCCAACTGGTGTTCCCGAAGAACAGTGGTGACCTGCTCAAGCTGATCGAACACAATGCGCGTATCTGTGGGGTGATCTTCGACTGGGATGAATACAGCCTGGAGCTGTGCAGCGAAATCAATGAGCTGAATGAATACCTGCCGCTGTATGCGTTTATCAACACTCACTCCACGTTTGACGTCCACCTGCACGAAATGCGTATGGTGCTCTATTTCTTCGAGTATGGTCTGAACGCTGCCGACGATATCGCCCAGCGCATTCGCCAGTATACCGATGAATATATGGATACCATCACTCCTCCGCTGACCAAGGCGCTGTTCACCTATGTGAAGGAGGGGAAATATACCTTCTGTACGCCGGGCCATATGGCGGGCACCGCGTTCCAGAAAAGCCCGGTGGGCTGCCTGTTCTACGATTTCTTTGGTGCCAACACCCTGAAGGCGGATATTTCCATCTCGGTGACGGAGCTCGGCTCGCTGCTGGATCACACTGGCCCGCATCTGGAGGCGGAGGAGTACATTGCCCGCACGTTCAACGCGGAACAGAGCTATCTGGTGACCAACGGTACCTCTACCGCCAACAAGATTGTCGGCATGTATTCGGCACCTGCCGGAAGTACGGTACTGATTGACCGTAACTGCCATAAGTCGCTGTGTCACCTGCTGATGATGTGTGACATCGTGCCGATTTACCTGCGCCCGCTGCGTAACGCGTACGGTATTTTAGGCGGCATTCCCCAGCGCGAATTTACCCGCGACAGCATTGCCAAGCGGGTGGAAGACACAGCCAACGCCAGCTGGCCGGTGCATGCGGTGATCACCAACTCCACCTATGATGGCCTGCTGTATAACACCGATTACATCAAGCAAACGCTGGACGTGGCGTCGATCCACTTCGATTCGGCCTGGGTGCCTTACACCAATTTCCACCCGATTTATGACGGCAAAAGCGGCATGAGTGGCGATCGCATCCCAGGCAAGGTGATCTATGAAACTCAATCGACCCACAAGCTGCTGGCGGCGTTCTCTCAGGCTTCGATGATCCACATTAAAGGGGATTATGATGAGAACACCTTTAACGAAGCTTACATGATGCACACCACCACTTCGCCGCATTATGGCATTGTGGCTTCAATGGAAACCGCTGCGGCGATGCTACGTGGCAATCCAGGGCGGCGCATGATTAACCGTTCGGTGGAGCGAGCCCTGCATTTTCGTCGTGAAGTGCAACGCCTGCGCGCTGAGAGTGATACCTGGTTCTTCGATATCTGGCAGCCGGAAGAGATTGACGAAGCACAGTGCTGGCCGCTGAATCCGGACGATAACTGGCATGGCTTTGGCCAGACCGACAGCGATCATATGTATCTGGATCCGATCAAGGTCACCATTTTGACGCCGGGGATGAACGAACTGGGTGAGCTGGAGGAAAGTGGGATCCCTGCCGCGCTGGTAGCGAAATACCTGGATGAGCGTGGGATCGTGGTGGAGAAAACCGGCCCGTACAACTTGCTGTTCCTGTTTAGCATTGGTATCGACAAGACCAAGGCGATGAGCCTGCTGCGCAGCCTGACGGATTTCAAACGAGCTTACGATCTTAACCTGCGGGTGAAGAACATGCTGCCGGATCTGTATGCGGAAGATCCGGACTTCTACCGCCATATGCGCATTCAGGATCTGGCCGCCGGGATCCACCAACTGATCCGCCAGCACGATTTACCGGGCCTGATGTTGCGTGCGTTTGACGTATTGCCAGAAATAAAGCTGACGCCTTATGAGATGTTCCAGCAGCAGGTACGCGGCAATGTGGAAACCTGCGAGATCGATCAGTTGATCGGCAAGGTGGCGGCGAACATGATCCTGCCTTATCCGCCGGGCGTACCGGTCGTGATGCCGGGGGAGATGATCACCGAAGAGAGCCGGGCGGTGCTCGATTTCCTGCTGATGCTGTGCTCGATCGGTGAACACTATCCAGGTTTTGAAACCGATATCCACGGCGCTAAACTGACCGAGGATGGGCGCTATCTGGTGAAGGTGCTGAAAACTAAATAACTTACGGAGTCCATCCATGTTGGCATTACGACAGGTTCACCATATAGCGGTGATTGGTTCTGATTACGTCGCCAGTAAGCGCTTTTACTGCGATATCCTGGGGTTCACCCTGTTAGCGGAATATTACCGTGAAGAACGCGACTCCTGGAAAGCCGATCTGGCGCTGAATGGCCAATACGTCATTGAACTGTTTTCTTTCCCATCCCCTCCAGCCAGGCCGAGCCGCCCGGAAGCCTGTGGCCTGCGTCACCTGGCATTCAGCGTAGAGGATATCGAGGCATCGATCGCGCATTTACAGGCGGCAGGGGTCGTTTGCGAGCCGGTTCGGGTCGATCCCTATACCCAATCCCGCTTTACCTTTTTCAGCGATCCTGACGGATTACCGCTCGAATTATATGAACTATGAATGCTTAATCTGCTGAGAACGGCCCAAGTTATGGGTCGTTATGCTATCATCGCGCCCTTGCCCTCAGTGTCCACAGAGTTATTTCCGCCATGCAAGAGCCTGTTTTCCGCGTCGGGGAGTGGCTGATCACCCCGGCCGACAACCGCATAAGCCGTGATGGGCGTCAACGGACGCTGGAACCGCGCCTGATCGATATGTTGCAGTACTTTGCCCAGCACCCGGACGTGGTGCTCAGCCGCGACGAGCTGATTGATAACATCTGGAAGCGCAATATCGTCACCAACCATGTGGTGACCCAGTGTATTTCCGAACTGCGCAAATATCTGAAAGACGGCGATCCAGACAGCCCCGAATACATCATCACCGTCCCCAAACGCGGTTATAAACTAACGGCACCGGTCATGTGGTGTGAAGAGGGGGAGGACGCGCCGCCGTTGCTACCCCAGGTGGCCGTGGTAATGCATGAGCCGGAAGATGGCAGCGAGGAAGAGGCTCCCGCCTATATACCGTCGCGCCCGCCCACCAAGCCAAAGACCCTGTTACCTAGTGCGGCAGGTCGTTTTTATCAACGCTCACCCTTTTGGGTCTGGCTGGCTTTCCTGGCGGCGCTGTCTGCCTGCGTCGCCTTTGTTGGCATTGCGACCCTGTCTCAGCGCATACCGGTGTCCACTATGCCGGTGTTGCTCAACCCGCGTGATATCGATATTCGTATCCAGGGTGGCAACAGCTGCAGCAACTGGACGCCACAGCTCTCTTACGTAGTTGGCGTGAGTGAGCTGGTTACCGACGCGCTGAATACCTATTCCACGTTCCTGGTACACGATCAGACTAACTACAACTTTGCCGGGCCGAGCAGCTCTGGCAAGTCGCTGTATATCGAGTTCGTTAACCAACGCCATTACCGTGCCCAGCAATGCTTCCTGTCGGTGCGGCTGGTGGATAATGCCGACAGCTCGATCATGCTGGATAAGCGCTACTTTATTACCACCGATAATCAGCTAAAAATTCAGCAGGATTTCCTTGCCAGCCTGTCGGCGGCGCTGAAACAGCCTTGGCCGCAGCAACTGGCGCAGCGTTTGGCGCAGCTGCTGCCGCAAAATGGCCCGGCGCTGCAGCGTTTCTATCAGGCACATCAGTTGCTGGTACAGGGAGATGCGGACTCACTGACCCGCGCCAGCAGCCAATTGGAGGCAATAATCAAAGCCTCGCCGGACTTTGAGTATGCCGTTGCCGAAAAAGTGCTGGTGGATTTGTTGCGTAACTCCTACCAACCCCTTGATGCGGCCGAACTCGCACAGCTACGAACGGATATTACCCGGCTGGGGACGTTACCAGCATTGGTAAATTCACCCATCTTGCAGCAGATAGTTACCGTCGATGCCTTGTCGCAGGGAAAAACCGATGAGGCTTATCGCGCCATTAATAAAGCTATCGATCTACAGATGTCATGGTTGAACTATGTATTACTAGGCAAAGTCTACGAAATGCAGGGCCATAACCATCAGGCTGCGGATTCTTATATTACGGCTTTCAACCTTCGCCCCGGTGAAAACACGCTGCATTGGATCCGTAATGGCGTATTCCAGACCTCAGTCACCGCCGTTGTTCCTTATTTAGACAACTACGACACGCAAAAATAACTCTATTGCCAACTGTTCTTTTAAAACAGCGACACTTAAAGTCTAAGGTCGGTGGGAGTCATGCAGGTTAGCCGACCGTTGAGCGCAGGGATGCGCGATTGCGAGCCCCCAGGGATGGGTTTACGGCGTGTCGGCGTTCTGCATGACTCCCATCGGCTTCACTCTTAATTCCCGCTATCCCATGTAAATATCCTGTTGTTTCTAAACAAACTTTATCTTTTCTTTAGCTTATCCTGCCTTCTTGATAAGTGAGTCAAAAACCTCCGGATATCATTTGTAGGATCATGAGCGTAATTTCACCTTATCTTTAGGACTTTATTTTGGCCGATCGTTAGCATCCTGATTATCAAGTCTGTTCATTAATCTCGCCTCTTAATGCTCAGCACTTACCAGCATCGATAATCAGGAGAAACTGACCATGGCTTCATCCAAGAAAATAGGGCTTATTGCCTGCACCGGCGTCGTCGCCGGTAATATGATGGGGAGCGGGATTGCCTTATTACCGGCAAACCTGGCAAGTCTGGGATCTATCGCCATCTGGGGATGGGTAATTTCTATCATCGGCGCGATGTCATTGGCTTATGTTTACGCCCGCCTGGCGACCAAAAACCCGCAGCAGGGTGGGCCAATTGCCTATGCGGGGGAAATCTCCCCGGCGTTCGGTTTCCAGACTGGCGTACTTTACTACCATGCCAACTGGATCGGTAACCTGGCAATCGGCATTACCGCCGTTTCTTATCTCTCTACTTTCTTCCCCGCGTTGAATAATCCGGTACCGGCCGGGATTGCCTGTATCGCCATCGTCTGGATATTCACCTTTGTCAATCTGCTGGGGGGCACCTGGGTCAGCCGCTTGACCACGCTGGGCTTGGTACTGGTCTTGATCCCGGTAGTGGTCACCGCCGTGGCCGGTTGGCACTGGTTTGATGTTGCCACCTATCAAGCCAACTGGAATACCTCGGGTACCACCGACAGCCATGCCGTGGTGAAAAGTATCCTGCTCTGCCTGTGGGCGTTTATCGGCGTTGAATCCGCCGCCGTCAGCACCGGGATGGTGAAAAACCCCAAACGTACCGTACCGCTGGCTACCATGCTGGGTACCGGCCTGGCTGGGATTATCTACATTGCCGCCACTCAGGTGATGAGCGGGATGTTCCCAGCGGCGCAAATGGCCGCCAGCGGTGCGCCATTCGCCATCAGCGCTTCCGCCATTATGGGTAACTGGGCCGCTCCGATGGTATCCGCCTTCACCGCCTTTGCCTGCCTGACCTCGTTGGGTTCCTGGATGATGCTGGTAGGCCAGGCCGGGGTGCGTGCGGCCAACGACGGCAACTTCCCGAAAGTGTATGGCGAACTGGATAAAAACGGCATTCCGAAGAAGGGCCTGCTGTTGGCAAGCTGCAAAATGACCGCGCTGATGGTGTTGATCACCGTGATGAACTCCAGCGGTGGCAAGGCTTCCGACCTGTTCGGCGAACTGACCGGTATCGCGGTGCTGCTGACCATGCTGCCTTACTTCTACTCCTGCGTTGACCTGATCCGCTTTGAAGGCGTCAACGTGCGTAACCTGCTGAGCCTGGTGGCGTCGGTACTGGGCTGTGGATTCTGCTTTATCGCCCTGATGGGCGCCAACTCCTTCGAGCTGTCCGGCACCTTTATCGTCAGCCTGATCATCCTGATGTTCTATGCCCGCAAAATGAATACCCGCCAGGTTGCCAAAGCAGCCGCAGCGGTCAACGACAGCACCACGGCCAAAGCGCACTGAGATTGCGTGCTCTGACCCACTGAATTTACCCAGCCCCTTTCTTTCCGACCTGTCAGCCGCGACGGGAAGGGGCCCGCTTTGCCTGGAGAAATGATTATGAACGTTATTGCCATCATGAATCACATGGGTGTCTACTTCAAAGAAGAGCCGATCCGCGAACTGCATCAGGCGCTGGAAAGCCTGGACTTCCGCATCGTCTACCCTAATGACCGTGAAGATTTATTAAAGCTGATCGAAAATAATGCCCGCCTGTGCGGCGTGATTTTCGACTGGGACAAATACAATCTTGAGCTGTGTGAAGAGATCAGCCAGCTCAATGAATACATGCCGCTGTACGCCTTCGCCAACACCTATTCGACGCTCGATGTCAGCCTCAACGATCTGCGCATGCAGGTGCGCTTCTTCGAATACGCGCTGGGCGCGGCAAAAGATATCGCCGCCAAGATCAAACAGAACACCGACGAGTATATCGATGCCATCCTGCCACCGCTGACCAAGGCGCTGTTCAAATACGTGCGTGAAGGCAAATATACCTTCTGTACTCCAGGCCATATGGGCGGCACCGCCTTCCAGAAAAGCCCGGTAGGCAGCCTGTTCTATGACTTCTTTGGCCCGAATACCATGAAGTCTGACATCTCCATTTCGGTTTCCGAACTGGGTTCGCTGTTGGATCACTCCGGCCCGCACAAAGAGGCCGAAGAGTATATTTCCCGCGTGTTCAATGCCGAACGCAGCTACATGGTGACCAACGGCACCTCTACCGCCAACAAGATTGTTGGTATGTATGCCGCTCCGGCAGGCAGCACCGTGCTGATCGACCGTAACTGCCACAAATCATTGACCCATCTGATGATGATGAGTGACATCACGCCGATCTACTTCCGGCCAACCCGCAATGCCTACGGAATTCTCGGCGGTATCCCGCAGAGCGAATTCAGCCGCGCCACTATCGCCAAGCGGGTGAAAGAAACGCCGAACGCCAGCTGGCCAGCGCACGCGGTGATCACCAATTCCACCTACGACGGCCTGCTCTACAACACCGATTTCATCAAACAGACTCTGGACGTTAAATCGATCCACTTTGATTCCGCCTGGGTGCCTTACACCAACTTCCATCCGATCTACAAAGGCAAATGCGGCATGAGCGGGGGCCGGGTTGAAGGCAAGGTGATCTATGAAACCCAGTCGACCCACAAACTGCTGGCGGCGTTCTCGCAGGCTTCGATGATCCACGTTAAAGGGGACATCAACGAAGAGACCTTTAACGAAGCCTATATGATGCACACCACTACCTCGCCGCATTACGGCATCGTGGCGTCCACCGAAACCGCCGCTGCGATGATGAAGGGCAACGCCGGTAAGCGCATGATTAACGGTTCCATCGAGCGTGCCATCAAGTTCCGCAAGGAAATCAAACGGCTGAAAGTGGAGTCCGAAGGCTGGTTCTTTGACGTCTGGCAGCCGGAGCATATCGATGAGCCAGAATGCTGGCCGCTGCGTTCCGACAGCGCCTGGCACGGCTTCAAAAACATCGATAACGAACACATGTATCTCGACCCGATCAAGGTGACCATCCTCACCCCAGGGATGAGCAAAGAAGGCGAGATGCAACCGTTCGGTATCCCGGCCAGCCTGGTCGCCAAGTACCTGGATGAACGCGGCATCATCGTGGAGAAAACCGGCCCGTACAACCTGCTGTTCCTGTTCAGCATTGGTATCGATAAAACCAAAGCGTTGAGCCTGCTGCGCGCGATGACCGATTTCAAACGCTCGTTCGATTTGAACCTGCGGGTGAAAAACATGCTGCCATCGCTGTATCAGGAAGCGCCCGAGTTCTATGAAAACATGCGCATCCAGGATCTGGCGCAGAACATCCATCGCCTGGTCGAGCATCACAACCTGCCGGACCTGATGTACCGTGCGTTTGAAGTGCTGCCAACCATGGTGATGAACCCTTACCACGCCTTCCAGAAAGAGCTGCACGGCGAAGTGGAGGAAGTATATCTGGAGGATATGGTCGGCAAGGTCAATGCCAATATGATCCTGCCTTATCCTCCAGGCGTGCCGTTGGTGATGCCGGGGGAAATGCTGACCGAAGAAAGCCGCCCGGTGCTGGAGTTCCTGCAAATGCTGTGTGAAATCGGCGCGCATTATCCGGGCTTTGAGACCGATATTCACGGGGCGTACCGCCAGCCGGATGGCCGCTACACGGTGAAAGTGTTGAAAGCGGAATAATGGCATCACAGGGGAAAGCACAGACGCTTTCCCCTTGCTTATCCTGATGGGAGTACACCATGAAAACACCCTCACAGCCGCGCGCTATCTACTATGTCGTTGCAATCCAAATCTGGGAGTATTTTAGTTTTTACGGCATGCGCGCGTTACTGATCCTCTATCTGACCCACCAGTTAGGCTACTCCGATAGCCACGCCATCACCCTTTTCAGCGCTTATGCCTCTTTGGTTTATGTCACCCCCATTCTTGGCGGCCTGCTGGCCGATCGCCTGTTGGGTAACCGCGTCTCGGTGATTGCCGGGGCGGCCTTGATGACCGTGGGCCATATCGTATTGGGGCTGGGTTCGGTCTCTGCCAACTCTCTTTACCTGGCGCTGGGCATAATCATCTGCGGCTACGGCCTGTTTAAATCCAATATCAGCTGCCTGCTGGGAGAGTTGTATCAGGCGCAGGATCCACGGCGGGAAGGCGGGTTTTCTCTGCTGTATGCGGCGGGGAACGTTGGCTCTATCCTAGCTCCGATCGCCTGTGGGTTGGCCGCTGAACGTTATGGCTGGCACGTCGGCTTTGCGCTGGCGGGAATAGGGATGTTTGCCGGGCTGATGATCTTCCTGTCGGGAAGTAAACATTTTCGGCATACGCGCGGGGTGAATATCCCGCTGATACAGGCCACCACGCTACGCTTGCCGCATTGGTTCTGGCTGGTGGCAGGGGTGCTGTGTGCTCCGCTGTTTTTCGCGCTGTTGTTTATTCACAACTGGGCCGGCTATCTGCTTGGCGTAGTGTGCGCCGCTGCGGTGATGATCGTCATGCGTATCCTCTGGCGGGTGAGCGGTGAACAACGGCGGGCGTTATGGCAAATCATCATCTTGATGCTGCTGGGGACGCTGTTTTGGGCCTTTGCCCAACAGGGCGGCAGTTCGATCAGCCTGTTTATCGATCACTTTGTTGACCGGCAATGGTTCTCCTGGTCGGTACCTACTGCGCTGTTCCAGTCGGTAAACGCCTTTGCGGTCATGCTGGGCGGCGTACTGCTGGCCTGGCTGATGCGTAGCAGCCAGGGAAACGCTCAGACGGTGCGCATTTGGTGCAAGTTTGCCTTTGGCCTGCTGTTGATTGCGGTGGGCTTTATGCTGATGGCGCTAAATGCGCGCTGGGGGGAACTGCATGGCCAGGCCTCGATGGGGATGATGGTGGCCGGGCTGGCGGTGATGGGATTTGCCGAACTGTTTATCGATCCGGTGGCGATGGCCCAAATCACCCGGTTGGATATTCCTGGCGTCACCGGCGTGTTGACCGGTATTTATATGCTGGCGACCGGCTCGGTGGCTAATTATCTCGCGGGCCTGATTGCCAATCAGACCACCGAAAGCCAACTGGGTAATGCGATGATCGAAGCTTATGGCAAGGTTTTCACCCAGATAGGCTGGGGAGCCGCAGGCTGCGCCGCCTTGGTGCTGGCGGCTCTGGGGCTGTGGTGGGGAATGACCCGGCGCAATGATAGCGCGGTTAATGCTTGATTGATGGCGGTGGGCTGGTTAACGTGCAGCTATGTAGATGTCACTAAGCTCAATTGATGAAGACCCACCACCTCCTGACACAGATTGCCGACCATCTAGGGGCTGAACGCCAACTACTGCTGGCGTTCAGCGGCGGCCTGGATTCCAGCGTGCTGTTGCATCTGCTGATGCTGTTGCGCCAGCAGCAACCGGACATTGTCCTGCGCGCGGTGCATGTCCACCATGGCCTGAGCCGTTTTGCCGATGATTGGGTGGCACATTGCCAGCAGCAATGCGAACGCTGGCAGGTACCGCTGGTGATAAAACATGTTCAGCTAGAGGGGCGGCCTGGAGGTATCGAGGCCGCGGCCCGTTCGGCCCGCTACGCTGCTTTCGCAGAAACGTTGGCCGTAGACGAGGCTTTGCTGACGGCGCAGCATCTTGACGATCAATGTGAAACCTTCTTGCTGGCCTTAAAACGGGGCAGCGGCCCTGCGGGGTTGTCTGCCATGGCGGCACAAACCCGTTTGGGTAACAATCCCTTATTGCGCCCGCTGTTGGGAATATCTCGTCAGCAGTTGGAAGCCTACGCACACCAGCATCAACTGCAGTGGATCGAGGATGACAGCAATCAGGATCCCCGCTTCGATCGCAACTTCTTACGTCTGAACGTTCTGCCGATAGTGAATCAACGTTGGCCGCATTTTGCTGCCGCCACCGCCCGCAGCGCTGAATTATGTGCCGAGCAGGAGCAACTGCTGGATGAGCTGCTGGCCGAGCAATTGACCCAACTGCTGGATGGCGAAAACTCGCTCGCTATCGCCGAATTGGCTACCTGTTCTGCGGCCAGGCGCTATGCTTTGCTACGGCGCTGGATTGGGCTGTTTGGCGTCACCATGCCTGCGCGAGATGGCTTGCATCGGCTATGGCAGGAAGTGGCGTTAAGCCGGGAAGATGCCGAACCACAGTTGCAACTCGGGAACTACCAGATCCGCCGTTTTCGCCAGCGCTTGTATCTGCTACCGCTGATGTCTGATCTGAGCGGCGCACAATTGCCCTGGCCTAATGAGGCCCCACTGGCGTTACCAGACGGACTGGGTACTCTGTACGTGGGCGAAGGTGAATGCCAGATACGCGCCCCTTTAGAGCATGAGTCGGTCAGCGTGCGTTTTACCGCCAAGGGCAGGGTGCGGATTGTTGGCCGTGCCGGTTCACGTCCGATCAAAAAACTGTGGCAAGAGTTGGCTATTCCACCGTGGCAGCGTGAACGTATCCCATTGGTCTATTATGATGAGCAGTTAATCGCTGCCGTGGGCGTATTTATTACTGAGGAAGGGCAAGCGTCTGCGGGGCAACCGGCTTGGCGGCTTGGCTGGAAAAAAAATAATAACAATCTGCTGTGAGGAGTGGGCAATGAAATTGGTGAGCGTAATGGTAGTGATGGCAAGCGTGCTGAGTTTTTCCGCCATGGCGGCGGGCGATGCGGCGGCAGGGAAGAATAAATCGGCCAGCTGCATGGCTTGCCACGGCGCGGAAGGCAAGGTTTCGGTACCTATGTACCCGAACCTGGCCGGGCAGAATCAAATGTATCTGGAGCACTCTTTGCAGGCTTACAAGAAAGGGGAGCGCTCTGGCGGGCAGGCGGAAGTAATGAAGGCCTATGTCTCGGGGTTGTCGGATGAGGATATTGCCGACCTGGCGGCCTATTACGCCAGCCTGAAGCCTTAAATGACGAGGGCAGCCCTTGGGCTGCCCTGTGGAGATGGCGTTACCGCTATATCAGTCTGACAGGCTGACAACCACGGTACCGATTTCCGGATGACTGAAACTGAGGATGTGATCCAGACGCAAGCTGAGAGCGCTACCGGCCTGATCGACAATCAGGTACTCAACGCCCTTGGTAAATTTCAACTCGGTGGCAATGCCTTCGAACTTCTCTCCGTCGCGTAACTCTAGCTTCAGAATGTAGTTATGCTGACAGGCGAGTTCCAGGCTTTCATAGTCATCGCAATTGATGGATTGGTACTCATCATTCATCAACATGGTCGCTCACCAATAAGTTAGCGGCGGCAAATGCCGCCTGTTCCCTAACGGAGGACGGTAGCTCGCTATTCGCGGCAACCTCGTCCAATGCCTTTAACACACATGCTAGTGCATCCGGCACGTAGCCTAGATCTCCACTGCCGATCTGAGCGTAAAAACGTCGTACTAACTCACAGTATTGTTGCACAATGGCCTCCCTTTAGGATCTCTGCATTATTGCCACGCAGGCTGCAATAAGGCACAGACACTCGGGGTTAAATCCTATCTAAAGGACTATAGCACAGGTGTTAGTGAGTTATTAGTTCCTCTTTTTGGGCATTAGTCCACTCCTGACGTTCCCCGTGCTGGCTGCGGGCTGCCCTGATCAAGTACAATGTGGCCTGTTAATAAAGAGGTTACCCATGGCGCTGAAAGCAACAATTTACAAAGCCACGCTCAATATCGCTGATATGGACCGTCACTTTTACTTTGATACCACACTCACCCTGGCCCAGCATCCTTCAGAAACCGAACAGCGCATGATGCTGCGCCTGCTGGCCTGGATCTGCCATGCCGATGAACGCCTGGTGTTTACCAAAGGCCTGAGTGCGGAAGACGAGCCGGAAATCTGGCGGCGCAACGACCATAACGGGCTGGAGATGTGGATAGAGCTGGGGCTGCCGGACGAGAAACGCATCAAGAAAGCCTGCAATCAGTCACCTCGGGTGGTGCTTTACGCCTATGGCGATCGCGCCGGGCATGTCTGGTGGCAGTCTATGCAGAGCAAAGTTGCCAACCACAAGAACTTGAGCATTCGCTTTCTCGATGATGAACAACTGTCCCGCTTGACCGCGTTAGCCAGCCGCAATATGACGCTACAGGCCACGCTGCAGGAAGGCACTATCTGGCTGTCAGACCTTCAGAATAGTCTGGAAATTCAATTTGCCGAATGGCAGCAGGCGCAGGTATAACCGGTGCTGGAACTGTCAAGAAACGTAGCCATACCGGACAACGAAATAGAATTAACGGCGATCCGCGCGCAGGGGGCGGGTGGCCAGCATGTGAATAAAACCTCAACGGCGATCCATTTGCGCTTTGACATCCGGGCGTCCAGCCTGCCAGAGTACTATAAAGAACGGCTGCTGGCGCTTAATCATCATTTAGTGACCGGTGATGGGGTGGTAATTATCAAAGCGCAGGAATATCGCAGCCAGGAAATGAATCGTGAAGCGGCACTGGCCCGGCTGGTGGCACTGATCCAACAGGCGATGGTGGTCGAAAAGACGCGCAGGGCCACCAAACCAAGTAAAGGCGCCAAATTACGCCGTCTCGAAGGCAAAGTGCGTAAAGGCGCGACCAAGGCGCTGCGCGGCAAGGTTTTACCTTAGGCGGCGTCTTGGCATCAACGGATGACAACAGGAGAATAACTTGAAGCAAATAACCATTGCCCTGTTTTTAGCGGCAGGAGCCCTTTCATTGCTGGGATGTAATAATCAATACCAGCCAAAAGAACAGCCGCTTCAGCCGATGCAGCAGAGCTATCAGGGCTTATTGCCCTGTGCCGATTGCAGCGGGCTGGACACCACACTGTTCCTCGATCAAGACGGCACCTTTATCTTGCAGGAAACCTATCGCGGTTCAAGAGATGGCGATAGCACCTTTGCCAGCTACGGTAAATGGGCGCGCACGGCAGATAAATTGGTGCTGACCGAGAGCAATGGTGAAAAACGTTATTTCCATCCGGAAGGCAAGCAATTGAGAATGCTGGACCGCAGTGGAGCACCGATTGTCTCTCAGCTTAATTATGTGCTGTCGCCGGTGACCAAAGCCTTGCCGAAAACGCCGATGCCGTTGACCGGGTTGTATACCTATATGGCCGACGCGGCGGTATTCCAGGATTGTGCCACTGGCAAAACCTTCCCGGTAGCGAATAATATCGCGCTGGAACAGGGCTATCTGAAGGCTCAGCGGGCACCGGGCGAACCGGTATTCCTGATGTTGAACGGGCATTTCAGCGTGCAGCCTTCCATGGAGGAAGGGCAGATGCAAAAAGCGCTGATCCCGGAGCCGGGTGGCAAAATCACTTTCGACAACAGCAAGAGCTGTGCTAATTAATCAACGAATTATGGCCTCATCATTTGATGATGGGGTCGTTATTGTTGTCCGTTGCAGATATCAGTGTGGGTTAGTTTTTAGCTAACGCCCGCGAACGTAAATAGATCCCCGGTTTGATATGGCCCACGTAAACCAGCGCTTTGCTAGGTGCCAGCGTGGCAATATCCCCTTCGCGCATATGCAGTAAATCGCCTGGGCTGACCCAGCCTGGGGCGGCTAACGTCAACGGATGTCCGGCGTTTTCAAACGCGGCAATCACAAACTCCGAACAAAAATAGGACGACTCTGTGCCGGTCGGTGCCTTGAGCTGGGCTGCGGCCAAGCCTTGTACACATTGCTGGCGGAAATCGGCAGAGAAGGGGTTCAGTGAACACAGTTGCTTGGTCATCATAAAGGGCACCATCTCGGCAATACCCAGATAGTTATACCGGCTGCCGGCCTTTTGGCTGGCGAATTGGCGGATCTGGCTAGCCTGCTCCGGTGTCAGATCGGGGATGCGCAAAGCAAACATCTTGTCGCTATGGGTCAGCGCATCTTTCAGGCTGATAATCTGCACGCCTTCCCCTACCGCTTCGGCAACCTGGCCTTCACCAATATACACGGCAACATGGCTGACTGACGAAGTACTCAAGATACGGATCCCGAGTGATTTCAAACCAATAGTTGAGGAGAACAGCAGGTCACCCTCTTGCAGGTCGGCCTGATTGATTTCGCGCAGCGTTTTTCCTGGGGCGGAGCTTAACGATTGGAACTGAACGTTGACGGGATTGATGGAGTGTTTTTCACGGTCGGATAAGCCTACGTTCATCGTGCAACCGGTCAAAAACACCGAAAGCAAAGCATACAGGCAGGTAGCCGAGGGGCTGCGTAATGGCATAAGTTAATCCTTTAACAACAATATCCATTAATAAAGCCCCCCATCTGGGGGGCTTGGTCTATCAATTAACGTTGGATCTGGCCCAGCAGGAAATCAACGATTTCGCCGGTTTTAATCATCTGCTTCTCGCCAATACGGCGATTTTTATACTCAATCTCTTCGCTGTCGAGGTTACGATCGCCAATCACGATGGAGTGAGGTACGCCGATCAGTTCCATATCGGCAAACATCACGCCTGGGCGCTCTTTACGATCGTCGAGGATCACGTCGATGCCATGTGAACGCAGGGTATCGTACAGTTCCTCAGCCAGAGCCTGCACGCGGAATGATTTGTGCATGTTCATTGGCAGAATAGCTACCTGGAACGGGGCAATCGCGTCTGGCCAGATAATGCCACGGTCATCGTGATTCTGTTCGATGGCAGCAGCTACCACGCGCGTCACACCGATGCCGTAGCAACCCATGGTCAGCACCTGATTACGGCCATCTTCACCCTGTACGGTGGCTTTCATCGCTTCCGAGTACTTGGTACCCAGTTGGAAGATGTGGCCCACTTCGATACCGCGCTTGATCAACAGCGTACCTTTACCGTCTGGGCTGGCATCGCCTTCCACCACGTTACGGATATCGGCGCTCTGTGGCAGCGGCAGATCACGCTCCCAGTTGATGCCAAAGTAGTGTTTGCCATCGATGTTGGCACCGGCGCCAAAGTCACTCATGGCCGCTACGCTGCGATCGACAACCACTGGGATCGGCAGGTTGACAGGACCAAGGGAGCCAGGGCCTGCACCGACGATTGCACGGATTTCTTCTTCGGTGGCGAAAGTCAGTGGAACCGCGACCTGTGGCAGTTTCTCGGCCTTGATTTCATTCAGCTCGTGATCGCCGCGCACCAGCAGGGCAACCAGCTTGTGGCCACTCTCTTCACTGGCGTGCACCATCAAGGTTTTCACCGTTTTCTCTACTGGCAGTTGGAATTGCTCTACCAGCTCGGCGATGGTTTTGGCATTCGGCGTATCGATGATGCGCAGTTCTTCGGTTGCCGCAGCACGTGGCTGAGCGGGGGCAACCGCTTCGGCCAGCTCGATGTTGGCAGCATAGTCGGAACCGGTTGAGAACACGATATCGTCTTCACCGCTGTCTGCCAGCACCTGGAACTCATGTGAAGCGCTGCCACCGATAGAACCGGTATCGGCCAGCACCGGACGGAAATCCAGACCCATGCGGTTGAAGATCTTGCTGTAGGCCTCGTACATCGCGTCGTAGGTGACCTGCAAGGATTCCTGGGTGGTGTGGAAGGAATAGGCGTCCTTCATCAGGAATTCACGCGAACGCATTACGCCAAAACGTGGGCGAACCTCGTCACGGAACTTGGTCTGGATCTGGAAGAAGTTCAGCGGCAGCTGCTTGTAGGAGCTGATTTCGTTGCGGATCAGATCGGTGATCACTTCTTCATGGGTTGGACCAAGTACAAACGGACGTTCGCCGCGATCGACAAAACGCAGCAATTCCGGGCCATATTGCTCCCAGCGGCCGCTTTCCAGCCAGAGGTCTGCGGGCTGAACTACCGGCATGGAAACTTCGATCGCGTTAGCATTGTTCATTTCTTCGCGAACGATGTTTTCAACCTTCTTCAGAACGCGCAGGCCGGTCGGCAACCAGGTGTAAAGACCGGAGGCCAGCTTGCGGATCATCCCGGCGCGTAGCATCAGCTGGTGGCTGATCACTTCGGCGTCGGCAGGTGTCTCCTTCAGTGTGGAGAGCAGATATTGGCTTGTACGCATGGTGTTTTGGTTCCGTTAGAACTGCAAATTGCATCGGGCTGCCAGGGTTGGCCGCCAAAATTTTCAAAAGTGGCTTAGTTTACCAGCGCAAGCCGGTTGTCAAAAGAGAGCGGGCGGAATTTTAACGGGCGTCGAGCGACAACACTTCGCTTTGACTATCAACGATCCGCCAGCGCACGTTGAACTCCAACAACCATACCGCATATTCGCGCCCGCTGGCTTCTTCTTTTCGATAGGCGGGGCGAGGATCTTGCGCCAGAACCTGAGTGATAAAACGGCGCAGGTTGGGGTAGCGCCGCACATGTTGCTGCAGCTGTTGTTCCGCTTCGGGCGAGAAATACACCGGCATATCACCGGCCGGAGCTGCCTGAGCAAACCCGGCCCGCGCTTGCGGATGGCTTTCGGCAAACGGCAAATAAGGTTTGATATCGACCACCGGCGTACCGTCAACCAAATCCAGGCTGCCCAGCTCCAGTACCACCTCGCCCCCTTGAGTCCGTATGCCTTTCAGTTCGATCAAGGACATACCCAATGGATTAGGGCGAAAGGTCGAACGGGTGGCGAACACGCCCATACGCGCATTGCCGCCCAGACGAGGAGGCCGCACGGTAGGACGCCAGCCTCCTTCCATGGTTTGATGAAACACAAACATCACCCACAGATGGCTGAACTCGCTGAGGCCACGTACCGCTTCGGGCTGATTGTAAGGCGGCAACAGCACCAGTTCACCGCCGCCGTCTTCCACTAGCCCAGGCTGACGGGGAACCGCGAATTTCTCTTTATACGGAGAACGGATGGTGCCGATCTGCTCAAAAACAAATTCGGTCATTTGGCTGAGACGTTAAGCGCAGAGCCTTGGCAGATGGCCTGCTGGTAACAACCGGCGACGCCGCTGACAATCTGACAGTCATGCAGTAGCACCGCATTGGCCTTCATGTAGGAGGCTCGGTTCTGCATGCGCTTACGTGCGGTATTCAGATTTGGCGGAGAGTCCTGAACCGTGGTCTGACAAGATTCGCCAGAAACCTCACCTAAATCGCGGAAAGGTTTACCGACCAGTTCTTCTGCACTCTTGTACAGTTTTACCGGGGCCGGGCGGGCTGCTGGGGTGGCTTTTACCGGAGCGGGAGCGGCCGTAGTTGTTGTGCTGTTTGTTGTGGATGGAGCCGTGTGCTGCGTTGAGCATCCAGTCAGCGCGAGCGCTAACAAACAGAGAGGTAAAACACGCATTGAGAGTCCCTGCCATTTTATAATCAAAGTGGCGCTATTGAAGCAATCTCTGGCACAAATAACAAGACGGGCCGTAGCCCGTCTTGCAATTATCGGAATAAAATGGCTAAGGAATGATTACCAGCCTTTTACTGCGCCACCGTTAAAGATCTTGTTGGCTGCTTCGTTAACTTCGTCAGACTGGTAAGCCTGAACGAATTTCTTCACGTTTTCCGCGTCTTTGTTATCTTCACGGGCAACCATGATGTTGACGTAAGGTGAGTCTTTATCTTCAACAAACAGACCGTCTTTGGCTGGCGTCAAACCAATCTGGCTGGCGTAAGTGGTGTTGATGATGGCCAGAGCGATTTGCTGATCGTCCAGTGAACGTGGCAGCTGTGGTGCTTCCAGTTCAACCAGCTTCAGGTTTTTCGGGTTCTCGGTCACATCCAGCACGGTTGGCAGCAGGCCAACACCGTCTTTCAGCTTGATCAGACCCTGTTTTTGCAGCAGCAACAGTGAACGGCCCAGGTTGGTGGGATCGTTAGGCAGTGCTACCTGTGAACCATCTTGCAGCTCATCAATGGATTTGATCTTTTTGGAGTAACCGGCGATCGGGTACACGAAGGTGTTACCCACCGTAACCAGCTTATAACCACGATCCTTGATCTGCTGATCCAGGTAAGGCTTGTGCTGGAAGGCGTTGACATCGATATCGCCTTTGCTCAGGGCTTCGTTTGGCAACACGTAGTCGTTGAAGGTGACCAGCTCAACGTCCAGGCCATACTTATCTTTTGCTACTTTTTGTGCCACTTCAGCTACTTGCTGTTCAGCACCAACAATAACACCCACTTTGATATGGTTTGGATCTTTTTCATCCTGGCCACAACCGGCCAGAGCCAGAGTACCGATCAGTGCGCCGATTGTTGCGATGGATTTAAACTTTAACGACATATCCCTTCCTCAATTAGACTCGCATATGAAATACGCCTTACTCTTTATCCTGCCAGATGCAGCAAAGCTATCGAGTAGATGTCAGCGCGTGGGTAAAACTATTTGTGGGTAACGGCCTTCACGATACGGTCGCCACCAAACTGGATCAGATACACCAGCACCACCAGTAATATTAATACCGTATTCATCACGGTAGCGTTATAACCAATATAACCATACTGATAACCAATTTGACCTAAGCCACCGGCACCGACGGCACCGCCCATTGCAGAATAGCCCACCAGGGTGATCAGCGTGATGGTAGCGGCATTCACCAAACCTGGCAGCGCTTCAGGCAGCAGCACTTTGGTGATGATTTGCATTGGGGTCGCACCCATGGCACGAGCAGCTTCAACCAAACCTGACGGAATTTCCAACAGGGCGTTTTCTACCATACGGGCAATAAAGGGAGCCGCGCCCACGGTCAGTGGAACGATAGCCGCCTGCAAACCGATAGAGGTGCCAACGATCATGCGAGTGAACGGGATCATCCAGACCAGCAGGATAATGAACGGGATGGAACGGAAAATGTTCACCAATCCGGACAACACCTTATAGACGGTATTGTTGGCAATGATTTGCCCAGGGCGGGTCACATATAATAGTACGCCAACCGGTAAGCCAAGAACAAAGCCAAAGAAGCCGGAGACAAAGGTCATCGTAACGGTTTCCCACACGCCACGTGCCATTAACCACATCATTGCCTCAGACATAACCCAGAACCTCTACTTTTACCTGATTTTCTTGTAGGAACTTAATCGTTGCCTGTGCATCTTCATCGGAGCCGTGCAGTTCAGCCAGCATCACGCCGAACTTCACGCCGCCAGCGTAATCCATCTGTGCGCTGATAATATTGTTGTTCACGTTAAAGCGACGAGCCGCTTCTGACAGTAACGGGGCATCGACCGAGCGGCCGGTAAACTCCAGGCGTAACAGCGGTTGACGGCCTCCGGTACGCTCAGGTACCAGACGTGCGGCATAATCATCCGGAATATCCAGATGCAGCGTAGCCTGGATAAACTGCTGTGCCAGCGGCGTCTTGGGATGGGAGAACACTTCGCTAACGCTATCTTTCTCAATCAATTGACCTTGGCTGATAACCGCGACCTGATCGCAGATACGTTTCACTACGTCCATTTCATGGGTGATCAGCAGGATGGTCAGCCCCAGACGGCGGTTGATATCTTTCAGCAGTTCAAGAATGGAGCGGGTGGTGGCAGGGTCCAGCGCACTGGTCGCTTCGTCGCACAGCAGCACTTTAGGATTGCTAGCCAGCGCACGGGCGATGGCCACACGCTGCTTTTGGCCGCCTGACAGATTGGCAGGGTAGGCATCGTGCTTATCTGACAGACCAACCAGCTCCAGCAGTTCGACCACGCGTTTTTTGATTTCCGCGCGTGGGGTGTTGTCCAGCTCCAACGGCAGGGCAACGTTACCGAAGACCGTACGTGAAGAAAGCAGGTTAAAGTGTTGGAAGATCATGCCAATCTGGCGGCGTGCGCGCGTCAGCTCACCTTCAGACAGGGAGGTCAGATCCTGGCCATCAACCAGAACGGTACCTGACGTTGGGCGCTCAAGCATGTTGGCGCAGCGGATCAGCGTACTCTTACCGGCGCCTGAGGCACCGATGACGCCATAAATCTGTCCGGCAGGAACGTGAAGAGTCACGTCAGAGAGTGCGCTAATGGAACGCGACCCCTGCTGGAACACTTTGGTGATGTTGGAAAGTTTAATCATATTCTTCTTATTTTTAGCTTGGTTGCCGTGGCCTAATAAAGAGAGACCTTGATCAGCGCCAAGGTCTGGATCAGATGTTAAGGCGTCTAGACGTCCAAGTCAACGTTAACGCTATTCTTCATCATTCTCAGTCTCGGCGAAAACATGCGATACTGTGGCGGTTTTCAGGCTTTCAGGAGCATACCGGTGACACAACGCGTTCCAGCAATTTTCTTAGATCGTGACGGCACGATTAATATCGATCATGGCTACGTCCATGAAATAGATGATTTCCAGTTTATCGATGGCGTGATTGACGCCTGCCGTGAACTGAAAAGCATGGGCTTCGCACTGGTGCTGGTCACCAACCAGTCTGGCATTGCCCGTGGTAAATTCAGCGAAGACCAGTTTATGCGTCTGACAGAATGGATGGACTGGTCGATGGCTGACCGCGACGTCGATCTGGACGGCATCTATTTCTGCCCACATCATCCTGAAGCAGTAATAGAAGAGTATCGCCAGGTTTGTGATTGCCGCAAACCGCAGCCGGGCATGTTGTTGCAGGCGCAGAAAGAACTGAACATCGATTTGGCCGCTTCTTATATGGTTGGCGACAAAATCGAGGATATGCAGGCGGCCGCAGCTGCAGGGGTAGGCACTAAAGTGTTGGTGCGCACCGGTAAGCCAGTGACTGAAGAAGGTGAGAAAGCGGCGGATTGGGTACTAAACAGCCTGCAAGAGCTGCCGGCAGCGATTAAAAAGCGGGTTTAAGCAGCGTTATGCATGAATAGTGAGCGGTCGGAAGAAAAGTGCATATTATCCCTTGTCATTCTGAACCAGCTCCCTATAATGCGCCTCCATCGACACGGAACATGTGAACAACTTCACAGAGTCTCCGGGGGTCGCAGAGAAAAAACCTGAAATTAAGGTTGACTCTGAAAGAGGAAAGCGTAATATACGCCACCTCGAGTTAGCAAGCGAAAGCGCGTAACTCACTGCTCTTTAACAATTTATCAGACAATCTGTGTGGGCACTCACAAGACGATACCCAGCTACTTCGGTAGCAAAAAAATATCAAGTCTTGAAGAGTGACCAAGCAGTCATTCATGCGAATGAATGATTACGAAAGTTAATTTTCGAGCATCGCTGCACCGTTCTTTAATGAACAGTGTCAGCAAATCAAGCTTTTAATTGAAGAGTTTGATCATGGCTCAGATTGAACGCTGGCGGCAGGCCTAACACATGCAAGTCGAGCGGTAGCACGGGGAGCTTGCTCCTGGGTGACGAGCGGCGGACGGGTGAGTAATGTCTGGGAAACTGCCCGATGGAGGGGGATAACTACTGGAAACGGTAGCTAATACCGCATAACGTCTTCGGACCAAAGTGGGGGACCTTCGGGCCTCACACCATCGGATGTGCCCAGATGGGATTAGCTAGTAGGTGAGGTAATGGCTCACCTAGGCGACGATCCCTAGCTGGTCTGAGAGGATGACCAGCCACACTGGAACTGAGACACGGTCCAGACTCCTACGGGAGGCAGCAGTGGGGAATATTGCACAATGGGCGCAAGCCTGATGCAGCCATGCCGCGTGTGTGAAGAAGGCCTTCGGGTTGTAAAGCACTTTCAGCGAGGAGGAAGGGTTCAGTGTTAATAGCACTGTTCATTGACGTTACTCGCAGAAGAAGCACCGGCTAACTCCGTGCCAGCAGCCGCGGTAATACGGAGGGTGCAAGCGTTAATCGGAATTACTGGGCGTAAAGCGCACGCAGGCGGTTTGTTAAGTCAGATGTGAAATCCCCGAGCTTAACTTGGGAACTGCATTTGAAACTGGCAAGCTAGAGTCTTGTAGAGGGGGGTAGAATTCCAGGTGTAGCGGTGAAATGCGTAGAGATCTGGAGGAATACCGGTGGCGAAGGCGGCCCCCTGGACAAAGACTGACGCTCAGGTGCGAAAGCGTGGGGAGCAAACAGGATTAGATACCCTGGTAGTCCACGCTGTAAACGATGTCGACTTGGAGGTTGTGCCCTTGAGGCGTGGCTTCCGGAGCTAACGCGTTAAGTCGACCGCCTGGGGAGTACGGCCGCAAGGTTAAAACTCAAATGAATTGACGGGGGCCCGCACAAGCGGTGGAGCATGTGGTTTAATTCGATGCAACGCGAAGAACCTTACCTACTCTTGACATCCACAGAACTTTCCAGAGATGGATTGGTGCCTTCGGGAACTGTGAGACAGGTGCTGCATGGCTGTCGTCAGCTCGTGTTGTGAAATGTTGGGTTAAGTCCCGCAACGAGCGCAACCCTTATCCTTTGTTGCCAGCGCGTCATGGCGGGAACTCAAAGGAGACTGCCGGTGATAAACCGGAGGAAGGTGGGGATGACGTCAAGTCATCATGGCCCTTACGAGTAGGGCTACACACGTGCTACAATGGCATATACAAAGAGAAGCGAACTCGCGAGAGCAAGCGGACCTCATAAAGTATGTCGTAGTCCGGATCGGAGTCTGCAACTCGACTCCGTGAAGTCGGAATCGCTAGTAATCGTAGATCAGAATGCTACGGTGAATACGTTCCCGGGCCTTGTACACACCGCCCGTCACACCATGGGAGTGGGTTGCAAAAGAAGTAGGTAGCTTAACCTTCGGGAGGGCGCTTACCACTTTGTGATTCATGACTGGGGTGAAGTCGTAACAAGGTAACCGTAGGGGAACCTGCGGTTGGATCACCTCCTTACCTAAAGATATGCAGTTGCGTGCAGTGTCCACACAGATTGTCTGATGAAAAAGTAACGAGCAGAAATACCTTTATAGGCTTGTAGCTCAGGTGGTTAGAGCGCACCCCTGATAAGGGTGAGGTCGGTGGTTCAAGTCCACTCAGGCCTACCAAATTCGCACTTGTGCTGCGTTGCACGCGATACGTTTACACCGTAAACGTCCAGTGAGCATGCCTTGCCTGAGCGAGTGGTAAATAAAGGTTTCTGCAAGTGACTGTATGGGGCTATAGCTCAGCTGGGAGAGCGCCTGCCTTGCACGCAGGAGGTCAGCGGTTCGATCCCGCTTAGCTCCACCATATCCATATGGTCCTTGATAATACTTCAGAGTGTACTGGCAACAGTATGCTGCGAAGTATTTTGCTCTTTAACAATCTGGAACAAGCTGAAAATTGAAACATGACAGCTGAAACTTATCCCTCCGTAGAAGTATTGGGGTAAGGATTAACCTGTCATAGAGTCTCTCAAATAAACAGCACGACAGTGTTCTCTGTTTACAGAAACACCTTCGGGTTGTGAGGTTAAGTGACTAAGCGTACACGGTGGATGCCTAGGCAGTCAGAGGCGATGAAGGGCGTGCTAATCTGCGAAAAGTGTCGGTAAGGTGATATGAACCGTTATAACCGGCAATACCCGAATGGGGAAACCCAGTGTGTTTCGACACACTATCGTATGGTGAATACATAGCCATACGAGGCGAACCGGGGGAACTGAAACATCTAAGTACCCCGAGGAAAAGAAATCAACCGAGATTCCCCTAGTAGCGGCGAGCGAACGGGGAACAGCCCAGAACCTGAATCAGTTCTTGTGTTAGTGGAAGCGTCTGGAAAGTCGCGCAGCAAAGGGTGATAGCCCCGTACACTAAAATGCATTAACTGTGAGTTCGATGAGTAGGGCGGGACACGTGACATCCTGTCTGAATATGGGGGGACCATCCTCCAAGGCTAAATACTCCTGACTGACCGATAGTGAACCAGTACCGTGAGGGAAAGGCGAAAAGAACCCCGGCGAGGGGAGTGAAATAGAACCTGAAACCGTGTACGTACAAGCAGTGGGAGCACCTTCGTGGTGTGACTGCGTACCTTTTGTATAATGGGTCAGCGACTTATATTTTGTAGCAAGGTTAACCGTATAGGGGAGCCGTAGGGAAACCGAGTCTTAACTGGGCGAATAGTTGCAAGGTATAGACCCGAAACCCGGTGATCTAGCCATGGGCAGGTTGAAGGTTGGGTAACACTAACTGGAGGACCGAACCGACTAATGTTGAAAAATTAGCGGATGACTTGTGGCTGGGGGTGAAAGGCCAATCAAACCGGGAGATAGCTGGTTCTCCCCGAAAGCTATTTAGGTAGCGCCTCGTGAACTCATCTTCGGGGGTAGAGCACTGTTTCGGCTAGGGGGCCATCCCGGCTTACCAAACCGATGCAAACTCCGAATACCGAAGAATGTTATCACGGGAGACACACGGCGGGTGCTAACGTCCGTCGTGAAGAGGGAAACAACCCAGACCGCCAGCTAAGGTCCCAAAGTCATGGTTAAGTGGGAAACGATGTGGGAAGGCATAGACAGCCAGGATGTTGGCTTAGAAGCAGCCATCATTTAAAGAAAGCGTAATAGCTCACTGGTCGAGTCGGCCTGCGCGGAAGATGTAACGGGGCTAAACCATGCACCGAAGCTGCGGCAGCGACGCTTAGGCGTTGTTGGGTAGGGGAGCGTTCTGTAAGCCGTTGAAGGTGAACTGTGAGGTTTGCTGGAGGTATCAGAAGTGCGAATGCTGACATAAGTAACGATAAAGCGGGTGAAAAACCCGCTCGCCGGAAGACCAAGGGTTCCTGTCCAACGTTAATCGGGGCAGGGTGAGTCGACCCCTAAGGCGAGGCCGAAAGGCGTAGTCGATGGGAAACAGGTTAATATTCCTGTACTCGGTGTTACTGCGAAGGGGGGACGGAGAAGGCTAGGCTAGCCGGGCGACGGTTGTCCCGGTTTAAGCGTGTAGGGGGAGTGACCTGGTAAATCCGGTTACTTACTAACCCTGAGGCGTGATGACGATGCACTACGGTGCAGAAGTAGTTGATGCCCTGCTTCCAGGAAAAGCCTCTAAGCATCAGGTAACATCAAATCGTACCCCAAACCGACACAGGTGGTCAGGTAGAGAATACCAAGGCGCTTGAGAGAACTCGGGTGAAGGAACTAGGCAAAATGGTGCCGTAACTTCGGGAGAAGGCACGCTGGCGCGTAGGTGAAGAGACTTGCTCTCGGAGCTGAAGCCAGTCGCAGATACCAGCTGGCTGCAACTGTTTAATAAAAACACAGCACTGTGCAAACACGAAAGTGGACGTATACGGTGTGACGCCTGCCCGGTGCTGGAAGGTTAATTGATGGGGTCAGCCGCAAGGCGAAGCTCTTGATCGAAGCCCCAGTAAACGGCGGCCGTAACTATAACGGTCCTAAGGTAGCGAAATTCCTTGTCGGGTAAGTTCCGACCTGCACGAATGGCGTAATGATGGCCAGGCTGTCTCCACCCGAGACTCAGTGAAATTGAACTCGCTGTGAAGATGCAGTGTACCCGCGGCAAGACGGAAAGACCCCGTGAACCTTTACTATAGCTTGACACTGAACATTGAGCCTTGATGTGTAGGATAGGTGGGAGGCTTTGAAGTGTGGACGCCAGTCTGCATGGAGCCAACCTTGAAATACCACCCTTTAATGTTTGATGTTCTAACTCGGCCCCGTAATCCGGGGTGAGGACAGTGTCTGGTGGGTAGTTTGACTGGGGCGGTCTCCTCCCAAAGAGTAACGGAGGAGCACGAAGGTTAGCTAATCACGGTCGGACATCGTGAGGTTAGTGCAAAGGCATAAGCTAGCTTGACTGCGAGAGTGACGGCTCGAGCAGGTACGAAAGTAGGTCTTAGTGATCCGGTGGTTCTGAATGGAAGGGCCATCGCTCAACGGATAAAAGGTACTCCGGGGATAACAGGCTGATACCGCCCAAGAGTTCATATCGACGGCGGTGTTTGGCACCTCGATGTCGGCTCATCACATCCTGGGGCTGAAGTAGGTCCCAAGGGTATGGCTGTTCGCCATTTAAAGTGGTACGCGAGCTGGGTTTAGAACGTCGTGAGACAGTTCGGTCCCTATCTGCCGTGGGCGTTGGAAGATTGAGAGGGGTTGCTCCTAGTACGAGAGGACCGGAGTGAACGCACCACTGGTGTTCGGGTTGTCATGCCAATGGCACTGCCCGGTAGCTAAGTGCGGAAAAGATAAGCGCTGAAAGCATCTAAGCGCGAAACTTGCCTCGAGATGAGTCTTCCCTGGGCCTTTAAGGCCCCTGAAGGAACGTTTAAGACTAAGACGTTGATAGGCTGGGTGTGTAAGTGCAGCGATGTATTGAGCTAACCAGTACTAATGATCCGTGAGGCTTAACCTTACAACACCAAAGGTGTTTTAGAGTAGACGACAATTTTCAGCGACGTTCCGAGATTGGTTTCGATGGCGACACGAGAGTGAAGCGGTTGAAATGAAACGAATTTGCCTGGCGGCAATAGCGCGGTGGTCCCACCTGACCCCATGCCGAACTCAGAAGTGAAACGCCGTAGCGCCGATGGTAGTGTGGGGTCTCCCCATGCGAGAGTAGGACACTGCCAGGCATCAAATAAGCCAAGAGGCCATCCGCAAGGATGGCCTTTTTGCTATGGGTCGGAAACAGAAATGCCCCTCACCCCCGCCCTCTCCCAGAGTACCAGCCGAGAACAACTGAACACCCGTGCGGAGGGAGAGGGAGCCGTCCGGCGTCGTGGATGAGTGAGTGCGGCTACGGCAAGTCGGAACCTTTGATGAACCCATGCCGTTTCGACAGTGATGAGTAATCAGAAAGATAAGAAGTTCAGAGGAATACCAGCGGACTCGATCGGTTCCCTCTCCCTTTGGGAGAGGGTTAGGGTGAGGGGTCATTACCAAGCTTCAACGCGCCAGATGATAAATACTGTACCCTGTCGCAGCCCCTGCCACATCCCAGGCAAAATCCTTCCAGCTCCAGCCCGTACCGCCTTCGCGGCTGTCATACAGCTCTTTTGCCGCGCCCAACCCAACCGAAAATAGCAGGCCAAAACTGCGGCTACGTGCCTCATTCCAATTCTGATGATCGCCATAAGCTGCGCCAGCGGCGGCAAATGCAGCGGAAGCCACAAAGTGCTGAGCCTTGTCTTTACCGGTCCAACTATCATTGGCCATGTGGGTACAGCCACTGGAGAACAACAGTACCGGAAGGAGGATAAACGGGCGGAGTGGGCACATAGTGAAAACATCCTGTCTCAATATGGACAAAAAAGCCCGGCATTGCCGGGCTGTGGTGCAGTTAATTATAGCGAGTTTACAATATACGGCTAATCAAGCGATCGATACGGATCCGACGCAGACGACGGATCAGTTTACGCACCTTGACCGGATATTCCTGAATGCTTTGCAATTCGAGATAGTGGCCAACCACTGTGGTATGGGTACGGATCGTTTCCAACTCTTTATGCCGTTGTTCCTGCATTTCGTGCTTGGGATCGTGGAACAGAATGGCGTTCTCCAGATCCAGCCGCCAGGCGCGCGGGTTGAGGTTGTTACCGGTGATCAACTGCCACTCGTCATCGACCCACATCCCTTTGAGGTGATAGCTGTTATCGCCGTCTTTCCACAGGCGCACAATCAGCTGGCCGGTATCAACATAGCGTTGCAGGCGGCTCAGGAAGCGGCGCAGGTTGATTTCATAGAGATAAGGCAGCGCACCGATAATCTTGAACGGCTGATCTTCAGGAATGTAGAAGTCATTGGCCGTCTTGTCACCCACGATGATCTCCACCTGTTTTCCTTGGCGCAGCAGATAAATGATATTGCGCACCAGCAAGGCTGGCAGGTTGAAGTAAGGCGTGCACAGCGTCAGTTTCTGATCGGTGCTGGACATCAGGTGGTGGATCGTTTTGTTCAGAATGCTCTGTTTACCCAGGCCGACTAACGGGGTGACGGCCAGCTCATCATTACTGGCGTTCCCCTGAAATTGATAGGCGGCACGGCGTAGGGCAAAGCGGAACAGGCGGATTTCGTTTTTGATCTCGAGGCTTTTGGGCCTGTCAGCACGATCAAGACGCTGCACGGCACCGGCGGTTAACAGATGCTGTTTGATGTAATCGCACAGGGTCACCGCCAACAGATTATTGGTGATCAGCTGATAGCGATCGTAACGATACTTATCATGCTGGTGCAGATAGACATCATTAATGCTGGCGCCGCTGTAGAACACCGTATCGTCAACGACAAAGCCCTTCAAATGCAGTACGCCCAGCGCTTCGCGAGTATTGACCGGAACGCCGTAAATCGGCACCGAAACCTGCGGGTGCTGTGCAGCCATAGCGCAGTACCAGTCGGCATTGGTATTGGCCGCTGCCGCACCGATACGCCCACGTTGAGCACGATGCCAGTCTACCAACACGCAGATCTCCAGCTCAGGGCGCTGCTGCTTGGCTTGATAGAGCGCATTGAGGATATCGCGGCCCGCATCGTCATGCTCCAGATAGAGCGCTACCAGATAAATGCGGGTTGTTGCGTTAGCGATCGATTCCAGCAGCGTTGCACGGAAATCAGCCGGCGTAAAAAGGGTACGGACATCAGCAACCGTCTGGGGGAGTTTGGGCAGTTGTGCAAGGTGTTGTTGATGTTTGCTACGTTTAAATTTTGACAACATCACAGTGCGCTTCTTCTCTCATATTTGGATGGCCGGAACGCCACTTCCATGAATAAAATGCTTCGAACAATCGGGCGATAATACCACTAGTTGCCCCGATTGTGCGTATGTTTTGGCGTTAAGTAGTGGATTCGTATTACATTGCGACAGCGGTCACGGCGTCGCCCCATCCTGTAGCGGCAGGGTTAAATTGACAATCCCTTCGTCAATTTGCACATCGACCTTGAACCCCAGCTTTTGAGCCAGTGTGACCATTCCGCGGTTATTCGGCATGGTAATGCCTGTCAGGCGGATCAGGCCTTGCGCTCGCGCATAGCCAATCATTTTCATCAAGAGCTGTCGGCCCAGACCCAGGCCTTTCAGATCGGAACGTACCAGTACGGCGAATTCGGCGTCGGTGTTGTCCGGATCTGACAGGGCGCGCGTCACGCCGATGATCTCTTCGCCATGGCGTACCGCTACGAAAGCCATTTCTCGATCGTAGTCGATTTGGGTCATGTTAGCCAAATCGTCGTGGCTAAACTCGTTGATCTCACTAAAGTAGCGGTAATAGAGATCTTCTTTGGTGACGCGGTCGATAAAGTGCTTCAGCGCCGGTTCATCCTCCGGCAGGATCGGGCGGAACAGGCATTGAGAACCGTCTTTTAATTCAATGGTTTCTTCCAGCTCATGGGGATAAGGGCGGATCGCCAGGCGCGCCTGTGGATCGCCACTGAAAGGCGTTAACTGCATGGAAACGTCCAGCAGGGTAAATTCGCTACCGGAGGCTAATACCGGATGAATATCGAGGCGTGAGATCTCTGGGCAGTCAAGGATCAGGTTGGAAACCTGCACCAACAGGCGGCTTAAGCCGGGGATATCAAGCGGCCGCAGCGCACTGCGCCCACGGATTTTGCCTCCTTTCACCGCCTGCAACACCAGATAACGCGCCAGCGCCATATTCAGCGGCGGCAGGGCAACGGCGACCTGGTTTTCCTTACGCCATTCAATGCCGCCTTCGCCGAGCATTATCAGCGGGCCGAAGGTGGCATCCTGTTCAACGGCAATCCGCAGCTCTTGTGCCCCGGCACGGTTGGCCATGCTTTGCACTAACAGACCGTGGATGCGCGCCTGCGGGTAAGTACGCTTCACCCGATCGAGGATCGCTTCCGCCGCACGCTGCACCTCGGTGGCGGTACGTAAATAAAGCATGACCCCCTGAACTTCGGATTTATGCGAGATATCCGGAGAGCGCAGCTTGAGCGCTACCGGGTAGCCAATCTGTTCGGCAATGTGCACCGCTTCGGCGCTGTCACTGGCAATCCAGGTTGGCAGGGTGCTGAGGCCGTAAGCCTGCAAAATCGGTTGGACTTCATGGGTATCCAACTGGCTCGCCCCTTCGGCCAATGCCTGATGGATTAACTGGTGCGCGGCAGCGGTATTGGCCGTAAGCCCAATCGGTAGCGCCGGAGTTTCCTTGAGCTGCTTCTGGTTACGGCGGTATTCCACCATATGCATAAACGCGGTGACCGCGCCTTCTGGCGTACGATAGGTTGGGATCCCGGCCTCGGTAAACAGGCGGCGGGCCTCCTGAGAGGAGTATTCGCCACACCAGTTGGTTAACAGCGTAATACGTTTCCCACGTGGGTGCTGGCGGATGGCCTCGATCAGCCGTTCGGCGGTCTCAGTGCCCGGAGAGGCGGCGCTAGGGGCATGGATCAGCAGCAGGGCGTCATAGTCGTGGCTGTCGAGCAGCGGTTGCAGAGCGGCCAGATAGCGCTTGGGGGTTGCATCATCACGCAGATCGATAGGATTTCCTGGCCGGATAAACTCCGGTAGGGCAGTGCTCAGCTTCTCCTGAGTCTCATCCGTCAACGTTGCCAGCTTACCGTTGCGGGAGAGTAATTGGTCCAGCGCCATGGCTGCGGGGGCCGCGCCGTTGCTGATAATCATTAGCCGCTCACCGCGTAGCGGGTGCATATGGCTCAAGGTTTCCACGGCGGAAAACAGCTCGTGAGTATCCTGTACACGTAGCAAACCGGCGCGTTGGATGGCCGCATCGTAGGCGGCGTCCAATCCCTGCTGGCTGTTGAGCAGTAGCTGCGCCTGTTGGCTACGGCCACTTTTGATCACCAGGATCGGCTTATTGCGTGAGGCACTGCGGGAGGCGGAAAGGAAACGCCGCGCGTCGTTGATGTTTTCCAGATACAGCAGAATGGCGCTGGTTTTGCTGTCGCGGGCCAGGAAGTCGAGCAGATCGTCGACGTCGATATCCAGGCTATCCCCTAACGCGATGAAGTAGGAGAAGCCAACCTCCCGTTGTTGCGCCCAGTCCAGAATGGTGTTCGCCACGGCGGCAGACTGGGAGATAAACGCCAGCTTGCCTTTCTGAATGGGGACCGGCGAAAAGCTGGCGTTGATACCTTGCCAAGGCGCCAGCAAGCCCAGGCTGTTTGGCCCCAGCAGGCGCATTGAGTAACGTTGTGCGGTGGCCTTCAGCTCGGCGAATTGTTCCACGGGGGAGGAAAGTACGATAGCGGTTTTGCAGCCGCGCTCACCCAGGGCTTCGATCAGTGCCAGGTTACGCTGGGCATTGGTACACAGCACGGCCAGATCGGGGGTCAGCGGCAGGCTGGCTACGTCGGGATAGGCCATCACGCCGCAGACAGCCTTGTAGCGAGGCGTGACCGGCAGTATCGGGCCGGTAAAACCGCCAGCCAGCAGATTGCGCATCATCAGGTAGCCAGCCCGGCCGGGCTGTTGGGAAGCGCCGAGCACGGCAATTGATTTGGGACGTAATAGCGCTTCTAACCCTCTCTGGCTCATGTGCGGCTCCTGCTCCTGATCGGTTTGCCTGAAAGAGGCAAATTATCGTCTGATTCTAGGCGCTTTGTGGCCGATTTGCTGTGACCGGTGCCTCTGGGCGGTGAGGTTTCCCGGCCAGATACTGTTCACGGAAGTAATTGAAATGTTGGCTCAGCCCGGTCGCGGCCTGTTCATCGCCTGCCTGTTGGAGCAGGGCGGCAGCGACTTCTGCCGTACAGTGCTGTTCGGGGCGGCTGGCAACACGTAGCAAATAGTCCGATGAGGCCAACACGTTCAGTGAAAAGACCGGGAACTGATTCAGATAGGGGCTTTTACGGAACATCTTGCGCGCTTCCGACCAGGTACCGTCGAGCATGATAAATAAAGGCGGCTTGCCACCGGTGGGCACGCTGCTAACCACCGGGCGATCCGCATCGGCATAAGAGGCCGGGAATACCACGTAGGGTTGACGAGTAGGATCGTTGATGGCTGCCAGCAGGCCCGGATCGACTTCGGTACGCGACCAGGTAAACGCCAGGGTATCAGGCAGGATATCGGCGATCAGGCGTCCGGTGTTGCTGGGTTTCAACGGTTCTGCGCCGAACATGATCAGGCAAAAGCGGCTGTTGGCCTGCTGCGGTTTGATGGTGGCACACAGGCAGTTTTGCTGCGGTAGCAAACAACCCTGACAGCGCACGGCGCGGCTACCTCTGGCCAGAAATGGGCGGGTGGCGCGGTCTAAACGGTCTTGGCGCAGACGAAGTACGGCGTTGTCAGTCATAACGATCCTGAAAAACCGCCATTGTAGCGCAGAAAAAAGCCCGGCGGGAGAGGCGCACGGGCTATCTAGGCGATGTTATGCCGACAACAACTGGCGGCATAGTAAGCGCTTTTGCGTTAAACTAGCTCGTTAAGCCAGTTATCGAACGGCGCTTTCGGCAACGCGCCGTTGAGCATATCGACCATCTTGCCTTCACGGAACACCATGATGGTAGGGATGCTGCGAATGCGGAAGCGGGCGCTCAACTCGGGTTCGGCTTCGGTGTTGACTTTCACGAAACGCACCTTGCCAGCACGCTCTTGTGCCACGTCTTCAAAGATCGGCGCGAAGCTGCGGCACGGGCCACACCACGGGGCCCAAAAATCGACCACGATCGGCAAGTCGTCTTGCAGGAGCTGGTCCAACGTGGCGGCGGTGGCGTTAATCACTTCACCGTCGAACAATTCATGGCCGCAGCGGCCACATTTAGCGCCGTCCGCCAGACGTTCTTCCGGCACGCGGTTGGTGGCATTACAAGCTGCACAAACTGTATTCATGGTTACCTCTGGGGCTGACGCAGCATGCTAGCCGCGTATATGTATCCTTAATGTTGCTTATTATCGGTAAAAGCGTGGCATTCGACCAAGTGATTTGTTCGATGAATTTGATAGATGCTAGCTTTTAGCGCAAGTTGGTGGCTTAGCGCACCAACATCAGGTAATCTTCGCGCCCTGCGCGTTGGTGGAGAAGACAATGAACGATTCATTTAGTGGCAAGAACGGTAAGGTTAAAGTGATGTTCGTCCGTAGTGACGACGATAGCGGCGACAACCGTAACAAGAATAAACGACCTGACGGCAAAGGCCGCCCGGCTGACAATGCACGCTCTGGCCGTGCCGGTCAGGATAAGGCGCGCGGTGGTGACCGTCGGGGTGCCGATCCCCGTCGCAGCAGCAGTGAAAGCGATCGTCCTCGCCGTCCGGCGCGCACCGAAGACAGCGGTGGTTATGAATCACCGTGGAAAACCGTGTCTCGTGCTCCGCAAGAAGAACCGGCATTCGATCATGGTGGCATCAGTGGCAAAAGCTTTATCGATCCTGAGCAGCTGCGCCGCCAACGTGCGGAAGAAACCCGTGTTTACGGTGAGAACGCCTGTAAAGCCCTGTTCGCCAGCCGTCCAGATGCCATCGTCCGTGCCTGGTTTGTGCAATCTGTAACCCCACGTTTCCGTGAGGCACTGCGTTGGATGGCGGCTAACCGCAAGGCTTACCACGTGGTGGATGAAGAGGAACTGGCCAAAGCGTCCGGTACCGAACATCACGGCGGCGTGTGCTTCCTGATTAAAAAGCGTCAAGGTCTGGATGCACAGGCTTACCTGCAGAATGCACCGGCCAAAGATTGCGTGCTGGCACTGGAAGAAGTGGGCAACCCACACAACCTGGGTGCGATCGTTCGTTCTTGTGCTCACTTTGGCGTGAACGGCGTATTGCTTCAGGATCCTGCGGTGCTGGAATCTGGTGCAGCGGTGCGTACGGCTGAAGGCGGGGCGGAACACATCAAGGCAATCAATGCCGATGACTTCCTATCCGTGCTGGATACGTTCCGCAAAGCGGGTTACACCATAGTCACCACCTCCAGCCATAAAGGCACGCCGTTGGCGCAGGCTAAACTGCCAACCAAGATGGTGCTGGTGTTGGGCCAGGAACGTGATGGCTTGAGTGACAGCGCTTGGCAACAGGGTGATATGAGCGTGTCTATCGGCGGGACTGGCAAAGTAGAAAGCCTGAACGTCTCGGTAGCGACCGGTATTCTGTTGGCAGATTGGTGGCGTCAGAACCAGGCGTAATGCTTTACGCGATTAAAATCCGATTAATGACAAAGCCCTGGCCGTAAAGCCAGGGCTTTGATCTATCAAAGTCAGTACAAAAATCGACTGGCTACTATGCTCAAAAAGATCCCTCCCCCTCATTCGTATTCATCTATACATATGCTAAGCATATCCTTATACTGTACAACATACGTACAGAAACCTGCCGTACTAGCGGCTTCTGTGTATAGGGTTTGCATGTATAAATAACTTCGGGAAGGATCACTATGAGAATTGTATCGGTATTTAAAAACGGCAATAACCGTGCTATCCGTTTGCCCCGAGATATGGACTTTGAAGGTGTCAGTGAACTGGAAATTACCCGTGAAGGCGATAGTATCATTCTGCGCCCGGTTCGCCCCAGCTGGGGCTCATTCCTGCAGGAAGAAAAGGCCGACGCGGACTTTATGACAGAGCGCGAGGAGATTGTCAGCGACGAGGGACGTTTTGAACTATGAACAAAACCTACATGCTGGATACCAATATTTGCTCCTTTATCATGCGTGAGCAACCAGAGGCCGTGATCAGACGCCTGGAGCAGGCAGTGATGCGCAATCACCGTATCGTGGTGTCGGCTATTACCTACGCCGAGATGTGTTTCGGGACTATTGGTAAAAAGGCCTCACCGCGCCACGCCCGGTTGGTTGAAGCGTTCTGTAGCCGTCTTGATGCGGTGCTGGCTTGGGATCGGGCTGCGGTTGATGCGACAACAAACATTAAGGCTACGCTTGCTGCGGCTGGCACACCTATTGGCCCCAATGATACCGCCATCGCTGGGCATGCCATTGCGGCCGGTGCGATTCTGGTAACCAATAACACGCGGGAGTTTGAGCGGGTAACAGATCTGATACTGGAGGATTGGGCAAAATAACAATGTGAGGAGATAGGTGTAAAATAAGTGCACTGAAAATATCTATACCTAATGTAACAGTCAGCTTTGTGCCAGAAGTGGACATTAATAATTTTATGCTGTATTTATTTTCGGGGAGCAAGTCAATGGAAGAAACAATGTCCGCTTCAGCGTACTAAGGAAATTTTTATGAATATGATATCATATTGGAAAAAAACCATTGAAATATATGTGGATGATGGTTTGGTTTTAATCATTGGACACTATGATCACAAAAATAAAAATAATGGCGGTGAAAAAGCATTGGGGGTTCATTGGGGCGACTACCCACAATCAAGAGGGATATTGAGTCCTTGCGTTATACCCGCTGCCACTCGCAGTGCAATTCTATCTGGCCTACTGCATCAAGCTGTAACTAATGGGAACTTGCAGCAGGTCAGCTCAATTACAAAGGCCATTGAGTTCTTTAGAGACTAAGAGTCTCTCTTACTGATCTGCTACTTTCTAACATAAGTATGCTGTAATGCCCGCTCTTAGCCGACAGTCAGATTTAATCATGTCCGACTACTGCCGTCAGGCCAAGTTGTGGTTAATACTACGACGTTAGCCTGTGTTCTGACAGTGCGCCCATGAGCTCTATAAAGTTGGCCAAAATCATCCAGTTTTATGGGGCGGTTCAAAGATGAACCGCCCCATATCACAGCAGATCCGAAAGGGTCTTCGCCACGCCCATAGGTTATTATGGGAGTAGTTCGATCAGTGGGCTCCGCCCCCGCCGCCCCCGGAACTGAACGGTGGTTTGGCGAACCAGACCAGCGCCAGCAAGATCAGGAACACCCCCGCCGAAAGCCAGAATATCTCGTTGGCCGAGATGATCAGCCCCTGCGCGGTGATCTCGTTGGCGATATACGCCGAAGCCTGCTGCTTGCTCATGCCGAGCTGCTCCAGCTTGCTGTACATCTCCTGCGACTGCGGGTTAAACGGATTCACAAACTCGCTCAGTTGCGAGTGATGCATCGCCTCCCGGCTGGTCCACAGCGTAGTGGTGATCGAGGTGCCGATAGAGCCCGCCAAGGTACGGGTAAAGTTCGACAGGCTCGATGCTGCCGCTATGCGATCCGGCGGCAACCCAGACAGGGTAATGGTCGTCAGCGGCATAAAGAAGCAGGCAATCGCAAAGCCCTGGAAGAACTGCGGCCAGGCGGAAGCGCCAAAATCCATCCCCGGCTCAAACGTGTAGGCGCGCCAGTAGAAGCACACGGCATACATGATGAAGCTGAAGGTGACCAAACGGCGCATATCCAGCCGATGACCGAAGCGGCCGATAATCGGTGACAAGATCACCGGCAGCAGCCCGATCGGCGCAGACGCCAAGCCGGCCCAGGTGGCAGTGTAGCCATATACCTCCTGTAGCAACTGTGGCAACAGCACGATCGCTCCGAAATACAGCATGTAGGCCAGGCTGATACACAGACAGCCGATGGTAAAGTTGCGCGATTTGAACAGCGACAAATCCACCACCGGGTGATCGTCCGTGAGCTCCCATACCACCAGGAACACCAACGCCACCACGGCCACGACGGTCAGGACAATGATCTCGGTCGAGTTGAACCAGTCCAGCTCCTTGCCCTGATCGAGCATGATCTGCAGCGCACCGATGCCAACCACCAGCAGTACCAGCCCGACGGTATCGATCGGTTTGATCTCGGTTTTGGTTTCCCTGCCTTTCAACGTCGACATCGCGACCAGGATCACAAACAGCCCAATCGGAATGTTGATGAAGAAGATCCAGCCCCAGTGATAGTTATCGCTGATATAGCCGCCCAGGATCGGCCCGAAAATCGGCGCGACGATCACGGTCATTGACCATAGCGCCAGGGCCATCGAACGCTTGGCGGGGGGATAGTTATTCAGCAACAAGCTCTGCGACAACGGGATCAGCGGCCCGGCGACGATGCCCTGGATCACGCGGAAGAAGATCAGCATGCCCAGACTGTTAGAGATACCGCACAGCCAGGAGGCCAGGGCGAACAGCGCCGTGGACCACAGGAACAGGCGAACTTCACCCACGCGTTTCGCCAACCAGCCGGTGATCGGAATGGAGATGGCGTTGGCCACCCCAAACGAGGTGATCACCCAGGTGCCCTGCGAGTTGGAAGACCCGAGGTTACCCGAGATGGTCGGTATCGCCACGTTGGCAATGGTGGAGTCCAGCACCTGCATAAAGGTCGCCATGGCGAGCGCGACCGTCATCCAGGCGAGCTGGGCACCTTCAAGCGGTTTCTGTGCCAAGGTAGCCTCCCGCTCGCTTAACCGGCGTTTGCATGGATCACATCGGCGATCATCTGATTCACCGGCGCCAGATCCAGCGTCAGCGCGTTGGTTTCAAACAGCGGTTTTTGGCGTACCGTATCGGAGAGCACCAGGCCGTCCAGATTGGTGGTGTCGACTTTGACCAGCGTAGAAAGACCGATACGCAGAGGATGCTCAGCAACCTGTTGCGCATCCAGTTCGATACGCACGGGTAAACGCTGTACCACTTTGATCCAGTTGCCGGTCGCGTTCTGTGCAGGCAACAGTGAGAACGCGCTGCCGGTACCCATATCGATACCCACGACCTTGCCTTTGAACACCACGTCGCTGCCGTACAGGTCACTTACCACGGTAGCCTCTTGGCCGATACGCATATTGGCGATCTGCGTTTCTTTAAAGTTGGCGTCCACCCAGACATGGTCCGGTGCCACTATGGCCATCAGAGGCGTTCCAGGGGAGATCTGTGCCCCCACCTGAACGCTACGGCGTGAAACGAAGCCGGTGATTGGGCTGACGATGCGGGTACGCTGCAGCGCCATCCAGGCGTCGCGCATCTGTGCGGCGGCTTGCAGCACGGCGGGCTGTTTATCCAACGGGGTATTCAGCACCATCGCCTGATTGGCATTATATTGCTGCACTGCGACTTCCAGTGCCGCTTTGGCATTGTCTACCGCGTCACGCGCATGTTGCAGCTCTTCGCGGCCAATGGCATCGGCGTTGCCCAGCACGATACGACGCTTGAGATCGTTTTCTACCTTGCTCAGCTCGGATTTGCGCAGCGCAATGTTAGCCTGATACTGCTTACCGTTGATCACCAACTGATGCGTTTGGCGCACGCTGTTGGCCAGCGCGGTTTTGGCCCGTTCAAACGCCTGTTCGGCGTCGGTAGGATCCAGCGTTAACAGCACATCGCCTTTGCGGACAAAGTCGGTGTTATCAAAGGTCACGCTGTTCACGCTACCGGAGACCTGTGCCATGATCTGCACCTGATTACCGGCCACGTAGGCATCGTCGGTTTCTTGGTGATGACGCAGCACCAGGAACCAATAAACTAAATAGGCCACCCCAATAATCACAAAAATAAACGTCAACAGCAGCAGCCAGAATTTACGCTGCCGTTTTTTGCCAGCCGGTTGCTGCGGGGTTTGAGTTTCCGCACTTGCACTCATGGTATTCTCCACGCTCTAAAATTATGCTTTAGGTTCCGCTGTCGCCGGGGCCTGGTAGCCACCCCCCAACGCGCGTACCAATGCTATCTTCGCCTGCATCAAGTTGCTGCTGGCATTCAGTTGTGCCTGTTGCTGCTGTAATAGCTGCGTCTGGCTGGTCAACAGTTCATCACGCCCAATAATTCCTGCCTGGTATTTGGCGTTGGCGACCCGGTACACATCCTGCATGGATTGGGAGGCAGAGGTTGCCTGCAGCAGCTGCTTGCTACTGCTCTGTTGAATGGTGATGGCGTCGGCCGTTTCCTGTAACGCATTGACGAGCGTTTGGTTATAGGAACCCACCGCCTGATCGTAGAGTGCAGACTCTTCACCCAGCTTGCTGCGTAGCGCACCGGCATGGAAGATTGGCAGGGAAATGGCTGGAACCACGCCCCACGCCTGGCTGGCGGCCTCAAACAGATTCGGGCTGGTGCCGCCGACGTTGGTGGTGGTCAAGCCAGCAAAGGCCGAGATCGACAGGCTAGGGTAAAACTCTTTGCGTGCCGCACTGACCCGTTGGTTATAGGACTCTACCAGTTGGCGCTGTGCCACGATGTCCGGGCGTTTACCCAGTAACTCTGCGGTGAGTTCGCCTTTGGGGGCTAACTGTTCTTCGCTTGGCATGGCCACCGGATGCAGAGACTGCATCGCATTCGGGCCAAGACCGGCCAGGGCGGCCAACTGGTGTTTGAGTTGTTCAATCTGTGACTGCAGCTGGATGATCTGCTGCTTGGCACTGTCTGCTTGTGCCTGGGTCTGTTGCGGGATTTCCACGCCGTAGATCCCGGCTTTATATTGCTTTTGGCGCAGGTCTGCCAGGCGTTGATTGTTATCCACCTCTTGTTGCAGCACATTCTCCAGCGCGTAATTCGCCTGTAACTGGTAATAGGCTGAAGCTACCGAACTGGTCAGCGTCAGAGCGGCCTGTGCCTGCTCGGCACGGGCTGCGTCGATCTGCGCTTTTGCCGCATTGACCTGATTGCGATATTTGCCCCACCAGTCAAACTCATAGGCCAGATTCAGGCCCAGGGAGTTAGAGGACTCATACACCGGGTTGGGCGGATAGCCAAAGCCCAGGTTGGTGTTTTGCGCCACACGCTGACGGTTGATGCTGGCATTCAGATCCAGGTTGGGGCCGTTGGCGGCACTGGCTTCACCTGCCACGCTTTGGGCTTCACGCACGCGAGCGCCCGCCTGTTGCAGCGAAGGCGAGTTTTGCAGCGTCTGGGTCATCAGGCTATCAAGCTGGGGATCGTTAAGCGTGCGCCACCATTGCGGGCTGATGGCAAGCGAGCTGACTTTCGGCTGGGCAAGCTGCAGCTGTTGCGGATCCATCATCTTGGATTGCGGGGCAATATTATCGGTAGATGCGCACCCCGCGAGCAACAGAACGGCGAACAGCGGGGTGAATCTCCAGTTTAACGGGGATCGCATAAAATGATTACCTGAACAGGAATTATTGGGATAACTGTTCTGAAACTTCCATCTGATCCAAACGGGTCAACAATTTGCGCGTCAGCGTTTCAAGCTGCTGCTGCTCCTCGTCGTTCAGCGTAGACCACAGAAAGTGCAGACATTTATGCTGCGGTGGCAGCAATTGTTCGAGAAACGCTTCCCCAGCCTGGGTCATATGCAGATGCAGGCAGCGGCGATCGTGATCGCTTTCCCGGCGCTCAATCCAACCGCGTTTCTCTAGTTCATCGGCAATGCGGGTGGCATTGGTGCGTGACGAACCCAGGGCCGAGCTTAGCTCAGAAGGCTGAATACTGTGGTTTTCCTGCGCATCCAGCGTAATGAGAGCCATAAACAAGGTTTCGTTGATTCCCTGTGCTTTCAGCATTTTATTGCGATTTTCCAACAGCTTGCCTTGCATATGCATGCACAGGCGGGTCAGCAGGATTTCCTGGTATGGAAAGTCTTTCTGACGTTTGGCGCGGAAATTCAGCATTTGCTCTATGGGGGTAAACGAGCTTTCCATAATTTAGTGCCTCATTAATTTCGTTCGGTATAGTAACGATAGTGATTAATAATGTAAATCTTCAGCCAAGGGAATAATTTAGCAATTCGTGTCATTTGTAAGTTGTTTGTAAATGCTTAACGCCACAGACTCTAAGGTCTTGTGATTGAAGGCACAAATTCTGCCGTTCCGCAGGCTGAGATAGGTAAGGTTTGTTTAAGTCACTGGGCGGGGCACTACGGCATCCTGCGGAGGGGATAGAAAGAAAACTTACCTGAGTAAGGTCGTTCATGGTGGTCCGGGGCGCAGGGTGCATAGGTCGCCAATAATTTACCGCGACAATATTACCAGAGTGTAAGTAATTTTCACACCCTGCGGCCTAATAAATTTCCTGGGTTATTATTTTCTTGCTAACTAGATAGTGGCCGGACCCTGCGGGTCATAGCGCTTGCCACGCCACCAGGTCAGCAGATTCAGTACGCATAATACGCCACCAATCGCCGCTACGCCGTTCCAACCAGCATGTTGATAAGCGGCGGCGGAAAGTACTGAACCCACGGCACCCCCGATAAAATAGCTGGTCATGTAACCGGCGGTCAGGCGATTACGCGCCTCCGGCATGATGCGATAAATCACGCTTTGGTTGGTGACATGCACCCCCTGTACCGCCAGATCCAGCACCAGAATGCCGATAATCAGCGCCCAGAGAGAGTACGGGGCCAACGCAATCGGGATCCAGGACAGCAGCAACAGCACCAATCCGACGCTGGTGGTTAGCCCTGCTTTGCCCTTATCGGCCAGATGACCGGCACGTGAGGCAGCCAAGGCGCCAGCAGCACCCACTAGACCAAATAGCCCAATTACGCCTTCGGAATAGCTGAACGGTGGGGAAGCCAGCAGGAAAGCCATTGAGGTCCATAGCACGCTGAAGTTGGCGAACGACAAAGCGCCAATGATCGCGCGGGTACGCAGCAACGGGGTGAAGCAGAACAGGGAAAAGATGGATTTCAGCAACTGCGGGTAGTTCAGGCCGGAATGCAGCTTATAGCGTGGCAAGGCGCGCCACAGCAGCAGGGCCATCAGGATCATCAACACGCTGGCCACCCAGTAGATGGTCCGCCAGCCGCCGAGGGCCGCTAAAGCACCGGCGACGGTACGTGCCAGCAGAATGCCGAGCAGCAGGCCGCTCATGATCACACCGACGGTTTTACCGCGTTTTGCCGGGTGCGCCAAGGTGGCGGCGAGTGGCACTAAAAGCTGGGCCACGACGGAGAACAAGCCGGTAAGGGCCGTTCCGAGGATCATCATCGATAGGGTGCTGGAGGATGCGGTGATCAGCATGCCCCCGGCGGCTAACAGCGTCATAAAGACGATCAGCCCGCGGCGCTCAAACATATCGCCCAACGGCACCAGAAACAGCAGGCCAACCGCATAGCCTAGCTGGGCAGCGGTGACGATAAATCCGGCCTGGTTAACCGAGAGATTAAAGTTTTGTGCGATGGTTTCCAGCAGCGGCTGGGCGTAGTAGTTGCTGGCAACCGCCAGGCCGGTGGCCATCGCGATTAACAGCGTCAGTGCAGGGCTAAGCCCCGGGTGTTCGGTTGGTTGGTTCATAGGTCTTCAATAATGGAAATCTGTGATCGAAGTATCAGGCAGAATAGAATGTTAAACCAATGTATAATTTTCATCTAATCCATCTCATTTCGCGATAGATAGCATGAATCTAAAACAGATCCGTTATGCCCTGGCGGTGGCCGAGGAGCAGAGCTTTACCCGTGCTGCACAGCGCTGCCATACGGTGCAGTCTGCCCTGAGTCATCAGGTCGCCAAGCTGGAAGAAGAACTCGGTTGTACGCTGTTTGAGCGCACTTCGCGTCGCGTTGAGCTGACCACCGCTGGCCGGGCTTTCATTCAACCGGCGCAGCGGTTGTTGGCCGCCAAGCAGACGTTGGTAGAGGAAGTGGTGGCGGCCGCTGGTACGGTATCCGGTACGCTGACGATTGGCACTATTTCAACCATCAACGCGATTGACCTCACCGAAAGGCTGGGGGAATTCCACCGTCATCATCCGGCGGTGAATATCCGGCTGTACGTTGGCATTAGCGAGGTGTTGCTGGAAGATATTCGCCAGCAGAAGACCGATGTGGCATTTGTTGGCATCTGGCCGGGCGATAAAGACATGCTGCCAGAGTCGCATCGCCAGTTGACCGATGAGCCGCTGGTGGCGTTGGTGGCCGCAGAACATGCTCTGGCGGGGTATCAACGTATCAATCTGCAAACGCTATCAGAAGTGCCGCTGGTGGATTTCTATAGCGGAACCGGGGCACGGCGGCAGACCGACCGGGCCTTCCAGGCGGCAGGGATCAAACGCCATGTGAGCTTTGAGATCGACCATATCGAATGGTTGGAGAATCTGGTACGGCGAGGTTTGGCGGCGGGAATAGTGCCAATTTCCACCGCCCAGCGTTTGAGTTCGCTGGTGGCTATTCCGATCGTCGATGGTCCACGTCGTCAGGTGTATTGCGTGTGGAACTCACCTCTGTCGAAGACGGCCGAACGATTTTTACAGTTTACCGAGATGATGTTGCCGGAATGAGGGCGCAGCGTCTATGCCGCGCCCATGGGGCTATTATGACTTGGCGGCTTCAGCGGCGGTTTTCACCCAGCCGTCAAACGTGGCTTGGTGAGCCTTGATCCAGCCATTGACATGGTTTTGGATATCAGCCTCGGAGGACTGGCCTGCATGCATCCGCAGGTTCTGCGCGTTGACGTCGGCAATCGGCAGTTTCATGATGGCAAACAGCTTGGCGGCGGCAGGGTTGGCCTGCGCCCACTGCTTATTGGCGGCAATATGCATGTTGTTGACCGGGAAGCCATAGTTGGCCCCGTTCGGCAGCTTGGTATCGACATCTTTCAGCTCGCCAGGCAGGGAAGAGAACGGCACCTGTAGCCAGACAACGTCACGCCCTGGCACCATCACATCGCTGACCCAGTACGGCGTCCAGGTGTAATACAGCACCGGCTTGCCCTCTTTGAAGCGGGTGATGGTATCGGAGATCATGGCGGCGTAGTTGCCCTGATTATGCTCCACGGTTTTGCCCAAGCCATAGGCGTCAATATGGTGATTAATCACCGTTTCACAGCCCCAGCCCGGGGTACAGCCGGTCAAGTCGGCCTTGCCGTCACCGTTGGTATCAAACAGCTTGGCAATTTTCGGATCTTTTAGTTGCTCAACGTTGGTAATGTGATACTTGTCGGCGGTTTTTTTGTCGATCAGGTAGCCCTGAGCGGCACCGCTGACGTAAGCCCCTTCACGATAGAATTTTTTATCGCCCCCGGCGGCCTGATACTGATCGGCGTGCAACTGATCCCAGTTCACTGCCAGAAAAGTGGCATCCCCTGCGGCGATGGAAGTGTAGGCCACGTTGTAGTCCACCTCACGTGGCTCTTTGACGTCATAACCGAGTTTTTCCAATGCCTTGCTGACCAGCAGCGTTTGGAAGGTCTCCTCGGAGATGGTGCTCTGTATCGGTTGTACCGAAATACCTTTTCCTGGCAAATCAGCAGCGGAAGCAACCTGTGAACCAAGCAGTGTGGTAAGGGCAATCGCCCAGATCCCTGTAGTGCGCATAGTTTTTCCTCTGTTATTGATGTTGTTTGGAGATAGCCCGCCAGGGCAGTAAGCCGCTGGCGGGTAGAACGATCAGGCTTTTTTGATAAACGGGCGAGCGATCAACCCGATTGGGCCGTGGGTATACCAGCGGCCTAGCCCTTTACTGCGGCGATCGCGCCCCAGTGACTGGGTGAGGCGATCGAGAATAATGGCCAGAATAACGATACCGACGCCACCTACGGCGGCCAGCCCCATATCCAGGCGGCCAATACCACGCAGCACCATCTGGCCCAGACCGCCTACGGCGATCATCGAGGCGATAACCACCATCGACAGCGCCAGCATCAGCGTCTGGTTAACCCCGGCCATAATGGTTGGCATGGCCAGTGGCAACTGCACTTTAAACAGCAGCTGGCGCGGGCTGGAGCCGAAGGATTCGGCGGCTTCGATCAGATCTTCCGGCACCTGTTTGATGCCCAGGATCGTCAGACGTACGATGGGCGGCAGGGCGAAGATGATCGTGACGACCACCCCCGGCACGTTACCGATACCGAACAGCATGACGATCGGCACCAGATAGACGAAGGCTGGTGTGGTCTGCATGGCATCAAGCAGTGGCCGGATCACCTTGGCGGCATGTTTGCTGCGGGCCAGCCATATGCCCAACGGCAGGCCGATCAGGATGCAGAAGAACAGGGCAGTGAGCACCAGCGCCAGCGTGACCATTGCCTGTGACCAGGCCCCGATAGCGCCGATGGCGACCAATGAAAGCAGCGTGGCGGCCCCCATGCCGAGGCTGGATATCTGCCAGGCGATCAGCGAGAACAGCAAAATGGCGACTGGAGCAGGCATACCCAGCAAAAACTGCTGGAAACCGCTGAGGATGAAATCTACCGGCACGCGAATGCCCTGGAACAGCGGACGGAAGTGCAACACCAGCCAATCAATGGCGTGGGTGACCCAGCTGTCAAACGGCACCCAAGCCTTGTGGAACGGATCCAGCAAGCTAAAGTGCTCGGGCTCCACTGGGGCGCTGTTAAGCCAGTCAGCGCCCGATGCGGCCTGATTAGCGGCATCGTGGGGTACGCTGTCTGCCGGTGCGCCGGTTGACCAGGGATCGCTGCTGGTAGCAGCCTGAGTTGCCGGGGCGTCGTTAGGGGATGTGGCAGCTGTTGCCCATGGATCCTGATAATCACTCATTCGTAGGGCCCTCTTTATCTAAAGCCTGCAGCAGCATGCCTTTGGAAATGATACCGATATAGTTGTTGTCTTCCCCGACCACCGGCACGGCGCAAGGAGCCTGTGCGACCAGTGAGATCAGTTCGCTCAGCGGCATATCCGCCGGAACGGGCAGTGGGGCATCCAGCAAGGCGTCGTCCAGCGTTTGATTGGCCGCCAGCGCCTGCTTGAGAGAGTCTATCGATACCACGCCGATAAATTTCTGGCCGCGTTCAAGCACGTAGCCATAGTCACGGTCTTCATCACGCAGGATCTGCAACGCAGAGCGCGGACCAAAACCGGGGGTCTTACGGATCAGGGTCACCGGGCGACGTTTGGCGATATCTTTGGCACTGAAAACGTGGCTGATATCGACGCCGCGGAAGAAGGTGCGCACATAATCGTTGGCCGGATTATTTAATATTTCATCCGGGGTCCCCACCTGGATCACTTCGCCGCCTTGCATAATGGCAATGCGATCGCCAATACGCATCGCTTCATCCAGATCGTGGGAAATAAAGACGATGGTGCGCTGATGTTTCGCCTGTAATTTGACGAGCTCATCCTGCATCTCGGCACGAATTAATGGGTCCAGCGCAGAGAAGGCTTCATCCATTAACAATATATCCGGATCGTTAGCCATGGCGCGGGCTAAGCCGACACGCTGGCGCATACCACCGGACAGTTCATCGGGATAGGCATTGGCATAATTTTCCAGCCCAACCTGACGCAAAGCGTCCAGCGCTTTTTCCTGGCGTTCCTGTAAAGGAATACCCGCTAATTCCATGCCGAAGGCGGTATTATTTAATACGTTCATATGCGGCATTAAAGCGAATGACTGGAACACCATGCTGATCTTATTACGCCGCACGGTGCGTAGCGCAGCATCGGATATTTTGGATATATCCTCGCCGTCAATCAGCACCTCACCGCGGGTGGGTTCTATCAGACGATTGAGAAGGCGTACCAGGGTGGATTTACCGGAACCGGAAAGCCCCATGATGACAAATATCTCGCCTTCTTCAATGGCCAGAGAGGCGTTCTTGACGCCCAGTGATAACCCCGTTTTTTCCAGCAGTTGGTCTTTCGTCAAACCTTTGTCTATCAGCTTAAATGCGCGTTCCGGGTGCTCACCAAATATCTTATATAAATTTTTAACTTCTAGTTTAATTGCCATGCAATTCGCTGTTTCCTTTGGTTTATTATCAAACGCTAAAATTGTCCTAATAGAAAATAAGAGTGCCCTATACCCTAACACACTGACATTCTGAGACAACCCTCAATGTTCATATCGCAGGATTTTTCTGGTGATACCCGGTTTGATGATTGGGTATAATTACCCGGTTTTTACGCGGTTATTTAACCGTAATGAGCAATGGGTAATGGCAGGATATATTGGTGACTATGGCAACTATTGGCAGGGAATGTTGGCAGTGTCAAACGGGTAATTAATGCACGCATGGTAAAGTTCTGCGTGCATTGAGGAACGGCAGGAAAATCAGCAGATTTACCACCGTGGATCAGAGCGTGGGTTCGTCGCTGCTGGTGGGAATAACGACCAGTTCCACTTGCTGCTGCTGTAACACCGATCCCATTGCTGAGGGGGGAGGTAGGTCGGTAAATAACGCGGTCGCCTGTCGGGTATTGCCGATTTCTACTGCCGCCGAAGCATGGAACTTGGTGTGGTCCGCAGCCAGCAGAATATGACGTGAGTGTGCCATCATCGCTTTCACCACGCTGGACTCATTCACGTCAAATTCCAACAGATCGCCGTTGGCTTCGATTGCCCCTACGCTGGTGATCAGATAGTCGGCGCGAAAGCCTTCCACAAAGCTTACGGCGCTGGGGCCGATGATACCGCCGTTATTGGGGCGCAGCGTACCGCCCGGCACCATCACTTCGAACTCGGTGTTTTTATACAGGATATGCGCCACCCGCAGGCTGTTGGTAATGATGCGCAGATGGCTGTGGTTCATCAGCGCCCGGGCAACATGCTCAACGGTGGTGCCGATGGTGATAAAAATGGTGGAACGATCGGGAATATAATCGGCAATGGCCTCCGCAATGGCTATCTTCTCTTGCGTGTAAGAGAGTTCCCGTTGCTCAAAGGCCGTGTTGACCACACTAGAGGCACGGCCTGCCCCGCCATGATGGCGGCTAATCAGCCCCTGCTCGCTCAGTTTGCGGATATCGCGCCTGACCGTCTGCGTTGACACTTCCAGCAATTGCGCCAGCTCGTCGATGTTCATATAGCCGCGCTTGGCGATCAACTGGATCAGCTGATCGTGGCGTGGGTTGCCGGTAAGTTCAGTCAGACTCATGCTCCACTCCCTTAATATTGTCATCGGCCAACCATATTATACAAAACTGGCCAGGAAAGAGTCAGTTTGATCACAATTGGGGATGCCCGCGCGCCCGCCAGGACGGGTACACTTCAATGCGGCAACTGCATTGGCGTAACGCACCGCCTGAGCTATATCGGGTTGTGAACCCAGGGCTACCGCCAGCGCACCGTGGAAAACGTCTCCAGCTCCCGTGGTATCCACCACCTCAACCGGAAAGCCTGGCTGATGTTTCAGTTGAGCGTTTTCCAACCAGAAACAGCCATGTTTACCCTGAGTGACATAAACTTGTCCGTTTTTGTCATTTTTTGCTGCACGCAATCCCTGCTCGATATCCGTTTTTCCTGTCATCCGCAGCAAACCCGGCTCGGAGAAGGCGGCATGGTCGGCCAAAGCAACCAGCGGGCGGATATCCTGCGGTGTGACATCGGCGTCCAACAGGGTAGTGACACCTGCGCGCCGGGCCAAGGTGAAGGCAGTCAGCGCGCCCTGATGCCAACGCACGTCCGCCAACACCACATCGTACTTGCTAAAGTCGATGTCATGCAGCCATTCGGCATCCTCGGGTAAGTCTGGGCTGGGATGGTTGATGATCATGCGTTCTCCCTGGGCATCCACCAGCACAGCCGATTGCGATGAGCGCGCCTGTGGGCAACGGCGGGCATGTCTGACATTGACGCCATAGCTGCCTAACTCGGCCAACAGGGTTTGCCCGGTGGCATCGTCCCCGACCCGGCCAATGAAATCTACCTCTGCGCCCAATCTGGCTGCGGCTACCGCAGCCGTTGCCGCTGGGCCTCCGCCAATTTCGCGGTAGTCGTTGGCAACATATTTCCCCCCGCCTTCAGGCAGTTTCTCTACGTAATACAGGCGGTCTTGCACTGCAATGCCTACGCATGCGATTCGAGTCATGGTCTGGATCCCTGGATGTTGAACTGTGTAAGCGAACGGTTTTCAGCAAAAAGTGGCTACCGATCACGCTGCCACCATTTTAATTCACTCAAATGTTAAAAGAGTGACGGCTGTCAATTTTTTGACCATAAATTACAAATACGATCAAAAACAGACAAAAACGGTCTGTTTTATGGCCGATGAGATGACACAGACATGACACAGGTAACCAACAGGAGAGAACCATGGCACAGATCGCATTTATCGGGCTAGGGCAAATGGGCGCGCCGATGGCCAGCAACCTGATTAAGCAGGGGCACCGGCTGAACGTTTTTGATATCAGCCCGGCGGCGGTCAGCACCTTGGTTGCTCAGGGGGCCAAGGCGGCAACCAGCCCGGCGCAGGCGGTACAGGACGCGGAGTTCGTCATCACCATGTTGCCTAACGGCGAACTGGTACATGAGGTGCTATTTGGTGCCGAGGGGGTGTGCTGCACCTTATCGCCTGCGGCATTGGTGATGGATATGTCCACCATCCACCCACTGCAAACGGATCGGCTGATTGCCCAGATGCAGGCTCGGGGTTTTAGCCTGATGGATGCCCCGGTCGGGCGGACTTCAGACCATGCTCAGGCTGGCACGTTGCTGATCCTGGCTGGTGGCACCGGCGAGCAGGTGGAGCGTGCGACGCCCGTGCTGATGGCGATGGGCTCGGAGCTGATCAACGCCGGTGGGCCGGGCATGGGGATCCGCGTGAAGCTGATCAATAACTACATGAGCATCGCGCTCAACGCGCTGTCTGCCGAAGCTGCGGTGCTGTGCGAGGCGCTGGGGCTGTCGTTTGACGTTGCGCTGCAAGTGATGAGCGGCACTCCGGCAGGCAAGGGGCATTTCACCACCACCTGGCCAAACAAGGTGCTGAAGGGCGATCTCAGCCCGGCGTTCATGATCGATCTGGCGCACAAGGATCTGGGCATAGCGCTGGATGTGGCCAATCAGTTGCACGTCGCCATGCCGATGGGGGCAGCCTCACGCGAGGTTTACAGCCAGGCGCGGGCCAGCGGGCGTGGGCGTCAGGATTGGAGTGCCATTTTGGAACAGGTTCGGGCTGCTTCGGGCAGAGCGGATCACGCGTAACACTTAACGTAATTGCGGTTGCTATGCAGCGCGCAGAGGGGAGAAGAAATGCCTTATTTATCTGGTAACACCATGATCCAACATGCATGGGAAAACGGCTATGCCATCGGCGCGTTCAGCGCACACAACGCCGAAACCATTCGCGCCATTTTGCTGGCAGCCGAACAGGAGCAGGCCCCGATCATGATCCAGGTGGGGCAGAAAGTGATTAGCGTGATGGGTCTGGAGCCCATGAAGGCGATGATCGATGCGTTTATGCACGATATCACGGTGCCGGTGTGCATCCACCTGGATCACAGCCGCAGCTTCGAACAGACCATGCAGGCGGTACAGGCCGGGTTCCAGTCGGTCATGTTTGACGGCTCTCACCTGTCATTTGACGAAAACGTACGGATCACCCGTGCCGTGGCGGACGTGGCCCATGCGCTGAACATTGGGGTCGAGGGTGAGATCGGCAAGATCGGCGGCACCGAGGATGATATTTCGGTCGACGAAAAAGACGCCCTGATCACCAGCAGTGACGAAGCGCTGCAGTTTGCTCAATCGACCACGGTGGATTATCTGGCAGTGTCCATCGGCACCGCTCACGGCCTGTACAAACAGGAGCCCAAGCTGGCGTTCGAACGCCTGCAAGAGATCCGCGAGATCGTCAAAAAACCGATTGTGCTGCACGGTGGCTCTGGCGTACCAGACGATCAGATCCGCAAGGCGGTTTCACTGGGCGTCGCCAAGGTGAACGTGGACACCGAACTGCGGCAGGCCTTCACCCAGGGCATGGCTGAAGTGCTCGACAAGGATCCGCACGAGTTTGTCTTGGCGGTGTCGCTCGGACATGGCCGTGATGTGATGCAGGCCAAGGTCGCCGAAAAAATCAGACTGTTTGGCAGCCAGGGTAAAGCCGCTCAGTTTTAAGCATCCGTTGCGCGGCAAACTGCCGCGCTCACCATAGGGCACAGATTATGACAACCATTCAACGCCAGCATTTTGGCGAACATCAAGGGCAGGCCGTTTCCCTTTTCACGCTGACCAATGCCAACGGGATGCGGCTGTGTGTGACCGATTACGGCTGCATCATTACTCAGCTTTGGGTGCCGGATCGCCATGGGCAAGCGGAAGATGTCGTGATGGGGTTCGACAATTTGACGGCTTATCAGGCCGGGCATCCGTTCTTCGGCGCGATTGCCGGGCGCTGCGCCAACCGTATTGCTGGTGGCCGTTTCAGCATCGACGGTCAGGAATCTATTCTGGCCACCAACGAGCTTCCTACCGGACAACACCTGCACGGCGGACGTCGGGGTTTTGACAAATATGTCTGGCAGGCACAGGAAGACGGCGACGGCATTATTTTCAGCCGTACCTCTATCGATGGTGAGGAAGGCTATCCGGGCAATCTGCAGGTTAGCCACCGCATCGGCCTGACGGAAGATAACGTGATGACGCTGAGCTTTGAGGCACAGACCGATAAGCCGACGCTGGTCAACCTGGTTAATCACAGCCACTACAACCTGCGCGGGCATCAGCACCTGATCCACGATCAGCAGCTCAAGATCGACGCCGACTTTATGACGCCGGTAGATGAAACCACCATGCTGCCCACCGGTGAAATCCGCCGTGTTGCCGGGACGGCATTTGATTTCCGCAACGCCCGTCGTCTTGGGGACGCCATGCTGCACCGCCCGGCGCAGGATTTTGATATGAACTACGTGCTTAAACCTGGCGATGGTGCTTTGCATCCCGCCGCCAGCCTGATTTGTCCGCAGACCGGGCGAGTGATGGAAGTACACACCTCGCTGCCGGGCGTGCAGTTTTATAACGCCTTCAAGCTTTCCAACAAGATCTGGAATGGCAAGGCTGGCCATCGCTATCAGGCGTTTTCCGGCATCTGCCTTGAAACCCAGGCGTTCCCAGACAGCATTCACCACGCCCATTTTGGCAACGTGGTGCTGCGCCCAGGGGAAAACTATTACAGCCAGACTGAACACCGTTTCAGCACCGTGGCATAGATTTATTCGATTACTGGAAGCAATGTGATGAAAAATAAAGCAAAAGTGGGCGTGTTGGCGCTTGGCCGCGCGACCTTCGATGTGCCCTACGCGCAAGAGATGCTGGCGCAAGCCTGGCAGACGCTGAGCGGGATGGATATCGAGCTGGTGGGGGAACCGGTATTACAGTTTGATGCCGAATCGGCTCTGCAAATACTGCCCGCACTCAAACAGGCCGATCTCGATCTGCTACTGATCCTGCAAGTGACCTTTACCGATGCCTCCCTCACCACCGAAGTGGTGCGTGATTTCCCGGTGCCCACGGCGATGTGGTCATTCCCGGAAGCCCGTACCGGTGGCCGTTTGCGTCTGAACTCTTTCTGCGGGGTGAATCTGGCTTGCCATGCCCTGAGCCGTGAAGCCATCAACGTGCAAACGCTGCACGGCCTGCCGGACGACAGCCGGGTGATTAACGAATTACAGCAGTTGGCGCAGGCCGCGGCGATCGTTAAGCGCTTCAAACAGGCCAAGGTGATGGTGATTGGTGAACACCCGCTGGGTTTTGACGCCTGCAACTACAACCAACAACAACTGACGCAGCACTTTGGCGTTGAGGTGACTCGCCAGCCGGTGCTGGAATTTATTGAAGAGGTGAAGGCGCTGCCGGACAGCGTGGCCGATGCGCCTTATGCGCGCCGTGCCAAGGATTTCCCTAACCTGGCAGAGATGGATCAAACGGCCACCCGCAAAACGCTCAAGGTTTACTCTGCCCTGCGTGAAAAAGCGCAGCGTGCAGGTTACACCGGCATTGCCGTGCGCTGTTGGCCGGATTTCTTTACCGATTACGGCTGCGCTGCCTGCGGGGCGTTGGCGTTGATGAACGAAGATAAAGTGCCGTGTGGCTGTGAAGCCGACATGTTTGGCGTGCTCTCTTCGCTGATGGCGCAGTGGGCCTCTGGCAATGCGGCGTTCAATACCGACCTGGTGGATATTGATCCGCAGGATAACAGCGTGGTGTTCTGGCACTGCGGGCAGGCACCGATCGAAATGGCCGATCGCGATGGCCCGGTGCAGGCCACCATCCACTCCAACCGCAAGCTTCCTCTGCTGTCTGAGTTTGCTCTCAAACCGGGGCGCATCACGCTATGCCGCATCACTCAGGGTGAGGGCAAGCTGCGCCTGATGCTGGCCGGTGGCGAAATGATCAAGGCTCCGCTGGCGTTTTCCGGCACAGCCGGGACCGCGCGCCTGGATGTGGATGCAGACACTTACCGCCAGCGCCTGATTGCGGCGGGTATGGAGCACCACACCTCGCTGGTTTACGGCGAGCACCGCCCGCTGCTGCGCAAAGTGGCCGGTCTGCTTGGTTTGGACGTGATTGAACTGACCTGAGCGGGCGACCAACGCTTGGAAAAATACGGTATTTAACCTTTTGGAGAATGGATCATGGTTTCTCAGCAAGGCTTGGAACTCACGCAACACGCAGGTGGATTTACGTTGACCTTTCAGCAGCGTGTGCTGATACAACACACGGCTGCGGCTCCGTGCCTGTGGATTGGGCGCGGCAAGGCGGATATCGAGATGTTCCGCGGCAACTTCAGCATCAAAGACCAGCTCAGTGAAAAACTGGCGCTGACCGAAACCCAGATCGTCCCGCAGGGCAAAGGCTGGCTGATCCGCTTTAGCCGGGGCGATGTGGCCCAGTGCACGCTGGCAATCACTACCGATGCGCAAGGGCGGTTGGAAATGCAGCTGCGCAACAGCGACGAGCAGAACAACCGCATGTGGTTGCGCCTGGCTGCCCAGCAGCAAGATCACGTTTATGGCTGCGGCGAACAGTTTTCCTATTTCGACCTGCGCGGCAAACCTTTCCCGTTATGGACCAGCGAGCAGGGGGTTGGGCGTAACAAGCAGACCTACGTTACCTGGCAGGCAGACTGCCAGGAAAACGCCGGTGGTGATTACTACTGGACCTTCTTCCCGCAGCCGACGTTTGTCAGTAGCCAGAAATATTACTGCCACGTAGAAAACAGCTGCTACATGAACTTCGATTTTTCTGCCCCAGAGTTTCATGAACTGGCGATCTGGCAGGATCAGGCGGTGTTGCGCTTTGACTGCGCCGACAGCTACATCAGCCTGTTGGAAAAGCTGACCGCGTTGCTTGGCCGCCAGCCGGAACTGCCGGACTGGGTGTATGACGGCGTCATCCTGGGCATTCAGGGCGGCACCGAGGTCTGCCAACAGAAGCTGGACGTGATGCGCGAGCACGGTGTCAAGGTTAGCGGGATCTGGGCGCAGGACTGGGAAGGACGGCGGATCACCTCTTTTGGCAAACGCCTGATGTGGAACTGGCGCTGGGACAGCGAGCTGTACCCGGAACTGGATAAGCGCATCCCGCAGTGGAAGAATGAGGGGGTACATTTTCTGGGGTACATCAACCCTTACGTGGCCATCGAGAAAGAGCTGTATGCCGAGGCGGCAGAAAAAGGCTATCTGACCAAGGATTACGACGGCAAAGACTATCAGGTCGAGTTTGGCGAGTTCTATGCTGGCGTAGTCGATCTCACCAAGCCTGAAGCTTATGACTGGTACAAGAACGTCATTAAAAAGAACCTGATTGAGTTTGGCCTCGACGGCTGGATGGCGGACTTCGGCGAATATCTGCCGACCGATACCGTTTTGCATAACGGCATCGATGCGGAAATCATGCATAACGCCTGGCCAGCACTGTGGGCCAAGTGCAACTACGACGCGCTGGAAGAATGCGGCAAGCTGGGCGAGATCCTGTTCTTTATGCGCGCGGGCTACACCGGCAGCCAGAAGTATTCGGTGATGATGTGGGCGGGCGATCAGAACGTGGACTGGAGCCTGGACGACGGCCTGGCTTCGGTGATCCCGGCGGCACTGTCGCTGGCGATGACCGGCCACGGTCTGCACCACAGCGATATCGGCGGTTACACCACGCTGTTTGAGATGAAACGCAGTAAAGAACTGCTGATGCGCTGGTGCGAGTTCTGCGCTTTCACGCCGATGATGCGTACCCATGAAGGTAACCGCCCAGATGATAACTGGCAGTTCGATCATGATGTGGAAACCATCCGCCAGTTTGCCCGCATGAGCCAGGTCTTCACCTCCCTCAAGCCGTACATCAAGCAGGCGGTGGCGCTCAATGCGCAGTCCGGCTTACCGGTGATGCGCCCGCTGTTTCTGCACTACGAAGACGATGCCCACACCTACAGCCTGAAATACCAATACCTGTTTGGCCGCGACCTGCTGGTGGCCCCGGTGCATGAAGAAGGGCGCACCGACTGGACGCTCTACCTGCCGCAGGATAGCTGGATCAACCTGTGGACCGGTGAGCGGCATAGCGGAGGGGCCGAGGTGACGATAGCAGCACCAATGGGCCAACCGCCGGTGTTCTATCGGGCGGATAGCGAATGGGCGGAGTTGTTTGCCTCGCTACGCACGCTGTAATCATCAACTGTCAGCCGCCCGTTGCCCAACCGGCAAGGGCGGCTATCTCTGGGAATAGGTGTTTTCCAAGGAGAATCACCATGAGTGAAGCTAACCAGGATCCGGTGAAGCTGATATTGCCCCTGCGCGAGAAATTCGCCTATGGCATGGGCGATGTCGGTTCCAACCTACTGTTGTGTGTCGGCACGCTGTATCTGCTGAAATTCTATACCGACGTGTTGGGGATCCCCGCCGCGTGGGGCGGGCTGATCTTTCTCATCTCGCGTTTTTTTACCGCCTTTACCGACATGGGGACCGGGCTGATGCTCGATTCCCGGCGCAATATTGGCCCCAAAGGCAAGTTCCGGCCATTTATTCTTTATGCTTCAATGCCGGTGGCGTTGCTGGTGGTGGCCAATTTTATCGGCGTGGGCGCTTCGTTGGATGTCACCATTAAAACGGTGATCGCCACGCTGATCTTTATGGCGTTCGGGCTGTTCTTCAGCATGATGAACTGCTCCTACGGCGCGATGGTGCCTGCGATGACCAAAAACCCGCAGGAACGGGCGCAACTGGCTGCCTGGCGGCAGGGCGGGGCGACGGTGGGTTTGTTGTTGTGTACCGTAGCGTTTGTGCCGATCCTGTCGCTGTTTGACGGGCGCCCACAGGTGGGTTATCTAGTGGGGGCGGCTATCTTCGCCTTCGTCGGCATGCTGTGCATGTGGTGGTGCTATTCCGGCGTCAAAGAGCGTTATGTCGAGATCCCGAAACCGGGTGCACCCAAGCCGGGTCTGTTGCAGTCTTTCAAGGCGATCGCCGGTAACAAACCGCTGTTCGTGCTGTGCGTGGCCAACCTGTGCACGCTGGCGGGCTTTAACATCAAGCTGGCGATCCAGATCTACTACACCCAATACGTCCTCAACGATATCACCCTGCTGTCCTATATGGGTTTCTTCAGCATGGGCTGCATCCTGCTTGGGGTACTGCTGGTTCCGACGGTGGTGAAACGCTTTGGCAAGAAAAACGTCTATCTGGGTGGCCTGTCGCTGTGGATCCTGGGCGATGCCATGAACTATATGTGGGGCAATACCTCCACGCTGTTTGTGTTGTTCTCCTGCCTGGCGTTCTTCGGTACGGCCTTCGTCAACAGCCTCAACTGGGCGCTGGTGTCGGACACCGTGGAATACGGTGAGTGGAAAACCGGCGTGCGTTCGGAAGGCACGGTTTATACCGGCTTTACCTTCTTTCGCAAGGTTTCCCAAGGGCTGGCAGGCTTCTTCCCTGGCGTGATGCTGGCCTATATCGGCTATGTTCCCAACGTGGCGCAGGGGCCTGGCACGCTGGAAGGCTTGCGGCAGCTGATCTTCCTCTATCCCTGTGGCCTGGCCGTGCTGACCGCATTGACCATGGGGCTGTTCTATCACCTGACGGAGAAGAACTACCTCAAGATCGTCGGTGAGCTGGAAGAGCGCAAGCGGGTACCAAGCCCGGCGCTATAAGCAGCCAGGTGTTAATCGGGGCGAATGTATTCGCCCTTGTAACAAGAAAGACGCAGGGTGTAAGACAATAATAAGGATCTGCCAGATGGCCAACTCTCTATCCTACCAAGATCCCGTTACGCTACGGTTGCCGCTGCGCGAAAAGTTCGCCTACGGCATGGGGGACTTCGGTTCCAACCTGATGCTGTGTATCGGTACCCTGTATTTGCTGAAGTTCTATACCGATATTCTGGGATTACCCGCCATCTACGGCGGCGTGATCTTTTTGATCGCCAAATTCTTCACCGCCTTCACCGATATGCTGACCGGCGTGCTGTTGGATTCCCGGCGTAATATCGGTGCCAAGGGCAAGTTCAGGCCGTTTATCTTCTATGCCTCGCTGCCAGTAGCCTTGCTGGCCGTGGCCAACTTCCTCAATAGCGGGTTCAGCCTGAATACCAAAACCGTACTGGCCACCGTACTGTTTATGCTGTTCGGCCTGTTCTACAGCCTGATGAACTGCTCCTATGGGGCGATGGTGCCAGCCATCACCAAAAACCCGCAGGAGCGTGCGCACCTTGCCGCTTGGCGGCAGGGAGGTGCAACGTTGGGGCTGCTGTTATGCACCGTGGGCTTTGTCCCGATCCAGATGTTGTTCACTTCACGCCCGGAGATAGGCTATCTGGTTGCCGCAGTGGTGTTTGCTACCTGTGGTGTGTTTTGCATGTGGTGGTGCCATGCCGGGGTCAAAGAGCGCTATGTTGATGTGGTACCGGCGCATCATAAACCTGGCATCTTCAAATCCTTCCGCGCCATTTTCCAGAACCCGCCGTTGCTGGTGCTGTGCATCGCCAACCTGTGTACGCTGGCAGCGTTTAATATCAAGTTGGCGATCCAGGTCTATTACACCCAATACGTATTGCACGATATCCATTTGCTGTCCTATATGGGCTTTTTCAGCATGGGCTGCATTTTGATTGGCGTGCTGATGGTGCCAGCGGCGGTGAAGCGCTTCGGCAAAAAGCGGGTCTACCTTGGTGGCCTGATGCTGTGGTGCCTGGGCGATCTGTGTAACTACGCTTGGGGTGACAGTTCACTCTCTTTCGTCGCGTTCTCCTGCATGGCCTTCTTCGGCACGGCCTTCGTCAACAGCCTGAACTGGGCGCTGGTGCCCGATACCGTTGATTACGGCGAATGGAAAACCGGCATCCGCGCGGAAGGCTCGGTGTATACCGGCTATACCTTTTCACGCAAGATCTCCGCCGCGCTAGCCGGATTGTTACCGGGCATTATGCTGACGCAGATCGGCTACATACCGAATGTTGAGCAGTCTGCCTCGGTGCTGAAAGGCCTGCGCGAGTTAATCTTTATTTATCCCTGCGTATTGGCGATGGTTGCCGCCGTCATGATGGGGTTTTTCTATAAGTTGAATGAGCAGCTATTTATGCAAATCATCACCGAGATTAATCACAAAAAAGGAAACCGCGACCAACAGGCCGAGCCTCATCCGGCAATCAATACGGCAATAATCAAAGAAGTCTAAGCCACAGCATTACCAATAATAACGCACAGCTGTCATGCCTAACGGCATGACGGCGGGATTTCTGCATGCTTTTATCAGGAACAATGTCACAAGGAAATTTAACCATGTCTACTTTCTGGGGTTCTAGCAGCAATAAAACCAAGACGATACTGCTGGTGGCGGCGTTGTTTGCCTCAGCCAGCGCTCAGGCCGGACGCGCCTATCTGGAAACTCGTGAGGCTTATAATACCGCCTCGGAATTAAACGAAATCATCCTGCGCGGCGGCTATAATTTTGATGGTGGAGCCGGTGTGATGGCCACCAACGCCTATAACATTGGCAAGTTTGATCAGCTTAAGCACAGCTATAACGAGCTGGAGGGTTGGTATCCATTGTTCCGGCCAACGGATAAATGGACGGTGTCTCCCGGCGGGCTGGTCAACTCGAGTAGTGCGGGTTCTGGCGGTGCTATCTATCTGGACAACAACTATAAATTCCTGCCGTTTTTCAACCTGACCGTGCGTTATCGCTATAACCATAATAATTATGATTCCATCGACTTTAACGGCAACCCGGCGCGTAATGATACCCATGAAATTGCCAACTACTGGAACTTCAAGCTCAGCGATGAGTTAAATTATACCTTCGAGCCACATTACTTTATCCGGGTTAACGATTTCCACAGTAAGAATGGCAAGAGTCACCATTGGGAGATCACCAATAAGTTCAGCTATAAAATCGATACCCATTGGATGCCCTATCTGGAGCTGCAATGGTTGGACCGCTGGAACGATTATAATAAGGAGCAGTATCGTATCCGCGTAGGGTTGCGGTATACCTTTTAAGCCACACCAATAAAAAACCCGGCCAAGTCTTGGCCGGGTAAAAAGAGCTGAATGTAACATTGATGCCGATATCGAAGGGGATATCTGTGAATCAGCATAACCCCGCAATATGACAGGCAGATGTCAGCCTAAGCCTTGCGGTATAGACGACGAGGATGACCGATATTGCCGTAGAGCATTTCAACGTGCACAAACTGGGTTGCTACGCAGTATTCCAGATAGCGGCGTGCGGTGGTTTTGCTAATGCCGGCGTGTGCCACCACGTCTTCCACCGCGTGGGCTACCTCTGGCTGCTCGATGAACAACGCCTGCACCAACTCCAGAGTAATGGTTTCAATCCCTTTGGCGCTGGGTTCGTTGGAAAACTGCTTGGACTGCAGGTTATACAACGCATCGACGCTGCTCTGGTCGATGACCTTGAAGGTGCGTTGGGTCTGCACAAACTGCATAAAGCGTTCCAGCGAATTGCGCAGCCGCTTATAGGATACCGGTTTGATGATGTAGTCGAAGGCCCCGTTGCGGATCGCCTGGCTACAGGTATTCATATCGCTGGCGGCGGTGATAAAAATCACCGAGCAGCCGGGCTTTTTCACCGCGGCTTCTTCCATTAGCGCAATCCCCTGGCCGTCCGGCAGAAAGTTGTCCAGCAGGATCAACCGGGGCTGGTGAGCATTCACTTTTGCTCTGGCTTCCGCCAGGGTCGCGGCATAGGCCACCACCCGCAGGTTGAAATGTTTCTCAAGAAATTCGGCGTGTAGCGTGGCCAGTTGCGGCTCGTCTTCCACGATCAGAACGTCCAGTGTCTCAGGTTGCATAGGTCGGATCCGGGTGCTTAAGCTTTGGGGATAAACAGCGAGAAAATGGCGCCGTGCGGATCGTTGTCCGACACTTCGATGCTGCCATGTGCCTGAGCGACGTGGCTGGCCACCAGGTGCAGGCCGATACCGTGGTCGCCCTTATCTTTGGTTGTCACGCCTTGTTCAAACAGCGTATCACGAACCTGCGGTGCAATCCCGGTGCCGCGATCGGCCACTTCGATCACCAGCTCGTTGCTGCTGTCATTGATATAGAGTTCTACCGCTTCGTGCGGCGCTGCGCAACGCAGCGTAGCATCGAACGCATTATCCAACAGGTTGCCAATAATCGACATCAGCTCGGTTTCATTCAGCGCGGCGGGGATTTGGCGCAGCTGGCAGGCGGGGTCGAAGCGGAGTTCAATGCCTTTTTCCCGTGCGCTGGAGTATTTGCCCAACAGCAGGCCACACAAGGCGGCGGAGCTGAAGCGCTGGGAAATGAAATCGAGGATCTCCTGCGCACCTTCCGACTGGGCCTCCACATAGCGGACGGCTTCGTCATAACGTTGCATATGCAGCAAGCCAGCGAGCGTGGCCGTCCAGTTCAGCTGTTCGTGGCGCATGATGCGCAGGTTGTCAGCATAGCGTTTTACCTGGCTAAGCTGGCTGCTGAGGGTGTTGATGTCGTTCTTGTCGCGAAAGCTGATCACCCAACCCTGTAGCTCATCTTCCTGCATGATCCGCACCCGGCTGGCAATGACTCGCACATGGTTGAAACGGCACACCTCGTCATGGGTGTCGTGCCCCAGCTGCGTAGCGGCAAAGAAATCGGGCTGCGACTGGATGATCTCACCGATATGCTGGCCCAACAGATTATTGGCCGGTTGGCGCAGGTCCAGCAGCTCACGCGCGGCGTGGTTAATGGTGATGATGCGCAGTTGCGGATCTATGGCGATCACCCCTTCATAGATAGCTTCCAGCAGGGCTTTTTGCTGGCGCACCAGCAGCGCGATCTCTTTCGGCTCTAATGAAAACATCTGGCGTTTCAGGTTTTTCGATAATAGCCAGGAAAAGATAAACAGTGCCATCAATAGCAAAACGATCGAGGCCACGATCTGGGTCAGCGTATGGGCATTTAAACTGTCGATATGGGATTTAAGATACCCGACGGAAACAATACCGATCACCCGGTTATTGTCATCCACAATCGGTGCCTTGCTGCGTAATGAAATACCGATCCCCCCATTGCGGATCGAGATAATGCTTTTGCCTTCCAGCACTTCTTTATTATCGCCCCCCACCATGGGGGTGCCCAAACGGTCGGCGTGTTCGGAATGGTAAAGGTGAATGGTATGGCTATCGCCGATCACAATATAGCTGGCATCGCTGCCGGCGCGGATTTTTTTCATCAGTGTAGCGATATATTGCGTGTCGTTATTTTCAACTGCGGTGACCAGGGAGGGGATCAGCGCAATCTCACGTGCCTGCACTTGGGCACGGGCACCCAGATCCCGGTGCAACTGCGCATCCAGTTTGTAGTAAGTGTAAACCCCGATCAGCGTCAGCAACACGCAGGAAAAGGCGACCAGGCACAGGAACAGCTTGATATGAAAAGAGAGTTTGATGTGCATGGTTTGCCGCGAGTCCTGGTGTCCGTTTGGGTGACTACCCTATCATGAGTCGCCCTTGAAGTAATATTGCCCAAGATCAAGTTGTGAGCAGCGGCACGGCTTTATTGTAAGGAGGAATGAAAACAAACCTATTATTAAACCCATTAACTCCACAGGTTATTTTACATAAATCGTATTAACACCATAGAAACCATAATCCCCATTAAAAACCCTTGTTTATTTTGAACAAAATCACAGCGGTGACTCCAAGCGTTTCTCTATGATGGCCGAACAAACAATAAGAGGCCAGATTATGAGCACAACCGATGATTCCTACCTCGTTACCAAAGATAAAACTGCCGATATTCCGCTGCGCGAAAAGTGGTGGCATATTCTGGATAATTACAAAATAGGAATTATACCGCTGCCCTTCTTCGTGCTGGCAGGAGTGCTGATCCTGCTCGATTGCCTGGCAGGGAAATTACCCAGCGATATCGTGGTGATGGTGGCGACGCTGGCGTTCTTCGGCTTTGCCTGCGGTGAGTTTGGCAAGCGTCTGCCGCTGGTGGGGAAAATGGGGGCTGCCGCCATCTGCGCCACCTTTATACCTTCCGCACTGGTGCACTATGGTTTGCTGCCGGATGTGGTGGTTGAATCCACCACCAAATTCTACAAGTCGACCAATATTCTTTATCTCTACATCTGCTGCATCATCGTCGGCAGCATTATGAGCATGAACCGCCAGGTGCTGATCCAGGGCTTCCTGCGTATCTTTGTGCCGATGTTGTGCGGTGAGGTTGCCGGTATGCTGGTCGGGATGGCGGTGGGTATGGCGTTGGGCCTGGATCCGTTCCAGATCTTCTTCTTCCTGATCCTGCCGATCATGGCCGGTGGCGTGGGGGAAGGGGCGATCCCATTGTCGATGGGCTATGCCGCCATTTTGCATATGGAGCAGGGCGTAGCCTTGGGGCGTATCCTGCCGATCGTGATGTTGGGCAGCCTGACGGCGATCGTGATTGCTGGCCTGCTGAACCAAGTGGGGAAACGCTATCCGCACCTTACCGGCGAAGGCAGCCTGATGCCGAGCAAGCAGGGTGATAGCGAGGTCGCGGCAACCGAGAAACTGAGCGGTAACGTGGATGTTGCCACTATCGCCTGTGGCGCGCTGCTGGCTATCCTGCTGTATATGGTGGGCATGTTGTTACACCGGCTGATCGGCTTGCCGGCCCCGGTAGGGATGCTGTTTGCCGCGGTGGCGGTGAAGCTGGCACACGGCGTTTCGCCACGTATTCAGCAAGGATCGCAGGTGGTGTATAAATTCTTCCGCACCGCCGTGACCTATCCGATCCTGTTTGCCGTAGGGGTTGCTATTACGCCGTGGCAAGAGCTGGTGGATGCCTTCACCGTACAGAACCTGATTGTGATCGTGGCCACGGTAAGCACGCTGGTGGCCACCGGTTTCCTGGTTGGCAAGAAGATTGGTATGCATCCGATCGACGTGGCCATCGTTTCCTGCTGCCAGAGTGGACAAGGCGGAACCGGTGACGTTGCGATACTGACGGCGGGCAACCGGATGTCACTGATGCCCTTTGCCCAGATCGCAACGCGCATCGGCGGAGCGATCAACGTTTCGCTGTCGCTGCTGGTGCTGTCGCATTTCTATTGATGACCCCTCATCCCAACCCTCTCCCACAGGGAGAGGGAGCTGAAAGCCCCTGCTCTGTTGGGAGATAGGCGAATATCTCAGCGAAGGTGGGTCGACTAATGTACATGATAGGTCCTGGTACTTTCATACCGATCTTGAGGAGTTAATCTGTAATTTGTTGATGTATAAGTAGAACATAGTAGTTGAAATGTGGCTCGTTCAGTCCCCTCTCCCTGTGGGAGAGGATTAGGGTGAGGGGGCTAGCGGCGAGGTTAAGTGACTCTTGCTGATGAAAAAACAACCATAGCTATTGAGTATTCAAGAGTGGTGTAGCACAATTGAGCTACATTTTTTGTCATCGCCGAGGTTTGACCATGTCAACCACCACCATCCGCCTGCCTGAAGAACTTAAAGCTCGCGTCGCGGCCGCAGCAGACAATATTGGCGTGAGTTCTCACAGTTTTATTCTGCAGGCTATTACGGAAAAAACTCAGCGGGAAGAGTTACGTCGCGATTTCGAGGAACAGGCGGAACAGCGTTATGCCAACATTATCGCCACGGGTGAGACCATTTCCTGGGACGATATGCGCGGTTATCTGGAAAGCTATGTAGCCGGAAATAGCACGGCCACCCAGCCTGTAGCGAAAAAACTGGGGGGGCGATGACCAAAATCGAGTTGGCGCCAGAGGTCAGGGATGATATCGAGCGTATTCTCGACCATTTGGCGCATTATGAGGTAGCCGATACCGGGCAGCGAATTCAGGAGATTATCCAGGCGATTACGGTACTGGAACATAATCCGTTGATTGGCAGGCCACTTGGCTCAGGAACGCGTGAGTTGATTATTGGCCAGCAAACGCGAGGATATTTGGCGCTTTATAAGTACGTGCCCGATATTGATACGGTATTTGTTCTGGCCATCCGTAGCCAGAAGGAACTGGGTTATTAATTGTTGAGGTTTTAGCTAGAGGCGCAGCATCCTGTTCCCTATCAGGCTCAGAATTCCCAGTCCTCATCTTCGGTATTCACCGCCTTGCCCATCACGTAGGAAGAGCCGGAGCCGGAGAAGAAATCGTGGTTCTCATCGGCGTTGGGTGACAGCGCCGACAGGATTGCCGGGTCTACTTGTGCCATTGCCGGTGGGAACAACGCCTCGTAGCCCAGATTCATCAGCGCCTTGTTGGCGTTATAGTGCAGGAAGGTTTTCACCTCTTCCGTCCAGCCCACCCCGTCGTAGAGCTCTTCGGTATAACGTACCTCGTTGTCGTAGAGATCCTGCAGCAAATCGAAGGCAAAGTTCTTCACCTGCTGGCGGCGGGCCGGGCTGGCCTGCTCCAGGCCTTTCTGAAACTTGTAGCCAATATAGTAGCCATGCACCGCTTCATCGCGAATGATCAGGCGGATCAGATCGGCGGTGTTGGTCAGCTTGGCCCGGCTCGACCAGTACATGGGCAGGTAAAAGCCGGAATAGAACAGGAACGACTCCAGAAACACGCTGGCGACCTTTTTCAACAGCGGATCGTCGCTGCGATAGTGCGCCAGAATGATGCTGGCCTTTTTCTGTAGCGTGGCGTTTTCCTCGCTCCAACGGTAAGCCTCGTCAACATCCCGGGTTTGGCACAGGGTGGAGAATATCGAACTGTAGGAACGGGCGTGTACCGCCTCCATAAAGCTGATGTTGGAATACACCGCCTCTTCGTGCGGGGTAATAGAATCGGCGATCAGCGCCGGTGCGCCAACGGTATTCTGGATGGTGTCCAGCAGCGTCAGCCCGGTAAATACGCGGATGGTGAGCTGTTGTTCCTTGGCGGTCAGCGTGGCCCAGGACGGAATATCGTTCGACAGCGGCACCTTTTCCGGTAGCCAGAAGTTGCTGGTCAGCCGGTTCCACACCTCCAGATCCTTGTCGTCATGAATCTTGTTCCAGTTGATGGCCTGCACTCGTTGCATTGTCATAATCTTCCTCACAGCGCGCAGGACACGCAGCCCTGCACCTCGGTGCCTTCCAACGCCATCTGGCGCAGACGGATGTAATAAATGGTCTTGATGCCTTTACGCCAGGCGTAGATTTGCGCGCGGTTAATGTCGCGGGTAGTGGCGGTATCGCGGAAGAACAGCGTCAGCGACAGCCCCTGATCCACATGCTGCGTAGCGGCGGCGTAGGTATCGATAATCTTTTCCGGGCCAATTTCGTAGGCGTCCTGGTAATACTCCAGGTTGTCGTTGGTCATGTAGGGGGCTGGGTAATAGACCCGGCCAATCTTGCCCTCCTTGCGGATCTCGATGCGTGAGACGATCGGATGGATGCTGGAGGTTGAGTTATTGATGTAGGAGATGGAGCCGGTAGGCGGCACCGCCTGCAGGTTCTGGTTATACAGCCCGTGCATCATCACCGCAGCGCGCAGTGCCAACCATTCCTCACGCCCAGGTATGGCGATATTGGCGTTGGCAAACAGTTCGCGTACCCGCGCGGTTTTTGGCTGCCACTCCTGCTCGATGTATTTGCTGAAATACTCCCCGCTGGCGTAGGTGGAGTTCTCGAAACCGGCAAAACTGCTGCCGCGTCCTATTGCCAGCCGGTTGGAGGCGAGCAGGGCGTGGTAGGTCACGGTGTAGAAGTAGATATTGGTGAAGTCGATGCCTTCGTCCGAACCGTAGAAGATGCGTTCGCGCGCCAGATAGCCGTGCAGGTTCATCTGGCCCAGGCCGATGGCATGAGAAGCCTGATTCCCGGCGGCGATAGACGGCACCGAGCCGATATCGCTCATATCCGCTACCGCCGTCAGCCCGTAGATCGCGGTTTCCACCGCCTTGCCGAAGTCTGGCGCATCCATGGCTTTGGCAATGTTCAGCGAACCCAGGTTGCAGGAGATATCTTTGCCGATCTCGGCATAGCTCAGGTCCTGATGGTACCGGCTGGCGCTGTTAACCTGCAGGATCTCCGAGCACAGGTTGCTCATATTGATGCGCCCGGCGATCGGATTGCTGCGGTTGACCGTATCTTCAAACATCATGTACGGATAACCGGATTCGAACTGGATCTCCGCCAGCAGTTGGAAAAACTCACGGGCGTTGATGCGGGATTTGCGGATGCGTTTGTCATCCACCATCTCACGGTATTTTTCGCTAACGCTGATCTCAGACAGCGGTACGCCGTACACCTGTTGCACATCATAGGGAGAGAACAGGTACATCTCTTCGTTATTTTTTGCCAACTCGAAGGTGATATCCGGGATCACCACCCCCAGCGACAGGGTTTTGATGCGGATTTTTTCGTCGGCATTTTCCCGCTTGGTATCCAGGAAGCGCAGAATATCGGGATGATGGGCGTGCAGATACACCGCTCCGGCGCCTTGACGTGCCCCCAGTTGATTGGCGTAAGAGAAGGCATCCTCCAGCATTTTCATTATCGGGATCACCCCGGAGGACTGGTTCTCAATGCGCTTGATCGGTGCGCCAACCTCGCGGATATTGCTCAGCAGAAAGGCCACACCGCCGCCGCGTTTGGAGAGTTGCAGTGCCGAATTCACCGCGCGGCCAATCGACTCCATATTGTCTTCAATACGCAGCAGGAAGCAGGAAACCAGCTCGCCGCGCTGCTGTTTGCCGCAGTTGAGGAAAGTGGGGGTTGCGGGTTGGAAGCGCCCGGAGATGATCTCTTCCACCAGATCCTGCGCCAGCGCGGTATCACCCGCCGCCAGCCGTAACGCAACCATGCACACTCGGTCTTCATAGCGTTCCAGATAGCGCTGGCCATCGAAGGTTTTCAGCGTATAGCTGGTGTAATACTTGAAGGCGCCGAGGAAGGTCTCGAAGCGGAATTTCCTGGCATAGGCCTGTTGGAACAGCTGCTTGATAAAGGCGAACTCATACTGCTCCAGCACCGCTGCTTCGTAATATCCCTCATCCACCAGATAGCGCAATTTCTCCGCCAGATTGTGGAAGAACACGGTGTTTTGGTTCACGTGCTGCAAAAAGTATTGCCTGGCGGCCAGCCGATCCTTATCGAACTGGATGCGCCCTTCTGCGTCATAAAGGTTGAGCATCGCGTTGAGCGAATGGTAATCCAGCGTGGCGCTGGCGGACCTGGTCAGTTCTGTCGTTGCCAAAATGCGGTGACTCCCTGTTGAACGATTGCGACGTCTTGTGTGGTGCCGAGTAGCTCAAATCGATAAAGCACCGGTACCTGGCATTTTTTGGCGATGATGTCACCGGCGATGCCATACGCGGCGCCGAAATTGGTGTTACCTGCGGCAATCACACCGCGCAGGTAACCGCGATTCTGCGGATCATTGAGAAAACGGATCACCTGGATCGGTACGGCACCGACGCTGCTGCCGCCGCCGTAACTGGGCACGATCAGGATATAAGGGTGCTCCATCAGTACTTTTTTACTGCCCGCGATCGGGATGCGTATCGCGGGCAGTGCCAGCTTCTCAACGAATCTGTGGGTGTTCTCCGAACTGCTGGAGAAGTAGACCAGCGGATCCATGGCACACCTCAGGAGGTTAGGGCGTTGGCTAACGCGCCGATCTTGTCCGGGCGGAAACCAGACCAGTGATCGTCACCGGCGATAATCACCGGAACTTGTTGATAGCCTAGTGATTTAACGTGGTTCAGCGCCTGCTGATCTTGCGTTAGATCGACCACGCGATAGTCGATCCCTTGTCTATCCAGGGCACGGTAGGTGGCATTGCACTGGACACAATCTGGTTTGGTGTAAATAATAATACTCATGATTCGCATTTACCTTTTGTATTGAAGGAAAGGCGGATAAGTCAGAAAGTTGAGCATGATAGGGCGTTTCTGACGGCGTCACCAACCCAAGCGTTTCCCCCTGCGTTGATGAATGAATACTATATGTGGATATTTGTATTATCAACACCACTATATGTGGTGTTTTTCGGTTTTTTGGGCGCAGGCCGCGCCGAGGCTGGAAAAGCGGTGGGGAAATATTTTTTGCGATGAGGATCGAGCAGGCCGGGTTGCCCCGGCCAGCAAAATTACTGCCGCATGCTGACTGCCAGGCGGTTAAAGGCGTTCATAATGCTGATGGCAAAGGTCAGATCGCTGATTTCGGCATCGCTGAAATGGGCTTTCAGGGCGTCAAAGGCACTGTCCGGTGCGCCGGTTGCCGCAATCAGGGTCACCGCTTCGGCCCATTCCAACGCGGCACGTTCTGCCTCGCTGAATTCATGGCTGACGCGCCAGCCCGCCAACGTATCCAGCTTGGCGTGGTTCGCTCCCCCTGCACGCAGCGCTTTGCCGTGCATATCCAGGCAAAAAGCACAGCCGTTGATCTGCGAAACGCGCATAAACATCAGCTCAATGATCGCTTTATCCAGCGGGCCTTTCTCTAGCCCGCCCAATGCGCTCACCATGGCTTTATAAGGGGCCGGTGACAGTTCGGCGTACTGCAAACGTTGCTTGATCATGTTCAAACCTCGGATTAATGACGTAACCAATGTATGGCGCTACTTTAGCCGCGATATGGTCTATGCTATAGAGCCATAAAATGATTATTTAACCAGGCCATGACACGCCCTATTTTTGCTGCCCTACGGCTGGATCCCCAACTGGCCGAGCCCCTATACCGACAGATCTATCTGCGGATCAAAGACGCGATCGTGCAGGGAACCCTGGTAGCTAACAGCCGTTTACCTTCGGTACGCGGCTTGGCAAGCGATTTGGGGGTAGCACGTGCGACGGTAGAAAATGCCTACTCTGCGCTGGTGGCTGAAGGTTTTCTGCAAAGCCGGGGCCAGGCGGGAACCTATGTCTCCTCCCAGTTGCTGAAAATGCCTGAGCGCCCCAAGCTGTCAGCGGTACCCACCTTGGCAACTCCGGCACCTTCCGCATTTCAGTCTCATCCCGCCGGGCCGACTCAACCCTTCCAGCTTGGCCTGCCCGCGCTGGATGCCTTCCCACGGGCGGTATGGCAGCGCATCGTTGCCCGGCAGTTGCGTGGCACCACGATGGCCTCACTGGCACACCCACCACCTAATGGCCTGCCGGAACTGCGCGAGGCAATCGTGCATTACCTGCACCTTTCCCGTGGCATTGTCTGTCGGCCGGAACAGGTATTTATCTGTGCGGGTTATCAGGCTTTGCTAGAGCTGGTGATCAACGCGTTGTTGAAACCGGGAGAGGCGGTCTGGCTGGAAGACCCTGGTTATCCGGTTACCCAGCCGCTGTTTAGCGCCGCCGGCATGCAAATTGTCCCAGTGCCGGTTGATGAGGAAGGGATGGATATTGACGCCGGTATTGCCACCCGGCCAGACGCCCGCATGGCGGTGCTGACGCCGACTCACCAAAGCCCGCTGGGCGTTACCCTCAGCCTGGCCAGGCGTATGGCGCTGCTGGATTGGGCAACCCGTCACTCGGCATGGATCATCGAAGACGATTACGACAGCGAATGCCGCTACTACGGCAAACCTTTGCCGCCGTTAAAAAGCCTCGATCGTCAGGGGCGGGTACTGTACGCCGGGACCTTCAGCAAAACCCTGTTTCCGGCGTTACGCATGGCCTATCTGGTGGTGCCCGCAGAGCAGACGGCGGCTTTTGAGCGCTGTAGCCAGCTGCGAGGCTGCGGTTGCCCACCGTTACTGCAAGCCGGAGTGGCCGATTTTATCAACGGCGGGCATTTTTACCGCCATCTGAAGCGCATGCGGTTGCTGTATCGCCAGCGGCGCGCATGGTTGGTGCAGGCCCTGACACAGCGGCTTGCAGACTATTTGACGGTGGCACCGCAGGCCGGGGGCATCCAGATGTTGGCGCATTTGCAAGCTGGGCTCAATGACAGTGAGCTGGCAAAGAGAGCCTGGCAACAGGGGTTGTCGATACAGGCATTGTCGGATTGGCAGATGTCTACGCCTGCCGATAATGGTTTATTGATGGGCTTTGGCAACTTCACCAGCTATTGCGAAGCGGAGCGCGCGGTGGACCGGCTGGCGGCGATTATCGAGGGCGGAAAATAAAGCGGCCCACGGAAAACCGTGGGCCAGACGCACATCTGTTTTTATGGTTAAAACCAGCTACATGGGTTAACGCCGTGCAAGCAAGACGCCGAGCACGATACCAACAGCGGCACCGATGCCTACGCCCTGCCAAGGTTTTTCTCGTACATAGCTATCGGCATTGCCGGCTACGTCGCGAGCATGTTGTGTCAGGCTGCTGGAACCGCTGAAGCGTGCACGGGCATCGCGTAATATCCCTTTTGCCTTACTGTGCAGTTCATGCAGTTCTTCTTTGGTCTTGCTGCTGGAGTCACGTAATACTTCATCCAGCGTATCGGCCAGCAGGTTCACGTCCTGATCGATGTCTCGTTCTACTTTATCTGTCTTGTTAAACATTCGACTCTCCGTTACGACACATGTCCTTTAAGTGTAGACCATTTTGAGAAGTGTGCTGGCGATCACGAAAATTAATGGCTATCCCCGCGAAAAACGAAGCTTTTTTCGAGGCTTATCCCCGCCTAAGGGCCTGGCGACAAGCTCTGTACATTTGGTTACTCAGCGAAACCAATCACTCACGGAAGCGGTGAATTGATTCCTCTATTATCTCCTCAACGGCCCAACCGGGCTTACCGAAAAACACAATCTGAGGATTTAAAGATGAAAAAAGTATTAGCGCTGATCGTTGCTGCCACCATGGGCCTGTCTTCTGTTGCTTTCGCTGCTGATACTGCGGCTGCACCGGCACCTACTGCGGCTCCTACTACTGCGGCTCCTGCGGCTGAGAAAGCTCCAGCTAAAGCGACTCACCACAAGAAAGAACACAAGAAAGCCACCAAAAAAGCACCAGAGCAGAAAGCTCAGGCCGCTAAAAAGCACAGCAAAAAAGCGCCAGTAGCTCAGAAGGCTCAGGCTGCCAAAAAGCATCACAAAGCCGCCACCAAACCCGCTCAAAAAGCTCAGGCCGCTAAAAAACACCACAAAGCTGCCGCGACCAAAGCTCCAGTAGCTCAGAAAGCTCAGGCTGCTAAAAAGCACCAAAAAGCCGCAGCCAAACCCGCTCAGAAAGCCCAGGCTGCTAAAAAACACCACAAATCAAGCAAGAAAGCCGCAGCTCCTGCAGCTAAATAAGTGAAGATAGCGGAGCCGTCAAAGGTTCCGCCTCCTCTGCTGAATACTCTGACACCCGGTTTTCCGGGTGTCTTCTTTTGAGGTGAGGTCATCATGATGAACCGCTACCTGTTTGAAGTGATCTTCAGTGCCGTCACGCTATGTGGTCTGGTGGTTGCCTGGCAATTGTTCCTGGCCAGCAGCTTCCTGTAATTATTGCCCGATAGGCGTTTCGTGCAGGTGCAGCCAGCGTAGCCCGTCTGCGCTTTGGGTAAAGACCACCGTAGAATAACGCAAGGTCGCAGGTTGGCCTGGCAGCGTTTGCTTCTCGCGATAGTTGACTACGGCCCCCGTTGGCCATTCTGCGACCATCTTCATTTCTTCGATCGCAATCTCAAGCCCCGGCTTTGCAGCCCGATGCGCCTGGAAAAATCCCTCCAGTTCGTTGGACCCCAGCTTGCTGCCGTTTAGGGCAATCATGCAAAAATCTGCCTGAAACCGCGCCAAGAGCGGTTGCAGTTCCCCAGCCCCTTTTCCCAGCCAGTCGGCGATAGCCACATGGGCGTCAATCACTTCGGTAAAATAACGATTCATCAGGATCCCTGTTCAGCGTTGAGATGGCGCACGATGGCGCGGTTGGTAATACGCAGGCACAGCAGCATCGGGAACAGCGTACTGGCTGCGGCGAGATAAAAACAGTAACGATAGGCCATGAGCGCCTCCATATGGCCGAGCAACAGATTGAGCAACAGGCTGAGCAGGGTAACGCCAAAGCAAAAGCTCAACTGGCGGTTGATATTCCATAGGGCGCTGGCATCGGCCAACTGGGTGTCGGCAATGGTGAGAAAGGCGCAGCTTTGTGCCGTGCTGCTACATAGGCTGCCACCCAGCCCCATCAAGGCAAACGCGAAGATTTGCCAGCTATGCTGCCCGGCATCGCCGATCTGCGATAAGGCCAGCATCCCCAGGCCTTGCAAAGCGCAACCGGCAATAAACAGCGGGCGCGGGCCGCAACGGTTGAAAACCTTGCCGGTCAGGGTGATAGCAGCGAAAGAGGCCAGTGACCAGGGAACCATCAGCCCGCCCACCTGAGTGGCCGACATACCCAGCTGGTTTTGCAGGTACAGCATCGCCACCAGGCTGACGCCGATGAACAGACCAGGGATGCACTGGTAGACGATCATGGCGATACGCAATTGTGGGTCCCGTACCAACCGCAGGTTCAGCAGCGGGTGTGGATGGCGCAGGCTGTGCCGCAGGTAGTAAGCAAACACCAACAGCCCAGCGAACAGCAAGCTAGCGCCTTGCAACAGCAAATGGGGGTCGCTCAGACGGGTCAGGCCAAGCAGGATCAAGGTAAGTGCCAGGCAGGCGCTAATCAGCCCGGTGACGTCCAGCCGCTTAACCTCGCTGGCCGCAGGCTCGTTACGCAGCCACAGAACGGCCAACAGCAAAGCCAGTGCCGCCAGCGGCAGGTTGCTGTAAAACACCCAACGCCAGTCAAGATGATCGACAATCAGGCCACCCAATGCCGGGGAGAGCGCCGGAGCCAGCAGCCCCACCAGCATGATGGCGGCAGAAAGCCCGGCGCGTTCATGGCTGCGAAACAGCTGATAGGTGAGCGTTTGGCCAATCGGGATCAGCAACCCTCCGCCCATACCTTGTATCACCCGCCAGCCGATCAGTGCTTCGATCGAGCCAGCGCGGCCTGCCGCCGTGGTTGCCAGCATAAACAGCACCAACGACAGCAGAAAGACCTGCCGCCCGCCAATGCGTTGCGCTAGCCAGGCGCTGAGCGGGATCACCAGCGTCAGGCCAAGCAGGTAACCGTTGCTGATCCAGGCCAGTTGGCTGATGTTGGCCTGCAAAGCGTGTCCGATCGCCGGGTAGGCGACGTTGGCGATAAACATGTTGATCAGATCGACAAAGAATCCGAGCAGATAGACGATTGCCACTTTAGTGCGATAAGCCATGAAGCCTCCGGTTGAAGGCGTGCAGTGTAGCGGGCGGGAAAGGGCTGATAAATCGGCGCTGGGCGATTACACTGTCAAAAATATTTTGACAGTGGGTGGGTGAAAGATGCTCAATTTAGCCAGATTAGCGATGTTTGCGGCGGTGGTCGACACCGGCAGTTTTACCGCTGCGGCGGAGGCACTGGGGCAAACCAAGGCGGTGGTCAGCTTTAACATCAAGCAGTTGGAAAGCGAGCTAGGCGTTTCATTGCTGGTGCGCAGTACGCGGCGGCTGTCACTGACCGATGCTGGCGAGCGTTTTTATCCACGTTGCCAACGGCTATTACAAGATGCGGAGTACCTGCTCGACGATGTGCGTCGCGATCATCACGGCTTGAGTGGCATTCTGCGCATCACAAGCACGCCGGAATATGGTGCGCAGGTTGTGGTTCCGGCCTTGGCCGCCTTCGCGCAGTTGCATCCGCGCTTACGCATTCAGCACGTTTCTTCTTCCTATCACGCGGATCTGATTTCCGAGCGGTTTGACGTGGCTATCCGTCTGGGTCAGTTGGCGGACTCCAACCATCATGCGGCGCTGATCGATAACTTCGCTATCTTGCCGGTAGCGTCTCCGGCTTATCTTGCACGGTGGCCGATCGCGTCATTGCCTCAACTGGCTCAGGCTGCCTGGCTGGCCCACAGCCGCCTCCCTTCGCCGCTGAGTTGGCAAGTGCTCACCCCTGAACGTCAGGCGGTGTTGTTCAGGGTAGAAGATGACGCCAGGCTGATGGCCGATAGCGCCACTGCGTTGCTGACTTTCGCGTTACAGGGGGCGGGTGTGGCCCTGCTGCCAGAATGGTTGGTACGGCCCGTTATTGCCAACGGGCAGTTATGCCACCTGCTGCCAGATCATCAGTTCCCGGTACAGAGCATTTATGCGCTTTATCCCAACACGCGCCATGTGCCGGAGAAGGTACGGGCGTTTATCGATTTCCTGCGGGCGAGGATAGCCACGGCTGAATAAAAGCCAGCACGGCAGCGATGGTTTGCTGGTGGGCGCGTTCACGCTCGGTGGGGGAAGAGCCACAGATAAAGGCTTCCCCTTCCTCCGCTAATATCTCTGGGGCGGCTGGGGTACAAAGCTGTAAGAAATCGAAGTGATTGCTGCCCGGCAAGACGACGGCCTTGATTGGCTGCTGCCCGCTGTGCGTTGCCAACGACTCAGCTCCCAGACTTTCCGGATCGCTGCCCGGCATAAAGCGTTGTGCGGCGATGACCAGCAGCGGCGCGTTGATTTTGCGCAGGCTGGCCGGTTGCAGATAGGGCACCATGCCTGGGTCCAGGGCGATGGCGAAGCGGATGCGGGCATCGGTGTAATTAGCGTCAAACTGGGTGGTAGAGATGCTGTTTTTGTTAACACCGGCATAAAACAGGCAGTTAGGCGAGCGAGGTTGGCGCTGGCAACCGGCGATAAAATCCTTTAACGCGACTTGGCCGCCAATTGCAGATATCGCGCTGTAACCCCCTTTGGAATGCCCTGCCACACCAATGGCCTGTGCGTTGATCCGCGGCTGCCATGTGCCATCCTTGAGCATGGCGTCGATCAGCGCCGAGATATCGCGCGTTTGTTGCCACAGTTCGAGCGATTTTGCCGGGATGGAATCACCGCTGGTACTGCCCGGATGATTGGCTGCAACCACGATCATTCCTTGTTCCACCAACGCCTTCGCCAGCCAGGCTTGGCTGCTATTGTTGCCACCGCTGCCGTGGCTGATGATCACCAAGGGAAAATGCCCGGTTGCTGGTGGGGCGTCTGGCAGAGCAGGGATGCCTGCAAATACCGGCCTGCCACCAACCTGTTGCGGCTGGCCTTGGGCATGAGTGGGATAATAGATACGACTGACCAATGGGCGATCGCCGTTATAAAACGTTTGCAGGCGGCTGGCAACCTGCCAGGGCGCGGCGGTGGCGACACTGCTAAACAGCAGGCACAAGATCCATAACTTTTTCATGATGACTCCTTCAAGGGGAAAACCAGACCATCGCATTCGCGTTATCCTGGCGCGACCTCGATCGCGATCCAGGTCGTTAAGCGATTGTTTTAGCTGATTATGGTCTCTACACTGGGGCGTTCCCGAATAACCACAGAGGTAACATGCCGCTTATCCCGCTGTCTTTTCTCTTCAGCCTGTTGTGCCTGGCGTTGATCGTGCGCCTTGGTTGGCCACGGCCACACCGTTGGCTGCTACAGCTGTTGCTGTTGATCTGCGCCTGGCAAAGCCTGCTGGTGGGGATCCGTTTTGGCTATCAGCAACCTTGGGTCGCTATTTTACAACCGCTGGGAGCCGCCCTAATCCCGCCCTTGTGTTATCTGGTGCTGATGCTGCAAGCCCGTGGGCCGATGGGCTGGCGCATTGTTGGGCATCTGACGTTCCCGCTATTGGTGTTATTGGCGCAGTGGCGCGTCTTGGCGGCGCTGGATGGGCTGATCGTTATTGGCTATCTCGGTTATGGCGCGGCTATTTTGCTGTACCTGCGGCGCGGTGAGAATGCCTTGCAGCAGGTGGCGCTGGCGGACAGTTGGCTGAGCTATCGCTTATGGTGCGGATTGGGCGGCCTGCTGATCGTCTGCGGCCTGACCGAGTTGGCGATCACCCTGGATTATTCGCTATTAGCCGGGAGGCATGCTGGCGCACTGGCGGCTTTTGGCAATGTGATGATGGTCTTGGGAGTCGGACTGGTGCTTGGCCGTGAGCGCCAACAGCAGGAACCCGAAGAACAGCCCTTGCCACCAGTGAAAACCGAGGCGCTAACAGAGGATGATGAGCACTGCTTTGAACTGATCAACCAGCGGCTCCGCCAGGACGATCTCTATCTGGAACCGGCACTGAACCTAGCCCGGCTAGCACGCAAGGTGGGCATACCGGCACGTAAGGTCTCCCAGGCGATTAACCAGCAAGCGGGGATGAACGTATCCCAATACGTGAATCAATTACGCATTCAGCAAGCGGCGCAGTGGTTGAGCAGCAGCGATCGCCCGGTGACCGAGATTATGCTGGAAGCCGGTTTCAGCACCAAATCCAACTTTAACCGTGAGTTTCTGCGGGTTCAGGGGATGAGCCCCAGCGAATGGCGTAGACAGCAGGCGGGGGGCCAATAGCTGCAGATTATTCCTAAACCAGAATGAGTACGGATAAATTAATTGTTTCATCTCCTGATTACGGTAAGGTCGCAAAGCTACCCAGAACTGAGAGGAGAAATAGATGTATTTACGGCCGGATGAAGTGGCTAAGGTGTTAGAGAGTACCGGTTTTGAGCGTGATTATGTCACCGATCAGACCTACGGTTTTCGCAAGGGCGAGCACTACGTGTATGTGAATCGGGAAGCGCGAATGGGCAGAATGGCGTTGGTGATCCACCCGGCGCTAAAAGAGAAGAGCCTCCATTTTGCCACGCCCACCTCGTTGATGCGTAACAGCGAGCAGTATCTTGAGTTTCCCCTGGATTTAAGCGGCGATACGCCCAACACGCGTTACGGCATTCCTCACGGTTTCAGCTCCCGCGATGCGCTCTCGCGCTATCTCTACAGCATGTTCCTTTAAACTCTCCCCCGTAAGCGGGGGAAAGCTTCACCAGTTGCCCAATGCTTCCCGGTTATAGCGTTCGTTGTAGGCCCGGCGGAACTGCGCCAGTTCAAACGCATCCAGATCCAGTTCGGCAAAGTAAAACAGCGCCGCCTCGGTGTGTTCGGCATGCAGTTCCGGTGACAGCCCGGCACGCAGCAGCGTTTCCCGCCACAGGCCAATCTGCTCATCGTCCGCCTGCTTGATAAACGTCAGATAGATAAACAGCATATAGGCGGCCTGATGCATCTCTTCGGTATAGCCGTTGTTCAACATGCGGATAAAGCTTTGGCTGTGGCGGTTGCCCATTTCCTGCAGCATGGACTCCACCAGCATCGGTTTTACTTTCAGCAAATGCGCCAGTGAATCTATCGCCTTGCGGGTGTCGGAGGTCAGGACACGATAGCCAATAATGAAAACTACGATCAGGGCGGCGATGATGATCCACGTCATGTATGATTTTTACCGTCTTGGTGCGCAGCATCCGCGCCCGAAATTGTCAGTGTTGCTCGCCGCTGAAATTGTCCGCGGCCCGTTGTTTATTATGGACATGGCGATTAAAGGTGGCGGCATCTTGTGCCAGCGCATCCAAATGGGCACCCAGCATCTTGATCTGCTTGACCAGGGCATGCTGTTCCGGCACCGAACTGGCGGTGCTTAGTTTGTTGACCAACTGTTCATTCTGCATGCGCAGCGCGATTTCACGCCGTTGCGCTTCGGCCAGTTGCTGTTGCAGAGCCTGGTAGCTTTGTTGCCATTCACGGTGCTGCTGTTCGAAGCTGGCTTGTAACTCATTCATTGCATTCTGAAACTGGATTTCCAGCTCGCGCATATTCATGGGTTGGATCCTTTGCGGCACTCAATAATGGCCTGCAGTATAACGAAAACCGCTCACAACCTCACCCGTTGCCGTCAATTCCTTGCTTGCAACCCTGGCAAGGCGTCTTACAATCAAGCCATTCCCACTAAAAGCAATAGTCCGCCGGTGGGTGAAATCTCCCGAGAGTGATGTGAAATGAGCAACGAAGAGAACGATTTTTTTGCCCAGGCGATGGCCGATGTGAGGCCGTTATCCGCGGGGCAATCCACGCTGTACCTCAAGGCGCAGGATCCCGTCGATAAACGTGCTCGCCGGGAAGCTCAGGCGTTACAGTTGGAGAACTTCCTCAGCACCAGCTTTCTGGACATTATTCCCTGCGATACCCCGCTGGAATATAAGGGCGAAGGTATTCAGCAAGGGGTGCTAGACAAGCTGCGTCACGGCCACTATCCACCGCAAGTAAGCCTTAATCTGTTGCGTCAGCCGGTTGAGAACTGCCGCCAGGCGCTGTTCCGCTTTATCATCCAGGCGGAGAAAGACAGCCTGCGTTCGTTGCTGATTGTGCATGGCCGTGGGCGCACAGATCAAAGCCATCCGAACATCATCCGCAGCTACCTGGCCAAATGGCTGGGGCAGTTTGAGCAGGTGCAGGCGTTTTGCCGGGCACTGCCACGTGACGGTGGGGAGGGGGCGTGCTACGTCACCTTGCGTAAGTCTGCCGCAGCCAAGGCGGATAACTTCGAACGCCATGCCAAACATAGCCGCTAAGGTGTGAGCATGGCGGCGCAGGAGAGCGCCGCCATAGGGGAGAGCTAGCGTTTAAACCACTTATAATCCAGAGAGTAACGGCCAGCACCGGTGACGGCAAGCAGCAGCAGACCGGCGATAATACTGATGTTTTTAAAGAAGTTGATTTCGTTGCCGATCATTTCTGCCCCGCTAAAACGCCAGAACGGGTGGCCGATAAAGGCGGTACCCAGCACATAAAGCGCATAAATGATGGCTATCGGCCGGGTGAAGGCCCCCAGCACGATGAAGATACCGAAAATGAACTCCACCACCACGGCGACAACCGCGGCCAGGTAAGGCATTGGCGTACCGTAGCCCTCCATCGCCGTGACCGTGGCACCAAAGTTGGTCAGCTTCATCCAACCGAAAATCAGAAACAGGATCATCAGCAAAATTCTGGCCAACAGAATGGTGCCGTCTTTTACACTTTCGCTCATTGTGAACCCCTTAACCACTACCCAAAATAGGTTGCTGTACCTGGTAAATACTAGATCAACTTCACATTTTATCTAGGGAGATGGCGTGAGAGAGCTCACGGAATATCAGCAGACGCCGAAGTCGTCGTCTTCGTGATAGGGGTTCACTTCGTTGGCCTGCACCTCGGTGCGTTGCTCTACCCCCAGTTCGACCCAACTGCATATCAGCGCCTCTCCATCCTCTTCGATAACGGTCATTTTTGGCCCACCGGTTTTACGCTGCACAAAATCACCCACGCTAAATGACATATCGTTTCTCCAGATCTGTTAGGGGGAAAACTGAGTATAGGAGACCGGAGGGATCCCTCTATAAACATTCCTCAACTGCCATCTTACGCAGGGGGGGGCCTGCTTAGATGCCCGATAAATTGCCGTTTGTGCCTGAATTGGTTAAGTATTATGCTGGAAGCAGGAAAATCACGCTATTTAGGGAACATCATGACAATTGAAATTCGCGCGGCGGTGAAAGCCGATGCCAAGCTAATTCTGGATATGATCATCGAGCTGGCCGTGTACGAAAAGGCTCGTGATGAGGTGCGTACCAACCAGGCAGAGATCGAGGAAAGCCTGTTTGGCCCCAACGCCTGCGCAGAGGCGCTGATTTGCAGTGTCAACGGCGAGCCAGCAGGCTATGCGGTGTTCTTTATGAGCTACTCGACCTGGCTGGGTAAAAACGGCATCTATCTGGAAGATTTGTACATCACACCCAAGTTCCGTGGGGCGGGAACGGGCAAAGCCTTGCTGCGCCATATCGCTCAGCTTGCTTGCGAGCGCCGTTGCGGACGCCTGGAATGGAGCGTGCTGGACTGGAATCAGCCAGCGATTGATTTCTATCTCAGCATTGGTGCGGCTCCGCAAGATGAATGGGTGCGCTATCGTATGGAAGGCAAGGTACTCGAGCAGTTTGCCATGTCTTGATCTGCGCCCGTTTCGGGGGAGGCATCTCCTCCGAAGATTGAGATTGAATGCTTTTTTCCACCGCTGGCGCTATCCTCCCGTCATAGTGCTGCACCAATACCTTCATTTTCTGCTCGGTTTATCCCCTGCTTTGTCCTGTGAGGTTTCCTACAACACCCATCGATGGGCGGCTTTGCCTCGTCTGGTTACACTAGAGCCAATAAAAATAAGGAGGTCTTATGCGGGACATTCAACAGGTTTTGGGGCGTTGGGGCGTGTGGGCACGGGAAAGTTCTTCTCTGGGATATTCGCATATCGCCGCCGGTTTTAAAGGGTTGCTGCCGGGCAGTAGCAAACAGCAGGCCTCTTGCTGTGACGAGGACGGCTTGGTGGTCGATCGCGCCGTTGCTCACCTCCAGGCCCTACGTCAGCCGGAGGAGTTGGAACTGATCTTGCGTTACTACGTTTACGGGCAATCGAAGTCCGCCATTGCTCGCGGCTGGAAATGTTCGGAAGGCCGGGTAAGGCAACAGATGCAGGTGGCAGAAAGTTTTATCGAGGGGTGTCTGATCAGCCAGAATATTCGTTTGGAAATGGATAGATAAACGATGACCGATAATAAAAAATAAAGACTTTTTAAATTGAAGTAATTACTACCCCGCAATGCGGGGTGGTTTTGTTATTTTAAATTAATGGCGAAAAATAATTTAATAAAAATCTATTCGCTACGAGTTTTATCTAGTAAGTTGATAGCGTGGTTATTGCGTTTCGCAGTTGGTAAAAATATTTTTTAAAATAAACTTCTCGCTACGAATTATATCAGCTAGAGTGCTATTACTGGTTTAACCCAAGGTGATGCACTCTTATCAATAGGGTTCAATCAGGAGGCGCCATGAGCACCTTGCGTATCAATGATTTATTTGAGTCCAGGTTAACGGCCTGGGCTGAAGAGAAAAATATTAAATACACCTTGGCAAACGTGACGTTTACGGCGGATGACGATCTTCATCTGGAACCGTTTATTGCTCCGGAGCCTGCGGTGGCGTTAGGTATTTCCCAGGAGGTGCAGACCTACAGCGGGAATTATCAGGTTAATATTGTGATGAAGAAAGGGACGGGCGCGAAAACTGGCTATCAACTGGCGGAAGAGATAATTTCATTATTCCCCAGGGGATTGGTGCTGGCGGACGATGCTTTTAACTGTTATGTCAACGCTGGTGGCAATATCCTGCCAGCGATTGCCAAAGATGAATTATATACCCTGCCGGTGGCTATCGGTTATTGGGCCGGGTATTAATGCCACAATAGTGTAGTCAACATCGCTGGGGGGAAACTCTCCAGCAAGTAAACCAAGCATACCGCCATCCGGCGGTTTTTTTATATCTGAAATTGGAGAATTACCATGGGTTTTGCATTACCAAATGGCGCCACCGTATTTGCTGGCGCGCCAACAGCACCAGGCGTAGTCACTACCGCAGTCAGCAATGCTAACGGCGCCGTATTTACCGTGGCCACCGGCCACACTCTGAAAGTGGGTGACATCGTAATGGTACGCTCTGGTTGGGGCCTGATCGACAGCCTGGTGGCCAAGATCACTGCCCAAGTGGATACCAGTATCACCATTGGTGCCATCAATACTACCGACGTAAGTTTCTTCCCGGCCGGTGGCGGCAAAGGCTCCTTGCAGAAGATCGCCAACTGGACGCAAATTCCTCAGATCACCGAGGTAGCGCAGTCTGGCGGCGATCAGCAATACGTGCAGGTGCAGTTCCTGGAAGACGATCGTCAGCGTAACCTGGCCACCTTTAAAGCGGCCAAAACGCAGACCTTTACCTTTGCGCACGATGCTTCTCAGCCGATCTACAGCCTGTTGCAGGATGCCGATCGCAATGGCGTCACGCTGGCGTTCTACATGCATGTGCCAAAAGCCAAGGAGTTGCGCTACTGGTCTGCGGTACCGGCGTTTGATCCGCAACCGACCACCGCGGTTAACCAGGTTGAAACCGTACAGGTGGCGCTGGCGGTGCAGTCTTGCGATATGACGTTCTATAAAGTGACTGCTTAAACAGTCCATCAGCGAGCCCGATATTTTTCGGGCTCGATTTTTTTGCCGAATTATTTAACGATAGAGAGATAATCATGACCGAATTTAACCTGACACCGAATCCAACCTTTAAAGTCGACGTTAGCATTCCTCGCGCAGGTGACAGTGATGGGGTATTGACGTTTACTTTCAAACACAAAAAGCGCAGTGAATTGGAAAAACTGGAGAAAGCGCTTCGTGAGGCCAGCGAAGAACAGTTGAGCTCTGGCAACTATAGCAATCTACCGATGGCCGACTTCTTACGTGAGATCTGCGCTACTTGGACTTTACCCGATGAGTTGAATCAGGAAAGTCTAATCACTTTGCTGGACAACTATCCACGTGCTTTTGATGCTATCGCTACGGCTTATACCAAAGAGCTGATGGCGGTACGAGAAAAAAACTAATCGCGCTTGCTGAAGCCTTCTATTCGCCGGAAACGCCCCGTGAAGAACTGGCCGCATTTGGTCTATCTCCTGATGACTATGAAACAACCGTTCTCGATGTTTGGCCGGATATGCAGCCTGCATTCCAACTTTTTCAGGCGATGGCAACCCAATGGCGTACCGGTATGGGAGGTATTACGGGGTTAGATTACAATTGCCTTCCCTGGTTAATGCGGGTTTATGCCGTGGAGGATGAAGCAAGCGTGTTAAATGACATCCGAATTATGGAAACCGCAGCGCTTAAGGTGATCCACCAAAAATAATCGTCTGCGATGATGCCAGCCTTGAGCTGGCTTTATTGTTATAGCCAGGAGTAAGGCATGGCAGATATTACAACTATGACGCTGCGTGTTAATGCCAGTGATTTGCAGCGGGCTAATAGAGATCTGGTTGATTTGCAAAGCAACATTTCTGTGGCAACGAGTCGATTCGAAATGTTAAATCGTACGTTACGCGGCGGAATGCAGGAGATCAGCCGTTATAGCAATATTGGTAGACAACTGTCTCAGCTAGGAGAGAGTACCAATGCTTTTATAATTAACTTGAGAAGAAGCACTGCAGCAATAGAAGAATACCGGCAAGCGCTGGAAGGGATGCAGGGACAAGCTTCGAATACAGCTTCCATTTCTGGCTCTACCTCTGGAGATTTTGGTTGGAAAGAGGCTTTGGACCAAGGTTCACAGCTAGTAGATACCTATGATCAGGTGCAGAAAGTACTTGCTCCATTAGGAAGGATGGGACCTCTGATTGCTGTAGCTGTGGGCACTACAGCATTACTGGGTACCGCATATTACCAAGGTGCCAAAGAGGCCGAAGAGTTTAACAAACAGTTAATTCTCACCGGCGACTACGCAGGTAAATCATCTTCCCAGTTACAAGAAATGGCAAAAGCTATCTCGGGTGATGGAATTACACAGCATACTGCTGCAGGCATACTTGCTCAGGTAGTTGGTTCAGGTTCATTCAACGCAAGCCAACTAGAAACGGTAGCTAAGACTGCAGCTGCAATGCAGGAAGCAACTGGCCAATCTGTTGATGTGACCATCAGTAACTTCCAGAGACTTTATGACAGCCCGACTAAAAGTTCTGTAGAGTTAAATAAACAGATGCATTATTTAACCTCATCCCAGTACGAATATATTTCGTCATTAGAGAAACGAGGATACAAGGAGGAAGCTGGTGAGGCTGCTGCAAAAGTGTACAGCGAGGCGGAGCGGCAACGTAGCAGAAAAATTTTAGATAATCTTGGCTTGATAGAGCGAGCGATTAAAGCTGTAAATGATGCTAAAAAATCTATGTGGGATTCGCTATTAGATGTTGGGCGGCCAATATCAATGGAAAATAATCTTGCGGAATTACAGAGTGAGCTTGATAATCGACAAAAGGCACTTTTACCTGAACGAGAAAAACCGGTCTCATATGGTTATACCAGCAGGATTGGGGAAGGGTTAGGTGGAGATGATTATGAGCAACGGAGATATAATCAACTTGCTAGAATCAATGATTTAAAAGCGCAAATAGCATTAATACAGACAGTTATAGATTTGAATGGTGTTGTTACGAAATCAACTAATAATGCAACGCAAGCTGATGAAGCCAGAACGGCGTCCCTAAAATATCAAAATGATGTATTATCCAAAAATCAGTCATGGCAACAAAAACGCAACGCCGCCTTAACTGAGCTTTGGCGGATGGTCGCAAAAGCCCCGAAAGATTGGAGTGATGAGGATCGTAAAAAAGCGGTTGACCAGATCAATGCTGATAATAAACCGCCAGTAGCTATAAGTTCTCCTAAGTATTATGACGAACAGCCCGCGAACATACTCAAGCAAGAGCAAGAGCGGTTGGCTTTATTGAATGATGAAAATCATGCGCTCATGATCCAGGATAATAAGCTTATCAGCCTTACCGAAGGAGGGAAACGTCTAGCGATGCTGGATAGGGAAATAAATCGTCTTCGTGGGGAAAACCGTCTGTCATTGCAAGAACAATCCATTCTCAAGGGTAAAGAAGCACTAAGAACGGCAATCCTTGAAACTGAGCAGCAGGAAAAGTTTAATCAGGAAAAACGCCAAGGATTGGAATTAGAACTTAAGATGGAGCAATACACGAGAACGGTGGAAAATCGTTCTGTACAGGAGTTGAAGAAGTATGGGCTAAGTAAACGAGAGCAGTCTCGCATTGATGAGCGCAATCAACTTAAAAATGCTTTCATTGAGGGGGGCGGAAAATTTGGTATTGACGATAAAGCTACAGGACCTGGTGCAGAGAAATACAATATAGCTAGAGATACTCAGGAGCAATTCTATGTTGATGATGATAAAAAACGCGGGGATTGGCTGCTAGGAGCACAAAAAGGTTGGAACGAATATCTGGACTCTGCGACCAATGTATATGATTCAATGGCCAATATCGGCCAAGCGACCTTTAGCGGTTTATCAGACATGCTTACCAGCATGGTGACCACTGGCAAAGCCAACTTCCAAGAGTTTACCGCCTCAATCCTGAAAATGATTATCCAGGTGATTAACCAACTGCTAGTAGCTTTTGTCATCCAAAAAGCAATGGGTTGGATTAACCCATCGGCTGCAGCAACAGGACATTCCAGTGGTGGCTATACCGGTGACGGCGGCAAATACGATCAGGCGGGCGTGGTACACCGTGGCGAGTTCGTGATGACCAAAGAAGCTACCCAGCGGATCGGCGTGGGCAATCTCTACGCCATGATGCGCGGCTATGCGGAGGGTGGCCTGGTGGGCGGCAACAAAGCCCCGATGTACGGCCTGGCGGCAGAGCAGGGTGGTGGCATAACGGTCAACAGCACCGTAGTAATGAACAATGACGGCTCCGCGAATGCGGCCAATAGCTCCTCTGCCGGTGACGGCATGGGCAAGCTGGTGCAGGGCATCGTTAATCAGGCGATCACCGAACGTTTGGGCAAAGAACTCAAGCCAGGCGGCCTGATCTGGAACGCCTCAGCGGCCCGCTGATCCTCCTTATCAATTATCAATAATAATCACCGCAGCCTGGCATCAGGCCTGACCAATCGCTCCTTATCGGGGGCAATGTCTGGCTAAGCGACTGACGGTTATTACTGCTCGGAGTTTTTATGCTTATCGATACCTTTCAATGGCAAACCCAGGCCTCGCCTAGCGGTAACTTTGTCCATAACGTCAGAAGTGCGCAGTTCGGCGACGGCTATAAACAGGTCAGCAGCAATGGGCTGAACCAGGCGGTGCAGCAGTGGCAGTTGGCCTATACCGGCCATCCGGCCGTGACCCAGTCGATGCTGGCCTTTTTAAATCAACACGTGCTCGTCGCCTTTTTCTGGACGCCGCCCAACGGCAAGAAAGCGCTATTTCGCGTCAAATCGGATTCAATCTCCGTCACACCGCTTGCGCGCAATGTGGAGGCGTTGAGTTTTGCCTTTGAACAAGCCTTCGGCGTATAGGTGCAATCATGTCATTTAACAGTCAAGTGCAAAAGCTGGCGCCTGGGGAACTGATCCAGCTGATTGAAATTGATGGCACCGCCTTTGGCGCGGCCATCATGCGTTTTCATGCGCACAATATTCCCCACACCCAGGCCGAGATCGCGGCGGCGGGTAACGATGCCCAGCGGCTGAAACCAAAATCGATCTGGTGGCAGGGAAACGAGTATGAAGCCTATCCCTACGAGATCACCGGCCTGGCAGCAACCAGCGATGGTTCGCAACCAACGCCCAGGCTCAGCGTCGCCAACCTCAGCAATCTGGTGTCCTCACTGTGCCTGACCTTCAACGACATGGTGCAGGCGAAAGTGCGGGTACACGACACCTTTGCCAAATACCTGGATGCGGTCAACTTCCCCGAGGGTAACGCCCTTGCCGATGCTTCGCAGGAGCGAGTGCAGGTTTTCTACATCGACAGCAAAAGCACCGAAACCAACAGCGTGGTGGAGTTCCAGCTCTGTACACCGTTCGATCTGCAAGGCCAGCAACTGCCCTCGCGGCAAATTCACGGGCTTTGTACCTGGTGCATCCGGGGTTGGTACCGCAGCGGCAGAGGTTGTGATTACAGCGGCGGGGCCTGTTTTGATAAGGACGATGAACCGATCGACGATCCGGCGTTAGACGTCTGTGGTGGCCGGGTGTCCTCCTGCAAAAAACGCTTTGGTGATGCGCAACCCCTGGCCTTTGGCGGGTTCCCAGGTTCCAACCTGTTGGGGAGGTAATGATGCAGGCTGAAATCATGCAGGCCATCTGTGAGCATGCCGCAGCGGAGTATCCCAATGAGTCCTGCGGTTTTGTGGTGCAGAACGGGCGTAAGGCGCGTTATCTGCCGTGCCGCAATGTGGCGGAAAACGCGTTGGATAACTTTGTCATTTCCCCCCAGGAATACGCGCAGGCGGAGGATCAAGGCGAGATCATTCGCATCATCCACAGCCACCCAGACGTGCCCGTTTTGATCCCATCTGAGATGGATCGCCTGCAGTGCGATCACTCGGGCATTGTCTGGGGCATCGTTTCGTGGCCGGAAGGGGATTACACCGAGGTTGTGCCACGCGGTGAGCGTCCGTTGGTTGGGCGCAGTTGGCTGTTGGGGCATGCCGACTGCTGGTCATTGATCCGGGATTACTATCGCCAGGAACACGGCATCGCGCTGAATGATTACTCGGTGGAGCATGAATGGTGGGTCGACGGCAAAACCCGCCTGTATGACGATCACTGGTACGCCGAAGGGTTCCGAGAATTTCAGGGGGCGATGCGCGCGGGCGACATGATCATGATGCAGGTTTCAGCCCCGGTGACCAACCACGCGGGTATCTATCTGGGGGACGGCATGATGCTGCATCACCTGTTCGGTCAGCTTAGCCAGCGCTATCCCTACAGCGGATATTTTCAGGAGCGGACGGTACGCGTAGTCCGCAGAAAGGAGCTTCTATGATGCAAACAACAAGACTGATCCGGTTGGGGGGCCAACTGGGCAAAAAGTTCGGTAAAACCCATCGGCTGGTGGTGGCGGATACGCGCGAAGCGCTGCGGGCGCTGTGTATCACCTTGCCCGGATTTGAGAGCTTTATGATGAATGCCCATAAGGACGGCGTGCAGTTTGCCTTCTTCAATGGCTCGCAGAATATCGGCCTGGCCGAGTTTGCTACCTCCAAAGGCAACGCCGATATCCGCATTATGCCGGTGATCGCTGGGAGTAAAAATGCCGGGATGTTCCAGATTGTGATAGGGGTGGCGGCTCTGGTGGGGGCATTCTTCACCGCAGGCGGAACGATGGCATTGTGGGGGACACAACTGGCAGCTGGTGCTGCAGCGGTAACCGGTTTAACCATGATGGGGGCTTCGATGGTGCTGGGAGGTGTCATGCAACTGATGACGCCACAACCAGATTTCGGCATGTCCTCTTCCCAATCGGTAGAAAACAAACCGTCCTATGCCTTCGGTTCACCGGTCAACACCACGGCGCAGGGTTACCCGGTACCAGTGCTGTACGGCGAGCGGGAAATCGGTGGCGCGGTAATTTCCGCCGGTATTTACGCTGAAAACCAGCAATAACCCCCCTTTAGGGCATTTTTCTACAGGTCGCATTCGCGACCTTTTTTGTGGGCGTGATATGACAAAGTTAACTATTCATGGGCGCAAGGGCGGTGGTGGATCGGCGCATACGCCGGTTGAAGCTCCCGATGATTTGCAGTCCAACGCTAAAATCAAAATCCTGCTGGCGCTGTCTGAAGGGGAAATTGCCGGTGAGTTAGACGGCACCCGCATCCTGCTCGACGGCACCCCGGTGCATAATCCCGATGGCAGCGAAAACTTTACCGGCCTGAAGTGGGAGGTGCGTAACGGCACCCAGACTCAGGATTATATCCAGGGAATGCCGGACGTAGAGTCTGAAACGCCGGTCAACGTCAAGCTGACCACTACTAACGTCTGGACCAAAACCTTCACCCGAACCGATATCGACGCGCTGCGCATACGCATGGGCTTCCCGGCGCTGTTCCAGCAGGAAGATAACGGCGATATGAACGGTTCGCAGGTAGAATATCTGATTGAGCTTTCCACCGACGGCGGAGCCTATCAAACCGTGGTCACCGGCACGCTAAAGGGCAAAACCACCAGCCTGTACGAGCGCGATCACCGGATTAATCTACCTAAGGCAACCACCAGCTGGACGCTGCGCATCAAGCGCATCACCCCGGACTCCACTAGCAGCAAGCTGGTAAACACGACCCAGATCCAGACCTACACCGAGATTGTGGACGCCAAGTTCCGCTATCCCAACACCGCCTTGCTGTTTATCGAATTCGATGCCCAGCAGTTCAGCTCAGTGCCGAAAATTACGCTCAAGCCGAAGGGCAAAATCATCCGCGTGCCGGCCAACTATGATCCGCTGGCGCGAACCTACAGCGGCAATTGGGATGGCAGCTTTAAGTGGGCCTGGAGCAACAACCCGGCCTGGGTGTTTTACGATATCGCGCTGGACAAGAATTACGGCTTAGGCAACCGGGTGACCGCCGCCGAGATCGACAAATGGGGGCTGTACAGCATCGCGCAGTATTGCGATGAGCTGATTGATGATGGTCTGGGGGGCGGGGGCAAAGAACCGCGTTTCCTGTGCGACGTGTATATCCAGTCGCAGCAGGATGCCTACACCGTATTGCGTGATATCGCCGCCATCTTCCGCGGCATTACCTACTGGGGCAACGACCAGCTGTTTGCCTATGCGGATATGCCGCGCGATGTGGATTTCGTCTATTCGCGGGCTAACGTCATTGGCGGTGAATTTGCCTATGCGTCGGGTTCTTACAAGAATCGCTATACCTCGGCGCTGGTGAAATGGGGCGATCCGGCCAACCATTATGCCGACGCGGTGGAAGCGGCTTACGATAACGAACTGGTGAAGCGCTACGGCGTTAACCAGACTGAAATCACCGCCATTGGCTGCACGCGGCGCACCGAGGCTCACCGCCGTGGGCGCTGGGCGATCCTGAGTAACGCCAAAGATCGTACCGTCAGCTTTACCGTCGGGTTGGACGGCAATATCCCGCTGCCAGCTCGGATCATCGGCATTGCGGATGCCATGCTGGCAGGCAAGACCAACGGCGGGCGCATCCATTCCGCGCAGGATCGCGTGGTGGTGCTGGACCGTGAAGTGGAGTTTGGCAAAGGCGATCGCCTGATCGTCAATCTGCCGGACGGCACGGCACAAACTCGTACTATCGCCAGTATCGCGGCAGACAAGCGTACGGTGACGCTGACCGCCCCGTTCCGCCAGCAACCAGAGCCTGAAGCGGTCTGGAGTATCGATTCCGAAAACCTGGCGATCCAGCAGTTCCGCGTGGTGTCGGTCCAGTCCAACGATGATGGCACCTTCGCCATTAACGCCGTTGAGCACGATCCGGATAAATACGCCTTTATCGATAACGGCATCCGCCTGGATGCGCCGCCAATCACCGTCACGCCACCAGGAGCAATGCCTGCTCCGGCTAATATCGCCATCTCGCGCTACGACTACGTCAGCCAGGGGATTAACGTTGCCTCAATGCGGGTGCACTGGCGGGCTGTCGCAGGCGCGGTGACCTATGAAGCGCAGTGGCGCAAAGATAATGGCAACTGGGTAAATGTGGGGGCGACGCCTTCACTCGGGTTTGATGTTAACGGTATTTATGCCGGTAACTATGACGTACGGGTGCGTGCGGTGAATGCGGTGGGCGTTTCCTCGCAGTGGGGTCATGCCGAGCCGAGCTATCTGGCAGGAAAAGCGGGTGCGCCGCCCAAGATTGTTGCGCTGACGGCAACCCAGGATGTGGTGTTTGGCATCCAGCTTGCCTGGGGCTTTGGCCACAACTCTGCCGACGGCCTGAAAACCACCCTGATGGTAGCCAGCCGGGCGGATTTCGCCGACGAACGCTTATTGGCCGATGTGCCTTATCCGCAGCATCGCTATGACATGCAGGGTTTGCGTGCCGGGCAGGTGCTGTACTTCCGTGCAGCTTTTACCGACAAAACCGGCAACCAGTCCGACTGGAGCGAGTTTGTGCGTGGGATGGCTTCGGACAGTGCGGACGTGGTGCTGGCGCAAATTGCGCAAAGCATTACCGAGACCGAACTGGGCAAAGATCTGTTGGAGAAGATCAACAGCCTGCCTTCGGATCAGAACGTCCAGGATCTGGCCGAGAAGATCGCCCAGGCACAGGCCGATATCGAGGCGAACAGGGATGCGCTGCAAGGGGATGTCGATACCCTGCAAGCGGCGCTGAACAAGGTTAACGCCGAGCTGGCGGGCCGGAATGCCGATCTGAGCAATGCTGTCGACGTGCTGCAACAGGATTTGACGCAGTTGGGCAAAGCCGCCATCGAAAACAGCCTGACCATCGAGCATAACCGCCAAAAACTCTCCCAGGCCCAGGAGGTTCTGAATAGCGATATCAAGGGCGCACGCGGGGAAATTGACAGCACCCGCGCCAGCTTGGCGCGAGCAGATGCCGAACTGCAAGCCAAGGTCGATGCCCTTACCGGTGGCACCAACGCGGCAATGGCTCAGGTTGCTTCGCAGATCACTCAATTGCAGGATGATGATCAGCAACTGGCCAGCAAACTTGACGTGGTGATTGCCAAAGCCGAAGGGAACGCCGCACAAATCGCGCAGGAGCAAGCTGCTCGAGTGGATGCCGATGGGGCGTTAGCCAAGGATATCAGCTCGGTGAAAGCCACGGCGGATAATCAGCAGGGTTTGATTATCAAGCTGGAGCAGGCGCAGGCCGATGCCGATTCTGCTTTGGCTAAGGTGGAATCCAATGTTTCTGCCAACGCCAAGGCAATCGGCAGCAACAAGACGGAACAGGACAAGGTTAACTCGCAGGTTACGCAGAAAACCGAAGCGCTGGCCGATCAGCAGAAAACGCAGGGCCAGCAGCTCAGCGGCCTGACTTCCGAGTTTAGCGAAAACCGTGCGGATGTAACCCAACAGCTGAAAACGCTGGCGGCGACAGACTCTGCTCAGGCCCAGCAGATTTCCGGTTTGCAGGCCAGCACGGGCAGTAACACTGCGGCTATTCAGGCAGAGGCAAAATCTCGTGCCGATGCCGATGGGGCGCTGAGCCAACGGGTTGACGTGATCCAGGCTACCGGCCAGGAAAACACGGCGGCCATCACCCGCCTTGGCATCGCGCAAACCGAAGCCGAAAGCAGCACGGCCAGCCTGCAACAGGCATTGGAGGCCACGGCCAAGGCGAATATCGAACAGGCGCTTAAGCAGGATAACGATGTTCAACGTCTGGACGAGAGCAGCGCCCGGTTAACCACGGCGCAAACCGTTTTCGCCGATCGGCAGCAGGCGCAGGCCCAGCAGATCACGCAGCTGGATGCGAATTTTGGTGATGTGTCTGCGCAGTTACAGCAGGAGATCACCACCAGGGCCAGCGAGACCGGCGCGTTGTCACAACGCTTTGACCATTTGAGCGCAGATGTCGGCAGCAATCAGGCCGAGGTGAATCAGCGTTTGCAAGCGCTGGTGGATAGCGGCAGTGCTCAAGCGTCGTTAATTACCGGCCTGGGGGCGGCCAGCAGCGAAAATAAAGCGGCGATCGCCGCCGAATCGCAAGCGCGGACCACGGCGGATGAAGCATTATCTCGGCAATTGAGTTCGCTGGATTCCACCGTTGGGCAAAACACGGCGGCCATCAACGAGCGGCTACAGACGTTGGCCAATCAAGACTCGGCCATGGCGGAGCAGATTGGTTCATTAACGGCGACCTCTGGCGAAAACAGCGCGGCGATCGGCGAGCTGAAGCAGGCACAAACTGACTCGGCAGGTTCGCAGGCTTCACTTAGCAGCTCGCTTGAAGCCATTGCCAAGGCGGATATCGAACAGTCGTTAAAGCAGGCGGAAGACGTTATCAGCAATGACGTGGTCACCGCATCGATCAAGACCCAGCAGAACGTAATGGCGGACGATCAGCGCGCCCAGGCGCAGCAGATCACCGAATTACGGGCAAGCTTTGGTGATGTTGATGCGCGCTTGATGACGGAGCAGACGGTGCGTGTGGAAGCTGACAAGGCGTTATCCCAGCAGGTGACAGCGCTGGCAGGTAGCGTGGGGGACAACAATGCCCAACTCAATCAGCAGCTGCAGGTGCTGGTGGATACGGACAGCGCCCAGGCCAAGCTGATTAACGACCTGACCAGCCGAACAGGGGCGAATGAGGCTTCGGTTACCGCCCTGAGCCAAACGCTGACCGATAGCAATAGCGCGACTGCTCAGCAAATTGGCGCTTTGCAATCCGCTACTGGTGACAATACTTCGGCTATTACTTCGCTGTCGAAAACTGTGACCGATAACCAATCGGCAACGGCTAACGATATCAAGTTATTGAATACGGCGGTGGGGGATAACAAGGCGGCAGTCCAGCAGGTGAGTTCTGCGCAGGCGACCTTGGATGGTAAGGTCTCCGCAACCTGGTCGGTAAAAGTTGAAACCAGTAAGAAGGGGGAAAGCAGCGTTGCCGGTTTGGCATTGGGGGTGGATGACGCCGGTAACCGGCAATTCCTGGTGCGGGCCGATCGATTTGCTTTGGTGACCAAAGATGAAGGCAATGTGTCTGTTCCCTTCGCCGTGCAAAATGGCCAGACGTTTATTAACTCGGCGTTTATTGCTGATGGGACGATTACTAACGCGAAAATAACGGGGTGGATAGGCTCTGATAACTTCATCGATGGGAGACAGGGTTGGGCTATCAATAAGTCTGACGGTAACGCTCAGTTTAATCAGGTTTCTGTTCGTGGAAATATCTATGCGGATGGTGGATATTTTAGAGGCGATATCACTGGGGCTAATGGAACATTCTCGGGAACTATTTACGCCAATAAAATAATAGGCGATCTAGTAGATAGCAACAGTATGCCTAACGTGATTAACATCTCTAGGTATATTAATAGGGAGTCTTATGTTGATATTCCATTGGTTACTATAATGGCGTCCAGCTTTGAGAAAAGAGGTGTAATACAAGGGCTGCTACCTAATGGATTGAGTCATTACCCAGAACGAGGGGTGTCTGTTGCTCCAGGGAATGTTGCAAGCGTATGGGGATATGGGGGGGCGAATGGCTCAATTGCTCTTTTATTAAATGGCAATGTGATAGCTAAATCATATAGAGACTATGGTACTAACGGTTACTTACCGGGAATAATAAGTAGTATACCCATAACCATAAAAGCCAGTAGTAGTGATAATCAGTTGGTATTGAGAGTCTTCAATGATGGATACGAGGCAAATTGGGTGGCGTTTTTCTTACAATGCTCCATTATATTATCTCGTTCCACACAGAATATTATTTTTAATAACGTCACTAACTAAAAGCCGCCGCGAGTGGTTTTTCATTTTTTGGAGTAAGAATCTATGTGGTACAAAACAGGCACTATCAATTTAACTGCTAATAACGCCACCGTAACCGGTACCGGCACCGCGTGGGCCGATGCCAAGTTTGGCGTGATGCCAGGTATGATTTTATTGGCACCGGATAATAAGCTGTATGAAGTTAAACAGGTTAATAGCAATACCTCTCTGACCCTAAACAGCAATTATGCAGGTTCAACGGCTAACGGGCAGAGCTATGCGATTATCACCACTTATGAAGGTGATATCAGCCAGTTCTCCGCTCGCTTTGCCGCGATGCTCACCTTCTTTCAGGGCAGCCGCAATGATACGGTGAGCTGGTTCACTGGTACCGCGGATATGACTTTCACAAAGGATGATGGTACAAAGCTAACTGTGCCAACATTAGCGAAGATCCAAACTGATTATGTTTCTAGGTCATCGACTCTTGACCAGAGTATTGCGAGTTCGGTGTTATTTTCTAAACCCGTTCGATTATCTACATCTTCAAATGCAACTGGTTTTATACCAGCTTCGCAAGGGGCTTGGGTTTCATGGAATAGAAAAACATCGGCTGATGATGGCCTTACTGGTGCGACAGACTTTATCACTCACAAAGGCGCATTCCAGGGAGGATGGAACTTTTGGAGCTCAAATGGGACAACTGCAGACCTATCGGCAAGAATTAGCGCAGCAGGATATTTGACAACTGCAGGGGGAGTTAACTCAACTGGTGATCAAATTATGCAGGCCGGAAGTACTACATCTAACCTATTGCTTCGATTTAGAGATGCAGCAGGGATAGAAAAAGGTGCGGTTTATAGCGACACCTCAACAGGACAAATGACGATTCGATGGGGAGGTGCTTCGCATAGTCTAATTGGTAAAGCGGATGGTCAGCTTAACGTCCCACGAACGTTAACATTTAATGCAGTTCACTCTCAGCCTACGGATGTTCCTGATGTTGCCAATCTTCCCGTTATGTTTAGAGGGCATGACACAGCAAGTTTTGATCGGCCAAATAATCTTTCTATTGGGACGTGGTATGGTTTTTCTATTGTGCCTACTGGTGGGGGTGAAATATTAGGGCCAGGAGTTGAACGAGGTAAGCCAGTATTTTTTGTTAACTCTAGGACAGGTACAGCACACGTTCTAAATAATATGTATGTTGGTAACTCTGCAGTCCTAAAAGTTGGCGATCATGGTATTGGTGGGACAACCGCGCCTACGGTTAGCGATCCAAATGCAGTTGGCACAAATCAGTTTGTACGAATTCCTAGTGGTACGAAAAATTCACCTGGTACGGCTGCATGGGCCGGAATAAATTCAGGTTTTGATGGCGGTTCAAGATATCAGCTTCTATGGGAGCAAGGAACCTCTGCAGTAAACCTTCAAACGAGAATTCGTGAGCCGTTAGGAAATTGGAGCCCTTGGAAGAAAATTGTAACAGATGAGTCTGTTGCCCAAATTGTTGCGCCTTTAATTCCATCTACAGGTAATGGTGAGCGATATTGCAAAATTGCGGAGCAAAGCATTACTACGACTGGCAATCGTGGAATGGTGTTCATGGTGACACAAGGTCGACAGTATGGTGAATTGGGGATGGATATCTCCTATATTTATTTCTGTGCAAGAGGAGCAACGACTACAGCACTTGCTGCTAATGGGCTTCATCACATAAAATTAGGTTCGACTTCTGCTAATTCTAGTGCTAATGATATTCATTGCGGTGCTGTATATAATTCTGATACATCCATGTGGGAGTTGTGGGTTTCTGGAAACGGATACAATTGCCCAAGAGTTTCTCTTATTGGCAACGTCGAAACCGGAACGATGAATGGTGTTACAACCGATGTAGATTTAGTATGGAGACCAACTAGGCCATCGGGTTACACAATTGCATCTGAAAAGCGCACTTGGACAGATTTTAACACCACCGTAGACGCCAACGGCTTCCTGAAAAAAGCATCCCCGATCGCTCGTCTCTCCAGCAACCCAGAGAAAATGCCCGACGAATACCTGGATGGCTTTACCCTGTCTGGGCTGGCGGCGGTAAATGGCGAGGCTGCGGGCGTTACCGCTGAGCGACTCTCGGTTGGCGTATACAAAGTGACGGGTTCGCTAGGTTTCGCGCTGGAAGGCTGGAATATCGAAGTCCCACAAGACGTTAACGGTAACCGCCTATGCTTCGTCGCCACTGAAGCAGCTGATGACGGCACGATCACGGTCAGAGTCAGCAAGCGTCGCTTTGATATTGATACCGCCGCAATCGTTGCAGGGGAGCCGATGGATATTCCTGAAGGGCGCTGGATCGATCTGCGTTTGGAGATGCCGCCAGTTGAGGAAGTTCAGAACGAGCCAGAACCGGAAAGCCACGAAGGCGAAATGGCGAGCGAGTAAGTTGTACCGACAGTGAAACGGTGTTGTCCTGAAGTTGCCCAGAACCGTTCGCTGTGAATAAGTTTGGAAGGTATTGGGGGGAGGCAGCCTCCCCAATATTGGATGTTTTAACGATATTTAATAAAGCGAATAGCCATTACGCAGCGGGTTTTTGTACCGCCAGGATAAAGATCATCGGGCGTTCTTTTTCTTCATCCAGTGCCGGGTTGTCGGCAATCTGTTGTGCCGAAGGACCCCACTCGTTCAAGTAACGAACGGTAAACCCTTGCTGGACCAGCAAATTGATATAAGTGCCCAGCATACGGTGCTGCTTGATCACTCCTTCCGCCAGCCAGTTGGAAATACGCTGTCCTTCTTGCTGATAGCCATTGATTGGCCAGGATTTTTGCCCTGCCTCATCCACTAACCAGCCCTGATGCTTTGGCGCAGTATAAATCGGGTGCTCGGCGGTAAAAATAAACTCCCCACCATCCACCAATGCCTGATAAACGGTTGCGAACAGCTTGCCGAGGTCTTCGATATAGTGCAGCGTTAGCGAGCTATAGACCAAATCAAAGCTGGCTGTCGGGAGCTGTAACGCCTCCAGATCCTGCTGACGGTATTCAATCGCCGGATCTTTGGTCATCTCTTTTGCCTTGCCCAACATCTTCTCTGAAAGATCCATTCCCAGTACCTGGGCTGCACCTTGCTCACGAGCGCTGCGGCAGAACCAACCGTAACCACAGCCAAGATCGACCACCTTTTTGCCCTGCAAATCGGGCAGAATGCTGCGGATGGTTGACCATTCCGGCGCGCCATCTAAACCCTGTACCGAACGGCTGAGCTGTGCATAGCCGTCGAAGAAGGTTTGATTGTCATAGATATTTTGCGACATAACGTCTCCTGTATTAAATAAACCGCATAACAGCGCGGCGCATTAATGGTATTCGTTCAGCAACTGACTGCCAACAAAAATAGGGCATAATGTAGCGACCACAGAATAAATCAGGAGCTTGGGTGAATATTATTTCGGTGCGTCAGGAGCCAGCCTATCGCGATGTGGCTATCGATTATTTCCAGCGTCAGTGGGCATCGCCAGAGACCATGATGCTGTATCAAGACTCGATAACCCATTGTATCGATGCGGTAAACCCGCTGCCGCAGTGGTATTTGTTGCTGGATGGGGAAACCGTTGTGGGTTGCGCGGGTTTGATTACCAATGACTTTATCAGCCGTATGGAGCTGTATCCGTGGCTATGTGCATTGTACGTCGATGAACAGTATCGCGGGCAGGGATGCGGCGCATTGTTGGTCAATCACGTAGCCAAGGCCGCAGGCGAACTGGGATTTCCCCGTTTGCATCTGTGTACCGACCATGTGGGTTATTACGAGAAATTGGGGTTCAGCTTTGATGGGCTTGGTTATCACCCGTGGGGTGAGTCGTCACGGGTTTATTCGTTGGATCTAGCCTAACCTTGATGTTGGGGGCGCAGCGGCGCCCCTAAGGTTGGGCATCTCGCTATTTGGGTTGGTTCCAAGGCATTTTGGCCAACAGCGTCGCCATCCCGCAAAATCCGCTGATACCGGCAAATAGCAATCCAGCCCCGGCAAAGCCGGACAACAGGAAGAACAGGGGAGAGATTACATACCCCAAGATTGTCCCAGCCAGAATAAGGGAGCCAGCAGCAATCTGCACCTGTCGCATGAGGGGGAGTGGCTGGTTGTTACCCTTGATGACAGCCAATCCCTGTTGCTTCCAGCCGTTGATACCGCCTTCAAGCAGATAAACCTTGGCAGGCGTTGCGGCCCCTGCCAATAGCGCTGCGTTTTCTGCCGTACGACGGCCAGACTGACAGTGAAAAATCACCACATCCTGTTCACTAACGGCCTGCGGTTTGCCACCTTTCTCAATATCAGTCAGCGACAGCAAGCTGGCTTGGGCAATATGCTCGTGGGCATACTCATCCTTTCCGCGAATATCCAGCAACCGTGCTCCCTGCATGATTAATTTTTGCGCTTGCTGGGCAGTTATCGTTTCTATGTTCATGGTGTCCTCAGGGGCAATAGATGGCTTTTAGCGTGCTGATGACCTGCTGCACGGCGTTATTTTTAATTGAGTAGTTGATGCGCTGCCGATCGCGGGTGCTTTCAATCAGCCCTTCCTCGCGCATCTTGGCCAGATGCTGTGAGGTCGCTGATGGACTAAGCCCGGTAGCTAGCGCCAGCTCACCGGCACTGGTGCCTGGCGCGTCCACCAACATACAAAGGATCAACAGGCGGCGGGGGTTGCTCATGGCTTTGAGCAACGTCGCGGCGGCATTGGCGCTGGCAAGTAGTGAGGCGTTTTCGTCAGTCATTAATCATTTTAGTATTTGCTAAATTTAGTAAATGCTAAAGTAATTGACGGGAAAATGCACGTGTTTTTTCAAGCGTCAGACAAAGGCCAAACTTGGGTTCATTCACAACGATATATACCGGCTATAGGGAGCGGCGCGTGAAGCCTTCGTAAATCAACTTAATGGCGAAAGTCCCAATCACCACACCGATCGCTCGGCTGGCTACCCGTTGCATGCTGGCATAGGTGCGCCGTACTGCTGGCAAGGAAAATGCCTGGCTGAGAAAAACGCGCCAGATAACCGAACTGAGCACTATTCCCAGCCAGGCACTCAGTTTGGCCCAGGTGGGCGTATTGGCGCTCAGGGTTACGGAGAAGATGCTGATGAAAAACAGCAACGTCTGCGGATTAGAGAGGTCGGTGATCAGGCCACGGTGGAAGAAGACATACCAAGGCGCACTGAGCGGTTGTTGCATCGCAGGAGAGTGTGGCGTTGCCTGCTTATTGATACTCTTATAGGCAAACCATAGAAGATATAACCCGCCGATGACCTTGATGAACGAGAAGACCCCCTCGCATTGGGTGATCAACGTGGCCATGCCAAACAGGCCCAGCCCGGAATAAAGGGCGTCACCCAGCGCTACGCCAAGCCCGGTGAGCATGCCTGCTCGGCTGCCGGAAGCCAGGCTGGTTTGCACCACGACGAACAGGTTGGCGCCAGGATTGAAAAACGTTAACACAAACAGGCCGATCGTCAGGGTGATTGCATTTAGTGGATCCATCTCGGCTATCATCGGAAACTAGATATATCATTTTTATATCCTGCTGAATGATTTTTGGCGGCACTTGTCCACCAGGGTTGATAGACTGGGTAAGAAGTTTGATTATTTACTTTGCGTCTTAAACTATTGTCTATTCCATTGCGGAATAAAAGCGATTACAAAGCCGCTTGCTGCTCAACGTCAAAGGTAATACTGTTAAAGCGCGCCATATTGGTTGCCGTATACAGCACGGTATGCTGGATATTACGGTGCCCCAGGTAATCCTGGATCAGTCGCGTATCTTTCCCCTTATCTGCCAGGGAGTAGCCACAGGCATGGCGCAACATATGTGGGTGGGCCTTAACGTTTAGCTTGGCGGCAATGCCGTACTTCTTAATCAATTCATAGAATTGCTGGCGGGAGAGTGGGTTGCCATGTTGGGACAAAAATAACCAAGGCGTGTCGTTATTGAGCCAGCCTTGACGCTTTTCCAACCATAAGGCCAGGGCTTCCAGTTCACATTTCTGTAAAGGGTGTGTGGTGGATAACCCACTTTTCAGGCGGGAGATATAAATATACTCATCCTGAATATCAGACAGCTTAAGGTGACATAATTCACTGGCCCTTAAACCATGAAAATAACACATCATAATCAAGCAGCGATCGCGATGATAATTCAGCCCCTGAGGCACGGCATTAATCATGGCTTCTACTTCACTTGCCAGCAGGTATTTTCTCTGTGTCATTTGTTTATTCCCAGTAAGGTATTCTGAATGCCTCGTTAAGGCGTGAGACAGAATCTACAGAGAAATCTTAGATGAGGATACGCACGATTCATAAAATCCACTTTTACGAATCAATAAAGTTCATTTAAAACAATGGGCTATAAGTCAGATGATGATTATTCTGGTAGAACCAGGATTTTACTGCTGTTGGTTAGGGAATAACGTTGGCGATTGGGGAAGGGGAGGAACAGCCTGGGTCGAACGTAAGGTCGCCCCAGGTTGATCTATGCGTGTCACAGCGGAGCCAGGCCCTGGAAGATCTTGCCGAAGATCAGCACCGAGCGTGCATTCAGGTGGTTCAGCCCCAGCTTTTTCAACGCACTCAGCTTGTGCGAGAAGATCGTCTTCACCGAGAGGTTCAGCTCCCGTGAAATCCGGTGCGGTGTCTTCCCACCGGCCAGCGACCCCATGATGCTGATTTCCCGTGCCGTCAGGAACGACAGGTCTTTGAGGTGGGCGCAGCCCGCCCCGACACACAACGGCAGGTTGGCCAGCGGCATCTTCTTCGACAGCACCCCCTGCGACCATTGAGTGATGTTGTTCAGCGTCCGGGCGGAGGCGTTATCCATTATCAGCAGCGCCCGGGCTCCCTGACGGCGTGCCCAGATCAGCAGCAGGGTCAGCATTTCCGTCTGTTCCACTGCCAGCAGCAGCGTATCGTCGCTGGTCAACGTAGGGAGAACCCCGGTGTCGTCTGCCTCATCGAGGAGGATAAGGGTGATAGGTCGGTTCAGGCCATGGAAAATGGCTTCGACGCCCAGGGAAAAATAGTAATCATCGGTAGCCAGATAAATCATGGACACATCCTGTGTGAGATTAGTGTGTAGTCACTGTCAACCCCGTGACGGTGGGGATAAATCCAGTCCTGACGGCGGGGGGCTACGGCAAGCAGGGCGGGGACTGTCTGACAAACTGCTGTCCGTTATCCAGGCCGCAGGTCTGTTCATCGAGGTTTTTCACCCGGGCAAACAGGGCGATTTCATTGTCGACCTGCAGCTTGTACATCAGGTGCCGTTTATGGGTGCTGATCGTTTTCACACTGCGGTGCAGATGCGCGGCAATCTGCGTCACGCTGTATCCGGCATGCAGCAGCGCGAACACCTGCAGCTCCCCCCCGGTCAGCCGGGCCAGTGCGGGTACTGGCGGCGACTGCGGCAGCAGCCGCGGGCTGATGAGCGGTGTGCCCGCCAGTATCTGGCGCAACTGCGGGCCCAGTTCGGCCTGCGGCGTTTGCAAGGCCAGCGCAGAGAGCGCGGGTTGCCGGGATAGTGCGAGCCACTGCGGGTGTGACAGTTCCTCGGTGATGACCACCAACGGACTGTTGCCGAGAATACTCTGCAGCCACACCAGCCAGTCGGCGCCGTAGGCCACGCTATGTTCATCATCGCTCAGGTCGCTCACCACCAGGTCGGCGGTCGTCAGGCCGGGCTGACGGCCCAGGTCACTGAAAGAGTCAACGCTCTGAAAGCGAAAGTCCGGCAACTGCTCGCTGAGCAGGCACAGCAGTCCCTGACGAACCAGCGGGCAGGCGTGCATCAGGATCCCCTGTTTGCTGGTGGTTGGTGCACGGGTATCCGGGGTCATAACCGGACCTCGTCGGCCATCAACCGGCCGCCCAGTACCTGCAGTTCGCCACGGCTGACCATGTTGAGCTTGCCGAGCAACGCCTGCTTGTGGGCGCTGATGGTGCGGATGTCCTTGCGCATCAACTGGGCCACCCGGGTGACGCTCTTGCCGGTCAACAGGGCCTGGGCAACCCGGCACTCCTGATGGGTCAGCCGAACGGGGTGAAAGACCGGGCGATGGGGCAGCAGGTAATGGGCCAGATCTGCTGCGTCCAGCGGCCCGCGGAACAGCGTGTTGACGCCGAAGGCCTGCAGCAAATCCTCCAGGTGGGGCAGGTCCTTGCGCAGGTAGGCGGCGATGTGTGCTTGCTTCGAGCTGCGCAGGATGAGGGACAGTTGCTGCAACAGGGGCAGCACCTCGGAACGGTGGCCGACGGCGCTGAGCAGTATTGCGTCCACCTGATGGCGTTGGGCGGTTTCAGCCAGCCGGTCGGTGTCGTGCAGACGTATCAGCGAGACGCGGTGGCCCAGCTGGGTGCGCAGCATTTGCTGGATCCCCAACCAGGGAATGTCGTAGGGCTCCAGCACCAGCAGGGTGCGCACAGGTACGCCGGTATTCTCCATTAGAAAAGACATGCTTCCCTCTCTTTGTGGTGTAGGTTGCCCACCGAGGCAGGCCCCCTGATGATTACTGGTAGGTGAAGTTCACCAGCACGCTGCTGGACACCTGTCCGGCCTGGGCACCGCCGGTGGGCGTATACAGGCGGGCCGCCAGTGGGAAGGTGGCGGTGCCGGTCAGCGTGTCGACGGTGACGTCCATTGTGCTGCCGGTGGAGAGCACGGCCGTGTGGTCGCTATCCTTGGCCATCTGCACCGCCATGTTGGGGGCCGCAGTGGCCACCGGTTCGGTGTTGGCAAACAGTGTGGCATCGGTGCCGTTCGGGGTGCCGGTATAGGTGGCCTTGACCGTGGTGGTACCGGCCGGGCAGTTGGTCAGGTTGAGGGTAAAACTCTTCCAGGTTCCGGCATCATTGGCGAACTGGAAGCGGGTTCTGCCCAGGGTGCCGAGGTCGATCGTCTGTCCTGCCGCCAGCACCGGGCTGACGGTACAGGAAGAGGCGATGACCTTGCCGGTGATGTTGACATCAGCGGCCTGCGCCTTCGTGCCCGGCAGGACAGCGAGGGCGGATAGCAACATGTTGAGCATAAAGACACGTTTAAACATGAGTGGCTCTCCTGCCAGGGGTTAACGCAATCAGTTGTAGGTGAAGTTCATCAGCACCACGGTAGTGATGTTGCCGACGGTGCCGCCGCCTGGGGTGCTGTACGGACGGGCCTGAAGGTCGAAGGTGGCGTTTCTGCTGGCGTCAACGTTGACGGTCATGGTGCTGTTCTTGCCCTTGTCGGCGACGGTGCCGGAGCGGTTCTGCACCTGGACGGCGACGTTGGTGGCATAGCCGGTGCCGGTGGTGTTGGCGTACTTGTTGGCATCGGCACCGTCGGCGGTACCGTCAAAGGTGGCCTTGACGGAGGTGGTGCCCGCCGGGCAGTTGCTCAGGGTGACGTCAAAGGTCTTCCATGTGCCGTAGGAGTTGGCCGGGTTCAGGGTGGCGGCGGTCACATCGGGCATGGTAACTGTGTAAGCACCGCTGTTGTCGACGGTACAGGCAGCAGCAATAACTTTACCGGTAATGGTTACGGTAACCGGTGCTGCACTTGCCATCATGCTGACGAATAAAGTGGCGCTAGCAATAGCGATTGAAATTCCATTTTTTTTGATAAACATAGTTATCTCCTGATACGTTTTAGGGGGAATTAAATCAGTTGTAATACGCTGTTATTGTTACCGCCGTACTAAATGTTCCCAAGGCTGGGGTACTATTTTGCCAAACCATTTCGGCAAGGTAAGGAACAGAGGCACTATTGACGATGGTTAAATCTGCAAGATCTTCAACGTCCGAATATTGGATATAATTGCCGGTGGTCAGGTTTTTTATTTTTACGCCAACGCCGGCAAGCACATTGAGCGTATTGGCATCCAGTCGGTTGGTTGGCGAACTGTATGATGCGGTTAGCTTAAATGGGTCGTTACAACTCTTGGTAATGTTAACGGTAAAGTTACTACTTGCGGCTACCGTATTGGCTGAAGCCGACGTTGCGGCTACCGTGCCAAAATCTATCGAACTCGGTGAAACAGAAATAGCGGCCTCACAGGCAGTAAAACGGATCCCTTGCATATTCGTGGTCGAATAGCGATAGTTTGAGTTTGGGGTTATGTTTAATCCGCCAACGCCGTCCAGTTGAAAGACTGCCAAGGTGTTTGGCCCAGAATAATTACTGCCACTGGGTGTTCCATATTTATTAATATAGATATAGTAGCTAATGGTAAAGGTCGTTGACGTGATTGGTTTACACACCGCCTCGGTGTTGAAGCATTCAGGGACTCTGACGCCTGGTACAGCCAATTTTGAGGCGCTGAAAATATTGGGTACGTCAGTGCCATTAAAATTCATGCCAACGCGAATGCCTGCGCCTAAAGAGGCTGATGCAGGGTTAAAATAAGCATACGGAGATTCGGTTGTACCACCGAAATCCTTCCAGCACGTTATAGTCATCGTTCTGTTTTCTGAACGCCATATCAGTGTGCCATTCGGTGCGGTAATGGGTACAGCTACGCTCCCTATGTTCTCAACGAATGAAAATGACTGGTCGCTGGCATTCACGCACTTGAGTGCATAGGCATTCTCCATCGTTAATACCGATAGACAAAGCAAGAGTAACATCCGCAGCATTATTGACCAGCTTCGCTTTTTGTTAATTGAAAATAAAACATTCATTTTCATACCTTTAAATAATGTACTGTTGTCAAAAGGGCTAACTATTTAGCGGCTACCGGCATTGTCCGTTTATAGCAGCTATACCCTGGACACCGTTTGGTAGACTGTAATCCACGCGGCACTGTTCATCCGCGCCGTTGCCCCATTGCACCTTCAGTTGCCCACTCTGCGCCAGCCCGGTCAGGTATACTTGCCCAGCGTCCCCGACGATAAAGCCTTCGGCGTCCTTGCTGTTCCCCGCCGACACGATGGCCCCGAACGGGACCGGCTTGCCGCCCTGATAGATCAGCGTCATCAACACCCGGTTGCCCACGCTGGTCTGGTAACGGGCTCTGACGACGGCACCGCGCGTTGGAATAACCGTCTGGGTGGTAATCGCCACGTCGGTGTTGTCGGCGAAGGTCTCGGTGTTCAGCGTTACGTCATTTTTACGGTATGGGCTGGCATACGGCACCACCGCATAGCCGCGGAAGTCGGTTTTCACCCCGGTCTGCCCCTGAACGCTGACGCTCTTCGCGTCCGGTGCGGCCACCAGTACCAAGGTTTCACCCAACGGTTGACCCAGGGTCACACCGTTCTCGTGGGCCAGAATGCCCCCCTGCACGCCGTAGTTCACGCGCTGGCTGTTCTTGTCATACGAATACCCCCCGTTGAGCTCCCCGTAGGTTGCCCGCCTGTCGGCATTGGCACTGCCACTGTTGCCCTGGCCTTTCGTGCCGTAACCTTGCTGTACGCTCCAGCTCAGGTTGTTGTCGTCCAGTACCGTGCCACCTACGCTCACGCTGTTGGTGGTGTTGCCGTTCTTGCTGCTGTTGGCCATGTAGTTGACGTAGGTCGGGTGCTTACCCCCGAACAGCCGGTTCAACGGTATGCTCAGGCTGAGGGCAAACTGCTGGTCCTTGTCGTAGATACGCCCGCGGTTGCCGCCGCCAATGCTGCTATCGCCCATGCTGGTTCCGTAGGCCGCCTGCGAGTTGCGGTTGTAGGTGTAGCTCAGTCCGTAGCTGATGCCGTTCCACGAGTTGTTGTAACTGGCACTGTACGATTCCATGCGCCGCTCGGTATCCCAGTAATCCTCCCGTGCCGCCGTCAGCCCCAGGTTGCCGCCGCCCTGCCACAGGTCCTGTGACAAGGTCAGCTCCGCCCGGTTGCGTCGGCGCTCCTGCATCGGCGTATTGTTGCCGCTGGTGTAGGTGTCCAGCACCTCCTGCATGCCCCAGTAGCCACTGGTCGCATAGCGGTAACCCGCCACTGAGAAGTTGGTGCCGGTCTGCACGAAGTTCTTGCTGTAGCGCACGCGCCACGACTGGCCGCTCTCTTTCTCCTGGTCTTTCTGCTTCGACCAGGCCTGGGTCACGTCGACGGACATCGCCCCGAAGTCCCCCAGGTTCTTGCCGACCCCGGCCGCCAGCGACTGGTACTTGCTGCTGAACTGGCCGCCGCCGTAAATCGTGAAGCCCGCTGGCAGGCCGTAAATCACCGTACCTTCGCTCAGCGGAGTCTTGTCCACGCTGTTGTCGTAGGAGCGGTAGACCCCGGTAGTGGCCGAGTATTTCAGCCGTCCTTCACGCTGCAACACCGGCAGGGAGGCAAACGGAATGACCAGTTGCTGTTCGCTGCCGTCGGATTCCTTGATGGTGACGTTCAGGTCACCGGAGCCACCGGACGGGTACATGTCGGTGATTTCAAAGCTGCCCGGCGACACGTAGGTCTGGTAAATCACGTAGCCGTTCTGGCGGATAGTCACCTGCGCGTTGCTGCGGGCGATCCCGCGCACCACTGGCGCATAGCCGCGCAGGCTTTCCGGCACCATCTCGTCGTCGGAGGCCAGCTGGGCCCCGCGGAACGGAATGCTGTCAAACACGTCGGCCGCGGTGGTGGTATCCCCGGCGGTAAACTGACTCTTCAGTGCGATGATGTCGCGCTGGGCGTAGGTATAGACCGTCTCCCACTTGTCGATGGTCTGCCCATCCTGGCCGCTGCTGCTGGAGCGGTTCCAGGTGGTGTAGTTGCGCAGCCGCCAGGGCCCGATATTCACGCCGGGACGCAGGTTGACGTACTGGCTGTTGCTGTCATCGCCACGCCCGTTTTTGGCGTAGTTGTTGGCCCCGGTGACGCTGTAGTTGAGCAGTACCGCCGGAATCCCCTCATCCCACAGCTTCGGGTCGACCCAGCCGCGGGCGGCGTTGTTCACGGACGACTGCGGGAAACTCAGTAACAACTGCTGGCGGGCAAAGCGAAAATCGCTGCTGGCCTGGGGAATGGCCGCCAGGTTGGCGCAGGCGCTGCCCGGTGCACCGAGTTCCGGGAACTTTTTGGTCAGCAGGCCCCAACTGGTGAGGTCGTCGACCGGGATGCAGGGCTGCAGGGTCTCGTTGCCCTTGGCGTCCTTGCCCTGGCGGAACTCGACGTTGCGGGTTTCCATCTTTTCGTTGTTGAGGAACACGTCCACCCGGTAGGTGCCGGGCATCTGGCCGCCCTTGTCCTCAAAGGAGGTCAGGTCGACGGCCTTTTGACCGGGGTTGCCGAGTTCAAGCAGGGCGGGGTTGAAGTAGTCCCGCGCTTGGGCTGTCATCATTGTCCCGGTCATCAGCGCCATCTGGGCTGCTACAAAGCAGGCCACCTGGCTCAGGCGCACTCGGGGTTTATTATTATTCATTCTTCACTACTCCTTGCGTGCGGGAGAATTGCGCCCTCCCGCTCCTGAATGTCCATGCTCCGCATCAACATGCTGTTAGTGCCCCGGGGTGTGCTCTGCGCCGGTACCGCCGTAGTCACTGATGAGTTTCCAACTGACCGGGCCACTGACGCCGGCCGGGAGAGTAAAGGTGGCCTGGCCCATCGGCAGTACGTAGGTGATGTCCTTGAGTTCACGGCCACCCACCTTGATTTGCTGGAAGTTCATGACGAACGGCGTCGGGTTGGTGACGGTCAGCTGGGTTCCGCTCTGTGACCAAGTCAGCTTGCTGGTCACCTCTTCCGGCGTGCCCTTGAGGCCCTGTGGGCGGTAAAGCAGCTTGATGCGGGTCTTGACGGCAATCTGCAGGGTGTTGGCCCCTTCCTTCTTGCTGCCTGCCGGGATGGACTTGATATTCAGCCAGTAGAGCGACTCGCGGTCTTCAGGCAGGCTGCCGCCGGTGCGCACGATACGCAGCAGGTTCTGCTGGTTACCGTCGAGGCGAAACAGCGGAGGCGTGATAATAAAGGGGGCTTTCTCAGCGCCACCGTTTTGGGTCTCCGCCCAGGACTGGATGAGATAGGGGTTGATGTCAGTGTTGGTGACGCTCAGTGAAGCCTCCTTCTTGCCGCCGTTGTAAATCAGGCGGGTGCCGCCGACGGTAACGCCGCCGATTTCGGCCGCCTGCGCCAGCGCGCCGGTCAGCAAGAGAGGCAGGCAAAGGGTTTTTAACCAGGTGTTCATAACAATTCAAAGCTCCGAAAAAAGACGGGCCGACCGAAGCCGGCCCGTGGGGATGCCTTCCCAACCACGACGTGGTGGGAGGGACAGCCGATTAGTTGTAAATGATGGTGAAGTTGCTGGTTGAGTTAGCCGGGCCAGCGGTCACGCTTGCTGCTGTGGAGTAGTAACGTGCCACGAAGTCCAGGTTGTTGGCACCCGGGACCAGCGCATAGGATGAAGACGCGGTGTACAATGGCACAACAACGTTGGCTTTATCCGTCAACTGGATCCCCACGTTGGTGGCCACGCCAGCTTCCTGCGTCAGAGCCAGGATGCTGCCTTCGTTGGCGTCTGCGGTGCCATCAAACTTCACTTTTGCCGAGGTCATGGTGGCCGGGCAGTTGGTCAGCGCGATGGTGAACTTGGTCGGTGCTGCAGTAGACCCGATGGTGGTGAACGCTTTGCTGGATACGGTGCCCAGCGTTACGGTCAGCGGGTTACTCATGTCGTTTACCACGGTGCAGGCGTCGTCAGTGATGGCGCCAACAAAGTTGATTTTGCCGTCAGCCGCGAAAGCAGAAGCAGACAGAACACCGGCGGTCATCAGAGCAGCAACAAGCAGATTCTTTTTCATGTAAAACTTCCTTTTGGGTCGAGATGCGCGCATCTCATTAATAATTATGCGTTTCTACGCATGTTTTCCTTGGTTGTTCGGGTTACGAAGTGAGCAGATAACTGTTCATTTTGTTCCAATTTGACCAGTTTGGTGGTTACCACTGGTTTTCCATCGGATGAGGGGTTTTCCTGGAGTTTTTACGGTGTTTTTGCGTTTCTGAGTGGTTTTTTATTCCGATAATTTGTTTAACAAACTCGACATGCGATTTTTTTTATTGTTAAAAGATTTGCTAAGTTCTGTTGGAATAAAAAGAAGGGTTTTTAGGAGTTAAAAATAATCTATTGAATTTGTTGAGTTAAATGAATGGAAACAGCGAAGAATGTAGGGTTATTGACAAGAAAATTATTACTCTTTAGTATCGTGGTCAGTTTGGAACAATATGTCCATAGAATCACAAATTATTACATTCCTTCCGAGTGGTTTTCCTACTAGTTATTGATTACCAGGCACGCAGAAAGCGTTGGGCGTTGGTCGCGGTATAAAGCACGGTGTGTTGAATATTACGGTGCCCCAGATAATCCTGGATCAACCGCGTATCCATACCTCTATCTGCCAGAGCGAAACCACAGGCGTGGCGTAACATGTGGGGGTGTGCATCCACTTCTAATCCTGCACGGCGGCTGCAATCACGCAATATGTCATAAATTCGCTGGCGTGAAAGCCGGTTGCCTTTTTGCGATAAAAACAACCACTCACTGGCGGCATATTTATGCCGAGAGCGTACGTTCATCCAGCCGATAAGCGCCTTAAGTTCAACTTCATACAGAGGATGGATAGTAGAAAGGCCGTTCTTTAAACGGTGGACATATATGCGGTTATTGGGGAGGTCGATATCCGACAGGCGCCAGCTGTTGATCTCGCTGACCCGACACCCGTGGATAAAGCACATCCAGATTAAACAGTAATCTCTCTCCGGGTCAGAGCCTTGTTTGGTGGCCTCCAGCAGGCGTTCCACTTCAGATAGGGTAAGATATTTGCGATTTGTCATTGTGACCTCTCAATTAGTCATAGTATGCATATAGCCATATCCTTATTAATGAAAAACATACATTGTTATCGGCAGGTTCCATTCCGTAGTTTTTGAGTATAAACAATAAACTGGAAGTAATACAGTCAATATCAAATATAGAACGTTGAGACACTCGATATAACCCCTTGGAGCTCGGGGTTATACCACTAATGTTCTTCGATCTAATGATGTTGATGAAATTATCCTAGCTCAGATAAAAAGTTGATTATTTTTTGTAGCAAAGGATTGTTCTTTTCTGAACGATGAATGTGCGTATAGTAACCAACGGTATGTTTAATGGGGAAATCATGCTCCACCACGCGTAAACCGAACCTTTCACACACCCAAGGTGCCAATGCGGAGGGTATCATTGTAACCAGCTCTCTTTTTGCCGTTTGCAGCAGGATAGTAATAATGGATGATGAGCGGAAGTTGCGGAATAATAGATCTTCATCATTATGCTGAATACCGGGTATTTCCTTACCCAGTTTTTCTTCCGAATAGATAAAGCCTAATAGTGACTCTTGACGAAATTGTTCTAACGTCACCGATTGTTTGATGCGGGGATGATCTTTCGCGCAAACCATCGTCATCCCCCCATAGAAAATGGGATAACAGAGCAACGATCGGTCGTTCGACAATGCCGTGCCGATATCGAGATCGATCTGCTTTCTGCGCAGGCGTTCTATTCGCACTGTGGGATCCTGAGAAACTGCAAGGACATCCCAACCCGCCCCATTACAAAATTCCGGGGCGTCCAAAAATTTGTCCACCAGAAACAAGTCCAACAGCGGGACAGTGGCAATACGTAGTTTTTGCACACGGCTTGGCAACAAGGCATCAGCCTGGAGTTTCTCTGCTTCGTCAAACAGATTGAGCGCTGGCTGATAAAATTTGTATAGCTCCAGTGCTAAAGCTGTCGGCATCATGCCATTGCCTTGCCTGAAAAACAGCGTGTTATTATGGTGCTTGCGTAGTTTATTTAGCGCGATACTGACCGCGGAGATGCTGGTTTTAAGGTTCATTGCGGCGGCAGAAACTGAACCTGCGTCGATCACCTCGCAAAGAATACGGGCAAGGTTGAGGTCTAGTTTTGTCTGCACGGTGACTTTCCCAAAGGTAAATATTATCATTACAGTATAGCTGATTGTTTTGAAAGTGCTTTTTACTCTTTTAGTTAATTTTTTTTTAGAACGGGTGAGATATTAATTGTTAGCATAACACTTACCGATAATTAAGTTTACTTAAGGTGGCTAGATATCCATATGGTAAATAAAAATATTCCTCCACTGGTTTTCAAACATGTTTCTACCTGATAAAAAAGAAGACCTGTTTCCAGTGAAGGGATTCGACGATGACGTTTCAAGAGAAGAAAGAACGGGCATTAGCGTTGATGGCAGAGAAAAAAATGTGGCGTAGCAATTATGCTCCACCGCTCCTGCGCCTGCTGTGGAAGTTAGGCGTCCAGATCCCTCCGCCGCCGTTTATGCCGTTCTGGCAGAATGTGTTGTGCTTCGGTGGCTTTTTTGGTTCTGTATGGGGTCTGTTCATGTGGTTTACGATTTGGAAAAGCCAATGCTACAGCGTATTGGTGGCGCTGCAGACAAGCTTGCTGGCTGGGGTATTGTTTGGCTTCTCAATGGCGTTATTTCACTATTGGCGAAAACGGGTAAACAAGCTGCCGGACTGGGGCAGTCTTTAATTGGTGAGTGGGGGCAAAAGTCATTCACCTGGGCCCCCAGCAAGCTGTGCTGTCAGCCTTTCGGCAATAAAGCACCAATCAGTGAGGTAAACACGCCCCCAGTGGTAAAGGCATGCGCTGTTTTGTATTCCTCACCCTTAATGTCTTTAAATCTGGCAAGGGCCGCTTGCGGGGAGGTGGCTTGCAACTCTTCAAATTGCTTGGCATAGCCTTTATCTAACAGGTGCTTTTGATTATCTGCGAAATCAGGTACAGAGTTATCCAGTACCACAATCTGCTCGCCCTTCACGAAAAAACTGTAAATCACCATAGTATCTTCCTTAAGTTAGTGTCACGACGATCCCAGGATCGGATGAGTGTTGTGTGGTCTATTTTCGCATAGGGCGACAAATCACAACCATTGCTATTGCGCTGCAAAATGGGAAAAATGCCAGGTGTAGCCAAGGGAAAATGGCTTCATAGGAAGGAACCAATGCGGCGTCAAGCTGGTTGCCAAGCAAGAAATTTCCCGCCAGTACCGCACACCCTCCGGCTGAGGCAAGCGCACCATAGTGTGCGCCCAACGTCGATTCGTTAGCAAACCATGGGATCAAGTCTTTCACTGAAGGCACCAGCAGCATTTGGCCCAGGGTCAATAACGTCACAAAACAGGCCGCAGGTAAAAGCCGGTATCCGTTTTCTGGCGGAGGGGTAGAAGCAAACAGCGCGACGCTAAGAAATGAGACGGAAATAAGCAGAAAACCCACGGGCAGGATGCGCGCAGCCCCGATGTGACGAGCAAAGCGTGCAAGCGGTAACTGTAGGGCAATAATCAGCAGCGATGCCAGCATAAACAACGGGCCAAGATCTTTTTCGCTGCCGCCGGCACGTTGGATCTCCACCGGCAGCGCAAAATATAACTGGTTATAGCTTAACAGCCACGAGCTATAGGCGATAATAAAAGCGACAAACCGTGGTTTACGGAATGTCGTCCACCACGGAAGGATGTTTAGTGTCTGTTTTCTGACATTCGCAGCTGGAAGGCAGAAAAACAACACCACCAGTGCTATCACGAAGATACCCGCCCCCGCCAGTGCAACCTGACGAAAACCCAACCCTGTCAATAATGCTCCTGCCACCGGCCCCAGTACAGCCCCCAGCTCTCCGCAAACCGCAAACAACGCAAACCATTCTGCCCGGCTGCGTTTCCCTTGCAATTCGCTTTGCGTTCCAGCCTTTGCCAGTAACGCTTCGATTGATGGAGAGAACAGGGCACCGCCGATGCCTGTAAGACAGGCACCAATGATAATCGGAGATAGTGACTCGCCAAGTGCCAGTAGCAGGTAGCCTGCCACACGGATCATGCAGCCGCAGAGGATAATGATACGTGCGCCGTAGCGATCGGATAACGCACCACCAACGATAAACATGCCTTGCTGAGAAAACGTTCGCAAACCTAATATCAACCCGATGAGTCCGCCGGACAGCATCATGTCGTCGCGTAAAAACACGGCCAGAAACGGCACAACGGCGTAAAAGCCAATATTAAAAACAAACTGGCTGCCCAGTAATACAGGCGGCCAGACCTGAGTCACTGACCGCAGAATTGGCAAAGGCATGCTAATAACCCGGTATTAAGCGATGTAGTGGATATGTTTTTTTCCGTGGAAGGGCGAAATTTCAATCTTGGTCTCTACTTTGAATACATCCCAAAGCAGAGACTCTGTGAGGATCTCCTGCGGGCTACCAGCGGCGACGATCTGCCCTTGTTGCATTACAATCAACGAGTCGCAGAACATGGAGGCGTGGTTGAGATCGTGAATAGCCACAATGCTGGTCACTGGCAGTTCGCTGACGAGTTTCATCAACTGTATCTGATGACGGATATCCAGATGGTTGGTCGGTTCATCCAGGAGGATCTCCGTCGGCGATTGTGCAAGAGCTCGTGCAATGTGAACACGCTGGCGTTCGCCACCCGATAAACTCTGCCACCCCTGTTCACTCTTGCCGAGCATATCCACGCGCTGGAGCGCGGCGGTGACAGTATCGTCATCCTGCGTGGTCCAATTGGAAAATGGAGAGTGATGGGGAATTCGCCCCAGTTTGACCACGTCGACAACGCGCATATTGGCCTCGGTCATGCCGTGCTGTTCCACAAAGGCCACCCGACGCGCCAACTGCTTTTTGGTTATCTGAGCGATATTTTGCCCGTCCAGCGTGACGGTACCTGAGTGGGGGCGCCGTAATCCAGCGAGGATCCGCAGCAGTGATGACTTTCCGCAGCCGTTAGGGCCTAGTAATCCGACGGTTTCACCACTCGAAACGCTCAGCGAGACGTTGTTGACGATGATTTTTTTACCCACACTCCAGGTAATATTTTCAGCGGCGATACTCATCACTTATTCCTTGAGCGGTAGATGATAACGGCAAAGAACGGCACGCCAACCAGCGCGGTGACCACGCCGACCGGAAGACTTTGCGGGGCTATCAGTAAGCGCGAAGCTATATCGGCCAGCACCATCAAGATGGCACCTGCCAATGCGCAAGTGATAAGTAACCTGCGGTGCAATGGCCCAAAAAAGAAGCGCATGACATGCGGAACGACCAAGCCCACAAAGCCGATGGAACCTGCCATGCTGACGATGGTTGCTGTGATCAGCGCAGTGATGGTGAACAGGAGCAGGCGAACCCAGGGCACGGCGATGCCAAGCGAGGCGGCCGCATCATCGCCAAAAGTAAAAGCATCCAACGCTCGAGAATAGTAAAGGCACACTGCAAGCCCTACCAACACGACTACCAGCACCAGTTGAAACTCAGGCCATCTGACGCCGCTGAAACTGCCCAACAACCAGAACATCACGTCACGCGCCTGCTGCGCACTAGCGGATGTGCTGATGGTGTAAGCGGTAATCGCGTTGAAGAGCTGGGACGCAGCAACGCCCGCCAGAATGGTGCGCTCATTGCCACCTCGTGCGCCATTGGTCAGAAAGGCGACAAAGGCAAAGGCGGCAAATGCCCCCGCAAATGCCCCGGCGGAGAGCGACACGGCACCGGTACCTATGCCCAATACGACCACTGACACCGCGCCGGTTGAAGCGCCCGCAGAAACGCCAAGCACATAAGGCTCTGCCAGCGCATTTTTCAGCAGGCTTTGCAGCACCGCACCGCATATGGCCAACCCGGCACCGCAGCAAGCCGCAACAAGCGCACGGCTCAGGCGAAAGTCCCAAATCACACTTTCGTAAATGCGGCTAAGGGGCACTTCTGTCAGCCCGAGTTTATTGCTTATGGCATAGAACACGCTTCGCAGCGGGATAGAAAGCTCACCCACGCTAACGCCAATCGCGATCACCAGCACTAGCAACACCGCTGAAAAAACAGTCGACGCGGCTAGCAGAAACGTCTGTTTCATCGGTTGCGCCACTGCTGTCATTTATCTAGCCCAAGATTTCTGAGCTGTTCGCCAACTTGTTCTGCACCATAGATGGTGCGAATCGTTGGGTTCATTGCCTGGCCGTCCATCACGACGATGTGGCCTTTTTTCACCGCATCTAATTGACTAACAGCAGGATCGGTTTTGAGAAATTTAATTTTTTCTTCTGCGTTATCGAGCGCCCAGCGATTTCGGTCAAGGCTTGAAACCACAATCACATTGGGGTTGGCGGCAATGATGCTTTCCCAACCGACGGTTGGCCACTCAGTCTCTGAGGTGATGGCGTTATGGCCGCCTAACAGATTAGCGATAAAACCGGAGGCGCTGTTCTTGCCGCCGACATAGGCGTCAGAGGAGGGGGAAGAGCTAGAGAACCAGAAGACAAACGAAAGATCCTGGTTGTTTTTTCCGAACTCCCGGCGAAGGTTTGCTTCGCGTTGTTTAAAATCGGCAATTAACGCCTGGCCGCGATCTTCGACGTTGAAGATTTTGGCAAAGTCTGCAATCTCTTGATAAAGGAAGGTCATGTCCCACAGTTTTTGGCGGCTACCGTACATATCGCCAATGTCTTTTTTGGTTGCACACATACCCGGAGACATGTAGCTATTCACGCCAACGGTGGCGAGATCTTCGCGCTTGGCGACTTTACTTTCTGGGCCGAGCAGTAAAGGCAGTTGTGCGGGAACAAAATCAGGGTTTTGCGCAAGAATGGATTCCAACGTTGGTATTTCTACCGTCAGCGTTTTGATTTTCTCATTCTGTTCAGCCAGTTGCGGCAGCACTTTAGTCGGCCAAAACGCACTGGCGACTATCTTGTCCTGCAATCCCAATAGCAGCAGAATTTCGACGGTATTTTGTCCCAGTGCGACGACGCGCTCGGGGGCTTTGGTAAACGTCTCTTTATAGCCACAATTCTCAATGGTTAGAGGGTACGTGGTTGCCAAAGCAGAGCTGGCCGAGGCGAGCACCATTCCTAACGCACAGATGACCTTTTTCATTTAACACTACTCTTAGCGGGATGAGTTTTGACTGCGGAAGCGCAATGATAATGAAAATTATTTATTATGCGATAAAAATTTACTGCTTAGCCCATGGAAAACCACGCATTAAATACCCATCAAGACTAGGGATTAAGCGGTGAAAAAAACGTCAAGTAGGGTATGAGGCCGGTGAAGATGGAATGAAAATTGCTTGCGTATCTTACACGTGCCAACTTGCTGATGTATCAAGTTGGGGTGATAAGAAAGTAAAGGGATGAATGAACCTGCCGAGGGTGTCTGGTACTTATCCACAGTAGTATGCGCTTACTGTTATCCTGCTGGCTCTTGGCCTATCTTTTCTCATTGGCATATCAACAGGCATGGCAGGAGTTGTTATCAGTTTGCTAATAATCGCAATAGTCGTTTTTGTGGCTAAGAAGGCGATTTTCTATGAAAATGTTATATTTAGACGATGAATCTCATATATAAAAAAACATCATATATATTCTAATTTTTTTATGATTTGGTATCATTTTAAGCCCTATTTTAAAGGGTAAGTTTCATAAAAAGTCTAACTACTTTGGTTAGTTGGTGGCTTATGTTCGAAAAAAAAGTAATTGATTTTAATGATTGTTTGATTATAGTATGAGTCAATCATAAATAATAAAGCATCTAAAAATTATGAACGTAATAGATATTGTAAAAGATTCATGGCTATTCGATGAGCATTTCAAGGGGATCACCGGGCCGCTGATTGTAGCAATTTTTTTATGGTCAATTAGATCAATAAGAAGAGTTTTTTCCCCATTCTTCTGGATCTTCAAAAATAATCTTTCGTCTGGGTTTTTAAAACTATCAGTAGACGATAAAATTAATGCCTTGAAATTAATAAGTGAATATAAAGAGACTGATGAGGAATATGATGTTTTAATGAAGGAATTAAAGCTAAAACAGTATGGTTTATTTTACCCATTGCCTATACTACAAATCTTATTTAACTATATTTATGATAAAAATATCCGCATGAATAGTATTGGTTTTTTGTCTTTTCTTGATTGCAATCAGATTTTTGATTATGACAGAAACACAATGCCAACACATTCATTAAGAAAAATAATATTATTTATGATAGCTCATACCGCATTTGTTGCTCTTTTAGTTTGCTACGTTTTTGAAGTATTCGAGTTAGTTGGGTCATTGTATCATGCTCGTGTAAATTTCATTAATATAATAACAATGCTAGCAATGCTCATTATTGTTATCTATACAGTTAGAGTTATTTATATTATTGTCGAGAATTCAATCTCTTTCATCTGGGCTATTGTTTTTTCAAAAAAACTAAATGACTATTCATTTTTAAGAAAAAGAAAAGAATTAATTGATAAATACAAAGTAACACCTAAATAATTCTGATAATGAATCATTAAAATGCTGCTTTACTAATACGATAGGTGATGTTTTAGATGGCTTTATTTTCCGGAGGCGATCTTTCTTATCGACTACGAATTTGAAACTAAGGAAGATGTGTGATTAATTTCTGACTGAACATACATAGGGCGACTTGGGAAATAAGTGTTCTCTTGTTCTATAGGTTTGTGATTATTATTAAACCTTATTAGTTTCTTCAAGGCAGCGCGGGAAAGGTAGATGCCTCCACCTTATCAAAGACGTAGTTTTCTGATACGTAACCGAACGGTTACCTCGTGTTGTACGATTAAAATAATGTAATAAGTTGAGGAGGATTAACTGAAGCGGTTTTCGGCGTAAGGTAATAGATTGTTGATCCGACTGTTAGGCCAGGTCGGCAAGCGGGTCAGCACATCACGCAACCAGTTGTAAGGGGCGTGGTCGTTTAGTTTGGAGATTCACAACAGACTCAGGATAGATGCCATCCGTTGCCCGGACTGCAACGACTAGGCGATGAATCAAAGCGAAAGGAGAAGGTGTTGATATCAGGCATTGCACCCCAAGGCCGCTTTCGCGACCTTAGGCTACTGTCTACAGCCATTAATTTTCCACTGTTTCGCTAACAATAATCATTGTATTTTCTCTCCTCAGAATACCTTCATTCAATAAACCTTCTATGACTTCAGATATTGTTTTTCTCAAGACACTGCTTGTGGCTCTGAATCCCAACATTCTGGAAACAGATGAAATGATTTCGTCATCAGTCGCTCCTAAGTTTCTTGCCACGACTGCATTGATGCCGACGGCTATTTCTTCAGGGGCAATCATTTCAGGTTTTCTCAGACCAGATGACAGAACGTTCTGTCGATTTCGGAGCGTAATTTCTGAGGTACTACACATAAGGAAATTCCCAGCCTGCAATATCGTTCCTTTTTTGCATGCGATATTGATTGCCTGATTTACTGCCGCTTCTATTCTTGCCCCGGCACGCTGTAACCCCCATGCGGTTCTTAGGCGTGTAACGACTTCACCGACATGAATTGGTGACTCGGTTTGAACGATTTTTTCAATCAGGTCCACCAGAATGCTTGCTGGTGTTTCATGCAGCTGCCAATTGGCATGAAACTCAGGGGTAGACTCGATATAATTTTCAACATGTTCAAGGCTCTGTTCAGAATCGACGAGACTAATTTCTGTTACAGACTCACGTTCAATAGTGATAATTTCAATCGGCACAGCTCTGGTATCAGAACTTCTGCGATCCGAACGAAGGGCAAGTTCATTTTTTGCTGTTTCGATTGCTTCGACAGTGCGTTGCAACTGTTCTTCTGGTCGCTGGAACCAGTCGGAGCTCCAAATTCGGTGAATAATCCACCCATGATCCTCCAGCACGGATTGGCGTAATCTGTCACGCTCACGGGCGGACCGAGAGGAATGATAGGCTCGACCATCACACTCAATGCCAATCAGATATCGTCCTGGCATATCAGGATCTGCAATGGCTAAATCGATAAAGAATCCAGCAATGCCAACTTGTGGATGGACCTGGTAACCTCTTTTTTGAAGTGCGTCAGCTACCTGTTCTTCAAACACACTATCCATTGCACGATCGGATTTTTGAGCCAAGGATAAACGTCCTGTGCGAGCGTATTGAAGAAACAGTTTGAACGCAAAGACACCTTTGCCTTTTGCCCGCTCAAGATCGATATCTTCGTCAGTGATTGACGCAAAAACCTCACAACGTCGTTTTGCTCTACTTATCAGAACATTCAAGCGGCGTTCTCCCCCTTCTGCGCCTAGAGGGCCGAAACGCATCGCCATGTAACCATTGGTGTTTTTGGCATAGCCAACGGAAATCATAATCACATCGCGCTCATCTCCCTGAACGTTCTCTAAGTTTTTAACAAAGAACGGTTCATTTGGATGGGCATGGAAGAAATCTTCCAACTCCGGGTTCAGGCGGCGTAATACCTCTAGTTCGTCCTGGATGGCTTTTCGCTGCGAAACCGAGAATGTCGCAACACCCAGAGACAGCCCCTTATGATTTTGTGCATGTTCCATTATTGCTGTAGCTACGCGTCTTGCTTCCACCGGGTTAGAGCTGCTGCTTCCCGATTCAAAAACGCCATTTTGCACATGATGAAATAACAATCCCATTCCGGCTTCTTGAGTGTACGGGCTAGGTACTATAAAGAGTTTATTCTCATAAAATTGGCTGTTAGAGACGGCAATTAATGACTGATGGCGGCTGCGATAATGCCAACGCAACATTCTCTGCGGTAACCCTCTAGCGACAAATAATCCCAATACGCTCTCGATATCTGCCACCTGTGAAAGTTCATCATCATCCTCACTATCCGATTCTGTCATCCTAGAGAAAAAGCTGGTTGGGGGTAATTGTCGCTCATCGCCTACGACAACAACTTGCCCGCATCTTGCAATGGCGCCGATGGCATCAACAGGTTGGATCTGGCTAGCTTCATCCATCACGAGAAGATCAAATTTTTGGCATCCAGGTACCAGAAATTGTGCAATGGATAATGGACTCATCATCATTACTGGTTTTAGAGCTTGTATCGCTAAGCCAGCTTTTAGCATTAGCTGCCGGATTGGCATGTGCCCTCTCTTACGTGCCATTTCTGCACGCAGAATACCAACAGGACCAGCACCACCTATTTGAGATGGAATTCTACGATGATGTGCTCTAACCACTTCAAAGCTGGCTGCTTTGATACCCTTACGATCCAGGTCAGAAAATTTTTCTACTTCTCTGGAATGAAGCTCTCCATCAAATCGAACAAGTTCAGGATCTTGTTCCACCATTAATGCCAATAAAGATTCATAATAAGTGCGTTCAACAGCGGTGAAGCTGTTTTCTTGCGTAAGGCTTCCATTTGCAAGTTTTTCAATAAACTCGCTCATGCCTAGTTTTTTAGCTAAAGAAGCTCGGTATTGCCAAGCAACCCATTTGGAAAGCTGTTCTGAATTATCCATCCACAATAGCAACTTAGTGCCTGCGGCCAGTATTGATAACTCATCAATTGAACCCACTTTAAACAGTGTCTCAGTTTTTGAAGCTAATCTTATCGACAGATTATCGATAATGTTGATAAAATTAATACCTGTCTGTTGATATTGCTTTGCAAGTTCCGCTATTTCATTTCGATTGTTGATGTTGGCTGCAATAAAACGTAAATCCTGATGTTGCTCTATCCAGTTGGAAGCCTGCATCAATGATTTCCAATCGGAATCACTTTTTATCCAGCTATTCGAAAATGCCTGAGCGCCTAGAATATCCAAAGAGTCTATTGTCTGAGATAGTTGCTGTAACTTTATGACCTTCGATAATAAATATCGCCTTTCACTCAAAATATCTGGTGGGTTTTTAAATAGCTCTCTAGATCTTTCGTCAATCCAGATTAACTTTTTAACATGTTTCTCGATAAAGTTAAGTGGTACGCGACTTATAGAGAAGTTATTTTCAAAAAATTCACTTGGAGACGAATCGAAAGCATTCCATAGAGTATCTAACTGAACGCTTACCTGTTCAAATGTGGTATTAAGTTGATCAACTTGGTATTTGACTAAATCACGGTCAGCAAGGCGGCTAGCAAGAACTCGAGTTTCTGTATTGAATTCTTTTAATGTCCTCATCCAATCGATGAGTGCTAACAATAGTTGGCTATTGCTACTTTCCCCACGCCAATCACTGCCAAATGCGGATTGTCCAAATGCATCGAGCTCTTTTATTTTTTTTCTTAATGATTGTACTTCCAGCAGTTTATCTAATAATTCAACTTGCAATGGAATTGGCATTGAAGGGTCGCGAATAAGGGATCGCACAAAAGCCCGTGATTTTCGCCATTCACTGCTGAAAAACCGAAGTGGATCAGTTTGTACTGCCAAACTGTTTCTCGCAGTAATAACGTCAGCTTCCCAGGCAACCCCTTGTAGTTGGTGTTCAATATTAGAATACGTTTCGGTTAATCGTATTATCGAGTTAACGAGGTCTGAAGCTTGTTCAACACCTTGCTCCCAAACGGATGCAATGAGGGCTTCGGGGCTGACTTCGGGCACAGAGGCCACCTTTTCACCTAGTTCGATTAACTGCTTGATATTCTGGCAAGTATCCAGTCCTGTTTGGGACCCTAATTCAAGCTGTAGTTGACGTGCTTCAGCCAGCAGCTTTGTCAAAGACCTCTGAAGAGGAATTGCAGTGGCAAAGCCTGAGGGTAGTAAACTATCCGGAAGCGCATTTAATTCAACCTCGAGTTCAGTAAGAGGCATCTTTAAATTTTCAACTACAATCTCACTCTCAATTTCTGTAAGAATCCTCTGATAATCAAGGCCTAAATTAATTAGATTATTGATCTCTACTAGTTGAGTTTTCCATATTGGCGAGGTTAATGCTTCCACTGAGAGATTGGGCGCGCTGTTAATGTGCTCCGTAACCACCACGAGCTCATCAATATCTTTGAATGTATTTGGAGCAGGGAATAATGCTACATCTCTTGCCAGCGCTATAGTTTTCGAATAAAACTCTGCTAGTTGGATTAGCACACCGTTAATATCTGAGACTAAACGCTCTACCTCGCTGGGTATAATTCTCTCAAGACCAACGCCATGCCACGGGTGATTATCAGGTATCCCAATATCATTTACCCTATCTAAGAGTTCTTTTGTAAGCTCTAAGCGTTTTGTTAAGTCATTGCTGCTCCACAATTCGATGCCGTGCAAACGGAAATTTGTTGGGGCTTGACCAACCTGACGTAAGCGGACTAAGTGACCCATGACTTGATATGGAGTGAGTTCCGAAGGGCTATAAACCTTATGGATCCTGGCTGGATGCTGGTTTAATAGGTCTCGCACTTCGGTCAGATTATCTATCAATGTGTCCGAGAATTCTCCACGTGGGGAGCCTAATTCCCAAACTCTTTTAAGTTCTTCCAGGAAGGCGCGTTTGTTTGTTTTGTTGCTGTGTAGCTCTAGACAAGCATCGCCAACGCCGGACTGATCAAGGCGACGCTTAACAACCTCTAAAGCAGCCATTTTTTCAGCAACGAAAAGAACTGTTTTTCCATCCGCTACAGCAGAAGCAATGATGTTTGCGATAGTTTGTGACTTACCTGTTCCAGGCGGTCCCTGTATGACCAAACTTTTACCCCGACGGACCTCATGAATCGCAAGAGTTTGTGAACTGTCGCTATCCATGATGTGCAACATATCTTTTGGTGGAATAATAGGGTCGATCGGTTCATCTTCGGATAGCAGACTGTCATCCCCATCAAACCCATCCGACATCAGTGCACGGATAATGGGTTGGGTGGTAATACTATCTTTGGCGGGCCAATTAGCAGGATCTAGATCGCGATACATTAAAAATTTAGCGAAGGAAAATAGGCCCAAAGTGATATCATTTTCTAGAACTTGCCAATCAGGCTTAAGGCTGACTGCTTCAGCGATATCTGACATGTAACTAGTAATATTTAATTCATGATTATCATCTGGTCTCAGCTCTGGAAGAGTAAGTTGGTGAATTTTTTCTAAAAAGGCCTCCAGAGAAAGGTTCGCGATAATTTCTTCGTTCCTTGCTCGTAGTTTAAACCTTTCACCGACATTGCCACGTTCAAGGGTTACAGGAATTAAAATTAATGGCGCATAGCGAATATTTTCTTTATTAGCAGGATCTATCCATTTTAACGTTCCCAGTGCTAAATAAAGAATATTGACACCTTGTTCTTCCTCTAACGTTCGAGAGTCGTGATAAAGATCCAATAGCCTTTTTTGTAACCCTTTAGCCGTCAGCCTTGTTTGGAGTTTTGTATCTAAATGTTGTGCTTTTGGAGTATCATCTTCTTTGAATGGATAGAGAAATGTTTCAATGTTATCATTCGCTTCTTCACTTTCCTGGTTATCATCATCTTTGCCAGTTTTCCCATGCAGGAAGGTAAAGGTTTTTGCTTCAATCACTAATAGCTTATAAATATCTTCAGAGCGCTCATCACACACATCAAGAAATTTTGACGTCCGTGCTCTGGGAATGTTGAGCAATCTATTTCTAGCACCTAAATCAAGCAGTTGCGCTCGTGCTCTTTCAAGTTTTTGCTCAAGGGAGAATGCATTGCTTTGAAATAGTGTCCCTTCGTTATCATTCATACAATTATTAGTCCGTCATATTGTTCTTGTTAACCCCTACGCTATCTGAGATATCATTGCGGTAGGATGCTATGAAAGAGTGCTGATGAATATTTTATAATAATTTGATAATGACTTTACTCCAGCCCCGAGAGGAAGTGAAGAGGGGTATTCTGGTTTAGGTCTCTGTTTTTGCGTCTTTTGACGATTGGTGGCAAGGTTTCCTTACTAAGGCTTGATTAGTCAGAGGGGGAGATTGGGGGCGATTTACACGTTAGATAGGCTATTTTGATGTGGATAGGAAAATTCTTATCTATTAAAAGTTTCCCCCATAAAGTCGCTAGCCTCATCATCGAGGAGCGTAAGTTTCAAACACAAAAAAGCCCGCAATGTGAATTGCGGGCTTTTTTGTCACTGTCGCCGGGTCTATCTGGTATCACTGGCGACCTATTTGGGCTGGGGGAATCTGAATGGATTGATTAATTTGTTGTATTTATTGATAAAAATCTAATTCAAGTTTGTGGCGTGTACCTAAACGTGTACCAATTATGAAAAGTGATGATTAGTTGTGACTAAATTTCAATCAGTTTGCAGACTGGCGATTAGCGTTTTTTATCCCATGCCTGTTGGATTAATCTCACATCGGGTTTAAAGCGCGACATGTGGCGAATGCCAACTACAGGCACATCTAGCTGCTTAAATCGAGCTGTAAAACAAAAGGTGGAGTAAAAGCTATTTTGACTGACATATTCAGGCCTTTCACCTTTAGCGAAGGTTGTCAGCAACAATCTTGCCGCTGAGGGATTAGCTCAGGCCTGAACTGACAGCGAGAAGGAGACGTTAGAACTTATCCCCTCACAATGAAAAATGGCTACGAAATTCGTGGCTATTCAGTTGGCTTATTTTTGATACGCATAGAACTGGTAATGGAAAACCGGGAGGCATGACGTTTTTTTGATCTGTGATAACTATCAGTGTGTTATATACCGGAACAGGTTGATATGACTAAGTTCAACGTGCATATATTCTGGAGAACGCTATATGGGATAGCGTATCAGGAGATACACAATGACTCTGTATTATATTTCGGCAGTTCGCATGGATGCAAGTAACCAGCACATTGAGTATGTAAAAATCATTAAAGGTGGTAAAGGTGAGGCTGATACAACAATCAATTCTAGGCAGTTTGTTGCAGAATTGATCAACGACGGGGCGACAAAATTTAAAACCATCACCAAAAAAGATGGTCAGTGGGTTAACGGGGCAGATGTTCACGTTATCGATGACATTTACCTTTCGACAGACCGTAACAATACCAAACGCGATAATCTGGGTAACTTGCCGAAGTTTTAAGCGCATTCAATACCCCTCATATACTCTCCGGCCCTAAGTTCGGGAAGCATATGAGTTAATCATTCTCCGGAGACAGCGAAGTCGTAGTCTCCGTTTTATTGCTTTAACAGGAGACTCAACTCTGCTGAATCACCGGCGCTAAACCATCATAACTCTGAACTGCCGTTGCGCTTAGAAAAAAAAGATTTATAGAAAAACTAGTCACACTGTTCACTTTTGAATTTTCTCTATATTAATCATTACATTAAAGGGTGATGAGTTTTCCGGGAACTGTGCACAACTCTTCACTCCAGTGTGAACAGTCCCGATCCGCGAACACAAAACCAGCCGGAACGTTGCCACAAAAAAAGATTTATAGAAAAACTGGTCACACTGTTCACTTTTTGTATTTTATTTATATAAATCATTGTGTTAAGTGGTGGTGAGTTATCCGGGAACTGTACACAACTGTTCACTCCAGCGTGAACAGTGGCGATCGGCAAGCACAAAAAAACCGGCCGGAGCCGGTTTTGCCGTTGTAGTGAAAGGGGGTAGTGAAAGGCCCGCAAGCGGGCCAGAAGGATAACCGATACATTTTCCCTGGTGTTGGATTGTATGCGGTTTATACAAGGGACTATAAATGCCTGACTGCGGCAGCGTCCAATGGGTTCGGCAGATCAATAGCCGCGTATTGATCGGCGAAAACGATCGTGACCACGTTCACTCAGTGGGCTTCACACTTAGGCAGCCAATCGGCCTCACAATCCTCACTCAGTACCAGGTTGGTCTGTATCCCCTGGTTGGTCTTGCGCTTAAGCAAGGTGATCTCGTATTCGCGCAAGGTCTGCGGGATGGCCCGCCCGAACGCGGTCAGATTGAGTGGGTATTTGTGGCCTCGGGCCTCCATGTAAGACAGGTAAGCGTGATACAGATACTTGCGCGGATTGGCGGGCACAATGTTGGCGTTCCCCATATACAGGCCGTGGGGTTCACTCTCTTCCAGCAGGTAGCCACAAAAATCAACCAGCGGATCGGCACTGCGTTTGATCTCCAGCGCTTCATCCGAGTGTTGCTGCGCCTGGAGCAGGTCGCGGGCATCGTTCGGGCTGGCAAAGCGTTGCATCAGGTGCCGCACGATCACCGCCAGTTCGCCGGTGATTTTGGTCAGGAGCTGCGGATCGCGTTCATGGGTCGGTATCACCTCCGGGAACGGCAGGATCACCCGGCGACGGGATACACCGCCGCTGCGGTCACTGAATTGCATCGGGTTGTTGTTCACCGCCAGGATCACCGCCGGAATATGGGTGGAGTAGCCATCACGGTATTTCGGATCGATGGCGACGGCATCACCGCCGGTGATCGCCTTGATGCCTGCCCCGTCACCGCTCCATTTTTCCTGGTCAGGCAGGATAATCAGCGAGAATCCGACCACTGAGGCCCGATCCCGCGAGGATTCCAGCGTATCGATAGAGGCCGAGGTGGTGTTGTCTTTCCCCGCCAGCAGGCTGGCGATGGAGGCCATCACGCTTTTCCCGCTGCCACCCGGCCCGGTCACTTCCAGGAACATCTGCCAGTCATAGCGGTTTGCCAGCACCATAAAGAGCGCCGCGAGGATACGTTCCCGTTTGTCGGGTTGCTGTCCTGCGGCCCGCATTAGCCAGCGCCAGAAGTGCGGCGCGTGGTCGGCCAGATTTTCCCCTGCCTTGGATGGCGTGTAATCCACGCTGTTCACAGTGCGCAGCCAGTGGGTTTTCTGGTGGGCGCTAAACTGGCCGGTGACGGTATCAAACACGCCATTACGAAAGCCAATAAACTGGCGGGCCGGGGTGCCCATCTGCGGCACCATCAGTTTAAGCGTATCCAGGACGCTGCCGATCCCGGAGGCCGAGAACGGGGCGCGGATTTTCTGGAACAGGGCGGCAATTTCCCGGCTAAGTACCCGGTAAGGCAATACCTGCCATGCGCCGTTCTCGTAGCGGCATAAATCTTCCCCCACCGGCGGCACCGCCAGCAAGTGCTGGTAATGTTCGGCCAGCAGTGCGGCTTTCTCACTGGCGCTCATGGCTTTCAGGTCGGCATCGCTGAGGGTGTCGAACGGGCTAGGGTGCTGCGGTGGGTTAAACGCCTGCAACTGTGCCAGGGTAGGGAGTTTGCCCTGTTGCTGATAGAGATCGTTCCAGTCACCGATCATCGGCGGTAATGCCAGTTTAGCGCCGGTCAGTTGGGCGGCCTCGGTGGCGCGAGTTTGGCCGGTGCCGTTCTCGTCATTGTCGGCGGCCAGCAGTAGCAATGCATTCGGGTAGTGTGCGCGCAACTGTTGCGCCAGGGTGGGCAGGTTATTGGCACTGAGCGTAATACAGACGCTTTCCCCGGTCAGTTGATGCACGGTCAGCCCGGTGGCGTAGCCTTCCGTTAACCAGATCACCGCGTGATCCGGCCCGGCCAGATAATGGCAAGTGTCTTTGACCTGTCCCCCGGCCAGGGTACGCTTGTCGCCTGCGGTGTTGATCAACTGGACGTTAACCACTTTCCCGGCGGCATTGGTCAGTGGTAACAGCAGATCACCGGGTTGATAGGTGATACCGCCCACGCGCAGGGGCTTACCCTGTAAGGTTAGGGTGTCCACATCCGGCCAGCCTTTGCGAGTCAGGTAGGCATTGCCTGCCTGGGGGACGGCGGCGGCCAACAGTTGGCGGGCCTGTTCGGCGGCTTGCTGCCGGGCCAGGGTTTTCTCCTGTTGGCTATTCTGCACCGGTAAGGGGGCGTGTGAGGTGTTGCCCAATACCCCGGCCACCTTGCTGGCGGCCTCTTTGGTGGTCACCGCCAGCGCCTTTTCGACCAGTGAAAGACCATCCCCGCCGCCACACTGGTTGCAGAACCAGGTTCCGCGCCCTTGCTGGTTGTCAAAGCGAAAACGGTCTTTACCGCCGCATACCGGGCAAGGCTGCGCCCGCCCCCCGGCGGTGATGTGAATGCCCAGGGCAGGAAGTAATACCGGCCATTGGCCGGTTGCTGCACGTGAGGTCTGTGAAACGTTTAATAGCGTCATCGTCGCCCCCTCAATGCACGGTCGTGTTAGCGGTGGCAGTGAGCTGGTCACAGCACAGTTCGTCCATCATCTTTTGCCCTAATGGCGTCAGGCGGGGAGGGGCAACCAGGATATCCGGCTGCACCATATCACCCAACATGGCACAGGCCATGTCCATACCGTCTTCCGGGCCATGCTGACCAACAAAGTAGCCTTCCAACTGCATGGCGATGGTCATTTGCAATTCATCCAGCGAGTAACCGAGGCTAAGCCCATAAAAGGCGCAGGTATCGAGATAGGCTTGTGCCACGGCACGGCGATACACCGCTGTACGCACTTCAATAGGCAGGCAGGATTGATTGAGTGTGTTCATGCGGCGGTCGCCTCCAGGTTGTGATTGATATGGGATTCGCAGGTGGTGACCACCTGTCCGAGTTGGTCGGTCAGTACCGCCACCACGGAAGCCAGTGCGCCTTGCTGGAAGCTGTCCGGGCGTTGGCCGCAGCAGTTCATCTGATCGAGCATATCGAGGAACAACACCCCGACAGAGTGCGCATGCTGTAGGCGCAGGAAATCGGCGTGCGGGATCGGGTAGTGGGTATCGCTATAGAAGCGGGCGGCTAGAGTATTCATGCCACCTCCGCGACAGGCAGACGGCCTGCGAAGGCCAGCACGTAATCACGTACCAGGGCGCGGCGGGCGGCGTGCTCACAGGTGGCAACGGTGCGCAGCATGCAGGGCTGTAATGTGGTGGTGTTGCGGCGCACGGCAGCAAACAGGAAGATAAATTGCGGGTGTGACGGGGTGAGGATAGTAGCCATGGTGGCAGCCTCCAATAAGTATTGGTTATTGCTACCACCGAAGTTCCTACACTTATGGGTGGTAGCCCAGACGGGGGTAGGAATACCGGCCTTATTGGAAACCGGCCAGCCCGAAGGCTGCCCCGCCTGAGCCACCATTGTTTGATCGCTACAGTAGCATAAAAACCACTGTGCAAAAAATGAGTGCGCTAAGGCCACGACATAAAAAAACACGCTAGGCGCGTGTTGAGTCGCCAATAAGTAACACGGGTTCCTACGCCCGACTGTCGATTGTGCGACAGCGCAAGGACTATAACGTAGGGCTTGCCGCCAGGGCAAGCCAGAAAACGCATACGGACATTCAATCGATCGCATAGTGATCAACAGTCTGTCAGGTCAGAGGTTTTGTAGCTGTCGGCGGCGTTGGAAAGCGGCACATGGCGCACTTGGGGGCGGTGGTAAATTGATGGCCCCTGGCAAGTAAGGGCAATCACGCCATGCTTGGCGCTGTGGCGTTCAGACAGGGCCATTTTAGGGTTCTTGCGCAGCATCAGGATAGCTTCTGCCACAAACAGGGCATCGCTGTGATCCAGGCTAAAGGTTTGTTGGCCGAGCGTCAGGAGCATCATACGGCAGCCTCCTGGTGACGGTTGGCGATACGTTCAGCCATCCACTCTTCAACCTCAGACTCAAGCCAGGCAACATTCTTACCGCCCAGGGAAATCTGGCTCGGGAACTGTGAACGCCCAATCATTTCATACACAGTGGAGCGGGAAAGGCCGGTGGTATAGAGCACCTCAGGCAGGCGCATAAAGCGATCGCGGGACGTGGGATCGGTCAGGGTTGGCGCAGGGGTAGTACGGGACGGTGTGGCAACTGCAAGCATGGTTATGCTACCTCGTTTGTATCCGGTGGTGACTCACCGGGACTGTGTGGACTCGTGTGGTAGCACCCTATTATGTGAATATTTTTCATGATGGCAACAAGGGCTTGTTGTGTGGTGGATTACGCAATTGACTGAAAAAAATACACATTATGTGATTAATAGTGATAAGGGATGAGGAAGGGGAGAAGGAATTTAATCTGAAAGAAATAGTGGTAAATCAATAATAATTAATAGGTAAAAGCATTTAAAAAGACGATGAAGAGGCTAGCCAGAAAAAAGGTCAATTTTGGGCAGGGTGAACAGTAGTGAACAGTGAGTGATGAGTTTTAAGTCAACTGTTCACTACTTTACTTACTGATTTAACTCTATTTTTTATTGAAGTGAACAGTAGTGAATAGTTTATATAAAAACTAAAATCTCGGTGATGGTTTTCTGGGCAATTTCACGGGGTGTTGTCCTGCCGGTGATCCAACGGGCATTGATAGCGATGTTGTGCGGTTATCAACAGAATGGCGACACATTGACGAACACCGGAGACACCACAATGAGTACCACGCTACCCAAGTCCATCACCGAAAAGCTGCAAGTGCTGCGTGACGCCCGCGCCGCCCACGACAAAAACGCCCAGGAGCTAACGGAGGTCGTAACAGGTATCGCCCGTTGCCATCAACAGAAGAAAGACACTGAGGTGGAAAGTCTCGAAGCGGAAAGCCAGTGGCGTACCCTGTTTCGCAAACTGCGTGGGGAAATGACCCCGGAGTTGCAAGCGCAGCACCACAGCCGGATCTCCAAGCGGGAACTGACCAAAGAGTTCGACGGCCTGATAGAAGAAATGGAGGTGGATAAAATGCATCTCCACCTCTGTTGTGGAACGACAGCCCCCAAGCTGGTTGACGCGCACCGAGAGGCTTTGAACGCCTTTGCCGAGTACGCAATGAACCAGGCAGCGGATGCGCTTGGGAAAGCGCTCCTGACTGCCGATGTTGTCAATGCCTGCTCCCTGGCAAAGAAAGCCTACAGTGTTTATCACGATAACCCGATGGACGTCATTGAACAGCGCATATTGGGGGGGCTGAATGCCCATGTCAGTGCAGCTATGGCGCAAAAGAATATACAGCACCCGGTGCTGAGCGAAATCGGACTGGCACAGCCCGAGGAAACAGGGGTATTGCCGGAACTGCGCACTAACTTGATCAAGCGCATGCGGATAGCGACGGAAGTGGCGGAAAAACGCAAGCGCTTCAAGGAGCGAGGGATGAAATCATGATGCGTTGTCCCTTTTGCCGCAGTGGTTCACATACCCGCACCAGCCGTTATTTAACCGAGCAGACCAAAGAAGCGTATTACCAGTGTCAGAATATCGATTGTTCCAGCACCTTTAAAACGCGGGAAAGTATTGAGCATGTAATCCGACGGCCCTCGCCACCGGAAACTATTCCGGCACCGCCCCCACCGGAACGCCGAACGTTAAACCGTTACGGCAACAATAATCACCTGCACTGATTAACCATCCCCCGCATCTTTTACCAGGATGCGGTTTTTGCATTCCACCGCTCTCCCGAAATCAGCCTTTTTTCTGGCTAGCCTGCCTCAAACTGCGCGTGCATGCATAGAGTGCATGATTTTGCATGCGTATAATGTGCGTGTTTAGCCTACCTCGCCCCAGTGCTGGCGCGGTTTCAAGCCAGGCATGCAACTGCATGAAAAGCGATACATGAAGCGGGCAGGCGAGGCGGGGATAGCATTGCGCGCAGGCGTAGTTTAATGAATTTAGTGAAGAAGCGTTGCCCTGCCTGTGCTCATTCTACTGTTACATGTATCAGCCATTGTTTATCAGAGCAAACGAATGAAAGCTCCTTACTACAAGAGCCTGTAGGGCATCGAGCTGCGCAATATAGTTAGTATATAAAAGTTAGGGGGCTGAAGAGCAAGGGAAATAAAAGTGTGACGTATATCTTAATTAATAAATGCTTGCATTTGAATTAGTTTCTTTTGTTGATTATTTCTTTTTAATGTTTGTCGGCAAGGCATTTAAGTCTATGTAATATTAATTGTTTTGTACTTTATTTTATGCTACAAGAAAGCTAAACAAATTTGTTAAGGTATTCATATGGAAATTTATAACGAGATAATGGTTTTTCTTGCAAACCCTATAGTTGCTTTGTTTGGTTATATTATAGGTGTTACTTCAGGTGTGTTCGGAATAGTTCAAATGTGCAGGGTTTCTAAGAAGGAAAAGGAAATCATATCACTTACAAGAATAAATAATGCATTGACACTAGAAAATAATAATCTCAAAGTAAATAATAATACTATTTCCCAAGGGGAAAAGTCACAATACTTTCAAGAGAATAACGGTCCTGTAAATATTGATATTGGGTGATGTATGGTGATGAAATCTGGAGTTAATTTCGATAACAACCATGGGCCTGTGACAATACTCAATAAGCCCAATGTGATTCGTGCAAGTGTTGTTGGCCAGTTAGTTGAAATACTATCACAAGCTAATTCTATTTCAGATAACTTGAGTAGGGTTCCGGCTGAAATTGATTTGAAGATAAACTTTAATGATTTAAAAAGAAATAGATGGATTGCAGAGTTATACAAACAAGATTCACTTATTGTTGATGAGTCAATTAGATCACTTGATCTATTAATTCCTCGAGGTAGTGAGAAATTAAAGAGACAAATGAAAGGGTTTTATAAACAAGCACTAGGTAGGTTCAGTGTACAGGGAGGTGTGTTAGAACTTGAAAGAGTAAAGGTAAATTCGGATAACATTATTGATGAAGTTATTAAGTACACGCGTGATCTTATTGATGACTGTTCTAATATAAATAGTGGTATATATAAGGAAGATATAGACTACGGCATTCAATTGATTGTTAGTTATTCCATCATAGAATGTGTTATATTGGAGAATCCAAATGATCACAATTGATTCGGATCCTCAAGCTAATCCTATTTATATCGGTGGGGTAATTATTAGTTTATTTCATCAATCTGACTTTAATATAAAAACAGTAGAGAGACTTTTTGATGAAGTTAGAGCTTTCCTAAATATTTCCTTCGATGTTTTTGTTCAAGCATTAGATTGGTTATATATAATAGGTGTTATTGAACTAAATGAGGCTGGAGAGTTGGTCTATGCATCTAAATAAGCTAATAGTATATAAAAATGGGTGTGTTATAAGAAGTATTTCATTTAAAATGGGTTTGAATTTAGTTATAAACAGGCCGACAATCGGGAAGGAAAGTGGGAATAGCGTTGGGAAATCAACGTTATCAAGATTGGTCGACTATTTGTTTATGTCTTCTGGTGTGGATATTTATCATGATACGGAGTTTGGCAAGTCAATTATAGACATAGAGAAATTTATTACTGCTAATAATATATTAATTGAGCTGGCATTCACCTCTTATGACAATAATGAATATAAAATTGCAAGGACACTTACAGTTAATGAAAAAGATGTTTCTTATTATATAGATGAAGTTGGTGTGAGTAAGATTGATTATGTCGATTTTATTTCTAAAAGTATTTTTGGCATCATGAGTTCTGGGCCATCGATAAGAAATTTGAGTCATAAATTCATACGAAATACGCATGATAAAATGCAGAACACAATAAAGTTCCTTTATGACAAAACGACTGGTGACACATATGATCAACTTTATTTGTTTTTGTTTGGGTTCGATGCTCTTCCTTTGCTAAAGCAAAAGATAAAATTAAATAGAGAAATTAAAAAGTACGAGAGAAACCTAAGTGCTTATAGGTCACCACATAAAGAAAGCGTGTTAAAAAAACTTATTAAGCCACTAAGCATTGAAATAAACACTCTCGAGAAAGATATCAGATCTTTTGATTTTAAAGATAGTCATACGGATGGCGTCAAAAAATTAGTTGATGTTCAAGCAGAAATTTCAGACTTATCTATTAAATACTCGAATGCTAGTATGAGAATAAAAACATTAGACAAGTCAATTTCTTTGCTTAAAAATAATATTTCGGACGCAATTACTAATGACTTAAAAGAGATTTATGCAAGTGCTCAAGTATATATAACAGACGTGCTTGCTTCATCATATAGTGAGATGTTATCGTTCCATAATAAAATCATAAAAAATAAGATGGAATTTCTTGAGGGGGAATTGAATTTAAAAAAGAGCCAGGCAGAAGTTATTAATGAAAAATTGAATTTATTACATCAGTCGGAATCCTCTTTATTTAAAACTATAAAAGAGCCTGAGACATTGAAGTCAATAACACTGATGTTCAATAAGTTATCTGATCTAAAAGACAATCTATCGGCTATAAAAGTAAATTTAGATAGAATAGAAGAAACCAAGAGTAATATTGAAGGTTTAAAAAATGAGTGTAACGAAGTAATAATAAAAATTAATAAATCTCTAGATAGTTTAGAAGGCAATCTGGAAATCTTTAATGATTACTTTGGTAGAATTACAAAGTTAATATATGGTGATAGATATATATTTGACTTGGTTTTTGACTCGGAAAAAGGTAAATGTCAATTTGATATATCTTGTGTTACTCCAAATAGTACAGGCGGTAAGAAAAAAGGAGAATTGACTGCCTTCGATTTGGCGTACATAGAGTTTGTCAATAAAACAAAGTTAAAGAGGCCAACATTCATAATTCATGATAGCATTGAAGATGTCGATATTAATCAGATTAGAGATATCTTTAACTATGCAAAAGGAATTAATGGTCAATACATTGTTTCTATTTTAAGTGATAAATTTGACTCAGAGATAGATAGAGATATTATTGAAAATGATTGCATTCTAGAACTCTCTGAGGGTGATAAGTTTTTCAAAATATAGCACCTGAAAATTATTTGCATTAATTGAATAATGATCATGTATAGTGTTGGTGATTTTGATATTCAATCTAAACTTACAATTATATAAAGACTCAATCCACTTCGTAGAGTTCTACTACGAAGTGGCCATTGCTGATGCTTTTTAAGACTGTTTTTTATAATGCCCTGTCCTTACTCTTCTACCGATCTCTCGTTCTATTACTCCAGTGGCATAGTAATTATTACCTCCAGGAATTGAGGCTACAATTTTATGATTGCAATTCTCACAAATAAAGTCAGTTCTTATATTGTTTGCATAGGCTCTTTGGCAAGAACTATCATCATAAACAAGAGTTGCATCGCAGTGTGGGCAAAAACACCAAAGATTAGTAATATTATTACCTACCCAATTCCACCGCCATTTTGCATTATATATTAAATCTGATGTATATGATTTATAACCTGACTCTGTGGCCGGACTTTTGAAGAGAATTAAGACATTCACTAAGCCTATTAGTGAAAAAATGAAAGCTATTAGCCATATCCATCCAGGAAGCGAATGTGATGCAACAAGCATTTCCCAGCACCACATCAAACCTGAGTAAACCCACTTGAAAAGCTTGACAATAAGCCCCCGAATCACGGGGAAAAATAAAAGAATGACGCCTGCGATAACTGAAGCAATCACCGTATTTCTTATTGATTTAAAAGAGTTTTCGCTCATAATTAGTCCTGAATTTTAACAGGTTATCGGTTTTTGTAAGTGTACTAATAAAAGTACTGCCACCCTACTTTAGAATATAAACTTCATTTCCCCACCAAGTCATTAACTCTTTACGCTGCTCAACATATGTAGATCGATTGTATGCCCGTCTTACTTCATTTTTATCACTATGGGCTAATGCAGCTTCAATAACATCAGCATTAAACCCGGCTTCGTTCATAGCCGTGCTAGCAATAGACCGTAAACCATGTGCGACCAATTTTCCACCATAACCTATGCGTTTTAGTGCTGCGTTCGCAGTCTGGCTGTTCATTGGCTTACGTGGGTCATTACGGCTAGGGAATACATGGTCACGCCTACCGCTGATAGGGTGCATGATTTCAAGTATTTCTAATGCCTGGTCTGAGAGCGGAACGATATGATCACGCTTTGCCTTCATCCGCTCTGCTGGAATGCACCATTCCCTTTTTTCAATATCGATCTCGGCCCAGGCGGTTGCCGAGGCTTCTGCAGGGCGTATCAGCGTAAGCAATTGCCATTCCAGCAAACAGCGAGTTGGTATCGATAGATTACTCATCGAGATAGTGCGCATCAGCTTAGGCAGCTCTTCGGGGCGTATCGTTGGCATATGCTGCTTTTTAGGGCGTTCAAACGCATTACCAATACCTGAGGCAGGGTTAGCCTCAATCAAGCCGGTGTTGACGGCGTAAATCATGATTTCGTTGATGCGCTGTACCAGACGGCGAACTGTCTCCAAAGCTCCACGTGCTTTGATAGGCTCCAGAACCTGGATTAGCAAACGGGCCTTAATTTCCTGAACAGGGACATTCTCCAGGGAAGGCAAAATATCTTTCTCGATGGAGCGCCAGATATCTTTCGCGTGATCCGCGCTCACGTGGGCTTGCTTCAATGCAAACCACTGCTTTGCCACGTTAAGGAAAATGCTTTCCTGCGCAATCTGCTTCTGTTCGGTTTCTTCGGCATCTTTGGCTTGAGGGTCGATACCCCGAACCAGTAGCGAAAGCTTTTCATCGCGGATCTGTCGGGCATCGGCTAACGAGAGAGCAGGGTAGGCACCTAGGCTCACGTTGGTTCGCTTGTCAGTACCTGGGCGTTGGTAGCGTAACCGCCACAGCTTTTTGCCGCTGGCCTTGACCAGGAGGAACAGACCGTCGCCATCGTGTAGCGTGTAGTCTTTGTCTTGAGGCTTGGCTTTGAGGATTTCATTGTGGGACAGGGGGCGTGTTAGGCGCGCCATAACTAGCTTTCTTCCATAATTGGTACACGATTATTGGTACACATTATAGCGTGTACCTAAACGTGTACCAATTATCTCTGGATTCAGCCGGATATCCTCGGACTACTACAGACACAAAAAAGCCCGCAAACCTAGGTGGGATGCGGGCTTTCCGTACTTCTCCGGACTTATCTGGTAATACCCGGATCATTATTTGGTGGAGCTGGGGGGATTTGAACCCCCGTCCGAAATTACTACACCGTCGGCACTACATGCTTAGTCCAATCTTTACATTCGCCGGTCAGCTGCGGATGGACACGCCACTAACAAACTAGCCTGATTAGATTTAGCACTTCAGCCCCAGGCAGGACTTCCATGCGATCTCTTTTGGGTTTGACCTCTCTTTATCCCCGTCTTAAGAGCGGAAGCTAGGGAGAGAGGGCTCTAAGCAGGGTATTAAGCTGCTAGTGCGTAGTTTTCGTCGTTTGCGACTATTTTTTTGCGGCTTTTTACGAGGCAAACCGCCCCTCGGCATGCTCCTAGGGCTTCGCAAATCCCGTCGAATCCAGAATCAGCCCCAAGTACTTTGTGCAGTATAACAGAAGATTACCCTGTTAAGCCAGCGGCTTAACGATTGGCATGCTTCATGATACGGGCTTTCGCCGTCTGCCACTCACGATCTTTGATGTCATCGCGCTTATCGTGTTCTTTCTTACCTTTGGCTACGCCAATCTTCACCTTGCTCCAGGCATTTTTCCAATACATGGAGAGAGCGACGACGGTATAACCATCGCGGGTAACGCGGCCGATCAGTGAGTCTAGCTCACGTTTTTTCAGCAGGAGTTTACGGGAACGTGTTGGATCGCATACCACATGAGTTGAAGCGACGTTCAGCGGCGAAATGGTGGCGCCAAACAGATAGGCTTCACCGTCGCGGAACATCACATAACTGTCGCTGATGTTAGCTTTGCCAGCACGCAGTGATTTTACTTCCCAACCTTGCAGGGCCAAACCCGCCTCGATCTCCTCTTCGATGGAGTATTCGAAACGTGCTCGCTTGTTTTGTGCAATGGTCGCGGAACCGGGTTTGTATGCTTTTTTCTTTGTCATAGTGCGCTCATTATACTGGATGACGCAGCGAAAGAAATCCTTTCCCACTCAGCACCTGCGCAATTTCTCGCATTTTGGATCCGTGCCGCGCGTAGCAGATTTTTTGTTTGGCGCCAGATAAATGGTATTATCTGTACGTTTTTTGCCTCTCAGGAAATGATATGCCCCAGATCAGTCGTTCTGCCTTAGTGCCGTTTAGCGCTGAGCAGATGTATCAGTTGGTTAACGATGTTCATTCTTATCCCGATTTTCTGCCAGGATGCACCGGCAGCCGGGTGATTGCCGCTTCCCCTAATGAAATGACCGCCGCGGTAGAGGTGGCAAAAGCCGGCATCAGCAAAACCTTTACCACGCGCAATACGCTGCTGGATAACCAAAGCATCAATATGCAACTGGTCGATGGCCCGTTCCGCAAGCTGATGGGCGGCTGGCAGTTCACCGCGTTAAGCCCCGAGGCGTGCAAGGTAGAGCTGCACCTGGATTTTGAGTTCACCAACAAACTGATCGAGCTGGCCTTCGGTAAAGTGTTTAAAGAACTGGCCGGTAGCATGGTGCAAGCGTTCACTCAGCGCGCCAAAGAGGTCTACAGTGTCTGAGATACGCGTTGAGGTGGTCTATGCGTTGCCAGAACGCCAGTATGTGCGCCAGGTTAAGTTGGCCGCAGGCAGCTGCGTTGAGCAGGCCATTCTGGCTTCTGGGCTGTTAGAGCTACGTAGCGATATCGATTTGGCCAGCAACAAGGTGGGTATTTACAGCCGACCAGCCAAGCTGAGCGATGTGCTCAATGATGGTGACAGGGTAGAGATTTACCGGCCATTGATTGCCGATCCGAAAGAACTGCGCCGTCAGCGGGCGGAAAAGGCAAAAAAATAAGGCGCTGAATGCGCCTTATCTTCATCAGAACGTTGTCTTCCGAGTTGCAGCCTGCGACTGTCATGAAGGATTTCACTCTTCCCCCATGGGCCGGATGACAGCTCCGGCTCGGCTTACTCGGTCAGTGCCGGTTTATTCTGCAGATCCGTCAACACGCCTGCGCTGTCGAACGTCAACGTCAGCGTTTGCTGCGTGATCTTCTCATGGCCTGGCTCTTGGCGGAACACGTAGAACCACGTCTGGGTACCAAACGGATCCTGCATCATTGGCGTGCCCAATGTGTAAGCAACCTGTTGTTGCGTCATTCCCTTGTGGATTTTTGCCACGTCGGTTGGTGTCAGGTAGTTACCCTGGTTGATATCAGGCCGGTAAACCACCTTCTCAAAAGTAGAACAGCCTGCGGTCAGCATCACAAGAACCACAGCGGCAGCTGTCAGCATTTTACAGCGCATAATAATCACATTCCTTTAGGGCATAGGATGCCGATGATAATAGACCTTGCAGCAGTTGGGAACCTTTACAGGGCCTCATTATGACCTCAGGAAAGTAAAAAAGTTATGCGGCCAGCAATTCTTTTGCGTTTGCCAGCGTATTTTTAGTGACTTCACTGCCGCCGAGCAGGCGCGCCAGCTCTTGCAGACGGGCACGTTTGTCCAAGGGGGACATCTGGGTTTCGGTTTCCGTGCCGTCGGTTTGCTTGCTGACAAATAAATGCTGATGACCGCAACCGGCGACCTGTGGCAGGTGGGTCACGCACATAACCTGGGTTGATTCACCCAACTGACGCAGCAGGCGGCCAACAATGGCGGCCGTTGGGCCACTGATGCCTACGTCTACCTCATCGAAGATCAGCGCCGGAGTTTCCATTTTACGGGCGGTAATGACCTGGATGGCTAACGCGATACGGGAAAGCTCACCGCCGGAGGCGACTTTTGCCAGCGGTTGCAGCGGTTGCCCCGGGTTGGTGGAGACGCAGAACTCAACGCGGCTGGCCCCCTCGCTGCTTAGGTATTCCGGTTCAAAGCGGACGTCGATATTAAATTTGCCGTGCGGCATCGAGAGCGCATTCATGCTTTCGGTGATCAGGGTAGTTAACTCGGCTGCATAGTGCTGCCGCTTCTGGTGCAACTGCTCAGCCAGCGCCAGCGCCTGTTGATGATGCAGGTTGACCGCTTCGCTCAGGTGTTGCTGATCGCTGGCCTGTTGGGAAAGCAGCTGTTGCTCATCCAGCAGTTGTTGATGCAGGCCGGGTAATTCTTCCGGTGAAACATGGTGCTTTCGTGCCAGGCTGATTTGGCGCGACAGGCGCTGTTCCAGCTCATGCAGGCGGTTGGGATCGAGATCCATGCGGTCTGCGTAATGGCGCAGTTCATCGCTGGCTTCGCTGATTTGGATCGAGGCTTCTTCCAGCATGTCCAGCAGGCCGCTTAGCTTCTCATCCATACCGATCAGGTCCATCAGCAGGTGCTTGGTGGTGTAGAGCTGGCTGAGCATGTTGTGTTGCTCGTCATCGGCCAGCAGTTGCAGGGCCTGCTGGCTGAGGGTCAGCAACTGGCCGCTGTTGGCCAGGCGCTTGTATTCGCTGTCGATCTGCTCAAACTCACCGGCCTGTGGGGCGAATTCGTTCAGCTCTTTCAACTGGTATTGCAGAAGTTGCTTGCGGGCATCGCGCTCGAGAGATTGCTGCTGATGGTGCGCCAGTTCGCGGCAGCTTTGATGCCATTGGTGGTAAGCCTGGTGCATGGCGGCCTGCAAGGCCGGTTCGCCGGCATAGGCATCCAGCAACTGTTTTTGGTGTTCGGGTTTTAGCAGCAACTGGTGAGCATGCTGGCCGTGGATCTGGATCAGGCGCTGGCCTAGCTCCCGTAATTGGGAAAGGGGAACCGCGGTGCCGTTGATAAAGCCACGGGAGCGGCCATCTGTTCCGATCACGCGGCGCAGCAGGCACTCGTTGCTGTCATCCAGCTGGTTTTGTTCCAGCCATTCGCGGGCGGATGGGGTATCTGCCAGTGAGAAGCGGGCACAGATATCGGCACGGGAGGCCCCCAGACGTACCACGTTGCCGTCGGCGCGGTTGCCGAGGCACAGGCCTAACGCATCAATAGCAATCGACTTACCGGCACCGGTTTCACCGGTGATTGCCGTCATACCCGCTTGAAAGTCGATCTCCAACTCACGAACGATAGCAAAATTGCTGATGGTTAATTGCGCCAACATAGGGACCTTCCTGTGTATAAACACATAACTGTGATTTCATACAGTATAAACTGGTTTTATATACAGTAAAGCCATTGGCGCCATTTTTAGAATAATTTTTTTGACCAGCCCAATTTGGTGCTCAACGTATTGAAATAGCTGTAGTCCTTGGGATGGATCAGGTTTAAGTGGAAATCGCTGCGGCGGATCAGTACCTCTTCGCCTTCCTGGATGGGCAGGGCGATCTGGCTGTCGCAGCTGATTTCCAGATCGCTGCCGATATGGGAAAACTTCAGGCGAATGGTGCTGTCACCGTTGATCACCAGCGGCCGGGCGGAAAGCGTGTGCGGGAACATTGGCACCAGCGCGATGGCTTCCAGCGACGGAGTCAGAATGGGCCCGCCTGCGGAAAGCGAGTAGGCGGTGGAACCGGTTGGCGTGGCGATGATCAGGCCATCGGAACGCTGCGAGAAGGCGAAGCGATCGTCAATATAGACTTCGAACTCGATCATGTGCGCCACCTTGCCAGGGTGTAGCACCACTTCGTTAATCGCGGTGCTGACGCGGCATTGCTGGTGCTCTTTATGGACGATGGTTTCCAGCAGGAAGCGCTTCTCGTCGATATATTCCCCTTCCAGCACGTCCGCCAACTGCTGGAGTGCGTTGTCCGGATCGAGATCGGTCAGGAAGCCGAGATTGCCACGGTTTACCCCGATCACCTTGATGTCATAACGCGCCAATACGCGCGCTGCGCCCAGCATGTTACCGTCACCACCCACCACGACGGCCAGATCGGCCCGTTGACCAATCTCCGCCAGGCTGCCGGTATCTACGTCTTTCATACCCAAATCGTGGGCAATCTGGCGTTCAAGGATCACCTTGTAGCCACGGGCAACCAACCATTCGAACAGCATTTCATGAGTAGCCAATGCGGAAGGGTGACGCGGGTGCCCAACAATGCCAATAGATGCAAATTTTTTCTTCATCGCTGCCATTTTCCTCACCAGGGACGGTTTATGCCCCACATTGTGACCGGTTGACTTGAAACCCCGGTTTTGATCCCCATAATAAGCCAAGTTGCGAGATTAATGCTAAAACGCGGAGATATTCATGAGTAGTAAAGAACAGAAGACGCCAAACGAGCAAGCCTCGGAAGAAATGGAACAGCAAGCACAGCACGAGGAAGCCATGGCGGCAGGCGCCGATCTGCGCGATGATCGCATTGCCGAGTTGGAAGCCCAACTGGCTGAAGCTCAGCAACGCGAGCGTGACAGTGTGCTGCGTGCCAAGGCCGAAATGGAAAACGTTCGCCGCCGTAGCGAGCTGGATGTCGAGAAGGCTCACAAATTCGCGCTGGAAAAATTCTCCGGTGATTTGCTGCCGGTGATCGACAACCTGGAGCGTGCGCTGGAGCTGGCGGACAAGAACAACCCTGAACTGGTCGCGATGATCGAAGGGATTGAACTGACGCTGAAGTCACTGCTGGACGCGGTACGCAAGTACGGCATCGAAGTGGTAGGCGAGCTCAACGTGCCATTCAACCCAGACGTTCACCAGGCGATGAGCCTGATGGAATCAGCCGACCATCAGCCGAACCATGTGATGATGGTGATGCAGAAAGGCTATACGCTGAATGGCCGTCTGCTGCGCCCTGCGATGGTTGCGGTATCCAAAGCCAAGTCTTAATAAGACCCGCTGAGGATAAAGGCACCTTCGTGGTGCCTTTTTTGTGGCCGGATCATTCCTGCGGCAGGTGCGGCACCCAGTCAATCGGTGCCAGGCCTTGTTGTTCCAGTAACTGATTGGTTTGCGAAAAGTGGTGGCAACCCAGGAAACCGCGATGGGCAGAAAGCGGGGAGGGGTGCGGCGCTTTCAACACATGATGGCGCTGGCGATCGATAAAGCTCCCTTTCTTTTGTGCGTGTGACCCCCACAGCAGGAACACGACACCCTCGCGATTTTCGTTTAGTGCGGCAATGACTTTGTCGGTAAAGGTTTCCCAGCCCAGATTGGCGTGAGAATGCGCGCGGCCACCTTCAACGGTTAATACGGTATTGAGCAGCAGTACGCCTTGCTCGGCCCAGCTTTGCAGGCAGCCGTGTGTCGGGCGTTCAAAGCCGGGGATATCCGTCACCAGCTCTTTGTACATATTGACCAGTGAAGGCGGTGCAGGGATGCCTGGGCGCACGGAAAACGACAGGCCATGGGCCTGGTTCGGGCCGTGATAGGGATCTTGCCCCAGGATCACCACTTTGACGTCCGCCAACTCGGTAAAGCGGAAAGCGTTAAACACGTCTTTCTGCGGTGGATAAATGGTCTTACCAGCCTGGCGTTCATTAGCTACAAAGGCGAGTGTATCGAGAAAGTAGGGCTGCTCTTTCTCTTTGCCGATGACGTCGTGCCAGGTGAGGGAGGTAGACATAAGCACTCTCCTTTGTTTTTGTTAGCAATTCATGGTGCATAGCTTACCGTTAACCTCCGCTCGGCGAAACCCGCTTTTTCCATGGGTATGGTGAGCGAGATATACAAATATTTTTGAAAATTTACAAAAATAATTTTAACGAGCGAACCGGTAAAATTGATATAAAACATAAATTTGCCTCTGTCGCTGATTTCAGTACCCCGTAAAAATTGATTTTAGTCAAAGAATTGACCCGGTTTGACTGGTATACAGAACAACAAGACAACATTGGTTTTACCAAATGGCCGGAAACCACAACCGAGTTTTCGGCGACGTAGAAATTTTTCGCCCTATTACGGAGGCAACAAAATGATTACTGGTATTCAAATCACTAAAGCGAACAATCAAGCACTGGTGAACTCTTTCTGGCTGCTGGATGAAGAGAAATCAGAAGCGCGCTGTGTCTGTGCCAAAGCGGATTACGCGGAAGATCAGATCGTGCCTGTTAGCGAACTGGGCCAGATCGAGTACCGCGAAGTGCCGATGGAAATGCAACCTACCGTGCGCGTAGAAGGTGGTCAGCATCTGAACGTGAACGTGCTGCGCCGTGAAACGCTGGAAGATGCCGTTAAGAACCCAGAAAAATACCCGCAGCTGACCATTCGTGTTTCTGGTTATGCGGTGCGTTTCAACTCACTGACGCCAGAACAGCAACGTGACGTTATCGCACGTACCTTTACCGAAAGCCTGTAATTTTCGGCTAGGTAGACAAAAGGGAGCTTCGGCTCCCTTTTTTAATGCCTTCACGGCAGAAAACAGATTTTGATCACATTAGCTGCAAAAAATAATCATTCCCATTACAGAACTCGTAGGACTCGCCGATAGCTAAATCAGTTCCATTTGGGGCTGTCTATGGATAAGGAGTCTTTATGAGTTTGCCTTTGAGTTTCATCTCGACGTTGACGCCCATTACCGCGGTATCTGCTGCGGCACCTCCGGCTCAAGACGCAATAAAACCAGTCCACACCGACGAGCCGCAGGTGACAAAAGTTGCTGTGTCGCCCCCCTCTGAAAATAGTCGTAATGCACAAAACCTGTTGGATTCACTGACTCGCGACCTCTCTGCTGCGGTACCTTTGGTCCCAAAGCTGGAGATGTCCCGTGGGCAAGAGTCTCAGCAGGGCGATTACTCTTTGGCGCTATTGGCCAAGGATGTCTACACCCTTACGGGGCAGGGTGCAGAGGGTTTTTCGCGCATGAGTGATAACGATTTGCTGGGTTTTGGCATTGACCCCGCAAGTTTATTGGATACAGCCTCGGGGTTACAGGCGGGTATTTATTCGAATAAGCAGCACTATGTGCTGGCCTTCGCCGGTACTAATGACATGCGCGATTGGCTGAGTAATGTGCGTCAGGCTACGGGGTACGACGATGTGCAGTACAATCATGCTGTGGCGATTGCCAAGAATGCCAAAGCGGCGTTTGGTGACGGGTTAGTGATCACCGGTCATTCGTTGGGGGGAGGGTTGGCAGCAACGGCGGCGCTGGCAACGGGTTCTCTGGCAGTAACATTCAACGCCGCTGGGGTTTCCGATCATACTCTCAACCGTTTCGGTATTAATCCCGCTGCGGCAAAGCAAGATGCAGAATCTGGCGGGATCCGTCGTTACAGCGAACAATACGATATGTTGACGGGGACGCAGGAGTCGACGTCACTGCTTCCCGATGCTATCGGGCATAAAATAACCATTGCCAACAATGAGACTCTGAGCGGCACTGATGCTTGGCGGCCAAGCAAATATTTCGATCGCAGCATGACGGCACATGGCATCGATAAAGTAATCAGTTCAATGGCGGAACAGAAGCCATGGGAGATCAAGGCGAATGCCTAAAAGGTGGTGCAGAGGCTGCGGGATAGCGGCTCTCATTGTGCCCCTGTTTGGGATCGCTGGGTTATTGATGGTAGCCAAGGAGCACTACATGGAACAGCAAACTTCGCCATTTGCGGGTACCGATATCCTGTCTTTATCACAGGCGGTGGCTGAGGATGACGTTTGGCAAATTAGCCAGCAGGCAACGATTGAACGGCTTCATGTGCGGGGAGATTTGCAGATCACACTGTTGCAGTGGGCGATTCTGCAGCAGAGGCCAGGCAGTGTACAGGCGTTGATACAGGCGGGAGCAGATATTGGGCAGCCTGGTATGGAGGGCAACGGGGCATTGCATACGGCGGCGATGGTTAAGGATGCGCAATATTTACGCTTGTTATTGCAACAGGCTCCCCAGCTTAATATGCGTAATCTGGTCACTGGTGCTACGCCATTAGCCGCTGCCGTGCTGGCGGGGCGGGAGGAGCAGGTGCGTATGCTGTTGAATGCCGGGGCTGATAGTACCTTGAGTGACAGAGTAGGGGATACGCCCTTGCACCTGGCCGCAAAAATCAACGCACCTGAGTTGGCGCTGCTGCTGTTACAAACGGGGGCTGACGCAAAGGCACTAAATCAGCAAGGGAGAACGTTCCAGTATTACTTTGCCCAGACGCCAATGCATTTGCAGAATAGCGAGTTGCGTGAGCAGTACCGTCAATTGGAGATCTGGCTCAAAAGTCAGCAATTGGCTGGGCACTACACTCAGCCTTGAAAATAAAAAAACCGCCCTCAAAGTGATGGCGGTTTTTTGATGGCAGAGAGATTATTCTGCGTCTGGTTTGGCTTTTGGCTTGCGGCGCTTACCGACGTTTTTCGCGTCGCGATGGCGTACCTTCACCTTGGCCTTCTCTTTGTTCTTCAGCTTGTCTTCGATGCGCTTGGCCAGCACCTTCTTCGAAGGTTTACCGTTGCTCTTCTCGCTAGGCACCTTGGTGGATGGACGCAGTTCGTCAATCACGCGGGCTTTCAGTGGCTCATTGAGGTAACGCCCCACTTTACCCAGCAGCAGATGGTCGTGCGCTTCTACCAGCGAAATGGCGGTGCCTTTACGCCCGGCACGGCCAGTACGGCCAATGCGGTGCAGATAGGTATCGGCAGTGCGCGGCATATCGAAGTTAAACACGTGGGTGATATCCAGGATATCCAGCCCGCGCGCCGCAACGTCGGTGGCGACCAGCACGTTGACGCGGCCATCCATCATGCGTTTTACCGCTTCGTTACGCTTGGCCTGCACCATTTCCCCTTCGAGATAGCAGGTGTTGATGCCCGCTTCACGCAGCCAGGCGGCCAGCTCATGCACGCGCTCACGCTTACGTACAAAGATCACTGACTTCTGCACGTCCGGCTGTTGCAACAGATGCACCAGCAGGGCGGTTTTATGCTTCACGTCATCGGCGCGGTAATACCATTGCAGGATCTTTTTACGTTCGCGGCGGGAAGGATCGGCTTCAACCTCAACCGGATCTTTCAGAATACGCTCGGCAAACTCGCGGATAGCTTCGCCTTCCAACGTTGCGGAGAATAGCAACGTCTGGGTACGCCAGCGGGTTTCGGCCGAGATGGTCTCGATGTCTTGCGCAAAGCCCATATCGAGCATGCGGTCGGCTTCGTCTAGGATCAGCGTTTCTACCGCACGGCAGTCAAAGTTTTCTTCTTTGATGTATTGCAGCAGGCGGCCGGTGGTAGCAACCACCACGTCCTGGTTTTCGCTAAAGACTTCTGCGTGGTTCATATACGCCACGCCGCCGGTGATGGTGGCGATATCCAGCGAGGTATGCGCAGCCAATTCACGAGCCTGATCGGCCACCTGCATTGCCAGCTCACGCGTCGGGGTGAGGATCAGTACGCGCGGTGGGCCAGACTTCTTGCGTGGGAAATCCAGCAGATGTTGCAGAACCGGCAGCAAGAATGCGGCGGTTTTGCCTGTGCCGGTCGGTGCCGAACCTAATACGTCGCGCCCGTCCATGGCTGGCGGGATCGCCTCGGCCTGGATAGCGGTGGGGCGATCGTAGCCTTTATCACGCAAAGCGAGGATCAGGCGCTCATCGAGTTCGAGTTCGGAAAAATTGGTTGCTGTCATTATCTACCTCTACTTGGGGCGCCGATTATAGACGGGATGGCCGTAGGGTTCACCCTTTTTAACTTTTACCCTAAATCAGTTTGCCTTATGCTACGCCAGTTTTGTCTGCTGGTGGCCATTGTGAGTAATCAAAATAAAACAAAATCGACCCCGCGCCGCGGCGGTTTTACCTTTAAACAGTTCTTTGTCGCCCACGATCGTTGTGCGATGAAGGTAGGTACCGATGCGGTTATGCTTGGCGCCTGGGCTGCCGTGGATAACGTGCAGCGGGTGCTGGATATTGGCTGTGGCAGTGGGTTGATTGCCCTGATGTTGGCGCAGCGCACGGCTGGCGAGGCCACCATCGATGCGGTTGAGCTGGATAACGCCGCCGCCTTGCAGGCACGTGATAACGTGTTGGAATCACCTTGGCCGCAGAAGATCCAGGTGTACAGCCAGGATATCCATCATTTTGCCCAGCAGCATGCCCATTGTTACGATCTGATCGTCAGCAATCCACCGTATTTTGAGCCTTCCGTCGCCTGCCGCGATCTGGCCCGTACCAACGCCCGTTATACCGAAACGCTGACTCACGACGCTTTGCTGGATAGCGCTGAAAGGTTGATAACTGCAGAGGGCCATTTCTGCGTGGTGCTGCCTTACGAGATTGGTGAAGCTTTTGAAGTGAATGCCCACCAACGTGGCTGGCACACCGCACGACGGCTGAACATCAGCGACCGGGCCGATACGCCAAAGCACCGCTTGATGCTGGCATTAGCGCGCAAACCGGTGGCAAAAGAAGAGGCGGAGTTGGCAATAAAACTGGCGGATGGCAGCTACACCACCGATTTCCGCCAGTTGATTACCGATTTCTATCTGAACTACTGAAGCCTCAGGGTTGCAGAATGGTGGGTTTTGGCTCCGGCAACATGTCCGGGTAATCCAGCGTGTAATGCAACCCACGGCTTTCCTTGCGCTCCATCGCGCTGCGCACAATCAGTTCCGCCACCTGCACCAGATTACGTAGCTCCAGCAGATTGTTGGAGATGCGGAAGTTGGCGTAATACTCGTCGATCTCCTGCTGCAACGTATTGATGCGGCGTAGTGCTCGCTCCAGGCGTTTGGTGGTGCGCACGATCCCGACGTAGTCCCACATAAACAGCCGCAGTTCGTGCCAGTTGTGCTGGATCACCACGCGTTCATCCGAATCATCCACCCGGCTTTCATCCCACTGCGGCAACTGTTTGGCCAGCTTGATGGCAGGCAGGCGCGTCAGAATATCTTCGGCGGCGGACCAACCATAAACCAGGCATTCCAACAGCGAGTTGGATGCCATGCGGTTGGCTCCGTGCAGGCCGGTGTAGCTCACTTCACCAATCGCATACAGGCCGTCCAGATCGGTACGGCCATGCTGATCGACCATCACGCCGCCGCAGGTGTAATGCGCCGCAGGGACGATCGGGATCGGCTGTTGCGTCAGGTCAAAGCCCAGCGTCATCAGCTTTTCGTGGATCATCGGGAAGTGCTGGGTGATAAATTCCGCCGGTTTGTGGCTGATATCCAGGTACATGCAGTCTACACCCAGGCGTTTCATCTCATGGTCAATCGCACGAGCGACGATATCACGCGGAGCCAGCTCACCACGCGGATCAAAGTCTGGCATAAAGCGGCTGCCGTCTGGGCGTTTCAGATGGGCACCTTCACCGCGCAGCGCTTCGGTCAGCAGGAAGTTACGTGCCTGCGGGTGGAACAGGCAGGTTGGGTGAAACTGGTTGAATTCCAGATTGGCGACACGACAGCCAGCGCGCCAGGCCATGGCGATACCGTCGCCCGAAGAGATATCCGGATTGGTGGTATATTGATAAACCTTGGCCGCTCCGCCGGTGGCTAACACCACCGTTTTGGCACGGTAGGTTTCCACCTGCTCCCGCTCACGGTTCCAGACGTAAGCGCCCACTACGCGCTTGGTGCCCGGCAAGCCGATCTTGTTGGAGGTGATCAGGTCGACGGCGTTGCGGCGCTCCATCACGCAAATATTGGGGTGAGCACTTGCTTTCGCTACCAGGGTAGTCTCTACTTCTTTGCCGGTGGCGTCGGCGGCGTGCAGGATGCGCCGATGGCTGTGCCCGCCTTCCCGCGTCAGGTGATAGCGTTCTTCACCTTGGGAGTTGGTTTCGGTGTCGAACAGCACACCCTGATCGATCAGCCACTGTACGCAGTGGCGCGCATTGCTGGCAATAAACTCGACGGCGTCTTTGTCACACAGGCCGGCTCCGGCGATCAGCGTGTCATCAACGTGCGAGGCGATGCTGTCCGTTTCATCAAACACCGCGGCGATCCCGCCTTGGGCATAAAAGGTGGCGCCTTCATTGAGCGGACCTTTGCTGAGTACAGTAACCTTGCAATGTTGCGCCAGGCGCAACGCCAGGGAGAGGCCAGCAGCACCGCTACCGACGATCAATACATCGCTAACATGTTCAGATGATGGTTGCATAACGTATGATGTGTGCAGAAGAAGAGTGAAATTCATGTTAGCCTACTTGTCCGGGCAAAAGCCACGGACAAGGTGACATCAACAAAAAAACAATGGCGGTATGGAACTTAGCGTTCCGTATGAACTCCAAGCGAGTGCTTGCTCAGGAAAATAATGTATGGCTGGCGGTACAATTTCACGCGTGGAGATAGATTTGGGGAGAATTTACCTCGGATGAGCGAGCAGTTAACGGATCAGGTTCTGGTTGAGCGGGTCCAAAAGGGCGATCAGAAATCGTTTAACTTACTGGTAATTCGTTACCAGCATAAAGTGGCGAGTCTCGTTTCGCGCTACGTACCACAGGGCGACGTGCCGGATGTGGTGCAGGAGTCGTTTATTAAAGCTTATCGCGCACTGGAGTCGTTCCGTGGCGATAGCGCCTTTTACACCTGGTTGTATCGAATTGCTGTCAATACAGCAAAAAATTATCTGGTTGCTCAGGGCCGGCGCCCACCATCAAGCGATGTGGATGCCAATGATGCCGAAAATTACGAAAGTGCGGGTGCACTGAAAGAAATTTCGAACCCTGAGAACTTAATGTTGTCAGAAGAACTGAGACAGATAGTTTTCCGTACCATTGAGTCACTCCCAGAGGATCTTCGCATGGCGATTACCCTGCGGGAGTTGGATGGTCTAAGCTACGAAGAGATAGCCGCCATCATGGATTGCCCGGTCGGAACCGTACGTTCACGTATTTTCCGTGCTCGGGAGGCTATCGATAATAAAGTTCAACCGCTGATCCAACGTTAGCGATAGCGGACACTGGAAGGGTACCTAGGCATGCAGAAAGAAAAGCTTTCCGCTCTGATGGATGGTGAAATGCTCGACAATGAGCTGCTGAGTTCATTGAGTAAAGATCGGGCGCTTCAACAAAGCTGGCAGAGCTATCACCTAATCCGTGACACGTTACGGGGTGATATCGGGCAAGTCATGCATTTCGATATCGCAGACCGTGTTGCTGCCGCATTGGAAAAAGAGCCCGCTCGTCTGGTTCCTTCGGCAATTCCCGAATCTCAACCGCAACCTCACACCTGGGGTAAACTGCCGTTCTGGCACAAGGTTCGTCCTTGGGCTAGTCAGCTCACTCAAGTCGGCGTCGCCGCTTGTGTTTCTCTGGCAGTGATCGTGGGTGTGCAACAGTACAATCAGCCAACGGCCCAATCAGGCGCGGCTGAAGCACCAGCGTTCAATACGTTGCCAATCATGGGGCAAGCTTCCCCGGTCAGCCTGGGCGTCCCGGCAGACAGTTTCTCAACCGGCAGCGGTCAACAGCAGCAGGTGCAGGAACAGCGTAAGCGTATCAATGCCATGCTGCAGGATTATGAGCTGCAACGCCGTTTGCACTCCGATCAGCTGCAACTTGAACAAAGCAGGCCACAGCAGGCCGCCGTTCAGGTTCCTGGAACTCAGTCTTTAGGAATGCAACAGCAGTAATGAAGCAAATCTGGTTCTCCGTTTGTCTTTTAACGGGCAGCCTGCTCAATTCAACTATCGCCTCGGCGCAGGAACCTGCGTCCGGGGCGTTATTGCAACAAATGAGCAGTGCCAGCCGTTCACTCAACTATGAACTCGCCTATATCAGCATCAGCAAGCAGGGGATAGAGTCGCTACGCTATCGCCATGCGGTGATCGATAAGCAGCCCCTTGGGCAGTTGCTGCATATGGACGGCCCTCGTCGGGAAGTGCTGCAACGTGGCGGTGGGATCAGCTATTTTGAGCCTGGTCTGGAACCTTTCACGCTGTCTGGCGATCACATCGTCGACGCCTTGCCCGCCATCGTGTTTGCCGATTTTGACTATCTGGCGAAATACTACGACTTCATCTCCGTTGGCCGTACCCGCATTTCCGACCGGCCTTGTGACGTTTACCGCGTCGTGGCTCGTGACGGCTCCCGTTACAGCTATGTGGTCTGGATGGATATGGAGACCAAGCTGCCGCTACGGGTCGATTTACTCGATCGTGATGGCGAAACGCTGGAACAGTATCGGGTCATCTCGGTCGTGGTGGGCGATCAGGTGAAAAACGTCATGCAACCTTTGCTCAAGGCCAATCTGCCACCGCTGTTGACCTTACCTGCGGCTGAAGACGTTAAGCTTGCCTGGAATGCCGGTTGGTTGCCCGCGGGCGTTAACGAGGTGGCGCGTAATCGCCGCAAGTTACCGAATGTGGCGGTGCCGGTTGAATCGCGGCTTTATAGCGATGGCTTGTTCAGCTTCTCGGTTAACGTCAGCCCTTCGGGCAGCAATACCAGCCAACAGTTTTATCGTCAGGGCCGCCGCACCATCCAAACCGAAATTCGTAATGGCAATGAAATTACCGTGGTTGGGGAATTACCTCCTTCAACGGCGAAACGCATTGCCGACAGCATTACTTTCAAGGTAGCGTCGCAATGATGAAAGAGTGGGCCACGGTGATCTCGTGGCAACAGGGTGTGGCACAGCTGCGTTGTGAGCCTAAAGCCGGCTGTGGCAGCTGTACCGCACGTTCTGGCTGCGGTGCTCGCGCGTTCGACGAACTGGTGCCTGAAAGTGAACATCACCTGCAGGTGGCAATCGCCCAGCCTCTGGAACCCGGCCAGCGCGTCGAAGTCGGTATCGCCGAAGGCAGCCTGTTGCGCTCGGCGATGCTGGTCTATCTGACCCCGTTATTAGGCATGATGCTAGGCGGTGGCCTGCTGCAATGGTGGTTGGGCAGTGACGCTGCGGCGGCACTCGGTGGGATTTTAGGGGGCGGCCTCGCTTTCCTGATCGCACGCGCATTGGCAAAACGCCTCGGCGAACAGGCCAATTATCAACCCGTGGTGCTACAAATCGGTTTGCCGCCCGGTGCCTTGCGGTTGAATACTGAAACCGAATCCCCGATTTAATACGGCGGCCGCGTCATCGCCGGGTTGTTATAGGCGGGGATGCGGTTGTTGATCATATGCTCCATCAGCGCAATAAACAGATCGGCGCTGAACAGCGAGTCATAACCCAGCGAAAACAGCTCATTACCTTGTAGATCCAGCAAACGAAGGGTGCCTCGCTGCAGATTGCTTTCCAGCCGGTGGATCTTTTCGATCTGAACCTGCGCCTGGGCGATACTCAGCGTCGTAGCGCTAAGCCGTAATGTTTGAGTCGGCTTCTCTTGCCACGAACCAAGCCAGCCCCTACCGCTAATGAGATAGCCGAAGGTCAATATTTCCCCCTGATAAAGCGAATTTAATGCCAGCGGGCCGCGTTGCTGGATCTGTTGCTGGATCAGGGTTTCAATCAGCTGCCGGGAGTGAGAGATATTGCTCTTGATGCTGTACCAGAACCCCGCCTCCGAGGTGCGAAACGCCATATTGTCGTTCAGCCCGCCAAGCAGCCTGCTACCGCGAGAATGGTAGATATCGGCAATCTTTTCAAACGCAATAAACCGTTCTTTATGACTGTGGTGATCCAGCACGCGCACGCCGTGCTCATACAGGCGATAGGTCAGCATTGGCCGCAGATAATGGCGCAATGCCAACAAAGTCGTGCCTAACAGAATGGTAGCCGCGCCGGCTTGCAGTAAGGCCAGAACGTGAGGATCTTCCATGTTGCTCAATAACGGCATTAATAACAGCGCCGCACCGAGTGTGAACAGCAGAGTTACCGCTGCCAAAATGCCCCAGTTGACCTTGGAAAAATCGTGCCGGCTCAGCATTTGCCCTTTATCGATCATGATAAACCTTCCAATCAATGTTCAGAGGAGATGCTGGTGAACTCTGGTGGGCTTGCCGATGTCGTAGTGCCCTGAAGTCTGTTTTTATCCAAAGTTCTTGCCACTTGTAACCGAGGGGCAAAGGAGCGTATATCAGGTTTATCCTAAAGCGCTTGCGTTGTGATTTAACTGTAAGTTATTGATAAAAATATTATTTATTAAAAAAATAAGATTGGGTTTATTGCGTAATCGCGTAATATGTATTACCACCGGGTAAATAGTGTCTGGCCAACAGGATTGGCGCAATTAACCCACAATTTTTATCAGGCCTTCGCCGCGTTAATATCTGCTTTCATCAACTGCGGCGCGTTGTAACACTAAACTACGTATAATCGAATAGCTTCCCGACACCGATTGCTAGGTTTTCAGTGTTGTGGCATGTAGAATGCTGCGATTCAGGCGAAAAATAGCCGACCCATTCACTGTCGCTTTATGTCCATGCGGGTTCCATAGGCGAGTAATTCAGAAATACCAAGGCAGAAAAACTAATTAAATGAAACACATAAGAAATTTTTCTATCATTGCCCATATTGACCACGGTAAGTCGACTCTGTCTGACCGTATTATCCAAATCTGCGGCGGCCTGACCGAACGTGAAATGGCCGCACAGGTGCTGGATTCTATGGATCTGGAACGTGAGCGTGGTATTACCATCAAAGCGCAGAGCGTAACGCTCGACTATAAAGCCAATGATGGGCAGGTTTACCACCTCAACTTTATCGACACCCCTGGGCACGTTGACTTCTCCTATGAGGTTTCCCGCTCACTGGCCGCCTGTGAAGGCGCATTGCTGGTGGTGGATGCCGGGCAGGGCGTAGAAGCCCAGACCTTGGCCAACTGCTATACCGCACTGGACATGGATCTTGAAGTGGTGCCGGTGTTGAACAAGATTGACCTGCCAGCCGCCGATCCGGATCGCGCCGCACAGGAAATCGAAGATATCGTGGGCATTGATGCGACTGACGCGGTGCGCTGCTCGGCAAAAACCGGCGTTGGCGTGCCTGAAGTGCTCGAGCGACTGGTGCGTGATATCCCGCCACCAGAAGGTGATGCGGATGCTCCGCTGCAGGCGCTGATCATCGATTCCTGGTTTGATAACTACCTTGGCGTTGTCTCCCTGATCCGCGTGAAAAACGGCACCCTGCGCAAGGGCGATAAAGTTAAGGTCATGAGCACCGGCCAAACTTATAACGCCGACCGCCTGGGGATCTTCACCCCGAAACGTGTTGATCGCGACGTGCTGAACTGTGGCGAAGTGGGCTGGTTGGTCTGCGCCATTAAAGATATCCTCGGCGCGCCAGTGGGCGATACCTTGACGCTGGCTCGCCAGCCAGCAGATAAAATGCTGCCAGGCTTCAAAAAAGTGAAGCCACAGGTGTATGCCGGCCTGTTCCCGATCAGTTCCGACGATTATGAAGCCTTCCGCGATGCGCTGGGCAAGCTTAGCCTGAACGATGCCTCCCTGTTCTATGAACCAGAAAGCTCTACCGCGTTGGGCTTTGGTTTCCGCTGTGGCTTCCTGGGTCTGCTGCACATGGAGATCATTCAGGAGCGTCTGGAGCGTGAATACGATCTGGAGCTGATCACTACGGCACCTACGGTAGTGTATGAAGTCGAAACCACCGGCAATGAAACCATTTACGTCGACAGCCCTTCCAAGCTGCCGCCGTTGAATAACATCGCTGAACTGCGTGAGCCGATTGCAGAGTGTCACATGCTGATGCCGCAGGAATATCTGGGCAACGTGATCACGCTGTGTATCGAGAAGCGTGGCGTACAGACCAACATGGTTTACCACGGTAACCAGGTGGCGCTGACCTACGAAATTCCAATGGCCGAAGTGGTGCTAGACTTCTTTGACCGTTTGAAATCTACCTCGCGCGGTTACGCCTCGCTGGACTATAACTTCAAACGTTTCCAGGCCTCGGACATGGTGCGCGTTGACGTGTTGATCAACAACGAACGCGTAGATGCGCTGGCGCTGATCACTCACCGTGATAACGCACAGTATCGTGGCCGTGAACTGGTCGAGAAAATGAAAGAGCTGATCCCACGCCAGCAATTTGATATTGCGATCCAGGCGGCGATCGGCACGCATATCATCGCTCGTTCTACGGTGAAACAGCTGCGTAAAAACGTGTTGGCCAAGTGCTACGGCGGCGACGTCAGCCGCAAGAAGAAGCTGCTGCAGAAGCAGAAAGACGGTAAAAAACGCATGAAGCAGGTGGGTAACGTTGAGTTGCCGCAGGAAGCGTTCCTGGCCATTCTGCACGTGGGTAAAGACAGTAAGTAAGAGCGAAAGCTCGCGTAACTAGGGAGTTTGCATGGCGAATATGTTTGCCTTGATCCTGGCGATTGCCACTTTGGTGACCGGGATCATCTGGTGCTTTGAGCGCTTTAAATGGGCGCCGGCACGCCGGGCGAAAATCGCGGCGGTCAATGCACAGGCGGCCGGAACGGTCGACGAAGCGGCCTTGGCGAAAGTGGCAAGGCAGCCGGGGTGGGTTGAAACCGGGGCTTCGGTGTTCCCGGTATTGCTGTTGGTGTTTGTGGTGCGTTCGTTTATTTACGAACCGTTCCAGATCCCTTCAGGCTCAATGATGCCGACGCTGTTGATTGGTGATTTCATTCTGGTGGAAAAATTTGCCTACGGCGTAAAGGATCCGATCACCCAGACCACGCTAATTGAAACCGGTCATCCCAAGCGCGGTGATATTGCGGTATTTAAATATCCGCGCGACACCAAACTGGATTATATCAAACGCGTGATTGGCGTACCTGGCGATCGCGTGACCTATGATCCGGTGAATAAGCGCGTGACGGTGCAAGAGTCCTGTAATAGTGGCCAGGCGTGTGATACCGCATTGGCGGTCACCTACAGCGATATGCAACCGAGCGATTTTGTGCAGATGTTTACCCGCAGCGGCATGGGCGAAACCAGCAACGGTTTCTTCCAGATCCCTCTGACGGATAATGTGCCACAGGGCGGTATTCGCCTTGGTGAGCGCAAGGAAACTCTGGGCAACGTAACTCACCGTATTCTGACTGTGCCCGGCGCACAAGATCAGGTCGGCGCTTACTATCAGCAGCCAGGCCAACAGTTGGGCGAGTGGGTAGTACCGGCCGGCCATTACTTCATGATGGGCGATAACCGCGATAATAGTGCAGACAGCCGTTATTGGGGATTCGTGCCTGAGAAGAATCTGGTAGGTAAAGCCACGGCGATCTGGATGAGTTTTGAAAAGCAGGAAGGTGAATGGCCAACGGGCGTCAGATTGAGCCGTATCGGTGGTATTCACTAATAGCGTTTTACAAACTGCAGCCAATTAGGCTGCAGTTTGACAGGCAATGGGTCTATATAAACGCAGCAATATATTTCCACTCGTTGTAGAATAGCCCCTCGAGCGATAAAAGTTGGCCCCTTTTGGGCGCCACTGCAAACGAAACAGCTTTGGATTGGCTTTTGGCAAAGCAGGCCTGTTCCGTATGCTGCAAGTTTTTGACGCATTCTTGATCTATTGGTAACTCATGAACCCCATCGTAATAAACAGGCTGCAGCGGAAGCTGGGCTACACTTTTCAACAGCAGGAGCTCTTACTGCAAGCGTTAACTCACCGTAGCGCCAGCAGTAAACACAATGAACGTCTCGAGTTTCTGGGTGATTCGATCCTTAGTTTTGTCATCGCCAATGCGCTCTACCAGCGTTTTCCTCGCGTAGACGAAGGAGACATGAGCCGCATGCGTGCCACGCTGGTGCGGGGCAATACGTTGGCGGAGATGGCGCGCGAATTCGACCTGGGCGAATGTTTGCGTCTTGGGCCGGGCGAGCTGAAAAGTGGTGGATTCCGCCGCGAGTCGATCCTGGCGGATACGGTGGAGGCACTGATTGGCGGTGTGTTCCTGGATAGCGATATTCAAAACGTCGAGCGCCTGATTTTGGACTGGTATCGTAGCCGGTTGGACGAAATCAGCCCCGGTGATAAGCAGAAAGACCCGAAAACTCGTTTGCAGGAGTTTTTACAAGGTCGTCATCTGCCATTGCCAACATATCTGGTGGTGCAGGTTCGCGGTGAGGCGCACGATCAGGAGTTTACTATCCACTGTCAGGTGAGTGGTTTGAGCGAGCCCGTCGTGGGTACCGGTTCAAGCCGCCGTAAAGCCGAGCAGGCGGCAGCGGAACAAGCGCTGAAAAAGCTGGAGCTTGAATGAGCGAAGAAAAACAATACTGCGGTTTTATTGCGATCGTAGGTCGTCCCAACGTGGGCAAATCCACGTTGCTGAACCAACTGCTGGGGCAAAAAGTCTCCATCACCTCGCGTAAACCACAGACGACCCGTCACCGCATTATGGGTATCGATACCGATGGCGCTTATCAGGCCATTTACGTCGACACCCCGGGTCTGCATATCGAAGAAAAGCGTGCCATCAACCGTTTGATGAACCGCGCGGCCAGCAGCTCAATCGGCGACGTCGAGCTGGTGATCTTCGTCGTGGAAGGCACCAACTGGACTGCCGATGATGAAATGGTGGTCAACAAACTGCGCGGCCTGAAAAGCCCGGTTCTGCTGGCGATCAACAAGGTCGACAACGTTACCGACAAATCCAAGCTGTTGCCGCACATTGCGTTCCTCAGCCAGCAGATGAACTTCCTGGATGTGGTGCCGATCTCTGCCGAAAAAGGCATGAACGTGGACACTATCGCGGCTATCGCACGCAAAGTGTTGCCGGAAGCGGAACACCACTTCCCGGACGATTACATCACTGACCGTTCCCAGCGCTTTATGGCGTCGGAAATTATCCGTGAAAAGCTGATGCGTTTCCTGGGTGAGGAACTGCCTTACTCAGTGACGGTCGAGATCGAACAGTTTGTACCGAATGAGCGCGGTGGTTACGACGTGCACGGTCTGATCCTGGTTGAGCGTGAAGGCCAGAAGAAGATGGTGATCGGCAACAAAGGTTCGAAGATCAAGACCATCGGTATTGAAGCCCGTCAGGACATGGAACAGATGTTTGAAGCCAAAGTGCATCTGGAGCTGTGGGTGAAAGTGAAATCGGGCTGGGCGGACGACGAACGTGCGCTGCGTAGCCTGGGCTATACCGACGACCTGAAGTAATACCTCCTATGGATGGCTGGGAGCGCGCTTTCGTCCTGCATGGGCGGCCCTTTAGTGAAACCAGCCTGATGCTGGACCTGTTCACGGAAGGTCATGGGCGGGTGCGCTTGCTGGCGAAAGGCGCACGCAGTCGCCGTTCCAATCTGAAGGGTTGCTTGCAACCCTTTACTCCTCTGTTAGTACGCTGGGGCGGTCGTGGCGAAGTTAAAACGCTGCGCGGTGCCGAAGCGGTCTCCCTCGGTTTACCCCTCAGCGGCATGATGCTTTACAGCGGTCTTTACGTGAATGAACTGTTGTCACGGGTGCTGGAGCAGGAAGGCAACTATTCGGTGTTGTTCTTCGATTATCTGCAATGCTTACAGGCCCTGGCAGCGGAAGACAGCTCCCCGGAGCATGCCCTGCGGCAGTTCGAATTGGCGCTGTTAGGGCACTTGGGTTACGGGCTGGATTTCCTCCATTGTGCTGGCAGCGGTGAGCCGGTGGATGATGGCATGACCTATCGCTATCGGGAAGAAAAAGGCTTTATCGCCAGCCTGGTGGTGGATCATTACAGCTTTACCGGCCGTGAACTCCGCGCCCTGGATGAACGCCAATTCCCCGATGCAGAAACCCTGCGTGCAGCCAAGCGCTTTACCCGCATGGCGCTAAAACCCTATCTCGGCGGTAAGCCGCTCAAGAGCCGTGAACTGTTTCGCCAGTTCGTGCGCAAACAACCCGATACCCCCGTCGACGAAGCCTAAGCGGTTTCTGCTTTTGCCGTTTTGCCCGCCCGTGTAAACTGCTGCTACTGAAAATGACTTAGTAGAGGGTTGTCATGGCTGATTTACTGCTGGGCGTCAATATCGATCATATTGCCACGTTACGTAACGCGCGCGGCACCAATTACCCGGATCCGGTGCAGGCGGCATTTATTGCCGAGCAGGCGGGGGCCGATGGCATCACCGTTCACCTGCGTGAAGATCGCCGTCATATCACCGACCGCGACGTGCGTATCCTGCGCCAAACCATCCAGACCCGTATGAACCTGGAAATGGCCGTCACCGATGAAATGCTGGATATCGCCATTGAGCTGAAACCTCAATTTTGTTGTCTGGTGCCGGAAAAGCGTCAGGAAGTGACCACCGAAGGCGGGCTGGACGTGGCCGGGCAGCAGGACAAAATGGCCGTGGCGGTTGAACGCCTGGCGCAGGCTGGCATTTTGGTTTCGTTGTTTATCGATGCCGATCACCGTCAGATCGACGCGGCGGTAGCCGTAGGTGCACCTTATATCGAGATCCATACCGGTGCCTATGCCGAAGCGCAGGGCGATCTGGCCGTGCAAGCCGAGCTCAAGCGTATTGCCAAAGCGGCTACCTACGCGGCCAGCAAAGGCCTGAAGGTGAATGCGGGCCACGGTTTGACCTATCATAACGTGCAGCCGATCGCCGCGCTGCCAGAGATGCATGAGCTGAATATCGGCCATGCCATTATTGGCCAGGCGGTGATGAGCGGTTTACCGGCGGCGGTGGCTGACATGAAGCTGCTGATGCGGGAAGCGCGTCGCTAATGGCGGTACTGGGCTTGGGAACCGACATCGTGGAGATGGCGCGTATCGAAGCGGTGGTGGAACGCAGCGGCGATCGCCTGGCTCGCCGGGTGTTAAGCCCGGCCGAATGGGAGGTGTATCAACAACATCAGCAGCCGGTACGCTTCCTGGCGAAACGCTTTGCGGTCAAAGAGGCCGCCGCCAAGGCGTTCGGCACCGGCATCCGCAACGGCCTGGCGTTCAATCAGTTCGAAGTGTTCAATGATGCCCTGGGTAAACCCAATATCCGGCTGCATGAACGTGCAGCCGAGCTGGCGCAGGAGATGGGGGTCAAGTCAATCCACGTTTCTTTGGCGGATGAACGCCGCTATGCCTGTGCTACGGTGATCATCGAGGGGTAAGGAAGGAGCTGGCCGGAGCGCTTGGTTGGCTTGTGCACCTTCGGGAAATGGGTGCGAGAAGGAAGAATGGTGGGGTATTGCGCAGAAAAATCAGCGAACTCGATCGATCCCCTCTCCCTTTGGGAGAGGGTTAGGGTGAGGGGCGATTGACTCACAAACTATCGGCATGGTGCAGCACGACAAACTTGTCCCACAGCTGTTCCTGGTTCTCTACGTGCTGCGGATCGGTAATGATGGTGTTATCGATCGGGCACACCTGCTGGCAGGTTGGGGTCTCGTAATGCCCCACACATTCGGTGCAGCGGTTGGCATCGATCTGATAAATCTCATCCCCCATCGAAATCGCCTGGTTCGGGCATTCCGGCTCGCACATATCGCAGTTGATACATTTTTTGGTAATCAATAAAGCCATATCAATAAGTTACTCATTTAATCTTTTAAAATAAGCACTGGTTCGGTCAGCCGGTTTAACGGGGGTGCTTATTACTGTCAGGCAAACACCACTTTAAGACTGCCGGGTGTCCGGCGTGGCTTGCCTACCACAATTTGTACATCACGCCCTAAGCGGGTCAGGCATTCTAGCATTTTGGCTTCGCTGATGCCCCGGAACTGGCCGCGCAACAGATTAGACAGCTTGGGCTGTGTCATCCCCAGGAGCTTTGCTGCCTGCTCTTGTGTCAGACGGCGACTTTTGATGATGTCGCCAATTGTGCTGGCAAGTTGGGCTTTAACCTGCATTTCTTCAGCGCCGTCGCTGCCAATATCGGCATAAACGTTGCCGCTGCTGACTTCGATATCTTGGCTCATACTATGCCCCTCTGGCATGATTTTCTGCGGCTTTCAGTCGTTCACGGATTTTGTCCATATCTGGTTTTGGTGTGGCGATCCCGGCTGAAGACTTTTTCTGGAATGCGTGCAGAACATACACGGCATCACCAAACTTAACGGTATAGACTGCACGATAAGTATCAGTAAGAAAGTCTTCTACTACCTCTAGTACTCCTGCCCCACCAAACCCTCTTAAGGGTTTCGTCTGGGAATGCTTACCACCTGCCTGCGCCAAGTGTAGAGCATAGCCGAAAACATCCTGAACCTCTTCGGGTAATGACTGGAGGTCTTTCTTACTGCTACCAACCCAATATAGTGGCTTCATCCGCGTTATCCATGCGTCAAATTATACCTATATGGATATAATTTAACATGACCAATGGTCGATTTATAGTCAGAAAGCGAAAGAAGTTGATTTGATTAGTTCATACCACGTGTCCAACCGGCTCGTGCTGGAGCAGCGCCATAAACAGCAGGTCGGTCAGGGCGAACTGCGCGGTGCTGGAAGATATTGCCGCGCTGCGGATATTGGGCTCTTGCGCAATGGTATAAAGGCAGTGATCGGCCCGTTGCTGTAGGCCATTAGGTGAGAAGCTGGTCAGTGCCAACACCTTGGCTCCGGCAACACGCGCTTCTTCGGCAGCCAGGTTGATCTCCCGCCGTTCACCGCTAAACGAGATCGCCAGCAGCAGATCCTCCCTACTCAGCGCCTTTATCGTCGCCAGTTGAACGTACATATCCGCTTCTGCCACCGCCATCACGCCAATCTTTAGCAGCTTGAACGACAGGTCTTTGGCCACTAGCCCGGAAGCCCCGATGCCGACCAAGATCACCCGCCGCGCCGCGCGCAGCATCTCCAGGGCGGTAAGCAGCCGCTGTTCACTGTTGATATCCAGGGTAGCTCGTAATGCGGCCTGCTTTTCCAGTAGCAATTTCTCACCGACGGTTTTGAGCGGATCGCTGCTGAGGATGTGATTATGGACCGTCACCACCGGTGCGACCTGCGGTTGAGCCAGCACCTCACCCAATGCCAGCTTCAGCGCTGGAAATCCCTTGTAGCCCAGTTTCTGGGCGAACTTGACCACGCTCGATTGGCTGACACCGGCCAACTGGGCCAGCTTTTGTGAGCTGAGGTGGCGGGCCTGTTCGGCGTTATCCAACAGAAAGTCCGCCAGTTTGCGATCGTTTTGTGCCAGCGATGGGTAAATCTGACGAATGCGAAGAAGGGTACTCATGGTTTTTTCCTTTGAGCCAGCCAGCATTCTGCCATGCCGGTGACAAAACGGGCAGCAATCATTTTTGCGAGCAGGCCGCTAAAATGCTTGCAGCAACACTATGACTTGATGAGTTAACGCGCCTGTGGCGTTGACCAATGTCGGTTGTATCTGGTCGGTCTAGTGATTACGATAATAGCCGGTTGTATTTTCACCTGCATAATGGGGTCAACGATCCTGAGGAGTAACGTTTGACTGACAAACCGGTTGCACAGGCCCAGCGCGTGGTATTTTTCGATCTGGATGGCACTTTGCATCAGGAAGACATGTTTGGCAGTTTCCTGCGCTTTTTGCTACGGCATCTGCCGTTGAACCTGGTGCTGGTGGTGCCGCTGTTACCCATTATCGGATTGGGTTTGTTGATCGGTGGGCGGGCGACACGCTGGCCCATGAGCCTGCTATTGTGGGCAATGACCTTTGGTCGTTCAGAGGCCAGGCTGAAAGCGCTCGAGGCGAAATTCGTCGACTATTTTCGCCGTAAGGTCACCGCCTTTCCGGTCGTGCAGATGCGTTTGCGCCAGTACCTGGATGCCCAGGATGCTCAAGTGTGGTTGATCACCGGCTCGCCGGAACGGCTGGTGGAGCAGGTTTATCGGGATTCTGCGTTCCTGCCACGGGTACGGCTGGTGGGGAGTAGCATTGTGCGTCGCTACGGGGGCTGGGTGTTGCCCATGCGCTGCCTGGGCGTTCAAAAGGTGGTGCAACTGGAGCAGCGCCTGGGAGCGCCATTGAAACTGTTCAGTGGCTACAGCGATAGCAAGCAGGATAACCCTTTGCTCTATTTTTGCGAACACCGCTGGCGGGTGGGTAAAGAAGGCGAGTTACAGCAGTTGGATTAAATAAGGCTCCCCCAGTCAAACGAGGGAGCCTGGCAGCGGTTACATGGCTGCTTTAAAGATGGCCACAATCTGTTCGTGGCTTGCCTGGATTGGATTGGTAAATCCGCAGGCATCGTTCAGGGCGTTAGTGGCTAACGTAGCAAAGTCTTCTTCTTTGACCTGCAGATCGCGTAAGCCAGCAGGAATTCCCACGTCTTTCGCCAGTTGGCGAATGGCGGCGATACAAGCGGCAGCCCCTTGCTCATCGCTAAGGCCTGCAACATTTACGCCCATAGCGGCGGCAATGTCTTTCAGACGCCCTGCGGCAACCTGAGTATTGAACTCTTGCACGTGCGGCAACAGCACGGCGTTACACACGCCATGTGGCAGGTTGTAGAAGCCACCCAACTGGTGCGCCATAGCGTGCACATAACCCAATGAGGCGTTATTAAATGCCATACCGGCCAGGAACTGGGCATAGGCCATGTTCTCGCGCGCCTGCATGTTTTGCCCGTCGTTGACTGCATCACGTAAAGACTCGGCAATCATGGTGGCGGCTTTTAGCGCGCAGGCATCGGTGATTGGGTTGGCGGCGCTGGAGACGTAGGCTTCGATAGCGTGGGTCAAAGCATCCATACCGGTGGCAGCGGTCAGGCCTTTTGGCATGCCAGCCATCAGGTGAGGATCGTTGACCGACAGGATCGGAGTCACGTGCTTGTCGACAATCGCCATTTTGATGTGGCGCGCTTCGTCGGTGATGATACAAAAACGCGTCATCTCCGAAGCGGTACCCGCAGTGGTGTTGATCGCAACGACCGGCAACTGCGGCTTAGCTGAGCGATCAACCCCTTCATAGTCTTTGATTTCCCCGCCGTTAGCGGCGACCAGGGCAATCCCTTTCGCACAGTCATGCGGCGAACCGCCACCCAGAGACACGACACAGTCACAGTGATGTGCGCGCAACAGTTCCAGGCCCTGTTTTACGTTTTCCGTGGTCGGGTTGGGATGCGTGCCGTCATAGACGCAGCTTTCAATGTTCTGTGCCGCTAACAGGGCTTGCACCTGAGCGACGACGCCAATGCCGTTCAAAACCTTGTCGGTCACGATCAGTGCGTTATGCAGACCATGCTCTTTCATGGTTTTTGCCGCGTCTTCCAGACAGCCGGAACCAATCATGTTGATGGAAGGGATAAAGAATGTTGAGGCAGCCATAAACTACTCCTTATAAAGGCTTTTTGCGTGAGGTAAACATTATCGTGCTAATGCTTAAGAGAATATGATCTATCACAATTTAGTTAGAAAAAATTTGCTTAATTCTTCAGCTTGATTTTCCACCAGTTTATAACGTTTATCTGAAATTTTAAGAAATGAATAAAATTTAATCATCATTAAATATGATGTTATTGATTTGTTGGTGGCGTTTTGAGCGATCGACAAACGTGGCCGGTTCAAGCTTATTTGCATCAACAAGGCCGAGTGGCTGCGGCAAAAGGGACTAGTGTGTATAATGCCCGCCGCGATGCGCACGAGGATTGATGTGGTGAATGAATATAGTGATGAGTATTGGATGCGTCAGGCGTTAAGCCTGGCTCAACGTGCGCAGGAAGAAGGTGAGGTGCCGGTTGGGGCGCTGCTGGTGCTGGACAATCAGGTGATTGGCGAAGGTTGGAACCGGCCGATCGGCCGCCACGATCCCACCGCTCATGCTGAGATCATGGCGCTGCGGCAGGGGGGAGCGGTATTGCAGAATTATCGCCTGCTGAATGCCACGCTGTATGTCACGCTGGAGCCTTGCGTGATGTGCGCCGGGGCGATGGTGCACAGCCGCATCCGTCGTTTGGTATACGGCGCGGCCGATGAAAAAACCGGAGCGGTGGGTTCGCTGGTGGATATTCTGCGCCATCCGGGCATGAATCATCAGGTAGAAATCGTCTCGGGCGTGCTGGCAGAAGAGTGCGCCGCCACCCTCAGCAACTTTTTCCGTATGCGTCGCGAGCAGAAAAAAGCGCTGAAGCTGGCGCAACGGGCCGGAAAAGACCCACAATAACTACATATTGAATCACTACAGGGCGAGCGCCAGCTTGGCTTCCACGGCAGGATAGCCTTTGGCCAGTTCGGCCTGTTTCATTGCTTCTACCGCCTTCTTCTCTTTTTCCAACAGATAGCCCACCAGGCTGACCTGATAACGGCGGATGTTTTCCACGTAGTTATAGGCTTCGCGGCCACGGGCATAGCCATAGGTGAGTGATGGATAGTAGCGCTTCTGGCTCAGCATCGGCAGGCGCTGTTTCACATCGACCCAACTGTCGGGGTTGCCTTGCTGGTTTTTGGTGAGTTTACGCGCGTCCAGCATATGGCCCCAGCCCATGTTATAGGCGGCCAGTGCGAACCAGATCCGCTCATCTTCTGGCACCGTGTCGGGCACCTTCGCCATCAGACGCTGCAGATAGAGCGCCCCGCCTTGAATACTTTGCTCCGGATCGAGCCTGTCGGTGACGCCCAGGCCGTCGGCAGTGGCTCTGGTCAGCATCATCAGCCCACGGACACCGGTGGGGGAGGTCGCCTGCGGATTCCAGTGCGATTCCTGGTAGGCGATGGCGGCCAGCAGCTTCCAGTCAATTTCGCTGGCATACTTTTCAAACAGCGAGCGGAAAGAGGGCAATACCGAGTCGATGGCCGACAGGAAGGTTTTAGTATCAACGTAGTCAAAACTGCCCACGTGTCCCAGATACTTCTCCTCCAACCGTGCCAGCGTGCCGTCTTCTACCCTTTGGCTATAAAAATCCAGCAGCGCGGCGTACAGGCTATCGTCATTGCTGCGCTTCAGATACCAGGTCACTGGCTCTTCATCGGTAATGTCAAAAGCGACGGCCAGCTGTGGATGGATACGCTGCAGCAGGGCAATGGTCACGGAATCGCCGATGGTGTAATCCAGCTTGCCATCGGCCACCTGTTCCAGCAGCTCTTTTGACGTCATATCGCTCGACGCTTCCCAACTGAGATCGGGGTATTTGCTTTGTTTGAGCTGCTTTAGCGTGCTGACGTGCGCCGAACCGGAGGCCACCGCCAGCTTGCCTTTGATATCGGCAAAGGATTTTGGCCGCGTGGTACCCAACCGATAAACCAACTGCTGGGAAACGGAATAGTACGCCGGGCCGGTACTGGCGCGGCTGAGGCGATCCCGGTTGTAGATTAGCCCGGCGGCGAGAATATCGGCATTGTCGTCATCGAGATCGTCAAACAGGTCATTGATGTTTTGGTGTGGGATCACCACCAGCTTGACCCCCAGGTAGTTGGCAAAGCTTTTGGCCAGCTCATAGTCAAGGCCACTCGGCCCCTGTGGGGTAGTGAAATAGGTTAACGGTGAGTTTAACGTGCTGACGCGCAGTTCCCCACGCGCTTTGATCGCCTCGAGTTGGCCTCCCTGTCCACCACGCCAGGCGATATTGGGCCACAGGGCTAGCGCCAGCAACAGGGCCACAACACCGATTAGAATGTAATTTATTTTTAGGCGTTTCAAATAGTTATCTCAAATAGATGCACGCTTTATATTGACCGGAATCAGGATTTTTTCATGGTTAAATCACCAGTGCCGGGGCATTTTGCGCAACATTACGCCAGCGTGCAACTTTATTGATAGGTTATGAGAATTCGGCAGCGGGAATAGCTTTTATCAATAATAGCTACGCAAACGGTTTCGTCGGCGGCGCGGATTATCTATAATGGCGCGCGTTTTCCCCCTGTTGCGCCCAATGAAGTGCTGAACCCAGTTGCTTCGAAGACGAGAGAACTTTGATTATGGAAATACTGCGTGGTTCGCCCGCTTTGTCGGCTTTTCGTATTACCAAACTACTGTCCCGCTGCCAGGATGCTCAACTGCCGATCGTTGATATCTATGCCGAGTACGTTCACTTTGCCGATGTCAGCGCACCGCTAAGCGCCGAAGAGCAGGCCAAGCTGCAGCGGTTGCTCAAGTACGGCCCTTCTCTCGCTGAACATGCTCCGCAAGGCCGCCTGCTGTTGGTGACGCCGCGCCCGGGCACCATTTCGCCGTGGTCTTCCAAAGCCACCGATATTGCCCATAACTGTGGCCTGACGCAGGTGGTTCGTCTTGAGCGCGGCCTGGCATTTTATGTCACAGCGCCGACCTTGACCGATGCCCAGTGGCAACAGCTTGCCTCCCTGCTGCACGATCGCATGATGGAAACGGTATTCAGCGAGCTGCAACAGGCGGAAACACTGTTCTCTCATCATCAGCCCGCACCGTATCAGACGGTGGATATCCTGGCCCAGGGCCGCAGCGCGCTGGAACAGGCCAACACCAAACTGGGGCTGGCCCTGGCGCAGGACGAGATCGACTACCTGCTGGCCGCCTTTACCGAGTTGGGGCGCAACCCAACGGATATTGAGCTGTACATGTTCGCACAGGCCAACTCCGAACATTGCCGCCACAAGATTTTCAACGCCGACTGGGTCATCGACGGCGAACAGCAACCGAAGTCGCTGTTCAAAATGATCAAAAATACCTTTGAGCAGACGCCGGACTACGTGCTTTCTGCCTATAAAGACAACGCAGCGGTGATGGAAGGTTCCCAGGTAGGGCGCTTCTTTGCCGCGCCGCAAAGCGGCCTGTATGACTATCATCAGGAAGAAGCACACATCCTGATGAAGGTGGAAACCCATAACCACCCGACGGCGATCTCGCCTTGGCCAGGAGCTGCGACCGGTTCTGGCGGTGAGATCCGCGACGAAGGCGCCACCGGCCGTGGCGCGAAGCCGAAAGCTGGCCTGGTAGGGTTCTCGGTTTCCAACCTGCGTATTCCGGGTTTCGAACAGCCTTGGGAACAGGATTTCGGCAAGCCGGATCGCATCGTCACCGCGCTGGATATCATGACCGAAGGCCCATTGGGCGGTGCGGCATTCAATAACGAGTTTGGTCGCCCGGCGCTGGTCGGTTACTTCCGTACTTATGAAGAGCGCGTCAATAGCCACAATGGCGTTGAGCTGCGTGGCTACCACAAGCCGATCATGCTGGCTGGCGGCCTGGGCAACATCCGCGCCGATCATGTGCAAAAAGGTGAGATCACCGTGGGTGCCAAACTGGTGGTGCTGGGTGGCCCGGCGATGAACATCGGTTTGGGCGGCGGGGCGGCTTCTTCGATGGCCTCTGGTCAGTCTGATGCCGATCTGGATTTTGCTTCGGTACAGCGTGATAACCCGGAAATGGAACGCCGCTGCCAAGAGGTGATCGATCGCTGCTGGCAGATGGGCGATAGCAACCCGATCCTGTTTATCCACGATGTGGGGGCCGGTGGCCTGTCGAACGCGATGCCGGAACTGGTTAGCGACGGTGGCCGCGGTGGCCGTTTCGAACTGCGTGACATTCTCAACGACGAGCCGGGCATGAGCCCGCTGGAAGTGTGGTGTAACGAATCTCAAGAGCGTTATGTGATGGCAGTAGCGCCTGAGCAGATGGCGACCTTTGAGAAAATCTGCCGCCGTGAGCGCGCACCTTTTGCGGTGATTGGTGAAGCGACGGAAGAACGCCATCTGACGCTCAACGATCGCCACTTTGACAATCAGCCGATCGACATGCCGTTGGATGTGCTGCTGGGCAAAACGCCAAAAATGACCCGCGACGTGAAACGTCAGCAGGCGAGCGGCGAAGCGTTGCAGCGTGCTGATATCTCCATTGCCGATGCGGTCAAGCGGGTGCTGCACTTGCCAGCCGTGGCGGAGAAAACCTTCCTGATCACCATTGGCGACCGTACCGTCACCGGCATGGTTGCGCGCGACCAGATGGTCGGCCCGTGGCAGATCCCGGTAGCCGACTGTGCGGTAACCACGGCCAGCCTGGATAGCTATTACGGGGAAGCGATGTCGATCGGTGAGCGTGCTCCCGTCGCATTGCTGGATTTTGCCGCCTCAGGCCGCCTGGCGGTAGGGGAAGCGCTGACCAACCTGGCCGCGGTGGAAATCGGTTCGCTCAAGCGGGTGAAACTTTCTGCCAACTGGATGGCCGCAGCAGGCCACCCTGGCGAAGATGCCGGCCTGTATGAAGCGGTGAAGGCGGTGGGTGAAGAACTTTGCCCTGCGCTGGGGATCACCATTCCGGTGGGCAAAGACTCGATGTCGATGAAAACCCGCTGGCAGGAAGGCAATGAACAGCGGGAAATGACGTCACCGCTGTCGCTGGTGATCACCGCATTTGCTCGCGTGGAAGATGTGCGCCACACCGTGACGCCGCAACTGCGTACCGACAGGGGTGATAGCGCACTGTTATTGATTGACCTGGGTAATGGCCACAATGCCCTGGGGGCAACGGCGTTGGCGCAGGTTTATCGCCAACTGGGCGACAAGCCAGCCGATGTTCGCAACGTGGAGCAATTGGCCGGTTTCTTCAACGCGATGCAGCAACTGGTGGCGGATCGTGCGCTGTTGGCCTATCACGACCGTTCTGATGGCGGCCTGTTGGTCACCTTGGCCGAGATGGCATTTGCCGGGCATTGCGGCGTAGAAGTCGATATTCAGGCGCTGGGTTCCGACGCTTTGGCTGCCCTGTTCAACGAGGAGCTGGGGGCGGTGATCCAGGTGCCTGCTGCGCAACTGGCAGCCGTACAGCAAGTCTTTGCCCAACACGGTCTGACGGATAACGTACATCACCTTGGCCAGGCGCTGAGTGGCGATCGTTTCGTTATCACCAGCGCTGGCAAACCGGTGTACAGCGAAAGCCGCAGCACTCTGCGTACCTGGTGGGCTGAAACCACCTGGCAGATGCAGCGCCTGCGTGATAACCCGGAATGTGCCGATCAGGAGCACCAGGCCAAGCAGGACGAGCGCGATCCGGGCCTGAACGTCAAGCTGACTTTCGCTACGGACGACGACATCGCGGCACCTTATATCGCCAAGGGCGCACGCCCTAAAGTTGCGGTATTGCGTGAGCAAGGGGTTAACTCCCACGTTGAGATGGCTGCAGCGTTCCACCGTGCCGGTTTCGATGCGGTTGATGTTCACATGAGCGATCTGCTGGCAGGCCGCCGCGATTTGCAAGAGTTCCACACGCTGGTGGCCTGTGGCGGCTTCTCTTATGGCGACGTGTTGGGGGCTGGTGAAGGCTGGGCGAAATCGATACTGTTCAACGAGCGCGTACGCGATGAGTTTGCCGATTTCTTCCATCGCCCGCAGACCTTGGCGCTGGGCGTTTGTAACGGTTGCCAGATGATGTCCAACCTGCGTGAACTGATCCCGGGGGCTGAACATTGGCCGCGCTTTGTGCGCAACCTGTCGGATCGTTTCGAAGCGCGCTTCAGCCTGGTGGAAGTGGCCAGTAGCCCGTCGCTGTTTATGCAGGGTATGACAGGTTCGCGCATGCCGATTGCCGTCTCTCATGGTGAAGGCCATGTAGAAGTGCGCGATGCGGCGCATCTGGCGGCGTTGGAACATCACGGCCTGGTTGCGTTACGCTTTGTCGACAACCATGGTCAAGTGACCGAAGCTTACCCTGCCAACCCGAACGGCTCACCGAATGGGATTACCGCAGTGACTAGCAGCAATGGCCGCGCCACCGTAATGATGCCGCATCCAGAACGCGTGTTCCGCACCGTCAGCAACTCCTGGCATCCAGAGGAGTGGGGTGAAGACAGCCCTTGGATGCGCATGTTCCGCAACGCTCGCAAGCAACTGGGGTAATTTAACCTGAGGTTTGCGTGAAGTTTACTGAGGCGCCGCATTGGCGCCTTTTTTATTTCTTTATTTTTTAATCGGTTAGCCCGTATGTCGGTTTTTTGAGACAAAGGCCATATTGCCTGTCTCTAAAAAGAGACATTTAACTCATTGATTTTTATATGAGTTAAATCGATCGGATTTAGTTGTCGTGTTTTGGCGACGGTATGTCGGATTAATACTCAAGCTTGACTACCCAAGTAGAGCGCCGGAAGTGATGTTAAAATAAATTATCGTTAATAAACAATATGATATAAATATTTTCATAAAGTTGGCACGGAAGGTGCATTATAACTATCAGTTGCTCATTCAACTTTTTATGATTGGCCCCGTCTAGTATGGAACAGCGCCTCATAAGCCTCCGAATGATGCCTAAGAAATGGTGCCTATCGTCCAACCAAACCGATAACAGACGCGCAAGCGACTTTATCAAGCATCGGACGACACGTGGAGTGAGGCACCGCCTAGTATCCAACTGTGATGATATGTTCATCAATCCCGGATACTTTTTGGATGCTATTCGTCCCAATCAGATGCCAGCCTAGTGCTACATCACCTGGGGACGAGGAGTAAGGGCATCCACATATTCCTTGCGATGGGGCATCATGCCCCAGCGTCAATATCCAAACCGCATTGCCTCAGTTATTTCCCTCGATACGTTCTCAAACCACATCAGTTTCCTCTTTTGGGATAACGCGTTTTTGCTTATCTGAACGCCATTAATCCGCTGCCGGGCTTTTCTCTCCCCGGATTGTCGGTTAGCATCTGGGCAGACTAGAGATAATGAGATGATTTCTTTGAAAAGATGGCGTCTATTTCCACGCTCGTTGCGTCAATTGGTCGTAATGGCGTTCCTGCTGGTGCTGTTACCGCTGCTGGTATTGGCTTATCAGGCCTACCAAAGCCTGGATCATCTCAGCGCGCAGGCGGCGGATATCAACCGTACGACGTTGGTGGATGCCCGGCGCAGTGAGGCAATGACCAGCGTGGCGCTGGAAATGGAGCGCAGCTATCGTCAGTATTGCGTACTGGTCGATCCGACCCTGGAGCGGCTGTACCAGAACCAGCGTAAACAGTATTCACAAATGCTGGATGCCCACGCCCCGATCCTGCCGGACGAACGTTACTACCAGACACTTCGTAAACTGCTGACTCAGCTAGCCACTATCAAGTGCCAGAGCAGCGGGCCGGACAAGGACGCTTCACTACTGTTAGAGTCTTTTTCACATTCCAACGCCGAAATGGTCCAGGCCACCCGTACCGTAATCTTTTCCCGTGGGCAGCAACTGCAGCAGGCGATCGCCGAGCGTGGCCAATACTTTGGTTGGCAAGCGCTGTTGCTGTTCCTGGTCAGCGTGCTGTTGGTGGTGCTGTTTACCCGCATGATTATCGGGCCCGTCAAGGCCGTTGAGCGTATGATTAACCGCCTGGGGGAAGGGCGTCCCATCGGCATGACGGCATCCTTTAAAGGCCCGCGAGAACTGCGTTCTTTGGCTCAGCGGATTGTCTGGTTGAGCGAGCGCCTGGCCTGGCTGGAATCGCAGCGCCATGAGTTCCTGCGCCATATCTCCCATGAGCTGAAAACACCGCTGGCCAGCATGCGTGAAGGCACCGAGTTGTTGGCTGATGGTGTGGCAGGCCCGCTCACCTCCGATCAGAAAGAGGTGGTGGCGATCCTCGATCAGAGCAGCCGCCATCTGCAATTGCTGATTGAGCAACTGCTGGATTACAACCGCAAACTGGCAGATGGCCCGTCGGAACATGAAAACGTCGAGCTGGAAGAACTGGTGGATATGGTGGTCGCCGCCCACAGTTTGCCGGCACGTGCCAAGATGATCCGTACGGAAGTCAAACTTGAGGCGGAAATCTGCTGGGCAGAGCCTACGCTATTAATGCGCGTACTGGATAATCTCTACTCCAATGCGGTGCACTACGGCAAGGAATCCGGTAACATTTGGATCCGCAGCCGCCAGGTCGGCCAGCGGGTACAGATTGACGTTGCCAATACCGGCAGCGCGATCCCGCAAGCGGAACGAACCATGATTTTTGAGCCTTTTTTCCAGGGGAGTCACCAGAGAAAAGGGGCCGTTAAAGGAAGCGGACTGGGGCTGAGCATTGCACAGGACTGTATTCGCCGTATGCGTGGCGAATTGACATTGGTGGATCTCGCCGATGCCGACGTCTGCTTCCGTATTGAATTGCCATTAACCGCCGAGAATGAATAAATAATGTACACAGGGTCTAATCGCGCTTATCAATCGCAGACCGAAGGTTCACCGCGTGTTTCTCTACGCGCACCGCTCGGCAAACATTCGCTTTCTTTTTTGGGCACGATCCTTTTTGCCCCGTTTCTGCTGATCGGCTGTGTCGATCGTGCCGTCAGTAGCGGCCCGGCCCAGCAGCAACAGGAAGCGATCCCGGATACCAAGGTGGTGGATTACCGCATTGCGCCTTGCGATACGCTATGGCAGCTTGACGAAAAAGAAGCCTTGGAAAACTCACTCTTTTGGCTGCGGGCGATGGACTGCGCCGATCGTATCGGCTCCACGCAGGCCAGAGCGTTAGCGAAAACCCTGCCGGGCAACAATTGGCAGGACGTGTTCAAGCAAAGCATTTTGCTGGGCAGCGCTGAGCCGAGCTCGAGTGAGCGCCGTCAGATCATCGATCGTCTGAACAGCTATCGTCTCGAGTTCCCTAACTCGCTGCGTCCATTGCTGCAACTGTGGCGTCAGCAGCAGGCGTTGCAAGTGAGCCTGTTTGACGAGCGGGCGCGTTACCAGCACCTGCAGGAAAGTTCAGACAGCCAGATCGATTCGCTGCGCCAGAACCAGATCCATCTGCAGAGCCAGTTGCAGGAGACCTCCCGCAAACTGGAGAACCTGACCGATATCGAGCGCCAGCTCTCGTCACGCAAGCAAATGCAGGGGGAAATCCCGGAAAGCAGCGTGGCGCAGCCTAAAGCCGAGCCCGCAGGCAAGCCCGCAGCGCCCGCCAAAGTGGCCGAGCCCGCAGAGCCAGCCCCGGTGACTGAAACCGGTACCGCCTTGCCGGTAGAGCCGGAAGAGACCTACACGCCGCCCGCGGCTAACAAGGAGTCCCCAGCGCAATGACAGCTCGCAAACCGGCCAATCTGTTGTTGGTTGACGACGATCCCAGCCTGCTTAAGCTGTTGGGAATGCGCCTGACCAGCGAAGGTTTTCACGTTACCACGGCGGAAAGCGGCCAAGAGGCTTTGCGCCTGCTGGCCCGCGAAAAGATCGACCTGGTGATCAGCGATCTGCGGATGGATGAAATGGACGGCATGGCGCTGTTTGCCGAGATCCAGAAATACCAGCCGGGAATGCCGGTGATCATCCTGACCGCCCACGGTTCTATCCCGGACGCGGTGGCGGCGACCCAGCAGGGGGTGTTCAGCTTCCTGACCAAGCCGGTCGATCGCGATGCGTTGTATAAGGCGATCGATGAAGCGCTATCGCTGTCGTCGATCCCTGCCGGCGATGACAGCTGGCGTGAGGATTTTGTCACCCGTAGCCCGATTATGCTGCGGCTGCTTGAACAGGCCAAGATGGTCGCCCAGTCGGACGTCAGCGTGCTGATCAATGGCCAAAGCGGCACCGGCAAAGAGGTGCTGGCACAGGCTATTCATGCGGCCAGCCCACGGGCCAAGAAAGCCTTTATCGCCATCAACTGCGGCGCGTTGCCGGAGCAGTTGCTGGAGTCAGAGCTGTTTGGCCATGCCAAAGGGGCGTTCACCGGTGCCGTCAGCAGCCGTGAAGGTTTGTTCCAGGCGGCAGAAGGGGGCACGCTGTTCCTGGATGAGATTGGCGATATGCCGCTCTCGCTGCAGGTAAAATTGCTACGCGTGTTGCAGGAACGCAAGGTGCGCCCACTGGGCAGCAACCGCGATCTGGATATTGACGTACGCATCATTTCCGCCACCCACCGCGATCTGCCTAAAGCGATGGTAAAAAACGAGTTCCGTGAAGATCTCTATTACCGTCTGAACGTGGTTAACCTGAAAATACCAGCGCTCAACGAGCGGGCCGAAGATATCCCGCTGCTGGCCAACCATCTGCTACGTGCTTCGGCGCTGCGCCACAAACCTTTTGTACGCAGTTTCTCCTCCGATGCCATGAAACGCCTGATGACCGCCAGTTGGCCCGGCAACGTGCGCCAGTTGGTGAACGTGATCGAGCAGTGCGTGGCATTGACTACGGCACCGGTGATCAGTGAAGCGCTGGTTGAGCAGGCGCTGGAAGGGGAAAACACGGCGTTGCCAACCTTTGTCGAGGCGCGCAACCAGTTTGAATTACACTATCTACGTAAACTGTTGCAGATCACCAAGGGTAACGTTACCCAGGCCGCGCGCATGGCGGGCCGTAACCGTACTGAGTTCTATAAATTGTTGTCGCGCCATGAACTGGATGCCAACGATTTCAAAGAATGATGTTTTCTTTTCTGAACCTGCATGCGCAGGTTCTCAACAAAGTAGCCGGAATGATTTACACTCCGGTTTCTTTGTTGTGGCATGGCAGACCATAGAGATATGAGCAGATCACTTTCCATTGCGTTGGCCCAGCTGAATTTGCTGGTGGGCGATATTGAAGGCAACAGCGAGCGCATGTTGCAAACCGTGCAGGAGCAGCAGAAGGCGGGAGCCGATCTGGTCATGTTCAGCGAACTGGCGCTGTCCGGCTATCCGCCGGAAGACCTGCTGTACCGTGATGATTTCTACCAGCGTTGCGATACCCAGCTAAGCCGCTTGCAGCAGGCCTCCGCCGAGGTGGCGATCCTGGTCGGCCACCCGTGGCGTGAAGACGGCAAGCTGTATAACGCGCTGTCCCTGTTCTCTGAGGGGGCTTTGCAGGCTCGTTACTTCAAGCAACAGTTGCCTAACTACGGCGTATTCGATGAGAAGCGCTACTTCCATGCGGGTGATAAAAACTGCGTGGTGGAGCTGAAAGGTTACCGCCTGGGGCTGCTGATCTGCGAAGATCTGTGGTTCCCGGAACCGGTCGATGCGGCGAAAGCGGCGGGGGCAGAGATCCTGCTGTCGATCAACGCTTCCCCGTATAACCGCGAAAAGCCGTATATCCGCAAAACCCTGATGTCCGGCCACTGCCAGCGTACAGGGTTGCCGTTGGTCTATCTGAATCAGATCGGCGGGCAGGACGAACTGATTTTTGACGGCTGTTCAAAAGTCTTTGATGCCGCTGGCAATATGACTCATCGCCTGGCGGCTTTCGCCGAACAGGTGACTCTGCTTGAGTTCAAAGGCCTGGAAGTGGTGCCGATGACGGCTCCGGCGGCAGAGTTGCCACAGCTGGCGCAGGTGTATGAGGCGCTGGTGCTGGCCGTACGCGACTATGTGACCAAGAACGGTTTCAAAGGTGCGGTGCTGGGCTTGTCCGGCGGGATCGACTCGGCGCTGACCCTGGCGATCGCCGTGGATGCGTTAGGCAAAGACAAGGTTCAGGCCCTGATGATGCCGTTCCGCTACACAGCAGATATCAGCATCGCCGATGCCAAGGAAGAGGCCGAAATCCTTGGCATCGAATTTGACATCGTCTCGATTGAACCCATGTTCGACGCCTTTATGGGCCAGCTCGCCCCGATGTTTGCCGATACCGCACGGGATACCACCGAAGAAAACCTGCAGGCCCGCTGCCGTGGCGTGGTGCTGATGGCGCTGTCTAACAAACGCGGCAGCATCGTGTTAACCACGGGTAACAAAAGCGAGGTGGCCGTCGGTTATTGCACGCTGTATGGTGATATGGCTGGTGGCTTCGACGTATTGAAAGATGTGCCGAAAACCCTGGTGTTCAAGCTTTCCGAATACCGTAATACCGTCTCCTACGTGATCCCTCAACGGGTGATCGATCGTCCACCGTCTGCCGAGCTGGCGCCGGATCAGCTCGATCAGGATAGCCTGCCACCGTATGACATTCTGGATGCTATTCTGGAAGGTTATGTCGAGCGCGATAAATCGGTCGCCGATCTGGTTGCTGAGGGCTTTGAAGAAGCCGTGGTGCGCAAGGTGATCCGCCTGGTGGACATCAACGAGTACAAACGCCGTCAGGCCGCCGTTGGGCCGCGCATTACCGCCCGTAACTTTGGCAAAGACCGCCGCTATCCGATCACCTCAGGCTTTGGCCGTAAAAATTGGTAATTAAGGAATAAAAATGAAAAAAATTGACGCGATTATCAAGCCCTTCAAACTGGATGACGTGCGTGAAGCACTGGCCGAAGTAGGCATCACCGGCATGACGGTGACCGAAGTGAAAGGCTTTGGTCGCCAGAAGGGCCATACCGAGCTGTACCGTGGTGCCGAGTATATGGTCGACTTCCTGCCAAAGGTTAAAATCGAGATCGTGGTAGCTGACGATATCGTGGATACCTGTGTGGAAACCATCATGCAGACAGCGCAGACCGGTAAAATTGGCGACGGTAAAATCTTTGTCTTCGACGTGGCCCGTGTAGTGCGTATCCGTACTGGCGAGCAGGACGAAGAAGCGATTTAATCAAAGCCCTAACAGGCTCACAACCAAGGCGCGGCTTAGCTGCGCCTTGGTTGTTTTTGTGCACTCCCTCCCTCTTTGCGTTCTAAAAAAGCGAACGACATCGCGTTTTTCACACATTTCCTGATGGCTTAGCGGTGAGCATCTACACTCAAACCAACTGTTTTGTTTGAGGTTGCTACCATGATGACGTTACGCCAAATCCGCCATTTTATTGCCGTGGCCGAAACCGGGTCGATCTCGGCGGCGGCGCAGGCGGTGTTTGTGTCACAGTCTTCGCTCACGCTGGCGATCCAGCAGTTGGAAACCGACATTGGCGTCCGGCTGTTCGAGCGCCACGCCAAGGGAATGAACCTGACCCACCAGGGGCACCAGTTCTTGCGCCAGTCGTACCTGATCCTGGCAACGGTGGATAATGCCAAGCGCAGCCTGCAACTGGGCACTGAAAGCCTGAGCGGCAAACTGACCATCGGCGTCACCAGTCTGGTGGCGGGATATTTTCTGGTGGAACTGCTCAAGCGCTTCAAGTCTGCCTATCCCAACGTGACTATCCAGGTGATTGAGGACGAAAGGCCCTATATCGAGCATTTGCTGGTGAGCGGTGAAATCGATATTGGGGTGCTGATCCTGTCGAACATTGAAGATCGCGACGCCTTACAGACCGAAGTGCTGATGCACTCGCCGTATCGCCTGTGGCTACCGCCGCTGCACCCGCTGCTGGAGCACGAAAGCATCGGTTTGGCAGACGTGGCCAAACAGCCGCTGATCCAGCTCAACGTCGATGAAATGGACGTTCATGCCCGGCGCATCTGGGGACGCGCGGGCCTGAAGCCGGAGATCGCCATGAAAACTGCCTCCACCGAAGCGGTGCGTAGCCTGGTGGCGGCGGGCATGGGCATTGCCATCCTGCCAGATATGGCTTACCGCGCCTGGTCGTTGGAGGGCAACATGATTGAGGCGCGCAAGCTGGTGGATTTGCTGGAACCGCTGGATATCGGCCTGGCCTGGCGGCGTGGCAGTGCGCGGCCTGAATTGGTAACCCCATTCCTCACGATTGCGCGGGAGAACAGCAAAACGAACATGACCGGCCTCAAGCATTCGATTTAATCGAACGCTGCCTTCAGTATTTAGAATTTGTTGTCCGCAGTGCGCTCGCTTAGTCTGATTAAAACTAACTTATCACATTTAGTTAACGTTTTTGTCACATGAGGCAGCGCAATGGCAGAGCTACAGTTGGTTTCCGGTTTATCCTGTCGGCAATTCATTAACGGCGAGTCGCTCGAGGGTGAAGGCCATCAGGAGACCATTGTTAATCCTGCCAACGGTGAAACCCTGGTTTCTATTGCCGAGGCAACGCCAACCCAGGTGGGGCGCGCAGTTGCCGCCGCGCAGCAGGCATTTCCCCACTGGTCACGCACCACTCCCGCTTTCCGAGCAACAATCCTGCTGCGTATTGCCGATGCCATCGAACGGCAGGCAGAACATCTGGCGCGCCTTGAAGCGCTGAACTGCGGTAAACCTTTCCATCAGGCACTGAACGACGATCTGCCCGCAGCCATTGACGTATTCCGCTTCTTCGCCGGGGCCGTGCGCACCCAGCAAGGCCAGTTGGCAGGTGAATATGTTGAGGGCCATACCTCCATGATCCGGCGTGACCCGGTCGGCGTGGTGGCCTCCATCGCACCATGGAATTATCCGCTGATGATGGCGGCCTGGAAGATTGCTCCGGCGCTTGCAGCCGGCAACACCGTAGTATTCAAGCCCTCCGAACATACGCCATTGACCATTCTGGCCTTGGTGCCTGCGTTGCAGGAAATCCTGCCGCCAGGCGTGTTGAACATTGTCTACGGTGGTGGCGAAGGGGTGGGCAGCCATCTGGTTGGTCATCCGCAGGTTCGTTTAGTGTCGGTTACCGGCGATATCGTTACCGGGCAAAAAATCTTGCAGGCGGCGGTCAAAAGCGTCAAGCGCACCCACCTGGAACTGGGCGGTAAAGCCCCGGTGATCGTCTGTGACGATGCCGATCTGGATGAGGTCGTCAGCAGTATCCGTACCTTCGGTTACTACAATGCCGGGCAGGATTGCACCGCTGCCTGCCGCATTTACGCCCAGGCAGGCATCTATCCGAAGCTGGTGGAAGCCTTGGGGGAAGCGGTCGCCAGCCTGCGTTTTGCCCGCAAGCGTGATGAAGATAATGAAATCGGCCCGCTGATCAGCAGCCGCCAGCGTGACCGGGTCGCCAGCTTTGTCGAACGGGCTCTCAGCCAGCCACATATCGAATTGATTACTGGTGCGGCGGCACACTCTGGCCCCGGCTTTTACTATCAGCCCACGTTATTGGCTGGCTGCCTGCAAACCGATGAAATCGTCCAGCGCGAAGTGTTTGGCCCGGTGGTCAGCGTGACGCGTTTCGACACCCTGGAGCAGGCGGTGACCTGGGCCAACGATTCCGAATACGGTCTGGCCTCCTCGGTGTGGACACAGAATATCGACCGCGCGCTGCATATCGCGGCGCATCTGCAATATGGCAGCACCTGGATCAACACCCACTTTACGCTGGCGAGCGAAATGCCTCACGGCGGCTTAAAGCGCTCGGGCTACGGCAAAGATCTCTCCAGCGATTCATTACAGGATTACAGCGTTGTCCGGCACGTGATGGCGAAGTTCAAGGCTTCCTTCTAGCCACACGGCCGATAAAAAATCGGCGGCAACCGTTCCTTGCCGCATACCAACATGCAACACAGGGGTAATTACGATGGGAAAAACACACGCAATCACCACAGTCACCGCGCTCTGTATGACGATCCTTTGCGGTATGGCTCAGGCCGCCGATACTCCACAGCAGTTGGGCAAGGGGGAAGGGCGGTTGGACATCATCGCCTGGCCCGGCTACATCGAACGTGGTCAGTCCGACAAGAATTACGACTGGGTGACCCAGTTTGAGAAACAGACCGGCTGCGCGGTGAATGTGAAAACCGCCGCGACCTCGGATGAAATGGTCAGCTTGATGGCAAAAGGCGGTTACGATCTGGTGACCGCTTCTGGCGATGCCTCGCTGCGCCTGATCTACGGCAAACGCGTGCAGCCAATCAATACCGCGCTGATCCCTAACTGGCAGAATATCGACCCACGCCTGATAAACGGCCCTTGGTACAACGTGGCGGGCAAAACCTACGGTACGCCATATCAGTGGGGGCCAAACCTGCTGATGTATAACACCAAAACCTTCCCGACGCCGCCAGACAGCTGGGCTGTGGTGTTCCAGCAGCAAAATCTGCCGGACGGCAAGACCAATCAGGGCCGGGTGCAGGCTTACGACGGCCCAATCTATATCGCCGATGCGGCTCTGTTCCTGAAAGCGACTCAACCCCAGCTTGGCATCACCGACCCTTACCAACTGAACGAAGAGCAGTATCAGGCGGCACTGAAACTGCTGCGCAGCCAGCACGCGCTGATCCACCGTTACTGGCATGACACCTCGGTACAGATGAGCGATTTCAAAAACGAAGGCGTGGTGGCTTCCAGCGCCTGGCCATACCAGGCCAACGCCCTGAAAGGCGAAGGCCAGCCTATCGCTACCGTATTCCCGAAAGAAGGGGTTACCGGCTGGGCGGATACCACCATGTTGCACGCCGAGGCCAAGCATCCAAGCTGCGCCTACCAGTGGATGAACTGGTCGCTGGAACCGAAGGTACAGGGTGACGTTGCGGCCTGGTTTGGCTCGTTACCGGCAGTTCCTGCCGGTTGCAAAGCCAGCACCTTGCTCGGTGATAAAGGGTGTGAAACCAACGGTTTCAACCAGTTCGACAAAATTGCCTTCTGGAAAACGCCACAGGCCGAGGGCGGCAAGTTCGTCCCTTATAGCCGCTGGACCCAGGACTACATCGCCATCATGGGCGGTAGATAACCCTTATAGCTCTCACCTGCGAGCGCCAGACGGCTCCCTCTCCCTTTGAGAGTGTTGGGGTGAACAACTGGATTACATCGCCATTATGGGCGGTAATAACCATCATTGCTCTCACCCGCGAGCGCCAGACGGCGCCCCTGTGGGGACCGATCGAGTTTGCTGAGATGACCGTTTTACTTCCAAAAGAGCAGGGACTAACAGCTCCCTCTCCCTTTGGGAGAGGGTTGGGGTGAGGGGCAACATTTTGGAGCGTACATCATGACCATTGCTGTGCAATTTATCGATGTCTCGCGCATTTTCGGCGATGTTCGTGCCGTAGATCGGGTTTCTGTTGAAATACAGGACGGCGAGTTTTTCTCCATGCTTGGGCCTTCAGGCTCGGGTAAAACTACCTGCCTGCGGCTGATCGCTGGCTTTGAACAACTTAGCTCCGGCTCCATCCGTATTCATGGGCAAGAGGCGAGCAATCTGCCGCCTTACCAGCGCGATGTGAACACCGTGTTCCAGGACTATGCGCTGTTCCCACACATGTCGGTGCTGGAGAACGTGGCCTACGGCCTGATGGTGAAAGGCGTTGCCAAGCGTGAACGGCTGGCGCGGGCGAATCAGGCATTGGAAAGCGTGGCATTGGGGTTTGCTGCCGAACGTAAACCGGCGCACCTTTCCGGTGGCCAACGTCAGCGCGTGGCTCTGGCTCGTGCATTGGTCAATCGCCCACGCGTGCTGCTGCTGGACGAACCGCTTGGGGCGTTGGATCTAAAACTGCGCGAGCAGATGCAGGGGGAGTTGAAGAAGCTGCAACGCCAACTGGGCATCACCTTTATCTTCGTTACGCACGATCAAAGCGAAGCCCTGTCGATGTCCGATCGGGTGGCGGTGTTCAACAATGGCCGCATTGAGCAGGTAGACGCGCCACGCGAACTGTATATGCGGCCAAGAACGCCGTTTGTCGCCGAGTTTGTCGGCACGTCCAACGTGGTACGCAGCGAATTGGCGGAGCGTTTGCTGGGGCAATCGGCCACCTTTTCGATCCGCCCGGAGCATATCCGCCTGCTGGATCAAAGCGGCGCAACGCAGGGGGAAGTTCAGGTTCAGGGTACCTTGCAGGATATCCATTACCAAGGGGCGGCGACACGCTATGAAATCGCCCTGAGCAGCGGTGAGAAACTGCTGGTCAGCCAGGCTAACCCGCAGTGGCAGGCCGTGGCACAGCAGCGCCTGATCGGTCAGCCGGTCACCGCCTGTTGGGCCAGAGAGGCAATGGTGCCGCTGCTGGAGGAGAGGTGAGATGGACATGAGCATCGAGCAGCCGGCAGCGCCCGGCGGTAAAATTCGCGCGATTTCCACTTACCTGTACCGCAAGCCAACGCTGTATCTGCTGCTGTTGCTGGTGCCACCGCTGCTGTGGTTTTGGGCGGTGTATCTGGGCTCGCTGCTGACCCTGCTGTGGCAGGGCTTTTACACCTTCGACGACTTCACCATGACGGTGACGCCGGATCTGACCTTCGCCAACCTGAGCGCGCTGTTCAACCCGGCCAACTACGACATCATCGTGCGTACGCTGACCATGGCGGTGGTCGTTTCGCTGGCCAGTGCGGTATTGGCATTCCCCATCGCCTATTACATGGCCCGATACACCAGCGGCAAGGTAAAAGCGTTCTTTTATATCGCCGTGATGATGCCGATGTGGGCCAGCTACATCGTTAAAGCCTATGCCTGGACGCTATTGCTGGCGAAAGACGGCGTGGCGCAGTGGTTCCTGCAACATATGGGGCTGGAGCCGGTATTGGCGAGCATTCTGAGCATTCCCGGCGTAGGGGGTAATACGCTATCGACCTCCGGTCTTGGGCGCTTCCTGGTGTTTGTCTATATTTGGCTGCCGTTCATGATCTTACCGATCCAGGCGGCGTTAGAGCGCTTGCCGCCTTCGTTACTGCACGCTTCTGCGGATCTGGGCGCGCGCCCGTCCCAAACGTTCCGCTATGTGATCCTGCCGCTGGCGGTACCGGGTATCGCAGCCGGTTCCATCTTCACTTTTTCGCTGACGCTGGGTGACTTTATCGTGCCACAGCTGGTGGGGCCGCCGGGTTACTTTATTGGCAGCATGGTGTATGCCCAACAGGGGGCGATCGGCAATATGCCGATGGCGGCCGCCTTTACGCTGGTGCCGATCGTCCTGATCGCCATTTATCTCTCGATTGTGAAACGCCTGGGGGCCTTCGATGCACTCTGAACGCGCGCCGTTAGGGCTGAAACTGGCCGCCTGGGGTGGCCTGATCTTCCTGCACTTCCCGATAGTGATTATTGCCATGTACGCCTTCAATACCGAAGACGCGGCATTCAGCTTCCCGCCGCGGGGCTTCACCCTGCATTGGTTCAGCGTGGCGGCGGGGCGGCAGGACATTATTGATGCGGTACTGCTTTCGGTACAGATCGCCTGCCTGGCCACGGCGATTGCGCTGGTGCTCGGCACGCTGGCCGCAGCGGCGCTGTATCGCCGGGATTTCTTCGGCAAGGACAGCATTTCTCTGCTGCTGCTGTTACCTATTGCCTTGCCGGGGATCGTCACCGGTCTGGCATTGCTGGCGGCCTTCAAGGCGCTGAACATCGAACCGGGGATCATGACGATCGTCATCGGCCATGCCACCTTCTGCGTGGTGATCGTGTTCAACAACGTGATCGCCCGCTTCCGCCGTACCTCACACAGCCTGATCGAAGCCTCGATGGATTTGGGGGCCGATGGCTGGCAGACCTTCCGTTACGTGATCTTGCCGAATCTGGGCTCGGCACTGCTGGCGGGAGGAATGCTGGCGTTTGCCCTGTCATTCGACGAAATCATTGTGACCACCTTCACCGCCGGGCACGAACGTACGCTGCCGCTGTGGCTGCTGAACCAGTTGGGCCGCCCACGTGATGTGCCGATCACCAACGTGGTCGCGTTGTCGGTGATGGTATTGACGATGTTCCCGATCCTGGGCGCGTACTACCTGACCAAAGGCGGAGAAAGCGTCGCAGGCAGCGGTAAATAGCACCTCAATTCCTAAATAGCTTATGCCAATATTTCAAAGGATAACCCTATGCAAAGCCAACTGCTGATTAATGGTCAACTGGTTACCGGCCAGGGCGAAAAGTTGCCGGTCTACAACCCGGCAACGGGAGAAGTGATTGTTCAAGTGGCCGAGGCCAGCGCACAGCAGGTTGAAGAGGCCGTGCAGGCCGCCGATGCGGCGTTTGAACAGTGGGGGCAAACCACCCCGAAAGAGCGTGCCGAACACTTACTGGCGCTGGCGGACGTGATTGACCAGCATGCGGAAACCTTCGCCAAACTGGAGTCCCTCAACTGCGGCAAGCCTTATCACTGCGCGCTGAATGACGAACTGCCTGCGGTGGCCGATGTGTTCCGCTTCTTCGCTGGTGCCAGCCGTTGCCTGAGTGGCATGGCGGCCGGTGAATATTTGGCGGGGCACACTTCGATGATCCGCCGCGATCCGTTGGGCGTGGTGGCTTCGATTGCTCCCTGGAATTACCCACTGATGATGGCCGCCTGGAAGTTGGCACCCGCGTTGGCGGCAGGGAACTGCGTGGTGATCAAACCTTCTGAACAGACGCCGTTAACCACTTTCAAGCTGGCCGAACTGGCCGCTGGCGTGTTCCCGCCGGGCGTGCTCAACGTGCTGTTTGGCCGTGGTGCCAGCGTGGGCGATGTGCTGACCGGCCACGACAAGGTGCGCATGGTCTCTCTTACCGGCTCTATTGCTACCGGTGAGCATATCATTGCCCATACCGCTCCAGGGATTAAACGCACCCATATGGAGCTGGGCGGCAAAGCGCCGGTAATCGTCTTCGATGATGCCGACATTCAGCAGGTTGTTGACGGCATCCGCACCTTCGGTTTTTACAATGCCGGGCAGGATTGCACCGCTGCCTGCCGGATCTATGCGCAAAAAGGCATTTACCCACAGCTGGTGAAAGCGCTGGGTGAAGCGGTGGCCAGCTTGAAGATCGGGCCACCGGAAGACAGCAGTACCGAATTAGGACCGTTGATCACTTCCCAGCATCTGGAGCGGGTGATTGGCTTTGTTGAGCGGGCCAAAGCACTGCCTCATATCCAGGTGGTCACCGGGGGTGAAAAAGTCGCTGGCCCTGGCTTCTATTTCCAACCAACGCTGTTGGCAGGCGCGCGCCAGGAAGATGAGATTGTCCAGCGTGAAGTGTTTGGCCCAGTAGTGACGGTGACGGAATTCGACGACGAGGCGCAGGTACTGGCTTGGGCCAACGCCTCCAATTACGGCTTGGCTTCCTCTTTGTGGACGCGTGACGTAGGCCGTGCCCACCGCCTGAGCGCGCGTTTGCAGTATGGCTGCACCTGGGTGAACACCCACTTTATGCTGGTGAGCGAAATGCCGCACGGCGGGCAGAAGCTGTCGGGCTATGGCAAAGACATGTCGATGTACGGGCTGGAGGATTACACCACTATTCGCCACGTGATGTTCAAACACTAATCTACTTGATCTGGCAGGATTTATACGCACAATAACGCGGCTCTCAGGCTGGCTTCGGCTGGCCTGATAATAATAAAGAATAAAAGGACGCTTTTATGGCTATCACCCGTCGCGATTTTCTTAATGGGGTGGCGATCACCATCGCCGCCGGGCTAACGCCGATGCAGATCCTGCGCGCATCGCCGCAAGCCGCCCATCAAACCCTGTATTACCCACCAGCGTTAACTGGCCTGCGCGGCAATCATCCAGGCTCATTCGAACATGCCCATCAACTGGGGCGTGATGGCAAAACCTTTGATTTTGGCAACCTGCCGATCGAGGAAGAATTCGATCTGGTGATCGTCGGCGCTGGCATCAGCGGCCTGGCGGCGGCCTGTTTCTGGCAGCAAATGAAGGGCAAACAGCAACGTATTTTGCTGATTGATAACCATGATGACTTTGGCGGCCACGCCAAGCGTAACGAATTCAGCAGCGAGAACGGCACCCTCCTCGGTTACGGGGGCAGCGAATCGTTACAGTCGCCGCGTTCCAACTTCAGCCCGGTCGCCATGGGGTTGCTGAAAAATCTGGGCGTTAGCCTGGACGGTATGGAAAAGGCCTTCGACACCACTTTCTATCCGGACCTCAATCTCAGCCGTGGCGTCTACTTCGATCGCCAGAACTTTGGCGTTGATAAGGTGGTCAGTGGCGATCCGGGCCGAGTGGTGGCGGATGATATTCCGCGTGATCGCCTCAATGGTCGCTCTTATGCAGATTTTATCAACGACTTCCCGTTGCCGCAGGCCGATCGCCAAGCCTTGATTGCGCTGCACACCGTCGAAAAAGATTACCTGCCGGGCCTGAGCCAGGAAGAGAAGGTGGCCTGGTTGGACAAGCACAGCTATAGCCAGTTCCTGCGCGAGAAAGTGGGGCTGAGCGAAATGGCGATCCGCTATTTCCAGCAAACCACCAACGATTTCCAGGCCGTCGGCATTGATGCGACCTCTTGCAGCGATGCCCGCATCTGTGATCTGCCAGGCCTGAACGGCATGAACCTGCCGCCGCTGGATGAGGAATCGCAGGCCGATCTCGACGATCCCTATGTGTTCCACTTCCCGGATGGCAATGCCACGCTGGCTCGCCTGATGGTGCGTCATTTGATCCCGGCGGTGGCTCCAGGTGGCAAAGATATGAACGACGTCATCCTGGCGCAGTTTGATTACAGCCAGCTGGATCGCCCCGAGTCGCCGGTGAAACTACGCTTGAACAGCACCGGGCTGCACGTGGCCAACGTGGGTGATAAGGCCGAGGTGACCTATATCAACGGCGAGAAGATGGTCAAAGTACGGGCCGGGCAAGTGGTGATGGCCGGTTACAATATGATGATCCCTTATCTGATCCCGGAAATGCCTCACGAGCAGCAAGAGGCGCTGAAGCAGAACGTCAAATCGCCATTGGTGTACAGTAAGGTGGTGATCCGCAACTGGCAGCCGTTTATCAAACTGGGAGTGCACGAAGTCTATGCCCCGACCGCGCCTTATAGCCGGGTGAAATTGGACTACCCGGTAAGCATGGGGGGATATCAGCACCCACGCGATCCAAACCAGCCTATAGGGCTGCATATGGTGTATGTGCCGACATTGCCCGGTAGCGGCCTTAGCCCGCGTGAACAGTCGCGCAAAGGGCGAGCGCTGTTGCTAGGAACCCCGTTTGAGGTACATGAGAAGATGATCCGTGAGCAACTGCAGGGCATGTTAGGTGATGCCGGATTTGATCATCAGCGGGATATTCAGGCGATCACCGTCAACCGCTGGTCGCACGGTTACTCCTATTTCCTCAACGGTATGTTCGATGATGAAGATGAGTCCCAAAAGATCATCGAAACCGCGCGGCAACCGATCGGCAAGATCGTTATTGCCAATTCCGATTCCGACTGGAGCCCGTATGCCAACTCGGCGATCGATCAGGCTTGGCGAGCCGTGAATGAACTGGCCTACGGTAAGGTTGCTGCCAAGGAGGGGGTATGACATTACGTCCGTGGTACCTGATGCTGTTGCTGGCTGGTGGCTCGGCTCACGCCATGTCCGCCGGGGAATACGTGGCCAAGGCAGGGGACTGTACGGCTTGCCATACCGCTCCGGGTGGTAAGGAACTGGCGGGCGGGATGAAGTTCCCAACGCCGGTAGGGGATATCTATGCCACCAATATTACGCCGGATAAACAGCAAGGTATTGGCAGCTACAGCTTTGCAGAGTTCGACCGTGCCATGCGGCAGGGCGTGGCCAAAGATGGGCATCGTCTGTATCCCGCCATGCCTTATACCTCCTACGCCAAAATGAGCGAGCAGGACATGCGTGCTCTGTATGACTACCTGATGCACGAAGTCCCGGCGCAAGACACTGCCAACCGGGAAAGCGATATCAGCTGGCCAATGTCCATGCGTTGGCCGTTAGCGGTATGGAATACGCTGTTCCATGAAGACCAAACCTATCAGCCAGAGAGTAAGCAAAGCGCACAGTGGAATCGCGGTGCTTATCTGGTACAGGGGCTGGGCCACTGTGGCAGTTGCCATACTCCGCGCGGCTGGGCGATGCAGGAAAAAGGGCTGGATAACCAATCCCCTGAGTTCCTGAGCGGCGCAGAGTTGGATGGTTGGTATGCACCGAGCCTGCGTGGGTTGAAGCCGGATGATGTGGTTGCGCTGCTGAAAAGCGGCCGCAGCCAACATGCGGCTGTGGCCGGGCCGATGAGCGACGTGGTGGCGCACAGCACGCAATACCTCAGCGATGACGATTTAAAGGCTATCGCGCAGTATGTACACAGCCTGGAGATAGAGGCACCGAAACCTGTAGCAACCATGGCGGCATCAAGCGCGAGCATGGCTTCTGGCGGGCAGATCTATGCGATGTACTGTTCAACTTGCCATGGCAATAAGGGGGAGGGGAGCGACAATGTCATACCTGCTCTGGCGGGCAATCTGTCGGTGACGGCGGATAATCCACTGACCGCCTTGCGCGTGGTGCTGGAAGGAGCGCATACGCCCGTCACCCAACATGCACCATCTATCGTTATGCCGGGCTATGGCTGGGTGCTCAACGATCAGAAGGCTGCCGATCTGATGAGCTATCTGCGTGGGAGCTGGGGGAACCAGGCTGCGCCGGTGACGGCGGAACAGGTACGGGATGCGTGGAAGCTGACTAAATAACAGAGTGTTGCGGTGTGTTACTCTGTGCTTGTTTTATAGGGTTCGAACATGTTCGAACCCTATAACTTCAGCCACTCTCATCGAATGCCACCTCCAGATTGTCGAAGCGCCGTATATCGTACCCAGGCAAACCCCACCGTATACACCAAATTAACATCATGTCTGCGATATCTGATGCAGCTAATTAAAAAATAATTAACCATCGTGTTTTCCCTTCCGAATAAGCTCGTCATAATACTCAGGCGTATGGATCAAGGTTTGTATAAACTACTTCACCTAAATAGCTGCGCCTAATAGTAGATCACTTAAAGGGAACTCAGCCCGGGTTGTGCGATCTGATCAATCGCCAAACCAACCAAAATCACCAACCGGACTGAGTTATGCCGATCATAGCACCCATCCCCCGAAATGAACGACGCCAGATGCAGAAAATCATCCATAAAACACCAGATAAAAATCATGCCCGCAGGCTTATGGCTATGTTGATGTTGCACCGTGGAGAACGCGTCAGCGACGTCGCAAGAACTCTCTGTTGTGCCCGTTCATCCGTAGGCCGCTGGATTAACTGGTTTACATTATCGGGTGTCGAAGGTCTGAAATCCTTGCCTGCCGGGCGCTCTCGACGCTGGTCTTTTGAACACATCTGCACATTGTTACGCGAACTGATAAAGCACTCTCCCGGCGATTTTGGGTATCAGCGTTCACGATGGAGTACAGAACTGTTGGCGATAAAAATCAGAGAGATAATAGGATGTTCGTTACATGCCGGAACTGTACGTCGCTGGTTGCCGTTAGCCGGACTGGTCTGGCGCAGGGCAGCACCAACCCTGCATATCCGTGACCCACACAAGGATGAAAAGATGGCTGTAATCCATAACGCGCTGGCTAAATGTAGTGCAGAACATCCGGTCTTTTATGAGGATGAAGTGGATATCCATCTCAACCCAAAAATCGGCGCAGACTGGCAACTTCGCGGACAACAAAAGCGAGTGGTAACGCCGGGCCAGAATGAAAAATACTACCTTGCCGGGGCCTTACACAGCGGTACGGGAAAGGTCAGTTACGTAGGTGGCAACAGCAAAAGCTCGGTGTTGTTCATCAGCCTGCTTAAACACCTTAAAGCCACATACAGACGGGCAAAAACCATCACACTCATCGTGGATAACTACATTATCCATAAAAGCCATGAAACACAGCGTTGGCTAAAGGCGAATCCAAAGTTCAGGGTGATTTATCAGCCGGTTTACTCGCCGTGGGTGAACCACGTTGAGCGTTTATGGCAGGCGCTTCATGACACAATAACCCGCAATCATCAGTGCCGTTCAATGTGGCAGTTGTTGAAAAAGGTTCGTCATTTTATGGAAACCGCCGGCCCATTCCCTGGAGAGAAACAGGGTCTGGCAAAAGTGTAGCGGTATTAAGCGCAGCTATTTAGGAACGCCAGTTATTGATATGGAGAGTTAACTGCTGGAAATCGGCAGCTAACCCTACTGTATCATTACAAAAATCATTTGCATATTAAATTAATAATGCAGATATTTTCTATAATACTCTTCAGTATCCTGTACTGAATTAATATCCGTGTAAGATCCTCTGCATCGAATGCTTATTTGCTCATCTGGAATATCAGCGACATTCCCTATCCTTCCCTTTTCATTGCTACCTACACAAACATATACTTCATCTTCATCTGCTTCTATGCAAGCGATAAACTCATCATGATGAACACTTGCCAATGGCTCCCATTCTCCATATAAATCAAAGTTATCCATTCTACCATTCAGTAGAAACCCAACAACTTCCTTCTTCCAGAAAACTTTATCTTTTCGCATAGTTACTCCAACTCTTTTTTCACATCAACAATTTTGAAACCTGATTTACTAGTTCCTTTTCCCTTAGGCGGAACATATAGATCCTTAATTCCGAACTCATTCATTTCCTCATCTCTAAACCTATTGGGTTTTGTTCTTCCACCTCTAGTTTCAAGTTCCAGATTGAAATCTATGCCAGCACTTTTTGGACCTCTAATCGTAATAAGCTCCACATTTCTACCGTCATTTAATGCCTCACGAAATTCACGTTCTGCCCCAGCTTTATCAAAAGTTGTAGATATCACTGGACTGCTACCTCCACCAGCCTGAGCATGCTGCATAGCTCTAACCGCGTCTGCAGGATCATCAGACTCCAGTTTTCCAAGCAATTTCTTCCGCTGATTATTTGCCTGCATTATAGATTTACCTTTCTCACGCTCACGCAAGAATGCACCACCTAAAACAATATCTGAATTAGGTCTCACGGGCTGAACTCGATAAACTTCAACCAGTTCTTCACCCGCATGCGCTCTTACTCCTGTGCCCGGCGGCTCCGGACAATCTCCAGGAACGCTAGCCAAACCAAGCGGATCCACCCACCCGGTAGGGTTAGGTACATACTGCGTCTGGTTTAGGCCACCGGCCAGCCCAATCGGATCAGGGATGATAAACCTTGCGGTCTCCGGCGAGTAATAGCGATACCGGTTATAGTGCAACCCGCTTTCTACATCGAAGTACTGCCCCTGAAAACGCAGTGGTTGCGGCACAGATTCAACGAACGCTACCGCCAGATTGCCGTAGGCGCGGTACGCCGCGCTCCAGGCAATCTGTCCTTTGCCGTTGACCAGTTCCTCGGGGGACCTAGGTAGTCATTCAGATTGTTCAGGTCGATATTTTCATATCGACCTTTCTGAGCTACCTTTATATCATTTCATTCACTTTATAGTTATAAATTCCTTTTTTATTATCATCTATTTCTTGATTGATTGAGATTTCAATTGCATACTCAAGAAGTAATTTCATAAAATGGTGGGGATCTTCTAAGATGTCACCAAATACTAACTTATGCAAAGCATCTTCAAAAGACTCGTCAGCATTCAAAAGATACTTCTCAAGCACGGTAATAGTTAAAAACATCCAAGCAGGGATGATGCCAGATCACTTTTTATATATTTATCAAATAATTTAAAAATGCTTGACTTATCGGAGAAATTGCATTCAAATATATCCTCACTCCACAGTAGTGATATTTGAGTTGAAGGGGCTTAACACCCCCCCTAAAAACCCCATCGCTTTCAGCCTTTTCTTTTTATTTAATTTCACTTTTACTGTCCCCGTTTAGGATGGCTGGTTAATGGACTGCCATTATCATCAATATCTTTCCCCATATGTTGAGGCCTTTTTGAAAGACTGTTGTCACCTCTTTGTTTCAATATCAATTTGGCGTGATAAATAGAGTTAAGCTGATCTCGTTGGCTTAAATATCGTTTCGGAGCTCTAGGGGACTTTCGCTTGCCCAGCTTTCGCGGCACTTTTATGTATTACTGCTTGATAAACCGGACTGTATCCAGTGACTGGAAAGATAAGTGATGTAAAAAGCCGGAACTATCAGAAGTTCCAGCATTCTCATCTACAACATAACTAATGAATTACGTCAAGTTATCATGAGAGCAGTGGGTTAACATTTATCTAATATTGTTTATTATTTCCCTTGCTTTATAAGTCAAAACAAAACAATCCTCCAGTGGTTCTCCATCTAACGCCCAGTATTCAATTAACTGAAAATGCTTCTGGTGATTATTTGAAAGCAAATCTAATGCTTTAACGATAACTTCATTATTAGTATCCATTCCCATACTTAAACAATCATTAGTAAAATCGAGTATCAATTGCATCAGCAAATCTCTCTCTGATTCTGAATAATTATCATTTGAGTAAGTTAAGATATATTTGTTCAGATATTCCTCGGTACGAAATTCCTCAGGTAATTCATATGTCCAATCTTGAGTAAAATCATCCCCGCAAGGTAAGCCAAGATCTCTGCATATCCGTTCTATTGAGTTCATTTTTTGCAACTTTATAATTTTTTTTGAGATGTGTTAAGTTATATAGCAATGACGTTATGGCAGAGCCAGAATATCAATCTGGTGGGACTGTAAGCATGATATCCGACAAGGTGATTCGGTGTGGCAAAGGAATATACTTATATAACAAAAAAGATATAAGGCCGAAAAAATCTTAACCTCCGGCCTTTCTAATCACTTAAGCATATACAACTTCGCACTGACCTATCACATCAAAGACATGATCATAAGTACTTAAAATGTAATTGTTATTTCCTCCTGAAACAATCAAATCAAAACAAGACTTCTTTATCAACTGATAGTCTGATTCATCAATCATTATTATTTTTAAGCTCTTTATGTTTTTGAATTTAAAACAAACTAGAGCTTCAATATTACTTTCTGTGGGCGGCTGACAAAAAGACAGATCAAGTAAAGCATTCACCTCAATGCTCATGGGGTACATATCTAACTTGACATCCTTTAATATTAGCGCATCTCTTCCATGTATTGTCCCGTACTGAGTTTTAATTGCTCTGTTTTCCATTTTTAATTCCTCACCCTTATATTTTTCCCACCTGTTTTAGTGGAGAACCTGTCAACTAAATTAATCCCTTTCAAATCATCCGGTGTTGCCCATCGTGTTGGAATTTGGGATATTCCAGCCTCCTTAGCTGCATATAACCTTCTGTTGTCTAAAGAAAATACTGAATGTTTGTGCGCTCCTTGTGACAATAGTTTTTCTTGGACTTCAACAGGGAGATCCACCATCCTCACTCTTCTTATTGGCTCAACTTGATTGATATATGAAGGATCATTTTTCAATCTAAATATTAAATCATTAATTTTATTACCGTCACTAAAATGTGGATTAATACTATCTTGAGAGTACTGGATAGTTTTAGGATTTATGAACTTAATTGATGGCGGACAATCTCCCAACGCATTCGCCAACCCCAGCGGATCCACCCACCCGGTAGGGTTAGGTACATATTGCGTCTGGTTCAGCCCACCGGCCAGCCCAATAGGATCAGGGGTGATAAACCTTGCGGTCTCCGGCGAGTAATAACGATACCGGTTATAGTGCAACCCGCTTTCTGCATCGAAGTACTGCCCCTGAAAACGCAGTGGTTGCGGCACAGATTCAACGAACGCTACCGCCAGATTGCCGTAGGCGCGGTACGCCGCGCTCCAGGCAATCTGTCCTTTGCCATTGAGCAGTTCCTGCGGGGGGCCCAGATGGTCATTCAGGTAGTAGTAAATCTCCGACTGATATCCTTGACTCAGTAACCGCACAAGTGGGTGCTGGCTTCGCACCCACACTAGCTTGGCGCTGCGCACTTCGCGTGTCAGGTTGCCGAAGCGACATAGTCAAACCACGTTCGCAAGCAGGTTGCCACGGACTTTTGCCCCACTGCAGGTGGTGTTCGTTCACTATGCTGAGAGCCGCATTCGGTGGATTGGAATGCTCTTCAACATCATCACTGCACCAAAGTGAGTTGTTCGTAACACTACATAATTAAGGCCTCATGATTTTTTAAACTCAACTGAGTCTGGCAATGCTAGGATTTTCAAAACAGCGTTATTAGACCACGCGGAAAAAAAATTGAAGCAAATCATTTCAGAAAGGTCTTCATCTGTATATTTTTGGCTTTCATGTTTAAAGTCGTCGTTGCTCGATTCTTCGAGATGTGACAATTCACAACCAATTGAATTAAATGATAGCAAGGCAGATACATCGTTAAAATGAAGAGTGTTTTCTCTTTCCTGCCAATCAAGAACATAAACATCCACACTCCCATCCGTATTTGAAGTTATTTTTTTTAATATATTATCACTGATATTTATTTTACTTATAGCCATTATTCTATCCCTGGATGTTGTTCACCGGGCAAATGGCCAGTACCATGCCCACGTTGATAGTCTCTTGGTGTAACCTTTGTAACTCTATTTTGCCTTCCTGCTTGTCCCCAAGATAACTCTTCTGGTTTTAACTCGATGTGATAATGCTCACCATGATGTCGGGCGTTGAATGTTCCTCCATCACCAGGGTGGCTTTCATACCTGATGCGAGTATCACTATTTGGTTGCCATACCATACGGGTGGTTCCATGTTGGGTCTCCGTTATCTTGGGAGGAACACCTAATACTTTAGTTAGTTCGTTTGGATCTTCTGGAAAATGGGTATAGGCGGTTTTTCCATTTGATGTCGGGATATCAGGCTCACCCGTCTTCACCCCAGCCGGTATATCTGAGTCCGGAGGGCACCCCCCCTTCACACTAGCCAACCCCAGCGGATCCACCCACCCAGTAGGGTTAGGCACATACTGCGTCTGGTTCAGCCCACCGGCCAACCCAATAGGATCAGGGGTGATAAACCTTGCGGTCTCCGGCGAGTAATAACGATACCGGTTATAGTGCAACCCGCTTTCTGCATCGAAGTACTGCCCCTGAAAACGCAGTGGTTGCGGCACAGATTCAACGAACGCTACCGCCAGATTGCCGTAGGCGCGGTACGCCGCGCTCCAGGCAATCTGTCCTTTGCCATTGACCAGTTCCTGCGGGGTACCCAGGTGGTCATTCAGGTAGTAGTAAATCTCCGACTTGCGTCCTTTGCCCAGTAACTGCGCCAGCGGCACAAAGCTGCCGGGGCTGTACAGGTAGCTTTTATAGGTCGCCAGGTGCGCCGGTTTTGGATCGTCCGCTGTGAAGATATTATCATCGTCGGCGCATTCTGCCACCATCCGCTCACCCTGCCAGAAGAACCGGGTTACGGCATCAGGCCGTTGGGCTAGCAGGTTCTGCTTTTGGATGCGTCGACCAAAGGCATCATAGGTATAGGCAAAATGGGTTTTCTGCCCCTGGCGTTGTTCAATGAACTCCACCAGCCGGTGCTGGCAGTCATAACGGAACTCCCGCACCCACAGTGGCTTGGTGCTGCGCACTTCACGTGTCAGGTTGCCAAACTCGTCATACTCGAACCGCACATCGCCTTTCTGCTTCAGCAGGTTGCCACGCACTTGTGTTCCACGGGAGGCAGCATCGTTCCCCAATACGTTACCCGCTGCATCGTGCGTAAATTGTTCACTGATACCCCGCCAGCGCAGCGCCTGCGGCAAGGCTTCGGGGTAGGCTATCGGGTGGTGCAGCGCTTCGGTCAGGCGATGTTGCTTATCGTAGCGGTATTCCCGGTTGCCCTTGTGCGGGTCGAGGATCTGCGTCAGGTTGCCTGCCGGGTCGTACTCGTAGCGGCGCTGCATCACCGGCGTCACGTCTGGGGCGTCACCCTCCATTTCTGCCTGTACCACGGCGGTAGCCCGTTGATGGCGCAGGCGTTGCTGCGCGTCATAATCAAACTCGCTTACCACCTCACCGGTGATGCGCCGGGTTTCCCGCTCGCCGCGATACTGGTGTTCACTGAGTATGCGGCCATTCAGGTCAATGCGTGAGACTTGCCCCTGTTGGTAGTGGTAAGCCAGCAGGTTGCCATCGGGCAGGCGTTGGCGTGTCAGGTTGCCCGCGCTGTCATAGCCGTAAAACAGGCTGGCAAAGCCCTGATATTCCTCCGTCAGTCGACCAACCTCATCATAGCCGTACGCCAATGGCCAATGCCCATCATCCACCAGGCGCAGGCGGTTAAAGGTGTCGTAGGCGTAACTGACTTCCTTGCCGTCCGGCAACACTTTGCGAACTAGCCTACCGGCAGCATCCCGCTCGTAGCGAGTCACCAGCGCGGTCTGTTCACTCTGGCTGGTGCCGTACTCGGTGCGTTGGGTCAGATGCCCGTTAAGGTCGTAGTTATAGAGGAAGTGGCGTCCGTCAACGGTGTGCTCTTCACTCACCAACCCGTTGGGGTGATAGGCCAGCCGATGGTGTTCTCCATTCTGGTTGATGATGTCGCTGACGAAGTTCTTCGGGTTGTCATAGCGGTATTCCACCTGGCTGAGGTCAGGGTAAATGACTCGGCTCACCAGATGGGAGTTTGGATGGTATTCGTATTGGGTGGTCAGCCCCTTTTCGTCACGCTCGCTGGTCACCTTGCCGTAGGCGTTATAGCGGTAGTGACGCACTGTGCCGTCAGGCGCGTGAATAGCCTCCAGCCGGTTGGCGGCATTCCAGGTATAACGGGTGCCGTTGACCCCGGCCTCGTCCAATGGGCTGTCGCTGTGCCGGATCACTTGCCCCAGCAGGTTGTAACGATAATAGTGGGTCAGCCCGTTGCGTTGATGGTGCTCCAGCACCTGGCCAAAGGCATCGCGGACAAAGCGCTCGCGGCTGCCATCCGGGTATTGCACCTCGTTGAGTGCCCCTTGCGCAGACCACAGGTAGTGGCAGGTATTGCCCAACGCATCGGTTTCTTCCGTCAGGTTGCCCTGCGTATCGTAGCGATACCGTTCACGGATCTTGTCCTCCTGATCGAGGCTCCAGGTGGTTTTCTCTACAACTCGGCCCCGCGAATAACGGTATTGGGTCTCTTGCCCGTCAGGAGTCCGCACCCAAGTGCACTGCAGTTCACCGTTATAGCCATATTCGGTGCGGTTGCCCAACGGATCGGTTTCACTCAGCAGCTCACCGCGTTCACCGTATTCGTTGTGGTGAATCGCCCCGTCTGGGTCGACCTTCTTTATCAGGCGGCGAAAGCGGGTGTCATGTTGCCAGGTCTCCCGTGAACCGTCCTGATGGACCAGGGTGACGGCCCCGGGTTGCTCATCCCACAGAAAACGTTGGTCAAAGTTAGGCAGGTTGCTCCAGTGGCGCACCGCACGAGCTTGTTTGCCTTCCCCTTGCCATTCCCAATAAAACTCAGCCCCGCCGGCCAACTGCCGCAGGCTGAACACATAATCATCACGATACTGATAGCGCTCGGCCTCCCCGGCCGCATTGATAGCGGCACTCAGTTGCCCCCGTTCATCGTACTCATAGGTCATCAGTGGATGGAGAGCCTCTTCCCGACCCGATTCTGGGGTCAGGCTCAGCTGCGTCAGGCGCCAGCCTTGAGGCAGCTCTTGATAGCTGAACTGCAAGGCCGCACCTGCCGGATGTTCCAGCCGAACAGGTAAGCCATCGTGATAATGCAGGGTCAATCGCAACTGGCGGTGTGAAAGGCCGGTGATAAGCCCGGTCGTCTTGCCCGGCAGCCGCTGCACATGCAGCACCCAGCCTTCCATGCTACCGGCCATCAGGCAGTAGCTATCAGGTTCCTCGTCCAGATAGGCGGCGGCCCCGGCTACATAGTTAAGCCCACTTGGGGAAACTTCGGTAGGTAACGGCAGAATGGTGGTGAGGGTCTGGTGATCGGTCCAGTGCAGTTCATCACCGATAAACTCCACCTGATGTTGCAGGCTATGGCTCCAGCCAAAACCAAACACCGACGTGCGTTCGACCGCGGTGGTGCGGTACTGACGCTGGAAGATAAAGGGCGTCAGGCCAATCAGTTGCCCATCGTCCAGAGTAAGCAACTCTTCGCCGTTGATCAGCGAGACCGGGCAGCCGGTGCCGGGGGTGCACTGCGAGTTCACCGTGGGCTGGTCAGCCGCATTTGTCGCGGGGTTGTTTTTCACCGTGCCTGAGTTATCCACCAGACCAGTATGGTTTGACGAACCCAGCTGGTTTTTCCGATCCTGTTTCAACTTGGCATTGGCCTGGCGCTTGAGGTTCAGTTGGCGGGTCTTCTCAAAGAACCGTTTGACCAGTTCCAGGGTGGCAAACAGAATCGTCTTCAGCCCCTGCCAGACAGACTGCAATGCGTTGCCCAGTTTCTTGAGCAATCTGCCTACCTTATAGATCAGGAACGCCACGCCCAACCCGGCGGTCACCAGGGTCAGCAGCGCCCCGAAGACAATACCGACCAACGCATCGCTGATAATGGACCCCCCTATTTTTACCATCGGTTCCAGTAGTGCGCCCCAAGGGTACATACGCACTTGCAGTTCCACTGAGCGCATAAACAGGTACAGCGCAGCTTCATCATTGAACAGCGCCAACAGCTCGCGGGCCATCTGCTTGCTGCCTTCCAGCAGCGACTTCAGCTTCTGTTCATCTACCTGGGTGATCAGATCCTTATACTTACCCGCTTCCGCATAGATTTTCTGCCCGTACTTTGCGGGGTCGGTGATCACGTCGTAGGCCAGTTTCACGTCGTCCCACAGCCCAAACATGCCGTCGTACAACCCAGTGCCCAGCGCAGTCAACAGGCCTGCATTGATTGGACTCAACTGCCACTGCGGCCTGTAGGTCTGCCATTGCGTTGACAAGGTGTCGTACATCTCCAGCATCAGGCCGTCATAGGCTTGCAGCATCTGGTCATTGTGCTGCTCCAGCTGGGGATCGGTGGCTTTAACGTAATATTTCTTGCCCGCAGTCAGACCAGGGAAACGGGCTATGCCTTGCTCATCGGTCTGCTGGGTAGCCACCTTGGAGTCAAAACCAAAACTGACATCTTCATAGATCTCAATGGTTACATCGGGGATGGGCAGTTCAAGCGTGGACTCGTAGGCGAGAGCCACCTTGATCTCGCCACTCTTCGGGCAGGTCACTACGCTACTCTCAAAGCTGCGATCGTTTTCCGAGACCACGGTCTTGCTGTCGTTGAGCCGCAGAGTTTTTTCCATCTCCAGCGTCGGCCCACCTAATCGCCCGGAAATGCTGCTGGCCGTGGCCCACTCCTTGACGATCTGCCGATACTCTTGGGTGATCAGGGTCTTGTTTTTGAAGCCCAGCAAGGCATTGTCAATACTCGCAATATATTCGGTCGTCATAGTCCATTACTCACGGTCGAAAAGAGGAAACGTTGAAGGTGATCACCTCGAACGGATTGGTACGGCGGCTCAGCGCATCTACCAGGGCCTGGGACAACCGGGCGGTTCGCTTCTTCGGATCTGGCGTCTGTTGCCAGACCTGTGGGTAAAGCCGCAGCGCTATCTGGCGCAGAACCGGTTCTGGCACGGCTTGATAGAGTTCAAACTCATTCTCGCGCAGCCAGGTCAGCTGGTTGGCGATCAGCGGTTCTGGATCTTCATCCAGCAGAGCATCCACCATCCCTTGGGGCACCTGCCACCAGGGGCTGATCTGGGCCTGCGCAGAAGGATCCACCGGGCAGGTAAAACCCTCGCCGTTCACCCAGTAATCGGAGAATACCGGCAGGATAGAGCGCCACTCATTGCCAAAGTAGCGCAGGTAAGCTGGCAGATAGCGCCCATCCCAATAGCGGAAAAACACCGCTTTGCCGCTGGGCATGATCACCTGTGTCAAACCGGCAAGGTGGGCCGCCAGGGCAGCCTGCGGCAACGGCGAACGTGCCAGCCAGCCCCAGTTGCGTAAAGGGGTTTCTGCCACCCAGCGTAAGAATGGGCTGCCTTCGTTTAGCTGCACCAGTACCGGCATCACTTCAAACCAGTTGGCATAGGGCGTATTGGCGTAAAGCCCGTGCGGCGTGCGGCTGCCGTCCTCACGGTAATAGGCCTTGATGCCTTGCGCACCATGGGTATTGGCCAGGATGGCATACAACGGTGTACCCGCCGTGTTTCTTACCCAGTCCTGTACGGTCTGTTGCATCTCTGTACCTCCTTGAAGATGACGCAAATAGTGAGTCCACTGATGCGATCAACGTACACTTTCCATAATTAACAACGTGAATGAACAGCTATGGCTGCCAAAAAAGGTATTAGCCTGACGGGAGTATGGCGAGAGTGGCGGGTCAGATTACTGGCGAAAATACAGCGGGATGCTGAAAGCTGGATCATCCTTGCGCTCCATGCAAAGTCCTTATCAATGGGGCGTAGATTTACCACAATGTCGGTTTAAAAACGATAGTGGAAAGGGGAATAACATTAAGGAAATTGTAGGTTTTAGATTGAGGTCAAATCCGTTGATGATTTTTGCGGGTACCGTTTCTTAGGCACCCGCACTTATCGCGCAAAGTAATCAATAACATTCGTACCTGATAATGTTATCAAGACACTAGGATGTTACAGCACCTTATGCGGGCCGAAGCATTCGTAGTGGATACGTTCGGCCTCCACGCCCATCTCAAGCAACTGCTTACCCACGTGCTGCATAAACGGCACCGGGCCACAGAAGTAGTAATGCATCTGCGGATCGCTTAACTCGCTACGCAATGCGCTCAGATCCATCAGGCCCTGGCTGTGATAATCGCGGCCCTGCACATCATCGGCATTGGGTTCACGGTACCAGACATGACGGCTCAGATTAGGCATACGCCCGGCTATATCCGCCACTTCGTCGGCAAAAGCATGCACCGCACCGTTTTCTGCAGCATGTAACCAGTGGATGTTGGCCGGATGCTGATTGTTGTGCAGGGTGTTAAGCATCCCCAGCATTGGCGTTTGGCCAACGCCTGCCGAGATTAATGCCACTGGCGTAGTCGGTTCTACCTGCAGGAAGAAATCGCCGTGTGGTGCCGCAAGATGAATAATATCGCCTTCTTTGGCCTGCTGATGCAGGAAGTTGGAAACGGCGCCCCGTTCCTCACGTTTGACCGCGATACGGTAATATTCCCCGTTCGGTGCGGTGGTGAGTGAATATTGGCGGATCTCCTGATGTTGCAGGCTGTCATCGTTAATATAAATCGCCAGATACTGGCCTGGCTGATAATCGGCCACGCGACCACCGTCTACTGGAGCCAGTACAAAGCTGGATATGACCTCGCTCTGAGGCTGTTTTTTCACGATGCGGAAGGCACGCAAATCACGCCAGCCACCGTCACTCTTTTCCGTTTCCTGATAGATCTGGCCTTCACGCTGAATAAACACGTTGGCCAGCACCCCGTAGGCTTTTCCCCAGGCATCAAGCACTTCCTGGCCAGGGCTGAGCATTTCGTCCAACGTGGCTAACAGGTGGTGGCCGACAATCTGATACTGATCGGGCTGGATATTGAAGCTGGCGTGCTTCTGGGCAATGCGTTCTACCGCAGGCAGCAGGGCGGCCAGGTTTTCCAGATTGCTGGCGTAAGCGCAGATGGCATCGAACAACGCCTGGCGCTGATCGCCGTTACGCTGGTTGCTCATATTGAAAATATCTTTCAATTCAGGGTTATGGGCAAACATGCGATCGTAGAAGTGGGCGGTCAGTTTGGGGCCGGTTTCGGCTAACAGGGGAATGGTCGATTTAACGGTGGCGATGGTTTGACTATCCAGCATGGTGATACTCCTTGGCGGGCGTTTTATGTTTGTCTAATAGGTGTATTTTAAATGCATCTTATAAAATTACCCCGTGCTTGTAAATATCCCTGTTATTGTTATGGGGTTGTTAACCGTCGATCGCCTTCACAGAACATGAAAAAAGCGCATTTTGTTGATGAGTAAAACTCCGTTGCCAAAATGTGGCCTTTAAGGGTTCAAAGCCTTACGCCACGTGATGCCAATCGTTTGCGTAAAAACCTCTGTCAAGACCTATCTTCGATAGGCCGAAACGGTTTACACTGTTGCCCAGCACCCGTAGGGGTAAATTAAGTTAGCTGATTTCAGTCAGGAGATGCCGGATGTTAAAGCGTGAAATGAACATTGCTGATTATGATGCCGAACTGTGGCATGCAATGGAGCAGGAAGTCGTGCGTCAGGAAGAGCACATTGAGCTGATTGCGTCTGAGAACTACACCAGCCCGCGCGTGATGCAGGCCCAGGGTTCCCAACTGACCAACAAATACGCAGAAGGCTATCCGGGCAAGCGTTACTACGGCGGTTGCGAATACGTTGATATCGTTGAGCAACTGGCGATCGATCGCGCCAAAGCGCTGTTCGGTGCCGACTATGCCAACGTGCAGCCACACTCAGGTTCCCAGGCTAACTTTGCCGTTTATACCGCGCTGCTGCAGCCGGGCGACACCATCCTGGGGATGAACCTGGCACACGGCGGCCACCTGACGCACGGTTCACCGGTGAACCTGTCCGGTAAGCTGTATAACGTGGTGCCTTACGGCATCGACGAAACTGGGCAGATTGACTATAACGATCTGGCCAAACAGGCGCAGACACACAAACCAAAAATGATCATCGGCGGCTTCTCTGCCTTCTCCGGTGTGGTTGATTGGGCAAAAATGCGTGAAATCGCTGACAGCATCGGCGCTTATCTGTTCGTGGATATGGCACACGTGGCGGGCCTGATTGCCGCTGGCGTTTACCCGAATCCGGTTCCTCATGCCCACGTTGTGACCACTACTACCCATAAAACGCTGGCGGGTCCGCGTGGCGGCCTGATCCTGGCCAAAGGTGGTGATGAAGAGCTGTATAAGAAGCTGAACTCTGCCGTCTTCCCTGGCGGCCAGGGCGGCCCGCTGATGCACGTCATCGCCGGTAAAGCGGTAGCGTTGAAAGAAGCGATGGAGCCTGAGTTCAAGGTTTACCAGCAGCAAGTGGCCGATAACGCCAAAGCGATGGTGAAAGTGTTCCTGGAGCGCGGTTACAAAGTGGTTTCCGGCGGCACCTACAACCACCTGTTCCTGCTGGATCTGGTCGATAAGAACCTGACCGGTAAAGAAGCTGATGCCGCGTTGGGCCGCGCTAACATTACCGTTAACAAGAACAGCGTGCCAAACGATCCGAAGAGCCCGTTTGTGACCTCTGGCATTCGTCTGGGTACTCCAGCGGTGACTCGCCGTGGCTTTAAAGAAGCCGAAGTGCGTGAACTGGCTGGCTGGATCTGTGACGTGCTGGACAACCTGAACGACGAAGCCACCATCGAACGTACCAAGAAGAAAGTGCTGGATATCTGCGCTCGCTTCCCGGTTTACGCCTAAGTACTTCAATTGGTTTGCAGATAAACCCGCCTCGGCGGGTTTTTTTTAGCATTGTTGCAGCTAAACTGTGAACTGCTTTGCACTCTAGCCCTTTGAACATGAATGAAGATTGCTGCAAGGTGTGAGCTCTGTCAAAGTATTGCCCTCATCCTGGAGGGAACATGGTTCTGCAATCAACGCGTTGGCTCGCTCTCAGTTATTTCACGTACTTCTTTTCCTATGGCATCTATCTCCCGTTTTGGAGCGTTTGGTTAAAAGGTGAGGGCATACCGCCTGAAACCATCGGTATCTTGCTCGGCGCTGGCCTGGTGGCGCGCTTCCTCGGTAGCCTGCTGATTGCTCCACGTGTAAAAGATCCCTCCTATTTAATCACCGCGTTGCGTTTGTTGGCATTGCTCTCCCTGGCGTTTGCCGTCGGCTTCTGTTTCGGTAATGGTTGGGCCTGGCTGATGCTGGTGATCGCCGGTTTTAACCTGTTCTTCTCCCCGCTGGTTCCGCTGACCGATGCGTTGGCTGCCACCTGGCAACGGCAGATCACTCTGGACTATGGCCGGGTGCGGTTATGGGGATCGCTGGCCTTTGTGATCGGCTCGGCGTTAACCGGCAAGCTGGTGTCCGTTTGGGGCCATAATGCGATTTTGATCAGTCTGTTGGTCAGCATCCTGGCGATGCTGGTGGGCATGTTGCTGAAACCGAGCGTGCTGCCAAAAGGTGAATCTCGGGCGCAGAATGAACCTAGCCGCTCCTGGCGTGCACTGCTCAGCGAAGGGCCAGTCTGGCGTTTTCTGCTGTGCGTGACGCTGTTGCAAGGGGCACATGCCGGTTATTACAGCTTTGCCTCCATCTATTGGGAAGAGGCGGGTTACTCTGCGGCGACTATCGGCTACCTGTGGTCTTTGGGGGTGGTCGCTGAAGTGGTTATCTTTGCCAGCAGCAATTTCCTGTTCCGCCGTTGGAATGCGCGTAATCTGCTGTTACTTTCCGCCGTGTGTGGTCTGCTGCGCTGGGGCCTGATGGCAACCACGACGGAAATCGGCTGGCTGTTGCTGGTGCAGGTGCTGCACTGTGGTACCTTCACGGTCTGCCATCTGGCGGCAATGCGCTTTATTGCGGCGCGTCAGGGGGCGGAAGTGATCCGTCTGCAGGCGGTTTATTCGGCGCTGGCGATGGGCGGCGGCATTGCAGTGATGACCGTAGTGGCGGGCTTCCTGTTCGAGCACTATCAGGGCGGAGTGTTCTGGGTGATGGTCGCGGTGGTGGTGCCAGCGTTGTTTATTCGCCCACCGGCGGTGGCGGTTAGTAATAGCCGTTAATGGCTTTCCAGCAGCGCACGGATCGCCTTGCGCTGCTGACGCTCCAGCGGCAGTTCGGTAATAATCAGTGTGGGTGGTTGCTCCTGGCTCGGTGTGGCGTAGGGGCTAATCACCAGCGTAATCCCTTGTGGTGCACCAGCAAGCAGGTAGTCGTGTAAGGGCTGATATTTGATATTCAATGGCAATAGCGTCAATTCGCGGATCTGATATTCCACTTCTTCTTCCAACTGCGGGTTATCCAGCGTCAGCAACAGTATCTGCTTTTCATGCAGCGCGTTGCCCTGCATCAACCAGGCACCAAAGCTGATCGCCACTAGCCCTGCTTCTTCCCGCGAAAATTGAATCTCATATTCCTGTTCAAACGGCGCTAACGCCTCCTGTGTGGTACGCATCAGACGGGGATATTTACGGACCACCTCTTCCAGTAGCGTATTGTCTATGCCGATAGCAAACCGGCAGCGTTCCACGGCAGGGGCCAAATGGGCAAACAGCTGGCTGATTAACCCCTCCTGGCTGCTGAAATGCATGCCGGAGATCTGTTGGAAGCGTTCCACCACCTGCCCGATGGCCGCCATCAGGCGTTGGTCCTCGGGCGAATCACTGCTCTGGTAGCTGTGACTTTTCAGCAGGGTAAACATCAACGCCAGGAAGTCACATTCTCTACTGTCACCGGGCTGGCCAAATAGCTGATTTAGCGCTTGATGCAGTTCCTCTGCCGCCAGATGCTCTGGCTTGGTTTGCAGCCACTCATGCTGGCGGCGATCAAATTGAGGATGGCGCTGATGCTGGCTAGCCCAGACGCAATAACAAAGATAGTGTTGCAAAAACAGTCGGTCACGCTGCTCAAAGCGGCGGTTAAGGCGCTGTTCACATTGGTTGATGCACAATTCCAGTGCCGGAAGCTGTGGGTGTTGAAGTTGCATCGCCCGCTGATACTGAGGGCCAAAGTGTTGCTCGACAAACTCTGGGCTGCAACGCAAGGCTCGCCGTAGCCATTGGAGCAGACACAAGCGAAGATCCAGCGCGCTGCCCTGGATCTGGTAGCCCTCGTAGGGATCGCCGCTGATTTCCAGATGATGGAAATGCTGGATCTCGCGGGCAACCTCAGCTATATCTTGCCGGGTAATGAGCTGGTCTACGCCGTTGATTTGGCCGATGGTCTCCAGTTGTACCGAGGGTACTGGCGCATACAGCATCAGCAGTAAATGACAGCGCCGTTGTTGACCTGAAAACTCAGGCGCAGAAGAAGTCTCCAGGCTCATATCACCTTCTGGCAGGTCGTGTTTAAATTATGTTTAAGCATAGCAAAAGGCTCTGTGGGCCGTGGCAGTTGCCCCTGCTTTTACTTCGGCTTACTACTTTCGTCACAGTTATTCGGCTTGTTAACGCCGGTTGAGGTTTGGTTGATGTTATATTATAACAATAAAAAGTATGCTTGGATGATGAAACTCCGTGGCCTGGTGGCTTGCTTGCTAATGATGACCTGCATGGGCGCACTCGCCCACCCACACAGTTTTATCGATATGAACACCACCTTTGTGGCTAAGGATCAGAAGCTGACCGGTTTAAAAATGGTTTGGGTAATGGATGAGATCACCTCGGCGGATCTGCTGTATGACGCAGAAAATGCCAACAGCGATTCAGAAGTCTGGAAAAAACTGGCGGCGGAAGTAATGGCTAACGTCCTCGGGCAGCACTATTTCACCGATATTTACCGCGCAGGCAAACCGGTGAAATACCTCAATCTGCCAACCGAATACCATCTATCCCGGCAGGGCCATAAAGCCGTGCTGGAGTTTGTGCTGCCGCTGGCGGAGCCACAGCCGCTGGTGGGGGAACCCTTTGAGATTGCCACCTACGATCCCACCTATTTTGTGGACATGACCTATCAGGATCAAAAGGCGCTGCACTTGCCGCCAGAGATGGCAAAGCAGTGCAAATTCAGCCTGGTGACGCCAAAGCCCGATTCGTCATTACAAGCTTATGCATTGTCTCTCGATAAGAACGACTCGCCCGGTGAAGATATGGCATTAGGGCAACAGTTTGCCCAGCGGGTGACGTTAACATGTCAATAAACCTCAGCCAGACCAGCAAACCTCAGCGCCATTGGGCCTTCAGCCTGTGGCCGTTGTTGCTGTTCTTCATTCTGCTGGCGGCGGTGGCCCAGTGGGTTTGGCATTACTGGCCGCAGCTGTTGATGCAAAGCGTGGTGTGGCAGAAAGGGTTACATCAGGAAATGGCGGCCTTGCTGCAACAGGTCAAGGCGGCTCCCCAGCAAGCGGGAGTGGCGCTGATGCTGTTCAGTCTAGGCTATGGCGTATTGCATGCCCTGGGGCCGGGCCACGGTAAAGTGGTGATCGCCACCTATCTGGCTACCCACCCGGCACGGTTGAAAAGCAGCCTGAAGCTGACGTTTGCCGCCTCTGTGGTGCAGGGATTGGTCGCGATTGCCCTGGTCACGCTAGTGCTGGTGGTGCTGCAACTTTCTTCCCGGCAGTTGCATCAAAGTAGTTTCTGGCTGGAGAAGGGCAGTTTTATTCTGGTGATCCTGCTCGGTGTCTTGCTCAGTTGGCGGGCGTTAAAGCGCTTGTTTATGGCGGTGAAAGCGATGCGGCCTCGGCCTGCGCTGCGCATCAACAGCTTGCAGCCTCTGCCTGCCGATCATGTCCATAGCGCGAATTGTGGTTGTGGCCACCGGCATTTGCCGAGCGATGAGGAACTGCAAGCTGGCAATGATTGGCGCACCAAAACGGTGATTGTGCTGGCAATGGGTCTGCGGCCTTGCTCCGGGGCGATCCTGGTCTTGCTGTTTTCCAAGGTGATCGGCGTTTTTACCTGGGGTGTGTTGTCGGCACTGGCCATGGCATTAGGTACCTCGATCACGATTTCCGGATTGGCGCTGTTGGTGCATTACAGCCGTAAGCTGGCGATACGCATCAGCCGCCAGCGCGCACCGGCGGCCTGGAGTGCGGTTGCTTGGGGCTCGTTGGCGTTAGCCGGAGGTTTAATTCTGCTGTTTGCCGGTGTGCTGCTGTACGTCAGCGCTCAGCCGGAATTTGGCGGCGGGATACGGCCTTTTGCCCGCTGAGGAAAAAAAAGCGCTGCAAATGCAGCGCCTTGATTTTCAGCTGAGTTATTAACGCTTCAGCGCTTCACTCAGTTCTTCACGCATATTGGAAAGCAATGCTTTCACCACACGTGGGTTACCGGCAACTACGTTGCCAGAGCTGAAGTGGTTATGGCCGCCAACGAAGTCGGTGACCAGGCCGCCAGACTCACGTACCAGCAATTCGCCAGCAGCAAAGTCCCAAGGCTTCAGGCCAATCTCAAAGAAACCATCAACGCGGCCAGCGGCAACGTAGGCCAGATCCAGCGCGGCTGAACCGGTACGGCGGAAGTCGGCACATTGGGTGAACAGTTTGCCCAGCACGTTAATGTAAGCCGGTGCGTGCTGTTTGACTTTGAACGGGAAGCCGGTCGCCAGGATGGTGCCATCCAGATCTTTGGCATTGGTGCCGCGCAGACGGTAACCGTTGAGCTGTGCGCCCTGGCCACGGGTGGCGGTGAACAGTTCGTTGCGCATTGGATCGTAAACCACGGCCACTTCGGTACGGCCTTTAATGCGTACGGCGATGGAAACGGAGAAGTGTGGAAGACGTTTGATGAAGTTGGCGGTGCCATCCAGTGGATCAATCACCCATTGTACATCCTGATCTTCACCGGTTAACTCACCGCACTCTTCACCAATAACGGTGTGTTTCGGGTAAGATTTACGGATGATTTCGATGATCAGACGCTCAGCCTCGCGATCGACGTTAGTGACAAAGTCGTTAGAACCTTTTTGTGTCGCTTCTACAGCGTCTGGAGTCTCGTAATTTTTGGCAATCAGGTTGCCAGCCTTGCGCGCAGCGCGCACGGCGATAGTCAGCATCGGATGCATGGGTATCTTCCACAGGATGTTAAAGAACAGGAAACGGCGCGAAGTATAGCAGGTGTTCGGCAAAATACCTACGACTGTGTTAGGATGCTACGATTTTCCGCAACGCTCAGAGTTTGTATGCTGCACAATATCCGCATTGTTCTGGTTGAAACCTCTCATACCGGCAACATGGGCTCTACTGCCCGTGCCATGAAAACCATGGGGTTAACCAACCTTTATCTGGTCAATCCACTGGTGAAACCCGATTCCCAGGCGATCGCCCTGGCCGCAGGCGCCAGCGATGTGATTGGCAACGCCACGATTGTCGATACCTTTGATGAAGCCATTGCGGGTTGCCGCTTGGTAGTGGGCACCAGCGCTCGCTCGCGCACTCTCCCATGGCCGATGCTGGAACCCCGCGAATGCGGCGTGCGAGCAGTACAGGAAGGCGAGCAGGGGCCGGTTGCGTTGGTCTTTGGCCGTGAACGCGTTGGGCTAACCAATGACGAATTACAGAAATGCCATTATCATGTCGCCATTCCTGCCAACCCGGAGTACAGCTCGCTGAATCTGGCCATGGCGGTGCAAATCCTGGCGTATGAGGTTCGCGTTGCCTTCCTCGATCGTCAGCAGGCTGATGCCGCACCGGTGGAAGAATCGCCGTATCCTCTGGTGGATGATATTGAACGCTTCTATCAGCATCTGGAGCAGACTTTGGTGCGCACCGGCTTTATCCGCGCCGCCCATCCAGGGCAGGTGATGAACCGTTTACGCCGCCTGTTTGCCCGGGCACGCCCGGAAGCGCAGGAGCTGAATATCTTGCGTGGTATGCTGACCTCGATCGAGAAACAGGATAAACAGCAAGGTAATTAATTTTGCTGTCACCCGCAGTTAGGCAAGATAGTATTGCTTATCTGCGGGTTATAAGGTGTATTTTATATGCATCGGATAGCAAAGCGCACAAAAAGCACGAATACTTGAGTAAATTAGTAGGTTAAATAGTTGACTGATTTACTCGGGAATGTCAGAATTTGGCCCATGTTTGACCAACAGGTAACCAATTAGCTATGAGACTGACATCCAAAGGCCGTTATGCAGTAACTGCCATGCTCGACGTGGCATTACACTCCCAGGAAGGGCCGGTACCACTGGCGGATATTTCCGAACGCCAAGGTATCTCGCTCTCTTATCTGGAACAACTGTTTTCCCGTCTGCGTAAGAATGGCCTGGTGGCCAGCGTGCGTGGGCCAGGCGGTGGTTACCTGTTGGGCAAAGAAGCGGACGCTATCGCCGTAGGCGCGGTGATTTCCGCAGTCGACGAATCGGTAGACGCCACCCGTTGCCAGGGTAAAGAAGGCTGCCAGGGGGGCGATCGTTGCCTGACCCATACCCTGTGGCGCGATCTGAGCGAGCGCATCAGCGGGTTCTTGAACAATATTACGCTGGCCGAACTGGTAAACAACCAGGAAGTGCTGGACGTGGCAGACCGTCAAAATAGCGATACGCGCCGCACGGCCAACGGTCGTCTGCAAGAAACGATCAACGTTAATCTGCGCGCATAAGCAGCTGACGACTAATTTATTGGTTTTTGGAAGTGATGTACGGAGTACAAGAGCAATGAAATTACCGATTTATCTGGACTACTCGGCCACGACTCCGGTCGACCCGCGTGTTGCCGAGAAGATGATGCAGTTTTTGACCCTGGACGGCACTTTCGGTAACCCGGCCTCCCGTTCCCACCGTTTCGGCTGGCAGGCGGAAGAGGCGGTTGATATCGCCCGTAACCAGATCGCTGAACTGGTTGGTGCGGACCCGCGTGAGATCGTGTTTACCTCAGGGGCCACCGAATCCGATAACCTGGCGATCAAAGGCGCTGCCAACTTCTATCAGAAGAAAGGCAAGCACATCATCACCTGTAAAACCGAACATAAAGCCGTGCTGGATACCTGCCGCCAACTTGAGCGCGAAGGTTTTGAAGTCACCTATCTGGCACCGCAGAGCAACGGAATCATCGATCTCCAGGTTCTCGAAGCCGCGATGCGTGAAGACACCATCCTGGTTTCCATCATGCACGTGAATAACGAAATTGGCGTAGTGCAGGATATCGCCGCCATCGGCGAAATGTGCCGGGCGCGTGGCATCATCTATCACGTCGATGCAACCCAGAGCGTAGGCAAACTGCCTATCGACCTGAGCAAGCTGAAAGTGGATCTGATGTCCTTCTCCGGTCACAAGATTTATGGCCCGAAAGGCATTGGTGCCCTGTATGTGCAGCGTAAGCCGCGCATCCGCATCGAAGCCCAGATCCACGGCGGTGGCCATGAGCGCGGTATGCGTTCTGGTACCCTGGCAGTGCATCAGATCGTTGCCATGGGTGAAGCCTATCGTATCGCCAAAGAAGAAATGGCCAGCGAAATGGCACGCCTGCGCATCCTGCGCGATCGTCTGTGGAACGGCGTGAAAGATATGGAAGAAGTGTATCTGAACGGCGATCTGCAACACGGTGCACCGAACATTCTCAACGTCAGCTTCAACTATGTTGAAGGTGAGTCGCTGATCATGGCGTTGAAAGACTTGGCGGTTTCTTCAGGCTCAGCCTGTACTTCTGCCAGCCTTGAACCTTCCTATGTGCTGCGTGCACTGGGTATGAGTGATGAGTTAGCGCACAGCTCGATCCGTTTCTCCCTGGGGCGTTTCACCACGGAAGAAGAGATCGATTACACCATTTCGTTGGTGCGTAAATCCATTGGCCGTCTGCGCGATCTCTCCCCACTGTGGGACATGTTCAAGCAGGGCGTGGATATCAACAGCATCGAATGGGCACATCATTAATTCTCAGGATCCAGGAGCAACGTCATGGCTTACAGCGAAAAAGTAATCGATCATTATGAAAACCCGCGTAACGTAGGGTCGTTTGATAACGAAGATCCTACCGTCGGTAGCGGTATGGTAGGGGCACCGGCCTGTGGCGACGTGATGAAGCTGCAGATCAAGGTCAACAACGAAGGCATTATTGAAGATGCCCGTTTCAAAACCTACGGCTGCGGTTCCGCCATCGCTTCCAGCTCGCTGGTCACCGAATGGATGAAAGGCAAGTCTCTTGATCAGGCCGAAGCGATCAAAAATACCCAGATCGCCGAAGAACTGGAGTTACCTCCGGTTAAAATTCACTGCTCAATTCTGGCCGAAGACGCCATTAAAGCAGCGATCGCCGACTACAAGAGCAAGCACAGCGCCAAGTAGTTATTATTGAGTCAGTTAGCCCGCCTTGCGGGCTAAGATTGAAGAGGTTGTTATGTCGATTACCATGAGCGACAGCGCCGCGCAGCGGGTTCAGGCATTTTTGGACCACCGTGGCAAAGGTCTCGGCCTGCGTCTGGGCGTGCGAACTTCCGGCTGTTCCGGAATGGCGTATGTGCTCGAATTTGTTGATGAAACGAACGACGATGATATCGTTTTTGAAGACAAAGGCGTCAAGGTGATCATTGACGGCAAGAGCCTGGTCTATCTGGACGGTACCGAGCTTGATTTCGTCAAGGAAGGTCTGAACGAAGGCTTCAAGTTCAACAACCCGAACGTCTCAAGCGAGTGCGGCTGCGGCGAGAGCTTTAACGTCTGACAGTCCATCGTGCTCCCCCGTGACCCACGGGGGAACCTCAATCATCACGATAACGCCCCGAGCACGCTATGGATTACTTTACTTTATTCGGGTTGCCGGTCCGCTATAGCGTAGACGGCAGCTTGCTTACCTCACGCTATCAAGATTTGCAGCGCCAATTCCACCCCGATCGTCATGCCCTCCAACCGGAGCGTGAACGCCTGATGGCGTTACAGCAGGCGGCGACCATCAACGAAGCCTATCAGTCGCTGAAGCACCCGTTAAAACGTGCCGAGTATATGTTATCTTTGCACGGCTTTGATTTGGGCAACGAGCAGCATACCCTGCGCGACACCGCGTTCCTGATGGAACAGTTAGAGCTGCGTGAAGAGCTTGATGCCATTGAACGTTCGCCGGATGCGCAAAACGCACTGGCTGCCTTCGCCACGCGCCTGAACAAGACCTTCAAACAGCGTAGCGCGCAGATGGTGCAGGAGTTGGACGAGCAGCAGTGGTCACAGGCTGCCGATACCGTGCGCAAGCTACGCTTTTTGGACAAACTCCAGCAACAGATTGAACAACTCGAAGAAAAACTGCTGGGTTTTGAGTAATAGATTCTTGATCTCGATTTTGGAAGCTCTGTAAATGGCCTTATTACAAATTAGTGAGCCTGGCCTCACGGCTGCGCCGCATCAGCGCCGCCTGGCTGCCGGTATTGATCTGGGGACCACCAACTCGCTGGTGGCTACGGTGCGTAGCGGCCAGGCCGAGACGCTGGCCGACATTGAAGGGCGCTATCTGCTGCCTTCCGTGGTGCATTATCAGGCCACCGAACATCAGGTTGGCTGGAGCGCTCGTGCACAGGCGGCACAAGATCCGGTCAATACGGTCAGCTCTGTCAAGCGCATGATGGGCCGTTCTTTGGCGGACGTGCAACAACGCTATCCAAACCTGCCGTATCAGTTCCAGGCCAGCGATAACGGCTTGCCAATGATCGTGACCGCCGCAGGCCTGGTTAACCCAGTTGGTGTTTCCGCCGATATCCTCAAGGCACTGGCTACCCGCGCTAAAGCAGCGTTGGAAGGTGAGCTTGATGGTGTGGTGATCACCGTTCCTGCCTACTTCGACGACGCTCAACGCCAAGGCACCAAAGACGCTGCGCGTCTGGCTGGCCTGCACGTGCTGCGCCTGTTGAACGAACCGACCGCTGCGGCTATCGCTTACGGGTTGGATTCGGGTCAGGAAGGGGTCATCGCCGTTTACGATCTGGGCGGTGGCACCTTTGATATTTCCATTTTGCGCCTCAGCCGTGGCGTGTTCGAAGTGCTGGCTACCGGCGGTGATTCCGCATTGGGTGGCGATGACTTCGATCATCTGCTGGCGGACTGGTTGCGTGAACAGGCAGGTATTAGCGATCGTAGCGATCATGGTGTGCAACGCCAATTGCTGGATGCTGCGATTGCGGTCAAAATCGCCCTGAGCGATGCGCAGAGCACCACGGTAGATATCGCTGGTTGGCAGGGTGAAGTGACCCGCGAACAGTTCGAAACGCTGATTGCCTCGCTGGTGAAACGTACCCTGATGGCCTGCCGCCGCGCGCTGAAAGATGCCGCCGTCAGTGCCGAAGAGGTGCTGGAAGTGGTGATGGTGGGCGGTTCAACCCGTGTGCCATTGGTCCGCGAACAGGTGGGCGAGTTCTTTGGCCGTACGCCGCTGACGTCGATCGATCCGGACAAGGTGGTGGCGATCGGTGCTGCTATCCAGGCGGATATCCTGGTGGGTAACAAACCGGATAGCGAAATGCTGCTGCTGGACGTGATCCCGCTGTCGCTTGGCTTGGAAACCATGGGTGGCTTGGTTGAAAAGGTGATCCCGCGTAACACCACCATTCCGGTGGCGCGTGCGCAGGAGTTTACCACCTTCAAAGATGGCCAGAGCGCGATGATGATCCACGTGCTGCAAGGCGAGCGTGAACTGGTGCAAGATTGCCGTTCGCTGGCGCGCTTTACGCTGCGTGGCTTACCGCCGCTTCCTGCCGGCGGGGCGCATATCCGTGTGACCTTCCAGGTGGATGCCGACGGCCTGCTGAGCGTGACGGCGATGGAGAAATCCACCGGCGTCGAAGCCTCCATTCAGGTCAAGCCTTCGTATGGCCTGTCCGATGCCGAAATTGCCGGCATGTTGAAGGACTCGATGGCCAATGCGCAAAGCGATGTCGGTGCTCGCAAGCTGGCGGAGCAACGGGTAGAAGCTTCCCGCGTGCTGGAAAGCCTGCAAGGTGCACTGGCAAGCGATGCCGCTCTGCTGAGTGACGAAGAAAGCCTGGCTATCAACAACGCGGTAGCCGAGCTCCAGCAAGTGATGCAAGGCTCCGATCCTGCTGCGATCGAGGCCGCAATAAAAATAGTCGATGCAACAACCCAAGATTTTGCCGCGCGCCGCATGGATGCCTCCATTCGCCGTGCGCTGGCTGGCCATTCTGTGGATGAGGTTTAACCATGCCGAAAATTGTTTTCCTGCCCCATCAAGATCTCTGCCCGGAGGGGGCAGTACTGGAAGCGGAAGTTGGGGAAACTATCCTCGATGTCGCACTGCGTAACGGTATTGAAATTGAACATGCCTGTGAGAAATCCTGTGCCTGTACCACCTGCCACTGCATCGTGCGTGAAGGGTTTGATTCCCTGGCCGAAAGCAGCGAGCTGGAAGATGACATGCTGGACAAAGCCTGGGGGCTGGAGCCGGAAAGCCGCTTGAGCTGCCAGGCCCGCGTCACCGAAGACGATTTGGTGGTCGAAATGCCGCGTTATACTGTCAACCATGCGCGCGAGCACTAGGAGATAAGAATGGGACTGAAGTGGACAGACAGCCGCGAAATCGGCGAAGCCCTGTACGACGCCTATCCAGATACCGATCCGAAAACCGTGCGTTTCACCGATATGCACCAGTGGATTTGCGATCTGGAAGAATTTGACGATGAACCGCAGGCTTCCAATGAAAAAATACTGGAAGCGATCCTGCTGGTCTGGTTAGATGAAGCAGAGTAAATAGCATGACGGGCTGCCATAGGCAGCCCGTTTATTTTGTATCCGACAAGATTAGTACAAGAATAATCCGGAGTAAGGCTATGACAACCGAAATCATGCAGATCACGCTATCCCAGCAACCCGCCGATGCGCGCTGGGGTGAAAAGGCGCTGCTGAGCACCAATGACCAAGGCATCACCATCCATCTGAGCAATTCCGGCAAGCTGGGCCTGATCCAGTGCGCGGCACGCAGGATCGATGGCCAGGGCATCAAGAAAGTGAAACTGGCCGGGGAAGGCTGGGACCTGGAAAACAGCTGGGCGTTTTGGCAGGGCTATCGCGGGCCAAAAGGGCAGCGTAGCGTCGAGTGGGCTGAGCTGCCGGAAGCGGAAAGCCAAGAGCTGCAACAGCGCCTGAAGATTGTCGATTGGGTGCGTGACACTATCAATATGCCAGCGGAAGAGCTGGGGCCTGAGCAACTGGCAACCCGCGCGGTTGATCTGATGTGTGCTGTTGGTTGTGATGCCGTCAGTTACCGCATCACCAAAGGTGAAGACCTGCGTGAGCAGAACTACGCCGGTATTCATACGGTTGGGCGGGGTTCCGATCGTTCTCCGGTGCTGTTGGCGCTGGACTTTAACCCGACGGGCAACCCGGATGCACCGGTATTCGCCTGCCTGGTAGGTAAAGGGATCACCTTCGACACAGGTGGCTACAGCCTCAAGCAAAGCGCGTTTATGGACTCGATGAAGTCCGACATGGGCGGCGCGGCCACCATCACTGGCGCATTGGCATTGGCGGTGGCTCGCGGCTTGCAGCAGCGCGTCAAACTGTACCTGTGCTGTGCGGACAATATGGTCAGCGGTAACGCCTTTAAACTGGGCGACATTATCCGCTATCGCAATGGCAAAACGGTTGAAGTGATGAACACCGATGCGGAAGGGCGTCTGGTATTGGCCGATGGCCTGATCGATGCCAGCGCACAAAACCCGCAGTTGATCATCGACTGTGCGACCTTGACCGGCGCCGCGAAAACGGCGGTAGGTAATGATTACCACGCGCTGTTCAGCTTTGACGATGCTCTGGCGCAAGAGCTGTTGGCCAGTGCGGATGAAGAGCACGAGCCGTTCTGGCGCCTGCCGCTGGCGGAATTCCACCGCAGCCAGTTGCCGTCAAACTTTGCTGAACTGAACAACGTTGCGGGCCCGGCTTACACCGCTGGCGCCAGCACCGCCGCGGCCTTCCTGTCGCACTTTGTGCAGAATTATCAAAAGGGTTGGCTGCATATCGACTGTTCTGCCACCTATCGCAAAGGTGCCGTGGAGCAGTGGTCAGCAGGCGCAACCGGTCTGGGCGTACGTACGCTGGCCAACCTGTTGCTGAGCAAAGCGAAGTAAGTTTAACATTACGTTTTTCCGTAGGGGCTCAGCATGCTGGGCCCTTAATACATTGGAGGAGTCGGCAATGAGTTCCCACCATCATGATGATGACGCCGTTTCAGGCGAAAACGAGCTTGAGCGCCTGCTGAGGCTGGCGGCCTCAGAACCGGCATACCGCCCGGCGTTTTTCCGCGAACTGCTGGATTCAACGGTCTACATTCTGGGTGACAGCGAGCAGGTGCCGCACGACGGTGAAATTACGCTGAATGCCGAGACACCGGTGAACATTCAGCACTGGGAAAAGCAGGATGGCAGCAGCGTGGTGCCTTTCTTCACCTCGCTGGAGGCGCTGCAAAACGCAGTGGAGGATGAGCAACCCTTTATCGCCATGCCCGCTCGCGTGCTGTTTGAAATCACCCAAGGTGCCGAACTGTTCCTGAACCCGAAAGGCACCCACGGCAAGGAATTCTTGCCAGCCGAGATCGCCATGCTGTTGGCTACCGGCGGCGTAGTGAAACCGGCAGAGCGCTATATCGATACCGAAACTCAGCTACTGCTGGGGCAGCCTGAAGAGTATCCGGCGGCGATGGTGGATGCGCTGACGACCTTGTTCAGCCAGCGGAAACCGGTACGCCGCGCTTTCCTGGCGTTGATGCACGATCGTGCCGTAGACGAGAAGCCGAACCTGCTGGTGGGCCTGGAAGTGGATGGCGATCCGGCAGAGATTGAAGCCCTGATCAGCGAAGCCGGTATGGTGGCCAGCGAAACCGCGCCAAACGATGAGCCAGTCGACTTTTGCCTGGTAGAAGAGAATGCGCGGGGCGTGAGCCATTATCTGATCAACCATACCCAGGCTTTCTACCAGCGTCGCTGGGGCAGTTGGCTGCGAAATATGATCCCATCGACCGATAAAACCCAGTAAGCCGATCGGTCAGGATCCCATTTGTCGCTGACTATGGTGGATTAAGATAATTTTTTTTTAATGAAATGTTGATTTTCCCGTAGGCAAGCGTTAACAGCGCACATATAATCTGCGCCACTTGAAAGGCCGGCACCTCACCTTATCGCCCGGCCTGTTTTGGAAGACATAATAGAGGCCATCATGACCGTAGAACGTACCTTTTCCATCATTAAGCCAAACGCTGTAGCTAACAATGACATCGGCGCTATCTATGCTCGTTTCGAGCGCGCGGGTTTCAAAATCATCGCATCTAAAATGTTGCGTCTGACTCGCGAACAAGCCGAAGGCTTCTACGCCGAGCACAAAGGCCGTCCTTTCTTCGACGGTCTGGTTGAGTTCATGACCTCTGGCCCGATCGTGGTACAGGTTCTGGAAGCGGAAAATGCCGTACAGCGTAACCGTGACATTATGGGCGCAACCAACCCTGACAACGCATTGGCCGGCACCCTGCGTGCTGACTATGCAGACAGCTTCACTGCCAACGCCGTTCACGGCTCAGACGCAGTAGAATCTGCCCAGCGTGAAATCGCATACTTCTTTAACGAAAGCGAAATCTGCCCACGTTAATGGTGGTGGGGTCTGCTGAAACCGGCAATTTACCGGCAGATACAATAAAAATGCCGTGAAAGCCGTTCAGACGTAGAAACCCGCTACTAAAATTTGTACAATGCCGCGCCCCAGGGAAGCTATCTTGCCTGGGGCGTGTCTTTTGATGACACACTTACTTTTCACTCCTTCAAGCCATAACGTGTAATAACGAGGCTAAGAGATCATTATGTTAGAACCCATCGCGCCCGAGCATACCTTGTCTGAAAATACTTCCCTGACCGTGCAAACGGAACAACCGGCTACCGCCAAAATCAACCTGCTGGATTTGAACCGTCAGCAATTGCGCGAATTTTTCGCCAACATGGGTGAAAAACCTTTCCGCGCCGATCAGGTGATGAAGTGGATGTATCACTATTGCTGCGACGATTTTGAGCAGATGACCGACATCAACAAGGTGCTGCGCAATAAATTACAACGCGTGGCGGAAATCCGTGCGCCGGAAGTCGCAGAAGAGCAGCGTTCGGCCGATGGCACCATCAAGTGGGCCATCAAGGTGGGCGATCAACAGGTCGAAACCGTCTATATCCCAGATGGCGATCGCGCCACCCTGTGCGTGTCTTCACAGGTAGGCTGCGCACTGGAGTGCAAATTCTGTTCCACGGCTCAGCAGGGCTTTAACCGCAACCTGCGCGTCTCGGAAATCATTGGCCAGGTATGGCGTGCTGCTAAAATCCTGGGCGCCATCAAAGTCACCGGCCAACGTCCTATCACCAACGTGGTGATGATGGGCATGGGGGAGCCGCTGCTTAACCTGACCAACGTGGTGCCAGCGATGGAAATCATGCTGGATGACTTTGGTTTTGGTCTGTCCAAGCGCCGCGTTACCTTGTCTACCTCCGGTGTCGTACCCGCTCTGGACAAATTGGGCGATATGATCGATGTGGCGCTGGCCATTTCGCTGCATGCGCCTAACGACAAGATCCGTGACGAGATCGTACCGATCAACCGCAAGTACAATATTGAAACCTTCCTGGCGGCGGTTCGCCGTTATCTGGAAAAATCCAATGCCAACCAAGGGCGCGTCACCGTTGAATACGTGATGCTGGATCACATCAACGACAGCACCGACGATGCGCACCAACTGGCGGAAGTGCTGAAAGATACGCCGTGCAAGATCAACCTGATCCCATGGAACCCGTTCCCTGGGGCACCTTATGGCCGCAGCTCCAACAGCCGCGTCGACCGTTTCTCCAAGGTGTTGATGGAATACGGCTTTACGACTATTGTTCGTAAAACCCGTGGCGATGACATCGATGCTGCCTGTGGGCAGTTGGCGGGAGAGGTGATCGATCGTACCAAGCGTACCCTGAAAAAGAAAATGGCCGGGGAACCTATCAACGTACGAGCGGTCTGAATCCTATAGCATGATTTTTTTGTTATCTAACAGCCTGTTATGTGAGCAGCAATCCTTCAGGCGATCGGGTAACATCGGATAAGGAAATGAGTGCAAGCATGAAGCTGAAACTGTGGGGTGTATTATTGGCGGCCAGTTTGCTGGCGGGCTGTTCCAGCTCGCAACCCGATAACGACGGGCCAGCGGTGGCAGCAGGCCAGACCCGGTTACAACTGGGCCTGGAGTATCTGAACCAGGGCGATCTACCGGCTGCCAGGCAGAATCTGCAAAAAGCGGTCGATGCGGCCCCACAGGATTATCGTACCCAATTGGGCATGGCACTCTACAATCAGCGGATCGGCGATAACGCCGCCGCTGAACAGCGTTATCAGCAAGCGCTTAAACTTGCACCGGGCAACGGTACCGTATTGAATAATTACGGTGCGTTTCTCTGTAGTTTAGGGCAGTATGTACCGGCCCAACAGCAGTTTAGCGCTGCGGCACTGGCGCCAGAATATGGCCAGGTTGCCGACAGTCTGGAAAACGCAGGTTACTGTTTCCTCAAGGCCGGTCAAAATGATGAAGCTCGTAAGTTATTAACGCGAGCGCTGAAGATCGATCCGGACAAGGGGGCTCCGCTGCTAGTGGAAGCAGAAAAGCAATTTGGAGAAGGGAAGCGCGCGCAGTCGCAACTTTTATTGGACAGTTATCAACATGTTCTGCCGGCGAGTGCCGACAGTCTATGGCTACAGATTCGTTTCGCCGCGTTAGCGGGCCGTCAGGATAGCGTTCAACGCTATGGCAAACAGCTAGCGCGAAGTTTTCCACAATCCAAACAGTACCAGCAGTTCTTAGCTAATGAATACTGAAGATTCCCAAGATAAAACCGTATCTATGACAACAGGTCAACGCCTGCGCCAGGCTCGTGAACAACTCGGGCTGAGTCAACAGGCCGTGGCTGAACGCCTGTGCCTAAAAATGTCTACCGTGCGCGACATTGAAGACGACAATATGTCTGCCGATCTGGCTTCAACGTTCGTGCGTGGTTATATCCGTTCCTATGCCAAGCTGGTGCATTTGCCAGAAGATGAACTGTTGCCGATGATGGAAAAACAGGCACCGGTGAGAGCGGCCAAAGTGGCTCAGATGCAGAGCTTCTCTTTGGGTAAGCGCCGTAAAAAGCGTGATGGCTGGCTGATGAGCTTTACCTGGCTGATTGTGTTTGTGGTCGTGGGTTTGACCGGTGCCTGGTGGTGGCAGAATCACAAGGCTCAGCAGGAAGAGATCGCCACCATGGCGGATCAATCTTCCGCACAGCTTTCTCAGCATGGTGAAGGCCAGCCAGTGCCATTGACCGACGGCAACGTGGATAATGGTGCATCGGCAGTTGTCCCAGACAACAGCCCTGCGCCGTCAACCAATAGCGCTGCTACGACTCAACAGGTCCCGGCCGTGCTTGATCCTCAGGCGGCTCAACAGCCTGCTGTAGTAGCACCAAGTCAGGCTACTATCCCGGATGCGACATCGACCGCGCCAGCCGCCCAGGCTCAGTTGCCTACCGGTGCTGCTGGCGTCAGTGCTTCGGAGGCTGATGCCAACGGGCTGGTGATGGATTTTTCCGGCGACTGCTGGGTGCAAGTGGTTGACGCGACGGGTAAATCCTTGGTCAGCGGCATCCAGAAAAGCGGTTCCCGGCTGAATCTGGCTGGCAAGGCGCCGTTTAAACTGACCCTTGGCGCACCGGCTTCGGTACAGGTCCAATTCCAGGGTAAACCGGTCGATTTAAGCCGGTTTGTCAAGTCAAACCGTGTTGCTCGTCTGACCGTTGCCGCGCAGTAATTGCGCGGCTATTGTCGTTAAGTCAGAGCAGCAGTGGAGAGTAACTGATGCATAACCAAGCTCCCATTAACCGCCGCAAATCCACCCGTATTTACGTCGGTAACGTGCCTATAGGCGATGGAGCGCCGATTGCCGTGCAATCGATGACCAACACCCGTACCACCGATGTCGAAGCGACGGTTAATCAGATCCGGGCTCTGGAGCGCGTGGGGGTTGATATCGTCCGCGTTTCCGTTCCCACCATGGACGCCGCCGAGGCGTTTCGGCTGATCAAGCAGCAGGTCAACGTACCGCTGGTGGCCGATATCCATTTCGATTACCGCATTGCATTGCAGGTTGCCGAATACGGCGTTGACTGCCTGCGTATCAACCCAGGCAACATTGGCAACGAATCTCGTATCCGTTCAGTGGTTGATTGTGCGCGTGACAAAAATATCCCGATCCGCATTGGCGTTAACGGCGGCTCGTTGGAAAAAGATATTCAGGAAAAGTACGGCGAACCTACGCCGGAAGCGCTGCTGGAATCCGCCATGCGTCACGTGGATATTCTGGATCGTCTCAACTTTGACCAGTTCAAGGTGAGCGTGAAAGCGTCCGACGTGTTCCTGGCCGTACAGTCTTACCGGCTGCTGGCTGCCCGTATTGACCAACCCTTGCATCTTGGCATCACCGAGGCGGGCGGAGCACGCAGTGGCTCGGTGAAATCAGCCATTGGCCTGGGCATGCTGCTGTCGGAAGGGATCGGCGATACGTTGCGCATTTCGCTGGCGGCGGATCCGGTTGAAGAAGTGAAGGTTGGCTTTGATATCCTGAAGTCCTTGCGCATCCGCGCTCGTGGCATCAACTTCATTGCCTGCCCAACCTGCTCACGTCAGGAGTTTGACGTCATTGGTACCGTCAATGCGTTGGAACAACGCCTGGAAGACCTCATCACCCCGATGGACGTGTCCATTATCGGTTGCGTGGTGAACGGGCCGGGCGAAGCCCTGGTGTCGACCATTGGAGTAACCGGTGGGCACAAGAAGAGCGGCTTCTACGAAGACGGCGTGCGCCAGAAAGAGCGTTTTGATAACGAACAGATGATTGACCAGTTGGAAGCGAAGATCCGGGCCAAAGCGGCCATGATGGACGGATCCAAGCGCATTTCGATCAATCTTCTGGAAGAATAAGTCGGCGGCTATTGGCCCGCTGATTGATAATCCGAGGACTGGATTGCGCATCTGCGTTGAATAGCGGGTGGCAAAGTCCCTATAATCGGATCCATTTTATATAAACGGACAGAGAACTCACGTGGCAAAAAACATTCAAGCCATTCGCGGCATGAACGATTACCTGCCGGAAGAAACGGCACTGTGGCAGCGTATTGAAGGCACACTCAAGCAGGTGCTGAGCGGCTATGGCTATAGCGAAATCCGGTTGCCGATTGTAGAGCAGACCCCGTTATTCAAGCGCGCCATCGGTGAAGTGACCGACGTCGTGGAAAAAGAAATGTATACCTTCGAGGACCGCAACGGCGAAAGCCTGACGCTGCGCCCGGAAGGAACGGCTGGCTGCGTACGCGCCGGTATCGAACATGGTCTGCTGTACAATCAGGAACAGCGTCTGTGGTATATCGGCCCGATGTTCCGTTACGAACGTCCACAAAAAGGCCGTTACCGCCAGTTCCATCAGTTAGGGGCAGAGGTATTTGGCCTGCAAGGCCCCGACATTGACGCCGAGCTGATCCTGCTGACCGCCCGCTGGTGGAAAGCGCTGGGCATTGCCGAACACGTCAATCTGGAACTGAACTCCATTGGTTCACTGGAAGCTCGCGCCAACTACCGTGACGCTCTGGTGGCTTTCCTGGAACAGCATCAGGAAAAACTCGACGAAGACTGCAAACGCCGCATGTACAGCAACCCACTGCGCGTGCTGGATTCTAAAAATCCAGAAGTGCAAACCCTGCTTAACGATGCGCCGCGTCTTTCCGACTATCTGGATGAAGAGTCCAAAGCCCACTTTGCCGGGCTGTGTGAACTTTTAGCTCAGGCCGGTATCCCATATACCGTTAACGAGCGCCTGGTGCGCGGCCTGGATTATTACAATCGCACGGTGTTTGAGTGGGTCACCACCAGCCTGGGCGCTCAGGGCACCGTGTGTGCCGGTGGCCGTTACGACGGCCTGGTTGAGCAACTGGGGGGGCGCGCTACCCCTGGCGTGGGTTTTGCCATGGGGCTGGAGCGTTTGGTACTGCTGGTTCAGGCGGTTAATCCGGACTTCAAGGCACCGGCCACCATCGACGTATACGTCATATCGAGCGGTGCGGGTACCCAGAGTGCGGCCATGTTGCTGGCAGAGCAGGTTCGTGATGCTGCGCCGCAGATTAAATTGATGACCAACTATGGCGGCGGCAACTTTAAAAAGCAGATCACCCGTGCGGACAAGTGGGGCGCGCGTATCGCCCTGATCCTGGGTGAGAACGAAGTCGCAGCACAGCAGGTGGTGGTTAAAGACCTGCGCAGTGGTGAACAAGAAACGCTGGCGCAAAGCGAAGTCGCTGCGCGTCTGGCTTTGATGTTAGGTTAAGGAGAAGGACACCGTGGAAGTCTATACCACTGAAAACGAACAGCTTGACGCCGTGCGCAACTTTTTTGCCGAAAACGGTAAAGCTTTGGTTGTGGGTGTGGTGCTCGGTATTGGTGCCCTGGTTGGTTGGCGCTACTGGCAGAGCAACCAGACCTCCAGCATGATGGCTGCCTCACAGTCGTATCAACAGGTTGACGTTGCCTTGGCATCGGGTAAAGCCGAAGACGTGGCAGCGGCAGAGAAGTTTATCCAGGCGAACGACAACAGCTACGGCGTGTTCGCGGCTCTGGATTTGGCTAAACACTTTGCACAACAAGGTGATTTTGCCAAGGCAGAACAGCAACTGGTGGTGGCACAGAGCCATGCCAAAGATGAAAACCTGCTGGCGTTGGTAAATCTGCGTCTGGCTCGTGTTCAGATGCAAGAGAAAAAGCTGGATGAAGCGCTGAAAACGCTGGATGGCGTGAAAGGCGAAGGTTGGATGGCCATGATGCAAGACGTACGCGGCGACGTGCTGTTGGCCAAAGGCGACAGTAAAGGTGCGCGTGAAGCTTACAGCAAAGGCATCGAATCCAATGCTTCTCAGGCGCTTGCGGCAGTAATGCGCATGAAATTGAATAACTTGTCCAGCTAAGGGGAATTCCCATGCAATTGCGTAAAACACTCTTGGTCGGACTGGTTTCCGTGACTTTGCTGAGTGGCTGCTCGTTGTTTAGTGGCGAAGAAGACGTGGTTACCATGTCGCCGCTGCCAACGGTTGAAAATCAGTTCACGCCGAACAAAGCGTGGAGCACGTCGGTCGGTGATGGTATTGGTGAGTATTACTCTCACCTGCGCCCGGCTTATCAGGACAGCACGGTTTATGCTGCCGATCGTCGCGGTACGGTGAAAGCGATGGACCTGGCCGACGGTAAAGAAAAATGGAAGGCCGATCTCTCCGAGAAAACCGGCTTCTTCTCCAGCAACCTGCCTGCGCTGCTGTCTGGCGGCCTGACGGTGTCTGGCTCCAACGTGTACGTTGGCAGTGAGAAAGCGGTTGTGTATGCGCTGAATACCGAAGACGGCACAGTCGCGTGGCAAACCAAGGTTGCGGGTGAAGCGATTTCCCGTCCGGTGGTCGCCGAGGGGCTGGTGCTGATCCATACCACCAACGGTCAGCTGCAAGCGTTGAACGAGTCTGATGGTGCCATCAAGTGGACGGTCAACCTGGATATCCCTTCACTGTCACTGCGTGGTGAGTCTGCTCCGGCAACGGCCTTTGGTGCCGCGGTAGTTGGCGGTGACAACGGTCGCGTCAGCGCAGTGTTGATGCAGCAGGGCCAGTTGATCTGGCAGCAGCGTATTTCCCAGCCAAGTGGTGCGACCGAGATCGACCGCCTGAATGACGTAGATACCACGCCGGTGATTATTGACAACGTGGTCTATGCCTTGGGTTACAATGGCAACATGGCGGCGCTGGATCTGCGCTCCGGCCAAATCATGTGGAAACGTGATATGGGCTCGGTGAACGACTTTATCGTCGATGCAGGCCGTATCTATGTGGTCGATCAGAATGACCGTGTAGTGGCAATGAATACCGAAGGTGGCGTTAACCTGTGGCGCCAGAGCGATCTGCTGCACCGTAACCTGACAGCACCAGTGCTGTATAACGGCTACCTGGTCGTTGGCGATGCCGAAGGTTATCTGCACTGGATCAATACCACCGATGGCCGTTTTGTGGCTCAGCAAAAAGTGGATAGCTCCGGCTTCCTGTCCGCGCCAATTGTGGCCGGTGACAAACTGCTGATCCAGGCGCGTGGCGGCAAGGTTTACGCCTTCACTCGCTAACAGTTGTAACCCCAATCAATCGCAGGCTGTGCAACCTGTAAGATTCATGGGATAACGGCTCCTGACGTCAGGGGCCGTTTCGTATTTTTAAGCTATGCCGCTGCTGTCTATTGCGCTGCATAGTAACGCATTGATTATTAAGTAATGAGGCTTCAACATGATACCTGTCGTTGCGCTGGTCGGGCGCCCGAATGTCGGTAAATCCACCTTGTTTAACCGTTTAACACAGACGCGCGATGCGCTGGTGGCGGATTTCCCCGGGCTAACGCGAGACCGCAAGTATGGTCGTGCTGAAGTTGAGGGCAACGAATTTATTATCGTCGATACCGGGGGTATTGACGGGACGGAAGATGGCGTTGAAACGCGTATGGCCGGTCAGTCGCTGCTGGCGATCGAAGAGGCCGATATCGTCCTGTTTATGGTCGATGCCCGTGCCGGGCTGATGCCTGCCGATCAGGGGATTGCCCAGCACCTGCGTAATCGCCAGAAGGCGACGTTCCTGGTTGCCAACAAAACCGATGGCATGGATCCGGACACCGCGACGGCAGATTTCTATTCCTTGGGCCTGGGCGACGTCTATGCGATTGCCGCTTCCCATGGCCGTGGCGTCACACAGCTGATCGAGCACGTGTTGGTGCCGTTCATACCGGCAAAACCGGAAGAAGTCGAGCTGACCGAAGAAGAAGCCAATGCCGCCTATTGGGCCGAGCAGAGCGGTGAGCTGGAAGAGGGTGAATATGAAGATCCGGAAGAGGACTTCAACCCGCAGGATCTGCCGATCAAGCTGGCGATCGTTGGCCGCCCTAACGTAGGTAAGTCGACGCTCACTAACCGTATTCTCGGCGAAGAGCGTGTGGTCGTGTTTGACATGCCTGGCACGACTCGCGACAGCATTTACATTCCGATGGTGCGTGACGAGCGTGAATACGTGCTTATCGACACCGCCGGGGTGCGCAAGCGTGGCAAGGTTACCGAAACCGTTGAGAAATTCTCGGTGATCAAAACGCTGCAGGCGATCGAAGATGCCAACGTCGTGTTGTTGGTGATCGACGCCCGCGAAGGCATTTCCGATCAGGATCTGTCGCTGCTGGGCTTTATCCTCAATAGTGGGCGCTCACTGGTGATTGCGGTCAACAAGTGGGACGGCATGAGTGAGGAAGATCGCGATCACGTGAAAGAGATGCTCGATCTGCGTTTGGGCTTTGTCGATTTTGCGCGTGTGCACTTTATCTCTGCGCTGCACGGCAGCGGTGTGGGTAACCTGTTCGAATCTGTGAACGAAGCCTATGAGTGTGCGACTCGCCGCGTAAATACCTCGATGCTTACCAAGATCATGCAGATGGCTGCCGAAGACCACCAGCCGCCGTTGGTGCGTGGCCGCCGCGTGAAGCTCAAATACGCGCATGCAGGGGGTTATAACCCGCCAATCGTGGTGATCCACGGTAACCAGGTATCCGATCTGGCCGACTCCTACAAACGTTACCTGATGAACTACTTCCGTCGTTCACTCAAGGTGATGGGGACGCCGATCCGCATCCAGTTTAAAGAGGGTGAGAACCCGTTTGCGGGCAAGCGCAACACCTTGACGCCAAACCAGATGCGCAAGCGCAAGCGCTTGATGAGCCACCTGAAGAAGTCAAAATAACAACCGTAGGGCGTGGAATTGATACCGCGCCCTATTTTTATCCTGCTTAAACCGTTCTATTATCTGCCAATCTCACTTCTACACCGGCCTTGCAAAGGAAGCTCATGTCCTGGGAAACCTGGAGTTTTGCCTTTAGCGTCACCGTACCCAACTTATTGATGATGCTGCTGGGGATCCTGCTGCGCCACTGGCGGCTGATGGACGATCGCTTTATCGATGGGGCCACCAAGCTGGTGTTTAATCTGGCGCTGCCCTGCCTGTTGTTCTTCAGCATCGCCACCAACCACCCGCAACTGCGCGATAATTTTGCTCTGGTGATCTACGGTGCGGTAGGGACGATTGTGACCTTCCTGCTGCTGGAGATCGCAGCCAAGTGGCTGGTGAAAGATCCACGCGAGCGTGGCGTGTTCGTGCAGGGGGGATTCCGGGCGAATACCGCGATTGTCGGCCTCGCTTATGCTATGACCGCTTACGGCGATGAGGGCGTCGCGATCGCCTCGCTGTATCTGACCGTGACGGTGATCCTGTTTAACGTGCTGTCGGTTATCACCCTGACGCGCAGCCTGCAAGGCGGCAACGGGCAGAAGATCAAACATCTGTCATTGCTGCGCAGTATCGTGACCAATCCGCTGATCCTCGGGCTGTTAAGCGGTCTGGCCTATGCTCAGACCGGGCTGGGGATTGCGCCCGTGCTCAAGCAGACCGGCAGCTATATCTCAGGCCTGTCATTACCGCTGGCTTTGTTGTGTACCGGGGCCAGCCTCGATCTGCGGGCAATGTTCCGTTCTTCCAACGTCGCTGCGTTGTCGTCGTCGGCTAAACTGTTTTTGGTACCGGTGTTGATGACGTTTGGGGGTTGGCTTTGCGGTTTCGAGGGCGCTACGCTCGGCATTATTTTTATGTTCTCGGCGACGCCGACCGCCTCCGGCAGCTATGTGATGACGCGCGCCATGGGGGGCAACGCGACGTTGGCCGCCAATATTATTGCCATCACCACCGTGGGATCCTTCTTTACCACCGCGTTGGGGATCTCTTTCTTGCGCTCGTGGGGCGTGATTTAAACCAGGAGGAAAGATGGACGCCTTATGTCCGGTTTGTGCTCAGCCGATGAGCTGGGTGAATGACCACTATCATTGTGACGACTGCAACAGCGATTACCGGCAGCTTGCCGAATGCCCCGACTGCGGGCAACTGTTGCAAGAACTGAAAGCCTGCGGCGCCGTGGATTATCTCTGCCAACATGGCCACGGGCTGATCTCCAAAAAAAGGGTGAAGTTCAGCTATCAACCGGTGGAATGACCTCATACATCATAGAGCCGGTGGTCGTGCGTGCTGACCGCTGGCGACACCTTGTTTTGGCTGAGGCGTTTTACCGAGGCCCGCACCGCCAAGCGCCCGTGCAACAGCATATTGCTGGGTGGCGCATCCGGGCGCAGCATACGGCGTTGCAATAGAGCGATGGCCTCTGCACCCAGCTCATCACGAGGAACGTGAACCGAGGTGAGCGGCACGTCGTGGATTTCTGCCAGATTAAAACCATCCGTACTCATCACCGAAATATGCCCCGGCACGTTGATATGCATCTTCTTTAACGCATTAACGGCACCTACCGCCATATAGTCACCCCCTGCCAGGATCGCCGTGGGCAATTGCGTCCGATCGGTAACACCGTTGATAAAGGCCGTGATAGCCTGCTCGGCTTCTTCGCTGCCGAACCCGGACGTGGTGACCAGATGTTGGCGATCATCGAAGGGAATATTGTGCCGCATATAGGCCTGTTTGATCCCCGCCAGCCGCAGCTCCATGGTATTGCGCCGTAGACATTGCAGATTGAGGATACGGCTGTGGCCCTGTTGCAACAGATAGTTGGCGGAATACTCCCCAATCAGTTGATGGTCTGGGGAGACGCTGTCTAGCCGCATCTGGCGATCGGTGCAGTTAATCAGAATGCAGGGCTTGTTCAGATCGGCGGCCAGCGTATGGATATGCTCGTCATCAATGCCGATGATCAGCACGGCTTCGGTTAACGGATCGCTCATCTTTTCCAAAAACAGTACGCTGTCGCTGTGTTGTTCCTCCAACCCGCAGTAGCGGATCCTCACATCATGTTGCGCCAGTGCACTGGTGATCCCCTGGATCACCTTGTAGTAGAAAATATCGGTGCGGACATCAAAGGCGCGCTGTGGGGCAAATACCATCACGTTGTTCAACATCAGCCTGCCGTTGGAAAGCCCCTGCAAAATGCCGTTTTGCTGTGCGCAGGCCAGCACTCGTTGCCGCGCCTCGGCGCTGGTGTTGGATTTCCCGGCCAACACGCGTGAAACGGTGCTGATCGAAAGCCCGGTTTGGCGCGCAATTTCCTGTACTTTCAGCTTTCCGTTCATTTTGTGATCTCCTTCAAATTCGGTCGTGGAAATTTTTTCACGGCCTATGTCTGCCTTTTATACGGCTTTCTATGGCTATAACGGCGAAATTTTAACTAACGCATGAGAATTTTTGCAAAAATCGCCATTTCACTCGCACTCTCCGCTGGTTAGTCTCCATTGGTACACCAATTTTATAGATTTATCAGTCCAATTTACCGGCTGGAATACAAGTAAAACAACATTAAATCATAGGGTTGTCGCAGCATTGACGTTGTATTTGTGGCCGACGTCACAAATAACGCTGTTAACACCTCCGTTAGCAAGAGTTGCCCTACCAAAAAGGCGTATGGTCGCCACGGAGATCAAGATGAGTGTAGAAATCAATCAAACGGTAGTTGCCAGCAGCCGCCGCAAATTCAAATCGTTGCGCTGGTGGATCTTGGCCCTGTTCCTGCTGGGCGTCACGGTTAACTATATAACCCGTAACTCGCTGGGTATTTTGGCCCCTGAGCTGAAAACCAGCCTCAACATGACCACCGAGCAATATTCTTGGGTGGTGGCCTCCTTCCAACTGGCCTATACCCTGTTCCAACCTATCTGCGGGTGGCTGATAGACGTCATCGGTCTGAAGATGGGGTTCCTGGTTTGTGCCAGCATCTGGGCGGTAGTGTGCATGATGCATGCTGGTGCGGGCAGCTGGTTGCAACTCGCGATCCTGCGTTTCTTCATGGGGGCAGCTGAAGCGGCGGCCACGCCAGCTAACGCCAAAGCGATTTCTGACTGGTTCCCGAAAAAAGAACGGCCGATTGCCGCTGGCTGGGCAGGGGTTGGCTTCTCGATCGGCGCGATGTTGGCTCCGCCGATCATTGTGATTGCCCATGTGTCCTTCGGCTGGCAGGGAGCCTTCCTGTTCTCTGGTGCCCTGGCGCTGATCTGGGTGGTGCTGTGGTGGGTGTTTTACCACTCGCCGCAACAGCACCCGAACCTGAGCCAAAAGGAGTTTGATCTGATCAACGAGGATAATGAACCGGTACTGCCGAAGCTGCCGTTCTTTAAATCGTTGGCGATCCTGTGCAAAAACAAAAAATTCTACGGCATCGCCATCCCAGCGTTTCTGGCTGAACCGGCTTGGGCGGTGTTCAGCTTCTGGGTGCCTCTGTACCTGGCCACCGAGCGCGGTATGGATCTCAAACAGATCGCCATGTTTGCCTGGCTGCCTTTCCTGGCGGCGGATATCGGCAGCGTCGCCAGTGGTTATCTCACTACGCTGTATCGCAAATGGTTCGGCTGTTCACGGGTGAACTCGGTAGTGGCCAGCTCGGTGACCGGAGCCTTCATGATGGTATCGCTGGCGTTTGTCGCGATCACCAAAGATCCCTACATCGCAATCGCGCTGATCTCCATTGGTGGCTTTGGCCACCAGGTGATCTCCTGCATGTTGAGCGCGCTGGTGGTGGAATCCTTCGATAAAAACCAGATGGCGACGGTGAACGGTATGCGCGGCTCCAGCGCCTGGATCGCCAGTTTCCTGTTTACGCTGTTGATTGGTGCCGTTTCCGACACCGTCGGCTTCAACCCGCTCTTCGTCGCCATGGGCTTCTTCGATCTGATCGGTGCGATGTTTCTGATCGGTTTGATCGCCGAGCGCGGCAAAAAACCTTCACCTACTGTTTAAGTTGGATAATTATGAAAACGTTAAAAAACTGGACGCTGGCGGGGCAATACGCCGACCGTGTTGAACTGCTGGTGGATGAGCAACACCTGTTCTGCCTCTATGTGCTGGAAAACAATCTGTTCCGCGTGCTGATCAAACGCCGCGGCGAACTGGCGCTGGATCGTACCTGGAGTATCGCCCCGCAGGAGGATGTGCCTTGGGAAGGGCGGGATCGCCTCAGCGTCGCCGGTTTTGGCCTGCCGGGCTATCAACTTAGCCAGCAGGCAGACAGTTTGACGGTAGCGACTCCGCAGCTGCGCGTGACGATACATCAGCCGCTATGGCTGGAATGGGAATATTGCAACGCGGCGGGGGAATGGCTACCACTGGCAGCGGATCGCCCAACCAGTGCCTATCTGCTCAATGCGCACGGTGACGGCGTGGCGCACTATCAGCGCCGCCATAAAGGCGAACGTTACTATGGGCTAGGTGAAAAGGCTGGCGATCTGGAGCGAACTGGCCGCCGCTTTGAAATGCGTAACCTGGACGCGATGGGCTACAACGCCGCCAGTACCGATCCGCTCTACAAGCATATCCCTTTTACCATCACGCGCCGGGAAGAGGTCAGCTTTGGCCTGTTTTATGACAACCTGAGCAGTTGCTGGTTGGATCTGGGTAATGAGATCGACAACTATCACCTGGCCTATCGCCGCTATCAGGCCGAGGCGGGCGATCTGGATTACTATCTGTTCCTGGGGCCAAAGGTGCTCGACGTCACCAAAGCCTTCGTGCGCCTGACCGGTAAAACCCATTTTGGGCCGAAGTGGAGCCTGGGTTACAGCGGCTCGACGATGCACTACACCGACGCGCCGGATGCCCAGCAGCAGTTGCAGCAGTTTATCCAACTGTGCCGCCAGCACGCCATCCCGTGCGATTCGTTCCAGCTCTCTTCCGGCTATACCTCGATCAATAACAAACGCTACGTCTTCAACTGGAACTACGACAAGGTGCCGCAGCCTAAACAGCTTAGCCAAGCCTTTCACGATGCTGGGTTGAAGCTGGCGGCGAATATCAAACCCTGCCTGTTGCAGGACCATCCCAAATATCAACAGGTGGCAGAACTTGGCTTGTTTATCCGCGATTCGCAAAGCGACGCTCCAGAACGTTCCAGCTTCTGGGATGACGAAGGTTCGCACCTCGACTTCACCAACCCAGCGGCGGTTCGCTGGTGGCAGCAAGGGGTGACAGAGCAACTGCTGGAAATGGGGATTGATTCCACCTGGAATGACAACAACGAGTATGAAGTGTGGGATGGAGAAGCGCGCTGCCATGGCTTCGGCAAGCCAATTGCTATCAAGCATATTCGCCCGGTGATGCCGTTGCTGATGATGCGAGCCTCGCTTGAAGCACAGCAGCGCTTTGCACCGAACCAGAGGCCTTATTTGATTTCGCGTTCCGGCTGCGCCGGTATGCAGCGCTATGTGCAAACCTGGAGTGGGGACAACCGCACCAGTTGGCAAACCTTGCGCTACAACACCCGTATGGGGGTGGGGATGAGCCTGTCCGGATTGTTTAACGTAGGGCACGATGTGGGGGGGTTCTCCGGCGATAAACCGGACGCGGAACTGTTGGTACGTTGGGTACAAAACGGAGTGATGCACCCGCGCTTTACCATCCATTCCTGGAATGATGATGCTACCGTCAATGAACCCTGGATGTACCCGGCGGCAACGCCGATGATCCGTGATGCCATCAACCTGCGTTATCGGCTGATGCCCTACTTCTACACGCTGCTGTGGCAGGCAAGCCATGACGATGAGCCGATGTTGCGGCCAACCTTCCTCGATCATGAGCACGATGAACGCACCTTCGGTGAGACCGATGATTTCCTGATTGGCCGCGACCTGCTGGTGGCCAGCGTGGTGGAGCAGGGGCAGCGCCAGCGTGAAGTCTACCTGCCGGATAACGTCGATGGTTGGTACTGCTTCTATAGCGGCCAATGGTACAGCGGTGGCCAGAGCATAGTGCTGGAGGCACCGCTGGAGCGCTTGCCGTTGCTGGTGCGCGCTGGGGCCGGGCTCCCGATGTCACAACGGTTGGGGCATGTAGACAATGCGGCAGACGATCGCCGTGAACTGCGGTTGTTCCCCACCAAGGGCTGCGGATGGTCCTCAGGCCTGCTGTTTGAAGACGACGGGGAAAGCCATGGCTGGCAGCAGAATAATGCGCTGTGGCTCCGCTGGGAGGCAGTGAGTGACAATCAGCGCATCGAGCTGACCTTCACCTGTGAAGGGCATTTCAAACCGACGTGGCAGGCGCTGAACATTGTGTTGCCAGCAGGTGAGACTCGCGAACTATGGGTGAATGGGGTTCGTTGTGATAGCTATGTGCTATGACTGATGCCACATCCCAACCCTCTACTGAGGGTTGGGATGCTATCAAACGGGATGAAGTTTGGCCTAAAAAAGAAGAAGTCGATCGGCTCTGCCACTAACGGCTATTCCACCACGCGTTTCTTACGCGGCTTTTTCGCCACGGTGACGGTTTTGACTTCGCTCTCCACCCAGCCATCCTGCAGGCGGGTTTTTAGCATTTCCCCAACCTGTGCCTGCTTGGTGGTTTTCAGTAACTCACCCTGTGGTGTCTGCGTTACGCTATAGCCGCGAGCCAGGGTTGCCAGCGGGCTAACCGCCTCCAACTGACTACAGGCGACGCCAAAGCGTTGGCGATAGCCATTGAGCTGCCGCTCCATCCCTTGTTGCAAACGGTATTCCTGCTGCTGAACGCGCTGCTGCAAGCGGTGGATTCGGCCCATCGGCTGGACCTGCGCCAGGCGCTGCTGTACGCGTTCACTGCGGCGAGAAGATAGCCGTAATTGCTGCTGCATCCCATCTTCCAAACGGCGCTGTAGCTTGAATAACAGCGTTTGCTGCCGCGCCAGCCTCAGGTGCGGATGCTGTTGTTGCAAACGGTGGTTGATGCGGGTGAACTGCTGCTGGCGCTGCGCCAGATAATAGTCCATCGCCATTTCCAGCCGCTGTTGCTGTGACTGCAATTGGCGCAACAGCTCAAGCTGATTACGGCTGACCAACTCCGCCGCAGCGGAAGGGGTAGGTGCCCGCAGGTCGGCAACAAAGTCGGCAATGGTGACGTCGGTTTCATGGCCAACGGCGCTGACGATCGGGATACGGCTGGCAAAAATGGCCTTCGCGACGCGTTCGTCGTTAAAACTCCATAAATCTTCTAACGAGCCACCGCCGCGCCCGACGATCAGCACATCGCACTCATCACGGCGGTTGGCGGTTTCGATCGCGCGAACGATCTGCAACGGAGCTTCTGCCCCTTGCACGGACGTGGGGTAAATCACGATCGGCAGTGAAGGATCGCGCCGCTGTAACACCTGTAAAATATCGTGCAGTGCCGCGCCGCTGGCGGAGGTGATCACTCCAACGCATTTGGCCGGGCTCGGCAGCGGTTGCTTGAACTGCTGATCAAACAAACCTTCGGCTGCCAGGCGCTGTTTCAACTGCTCGAATTGCTGTTGCAGCAGGCCGTCACCGGCAGGCTGCATGCTTTCGGCGATCAGTTGGTAATCACCGCGTGGTTCATACAGGGTGATGCTGGCCCGCACCAGAACCTGCTGGCCATTTTGCGGGCGAAAGGTAGTGCGCCGGTTGCTGTTGCGGAACATCGCACAACGCACCTGGGCACGGTCATCTTTCAGCGTAAAATACCAGTGGCCGGAGGAGGGCTGGGAGAAGTTGGAGATCTCGGCGGAGAGCCAAATCTGCCCCATTTCCATTTCCAGCAGCTGTCGAACCGTCTGATTGAGGCGGCTTACGGTAAAAATGGACGGTGAAGTAGGTAGTGACATGTGACCCAGATCAAATTTCAAAACAAGCACTTAATTGGTCGATATTACAGCTCGGCGAAAGGTAATCAAGAGTTTTTGTAAGAAAGTGCTGGAGGCAACCGATTACGCTCTGTATAATGCCACGGCAATATTTTATCTTTTCCGCATCCACCTTGGTGAGATATTGCCCATGCTACGTATTGTAAAAGAAGCTCTAACGTTTGATGACGTTCTCCTGGTTCCAGCCCACTCCACAGTTCTGCCTAATACCGCAGATCTTGGCACCCAACTGACCAAATCCATCCGCCTGAATATCCCTATGCTGTCCGCAGCCATGGATACCGTAACCGAAGCCAACCTGGCCATTGCGCTAGCGCAGGAAGGCGGTCTGGGCTTCATTCACAAAAACATGTCCATTGAGCGCCAGGCGGAAGAAGTTCGCCGGGTGAAAAAACATGAAAGCGGCGTGGTCACGGACCCACAGACCGTTACTCCTTCCACCACGCTGGCTGAAGTGAAAGAGTTAACCGCGCGTAACGGCTTTGCCGGTTACCCGGTTGTGACCGAAGAAAACGAACTGGTGGGGATCATTACCGGCCGTGACGTGCGCTTCGTCACCGATCTGACTCAGCCTGTCACCGCAGTGATGACGCCAAAAGAGCGTCTGGTCACCGTCAAGGAAGGCGAAGCGCGTGAAGTCGTGCTGCAAAAAATGCACGAAAAACGCGTTGAAAAAGCGCTGGTGGTGGACGACAGCTTCCACCTGCTGGGCATGATCACCGTTAAAGACTTCCAGAAAGCAGAGCGTAAACCTAACGCCTGTAAAGATGAGCATGGCCGTCTGCGCGTAGGCGCTGCGGTGGGTGCTGGTGCCGGTAACGAAGAGCGCGTTGATGCGCTGGTCGCTGCCGGTGTTGACGTACTGCTCATCGACTCTTCACACGGCCATTCCGAAGGTGTGTTACAGCGCATCCGTGAAACCCGTGCCAAATACCCAGACCTGCAAATCCTTGGCGGCAACGTCGCAACTGGGGCTGGTGCCAAAGCCCTGATGGAAGCCGGCGTGAGCGCGGTGAAAGTCGGTATCGGTCCTGGCTCTATCTGTACGACGCGTATCGTAACCGGCGTGGGTGTTCCGCAGATCACCGCTATCGCCGATGCGGTCGAAGCGCTGGAAGGGACGGGTATCCCAGTTATCGCTGACGGTGGTATCCGCTTCTCTGGCGATATCGCCAAAGCGATTGCTGCCGGTGCGTCTTGCGTTATGGTTGGCTCAATGCTGGCGGGTACGGAAGAATCTCCGGGCGAAATCGAGCTGTATCAGGGCCGTTCGTTCAAATCTTACCGTGGGATGGGTTCTCTGGGCGCCATGTCCAAAGGTTCCTCCGACCGTTACTTCCAGACCGATAACGCCGCTGATAAACTGGTGCCGGAAGGTATCGAAGGCCGTGTGGCCTACAAAGGCATGCTGAAGGCGATTGTACATCAGCAGATGGGCGGTCTGCGTTCCTGCATGGGCCTGACCGGCTGTGCGACCATCGACGAACTGCGTACCAAAGCCGAGTTTGTGCGCATCAGCGGTGCCGGTATTCAAGAAAGCCATGTGCATGACGTGACCATCACCAAAGAATCACCAAACTACCGCATGGGCTAATGCTTTAACCTCTCTCCTGCGGGAGAGGGGCAGGGATGAGGGGGCAACCTCTCATCCCAAATACCCTTTTTGCTCTTTTTCTCTGTTGCTGGAATTTGCCTCACATGACAAAAAATATTCATAAGCATCGCATCCTGATCCTGGATTTCGGTTCACAATACACCCAGCTGGTTGCTCGCCGCGTGCGTGAGATTGGCGTTTACTGTGAGCTGTGGGCCTGGGACGTCAGCGAAGAGCAGATCCGCGAGTTCAATCCAAGCGGCATCATTCTCTCCGGTGGCCCGGAAAGCACCACCGAACTGAACAGCCCGCGTGCGCCAGAATATGTCTTCACCGCCGGCGTACCGGTATTGGGCGTGTGCTATGGCATGCAGACCATGGCGATGCAACTGGGCGGCCATGTACAGGGGTCAACCGAGCGTGAGTTCGGTTATGCGCAGGTGGAAATCACCCAATCAAGCGCCCTGATCCGCGATATCGAAGATGCGATCAGCCCGGCAGGCAAACCGGTATTAGACGTATGGATGAGCCACGGCGATAAAGTTACCGCTATCCCGTCAGATTTCGTCACCGTTGCCAGCACCGATACCTGCCCGTTTGCCATTATGGCCAACGAGGAAAAACGCTTCTACGGCGTACAGTTCCACCCGGAAGTCACCCATACCCGTCAGGGCCAGCGCATCCTGGAGCGTTTCGTACTGGATATCTGTGGTTGTGAAGCGCTGTGGACGCCTGCCACCATTATCGAAGATGCCGTTGCGCGTATTCGTGAGCAGGTCGGCGAAGATCACGTGATCCTCGGCCTGTCTGGCGGCGTGGATTCATCCGTTACCGCCATGCTGCTGCACCGTGCCATTGGCAAGCGCCTGACCTGCGTATTCGTAGATAACGGCCTGCTGCGCCTGAACGAAGCTGACCAAGTGTTGGAAATGTTCGGTGACCACTTCGGTCTGAACATCGTGCACGTGGCGGCAGAGAACCGTTTCTTGAGCGCGCTGGCGGGTGTTGATGAGCCTGAAGCCAAGCGTAAGATCATTGGCCGCGTCTTTGTCGAAGTATTCGACGAAGAAGCCTGCAAGCAGAGCGCCGTGAAGTGGCTGGCTCAGGGCACCATCTACCCGGATGTGATCGAGTCTGCCGCTTCCGCTACCGGCAAAGCGCACGTGATCAAATCGCACCACAACGTCGGTGGCCTGCCGAAAGAGATGAAGCTGGGCCTGGTGGAACCGCTGAAAGAGCTGTTCAAAGATGAAGTGCGCAAGATTGGTCTGGAGCTGGGCCTGCCGTACGACATGCTGTACCGCCACCCGTTCCCAGGGCCAGGTCTGGGCGTGCGCGTATTGGGCGAAGTGAAGAAAGAATACTGCGATCTGCTGCGCCGTGCCGATGCGATCTTCATCGAAGAGCTGCACAAAGCCGATCTGTACAACAAGGTCAGCCAGGCATTCACCGTATTCCTGCCGGTGCGTTCCGTTGGCGTGATGGGCGATGGCCGTAAATACGATTGGGTTGTCTCTCTGCGTGCGGTAGAAACCATCGACTTTATGACCGCGCATTGGGCACACCTGCCGTACGATTTCCTGGGCCGTGTTTCCAACCGTATCATCAACGAAGTCAACGGCATTTCCCGTGTGGTTTATGATATCAGCGGGAAGCCACCGGCGACGATTGAATGGGAATAAGTTTTTAGCGTCTTCTGAAGGCCGTTGATGTCTTGAAAAGCCAGTTAAATCAAATGATTGACTGGCTTTTGTGTTTTCTGAAAGCCACCGAGTTCCATGCTGTTCCTGCTATTTTTACCGTAAAATTTGACGGTAAAAAATTTTCCCTGATGTGATAGAGTCGGATTTTTACCGTTCAATGCGACGGTAAAAATTCAATCGGCTATCAGGAGGCGCAACAGTATGCTGACGGAAACGAAACTGAGATCTTTGAAACCAGGCGATAAGGTCTACAAAGTGGCTGATCGTGACGGGCTGTATGTCACCGTCGCCAAGTCAGGCCTCATCACTTTCAGGTACGACTACAAAATCAATGAACGTCGTGAAACGCTGACAATGGGTAAGTACCCCATCCTTTCTCTTGCCCAGGCGCGTGAAAAACTGATTGAAGCCAAAAAATTGTTAGCACAGGGTTCATCCCCTGCTGTAGAAAAGCAACGGCAGAAAGAGCAGACAAAATCGACCTATTTTGGCGATTGGCTTGAACGCTGGTTTCAGGATGCTGATTACAAAGACAGTACGCGCAATATCGTAGAAGGCATCATCAAGCGTGATGTCAGACCAAAATTCAGCAAAAAGCTGCTGAGTGAAATCACCCCGGATATGCTGCGCAACCACTGTGAAAAAATTAAGGACAGGGGAGCTTCAGCGTCTGCCGTCAAGGCACGCGATATTGTGGGCAACGTATTTACCTACGCGAAAGCTAGGGGCGTTAAATGCGAAAACCCAGCGGACCACGTGGCCCCTTCGACCATTGCAACATTCAAACCCAGGGACAGGGCCTTATCCAAAAGAGAAATTGGCCTGTTCTTTAATACGCTGAAAAATGCTCAAACGTCCCATGCGCTGAAGGTGGCGCTCAAGATCGTCATGCTGACCATGATCAGAAAGAACTCCATCGTCAACGCTACCTGGGATGAAATAGATTTTGTTACGGCAGAATGGGTGATTCCAGCCGAAAGAATGAAGGCCAGCCGCCAGGGAGCAGGGCGTCCGCATGTTGTCTATCTGTCCCATCAGGCGCTGGATCTGCTCATGCAACTGCATATTCTGGCGGACGGTTCTCCGTTTGTTATGCCGAGTTTCGGGCAATCCCAGCACGGAACAATAGCGTTGAGTTCTCTAAACCGTGCGGCGAATCATGCGATTGCACTAGCCCAAAAACAGGGCTTGCCGCTGGCTGATTTCACTATCCATGATATGCGGCGCACAGCATCCACTCACTTGCATGAAGCCGGTTATAACTCGGATTGGATTGAGAAAGCCTTGGCTCACGAGCAGCGAGGAGTGAGGGCGGTGTATAACAAGGCTGAGTATGCGGAGCAAAGAAAGCAGCTTTTGCAGGATTGGGCCGATATGGTGGATCGGTGGATTGAGGAGTATAAAACTTAACTGCTTATAAAAATGGTGTTTTTTGCATCTTTCAATAATTCTATGTAACTACTCAAGTAAGCATGACATAGGAGGTTCATCTAGAGTAAGTACTCGGTTTAGGAAACCCGCCTCGCACTACAATTACAACTATCGCGATTTGAGTTTGACCAGTAGGATGTATGAACACTTCGATATCGTCTTCTATGACTCCAACGGGTGCCGATTTAGAAGAAGATTCAAGCACAGACAACACACCAATGCGCTTTCCTAATCCAATTGCATAAGCTGCTGTTTGATCAAAATATTTAGAGAAATCTTTCGGAAATAGAACTTTATTATTCTCGACTTTCAATTCGATCGGAATATCTCTGAATGTGAGATCCGTGATTCCACCAGCGGCCTCTGGATGACCTTGCAAATGCTCCCCTATGTCACTCCGATTTCGAAGCATTTCTGAGGTCTTGTTTTGGAATTGTTGCTCGGATGTGCCAGCTATGAACAAGCCAGCTTTAAGCGCTTGCGCAGCAATATTTCCTAACCCTGTAAGTACGATCATGGTGTTAGCAATATCATCTGAATGTAAACCAGGGAAAGTTCTTAGCTTGTCACGAATTTTAATAAGATGTCTGTCGACATTTGAAAACCCTGTCAAAGGGTGTGAAGTAACATCAATTCCTTCAAGTAGCAGACGTCGATGTCCTACAATTGCAACGTTCCGACAATTACTCGTGTCATCAAACTCAGCTGCATAAAGAAACTCATATGGTCTTGAGCCGAACGAATGCCCTACCTCCAGAACCACCCGACCGGTACCTGTAAATATGAAAGGGCCATCTCCGTCAGGTTTATTAAACCTGAAACTAGGCAACCAGTCTCGCTCACGAATATCGATCGTTATTGGTGTCAGCAAAAGAATATTTGCATTTTTGGGCCAATTTGAAACCCTGACTTCTATAGTAAGATCGTACGATGTTCCAGGCTTAAGGTAATTCCATTCTTTAGCCGGTTCCCCATCGATGTCAAACTTCAGGAATGCTACGGTAGATTCCAGTTTCTCTGGTTCATCTGAACCTCCGTTAGAGACCGGCACACAAAGTCCTCCAGCCCCTCTATGGCGAAGATTGGCAAATAAGAGAAGCGGCAAGGACCATCGTTTCAACTGGTCCTGTACCGCGTTCATTGCGTCTAAGTTGTTAAGATTTTTGATTTGTTCAAGGAACGCTTCAAGTTGCTTATCATCTGAGAAACTCAAAGTCTTGTCAATCTCTGACGCTTTTAATTTCGCTGCACTCAAAAATCTTTGAGCATCAGGTTCAGCATTACGGATAGCATGTTTCCACTCAGCTAATGATATATATATAGTAACAGCCGTATAATACGCTTGATACTGATCCTCCACGTCACCTTGGCTAAGTTCATTAATCGCTTCTTCAAGTCTCCTACATGCTTCTTTGAGTCTTATTAAGTCATGTAGTGAGGATTTCAGTGCCCCATCAAGTGTTGCTGCAATCTCAATCCTCGGAGAAAAAGCTTGGCGGAAAATTTCGAATTTTGGTTCGTTCTTCATTATATTTCTCCAAATCAGCCAGAAAGCAATTCCATTTTTCAATCAGCCCAGTGAATGAAGTACCAGAATCTATGGCGTTTTCAATATCGGCAGCTTCTACAATTAAAGCGGCATTAAGTCGCCACCCTTTATACCGATCTTCTATAGGAATATTTTCCAATAGTTCCTTGAAACAGATACTTGTAGCAGCATAGTTTCCAGACTTGGTCAACGCAGCAGCGTATACTAAAGCCTCAACAAATCCTTCAGGTCTGAATGGCTTAAGTGCTTCGAAGGACTTTTTAATGTCTCCTATACAATTCTGGAGCTCGTGACGTGGAGCTCTCAAAATTACAGATGCACAGTCGTCGATAGAAATTGAGCGAGTGTAATCATCTTGAATAGCTTTCAATGCTACTTTGACAAATCCAGGCACATCCTCAAAGCGATATTGCAATCGATTAATAGCATGATATAGAGCACTTCCTTCCAGGCTAAATAAGATGTTCGAGAGTATCTTTCCAGTTTTCCCTTCTCTTTCTTGATCTGAAAGGCAGAGAGATGCAAATACATCAATGCAGTCAACGACGAAGTCATCATGCTTATCTTTTTGCGCGTAGTAACAAATCAGATTCCAAAGTCCAAGCTTGATAAGGTCTCGTTTCTCCTCAGGAAATGATCTACGCCTTAAAGAATAAACAGCAAACTTATGGACCATAACATATTGATCCATCAGCAAGACAGATAATGCTTCAAAGAATAAGTCAGGGAAATTTTTTACCAAGTCATAGGGTACATCCTCCCATGCTTGCACCGCCCGAGCACGGACTAGCGTACTTTCATCCATAAGTGCACGGTACCAGTCGGAGAGTACTAGCGTTAGGCTTTCAACCCCGGTCAACAATTTTGAAATATGAACGATCATATTCCCACGCATTTGGGTTTGAGCCTCGGGCAAACTCCGATAAAGTCTCAGAAAATCTTCAATTCCTTCACGTCCTTTAGATTTTGCACCAATTGCAGCCCATTCAATCAGTGCTTTCTGCAAACCATCAATAGCAGTGCGGCTGTTATTTTTTTCTATCTGATCGAACATATTCTCTGCTATTTCTAGCGTTCTTTTTCTATCCAATCGTTCATGCTTCTCACTGAGCGTTGCCGCTGCACCTATTAGGTCATTAAAATTCTCAACAGCAAGTTGGGAAAACTCATCCCAATAATTTCTGAAGAACTGCCCCGCATCATCCATAACACTTTCAGAGCTTTCTACGGCAGCCCAAAGCAATCTTCTGAATGCTATTCTTTGTGCTTTTCCTATTTGAGTTTTCTTCTGATATTCGTGTCTTAGTATCGACCTATAGGTTCTATTAGCTTCATCTCTTCCGGTATCGTCCTTGTCGGCGAGGTAAGATTGAATGACCTTATCCGTTTGCTCAGGAAAACGTTCCAGACACTTCGTAGCTGCTTTCCGAAGATAGTAGAGTATGCTGCTGTCTCGCTGCTCTCCCGGAAGCAGAGTTCGTCTGCGCATCAACTTGGCAAAAATGCTTCTGGTATGTCTTGAAAGCAGTTCATCACTATCTACTGCGAGAATAATCTGAATGGAAGCCCGAATTTTTTGTGGGTTGGAATCTTTGATGAGTGAGTCAACTTCTGCGCAAATATCAGACTGTCTTTTTTGAAATAGTGACTGGATAGGGGCAGAGTCAAATCTTCTTGGTTCGTTTCTTCTAAAATCTATTTCTGGTGGAGACTCTAAAGCCATAGAGACAAAGCAGCGTAGCACCTTTGAAAAATCACTTTGAGAAACCTTATCCGCCCCCGAGAGAATTATGTCTATAGCTGATTGTGATTCCGCGTAATTAATCACTAAATATAGGGCGACTGACAGTTTTTCCTCTGGCTCTAATGAGGCTCTTAATAGGGCTTTCGCCGCAGGTATCGAGTATGGCAACCGCTCATTTAAAACCACATGCAAGAGATGTTTAATCACCTTTCGGGTAAATGTCTCAGGAGCGAGATTTGCAAGTTGCTCTAAACGGGGGTCATCTTTTGCTATTTCTTCTTGATCGAGTTCGTCCAACAAATCGAGAACAAAAGACTCTTCAAGAGAAAGTTCAAGTCGTAGGGCTGCTCGTTCTTGTTGCCTGTCGAACTGCTTCTGTTTTCTCAGTCTTTCCTCTTCATCACGAACCAGTTTTCTCTCTTCAGCAGCTTTTTCCCTAGGACCAACGAACTCTATAATGTTAGGAAATCCTACGGGAATTCTTTCCAAACAGTTTTTACAATTGTTTTGATAAAAGTCGTAAGCTGAATCTTCCAGCAGCCAACTAAGCATCGAATTTGTTTTAGAGAATTTACACTCAACACCCATATGACCAATTGGTAAGCCAGTTTCGGCCTCAATCAATCCTCTACCAGGAGAGCGTATGAACTCGGCATGGAAACACCAATTACTTAGAAGTTTTTTTGCCCAAAGATTGCGTTGTCCTGCTTCTATCGCTTTTTTGTAGTGCCCCTCAAAATCGTCCATCTTGATTACACCTCAGACAATCGTCTGATTGGTGGTTGTGTACGCTGTTTTGCCTGCCACAGATCATACGCAACCTGTTCCGCCAGATACTGACGTGCCTGACCCAATCCTGCCAGTTCCAAGCGATGGGCCAGATTTGCACTGATAGCAGCCCGACCATTCAGCACTGCTGACAAATGGCTGCGGGAATAGTCCAGATGCTCTGCCAGTGCGGTAATGCTCAATCCAATTTCAGGCAATACATCCAAGCGTACTGCTTCGCCTGGATGAGGGGGATCGTACATTGACATACAGACCTCCAGCGATGAACAAGACAGATAAATAAGGTTTAAACCGTAAGGTATCACCTCACGATATGCTGTTCAATCCGCGATCAACCCTTAAGGCTGGCGGGTAGTTCACTACCGCGCTGCGCTTGGTGCCTCCCCGGGAAGACAACGGCAACCGTTATCTTCCCGGGGAGGTCTGGTGATGTCGCGGCACGATGCAGCATCAATGGCGCTTTGATGTGGCGCTGTAGAATGTGGGGCGTAGAAGTCGGGTCAAGGGCAGGGGTGAAGCCGCAGCTCGAAGAGACCGGGTGAGCACCCTGGCGAAGCGGACCCTTGACGCGACTGGAACGCCTGACGCTGGCGGCAATGCCGGGGGATGGGGTGTTTAACCATCCTCCGGCGACTGCCTCGCGGCGAGCGGGGTTTTGGGGTGTTAACACAGAGCCATTTGCCGCAAAGGGGCTGTCACTGCCCCGCAGTGACAGCCCCCACCACCCGCGCAAGAATATGGGTTAGAGCCATATCCTATTGTTTATTGTTTGCGTGATGATGCCCTGACAGACTGGCCGTGCAATAGCCTTTCCGGTGGGCTTCATTCACCGGCACTGACGCAGGGCAGTCAGCGTCAGGTCGGCAAAAAATTGTCGATGCTGCCTTCTTATGCGCCCGGCTCGTCATGCGCATGACCCCTTACCCATAGGGGGAGCCTGATTATTTTAGCCTGTTCTTCTCTCCGTACCCTAGGTACTTCATTCCTCACCGGTAATGGTTCAGTGCGCAATGCCTGACACCGCTCATCTTCCTTTTCCATCACTTGCTTACACACAGGAGGTTCTCCACAGCGCCGTGCGCTCAATTTTTCATGCAGCAACCCCGTCCGATCTCCCCGCAGGGAGTACGGCGGATGCCTCAATGCAGGCAACAGGTGACTAAGCACCTGGCCCTAGCCCTTCGGGGATCTCGCTTTGGCGAGTTGGCAACAACACTTACCGATGAAAACTTAGTTTCGACCCTACACACACGAGAGCCGCAGGGGGCTTTGATGGATGATTTGACTTATACATTGCGCCAGCTTTGCCAGCGCAACCGGGACGGCAGCCATGCAACACAGGGCGACCGACTGCGATCACTGACTTTGATGAGCCGCCAGTTACGCGACGCCGGTTTCCGCCAGATGCGGGCAACCTCTCTAAAGGGCAAGCATATCGAGGTCTTGCTGCAACGCTGGCAGGCCGAGGGCTTATCCGCTGGCACGCTTAAAAACCGTCTGGCACATGTGCGCTGGTGGGCTGAGAAAGTGGGCAAGGCCGGTATTATTCCGGCAGACAATACCCGGCTTGGTATTCCTGAACGGCGCTTTGTCGCCCAGGAGAGCAAAGCACAGGTATTGGGTGATGCCCTGGACAGGGTGAATGATCCCTGTGTGCGCATGAGTCTGGCCCTGCAACAGGCTTCCGGGCTGCGTCGTGAGGAAGCCATCAAGTTTCGTCCAGGTTATGCTGACCAGGGTGATTTCATTTTGCTGAAAGGCTCCTGGACGAAGGGCGGACGGGAGCGGGTTGTACCGCTTACAACGCCGCAGCAACGAGCCGTGCTCGATGAAGCGCACCAGTTGGTCGGGGCAGGCTCACTAATCCCTGCGCAAAAAACCTACATCCAGCAGCGCCACACTTATGATGGACAGTGCAAAGGGGCGGGATTAAGCCATATGCACGGGTTACGACACCACTATGCACAACAGCGGTATGAAGCCTTGACCGGCTGGCAGGCTCCTGCTGCCGGAGGACCAAGCGCCAAGGCATTGACCCGAGAACAGCGCGTTCAGGATCGGGCCGCACGTCAAATCATTAGTCGTGAATTAGGGCATGAGCGTTTAGCTATTACAGCGGTTTATCTGGGACGATAACTTAACGCTCCACGACCCGGCGTTGAGTCATCACTTTAAACTCCCCAAATACAATTTTTTTGATATTTTGTAATCGTTCGATTACAATGAATAACATGTATACGATCAAGACCACTCACAAATTCACCGAATGGTTGTCCAGTATCAAGGACGGTATGACCAAGCGTCGCCTTGCGCGACGCATCGAAAAGGCCCAGTTCGGGAACCTTGGCGACTGTAAGCCTGTCGGTGAAGGAGTATGGGAAATGCGTGAACACTTTGGTGCTGGATGGCGCATGTACTACATCCAGCGTGGAACCGTATTGATTGTAATGCTGGGCGGCGGAGATAAATCCTCGCAGTCGAAAGACATCGCTGAAGCCATTGCCCTTGCTGCAACCCTTAAGGACTGAACCATGAAAATTTCTAACCTGCCTGAATTCGATGTTACGGAATACCTGGACAGCCCCGAGGCACTTGCCGAATACCTGACCGTGGTAATGGAAGAAAATGACCCTGCTGCACTGGCCCAGGCCCTCGGTACGATTGCCCGTGCCCGTGGCATGAGCGACATTGCCAGCGCATCCGGGATTTCCCGTGAAGCGCTCTACAAAGCATTGCGCCCTGATGCTCATCCGCGATTTGACACCATTAACCGTGTCTGTGCTGCTCTTGGGGTTAAGCTGGTTGCCCAGGCAACTCGCTGAACTTCATTGAGTAGAGGTAAAATCGGGAAAGAATCGTTATCGCGAAGTAGTCTTTTTCCGTCACGGTAGATTTGACGGTATTAATATTTTCTAATGGTATAAATCTATTATAAATCAACGCATTAAATACCATTTCAACGATTGAATGGGAATGATAAGTTAATATCAGCCTCACTCGATAGCGTGAATAGAATGAAAATCCTCTGTTTTACAGGGGATTTTTCTTTTTCAGTGAGCATTCATTGTGTTAGCCGCGAAAGTTTTGCCATCGGCATGATGTGGTGGCAGAATACGGCAAACTAACTTTTAAGAATTTTTTCGCATTGAATATTTTTTTACGTTATGCATCTGTAGGTGTGCTGAACACCTTTGTTCATTGGGCTGTGTTTGCGCTCATGTTTTTTAGTGGTTTTTCCCAATCAATATCCAACGTTGTTGCCTTTTGCATCGCGGTGACCTTCTCGTTCTTTGCAAACGCCAGATGGACCTTTAAAAAAGAAGCGACTACTGTCCGCTACATGGCGTATGTGCTGTTTATGGGGGGCATGGCATTTTGCGTAGGTTGGATCGCAGACGAAGTAAAGGCTAACCCAATAGTCACACTGATTACCTTTTCTGCAGTAAGTCTCATTTGTGGCTTCATTTATTCTAAACTAGTTGTATTCAAGGATGATAAATGAAAATATCGTTGGTAGTTCCTGTATTTAATGAAGAAGAAGCAATTCCTCTCTTCTATAAGTCCGTTCGTGAATATAAAGAGTTCGCAGACAAAGATATAGAAATCGTGTTTGTAAACGATGGGAGTTCTGATAAAACAGAGAACATAATATCAGCCTTGTCGCTAGCTGATGAGAAAATAAAAGTTATAAATTTCACGCGTAATTTTGGCAAAGAGCCTGCCTTATTTGCTGGTTTGGAGGCATCTTCGGGTGATGTCATCATTCCTATCGACGTAGATCTTCAAGATCCAATAGATGTTATCCCGTTATTGTTAAATAAATGGGAAAATGGTGCGGAAGTTGTTTTAGCTAAACGTATAGATAGACAGAGTGATGGAAGAATGAAGCGTAAAACTGCAGAGTGGTTTTATCGCATTCACAACAAAATAAGCAAACCGGCCATAGAAGAAAATGTCGGCGATTTTAGGCTTATGTCTCGAGAAGTCGTGGATAACATCAAATTACTTCCCGAAAGAAACCTGTTTATGAAAGGGATATTAAGCTGGGTGGGCGGAAAGGTTGACATCGTCGAGTATTCAAGAGCCCAACGAGTTGCTGGTTCAAGTAAATTCAATGGCTGGAAACTGTGGAATCTGGCGATAGAAGGTATCACCAGTTTTTCGACCTTTCCGCTACGGGTATGGGCATATATCGGTTTTTTCGTTGCCACTTTATCCTTCATTTATGGTGCATGGATGATTCTGGATAAATTAATTTGGGGCAATCCGGTGCCGGGCTATTCCTCTATTATCGTTTCTATCCTCTTCCTTGGAGGTGTGCAGCTAATAGGAATAGGTGTCCTAGGTGAATATGTAGGACGGATTTACGTAGAAACAAAACGCAGGCCGCGTTACATAGTTAAAAAGTGAGATGGGAAATCAGATGATCTGCAAAGACGATAAAAAAACATTGGCCTTGTATTCAGGCTTGGCTCTGCTGTTTATATATCCTCTTATTCAAGCTGGGGTGTTTTACAGGGATGACTTAGACCGAGCGATTACAGGTCAATATGGATGGCGTGGCTTAGGGCGGCCAATTGCGGATATTCTGATGAAAATCCTATCGGCGAGTGGGCGCTATAATCTTGACCTGTTTCCCTATACAATGATTGCATCTTGTCTGTTTATAGGTGCCGCTTCCTTCTTGCTTTTCAAACATTTGGTTAAAATGGATGTTCCGCATGCCAAACTTGTAGCGGCACTTTTGATATTCAATCCTTATCTATTACAAAATATTGCCTATAGATACGACTCTTTGGGTATGGTAATTGCCTTGTTTCTTGCCGTGTTAGCCTATACCTATAGGAACGACAGCATAATTCGTGAAGGCTCAATAAAAATAATAGCGGGTGTGTTATCGCTAACCCTCTATCAGCCATGCATGAATATTTTCATCGGCCTGCTTGCCATTGATATGATGATTATTGCAGTTAAAAGTGAATCTACAATAGCTCATTCCATAAAATTAATAATAAACAAGGCAGTGACATTTGTTTGTTTTTATCTTGTGTACATGCTGTTTTTTGCTGTAAGAAACAACTCTCGTTCGGACATTATTTTGCCGAATGCTGAGGGGGCTGAAAAACTGTTAAGCACGATAAAGGGATTAAAAGAGCTGGTTTTGTCGTATTTTTACGGCCCTGTTTATATCTATTTCCTGGTGCCTGTAGTGGTTGCTTTGGTATTCATGATGGTCAGCAACTATGCACATGCCAAGAAAATAATTTCATTCATGATATACGCTTTGCTGTCATGCTTTATTTTCTTGGTGTCTCTAATGGGGCCAACAGTCCTTCTGCAAGATGCTCCTGTATTCCCTAGGACTTTGGTTTCATTTTCGGTTCTACTGGTTATTATTGCCATTCCGATTATGTATTTTTCGCCTAAATTAAAATATCTATCGCTCGTCCCGCTAATCACCGTGTTTGCATTCAGTGCTCAGCTAAGTAGCGCCATAAAGTCACAGCGTGAATATGAAGACTTTGTTTTTGACATGATTGCCAGAGAAATGCTGAGCTACCCAAACATAGAGACTATCGGCACTACTGGGCAAGTGAACATTAACGAAAGAACCAAGTTAATCATGGAAAACAAGCCGCTGATTGGCCATTTTCTTAGCCCGGCCTCTGAGTTTATAGCGTCTTTCCAGTTGATTAATAAGGGATTAACGCAAACGCTGCATGGTTACGTTGATGAGCAAGCCAATATGGATAGACTTGCAGGGATGATAGAAAAAGGCATTAAGCCGGTATCCTCTAATAAGGACTATTCGTTATACGTTTCTGGTAATGAGGCCATAGTCACATTGGGAACCACTAAACATTAACTACTTATATTGGCTCAATAATTTTTAACTGAGCCTATGAATTTGGTTTATCTGCATCAAGCGGTTAATCTGGCCTGAGTTCGGAATTCAAATGGACTCAGGCCGTTCAGGTTATTGCTTTGCTACTTATCTATGCTTTCTCAGGAAAATTATCCATCAATATATAGCTGGCATCCTTACGTTTATGTTGATCGATCAGCGGCACCAGGCGTTTAAAGTGTTCGCTCGCGCAGTGAGCATCCAACGCCGCGCGATCGGGCCACTCTTCGATAAAGATAAAGTGTCCGGCATCCTTTTGATCGACATACAGATCATAGGCTATGCAGCGAGGCTCCTGCTTGGTGGCTTCAACCAACTCTTGGTAAAGCGGTAACACCGTTTCTATCGCTTCAACCTTGATAAAATCTTCGGCAATGACTTTCAGCATTTTTATTCTTCATCCACTTTTACGACTCGGGTATTGCCTAAGTTGAGTGCTTGCCCGGCATGACCGATGGGTGTCATGCGAGGTATTGGCTGACCGCTGTCCTTTTCCACCAGGCGTGAATAGTCCTCTCCTGCTGCAAAAAGATGGTCTTCTCCCCATTGGCGCAGTGCGACGATAATCGGGAAGATTTCTCGGCCTTTATCGGTCAGCAAATACTCCTGATAGGCGCTGCCATCGGCGGCAGGGCTAACTTGCACAATCCCCTGGGCGACCAGCGTGCGTAGCCGAGTGGAAAGAATATTCTTTGCCATCCCCAGGTTCTTTTGAAACTCACTAAACCGGCTGATGCCGTCAAAGGCGTCGCGGATGATCAGTAATGACCACCAATCACCCAGCACATCCAATGTTCGTGCTACCGGGCATTGAGCATCCTCAAGGCTTTTACGTTTCATGCTGCGGCTCCAGAATTATTCTGGTTGCATTATAAAACCTCTTTCACTAAAGTGCATTGAGTTTAATAATGAAACCACTTTAACGAGGCGCTTGATGAGTGATAAACCGCTGGAAACCTTCCGCTCACAGTCTGTCGAGCTTTTGCCTACGTCACTGGTGCTGCTGTTGGCTACAGCCTGCGCCTTCAGCGTGGCCAATGTTTATTACGCGCAACCGCTGCTTGATGCCATTGCGGAGGATTTTAATATCAGCCTGGCGAGAGTAGGGATGGTGATTGCAGCGACCCAGATCGGCTGCGCCTGTGCGCTGTTATTGGTGGTTCCTTTGGGGGATTTGCTGGATCGCCATCGTCTGCTGGCGGTGCAGCAAATACTGTTGATTGCCGCGTTGCTGATGGTTGTGGTGTCTAGTAGCAGTTTGGCGTTACTGGCGGCTATGCTGCTGGTGGGGCTGCTGGGAACCGCGATAACGCAGGGATTGATCGCCTTTGCCGCGACGTTGGCCTCCCCGCAGGAACGTGGACGCGTGGTGGGGGCTGCTCAGGGCGGAGTGGTGATGGGTTTACTGCTGGCGCGCACCCTTTCTGGGTTACTGGCGGATATCGGCGGTTGGCGAACCGTCTACATTTTCTCAGCGGCTCTTACCCTGATATTACTTCCTGTTCTGGCTCGTTTATTACCAAAGCCGCCTGCTTACGAGTTGAAGTTAAGCTATTGGCAACTGCTGAGCTCAATGCTGAGCCTGTTGCGCCATGACCGGATTTTGCAGATACGCGGTATGTTGGCGTTGTTGATGTTCGCGGCATTCAGCATCTTCTGGAGCACGCTGGTTCTCCCTTTGAGCCAACCCCCATTTCTTTTTTCTCATTCGACCATTGGTGCATTTGGGCTGGTAGGGGCAGTCGGAGCGCTGGCGGCGATGAGAGCTGGGCATCTAGCTGACCAAGGCTGGGGGCAGACAGCTAGCGGAGTGTGCCTGTTGTTGCTGATGATCGCTTGGCTGCCGCTTGGGTTGATGGAGCGAGGAATGGCGTACCTGATTGGCGGTATCATCCTGCTGGATCTTGCCGGGCAGGCGATCCATGTCCTCAATCAGAGCATGATTTTCACTGCACACCCGCAGTCCCACAGTCGCCTGGTCGGGTGCTACATGCTGTTTTATGCCGTTGGCAGTGGGCTGGGGGCGTTTGCCGGTAGCCATATTTATGCGTGGGCAGGCTGGCACGGCGTATGCTGGTTGGGTGGTTCGGTAAGCCTGGTGGCATTGCTGTTTTGGTGGCGTACGCTGAAATATTGCCGTTGACCCTTTCATACCTTTATGACGCCCCATGCAGCTATGATCCCCCCGATGAACGCACTGAGCGTACCAAGGATAGTGCCCGTTGCTGAAACCGCAAGCTTAAGAACAACGCTATCTTTGCGGTGAATACATCAGGTAATACTCTTCTCCGCCGTCACCACCGGTGGAGACGATCTGCCAGCCGTGCTTGTGATAGAACGCTATCGCCTTGTCATTTTTCACCAGGCACTTGAGCGAGCCGGTTGAGGTAAACGTCTGCTCTGCGGCATGCAACAGCGCGCTGCCCACGCCTTGTGGCGGCAACAGGGGGTCGACATACAGATTATGAATAAAATTATCGGCGCGATAAATTGAGACAAAGCCGAGCAGCTTGCCGTCCTGCTCGGCAACCCAGATCTCTTCGCCAATCGTTGAGCGATCAAAATCTTCCAGCCGGTAATTACGTGTGTTACGCCAGGTAAAGGCGGCTTGGCGAGCGGCCAGATACAGGCTGCGCAGAAAAGGACGATCGGCCTCTTGGTAAGGTCTTATGTGCATGGCGGCTCCTGATGATTTGCTAGCACTATAGCTGACAATCAACTCATTTCAACGCTGGTACCCAGCCGTTGCGCCAACCCTTTGGCCCCGGCCCGCATCACCGCATCGTGGTTCCAGCGAAATAACGGTGCTGCTAACGGTGCCAGGCAGTTCATCCAGAGCGTAGTGGTTCGCACCTGCCAGGTATAATGCGCAAGGGTATAAACCCCGTCTGAACTTAACCGCCATTGGCCGACCCCTTCTACTTCGCCGCTGGCTTGTCCCTCCAATAGCTTTAGCGGCACAATATTCACGATGCGCATATCGAAGGTGATGCGGTAAGGCAGTACGCCTTGCCAGGTATAACGATGCAACGCCCCGATACCGAGTGCATCGCCTTTTCCTATTTCGACCACCTGTAACAGGTTTTTCCACCAGCTTGGCCAGATATCGGGATGATAAAGTACCTCCCATACCGTTGGTAACGGGGCTTTGATGCGCCAGAGGGTGGTGAACTGGTATTCGGCCATATCGAGTTCTGCCTTAAGGGGTAAAGAAGTCAGCGGGAAAATGCAGGTTGAACACCAGCGCATCCATCATCACGGTTTCCATTTCTCGATCGTTGCTATCGTAGCTGACCACCTTGGTTGGGAAGCCGTGGCTCTCCTCTAGCCAAACTTCATAACGGTGAACGCCATCGACGCTAACCCCCGCCACTCCAAGGATGGTGACATGCAAAGCGCCTTGGCCAGCCAGGGTCTCCTTGCCGACCACGGTCGTTTTTCCCCCTTGCTGGAGGCGGTGAATATTACGCAGCAAGGTGCCGACGTCCGATTGGTCTACACGGTGGCCGTTAGGGTCTTGTACCAACGAGTTGCTGGGTGACAGGCTCAACACCGGCAGAGTGCCGATACCGAATGGCCATACTCGCACCTTACCGCTATCGGGATCATAGATCAGCACGGCACCGCGATGAGGTTCGCTGAAATCCATCCGCACATAACCCGGCTTACGGTAGCTGTAACGCATCAGGGTACGATCGCCTTGTGCCGTTCGAGAGTCGATCCTGCATTGGTACGCAGCAATCTGCGCAAATTGCTCCTGCGCCAGAACCATCGGATCCGGTGAAAGTGTGGGGGCAGCATTGGCACTGGTTATCAACGCCATTGCCAGTAGCCATTGGTTGCCGAATAAGTGGTTGATACTTTTCTCCCTGCGGAACCATGGCCGAAAAGGCTGGCCTCATTAATTAAATATAGGATCTGGATCACAGGCGATGGCGGTTTATTCTTCAAACATCATACTATTCGAGTTTTTCGGGCTTAATATGCCACATACCTTGAATGAGCTTTTCGCCAATAAAAAAGGCTTCATTCCTCTCGGTTTGAAGCCCTGAGTCATCGTTCAAGCGTCGGTGCTTATTTCACATCGACCTGATAGAAAATGTGTTTGCCGAACGGGTCGATTTCGTATCCGGTGACTTCTTTGCGCACCGGCTCAAAAATCGTCGAGTGGGCAATCATCACCGCAGGCATCTGATCGTGCATCATCTGCTGGGCTTCTTTGTACAGCGCTACACGTTTTTCGTGGTTACTTTCGGCGCGAGCTTCCAGGATCAGCTTATCAAACGGCTGATAGCACCACTTCGACGAGTTGGAACCGCCGTTGGCTGACGTGCAGCTATACAGTGGACCAAAGAAGTTATCCGGATCGCCGGTTGCCGTGGTCCAGCCCATCAGTGCGGCCTGATGCTCGCCGTTTTTCACCCGCGTCAGGTACTCGCCCCATTCGAAAGTGACTACTTTGGCCGTTACGCCCACTTTTGCCCAGTCGGCCTGGATCATCTCGGCCATGCGCTTGGCGTTCGGGTTATACGGACGCTGAACCGGCATTGCCCACAGATCGATGGTCATGCCGTTGGCGAAGCCGGCTTCTTTCAGTAGGGCTTTGGCCTTCTCCGGATCGTAATCGTAGTCTTTCAAATCCGCATCGGCACTCCACACGCCCGGTGGCAGTATATTTTTCGCCGCTGTGCCGGTACCGTGGAAAACCGCCTCGATGATCGCTGGTTTATTGATGGCCAGCGCCAACGCCTGACGGACCTTCACGTTATCCAGCGGTGCCTTCTGGGTGTTAAACGCCAGGAAGCCGGTGTTCAAGCCCGCTTTTTGCATCAGGTTGATGTCTTTATTTTCCCGCATGCGTGGCAGATCTGCCGGGTTAGGGAATGGCATCACCTGGCATTCATTTTTTTCCAGCTTGGCGTAACGGATCGACGCGTCCGGCGTGATGGAGAACACCAGACGGTCGATTTTCGCTTTGCCCTGCCAGTAATCAGGGAAGGCGCTAAACAGGATGCGGGAGTCTTTCTGATACTGCTTCAGTTCAAACGGCCCGGTGCCAATCGGCTCCATATCCACACGCTCTGGTGTGCCCGTTTTCAACATGCTATTGGCGTATTCTGCCGAGAGAATTGAAGCAAAATACCAGCCTAAATCGGCAACAAACGGCGCTTCCGGATGGGCCAGAGTGAAACGCACGGTATGGTCATCAACCTTGTCGATGGCGGTAATTAACTTGCCAAACTCCAGGCTCTCGAAGTTGGAGTAGTTGCCGTTGGAAACGTTGTGATAGGGATGGTTTGGATCTTTCTGGCGCATAAACGAGAAGATCACATCATCGGCGTTAAAATCGCGCGTCGGCTTGAAATATTTGTTGCTCTGGAACTTCACCCCTTGGCGCAGATGGAAGGTGTACACCTTACCGTCTTCACTGACGTCCCAGCTTTCTGCCAGGCTAGGCTGCAGTTCGGTGGTACCGACTTTGAAATCCACCAGTCGGTTATAGATCGGCACCGCACTGGCATCTACGCTGGTCCCGGAGGTGTAGAGCTGCGGGTTAAAGTTTTCTGGTGAACCTTCTGAACAATAGACTAACGTTTTTGCTGCTACCCCAGAGCTTATTGAGAGCGCTGCTACGGTCAGCGCAAGCTTTGTAATTTTAATTATCATCACTATCTTCCTGTTGGTGAGCCTACCACTGAAAAATAAAGCTTGTACTAAAGCGCTTAATAAATAACATTAAATTTACATTGTCAGCAAACAACATCGAACGATAACAATGAGGTCAACGCTAGCCTCGGTAAAGGCAGTAGTTGGCAAAAATAAACTCTAACAAAAGGGTGAATTCTGAAAGATTGCTCTGGTGATCCTAGCCATGGGAGCCTTGCAAACGGGATGCGTTCATATACAACACAATGTCTTCACCGCTCGCCACGCAGTTAACCCAACGTTTCTTCCGCTACCTGGCCGTCACCAGCCAGAGTAACCCAGCGGTAAGTACTTTACCCAGCACTCCTGGCCAGTTCGCCATGGCAGAAATGTTGGCAGAGGAACTACGCCAACTCGGCCTGGATAATGTGGTTATTGACGAACATGCCACCGTCACCGCAGTGAAAAAAGGCAATGTACCCGGCGCGCCACGTATCGGGTTTATCACCCATATTGATACCGTAGACGTTGGTTTATCGCCGGACATCCACCCACAAATCTTGCATTTTACCGGTGAAGATTTGTGCCTGAACGCGCAGCAAGATATCTGGCTACGTACCGCTGAACACCCGGAAATCAAAGCCTATCCGGGGGAAGAGATTATTTTCAGCGACGGCACCAGCGTGTTGGGGGCGGATAACAAAGCGGCCGTCACGGTAGTGATGACGGTGTTGGAAAACCTTACCGCAGAGGACCAACACGGCGATATCGTGGTGGCATTTGTACCGGATGAAGAGATTGGTCTGTGCGGTGCCAAAGCGCTGGATATGGCGCGTTTCGACGTCGACTTTGCCTGGACTATCGACTGTTGTGAATTGGGCGAAGTGGTGTATGAGAACTTCAACGCCGCCAGCGCCGAACTGCGCTTTACCGGTGTGACCAGCCACCCGATGTCCTCCAAAGGCGTGCTGGTGAACCCGCTGCTGATGGCGATGGATTATATCAGCCACTTCGATCGCCAGCAGACTCCTGAGCATACCGAAGGGCGTGAAGGTTATATCTGGTTTAACGGCATGCAGGCATCACAAAGCGAAGCGCTGCTGAAAGCCAATATCCGTGATTTCGACTTGGCGAACTTTGAGCGCCGCAAGCAGCAGATTGGTGAAGTAGCGGAGAAGATTGCCGCGCAGTATCCCACCGCCCGGGTGGAGTATCACATCAGCGATACCTACAGCAATATCAGCAATGCCATCACCGATGACCGCCGGGCCATTGATCTGATTTTTGCCGCACTGGCCGAGTTGAACATTGAGCCTAAAGTCATCCCGATGCGCGGGGGCACCGATGGTGCTGCGTTGTCGGCAAAAGGGTTATTAACGCCCAATTTCTTTACCGGCGCGCATAACTTCCATTCACGGTTCGAGTTTTTACCCCTTAAGTCGTTCGAGGCTTCCTACAATGTGGCGTTAACGCTGTGCAAGCTGGCGGCTAAATAAGGGCCGATATCGCTTCAACATTATCACAGCCAGGCTTGTTCAAGCCTGGTTAGCGAAAGTTTTCTTTGTTTGGCTAGCGCTAATAAACAAGAAAGCCATTACGGATTAGCAGATAAAAACTCAGACACCCGCTATTTTTTCACTATGTTCGGATGATCATCACCGTTCATGCCGGTATAGCTGATCATACCGCTCTTGAAACTATCCTATCGCCATTATCACCCAGAGCTTGTTGGCCGGCTATTACACTATGTTTAAGTGGGCGGGCCTAGAATGGCTGGGGCCGATTATGGCTTTGTATAGCCATTGGCGTGATGAGAGCTATTGAACCTTCTGTACCAACCGCTCCGCTGCCAAAACCTTAATATTTATTTCAAGGGTTGTGAGTATTACCTCCCAACCTCGCAAATTCAGTCTGGGAGTCAACAACATGACTATCGATTTACAACGGCTTCAACAGGTTGCATCGAATGCCTATGCGCAGTATTCCACATTGAGTGGTGGCGAGAATGCCAGCTATATCCCTTTTTTAGCGAGCGTGCCAAGCCATTTAGCCGCCTTGGCGATTGTGACCGTAGACGGGGATATCATTTCTCAGGGCGATGCGGAGTTCCGCTTTGCGCTGGAGTCAATTTCAAAAGTGTGCTCGCTAGCCTTGGCGTTGGAAGATGTTGGCCCACAAGACGTACAGGACAAGATTGGTGCCGATCCCACCGGCTTGCCCTTTAACTCGGTGATTGCTCTGGAGCTACATAAAGGTAAACCCCTCTCGCCGCTGGTGAATGCCGGGGCAATGTCAACGGTGAGCTTAGTCAAAGCGAGTGACCGTGAAAACCGCTGGTTGCGCATTCTTGATATGCAACAGCAGTTAGCGGGTGCACAAATCGCACTCTCTGACGAGGTGAATGATTCAGAGCAATCGACCAACTTCCATAACCGTGCGATCGCCTGGTTACTCTATAGCGCCGATGCGATGTACTGCGATCCCATGGAAGCCTGCGATGTTTATACCCGCCAATGTTCAACGCTGCTTAATACCATTGAATTGGCTACGATGGGGGCGACAATTGCCGCTGGTGGTATCAACCCCGTCAGCAAAAAGCGAGTGCTGACAGAATCTAACACCCCCTTTATTTTGGCAGAAATGACGATGGAAGGGATGTATGGCAGTTCAGGCGATTGGGCCTATACCGTGGGTTTACCGGGTAAAAGTGGTGTTGGAGGCGGTATCTTGACCGTGGTGCCCGGCGTAATGGGGATTGCTGCGTTCTCACCTCCTCTTGATCCCGTTGGTAACAGCGTGCGTGGGCAAAAAATGGTTGCGGCTGTTGCCCAGCAAATGGGATATAACCTTTATCGGAGTCGTTAATCATGAACAGGCCGCTAGTTCCTAAGGGCCTGCATAAAACAGGTAACCGCTGCAATCCATGGCAGGCTTTATGCAGGTCTGTTGTGAAAGTCACACCGCCGCAGGGAAGGCTATTTTTTTACTATTCCGGAAATATCATTGGTATTGATCAGATGATAGTCGCCGTTCATGCCGGTATAGCTGGTCATACCGCTACTGCGGTCAGTGTCCGGTTCGCCGTGGGCCTGTAGGATATCGCCATATTTAGTCGTGATAATGTAGTCACTGGTGCAACCCGCCAGTGCCAGTGTCAGGACAATGAGAGGCAGAAAAGTCGGTTTTTTCATTGGTCAACAGGCTCTTTTCATTTTAACTGCCTCATATTACAGACGAAGTGGCCCGAGATGCAAAGGCAACCTTGTTACACTTTAGCGCGTTTGGGTTTCAAAGATATCCGTCGGCAAATGGGTGTAGTCCACCTTCTTGAGCTTAAAGTTGGTGATATAGACGGGGCCGGCTTTTTGCTCGGAAAGAAACGAGTATTTCGGCGTTAGCTCTTTGGTTTTAATCCCGGTCCACGAGGCGAAAAAGGTCAGGAAGTCATTGGCTGAACGAGGGGCTTTAATCAGGCGGTGTGCGGTGTCATCGCTGGAAAGCACCATAAAGGGGACCTGAAAATTTTGCTGAAACTGATCATCGTGCGCCAGATATTGCACCTGGGTACCGCGCTCTTTAAACGCCAGACCGTGATCGGAGAAGTAGACCATTGAGAAACTTTCCCCGGTGTCGCGTAACTGCTGATAGAGCTGTTTCAGCAGGTTGTCCGTTTGCGTCATGGTGTAAAGATAGCAGGAGGTCTCTTTGGATTGCACAAAGTCCGCGTATTTCCCCTGAGTCCGGTCGCAGGCTTGCGGATGTGAACCCATCAGGTGCAAGACGATCAACTGCGGGTTAGTGCTGCGTGGGGCGGCAAAAACCTGGGCGGTCATCTTAAGCAGCGTTTCATCATGGGTGTTCTTATCCGCTTCAAAATCACCGTTTTTCAGGAACTGCACTTCATCGGCACGTTTGGCAATGCTGGCGATAGCGGTGTCATATTCACCAATTTGTCCTTGGTTGGAGAACCACCAGGTCTGAAAACCTGCCCGATTGGCCAACGTGACGAAGTTATCCTGATACTGCGGTTTGCCGTTAATGACACGGGTTAACGTTAAGCCGAGCGATTTCTGTGTTGAGCCGCTGGCCGCAATATAGTTAAGCAACAGCGTACCGTTTACGTGGCTGGCGAAGGGGGTATTGTCCCAGTGCCCACCAAACGCACCTAAGGCATCTCGCCGCGCGCTTTCGCCGATCACTACCATGTAGATATGATATTTCGGTTTCACCGCCAGCACGTTCCAAGAATCTTTCAGCTGTGAAAACGCCTGCATACGGGCTTTTTCATCAATCACTTCCTGGTTATTGGCGATCACATCTCTGACGAAACGAAACACGGGATAACCAGAGTCGGTCAATTTAAACACGCCACCGTACGCCAGATTCTGTACTGGCGTGACAAAAAAGCAGACCACGCTGATGGTGAGACATAAGCTCTGGAGGGTGTTCCAAGCGCCTTTCGGGGTTGGCTTACGGCGCAACGCGATAATGCCCAGTGCCAGAATAAACAGGGACACCAAATAGCTGTACCACGGAAAGATGGTCAATATCTCGCTGGACTCCTCCACCGTGGTCGAGTGTAACGCCAGCAGGGTATTAAAATTGGGCGAGCCATAGGCCTGAGAAAATGGGAAATACAGGGCGGCGATGAGGCTACACAGCCCGATCACGCTCTTTTGCAGGCGCGGGCTGAGGCGCCACAGCAGCAGTAACACACAGCTAAACGCCACGGCATACAGCAGACTAAATGGATAGCCGAGGGCGAAGTTGATCAGCAGCGACTGCAGGAAGTAAAAGCCTGTCCACGGGGTTAGGGTGACGTCACGTGCTGCCAGGGTATCTTTAACCGTTGAGTTCATGTTTACCGAAAGTTATCAAATGCCGTGTGGTAACTCTGACAAGAAAAGAGTCATAAATCCGTTTGGTTGACGGAAAGGGGAGGAGGGATAGACCGCATCCAGCGAGCCGCAACATGTACCCGGATGCGAGAAGATAGAGCCGAATGAAAACAAGATCAACTGATAATTAGCGGCTGTTTTGAGAGGTTGATTGCATATCGCGACAGTCGCCTATATCTGGCTATATTGACGCGGGGCGGAAATATCCTCGGACGAGGAGTGTTCAATCAGCTCGAATAACTCGATCCGCTCATCATCGGTCAAATCCCGCCATTCGCCCAGCGGTAACCCTTGCAGAGTGATATTCATAATACGCTGGCGCTCAAGTTTGGTGACATGATAACCAAAATATTTGCACATACGGCGGATTTGGCGGTTAAGCCCCTGCACCAGCGTGATGCGAAACATCTGCGGGGCTTCTTGCTCCACCAGGCATTGTTGAGTCACCGTATCCAGTATGGGTACGCCTGCGCCCATGCCCTGAATAAACTCATCCGTCACCGGTTTGTTGACGGTGACCAGGTACTCTTTTTGATGATTATTGCCAGCACGGAGGATCTTATTGAACAGTTCGCCATCATTGGTCAGGAAAATCAGCCCCTGAGAGTCCTTATCCAGCCGCCCGATGGGAAAGATGCGCCTATTGTGATTAACGTAATCACCGATGTTATCCCGCACGTGCTTTCCCATGCTGGTGATGATACCAACCGGCTTGTTCAGCGCGATTAGCACCAGATCGGCCGCATCGCGCGGTTCGATCGGCTGGCCGTTAATTTTGACCACATCCCCGACCAATACTTGAGCGCCCAAGGAGGCTAACTTGTCGTTGATGAAAACGTTGCCTTGCTTGATGTGGCGGTCGGCAGAGCGACGAGAACAAATGCCGCTGTCGCTAATGTATTTGTTAAGGCGGATAGATGAGTGAGTGAGCATGGTTTCCCCGTTAAACGCGAACTATACATTATCTGGGGGAGACGGCGTCTCCTTTTTATTTTTTGACGCTATCGCGTGATTGACCTCACTGGCCACAGCCTCAATAATGGCAAACGTCGACTCGGGGTGCCCTTAGGGGCTGAGAAATTACCCGTATTACCTGATCTGGATTATACCAGCGTAGGGATGTCGCGGTATCTCAACCGGTACCCGCCTTCTTGAACGCCGGTTGGGAGCGCTATGTTTACTCGACCTGATGTGTTACCCGGCACCCGTGCCGCGGCCTGTTTTAACCAATTTAAACGCCAACCTCCATTGATCCACTGCCTGACCAACGAAGTGGTGCAAGAGCTGACGGCCAACGTGCTGCTGGCGCTTGGTGCTTCACCGGCGATGGTAGTGGAACCGGAAGAGGCCGCGCAGTTCAGCCGCGTTGCTGATGCGCTGTTGATCAATATCGGCACCCTGCACGCTTCGCGGGCAGAGTCGATGTTAGCCGCCATCGAGGCTGCCAATCGTGCTGAAAAGCCCTGGTTACTGGATCCGGTTGCCGTTGGGGGATTGGAATACCGAGCAATCTTCGCCCGCCGCTTGCTCACCCTGCGGCCTGCGGCGATCCGTGGCAACGCGTCGGAAATCATTGCATTGAGCGGCCTGCAGACCAGCGCCCGTGGCGTAGATAGCCAGGATGACTCGCTGATGGCATTACCCGCAGCACGCGTATTAGCACGTAATTGTGGGGCCATTGTGGCCGTCACCGGTGAGACAGACTACATCACTGATGGTGAAAGAGACTGGGCCGTCACGGGTGGCGATGTATTGATGACGCGCGTGGTGGGGACGGGCTGCGCGCTTTCGGCCGTCGCGGCAGCATTTTGCAGTTTGCCGGGCGATCGGCTGGATAATGTTGCCACCGCTTGCCGCGTGATGGCGCTATGTGGTGAAAGGGCCACCGCGACTTGTTCTGGCCCTGGCAGCTTTACTACCGCCTTCCTGGATGCCCTCTACCAACTGCGAATGGAGGATCTGCTATGAAACGGATTAACGCTCTCACCATCGCTGGTACCGATCCTAGCGGTGGGGCCGGTATTCAGGCCGATCTGAAAGCCTTCTCCGCGTTGGGGGCCTATGGCACCAGCGTAATCACCGCGCTGGTGGCGCAGAACACCCGTGGCGTGCAGTCGGTATATCATATCGAACCGGCATTTGTGGCCGCCCAATTGGATTCGGTACTCAGCGATGTGCGTATCGACAGCGCTAAAATCGGTATGCTGGCTAACGCCGACATTGTGCAGGCGGTGGCCGAGCGCCTACGCCATTACAAGCTGCCTTATGTGGTGCTGGATACGGTGATGCTGGCTAAAAGTGGTGACCCGCTGCTGGCACCGGAAGCGGTGGAGTCCATCCGCCGTGAGCTAATGCCGTTGGTTTCCATTATCACGCCGAACTTGCCAGAGGCGGCGGCTTTGCTGGCCTGCGCTCCGGCGCAAAACGAATCGCAAATGCGCGAGCAGGGACAGGCGTTGTTAGCGATGGGCTGTCAGGCGGTGTTGATGAAGGGGGGCCACCTAAGTGAAGAGGAAAGCCCAGATTGGCTATTTATCCCCGGCTTTGAGCAGCGCTTTAGTGCGCCGCGCATAGCGACCAGGCACACGCACGGCACCGGTTGCACCTTATCTGCGGCACTGGCAGCCCTGCGCCCACGCTACCCAAATTGGGCCGATACCGTGGCAGCGGCAAAAAACTACCTGCAACTGGCTTTACAGCAGGCCGATAGCCTGGAGGTAGGGCAGGGTATTGGGCCAGTGCATCATTTCCATGCCTGGTGGTGAGCCAGAGATTGAGTTTATGCTGGCGAAACGGGGGGCGACATTAACCAAAGGTATTGGGCGACAAGCTGAGAAACGTTGCCATAATGTCGGAAGAAATGTCGGAAGAAATGTCGGAAGAAATTTTACCGCCGCTTCCAAGAAGGAAAGCGGCTAATCAGGGTTGGGGCAACCAAAAAAGGATATTGGCAGGTAGTCTGACGAAAACGCTGAGCCAACTTTCCCGTTTAATTGTGGTCTGAGCTACTTGGAGCTACGCTTTTGATTTACCGAGGGAGGAGACCATGATAGGAAAAAAGAGGTTGTTGGGAGCCCTGGTTGCGACCCTGCTTGGATTTAGCACCGGCAGTTTTGCCGAACAGATTATCACTGCCTCAGATCTGATCCAGCAGCCGGGCTACCAAACCAGTTGGAAAAATATGGTGAAGGGGCAGGCACAGTTACCGGGTTGGGCGCGTAAAGGGATCGGCACTTCCACGCCAGCTGAAACCGTCACCTGGCAAGGGCAAAGCTACCAGATCGGTAACATCTGCAAGCCGCATGACTGCGCCAATAACTTTATGATTGTGGCTTTTAAAGCCGACAAGTCCCAGGCTTGGGGCGTGCGGGTTGAAGTGCCCAATAAGCCGCAGGCCATCGACCATCCGAAGAAATACGCCAAATATCAATGGCTGGGTAAACCGGATGATCAGATGAAAGCGTTGCTGAAGAAACAGTTTGAGGGCAATCCAGACTGGAAGTAACGCTGCTGAGGGGGAAAGCTACGCGCCAAGGTAGTAGTTAAGCGGGCGTAGCATGCTACGCCCCCTACGTGATATCAGCCGATCCCGGCTTGATGCAGGTCGTGCAGGTTGATTGCCCCTACCAGTACGCCATCGATATCCACCACCGGAGCGGCGCTGATGTGTTGTTCGTGTAACGCTTCCAGAGCCTCCCCGGCGCGCCACTGTTCTGGCAAGCGGTAGCCGGGGCGAGTGATCGCCGGGCTGAGGCCGTCATTGAGGCTATTACCCTTCACCAACCAGCGGCGCAGGTCACCGTCGGTAAATACGCCCACCACTTTTTGCTGTGCATCGCATACGGCTACCAGGCCTAGCCCGGTACGGCTCAACTCCAGCATGGCTTCCATTACGTTGGCGCTTTCTTGCACCATCGGCAGGCGATCGCCGGTACGCATCAAGTGATGGACGCGATTGAGCAGGCGAGCACCCAGGCTGCCACCTGGATGGGAACGGGCAAAATCTTCGGCATTAAAACCGCGCTGGCGCATCAGGGCCATCGCTAATGCATCCCCCATCATCAGCGTAGTCACTCCGCTGGAAGTGGGTGCCAGGCCCATCGGGCAGGCTTCACGTTCAACGCTGATGTCCAACGTACAGGCAGCCCCGAGCGCCAGTGGCGACTCTTTGCCACCGGTCATGGCAATGACTGGGATCTTACTCTCTGCCAGCAGCGGCAGGATCAGATCCAGCTCTTTGGCGCGGCCTGAATAGGAGATAAAGATCACCACATCATCGGCGCCGATCATCCCCAAATCGCCATGCAAGGCTTCCGCCGGATGGACGAAAAACGACGGGGTGCCAGTGCTGGCCAATGAAGCGGCAATCTTCTTGCCGATATGGCCGGATTTACCAATACCGGAAATAACCGCCTTGCCACGGCAGTTGAGCAGCAGTTCACAGGCTTGGACAAAGTTGTCATCCAGGCGTGTCAGCAGGCGCTGCGCTTCGGTCAGCTCAATTTCCAGCGTTTCACGGGCAAAGTTGAGCAGGGCAGTGGCGTTACTCATCAAGGGGGTCTCCTACCAGAATGATATTGATACCTTTAGCCTGTAGCGCAGCCAGGTAATCCGGGTTGATGCCGTTATCGGTGATCAGGGTATCCACAACGCTCAGATCGCACACCACGTTGGGGCTTTTGCGGCCAAACTTCGAGGAATCGACCAGCAACACAATACGGCTGGCGGCTTCACACATCGCCTTGCTGACATTATGCACTTCATTAAAGGTGGTGACACCCGCATTGAGGTCGACACCGTCGGCCCCAATAAACAGCTTATCGAAGCTGAACTGCTGAAATGCCGACTCCGCCAGGCTGCCGTGAAAGGAGGCAGATTTTTTACGGTAGGTGCCACCGGGCATCAGGATGGTTTGATCGTTATCCAGTTCCACCAGCGCGTTAACGATAGTCAGGCTGTTGGTCATCACGGTGATGTTATTGAACTGCGCCAGATGTGGCACCATCTGCAATACCGTACTGCCTGCGTCAAAGATCAGCGAATCACCATCATCGATCAGCTTGATGGCGGCATAGGCGATCTGCCGTTTCTTTTCGGTGTTGATATGGGTTTTACGATCGATGGGCTGATCGCCATCGTCACGGCTAAGCACCACGCCGCCATAGGTGCGGATCACCTCGCCTTCTTCTTCCAGCAAGGTGAGATCTTTACGGATGGTAGTGCCGGTCGTGGAAAAATGCTCTGCCAGGGCATCCACTGCCGTTTTGCCATGCCGCTGCAAGTATTCGAGGATAGCGGCTTGCCGCTGCTTTGGTTTCATAGAGATCCCTGTTCACAAGAGTTGACCATTCCTCTCGGTGAGATAGTTCACTATGAAAGGTAATGTCTTTTAATGTGAAAATATCATGATTTCGGTGCGATCGCTAACGATAGTGCAGTTTGGCATGCCCGATCCTCAGGGAAGATCACATCTGGGCAGAGTTGTTGTTGGTGCATGCCATGTAACTGCGTGAGCTGTTTCGGCTGGGCGAAGATGGTCAGGCCGCGCATCAGCATGCTGCCACATACCCGCTGTTGTGCGTCAAACGCTAGCGCCAATACCACGCGGGGTTTGAACCGGCCCCCAGAGCGGCCAACGCCCACGGTGCCCAATTGGCATAGGCTCTCGAACGCGCGGTTAAAGCGTTGGAGCTGCCACCAACCCAGGGCGATTTGCAGCAGCCAGGCGATAACGGCGAAGGTAATGAGTGCGCTGGTCATACGGTTGTTCTCCTGTGTGAAAATAAAGGGAGAGAGTCCGGCGATCGACCCCTCACCCTAACCCTCTCCCACAGGGAGAGGGGACCGAATGTGCTACAACGTTATTCCTGTATTTAACCACGGCACGGTATCAAAATATGGGGTTAGCGTTCTTCAGATAGAGTCCTATACCTGACTATGACACCGTACTGGCCCCCTCTCCCTGTGGGAGAGGGTGGGGGTGAGGGGCTGTTAGGTACATATTTAGTTAGCCCTTATTCCCAGCCCGTAAATCAGAACATCACCTGCCCGCCGGTAATGTTGATCGACTGGCCGGTGCAGTAAGAGGCTTTGTCGCTGGCATAAAACAGCAGCGTGTTCAGCACGTCCTGGTAGTCACAGCCGCGTTTCAGCGGCACCTTATCGGTGTAATATTTCTCAACTTCTTCCGGCTTGATGCCCAGCTTCTGTGCATATTGCGGCAATAGCGACTGGAACATCGGCGACTTCAACAGGTTACCGAGCATCAGGGAGTGCACGGTGATACCGTAATCGGCCAGATCGAGCGCCAGCGACTGCGTCAATCCAACGCCACCGAACTTGGCGGCGCTGTAGCCGGAATTATGCTTGCTGCCGACCTTGCCGGATTTAGAGTTGATTTGAATGATGCGCCCGGCGATACCGTCGCGGATCATCAGGCGAGAGAACTCGCGGGCACACAGGAAATAACCCACCAGGTTCACCTGCAAGGAGCGGTCAAAATCCCCCAGTGGGAAATCGGTGATCGGCGCGGCTTTGGCAATCCCGGCGCTGTACACCAACAGGTTGGTCTGACCGAAAGCCCGGTCAACCGCACTAGCCAGCGCGATAACGCTGGCCTCATCGGTGGCATCGGCCTGGAAACCGATGGCGCGATCGGCCCCGAACTCCTGATTGATTTGCTGTGCCACCAGATTGGCGTTGTCGGCATTCAAATCGGCGACCGCAACGCGATAACCCGCTTCAGCCAGGCCATGACACAGGAAAGCCCCCAACGTTTGGCCACCGCCAATCACTACAGCTACTTCAGACATGATCTACTCCTTATGCGATAAATTTCAGTGTGCTGCCTAACGGGATATCAGCGGGCGTGCTGCCTGTTACGTGGATCGTGCCAGGGAATTCGGCCTGAGTTTCTCCATCAAAACGTACGGTGATATGGCCCAGTTCGCGTAGGTTATGGGTGGCAACCTCTCCGACAGCGGTGATGGGGTAGCGCCGATCGCCAAGCTCCATCACGCCCCCGGTTTGTAATTCACCGGCGGTCTCGCCGTGCTGGTGGATGAAGCAGTACTCTTCAATATCTGCCGGTGCGCCTTCGCGGAAGGTGATCAGCATATTGTCCAGCAGTGCGTCACGGGCGCAGCCGCCAATCTGGGTGATAGTGGTCTGGAAAATGGTGCTCATGGTTTTCCTCCGGGCAATTTATTGATAGATAAAGGCCGATGCGGCCCAAGCGATCAGGACCGTCGGTGCGCCAGTGAGGAAGCGCCCAACCAGTACCGAAGGGACGCCGACACGCACCGTATCCTGCTTGGCCTCTGCCAGGGACAGACCCACCGGGATAAAGTCACAGGCGGCCTGGGCGTTAATGGCGAACAGCGCCGGGAGTGCCAACTGAGGGGGAATATGGCCAAGACCAATCTGTACGCCCACCAGCACGCCGATGACCTGAGCGATGACGGCGCCAGGGCCGAGGAACGGTGAAAGCAGGGGGAAGGAACAGATCAGCGCCAACGTCACCAAACCGATTGGGCTGTTGGCCAGCGGCGTCAGGCCGTGGGCGATAAAGTCACCCAGACCCGAGGCCATGATGATGCCGATCAGCGCCGAGACGAAGGCCATAAACGGCAGAATGGTTTTCAACACGGTATCGATGGTGTCACGTCCGGCCTGGAAAAACACCGCGACAACTGACCCCATACCCATCCCGACTTTTGCCAACAGGCCATCGCTCTGTTCGGTGATTTTTTTGCTGGTATCGTAATCACGAACCTTTGGTTGTGGCTGTTTTTCGCTGGGCGGAGGAGTTTCAGACCCTTGTGCAACTTCAATCAGGCTGATGTTGTTTTCCCGTACGCCGGAAACGTAAATATCCTCCAGAATAAACTGCGCCAGCGGGCCAGAACGGCCAGTTGAATGAATATTGATGGTCGGGATGCGGCGTTTAGGGTAGATGCCACAACGCAACGTCCCCCCACAGTCAATAATCGCCAGACCAATCTCTTCCGCCGGTGGTTCGCCTTCTTTGAAACCGTCTACCGCAGGCCAGCCGGTTAAATCGCTGAGTTTGTCGACGATCGCCGGGCGGGTACCGGCGGTGATATAGACGATTTTCTTACCTGGCTCGATAGGTAACTGTAGTGGGCCACCCCAGCCGCCAGCACCTTTCTCAATACGGATATAAGCACTCATGCTGCGCTCCACAAATTAAAGTTGAACCTGGCGATCCAGTTGGATGCCCATCTTGCGTTCAAATATGCTGGTGGTGAGATCGGTGATCCAACCGCGGAAGAAGTTGGTGAACAGCCCAACCAGGAAGTAACTCACTGCCAGAGGAGCCAACGGCAGGCCAAGCGTGGTCAAACCGCTGGCAATTCCGAGGTAAACGAACAGTTCGCCAGGGTTGATATGGGGGAACAGGCCGTTCATTGAGTGGCAACTGTAGGAGGCTGCGGCGTAATAACTGGGTTTATATTTCTCTGGCATAAAACGTCCGAGACTCAACGTCATCGGATTACAAAACACAAAGGTGCCGATCAGGGGGAGTAGCAGGTAGCGTGAAACCGGGTTACCGGCACAGCGCTGTGCCAAACGTTCGATACGTTCCTGGCCAACAAAGTTGATCAACGCGTTCATGATAACTAACAGGCTGATCAACAACGGTAAAATGCCGGTCACCATACCGACAAACACTTCCCCGCCTTTTTGGAACAGGCCGATAAACCATTCGGCTCCGTGGGTTATTAGCTCAATCATTTTTTTCTCCTGTGATGGATGCTATGGCCTGGAGCGAAGTGCGGCTCTGTCGCCATGGGTCATACAGTAACCACTTTGGTTCGGCTTTTGTTTTAAATGGATCACACTTTGAAAGATAAATATTTTATTGTGAAAGATAAAAATGAAAGAAAAGAAATTAATAATGAAGGAAGAGAGGGGTTAGGACATGAAAAAGGCCCAGCAGAGCTGAGCCTCGAAGACTAATAATTTGATAAATAACGATTAAGCGATGGTGACGCTGTTGTCGAGATAGGTGTCCTGCACGGCATTGATCAGGGCGATGCCATCCTTCATCGATTTCTTGAACGCTTTACGCCCCAGGATCAGGCCCATCCCGCCAGCCCGTTTGTTGATCACGGCGGTACGCACTGACTCTTGCAGGTCGTTTTCCCCTGCGGCGCCGCCAGAGTTAATCAAACCGGCACGGCCCATGTAGCAGTTTGCCAACTGGTAGCGCACCAGATCGATCGGGTGATCGGTGGTCAGCTTGTCATAGACGCGATCGTCGGTATAACCGAATTTCACTGCACGGTAGCCGCCGTTGTTCTCGGCCATTTTCTGTTTAACGATATCGGCACCGATGGTGGCCGCAATGTGGTTGGCTTGGCCGGTCAGATCGGCGCTGGAATGATAATCGACGCCATCCTTGTTGAACGCAGGGTTACGTAGATAGGCCCACAATACGGTCACCATGCCCAGTTCGTGAGCGCGCTCAAAGGCGATCGAGATCTCTTCAATCTGGCGGCGTGACTGCTCGGAACCGAAGTAAATGGTTGCACCAACCGCCACCGCCCCCATGTTGAACGCCTGCTCAACGCTGGCATACAGGGTCTGGTCGTATTGCGTTGGATAGCTCAGGGTTTCGTTGTGGTTCAGTTTGACCAGGAACGGGATCTTGTGGGCGTAGCGGCGGGAGACCGAAGCCAGCACGCCGTAAGTGGATGCCACGCAGTTACATCCGGCTTCGATCGCCAGCTCAACGATATTTTTTGGATCAAAATAGAGTGGGTTGGCGGCAAACGAGGCACCGGCAGAGTGCTCCACGCCCTGATCGACCGGCAGGATCGATAGATAACCGGTGCCCGCCAGGCGGCCATGGTTGAGCAAGGTTTGCATTGAGCGTAGCACGCTGTTTGGGCGGTTGTTGTCGATCATCACCCGATCAACAAAGTCGCCACCGGGCAGGTACAGATTTTCCGCAGGGATGGTGGTGCAGCGGTGTTGCAAAAGGTCTTCCGCTTCCTTACCTAACAATTGTGCAATATCCGTCATGATTCACTCCCGTTAAAGCTTCCTATACACCGGTAACTCTGGGTATTTGGCCACCGGCGTAGTCAAAAGCGGTGATTGAAGCTATGCAAAGATACTAATCAAAACCTGATGGTGCGAAGAGACAATAGATGCGATTGAGAAGAAATGCTATTTAGAAGGCAAAATTTGCGAGTGAGCGCTTGTTGATGGCGTCCCCTTTCCTGATCGGAGAGGGGAACAGTTTTTACTCGGCTTCAAACCAGTCGGTATTTTGCAGGGCAATCGGGGTGATCGAATAGATCATCTCCTGCAAATGCTCATGAATAGCCAGCTCCGCCGCATCAGGATCCTGGGCTTTCAGCGCCGCAAAAATACGGTAATGCTGGTGGATCAGATTCTCCGGCGGTGACACTTCGCTCAGGCTGAGGAAGCGCACCCGATCCATCGTCGCTTTGATGGTCTCGATGGTTTCCCACGCCAGGGCACAGTTGGCCATTTGCGTCAGCAGATGGTGGAATTCATCGTCCAGCGCCAAAAACTCGCGGATCTGATTATTCTGTGCCGCCAGCTCCTGGCGATGCAGGTTATGCTCCAGCGTCATCAACTGCTCGGGGGTGATGGTGGTGGCAACTCGCCGCACGATGGCGCATTCCACCGCCTGACGGATAAAGCGCCCGTCGGCCACTCGTTTGGCGGAAATTTTCATCACGAAGGTCCCGCGCTGCGGCAAGATCTGCACCAGCCCCGCTTCAGCCAGTTTGATAAAGGCTTCGCGCACCGGTTGGCGTGAAACGCTGAAACGGGTGGAGATCTCTTTCTCGGAAAGCAACGTGCCCGGAGGGATGGTGCAATCGACGATATCTTTGCGCAGGAAACGATAGATCTGCTGATTGACCGGGACATTATTCGTGAGGACGTACGATTCTGACATGGCAACAATCAATATATGAGAGTAGTAGTGAATGTCACCATACTAGCAGATTAACCTGTGAAAGAGGGCGGATAAATCCACCCGCATTCTCTGCTTTTCTATTAGCGTGCCAGCACCCTTGCCACCGTCGCTTTAGCTCCCCGCGCCAACAGCGCCAGATAAGCACTGGTCACGGCATTGACGAAGCGTTGGTTATCCGGCAGGTCGCGTCCGAATACCGAGGTCATTTGCAGTAACGCCATCACGCGAGGCTCACCTTCAGCACTGTTGGCGACGCGCCGGGCAATTTCCTCACGCAATGGATCGCTGATGTCGATCGGTTGACCCTGTTCGTCCTTACCGCCGACGTAACGCATCCAGCCCGCTACGCCCAGCGCCAGACAGTCAAAATCACTGCCGTTGGCCAGGTGCCAGCGCACCGAATCCAGCATGCGCTGCGGCAGCTTTTGCGTGCCGTCCATGGCGATCTGCCAGGTGCGGTGCTTCAACGCCGTATTGCGATAGCGTGCCAGCAGGGAATCGGCGTATTTCTCCAGATCGGTTCCCGGCGTGTTCAGCGTCGGGGCCTGCTCAGCCAGCATCAGATGGCGGGCGGCCTTGACGTAATGCTCATCCTGCATACAGTCACTGATGTGTGGGTAACCGGCTAAATAACCCAGATAGGCCAGGAACGAGTGGCTGCCGTTCAGCATACGCAGCTTCATCTCTTCGAACGGCAACACATCGCTGACCAGTTCGGCACCGGCTTGTTCCCATGCCGGGCGGCCCGCGACAAAATTGTCCTCAATCACCCATTGGCGGAACGGCTCGCAGGCCACGGCTGCCGGATCCTGCACGCCGGTTTGCTGTGCGACCTGGGCCAGGGTGTCTGGCGTCACGGCTGGCACGATGCGATCGACCATGGTGGAAGGGAAGGTGACGTGGGTTTCGATCCACGTTGCCAACGCCGGATCGAGCGCTTTGGCATAGGTGGTGATCACGTTGCGGGTCACATGGCCGTTTTCCGGCATATTGTCGCAAGACATCACGCTGAATGCAGATTGCTCGGCAGCTTTACGTTGTGCCAAGGCTGCGACGATGACCCCCACTGCGCTTTGTGGGTGATGTGGATTAGCCAGATCCCGCACAATCAATGGATGATCTAGCTGCAACTGGCCGGTGGCGGGAGAATGACAGTAGCCTTTTTCGGTGATGGTCATGGACACAATAGCTACTTCTGGTTGGGCCAGGGCCTGGAACACGGCGTCCAGCCCGTCGATTTGCGCATGCAGCGCCTGTTTTACTACGCCCACCACTCGGCATTGCCAGGCATCGGCTGACATCTCTGCCACGCTGTAGAGCATATCTTGCTGTTTGAGATCGGCGATTTGCTGTTCGCCGCCGATCAGGTTGATTTCGCAGTACCCCCAGTCGCTGCCGTGTTCCTGTGCCAGGATATCGGCGTATACCGCCTGGTGGGCCCGATGAAAGGCACCAAAGCCCAGATGAACCAGGCGCGAAACCAGTTTGCTACGATCGTACTGCGGAACAATGGCGTTGGCTGCTAACAGCTTGGTATCCATGTTAAAACTCACTGTGTAATGGTTTGATTGCCGCAGAACGCTCTCTGCGGCAGAGGATTGAAGGGGGATTAATGACTGCTGACGCGTTGGGCTATCGGTAGCGCTGGGCTTTCTGCGGCATCTTCCGCCAGGCTCAGGTCGCGATCTCTGACTTCTGGCATCAATATCGCTGCCAGCAAGCCGATAACGGAGTACAGGATCATCATGGCGGCGATTGGCCACCAGGAGTCGGTCATATTGCAGAAGATACCGGCCAATACCGGGCCGAAGCCGACCGCCACCAAACCACCGGCCTCTTTGGAGATCGCCATGCGGGTAAAGCGGTTACGTGAACCAAACATTTCCGCCATGGTGATGTTTTCCAGCGCAAACAGGCCCAGCACTGCGACGTTATGGATAATAATGATCGAGGCCATAATCACGTTCACCTCATTGGTCTTGTCCACAATCATCGAAATCATGGGGTAAGCCAGAATGATGGCGGAGATATTGACCAGGATATAAGGTATCCGCCGGCCTATCTTGTCGGAGAGCCAGCCAAGGAACGGGATGGTAATAAAACCGATGGCGGAGCTGATCATCAAGGCGTCGGTTGGGATAGCCTTCTCAAACAGCAGGGTTTGCACCAGATAACCAGCCAGGAAGGTCTGTATCAGACCGGAGTTGCCTGCCTGGCCAAAACGCAGCCCGGTAGCCAGCCAGAAGGATTTGCTGCTGAACATCGCCGACAGCGAATGGGTCTTGTCATCCACGGCGTGAGCCGGTGTTGCGCTGGTGCTGTCGTCGTTAACTTTTTCAAACACCGGGCTTTCTTTCAGGTTCATACGCAGCCAGATGGCAAACAGCATGACGACCACGCTGGCCAGGAAAGGCACGCGCCAGCCCCAGGCCAGCAGCTCTTCTTTCGACAGGAAGAAGAACATGACGGCCCAGATGGCGGTTGCCGACAGCGTGCCACAGTTGGTGCCCATGGCTACTAGTGAGGAGATAATCCCGCGTTTACCCTTAGGCGCATATTCTGCCAGCATGGTTCCGGCTCCGGAAATTTCCGCACCTGCTCCCAACCCTTGAATAATACGCAGTAACACCAGTAACAAAGGGGCGAAAATACCGATTTGCGCATAGGTTGGCAGCACGCCGATTAAGGTGGTGCAGATCCCCATCATGGTAATGGTAATAAACAGCACCCTTTTACGGCCGAGGGTATCCCCCATGCGTCCAAAGAAGAAGGCACCCGCAATACGGGCGATATAACCCGCGCCGTAGGTTCCCATCGCCAAGATTAACGCCATGGCGGCGGACTGTTCCGGGAAAAATATTTCATGGAAAACTAATGCTGCACCTAGCGAATAAAGCTGAAAATCCATAAATTCCAATGCGGTACCAAGCCAGCCGGAAACGGCCGCCTTGATCAGGTCCGAGGTACTTCTTTCCGGCTGAATGTTGTCAATTTTTGCGTTCATCATTGTTCTGTTCTCTGCAAATTGTTGTTGTAAGGACGGCAAAGATGAGGTTCAGAAGCCCCTGTTTCCTTCCAGCTACAGCAGGCCGTAGCTGGAAAGTGGTCAGGTCAGAATTTCAGTAAAACTTTACAGCACTGCTTTTGGTCTTTTTCGAAGATCTCCATCGCGTCAAGCACTTGCGTAAACGTAAACTGATGGGTGATCAGTTTCACTGGTTGGATCTGGCGTTGCGCCATCCAGGCAATCACCTGCGGGAAGCGGTTGCTGTTAAGGCGTGAGCTGTAAATCGAGATCTCTTTACTGGTAATGGCTTGCTGGCTGATCACGCAGGGTTCGGCAGAGAAGCCCATAATGCCAATGCGTGCGGCGGGAGAAGCCAAGCCGATTGCCTCCGGCAGAATGGCCGGGTGGCAGGCAGCATCGATGATCAGCGTTGGCCGGATGCCGAGTTTTTGTAACTCGCTGGCCAAATCCAGCTGGCTGTTGTTGATCACCACATCCGCGCCGTTGGCAGTGGCCATCGCCAGGCGCTCATCGATACGGTCAGCTACCACAATCTGTTTAACGCCGTAAACGCCGCTCAGCGCCTGAATGGAGGTTAGGCCCATAGGTCCGGCACCATACACCAAGGCCACATCTAACGGGCCAGGTTGCAGTTGGCTACAGATGTTGGCAGCAATGGTGAAGGGTTCGACCATCGTGGCTTCGTTGTCTGGAATGCTGTCCGGTACTAGATGGGCATTTTTGGCCGGTAGCGTCACAAATTCGCTGAACCCGCCGTCACGGTGCACCCCGATGACCTGCAGTTCGGTGCAGACGTTTGGTCTGCCCACCGAGCAGGGATAGCAATGGCCGCAACTGACAACCGGATCGCCCACTACGCGTTCTCCGATGCGTGACGGGTCGACACCTTCGCCGATAGCATCGATATGGCCAAAGAACTCATGGCCGATCACGCGCGGGTATTTGGCAAACGGATTATGGCCCTGATAGATATGCACGTCGGAACCGCAGATCCCGGCACTAGCCACACGGATCCGGACTTCACCTTGCTGCGGCGATGGCAATGGGCGTTCTTCGATCACCAATTGCCCTGGCTGTTGAACAGTAATGCTTTTCATAGAAATTCCTCGGTTTACCAGTTCCACAGGGTGCCGTCTTCCAGACGCGCTACCGGCAGGTAGGCTGGATCGTAGGGATATTTGGCAGCTAGTTTTTCGTCAAACTCGATGCCCAACCCTGGTTTTTCGCCCGGATGCATGTAGCCGTTGTCGAACGTCCAGTTATGTGGGAACACCTCCAGCATCTGTTCGGAGTAGCCCATATATTCCTGCACGCCGAAGTTCGGCACCCACAGGTCAAAGTGCAACGCTGCCGCCATGCAGATTGGCGAGAGATCGGAAGGGCCGTGTGAGCCGGTACGCACCTGATACAGCGAAGCGAAATCGGCGATACGGCGCATGCCGGTGATGCCCCCGGCGTGGGTGATGGTGGTACGGATGTAATCGATCAGTTGCTCTTCTATCAGCTGTTTGCAATCCCAGATGCTGTTGAACACCTCACCGACCGCAATCGGGGTCACGGTATGTTGGCGGATCAGGCGGAAGCACTCCTGGTTTTCGGCCGGGGTAGGATCTTCCATCCAGAACAGGCGATATTGCTCAACGCTTTTGCCAAAGCGGGCCGCTTCGATCGGCGTCAGGCGGTGATGCATATCGTGCAGCAGGTGTTCGTCAAAACCGAATTTGTCACGTACGGCTGCAAAAAGTTTCGGGGTGAAGTCGAGGTATTTCTCGGTTGACCACAGCTGCTCTTCCGGCCAGTTACCTTTGGTCGCAGGCTCATACGCCAGGCCTTTGCCCTTGGCCATGCCGTAGGTGGTTTTCATGCCTGGGACGCCGCATTGTGCGCGGATTGCCTTGAAGCCCAGCTCCTTGTGCTTGGCATAATCGTCCAGCACTTCGTCAATCGAGTGGCCGGTGGTATGGCAATACACCATGACGCCGGTACGTGAAGCGCCACCCAGCAACTGGTACAGCGGCATATTGGCCGCTTTGGCTTTGATATCCCACAATGCCGTATCCACCGCAGAGATGGCCGACATGGTCACCGGGCCACGGCGCCAGTAAGCACCTTTGTAGAAGTACTGCCAGATATCTTCAATTTGATGAGCATCGCGGCCAATCAGCTGCGGGCAGACGTGATCTTCCAGATAAGACGCGACCGGCAGTTCGCGGCCGTTCAGGGTTGCATCGCCGATCCCGGTTAGCCCGCAGTCGGTAGTGATCTTCAAGGTGACGAAATTTCTTCCCGGGCAGGTGACAAACACCTCGGCTTTAACAATTTTCATGACTTCCACATCCTGTTGTTGCTGATAACGTATGGGCGGAAATTAACCTTGAACTGACTACCATACAAGTATGATTTGTGAGAATTGCCGCTGGAGATCACAGTTATGGGTGGATCGCAGACGTGGGGTGGTGGTTTTATCTTGAGGTAAAAAGAGGGATGTGGGTTCGCAGGCGTGTTCAGGAACGGGAGTTAATTTGTAGCACCAGCCCCTCACCCCAACCCTCTCCCACAGGGAGAGGGAGCTGATTCGGTGATGCGGTCAGGTGCGGATGATAATTTGTAACTTGGTAACCCCATCAATTAGTTGGGGTTTTTTACGATGCTGCTGTTGAGCGTAGGAGCTAATTTGTAGCACATACTGTCCCCTCTCCCTGTGGGAGAGGGTTAGGGTGAGGGGCGTTACGCCGGGCTAAAGCTTGCTCGATCTGAGCACGTGGCTTATTTGCTTATCCCAGCAGATCGCAATTTGGCGGTAAGCGGCACTCGATAGCATCAGGCAGTACCTCAATGCGGAAATCACGGCCCGTCAGCGGTTCGCCATCAAGGTTAAAGGTGATTTCATGCGGCGCGGTGATTTCCAGCCATGGCAATGAGGCATCAACTACGTTGCTGTTTTCCTCACCGCTGAACAAGATATTGACCAGCGTAGGCAGCAACTCTTCGGCGGTGAGCAGGCGCACCTGCAATAAACCATCGTTGATCAACGCGCCAGGGCAAAGTTTCTGCCCACCCCCGGCCTGCCTACCGTTGCCGATACCGATCACCAGCGCTTCTCCGGCCCAATGGAAATCTGGCCCACGGATCTCGCAGCTGTCGGCTTTCAGCGCATCCAGGCGCAGCAGGCCGTGAATGAAATAGGAAACGCCCCCCAGCGCAGCCTTCAGTTTTTCTGGGGTTTCGGTGGTAATGCGGGTGCCAAAGCCGCCGGTCGCCATATTGATGAAATAGCGCTCGTCATTGACCTTGGCCAGATCGATCGGCACCGCTCGGCCCTTGATGGCTAACTGCAAGGCCAAATCTGGTTGTAAGGGAATAGAGCAGGCGGTAGCAAAGTCGTTGGCGGTGCCCAGCGGCAGTATGCCGAGTATTGGGCGAAACTCTGCGGGCAGTTGTGCCAATGCGGCAGCGACCTCGTTGATGGTACCGTCGCCACCCCCGGCGATCACGGTTTCAACCCTCAGTTGGCTAGCCTCTTTGACGTAACGAGCGGCATCCCCCAGTTCCCAGGTGACGCGGACATGCAGGGTCTGGCCCTCATGGCGCAGCAGGTTCACCGCTGCGCGAACTTCCTCGTTGCCGGAGCTTTTACCATTGATGATAAGCAGTGCTGGTGCATATTGGTGCATTCCTGATCCTTATGGCGAAAAACGAATCGGCTGTCAAACGGTGGCCAGGTGGGGCTTCCCAGTAGTTTGAACCCTAAACCAAGCCATTAACGATAAACCACAATCCGGTAGCGGGCCATAAGAATATTCAGGTAATGCCGCGTTTGGCTGCTACAGGGTATTTATATAATCAATGCCCAATGGGGGGAAATACCTTTCTTTCACGCAAGTTAAGCGTTGGTATTAACGACCTTATTAATCGCTATAGAATAATTTATATATTGCAGGGAAAATGATAAGCCGCTTGGCGCAATGCAAGAAATATCCTAAAAAAACCAATGAAATTCTCAGCTGATTGAAATTTAAGGGGATAAAAAAGAAAAGGCCAACCCAAGGGAGATTGGGCTGGCTAAGGAGGTGGTTCCTAGTATTGCTATGCAAATATTTTCGTTATTAGTTTTAAGCAGCCTGATAATAACCAAGCTGCGCGCTAATTGATGTGATCTGATTCTAATATTTGCCAAAAATTGCCACCCAGGTGGGTGGCGATAAACATCTTAACCGTTCTGGCTATCGTCCTGCGGCAAATTGCGGATCAACAACGCATAATTGAGGTCGATATCCTCGGGGATCGGCAAATAAACGATATGGCCGTTGCCCGGAGCGACATCGATCGTCTCGCCCTTCTTGTTCTGCAGGCTTTCCAGGGTAAACAACACGTTACCCCCTGGCGTCATCATCTCTACGCTGTCACCGACCAGGAATTTATTTTTTACATCCACTTCTGCCCAGCCGTTACGGCGCACCCCGGTAAATTCTCCGACAAACTGCTGCAGTTCGGAAATGGAGGAACCGTAATCATAGTTCTGGTGGGCATCATGCGTATGACGGCGCAGGAAACCTTCGGTATAGCCACGATGAGCCAGGCCTTCCAGCGTGGTTAGCAGGCTTGGGTCGAAGGGCTTACCGGCAACGGCGTCGTCAATGGCACGGCGATAAACCTGTGCGGTACGGGCGCAGTAATAAAACGACTTGGTACGGCCTTCAATCTTCAGCGAATGTACGCCCAACTGGGTGAGTCGCTCTACGTGCTGGATGGCACGCAGATCTTTTGAGTTCATGATGTAGGTGCCGTGCTCGTCCTCAAACGCGCTCATGTACTCGCCGGGTTTCTGCGCTTCGGAAAGCATAAAGACTTTATCGGTTGGTGCGCCAATGCCCAGCGTCGGCTCAACGTTTTGCACCGCGATAGGCTCATGCAGATGCACGATGCTGCCGGTATCGTCTTCCTTGCCTTCTTCTGCCTTGTACTGCCAGCGGCAGGCATTGGTGCAGGTGCCTTGGTTGGGATCGCGTTTGTTGATGTAACCGGAAAGCAGGCAGCGGCCGGAATAGGCCATGCACAGTGCGCCATGCACGAAGATCTCCAGCTCCATTTCTGGTACCTGGCTACGGATTTCTGCCACTTCATCCAGCGACAGCTCGCGGGAAAGGATCACTCGCGTCAAGCCCATCTGCTGCCAGAACTTCACCGTTGCCCAGTTGACCGCGTTAGCCTGCACCGAGAGGTGAATGTCCATCTGCGGGAAGGCTTCGCGCACCATCATGATCAAACCGGGGTCGGACATGATTAGCGCGTCCGGGCCCATGTCGATCACCGGTTTCAGGTCACGCAGGAAGGTTTTCAGTTTGGCGTTGTGTGGCGCGATGTTAACCACCACGTAGAACCTTTTGCCTAGCGCATGGGCTTCGTTAATCCCGAGCTGCAGGTTCTCGTGGTTAAATTCGTTATTACGTACCCGCAGGCTGTAACGCGGCTGGCCAGCGTAAACCGCATCGGCCCCATAGGCAAAGGCGTAACGCATGTTTTTCAGCGTTCCCGCCGGGGAGAGGAGTTCTGGTGTAAACATAGTGATTCTCGGTCTGATTTCAGGTCAGCACCGCGCCACCCAATGGCGCAGTGAAAGCGGGGGATTGTAGCGGCAGCCCGCCAAGAAATCAGCAATTAACCGGAAATTTTCAAGGGAGATTGATCTTCATCATCAGAAAAACCGCGCGGTAGTGGATACCGCGCGCAGGCCGGATGAGATTTATACGCTTAAATCACGCACGTCTGTGGTTGGGCCATTCTTGATCACTGACTGAATCCCGCCTTTCGCTGCGCTATCCGAGCTGTACATCTGGCTGGTGCCAATCACCTGATGGTTTTTGGCTTTCAGCACGAAATAGGGTTTGTTGTTGCTGCTGATTTTCACTTCAAACTGCGCCTCATGAGGCGAATTGGTTTGCACGGACGCAATCCCGTTTTCCGCCGAGGCTTTGCTGGCATACATCTCGCTGGAGAGAATGATCTCGCCATTGCTGGCCTTCAGGTTGAAGTGATATTGCCCGTTGCTCGATTTTGTCAGCTCATAATGTCCGCTTGCCATGGTCCTGCTCCTGATTAGTGCCAATAAGAGAGATAAGTGTAGCTAATGTCTCAGCAAGCGTTTTTTTAACGGTGAAGTAATGCGTACCAGTGCACAGAAATGGGTGGCTTGTTGTATTCGTTGCCAGGTTGGGCTGGAGGGAGGTTGCCCCTGGTTACATTGGCGATTGCGTAGCGGTTCGCATCGTTGGCATAAAACGTTAGGAGGCAGATGATTTTGCTACGTTGAGAGGATAGGGTGGCTGATATCCGCATTCCTTATGCGAACAAAAAACAGGCAGCTTGGCCTTGGCATCCACTCAAAATAGGCATATGCTTTGGCCTATGCCAGCGTGAGGAGGTGCAATATGGAAAGAGTCGCCAAGCTTTTTAAAAACGGTAGAAATCAGGCGGTGAGATTGCCAGTGGAATTCGAATTCGATGTCGATCAGGTTTATATTCGCCGGGATGAACAGGGTAACGTTATCTTGTCGAAGCATCCAATGAAATTGGACTCCTGGCAACCGCTACTGACCATGCTGCAAAACGTGGCGGTTCCTGCTGACTTCCTGACTGCTGACGATCGCCAGCAAGGGGTAGCAGAACGGGATCCGTTCAAGGAGGAACAGTAAGTCATGTATATGTTCGACACTAACACGGTGAGCCAGCTTTTTCGTCAACATCCCCGGCTGCTTGCGGCTATGGGCCGGGTACCGCCATCGTCGGTGTGTATTTCCAGCATAACCCAGGCGGAACTGCTTTATGGTGTCGCCAAGCGGCAGAACAAGGCGCTAAAACAGACGGTGATGATGTTCCTGGACGCCGTCACCGTTTACTCCTGGGACTCTGCGGCGGCGCATTGCTATGGTGTCATGCGCGCAAGTATGGAAAAACAAGGCAGACCGATGGGGGCGTTGGATCAGCTTATTGCCGCACATGCGGTAAGCCGTGGCGCAACCATAGTGACCAGCGATCGGGCTTTCACTATGGTCGCGGAGCTTGAGGTGGAAGACTGGACGCTGTAAGCGTCACAGCCCATTGACCAGCCGACACTGTTCGGCTTCCCAGCGGTAGCCCACCCCGTAGACCGAACGGATAAACGCCTTGTCGCCGTCGATCAGCTCCAGCTTGCGGCGCAGGTTCTTGATATGGCTATCGATGGTACGGTCTGTCACCACCCGGTAATCGTCGTACAGATTGTTCAACAGCTGTTCGCGTGAAAACACGTTGCCCGGCTGGCAGGCCAGGGTTTTCAGCAGGCGGAATTCCGCCGGAGTCAGATCCAGGATATGGCCCTGATAGCTGGCCTGAAAGCGTGGCTCATCAATCTGCAACAGTGAATCATCATCGCTATGTTCCTGGGGCCGATAGCAACGGCGCAGGATGGTTTTCACCCTGGCAACCACTTCGCGCGGGCTGTAAGGCTTGCAGATGTAGTCATCCGCCCCGATCTCCAGCCCCAGCAGGCGGTCGATCTCCTCGATTTTGGCGGTCACCATGATGACGGGGATATCGGTAAAACGGCGTAGCTCACGGCAAACGGTTAAGCCATCGCAGCCTGGCAGCATCAAATCCAGCAAAATAAGCGCCGGTGGATGCTCATGCACCGCCGGGATCACCTCGCTGCCGTTGCTCAGCCAGCGGGTGGCGTAGCCAGCAGCCTGCAGATAATCTACCAACAGTTGGCCCAGCTTGGGTTCATCTTCCACAATCAAGATTTGTAGTGGCTGATTTTGGTTTTCCATCAAACAACCTTATTATTCACCAGAGATGGGGAAATCTACTGTAATGCGCACGCCGCCTAAAGGCGAGTGTTGTGCGCGGATCTCGCCGCCATGTGCCTCCACAATGTTCTGACAGATGGAGAGCCCCAGCCCCGAACCGCCGCTGGCGCGGTTACGCGATCCTTCAGTGCGATAAAAGCGTTCGAAGATGAGAGCCAACTGCTCGTCATTCACCCCTGGGGCGCTGTCCTGCCAGTAAATCCGCACCATTCCCGGCAGGCGTTCGATACCAATCTCCAGCCGACCACCGGCATCGGTATAGCGTTGGCTGTTTTCCAACAGGTTGTTGAATAACTGGAGCAGTCGGTCAGGATCGCCAAACAGTGGCATCTGTTCCGGTAGATAGGTGACGATTTCCAACTGTTTGGTATGAAAACGTTCACGGAAGGCCGCCACTGCGATCTGCACCAGATGCACACAATCTACCGGCAATTTACGGTAGGCGAGGGCACCGAGATCGGAGAGTGACAGCTGGTGCAGATCGTCCACCAATTTGGTGAGGGTTGAGACTTCCGCCTGTAGCGAACTGAGCGAAGCCGGTGTGGGTTGGCGAACGCCGTCTTGCAGCGCCTCTAACTCACCACGCAGTACCGCCAGTGGGGTACGCAGCTCGTGGGAAACATCCGCCATTAGCGCCCGCCGCATCTGTTCGTTCTTTTCCAGCGAGGTGGCAAGCTGGTTGAAATCCTGTGCTAGCCGACCCAGCTCATCTTGGCTGCTGACCGCCACCCGAGCGCTGAAATCACCCGCCGCTAGCCGATGGGTACCAGCAACCAGGCGTTTAACCGGTGCCAGCAGGCCGCGCGACATCAGCCAGGTGACTGCCGCCGCCAACAAGGTAGATAGCCCAACGATCATCCAGCTGGTGCGCTTCTGTTGGCGATCGAAGTTGATGTCCGCATTGCGCGTCAGCTTTTCCGGTGGAGTAGCCACTACCCAACCGACGATCTGATTGTTGTAATGAATCGGGTGTCGGGTACTTTCTTTCGGGATCGGGCCGGAATGGCCTACCAACCGGTTATATTGACTGTCCACCACCCAGAATTGGGTGCGCCAGCCCTTGGGGGGCAGATTGTGGCTACTGTCGCTGTTCTGCTCAAACGAACGCATAATCTGATACACCACCTGATCGTTGTTACGCAGAAATTCCCAGTTGCCGTGGCGGCGATACTGATCTTCCAACGCGTCACCGAGCATGCTGATGCGCTGCTCATTGCTGTGCTTGATGTAATCGATAAAACCCCGTTCAAAGCTGACGCGTACGCCCCAGTGCATGGTGATCAACACCAACATGCAGGTGGCGAAGATCGCCATGAACAGCTTGCCGGTTATTCCAATTCTCATTGTTTCCTCGTGGAGCCGGTGCCCGGCTCTTTGGTCAACGTGCGGTTGGGGGCGATGTCGGTCGGTACGCGGGCGAAAGCCAGCGCCGGCAGGGCAATAATCAGCGCCATGCAGCCATAGCTGTAGATAAAGGCGTTGTGGATAGCCGGGCTATCGGCCACCACCTGATGATGCGCGAAGCTGCCAATCAGGATCCCGGCAATGCTGACGCCCAGGCTCATGGATAGCTGCATCACCATCGACAGCAGGCTGTTGCCGCTGCTGGCGAGCCGATCGGGCAGATCTTTCAGCGTCAGGGTATTCATGGCGGAAAAACGCAGGGAGTTAACCATACCCTGGAAGAACAGTACCACTGGCAGCAGATAAACCCAGCCCAGCATCGCCACCAGCGGAAAACTCAGGGTGACCAGCGCCAGCATCAGGGTGGCGGCCACCAGTACATTGCGATAACCGAAGCGGTTAACCACCTGCACCACGATGCGCTTCATGCCCATGCTGCCGATGATCATCGGGATCATCATCAATCCGGCGTGGAACGGGGAAAATCCCATGCCCACTTGCAAAAACAACGGGGTCATAAAGGGCAACATACCGCTGCCGATCCGCCCCAACAGGCTGCCGGTCAGACCGATGCGGTAGGTTGCCGTCTTGAATAGTCGTAGTGAGAACAGCGCCCGGCTGTTACCTCGGGCATGCAACCAGTAACCAGCCAGCGCAGCGCAACCCATTGCCACCAGCCCGGCGATGGTGGCAGAGGAAAGCCCCATGCCTTTATGCCCGTCGAGCGCCAGCGTCAGCGTCGCCATGCCAATTGCCAACATGATAAAGCCGCTGATATCGAAACGCCGGGTCTGCATGGTGTAATTGGGCATCAGCAGCGCGGTGGCAATCGCTCCGGCGATCCCCACGGGAATGTTGATCAGGAAGATCCAGTGCCAACTGGCGTATTGCACCAGAAAGCCCCCCAAGGCGGGTCCCATCAGCGGGCCGATCTGGCCGGGCAGGGTGACGAAGGTCATCGCCGCCATATACTGTTCACGCGGGACGATTTTCATCACCGTCAGCCTGCCGACCGGCACCATCATCGCGCCGCCGATGCCCTGTATCACGCGGGAGGCCACCAGCTCATTCAGGGTTTCCGAACGGGCGCACAGGATCGACCCAAGCGTGAACAGCACGATGGCGCTGAAGAACACCCGTTTGACACCTACCCGATCCGCCAGCCATCCGCTGGCAGGTAGCATCACTGCGACCGTCAGCACATAGGAAACAATCACCGACTGCATGCGCAGCGGGTTTTCCCCCAGGCTGGCTGCCATGGAGGGCAGCGCGGTATTGACGATGGTGGTATCCAGCGTCTGCATAAAGAAGCCGAAAGCCACGATCCACAGCTGCCATCGCACCGAGGTGGACCCTGGTGGGGCGCTGGGTTTGATGTTCATCTCATAGGCCCTTATCTCCCGCGTTGCTGCCGATCAGTGAGGCAGCGGCGTCAGTTTTTTACCGCGACAGAACTTCATCTGCAAGCGGTCAAAGTACAGATAGATCACCGGCGTGGTATACAGCGTCAACAATTGGCTCATCAGCAGCCCCCCGGCGATGGTGATCCCCAGCGGCTGCCTCAGCTCCGCCCCGTCCCCGCTGGTCAGAACCAGCGGCAAGGCGCCAAACAGGGCCGCCAACGTCGTCATCATGATGGGGCGAAAACGCAGTAAGCAGGCCTGGAAGATGGCCTCACGGGCGCTGATCCCGCCGTTGCGTTGCGCATCCAGGGCAAAGTCGACCATCATGATGGCATTCTTTTTAACGATACCAATCAACAGCATAATCCCGATTAGCGCAATCAGGCTAAACGGCGCGTCAAACAGTTCCAGTGCCAGCAATGCCCCGACTCCGGCAGAAGGTAGCGTGGACAGTATGGTCAGCGGATGGATATAGCTCTCATACAAAATACCTAGCACGATATATACCGTGGCGATGGCCGCCGCGATCAGGAACAGCTGTGATTTCAGCGTTTCCTGAAACACCTGTGCGGTACCGGCAAACGAGCCTCGCACGGTGGAGGGAACTCCCAGCTGCGTCATGGTCCGTTCGATGGCTGCCGTCGCCTCGGACAGGCTGCCACCGTCTGGCAGGTTGAACGAGATGGTAGAGGCTGCCGACAGCCCCTGATGGTTCACCGCCAGCGGTGCGTTGGCTGGCCGCCATTGGGCAAAGTAAGACAGCGGGATCGGCTGGCCGCTGCTGTTGATCACAAACATTTTGTCCAGCGAGCTCACGTCCTGGGTATAGGGCGGAGCTACCTCCATCACCACTTTGTATTGGTTCAGCGGCTGATAGATGGTGGAAATCTGGCGTTGTCCGAAAGCGTTGTTGAGCAGGTTGTTGGCGTCGTTGACCGAAATGCCCAGCCGCGACATGGTTTCGCGATCGTAGGTCAGATCCATTTCCGAGCCTTTGTCCTGCTGATCGGAGTTGACGTCCGCCAGCTCCGGCAACGCTGCCAGTGCGGTGCGGATCTTCGGTTCCCATTCGCGCAGTGCGCCAAGATCGTCGGCCAGCAGCGTGTATTGATAACTGGCGTTGGCCTGCCGCCCACCAACGCGAATGTCTTGTACAGCCATCAGGAACAGGCTGGCCCCCGGCTCTTTCGCCAGTTTGGCACGCAGGCGGGCGATCACCTTCTGAGCATCATCGGTGCGTTCCGACAGCGGTTTGAGGGAGATAAACATCGAGCCGCTATTGGTGCGCGAACCGCCGGTGAAACCGGTGACGTTATCCACGTCCTTGTCTTCCCGCACGATCTTCATAAATTCTTGCAGCTTACCGCGCATTGCCTGAAACGAAATGCTCTGGTCGGCCTGGATAAAGCCCATCAGGCGGCCGGTATCCTGCTCGGGGAAGAAGGTTTTTGGAATACTGATGTACAGCCAGACGTTGAGGGCAATTGTGGCCAGGAACACTGCCATTACCCAGCGAGAATGGCCCAATACCCAGTTGAGTGAGCGGCCATAGCCCTGCTGCAAAGCCAGCAACATTCGGCCAAAACCCCGAATACGCCGCTGTTCGCGCGGTGGCTGGTAGCGCAGCAGATAGGCGCACATCATCGGCGTCAGCGTGAGTGAAATCAGTAACGAAAGCCCGATCGACACCGAAAGCGTCACGGCAAATTCACGGAACAGCCTGCCTGGCAAGCCGGCCATAAACAGCAAGGGGATAAACACCGCCACCAGCGATACGCTCATGGAAAGCACGGTGAAACCGACCTCTCGTACCCCTAGCAGTGCGGCCTTGATTGGTTTCATCCCGGCCTCGACGTGGCGTGAAATGTTTTCCAGCACCACGATGGCATCATCCACCACAAAGCCGGTGGCGATGGTGAGCGCCATCAGCGACAAGTTGTTCAGGCTGAAGCCGCAAAGGTACATGGCGGCGAAGGAACCGATCAGGGAAACCGGTACGGCCACTGCCGGGATCAGCGTTGCGCGGCCAGAGCGCAGGAAGATGAAGACCACCAGGATCACCAGCCCGATGGCGATCACCAGTGATTGCTCTACTTCGGCCAGTGAGGCACGGATCGTCGGTGAGCGATCCTGGGCAATACTCAGTTCGATCGAGGCGGGGATGTTCTCCCGCAACGCGGGCAACTCGGCGCGGATACGATCCACGGTTTGAATGATATTGGCACCGGGAGCACGGCTGATGGTGAGAATGATGGCCGGTTTGGCGTTGGTCATCCCGGCGTTGCGTACGTCCTGGACCGAATCGATGACGTTGGCCACGTCGCTCAGCCGTACCGCCGCGCCGTTGTTATAGTGAATCACCAACGGCTGGTAGGCCGCCGCGGTTTTCAATTCGTCGTTGGCCTGGATCTGCCAGCGCTGCTGTGGGTCATCCACCGCGCCTTGCGGGCGGCGTACGTTGGCGTTAGCGATGGTTTGCCTTACCGCATCCAGTGAAATCCCCTGGTTGAATAAGGCACCGGGATTAAGCTCCACGCGTACCGCAGGTAGGGAACTGCCGCCGACCGAGACATCGCCTACGCCTTCCGTCTGGGCAATCTTTTGCGCCAACTGTGTTGAAGCGAAGTCATACAGCTGCCCTTGGTTGTAGGTATCCGAAGTCAGCGTCAGGATCATGATTGGCGCGTCGGACGGGTTGATCTTGCGATAGGTGGGTCGGCTTGGCATCCCGGTAGGCAACAGGCTTTGGGCGGCGTTAATTGCAGCCTGTACGTCACGTGCAGCCCCGTTGATATCGCGATCGAGATCGAACTGTAGGATCACTCTGGTGCTGCCAAGTGAACTCGTCGAGGTCATTTCATTCACCCCGGCGATCCGGCCCAGGGCCCGTTCCAGCGGTGTAGCTACCGAGGAGGCCATGGTTTCCGGATCGGCGCCAGGTAACGAAGCGCTCACCAGAATGACGGGGAAATCCACCTGCGGCAGCGGCGATACCGGCAGCAGCCGAAAGCCAATCACCCCGGCGATGGTGATCGCCAGAGTCAACAGCGTTGTGGCAACCGGCCGGTAGATAAACAGGGCAAAGAATTTCACGGCAGCTCCTGCGGTTCTGGCTGGCGGTGGGTATTGCGAGCCAATTTATCAAACAGCAGGTAAATCACCGGCGTGGTGAACAGCGTCAGGATCTGGCTCATCACCAGACCACCGACCATACAGACGCCCAGCGGGCGGCGCAGTTCGGCCCCGACGCCGGTACTCAGCATCAGCGGCAATGCCCCCAGCAGCGCGGCCAGCGTGGTCATCAGGATCGGGCGAAAACGCAGCAGGCAGGCCTGATAGATGGCGTCGTACGGCGTCATCCCTTGCTCACGCTCGGCAGCCAATGCAAAGTCGATCATCATGATGGCGTTCTTTTTCACGATGCCGATCAGCAAGATGATGCCGATAATGGCGATCACATCCAGCTCATGGCCGGAGAGCATCAGCGCCAGCAGGGCCCCGACACCGGCGGTGGGCAGGGTCGAAAGAATGGTCACCGGGTGGATAAAGCTCTCATACAGCACGCCCAGCACGATATACATCGCGACCACCGCCGCCAGGATCAGCCACAGCGTGCTACCAAGGGCAGCCTGAAATGCTAGCGTGGCGCCCTGGAACTGGGTGGTGATGTCTTTGGGCATGTTGAGGTCTTTCTCAGCCTGAGTAATGGCCTCTACCGCTTCCCCGAGCGAGTAATTACCGGCCACGTTAAACGACACGGTGGCCGACGGGAACTGATCGAGATGGTTGATCGACAGCGGGCCAAAGCGCTCCTCTATTTTGGCGATGGTGCTTAATGGCACGATGGTGCCGTTGCTGCTGGTCAGGCGGATATCGTTTAACGCGGAAAGCCCTGGTGTGCTGGAGACATCATGCTCCAGTACCACCCGATATTGGTTGGCCTGGGTGTAAATGGTTGAGATCAGGCGCTGGCCGAAGGCGTTATACAGCGCGCTGTCGACATCGCTCATGGTGATGCCAAGGCGCGAGGCCGAGTCTCGGTCGACATTCACATAGGCCACCAGCCCCTGATCCTGCCAGTTGCTGGTCACTTCGGCCAGTTGTGGGGCCTGCTGCAATTCGGCCATCAACTTCGGCACCCACAGGCTGAGTTCATCCAATGACATCGCCTGAAGGGTAAACTGGTACTGCGTGCGGCTCACCTGGGTGTCGATGGTCAGATCCTGCACCGGTTGCAGATACAGCTTCAAGCCGGGGAACTGCGTCGTCTGTTGCTGCAGGCGGGTAATGATCGCCGGGATGCGATCGCTCCGTTCGCTCAGCGGTTTAAGGTTGATCTGCAAACGGCCGCTGTTGAGCGTGGCGTTGCTGCCGTCCACGCCAACAAAGGACGTCAGGCTTTCTACCGCCGGATCCTTGAGGATTTCGGCAGCAACCTGCTGCTGGCGCTCGGCCATGTTACTGAATGAAACGCTCTGTGGCGCTTCCAGCGTGCCCTGAATAATGCCGTTATCCTGCACCGGGAAGAAGCCTTTCGGCATCAGCAGATACAGCAACACGGTCAGCGCCATGGTGCCGAAGACGACGCCTAACGTCAGCCACTGATGGTTCAGCACCACTTTCAGCCACACGCCGTATTGGGCGATCACCCGGTCAAAGAAACGCTCGCAAGCGCGAGAGAAACGGTTTTGCTTACGCAACGATTCGTGGCTAAGCATCCGGGCGCACATCATCGGCGTCAGCGTCAGCGAAACCAGTGCGGAAATCAGGATCGCCACTGCCAGCGTCACCGCAAACTCGCGGAACAGACGGCCAACGATATCGCCCATAAACAGCAGTGGGATCAGCACCGCTACCAGCGAGAAGGTCAGCGAGATAATGGTAAAGCCGATCTCTCCTGCCCCTTTCAGCGCCGCGTCGAGCGGTTTTTCACCTTTTTCGATATAGCGCGAGATATTCTCGATCACCACGATGGCGTCATCCACCACAAAGCCGGTGGCGATGGTCAGCGCCATCAGCGTCAGGTTGTTGATGGAGAAGTCGAGGAAATACATGACGGCAAAGGTGCCCACCAGGGAAAGCGGCACCGCCACGCTCGGGATAATGGTGGCGGGAACGTTACGCAGGAAGACGTAGATCACCATGATGACCAGGGCGATCGCCAGCAGCAGCTCAAACTGTACGTCACTGACCGAGGCCCGGATGGTGGTGGTGCGGTCGGTCAGCACCTTCACATCTACCGACTTTGGCAGGCTCTTGATCAGCTCTGGTAGCATCTCGCGAATACTGTCGGCGGTGGTGATCACGTTGGCACCCGGTTGGCGCTGAATATTCAGCACGATGGCCTGTTCTTTATTGGCCCATGCCGCCAGGCGGTTGTTCTCTGCGCCTTGCTCAATGGTGGCGATATCTTGCAGGCGGATGGCTGCTCCGTTCTGATAGGCGATAATCAGCTGACGGTAATCCTCAGCGGTTTTCATCTGATCGTTGGCAGAGAGTGTGACCGAACGCGTCGGGCCGTCCAGGCTACCTTTGGCCGAGTTGACGTTGGCGTTACTGATGGCGGTGCGAATGGTTTCGCTATCCAGCCCATAGGCGGCGACCGCCGTAGCATTGAGTTTCACCCGTACGGCCGGGCGCTGGCCGCCGGAGATGGTGACCAGACCGACCCCGGTAACCTGCGAAATCTTTTGCGCCACCCGGGTTTCCACCATGTCTTCTACCTGGGTCATCGGCATGGCGGTCGAGGTGACGGCCAGCGTCAGGATCGGTGGATCGGCCGGGTTAACCTTGCTGTAAATCGGCGGGTAGGGCAGATCGTTGGGCAGCAGGTTGGTGGCGGCATTGATGGCCGCCTGCACTTCCTGCTCGGCAACGTCCAGCGGCAGTTCAAGCTGGAATTGTAGGGTGATCACCGAGGCGCCACCGGAGCTCTGCGAGGCCATCTGCTTAAGGCCGGACATCTGGCCAAACTGGCGCTCCAACGGCGCGGTGATCGCCGAGGTGACCACATCCGGGCTGGCGCCAGGGTAGAGTGTGACGATCTGGATGGTTGGGTAATCCACTTCCGGCAGGGCAGAAACGGGCAGTGAGCGATAGCCAATGATCCCGGCCAGCATGATAGCCAGCATAAACAGCGTGGTGGCTACTGGGCGAAGAATAAACAGGCGGGAAGGCCCACCTCCGCTATGTGGGGACATCGACTGCATCAGGAGTTCCCCTGAGGTTTAGCGCGGTGCTTCGGTTGTTCTGCATTCGGGGTGGCCGTCGATGTATGAGGGGCCACCACTTCAACCTGCATGCCTTCGGTCAGGCGGTCGATCCCGTCGGTGACGACGCGGTCGCCCGCATTGACCCCGGCACTAATGACCACCTGCTGGCTATCCTGAATACCGGCGGTCACCCGATGTTTGCTGACCTTATTGTCTGCGCTCAGCAGCCAGACGAAGTTACCTTCGTTGCCCATTTGCAGCGCGGCGGTGGGGATCACCACCGCATTTTGCAGGGTGGCAACCTTCAGCCGGGCGTTAACGAACTGATTCGGGAACAGCGCATCGTCCTGATTGTCGAAGCGAGCCTTCAGTTTGATGGTACCCGTCGCGGTATCGATCTGGTTATCCAGGCTCAATAACTCACCGGTGGTTAACAACTGCTGGTTGGTGCGGTCCCATGCCTCGACGCTCACGGGGCCAGCTTTCTGTGCTTTGACCAGATCGGCGATATTGCTCTCCGGTAGGGTAAAGACTACATCGATCGGATGCGTTTGGGTGATCACCACGATGCCGGTAGTGCTGCCGCTGGCGATGTAATTGCCCACGTCAACCAGCTTAAGGCCCACGCGGCCATCAATCGGTGCGGTGATCTTACTGTAGGTTATTTGCAGTTTGGCGCTGTCCACCGCCCCTAGATCGGCCTTGATAGCCCCTTCGGTCTGGCGAACCAATGACTCCTGGGTATCCAGTTCCTGGCGCGATACCAGATTGGTTTTTGCCAACTGTTGGTAACGGGCGAGGTCGCGTTTGGCATTGGCCAGCGTCGCCTGATCTTTGGCTAACTGCCCCAGAGCCTGAGTTAATTGTACTTCGTAAGGGCGCGGGTCGATCTCAACCAGCAGGTCTCCCGCCTTGACCTGTTGGCCTTCGGTAAAGTGTATCGCCATCAATTGACCATCGACGCGGCTGGTGACGGTCACGGTGTTGGCCGCGGTGGCGGTGCCCAATCCCGAGAGGAAACGCGGCACGCTCTGCACTGTGGCGGTGGCGGCCTGCACTGGAGACATGGGAGACCCTCGTCTACCACCGGCTCTGCCTGCGGCTCCTGCTGGGCCTGAACCTGCCTGCTGCGCACCCGGCGCTGCACCGGTAGCCTGTGGCGCGCTAAAGTGACGCCAGATCAGAATGGCGCCAAGCACCACGATAACTATGGCTAGCAGGCGCAAGAGCAGTGTGCGGCGTTTGGGTTTTGTATTCATGGCGTTGGGCATTCTCTCCAGAGACAGTCGTGCGGGCAATCAGTTGCCAAAAGTGATACTCCTTACAGGATACTAGTTTAGCGAGCCGTCACGGTGTAAAAATGAAGGAAATATGGAGGAAGCGTCAGGTTTGTCGGCAGAGAATGTCTATTTTACCAAAACCACGCTTAGCTAGACATTTTCTGACATATAACCGATTCGTTTTAGCGTTCCAGCCGTTTTCGCGCTAATAATTTAGGGCGAATATTTCCTTTTCCCTCAGGAGCCACATCATGAGCAAGAAACCGTTGGGCCGTTCCGGCATTCAGGTCCCGCAACTGACCTTTGGCGGCAACGTGTTTGGTTGGACTGCAGACGAGGCCACGTCTTTCAGCCTGTTGGATGCGCTGGTAGCCAATCAGCTGAATTTTATTGATACCGCCGACGTTTATTCGAGCTGGGCGCCGGGCAACCAAGGTGGTGAGTCAGAAACGGTGATTGGTAACTGGCTGAAGAAAAGCGGCAAGCGCGACCAGGTGATCATCGCTACCAAGGTGGGAAAACCGATGGGCGAGGGCAAACAAGGCTTGTCGCCACGCTATATTCGTCAGGCCGTAGAGGCTTCGTTGCGCCGCCTGCAAACCGATTATATCGATCTTTATCAGTCCCATGATGATGACCAGGACACTCCGCTGGCGGAAACTCTGTCTGCATTTGATGAATTGATCAAAGCCGGGAAAGTGCGTGCCATTGGCGCTTCCAACTATCAGGCAGACCGGCTGGTGGAAGCACTGAAAGTCAGCGAGCAAAACGGACTGGCGCGCTATGAAACCCTGCAGCCGGAATATAATCTGTATGCCCGTGAAGGTTATGAGCAGGCGCTGGAAGCGGTGGCGCAGCAACAGGGGCTGGGGGTGATCAACTTCTTCTCACTGGCCAGTGGTTTCCTCACCGGCAAATATCGTAGCGCACAGGACGTGGGTAAGAGCCAGCGCGGAGATACCATTGTGTCGCGTTATCTGAACCCGCGCGGTTTCCGCATTCTGGCAGCCCTCGATCTGCTGGCAGAGAAGCACCAGACTACACCCGCACAGATCTCGTTGGCCTGGCTGATTGCTCGCCCAAGCATCACCGCGCCCATCGTCAGCGCCACCTCGTTAACCCAGTTGGATGAGTTGGTGAGTGCCACTCGGCTCCAATTGGCCGCCGAGGATATCAAGGCGCTGGATGAGGCAAGTGCCTGGTAAGGCCCCTAACATCAATTATTATTCAATGAGTTATTATCACCATTACTTGTTTGGCGACAGCTTACGATACAACACATGCTTGCGTAGTGGATGGCCCAGCGGTAAACGGGGATGCTCGAAGGTTTCACCGCTGAAGGTCATCCCGATGCGCTCCATCACCCGGCGGGAAGGGAGATTAATTTCAGCGGTAAAGGACACCACCTCTGGCAGTTGCAGCCTATTGAAAGCGATATCCAGTGCGCAACGTGCCGCTTCGCTGGCATAGCCTTGGCCCCAATGCTCCTTCGCCAACCGCCAGCCAATTTCCACGCAGGGCGAGCAGGGCAGATCGTCGCCAGGAATGGCTAGCCCGACAAAGCCGATAAAGGCAGCCTGATGCTTCACCTCGACGGCCCATAGCCCCCAGCCGTGTTGTTGCATAAATTGGCGGATACGATTGGCCTGGGCGTCGCTTTCAGCTCTGCTTAGCGTTGCCGGGAAGTATTTCATCACCTCAGGAGCGCTATTGAGCGCGGCAAAGGCGGGCAGATCGCTATCTTGCCAACCGCGCAGCAGCAATCTAGGTGTTTCACCAGTGATGATAGCCATAATGCTCCATTGTCAGGGGCGTTAGCCGCCCCTGCGTTAATCAACGAAACAGCGTCTGCGCCCAGCGTGCCAACCCGGCGGTGACCGAGCCAAAATCGTTGCCACCGACGATCGGGATCCCCGGCAACTGCTGTTGCAGTGCAGTTCTCAGCAGTGGTGAGCGCGCGCTACCACCGGTCAGGTAAATGACCTGCGGCTTACTTTGGCTGGTAGCCAGAGCGGCGCTAACCTGTTCCTGGATACGTAGCAGAGGTTGGGCAATGGCATCGGCCAACTGCTCCTGGCTGATCGTTTCTGCCAGCTCCGGCTGCACAAAATCCAGTTGAGCGCTGATGCTTGCCTGACCCGATAGCGCGATTTTACTCTCTTCCGCCGCACGTACCAGCCGATAGCTCAGGCGCTGCTGATGTACTTTCAACAGACGTTTCACCTTCTCGGGTTCGGCAGCGTCGCGGATCAGATCGCGCAGCATACGGCCATTGGCCGTGCTGTAGAAATCGATTTGGGCCGGGACGTCGTTGGTCGCTACCGCGTTCCAGTAAGGCAATGCAGGCATGGCAATGCCTTTCTCGGTTTCACCGCCCATACCGAACAGCGGCATCAGCTGTTTGAACGCCAGCATGATATCCAGATCGTTACCGCCTACGCGGCAACCGCTGTGCCCCAACAGGCTCTGTTGGCGATCGGCACGATCGCGCCATTGTGGCCCCATCAGCAGCACCGAGCAGTCGGTGGTGCCGCCGCCGATATCGACTACCAGCACGGTTTTCTCTTCGCTTAGCGTCGCTTCAAAGTCCAGCCCGGCGGCAACCGGTTCGAACTGAAACTCGATCTCTTTGAAACCGGCCCGCTGTGCGGCGCGGTGCAAAATCCCCTGCGCCTGCTGGTTAGCCTCTTCACCGCCGGTGCCCTGGAAGTTGATCGGGCGGCCAATGACGGCCTGATCGATGCTGGTTTGTAACACGCTTTCCGCCTGGCGCTTGATGTGGAACATCATGGCGCACACCAGATCTTCAAATAGCGCAATCTGCTGTGGCTTAAGGCCGTTAGCCCCGAGGAAGGATTTCGGCGAGCGGACAAAATACACTTCTTCCGGATCTTCGATGTAGTGGGCCAGCGCCTGCAGGCCGAACAGCACGCTGTCGCCGTTGACCGGAATATCTTCTTCGCGGTTGAAAGTGATGGCGCGGCGCAGCAGCTGCTGGTTTTCCTCGCTGCCGGTTGGCACCTGCCAGTGGCGATGCAGGCACTCACTCACCGCCTCGCGCGTCGGTGCGCACAGCATCGAAGGGAGATACGGTTCGTTGTTTTCCAACGTCAGTAATTCAGGGCCCTGGTCGCGCATAACGGCGACAGAACAGTTGGCAGTGCCATAATCGAAGCCAATAAACATTTTTCGTTCCCCATGCCGATGAAGGGGGGCGACTTTACCCGAGACTGGTCTGCCGAGCAACGAGTGGGCCGCTAACTGGCGAAAAATTTAGCGGCAATCGCGGCGGCATGGTTAACTTGATGGCAGCGATATCAAACAGGTTAATGTCCGATTCCCGCACGTCAGCCACAGGTCCGAGCGCCATAATGAACAAAAAACTGACTCCGAGCGATGCCATGAAGAATCAACAACAGGCGCTGTATAGCGCGCTGAGTGCGCGTGACCGTAAGTTTGACGGACGATTTTTTGTCGGTGTCTCCTCCACCGGTATCTATTGCAGGCCGGTATGTAGTGCCCGCACACCGAAAATCGAAAATTGTACCTTTTATCCCAGCGCCGCCGCCGCCGAACTGGCCGGTTTTCGCCCCTGCCTGAAATGCCGCCCCGAATTGGCTCCAGGGCTGGCGCTGATCGATCTGGGCAATCGCTATGCTCAGGTTGCGGTTCAGCTGATTGAGCAGGGCTATCTTTCAGAGCATAGCTGTGAACAGCTGGCTACCCGTCTGGGGATTTCCGATCGCCATCTGCGGCGCATTTTTGCCGAGCAGTTCGGCGCTTCCCCCATTGATTACGCCCAGTCACACCGCCTGTTGCAGGCCAAACGGCTGCTGGCGGATACCGATTTGCCCCTGAGCGAAGTGGCGTTTGCCGCCGGGTTTGGCAGCCTGCGGCGTTTCAATGAGCTGTTTAAGGCCCGTTATCGCCTGATCCCTTCGGTATTGCGCAGCACTGCTGGCCGAAGTGAGCGTGCCGCCACCAGCGGACTGGTGTTTCATCTGGGGTATCGGCCACCTTACGATTGGCTGCGTATGTTGGGGTTCTTACAGACTCGTGCGGTCAGCGGCGTGGAAAGCGTTGCCGGTCAACAATACTGTCGTTCGATCGCGGTGGATCAGGGCGGCGTCGAATATTGCGGTTGGGTGAGCGTCCAGCCGGAAGAGGCGCGAAACCGGGTGCGGGTGGAAATTGCCCCATCGCTCAGCAGAGTGACGACCGAAGTCCTGCGGCGCATTCGCCAACTGTTCGATCTGGATGCCGCGCCGGACCGCATTTGCGAGGCGTTAGGTACGTTAGCGGCGGATGCGCCCGGCTTACGTTTGCCAGGCTGCGTCAACAGCTTTGAGCAGGCTACGCGTGCGGTGTTGGGGCAGTTGGTCAGCGTCAAGATGGCGGCTACCTTTGCCGGACGGATGGCCGAACGCTGGGGAACGGCGCTGGAGCAGCCGTATGGCGATATCACTCATGTTTTTCCGCAGGCGGTGCGGATCGCCCAGTTGCAACCGGAAGATCTGCGTCCATTGGGCGTACAGCTGAAGCGCGCGGCGGCGCTGATTGAAATTGCACGCAGGGTAACAGAAGGGCGTTTGCAGCTGGATAACGTGCTGGATATCGAACAGGGTATCAAGGAGTTAACTTCATTACCGGGGATAGGCAGTTGGACCGCCAGCTATATCGCGATGCGGGCCTGGTCATGGCCGGACGTTTTTCTGGCGGGGGACTATCTGATCAAACAGCGTTTCCCCGGCATGACGCCGCGCCAGATTGAGCGCTATGCCGAACGCTGGCGGCCTTGGCGTTCCTACGCCACCTTGCATCTGTGGCATAACGATCGTTGGGCTCCTTCAGTGAATACCGAAGTAGCCGCCGCTGAGTAACTCGCTCAGCGGTAGCTCCAGCGCAACGGTGTCACCGTCTACCAGATCGACCCCGATGGCTGTCAGCGCACTTAGCGTAACCTGTTGATGTGCAGGCCCGGCTAGAGTTTGAGTATTAATACGTTGCGCGGCACCATGGATCATCGACACCATCAGCTCATCCATTTGGTTACAGTGGACGTCGGTGATAAAACGCTCGTCGATGCGGATGTAATCGATAGTCTGGCCGTTTAATTGATTGAAGGCGTTCAGGTTGCGGCCAAAACCATTGACGATCAGCTTGCAGCCCATCTGCTGCAAACGGCGCATAAAGTCACCGCCGTCCTCTGGGTGATCGAGCACGATGGTCTCGTCCACCATCAGATACAGCGCGCTGGCTGGCAGCACTGAAGCCGCCAGTAACTCCAGCAAATAACTTTGAAAATCAATATCCAGCACGCTATCCGTGGCTAATGGCAGCGCAATGGCCAGCCCCTTGCGGTGTAGAGCCTCTGCGTGTCTTTCCAGTACCTGACTTACCAACCAGCGATCGACATCCGGCAGCAGGCCGTAGAGCTGGGCGGCGGCGAGGAAGGATTCAGCGGCTAGCAGGCGTTCGTCGGGTGGGGTAACGTACAGCTTTAGCTGATAGAAACAGACCGCCTGCGGCGTTTTAGGCGGCGAGGCTGCCCTGACGCGTAACAGCAATTGCTGATTATCGATAATATCTAGTACTTCCTGGCGCGTTAGCAGCTCATGCTGGCGCTCCATCTGCTGTTTTTGCCGAGCTTCATAAATATAAACCTGGCCGCGGCCATGGTGCTTGGCGGTATAACAGGCGATATCGGCCTGTGCCAATAGCTCGCTGCTCTTGCCGCTGGTGGCACCGATTTGCGTAATACCGGCACTGGCTCCGACATGATAAATCTTGCCCGCCCAGCAGAATGAGTGTTCGCCGATTTGCTCGATCATCTTTTGCATCAGTTGCTTGGCCTGTTCCAACGAACAGTCGAACAGGATCAGGCCAAATTCGTCGCCACCGAGCCGTGCCAGGCAGTCGCTGTTACGCAGCTGGCGTTGCATCAACTGGCCAATCTCCCTGAGCAAGGCATCGCCTGCTGCGTGTCCGGCGCTATCGTTAACCGCCTTGAACCTGTCGAGATCGAGGAACACCAGCGAGTGCTGTTGCTGGCTTTCGGCCGCGCTGGCAATGGCGCCCTTCAGCCGCTTTTCGAAGCTGGTACGGTTTTTCAGGTCGGTCAGTGCATCGTGTGAGGCGTTGTAGCTGAGCTTTTTCATCAGTTCTCGCGAGGCGCTGACATCCTGCAACACCATCACTGCCCCCATCACCTCGCCCTCGATGGTTTTCAGCGGCGATACCGATTCCTGGACGTCGAAGCGGCGGCCGTCGCGGCTATGCAGTACCAGCGCGTATTCTGCTGGCAGGGGAGGACCCTCTTGCAGGCAGTTTTTCACCGGATTTTCTATCTCTGGGCCATCCTTGCCGTCGGTCATCCGTACTACGCCGTTGATCGGCATACCGAGCGCCAACTCCAGCGGCCAACCGCACATTTGTTCAGCTACCGGGTTCATAAAGGTGATGCGCATTTCGCGGTCGGTGGAGATCACCCCTTCGCCGATGGCGTCCAGCGTAATGTGTAAACGTTCCTTCTCTTCGTGCAGCGCTTCGGCCAGCGATTTGATTTCCGTCATGTCGATATTGGTACCGATCATCCGCTTCGGCTCACCATGCTCATCGAAAATGGTATTACCCTGGGCGCGAATATGGCGTATTCCCCCCAACCGGGTCTTGATGCGGAACTCCATCACAAACGGCCGGTGCTGGTCGGTAAGCGTTGCCATTTGCCGCCCGATGCGTTCACGATCTTCCTCCAGCAGTAAAGAGTTCCATAGGGCCAGAGTGGGAGTTTGATCCGGCGTCAGTTCGTACAACTCGAACATCCTTTTGTCCCAGGTGAGCTTATCTCCGTTCAACATCCATTCCCACACGCCGATCCCGCCAGCCTGATTAGCTAGCGTTATTCGTTCCACCAGGCTGCGGTTCTCCGCTTCGGTGCGTTTTAGTTCGTTGATATCTTCTACTTGAGAAATAAAGTACAGCGGTTGGCCCTGCGGATCGCGCACCAGGGATACCGCCAGCAGTGTCCAGACGCTCTCACCGTCGCTACGAATATAGCGTTTTTCCATGGTGTAGCTGCTGATATGGCCATCAAGCAGGTCCTGTAACTGTGTCAGATCGGCATTTAAATCATCGGGATGGGTGATTTCTTGAAACGTCAGGCGGCGCAGGGTTTCTGCGGGATAGCGCAGCAGCTTGCACAGCGCCTGATTGACCTGTAACCATTTCCCTTCTGGTGAGACCAGCGCCATGCCGATGGCTGAATACTCCAACGCATTACGAAAACGCGTTTCACTTTCCACGATATGCTCTTTTTCCACCCGAAAAGCATGCATCACCATCGCCATGGCGTGGGCTGGGATCAGGATCAACATCAGTGGCAGGTAGATTGTCACATCGCTTAAAAACGCCCCGTTCTCTTGAAAATGTAACAGTCCGAGCGAGATCAACACCGTAATCATCAGGGTCGTGGTAAAACAGATGATAAAGGCTTCGAGCCGCGGCAGGCTGATCGCTGCCCACAGCAACGGCAGGATGATAAAGGTAAACGGGAAGGGTAGGTAGAGTAGCGCCAGATAGCTGAAGGTCAGTGTTCCCAGCAATACCAACAACAGTTCGAACAGGTTCAGCGTTCTTAACATTGAGCGGCGATAAACCAGCCCGATCGGCGCCAGAGCCAGTACGCCGATCGCCTCGGAAATAAACCAGATGCTGAAGGGTTGCCAAAAGGTTTCCCCAGGCGCGGGCGCTAGTGAGGCTGCCAGCAGTGCGCTGAACATGGGCATGAAGATCACGGCGCAGAACACAAATTTCAACCAGCTTGCCAAGCCGTTCAACGGGTCGTCTGGCTGCAGTATTCGCCGTAGCAGCAGGGTACAAACGGTGGCTTCCAGCAGGTTGATCAGCGTGAGTTTGACCGGGAACCAACTGAGGCCGAACAGCAGGAAACTGGCAAGACACATGCCGATCCCGCAGAGGATCAAGTGCAATGGCCAAGTACGCGGTGGCTGGTGGAACATCAGCATAATAACGGCGGCAGTCGGGAACCACAGCGGGGTAAAGTGGCTGGATTCTGCTGACAGCGTCAGGCACAGGTAGGCCAGCAGAAACACAATCAGTGCGCTCAGCAACGAGTGGGTGAACAAGACACCTTTAGCTTTGAGTGGGTGCTGCGTTGCGCTGAGATCCATCGGTAACCTTCACTTTGTGCTATCGACCACTAAACCCCGCCGCCATAGGGAAGTACAGCGGACGAGGAATACCTATCCAAGTATATACCCAACCTCTATCAAGACACACCGTTGCGATTCGGCACTTTCTCCGCAAGGGAAACCAGCGATTTGCTCTGGTCGAGCTAGCGGTGACACTGACTAAAGCAGAAATACGGTTGCCAGCCCCAGGAAGATAAAGAAGCCACCGGTATCGGTCAGGGCAGTGATCAGTACGCTGGAGCCCACGGCAGGATCGCGGCCCAGTTTGAGCATGGTCATCGGTATGATCACCCCCATCAGCGCGGCGACCAGCAGGTTCAGCATCATGGCCAGCGTCATCACGCCCCCCATCGCCAGGTCGCCATACAGCAGATAGGTGACCAGCCCCATGATGCCACCCCAGACGATCCCGTTGATGATGGCTACGCCCAGCTCTCTGAACAACAGGCGTGAAATATTGCCCTCTTCGATCTGATGCAGCGCCAGCGCGCGCACGATCATGGTAATGGTCTGGTTGCCGGTATTGCCGCCGATACCTGCGACGATAGGCATCAAGGCGGCCAGCGCCACCAATTGTGAAATGGTGTGTTCAAACAGGCCAATGACCCTGGAGGCGATAAAGGCGGTACAGAGGTTGATGGCCAGCCAGGCCCAACGGGTTTTCACTGCCTTGCTGACCGGGGCAAACACGTCTTCTTCCGGGCTTAACCCGCCCATGCGACGCAGAGTGGTGTCGCTTTCTTCGTTAACTACGTCAACGATCTCTTCGATGGTTAACCGCCCCATCAGTTTGCCTTTGGCATCGATCACCGGGGCGCTGATCAGGTCATAACGTTCGAACGCGCTGGCCGCCGCTTCGGCTTTGTCTTCCGGTTGGAAGGTGGTGGGATCGCTATCCATCACCTTAAACACCGGGGTTTGCGGATCGTTAAGCAGGATCGCGGTCAGCGGCAGCTCGCCTAACAGGGTATTTTTGCGGTCGGTGACGAACAGCTTATCGGTGGCGTCCGGGATGGTTTTGCGTTGACGCAGGAAGCGGTGTACGGCCCCCAAAGAGACATCAGGGCGTACCGAGACCAGTTCAAAGTCCATCATCCAGCCGACGGTATCCTTACCGTAATGGACCATCTCGCGCACCTGCTCACGCTGCTCTGGCTCCAGTGAGGTCAGCAGGCGGCCCATCAGGTTACGTGGCAGGTATTGCGCCAGATAGGCCTGTTCATCGACATCCAGGGTTTTGATCGCCTTGAGCAGGTCTTTATCGCTCATCTCTTCGATCAGGCTATCCCAGACGGGTTCGGCAACTTCTACCAGGGTTTGGCCGCGCTTGTTGTTATCCACCAGCCGCCACAGCGCCAGGCGTTCATCTTGTGGCAGCGCTTCTAGCAGGTCCGCCAGGTCAGCGGCGTGCATATCTTGCAGCAAGTGGGTGATTTCGGCGGTATGATTAAGCAGTTCGCCTTCGCTGAGTTGCTTTTCATCCCCTGAGCGGCCAAGAATGCCGTCAACCAAAGGGGTATTATTTAACAGTAGGCTTAGGATGCGCTGACGATACTCAGCGACTTTTTTGACGTTATGTGTTGCGGCGGACATGGAATTCCTTAACGCTGACTTGGCACACCGGGTTCCTTTTAGACTATCTTTAAAAGATAGAGCATAGCGGCAGTTGGCGTGATTTTTATCAATCTGATGGTGCAGGGTCAGCAGCTTTGACGTGCCAGTGACTCAGGGTGATGGTCGCTTGGTAGGGCAAGATAATCACCGATTATCCACGCGGGCTTCCTGGGTCTGCGGTTCAGGCAGCGATCTTTTTTCCTGATGATGGGGAATAGCGGCAATGGCGGCATACAGCAGGCGACCGACTAGAATGATGAAACTGATCAGCAGCACGACTTTGGTCATGCGCCCGGTTGTGGTCTTTCTCATGGTTCATTGAGCCCGTCGGTTTTTCCCATTGGCATTGTTCAAGCACCCTGTTGGGGCTGCCGCTGGAAAATGATGGTGGCGATTACTGTTGTTTGACACATGCCTGCCATGACTAACATTGATTTAAATTGTAAATGGAATTCTAGGCTCTGATGACAAAAGATGTCCATTTATTTCCGTGCGTTTGATCGAGCAATTTAGCTGGGGTTTATGTCCACCACTTTTTAAGTGGTTACTCGAAATGCACGGGATATAGATTTTGTCTGATTTTTTGTTGTGTATTAATAGGTTATTATCGGCCTATGACGTGTCATATGGATTTTTATTAGCCTTTTCTCTATTAATTGATCGTGGTCAAATCTTAAGCTATCGCAGAGAATAGAATTCACAGCCATTCTTGATGCTGGAACCGTATGTCTCAGCTTGCTCCCCGAATGGTTCTGTGGTGGGATCGGATCCTGCTTTCTCTGCGATTTAAAACGCTTAAGCGACGAAGTGAATCACGCCTTAGCGGATACTGTGTCTTGATGGGTATTTTAAAGTTCTGGAATAATTTACGTGACCGTTGGTGGGGGCAGCCTATTGTGCTGAGCCTACTGCTGGTGCCGCTTGCAGGCTGGCTATCGCCGCGCCTGATGCTGCCTGATGGCAAAGTGTATCTGGTTTATCTACCGCTAGTGGTCTGCTTTTCTTTGCTGATGGTTTATGACTGGCGTGCCATGCCTGGCATCGCTTTGGCTATCCTTATCCGCTATTCCAACCGCGCCGGCGGCAGCGAAGTCGACGTGATCATGACGTTGCTGTATGTGGGATGTCTGAGCATTTGCTGGTGGGGCTATCGCTGCCAGTCGCAGCGCCACTGGTGTGTGGGACTCACCGAGTTGAAGCTGGGTAAACACCGGCTGATCTGGCTGGTGCTGATGCCGCCAGTGCTGTTTATTTTTGGTTTACAGCTGGTTATCGGCCTCGATTTGTTGCCGGACGAACTCGGCATGCTTTCCGGAAGCGGTAATCACCTGCATGCACTGATAAACTTTCAGGCCATTCTGATTGGCTGCCTGTCCTCCATGCAACTGTTCTATTTCGTCTTACGGATCATTAAGAACCCCAAGTTTGCTCGCGTACTGCTGGGAAGGATCCGTCGTGAGATGGCGCCATCGGTTAAAAAAAGTGAGCTGCAGCTGTGGGTCGTGGTGCTGCTTGCCTTGGTCGTGGTACTTGCCTACCACACGGCTGATACCAATGCCATGCAGGTGCCCGACTACAGCCTGACGCTGTTATTGCCAGTAATGCTGTATAGCGCCATGCGCTTTGGCTACCTGTTCAACTGTATTATCTGGGCGGCAACCCTTCTGGTGCTGTTCTTTAACTATCCGGGTTATGTGCAATGGGACAGCCTGCTGCATAACCTGACCATGATCTCGTCAATGATGCTGGCGTTCACCCTCAGTATTTTGCTGACATCTGCGGTGCATACTCGCCAGCGGATGGACCATGCGAAGGCGCAAAGCGCCTCGTTAAAAGATCCGGTCATCGGCTTACCCAACCTGCGTGCATTGAAGCGCGATCTGGCCAAGGTGCCGCGTTCGACGCTGTGTTTCCTGCGGATTTCCGAGCTGGATTTGCTCAGCCGTAACTATGGCATGCAGTTGCGCATCCGGTTCAAACAGAAGCTGGCGAGCAGCCTGCGCACGGTGCTGGAGGAAGGGGAGGACGTCTATCACCTGCCGGGGTACGATCTGGTGCTGCGGCTCAACGGTTCCGACGGTGAGGCCCGGGTGGCCAAAATCCACAGCACGCTGGAGAAGTTTCGTCTGGTGTGGAACGGTCTGCCAATCCATCCACCGCTGGGAATTAGCTACTGTGGAGTCTATTCGGAAGTGGAACACCTGCATCTGTTACTGGGGGAATTGAGCTCGTTGGCGGAAATGTCTCTGACCAGTGGCCGGCCTGAAAACGTGCAGAACGATCATCATGTGGTTCAGGATGAAATCAAGCGCAAGGTTGCCTTGTTACACTGGGTACAACGCTCGCTGGATAATGACGGTTTCATGTTGATGGCTCAACCGATTGTCGGGGTTCGCGGCGATTCTTACCATGAGATCCTGCTGCGTATGCTGGATGATGAAGGGAACGTTATTCCTCCCAACGAATTCCTGCCGGTGGTGCATGAATTCGGGTTGGCTTACCAGTTGGATATGTGGGTACTGCGCCAAACCTTGCAGTTTATGGAGCTCTATCGCGAAGGTATGCCTAGCGCGCGCTTTGCCGTGAATCTGTCACCGTCCTCGCTGTGTCGCCCAAGCCTGTGCCAAGACGTGCGCGATGCCTTGCAGCAATACCAGATTGAGCCTTATCAACTGGTGTTGGAAGTGACGGAGTCTCATCTGGTGCAGGATGTGAAATATGCCAAAAATTCGCTGAAAGAGCTGCGTCAGTTAGGTTGCCGTATTGCCCTGGATGATTTTGGCACCGGCTATGCCACCTACGATCGACTGAAGGAGCTGCATGTCGATATCTTGAAGATCGACGGCAGTTTTGTGCAGGATATGCTGACCAGCAAAGTGGATTACCAGATCATTGCGTCAATCTGCAAGGTGGCGCTGATGAGAAGGTTGTCGATTGTGGCGGAATATGTTGAGTCGCCCGAGCAGCGCGATGCGCTTAAAAGCCTCGGCGTGGATTATATGCAGGGCTACTTTATCGGCAAACCTCAATTGTTGGCGTCTCTAGTGCCGATGGAGGCACAACCGGAAGACGAAGAGTCTGACTGAGAACGTGGCCCCTCACCCTAACCCTCTCCCACAGGGAGAGGGAACCGATCGAGCGTGGTTGAAATTGTAGTGATTCATCTTGGATGAGAGACGATCGAGTACGCTGATTTTTCTGCGCCATGCTCCATCTTTGTTCTTCTTACTCCGTATTTACAGCACTCCGGCCAGCTCCCTCTAGTACAGGGAGAGGGAACCGATCGAGCGTGGTTGAAATTGTAGTGATTCATCTTGGATGAGAGACGATCGAGTACGCTGATTTTTCTGCGTTTACACCATCCTCGTTCTTCTTACTCCGTATTTACCGAAGCAGCACAGGCCAACCAAGCGCTCCGGTCAGCTCCCTCTCCCTGTGGGAGAGGGTTGGGGTGAGGGGTTACGCGGCAGGTTTTGCGTCTGCGTCCTGCTCGCCTTCTTCTTCTATCACCAGTTTCCAGCCAACCACGTCATTCCAGTATTCCTGCTCACGCTCAAAATCGAGCTGTACCAGGTTGTTCTGCGACAGATAGCCCGCCGGGAAGCGCAGCGTCCAGTGATTGTCATCCGTGACCAGGCGCAGGGTTTCCGGCGTGGTGGTGGCCTGACGCTGATTGTTAAGCAGGGTGCTCAGGCGTAACAGCTGGATCAGCGGCAGATAGTACTTCTTCTTGAACAGGTTCAAGCGGGGTAACTCTTCGAGCTTGATCGCTTTACGCTGGAAACGCACCAGCGCTGACAGCAGCAACTGCTGCTCCTGGTTGAAGCCTGGCAGGTTGGTATTTTGCAGAATATAGGCGGAGTGGCGGTGCATACCGCTGTGGTTGATGCTCAGCCCCACCTCATGCAGCATGGCGGCCCATTTCAGCAGCGCTTCCAACTGTGGCTGCACCAGCTTGGTGTTTTGCGCCATCCACTGAGCGTACAACAGCTCGGTGGTTTCGAGCACGCGCTTGGCCTGCTCGCGGTCAATATTATAGTGATCGGCCAGACTTTTGGCCGTGCGGCTGCGAATATCCTGGTGGCGGAAGCGGCCCTCCATTTCATACAACACGCCTTCGCGCAGGGCACCGTCGGACAGACGCAGATCGCGGATTGCCAGCGCATCAAATACCCCACACAGGATCGCCAGCCCCGGCACAAATACCGATTGGCGATCTTCCGACAGGCCCGGCAGGCTCAGGGCGCTGAAGTTTTTAAACTGCAACACTTGCTCAACCAGTAACTCCAGCCGTTCAAGGGTAATCAAACCGTCTTTTTCACCCATGGCCACCAAAACTTCGTGAGCGGCCTTGATGGTGCCAGATGCCCCCAAGGCATATTGCCAGCCCTGGATGCGGTATTGCCAGGCCAGGGTTTCCAATTTTTGTGCGGCGGCCAGGCGTGCTCGTTTAAAGTTGGTTTTGCTGATCTCCCCTTCAGGGAAGAACATATGGGCAAAGCTCACGCAGCCCATGCGGCGGCTCTCTGCCAGCAGAGGCTCGAAATCCTCCCCGATCACCAGTTCGGTAGAGCCACCGCCGATGTCGATCACCAGCTTGCGGCCTTTTTCCGGCTGAGTATGCTCGACCCCCATAAAAATCAGACGGGCCTCTTCCTGCCCGGCGATGATTTCGATCGGATAAGGGATCACTTTTTCCGCCCGCTTGAGGAACACTTCGGCATTCACCGCCTGACGCAGGGTGTGGGTACCCACGATGGTGACGTTATCCGCTGGGAACCCCTGTAATCGCTCGGCGAACAGCGCCAGGCAGGCCAAGCCCCGCTCCATGGCTTCTTCACTGAGCACGTTGTTGCTATCCAATCCATCGGCAAGGTGTACCCGCTGTTTTAAACGGCCTAACACCTGTAATGCGCCGTTAACGACGCGGGCGATCACCATATGGAAACTGTTCGAGCCAAGATCGATGGCAGCGATTTCCTGTGGCTTATTATTGGTTACAGTGCTTTTTAGCGGCATAGTGGCTGGCCTAGTTGTCCGGTTGTTCCAGAGCTTTTAAATACTCATAAATGGCCACCTGTGCACGGACCTTACGGCGATTGCCACGCGGTACATACTGGTTGCTCAGTTCTTTATCGATATAGCGGGCCTTGACCGTATCGCTAAACAGCAGCTCCAGAATGTCCAGAACGCGCTGTTTGAGCGCCGGATCCAGCAGCGATACAGCCACTTCGATACGGTAATCTATGTTACGGGTCATCCAGTCGGCGGAAGAGAGGTAAACCCGTTTGTCACCTTTGTTTTCGAAAACGTATACCCGATCGTGTTCCAGATAACGGTCGACGATGCTGATAACTTGAATATTGTCACTAATTCCCGGCAGGTTGGGGATCAGCGAACACATGCCGCGCACCAACAGACGGATTTTCACGCCGGCGGCGGCAGCGGTATATAACCGATCTACCAGCCCTTTATCCACCAGATTATTTATTTTCAACATAATAGCGGCGTTTTCACCGGCTAATGCGTTGGCAATTTCCCGATCGATCAGATCGTACAGCATGCGGCGGGAGTTCTGCGGCGAAACCATCAGGTTGTCGAAGGAGACCGGCCGGTACGGATTTTCAATAAAATTGAATACCCGGCGTACTTCGTTAGTGATGCGCGAATCGGCGGTCAGCAGCGAGTAGTCGGTGTAGATACGGGCGGTTTTTTCGTTAAAGTTGCCGGTACCAATATGAGCATAGCGCACAATATCGTCGCCTTCACGGCGCGAGATCAGGAATAGTTTGGCGTGAATTTTCAGCCCCGGAGCGGAGAAGATCACGTGCACCCCGGCCTCGGTCAAGCGTTTGGCCCAGTGGATGTTGGCCTCTTCGTCGAAGCGTGCCTGTAGCTCCACCACCACGGTCACTTTCTTGCCGTTATGCGCCGCATGGATCATCGATTCGATAATGCGTGAGTCTTTGGCTACCCGATAGATATTGATTTTTATCGCCAGCACGCTGGGATCGAACGACGCCTGACGCAGCAGCTCCAGTACGTGTTCAAAGGTGTGGTACGGGTAGTACAGCAGCACGTCTTTTTCGCGGATGGCATCGAAGCCGTTGCGGAATTTATCGAACCAGATATGCCGCAGACGCGGTAGCGGGCGGTTGACCAGATTGGCCTTGCCGACGTTCGGGAAACTGATGAAGTCTTTAAAATTGTGGTAACGGCCACCGGCGATCACCGAGTCGTAGTTGGATATCCCCAGCTTGTTACGCAGCAACTCCACCATCTCGTTGGGCATATCGCGCTGATACACAAAGCGTACCGGCTCAGCGGTCAGGCGTTGTTTCAGGCTCGACGACATCAGTTCCAACAGGCTGGATTCCATTTCGGTCACCAGATCGTATTCTGCATCGCGCGTCATTTTCATCGAATAGGCGTTGAGCGCATCATAGTCGAAGAAGCCCTTGAAGATGTCGTCCAGGCAATAGCGCAGGATGTTATCCAGCAGGATCATCGGCTTGCGTCTGCGGGGGGCTTCCGGCGGCAGATTGACGAAGCGGGGCACTTTGTCGGAAGGAATTTCCAGTAACGCATAATCGATGCGCGTACCGCGAATGATCTCCACCGCCAGATAGGTGTAATCGTCCTTCAGGAACTGCACCAGATTGGTGTCGTGATTGATCAGGATCGGCGTGATGTGCTGGCGCAAATGATGCTTGAAGTATTGCCGCAGCCAGATTTGCTGGTTCTCCGACACCTGACGCTCGTTGATCAGGAAGATCTGGTTGCGCGCCATCTCCAGCAGCAGATCGTTGTACAGGCTGTCGAACTCCTGGTCGGTCTTCAGCACCTTGGCCTGAATTTTTTTCAGCAAATGACGTGACGCGCCACCTGAACCCTGTTCTTCGCTGATCAAGATGCGCCGTTTCAGATCGGCAAAGCGGACTTTATAGAATTCATCCAGGTTATTGGAGTAAATGCCCAGAAATCGCATGCGCTCAATCAAGGGATTGCTCTTATCTGCGGCTTCCTGCAACACGCGTTCATTAAAGGATAACCAGCTTAATTCTTTATCGATGTAGAGCTTTTCCTGACCCATTGCTACTCCAGTTCAATTTTAGAAAAGGATCGGACTTATCGCCGAATACCGCTCTAGTGTCCTTCTTCATTATTGCGAGAGATTGACAACAATGTCCAACATATCTGAGGAGTTATCCCGCCGTATTGCCCGCCGCAAATTGTTATTCCTCCAGCATGGCTCCCGGCAACTTTGTCATGCAAACGTCACAAAACTGACATAAGATGCCCGGTTATCTTTGGGTGCAAGCCCGACAACGGAACCGACGACAGGCAAATGGCACAGACAACGCTTAACCAACATCCCCGCGATCGCCTGCGTGCGCACGTTGATCGTGGCGTACAAGGAGCCGTGACCGTCAGCGGGCTGCTGGTATTGATGACGCTGATGCTGATCTTTGTCTATCTATTGCTTTCGGTTTTACCGCTGTTCAAACCGGCCTCGCTAGGCACTTCACGCGTATTGCCAATGAGCTACAGCTCCCCGGCGCTGGCTATCGGGATGGACGTACAGCAGCGTATTGGTTATCGCATCGATCGCCAGGGGGAAGGGCATTTTTATCCGTTGCAGGCACCGAACAATACTCCTATACAGCAAACGCTATTGAGCCAGCCAACATTATTGGCTCATGCGGTTGGAGAGCGTGACCTGTTTGCCCTGGCGCGGGCGGATGGCCGATTGATAGTTACCCAGGCCGATTTTGCACCGGCGGGCGGTGGTGAACCGCAGTGGCGCTTTCCGCTGGGGCAGGAGCCCTTGGCGTTTGATCCCCATGGGCAAGCACTGACATTGCTAAGCCTGGCGCAAGTCCGCCGGGGTAACTTCCTGCTGGCGGCGGTAACGGACGGCAACCGGCTGCTGTTTGGGCGTTTCAACCCGACGCTTCAGGGCCAACCCACGGAAATCCCTTTGACCGACGTGCCACAACAACTGTTGCTAACGCCGGATGGCCGCCAGCTTTATCTGTTAACCGGCAACCAACTGGCCCGTTATCAGATTGAAGGGGCACAGCCGCAGCTGCGAGAGACGCGAACCCTGGGTGAACATCCTCCCTACCGTCTGACGGCGTTGCCGGGGGGGAGCGCATTATTGATCCAGGCTGGCGACGGTAGCCTGCGTGAATGGTTTGATGTGGAGAAAAACCAGCGCTATCAGTTAGCACCGATACAGCAATTTGCCCATCAGACTACCACGCAGGAGTTGTTGGTCGCCGAGCCATATCGGCGGGTATTCGCAACCTTGCAGCCGCAGGGCGAGTTCGCCTTGTTTTCCAGTATCCAGTCCAAGCCGTTGCTGAAGGACAAGCTCCCCGTCAACGTACAACAGATGGCGTTTGCCCCACGTGGCGACGGTCTGTTGCTGGAAACTGCCCAGGGTTGGCAGCATTACGCCGTGGATAATCTCTATCCAGACGTCACCTGGCGTTCCCTGTGGCAGCGGCTGTGGTATGAGAACTACCCTGAACCGGCGTATGTGTGGCAATCCACTTCGGGTGAAGATAGCTACCAGGCTAAATTCAGCCTGATGCCGGTGATCTTTGGCACCTTCAAGGCGGCAGCGTACTCCATGTTATTCGCCATCCCGCTGGCGCTGGCCGGGGCGATCTATACCGCCTGCTTTATGTCGGCAGGGTTAAGGCGGGTCGTCAAACCGGCGGTCGAGGTGATGGGCGCGTTACCAACGGTGGTGATTGGGCTGGTGGCCGGTATCTGGCTGGCGCCGATGATCGAGCGTTATCTGCTGGCCGTGTTGGCCTTGCCGTTCCTGTTGGCCGGGGTCGTGCTGTTATGCAGTTGGCTGGTTAACCGATTTACGACGCGGCCTTGGTCACCGGGTTGGGATTTACTGTTGCTGTTACCTGTAGTGGTGCTAACGGTTTGGCTGGCGCTTGCCGTAGGGCCTTGGCTGGAGCTTAAGCTGTTTGGTGAGCCGCTGCATTTCTGGTTGGGCGAGGACTTCGACCAGCGCAATACGTTGGTGGTGGGCGTGGCGATGGGCTTCGCACTGGTGCCGATTATCTTTTCGCTGGCAGAGGATGCGTTGTTCAGCGTGCCTGCCTCGCTTAGCCGGGGGTCATTGGCCCTGGGGGCTACCCAGTGGCAAACCGTGTTGCGCGTAGTGTTGCCTTCCGCCAGCGCCGGTATTTTCTCTGCGCTGATGATCGGTTTTGGCCGCGCGGTGGGGGAAACCATGATCGTGCTGATGGCCACCGGCAACACGCCGCTGATCGACGGCAGCCTGTTCCAGGGCTTACGGGCGATGGCGGCCAATATCGCGATCGAAATGCCAGAGGCCGTCACGGGCAGTAGCCATTATCGGGTGCTGTTCCTGACCGCGCTGGTGCTGTTTATCTTTACCTTTGTGTTTAACACGCTGGCGGAGGCGGTACGCTTACGCTTGCGTAAGCGCTATACGCTGAACCAGGAGACACCATGAGAAGCTGGGTGAAAAGCGGCTCCCCGTGGATTTGGCTGACGGCGGCATCGGTGGCCATCAGCCTGCTGGCGCTGATCGGCATTTTACTGCTGCTGGCCGGGCAGGGGACGCGTTATTTCTGGCCTAGCCCGGTCTATCAGTTCGAGCTGAATCAGACGGCCGCAGGCCCGGTAACGATCGTGGGGGAGCTGTATCAACGGCAGACGATCTCGCGCCAGCAATTGCAAGACGCCGGTGTTGCGTTGCCACCAGGGGAAGCGCAAAGCTTTATCCGCTACCTGATCAAAGTGGGAAACCGGGAAAGCGAAGGGCAGGATTTCCGTACTTTGCTGGCCAGTGACGTCGGTAGAATGACCACCCCACGCGATTTATTAGTGTTGGAGCGTAACAGCAACGGCACCGCCTACGGCTACCTGGCTGGTTTACTGGAGGATGGCCAACCGTTGACCGGCAGCGATCTGAGCCAGGCGTTGCAACAGCGCTTGCCGCAGATTGCGGCGCTGACGCGACAGGCGCGTGATATTCAGTTCCGCGACATGGCGCGGATTAACGAACAGTTTGAACATTTGCGCCTGCATGAAAAGAGCCTGCAGCGTGAGAATAAGCTGGATGCACGTTGGCAAGCCTCTATCCGTGCCGAACGGCAGGAGTTGCAACGCCAATACCGCCAGCTTGCAGGCAAACTGCAAGGGTTGGAACGCGATCGCCAGCGTGATGCCTTGCTGCTGCGCGACATGCACGGGCAGGTTCACACCATTGCCCTGAGCCAGGTGCGCGATGCCTGGTATCCCAATGACATGAGCAACGGGCAGAAGTTGGCGCATTGGACCAAGCAAGTACAAAAATTCCTGACCGACAGCCCACGAGAAGCCAATACCGAAGGGGGCGTGTTCCCGGCGATCTTTGGTACCGTGTTGATGGTGATCCTGATGTCGATCGTGGTGATGCCGTTTGGCGTGATTGCCGCCGTCTATCTGCACGAGTATGCCGGTAATAATCTGCTGACGCGGCTGATCCGCATCTCGGTAGTGAATCTGGCGGGGGTGCCGTCGATCGTCTACGGGGTATTTGGTCTGGGGTTCTTTGTCTATATGGTGGGGGGCTCGCTCGATCGGCTGTTTTACGCCGATTCCTTGCCGAACCCGACGTTCGGCACACCGGGCGTGCTGTGGGCCGCCTTGACCCTGGCATTGCTGACCTTGCCGGTGGTGATTGTTGCCACTGAAGAAGGGTTGTCGCGTATTCCCGTTTCGTTGCGCCAGGGGTCTTTGGCTCTGGGAGCCACCCGGGCGGAAACGCTCTGGCGGATCGTGCTGCCGATGGCGGCACCGGCGATGATGACCGGCCTGATCCTGGCCGTAGCACGAGCAGCGGGGGAAACGGCACCGCTTATGCTGGTTGGCGTGGTGAAATCGGTACCGGTGCTGCCGGTGGACGATATTTTCCCCTATTTGCACCTGGAACGTAAATTCATGCACCTGAGCTTCCAAATTTACGATATGGCGTTTCAGAGCCCTAGCGTAGAAGCGGCGCGGCCACTGGTGTTTGCCACGGCATTCCTGCTGGTGTTAATTGTTGTTGGGTTGAATCTGACGGCAATGGGCATCCGGCATTCGCTAAGGGAACGGTATAAAGCATGGTCGCAGTAACTAGGTTGAATCTTTTGGGGAGCGCCAAATGAGTCTGATAACGCCGGGCAGCCTACCCCGGTTGGATGTCCAGCAGTTGGCCGATGAGCATACCGCGCTGGCGGTCAACGGTCTGGATCTGTTTTATGGTGACAAGCAGGTGCTGCACAATATTTCCCTGCGCATTCCCAAACACCGGGTGACGGCGCTGATCGGCCCTTCTGGCTGCGGCAAGTCGACGCTGTTGCGCTGCTTTAACCGGATGAACGATCTGGTGGATCGCTGCCGGATTGACGGCGAACTGCAGCTTAATGGCGAAACCATTTCCGGCCCGCAGATTGACGTTGCCGCATTGCGGCGGCGCGTGGGCATGGTATTCCAGAGGCCCAACCCGTTCCCGAAATCGATCTACGAAAACGTGGTTTACGGCCTGCGCTTACAGGGCGTCCGCGACAGGCGTATTCTGGATGAAGCCGTAGAGCGATCCTTGCGTGCCGCCGCGCTGTGGCACGAGGTGAAAGATCGGCTACGGGAAAATGCGTTCCGCCTGTCCAGCGGCCAACAACAACGGTTGGTGATTGCACGGGCGATCGCGGTTGAACCGGAAGTGTTGCTGCTTGATGAGCCGACCTCTGCGCTGGATCCGATTTCCACCTTAACCATCGAGGAGTTGATTTCGGTGCTGAAACAGCGCTACAGCGTGGTGCTGGTGACTCACAACATGCAGCAGGCCGCGCGGGTTTCCGACTATACGGCGTTTATCCACCAGGGGACGCTGGTGGAATATAACGATACCGACGCGATTTTCACTTCGCCACGCCAACGCCGCACAGAGGATTACATCACTGGCCGCTATGGTTGACGGGCGAGGAGCTTAATTGGCATGCTTGCTCGGCTGCGGGGTCGGTTGTTCCTGCTGTTCAGGTTCAACCTTTTTCAGCGCGGTCACTTTTGCCTGAGAGGGCTGGGCCTGAGGAGGCGTTTTTTGCATCAGCTGCGACTGGCCAATAAACAGGCCGCCTTTCTCGATGGAGATTTCGTCGGCGAAAATATCCCCGCGCATGCTGCCCTTAGGCTGGATTGACAGCGAGTCGGCGAAGCAACGGCCTTCAACCGGGCCATTGATCATGATCTGCTGGGCGCGGATCTCGCCTTTGACATGGCCGCTGGTTTCAATACGCACCATGTGGCTGCAAATGATGTTTCCCTCAACCCGACCTTCGACAATGATATTGCCATCGCCTTCGATCACGCCGGTGAACAGTGCACCATTGGAGATAAAGGTGTCTTTCTTGGCACGGATTGGCTTAATGGCGTCGGCAACTTCAGGCAGGGTGTTTGGCTCAGAGTGAGCAACCGGCTGAGGCACGGGCTGATCGATCAGCTCCTGCGCTTTTTCTTCATTAACGGCTTTATTTTTCTTATTGAATGACAGCATTTGATTCGTCCTTGTTATTTTGTAGATAAACGCCAGCGTTGCCAACAGTGCCAGGACCAAGGCGGCCAGCAGCGCGCGTTTTATGTAGATACCGGTGAAGCTGATCCCTGTCAGCCAGAGAACGATGGACAACGTCCATAATCCCCATATACACCATAATAAGTTGTAATTACGCATGTTTTTCAGGCCGTTTGAAGTCCATTCGCCGCGAAAGTGCGGGATGCCAAGCGGCAGCCAGCGTGACGGTTCCTGTTAGGCTATCCGTAGTAGCGAGTGATGATACCTAATATTGTCGCCTAATTCACCACTCGCTTGACCAACCAAGGATAATCTGAAGTGGCCACGCAAATTGTTTATTTGTGTGATTATTAAGGCTAAATTGATTTTGTACATGAATATTGGGCGCGGACACAACCTGTCAAACAACTCAACGACAATACTCTGGCAACCGGCGTAAGATGGGTGGTCACTCACATCTGGAGGTTGTATGTCTTTATCGATTTATGCCCATTCCCCAATGCAGTTTGTCCGTGGTTTGCAGATCCTGTCGGCGTTACTGAAAAAAGGTGAGCAGTTCTTGCAGCAGAAGCAGCAGGCTGAAAGCGTGCTGTTAGAAGCCCGACTGGCGCCAGATATGTTTCCACTGCTGCGGCAGGTACAGATTGCCAGCGATGCAGCCAAAGGCGCAGTGGCCAGATTAGCCGGGCAGGAAGTACCGTCCATGCCGGATAACGAAGCCAGCTTTGCCGAGCTGTACCAGCGTATCGAAAAAACTATCGCCTATGTGCAGGGCTTCCAGGCGGCCGATTTCGCCGAGGCCGATGGCCGCAATATTGAGATAAAAAGCAAAACGCGTGATTTTCACTTCACCGCGCAAGATTTCCTGCTGACTTTCGCCCTCCCCAACTTTTATTTCCATCTGACCACCGCCTACAACATCCTGCGTAATCAGGGTGTGGAAGTGGGGAAATGGGATTATCTGGGCGCGAAGTAATTCTGGATCTTTCGGGGAGAGGAATATCTCCCCGGTTTACTGCTATTTAACCAATGGCCTATCGCCAGGCTGGGCAGTCTTGAACTTCGCCAAATACTGCGGCTGGAAGATGCACATGCGCAGCACGGTGCGGTATGCGCCGCTAACGAAGAATTCGTCAATCAGTTCGCCTTCCACCTCAAAGCCCAGCTTGCTGTAAATATGGATCGCCTTCGGGTTTTCTTTATCGACGATCAAATACAGCTTATACAGGTTAAGTACCGAGAAGCCGTAGTCCATCGCCAGTTTGGCGGCGGTGCTGGCGTAGCCTTTGCCCTGATGCGCCGGATCGATGATGATCTGGAATTCGGCGCGGCGGTGAATATGGTCGATCTCTACCAGTTCAACCAGCCCGACTTTGGCCCCTTCATGCTCGATGATAAAACGCCGTTCGCTCTGGTCGTGAATGTGTTTATCGTACAGATCGGAAAGCTCGACAAAGGCTTCATAGGGTTCTTCGAACCAGTAGCGCATGACGCTGGCGTTGTTATCCATCTGGTGAACAAACGCCAGATCTTCCCGCTCCAGCGGGCGTAGCCTGACGTTGGTGGTACTCGACATACATTCTCCTCGGTATTATTAATCTGGCAAAAGTATAACCTCAGGAGCTGATTGAAGGCGAAAAAAAACGGCACCGTGAAAGGCACCGTTTAGCTTGCGGTTAAATTGCGGGTCAGTCGGCGGCATAGCCTTGTGCTGGCAGGCGTTCACCATCCAGCCAGGCAGCGTTGTCGCGCATTGCCAGCCGCCCTTCGATAAACCAGCTCACCACCAGAGGGTATATGGTGTGTTCCTGGGTCTGCACCCGCTCAATGACCTCATCTTCCTCGTCACCGGGGAAGATCGGCACCTTGGCTTGCAGGATCACCGGGCCACCGTCGAGCTGCTCCGTGACGAAATGTACCGAAGTGCCATGCTCGGCGTCGCCGTTGTCGATAGCTTGGCGATGGGTATGCAACCCGGGGTATTTCGGCAGCAGGGAAGGGTGGATATTCAGCATGCGCCCGGCATAGCGCTGCACAAACGCGTTGCTGAGAATGCGCATATAACCGGCCAGCACCACCAGATCGGGTTGGTATTGGTCGATAGCTTGCGCCAGCGCGGCGTCAAAGGCTTCGCGATCGGCAAAGGATTTGGCATCCAGCGCTTGAGCGGCAATGCCAGCCTCTTCGGCACGCTGCAGGCCATAAGCCTGTGCGTTGTTGCTGAGTACCGCCACGATAGTGGCGGCGATCCGGCCCTGTTGGCAGGCGTCGATCAGTGCCTGGAGATTACTCCCCTGGCCGGAGACCAACACCACAATCTTTTTCATCACTGGATGACCACTTGTTGTTCGTCAGAAGAAGCGGTCAGTTTACCAATCTGCCAGGCTTTTTCACCCGCGGCGGTCAATATGGCGATGGCTTTTTCTACCGACTCCTGTGGCAGCGCGATCACCATACCGACACCGCAGTTAAAGGTACGGTACATTTCATGGCGGCTCACGTTGCCCGCCTGCTGCAACCAACTAAACACGGCAGGCCACTGCCAGCTCGATTCGTCGATCACCGCCTGCATCCCTTCTGGCAGCACGCGTGGGATGTTTTCCCAGAAACCGCCACCGGTCAGGTGAGCAATCGCATGTACTTCCACTTTCTCGATCAATTCCAGTACCGATTTGACGTAAATCTTGGTCGGCTCGAGCAGATGATCTGCCAGCGGTTTGCCTGCCAGGTCGGTAGTAGTGGGATCGGTCTTGCTCACTTCCAGGATCTTGCGCACCAGCGAATAACCGTTGGAGTGCGGGCCCGAAGCGCCCAGTGCGATCAGCGCATCGCCAGACTGCACTTTGCTGCCGTCGATGATTTCGGATTTTTCAACCACGCCCACGCAGAAACCGGCGACGTCATAGTCTTCACCGTGGTACATGCCGGGCATTTCGGCGGTCTCACCACCCACTAACGCACAGCCGGATTGTTTACAGCCTTCGGCAATCCCGGTGATCACGCTGGCGGCAGTATCCACATCCAGCTTGCCGGTGGCGAAGTAATCGAGGAAGAACAGCGGCTCAGCGCCCTGAACCACCAGATCGTTAACACACATCGCCACCAGATCGATACCGATGGTGTCGTGGCGTTTTAAATCCATTGCCAGACGCAGCTTGGTGCCCACGCCGTCGGTGCCGGAAACCAGTATCGGCTCGCGGTATTTCTGCGGCAACGCGCACAGGGCGCCAAAACCGCCCAGCCCACCCATGACTTCCGGGCGGCGGGTCTGTTTCACTACACCTTTGATGCGGTCTACCAATGCGTTGCCAGCATCGATATCGACACCTGCGTCTTTATAGCTGAGAGAGGTTTTGTCGGTCACTGCGCGATCCCCACGACGGTTTGCGGTTTGAGAACGGTGCTTCCGGCGGTGATGCCGGAACCAGGCGCGGCAATTCTAACAGCGCAAGCAAACGTTTGCGAGAACCATGTGAGCCCGCTCGAACTTTTCGTCTTCTATACTGTTGATCACTCTTTTGTTGATCTCGATCCGGCTATTGGTAGTGGCGTCGGGAGCAAAAGGCGGTATAATCCGGCGATTTTTTTGGCCGTCAACCACCTTAATAGGAGAAAAATGATGAAGATCGTTGAGGTGAAACACCCGCTGGTTAAGCACAAGCTTGGTCTGATGCGCGAACACGATATCAGCACCAAACGCTTCCGTGAGCTGGCTTCTGAAGTGGGTAGTTTGCTGACCTATGAAGCGACCGCCGATCTGGTGACAGAGAAAGTTACCATCGAAGGCTGGTGTGGGCCGGTTGAAGTTGAGCAGATTAAAGGGAAAAAAATTACCGTAGTGCCAATCCTGCGTGCCGGTCTGGGCATGATGGAAGGGGTGCTGGAGCACGTTCCGAGTGCTCGTATCAGCGTGGTTGGGGTTTATCGTGATGAAGAAACCCTGGAGCCGGTCCCTTATTTCCAGAAACTGGTTTCCAACATTGACGAGCGCATGGCGCTGGTGGTTGACCCAATGCTGGCTACCGGTGGTTCGATGATCGCCACTATCGACCTGCTGAAGAAAGCCGGTTGCAGCAGCATCAAGGTGTTGGTGCTGGTCGCCGCTCCTGAAGGGATCGCCGCGCTGGAGAAAGCGCATCCAGATGTTGAGCTGTATACCGCGTCGATCGATCAATGTCTGAATGACAAAGGGTACATCGTGCCTGGCCTGGGTGATGCAGGCGATAAGATATTTGGTACCAAATAATAAATAAGCCGACCTGAGAGTCGGCTTTTTAATGCCCTTTGGATTGCTAACACTGGCAATCCATTGGGTATTAATCACCAAGCTAACACAACTGATACTAACTCAGAGGAAAAACACCCCATGACCCGTCGCGCCATCGGCGTTAGTGAACGCCCGCCGTTGTTCCAGACCATCCCACTCAGCTTCCAGCATTTGTTTGCCATGTTCGGGGCCACCGTGCTGGTGCCGATCCTGTTCAAGATCAACCCGGCGACGGTGCTGTTGTTCAACGGCGTGGGGACATTGCTGTATCTGTTTATCTGTAAAGGCAAGATACCTGCCTATCTGGGGTCCAGCTTTGCGTTTATTTCACCGGTGTTGCTGCTGTTGCCGCTGGGGTATGAGGTTGCACTGGGTGGTTTTATCATGTGTGGCGTGCTGTTCTGCCTGGTGGCGCTGATCGTCAAGAAGGCCGGAACCGGCTGGCTGGACGTGATGTTCCCGCCTGCGGCGATGGGCGCAATCGTTGCCGTCATCGGTTTGGAACTGGCGGGCGTGGCGGCCAATATGGCCGGGCTATTACCGGCGGAAGGCACCTCCGCAGATAGCACAACCATCACGATTTCACTGGTGACGCTGGGTGTTACCGTATTGGGCTCGGTGCTGTTCCGCGGCTTCCTGGCGATTATCCCGATACTGATCGGGGTGTTGGTAGGCTATGCACTGTCGTTCTTTATGGGGGTGGTAGATCTGACACCAATCCGTGACGCGCACTGGTTTGCCCTGCCGACCTTCTACACGCCACGCTTTGAGTGGTTTGCTATCTTCACCATTCTGCCTGCGGCTTTGGTGGTGATTGCCGAGCACGTTGGTCACCTGGTCGTCACGGCGAACATCGTCAAGAAAGACCTGTTGCGCGATCCGGGCCTGCACCGCTCAATGTTTGCCAACGGGATTTCTACCGTGATCTCCGGCTTCTTCGGCTCTACGCCTAACACCACCTATGGTGAGAACATCGGTGTCATGGCCATCACCAAGGTTTATAGCACCTGGGTGATCGGCGGCGCGGCTATTCTGGCCATTCTGCTTTCCTGCGTAGGCAAGCTGGCGGCGGCGATCCAGGTGGTACCGGTGCCGGTAATGGGGGGTGTTTCCCTGTTGCTGTATGGTGTAATTGGCGCTTCGGGTATCCGCGTATTGATCGAATCCAAGGTGGATTACAACAAGGCGCAGAACCTGATCCTGACTTCGGTGATCCTGATTATTGGCGTTAGCGGCGCGAAAGTGCATATCGGTGCAGCGGAGCTGAAAGGTATGGCGCTGGCGACCATCGTTGGCGTCGGCCTGAGCCTGCTGTTCAAACTGATCAGCCTCTACCGCAAGGAAGAAGAAGTGATCGATGTGCCAGAAGAGCGACTGGATCAAAAATAACCCATAAAGGCCTATTAGCCTGCTGGCCATTGATTATGCCAATATTACTCACCTTAACGGTGAGAATATTGGCTTCATGGACAGGCGATGTATCTCGAGTCCATCTGCAAAAGGTTGTCCGGTTATAACCGATTACAGTACAAGATCGGAATATCGGGATCATAGATAAAATACCCTTGCTTACCTGCCGGGCGTATGGCGTAGCTTGACAAACTGTTTACTTTGGAATAAACATCTGGCACAAGGCGTTTTTCAATATTTTCAGGAATGGTGTCTCGGGCATATTTGTTGATATAAAGGGTTTTAAAAAAATACAACCCATTATCGTCAACTTGGTAGCTGACAATGATATCACGCCTGATATAGTACGTTTTCTGCCCATCATAATAGTTTGCAGTTACTGAAAATTTACCTCTTCCATCATCTTTACTGCTATCGCCTTTTAAGTCTATTGAAATATTATAATTGGCGACTAATCCAGGTTTTGGGACGTCAAATTTCAAATAAAGCTTAGATTCGCAAGAGATACTTTCTGTTTTGTTTTCTGAGTAAAAAAAATAATACGCTATGGCCAGGATGGCACATATTAGCATTGCTAATGAAATGATGGATTTAGTTTTCATAGCCAGACCAATGATATGATTTACAATTACTTCTAGCATCACCATCAATGCGATTATCACATATGAAAATAGATTCCCTTTTAATCTCGGGATTTCCAAAATAATACAAAGACTGGTTCCCTACTTTATCGCACTGCATCTTGTGCTTATCAATTTTTGATTTGATATATAATAAGGTGAATTTTCCATCTTTCTGATAGATATTACAGTGTTGATATTTCCCCATTAATGAGTAATTTATTATTGGTGGGTTTTTAGTGTTGTAAACATAAAGTAATGAAACAATAATGAGGGTGGAGGCTATCACTAAATAATAGGTGCTACTTCTTTTTAATAAGCTGTTTTTTTGGGGGGGGGACGCATTGATTGCTAATGCCGGTTGTTCTTCTACCTGTTGCTGTTGTTTTTGATGATCTTCTTGTTTTACGTACTCTACTTCATCCTGAAATGGCTCAATAGTAAATTCTTGCGGGATATTGAACCCGGAGCGCGGAGTTGTTTTAATAATGTTTTTATCTAATCCCAGTAAGCAAAGGTGTTTTCTCAGGATATAGATATGCTGATATAGGGTATTAGTGCCTACAATGACACCTTTCTGTCCCCAAATGTCATCGATAAGCTCATCTGGAGAGACAATTTGATGATCTGCATCAATGAGTTTCTGTAAACATTTAGCCGCAGGGTTAGAAAGCTTTACTTTTACTTCTGGCTCATTAAGGTTGAGAATTTCCCCGTGATCATTATTGTAAACTATCTTTTTATCTATCAAATAGTAACCAACCATCTCAATCCTCTGAGTAATGAATGCCACCCATAAGGATAGGATTATTCCCAGTGCATGTAAAGTCTTATCCGGATTTAATATAATCCGCCGTAAACTCATTGCTCAATGCAGGTGGGGATATAAGATGAAAAGCCCGAGGGTTTTAGGGGAGGTTACTCCGAAGTATTCTGACTGGCTACGTACGTTCTGAGCGTCCTCACCTGCGCTACATCGGTATGTCCCAAAAAACTTTAAATTATCCATCATCACGCTGATAGACAACTTGGGCGGGTAGCCAAGCGGGCGCAGCATGCTGCGCCCATATAGAGCAACTCTGTTTATTGATTGGCAGGCTGGGCCGGTTGTTCGGTTTTACCGTCGGCTTGTTGAGCCTTATTGTCCATGCTGTTCTTGAGCTGTTCGGTTTTTGCCTTGGCCTGTTGTGCCAGATCGTTAGCTCCGTTAATCGCATCGGCCTTGATGTTTTTGGCCTGATCGATCAGCTGCTGGCTTTGTTTGTCTGCATCCTGTTTGATCGCTGCAGCTTTGGCCTTGGCCTCATCAGTGAGGGCATCTGCCTGCTTGGCAGCGTCATCTTTAATGGCGGAAGCCTGATCCTTCAGCTGTTCCGTCTGGGCCGCTGCAGCCTGCTTGATTTCTTCCGCTTTGGCCTTGGCATCGTCGGTCAGTTGATCCGCTTTCTTTTCCGCCGCATCTTTCATTTGTTCGGCACTGTCTTTGGCCTTATCCAGGTGGGAATCGACCTTGGCATCATCGCAGCCCACCAGCAGTAAACCTACCATTGAGGCCAATAGCACTTTATTCCACGCTTTCACGGTCTAACTCCTTTCGGTGATCGTCAATTTGTACGACTTATCTTAGAACAGCTTTGCCGTATAAGACAAATTTGGCAACTAAATCGCGTTGTTCTCATGGCGGGTTCAACAGCGGTTGCTTTCTGTGGTAGACTCATTGCGTTTTCCTGCCAGTTTTGGTTGAGGTGCTTTTCTGAATACGCCGGCACAGCTTTCATTGCCACTTTATCTACCCGATGATGAAACTTTTGCCAGTTTTTATCCGGGTGAGAACCCATCCTTATTAGCCGCGATCCAATCCGCAGTCCGTCAGGAGCATGGTAGCTACATCTATTTCTGGTCACGCGAAGGCGGGGGACGCAGCCATTTGTTGCATGCGGCCTGTGCCGAACTCTCGCAGCGTGGCGAAGCAGTAGGCTATGTGCCCCTGGATAAGCGGGCCTATTTTGTGCCCGAAGTGCTGGACGGCATGGAACAGCTGGCGTTGGTCTGCATTGATAACATCGAGTGTATTGCCGGTGATGAAGAATGGGAAATGGCGATTTTCAATCTCTATAACCGCATTCTGGAAACTGGCCGCACCCGCCTGTTTATCACTGGCGATCGTCCGCCGCGCCAGCTAAATCTGCATTTGCCGGATCTGGCCTCGCGCCTGGATTGGGGGCAGATCTACAAGCTACAGCCACTGTCGGACGAAGAGAAACTACAGGCGTTGCAGCTGCGCGCCAAACTGCGTGGTTTCGAACTGCCGGAAGACGTGGGCCGTTTCCTGCTCAAGCGCCTGGATCGTGAAATGCGCACGCTGTTTATGACGCTCGATCAGCTGGATCGCGCGTCGATCACGGCACAACGCAAGCTGACCATTCCGTTTGTGAAGGAAATTCTGGGGCTGTAGTGGGTCACTACTCCCCCATTACCCATTTTTAGGTTATTCACCCTTCGTGTAACAGCGCACTGCGGAATGACAGAACATGCGCCTGTGCAGCACTAGCTGCGGCGTCGCTGTCCTGTGCGGCCAACGCGCTGATAAGCGCCCGGCTTGCCGTCACAGGATCTCCAGCACCTGCTCCGGTGGTCTGCCGATGCGGGCTTTGCTGCCTTTGACCACTATTGGGCGTTCGATCAGTTTCGGATTGCTCACCATCGCTTGCAGCAGTTGCTCTTCGCTCAGGGTGTCATCCGCCAGTTTCAGTTCCTTGTAGAGATCTTCTTTCTTGCGCATCAATTCGCGGGCCGAAGTGAAACCGAGTTCTTGCAACAGCTTTTTCAGCTCGGCGACGGAAGGCGGCGTATCCAGATACAGCACCACCTGCGGTTCAACGCCATGCTGTTCCAGCAGTGCCAGCGTCTCACGGCTCTTCGAGCAGCGTGGGTTGTGATAAATAGTGACGTTTTTCATTTTTTCTCTTTCCTTGTTCAAATCAAGTGCGTTGGAACTTGCTGAAGGTTCTTTGCAACTGACGCAGTTGGTCAATCCGCGCGTCATAACGAGCCTGTTTCAGGCTGCCCAGTTTTTGTAATGAGCTGGCGTTGCTGAGTAAACCGATCGCCTGATCCAGACGGCCAGCCAGCGCCAGGCTTTCTGCCCGGGCGGAAAGTTCTTCATCGCGTAGACCTTGGGCGGCACTGGCCTGAGCCAACAGATCCCAGCCGTTCGGATCGTCCGGATGGGCAAAGGTATATCGGTTGAGGATTTTTGACGCTTGAGCGGGTTGATTACCCTCAACGTAGGCGTTTGCCAGATTGAGCAGCAACACCGGGTTATTGCTTTGCGCCGCATTGACCGCCTCAAGGCGAGCAATGGCCTGAGCGGCCTTATTCTGACCCAGATCGATGTCGGTCAGCAGATCCAGCAGCCAGACGTTTTTCGGATCCTTTGCCAGCAGCGGCTGAATAAGATTGCGCGCTTCGTCGTATTTCTTGGCTTCATAGAACAGGATCGCCCGGCCATATTTGGCGGCTATTTGCTCGCGAATGTTGCCTTTGCTGTAAGTGTTCAGCAGGTCTTCGCTCAGACCATAGCCTTCCGAGCTGTACATGCCCAGCGTACGTACCCTTGCTAGCAGATAGTCTTGGCTGGATTGCACCAGATGGCGCGGCATTTGGTTGGCGCGGTTGCGGGCGTCCGAAAGCCGGCTGTCTGGCAATGGGTGCGTCAGCAGCATTTCCGGTGGTTTTGAGGCATAGCGGGACTGATCGGCCAGCCTTTGCAAGAAGTCTGGCATCGCTTCGGGATCGAACCCGGCGCGCTGCAATACCTGAATACCGATACGGTCGGCCTCTTGTTCATTTGCCTGGGTGAAGCTGATCATCCCCTGCTGCGTTCCCGCCAGCGTACCGCTCAGCGCCGCCATGCCCATGGTTGGGTTGGCCATCGCCAGCAGGATAGAGCCCAGTGCGCCCACCCAGGTCAGTGGTGCGTTGCGTTGCTGGTCTTCCATTGCGCGGGCCAGATGGCGCTGGGTCACGTGTGAGATTTCGTGCGCCAGGACCGAGGCCAGTTGGCTCTCGTTGTCGGTTTCACGGAACAGGGCCGAGTGCAGCACCACGTTGCCGCCGAAGAAGGCAAAGGCGTTGATCTCGTCGTTACGGACTAGAAAGAAGTGGAACGGGGTGCGCACCGAATAGGCGCTGGCGACCAGCCGGTTACCCAACTGGTTGATATATTGGGTCAATAGCGGATCGTTGATCAACGGGGCGCTTGCGCGTAGCTGCCGCACGTAAAAATCGCCCATGGTCAGTTCCTGGCCGATGCTCAACGTCCCCCCCGCGGAAGTCCCCATATCCGGCAGTTGGTCTTGCGTTTGGGCGTTAACCGGCGCCAACGCAGAGGTGCAAAGTGAGCCGAGCAGCAGGACTGTTAACGCTGTTTTAGTCAACCGGATGGTCATAGTCAGGTCATTCCCTCAATAAAGTCATCAAGTAAGACGTCAGTATCAGATAAGAGTTCTTCTTCCGTGCCAGACTCTCCAGTACAATCAGCGCGAAAGTGCGTTGGCTCACAAAAATGCATTTTCAGGGGATCGTGCGCCTGAGCGGCAAACGTTATCACATCATAGCCAGCCACAACCCACATTGAAACGTCTGCACGGTGATAACCGGGCTAAAATTATCTAAAAATCATGTCATATCTGCTCGGCCGCATAGGGACTGGCGAGCCTCACCCCCATTGATGGAATAAGGAGCAATCTCTGATGTTGGAGTTGTTATTACAGTGGTACCGACGTCGTTTCACCGATCCACAAGCTATTGCGTTGCTGGTGATCCTGGTTGCCGGGTTCTGCATCCTTTATTTTTTTCACGGTATCTTGACCCCCTTGCTGGTGGCGCTAGTGCTTGCTTACCTGCTGGAGTGGCCTACCGCTCGCCTTCAGCGTCTGGGATGTTCGCGCACCTGGGCGGCAAGTATCATGCTGATCGTGTTTGGCGGTATTGCCATGCTGTTGGTCTTCGTGGTCGCGCCAACCGCCTGGCAGCAGGGCATCAACCTGATGACCGATTTACCGGGCATGCTCAATCAGTTCTACAACTATGCGGCGACCTTGCCGACACGCTATCCGGCGCTGGTGGATGCAGGCATCATTGATATGATGGCGCAGAACCTGCGTGAGCGTCTGTCGGGCATGGGTGAGTCGGTGGTGAAATTCTCGCTGGCCTCACTGGTTGGGCTGCTGACGCTGGCCATCTATCTGATCCTGGTCCCGTTGATGGCGTTCTTCCTGCTGAAGGACAAAGAGCAGATGATCAATGCGGTGCGCCGCGTGCTGCCGCGCAACCGTGGGTTGGCAGGGCAGGTATGGGTCGAGATGAACCAACAGATCACCAACTATATTCGCGGCAAGGTGCTGGAGATGGTGATCGTCGGGGTGGCGACCTATCTGGTGTTCTTCATCCTGGATATGCGCTATTCCCTGTTATTGGCGGTGTTGGTCGGCCTTTCGGTGCTGATCCCTTACATCGGCGCGGTGCTGGTGACGATCCCGGTGGTGGTGGTGGCGATGTTCCAGTGGGGCATTGGTGCCGACTTCTGGACGCTGATTATCGCTTATCTGGTGGTGCAAGGGTTGGATGGCAACCTGCTGGTGCCGATCTTGTTCTCCGAGGCGGTCAACCTGCATCCGCTGGTGATCATACTCTCGGTGATTATCTTCGGCGGCCTGTGGGGGTTCTGGGGCGTATTCTTCGCCATCCCGTTAGCGACGCTGGTGAAAGCCGTGATCCACGCCTGGCCGGATGACATGCTGGTGGATGTGGGGGATGAGGTGAAGTGAGAAAAATAAAGCGCAGCAACTCATGTTGCTGCGCTTTACCCTTTACTGCTGCAGGTAGTTCAGAACGATTTCGTGGTGATTGGTGGTCTTGAAATCATCGAACACTTTTTCAACCTTGCCGTCGGTGCCGATCAGGAAACTGATACGGTGAATGCCGTCATAGGTTTTGCCCATGAAGGTTTTCTCGCCCCAAACGCCAAACTGCTGAGCTACCTGATGATCTTCGTCGGATAGCAGCGTGAAATTGAGCAGTTCTTTCTCAACAAAACGCGAGAGCTTTTCGGGTTTATCGGTGCTGATGCCCAGCACTTCGACGCCCGCTTTTTTCAATTCATCCATGTTATCCCGTAACCCACAGGCTTGCACGGTGCAACCTGGCGTCATGGCTTTGGGATAAAAATAAACCAGTACTCGTTGTCCCTGGAAGTCGGCCAAATTAATTTCCTCGCCATCCTGGTCGAGTAAACTAAATTTCGGCGCTGTATCACCGGCTTTCAATGGGCTCATAACTACTCTCCATCTCTCTCATCATGCTGTGGATAGTTCACCACGCTAATACTGCCTTGCGCATTCAATTCTGTACATAGGCGATAAAAGGCTTGTTCAATATTTGTTGCATCCTGGCCACCGGAACTGTGGGCGGTGATCTGGATATAGAGCTGGGAGGGCTGATCCCCCTGTGCTGGCTGAGTCCGTGACACCAGCTCGGCAATGTTCATCTGGCTCGAATCAAACAGGCCGGTAAACCGCTCGATGATATGCGGGGAGTCTTTTACCTCAACCTGTACCCACACTGTAGCTGGCATTGGCGGTCTTTCTTGCGAGTTTGTGCGTTTCATCACGATCAGTAAATCCAGCTCGGCGCCTTTTTGCGGCAAAGTGGATTCGATCAGGGTAATCGCGTTCCAGCTACCTGAAAGCAGCATGATGAAGGTGAACTCTTCACCCAGCATGGCCAGACGGCTATCTTCGATATTGCACCCGCAGCTACTGACGTGGCGGGTGATGGCGTTGACGATACCGGGGCGATCGGCGCCCAGTGCGGTGATCACCAGATAGTGTTCATCAGGCTTAGGCAAAATGCAGCTTCCTGTCGTGCTGAATGGGGTTACCAAGGTAAACATAAAAAAAACCGCCTGCCAAGCGCTTAGACACGTTGTTTGCTTGCTTTTGGATAGGTGACAAAAGTACCATGGGTGACTTGTTTGTGAAGGGGACGGCCAATGTTTACGGGAAGTATTGTTGCACTGGTTACGCCGATGGACACCAAAGGTGCTGTCGATCGTGCGAGCCTAAAAAAACTGATTGATTATCATGTAGCCAGTGGGACTGCGGCGATCGTTTCCGTAGGAACTACCGGCGAGTCCGCCACGCTGCCCCATGACGAACATGTGGACGTGGTCTTGCAGACGCTGGAACTGGCCGCAGGCCGTATTCCGGTGATCGCCGGTACCGGTGCCAACGCCACCAGCGAGGCTATCTCACTGACGCAGCGTTTCAGCAATACCGGTGTCGTGGGCTGCCTGTCGGTCACGCCTTACTACAACAGACCGACCCAGGAAGGCCTGTACCAGCATTTCAAAGCCATTGCCGAAAGCACCGATCTGCCGCAGATCCTCTATAACGTGCCTTCACGTACCGGTTGTGACATGCTGCCGCCAACCATCGCTCGTTTGGCCAAAATTAAGAATATTGTTGCCGTTAAAGAGGCAACAGGGAACTTAAGTCGTGTTAGTCAGATCCAAGTGCTGGTTGATGATGAAGACTTCATTTTGCTGAGCGGCGACGACGCCAGCGGTCTGGACTTCATGCAACTGGGTGGCAAAGGGGTGATTTCCGTGACGGCCAACGTGGCTGCGCGTGAAATGGTCGAACTTTGCCGCCTGGCGGCGCAAGGCAATTTTGCCGAAGCCCGCCGTTTGAATCAGCGCTTGATGCCTTTGCATCAGGATTTGTTCGTAGAAGCAAACCCAATTCCGGTGAAATGGGCCTGTAAGGCATTGGGATTGATGGCAACCGATACGATGCGTCTGCCTATGACGCCGTTGACCGACGCTGCCCGTCCTGTCGTGGAGCGTGCGTTGAAAAGCGCCGGTTTGCTGTAACTCTTAGGGAGATTTGATGGCTTATTCATTGCAAAAGTCGACGCTAGCAACGGTCGTGGGATTAGCGCTGGTGATGACGCTGGCGGCTTGTTCTACCGATCAGCGCTACAAACGCCAGGTTAGCGGCGATGAGGCCTATCTTGACGCCGCACCGCTCAAACCGCTGAGCGCGCCGTCCGGCCTGATCCTGCCGGTACAAACTGGTAATTATGAAGTTCCGGCAAACGCGCAGAAAGGCGCTGTTGGCAAGCAACTGGATATCCGGCCACCGGTACAGCCGCTGGCACTGCTGAGCGGTTCCCGCGGTCAATATGCCGGTGACAGCGGCACGCTGCTGCTGGAAAGCAGCCCGCAGAACGATAACCTGTGGTCCCGCGTAGCCAGCCTGTTGCAGAGCAAAAACATTCCGATCGCCTCACGTACGGATGCCAGCCAAACGCTGACTACCGACTGGGTGAAGTGGAACCGTCTGGATGAAGACAACCAGTACGAAGGCCGCTACCAGATCACGGTACAGAAACAGGGTTATCAGCAAGCGTTGGTAGTGAAAACCCTCGAACTGCGCCAGCAGGGGAAAACCGACAAGGTTACCGATCCATCTGAAGTTCAGCGCTACAACGGTATGATGATGAACACCATCGTTGAAGGCCTGGACAAGCAGGACAACCTGTCGAGCAGCCAGTCCGCCAACCGTGTTGGTGTGTTGGACGTGCAGAGCGGTGCGGATGACACCGGCCTGCCAACGCTGATCGTGCGTGCGCCGTACACGGTAGTGTGGGATCGTTTGCCACCGGCACTGGAAAAACTGGGGATGAAAGTGGGTGACCGCAGCCGTCCGCAGGGTAGCGTCGCCGTAACCTACAAATCCCTGAGCAGCAGTGATTGGGATGCGTTGGGCGCCAAAGATCCTGAACTGAAAGAAGGCGATTACAAACTGCAGGTCGGTGATTTGAATAACCGTACCAGTTTGCAATTTATCGATTCCAAAGGTAAGCCGTTGACCCAGTCGCAGAACGATGCGCTGGTAGCGGTGCTCCAGACGGCTTTCAGTAAAACCAGCGTGAAATAACTACATCTAGGGGCTGCGGCCCCTTTTTGTTTTGCTGATACGGTATCGTTTGCGTCGCAGATTTGGCACAATAGTTATCAGCAAACCAAAGAACTTATCAGGTCAATTTTGTGCCCAGTAGGCTGCCAGGCAGCCGGAAGGTACCATCTCATTGGAGTAAGTTAAGATGCAAAAGCTAGCTGAACTGTATCGCGGCAAGGCAAAAACCGTCTACACCACCGAAAACCCGGATCTGCTGGTGTTGGAATTCCGTAACGATACGTCAGCACTGGATGGTCAGCGCATTGAGCAGTTCGATCGTAAAGGGATGGTGAACAACAAGTTCAACCATTTCATTATGAGCAAGCTGGAAGAGGCCGGTATCCCAACGCAGATGGAACGCCTGCTGTCAGACAACGAAGTGCTGGTGAAAAAGCTGGAGATGGTACCGGTTGAGTGCGTGATCCGTAACCGTGCCGCAGGCTCTTTGGTCAAGCGCTTGGGGATCGAAGAAGGTTTGCCGCTGAACCCGCCGCTGTTTGATCTGTTCCTGAAGAACGACGCGATGCACGACCCAATGGTGAACGAATCCTATTGCGAAACCTTCGGCTGGGTGAGCAAAGAGCATCTGGCGCGCATGCGCGAGCTTAGCTATATGGCTAACGACGTGCTGAGCAAGCTGTTTGACGATGCGGGCCTGATCCTGGTCGATTTCAAACTGGAGTTCGGCCTGTTCAACGGTGAAGTGGTGCTGGGCGATGAGTTCTCCCCGGACGGTAGCCGCCTGTGGGACAAGAATACCCTGGCCAAGATGGACAAGGATCGCTTCCGCCAGAGCCTGGGTGGCCTGATTGAAGCCTACGAAGAAGTCGCTCGCCGTATCGGCGTGAAGTTGGACTAATCGTTAAATCATGCCCCTCACTTTAGCACTCTCTTACAGGGGAAGGGCTAGAGTGAGGGGCAAAGCATCGAACTGAGCCTCCCACCCCTCATTCACCACTTTCCAGAAAATTACTGCATTCGCTGCGTCACGAACGCCTTATAATAGTAACCAGGGCTAGTTTCCTACGATTATTAAAAATCATCTCTGGAGTTTATTTATGCGTTGGCAAGGGCGTCGAGAAAGTGACAATGTCGAGGATCGCCGTGGGCAGTCTTCAGGTCTGGGCGGCGGCGGTGGCGGCCCCCGGATACCTATCGGCGGCAAAGGTGGCCTGATCATTCTGGTCGTGGTGCTGGTTGCCGGTTACTACGGGGTAGACCTGACTCCTCTGCTGAATGGCGGAGATGTCTCCCCACAGTCTCAGCAGCAAAGCGCCAGCATCAGCCCGCAAGACGATCAACTGGCCAAGTTTACCTCGGTGGTGCTGGCGTCCACCGAAGATAACTGGCAGGGAATCTTCAAGCAGATGGGGAAAAACTATCAGGATCCGAAACTGGTGATGTACCGGGGCGCGACGCGTACCGGCTGCGGCACCGGTCAATCGGTAATGGGGCCGTTTTACTGCCCTGCGGACGATACGGTCTATATTGATCTCTCGTTCTACCAGGATATGAAAACCAAGTTGGGTGCTGGCGGTGATTTTGCCCAAGCCTATGTGGTTGCGCATGAAGTGGGCCACCACGTGCAGAATCTCTTGGGGATTGAGCGCAAGGTTCGCCAGATGCAGCAAGGGGCTAGCCAGGCAGAGGTTAACCGCCTGTCGGTGAAAATGGAGCTTCAGGCCGACTGCTTTGCCGGCGTTTGGGGCCACTACGCCGAGAAACAGCAGATGCTGGAAGCGGGCGATCTGCAATCCGCATTGAATGCCGCGCAGGCGATTGGTGACGACCGTTTGCAGCAGCAAAGCCAGGGGAGAGTGGTGCCAGACAGCTTTACGCATGGCACCTCGCAGCAGCGCTATACCTGGTTCAAGCAGGGGTTCGATAGCGGCGACCCTAATACCTGCAACACCTTCGCCTCTCGTTGATATTTGTCAGTGCCAGTGCCTAGAGCCCGGCACTCTGCTTTCAGGCCTCAATATTCATGTTACAAAAAATGCAACAACGCATGCAGCAGCAGGGTATTCGGCGGCTGTTGGTGATCAGCGGCGAATCGCAATGGTGCCGAGATCAGGCGCAGCAACTGGCGGCACAACTGCCGGGTGACTGGCCTTGGGTCGGTAATGACGCGCCCGCAGGAATCGATGCGTTGGCGAGTCACGCGGTCAGAACCCTGTTGGGGCAGGAGCGGTTGCATGCGGTGTTTGATGCGTTAGCGGGGCTGGATGTCGAAGCCTTGGCCCAGCTATGTGGGACATTACAAGCCGGTAGCTGGTTACTGTTGCTGTTACCATCTTGGCAAAGCTGGCCACAGCAGCCAGATAATGACAGCCAGCGCTGGAGCGATTGCCCACAGCCAATCGCCACGCCCCATTTTATCCGCCATCTGCAACAACGGTTGCTGGCCGATAGCGAAGTGACTATCTGGCGGCAAGGTGAACCGTTGTGCCTGGCTCCCTTACCATCACGGCCAGCTTGGCAGGCTCCCCAGGGTAATCCGAGTGAGGAACAGCAGGCCATTTTGGCCCGCTTGTTGGCGGCCGAGTCTGGGATCTGGGTATTAACCGCTGCGCGTGGCCGGGGGAAATCAACGGTGGCGGGGATGTTGATGGCCAGCAGCCCGTTAACCTGTTGGATCACCGGCCCGAGTCGCGCCGCTACCGACGTAGCCAGCGAGTGGGCCGCAGGACGAGCCACGTTTTGGGCACCGGATGCTTTGCTACAGCATTGTGCTGAACAGGGTGCCGAGGGTGTTGGCTGGCTGCTGGTGGATGAGGCCGCAGCGATCCCTGGACCTTTACTGCAACAGCTAATGGACTATTTCCCACGCGTATTGCTGACAACTACGGTGCAGGGATATGAAGGAACGGGGCGCGGATTTTTACTGAAGTTCTGCGCTACTTTGCCGCAGTGGCAGCCGGTAAGCTTGCAGCAACCGATGCGTTGGGCTGCGGGTGATGCCCTGGAGCGGATTATCGATCACGCCTTGCTGTTCAACGAGGAACCGGCATGGGCAGTGGCAGGGCAGTCACCCACTTTTAGTGCTATTGAACAGGCTGAACTGTGCGCCGATCCGCAACGGTTACGGCGTTTCTATGCGTTGCTCTGTAGCGCACACTATAGAACCTCACCGCTGGATTTACGCCGTCTGATGGATGCGCCCGGGATGCACTTCAGTGCGGCGTCACTGGGAGATGAGGTGGTCGGGGCGTTATGGCTGGTAGATGAGGGCGGTTTATCGGTTGAACTGGCCCATGAGGTGTGGGCGGGCCGCAGAAGGCCACGTGGCAATCTGGTCGTTCAATCCTTGGCGGCACATAGCGGCCAATGGTGGGCACCTACGCTGCGTTCCCGTCGCATTACCCGTATCGCCGTGTTGCCGGAGTTACGCCAGCAAGGGATCGCCAGCCGGTTGGTGGAACAGCAAAAACGTGACTCTCAGGGGTTGGATTTTCTTTCCGTCAGCTTCGGCTATACCGAGCCGTTGTGGCGGTTTTGGCAATCTTGTGGCTTCACCCTGGTGCGGATTGGCAACAAACCGGAGGCCAGCAGTGGCTGTTACACCGCCATGGCGTTGCTGGCCATTAGCGAGCAAGGGGAGGCGCTGTGCCATGCGGCGCATAAGCACCTGGCACGGGATTGGCGCTGGTTGCGGCAACGTAGCGACCTGTTGCTGGAGCTCGACGATGATACCGATCCGCTATTAAATGAAGAAGACTGGCGCGAGCTGGCCGGTTTTGCCTTTGCCCATCGCCCCTTGGAGGCTAGCCTGGGGGCACTACAACGTCTGTTGTTGAACAGCTCATTGCTCTGTGCGGCATTGCGCGCGCATTTGCAGCAACAACAAACCGTGGCCCAGTGCGCTGCCCAATATGGCCTGAGTGGCCAAAAAGCCTTGCTGCGGCTTTGGCGGCAAGAGGCAGGGCAGGCGTTGCAACAGCTTAATGCGCAACATTGCCGCTACTGGCAGGAGTGGGCGCAGTCGTTGCAATAAATGGAAAGAGTTGTTCAATAAAACCCGATTTTCCTGATTTCTCCGCGGCGTATAGTAAGGGCAGTTGCCGGGTCGGTCCCGGATGTCTCTAACCTGAGGAGTCCCCTATGAAACACTCGCATTTCGTTGTCCAAAGCCCCGCAACACCGGCAGAGCAACTGATACTGTTGTTTCATGGCATGGGGGATAACCCGGTGGCGATGGGGGAGATCGGCAGTTACTTCGCCAAAGATTTCCCGCAGGCCTTGGTGGTGAGTATTGGTGGCCCATTCGCTTTTGGCAACGGTGAGGGTCGCCAATGGTTCTCGGTTCAGGGGATCACCGAACACAACCGCACGCAGCGCATTGCCGAAGTGATGCCAACCTTTGTTGAAACCGTGCGCTACTGGCAGCAGCACAGCGGTGTGGGCTACGCGGGCACCGCGCTGGTTGGTTTTTCGCAGGGTTCGATCATGGCGCTGGAAGGGCTAAAAGCCGAAGCCAAACTGGCCGGGCGGGTAGTGGCCTTCAGCGGCCGTTTTGCCCAGTTACCGCAAGCCGATTTTGGTGACAGCGTGGTACACCTGATCCATGGTGAGACGGACGGCGTTATTGCTGCGGAACATGCGCAAGCGGCTGAGGCTCAGTTGCAGGCCGTTGGCGCAGATGTGACGTTGGATATTGAACCAGGCGTCGGGCATGCAATCAGTTCGGGCATGATGAATGCTGCTCTGGAGCGTTTGCATTACTACGTGCCGCAGCGCTATTGGGAAGAGGCGATGTTTGGTAAACGGGGCGATCTGATCGCCTTTAAATAAACAGCAGGGCGCTATGTGCGCCCTGAGGTTATGGCTTTTTCGGCCAGTCGTCTTCGTCGTCCCACTTGGCGTTGTTATCGCGGTGGGGCGGCAATTCAGGCTTGTTGGCCAGGAATTTTCGATGATCCAGGCGGCGTAATTCCTTGATCCCGCTAATGATAATACCTGCCAATATCACCAGGATTATCCACCAGTAGTCAGCTAACCAATGCATGTTTACACCTTTCCTTCAGGGCGAACAAAACGCGAGAATATCGCGGGCAGATGGCTTGCGAGCCAAGCTGCACCAGCAACGTCCTTATCTCGCCAGGCCGCCAGCAGCAGCTCGGGCGTCAGTAAATGCTCGGCCTCTTGCGCCAGCGGGCGATAACTTAAATGCCAGGGTTCCACCGCCACCCCACCTTGATCGGCGGTAAACGGGCGATAGAAGCCAAACTCGGCCATATGTGCAGTCAGCCAAAGATTTAGCGGATGGAAATAACCACCGGCTTCATATTCCCACGGCTCTAACTGCAACTTTTGCCCAACGGGCAGCAGCGACGGATCGTAAACATCCAGATCGCTGCCCCAGTGGTGACGGCTGGCACCCGGTAGGGCCGACCAACGCAAAATGGCTTCACAACGCTCGGCGGCAGACAGTGGCTGGATATCCATCGGTTGGCTATTGTGATCCAATACTGGCCGCTCTCCGCAGAACTTACCATTCCAGATCGCCAGCTGCCGGTCAAAATCGCGAAAGGTGCTGGCCGGTTGCAGATCAAAGCCTGCCGTTTTAGCCGCCTGTTGCATGGCCTGAAAGGCCACCACCGCAGTGGGTTGCAGCCGGTGATTGCCGCTCAGTACGGTAAGGTGCTCCGTTGAGCGCCCGGTGAGCATTTCTGCGCTGATCATGCGACCAGTTGCTCCATGATACGCTGATACATGCGGCTCAGTAACTGCAGATCGGCCGCATGTACGCATTCATTCACTTTATGGATGGTGGCGTTGACCGGCCCCAGCTCAACCACCTGTGCTCCCATCTGAGCGATAAAGCGGCCATCAGAAGTACCGCCGGTAGTCAGTAGTTGCGGGGTGAGCTCGGCATAGTGTTCTACCGCATTCACCACGGCATCGACCAAAGCGCCTCGAGCGGTCAGGAAAGGCTGGCCAGACAGCCACCAGTCGATGCTGTAGTTCAAGTTATGGCGATCCAACAGTTCCTGCACCCGCTGCTTGATCAGGGTGTCGGTAAGCTCGGTGCTGAAGCGGAAGTTGAACTGCACGAACATTTCACCGGGGATCACGTTGTTGCTGCCGGTCCCGGCCTGCACATTGGCAATTTGCATGCTGGTTGGCGGGAAGAATTCGTTGCCCTGATCCCACTCAATGGCGACCAGTTCGTTTAACGCAGGCATAGCCCGGTGAACCGGATTATCGGCCAGATGTGGATAGGCGACGTGACCCTGGACTCCATGAATACGCAGATTGGCGGTGATCGAGCCACGGCGGCCATTTTTCACCACGTCTCCGACCCGTTCGGTGCTTGAAGGTTCGCCGACCAGGCAATAATCAAGGCGCTCGTTGCGAGCCATCAAGGCTTCCACTACCTTCACGGTACCATGAGTGGCGCTGGCCTCTTCGTCTGAGGTGATCAGAAACGCCAAGCGGCCCTGATGGTTGGGGTTGGCGGCAACGAAGCGTTCTGCGGCTACCACCATGGCGGCCAGGGAGCCTTTCATATCGGCGGCTCCGCGCCCATAAAGCATGCCGTCGCGGATGACGGGCTCAAACGGTGGGTTATCCCAATTTTTCTCGTCGCCGGTTGGCACCACATCGGTGTGGCCAGCAAACGCCAGCGTGCTGCCCTGACCGCGCCAGGCCCAGAAGTTTTGCGTATCGCCAAAGTTCATTGGTTCGACGGTAAAACCGATCGCTTTCAGGCGGGCGATCATCAACTCCTGACAGCCTTCGTCATGTGGGCTGAGGGAAGGGCGCTTGATAAGCTGTTGCGCCAGTTCGATAACAGGGCAGATCATGAGTTAACCTCGGTAATAAATTGCTGATAGCTTTCGCTGCTGAAGCCTAGCAGGGCATGTCCTTTACCATCATCCAGCAAGGGGCGTTTGATCATGGCCGGTTGCTCCAGCATCAGGGCGATGGCGGCATCAGCATTGTCGCAGGCATTGCGCTGGGCTTCATCCAGTTTACGCCACGTAGTGCCACGAGTATTCAACAATGGTTCCCAACCCAGGCGCTCGACAAAATCACGCAACAGCTGTTCGTCCAGCCCGTCTGCGCGATAGTCGTGGAATTGGTAAGCCACTCCCTGTTCTTCCAGCCAGCGGCGGGCTTTTTTGATGGTGTCACAATTTTTGATGCCGAACATGGTCAGCGAGGCGTGCTGCGGTTTGTCTGTCATGGCGTAAAAGCTACCTTTTAATCGTCAAAATCTGTACTGAGCGGCATAAGAGTAGATCACTAACTTATACCGCACGGTGATAGCACAGATAATGCGGGAAAACGGGGTTTAGATCCAGACGGCCAAGGGGGTATCATGCAGGTGAAGAGTTTTGGTTTGTGAGGAACATGGGGCTGTTTTGCCAATCCTCCGGTAGGGGGGAGTTTGAACTGTAACAGCATCCCTGTGAAATAATAGGGTAAATCTATAGTTTTAATCAACGGCTCTAATGGCACTAATACGGGGTGATTACATTCACGAGATATGGGTAAATGGTTTCTTTACATTGATTTTGGTGATGTATTGGAGGTTTTTAATGATCGCATCATTCTCTTTACACTTGATTGTTTATGGTAGAGGTGTTAAAAACCATTTGTTTTGTATATAATCTTGAGTCTTATATGATGTTTGCGTAGTGACTTTATAAAAAAGGATTTTGATATGGCTAATGACATTTTTCTAACTCTGAAAGGTGCAAAGCAAGGGTTAATTACTGCGGGATGTTCCACTAAAGATTCAATCGGGAACTTATACCAGTCTGGACATACAGATCAAAGTTATCTTTATCAACTAAGCCATTCAATCAGTAGAGAGCAGCACGTTAGCCATCATCCGTTCGTTATCGTTAAGCCAATCGATAAGTCTTCACCTTTAATTGGTATCGCAATATCTAACAATGAACGTTTGGATGCAATTATAGATATATATAGAACCAACCAAAATGGTGGTCGAGAGTTGTTTTACACCATCAAGTTGACTAACGTTGCAATTATAGATGTTAACATTTTCTACCCTAATTCATCAACGCATAATGAATCACAACCACAAGAAAGTATATCTCTGAAGTACGAAAGCATCTCCTGGCAGCATCATATTGCAGGAACCAGTGGTTACAGTATTTGGGATGATAGAGTTTACTAATGAAAAAAGTAAAAAGCGTTGATAGACTCCTTTTGGAGTCTTATTTCACTAGGAGTGAAATAAAAAAAATAAAAAACAATGCTAATGTTTTTCAACTCGATATTCTATATTCAGTTAGAGATATAGGTAGAAGAACCCTCAGAGCAAGTATCATCTTAGGGGTAATACTAACTATTTTCACAATTGGAACAGTTTCCAAAGATGGTGTTTTTGGTTTTGGAATTATAGTTCTTATGTGCTTTATGATTGTAATACCTTCTTATTTCCTAACTCCAATGAGGCTCTACATTAAGTCTTTGTATTTTTTTGTGAAAGACAGAAGAAATGAAAAGTTAAAATGAGAAATTAATTTGCATTTTTGTGTAAGTCACATATTTCTTAGTGAGCTATTTCATTACTCCCTTTATAGTAATAGCATCGCTCACTATCTCCAATGAGAGTGAGAACTTCCCCATGGTTTTAAAGCCAGTAACCGCATCGTTATACATAGCATAATATAATCTTTCAGTATCTGGTCCTCTACCACTTATACCTAACCAGCTTCTACTATTTGGTACTACTACCTTGCCAAATAAAGCTTTTAATGAAAGGGACAGGTCTATGCCTGCATATAGAATATCGCCACCACGTTCACCATAACCTACGTTGGTAGATGCCCAGCGATATAGGTCTCTTAAGTAACCTGTATTTTCCTCACCCGTGAAGAAAAATTGTAAGTTTTCGTAGATGTTATTCGCTCCATGACAAATAAGTAAAACGCCCGTAACACCACTAACGAAAGTGACTTCTGATGCTAGCACCATAGCTAATCCAGAGGCCACTTGTGATAGTCCTGCGACAACGCCGATTGCTTTAACAACATATGTGTATACGCCGTTTTCTTTTTTTATTTCCAAATATACAGCTCTGGCCACCTTATTAAGTTGTAACGACTCATACTGCATTCTTAAAGAATCATGCTCAGTTTTTAGACAGACAAATGCATTGCGTTGCCCTTCTTGAGTCGTTGCTGCACGGCAAGTCGATATATGATGATTGATCAGACCATCAATTTCTTTTTGAAATGAAAATCTTGATTGTGCATTTTTTAGATAAAAAGCAGATGCTCTGTTAGCCAAACGGCCTAACTCATGAGAGTTTGCAAGTGCCATCTCAAGGTAGTAGTTTTTCACTTGTTCACGAAAACCGAAATAATTATCCATATAAAACAAATCCCTTTAAAATAAAAAGCGTGATCATTATATCGTGCTTACTTTAATTCGCTTATTCATGATAGCAATCTCTACGAAAGTGATCAAATGTAGCTACTTTGCTTGAGTGATGGGGGGCGGAATGAGGATACCTCCGTAGCTATGATGGAAAATTAGTGTAACGCACTGGGAATGTTGATGCCGAACATGGTCAGCGAGGCGTGCTGCGGTTTGTCTGTCATGGCGTAAAAGCTACCTTTTAATCGTCAAAATCTGTACTGAGTGGCAGACTGGGTCACAATGTTATACCACTCGGTTATAGAACAGATAATGCGGGAAAATGGAGTTTAAATCCAGACAACGATGTGTTCATCATTGACAGGGAGATACCTGTATTTTCAGGTCCGCAGATGAGTAACACATTTGGTTTTGACCTTCTCTGTAAAGCGACGAGATACTGCCCCACTCAGTACTAATTATTTGTCACAGACGGGGGAAAGTAATTATGCTGCGAATATTAATTTACCAAGACAACCTCCAACAATTTTTGATAATATCATCTGGGAATAGATGATGTAGTTTCGTATGACTTGTGCAACATATTATTCTTTATTTTATATTACAACATGGAAGTGAAAATGAATGCGAGAAAACTAATCCTAACAAGTTGCTTTTCATATAGGGATCTATTAGAAATAAAACGCTCGTATGCTAAAACCGTGCGTAAGGTTTATGGTGGAGAGGGTAGGGTTTCGAGTGAAGAGACATTTGAGAATTATATTTTTGTTCTTGCCGATATTGTAAGTAGCACTGTTTTCATCTTCTCGGCTTTAGGTATTTTAAATACAGGGATTCTTATATGCCTCCATGGCTTAACTAGAGGGCCATTTGTCATGTTTATTATAAGCATGGCATTCGTGGCTTGTGTGGTAATTAGGAATGGTAAAGCAAGTAAGTTACAGATAAAAACCACAATAAAGTTAATTAACTTAAGGTTGAGGGTTTTTATTTTTAGGCTCAGCCTACCGTAGCACACAAATGAATATTGTTTTTTTGTTATTATGAATTATTCACTATCATGATATTTGTAGTCATTGTCATAAAGTGTGGCTTTAAGTGTATTAAGGGATAAGCCTGCTTGAAATGTCCTCATAGCAGTATTTTTATTTTCTCACTTAATAATTAGCAGTTTGATGTTCAACGCACATACCCGCTATTTTGTAACCGCTCCAGCGCGCACCCATCGGCATACACCATGCCGGTAGTCAGATCGTGGAAGCCATAACGCTTATAAAATGCCAATTTGTCCGGCACCGAGTAAATAAACACTTTACCTAACGGGGCCAGATCTTGCATGACGCGATCCATCAACTGCTGACCATAGCCTTGCCCCTGAAAGCGCGGATGGATGGCGACATCGGCCAGATAAGCTACCGAGGTCATGTCACTGATGGCGTGAGCGGTGGCCATCAGCTCTCCCTCAATAAAGCCCCAATAGCAGAATGGACTATTTTGGTACACCCTCTGTAAGACCTGTGGATCACGCTCGCCCAGTCCGGCAGCGGCCAGCAATTCGCCCAACTGTTGCCAGTCGATATTACAGTTACGCAGATCGGTGATGAGCTCCATCATTCTCCCCTTAACCAATACGATCCAAATCCGCAGCATATTGCTGGATCGCACGCTGGTAGCTGCTGATCTCCGTATGTGCCGAGGTCTCTGCCAACAGGATCAGCAGGTCCGATACCGCCTGTTTGGTTTCCCCCAGATTGTAGAGCGTCATGGCGCGGAACAGCGTGATCTCCTTGGCCTGCGGGAACTCGTTTAACCCGTCGTCGAAAGCGGTTAGCGATTTCTGATATTCCCCCAATGCGCGATAGGTGCTACCCAGGCCCAGCCAGGCTTCCTGGCGTAACTGTGTAGGCAGGCCGTGCTGCAAGGCGGCGAGATAGCAGGGGATCGCCTGCTGTTCAAAGCCCTGCACATCGTAAAGGCACGCCAACTGGTAATGTAGCGAACCATTCAACGGTGCCTGTTGCAGCATCTGTTGGGCCAGCTCGGTGGCTTCCGGATAGCGACCTTGTTGTTTCAACTGCTCGATGGTGATACTCGAAGACATGATTTTCCCTTTCAACGGTGTTTCGCTAACTCCTGTAGCAACGTTACTCCTTCACTATTCATCCGCAAAGAAATATATACCCGGATAGATCTCTGATGAGTTTGCAATGGTGAGTTCACTCATTCTGATGGATAATGTCCTATGATTAAACAGGTTTTTTTTGACGGTAACCCGTGATATTTTTCACAAAAAATGCCTGCGGGCATACCAGTGAGTAAAAAATGACACCCCACGTTCCATCATATGTTCGACAACTTGTCACCCTGCTGCTATGGGGGATCATCTATTACCTCGCCGGATTGATCTCATTAAAATTTGACGATCCCGATTCGCCGATCGCTATCGTGTGGTTTCCCTCCGGTGTTGCGGTTGCCGCCTTTCTTTTGACTCGCTGGCGCAGTTATTTATCCCTGTTCGTCATCTTGACGTTGGCGGACTTGTTGTTGACGGAAAGCTGGCAGAATAATCCACTGATATCGCTGATCTATACCCTGCTATCCATGCCAGCCAACGTCGCGATCGCCTGGGCCGTTCGCCGCTTTGCACGGCTTAATGACGATCTCCATACAATCTTAATTTGTATCACCGCAACCGTGGTCTTCAGCGGTCTGGATGCGCTAATTATCGGTGGAGGTTATGCACTAATCCACCAGCAGCCTTTGTTCAGCTTGTTCTGGCAGAATTTTATCGCTGATGTTACCGGTATTATCTTTGCCACAGCCGTTATCATGGGGGTTGTCAATCGGCGTTTGGTTGCCGCCAGTTGCAATCTGCAAATGGGCCTTCTGGGAGGGGCACTTTGGCTGCTGCTGTGTGCTTCGATCTGGTTTATCTTCGGCTACCCACTTCTCTGGCTGCAACACAACGCCGCTGCGCTCTACTTTGCCTTGGCATGCCTCCCCATTATTCTGGCTATTATGCTGTCTGTGGCCTGGGGGAATCGTGGGGGATCTCTAGCGCTTCTCACTCTTGGGTTGGGAGTGATTTATTATACCGATAATCAGCATGGACCATTTTTTATCAAGGGGTTACATCTCAATGAGTCTCTGTTATTAGCCTTAAGCTACCTTTCCGCGACGGCGTTGTTGATCGTGTTTATCAGGGTGTTGAAGCACTCTACCAACAGTTTTAACCCAGACACTGGCCGGATAACCGGCAAGGGGGTGATTTATAGCCTCAATCCGCGGACCGGGGTTTTGCACTGGGAGGATGAGCTCGGCAGTTTGTATGAGCAGAAGGTTCCCAGCAAGCTAGACACCGTAGATGACGTGATGCAATGGGTTCACCCGCATGATCAAGGCAAACTGCGTGACCATTGGCTCCTCAATGATAGTCCTCAACCCCGTGCCCCGTTGATATTCCGTATCCAGATGCCACAGGGAGAGTGGTTGACGTTGGTGGATAACAGCTGTGTTCTGCTGGATGAGGAAGAACAGAGCATTATTGTCGGCAACTGGCAAGCAAGCCACTATCACCAGGACAGTTAAATGAACCTATTATTTGCGTATTGTGGAGAGTTGCAGCAGTGATCCAGATTGCCTTGTTATTATTCGGCGTTGATTTTGTGCGCTCCAAAGCCAAATTTTTGGGGGTAATCGGGATTATCTGGGGGCTTATGGGGATCGGTATCTTTATCGATGGCCTTGATGGTGTGCTCTATTTTCCCTTACAGGTTTTTGGTGCCCTGATGCTTCTGGAGAGCCTGGTCACGTTGAGTATTGCCTCCAGCGGGGTTGGGGCGCAGAAAGCCGTGCTCTACTTCAAGGGGGGGATCTTTTGTGTTGTCGCACTGTTGATTCTGGCGAACAAACCCTACAGTAATCTGCTCCTGGCAATCCTATTTGGTTTCTCCTATTTCGTTATCGGCTTGTTTATGGTCGCTTCTGCCTGGATCGTCCGGTTTCCACGTTGGAGGAATGCGCTGGTCAGCGGCATTGCTCAAATACTGTTCGCCATGCTCTTATTTAGCCCTTATCCGGCGCACTATAAGGCCACCATATCGTTTTTCCTGGGCACATTGATGGTTTTCAGTGGCATCAATATCCTGAAATTAGCCAGGCGGGCCAACCTGTTAAGGGAAGGCACCTCGGTGTTTGAATTGTTGGCACCCACCGAGATGTTATATGCCTTTGGAAAGAAATCGGCGGCTCGGCCAGCCGAGGTGGTTGCCCCCAGCATTGATTTTAAACAGCCTTTAACCGTCCATATCTGGACTCCGGAAGGAACGGCGAGTGCGGCCCCAATCCCCCGGCCAGTCATTAATCGCTATATCGCGGCAGTAGATGCTCAAGGGGTTATCTCTACCGGGCATGCTGCATTGGAACTGGTACCGAGCATCTACATCAGCCTGTATCCAGCGGCAGATATTGATCGTTCTCCTTCAGAGTTTCTCAATGTGTTGAAGGCGACGCGAGAAAATGACGTGCCCGGCACCTTCCAGCCGGACTATGTTACCGAGGCGACCAACTGGTGCGATTCGAATCGGCAGATCCAGTTTCACCGTTATAACAGCTCGGCACTGCTACGTTTTTGGAGCGGCTATCAGCAGACAAAAGTCTACAACCTGACGTCGCGTAACTGCTCCAGTAGTGTTGCCTATGCCTTGGAAGCCTCACTGGATGGCGTGCTTGCCAAACAGAGTAAAAGCTGGCTGGGTACCTTACGTATTTTGACCATGCCGGAACTGTGGATTGCCGCGCAGGTACGCAGACGGGCACTCTCAATGGCCTGGACGCCGGGGCTGGTGATGGATTACGCCCGAGCGCTGCGACATATTGTTCACCCCGTGCCTCAGCCATGGTATCAGCGTATTCTCAAGCGCAGGCAGCCGGAAAAAGAGGGATAGCGACGCGTCATGATTATTTTACAACAATAATCAGCCACACAATTGTTTTGGCTAAGGCAGACCGCGGATCATCCAAATTATTCGGCGGGTTTCGTTAAAAAAGTAACATCCGGGTAGGTTTTTGATTAATCTGAAAATATGCTCCGCTCCTGGATTTTGTTAACTGGCATCGTTCCCAAAAGGCTTCACTTGGTCAAAAAACAGGCGTAGAATCCCTGCGTCCAATAACTGGAGGTTATGAAGTATCATGGTTGATCGAGAGTTAACAAATTGGAAAGACTTTATTGATGAGATGTTAGGTAACTAACACCATATAGGGTTTAAAGCTTGAATAAGGCTGTTGGGTTTGTTTTTATTTAAAGCACCTAGGGTAACAATATTAAGTCTTTAGCAAAGCAGCCTCGGTTTCCCGAAGCTGCTTTTTTTACGCCTGCTATTGGCTATCGTGATGGTGAGGCAGCGCCTTACCAGGGAAGCGGCGGCGTACCAATACGAAGAACAGCGGCACAAAGAAAATTGCCAGAACGGTGGCTGAAATCATACCGCCCATCACTCCGGTACCTACTGCATGCTGGCTGCCAGAACCCGCACCGGAACTGATGGCCATTGGCAGAACGCCGAAGATAAACGCCAGTGAGGTCATCAGGATAGGGCGCAAACGCTGGCGCGAGGCTTCCAGCGTTGCCTCCAGCAACTCCTGGCCTTTATTGTTCAGTTCGTTGGCAAATTCCACGATCAGAATGGCGTTCTTGGCCGACAGCCCGATAATCGTCAATAGTCCCACCTGGAAGTACACATCGTTTTCCAGCCCGCGCAGCCAGGTGGCCGTGACGGCACCGATCACCCCCAGCGGTACCACCAACATGACCGAGAACGGGATCGACCAGCTTTCATACAGGGCCGCCAGACACAGGAATACCACTAACAGCGAGATGGCATACAGCGCCGGTGCTTGGGAACCGGACAGGCGTTCCTGGTAGGACATTGCGGTCCATTCCAGACCGAAACCGGTCGGTAGCTGGCTGACGAGTTTTTCCATTTCATCCATCGCGGTACCGGTACTGACGCCCGGGGCAGCCTCGCCCACGATTTCTACCGTGGAGTTACCGTTGTAGCGTTCCAGACGCGGTGAACCATATTCCCAATGGGAGGTAGCAAAGGCGGAGAAGGGCACCATCCCACCGCTGTCGTTACGCACGTACCACTTGTTGATGTCCTCCGGCAGCATGCGGAAGGGCGCTCCGGCCTGGACGTACACTTTCTTCACTCGCCCGCGGTCTAAAAAGTCGTTGACGTAGGTGGAGCCCCAGGCGGTTGACAAGGTGCTGTTGATATCGTCAATCGACACGCCCAGCGCCTGCGCCTTGCGTTGGTCGATATCGATCTGCAACTGCGGGCTGTCATCAAGACCATTATGGCGCACGCGCGATAGCTGCGGGTTTTGCCCAGCCAACTGCAGTAATTGATCGCGAGCCTCCATCAGCTTGACGTGCCCCAGCCCGGCGTGGTCTTCCAACTGCATATCGAAGCCCGAAGAGTTCCCCAGCCCGGTGATTGCTGGCGGGCTGCTGGCAATAACGCGCGCTTCGTTAATATTGCTAAAGGCTTTGGTAGCTCGCTCGATGATATCGAACGAACTATTGGCTCCCGAACTGCGTAGATCCCAGTCCTTCAGGCGCAAGAACAGGCGTGCGACGTTCTGGCCGTTGCCGCCTGGCCCGGCACCGATGGTGGAGAACACTGACAGCACGTCGGCTTTCTCTTCGGTCAGGAAGTAGTGCTCGACCTTTTCCACCACCTTGGTGGTTTGCTGAAGTGTGGAGCCTGCTGGCAACTGCACCTGCACGGTGAACACGCCACGGTCTTCCTGCGGCAGGAACGAGGTCGGCAGTTTGATAAACAGCACCGCCATACCGGCCAACAGCAGCAGGTAGATCACCATGTAGCGGGCACTGTGATGCAGCACGCGCGCTACCCCACGTTCATAGCGTTCGGTGTTGCGATTGAACATGCGGTTAAACCAGCCGAAGAAACCGCGCTTGCCGTGATGATGGCCTTTGGCGATCGGCTGGAGAATAGTGGCGCACAGGGCCGGGGTGAGGATCATGGCGACCAGCACCGAAAGCACCATTGCGGAAACGATAGTGATCGAGAACTGGCGATAAATGGCGCCGGTGGTGCCGCCGAAGAAGGCCATGGGAATAAATACCGCCGAAAGCACCATGGCAATCCCCACCAGTGCGCCCTGGATCTGCCCCATGGATTTACGGGTGGCGTCCCTGGGTGAGAGACCTTCCTCGCTCATCACGCGTTCCACGTTTTCCACCACCACGATGGCGTCATCCACCAATAGGCCGATCGCCAGCACCATGGCAAACATCGTCAGGGTGTTGATGCTGAAGCCGAAGGCCGAAAGAATGGCAAAGGTGCCCAACAGCACCACCGGAACGGCGATAGTGGGAATTAGCGTGGCGCGGAAGTTCTGCAAGAACAGGTACATGACTAAAAACACCAGCAAAATGGCTTCCAGCAGGGTTTTTACCACATCGTGGATCGACGCCTGCACGAACGGCGTCGTCTCATAGGCGATCTTGGCTTCCAGCCCGTGGGGGAAATAGTGTGAAAGCTCGGCGATCTTGGCTTTCACCAACTGGTCGGTTTGCAATTCGTTGGCACCGGAAGCCAGCTTGATGTTCATCCCGGCGGCCTGCAATCCGTTGTAACGGCTGAGGTAGTTATAGTTTTCCCCGCCCAATTCCACCGTGGCAACGTCACCCAGGGTGACCAGCGAACCGTCCCGATTGACGCGCAGCGTGATCTGGCGGAACTGCTCCGGCGTTTGCAACTGGGATTGAGCGTTGATGGTGGCGTTTAGCGCCTGCTGATCCACGGAAGGGGATCCGCCCAACTGGCCCACCGCGACCTGGGTGTTCTGCGAACTGATGGCGCTGACTACATCCTGAGTGGTGAGCTGATAGCTGGTGAGCTTGTTCGGATCCAGCCAGATACGCATGGCGTATTGTGAACCGTAAACGTCCATGCTGCCCACGCCGTTAATGCGGCTGAGGGGGTCTTGCAGGTTGGAGACGATGTAGTCCGCGATGTCCTGCTTATCCATGCTGCCATCGTTGGAGACAAAGGCCACCATCATCAGCGTGGTATCGCCCGATTTTGACACCGTTACGCCTTGTTGCTGTACCGCCTGTGGCAACCGCTTGATGGCGGCTTGCAGCTTGTTTTGTACTTGTTGCATTGCCTCGTTGGGATCGGTGCCGGCATCAAAGGTCAGCGTAACCGAGGCCTGGCCGGTATTGGTGCTCTGGGACGACATATACATCATGTTGTCGAGGCCGGTCATGTTCTGTTCGATAATCTGGGTAACGGTATTTTCCAGCGTCTGTGCCGATGCGCCTGGATAGGAGGCGCTGATACGCACGTTTGGCGGAGCGAGGTTCGGATATTGTTCGACAGGCAGAGAAAAAATCGCCAACGTCCCCGTCAGGCAAAGAATAATTGCCAGAACCCAGGCAAAAATCGGGCGATCAATAAAAAAATTGGCCATGCGGCATGAACCTCGTTGTGACTTATTCTATTTTTGACTGCATCAGTTATGCTTACGCCTGGCACTGACTGGTGGCCGGGCTGTCGCAGGATTTGATTGTACCCAAAGGTGCTACTGCACTTTACTCGTCGAGCGCAGATAAAGCGTGGAGAAAAAAAGGAGATAATGTAAATAACAGTAGTAGAAATCTACAGTTACACATTGCATCGCCACGAAACGCGCCATTATGGCGATTTTATTGCGTTACGGTGAAATAATCAGGATGTTTTCCTCAGCAGGAGTTAAGCATGGAAATTAACCCGGTATTTGCTCGTCGTCTTTATCTGTGTTGGCTGATCAGCAGCAATGAACGCCCTAACGTTCCGCGCCTGATGGAACTGACCGGTTGGCCGCGCCGTACGTTGCAGGATGTACTCAAAGCTTTGCCAGGCCTGGGCCTGGAGTTGCAGTTTGTGCAGCAGGGGAAGCGTAATAATGATGGCTATTACCAGTTGGTAAACTGGGGCCCGTTAAGCCAAAGCTGGGTTAATCAGCATCATGAGATGCTGCTGGCGGCCATTGGTTGAATGTTCCCCGGCGTGCCGGGGAAGCATTACTGGCTTTTCGCTTCCAGATACATCACGGTTGCTGCCACGCGTGAGCGCACGTTGAGCTTGCGCAGCATATTGCGGATGTGCACTTTCACCGTCTCTTCAGAAATATGCAACTGCGCCGCGACCTGCTTGTTTGACATGCCACGCGCCACTTCCTGCAACACATCCAGTTCACGCTCGGTGAGAGCGGCAAAGGGATCGTGTTGCTCGCTGCGTGACGAAAGATAGTCCGCTACCGCATCGCTAATCACGTTCTGGCCCTCGGCAGCCTGGCGAATATGCTCCAGCAACTGTTCTGGCTCGCTGTCTTTCAGCAGGTAGCCATCGGCGCCCGCATCGATCAGCGCATAGACGTCGCTGCGGGAATCGGAAACGGTCAGCACGATAATGCGTGCATCTACCCCTTCATCGCGCAGTGCTTTCAGCGTATCCAGCCCGGAAAGCCCCTTCATGTTCAGATCGAGCAGGATCACGTCTGGCGTGAACTGCGCGGCCAGGGCGATCGCCTCAGCACCGCCGCTGGCTTCTGCCACCACGGTGAAAGTGGGATCTAGCCCCAGCAACTGTTTGATACCACGGCGCATCAATGGGTGATCGTCCACGATCATTACTCGGTAATTATTCATCACAATAAAACGTGCTCCCTGTAGCGAGTAAAGCCACTGCCTACTGCCGGCAGTAAAGCTGACTCTTAAAATATAGTAGTAATTAGCATTGTCGCTCGGCTCGAATGGCCGCCGTGCAATGCTGTTAGCCCTTATGGCGGGAAGCTAAGACAGACCTCCGTGCCCCCGGCATTGCCACGCCTGATATGTAACGTCCCGTTCAGGCGCGATGCGCGTTCGCTCATAATGGTTAGCCCGTAATGGCCTTCCGGTTCATCCAGGCTGTCGATGCCGCAGCCGTCGTCACAAATGGTGATCTCGTTGTCGCCGCTGGGGGAGACTTCGCAATGGATCACAATTTCCTGTGCATCGGCGTGTTTGATGGCATTAAGCACGGCTTCACGCACGATCTGTAGCGCATGAACCTGTTGTTGGGCATTCAACGCCTGTGAGGCTAACCGACAGTGTAACTGAATCCGCGCGCTGGTCAGCAGTTTTAATGGTTCCAATACCTGCTGCAACGCGGCGTTCAGATCGGCATCCTGAATGCTCAACCGGAAGGTGGCCAGTAGTTCGCGCAATTGGCGATAGGCATCCGCCAGCGCCCGATCAAAATCATCAATGATCTCATCTGCCTGCGATGAATGGCCTGTCAGGGTACGTTTGAGCAAGGTAAGCTGGATGCGCAGGAAAGTGAGGGCCTGGGCTAACGAATCGTGTAGTTCACGGGCAATGGTGGCGCGTTCCTCCATCAGTAGGAACTGCATATGCTGCTTTTGTGCGCGGTTAAAGTAAACCCCGCGGCTGAGCATATTGGTCACGCTTTGCATCAGGTGCGGGTGGGGCGGCTGTTGCTCATGTTGCCAGCTCAGGCTACCCAAGGGTTTGTTGTCTTGCATGATCACCTGTGAATGCCAGGCCAGTTCCGCCACGGGTTCACCACTGCTGACCTGCCATTGGCTTAGGCTGTCTTCCACATTGAGCCGGATACAATGTAATTGTTCGCTTAGCTTGATGATATGCAGGACCTTCTCAAACGCCCGCTGATCCAACTGCCCAACGCTCAGCGCCTGGGAGCAGCTGTAGAGCACCTCCAGCGTGCGGTTGGCCTGCTGTAGGCGCTCGGTTTTTTCCTGCACCTTTTGTTCCAGTGACTGGTAGAGCTTCGCCAATTCGCCAGACATGGTGGTGAAGGTTTGCGACAGGACGCCCAGTTCGTTTGGCAATGAAACGTCGAGCGGCGGATGATTAAAGTCACGTTGTTGCATACGCAGGCTGGCGTCCACCAGGCGTTTGAGCGGGGTGACCACTTGGCGGCGCATAAAGCGGATGCAGAACAGCACCAGGGCAATGATGGCGATGTAGCCCATCACGCTGATCGTCGCTACGATGGTCAGTTTTTGTTCGGAGTAGCGCTGCAAAGCCAAGACAAAATGGTCGATCTGGTTAACATAGCTGGCCACGTTGGCCTGATAGTTTTCCGGATTTCCGGCCAGGATCTGTTTTTCCAGTACCAGCCAGGCTTGGCGCAGCGTCAGGTATTTTTGCCGCACATCGTCAGGCACATAAAATCGATCGAGTTTAAGCAGGGCCGGAGCCATCAGCGACTGCTGATACTGTACCAGGTGCTGCTGCACTTCAGCGGAACCGTTAGTGAGCTCATACGCCAACCGGTAGCTCTGCATGCGCAACGATCCCGCGATATTGATCGCTTCGGCATCCTGCAGGCTGCCGGCCACGGTAGTCAGTGCCAGTCCGGTGGACAGCACGGAAAGGATCACGATAGCTATCAGCGCCTTCGCCAGGCTGCCTGTCACTGAGCGTTTTACGAGCAATTAAGCGTCCTTCTGGTTATTGGCCGGAGTGTTATGCGCCGTCAAATTATAACTTTTGCTGGCAAAAAGCATGGCGATTTTGAGCAAACGGCCGATTTTCCGCCAACACCAATCTTCGCTATATAATCAAGTAAATAGCGATTGGGCGGCCTACCGTTGGCAAAATGCCCTATATCGGCTATCCGTGATTGATCTGGCGCAAGTAATACCTACTTTTACCTATTTAGGGTGATTATCTACCCCCTCCGATAAGCCTATTTTATCCTTGCCTCTTACCCGAGGTGCGAGACAAAAAATAATAAAGTCACACTATAATAATTTTTTACACGCGCGCGTGTTGCCAACTTTGAAGGATAACCCGAATGGCCGAATTGTCGCGACGCAGATTGCTCAGCGGACAATGGCGTCATCAAACTGATGCGATCCGTCCCCCGTGGTCGCGTGAAGCCCCTCTCTTCCTTGCAGGTTGTACCCGGTGCCAGGCCTGCGTTAATGCCTGCGAAACCGGCGTATTGATCAGTGGCAGTGGCGGTTATCCCGAAATCGATTTCCAACGCGCGGAATGTACCTTTTGCCGACAATGCGCAGATGCCTGCGAAGCCCCACTGTTTTACCCACCCCAGCACCAACCCTGGCAACAAGTGGCCTCGTTTTCGGCCGTTTGCCTGGCGATGCAGGGGGTAGAGTGTCGCAGCTGTCAGGACAGTTGTGAAACGCAGGCAATCCGTTTTCGGCCACGGTTAGGCGGCATAGCCCAACCGGCGCTCGAGGCGGCGGCGTGCAATGGTTGTGGTGCCTGCGTTGCCGGTTGCCCGACCTCGGCGATTGCAATAACCCGGAGTGAAAATAATGAGCAGTGAATGGCACGTAAGCGGGTTGATGGTGCAGGCTCGGCCTGACAAATTCCCGGCGCTGATCTCGGCGCTGCTGGCAATCCCTGATACGGAAATTCCGGCACAGGATCAACAGCAGGGCAAACTGGTCGTCGTTATGCAAGCAGCACGCTCCCAGGCGTTGCTGGAAAAAATTGAGTCGGCGCGCAATCTGGAAGGCGTGTTGGCAGTGTCGCTGGTTTATCACCAGCAGGATGAGCAAGGTGAGGTAATGCCATGAAACTCAGTCGTCGAGACTTCATGAAAGCGAACGCTGCCGCGGCTGCTGCCGCAGCTGCCGGGCTGACGATCCCAACGGTCGCCCAGGCCGTGGTCGGCAGCGGTGACGAAATCAAATGGGATAAAGCACCTTGCCGTTTCTGCGGCACCGGGTGTGGCGTTCTGGTCGGCACCCAAAATGGCCGCATCGTGGCTTCGCAGGGCGATCCGGATGCTCCGGTTAACCGGGGCCTGAACTGTATCAAAGGCTACTTCCTGCCTAAGATCATGTACGGCAAGGATCGACTGACACAGCCAATGCTGCGCATGAAGAACGGGCAGTATGACAAAGAAGGTGAATTTACTCCCATCACTTGGGAAAAAGCCTTCGATGTTATGGAAGAAAAATTCAAAGGGGCCCTGAAAGAAAAAGGGCCAGAGGCGGTAGGCATGTTCGGCTCCGGCCAGTGGACGGTATGGGAAGGCTATGCGGCCTCCAAACTGTTCAAAGCGGGTCTGCGTTCCAACAACCTCGATCCAAACGCTCGCCACTGTATGGCTTCTGCCGTGGTCGGCTTTATGCGCACCTTTGGCATGGATGAACCGATGGGCTGCTACGATGATATCGAGCAGGCCGACGCCTTCGTGCTGTGGGGCTCCAATATGGCGGAAATGCACCCGATCCTGTGGTCGCGCATTACCAACCGCCGCCTGGGCAACGATAAGGTCAACGTCTCGGTACTTTCCACCTTTGAACACCGCAGCTTCGAGCTGGCGGATAACGGCATGGTGTTCACCCCGCAGACCGATCTGGCGATCATGAACTACATCGCCAACTACATTATTCAGAACAATGCGGTTGACCAGGATTTCCTCAAGCAGCACGTCAATATCCGCAAAGGGGCGACCGATATCGGTTACGGCCTGCGCCCAACCCACCCGTTGGAGAAAGCGGCCAAGAACCCAGGGAGCGATGCTTCGGAGCCGATGAGCTTCGAAGATTACAAGGCCTTTGTGGCGGAGTACACGCTGGATAAAACCGCTGAGTTAAGCGGTGTGCCGAAAGACCAACTGGAAGCCTTGGCCAAACTGTATGCCGACCCGAATGTGAAAGTCGTCTCTTACTGGACGATGGGCTTCAACCAGCATACCCGCGGCGTCTGGGCCAATAACCTGTGCTACAACCTGCACCTGCTGACCGGCAAGATCTCCAAGCCGGGCTGTGGGCCGTTCTCACTCACTGGCCAGCCTTCTGCCTGTGGTACTGCGCGTGAAGTGGGGACGTTCTCCCACCGCCTGCCAGCGGACATGGTCGTGACCAACGAGAAGCATCGCCAGATTGCCGAACAGAAATGGCAACTGCCAGCTGGCACCATCCCGGAAAAAGTCGGGCTGCATGCGGTTGCACAGGACCGTGCGTTGAAAGACGGCAAGCTGAACGCCTACTGGGTGATGTGTAACAACAACATGCAGGCCGGGCCAAACATTAACGAAGATCGTATGCCGGGCTGGCGCGATCCGCGCAACTTTATCGTGGTTTCCGATCCGTACCCAACGGTGAGCGCATTGGCCGCCGACCTGATCCTGCCTACTGCGATGTGGGTAGAGAAAGAAGGGGCTTACGGTAACGCCGAGCGCCGTACTCAGTTCTGGCATCAGCAGGTGAAAGCGCCTGGCGAGGCCAAGTCTGACCTGTGGCAGTTGGTGGAATTTGCCAAACGCTTCAAGGTGGAAGAAGTGTGGCCTGCGGAGCTGATTAACCAGAAGCCGGAATACCGGGGTAAAACCTTGTACGACGTCCTGTTCGTTAACGGTGAAGTGAACAAGTACAAGCTGGAAGAGATCCCGGCCGACCAGTTGAACGACGAGTCGCGCGACTTCGGTTTTTACATCCAGAAAGGGCTGTTTGAAGAGTATGCCGGGTTTGGCCGTGGCCATGGTCACGATCTGGCGGCCTTTGATATGTACCATAAGGCGCGCGGTTTACGCTGGCCGGTGGTGGATGGCAAGGAAACCCTGTGGCGTTACCGTGAAGGGACCGATCCTTATGTGAAGGCCGGTGAAAGCGTGCGCTTCTATGGCAAGCCAGACGGCAAAGCCGTGATCTTCGCACTGCCGTTCGAGCCAGCGGCGGAAAGCCCGGATCAGGAGTTCGATCTGTGGTTGTCCACTGGCCGCGTGCTGGAACATTGGCACACCGGTTCGATGACTCGCCGGGTGCCAGAATTGCACAGAGCCTTCCCAGAGGCGGTGCTGTTTATCCATCCGCTGGACGCCAAGAGCCGCAATCTGCGCCGTGGTGACAAGGTGAAGGTAGTGTCACGCCGTGGTGAAGTGGTGAGCATCGTCGAAACCCGTGGCCGTAACCGTGTGCCGAAAGGCCTGGTGTATATGCCGTTCTTTGATGCCGCGCAACTGGTCAATAATCTGACGCTGGACGCTACCGATCCGCTGTCGAAAGAGACCGACTTCAAGAAGTGTGCGGTAAAACTGGAGAAGGTATAAGGCCAACGGAATGAGCCAGCAACGAGATAAAACACCGGCCCGGCGGCGCTTCCTGCGGGATGCTGCGCGCAGCGTGGCCGGGTTGGCAGGGATAGGCGTACTGCTGGGGTTGCAACAAAAGCAGTCTCAGGCACGTGATGGCCTGGCCCTGCGGCCGCCGGGAGCACTGGCCGAAGGGGCGTTTGATAGCGCCTGCATTCGCTGCGGTCAGTGTGTGCAAGCCTGCCCGTACCAGACGCTGAAACTGGCGACGCTGCTGTCGCCGAGAGCGGCGGGAACGCCGTACTTTGTGGCGCGGGATATCCCTTGCGAGATGTGTGAAGACATCCCGTGTGTGGTGGCCTGCCCGAGCGGTGCGCTGGATCCAAACCTGACGGATATCGATCAGGCGCGGATGGGGCTGGCGGTGTTGCTGGATCATGAAAACTGTCTGAATTGGCAAGGGCTGCGTTGCGATGTGTGTTACCGGGTTTGCCCGCAGATCGACAAGGCCATCACCTTGGATCTGCAACACAACGAGCGTACCGGCAAGCACGCCATGTTTCTGCCGACCGTTCACAGCCAGGATTGTACCGGCTGTGGCAAGTGTGAGCAGGCTTGTGTACTTGAGCAGGCGGCGATCAAGGTGTTACCGATGGAACTGGCGCGTGGCCAATTGGGTGAACACTATCGCTGGGGCTGGCAGGAAAAGCAGCGTGCAGGGCATTCACTGGTGCCGGAAGGCCTCACATTGCCGGCACGCGGCGTAAAGGGAGGTGAATGATGGCTAATCCAGTCGCTGAAGCGGGGCGTGATGCCCGTTCGCGCCATGGCTGGTTGCGTAGCAACCGCTTCCTGATCCTGCGCCGTTGTAGCCAACTGTTGATCTTGTTGATGTTTCTCTCCGGGCCGCTGTGGGGCATCTGGATCCTGCGTGGCAATTACAGCGCCAGCCTATTGGCGGAGACGGTACCGTTAACGGATCCGTTGATGATGCTGCAAAGCCTGTTGGCCGGGCATTGGCCAGCTTGGTTGGTGTGGGTAGGCGCGGTAGTGGTGCTGATCTACGGCCTGATCGGTAATCGGGTGTTTTGTGGCTGGGTTTGCCCGGTCAACCCGGTGACCGATCTGGCGGCCTGGCTGCGGCGCAAGTTAGGTTTGCGTCAATCGGCCAGCCTGCCTCGTTCCCTGCGCTATGGCATCTTGCTTGTCGTACTGGTTGGCAGTGCCGTGAGTGGCACGCTGATCTGGGAATGGATTAATCCGGTGGCCCTGATGGGGCGCGGGCTGATCCATGGCAGCAGCGGGGAAGGGGTATTAGCCTGGCTGAAAGGGCTGGGTGCCGCATTTGGTGCTGGCATCTGGTTGATTGTGGCGCTGTTCCTGTTCGACCTGCTGGTGGTCGAACACGGCTGGTGTGGCCATCTTTGCCCAATGGGAGCGCTGTATGGCGCCATTGGTAGCCAGGGTGTGGTGCAGATCAGCGCGGAGAAGCGTGACAACTGTACTCGCTGCATGGATTGTTTTCATGTTTGCCCAGAACCGCAGATCCTGCGTGAGCCGTTATTAGTAAAAAAAGGTACACCACGGGTTGCCAGTGATGCCTGTATTGCCTGCGGACGTTGTATCGACGTTTGTGCAGAAAACGTATTCGAAATTAAGAGCAAATTTCATTATTCGGGAGCCAAAAAATGACCAGCAATGTCCTGAAAAAGCAGCTTTCCCTGTGGGGCGCGCTGTTAACACTGGTAGTTGCCAGTGCCGCGTTTGCCGCCAGTGATGTCGATCTCAAGCAATCGCCAGAGGTTTCCGGCACGGCTGAAGGGCAGATCAAAATGCCCAAGCAGCAGGAAAAGATGGCGCTAAACTATGTCAACCAGCCGCCGATGATCCCACACAGCGTCGACGGCTACCAGATTAGCAAAAACACTAACCGCTGCTTGCAGTGCCACGGCGTGGAGCACTATCGCACCACCGGAGCACCGCGTATCAGCCCGACACACTTTATGGACAGCGATGGCAAGGTGCTGGGGGAAGTCGCTCCACGTCGTTATTTCTGTCTGCAATGCCACGTACCACAAACCGATGCGGCACCAATCATCGGCAATGATTTCAAGCCTATGCAGGGCTTTGGGCACTAAGCGGGGGAGCTATGGCCGAACGTAATACCACAACATCCGAGAAAAAGGCCGGACCGATCCGTCGTCTATGGCGCTGGTGGCGCAGGCCGAGCAGGCTGGCCCTGGGGACTTTGCTGCTGTTGGGCTTTGTCGCCGGGATTGTTTTCTGGGGCGGTTTCAACACCGGTATGGAAGCGGCCAACACCGAAAAATTCTGTATCAGCTGCCACGAGATGCGTGAAAACGTCTACGAAGAGTATATGGAGACGGTGCATTACAACAACCGCAGTGGCGTCCGTGCCACCTGCCCGGATTGCCACGTCCCGCATGAGTGGGGGCCGAAGATGCTGCGTAAGCTGAAGGCCAGCAAAGAGTTGTACGCCAAGGTGTTTGGCATCATCGACACGCCGCAGAAGTTCGAGGAGCATCGTCTGACCATGGCCAGCAACGAATGGGCGCGTATGAAAGCCAATAACTCGCAGGAGTGCCGTAACTGCCACAACTTCGAGTATATGGATTTCACCGCGCAGAAAACCGTGGCGGCCAAGATGCATGACAAAGCCATCACCGAAGGCAAAACCTGTATCGATTGCCATAAAGGGATCGCACATAAACTGCCGGACATGCACGGAGTCCCTACCGGATTCTAACTCTGGTAGATATCAACCCCGCAGCGCTGCAAGGCCTGCGGGGTTTTTTTTCAATATGATGAGGTGTCGGATTATTCGCTACCCCGCCCTTCCGTGATCAAATGATGAGTGTTTGTTTCAGAGTCAGCACAACAGGACTGGATATCATCATTTACCCCAATTACATATATTATTTTTATCCAAGTAGGTGCTTGGGTTGGAAAACCAAACGACACACTGACTGAAGAGGATTGATAATATGGACGCTCATGAGTTTATTACTGATGCACGTATGCATGGTTGGGATAAAGAGGATAAGAGTAGCATTTATTCGATGCTGAGTTTTGAAGTTAATCCAAATGTGACAGATGCCGATAAAAAAATAAAAGTTGGTATCTATTTGTTTAATGCCAGCTTTGATTCCGTAGCCGTCAGGGAGGCTATTGGCAATGAGAATTTTTCGGGATTTGCTAGCGGCTTTTATAACTGTTTTAATCAAGCGGCCTTAAATAGTGTCAGTACGGGGTATGCTCAAGTCGGTGGTGATACCGTCGGAGAGGTATTGGCACGGCAGCAGGAACTGATCGCTGCATATCAGGATATGATCGATAAAGGGATCTTGACGCCCAATTCAATGATGTTACCCGCTAATGGAGGGCAATTTACCAGTGCATGGCTCGGTGTTGATTTCTATGATGACGAGGGTAACGTGACCAGTGGAACAAGTTTCCAGTTGGATGCCATTCCTAAACCGTAAATAAGCCAGGTTATTCTCAGGTTTTACAGCTGTCTTTTTGATAAAAACCTTTTGTTGTGAAATGAGAGGTTTTTATCTCATTGGTATATTTCAGCTGTGTGGCATTGGCTAGCCACTGTAATATCATCTCGCTGAAATTTTAGTCGCCCCAAGCCCCCATTTCTGTTCAGCCTGCGGTTTTTTGTTGCAAATCCGCCGTGGCTGCGCTTTGCTAGTGGCCAAAGGTTGCGGTGCGTTGGCTTACGGAAGAAGAGAATATGTCGTCAAAAATAGAAAATATCAGAAAGCAGCTGTTATCGGACAACTGGTACGTATTGAATAAATACACCTTTGAGTTAAAACGTAAAAACGGCGGAACCATCGAACAGGTGCGCGAGGTCTATGACCGCGGTAACGGGGCGACCATTTTGCTGTATAACCGGGCCAAGGGCACCGTGGTGCTGACCAACCAATTCCGTATGCCAACCTACGTCAACGGCAATGCCACAGGCATGTTGTTGGAAGCCTGCGCTGGGCTGCTGGATGACGATCAGCCCGAACAGTGCGCTCGCCGTGAAGCGGTAGAAGAAACCGGTTTTCAGGTTTCGAAGGTGCAAAAGATCTTTGAGGCCTACATGTCACCGGGCGGCGTGACGGAAATACTCCACTTCTTTATTGCTGAGTACCAGGATAACGAACGCCAAACCAGCGGGGGTGGCATTGAGGATGAAGATATTGAAGTGGTGGAATTGCCCTTTGGTGAGGCAATCGCGATGATCGCCGACGGCCGCATCAAGGATGGTAAAACCATCATGCTGTTGCAGTATTTGCAGATCCACCGGGTGATGGAGTAGTTTCCCTCACCCCAACCCTCTCCCACAGGGAGAGGGAGCTGTTAGCCCCTACTCGTTTGAAAATAAAGAAGTCATTTTAGCTAGCGTGATCGCCCTTAGCCAAAGTGAGTCACTACATTTAAAACACACTCGATCGGTCCCCTCTCCCACAGAGAGAGGGAGCTGTTAGCTCCTACTCGTTTGAAAATAAAGAAGTCATTTTAGCTAGCGTGATCGTCCTTAGCCAAAGTGAGTCACTACATTTAAAACACACTCGATCGGTCCTGAAAATAAAGCAGTCATTTTAGCTAGCTTGATCGTCCTTAGCCAAAGTGAGTCACTATCTTTAAAACACACTCGATCGGTCCTGAAAATAAAGCAGTCATTTTAGCTAGCTTGATCGTCTTTAGCCAAAGTGAGTCACTATCTTTAAAACACACTCGATCGGTCCTGAAAATAAAGCAGTCATTTTAGCTAGCTTGATCGTCCTTAGCCAAAGTGAGTCACTATCTTTAAAACACACTCGATCGGTCCCCTCTCCCTGTGGGAGAGGGTTAGGGTGAGGGGCAATTGCTTTGCCGATCTCACTTTTCTATCATCGTCTTACAGCTGTGCGATCAGCATGTCTTCCAGCTTCTGCTGGTCGACGGCGAACAGGCGAATGCCTTCGGCCAACTTCTCAACCGCCATGGCATCCTGGTTATGCAGCCAGCGGAACTCCGCCTCGGCCAGTGGTGCTGGCTGATAAAACCCTTCGGTAGACGGCGTCAGTTTACGTTCGATAGGCTGATTGCTTTGCTTCAACTCTTCCAACAGGTTTGGCGCAATGGTCAAACGGTCACAACCCGCCAACGCCAGGATCTGCTCAACCTTACGGAAGCTGGCGCCCATGATCACGGTCTGATAGCGGTGCTGTTTATAGTATTCATAAATGGTACGAACGGACTTCACGCCCGGATCCTGCTCGGCATCGTAATCGGTCATCGGCTGTCTGGCCTGATACCAATCGTAGATACGGCCAACGAACGGCGAAATCAGATAAACACCGGCCTCGGCGCAGGCACGGGCCTGAGCAAAGGAGAACAGCAGCGTCAGGTTGGTGTTGATGCCTTCTTTTTCCAGCTCTTCGGCCGCCTTGATCCCTTCCCAGGTAGCCGCCAGCTTGATCAGAATGCGGGATTTATCGATCCCCTGGTTTTGATACATGCCGATCAGCTTGCGTGCTTTAGCCACGCACATACCGCGATCGAAGGATAGACGGGCATCCACCTCGGTGGAGATTCGCCCTGGTACGCTTTTTAGAATTTCGACCCCAATATTCACCGCCAGTCTGTCACTGGCGTTAATCAGTTGGGTTTCTTTGCTGCCGCCTTGCTGGCGGGCGTACTCCAGCGCTTCGGTGATCAGTGACTTATACTGCGGCAGCGCCGCGGCCTTGAGGATCAACGAAGGGTTGGTGGTGGCATCCTGCGGTTCGAACTGGCGGATGGATTCGATATCACCGCTGTCGGCAACAACCACGGTCAACTGTTTGAGTGCGTCTAACTGGTTCATTTATAAGCTCCTTGCCCAAAGTCATAACAGTAAATGAGAACGTATTTCATTATGGTTAACACCATGCATCATATGGCTGATGAATGAAATACGCTTTTTCTGATTGTTGCGATGGATAGAAACAATGGGGGCAGAAATACCACATGGGCCCCCCAAGCCGTGACCCTCTGTCGACGTTGGTTCAGCGTTGGCCAACAACCTGTTCGTAATAGCCGATCCTTGCCACCTTAGGCGCCGATCCCCCTCCTTCAAATTCAGAGCTCAACCAGGCTTCGACGATCGATTTTGCCAGTTCCGGGCCAATGACGCGTGCGCCAAGCGTGATGATTTGTGCATCGTTGCTTTTACGTGCGCGCTGTGCCGAATAGGTATCATGGCACTGTGCTGCGCGGATCCCCGGGACCTTGTTGGCCACAATGCTCATGCCAATACCGGTGCCACACAGCAAAATGCCACGTTGGTGTTTCCCATCCTTAATGCCTTGCGCCACCTGAAAGGCGATATCGGGATAGCCGATGGGGGGCGTATCGCTTCCCGGTGAGTAGTCGGTAACCTGAATATCGCGCTGTTGCAGAAACGCAACGATCACATTCTTCAGTTCAATGGCGGCATCATCGGCGCCAATCGCAATAGGCTGCATAACACATCTCCTGTTGATCAAGGGTAAGGCTGACGATCCCCGCTGGCGCGTCATGGCGAATACCATAACCATGATTTATCAAATGTTCAATTGGTGTTCATTTGTTTTTATTTTGACTAAGGGATTATGGCCGATAAAGGTGATGAACATCACGAATAAATCGACTTTATGGCCTATTAGGTGACTTTAAGGGGGCTTCTTGAGCAGGATCACAATTTCAAAGGTTGGTGGTGGGCAAACATGTTGAGAGTATGTAGTGTTTATTTGTTCTTTGTGTGTGCTTATGATCATAAAAATAAACCCTACCCGAGGATAGAACTATGTGTCAGAACTGCGTAACAGCGGCAACCATGGCCGAAGGCATTCCTGAAACCATGAAAGCGGTGGTGGCTTATGCCCCGCAGGATTACCGCCTGGAGCTTGTGGAGGTACCGAAAATTGGCCCGCACGAGATCCTGGTGAAAGTTGAAGCCTGTGGCATCTGCGCCGGTGATGTTAAAGCGTTTGAAGGAGCGGCCAGTTTTTGGGGAGATGAAAAACAGCCGGCTTACATCAAAGCGCCGATGATCCCAGGCCACGAATTTATCGGCCACGTGGTGGGCTATGGGGAGGGCGTTGAAGGATTCAAGTTGGGCGATCGGGTGATTTCAGAACAGATCGTTCCCTGCTGGCAATGCCGTTTCTGTAACCGGGGCCAGTATTGGATGTGTGAGAAACACGATCTGTACGGCTTCCAGAATAACGTTAATGGTGGTATGGCGGAATACATGAAGTTCACCAAAGAGGCCATCAACTATCACGTTCCTGCGGATATGCCGATCGAAGACGCCATTCTGATCGAACCCTATGCCTGTTCTTTCCATGCGGTACAGCGCGCCAACATCAAGCTGGGGGACGTGGTGGTACTGGCCGGTGCCGGAACGCTGGGCTTGGGGATGATCGGTGCGATTAAAAAATCCGGTCCATCGAAGCTGGTGGTGCTCGACCTGTCAGACGAACGCCTGGCGCTGGCGAAAGAATTTGGTGCTGACGTTGTGCTGAACCCACTGCGCGATGATGTGATGGCGATCATTAAGGACATGACCGAAGGCTACGGCTGCGATATCTACATTGAAGCCACCGGCGCCCAGCAATCTGTCGAACAGGGGCTGATGCTGATCCGTAAGTTGGGCACCTTTGTCGAGTTCTCGGTATTTAAAGATCCGGTGACCGTCGATTGGAGCATTATCAGCGATCGTAAGGAGTTGGATGTGCTGGGATCGCACCTGGGTCCTTATTGTTATCCGTTGGTGATTGAAGGGATACGCAATGGCGATCTGCCCACCAAAGGTGTCGTCACCCAAACGTTGCCGCTCGAGCAGTTTGCTGAAGGCTTCGCCATGATGAAACGGGGCATCGGCTCAATCAAAGTGGTGCTCAATCCAAATCTGTAATGCCTGCATCATTCTTCGGGTGCGGGCTAGCCTGCACCTCCACAATTCAATGTGCTGGGGTGTTTTATGCTGAATGGACTGATTCATCGCATTGGTCTGTCACCAAAATTAATGCTCGGTTATGCCGGTGTGTTGGTCTTTATGATGGGGGAGGGGCTGGAACAAGGCTGGCTTTCACCCTATTTGATCGGCAAAGGCTTAACCATTCAGGAATCTGCGCTGCTGTTTAGCGTTTACGGTTTTGCTGCGGCAATATCTGCCTGGTTTTCCGGCGTTTTGGCAGAAATCTTTACCGCTCGCCGCGTCATGCTGGCTGGATTGTTGCTATTCCTGCTGGGCTCGGTGTGTTTTCTGGTGTGGGGATTACCCAGTAATAACTTGTCGGTGATGATACCGACCTATGCGCTGCGCGGGCTGGGCTATCCCCTGTTTGCCTATGGTTTTCTGGTATGGGTCGCCTATGAGGCTCCGCCGGAAAGGCTGGGTTCCGCCGTGGGGATTTTCTGGTTTGTCTATAGCGGTGGGTTGAGCGTACTGGGCGTGCTCTATTCCAGCATCATGCTGCCGTTCCTGGGGGAAATTCACACCTTATGGAGCGCATTAATCTTTGTGGTGCTCGGGGCGATGATCGCACTGATGCTTAACCGCACTCCTGGCCATAGCGACGTGGGGGACAGGCAAAAAGCCTCCCTCAGCTATGTGCTAAAGGGGATCACCATTGCGTTTGAGAACCCGAAAATCGGCCTGGGTGGCATTGTCCGCACCATCAATACCTCTGCGGCGTATGGCTTCGTGGTGTTTATGCCGATGTACATGATGGATATCGGGTTTAGCCGCACTGACTGGCTACAGATGTATGCGGCACTGTGGACGGTGAACATTATCTTCAACCTGATCTTTGGGGTGATCAGCGACGGCTTGGGCTGGCGTAACGTCGTCATGTGGTTCGGTTGCGTCGGCTGCGCTATCACCACGCTGATGTTCTATTACGTGCCTTACTTCCTCGGTCCCAATTATCTGCTGACCGTCGTGGCCGCCGGGCTATTCGGTGCTTGCCTGGCGGCCTTCGTGCCTCTTTCGGCCATTATGCCAACGTTGGCTCCGGAGAATAAAGGTGCCGCCATGTCGATCCTGAATCTTGGCGCGGGGTTGAGCACTTTCGTTGGCCCGGCAGTGGTAGGGTTATTTATCGGCAGCTTGGGGAGCAGCGGGGTGATTTGGATTTTCACCGGCCTGTATTTGTTCAGCGGCGTCTTGATGAAATATGTCACCTTGCCTAAAGCCGTGCCTGCCGCCGTGGAAGAAAATCATCACAGCTTGGCGTAAATAACCGTTTGAGGGAGTTTTCTATGATTACTGGTCAAAGCAAGGGAGCCTTGCAAGGGAAAGTGGCGTTGATAACCGGCGGCGCGGCGGGAATAGGTCTGGCTATTGCCAAATGCTATCTGCAAAACGGCGCGCAGGTCGTACTGTTGGATCGTGCTCCACAGGTGGTGCAGATTGCTCAGCAGCTGGATCAGCGACAGGCGTTAGGCATCGTGATGGACGTCACCGACAAAGCCTCTGTAGAACAGGCGGTTGCGCAGGCCAATGCCCATTTCGGGCGGCTGGATGTGCTGGTCAATAGCGCTGGGATCGTCGCGCTGTATCCGGCGGAAGAACTGCCCGAAGACGCTTGGGATAACACCATGGCGGTGAACCTGAAAGGGGTGTTTCTTACCAGCCAGGTCGTGGGCCACTATCTGATCCGTCAGGGCAGTGGCAGCATTATCAACCTGGCCTCGCAGGCCGGCGTGGTCGCCTTGCCCAATCATCTGGCTTACTGCGCCAGCAAAGCCGGCGTAATTGGCTTGACCCAGGTTCTGGCACTGGAATGGGGGCCGCACAACGTGCGGGTAAACGCCATTTCGCCCACGGTGGTGCTGACCGAGTTGGGGCGCAAAGCATGGTCTGGCGAGGTTGCAGAACAAATGAAGCAGAAAATCCCCCTGAGGCGCTTTGCCGAACCCGAGGATATTGCCGCCAGCGCGCTGTTCCTGGCGAGCGATGCGGCCAGCATGATCACCGGCAGCAATCTGGTGGTTGACGGCGGTTACACCATTCAATAACTCGATACTCAGGCAAAAGAGAGGCCATGATGAACAGAATCATTAACGATCCCGATCGCGTCGTGGAAGATACCATTCAGGGCTATCTGAAGGCTCATCCGGAATATTTCACCGCGACCGATAATGCACGAGTCCTCAAATACCCTGCCGCACCGATCAAAGGCAAGGTGGGTATTGTTACCGGTGGGGGCTCGGGGCATGAGCCTGCGTTTCTGGGCTATGTTGGCAAGAACATGCTCGATGCTGTGGCCATCGGTGAGATTTTCTCTTCGCCAACGGCGGGGGCATTTCTGGATGCGTTCAAGGCAGCGGACAGCGGGGCGGGGGTCGCCTGCCTGTATGGCAACTATGCTGGCGATAATATGAACGTCAAAATGGCGATGAAGAAGGCCAGCGCCGCCGGTATCACGGTAAAAACCGTGGTGGCAAATGATGATGTTGCTTCTGCGCCCGCCAGTGAAATTGAAAAACGTCGTGGCGTTGCCGGTGAGATTCTGATGTGGAAAATCGGGGCTGCTGCCGCAGCGCTGGGTTACGATCTTGACGGGGTGATCGCTGCTGCGCAAAAGGCGATTGGCAATTGCCGCTCGATCGGCGTCGGGCTCAGTTCTTGCACCATCCCGGCGGTAGGTAAGCCCAACTTCCATATCGCCGATGGCCACATGGAGATCGGGATTGGGCATCACGGTGAGCCTGGGATTGAGGTATCCCCGATCCAGTCGGCGTCCGCGATGGCTGGCACCATGCTCGACTTTGTGCTCAATGATATGCCGTTGAACAAGGGGCAGGAAGTTGCCCTGTTGATTTCCGGCCTGGGGGCCACGCCGGTGATGGAGCTCTACATCTATTATGCCGAGATTGAAAAGCGGCTGACGGAGCGCGGTATCAAGGTTCACCGTCGCTATGTGGGTAACTATTTTACCTCGCTGGAAATGATGGGGGTGACGTTAACCTTGATGAAGCTCGACGACCAATTGAAAACGTTGCTCGATATGCCCGCTCATTCATTGGGCCTAACTCAGGTGGAGTGAATCATGACCACACAAATTTCTACGCAGTATGGCAATGAGATCGTCGCGGCGCTGATTGGCGTGATTGTCAGCAATCGCGAGTATCTCAGTGAAATAGATGGTGCGATTGGCGACGGCGATCACGGCATTAATATGTCAAAAGGCTTCACCTTATGTGGTGAGGCCATCAAGGGCCAAAAACTGACGTTGGCGCAGGCTTTTGACGCGGTCGCGGACGCATTGATGGAAGGGATTGGTGGCTCGATGGGGCCGCTGTATGGCAGCCTGTTCATGGGCATGGCCGACAGCGTGCGTGATAAAATGGCGCTGGATAAACAGGTTTTTCTGGCCATGTTGCGCAATGGGCTCACTGAACTGCAGGACATCAGCAGCGCTGGCGTAGGCGACAAGTGCCTGATGGATACGCTGATCCCTGCTATCGAAGGGTTTGAGCAGGCGGTTCGGCGTGGCGATAGCTTCAGTGAGTCGCTGGAGCAGTTGAAACGGGCTGCCGTTGCCGGGCGTGATTCAACCCGCGATCTGGTTGCCAAGATTGGTCGCGCGAGCCGATTGGGGGAACGTTCGCGCGGCGTGCTGGATGCCGGTGCGGTATCCTGTTGTCTACTTTTATGCCAACTGGCTGATGCGGTGGAACAACGCTTGAATACCGTTGCCGCCTGAACAGGTTATACTAGCGGGCAATGCGATAAGATGGGTTCGGCATGCTGAACCCATCTTCTATTGAAAAAGACCAATCTGCCGTGGGGAAACGTGTAACGGATGGAAAAAAAAACAGGATCCCAGGATAACGAACTGCTGACTGAAATTGCCGTGGCGTATTATCAGGATGAAATCACTCAGGAAGAGATTGCAAAAAAGTTCGGTATTTCGCGGATTAAGGTCGGGCGTTTACTCAAGCGGGCCAAAGAAGAAGGCATTGTTGAGATCACCGTCCGCTATCATCCGGTATTCAGTACCCGGCTGGAGCAGCAAATGCTGGAGCGTTTCTCCCTCAGCCGTGCATTAATCGCGCTGGATCATCAGGATGAGGAAGAACAGCGGCGTCAGGTAGCAGCATTGGTTTCCGGTTATCTGGCCATGTCCCTGAAAGACGATATGGTGCTGGCGGTTGGCCAAGGGCGTAACGTGGCCGCGATCGCCGATCATGTGGGCAGCGTGGCCCCCAAAAATTGTAAGTTTATCTGTGGCATTGGGGGAACACATCGCCCCGGTGACGCCATCAATGCTGACCACATCAGCCGCCGTCTGGCGAAGAAGTTTGGTGGTAGCAGCGAGACGCTGTATGCCCCGGCATATGTAGAAAACCGGGCGCTGAAAGAAGCGTTTATGCAAAACGGCACCATCAAGGAAACCCTGGATCGGGCGCGCAAGGCCGATGTGGCCCTGGTGGGCATCGGTGATATGAATGAAAACAGCTATATGGTCAAGCTTGGCTGGTTTACTCCCCACGAGATCATTGATGCCAGTCTGAATCAGGGGGTGATCGGTGATATCGCCGGTTATGACTTTTTCAACGCGCAGGGGATGCATGTAGATACGGTGATGAACGATCGCGTCATTGGCCTGAGTATTGATGAGCTGCGGAAAATCCCTTGTGTGATCGCCATTGCCTCTGAGAATACCAAAGCGTTGGCTATTCTGGGCGCGCTGCGCACCGGGGCGATCGATATTATCGCGACCAGTGCCCTCAACATTCGCACCATTCTTAATATGTCACAGTAATCGCTGTGGTAAAAAAGGGTTTAACTGCGTCAGGTTGAGCCCTTTGCCATTTCCCCTCTCACTCACATACACCTACGAACCTTCGTGGTAAACGGTTGACGCAGGCATAATAAAACTGCTGCTTTTCTGTTCGTTTAACTTCCTTTTAACTTTTATTTACGAATTTTACCCAAGGTTATGGCACGCTTCAAAGTTTGTGACGATTCTCTCACTATACTGGTTCAGCGATAAAGCCTTACCTCAACATAAAAGAAGAAAGCAAAGGAACCCATAATGGACGAACAGCTCAAACAGAGTGCCCTTGATTTCCATCAGTTTCCGGTCCCAGGGAAGATCCAGGTATCGCCGACTAAACCGCTAGCGACACAGCGCGATCTGGCCTTGGCCTATTCGCCGGGTGTGGCTGCCCCCTGCCTGGAAATTGCCGCCGATCCGCTGGCCGCTTATAAATATACCGCCAAGGGTAACCTGGTGGCGGTGATCTCCAACGGCACCGCGGTGCTGGGATTGGGGAATATCGGGGCGCTAGCCGGTAAACCGGTCATGGAAGGTAAAGGGGTTCTGTTTAAGAAGTTTTCCGGTATTGACGTGTTCGATATCGAAGTCGATGAACTCGATCCCGACAAGCTGATTGACGTGATCGCCGCGCTGGAACCGACCTTCGGCGGCATTAACCTGGAAGATATCAAAGCGCCCGAGTGCTTCTATATTGAGAAGAAACTGCGTGAGCGCATGAAGATCCCGGTGTTCCATGACGATCAGCACGGCACGGCGATTATTACTACCGCTGCGGTGCTCAACGGCCTGCGGGTGGTGAAGAAAAATATCTCCGACGTACGCCTGGTGGTATCGGGAGCCGGTGCGGCCTCCATTGCCTGTTTGAACCTGCTGGTCGCGTTGGGTCTGAGCAAGCAGAATATCACCGTTTGCGACTCCAAAGGCGTGATCTATCAGGGCCGCGATGCCAAGATGGAAGAAACCAAGGCGGCGTATGCCATTGCGGATAACGGCCAGCGTACGCTAGGGGATGCCATTCCCAATGCCGATATTTTCCTGGGTTGCTCCGGCCCTGGCGTGCTGACGCAGGACATGGTGAAAACCATGGCCAGAGATCCGCTGATCATGGCGCTGGCTAACCCGGAACCGGAAATTCTGCCGCCGTTGGCGAAAGCGGTGCGCCCAGATGCGATTATCTGTACCGGCCGTTCTGATTACCCCAACCAGGTGAACAACGTGCTGTGCTTCCCGTTCATCTTCCGTGGCGCGCTGGATGTGGGGGCCACGACCATCAACGAAGAGATGAAGCTGGCCTGCGTGCACGCCATTGCCGATCTGGCGCTGGCAGAGCAGAGCGACGTGGTGGCTTCGGCGTATGGCGATCAGGACCTTTCCTTTGGCCCGGAATACATCATTCCCAAACCGTTCGATCCGCGCCTGATTGTCAAAATCGCCCCGGCGGTAGCCAAGGCAGCCATGGATTCTGGCGTGGCGATGCGCCCGATCGAAGACTTCGATGCCTACGTGGAGAAACTGACCGAGTTCGTTTACAAAACCAACCTGTTTATGAAGCCGATCTTCTCCCAGGCGAAGAAAGAAGTGAAACGCGTGGTAATGGCCGAAGGTGAAGAAGAGCGCGTCCTGCATGCTACCCAAGAGCTGGTATCGCAGGGGCTGGCTTACCCGATCCTGGTGGGTCGCCCAAGCGTGATTGAAATGCGCCTGAAGAAACTTGGCCTGCAGCTGACGCCGGGTAAAGACTTTGAAGTGGTGAATAACGAGTCCGATCCGCGTTTCAATGAATACTGGGGTGAGTATTACCAGATCATGAAGCGCCGTGGCGTCTCCCAGGAGCAGGCTCGCCGTGCGGTGATCGGTAACCCAACGCTGATTGCTGCCATCATGCTGCACCGTGGGGAAGCCGACGCCATGATCTGTGGCACCATCGGCAGCTACCACGAGCATTATGACGTGGTGGAAAAGGTATTCGGGTTCCGTGAAGGGGTACATGTGGCAGGAGCAATGAACGCCTTACTGCTGCCGAGCGGTAACACCTTCATCGCCGATACCTACGTCAACGATGATCCAACGCCGGAACAGCTGGCGGAAATCACCCTGATGGCGGCAGACACGGTACGGCGCTTCGGGATTGAACCGAAGGTGGCGTTGTTGTCCCACTCCAGCTTTGGTTCTTCCAACTGCCCGTCGGCGAGCAAAATGCGTAAAACGCTGGAGCTGGTCAATCAGATGGCACCAGGATTGGAGATCGACGGTGAGATGCACGGTGACGCCGCGCTGGTAGAAAGTATCCGCCACGATTTGATGCCGGACAGCCCGCTGAAAGGCTCGGCCAACATCCTGATCATGCCAAGTATGGAAGCGGCGCGGATCAGCTACAACCTGCTGCGTGTCTCCTCTTCCGAAGGGGTGACGGTAGGGCCGGTATTGATGGGCGTGTCCAAGCCGGTACATATCCTGACGCCGATCGCTTCGGTGCGCCGTATCGTCAACATGGTGGCATTGGCCGTAGTGGAAGCACAAACCCAACCGCTGTAATAGCGTGAAAGTGACCCCCTGCGGCTTCGGCCACAGGGGGTTTTTTTATGCGTGGCAGAGTTCGGCAATCGCCTGAATGTCGGCAGGCGTGGTTCGGCAGCAGCCGCCAATCAAGCGGGCACCGGCATGCTGCCAATCGGCCAACTGATTGATCAGATGCTGCTGGTGGTTACCGCAACTGTGCCAGGTTTTGCTCACCGCGTCGTAGTGTTCGCCGGAGTTAGGGTAAACCAGTAACGGTTTATTGCTCAGCGCGGCAAGCTGCTGCAACGCCGGCGTGACGTTTTCCAACGCGATACAATTGACGCCTACTGCCAGTACCTGCGGGTTATCGTTAAGCTCAGCCATGACGACGGCCAGTGGTGTACCATCGCTTAGATGTTGGCTATCGCGCAGAGTGAAAGAGAACCACCCACCCAGCGCTGGGAATTCCTCCAGCAGCGCCAGCAGGGCCTGTAATTCGGCGAACGAAGGCAGCGTTTCACATGCCAGGAGATCCACTCCAGCATTGGCCAGAGCAGTGATACGCGGACGATGGAACGCGATCATTTCTGCTTGCGGCAGATGATAGTCGCCACGGTATTCAGAGCCGTCCGCCAGGTAGGCGCCATAGGGGCCGACCGAACCGGCCACCAGCAAAGGCAATCGTTGTGGGTGCTGGGCCAGATAATCGGCGCGCGCCTGCTGCGCCAGGTGGACGCTTTGGGCGATCAGTGCCAACGATTGCGGCTCATCCAGACCCCGGCGTAAAAAACCTTGGGGCGTGGCCTGATAGCTGGCGGTAATAGCGCACTGTGCTCCTGCTTTGAAGTAATCCAGATGCACCTGATAAATCAGCTCCGGGTTTTCAATCAGCACCTTTGCCGACCATAGCGGATCGGTGAGATCGCAACCTCGGGCCTCCAGTTCGGTGGCCATTGCCCCGTCCAAAATCAACGTGCGGTTATCGGCCAGCAAGGCGGCCAGAGGGTTGTTAACCGACATGTTCTTCTCCGGTGTTCAGTAGATTTTTCTGCCCGGAACGCCGGGTCAGGTAATAGGCCAGATAGCAGATCGCCACAAACGGCAGGCCGCAATATAGCGCTACGCGTTGCTCTGGGTCGAATGCCAGACCGATACAGGCCAATAAACACAGCGCAAAGCCGACAATAGGCGTCAGCGGATAGCCTGGTGCTCGGTATTTCAGCCCTTCAATCGGTTGACCGCTGCGCAGGTAGCGGCGGCGAAAAACGTAGTGGGCGGCACAGATGCTCAGCCAGACGGCAACGACCGCAAAGCCGGAAATGGCAGACAGTGCCACAAACACCGTATCGGGCGCGATCACGCTGGTCAACAGGGCCAGCACGCCGCCGAGCATGCTGAACGTCAATGCATTCATCGGGATCCCGCGCGCATTCACCCGTGAAAAATAGGCAGGCAGGGTGCGCTGATTGGCCAGCGACCACAGCATGCGTCCCGAGGCATACAGCCCGGAGTTGGCGGCCGAGAGAATGGCGGTCAGGATCACGAAGTTGAAAATATCGGCGGCATAAGGCACTCCAATGCGTTCAAAGACCAGGACAAACGGACTTTTCACAATCCCGGCCTGCTCCATAGGGATCAACGCTGCCAGGATAAATACCGTTCCGATAAAGAATACCATCAGGCGGATCACCGTGGTGCGGATGGCCCAGGGCACCACTTTTTCCGGATTTTCGGTTTCGCCCGCCGCAATGCCGATCAGCTCAGTACCGGAGAAGGCGAAATTGACCGCTACCATGGTCATCAGGATCGGTAACGTTCCATTGGGCAGCCAACCCGATGAGGTCAGGTTACTCAGGAAGGGCGCTGGCGTGCCGTCTTTCATCGGGATCAGGCCAAACATGGCCGCACCGCCCAGCACGATGAATGCCAGAATAGTGATCACCTTGATCAGCGAGAACCAGAATTCACTTTCGGCAAAGAAGCGGGTGGTAATGACGTTGAGCAGAAAAATGGCCAGACAGAAAATCAGACACCACAACCAGACCGGTGATTGTGGAAACCAGTATTGCATACAGAAACCGGCGGCGGTCAGGCTGGAGCCCAACGCAACGGTCCAGGTCAGCCAATACAGCCAGGCAACGGTATAGCCGGTTGCCGGGCCAAGATAGCGTGCCGCATAGACGTGAAATGCGCCGGTTTCCGGCATGGCGACGGCAAGTTCCCCCAGACACAGCATGACCAGATAGACCACGACAGCGCCAATCAAGTAGGCCAGCAGGGTGCCTAGTGCACCGGTCGTGGAGATGATATAGCCGGTGTTGAAAAACAGACCGGTACCGATCACGCCGCCCAGCGACAGCATCACCAAATGCCGGGCTTTCATGGTGCGTTTGAATTGCCCTTCAGCGGCAGGTTGCATAACAATCTATCCATATAGACGTCTAAATGGCTATCAGTTATACCGGTTCCATTACGCGAAATCAACGTAACTCAAAACAAGGTAACGAAAAAACAGCTGTCAGCCACCAGTTGCTGCCAATTTCTATATGCAAATGATAATTATTCTCTATAATGTCGCCACTTTTGTGTAAGGAAAGACGACATGAAATTTCTGATAGTGTTTGCAACGCTGGTGCTTACAGCCTGTAGCCAGGGGCCTGTCTCCCCCCCGAAAAGCGACATTACCACGCTAGGCAAGATTGTTGATTTACGCAGTGGCGAGACGTTGACGCCGCAGCAGTTACTGACGCGCCTGGCAGAACAGCCACGGGTGATCGTGGGTGAAAAACACGACAATCCTTATCACCACCAGATCGAACTGTGGCTGGTAGAGCAATTACCGCAACAGCGGCCACAGGGCAGCGTGCTGATGGAGATGATCACGCCCAGCCAGCAAGGCAAAGTGGATGAAGTAAAACAATGGCTGCAAACCGAACCGACGGTGCGTGATAGCCGCGTAGCTGAACTGACCGCCTGGCAAGCCAGTTGGAAGTGGTCACTGTATGGCGAGGTGGTAATGGCGGCGATGCGCGCACCTTATCCTCTGTTGTCTGCCAACCTCGATCGCAGCGAAATCATGGCGTTTTATCAACGGCCCGAATTCCCCAAAGGCCAGCTTTCGGTGCGGCCAGAAGTCCAGCAGGCGCTCGCTGCCACCATCCGTGATTCCCATGACGGCAAAATTGATGCGGTGCAGCTGCATGCCATGCTGGCTATTCAGCAGCAACGCGATCGCCGTATGGCCGAAAGTTTACTGGCTGCACCCACCCCGGCACTGCTGATGGTGGGCGGTTATCACGCCTCCAGAACGGTCGGTGTGCCACTGCACATCCAGGATCTGCAGCCCGGTGCCAAATTTACGGTGCTGATGTTGGCAGAGCAGGGCGTGGCCATCGATCGGCCTATGGCGGATTACCTTTGGGTCACGCCAACCGCAAAATGATTACGTCAAGATAGCGAAAAGATCTGTCATTAACATTTGCAAATGATTATCATTATCAAGTGTGATCTGCAATCATTCGCAATTAGGTAATCTACTATCCCTATGTTTAGTCAGCCTTATGGCCCTCAGGCGGCAACTCTGCCGCAGCCGCGCTGGGGGCGTGGTTTACTGTATGCGCTAGGCATTCATCTGGCGCTGGTATGGCTGTTTTACTGGCCGCAAACTTCGCTGCCGCCGGTGCTGATGCCACCACCGGCGATCATGCTCAGTTGGGCGGCGCAGATCGAAGCGCCAAGCCAGCCCAAGCCGTTGCCGCTGGGGTTGCAGCAACAGGCGGATAGTTCGGCGGCACAGCCTGTGCAACAGCAGAGGGAGCCAGAGATGCCCGAACTGGCACGTGCCGAAGCGGCAAAAATTGTGGTGGCCGAGCGCAGTAAAAATGCGCATAAGCAACAGCGTAAAGCACCGCCAAAGCCGCCAACGCCTATGGAGAAAGAGCAAGACGTCACGCATTCCGCAGCGGCCAGCACGGCGGCACCCAAGGCGCAAAACCTGGCACAGCGGGTGGCGGCACCGTTAAACAGCGATTCTACCACGCAGGCACAGGCCAAGCTTTCCTGGGAGAGTCAGGTTAAAGGGATGCTCAACCGCGTGAAGCGTTATCCGGCAGACGCCAAACGGCGTCAGCGTTCGGGGGCACCGGTGGTGAGTTTCGTGGTGGATGCTCAGGGGCGAGTGGCCGATGTCGTACTGAAAACGCCCTCAGCTACCGCGTCGTTAGATCGTGAAGCGCTGGCGGTGATATTGCGTGCGCAGCCGTTACCTACGCCACCGGCGGAGATGCTACGCCAAGGCAAGGTTGCCGTGACCATGGCAGTAGATTTTAACCTGGCGCTGTTGTAAGCCAGCCAAAACGTATTTACCCATCAGGCTTTATCTCTTGTTGTGCGCAACAGGAGAGGGGCAAGCTATGCTCAAATTATCGTGAGGGGTTATGACATTACCTGTTCAATCGGCTCGCTGCCGCAGGCCTTTGGTGACTTATTTACTGATTTTTATGGGGTTATTAAGCTTTACCACCAAGGCGGCCGTACAGCCGCCCCAGGCTGAAATTATTCCGCATAAATTAACCGCCCAGGGCGAAACGCGAATCGATAATTATTATTGGCTGCGCGATGATGGCCGCCAGAATAAACAGGTGTTGGCTTATCTGACGGCGGAAAACCGTTATACCGAACAGGTGATGCAGCCATATCAGACGCTGCGCGATCGGTTGTATCACGAGATGCTGGGCCGCATGAGTCCGGAAGATCGCTCGGTTCCCTATCAGCTCAACGGCTACCGCTATCAGGAACGCATTGATGCGGGCAAAGAGTTTGCCGTCTACCAGCGGCAGGCCGTGGCGGATGGCTCCGCCTGGCAGACGCTGCTGGATGGCAATCAGCGTGCCCAAGGCCAAGATTATTACCGCGTGGGGGGATTGGCAGTCAGTGAAGATAACCGCCGCCTGGCCGTCGCGGAGGATACTCAAGGGCGTAGGCAATACCGCATTTCCCTGCGCGATCTGGCTAGCGGCGCTTGGGCCAAAGAGGTGATTGAAAACACCTCGGGCAATATGGTGTGGGCCAACGACGGCAACAGCTTGTTCTACGTGCGCAATCATCCCCAAACGCTGTCACCCTATCAGGTCTATCGCCATCAATTCGGTACGCCGGTGGCTGCCGATAAGTTGGTATATCAGGAAAACGATGGGGCCTTTTACCTGAGCCTGGATCGCTCCTCTTCGCGGGATTACGTGATTGTCACCATCAGCGGGAATACCACTTCCGAAGTGCGCCTGATCGACGCCAACCGGCAGCAAACTCCGGTGCAACTCTTTGCCCCGCGTCAGGCCGGGCGCGAATATTATCTCGACCATTATCGCGGTGAGTTTTATCTGCGTTCCAATCATCAAAGCCCGCACTTTGGTTTGTACCAGACGGCATCCGCGAACCTGCCTTGGAAGCCGCTGATCGGTCCTCAGGAAAACAGTGAGTTGGAAAGTTTTGCCCTGTTTCGTGACTGGCTGGTGGTGAAAGAGCGCAGCGAAGGCTTGGTGCATTTACGGCAGATTGCCTGGCAAGGGGGCGAGCAACGCAGCATTCCGTTTGATGATGCCAGCTATATGGCCTGGCTGGGCTACAACCCGGACCCGGAAAGTGACCGCCTGCGCTATGGCTATTCGGCCATGACCACGCCAACCAGCACCTATGAATGGGATCTCAACAGCGGTAAACGCGAGTTGCTGAAACGGCAGGAGGTGAAGGGCGTAGAACCAGGCTTGTATCACAGTGAGCGCTTGTGGATCACCGCCCGCGACGGGGTAAAGGTGCCGGTCTCGCTGGTATACAACAGTGCCAAATTCAAACCAGGCAAAAGTCCGCTGGTGGTGTACGGCTATGGTGCCTACGGCATGAGCATGGACCCGGCGTTCAGCGCCAACCGCATTAGCCTGTTGGATCGCGGTTTCGTCTATGCGCTCATCCACGTACGCGGCGGCGGTGAGCTTGGTCAAAACTGGTATCAGCAGGGAAAATTGGCGAACAAGCCAAACACCTTCAATGACTTTATCGATGCCACTCAGGCGCTGATCGATAAGGGATACGGGCAGCCGGGGCGCGTTTACGCGATGGGAGGCAGTGCCGGAGGCTTGCTGGTAGGGGCGGTGATCAATCAGGCTCCCCGCCTATACAACGCTGTGGTGGCACAGGTGCCTTTTGTCGATGTGCTGACAACGATGCTGGATGACAGCATTCCGTTGACCGTCGGCGAATACGAAGAGTGGGGCAATCCCAATCAGCCGCAGCCCTATGCGCTGATCAAGTCCTACAGTCCGTACGATAATGTGCGCGCGCAGCACTACCCGAATCTGTTGGTCACCAGCGGGCTCTATGATTCACAGGTACAGTATTGGGAACCCGCCAAATGGGTGGCGAAACTGCGCCAATTCCAGCAGGGGGATGCGGTGTTATTGCTGTCCACGGATATGTCGGCGGGCCACGGGGGGAAATCGGGCCGCTTGAGTCGGTTGGAAAATAGCGCACTGGAATACAGCTTTATTTTAGCAATGGACGCAAAAACACAAAAATAAGGATCTTGGCCGCGCGGCTTAATGGCTGCGCGGCAGATAATAACCATAATTAATTTCCGCCTTCCTAGCGGTATTTTCTGCTGAGCATTGATCACTCACTGATTTTGATAGCAATACTTTAGGGGATATATGAAATTTAAACTGCTTATTGGTGCGGTTGGCACCGGTATGGTTTTGGCTGGCCCGCTGTTGGCTGCAGAAAATAAAGGCCAGGCGGTATTCAGCCCGCTGAACGTTTCGGCGGCGGCTAATAACAGCGAACAGGAGGCATTGGAAAAGCCTGGGGCATTCAGTTCGCGCGATGAAAATAAAAATCTACAGTCGATAGATAATATCCTGCGCAGCATGCCCGGCACTTTTACTCAAATCGATCCCAGCCAGGGGGCGGTCAGCGTCAATATCCGTGGGATGAGCGGTTTTGGCCGGGTAAATACCATGGTTGATGGCATTACCCAGAGCTATTTTGGCACCTCGACCTCTGGCGTGATGTCCCATGGTTCCACCAACAATCAATCCGGCGTGCTGATCGATCCGAATTTTATTGTTGGGGTCGATGTGGCGCGTGGTGAGAACAGCGGCGCATCTGGGGTGAACGCATTGGCGGGCAGCGCCAACTTCCGCACTATCGGCGTGGATGATGTGGTGTTTGCCGATAATCCGTTTGGCGTGCGCACCAAGTTCTCCGTGGGCAGTAACGGCATTGGCCGCAGCGGTATGATCGCCGTTGGGGCCAAAGGGGCGGCGTTCACCGATAGCGGCAGTTTGGGCGTGATGGCTGCCATTAGCGGCAGCTCCATCTATTCCAACTTTAACAACGGCGACGGCGTGAGCAGTGAGGACTTCGGCTACGACGAGTTTATGAAGCAAAACCCCAAATCGCAGCTGTTCAAGGTGGATATCAAGCCCAACGAATATCACAGCATTGAATTATCTGCCCGTACTTACCAGAATAAATTCTCGCGCCGCGATATCGACAGCAACGATTTTTATCTCAAATATCACTATGCGCCATTTTCCGAGCTGGTGGATCTGAATGTGACCGCCAGCCACAGCAAGGGTAATCAGAAGTATGACAGCGATTCACTGTTCACTTTCTTTAATACCAATGCGGAAAACCGCTCCGACGCGCTGGATATCAATAATACCAGCCGTTTCAGCCTTTGGCAGACCGACGTAGCGTTCACCTACGGCGGTAAACTGATGCGCAACCAGTACGACAAGCACGTTGAATCACAGATTGAGGATCCGCAGACGGCGCATGAGGCGATCGAGAACAACACCTTTGCCCCGTCGGGTGACCAGCGTATCGCCAGCCTGTACACCGGTTTGCAACTCAACCGTGATATCTACCAGCTCGATCTCAATCTCAATTATGCCAACAACAAGCTCACCGGCTTTAAACCGGCCTGTGATTTGCGGGTGGAGTGTTTTCCGCAGGGCAGTGCCAATATCGATCTGAAGGAGCACGGATTTAACCCGTCAGTGATGCTGTCTGCACAGGTCACACCTTGGCTGCAACCTTTTGCCAGCTACAGTAAATCGATGCGCGCCCCCAACATCCAAGAGGTGTTTTTCTCTAATTCCGGTGGCGCTTCGATGAACCCGTTCCTGAAAGGCGAACGTTCAGAAACCTGGCAAGCGGGCTTTAACCTCAGCGGCAACGATCTGCTGTTCAAGCAGGACACACTGCGCTTTAAGGCGGTGGTTTACACCAGCAAAATCAAAAACTATATCTTCAGCGAGTCTTACATGGTGTGCCGAAATGGCCGTAAGTGTAGTTTGGGTGAGAACTTGCAGAATGACTGGAGCGATGCCAGCGAAGCGTTCTCGGATAACATGTATATCTACGTCAACTCCCTGACGCCGGTGCGTACCCACGGGGTGGAGCTGGAAGCCAACTATGATGCTGGCCGCGGTTTTGCCCGTGCCTCATTTAGCAAGCAGCACACCGACCAGCCTACCTCTATCGCCAGTAGTTACTTTGGCGCAGGAGATATCAACGAACTGCCGGACATGTACTTCACGCTGGATAGCGGGTTACGTTTCTTTGACGAAGCGTTGACCGTGGGCAGCATCATCAAATATACCGGCAAGGCTCGCCGCCTTTCTCCAGACTATGAAACCAGTGAGCAAACCGGGAAGCTGATGAAACAGGAGATGCCAAATATTCCCACCGTTATCGATCTGTACAGCACCTATCAGATCAACCGTAATGTTTTGCTGAAATTCAGCGTGCAAAACGTGATGGATAAAAGCTATTCCGACGCGCTTAACAAGCTGAATATGCTGCCGATCCAGGGAGATGAGGCAACCGCGGCCAACACCGCCCGCGGTCGAACTTATCTGTTTGGCGGCGAGGTACGCTTCTAAGCTGATGGAGGTTCCTCTCACACTAGCTCACCTTTACAGTGTGAGGGGGCTGAAAGTGCCACAAATTAACGCCCAGCTTCGAGAGGTGGGACGTGCTCCAAATTAGCTCTCGTTGCTGACTCCAACACTGAATCAGCAACGGGCTATCTCTTGTTTTGAAGTTATGAGTAGCAGTCTTTGCGAGTCAGATTCAGGATCAATGAGGCCATAAGGTGTATAGAGGGGAGCTTGTGGTAGGTTTTTTTATGTTAAGTCCAGGATGACCAACATGAAAAAGACCACCCTCACTTTGCATGATGCATTATTCAAACAGTTTCTTACCCACCCAGACACGGCTCGAGACTTTCTGGAATCGCATTTGCCTCCAGACTTGCTGCAACTTTGCGACCTGGATACGTTAAAACTGGAATCCGGTAGTTTTATCGAAGACGACCTGCGTGCGTATTACTCTGACGTGCTTTACTCGCTGAGCACCGGTCAGGGTGAAGGTTACGTCTATGCCCTTATCGAGCACCAAAGTATTCCCGACAAACATATGGCATTTCGGCTAGTACGCTATGCAACGCCATCTTCAGGCCGGGCATGATCAACTTCCATTAGTGATCCCAATCCTCTTTTACCACGGCCTGACAACCCCTTATCCTTATTCCCTGAGCTGGCTGGAAGGATTCACTGAACCCGATTCGGCCAGGCAACTTTATACGGGGCATTTTCCGCTGGTTGACGTTACCGTTATCCCAGACGATGAGATCATGAAACATCGCCGCATGGCCATTCTGGAACTGTTGCAAAAGCACGTACGCCAGCGAGACCTGGCTGAGCTGCTAGAACAACTAGTCACATTATTGTTGGCCGGATACACTACTAAAGAGCAGCTCATATCGTTGGTGAACTATATGCTGCAGGTGGGGAAAGCAACCGAACCGGAGAAACTGCTGCGTGAATTGGCCAGACGTGCGCCGCGGCATGAGGAGGAATTGATGACTATTGCAGAATATCTCGAGCAAAAAGGTTTTGAGAAAGGCCTTGAGAAAGAGCGGGAAACCGTGCTGAAAATAGCGAGCTCCATGCTGGCCGAAGGCTTTGATCGTGCGATGGTGATGAAATTGACCGGCCTTTCCGCAGATGATTTGGCAGTGATCCACCGCTAACACGAGCGGCAGGTTGAATGGCATGGTAGTACCGTTCCTACTTAACCTGTCCGCCCGCCCGCTTGTGGTTAATTACCTTCAGCCCGTTTCGCCTGCTGCAGCCACTTGTCCAGCTCATTGGCAAACTGCTGTCTATCGCGCTGGTTGAGGGTGTTCGGCCCCCCGGTCTGGATCCCGCTGGAGCGCAGGGTATCCATAAAATCACGCATGTTCAGGCGTTCACGTATGGTGTCTGGTGTATAACGCTCACCGCGAGGATTCAGGGCGATAGCGCCTTTTTCTATCACTTCGGCGGCCAGCGGGATATCCGCGGTGATCACCAGATCGCCTTTTTCACAGCGGCGCACGATTTCGTTATCCGCCACGTCAAATCCTGCAGCAACCTGCAAGGTGCGGATAAATTTCGAAGGGGGCGTGCGCAAAGGCTGATTAGCCACCAGGGTAACAGGCATTGCCGCACGGTCTGCGGCACGGAACAGCACTTCTTTGATCACGTTTGGACAGGCGTCAGCATCGACCCAAATTTGCATTATTGTTGCTCCTGTAGCCAGTCGCGCACCGGCAGAAAGTCACGGTATAGCGCGGCTTCCGGGCTGTCGGTTGCGGGCTGGAAGTTATATTCCCAACGCACCAAAGGCGGCATCGACATCAGGATCGATTCGGTGCGGCCACCGGTTTGCAGGCCGAACAGCGTACCGCGATCCCACACCAGATTAAACTCGACATAGCGGCCACGGCGATACAGCTGAAACTGGCGTTCGTTGTCGCCCCAAGGCTGTGCTTTACGTCTTTCCACGATCGGCAGATAGGCCTCCAGGAAGCCTTCACCTACCGCCTGGGTAAACGCGAAGCAGCTTTCGAAATCCGGGGTATTCAGATCGTCAAAGAATAAGCCGCCGATACCGCGGGCTTCGTTACGGTGTTTGATAAAGAAATAGTCATCGCACCACTTTTTGTATTTTGGGTACACATCGTCGCCGAAGGGGGCGCAGAGTTGTTGCGCGGTGCGGTGCCAGTGAACAGCGTCCTCGGTAAAGCCATAGAAGGGCGTTAGGTCAAAGCCGCCGCCAAACCACCAAACCGGCTCTTCGCCCGGTTTTTCCGCGATAAAGAAACGCACGTTGGCATGGCTGGTCGGTATATAGGGGCTGAGCGGATGGATCACCAGCGAAACGCCCATCGCCTGAAAGCTACGCCCGGCCAGCTCGGGGCGATGCGCAGTAGCAGAGGCGGGCAGCGTGGCACCGGAAACGTGGGAAAAGTTTACTCCGGCCTGTTCGAATACCGCACCGTTAGTCAGCACCCGGCTACGGCCACCGCCGCCTTCTTCACGCGTCCAGCGATCTTCCTTAAAATCGGCGCCGCCATCGGCCTGGACCAACTGCTCACAAATCTTGTCTTGCAACGCCAGCAGGAAGGATTTTACTGCGGCAATGGTGGGTAAACTCATACGGGTTTTTCGCAATGGGTAACTGAACAGGGCGGCAAGTATACCTTCTCGCCCCGTATTTTGCAGGTCTAGCGCGGCTTACGTTGGTGAACGTCGTAATAGTGGAAGAAATTGATCACGCCGTCTGCGATGGCACGGGCAATTTTTTCGCGAAAGGCGGTGGTACCTAACAGGCGCTCCTCACCGGGGTTGGTGATAAACGAGGTTTCTACCAGCACCGAAGGAATAGAAGGGGACTTTAATACGGCAAACGCCGCCTGTTCGGTGCTTTCGCTATGCAGGCGGTGAACCGGGCGGATCTGGCCCAGCACGTGGCGGCCCAGGGTCAGGCTGTTGTTGATGGTGTCGGTTTGCACCAGATCGAACAACACCTGCTGTAGATAGTTGTCCTGTTCTTTGTATTTGCCCCCCGCGACGTCATCGGCGGCGTTTTCCTTATTGGAGAGATAGCGCGCCATCGCGCTGCTGGCTCCGCGATTGGAAAGGGCAAACACCGAAGCACCGGCGGCATCCGGGCTGGTAAATCCATCGGCATGGATCGAGATAAACAGATCGGCCTGGTGCTGGTGGGCGATCTCCACGCGCTGGAACAGCGGGATAAACTCATCCTCCTCCCGGGTCAGGCGGGCTTCAACGTGCTCGTGCTCATGCAAAAAACGCCGCACATGGTTGGCAATTTCCAGCACCACGTGTTTTTCCTGTGAGCCTTCATGCCCTACTGCACCGGAGTCAATACCGCCGTGGCCTGGATCGATCATCACTACTCTTTTGCTCCCAGTGGCTTTGGGTAGCGGTTTGCTGTGCGGTTTTGGTTGCAGCATATTGGCCTGGGTGGCTGAGGTTTTGCCCCCGAACAGGGCCAGAGCCAGGCCGGAGAGCAGCAGTTGGCGGCGGGTTGATGAAGCGGTGAGGGGGCTGAAATTGAGGTAGGTTTTGCTCTGTTTCTTCATCACGCGCGGCTCCAACTCGATCAATCTATTTCGCGACGTTATAGCGTATTGATCCTCATTAATCGACTTGATAACTATTGCCATTTATTACCTGGCAAAACGCTGCGGCTTGAAAGACTGTGGGTATCAGTTAATAATTACGCAATAATCAGAAAAAAGTTCAATTAACAGTAGCGAGCAACGATGGAAATTCGCGTATTTCGGCAAGACGACTTTGAAGAGGTCATCACCCTGTGGGAGCGTTGCGACCTCTTACGGCCATGGAACGATCCCGAGATGGATATTGAACGCAAACTGAACCACGATCCGGATCTGTTTTTAGTGGCGGAAGTGGGCGGTGAGGTGGTTGGCTCGGTGATGGGCGGTTACGACGGCCACCGTGGTTCGGCGTATTACCTGGGCGTTCACCCAGACTATCGCGGGCGCGGCATTGCCAATGCGTTGATTAGTCGGCTGGAGAAAAAGCTGATTGCGCGCGGCTGCCCGAAAATTCAGCTGATGGTGCGTGAAGACAACGACACCGTGATCGAAATGTATGAAAAGCTCGGCTACGAAATTCAGGCGATCACCAGTCTGGGGAAACGCCTGATCGAAGATCAAGAATATTGATCGTCAGGGCGGTGGTTGCCACCGCCCCAAGCCCTGGTTTAAGGCAGTTTTTTGATGTTTTTCACATCGACTTCCACGTTGTTCCAGTCCTTATCCACTTTCCCTTCCAACTGTACCTTGTCTTTTGGGGTGATGGTCTGGCCGTTCCAGCGCTTTCTGTCGATCTCTACCGTCAGCGTACCGGTGGCGTCGCGGAAGGTGTAGGTGTCATCACCCACGCGCTGTTCGATATTGCCCTGCAACATCACCCAGGTATCATCGCTCAACGATTTGACCTTATCTACCGTGGTCAGCGTGGCGCTAGGGCCGGAGAAACCACCTTGCGGGCTGGTTTGCGTTTGAGCCGGTGTCGCGTTGGGGTCGATGAACCCGCCCTGTTGAGCTAGAACCGGTGCGCTGCATAATGCGATGAGTGTAAGTAAAGCGATCTTTTTCATCTGGATTTTCCTTATCAGTGGTCTGAATGATTTCCCGTTAGCGGGACATGACCTGATTAAACCATAAGGATCTTAAGAGCTTCTTAAGCTGCAGATTGAAAATGGTGGCCAGCGTCGCCATTTGCAAGGGTAATCATAACATCGGCAAGGAAAAGTCTTTGAAGGCGTCAACACACCGGTTTTCACCGGACGATTACGATCAGCACGGTATGTTACGGTTGCCGCTGTGGTTTTGGGGCGTACTGATCATACAGGCCCGTACCTGGCTACTGTTTGTGATGGCGGGTACCTCACGCGATCAGGGCGCTGGCTTGTTACAACTGTTCTATCCAGATACTCAGCGCTTTTGGTACGGTATTGCGCTTGGGCTGCCTGCGGCGCTGGCCTTTTTGATTGCTGGCCGCCGCCAGCATTGGCCCCGTCTATGGCGTTGTTGGCGTTGGGTACTGGTAGTGTCGCTGGCGGCAGCGCTGCTCGGATCGCTTTATAGCCTATGGCAGCAAGACAGCAATGAACCTCCGCTGGATCTCCTACTGGTGCTGTTGGATGTGCTGGCGATGGGGTATCTGTTAATGAATCGGCGCTTGAAAGCCTGTTTTATCCCGCAGGATGAGGCGGGTTAATTGTTAAAAGTTGCGGCACTTTTCCCAATTTACGTACTCCAAGCTGGCAATTGATGGCGCAGCCCCAGCGGTTATGAGAGGCTGCATATCGCCGATGTCTTTGATGTTAAGGAGCTATGAATGAATATTCGCCCACTGTTGTTAGGGCTACCGCTGTTGTTGACCGGCTGTTCGGCCATGTCAAACTTCTCCTGGTCCAGCCTGTCGCCGTTCAACTGGTTTGGCGGCAGCGTAGAGGTTAGCGCCAAAGGCGTCGGTGATGTGGGTGCGGGTACTCCCATGACGGAGGCGGCGATTGGCAAGGGCCTGAATAACAACTACCGCATGCGTGGTGGGATGGCGACCAACCAAGGGCAGATCGTTTCCTACTTCCAGGCATTGGACGGTGATGACGTTAAGCTGGTGATCACCGGAGAACCTAAAGGCCACGTGCAGCGCGTTGACGTAATGGACGCCAAGATCGCCACTGAATGGGGCAGCAAGCTGGGTACGCCGTTTAGCGAACTGTTCAGCAAGGCCTATGGTGCCTGTAAACCGGCCGACGGCGAGGATATTGGCAAGGTCGAGTGCGTGGCGCAGCAAAGCCGCAATGTCAGCTATATCTTCAGTGGCAAATGGGCTGGCCCACAGGATCTGATCCCACCGGACGATACTCTGCAAAACTGGACGGTGAGTAAGATCGTCTGGCATGCCAAAGCACAATAATTCTTATTGCGGGCGCACCTTGCGGTGTGCCTGCCTCGCTTGGCGTTAAATCCCTATTTTCTTTGCGTTCGGGCAAGGCAATCAGCCTGCTGTGCGTTATGATATTGCGCGTTTATAACAGGGCAACCTGTTACCCGATTCAGGTCTTGAGGAAATCAACATGACACAGGTTCAGAGCGGCATCCTGCTGGAACACTGCCGTTTTGGTATTTTTATGGAAGCTATGGTGCAGGGCGAATTCGTCGATCTGCGCCAGGGTTGCAAACAGTTCTGTCAGGCGCTCGGTGAGTTGCAGCAACAGTTTCCAGATGCCCACTTGGGTGCGGTTATCGCTTTTGGCTCCGACGTTTGGCATGACCTTTCCAATGGCCAGGGAGCCAAAGAACTGAAGCCTTTCGTACCGCTGGGCAAGGGGCTGGCACCGGCCACCCAACGCGATATGCTGATCCATATTCAATCGCTGCGTCATGACGTTAACTTTACCTTGGCGCAGGCCGCACTGGCCGCGTTTGGTAACACCATTCGTATTGAAGAAGAAACGCACGGTTTCCGCTGGGTAGAAGAGCGCGATCTGAGCGGCTTTATCGACGGTACCGAAAATCCACAGGGCGAACAACGCCCGGAAGTCGCAGTGATTGGTGCTGGCGAAGAAGACGAAGGTGGCAGCTACGTGCTGGTTCAGCGCTACGAGCATAATCTGCGCCAGTGGCAGCGTTTCACCACCGAACAGCAGGAACAGATTATTGGCCGTACCAAACAAGACAGTGAAGAACTGCCGTCGGATCAACGGCCAGATACCTCGCACGTCAGCCGTGTCGATCTGAAAGAGGACGGCAAAGGGCTGAAAATTTTGCGCCAGAGCCTGCCTTATGGCACCGCCAGCGGCAAACATGGCCTGTATTTCATCGCCTATTGTGCGCGCCTGCACAACATCGAACAGCAGCTGTTAAGCATGTTCGGCGAACTGGACGGCAAACACGACGCGATGCTGCGTTTCAGCCGTGCGGTGACCGGCAGCTACTACTTCGCACCTTCGTTGACGCGTCTGTTGTCACTTTGAGGCGTCTCCTGGGGCCAGTTCCTCTGGCTCCGGGCTTTCCTTCCCTCTGCGGTGAACCGCTCCCCTCCTGGCTTATAGCGTTTGATGCTTGAAAATCACTAAACGGTATATAAAAGCGTTACAGGTCTGCATCAAGTTATAAATACACTGGTCAATATCAGGGCATCAGCCCGGCGGTAAGACTCAGTGATAAGGTGCAGAATGAAACATTCCCGGGTTAAAAATACGCTGTTGAAAGGTTGGCTGGTGGCGGCATTGTTAGCCAGCGGTACGGCTTCGGCGGCAGAATTGCTCAACAGCTCTTATGACGTCTCCCGCGAACTGTTTGCCGCGCTGAACCCAGGCTTTGAAAAGCAGTGGGATCAGCAGCATCCGAACGACAAACTGACCATCAAACAGTCCCATGCCGGTTCTTCCAAACAGGCGTTGGCGATCTTGCAGGGGCTGCGTGCCGATGTGGTCACCTATAACCAGGTCAGTGACGTGCAAATCCTGCACGATCGCGGCCAACTGATCCCGGCAGATTGGCAGCAACGCCTGCCGAACAACAGCTCCCCGTTCTATTCCACCATGGCGTTCCTGGTGCACAAGGACAACCCGAAAGGCATCCACACCTGGAGCGATCTGGTGCGTGATGACGTGAAGCTGGTCTTCCCGAACCCGAAAACCTCCGGCAATGGCCGCTACACCTATCTGGCCGCCTGGGGCGCGGCCAGCCAGGCTGATGGCAACGATCAGGCCAAGACCCGTGAGTTCATGACCCGTTTACTGAAAAACGTGGTGGTGTTTGATACCGGTGGCCGTGGCGCAACGACGACCTTTGTCGAACGTGGCTTGGGTGACGTGCTTATCAGCTTTGAATCCGAGGTGAACAATATCCGCAAGCAATACGGTGCAGACAAGTATGAAGTGATCGTGCCGCCGGTCGATATTCTGGCGGAGTTCCCGGTGGCCTGGGTGGACAAAAACGTCGAGAAAAACGGCACCGAGCAGGTGGCCAAAGAGTACCTGAACTATCTCTATAGTCCGGCGGCCCAGAAGCTGATCACCAGCTTCTATTATCGCGTCAATGATCCGCAGGTGATGGCGGCGGCCAAGAACCAATTCCCTGAGACCAAGCTGTTCAGCGTGGAAGATCAGTTCGGCGGCTGGCCGCAGGTGATGAGTGCCCACTTTGCGACGGGCGGAGAATTGGACCAACTGTTAGCGGCAGGGCATAAGTAATGTTTTCGATGGCCAGCAAGCGGGTTCTGCCTGGGTTTACTCTCAGTCTGGGAAGCAGCCTGCTTTTTACCTGCCTGATTTTGCTGTTGCCGCTCAGCGCGCTGGTGATGCAGCTGGCGCAAATGAGTCTGGCACAGTATTGGGAAGTGATCACCAATCCGCAGGTCGTGGCCGCTTATAAGGTGACGCTGCTGGCGGCCGGAGTCGCCAGCGTTTTCAACGCGGTGTTTGGCATGCTGATGGCCTGGATCCTCACCCGTTACCAGTTTCCTGGCCGCTCCTTACTGGATGGCCTGATGGATTTGCCGTTTGCATTACCTACGGCGGTGGCCGGGCTGACCCTGGCGGGGCTGTTTTCTACCACCGGTTGGTACGGCCAATGGCTGGCTCATTTTGATATCAAGGTTTCCTTCACCTGGTTGGGGATTGCGGTGGCGATGGCCTTTACCAGCATTCCTTTCGTGGTGCGCACGGTGCAACCGGTACTGGAAGAGTTGGGGCCAGAATATGAAGAGGCCGCCGAAACCCTTGGGGCTACCCGCTGGCAAAGTTTCCGTCGCGTGGTGTTGCCAGAGGTTGCGCCAGCGCTGCTCGCCGGTACGGCGCTGTCGTTTACCCGTAGCCTGGGGGAGTTTGGGGCGGTGATATTTATCGCAGGCAACATTGCCTGGAAAACCGAAGTGACCTCATTGATGATTTTTGTGCGCTTACAGGAGTTCGATTACCCGGCCGCTAGTGCGATTGCCTCGGTGATCCTGGCAGCATCACTGCTGTTGCTGTTTGCCATTAACACCTTGCAGAGCCGCTTTGGCCGCCGTATTGGAGGGCACTGATGGCTGATGTTACCGCCCTGAACGGCGCAGAGCGCCCACGCGTGAATTGGGGAAAATGGACGCTGATTGCCATCGGCGCGCTGTTCTCCATCCTGCTGTTGGTCGTGCCGATGGTGATGATCTTTATCGAGGCATTCTCCTCCGGCGTAGGTGCTGTGTGGCATAACCTGTCGGACCCGGACATGCTGCACGCCATTTGGCTAACGGTGCTGGTGGCGTTGATCACCGTGCCGGTCAACCTGGTGTTCGGTACTTTGCTGGCCTGGCTGGTTACGCGCTTTACGTTCCCTGGCCGCCAACTGCTGCTCACGCTGTTCGATATGCCGTTTGCGGTGTCGCCGGTGGTGGCGGGGCTGCTGTATCTGCTGTTTTACGGCACCAACGGCCCGATCGGCGGCTGGCTGGATGCCCATGATATTCAACTGATGTTCGCCTGGCCGGGCATGGTGCTGGTGACGATATTCGTGACCTGCCCGTTTGTGGTCCGTGAATTGGTGCCGTTGATGATGAGCCAGGGCAGCCAGGAAGACGAGGCCGCGGTGCTGTTGGGCGCTTCCGGGTGGCAGATGTTCCGCCGCGTCACCTTACCGAACATCCGCTGGGCATTGCTGTATGGCGTGGTACTGACCAACGCCCGCGCGATTGGCGAGTTTGGTGCGGTATCGGTGGTGTCCGGCTCTATCCGTGGCGAAACCTATACCCTGCCACTGCAAGTGGAATTACTGCATCAGGATTACAACACCGCCGGGGCGTTTACCGCCGCGGCACTGTTGACCCTGATGGCGATAGTCACCCTATTTCTGAAAAGCGGACTGCAATGGCGCCTGGCGCGTCAGGATGCGCGTCTCGAGCGGGAGGAAAATCATGAGCATTGAGATTAACGGTATCAACAAGTCTTTTGGCCGTACCAAGGTATTGAACGATATCTCGCTCGATATTCCTTCCGGTGAGATGGTGGCGTTATTAGGCCCATCCGGTTCGGGCAAGACCACCTTGCTGCGGATTATCGCCGGGCTGGAAAGCCAGAGCAGCGGTAAGCTGGGTTTTCACGGCACCGATGTCAGCCGCGTGCATGCGCGCGATCGTCGCGTCGGCTTCGTGTTCCAACACTATGCGCTGTTCCGCCATATGACGGTTTTCGACAATATCGCCTTTGGCCTGAGCGTCCTGCCACGCCGTGAACGTCCGAATGCGGCGGCGATCAAACAAAAAGTGGAGCAGTTGCTGGAGATGGTGCAGTTGGGTCATCTGGCTAACCGCTACCCTTCACAGCTTTCCGGCGGCCAGAAGCAACGTGTCGCCTTGGCGCGCGCGCTGGCGGTGGAGCCCCAGATCCTGCTGCTGGACGAGCCGTTTGGTGCGCTGGATGCCCAGGTGCGTAAAGAACTGCGCCGTTGGCTGCGTCAACTGCATGAAGAACTGAAATTCACCAGCGTGTTCGTGACTCACGATCAGGAAGAAGCGATGGAAGTCGCCGATCGCATCGTGGTGATGAGCCAGGGGAATATCGAGCAGGTAGGTTCACCAACCGAGATCATGCGTGAACCCGCCACCCGCTTCGTGCTGGAGTTTATGGGCGAAGTTAACCGCCTGAACGGTGAAATCCGCGGTTCACAGCTGTTTGTGGGCGCTCACCAATGGCCGCTGTCGTTCCAGCCAATGCACCAAGGCAGCGTCGATCTGTTCCTGCGCCCGTGGGAAATGGAGATTGGCACCGATTGCAGCGCCCGTTGCCCATTACCGGTACAGGTGTTGGAAGTCAGCCCGCGTGGCCATTTCTGGCAGTTGACCGTGCAGCCGATTGGCTGGCATCAGGAGCCTATCAGCGTGATTATGTCGGAAGGCCATGCCGCACCGGCGCGAGGGGACCGTTACTACGTTGGCAGCCTGAATGCCCGCCTCTACGCCGGTGAACAACTGTTACAACCGGTTGCGTTAGCTAAAAGCGCCTGATAATTTCTAACCATTCCCATTTAAGGCAACCCAGGGTTGCCTTTTTACATTATACGCAGGCAATGATTGTGACCACGCTGGAACAATGCATCGGTAATACACCGTTAGTAAAACTACAACGACTGGCCGAAGGGCTGGACAGTGAAATCTGGCTCAAGCTGGAGGGCAACAATCCGGCGGGGTCGGTCAAGGATCGGGCCGCGCTGGGGATGATCCAGCAGGCGGAGCTGCGCGGTGAAATCCAGCCGGGCGATACGCTGATCGAGGCCACCAGTGGCAATACCGGCATCGCGCTGGCGATGATTTGCGCGATGAAGGGCTACACGCTGAAGCTGCTGATGCCGGAAAACATGAGCATGGAACGCCAGGCGGCAATGCGTGCCTATGGTGCAGAACTGATCCTGGTCAGCCGTGAACAGGGGATGGAAGGGGCGCGTGACCTGGCGCTGGAGATGCAGCAGCAGGGTCAGGGCAAGGTGTTGGATCAGTTCAACAATCTGGATAACCCCTACGCGCATTTCACCACCACCGGCCCGGAAATCTGGCAGCAGACCGCTGGCCGTATCACCCATTTCGTTTCCAGCATGGGCACCACCGGCACCATTACCGGCGTTGGTGGCTACCTGAAAAGCCAAAATCCGCAGGTGAATATCATCGGTTTACAGCCTGCTGAAGGCAGCAGCATTCCGGGCATCCGCCGTTGGGCACCGGCCTATCTGCCGGGTATTTTCCGCCCTGAGCTGGTGGATCAGGTGTTGGATATGGCACAAAGCGAAGCCGAACAGACCATGCGCCAACTGGCTCAGCGGGAAGGTATTTTCTGCGGCGTCAGCTCCGGTGGTGCCGTAGCCGGGGCACTGCGCGTTGCTGCGGCCAATCCTGGCAGCGTCATTGTCGCCATTATCTGCGATCGCGGTGACCGCTACCTGTCTACCGGCGTATTTTCCTAGCTGAGTAATAATCGGTAGGGAGGAGCGTGACTCTCTACCTATTCCCCAACCTCTGCCATTTATTCCCTCAAGATCGATTATCCCCTGAGCCTTAAAGCCCCGTCTTTCATTTGTGTCGGGAGAATGTCAATGTGTAAGGATTAGGTAAAACCGGCTGCGTACAGCGACAATAGACGCGAAAATGGCGGCAAATCAGCGGAGGAGTGGGCATGAAAATTTTATTGGTCGATGACGATCTGGAACTTGGCACCATGCTGAGCGAATACCTGACGGCTGAAGGATTCAACGCGTCCCTGGTGCTGACCGGCAAGGCTGGAGTAGATGGTGCACTTTCTGGCGAGTATATCGCGATGATCCTCGACATCATGCTGCCGGACATGAGCGGTATCGACGTGCTGCGCGAGGTACGCAAAAAAAGCCGCTTGCCGATCATCATGCTGACGGCCAAAGGGGACAACATCGACCGGGTAATCGGGCTGGAGATGGGCGCCGACGACTATGTCCCCAAACCTTGTTACCCACGCGAACTGGTGGCACGCCTGCGTGCGGTGCTGCGCCGGTTTGAAGAGCAGCCGGAAGCGGTGGATAAGGTTTCTGTCCTGAGCTTTAACGAATTGACGCTCAACCCGTCCACCCGCAGCAGTGCCTGGCAGGGTAAGACGTTCGACCTCACCGCCTCAGAGTTCAACTTGTTGGAGTTACTGCTGCGTTCGCCAGAACGAGTGGTGTCGAAGGATGAACTGTCAGAGAAAGGTCTGGGGCGGCCACGTGAGGCTTACGATCGCAGCGTGGACGTGCATATCAGCAATATCCGCCAGAAGCTGGGCGCGCTAACCGATAACCGACTGAGCATTGAAACCGTGCGCAGTATCGGTTACCGCATCAGGTAATGCCGATGCGCGGAAGACTGTTCTGGAAAATCCTGCTCGGTTTCTGGCTGACATTTATCATCATGACCCAGGCGCTGTGGGTGACGTTTACCTTTTATGGTAATCGCCATGAGGTCCCGGAAAACAGCATGACCTGGCGTATCGCTAATCTGCAACTGACCTCTGCGGCCTCGGTGTTGCGCAGCAGTGGGATGCCTGCGCTGAACGCAATGGTTGCCAAATGGCCTGAAACCGAACGCCGCTTCTTAAGCGTAACGCCAGCCATTAAGCCATCGGCTGATGAGTCAGGCCAAAACCCACAGACCAACCAGCCAGCGAAAATGATGGTGGAATGGGTAACCGGTGCAGATAACCAGAGCTACCGGTTGAGCTACGATCTGGCAGGACTGCGTGCCGAATATCGGCCACCCAAACGCTGGCGTCTGCTGAACATCCCGGAGCCAATGGTGTGGGTCGGTGGGCTGGGGGGCTTGCTGTTCAGCGCCATGTTGGCCTGGAACCTGACGCGCCCGATGCGCCAACTGCGCGCCGGTTTTGAGCGGGTAGCGCAGGGCGATCTGGCGGTGCGGCTGTTCCCGGCGATGCGGAGGCGCCATGACGAGCTTTCTGAGGTGGCTCGTGACTTTGACAGCATGGCGGAGCGGCTGGAGGTACTGGTCAGCGCCCGTGAGCAATTGCTGCATGATGTCTCCCATGAGTTGCGTTCGCCATTGGCCCGCTTGCAGCTAGCCATCGGCCTGGGGCGGCAAAATCCGGAGAACGTGGAGAACTCGTTGCAGCGTATCGAGCACGAAGCCGGGCGGTTGGACAAGATGATTGGCGAACTGCTGGCGCTGTCGCGCACCGAGAACAACGGCCTGTCCAATGATGAAGAGTATTTCGATCTCTATGGACTGGTGGAGGCGGTGGTTAACGATGCGCGCTATGAGGCGCAGATCCCTGGCGTAGAAATCGTGTTGCAGGCCAGTTCCGACGAGGAATACACCGTAAAAGGTAATGCCGAACTGATGCGCCGGGCGGTAGAGAATATTGTGCGTAATGCCCTGCGCTTTTCCAGCCACGGCCAACGGGTGATCGTGGTGCTGACGCGTATCGACCAGTTGTTCCAGATCCAGGTCAGCGATCAGGGGCCGGGCGTGGAGGAGTCGAAGCTGTCCAGCATCTTTGATCCTTTCGTCCGGGTAAAGTCGGCGATGTCTGGCAAAGGTTATGGCCTGGGTTTGGCGATCGCGCGCAAAGTGGTGCTGGCCCATGGTGGGCAGGTTGAGGCACACAATGGCGAACAGGGGGGCCTGGTGATCACGCTGCGGGTACCGCGCTGGAGCTAAAGGTTACAGACAAAATAAAGACTGCTGACAAACACTCTCTGGGCTCACAACGGGGCGCTGCATGCCGCGCCCGTATGGGTTAGCTTGGTACTCAGAGCCACAACCTACAGCATTCTGGCTATTTATTCGGCATCACTGTTATGTAATCACTGACAAAGTCTATCAGCTTGTTATCACTTGTGATCAGCGCCAGTTTGTTGTGTTTCGCCTGAGCGACAATGAGCCGATCAAACGGGTCTTTATGTAGCTTTTCAGGTAAATCACTGACAGCTAGCGCATGTTCGCTTTTAATGGGAATTTCAATCAAACCTGCATCAAACAGTCCTTCCCTGAACTGTTTGGGATCGATAGAAAAATCGGGTTTGTTCAAATTGCTTTTAATGACCACTTCCCATATTGACGCTGCACTAAAACAAAGCGTTTTATCGGTATCTTCCAGGACTTCCACAACATCAGCTGTCAGTTTTTCCGGTTCATAAGCCATGAACAGCAATATATTGGTATCTAACAGGAAATCCATTACGAGTATTTTCCTTCGAATAAATCAACAAGTTCGGTGCTGTTCATATCGTCGAAATTGACAGGAACGCTCCCCTTACCTTTGAGGAAACCCAGCTTGCGCTTAGGTTTATCTTCTCTGTATGCGATGACCTTAACCAGAGTATGACCATTTTTTGCGATCAGCACGGGTTCACCAGTACGAGCAACTTCCTGGACAATTCTTGACAGGTTGGTTTTCGCGTCGTAGATGTTTACCTTTTCCATAACATGACCTCTTATTGTAGTTGCTCAAAGTATAGTCATTTTATTAGTCTGGTCAATAAGGTTAGACCAGAATTTACGTTCGCTGCAAGCTAGACGGGCGCTGCATGCAGCGCACCTACGTGTTAGGTCAGTTGAGGGATGTTTGCAGCTTGATTTCAACGATAATGCTGCTTGTCCAGATCGTACTTTTTCATCCGCAGGTAGAGCTTTTTACGCGGGATCTGTAAATACTCGGACACCTCGTTAATCCGTCCCTGATGCAGGTTCAATGCCTCGGTAATGATCTGGCGCTCATAGTCTTCGATACGCTGATCCAGCGGAGCGGGATCGGAGCCGTGCAACAGCGGGTTGGCGGTCTCTGCCAGTGGCATCACCCCTACGGCAAACAGCTCTGCGGCATTGGCCAGCTCGCGCACGTTATTTGGCCATACCCTTTTGACCAAACGCTTAATCAGCTCGGCTGGCAGATCCGGCAGCGGATGGTTAAGGCGCAGGCAGGCCTGCTCCAGGTAATGGCGGAATAACGGCTCTATATCGTCAGGGCGCAGAGAAAGCGGCAGGCAGGCGATTTGGGTCATGGCAAAGCAGTAATAGAAATCGGGCAGGAGAGTATGCCCGGCGGCCAGTTCCACCAAGGGTGCAGTCCCAATGCCGATCAGCCGGAAGGGCAGAGGGTCTTGTCCCTGGAGCTGGATCAACCGCGCCTGCTGGGTGATAGACAAGTGCTCGAGGTGGCGTAAAATCAGCGTCCCGCCGCTTGCCTGCTCAATCCATTGTTCTAACGGTGCCTCACCCCCTGGCGTCAATTCACCTACGATCAACGGCTGTTCGCTGCGATGGCTCATGCGGTGTAAATAACGGGCTGCCAACGTCCTGCCGACGCCTAATTCCCCTTGCAGATAAACCGCTAATTCGGTTTCGGCTACCTGCTGCAAACGCACCCGCAGCTGTTTTATCCACTCACTACGCCCAATCAGATTGCTCTGCAACTGTTCCTGCTGCCAACGGCGACGGGCAATGTAAGAACGTCTCTGGGCCAGCGCGGTCGCGACCTGTTCGAGTAGCTGGGCCGGGTTGACCGGCTTTTGCAGGAAGTCCCAGGCCCCTTTTTTCACCGCTTCAACCGCCATCGGCACATCGCCATGGCCAGTGATCAACAACACCGGCAAACAGGCATCGTGAGCGAGTAGTAGCGCCATCAGCTCAATTCCGGAACAGCCTGGCATACAGACATCGCTGATCACGATCCCTGGCCACTCCTCACCGAGCATTTCCTGTGCCTTAAGCGGGTTATTACAGGCCTGAACCTGATAGCCTGCCTGGTTGAGCAGCATGGTATAGGCATCGAGGACGTCGGCATCGTCGTCGATTAACAGAATTTGCGCTTGTTGGCTTAACATGGTTGATCCACCGGTTGAAACTGTAAAACGACGCAGGCGTTTTGCGTCAGCGTAGAGGCCAGATGCAGGCTACCGCCCATTTGCTGCATCAGCGAAAGCGAGATGGACAGGCCAATCCCCAAGCCCACCGATTTGCTGGTGGTAAAAGGTTTGAGTAACGATTCAGCCCGCGCCAGCGGCCAGCCAGGCCCATTATCCCACAGCAAGACCTGCCAACCGGACGCCTGGCGTTGCCAGCTTATCTGCAATAGTGGCCGCTCTTGGCAGGCATCCAGCGCGTTGCTCATCAGATTGACCAGCACCTGCTGAATGCGTACCTCGTCACCTAACACGTTTGGCGCACCGTCCGGTAGCCGCAGTTCCCCCCGCAGCGGTTGGTGGCGCAGAGCCAGCAACTCCCACGCGGCAATTAATGACTGGCGCAAATCAACGGGCTGAGAGGGGCTATCCTGTTCCGTTCGCCGGGTGAATTGCCGCAGCATACGGATGATGGCATCCATGCGGCCAATCAGACCGTCGGCTTTGGTCAGGGCCAGCGTGGCCGCCTCTGGCTGTTGTTTCTCCACCGCATGACGAGCGGTAAACAGATACATCGACAGGGCGTTCAGCGGTTGGTTGATCTCATGGGCCAGAGTGGTCATGGTCTGCCCAACCACGGCCAGCTTAGCGGCCTGCACCAGCTCATCCTGTGTCGCACGCAAATGCTGCTCAATGCCCTTACGCTCGGTAATTTCCTGCTCCAGCCGGGATTTTTGCTGGTTCAACTGGCCTAGGGTGCGCCGCAACAGGCGGGCGATGCGGCCCAGTTCATCGCCACCGTAAACCGGGATCGCCGCGTTGGTTTCCCCAAGGCCGATACGCACCACCACCTGGTTTAGCAGGGTAAAGCGCTTGACCAGGCGGGAACGGATAAAATAGTGATTGAGCAAATATACCAATAACATCGCCAGCAGGGTGGCGATCACAATTAGCCTGCCGCTGACGCGGATAATCTGCTCCAGACGGTGGTTAAAGGTCTGCATCTGCTGGTGACTGTTACTCAGTTGCGATTCCAGCTGTGTGCGGAAGCGTGCAAGCGTCGCCTCCTTGGCCTGAGTGGCCAACGTAAGTGCTCGTTGTGCCTGATGATAGTCTTTCATCGCCGCAGGCATACTGTTTTCGGCAATGCCGGTCTCCAGCAGTTCGTCGATGGTTTGCCGCAGCGTGATGGTGCTGGGGTGAGCCTGCAACCCCTGCATATTGTCGTTTGCCGTTTTTTTCAGGTAGGCGAGGTAACGTACGTGCTCGGCAACCGAAGTGGGCTCTTCAGCGCCGGATTGCAGCTCATTGAGGCGATCGCGCAGGGCATCGGCGATCTGGTTCTCGATGCGTGCCAGGGCATAAACCTGCTGCTGTTCACTTTGCACCTCGCGCAAACTGGCCTGCAAGCGGGGGAGTGCCTGTCCAGAGCCTGTCTCCATCTGATCGAGCAAAGCTCCCTGTTGCCAGCTAAAATCCTGCACCAGCGAATTCAGCTCGGTGGTGAAGTCATCATGTAACCAACTGATGCGCGCGGCGATCTCATTGACCTTTTCCCTGGCGATAAACATGTTGTACAGCGCGTTGTCCAATCGGCCCAACAGTTGGCGGCTTTCTGCCAGCGTCGCCTGAATTTGCTGACGTTCAGGGTTATCCAACTGCATGCTGGCCTGCTCGATTTGCTCCAAATGATCGACGATCTGATTTCTTAACTGCAGGCGGGCATTGGTATTGGCGGCCTGCAAAAACTCATTGAGCTGATCGACCAGCGTGTTCAGATTGCTTTCGATCACGAACGAGGATTGGATGCGCGGAAAGTAATCATCCAGCGCATAGCGGACCTGCGAGCTTTGCTCATGCCAGGAGTACAGGCTGACCCCGCTGACGGTAAGCGTCAGCAGCGCGCCGGTGAGAAAGGCACCCCGCAGGCAGGCGCTGATGGTCAGACGTTTGAAGAAGCGCGGCAATAAACGGCTCATTTTAACTCTTCCAGCGCCTTGATGGCCTTTCTCTGCTGCTGCTGAAAGAACAGTTGCCATTCCATGACCTGCTGCTCGCTCTCGCTACGTGCAGCAAACTGTTTAAGGTACTGCGGATCTTCGCTTTGGGCCTGGGTGACGGGAATGGCGGTCAACAGCGCACGGATCTCCGGCAAGGGACGTTTGAGGCGGCTTTCAGCACCATGCAACGCTTTCCAGGCGTCCTTGAGTTGAGACAGGCGGAAGCTGATGGCCGTATCAAACAGCTTTTGGACCAGGCGCTGGCGTTGCAATATTAGGGAGTCATTCAGCGGTGGCCGCTGTAACAGCTTTTGCTGCTGCGCGAAGCGTGGGCTGTCTGCCGGCAGTGGAACCACCGGGTATTTTCCCGTGCTGGTATCGGCCAGGACCCGCTGCCCCTGTGGGCTGAGGAGGAACTGAATAAAACGCCGGGCCTCGGCGGGGTAATGGCTATTGCTTGTCACGGCAATATAGGTGGGGGAGGCCGCGGCCTGAGGGAAATAATGGAAGGCCAGGTGTGGATCGTCAAGCAGCAGATTGGCATAGTTATCGATAATCGGCCCGACCGAACCCAGGCCGCTTTTGACTTTATCCGCCACGCCAAAGCTGCGCGAAGAGATGGTGATCAGGTTACCGGCCGCCGATAGCATCGTTTGCCAGCCGGATTGCCACCCCCGCTGTTGCAATAGCGATTCCACCATCAGGTGGCTGGTATCCGAGCGGGAAGGGCTGCTCATCAGCAGGGCCCCCTGGTAGCGGGCATCGGTCAGATCGTCCCAATCGTCTGGTAGCGGCAGCCGTTTCTCTGCCAGATTGGTGCGGTTGATCAGCAGGCCAAAACCCGAAATGGCCACCGCCACGGCGGTATTGCGGATAGGTTCAGGCACCAGCCGCTGTGATTGTTCCGGAGCACCCTCATAGTTTGCCAGGCGCTGATGCTGTTGCAGGTGCTGGAGCAGCATGGGGGAGGAGGTCAGCACCAGATCGACGTTGTCACTGCCGGTGCTGTCGAGCAGTTGTTCCAGGGAGGTGCTGGTGCGGTTCAGCGTGCGGATGACTACAGACTGGGGCTGGCCTTGCCAACGGCTAATGAGGTAGGCGGTTGCCTCTGGTGAAAAGGTGGTGGCCATCACCAGTTCATTTCTTTTGGCGCAGGCAGCAGTGGATAACAGCCAGCAGGCCATTGCCGCAAAAACGAGCGTTGCACGCATAATAAAACTCTCCCTAGACCTCATCGATTGTGATCTTATTCATAAAATCGCAATAACGATAAAAATAACCCGCAAAGCATTTGGGACAAAAATATTTTTCGTCAACCAACAGAATTTAGCCGGGGTTATAACGTTGATGAAGTCAGAATATTACCATCGATAGCCCATCAATACTGTTAACGCCTTCAAAAACATCACCACTTGTGGGCTGGCTTTGTGCGCAACCTTAGTGCTGTGGCGCTCTGACGCGGGGAGGTGAGCGAGCTGGTTTTGGGTTAATAACGGTAATGTTAATTGATGGGTCAAAACTGGGCTTATTTGTTCTGGGTTTGAGTCAATTTTGACACATATTACAGGGCTTGTCTTATTAATGAATTAATTACACCATCCGCTGCGAGCGTTATTAATAAATAGCAGGCGCATCGAGCCAGTACAGATAAACCTCACAGGGGAATAACATGTTTTCATTATTAAAACCTAGCGCGGCGGCGAAGCGTGTTCCGCCAGAACAGGTGCAGGCAACCTACCAGCGTTATCGCATGCAAGCGTTACTGAGCGTCTTTTTGGGCTACCTGGCCTATTACATCGTGCGTAACAACTTCACCCTTTCGACGCCCTACCTGAAAGAGCATCTGGATCTGAGTGCGACGCAGATCGGCATGTTGAGCAGTTGCATGCTGATTGCCTACGGCATCAGCAAAGGGGTGATGAGCAGCCTGGCCGATAAGGCCAACCCTAAAGTGTTTATGGCTTGTGGCCTGGTGCTGTGTGCCATCGTCAACGTCGGTTTGGGGTTCAGCACTGCCTTCTGGGTCTTTGCCGCATTGGTGGTGTTTAACGGCCTGTTTCAGGGGATGGGAGTAGGGCCTTCGTTCATTACCATTGCCAACTGGTTCCCACGCCGTGAGCGTGGGCGCGTTGGCGCATTTTGGAATATATCCCACAATATCGGCGGTGGGGTAGTTGCCCCCATCGTCGGCGTGGCTTTTGCGGTATTGGGCAGTGAACACTGGCAGAGCGCCAGCTACATCGTCCCAGCAGGCGTGGCAGTATTGTTTGCGTTGGTAGTGCTGTGGCTGGGTAAAGGCTCCCCGCGCAGTGAAGGTCTGCCTGCCTTGGAGCAAATGATGCCGGAAGAAACCGTCAGGGTGAAAACTGGTGTGCAGGAGCAGGCGCCGGAAAATATGAGCGCCTTCCAGATCTTCTGTACCTATGTTCTGCGTAATAAAAATGCCTGGTATGTCTCGCTGGTGGACGTATTTGTCTACATGGTGCGCTTTGGCATGATCAGCTGGCTGCCTATTTACCTGCTCACCGAAAAACATTTCTCCAAAGAGCAGATGAGCATCGCGTTTCTGTTCTTCGAATGGGCGGCGATCCCGTCCACACTGTTGGCTGGGTGGCTGTCGGATAAGCTGTTCAAGGGACGCCGTATGCCGTTGGCGATGATCTGCATGGTGATGATTTTCATCTGCCTGATTGGTTACTGGAAAAGTGACTCGCTGTTGATGGTCACCATCTTTGCCGCCATCGTCGGTTGCCTGATCTATGTGCCACAGTTCCTGGCTTCGGTACAGACGATGGAGATCGTTCCCAGCTTTGCTGTCGGCTCCGCCGTTGGCCTGCGCGGCTTTATGAGCTATATCTTTGGGGCTACGCTGGGCACCAGCCTGTTTGGCGTGATGGTCGATAACATGGGGTGGCATGGCGGCTTTTATCTGCTGATGGGCGGCGTGGTGTGCTGCATCTTGTTCTGCTATCTGTCACATCGTGGCGTATTGGCCTTGGAGCGTGAAAGACAGCAACAGGAGCTACAAGCGGAACCGCTGGTAGCGCAGTAGGGCTTAGAAGTCTTGGATAAAAAAATGGCGCCGATAAAGGCGCCATTTTTACGATCGAACCGCGATTACTTCTTGATGCGGATGATCGGGGTCTCGCCAACGGTGACGCTGCCGGACAGTTTGATCAGCTCTTTGATCTCGTCCATGTTGGAGATAACCACCGGAGTCAGGGTAGACTTGGCTTTCTCTTCCAGCAGGGCCAGATTGAACTCGATAATCACATCGCCTTTCTTGACGCGCTGACCTTCTTCCGCGATGCGTTTGAAGCCTTCGCCTTTCAGTTCAACGGTGTCGATACCAAAGTGCACGAACAGCTCAATGCCGCTATCAGATTCGATAGAGAACGCATGGTTGGTTTCGAAAATTTTACCGATAGTGCCGTCAACCGGAGCAACCATTTTGTTGCCTGCAGGTTTGATAGCAATGCCGTCGCCAACGATCTTCTCGGCGAATACGACGTCCGGTACATCTTCGATATTGACGATTTCGCCAGAAAGTGGAGCGACGATCTCGATAGTGCCCATGTCTTTCTTGTCATCAGAAACCAGAGACTTCAGTTTATCGAACAAACCCATGATCTTCTCCTAAGCAGTAAATTGGGCGGCGTTCCAGTGTCGTGGAATTTTAGCAGAGCGTTTTTTCTTCGATGAACTTATTGACGCAGTTCATCAAATCCTGTGCCGTTGGTTGTTCCAAGGCCTGCGCTGCCAATGCCTTCACATCTTCGAAATTGGTATTACGAATAATTTTCTTGATGCGCGGGATTGCAATCGCACTCATGCTGAACTCATCCAGCCCCATGCCCAAAAGCAACAGTGTAGCACGCTCATCGCCAGCCAGCTCGCCGCACATACCGGTCCACTTGCCTTCTGCGTGAGATGCATCAATAACCTGTTTGATCAGGCCAAGCACTGATGGGGACATCGGGTTATAGAGATGAGAAATCAGCTCGTTGCCGCGATCTACTGCCAGAGTATACTGGGTTAAATCGTTTGTCCCAATACTAAAGAAGTCGACTTCTTTCGCCAGGTGGCGAGCAATCACTGCCGCGGCCGGTGTTTCCACCATTACGCCCACTTCAATGCTCTCGTCAAAGGCTTTGCCTTCTTCACGCAGCTGCGCTTTCAGCGTTTCCAGCTCGCCCTTCAGATCGCGCACTTCTTCCACTGAGATGATCATCGGGAACATGATGCGCAGTTTACCGAAAGCAGAAGCACGCAGGATGGCGCGCAGCTGAGCGTGCAGGATTTCCCGGCGGTCCATCGCGATACGGATCGCGCGCCAACCCAGGAACGGGTTCTCTTCTTTTGGCAGGTTCATGTACGGCAGGTCTTTATCGCCGCCGATGTCCATGGTACGGACGATGACTGCCTGTGAGCCCATGGCTTCCGCAACGGCCTTGTAAGCCGAGAACTGCTCGTCTTCGGTTGGCAGTGAGTCGCGGTCCATGAACAGGAATTCGGTACGATACAGGCCGACACCTTCGGCGCCATTGCGCTCTGCACCGGCGACGTCGCGCACGGTACCGATGTTGGCGCAGACTTCAACCTGATGCCCGTCCAGCGTGATCGCCGGCAGGTCTTTCAGCTTGGCCAGATCGTTTTTCTCGGTGACGTATTGGGTATGAACCGCTTTCAGCTGTTCAATCACCTCGGCCGTCGGGTTGACGTAAATCTTGTTGTTAACCGCATCCAGGATCAGGTAATCGCCGTTTTTTACCTGGGTGGTCACGTCGCTGGTACCAACGATAGCAGGCAGTTCCAGGGAGCGAGCCATGATCGAGGTGTGGGAAGTACGGCCACCCAGATCGGTGATGAAGCCCAGCACTTTGTCCAGGTTCAACTGTGCGGTTTCTGACGGTGTCAGGTCCTTCGCGACCAGGATCACCTCATCCTGAATGGCGGTCAGATCGACAATTGCCATGCCCAGGATGTTTTGCAACAGACGCTTACCGATATCACGCACGTCAGCCGCGCGCTCTTTCAGGTATTCGTCGTCTAATTCTTCCAGCGCTTTCGCCTGGCCTTCGATCACGGTGTAGGCTGCCGCATCGGCAGACGCCAGATCGTCTTTGATGAGGGCTATGATTTCCTGCTCAAGCTCTTCGTCTTCCAACAGCATGATGTGGCCTTCGAAGATCGCTTCTTTTTCTTCGCCGAAGGTCTCGCCTGCCTTGGTTTTGATTACTTCCAGCTGTTCAGACGCTTTGGCGCGGCCTGCCAGAAAACGTGAGATTTCCTGCTCTACATGGTCTGCAGAGATTTTTTTCCGGTTGATGACAATTTCATCTTCCTTCAGCAAGAGAGCCTTACCAAAAGCGATACCCGGTGATACTAAAATGCCTGAAATCATAACCCTACCTTACTCTTGACTGGTGTTAACTAAAAAGACGGGCCGATTACTCAAGCTCTGCCATCAGTTTTACCAAGTGCTCAACGGCTTTCTGCTCGTCTTCACCAACGGCTTCGATGGTGACTACTGTTCCTTGGGTCAGGCCCAGAGTTTGCAGCTTAAACAGGCTTTTGGCGCTAGCGCTCTTGCCGTTGGAAGTCACGGTGATGTCAGACGCGAAGCCTTTGGCTTCTTTTACGAACTGAGCGGCAGGGCGAGTGTGCAGACCATTCGGAGCGGTGATAGTCACTTCTTGCTGGAACATTGATGTTTCCCCAACTTATCGGATTTAAGGTTGTGGAGCTAAAGTTTAGCCTAACGGCGTGATTTTAGCTTGTCTGGTTAGCGCCTGACTATGGTACAGGGGCGAGCATGGATGCAACATAAAACGACGCTTTAAGCATTTCAGATCAAAAAATCCGAGCATCTGGCGTTGTTTCAATCAGCTCCCCATTATGCCGTGTTTTTCGCTGGAGCAACAAATGAGTAAATCGATTCAGCTCAAACAATGGCAGGAAGGTGATTAATTTTGCGCATCGAAATAATTGACCGGTTAAATACTAAAGCCAGCGGTGAAAATCAATCGTTGAGTGGTGTAAACTTTGATCCAGTCCACAAAAAAAGCACCTGAATAGGTGCTTTTTTAGCTATTTGTGCACTGTTTGCGCTATTGCTGCAGTTCCTGTTCGGTGAACAGATCGGCAAACAAAGCGGTGCTCAAGTAGCGCTCACCTGAAGAAGGCAGAATAACCACAATTGTCTTGTCGGTAAAGTCGGCTTCTTCGGAAAGTTTGACGGCGGCCGCCACGGCGGCACCGGAAGAAATCCCGGCCAGGATGCCTTCTTCTTCCATCAGGCGGCGTGCCATGCTGATGGCTTCGTCGTTGGTGATCTGCGCGACGCGGTCAACCAGGCTCAGATCCAGGTTGCCCGGAATGAAACCGGCACCAATGCCCTGGATTTTGTGCGGGCCGGGTTTGATTTCCTGGCCTGCCAATGCCTGGCTAATGACCGGTGAGTCGGTTGGTTCAACCGCCACTGTGGTGATAGCCTTGCCCTTGGTGTTCTTGATAAAGCGGCTGACGCCGGTCAGTGTACCGCCAGTGCCGACGCCCGCGATAAAGACATCGACCTCGCCATCGGTATCTTCCCAGATTTCTGGGCCGGTGGTTTGTTCGTGGATTTCCGGGTTGGCCGGGTTGCTGAACTGTTGCAGCAGGATGTAGCGGTTCGGATCGGTGGCCACAATCTCTTCGGCCTTGGCGATCGCCCCTTTCATGCCTTTGGCACCTTCGGTCAGCACCAGATTGGCACCCAGCGCCTTGAGCAGTTTACGACGTTCGATGCTCATGGTTTCCGGCATGGTCAGCGTGAGCTTGTAACCCCGCGCCGCGGCGACAAACGCCAGAGCGATACCGGTGTTGCCGCTGGTTGGCTCCACCAGCTCTTTGCCTGCGCTCAGAATGCCACGCTTTTCGGCATCCCAAATCATATTGGCACCGATGCGGCATTTGACGCTGAAGCTCGGGTTGCGAGATTCAACCTTGGCGAGAATGCGTCCGTTGCCGATACGGTTCAGACGAACCAGCGGCGTATGGCCGATTGTTAATGAGTTGTCTTGGTAAATCTTGCTCATGGCCCGTCCTTATAACTCTATGAAATGTAGGGAACATCGAAAGCATACGCTAACGGTCTCGGCAGGGAAGTAAAGAATTGGTATATAGATATGTTATTAGAGAATAAGTTTTATACCCGTCGTCTTTCAAGCTGTAGCGTTGTTACCTGTACTATCCCACCCCAGTCACTTATTGAACATAAGCTCCTGGGGATGAGATAGCTTGGCGCCTAGCTACAGCTTGAAATCCATAGGGTAATCTCATCATCAGGATGGGCGCACGAAGCGCCCCCAAATAAAGCCGTTAGTGACGAACAAATTGTGCACGATAACGGTCGACCCACATCGCCGTGGCACCGCAGACCGCCACCGGCAGGATCACCAGATTGAGGATGGGGATCATGGTGAACAGGCTGACCAACGCACCAAACTGCAGGTTGTCGGTTTTGTGCTGCCGCAACGCCTGGCGCATCTCGGCGAAGCTGACCTTGTGGTTATCAAACGGATAATCGCAGTATTGAATGGCCAGCATCCAGGCGCTGAACAGGAACCACAGCACCGGTGCCAGCGTTTGGCCGATGCCCGGAATAAAGTAGAGCAACAGCAGGCCCAGCGCGCGTGGCAGGTAATACATCAGTTTGCGCCATTCACGGGACATGATGCGCGGCAGATCTTTGACCACGCCGAGCATACCGGTATCCGGCAACGGTTTGCCGGTCAGGCTGCCTTCGAGCTGTTCCGCCAGCAGCCCGCAAAACGGGGCGGCGATCAGGTTGGTGATGGTACTGAACAGATAACTGAACACCAACAGCACGGAAATGACCGCCATCGGCCAGAGTAAATAACTTAGCCACTGTAGCCAGCTTGGCACATGGCTCATCATGCTCGGGATCCAGTCGCCCAGTTGGCTGAACAGCCACCAGAAGGCAGAGCCCATCAGCAGCACGTTCACCAGCAACGGCAGGACGACATAGCGTTTAATACCCGGGCGCGAAATCAGGCGCCATCCTTGGGCAAAATAATGGAAGCCGTTGGTGGATCCGACAGGGGGAGGCACATAGGACATATCTTAAGATTTTCTCTTTGGCTAAACAGGCCAAGCTATCATATAGGGTTGATTTTCCACTGGCTAGAGCCACATTGGCTGAAAAAACAGCAAAAAAATGCCGAATAATCATCTTTATTGGCATAAAGTTCAGCACGGACTTGCACTTGTGCCTGTGGGCAAATAGAGTTAAAGAGTGAATGTTTGCCGCGGTGGCAATGTCTTGGAACAACAGAGATAGCAATGATGCAGGATTTGCGTCTGATATTAATCGTTGTTGGCGCGATCGCCATAATAGCGTTGTTATTACATGGTCTTTGGACCAGCCGTAAGGAACGCTCGTCCCTTTTTCGCGATCGCCCAGCCAAACGCTCGAAAAATGAGCGTGAACCTACTCCACTTGATGATCCTGCCGAAAGCGTGGGAGAGGTACGTATCCGTGCCACTCGCGCAGAAGTTGAGGATGAGCCATCAATGGGCCATATCGATGTCGCACGCGAAGAGCCGGTGATTGCACCAAGGCCAGCTCCAGCAGCTCAACCTGCGCCTCGGCCAGCCCAGCCCGCGCCGCTCTCCCAGCGGCCGGATTACGATGACATCCTGCTGGATAACTATGCCCAGGACGAGGACGAAGAGCCGCAGCAACCTGTTGTGCGTCGTGAGCCGCGCGTTGACGATATGCCTCCGGCTACCGCTCCTGCACCAGAGCCAGCCTTCCAGCATGCAGAGCCTGTGCGTGAACCGCAGCCAGCGCCGGAACCGTTGAAACCGGCAAAACTGCAGGAGACCGTATTGGTGCTGCACGTTGCAGCTCATCAAGGCGGTGTGATCGGGGGGGAGGTGTTGCTGCAGAGCGTACTGCAGGCGGGCTTCCAATTTGGTGAAATGGGGATCTTCCATCGCCATATCAGCCCGGCAGGCAGTGGCCCCGTGCTGTTCAGCCTGGCCAATATGGTCAAGCCTGGCTCATTCGATCCGGAAATGATGTCCGATTTCTCCACGCCGGGCGTATCGATGTTTATGATGGTGCCGTCTTACGGCGACGCCAATCAGAACTTCAAGCTGATGCTGCAATCGGCACAACGTATTGCCGACGATGTGGGCGGCGTGGTGCTTGACGACGAGCGCCGCATGATGACCCCGCAAAAGCTGGAAACCTATAAAGCACGCATCCGCGAAGTGTTGGAAAACAACGCCTGACCGGTTGCCTGTGCACTGCATAATCCGTAATCCAGAACCCCCGCCAGCCGGGGGTTTTTTATCTTTGATGGTGAGCCATGGCATCGATTAACGAAACAATCAATCAACTACGCACCTCATTGCGCCATCACGAATATCAGTATCACGTACTCGATGCGCCGGAGATCCCGGATGTGGAATACGATCGCCTGATGCGTGAGCTGCGTGAGCTGGAAGAGGCCCATCCTGAGCTGATCACCGCCGATTCGCCGACGCAGCGCGTCGGGGCCGCCCCCTTGGCGGCGTTTGATCAGGTGCGTCATGAAGTGCCGATGCTGTCGTTGGACAACGTCTTTGATGAAGAGAGCTATCTGGCGTTTTACAAGCGCGTGCAGGATCGCCTGAAAAGCAACGAGCCGCTGACCTTCTGCTGTGAGCTGAAGCTGGACGGGTTGGCCGTCAGCCTGTTGTATGAAGATGGCGAGCTGGTGCGTGCCTCCACGCGTGGTGACGGTACCACCGGGGAAAATATCACCTCTAATGTGCGCACTATCCGCGCCATCCCGCTGCGCCTGACCGGCGACAATATCCCGCGCCGGGTGGAAGTGCGTGGTGAAGTCTTTATGCCACATGCCGGCTTTGAGCAGATGAACGAAGAGGCGCGCCGCAAAGACGGCAAAATCTTCGCCAACCCGCGTAACGCCGCAGCGGGCTCCCTGCGTCAGCTTGATCCGCGTATCACGGCCAAGCGTCCGCTGACCTTCTTCTGCTATGGCGTTGGCCTGCTGGAAGGGGGCGAATTGCCGCGCAGCCATTGGCAACGCCTGATGCAGTTCAAAGCCTGGGGCTTGCCGGTGAGCGATCGCGTCAAGCTTTGCACCGGTAGCGATGAGGTGCTGGCGTTTTATCGTCAGGTAGAGCAGGACCGCATCAACCTTGGCTTTGATATCGACGGCGTGGTGGTGAAGATCGACGATATCGATCTGCAAGAATCTCTGGGCTTTGTTGCTCGCGCACCGCGTTGGGCTACGGCGTTCAAATTCCCGGCACAAGAGCAGATCACCGTGGTGCGGGAAGTGGAGTTCCAGGTCGGGCGTACCGGTGCGATTACGCCGGTCGCGCGCCTTGAGCCAGTTTTGGTCGCCGGGGTGATAGTCAGTAACGCCACGCTGCATAATGCTGATGAAATCGAACGCCTTGGCCTGCGCATCGGCGACACGGTGATCGTACGCCGTGCCGGGGATGTGATCCCGAAAGTGGTCGGGGTGATCGAAGATCGCCGCCCGCAGGACGCGCGTGAAGTGGTATTCCCACTGCATTGCCCGGTGTGCGGTTCCGATGTGGAACGGGTGGAAGGCGAAGCCATTGCGCGTTGTACCGGCGGGCTGATCTGCGGTGCCCAGCGTAAAGAGGCGCTGAAGCACTTCGTTTCCCGCCGGGCGATGGACGTTGACGGCATGGGCGATAAAATTATCGAACAGCTGGTCGATAAAGAATATGTCAAAACGCCAGCCGATCTGTTCCGTCTTTCCGCCGGTATTCTCACCGGGCTGGATCGCATGGGGCCCAAATCGGCACAGAATCTGGTCAATGCCTTGACCAACGCCAAACAGACTACCTTTGCCCGATTCCTGTATGCGTTGGGTATTCGTGAGGTAGGAGAGGCTACAGCTGCCGGTCTGGCGGCGCATTTTGGCTCGTTGGAGAAGCTGCGAGAGGCCGATCTGGACGCGTTAAAACAGGTGCCGGACGTGGGCGAGGTGGTGGCCAGTCACGTGGTGAACTTCTTTGCTGAAGCACATAACCAGCAGGTGATAGCAGAGCTGACCAGCCCGGAAATCGGCATTAACTGGCCTGCGCCGGTGGTGGTAGTTGCCGAAGAGATCGACAGCCCATTTGCCGGTAAAACCGTGGTGCTGACCGGATCTCTCAGCCAGCTCTCCCGCGATGAAGCCAAAGATCGGCTGACGGCGCTGGGGGCCAAGGTCAGCGGCAGCGTATCCAAGAAAACCGATCTGGTGATTGCCGGTGAGGCTGCCGGCTCCAAGCTGGTCAAGGCACAGGAACTGGGGATCGAGGTGATCAACGAGGCGGAGATGATCCGCCTGCTGGGGGCCTGATGGAAAAAGAGAACCTGATTGAAATCGCCAACACCGTGATGCCCTTTGGCAAATACCAGGGCAGGGTGCTGATCGACCTGCCGGAAGAGTATCTGCTATGGTTCGCCCGTAAGGGCGAATTCCCCAAAGGCAGGTTGGGAATGCTGATGGAAATGACGTTGGCGATTAAAATTGAAGGGCTGGATCACCTGATCAAACCCCTGAAGAAAAGCTGAGTCGATGGGCGTAACGCCCTGTTGCGCCCTTCATCTCAGATATAAACGTCCACGGCGTTGGCGGCGGCTGGGCGGTTCACGCCATCACCGCTCATGGCCTTGGCCATCTGCTCTTGCTGCTGTTTTTCCATTTCTTGTTTCTGAATGCGCGCGATCTCAGCCTGGAGCATTTCGATCTGGCTCATGATCAGCTGTTTTTGTTGTTCGATCTCTTGAGTGTCGCCACCCGAGTCTTTCAGTTCGATCAGCTTTTGCTGCAGGTTCTGGATCTGCTTATACAGCGCTGCAATACGTGACGCCGCGCTGCTATCTTTTGGGGCCACTGGCGCATCATTATCGGTTTTCTTGGATTTCTCCCCTTCAGGGGCATTGTTAACCGGTGCCGACATCAGTGCAGCCCCGCCTTTACCCGTGGCGGTAAACACCTCACGGACTCCGGCAATCGGGTTCTTGATGGGCACCATCATGGTAATGTTGGTCGACATGCGATCCTCCCAGGTAGCTTGTCAGAGGTATCGGCAAATCGCGGCAAAACTTTACCTTGGCGCCAGCTTTAGCTGCGGCCAGAGTTCGAGCCACTGCTTCTCCACCACGCGTTGTTCGAAAGCGGCCAGGTTATTGCTCTTGGGGTTGAAGGTGATGCTGCGGTTGAACAGCGCCTGTAGGCCAAAAGGCGCGACGAGTTGGATGCTGCCATCGGCCTGCAATCTGGCACCCACGGCGGTTTCGATCTCCGTCCAGTAACTGATGGCGTCTTCGCTGTCGAGATAGGGCGCGCGATGACTACGCAGGTGCATACGCGCCTGATTCTTTACCGACCAAGGGTGTGCCGACCATTCCAGCAGGCGCGATTCCAGCATCTGGTCGCGCTCGGCATCGCTATGGCGCGCATCGAAATGGATCACATCGATATCGTTGAGCGGCGTGCTGGTTGTAAAACCATGCAGCCGGTCCCACACCAGATTACGCACAAAGCCTGCGCCAAGGCACCAATCGTTCAGCCCGAGCCGCCGGGCGGTGGCTAATATCTGCATCCGTTCGCTGTCTTGGCGTAACCAATCAATAATTTGTTGCTGTGGATCCATCATTTCTCCTTTGTCACCGTTACTCTAACCCGAAATGGGCAGCAGCGGGATCGGGATGAGTGTGGAAAACGGCAAAAAAAAGCGCGGCATAAGCGCCGCGCTGAGATTGGCTCGGTAGCATACATTTAGAACTGGGTATTCAAGCTCATAAAGTAAGTCCGGCCCGGTTCGTTATAGGTTGCCGCCCCGGCTCCATAGATATTGACGGCCCCGGTGACTGGGTTACCCACGTTTTGCGAGTTACCGGAACGGAACTGGCGTTTGTCGAACAGGTTCTCGATCCCCGTTGTTACGCTGATATTTTTAGTCAACGCATAGGTGCCGCTCAGGCCAAAGATTGCGTAAGGGCTGACCTCACGAGTTTCCGGCCCGGTGGTTGGCTCCCCACGGTAGTTGTATTTCTTCGGCTTTTGACGGCCATACCAGGTCGCGGTGGTCTGCAAAGACAGATCCTGCGTGGCCTGCCAGCTCAGGGTAGAGTTGATGGTGAACTTGGGAATAATCGACAGGTAATCACCGGTGGTTTTATTCTCGTTCTCAATCATATAGGTGGCGTTATTATTCCAGGCTACCGTTTCGCTCACCGGCACGTTCAACGTACCTTCCAGACCCTGGATCACCGCTTTCGGCACGTTCTCCCAGCGATAGATATCGGTTTTACTGGTGTTAGAGGCCGTTGGCGAATAGCCCGCTTCGATCTTGTTGCGGTAATCGTTACGGAAGTAGGTGATACCTGCCAGCCAGCCTTCATGGTGGAATTCCAGCCCGATCTCTTTGTTGATGCTGTTCTCGGCCTTAAGATCGTCATTACCCATCAGATAGCAGCCGGTTCCCGTTGCGCTGGCGGCACAGCCCTGGCCTTTGCTGTAGAGAATGTAATCGCCGTTGCTCTGGAACAGGTTAGGTGCTTTGTAGGCGCGAGCGATACCCATTTTCAGGGTAAACAGATCGCCCAATTCCTGTGACAGGTTAAGCGACGGGCTCCAGTTGTTACCGGCCATGGAGTGATGATCGTAACGTAGGCCTGGAGTCAGCATTGTGGTATCGGTCAGCTCGATATTATCTTCGGCAAATAGCGAGAAGATATCCGCGGAGGAATACGGGCTGCGGTTGCTACTATCGGTACCTGGGATCGCTCCCCCGGTATTAGTGCCGGTTAGCGATTGGGTGGTCGAAGAAGGATCTTTCATCTTCTGTTGGTTCCACTCGGTACCCAGCGTGGCGGTTTGTGGCACCCACATATCGAACGGAATGCTGATTTCACTGTGGGCCAGGAAATCGTCCAGACGGGTGGTGTTGTAACTGTCGTTGGCGAAGATCCCTTCCAGGCCCCCGGCCAACCCTTCGGCTAAACGAGTATTGCGCGTGCGCTCAAACTGGACGTAGTTGTTGGTGCTAACGCCACTATCCCATGCGCCACGATAATTGACCGCATAGGTTTCACGATACATACGGTTGGTTTCTTTACCGTAGTTGCTCTGCACCAGCGCATTGGTGTTGGTGTTCTGGGTATCCCCGGCGTACAGGTTACCCTGGCGGCCATAGGCATATTGGAAATCCAAGGTCTGCAGGTGGGCGAATTCCCAGCTCAGCAAGGCATCGATATTTTTGTCGATCACCCCTTCGCGACCGGCAGGTAAAGTATTGGCATAGGTGCCGGTACGCTCGGACTGATGCCCCTGGTTGATATCCCAGGCGTCGGCCTGCGTTTTGCTGTAGCCACCGAACAGACGGAAGCTCAACTGATCGCTTAACGGACCGGAAAGGCTGAAATCAGTACGCTTGGTGGCGCCTTCTTCCTTATGTTGCGGTACGTTGAAATAACCGTTCAGTGTACCGTGCAGGTCCTGGCCAGCTTTTTTGGTGATGATGTTGACCACGCCACCTGCCGCGCCGTTACCATAGCGGGCAGCCGCTGGGCCACGCAGCACCTCGATACGCTCGATCATCTCCGGCGGTACCCAGGCAGTATCGCCACGGGTATCACGCTCGCCGCGCCAGCCTTGGCGCACCGAGTTACGGCTGCTGGCCGGTTTGCCGTCGATCAGGATCAGGGTATTTTCTGGCCCCATGCCACGAATATCGAGTTGGCGGTTGTTGCCCCGCTGGCCGCTGGTAGAGTTACCGGTCAGGTTGACCCCTGGCATGGTACGGATCAGCTCATTGATATCACGGGCGGGAGGGCGTCTTTGGATTTCTTCGGCAGTGATGGTGGAAACGCCGGGAGCTTGAAGGTTTTGTTTGGCGGCGGTGACGACGATGACATCTTCAGAGGCGGATTCTTTTTTGCTTTTCTCAGCCAGCGCGGCGCTGTCTGAGGTAGTGGCCGTTTGCTCGGCATTGACCGTAACGGAAAATGCAGATGTGCCCAATCCTAACCCGATGAGTGTGGCTAAAGAATAACGAGATAACTTCCGATTCATTTTGAGGTTCCTACCTAACAACCCTTCCTGATGCGGCGCTGTGTGACAACCGGTAACGGAACGGTTTGTTGTAGTTTTATTGTGTAGTCGAAAATAGTAACGAAACCCAGAGGCCAGGCTGACTGGCAGCAAGATCCCGCTCAATAATTCGGCATCCATCCCTGTTGAAGAATGCCCGCTCTATTTCGAGCCTGTATACACTATTGCAAATGCAAATAATTATCAATAGTATTCCTTGTGCCGTTTGGCATTTGGGAACCGGTGAGTCGCACGGCGTGCCTTGCCAACAACACAATGAGTGGGCGTTTTGAAAACTGAACAACAACCAGCAAGCAGTACGTTATTGGCGAGCAAGCATGCAGGGAGCCACGGTTGGTGGCTGGATATCGCCCGGCGTGGTACCCCCTTGGTGGAACCGCAGGATAATGGGCGATGGAAGGTGACGTTCTTGTGGCGCGACCCTCAGGGTGGCGAACTGACCTCGGCTTATCAACGAGTCTGGATCCATATCAACTGCCTCACCGATCATCACCAAGCGTCGCCCCCGCAGAGCCTGCAACGGCTTGCAGGTTCGGACGTCTGGTATTGGCAAACCGAGCTGCAAGGCGACTGGCGCGGCAGCTACTGCTTTATCCCCTGCATGGAGGATCGTCCCTTCGAACCGCAGGGGGACAATTCTCACGCCAACATGCTTTCTATTCGCCACTGGTGGCACCAGGTGTTTGCCCACGCAACTCACGATCTGCTTAATCCTTACCGCGCCTGGCCTGGAGTCGGGGGGCACACGCTTTCCGGCTTGCATATGCCACAGGCTCCCCAACAACCGGCCTGGCGGGACTTTGACAACTATGCCGTGACCAGCGGCCGCTGTACGCCAGCACCGCCTGCCAAACTGCAACGGCATACCTGGCATAGCCAGCGATTGGGAACCTCCCGCCACGTCTGGATCTACTCCACCGGTGAAAGTAACCCGGCGGCGCGGCCATTGGCTATTTTGCTGGACGGCCAATTCTGGGCCAATCAGATGCCGGTCTGGGATCCGCTGATGCAACTGACGCGTACTGGCCAACTGCCGGAGGCGGTCTATCTGCTGATCGACGTGATTGACCAGCAACACCGCGCACGGGAACTGACCTGCAACGATGAGTTTTGGTTGGCCCTACAGGAAGAGTTATTACCGCAATTGGCCGACTGGGCTCCGCACAGCCGTGAGGCTGCCAACACCGTAGTTGCAGGGCAAAGCTTTGGTGGCTTGGGTTCGCTCTATGCTGGCCTGCGCTGGCCGGAATATTTTGGTGCCACCATCAGCCAATCGGGCTCGTTCTGGTGGCCACGCCGCGATATGTTGCAACTGCCCACCGTGCCCGAGGATGCCTGCTGGTTGATCCGCCAGGTAGAAGACGGGCAGTTGGGTGCGCGCGGCAAGCTGAAGGTATTTTTAGAGGCCGGGGCGCATGAAAAGCTGGTCCACCGGGTGAATGACCGTATGGCGGCCCTGTTAAGTGAAACCGGGCATCAGGTGCAGTATCGGCTGGTGGAGGGCGGGCACGATGCGTTGTGCTGGCGCGGCGGTTTACTCGATGGTCTGCAAGCGCATTGGTCGGAGCTGGTCAACCGCCGTGCCGAATGGAAGCCGTCCGCCAACCCTCTTCATGCTTAAGGAGCAAGTAATGGAAACCTTAAACCCGTTCGATGACGAGCAGCAAATTTGCTACGTCCTGCGTAATGAAGAACTGCTTTACAGCCTGTGGCCGGATTTCAGCGCCATACCGGCCGGTTGGGTCAGCGTTTTTGGCCCGGCTTCCCGGGAGCACTGCGTCAACTGGCTAGAACAGAATTGGCAGGATATGCGGCCCGCATCACTGCGTAAGGCGTGATGGAGACGCAGCAAGAACCGACAACAGGAGCGAACGTCGTGTCAGAAACCTCTATTTTACCCACCGGGCAACAGGTTACCGTTGAGTTGCCATTGGTGGCGGCGCAGCCCGGTATTTGGGTTGCCGATCAAATTTCACCGTACGGCAATGCCTATGCGGTCGCCCATTATATCGAACTGAACGGCCCGCTGGATAAAGAGCACCTGTTACAGGCGATCTCACTGGGACTGGCCGAAGTGGACACCTTAAGGCTGCGTTTCGTTGAGCGTGACGGTGTGCCGATGCAGTATTACGACGCCACGATGCCGTTGGCTGCGCCGGAATGGGTTGATTTAAGCGACTCGGCGGATGCAGAGGCGGCGGCCCACGCGCTGATGCAGATCGACCTTGGTGCCGAATTACGGGTGAGCAGCGGCAAACCGCTGTATCGCCATATCCTGATGCGTCTGGCCGACGATCGCTGGTTCTGGTATCAGCGTTACCATCATCTGGTGGTCGATGGCTTCAGCTTTACCGCCATCGCTCGCCGTATCGCCAATATTTATACCCGCCTATATCAGCACGAGCAGCCGGAGCCGACGCCGTTCACGCCTTTTAGCGATGTGGTGGCGGAATATCAGCAATACCAGCAATCCCCAGGTTATCAGCGCGATGCCGATTTTTGGTTGAACAAGGCACGGCAGTTGCCCCCGCCAGCTACCCTATGCCCGCAACCGTTGGCCGGGCAGGCACCTTCGACGCGTATTCACCGTTTGGCACAGCGCTGTGCCGCGCAGGATCTTGCGCCACTGGTCAGTCTGGGCCAGCAACAGCAGCTCAGCGCAGCCGATATGGCGATGGCGCTGGTGGCCGTGTGGGTGGCTCGTCTGACAGGTCAAACCCGCTACAGCGCCGGGTTTATTTTTATGCGCCGCATGGGCTCGGCTGCGCTTTGTGCCACCGGGCCGGTGATTAACGTATTGCCGGTGGAGATGCACGTCGCGCCGCAGGCAACGCTGGCCGATATCGCCGCACAAATCAGCCGTGAACTGAAGTTTGCCCGCCGCCATCAGCGCTATGATGCTGAACAGGTACAGCGCGATCTGGGGCGTATTGGCGACAGCCAGCCGCTGTATGGCACCGTCTTCAACTTCAAGATGTTCGACTACCAGCTCGATTTTGCCGGTATCAAAGGGATCACCCACGACCTGGCCTCTGGCCCGGTGCGAGATCTGGAAATCGCCTTGTTTATCGATGAGGCGGGCACGCTGAAGATTGAGCTATTAGCCAATGCCGAGCGTTATCAGTTGGCCGAATTGACGGAGCACTTACAGCGCTTGCCGCTGCTGCTGCGGCAGTTTGCGGCCCAACCGACATTGCCGGTGAGCGAAGCCGATTTGCTGAGTGAAAAAGATCATGCGCTGCTGGCCAAGGTGAACGACACCGCTTATCCGGTGGCAGCCCAGACCCTCAGCGGTCTGCTGGCCGAGCAGGCGAAAAAGACCCCGAATGCCCCGGCGCTGGCAGATGAGCACCACCGGTTCAACTACCGCGAAACTCGCGAACAGGTGATCGCCTTGGCCCAGCGTTTGGTGGCTCAGGGTGTGCAGCCGGGCGACATCGTGGCGGTGGCATTGCCGCGTTCGGTCTTCCTGTCGCTGGCGTTAATGGCGATAGTGGAGGCGGGAGCGGCCTATTTACCACTGGATACCGGCTATCCAGATGAGCGCCTCAGCATGATGCTGGAAGACGCGGCCCCACGCCTGATTATCACCGATGCTTCCCAACAGGCGCGTTTTGTGGGGCAGGGGGAAGTGCTGTTATACGATGCGCCACTGGTAGCCAACGCTGCTGCACCGAGCGTGATCCAAGGCCCGACGCCGCATCATTCGGCTTATATCATCTTTACATCCGGCTCAACCGGGCGGCCAAAGGGCGTGCTGGTTGGGCATCAGGCCATCGTTAACCGTTTACTGTGGATGCAGCACCAGTACCCGCTGGCAGCAGATGATGTGGTGCTGCAAAAAACGCCGTGCAGCTTTGACGTCTCGGTGTGGGAATTCTTCTGGCCATTGATGGTGGGCGCGCAGCTAGTGATGGCTCCGCCGGAGGCGCACCGCGACCCTCAGCAACTGCAAACGCTAATCGATCGGCATAAAGTCACTACCCTGCACTTTGTTCCTTCGATGCTGGCGGCATTCGTTGGTGCCTTGGACAGCACAACCGCCATCGCCCATTGCCAGCCACTGCGTCAGGTGTTCTGCAGCGGAGAAGCGTTACCTGCAGAACTGTGCCGCCTGTGGCAGAGCCGCACTCAGGTGCCGTTGCATAACCTCTACGGCCCTACCGAGGCGGCGGTGGATGTGACCTGGCATCCGGCCTATGGTGACGCCCTTGCTGCTGTCACCGGTGCTAATGTCCCTATCGGGCTGCCGGTGTGGAATACCGGTTTACGTATTCTCGACGCTCGCTTACGCCCAGTGCCACCGGGTGTAGCTGGCGATCTATATCTGACCGGCGTGCAACTGGCTCATGGTTATCTGGCCAGGCCGGATCTGACCGCCAGCCGCTTCGTCGCCGATCCGCAGGGCAACGGTGGCCGGATGTATCGCACTGGTGACGTCGCCCGCTGGCTGCCAGACGGTGCGGTGGAATATCTGGGCCGCAGCGACGACCAACTGAAAATTCGCGGCCAGCGGATTGAACTCAGTGAGATCGACCACGCCATGCTGTCATTGCCGGGCGTGAGTCAGGCGGTGGCTCATGCCTTGGTATTGGAGGGCACGGTCGTTGATGCGATGGGAGGCGATGCCCGGCAACTGGTAGGCTACCTGGTCCCTCAGCCCGGCGTGCATCTGGATAGCGAAGCCCTACGTGCCGCGCTAGCCGATCGCTTGCCGCCGCATATGATGCCGATCGCCCTGGTCGAAATGGCCGAGTTGCCGCTTAGTGCCAACGGCAAGCTCGATCGCAAAGCCTTACCACAGCCGCAAACCGGGGCTGGAAAGGCCGGGCGCGAGCCGGAACCCGGGTTGGAAAGCGAGATTGCTGCCGTTTTCGCTCGTTTGCTTCAGCGCGAGCAGGTATTTGCGGATGATGATTTCTTTGCCTTGGGCGGGCATTCATTGCTGGCGATGCGCCTGGCCGCCGAGTTGCGGCGCGATCTGGGTAAAGCGGTGTCGGTTGGCCAGGTGATGGTCGCTTCGAAAGTAGAGCAACTGGCTCAGCTATTGGCGGAAGAACGTACGCAGGAAGAGGCCGATCAATGCGGTTTTGACAGCGTGCTACCGCTGCGCGTTACCCAAGGCCCAACGCTGTTCTGCCTGCACCCGGCTTCCGGTTTCTCCTGGCAGTTCAGCGTGCTACCGCGTTATATCGATCAGCATTGGTCGCTGGTAGGCATTCAGTCTCCACGCCCGGATGGCCCATTGGCGCTGGGTGAGGATATGGATCAGGTCTGCGATGCGCATCTGGCCACGGTATTACAGGTACAGCCACACGGCCCGTATCACTTTATCGGTTACTCCTTGGGGGGAACGTTGGCTCAAGGTATCGCAGCGCGTTTGCAGGCGCGTGGGGAGGAGGTGGCTTTCCTTGGCTTGCTGGATACCTATCCGCCAGAAACCCAGAACTGGGACGTGATGCTGGACGACAACGTGCTCAAAGAGGTACAGCGCGAGCGCGAGCAGTTCCTGGCGGTATCAGAAGATACGCTCGATCCTGCGTTGGGAGAGGCGCGGGTCGCGATGTTTGACAATATCGAAGCCAACTATGCGGATTCGGTCAGGCTGTTGTCACACACCCATACGGCGCATTTCCAGGGGCAAGCGACGTTGTTTGTGGCCAAGCGCACCTTGCAACCAGGCATGGATGTGCAGCAGACTTGGGCGGAATATGTCGATGCGTTGCAGGTGTTTGAGCTGGATTGTGCGCATGTGGATATCGTTTCACCGGCTTCGTTCAAGGTGCTAGGTCCCTTGTTGAACCGGGTGTTGCGGGCACTGTAACTGTAAGCGTGGTGCAAACTGCAGGTTAAAAACGACGGTGAGCCGTCCTCGTTGAAAAAACATTTCCTGGTGGGGTGTCTGCGATAAGTGGCAGGAGATCTAACGCGGCACTTGCCCTGTTGCTGTTGCCACCAAGTATGACCTGTCTTATCATCCCAACCGGGCAATAGCAATATTGCCCGTCAATGGAGGCGATCCGCGTGCGCACGGGCAGCGGTGACGGACATTATCCAGTCAGGAAGGAATAAAATTTGAAACAGCTACAGAAAACCCGTGGATACCGGCAGCCACTGCTTGCCTGTCTGATCATCAGCAATGTCCTGCTGATGGCTGGCTGCGCGAATGAACGCCCGGTCACCTCGTCTGTCACACCGACTGCGGAGCCTACGCCTGTTGTCGTTGAAACCCCGCCATCCCCGCAAGAACCGACGCCTATAAGCAGGTGTCAGAGCGATCTTGCCGCGTTGCAAACCGTTAGTCCTCGGACCTATGCCGTCAGGAAGGCTGATTTTGACAGTCTGCTAGCCAACGCCTCGTTTTACAGCGGGGTACGCGGTGATGTGAACGCATTGACCAAAAATACGGTAGACGCACTGTATAAATATAAAACCAATCAGTTGTGCACACAGATCGGGCAGGACTTGCTTAACGGACTGATCCGCAAAATGGAGAGCGTGAAATGAAGTTGGGGTTAAAGTATGGTTTGGCCTTGAGCCTGACGTTGCCGGTGGGCTGCGCATTGGGTGCAGAGCAACTCAAGGATGACAGGGCCAGCACCATCAATGCCTTGGAAGCGATCACCAGCCAAGAGAGCGAGGCTCCGGCGTTGTTGCTGTTGAGCCCTTCTCAACTCAATGAGATCAGCCCTCCCGCAGAAAGGAAAGTGAGTAAACCTTCCACCAATACCAAGACCCGCGAGTCAGCGCCACTGCAAGCACAAATCAAACAGCTAAATGCTGCCCTTGCCCAACGGGACCAAGAGCTGCAGCAGCTGCGTCAGGCAGCACAGCAGGATGCGGATGCTCGCGCCGAGATTAGCCAGTTGAAAAAGACCCTGCAGGAGAATTTGCAGGCGACGGAGCAGATGCAGCAGGATATGGTGGCTGCGGCGACGGCTAAAGGTGAGAACTCCAACGAAAACGGTAGGCTACAGCAGGCGCTGGACCAAAGCCGCCAACAGAGTTCGGCGTTGCAGAAACAGTTGGCTGCCCTGGCCAAAGCACACACCGATAATAGCGAGGAAAACAAGGCGTTGCAGGCAGAGTTGAACGACAGCCGTCAACAGGCCGAGCAAGCGAAAAAGGCGTTGGCCGAGTTAACGGCGAAGACTGAAGCTAAACCCATCTTGCAGCTTGCGCTGGATGAAAGCCTGCACAACCAACTGACGATGCTGAAAGTTGCCAACGAACAGCAACAGGCGGAAAACAGCCGGCTGCAGCAACAGCTGGCTACGCAGCCACGAGAAATCATCGAGCCGAAGTCAGAGCGTGAGATCCGTGATTATGCCATCGGCAGTTCCCTGGCAGAAGATATGTTGGCCTTGCTCAAACAGCGAGCGGCTCAGGGAGTTGAAGTGGATAGCCGTCTGGCGCTGGCGGGGGTGCAAGATACCTTCGCGGGCAAGCTCAAGCTGCAACCGGAGCAGATCGACAAGGCCTTGGATGCCAGCGAAAAGTTGGTGCAACGTAATGCACAGCAGCAAAAGTTGGACACCGAAAAGGCAGGGGCAGCTTACATTGAGCAGTTCGCCAAACAAAAACAGGTGAAGAAAGAAGCTTTAGGTTACTTTTACCGGATCGATAAGGTCGGTAAAGGAACTATTGGCGCGAACAACATGGTCAGCGTGGCGGTAAAAGAGAGCCTGATTAACGGTAAAGTCGTCAAGGATATGCAGGCGGCAGGCACCTCGGTCACCCAGTTACTGAGCAGCTATCCACCGATATTCAGAACGGCGATCTCGAAGCTGCAAAATCACGGCAGTATCACGATGGTCGTCCCGCCAAGCTTGGCTTACGGCGATAAAGGTCTGCCCCCTGATATCCTGCCGGGATCGACCATGGTCTATAACGTAACGGTATTGGATGTCGCACTTGCCAAGTAAATGGAGCACGGCTGTGGCTACCTGAGTAACGGTTTTTCAACCTTGCACGGCCATAGTTAGTAACAGCTCACGGTGATGAAGTCTCAGTAGAGCCATCGGCTATCAGCCGGTGGCCTGATTTTTCATTGTGAGTTTGCTGGCCGCTATTTCCCCAATGGCACCACCAGCGGCGTATGCGAAACCGGATCGTCGATGATCACGCACTTCAACCCGTAAACTTCCTCGATCAACTCTGGCGTTACAATGTCTTTTGGTGCCCCCTCGGCCACCACTTTGCCGTCGCGCATGGCGATCAGATGGGTGGCATAGCGGCAGGCATGGTTGAGGTCGTGCAGCACCACTACCAGCGTGTAATGATTCACCCGGTTCAACTGGCGCAGCAGTTCCAGCAGATCGATTTGGTGAGTGATGTCCAGCCAGGTGGTCGGTTCATCCAGCAGCAGCAGCGGCGTTTGCTGGGCCAACACCATGGCGATCCACACCCGCTGGCGTTGGCCACCGGAAAGGGTATCGACGGGTTGATCGGCCAACTGCGCCACGCCGGTTGAGCGCATGGCCTGCTCCACTGCCTGTTGGTCTTCTTCGCGCCAGCGGCTGAACAGGCTCTGATGAGGGTAGCGGCCACGGGCAACCAGATCGAACACCGTGATATCGCCTGGGGCAATTGAGCTTTGCGGTAACAGGCCCAGTTGGCGTGCGACTTCTTTGGTGGGATATTCGCGGATTTGTCGGCCATTTAGCCATACTGAGCCCGCCTGGGGTTGCATCAGGCGGCTGAGGGTGCGCAGCAGCGTGGATTTACCGCAGGCATTTGGCCCGATAATGACCGTCAGTTCGCCGTGAGGAATAGACACTGAAAGATCGCGTGCGACGATTTTCTTGTCGTAGCTCAGCGTCAGGTTTTCGGCACGCAATGGTGCGGTTAACGGGGTTTCAGCATTCATTTTTTTCGTGACTCACGGATTAGTAACCAAATCAGATAGATGCCACCGATGCTGACGGTCAACACGCCGACCGGCAACTGATAAGGCATAAACAGGCGCTGCGCTGCCACATCGGCCGCCAGCAATAATAGGGCACCGGTCAGCGCGGTGAGCAGCAAGACATGCTGGTTGGCGCACAGGCGGCGGGCAATTTGCGGGGCGACCAGAGCAATAAAGGAAATCGGCCCGGCCACGGCGGTGGCGGCAGCGGTTAGTATCACCCCGACCAGCAATAGCATCAGCCGGGAGCGTTCAACCCCAACGCCGAGCGCGCAGGCGGTGTCATCTCCCATTTCCAGCAGCCGCATACGTCTTGTCAACGTCATCAATACCAGTAACGCCAGCAGCAGTACCGCCAGCACCGGCAGGCTTTTCGCCCAGGTGATGCCGTTGAGGGATCCGGCATACCATAGCCCGGCGGTCATAGACGCTTCCAACGAGGCGCTGATGATCATCCAGGTATTGGCGGCCAGCAGCAGGGCGCGAACGGCAATCCCGACAATAATCAGGCGGAAGGTTTCTACCCCGTTGCTCCAGGCCAACAGATAAACCACCCCGGCGGTAAGCAGGCCACCGGCCAACGCCCCAGAGGTAATGCCGATAACGCTGCTGTTAAACAGCACGATGGCGACCAGCACGCCGCTATAGGCTCCCGTATTGAAACCAATCACGTCAGGGCTGCCGAGCGGGTTACGCAATAGTGACTGGAAAATCGCACCGCTGAGGCCGAGCGCTGCCCCCAACAGTAAAGCCATGGCCACACGTGGCAAACGCCACTGGGTGACGATCACCGCAAGATTGGCCGGGCCTTCGCCACGTAGCGCGTCGATCACCTGCGCCGCGCTGAGTTGCAAGGTACCAGAACCGAGGGCATAAACCGCCAGCGCAAGGCAGGCGAATAACAACAGCAGGGCAGTTGCCAAAGGACGCGCCAGCCGAAACGGTTTTTTGGCGAGGATCTGGCGGGAAACCAACAGGCTCATCTTATCCTCCCCGCCGGAACATACGGCGCTGGCGCACCAACATAATCAACATCGGCGCGCCGATCAGGGAAAGTACGATGGAGACCCGCAGTTCCCCCGCGACCAGAAAGCGGCCCAGTAAATCAGCGCTCAGTAGCAGGATCGGCGTTAAAACCAGCGTCCAGGGCAGCATCCAGTTGAGTTCTGACCCTGCCAGCCGCCGGGCAATGTGGGGCATCATCAGCCCGACAAAGGCGATAGGACCAACGGCGGCGGTAGCTCCGCCACACAGCAGCGTAATAGCTAACAGGCCAAGCAGTTGGGTGCGAATAATTCCGGTGCCGAGCGCCGCTGCAAGCTCACTCCCCATACTTAAGCTGTTCAACGCCTTGCTAAGCCACAGAGTGATCAACGTGCCCAGCAGGATTGGCAATGCGACGCTGCGCACTACCGCCATATTCTGAATGTCCAGTGTGCCAGCTTGCCAAAAACGCAGCTGATCGAACACCAAAGGATTGAGCAGAGCGATGCCGGTGGTCATCCCTTCCAACACGGCGGCCAGCGCCACCCCGGCTAGCGTCAGGCGTACAGGATTAACGCGGCTGCCGCCCATTGCGCCTACCAGCGCCACCAACAGCGAGGCAAACAGCGCACCGGCAAAGGCGAACCACAGATATTGGCTGACGTCGGTCGCACCAAAGAAGGTAATGCCCAACACCACGGCGAAACCGGCTCCGGAGTTAACCCCCAAGATACCAGGGTCTGCCAGCGGGTTGCGGGTGAGGGTTTGCATCAGCGCGCCAGCCAGCCCAAGTGCGATGCCAGCCAACACGCCGATCAGCGTGCGTGGCAGGCGTGCTTCGGTAATGATGACGCAGTCTGCGCCGCTGCATTGGCCATTCAGCGCGGCAACGACGTTAGTGAAAGGAATGGATTTAGCCCCCAGCGACAGGCTGAGCATCATCACCAGCAACAGCACGACAAAGGCGCACAGCAGGCCAAACAGGCGCAGCCAGAAGGAGCGGGATAACCCCATAAACAGAGTGCCCCTGCGGTCAGGAAGCGGAGGAGAGCAATTAGGTGTAAGCCGGAACATGACAGCCCATTATTAACTGAATATCAATGATATCTATTATCATTATTGATTGTATTTATCTATGGTAGCATGGCAGCCTGACCAGCACTAGCGCTGAGCCTCTCGAATATCGTGTCGTTGTTTGTGGAAGATCAAGGATATAAGTTGTGGTGATAACAAAATGAATAAACCCTCTATTTTGCTCGATTTTAGCCTGCTTAGGACCAACCCCGCTTTTCGGGCCGTATTCTGCGCCCGTTTTATTTCGATCCTGGCATTGGGCCTGATGGCGATCGCCATTCCGGTGCAGATCCAGGCGCTGACTGGGTCAACTCTGTTGGTTGGGCTTGCGGTGACCCTGGCGGGCGGCGGAATGTTTGCCGGTTTGCTGATGGGCGGGGTGCTGGCCGATCGCTATGAACGCCGTCGGTTGATCCTGTTTGCGCGCTCAACCTGCGGTGTGGGCTTTCTGGGGTTGTGCCTCAATGCTGCGCTGCCTGCACCTTCGCTAACGGCGATTTATCTGCTAGCGGTATGGGACGGATTTTTTGGTGCGGTAGGCGTGACGGCGTTGCTGGCGGCGACACCGGCGATCGTTGGCCGTGAGAATATCGTGCAGGCCGGGGCCATCAGCATGCTGACCGTACGCTTTGGGTCGATCCTGTCTCCCGCTATCGGCGGGTTGGTGATCGCTGGGGCAGGTATCAGCTGGAACTATGCGCTGGCGGCCTTGGGGACGCTGATCACTTTGATCCCGCTATTAAAATTGCCTCAGTTGCCACCACCACCGCAGCCGCGTGAACATCCGTTGCGGGCGCTGATCGGCGGCTTCACCTTCCTGTTCCAGAACAAGGTGATTGGCATGGTGGCGCTGATTGGTGCGTTGATGACCATGGCCAGCGCGGTGCGCGTGTTATATCCGGCCATCTCCGGTATGTGGCAGGTCACTACCCAGAGCCTGGGGATCATGTATGCGGCGGTGCCATTAGGGGCGGCGATTGGCGCATTTACCAGTGGCCGGGTGGCTCAGGTGGCACGGCCGGGCTGGATGATGTTGATAACGGCGATAGCGGCTTTCGTGGCCGTGGGGCTGTTTGGCCTGATGCCTTGGTACGGTATGGCGCTGTTGTGCCTGGTGGTGTTTGGCTACCTCAGCGCGCTGAACTCGCTGCTGCAATATGGCCTGATACAGAACCTGACGCCGGACGCGTTTCTGGGCCGGATTAACGGCCTGTGGACCGCGCAGAACGTTGTAGGGGATGCGCTTGGTGCCTTGCTGCTCGGCGCGATGGGGGCATTTATGCTGCCAGCGATGAGCTCTACCAGCTTCGGTTTTGGTGCGGCGCTGCTGGCCGTGGTGCTGGCGTTTGCCATGCGTGGTCTGCGCAACGTGAGCATGGGCGGGCAGAGCGATAAACTCCAACCCGCCGCTGCGGCTACGGAGAAATAAACAGCTTTTCCAGACGCGTCAGCAAGTTGCTGGCGCTGTAATAATCCAGGCGGAAGGTGTCGTTCCCCAATGGGTAAACCCGCTTATTCTCCACCGCTGGCAGATGAGCCAGGAAACTGTTGCTCATCAGCCGCTGTGCATCACTTTCATCGTTGGCGAATAACAGCAGCGTTTGCCCATTCAAGCCTTCTGCCAGGTTTTCACCGCCAAGTTGGACGATATCTTTACGCGCCCCTTGGCTGGTGCTGGCGTTGAGTTTTGGTGGCAAAGTGGCCAGGGTAAAGCCTAGCTGTTGCAGCAGTTGCCCTTGGGATGAGTCTGCGGTCCACAGGTTGGCATTCTTGCCATCGCTGCGAAATACCAGTGCCGTTATGGGCTGTGGTGGCAATGTCATCTGCTGTTTCAGCGTTTTCTCACGGCGATCAAACTCGCTGACGATCTTCTCCGCTTGTGCTTCATGGCCGGTCGCTACGCCGAGGATGTTGGCCAGTTCCTGCCAGCTTTTATCGTCGTAGTTCACCACCAGCACCGGAGCGATGGCCGACAGCTGATCGTACAGGCGCACCGCAGAATCGGCCCCGGTAGCGGACATCACAATCAGGTCAGGTGCCTCACCGGCGATTGCCTCGGCGTTGGGTTCACCAATATATAACCGCTTCACTCCACGTTTGGCCGCAATCTCTCCCCACTGGTGGAAAAAGCCCTGCCGATCCGATAGCCGGTTGTTTGGGCTGGTGGCTCCGCTGGCGATCACCGGAGCGTCGATCGCCAACAGCGTACCGGTGACCGTCACGCTGGTGGAGACGATGCGCTGTGGAGGTTGTTTAAGGGTGATAACGCCGTGTGAGGTTTCGATACTGCGCGGCCAGGCTTGAGTCTCGGCTTGGGCAACGCTCAACGCCAGCAGGCCAAACAGCGCCAGGCTGAGCCGCAGGGGGATTGACATCGGTGAGATCCTTTTAATCCGAATGATTATCATTCATTGGTCATAAACCACCAAGTTTACCCCTTAATGTGGGTTAGCAGAAGAGGTTACGTTTATTGACATGGTCAGTTCTGGCAGGTACTTTATCGCGGATGCAATACAAATGATAATCATTATTATATTGGTTATTGTTAATGAAACAAGAGGAAGTACCTATGGACGTAGCCGTTAAGGGCGCTGCGCAAAAGGACCTGCAACAGGGTGTAGATCTGGCACAGGCCGCCACAATATCCCCGACTTCAGGTTTCTTTTTTACCTCGCCTTTTCGCAGTCTGAGCACCCAGGGATGCTTTGCCCGCATCACCTTGCCAGCGGTGGATGGCGATGACCTGCAGGGCCAATTCCAGCAGGCGATACAGCAGACATTTGCGCAGGCCCGCAAGGCAGGCATCAAGGATCCGCTGCTGTGCGGCGCAATCCCTTTCGATACTCGTCAACCCTCGTCACTGTTTATCCCGCAACAGACGCAATGGTTCGAACGTGAAACCCTGCTGACCAGCTTAGCGCCTGCTGCTGGACCGATCCCTGAGATTGTCCGCCAAACCGAGTTGCCAGCGCAGCCGCAGTTTATGCAGATGGTTAGCGATGCCGTACAGGCAACTAGCGGTGATCGATTGGATAAGGTCGTGCTCGCCCGCCTGTTGGACATTGAAACCAGCAAGCCGGTAGACCACGCAGCGCTGATGGCGCGCATCATTGCCCAGAATCCGCACGGCTTCCATTTCCACGTGCCGCTGGCAGAGGGGGCATTGGTGGGAGCCAGCCCGGAGCTGCTGCTGCGTAAATTTGGCGACCAGTTCCATTCCAACCCGCTGGCGGGTTCGGCTCGGCGCGAAAGCGATCCGCTGCGGGATCGGGCCGTCAGCGAACAACTGTTGGTTTCGGGTAAAGACCGCTATGAACACCAGATCGTGACCGAAGGCATGCGCCAGGTCTTGGCTGGGCGTTGCAGTCATTTGCATATTCCCGCAACCCCTGAACTGCTCAGTACCACCACGCTGTGGCATCTTTCGACGCCAATCGACGGTGAAGTGGCCGACCGGGCAGAGAATGCCCTGTCGCTGGCCTGCCTGTTGCACCCTACGCCGGCATTATGCGGTACCCCAACGCTGGCAGCTCGCGATCTCATCGAACAGCTTGAGCCGTTTGACCGGCAGCTGTTTGGTGGCATCGTCGGCTGGTGTGACGCCGAGGGCAACGGAGAGTGGGTCGTCACCATCCGTTGCGGCACCGTGAAGGGTAATCAGGTACGCCTGTTTGCCGGTGCGGGCATCGTGCAGGACTCTTCCCCGCAGTCCGAATGGCGCGAAACTGGTACCAAACTCAGCACCATTCTGCGTGCGTTTGGCCTTAATCAAGGATAGAGAGTCCCCCATGACTATTGCTTTTACCCCCTGGCCTGAAGAGTTCGCGCGCCGTTACCGCGAACGCGGCTATTGGATCGATCGACCGTTGACCGACATCTTGGCTCGTCAGGCAGATAACGACGCTATTGCCATGATCGACCCGCAACGCAGCTTAAGCTATCGCCAACTGGAACAGCTTTCCGATCGTCTAGCCGCCGCCCTGTTACGGCGCGGGCTACAATCCGGTGATACCGCGTTGGTTCAACTAGGCAACGTGGTTGAATTCTATGTGGTGTTCTTTGCCCTGTTGAAAATCGGCGTGGTGCCGGTGAATGCCCTGTTCAGCCATCAACGTAGCGAACTGAACGCCTATGCCAGTCAAATCAAGCCTGCGCTGCTGATTGCCGATCGCGAACATGCCCTGTTCGCGCAGGATCAGTTCCTGGATACGTTCAGAGAACAGCATCCTTCGCTACGGGTGGTTGGGCTGCGTAATCAGGCCGAAGGTGAACAGGCGTTGGCTGCTTGGCTGGAAGAGGATCCAGGTGCTTTTGAACCGACGCCAACGGCCGCCGATCGGGTGGCGTTTTTCCAGCTTTCCGGTGGCAGCACCGGTACGCCGAAGCTGATCCCGCGCACCCATAACGATTATTACTACAGCATTCGCCGCAGCGTAGAGATTTGCCGTTTTGACAGTGCTACCCGCTATCTGTGTGCGTTGCCGGTGGCCCACAACTATCCAATGAGTTCTCCGGGCGTGTTGGGGGTGTTTTACGGTGCCGGGCTGGTGGTGTTTGCCAGCGATCCTGCGGCTGCCCAATGTTTCAAACTGATCGAACAGCATCAGATCACGGTCACCGCGCTGGTGCCGCCTGCGGTTACCTTGTGGTTACAGGCGATCGAAGAGTGGGGCAGTAATCAGCCGTTAGCCAGCCTGGCGCTGCTGCAGGTTGGCGGAGCCAAATTGGGGGAAACCCTGGCGGCCCGCATACGCAATGAGATCGGCTGCCGGTTGCAGCAGGTGTTTGGCATGGCCGAAGGGCTGGTGAACTACACATTGCTGGATGACGACGACCAACACATTCTCACCACCCAAGGCACGCCAATGTGTCCGGACGACGAGTTGTGGGTGGCAGATGAACAAGGTAATCCGCTGCCTGTAGGGGAAACGGGCCGCTTGATGACGCGTGGGCCATACACTTTCCGCGGCTATTACCAAAGCCCTGAGCATAATGCCGAAGCCTTTGACGAGAACGGTTTCTACTGTTCCGGCGATCTGATCAGCCTGACGGCGGACGGTTATGTGCAGGTACAAGGGCGGCAGAAAGACCAAATCAACCGTGGTGGTGAAAAGATTGCTGCAGAAGAAATTGAAAACCTGCTGCTGCGCCACCCGGCGGTGATTAACGCCGCGCTGGTGTCGATGCCGGACGAGCTGATGGGTGAAAAAAGCTGCGCCTTTGTCATCGCGCTCGAGGCCGTCAAACCCGTGTTACTGCGCCGCCATCTGCGTGAGCAGGGCGTGGCCGAATTTAAATTGCCCGACCGCTTTATTCAGGTGGAGTCACTACCGTTAACCCCGGTCGGTAAAGTCGATAAAAAACTGCTGCGTGAACGCCTGGAAGCGCAACAACTGGCTCAGGCCAAAGGAGAATAAGTCATGGCGATCCCTAAACTTAACGATTATGCGTTGCCAACGCCGAGCGAACTGCCGGTTAACAAGGTTAACTGGGCCTTCGAGCCACAGCGCGCAGCACTGCTGATCCACGACATGCAGCAATATTTCCTCAATTTCTGGGGTGAAGATAGCCCGCTGATCAAACAGGTGGTCGAGAACATCGCCGCTCTGCGCCGCTACTGCAAGCAGCAGGGTATCCCGGTGTTTTATACCGCGCAGCCTAACCAGCAAAGTGATGAAGACCGTGCCTTGTTGAATGATATGTGGGGGCCGGGGCTGAACAAGCATCCAGAGCAGCAGGCGGTGGTCAGCGAATTGGCGCCGGATGCTGACGACACGGTGTTGGTGAAGTGGCGTTACAGCGCGTTCCACCGCTCGCCGCTGCAAGAGATCCTGCAAGAAAGTGGGCGCGATCAGCTGATTATCTGTGGCGTCTACGCGCATATTGGCTGTATGACCACGGCTATCGACGCCTTTATGCGTAACATCAAGCCGTTTATGGTGGCCGACGGTCTGGCGGACTTCTCCCGTGAGGAACACCTGATGGCCCTGCGTTATACCGCCGGGCGCTGTGGTCGGGTGGTGACTACCGCCGATCTGCTCCCTGGTATTGCCAGCATCGATGCGTTGCGCCAGCAAATTATCCCATTGCTCGATGAAGATAGCGAAGACATCGGCAATGATGAAAACTTGATCGATTACGGTCTGGACTCGGTGCGTATCATGGAGTTGGCAACCCGCTGGCGTAAAATTCGTGAAGATATCGATTTTATCGCGCTGGCCAAATCACCGACGATCGATAGCTGGTGGGCGTTGCTTTCCGAGAGGAAATCCTGATGGGTAGAGAACAGGAATTTAGTGGTAAACGCGTTTGGGTGACCGGTGCCGGGGCGGGGATTGGTTATCAAACCGCATTGGCGTTTGCACAGAGTGGGGCCGAGGTTATCGGCTTCGATCTGCATTTTGGCGATCTGGACTATCCGTTCCGCACCGAGGTGCTGGATATCACTGATGCCGATGCGGTAGAGAGCGTTTGTCAGCGTTTATTGGCGGAACATGAGCGGTTGGACGTGTTGGTCAATGGGGCTGGCGTTCTGCGCATGGGGCTCACCGATGAAACCAGCAATGCGGACTGGCTGGCCTGTATGGCGGTGAACGCCGGTGGTGCCTTTAACCTGTTCCGTCATACCTTGCCGGTGTTCCGCCGTCAGAAGCAGGGGGCCATCGTGAGCATTGCCTCTAACGCGGCCCATGTGCCACGTGTTGGCATGTCGGCCTACTGCGCCTCCAAGGCCGCTATGCGCAGCCTGTGCCAAACCGTGGGGTTGGAAATGGCGCCTTATGGTGTACGCAGTAACCTGGTTTCCCCCGGTTCGACCAATACCCCGATGCTGCGCGGGATGTGGCAGGATGAACACGGAGAAAGCAATATGATCAAGGGTTTCCCCGACCAGTTTAAGTTGGGGATCCCGTTGGGCAAGATTGCCCAGCCGCAGGAAATTGCCGATGCGATCCTGTTTCTGGCGTCTGACCGGGCTAGCCATATCACGATGCAGGATATTGTGATCGATGGTGGGGCGACGTTGGCGGCTTGAGTTATTGCCAATGCGTTAAAACCGTAGGGAGCCGAGTTGGGCTCCCTTTTTGTTTTTGATAGTTAGTAACTAATTGCCTTTAAAGTATTTATTTCTTTGCGGCGGCTAGGTTAATGGCGGAATAACCGGTAGCACGGACTGTTCCCTCTCCCTGTGGGAGTGTACAGACCGGGGACATCATGAACACTTGTTCGGGGACATGGTAGACACTTACAACATAGGTATGAGTACTTCTGAGTGGAGTTGCTTATGCCGTGGGATGAGAGATCTGCCATGTCATTACGTACCGAGTTTGTGCTTTTCGCCTCGCAAGAAGGCGCTAATATCCGTGCGCTATGCCGTCAGTTCGGCATAGCGCCTGCTACCGCATACAAGTGGTTACATCGCTGGCACTCTGATGGGCGCGCCGGTCTGAACGAACGTTCTCGAGTGCCACACCATTCCCCCAGCAGAACCTCTGACACCGTTGTCCAACATCTCCGCGCTGCACACCTGGCCCATCCGATGTGGGGCGCACGCAAGCTCAAGCGGTGGCTCGAGATGCAGGGGCATACGTTACCGGCCGCCAGCACCGTGCATAACCTCATGCGCCGCCATGACCTGCTACCGGGCGGTCCGTCACCGGCGCCCACCGTCGGACGCTTTGAACATAACGCCCCGAACCGACTCTGGCAGATGGACTTTAAAGGCCACTTCCCCTTCGCCGAAGGGCGTTGTCATCCGCTGACCTTGCTGGATGACCATTCGCGCTTCTCGCTCTGTCTGGCGCACTGCCCGGACGAGCGACGTGTCACCGTGCAGTCACAGTTGATAGCGGTGTTCGAACGTTATGGCTTGCCGGAGAGAATGACCATGGATAATGGTGCCCCCTGGGGCGACACGACGGGCAGTTGGACCGCGCTGGAACTGTGGCTGATGCGTCAGGGTATCCGGGTGGGTCACTCTCGGCCTTATCATCCTCAGACTCAGGGTAAGCTGGAGCGCTTCCACCGCAGCCTGAAGGCAGAGCTCCTGCAGGGACGGTGGTTTACCCATGCCGCGCAGTTGCAGGAGGTGTTCGACGCCTGGCGAGATACCTACAACCTGGAACGCCCACACGAAGCCCTGTCAATGGCGGTGCCAGCGTCCCGTTATCAGCCTTCATCGCGACAGTACAATGGCAATCCGGCGGCAGCCGAGTATGACGAGGGGGTCCTGGTCAGGAAAGTGGATGTCAGTGGAAAACTAAGCCTGAAAGGGATGGGTCTGAAAGTGGGCAAGGCCTTTATCGGTGAATATGTCGGGCTGAAGGAAAGTGAGAGAGAGGGCTACTACGAGATATGGTGGTACAGCACGAAAGTGGGGATGATCGACCTGAAAAATAGGTCGATCATCATGGGTAAAGGATGTTAAAAAGTGTTCACCATGTCCTTGAACACCTGTCTACCATGTCCCCGGTCTGTACAGGGAGAGGGTTAGGGTGAGGGGACATCACCGTGGGCTAAGGGGGCGGTTGCCAGGTAGGTCAAAAGAGTAGCAGGGGGCGAGCATTTGGCACCTGTACGGTGGGTCGTGCAGGATGACCGGCCGCCGCCGTTGTCTCGCAAGCGAGACTCGAACCTGAACGCAGGTTCTCACCCACACGACCCTTCTTTGCGTATGTGGTGAAGGAGATGGCACTGTTGTGGGGAGCACATATGCGAAAAAGGCGCCTAAAGGCGCCTTTTTCTAAATGGTGGTGGGTCGTGCAGGATTCGAACCTGCGACCAATTGATTAAAAGTCAACTGCTCTACCAACTGAGCTAACGACCCACGAATGTGGTTTACTGCTTTCTGAAACTGAAATGGTGGGTGATGACGGGCTCGAACCGCCGACCCCCTCCGTGTAAAGGAGATGCTCTACCAACTGAGCTAATCACCCACTTCAGGACTTCCAGATACTACCCAATGAGAGAATGATGGTGGGTGATGACGGGCTCGAACCGCCGACCCCCTCCGTGTAAAGGAGATGCTCTACCAACTGAGCTAATCACCCTCATTGTTCTCATTTTTTACTGCGTTAACAAGATGGTGGGTGATGACGGGCTCGAACCGCCGACCCCCTCCGTGTAAAGGAGATGCTCTACCAACTGAGCTAATCACCCCGTCTTGTTGGAGTCGCATTATAGGGATAGTTGAAAGTGAGTCAACGGTTTTTAAAATGATTTCAATCGTTCGCCGCAAATTTAGACAGGATGCGATATTTATCGCCGACCAGGACGATTCTTTGCACAGTATCCTGCGTAGTGGGCCGCAAAGCGTAGTGGCCGATAGCGCGTCGGCGTTGAGGAATTAGCATGGAGTGGTAGAATGTCGTCCACTATTTTACATTCCGAGCAATCGTCGGCACTCCGCTGACACGCGTTGCGTAATAAGGCAGTGAACCCAATGAAAATCAAAACCCGTTTCGCCCCAAGCCCGACCGGCTATCTGCACGTCGGCGGCGCCCGTACTGCGCTCTATTCCTGGTTGTTCAGCCGCCATTTCGGCGGTGAGTTTGTATTGCGTATCGAAGATACCGATCTCGAACGTTCAACCCAGGAAGCTATCGACGCAATTATGGATGGCATGAACTGGTTAAACCTGGATTGGGATGAAGGCCCGTACTTCCAGACCAAGCGTTTCGATCGCTACAACGCGGTGATTGATGACATGCTGCAACAGGGAACGGCCTATAAGTGCTATTGCTCGAAAGAACGCCTGGAAGCGCTGCGCGAGAAGCAAATGGAAAACGGCGAGAAGCCACGCTATGACGGCCATTGCCGCGATAGCCAGTGCAGCCACACTGCCGATGAGCCACACGTAGTGCGTTTTCGTAACCCGCAGGAAGGTTCGGTCATCTTCGACGATAAAATCCGTGGCCCGATCGAATTCAGCAACCAGGAGCTGGACGATCTGATCATTCGCCGTACCGACGGTGCGCCAACCTATAACTTCTGCGTAGTGATCGATGACTGGGATATGGAAATCACCCACGTGATCCGTGGTGAAGACCATATTAACAACACGCCGCGCCAGATCAACATCCTGAAAGCGCTGGGGGCACCGGTGCCGGAATATGCTCACGTGTCGATGATCCTGGGTGATGACGGCAAAAAGCTGTCTAAACGCCACGGTGCCGTTGGCGTGATGCAATACCGTGATGACGGCTACCTGCCGCAGGCGTTGTTGAACTATCTGGTGCGTCTGGGCTGGTCCCATGGCGATCAGGAAATCTTCTCTATTGATGAGATGAAAGAGTTCTTCACTCTGGATGCGATCAACAAATCCGCCAGCGCCTTCAACACCGAAAAACTGCAGTGGTTGAACCATCACTACATTAACCATATGCCAGCGGAAGAAGTGGCGGTCTATCTGGCATGGCATGTTGAGCAGCAGGGGATTGAAACCCGCAACGGTCCAGAATTGAAAGATCTGGTCAAACTGCTGGGCGAGCGTTGTAAAACCCTCAAGGAGATGGCGGAGTCTTGCCATTACTTCTACCAGGACTTCAACGAGTTTGACGCCGATGCGGCGAAGAAACACCTGCGTCCGGTCGCACGCCAGCCGCTGGAAGCCGTACGCGCCAAATTGGCCGCTATTACCAACTGGACGCCAGAGAACGTGCACGACGCCATTCAGGGCACTGCAGACGAACTGGGCGTGGGTATGGGCAAAGTAGGGATGCCACTGCGCGTCGCGGTCACTGGCGCTGGCCAGTCACCAGGCATGGACGTTACCGTACATGCTATCGGCCAGGCTCGCTCCCTCAAGCGTATTGATCAGGCGTTGGCTTATATTGCCGAGCGCGAAGCGCAAGCCTGACCGTTAGTTGCCCGCTAAACCGACAAAGCCCTGCGAAGCGATTCGCGGGGCTTTTTTCTTGCCGGTTTATTTTGTACCCAAAGCGGCGGTTTTTTAGCATTAAACGCGCTGATTTGGCGGCTTTTTCAGCGCTTGATCGAGGAATTCAATTTAGCCGTTGACAGGGTTTCTGGGGTTTCATATCATGCGCCCCGTTCACAGGATTTCGTGATTGTGGATTGGGGCTATAGCTCAGCTGGGAGAGCGCTTGCATGGCATGCAAGAGGTCGACGGTTCGATCCCGTCTAGCTCCACCAACCTTTTATCTCAGGAAGGTTGGGGAATACCGTAACGCACGGTTAACGCGTACCACTTTTGTGGGGCTATAGCTCAGCTGGGAGAGCGCTTGCATGGCATGCAAGAGGTCGACGGTTCGATCCCGTCTAGCTCCACCACCATTTGAAAAGCCGACCCAAGGGTCGGCTTTTTGCATTCTAAGGCTTTACCTCTGGACTGAATTGTTGTTATCAGTTTTTATATAGACTATATTTGGTCTTTTACTGGCAATAATTTACTGCTGGAGACATTATGAAAACAGAAACTATCAGCTATCTGAAACAAAATGCCGCCAAGCTCGATCTGTCGGAACCTTTGATTGTGACGCAAAACGGTCTTCCTGCTTATGTTATCGAGTCCTACGGAGATCGTATGCGCAGGGATGAAAGTATTGCTTTGCTCAAGCTTATGACGCTGTCTGAGAAAGATATTGAGCTAGGGCGAACCTTCTCCCGTGAACAAATCTTGGATTCACTCTGATGACTGCGAAAGCGGTAACTTTCATTTATTCAGGGACCGCGAAAATGACGATGCAAACCATCGCGTATTTTTTGCGCTCTCACCAGATTGACCCGAAAACGGTTATAAAAAGAGCATTGGTTGAGTTTGAAGAGAAAACCGGTGTTTTTCCTGAAGGAAGTCCTGTCTGTGATGAATTGCTAGCTCTTGGGTGCGCTAAATACCGGGAATGTAATACAGCTGACGGATACCGAGTGCTCTATAGCACCACGTTTGGCAAAGAGGATACGCGGATTTACGTCCACGCGATGTTGTCCCAAAAGCAAGACATTGCAAGCTTACTTTTCAACCGCATACTTGAATGGCAGTAAGATTTTCTGAGCGTCATGCCAGCAATAACTATGTCCTCCTCAAAAAATAGAATCGCATGCTTTATCGGCATCAAATAAAAAACGCCCGATAAACTTCATCGGGCGTCTTAAGACTAGAACTTGTCGATTCTAAAGCTGTTAGCCCAGAACCAAGCCTGTGATGGCCGCTGACAGCAGGCTAACCAGGGTAGAGCCGTAAACCAGCTTAAGGCCGAAACGTGAAACCACGTTGCCCTGATGCTCGTTCAACCCTTTAATCGCACCGGCTACGATACCGATAGAAGAGAAGTTGGCGAAGGACACCAGGAACACGGACAGGATACCCATGCTGCGTGGAGACAGCTCAGCACCGATTTTCTGCAGTTCCATCATGGCAACGAATTCGTTGGAAACCAGCTTGGTCGCCATGATGCTGCCAACCTGTAACGCTTCATGCTTAGGCACGCCAAGGACCCAGGCAAATGGATAGAAGAAGTAACCCAGGATTTCCTGGAAGCTCAGGCCGAAGATGGCGCTGAACAGGCCGTTAAGCGCGGCAATCAGGGCGATAAAGCCAATCAGCATCGCGGCAACGATAATCGCCACCTTGAAGCCTGCCAGAATGTATTCACCCAGCATTTCAAAGAAGCTTTGGCCTTCGTGCAGATTGCCGAGGTGCAGCTCTTCTTCTTTACTGGTGTCATAAGGGTTGACCAGTGACAGGACGATAAAGGTGCTGAACATGTTCAGTACCAGTGCCGCCACGACATACTTGGCATCCAGCATGGTCATGTATGCGCCAACGATGGACATGGAAACTGTCGACATCGCGGTAGCGGCCATGGTGTACATGCGTTTTTCTGACATCTTGCCCAGCACATCTTTGTAGGCAATGAAGTTCTCAGACTGGCCCAGGATCAACGAACTGACGGCGTTGAAGGATTCCAGTTTACCCATACCGTTCACTTTAGACAGCACGGTCCCGATGATGCGGATGATAAACGGCAGCACTTTGATGTATTGCAGAATACCGATCAGGGCAGAGATGAACACGATTGGGCACAGCACCTTCAGGAAGAAGAAGGCCAGACCTTTGTCACCCATCCCGCCGAACACAAAATCAGTCCCTTGCCCCGCAAACCCGAGCAACTTGTCGAACATTGCTGCAAAGCCTTTTACAAAGCCTAAACCTGCTTCCGAGTTCAGGAAGAAATAGGCCAGTAACACTTCAATAACCAACAACTGAATAACATAGCGGATGCGGATGTTTTTACGATCGCGGCACACTAACAGGGCCAGGATTGCAACCACCACTAACGCTAACGCAAAGTGCGCAATATGGGACATGTTTGCTCCAAATTTGAGGCAGGCTGAATTTCGGTTGTCATTTTATGTAACGCCAAGTTTAAAAACGAGACATTCATAGCAAATATGGAAAATCATAGTGGAGATAGTCCTAATCTATGACGGCAAAGCACCAAAGATCAAGATGTTAATAAATATGCGTGTTCGTGGCATTTTTGTGCTATTTTTATTATCAAGCGTGATCCGCTCTGAACCTTGTGATCTAGAGTAGATGGAAACGCCAGGATTTCATGCGATCTGTTCGATAAAACCTTCGTTTTTGGCTATCGCAGAGATAACCATTATCGCTGCAAATGCACTTGATAATCATTATCACTTAAGTAAAGATGAAGGTGAGCTAAATTAGTAAGGGTTTTCGCTATGCTGAACAGTCGCGCGGTTAACAATACTTCCTCCAGCCGCCCGTCCAGAAAGATCAAACTTTCTCTGATGGGGCCTGCCTTTATCGCCGCCATCGGCTATATCGACCCCGGTAATTTTGCCACTAATATTCAAGCTGGCGCTTCTTTTGGTTACACGCTGCTGTGGGTGGTGGTATGGGCCAACGTCATGGCGATGCTGATCCAATTGCTGTCTGCCAAACTCGGCATCGCTACCGGTAAAAACCTTGCTGAGCATATCCGCGATCGCTTCCCGCGCCCGGCCGTCTGGGCTTATTGGGTGCAGGCGGAGATTATCGCGATGGCCACTGACTTGGCCGAGTTTATCGGTGCCGCGATCGGTTTCAAACTGCTGCTGGGAGTAACGTTGTTGCAGGGGGCAGTCCTCACCGGCATTGCCACCTTCCTGATCCTGATGCTGCAAAAACGCGGGCAAAAGCCGCTGGAACTGGTGATTGGCGGCCTGCTGCTGTTTGTGGCAATGGCCTATATCGTGGAGCTGGTATTTTCTCAGCCGCAGTTGAGCGGGTTGATTAGAGGGATGGCGATCCCGGATTTGCCGAATGGTGACGCGGTGTTTCTTGCTGCGGGGGTGTTAGGGGCAACCATCATGCCGCATGTGATTTATTTGCACTCCTCGCTGACGCAGACTGCCGGTAAAGACTCTAAAGCCGAACGTTATTCGGCCACCAAGCTGGACGTGGCGATCGCCATGACCATTGCCGGTTTTGTTAACCTGGCGATGATGGCCACCGCCGCTGCCGCATTCCATTTCAACGGCCACAGCGGCATTACCGATCTTGACCAAGCTTACCTGACGTTGCAGCCGTTGCTCGGCAATGCGGCGGCCACCATTTTTGGCCTGAGCCTGGTTGCAGCAGGTCTTTCTTCTACCGTGGTAGGCACTTTGGCGGGGCAGGTGGTGATGCAGGGCTTTGTCCGCTTCTATATCCCTATCTGGGTACGGCGGGTGGTCACCATGATGCCATCGTTTATTGTCATCATGATGGGGATGGATGCGACGCGTATCCTTGTTTTGAGCCAGGTGCTGCTGAGCTTTGGTATCGCCCTGGCGTTGGTGCCGCTGCTGGCGTTTACCGGCAACCGTGAACTGATGGGGGATATGGTCAACGGTCGTCTAATCCAGAATCTCGGTAAACTGATTGTGTTGGTGGTGGTTGGGCTCAACGGTTATCTGCTGATCAGTAACTTGCTTTAGGATCGTTCCTCTCACCCTAGCTTATGTAGAGGGGTTAAACGTGCTACAGACTGACTTCTGCACCTGATTACTATGCCGAACAGCTCCCTCGCCCTGTGGGAGTGTATAGACCGGGGGCATGTTGAACACTTAGCATCCTTTACCCAGCCTTTCTTCTTCTTACATCACTTTCCGAAGCAGTACGAGCTAATCAAAAGCTCCAGACAGCTCCCTCTCCCTGTGGGAGAGGGTTGGGGTGAGGGGTCAATCATCATGATCGTGATGATGGTTTTTGTGATGATGCTTATTCTTATGGTGCTGCTTTTTATACTGTTTGTAATAATATTTATCAGCCTTGCGGTAGCGGCCATCATGGTAGTAATAATTTTTATGCCAGTAATCGCGGTCCCGCCAGCGATAGCCATCCCAATAGTAGCCACGGCGGCTGCGCTCCCCTAAATCACGCCCCTGATGGCCATGCCACCAATCGCGATCGCGCCAATCGTAACCGTCCCAGTAATTGCCGCGTTTGTCCTGGTCACCAATCTGCAGCGATACCCCCGGCAGCAAATCAATATTGACGCTGCTGGCATGGGCGATGTGGGCGATGGGCATGAAAAGCGCCGCCAGAATGGCTGCGGTAAACAGAGGTTTAAACATTTAGGCTCCCTTGGCCGAATACCGATAATGAAGCACGTTCATCGGTATAGGTTTTGGCCATGCAAACGGTTGTTATCCCTCGCTCTTTAACGCTGTGCGTAAAATCCCTGAGGTATTTATCTGAGAGATGTTAACGCCGTGGGGCGACCGCGCCTTTGGGCAAATTCTGAAAGCCATGGAGAACACCGGGGATTGGGAGTTATCTGAGGAGAACGGTGAGAAAACCGCCGATACCCTACCGGCGGCTTGTAAGCGATTACATCAGGATCTGCTCTATCTTGGCGATCTCTTCTGCGCTGAATTTACGGTTGGCCAACATACCGACCGCATCTTCAATCTGGCTGACTTTGCTAGCACCGATCAAAACGGAAGTGACGCGATCGTTACGCAACACCCAGGCTAGCGCCATCTGCGAAAGTTTTTGGCCACGCTGCTCTGCTAGCGCGTTCAGTTGGCGAACCTTTTGCAGTTTCGTTTCGGTAATCTGTTCGGGAGTGAGGGATCGGCTACCGCTCGCTGCGCGGGAATCAGGCGGAATGCCTTGCAAATAGCGATCTGTCAGTATGCCTCCGGCCAGCGGCGAAAAGGCGATGGACCCTACGCCATGTTCTTCCAGCGTATCCAGCAACTCGGGTTCGACCCAGCGTTCAAACATCGAGTACTTTGGCTGGTGGATCACACAAGGAGTGCCAAGCTGCTGCAGAATGGCAAATGCCTGCCGCGCCCGTTCGGCCGGGTAATTCGATAATCCGACATACAGCGCTTTCCCTTGGCGGACTATCAAATCCAACGCCGCCATGGTTTCTTCCAGCGGCGTATCCGGGTCAGGGCGGTGATGGTAGAAGATATCCACATAGTCGAGCCGCATGCGCTGCAGGCTTTGATTGAGGCTGGCGATCAGGTATTTCTTCGATCCCCAGTCACCGTAGGGGCCAGGCCACATGGTGTAGCCCGCCTTGGAGGAGATAATCAGCTCATCGCGATAAGGCTGGAGATCCTGATGCAGAATACGGCCGAAATTCTCTTCGGCAGAACCCGGCGGTGGCCCGTAGTTATTGGCCAGATCGAAGTGGGTAATGCCAAGATCGAAGGCACGATGCACCAGATTGCGTGCGTTGTCATACAGCGTGCTATCGCCAAAGTTGTGCCACATACCGAGTGAAACGGCCGGAAGTTGCAGCCCGCTGCGTCCGCAACGGCGATATTCCATATTCTGGTAGCGGGCAGACTCAGCTTGATAAACCATAAGATCCTCATCGACAGCGGGGAAGGGTATTCAGTGTATGCGCTTCCACATGGGTTGTCAGAGTGTGAGATCACGCTAATTGTTCGCCATTTATTCAAACTGCTTATGGATGATCCCTGCTGCATGCTGCTGGTGCGTAGATGTAAAGCAGAGTTTCCAGTTCATCTCTGGTGATAAAGTTCGAGATTTCGGCTAAATCTCTAATACTTAATGCTAACCATTCTTCCGTTACCTAGGTGATGATCATGAGCAAGAGCTATACGGTGGCAGATTACTTTCTCGATCGGTTAGCCCAGATTGGCATTCGCCACTTTTTTGGCGTACCGGGAGATTACAACCTGCAGTTTCTCGATCATGTTATTGATCATCAGCAGATAACCTGGGTAGGCTGCGCCAACGAGCTAAACGCCGCCTATGCTGCCGATGGTTATGCCCGCTGTAAGCCAGCCGCGGCACTGTTGACCACCTTTGGTGTGGGTGAATTAAGTGCGATAAACGGCATTGCCGGCAGCTATGCCGAGTACCTACCGGTGATCCACATTGTTGGCGCCCCGGCTTTGCGAGCACAGCGTGCCGGGGATTTGCTGCACCATTCGTTGGGGGATGGGGACTTCGGCCATTTTGCTCGTATGGCGAAAGAGGTAACCATCGCCCAGGCCAGCCTGACGGCCAGCAATGCGGAAGCGGAAATCGATCGCCTATTGACCACCGCACTCTACGAGCGCCGCCCGGTGTACCTGCTGTTACCAAGTGACGTTGCTGAAGCGCCGTTGGCTTCGCGTCCGGCACCTTTGGTGTTGCGTCAACCCAATCTGTCCGACGTTTCCCTACAGGCATTTATCGCTGCCGCACGGGCAAAACTGCAGGCCGCCCATCGGGTTTCCCTGCTGGCGGATTTTCTGGCCGAACGCTTCGGTGCCGAACTCGTGCTGGAACAATGGATGAATGAGGTCAATATTCCCCATTCAACAATGTTGTTAGGCAAAAGCGTGTTGGATGAAACTCATGCCTGCTTCACCGGAACTTATGCCGCCGCCGCCAGCGATCCACTGGTCAAGCAGCAGATTGAGGGAGCTGATGTGGTGATTAACGTCGGGGTGCGCTTCACCGATACCATCACTGCCGGTTTTAGCCATAATCTGTCCGTGGATAAATGCATCGATATCCAACCGTTCGAGGCGCGGGTTGGCCAGCAGGTATTCAGCCAAATCCCTATGCGCGAAGCCGTGAAGGCTCTGCACCAACTGACGTTATCGTTAGCCAGCAAGTGGCCGTTACCGTCGATAAAACGGCCAGCATTGCCGGAGCCGAGTGCCAGCGGTCTGGATCAACATGGTTTCTGGCGGCAAATCCAAGACTTCTTGCAGCCGGGAGATATCCTGATTGCTGAGCAGGGCACCGCCTGCTTTGGCGCGGCATCGTTGACGCTGCCGCAGGGGTGCCGGTTTATCGTACAGTCCTTATGGGGTTCGATCGGCTATACCTTACCGGCTGCATTTGGCGCGCAGACTGCTGAGCCTCAGCGTCGGGTTATATTATTGATTGGCGATGGAGCCGCTCAGCTTACCGTGCAGGAGTTGGGCAGCATGTTGCGCGATGGGCAAAAGCCAGTGATTTTGCTGCTGAATAATGACGGTTACACCATCGAGCGAGCCATCCACGGGCCAGAACAGCGCTATAACGATATCGCGCAATGGAATTGGACGCGGTTATCGCAGGCTTTTTCGCTCGATCGTCAGTTGAAATGCCTGCGTGTCACCGAACCTGAGCAGTTGCGTGCGGCGCTTGGTGAGGTCGGTGGTAGCGATCAACTGGCCTTTATCGAGGTAGTGTTGCCGAAAATGGACATACCTGAACTGCTCGATTGCGTGTCGCGGGCTATTCAATTGCGTAATGCGGCGGCTTGATCGGCGGCGTTTTCCAGTAAGCGATCCAATAACCACAGCCCCGCCGGCCCCGGCGGGGTAAGCTTGGACCATACGGCATCGACCGAGATGGTTTGCGGCCAGCCACGCATTTTCAGCTCAGTCAGACGTTGCCGCCCGTACTGTTTGACCAGCCAGTGCGGTAGTATCGCCCAACCCGCCCCTTGTTCCGCCATCTCCAACAGCATCAGATAACTGGGCGCCGACCAGGTTCGCCCGCGCGGTTTGGTTGCGTTGTTACTGGTATAGGTGTTGAGGTAAAGTTGGCGGCTGCTGGCAAGGTGGGCCTGTGTCAGGGCCGGGAGACGGGTCAGCGGATGGTCATGAGCAACAAACACCCCCATTTCAGTCTGCTCTGGCAGCCTGGCGACGGCGATCTCGGGGGGGTAGGTGGGTTGTACCGCCAGCATCCCCAGGTGAGCGCGGCCAGTCTGTAGCAGATCCAGTACATCCTCCCCTTCGGCGATCATGCATTCCAGCTCAATATCCTGATAACGCCGCTCGAAATGTTTCAGCAGGTTATCGTGATGGTTGGGTTGATAGGTATCGGAAAATACGATGGTTAGCCGCGGTTCGATATTGTCCCCCAAGCGGATGCTCAGCGCATCGAGTCGCTCGCTGGCTGCGAGGATTTCCTGCACGTGGCCCAGCACCTTGCGGCCAGCTTCCGTCAATACAGGCTGGCGCGCCTGGCGATCGAACAGCGTCAGCCCAAGGTCCGCCTCCAGATTGGCAATGGCGGTGCTGATGGTGGACTGGCTTTTGCGCAGTCTGCGTGCGGCAGCAGAAAACGAGCCTAACGCGGCAGCCTCAACAAAGGCCAGTAGGGCTTCTGGGGAATAGCGCATGATGTATCTACTTTATCGATGGAACCTATTTTTAATCTACGCAAAAAACCGATGATAATCACCTGACATTTTCAATAACGGTCACAAAACAGGTGAAGTATGCAGTTGCAAAACAAGTCGTTGGTTGAACGTATCGTTCACGCCGTGGGGTTCGAAGCTATCGCCGTGATGATCTGTGCCCCTTTGGGGGCGTGGCTGCTTAACCGCTCGATGGCGCAGGTCGGGGCGCTGGCGGTCATGTTATCTACCGTCGCCATGCTGTGGAACATCGTCTATAACTCGATCTTTGATCGGCTGTGGCCGGTGAGCCGAGTGGTCAGAACGCTGAAAGTGCGTATTGGCCACGCCTTTGGCTTTGAAGCCGGGTTTGTACTGATTGGTCTGCCGATAGCCGCCTTTATGCTCAATATTTCGTTGTGGCAGGCTTTTGTGCTGGAGATCGGTTTCTTCCTGTTCTTCCTGCCTTATACCATGGCGTATAACTGGGTCTACGATACCCTGCGCCAGCGTTGGTTTGAGCCGCGCCAGGCGAAGGTTAGCAGTTCGCACAGCAAATAATTGCTTCGTCAGTCAGGTCGTTCTCGGGTAATGTCTGGTTGATAGTGAGTCACAGCCAAGGAGAACTGAATGAAAGTGTTGGGATTATTGGGCGGGATGAGTTGGGAATCCACCATCCCCTATTACCGAATGATCAACGAGCAGGTGAAACAGCGGCTTGGTGGCCTGCATTCAGCCAAAATCGTGCTCTACAGCGTGGATTTTCATGAAGTGGAGCGCTTGCAGCACCAAGGTGATTGGGAAGGCGCTGGTCGTTTGCTGGCAGCGGCCGCCGCTTCGCTGCGTGCTGCTGGTGCCGAGGCCATTGTGATTTGTACCAACACTATGCATAAGGTAGCTGATGCGGTGGAACAGGCCAGCGGCCTGCCGCTGATCCATATTGCCGATGCCACAGCATTGCAGGTACGCCAGCAAAATATCCACCGTATCGGCTTGCTCGGCACGCGCTTTACCATGGAACAGGATTTTTACCGTGGGCGTTTGCAGGACAAATTTGCTATCGACGTAGTCACGCCGGATGCTGCCGATCGCGATATCGTACACCGCATCATTTATGAAGAGCTGTGCCTGGGCAAAATCGTTGATACTTCACGCAATGAATATCGCCGGATTATTGCCAAGCTGGAACAGCAGGGCGCCGAGGGGATCATCTTTGGCTGCACTGAAATCGGCCTGTTGGTTAGCGCACAAGATGCCGCCGTGCCGGTATTCGACACCACGGCCATTCATGCGCATGCCGCTGCCGAGTATGCTCTGGCCTAGTCTTCATGTGGAGGCTGGTATTTTACTACCAGCATCAAAGGTTTGCCCGCCAGCATCAACCAGGCGGGCAACATTACAATACACAGTATCGGTAACAGGTGCAGCTCTGGCACCACCGCTACGGCCATAAACAGGCTCAGCCAGCCGTCGCGAGTTACCACCAGCACCAACCCCATAATGGCACAGGAAACGGTGATCGCTGCCGGAACCGCCGGGACATGCTGATGCAACATCAACCCCAGCGCGACGCCGATAAATACCGCCGGGAAAATACGCCCGCCGCGGAATCCGCACGCCGCTGCGACCACCAGGGCGGCCAGCTTGGTCAGAGTGATCACCAGCAGTTGGCTGGTGGTGAAACTGCCGTCGACCACCAACAGTTTCATCTCATCCAATCCTTTGAATAGGGTGATATCTCCGCCAATGACCCCAAGGATACCTAGCAGCAGGCCACCTAGCCCGAGCATCAATACCGGGTTTTTCAGCGAATGGAACATGTGGTGCATGCGTGGGAAGCACCAGATCGCCACCATCCCCAGGGCAATAGCGATCAGCGCGACCACCGAGCCGCTGAAGATATCGCGTAGCCGGGTCACATTGTAAGCATCAAGCTGTAGGGTAAAGTTCGGGGTAAAGAACATCTGGGTAGTGACGGCACCGGCGGCAGCGGCCATCAGCGGGGCAAACAGCCGATCCCACAAGGGGACTTCGTTATTTCCCCCTAGCGTTTGCGAGAAAATCAGAGCGGCGGCAACCGGTGTACCAAACATTGCGCCAATCGTGCCAGCGGCGGCGAGGATGATCCAATCCATCTTCGGCACCTTTGGCAATAACCTGGCACCCAGTGCGACCACCAGGGCAATATTGATGGCGGTGATCGGGTTTTCCGGCCCCAAACTGACGCCACCCGCCAGGCCCACCATCAAGGCTAATGCCAACCCCGGTACGGCGGCCAGCGGCAAAGGCATACCAATCAGCGACTCGGTAGCCGGATCTGGCCCGGCATGGCCCGGCACGAAGCGTACGATTAACCCAACGGCGATACCGGCCAGTGTAAGCATGCCGATGGTCCACCAAGGGGAATGGCTATCGATATTGAGCAGCTCCGGGAGGCGAACCCACAGCCAATTCTGCAGCACGTTGGCACTTTCCATCAGCAAGATAAGGATCAGGCTGGAGGCGGAACCGATAACGATCGCGGGCAGGGCGAAGGCCAACATAGCATTGGCGCGCGGATGCAGCATGCGGGATCCCTTGTTGTCACGTCCCTGATTGGCAGGGAAAACAGAGAGTAAAGCCAGCAGAATCGCCAGGCCTCAGAGAAATGGTTTGCATAGTATATAGCTCCAACGGAGCGATTTCGCTAATGGTAGCCGCACGCGATCGCTTTCATCTCATGTTTTTTGCACCAATCTGTAACCGACGGTATAAATCGGTGAAATAGGGTCTGGCTGAAACGTTTTTTGTGATCTGGATCGCTATTGAGCAGCGGGCCGCAGAATGCCGATTGTTGTTTGGGCGGCGTGATTTTACAGTGTACCCAATTTCGCATTTTTCATTTTAGGGAGAAACACCGATGACCTATGCCCTCGTAGGTGATGTTGGCGGCACCAATGCCCGCCTGGCGCTGTGCACTGTCGAGACGGGCGAGATCGCCCAGGCGAAAACCTATTCTGGTCTGGAGTTCGATAGCCTGGAAGCGGTGATCCGCCAATACCTGGCCGAGCTGCAACTGGAGGTTCAGGATGCCTGTATCGCCATCGCCTGCCCGGTAACCGAGGATTGGGTCGCCATGACCAATCACACCTGGGCCTTCTCCATCAAAGCGATGAAAGAGAACCTGGGCTTAAAGCACCTGGAAGTGATTAACGATTTTACTGCGGTTTCGATGGCGATTCCGATGCTGTCCGAAGATGACGTGTTGCAGTTTGGCGGGGGCAAAGCGCAAAAGGATAGACCGATTGCCGTTTACGGTGCGGGTACGGGGCTGGGGGTATCACACCTGGTACACGTAAACCGTCGTTGGGTGAGTTTGCCGGGTGAAGGTGGTCACGTAGATTTTGCACCGAACAGTGAAGAGGAGGACATCATCCTGGAGGTGCTGCGTGGCGAAGTGGGGCACGTCTCTGCGGAACGCGTGCTGTCTGGCCCTGGGCTGGTGAATCTGTACCGTGCCATCGTCAAGGCAGACAAGCGCCTGCCGGAGAAGCTGCAACCCAAAGATATCACCGAGCGCGCGCTGGCGGACAGCTGTACCGATTGCCGCCGTGCCCTGTCCCTGTTCTGCGTGATCATGGGTCGGTTTGGCGGCAACCTGGCGTTGAATCTGGGGACGTTTGGCGGGGTGTATATCGCCGGGGGCATCGTGCCGCGCTTTATGGAGTTCTTCAAGGCCTCCGGATTCCGCGCTGCTTTTGAAGACAAGGGCCGCTTTAAAGACTACGTGCGAGAAATTCCGGTGTTTATGATCACCCATTCCCAACCGGGGCTGCTGGGGGCTGGCGCTCATCTGCGGCAGACGCTGGGTATGCATCTGTAATCAACACAATAAAAAAAGGCGCTACCGGTTTGGCAGCGCCCTTTTTTTTACTCGCCTCTTAGCCGTTGGCTTTGGCCAACACAGGCTCTGCGTGAGACTCTTCTTCCTGCTCAACCGCTTTCGGCGCTTTGATAAACAGGGTAATCAGCAGTGAAATCACCGACAGCACACCCATCACCATGAAAGTCGCGTGGAAGCCGCCGAAGTGGTTGGCCACAAACGACCCAGCCAGCGCGCCCAGACCAAAGCCCTGATAAATGATGCCGTAGTTTTTGCTGTGGTTTTTCAGGCCGAAGAAGTCACCGACAATCGCCGGGAAGACGGTAATGTTGCCACCGAAACAGAAGGCGACCGCGCCGACGCAGATAAAGAACAGCGTATGGCTCAGCGTCAGGAAGCTCAGTGCGGCAATCGCCAGAATAGTGACCAGCATGGTGAAGCTGATGACGCGCATACGACCTACTTTATCGGACAGGGTGCCTAGAATGATGCGGCCTGCGGTATTGAAGATTGCTACGGCGGAAACGGTGTTGGCGGCGGTGGCCAAATCCATCCCGGCCAGCTGTACGCCCATGTCTTTAACGATACCAATCAGATACAAGCCGCTCATGCAGGCCGCGAAGAAAATCACGAACAGCATATAGGCCTCTTTGCTGGCCAGCATCTGGCGCACGGTGTAATCGTTGCCCAGCGTACCGTGGTTAGCCTGTTGGTAAACCTGTACCGGTTCTTTGAGCAACATGGAACCCAGCACAATCAGCGCCATCACGATCACGCCCCAGTAGAAGAAGGCGGCAGAGACACCGGCACCGCTAATCAGGGCGGCGTTAACGTATTTGAACAACAGGCTGCCGCTGCCGAACGCCCCGACGGAGATGCCGGAAATCAGCCCCTTGTTGTCCGGGAACCATTTGATCAGGTTGGACAGGGTAGAGATGTAAGCGATACCCACCGCAAAACCGACCACCACGCCCGCTAACAGATAAATCATATCCAGCGATTGCACGTGGGCACTGGCAATCAACCCTAGGCCGACCAGCACGCCGGAAACCAGCGTCAGATTACGAATACCAAAACGTTCTTGCAGCTTACCGGCGAACAGCGTGGCGAAGGCCAGGAAGAAGCTGGTGATCGAGAAGGTAGTAGCGACATCGCCAAGGCCCCAGTGGAACTTGTCTACCAGCGGCTGGTTGAACAGGCTCCAGGTATAGATAGTGCCGAGGCCCATCTGGCAGATGATGGTGCCGAGAACGATTAAGCTGCGATTTGCCGGTTTGCTGTTCATGGCCGGTCTCCTTCCTGTATTGGCGTTGCCCATTGGCAAAATTAGCAAGGCAACCAGAGCCCTGCGGTATGGGCTTATTATAAAGGGGGCGATCGTTGCCAATGGCGGATCGGGAATGAACTGCCGCTGCCGAGGAATGAAATGCCGTTATCGCTGCATGAGTTGCCGAATAAGGGCTAAAAAGCCGTTGGAATGCGGCCTGCCGGGCGTGATCTACATCAAAGATATGTCAGAAAGATGGCCAAAGCGCTGCGGCAAACTGTGTGGTAATTGTGAAGGATATGCCTGAAAGGCGTAATTGGGCTTTCGTCCTATAGAGAACGTACCGGTGCGGAACTACTGTGATCGGTAAATGGACCCGTTCCATGCTCTGGGAGAGACCTGATGAAAAAAGTGCTGTTGTTATTGGCTGCGTTGTTGCCGCTTTCATTGCCTGCGGTGAGCCATGCGGATATTTCTGTCGGCATCAATGTGCCTGGAATGTCGCTGCATATTGGCGATCGTGATGACCGTGGCCATTACTGGGATGGTTATCGCTGGCGTGAACCGCGCTGGTGGCACGAGCATTATGGCCCACGCGGATATTACGGCCCACCGCCAAGGGCGGTTTACTACGGCCCCCCACGTCGTGAATGGCGTGATGGCCCACGTTATTACCGCATGCCACCACCACCACCGCCACGCTATTACCAACGGGAACACGGCCCGCGAGGCCCACGTTGGTAACTATAACCGCATCAGTTGGCGAAACGCTTTGACCTTGCTGCGGCTGACCGGGACTTCAAAATCCAGATCGCTCAGCCGCAGAATATAGGTGTTGTTGAACCAGGGAACGATTTCCCGGATCTTGGATAGATTGACGCAATACGAACGGTGGCAGCGGAAGAAAAACTCTTCCGGCAGCCGCTGGTAAAACTCGGTGATATTCATCGGCATTACAAACTCTTCGCGCCGGGTATACACCCGCGTGACTTTCTCATCGGCGGCGGCGTAGTAGATGTCGTTGATGTCCGTGACGATGATGCGCTCGTCTTTGATCAGGTTAATGCTGTGGCTGGTACGATTCGCCGGTGCGCTAGGCTCTGGCGTCTGCGCTGGTCGGTTATGCAATGCCTCCAGCTTTTGCAGCATGGTGATGATGCGTGCCTCATGATACGGCTTGAGGATATAGTCGAACGCCTCGATCTCAAACGCCTCCACCGCATGCTCTTTATAGGCAGTGATAAACACGATTGACGGACGATGCGCAAACTTGCTGATGTTCTGTGCCAACAATACGCCGTCTAACGACGGAATATTGATATCGAGGAAAATGGCGTCAACCTGATGGGTTTGCAGATATTTCAGCACGTCCAAGCCGTCTTCAAAGGTGGCTTCGATGGTGATATTGCTGTGTTTGTTAATCAGATAAGTCAGCTCTTGCTGGGCGAGAAACTCATCTTCCACAATGATGGCTTTCATAGTTGTTCCCCGGCAGGTTGTGGGCTGTTTTCGCTATGCAGTTTATTGCCGTTTTTGGTGACGTAGAAGGCGATCTCCGTTCCCGGCTCCAGCCGTCGGATGCGTAATCCTTCACCGTACAGCAGGGAAACCCGGTGGTGCACGTTGAGCAGGCCGATATTGTGGCCAGGCATTTCATTGCGTTCAACGCGTTCGATCACCAGCGGATCGATGCCGTTGCCAGTATCTTTCACCGAAATCCTGACGCGATCGCCCCGATCTTTCACCGCGATCACCACCACGCCTTTCCCTTTACAGGGTTGAATACCGTGCACGATGGCATTTTCCACCAGCGGCTGGATCAGCAAGCTAGGGATGCGTACGGCAATATCGTCGTCGATGTCATAAATCACCGTCAGCTTACTGCCGAAGCGCGCCTGCTCGATGGCGATATAGTCCTGGATCTGATGCAGTTCCTTACGGATATCGATCAGTTCGTCGTTCAGTTCCAGGTTATAGCGCAGGTAACGCGACAGGTTGATGATCAACTGGCGGGCGGTATCCTGATTTAGCCGGATCGACGACGAGATGGCGTTCAGCGCATTAAACAGGAAATGCGGATTGATTTTGCTTTGTAGCGCGCGCATTTCGGCCTTGTCCGCCATTTGGCGCAGATGCTCGATGCGCGAAACCTCCATCTGGGTGGAGATAATCTGCGATAGGCCAACCGCCATCACCTTCAGCGTATTAGTGATCTGATGGGCATGGCAGTAGTAAATTTTCAGCGCCCCGGTCACCTCACCTTTTTCCCATAGCGGGATCACCAGTTGGGAATGGATCTGCGGTGCGGTCTGGTTCTCGAGGTTGTTTTTGATGATGATTTTGCCCTGCTGGATGCTTTCCAGCGTGACTCGGCTCAGCCCTGCGCGCCCGAGTGGGTAATGTTCTGCTCCCACGCCAACGTAGGCCAGCACATGTTGGGTATCGGTGATGGCGACCGCATCTGCATTAATATCGTGGCGGATAATTTCGCAAATGGTGGCCAGCGATTCGCTATTGATATTACGGAAATAGGGCAGCGTTTTGCGGGCAATATCCAGCGCCAGCTTGGCCTGCCGTGCCGCAATCACCTCTTTTTCGTCTTCGACGCTTTGCACCAGCAGCACGATCAGGCCGATACACACCGTGCCGAGGATCATCGGCAGGGCAATTTTAGACACGATATCCAGCCCGAGTTCGGTGGGTTTGGCCCAGACAACGATCAGCAGCATGGTGAGTGATTCGCATAGCATGCCCCCCAAGATCCCGGCACGCCAGCGCTGGCCTTTCTTCACCTTCAGGTTGATATAACCGGCGCCGATCCCGGCAATAATGCTGGTGATCAGGCAGGGAACCGAGGTGATACCGTCGATATCGATCAGATAGCGGTGCAATCCGGCGATAATGCCGGTAATGATGCCAACCCAGGGGCCAAACAGGATCCCCCCGGCCATGATGGCGATCACCCGTACGTTAACCAGAGAGCCTTCGACATTGATGCCAGAATAGGTACTGAACAGGGCGAACAGAGAGAAGATGGCCGTGACTGCGGCCAGTTCCAGCGGAGTATGATCTTCCTTTTGCAACAGCTGGCGAAACAGCCGGGTGCGGGTGAGGAAAAACAGGCAGATCAACATCAGGGCGGCACGATCGAATACCGCTAACAACATTTCAAAAACAGGGTGCACAACGGCGGCTCACTGCGACGAACGGGAGACCACAGTATATCACAGCGTGGCAATGACCGCGGTGGCCGGAGCACACCGCGGTCATCAGGGTTATTTAAACCCCAACTGTTCCTTGCCGAGCGGCGTCAGCAGCTCAACGGTGGCGCGGCCAATGAAATCCACTTCGAAATCATCTGCAGCAAAATCCACCGGGCTTTTACCTGACAGGAAGCTTGGCAACTGCCGTTGCAGATAGGCATCGTTCTTCTCGCAACCCGGCGCGGCGGCAATGTACATCACGTTGCTGTCGAACTCGCCGTTATGCTCGTTTTCTACCGAATGGATCACGTCACAGTGCCAGAATACCGTATCTCCCGGCTCCAGATCGGGAATAGGGGATAACCCACTTAATAAAAGGGGATGCCACTGTTCCGAGATTGATAACGCCCGGCCTGGGGCGGCCCCACACAGATCGTCATCCGCCACATCGTCTTGCAGGGCGCGCAGCAGGATATAGGCCATGGCGTTGGCGATCGGTACTACGTTCAGCGTTCCTGCATGGGTACGTTGCGGCGTCAGCGCTGTCCAGCCCTGGAAAGTGCGGAACATGGAACAAACCGCCGGTGAGGCGATCTCGCGCACTTCGGTGCGGCCATCGGCGGCAAAGGGATCGTATTGCTGCCAGTTGCCGGAGAACACGTGACGATAGACGTAGCGGAAATTCTCATCCAACCAGCGTTCGATGGTGCCGCTATCCACATGCGGAGAAAGGCCCAGTGAAGAAGAGTTTGGCGGACGACGGCGGGTACGATCGGCATAGGTAGCAACGCGCGTTGGGTCAAAGTGCTGTTTGCCGTTGCTCTCGGTTGCCCACAGGCTGTTGAGGAACACCTGCACCGCATGCATGCGCTGATCTTGACGAGCCTCGACCTGAGGCTTCGACCAGTAAATGCCGTAGATCTGTGGCTTACTGGCGGCCAGTTTGCCAAAGTAGTTATCTTCGGCGGCATTTTTTAACCGCTCGACGAAGTTATTGCGTTCGAGATAGTCGCCAATCTCCTGATTCCAGGCCTCGGCTTTGCTGCGTGGGAATACGCCTCGAATAGCGCACACGCCGCGCTGTTTAATCAGGGCAATTTGTTGTTCGGTAACGCGTTGTTGCAGAATATCTTCGGCGTCCACCTGCGGCACCGGGTCCTGGCCGTTGGCCAGTTCCTGACGGATTTGCTCCACCTGCTGGCGAATATTGTCTTCCAGTTCCAGGAAGACTTCGCGATAGTTGGGTAGAGCCTGGCGTAACTGCTGCTTGACGCTTTTTATTGCGGCAGGAATATCATCGATGAGTAATGAAGCCATGGTGTTCTCCTTGGCCCGCCGGTGGGCGAGGATGTTAGTGGTAGGGTAGCGTTATAAAGTTGCTGTTTTGTTGTAACCTGGTTAATGATTATCTGTATTTAATAGGGGAAAATAAAGGGATATCTTTCATTCGTAACTTCCTCTTTTTCGTTTTTCGGAGATTTTCCTGATGAAATTAGAAACACCTCGCTTGCTGCTGACATCGCTTACCGCGGATGACTGGCCGTTATTCCTACGTCTGTTCCAGGATCCCCAGGTGATCCGTTACATTGCCGATCCGCTGCCGGAACACGAGATCCGCGAACGTTTCGAAGCACGCTTGCCCGCATGGGATAAGCATTGCGATCGCTGGCTATGCCTGGTGATGAGAGAAAAAAGCAGCGGTCAAGCGGTGGGAATGACCGGGTTTCGCCCTGAGTGGTCCCCTTGCCAGCAGGCCGAAGTGGGCTTTGGCAGCCTGCCGGAAGGGCAGGGGAAAGGTTATGGCAAAGAGTCGCTGCCTGTGATCTTGGACTTTGCCTTCAATGCCTGCGGGTTTCACAAAGTGTATGCCACGGTGACAGAGGGGAATTTAGCCTCACGGGGTCTGTTGGAGAGCTGTGGTTTTCAACTGGAAGGGACGCTGCGTGACAATTTCCGCCTGGCGGACCGGTGGTGTAATGACTGGCGGTTGGGGTTGTTGGCGACGGAATTTGCGGCTGCCGAACGGTAAAAAAATTGTTATGCGAGGGGCTCGACAGCCTGACAAGCCTGAGTTATGTTCGATGTTCGGCCATTCTGTGGCCAACGTCGCTCGGATGGTCCGGGCGCTAACGTCTCTTCGAGGTAACTATGTCTGATAACAACCCGCGCCGTTTCACGCGCATCGAACGCCTGCCCCCTTATGTGTTTAATATCACCTCTGAACTGAAGATGGCTGCACGCCGTCGCGGGGAAGATATTATCGATTTCAGCATGGGTAACCCGGATGGCCCGACGCCGCCGCATATCGTAGAGAAACTCTGTACCGTAGCCCAGCGTGATGATACACATGGCTACTCAACCTCTCGCGGTATTCCGCGCCTACGCCGTGCTATTTCGCACTGGTATCAGGAACGCTATCAGGTCGATATCGATCCCGAAAGCGAAGCCATTGTGACTATTGGCTCGAAAGAGGGCCTGGCGCACCTGATGTTGGCAACGCTCGATCATGGGGATACGGTGCTGGTGCCGAATCCAAGTTACCCGATCCATATTTATGGCGCGGTGATCGCCGGTGCGCAGGTGCGTTCCGTGCCGCTGGTGGACGGCGTGGATTTCTTTGGTGAGCTAGAGCGCGCCATTCGTGAAAGTATTCCGCGGCCAAAAATGATGATCCTGGGCTTCCCATCCAACCCGACTGCGCAGTGTGTAGAACTGGATTTCTTTGAGCGGGTAGTGGCACTGGCGAAACAGTATGACGTGCTGGTGATACACGATCTGGCCTACGCCGATATCGTCTATGACGGCTGGAAAGCGCCTTCGATCATGCAGGTGCCGGGAGCCAAAGACATTGCGGTAGAATTCTTCACCCTGTCGAAAAGCTACAATATGGCCGGCTGGCGTATTGGCTTTATGGTGGGGAATCCTGAGCTGGTTAGCGCATTGGCACGTATTAAAAGCTACCACGACTACGGCACCTTTACGCCGCTGCAGGTGGCCGCTATCGCCGCATTGGAAGGCGATCAGCAGTGCGTGTTGGACATTGCCGAGCAGTATCGCCAGCGCCGTAACGTGCTGGTGAAAGGGCTGCACGAAGCTGGCTGGATGGTAGAGAATCCGAAAGCCTCGATGTATGTGTGGGCAAAAATTCCTGAGCCTTACGCGCATCTGGGGTCGCTGGAGTTCGCCAAGCGTCTGTTGGCGGAGGCTAAAGTGTGCGTATCGCCGGGGATCGGCTTTGGCGATTACGGCGATACCCATGTGCGTTTTGCCTTGATTGAAAACCAGGATCGTATCCGCCAGGCGGTGCGCGGTATCAAGGCGATGTTCCGTGCTGATGGATTAATCAAGCCAGCTAAAACGGCGACTCCTCCTACCAAATAACACCCCATCTTGAGGGGACTGATGTGTTGCCTGAGATTAGGCAATCGCTGTTGCCCCTCACCCCGACCCTCTCCCACAGGGAGAGGGAGCTGGCCGGAGCGCTTGGTTGGTCCGCGCAGCTTCGGAAAGTAGGGAGCAAAAACAAGAAAGATAAGGTGTTACGCAAACCAAAAACTAACTCGATCGCCACCCCAGCCAAGGTGTGCCACCGTATTTTCAGACCCACTCGATCGGTCCCCTCTCCCTGTGGGAGAGGGTTAGGGTTAGGGTGAGGGGCATGTTTACGTACCCACCATCCTGATTTTTCTTCTACTTAAGGTTATCTTCAGTTGTTATCCGCTATGCTCTGCTAATACCGAATTTAGTGGGAGTCTCTATGAGCGTTCGTTTTGCAAAATCACAAATCCTCCTGCACTGGCTGACGCTGGTGATGGTGATCCTGACTTACAGTGCCATATTGCTGAAGGACTCTGTGCCGGATGACAGCGCGGCATTGGTGAAGGATCTGCACTTTAACTTCGGCCTATCGGTATTTGTGCTGATGTTTATCCGCCTTGGGCTACGCCACCGGCATCCTACTCCACCGATCACTCCGGCCTTGCCGAAACTACAGGCGCTAGGGGCGAAAATGCTCCATTGGGTGCTGTATCTGCTGTTTTTATCGTTGCCGATATTGGGCTTCTTGACGTTGGCCTATGGGGGCAAACAGTGGTTGCTGCTGGGCTGGCAGGTGCCGCAGTGGATCACGCCTGACGCGGGCATACGCCGCACGCTGAAAATGGTGCACGAAACCTTGGCAAACACGGGGTATTTCATCGTCGGCATCCATGCCTTGGCCGCCATTTATCATCACTATGTGCGCGGTGACGACACCCTGCGCCGGATGATGCCCGGCAAATAGTTCGCGCTGCAGAAACAACAAAGGGGCGCAGAAGCGCCCCTTTATCAATGTACCTGGCGAGATTGCCGTTAGGCAACCATCAGCATGAAGGTGCCTACCCATGCAACCAGCATGAATGAAACGCCCATCAAAAAGTATTTCACGTAACAACTCCTTGTGGAGTCCTCGCAAACCAACGATCCCGATTGTTGTCTGAGTATTTTGTGGCAAATCAGCGGCGGATGGCGGGTTCTTCAATCAGAAGGAACAACGTCCAGAGCTACGATTTACCGGTCGTTGCGATTCAAGTTCCTTGAGGTTAACCAGGAATCACAACAGGATCGGCGCTAATGTACTCCCAAAATCCTACCCATTTCAATACTGTGTTTTTGATCACATTTTTTGTCGGTTTTTTACCCTGCAGTGAGTTGAAACGGGCGCAGTATGCAGCATCCCTACGAGGTGGGATGGTTGATAAATGCCATAAGTAACAGTTTGTTACAAGGCATCAGGCTACGGCGCTGACGCTGGCGATCAGAATAGCCCAGAAGACCAGACAAGAAAGCAGGATAGCGGCCCAGACATGACGACGGTTGAGTTCCATTTTTAGCCTTCACTTTGCAATCGGTGGTTGTTTAATAACCCTATCGGCGCAAAACGGTAAAAATTTACTCTCTGGGCAAACTATTTATTCTGATTGCTGGCGGATCGCCACTACCTTGGTATGCACTTCGTAGCCGAGCAGAAACAGGGCTTGTTCAAGGGCCTCAACCTTCGAGGCATAGGCCACATCCAGCAACCGATCGATCTGAGCACCGTTAAGGCCCATCTGGCGTGCCAGCAGTGCTTTTGAGGTGTTGCTGCTCAACATATGGTTGTGCAGTTCCAGCTTTAATTTCACCAGCACCGGTAAATGCAGGGCGATGTCACCGCTTTGCAATGCGGAGGCCGCAGGCACCGGGCGCCCTTCTTCCATTTCAATGGCGATAGCCGTCAGCAGGCTTTCCTGCGCCTCCAGTTCGACATCCTCACGTTTGTAGCAGGCGGCTTGCTGCTCGGGGAAATCCCGTAGGGTAATTTGCCAGGCATCGCTTTCGCTATCGAAGGCGTAATGGGCGGGATAGTGGCAAGGCATCATATTTCCTGCTTGGGGGGAAGTGAGCCGCATTGTGACCGGTTGGCGACAACAATGCCAGAGATTGGCGTCCTTAAAGCACGGGGATAATCGCTGTGTAGGCCGCCAAGCTGAAAACAGGGTTATGCAGTATTTTTTTTGGACGGTGACTGATGTTTTATTAGCAACTTATGCCAGAATTATCCTATAGCCCAATGATGATCCGGATTAACATGAAATACAGATTTAACGATCGTGTGCTGTTTGATGGTGATACCGGAACGTTGGGTCCAAGCGACTTTTCCGACGAGCCCACGGCTATTTCCAATCCCGCCAAACGTCTTTTGCTATTACTGATCGCCAACTATGGCAAACCCGTGGAACGTGAGGTGATTTTCAAAAAGGTGTGGGACGACTACGGCATGATCTCCAGCAATAACAACCTTAATCAATGCGTGAGCAAGTTGCGCCGGGTGCTTAAGGTGATGGGGATCGATGATGAGGTGATTGTCACCGTGCCGAAGATAGGGTTTATGTTGCGCCGCGAGATCCAGGTTGAAATCAGCCAGGAAGACGATGGACATTTTACCCCGTTAGTCCCTGCACAGACAGTGAGTGATGAGGCCTATTTGCCATTAGAGAGCGGGCTGGAAACCGAAGCCGAGACTGACGATGATATTGCTTCAACTTCCGAGGCAGACGATGAGCCCGATCTGCCGACAAGCGTAGAGATTGCTGCTCCTGCCAACAAAAAACGTCTTGGTTGGGGTCTGATCGCGACGGTTGCTGGTTTGGTTTTTGTACTGGGGATCGCATCTACGATGTACGCCACCAATTCACTGGCCAGACAGGAGGTGTTTCTTGGCAAGGCGGGGAGTTGCAAGGTATTTATGTCGACATCCACGCAGTCAGGGGTCCCCAGCTCCAGTCTGAATCAGGACATGTTGTCCTATGTGGAGCAACGAAAAGCCGAATGCCGGGCAGATGAATACCTGCTAGTGGTACGCAGCAACCAGGTTCGTTCTTTTATTTCTGGCGTGAGTCGCCTGTTTTTTGTTCGCTGCACTATCGTACGTGAGCACAAAATAGAGTTTTGCTCAGGGCTAGAGAACGACAGTTTGCCGTTGTTGCAGTAAGGCTAAGTAAAAGAATGGGCCTGATCATTGCAACAGTAGTCTGGTTTTTTGGTGGGGTGGGCAACAATTAGCCGAATTGTTTAATTTTTGTATGAAATGAACATAAAACAAACAAGTTTTTTGTGCTTAACAATGAGACCGTGTAGAGTTTTACGCATAAAACAGGCCATTAAAAACATTAAATTTGGATTTTAAACCTAAATAATTCCAATTTAATAGTTAATGATTCTTTTATACCGCTTGTGGGTTAAGATTTTTCTCGTCAACGGGTGGTTAGGATTGTTCTTAAGTAACTGACTGGTGACGCTCACCACGGAACCTGCGAAGTTATCGCAGAACGGTGGAAACAAACAAGTACGGCAGGATGGTAAATAACGGACCGATGACAGTAAAGCTTCTCGGGCGCACCAATCGGCAATGTGCTTGGTTAACTACAGTTATCTTATAACGGATTAGGATCATTATGAAATTTTACAACACCAAAACTACCCTGCTGGCCGCTGTTATCGGTATGACTTTTGCGGGCTCAGCCCTGGCAGCCGATGGCACTATTACCATCAATGGCACCATTACTGACACTACTTGCGATATTTCGGTCAACAACCAGTCTAAAGACGCCACGGTAACGTTGCCGACCATTTCCATCTCTGCGCTGCCAGCCGTTGGGGCAACTGCAGGGGCAACACCTTTCAGCATCGCACTGACCAACTGTGCGGGGGCTACACTTAATACTGCCAGCACCTTCTTCGAAGCGGGCGCTTATGTTGAACAGAGCACCGGTCGCCTGAACAACTCGGCATCGGGCACGGCGACCAACGTCCAGGTTCAGCTGTTGAACGCCAATCTGGGCAGCATCATGGCGGGTAGCGCACATAGCCAAGGCGATTTGGCCGTTGATATTAGCTCCGGTGGCGGCGTAATGAATTATTACGCGCAATACTATGCGAACGGGACGGTCACGCCAGGTACGGTTAATACCCAGGTGGATTACACCATCATCTACCTGTAAGACATCCAGCCGTGGGATGAGGGCAGCCTCATCCCTTTCAGAGGACAGCGCCATGTTAAGAACTCTATTTACCGTTTCCGCCTTTAGCTTGGCGCTGACATGGACAGTTGCCGCTGATGCTGGTGTGATCATCAACGCCACACGCATTATTTATAACGAAAACAGCGGTGAAGCGATTACCCAACTGCGTAACCAAGGGACCAGCCCGGTGTTGATTCAGTCCTGGATCGATAACGGCGATGTTAAATCCAAACCCGACACCGTCAAGGTGCCTTTTACCCTGACGCCACCGGTAGCCCGTATCGATCCGGGCAAAGGGCAGGCGTTGCGTATTGCACGTACCGGCGGCGGATTGCCGAGTAACCGTGAATCACTGTTCTGGCTCAATGTGTTGGAGATCCCACCCAAGGCTACCCAAAAAATAGCCGCGGGCGACAACCTGATGCAGTTCTCTTTCCGCACCCGCATCAAACTGTTCTATCGGCCGAATAACCTGCCAATGACCCCGGCTCAGGCTTACGAAAAGCTGGATCTGAGCTTACGCAAAGGGGCTGCGGGTTATGAAATCGTCGCCAAGAACCCATCGCCTTATTACCTTACTTTCCGCCAGATTGAAATTCGTAGCGCCAAAGGTGCGCCAGTACTGGGCGATCTAGGGAAAACGCAGGAAAGGATGGTGGCACCCTTTGGCGAGTTGGTGATGAAAATTCAAGGAATGAAATCGGCACCGTCAGCAGGCTTAAAAGCGTTTTATAGCCTGATTGATGATTTCGGTGGGGATAACAAAAATGAGCGGACGTTGGCGGGCAGTGGTAAGTCTTGATTGGCGGCCCTCTTTTCTCAACCAGATTTATATTGCGGGAGCCATTTTACTGGCTCCCATAACGTTGGCTTATGCGGATGAAAGTGAGGCTATTGAGTTCAACGAGTCTTTTCTGCGTTCGTCCGTCGATGTCAGCCAGTTCTCCAGCGGTAACCCGGTTGCTCCCGGCATTCACCGCATCGATCTCTATCTTAACGACCAATGGAAAGGGCGTCAGGACGTCAACTTTTCCCTGGCTTCGCCGCAAAGCAGCATCGCTCAACCTTGCTACGATCTGAAACTGTTAAGCCTGTTCGATATTGCCTTGGATAAACTGGACAAGGCGGTGCTGTCGCGCTTGCAGCAAGGGGAACAGTGTATTGCGTTGGGTGAACTGATACCTGGCGTGGAGGGCAATTTTGATAGCGGTGGCCAACGGTTGGACGTGCGTGCGCCGCAGTCTTTGCTGCAGCATGAAGCCCGTGGTTATGTCAGCCCTGAGCTGTGGGATAACGGCATCACGGCGGCGACCCTGCAATATGACTACAACGCTTACCGTGCCGATCATTCCGACTCATCTGCTCAAACCACCCAATTTCTGGGGTTGCGTGGCGGATTAAATTGGGACGTGTGGCGTCTGCGTTACCGGGCGTCGGCCAATTGGAATGATGACGAGGGTTTTCGCTATCAAAGCAATGAAACCTATCTGGAACGGCCTCTGGTTGGCTGGCGTAGCCGGATGGTGCTGGGCCAATCGACCACCGACGGTCAAGTCTTTGACAGCATTGGGTTCATTGGCGCTCAGATCAGCTCGGACGATCGTATGTACAGCGATTCCCAACGTGGCTTTGCCCCGGTGGTGCGCGGTATCGCCAATACCAACGCGTTGGTGCGTGTAAGCCAGCGTGGCAGCCAGATTTATGAGACCACCGTACCGCCGGGGCCGTTTGTTATTGACGATCTCTATCCTACCGGCAGCGGCGGCGATCTGCTGGTCACGGTGACCGAAGCCGACGGCACTGAACGCAGCTTTACCGTCACCTATGCTTCGATTGCCGAACTGCTGCGGCCAGGTGTAACCCACTATTCACTGATGGCGGGGAAATATCGCAATAACTCGGTGAGCGAAGAACCTGCCATTGCGGTGGGCACCTTGAGGCATGGTTTCACAAACCTGCTGACGGGGTATACCGGTGTGATCGGTGCCGATGGCTATGCGGCGGCCTCGGGCGGTTTGGCATTCAATACCGATTTTGGTGCGCTGTCGGCGGATATTACCCAGGCACAAACGCAGTTTGAGCACCGTCCTAACGAGCAGGGGCAGAGCGTACGTCTCACCTATGCGAAAATTTTGCCGGTAGTGGATACCAACATCACGCTGGCCAGCTACCGCTATTCCAGCTCTGGGTATTACAACGTGGATGACGCCATGTTGCTGCGCGATCGCGACAGTAACGATAGCGGCTTTGCTGACTATAACAGTTGGAAACGACGTAATCGTTTCCAGATTAACGCCAGCCAGTCGTTGCCGGAGGGGTTTGGGACTGTCGCGTTGAATGCCAACGTGCAGGATTATTGGGATCATGACCAGACCGACCGCGAATATCAGCTTAGCTACAACAATCATTATAACAAGCTGAATTATGGGGTTAACTTCGCACGGACACGCAACCTGGCAACCGGAAACTGGGATAACAAAGCCATGCTGACCCTGTCGATCCCATTGGGTTCCAGCTCGCGCGCACCTAACCTGACCAGCAGCTATACCCAGCAAAAGGATCGTCAGGGGTTGCAGAACTCGCTGTCCGGTAGCCTGGGAGAGGACCGGCAGTATAACTACAGCGCCTTTACCAACTACGACTATGATAAAAATGGTAGCAACAGCGTTAGCGGTGGCGTCAACGGCTCATGGGCCGCGCCTTATGCCTTCGTTGGGGGCAGCGTTTCCGCAGGCCAGGGTTATCAACAATATGGCGCCAATATGTCCGGTGGCCTGGTTGCCTATAGCGGCGGAGTGGTGTTTACACCGATGCTGGGGGAAACGTCGGCAATCGTCGAGGCAGAAAACGCCAAGGGGGCCAGGATCACCAACTACAGCGGTCTGCGCCTGGATAACAGCGGAAAGGCGGTGGTCCCTTACCTCAGCCCTTACCGTCAAAATACCGTGGAGTTGGATCCGAAAGGGCTTTCCAGGGATGTGGAGCTGAAATACACCAGCCAGAAGATCGCGCCGACCGCCGGTGCCGTTGGGCTGTTACGTTATGAGACCGAAAGCGGCTACTCGATCCTGGTGACGGCCCGAGACGTTGCGGGTAATCCGTTGCCCTTTGGCGCAAACGTGTCCGACGAACAACAGCGTAGCGTGGGGTATATCGGTCAGGTTGGTGAAGGCTTACTGCGGGTTAACAACCCTAAAGGCCAGTTAGAGGTGAAATGGGGGGAAGGGGCCGGAGACAGTTGCCGGTTTAACTATCAGTTGCCCGCCGTATCGCCTGGGGATGAACCAGACTATCGCCGCCTGGAGGTAATATGCCAATGAAGCAACGACTGACGTTGGTCCGTTTGTTCACGCCGAGGCTCGGCGCAGGGTTCCGGCTGCGGGGTAAGCGCTTGCTTCTTGGCTTATTGCTGATATTTGGCTACGGCGGAGCGACCAGCGCCGAAGGGCTTGCGGTCAGTTGCGCGCGTAACAGCGGTTATTATCAGTTTTTCGACACGGCCACCATTGAGATTGGCAAAGACAGCGCTGTGGGTGACGTGCTGGGGCCTTGGATCAACTCTTACAACTCCACGGCCTGGAACTGCACCCCCAATAGCGCCTACCAGCAGCCGGTGCAGTTTAGCGTACAGGGTTACCCGCCTTACACCACGCGCAATACCATCGTGGTCGATGGGCAAACTTACATGCTGTATAACACCACGGTAAAAGCCGGTCTGGGGTATATCGTCCGTTGGCGTTATACCCTGAATGGTAAAACCACCAACTGGCAGCCGTTGACCATTGGCACGGGTGGGCAGCAGACCCATCCTGAGACCATTACCGTCAACTACAGCGGTAACCGCTTCTATTTGGGCGTTGATGCTCAGGTGCGGTTTGTGAAAACGACCACCGGCCTGACCGCTGGCGCAATTCCCTTGTTCGATCCAATTTATCTGCGGCATTTAGAGACGTATAACGGCATTGCTCTGCCGGGCGATCTCACCTACATGATTGCCCAGTTCAAAAGCGGCGGGACTATCGCCAGTGGCGGCACCTGCACCACTCCGAATGTGAATGTCGATCTGCCGGAGGCCAGCGTCGGTCAGTTCAACGGCGTGGGTTCGGTGGCAGGGCGTAAAGCCTTTGAGCTGGCGTTCAACCAATGCCCGGCGGGCTTGGCCAGCATTGGTTACAGTTTTGCCGCCACGACACAGGTGCTGGATGCTGCCAATGGTGTAGTTGCACCGAACGCTACCTCAAGCGCTAGCGGCGTCGGGATACAGTTACTGCGTGGCAACAACCTGCCGGTGACGTTTGGCACTATTTATCTGCTGGATAACTATAATAGTTCTGCCAAGGCCAACTATCGGGTTCCCATGCAGGCTGGCTTGTTCCAGGTGGGTAATGCGGTAACCGCAGGTACGGCCAACACCGCAATCACTTTTACGCTCAATTATAAGTAGGGTAAAAATGGCAGCTATGTCTGGTTTCACGCCACAATATCGCAGGCTTGGCCGTTGGCTATTGATTACAGTGATGGCCTTATTTATCCCACTGAGCCACGCCGAGATATACCTGGGAGCCACGCGCCTGATTGTCAACGGCAAGGATAAGGAAGCGACGCTGCGAGTGACCAACGAGGGTCGCTCAGCGGTGCTGCTGCAAGTCTGGGTGGACAATGGTGATAGTGAGGCGGAACCGGAGAAAATCGCCACGCCGTTTACCGTAGCGCCGCCGATCTTGCGCCTGGACGGGAAGCGGGCACAGCGTCTGAGAGTGTTGTTTACCGGGGCGGAACACACGCTGCCGAGCGATCGTGAGTCGGTGTTTTGGCTTAACGTGTTGGAGATCCCGCCTAAAGTGGCCAGCAATACGGCCAGCCAGATGCAGATGGCGTTCAGAACCCGCATTAAATTATTCTACCGGCCACGGTCATTACAGACGATGAACACGGCCAACGTGCAGGAGCAGTTGCGCTTTAGCCTGGCAAAACAGGGCGGCAACCCGGTGTTGCTGGTCAGCAACCCCACGCCTTTTCACCAGACATTATTAGAAATGACGGTGGGCCGCGATAAGCAGCAGGCCGTCGTTACCCTGGTACCGGAAAATGGCATGGTAAGCCCAAAAGGGCAGGCTGATTTTGCCTTAACCGCGGCTAAAGGCCCGGTGAATGCTGGCATGAAGGTATTTTACTCGGTGCTTGACGACTTTGGCACTGTGGTTACGGCAGAGCGAGTCTTGCAGGCGGAGCAATCTTCCTTGCCGCGCTAGGTATTTCTGCGATCTCTGCCCACTTTTTAATCACACAGCACGTATGGCGTATATTTTTTAGCTTTTGCGAGTATTCTTAGAAGTGCAGCACATTTAACGAGCGATTGTCATCCTGCTTGTGGCACGTCAACTTTACTGTAAAACGTTGAGGAGGAGATCATGGAAACTTTGGAAAAGTGCTATGTCTATGCCAAGAACACCAGCAACATGGATTTTCTCGCTTCTACGGTGGCATTCTTGGAGTTTCAGGGTCGTGAAGTCGATGCTAACGGCGTGGCGGGTAATATGTCGCGTGAACAGAGCGATAACTTCTTCGAACGGCTCAATCATTACCGTTCTATCTACAAAAAGCAGAGCCAGCCAGCTTGAATTCACCCCTAAGGCCCCGTTTTCGGGGCTTTTTCATTTAACTTTTTAATTTAAATAAGATTTTTTGTGATTTAGTTCGAAAACGAAAAGATAGGTCGAAATGCCCCTGCGGTTGAGCTCAAGGGGCGTTGTTGCTTAGGGGCTGGTCGCTGTAAGCATCTGGAAAGTTTGTTTACCACATCAGATCGTCAGGCACGACAAAATCGGCATACGGATCTTCTTCATCTTTAGCCTCTTTGCTCAGCTCGGCATTTAATACAATGCTGCTCGCATCACGCTGCGCAATTTTATCTGCCACGATCGCGGGTATAATCGCGTATTCGCCATCAGGATTCTTATCGGTAATCAGACGAGCAATGGCAAGGCGGCCACTAATCAATTGAGATTGAGTCGTTTTATCCACATATATTTTTTTAATTAAATTATTATCTGTGAAGTTATAGCCAATATCGCCATTTGCAATAACGATGCGGTTCATTTCAATAAGCTGCTTAACCTGGGCTTTATATTCTTTAGCTAAGGCGGCCTGCTTTTGCTGCTCATTCAACTGTTTATCACGTTCAATCTGTGCTTTTTTGTTTTCTTCCACGGCCTCTCTTGCCTCACGAGCCTGAACCCGCGATTTTTTAGCCGTTCTTTCCACTTTCGCCAGTTTTTTACTGTTGACCAGTCCAGCTTTAAGCAGCTGCTCTTGTAATGTTAGCTTTGCCATGTTCGTTTCCGAAACCGATTAAATAATGCCTTGGATTATACCCTTAACCTAAGAGGTTGTGCCAGGGGACGGAAAATTTCCACGCAAATTACTGATAGCATTGACTATTATACCCTCAACCTAATCAAGACCTGTGCTCATCAGCCATGGCGATAAACCTGAACAACCTGACAATGGGTAATGAACATTATGCATGAAATTCAAACAATTAGATATGTGACTGGATTAATAGGTTCTGCTTTATGAAGTCTTCAACATCCTCCTTCGCCTGCTTTAAGGATCCCTCCGAAGGTAGCGTGAACAGATATTCACTGTAGCCAAATAGCATCGCGTCTAGCTGTCGTGCTACGCGGGGGGCTTCAACACTGCGAAATGCTCCTTCTTCCATACCGGATCGAATAATTTGGGTAAGAACCTGATGCCACTCTTCTAAAATCGACTGCATCAGACTGGCATAAGATTCATTATGCGTGGAGAGTATCCATAGAGACCCGTACAGTTTCCTGGTAGGGTCAGGCGTTGCAGAAATATTACCATCAATAAATTCTTGCAATTTCTGATGGGCAGGTAATGGTTTAAGCATTATGCGAAACTCTTCCAGTTCCGTAAGCATAAATTTTGTTACTGCTTCGAGACATAGCGATTGCCAGTTTTTAAAGTAGTGATAAATATGGCTACGGGAGAGGCCTAAGGACTCGGTGAGATCACGTGTTTTCACATTCTCAACGCCTTTTTCAATAAACAGTTCGACAACAGCACTGAGAATTTTATCTCTCATCGGTTCTGATTTACATTTCACGGCCCATCTCCTTCTTGACTTTGAGCAACTGCTCAAATAGCATGTTCTTATCATTTGAGCGATTGCTCTATTATTATTTTAACAGAAACCCCTTCAATGAACAGTCGAAATATTCCCGCTCCTCCAGTGGCCGGAAGTGCTTCCAACACTCTGAAATCACTGGCGAGTCGTCACCGAAGAAAGTTATCCCTGACTTTTTTCCTGGTGATTGCCGAGAACGTTACCTACCTGCTCTATCCAATACTGGCAGGTGTGTCCATCAACGCCATCCTGGCAGGGCAGACGTTAAGTGCTGTGCTGTATGGGGTAATGATCTTATTTATCTGGTGCCTTGGTGCGACACGAAGGAGTGTGGATACGCGTGCTTTCGCCAGAATTTATGCCGCGCTGGCGGTCTCTGTGGTGATGACGCAGCGTAAAATAAAGCTGAATTATTCTACCGTGGCGGCCCGCGTAGTGTTATCAAGAGAGTTTGTCGATTTCTTTGAGTTGCATTTGCCGATGCTCATTACTTCTCTGGTCTCTATGATTGGTGCTGCCGTCATGTTACTGCTCATTGAATTTTGGGCCGGTGTGGCTTGTCTGGTCATATTGGCCTTTTTGGCCTGCTTCCTCCCAGGATATGCCATTAAAAATGAAGCACTGTATAACAGACTGAATAACCGCCTTGAAAAAGAAGTGGATTTTGTCAGTACAGCCACCAGGCTTTCCCTGGAACGGCATTATTTGACACTTGCGAGGCTGCGCATAAGGCTATCCGATCGCGAAGCCATAGGCTATCTGTCTATTGGGGGGCTGGTTGCCCTGTTGTTTAGCCTAACTATCGTCTGGATGACTCAGGCGAAGGGCATCAGTGCTGGTCATATCTATTCTGTGATGACCTATATGTGGATGTTTGCTACAAGCCTTGATGATGGTCCGCAGCTATTGGAAAAATATTCACAACTTAAAGATATTGGTAAAAGGATCAACACTGAAATAGTGGAAAAGGACTAATGCCGCTCACTTTTCATTATGTTTGGAATACACACGGTATTTCTAAATAAATCATCATCAATACGGATGTCATTCAATGTCCCAGTTTTTTATCAATAGGCCAATTTTTGCCTGGGTCATCGCCCTATTTATTATTCTGGGAGGGGTCCTTGCTATCCCGCAATTGCCGGTGGCCCAATATCCAGCCGTTGCACCACCCAGTGTGTCGATAACGGCAACCTATCCTGGAGCAACGCCAGAGACGATGAATACGTCAGTTATTTCACTTCTCGAACGCGAGATAGCAGGGGTTGATAATCTGCTTTATTTTGAGTCGTCCAGTGACACGTCGGGTATGGCATCCATTACGGTGACGTTCAAGCCTGGCACGAATATCAACCTTGCCCAAATGGATATTCAGAACCAGATAAAAGTGATCGAACCTCGCCTTCCTCAGGTGGTGCGTCAGAATGGTGTCAATGTTGAAGCCGCCAATTCGGGGTTTCTGATGATGGTGGGATTGACGTCGCCTTCCGAGCAATATGAAGAAGCCGATTTGAGCGACTATTTTGCACGCCATGTGTCTGATGAATTGCGGCGAGTGCCTGGCGTGGGCAAAGTTCAGTTATTTGGTGCCGAAAAGGCGATACGTGTTTGGTTGGATCCCATCAAGCTGTTCACCTATAAACTGTCGGTTAATGATGTGCTCACGGCGCTCGGTCAGCAAAACATCCTGGTTTCACCGGGGCGTATGGGTGATGAGCCCGCCCTTTCTGGACAGCGGGTTACCTACCCACTGACGGTTCAAGGACAGCTTTCTTCACTGGACGAGTTCCGCAATATTACACTTAAAGCAAACAACAACGGCTCGCGATTGAGATTAGCGGATGTTGCCCGAGTGGAGTCCGGTTTACAAAGTTATGCTTTTGCGATCCGCGAGAATGGGTTGCCTGCAACTGCAGCGGCGATCCAGCTCTCCCCTGGGGCAAATGCAATCAGTGCTGCCGAGGGTATCCGTATGCGTCTTGATGAACTGTCCGCAAATCTGCCGCAAGGGATGCAATTTACAGTTCCTTTTGACACGGCCCCGTTTGTGAAACTCTCGATCGAGAAAGTCATCCAGACCTTTGTTGAAGCAATGATCCTGGTGTTTCTCGTGATGCTGCTTTTTCTGCACAAAATTCGCTGTACGGTGATCCCTGCCATTGTTGCGCCAGTCGCTTTGCTGGGCACATTGACCATCATGTTATTCAGTGGTTTTTCCATAAATGTACTGACCATGTTCGGTATGGTGTTAGCTATCGGCATCATTGTGGATGATGCGATCGTGGTTGTTGAGAATGTCGAACGTCTCATGGCGGAGAAAAAGTTGCCGCCCAAGCAAGCGACACGTATTGCGATGGCGGAAATTACCCCGGCAATTATCGGTATCACCCTGGTATTGACCGCCGTATTTATCCCTATGGGCTTTGCCAGTGGTTCGGTCGGTGTTATTTATCGGCAGTTTACACTCTCGATGGCGGTGTCCATCCTTTTTTCGGCATTTCTCGCCCTGACGCTGACACCTGCACTGTGCGCTACCTTGTTGAAACCTCATGGACAAAAAGAAGGTTTGGGGAGTAGATTTTCACACGGCTTCAATCGTAAGTTTGATGGCTTATCTGTTCGCTATGGATCTGGATTGAAGTATGTGTTGAAGCGTACAGGAAGAATGATGCTGCTTTATGTTGCTCTATGCGGCTTGCTGTTTTTCGCGTTGCAAAAACTGCCTTCATCGTTTCTTCCGGAAGAGGACCAGGGCTATTTTATGTCCTCAATGCAACTTCCTTCAGATGCGACTATGGAGCGGACTCGTGAAGTCGTACAGCAGTTTGAACAGACAATAGCGACACGTAACGCCATTGAGAGCAATATTTCTATTCTGGGATTTGGATTTTCGGGGTCGGGCCCAAATACGGCAATGGCATTCACCACATTAAAAGACTGGAAAGACAGAAAGGGTTCGACGGCTCAGGGAGAAGCCGATTTTGTTCAGACAACACTGGGCGAGGTGCCTGATGCCACAATTTTAAGTTTGTTGCCGCCAGCGATTTCAGATATGGGGACATCATCAGGATTTACGCTGTATGTTGAAGACCGGGGGGGGAAAGGTTATCCCGCATTAAAGCAAGCGGCAGAAAAGCTCGTCGCACAGGCTAATCAAAGTCCACTATTAACCGATGTCTACATTGATGGATTACCTCAAGGCGTGAGTGTTGCACTGAATATAGATAGGGAGAAGGCTGAAGCATTCGGCGTTTCTTTTGACGAGATCGGCCAGGCGCTTTCTGCCGCCGCTGGTTCTTATTATGTGAATGATTACACGGAACGCGGCCGCGTTCAGCAGGTCATCGTTCAGGCTGATGCCGATTATAGAATGCAGCTTACTGACTTACTGAAAATCTCCGTCAGAAATAGAACCGGTGAAATGGTGACGCTTTCGTCTTTCGTGAGCCCGTCTTGGACTTTAGCCCCAAGTCAATTGAATCGCTATCAGGGATATCCTGCATTCAGGGTAATGGGAAGCGCAGCGGCGGGCCAATCGAGTGGCACGGCGATGGCTGAAATGGAACGATTGGCTGATTCGTTACCTCATGGATTCCAGGCCGAGTGGGCCGGGAGCTCTCTGCAGGAAAGAGAATCTGCATTACAGTTTCCCATGCTTATTTTGCTGTCCATTCTTGTGGTGTTTATGGTGCTGGCGGCACTCTATGAAAGTTGGTCAACGCCTTTTGCCGTTATGTTGGTGGTTCCGTTGGGGCTGGCTGGTGCAGTATGTGCGGTGATCATTGCTGGTATGTCAAATGATGTCTTTTTTAGAGTTGGCATGATCACCATCATCGGACTTTCTACTAAAAACGCCATTCTGATCGTTGAGTTCGCTCGGAAACTACGTATGCAGGGGATGGATACTGTTACTGCAACATTGCTAGCGGCTAAACAAAGATTACGGCCGATTGTTATGACTTCTCTGGCCTTTACGCTGGGTGTTGTTCCCTTGATGCTTGCTACTGGTGCTAGTGATAAGACTCAGCATGCAATAGGTACGGGTGTCTTTGGCGGTATGATCAGTGGGACTTTATTGGCAATATTTTTTGTGCCCGTCTTTTTTGTCTTTGTCAGTGGATGGGTAGAAAGAAAAGGCAACGTTAAATAGATAAGGCAGTATCTGGCCATGGTTATATTTCCATCATGGCCAGCGTTAATCTTTTTTGTCCCCGTTATGATTCTGTTCTGGTTTACTGGCATGAACAGTCCCAAAAGGCCAAAGCCGTTTCCGCTGTCGTGCGTTGTGATACGTATTCTAACGAACCTATATCTATCGATGGTGTTGCTATTTTAGGTTTCAAAATTAATCAGTATTATTGATTGATTTTGCGACCATAACAAAGTGAAATTGATATTTTTGTTTGTGCTGCCAGTTGAGAGTGTTGTTCGGTCTTGTAAAAGTTGTTGTTGTGCTATAACTGGCTATCATCTCTCTTTTAAGTTTTTGCCGCCTTTGAAAGGATTGTCTATCGTTATGCCCGTTAATTTTGATCTCAACGATCTTTATGCCTTCCGCGCTTTGGTTGAATACGGTAACTTTAGGCTTGCTGCGGAGTCCATCTGCCTTTCACCGTCAGCATTGAGCCGCAGGATCGAGAAGCTGGAATCAGCGCTTGGCATAAAATTGTTCGACAGAACCACCCGGCGCGTTACGCTGACACTTTATGGGCAGACCTTTGCCGAGCGTTCAGATCAACTATTGATGAACTTTGAGTTGGTATTAGCGGATATCAATAAGGCCAGTCAGACTCGAACGGGGTTGGTCACTGTTGCCACGGTGCCTTCGGCTGCCTATTATTTTATGCCCGACGTCATTCGTCGCTTCCAGGCTCGCTATCCGCGTGTTCGCGTTAAACTGATTGATAGCAGTGTAGGTAATGTTATCGAAGCGGTTACGAGTGGGCAGGCGGACTTCGGCATCTGTTTTGCGAGAAGCCTGCAACCCAATATTGAATTCCTTCCCTTGATAGGGGATGTTTACGTGGCTGCCTGCAGGCGCGATCATCCCATCGCCAGTAAAAAAAACCTCACCTGGCGCGAATTTTATCAGCAGGACTATGTGGGGTTGGACAAGACGTCAGGAAACCGTAATCTGCTCGATCAGATGTTGGCACATATCATTCCCGAACGCCCCAGTGTCTGCGAAACTCGTCATGTGACGACTCTGCTGGGTATGGTTGAAGCGGGCATCGGCATCGCTGCCGTGCCCGCTATGTCAATGCCATCTTCAGAGCATTCGGTACTGACCCACCTGCAGTTAACCGATCCAATTGTGAAGCGTACAGTTGGTCTAATCAAACGCAGTGGACGCATTCAGTCCTATATTGCTGCCGAGTTAGAAAAGTTGATTACTGAACAGTATCACTCTAGTTAACCGGCTGTTCAGCTTTCACGGTTCTCATCCCTGTGGCCCGAATGACCTTTTGAGCCTGGGCGGAAGACAGGAAATCCAGCAGCGCTTTACCCCCTTGACGATGTTCTGCTTTCGCGGTGATCGCGCCAGCAAAGCGGGTAATGTACTGCACATCTTCTGGCAGTTCGCCAATAAAGGTTACGCCCGGAACAGGAAGCAGTTCACTGACTTGCTGGAAGCCCAGCTCATATTTTCCTTTTGCCACTTCTGATGCCACAGGAATACGTTCAATCATATTAGTTTTCTCTTGCAACTTGGCTTCAATACCCAGCTTTTTGAACAGCTGGCTGCTGATATAGCGGCCGCTGGCACTGTCAGAATAGGCAATGGATTTAGCATGTAGCAGAGCATTACGTAGATCTGCAGTCTTCTCGATATTGGGTATCGAGTCCCCTTGCTTTACTACCATGCCAATTGGCGAGTCGGCCAGCTCCACGCGTGAACCTGGTTGGATCCAATTATCCTTTTCTAAATTTTCCAGTGCGCCTCCAACCATTATCACCACATCGGCCTTTTCACCGCGCGCCAAGCGTGCAGGGATCGCCTGGGGAGTCTTCCCCATGGAGGGGCCGGATACCAAAATGATTTTGTCGCCACTCTTCGCTTCGAATTGTGGGGCCAGTTTCTCCAGTGCGGCTTTAAAGCCGCCTGAAATCATGACGGTAATGTCTTTGGCCTGTACGCACACGCTGACAGAGGAGAGCACCAGTGTTGCAAGGAGTGAACGAGAGATCTTTTGCATGATGTAATCCCTGATTTAACGTGCTGTTTGTAGTGATAACGTGCTGCGGCGGTATAGATATAGCGTCGCCAGCAATGCGCACAAGGCGGCAAAGCACATCCAATAGCCAGGTGAAGCTTTATCGCCGGTATACTCAATCAGTGCGGTAGAGATAACCGGTGTGAATCCGCCAAAGACCGCGGTTGCCAGACTGTAGGCCAGCGAGAAACCTGCAACCCGAACTTCGGCCGGCATGATCTCTGTCAAGGCTGGGATCATGGCACCGTTATAGAGGCCGTAGATGAAGGACAGCCATAACAGTACTGTCAGCATCATGGAAAAACTTGGGGCTTGCGCAAGCAGGCTGAGTGCTGGATAAGCCGTGAGCAACGTCAACAGTGTCATGCTAACCAGAACCGGCTTGCGGCCGAAACGATCTGACAGGGCGCCGCCTATTGGCAGCCAGAGGAAGTTAGAGATTGCGACCAACAAGGTCACCAGCAAACTGTCAGATGCGCTAAGCATCAACACTTTTTTACCGAAGGTTGGTGCATACACTGTGATCAGATAAAACGCGGTGGTCGTCATGGCAACCATTAGCATGCCAGCGATAACAACTTGCCAGTTCGTTAACAGGGTTTTAAATACGTCACGCATTGCCAGGTGGGTGCGACGGGCAGTGAACTCCTGTGTTTCTTCCAGTTTGCGGCGCAGGAAAAAGATGAAAGGTACAATCAGGCAGCCAAACAGGAAAGGAATACGCCAGCCCCACTCGCGAATAGCGCTTTCTTCCATGGCTGCATTCAGCGCGAAGCCCATCGCCGCGGCCACCATAATGGCCACTTGCTGGCTGCCGGACTGCCAGCTGGTATAAAAGCCTTTACGGCCCGGAGTGGCAATCTCAGCCAGATACACGGATACGCCACCCAGCTCTGCTCCTGCCGAGAAACCTTGCAATAAGCGCCCCCCCAGCACCAGCAATGGGGCCCAAAGACCGATTGTCTGATAGGACGGAATGAGCACAATCAGGAAGGTTCCTGCGGCCATAATCGACAAGGTAACAATCAGTCCTTTGCGTCTGCCTACTTTATCAATGTATGCCCCCAACACCACGGCACCGATAGGGCGCATCAGAAAGCCAGCGCCAAATACTGCAAAGGTCATCATCAACGAGGCGAATTCACTGCTGGCAGGAAAAAAGGTATGTGCAATGTAGGTGGCATAAAACCCGAACAGAAAAAAATCAAACTGCTCCAAGAAGTTGCCAGAGGTAACACGCAGTATCGCGTCGGCTCTTGCTCGAGTCGTCATGGGAATGTTGGGTGAATTCATCGTTATCTCCAGTTGGCTATTGACGCTTTTGTTGCGTCTGTTTCTGAAGACTGGAACAGGAAAATAAACTAATTAAGCGCAATAAACTCATGAACTGATGCGTATCATGCATCAATGGCCATTAACAATTGGATGTGACAGTGGTAACGGCTTGTTAACAAGCTTGGCGTGTGCAGCCTTCTACAAAGCCCACAAAAAACATCATTCACGTTTTGTGACCAGCTTCATACAAGGATAATGGAAGAACAAGCTAAATACGGGTGGATCAGGGCACTATCTGGTACATCACTGAGCGGGACAAAGTAGAAATCTGAGCGACTTCCGCATTTTTAATGCGTGAGGTTGCGACCTGTTTCAAGGTCAGCATGGGTAAAATATGTTGTCCGATATTTGCCTGCGATGGAGTACCGCCGTCAATGAACCGATGCGAACTGGGTTTAAAGGGATTTTGCGAACTAATACGGAGGGTAGCGAACGATGGACTGGTGTCCCCTGCAGGAATCGAACCTGCAACTAGCCCTTAGGAGGGGCTCGTTATATCCATTTAACTAAGGGGACACGGCGGGCGCAGTATACCCATTTTTGCGCTTGGGTTTAAGGGGCTATTGGTCTGATTGCCTGAAATATAATCGGTTTTCTCCCGTTATGCCCCATTTTCCCGATTATCCACCTTTTACTGTGCCGCGAACGGGTTGGAGAAGTTTTATTCGCGGTCTGATTTATCCGTGAGTTCCTTCCTGGGTTGATTCTCCCGTTGTGCCTTCAACCGTTCTGCCTTGGCCTTGTCACTCATATCGTTACGGATCTGCGCATGGCTGATCAGCGCGAAGATAAAGCTGCCGCCGATGATATTGCCCGCCAACGTCGGGATGGCGAACGGGTAGAAGAACTCCTGCCAAGGGAGTGCGCCGCTAAACACCAGGTACAGGATCTCGACGGAACCGACCACGATATGGGTCAGATCGCAAATCGCCACCAGGTAGGTCATCAGTACGATCACCCAGATTTTGGCAGCCCTGGCCGAAGGGAACATCCACACCATCGTGGCGATGATCCAACCCGCCAGGATGCCGTTGGCAAACATCTCTCCCGGGGTGTTATGCATGATTTCCTGTGACAAGCTGGTGAAGGCCGCACGGGTATTCTCATCAAAAATAGGCATATAGATAAATGCCAGCGCGGCCAGGCCAGTGCCGAGCAGATTCCCCAACAGCACTATCCCCCACAGGCGGAACAGAATGACGAAGTTCTTCGGCGTCGGTTTATGCATGATGGGCAACACTGCAGTGACGGTGTTTTCCGTAAACAGCTGCTGGCGAGCCATGATGACGATGATAAAGCCGAAGGTATAGCCGATGTTCTCGATAAAAAATCGGCTTGGGTCGTCCGGTAGCCGTGCGTGAAAAATTCCTTTAGCTGCCAGAGAAGCCCCCATCGACAAGCCGGCGGCCAAGGCTGACAGCAATAGCGCCAGCCAGTCACGCTCCAGTTCTTTCTCCCCCTCCATGCGGATTTGTTCATGCACGGCAGCGGCGCGCGAGGGCAGTTTTTCCTCATCGACCTCAATGGTGGATTTGCCCCGATCGTGCTCTTCGCTTTCGACCTTGACGCTGTTTTCATCGCTGTTGGCTGGACGATCTGGTTTTGTGCTCAATGGTCATTCTCCTATTGGCTGATAACTAAAGCGTAGTTGCTGATGGGGCGAAGGAAAGTGCGCCGGAAAAATGATGAAAAAGTAACGAAATTTTAACGTTGATGATTTTTTCTACGCAATTTTGATCTGATGCGCAATATTACCCCTAATGGAGTACATCCAAGCCAGGCTGCGGGCTACGAGCGCACTGTGGCTTATGCTATGATTCGCTATCCCAAAGAAAAATATGAGTCCTCCATGCTGGAAGCCAAAAATCTTAGTTGTGTACGAGATGAACGAACTCTGTTTGACAGGTTGAGTTTTTTGGTGAGCCCGGGCGACATTATTCAGGTGGAAGGCCCTAATGGCGCTGGCAAAACCAGCTTGCTGCGTATTTTGGCCGGGTTGGCGCAGCCAGACGCAGGCGAAGTGCTGTGGCAGGGCGAAAATACGCGCCATCGCCGTGAGCAATATCATTTGGACCTGCTGTTTCTGGGGCACCAGCCAGGGATTAAATCCATGCTGACCCCGTTTGAGAATTTGCAGTTTTACCAGGCGGTTAGCCAGTCATCCGATCGTCAGGCCATCTGGCAGGCGTTGGAGCAGGTAGGCTTGGTCGGTTATGAGGATTTGCCGGTGGCGCAGCTTTCCGCCGGGCAGCAGCGGCGCGTGGCGCTGGCACGGCTCTGGCTCAGCAAATGCCCGCTGTGGATCCTGGATGAACCCTTGACGGCGATAGACAAGCAGGGCGTGTTGGAGCTGACCGCGCTGTTTGAGCAACATGCGCAACAGGGCGGTATGGTGCTGCTAACGACGCATCAAGATTTAACCGGTACACGGCAGGCGGTAAGGAAAATTCGCCTGACACAGACCAGCGCGGAGATCGCCTGATGTTCTTCATCATACTGCGGCGGGAACTGAAAATTGCCTTTCGTAAAGGCTCCGAGATCGTCAACCCGCTGTGGTTCTTCCTGATCGTGATCACGCTGTTTCCCTTGGGCGTTGGGCCAGAACCGCAATTGCTGGCGCGTATTGCGCCGGGGATTATTTGGGTAGCGGCGCTGTTAGCCTCGTTGCTTTCGCTGGAGCGATTGTTCCGTGATGACTACCTCGATGGCTCTTTGGAACAGTTATTGTTATTGCCAACGCAGCTGCCAATGACGGTGTTAGGCAAAGTGTGTGCTCACTGGGTAGTAACCGGGTTGCCGTTGTTGATCCTGTCGCCGTTGGTGGCGCTGCTGCTGTCGCTGGATGTGAATACCTGGATGGCGATGGCGCTGACCCTGCTGCTGGGCACCCCAACGCTGAGCCTGATTGGTGCTATCGGGGTGGCGTTGACGGTGGGGCTACGCAAAGGCGGCGTGCTGCTGAGTTTGCTGGTGCTGCCACTGTATATTCCGGTACTGATTTTCGCTACCGCGGCGATAGATGCCGCCTCGATGGGGATGCCGATCGACGGTTACCTGGCCATCCTGGGCGCGATGCTGGCGGGCAGCATCACGCTGGCACCTTTTGCCACCGCAGCTGCGTTGCGTGTAAGCGTACACTAGCTGGAAATTTAATCGCGGATGAATGCCTATAAGAGCTTTTCCGTGCGCAAGACTTTCGCCGTTCTGCCATCAGGGAGCGGTTACTGAATGATTTCTTACCGTGAGCAATGACGACAATGTGGAAATGGTTACATCAATTTGCCAAGCCGGAACGGCTGTACCATGTCTGTGGCCGCTTTGTCCCCTGGTTGGGGATAGCGGGCGCCATCTGTCTGCTGATCGGCTGGGTGTGGGGCTTCGGTTTCGCACCTAAAGATTATCAACAGGGTGACAGCTTCCGTATCATGTACATTCATGTTCCGGCGGCCATCTGGTCGATGGGCATTTATGGCTCGATGGCGATAGCGGCGTTTATCGGCCTGGTCTGGCAGATGAAAATGTCCGATACCGTGGTCGCGGCCATGGCTCCGGTCGGTGCGGTGTTCACTTTTATTGCTCTGGTCACCGGATCTGCCTGGGGCAAACCGATGTGGGGCACCTGGTGGGTGTGGGATGCTCGCCTGACCTCGGAGCTGGTGTTGCTGTTCCTTTATATGGGCATCATTGCGTTGTATAACGCTTTCGACGATCGCCGCCTGGCCGGGCGAGCCGCCGGTATTCTGGTGCTGGTAGGGGTGATCAACATTCCGATTATTCACTTTTCGGTCGAATGGTGGAATACCCTCCACCAGGGCTCAACCAATATGCAGCAGAGCATTGCGCCAAGCATGCGTTACCCGCTGCGTTGGGCGATCTTCGGTTACCTGTTGTTCTTTATTACGCTGACCTTGATGCGCCTGCGCAATCTGATCCTTTTCCAGGAACGTCAGCGCCCTTGGGTCGCCGAATTGGTTAGCAAGGAGCGTCAGTCATGAATGCTGCATTCAGTTCCTGGCAGGCGTTTTTCGCCATGGGCGGTTATGCGTTTTACGTTTGGTTGGCCGTGGCCGTAACCCTGCTTTCCCTGTTGGGGCTACTGGTCCACACCCTGTGGCAGCGTAAGCAGCTACTGGCCGAAGTCAGCCGCCAGGCGTCGCGTGAACGGCGTATCCGCCAGTCACAACAGTCAAAGCAATCCGCGGCCACACCGCAGCCTGTTAACTCGCGGGAGAAATTACAGTGAATCCACGTCGTAAAAGCCGCCTCTATCTGGTCATTGTCGTACTGATTGGCGTCGCGCTTACTGCCACGCTGATGCTGTATGCCTTGCGCTCCAATATCGACCTGTTCTATACCCCGAGCGAGATCCTGCAAGGCAAGGGTGAAAAGCATGAAAAACCGGAGGTGGGCCAGCGCCTGCGTATCGGTGGCATGGTGATGCCTGGCTCGGTCAAACGCGATCAGCAAAGCCTGCAGGTGAGCTTCAAGGTATATGATGCCCACGGAGCCATCGAAGTAACCTACAACGGGATTTTGCCGGATCTGTTCCGTGAGGGGCAGGGCGTTGTGGCACAGGGCGTGCTGGGGGAAGGTAATGTGGTCAACGCGCGTGAAGTGCTGGCCAAACACGATGAAAAATATACGCCACCAGAAGTCGCGGATGCCATGAAAGAGAATCATAAAAGCCCGGCCGCTACCTATAGCAGTTCGCCGGACGGGGGCAACAAGTCATGATGCCGGAACTTGGAAGTTTTCTGCTGTGCCTGGCGTTGGCGATTTCGTTGCTGCTGAGCATTTACCCGCAATGGGGAGCGGCGCGCCAGGATACGCGCATGATGGCGGTAGCCCGCCCGTTAACCTATGGCATGTTTATCGCCATCGCCCTGGCATTTGCCTGCCTGGTGTATGCGTTTATTACCAATGATTTTACCGTCTCCTATGTAGCCGCCAACTCCAACACCAAGCTACCGGTGTATTACCGCATTGCGGCAACATGGGGGGCGCACGAAGGTTCCCTGCTGCTGTGGGTGTTGCTGCTGAGCTGCTGGTCACTGGCGGTTGCCATGTGCAGCCGTGCAATGCCGCAGGATGCCGTGGCGCGAGTGTTGTCGGTGATGGGGATGATCACCGCCGGGTTCTTGCTGTTCATCATTATGACCTCCAACCCGTTTACTCGCACCTTGCCGAGTTTCCCGATCGACGGGGGCGATCTTAACCCGCTGTTGCAGGATATCGGGCTGATCTTCCACCCGCCGTTGCTGTATATGGGCTACGTGGGTTTCTCGGTGGCCTTTGCCTTCGCCATTGCCTCACTGATGGCCGGGCGGCTCGATACGGCCTGGGCTCGTTGGTCGCGTCCGTGGACTACGGCGGCCTGGGTCTTCCTGACCATGGGCATCGTGTTGGGATCAGCGTGGGCTTACTATGAGCTGGGCTGGGGCGGCTGGTGGTTCTGGGATCCGGTCGAAAACGCCTCCTTTATGCCATGGCTTGCCGGTACGGCCTTGATGCACTCGCTGGCGGTCACCGAAAAACGCGGGACCTTCAAAGCCTGGACGGTGCTGCTGGCGATCACGGCCTTCTCCCTGTGTCTGTTGGGCACCTTCCTGGTGCGTTCCGGCGTGCTGGTCTCCGTCCACTCGTTTGCCTCCGATCCGGCGCGTGGGATGTTTATCCTCGCCTATCTGGTGATCGTGATTGGCGGCTCGCTGTTGCTGTATGCCGTGAAGGGCGGGCAGGTGCGTAGCCGGGTGCAGCATGAAACCTTCTCGCGGGAAACCTTCCTGCTGGGCAACAACGTCCTGCTGATCGCCGCCATGCTGGTGGTGTTGCTGGGGACCTTGTTGCCGTTGGTGCATAAACAGTTGGGGCTGGGCAGTATTTCCATCGGCGAGCCTTTCTTCAACACCATGTTTACCTGGTTGATGGCACCGCTGGCGCTGCTGCTGGGCATCGGGCCGTTGGTGCGCTGGCGTCGTGACGAACCCACCAAGCTCTGGCGTCGCCTGGGCGTGGCGCTGGTGATCACGCTGGTGCTGTCAATCCTGCTGCCTTGGCTGCTGCAAGACAGTATCGTCGGCATGACGGTGGTTGGGCTGATCATGGCCATCTGGGTGATCCTGCTGACTCTGATGGAGCTGCATGAGCGAGCCACCCATCGCCACGGATTCTGGCAGGGGCTCAGGCACCTTTCCCGTAGTCATTGGGGCATGGTGTTAGGCCATCTGGGCGTGGCGGTCACGGTGATCGGGATCGCCTTCAGCCAAAACTACAGCGTTGAGCGTGATGTCCGCATGAAAGCCGGTGATAGCGTGGAAATTCACGACTATCGCTTCATCTTCCGCGACGTTCACGATATCCGCGGTTCAAACTACACCGGCGGTGTCGGGATTATCGATGTCACCCGCAACGGTAAGGCAGAAGCCACCCTGCATGCGGAAAAACGTTATTACAGCGTGGCGCGCAGCATGATGACGGAGGCCGCCATCGACGGTGGCCTGACGCGCGATTTGTACGCCGCGTTGGGTGAAGAGTTGGACGATGGCTCCTGGGCCGTGCGGCTTTACTACAAACCTTTTGTCCGCTGGATCTGGTTCGGTGGGGTGTTTATGGCGATCGGCGGCGTGCTATGTATTCTTGATCCGCGCTATCGCATGAGCAAAAAACTCAAACGTGAAGCCAAACAAGGGGGGCAGGCATGAACCGCAAACTGTTATTTATTCCGTTAATCCTGTTCCTGCTGTTGGTGGTGGCTTTGTTGGTACAGCTGACGCGTAACGCCGGCGGGGAAGATCCCACCATGCTGGAGTCTGCGCTGATTGGTAAACCGGTGCCGACCTTCAAGCTGGAATCCCTGGAACATCCAGGTAAAACCTTCGATCAGGCGGTGCTGCGCACGGGCAAACCGATATTGTTGAACGTGTGGGCGACCTGGTGCCCCACCTGTCGGGCGGAGCACGAGTATCTCAATACTCTGGCGGCCAAAGGCATCCGAGTAGTCGGGCTAAACTATAAAGACGATCGCCAGAAGGCGGTGGTGTGGCTCAATCAGTTGGGTAACCCTTATGCGCTGAGCCTGTACGACGGCGACGGCATGCTGGGGCTGGATCTCGGCGTGTATGGCGCACCTGAGACCTTCCTGATCGACGGTGAAGGCATTATCCGCTACCGCCACGCCGGGGACATGAACGAGCGTGTCTGGCAGCAGGAAGTGTTACCGCTGTACCGTAAATATGGGGGCGACGCATGAGGCTGATAACCTTACTGGTGGCGGCATTGCTAAGCTGGAGTGCTGCTGCGGCTATCGATACCTACAAATTCAATTCGGTGGAGCAGGAACAGCAATACCGTGAGTTGACCGAACAGTTGCGCTGCCCTAAATGCCAGAACAACAGCATTGCCGATTCCAACGCCATCATCGCGGCGGATATGCGCACCAAGGTGTATGAGCTGATGATGCAGGGGCAAGACAAGCAGCAGGTCATCGACTATATGGTGGCGCGCTACGGTAATTTTGTGACCTATCAACCCCCGGTGACGCCAGCAACCTTGATCTTGTGGGTCGGGCCGCTGCTGTTTGTGCTGATTGGCGGGGCGGTGGTGATACTGCGCACTCGTCAACGGCGGGCGGGCGTAGTCAACGAGGAATTCTCCGAGCAGGAGCAGCAGCGTCTTGCGGCGTTGTTGAAAGAGACTGACAGGAAGAAACCCTAATGGCTTTTTGGCTGATAATTATAGTGCTGTTGGTCGGTGCGAGCGCGTTGCTGGTCGTGCCTGCGATGCGCCAAGGCAAAGAAAGTACGGCGGCCAGCCGCGATACGCTCAACAAGGCGTTCTACCAGGATCGCCTTGACGAGCTGGCACAAGATGAAGATCAAGGGGTAGTTGCGGAACGCCCGGAGCTGGTCAAAGAGCTGCAACAGAACTTGCTGAACGATATTCCTGGGCAACCGGATGAGCAGCCTGCACGGCCTATCAATCGTTGGGCTTTAGTGCCTGGCGTGATGGTGTTGGTGGTGGTATCGGTTGGCTTTTATCTGAAAACCGGCGGTTTGGCTCAGGTTATGGCCTGGCATCAGGTAGAATCCCAAATGCCGGAACTGCGTGCGCGGGTGGCGAATGAGCGTGCCCAACCGCTGAGTATGGAAGAGATCGCCCGTCTTGGCTTGGGTTTACGCACCTCGTTGCAGGACGATGACAGGAACCTGAACGACTGGATGATGCTTGGCCGTGTCGGGATGGCGTTGAATAATGCCACCACCGCGACCCAGGCTTTTGCTCGAGCTTACAGCCTGGATCCGAGCAATATGGAAGTGCGCCTGGGCTATGCTGAAGTGCTGACGCGCTCGGGCGATCCGGAAGACAACAAGCAGGCCACCGCAATGCTGCGCACCATGGTGGCAGAAGATCACACCAACGTGCGTGTACTGAGCCTGTTGGCGTTCAACTCCTTTGAGCAGGGCGATTACCAACAGGCGATCGGTGCCTGGCAGGTAATGTTGAAACTGTTACCTGCCGATGACCAGCGTGTTGCAGTGATAAAGCGCAGTATTGAACAAGCAAAAGTTCAGGTGGGCGCAGAAACTGTTAAACTCTCCGTCACTGTCACGCTGTCGCCAGAGGCGGCAAAAGCATTACCACAACAAGGAACGCTGATCGTTTCGGTTACCGATGGCACCAACCCGGTGCCGGTAGCGGTCAAGCAATTGCCACTGAGTCGTTTCCCGCTATCATTCACATTGGATGACAGCAACGCCATGATGCCTGAGCGGCTGCTCTCGGCTCAGCAGAAGGTGAAGGTGCACGTCAGGCTGTCACAGGATGGTTTGGCAACGCCACAGGCGGGCGACTGGTTTGGCGATAGTACGCTGCAAGCCTATAGCGGCAAGGAACAGGTCAGCGTTCAGATAGATAAACAGGTTCCCTGATAAAAAAGAATCCAAGGGTTTTCATGGAGATAAATATGAACTTTCGCCTGACTGGGCTGGCTTTCGCAACGGTGTTATTGGTAGGCTGTGCCAGCTCGCCTGGTGACGATCCGCAAGGGCGTTCCGACCCTCTTGAAGGGTTTAACCGGGCGATGTTTAACTTCAACTATAACGTGATGGATCCCTACGTGCTGCGCCCGGTTGCGGTGGCATGGCGTGATTACGTCCCGATGCCTGCGCGTAATGGCTTGAGCAACTTTACTTCCAACCTGGAAGAGCCGGCCAGCATGGTGAACGAATTTCTGCGTGGTAACCCTTATCAGGGCATGAAGCACTTCAACCGTTTCTTCCTCAACACCCTGTTGGGGATGGGCGGGTTGATCGACGTGGCCAGTATGGCTAACCCGAAACTGGCGCGTGAAGAACCACGCCGCTTCGGTGGCACCTTGGGGAACTACGGCGTAGGTTACGGCCCGTATGTCCACTTACCGGTCTACGGCAGCTTCACTATTCGTGAAGACGGTGGCGATTGGGCGGATAGCGTTTATCCGGTGCTGAGTTATCTCACCTTCTGGATGTCGGCGGGGAAATGGGTAGTGGAAGGGGTTGAAACCCGTGCTCAACTGCTGGATTCCGATGGGTTGCTGCGCAACTCTTCCGATCCCTATGCGATGGTGCGTGACGCCTATTTCCAACGCCATGACTTCCTGGCGAATGGCGGGGTGCTCAAGCCGCAGGAAAACCCGAATGCCAAGGCGATCCAGGGCGATCTGGACGAGATCGACTCCGCCAACTAAGGATTGTTCTTTCAACTTATCCTGTGGTGAATACCGTTTGAAAAAGGATCCCGGAAGTGTAGGGATCCTTTTTTATTTATGTAAATGATAATCATTTTTATTGATGATTTTCTGGGATGGCGCGGCAGTAAATGCTAAAATCTGCGCCAGGCGACTGCCGCTGGTGACTTGGAAGGCAGAGCCCGTGGCTTGGGAACCGGCTTGTGTGGCACAAGGAACGTTTATAGCGGATTGCAGCATCATCTTTACCGCGTTTTGTACCCTCTTTCCTGCCGGTTTTCTGCTGCCGCGATATTTTCGCTGTGATGCGCACGGAGAACGCCAATATGGACCTACTTTCTTCAGGCAATGCCCCTTTCTTGATCGCTCTGCTCCTGCTGCTGTTTATCGGCGTGCTGGAAACGCTGGCGGTGTTTCTCGGTGCTTCCCTTTCCAGCCATTTCGATGCGGCTATAGACTCTCATCCGGATATTACCCTGGGTGAGAACGTTTTCGCCCAGGGTCTGAGCTGGCTGCATATCGGGCGCTTGCCGCTGCTGATCATCATCGTGCTGTTTCTCGGCGGTTTTTCACTGAGTGGCCTGATACTGCAATGGCTGGCAGGCGGTGAACTACCGGTGTGGCTGGCGGTGATCGTTGCCTTTATCGTCGCTGTGTTCAGCGTACGCTGGTGTGGCCGCGGCATTGCTCGCTACTTGCCACGTGACGAAAGCAACGCCGTTTCCACGGACAGCTTTATTGGCCGGATGGCAATCATGACTGGCGCAACGGCCACGGCTGGCTCCCCGGCAGAAGCCAGATTGACTGACGAGCACGGGCGTACCCATTATATTTTGATCGAGCCGGATGAGGCGGACGCCGCCTTTGTGCGTGGAGCCAAGGTGCTGGTTACGGCGCGCATCTCCGGTTCTCGCTTCAGCGGTAGCGCCAACCCTTGGCCGGACCTGCTGTGAACGCGGTTTTAACGGAATTATTTTGATAATACTGATGGAGAGGTAGCCCTAGTGATAATTAGTGATGGTCTTACGTTTTGGGGTTCGATTGCGGGTGGTATCTTTGTCGTCCTGCTGATTATCGGACTGATTTTTTCACGTCTGTATCGCCGCGCTTCGGCGGAACAGTCGTTGGTACGTACCGGTCTGGGCGGTCTCAAGGTGGTGCTGAGCGGTGGTGCCATCTCCCTGCCGGTGTTTCATGAGATTGTTGAAATCAACATGAAGACCCTGAAGCTGGAGGTCAGCCGTGCCATGCACGACAGCCTGATCACCAAGGACAGAATGCGCGTCGACGTGGTGGTGGCATTTTTTGTCCGCGTGCAACCGACCATTGAAGGGATCTCCACTGCCGCACAGACTTTGGGCCAGCGTACGCTGTCACCGGAAGATCTGCGCCAACTGGTGGAAGACAAGTTTGTTGATGCCCTACGCTCCACCGCAGCGCAGATGACCATGCAAGACCTGCAAGATACGCGCGAAAACTTCGTGCAGGGCGTGCAGAGCACGGTATCCGAAGATCTGGCGAAAAACGGCCTGGAGCTGGAAAGCGTATCGCTGACCAACTTTAACCAGACCTCGAAAGAGTATTTTGATCCTAACAACGCCTTCGATGCCGAAGGGCTGACCAAGCTGACGCAGGAAACCGAACGCCGTCGTCGCGAGCGTAACGAAGTTGAGCAGGACGTGGAGGTCGCCGTACGCGAGAAAAACCGCGATGCCATGGCACGCAAGCTGGAGATCGAGCAGCAGGAAGCCTTCATGTCGCTTGAGCAGGAGCAGCAGGTCAAGACCCGCAGCGCCGAGCAAAGCTCCCGGATCGCCACCTTCGAAGCGGAGCGCCGCCGCGAGGCTGAACAGAGCCGCATCTCCGCCGAGCGCCAGATCCAGGAGGCGGAAATCGAGCGTGAGCAGGCGGTACGGACCCGTAAGGTAGAGGCGGACCGTGAAATCCGCGTCAAAGAGATCGAGCAGAATAAAGTCACTGAAATGGCCGCCATCGAGCAGAAAAAAGTGACGGAAATCGCCGAACAGGATAAGGCCATCGCCATTGCTGCCAAGTCCGAGCAGCAGTCCCAGGCTCAGGCGCGCGCCAATGACGCGTTGACCGAAGCGGTGAAAGCGGAGCAAAACGTGGAAACCACGCGCCAGACTGCCGAAGCCGATCGTGCCAAACAGGTTGCTCTGATTGAAGCCCGTCAAGGGGCGGAAACCGAGGCGATGCAACTGACGCTGAAAGCCCGTGCGGAGAAAGAGGCCGCTGAACTGCAGGCCGCTGCCATCATTGAACTGGCCGAAGCCGCACGTAAGAAAGGCTTGGCAGAGGCGGAAACCCAGCGTGCGTTGAACGAAGCGGTCAACATGCTTTCCAGCGATCAGACCAGCCTGAAGTTCAAACTGGCACTGCTGCAGGCACTGCCGGCGATCATCGAGAAGTCCGTTGAGCCGATGAAGGCCATCGAAGGCATCAAGATCATGCAGGTGGATGGGTTGAACCGTTCTGGCGGTATCGCAGGGGCGACGGCGGCTTCGGTCGGCGGCGGCAACCTGGCCGAGCAGGCGATGTCTGCCGCGCTCGCCTACCGCACGCATGCACCGGTCATCGATTCCCTGTTACAGGAAATCGGTATCAGCGGTGGTTCATTGCAGGCGTTGACCGCTGCTTTGCCGCAGGCGCAGCCAGTTGCTCCGGTGGCGGAGCCTGACGCTGTAGTCGTTCAAGAAGAAATTACGGAACAAAAGCCGGAGTCGTATGCTCCGTCGACTGAGCACAGCATCACGACGGTAAGCCTTTCCTGAGTTACGACTGGATGGGGTTAATAGAATAAAAAACGGCGGGATAATCCCGCCGTTTTTACGTTTCTGTCCAGGAAAACAGATTAGAAACGGTAGTTGAAGCCAGCACCGTACAACCAGGCTGAACCCTTCGATTCGAAGGTATATGGGCCTTCTTTGATGGTGACTTTCTGGCCGTGCATGTAGGACACACCCACGTCGACAGAAGCGTCTTTATTGAACGCGTAAGTGGTACCGGCGCTGATCCAGGTGCGATCCTGATCCGGGATTGAGATAGAGCGGTTTTGTGCCGGAACCGGGCTATCATCGAAGGCGATACCGCCACGGAAGGTCCAGTTATCGTCGTAGAAGTAGGTGGTACCCAGCGCGATACGGTAAGCGTCACGGAAGCCTTCATGCTTCTGGAACAGCGTTTTGCCGTTGCTGTCTGTCGCTTTCAGCTCCTGGAACTGGCTCCAACTGGTGTAGGCCATGCTGTAGTGGATAGCCCACTGCTGTGCCACTTTGTTATAACCGGAGATCTCCCACATTTCTGGCAGATTCAGGGTCAGAGAACCTGGGACGTTGTTACCGTCGGTCCCCATTGGCAGGCCAAACTGCCCGAGCAGGCCGTTATAGGCGGAAGGCAGGCTGCTGCGGTAGTCACCGTCAAAGTCGATTTTCACTTCAGAGCGGTAGGTGAAGCCGTAACGGTTTCTGTCGTCTACTTGATACAAGATGCCAGCGTTCCAGCCGTAGCCCCACTTGTTACCTTCCAGATGAGAGATCTGAGTATCGGCAGGGATCCTGGCTACCTGGCCAGCCAGCGCCGGAGGCAATTTGCCGGAGCCTGCCAGCAGCAGTGGTAAATCGCCGGCGAAGCGATCGATCTTGGCTTTGGCATACACTGCATCGAAGCCCAGACCGAAGCTGAATTGTTGGTTCAGACGGTATGCGAGGCTCAGGTTGAGGTTTGCCGTGGTCAGGTCGGTAGTCCCGCCGACGGAGCCAGCGGTGTAGCCTTCGTTGTATTCGGTGGCCAGGCCATAGTTGCTGGTCACAGAACCGCCAACGGCCCATTGGTCATTCAGCGGTTGGATGTAGTGCAGGTTGGGTACCCAGGCGGTCGGGGCAATGTTCTTCGCATCCAGGCTGCGGCCTGAAGGTGAGGTGCCGGTAATGTTAACGTCTGGGTCAATAAAAACGGCGCCCGCAGAGAAAGAAGGGCGGTCAAACATCATCATGGTCGCCGGGTTACGGCTTGCTGAGGCTGCGGTATCCGCCACTGCGCCTTCGCCAGAATAGGCTCGCCCTAAACCAACTGCCGAGAACTCGTTCAGCTGGAATCCTGCGGCATACACGTTCGAAGAAATAATTGCCACTGCAGCTGCGAGAGCTGATTTAGTGAATAGGTTTTTCTGGCTCATGACCAAAACCTCATTTTATGTGTTTATTATTTAAACAATGTTACACAAAGTAACATGGAGCGCGCGATTGTAGGGTCCGTTATCAATCTGACAAATCAGACCAGTGGCTGAATTATAGGTCCGACCTGTTAAGATGTTGCAAGTTTGTTTTTGAAATATTTCCAAATTGATATCAGAAAAGAGATCCACATAACAAAAAACGACCGATACATAACAAAACTCTTATGTTTTTTTACCAGGTGGCGATTTAGTTATGTGATTTCCGTCACTTAAAATGCTTACAAAAAGTAAGGCTAGTGATTGGCAAGCCCGAGGAGTAAAATAAACACAGAATTTTGTTTATTTGCGCCAGATCATAAATGGCTATTTGGGCGAGCGTAACTGCGGCCCGTGAGGAGATTTCAACTATGTCAGATGCAATCAATAAATGTAACGCTCAGGAAACTGCGGCCTGCTGCTGTGTCGATGTCGGAACCGTGATGGATAACACCGATTGCACCGCTTCCTACAGCCGAGTGTTTGCCAATCAGCAAGATGCAGAGCAAACCCTGGCAGCACTGACTGAAAAGGCGCGCGGCGTGGAGTCCGATCCTTGTGACATCAGCAGTAGCATTAAACCGGTTGACGGCGGCGTGCAACTGGATGTGGATTTCACCTTCTCTTGCCAGGCAGAAACCATGATCTTCCAGCTCGGCCTGCGTTAATCCCGACCCGATCCCGTAGGGGCGTACTATGCGCCCCTGCTGGTATCCGCACCGCTTTACCCCCTACCAGAAAGTTGCTCCCGCTCTCAGTTTTCACTTCTGCCGGTTTGCCAAATGTAAACATTTGGTTAACAATGACCTCATCAGGTCAGACCTCTTTTTGTCCGTTGTATTGACGGCCTCTCTTCAGGAGCGTTTATGAGTAAGGCATTGCCGCTGGTTACCCGTCTCGGCGACCGTATCGCCATCGTTCAAGGGCTGCGCACCCCTTTCGCCAAGCAGGCTACCGCTTATCACGGTATACCTGCGGTCGATCTTGGCAAGACTGCGGTGAGCGAGCTGCTGGCGCGTAGCGGCATCGATCCCGCCCTGATCGAACAACTGGTATTTGGCCAGGTGGTGCAAATGCCTGAAGCGCCGAACATTGCGCGGGAAATTGTGCTTGGCACCGGCATGAGCGTGCACACCGATGCCTATAGCGTTTCACGTGCCTGTGCTACCAGCTTCCAGGCGATTGCCAACGTTGCGGAAAGTATCATGGTGGGCAGCATCAGTGTTGGCATTGCCGGTGGGGCGGATTCTTCCTCCGTGCTGCCGATTGGCGTTAGCAAGGCGCTGGCTCGTACGTTGGTGGACGTCAACAAGGCCCGCACGCTGTCGCAGCGCTTGAAACTGTTCAGCAAGCTTAAGTTCCGCGATCTGATGCCGGTGCCGCCCGCCGTGGCAGAATACTCTACCGGTCTGCGCATGGGGGATACCGCCGAACAGATGGCGAAAACCCATGGCATTACTCGCGAGCAGCAGGATGCTTTGGCACACCGCTCGCATCAACTGGCCGCCAAAGCCTGGGAACAGGGGCTGTTGCGCGATGAAGTGATGACCGCCTATGTGCCGCCCTATAAAACCCCGCTGGCCGAAGATAACAACGTCCGCAAAGATTCCAGCCTGGAGTCTTATGCCCGCTTGAAACCGGCATTCGATCGCCGCCACGGTACCGTCACGGCCGCCAACAGTACGCCGCTGACCGATGGTGCGGCAGCGGTGCTGATGATGAGCGAATCCCGTGCGAAAGAACTCGGCCTGGAGCCTCTAGGCTACCTGCGCAGCTTCGCTTTTGCCGCCATTGATGTCTGGGAGGATATGCTGCTCGGCCCTTCCTATGCTACCCCGTTGGCGCTGGATCGTGCGGGTATTACCCTGGCCGATCTGACCCTGATCGATATGCATGAAGCCTTTGCAGCACAAACGCTGGCCAACCTGAAAATGTTCGCCAGCACCGAGTTTGCCCAGCAGAAGCTGGGGCGTGAGCAGGCGATCGGCGAAGTGGATATGGAAAAATTCAACGTGTTGGGTGGCTCTATCGCCTATGGCCACCCGTTTGCCGCGACCGGCGCACGCATGATTACCCAGACGCTGCACGAGCTTAAACGGCGCGGTGGCGGTCTGGGGCTGGCCACCGCCTGCGCGGCTGGGGGATTAGGTGCGGCGATGATTGTGGAGGTGGACAAATGAGTTTCGAGAACGCATTGCACGAACAGCGTGCCAAGCCTTCGGCATTTCATCTGACCTTGCGCCCGGACAATATTGGCGTGATCACCATCGATGTGCCGGGTGAGAAGGTGAATACGCTGAAGGCGGAGTTTGTTGAGCAGATCAACGACGTGCTGCTCAAGGCGCAGCAGCTTGCCACCCTGGAAGGCTTGGTGATCCTCTCCGGCAAGCCAGATTCCTTTATTGCCGGTGCAGATATCACCATGATTGCCGCGTGCCATACGGCCCAAGAGGCACAAACGCTGGCGAAGAAGGGGCAGAGCACGCTGGCACAGATTGCCGCGTTCCCAGTGCCGGTGGTTGCCGCCATTCATGGTGCTTGCCTTGGGGGCGGGCTGGAGTTGGCTTTGGCTTGCCATAGCCGCGTCTGTTCGCTGGATGACAAAACGGCGCTCGGCCTGCCGGAAGTCCAGTTAGGCTTGTTGCCTGGCTCTGGTGGCACCCAGCGCTTACCACGCCTGATTGGTGCCAGCAAAGCGTTGGATATGATGCTGACGGGCAGACACGTTCGCGCGCGTCAGGCGCTGCGTATGGGCCTGGTGGACGAGGCCGTACCGCAATCTATTCTGCTGCAAACCGCCATTGAGCGTGTGAAACAGGGCTGGAAGTCGCGCCGTGCGTTACCGTGGCAAGAACGCCTGCTCAACGGTCCGTTAGGCAGAAGCCTGCTGTTCAGCATCGTGCGCAAGAAGACCCTGGAGAAAACCCACGGTAATTACCCGGCAGCGGAGCGTATTATTCAGGTGGTGCGCACCGGTCTGGATCAGGGTAGTGCCAGCGGCTATGAAGCGGAGGCCCGCGCCTTCGGTGAACTGGCGATGTCACCACAGTCTGCTGCATTACGCAGCCTGTTCTTTGCCTCTACGGCGCTGAAAAAAGAGCGTGGCGGGGATGCTCAGCCCCATGAATTACAGCGCGTCGGTGTTCTTGGCGGTGGTTTGATGGGCGGAGGTATTGCCTGCGTCACGGCGACTCGCGGTGGGTTACCGGTGCGCATTAAAGACGTGAATGAGCAGGGGATCAACCATGCGTTGAAATACACCTGGGATCTGCTGGGCAAACGGGTACGTAGCAAACGGATGCGTCCGGCAGAGCGTCAGAAACAGATGATGTTGATTTCCGGCAGCACCGATTACAGCGGTTTTGAACGGGTCGACATCGTGGTGGAGGCGGTATTTGAAGATATCGCGCTCAAGCAGCAGATGGTGGCCGATATTGAACGGTATGCCGCGCCGCATACCGTATTCGCCTCCAACACCTCATCATTACCGATCGGCCAAATCGCGGCGCAGGCAGCCAGGCCGCAGCAGGTTATTGGTCTGCACTACTTTAGCCCGGTGGATAAAATGCCGTTGGTCGAAGTGATCCCGCATGCCACTACCAGCGAACAAACCATTGCCACTACCGTTGCTCTGGCCCACAAACAGGGGAAAACGGCGATCGTGGTCGCCGATCGCGCTGGTTTTTACGTCAACCGTATTCTCGCCCCTTATATTAATGAGGCGGCGCGCTGCCTGCTGGAAGGCGAGCCGATCGAATCGGTGGATAAGGCTTTGGTCGATTTTGGTTTCCCAGTGGGCCCCATCATGCTGTTGGACGAAGTGGGTATCGACGTTGGCACCAAAATTATCCCGATCCTGACGGCGGAACTGGGGCCACGCTTTGCCGCTCCAGCGGCGTTCGACGCAGTGCTGAAAGACGGCCGCAAAGGGCGCAAGAATGGCCGTGGTTTTTATCTGTACCCGGCCGAGGGCAGCAGGGCACGCCAGAAGCGCAAGAGCGCAGACAGCAGCATCTATCCACTGCTGGGTATCACCGCCAAGGCGCATATTCAACATGCGGTGATCGCCCAACGCTGTATGATGATGATGCTCAACGAGGCGGCGCGTTGCCTGGATGAGGGCGTGATCCGTAGCGCTCGCGACGGTGATATCGGCGCGGTGTTTGGCATTGGCTTCCCGCCGTTCCTGGGTGGCCCATTCCGCTATATGGATGAGCTAGGCGCGGAGAAAGTGGTAAAAACCCTGCGCTATCTGCAACAGCAATACGGTGAATATTTTGCTCCTTGCGAACGCCTGCAGCGCATGGCTGAGCAGGGGGAACGCTTCTATCCGCAAGGCAGTTAACCAGCATAGCGGCCCGGTTTGCGCTACAGTTTGAGAAGGAGCCGCATTGTGATCGTCATCACTCCTTGCAATCAGGGCAATCCCGGAAGCTGTACAGGGAGATTGGGGAGGGGTAACGTAGCGTTTTGGTGGGTGGCTCACTCAGCGCTCCCAAAACTTCATAGCAACAAGGTTAAAATTTAACCCGTTGAATTGGTTGTTATGTCAGCGATGAATTTGTGTAAGGGCGCAAATGTTGTAAAAAACAGCGTTTTCTTTACGCGAACTTTCAGGCAAAATGCCCGGCCGCCATAGAGAGACGGCGCGTTATCGTTTGAAGCAGGCCTGTGTTCTTGAGTGCAACTCGGCGATACAGCACGCTCGGCGTTTCTGTATAGCGTTATTTTGTCAACAACAGCGGTGCAATATGCAAGTTTTGATTATGCGTCACGGAGAGGCGGCACTCGATGCAGCCAGCGATTCGGTAAGGCCTCTTACCGTTTGTGGCCGTGATGAGTCACGTCAGATGGCGGCCTGGTTGAACACCAAGTCTGTGGATATTGAACGAGTGCTGGTCAGCCCCTATTTGCGGGCCGAGCAGACGCTGGAAACGGTACGCGAAGCGTTAACGCTGCCGGAAGGTGAAGAAGTGCTGCCGGAGCTGACTCCAGGGGGCGACGCTGGGCTGGTCAGCTGTTATCTGCAGGCGCTGGCGAAAGAGGGCATCGGTGCGGTGTTAGTGGTTTCCCATCTACCGCTGGTGGGTTATCTGGTGGCCGAACTGTGCCCTGGGGAATGCCCGCCAATGTTTGCGACCTCCGCCATCGCTAATGTCGAGCTGTCCGAGGATGGCAGCATCGGCAAGTTTGAATGGCAGGTCAGCCCGTCACAGGTGATGGCCAAGGTCTGAGCTGGTTCCCACCTCAAAGGGCGATGATAAACATCGCCCTTTGTCATTAACGTCATCAAAATTGCCACTGTAACGTAAAGCCGAGGTTAACCGGGCTGGTGATGAAATTATCGGGCTTGGACAGCGGCACCCCAACGAAGGCGTCATAACCGACCGCTTTTACCTTCCCTCGAATACCGGCAACGCTACCGAGCAGGTGACCATCGGCAAAATCGTTACTACCGTCTCCTTTCACCCGGCCATAATCCATACCCAGATATAATTGCTGCTCCAGTTTTGGCAGGTTCAGGTTCAGGTCATTGCGCAGGGAGTAGCCCTTGTTGGCCATCATATTCATTTCACCGTCAAATCCACGTACGGTCCAGCGGTTACCGATACTGAATTGATCCTGAGTGGTCAGGCGGTCCGGACTATATTGCTGGCGAAAGCGGGATTGATAACTCATTGAGAGATCTTGCACGGTAAATGGCGTATAGGTGCTGATATCCAGGTTGAGGATACGGCTTGACGGAGCACTGTCCACCGGTCTTTCGGCACCAAACCAGGCGGTATCACGCTGATAGCTCAACATGGCGTCGACAATGGACTGGCCGACGTAGTGGCGGTGATTGAACTCAATGCTCCAGTTGGCCATATTACGCTGTTGTAACTGCAGTTCCGTATCGTTCAGGTAAAAATGCGAGTTACGCTTGAGGAGCTGAAAACTGAGCGTGTTTTTTTGGCTTGCGTTGCGATACAACAGGCGATTAACTTTTAAGCTAAGGTTGCGATACTTGCCGCGGTAGGAAAAATCGGTAAAGATGCCATGGATATTTTGCAAATACTCGCTGCGGCTGGCATATAAATCCACTGACCAAAAGCCGTAGGGCAGCGAGTAGTACAACGAGCCATTATTAGCATGACGGGTCGATTGGAACTGCAAATCACGACCGGCAGAAACGTAGAACAGATCGTTCATCGAGGTCGGGTTATCAATATATAAAGCCAGGCCGCTTTGATAGCGGCCGGTTTGTTTACTGCCTGAGTCATCCAGCCAACCGCCCAAACGCCAGAATGAGGGTTGTTCACGGCTGATTTCCAGGTCGGATTCACCCGCATGTTTGCCTGGGTGGAGTGAAATATTGGCAACGACATCAGGAATGCGCTGCATGTTTTCCAACCCCTGCTCAATAGCACGCAGATCCAGCAGATCCCCTTGGCTGCCAGGGAAGGTGGTGTGCAAGTTGACGTACTTATCGCTGTCATCGGTTAGCCTGACGTTGCCAATGGTGCCGGGCAGGATCTCCAGGGTGAGAAGCCCTTCGGTCAAATTTTGCTGGGGGATCATGACCCTGGTAGTGATATAGCCATGCCCAATCAGGTCATTTTGTAAGGCAGTTGCGAGCGTTTTCACCCCCTGGATCCCCAGGCAGCGCCCTTGTGCTTGTTCTGTCAGTTTGTGCAAGGGTATCCAATGAGGGATCTTGTTGTCCTTATTCAGTTCAACCCGTTGAATGGTGAAGCAGGGTTGTTCTTCAGGAAAGTCAATGTGGGTACTTAGTCCAGCGTTGCCGGCGGAGCGCACGTCTTTACCTACGGTTTCCAATTGGTTGTAGCGTGCTTTTTCCTGTTCCTGCTGGTGGCTCATTTGCTGCTCAATAAACTGGCCATTTTCAGCTGCCTGAACCAAGGGGGTGAGAATAAGCAATAGCCAAGCATGGGGAGAGCGAAAACGCATGTTAACTTCCTTATTAATATGATTTTTCTTAAATCAGACGCGGTATGGATATAGGTAAAAAAAGAAAAACAGCTGATGGCCATTGTTAACATGGCTATCAGCTTGTAATTACCTATCTCGCGATGAATAGATGTGATAGGGGGGCAGCATTAGCACTGGATTAGCGCTTGCTATGGATTTCTACAGTATTGTCTGAGATCAGTTTGCCGTAATTACTGAATTTCCCATCAGTACTGACCTTGATCTTGTTTTTGCCAGCCAAGGTCCCTTGATTATAGAAGCTGCCATCGACCTGCTGACCGCCGGAAAGCGGGCCGCGCTTCATGTTGATCTCTAAAGTATCACCGGCCTCAATGTTTCCAGCAGTGCTGGCCGATGAGCCATTATCTAAACGTGAGGCATTAACCACCAGATTTTCGCCAGCAATCATATTGCCATTGTGATTGCCAATGTTGGCCGCAGTCAGCGTGATGTTTTTATCGCTCCCAATATGCCCATGCTTATTGGCTATGAGATACTTAGAGATAATGGTGATATCACCCTGAGAAGCGATGACACCATACTCATTATTGAGTGAGGAGCTTAAATTTAGGTTCATGTCACCACCGCTGAATATTCCGTATTCTTGGGTCGGATTGTGATAAGCACTATTAACCAGACGAGCGGCGTCGATATTCAAGGCTTCTTGAGCCATGATTTTACCTGAGTTGTTTTTAATCTCTGACGCTTTTATAGCTATGTTGCCTTCTGCCAGGATTTCACCCTGGGTGTTATTCAGTTCGGATGAGACGTTGATAACAACGTCATCCTTGGTTTGGATGAGGCCATATTGACTGCTTATCTTGTAGGCATTCAGCGTCACGCAGCAGTTAGCCTCAATAATCCCTCTGTCGTTGAAGAGCGTGTTAGCGGTATTAACCGTCACGCCACCGACATCTGATACAATTCTACCCACGTAGTTATTCACACCATACTTGGCGTCCAGGGTGACATCGTCCACGGCACTGATGATACCGCTGCTGTTTTTGATTGAGGATCCTTTGGTGCTAATCGTAATCCCCTTTCCAGCGCTGAGTTCACCATTATCATTATCGACCCCTACATTTGAAGATGAGGCTGCGGAAATGTCGATGTCGATGTTGATATTGCCATCGGCCACCATGGTCCCTTTGATGTTTCTCACGTAAGCGCTTTTAATATCAATATCATTGCCCGCTTCAAGATAACCATCTGGGCTGTTTATTACGTATGTATTGTTGTTACTGGGGGTCAATACCACCCTGAGATCTTTTTGGGCAGAAATAGTCCCCTTATTGGTGAGTGAACCATTCATGTTCATGGTCACATCACCAACAGAAGCGGCGAGGGTGCCAGCGTTATTTACACCCACGCCATTCCCGGTACCGATCAGCGTAATTTTGTTGGCGTACATGCCGCCCAGGTTGGAAACGTCAAGACCTATGCCAGACTGACGAGCAGCAGAGAGCAGGGTGGCTTTGGTGTTGTCGACATTAACGCGGTTTTGGCCATAAGTGACCCTTAGATCCTGAGCCTGCACGTCGGCGTTAATGGCAACGGTGTGGGCAATTAAATCGGTATAGTTGGCGCTGGAACTCTGCAAGCCATCGCCAGTAATGGTAATTTTACCTTGGTTGACAACGTAATCGAGGACGCGCCCATTAGCCACCGAGGCCTTGCCCGTGGTCAAGGTCGCACGATTGGCGTTGATGAAACCGCAGCCGTTACAGGTAATCCCCGATGGGTTGGCAATAATAACCTGTGCATTCTGGCCTGCTACCTCAATCATCCCGTTGAGTTGGCTGGCTTTAGCGGAGTTGACTTCATTGAGGATAACGTTAGCGGCCCCTTTGGCCATATTCTTGTTGCCGTTAATGGCACCCGCCACCTGGGTCGTCGAGTTTTGTGCGCTGTTATTTAGCACCACTCCACCACGGTCTACGTCAAACTGGTTATAGATATTGTGAGAAACGCCCCCTCTGCCGGGCTTATTAATCTCGATAACCGTACCGCCTTTGATGGAGCAGGCACCGAGCGATGGGCCACCTGGTGCGGAAACGATAGCGGCTTGGGTAACGGTGACTCCCTGTAAGGCCAGCAGGCTAAAGAAACAAATTGGCGAAAGTTTGGCAAGAAACGGCTTCTGTTTGTTTTTTAGGGTCATAATATTATTTCCTATAATATTTGAAATGCAAAGGCTATCAATATTGATAGCCGAACTGGTGGAAAAAGGCTTTGCAGCTAACTTCATTTCTGTCAACCATGAGGGATCATCCCCAAGTTGTGCAGGTGGTATATACTATTATTTGATTAACTTAAGGTGCTATATTTGCGATGCGGCTATTTGTAGCAGTTATTAACTGCGCATAACAATGTATACGCTTTATCTACGTATAACAAAATGCGCATTCTACTGACAATATTCCCCTTGTCTACTTTTTGGCGTTAATACAGGATCATTCTCGTGAATTTTAAATCACATCAATGATTTTTGTTTTAAGCATATTTAAAACAAATGTTTTATTTGAAATCCCAGCTTACAGGCGTTTGGTGTATTTAAGTGGATAGGGTACAGGGGAGGGGACTTAAGTTTTTGCCAGGATTGGTAGGGGCTATTTCGTCAAGGTGGTTCCCAACTCATGGCCCCTTTTGGACACCGTCACTGCGGATTGTTTGGCACCGCCAAGTGCCATTTTATTTCGCTATTCGGCTAGTTCGATCAACAGCAGTATGGCTGCGTTACCGCCCCATTCTTTGGGAGCCTGGTGGAACGCCAGCACGTCCGGATGTTGCGCTAGCCACAGCGGCGTTTGCTGCTTGAGGATGTGTTTACCGTGGCCGTGCATCACGCAGGCACAATGCACGTGCTCACGCTTGCAGGCGGCGATCATCGCCCCTAGCTCCTGCTTGGCCTGCATCTGCGTCAAGCCATGCAAATCCAAGAACAGATCCGGCACGTAATCTCCGCGGCGCAGTTTCTTCAACTCATAGTGGCTGTAGCCGGGACGCACATAGCGCGTTGGGCCCTCATCTTCCAACTGCGGTTGAAACTCATCGGAAAAGTAAAAGCTGGCATCCACCTGCTCTTGCAACAGGCGCTGCGGCGCGATCTGTTTGGTTTTCATTTTCGGTTTTGGGTGGACGATGGTGTCCTGCGGCAGCTTCTTTGCTCCCGCTACCGACTCTCTAAAGAGCAATAATTCATCTTTGCTCAGAGGGGGCTTATTCTTCATTATTCGCTCGTCGCCTATCATTTATCGCGCTAGTTTACCTGCTCGAAGGTTTCTGTCGACGCAAAACTGGCACTGAATGCCAACCAGAATGCTGCTACGCTGCTATTGCTGCTGATTTGTCGCAGGCTTCATGGCAAACTACGGGGCTAAATCATGAATCATCGTGCCTGCCGGAGGGCAAATTGGACAAAATTTTCGTCGAAGAAGCAGTGAATGAGCTGCACACCATTCAGGATATGCTGCGCTGGGCCGTAAGCCGTTTCAACGCCGCCAATATCTACTATGGCCACGGAACCGATAACCCGTGGGACGAAGCCGTGCAATTGGTCTTGCCCAGCCTGTTCCTGCCGTTGGATATTCCTGAAGATATGCGCACTGCGCGTTTAACCTCCAGCGAGCGTCACCGCATCGTTGAGCGAGTGATCCGCCGTGTCAACGAGCGCATCCCGGTTGCTTACCTGACCAATAAAGCCTGGTTCTGCGATCTGGAGTTCTATGTCGATGAGCGCGTGCTGGTACCGCGTTCGCCGATTGGTGAGCTGATCAACGATCGCTTCAGCGCGCTGATCCCACATCCGCCACGCCATATCCTGGATATGTGTACCGGCAGTGGCTGTATCGCTATCGCCTGCGGCTATGCCTTCCCGGAAGCGGAAGTGGACGCGGTAGATATCTCCATCGACGTGCTGGCCGTGACCGAGCGAAATATTCAGGCGCACGGCGTCGAACATCAGGTGATCCCGATCCGCTCCGATCTGTTCCGTGACGTCCCCGCGATCCAATACGATCTGATCGTCACCAACCCGCCGTATGTCGATGCGGAAGATATGTCTGACCTGCCGCAAGAGTTCCGCTTTGAGCCGGAACTGGGCCTGGCCGCAGGCAGCGACGGCCTGAAGCTGGTGCGCCGCATTCTGGCCTGTGCGCCAGACTTCCTGAGCGATGACGGCGTGCTGATTTGTGAAGTGGGCAACAGCATGGTACATCTGATGGAACAATATCCGGATATTCCGTTCACCTGGCTGGAGTTTGATAACGGCGGGGACGGCGTATTCATGCTGACCAAACAGCAGCTGATTGACTGCAAAGAGCATTTCAGCCTCTACCGCAGCTAACCAACAACCTGGGCTCACCATAGTGCGGGCCTGTATGCCCCGTTTGCACGCGAACGGGATGACAACCAACGGTAAGGAGCCGTGATGGCAGGGAACAGTATTGGGCAGTTTTTCCGCGTCACCACATTTGGTGAATCTCACGGTGTGGCGCTGGGATGTATCGTAGACGGTGTGCCGCCCGGCATTCCGCTGACAGAAGCTGATTTGCAGCACGATCTCGATCGCCGCCGCCCCGGCACTTCGCGCTATACCACCCAGCGCCGCGAGCCGGATCAGGTGCGTATCCTCTCCGGGGTATTTGAAGGCGTCACTACCGGCACCAGCATTGGCCTGATGATAGAAAACACCGATCAGCGCTCGCAAGACTACGGCGCGATCAAAGATGTGTTCCGCCCTGGTCATGCTGATTACACTTACGAACAGAAATACGGCGTGCGTGATTATCGCGGTGGTGGCCGTTCTTCGGCGCGTGAAACCGCGATGCGCGTTGCCGCCGGTGCTATCGCCAAAAAATATCTGGCGCAGAAGTTTGGCGTACAGGTGCGCGGCTATCTGGCGCAGATTGGCGATGTGAGTTGCGAGCTGAAAGATTGGGATCAGGTTGAACAGAACCCGTTCTTCTGCCCGGATCCGGACAAGCTGGAAGCCTTGGACGAACTGATGCGCGCGCTGAAAAAAGAGGGCGACTCCATCGGTGCCAAAGTGACCGTAGTGGCGGAAAACGTCCCGGTAGGGTTGGGCGAACCGGTGTTCGATCGTCTGGATGCCGACTTGGCGCATGCGCTGATGAGCATCAATGCGGTTAAAGGTGTAGAAATCGGCGACGGTTTTGCCGTAGTCACCAAACGTGGCAGTGAAAACCGCGATGAAATCACCCCTGAAGGTTTCCAGAGCAACCACGCTGGCGGCATTCTTGGTGGTATCAGCAGCGGCCAGCCAGTGATTGCCCATCTGGCGCTGAAGCCGACCTCCAGCATCATGGTGCCGGGCCGTACGATCAACCGTCAGGGTGAAGCGGTGGAAATGGTCACCCGTGGCCGCCACGATCCGTGCGTCGGGATCCGTGCGGTGCCGATCGCCGAAGCGATGATGGCGATCGTGCTGATGGATCATCTGCTGCGCCAGCGTGCGCAAAACGGTGATGTGATTTCCGACGTACCACGCTGGTAAGGGACTACGATGAAAAAATGGCTGCTGGGTTTCGCTGCGTTGATCGCTTCCAGCTCTGCCTTGGCGTTAACGCCGTGGCAAAAGATTGACCACCCGGTCAGTGGCACTGCGCAGGCCGTTGGCGGTTTCGCCAATGGCTGTATCATCGGGGCGCACCCGTTGCCACTGAACTCACCGGATTATCAGGTGATGCGTACCGACCAACGGCGCTATTTTGGCCATCCTGACCTGCTGGCGTTTATTCAACGTCTGAGCAGCCAGGCCAACCAGAAAGCACTGGGCACGGTGTTGATCGGGGATATGGCCATGCCGGCCGGTGGGCGCTTCAGCAGCGGCCACGCCAGCCACCAATCCGGTTTGGACGTGGACATCTGGTTGCAGCTGCCGCGCCAACGCTGGAGCGCTCAGCAACTGTTGAAACCGCAGCCGATCGATCTGGTCTCTGGCGACGGTAAGCAGGTAGTGGATCGCCAGTGGCAGCCGCAGATCGAATCCTTGATCAAGATGGCGGCGCAGGATAGCGAAGTGACGCGGATCTTCGTTAACCCGGCGATCAAACAGCGTCTGTGCCAGGATGCCGGTGCCGATCGCGGTTGGTTGCATAAGGTGCGCCCTTGGTTTGGGCATCGTGCGCATATGCACGTACGCTTGCGTTGCCCGGCGGGGAGCCTGGAGTGTCTGGATCAGGATGCGCCGCCGGTGGGGGATGGCTGTGGTGCCGAGTTGGCCAGTTGGTTCAAACCGCATCAGCCGAATGCCAATCCGGTCAAGAAGGAGCCGCCGCCGCTGCCGCCAACCTGTCAGGCGCTGCTGGATAGCCACTTCGCCAACCGCTGATAGCCTGCTAAAAACGCCTCGAATGGGGCGTTTATTTTTTGAGTTTTAAGGCGTAGTGTGTGCGCAAATAAAAAGTGCGCAAATAAAAAAGTAGGCAGACGACTTATGGATGGGCTGGTGTTAGGTCCCGAATTGCTCGGGATACTGTTTTTGGTAGCAATGTTCGCCGGGTTTATCGATTCGATCGCCGGTGGTGGTGGGCTGTTGACCGTACCGGCTCTGCTGGCCGTTGGCGTTCCTCCCACGCAGGCGCTGGCGACCAATAAATTGCAGTCGGTGGGGGGATCGTTTTCCGCCAGCCTGTACTTTGTCCGCCGTCGCGCTGTCGATCTTAATACCCAGAAGCTGACCATCTTCCTGACGTTGGTGGGGTCGGTGAGCGGGGCGATCCTGGTGCAGCATATGCGTGCCGATATACTGCGCCAGATGCTGCCGCTGTTGGTGATCGGTATCGGTGTCTATTTCTTGCTGACGCCACGGCTGGGGGAAAACGATCGTCAGCGTCGGCTGGGGGCGTTACCCTTTGGCCTGGTAGCTGGGGGCTGTGTAGGGTTCTACGACGGTTTCTTCGGGCCAGGAGCCGGTTCGTTCTATGCCTTGGCTTATGTGACGCTGTGCGGTTTTAACCTGGCCAAGGCAACTGCCCACGCCAAGGTGCTGAACTTCACCTCCAATCTGGCCAGCCTGGTGCTGTTTATTATTGGCGGCCAAGTGATCTGGAGCATTGGTCTGGTGATGTTGGTTGGGCAGGTGTTCGGAGCCCGTCTTGGGGCGCACATGGTGCTGACCAAGGGCCAGAAGCTGATCCGGCCGATGATCGTGATAGTGTCTCTGATCATGAGCTGCAAATTGCTGTACGACAATCACGGGGCGGAAATCCAGCAATGGTTGGCGTTGCATTTTTAACATTTCAAAGGGGCGGCAAGCCGAGAGATATCGGCTATAATGGCCTCCTTTATTTTGTGGTTATTTGAGTTTTTTTATGCCAAACACACACCAGTATCCGCAACTGATTGAAATCTTTAATCAGTGTTTTAGCGATGAGTTCAATACCCGCCTGGTTAAAGGCGACGATGAGCCTATCTATCTGCCTGCCGATGATGAGCTGCCTTATAACCGCATCGTCTTTGCACACGGCTACTATGCCAGCGGCATGCATGAAATTTCCCATTGGTGCATCGCCGGGGCCGAACGCCGCAAGCTGGTGGACTTCGGTTACTGGTATTGCCCGGATGGGCGCGATGCCCAGACGCAGAGTGAATTCGAGGCGGTCGAGATTAATCCGCAGGCGCTGGAGTGGATGTTCTGCGTGGCGGCGGGTTTCCCGTTCAACGTCAGCTGCGACAATCTCAGTGGAGACTGCGAGCCGGATCGCATTGGTTTCCAGCGTAAAGTCCGTACTCGGGTGCTGGAATTGCTGGAGCAAGGAATACCCACACGACCTGCGCGCTTTATTCAGGCGCTGCAATCGTTTTACAATACGCCTCCGCTGGCGGCCGAGCATTTTCCCTACCCGGAAGATCTCTGAGGCCAGAGTCTGTTTGTTAACGAGGAAATTTGATGATCGCAGAATTTGAAGCGCGCATTCTGGCGCTGATTGATGACATGGTAGAACACGCCAGCGATGATGATCTGTTTGCCGGTGGCTACCTGCGCGGTCATCTGACTTTGGCGGTGGCGGAATCGGAAGAACATGCCGAACACAGCGCCGAGCAGCTCAAGGTACGGGTGCAGAGTAGCCTGGACAAGGCCATCAAGGCCGGGGAACTCTCCCCACCGGATCAGGTACTGGTGCTGGGCATGTGGGAAAACCTGTATCAAACAGCGTTGCCGACAGAGTAATGGCTCTAAAGGGGACAGCATCACGCTGGCCCCTCAAATGAACTATACCTCGCGTCCTTTCAGTAGCTTCCTGACCCACATGCGGTTTGGGTTCAACGCTGCCAACATCTCGCTATCCCCCGGTAAGGGCTCGCCAAACAGCTGAGCCGCTAAAATTTCTGCGGCCAACGGCGCCGAGCACAGGCCGCGTGAGCCCAAGGCTCCGATCATAAACAACCCCGGATACATTGGCGCATCGGCAATGACTTCGCCACGCTGGCGTTGCTGCTGTAAATCGCCATACAGCGCCAGAGTGGCTTGATAGTCTGGCACGGCACCCACCATCGGCATGTGGTCGCGCGTAGCGCTGCGTACGCCACAGCGGGCCTGCTGGCCACTGATATCCACCTCTTGCGGCCAATCCTGTTCTGGCAAACAGCGCAGCAGGCGATCGCGGTTCTCTTCCTGCTCTGCCTGGCTATATTCCGTGTTTGATTCACCGCGCTGGTAGCTGGCACCTATACAGTGCTGCTGGTTGCCAGGATTCACCGGCGTCAGGTAACCGTCGTAACACAGTACCTGTTTTAACTTACTCAAGATTGGCGTAGTCGGAATATGTGAAACCTGGCCGCGCACCGCATAGGCCGGTAGAGCGGCGCCAGGTTCCAGTGTGGTGAGTTGGTGCCCGTTCGCCAGGATCACCGTCGCATGTTGGTGAGTTTTTCCCTTAGCAAAATGCAACTGCCAACCTTCATCACTGCGGTTCAAATCGGAAAGCGTATGCAGATAGTGGCAAACCAATCCCTGCCGTTCGGCCAGGGCAATCGCGGCACGCGTCAGGTCGGCAGGGCACAGCCATCCCCCGAGCGAATAGTGGATGCCACCAAACCCCGTATCGATCCCACTCAGTGCGCTAAGCGTAGCGCGATCGGCCGGATGTGCCAGAGTGTGCGGCCAGGTAACGGCCAGGATCTTGGCGATCTTGCCCGCGCTTTTCTCGTCATAGGCCAATTGGCTGACGCCACACCACTGGTGATCGAACTCAACCTGCTGTTGCAGCAAGGCGTCATACTGGCGGCGGGCAAAGGGGAAGGCGGCGCAGAAGAAGTTTTCCAACGCATCGCCCCGGCCATTCAGTAACGGGTACAGCGCCCCCTGGCGATTGCCGGATGCGCCCTCTGCGGGCTGTGCATCGGCGCAATACAAGGTCACCCTGGCCCCACGGCGCAATAAGGCCAACGCGGTGAGCGCACTGGCTACGCCGCCGCCAATAATGGCGACATCGTCGGTATTCTCCGCTGCCGGGCGCAGGAACCACGGGCTTGGATTGACGCTTGCCGGGGTGTCGGCAGGTAGCTGACCGGTGAGCATCTCGCGTTTCTGGCCAAAGCCTTTGCATTTGGTAACCTCAAACCCGGCCTGCTGCAATCCACGGCGGACAAACCCTGCGGCAGTGAAGGTGGCAAAACTGCCGCCTGGGCGAGCAAAACGCGCCATGGTGGCAAACAGCGGTTCGCTCCACATATCGGGGTTTTTGGACGGCGCAAAGCCATCGAGGAACCAGGCGTCAATTTGATCGTTCATGCTGGCGTCAAAGTGCGGCAGCAGGGTATTGACGTCACCGAACCATAAATCGAGCGTGATCTGCCCTTCGGCAAGCAGCAGGCGGTGGCACCCTGGCAGCGGCAAAGGCCACTGGGCGCGAAGCTCATCGGCAAAGGGAGCCAGTTCTGGCCATTGGGCATGGGCTGCCGCCAGATCCTCCAACTGCAACGGGTATTTCTCAAAGCTGATAAAATGCAGACGCTGCAAACTCGCCGCCGGTGTCTCCTGGCGAAAACGGGCAAAGGCCTGCCACAGAGTCAGAAAATTCAGCCCGGTACCGAAGCCGGTTTCAGCCACAATAAACAGTGAGCGAGGGTGATCGCTGAAGCGTTGTGGCAAGCGGTTGCCCCCCAGAAAGACGTAGCGGGTTTCCTCCAGCCCATCCTGGTTGGAAAAATAGACGTCATCAAACTGTTTCGAAACAGGTGTACCTTGTTCATTCCAGCTTAACGCTGCGGTTTGGATGGGGGCATTGCTCACGGTAGGTTGCTCGTAACTCAAGGGATAGCGCGATTTTAACGGGGGTAGTCCCGAGGTGCAAACTGGGTAAAGATAATGCAAAATTATTCTGATCGGACTTGTTCGGCGTACATCTGTACGCTAAAGTGCGTTGCAAAATCCCGAATGTAAATTGTGGAAGAGGTACTTGAATGAAACGTGCAGTGATTACTGGCCTGGGAATCGTCTCCAGCATTGGTAACAACCAGCAGGAGGTCCTGGCAAGTCTGCAGGAAGGCCGCTCTGGGATCACCTTCTCCCAGGAGCTGAAAGATTCCGGCATGCGTAGTCACGTATGGGGTGATGTTAAACTCGACACTACCGGTCTGATTGACCGTAAAGTGATGCGCTTTATGAGCGACGCGTCGGTTTACGCCTATCTCTCCATGGAACAAGCGATTCAAGATTCCGGCCTGGCAGCCGATCAGGTGTCCAACGATCGCACCGGTCTGGTGGTCGGTTCTGGTGGTGGTTCTCCACGTAACCAGGTTGCGGGTTCTGACGGTATGCGCGCCAAAGGCCTGCGTGGCGTTGGCCCCTACATGGTGACCAAGGCGATGGCATCAGGCGTTTCTGCCTGCCTGGCTACCCCATTCAAAATTCGCGGCGTGAACTACTCCATCAGCTCTGCCTGCGCAACGTCAGCACACTGTATTGGCCACGCCGTTGAGCTGATCCAACTGGGTAAACAAGACGTCGTCTTTGCTGGCGGTGGCGAAGAGCTGTGCTGGGAAATGGCCTGCGAGTTCGACGCTATGGGCGCGCTTTCCACCAGCTACAACGACACGCCAGAAAAAGCTTCCCGTACCTATGACGCAGCGCGTGACGGTTTCGTTATCGCTGGCGGCGGCGGCATGGTAGTGGTTGAGGAGTTGGAGCACGCTCTGGCTCGCGGCGCGCATATTTATGCGGAAATCATCGGTTACGGTGCGACTTCAGACGGTGCCGACATGGTGGCTCCATCGGGCGAAGGCGCGGTGCGTTGCATGAAGATGGCAATGCAGGGCGTAGACACTCCAATCGACTACATGAACGTACACGGCACCTCCACGCCGGTCGGCGACGTGAAAGAGCTGGGTGCGATCCGCGAAGTCTTTGGCGATAACACTCCGGCCATCTCTTCAACCAAAGCCATGACCGGCCACTCACTGGGTGCTGCGGGCGTGCAGGAAGCGATTTATAGCCTGCTGATGGTCGAGCACGGTTTCATTGCGCCAAGCATCAACATCGATAACCTCGATGAGAAGGCGGCAGGGATGAACATCGTGACCGAGCCAACCAAGCGTGAGCTGACCACGGTCATGTCCAACAGCTTCGGTTTCGGCGGCACCAACGCTACGCTGGTAATGCGTAAACTGCAGAAGTAAGCCTAAGGCGTTATATTTTCAATCGGGCACCGTAATAGGTGCCCGTTTTTTTATGCGTTTTTAACGCGATACCTTATATCAGTGAAAATTAAGATTTCTCAGATCAAAAAACTGACAGCAGATAACTTAAACGGCGAGCGTTTTTTCGTTTAATTTAGCTGTGGCCTGACAGGATAATAAATTAACCCGGTTAATTTTTGTCCCAAAAAATAAATAATACCTCAACGAAATTACCATTTCTCCTATACGAATAATCAAACCAGTCATAATGCCCACGCTTTATCTAGCTTTACGATCTCGTTATGGCGAGGCTCCTATACGAACACAAGTTACCGCTCTAATGGCATCGAGAGAGGCCACCAAGGGTAAAACAAGCATTAGCCGAATCAAGGCATTGCTAAGGTAACTTCCCCCAGGGGATACGTTGTATAGTGCTAAACCCAAGACGTGGGGATCGGCTTTTGCTGTCCTGTCTTGTCGCCTCTATGAGACTCCATCTTTCAATCGGGAGTATCTAGAATGTCACATGTTGTATTGCAAGACCTTTATCAAAACGCCAACTTTGAAGACGACGCCATCGCGCGTTATATGAACAAGAAAGTCTCTGTTCTGCATCAGGATCTTTACGTTGGCGAAGCCAGGAAAATATTCGTTAACCAACTTTCCAACGACGATATTCCCGCACAAATCTTTATTGAAGATGGCACCAAACTGGTGGGCGTTCTTTCTGTTAAACGTTTATTGCAGGAAGAACATCATGGCGAGCGTATCAAGGATATGATGGAAACCACCTTCTTCCATGTAAAACCCACGGACGAACGTGAACATATCGCCAAACTGGTGGACAATAATAATTTAGATATTGTGGCGGTGGTCGATAATGGCCGTTTGGTCGGCTGCTTAACCGAGCGCGAAATCGCGCAGATTATCGAGGATGAAAACACCGAGGATGCCCATTTGCAAGGGGCAAGCCTGCCGCTTGATAAGCCTTACCTTGAAATGAGTTCCTTCGAGCTGTGGAAAAAACGTAGCGTGTGGCTGCTGTTGCTGTTCGTCGCCGAGGCTTATACCAGCACGGTTATTCAGCATTTTGAAGAGTCATTGGAAGCGGCGATTGCCCTGGCCTTCTTTATCCCGCTATTGGTGGGTACAGGTGGTAACAGTGGTACGCAAATCACCTCCACCATTGTGCGAGCGATGGCTTTGGGAGAGGTTCGCATGCGCGATTTGGGGCGCGTACTGAGCAAGGAAATGACGACTTCGGTCATGATAGCGTTAACGCTGGCCTGTGCTGGTGCGTTCCGTGGCTGGATGATGGGTATCGGCTATGAGATTACGCTCATTGTGAGCCTGACCCTGGTTTGTATCACGCTGTGGGCCGCGATTGTCTCTTCCGTGATCCCAATGGCACTGAAACGCTTCGGTGTGGATCCTGCCGTAGTCTCCGCCCCGTTTATCACTACGCTGATAGACGGCACCGGCTTGATCATCTACTTCAAAATAGCCCAGTGGACCTTGGGACTAAATTAATCATGGAAACCGGCGAAAGCCGGTTTTTGCTATGATTAACGGGATTTTTTAAGCAGCGTAGTTGACTGAAATCAAAGCATTTCCAGTTTACAGGATCGTTCCGAGGCGGCTTTGTCAGCGGGTGTAAATTCCGTTCCTGTGACGGTTTTCTGCCGATATACTCAGCACGGTTTCTTACTCTGGAATTTTTGCATGTCGGCTTTGGCGTCCATCTCAATATCTATGCACCGGTTGCGCTTCGCCAAGAAGCGGGCTGCAGCATGGCTATTGGCCGTCTGCTGGCTACTGCTCAATAGCCAACTGGCGATCGCCAGCCATCACTGCAACCTGCAACTCACCACCGTTGCGCCAGCCGCGCAGCATACGATGCATATGCAGGCCGCCGATGCGCTAGCCAATGAGATGATGCAGGCCGAAGGGCCGCTGTGTGAAAAGCACTGCGTCCCAGATTCGGCACAGCAAGACCACGGTAGCCTTGCCCTGGCGGCAGTAATACCTGCCAACAGTGAGCTGTTGGTTGCCGATCCTCAGCCCCAGGCGCAGTTCTCACACCTCGATTGGCAAACCCCTCCGATAGCAGGCCCGCCGGCAGAGATCGTCTTCTGCCGCTTCCGTGAATAGCCAAACCAACCGCTTTGCCGTCCAGCACGGTGACCTGAGTTGTTTTTGTCTATTCTATGGAGCTATCGTTATGCGTAATCTGATCACTGCCGTTTTCATCTCTCTGATGTTCTCTTCATTCGTCTCCGCTGCGGAGATGCAACATCACCAACATGCCAGCCAAGACGTCGCCGTCTATCACTCTAAAGGGACCGTTAAGGCCTGGGGTGAGCAGAAAGTATCGCTCGCCCACCCAGCCATCCCTGCCTTGAACTGGCCGCCGATGACCATGAATTTCCTTCAGCCACAGCCGCCATTGCCTGCTTTGGCTGCCGGGACTGCGGTGGAGTTCAGCTTCCGTCAGGTTGACGGCGGCTATCAGCTGACCGCCATCCGCGCCAGCCAAGACTAACGGGGGCACCATGTCCAGACTACTTTCTCACCCCTTGCGGGTGGGCTGGCTGCTGCTCGCCTGTTGGACGGCGAGTGCGCAGGCAACCGGCCTGACGTTGGAGCAATCGCTGGCGGTGGCCGAGCGCTATTCCGCCGAGCTCTCGGCCAACCAGCATCAGGTGAATGCGTTGCAAAACATGGCGGATTCGGCGATGGAGCTACCCGATCCCAAGCTGAAATTCGGCATTGAAAACGTGCCGGTACAAGGTGGTAACGCCCGGCGTTTGACCCGTGAAGGGATGACCATGGAGCGGGTTGGCATCATGCAGGATTACGTCAGCAGTACCAAGCGCCAGCGTAAGGCGGATACCCTGCGTGCCGAGGCCAGTAAAACCGAGGCCAACAGTGCGACAATCCGTGCCCGCTTGCAGCAGCAGACGGCACAGGCCTGGTTGGAACTGGCGTTGAGCCAGCAGACGCTGAAAGATGCCACGGCTTTGCTCAAAGAAAGTGAAAAGCAAATCGCCGCCCAACATGCCGGAGTGGCCAGTGGCAGTTCGCCCGCCGCTAACGTCATCGATGCTCGCTTGACGCTGTTGGCGATGCAGGACCGGCTCAGCGAGGCGCAGCGTGACGTCACCATCGCCCAGGCGCGCTTGACCCAGTTGACCGGGCAGCAGATTGAGGGGGTCGGTGGGCCGTTGCCACGTTTCGAGCGCCTGCCCGCCGAGAGCAACCTGTTGCGACAAGCGATCAAACAGCATCCGGAGGTAGTGCAGGCAAGCCGTGAGGCCGATGTGGCCAAGGCGCGATCGGCACAGTCCGAGGTGGCCGCCATTCCTGACGTGGGCATAGAGGTGTCGTATGGCAAACGGGCCGATGGCTATGAGGATATGGCGGGCGTGATGTTTACCGTCGATCTGCCGCTGTTCCGCTCCCAGCGGCAGGATAAGGACTATGCCGCCGACGTTTCCCGTTCGATGGAGGCCAACGATCAGTTGACGTTATTGATCCGCGACCATCAGGCCCAGCTAGATACGCTGTTGGCGCAGTATCAGGCTGCACAGGCGCAATGGCAGCGTCAACAGCAGGAAGCGATCCCGCTGCAACAACAGCGTGTGGCACTGCAACTGGCGCAATACCGCAGTGGCAAAAGCGATCTCTCCTCGGTGTTGGAAGCGCGTCGGGCCTTGCTCGATAGCCGTCTGAGCGCCGGTAAGGCCGCGCGTGAATTGGCGCAGCTGTGGGCAGCCATCCGTTATCTCACCGTGCAGGAGGCAATGTAATGAAAATGCGTTTTAGCCTGACGCTGTTAGCCGCCTTATTGGGCGGTGCTATGGGCGGTTACTGGTTGGCCGGGGAAAGAACTGCGGCGCAACCTGCTAGCGGCGGTGCCGAACGGCAGGTGCTGTATTGGTACGATCCGATGGTGCCAGGCCAGCGTTTTGATAAGCCGGGCAAATCGCCGTTTATGGATATGGAACTGGTGCCACGCTATGTCGATGAGCAGCAGGATGACGGTGGTGTCACCATCAGCGCCCGCCAACAGCAGAATCTGGGTGTGCGTACAACGGCTGCACAACTGCGTGAATTGAATTTGCAGCTTGATGCCTATGGCAGCGTTGCCACCGATGAACGTGGCGTGCAGGTTATTGCCGCACGTGCCAACGGTCTGATAGACAAACTCTATGTGCGTGCCAGCCAGCAACAGGTAAAGAAAGGGCAAGCGTTGGCACAGCTATGGATCCCGGACTGGAGTGCTGCACAGCAGGAATACCTGGCGATCCGCAAACTGGGCGATAGCGCACTGACCTCTGCCGCCCGCCAGCGCCTGGCATTGCAGTTTATGCCTGAAGCCATCATTCGCCAGGTTGAACGCAGCGGCCAACCCCAGACCCGCATTACCCTTATCGCCCCGGAGAGTGGATTTATCAACAAGCTGGACGCACGGGAAGGGATGCAGGTCACCGCGACGCAGGGCCTGTTTGAGTTGGCCAGTCTCGATCCGGTGTGGATGGTGATTGATTACCCGCAGGCGCAGGCCGGGCTGTTGCAGGTGGGCGATGCGGTAGCAGCCAGCTCCGCCAGTTGGCCGGGTGAACGTTTTACTGGCGAGGTCAGCGAGCTGCTGCCTAATGTCGATCCGCTTACCCGCACCTTTAAAGCGCGTATCGTGCTGAAAAATCCCCAACAGCGCCTGAAGCCGGGCATGTATTTGCAGGTGCAACTGGCGCAAAACGCCGGGGCCAAGCCGGTGCTGGCTATCCCGCAGGAGGCGCTGATCGGCAGTGGCGATCGCAACCGGGTGCTGGTGGCGGAAGGTAACGGCCATTTTGCTCCGGTTGACGTTATCGCCGGCCTGGCACAGGACGGCTGGGTAGAAATCAAACAGGGTCTGCAAGCCGGGCAACAGGTGGTGACTTCAGGCCAGTTCCTGATAGATTCCGAAGCCAGCATGCGCAGTGCCTTGCCACAGATGGCCGCGCAGAAGGGGGGAAAACAGTATCAGACGCTTGGCGTAGTCGAGGCGGTGGATAATGATACCGTCACGCTGTCGCACGATCCGGTCGCAGAGTTGCAATGGCCTGCGATGACCATGGATTTCACCTTGCCAGCGGGTGGCTTACCCGCCGGGATTGGCATCGGCAGCAAGGTGATGTTCCACTTTAGCGTGGATGAAAACGGCTCGCACATCAGCCAAATCATGCCGCAAGGAGGCCACCAATGATCGCCTCCGTGATCCGCTGGTCGATACGCAATCGCCTGTTGGTATTGCTGGCTTCGATATTGCTGGCCGGGTGGGGCGTATGGGCGTTGCAGAAGGCGCCGCTGGATGCGCTGCCCGATCTCTCTGACGTGCAGGTGATCGTCCGGGCGACCTATCCGGGCAAGGCGCCGCAGGTAATAGAAGATCAGGTGACCTACCCGCTGACCACCACCATGCTAACGGTGCCGGGAGCCAGCACGGTGCGGGGCTTCTCCATGTTCGGCGATGCCTATGTCTACATTCTGTTTGCAGACGGTACCGATCCTTACTGGGCGCGTTCGCGGGTGTTGGAGTCACTCAGCCAGGTCCAGTCCTCTCTGCCGCCACAGGTTAAAGTGGCGCTGGGCCCGGATGCAACCGGCGTTGGCTGGGTCTATGAGTATGCGCTGGTCGATCGTACTGGTAAACACAGCCTGGCGGATTTACGCGCCTTGCAGGACTGGACGCTCAAGTTTGAGCTGAAAACCGTGCCTAACGTGGCGGAAGTGGCCAGCGTTGGCGGCATGGTGCGGCAATATCAGGTGATATTAAATCCGCAAAGTATGCGGGCGCTGAACATTACCCATCAGCAGGTGGTGAGCGCCATTCAGGATGCCAACCAGGAAGGCGGCGGTGCGCTGCTGGAAATGGGGGAGGCTGAGTATATGGTGCGTACCTCCGGCTACCTGAAAAAACTCGCCGACTTTAATAACGTGGTGATCACTGCGCGCGACGGTGTGCCGATCCTGCTGTCGCAGGTGGCAGAGCTACGTGAGGGGCCGGAAATCCGCCGTGGCGTGGCGGAGCTCAACGGTGAAGGTGAAGTGGCTGGCGGCATTGTGGTAATGCGCTACGGTAAGAATGCGCTGGAAACCATTAATGCGCTGAAGGCCAAGCTGCAACAGCTTCAGCACACCCTGCCGCCGGGCGTGGAGATCGTGCCGGTTTATGACCGATCGCAACTGATCGAGCACGCGATCGATACGCTGTCATTCAAGCTGTTGGAAGAGTTCCTGGTGGTCGCGGTGGTGTGCGCCTTGTTCCTGTCCCACTTCCGTTCGGCGCTGGTGGCGATGGTGACTCTGCCGCTGGGGATCCTGGGCGCCTTTGTGGTGATGCACTATCAAGGCGTTAACGCCAACATCATGTCGTTGGGAGGGATCGCCATTGCCATCGGCGCGATGGTGGATGCGGCGATCGTGATGATCGAAAACATGCACAAGGTGCTGGAGCAGTGGCGGCAACGTCATCCCGGCCAGCAGCCCACCTCAAAAGATTACTGGCACATCTCAGAGCAGGCGGCGGTTGAGGTTGGCCCTGCGCTGTTCTGTAGTCTGTTGATCATCACCCTGTCGTTTATCCCGGTGTTTTCGCTACAGGCACAGGAAGGGCGGATGTTTGCGCCGCTGGCGTTCACCAAGACCTATGCGATGGCGGTATCCGCGGGGTTGGGCATCACGCTGGTACCGGTGCTGATGGGCTATTTTATCCGGGGCCGTATTCCGGACGAACATGCCAATCCGATCAATCGTTGGTTGATCCGCATGTATCAGCCGTTGCTGGCGGCGGTGCTGGCACGGCCTAAAACCACCCTGGGGATTTCCGCTCTGCTGTTGCTGCTGACCTTATTCCCACTCAGCCGTCTGGGCAGCGAGTTTATGCCACCGTTGGACGAAGGGGATCTGCTGTATATGCCTTCGACGCTGCCAGGGATCTCTGCCCGTGAAGCGGCACGGCTTCTGCAACTGACCGACCGCTTGATCAAAACCGTACCGGAAGTGGACACGGTCTTTGGCAAGGCCGGGCGGGCGGAGACGGCAACCGATCCGGCCCCGTTGACCATGCTGGAAACCACCATTCGCTTTAAGCCCCGCGACCAGTGGCGGCCCGGCATGACGATGGACAAACTGGTGGCCGAACTGGACAGCGTGGTCAAGGTGCCCGGCATTGCCAACGTCTGGGTGCCGCCGATCCGTAACCGTCTGGATATGCTGGCGACCGGCATCAAAAGCCCGGTAGGCATCAAGGTCAACGGCAGCAATATTGCCGATATCGAGCTGGCGGCCAGCCAGATTGAGCAGGTGGTGAAGCAGGTTCCGGGTGTGACTTCCGCGCTGGCGGAGCGCCTGGCCGGAGGGCGCTATGTGGATATCGATATCGATCGTCAGCGTGCAGCGCGTTACGGTGTTTCGGTGAAAGAGCTGCAATCAGTGGTTGCCACGTTGGTGGGAGGGGAAAACATCGCTGAAACCATTGAAGGGCGCGCGCGTTATCCGATCAACGTCCGTTACCCAAGGGAGATCCGTGATTCGCTGCAAAAGCTGCGTGAATTACCGGTGGTGACGGCGACCGGTGGGCAAGTACCTTTGGCAGAACTGGCGGATATTCGCATCACCGAAGGGCCACCGATGCTGAAAAGCGAGAATGCCCGGCTTTCCGATTGGATCTATGTCGATCTGCGCGGGCGCGATTTGAAATCGGCGGTGGAGGAGATGCAACAGGTGGTGGCGCAGCAGGTGAAGCTGCCTGCCGGGGTTTCCCTCAGTTGGTCCGGGCAGTTTGAGTATCTGGAACGCGCCAGCGCCCAGTTGAAGATTGTGCTGCCGGTGACGCTGGCGATCATCTTTGTGTTGCTGTTTGTCACCTTCAACAGCGTGAGCGATGCGCTGCTGATCATGGCGACGCTGCCGTTTGCGCTGATAGGTGGAGTCTGGCTGTTGTATCTGCTCGATTACAACCTGTCGGTGGCGGGGGCGGTGGGCTTTATTGCCCTTGCCGGGGTAGCGGCAGAGTTTGGCGTGATTATGGTGCTGTACCTTAATCAGGCGCTGGCGAAACATCGTCAACCGGGCCAGCCGTTGAGTCATCAGCAACTGATGGCGGCAATTAGCGAGGGGGCGGTGTTGCGCGTCAGACCCAAGGTGATGACGGTGGCGACCATTATGGCCGGTTTGCTGCCGATTATGTGGGGCGGTGGTGCTGGCTCAGAGGTGATGCAGCGGATTGCCGCACCGATGATTGGCGGTATGGTGAGTGCGCCATTGCTATCGATGCTGGTGATCCCGGCGGTGTATTCGCTGCTGCACCGCAAGGATGAAATATCCGGTGAGAAAGTAGAGTAAATTTACCGATAACGAGCGGTAATCCCCCCTATTGGGGGGATTGCATAGGTTTACTGCACTAAAAACGCCTTAAACTGCGGCGTCATCACCGCGCTGAAGCCGTCATCGGTTTTGCTGATCAGATACACCGCCAGTCCTTTCTCTTCGGCCAGTTTCAGCGCTTTTTCCGTGCCCAGCACCATCAACCCGGTATCCCAACCGTCGGCCTCCAGCGCCGTAGGGGCAATCACCGTAACGGAAACCAGCTTATGGGTGATAGGCCGTCCGGTGACGGGATCGATCACGTGGGAATAGCGCTGGCCGTCCTGTTCGAAATAGTTGCGGTAACTCCCCGCAGTGCTGATGCCGTAACCTTGCAAATCCACCAGCGCCTGCACCGCATTTTCCCGGTCGGTAGGCTTTTGGATCGCCACCCGCCAAGGCTTGTTCTGGCCATTCACGCCGCGTGATGAAACGGCTCCGCCCACCGATACCAGATAGTTGGTGATGCCTTTGCGCGCCATCAACTGGACCAACTGATCCACGCCGTAACCTTCGCCTAGCGTGGAGAGATCGACATACATCTCAGGCAGATCTTTTTGCAGCCATTCACCCCGGCTGTCGCTCAGCAGTTTCAGATGCTGCAAACCAATATGCTGACGGGCTGCATCGATTTGCTGCTGGCTGGGGACTTTGACGGCCCGCTTATCCGGGCCGAAACCCCACAGGTTGACCAACGGGCCGACGGTGATATCCATCGCGCCCCCGGTATCACGGCCAATGCGCTGAGCGGTGAGGATGATATCGGCCATTCCACGGGGGATGGGCTGCGGATCGGCAGAGGTGCTCTGGTTGAAGCGGGATAACACCGAATCGGGGCGGTAAGTGGAAATATCGTCGTTGGCCTGCTCCAGCAGCGCATCGATCTCCTGCTGCAATTGTTGTTTGCTCTCGGTGATAGTGCCGCTGACCTTTACGCTATAGAACGTCCCCATGGTTTTGCCTTCGATGTCGATCTGGGGGCGGGTGTTGGCATCGTTACAGGCGGCTAGCAGCATCAGCGCCGCGCTGAGCAGCAGCCTTTTGGCAATGGAATTGGCCATAGAAAATCCTAAAAGCAGGGAAAGACGACGGGTATAAAACAAAATACGATAAATGGAAAGGGCAACGTGCTTTTTTACTGGCGTAATTCAAGAGCTTCGGCTAACGTCGTTTTCCAGCCTTAGCTTGAAAAATAAGAGTAAATCCATGAGTTCAAATGCGGTGACCAGTTTGTTGAGGCCATTTTTGCATGACCGCTTCCTGCATGCGTTGCTGCTGATGGGGATGTTGTTGTACGCCATTGGGCCACAGTCGCTGAGTGTACTCTCTGGCTTTATCGATTGGCGCACCATCATGACCCTGCTGGGGTTGATGCTGCTGACCAAAGGCGTTGAGGTGAGCGGTTATTTCGATTTTATCGGCCGCCAGATCGTGAACACCCTGCAAAGTGAACGCTCACTGGCTCTGTTTCTGGTGTGTGCCGCTGCGGTGCTGTCGTCGTTCCTCACCAACGATGTGGCGCTGTTTATCGTGATCCCGTTGACCATTACGCTGAAAAAGCTCTCTTCACTGCCGATAAGCCGCCTGATCATCTTCCAGGCACTGGCGGTTAACGCCGGGTCGTTGCTGACGCCGATTGGCAATCCGCAGAACATTTTGCTGTGGAGCAAGTCTTCGCTGACCTTTATGGAGTTTATCGGGCGCATGGCACCGTTCGGCATTATCATGATGCTGAGCCTGCTGGTGGTCACCTGGTTCAGTTTCCCGGCGCGGAAAATTGTCAAAGCCCCGAACACCCAACCTTATCCTTATCAAATGCGCCTGTTGCTGGCCAGTGTCGCGCTGTACGTGGCCTTTCTGATCTGCCTGGATTTGGACGTGCCGTTGTATGGCATGTTACTGGTGTTTGCCGGTTTTCTGCTGTTGGCTCGCCAGGTGCTGTTGCAGATTGACTGGAGCCTGATCTTTGTATTTCTCGCCATGTTTATCAATATTGGTTTGCTGACCCAACTGCCGGCGGTGCAACCGCTGTTTGACCAGATTGCCTCGCTGGCGGATGGCAGCGTGTATGCGTTGGGGATTGCGCTATCCCAAGTGATCAGCAACGTCCCGGCGACCATTTTGTTGCTGAACTATGTGCCGTCCAGCGCCTTGGTGGCCTATGCGGTAAACGCCGGGGGATTTGGCCTGGCGATCGGATCGCTGGCGAACCTGATCGCCCTGCGGATGGCGGGAGAACGCCAGATCTGGCTGCAGTTCCATTACTATTCGATACCGTTCCTGGCCTGGGCTACGTTAGTGGGTTGGCTGCTACTGGGTTAATTTGACTCAAGCACTTTGTCATCACTCTTAATGCATTGGAGTTCTATTATGAGCATCTCTTCATTGGTATTGGCCTATCCCCCGGCTACGGCGGCACAAAGCCTGGATTATCTGGCGGCAAAGCTCGCCTTCTACGCCGACTCGGCGGATGTGGCGGAAGATTTGCGCAATGGCGTCAACGAGATTGTGGTGATCGATACCCGTGCCAGTACGTTGTACGCCGCCGGGCACATTCCTGGCGCGGTGAGCTTTCCCCATCGTTTAATGGATGAAAGCAGCACCTCATCTCTCGATCGCGACAAGGTCTATGTCACCTACTGCGACGGTATCGGCTGTAACGGTTCCACCCAGGGGGCATACAAGTTGGCCAAGCTTGGCTTTCGGGTCAAAGAGCTGATTGGCGGGCTGGATTTCTGGCTACGCGATGGCCATCCGGTGGCCATCGGTGTTGAGTTGGGTACGATGCAGGGGCGGGATAAAGCACCGGAGTGCGGCTGTTAAAACAGCGCCCACAGTACTAATACCAATACGATAACGCCGACAACCAGCGCCAGAGGCTTACTGAATACCGACTGTAAAGGCTGCGGCAGGGCGGCGATTAGTGGGTTAAGCAATGGCTGTTGGACGTCACTGTGTAACGACGGAGCGTGGCCAGCCTTGTCCAGACGGCGGGTAAACAGCTGCTGGATCACGTCGTTTAGCTGTGCGTGGGTCAGCGGCGTATTCAGGTTGCCGTTAAAGCGGCTCTGGCAATAGTCATTGAGCTGTTGCTGCTCTTGCTGGTCTGCTGGCTGTTTCAATACCGCCAGCAGGTTTTGCAGCGTCGGCGCCGTTTGCGGGCTGAGCGCCAATTTCACCTGCATAAACTGACTGAGCAGTTGGAAGTGGCGTGCGGGCAACGGATCGTTGATTTTTACCCCGACCAGATCGAACAGTGCCTGCCAGAGTTTGGCCGTTGTCTCACCGGTGGCCGCGCTAAGCTTGGTGACCTGCAACTGCAAGTGCTGATGTTCCGCAGGCAGCAGCGAACGATCGCTGGTGGCCGTTTGTTGCGGGTGAGGGATTGTCAGTTCGCCGGTTTGCAGCAGGTTCAACACTTGCTGGAGCTGTGGATGGCTCAACTGGCTTAACACCGTATGGCCAAACTGCTGGCGGATAAAGTCGCTGACCGCCTGGCGGTTATTGCCTTGTGGCAACAGTTCGGTGAGCTGTTGCAGCAGTTGGCGGCTGGCATGGCTCTGTTGTGCCACGCCAAGGCGGTTTTGCAGTAGCTGCTCCGCCGGTTGGAAATGGCGCGCCAACAGTTCGCTGTGGTTATCCGCCCCTAATTCATGACGCAGCGTGGCCCAGATCTCGGCGGATTTGGCCGGGCTGAGGGCCATGATCTTGACGATCAGTTTTTCCAACTGGGTGCGTTGGGCTGGGGAGAGCGGTTGATCGTCGGCAGGAGGGATTTTGCCAGCGGTTGGAGGGTGATCGGCTGCGCCAGGAGCGCCAGGTCCACTTAACGGTTGCATATCACCAGTCCTTCGCAGTGTATAAAGTCGACATACCCGGCGAAAAGCACAGGCTTAATCGCTTATGATACCTGTAATTTCGTGCCATCAATACCGCCGCCAGACATTTCTTTACAGGCCAATCGTTGCTTATCCTGTTTGCGCCGCTAAGATAGGCGCAGATACGGCATTGAGGGCGTGATGATAAATCGGCAGCGGATTGCAAAATGGTTTTTAACCCTGGCTTGCCTGGTGGTACTGACGTGCCTCACCCAGCGCATGGCGGGCTTGCATACCTTGCAACTGGCCCTTGGCCTGCCCTCTGTCAGCGTCAGCCAATCCGTGGCCAGCGGTGATGAAGAGGCCACCACCACGACCCCCTGTGAGCTGAGTGCCAAATCGCTGTTGGCTTCTTCCCCGGTAATGTTTGAAAACGTGCTGTTTGGCCTGGGGATGTTACTGGTCCTGTTGACCCCGATCATCGCTCCACGCTTGTCGTTCCCTCCTGTACGCGTTATTTCCCCCACCACCCTCAGGGTGCATCTGCGATTATGCGTGTTCCGTGAATGAGTTAATCCCTCGCCAAACCGAGTGACTAATTTATTTATGGAGAACAACTATGTGGAATATCATCAGGCTGGCATTGGCTTGCCTGTTATTGCTTTGGCTACCTGCGACACAGGCGGCGGATAGCGGCTGGCTGCAAAGCCCGCAGAACGATCATGCAAAAGTCAGGCTGCGTGCCGACACCAGCAACGGGGACGAAACCCGTGTGCTGCTCGCTGTTGAGCTGGAAAAAGGATGGAAAACCTACTGGCGCTCACCAGGGGAAGGAGGTATTGCGCCAGCAATCACCTGGCAGGGCAACCCACCACCGGCAACCTGGTTCTGGCCAACGCCGCAGCGCTTTGACGTGGCGGGGATCTCGACGCAGGGCTATCAGCAGCGGGTTACGCTGCCCATCGTATTGAAGGGCGCTGCGCCGCAGCAACTGGCGGGTACGCTTACCTTATCCACCTGTAGCAACGTCTGCATCTTGACCGATTATCCGTTCAAACTGGATCTCACCACCCCGGCTGATCCAAAGTTCAATCACGACTTTGCTCAGGCGATGGGGCAGGTGCCGATTGCCAGCGGGCTGGTGGACAGCCTGCGTGCCGGTTATCGCAACGGTGAGTTGCAGATTAGCGCGCAGCGTACCGCGGGCTGGCAACAACCTGAGCTGTTCTTTGATACCTTGGCAGGAGCCGATCTGGGCAAGCCAACGGTCAGCAGTGATGGCGAGAGTCTGCAAGCGCGAGTTCCCGTGAGTGATGGTTGGGGAGACGCAGCACCGGATCTGCGTGGTAAACAGCTGCGGCTGGTTATCAGCGATGGAGGGATCGCTCAGGAGGCTACGCTGACCATTGGCGGGCCGCTTGCATTGCCTTCCACCGCGGCTTTCCCCCTGTGGCAAGCGGTATTGATGGCGTTAGCGGGCGGTTTCATTCTTAACCTGATGCCTTGCGTGCTGCCAGTGCTGGGGATGAAGCTAGGTTCCATATTGCAGGTCGAACAGCGCGATCGGCGTAGCGTGCGTTGGCAATTTCTGGCCTCTTCCTTGGGGATCGTGGTGTCCTTCATGGCGCTGGCCTTGCTGATGACGCTGTTGCGCCTGAGCAATCACGCGCTGGGCTGGGGGATCCAATTCCAAAACCCGTGGTTTATCGGCTTTATGGTGCTGGTGACGCTGCTGTTCAGCGCCAATCTGTTCGGCCTGTTCCACCTGCAACTCTCTTCCTCGTTGAATACCAAGTTGGCTACTAATAACGGGCATGGCTTGAGCGGTCATTTCTGGCAGGGAGCGTTTGCCACGCTGCTGGCGACGCCTTGCTCGGCGCCTTTCCTGGGAACGGCGGTGGCGTTTGCGTTGGCGGCTCCGTTGCCGGTGCTTTGGGGCATGTTTGTGGCACTGGGAATTGGCATGAGCCTGCCCTGGTTGCTGATTGCCGCCTGGCCTGCGCTGGCGTTACGCCTGCCGCGCCCTGGTCGCTGGATGAACGGGATGAGGTTGGCGCTGGGCTTGCTAATGCTGGTTTCTTCGCTCTGGCTGCTTAGCCTGATGACCAACCATATCGGCGTGAAGCCGACTCTGATTGTCGGTGCCATCTTGCTGCTCGGTTTATTGCTGGCGGTGTGGCAACAGTTAGGTGCCCGGTCAGCGGGGATCGCGACGGCCAGCGTGCTGATGGTAGGCGGTTTGGCATTGCTGGTGGGATCGTTGACCGCTAACCAGTGGCGACAGCCGTTACACGACAACATCGCCTGGCAACCGCTTTCTGAACAGGCGATCGTACAGGCACTAGCTGAAAATAAACGGGTGTTTGTTGATGTGACCGCCGACTGGTGTGTGACCTGCAAGGCGAATAAATACAACGTATTGCTGCGTGACGAGGTGCAAAAAGCACTCAGCGCTGATGATGTAGTGGCGCTGCGCGGTGATTGGAGCCGCCCGTCTGAAAGCATCTCGGCCTTCCTGCAACAGCGCGGCAGCGTTGCCGTTCCCTTTAACCAAATCTATGGCCCCGGCTTGCCAGACGGCGAAGTGTTGTCACCGCTGCTCACTCGCGAAGCCGTACTGCAAGCTCTGTCTACTGCCAAAGGAAACCAATAATGAACAAGTTACTGATGTTACTGCTGCTGATTGTCACCCCGGTCTGGGCTGCGGCTCCTTTCACCGCCGAGCAGGAAGTGCGGATCAAAGAGCTGATCCGCGAAACGCTGGTCTCTAACCCGGATATTCTGGCGGAAGCGGTTAATGCTTGGCAGCAGCAAACCAACGGCCAGCAACTCGGTCAGGCGATTGAGCAAAATAGCAAAATCCTGTTCGACGATCCTGCCAGCCCAAGGTTGGGGGCCAAGAATGCCAAGCTGACGCTGGTGGCCTTCACCGATTACAACTGCCCGTACTGTAAGCAGTTTGATCCGATGTTGGAGAAGATCGTCAACAAATATCCCGATGTGGCGCTGGTGGTGAAGCTGTTGCCGTTCAAAGGAGAAAGCTCGATCGCCTCATCGCGGGTGGCGTTGACGGCTTGGGAGCAGCATCCAGAACAGTTCTGGCCGCTGCATCAGCGCCTGATGGCGAAAAAAGGCTTTCATGACAACGCCAGCATCGCCGCAGCGCAAGAGAAAACGGGCGTTAAGCCGGTGGCACCTAGCGAGCAGAGCATGACCACGCTGCGTACCAATATGCAGTTGGCGGAACAGTTTGGCGTGCAGGGAACGCCTGCCACCCTGATTGGCGATCAGATGCTGCCGGGCGCGGTGTCTTATGAGGATCTGGAAGCGTTAGTGAAGCAGCAATTGGCGAAGGTGAAAAATGGCTAGGTTACGGCGCTGGACGCGCGAACTGCTGATTCTGCTGTTGCTCGTGCTGGGCGTGACGTTCGCCATGGACTGGTGGCGAGCTCCACAGGCTCCCTTGACCTTTGAGCAGCAAATGCTGGAAACTCTGGACGGAGAGCCGGTGTCGTTGGCGCAGCTCAGCCAGGATAAGCCTTTATTGGTCTATTTCTGGGCCAGTTGGTGCGGAGTTTGCCGCTTTACCACGCCTTACGTGGCCAAACTGGTGGCAAACGGCGGGAACGTAATGACCGTGGCGCTGCGTTCGGGCAATGACCAGCAGGTTGAGCAATGGCTGGCGGCCAAGAAGCTGCAACTGCCGGTAGTTAACGATGAGCAGGGCAAGCTATCGGCGCAGTGGCAGATTGGCGTAACGCCGACCATCGTGGTGATCTCTCAGGGGAAGGTGGTGCAAAGCACCACCGGCTGGACCAGCTATTGGGGCATGAAACTGCGGCTCTGGTGGGCCAGCGTTTAATTCCCCGTCACCTCAACAATCGCCCGGCAAAGCCGGGCGATCCCTTCGGTAATCAGCTCCGGCGTATTGGCGGCAAAATTCAACCGCAAGCCATGTGCGCCGTGCTGTTCCTCAACATAAAAGCATTCGCCACGGGCAAAGGTAACACCCTGTTGCCAGGCTATTGGTATCAAGGTTGTGGTGCTTACGGCAGGTGGCAATTCCAGCCAGATAAACAGCCCTCCCGCAGGGATTTCAAACCGACAGCCCGGTGGCAGATGCTCGCTTAATGCAGCCACCATAGCATCTCGGTGCTGGCGGTATATCCTTCCCGCCCGGCGCAGCTGCTTGTCGTAGCTGCCAACGGTGACAAAGGCGTCCAGCGCGCGCTGGATCAGGTTGGAACTGGTAAAGCTGTCGACGTGTTTGAGCCGTGAGAATTGCAGATACTGTTCGCTGTCTGCCACCAGATAACCGATGCGCATACTGGGCAGCAGCATTTTGGAGAAGGTACTGACATAGATCACCGTGCCAGCGGGAGCCATGGCGCGCAGTGACGGCAGGCTTTTACCGTTGTAACGCAGATCGCCAACAAAATCGTCCTCCAGGATCACTATCCCGGCCTGTTGCGCCAACGCCAGCAAGCGGCTGCGGCGGGCTTCGCTCAGACAGCGCCCGGTGGGGTTATTGAAATTGGGGATGGTGTAGATCATTTTGGGCTGGTGCCGGGCGATCAGCTCCGGCAGTTGCTCAACGCACATACCGTGACGATCGCTGGGCACTGGAACAATGTTGATCTGGTGCAGGCGCAGCAGTCCCAGAGCTTCGGCATAGGTGGGCTCTTCGACAATCACCGTATCCCCTGGGCGTAATAGCGTCTGGAAAATCAGGCTGATGGCATGTTGCGAGCCGTTGGTGATCAGCACCTGTTCGGCTCGGGTGGGGATACCTTGTGCGGTCAGGATCCGGCTTAGCGTGTCGCGCAGCGGGTAGTAACCACAATAATCACCATAGCTGAAGGCCTCTTCCGCATGACGGCTGAGGATCGACAGCAGGATCTTGCGGAACGCCTCCAGCGGGAACACCTTGGGGCTGCCGACGCCAGCGGCAAAGTTGATGATGTGCTCCGGCAAAGGAATATCCGGATAACCGTCCAGCCGCGACGTGGTGGTGGTGAAGCGATCCGCAGGGAATAGCTCGCTGGATGCTGGCCGTTGCTGCATGGGGGCCGGTTGCAGGTGGTGGACATAGGCGCCGCTGCCACGCCGCTGTTGTAACAATCCTTTGGCCGTCAGTTCGGCGTAGGCACTTTCCACCGTCAGGCGGCTGACCGAAAGCTCGGCGGCCAGGCTGCGCGTTGACGGCAATTTATCGCCATCGGCAAAGGTGCCGCCAAGAATGGCGCGGCGCAGCGCTTCTTCGATCTGCAGATACAGCGGAATGTCCTGCTGACGATCCAGTGGAATGTGCATGAAATTGGCCCGGTCAAAAAAAGTCTGTTTTCACTATATCCCAGAGTAACAAGGCTTGGCACCGATAAAAGTGGCCTGCACAACATCGTAGCAAAGTGGCTATGGTGGCAAAATCTGGCCGCGTTAAAATCTCCGCCAGAGAATTAAGCGGTGGAATTTTGAGGGTGTTATGTCGTTACCGTCGGGTGTTGTAGCAGAACCAGTTGTGGTCAGTGGCGGGATCCTGCGGGGAACCAACCAGGGTTACGTGATCGCCATAATCAGTGCCATGCTGTTGGCGTTTACCGCCATCATCATCCGCGCGCTGACCGAGTATTACCATCTACCGACGTTTGTGCTGGCTTTCTGGCGTGCGGCCCTGGTGGCCTTGGTGTTGTTACCGTTATTGCTGCTGTTCAAACCACAATGGGCTTATCTGCGACGTGAACAGGTGCCGTTCTACGCTGGCTACGGTTTGCTGTTGGCATTGTTTAACAGCTTATGGACGCTGTCGGTGGCGCTCAATGGCGCTTCGGTGGCGACTATTTTGACCTACTGCTCGGTCGGTTTTACCGTATTCCTGGGCTGGATGATGTACAACGAACGCCTCAGCCTGCGCGAATTGCTGGTGATCGTGGTCAGCCTGGGTGGCTGCTTCCTGGTCAGTAACGGCGACAGCATGGGCAACAGCCGTTTTGATCTGTTGGGGCTGATGGTCGGCATGCTGTCCGGCATTGGTTACACCCTGTACACCCTCGGCGGGCGTATCGCCAGCGAGCGGCGCTACCCGGTGTGGAATACCATCCTGTACGTATTCGGTTTTTCCGCCGTGTATCAGTGGTTGTTCAACACCTTGCTGACATTTTTCCCCTTGGCGGCATTTCACGGCATGGCGGGGGACCTGTGGTTTCTATCCCAGGGAGTTCAAGGCATTCAGTGGAGTGGCTGGCTGTTGCTGCTCACGCTGGCCGCAGGGCCAACGCTGCTGGGGTTTGGCCTGTACAATATCAGCCTGAAAACCCTGCCGCTGGCGGTGGCCAACCTTATCCTGTCGCTGGAGCTGGTGTTTACCGCGGTCATCGCCTACTTCCTGTTGGGAGAAAATATGAACCAGTTACAGCTATTGGGTAGCGCGCTGGTGATGGGCGGGGTATTGATGCTGAGAAGAGCGAAGTAGGCTTGGCTTTCTGCGCCGGTTTGTTACCATTGGCCGCGAAACAACAGGGTGCAAACAGCAAATGATCATTAATCCAAGGTTAAAACGAGCGCTTATCGCTTGATTGGGCAGTGTTTTTGAACGGAAAACGCTGCCACTGACATTACGTTCCGTGGCTCTTGCAATAAATTAAGAGAAGATGCCATGTCTGATAAACACTGGTCACAAGTAGAATTACTCCACCAGACGGTAACCAACCTCAATATCCTGATCAAGGGAACCCACAGTTATTACAGCCATTGCTGGGATGACGGCTTTGAACGCTCCGTGGTGCGCTATTTACACGGCGATGCGGTCAGCCAACAGTGGGAGCCACTGGGGCAGCTAGACAGGTTGCACATTGGCGATTATGTCTGTATTGGCGCCGAAGCGGTGATCCTGATGGGAGGGAATCATACCCACCGTATTGATTGGCTGAGCCTGTATCCGTTTATGGAAACCATCCAGGCGTCTTATTTACCTAAAGGTGATACCCGCCTTGGCGATGGTTGTTGGATCGGGATGCGGGCCATGCTGATGCCTGGCGTGACGATTGGCGAAGGGGCGATAGTGGCTGCCGGTTGCGTGGTGACTGCGGATGTCGAGCCCTACGCTATCGTTGGCGGCAATCCGGCCCGGATGATTAAACGGCGGTTTTCTGCGGAGACAATCGAGCGTTTACTCGCGTTGCAGATTTACGATTTGTCCGCCGAAGCGTTCGCCAGCATCCAGCCCTTGTTGGCCAGCGATGATATTACGGCCTTGGAACAGGCTGTTGAGGTTATACGCCAATAATAAGTCGGGCGGGTTAGTCCCGCCCGATTTTTAACCGGCTCACAACATTGGGGCGCTGCATGATGCAGCGCCCTTTTTGCATTACTCAACTTCCGTCGCTTCCCCGCTGATACGACGGTGTTTGCGGAGTTTGCGCAGCAGCGGTGGTAACACCAACACGGCGACGGCCAGCACCAACAGGCATTGGGCAATGGTACTGCTCCACAGAATATCAAAGTTCCCATTGCTGATAGACAACGCCCGGCGCAGGTTTTGCTCCAGCATTTCTCCCAACACAAACCCCAGGATCAGCGGCGACATCGGGAAGTGCATTTTGCGCAGGATGTAGCCAAACACGCCTAGCCCCACCATCAGCAGCAAATCGAAGGTCGTGCTGTGTACCGCATAGACCCCAACGGCGGAAACGGCGGCGATCGCCGGTACCAGAAACCACAGCGGCACGGTCAGCATACGGGTGAACAGCCCAATTAACGGGATGTTCATGATCAACAACATCACGTTAGCGATCAGCAGCGCGGCGATCAGCCCCCAAACGATATCCGGCTGTTCGGTGAACATTGCCGGGCCAGGGGTGATGTTATACAGCGTCAATGCTCCCATCATCACCGCCGTAGTGCCTGAACCCGGTACGCCCAGGGTCAGCATCGGGATAAATGAACCGCAGGCGGAAGCGTTATTGGCGGCCTCCGGTGCGGCGACGCCACGAATATCCCCTTTACCGAACGACTCACTGTTGCCGCTGATGCGCTTCTCGGTCATATAGGTGAGCGCACTGGCAATGGTCGCCCCGGCACCGGGCAGAATACCGACGAAGAAACCGACAAAGGAGGATCGCAGGGTAGGGCCAACGCACTCGGCGGCCTCTTTACGGTTAAACAGCATGCGGCCGGTTTTACGGATCAGCTTCTGGCCCGTGCTGGTGCTTTCCAGCATCAGCAAGATCTCGCTGACCGAGAACAACCCGATCACCACCACAATAAACTGAATGCCGTCGGAGAGGTGTACGCTGTCGAAGGTGAAGCGATACACGCCGGTATTGGCGTCCACCCCCACCGTGGCCAGCCCCAGCCCAATCAGGGCCGCCAGCAAGGATTTCAACGGGTTCTGGCTCATCATGCTGCCAAGGCAGGCAATGGCAAAGACCATCAGGGCAAAGTATTCCGCCGGGCCAAACGCCAGCGACCAGCGGGCCAGCATGGGGGCGAACAGAATAATGCCGATAATGGCGACCAGCGAGCCGGTGAAAGAGCTGACAGCGGAGATCGACAGGGCAACCCCTGCACGGCCCTGCTGGGCCATAGGATAGCCATCCAGCGCGGTCATGATTGCGGCGGCATCCCCCGGGACGTTGAGCAGGATCGAAGAGATCCGCCCACCGTATTCACAGCCGATATACACCGTGGCCAGCAGGATCAGGGCCGACTCGGCGGGTAGCTTCAAGGCGAAAGCCAGCGGTAAGAGGATCGCCACGCCGTTGATCGGGCCAAGGCCCGGCAGCAGCCCGACGATAGTGCCAACGAAGCAGCCGATCAGGGCGATCATCAGGTTCTGGGGCAGTAGCGCCACTTCGAACCCTTGTGATAAATACATCCAGGTTTCCATTATCGCTCCCGTTAGCTCAGCCAAACGCCGAGTGGCAGTGTGACATCCAGTAAATAATCAAAGGCGTAGAACAGAGAAACGCCCATTATGACGCCTGAAATCAAGGCGGCTTTGATACTGGCCTGGAACAGCAGGCCAATGCTGAAAGTCAGCAGAGTCGTTGCCAGTGGGAAACCGAGCCACTCGAATCCCCAGGCGTACAGCACCAGCGTGATCACTAGCACCAGCAGGCGTTGCAGCACGTTTTTATGTGGCCACTCGACTAGCTGTGGCCGACGCAACAGCAGCAATGCGGCACACAGGGCCATCAGGCTCAGGATGGCCAAAGGAAAGGGGCGTGGTCCTAAAGGTTCATAGCTGTATTCGCTCTGGATGCCCCAACCGATAAACAGGCCGCCGCCGCAGAGCAGCAGCCACAGAGCAGCAAAAATACGATCGCTCATGTCAATCCCCTAGGTTATTTGGCCAGCCCGAACGCTTTAGCCTGCTCGCGGTACTGGTTAACCTGGTTTTTCACGTAGGTATCCAGCTCCTTCCCGGTCAGGTTGAATTCAAACAGGCCGCGTAGATCGCGCTGTTGTTTGAACTCCTCGGTTGCCGTCATGGTTTTGAAGGTGTCGATCCACCATTGATACTCGGCCTCGCTGACCTTTGGGCCAAGGTAGAAACCGCGGATGATCGGCCACACCAGATTGAACCCCTGCTCCTTGGCGGTAGGGACGTTTGCCAGCTCGCCTGGCAGGCGTTCTTCGGCATATACCGCCAGCACACGCAGCTTATCGCCCTTCAGGTAAGGCACCATCTCGCTCAGATCGCCGGATACTGCCTGAATGTGATTACCCAGCAGCGCGGTCACCGGCTCGCCGCCCCCTTCAAACGCCACATAGCGCATCTTGTGGGGATCTACGCCAACTTCACGGGCCAGCAGGGCAGTTTTCATCCAATCCTGGCTGCCAATGGAGGCTCCAGCACCAAATACCACGCTGTTCGGGTCTTTCTGGAAGGCTGTCATCAAGTCTTTCAGCGTCTTGTAAGGCGAGTCGGCGCGTACGGCGATCATGCCGTAATCGGTGCCCACTGCCGCCAGCCACTTCACATCATCCACGTTGTAGCGGCCAAACTTGCCTTGTGAGAGGTTCAGCAGGGAACCGCCAGAGAACGCCACCACGGTGCCAAATTCGGCTGGCCGCTGGGCAACGATGGCGTTATAGGCCACCGCCCCCACGCCGCCGGGCATATAGGTGACGCGCATCGGCTTATCGATGGCCTTGGTTTCTTGCAAGGAGACCTGGATCAGTTTGCAGGTGAGATCGAAGCCTCCGCCAGGTTTGGCTGGGGCGATACATTCGGTGCGTTTTGGCGCTTCCACGGCGAATGCCTGGTTGGCGGCGAACAGCAGAACAGTGGCGGTAAGCGTACGGGTAATTATTGTTTTCATGACGTTTCCCCATCGGTTTTGTTTCAGTTTGTGAGAATCCCCGCTGACACGGGGTTGCTAAATTGTTAAAACAGAAACCTTTCATTTACCTTTCAGTGACCGGGAAAGTTTACAGGATGTGATATGCGTCTCTTGTTAGTGGAAGACCACCCCGAGCTGGCTCATTGGTTGCAGAAAGCCCTCAGCGGCCTTGGGTTTGCAGTGGATGTGGCGATAGACGGCGTGGCGGCAGACCATTTGTTGCTACACGAAAGCTATGCGCTGGTGGTGCTGGATGTCGCACTGCCCCGGCTCAACGGCCTCGAACTGTTGGCGCGGCTGCGTAAGCGTGGGCAGACACTGCCAGTATTGCTATTGACGGCCCGTACCGAGGTGGCCGATCGGGTTAAAGGGCTGAATCTTGGGGCTGACGATTACCTGACCAAGCCCTTTGAACTGGATGAATTGGAGGCACGCATCCGGGCGTTGCTGCGCCGCAGCGTCGGCGTGACGCAACAGGCATTGCAATACGGTTTGCTGACCTATCACGACGAGGGCTACTTCTTGCTGGCAGAAAAACCCCTGTCGTTAACTCCCCGTGAGCTGGCGGTGTTGACCACCTTGATGCATCGCCGTGGCCGTCCGGTCGCCAAGCAGCAACTGTTTGAGCAGGTGTTTACCCTCTCTGACGAGGCTAACCCCGAAAGCATCGAACTTTACGTCCATCGCGTGCGTAAGAAACTCCAGGGGAGCAATGTGGCGATCGTGACGTTGCGGGGCCTGGGCTACAGCCTGGAGCTGTGCGATGAGGTGGTTTAAAGCACCGCGTTCGTTGTTCTATCAGTTGCTGCTGTTCTTTGGTTTGCCGCTGCTGGTATTGGGTGGGATCTCAATCTACACCCACTATTTCAGCGCGATGAGTGCGGCGACGATGGCCTACGATCGCACCTTATTGGCGTCGGCCCGTACGGTGGCGGAGCGGCTGGTAGTGCGCAATCAGCGCCTGGAGGTGGATGTGCCTTATGTGGTGCTGGACAGCTTCGAGCGCAATATGAACGACCGGCTGTACTATCAGGTTATTTCACCTGAGGGGCAGAGTATTTCGGGCTATAACGATTTGCCCAAGATGCCACCTTATATTCCTCGTTCCAACCTCTATCCGGCCCTGGTGCATTTTTACGATGCGCACTATCGCGGGCAGCCAATCCGCGTGGCGGCGCTGTTCCAGCCGGTGAATGAGGGCGGGGTGATGGGGATGGCGACCATTCTGGTGGCGGAGACGTTAGAGTCGCGGCGCTATCTGGCGCGGCAGATGCTGCTGGCGGCGCTGCTCAGCCAGGGGACAGTGGTGGTATTGACGCTCACTCTGGCTTACATCCTGCTGAAAAAGCTGCTGCAACCGTTGCGCAAGCTGTCCAGCATGATGCTGCGGCGCGATCCGGGGGAGCTGACGCCTTTGCCGATGGTGCTGCCCTGGTCGGAAATGCAGCCGCTGCTGCTGGCATTCAACCGCTATATTGAGCGGCTGCGGTTGATGGTGGCGCGTCAGGAACGTTTTAGTGCCGATGCCTCCCACCAGCTACGTACGCCGCTCACGGTTTTGAAAACCCAGGTGGGGGTGGCATTGGCCAGCGAACGGCCCGAGCAATGGCGTGAGAGTCTGGAAGGGATGAGCGCCACCCTGGACAGTACCGTCGCGTTGACCGATCGCCTGCTATACCTCTCACGGCTGAAGGCGCACGAGCATCAGGCCGAGCGTAAGTTGCAGCCGGTTAATCTGGCGCAGGTGTTACGCGACGCCTGTTTTTCGCGCCTGCCGCAGGCTCGCAGCAAGCGGATCGATCTTGGTTACGAAGGGGTGGGAGTTTGTTGGGTGGCCGGTGAGGCGTTGCTGTTGGCGGAGCTTTGCGCCAACCTGTTGGATAACGCGCTGAAATACACGCCAGCCAAGGGGGTCGTGACCGCCCGTTTATTGATGGTAGAGGGGCAGGGGCTGTTAGAGATAGAAGACAGCGGCCCAGGTATTGCTCAGGATCAGACGGTTGCTGCGCTACAACCGTTTCGACGGTTGGATAATGTGGGTGACCAGCCTGGCGCAGGGTTGGGGCTGGCATTGGTCAAAGATATTACCGCTTATCACGGTACCCGCCCGGAATTGCTGAGTTCTGACGCGCTAGGTGGCCTGTCGGTGCGGATACGCTTTAGGCTGTTGGGGTGATAGAGGGTAAGGGGGCGCATCTCCCCCCGAACCTTATGGTGTAACGGTGGTTTTTCTGCGCCCTAACGGCGTGCGCAGGCGCTGTGACAAGATCACCCCCAGCAGGGCGATACCGCCACCAATCAGATGGTAGCTATGCAACTGTTCATGCAGGAACAGGACCGCAATTATTGCGGTGAACACCGGCGCCAGATTCATAAAGATCGAAGCCTTGTTGGCACCCAGGCGCATCACCCCTTGGATCCACAGGAACGGCGCGGCAATCGAAGCAGGGATACCGGCAAACAGCACCAGCGGGATATTCTGGCTAGTCAGCTGCACGTCATGCGCCATCAGGAAGTTCGGCAATAGCAGTACCACGCCAAACACGATCTGCACATACAACGACTGCCAGTTGGGTAACGGGATCGCCCAACGTTTGGTCAACACGCCGTACAGGGCGTAGGAGGCCGAAGCGGCGAACATCATCAGTTCACCTTTGCCAATGCCGTGTTGCAGCAGCAGCCCGGGTTGCCCCGCGCTAACCAGCCACACCAGCCCACCCAGCGACAGGATACTACCCAGTGCGATACCCACGGTGGGGGCAACGCGCAGGACGAATATACCGATTAATACCGTCAGCAGCGGGATCAGCGAGTTGAGGATGCCCATAAACAGCGCGCTGACGCTATGTGCGGCGTAATAGGCCAGGCTTTGATACAGCACCATCCCCAGCAGGCCGAGGATCATCAGTTTCCACCAGTTGGCGCGAATGGTAGGCCAATTACGGATCGCTCCCGGCAGAACGAAAGGGGTGAGCACGATCAGCGCCAATGCCCAGCGATAGAAGGAGATGGCCGCCGGATCGATGGCGGTTGCCGATACTTTACTGACTACGGCGTTAATCGACCAGATCAGCACCGCCAGCAGGGGAAAGAGCACGTTCATGATAATAATTCTCAACAACGAATAACATGCTGGCTAGTCTACCCGTGTCCGGTTTATTATATATAGTCAAAATCAGACAGCATTTCGCGAAATCAAGACAACTTCACCATGGCCGAAACCCGTAATTATCCCACCGCAGACGTCGCTGCTCCGCGCACGCTGTTTTTCCGCTGCGAAGAAACCCATGCGGATACCGAATATCTGCCGCACAGCCACGACTGGGGGCAGTTGATTTGCGTCAAAACCGGGGTGATTGCGCTGAATATTGCCGGGCAGCGTTTTTTGGCTCCGCCGGAGTTCGCCGTCTGGTTGCCGCCGGGCATGGAGCATTCCAGCCATAACCGCAAACCGGTGCTGTTCCGCACCATCAATATCGCCAAATCCTTATGCGTCGGGTTGCCAGAGGAGGCCTGTTTGATCAACGTCTCGCCGGTGTTCAGCGCCATTGTTGAAGATTGCCTGGGGCGAAAAATGCTGGAGCCCACTAGTGAAGAGGATCTGCGCCTTTGCCGGGTGCTGATCGACCAACTGCGGATTTCCCCGGTGCAACAGACCTATCTGCCGACCTCGCAAGACAAGTTTTTGGGGCCAGTGTTACAGGCGTTGGAACGTTGCCCAGCGGATAACACCTCATTGGCGGTATGGGCCAGCAAGGTGTATACCACTGAGCGGACGCTTTCACGCCGTTGCCAGCAGGAACTGGGCATGTCGTTTAGCGAGTGGCGGCAGCGCCTGCGCTTTTTACATGCGCTTTCGCTGCTCGAACAGGGGAAAACCGTGCAGGATGTCGCACTCGATGTGGGCTACAGCTCGGCTTCCGCGTTTATTGTGATGTTCCAGCAGATCGCCGGCACCACGCCAGAACGTTTCCGCCGGGCATGACAATCCCAACACGACATCAACTGGCCCAGGTTACGTCGAACCGAACGTTCACATCACCACTCCAGGTGCCTGCCGGCAAGGTGCTGAAGTCGGTCACCGGGGTCGTGCCATCAGCCGTCGCACCGATGATAGTGAAATCGAAGTGGTCTTGCGCACTCTGGCGGCCAGGCTGCTTGTCAGCGTTAGCAAGTTTGCTCAGGTTACCGCCTGATATACCGGCCGAAGTATCAATCAGGGTGGTTTGAGCGGTTTTTGTTATCGCAGCGCCGTGGTGTTTAACCCCCACTTCCAGGGTAGAACCGGAGGTGCCTAATTGAGTCAGGGTATTGGAAACCAGTTTGGCGCTCAGTTTAATCGCGGTTCCTTCGCCTTGGAGAGCTACGTCGAACACGCCTTGCTGGCTATTGAAGCGCTTTACGCCTTCAGCATATTGGAAATACAGGTTGCCAATGGGGGTAACGACCAATTGACTGGAGGAGTCTTTCACCGCTATCGCAGGCCAGGTGGCCAATGCTTGTGTAGTCACGTTTTCAGCCTGAGCGGTACCAACGGCTGTGAGTGTTGCAACGATCGCCAGAACAAGTGTCGCTTTTTTCATGGTTAACACCTTTGATTTTCGATTTGTTTCTGCCCGTTAGCCGGTCGCTAACGCGAAGGTTCGCCTCCTTGCCTGGTAATTATCGGAAAAAACTCAATAAAGCTTAGAAGAAAAACATCGTTATTCCACTGTGCATAACAAGCTTGGGTTTCTAAACCATTCAGTGGCACACTATTTTGCAGCTATTGCTTACCTATACCCGTCGGAGAGTGACGTGAAGATACTGGTTGATGAAAATATGCCCTATGCGGTGGATTTGTTTAGCCGCTTGGGGGAAGTAAAGGCCGTGCCTGGTCGCCCGATCCCAACCGATGCGCTGGCCGAAGCCGACGCCTTGATGGTGCGCTCGGTGACCAAAGTGAATCAGGAACTGTTGGCTGGCACCAAGATCGGTTTTGTTGGCACCGCTACGGCGGGGACCGACCATGTGGACGAGGCGTGGTTGCAGCAGGCGGGGATTGGTTTCTCGGCCGCCCCTGGCTGCAATGCCATTGCGGTGGTGGAGTATGTGCTTTCGTCATTAATGCTGTTGGCGGAGCGCGATGGCTTCTCTTTGCGTGATAAAACCGTTGGTATAGTGGGTGTCGGCAATGTTGGCTCCCGGCTGGATGCTCGCCTGAAAGCCATGGGCGTGCGTACGCTGTTGTGCGATCCACCACGCGCCGATCGTGGAGACAGCGGCGAATTCTGGCCGTTGGAAAAGCTGGTGGCAGAGGCCGACGTGCTGACGTTCCATACCCCGTTGAACAAGACTGGCCCGTATAAATCGTTGCATCTGGCCAACGCGGATCTGCTGGATGCTTTGCCCGACGATCGCATTCTGATCAACGCTTGCCGGGGGGCCGTGGTGCATAACGCCGCGTTGCTTAACGTGTTGGAGCGGGGTAAGCGATTGAGTACGGTACTGGACGTGTGGGAGCCGGAGCCGGATCTCAGCGTGCCGTTGCTGGATCGGGTGGATATCGGCACCGCCCATATCGCCGGTTACACGCTGGAAGGCAAGGCGCGCGGCACCACACAGGTGTTTGAAGCCTTTGCCCAGCATCTGGGGCAGCCGCAAGCTATCGAGCTGGCCTCGCTGCTGCCGGTGCCAGAGTTCAGCGAAATCCGCCTCAATGGTCCGCTGGACGAAGGCAAGTTAAAACGATTGATGCACTTGGTGTATGATGTGCGCCGCGATGATGCGCCGCTGCGGCAAGTTGCCGGGCTGCCGGGTGAGTTCGATCGCCTGCGCAAGCATTATCAGGAACGCCGGGAGTGGTCTTCACTGCGGGTGCAGTGCGATGACAGCGCCAGTGCGGAACTGCTGCACAAACTGGGCTTCGGCGTCCAGTAACAGGGCGAGCATAAGGTTGCCTTAAGGCAATTGGCGGTAAAGTTTATCGGGCGGTGACTGCATCGCCCGTTTGCATTTGAATCAAATACTCTGGAGAAACCCAATGTCTGACGGCTGGAATATCGCTGTGCTCGGTGCCACTGGCGCAGTAGGTGAAGCGTTGCTGGAATTGCTACAGGAACGCCAGTTCCCGGTGGGTGAACTCTTTCCTTTAGCCAGCGAGCGCAGTGCTGGCGCTACGGTGCGTTTCAACGGCAAATCCTTGCTGGTGGAAAACGTAGAAGAATTCGACTGGTCGCAGGCGCAACTGGCGTTTTTTGTTGCCGGTAGCGAAGCTGCGGCCCGTTACGCTGATGATGCGGGCAATATGGGCTGCCTGGTGATCGACACCAGCGGCCATTTTGCACTTGAGCCGGACGTGCCGTTAGTGGTGCCAGGTGTTAACCCTCAGGTGCTGGCGGATTACCGCAACCGCAATATCGTCGCGGTGGCCGACAGTATGGTGAGCCAACTGTTGACGGCGATTAAACCGCTGACTGAACAGGCCGGGCTTTCCCGTCTGCACGTCACCACGCTGATGTCGGTTTCGGCTCGCGGCAAGGTCGCGGTGGACGATCTGGCAGGCCAGAGCGCGCGTCTGCTGAACGGCATTCCCGCAGAACCAGGCGTGTTCGCCAAGCAGTTGGCGTTTAACCTGCTGCCATTGATGACCGATGAGCAGGGCAGCGTGCGTGAAGAGCGTCTGATCGTCGATCAGGTGCGTAAGGTGTTGCAGGATGAAGGGCTGCCGATTTCGGTAAGCTGCGTTCAGTCGCCGGTTTTCTATGGCCATGCGCAAGTGGTACATCTGGAAGCGCTGCGTCCAATCGCGGCAGAGGAAGCTCGCCACGAGCTGGAGCAGGCTGAAGATATTCAACTGAGCGAAGAAGACGATTATCCGACTCAGGTTACCGAAGCTTCCGGCAGCGATATGCTGAGCATTGGCTGTCTGCGCAATGATTACGGTATCCCCGAGATGCTGCAGTTCTGGTCGGTGGCCGATAACGTGCGCTTTGGCGGCGCGTTGATGGCGATCGAAACCGCTGAACGGCTGTTGCAGGAGCAGATGTACTGATGTCCGAGGTGGAGTTGCCAACCCAGCCAATGCTGAAAATTGCGCTGGGGATTGAGTATGACGGCAGCCGTTATTACGGCTGGCAGCGTCAGCAAGAAGTTACCAGCGTCCAGGCATGCCTGGAAAAAGCGTTAAGCAAGGTGGCGGATGCGCCGATCGGCGTATTCTGCGCCGGGCGCACCGATGCTGGGGTGCACGCTACCGGGCAGGTGGTGCATTTCGAAACCGCCGCACAGCGTAAAGACGCCGCCTGGACGATGGGGGTGAACAGCCATTTGCCGCCAGATATCGCGGTACGCTGGGTGAAAGAGGTCAGCAGCGATTTTCATGCTCGCTTTAGCGCCACCGCGCGGCGTTATCGCTACATTATTTATAATCACCGCTATCGCCCGGCGGTCTTGCAGCAGGGGGTGACGCACTTTTATCATCCGCTGGACGCCGATCGCATGCATCGTGCCGCGCAGGCCCTGCTGGGGGAAAACGACTTTACCTCATTCCGGGCGGTGCAATGCCAGTCACGTACGCCGTGGCGAAACGTAAAACACGTTAAGGTTTCGCGCTATGGCGAATATATCGTGGTAGATATAAAGGCCAACGCCTTTGTCCATCATATGGTGCGCAACATTGTTGGCAGCCTGATGGAGATTGGCTGTGGCAATCAGGATGAGAACTGGATGGGCGAGCTGTTGGCGCTCAAAGATCGCAGCCTGGCGGCCGCTACCGCACGGGCTGAAGGCCTGTATCTGGTCGCGGTTGATTATCCAGAGTCGTTTGCCTTGCCCCGGCCGCCGATGGGGCCGTTGTTTTTAGCTGACGATTAACTGGCAGGCTGGCAGATTAATGCGTTATTTATTGGTGCCAACGCTGGGTGAGAGAGACACCCGGTCAATTGAGAGAGTTTATGGACATCATCAAGTTTCTGATTGATTTTATTTTGCATATTGATGTGCACCTGGCCGAACTGGTCGCGCAATACGGTATGTGGGTTTACGCCATTCTGTTCCTGATCCTGTTTTGTGAAACCGGGCTGGTGGTTACGCCATTCCTGCCGGGGGATTCTCTGCTGTTTGTCGCCGGTGCGCTGGCCGCGTTGCCTTCCAACGATCTCAACGTGCATACCATGGTGGCGTTGATGGTGATTGCAGCGGTGATTGGCGATGCCGTCAACTACACTATTGGTCGGCTGTTCGGCGAAAAGCTGTTCAGCAACCCGAACTCGAAAATTTTCCGTCGTAGCTATCTGGACAAAACCCACCAGTTCTACGAGAAACACGGCGGAAAAACCATTATTCTGGCGCGATTTGTGCCGATCGTGCGCACCTTTGCGCCGTTCGTGGCCGGTATGGGGCATATGTCCTATCGCCACTTTGCTGCCTATAACGTGATTGGTGCGCTACTTTGGGTGCTGCTGTTCACTTATGCTGGCTACCTGTTTGGCGACTTGCCGATCGTGCAGGAAAACTTGAAGTTGTTGATTGTTGGCATCATCCTGGTTTCAATTCTGCCGGGCATTATTGAAATCTGGCGCCATAAACGCGCGGCTGCCCGCCAACAAAAACAGTAAAAACACCGCTTAACCCGTCGGTTCGACCAGTTTTTTGTCCACACAATCGGGCCGATATGGTTTAATGAGCGACATTTATGGTCTGTTCCCGCGAACGACCCTGAAGCCAATGCCTTGGTAGCGCGCCAGTTGCGCTTAGCTCGGCATTTTTGCATGGGGTGTGTTACGGGAGGATTGTTAAGGCATGAACAGCGGACGGGTGTCTGCCAGGTTCAAACAGAAAGGTCATCGATGAGCTGGATTGAACGAATTCTCAACAAAAGCAATGTTACGCAAACCCGTAAGGTGAGCATTCCTGAAGGGGTCTGGACCAAATGCGATAGCTGTGGTCAGGTCCTTTACCGTGCTGAACTGGAGCGTAACCTTGAGGTCTGCCCCAAGTGTGACCACCACATGCGCATGTCAGCCCGTATGCGTCTGCATACCTTGCTGGATGAAGGCAGTGAAGTGGAACTGGGCAGCGAACTGGAGCCGAAAGACGTTCTGAAGTTCAAGGATTCCAAAAAGTACAAAGACCGTCTGGTTGCCGCACAGAAAGCAACCGGCGAGAAAGACGCGCTGGTGGTGATGAAGGGCACGCTGTATGGCATGCCGATCGTTGCGGCCTCCTTCGAATTCGCCTTTATCGGCGGTTCGATGTCTTCCGTGGTTGGTGCACGCTTTGTGCGTGCGGTTGAACAGGCGTTGGAAGATAACTGCCCGCTGGTGTGCTTCTCTGCCAGTGGCGGTGCGCGTATGCAGGAAGCGCTGATGTCGCTGATGCAGATGGCGAAAACCAGCGCCGCGTTGGCCAAGCTGCAAGAGCGTGGCCTGCCGTATATTTCGGTACTGACCGATCCGACCATGGGTGGCGTATCCGCCAGCCTGGCGATGCTGGGCGATATCAACATTGCCGAGCCAAAAGCGCTGATCGGCTTTGCCGGGCCACGGGTTATCGAACAAACCGTACGTGAAAAACTGCCGCCGGGCTTCCAGCGCAGTGAGTTCCTGATTGAAAAGGGCGCCATCGACATGATCGTGCGCCGTCCGGTGATGCGTCAGACCCTGGCCAGCATTCTGTCCAAGCTGACCAACCAGCCGCAGCCGCATTTCGATGAGGCCGCGCCGGTCATCGCTCAGGAAAATCAGGCCGACGCCTGAGGAGCAGACAAAGACCCGGTATAGGTGCAAGCCTGCGCCGGGTTCTGCCGCCATTTTGTGGCTAAGTTGCGGCGGGAAACGAAGAGCATCGCTTTTGACATCGTCAGGGCGATGCGTCTTACGGATTTATGAACCCAAAGTCAGTGATGGGACTCATGCAAAACCACCAAATTCCCCAAGCCACGTCGCCATTGAGCTCGTGGCTTTACTATCTGGAACGTCTGCATAGCCAGGCGATCGAACTCGGCCTGGAGCGTGTGCAACACGTTGCGGCGCACCTTGACCTTCTCACTCCTGCTCCTACGGTATTTACCGTTGCCGGTACTAACGGCAAAGGCACCACCTGCCGCACGTTAGAGGCCATTTTGCTGGCTGCCGGGCTTCGGGTCGGGGTTTACAGTTCACCGCATCTGGTGCGTTATACCGAACGGGTGCGCATACAGGGTGAAGAGCTGAGTGAAGCTGAACACTGCCGCTCTTTTGCCGCGATTGAGGCTGGCAGGGGGGAAACCTCGCTGACCTATTTCGAATTTGGCACCCTGTCGGCATTACAGCTGTTTAAACAGGCTAAGCTTGACGTGGTGATCCTGGAAGTGGGGCTGGGCGGGCGTCTGGACGCGACCAATATCGTTGAGCCAAGCGTCGCCGTGGTGACCAGCATTGCCTTGGATCACACCGACTGGCTAGGCCACGATCGTGAAAGCATTGGCCGCGAGAAGGCGGGGATATTCCGTGGCGGCAAGCCTGCCGTGGTCGGTGAACCGGATATGCCGCATAGCATCCAGCAGGTAGCGGAAGATCTCAACGCTCAACTGTATCGCCGTGATGATGCCTGGTCGTTCAGCGAACAGGGTGAACGCTGGCAATGGGAAGGGGGCGGCACACGTCTGACCGAGCTCCCTATGCCTAATGTCCCCTTGGCGAATGCGGCAACGGCATTGGCTGCGCTGCACTATTCGGCGCTGGAAATCGACGAAAAAGCGATTTTTGCCGGTCTACAACAGGCCGCTTTGCCAGGGCGTTTTCAGACCGTGCAGCAGAACCCGCAACTGATCCTGGACGTTGCCCACAACCCTCATGCAGCGTCCTATCTGGCTGGGCGGCTGGCGAAACTCCCCCGCAATGGCGGAGTAGTACGCGCGGTGGTGGGGATGCTGTCGGACAAAGACATTGCCGGTACGCTGGCCTGCCTGAGTGAACAGGTGGACGAGTGGTATTGTGCACCGCTGGAAGGCCCGCGCGGAGCCAGCGTTGAGCTGCTGGCACAGTATTTAACGGAACCACGCAAATTTGCCGATGTCGAAACTGCCTGGCGTCAGGCTATGCAGGACGCAGATATTCAGGATATTGTGATCGTCTGTGGGTCTTTCCACACTGTTGCCCACGTGATGGCGGCGTTAGACGAGAGGCGGGGAGTGTGAGTGGCAAGTAAATTTCAGAATCGACTGGTTGGAACCGTGATTTTGGTTGCCCTGGGGGTGATTGTCCTGCCGGGGCTGCTTGACGGCAAAAAGAAGCATTATGAGGATGAGTTTGCGGCGATCCCGTTAGTGCCCAAACCGGGGGATGCTCATGAAATCGACGTGATCCCACCGGCCAATCAGGCGCTACCTTCGGTTCCACCGGAGGGGGCTGGCGCTTTGGTTGAGCAGCAGCAGGCCGCCGCCGAGGCTTCCGCCCAGCAGGCGGCTAATCAAACGACTCAACAGCAGCAGCCTGCGGTTGTTGCTCCGCCGCCCATCGAAACCAAACCGGTTCAGCCAACTAAACCTAAACCGGTAGAGGTGAAGCCGGTGGAAGTGAAACCTAAGCCAGTGCCAACACCGCCAAAGGTAGAGCCAAAGCCGGAAGTGAAACCAGAGCCAAAGCCTGAAACCAAACCTGCGGTTGAAGAAAAGGCACCGGTTGGTCAGGCCTATGTGGTGCAGCTGGGGGCGTTGAAAAATGCTGCCAAGGTCAATGAGATCGTCGCTTCGCTGCGCCTGTCTGGGCACCGGGCTTATACCGTGCCATCCACGCCGGTGCAGGGTGAGATCACCCGCATCTACGTTGGCCCAGATGCCTCGAAGCAGAAGCTGCAGGCTTCGCTGGCGGAGCTGAATGGGATCAGTGGGCTGAGCGGGCAGGTGAAGGCGTATAGCGCACGTTGATCCATTGGGGCTGTCATATGTATGCCCCTCACCCCGACCCTCTCCCACAGGGAGAGGGGGCGTTCCCTCAAGCATTGTGCGTAGAGGGGGAGGGGTTCTAATATTCTTGCTCACTTAATCCAAGGTTCGGGTAAGTTGGAATTGTGTCACAGCAGCTCACAGCGATTTGGACGATCCGCCTCCCTGTTGGAGAAGGTACGGGGAAGTTGGAATTGTGTCACAACCGCTAACCGCGACTCGGACGATCCCCTCTCCCTGTGGGAGAGGGTTAGGGTGAGGGGCCAGTGCTCAAGGAGGAGGATTGCCAAATCACCATAAAAAATGTGCCTTTCAGGGGCCGGATATCCTATGTAGGCGCGGCGATTGGCAATTTTAACATCGCCGTTTTTTATTTGTTACGTGGTGGGAAATCCGCTACGCAAACGTTTTCTTTTTCTGTTAGAATTCGCCGCGATTGGATGCAGGGGCGATTCATCATTGGAATAGTTCATGGTCTGGATTGATTACGTCATTTTAGCGTTGATTGGATTTTCGGCTCTGGTGAGCCTGATCCGAGGTTTTGTTCGCGAAGCATTGTCACTTGTGACATGGGGATGTGCGTTCTTTGTTGCCAGCCATTTCTACCCATACCTTGCAGCCTACTTCACCCGTTTTGAAGATGAGCTGGTACGTAACGGCATTGCGATTGCCATTTTGTTTATCGCAACGCTGATTGTGGGCGCTATCGTTAACTATGTGATTGGGTCACTGGTAGAGAAAACCGGATTATCGGGCACCGATCGGGTGCTGGGCGTGTGTTTCGGCGCACTGCGCGGCGTGTTGATCGTGGCGGCGATACTGTTCTTCCTGGATACCTTTACCACCCTGTCGCAGAGTGCGGACTGGAAACAGTCACAGTTGATCCCCCAGTTCAGTTACATCATCAGATGGTTCTTTGACTATCTGCAAAGCACGTCGAGTTTCTTACCAACCCAATTACCGGGGCGGTAGCGGCTTAGAGGAAAAGACAACATGTGCGGTATTGTCGGTATCGCCGGTTTTATGCCGGTAAACCAGTCGATTTATGATGCATTGATGGTGCTCCAGCATCGTGGACAGGATGCCGCTGGCATCGTCACTATTGATGCCCATAATGGGTTCCGCCTGCGCAAGGCAAATGGTCTGGTGAAAGATGTATTTGAAGCCCGGCATATGCTGCGCCTGCAGGGCAACATGGGCATTGGCCATGTGCGTTACCCAACGGCTGGCAGCTCCAGCGCTTCAGAAGCTCAACCTTTCTATGTCAACTCGCCGTTCGGCATTACGCTGGCACACAACGGCAACCTGACCAACGCCCACGAACTGCGCCAACAGCTGTTTGAACGTGGCCGCCGTCATGTCAACACCACTTCCGATTCCGAGATCCTGCTGAACGTGCTGGCCACCGAGCTTGACCGTTTCCCGCATTATCCATTGGAGTCCGACAACATATTTACCGCCGTTGCCGCGATGCATCAGCAACTGCGTGGCGCTTACGCCTGCGTAGCCATGATTATCGGCCACGGTCTGGTGGCGTTCCGCGATCCCAACGGCATTCGCCCGCTGGTGATCGGCAAACGTGAGCTGGAAGATGGCCGCTGTGAGTACATGGTAGCCTCTGAGAGCGTGGCGCTGGATACCTTGGGCTTCGACTTCCTGCGCGACGTAGCGCCGGGCGAAGCGGTGTATATCACCGAAAAAGGCCAGTTGTTCACTCGCCAGTGCGCGGAGAACCCAAAAACCAATCCATGCCTGTTCGAGTATGTCTACTTTGCCCGTCCTGACTCCTTTATGGACAAGATCTCCGTCTACAGCGCCCGCGTGCGTATGGGGCAGAAATTGGGTGAGAAGATTGCGCGCGAATGGGAAGATCTGGATATTGACGTGGTGATCCCGATCCCGGAAACCTCTTGCGATATCGCGCTGGAGATTGCCCGTATTCTGGATAAGCCGTATCGCCAGGGCTTCGTCAAGAATCGCTATGTTGGCCGCACCTTCATCATGCCGGGCCAGCAGGCTCGCCGTAAGTCGGTACGCCGCAAGCTGAACGCCAATCGTGCCGAATTCCGCGATAAGAACGTGCTGTTGGTTGATGACTCCATCGTCCGTGGTACCACTTCAGAGCAGATCGTGGAGATGGCGCGTGACGCCGGGGCCAAACGGGTTTATCTGGCTTCTGCCGCACCGGAGATCCGCTTCCCTAACGTGTACGGCATCGATATGCCGAGCGCGACGGAGCTGATTGCCCATGGGCGTGAAGTAGACGAAATCCGCCAGATTATTGGTGCCGACGGCCTGATTTTCCAGGATCTGGATGACCTGATCGCCGCAGTGCGCGAAGAGAACCCGGATATCGCCCAGTTTGAATGCTCGGTGTTTAACGGCATCTACGTGACCAAAGACGTTGACCAGAGCTATCTGGAATATCTGGAAACGCTGCGTAATGACGATGCCAAAGCGTTGCGCGGCCAGACGGAAGCCGAAAATCTGGAAATGCATAACGAGGGCTAACGCCCACGTGCCTCACCAAAACGGTGCACCGTAGCGTTGGTTATGGTGCATTGTTTTATTCCCACCTTGAATCTACGAAGGTTTGCTGCCAAACCTGCCCCTATTCGGCTATCCTTACGGCATATTTCCCGACAAAGGCCAGCTTGATGAAAAGACTCATTATCGGTATTTCCGGCGCCAGCGGCGCTATCTACGGCGTGCGCTTACTACAGGTACTACGTGGTGTAGAAGAGGTGGAAACCCACCTGGTAATGAGCAACGCGGCACGCCAGACGCTGGCGTTGGAAACCTCTCTGAGCCTGCGTGACGTTCAGGCTTTGGCCGATGTAGTGCACGATTCGCGTGATATTGCCGCCAGCATTTCCTCCGGCTCGTTCAAAACCATGGGGATGGTGATTTTGCCATGCTCAATCAAAACGCTATCTGGCATCGTCAACAGTTACAGCGATGGGCTGCTGACTCGGGCCGCCGATGTGGTCCTCAAAGAGCGTCGGCCACTGGTGCTCTGCGTGCGCGAAACGCCGTTGCACCTGGGCCATCTGCGGCTGATGACTCAGGCGGCGGAGATGGGGGCGGTGATTATGCCGCCGGTACCGGCCTTCTACCATCGTCCGCAGACCGTTGATGATATTATCGATCAGACCGTTAATCGGGTTATCGACCAGTTTGACATTGAACTGCCGCAAGATCTCTTCACGCGTTGGCAAGGCGTCAATTAACTATTTCACCCTCAAATTTATACATTTGTGCAACATCGCACTGATTTAGTGCGATTGATGCATCATAATGATCCTGCTTCCCCATGCACTCTGTTTCAGTAACTTGTAGGTTTTCCATGGCGAAGCCCGAGTTTGCCGTTCATTTTGTTGTTCGTTGCCTCTGGGAAGAGCTTTGAACAGAGCGTGGCCGTTCCCCGCGCTCGCTAATGACAAAGTGGCATGATTACTGCAGATCCTGTGTGTGATGAAAGTAATGCCCGTAGTGGCATCGGCAAAAATATCCATTTGAGGGTAATTATGAAAAAGCTTGTTAAAGTTCTCCCTTTAGTTTTGGCTTTGAGCGCGGTTAGCAGTGCATTCGCCGCATTACCTTCCACGCTGAAAATCGGCACCGATCCTACCTATGCGCCGTTTGAATCGAAAAATGCGCAGGGGCAACTGGTTGGCTTCGATATCGATCTGGCCACCGAGCTGTGCAAACGCATAAATACCAAGTGTATCTTTGTGGAAAGCGATTTTGATGCGCTGATCCCCTCCCTGAAAGCGAAGAAAATCGACGCGATCATCTCTTCTCTGTCCATTACCGAAAAACGCCAGCAGGAAATTGCTTTCACCGACAAGCTGTTTGCGGCCAACTCACGGCTGATCGCACCAAAAGGCTCCAAGATCCTGCCAACCGTCGATGCGCTGAAGGGCAAAAGCATCGGCGTATTGCAGGGGACCACCCAGGAAGCTTTTGCTAACGCCAACTGGCAGCCAAAAGGCGTGACCGTGGTGCCTTACCAGAACCAGGATCTGGTGTATGCGGATCTGGCTTCCGGGCGTATTGACGCCGCGTTTCAAGATGAAGTCGCCGCGAGCGAAGGCTTCCTGAAGCAGCCTCCAGGCAAGGAGTATGAGTTTGCCGGTGAGTCGGTGAAGGACGATAAATTCTTTGGTGTCGGCACCGGTATGGGCCTGCGCAAGGATGAAACCGAGCTGAAAGCGGCACTGGACAAAGCCTTCGCCGAAATGCGCAAAGACGGCACCTACGATAAGTTCGCGAAAAAATACTTCGACTTTGACGTTTACGGCGGCTAATTCCTGTCGGGTACTCTCTATGACAACAGGCCCGGTTTTCCGGGCCTGTTCTGGCTGGAGTGTCATGACGTGCTCAATGACGACAGGGTGACGTAAATGCTACAAGGTTACTCCCAACTGATATTTGAGGGGGCTCTGGTGACGCTGGAGCTGGCCCTCAGTTCCGTATTGCTGGCGGTGGTGATTGGTTTGATCGGCGCTGGCGGTAAACTTTCGCAAAACCCTGTTATTTCCACGATCTTTGGTGCCTATACCACCTTGATCCGTGGCGTGCCGGACCTGGTGTTGATGCTGTTGATCTTCTACGGTCTGCAAATTGCCCTTAACCATGTGACGGAGTTTATTGGCTTCTCGCAGATTGATATCGATCCCTTGGGGGCGGGCATCATTACCCTGGGCTTTATCTACGGAGCCTATTTTACCGAAACCTTCCGGGGAGCCTACCTGGCGGTGCCTCGTGGTCAGATCGAGGCGGCTACCGCCTTCGGTTTTTCCAACGGGCAGATTTTCCGCCGCATTCTGTTTCCGGCCATGATGCGCTTTGCGTTACCCGGCATCGGCAACAACTGGCAGGTGATCCTCAAGGCGACGGCCTTGGTATCCATTCTTGGACTCAACGATCTGGTAAAGGCCACGCAGCTGGCAGGAAAGGGCACCTATCAGCCTTTCTTCTACGCCATTGTCGCAGGCTTGGTGTATCTGTTGTTCACCACGATTTCCAACGGCGTGTTGCTGTGGCTTGAGCGGCGTTATTCACTGGGCGTCAAAAGGGCCGAACTATGATCGATATCCTGCATCAGTATTGGCAGCAACTGCTGTGGACCGATGGCTATCGTTATACCGGCGTGGCGGTGACCCTGTGGTTGCTGATCTCTTCGGTGGTCATGGGCGGGCTGCTGGCCATCCCGATGGCGGTAGCTCGGGTATCTTCCATCCGCTGGGTACGCTACCCGGTGTGGCTGTATACCTATGTTTTCCGCGGTACGCCGCTGTACGTACAACTGTTGGTGTTTTATTCCGGTATGTACAGCCTGGAAATCGTGCGGGGTACTGAGCTGCTCAATGCGTTTTTCCGCAGCGGGATGAACTGCACCATATTGGCGCTAACGCTGAATACCTGTGCCTATACCACAGAGATTTTCGCCGGAGCCATTCGTTCGGTGCCGCATGGGGAAATTGAAGCGGCCAGGGCCTATGGGTTTTCCAGCTTTAAACTGTATCGCTGCATTATTTTGCCTTCGGCGCTGCGTTCGGCACTACCGGCGTACAGCAATGAAGTGATTCTGATGCTGCACTCGACCGCACTGGCCTTTACCGCCACGGTGCCGGACCTGTTGAAGGTGGCCCGCGATATCAACGCGGCGACCTACCAGCCGTTTTATGCCTTTGGCATTGCGGCCGTGCTGTATCTGATTATCTCCTATACGTTGATCAGCCTGTTCCGCAGGGCAGAAAAACGCTGGATGGCACACGTAACTCATCGATGAATGACGGGGATCCACCATGCCTGAACAAAAATTAGCCGTCACCGAACTGCACAAGCGTTATGGTGACCATGAAGTACTGAAAGGGGTCTCCCTGGCGGCCAATGCGGGCGATGTGATTAGCATTATCGGTTCTTCCGGCTCCGGTAAAAGTACCTTTCTGCGTTGCATCAACTTCCTGGAAAAGCCCAGCGAAGGCTCCATCAGCCTGAATAATGAAAATATTCGCATGGTGCGCGACAAGGATGGTCAGCTCAGAGTCTTTGACAAGAAACAGCTGCAGTTGCTGCGTACCCGCCTGACCATGGTGTTCCAGCATTTCAACCTGTGGAGCCACATGACGGTGTTGGAGAATGTGATGGAAGCTCCAATCCAGGTATTGGGGCTGAGCAAGGCCGAGGCGCGTGAACGGGCGGTGCGCTATCTGGATAAGGTCGGCATTGACGCGCGGGCGCAAATCAAATACCCGGTGCACCTCTCCGGTGGGCAACAGCAACGTGTTTCCATTGCCCGGGCGTTGGCAATGGAACCGGAAGTGCTGTTGTTCGATGAACCGACTTCGGCGCTGGATCCTGAACTGGTGGGCGAAGTGCTGCGCATTATGCAGAAATTGGCGGAAGAGGGGAAAACCATGGTGGTAGTGACGCACGAAATGGAATTTGCGCGCCATGTCTCCAGCCACGTCATTTTCCTGCATCAGGGGGTGATTGAAGAGCAGGGGCCACCTGCGGAGTTGTTTGGTAACCCTAAGAGCCCGCGTTTGCAGCAGTTTCTTTCAGGAGCGCTGAAGTAGATATTTTTCCTCTCACCGTCTCCCGCAGGGAGACGGTGAGAGGGCATCAAGCCTGTTGATTGATCACATCATCCAGCGCTTGTTCCAGTTCAAAGAAACGGAAAACAAATCCCGCCTCTTCCAACCGCCTCGGCACTGCCCGTTGCCCCCCTAATACCAACACCGCCGCTTCCCCCATCAGTAACCGCATGGCAAAGGCTGGCGCACGCAAAAATGCTGGACGATCCAGCACCTTGGCCAGGGTGGCGGTGAACTGTTCATTATGCACCGGATAAGGTGCCACCATATTGAATGGCCCACGCAGCGCAGGATTGTCCAACAGGTAAATGATGGCATTGACCATGTCGTCGATATGGATCCAGGGCAGATACTGGCGGCCATTGCCGATCGGCCCGCCTAACCCCATACGGAATGGCGGTAGCATCTTCGCCAGCGCTCCCCCTTTGGGCGACAAGACAACGCCGGTACGTAGCAGGCAAACGCGCGTGTAGCTACTTTGCGCCCGAAGGGCCAGAGCCTCCCAGCGTTGGCACAGCTGGTGGGTAAATTCATCGTGCGGAGGTTCTTCTTCCGTTACCACCGCCTGGCCCTGATCGCCGTAATAGCCGACCGCCGAGCCGGAAATCAGTACCGAAGGTGGCGTATTGCTGGCGGTGATGAGCGTGGCTAGTCGTTCGGTTAAATCCCAACGGCTGTGGCATAGCAGTTCTTTCTGTGCCTTGCTCCAGCGTTTGTCGGCAATGGGTTCACCCGCCAGGTTGATCACGGCATCAAAGCCGTCCAGACAGCGTTGTTCATCAAGCGAAGCCCAGTAGCTGGGCCGATCGCCGAACTTATCCCGTGCCTTGGCGACGTTGCGCGTCAACAGGGTGATCTCATGCGAAAGGTGCAGCAGTTGCCTGGTCAGGCTACTGCCGATCAACCCAGTCGCGCCGGTAATCAGGATCTTCATGGTCGGCCTCCCTGGTAGGGTGAGTGCTAAGCGGTTTCCCGTCGGTAACTCATGGTCATGGAAACCGAGTCGGCATAACGTAGGGCCAGCAATTTATCTATCTCTACTTCAGCATAGGTTACCCATGGATGTTGTTTCACTATGTCGAGCACATCCTGAGTTAATTTTTCCAGTAGCGCGAAGCGGTTGTCTTCGATATGGCGAATGATCGCCTTGGTGATGGTGCGATAGTTGAGGGCGTCGCTAATGTCTTCGCTGTTACGCGCCTTGTCTGCCGGGTAGTGGATCGCTACGTTGATCAGAACGTCCTGACGGTTGTTGATTTCTTCTTCCTTGATACCGATGAAGGTGCGTAACCGCAGGTTTTTAATACGGATAATGGCATCGGGTTGCTGGCATGGCATCAGAGATTCTCCGGAGGTCTGATTGTTTGTACTCAGAATACACGGAAAGTGAAGAAAAGATAATGTAGCCAGACGCTTAAAGAGAGCAACGCGGGGGAGATCACACCGGTTTCCCCTCTCCGATGTGTACACGATGCAAGAGAGGGGGGAGGGCCGCGTTAGGCTTGATCTGCCAATTTATAGGCGCGTTCCGTGGCCGGGCGGTTGCGGATGCGTTCGAACCAGTTACGCACCGCCGGATAATCCGCCAGATCGATGCGCTGGCGTGGATGCGACACTACCCAGGGATAAGTCGCAATATCGGCAATGCTGTAGTTATCGCCGCCCAGGTAAGGGTGCCGTTGCAACTCGGTTTCCAGTACGCCATACAGGCGTTTGGTTTCCTGCTGGTAGCGTTCTATCGCGTAGGGGACAGGTTGCGGTGCATAGTGATTGAAGTGATGATTTTGCCCAAGCATCGGCCCAAACCCGGCGACCTGCCAAAATAACCACTGTAGCGTTGCTGCCCGCTCGCGAACCCCTTTGCTGAGCAGTTTGCCGGTTTTCTCCGCCAGATAGAGCAGGATCTCGCCTGACTCAAACAGGCTGATGGGTGCCCCACCGTCAACGGGTTGTTGATCAACGATGGCCGGGATTTTGTTGTTGGGAGAAATGGCCAGAAACGCTGGTGTGAATTGATCACCAGCACTGATATTTACGCGATGGATACGATAAGGTAAACCAACCTCCTCCAAAAGCAGGGTAATTTTGTGCCCATTGGGAGTCGGTGCGTAATACAGATCAATCATATGATAATACTCCTTATAAAACATCAAGATAAGATGAGCATAGATCGGTTGGTTCGCTTGAGACTATGCGAACATCCGCATGGGCTTTATCGGCGGCCCTGTTGCGGATGCAGAGGGTACTGTTACAGCTTATATGATAGCGTGATGTTCGATCCAGGCTTTGGTCATGCGGAGTATCGCAGATGGGGGGAGGGCACCTGAAGGGCCAACAATAATGGGCAAAATGTCCTCCCATTTGTGAAAGAAGAAAAGCCCTACTACTCTAACTGATATCCCGTTGGAGTAATCCTCCGTGACATTAAAACCTCTAGTTGTGTGGGTTAATGTTACCTTTCAACTGTTATTGCCGTTGAGCCTTTCCTTTGCCCCAGTAATAGCAAAAATGCTTGCCCCAGCTCCTCTAACCAAGCCTGTTACGCTGTATGAAACCGAGCCATATACCTTGTCAGCAGGTGAAACCGTCTATAGCGTTGCCCAAAAACAGCGTATTACGTTGGATGAGCTAAAAAAGGTTAATCAGTTTCGCTCATTTTCAAAACCGTTCAATCAACTGGGGAGCGGCGATGAAATTGATATCCCGACCGCAGCATCATTACGCTTGAAAAACCAGCAAGCAGAAGCTTCCCCAGCGGTACCCCCTCCTCAACATAATGAGAGGCTGGCACATGGCCTGTTAAAGGGGACCACACTGTTAGCCGATGATAACACTCCGTTGGCAGCGGCTGGCATGGCGCGTTCGATGGTGGTGGGTGAAATCAATGATTCGGCACAACATTGGCTGAGTTCGTATGGCACGGCGCGCGTTCAACTTAATCTTAATGATGACTTCAGCCTGGAAGGGAGCTCGGTAGATCTTCTGGTGCCGCTTTATGATGATAGGAAATCGCTTTTATTCAGCCAGTTAGGGATGAGAAACCAAGACAGCCGCAATACCGTCAATCTCGGGGCAGGCGTTCGGACGGTGCAAGATAATTGGATGTATGGGGTTAATGCCTTTTATGATCGTGACATGACGGGTAAGAACGACCGTGTCGGTTTTGGGGTTGAAGCCTGGACGGATTACCTCAAGCTGTCGGCTAACAGCTATCTGGCTCTCACCGATTGGCATCAATCCCGGGATTTTGCCGATTACAATGAGCGCCCTGCCAACGGCTATGATCTGCGGGCAGAGGCTTATTTGCCCGCTTACCCTCAGTTGGGCGGAAAGTTGATGTTTGAGCAGTACCGGGGGGACGAAGTGGCATTGTTTGGCAAAGATGACCGGCAGAAAAATCCCTATGCGATCACCGCGGGGATCACCTATACGCCGATCCCCCTGATCACTATCGGAGCAGAGCACCGTGCAGGTAAAGGTAGCCGTAACGATAGCAGCATCAGTATGCAACTGAACTACCGTCTGGGGGAATCATGGCAGGCGCAAATTGATCCCTCTGCGGTGGCAGCAAGCCGTACTCTGGCCGGTAGCCGTTATGATCTGGTGGAGCGTAATAACCAGATTGTGCTGGAGTACCAGAAACAGACGTTAATCCAATTGGCATTGCCGGATCAAATGACCGGCAGTGCCTTTGAAACCATCAAAGTGGATGCGCAGGTAACGGCGAAATATGGGCTTGAACGCATCGATTGGGATAGCACATCGTTAGTGGCAGCCGGAGGGAGGGTAATACAAACGTCTTCACAAAGCATTTCGCTAAAGTTACCCCCTTTTATGGCTGGCAATAATAATTACACGTTAGCTGCCGTGGCTTATGATAATCAGGGCAATGCTTCAAACCGCAGTACCACGCAGATCGTTGTTACCCAACAAAATGTCAGCATAGTCAATTCCAGCATTCAGGCTTCCCCGGACGAAATACCTGCTGATGGCGTTGCCAAAAGCGTGATTACCTTGAATTTAAAAGACCTTAACAATTTTCCGGTTCGGGGAATGGGGGACCAACTGACTGCGGATTTGCGTTTTACACCGAATACGGGGGCAACCCAGCCTATCAGTAACCCGCTGTTGAGTACCGTTACCGAGACCGCACCGGGGGTCTACACCTATCAGTTAACGGCAGGGTTCTCTCAGGGAGAAGCTATTATTGCTCCAACCCTTAATGATATCTCTCTGGCTTCAGCTAAAGTTAATTTAATCGCGAGTAGTCAGGAACTGAGCCCGGAAAACTCCCTTTTTAGCGTAGAGCCGGCAGAAATTATTGCTGATGGTTTACAGACCAGTACGTTGGAGTTTACCGCTCAGGATATCAATCACCAGCCGATTAATGGGTTAACGGTGGCCTTTGAGGTTACGGGCATTCCCGAAGTTACTCTGAGCGCGGTAACGGAAAATAACGGCGTGTACAGCGCCAAACTGAGTGGAACAGCCGCAGGCACGGTAACCGTAGTTCCTACAGTAAATGGTGCCGCCGTGGAGATGAAGTCACACGACGTGGTGCTCACCGCCGATCGCAGCGCTGCCACCATTGAGCTGAGGGTGATTAGCGATCATGCATACGCTAATGGCGTTGATGTTAATAAGGTTGAAGCAAGGGTAACCGATAGCCATGGCAATCCTATCGATGCTACCGCAGTGGAGTTTGAGGTAGACAATGGTGCGACGGTGCTGTCCCCTATGGCCAGAACAGATAATGAGGGGCTGGTGACGGTGGAGCTAGCCAATGTTAATGCCGGAGTTGTTACGGTTACCGCCTCTATTGGTGACTACCAGGTGAGTACAGAGCTCTCTTTTGTGCCAGAAACACCCGTCAAATTGTTGATATACAGCAACGGCACCGAGCTGGCTGGGCATCCTGTCGTTGGGGATAACCTCCTGGCCGTTGCAATGTGTTCAATTGCCTTGTGTAACGGAATACCAATGAATTATCAGTGGGAAGTGGAGTCATCTGCGGGTTCGGGGGTCTTTGTCACTATTCCTGGTGCAACCTCAGAAACATTGACGGTGACAGCAAACCTACAGAAACGGGCTATTCGAGTGGTATCGCATTAACACCGGGGTTTTATCATTCTTCCAGGCAGGTCTGGAAGGTGATTCAAACATTGATTTTGAGTACAGCAGAGGAAAGAAAACAATGAACAACAAAATTGGCTCATGCAGAGGGCTGGTTCCTCTGCTATCGGGAATGTTGCTCAGTATACTGATAGTCGGTTCTGCCTGGTCGGCGGTGACCTCCAGCCCGACTTCCACCGTAAGAGGGCGGGCCCCGGTAGTGACGCAGAGCACCATCGTTTCTGACAATGCCAGTGGCAACGGCTTGATCGATATCGGCGATACCTTGAGTATCGGTACCGCAGGGGCGTTCAGCGATGCGGATGGTGATGCGGCGATACCGGAAACCTACCAATGGCAGGCTGATGGTGCAGATATTGCAGGGGCTACCGGCAACACCTACACCATTGTTGCCGGAGACTTGGGCAAAGCCATTACCGTGTTAGTGACTCCGCACACCGACCCGGCCATTACCGATCCTGCGGTGGGTTTAGTGGTTCCTTCCAATACCTTGACCGTTATTGCTGGTGGGACAGTCACCGGTGTGACGGTTACCGGTGAAGTAGGTGGCTATCCACAGGTTGATTCTACTCTGACTGCGACAGCAACCTGTGCGGGGGGGACCTGTACTGGCCTGACCTACCAGTGGCAGCTTGAAACTGGCCAGGGAACAAATACGTACAGCAACATAAGTGGGGCAACCAGCAGCACCTATACTCCAGTGCGGACAGACCAGAGGCTGAGAGTCCAGGTTGTTGTCAGCAACCCTGCGGCTCAGTAATCAAGAGTCAGCCCAGGCATGCTTAAGGTGTGCCTGGGTCAGTTGGTTTAACCAATCAGTATGATGGATACGCTGGATGTTGCATCGCAATAATATCTTTAAGGTTTTTGTATTCAGGATATTACTGGTTCTGATCGTCTTGATGAGCCAGGTGGTGCAGGCTGTCCAGCAATCTACCCAGCCAGTTCACGGGCGAGCACCGACCACCACGCTCTCGGTAGACAACGCCAAGCCGCGGGCCGGGGAGGTCATTACCGTGACATCGTCCTTCAATGATGTGGATGGCGATACGGAACAGGGAACGACCTACCAGTGGATGTTGGACGGTGCTGCCATTAATGGGGCAACCAGCCCGAGTTATACTCTGGAGCTCAGCGACATCCTGGCGGGCAGTGAGTTGAACGTGATCGTAACCCCTCAAACCAACCCCGATATTACCATTCCAAGTGAAGGGCTGCCGGTTCAGCTAGCTAGCCCTATCAATATCAAGTGGCAGCGGATGCTTTCCAGCCTGGTATGGGCCGAGTCTCCCCTGGGGGCGGTTGCCGATGGGCTGGCGGTGAACACCGTACATGCTACCGTTCAGTATCTGGACGGTACACCTGTTGTGGGCGCAACGGTGCTTTTTGATGCCGATAATATGGGCGCGATTTCGGCCAGTGCGCAAACTGGAATTGGGGGCGAGGCAACGGCTTATGTGACGAATGTGATCGCCGGTACCACTCAGGTAACGGCCAGGATTGATGATGATGTTCAGTCGGTCAATACGCTGTTTGTTGCTGGCCCTGTGGAGGTTGTGCATGCGGAAGTCACCCAGGACAATGCGCTGGCCAATGGCATCGACGATAATAATGTGCTGGTCTATGTCGAAGACCGCCATGGCAACAGTATTGAGGGTGAAACGGTAAACTTCACCGCGACCAATGGCGTAACGCTGCTGGCGACCAGTGGTGTGACGGACAGCAACGGTGAGGTAAAAATAGCCCTGACCAGTGACACTGCCGTCAATAGTGATGTCACCGCCACTGCCGCCAATGGTGTTTCAGCTACCGTCAACGTTGCGTTTTTTGCTGATGTGCAGATGACGCATATCTTGGCCAACGGCGCCTCTTTCTCGGCGGATGATGGCTTCCCGAAAACAGGCTTTACCGGTGCGGAATTTCAGTTGGTGGTTGGCGAGGATCCTGCCGGGAACAGTTCCTATAGCTGGAGTAGCGACCAGAGTTGGGCCAGTGTGGATGGCAGCGGTAATGTGAGATTTAATCAAGAACCTACATCGGCTAATAATCGGGTCACCATTACGGCCGAACATACAGGCAATGGCTCAACGTTAACCTATCAATTTACCGTCAACCGCTGGTTCAGAAATAATAACTATTTCCTTATGGATGTCAGTGAGGCTGCAGCGTGGTGCAGTTCCCAAGGGGGCGGCTACGCGGTGCCGAGCTATAGTGAGATGACAGACCGAACCCCGATAGCCCAGACCGGGGCCAACCGGGATGCCAATGCCAGATTATGGAATGAATGGGGCAGCATGAGCCGATACTCTAGCGGTTGGTTTGCGGGTAACTACTGGGGGAGGGAACTTACCTCTGCCGGTAACGAACGGCATTATGTTTACCTGGGGAACGGTAATTTATTCAGTTTCCCGTTAGACGGCGTAACCTATGTGACTTGCTCAACCTCTCTATAGGCGAATGTGGCAAAGGCAGCAGGACCCGATAGGAAGCTTAAAAAGGGTAGGACAGTCATCGATAGCTATGATAGCGTGTACTTTTAAACTAGCTAGAGAGTACGGCAATGCGTTTTTCTTCTATCGAAGACGTGAGAAATGCCATAGATGGTATCGACTCCCAACTGGTTTCACTGATTGCCCAACGTGGCCGGTTGGTGAAAGCAGCCGCTGGATTCAAAAAAGATCAGGATGCTGTTCGCGCTCCTGACAGGGTTCAGAGAGTCATTGACAAGGTCAGGGCAGAAGCCGCGGTGGTTGGGCTCCCCGAAGACATTATTGATAAAGTTTACCGTACGATGATTAACGCGTTTATTGATTATGAGTTGGAACAGCACCGAAGTCTGGTACAAAAGTAGTCTCGGCCAAGGCATTGCGAATAGGCTGGGAGCAACAAGGGCGTGCGGTATATTTCCACACAAACGATTGAATCCCTCATCACAGTTATAGCATTGATGGTTTTGTCTCGCTTGGCTGATCCGGTCGTCCAAACGAAGCGACTTGGAACCTCACTTGGGCAACAAGTCATTTCAAACGGGAAATGCTTCAGGTAGCGGATAAAACGATCGGCCTATTGCAGCAGGGGCTATGGCCTACTAGGGGATAACTACGGGAGCGTAAAGCCCCCCGTCATCCTGAGTGAGAGGGTATCACTATGATAATAGTAGAGAAATCGGATCCATTTTCTTCAGAATCCCATCGTTTAATCGAAATGCTGTCAGCAGAACTTGCCGCTATTACGGGTGATAACGGCAAACCTTGTTCTTCACATGACAAGGGATCTCAGCCAGTATGGTCAACCCTAAATATGGTGGTAGTACACCCTGCTTTCATCGCTATAGTCTATTGCGCCTAAAGAACCACAAACAAGAAACGCTATATGGAAATTATTTTGATGCGTCATGGAAAGCCTGCCTGTACAGGCTCTTCGAAAGTAACATGTCGTGAAATGGCCGGCTGGGTTGCACAATATGATCTCTCTGATACGGGCAGCGATATGCCGCCAGAATTTAGTAAATCAATAGCATCCAGCGCATTGCGGATCGTAAGCAGTCCTCTTCCCAGAGCGCTTTCTTCCCTGAACGCATTAGGGCGTGAACCGGAGCTCATCGATGGGGTCTTCAGGGAAGCTGGCCTACCGATATTCCACATGCCCGGTTTTAGATTATCCCCAGCCCTCTGGGCTGCTTTTTTCCGCGTCATGTGGCTGTGTGGTATATCCCGTGATGCGGAGCGCCTGGGAATAGCAAAACAACGTGCTGTTCAGGCTGCGGACATCCTCGTAAATTTTGCAAAAGTATCAAACGGTCCTGTGTTGCTTATGGGGCATGGGGTGATGAATCGGCTAATTGCAAGGGAACTCTTAGCCTTAGGCTGGAAAGAGCATCGTCGCCAGGGTAATGGTTACTGGAATGCCGGTATCTACAAATTACAGTAAGTAAGGATTTTGAAAATACCTCCAATTTATGATTACGTTTTGAGGTGCTTAGCTCAGCTTCTGGCACGAAGCGGACCAGTTAACTGAGCTACAGGTCGGCTATGAGCGAGGAGCGGAAGTTAGTAATGCATACTTACATCGATATGTCTTGAATCATGTGGAGCAGATCACCTGACGTTCTTGTTTGTCGGTTCGTGTGATTTATTTCTCCAACTATTCAATACGATAACCTTATGCAAATCTATAAATAGCAATTGGTTTAATTAATGTTTGATTCCAGTTTGTAGAATAGCGGCTAACCAAATTCATAAGGATTATTCTTCACATGAAAAAATCAATAATTGCTACCACCATTTTAATTGGTGCTTTTTTAAGCGGCTGCGCTGTGCAAAATGATAAAACACAGTTTCAAGGCCTGGGTTTGACATATCAGTCCGATGTCAAAAAACTGGATAATGGGGACTATCTCACTGAGGTAGAAGCAGCTCCTGCTGCAGGTCGTATACAAGGATCTATTGGCACTGCAACTAAAAAGGCTTCTGATTTTTGTAGGGTACAAAATAAATCCATGAAAGAAGTCAAAACTGATATTGATACACACTTACTTGTTAATGGCGTTGCTCGCCTGACGTTCAAATGCGTTTAAAATACTCCTAAGTTTTATTACTTTTCATAAAACTGAGAGGGCTGTTGTGAAATATGCTCTCTCTGTGCATATTCTTACGGTGACTAGGTGGCAATATAGTTATCCCCTAAAAACGGCCCTTTCCCTGTTAGAGATCTTCCGATATTCACCTATTAAGACCCATTCCTCCATTCTTCATTAAGGGCTAAGGGGGCGGTTTGCTTGAGTTATTTGTAACGTCCGCTCCTGGTACTAAGCAGGCTGCCAGATCTGGTAAGAGCTAGAAGTAACAAGAGTTCCAAAAAATGTGTGGAGGCGAGTGTTACAACTTTGCGATAGCATTTTGTTGGATCCAGAATTTGCTTGTGAGGGCCCCCAACTGGGGGCGTATGAAGGGGGAGGTTCAGGCCACAGCTATCCTGCTGGCGATGATGACGAGGTTAAAGATGTAAATCCTGAGGCCTTTTACTACAGATCTTTTTCATCGCCCGGTTTTTATAACAGTTGATGGTTTTTAGCCTGAGCTTGAGCTTTTTGGCGATTTCATCAGGCTGTGCACCGCTGTAGATTTCATTGATGACGATCAGCTCTCGGCCGGTCAGATACTGCCGGCTCGTGGCTTCCTCTACCTCGGCATCAAACTCATCCTGCACCGTTTGGCGAGGGAAAATCGATAGCAAAATATCCTCCACACAGGCATTTTTATCCAGAGTGATAAAGTGGTTGTACATATCCGGGTTGGTCAGGCACAGGCTGTTTTCGTACATCAAGATGATCCTGGCCTCCAGCGTGCCCTGCTCCAGGGCGGCATAGATCGCAGAACAGGCGCCGTAATAATGAATAAAGCCACAGCTGCAATCCAAAATCAGAAAATCACAGGCGCTATTTTTCAGTTCCGGCAGCGTGTGAGCCTCAAACGTCTCTTTCTCGAAGGGTAATTCATGCAACGCTATTTTATTGTGGGGTAAGGTTTCACCGTGCCTGAGCAGCGCGTGCAAACCAGCGGAGAAATAGCGGTCATTACTCACCGTGTAGATATGAATATCAGGCATAGTTGATCATCCTAATCAGTAATAATCTTAGCTTGTGCGCGGGTTGGCGGATGAGCCGCAATCTTGTCGATGGCGCGCACGGTTTTTTGCCGACTTTCTGAAAATCAGGACGAGTTTCTTACTGCACATCCAGCAACTACCCGCCCCCTCAACGTAGGGGGGAACGTTCCCTGTCAACTCGATGGAAATATCACAATGTGGGCAATAGGCGACATACTCGCAGTAAGCCATGAGATTTACTCATTCCATTGATTTATATTGAAAATTTATATTACATAGGATAGCAGAGTTGTTTTTAATGATCAATAAAATAGATCGATATGATAAAAACAATTGATTTTATCGATAAGTTACCAATTATTTCAATAAAATCAAAAGATAAGAACTGTCCTGTAACTTACCGGTCAATGACTGATAATTACCTATATGCATTCACTGTGTGTATGTGTTTGTGTTTAATTGTTTGGAATATGAATTATTGATGTTTCTCGTCTGTGGCCGGTTTGGCGGCAGGCATATTGATGGTGTGGGCAAGGGGAACAGGGTAATTTTCTGCAAGAGGAGGGGGGAATTACTACAGCTTATTGGGTGCCAAATGCTCCCGGCATGATGGCCGGGAGCACATAAGATTATTTCAGAAAATCTTCACGCTGTGGAGTGAAGGTATCCAGTAAGGTTCCGGCCTCCAGGCAGACGCAGCCATGCACCACGTCGGGCTTTTTGTACAAGGTATCTCCGGCAGCGACTTCTTTGGTGACGCCATCGATGGTGAAGCTGAAGCGGCCGGAAAGCACGTAGGTCAGTTGCTCGTGCGGATGGCTGTGCAACGGGCCGACAGCGCCTTGGCTAAAGTTGACCTCCACCGCCATCATGGTGCCGCCATGGGCGAGAATGCGGCGGGTCACGCCGTTTCCTAAGTCTTCTAGCGCACAATCCTGTTGGTAGATAAACATGGTTGTTCCTCAATAAAATAGTGCCATCAAGCAAAGAGATCTTCCGGCAAGCGGGCTAGATACAGCGCAGGTTCTCCCTCAAAATCTGAGGTGAAGAGCACTTGCCGGTTGTCCGGAGTAAAGGATGGGTGCGGATGCGTTACCTGACGGTCACCATTCAGCACGCGCCATGAACTGTTATGTGCGGCCAGACGTGCCTGACGTTTTTGTTTGGCGTCGAACACGTAAAGCCACGGGTCGTTCTCAATGGTGTAGCCTTGAGAATCCTTGATATCGACCGGCGTAGCCGAACCGTCACCCACTAACAGACTGCCGTCGTAGTTGCTCATCAGGTGCGAACAGGCTGGCATGGTCATCACGATCTCATCCTGCCCGGTCTGTGGATCGTAACGGCAGATGTTGCGCTCTTGCTGGCCTTTCAAATAAGAGACGTACATCAGGGCTGAACCGTCCGGCACCCAGAATTCGTGCGTACAGCTCTCGCCTGGGGCATGAGTTTTTACCTTACGCATATTGCTGCCGTCTTCGTTGATCAGCCACATGCGGGCATCTACCAGATCGTGTGGCCCTTCGTGGCAGAAGGCGACGCAGTCGCTATGGTATGGGCGATAGATTGGGTGGCCCAACCAGAGGCGATCCTCATAAATCACGCGTGATTCACCGCTGGCCAAATCGACACGCAGCAGGCGGCAATGCGGGTTTTTGGTGAAGAAGCTGTGGAAAATTTTCCAGTCGGTCAGAGGCTGCCAATCCTGGCGATCGATTTCGATACCCACCAGGCTGGTGCATTCACTGTTGGCAACCCAGGTGCCGTAGCCAACCCACTCTTCAGGCACGCGATACACGGTTTGTTCAGTGCAGTTGCTCAGTTCTACCCGGCGCAACTCACGTTCATTCTTCACGTAATACAGGAAACGATCGTCCGGGGATAAAAAACCGCCGAAGGTGTTATCGCCTGGACCTTCGGTCAACTGCACCGCTTGCTGCCGTTGCAGATCCAGCAGGTAGTAGTTGCGGTTACCGTCAAATTCGCCAGCAAACAACAGCTTACTGCCGTCGTTGGTGAAACACTTCTGGTAGAAGTAGTTGCGGTGGCACAGCACTTCAGGCGGTGTCAGGCGGGTGAGCTGTGCGCCGGTACCGGCATCGGTTGTGCGATGGAAATTGAATTGGTGGATTGAACCTTTAGCCACGATGGCCTCCCTTAACCTTATCGATAAACCGCCGCTGTTCAGACGATCCTTTAATTAAATAAAACATTGTTTCATAAATTTAGAAAAATGATATCAAAGTGACGGATTAGGCCAACCCGAACGGGTGATTTATGAGAGCTACATCGCATAAATCGTTGCGCTTGGCCCGATTGTTAGCGGATCGTGGTTTTGCTCATAGCCAACCAGCATGACGCCATTGCATGCTCGCCACTATAGAAAAAAAACGGATGGGCAATCCCTGATGCTGGGGCCATGGCCGGATGCTGCCCATGTTTTAAAGTTGGTTAAATCAGATCCCCTTATTTTTTATGTGACTTTCATCACAACATTATAACCCGCCTAAAAGTATAAAACGTTATTCCTGTAAAAATGAAATTGTAGTTCATTATTTTTATTTGCGAGAAGAAACGATGACAACGAATGGTATTAACGCTCTGGGTAAGGGAAGAACGGTCAGGCTAGGACATCAGCTGGCTTATGGCGGGGGTAACCTGCTGGGCAGCGGGGCGCTGGCGATCAGCGGTGCCTGGCTGCTCTATTTTTACACCACGTTCTGTGGGCTGACGCTGCTGGAGGCGTCATTCATCTTCTCGGTTGCGAGCGTCATTGATGCTATCAGTAACCCGGTGATGGGCTATCTGACCGATAACTTTGGCAATACCTGGCTCGGTAAGCGCTTTGGTCGGCGCCGTTTCTTCTTGCTGATTGGTGCGCCACTGATGGTCTTTTACCCGCTGTTGTGGGTTGAGGGCTTTGGTTTTTGGTACTACCTCGCCACCTACGTCATTTTCGAACTGATTTATACCTCGGTGATGGTACCTTACGAGACGCTGGCGACCGAAATGACCGATGATTTCGCCATGCGCTCCAAGCTGACTGGCTATAAAGCGATTTTTGGCAAGATGGCCAACTTCCTGGCGGCGTTTATCCCAGGGCAATTTATTCTGCTCTACGGCAAAGAATCGGCTCAGCCTTTTCTGTATACCGGCATCACCTACGGTGTGATCCTGTTTACTGCCATCACCGTGCTGTATCTGTTCTCCTGGGAGCGCAAGGATGAAGCAATAGCGGAGGTTAAGCATAAGAAATCGCTGCTCAAAACGTTGGCTTCATTGGCGCGGGATATGCAATCGACCTTCTATCTCCGGGTATTTCGCAAGCATCTGGGCATGTATCTGTTCGGCTTCGGCGCGGAATGGCTGTTTGCCTCGGTATTCACCTATTTCGTGATCTTCGTGCTGCAATACGATCCTGCCATTCTGGCCGGATTGAACAGCCTGAATGCCATCTTGCAGTTGATATCGACCGCCATCTTTATTGGGCTGTGCGTGAAAAAAGGCTTCAGTAAACCTTATTCCTGGGCGCTCGGTATCGTGATGTTTGCGGTCTGTTGCTACTCCCTGCTGCACTTCTTTAACCTGCCTGCGCATATTGCCACTGCTGCCATCATCGGCATCACCGTGATCTTCGGCCTTGGCACTGGCGGGGTATATTACATTCCCTGGACGGTGTATACCTTCCTGGCAGACGTGGACGAAGTCTTTACCGGCCGCCGCCGTGAAGGGATCTATGCTGGGGCGATGACCTTCTCCGGCAAGATTATGCGTTCGATAATCGTCTTCACCATGGGGGCGATCCTCAGTTACTACGGCTTCCAGTCCAAGTCTCACACTCAGCCGGAAACTGCCATTACCGCGATCTCCTGGGTGTTCTTTGCTGGCGTGATCTTGTTGGCGCTGATGGCGATTGTCTTCAGCAGCCAGATGACGCTTAACCGCCAGACCCATCAGGTGGTGCTATACGAAGTGGCCCGCATCAAGGCTGGCGGCAAGATCGGCGATATCAAACCTGAAGTTCGTCTGGTGATTGAGAAGCTGGTAGGGCTGCCCTACGAACAATGCTGGGGCAACAGCAAGATCTGCCAGAAGATGAATATCACCCCTGAAGTCTCTCCCCCTGTGTATAAACCGGCCTAACGGGCCTGATCTCCCCAAAACCCAGTGACAGGATCTTCTCGCCAACATGGCGGGGGGATCCCTACCGATTAAAAACAAGGAAAGGGAAATGAAGATCGTACCTCTGTCGTTATTAATTGCTCTGACCAGCGTGTGTCATCACGCTGTCGCCGCACCGCTGCCTGCCGCTAATGAACTGGTTTGGCAAGCCATCGCTTTCGGCCAGTCAACGGATGCCAACTTTGCCACCAACGTGCTGCCGGAAAAAGTGGGCACCAATCAGGTGACGATGGCCAATGGCAAGCCGATGCAGGCCGGGCCGCTGAAAATGCCGTTCCACGTCGAAAGCCGGGGGGGCAAAATCGGCAACAGCCATGATGGCCTGACCTTCTACTACACGCGCGTTCCCGCCAATGCCAATGTGGTTCTGGAGGCGGAGGTGACGGTCGATCAGTTTGGCCCGGAAAATATGGCTCTGCCCGCCGGGCAAGAGGGGGCGGGATTGCTGATCCGCGATATCCTCGGCAAACCACGGTTGGAGAAGGTCCAGCAGGGGTATGAGGAGTTTCCGGCGGCATCCAACATGGTGATGAATGCCATCATGACGCAGGATAAAAAAGATCATCAGCGGGTCAAAATGACGCTGATTTCCCGCAACGGCGTGCTCAATTCCTGGGGTAATGCGGGCGTCGAGATCAAACGTGAGGGTTATCAACCTGAGGTCGATCTGCAGAAAACGCCAACCTTCCGGCTGCGTCTGGCTCGCACGGATCAGGGGTTTACCGCGGCCTATGCTCCGCTGGGCAGCGACAACTGGGTCAGTAAAACGACCAACGATCCGCACCGCGTCACCAAGCTGGATCCTGAAGGTTACTACGTGGGCTTTTTTGCTTCACGTAACGCACGCATTACCGTCAACCAGGCCAGCCTGACGCTCAGCGAAAGCCAGCTTCCGGCGGCACAAGAGTTTGCGGTTAAAGCGATGCCGTTGCAGATCGAGATCGGTTCTGCGCCAATATCCGCCACGGATGATTACGTCTTCCAACTACGCAGCAATGAGAGTGGCACTCTGTCGCTGAGCCAGGACGGCGTGGTCATTGCCGCAGAGCGTAAGGTACAGGCCGGAGAGATGCTGGCGGTGAAGGTTGCGCTGAAGAAGGCGGAAACCGTGCTGGATTACCGTTTCACTACGGTAAAAGGCAACGCTCAAAGTGACAAGCTGATGGTGCGCAAAGCGCACTATGCCGACGCCGCTAATCTGTATGCTGCGCCACAGGGCAAAGCCGAAAATGATGGTAGTCAGCAGCATCCGCTGGATTTTGCCACCGCCGTGCAATCCTTGACGCCGGGTGGCACGCTTTGGCTGGCGGCGGGGGATTACCCCTTGGCTGTCATACCTGCCTTAGCCAGTGGCACCGCCACGCATGCCAAAAAGCTCCGGCCGCTTGGGGATGGCGTGGTGCTGCACGGGATGGAACTGGCAGCCAGCTATTGGGATATTCAGGGCATCACGGTAACGGAAAAAAGCCTGCGCATTACGGGTAGCCATAACCACCTTGACCGGGTGGTGGCACACCATGCGGATGATACCGGAATTGTCATTTCTTCCCCAGCTAACGCCGACCGGCCACTGTGGGCCAGCCACAACCTGATCAGCCATTCCGAATCATACGCCAACAAGGATCCAGGTCTGATCAATGCGGATGGTTTTGCCGTCAAAATGCGTGTGGGCGAGGGAAATCGGCTGGTCGCTTGCTTCTCGCATGACAACGTGGATGACGGCTTTGATCTGTTTAACAAGATCGAGGATGGCCCGAACGGCAAGGTGATCATTGAGAACAGCGTCGCGCTGCGCAATGTCAATAATGGTTTCAAACTGGGGGGAGAAGGGTTGCCAGTGGCCCATCAGGTGACTAACAGCCTCGCCATTGAAAACGGCATGGATGGGTTTACCGACAACTTCAACCCTGGCGCCCTGCAAGTCACCAGCAATACGGCGATTGATAACCAGAGGTTTAACTACATTTTCCGTCCGGGCCCCTATACCACGCAGGACAAGCAGGGCGTATTCAGTGGCAACGTCTCGCTGCGTAGCAAGCCGGGAGAATATGCCGATGCGGTGGTGGGGAACATCGCCGACAACAATGCCTTTTTGTTGCCAGTAGCTCCTTAAGGCGCTGTATGCGATATCGATGTAGATAAACCCAGCGGTTATGCCGTTTTTGCTCCGGTGAAAACGGCACTCATCACATAAACAAAAATTACTTTCATTTAAAATAAAACATTGTTTCAATTTTATTGATCGCGCCAAGGATAAGCGTTAGACTTGCGCCATCATGATGACAGGGGCGGGCAATATCGTTCCCCCTGTATGGCAGCAAGCTGCGGACACTGGCGGGATTGCAACGCTATCCCCACTTTTGACAAGGGCCGCTGATGCCCTGAGTACTAAGGACAAGAGCATGATTCTCGATAATTTTTCATTGCAGGGTAAAGTGGCGATTGTGACCGGTTGTGACACCGGGCTGGGACAGGGGATGGCCATAGGGCTGGCTCAGGCAGGTTGTGATATCGTTGGCGTTAACGTGGTTGAGCCGGACGAAACCATCGCCAAAGTTACTGCGCTGGGGCGTCGTTTCCTGAGCCTGAAAGCCGACCTGAGCAAGCTGGAAGTGCTGCCTGAGCTGCTGGAGCGCGCGGTAGCCGAATTCGGCCATATCGATATTCTGGTCAATAACGCGGGCATCATTCGCCGCCAGGATGCGCTGCAGTTTAGCGAAAAAGATTGGGATGACGTGATGAACCTGAACATCAAGACGGTGTTCTTCATGTCTCAGGCGGTGGCCCGCCAGTTTATTGCTCAAGGCTCCGGCGGCAAAATCATCAATATCGCCTCCATGCTGTCTTACCAAGGGGGCATCCGTGTGCCGTCTTACACCGCGTCCAAGAGCGCCGTCATGGGTGTTACCCGTCTGTTGGCCAACGAATGGGCCAGCCACGGTATCAACGTCAACGCGTTGGCTCCTGGCTATATGGCGACAAACAATACTCGCCAACTGCGCGACGATCAGGCCCGCAGCGAGGAAATCCTCGAGCGTATCCCGGCTGGCCGTTGGGGCCTGCCAGAAGATCTGATGGGGCCGGTGGTATTCCTGGCTTCACCGGCGTCGGATTACATCAATGGCTACACCGTAGCGGTAGATGGCGGCTGGTTGGCTCGCTAACGAGACAAAGAATAACCGATTGATTTTATTTGCGGAGAGCAAAAGATGAATATTGCACTGATGATGGAAAACAGCCAGGCGGGTAAAAATGCGCTGGTTCTCGAACAATTGCAGGCGGTTGCGGCTGGCAATCATGATGCGGTGTTCAACGTGGGTATGAGCGATGAGCAGGATCACCATCTGACCTATATCCATTTAGGGATTATGGCCAGCATTCTGCTGAACGCTGAAGCGGTCGACTTTGTGGTCACCGGCTGCGGTACCGGGCAGGGCGCCTTGATGTCATTGAACATCCATCCTGGCGTAGTGTGCGGTTACTGTATCGATCCTGCGGATGCTTTCCTGTTCGCTCAGATCAACAACGGTAATGCGCTGTCCTTGCCGTTTGCCAAAGGCTTTGGCTGGGGTGCTGAGTTGAACGTGCGCTATATCTTTGAGAAGGCCTTTACCGGGCGTAAAGGTGAAGGTTATCCGGTAGAGCGTAAGGAACCTCAGGTTCGTAACGCCGGTATCCTCAATCAGGTTAAGCAGGCGGTGATCAAAGACAACTACCTGGATACGCTGCGTGCCATCGATCCAGAGCTGGTGAAGACCGCCGTGAGCGGCCCTCGCTTCCAGGAATGCCTGTTCTCCAACGGCAAAAAGCCGGAGATTGTGGCGTTTGTCAAAGAACTGCTGGCCCGCGCCTGATGTTCTTCAGGTGGCCGAATTTCGGCCACCTGTTTTCCCCACCGCTTGTTGTCTAACCCAGCTACGTTAAAATGGTTTCATATTCCGCACCGAAGGAAAGATTATGAAGCTGATGTTCGCCTCGGACCTGCATGGTTCGCTCTCCGCCACCGACAAAATCCTCGAATTGTTTGCTCAAAGCCAGGCCGATTGGTTGATCCTGTTGGGCGATTTGCTCAATCACGGTCCGCGCAACGCCTTGCCAGACAACTATCAGCCAGCGCAGGTAGCCGAACGATTGAATCACGTTAGTGACAAGATCGTTGCCGTTCGCGGTAATTGCGACAGTGAAGTCGATCAGATGCTGCTCTCCTTCCCGATGATGGCCCCTTACCAGCAGGTGCTGTTAGCCAAAAGACGATTGTTTTTAACCCACGGGCACCTTTATCATCCCAACACATTACCGCCTTTAACGGGCGGGGACGTGCTGGTGTATGGCCATACGCATTTGCCCCAGGCACAAAGGCAGGGGGAGATCTACTGCTTTAATCCAGGCTCGGTCAGCATCCCGAAAGGGGGTTTTCCTGCCAGCTATGGCATACTGGCAGACGACGTCTTGAGCGTACTCGAGTTGCACAACGGCAAGGTTGTTGCAGAGGTGGCGTTAACGCACTAATTTTAGAGTCCCGATAGCTTGAAAGTGGCAGCCAGGGTTGTTCCTTGGCAGAGCTGGGACACATACCAAAAATAATTGAAGCATAACCCGTGCGCGGCATGCATCGCGCCCAAAATAGAAGGTTTTACAGGATGGCGGAACAGGATCAGGCTGCAGATACCGAGTGGGTTGATATCGTCAACGAGCAAAACGAAGTGATTGCTCAGTCCAGTCGTCAACAGATGCGTGCCCAACGGCTGCGTCATCGTGCGACCTATATCGTGGTGCATGATGGTATGGGGAAAATTCTGGTGCAGCGGCGCACAGACACCAAAGATTTTTACCCGGGTTGGATGGATGCCACCGCCGGGGGAGTGGTACAAAGCGGGGAAAACGTGTTGGACTCTGCCCGCCGTGAGGCGGAAGAAGAGCTGGGTATCGCCGGGATCCCGTTTGCCGAACATGGTCTGTTCTACTTTGAAGAGGAACAGTGCCGTATTTGGGGGGCGTTATTTAGCTGCGTCGCCAATGGCCCGTTTGCTCTGCAGGAAGAAGAAGTGGCTGAAGTGAGCTGGTTGACGCCAGAGGAGATCACCGCCCGCTGCGACGAATTCACCCCCGATTCACTGAAGGCATTATCGTTGTGGCTGACGCGTAATAACGGCCAGGACTACGGCAAGCCGCTGCCGCGCGAAAGCAGAGCCAGCTCTGGCGAGGAAGACGCCTGATTTAACGCACGGCCTTGCTGCCCATAGAGTAGCAAGGCCGTCTATTCTTCTCTTCATTTAGACCCTCCCCACTTGCCAACCGTCTGAAATCACAAATGTAACCATCAATGATGGCATTTATACTTACCCTCTCGGCCCAAATCTGCTGATTTTATCTACCTACAATTAGTTAACCCATCTCATCAAAATTTCTATCCTTAGTGCTACAAATTCAAAAAGTATAAATATCTCTATTTATCATTTGGTTATACATTGACTTTGTTTTGGTTTTGATAATTTTTGTTTTTTTATAAAAAAATCAAAACAACGTTTCTACTTTGGTCACACTTTTGCCATCCACTGAATGACGTTGGAAAAATTTCAGATATAATAATTTGAAATAGTGTTTCAGTTTGTTGGTTGGTAGATGACAGGATCATCTGGGAGACCGAAAAATGGAATTATCCTACTGTAACAAGCAACCTAACGGCATAGTGACAATGCGAGCATTGGCTGCTGATGACTGGCGGAGATTGGCCAGTGAATGCCTGAAAAAATTTATCGATTTATCACGACGGGGAGGATGCTGAACCTGGGCAGACTGCCGGGCTTGTCATTTCTATTGTTTAATAAGACTTAAATTTCACTTAACTAATTTCATTTCTTTTTCTATTTAAATGGCTATGGGTAACAACCATGAATGAAAACAGAATGCTGGGGTTAGCCTATATATCACCTTATATAATAGGGTTGATCATATTTACGGCGTTCCCCTTTGTGTCATCATTCTTGCTGAGCTTTACGGAATATGACCTGATGAATCCCCCGGTGTTTAACGGGGTGGAAAACTATCGTTATATGCTGATGGAAGACCATCTTTTTTGGAAATCGATGGGCGTCACCTTTGCATATGTGTTTCTGACCATCCCGTTAAAATTGGCATTTGCGTTAGGTATCGCGTTTGTCCTTAATTTTAAACTGCGCGGCATCGGCTTTTTCCGTACGGCGTATTATGTTCCCTCCATTCTGGGCAGCAGCGTGGCTATTGCCGTGCTATGGCGTGCTCTGTTTGCCATCGACGGGCTGCTAAACAGCTTTATCGGTGTCTTTGGTATGGATCCGGTCAACTGGTTGGGCGAGCCTTCTCTGGCATTGATGTCGGTTACGTTGCTGCGCGTATGGCAGTTCGGCTCTGCGATGGTGATCTTCCTGGCGGCGCTGCAAAACGTACCACAGTCACAATATGAAGCGGCCATGATTGATGGTGCTTCCAAGTGGCAGATGTTTATGAAGGTCACGGTACCGCTGATCACACCGGTGATTTTCTTCAACTTTATTATGCAGACCACGCAGGCGTTCCAGGAGTTTACGGCTCCGTATGTGATTACCGGGGGTGGGCCTACCCATTACACCTATCTGTTCTCACTGTATATTTACGATACCGCCTTTAAATATTTTGATATGGGTTACGGTGCCGCATTGGCGTGGATCCTGTTCCTGGTTGTGGCCCTGTTCGCCTCAATCGCCTTTAAATCATCGAAGTATTGGGTCTTCTACTCGGCAGACAAGGGTGGCAAAAATGGCTGACATGCAACAGAACCAATTACCCATGCCCAGTGCGCAGGAAATGGCTGAGCGCGAAGTGCAGCGCACATTGCGCCGGGAAAAAATCAGCGCCGCTATTCGTTACGTCGTGCTGCTGCTGGTGGGATTGTTGATGCTTTATCCGCTGGTTTGGATGTTCTCGGCCTCGTTTAAACCCAACCAGGAGATCTTCACCACCCTGGGCCTGTGGCCAGAAAATGCGACCTCGGACGGTTTCGTCAACGGTTGGAAAACCGGCACGGAATATAACTTTGGTCATTACATGCTTAACACCTTTAAATTTGTGATCCCCAAGGTGTTATTAACCATTATCTCTTCGACCATTGTGGCCTACGGCTTTGCCCGCTTTGAGATCCCGTGGAAGAAATTCTGGTTTGCCACGCTGATCACTACCATGTTGCTGCCGAGTACGGTGTTACTGATCCCGCAATACATTATGTTCCGTGAGATGGGCATGCTGGACAGCTATCTGCCGCTCTATTTGCCGCTGGCATTCGCGACCCAAGGATTCTTCGTCTTTATGTTGATCCAGTTCCTGCGCGGTGTGCCACGGGATATGGAAGAGGCGGCCCAGATTGATGGTTGCAACTCGTTCCAGGTGCTGTGGTATGTGGTGGTGCCGATCCTGAAACCGGCGATTATCTCCGTCGCGCTGTTCCAGTTTATGTGGTCGATGAATGACTTTATTGGCCCGTTGATCTACGTCTATAGCGTCGATAAATACCCGATTGCGCTGGCGTTGAAAATGTCTATCGACGTGACAGAAGGTGCGCCGTGGAACGAAATCCTGGCTATGGCAAGCATCTCTATTCTGCCGTCCATCATCGTGTTCTTCCTGGCCCAACGCTACTTTGTACAGGGCGTTACCAGCAGCGGAATTAAAGGTTAATTGAGGATCTATCATGGCTGAAGTCATTTTTAACAATCTGCAGAAAGTGTACAGCAACGGTTATAAGGCGGTGCATGGCATTAATCTGACCATTGCCGATGGCGAGTTTATGGTGATTGTCGGCCCTTCCGGCTGTGCCAAATCGACCACGCTGCGGATGCTGGCAGGGTTGGAAACCATTAGCGGCGGCGAAGTGCGTATTGGCGATCGCGTGGTGAATAACCTGGCCCCTAAATCCCGTGGTATTGCCATGGTGTTCCAGAACTATGCGCTGTATCCGCATATGACGGTAAAAGATAACCTGGCCTTTGGCTTGAAGCTGAGCAAGATGCCTAAAGAACAAATTGAAGAGCAGGTTAACGAAGCCGCCAAGATCCTGGAGCTGGAAGAGCTGTTGGATCGTTTGCCACGCCAACTCTCGGGTGGTCAGGCGCAGCGTGTGGCCGTAGGCCGCGCAATTGTGAAAAAACCAGACGTGTTCCTGTTCGATGAACCGTTGTCTAACCTGGATGCCAAGCTGCGTGCGTCGATGCGTATCCGTATTTCCGATTTGCACAAGCAGCTGAAAAAGAGCGGCAAACCGGCGACCACCGTCTATGTTACCCACGATCAGACCGAAGCCATGACCATGGGCGACCGTATCTGCGTGATGAAGCTGGGCCATATCATGCAGGTGGATACGCCAGACAACCTGTACCACTTCCCGAAAAACATGTTTGTCGCTGGCTTCATCGGGGCGCCAGAAATGAACATCAAGCCGAGCAAGCTGGTAGAGAAGGACGGTAAAATCGGCCTTACCGTCGGTAACTACACCTTGACCCTCAGCCAGCATCAGCAGGATAAGGTCGCCAGCTTTGTCGGACAGGACGTGTTCTTTGGCGTGCGGCCCGAGTTTGTGTCGATTTCGGAATCGCCGTTTGAGGGTAACCACTCTGAAGGGGAACTGGTCCGAGTCGAGAATATGGGCCATGAGTTCTTTGTTTACCTGAAGGTGAATGATTTCGAACTGACCTGCCGTATTCCTTCCGATGACGTCAAACCGATCCTGAAAAATGGGCTGCATCGTCCGGTTTACTTCAAATTCGATATGGATAAATGCCACATTTTTGATGCGAAAACAGAAAAGAATATTTCTCTTTAACAGGAGTGGTCAATAATGAAAAAAATAGTCTTACGTACCCTGGTAGCCTCGTCCATGGCGATATTTGCCCATCAGGCCTTTGCCGCTGAACAGGTTGACTTGCGTATGTCCTGGTGGGGAGGCAATGGCCGCCATCAGGTTACGTTGAAGGCGATTGAGGAATTCCAGAAGCAGAACCCGAATATCAAGGTGAAATCGGAATATACCGGCTGGGACGGTCACCTTTCACGCCTGACCACCCAGATTGCCGGGGGCACCGAGCCGGACGTGATGCAAACCAACTGGAACTGGCTGCCGATCTTTTCAAAAACCGGCACCGGATTCTATGACCTGAACAAGGTGAGTGAGTATCTGGATCTGACGCAGTTTGATCCCAAAGAGCTACAAACCACCACGATTGACGGCAAGCTGAACGGCATTCCGATTTCAGTGACCGCACGTGTTTTCTATTATAACGATGTCACCTGGAAAGACGCGGGTGCGCAATATCCCAATAATTGGGATGAATTGCTCGCCGCCGGTAAAACCTTTAACGAAAAACTGGGCGATAAATATTATCCGGTGGTGTTGGAGCACCAGGATACCTTCGCACTGTTACGTTCCTACATGATCCAAAAATATAACGTCGATATTATCGATGAAGCGCAGAAGAAGTTTGCCTATAGCGAAGCACAATGGGTCGATTTCTTCCAGATGTATAAAAACATGGTAGACAGCCACGTCATGCCATCATCGAAATACTACGCCTCGTTCGGCAAAAACAACATGTATGAGATGAAGCCATGGATTGCGGGGGAATGGGGTGGGACCTATATGTGGAACTCCACCATCAACAAATACTCCGACAACCTGAAAGCACCGGCCAAGCTGGTATTGGGCCCATACCCGATGCTGCCGGGTGCCAAAGATGCCGGATTGTTCTTCAAGCCGTCGCAAATGTTCTCGATTGGTAAAAGCAGCAAGCATCCAAAAGAAGCGGCAATGTTGATTAACTTCCTGTTAAACAGCAAGGAAGGCGTTGAGGCGCTGAAGCTGGAGCGGGGGGTTCCGTTAAGCAAAGTGGCTGTCAGCCAATTGACCGAAAGTGGCGTGATCCAGGATAGCGATCCGGCGGTTTCCGGGTTGAAACTGGCGCTGTCACTGCCGCATGCCATCAGCGCTTCACCGTATTTTGACGACCCGCAGATTGTAGTGTTGTTCCAGGATGCCATTCAGAATATCGATTATGGCAAGAAAACGGTGCAGGAAGTGGCTGCTGATTTCCAGCGCCAGGGCGACCGTATTCTGAAACGCGCAATGCGCTAACAAGAATTGTCCCCACCTTATCTTGGGTGGGGGCTTATTTATCAGCTAATCATTACATTCATTAACGCTAACAGGGAAGCTGTAAGAAAAATAAATTTGTATTAAATAGCAATGACGCTTTGCCCATTTTCAAATAATAAGTATTTCAAATAACTCTATAACCCCCTTAATTAGAGTGGGGATGTCTTTTCTATAATTAAATGATAAGGGTAGTAATAATGAAATTTAAATTATTGACTCTGGTGTTAGCCTCTGTAGCAAACTTTAGTGCAATGGCCATGTCGCTTGATTTGCGCCATGAATGGCAGGATACAGCCAAAGGCGACCATAAAAATAGAATGCTGGTCTCGCATCGTTTCGATAACGGCCTGGGATTCTCTCTGGAAGCAAAATGGCGTCAGGACTCTTCAGACTCTACGCCTGATAAACCTTTCCACGAGCAGGTCAGTAATGGCACAGAAGCCGTCGTCAGCTATCAGCATAAATTTGATGCAATCACCCTGCAGCCTGGGTTCTCTCTAGAGTCCAACAGTAATAATAACGGCTATCGCCCTTATCTGCGTGCGCAGTATAACTTTACCAAAGACATTTATGTAGCGGGCAGATATCGCTACGAATATAAGCGTACCACCTCAAAAGGTTCAGAGGGGGATGAGAAAACCAACCGTGGTGATTTTTGGTTAGGTTATAACTTCTACAAGGACTGGTCGGCCGAATATAACTACGTGTATAAGAGCAGCAACAAGGTTATTTTTGACGATGGCAAAACCGATTACGAGCATAACGTCAAGCTGGCTTACAAGTGGGATAAAAACTGGAAGCCTTATGTTGAAGTGGGGAACGTGAAGCAGGATAGCCAACACGATAACCGCCAGACGCGCTACCGTGTTGGGGTCTCTTATAGCTGGTAAGCAAGGGTGAAACTACCGGGAATACCGACTTATCGGCGGGTTCCCGGTATCGTCATCGTTAGCAGCTGCTACGACGGCACAGGGTTGAAGGGATCGAACCTTTGGGCTGCCAGGGCTGATCGTTCAAACGCGCCAACAATGCCTTACCTGCCTGAATACCAATCTCCTTATGCGGCACGGTCATGGTCGTCAGCGGTGGCTGGCAGACCTGGCTGACCTCACTGTTGCCAAACCCCACGATCGCCAGCTGTTCCGGTACCTTGATGCGCCGCCGCTGGCATTCATACAGCGCGCCGCAGGCCAGTTCATCAGACGCACAGACCAAGGCATCCAACTCCGGCCAGGCCAGTAAAAACTCCGGCAATTGCTGGGCGCCGAGGCTAAAGCTTGCGGGTTGCGCGGCATTAATCACCCGATGAGGGGACATGTGGTTCTGCAGTAGCGCTTTGTGCCAGCCTTGCAGATGCTGTTGGAAAATCCACTGTTCCTGATTAGCACACAGCAGCCCAACATTCTGATACCCGCTGGCAATCACGGTTTGCGTGAGCTGATACATGGCGGCGACGTAATCGATGCCGATATTGATGTCGATCGGGTCGGTACGGATTGCTCCAATTTCCACTACCGGAATATTGGCTGCGGTTAATGCCTGACGGGTATTTTCAGAATGCTCAATGCTTAACAGCACCGCCGCAGCCAGGTTGTAAGAGAGCAGGGTTTCCAGCAACGTTTCTTCACGCTCGATATGATGTTGGGACTCGGCTAGCATGATCTGGTAACCCGCCGGTTGCAGTACCCGCTGTAACCCTGCAAACATATCCGCACAGCCGGACTCGGAAAAACTCGGCACCACCATGGCGATGGTATAAGAAGACGCCGAGGCTAACGAACTCGCCGCCAGGTTGGGGAGATAACCTAACTCACTGACCGCCGACTCAATTTTTTCTCTCAGCTTATCTGAAACCTGTTCCGGCGTGCGTAGCGCCCGCGAGACGGTCATGGTGCCCACGCCTGCCAATTGGGCTACGTCGGCCAGGGTAACCCGGCCGGTACTGCGTCGTTTTCTACCGATCGACATTGCTGATCCTGACTGAAATGCGCGCATAACGCATAAATGAGCTCATGGGTTGAAACCCATTACTGGGCTTCGTCGTTCCCGCTTCTGTGCCCATTCTACCCCGTTCCTTTGGCGATCGATAAAAAAACTGAACCGCCGGGTTTCATCCCCGATAGTTTTGATAGCGCTATCACAGATCTGGATGAAGGATTTTTGGTAGCGCTATCTTTGTGCGATAAGTCACAGTTTAACCCCTGCACGTTGATTAAAGTTTTACCGTCGCCGGGCTTTTCCATGACGGCTACGTGCCATCAAACGATCCATAGCCAACAGATTTCGTCCCGTTTAGGTTCGGAAACTCTGGCGGTTTAAGGGAAAAAACCCATAAGGAGGAGATGTGCTCAACGACTGGCTGAACGCCGACCACATTCAACTGTGCGATCAGGTTACCGACTGGCAGGAGGCGGTCACGCTGAGTGCTCAGCCGCTACTGCAGCGTGGTGTGATCACCGCCGATTACCTGACGGCCATATTTCAGCAACATCAGGCGCTGGGGCCCTATTACGTGTTGGCACCCGGTATCGCGATGCCCCATGCCAGGCCGGAGGAAGGCGCCAAAGCGCTTGGCCTTTCACTATTAAAGATCAATCAGGGCGTGCATTTTCAGTCCGAAGATAACGACCCGGTGTTCGTCGTGGTGATGCTTTCCGCTCCGGATAGCAGTAGCCATATTGACATGATTTCGCAGCTGGCCGAGTTATTTTCTGATAGCGAAGCCATGGAGAAACTGTTCCTGGCGCAAACCAAACGGCAAATTGAGGATGTTATCGCCAATTATTAATCTCTAACCGGTTATACCCGCAGCTTTTGATAATACTCAGCATCCGATAGATATCGGGTGACGCTATCCTACACATAAAATCTGGCAGGTAAGAATAATGAAAATCATGGCTATTTGTGGCTCAGGATTGGGCAGCAGTTTTATGGTGGAAATGAACATCAAGAAAGTGCTGAAAAAAATGAATATTGAGGCAGAGGTAGAACACTCCGATCTTTCCTCGGCAACGCCGGGCGCGGCAGATATCTTCGTGATGGCGAAAGATATTGCCGCTAGCGCCAGTGTCCCAGCCGACCAGTTAGTGGTGATCAGCAATATCATTGATATTAATGAGCTTGAAGCCAAGCTGCGTGCTTACTTCACAGCCCACTCCATTATTTAATCTAACCCATTGGCGAGGTGGATATGTTTATCCAGGAAACGCTCAGGTTTGTGGTTGATATATTAAAGGTCCCGGCGGTATTGGTCGGGGTGATTGCCTTGATTGGTCTATTGGCACAAAAGAAATCTTTTTCTGACGTGGTCAAAGGGACGGTTAAAACCATTCTGGGCTTTATTGTGTTGGGCGGTGGGGCGACGGTATTAGTCGGCTCACTGAATCCATTGGGTGGCATGTTTGAGCATGCGTTCAATATTCAGGGCATTATTCCCAATAACGAAGCCATTGTCTCTATCTCACTAGAGAAATACGGTGCCTCCACCGCGCTGATTATGGCGTTTGGCATGGTGGCCAACATCATCGTGGCTCGCTTTACCCGCTTGAAATACATCTTCCTGACCGGGCACCACACCTTCTACATGGCCTGTATGATCGGCATCATCCTTACCGTGGCCGGTTTTGAGGGCGTACAGTTGGTGTTCACCGGAGCGCTGACTCTGGGATTGGTGATGGCGTTCTTCCCGGCTATCGCCCAGCGCTATATGCGCCGCATTACCGGTAACGACGACATTGCCTTTGGCCATTTCGGCACCTTGGGCTATGTCCTTTCCGGCTGGCTCGGTTCCAAGGTGGGGAAAAACTCGCGTTCCACCGAGGAGATGAACTTACCTAAAAACCTCAGCTTCCTGCGTGACAGCTCGATTTCCATCTCGATGACCATGATCGTGATCTACCTGATCCTGGCTATCTGCGCGGGCCAGGATTACGTCGAAAGCCAATTGAGTGGCGGGCAGAACTACCTGGTGTACTCGATTATTCAGGCGATCACTTTTGCCGCCGGGGTATTCATCATTCTGCAAGGTGTGCGCCTGATCCTGGCCGAGATCGTCCCGGCCTTTACCGGCTTCTCGGAAAAACTGGTCCCTAATGCCCGCCCGGCGCTGGACTGCCCGGTGGTCTATCCCTACGCCCCCAATGCGGTGTTGATTGGTTTCCTGTTCAGCTTCCTGGGTGGCTTGGTGGGTCTGTTCTTGCTCGGCCAAATGAAGATGGTACTGATCCTGCCGGGCGTGGTGCCGCACTTCTTTACCGGGGCCACTGCCGGGGTGTTCGGCAATGCGACCGGTGGGCGGCGTGGTGCCATGCTGGGGGCATTTGCCAACGGTTTGTTGATTACCTTCCTGCCGGTGCTGTTGTTACCGGTACTGGGCGCGCTGGGTTTTGCCAACACCACTTTCTCCGATACGGACTTCGGCGTGGTGGGGATCGTGTTGGGCAATATGGCACGCTTCCTGACCAAAGAAATGATCATGGTCGCGATCGTCGCCATCTTTGGCCTGCTGGTCGCGCATAACTTCCTGGGAAAACGCAAAGATGTCCCAGCCAGAAATAAGGAGGAAAGTTCATGAGCAACACCGTGACTGATTTGACGCAATTGGCCGGGGCGATCCGTCTGGAAACGCTGAAGGCACTCACTGGGCTGGGATTTGGCCATTACGGCGGCTGTATGTCGGTAGTTGAAACGCTGGCGGTGCTGTACGGCGAAGTGATGCGTATCGATCCAGGTGACCCGGATTGGCCTGAACGCGATTATTTTGTGTTGTCGAAAGGCCATGCAGGCCCGGCACTGTATAGCGTGCTGGCGCTAAAGGGCTATTTCCCGTTGGAACAGTTGCAAACGCTTAACCAGAATGGCACTCGGTTACCAAGCCACCCAGATCGCTTGCTAACCCGTGGGGTGGATGCCACTACCGGATCGCTCGGGCAAGGGGTCTCTATTGCAGCCGGTATGGCGCTTTCTCACCAACTGGCAAAGCGCAGCAACCGGGTATTCTGCATCCTGGGGGATGGTGAACTGAACGAAGGCCAATGCTGGGAAGCGTTCCAATTTATCGCCCACCACAACCTGCATAATTTGACGCTGTTTATTGATTACAACAAACAGCAGTTGGACGGCACGCTGGATGAGGTGATCAAACCCTTCGATCTGGCCGGTAAATTCCGCGCCTTCGGTTTTGAGGTGCAAACCGTTCGTGGGGATGACATTGCCGCGATCCGTGATGCCGTGTTGCCGGAACGCAGTGGCGAGCAGCGGCCGTTGGTGGTGATCCTCGATAGCCTCAAGGGGCAGGGCGTGGCGTATCTGGAGAACCTGAAAAACTCACACCATCTGCGCTTAACGCCAGATGTTCGTAGCGAAATTGAAAAGGCCATTGCCGACCTGGAGGCCGCCTATGTTTAACCTGGAAATGCCGTTTGAAAAAGACGCCGTAGAAATGCGTAAGGTGTACGCCAGCGTGATCCGCCAACAGGCCGAAGCCGATAAGCCGGTGATTGCACTGGAAGCCGATCTGATGAGTTCGATGGCGATGGATGGCGTACATAAGGATCACCCAGAGCGGGTCATCAACTGCGGCATCATGGAGGCTAATGTGATTGGCGTAGCCGCCGGTTTGTCGCTAACCGGGCGGGTCCCTTTCGTCCACACCTTCACCGCTTTTGCCAGCCGCCGCTGTTTCGATCAGCTGTTTATGTCGTTGGATTATCAGCGCAACAACGTCAAGGTGATCGCTTCCGATGCCGGGGTCAGCGCCTGCCATAACGGCGGCACGCATATGTCGTTTGAAGACATGGGGATCGTGCGCGGCCTGGCGCATTCGGTGGTGTTGGAGGTGACCGATGCCACCATGTTCGAGGATATTTTGCAGCAACTGGTGAAGTTGCAAGGCTTCTACTGGGTACGAACCATTCGTAAGCAGGCGACACGCATTTATCCTGCAGGCTATCGTTTCACCATCGGCAAGGCTAATCTGCTGCGTGACGGCAGCGACATTACGCTGATCGCCAACGGCATTATGGTCGCCGAAGCGTTGCAGGCGGCTCAGCAACTGCAACAGCGTGGTATCAGCGCGGCGGTGATTGACATGTTTACACTCAAGCCTATCGATCGTGAAATCATCAAAACCTTTGCGGCGAAAACCGGCAGGATCGTCACCTGCGAGAACCACAGCATCCATAACGGGCTTGGTTCGGCAGTGGCGGAGGTGCTGGTGGAAGAATGTCCGGTGCCGATGCGGCGAGTGGGAGTCAAAGGCCGCTATGGGCAGGTGGGTACGCAGGAGTTCTTGCAGCAGGAGTATGGCCTGACGGCGGCGCATATTGTGGCGGCGGCGGATGAGTTGTTGACCCCCCCTCACCCCAACCCTCTCCCAAAGGGAGAGGGAGCTGATAGGCGGTGCTCTGCTGGAAGTAAATAGGTCATCTCAACAAATTTACCTCAACACTTTCCCTTTACAGACCGGGGACAGGGTAGAACGGTGTTCAAGGACATAGTGAACACTTTTTAATATCCTTCACTCATGACGATCGGCCTATTTCTCAGGCCGATCATCTCCTTATCCAAGGTGTGTCACCGAATTTTCAGATCTACTCGATCGGTCCCCTCTCCCTGTGGGAGAGGGTTAGGGTGAGGGGCATCGGGGGGCATTGCTTGCTCTTTGTTGACGCCAAAAATAAAACGGCCCGGTGATGATCACCAGGCCGTTATGGGTATTAAAAGAGTCTAAAGGTGCCGTAGTGGCACCTTTGTCTCATCAGGCTTTAGCAGCCTGCGCGTCAGCCTGAGCCGACTGGATCGCCGTCAGGGCTACGGTATAGACGATATCGTCAACCAGAGCACCACGTGACAGGTCGTTCACCGGCTTGCGCATGCCTTGCAGCATTGGCCCGATAGATACCAGGTCAGCAGAACGCTGTACCGCTTTATAAGTGGTGTTACCGGTGTTCAGATCCGGGAAGATGAATACGGTCGCCTGACCGGCTACTGGCGAGTTAGGCGCTTTGGATTTGGCCACGTCGGCCATGATCGCTGCGTCATACTGCAGTGGGCCATCGATGATCAGATCCGGGCGTTTTTCCTGGGCCAGACGGGTCGCTTCCCGCACTTTCTCAACGTCGCTACCCGCACCGGAATTACCGGTAGAGTAAGAGATCATCGCTACGCGTGGTTCGATACCGAATGCGGCTGCGGAATCGGCAGACTGAATAGCAATTTCAGACAGCTGTTCAGCAGTTGGATCCGGGTTGATCGCGCAGTCGCCGTAGACCAGAACCTGGTCAGGCAGCAGCATGAAGAACACGGAAGAAACCAGTGAGCTGCCCGGTGCGGTTTTGATCAACTGCAACGGTGGGCGGATGGTATTGGCGGTGGTGTGAACGGCACCGGAAACCAGGCCGTCAACTTCGCCTTTCTCCAGCATCAGGGTGCCGAGAACCACGTTGTCTTCCAACTGCTCACGCGCAACCACTTCGGTCATGCCCTTGCTCTTACGCAGCTCAACCAGACGCGGCACATAGAGTTCACGCACGGCAACCGGATCGACGATCTCGATGCCTTTACCCAGCTCAACGCCCTGCGCGGCGGCAACGCGTTTGATCTCTTCCGGGTTACCCAGCAGCACACATTCCGCGATACCACGTTCGGCACAGATGGCCGCCGCTTTCACGGTGCGTGGCTCGTCGCCTTCCGGCAGCACGATGCGTTTACCCGCTTTGCGCGCCAATTCGGTCAGCTCATAACGGAACGCCGGTGGGGACAGACGACGTGAACGCTCAGACGTGGCGGTCAGGGACTCGATCCATTCGGCGTTGATGTGGCTGGCCACGTAGTTCTGTACTTTCTCAATACGCTGATGGTCGTCTGAAGGCACTTCAAGGTTGAAGCTTTGCAGGCTCAGCGAGGTCTGCCAGGTGTTGGTGTCAACCATGAACACCGGCAGGCCGGTTTCAAAGGCGCGCTCACACAGCTTGTTGATGGAGGCATCGATTTCGTAGCCGCCGGTCAGCAGGATGGCACCAATTTCCACGCCGTTCATCGCGGCCAGGCAGGCTGAAACCAGCACGTCTGGACGGTCGGCAGAGGTAACTAACAGGGAACCCGGGCGGAAGTGTTCAAGCATGTGCGGAATGCTACGCGCACAGAAGGTCACAGATTTCACCCGGCGGGTCATGATGTCGCCTTCGTTGATCACTCGCGCCTTCAGGTGGCGGGCCATATCAATGGCACGGGTAGCGATCAGTTCGAAGCTCCACGGCACGCAACCCAATACCGGCAGCGGGCTGTTGGCGAACAGCTGTGCAGGATCGACGTTGGCTACGCTGGCCTTGGTGGAATCGTCAAAGATTTCGGACAGGTCTGGGCGAGTACGGCCCTGATCGTCCACCGGAGCGTTCAGCTTGTTGATGATCACGCCGGTAATGTTTTTGTTCTTGCTGCCGCCGAAGCTGGAGCGAGCCAGTTCGATGCGCTCGGTTAACTGGGCTGGAGAATCGTTACCCAGTGCCAGCACAAAGACGATCTCTGCATTCAGCGTTTTGGCGATCTCGTAGTTCAGCGCGTTGGCGAACTGATGCTTACGGGTAGGCACCAGGCCCTCAATCAGCACAACTTCTGCGTCTTTGGTGTTTTCGTGGTAACGGGCCACGATCTCTTCCATCAGCACGTCCTGCTTGTTGGAGCTCAGCAGGCTCTCAACGTAGCTCATGCGCAGGGGTTCGGCCGCCGGGATGGTCGAGTTGCTGCGGATGATGGTGGTGGTCTGGTCGAGAGAATCGCCGCCGGTACGCGGTTGGGCAATAGGTTTGAACACGCTCAGGCGAACGCCTTTTTGCTCCATGGAGCGGATGACACCCAGGCTGACGCTGGTCAGACCGACGCTGGTGCCTGTGGGGATCAACATAATTGTACGTGACACAGAATAGTCCTCTTCACGGTTTTCTGCCTGCAACGGGGGCGCAGACAAAGATGACAGGCTCAAAACAACACCGCCAGCCTGGGCTGACGGTGTGGAGAGCATTAAGCGGTCAGACGGGAAGCGTCTTGCGCGATGACCAATTCTTCGTTGGTCGGGATCACCAGTGCCGGACGGCTGCCGTCTTTGGTGATGTTGCCTGATTTGCCGAAGCGGGCAGCCAGGTTGCGTTCGTGGTCGATTTCAAAGCCCAGCAGGCCCAGTTTATCCAGGGTCAGCTCACGTACCATCGCAGCGTTCTCACCGATACCGCCGGTGAAGATCACAGCATCCAGACGGCCTTCCATCAGGGCGCTATAGGCACCGATATACTTGGCCAGACGGTGGCAGAAGACGTCCATGGCGCGCTTGGCATCGGCCTTGGTGTCATAGTTGTCTTCAACGTAACGGCAGTCGCTGGTGACTTCGGTCAGACCCAGCAGGCCAGACTCTTTGGTCAGCATCTTGTTGATCTGGTCAACGCTCATGCCCATGGCGTCGTGCAGGTGGAAGATGATGGCTGGATCGATGTCACCACTGCGGGTACCCATTACCAGGCCTTCCAGCGGGGTCAGACCCATGGAAGTATCAACACACTTACCGTTGCGTACTGCGGTTACGGAACCGCCGTTGCCCAGATGGCAGGTGATGATGTTAACTTCTTCAACCGGCTTGTTCAGCGCCTTCGCGGCTTCTTGAGTCACGTAGAAGTGGCTGGTGCCGTGTGCGCCGTAGCGACGAACGCCATGGTCGCGGTACAGGCTGTACGGCAGGGCATACAGGTAGGACTCTTCCGGCATGGTCTGATGGAACGCGGTGTCAAACACGGCAACGTTTTTATCAGCCAGATTAGGGAAGGATTTCAACGCTTCAGCAATACCGATCAGATGTGCCGGGTTATGCAGTGGTGCAAAAGGTACCGAATCTTTGATACCCTGCAGGACTTCGTCGTTGATGACGGCAGAGGCCGTGAACTTCTCGCCGCCGTGCACGATGCGGTGGCCGATAGCGGTCAACTGGGCGGAAAGCTCTGGTTTTTGTGCCAGAATAGTATTAACAATGAAGTTCAGCGCTTCGCTGTGCGCTGCGCCGGCACCCAGTGCCGCTTCTTGTTTACCGCCATCCATTTTCCATTTGATACGGGCTTCAGGAAGATGGAAGCACTCGGCCAGGCCAGAGAGGTATTCTTCACCGTTGGCTGCATCGATGATAGCGAATTTCAGGGAAGAACTGCCGCAGTTAAGGACCAGTACTAGCTTACTCGACATGGAAGTACCTACTTATAGTTCGTGTTGGTATTAAGGAAGACCCAAAAACACGTGGTGAATAAAACGTCAATCAGACAACAAGCGTAGCGCATAATGCCGTTGACATTTATGATTAACATCATGTCAGTGATACAAAGGACATAATGATGAAAAAACCGATGATTTCTCTGCGGTTTAAGCGATCCTGATTTTTACCGCTTCCTAGCCCCACATGGCCGCCAACGGCAGGATTAGGGAGATAGGGCTAAAAGTTGACAAATCTTCTGTCATCTTCTACCGGCACATGGCCGGCTTAGGATACCGATAGCCCGCCACAAACACAAAATAAATTTAAAGCTTCAACTTTTTTGTTAGTGTGTTTGCAAGAATATTTTATTTTTTATACGTGAAGTTGAGGTGCGCAATGACGAGCAGACCATCCGGTTCCGTAAGCTGGTTTCAGATATTCCAGCGCGGGCAGCATTACATGAAAACCTGGCCAGCAGACAAACGGCTGGCACCGCTTTTCCCTGAGAACCGCGTGTCACGCGCTACCCGCTTTGCCGTTCGCTTTATGCCCCCGTTGGCGATTTTTACCCTGACCTGGCAGATTGCGCTCGGCGGTCAGCTTGGCCCGGCGATTGCCACCGCGCTGTTTGCCTGTAGCTTGCCGATGCAGGGGCTGTGGTGGTTGGGCCGACGTTCCGTGACACCATTGCCGCCAACCTTGCTGCAATGGTTCCATGAGGTCCGTAACAAGCTGGCGGAAGCTGGGCAGGCGATTGCCCCCGTAGAAGGGACGCCAACCTACCAGGCGCTGGCGGACGTGCTGAAACGAGCCTTCAAGCAGTTGGACAAAACCTTCCTCGACGATCTTTAAGTGCCACTGGGCCGGGATTTCGCCGGCCTTGCTTTATGCCGCAAATTCGTGCCCGGATCATGTCTGGCCACTCCCCACATTTGACGAATATCCCGGTTCAAATCAAAGAATGGGTTAGTTGTGATTCCACGCCATACTGAAGTCATGCGATGCTCTGGTTAATTTGCAGAACTGAGGACAATGAAATGGAAATGACTCACGCCCAACGGCTGATTTTGTCGAATCAATACAAGATGATGACCATGCTCGATCCGGACAATGCGGAGCGCTACCGCCGCTTGCAGACGATCATCGAGCGCGGTTTTGGTTTGCAAATGCGCGAGCTGGATCGTGATTTTGGTGAGATGAGCGAAGAAGTGTGCCGCACCATCATCAATATCATGGAAATGCACCATGCGCTCCAGGTTTCCTGGGAGAACCTAAAGGATCGCCAGGGGCTGGACGCGCGTCGCCTGGCATTCCTGGGTTTTGATGCGGCAACCGAAGCACGTTACCTTAGCTATGTGCGTTTCCTGGTGAATACGGAAGGGCGGTATACTCATTTCGATTCTGGTAGCCACGGGTTTAACGCCCAAACCAAAATGTGGGAAAAATACCAGCGCATGCTGAGTATCTGGCTATCCTGCCCACGCCAGTATCATTTGAGCGCCGTCGAGATTGCGCAAATCATCAATGCCTGATTAAACGTAGAGGGGTTTCCCGTGGAGTGTAAGGGTTTTCTGTTCGATCTTGATGGAACGTTAGTAGATTCATTACCGGCGGTAGAGCGAGCCTGGACGCAATGGGCAGAGCGCCATGGCATCAGCCCGCAACAGGTGCTGGACTTTATCCACGGAAAACAGGCGATCACCTCGCTGCGTCACTTTATGCCGAATGCCACCGAGGCTGAGCTACAGCATGAGTTCACATTGCTTGAGCAGGTAGAAGCAGAGGATACCGACGGCGTCCGTGCCCTGCCAGGGGCATTGGTCCTGCTGGAGCGGATCAAGGCGTTGGGGATACCTTGGGCAATCGTCACCTCGGGGTCCGTGCCAGTGGCCAACGCACGCCGCCTTGCCGGTGGGGTGCCGCTTCCTGAGGTGTTTATCACCAGTGAGCGGGTCAAACAGGGTAAACCGCATCCAGATGCCTACCTGTTAGGGGCACAAGGTCTTGGGTTGGCACCACAGGATTGTGTGGTGGTGGAAGATGCTCCTGCCGGGATCCTTTCCGGTTTGGCCGCAGGTTGCCAGGTGATTGCGGTTAATGCACCGGCAGACGCACCGAAGCTGAACCAGGTGGATCTGATCCTTTCCTCTTTGGAACAGCTCAAGATCGCCAAGTCCGAACAGGGCGCTGTCATCGAACTTATTGCTTAATCTGCACATTCTTACCTCAATTTGATTAGACCCCGCATCGTCGGGGTTTTTTTATGCTAATTTCTTATGCCGGGATCACTGCAGAATGAGGCCGTTTTGAACAGCGAATTACTTTGGGTTTTGAGTTTACTGTTAATAGCCATTGTGCTGTTTACCACCAACAAGCTGCGCATGGATGTGGTGGCACTGTTGGTGATCATCGCGTTTGTGCTCAGTGGAACCTTGAGTCTGCAAGAGGCAACGGCTGGCTTCAGCGATCCTAACGTCATTTTGATCGCCGCTCTGTTCGTCATTGGCGAAGGGCTGGTACGCACCGGGGTGGCCTATCAGGTTGGCGACTGGCTGGTGAGAGTGGCGGGCAGCAGTGAAACCAAGATGATGATGCTGCTGATGTTTACCGTCGCCGGGCTGGGGGCCTTTATGAGCTCGACCGGGGTGGTAGCCATCTTTATTCCCGTGGTGCTCAGCGTCGCGGTGCGCATGAAAATCTCGCCAGGGCGGTTGATGATGCCGCTGAGCTTTGCCGGTTTGATCAGCGGCATGATGACGCTGGTCGCCACGCCGCCGAATATGGTGGTCAACAGTGAACTGGTACGTGAAGGCATCGACGGTTTCGGCTTCTTTGGCGTTACGCCAATTGGCCTGGTGGTGTTGCTGTTGGGCGTGGGGTACATGCTGGTTGCAAGACGCTGGCTCGGCGACAGCGGCGGCACCAAGACCAAGTCGGCGTGGGAGCGCCGGACTTTCCGCGATTTAATCCGCGACTATAAGCTCACCGGGCGGGCGCGTCGTTTGGCGGTACGTAGCGGTTCGCCACTGATTGGCCGTTCGCTGGATGAACTGCATTTGCGCGCGCGTTACAGCGCCAACGTTATCGGCATTGAGCGCTGGAAGCGTTTCCGCCGGGTGATGATCAGCGCCTTTGGCAGCACGGAACTGCGCGAAGGGGACGTACTGCTGATCGATATGACGGATTGTGATATCGATCTGCGTCAGTTCTGTAGTGAGCAACAGCTTGAGCCCATGGTGCTACGGGGGGAATATTTCTCCGAACAGTCGCGCAACGTGGGCATGGCCGAAGTTTCGCTAATCCCTGAATCGGCCCTGCTGGGAAAAAGCGTGCGCGATGCCGCTTTCCGTAGCCGTTACGATCTCAACGTGGTCGGTATCCGCCGCAATGGTGAAACCCTCCAAGGCAAGCTGGTGGATGAACCGCTGGGCCTGGGGGACATTCTGTTGGTGATCGGCGACTGGAAAGCAATCCGCCAACTGCAGGCCAAAACCCATGACTTTATCGTCTTGAACCTGCCCGCCGAAGTGGACGAAGTGGCACCGGCGATCACCCAGGCTCCTCATGCGCTGTTCTGTCTGGCGCTGATGGTGGCAATGATGCTGACCGACGAGATCCCGAATCCGATCGCCGCACTGATCGCTTGCCTGTTGATGGGGCGCTTTCGCTGCATCGATATGGAAAGTGCCTATAAGGCGATCCATTGGCCGAGCATCATTTTAATCGTCGGTATGATGCCCTTTGCCCAAGCGTTGCAGAAAACGGGCGGGGTCGATCTGATCGTCCGTGGGTTGATGGATGTTGCCGGTGATGCCGGGCCGCACGTCATGCTGGCCTGTCTGTTTGTCCTGTGCGCCACCATAGGGCTGTTTATCTCCAACACCGCCACGGCGGTATTGATGGCACCGATTGCCATTGCTGCGGCCCGTGAAATGGGCGTTTCGCCTTATCCGTTTGCCATGATTATCGCGATTGCCGCCTCCGCCGCCTTTATGACGCCGGTGTCATCGCCGGTCAATACGCTGGTGTTGGGACCGGGAAACTACAAGTTTGGCGATTTTCTGAAAATTGGGGTGCCGTTCACCGTGCTGGTGATGATTGTCAGCGTGATATTGGTGCCTTGGTTGTATGCGTTTTAAGCACACAGTTTGCGTTTTATGTCAGGAATGAGTAAAGGCACTTTATTGACTCTTGAGAATGCGCTTAAGTAGCTAACGACCGAAACCATAAAGAGTTTTGGCATTTTATCGGCTCATGCTGCAGCTCGTTGAGGCTTTACGGCGACCGGTGTCGCCCAGGCTTAGTTTAGCGATCCTTCTGGAGTTGCCATGAAAATGAAACATGGATTTATAACCCTTACTTTAGCTTCTCTGTTGTTGCTGTCCGGCTGTGCGAGATACATGAGTGGCTCTCTCAATTCGGTGCCCGATCCGGGTTATGCCTTTGATAAGAATGCGCCAGTGTTGGTGCTTGTCGCCTCAGATTCTGATGAACCAATGCTGGCGAAACACTTCTTCGGTAATACGCTGACGTTTTTGCGCGCAAAGGGGTTTCAGCGCGTTTATACCGAGGATAACCTGCCAAATGGCGGTGTGGTGCCCAAGCTGTTTGTGGTGTTGGACGTAGATAAAAACACCCGGGTACATGAATATACCAGCGCGGATTACGGGGATGTGGCCACCGGTGAGACCACCGAATGCACCACTGAAAATACCAAGAAAGGGGAAAAGGCGACCTGCACCACCAAGGCCATTATGACCAGAGAGATCATTGGCTATTCGAAGAAAAGGGACTACTACACCGAGCGCCGTTTCCTGCTGAGTATGTTTAACAGCGATAAAAAACCGGTGCTGGAGGCCCAGGCTTCTTACTTTGGCAACCAATGCCCACAGGATAAAATTTACCGCTTCCTGGTCACACAAACTTTCCAGCGTATCGATTTACGCTCGGTGGTGGAGCAGGAGTTCACGGTAGAAATGCCGGAAGGTACGACCTGCGGCTAAGGTGTCTCAGACTGCCAGGTGCAAAGCACCTGGCTTTAGACTCACAGTGGTGAATCGCTGCTGATTTCATCCAGCGAAAGGCTGAAGCTTGGGATGAACACCGTCATGAAATACTCCATTTCCGGGCTGTGGCGCATTTGCAGCGTTTTCTCCAGACGAGCCTTGGCCTGCTTGAACTCATTATTCCCCGCAGACAACTCCTCCAGACACTTCAGGTAAGCGCATAGCGCATCGGCCTGCTTCACGATCAGCTTTTCATCCTCGCTGTGATGGTGCTCATCCAGGATCGAGCGGAAATCGTTTTGTAACTCTTCCGGCAGCATCTCCAACAGCTTTTGTTGGGCAATCTTCTCGATTTTTTTGTATTCGTGGGCTATCTGCGGGTTGTAATACTTGATGGGAGTGGGCATATCGCCGGTCAGCACTTCGCTGGCATCGTGATACATCGCCAACAACGCCACGCGTTCGGCATTCAGGTTGCCGTTAAACTTGCGGTTTTTGATCGCGGCCAGCGCATGGGCGACAAAGGCGACCTGCAGGCTGTGTTCGGAAACGTTTTCGGTACGCACATTGCGCATCAGCGGCCAGCGGCTAATCAGTTTCAAACGGGACAGGTGGGCAAAGAAGTGGCTCTGGCTCATGGTGCTCTCTCTACAACGGCATGTGAGAGCATTATACGCTATGGAGCTAAGTACATCCCTCGGAATTGTAGGGCGCAGCGAACCGCGCCCGGCAAAATTACTGGTGATAGGTTTCCAGGAAGCGGCCCAGTTTGCCCACCGCCATTTCCAATTCATCCACGCGGGGTAGCGTAACGATACGGACGTGGTCTGGGTAAGGCCAGTTGAACGCGCTGCCCTGTACCAGTAACACCTTCTCTTGCAACAGCAGATCCAGCACCAGCTTCTGGTCGTCGCGGATGTTAAAGCGCTTGGCGTCAATGCGTGGGAACATATAGAGGGCCCCCTGAGGTTTCACGCAGGAAACGCCAGGGATCTCGTTTAGCAGTTCCCAGGTGCGGTCGCGTTGTTCATACAGGCGGCCACCAGGCTGAATAAATTCGCTGATGCTCTGGTAACCCCCCAGTGCCGTCTGGATCGCATGCTGCATTGGCACGTTAGCGCACAGACGCATGGAAGCCAGCATCTCCAACCCTTCAATATAGCCTTTGGCATGTTTCTTCGGCCCGTTGAGCACCATCCAGCCCTGACGGAAACCGGCAACGCGATAGGTTTTGGACAAGCCGTTAAAGGTGACGGTCAGCAGATCTGGGGCCAATGCGGCGATCGAGTGATGCTCTGCCTCGTCGTAGAGGATCTTGTCGTAGATTTCGTCGGCAAAGATGATCAGGTCATGCTGGCGGGCGATCTCGACGATCTGTTCCAGCAGTTCTTTGCTGTAGACCGCACCGGTTGGGTTATTAGGGTTGATGATCACGATGCCACGAGTGCGTGGGGTGATTTTGCTGCGAATATCGTCCAGATCCGGGAACCAGCCAGATTCTTCGTCGCACATATAGTGCACGGCCTTGCCGCTGGAAAGCGACACGGCGGCGGTCCACAACGGGTAGTCTGGCGCAGGTACCAGCATTTCATCACCGATGTTCAGCAGCGCTTGCATGGATTGCACGATCAGCTCAGAAACGCCATTGCCGATGTAGATATCCTCAACGGTCACGTCACGCATGTTACGTGCCTGATAGTGCTGCATGATTGCCTTGCGCGCCGAGTAGAGCCCTTTGGAGTCGCAGTAGCCTTGTGCCGTTGGCAGATTGCGGATCACGTCGACCAGAATTTCATCGGGGGCATCAAAGCCGAACGGGGCAGGGTTGCCAATGTTCAGCTTGAGGACTTTATTGCCTTCTTCTTCAAGACGTTTAGCTTCTTTGAGTACCGGGCCACGAATGTCATAACAGACGTTGTCCAGTTTGCTGGATTTCTCAATGGGGGACATAGAAAGTTGAGCCTTTTGCTAAGATAGGGCCGTTCCTACCGTGGAACACCGCAATCCGTCCAATGTACTCCTGGAGGCCGGGCTTTTGAAGGGTTATGCATTGCTTTGGTGAAAACGATCGGCAAAAATCGTTTTTTAAGACAATAACCGTCTGTATTGATCGTTTTTTCAGTGTTTAAATCTGATGGCGTCACTATTTTAAGGTTTATATGTCGACGGAAGGGCTTGTCACGTAAAGGGTTTTTATCAGTTAACCGCATAAATGTGTATGCCAAGCGCCAGAAAAACGCCAAAGCCGCTTAAAGATAGTAATATGGGATTAATCTGGTTTCTTGTCTGTACTGACAATACCACACTGAGTTGAAGTAGAATTACATTAGGTCCACTTCAGTAATTAACTTAAATTTTATTTAAGTAATAGTCAGGGTCTTTTAATAATCAAAAGACTTACTGCTTGAATTTATTAAATTCCCTAATCGATGCGTCGTTCGATATACGGGGGGGTTGTTAATATTTTGTACAGAAAACAACAATGCTGTCATGGTCTCTGGCGGCCAGAGATCGAGGTAACCGGGAGGAAAGGGGGGATTTTGCCCGCATAGGATTATCAATGCTTATAAGGGTAAGCACTTTTCGTCGTAACTTTCACCACTATCAATAAGCCGTTGCGATAGATCACGGATAAAAAGCGATGCAGATAACGAAATATAAGTAATTTTTTTGCCCTCTTCTAATGAGTGGGGTACTGTCATAAGTGGCGCATGCCCTTTTAAGCTGCGTCTTAGAAATACACCAGGGTAGTTTGTAAATTAGAATTTAAAAAGTGAAGAAAACACTATGACAAGTGCAAATCGTCCGATACTTAATCTCGACCTCGATCTGCTAAGAACTTTTGTTGCTGTTGCTGATTTGAATACGTTTGCGGCTGCTGCCGTTGCCGTGTGTCGTACTCAGTCCGCAGTCAGTCAACAAATGCAGCGGTTAGAGCAATTGGTTGGCAAAGAGTTGTTCGCCCGTCATGGGCGCAATAAATTGTTAACCGAACATGGTATCCAGCTTCTCGGCTACGCCAGGAAAATCCTGCGCTTCAACGACGAAGCTTGTGCCTCCTTGATGTACAACAATATCAACGGCGTTCTGACTATCGGTGCTTCTGATGATACCGCCGATACCATTTTGCCTTTCTTGCTAAACCGCGTGACGTCGGTCTATCCCAAGCTGGCGATTGATGTGCGGGTGAAGCGTAGTCCGTTCATGATCGACATGCTGAAGAATGGTGAAGTGGATCTGGCCATCACCACCGTGGATACCGAAGGGCATCCGCACATCATTCTGCGTACATCTCCAACGTTGTGGTACTGCTCGGCGGATTACCATTACCAGGCGGGGGAACCGATCCCTCTGGTGGTGATGGATGAGCCAAGCCCGTTCCGAGCGATGGCGATCAAGCACCTCGAAGCTGCCGATATTCCTTGGCGTATTGCCTACGTGGCCTCTACGCTTTCTGCGGTGCGCGCGGCGTGCCGGGCAGGTTTGGGGATCACCGTGCGGCCAATCGAAATGATGAGCCCAGATCTGCGAGTTCTGGGCGCGGCGGAAGGTTTACCGCATCTTCCTGATACGCAGTATGCGCTATGCAAAGACATGAAGTGCGAAAATGAACTGGCCATGGCGATCTTCAGTGCCGTGCAAAACGGCAGTGAGATTTACCACTTCGGCGGCGGCGAATCTTCGGTGATCGATGAAGGTTCCAGCGTGGCGGATAGCGAAGAGTAGCGTTTTACCCTAAGCTAGCCATAGTAAAAGTTACAAACCTCTGCCACGGCGGAGGTTTTTTTTAGCTCAAAAAAATGAAATCAAGAATTTTGGCGTGTTGAAGGTAAATGCGATGCCAAATGGGTATTTATTCATGGTTTCTAGCAGGTGAAACCCGCATTTTTTCACATTGCTCGTTTTTTATGCAGTGATAACAATGAGTAAATACCTGGAGTTGATGGGGTTATTTTGCTATTTTACGCTGACGTTTTTTTACCTGAAATTGACAAAAATTGTTAAACCGCCACACTTTTTTTGAGGATTTCTGCCCGAAACGTGTCCTGGATCAAAAAAATACCCCTAGGTAGTGAGTGGAACAACAGGGAATTCCTGAGAGAATGGTATAGTAAAAGTGAAATGTGCCTGTGGGGTTATATCTATCTGTTTCCGTTGAGCAATCAACTGACACGATTTAGCCTAAGCCAAGCGCATCATATGTTAATTAAATGCTTCGTATGTAAATTAGTGTGTAGATACTTTTGTCAAAGTTGACAGAAGGTTATAGAAAGGAGTAAAAAGCCCACAGTAAAACACTGCCTAACTCTCTGTAAAAGCAGCTTGTTTGTGTGGTTATTTATCCTTCCCTTAAATCGATGTGGTGCACTAACTGCCAGTTACAAGAGCAGAACGATCGACGCCACTTTTGATGAGTAAGCATAGAGTATGTCAACAACCATTGAAGTCATCGCTCATCACTGGGCGTTCGCCGTATTTCTTATCATGGCTATCGGGCTCTGCGGCTTCATGCTGCTGGGTGCGTTCTTCTTGGGTGGGAGAGCCCAGGCTCGCGCCAAAAACACCCCTTATGAATCCGGGGTCGACTCGGTCGGTACGGCGCGTTTGCGTCTGTCCGCCAAGTTCTACCTGGTGGCCATGTTCTTCGTCATTTTCGATGTTGAAGCCTTATATCTGTACGCCTGGTCGGTCTCGATTCGTGAGAGCGGTTGGGTAGGCTTTATCGAAGCCGCCATTTTCATTTTGGTGTTATTGGCTGGTTTGGTTTATCTGGTGCGTATCGGCGCATTGGATTGGACTCCAACGCGCTCCAAGCGTTTGAGTAAGCCAACTATCATCAAGAACGCTAGCAACAGTCATCCGCAGTAACAGCGAGGCATTAAGATGGACTATACGCTCACCCGCATAGACCCGAACGGTGAGAACGACCGTTATCCCCTGCAAAAACAGGAGATCGTAGGCGATCCCCTTGAGCAGCAGGTTCACCGTACGGTTTACATGGGTAAACTCGAACATGCTTTGCATGACATGGTGAACTGGGGGCGTAAAAACTCTCTTTGGCCGTATAACTTCGGCCTTTCGTGCTGTTATGTGGAAATGGTGACCTCGTTTACCGCCGTTCACGACGTGGCGCGTTTTGGTGCGGAAGTATTGCGTGCCTCCCCACGCCAGGCCGACTTTATGGTCGTTGCCGGCACCTGCTTTACCAAGATGGCCCCGGTCATTCAGCGTTTGTACGAGCAAATGCTGGAGCCTAAATGGGTGATCTCGATGGGCTCCTGCGCCAACTCAGGCGGCATGTACGATATCTACTCAGTAGTCCAGGGCGTGGATAAATTCCTGCCGGTCGACGTGTATATTCCTGGCTGCCCACCGCGCCCGGAAGCTTACATGCAGGCACTGCTGCTGCTGCAGGAATCCATTGGTAAAGAACGTCGCCCGCTGTCGTGGGTCGTTGGCGATCAGGGCGTGTACCGCGCCAATATGCCATCAGAAAAAGAACGTAAGCACGCCGAGCGTATTGCGGTAACCAACCTTCGGTCGCCTGACGAGATTTAAGACGTTCATTTAACGTCCATCTTAGTGCGCTATTGGTTAACACAGCGAAAAGTTGAACTTGCGGCGAAATAACCCTTTAGTGTGGTGAAAAAAATTATGACAGATTTAACGACGCACGAAGCTCTGCCTGCTTGGCATACCCGCGATCATCTCGATGATCCGGTGATCGGCGAACTGCGCAACCGTTTTGGGCCGGAAGCCTTTACTGTTCAGCCCACCCGTACCGGAATGCCCGTGGTATGGGTCAAAGTTGAGCAGTTGCTGGAAGTTATGACGTTTTTGAGAAAACAACCGAAGCCGTACGTCATGCTGTTCGACCTGCATGGCATGGACGAGCGTCTTCGTACCCACCGTGAAGGCTTGCCTGCCGCGGACTTCTCTGTTTTCTACCATCTGATTTCTGTCGAACGTAACCGTGACATCATGCTGAAAGTGGCACTGTCTGAAAAAGACCTGCACGTGCCCACAGCAACCAAGATTTTCCCGAATGCCAACTGGTATGAGCGCGAAACCTGGGAAATGTTCGGTATTACCTTCGACGGCCACCCGCACCTGACGCGCATCATGATGCCGCAGAGTTGGGAAGGTCATCCACTGCGTAAAGACTACCCGGCGCGCGCCACCGAATTCGATCCTTTTGTGTTGACCAAACAAAAAGAAGATCTGGAGATGGAGTCGCTGAAGTTCAAGCCGGAAGAGTGGGGCATGAAGCGCGGCACCGAGAATGAGGACTTCATGTTCCTTAACCTCGGCCCGAACCACCCTTCTTCACACGGTGCATTCCGTATCATTCTGCAGTTGGACGGTGAAGACATCGTTGACTGTGTGCCGGACGTGGGTTACCACCACCGTGGCGCAGAGAAGATGGGCGAGCGCCAGTCTTGGCACAGTTTTATCCCGTATACCGACCGTATTGAATACCTCGGCGGCTGCGTAAACGAAATGCCTTACGTACTGGCGGTGGAAAAACTGGCCGGGATCGTGGTGCCGGATCGTGTCAACACCATCCGCGTCATGCTGTCTGAGCTGTTCCGCATCAACAGCCACCTGCTGTACATCAGTACCTTTATCCAGGACGTGGGCGCCATGACCCCGGTGTTCTTTGCCTTTACCGACCGTCAGAAAGTTTATGATGTCGTTGAAGCGATTACCGGCTTCCGTATGCACCCGGCCTGGTTCCGCATTGGTGGCGTGGCGCACGACCTACCGCGTGGCTGGGATCGCCTGCTGCGTGACTTCCTGGACTGGATGCCGAAGCGCCTCGATTCCTATGTGAAAGCGGCACTGCACAACTCCGTTCTGAAAGGGCGTTCTGTCGGTGTGGCTTCTTACAACGCCAAAGAAGCGTTGGAATGGGGTGTGACTGGTGCTGGCTTGCGCGCTACCGGCGTTGAGTTTGACGTGCGTAAATGGCGTCCATACTCCGGCTATGAAAACTTCGATTTTGAAGTGCCGGTCGGCGACGGTAACAGCGACTGCTATACCCGCGTGATGCTGAAAGTGGAAGAGCTGCGCCAGAGCCTGCGCATTCTTGAGCAGTGCCTGAACAATATGCCGGAAGGCCCGTTCAAGGCCGATCATCCGCTGACCACGCCGCCGCCGAAAGAGCGCACGTTGCAGCATATTGAAACGCTGATCACCCACTTCCTGCAGGTTTCCTGGGGCCCGGTGATGCCAGCCAACGAATCATTCCAGATGGTTGAAGCCACGAAAGGGATCAACAGCTACTACCTGACCAGCGACGGCAGCACCATGAGCTATCGCACCAGGATCCGTACGCCAAGCTATGCTCACCTGCAGCAAATCCCTGCGGTGATCCGTGGCAGCCTGGTCTCTGACCTGATCGTCTATCTGGGTAGTATCGATTTTGTAATGTCAGATGTGGACCGCTAACTATGCATGATCTTAAAGACACTCACGTGAGTCACGATGCGCTTGAGGCCACCAATGCAGCCGCTCCCCAGAGCGGCGCTGATGCATTTGTGCTGAGCGCGGAAGAACGTGATGCGATCGAGCACGAAAAGCACCATTACGAGGATCCACGCGCCGCCTCCATTGAAGCACTGAAGATCGTGCAGAAGCAGCGTGGCTGGGTTCCGGATGGGGCGATTTATGCCATCGCTGAAGTGCTGGGCATCCCAGCCAGCGACGTAGAAGGCGTGGCCACGTTCTACAGCCAGATTTTCCGCCAGCCAGTAGGACGCCATGTGATCCGTTACTGTGACAGCGTGGTTTGTCACATCAACGGCTACCAGGGCATTCAGGCCGCGCTGGAAAAGAAACTCAACATCAAGCCGGGCCAGACTACCTTCGACGGTCGCTTCACCCTGCTGCCGACCTGCTGTCTGGGCAACTGCGACAAAGGCCCGAACATGATGATCGATGAAGATACTCATGCTCACCTGACGCCAGAAAACGCGGTCGAACTTTTGGAGCGGTATAAATGATGATTGATATCAAACGTACTGCCGAAATGCATCCGCTGACCTGGCGCCTGCGCGATGACCAACAGCCGGTCTGGCTGGATGAATATCGCAGCAAGAACGGTTACCAGGGCGCGGAAAAAGCGCTGAAAGGCATGGCCGCCGACGACATCGTCACCCTGGTGAAAGATGCCGGGCTGAAAGGCCGTGGTGGTGCAGGTTTCTCCACCGGTTTGAAGTGGAGCCTGATGCCGAAAGACGAATCCATGAACATCCGTTACCTGCTGTGTAACGCCGATGAAATGGAGCCGGGCACCTATAAAGACCGTCTGCTGATGGAGCAACTGCCACACCTGTTGGTGGAAGGCATGCTGATTTCGGCATTTGCGCTGAAAGCCTATCGGGGTTACATCTTCCTGCGTGGCGAATACGTCGAGGCTGCAGTGCACCTGCGCCGTGCGATTGCGGAAGCTACCGAAGCAGGCCTGCTGGGCAAAAATATCATGGGCAGCGGCTTTGACTTCGAGCTGTTCGTCCACACCGGCGCTGGCCGCTACATCTGCGGTGAAGAAACGGCGCTGATCAACTCGCTGGAAGGCCGCCGTGCCAACCCGCGCTCCAAGCCGCCATTCCCCGCTTCCGTGGGCGTATGGGGCAAACCGACCTGCGTGAACAACGTAGAGACCTTGTGTAACGTGCCTGCCATCCTCGAGCATGGTGTGGACTGGTACAAAGGGATCTCCGCCGGTAAGAGTAACGACGCCGGTACCAAACTGATGGGCTTCTCTGGCCGGGTGAAAAACCCAGGCGTCTGGGAGCTGCCGTTTGGCACTACCGCGCGTGAAATTCTGGAAGATTACGCCGGTGGCATGCGTGATGGCCTGAAATTTAAAGCCTGGCAGCCGGGCGGGGCGGGTACCGACTTCCTGACCGCCGATCACCTGGATCTGCCAATGGACTTCGAAAGCATCGGTAAAGCGGGCAGCCGTTTAGGTACGGCGCTGGCGATGGCGGTGGATCACGAAATCGGCATGGTTCCCCTGGTGCGTAACCTGGAAGAGTTCTTTGCCCGTGAGTCCTGTGGCTGGTGTACACCGTGCCGTGACGGCTTGCCGTGGAGCGTGAAGATCCTGCGTGCTTTGGAAAGAGGCGAAGGCCAGCCGGGGGATATCGAAACCCTCGAGCAGCTGTGCCGCTCCCTTGGCCCAGGTAAAACCTTCTGCGCCCATGCGCCAGGTGCCGTAGAGCCACTGCAAAGCGCGATTAAATATTTCCGTGAAGAGTTTGAAGCCGGGATTTCCCCACAGTACCTGGGCAATCTCCAGGCGGTTGGCGGCATTCAGCCAAACAACTTGTTGAAGCAACGCTGGTAATCCTGCTTTGCCTGGGTGCGGTGAGCGCGCCCCGAAACACGGCCAGAATTTTTGATTAACGCCTGCCTTATGGGCAGGCCACTTGGAAGCATGCTGACTATGGCTACGATTCATGTAGACGGCAAAGAATACGACGTAGATGGAGCCGACAACCTGTTGCAGGCGTGTCTCTCCCTCGGCCTCGATATTCCTTACTTTTGCTGGCATCCGGCGCTTGGAAGCGTCGGCGCTTGCCGCCAATGTGCGGTAAAGCAATACCAAAACGCGGACGATACGCGTGGCCGTTTGGTGATGTCCTGTATGACACCGGCATCCGATGGAACCTTTATTTCCATCGATGACGCAGAAGCCAAACAGTTCCGTGAAAGCGTGGTCGAGTGGTTGATGACCAACCACCCGCACGACTGTCCGGTATGTGAAGAGGGCGGTAACTGTCACCTGCAAGATATGACAGTAATGACCGGCCACAGCTTCCGTAAATATCGCTTCAGTAAGCGCACCCACAACAATCAGGAACTGGGGCCATTTATCTCGCACGAGATGAACCGCTGCATCGCCTGTTACCGTTGTGTGCGTTACTACAAAGACTACGCGGATGGCACCGATTTTGGTGTCTACGGCGCGCACGACAACGTCTATTTCGGTCGTCCGGAAAGCGGCACGCTGGAAAGCGAGTTCTCTGGTAACCTGGTAGAAGTGTGCCCAACCGGCGTATTCACCGACAAAACCCACTCCGAGCGTTACAACCGTAAGTGGGACATGCAGTTTGCCCCGAGCATCTGCCAGCAGTGCAGCATCGGCTGTAACACCAGCCCAGGTGAGCGCTATGGCGAACTGCGCCGTATCGAAAACCGTTACAACGGCAGCGTGAACCACTATTTCCTGTGTGACCGCGGCCGCTTTGGTTATGGCTATGTGAACCAGAAAGATCGCCCTCGTCAGCCGCAGCAACTGCGTGGCAACGACTGGATCACCCTGAACGCCGAACAGGCGATGCAGGGCGCGGCAGATATTCTGCGTCAGGCCAACAAAACCATCGGTATCGGTTCACCGCGTGCCAGCCTGGAAAGCAACTTTGCGTTGCGTGAACTGGTCGGCGCCGAGAACTTCTATACCGGCATCAATCAGGCTGAACAACAGCGCCTGGACCTGATGCTCAACGTGTTGAAAAACAGCGGCGTTTATACGCCTAACCTGCGTGAAATCGAAAGCTACGACGCGGTGTTGGTACTGGGTGAAGATTTGACCCAGACCGGCGCTCGTATCGCGCTGTCGGTACGTCAGGCGGTGAAAGGGAAAGCCCGCGCGATGGCTGCGGCACATCGCGTCGCCGATTGGCAGATCGCGGCGGTGCAAACGATCGGCCAGCACGCCAAACACCCGCTGTTCGTCACTAACGTTGATAACACCCGTCTGGACGACATCGCCGCCTGGAACTACCGTGCGCCGGTGGATGAGCAAGCCCGTTTAGGCTTCGCCATTGCCCACGCGCTGGATGAGTCCGCGCCGGCGGTGACCGATCTGGCCGAAGATCTGAACAAGAAAATCGATGTGATCGTGCAGGCCCTGGCCGGTGCGCAGAAACCCTTGATCATCACCGGCAGCAATGCGGGTAGCACAGCGATCATTGAAGCTGCGGCCAACATTGCCAAGGCGTTGAAAGGTCGCGGTGCCAATGTCGGCATCACCTTCGTTGCCGCCGCTGCCAACAGCATGGGCTTGGCGATGATTGGTGGTGGCTCGCTGGACGAGGCACTGGTGCAGTTGGAAAGTGGTGCCGCTGATACCGCCATCGTGATGGAAAACGATCTCTATCGTCACGCCCCTGCGGCCAAAGTGGATGCCGCATTGGCCAAGATCAGTAACCTGATCGTTGCCGATCACCAGCGCACCGCCATCATGGACAAAGCCAACCTGATCCTGTCTGCGGCCAGTTTTGCAGAGAGCGATGGGACCTTGGTCAGCCAGGAAGGCCGCGCACAGCGCTTCTTCCAGGTCTACGACCCGGCTTATTACGATGATGCCAAGAAAAATATCTACAGCGTGATGTTGGAAAGCTGGCGTTGGATGCACTCGCTGCATTCCACCTACACCAGCCGCCAGGTTGACTGGACCCAGCTCGATGACGTGATTGCCGCCTGCGTGAGCGCATTGCCGCAGTTGCAAGGTATTGTCGAAGCTGCCCCAGATGCGACCTTCCGCATCCGTGGTCAGAAACTGGCCCGTTCACCGCACCGCTACAGTGGCCGCACCGCGATGCGTGCCGATATCAGCGTGCATGAACCGCGTCAGCCGCAGGATAAAGACACCATGTTCGCCTTCTCGATGGAAGGGAACAACAGCCCGCTGGCTGACCGTCAGCAGATCCCATTTGCCTGGGCACCAGGTTGGAACTCACCGCAGGCATGGAACAAGTTCCAGGCCGAAGTGGGTGGCAAACTGCGCCATGGCGATCCGGGTATCCGCCTGATCGAAGCAGGGGAGGGCAACCTCGGTTACTTCACCGCTATCCCTACGGCGTTCAAAGCCGAAGGCTGGCGTGTTGCGCCGTATTACCACCTGTTTGGCAGTGACGAAATGTCACAGCGCTCCGAAGTGATCCAGCAGCGTATGCCTCAGGCCTACGTGATGATCAACGTTGCCGATGCCGCACAGCTTGGTGTCAATGCCGGTGCCTGGGTCGAGTTCAGCTGTGCAGGTCAAACGCTGCGTTTGCCGGTACGCCTGAGTGAAACCCTGAGCCAAGGCCAGGTTGGTTTGCCGCTCGGCTTGCCAGGGATCCCGCCGGTACTGGTGGGTGCGAAGGTTGAAAATCTGCGGGAGGCGGCACTATGAGCTGGTTGACACCTGAGGTGATCGACATCCTGATCGCCGTGTTGAAAGCGGTGGTGATCCTGTTGGTCGTGGTCACCTGCGGGGCGTTTATGAGCTTCGGCGAACGCCGTCTGCTGGGCCTGTTCCAGAACCGTTACGGGCCAAACCGTGTCGGCTGGGGCGGTTCGCTGCAGCTGGTCGCCGACATGATCAAAATGTTCTTCAAAGAAGACTGGGTTCCGACCTTCGCCGACCGCATGATCTTTACGCTGGCCCCGGTGATTGCCTTTACCTCGCTGCTGTTGGCCTTTGCCATCGTGCCGGTCAGCCCGACCTGGTCGGTGGCCGATCTCAACATCGGTATTCTGTTCTTCCTGATGATGGCTGGCCTGGCGGTGTATGCCGTGCTGTTCGCCGGCTGGTCCAGTAACAACAAATACTCGCTGTTAGGGGCGATGCGTGCTTCGGCACAAACCCTGAGCTACGAAGTGTTCCTCGGCCTGTCCGTGCTGGGCGTGGTGGCGCAAGCCGACTCGTTCAACATGCAGGCGATTGTTGAATCACAGGCACACATCTGGAACGTCATTCCGCAATTCTTTGGTTTCATTACCTTTGCGATTGCCGGTGTGGCGGTATGTCACCGCCACCCATTTGACCAGCCGGAAGCCGAGCAGGAACTGGCCGACGGTTACCACATTGAATATTCCGGTATGAAATTCGGTCTGTTCTTCGTGGGGGAATACATCGGTATCGTGACCGTGTCCGCCCTGATTGTGACGTTGTTCTTCGGCGGTTGGCAGGGTCCATTCCTGCCGCCATTCATCTGGTTCGCACTGAAAACGGCCTTCTTCATGGTGATGTTCATTCTGATCCGTGCTTCGTTGCCGCGTCCGCGTTATGACCAGGTGATGTCTTTCGGCTGGAAAATTTGCCTGCCGTTGACGCTGCTGAACCTGCTGGCAACCGCCGCGGTCATTTTGTACAACGCTCAATAAGGGGTGAATAAACCATGACATTGAAAGAGTTAGTGGTTGGTTTCGGCACCCAGGTGCGCAGCCTTTGGATGATTGGCCTGCACGCCTTCGCCAAACGCGAAACCCAGATGTATCCGGAAGAACCGGTTTACCTGCCGCCGCGCTACCGTGGCCGCATCGTGCTGACGCGCGATCCGGACGGTGAAGAGCGCTGCGTAGCCTGTAACCTGTGTGCGGTTGCCTGCCCGGTTGGCTGTATCTCCCTGCAAAAAGCAGAGCAGAAGGATGGCCGCTGGTATCCGGAATTTTTCCGCATCAACTTCTCACGCTGCATTTTCTGCGGTCTGTGCGAAGAAGCTTGCCCAACTACCGCGATCCAGCTGACGCCGGATTTCGAAATGGGTGAGTTCAAGCGCCAGGATCTGGTGTACGAAAAAGAAGATCTGTTGATCTCGGGGCCGGGTAAATATCCGGAATATAACTTCTACCGGATGGCCGGTATGGCGATTGACGGCAAAGCCAAAGGCGAAGCCGAAAACGAAGCCAAACCGATCGACGTCAAAGGTCTGTTGCCTTAAGGAGCCAGCAAGCATGGAAATTGCCTTTTATCTGGCAGGGTTCATTGCGATTATCGCGACCATTCGCGTCATTTCGCATACCAATCCTGTGCATGCGCTGCTGTATCTGATCGTCTCTTTACTGGCGATCTCGGCAGTCTTTTTCTCACTGGGTGCCTATTTTGCGGGTGCTCTGGAAATCATCGTCTACGCCGGTGCCATTATGGTGCTGTTCGTGTTCGTGGTCATGATGCTCAACCTCGGCAACGCGGTGCAGCAGCAAGAGCGCGACTGGCTGAAGCCTGCCGTCTGGATTGGCCCTGGTCTGCTGTCACTGATCTTGCTGGTGGTGCTGATTGTGGCGATCCGCAGCGTGTCCGATCAGGGCATCACCGGTGAAATGGTGGATGCTAAAGCGGTTGGGATCAGCCTGTTTGGTCCTTACGTGCTGGCGGTTGAGCTGGCTTCAATGCTGCTGTTGGCGGGCCTGGTCGTTGCCTTCCACATTGGTCGTGAGCACAAACCGGGTGAAGTGTTCAGCAATACCCCGGCAAGCAGCGAAATGGCGAAAAGAAAATCGGAGGACCAAGCATGATCCCTCTTCAACATGGGCTGATCCTGGCGGCGATCCTGTTCGTCCTGGGGCTGACTGGCTTGATGTTACGCCGTAACCTGCTGTTTATGCTGATCAGTCTGGAAGTGATGATCAACGCTGCGGCGTTGGCGTTTATCGTGGCGGGTAGCTATTGGGGCCAAACCGACGGGCAGGTGATGTACATCCTGGCCATCAGCCTGGCGGCAGCCGAGGCCAGTATCGGCCTGGCGTTGCTGCTACAGCTCTACCGTCGTCGGCATACCCTGGATATTGACACTGTCAGTGAGATGCGCGGATGAACCTATTATATTTAACTATTCTGCTACCGCTGATCGGGTTCCTGCTGTTGGCATTTTCCCGTGGTCGCTGGTCTGAAAACACCGCGGCGACCGTTGGCGTAGGGTCGATTGGCCTGGCGGCACTGGTCACGGTGTATGTGGCGATTGATTTCCTGGGCCAAAAGGCCGCTGGCGTGCAGCTGTATGAGCAAAGCCTGTGGAACTGGATGAGCGTTGGCGACTTTAACGTCGGCGTTACCCTGGTGCTGGACGGCCTGTCCCTGACCATGCTGTCGGTAGTCACCGGCGTTGGCTTCCTGATCCACATGTATGCTTCCTGGTACATGCGTGGGGAAGAGGGCTACTCCCGCTTCTTCGCTTACACCAACCTGTTTATTGCCAGCATGGTGGTATTGGTACTGGCAGACAACCTGCTGCTGATGTACCTGGGTTGGGAAGGCGTGGGCCTGTGCAGCTATCTGTTGATCGGTTTCTACTACAAAGATCCGGCCAACGGCGCGGCGGCAATGAAAGCCTTCATCGTTACCCGCGTGGGCGACGTGTTCCTGGCCATTGCGCTGTTCATCCTGTACCACGAGCTGGGTACGCTGAACATCCGTGAGCTGATGGTGCTGGCACCGCAGAAACTGGCGGTTGGCGATACGGCATTGACCTGGGCAACCCTGATGTTACTGGGTGGCGCAGTAGGTAAATCGGCTCAGCTGCCGTTGCAAACCTGGCTGGCAGATGCGATGGCGGGGCCAACCCCGGTATCTGCATTGATCCACGCGGCAACCATGGTTACCGCAGGTGTCTACCTGATTGCCCGTATGCATGGCCTGTTCCTGATGACGCCGGAAGTGCTGAATCTGGTCGGTATCATTGGTGGCGTTACGCTGCTGCTGGCGGGCTTTGCCGCGCTGGTGCAGACCGACATCAAACGTGTACTTGCCTATTCCACCATGAGCCAGATTGGCTACATGTTCCTGGCGCTGGGCGTGCAGGCATGGGATGCGGCTATCTTCCACCTGATGACTCACGCGTTCTTCAAGGCGCTGCTGTTCCTGTCCTCCGGTTCAGTCATCCTGGCCTGTCATCATGAGCAGAACATCTTCAAGATGGGTGGCCTGCGCAAGAGCATTCCGCTGGTGTATGTGTGCTTCCTGGTGGGGGGCGCGGCGCTGTCTGCTCTGCCTATCGTCACCGCTGGCTTCTTCAGTAAGGATGAAATCCTGGCGGGCGCCATGGCGAACGGCCACGTCAACCTGATGATTGCCGGTCTGATTGGTGCATTCATGACCTCACTGTATACCTTCCGCATGATCTTCATCGTGTTCCACGGCGAAGAGAAAATCAAAGCGCATGCGGGCAAAGGTATTACTCACCACCTGCCACTGTTGGTTCTGATGGTGCTGTCCACCTTCGTCGGCGCGATGATAGTGCCGCCGTTGCAGGGTGTACTGCCGGAAACCACCGAACTGGCACACGGCAGCGTTCTGACATTGGAGATCGCCTCTGGCGTGGTCGCTATCGTCGGGATCCTGCTGGCAGCTGCGCTGTGGCTGGGCCAACGTCGCCTGGTCAACAGCATCGCGAACAGCGCTCCGGGTCGTTTCTTCTCGACCTGGTGGTTCCATGCCTGGGGCTTCGACTGGCTGTATGACAAAGTGTTCGTCAAGCCATACCTGGGCATCGCCAAGCTGCTGCAAAGCGATCCGCTGAACTCACTGATGAACCTGCCTGCGCTGTTCTCCCGCTGGGGGAACCGTGGCCTGACGGTGAGTGAGAACGGTCAGATCCGCTGGTATATCGCGTCTATGGGTGTGGGTGCAGTGCTGGTACTGGCTCTGTTGATTTTGGTTTAACTGAATAATTTAAACAGACGCATTTTGGGTTCGGCCCTTGTCGAACAAGGGCCCGATACAAGTTTTTTAGATTATTCATATAAGGGACACAAAACGCCATGCTATTACCTTGGCTAATTCTTATCCCCTTTATCGGCGGTCTGCTGTGCTGGCAGTGCGAGCGTTTCGGTACTAAGGCGCCGCGCTGGATAGCGTTGATCGCAATGGGGCTGACGTTGGCGCTTTCTCTGCAACTGTGGTTGCAGGGGGGCTATTCGTTGATAAAACCGCAGGGCATGCCGCAGTGGCAGTCTGAGTTTATGTTGCCGTGGATCCCACGCTTTGGCATCAGCATTCACCTGGCGCTGGACGGCCTGTCACTGCTGATGGTGGTGCTGACCGGTTTCCTGGGCGTGCTGGCGATCCTCTGTTCCTGGCGTGAAATCCAGAAGTATCAGGGCTTCTTCCACCTGAACCTGTTGTGGATCCTGGGCGGCGTGATTGGCGTGTTCCTGGCCATCGACCTGTTCCTGTTCTTCTTCTTCTGGGAAATGATGCTGGTGCCGATGTACTTCCTGATCGCCTTGTGGGGTCATAAAGCATCGGATGGTAAAACCCGTATCACCGCAGCAACCAAGTTCTTCATCTATACCCAGGCCAGCGGTCTGGTGATGCTGATTGCGATCCTGGGCCTGGTATTCGTGCACTACAATGCGACCGGCGTGTGGACCTTCAACTACGAAGATCTGCTGAAAACCCCAATGTCGCACAACGTTGAATACCTGTTGATGCTGGGCTTCTTCATCGCGTTCGCGGTGAAAATGCCGGTGGTGCCATTGCACGGCTGGTTGCCGGATGCGCATAGCCAGGCACCAACGGCGGGTTCTGTCGACCTGGCGGGGATCTTGCTGAAGACGGCGGCCTACGGCCTGCTGCGTTTCAGCCTGCCGCTGTTCCCGAACGCGTCCGCCGAGTTTGCCCCAATCGCCATGTGGCTGGGTGTGATTGGTATCTTCTACGGTGCCTGGATGGCGTTCGCACAGACCGATATCAAACGTCTGATTGCCTACACCTCCGTTTCCCATATGGGCTTCGTACTGATCGCCATCTACACCGGTAGCCAGCTGGCTTACCAGGGTGCGGTTATCCAGATGATCGCCCACGGTTTGTCTGCCGCTGGTATGTTCATCATCTGTGGCCAGCTGTACGAACGTCTGCACACTCGCGATATGCGTCAGATGGGCGGCCTGTGGGGACGTATCAAGTACCTTCCTGCGCTGTCACTGTTCTTCGCGGTGGCAACTCTGGGGATGCCGGGTACCGGTAACTTCGTCGGTGAATTCATGATCCTGTTCGGCAGCTTCCAGGTTGTACCAGTGATCACCGTGATTTCTACCTTCGGTCTGGTGTTTGCTTCGGTTTACTCGTTGATCATGATGCAGCGTGCCTACTACGGCACCCCGAAATCTGATCAACCGTTGCCGGGCATGACCGCACGTGAACTGTTTATCATTCTGCTGTTGGTGGTACTGCTGGTGCTGCTGGGTGTCTATCCTCAGCCAATCCTCGATACCTCAAGTGCGGCGATGAGCAACGTGCAACACTGGTTTGGTCCGTCAGTTTCAGCAATTTCAACAACAAGGCCGTAATTCGCCATGACAATAACTCCTCAACAACTGATCGCACTGTTACCGCTGTTGATCGTCGGATTGACGGTGGTGGTTGTGATGCTGTGCATTGCGTGGCGACGCGACCACTTTATCAACGCCACCCTGACAGTGATCGGTCTTAACCTGGCGCTGCTTTCACTCTACTTTGTTGGCCAGGTAGGCCCAATGGACGTCACCCCGCTGGTGCGGGTTGACGGTTACTCGATGTTCTACACCGGGCTGGTGGTGCTGGCGAGTCTGGCAACCTGCACCTTTGCCTATCCATGGCTGGTGGGTTACCCGGATAACCGCGAAGAGTTCTACCTGCTGGTGCTGATTGCTACCATGGGTGGCATTCTGCTGGCGAGCGCCAACCACCTGGCTTCACTGTTCCTGGGGATTGAGCTGATCTCGCTGCCGCTGTTTGGTCTGATAGGGTATGCCTATCGCCAGAAGCGTTCGCTGGAAGCGGCCATCAAGTACATGGTGCTGTCTGCGGCGGCCTCCAGCTTCCTGCTGTTCGGTATGGCACTGCTGTATGCCGAATCCGGTGACCTGTCACTGGCAGGCCTGGGCAAAAGCATGCAGGAGAACATGATGCATCAGCCGCTGATCCTGGCAGGCATGGGCATGATGATCGTCGGTCTGGGCTTCAAACTCTCCCTGGTACCTTTCCAGCTGTGGACGCCGGATGTGTATCAAGGGGCGCCAGCGCCGGTCTCAACCTTCCTGGCTACCGCCAGCAAGATTGCGATCTTCGCCGTCGTGATGCGTCTGTTCCTGTACGCACCGGCTGCCGACAACGAAGCGCTGCGGATGGTGTTGTCGATCATCGCCGTCTGCTCGATCCTGTTCGGTAACCTGATGGCGATCAGCCAGACCAACATCAAGCGACTGCTGGGTTACTCCTCGATCGCTCACCTGGGTTATCTGCTGGTAGCGCTGGTTGCGGTGCAAACCCACCAGCTGTCGCTGGAAACCGCCGGGGTGTATCTGGCCGGTTACCTGTTCAGCAGCCTGGGTGCCTTCGGTGTGGTTAGCCTGATGTCCAGCCCGTACCGTGGCCCGGACGCGGACTCGCTGTTCTCCTATCGCGGCCTGTTCTGGCACAAGCCAATCCTGTCAGCGGTTATGACAGTGATGATGCTTTCCCTGGCCGGTATCCCGATGACGCTGGGCTTTATCGGTAAGTTCTTCGTGATTGCGATGGGCGTTAGTGCTCACCTGTGGTGGTTGACCGGTGCCGTGGTGCTGGGTAGTGCGATCGGTTTGTACTACTACCTGCGTGTGACCGTCAGCCTGTTCCTCAGCGCGCCGGAAACGCTGGTTCGCGATACGCCAAACAACTGGGCGTTGACCGCCGGTGGTGTGGTGGTGCTGATCTCTGCCGCGTTGGTGCTGTTGCTGGGTATCTACCCGCAGCCGCTGATTACGCTGGTGCAGATGGCACAGCCGATGTTCTGATTGATCTCGAGCTAGACAACAAGGGTCGCCAAATGGCGGCCCTTGTTTTTTTGTGGACTAGAGTACGCCGCCGTTAAACGAGATTTCCAGCTCTTGCACCACCGCGCGTATTCTTGCCGTGTGTTGCAGATCCGGATGTAACACCAGCCAGATATCGACCCAGTCCTGATTCTCTGGGAGGATACGCACCAGATCGGGATCGCTATCGGCCAGGAAGCAAGAAAGCAGGCCGATGCCCAACCCGTTGCGCGTTGCCGAACGCAGTAACAGCTGTGAGTTGCATTGCAGCACTACGTTTGGCTCGTTCAACAGCTCTCCACCGAAGTTGTCCCAGTGGCGTGGTACTAGCTCGCGCGGGAACATCAGCAAATCGTGGCCGCGCAGATGGTCGCCTTTACTCGGCGTTCCGTGTTGATCCAGGTAGCCCTGCGTGGCATATAACCCCATCTCAATAGTTGCCAGACGTTTGATGACCAGCTCATCAGATTCAGGGCGAGCACCACGAATAGCCAGATCGGCCCCGCGATAGGAGATGTCGGAGATATTGAGCGCCGTCAGTAGCGTGATGGTGATATGCGGGTATTTCTCGCGCAGCCGTTTCAGTGCCGGTATCACAAAGGCCTCGGCCAAGGTATCGGTGGTAGCGATGCGTACTTCACCCGTCAGGCTTTGATCGCCGCTGCTGGCTTTACGAGCGATAGCCTGAACCGCATTTTCCATTGCCAGCACTTCTGCCAGCATGGCTTCACCCAGCGGGCTGAGCGAGAAGGATTTTGGCGTGCGGATAAACAGTTTTGAACCCAACGCCTGTTCGAAAGCGCTGATCCGCCGCCCCACGGTAGCTTGATCGACGTGAAGTTCATGGGCAGCCTTGCGTAACGTACCGCAGCGTGCCACCGCCAGAAAGAAGCGTGCATCATCCCAATTCATTGTGCAGTGTCCTTGGTGGCATCCGATCTATTTTGGCCGCCAGCGGCGGCAGAGAGAGTTATTATCTGGTAAGCGATAAGTAAATGCATCTGCGGGACGTTATGGAGCAAGCTTATTTGTAGCAGGCAATCCATTTTGCGCAAGAATGCTGGTATTCTTGGGCGGTGCCGCTAACACATTTCCGACGGTGAAAACCGCCGCGTAAGAGATTATCTGCAGCCCGGCAGGGCTGCATTCTGGGGAAATCATGGTTGCTTTATGGATGGTCGCTGCCAGCGTGTTCTTCGCGCTGATGGGGGCCTGCATCAAACTGGCTTCGGCCAAGGTCGGTTTCTTCGATATTATTTTTTACCGTTCATTGATCAACGTGGCCATCGTGGCGGCGCTGATAAAAATCAAAAATATCGGTTTTCGTACCCGCCATCTTGGCTTGCACATGAAGCGCGCCGCGATTGGCAATGCGGCCATGTATTGCGGCTTCTATGCGCTGATCCATCTGCCTATCGCTACCGCAACCACGCTGGGCTATACCAATCCGATTTTCCAATCGGTGATCACCTTCGTCACGGCAAGAGGCCAACTGACCGGCAGGTTGCTGTTCTCGGTGCTGCTGGGCTTTGTGGGCATCCTGATCTTGTTGCGTCCAGATGTACCGAACGGGGAATATACCGCCACCTTGATTGGCTTGCTGTCAGGATTGCTGACGGCACTGGCCTATTTCAACGTCGGCAAACTGGTGCGTACCGGGGAGCCTGAACTGCGTGTGGTGTTCTACTTCTCTCTGGTTGGTACCTTGTTCGGCGTGGTGATGAGTTCGATTGTCGGATTCGCGGCGTTGGATGCCACCAGCCTGCTGTATGTCTGCGCTATCGGCGTATTCGGCAGCCTGGGGCAGATCACCATGACCCGCGCCTATGGCGGTGGCAATGCGGTCACCGTCGGCATTCTTTCCTACAGCACGATCATTTTCTCCACGCTGCTCGGCTACCTGATTTTTGCCCAGACCCTGTCGTTTATCGCCGCGGCGGGGATGGTGCTGATCATCCTTTCCGGAGCGTTGGCCATTTTGCGCCGTGCACCCGCTAAAAAGATAGCCACGGCTTCGGTGTGATTTTACCGCTCTGGCCACCTGCAACAATGCATCATAGTGCTGCATTGTTGGTGGTTTTGGCGGTCTGCTCTGAACGCTATGATGAGCGCCTGATATTTTGCGGGTGAGGTGATTTGCCTGCGTATTTAGGGAGAAAATCATGTCCGACGGTGTAGCCGTTGATAAAACCGCGCGAGCCAACACGGCCTCCTCGCCTGGAGCCATTGTACTGTTTCTAGCGCTGGCATTGATGTCGGCACTGCTCAACAGCAGTGCACCAACGCCGCTTTATCCCTTGTACCAACAGCAACTGGCACTGACCTCGGTCAGCCTGACCCTGATCTATGGGGCTTATGCCGCTGGCGTACTGATTTCCCTGTTCGCCGTGGGCAACCTGGCTGGCAAGGTAAAAGATTTACGCAGCATGATCGTCCCGGCGCTGCTGGTGGTGTTGTTGGGAGCATTGCTTTTTGCCCTGGCTGATTCATTTTCCCTGATGTTGATGGCTCGCTTGCTGGCCGGTGTAGGCACGGGGGCGTTGACCGGAGCGGCAAATATTGCGTTGGTTCGTTTTGGTCCTGCGGACGGTGGCAAGCAGGCGGCGCTAATTGCTACCTTGTCCTTTACTGCCGGGTTGGCATTGGGGCCGATTTTTAGTGGTATAGCGTTGCAGACCGGTTTTCATACCACCTCGCTGCCGTTTGTGATCATCATGGCGGTGGCAACGATTGCCGCTTTGGGGATTATGCTGAGCTGGCCTGCGCGCGTGGTGGTCAAAGCTGGCGTCCGTTTGGTTGAGGATACTGGGGCAGGGGAAAATACCTTGGCTGCGGGCCTGCGCGCGACCGGGAGCCGGTTTTTCGTGTGTGCCGGCGCGCTGTTTGTCTGTTGGGCGCTGGCTGCCAGCATCCTGGCGATCGGCCCCAACGTGGCGGAAACGCTGCTGGGTATGCAAAACCGCAGCAGTTTCGGCTATGTGATTGCGGTCTACCTGCTGATTGCCGGGGCCAGCCAGATCCTGAGTCGTCAAATCAATGCACGCCATTCGCTGATGTTTGGCTGCCTGGCACAGGCGTTAGCGGTGGTGGTCTTTGCCGAAGCCATTCAGATCCATTCACTGGGGCTGGCCGCTGCGGGGATGGTCATTGCCGGTTATGCTTACGGAGCCATCTTTGTCGGCAGTGCGACGCTGGTTAACCTGATTTCACCCCAAGCCAGCCATGCACGCCTGATCTCGCTGTTCTATGTGATTGCTTATGTTGCCAACTGGGTGCCCATTCTACTTGGCAGTATCATCGACCATGCCAGTCTGCATCTGGCGGTAAACCTATTATTCCTGGTGACTGTCATCGTCTGCGTGGTGTTGGGGTTATGGGTTACGCGAGTGGGCTTCCCGCGCTGAACCTGGCTATTTGGCTGGTGGTCGCTCTTGTGATCACCGCCTTTATTCAATCATGTGGCTAGCGGTTTTTTCGCGTAGGATGATGAAAAAACGCCCTATTTTTGTGATTAATATCTCATTTTAATGATTACAATGCATCAATTTGCACTATTGATGTGATTTTTATCACATCGCATTGACTGATTTCGCGTAAACTGTGTGGATTATTTTTAGCGGATCAGGATTATGAACGTCATTTTTGCCATTGCGGTAACTACCGGTATTCTCTCCGGCGTATGGGGCTGGGTTGCCATCAGCCTTGGGCTAATCAGTTGGGCGGGCTTTCTTGGCTGCACGGCCTATTTTGCCTGCCCGCAAGGTGGCCTCAAGGGCTTGGCGATCAGCACGCTGACCTGCTTGAGCGGCGTGTTCTGGGCGATGGTCATCATTCACGGCAGCGCGTTGGAACCTGCCTGGAGCATTCTGGGCTACCTGCTGACTGGCATCGTCGCCTTCCTGATGTGCATTCAGGCCAAACAACAATGGTTAGGTTTTGTTCCCGGGACTTTTATCGGTGCCTGCGCCACCTTCGCCGGTGATGGCAACTGGCCATTGATCACCGCCTCACTGCTGGTCGGGCTATTGTTTGGCTACGCCATGAAAAACAGTGGCTTGTGGCTGGCCGCACGCCGTAAATCGCCCTCTGTAGCGCTGGCCGAACAAGCCTCCACCGACGCCTGAAAGGGCGTCAATATCTTGCCTCGCCTCTTTTTTAATCAACATTCCGATGGCGTGTATCCAGGTCGTGTCCTACCATGGGACTACGACCAATGATTATTGATGGTTAAGCAACGTTGAATTTGTTAATAACGGAGAGCTTAAAGATGGCGATAAATCGAAACGAGAACCAAACGACGCTGGACGACGATCTGAGAATGCTGAGTGACACACTGCAAGACGTGTTGGATTACTCTGGCGATCGAGCCGATCAGGCTTATACGGATATCAAAGCCCATGCCGAACGGGCGCTAAAAGACATCAAGTCGCGTCTGGCAAATAGCTCCGAATGTTATTACGTGCGGGCGAAAGAGGTGGCATGTCGTGCCGATGACTATGTCCGTGACAAGCCTTGGCATAGCGTTGGCATTGGTGCCACGGTAGGTTTGGTGCTTGGGCTATTGCTGGCCCGCAAGTAACACCAATGAGCGCGATAGCTGCCGAATAGTGTCACAGGAAGGAGTCATGCAGAACGCCGACACGCCGTAAACCCGTCCCTGGGGGCTCGCAATCGCGCATCCATGCGCTCAATGGTCGGCTAACCTGCAATGACTCCCTCCTGTCTCAAGCTTCGGGTGTAGCGCTATTAAACATAGCTATTTAGCTACTGCGTACCTTATTGCTTTCCCAGAATTACCTCCACCAGGTAGGTTTTAGCCTCATCAGCCAAGGTAATCACCGCTTCCTGCTGCAACACACCATCAATCATCACCTGCGTTTCTCCTTCCCCTTGGCGTAGGGTGAAGTGATATTCACTCTCCCCTTCACGGTAGGTTAGGGTGACCGGTGGCCAATCTGCCGGTAAGCGGGTATGGATGGAAAGCGTATTGCCGTGGCGTTTTAGCCCCAGCAGCGACTCGACGATCAACCGATACATCCAGCCCGCCGAGCCGGTATACCAGCTCCATCCTCCGCGCCCAACGTGCGGGGCGACCGCGTAAATATCCGCCGTGGCGACATAAGGTTCGACCTTGTAGCGCTCCGCCGCGGTGCTATCCAGGCTGTGGTTGATGGGGTTGATCAGCGCCATCAGTTCCCAGGCGCGCTCGATATTGCCCATCTCGGCAAACGCCATCACTGCCCATACCGCCCCGTGAGTGTATTGACCGCCATTTTCTCGCACGCCGGGCAGATAACCCCGGATGTAGCCAGGATTCGGGCCGTTGCCGTCAAAAGGTGGGGTCAGCAGTTTGATGATGCCGGCCTGGTCGTCCACCAGGTGCTTATCCAGAGATTGCATTGCTTGTGCGCTGCGATCTTTGTCACCCGCACCGGAAAGGATCGACCAACTCTGGGCGATGGCATCAATGCGACATTCTGCCGCTTGGTGTGAACCCAGCGGTTCTCCACTATCGAAGTAACCACGGCGATACCATTCGCCATCCCAGGCGTTGTTGTGCAGGTTGGCGCGCAGTTTTTCTGCTTCCTCGCGGCACAGTTCTGCCAGCTCCAGATCGCCGCGGTGGGTGGCCAGTTTGCCGTAACGTTGCAGAATATAGAACAGGAAGAAGCCCAGCCAAACGCTCTCACCTCGGCCTTCCAATCCCACCATGTTCATGCCGTCGTTCCAGTCACCGGCACCCATTAGCGGCAAACCATGCTCGCCAAAGGTCAGGCCATGCTTCAGCGCCCTGGCCCCGTGCAGATACAGGCTTTCTTGTTTCGAGCTGACACCAGGCTGTTCATAAGAAGACTCTTCACCCGGTGCCAGTATACGGGCCTCCAGATAACCCACCTGTTCGTCGAGGATCGACGAGTCTTCGGTCGAGTCGAGGTAGTGGCAAATGGCCAGCGGCAACCACAGGTAATCATCGGAGCAGCGGGTGCGCACCCCGTTGCCCTGCGGAGGATGCCACCAGTGCTGAACGTCGCCCTCAACAAACTGGCGCGAAGCACACAGCAGGATCTGCTCACGCATCCGTTCAGGCAAGGCATGCGTCAGGGCCAGGGTATCCTGGAGCTGATCGCGGAAGCCAAATGCGCCGCCGGACTGGTAATAACCGCTGCGTGCGTGAATGCGGCAGGAGAGGGTTTGATACAGCAACCAGCCGTTAGCCAGCAAGTTAACCGCTGGATGAGGCGTACCGATCTGCACCTTGTTGAGGATCTTGTCCCAATGGGCAGCGACCTGCTGCAATTCGTGTTGCAATGCCTCTTCGCTGAGATACTGACGCAGCAGAGATTCGGCTTCGTCGGCATCTTGTCCCAGACCAAGCGCAAACACAAAGCTGCGTTGATCGCCATCGATCATGCTGATGGCCGATTGAACTGCGCCACAAGGATCCAACCCGGCACCGGTCTTGCCGGATAACCGCCGCAGCTTAAGTACGGCAGGAGCGGCCAACGAACCGTTACGGCCAATGAATTCCCGCCGATCGCCAGTGACTGAGCAATGGACGCCGGTAACGCCGAAGAACGCGGTACGTGGCGATCCGCTGCTGGTGTAATGGTTGGTGGCGAGGATGCCACAGCCACCAGGTGGTGTGGCTACGCGGGTGACCACGTGCATCGCCGATTTCTGGCGCAAATCACCGAGGATTAGCTCGGCATAGCCGGTGGTCGAGAGCTTCCGCGTCCGACCAGAAGTGTTGGTGAGCGTCAGCAGGAACAGTTTCACCGGAGCGTCTTTGGCAACCAGCATCGTCAACTGGCTGTCGATACCGCCTTCCCGGTGTTCAAACACGCTGTAACCAAAGCCGTGACGCGTCAGGTAATGACCACGCCCACGGGCGGGCAGCGGCGTTGGTGACCAGACGTGACCACTCTCTTCATCGCGCAGATAGAAAGCCTCGCCGCTGCGATCGCTGACCGGATCGTTATCCCAAGGCGTCAGGCGGTATTCATGCGCATTCTCATACCAGGTGTAGGCTTGGCCACTTTCAGAGATCACCGAACCGAACATCGGGTTGGCGATAACGTTTGACCACGGCGCTGGCGTTACCTTGCTTTCGTTCATGGCGATCACATATTCGCTGCCATCCTCAGAGAACCCGCCAAATCCGTTGTAGAACTGGAGCTTGTCGATGATTGGCAACTGTGGCGAATGCAAATTACGCGGCAGATTGGCCATGGTAGCCAGTTTGGAGGAGGCGGTCGGCGGCCCTAATGGCTGTTGCAGCGTTTGCGGCAATTGCAACCGTTGGTTGAGTTGCTCCGTCAGGCCACCGCGGCGGTCATCCAGATAGATCCGCGCTACGCTCAGCAGCAAGGTGTGATCTTCCGGTGACATATGTTCACTGGAACGGACGAAGATCCCTCCGGGTTTGTCCGTCAGGGAAGACTCCATCCCGGCGGCGATCAGCCCCATGATCCGATTTTGCAGATCTTGCCGGTAACCACCGGAATCCTCATTGAGGATCACCAGGTCGACCAGCAATCCTTTCAACCGCCAGTAGTTGTGCGCCTGAATGAGCTGTTGCACCAGCCCGATATTCTCACTGTCGGTGACGGACAGCAGCACGATCGGCAGATCGCCGGAAATCGAATAGCCCCACAGGCCTGACTGCCCGCGGCGGTTATTGATGATTTCATTGCTGGCGGCACGCATTTCCTGTGCCGGGAACACCACCGCGCTGGCCAGACGATTAAACAGATTGGCGTCTTCTTCGTTAGCGTTCAACTGGCGCAACACCACCTGGCTGTGCGACCAGGCGAGTTCGAAAATACGGTCGGCCATATGGCGGTCGCGATACTTCTCCAACATCGCCAGGCTGGTGGCGCGGTCTTCACACACGCCGTAGAAGATATCCAGAGTCAGCGGCACGTTGGGTTCCAGCCGGATCCGCTGACGGATGGCGATGATCGGATCGATCACCGGCCCGGCGCTATTGGTCAGGGGTTGATTCTGATATAGCGCCTGCGGGTTGGCTGCCGTGCGGCCACGGCCGATAAACTTGGCCCGGTCGGTTTCAAAGGAGGTTTTACTGCTGGCACCCTGGACCGACATCATATGCAGCAACCACGGCGATTTCTCTTTCGGCTCACGCGGACGGCGATGGCACAGAATGGCATCCTGTTCCGGCAACAGTTCGGTTTGGACAAACAGATTGCTGAACGCCGGGTGCGCCAAATCGTTGCTGGCCGGGGCCAGCACCACTTCGGCATAGCTGGTGATCTCAATGGTCCGCGGCTGTTTGCCCCGGTTCACCAAGGTTAAGCGCCGCAGTTCGATGTCGTCCTCAGGGGAGATCACCACCTGGGTTTTCACCGACAGTAGCCCCTGCTTGCGTTGGAATTCCGCCCCGGCATCGTTGAAGACCGCGCGATAGCCGCCTTTCTCGGTTTCGCCGGTAGGGTGCCAGGTATTGCTCCACACCTCGCCGGTTTGCGGATCGCGCAGGTAGCAGAACGCCCCCCAGTTATCGCAGGTGGCATCCTCACGCCAGCGGGTCAGCGCCAGATTCTGCCAGCGGCTGTAGCTACCGCCGGTTTGGGTGATCATCAGGTGGTAGTTGGCATTCGACAGCAACTGAACTTCCGGGATCGGTGTATCCACACGGGTGAATTCACGTGCGGCGAAGCTAGCCGGTTTAATCGCGCCTTCATGGGTTTCGAAGTGGCGGCGGGTGCTGTACAGCTCAACCGCATCAGGCACCCGTTCCTGCAACAGCAAACGGGTTGACTGGAAGGCGGGGTAACTGGCAAAGCGTTTCACCATTGGCGCATCCAGCAACAGGTGTGACAGCGCCAGGAAACTCATACCCTGGTGGTGAGCCATATAGGAGCGAACAATGACATACAACTGCCCCCGGCTGAGGCGTGAAGTGGTGTAGTCCAGCGCTTCATAGAAGCCATAACGGCCCTTGGCACCGTTTTTTTCCAGTTCCACCAGGTTGCTACAGGCACTGTCCGGATCGACAATCAGCGCCATCATGGTGGCGTAAGGGGCGATCACCATGTCGTCACCCAGTCCACGCCGCAGCCCTAACCCCGGCACACCAAAGGCGTGATACTGGTAGTTTTGCAAAGCGTCAAAGCCGAAGTAACCGGACTCGGAAATCCCCCACGGTACACCGCGCTCTTTGCCCCAGGCAATTTGCCGCTCCACTGCAGAGCGGCACATCTGTACCAGCAACGTATCGGGATAGGCAGGCATCACCAGTTGCGGCATCAGGTACTCAAACATCGAGCCGCTCCAGGACATCAGCGCTGGCTCCTTGTCGATCACCGTAAACAGCCTGCCTAAGGCAAACCAGCTCCGTTGTGGAATTTGGTTGGTGGCAATGGCGACATAGTTGGTCAGGCGGATTTCCGAGGCCAGCAGATCGTATTTACCACTGTCGGCACGGTTTTGATCGCAGTTGAAACCGACGGTCAGCAAATGGGTGGCTTCGTCATACAGGAAGCTGAAGTCCATTTGCGCCATTGCTGTCAGGCGTTGGGCCAGCTGAACCAACTGTTCCAGGCGTTCCCTTGCCAATTGCTGTACGGCATCCAACTGCGTTTGCTGTTCTGTCGACAACGTCAGTTGTTTAGGTGGGTTGGCCAGCCAATGCAAACCAGGGATTTGTTCCAGCTCCGGCATGCTGTCGCTCAGCCAGCCAAACCATAATGCCCATTCGGCGCACAGTTCGTTGAGCTGCTGGTGCAGGTTGCCGGCCCAGCGTTTGACTTCGTCACCCTGTTGCAGAGCGGGTTCCTGCAATCCATTACAGTGGTTACGCATTTCATTGAGTTCAGCCTGAAGTGCGGCCGGATGGGCGTTCTGCGCCTGTTCCCAGTGTTTGCGCAGTTTGGTTAATCCTTTCGGTGCGGCGTTACCCCAGTGTTGCTCCAGTATCAGCAACGTATCTTCTAATCCGGCCAGAACACGGGCTGGCTCGATAACTGGCTGCATGGCTAACCCTGGCAGGCCCGCGCTCAGGGTTAGCAGATGGCCCGCGAAATTACCGCTGTCCACGCTGGAAACATACCGTGGATTCAGAGGTTCCAGAGTGCGCGTGTCGTACCAGTTGTACAGGTGACCGCGATAATGCTCCATGCGATCGAGCGTATTCAACGTCAGGGTAATACGCTGCAAGGCCGAACTGAGGGTGATATAGCCGAAGTCATAGGCGGTAAGGTCGGCCAACAGCGCCAGCCCGATATTGGTGGGTGACGTGCGATGTGCCACCACCGGCTCTGGAATTTCCTGGTAGTTATCCGGCGGCAGCCAGTTTTCCTGCTGGTTGACAAAGGTGGCGAAAAACTCCCAGGTTTCGCGGCTGCTCTGGCGCAGGAAACGGCGCTGGCGATCGTCGATGGCGGTTTTGCTGCGCTGTGGCTCTAGGCTAAGCGAATAAAGCAGGTACGGCGACATGATCCACAAGGCGGCCAGCGGGATAGCGGCTAACAGCGCTACCGGGCTGGAAAAAGCGGCCAATAGCAACAGTGCAACACCTGCCAACGGGTTGATCCACAGGTTACGATAAAAATTCGCCAGCGTGACGGTCAGGTGGTGTTTGGATTGGTCGAAGCTGGTCCACTCTTGCAGATTGCGTTTGCTGATCAATAGACGCCACAGGGTGATACCAATGGCCTTCAGGCTGAACCAGGCTTCATGAGGTAGCTCGGCCAGGCGCAGGCCAATCTGAGACAGCCGATGCAGTGAGCCCTTCAGTGCCAACTGCAAGTGCTGAATAACAGGCCGACGCGGGGGCTTACGCACCACATCCTGCAACAGCGCCAGCAGCGTGGGCAGCAGAAGAATAATGGCGAACACCGCCAACCAGTATGGAGTATCGGGTAGCCAGGTTAAGCCAAAGAACAGCAGCAACAGGAAGCAGGGGGCTACCAGGCTGCGGCGTAGGTTATCGAACAGTTTCCAACGCGACAGGGGGCTTAATGGGTTAGCGGCCCGTGAACCGTCTTCGGTGATGACCCGGGGCAACAGCCAGTTGAAAAGCTGCCAATCGCCGCGGATCCAGCGGGTGCGGCGGGCAACATCGACCAGATAGTTGCTTGGATACTGCTCATAGAGCAAGACGTCGCTCAATAAACCGGAACGGGCATAGCAGCCTTCCAGCAGATCGTGGCTTAACACCAGGTTTTCCGGGCAGGTGCCCTTCAGGCTGTGGGAGAAGACGTCAACATCATAAATCCCTTTGCCGATAAACGAGCCTTCGCCAAACAGATCCTGATAGATATCTGAAGCCATCTGGGTATAAGGATCGTTGCCCGGCGTGCTGCTGCACAGGGCGGCATAACGGCTCTGACCATAAGCGGGGATCTCTTCGGCCATGCGGGGTTGCAGGATGGCATAACCCTCCACCACTCGCTGCAGTTTGGCATCATACTGAGGTTGATTCAGGGGATGGGCCATAGCGGCGATCAGCCGGTGTGCGGTTTCACGCGGTAGCACGGTATCGCTGTCCAGGGTGATCACGTATTTGACGTTTTTCAGCACCTCCAGCCCTTGGCCAACCTGAGTGGTAAACGCATTGCCACGGTTACGCAGCCAGTCGTTCAGCGCGTTCAACTTGCCACGTTTACGCTCCAGCCCCATCCAGCTCTGCTGTTTTTCATTCCATTGGCGATCGCGATGGAACAGGAAAAAGTGGCTTGGCCCTTCGCAGGCATACTGCGCATTGAGCTCGTTCATCTTTTGGCTGGCATAGGTCAGCAGTTCGGCATCGTCGGGCTGCTGTTGCCGAGGCGAGTCATTGAAGTCGGTGAGCAGGGCAAAATGCAGGTGTTTAATGGCGTTGCCCAGATAACAAACTTCCAGCGTGTTGATCAACTGGTCAATGCCGGACTTGCTGCTTATCAGCGTGGGAATGGCAACCAGCGTACGGAACTCTGCCGGGATACCACAGGAAAAATCCAGCCTTGGCAACGGCTGCGGAGAACGGCTGCGGGTGGTGACCTCACTGAGCAGGCTGATGACGAACTGAGCGAGCACCATCCCTAATGGGAACAGCAAGATCAACAACCCCCAGGTGAGTCCGGTTTGATGGGCATGGCGTAACAGCAAAGCCCAGCAGGCCGTCGTGAGCAGGCTGATGCTGCCCAGCCAGGAAAGCAGTGGGGATTGGCTGAGCGCCTGACGGATGCGCGTAATACGGCTAAGCCGCACGTCAAGCTGTTGCTCTAACTGCGTGCGGCCATGGTCAATCAGGTAATAGCCGATGTGATGAGTGCGTGGATCGTTGCGGGGGTCTTCGGCGGCGATCCGTGCCATATTCAGAGCGTGTTGTGCGACCTCCACCTCGTTGTGAGAACAGTGGCGAGCCAGCCTCTCGATCACATGGCGATAGTTGTCACGGGTATCGAAATGCATTAAAGGATAAACCCCGGTGGGGTCTTCGCGCAGCGTCTGATCGACCTTGCTCATGGTCTCAACAAATTCTGCCCAATCCATTTCACTCAGTTGCCGCAGGCCAGCGATACTGTTGCTGACGGAAAGTTGGCTGACCGCCAGTTGCTGGTTGAAACGATGGATAAGCTCGTCGGAGGTCAGGCTGACTTCGGCCAGGCGTTGCTCAACCCAGGTCAGCGGTAGCGCCAGCATGGTGCCGTGCCCCTGCAGACGACGCACCAGTTCCGCCACGAAGGCGCTGGTGCGGGGCGGGTTGGAGCGCGCCATATCGGCAATCACAATGATCAGGTTGGCCGGATCGTTTTCCGCCGATTCCAGCATTTTAGTCACCCAACTATCGGCCAGGCTGCGTTCTTCCTGTGCCTGAGCCACTTCTACCGCCACGCGGCGCAGGTTTTCAATGAGTGCCAGCCTCAGCATGCCCGGTAGCGCCCACAGCTCGCCCAGGGTCAGATTGGCCTCTTTTTGGTAGGCGGCAATATAGCGCGTCAGGCTCTCGGCATCCCATCGCCCGTCGCCATGAGCAATGGCTTCGGTGGCGATATCGAAAATTCGTGGGCAATTGTGCGGGGTGGTTAACTGTGGCAGCCCACGGCCGAAGGTTTTCGGCAAATGGTGCCGAACGACGCGGATCTGCTCCTCGATAAGATAAAAGTTATCCAGCAGCCAGTCGCCCGCCGGGGTCATGGTGTTTTTCTTGTCGTTGCTCAACCTGCGGCAACTGTCCGTTAATACCTGCTCGTTGTTATCGAGACGTTTGAGCAAATAGTAGGGCGTTTTATGGGTTGCCAGCTTATGGGAGCGTGCCAGGCGCTGGCCATAGCGTTCCATTTGGTCGACCGAAAACAGCTCTGCCTTGATATTGCTGGCGGGAGGGGTTTCGGCCGTGGCACGGTTATGCCGTAAGGGCAACCGTGCCACTTTGGGGTGTCTGCGCTGCTTCTTTAACCAATTGATAAGTATTTCTTTCACGCAAAAAGCTCCTTACATCTGACCCAAAGGACAGCGGGTTAATACCGTTGGGAGGCTGTGAACATCTTGATTTAACTATCGATTTGATATAACAAGATTTCACTGCGGCAGGAACATGACTTCTAAGTATAGTTCCGTCGCGCGCGTGTGGTTGTTTTTTAATCTTAAACTTCAATTTTAATAAATAATTAGCGACGCAAGGTATGGGTTAATAGACGCTATTTTTCCGCCCGTGAGGGTTGATTTACCGTATAATTCCCCACATAGCGTTTGGTTAATGAGGTGGCAGTGGAACAACTTTCGGGAGTGCTGCGGCGGTTACGTCAGCAGCTTGGGCACGACTTTCCCCGTGAAGCCGGATTTCGGCAGTTAACTCTGGTGGTTCCCGGCCATCTGAGCGATATGTTGTTGGAGTGGCTGGCGGCGCAGGTGCTGTTCCCTCAATTCTACTGGCGTCATCGCGAAGGGCGGCAGGAGGCGGCTGTGTGCGGCGCTTTGCGGCAGTTTTCACACCCTTCAATGGCGCAGGCATTCGTGAATGCCTATCCTGCGGCCCGTTTGTGGGGGCTGACTGCCTTTGACGGTGACGCCCAGCTGTTTTTGCCGCGCCTGGAAATTCTCAACCGCCAAGGCAAGTGTGAACTGACGCTAAACCTGTTTTCTGAACAGGCATTGAGTGATGATGCCCAAGCGGCGCTTGCCTGGCTTGAAAATCTGCTGGTAATCAAACCGATCGAGAATTTACAGGTGAAAGTGCTGTCGGTGCAGCATCAGCCGGAACGTTCCGGGTGGGAAATCATGCTGCGCGATGCGCTGAAGGCGATAAATCGGCAGCAGATGGATAAGGTGGTTTTGGCGCGCAGCTCGGTGTTGACGCTGGAGAGTCCGTTGTTTGCTCCTGCGATGATGGCCGCCAGCCGCAGGGTGAATCACCAATGCTACCACTTTATGCTGCGCTTTGATGCACATTCCGCATTTCTTGGCTCCAGCCCGGAAAGATTGTACCTGCGTGAGGGAAAACATTTGCTGACCGAAGCGTTGGCGGGGACGGTTGCCAACCATCCCGATGAGCGGCAAGCCCAGGCACTGGCCCAGTGGTTGCGGCAAGACGGCAAGAACCAACAGGAAAACCTGCTGGTGGTTGATGATATCTGTCAGCGTTTGCAAGGCGGTGCCAGAGCGGTCGATGTGTTGCCACCAGAGGTGGTGCGGTTGCGCAAGGTACAGCATCTGCGGCGGCGTATTGAAGGGCAACTGAACCAGGGTGATGATGCCGATTGCCTGCAACGGCTGCAACCGACGGCTGCGGTCGCCGGGCTGCCGCGCCAGGCCTCGCTGGAGTTTATCCGCCAGCATGAGCCTTTTTCCCGCGGTTGGTATGCCGGCTCTGCGGGTTATCTCTCTGCGTCACAGGCGGAGTTCTGCGTTGCGCTGCGTTCCTGCCAGATCGAGGATGCTCGGGTTGAGCTGTATGCCGGGGCGGGGATTGTGGCCGGTTCCGATCCGGCGCAGGAGTGGCAAGAGATCGAAAACAAGGCGGCGGGCTTGCGCACGCTGTTGCAGTCAGAACATTCTGAGCAGGCACATTGAGCAGGCCGATCTTCGTGTGTAAACTTGTTGTGTTTTATATGTTTCTTTTTTGTTCTCTTTCGGGGCGCTATTGGGCATTGATGGGTCGAAATTGATTTATTGCAGGCCACCTGCCACAGGGAAATACGGCGTTTTTGCGCCAGCGCAAAAGCCGTAAAGATAATTACTTATATAATTCAGAGTTATGATCCCCGGTTCGCTACCTCGTTTGGGTAGGCTTCGGCGCGTAACCTCTGTTTACTACTGATGAGCGAAATATGTCGACAAGTGTTTTTAATCGCCGGTGGGCGGCGTTGTTGCTGGAAACGCTGGTCCGCCATGGAGTGCGGCATGTCTGTATCGCTCCGGGATCGCGCTCAACGCCTCTGACTCTGGCCGCTGCCGCGAACCGCGCTTTTGTCTGTCATACTCATTTCGATGAGCGGGGTCTGGGCCATTTAGCGCTCGGTCTGGCAAAGGCCACGCGTGAGCCGGTGGCGGTGATCGTCACCTCGGGTACCGCGGCGGCAAATCTTTATCCTGCCCTGATCGAAGCCGGGCTAACCGGGGAGCGGCTGGTGTTTCTCACCGCCGATCGCCCGCCGGAGTTGATTAACTGCGGTGCCAATCAGGCGATCCGCCAAAACGGCCTCTACTCGAGCCACCCTACCTTGAATATCGATTTGCCACGCCCAAGCCCGGATATTCCGGCTCGCTGGCTGGTGTCTACCCTGGACAGCGCGATGGCGCGTCTGCGGCACGGTGCTCTGCATATCAACTGCCCGTTTGCGGAGCCGTTATATGGCGGAGATGAACAGCAGTATGAGCAGTGGTCGGCGGAGCTAGGGGACTGGTGGCAGGATACGCACCCTTGGCTGCGTGAAATGGATCCCCATCGGGTTATTAAGCAGCCGGACTGGTTTTTCTGGCGGCAGAAGCGCGGCGTGATTATTGCTGGCAGGATGGGGGCGGAAGAGGGTGTGCAACTGGCCGAATGGGCGGGCATGCTCGGTTGGCCGCTGATCGGCGATGCCCTCTCGCAAACGGGGCAACCGCTGCCCTGTGCCGACTTATGGTTGGCCAACCCACAGGCCCGCGATCTGTTGGCCAGTGCGCAGGTGGTGGTGCAGTTTGGCAGCAGCCTGACGGGCAAACGCCTGCTACAGTGGCAGGAGCGCTGCCAGCCGGAGGAGTTCTGGCTGATCGACGATCTGCCTGGGCGCCTCGATCCTGCGCATCATCGCGGCCGCCGTATTCGTTCCACCGTTGGCGAGTGGCTCGATCTGCATCCGGCGCAACCTCGCTCACCTTGGGCTGGCGATCTGTCCGCGTTGGCGGATGATGCCCTCGATGCGACTTCGCAATACCTGGTTAACCGGTTTGGTGAGGCGCAACTGGCCCATCGCCTGCCTGAGCTGTTGCCAGAGAACGGCCAGCTGTTTCTCGGCAATAGCCTGATTGTGCGCCTGATCGATGCCCTAACCCAGTTGCCTGCCGGTTATCCGGTGTTCAGCAACCGCGGGGCAAGCGGTATCGACGGCCTAATCTCCACCGCAGCTGGCGTTCAGCGCGCCACAGCCAAGCCGACGTTGGCCGTGGTAGGCGATCTCTCCGCGCTATACGATTTGAATGCCCTGGCTCTGTTGCGCCAATGTTCGGCGCCCACGGTGCTGATCGTGGTGAACAACAATGGCGGGCAGATTTTCTCGCTGTTGCCAACGCCGGAACCTGAGCGCCAGCGATTTTACTGTATGCCGCAGGATGTGGAGTTCAGCCAGGCGGCAGCCATGTTCCAGCTTGATTATGCTTGCCCGGAAAACTGGGGGCAGTTGCAGCAGGCAGTGGAAAAAGCCTGGCGTCACAGCGGAGCCACGCTGATTGAGTTGCAGGTGCCGCCGAGCGATGGCGCAGAAACCTTGCAACATCTGGTACAAAAAATGGGGGCAAACTGATGCTGGCTTCCCGCGTGCTACAACAAGGTGAAAGCCAGCGGCCATGGTTGATCTGGCTGCATGGTCTGCTAGGGAACAACAATGAGTGGCGGGTGATCGCCTCGCGTTGTGAACAGTGGCCCTCGCTGGCGATTGATTTACCCGGCCATGGCGATTCTGCCGATCAATCCTGCCTGGACTTTGCCGACGTCAGCAGGCAAATCACCGCTACGCTGCAGCAGCATAATATTGAGCGTTACTGGCTGGTGGGCTATTCACTCGGTGGGCGCATCGCCATGTACCATGCTTGCTGCGGAGAAGCGCAAGGGCTGCAAGGTATTGTGATCGAGGGTGGTAATCCTGGATTGGAGAACGAGGATTTACGTGCCCAGCGGCGTGCCCATGATGCCGCCTGGGCGAACCGTTTTCGCACCGAACGCATCAAAACGGTATTGGCCGACTGGTATCTCCAACCGGTCTTTGCCAACCTCAGCCCGATACACCGCGAGGCGCTGATCGCCGCCCGTGCAGATAATCATGGTCCGGCCATTGCCGATATGCTGGAGGCGACTTCCCTCGGGCGGCAACCTTGGCTGGTGCCGCAATTACAACAGTTGGCACTGCCAGTGATGGTGATATGCGGTGCCGACGATCACAAGTTTCAGGCGTTGGCGCGTGATGCCGGTTTGCCATTGCAAACCGTGCCAGAGGCGGGTCATAACGCTCATCTGGCCAATCCGGCAGATTTTGCCGCCGCGCTCGATGCATTTCTTGCTAAAAAAGGAACCAAACATGCTGTATCCCAATGAAGAACAACTGTACGCCGCGATCGACTGGCAGGACTGCTCGGGTGATTTCGAAGACATCCTGTATCACAAGTCCAGCGATGGCATTGCCAAAATCACCATCAACCGCCCGCAGGTGCGTAACGCCTTCCGCCCGCACACGGTGAAGGAAATGATCGAGGCGATGTCGAACGCGCGCTATGACGACGGCATCGGCACCATCATTCTTACCGGTGCCGGGGATAAAGCCTTCTGTTCCGGTGGCGATCAGAAAGTGCGCGGTGACTACGGCGGCTATCGTGATGACAGCGGCGTGCACCACCTGAACGTGCTGGACTTCCAACGCCAGATCCGCACCTGCCCTAAACCGGTAGTGGCGATGGTGGCCGGATACTCCATCGGCGGCGGTCACGTGCTGCATATGATGTGCGATCTGACCATTGCGGCCGATAACGCCATCTTTGGCCAGACCGGGCCGAAAGTCGGCTCCTTTGACGGCGGCTGGGGGGCTTCCTACATGGCGCGCATCGTAGGCCAGAAGAAGGCCCGTGAGATCTGGTTCCTGTGCCGCCAATACGACGCTGCTGCGGCGCTGGATATGGGCCTGGTGAATACCGTGGTGCCGTTGGCCGATCTGGAAAAAGAGACCGTGCGCTGGTGCCGTGAAATGTTGCAGAACAGCCCAATGGCCCTACGCTGCCTGAAAGCCGCACTGAACGCCGACTGCGATGGTCAGGCCGGGCTGCAAGAGCTGGCGGGTAACGCCACCATGTTGTTCTATATGACCGATGAAGGTCAGGAAGGGCGCAACGCATTTATCGAAAAACGCCAGCCTGACTTCAGCAAATTCAAGCGTAACCCGTAATGACGGCACTAACCCGTGTTGCTGCGATCTATCGCTATAGCCTGCCGATGGAGGCGGGCGTGGTGCTGCGCAACCAGCGGCTGAAAACCCGAGATGGCTTGCTGATCCACCTGCAACAGGATGGGCTGCAAGGGTGGGGGGAAATAGCCCCCTTACCGGAGTTCAGCCAGGAGACACTCGAGCAGGCGCAGCAGGCTACCTTGGCCTGGGTGAAGGCTTGGGTTGCGGGTGATCTTCCTGCGCAGAGCGAGTGGCCATCGGTGGCCTTCGGCACCAGCTGTGCCTTGGCGGAAATGGCCGAGCAGTTGCCAACGCAGGCAGACTATCGCAAGGCACCGCTGTGCACTGGCGATCCGGACGAGCTGTTCGACCTGTTGGCCGCGCTGCCGGGGGAGAAAGTGGCCAAGGTGAAGGTGGGGATGTATGAGGCAGTGCGGGATGGCATGGTCGTCAATGTCCTGTTGGAAGCCTTACCTGACCTCAAGCTAAGGCTCGATGCCAACCGCAGTTGGAGCCGGGCCAAAGCGGACGGCTTTGCCAAATACGTTAACCCCGCGTGGCGCGATCGCATCGCGTTTCTGGAAGAGCCCTGCAAAACCCGTGACGAATCCCGTGAGTTTGCCCAGGCAACCGGTATTGCCATCGCCTGGGATGAAAGCGTGCGTGAAGCCGATTTTGTCGTGCAGGCCGAGCCGGGCGTGGCAGCGATTGTGATCAAGCCGACCTTGGTGGGGAGCCTGGCCCGCTGCCGTGAACTGGTCATGCAGGCGCATCAGGCCGGATTGGTGGCGGTGATCAGTTCCAGCATTGAGTCCAGTCTGGGGTTGACGCAGCTGGCGCGCATTGCGCATTGGCTGACGCCGCAAACGGTGCCAGGTTTGGATACGTTGAACCTGATGCAGGCCCAGTTGATACGCAACTGGCCAGAGAGCACCTTGCCGTTATTGGGCATTGATACCTTGGAGTGTGTATGGCGCAGTTGAGTGATTGGCCGTGGCGGCATTGGGCCAAACAGCGCCCGCAGGCGACCGCGGTGATCTTTGAACACCAGCCGGTCAGTTGGCTGATGTTGCAACGGCAGGTAGAAGTGCTGGCTGCCGACTTTCAGCGCCAGGGCGTATTACCCGGTAGCGGCGTGCTGCTGTGTGGGAAAAACAGCTATCCGCTGCTGTTGGCCTATCTGGCGCTCTTGCAGTGTGGTGCGCGCCTGCTGCCGCTCAATCCGACGCTGCCGGCGCCGATGCTGGCGGCTTTGCTGCCGGATCTGGATATCGATTTTGCTTTCAGCCCGGACGGATTACCTGAGTTGCCCCCTGGCGCGATCGTCTTGTCGCCGCCGGGCGTTGATGAGTGCCACTTGCAGTTGCTGCCGTGGGATGAACAAAGACTGGCAACGTTGACGCTGACTTCCGGCTCCAGCGGCTTGCCAAAAGCCGCCGCCCATAGCTATGCCGGCCACCTTGCCAGTGCCGATGGCGTGTTGCAACTGCTGGAGTTTCAGCCACAGGATAGCTGGCTGCTCTCGCTGCCGCTGTTTCACGTGTCTGGTCAGGGCATTATCTGGCGCTGGCTGGCGGTGGGGGCACAGCTTGTGGTGCGTGAAATGCAACCTTTGGCCGATGCGCTGGCGGGATGCACCCATGCTTCGCTGGTGCCCACTCAACTTTGGCGCCTGCTGTCTGAACCGATGGCCAAGCATGCGCTAAAAGAGGTGTTGCTCGGCGGGGCGATGATCCCGGTGTCACTCACCCAGCAGGCCGAGGCGGTAGGGATCCACTGCTGGTGCGGTTATGGTTTGACGGAGCTGGCTTCAACGGTTTGCGCCAAGCGTGCCGACGAGCTGCCCGGCGTTGGGGCACCTTTACCAGGCCGTGAAATACGCCTGGTGGATCAGGAAGTCTGGATCCGCTCCACCAGCCTGGCGCTGGGTTATTGGCTGCGGGGCGGGCTAGTGCCCATTACCGACGATCAAGGATGGTTCCATACCCGCGATCGTGGCGCGATGGAGCAGGGTGAACTGCGTATTATTGGCCGGCTGGATAACCTGTTCTTTAGCGGCGGGGAAGGCGTTCAGCCGGAAGATGTGGAACGCGTTTTTGCCGCGCATCCACAGGTGTTGCAGGTGTTTATCGTACCGATTGACGATGCGGAGTTTGGCCAACGGCCGGTAGCGGTGGTCGATCTGGAAGGCGAGTTGACGCTGGAAGGGTTAATGCTTTGGGCGCAGGACCGGCTGGCGAACTTCCAGCGGCCGATTGCCGCATTGGCGTTGCCCGACGAGCTAAAAAACGGCGGCATAAAGATTTCGCGCCGTCGTCTACAACAGTGGGCGAGTAGCCAACTGCAGGCATAACCTGTAGCGTTGCGAAAAAAGGCCGCCTGAGGGCGGCCTTGCTATTGGTGTAAAAAATTATTTCAGGCCCAAGGCCTTGGCTACGCCGTTACCGTAATCGGGATGTACCTTGGTGAACAGCTCAACCTGACGGCGTTGGATCTGTTCTGGCACCTGCGACAGTTCACCGGCGATACGGGTGAACATACGTTGGTGCTCCTCGGCACTCAGCAGATTGAACAGCGCGCGCGGTTGGCTGTAGTAATCGTCGTCTTCACGATGATTCCAGTGATCGGCGGCACCTTCTATGCTCAATGGTGGTTCGCTGAAATCTGGCTGCTCCTGGAACACCCCAAAGCTGTTTGGCTCATAGGTTGCGCCATTGCCGCTGTTACCATCCACACGCATCGCCCCATCGCGATGGTAGTTATGGAACGGGCATTTGGCACCGTTGACCGGGATTTGGTGATGGTTGACGCCCAGGCGGTAGCGGTGTGCGTCGCCATAGGAGAACAGACGGCCCTGCAACATTTTATCTGGTGAGAAGCTCACGCCAGGCACCACGTTGGCCGGGTTCATGGCCACTTGTTCTACTTCGGAGAAGTAGTTATCCGGATTGCGATTAAGCTCGAAGAAGCCGACATCGATCAGCGGGTAGTCGCCATGCGGCCAGACTTTGGTCAGGTCAAACGGGTTATACGGGGTTTGTGACGCTTCATGCTCTGGCATGATCTGGATTTGCAGTTTCCAGCGCGGGAAGTCACCGTTCTTGATGGAGTCGAACAGATCGCGCTGCGAACTTTCACGATCTTTGGCGATGATGGCTTCTGCTTCATCGTCCATCAGGTTTTCGATGCCTTGCTCACAGCGGAAGTGGAATTTGACCCAGAAACGCTCGTTATTGGCATTGATAAAGCTGAAGGTGTGGCTGCCGAAGCCGTGCATATGACGGTAGGATTTAGGCAGGCCACGGTCGCTGAAGTCGATGGTCAACTGGTGCAGTGATTCAGGCAGATGGGAGAAGAAGTCCCATTTATATACCGGATTGCGCAGGTTGGTGTGCGGATCGCGTTTTACCACATGGTTCAGGTCTGGGAATTTCAGTGGATCGCGCAGGTAGAACACCGGGGTATCATTACCGACCAGATCCCAGTTACCTTCTTCGGTATAGAATTTCATGGCAAAGCCGCGGATATCACGTTCGGCGTCGGCAGCCCCGCGCTCACCGGCAACGGTAGAGAAGCGGACGAACATTTCGGTTTGCTTACCAATCTCAGAGAAGATTTTTGCGCGGGTGTACTTGGTTATATCGTGGGTGACGGTAAAGGTGCCGTAAGCTCCGGACCCCTTGGCGTGCATACGACGCTCTGGGATCACTTCGCGGTCAAAGTGGGCTAGTTTTTCCAGGAACCAAACGTCTTGAAGTAGCATCGGGCCGCGTTTACCGGCGGTGATCACGTTATTATTATCAACAACGGGTGCGCCAGCCGCAGTAGTTAATCCTTTCTTGCTCATCAATTGCTCCTTACTGTGTAGCAGTTAAGTTGAAAGCTCAGCTTCGGGTGCTGCAGATCTTCATCATATTGACTAATGAAAAGGCCAGCCCTGCTGACCTCCATCAAAGGCACTACTAGTTGTAGACTTATTCTCAGTCCTCGGCAAATAGGTAGCACTTATCGTTGTAATTTTGGGGTAACTGATTGGTATTTGTTTACAGTTTATTGAAAAATGAACGGGTTATCGCTTTAAATTTTCCGGAAACTGATGACAATTCGGTTACACTTACCCGCGTGTTTTTCCGGTGACAGACATCATCACTCCTTGATGATGAAGAATGAAAAGGATCAATAATGAACAAAACTTTAGTCGCGTGTGCAGCAGGTTTGCTGTTTGTGGCTGGCTCTGCCAATGCGATCAGCGTGAGCGGTGAGGCAGGGGAACATTACACCAACCTGGGCGTCGGCTTGGGAGGCACAACGGCGGGCCTGGGGATCAACGGCAACTGGATCCGTAGCGATCATGATGGTGATATCGGGAGCCTGGGGCTGAGCTTCGGCCTGCCGGTTGGGCCTTTGACGGCCACCGTGGGCGGCAAGGCCATTTATCTTAGCCCGAAAGATGGCAAAGATGGTGGAGCATTGGCATTAGGCGGTGGTCTGCAATGGGATCTCAACCGCTATCTCAGCCTGTATGGCGAAGGCTATTTTGCGCCGGAGTCTTTGACCAGCGGGGCAAAAGCCTACAACGAAGCTAATGGCGGGGTGCGCTTAAACGTGCGTCCGTTCAATGTGGATGTCGGTTATCGTTACATCAACATCGAAGGTAAAGACGGCAACCGCGACAACGCGATAGCCGATGGCCCTTATATCGGTGTGGGCGTGGGCTTCTAATCCTGCCTGCTATTAAACGGGCGCCGCATATGCTGCGCCCATTTTTTTCTGTTAGCCGATGGCCGGTAACAGGCCGCTGGCGATGCTGATCTGAATGGCGATCACCGCCACCCCACAGACAAACACCAACGCCAACGCTGGCGTTCCGCCCCAGACTCGATAGCTGGCCTGATGCCGCCGACGAGTTTTCCAGACCAGCAGTGAAGGCAGCAACAGGGCGAGTACGGACAGCGCAATTGCCGCGAACCCGAGTGCCAGCACAAAACCGCGTGGATAGAACAGTGCGAATGCCAATGGCGGCAGGAAGGTGATGGCGCCGGTCTGCAATCGGCCCCGCACGTTATCCTGGCGTTTGAACAGATCGGCCAGGAAGTCGAACAACCCGAGTGAAACCCCCAGGAACGAGGTTGCCAGCGCCAAATCGGCAAACAGGTGCACTGCCAGCTCGACATGAGGCGACGCAACCACGTCACGCACCGCTTGCAGTAAACCGTTCAGCCCGGCCTGTTGTGCCAGAATGCCGACAAAGGTGGTGGAACTGATGCTGCCCAGCGTTGCCAACTGCCAGAAGATATAAGCCACTAACGGGATGGCACTGCCGATGATAAAGATCCAACGCAGCTTGCGGATGTTACCGCCCATATAGTTGACGATGCTGGGTACGCTGCCGTGGAAACCAAACGAAGTGAAGATCACCGGGATGGCCGAGAGCGCCAGCCCTTGTTCCAGCGGGAGCGTCAGCAGGTTGGTTTGCTGGATGTGCGGCATCATCAGGCCAAGCATGACGATCAGGAAAATCGACTTGGCGGTAAACAGAATACGGTTGAACAGATCCACCGAATGGGTGCCGATGCAGACGATCCCCCCTGCGACCAGGGTGAACAGCAGCACGCCGAGGTAAGTCGGGAAGTCCTGAGACGTCCACTGGCTGATGCTGACAGCCAGCAGTTCGCCAGCGCCGCTGATATAGGCCGCGGTCAGCGCATACATCAAGAACATCATGCTGAAACTGGTAAGCCACTGACCACCGCCGCCCAGATAACGTTTGGCCAGCGTTCCCAGACCGGTGTCCGCCTGCTCATGCTGATAAACTTCGACCAGCAACAGCGCGGTATAGCACATCAATAACCACAGCCCGACCAGCAGTGCCAGCGTTACGCCAAAACCCACGCCAGCCGCCGCCAGGGGCATAGCCAGCATCCCTGCACCAATGGTGGTGCCTGCCACGATAAAAACACTGCCCAGCGTGCGATTCTTCACGTTTTTCTCTGCTATTGGATAATTTAGGGGCGTTTTCGGGACCCTATTTTTAGTGCGGCAGAATAGTTGATTGCCGATTTTGTGTCAAACCGACGTTACGTCTGATGTACATGTAAGTTTACGATTGTGAGTGAGGCCGCGGCGGTATCAGAAGGGGGCTCTCTGTCCAGTCAGTTCATTAGCGAGCCAGCCCGCTGCTTTGTCGCTTCGCTTCTGTGTTCCGCCAGACTGATACCGAAAGACAGCAGTAAGGCGATGGCGGCGATGCCTCCGGCCAGCCAGAGGTTGGCGGTCATGCCAAGTTCATCCACAACTTGGCCACCTGCCCATGCCCCCAATGCAATGCCGATATTGAATACGCCCACATACAGTGCGGTAGCAATCTCTACGGCTCGCGGTGCGACTTTCATTGTCCATGTCATTAGACCGACTGATACACCGCCATAGGCCAGCCCCCAAACTAGCAGTACCACTCCACCGCTGATGTAGGAGTCACCAATGGTCAGGAATAGCACCGGAGTGAGCAGTAGGCCCATCGAGACCGCTATCAAGGTCAGGGACGTGCACCGCGCCGCGATGATACCTGCCAAGAAGTTGCCAACAATGCCTGCAAAGCCGTAGGCGAAAAGCAGTGCGCTAATCCATTGCGAATCGAATCTCGGTACTGACAGCAGTAACGGGCGCACGAAGGTAAAGACCATGAAGTGGCTGGCTACCAGCAGTAACGTCAGAAATAACCCGACTTGCAGCTTCCGATTACCGAGTTGTTTGCCGAACTGGCGTAGGGTAGCCGAACTGGCAACGGGGAGTGCAGGAACGACGGCAAGATGCAAAACCAACACCGACACGCTAAGCAACGCCATACTGCCAAAAGCCCAGCGCCACCCTACAAAGTCACCGACCAGCGCTCCGAGTGGAACCCCAAATACAGAAGCGGCCGCTACACCACCAAAGATAATGGAGGTTGCCAATCCGATGGAGTTATCAGGAACAAGCCGGGAAGCCAAGCCACCTGCGATAGCCCAGACTCCCCCCATACAAAAGCCGACGAGAACACGAGCAGCCAGCATCCAAGCCATGTTCGGTGCCAATGCCGATACAATGTTGGCTATAGCCAGTAGGCCCAGTAATCCGCACAGGATCCTGCGCCGATCCATACCACCAGATGCAATCACCACCAGCGGCGCGAACAAGGCCGCCAGCACTGCTGGCAGAGAGATCATCTGGCCTGCAGTGCCAGTGGATATCTCCAGAGTGTCGGCAATCGGTGTCAGCAGGCCGACCGGTAGCATTTCCGTCGTGACCACCGAAAAGGTGGCAAGACCTATGGCGGTGACGGCCAACCATTGGTGTCGGGTAGACGTTTGAGGCGCAGTACTTGAAGATTTATCCATAGTTAAGCTCCTTGTGAGTAGGGAAAACAGGTAGTGCCCATATCACGCGGCATTGGGTACGGATGAGTCACGCAGGCGCTGACTCCCCCAAAGAGCGACCAACAGCACCAAAGCGCCCGCGCACAGGGCTATAACAAATCCAGCACGCGCACCGCTTTCATTAACAACCTGGCCGGATACGGCTGCTCCCAGCGCAACCCCGACATTTAGAGCGGCCAGCAGCCAGGTCATGCCTTCCGTCAATTGGCGCTTCGGTACCTGGCGTTCGATAAGCGACATTGCCACGATCATCGTTGGCGCGAAAAACAGACCTGCTACGAACACCACAGTGGCTAATGTGGCAATGTTGCCTGCCAGCAGCAGGGGCAGCGTTGTCACAGCTGTCGCCAGCCCACCCAGCAACAGCAGGCGGGATAATGGGATAGGTAACTTGAGTGCGCCAAACAGCAGACCTGACAGGCATGATCCTACGGCATAGGCAGATAGAACCAGACTGGCCGCCGCGGGTTGCCCCAGTTGCTCGGCGAAGGCCACGCTGACGATATCAACAGTGCCGACGATGATACCCATCGCCATCATCAGCAGTGCCAGCAATCGCACGCTCGTCAATTTGATGACAGATCCTGGCAGGCCCGAAGTAGCGTCATGTGTTTTGACCAACGGTTCGGTGCTGCGCTGTGCGATCAGGGCCAGCACTCCTATTGGGAGAAGTATCGCCGCCGCTAATGGGCCAGCTTGTGGAAATAGCGCTACGGACAGGCCAACTGACAGCGGCGGCCCGGTGATGAAGGTGACTTCATCGAGCACTGTCTCAAGTGAATAGGCCGTCTGTAAGCGCGGTTGGCCCTGGTAGATAGCTGTCCAGCGTGCCCGCGCTACCGCCGACATGCTGGGCATAAAACCGGCCAGTAAGGCACCTGCGAACAAAGTCCAGTCGGGTGCCAGCCACCAGGAACTGGCGAGTAGAAGCAGTATCCCGATGACGCTGATGGCCGTCGCAGCTGGCAGTACTCGGCTCTGTCCGTGGCGATCCATCAAGCGAGATATCTGTGGCGATAGCAGAGCGTAGGCCAGCACGAAGGTGGCGGATACGGCTCCGGCCAGAGCGAAGCTGCCACGCAGCTGTGACAACATCGTGATGATGCCGATGCCAGTCATCGACAGCGGGAGCCGTGCCAGCATTCCGGCCAGAGCTAAGCTCTTGGTGCCGGGAGCGGTGAACAGTTCTCTATAAGGGTTAGCCATCTCAGTCTCCAGGGGGCGTCGCTTGCCTTAGTGGCATAGCGCGGTGATAATACATACGGCACGTATGAATAGGAGTGTATATTCATACGGAGTGTATGTAAATAAACATACGTAACGTATCTAAAGGGGAACATCAATGGCTCGCCGCACCCGCGCAGAAATGGAAGAAACCCGTGCCACATTGTTGGTAACTGCCCGTAACGTCTTCAGAGAGCACGGCTACGCCGAGACCTCGATGGATGAACTCACCGCGCAGGCGGGCTTGACCCGTGGTGCGCTTTATCATCACTTTGGTGACAAGAAAGGGTTGCTGACGGCAGTGGTGGAACAAATCGACGCCGAGATGGATGCGCGCCTACAACTCATCTCCGACACCGCCGAAGATGCGTGGGAAGGTTTCCTCAGCCGTTGTCGTGCCTATCTGGATATGGCGCTGGAGCCGGAATTCCAGCGCATCGTGCTTCGCGACGCCAGGGCGGTGCTGGGCGGAGCTTCGCCGGACTCGCAACGCCATTGTGTTGAGTCGATGCGGCGGCTGATAGACAACCTTATCCAACAAGGTATCGTCGCTAAGGTCGATCCCCAGGCGCTAGCATCGCTGATCTACGGTAGCTTGGCTGAGGCTGCGTTCTGGATCGCGGACGGTGATGACGGCAATACGCGGCTGGCGGGAAGTGTTGGCGCGCTGGAGCTATTGCTGCGAGGATTGTTGACCAAATCATAAGTTAACGAAACTCCCTGTTCATACTGCTCCCCCTGCCTGTAGCACTATTAGCCGCAGCTATTTGGTGAAAAGTTGGTTACAGGCTTCTATAGTGGTGGGATCTGAACATAAAGGGAGAGGTCAATGTTAAGGGTGGAGATGCTCAGCACTGGTGATGAGGTGCTGCATGGGCAAATTATTGATACCAACGCTGCCTGGCTGGCAGATTACCTGTTCCAGCAAGGCTTGCCGATGAGCGGACGCGAAACGGTGGGGGATAGCCTTTCTTCGCTGATCGAAATCCTGCAGGAGCGTAGCCATATTGCCGACGTGCTGATCGTCAACGGAGGTCTGGGGCCAACCAGCGACGATCTCAGCGCGTTAGCGGCAGCAAAGGCTTGCGATACCGAGCTGGTCGAACATCCCGAATGGATCGCCCGTATGGAAGCCTACTTTGCGGAACGCGGCCGCCCAATGGCGGCTTCAAACCGTAAACAGGCGCAGATCCCGGCTAATGCGGAAATGCTGGATAACCGCGTTGGTACCGCCTGCGGCTTCGCCTTAACGCTGAATAAGTGCCGGATGTTCTTTACGCCGGGTGTGCCTTCCGAATTTAAAGTGATGGTAGAAGAGCAGATCCTGCCACGCCTGCGCCAGGGTTTTACTCTGCCTGAGCCGCCATTGTGTCTTCGCCTTACCACCTTCGGGACTTCGGAAAGCGACTTGGCTGCTGAACTGGACGGCATGCCTTTGCCGCCGGGTGTCGTACTGGGCTATCGCTCTTCCAGCCCGATTATTGAATTGAAGTTGACCGGTCCACAGGCTCAGCGCGCCGCGATGGAACAAGCCTGGCAGCGAGTGCGACAGGTTGCGGGTGACAATACGATTTTTGAAGGTACGGCTGGGCTACCGGCAGAGCTGACGCAACGCTTACTGCAGCAAAACTTGACGTTGGCGCTGAGCGAGCAATTTACCGCCGGGCTAATCAACCTGCAGTTGCAGAGCGAAGGGGCCCCGCTGGCCGGTGGCGAACTGTTACCGGCACATTGCTCCGAGACATTGGCAACGGTGCTGGCGCGTGCCCAGTCTTTGGCGCAGCTCACCGGTGCGCAGTTGGCGTTGGCGGTTAGCGCCATGGCAGGGGATCGTGTCAGCGTTGCCCTGCATACGCCAAAAGGCGGTATTGGCCAGACGGTGAGCTATCGTGCATCACGTCATGGTCTGCGTTTACGTCAGGAGTCGGTCGCGATGCTGGCGCTGGATATGCTGCGCCGTTGGCTGAATGGCGGCCAGGTTTGCGGCAAAAACGGCTGGCTGGAAATTGTGGAAATTATCGAGTAGAAACATTCCTCAGCAGGTTCAAAACGTAAGGGGCCTCATGCAGTAAAGCGGGCGGTCCCCTACGGTCGAACATGTGCGATCCCTTCCATTTCTGCAAATCTTCACTGGCGCCCCTATCGCCGAGCAACGGCTAGCGGGGAATAGTCGCTATTACCAGAGAGAAACGGGTTGATAGCGCTGATATATCCCCGATGAATTGTTGCTTTTTTGTTTTATTATTGTGCGTGTGTTTTTTGGTAAATACACAGGTATCTTATTGATTATCAATATTAATTAAAAATTATAAGTTAATTATTTACGTTTTGTTATTAACTTTTTATTATTTATAGTTATTGCCTATCAAACGACAGAAATTTACTTGGATTTATGTCTTCCAAAAGCCAGCGTGGGTGATTTACCATTCTGCCCCTCATTTTTATTGCAGCTTTTTATTTCAAATAAATCCAAAAAATTGGAATTAGATTTCTGTTTGTTGGTTTTTCATGGAGGAAGTATCCGAGATAGGGATGGTCAAGGTTGGTTGATCTTAAGAATGGTATTTAAATGAAATTGTTTAAAATGACAACGCTGCCCCTTATTCTGGCTACTTCTGCCGTTTCCCTTCCTGTGATGGCAGCGGAAACGGCCCAAATTATGGTGAAAGGGTCCATCGTTCCTACCGCATGTTCGATCTCTGTTGCTGGCTCGGCAGACTTCGGCAATTTGACCGAAAATGGACTGAAAGAGAAAAGCAAAGTGCTTAATGCTTACCAGCTAGGCTATAAGCCCGTTAATTTTGATATTCAATGCAACTCAGCAGCAAAAGTGGCGTTATCTACACAGGCGGATATTCCACCCTCGGGCTCGAGCACTATGGGTGTTGTGAGCTACGTTAATGAGACTGAAAAAACGTCCCGTACCAAAACCGAACACTTGGGCAATCTGGGCGTGATTGAGGGGCATGACATTGGCTATTTTACCACGGCGCTGGTAAGTGCAAATTTGGATGACAAAAACTCCGAGCTGATTTTTTCCCAAGATAACGGCAATGATTGGCAAGCGGTCTCTGGTGCAGATGAGCATGTGATGTATCAGGATGGCTCTGCATTTTATAGTTGGGGGAAAGACAATACCCCACAGGAAGCAACCAATATCTCTGGTGTTATCAATATCTCTGCTGCCATTGATGCTCGTTTTATCGATGACATGAAAGAAGTCCTTAACTTTAACAGCAGCACAACCCTAAGCCTACAGTACCTGTAAACCCTCGTGGTTTTGTCTGGCAGTTGCCTGCCAGACAATGTTTACCCGCTGTTATTTTATCAATACTGTTTTCTATAAGGTGTGTTTGTCATGCGCTGTCAACTGCTCGCTTATTTTACTTCCGTTAGGCGAATAATCTCCAATAAGTTATTAGTGATTGCCCGGTCTTATTATGGGAGTGAAAATTTAAAATCAGATTGGGTGTTGTGCAGTTTATTACTGGTCGCGTTATCCATTTTCGCTACTCAGTCGCACGCATCTGGCGTATTACCTGAATCTTCGGCGGTCATTATTGACGAGGCACAGAAGGGGGGCAGCATTAATGTTAAAAATACGGAAAAAGTTCCGGTGCTGTTGTATACCAGAATCGTCGAGTTACCTGACGATCCAACTCCTCGCTTGATTGTGACCCAGCCTGTGGCTCGTTTGGAGCCAGGCCAGTCTCAACGCGTACGCTTTGTGTTGAACAGCAATACTCCATTGCAGAGCGAACATATCAAGCGCGTATATTTTGAAGGCGTGACTGAACGGACTACGGATAACAGCCAAGTGTCCGTTAGCGTGCGTCAGGATCTTCCGGTGATTATTGTGCCAAAGGGGCTGAGTGCTAAACGCGATATGTGGAGCGATCTGGACTGGTCCGTTAGCGCAAACCGCCTGAAAGTCACCAACACTGGCCGCCATGTGGTGCGCTTGACCCCGCAGGTCAAACTTCAACCCGCAGGTAATATGCTGTCTCTGAACAAGAGCTATATCCTGCCTGGCGAAACCCTGATGGTCACCGCACCTGCCAGTCCTCGTCTCAGTAGCCAGCAGCAGGTGGAGCTCTCCCCCGTTACTCGTTACGGGTTTGGTGTAGGTGTACAAACTGCCCCTCTGAGCGGCAAATAATTACTCATACCATGAAGACAACCCGCCATTCATTACTGATCTCAGCCATTTTACTGGTTTGCTGGGGGGGACCCGTACCAGCAGAAGGGGCCAAATTGAGCAGCTTTAGTGAAAGTCGGCTGAAGGCGTTGGGTATCGATCCGTCTACTGCTGCCTACTTTGCACAAGGGGCGCGCTTTACGCCTGGTATTACCGAAGTGGAGCTAGAGGTCAATGGCGCCTACCGAGGTATGCAGAGACTGGCATTTGGTCACAGTGGTGAAATGTGTGCGGATGAAGCCTTTTTTGCGTCTGCCGGTATCCGATTGGAGCCGCCACTGCGGCAGGAGAGTGCGGACGCAGATACCTGTCCGCAACTTATCGACGTCTGGCCGACCGCGACGGTCTCCCTACTTCCCGCCACTCAAGAAGTACATATTGTGGTGCCACCGGAAGCGGTAGAGAAGGCAAATGACCTGGCGCATTTCCAGCAAGGTGGCACGGCTGGTTTGCTGAACTATTCCGCTTACCGTTCCTATTTTTCCTCCTACGGTAACCATTCAAGCAACAGCTACCTGAATCTGGAAAGCGGTTTTAACGCGGGTGACTGGATGGTGCGCGGTGCGCATAACCTGCGCCAGAGCAGCGCCGGTGGATTTACCTTCGACAATGCGTATGTATACGCACAGAAAACCCTGGTGGATAGCAAGCAATTATTGCAGGCCGGGCAAATCAACTTTTCCAATAATCTCCTGTCCGGTGCGTCCATCGATGGGATGCAACTGATCCCACAGTCTGCGCTGAGCAGCCAGGGAGAAGGGACACAGGTGCGCGGTATTGCCCGGGCAGACCAATCACGGGTGGAAGTCCGTCAAAGCGGTATCCTGATTTATTCCACGCTGGTGCCCGCGGGTCCCTTTACGCTAACGGAACTCCCTGTGCTGAATTCCACTAGTGACCTGCAACTCACGGTGATAACCCCGAGCGGGCAGGAGGAGGCTTACACCATCACTGCGGCATCGTTTCGCAGTTTGGTACCAAAGGCTCCTGAAACCTGGTCTTTGGCGCTGGGACGCCTGCGTGCGGACGGCGTCGGCCAGAGCTATGAGCGGCCCTGGGTGGCCAGCCTGTCTGATGGGCGGGCGATTTCCCAGCGGGTATTGCTGGAGGGCGGGTCAATTATCGCCTCTGGCTATCTGGGCAGCGGTGTGGGGATCACCGTCAGTCCGCGCCAAGAAGTCTCTGTAGGCCTATCCGCCGCGCTGAGCCAGGATCGCAACCATGACCGACAGGGGGCAAAGAGCACGGCTTCGGTGAACTGGCAAGCTCCACTGAATCTCGGATTTGGTGGTGACATCACCCTATATTCTCCCGGCTATCGGGAACTGACGGACTCGGTTTCCCTCACTGATAGCCCTTATAGCCGCGCCAGTGCAGGTCTGCGGATGAATTGGTACCAAAAGACACTGGGCCATATTTCGCTCTCTGCCAGCCAGACCCGTCAAGGGGATAATGGCGGGGATTCTCGGCGCATGATGGCCACCTGGAACCGCAATTTTGGTTTTGTAAACGCCTCGGTGAACTGGCAGCGCCAGAGCCGGAGTTTACGAAACTGCCACGCATCTTATCGGTGCCGCAATACCGACCGCGATAGCCTGTTTGTTAACCTCAGTTTTCCACTGGGTGGGCAAGTGATCGGTAGCCATTATCGTCATACCCCAGATTCAGCGGCCGTGGGCATGCAAACGAGCGGTGTCCTGACGGAAAACAGCAACTGGTCATTGGCGACAGAGCACAGTATGAAACAGCAACACGATACCAGCCTGTCAGGCAGCCTGAACGGCAACCTGCACTACACCACTGGCGGGTTATATGGTTACGCTGCGACCGATCATACCCGCAACTACTCCGGCACTTTATCTGGCGGCATCGTAGCCCATCAGGAAGGAGTGGTGTTCTCACCGCATAAGATTAACGACACCTTTGGGGTCGTGGCGGTGGAGCCTGCGGTCAGTGGGGTAGAAATCAACACCCCACGGGGAAAAGTATGGACTGACTGGCGGGGTAAGGCGGTGGTTCCTGGGTTGCCAGCTTACGCTGCAGGCCGGATAGAGTTGAACACGGAACAATTGCCGGAAAATACCGATGTCAGCAATGGCTTGCGGCAAGTTGTGGCGGGGCACGGGGCGGTGACCAATACTCATTTTCTTTTGCAGCAGACGCGCAACGGGTTGTTGACGGTGAAGCTGATGGATGGATCGCCGTTGCCAAAAGGCAGCGCCATTATTGCGCAAGACGGTAGTTATGTGACCACTGCGGTAGATGCAGGCACGGTGTTCCTCACCGACCTGAACGATAAACGCCCGCTGATGGCGCGTTGGCAGGAGCAGCAATGCAGTCTGCATTATTCCGTACCGGAAAAGGCGCTAAAGGGGGAGGCCTATGAAAATGTCAGCGCACAATGCAGTTAACCGTAGAACCAGGGTGGGCGTGTGAAACAGAAGGTTATCACATTAATCCGGGGATTGAGCCTCATCACTGTGCTGTGGCTTGTCACTCCAGACGCTATGGCACAGAACTGTCAGGTGGTGGTATCACGCCCCGAGATCCAGCTGGGCAAACAGATCCATGTTGCCAATGCAGGAACGTTGTTTACCCAGCAAGAGATGACTGTCGCCGCTGAGTGTGTGGGGACGGGGCCGATCACGTTGCTGATTGATGGCACGCCGGATGAGGGGGGGCAACACTTTCGCTTTGGCACTGCGGGCAGAATGACACTGTCGCTGCTGGCTGCGCAGTATGACGGTAGTGACACAGGGCTGAGGCTGAGTTCTGCGCTGCAGGGGGAAAGGCAGCTATCGTCGGGTTCATCGGTACTGCTGTCTCCTGGCAGCCAGCTGACCACGCTCGCAGCAGGGGCCGTCGAGAAGGAGACTCATTTGCTGATAGTGCAACTGCGCCTGGATTTTCCCGCCGCAGGGGATGAGGGCCGGATCCGCGATCTGACGGAGATGAGCGGCCAAGTGAGGTTTGAAGCGCGGCAATAGTCGATATCGCCTGAGGCTGCTGACAAACCCCAATGGGTTCACAGCGGAGGGGCACTGCATGCTGTGCCGGTATTGCCTCTGTTTTTGTTATGGAAGAAGTATCCAGTCTAGGGATGGTTAATGTTAGTTAATCTGAAAAATGGTACTTAAATGAATATGTTTAAAATTACAGTTCTGACCCTTGCCATCGCTACTTCTGCGAGTTCTTTGACTGCGATGGCGGCGGAAACGGCTCAAATTACGGTGAAGGGGGCGGTATTTCCTTCTGCGTGTGCCATCTCTGTTGATGGTTCTGTTGACTTCGGTAATTTGAAAAAAAACGAGCTGCAAGAACAAACTAAAAATCAAAATGCCTATCAATTAGGCTACAAGCCTGTTGGTTTTAATATTCAATGTAAATCGGCAGCCAAAGTGGCACTATCTGCACAGGCGGATACCCCTGTTTCTGGCACCCCCACGATGGGCGTTGTTAGCTACCTCAGTGATACCGACAAAGCGCTGCGTGCTGAACCCGGGCAGCTTGCATCCCTAGGGGCGCTTGAGGGTGAAGACATCGGCTATTTTACCGTGATGCTGGCAAGTGCCACCCTGGATAGCAAAGATGCCGAGCTTATCTCCTCCAAAAATGGCGGCAGTAGCTGGAGCGCGGTTTCTGGCACCGCCGAGCATTTGATGTATCAGGATGGATCCGGGTTCCATGGTTGGGGGAAAGACAACGCACCACAGGAAGCCACTAATATCTCTGGTGTTATAACGGTCTCTGCGGCACTTAACGTTAAAGTCGTGGAGGAGCTGAAAGACGTTGTCAACTTTAACACTAACACCACTCTAAGCCTGCACTACCTGTAAACCCTAGGAGTATTGTCTGGCGGTTGTCTGCCAGACAATGAGCCCACCATAGCTTGCGTTTACGTTAAGCATCGGTAGTGTCCTGGTGCTGGATTTGCTGAGTCGTTGGCTGAATGGCGGCCAGGTTTGCGGCAGAAGCGGTGTGCTGGGAATGGTCGACATTACCGTAGAGAAACTTGTTGATGGCGATGATATATCCCTTATGGATCATAATAATATAAGGGGTATTCGCTGTGGGATTGTGTTGTTACACTCTTTGCGGGTGCTTGAGACTTTTCGTCTTGGGCATTGTGTGGCAAGGCGGAAAGTTGAAAGCCCCAAACTGACGTTAACTCAGAATGGGGCAACCAATAACGCCTAGACACCGTTATGGTAGCCCCTTCACAGCAAGGAGGCAAGCCATGTATAAAAAACATGCGCTCTACGCGTTACTAACTGTATGCATTACGGTTTTGGTATTGATACCCGTCGCCTTTCAAGCTGCAGCGTTGTTGGCTGCAGGTGCTCACCCCAGTCACTTACTAAACGTAAGCTCCTGGGGATTCACACCTTTGCCGCCTAGCTGCAACTTGAAATTCTTAGGGTATCCCAGTGTTTGAAGATTATTTTGCGTGGTTAAATTTCTAATTCGATATCCATGGCGGGCATGCAGCAGCAGGGCAGGATCTCGCCGTGATTGATAAATGCCAACGGCTGCTGGTGGTAAGCGACCTCACCCTTCAGTAATTTCACTCGGCAGGCACCGCAATAGCCGGAGCGGCATTGGTATTCCACCTCCACCTCATGCAGTTCCAGCACGTCGAGCAGGCACTTCTCACCTTCGGGGCAGGAGAGCTGCGTACCGGTGGCACGCAGCGTGATGGTTGGTGCCGCCACTTACAGCTCGAAATCACTCAGGTCGTCGGCGTTGACTTCAGAGTCAATCTGGCCGACCAGGTAAGAGCTGACTTCAACTTCCTGCGGAGCCACCTGCACGTTATCCGACACCAGCCAGGCGTTGATCCACGGGATTGGGTTGGAGCGGGTAGGGAACGGTGAACCCAGGCCGACGGCCTGCATGCGGATATTGGTAATGTATTCCACATACTGGCACAGGATGTCTTTGTTCAGGCCAATCATGGAGCCGTCACGGAACAGATATTCGGCCCACTCTTTCTCTTGCTGTGCCGCCAGGACGAACAGGTCATAACACTCTTGCTGGCATTCCACGGCGATTTCGGCCATCTCTGGGTCATCGGCGCCTGAGCGCATCAGGTTCAGGATATGTTGCGTACCGGTCAGGTGCAGGGCTTCGTCGCGGGCGATCAGCTTGATGATTTTGGCGTTGCCTTCCATCAGCTCACGCTCGGCGAAAGCAAACGAACAGGCGAAGCTAACGTAGAAACGAATGGCCTCTAGTGCGTTGACGCTCATCAGGCACAGATACAGCTGCTTTTTGATGGCGCGCAGGTTAACGGTCACCGTTTTACCATTGACCTGATGCGTGCCTTCACCCAGTAGATGATAGTAACTGGTCATTTCGATCAGATCGTCGTAGTAGCCGGAGATATCTTTTGCCCGCTTGAGGATCTCCTCGTTGGTGACGATATCGTCAAACACCACCGACGGATCGTTAACGATGTTACGAATGATATGGGTGTAGGAACGCGAGTGAATGGTCTCTGAGAATGACCAGGTTTCGACCCAGGTTTCCAGCTCCGGAATGGAGATCAGCGGCAGAAATGCCACGTTAGGGCTACGGCCCTGAATGGAGTCCAGCAGCGTCTGATACTTCAGGTTGCTGATGAAGATGTGCTTCTCGTGTTCCGGCAGCGCTTGATAGTCGATACGATCGCGTGCCACGTCAACCTCTTCCGGACGCCAGAAGAAGGAGAGCTGCTTTTCGATCAGCTTTTCGAAGATTTCATGTTTTTGCTGGTCGAAACGCGCCACGTTGACCGACTGGCCGAAGAACATCGGCTCAAGCAACTGGTTGTTTTTGTTTTGAGAAAAAGTAGTGTAAGCCATGAGCTTGGATCCATTAGTGCCGAGCTGAAAATTAAAGGGGCCGGAAGAGTTCCGGCCCGCTGTGTCAAACGTTAGATCTTGCAGGCGCCGCCTTCACAGTCGTCATCGCCGCCCTGAGCAGGCTGCATGTCTTCCTGGATATCATCTGCACCGTCGCGGGTGTTCTGATAATACAGCGTTTTGACACCAAACTTGTAGGTGGTGAGCAGATCTTTCAACAGCTGCTTCATCGGCACCTTGCCACCCGGGAAACGGGTTGGGTCATAGTTGGTGTTCGCCGAGATCGACTGATCGATAAATTTCTGCATCAGGCCAACCAGTTGCAGGTAACCGTCGTTATTCGGTAATTCCCACAGCAGTTCGTAGTCATTTTTCAGACGTTCATACTCAGGAACGACCTGGCGCAGAATACCGTCTTTGGACGCTTTGATACTGATGTGGCCGCGTGGTGGCTCAATGCCGTTGGTGGCATTGGAGATCTGCGACGAGGTTTCCGACGGCATCAAGGCAGACAGCGTTGAGTTGCGCAGGCCGGTCTCTTTGATCTCTTTACGCAGCGTTTCCCAGTCGTAATGCAGCGGTTCGCTACAGATCGCGTCTAAATCTTTCTTGTAAGTATCGATTGGCAGGATGCCTTGCGCATAGGTGGTTTCATTGAACCACGGGCAAGCCCCTTGCTCCTGAGCCAGACGGTTCGAGGCTTTCAGCAGGTAGTACTGGATCGCTTCGAAGGTTCTGTGGGTCAGGTTGTTGGCGCTGCCGTCGGAATAACGTACGCCGTTCTTCGCCAGGTAATAGGCGAAGTTGATCACACCGATACCCAGAGTACGGCGGCCCATCGCGCCACGGTGAGCGGCTTTGATAGGGTAATCCTGATAATCCAGCAGGGCGTCGAGCGCACGCACGGCTAGCGTAGCCAGCTCTTCCAGATCGTCCAGGCTCTCAATCGCACCCAGGTTGAAGGCTGACAGCGTACACAGCGCGATTTCACCGTTTTCGTCGTTAACGTCATCCAGCGGTTTGGTCGGCAAAGCGATTTCCAGACACAGGTTTGACTGGCGTACCGGGGCGATCTGCGGATCGAACGGGCTGTGGGTGTTGCAGTGGTCGACGTTCTGGATGTAGATACGGCCAGTAGAAGCACGTTCCTGCATCATCAGTGAGAACAGCTCTACCGCTCTCACGCGCTGCTGGCGAATGCTACTGTCTTTCTCATACAGGGTGTACAGACGTTCGAACTCGTCCTGATCGGCGAAGAACGCGTCGTACAGCCCTGGGACGTCAGACGGGCTGAACAGGGTGATGTCTTCATTCTTGATCAGGCGCTGATACATCAGGCGGTTGAGCTGTACGCCGTAGTCCATGTGACGGACGCGGTTGCCTTCAACCCCACGGTTGTTTTTCAGCACCAGCAGGCTTTCCACTTCCAGATGCCACATTGGGTAGAACAGCGTTGCTGCACCACCACGCACACCGCCCTGAGAGCAGGATTTTACTGCGGTCTGGAAGTGCTTGTAGAACGGGATACAGCCGGTGTGGAAGGCTTCACCGCCACGAATTGGGCTACCCAAGGCACGGATACGGCCAGCATTGATACCGATACCGGCACGCTGTGAAACGTATTTCACAATGGCGCTGGAGGTGGCGTTAATGGAATCCAGGCTGTCACCACACTCGATCAGCACGCAAGAGCTGAATTGGCGGGTTGGGGTGCGCACGCCAGACATGATCGGCGTAGGCAGTGAAATCTTGAAGGTGGAGATCGCGTCATAGAAACGTTTGACGTAGTCCAGACGGGTGGCGCGCGGATAGTTGGAGAACAGGCACGCGGCAACCAGGATATACAGGAACTGGGCGCTCTCGTAGATCTCGCCGCTAACGCGGTTCTGCACCAGATATTTCCCTTCCAACTGCTTCACGGCAGCGTAGGAGAAGTTCATATCACGCCAGTGATCGATAAAGGAGTCCATCTGCTCGAACTCTTCAGTGGTGTAGTCTTCCAGCAGATGTTTATCGTATTTGCCCATTTCCACCATGCGTGCAACGTGGTCGAGCAGCTTCGGCGGCTCAAACTGACCGTAAGCTTTTTTACGCAGATGGAAGATGGCGAGGCGAGCGGCCAGATACTGATAGTCCGGTGCGTCACGGGAGATCAGATCGGCTGCAGCCTTGATGATGGTTTCATGAATATCGGCGGTTTTGATGCCGTCATAAAACTGAATATGTGAACGTAACTCTACTTGAGAGACCGAGACGTTGTTTAAACCTTCCGCGGCCCAGTCGATGACTCGGTGGATTTTGTCGAGGTTGATGCGCTCTTTACTGCCATCGCGTTTAGTTACAAGTAGGCTTTGGTTCATTTTTACCTGTCCGTGAGATTCCCCTAAGCAGAAAGTGTAGTCGCTCTGCTCAGTATGTAAACACTATATATAGGGGGTGTATGTCGGTGAGGTAACAAGATAGTGATAAAACGGTGGGTTTGCAAGTGAACAAAACCTGCCGATCTTGTGGATAACTTGGGGGTGAAATGTTACCAATTGTTCCTAGTGCGCGCCCTATCTGGGGTGGCAAGGTTGTCAATAAGCACGATGAGATTTTGCTGATTTTGTGAAAACCCCGATTGTTTGCCGCTTTATTAAACGTTAGAAAAAAACCGCATATTGATCTGCTTTTATATTCTTAAAAATGGTTTAGATCGGCTTTTTTGATCGAGAACGGGTAAATAGCTATTTATCTTATACGCTTAGTTGCACCGGCGGCGGAAACATCGCCCCCGGTACGTTTCGGCAGTTTCAACCCTGGTGCTGGGTATGCACCATGTAGTTCACATCAACGTTGCGGCCCAGCTTGAAATGGTCGGTGATCGGGTTGTAATGCAGGCCGATGATATGTTTTTCACGCAGTTCGGTGCCGTCGACCCAACCGATCAGTTCAGAAGGGCGGATGAACTTCTTATGATCATGGGTGCCCTGTGGCACCATCTTGAGCACGTATTCAGCGCCGATGACCGCCATCAGCCAGGCTTTGGTATTGCGGTTGATGGTGGAGAAAAACACATGGCCGCCTGGTTTGACCAAGTGTGCACAGGCGCGCACGACGGAGGCCGGGTCAGGGACGTGCTCGAGCATCTCCATACAGGTGACGATGTCATACTGTTGTGGATGAGCTTGCGCATGGCTTTCTACCGTTTCTTGCACGTAGGTCACCTGCATACCGCTTTCCAGCGCATGCAGTCGCGCCACCTGGAGTGGTTCTGCCCCCATATCCAGCCCGGTCACTAACGCACCTTCACGTGCCATGCTCTCTGCCAGAATGCCGCCGCCGCAGCCAACGTCGAGCACTTGTTTGTCAAAAATGCCTCCTGCGCGCTGCATGATATAATTCAGACGCAGCGGATTGATCCGATGCAGCGGCTTGAACTCACCTTCCAGATCCCACCAGCGCGAGGCGACAGCTTCAAATTTGGCGATTTCCTGGTGATCAACGTTAGGCGCGTGACGGGATGATTCAGCATTCATGGGCGTTATTGGCTCCTGGTTCTCTTATGGTGCAGATTATACATGTTCCGGCACGCTTGGCGCAGCGCTGTTGTTATCGAGGCAAGTGTTATCGAGGTAATTTTCGCCCGCAGGGCAGCACATTTCAGCGAAACAGCGCCGGTAATTTCCCCGTAAAGCGCGCTTTGTGATATAGTTTTACACCTTTGGCACTACGCCAAGGCAGATGAATCATTCAGTATGAGGGATAGCAGCTCCATGAGCGACCTTGCCAGAGAAATCACACCGGTAAATATCGAAGAAGAGCTGAAAAGCTCGTATCTGGATTACGCGATGTCGGTTATTGTCGGCCGTGCGTTGCCAGATGTTCGTGATGGACTGAAGCCGGTGCACCGCCGCGTTCTGTACGCGATGAATGTACTGGGTAACGACTGGAATAAACCCTACAAGAAATCGGCCCGTGTCGTTGGGGACGTGATCGGTAAGTATCACCCGCATGGTGACAGCGCGGTGTATGACACGATCGTCCGTATGGCCCAACCGTTTTCGTTGCGTTACATGTTGGTGGACGGCCAGGGTAACTTCGGTTCTGTGGACGGCGACTCCGCCGCAGCAATGCGTTATACCGAAGTGCGCATGTCGAAAATCGCCCACGAACTGCTGGCGGATCTGGAAAAAGAGACCGTCGACTTCGTGCCAAACTATGACGGTACCGAGCAGATCCCGGCCGTTATGCCAACCAAGATCCCGAACCTGCTGGTCAACGGCTCGTCCGGTATCGCCGTGGGCATGGCGACCAACATTCCGCCGCATAACCTGTCTGAAGTTATTAATGGCTGTCTGGCCTATATCGAGGATGAAAACATCAGCATTGAAGGGCTGATGGAACACATCCCAGGCCCGGACTTCCCGACGGCGGCGATCATCAATGGCCGTCGTGGTATTGAAGAAGCCTACCGTACCGGCCGTGGCAAAGTGTATCTCCGCGCCCGTGCCGAGGTAGAGGCGGACGCTAAAACCGGCCGCGAAACCATCATCGTGCATGAAATTCCTTATCAGGTGAACAAAGCGCGCCTGATCGAGAAAATTGCCGAGCTGGTGAAAGAGAAACGCGTTGAAGGCATCAGCGCGCTGCGTGACGAGTCTGATAAAGACGGCATGCGCATCGTGATTGAAGTCAAACGTGACGCCGTGGGTGAAGTGGTGCTGAATAACCTGTATTCGCTGACTCAGCTACAGGTCACCTTCGGTATCAACATGGTGGCACTGCATCAGGGCCAGCCAAAGTTGCTGAACCTGAAAGATATTCTGCGTGCATTTGTGCGCCACCGCCGTGAAGTGGTGACCCGCCGTACCATTTTCGAACTGCGTAAAGCCCGCGATCGCGCCCATATCCTGGAAGCGTTAGCCATTGCCTTGGCCAACATCGACCCGATTATCGAACTGATCCGCCGCGCGCCGACTCCGGCAGAAGCGAAGATTGCGTTAATCGCGCAGCCTTGGGATCTGGGTAACGTCGGGGCGATGCTGGAACGTGCCGGTGACAACGCTGCACGCCCAGAGTGGCTGGAGCCAGAGTTTGGCATCCGTGACGGCAAATATTACCTGACCGAGCAACAGGCTCAGGCGATCCTGGATCTGCGCTTGCAGAAACTGACCGGCCTGGAGCACGAGAAGCTGCTGGACGAGTATAAAGAGCTGCTGAACCTCATCGCTGAGCTGATCTTTATTCTGGAAAACCCAGACCGCTTGATGGAAGTGATCCGTGAAGAACTGGTGGCCATGCGCGATCAGTTTGGCGACGCACGCCGTACCGAAATTACCGCCAACACGTCTGATATCAACATCGAAGACCTGATCAACCAGGAAGATGTAGTCGTGACATTGTCGCATCAGGGCTACGTGAAGTATCAGCCTCTGACCGACTATGAAGCGCAGCGTCGCGGTGGTAAAGGCAAGTCAGCCGCCCGTATCAAAGAAGAAGACTTTATCGATCGTCTGCTGGTGGCCAACACCCACGACACGATCCTGTGCTTCTCCAGCCGTGGTCGCCTGTACTGGATGAAGGTGTATCAACTGCCTGAAGCCAGCCGTGGTGCTCGTGGCCGGCCGATCGTCAACCTGTTGCCGCTGGAAGCCAATGAACGTATCACCGCCATTCTACCGGTACGTGAATACGAAGAAGGCCGCCATGTATTCATGGCTACCGCTAGCGGTACCGTGAAGAAAACCGCATTAACCGAGTTCAGCCGCCCGCGCAGCGCAGGCATCATCGCCGTTAACCTCAACGAGGGTGACGAGCTGATTGGTGTTGACCTGACCGACGGCAGCAACGAAGTGATGCTGTTCTCCGCCAACGGTAAAGTGGTCCGCTTCCCAGAAGGGCAGGTTCGTTCAATGGGCCGTACCGCTACCGGCGTTCGCGGTATCAACCTCGGTGAAGGCGATCGCGTAGTTTCGCTGATTATTCCTCGTGGTGAAGGCGATATCCTGACCGTGACGCAGAACGGCTACGGCAAGCGTACCGCGGTAACGGAATACCCGACCAAATCGCGCGCGACCCAAGGGGTTATCTCCATTAAGGTCAGCGAGCGTAATGGCCAGGTTGTTGGGGCTGTACAGGTAGAAACTACCGATCAAATCATGATGATCACCGATGCAGGCACGCTGGTGCGTACCCGTGTCGCGGAAGTCAGCGTGGTTGGCCGTAACACCCAGGGTGTCACCCTGATCCGTACTGCGGAAGACGAGAACGTTGTCGGCCTGCAGCGCGTTGCTGAACCGGTTGAAGATGAAGAGCTTGATAGCCTTGAACCGGGCGCAGAAGAAGCGGAAGAAGATACCACACCACTCGATGAGGGTGATGAGGATACCGGCGCCGTAGACGATATGGATGACGAGAACGCCTAAATAGCACGGCCTTGGCCGTCTAATCTGGGTGGTTCAAAAAGGGCTTGGCAGCGATGCTAGGCCCTTTTTCAGTTGTATGGTTTAATTGCTGCAATCACTTGTCGATGCTGCACGGGATCGTTGTTTTGCTATGATTATGCTCGTCCCCCCTTACACTGGCATGGTACCTGCTTGAAATACTTAGCCTCTTTCCGTACCACGTTAAAAATTTCCCGCTATCTGTTTCGGGTACTGGCGTTCATGCTGTGGTCGCTGGGTGCACTGCTGACCACGTTTTATATCCTGGATATCGTGCATGAGAAAGAATCCGATATCAGGCAGGAATATAATCTCAACTTTGACCAGGCTCAGGGCTACATTCGCCACTCGGCGGATATCATCCGCGACATCAAATACATGGCGGAAAACCGCCTCAACGGCACGGTAGGGAGCCTCGAGCTGTTCACCGGCATGATGAATGGCAAAGACAGCCAACCGGAGATGAAGCCGCTGTACCCGGAATCCAACTGCGCGCTGAACTCCAACTACCGTGACTCGATCACCTCGTTAAACAGTCTGATCCAATACTGGAAAGAAAACTTTGTCGCGGCCTATGATCTGAACCGGGTGTTTTTTATCGGCAGTGACAGCCTGTGCATGACCGAATTCGGTAGCAGTAACGGCATCACCGATCGGCAAAACGTGCTCAAGGCGCTGCATGAGCGCATCCTTAAATACCGTAACGCCGCCAACAGCGCGGAGAAAGACAATAACCTTTATTGGATTAGCCCCAGCCAGCAGCGGCCTGATGTAGGTTACCTGTATGTAATGACGCCGGTCTATGTCGGCAACAAACTGGAAGCGCTGCTGGGGATTGAACAGACGATCCGCCTGGAAGACTTTGTCACCACCAGCAACTTGCCGGTGGGGGTTAATCTGTTGGATGAGAACAACGAATCGGTGCTGCGACTGGCCAATGGCGATCGCTATGCCTCTTCGCTCAATGTTTATCCGCAGGAACACACCTATTTTGGCTATGTAGACAGTTACCAGGATCTGATCATGAAGAAGGCGCTGCCGCCTTCGTCGCTCAGCATCGTGTATTCATTGCCGGTGAAGAGCGTGGTGGAGCGTTTCAAGGTACTGATCCTCAATGCGGTGCTGCTTAACCTGCTGTCGGCCGTGGTGTTGTTCAGCCTGGCGTGGTTGTTCGAGCGCAAGATGTTTCTGCCAGCGGAAGAGAATGCCTTCCGGTTGGAGGAGCACGAACAGTTCAACCGCAAAATCGTGGCTTCGGCACCGGTGGGTATCTGCATTCTGCGCATCAGTGATGGTACCAACATCCTGAGTAATGAACTGGCGCATAACTATATCAACCTGTTGACCAACGAGGATCGGGATCGCATTACACGCATTATCTGCGAACAGCAGGTCAACTTTGTAGATGTGATGACCAGTAATAACAACAATCTGCAAATCAGCTTTGTGCACTCCCGTTATCGCAATGAGGACGTGGCTATCTGCGTGCTGGTTGACGTTAGTGCCCGCGTCAAAATGGAAGAGTCGCTGCAGGAAATGGCCGCGGCAGCGGAGCAGGCCAGCCAGTCCAAATCGATGTTCCTGGCCACCGTCAGCCATGAGCTGCGCACGCCGCTGTACGGGATTATCGGCAACCTGGATCTGCTGCAGACCAAGGCGTTGCCGCAAGGGGTCGACCGTCTGGTCAATGCGATGAACAACTCCTCGGGGCTGTTGCTGAAGATCATCAGCGACATCCTGGACTTCTCCAAGATTGAATCCGAGCAGTTGAAGATAGAACCCCGTGAGTTTTCTTGCCTGGAAGTGATTACCCACATTGCGGGCAACTACTTGCCGCTGGTGGTGAAAAAGCGGCTCGGTTTGTACTGTTTTATTGAACAAGGTGTGCCTGAACGTATCAATGGCGATCCCGTGCGTTTGCAACAGGTCTTGTCTAACCTATTGAATAACGCCATCAAGTTTACCGACACCGGCTGTATTATCCTGCAGGTCTGCACCCGTGACAGCTATCTGGAGTTCAGCGTTCGCGATACCGGCGTCGGTATTCCAGAAAAAGAGGTCCTGCGCCTGTTTGATCCCTTCTTCCAGGTTGGCAGCGGGGTACAGCGCCATTTCCAGGGCACTGGGCTTGGGCTGGCGATTTGTGAAAAACTGATCAACCTGATGGACGGTGATATCGCGGTGGAGTCCGAGCCTGGTCTCGGCAGCCTGTTTACCATTCGCATTCCGTTGTTTGGAGCGCAGTTTCCAACGCCGCAGGCCAGCGATACCTGGCAGGGCAAAAACCTGTGGCTGCAAATTCGTAATCAGCGGTTGGAAAGCTATCTGCAGGCGATCCTTGGCGGCTTCGGTGCCACGGTATTACGTTATGAGGGGCAGCAAACCGCAGCAGGGGACGTTCTGCTCAGCGATTATCCTTTGCAGGTGGATACCCCGCTGTTGGCACAGATTGAATTCTCCATTGCGCACATTGGACCGTCATTGGAAACGCACCCGGGTTACTGGCTGCATAGTACCTCTACGCCACGGGATGCCATCCTGCTGTTGAACCGGTTGTTTGGTGTGGTTACCGAAAACGATAAGGCGTTGGTACAACTGCCGTTATCGGTTAAGGCCAATAATGCCGATAACGGGGATATTCGCCTGCTGGTGGTAGACGATCACCCGATCAACCGGCGCTTGCTGTCCGATCAGCTGTCATCGTTGGGCTATCAGGTGATTACCGCCAATGATGGTGTCGATGCGCTCAGCGTACTGGAACGCAATGCGGTGGATATCGTATTGACTGACGTCAATATGCCGAATATGGATGGCTATGAATTGACACGTTGCCTGCGTAAGTCGAATTTCACTGCCCCGGTGATTGGCGTAACGGCTAATGCGCTGGCAGAAGAGAAACAGCGCTGTCTTGAGGCCGGGATGGATAACTGCCTGTCGAAACCGGTCACGCTGGAGACGCTGGAGCAGTCGCTGGGCTATTACAGTCAACGGGTACGGCGGCTTAGGGCTGAATCGGAAACGGCATAAACACTAAAGGGCGCCTAAGAGCGCCCTTTAAATTGATAACCATGCTGGTTCAGGGGCGCCGCATGCTGCACCCGTTGAACTTTAGTCTTTATCCAACTGCGTCATACTGACGGAGGAGAGATAGTTAAGCAGTGCGATATCGTTATCAACACCCAGCTTCATCATGGCTGATTTCTTCTGGCTACTGATCGTCTTGATGCTGCGGTTCAGTTTTTTGGCGATTTCGGTCACCAGGAAACCTTCGGCGAACAGACGCAACACTTCGCTTTCTTTCGGAGAGAGGCGTTTGTCACCGTAACCGCTGGCACTGATTTTCTCCAACAGCTTCGAGACGCTCTCTGGCGTGAATTTCTTGCCTTTCTGCAATGCGGCCAGCGCTTTTGGCAAATCGGTAGGCGCCCCCTGTTTCAGGACGATGCCTTCGATGTCCAGATCCAACACCGCGCTGAGAATGGCCGGATTGTTGTTCATGGTCAGAACGATGATCGACAATTGCGGATAGTGGCGTTTGATATATTTTATCAGCGTAATGCCGTCGCCATATTTGTCACCCGGCATCGAAAGATCGGTGATCAGGACGTTGGCGTCCAGCTTGGACAGATTGTTGATCAGTGCTGTAGAGTCCTCGAACTCCCCAACGACATTCACCCACTCAATTTGCTCAAGTGACTTCCGGATGCCAAACAGTACGATAGGATGGTCATCGGCAATAATTACGTTCAGGTTATTCATGTTGTTGGCTACCTTGCTGCAGCAGTCTACTGACGAAAAAATCAATCTGACTGATGTTATTCTCGATCTTGAGCGCATCACCGTCCGCGATGTGCTGTTCTAACGATTCACACAGAAGCTTTCCGGGAAGCAGATTTAACATGGCAAACACGCCCTTCAGGCGGTGTGCGGTTTGAGACAGCGCTGCAAAATCACCGCTGCCCGCCTCAGTATACAGTTTTTTGATATCGTCGGGTACTGTATCAATAAACAAACCATAGTAATCACTTGATCTCAATTGTTTTTCATACACTTGGGCGCTTTCTGCCAGGGATCCTACAGAGTTTTCTTCCTGCTCTTGTGCCGCCATCTGGTGTTCTATCAAGATCAGAACCGCGTCGATCATGGCATTGTGCAGGTTATAGTTGACGCGGATATAGCCTTTATCAAGCTGTTGCCAGCCTGCTTCATCGCTGGTTAGCAGCAACGTATAGTCGTCGGCCTGCTGCGGGTTATCGGTCAGTAAAACATCATATTCCCGGCTGTTTTGGTGCTCCTCGGCCACGATGCAGTTGGCCCCATATCCCGCCAGTAGCTGAGTCACGATCCGGCGGATCTCGTCGGAGGTGATATCCAGCAGCGCCGTTACCCCATCGAGTAATTTCTCCGTCGCCTGTTCCTCTGTTTTCTCCTGCTCCATAGTGACACGAATGGTATAGCGGGTACCGATATCGATTTTGCTGCGGATATCCAACTGGCCATTGAGTTTTTTGCACAGCTGATTACACAGGAAAAACGTCAGCCCAGAGCCGTGATCGAAGCGATCGACCAGCGTTTGGCTGAGGAACGGGTAGGTCAGATTGCTGATTTCCTCATTGGAAATGCCGGTGCCGGTGTCGTTGATATGAAATACCAGGTGTTCAGGGCGATCGACTTCCTGTTCCACTACCAGGGTGATCTTGCCGTAGGCGGTAGTGATGATGGCGTAGCGCAGCAGCAATGAAAGGATTTTGCGCAGTGCGCCAGCATCGCCAATGTACTGTTGGTTGACGTCCAGATTAACGTGATTGAACAGCGCCAGCCCTTTCTGGTTGATGGCTGGCAGCACGTCCAGCAGCAGTTCATCCAGCAGTACAGTGGGGTTGAAAGGTTGACGAACCGGCTGCCAATCCTGTGTCTCCAGCCTGGTGAGCAGGGTGATATTGTCGATCAGATCCAATACCGATGCCGAAGCCAGGTTGAGTTGTTTAAGCAATGTCTGTTGCTGTTCGGCGTCTGATGGTTGGCACAGGCTTGCGGCCAGTTCGTGCATTTGCCGCACCGGCTGATTCAGCTCGATCCCCAGGTTGTGTAGCATCAACTTACGGGCCTGAACGTTTTTATCGTATTCGCGGCGGGCCTGTTGCAGCCGTTTGTTCACCATCACCTCTTTATCCTGATCGTTGAGCAGGAACAGATAGGTTTCCGCCGTGCGTTGGCTGCGGAAGATGCGGATCTCATAGACTTCGTTGTTGACCGTCGCCTGGATCACGCCATGATGCTGCTCCGCCATATGGGCAATTTTGGACAGGCTGAGGTGTGGCATCAGGTGCTCAGCGATCTTGTTGCTGGTGATCACGCTGTTATCGGCAAAGTCATAGACCAGCAGCCCGCAAGGCAGGCTGGCAACAATTTCCTGGTTGAGCGAGCGTTGGAGATCCAGCTCGGCGGCGATATTTTCGCTGGGGCGGATGTATTGCTGGCGGAGGAAATAAATGCCCACCATCGATAGCGTCAGCAACAGCAGATTGACCGCCAGTAGCCAGATGTTATTGCGCAGCAGGTCAATCGCCAGATTGAAAGCTGAAACGCGGTAAATCAGCTGCAGCGGCGAGTTGGGTAATGAAACACTGAACTCAACCCAACTGCCTTTCAGGGCGGCCTGGGCGTTGATTGCCGTTTCGCTTGGCACCATGCTGTCGTCGATCTCTGCATTATCGGGCAGCAGCAGGAAGTTGGAGCGGGCCATATTAAGCGGAATGATATCGTTAATCGGCAGGTCGAAGGCGATCACCGTGGCCAAATGCCCCGGCTGGTTAAAGGTGGTGCGGATAGAAAACGAGTAGGCGTTCTGGAAGCGCTGTTTACGCAGGCCGGAAAAACTCTCGCGTTCGTCCAGCATATTGGCCTGTTGCAGCATTTCGGTGCGGCGGTCTGACACCGACGTAGTCAGGTAGTTTTCTTTCAATCGCGAAGTCAGGTCTTTCAGCGATTGGGTCGTCACCAGGCTCAGGCTGTTATCTTGCCCGTTGAGAAAATACATCGCATAGTTTTCGGTCTCGGTTCCCCAGCGGTTATCCAGGAAGTCAGAGATATTGGCAACCGTAGCCAGCGTGGCGTTGTCATGGTTGCCAAAAATGACCGCATCGGTTTTGCTGCGTCGCTTCTCAACATAATATACATCCGGACGCAGTCGGGTTTCCTGCAGGTTGGTCTCAACAGCAAGCGACGCGGTATTACCAAATTTGTCGTAGATTTGCTCGGTCAGAGAGCGGTAGCTGTCGATACGTTTTTGCAGCATGTTGGCGATGGTGTTGACGGCATGTTTTTTCTCCGTCAGATAGGCGTTGGTATAATTATAGCTGTACAACCCAATGGCCATGGCCAGCAGCACGACAAACAGCCAGAAGCTGCGGGTGATGTAGCGGGAGTTGATGGTCAGTTGTCTATCTTGCAACATGGCTACGCATTCCTGAAATTAGCGAGTCACCGCTTTGGCGCTGGCAGTGACGATCAGCAGTAATGCCGCGACACAGGCCAGGGCAAACGTCAGGCTGGAGACCTGGGCGATTAGCCCGATCACTGCCGGGCCCGCCAGAATACCGGCATAGCCCACCGTGGTGACCGAAGCGATAGCCAGGTTGGCAGGCATGACGCGTTGGTTCCCCGCTGCGCTAAACAGAATAGGGACCACATTGGATGCCCCGACGCCGACCAGCATAAAACCAATCAAAGAGGCTAAGGCGCTGTCTATGGTAATCGCCAACGCCAGGCCGATGGCCGCACACAAGCTACCCAGCAACAGTACCTGATATCTGCCCATGGCATTCACTACGCGATCGCCATTCAGCCTGCCGATCGTCATGGCAATGGAGAACAAAGCGTAACCCAAGCCAGCCTGGTTATGATCCATCCCGCGCATGGTGGTCAGGTACAGCGCGCTCCAGTCGAGCATTGAGCCTTCCGCCAGGAACATGATGAAGCACAGTAGGCCAATGAACATCACCCAGCCTCGTGGCAGAACGAACATCGGGCCTTCTTTATCTCCGCCGCTTTCACGCAGCAGGTTTTTACTGGCAATCAGCAGCAGAGCCAGAATGGCGACGACGGCGATCAGAGTGGCTTGTAGCGGACCGAGCCCCAACCATAATAGGGCGCTGACTCCACCCGCACCGGCTATCCCGCCAATGCTGAAGAAACCGTGAAAGCCGGACATCATGGCTCGATTGCTGGCGCGTTCGACCACCACGGCCTGAATGTTCATGGCCACGTCAATCATACCAATCGCTGCACCGAACAGCAGTAAGGCTAATGCCATCCCCAAGGTGGAGTCCATCAGCACCAGCAGCGGCAAATCGATGCATAGGGCGATACCCGCCAGCAGGATCACGCGGCGACAGCCAAATTTGCCGGTCAAAAGCCCAGTCAACGGCATTGCCATGATCGAGCCAACTCCGATGCACAGCAGCAGCAGGCCTAATGAGCCGTCATCTATATTGATACGCGTTTTGGCAAAAGGCACCAGCGGTGCCCAGGTGGCCATTGCCAGTCCGGCGATAAAAAAGGCCAGGCGGGTGGCATTCTGCTCGGGCACACCGGGCTTAATTTGTTCGTTGCAAGTGACTGTCATGTCGGTATCGGGATCGGCTCTGGATAGTGGCTTAAATGAACCCCTGTTTTTATCACAATCTGTGATCGGGGTCGAAAGGATTCGCGTTAACCGTGTAACCCATCAGGGGGGCTGGAGCGGTGTAAGATCACTCGCGGATGAGGGAGAAATAGTTTCTCAAGGTAACAAATCTATTATCTAGGGAATTGAAGCAGGATTCATTGCTATTTTGTATGTGATTGTTGTCTATTTAAACGATGAGCGGCGGCAAATTATTCGTTGGTTAATTAATTGGCGGTCTTTTAGGGGGGGGTTAGCTATTAGTGCGGTAATTGATCATGTTTATGATATCTCTCTGTGATTAAATTTGTGCATAAAATGCTTTATTGGCACGATTTTATCGCTGATTTTTGGGTATAAAAAAACCGGCCAGAGGCCGGTTGTAACTACAAAAATTATCATACGGATAATGAAGGTAATAATGAAAATAATGATGATAGCGGGATGATTATAGCGTCAGGAATGGCAACGATTTTTGGCACAACGTGCTTATTGTTGGATACTTTTGTACTGTTATCTTTATTTTTATAAAGTTTTGTATATATAATTGATTTATATGTGTTATTTTATTTTTTATCTTTCAGTGCTTTATTTGTCTTGTCGGTAATGTTTTGTGAAAGTTCGCCAGTATTTACATTTTGAAACCTTTAAATATAGGTATGAAACACCATTGGATACTTGGTATCATTTTCTTTCTGGATTAATATAGCCCTTGTTACCAGAATGGTGATTCACAGTCGCGCTAATAATGCTCAGAAGAGCAGTGGCCGTAGCTCGACATAATTAAGAGGATAATAACGATGAAACTTCGAGTACTCTCCCTGATCGTCCCAGCTCTGTTGATGGCAGGCACAGCAGGTGCAGCAGAAATCTACAACAAAGACGGCAATAAACTGGATTTGTTCGGTAAAATCGATGGTCTTCACTATTTTTCCGACAACGATAAAACCGACGGCGATCAGTCTTACATGCGTTTTGGCCTGCGTGGCGAAACTCAGATCAACGATCAGCTGACCGGTTATGGTGAGTGGGAATATCAGGTTCAGTTGAACAAAACTGAAGACGAAAATGACTCCTTCACCCGTGTGGGCTTCGCTGGTCTGAAATTCGGCGATTACGGCTCATTGGATTACGGCCGTAACTACGGTGTGATGTATGACATCGGCGCATGGACCGACGTGTTGCCTGAGTTTGGTGGCGATACCTATGGCGCGGACAACTTCCTGTTCCAACGCACCAGCGGTGTTGTGACTTATCGTAACAACAACTTCTTCGGTCTGGTTGATGGCCTGAACTTTGCTCTGCAGTATCAGGGTAAAAACGGCAACGGTGAAGAAAGCAACAATGGCCGTGATGTCCTGAACCAGAACGGTGACGGCTACGGTATGTCCGTATCCTACGATCTGGGCTATGGCATCAGTGCTGCCGGTGCGTTCTTCAACTCTGACCGTACCAACGATCAGAACGGTGGCCCTAACGGCACCTCTTCCATTCTGGGTCGTGGTGACAAAGCCGAAGGCTATAGCGGCGGTCTGAAATACGACGCCAACAACGTCTATCTGGCAGCGATGTATACCCAGTCTTACAATGCTACCCGTTTCGGCAACAGCAATAGCTCTCTGTACGGTTACGCGAACAAGGCACAGAACTTTGAAGTGGTTGCACAGTACCAGTTCGACTTCGGCCTGCGTCCTTCCGTGGCGTACCTGCAGTCTAAAGGCAAGGACATTGGCGGCGGTTACGGCGACCAGGATCTGCTGAAATATGTTGATGTGGGCGCGACCTACTACTTCAACAAAAACATGTCCACCTACGTTGACTACAAAATCAACCTGCTGGACGACAACACATTCACCGACAAAGCCGGTATCAATACCGACGACGTGGTTGCTGTAGGCCTGGTTTACCAGTTCTAAGCAATACCGTGAATGTGACTACGCGGCCTTCGGGCCGCGTTTTTTTTGTCCGTTCGCCAGCCGCACAGATTGATCTTCACGCGGCACTGATTGCTATTCTGCTGAGTCCGTACCTGCCTACCCTGTTTATAAATTGATAAATCAGGAGGTTGGTATGGAACTTAAGATTGAGCGTGTGATTGAGACGGTGTTGTATGTTAACGATATCGAACGTGCCGCAGCCTTCTATCAGCAGGTGTTGCAACTGCAAGCGATGGTCGCGAACGAGCGTTTCCGGGCCTATAACATCTCCGATCAAAGCGTGTTGCTGCTGTTTGTTGCCGGAGATTCGCTGAACGGCGCTCAGTATCCGGGAGGCTATATTCCCCCTCATGACGGCAGCGGCCCACAACATCTTGGTTTGGCCGTGAGCAAGGCCCAGTTACCCCTGTGGGAGCAGCATTTGGCCGAACACGGTGTTGAGATAGAAGGGCGTATGCGTTGGGAGCAGGGTGCGGAGAGCATTTATTTCCGCGATCCGGATGGCCACCTGTTGGAACTGGTGACGCCGGGTATCTGGGCCAACTATTAACAGCGGCAACGCATTATTGGCATAAAAGCCTTTTAGCTTCTACACTTACATAACAATAAGCATGCTAAGGAGATAAGCTATGACAATGAAACTGGTTTTGGCCGGATGTACTGCGGCGCTATTTACCGTACTGACTGGGTGTACCACTTACGACAGGGCCGCGAGCTATGTGAACGAGCCTGTGGTAAGCGATGTAAAAGTCGGGATGACTAAACAGCAAGTGCGCGCAATTGCCGGGCCACCATCAACCTCAGCCAGCCTGATCCATGCGCAGGGTACCTGTGATACTTATGCCGTGGCACCACGGGACGGCAAAGCACAGACCTATTTTGTCAGCTTCAACGACACGGGCCACGTGATGAACAAGGGGTATCAGAGTTGTTCAGAGTACGATACCCAACCTAAATAACTGCCTGCTTATTGTCCGAAAAGAGCCTCGCTGATGCGGGGCTCTGGTTTTTTTAAGCGCAATTGGTCTGAAATTTAAGCGAACGAGCGTTTTGACGCATTTTTTTACGTCAAAACGATAGACATTTCATAACGGTACCGTTAATATCTGCGCCCATTGGAAGGATGGCCGAGTGGTTTAAGGCAACGGTCTTGAAAACCGTCGAGTGTAACAGCTCCCAGAGTTCGAATCTCTGTCCTTCCGCCAAATACAGACCCCAAGCTCGTAAGAGCTTGGGGTTTTTCGTTTTCAGATGGCCTTCAGGTCTTTACTTTCCAGGCGCTTGCACCACTTCGCCAGGTGATTTTCCGCGTGTTCACATTGCCATCAGGATCTCGGTAAAATCGTTAGTGATAGACGATGTCATGGGCTCGTCACGTTTAATAATATAAAAGCATGCGCTGATATTGATATCTTCAGCAGATTTTTTCTTGAGGTTCAGCTGTGGGCTGTAATGCTCCACAACACGATCGCTTAATAGCGCGAGATAACCCTGTTGTTTCACTAGACACCAGGTGGCGAGGAAAGAGTCAGTTTCCACGACATTACCCTGCTGCGTGCACGGGAAAGAGGAGTCTTGCATTGCTAAACGGCCTGCAGTACAGGAATGTGGAACTACCCACTTTGTTTCTTCCAGCGGCAGCTCATCAGAGGAGTGATTGTTCCCTTGATAAAGCGAAAACGTCTCACATTTGAAGTCCTGCGTTACCAGATCGACACTGTTAATCCCCTCGCTGAGGTTGCAGACCACCAGATCCAATTCGTTATTTCTCAACTTGGCAATCAACTCTTCGGAGCAATCCTCAATCACGATAATGCGGGTGTGTGGATAACGCTGATTAAAGATCTCAAGTGCCTCGGGGAGATAGCATAGCAGTGGGTAGGTGCTCATGCCTAAGCGCAAGAATTTCTCTCCGGTTTCTTTCAGTCCACGGAATTCATAAATGGTATTTCTTAACTCATTGGTGATAGCGTCAATGCGTTGAAAAAATGCTTCACCTACCGCAGTGAGCCGGACACCGCGGTTGCTGCGTTCCAAAAGACGCGAGCCAATATTTTCTTCAAGTTCTTTAATAATACGGCTGAGTGTCGGTTGTGAAATAGCCAGCTTTTTTGATGTTTCATGTAAGCTACCGCAGTAAATAATTTCTTTAAAAGTAGTCAGATGAGATAATTTCGGCATACTTTTCATAATCAGTCTCTTCATTCATATTTGAATTGGCGGTGTAAAAGGGGGCTGTATGACGTTTTTAACCAGAGCCACAAATTCTGCTGTAATAGGCCTGTTTCATCATGCTATCGCCAAGTAAAGTATTGACGGTTTTATCAAGTACCGTAGTAGTGACAGAGGCGGGCATGAGAGTTGCGGTGATTTCTACGTCATCATCGCCAAAAGGCTCAATATCCAGGTGCGAGATAAAGCAGTTTTCGGCTTGCATCACCTGTTTGAATTTGGCTAACGCTTCGCGTTGCTCGTGTTCAAATGCAATCACGCAGATCTGGTAGGTGGATTCACCGTTAACATCGCTGAAGGGTTGTTTGTTGACCATATTGACGATCGGGCGCAGCAGTGTATTGGCAGCCAGTACGTATAACGTAGCGGCCAGTGCATCTCCATATAATGCACAACCCGCGCAGGTACCGACGGCTGCCGATCCCCACAGCGTAGCCGCTGTGTTCAGACCGCGGATATTCATTCCTTCTTTCATGATTGCCCCGGCTCCGAGAAAACCGACGCCAGAAACCACATAAGAAATCACTCTTACCGCCCCCCCACTGCCATCAATGGTCATGGCCAGATGGACAAAGATAGCTGCGCTGGTGGCAACAAGTGTATTGGTGCGTAACCCGGCAGTGCGTTGCCGGAACTGTCTTTCATAGCCAATAATTGCGCCAAGTAAAGATGCTGTTGATAGCGTTATTAATGTTTGAATAAAATGCATGATAAAAACCAACATGTTATCTGCTTATCATGAAACACCGATAAAAAGGTAGTCCTTGATAAACAGGTAGTTAAAATGGCAGACTTTTCATCTGCCAGTCAGCGATTAAAAATTGATATTCTGCCTGGCAGACGCGGAGCAGTGGCGTTTATACAGGCCGGGCTTTAATAGACCGAAGTAGCAATTTGCTGGCTTAGCTCAGCGCTGATTTCTTCGATCAGGCTTTGCATTGAGCGTTTGTTCCGCTCCTCACGCCGCAGGGTGATTTCATAATTTCCAGTAACGGTACCGGGGTCTGAACCTAGCAAAATAATCCGATCTGACATCATTACGGCTTCTGTTATGCTGTGGGTTACTAAAATCATGGAGCGAGTTTTTATTTGCCGCGTCGACCAGATCTGCATTAGGTCGTTGCGTAGATTTTCTCCGGTATAAATATCCAGGGAAGAGAAAGGTTCATCCAGTAACAGCAACGCAGGTTCGACGACGAGCGCACGGGCAAACCCCACCCGTTGGCGCATACCACCGGAAAGTTCTCGTGGGAAAGCATTGCGGTATTTTTCCAGACCAATCAGGTTCAGCATTTTTATCACCTGTTTGTCGATGGTGTCTTGGGAATAATGCTGTGCCTGCAATCCAAAGGCGATATTTTGATAAACGGTTAACCAAGGGAAAATAGCAAAGTTCTGGAAAACCATGTTGATTTGTGGGTTAGGGCCTGAGACTTTGTCCTCACCGAGCATGACATCCCCAAAATCAGGAGATATCAAACCTGAGATGATCCGCAGTAGGGTGGATTTGCCCGAGCCGGATTTCCCTAATACGCTGATCACTTCATTGTCATAGACGTTGAGGTCGATATCACTAAGGACCAAATGTGATTTTTGGGTCGTAGGTTGGAAGCTCTTACTCACGTTGCTGACAGTAAGTAATATTTTTTTCTTGGCCATCATATTTCCTTGGTTATCTTTTAAAAAATAAATAGGTGAATAGGATATGCCGCTGAGTTTTTCACAGAAACATCCAGACGTGAAAATATACACTAGAGAATGCCAGCGGTCTTATTGGTCTGATTAATAAGTTGAATTCTGGTTATTGAGAGATGCTGTCAGCTTAGGATCGCCTAGTATAAGGCGCTGAAGGAGGTGAGAATAAAGTGCAGCTGTAACGTGATGACGTCACATACGAATACTTTTCAGGACGCAGTAAAATGACTATTGCGCCTAAGCCTCCAGCAGGCTCAACAAACCAATGAATAACGAACCGTCGGTGTCCATAATTTTATCCTGTATCAAATCGGAGTCTCATAGTACCCACAAGGGTCAGGAAGCTCAATAACTGAGTGATGTTTTATAACTGCAAAATGTAATTTAATATTAATGGATATCGCAAGGGATGTTTAAACTAAACACAGCATCAACGAGATTGGAGTTTAAATGAGTGGTTGACTATAAACCCCGGAGCATTGGAAGTGAAACTAAAACGTTAAATGAAGGTAATGCAGTCAACGTGGTGATTGTTATCTTTGGCGTCGCTATGAAAAATACTCTAATTTCAGAGGGAAATGCCTATTGGCAATGTGGAATGGGGAAAGAAACGGCTAATATGATTGTATTCACTGTTTTTAACTTTCATTCATATGTCTTGCTTGCTAGCTTTTACCCATTCAAAAACGCTAAAAAGCCCAATGAGGTCAAACCTCATCAGGCATGGGTTTCAGCGCTTAACTTCTCAGAACTGGTACATAATCCCCGTTTCAACGACATCATCAGAACCTAAACCGGCTGCATTGTGTTTATCCAGCAGGTTCAGTTTGTACTCTACATAGGCTGACATATTGGCATTGAAGCTATAACCCAGCGCCATATCTATATACTTGACCAGATCGGTATCACCGATGCCAGGCAGGTCACGCCCACGTGACTGCAAATAGGCAAGAGAAGGGGTGATGCCAGAATCAAAGTGATACTGCGCCACGGCTTCGACGGCATCTGCCTTTGGTGCAAAGCCGGTGTAGTTGCCACCCTCTACGTAGGTCATGTTCTGAGTGCGGGTATAGTTTGCTGCCAGATAGAGGTTATCCCGATCGTACTTCAGGCCCAGAGTCCAGGCTCTGGCACGATCGCCATTGGCCAGACCAAAACTACGCTGTGCCTGTGTACGATCCGAATTGGCGTAGGCACCGCCAGCGCTCAGTCCCCAACCCATGTCGTAGGTCGTGGAGAAGGAATATCCGTCGCCGTTTTGTGTCTGCAGGTCTTGCGTGTGATGGGCGTCGTCGCCCCGATTCTTTCCCTGATATTGCATGCCAATATTCAGGCCATCAATAATCCCCCCCAAACCCTGATTATGATAGGTCAACATACCGTTGCCCCGACTGGTCATAAAGTTATCGGCAGCTTCATAACTGTCATTACCAAACTCGGGTAATACATCGGTCCAGCTTCCCACGTCATAGAGTAAACCGTAGTTGCGCCCATAGCTGATGCTGCCAAACGGGCCGAATTTCACCCCGGCAAAACCCAACCGCGTGTAGTTACCACTTTGCTCGCCGCTTTCCGCTCCGTTCAGCCCAATCTGATATTCCCATTGGCCGTATCCAATGATGTCATCATTAATTTGTGTTTCGCCTTTAAAGCCAAAGCGAGTGTAGGATTGATCGCCGCTGCTGCCAGCATTATTACTGAAATAATGAACACCATTAATCTGCCCATATAAATCCAATTTATTGCCGTCTTTATTTACGATTTCTGCAGCTAACGTGGTGCTGGCTACTGGCAATAGTAACCCCAATACAGCCAAGTGCATTATTTTTTTCATTTCAATAACCTGATGTTAATAAATACGTTGAAAGCTATGATGCTTTTTGTGATATCGCAATTCTCTTATACAAACGATCGCTGGTTTCATCAATAATGGCTGCCATATTCTGTCTGCCTCGTGATTCTCTTGGCCTGTCGATAACGATCTCATCGGTGATTTGCCGTTTATTGGCATCCATAATGACGACTCGGTCGGACATCATGACCGCTTCCTCTATGTCATGGCTCACCATGATGATGGCGCTGATATTATTTTTTTTGTTCGTCCAGATATTCATTAAATCCATCCGCAGTTTCTGTGCGGTAAAGATATCAAGAGAAGAAAAGGGCTCATCCAACAGCAAAACTTTGGGCTCCACGGCTAATGCTCGGGCAAAACCTACGCGCTGGCGCATACCACCGGAAAGTTGACGGGGCCAGGCTTTCTCATACCCATTCAGGCCAACCAGCGTGAGTAATGCTTTCAGCTTTTTGTCGATCAATTGCGGTGGCAAGTCTTGTGCGATCAGGCCAAAGGCGATGTTGTCATACACCGTGAGCCACGGATAAAGAGCATAAGACTGGAATACCATACTGATATCGGCATTGGGTCCTTCGATAGGTTTTCCTGCCAGCGATACCGTGCCGGTATCAGGGAAAATCAGGCCGGCAAATATGCGCATCAACGTTGATTTGCCAGAACCTGACTGCCCAAGGATCGTAACGAACTCCCCCTTGTGAACATTCAGATCCACGTCGCGCAGTACTTCCTTGGGGAGCTTGTTTTCTCCAATGAAGGCTTTGTTTACCTGCTTGGCGCTGAGTACCACTTCTTGAATAGTCATTTAATTTCCCTGCATTAATCATATTTGAATTTGGTTTCTGCAACGCGATACAGTGGCTGCCAGATAAAGATTACGCATAACGCCACCAGTGAGCACATGGCAGCACAGCCCAGCGCGGATTCCGGATTTTTACCGGCATCGGTCACGACTGAAATAAAAGCGCCCAGCCCGGTAGTACTGATCGTGGTAGTTCCCCATTGAATGACTTCTGCTGCAATGGCGCTATTCCAGGCACCGCCTGCTGCAGAAATAATGCCGGTAACGATGTAGGGGAAAATCGCGGGCAGCATATAGTAACGCCACCATTTGAAACTCCGTAAACCGAAGGTTTCGCTGACTTCGGTGATATGTGATGGGATTGCCGTGACGCCGGCAATGACGTTAAACAACACATACCACTGCGTGCCGAGCATGATCATTGGAATCGCCCACCAGCCAAGATCCTGATGATAAACAGCGATAAAAGCGGCGATCAGAGGATAGAAAATATTGGGTGGGATAGCAGCCAGGATTTGAATGATCGGCTGGAAGAATTTCACCAGGCGTGGATTCATCCCTATCCAGACGCCGAGTGGGGTGAAAATCACGATACTGAGCACCATTGCAGCCACTACACGCGCAGTAGTCAGCAGCATCCATTCAGGCATCATGGCGAAGTATTGCTTTGGGAAATACTCCCACAGTTGATAACCAAACCAGGCACAGGCCATGACCACCGCGAGATACCAAGTGCTACGCCACAGCCAGTTGGCTTTTGCGGTGATGCGAAACAGCTTGTGCAAACCAAGGCCGTACCAGATCTGCGGCAGCTTAAATAGCCATACATCAGCCAGCATGCGTAGGGCCGCTGACAACATTGATCCTAGATGGGAATAGCTCAGGCAGTTATAAAACCATGAGCTGCCTTCAGTTTTATTGGCGCTAACATCTTCGTATTTGAAACGGGAGGTATAGCGCACCAACGGGCGGAAAACCAATTGGTCAAGCACGATAATATTGGCCGCTAATGTGATCACGGCAAACAGAATAGCGTGCAGGTTTTGCTGCGCCAGCGCTTCGGCAATATAGGAACCTACACCAGGCAACGCCACCGATTTATCGTTGACCGGGATCGCCTCCGACGCCACCAGAGCGAACCATGCTGCCGATTGTGACACCATGGCATTCCACAATAATCCGGGTACGGAATAGATAAACTCTAACCGCCAGAAACGTTGCCATGGATTGTAGTTGAAACTGCGTGCGGCTTCATCCAGTTCACTTGGAACGATGCGCAGCGTCTGGTACAACGTTAGCATCATGTTCCATGCCTGGCCGGTAAATACCGCAAAGATAGCGGTACACTCCAGCCCCATCACGCTGTGTGGGTACAGGCCAAGAAAATACACCGTGGTGAAGGTTAAAAAGCCCACCAAGGGTACTGATTCCATGAAGTTGACGAAAGGTAATATCACCCTGCGTAACGGCACGTAGCGTGCCGCCAGGACGGCAAAGACAATGGAGAATAACAATGACCAAATCATGCCGATGGCAAACCGCATTGTCGTTCTTAGTGAGTAATAGAAAAGATTCCAGGTATCCAGACTAATGGCACCCACGTTGTGTTCATCGAACGAGCCGTGCATGTCCCCCCAGGCACGGATAAGAAAGACGATGACCAATGATGCTATTACAAAAACAATAAGGTCATTTAGATAGTACTTTCTAGAAATAGATGTACTTCTGCTTTTTTGCATAATACCAATCCCATAAATTTCTCAAAAAACCGGCGGGAACGTCAACTTGATAAAGCCGAGCGCCTCCGTTTTAAACGAACATATATAGCTTGAGATAAATTAATTTGCTGATTGTTACGCTGATGGTGAACGATGAATACTACAGGAACAGGCATGACAAGCCGGTATTATCAGATGCCAAGGCACATAGGCAGTGCCAGGACGTTGCTGATAAGCCGTTGATTGATTGTCTACATTCTGTTTATTTCAGAATGTAGCATGAACTACATTACTGAAATTTATCCAGTAGTACTAAGCTAAAACTAAAACTTCCATCGTCCATAAGGCCCCCGTGGTGAGAATAAAGCGGTGAGATAGTAATGCTTGAACATAATGAATAGCAAGTAGATGTGATGGTTTTCATTATTGTATGTGTAACAGGATGAAAATAGATTTTTTAAAAGATATATCCATAAATTAAAATGATGAGGGAGATATTGTTAGATAGACAAGGACATCAAAAAATTGAAGCCTATATAGCTAGGATGAATGTTTCTTAACGTGGCAAAATATAACTTTTTTACTTGAGTTACGCGTATTATTGATGATCCCGAGCTTCCAGGAAGTTCGGGGGAGGAGGGAGAACACCAACTCACCTTGTCATCCCCACATACCTTCCAAGATCTCAATGGTTCTTGGTTCCAACGGAACACGGTGCTTGTTGCGCGCAGTGCTCTACTTGTGTGGCGACGAGGTAAAATGCAAAGCACTGAAAATGAATCTGCAAGCGGGATCGCAATAAGGAAAACTTTTCTCTCTAGCCAGTGACAGTGCTGGGGGATTTGTTAAAATAGACCCACTTAATCAAGATAAGATTATTATTATCATGCAGTTAACTAAGATTTTTCGTCTTGTCCCTGTGTTGCTTTTGCTGGTAACGGCGGGTTGTCAGCAACCCCGTTCTTCTCTGCAAAAGGAGCCTGTCGCCCTTAATGAACAGGTAGAACAGCTGGCTTCAGTGATTGCCAGTACCAAGTATTTGAAATATAAGTGTAATCGTAGTGATTTACCCAGCGATGCGGTCATTGACAAGGTTGCCTACAAAGTCGCCAAACAACGAGGCTGGAATAGCGCTGGCTACGGGGCTTTGCCGCAGCGTAGCGAGGAAATTTATCAAAGCCTGATGAGAGACAACACGCCGGAACAAACCAAGTGCAGCAGCTTTAACAGCCTGTTGGCACCTTTTACCGACGAACTGCGTGCAGAAAAAAGCAGTTAGTGACACCAACTTGGTGTCCTGTGCCCAGTGTACGGGCTAGTGGTAAGCTTTATTCTGACTCTTCAGCGGTGCTGTCGCTATCCACCTTGCCGCCCGGCCAATCCTCTAATGCGTCAAGTGTGAATACCTCGCCATTGAAGTTAAAGATGGTCACGTCCTGTTGTATTTGCTCAATCGTAAGGTTGGGGGCAGGGCTGTCTCCTTCCTGATAACGCTGACCGTTCAGCGTGATGCTGCGTTTGTCATCTTCCGATGCGTAAACGTGCGCGCTGTATCTTAAAGGGGCTAATTCATCACTGGCTAAGGAGGGGGGGACTTTATTATCTGATCCCACTTGTTGCGCTGGTTTATTTTCATCATGCGCAGTTTCTCTATCAGCGTTGGTGACCGTATGCCTGGGCAGCTCCATTTTTACCACGGCAGAGGGGGCAACTTGAGTCAACGTGGGGGCGGCGAATGCTTCGTTGTTACGCCAGTGCTGTCCGGAAAACCAGCCTATCGCTATTAACAGCAATGCATACACTGGCAGCAGATAGCGGGGAATAAACAGCCCCTTGGCGGGGTGAACGCTGGCTTCTAGCTCTACTTTCGATTTATTGTCCACATCCTTGAACCTTTAATAAACGCTGATTTCTACAGCCAGAGGTTGTTTATTGGCGTGTCGCCAACGCTTGAGCAAAGCCAAAGTATCAAGGGTATATCCTGCCCGAAAACTCGGGTCAATAGCATTGTACTTTTATTCGGGAGTGATGTGACTCAGTGGGTGTAACCTCTCGTTTCGGGCCACCTGATGGTGACCCGAAACGGACCGTTTTATTTACTGCTTACAGGCAAACCTGCGCCCTGGGCAGAGACTTGTTGTTTGACCAACAAGGCTACCGACCAGGCGGGAACTGTAACGCTGCCCTCTGCGGTAATATTGACACCGGAGGCGAGTGAGCGGTCTCCCAGGTTTTGTTGGATTGCGCTCAGGGTGAGATTTTCACCGGTAAAGTCATTAAGCGTTCTGGCTTCCGGCGCTGCGTTGATGATAACGACTAACGCATCGGCTTGGGGATCAAGATCGTTTCCGGCCTGAACTCCGTCATCAATGGTCATTACCAGTAAGCCCAGTTGCTGTTCTGCGCCCGTGTTACGGAAATCGACACGTTTCATCACTTCGTGGCCGCTACCCAAGGCAATCAGAGGCGAGGATTGGCGCAGTTGCGTGAGTTCCTGATAGAACGAGTTCATCTGCGCGATCTCTGTTTGGCCAGGTGTGGCAACAGCATCTTTTACGCTGGCGATCAGCGAATAGTTGTCACCGTCATCGCTGATGCGTGGCATACCAACGTTGAAGTTGTTGTCTTGATAGCTGTAATCCACACGGTTGAACCAGTCCCCGGCATCATATGAGTCACGGGTAAATGACTTGGAACGCAACAGTTCAGAGCCTTGTTGATCGAATGCCAGCCCTTGGCCCAACAACGTAGTGGCCAGTGACACCGCCTGCATGCGTACGCGAGTGGTGAGATCGGCTTCACGTGCGGCTTTGTAGCTGATCATATCCCATAAGGTTTGGTTGTCGTGTTTGGAAACATAGTTGACCACTTCGGTCGGATCGTTGGCATAACCCCCAATCGCCCCGTTATAGTCAATTTCGCTGCCTTTTTTGACGGAGCCGTCTTTATCGATCAACAGGAATTCAGCCAGGTTGCCGGCCATGCCCAGACGGGTCAGATCGGCCAGATGGCGCACGGTATCCTCGTTTTGCTGGGTTAACTCGTTAGCCAATACTCCGGCACCGTTACCCACCCCCTGGTTTTGACGCAAGGCATCACCAGAGTCAAACGGGCCGCCTCCACGAACAGCATCACGCAGACGATCGGAGAAGGTGCCAATGCCGGTGCCTTTTAACGTGATCTGCGAAGCGATTTCGAAGCGATCGTCCTGACCTGAATTCCAACCTTCACCAAAGAAATAAACGTTGGGGTTCACCGATTTTACTTTCTCCCGGGCCGCCAGGATTTGTGCTTTCGGATGATAGCCCATCAGGTCAAAGCGGAATCCGTCAATCTTGTAGTCTCGGCTCCAGACCACCAGAGAGTCTTCAATCAGTTTGGCAAACATCCGGTGTTCGGGGGCCGAGTCGGAACAGCAGGTGGCCGACTCTACACTGCCCGTAGTTTCATTCAAACGTTGATAATACCAGGGCACGATTTTATCCAGCACCGAGGTGCGATCCGTTGGGCCAGCCGCATTGGTGTGGTTATAAACCACGTCCATGATGATGTTCATACCCAGTTGCTGTTTGATGGTCTGCACCATGGTACGAAACTCTTTGATGCGGGCAGTGCCTTCGGGATTGGTAGAGTAAGACCCTTCAGGCACCGTGTAATGGAACGGATCATAACCCCAGTTATAGGAGTCAGTCTGGGCCACATAGCCATTCAATTCCTGCACCTGCGGATTGTCCTGGCTGTCATTCTGTTTCAGTTCTTCTAGTACATCACCGATGGTGGTTGAACTCCCACAGTAGCCAGCAAAACGGCTTTGCCTAACGGCGCTGTTCAGTTCACAAAGCCGACTGAATGGATGGGTGAGATCCGCCACTTTGTCGCTGAACTCATTGACGGTTGCCAGATCAAACACCGGTAGCAATTCAATGTGGGTTACGCCCGCATGCCCAAGCTGTCTGAGATGCTGCACCATATTGCTGTCACTGGCAGTCAACGCCAGATATTTACCCCGTACCTGTTCAGGAACGGTCTGATCCCAGGCGGAAAGATCGCGGATATGCGACTCATGGATGACCATCTTGGCAATATCAGCCTGGCTGGTCTGTGGGTGTGGCATTGTCAGGCCGTCCCAGCCTTCTGGTTTCAACGCGCTGTCATTGAGATCCACGACCTGGCTGTATTCGGAGTTCGTGGAGAGGCTATGGGAGTAAGGGTCGGTGACCTCATACTGCTCCACTTTGCGCGATTGCGGATGATAAACGGTCAGGGCGTAACGATAAAAAGCGTCTTTAAGGTCATGACTTCCTTGATATGACCAGGCACCGGAATCGTTATCTCTGGTCATCGGATGGCTACCAATGACTTTTTTATCCGCACTGTAGATCACCAGTTCTGCCTGCTGGGCCGTGGGTGCCCAGACACGGAAAGTGACGCCAGAATCAGTCAGCAGAGCACCATATTCCAGGCCTTCCGCTGCGGCTGAGAAGCGATCATCGAGAACGCCAGCGGTCTGTACCTGGGTGGCTGAAATAAGGATGCCGTCCTGATTGGCGGCCAGGGCGACGGTCTCGCCGCTAAGCAGTTCGTCTACTTTTGCATTATCTGGCAACTTGAAGGCGGCATAACCCGCAAGGTGAGGGAAGCGTGAACCCAGTTCCTGGTTGATGCTGCTCGGTGTCAGCGAAAGATAGCGATCGGTAAACTTCCCTTCGCTATTGGCGGCCACTTTGCCATTGTGGTTGTAGTACAGACGTACGATAGGTTTCCCTTCCCCGGCAGGCCACAGCAGGGTGTGTTTATCTACCCAATGGGCTTCAGCCAGAGCCACCCCGAAGGCCGCGCGGAAAGCTTCGGCACGGGTATCATAAAGCGTACTGCTGCCTGCAAGCGCAGAAACGGTCCTGTCCGGAAAATCACTGAACGATAAACGCATATCCGCATCAATCAGCTTATTGGTGCCATCACGCAGAATGAAGTTGATACACCCAGTGGTTTTGCTCAGAGGTAGCACCCAATACGGGCCATAACTGTCGCTGCCTGTCGGTGTTGTACTGGTGTCATTCCAGTCCCCAGAGGGCTTATCCAGGGCGTCACAGGTGTCGTTATTCCACAAAAACAGGTTCTTGGTACTGTAATCAGCGGCGGAGCCGCTGGTGATACCAGCAATATCGACCAGATGAATGACCGCCTGGTTTTCACCTGCCATGACGGCTTCGCCAGGCATGGCTATGTCAGGCAGACGTGCAATCGGCTCTTGGTTGTTGGTATCGGGGCTAACGTCTGAAGAATTATTATTATCACAGCCGCTCAATATGACGAGCGAGCCGAAAAGTAGGGCATTACAGGTATTTTTCAGCATTCTAAATTCCCTATCAGGCTTGCATTATAGAAAGTAAAAAATCGTATCAATGTGTAAAGCAGTGGTATTAGATATTGCATGATAAGGAGGAGCATCCTCCTGCTTTAGGAGGAGGAGGGGCGTAGGTGGAAGGAGGACGCGAAGTTTAGAGTAGGGAGATTAAACGGGTTAAACCGCTTTTATGCTAGCGAGATTAAGAAATAAATAGCTATAAAAACAGAAAGATAAATTATTTCGATAAGCAAAAATAATGATTTATTATTGAGGGGAGTATGTATAAAGTAACCCTTTCTGAGAGGATGTATTCAGAAACGTAAGGGCTGATGGAGGTACTGAGTTGTAAGGTTTCAGTCATAACCTTACATATTCTCCAACGACAATGCCCCCAACGATATGCCCACCGATTGACTGATATCGGTGAACTTCTGGCTGGCGTAAACAGAGAAGCAGGCAAAGGAAGGCAAGATGCGATTTTCTGTATTGTTATCGGTATGCAGAGAGACTACTTTCAGGCTGTTCACGCCGCGATGGGCTTTATGCGTGCTGTCACTGTTGATTTGCAATCAACTCGCCTTGCTCACCTGGCACGGGCTCCTGCCCCCTGAAATATCCCCCGTACGCTTATCCAAAGCAGATTTCGCACCAGTAACAACTGGCGTTGGAGGTGAGTCTGAACGTTACCGCTTCACCCTCTTTGGTACTTCGCTACCCTCATCTTCCGCCGCTGAGCATGCGGTCTCTGACCAAACCCTGCGTAACGCACCGCCTTCTTCTCTCAAGCTAAACCTGACCGGCATTGTCGCCAGCCCCAGTCCAGAGCGTTCCATCGCCATTATCGCCAAAGATAGCAAACAGTTCAGCCTTGGCGTGGGGGAGAAGGTGCCTGGTTATGACGCCCGAATTGCGTCAATTTTTGCCGATCGTATCGTGATCGCCTATCAGGGGAATTATGAATCGTTGTTGCTGTTCAGCGAGCAACCCGAGGCCGCTAAAAGTGACAAAAAAACCTCAGCGTCGCAGCTCAAGGCACAGCTGCAAAAGCAGCCGCAAAGCATTCTCAATTACCTGAATATCTCACCGGTGATGGTGGATGACAAACTCATCGGCTATCGACTCAATCCGGGCAAACAAGGCGAGTTATTCCGCAAGGTCGGGCTGCAGGAAAACGATCTTGCCATAGCGCTCAATGGCCTGGATCTGCGTGATGCGCAGCAGGCGCAACAGGCATTGAAACAGCTTTCAGAACTCAGTGAACTGAATCTTACCGTTGAGCGTGGCGGTCAGTTACAGGATATCTATTTGGCTCTTGGAGATGACTAATTGTTGAATACAAAAATAATCAGGAGCTTACGCATTGTGCTACTGGCGGTGATGCTGCTTGGTACTCGGCAGGGCTGGAGTGCCGAGTTTTCTGCCAGCTTCAAGGGCACGGATATTCAGGAGTTTATTAATACGGTCAGCAAGAACCTGAATAAAACGGTGATTATCGATCCTGCCGTGCGCGGCACTATCACCGTACGCAGTTATGACATGCTCAATGAGGAGCAGTATTACCAGTTCTTCCTCAGCGTGCTGGACGTTTATGGCTTTGCCGTGGTCGATATGCGTAACGGCGTGTTGAAAGTGGTGCGTTCCAAGGATGCGAAAACCGCTGCGGTGCCGGTAGCCAGCGATGCTCAGCCGGGCGAGGGTGATGAAGTGGTGACACGTGTCGTGCCGGTCAATAACGTGGCGGCACGCGATCTTGCCCCGTTACTCCGTCAATTGAACGATAACGCCGGGGCTGGCAGTGTTGTGCATTATGAGCCTTCCAACGTGTTGCTGATGACTGGGCGTGCAGCAGTTATCAAACGTTTGATGGCGATTGTTGAACGGGTTGACAAGGTCGGTGACCGCAGTGTGGTCACGGTACCGCTGGCTTACGCGTCAGCTGCTGAAGTCGTCAAACTGGTCACCGAATTAACCAAGGATGCCAGCAAATCAGCGATGCCAAGCCTGATGGTAGCCAATCTTGTTGCGGATGAACGAACCAACTCGGTCCTGGTGAGCGGAGAACCCAACTCCCGCCAGCGGATCATCGCCATGATCAAGCAGCTGGATCGTGAGCAGGCCGTGCAAGGCAATACCAAAGTGATTTACCTGAAGTATGCCAAAGCCACCGATCTGGTTGAGGTGTTGACTGGCGTCAGTACCAGTATTCAAAGTGAGCAACAGAATGCCAAGCCGGCGGAAGCACTGCGTAAAGACATCACCATCAAAGCCCATGAGCAAACCAATTCACTGATACTGACGGCGGCTCCGGATGTCATGCGAGATCTGGAGAAGGTGATAGCTCAGTTGGATATTCGCCGTGCACAGGTATTGGTAGAGGCGATTATCGCAGAGGTACAAGATGCCGATGGTTTGAACCTGGGGATCCAGTGGGCCAACAAGAATGCTGGAGTGACGCAGTTCACCAATACCGGTTTGCCTATCACTACGGCGATTGCCGGAGCCAATCAATACAATCAGGACGGGACGGTGAATAGTACCCTGGCCAGCGCTCTCAGCAGTTTTAACGGTATTGCTGCCGGTTTTTATCAGGGCAATTGGGCAATGCTGCTGACCGCGCTTTCCAGCAGTAGCAAGAATGACATTCTGGCGACACCGAGCATTGTCACGCTTGACAACATGGAGGCGACATTCAATGTCGGCCAGGAAGTTCCTGTCCTCTCCGGCTCGCAAACGACGTCGGGCGATAATATCTTCAACACGGTAGAGCGTAAAACCGTCGGCATTAAGCTGAAAGTCAAACCGCAGATCAACGAAGGGGACTCCGTGCTGCTGGAGATCGAGCAGGAGGTTTCCAGTGTGGCTGATGCGGCGTCCAGCAGCAGTGCTAATCTGGGGGCGACCTTTAATACCCGCACGGTCAATAACGCGGTGCTGGTAGGCAGCGGCGAAACCGTGGTGGTGGGTGGCTTGCTGGATAAAACCGTCCGCGACAGCAGCGACAAGGTTCCGGTGCTGGGGGATATCCCGGTGCTGGGCTATCTGTTCCGCTCCAACAGCAAACAGGTTTCCAAGCGCAACCTGATGCTGTTCATTCGCCCGTCGATCATCCGGGATCGTGACCAGTATCGCCAGGCCTCCTCAGAAAAGTATCAGGCTTTTAATCAGGAACAAGACCATCAGCGTGGCAAACAAGGGAGCGAAGCCACGCTGAATAACGAAGTATTGAAGTTGCCACCCGATCAAAACGGTGCCACTTTCCGCCAGGTTAATGCCGCGATCAGCGCATTCTATTCAACGGGGGGACGATGAACACCCTCCCCGAGGACCTGAGTGAATTACGCCCGCAGTTGCCATTTGCCTATGCGCGCGAGCAACGCATTTTGCTTTTGCGGGATCATGCTGGGTGCCGAGTGCTCCGTCTGGCGGAAACCACCGCCACAGCATTGCTTGAGGTGCGTAGGGTGGCCGGGTGTGGGCTGACTATCAGCACGGTGTCGGGTGAAGAGTTTGAGAAACAACTGGTGATCAGCTACCAGCGCGATTCGCAAGAGGCGCGACGCATGATGACCGATATCGGCAATGAAATGGATTTTTATACCCTGGCAGAAGAGCTACCCGACAGCGACGACTTGCTGGATGCCGATGATGATGCCCCTATTATCCGCCTGATCAATGCGATGCTGACGGAAGCCATCAAGGATAAAGCCTCGGATATCCATATCGAAACCTATGAACGCCATTTGCAGATCCGTTTCCGGGTCGATGGCGTGTTGCGTGAAATTCTGCGCCCTCAGCGGCGGTTGGCCTCTTTATTGATATCGCGCATCAAGGTCATGGCACGGCTGGATATTGCCGAGAAGCGGATACCGCAGGATGGGCGCATGGCATTGCGAATCGGTGGCCGAGCCATTGATGTGCGGGTTTCGACCTTACCGTCTAATTATGGTGAACGAATTGTTCTGCGTTTACTGGATAAAAACAGCGTCAGTCTGGATCTCGCCGCGCTTGGCATGTCTTCACATCATCGGCGGCAGATCGATGAACTGATCCAGCGGCCACACGGTATTATCCTCGTCACCGGACCTACAGGTTCGGGTAAGAGCACCACCCTCTATGCAGCATTGAGCCGCCTCAATGCCAGCGAACGCAATATCATGACGGTAGAAGACCCGATCGAGTATGAACTCGAGGGTATCGGCCAGACGCAGGTAAACCCCAAGGTAGATATGACATTTGCTCGCGGTCTGCGAGCCATTCTGCGTCAGGATCCTGATGTAGTGCTGGTTGGGGAAATCCGCGACAGCGAAACCGCTCAGATTGCGGTTCAGGCATCACTGACAGGGCACCTGGTACTCTCCACGCTGCACACCAACAGCGCGCTGGGGGCCTTATCACGGCTGCAGGATATGGGCATCGAGCCTTTTTTGCTTTCCACCTCATTACTGGCCGTGCTGGCGCAGCGACTGGTTCGCACACTCTGCCCCGATTGTCGTCAAACTTACGCCGCCGATCCGGCCTTGGCCGATCAAATGGGGATTTTACCCGGAACCCCATTATGGCAGCCGAAAGGATGCTCGCAGTGTAATTTTACCGGTTACCGTGGGCGTACGGGTATCCATGAGCTGCTGCTGATTGATGACCGAGTGCGTACGGCGATCCATCAGGGAGAGAGTGAATTCGCGATTGCTCGTCAATTACGTCATGAGTACAAGACATTGCGCCAGGGGGGATTGGAAAAAGTGTTGGCGGGTGAGACCAGTTGGGAAGAGGTGATCCGCGTGACCGAAAGCCAGTCTCAGGAAGAGGGATGACATGGCCCTATTTCATTATCAGGCGCTAGACGAGCGCGGCAAAAAACGACGGGGAGTGCAGGAAGCGGATTCAGCCCGCCATGCCCGTCAACTTTTACGGGAACAGGGGTTGGTCCCTGTAAGCCTGGACGAAGGGCAGGATGAACGCCAGCAGGCCCAAAACGGGCGGCGTCTTTCATGGGGGCGGGGGATTAGCAGTGCCGATCTGGCGTTGTTGACTCGTCAGCTTGCGACCTTGGTCGCCGCCTCCTTACCCTTGGAGGAGGCGCTGGATGCCGTGGCAAAACAGAGTGAAAAACCCCGTCAGCGCAGCCTGATGGCCGCAGTGCGCACCAAAGTACTGGAGGGACATTCCTTGGCTGAAGCCATGAGCGCTTATCCCACCAGTTTTGAGCGGCTCTACTGCGCGATGGTGGCCGCAGGTGAAGCCTCTGGTCATCTGGATCTGGTTCTGAACCGGTTGGCGGATTACACCGAGCAGCGCCAGCAAATGCGAGCTCGTATCCTGCAGGCGATGATCTACCCCTGCGTGCTGACGGTGGTCGCCATCAGTATGATCGCCATTTTACTTTCCGCCGTCGTGCCCAAGGTGGTGGAACAGTTCATTCACATGAAGCAGGCACTTCCGCTATCAACGCGTGTGCTGATGGGGCTGAGTGACGGAGTTCGAGCCTTTGGCCCTTGGGTGCTGCTGTTGCTGTTATTGGCGCCGATGCTGATGCGTCTGTGGCTGCGCCAAGAAGCGCGGCGCATTGCTTTCCATCGGCAGTTGCTGCGCCTCCCGGTGATCGGACGCATCGCACGAGGGCTCAATACTGCCCGTTACGCCAGAACGCTGAGTATTCTCAATGCCAGCGCGGTGCCATTGCTGCAAGCGATGCGCATCAGCGGAGAGGTATTAACCAATGAATATGCGCGCCGCCAGTTGTCATTGGCGACGGAATCAGTGCGCGAGGGGGTGAGCCTGCATCGGGCTCTGGAAATCACTGCGCTGTTTCCCCCGATGATGCGGCACATGATCGCCAGCGGTGAACGCAGTGGGGAACTGGACAGCATGTTGGAACGCGCGGCAGACAATCAGGATCGGGAGTTTACTGCCCAAATGCAGTTGGCATTGGGGCTTTTTGAGCCCTTGTTGGTGGTGAGTATGGCGGGCGTGGTGCTGTTTATCGTTTTGGCGATCCTGCAACCAATCCTGCAATTAAATACCTTGATGAGTATGTAAATTCAATCTGCAAATAACGGAGAGAAAAATGCGGCAACAGCGTCAGCGAGGTTTTACCCTGCTGGAAATTATGGTGGTGATTGTGATCCTGGGCATCCTGGCGAGTCTGGTAGTGCCTAACCTGATGGGAAATAAAGAGAAGGCGGACCATCAGAAGGTCGTCAGCGATATTGTCGCGCTGGAGAGCGCATTGGATATGTACAAGCTGGATAACAGTCGATATCCCACTACCGAACAAGGGTTGCAGGCACTGGTGACCAAGCCCTCGGCACAACCGGAACCGCGCAATTATCCCCAAGGTGGCTATATTCGCCGTTTGCCACAGGATCCATGGGGGGCAGACTATCAGTTGCTTAGCCCAGGCCAACACGGTCAGTTAGACGTTTTCTCTTATGGCCCCGATGGCATACCGGACACCGAGGATGATATCGGTAACTGGACGATTGGGAAGAAGTAGTGCGCCAACGCGGCTTTACGTTGTTGGAAATGATGCTGGTTGTGCTGCTGATCGGGAGTGCAGCCAGTTTGGTGATCATGTCATTTCCGGCCATGCAACAGAATAACCCGCAGCTACAGCTGAAACGTTTTCAGGCTCAGTTGGCGTTTGCCATGGATGCCGCGGTGCAAAATGACCAGTTGTTGGGGATCCGGGTTCGACCTGACGGCTGGCAATTCCAAATGCTACAGCGTCAGGCCGCTGAAAAACGCGGGGCAGTATCTGGCTCGGATAGTTGGCAAGGTTACGTCTGGCAGAATTGGCAACCCCGTCAGGCGGCGTTAGGGAGCCAAATGCCTGATGATATTCGGCTCAAGCTGCATTTCCCCGATCGGCAGGAGTGGCCGCGTGCTGCGGAATCGGCACCGGAACCCGATATTCTGCTGTTACCTGGCGGGGAGATTACGCCGTTTGAGCTGGTGTTCAGTGAGGCCGGTAGCCAGCCATTGGTATGGCTGCGGGTCGACGAAGTGGGCGCGATCGAATCGTCAGTAAACGGAGCAGCACAGTGAACGCCCAAAGAGGGATGACGTTGCTGGAAGTGCTGGTGGCACTGATCGTTTTCGCCTTGGCGGGGTTAGCCGTGTTGCAAACCACGGCACAGCAGGCTGGCAGTATTGGCCGTATGGAGGAAAAAATACTGGCAAGTTGGTTGGCGGATAATCAACAGGCCAGGTTACATCTTGATAAAACCTGGCCGGAAAAGCGCTGGGTCGGCACCACGGTGACCTATGCTGGCGAGGAATGGTCTGTACGCTGGCAGGGGGTTGATACCGAACTGGGTCAATTACGGGCACTGGATGTTGAGGTACGGCGTCATAAAGAAGACGCTGCGCCAGTGGTTTCTTTACGCAGCTACGTGGTGCGGGAATGAATGGTCGTAGCCAGCGGGGCTTCACGTTGCTTGAGATGCTGTTGGCATTGGCAATTTTTGCTGCGTTGAGCATCAGCGCCTTCCAGGTGTTGCAGGGGGTGATGCGCAATGATGAGATTTCGCAGCGCAAGGCACAGCGGTTGGCGGAGCTTCAACGTGCCTTTATGCAGTTGGAAGGGGATTTCGGTCAGATCATCCCTCGCCATCACAGAGGGAATGAACGCGTATTTTCCGCGGCGCGCTATCAATTACAAAGTGAGGACTGGGGCGTCTCTTTCATGCGCAACGGTTGGCAAAATCCGATGGGAATGTTGCCCCGCGCCGAGTTACAACCGGTGGGATATCGTCTGCGCCATCAGCAGTTAGAGCGGCTGAGCTATGCCCATGCGGATCCGCTCGTTGGGGAAGCGCCGGTGGTCAAGGTCTTGCTCAATGAGGTCAGTGTCTTTCGTCTGCGCTTTTTTTCCGAGGGGACGTGGCGGGAGAGTTGGGACAACGCGTCGGTTTTGCCGCAGGGGATTGAAGTGACATTAGTGGTTGCTGGCGTGGGTGAATTGACCCGTCTGTTTTTGATCACGGCGGTGGGGCAAGAATGAGGGCGCGGCAAAAGGGCGTTGCCCTGCTGGTGGTGTTGCTGATCCTGGCGCTGATGGTGACGATTGCTGCGACCATTGCCGAGCGAAACGGGCGTACCTATCTGCGCACAGCGGCTCATTTGGATCGCCAGCAGGCAAAATGGTATGCCCGCTCGGCAGAAACACTGGCGGTAAAAATTTTGCAACGAGACGCGCTGGACTCACCGAATAAAACGCATTTGGCGCAAAACTGGGCGCAAGAACAGCGCCGTTTCCCCGTTGAAGGCGGGGAGGTGTTTGGGCAGATTGTTGATGGCCAGGCCTGCTTTAATCTCAATGCCATTAACCAAGGGGCAGCCAGTGAGGGGATGCAGCCGACATTGCCTTATCCTAGCCAGGTTTTTAGACAGCTGTTAATCAACCTGGGGGAAGAGCCCCTGCGTGCGACGCAGATAGCCGCGGCACTGCGCGACTGGGTAGACAGTGATAGCGAACCAGTCAGTGATGGGGCTGAAGATGAGGTCTATATGGCCCAGGCGGTGGCTTACTTGCCAGCCAATCAACCCATGCAGGATGTCAGCGAGTTGCGCACCGTCTCAGGGGTTGATGCCAGCCTTTATCGGCGTCTTTTGCCTTACGTTTGCGCGCTGCCAACCCAGACGCTGTTGGTAAACGTTAATACCCTGAGTGAGTCTCAAGGGCCATTACTGGCGGCGCTATTTCTCAAGGAGCTTGATACAGCCATGGCGACTCGATTGTTACAACAGCGTCCACGTGAAGGGTGGAGCAGTACGACGGCATTTTTGGCACAGGTTGCCCTGAAGGACATCGACACCTCAACGGTCAGATCGCTGTTGACGATAAAGAGTGAGCTGTTTTTAGCCAGTTTCACCGTGCTGATGGGGGAGACTCACTATAGCCAGCGCAGCCTGTTGCGCAAAGCCGGTAACAGTTTCCAGGTAGTACAGCGGCAATATGGATTAAGCATGATGGTGGAGCCTTGATGCCTAACAGAAAGCCCCGTGAGCAAGCCAGGTTGATACTGCGCTTACCCAGCGATGAAACGCAGCCAGTGCTGTGGTATTTCGCTTCAGCAGACGGTCATCAGCAAGGTAGTTTGGCTATGGGGGAGAACGATGACCAATTGGTGAGCCTGCTTGCCAGATACCCTGCCTGGGTATTGGTTCCTGCGAGCGAGTTGGTTTTCCATCGTGTGACGCTGCCTCGTCGTGCCAGGCGTCAGAGTCTGCAAGTACTGCCGTTTATGCTGGAGGAGCAACTGGCAACGGAGGTTGAACGGCTGCATTTTGCCATTTTGCAGCAAAGTGGTGATGTATGTGACGTTGCGGTAGTTGATAAAAGCCTGATGCATCAGTGGGTAGCCCGTTGTGAACGTCTGAGGGGGCAGGTGCAGGCAATGTTGCCAGATGTGCTGGCGTTACCCTTGGCCGCCGACGGTTGGAGTGCGGTCAGTCTCAATGATCAATGGTTGTTTCGCCGGGAAAAGCATGCCGGCATGATTATTGAATCCTCCTGGTTATCGGAGTTTTTGGCCGTGTGGGCACCGCCGGTCATTGAAAGCTACTCCGTACCACCGGCATCAACCGCTAGCCCTCCGGAATGGCGTGTTCAACCACCGCGGGATTTACTGCAGCTGGCGGCAGAAGGTGTGCACGAGAGCGGAGCCGATCTGCGCCAGGGCGAATTCACCCGCTCTAGCCCCTGGCGTACACGATTACGCCCCTGGCGAACCGTGATGATGGCATTAACGGTATATTTACTGCTGTTGTGTGTGAGCGCTGGGCTGTCTCATTACCGGCTTTGGCAACAGGCTGACCATTGGCGGCAGGAAAGTGTGCGGGTCTACCAACAGCTGTTCCCGGCTGATAAAAAGGTGGTTAATCCGCGCGTGCAGATGCAGCAGCACTTGCAGCAATTACAGCCTATCGAGCAAGCCGGTGTGGTCGCACAGATGCGCCAATTGCAACAGCTGATGGCGGAGAACTCGGCAATCCGGTTCCAGGCGCTGTCTTATGACGCTGGCCGTAAAGAGCTGAAAGTCGATATACAGGCGGCCTCTTTTCAGGCGTTGGAACAGTTTCAGGTTGCTGCCGGGCAGCGTTATCAGCTGCAACCTGGTGAAATCAAGCAGAATCCAACTGGGGTAGAGGGCCGACTGACTCTGGGGATAAAGGATGAATGAACTCAAGCACCGCTGGCTACAGCTCAGCCTTCGGGAACGAGGATTGGTAGTGGGCTGTGGTGTATTGGTTATCGTCAGCTTGTGCTACTACGCACTGTGGTTGCCCTGGCAACAACAGGCTAGCCAATGGCAGCGTACTATCGCTCGTGAACAAAACACGGTGGAATGGATGTTGCAACAGGCTCCGCGCTTGCGCCAGCAAGGGGCACAACCCATACAGGAGGCTTCTCTAAGCTTGTCGGCCAGGGTAGCACAGAGCGCTACAGCTCAAAACATGAACATTACCCGCATGCAGCCTCAGGGAGAGCGGCTGGCGGTCACGCTGGAACCTGGCGATTTTAATGTCCTGATGCTTTGGCTCACACAGTTGGAAAAACGTTATAGCGTTCGCATTGTGGCGCTTGAGGTGGCGATGCGTCCCGATAAACCTGGATGGGTGACGGTAAACAAACTGATGCTGGAGCGCAGCGATGGGCGCTAAAGCCAAAAAGGCCGTGCTTTTGTTGGCCTGTTATCTCCTATTGTTGGGAGGCCATGCGCCAGCACGGGTATTACAAGCTTTTATACCCGCAGATATGAAGGTCGGTGGCTTTTCGGGTTCCCTGTGGCAGGGCAGTTTGCACCAGTTAAGCTGGCGTAACATTATGCTGGCCAAGCTGAACTGGCAGTTCACTTTTTCCTCTTGGATGCCAGCCTTGGAGATTGAGCTAAAGGATCCGCAAGGCTTGCAGGGTGCCGGGATCCTGCGTGGTTGGCAGGATCTTCAACTGCATGAATGGCAACTCTCTGTTCCTGCGGATGTTGTGCGGCAACAGTTGTCGTTGCCTTTGCCGATCACCGCCCAGGGAGAGCTGCGACTGCGGTTGCAACAAGGAGAGTTCAGTTCCGCGGGTTGCCGGAGTCTTGGCGGTGGTGTTGTCAACTGGCAGCACGCACAGCTTGCGACCCCGTTGGGGGCGTTGGAGCTGGCCAACGTGCAAGGACAATTGAGCTGTGATGGAAAAGGGGCTCTGGTGTTGGTGTTGAAACAAGACTCCTCTCATCTGAGCCTGACGGGGCGTGGCACCGTCGGATTTGACGGGCGCTATCAGTTCAACGGTCAGGTGCGCCGAGGGCCGGTGTTACCGGAGACGATGAGGCCACTGATGAATCAGTTAGGCAGGGCCAACGATCAGGGGCAGATACCCTGGCAGGTTCAGGGGCGGTTGCTTTAAACGGCGCTAGGCTGTCTTAAAAGGGTTGGGTAGGTACTTGGTTGACTGCAGGGAGGTTTTTTGAGTTTATTATTGGATTTTACCGTTGCATTTCCCCTCCTCTGGCTGTGTGTCGCGGGGATATTGGGGGTCATAGTGGGTAGCTTTCTCAACGTGGTGATTTATCGATTACCGGTGATGCTGGAAAAGCAATGGCAGCGTGAGGCGCTCGTGCAACTGGCGCTGCCCTTACCTGAATCCACACCGCGTTTTGATCTGCTATTACCGCATTCCTGTTGCCCGCATTGCCAGCATCCTATTGCAGCCAGGGACAATATCCCCTTGCTGAGTTTTCTGTTGTTAAAGGGTAAGGCTCGTTGCTGTGGTGAGCGGATCCCAAGGCGCTACCCGCTGGTTGAAGTGGCAACGGCTATGATGTTTGTGCTGACGGCGCTTATATTCCCGCTAGGTTTCCCTTTGCTGGGCGCCTGGATATTGCTCTCCTTTTTGCTGACGCTGGCAGTTATTGACCATCACAGACAACTGTTGCCAGATGTGCTGACGTTGCCACTGCTGTGGATCGGACTTTTGTTCAATATTCAGGGGCATTTTGCCTCGCTGGAACAGGCGACGATTGGCGCAGTAGCGGGTTATGTCTGCCTATGGAGCGTGTTCTGGCTATTCAAGCTGGCAACCGGTAAAGAGGCTCTCGGCTATGGTGATTTTAAATTACTTGCGGCGTTAGGGGCCTGGTTAGGTTGGCAAGCGTTGCCACAGGTGATTTTGGTGGCGGCGGCCAGTGGGCTGCTGGTTACGCTGATACAGCGCGGGTTGGCGAAACAAGATCTTAATCAACCGTTAGCCTTTGGCCCCTGGCTCGCCGTGTCGGGCGCGGTCAATATGTTTATACCCTGGAGCTTTTAAGCGCCTATATCTTGATTGGAAGCGCTAGCAAGCGCACCCAGTCTTGTTCCTGAAGTACGACTTTTGTTAGTCGGTTGACCAATGATCAAGAAATCACACGCGTGTTACTTACTGATACTAAAGGGAATGGTTATGCATAAGATTACGATGTTGGCGGTGTTGCTTACGGGAATGCTTAATGCTCAGGCGGCAACGGTTTATACCGGAGATAAAATTGAGGGTAATCCGGTTATCAGCAAGTTGGATGTAGACGATCTGGAGGCAGGAAAGGTTTATCGCTTCATGTTCCAGGGAACCAGCAATGGGATCGGTCAACATTGGTATGTTCCTGTTATGGTGGCCAAAGGTGCGCAGCCTGGTCCTAAGCTGGGTCTGCAAGCGGCGGTCCATGGTGATGAATTAAATGGTACCCGGGTGATACAGCAGGTGTTTGAAAAGCTGGATCCCGCAGAGTTGAAAGGCAGCGTGATCGGTGCCGTGGGCGCGAATCCTTCTGGCATGTTAGCCAATAACCGAAACTGGCAGTTGGCCAATGACGGGGGAGATATGGTCGATTTCAACCGGGTCTGGCCGGGTAAAGAAAAAGGTAACGCTGCCGAACAGCAGGCTTGGCTGCTATGGAATAATTTGTGGGCGGGTAATGCCACGCTGTTCGTTGATATGCACACGCAGAGCCGGGGGACCGAATATCCCTTGTTCATCTATGCGGATTATCGTAACCCGCAGGTGAAGCAAATGGCTGAACTGTTCCCGGCGGACCAGATAAAAGCCGATCCTGGTGAGAAAGGCTCCGTCGAAACCACTTTCGTTGAGAACAAGATCCCTGCCATTACACTCGAAATTGGCAAGCCCAAGCTCTATCAACCTGAACTTATCGCGCGCAGTTTGACAGGGGTGCGTAACCTGATGGTTCAACAAGGCATGACAGCCGGAACATTAGGGACAACGGCTAAAGAGCAAAAAACCTTTATCGGTAATGAAATGAGCTCGATCCGAGCTGAGGTTGGCGGATTTGCCGAGGTTCTGGTTAAGGTCGGCGATACGGTGGTCAAAGGGCAGAAGGTGGCGGTTCAGCGTAATGCATTTGGCGACATCATTCGGGAATATACTGCGACCCATGATGGCCGAGTGTTAGCTATCGGCAATGATCCGTTGCGCGAACCCCGGGCTTTGCTGGTTCGTATTCTGTTCAACAATCCTGAACCCCAGTGTGCTGATGGTTGCTAATTGACGTGAGGCATCTGTAAATGTCGGGATCACGGTTTCTCTGCTGCAACAAGCGGCCTGAAACCTAGCGGATCGATCCCGTTGGTGAGTTGATCATACATGGCATGAGCTTGCTTGCCCAGGCGAGTGCCAATCGGCTGGCAACGCCTGCCGATGGCGGTTTCCCGGTGATTAGAGTTGGTTATGCCCAGCGTTTGATAACAATCGAGGTGTTGATGCCACCAAAGGCAAAGTTATTGGTTTGCAGAAACTCGCAGTCGATATGACGGGCTTCTCCCATGATGTAATCGAGTGCGCCGCATTGTTCATCAGGGGTACGCAGATTTAGCGTTGGTGCGAACCAGCCTTCACGCATCATCTGCAGGCTCAACCAGGCCTCCAGTGCTCCACAAGCCCCCAAGGTATGGCCGAAGTAACTTTTCAACGACGAGATCGGCACGCTATCACCGTAGATCGCGGCGGTTGCCTGGCTTTCGGCAATATCTCCCCGATCGGTGGCGGTACCGTGGGCAGAAATATAGCCGATATCACTCGCTTGCAGACCGGCCATCCTCAACGACTGTTCCATGCAAATCTGCATGGTTTCACGTTGCGGCTGTGTGATGTGTGCCGCATCACAATTGGTGGCAAAGCTGACGATTTCCCCGTAGATGGTTGCGCCGCGTGCTTGCGCATGCTCCAGCTCTTCGAGGATCAGCGTACAAGCACCTTCCCCAATCACCAAACCATCGCGGTTCTGATCAAATGGGGAAGGGGTGGCATGCGGTTCATCATTACGTTGGCTGGTGGCAAATAACGTGTCGAACACGGCGGCCTCGGAAGGACACAGTTCTTCTGCCCCACCAGCAACCATCAGAGTCTGATAACCGTGGCGAATAGCCTCCCAGGCATAGCCAATGGCCTGGCTGCCTGATGTACAGGCGCTGGACGTCGGGATCACACGCCCGCGCAGGCCGAAGAATAACCCGGTATTGACCGCGGTAGTATGAGGCATCATCTGCACATAGGTAGTGCCCGTGATGTTATTGGTGTGCTTCTCGGTCAGCATGGTGGCGAATTCGCTCACCGGACCAGTACTGCCGGTGGATGAGCCATAAGCGATACCGGTCTGGCCGTTGGTTAGCACCGGGTTGCCAATAAGCCCAGCCTGCTCCAGAGCCAATTCCGTTGCGCGGGTCGACATGAGAGACACCCGGCCCATTGAGCGTATGCGCTTACGGGTATAGTGTTCTGGCAGCACGAAGTCATCGATTGGGGCGCCCAGCAGGGTGTGCAGGCCGTCATAGATTTGCCATTCAGGCATGTGGCGTACGGCGTTTTTATAGGCCAGCAATTTGGCGGATACCGCCTGCCAGTTTTCACCGAAGGCGGTAATACCGCCCATACCTGTAATAACTACCCGACGAATCATTGCATCCCTCCGTTGATAGAAATGACCTGACGAGTCACGTAACCGGCTATATCAGACATCAAATAGCTTGCAAGCCCGGCGACTTCCTCCGCCTGGCCCATCCGTTTCATCGGGATCATCGACATGGCCTCCTTTAACGCCACCTCTTCCATTTTGATCATGCCGGTATCGATCAGTCCTGGGGCAATGCAGTTGACGGTGATTTTGCGTTTTGCCAGTTCGATCGCCAACGCTTTGGTTGCGCCAATAATTCCTGCCTTGGCCGCACTGTAGTTCACCTGGCCCCGATTCCCCATAATGCCAGAAACGGAAGACAGTGTAAGGATGCGGCCACCTTGACGTTCGGCAATCATTGGCATGATGCAGGGCTGGATCACGTTGTAGAAACTGTCCAGATTGGTGTGGATAACCTCATCCCAATCATCATCGCTCAATGCAGGGAAGGCGGCGTCGCGAGCGATCCCGGCATTGCTGACGATGCCGTACCATGCCCCATTCTCTGTCAGATCTTGCTCGAGAACCTCCCGGCACTGCTGACGATTGCTAATGTCGAAACAGAGCAGGCGGCCTTGTCCTCCGGCAGCGGTAATTGCGGCCAGCGTTTGTTGTGCGCCAGCTTCATCTTGGTGATAGTGTATCCCAACGATGAAACCGTCAGCGGCTAACTGGCTGGCAATAGCGCGTCCGATACCTTTGCTGGCTCCGGTGATGAGAATTGAACGACTCATGCAGTAGATCCCTGATTAAAAAGCATTGTTGATTCTTCTGGTGTGGGTTGAAAGGTATTGACGCGGCCGGTGGCCAGCGTGTCACCTTGCGCGCCAATAACACAGTCAAAACTCCCGAAACGGTCATCATGTATCAGCAGCTTGATTTGGATGTCTAGCATTGCATCTGCTGGTAAGTAACCCGCAGCACAGACCAATTCCCTGGCTCCAAGCACCATACCGAGGGCGATCCGCTGTTCTCCTCGCTGATGACGATGCCAACCTGACCAAACGCCTATGGTTTGCGCCATCAATTCCAGTGCGTACCAACCAGGCAGTTCGCCTTGCGCATTGAGGAACGGTGCCAGCACGCTGTCGCTCCTGACCTCAACCCGGCAATGTGCACTGTCTTCCGTCACGCTGATAACCTCTGCCAACAGCAGCATTGGGGCGTCGTGTGGCAGATATTCCGCCGGTGATAAGTAATGGCTCATGCCATCCTCCCCAGCAGGATGCTGGCGTTATTACCGCCAAAGGCGAAAGAGTTAGACAGAATGACCGGCCGCATCAGCGGTTCAGCCGCATGCAGTAAACCACAGGGCGGTAATGTCGGATCCGCCGGAGAACGGCTGAAGTCCTGCGCTGGCAGTGGCAAGTCATAGAGCAGAATAAGTGCGCTGAGAGCGGCCTCGGTGATGCCCGCAGCCCCCAGGGTATGCCCGGTTAAATGTTTGGTAGAGCTGCAGGGCACACTTTCACCGAACAGATCGTGAACCACTTTGGATTCGATCTGATCGTTGAGCAAGGTGGCAGTTCCATGCAGATTGATGTAACCGACCTCTGCGGGGTTAAGCTCCGCGTCTTGCAATGCCTGCTCGATGGCTCGCAAGGCACCGGCACCCTGTGGATGTGGTGCCGAAATATGGTATGCATCGCTTGACTCACCCACACCCAGTAGTGCTATGGGGTGCGGCTCGCGGGTAAGTACCATCAGTGCCGCTCCTTCACCAATGGTGATACCACAGCGGTCGCGGCCAAACGGTTGGCAAAGCGTAGTGGAAAGAGACTCCAGGCTATTAAAACCGTTGATAGGCATGCGGCTTAAGGTATCGGCACCGCCAACAATCGCGATATCCGCCAGCCCGGCCTCAATAAGACGGCGCCCGCTGATGATCGCGCGGGCACTGGAAGAACACGCGGTGGAAAGAGTAAACGCAGGGCCATTCAGGCCTAACCAAGCGGCGAGGAAGCGTGACGGATCGCCCAGCTCTTGCTGTGGATATTGCCAGCTCGGGCTCTCTTCATGGTTAGTGATATGGCTAACATGTCGATCGCCTTCATCCAGCCCAGAGGTGCTGGTACCGAGCACTACGGCGATGCGGTCGGCACCAAAGCGAAGCAGTGCGTCATCTACCACGGGCTGAATTTGCGCCAGAGCGGCCAATAATAATTGGTTATTGCGGCTGCGATGTGCGGCAAAACTGTCTGGAATAGTGGGTAATTCTCCGTCGACGCCGCCTAATACCGCGTCCTGTTGGTTCTGTAACCAATGCTCACGCTTGCGCATGCCGGGCGCTGTTCCTTGGGTCAGATTGGCTGCAATCTCTTCTGTCGATTGGCCCAAAGCGTTGATCATGCCGATAGCAGAAATGTAAATCATATCAGTCATCCAGATATTGAATGGTGATGTGGTATTTAAACGCGTGTTGCTCAATGCTGATAGGTTCACGACGATCTTTACGTTGCAGGTACGTGATCTCCGTTATCAGTTTGCCGCGCGCGTTGCGTAATTCTCGTTTGTCGCCCTTATCGATTAGCGTCCAGCCCTGCGGCAACCGATCTTGCCAGGCGGTAATCGGCCAGTGGCCGAGCATCACATCGGCCAAGACCTGACTGGCTGGCGGCAGTTGTGGCACCACGATCGACTGCTCGGTATGAATGCCTTTATCGTCATAGGTAACGAGAAATAAGCGGATACCTAACGAAGACAGCCCGGCCAAGGTGAGTGTATTGCTATCCGCATTTAGAATGACCAACAAAGACTGGGTTTTGCCGTTAAAGCTGCCGGTCAATAATTGCTGGGACTGGATATTTTCAGTGATACCAGGAGCCGGAAGCGTGACGCGTACGCCGGGTTCAAGCCAGGCTTGTGGGCGGGAGCCATCCTCATTATGCGATGAGTGACTACAGCCGGTAATCAATAGCACGGCCAACAGGGGAACCGCGCGCCAGAAGTCGCAATTTGTCATTTTTTTCTCTGCTTACGGTCAGGCATGGCGAGTGGGGAGAGCAAGAAAGCGGTAAAGATCCCACTGACCAGTACAATCCCAAAACTGCTGATAGCTTGAGTGCTGCTAAAGACCAGCATGCCCAGGGTTAACAACGTTGTCATCATTGCCAGCGCGATCGCCAACAACGATGTCAGTGGTGTGCCACGTGGATTGCTGAAGAACAGCGTATAGTTAATGCCGATCCCCAGCACCAGTACCAGCGCCAGTAGCGAAAACAGGTTCACGGCATGTCCGCTAAAGGATAGGGTGGCCAGTCCGATGCTCAGCGACAGCAGCGAAGGCACCAAACTGATTAATCCCTTACGCCACCCGAGACGGAACACCGCACTGCAAGCGATCACCGCCAGTGCTACCAGCAGTAAGCCGGTAAGTATGGTGCGATAGAGGGCGAATAATTCGTTGAATGTATCCTTGCGATCTACCCACACTACACCCGGTTGTTTTTCCGCCAGTGAGCTCAGAGCCGTGCTGTCGTTAACGCCTTCTACAGGTACCAGCACACCGCTTTTGCCATTGGGCAACGTCAACCACATTAAGCGCCAACCTTCGCTGGCTGGACTGTTGAGCCAATCCTCCAACGTTGCGGGTGCGGTTTGCAGATCGGGCGTGACGTCCGTTAACCCTGTATTTTGCAATGCACGGATGACCGTAGGAGCGGCGCCCAGCAACAGGGCGAGATCCTGTTTCTGGCGTGCGAGTGAGTTTAACGGGATTGTGCGGAAAGCGCTGATAATCCCAGTCTGGCGGGCCTGTTCCAGTGCCGGCGTGAAGTCTTCAAGCCGCTCCAGGGTTTGCTGAGGAGTGTTGCCGTAGACCACAAACCATTTTTGATCGACGCTTTGCCCAGTGAGCTGCGTAATGGCTTTTTCCTGCGCCAGGATATCCTGCGGCAGCGCCTGCAACTGGGCAATATCATCATCGACGCGTAATGTCGCTATCCCCGCAAGAGAAACCAACACCAATACGACAGGTAGCCCCAGCGACAGTTTGCGGTTATGCCTCCAGGCCGCAAGCCAGCGCAGCAGGGAGATCGCGGCAGGAATAGGGCGTACCGGTAAGTTGCGACATAGCCACGGATGCCAAAAGATCACCGTAAGGCATGATGCGCTCAGGCCCACAGCGGCAAACACCGCCATTTGTCGTATCCCAGGGAAGGGAGCGAGCATCATGATCAAATAGGCCGCGACGGTAGTCAGCAACGCCAATAACAGGGCATTGCGCACTTTGAGCAGACTCTGCCATGGCGATATCTCGTTACCGTGCACCATGCGTTCGGTGAGGTAGTAAAGCGTATAGTCGGCAGAGATCCCAATGATGCTCATGCTCATCACCAGCGTCATCAGATGGAGCTCACCGAAGAGCAACAACGTAGCTGCTGTTCCTGCTAGTGCACCGATGCCAACGGAAATCAGGCACAGCATCAGCGGGCGCAGCGAGCGGAAAACCACCACGATCAGCAGTATTACGCCCAGTATGGTGGCGACCCCCAGCGTAGATATGTCCTGTTTTGCCTGTTGGCTGGCATAATCACTGTAAAACAGCGTCCCACGTGAGAGGAGCTTGGCCTGGGGATAGCGTGATGTGAGTTGATCCTCCAGCGCGGCGAGGGTAGTGACGACGCGGTGGGTTTGTTGCATATCAAATGACGATCCCGTCAATTCGCCATGCAGAAAATACCAGTAGTTCCCCAGTTCATCTTGAGTAACCAACCAGCCGTCCATCAGCCGTAAACGCTGGCTGTTCTGGGCCAGAGCCAGCTGTGAGCCTCGCATCAACATTAGCGGATCGTTGCGTAGCTCTTTGCCGCTGACGCCAGAGAATGCTGAATAGAGCTGAGAGAGGACCCACTGTGCCTGGGCTTCGCCACCGTTTTGCAGGCGCTCACGCGTTGCGTTGTCGATCAGACCATTACGATGCTGCCAGAAAAAGTCGCCCCAGGCTTGCTGGTCTGCGGCACCCATAGGGCCTTTCACCGTCTCTGCTATCCCGGACTTTTGCAATTGGGTAAGCCAATATTGCGCTACCTGCGGGTCTGCCTGTTTTCCGGGGCTGACCAGCCAGACCAACTGCTTGTCCAGGCGCTGCATAAAACCGTCGTTCAGCGCGGGGGGAATGGCACCCAATGCCTGCTTGGGCAACATCGCCAACACGCTGCTATTGATCCGGGCCTGTGGCAATAGGGCTAGCAGCATGCCAACTAATATCAGGCATGCGATTCCCCAAAGCAGCGCGAGGCGCTTGGCATTAGTAGGCGGCAAAACGTTGTCGCTCTTCATCGGTCAAAGCTGCGGGTTGCAGCCGGTGTTGAGAAAAGGTGATTTCAGTCACATCGCCCTGTTTATCGTTTAAATGGATGGTTTCCAGATAGGTTTGTCCACTCAGCACTATAGTGGCAAAAATTCGGTCCAGAGGGGTAGTCAGTGGGGTTAAGGATAGCGTCCAGCGACCCTCACCTTGCTCCTGGAAATCAATGCGGAAGTTTTTCTCCAGCACCTGACGATCGGCCTGGAATAGCGCGCGCAGCAGATGATTGAACTGAAACATCTGCGGGTTGTTTTGTGCGGTAATAACCTGCGGTTGCTGGTTATTGATGATTTGCACCATCCGTGAGTCGTTGAGCATCAACGTCATGGCAAAGGGGGTTTGCTGTTGCCACAGCAAACCCTGATCGCGGGCGATCACCATGTCGCCTTGAGAACGCAGTGGCTGTGGCAGATCTTTAATGGTTCGAGCCTGGGCAAAATGGGCTCGCACTACCGGTTGTTCGGTAAAACGCTGCTGTAATTCATTCAGCGTGATGGCATTGACCCATGGACTGATCAGCAGGAATAGCAGAGGCCAGGCTTTCATGGCTGCACCCCCAGACGTTCGAACAGTATGTCTGGGCAGACAAAGCACATCTCACGGCTTTTTTCCTCTACCGCTACCTGGATGGTGTAACCGGTTGTGGTGCGTTTGCCGCTGTCGGCGTCAAAAATCTGGTAGGCAATGCGCAGGCGATTTTCGTATTCTTCCAACGTGGCACGAACGCGGATACGTTGTTCAAAGGTCAGCGTATCGCGGTATTTCACACGGGTATCCACCACTGGCCAAACATATCCCGACTCTTTCATCTGCCGATAGCCGTAGTTGAATTGGTTCAGCAGGGCTTCGCGGGCAATTTCAAAGTAACGGAAATAATTGCCGTGCCACACGACTCCCATCATATCAATATCATGAAAGGGAACGGTCAGTTCTATCTCGCTGGTGAAACAGGGATCGTTTAGCACCCTTTGCTCCTGTCTGTGGTGTTGGCCTGTTGGTCAGGCAGTTGCCAAAAATTGAAAAAGTTGAACCAATCGAGCGGTGCCTGCAACGCGTAGTGTTCAAGACGCTCAGCATAATGATCCACCACCTGTTGCAAGGCGGCTTGACGATCGGCCCGCGGTAACAGCAGAGGGTCGGCAAACGGCTCACAGTGCAAATGCAGTTTTCCCTGCTGGCGCAGGGCATAGATCAGCAACACCGGGCAACGCAATATCGAAGCCAGAATAAACGGCCCTTGAGGGAATGGGGCAGGATGGCCCATAAAGCGGCTCCAGATAACCCGGCAGCTATCTCCTCGCTGCGGTTTTACCGCGATGCGATCGCCAACGATCGCCACCCATTCGCCACGATCCAGTTTGTCTTTGAGCAATATGGCGGTATCCGGGCCGATGTCGGTCACAGGCAACAGGTTGAGCCCTGCCTGGGGTGCTATCTCTGCCATAATCTGTTTGAAACGCTGGGCGTTGTCGTTGAACACCAGCGCATTGATGGTTTTACTCACCTGTAATTGTGCCAACGCCCGGCAAGCTTCGATATCTCCCAAATGGGAGGCCAGCAGCAATTTGCCTTGTGGGGAGCCAATATCCAGCGTGGCTTCGGCATTGGGGGCGAAGACAACATCCTGCCCTAGCCGCATTTCCCCACGCCAACTGGCGATTTTATCCAGCATGGCATCTGCAAAACGTAAAAAATGGTGATAGCTGTTGAGATGCGCAGGAATGGGGAGCGAACGTGAAGTCAACTCGTTGCGTACCCGCTTCAGCCAGGCTTGTGAAGCCTGACGGGCCTGATGTGCGCCAAGCCAGTAAACCGCCACCACCGGATAGAGCAGTGGAGCAATGGCCTTTCTACCCAGTAAGCGCCAGATAGCAAGCATGATGCGCATTCCCCACAACCCCTTGATTTCTTTCTGACGTGCCCAGTGTGGGTTGCATCGACGAAAAAGCAGGGTAGGGATGCGCGGCAACATGCCGAAGAAAAGGCGGGTATGCATCAGTGAAATACGCACGTTATCCTTCAAGGCATCAAAGTGTGACAACCCATCCTGGGGGTAGGTGACGTGCGTCGGCACAAAGTAACTGGTGTTCCCCTGCCAGTAGAGGCGAACCATGACTTCCGTATCGAAGTCCATGCGTTTGCCTAGCGCCGTTTTATGCGCCAACTCCAAGGTGGGGGTAATGGGGTAAACCCGGAAGCCGCACATGCTGTCTTTGAGCTGTAGAGAGAGCGTCTCAATCCAGACCCAGACGTGAGTTACCCAGCGGCCATAGCGCCGCGACGCTGGTATGGAGTCGTCGTAAACCGGTTGTCCGGAAATTAAATCCTGGGGATGGATCTGTGCCAGGGTAATCAGCTTGGGAATATCTTCAATGGCATGTTGGCCGTCCGCATCGACTTGTACCGCATGGCTAAATCCTCTGCGTTGAGCCTCTTCCAATCCGCGAATCACCGCCGTGCCTTTTCCTGAATTGTGTGCAAGGCGTACTAAGGTGACATCCGCGTGAATGGTGGCCAGGCGCTCAAGTTCCTGCTGGGTGGCCTGGTCGCTGCCATCGTCCACCACCAGACAGGCTAAGCCAAAGGGTTGCAGGCGCGCGAGCACACTTGCCATCATGGCTCCGTGGTTATAACAGGGGATCACCACACAAGGGTTAAACGTGGCACTATTCAGCGACATAATCGGATCTTCCCGCTGCTGGCTGTGCTACGTGCCTCACCATCATGACGTTGATAGCGGAAAACCATGATTTGCCGTTCTTCCTGCCAGTCAAGCGTCAGCGTGACGATGTTATCCGGCAGTAAGGGCTGTTGGAATTTGACACTTTGAATACTGTGAAAGCGAAAATCGGGTACCAGCAGTGAGGTGGCATAGTGCATCACCCAGTCTAGTTGTGTCACGCCGGGTAGCAGAGGTTGCACTGCGAAGTGGCCTTTAAACCAGAATGAAGCCGCATCCAGCCGTAACACGATCTCGGCCTGCTGCTGCGTCTGATGGCGAGCCATCTCATGGGGTCTCATGAAACAATTCCTGTAATTGCGCATAGACGCGCTTGTTCATGCTGTTGACGGGCATCTCGTCGACGATACGCCAGTAACGAGGGATAGTGACTGGTTCCAGCCACGGGCGCAGCGCACGACGCCATGATATTTCCAGTGCTTTGCCGCCCATTTGTTGCCACTGCTGCCGAGCATGGTCTTCAAGCACCAGCAATGCGCCAATGCCTTGGCGCCCTCCGCGTGTTACCGGTAGCGCTGCGGCTTCGCGTATGCCTTCGAGTTCCAGCAGCCGTTGCTCGATCTCGCAAAGTGAAATGCGTTTCTCTTCAATTTTAACCACCCGGTCGCGGCGACCTGTTATCTGGAAGCGTCCGCTATCGTCAAATTGCAAAATATCGTCGAGGAGCAGGCCGTGCCTATCGCTGATAAGCGGAGAGATAGCGCGGATCTCGTCGGCGTCAACCACGATACGCACGCCAGGGAAGGGCTGCCAGGTTACATCAGGCTGCTGATGGTGACGCCAGGCGAGGATCCCGGTCTCGGTACTACCGTAGATTTCGTCTGGCCAGACCCCTAACCAACTGGCGGTCTGAGCCACGTCTTCCCAAGGCAACACTCCCCCTGCGGAGATGACCATATTCACTGGCGGTGGCGTGAGCTGGTGGTCTAGGCGTTTTAGAAAAGCCGGGCTGCTGATAAAGGCGTATTGGTGGTGATTAGCCAGAGTTGCCAACTGCTCGGTGTAATGAAGCATTGCTGCATGCAGCGGTAATCCTAGCGCCATGGGTAAAAAGATGCGGAAGGTGAGGCCGTAAAGGTGCAACGGAGGTACCGAGGCCACAATATGGCAGCCGGTGAGCCTGTCGGCAAAACGTTCAGCCAGTAAGGAGGCTTCGCGATCGAGGCTGGCAATGGGCTTTATGATGCGGCGTGGTTGCCCTGTCGAGCCGGAGGTAAATAGTTCGATATGGCTGGCCGGATCGAGAGTGGGTAGCGGTGGCTGGTTCTCGCTACTTTGATCGGTTGATTGGACCTGGATCAGCGTACCGCTCCAGGTCAGTGCCTGGTCGGTCAGTATGCCGTTAAACAGCGCCCGTTGTTCTTCCAGCAGTGAAACACGGCTATGTCCGGGAACCACGGGGGTTTTGCCCGCATGCAATATTGCCAATAGTCCGACGATAAACAGATAGCTGTTTTCAAAACACAGCGCCCAGCGGTCGCCTTCATATTGTTGCAGGATGCTCACCAGTGCTGCTACGTCATGGCGCAACTGCCCCAGCGTCCAGATATGCTCATCAAGCCAGGCAATCGGGGTTTCATCGGCACGCGAATGACTTAGCCACTGGGCCAGAGGGAGTATCTGATTCATGCCTTGTCTCGCAATATCCGCCTGCGACGCACCAGCCATTCGCCAGCCATCAGCGCTCCCATCAACAGATAGGCAATCATGCCGTTCCACAGCGTCCATAACCGAATATCACCGAGCAGAACGGTAAAAAGTGCCATCGAACCGTTCAGAATGAAAAAAACACACCATATCTGGGTGACCTTGCGGGTATAACGCACGCCTGACGGGGGGAGCTCCGGATCCTGCAAACGGGCAAGGCGCTCCACCATTGGCATCGAACTCCACAGTGAACTACCAAATACGCCGAGCATGACCAGATTGACTACCACTGGGTAAAATAGCAGCAACTGATGCGTTTTTAGCACATAGCTCATTAGGCATAATGTGAGACCCGCGAGTGCCACGGCTTGCAGTACATAGCGCATAGGGCCGCGCTGACTTTTGACCTGATAGAGGCGAAAGGCTAGCAACAAGGCGATGATCGGCAGCAGCCAGTGAAGGCTGTTGCGTGTCAGGCCAAACCAGACAAGAAATGGCCAAGCCAGTAGCGCCAATAGAGCCACCAGTTGTATCCCTTTCAGGGACCGAGCGCCGGGCATAAACGGTTATGCTTCTTGCAATAGCTGTTCTACCGCATCGACGACATCTTGCACGGTACGAACCTGCTTAAAGGTTTCCGGCTTGATTTTCTTCCCGGTCTTCTTCTGCAGGTGCACGATCATGTCGACGGCATCGATACTGTCTAACTCAAGCTCTTCATACAAGCGGGCCTCAGGTTTGATGTCCTGTGGATCGATATCGAACAGTTTGGTCAGCAGCGCGGACACTTCCTGATATATGGTTTGTTGTTCTGTCATAGCGGGCTCTTCTCAGGCACGTTGAGCTTGGATAAAGGATGCCAGTGTTGCCACTGAGTAGAAATGTTGACGCATCTCTTCATTTTCGGCGGAAAGCGCGACACCATACTGGTTTTTCACCATCAGCCCTAACTCTAAAGCATCGATGGAGTCCAGCCCCAATCCTTCACCAAACAGCGCCGCATTGGTGTCGATATCGTCCGCAGACAGTTCATCCAAATTCAGTGTATTTATTATGAGATTTTTAATTTCAAGGTGGAGCGCTTGCATCATTAATTCCTGACAAAGGTATAAGGCCTGGTGATAACTGATGCAAAAGATGCCGGTTTAGCTGCCTTGCGGCTAATGCTGGCTGTTGCGATTCTGCATCAAAAAAATGTTCTATCTGTACCCGTTCACGCACTTCTACCTGGAACAGGGGTTTCCTGGGCGGAACGTCATACCATCTGCTCTGTTTATCAAGCAGATGTTCGCTACAATGGATCACTGCTATGCGCACGTCACGGCGGCATCGTACGGCAATATTGGCGGCACCGCGCTGCAGTGTCATATTTTCACCAGGGCGTGTGCGTGTTCCCTCTGGAAAAATAAGTAGGGTGTCGCCCTGTGCCAGGCGTTGCTGACAGGCTGGAAGCAGCGTGTCCGCCTGGCTATTGACCAGATAATCCGCAGCCCGGATCACTCCGCTCACAAAGGGGTTATGTAGCAGAGCGCTTTTTACCAGGCAGTCTGTCTCGGGCATCACGGATGCCAAAAGCACGTAATCAATCAGTGTCGGATGGTTAGCGACCACCAAACAACCGCGCTCCTGGCGTAATATATCAATCCCCTTGATGCGATAATCCAACACACCCAACGTTTTTGCTATCGATAAGAACAGCCGGAAACTGGCGGCAATGCTGCGCCGGGCTACCTGGCGGCGCTTGGCAATATTGCGCTGGAGTACCAGCAGCAGATTAAACCAGACAAGCGATAGCAGCAGGCCGCCGACGCCAAACAGCACAAAGCAAAAGCCGGTCATCATCAGACGCCAAGCCCAGTTTAAACGTGCGAATAGGCCGCTCATGTACGGCTCCAATACCACTTCAGTCTTTCACCCGCAATGGCGAACGTTGGTTCTTCGGCCAGGTAGTGTTGTAAAAACTGTAAGCTTTGCGGTAGTAGGGGCTCTTCCCCTGTGCCTTCCGGCTTGCTCTCGCACCGTAAGGTATTACCTCGTTCAAACACCAGCGCCACCGCATAGGCCCAGGTCGGCATCTGCTCTGGCAGGTAGGTGTGGTAAAACTCGGGCAGCAAGCCATCAAAATCGACCATTAATATTCTCTGGTAACCCGCTTGGAGTAAACACACTACCTCACATAACGCTTGCTGAAAGGTGTCTAGGCCAGCAGAAAGTGAAGATGATACCAGAGGATTTTGCGCCGTGATGGTCAAGTGACCCACGGCTGAGTTATGTACCGACATGGTGAAATCAGTTGGGGAAACCGCTTGCTGGGTGGCTATGGCCTGCAAAATGCGGTAATTACGCTCCAACTCACCGTGACGGCTGGTATAGAGTACTGCATCCACCGGTTGACGACGTAGCATGGCCAAACCGCATTCCACGGCCAGCCTACTGCCTGAACTCAGGCGGCGTGCTGTCATCATGGGAAGTTCGGTCAGCTTCGATTGTGGCGCTGAGGGTATGATCCCACGAGGCTCCTGCGACCATTGACGCCACTGCGATGCGTCGCTTAGTCCGGGGGCCATGGCCTGCCAATCAACGATGTTCAATGCAAAATTCATCAACGTGCTTCCGCGGTTACTCGGTTTGGACTGTGTCATCTCCAAGGTAGCATGAGCGCTGCCCTATCATTATTGCTTTCGGCATACTAACAAGGTATGACCAATACCGAGGTTATCGAGACGTTTTTCTACTCGGAAACCTGCCGTTTCGAGGAAACTGTAAAATTTACCGGCGCTGTAAAAGCGACTGTTGCCGTTAGCCATGCAGGTAAAATAGAGTGAGGAGGCGTTGAGGCTGAACGAAGCCGCTTCAAATTTTTGTGCATCCCAGAACAACTCCATAATGCATAGCTGAGCGTCAGGCTTCATCACCCGTTTGATTTTTTTCAGAATAGTAATAATTTGTTCCGGTGAAAAACAGTCAAGAAATTGGCTCATCCACCAGATATCTGCGCCACTGGGCAATGGTGCATCGCTTAGCATATCTACCGCATGGAAATCTATGCGATGAGATAACCCGGCTTTTTCGACATTCTCACGCGCCAGGCTAATTTGCTGCGGCAGATCCAGTAAGGTAATGCTGACGTTATCATCGTACTGGCAACAACGTAGCGCCCATTTTCCAGTATTGCCGCCCACATCATAAAGCGTTGTTGGTTTATTGTTAAATATATGGGGTAGTGCGGCATTAAATGCGGCATCTGAATAGTAGTGATCAAAAGCAAACCAGCTTTCACGTGCAGTCTTGGGCAATTGCGATAAGGCAGGGTAGATGGTCGGCCATTCACCAAACACTTTTAAACCAGCGGGTTTCTCTTCCTTAAGCGCATGTTCTAAAGAATACAGCCCCTGATAACAAACATCTTGAGTGAAATCCATATTCACACGGGTCATGGCATCGTGGAGTAGGAAGTGCCCCACTTTGGCAATGAAGTAATAGCCGTTTTGATGAGTCACAATACGGCCACTTAACCCCATATCCAACAGCACACTAACGGCATATTCATTAACGCTGCTATTGGCAGCGATGTCCTCAAGGAGGGCGCCGTGTTTTCCTTGTTCATCCAGATAGGCTAATACACCCGTATTGCGCAGACAAAGGGCGGTTTGAAACAGCATTGGAGCAAAGGCAATCCGTTGCGCCTCAGTGATAGCATCAAGTGCACTGAGAGTGTCCTGTTGATACATTTGTTGTACAGCCTCTTTAACCGGATACAAAATAGTGACGCCAGCTTGTATCCGGCGCTAATCTAATCAATATTGGAAATTACAGCGCGGCACCAGCCGACAAATTCAACTGGATATCTTTATCTAGGTTGTGTATCCAGCGGTTGTAGCTTTTATGAATTTTCCCACCCGAGGCTAGCAGGTTGAGGCTACTGGCGTAGTCGATGGAATAATTCGTTGCGGAATAGGTGATGCGGATTTCAGCAACATGGTCGCGAGCCTGGAGGCGGCCATTAATGACGCCAGGACCAGCCTGCGTCATAACCCATTCACGTTGCACACCTGCTTTCAGGATTGCAGTTCTGACTTGCGCTTCGGTATGACCAGTGCTGACCGTGCTGTTGATTTGTTGTATTGGGGCAGTACGCACACAACCGGTCAGAGTGGCGATGACGGCAAGAGCAGCACACCATTTAACGATGCTTTTCATAAAACAATTTCCTTTTGTTAGCGGGTTACAACCTGGGGGAAACTGAGCGGTTTAATTTTTTAATTAACGCCCACTGTTTTTAACCGTGAAATTTATCAACGCATAATACTGATATCAATTAAATTGCACAAGATGGATTGCGGGAAATTGCTTAGGAAAGGTCTAACTTTAAGCCTGCTTTTCCTAGAGGATTAAACCAAAATTTTCAGCATTAATGCCTATAGGTAGTGGTTCGTTTGGCGTTTTTTTTTGTTAGGAAAAAACCAGGATAGCATAGGAATATGCTTATTTTATGAGGCGTGTCTCCCCTTATCCGATAATGGTACTCCAGCAGTGCTAGTAGGCGGCTAGACCACTCCTTCATTGCTTGCACTAAATGAAGAGGCCATCATTTGATGGCCTCATAGAGAGTTTAAAGCGGAGCCGAACGCAAATGTTTTCTGCTACCTAACAGTGCCCAGCCGCTCAGCAGTGCCATCATCATCAGATAATAGCTGGGTGCCAGGCTGGTTCCAGTTGCGGTGATTAGCAGGGTGCAGATCAGCGGTGCAAAGCCACCAAATACCGTCACCGCCACGTTGTAACTGATCGCCATACCGCTGGCCCGTGTTGCCATCGGGAACAAGTCGGCCATCACCGAAGGCACCGTCGAGAAGTAAATGGACTTCAGCAAGGCCAGCCAGCCAACCATTAACATCAGCATCATCGGCGAAGTGTGGTTCACCACCAGCAGGAATGCCGGATAAATAGTCAGCAGCAGCAGGATCAGTGAACCCCACATCAACGGCAGGCGGCCGACTTTTTCCGCCCATAATCCCATTATCGGGGTGACTACCGTTAAAATCACACCGGCTAACAGGGTTGCACTAAAGGCGGCGGAACCGGACAGATTCAGGTTTTTGGTGGCATAGGTGGGCACATAATTCAGCATGTAGTTGATGGCGGTGGAAATCACCATCAGCCCGATGGCCAGCAACAGCAGGTTTTTTTGATTACCGACCAGCATCTTTAACGGTGCTTCGGGTTTCTTCTGCTGTACAAAGCTGGCCGGCTCATGCACATGGCGGCGGATATACAGCCCCACCGGGCCGATCAGTAGCCCAAAAGCAAAGGGAATACGCCAGCCCCAGTCCTGGATTTGGCTTTCTGTCAGCCAGTGGGTCATACCTAACCCGAAGGCGGAAGCCATCAGCGTGCTGGCGCCTTGCGTGGCAAACTGCCAACTGGCGATAAACGCCTTGCGCTCCGGGAAGTGTTCGACCAGAAAGGCGGTTGAACTACCAAACTCCCCACCGGCGGAAAAACCCTGAATCAATCGGGCAATCAGGATCATCAGCGGAGCCGCCAGCCCAATGGTGGCGTAAGTAGGCATAAAGGTGATGATCGCACCCCCAAGCAGCATCAGGCTGATGGACATCAAGAGTGCTTTCTTGCGGCCAACCCGATCGGCGTAGGCTCCGAGCACCACAGCACCCAGTGGGCGGATTAAGAATGAGACACCGAAGCTGCCGAAAGTCAGCAACAATGAAACGGCCGGATCCTCCGTAGGGAAAAAGGCATGGGCGATATAGCTGGCGAAAAAGCCATAAACCGCGATATCGAACCATTCCAACGCGTTGCCGATGCAGGTGGCAAACAGCGTTTTATACAAATTGGGCTTGGCCGCTACGCTATCCTGTTGGGCTATCGCGCTCATGAAGACTCTCCTGCCCGGCGTCGTGCCAGGATCGTGCTGCCATTTTCGCCCAACTCCCAGAAAAGGCGAGTCATGATCTGCAATCCTTCACGAGCAATGGATTTCAACATATGCTCATTGACCCCGTGTTGACCACAGGCCGGATAGGAGTGGGGGATCCACAGCGTGGGCAGTCCCAACGTATCGGCAAACACGTCATTAGGCAGCGAACCGCCCAGATTGGGCAGCAATGCGGGTGTTTTGCCGCTGGTTTGTTGCAGGATCTCAAGTGCCCAGGGAACGAGTGGATCTTGTGGATTAAGCCGGGTGGCCGGTGAACCATGCAGCCATTCCACTTCTACATTGCCAAAGCCATGTAACTGCAGATGTTGCTGGACATAGTTGATCAGATTTTGCCAGTCGGTACCGACCACGAAGCGCAGTTGGCATACCGCTGAAGCGCTACCGGGGATGGCGTTCATAGGTCGGGCTGGGTTGCCCGTTTGATAGGCCAGTACTTCAAGCGTGTTCCAACCATATAGGCGTTCGCTTGGAGTCAGGCCAGCTTCACCCCAGTTCTCATCGATCGCCGGATCGCCAGCTTGGCCGCCAACGCTGAGATCGCGCAAAATAGCGCGCAGGTTGTCATCCAGAGGGGCGGGTTTCAGCGCTGCAACCTGTAACTGCCCATGTTGATTAACCAGAGAAGCGATGGCATTAGCCAGTTGGGTTCCAGGATTGCTGAGTAATCCCCCCCAGTTGCCAGAGTGATAGGCGTTATCCCTGGCGTGAATGCTGAGGCGGAAATTGATACAGCCGCGTGAGCCTAGGAACAATGTGGGCTGTGTGGCGTTCAGCCGTGGGCCATCGGAGGCGATAAACAGATCGGCTTGCAGCAATTCGCGTTGCCGCTGGCAAATGGCCGCGAGCCCAGGGGAACTGATCTCTTCGCCCATTTCGAAAATCAGCTTGCAGTTGAACCCTAGTTTGCCCCCGCGTGCGTGGAAAACCTGCTCCAGCGCCGCCAGGTTAATACTGTGCTGGCCTTTGTTATCCGCGCTGCCACGGCCGTACCAACGATCGCCTTCTTCACTCAATTCCCAAGGCGAAAGACCTGTGCGCCAGTTCTCGTCATCGCCGAAAACCACATCGCCGTGGCCATAGCTCAGCAGGGTAGGTAAGGAAGGATCTTCAATGCGTACGGCGATCAGAAACGGGCGGTTGGCTGCTTCCGGGTTATCGAACAGTTGTAACTCGAAACCCAATGCCCGTAACGGCGGCATGATTTCCTGTTCGAGGTAGAGCAAAATGCTGGCATCGTCGTCATGCCGCTGGCTTTCGGTGGCCAGCGCGATGCGCCGCGCCAATATGCGGCGAAATTCGCCACTGTCAAAATACGCTGTCGCCAAAGCGACGGCCTGTTCACCCGTCATGATTATTTTCCCCGTTGTGTTTGCGTTGTGTTGTTTTACTTGTTGTGTTTGTTATCTAAGCTAAAATCGGGGTTTGCCACAATTATCCATTTAACAAACAAGCTTTGCTTTAAAGGCAACGGTCGTTTGCTCGTTGGCAAGCTTTGCACCATGGAGAGGGACGGCATGTTGAGTAGCGAGGTTCGCTTTTTTCTGGTGGTCGCCAACTGTGGTTCGCTCAGTGCGGCCAGTGAACAGCTGTTTGTGGCGGTCTCGGCGATCAGCAGGCAGATCCAGCGCCTGGAAGTGCAGGTTGGCACGCCATTGTTCGAACGCCACGCGCGGGGGATGGTGCTGACCGAGGCCGGGCAGATTTTTGAAAACCATATTCGTAAAAGCCTGTTGAATATTGAACAGGCGGTGGCAGAAATCAAAGGGTTGAAAGCCGAACGGCGCACAGCGCTACGCGTGGCCTGTAGCAACGGAGTGGCCTTTATGCTGATGCCACAACTGATGGCGCGTTTTCGTGCAGAATACCCGGCTGTCAGCTTCGTGCTGACGGTGGCAGACACTAAAACGTTGGCGCGGTTGGTACGCAATGGCGAGTGTGACATGGTGCTGCAGTTTAGTTTGCACCCAGAGCGGGGCGTTGAGATAGCGGCTTCGTGGCCCGCCCCGGTCTTGTTGTTGATGAGAAAGGATCATCCATTAGCCGACAGGCAGGTGGTTCTGGCGGATCTCTGCCAGTATCCGGTGTGTCTGCCAGAGCCGGGCTCCACAATACGTCAGCTGTTTGATATCGCTTGCCAGATGAATGGCACCTTCATTGAACCAGTGCTAACCTGTGATAACTTCTCCACGCTGTACTATTTTTTACAGGGCTCCCCGCTGGCGGTGACCATCTGTAGCCAGTTTACCGCGATGCCGTTGTTGCAACCGCAAGGATTGATCCTGAAACCTTTTGCTGTCGAGCAGCAAAGCCCGCGGACCTTGCAGCTGCAATTACCTCTGGGGCGGCAGCGGAGCACGGCTTTGGAGCTGTTTGTGGACTATATTAATCAGACATTAAGCCGCGAAGAACGGGCCATCGGTGAGAAATTCGGCATATAAGCCGTTTTTTAATCAACAAGATAAATAATCTGTTGATTACGCTTGATTGTTCCAGTCTGGCTGTATTATATTGCGCCCCACGGAAACAGCACGACTTCCGACAGATTTCGCCGGCTTAGCTCAGTAGGTAGAGCAACTGACTTGTAATCAGTAGGTCACCAGTTCGATTCCGGTAGCCGGCACCATATAAGAAACCCCAGCAGAAATGCTGGGGTTTTTTGTTTGGGCATCCATGGTGCGGCGCAGTCAATGACCGCGCCCTTAGGCCCTTTAAATATCGGTGGCCAGCCATTGATCAGACTCTTCAAACATCTCTTCCAGCATACGGTTTAACTTCTCGCGGTCACTTTTGCTGGCGTCTGAGTTAAGGCCGTTGGCCTGCATGGGTTTTACCCTCACTTCTGCATCCGGGAAGATGCGATGTACCCGTTTTGTCAGCTCGGCCTTGATGATTTCATCGGCACCGGGGATCCCTGCGACATTACGCTTATCAAACACCAATTCAACGAACATAGCCCAACCCTAAATTTACTGTTTATGTATACAGTTATTTTGACCGAAGGGACGGGGTGAGTGCAAGAGGGGGAGGGGAAAATTTTATCGTGGCCTATGCTAGGGGATGTGATCTCTATTGTCATTACACACTAATTGTCAAGGTATGAATCGTTGGTTTTTATGATGCATATTGATCTTTGCGCGTCCGTTTGAATGCACCCATCATAATTGAGTGCAAAGATGAGCTGTTGTGCAATACTTCTTGTTATATGTCATATGGTTATTATTTAACCTGTCATATTAAAACTTTTTCAAAACGGAATTAATACCATGAAAAAAACATTACTCTTTTTAGGTGTGCTGTCGGTTGGCACCATCGGTGTGGTGACGTCGGCAGTTGCCCAAGATGCTGATAACAAAAATGCACTAAAGCCAGCGATTAATTTGGCAGAGTTGTTTGCTGAGAAGTCTACTATATGGTCGACTTATCCAGAAAATGATGCCTATGTTTTTGATCGCTCGGAGGAAAGCTATACTGTCGTCGCTAAACGAGCGGATGGTGTTGTTGCACTGGTCAATAAACAGGAGAGCTATACGACCCCTGGGAAAATGGTATTAATGGGGACCTACTTTAACTGCAATAAAATGACTGATGCGACTTTTTATGTTGAAGATGTCAGTGTAGACGACGTAGCCAAGCAGCTTGCTGACCCGGCTATTGATGATCCAGAGAGAGTGCGTGGTTTTGATGCGAGTATGCCCGTTCACGATCTTTATCTGGTCGCTTGCCCGCAGAGCTGAAACTCGTTGGCTTATTAATCGGTGGTGATCTCTGATTAGTGATGTGCTTGTGAACAGTCACGCTATCCATTGAGAGACACAATCTGGCGAACGACCTGAGATGACCCATTGGTATGGCCTGTTAAAGGGGCGGTACCATAGCCAAAATTCAGACATAAAAAAACCAACCGTAAGTGGTTGGTTTCTCTATTGAATATTGGTCGGCATGAGAGGATTCGAACCTCCGACCCCCGACACCCCATGACGGTGCGCTACCAGGCTGCGCTACATGCCGACGCAGAACCCTATACTACCGTTTTCGGATGTAAATTCAAGCAGCTACCTCACCGATTGCTCTAGATTTAAGCAGTTAGTTGGCGATAAAGCGTTTTACATCCGTCAGCACCTGTAACAGCAGGGCTAGCTGGGGTTTCTCGTCTTTGATCTCGTTATCGTCTTGATCGTAGGCACGGTAGTTGCCATTACCATCCAATGTCAGCGTCTGCGTTGGCGTGGTGATCACCAACTGGGTGCCGTCGCCGGTGGCGAGCCAATTGTTTTTACGCTGTGCGGCAAACAGGTCTTCGCCCTGCGAATAGTCGTTAGCCGGTGTTTTCACATGCAGCAGACGTTGCATCAGCGTGCGCATCACATCGTTATGATTGGTCAGCTTATTGATGGTTTGTGCCGGGGTGCCTGGCCAGTGAATGACCAACGGAACCTGCAACTGGCTGCGATTAAAGCTGCTACCTGCTCCCCAGTTGCCTTTACCGGTATCGTTGAATTCTATGCCGTGCTCAGCGGTGATCACCACCACGGTTTTATCCAACAGGCCTTTTTCTTTCAGCGTTGCCAGCACCTGCTCGATCTGCGCATCGACGTCTTTCGCGCCAGTACGATAGAGCTGGGTAAAGGCTTCCGGCGAGAGCTTATTGTCGCCTTCTGGGAACTTTGCACCGCTGAAATTGATATAGGAGAACCAGGGGCTATTTCCGCTCTGTGTGGCCAACCAGCTCTGCCACTGATGCGTGGTGGCAGCATCGCTTTGCACGAACGGTTCCGGCGGGAGCGAGAAATCGGTCAATAGTGCCTGGCGGTAAAGCGTGGCGTTGAAACCGTCTGAAGAGAACAGGCCGAACTGATAGCCTTGATCGCTCAGCGCGCTAATCAACGCGGCCGGTTTGCGCCCGGCCAGAATGCCATCCAGATAGGTAGGCGAAATACCGTAGAACAGGCCAAACAGGCCGGTGTCCGCATGGTTACCGGAGCTGTAATGGTCGCTGAAGCGGATATTTTCCTGGGCAAAGCGGCTCAGGCCTGGCATGTCTTGCGCCATATCCTGGGTACGCACACCGTTCACTACGATCATCAGCAGGTTGTAGCCGCTGCCTTTATCGCTGTAGTTCAGACTATTGAGCGGGTATTCAACGGCAGCCGCTTCTGGATTGCCCTGTTGCATCAGGCGGCGCTCATATTCTTGCTGATCGAGCAGGCCGTGTTTTTCCAGGAACTTACGCGCCGTCATGGGGTAAGAGAGTGGTAAGTTGGCGCGTTGCATGGTGATCGGCCGATAGAAATTGGCATCCGCCCAGATATAAATCAGGTGCGAAGCAAAGAACGAACAGATGAACAGCACCGCCAGCGGTTTGCCGAAGTTGCGCCGGTTCAGGCTGCGCAGTTTCTGCCAGCTCCAGGTGGCAAACAGCATTTCGATCAGGAATATCACCGGCACGCAGATAAACACCAGCTGCCAGTCGCGCGCTAGCTCACTTTGGTCCGGGTTGATGACCAACTCCCACACCACCGGATTAAGGTGCAGGTGGAAGTGGGTAAAGACTTCGCTGTCGACCAGCAGCAACGTCAGCCCAGCGGTGGCCAACGTCGCGGAAATAAATCGCAGCAGGCGCTGCGACATCACCACAAAGGTGAGCGGGAAGATGATCAGCAGGTAGGCGGCAAAGACAATAAAGCTGAACTGCCCAATCAGGCTGACCAACGCATAGACTCGCCCCAGCAGTGAGGACGGCCAGTCGGTAACAAACAGGTAGCGGCTGCCCAACCCGATACTGAGCAGAATATTAAATAAGGCGAACCAGTGCCCCCAGCTAATCATCTGGGAGACTTTTTCACGATAACGCTGACGGTTTGTCACCATAAGTAATTATTAATGCGCTTTATCTTCACGGATAGAAGCCTGCAGGGCTTCAGCAAACGATCTGGCCAGTGTCTTCCGCTGTGCGGGAGCAATACTGGTGTTGATCAAATTGGTTACCATGTTGCCCAGTACCATCAAAGAGAGATCGGTGGGAGTATGGTGTTTTTCCAGAACGTTGACCAGCTCAGAGAGCAGTTGTTCAACGTGTTCGTCACTATAACGAGATGATTGTGGCATAAATATTGTGCTCAAAGCTCGACAAAGTCCCATATCTTACCGTATGGAGCCGTGATTTTCCGCTCTTTTATAGCGTGAAGATCGTTAAGGCATTGCCATGCCCGTTGTCTTTCGGCTTCGTCAGTGCTTGAATACGCGCTCAAAGAACAGGAGGATTGATCATGAGTCTGGATATCGAGCAGATTGCACTGCACCAGTTGGTAAAACGCGATGAGCAGACGCTGGAAGTGGTGTTGCGCGATTCCCTTCTTACCACCAATGCGGCGGTGGAAGAGATGATGGCAGAGCTGCATCGCGTTTACAGCGCCAAGAGTAAGGCTTACGGTCTGTTCAACGAGCAGAGCGAACTGGCGGACGCGTTGCGTAACTGCCGTAAGGGTGATGACGATTTCCTCGCATTTAGCCGTGCTGCTACCGGCCGTCTGCGCGACGAATTGGCCAAATATCCGTTTGCCGACGGTGGCGTGGTGCTGTTCGCCCATTACCGCTATCTGGCGGTGGAATACTTGTTGATTACGGTGCTGAACAGTTGCAACAGTACGCGTGTCAATGAAGAGTTGGATATCCGCACTACCCACTATCTGGATATCAACCACGCGGACATTGTGGCGCGTATCGATCTGACCGAATGGGAAACCAACCCGCAATCGACTCGCTACCTGACATTCCTCAAAGGACGGGTAGGGCGCAAGGTCTCCGATTTCTTTATGGATTTCCTGGCTGCGTCGGAAGGGCTGGATACCAAAGCGCAAAACCGTGGCTTGTTACAGGCGGTGGATGATTACTGTGCCGATGCTCAACTAGGCAAACACGAACGCCAGACGGTACGTCAGCAGGTTTACAGCTACTGTAATGAGCAGTTGCAGGCCGGTGAAGAGATCGAGCTGCAGGAACTGTCGAAAGAGATAGCCCCGGTGGGCGAGAAGGATTTCCTGCAGTTTTCCAGCGAACAGGGCTACGAGCTGGAAGATAGCTTCCCGGCGGATCGCGGCACATTACGCCAATTGACCAAATTTGCCGGCAGCGGCGGCGGTATCAGCCTGAACTTTGATGCGATGCTGCTGGGGGAGCGCATTTTCTGGGATGCGGCCACCGATACCCTGACGATCAGAGGTACGCCACCGAATCTGCGCGATCAGTTACAACGTCGCACGGGCGGCAAGTAAGCATCGCTGAATGACCGCCAATAAAAAACGCCGCAATTGCGGCGTTTTTCACTTCGGCGTCCCGAAAATCGATAACGTGGCGATTAAACGCGAACGAAGTCGATGTGAGCCAGTTTTGGCTTGAACGGGTGACGCTGTACAGCCTGAACCTTAACTTTGGTTTCTTTACCGTCGACAACCAAAACTACGGCTTCGCTGTAGAATTCTGGTTTAACTTCCATGTTCTTGACAGAATCATGGTCTAGTTCGATAGCAATCGCAGCTTCTTCGCCACCATAGATGATAGCTGGGAATTTGTTTGCTGCACGCAGGCGGCGGCTCGCACCCTTACCCTGGTCTTTACGTACTTGTACGTTGATAGTGAACATTGTTTTTTCTCTTAAAAGAAAATTTACCCTGCTACAGGCGACCCAGTAACAGGCTCGATAACCTGCTTTCACACTGGGCGAACCCAGGTAAAGCGGGCGGCATTTTAACGGAAAGCCGCTCGCTGGGCAATGAAAACCTGCCGCTCGGGTCTAATACAGCTCATTGGCACGGCGAAAGCGGCCCTGATAATCAAAAACTTTTTCACGTATTTGCCAGAACTGGCCGCGTTTACGTGCGACGACAAAGTCTGGATGGCGCAACAGCGCCTGCTGAGCCAGAATGTCCGCTGCGTTTTGCCAACTGAAGGGGACGCCTGGTGCCCGTTGGTGCGGGCGCAGGAACAGCATCTCGAAGGCCTTGCGTTGTGCGGGCGTTTGCAGGCGGAACCGTTCGCTGGTGCTGGTGCCATCTTCGTCATAATAGGTGGCTTTCAGCCATTCCCCTTTGTCGTCCTTGCCGCTCTGCAGTTCCATTCCGCCACAGCGCAGGACTAGCGCATCCTTCAGCTTCAATGCGGCCTTCAGCATATCATCCGGATCGACCAGCACTTCCTGGCACTGATGGCAGCGGCGTGCCGCAATATCGTTCTCTGCGCCGCAGTGCGGGCAGCATTTGAAACGGAAGCGATAGTCACACTGCTCGCGATGCCCCTCATCATCTTCCAGCCAGCCCTGACAGCGACGGCCATAGTGCTCGATGATGTCGCCGTTCTCGGTGCATTTGCCCCAAAACAGGTTGGCAAAACCGCAGCCAGGGCAAAAGACCTGCACCGGTTGGCTGTCTGAGTGGGGTTTGCTGACCCCGACTTCCGGCGTGAACAAATCGTGGGGATTGCCTGCGTAGTCCAGGATCAGGCAGTCGGTCTTGCCTGGGGACAGCCGTAAACCGCGCCCGACGATCTGCTGATACAGGCTAACAGACTCGGTGGGCCGCAAAATAGCGATCAGATCGACATGAGGCGCATCGAAACCCGTCGTCAGCACCGCCACGTTGACCAGGTAGCGCAACTGCTGTTGCTTGAAGGCTTCGATCAGCGCGTCACGTTCGCCGGGGGGCGTTTCTGCACTGACCAGCGCCGCCTCCCCGCTTGGCAACAAGCCATGCACTTCACGGGCATGCTCTACCGTGGAGGCAAAAATCATCACGCCTTTGCGGGTTTCTGCGTATTCGACGATCTGGCTGATGATGTGCGGCGTAATGCGGTTCTGCTGTTTCAGCTCGCGGTTAAGATCCACTTCGCTGAACAAACCATTGCTTCTGGCCTCCAGGCGGCTGAAATCGTACTGCACGATCGGCATATCCAGCCGTTCTGGCGGCACCAGGAAGCCGTGTTTAATCATATAGCGCAACGGCAGCTCATAAATGCAGTCGCGAAACAGGCTGTTGCCGTCGCCACGGGTGATGCCGTGGTAGTGATATTGATAGATCCAGCCTTTGCCCAGCCGGTAAGGGGTGGCCGTCAACCCAAGCAGGCGCAACTGTGGGTTGGTTTTTTGCAGGTGTTGAATAATCTGTTGGTATTGGCTGTCGTCATCGTCGCTGATGCGGTGGCATTCGTCGACGATCAGCAGTGAAAACGCGCCGTCGAACAGCGATAAATTACGTGCTACCGATTGCACACTACCAAACACCACCTTGCCGCTGCTCTCTTTTTGCTGAAGCCCGGCTGCGAAGATGTCGGCCTCCAGGCCGTAAGCGCAGTATTTGCTATGGTTTTGCGCCACCAGCTCTTTAACGTGAGCCAGGACTAACACTCGGCCACGGGCGCGTTTTGCCAACTCGGCGATCACCAGGCTTTTGCCTGCGCCGGTTGGCAGTACGATCAGGGCCGGTTCAGGATGTTGGCGGAAATGCTTGATGGTGGCATCGACCGCTTCCAACTGATAGGGGCGTAGGGTAAAAGCCATGCGTTAGTATCGCTCGCTGAAGTGGGCTGTAACATTCCACTGAAATTGTGACATTTTGCTCCTCAGACGGCGGAAAAATTTCTATTATTATGCCCTCTGCGGCTACGCAGTGCGAGAAGCATGGAAATTACCCCTGTTATGGCATCGTTTCCGTCGCTATACTAAGCGGCTACCCTACGCGAACATCCTCTTCGAACCTGTTTTCTGCACCTGGTGCGACAACGGGGCGTCATATTTAGCAACCAGATCAATGCGATCATAACAACGACAGGCAAAGCAGATTCAATGCGACTGGACAAGTTTTTATCTCAGCAGTTGGGTATCAGCCGTGCGCTGGTAGCGCGTGAACTCCGTGCAAAACGTGTCACCGTAGACGGTGAAGTGGTCAAGAGCGGGGCGCTCAAGCTGGCTTCGGAACAGGAAGTGCGGTTTGATGGCAACGTGTTGTCACAGCTGAACGGGCCACGTTACTTCATGCTCAATAAGCCACAGGGGTATGTGTGCTCAACCGACGATCCGGATCATCCAACCGTGCTCTATTTCCTGGATGAACCCGTTGCGTACAAGCTGCATGCGGCAGGGCGGCTGGATATTGATACCACCGGCCTGGTGCTGATGACCGATGACGGCCAGTGGTCGCACCGTATCACCTCACCGCGCCACGAGTGTGAGAAAACCTATCTGGTGACGTTGGAACATCCGTTGGCCGCTGATACCGCTCAGCAGTTCGAGCAAGGCGTGCAGCTGCATAACGAAAAAAATCTGACCAAGCCAGCGAAGTTGGAAAAAATCGAAGATACCCTGGTGCGCCTCACCATCAGCGAAGGGCGTTACCATCAGGTGAAGCGCATGTTTGCAGCCGTGGGTAACCGGGTCATCGAATTACACCGTGAGCGCATTGGCGCCATTGTGTTGGATGACGATTTGGCACCGGGGGAATATCGCCCGCTGACCGAAGAAGAGATTGCCAGTGTAGGCGCACCGCACCTGCTGGATTAATTTTTGCGACCGACCAAGGAGTCGTTGAACGTGCAACAGAACCGGACCTCTCACCTCGGTTTGATCTTTATTCTGGGCCTACTGTCCATGCTGATGCCGTTGGCGATCGACATGTACTTGCCCAGCATGCCGATAATCGCCCAAGAGTTTGGCGTGGAGTCTGGCCGGGTGCAGATGACGCTCAGCGCCTATATGCTGGGCTTTGCCGTTGGCCAACTGTTCTATGGGCCGATGTCCGACAGCATTGGTCGCAAGCCGGTGATCCTGTGGGGCACGCTGATTTTTGCTATCGCCGGTGGGGCCTGTGCGATGGCCCAATCCGTGGAGCAACTGATCAACCTGCGTTTCCTGCACGGCCTGGCCGCAGCGGCGGCAAGCGTAGTGATCAACGCCCTGATGCGTGACATGTTCACCAAAGTGGAGTTTCATGACTTACAAAACGTAAAATTGTAAGGGAAACAATGATATGACCACATACGCTTATAGCTACGTGCGTTTTAGTAGTAAGCAACAAGCGACCGGCGCAAGTCTCAAGCGTCAGATCGAAGCGTCGGAGGCGTTCTGCAAGCAACACAATCTGACGCTTGCGCCTCTCAGCTTTCATGATCTCGGTATCAGCGCCTATAAGTCTAAAGTTCGTGCTTCACTGAATGAACTGTTTCAAGCGATTGAGACAGGGAGGATCACTCCGGGTTCGTATGTGTTGATTGAGGCGATCGACCGTCTGAGTCGTAAAGGCTTTGACGATACGCATAACATGTTACGTCAGATTTTGTTGAAGGGTGTAAACGTCGCATTTGTAGGAACTGACGCGAAAAGCCTTGCTGGTGTAATTCTTAATCGTGACTCACTCAACGATACTATGAGCATTATTCAAGTGGCTATCAGTGCTGATCTTGCTCATAAGGAATCACAGCGAAAATCAAAACTGGTTCGCGATGCAAAGAAACGCGCTAAAGAGGCTGTTACAGAAGGTAAAATTGCAAAACGCAGATTGCCTTTTTGGTTGGAGTTGAACAGTGATGAAACAGGCTATCAGTTCAATGAGCGCGTTTCTGTTGTAAAAATGATAGTAGAAATGCGTCAACGTGGGCTAGGCAAACATAAGATAGCCCAAACGCTGAATGAAAAAGAAATCAAATCTTCATTAGGTAAACAATGGTCGAATCAGACTGTTAAACACTTGCTGACGCATCCAGCTTTATATGGTGCGCATCAACTCACCGAGCAAATCGAAGATGAACAGATTAAAACTGTAATCGTTGAAAACGTTTATCCTGAAGTGATCAGCAAGAAAGAATTTTTTCTTATCCAGTTTGATGAAAAGAGATCATCCAAGGGCGTAACGTCTAGCAATTTTCCGTTTAAAGGTGTCGTTCGTTGCATCTGCGGTTCAACTATCGTTTATGGTCCTAGAAAGTTGAATAACAAGGTCTATCACTATTATTATTGCGCTGCTGCAAAAGACGGATCATGTGATCAAAAGAAACTGATTCCTGATCTGTCTGAAGTGCTTAAAAAGGTAATCGACAAGGTGACGATTTCCAGCGTAGTAAAAGATCAGACAGATGTTATCAAGCAAGAGATACAGGCGAAGAAGGACAAGCTAGGAGGCATTCAGGAAAAGCTATTAGAAATGACTGATCCGCCGTTGTCGATGTTTGAGATACTAAGAAACATGGAAAAAGACATAGAGCGCTTGGAATCCCAGTTGCAAGCTGAAGCGTTGAAAAAAGTTGGAGTGAACAATGCTGATGTTAAGAAATTGGCAAGTGTAAAAGACGCGAATGAATACAACATTCAAGTAAAACGAATTGTTGATGTTATTCAAGTGTGGCGTCCTAATCTTGAACAGAACTGGTACAGAATCAAAATCAAGAAAATCGATGGAAACTTTCAGGGATTTATTATGAAGAATGGAGAAATATCGATGTTCAGTGATTTAGAGGCAATAAAAGCTTTAGCGGAAACTGAGTAAAAGAAAGGGGAGCAAATGCTCCCCTTTTTTATTTGAACTTAGTTAGTAGTAATTTCTAAATCAGTAATGCCCAATTCTTTATGTTTGTTGCTGCTTAACAAAGATACTAGCGCTTTCTTATCTTCGAGATTGAGCAACTTACAAATTTCTGCAACTTCTGCCGATTCACGACCTGAACGATTAAATATGTATTGCTTGCCTTTATACAAAAAATCGAAAGTAGTAGAAGTGCGTTTTCCGCCTTCTTTCTTCAATTTCATCGCGCCAATACCGCCTAAGAACTTGAATAGTTCGTCTACAGTTAATCCCGCTTCTTCAGCACGTTTCTTGATAGCTAGTGCAGCTTCTTTCTTTCCACGTTCTTCCAGTTCGACTACGAAAGTTTCCAAGTCGCTGATGAATCGTTTTGCATCGCTGACAGTCAGTGATTCAAGATGTGTTTTAACGCTTTGTAAGTCCATGCTTATCTCCTTTGATGAAAGCAAAATCATATCAACATAGAGAATGGGTTACAACATATAGGACGTTATAAGGTTTGATTGGTTATGTAAAACTTTAGTCCTATTCTCATAAATACAGCTTTTAACAGGTGAAATCATGTTACTAGCTGCTAAAGATATTCTCTCACACAAACAGAAACTTTTTGATCATCAAAAAGGAATCTGCCCTCTTTGTAATCATCCCCTAGGTGCTGTGAATGAAATGCACCTTGATCATAATCATGAACTGACCGGATTAAATGAAGGTCGTTGCAGACAGCTATTGCATCCTAATTGCAACACGCTTGAAGGAACGTTGCTACACAAGTTTAATCGCTCAGGATTGAAGTCCTCCGTCGAATACCTCGACTATCTAGAAAACTTAATAGCTTATCTCAAGAAAGATTATTCGTTGAATCCTAAGCATCCTAAGTGGGCTCCTGACAAAGTAAAAGCGTTCAGTCGATTAACTTTAGCCGAAATGAAAGCGCTTGTTCCGCATGACTTCAAAACGAAAAAGGAATACATCGCTAAATATAAGAAAATGCTAAAGGAGAATTAAAATGCCTACATATACATATCGCTGTTCATGTAAAGAATCGTTTGATCGCATGAAGCGAATTGCAGATCGACATTCAGCAACTTGTCCGAAATGTGGCAAAGAAGCAAAACAAATTACAACAGCACCGCGAGCTATTAACGGTGGTTATTACGACACAGGACTCCGTTAATGATTTTCAAGGATAAACTTTTTAAAATCCTGCGAAAATCTCAAAGCTTTATCTTACCACCGCCAATACTAAGTCCATCAGAATGGGTTGAGGACAATTTAGTCTTCCCTGATGGTGTTGATGCTGGTCGAAAAATGAAACTGTTTGAATTCCAGAAAGGAATGATTGACAGCATTAATGAAGACAAACGAAAAATCATTTTCATGACTTCGGCACAGATAGGAAAAACCACTATTCTGAACGGTGTTCTGTTCTTCAAAACAGCAACAGATCCAGGCAACGCAGGTGTTTTACAGGCGACTGGTAAAGAAACAAATCAATGGCTATCAGGCAAGATTCGTCCAATGATTGACGCTTCTCCAGAGATGCAAAAATATATCACTGATAAGAATGACCGTAACGCGGTTAATAACACCAATCAGATTCAGCTACGAAATGGTGGTTTCTGGTATTTCATGAGTCTAGGCTCACCGTCTAACTTGCGCGGTAAAACATTACCTCTGATGCTTCTTGATGAAGTTGACGCAGTTGAAACCGACAGTGATGAAGGAAATCCGATTGTTATTGCTGAACAACGCGCAACGACATTCGGAGAAGACGCGAGAATTTTTATCTGTTCAACTCCAACAGGTAAATATGGTGCTATCAATACGCAATACGATTCAAGTGATAAACGAAAATATCATATCCCTTGTCCTGCGTGTAATCACTCGCATGAAATGCTATGGGAATATGTGAGATTTGATAAGAAGATTCAAGAAGGGAAACAAGTTCCTGACGCTGATACAGCTTATTATGAATGTCCAGAGTGTGCTCACAAATTTAAAGAATCTGAGAGACTTCAAGCAGTGAGTAAAGGACATTGGGTTATTACTAATCCAGGTGCTTCAACAATCGGTTTTCATATCAGCAGACTTTATAGTCCAACAGCTTCAATTAAATCGTTAGTTCAAGAATACGCTGATGCATTTTCAAGCTATTCATTGAGCACTTTTTATAACACAGTCTTAGGACTTCCATTTGATGATCTGAATGAAGATATCGAAGTGTGGAAACTTGAACAATTGAAATCTGATATCAGCTTTGAGGATATAGATGATGATGTTCAATTTTTAACTGCCGGTATCGACTTACAGGGCGACCGCATTGAAGTAACTGTTCTAGGTCACACAAAGCATCGTGTTGATATTCTCGGTCATAAGATTATCAGAACAATCAGCACCTCTAATATTCAGGATAAGTCATATAAAGAACTTCTAGCGTTTATCAAAGCACCTTTCAAAACTGTTAGCGGTCGTTCATTGCCTATGGCTTGGGTGAATATGGACTCAGGTGATAACACTAAAACAGTTTATCGATTCTGTACAACATGGACGAACCTTAAAGCAATTAAAGGTTCTTCACAGCTTAACGCACCTATTGTTCCTGTAGCTCCTTCGAACAAAGGCGGCTATGAACTTTATAATCTCGGTGTATCAAAAGGTAAGACTTTCATTCGCGAAATGCTCAATCGTGCTGTTAAACCGGGTGCAGTGAAACCTATTGATGTTCGAATCTCTAAGACTCATGTTCCAGACGATTATTGCGAACAGCTTATGTCCGAAGAATTAAAACGTTCCGGTAATAGTCAACGCTGGATGCTTAAACCCGGTGGTGTAAGAAACGAATGTCTTGATACGTTGAATTACGGTATGGCTGCTAGATTCCAAGTTCTTGATAAATTCAACTGGAATTACTGGTACGCGAAGAAACAAGACCCTGTTGTTATTGAGCATGAAGAAGTTCAAGAAGTCACTGAAGAAAAACCAACTGTTAAACAGTTAAAAGAGCGTCTTACACCGACAGCTCGAAAAAATCCTAATAAACGAAAAAGAGGCTGGATGAGCTAATGAGAGAGTTTTACATAGGAGAGAATATTACCGTATCAACTGAATCTGACTCTCAAGTAACAGTTGGTAGAGATAATAAAATCTTCGCACAAAAGCAAGCTAATGAATCAGGAGAGGCATCTATTGAAATTGATAGCATGTTTGAAGCTGGTCATTATTCAATTGTTATTACTAAAAACGGTAAATTCATTTCAACAGAAGCGATTTGCATAAAATCCCCGTTTATAAATACAAGCAAGAAAGATTCTTTACGAGAGATGATTAAAAACCTTGATGCTGTTATCGAAGCACGTTTAACGAATAACGTTGACGCTGTTCAATCGATGAGTATTAACGGTAAAAGTTACGTCTATGAAACACTTGAAACCCTGATGAATGCGAGAAAGAAATTCACTGATCAACTTGCTGATTTAATTCAGTCTGAGAACCTGAAAAAAGGGAAATCTCCAATCATCAATATCAAAGCGAGGTTTGTTAATCCGAGATGAAATGGTTTCCGGCATTTACCAAAAAAATGCCAGTTAAACGCAGAAAGGCTCCAAAGTTGACCGTTCTGAATGACAAAACTTATGAAAAGGAGTTGGAGAAACGTCTTATAGGCATAAACCCAACACGTTTAACTGGCGACTTCGAACAGAACACTGTTAGAGGTTCAATTAGCAATGCTATTAGGGCTGCTGCTGATTCACAACGAGATTATGCAAGAACACTTGTTATAAATAATCCGCATATTAAGAAAGCTGTTCAATATCACATTGATAACGTTGTAGGAGCTGACGGAATTAACCCTCAACCTCGAATTACTACAGCAGAAGGTGAACTGAATAAAATCATTAACAAGCGAATTCTTGATAACTTTAAATATTGGTCTGAGAGTAGAAAACGCTTCTCAAGAAATAACAAGCATAATTGGCGCAGTTTTGCATTGCTGATTGAATCTGCGAGATTTACTGACGGAGAAGTTTTTGTTCGAATTCATGAAACTGATGAAGATTTTAAAGTTGAAATTATCGGCGCTGATCGTGTCCCTTATGGTGAAACATCAAAAAGTGAATCCTCATATACGCGAAACGGTATTGAATACGATAACGAAACTGATGAACCAATTCGCTATTTCTTTAAAGAAATCGATAAAACAACTGATACTCATTCAGGGAAATTGATTGGTGTTCCTGCTGATGAAGTAATTCATTATTACTTAGAGAAATTCCCCGGTCAGCAACGAGGCATTACTGAATTAACTGCTGTTATGGAAACTGTTATTCATTACGGTGACTTCATTAAATATGCAATCGTCCAAAAACGTCAAGCTGCTAGTTCCGCTGGTTTTATTATTCAAGATAAAGACTCTAAGCAAGATATCGATTTAGGTTTAGACGGTGAACATGATCATGAAGATTATGAAGAACCCGAAATCATTCAAGAAATCGAAGCTGGTATGTTGCAGAAATTGCCTGCTGGTCATGACATAAAACAATTCACCGCAACGCAAGGCGCTGATAACGCTGATAGCTTCTCTGATTTGCTAGATGGTCATTTAGCAATGGGTATGAACTTCTACAAGCAAGGTTATAAAGGTGATACCGCAGGTGTTAACTATTCCTCTGCTCGTTTCGGTGCAATGAACGAAAAAGGAAACTTTAAAAACGTTCAAAGCACGTTGCAAGAAGTTGTATTGCTTCCTCTGTTTGAAAAATGGATCACTTTCATGATTCGAACTGAAATGTTTGAATTCAAAATGACTGCTATCCCTTCAATTGTTTCTTCAACTGCTTGGACATTCCCAAGACGTGAATCAATTGACCCTGTTAAAGATACCGAAAACGACGTGAAGCTGGTTGATAACGGATTTAAATCTGCTGCTCAAATCATTCTTGAACGTGGTGATGATCCTGAACAGGTCTTTGCTGAAGTTGAATCTGAAAAAGAACGTTTCGTTCCTAAACAAGCTGCGAAAGTTGAAGTTGCTGAAGCTCCTGCAATTGCATCTTCTGAAGCTAATTCAAATCAGGAATAAAAACCCCGCATTACTAAATAAAATTGTTAGCGATTCGTAAGAGTCGCTTTTTAAAAGGAGAAACCATGCTGAAGTTGCGTCGTGATTTCTCTGTAGGACAAGTTGAATCAACTGATGGCGTATTTGATATTGCTTTCAGTTCTGAAGCTCCTGTTCAACGAGAAATCCTAGATGAATTCGGTCAGCCAATTCTTGTTAATGAAATTCTGGTTCATGAAGGATCACATAATGCTGATCTAACAAGAATTAATAACGGTGCTGCACTGCTATTCAACCATGACTTCGATAAACATCTTGGAAAAGTTATTCAAGGTTCAGTTCGAATTGATTCTGATCGCATAGGTCGCGCAAAGGTTCAATTCAGTCAACACGGACAACTAGCTCAAGAAGTTTCAGCAAAAGTTGCAGAAGGAACGATTACAAAAATCTCTTTCGGTTACGACTTAGTTGAATACGAAGTTCAAGGGGAAAACCTATTAGTTACGAAATGGGCACCATACGAAATTAGTTTCGTAACTGTTCCTGCTGACGATTCCGTTGGGTTGGGAAGATCACTAAATATCAATGTTACTAACAAAAAAATTAATTCAAAGGAAAACAAAATGGCCAAACGCGCTAAACGTATTGATGAAATGTCTACTGAAGAACTGGAAGACATGACTATTGCTGATATCGAAGAACTGTCTGATGAAGATCGTGCAAAACGTGAAGAAATGCTGGAAGAAATCGTAGAAGCACAGGCTGCTGGTGAAGCTGAAATTGCAGCTACTGCCGACGAAGATCTGGCTAATGCAGGAACTGAATCTCAAGAAGAAACCGAACTGACTGCTGAAGAACGCGAAGAAGAAATCGAAGAAATCGAAGAAATCGCTGAACGTTACAGAATTGGTCGCGGTGAAGTTCGTAAAGCAATCGCTAATAACATGACTGCTCGCCAGTTCAAACGTTCTATTAAACCTTCTCAAACTAAAGCACCGGCGGTAATTCGTACTATGCAAAAAGATACACAAAAAACTTTAGAAAATCGCTTCAATTTGGACACTGCTTTCCGCTCTCTGATGGATGGTAAAAATCTTCGCGGTGCTGAAGCTGAATATCATCAAGAAATGACCCGTAAAGCTATGAAACGTGGTTCTGTTGCTCGCGGTATTCATATTCCTGTTGCTGCTCTGCGTGCTGCACCTGGTGGTAACGTTTCTGCTTCTCTTGATCCAATTAAACAGTCCGTAACTCGTTATGACAGTTTCGTTGAACTGCTGCTGGGACCAAGTGTTGTTGATAAACTGGGCGTTAACGTTCTTTCGGGTCTTGAAAATCCGATTACTGTTCCAGGCATGACTAAATCGGGTACTGATTCATTCGGATTCGTAGCTGAAAATGGTGAATCTCCAGAAGGTAAATCAGAATTCAAAGACATTGCGCTAACTCCACATACTTTCACCGGTGGTAATCCTCTGTCTCGTCAAGCTCTAATGACTATGCCTAATATCTCTGGTTATATCGCTGATCACATCGTGAAATTCAGCCGCGCTAAACTAGAAGGTTTGATGTTCGGTTCTATCGCAGGTGATGCAAACACTCCTGAATCAATCATCGCTCAGTTGACCGCTGTTCAGTCTGGTATGTCTTATAAAGAGTTCCTGAAATTCGCTGCTGGTCTGATTGACGAAGGTGTTGATCCATCTGTATTCAAATACGTTATGAACGGCTCAATGGAAGCTGATCTGATGAGTACACTACGCGATTCTAACGTTCACGATTACATCATCAATGATGATCGTAAACTGGGCGGATATGACGTTGTTTCAACCGGTCGCATCGCTGCTGATAAAGTTCTTGCTGGTGACTTCTCCGGTCTGACTATCGCTGAATGGTCTGGTCTGTCACTGGATATCGACGACACAACCTATCGTAGTCGTGGTGCTATCGTTCCTCGCGTCTGGTGTGATCTTGACTGGAAAGTTACTGATACTCAGAAGCTGAAACTGCTAGAAAAGAAAGGCACTGAAGCTAAAGCTGCTAAGTAATTAGCTGATTAAAAAGGAGAGCAAATGCTCTCCTTTTTTTGGCTCTAAATAAAGTAAAAGGAGAATCTATGATTAATATTCGCTACAAACAGCCTAATAAAAGTCAGTTCAACGACAAGCAACAGGAAGCTTTCTTGGAGCGATTTGGAATTGACGTTCAAAAGGGTGATACACCTGTGAGAGTTATCTTTGAATCGTCAAAGGTTGAAGACTCCAATTTCGTTTCCCAGCAACTTTATATTACTGCAAAAACATCCGACTTCGAAGACGGTGATTTATTCACGCATGAAGGAATTACTTACAAGGTTATGTATGGGATGAACGATTTTTCAGGGTTAACAGATTTCTATATTAGTTTGGAGAGTTCAGATGAACGCAATTCAAAATACAACTAATCTTCCAGCTATCGAATTCAAACGCTTTATTCAAAAATTCCTTAAAGAAATTGGAGTTGAAGTTGTTGAAGAAGGTTTTTCAACGTCATCAAAGAAAAAAGTTCAAGCAATGATTTTAGGATTTGAAGAAGAATACAGTCGTCCTAATTTGAATTCACCACATTTAACAGCAACTCTAAACATTACAGTAAACCTTTCGAGTGAATCCGAAGAATCAAAAGTTTCTCAAGCGATTTTGAAACTAATGTCTATCAACGGAAGAACAAAAGGATTACCGACATACAAACTTTTCAGCATTACTCCATCAAATAGCTCAATTGCTTATGTAACCGAAAGTTCTATTGGTGAAGTTAACGGTTCAATCACACTTCAATTCTCATACTTAATGAGTATAAAGGAATAAAAATGGCAGAAAAAAATAACAATCTGGTTATCGGTTCTTTAGTTGATGTAAGATTCAGCTTTAATACCGATTCAGATACAGCTTCAATCTTTGATCCGGGATTCAGCACAGTTACCGAACTTGCTCAATTTCCAGCATTAACACGAAAATCCAGCATTCAGTCAATTGATAATTATGACAATGATTTTACAAGTAAACTGAACGGTGATATGACTCTTAATAGCAGTCAATTAGTAGTGAATGAAGTCCCCGGTGATGCAACGCAAGAAGCATTAAAACAAGCTGCGCGTGATAGAAAACTTGTCAGATTCCAGAATCTTTATATTATCGATTCAGGTGATAATCCAACAGGTCAGCAAACTGCTTCTTATCAGATCTATGATGCTTACGTTTCAGGATTTAAAAGCACTGGTGATTCAAGCTCTGTTTCACAGATCGCTTTTGACATTGCTCCAGCAAGCGGAATTATCGCTGAAGGTGTATCTCAAACTGGTGAAGTTCTGAGACAAGGCGATTTCGGTGTTGGTGCCGGTACTGAAGATTTCCCAGGTCCAAAAGATACATCATCTTTTATCGGTAACTCATGGCGCACTATGATGGGTTCTAACAGTGATAATCCGATTAAAGCTGATACAACGCTGATTCACTCGCAACCGAACGAAACCAAAGCATGGCAGATTTTAGGCACTGTTGAAGGAACACCAGAACTTCATGTAAGAAATATTCAGAAAAGCGGCACTGGCATTAGTAAATCAAAATGGGCGAAAGTCTATACCGATCTAACTCGTCCTACTCCTGCTGATATTAATGCAGTGGCTAAAGCTGGCGATACAATGACAGGCGATCTAAAGATTGTTACTCCGGGAACTGCGCAAGCTTCATTACAATTGAATGATGGTCTATTCAGAGTTAATGGTGCTGATGGTAATAGAGCTATGGTTATTAGCGCTAACAAGAGTCCAATTTATCTTAGACCGAACGGTGACTTGTCTCAAGATGGTGAATTTAAATTTGAACCTTCTGGTAAATTGATTGCTCCGTCTGTTGTTGCTCAAGCTGTCAAAATCGCTTCTCAAGGAACAGATAATGATGATGCAATGCGCTATGACACATGGAAAAATAAATCGTTTATTCGTCAAGATACAGCAGTTACTAATAACGATTGGAACAATCTGACCCAAGTCGGTATCTATAAGATTCACGGAAACACAGGTGCTAATGCTCCGGGGCTTTATACTCATGGGATTCTAACGGTGTATCAAGCAGGAGCTGATCAGTACAACGAGAACAGACTTGTTCAAGTTTATTATCCTCATCGTACTGGCGCAGATACAAGCAACGGTATTGCATTCAGAATTCGTAACTCAGGCGTTTGGATGGCTTGGGACATCGTTCGTAATGAAAATTACAATGATAACAAATACGTCAAGAAAGCTGGCGATACAATGACAGGTTTGTTAACTATCACAGATGGTGGCATTGAATTAGGAAATGCTAAAGGGATATGGGCTAGAACGTCTCCGGCTGATTCAGGACGCAGATTGATAGCACAGATTGATGCATCAAACAAAGTCACTTTAGGCGATAAGATGATTCCAACACAGATATGGAGTTCAACTAATCCTACTGTCGTAGTTGGTTCATCACAATATACTTTCTATCACACTGGGAATAAACCTACTAAAACAGATGTTGGTTTAGGAAACGTATTAGATACACGTCAATTAAAATACTCTGGCGATTCAACTACTGGTGCATTTACTTTTGGTTCATTGAACTTAACGGCAGGCATTTCAGGCGGTGCTACAGGTAAAGAGGCTATTAATGCCGAATGGGTTAAAGCTTTTGGGTTCAGTGGTATTGGTTCTGTTACAAGCCATGACTGGAATACTTTAGTTACTCAAGGCTCATACACTGTTAATATGGGTGGCAACCGAGGTGCTAATGCCCCAGCAGGTGACAATGGATTCACTGGAATTTATGGATACGGTATCTTGAACGTTACTACTGGTGACCATGCAAATAACGGACGAGTTCTTCAAGAATATATTTCTCATGAAGGTCCAAATACTTCACCGATATGTAGAGTAGCACGTAGAATCATGAATACTTCATCTGGTGTTGTATCATGGACTCCGTGGAGATATTTCCAGAGCACATCAGACATTGACGCTCAATATGTTGGTAAAACTGGCGATACTATGTCAGGAATTTTAAAGTTCTCGAATGCTTCACAATATATTTCAACTGATAAAACTAACGTTAATGGTGATGAGTATACAGTTGGTCATTCTAATGTTGGTGGTTGGGCATTTACTGTTAAGGAAGGGTCTAAGTTTGGTCGTCAACTTTATGGTATTAACCCACAAGGTCGATTTGTCTTTCGTGCTGGCAATGGACCAGTTGATTCTGGTATAGCTCCAACTTCTGACTTAGAGGTGATTCACGTTGGTAATATTAATACGACTTTGAAAAATCGTTATTTATGGCGTGTTGATAATCTTCCTCAGTTAACTAAAGTATCAACAGCAGCTCCAAGTTCAGGTGCTCAAGCAGATTGGTATAAACTTGCAACATTACCTGAAACCACAACAGGCAATACAAACGTTATGTTTCAAATTTATGGTGCTACAGATTATGGAAGAACTCGTCGCCCTGTTGAAACCATTAACTTCAGCACAAGGAATTTAGGAACACAGACTCCAACCAATGCTAATATTGCTACTTGGTTAAGTCATACACGTATTGGGATTCAAGAAATTGGTGATATAACTTCAGGATCAGCTCGTTTTGGTTTGGTTCGTAATGGAAAAACTATTGAGCTGTGGATGAAAACGCCAACGTATTATCAAGCAAATACAACAAACATCACATTGTTGCATAATAATGGTGGTGCTTGGTTAGCTGATAATGCACCACCTGTTACAACTGAACCCGCAGGTATCGTATACGTTTCTCCGGCAGATGTTTATACAACGCTTCAACCACCGAAACCAAGTGAATTAGCTGATGGCGGTTCTTATACTAAATCTGAATCCGATTCTCGTTACTTAACTAGTAATAATCCAGTGCTAGCAGGCAACTTAACAGTTAAAGGCTCGATTACGTCAGTAGGTGTTATCACTTCTCAAAACTCGTTGAAAGCAACAGGCGGTGGTAATCCAGGTTCAGGCGGTGCGCATATTCAGTGGAACGTTTCTAGCTCTGCTGCATTGCCTGCTAACGTATCAGGAGCGATGCACTTAACAAATCATTACGGAACAGGTACAGGCGGTTGGCTATTCGAATCGAAAGGAAACGGAGAATCGAATCAAAAACGTGCTGCATTTTTGAATAGAAATGGTCAGTTAGAACTTGAACAAGGTGTTATTACTCAAGCTCAGTCTAACTTTAACGGTATTGTGCATATCGCTAAGGGTTCGAAAATCACAGCTCAAAGAACTGATAAAGTTATTAACGCTGTTGAAGTCGGAACTGATAACAGATTCTATCTTGGCGATGAAGCATCATCAACCGTTATTCGCGCTCTGAATCTTATTATTAGGGCAGGCGGTAAAGAAGGAGCAGTTTATTCCGAACTGAATAAACCAACTGCTGCTGCTATTAGCGCTGTTGCTATAAACGACACATACGATGAGGGAACTTTCTAAATAGAGAAAAGGGGCGAAAGCCCCATCTCTGGCAACATCAAATAGGATATAAAATGGCGAACATCAAACCTCAAATGCAGTTGTTTAGAACAACTGTTGCAGGTCGTCAACCGACGGCTGCACAAATCAAAGAAGGACAATTAGCAGTAAACTTAACTGATAAAAAGCTATACACCAAAGTCGGAACAACAATTATTTCAGTAGGTCATGGTTCAGGCGCAACTATCGCAGGTGATAACACTTGGACAGGAAAAGTAAAATCAGGATCGCTAGAAACTACAGGAACTTTAGTTGCAAATCGCGTAGAAACTGGAACTCAAGTAATCACCGGTAACGCATCATTTAATACCTTCACTGCTTCTGGTGGTGCTGGAATTAAAGGAAAATTAACCGTTGACGGTGACGTTCAAGTTAACGGAGCAACAGTTAACGCTAAGAGTATTAAAGCAAACGGAACATTTGAATCTGTTGGATCTGCAACTATCAGAGGTGCATTAGAACTTTACGGGGCAACTCCTTATATTGATTTTCATCATAATAACAGCACAGCCGATTACACATCACGAATCATTGCTTCTGGCGCTAAATCTATCGACATTTCATCTGAGAACACGACTGTAACAGGAACTCTTAACGTTAATAACGTTTTGAATGTTAATGCAGGCATTAGCGTTAAACGTCCTATTGTGATTCGTCCTCAAGACGGTGGTAACGCAGAATGGGCGAACATAGGCTTCTACGACGCAGGTAATGCAGGTGCTCAGAGAGGCGCTGTATGGTGCGATCAAAATGGTTCAATCGGTTTAATGTCACGAGGTAACAATTCAATTAACTGGTCGTCGGATAAGTATCTAAGAATTCCATCCGGTGAGTTGGAGGTCGGTACATGGAAAGGTGGAACTGGAGAAAATCAAGAAGCAAGAGACAAATCAAAATTTTATAACAAAGGTTGGATGCAATTAGCAGGTGTTAACGCTTATCAAGATAACAATGATCCTAACGGTCGTTGGAATCGTCAGGTTAACGGACTAAGAATGTTTATCGGTGATACTGATTTAACTTCTGAAGATTACTTTGTTGAACGTGTTGGAGAAAGACACTTCAGAGCAATTCACGTAGGCGGCGCAAATTCCAATGGTTGGTTTGAATTCAGAAACAACGGTGATTACTCTTGCAACGGAGTTTCTTACGCAGCAGCCCACCAAAACGTTTCCGATAAACGTCTAAAAGAAAACTTGAAAGTTATTCCTTCTGCGTTGAATAAAATTAATAAGCTAACTGCATATTCGTATGACCTTCATAATGCATACGATAAAGCGCAAGTTAAGAAATCAGTCGGTTTAATTGCACAGGACGTTCAAAAAGTATTGCCTGAAGCAGTTAGCGAAATTGGTGTTGAAGACTATATTGGTCTTGATTACAGCGCTGTTACTAGTCTTTTGGTGAATGCCGTTAAAGAGCTAAATAAAGAAGTTCAAGAACTTAAATCAGAGATTAAATCTTTAACTAAATAACAATAGAGTCTCCTGCGAGACTCATTTCTAATAATCCAAGAGGACTTAAAATGGCTGCACCATATGATATTTTTGCTGGCTCTTACGTCAGTGCATTTTTTTCTGAAAAAACTGATAACACTTCAATCGACGGAACTGATTTTGTAGAAATTCCTGAAGTTGGTGGATTCCCTGAATCTGGTTTAGAACGTGACGTTATCGTTGCTGCTAACTATTCTCACAAATATAACCGCAAGCTTGTAGGTCGTGCAAACGTTCCTGATATCGACATGCCTGTTAACTTTATTCCGGGTTCTGTTCATGATCAGTTGGTTAAACTTTGTGAAGACGGTAAGCGCTTCCAGTTGAAAATCGTTCGTTGGTTCGATGCTGCTAAAACTGAAGGCGTTGCTCAAGTTTATAACGTGTTCCTAGCTTCTGCTGGTATTACAGGTGGCGAATCAGACGTTATTCAGCGCACTTTCACCTTTGCTGTTGATGGTGGCCCAGTTGCTGAAGGCATTGTTATTCCTAAAGCGTAATCATAATCAAAACCAAGGGAGCCTCGTGCTCCCTTTTTGGCATAAATAACTTTATCAACTAAGAGGATATAAAATGAACAAAGAATCTATGTTTGCTGCTTTAGCTCCTAAGCGCAAAGAAATTAGCATCAAAGAATTTAAATTCTACGCTCGCCCTATGACTGTTTCAGAGTTTCAAGAGCACATGAGCAACCCTAATAAAAAAGAACGCGATGCTATTATGATTAAAAATTGCATTGTAGACGAATCAGGAAATCAGATCTTTGATTCTGTTGATGAAGTGAAAGCGCTTTATACTAACGTTCAAATGGAGCTTGCACAGGCATCGGCTGATATGGCTATCTTCATTGAACCTCGTGAATTGGAAAAACAGCTAAAGTAAATTGGGCTAAACGATTCAGATTTCAGCAAATGATGAGAAAAGGTCTTTCCTCGAAAGAGATTGAGGAAATGTCTGTTATTGAATACTGGGAGCTGTATATCTTTGATACGTTTTTAGAGCCGCAGGGTCCGCTTTATAAAGACGTTGTTCAAGCCCAAAGCCAGTGGACCGCTTATGTAACAAGTCCTAACATGACAGAAAAAACAATGAAGAAAATGAAACTTAAAAACTTCACGATGATTAAACACGGAACAGATGAATTTGTATTTCTATCAAAAGAACAACAGCGAGCTAAAGACATTGACGACGACAAACGCAAAATGGAATCTATTCTTGCAAGCTATCAAGATAAGAAAGTTAAAGAAACTGTTCGCAAAAAGATGGAGGCTCAACTAAGAGAAAAATATGGCGAAATCTAAGTATGAATTAGAGATACTTGGAGATAACTCCAAGTTTAATAGAACAGTTTCCCAATCAATGGAGAGACTTGATGAACTAAGTGCCCACACAGGTGGGTTCTTCGGTGGTGTTTCTGGTGGTGCTCAAAGGGCAACAGGTGCATTAAATGCGTTAACATCCATGACGCCTGGACTAGCCGCTTTAGGCATTGCGGGTGCTGGGGCAGCATTAGCTTTTAAGACATTAAGCGACACTATCGATTACGTCGGTAAACTTAATCAGATTTCAACTGCTACAGGTGTTTCTGTTGAATCGCTTCAAAAACTTCAATCAGAATTTCGTGCAACCGGATTAGAAATTGAGAAGTTCGGCGATATTAACAAAGATGCAATGGATCATATCGGTGACGCTATCAGAAACGGTAAAGGTGGTATTGCCGATGATTTGCAAGAATACGGTTATGATTTAAAAAACCTAACAAAATATGCAGGTGATGCAGAACGTGGTATTAAAACTGTTATTGACGTTTTCTATGAAATGAAAAAGGCAGGACGTTCCCAAGCTGAAATAGTGAACATGATGGAATCAGTAGCCTCGGATTCGAGCGCAATGATCTCGACGCTTGAACAATATAAAAACACAACCGAAGCACTGTCTGCTGTTCAAGGTCAACACGCAAGAGTTACTAACGAAACTGCGCAAGAGTATCAAGAATTCGAAAAGAACATGAAACAGTTAGGTGAAACAGTTGACGGTTTCAAAGTTCAGGTTATTAGCCCGTTGATCGGTGAATTAAATAGTCTTTGGGATATGTTTAACAAAGATTGGACGACAACTGATTTCATGGATACTCTGAAACACTTCTATTACGGTGGTGATACTGGATTTGCTAAAGTTCTGAGACAAATGGATGGACAGTACGAGGATTCGAAAGGTAATAAATTCTCTATTGAAGAACAAAAGCGCATTGATTTTATAAAAGCTAGAGCTAAGGATCTTTACGACTTAAACCAACAACTTAGTAAAGAAGATCAAGAACGCAGTAGAGAACTTGCTAAAATCAACAAAGCACAAGCAGAAGAACAGAAAAAACTCGACGACAAAAAGAACGCCGACGCTCTAAAAGCGGCTGCTGAACAAAAGAGAGTTAATGACAAAATGCTTGCTGACCGAAAAGCTGCTTTTGAAAAGCTTGCTAGCATTAACTCTATGCTTTATTCAGGTGGTGCAGGTCAAGTTGCATCTGGTTCACAGCAAAATCAAGCAGCTTTGAATAGTCTAAAAAATCTTCTCGACGGTCAATATATTACTCAAGAGCAATACACCGAAAAACGCAAACAGTTGATATCAAAAGCTGGTAATGATTTCGCATTGTTGCTATTAGGAGCAGATCCTAAAACACTTTCTGAAATGGTTAACGGTACAAATGCCGTATACGATCAGCAATTAGCAGATTTAAATGCTAAACGTCAGAAAAACATGATTGATCAACAAACCTATAATCAACAGCTTGAAAATATCGAAATTGAACATAAAGCCCGTCTTGATGCTATCAAAGGTATGAACTCAGACTTGATGAACAGTCAAATGGCAACCGACATGGATAGCGACACTGTTGAAGATAGAATGGCTCTTGCACAGGCTCAGTTAGATCAGCAAGCAACGCAATGGCTTGAAGCTCAAAAATCCATGTACGAAGCGGGTGCTATCGATTACGAAACGTTCCTACAAAACAAGCAACGTCTTGATGAAATGTACTCTAGCAAGTCTAGACAGATATCAATGATGGAAGCCAAAGAGCGCTTGCAGACGTATACAAATATGGCTGACGGTATCGGTGCTGTTGCTTCTCTTATGGGTGGCGAACAGTCTAAAGCTGCTAAAGCTGCGTTCGCTGTGAGTAAAGGGTTATCTGTCGCACAAGGCTTGATCAACGCTAACGAAGCCGCGACTAAAGCAATGGCTATGTATCCTGGGCCGATTGGGATCGCTATGGCTGCGACCAGCTACGCTAGTGCTATAGGACAAGTGATGCAGATGAAAAGCGTTCAGGGTCAGTTCCACGACGGGATAGACGATGTTCCCAACACAGGAACGTATCTGCTAGAAGGTGGTGAACGTGTTGTTGACAAGCGTTTGAACCAAGATCTGAAAGATTTCTTAGGAGATTCAAAATCTGGATCAAATCAGCCTGCTCAAAATATTGATGCATCAATCAGCAATATTAAAACAACACTAGACGAACGCCAGTTGATGAATGTTTTGAAGAAACAACAGCAAACTATTACCTCTATCGTGAATGATGGAAATAGGAGAAAAATGTAACCAAGGGGCGAAAGCCCCTTTTCTTGTGTCCTCAACCTCCAATGTTAGAATGCTAAATAAGTTTATAACAAATTGGAGAATCAAAATGAAAAAGTATCTTACTTTAATTGCTGTCGGCCTTCTGGCACTTTCTTTCTCGGTGCATGTGTATTTTAAATCAACAGATTATCAATGTGATGCTATATATGAATCATCACCCGGTTCAATCATCACGACAAAATCGCTGTTAAATGATAATCGTGATTCTTTTAAATTGACAGTAAATGAAATTGCCATCAAAAGTCCAACATTGACCAAGATTGATAGAGAAACAATTAAAAATCATGACTATTCGATTGGAAAGAATAATTTTGTTAGAGCAGTGAGATCATATCGAAACACGGATAACACCCCGCTTGTTATCGTTACCGATATTTCACAAAGCAACTATGAATATTCAATAAGCAACTGCAAGAAAATTTAATCCCCTCAGAACTTCCTTTCAATTCCTATTCTCCTTGTTGAGCTAAATAAAGATAAACTCAACAAGGAGACATTTCGTGTTCTTAGATAACAAAAACGTAAAAGTCAGTAGTGTAACTATTACTGACAACGCTCCTTTCTTCCAAACAAAAGCTTTAAGCGGACGAGTTACTAAAAGAATGGCTGGCCCGCAGTTCTTTACTGTTAAATTCACTGCAACATGGATGAAAGAGCATCTTCCTCAAGTTAAAAAATTCATCGCTCTGCATAAGTTCGGACAACCTTTTGAAATGCCTTTAGGTTATTTCTCTGAATATAAAGGCAACGCTATCAACGTTACTGTTAGCGCAAAATCAAATAAAGGCTCAAGACTCGTTAAGCTTGGTCAATTCAGCGGAACTCTTGAAGCAGGCACTTATATTAGATTTAAGAATCACGCAAAGATCTATCAAGTGACTGAAGACGTTCAAGCAAACGGGACTATGAAGATCTTCCCTTCACTGTATCAAGAAGTGAATGCAGGTGAAGCCGTTAACTTCAATAACATTACAGCAAGTTTTATTCTAACAAACGATTCATACGATATTCCGATCAGTTCTGTTGGGAAACTTGATTTCACAGCTACGGAGAACGTATGAGCATTAAAGACGAACTTAAAAAACTTTGTACTAATCCTGATTTCATTTCTGCATATAACGATTTCAACGGAACAAAAGTTGCTTCTCTGACTGAACAACAATTAATGTCTGCTGGGTTCCTGTTTAACTTGGTTGACATTCAGTTATCAGGTGGTGGTGAAGTTAATTTAACCGATGGCTTTCACGATGTTGATTACGACTCAAAGACCTATCTTGCGTCTGGTGATTTTCTTGATCTGACAAGCGCAGCAGAAGAAAAGGAAATTAACAATAAAGCAATGAACGTTAATATCAGCAACGTTCGTCCTGAATACATCGAAATGATCAGAGCTAAAAAGTTCTCCCGCGCTTCGGTGACAGTCAGAATTGCTTTCATGAATCCGAATACAGGTGAAGTTGCTTTAACTTATCCAGTATTCACAGGCACTGTGGATTCAGTGAATATCAATATCGAATACAAAGACAATGAATCAACTAACGAATCTCAGACAACGATTAATACTCTGTGGGAAGTCTTAGAGAAGAAAGCAAGAAATCACTGTTCTGATGGTATTCACAGAAGCTATCCAGGCAACGCGAACGATACCGTTTTCAGCAGAATCGGAAAATGGAACAGCGAAGCAATATGGAAATCTGCGAAATGATTAAACAAGCAAAAATTTCAAGAATTCTTAATCAGTATCTTTTCACAGAGCACGAATTCGGAGTTAACGACTGCAATATTATTCTTGCTGATTACCTCGATTCATTTCTTGATACTGATTACAAAGAACAGCTCTATCAGAAATACACAGATATTCAATCCGGTCTAAAGCTAGCTAAAGAAATTGGTCTGAAAAGTCCAAAATTCATTTTAGATAAACACGCTATGAAAGTTACTGATATTAAAAACGGTGACATCTTAATAACCAAATCAACCAAACATTATTCTGTTTCAATCGTCTTTAACAATCAAGCGATTGCTGAACACGACGGAGTTTATCTAATGATTCCCCTCGAAAGCTTGAAACCGGATTTAATTTATAGAATAGGAGAATAACATGGCAATGATAGCTGTAGCCGCTATTATCGCGGGTGCTTCTGCTGCGGCAGCTGCTGCGGCAGTAACAACATTAGCAGTAGCAATCGGTATTGGGCTAGCTGTAGCAGCGGTAACAGGCATTATGGGTTATATGGCAATGCAGCAATCTGTACCCAAGATGCAATCGCAGGACACAGGAGCGACAATAGGAACAGTAACAGATCCTAAAACAGTTCTGCCTGTTATCTATGGTCGTGAGCGCGTTGGTACTATTGCTGTTTGGAAAAACATTGCAAAGAACGATGATACGAAACTGGTTACTATTTTCGCTATCGCTGAAGGTGAGATCGAAGGTTTCCATAATATGTATCTCGACAACAAGCGCATTTTAAGAGAAGAAGTAACAACACTTAAAAGCGGAATTGTTGATGCTGCTAACATTGATCCGAAATACAGAGGTTATCTTGAAATTGAATTCAGCACAGGTGGTGCAAACGGTCATCATTTAGAACTTGCTTCGAAGTATTTAGGACAGGATGAAAACGGATGGTCGATTAACAACGTTGGTAAAAACGTTGCTATGGGCTGCGTTGTTATCAGAAAAACAAATGACGGCTTACAAAATGGTGTTGATATCTTTAACCCGAATGCTCAAATCGGTGTTGAACTGACCGGATTAAGAATAAGAGATTTGCTTGATAACACCATTAAAGCTAGCACGAACGGTCCTTCTCAGTTGCTTGATTATATGATGAACAGTCATTATGGATTAGGAATTGAACCTAATTACATTGATGTTGATTCGTTCAAAGTTGGTGCAAAGTTCGCTTCTGATAATAGCTTCTATTCAAACGGTTCAATGGACCCTAATGCTGCATTCAAAAACAATATTACAAGTCTTTGCGGCTCGTTCGGTGGGATGGTTTATGAAAGCTTCGGTAAACTAACATTAGGTGTTGATGCTCCTGACGTTGTTCAATATAGCTTTGATGAAGATAACATTCTTCAAGGGATGATCACTCTGAAAGATGGTGAATCAAACGGTTATTACAACACACTGAACTGTACTATCAGACAACCTGATGCTGATTACTCTGATATCGTTTACAGATATCCTAGTGAAATCAAGAACGATGAGCAGATTAATAAAGACAAACGTATTATCACCAAAGATGTTGATTACAGATTTATCAAAAGCAAAGCGCAACTTGATAAACTCGCTTCTGTTGAACGTAACAAATCAATCTTGCAGCAATCAATCAGTTTTAATACTGCTGATGCATACGGCGTTAAAGTTTGGGATGTTATCAAGGTTACTAACAGTGAATTGAAATTGTCCAATAGCTTATGGCGTGTTGTGCGTGTTCATCGTTCAATGGCCGGTTCTGTAGCAGGACAAATCCAGATCGACGCTATCGAATATAACGATAAAGTTTACTCTCAAGTTGATATCGCTAAAGATCCTAATTTCAACGGATCTGATATCCCTGATGCAACGATTCTTGCTGTTCCTGAAAACTTCAAAGTTCAAGCTACCGGCACAACTGCATACGGACAGAACATCGTTCTAACTTGGACTGCTGCTGACGACTTCAACAGATACGGCTTCAGACTTCAGTACAAGGTATCAGGAGCAAGCGAGTGGGTGAACGCAGGCTTCACTAGTCAAAAATACTTCGAGATCTACGGGCTGAACGTTGCCAAATACGATTTCAGAGTATGCGCAACCGGTATAGCTGCAAGATCTGAGTGGGCTACGTTAGTCAATCAGAACCCAGCAACAAGCTATACGCTCCCAGGCGTCACAGGATTGACCCTAGTGAACGCGATGGAGAACGCAACGACCACTAAAGCAACTGAATTTCGATTCGCCTGGGACGACCTGAGCGCTCAGAAACTGCAAGTGAACGGTACAGAGCAGACCTTCAAAGACCTGTTCAAGTATTACGAAATCAAAGTAACGGGTAAAAAGACAGTCGTTTATAAAACTGCTGATACTAACTTTACTTACACTTGGGAACAGAACGTATCACACGGTCTAAGCAGACAAGTAACTATCGGTATTACGACTATCGGCTACGGTGGGCAGAAATCTCCTGAAGTGAAAATGACTGTTAAGAATAATCAACATCCAGCGTTAACAGGTTTCAATGCTCAAGCAGGTATTAAACTGAACGGTGGCATGGCGTTTACTTCTTGGACTTCAAGCATTGAGCCTGATTTTAATCAAGTTCAAATTCAAGTTGCAAGAGATAGCAATTTTACTAAAGAAGTTAGTTATCACGAAGCAACCGGAAGCATGTTGAATTTTGAATTGGGTGAAGGTGGTTGGTATGTCAGAGCAGGCGCTTATGACGTGTTCGGAACTGATGGAATGATTTTAGGTCAACCGACATATCTTGATATCAAATATGAAATTCCGTTTAGTCCTGAAGATATCAAGAACATCGAAGACTTGATTGATCTGTCTGAACAGCTTAATGAAACACTTGGCAAAGCTAATGAACATGCTGATTCTGTTGCTGATAAAGCAAAGAAAGACGCTGAAAAATATGCTGCTGATTCTATCGTTCTTTCGGAAACGAAAATGAAAGAATTCACTAATGGTCAAGTTTCAGCAAGTGAAAAGCGAACAGACACGAAGGTTGCTAATTCTGAAAAAGCGTTGAATCAAAAAATTACTGAACAAGATGCAAAATTCACTAAGCAAGTCGGTGATTTAAAAGTCTCGACTGAAGCAAGCTTAACCGAGATCAGTAAATCACAAAGTGATTTCGAATCTGCTACTACTCAAAAATTCGCAGAACAAAAAGCTGAATACACAGATGGTATAAATAAATCCAACTCTAGCATTAAAACTTTAGATGAATCTGTAGCAAAGCAAAACACCGCTAACGCATCACGTTTCAGTAAGATTGAAGCTAACGTAGGAAGCAACACAGCTTCTATTTCCCGTCTGGATAAAGTCGTAGTTGATAACAACAAAGCTCAATCTCAAGCATTAACACAGGTTGAAGCGAAGTTAGACGGCAAGATCGCAACAGTAAGCAACGAGGCGAAAGCTAGTGTTGATAAACTGACTGGTCAAGTTAACGCTTCTAACTCTATGACTGTTGACGCTAACGGTGTTTATGCAGGATTCAAACTGCTTGCAAGTGATGGTCCTGTAAAAGAATCTGCTGCTATTTTTGCTGTTAATAAGTTCATGATCGTGCCTGCTGATAAGGATATGACAAAGGTTAAGCCTGTTTTCTATGTCGATGCTCCTACAAAGACTGTCTATATGGATAACGCGATGATCAAAGACGCTTCAATCGGTAACGCGAAGATTGCAAATGCTTCTATTGATAACGCGAAGATTGCAAACGGTTCTATTAATACAGCCAAGATTTCTCAAGAGATTGGTTCTGATAACTGGTACAACTCCGGCGGTACTCAAGGTTGGATGATTAATAAAAACGGCACAGCATACTTCAAGCAAGTTCAAGTAAAAGGACACATCGAAGCTGAATCAGGATATTTCAAAGGTGATGTGTATGCAAATAATGGTGTTTTCAACGGCACTGTTAATGCCAATTCAGGTGTATTCAATAACGGTACGTTCAATAGCTGCGTTATTAATGAAAACTGTGATATCAGAGGGAAACTGAGAGTTAACCAGATTGAAGGTTCTGTCATGGACGGTTCAACATTCGATTGGACAGGAGTCAACACAGGAGCTGTTAACTATGTTCGTTACGCTGGTAATCCTTACTCAGCAATGAGAATTTACGGAACAATCACTGTATATCGTCATAGCAGCAGAAGCGGGAATCACGGATATGGAGGCGTCAGATTTAACACTGGTAGCGGTGGTTATATACCTGCATCTGAAGAAATGATTTCTATGAATCGTGGTGGAACAGGCTTAGGACGAACACAATCAATCGTTCGTATCAATGAAGTTGTTAATGCGGGTCAAGGTTGTTTCTGGCAACTAGCCGCTGGTGAACTTGATCAAAGCGCAGGCCATTCTACGCGCTTTATCATAAATTTAACAGCGGCACCATATCAAACTAACTTTAGTTTGGGCTAAGGATTAATTAACCAAGGATGGTTACAACAAAAGAGGTAAATATGATTCATATCGTTAAAGGTCTTACAGTAACAACTAATAATCCTAAAATCATCGCGTTTCAGGGTGGTGCAGGACATATTAAAATCGACGTCGCGGGCGTTCAATACGTCAACGGCTCAACACAAAACTTTTTCGCTCCTGAAGTTTATATTGATGGGATGAAGTCAGCCGGTGGATATTTCAAAGTGAAAGGACCAACTAACATTGAACTAAGAGTTCCAAACGTTCAATGGAGTCCTATTCCTGAAGGTGAATATACAGTTCCTGATTTCAGTATCAACTATGTTCCAGATGAGAAAGAAATTTTCAAATATTAATAAGGGGCGAAAGCCCCATTAGGAGAACCTATGGAGATCGCTATAGGTATAATCGGAAGCGTGTTCGCGTTGATATACGGGTTATACAAATTTCAATCTTCCATTACTGACAAACAGGTTGCATTAGAAAATAGAATCACGAGGCTTGAATCTGATAAAAACAATCTTGAAAAGCGAATTGACGACTTAGACAAAAAGATGAATTCAATTGACACTAAGTTAGATAAATTCTTTGAAACGTTGAATAATCAATCTAATCAAATCACCCGATTAGTTACGCTAGCCGAAAAGAATCAATCGACTACTCAGCAAGTTAACGTTGGCAATGGAGTAAATAGTAATTGAGGTAATTATGTTTAAATTTCCAGTAATAAAGCTGAAGCCGTTAGAGATAATCAAATATGCAATTGCTTTCGCAGTTGTTTACAACCTTATCATCATACCTTTAGCTGCTGCAATGGGGTTTGTGCTGCCACCTTTGCTGCCTAATGAAGCACTAAAAATAATTCTGCTACTAGGAGGAACAGGTGTCTAATGACCGCAATAAAGCTAAACGTGATCTTGAGAAATGGAAGATTAAAGAATCTGATAGCTTCTCAAAGCGTGTAACGAAAGCGTCTAAATTAGCATCTGTTGAACTTCAAAAACACATTAACAGAAACATTGATAAACCTGTGGCGTTCACTAAGAACGCTGTAGGCTTTCAATTCAAAATCGGCAAATTCGTTACAACAAATCGCATTTATATCAAAGATGTTCAGGCTAATTACGTTAGTCATTTAATCGACGATGAAAGCCCTATCAAAAAGTTTGTCCCTACCTCTGACAAGTTCACTAACGCATACGGAAACATTCCTGGCTTAAAGGCAATGCGCAATCTGAAAGCAGTCAGTCAAAAGCATAAAGGACAGCAACGAACGATCCTGATTAAAACCACAGCGAAAAAGAACAAGCGACTGATAGCAATCTTTAAACGCAATGGCTCAAGAAAGAAAACATTAGGCTCATGGAGTTCTATGTGTGAACGCGTTGAATCACAAGTTAGAAATGCTGTGAGGGCTAGCTATAGATAAATAAAAGAAAAGGAGAAGCAATGACAATTCCAACTATTAACCAATTCGAATATTACCCTATCGCAGATTTGAATAACATCAAGATCAACAATGTTCAACCTGAAGATATGACACGCCCTTATTCTTATGATCTAGTCGGTGATAAGAAGCTAAAGAAGCAACTCAAGAAAACCAATTTAAAGAATGACGTTTTCGTTGTTAGCACACAGTTCAGAAAGCCGAAGTATCAGTTCAAAATCGGTCAGTCTGTATTGATTGATGTTGAGGGCATAGAAGATAAAGCAGTTTGCTTCGGTGTTACTCAGAACGCTATCAGAGGTATCAGAGCTATTAACTATTTCTTTGTGTATGAGGATTTATGACTCTATACGAAATGTTAAAGCATGATGAGGGTATCAAGTTAGACCTTTATAAAGACACTGAAGGCTATTACACAATCGGCGTCGGTCACTTAGTTACTAAAAGCCCTGATAGACAAGAGGCTATTAGAATCTTAGGCTCAGACACGATTACACACGCTAAAGCTGAACAACTGTTCAACGATGATATCAAGTTTACTATGAAGGGCATTCTTAACAATCCACGACTAAGCAAGCTATATAATCAGCTTGAAGTGAATAGACAGTATGCTTTGGTGAATATGTGTTATCAAATGGGCGTTCAAGGTGTATCAACATTCAACAATAGCCTTTCATATCTTGAGCAACGAAACTGGTCAAAAGCTGCTGCTAATCTCAGATTATCAAAATGGCATAAGCAGACGCCGAACAGAGCTAATAGAGTTATCAGCGTGTTCGAGACTAACACTTTAAACGCTTATCTTTGAACCACAGCCTGCTCTTTATAGAACAGGCTAATAATTCTTATCAATGGGTATAATGTAAGCTAACGCGATAACAGCGATTATTGTTCCACTGATGTAAAGCACTCTCTCCATTACCGTGTCAAAATGAAAAAAGAAATACACGCATAGCAGAAAGCCGATGGACCCAAGTATGTTAATCAACGCGTTAGCTATGAAGAAACACACTTTGTCTTTAAATTTTTTGCCCATTTAGCTCTTTCTCCACAAGCGATACTATTTTATTAAACGGTTCTTGACCCTGTTTCTGTCTAACAGAGAGCGCATCAATAAACGGATCAACAAATGGTTGAATCAAGAAATAAAGAAAGTCTAAATCACCTTTGTGTCTAAGTGCATAGTACACAGGGAGATTTTTATCTTTCAATTCTTCTGACTTATAAATGCTTCTTGTCGCCAAACCGCCAGTCAATAAAATAGTGCTAACTGAGCCAATTCTAAGTCCTAATAGTCTAGTGTATACTGCTGTTTTAAGAATTATGTTCGTAAGAATACCGCTAAGAACAGTGCTTGTAATCATCCTTCCTGCTATAGAGCCAACAGTCTTTGCATATATTGAATCTTGTTTTTCTTTAGATACATTACTATTAAAGTCATCAAGCACGGTTTTAATGCTTTCTACTAGGTTTTCATTCTCAAGTATACCGCACTTAATAGCTTTCATCATTCGCATCGTATCACCTTGATTGCGAGATCTATTCTCCGTGTCAATATATCCATAAGCAAGATAACCAAAATCAATAGGTACGCTTGCTACTCCGTGTGCTAGTCCTACGAGCATCTCTGGTGTTAGTATCACCTGCACTATTCGCTTAGCTATTGCTTGATATTCCATATCATCTCCTTTTGAAGCAACCATCATACAATATGACTAATGTGTTATCAATTCATGTTGGTTTATATGAAACTCCCGTTTTATTCATTAAAATGCATAGATATTCACTATATTCGCTTAGGATAAATTTATAGTTACTTTCCGTGCATGGAAAGACGCCGATGTTTCGCGAGCGGACCTTTTCAAAAATATCTGAAACTCCTGGTTCATTTCAGTTCACCCTTGATTCCTGGATTCCTCCAAAAATTTCCCGCCTTTCTGATAAATACTCTTATACAACACCCTTAACTCACTAAAAAGGCTACAGAAAATGAAACTGACTTATATCACTATGACCGAAATGGCTTCAAGATACGGTTATACCCTGAACGGTGTTAAATCTTGGATAAAAGAAGGACTCCCGTATGACGACGAACGTAAAAAGATCCCTGAGAAAAAAGGCACTGAATGGATTTTAGAAAACAAAATCAACCCATTGAAAGAAACCAATGTTCGCGAAGAAATGGACAAAGAAAAACTCCGTGAGCAAAAAGCAAAAGCAGATATAGCCCAGATGGCTGCTGCTAAAGAAGCTGGTGCTTTGATTGAAACTGATTACGTTCAAGCTGCCTTAGATACTTACTTAGGCAATTTTAAAGACGTTGTTAGAAGAATCCCTCGTAACTATCTAATTGAAATTTTATCAGCAGCAGACGACCAGAAGAACCTGAAAAACAAACTGAATGAAATATGCAATGAAGTTTTGATTGAAATTGGTGATCTGTTAGTTGATAAAAGCATGACTGATTTGATTGATGAGCCTGAACTGGAACTCTTAGAGCGTGAAGCAGTTAAAGAATCGGATGATGAAGAATTATTAAATGAGGATGAATGACCTTGTTTGACTCCTTCCTTGGTCCAGTTAGCATTACTGAAAAAGGAGATTCTATGTCAGTTATCAAACTATTACCGAAAGAATGGAGTTACGATTTCAAGATTGAAGGAAACACGTTAACGATGTTTTTGTGGATTCCTGAATTGGAGAAATTGATGCAAGCTAAAATAGTAAAATTTGAAATCAATGCAATGTTCGACGCTATGATGATCAAAGATATTGACACACAAAGGTTAATGATTAAAATATGGGATACTCTTTCAATAAAGAGAGAGTTTAAATATCACTCAATAATGATTAGGAAAAAATTATGATTTATAAAGTTGTTTTCGATGATGGACATGTTGAACAGATGGCGTTATCAATTGATGAAGTTGCGCTAAAGCTGAAAGAAGAAGGTGTTCAAGCAGTAACAGGATTGAACGATGAAAGACAGATCGAAGAAATAGCCCGCAAATTGCTAGACTAACCAATAGGAAAAAGAAATGCTTTTTATAGCTAGCTTTAGAAACGGCGAACGAAAAAATGTTGATTTGAATTTATACGAATTAGCAGACTTCATGATTCGCGATGATGTTGTCGCTTTAGAAAAAGCCTATCCGAATGTAGAAGAAGTAACAATTGACGAAATAGAGGAAATATTTAATAGAAAAGAATACTCCACTGATGCTCTTTTAAATGAAATTTTAGACGACTCAGGAAATATAGCGAAGGTTTTTCTCGAAGAATCCAAGCCTAAACCTCTACATATTGATTTAACAAAAGAAGACGGAAGAACAAAACTTCAAAAGGTTCTTGATTCATATAAAAAATAAAAAAAGGGACTCAATCGAGTCCCTTTTTTATTTGGTAAATACCTCTTTAAGTTTATCCTCGTTAATGCTGACAAACTTCCCATCATACTGCGTGAAAAGCTCAACATAAGGGTCTTTCACTAGCTCTCTGTGATTCGCTTCAGTGTAGAACACTCCTGAAAGGGTGCGTTCGTCCTTCGCGTTCTTCTCAATAGCTTTGACTAGCATAATGATTTCAGCAATGAACAGCATACGGTCGATTGGAAGCTCTTGGATAGCGAGTAAAGCCCCGTCGTTCAAAACAGGGTCAACATCGATTAAATCATATAGATGTTTAAGAATAGGAATATCAGTCATTATGCACCGTTATAAAGTAGAACTGATTACCGATTTCAACGATTTCAAACACAACATGGTTCTGTTTGTACTCGAATTCAGTTTTAGGATCAGGGAGGTTAAAAGTTTGATAGCTGATTACGCGGTTCAATATTCGCATTGCTTCATGCAAAAACTCCGAATCAGGATAAACACCTGCTTGCATACGTTGCTGCAATTCTTCGATCAATAGAGTTTCATTAGCTTTCAGCTCGTTTTCAAAATCAGTGATGGCTTTTTCAATCGTTTCTTTCTGATTCTGTAGGCTTTGTTTTAGTTGCTCGTACATTCAGGCTCCATTTTTTCAATAAGTTCATGACAGATTCCGATAACAGATTGAACACAGTCATTTTTATTATCAGCGATTTCAAAATCGGCTTTCTCTAATACGTCAGTGATCATATAAGTTGCATCATTGATAACGTCTAGAAATTCACTCGTGGTCATTTGGTTTCCTTTGTTAGTCCTAATCGGCACATATCGATATCATGTTTAGCCGTTTCGGGATTATAGTCTTGTAAGTTGCAGATGATTCCGCGCTTCTGAACTGATGCAGTGTTAGGGGTGCTCAAGTAGCAAACACCCACAAAGATAGCCAGAAGAATAAAGATCCAGTGCTTATTCATTTATTCCTCTTAGTTGATTTGATATGTTGTTATTTAGATAACTCGGATTCAAGCTTTCGGCGTTTCTGCTGCGCTGCTTTCATTTTCTCTATAGTCTCAGCAGAGCGGGGACCAATTTTCATTCCTAGACGACCTTTTGAAATTGCTTCACGCGCTTCAATAGAACGTTTTTTACCTAGTTTTGCTTGACGCATTTTTTCAATAGATGCTTCTGAGAATTTTCGACCTGTTTGATTGATTGATATTTTCGCAGAGCGAATTGTTATACCGGATTCTGAAACTCGGTCTAAACGATTTCCTCCGGCACCACCTGAACAGATATTCAAAAGATTTTCATTACATTTACGAGCATTAAGGATAAGTTGTTGTTCAAAGTCTAAAGCGTCTTGTTCATCATCGAAAACAGACAGCACGGTCTTTTCAATCAAATCAGTATCGCCCATTTCATTCAGCTTTTCTTTCAATAAACGACCTGAACCAATATAGCGAGAGTCAGGTGCATCATTGAAAGACTGCTTTCCGTAATACACGAAAGATCCATTCTGATGATGCAAAACAGTTTTATACACACAGTAACTTGATGAAACACGGTTTAACTCTGATCTGGTTTTTACTTCATGCTTTAACATTTTTAATTCCTCTTTTTTATTTTATATACTGATATTTAGATAACTAGGAGGAATTCAGGATGGACTCAGACGAACTGGAAAGAGCAAGGTAAAGACCAATCACAAAGACGATAAGGACTATCAAGATCAGGAGAAAGTCAGGGAGAAAGTAGGAGGTTCGTCATACGACAAGATCTCTATCAAAGATAGGGCTTGCCCGTTTCGACGTAGCGCAGCGTAGGAGAAACTCACTAACTGACTTCATAGAACTATTAAATTTTCGTAGAAAGTTTACTGAATTTCCGATCAAGGATATAATGCATTTGACCTTACTGATTAATGATCAAAAATAATATTATGAGCGAAGCGAATGCGCGAAGCGCTAACTAATGCTATCTGGATCTTTTACTGAATGATCTTGTCGCTTCGCTATGTCAGTTGTTAGGGCTACGCCCGCGCTTCGCGCATCTTGCTCGCTTCGCTATGTTTTATAATCATCTAGTTCCATCTGGACGGTTTAATATATAAGTGGCTGGCGTCAATGGTCCCAACGCTTTCCGTGGAAACCATCTCAAAACCGTCTCGTTTTTTCTTAAAGTGTCTCGCTTCCGAAAAGTGTCTTTGAAGTTTTTCAGCTACTTTGTTTACGACTTTCGGCATGGATGCTAAATTAGTTATGTAAGCACAGCTTTCACTGTCTACTAATTTTATTTTTCTACGGTTGTTTACAACTCTTCCTCGACTGCATAAATATCAGTATAGAGAAAAGTATTTTACTTCATGTTTTGATTCCTTAATGTTTCGAATACTCGCAAGGGTATTCTTTGAAAATACTGTAAAGTGTTTTGAAAGAATCCTCTCAACAAGGTTCATTTGTAAAAAATTCCATTTTAATCAAAATCGCGCTTCCGCAGAGGCGCATTTTTTTATCTAAACAATAGGACGTAATTTTATATGAAAAGCAGAACGAAAAAAGTTTTGAACAGAACAGAAATTGAATCGCAGATTGACAACGGTTCAACAATGGCATTTCTTGCTGAAAAATACGAGATGAATTATCAAACTTTCGTATCACGTTGCAAAGCACAGAACATTAGAACAAAGCGCATTAAACAAGGAGCATGAAATGCAAATCTCAATTTTTAAAAATACTGACAACACTGTTAAAGCAAAACTAGGAACTAACGTTATTGCTTTGAATGACTTCATGAACGATAAAAACGAAATTAAAAACCATGTTAACATTGCTGATAACAAAACCAAGAAGAAAGTTATTGCTCTGATTGAAAACGCTTCAGCATCATTAAACGAATACTCTTTCAATGCTGGTTTCGGTAAAGATTCATCTGGTGATTTAGTTTTCGTTGCTTGTAATGAGAACTTCACCAAAGCAGTAATGGTTTCTCGTCAAGGAACCGGTCGTTATTGGAAAAATCAGAAAGCTAATCTTACTAAAATCTTTGCCAAAACTAAGAATGAAGTTTTTAGTGGTGATTTAGTAGAAAATAAAAAAGTGGAATTCGTAGAAGATAAGAAGTTATCTCAAGTTGCAGAAATTGCCGAAAGAACTGATAGCAAATTATCCGAACTTGAAAAACGAGTTGCTGAACTGGAAAAAGAGTTAAGCGATAAGAAGGACCTTATCGCTGTTCAAGATAAAATTATTGAAGGGGAAGGGTTAGAAGCAAGTGAGGAGTTTATATTGTTCAATGCGAAATACGAGAAGATTTTGAAAATCAGCTATAAAGTTAACGCCACATTAACTGAACAGCAAGAGAATGATTTGAATGAATTACTTTCAATGAGCGAAGTGAACACCTTTTCTAATAGCTCATTAGTATTTAGTTTAACAAAACCTGCTGCAACCATCAACGAACCGCTGATCGTTTGTTCTGATCAATCTGCAAGAACCAATAGAGCAAACTTTTATAACCCAATTGAAATGACCACTAAAACACTAACAGCGCGTGAAATGAGATTAACGCGCATTAAACATGAGAGATTAGCCGCATGAATTCATACTTATCTAAATAACAGTACGAAACGAAAAAACATTCAATCAAATCAAAAAGGAAATTAAAATGACGAACAAAACAAAAATCGAAATCGAAATCGAAAACGAATTCAAAGACTCTAAAGATTTATCTATTAAAATCAATTACGCAACTTACAGAGTGATCGGTGCTATCTCTTATACTATCACAGCAGACGGTGAAACAATCGAACGCGTTTATAATCGTCAAGATGAACTGGTTACAGATCAGGATCGTCTTGCGAGTGCGCGTGCTTTCTGGAATTGAGCGTAGTCGTCCCTTCTGTTATTGTTTGTATGTCATGAACATTCATCAAGGATGAGTTCTCACGCATGATGTCGTTCGTGATCCTGGTGATGACCATTGCGCCATTGCTGGCTCCGATGATCGGTGGTGTGCTGCTGCTATGGTTCAGCTGGCATGCCATCTTCTGGACCATGGGGGCTGCGGCGTTGTTGGGGTCGGTACTGGTGGCGTTCTTTATCAAGGAGACGTTACCCAAGGAGCGGCGGCAAAAATTCCATCTGCGTACCACGCTGAGGAATTTCGGCTCGTTGTTCCGCCACAAGCGCGTGTTGAGCTATATGCTGGCCAGTGCTTTCTCGTTTGCCGGGATGTTTTCTTTCCTCAGCGCCGGGCCGTTTGTCTATATCGAGCTGAATAACGTTTCACCGCAGCATTTTGGCTATTACTTTGCGCTGAACATCGTGTTTCTGTTCCTGACAACCCTGATCAATAGCCGCAACGTGCGACGCCTAGGGGCAGTAAAAATGTTCCGTCTTGGTCTGTTTGTGCAATTGACGATGGGCGTGTGGTTGCTGGCCGTCACCGCCAGCGGGCTGGGTTTCTGGGCTTTGGTGCTTGGGGTGGCGGTTTATCTCGGCTGTATCGCCATGATCTCGTCTAACGCGATGGCGGTGATCCTGGACGATTTCCCCCATATGGCGGGAACCGCTTCTTCACTGGCCGGGACGTTGCGCTTCAGCATTGGCGCGCTGGTTGGGGCAATACTGTCCTTGGCCCCAGGTAAGAGCGCGTGGCCGATGGTTTCATCGATGGCTCTGTGTAGCATCGTTGCGGTGTTGTTCTATTTTTATGCCAGCCGTCCGCGCAATAATCCTGCCTGATTACCCCTCACCCTAACCCTCTCCCACAGGGAGAGGGGACCGATCGAGCTATTTTATCGATACTGAGATCACCTTGGCTCTTCCAATGAATGTGCCACCACTTTACGCCTGAACCCTACCACAACACCTGACTCCCTCGGGACCGGATGTGCCATAGGTTAAATCCTGCACCTGATTACAGCTCCGGACCAGCTCCCTCTCCTTGGGGATGTACAGACCGGGGACATGGTAGACAGGTGTTCAAGGACATGGTGAACACTTTTTAACATCCTTTACCCATGATGATCGACCTATTTCTCAGGTCGATCATCCCCACTTTCGTGCTGTACCACCATATCTCGTAGTAGCCCTCTCTCTCACTTTCCTTCAGCCCGACATATTCACCGATAAAGGCCTTGCCCACTTTCAGACCCATCCCTTTCAGGCTTAGTTTTCCACTGACATCCACTTTCCTGACCAGGACCCCCTCGTCATACTCGGCTGCCGCCGGATTGCCATTGTATTGTCGCGATGAAGGCTGATAACGGGACGCTGGCACCGCCATTGACAGGGCTTCGTGTGGGCGTTCCAGGTTGTAGGTATCTCGCCAGGCGTCGAACACCTCCTGCAACTGCGCGGCATGGGTAAACCACCGTCCCTGCAGGAGCTCTGCCTTCAGGCTGCGGTGGAAGCGCTCCAGCTTACCCTGAGTCTGAGGATGATAAGGCCGAGAGTGACCCACCCGGATACCCTGACGCATCAGCCACAGTTCCAGCGCGGTCCAACTGCCCGTCGTGTCGCCCCAGGGGGCACCATTATCCATGGTCATTCTCTCCGGCAAGCCATAACGTTCGAACACCGCTATCAACTGTGACTGCACGGTGACACGTCGCTCGTCCGGGCAGTGCGCCAGACAGAGCGAGAAGCGCGAATGGTCATCCAGCAAGGTCAGCGGATGACAACGCCCTTCGGCGAAGGGGAAGTGGCCTTTAAAGTCCATCTGCCAGAGTCGGTTCGGGGCGTCATGTTCAAAGCGTCCGACGGTGGGCGCCGGTGACGGACCGCCCGGTAGCAGGTCATGGCGGCGCATGAGGTTATGCACGGTGCTGGCGGCCGGTAACGTATGCCCCTGCATCTCGAGCCACCGCTTGAGCTTGCGTGCGCCCCACATCGGATGGGCCAGGTGTGCAGCGCGGAGATGTTGGACAACGGTGTCAGAGGTTCTGCTGGGGGAATGGTGTGGCGCTCGAGAACGTTCGTTCAGACCGGCGCGCCCATCAGAGTGCCAGCGATGTAACCACTTGTATGCGGTAGCAGGCGCTATGCCGAACTGACGGCATAGCCATAGCGCACGGATATTAGCGCCTTCTTGTGAGGCGAAAAGCACAAACTCGGTACGTAATGACATGGCAGATCTCTCATCCCACGGCATAAGCAACTCCACTCAGAAGTACTCATACCTATGTTGTAAGTGTCTACCATGTCCCCGAACAAGTGTTCATGATGTCCCCGGTCTGTACAGGGGAGAGGGTTGGGGTGAGGGAGATCAAATGCAATTAGCCCCCAATCTGCCTGCTTGCAAGTTTAAGTTTGTTGCTAAATATATGCAGGCTAACTAAACGTCAGCCAAACGAACTGTAGTTTTTTTGTTAAATATGACGGCGTTATTTTCCCTGGTGGCCAGAGGTGCAACCCGTTGGCTGATGGGGCATTTCTTTGGCGACTAATCGGAATAATATTGTTTTAAATCAAAATATTATTGATTTAACCTGCCTTGGGTATTTGAGCGAGATGTTTGCACAATGTAAAATTATACCGATTGTAAAGTAACCGCATTGCAAGAAAAAAATGTTGAGATCGCGGCGGGAAAGGGTTACATATAACGCAAAAATGCGAGCTGAGTCGCAAAACGCCGTGAGAGAACCTTCTACGGTGGAGAAAAACTGAGTGATATCAGCAAGCGCAGGATGTGGTTAATTGTTTGTTGCAAATTTTACTTTAAAATAACATTTGTAGGCGGCAAAGTCGGATGATCCCGGCTATAACTAAGTCATCCTGTGATGTAAAAAGTGTTTCATCTTTTCATACTAGGGATTTCATGTGGACAGTTTCCAGCTTTCGGTAGTGCATCGCTTGCCGCAAAGTTATCGTTGGCTATCAGGTTTTACCGGCAGCAAGGTTGAACCGATTCCGCTTAGCGGCATAGACGAAGATAACGATCTGATCGGCCTCAAGCTGCTCAGCCATGACGGGCGCGAAGCCTGGCGGGTCATGCAGCAGCTCAACCTGTCTCTGCAAGAGATCCAGGTCAACTGCTCCATTGTTGAATGGGAAGGCGAGCCTTGCCTGTTCGTTCATCAATGTGATGAAAGTGCCGCCATGTGCCGCTTGAAAAACGTCGGTGCGGCGATTGCCGAGCAGCTCAGCGCGCAGTACCCCTTCTGAATGATGCCGCTAATCAACCAACTGCAATAACTGCTGTGTATAGGCAGCAGCAGGTGCGTTGAAAATCGTCTGGCAGTTACCCTGCTCCACGACTTCTCCCTGACGCAGTACGATCACCTGATGGCACAACGATCGTACCACCTGCAAATCGTGGCTGATAAACAGATAGGCCAGCCGGTGACGGAGCTGAAGCGACTTCAGCAGCGTCAGGATCTGTGCCTGCACCGATTTATCCAGTGAGGACGTCGGTTCATCCAGGATCAACAGCTGCGGCTGCAGGATCAGCGCACGCGCGATGGCGATACGTTGTCGCTGCCCACCGGAAAACTCCGTGGGATAACGATAGCGCAGGGCCGGATCCAATCCGACTTCCTCCAACGCCTCAATCACCCGCTGTTCGCGTTGCTCTGCGGTCAGTTGCTGGTGGATCTCCAGCCCTTCGGCGATGATTTGCAGCACGTTCAGGCGTGGATTCAGCGCGGAATAGGGGTCCTGGAACACGATCTGCATCCGGCTGCGGTAAGGCAACATCTGCTGGTTATTGAACTGATGCAGCGGTTGGCCATCAAACCAGATCGCACCTTTGGAGCTCAACAGGCGCAGCAGCGCCAGGCCAGTCGTGCTCTTACCTGAACCCGATTCGCCCACCAGGCCCACGCTTTCCCCAGGCTGTATTTCGAAGCTCAGATCTTTCAGCGCGTAGTTCTGATCGACGATACGCCGTAACAGGCCACGTTTGATCGGGAAGCTGACCTGCAGGTGTTCCACTTTGAGCAGTGGCATAGGCTTATCGTTGGCAGGTAGTGGCAGAGGCTTGCCTACGTCTTCCGCAGCCAATAACTGACGGGTATAGGCGTGTTGTGGGGCACTAAACAGCCCATCGCGGCTATTTTGTTCTACGCACAACCCTTGGCGCATTACCGCCACGTTATCCGCCAACCGGCGCACGATGTTCAGGTTGTGGGTGATGAACAGCAATCCCATCCCCAGCTCCTGCTTTAACTCTTTCAGCAGCATCAGGATCTGCGCTTGAATGGTCACGTCTAGCGCGGTGGTCGGCTCATCGGCAATCAACAGCTTGGGCTTGGTCAACACCGCCATGGCGATCATCACGCGTTGACGTTCTCCGCCTGAGAGTTGATGGGGATAGTCCTTCAGGCGCGCTTTGGCGTTACGTATTCCCACTCGATCCAGGCACTGAATGATTTCGGCACGGGCGCTGTCACGGCGCATACCCATGTGGAGCATCAGCACTTCGGCCAGTTGCTTTTCGATGGTGTGCAGCGGGTTGAGCGACACCATCGGCTCCTGGAATATCATTGAGATCTGGTTGCCACGTACTTTGCGCAGTTCGGCTTCCGATGCATGTAACAGTGAGTTGCCGTTAAACAGAATATCCCCACCGGGATACACCACCGGCGGGGAAGGCAGCAGCCGCAGCACGGAGAGGGCGGTGACGCTTTTGCCTGAGCCTGATTCACCCACCAACGCCAGCGTTTCCCCTTGTTCCACCTGTAACGAGACGCCGTTGACCACCTGATTCAAGCTGCCTCCCTGGCGGAAGGCGATACTGAGATCCTGAATAGCGAGCAGAGGAGTGGTCATATTAATGCGCCTTGCTTGGGTCGAAGGCGTCGCGCACCGCTTCGCCGATAAAGATTAACAGTGAGAGCAGCACCGCCAGCACTAGGAAGGCGGTAATGCCCAACCACGGAGCTTGCAGGTTGTTTTTGCCCTGTAAAAGGAGCTCACCCAACGAAGGCGAACCGAGCGGCAAGCCGAAGCCGAGGAAATCGAGAGAGGTAAGGGTGGTGATCGAACCACACAGAATAAACGGCAGGAAGGTCAGCGTGGCCACCATGGCGTTAGGCAGCATATGACGATACATAATCACGCGATCCGGCACGCCCATCGCTCTGGCGGCACGAATGTAGTCGTAATTACGGGTACGCAGGAATTCGGCACGCACTACGCCCACCAGGCTCATCCAGCCAAACAGGATGGTGATGCCTAACAGCCACCAGAAGTTGGGTTGGATGATGCTGGACAGCAGGATGATCAGGAACAGCGTCGGCATCCCCGACCAAACCTCGATCAGCCGTTGCCCCCAAAGATCGAATCGGCCGCCGTAATAGCCCTGCGTCGCTCCCGCACAGATACCAATCACGCTGGAACACAGCGTTAGCGCTAGCCCAAATAGCATTGAGATACGGAAACCGTACAGCACCCGTGCCAGCACATCGCTGCCATTACTGTCGGTGCCGAGCAGGTTTTGGCGTGACGGCGGCGAAGGGAAGGGCACTTCGGTGGCAAAGTTGATGGTGTTGTAGCTAAAGCGGATCGGGGCCCAGATGGCCCAGCCGTGTTGCTCAATCTGCTTGATAACAAAGGGATCCTGAAAATCGGTAGTGGTATTCAGTTCCCCGCCGAAGGTCGTTTCGCTGTAGTTGACCATAAAGGGCACATACAGCCGGCCTTCATAGCGCACCAGCAACGGCCGGTCGTTGGCGATAAGGTTGGCGGCCAGGCTGAGTGCAAAGGCAGATAGAAAAATCCACAGCGACCAGTAACCACGGCGGTTGCTGCGAAAACGTGCCCAGCGGGCCTGATTGATGGGGCTTAAGCGGCTCATTGACGGCCCTCGAAATCAATGCGCGGATCGACCAGGGTATAGGTGATATCGCTGACGATATTCAACAGCAAGCCGATCAGGGTAAATATGTAGAGCGTTCCGAACATCACCGGATAGTCGCGTTGCAGGGTGGCATCGTAGCCCAACAGCCCAAGGCCGTTGAGCGAGAACATCACTTCGATCAACAACGAACCGGTGAAAAACATGCTGATAAAGGTGGCCGGGAAACCGGCGATCACCAGCAGCATGGCGTTACGGAACACGTGGCGGTAAAGGATCTTCTTCTCGTCCAGCCCTTTGGCACGGGCGGTGACCACATACTGTTTGCGGATCTCATCAAGAAACGAGTTTTTAGTCAGCATGGTCAGGGCGGCAAAGCCACCGATCACCGTAGCCAGCACTGGCAGGGTAATGTGCCACAGATAATCGGTGATTTTACCGTACCACGGCAGCGTGTCGAAATTGCTGGAAACCAGCCCGCGCAGTGGGAACCAGTCCAGATAGCTGCCACCGGCGAATAGCACGATCATCAGGATGGCGAAAAGGAATGCCGGAATGGCGTAGCCGATGATAATCAGCGTGCTGCTCCAGGTGTCAAAGGCGCTGCCGTTGTGGATGGCCTTGCGTATCCCCAGCGGGATCGACACCAGATAAATGATCAGCGTACTCCATAGCCCCAGGGTCGCGGAAACTGGCAGACTCTGGCCAATCAGCTGCATTACCGAGGCCCCGCGGAACAGGCTTTCGCCGAAATCGAGGCGCATATAGTTCCACAGCATGGTGAAATAGCGTTCGTGCAGCGGCTTGTCGAAGCCGTAACGCTTGGTGATCTCGGCGATCACTTCGGGATCCAGGCCGCGTGAGCCACGGTATTGGCCTTCGGCCACGTTGCCCGCGCCGGCCTTCATATGCCCTAGGCCTTCACCTGCGCCACCGCCGCCAAAGCCGCTGGTTTGCCCCATCTCAATAGAGGCAATGGCCTGATCGACCGGTCCACCGGGGGCGATTTGCACAATGAAAAAGTTAATGGTGATGATCGCCCACAGCGTGGGGATCACCAGCAGTAATCTGCGTATCAGATAAGCGGCCACCTGAGGCTCCTTATTGCCGTTGCGCCGGCAAGCGTGCCGCCTTGTTGACGTCGAACCACCAGTTGTCGAACCCGATCGAATAGGCTGGGCGTACCGCTGGCGAAGAGAATTTGTCCCAATAGGCGTAACGGTCGTGATTGGAGTACCACATCGGCAGCATATACATGTTCCAGGTCAACACCCGATCCAGCGCACGGCCAAGGGACAGCAACGCTTTTTCATCCCCTTGATGCTTCATGATCTGTTCTATCAGGGCATCGACGGCTGGATCGCTGACGCCAGGGCTGTTGTAGCTGGAGTTCAGATATTCTGTGGCCCAGTAGATCTGCAGGTTGGAGTTGGGGAACGGCATAGCGGGGTAGACCCTCGGCATCATATCAAAATCACGTTCGCGCATGCGGCGGGTGAATTGGCTGATGTCGATCTCACGGATCTGCATATCGATACCCAACCGCTTCAGATTGTGCTGGAAAGGCAGTACATATTGGAAATTGCTGCCACTCGGCAACATCAGTTCAAAGGTAAAGGGCTTACCGGTTTTGCTGTTGACCAACTGCTGGTTTTTCACTTCCCAACCGGCCTGTTTAAGCAATTCGGTGGCTTTCAGCAGGTTCGCCCGGTCATTGCCGCTGCCGTCGGATGTTGGAGGCTGGTAGATTGAGGTAAACACTTCTGCTGGCACTTTACCTTTTAGCGGGGCCAGCCAGGCCAACTCCGCAGCGTCTGGGTAGCCGCTGGCCGCGTATTCAGTATTCTGGAAATAGCTGTTGGCGCGCTGATAGGCATCGTAATACAGCGCCTTGTTCATCCAGTCGAAGTCGAAGGCCAGGGTAATGGCTTCCCGCACCCGGCGATCGGCGAAAATCGGGCGCTGGATATTGAATGCCAGCCAGCGGGCATTCTGCGCCGCCTGATTGGTTTCATCCTGTTTGATGATGAAGTTGCGCGCGAAGTTACCGCCTTGATACTGGGTGGCCCAGCTTTTTGGCGAGCCTTCGACGCGGAAATCGTAAGCCCCGGCCTTAAAGGCTTCAAGCGCCACCTTATCGTCCAGGTAATAGTCGTAACGCAGCGTGTCGAAGTTATAGCGCCCACGATTCACCGGCAGATTGGCGGCCCAATAGTCACGTACGCGCTCATAGGTAATATATTGGCCCAATCGGTAGCTGCTGATTTTATAAGGGCCACTGCTTAGTGGGGGAACAGTCAGTGGTTCATTCAGTTTATGGTCTTTCCAGAAGCTTTCTGGCATCACCGGCAGGCTTAAGAGGCCGAGTAGCTGATCTCTATCCGGTTTGGGGAGTTCTATGCGCACAGTCAGACGGGAGATGGCCTTGACGGTGACGCCTTTATACGACGAACGGAATTGCGGCACCCCTTCGGTCATAAATTTGTTGAAGGTAAAGGCCACGTCGGCGGCGGTGATCGGGCTGCCATCATGGAAGCGCGCGCGTGGGTTGATATCCAGCTCCATCCAACGCATATCTGCCGGATAGCGGGCAGATTCCGCAATCAACGGATAATAGCTGGAAGGCTCATCGTCCGAGCTGGTGAACAGCGTGTCGTAGAGTTCCCCGGTTCTTTCACCAGGTACACCGCGCGAGGCGAAACGGTTGAAGTTATCGTAGGTGCCGATGGCTGCCAGCCTAACGTCGCCGCCCTTGGGGGCCGCAGGGTTCACGTAGTCAAAATGGCTAAAGTCGGTGGAATATTTCGGTTCACCGAGCGTGGCGAAAGCGTAGCTTTCATTAAGGGTTTCGGCCTGCATGCTAAAACTGAGTGCCGAAAGCACCAAGGCAGCAAAAATGCGTACGGACATCTCTACGGTAAGCTCCTGCTAGCTATACCCGTTGCCTTTCAAGCCATGGCTTGAAATACGTCGGATATAAGTCAATTAATCCAGCCGGTAGCATAGCATTTCAGGCTGGTTTTCTGAGTAAAGAAGTTTAAATATCAGGGATTAACTGCGGCCTGATAATCAAAAACGGCCTTATTCTGGCAAAAGGCCACAAACTCCTCAATACCCAGTGGCTTACTGAAATAATAGCCCTGCATGAAATTAACGTCGCGTTCTTGCAGAAAACTCACCTGTTCGGCGGTTTCAACGCCTTCCGCCACGGTCAGCATTTTCAGCTTTTTAGACAGCGAGATCACTGCGTCCAGGACGGGAGCGGTCGCCGTATCCTGGCCAATGGTATTGACAAAACCGCGGTCGATTTTGAGGTAATCCAGGGTAAAGCGTTGTAGATAGATTAAGGCGCTGTGGCCGGTACCAAAGTCATCCACGGCGATTTCAACCCCTTGGCGATGTAGCCAGTCAAACTCTTCCAAGGCATTTTGCTCTTCCACCATGCCGCGCTCGGTGATTTCAAACACCACGGTGAAATAGTCGGTTGGCAACTTAGCCAGTAGCTCGGTGATATCGTCATGGAACGAAGGCGCATTAAGGTGAGAAGGCGCGAGGTTAATGCCCAGTTTGGCGCCCCGTGGCAGAGCTTGTACCAATTGCGGGATATCTGCCACGATCCTACGGAACAGGTGGCGGGTCAGCGCTACGATCAACCCTTCGCTTTCAGCATAGGGGATAAACAGATCGGGTGGAATGCGCCCCTCGGTGGGATGCTGCCAGCGGATCAATGCCTCAAGGCCGGCAATGGTGTTGGTTGCAGAGTGAAACACGGGTTGATATTCAGCAAAGATCTCATTGTGCTTGATGCCTCTCATCAGGGCCCGTTCGGGGCTTTGGCGCAGTATCTGCATATAGTAATACAGCGCGCCCACCATCAGGGAGAGCACCAGACTACCCAGCACGGTCAAACGGATATCATTAGCCGTCAGGGATTGGTGATAGAAGATCATACTCAGTGGATAGCCCGGGACGGCTAGTTGGCTGGCGTGGCTTTTAGGTAATTGCGCCAGCGGCAGCATATTCGAGCTGAAGGTGGTAACCGCATGCCCCCCGATCACTATGGCAAATCCGGGAGTATCTCTATCGGGTGAATTGAGCAGCAGATAGGGGGCCAGGGTGAGATCCAGCGTGGCTAATATGCCGGTATTGCCTGGCCCTGGTTGGCGTAACCACACGGCAATCGCCGGTTTTCCAGGCACCATCGGCGTGCCTTGTTGTAATGCCATATCCAGTGGCTTATGCCAGTCGATATCGGAATAAATATGGCTCATCCGCAGCATCATGTTACCGGTTGCCGAGGAGCAATAGGCAAAACCGTCTTTTACCAGAACAAAGGTGCGTACGCCGGCGGTAAATGCAGCACGGTAGGTCAGATCGGACTGAGCCTGTTCGCAGGGTTTACTGGTAAGCGGCATGATTTGTTGCATCATTTCTTGCAGATGATCGAGGTAATTAACGGCAAATTTCTGCGTACGGGTTTCGATTTTATGCTGATATTGCGAGCGCTGATGATCGATCAGAAATAAGGTGACAGAGGTAAAAACAATGAGGAAAACGACGGCGACAATACAGCTTTTAGTCAGGCTACGTCGTGTGTTGGATGCATGGCGTGCAAATGCTCCCTTCAATCCCATTACTTGCCCCCTGAGCGCAGCATAAAAATATTATTGTTATATTGCTGGTGATTAATATATCCCACCGCTCCTGCCTGCGTCATTATTCGTTTGGCTTGCACCAAGGCTGTCTGTTTAGACACAGCGTAAATAGTGCGTTACGAAATGGCATGTCACTTGACGATAATAGGCTATTTTTTCAACCGTTGCGTGGTTTATGGCACAGTGATAAGCGAAAATAGCGATGCGGGTTTGTTCGGCGCCAGCATGACCGTGAAAAAAAACGCTGCCCTGGGGCAGCGTTCTCGTCTCGTTTGTTTGGCTTTCAGGACCAGATTCAGATACTACGCCGTTAGCTGGAGCTTTTACCCAGTAACCGGCGGCCTTCACGATAACGTTTATCCCAATAGTTATCCGAAAGGCTAGAGATTGTCACACCACTGCTAGTAGAGGCATGAACGAATTTGTCGTTACCCAGATAGATGCCGACGTGGCGGCCAGTAGAACCGGCGCGGAACAGCACTAAATCGCCTGGGCGCAGTTTGGCGCGTTGGATTTGTTTGCCCATATCTTCTTGCTCATAGGTTGAGCGGGGCAGATCCATACCAAACTGTTCGCGGAAGGTACGTTGCACAAACGCCGAGCAATCAATACCGCGCTTGCTTTCACCGCCTAAACGGTAGCGGACGCCTTTCCAATCAGCATACTGGTCCATAATCTTTGACTTGACGTCAACGTTACGCACCATCGCTTCGAATTCATCCTGAGAGGCTTGCAGTAAAAGACCGTTTTTGTCATTAACTGCATGCATCTCAGTTTGTGATCTATCTAACTTCGAAGTGTTTGTTGAGCTACAGGCGGAGAGCACCAAGGCTGCCGCAATTGCAGGTAAAACCCGCAAAAAATATCTCAGAAAAGGTTGAGATTTGACCATTGTAATTGTTTTCCCTTGAAGTCCTTAACGACGCAAGTCGTTATCTGAAAAATACCAAACGGAACGAGACTAGTTGGCACTGGCAGGAAGGACAATCAGTTAGCATCGGAAATGTGCAGGAACGCACAGTTTTCGGATTTTTACTAATGAGCCAAGCTAAACCAGGCACAAACGCATCCGAGAGTACCGGAATGACGTGAGGATTGCGAGCCTTTTTCCGACATTCTTTATATGAAATTGTGATGTAACATAATGTAAATCTTCATATAAAAAACCGCGGTTTGGCGGTTATGTTGGATTGAGGTTAATTAATGGGGTAGGCATGTTAACGGTGTGGTTGTTGAGTAAACAAGATCCGGCAGGTAAATAACCGAGAGGCGCTGGCCTCCCGGCTATCATAACCCAAAGTTATGGCTGCGTTGGGCGATACTTACCAGGTAGTTTGCAGTTCAACCAGTGGATCACAACATCGCTGGCCGGTGTCATCAGCCACGAACTGGTTCCGACCATCACCACCGACAGCGAGCCGACGGCAATATCGGTAAACCAATGTGCGCCGATCATGATGCGTGGCAGGCAGAAGACCAGGGTGATCAGCAGCGCGATGGCAAATGCCGTGCGATTAAAGTAGCGCAGCATAAAGCAGGAGAAAATCATCAGCATCATGCCATGATCGCCAGGGAAGCTGTCGCTGGAGGCGTCTTTGGTTGGGATGCCGGTGAGTTCGCTGACCCGGTTGATATTGTCAAAAGTCAGGGTTGGGCTGGCGTGTTTGACCGGCAGCAGGTGGCCAAACTGGTTGAGCACCACTCCCGTTAACAACATCACGACGCCGGTAACGATCAGACGGCGGCGGCCAAAGGCATCCTGCTTGAGGTAGAAGTAAAGGTACAACAGCCCCATGGCGATGAGTGAAATGACGTCGAATATCCGATTGTTGGTGATCGCCACCATTCTCAGAAACCAGGCATCGCTGGCCAGATGTTGGTTGAAGTAGAAAAAGATTGCTGAGTCAATCTTGAACCAGAACCCGTGATCCGTGGGTAAATACCAGGAAAGAAATAGCACGATGCCCAAGACGTTGAGCATGAGGATGAAGGGTAAATTACGGCGTGTCATGGCTAACCTGTAAAAATCAAAAAAATAATGCCAACGTTAAAAGCATTAACTTAAACGAATGTTAAACAAGGCCGCTTGCAAAGCATTCCAGTTGGCCTCGTCGCTGTGGATCAATTCGATACGGCTGTCGAGCGGAGCGGTGGGGCGCGTCTCGATACTGAGATCCTGCCCTTGGCGGTTGATCAGCAAACTGCCTTCGGCAATGCGTACCACTGCCTTGGCCCGATCAACCGGTGCTAACCTGATCCATTCCATCATACCGACGGTATCGAAGACGGTTTCTCCATCAAATATCCAGCCGCAGCTGATGAATCCTTGGCCTTGATTAAGGGCGCGGCGCCAGCGGGAGTTTTCGGGCAAACGCAACGCTGCCAATCCTTGGGTCTTGGCGTGGCTATGATGATGCTGTGCGTCCGGCAATTCTGTGCAATTGGTGCGTGGCCGATCCAACAGCTTGATATCCATGCGCCCTTGCTCGATGGTAAAGACCGGCCGCTGCTGGCCATGCAGGGTTTGCCAGGTTTCCAGTGCCAGGGCATCTTGCGGCTGCCAAGTATCCATTTTATTGGCGATGATGACGTCGGCTGCGGCCAGCTGATCGCGAAAATTTTCATTTTCGCTATAGCGAGATTCGCCGAGTTGGCGGGGATCGAGCACACAGATCGTTGCCAGCAAATCGATCCACCCACCATAGGTTTCCTGGGTCAACAGCGCCAGGATCTGCTTAGGGTGACCTAATCCAGTGGGTTCAATCAGTAACCGATCGGGTTTGGCCTGTTGCAGCAACATATTCAATCCTACCTGCATAGGTAGCCCGTTAACGCAGCACATGCAGCCTCCGGGGATCTCTTTCAATACCGCACCGCTGTCGGCCAACAGGGCGCCATCGATACCAATCTCGCCAAACTCGTTGACCAGCACGGCCCAACGCTCATTTTCCGGCTTATTGGCCAACAGGTGTCGAATGGTGGTGGTTTTGCCGCTACCGAGAAAGCCGGTGATCAGATTGGTTTTTGTCATTTGGAGATTCCCGTTAGTGATGTTTTCAATGTATGCAGGTTGGCAATTATTTGCTTATTTATCGCTCTTGGCCAATTAGGAGGGGAAGATCACAAATTTAAGCATAAAAATCGCCTGTTTTTTGTGCGCTTGTTTTTCGCTAAAATGATAGGATTTTTCCCATAAAAACGTGGCATTAACAAAGTCAACTGTACCGTACCGTATTGTTTCCACGACCTTAATTCAACGATTAACCGTTAAAAAAACCGCCTATCCTTACGATTATTCCTAAAAAAGTAACCTATCTTTAAAGTGGCTTAACAAAAGTGAGGTTGCCATGAATAGCTTACGGTTAATTTTGATCGCAGGAGCGTTGTTTTCATGGATGGCAGCAAGTCATGCGGGTTCCACAGGTGGCGTTATCCACTTTGTGGGTGCCATTGTCGAAGGCCCTTGTACGGTAGATGTTAGCAACTCAACGGCGAATACCCAATGTTATCGTAACGGGCGAAACTACACAGGCACGCAAAGGCTGGCAAGTTTTGATGCCAGCAGTAAAGAACTTCCGCTGAATATCGGTACCACCGAAATGCGGTGGGTCGATCAGCAGAAAAAACTCGCAATAATGACAGTGATTTATCGTTAAGTCCTCTAGTCATGCCGAGTGGGGCTCGGCATGACTTCCCCAGATCCCGCATTTTGATTCGTTTTCTCCACACCTTTCATTGCCCAACCGACTGACCAGGATTGTGCACGGCAAGCCGTCTGCACAGCAGGCCGTTGTCAGAAAATAAATTAAGACTTTTCCGACTTGAAATCTGTATTTCGCGGCAATAAATTATGCGCCGCCAGAGAGGTGGATAGTTATCTAACTAGATGATAAATAGATAAAACCTCTCTAACTTGCGCTTAATCCAAGAACTTTTTTTCAGGTTTATATTGGCTTAATAACAAGTGAGGTGACCATGAAAAGCTTACGGTTATTTTTGATCGCAGGAATGTTGTTTTCATGGCTGGCAGCTGGTGTGGCTAATGCAGCTACCGGTGGCGTGATCCACTTCTATGGCGCCATTGTCGAAGGCCCTTGCACGGTGGAAGTCGCTGACTCAACGGCGCAAACGCAATGCTATCGCGACGGGCAAAACTACACCAGCAAACATCGGTTAGCGAGCCTACAGAGCGGTAGCAAAGCGCTGCCAATGAATCTCGGCAAGAGCGAAATCAAGTGGTTGGATCAGCAGAAAAAACTCGGAATAATGACGCTGGAATACCATTAATCCACATTCAGTCAAGTGGCCGTCATGCCTGGTAGATTGGCATGGCGGCCGGTAGGGATCAATTCAACTGGGTGGTTACCCAATCTTTTACCGTCTGGCGTGCCCCTCGATCGCGCAATGACAGATAGGCTCGGGTTACCTCCGCCACAAACGTACTATCTGCTGGCAACTGCTCGCCAAACACGCTTTTCAACGCCAGCAATGCGGTCACGCGGGGTTCTCCGTCCTGTGAGCTGCTAACGGCCTGTTGCAACGTAGCCAGCATGGGGTCGCGGATATCAATCGGTTGCCCGGCGTCATCAATCCCGCCGACATAACGCATCCAGCCCGCTACGCCAAGCGCAAGCCCCGCATGGCTGCAGCCATATTGCCGATGCCAACGGATGGACTCCAGCAGGCGCTGAGGCAACTTTTGCGTGCCATCCATAGCGATCTGCCAGGTACGGTGTTGCAGTGCCGGGTTACTGTAACGTTCGATCAACTGCTCCGCGTAGGCGGCCAGATCGATGCCAGTGACCTGCAGCGTCGGAGCCTGCTCGTTCAACATCAAATGGTGTGCGGCGCGGCGATAATTCTCATCCGCCATACAGTCAACTATGTATTGGTAACCCGCCAGATAGCCGAGGTAGGCCAGGAAGGAGTGGCTGCCGTTGAGCATCCGCAGTTTCATCTGCTCGAACGGCAGAACGTCGTCCACCAGTTGCACACCGGCATCCTCCCAGCGTGGACGGCCAGCGACAAAATTATCTTCCACCACCCATTGAATGAAGGGTTCACAGGCAATAGCGCATTCATCACGCACGCCACCCAGAGCGGCGGCGATTTCATCAAGCGTTGCTGGCGTAGCGGCTGGAACGATGCGATCGACCATGGTGCTGGGGAAGGTGACGTGTTGCGCGATCCACTCGGCCAGCTGTGGATCGCGCGCTTTGGCTAGCCCAGTCACCGCATTGCGCACCACATGCCCATTCTCTGGAATGTTGTCGCAGGACAGCACGCTAAAGGCGGGTAGATGACGTTCTCGACGCCGGCGCAGTGCTTCCACCAGGATCCCCGGCACCGTGGTGGGTTGGGCCGGATTAGCCAAATCGGCTTTGATCGCGTCGTGTTGCAGGTCTAATTGGCCGCTACCGGGTTCGATACAGTAGCCTTTCTCCGTAATGGTCATGGAGACGATCGCCACCTGTGGCTCGGCCAGCTTTTCCAGCACGGCGTCGATACCTTCCAATTTGCGATGTACGCTTTCGTGAACGGCCCCCACCACGATGGCCTGATCGCCCGCCGCGCCCTTTTCCAACACGGTGTAAAGATGATCCTGGTCGCGCAGGGTCTGGAATAGCTTATCGCCGCCGAACAGACTGATCTCGCAAATCCCCCAATCGCCGCCGTTACGGTTGAGTACTCTGTCGGTCAGCAATGCCTGGTGAGCGCGGTGAAAAGCCCCAAAGCCCAGGTGGACAATTCGGCTGCGCAGGCTCTGGCGATCGTACTGGGGCAGTTGTGTCTTGGCGGGTAACGGTGAGTTGGCGATAGTTTTCATTAATGGCTCCATGACGAGAGCAAGGGGCGGTTGATCGCTGGTATAAAGCTATCAGACCAGTTAGCCGCAGGTGTATGCCCGGCTCTCGCGTATCTGTTAACAACCGCCAGTGTAGAGCGGTAGAGAGGTGAATAAAATTGGTCGGTCCAAAATATCCCAGGATCGTGAGTTGGATCAATCAATCGACGTTTCTGTTTTGACAGCATGCCGCTAATCAGTAAGGTTAAAGATGAATGATATCTACTGCAATGTGGTATAACAGGATTGATTTGATTTTGCGATCTACCTCACCACCGATATCGCTTTAACGATGACAGAGCGACTTTTACAAGGATAAATCAATGGAACAAACATGGCGTTGGTATGGGCCGAACGATCCGGTTTCGCTGGACGATGTGCGTCAGGCTGGTGCGACTGGCGTAGTGACCGCGTTACACCATATCCCTAATGGCGAAGTGTGGCCGGTTGAACAGATCAAGGCGCGGCAGGCTCTGTTAGCGGAAAAAGGGCTGGTGTGGTCGGTGGTGGAAAGTATCCCGGTGCACGAGGAAATTAAAACCCACAGCGGCAACTATCAACGTTATATCGCCAACTATCAACAATCGCTGCGCAATCTGGCGGAATGTGGCATTGATACCGTGTGCTACAACTTTATGCCGATCCTCGACTGGACGCGTACCGATCTGGAATACCAACTGCCGGACGGTTCCAAGGCTTTACGCTTTGATCAGATCGCCTTTGCGGCCTTCGATTTGCATATCCTGTGCCGCCGTGGGGCAGAAAAAGATTACACTGATGAAGAGCTGGCCCAGGCACAAAGCTATTTCAAGGCGATGAGTGCGGCAGATATTGCCAAGCTGACCGGAAATATCATTGCCGGATTGCCTGGGGCGGAAGAGGGATACACGCTCGATCAGTTCCGTGCTCGGCTGGCGGAGTACGATCATATCAATAAGGCGCAGCTGCGCGAAAATATGGCCGTCTTCCTGCGCGCTATCGTGCCGGTAGCGGAAGAGGTGGGGGTCAGGTTGGCAGTGCATCCCGATGATCCACCGCGCCCCATCCTTGGCTTGCCGCGTATTGTTTCCACCATCGAAGATATGCAGTGGCTGAAAGAGACGGTAGATAGCATCTATAACGGCTTCACCATGTGTACGGGTTCTTACGGCGTGCGTGCGGATAACGATCTGGTGCGGATGATTGAGACCTTTGGCGATCGCATTCACTTTACCCACCTGCGTGCTACTTGCCGCGAGCAAAACCCTAAAACCTTCCACGAAGGGGCGCACTTGCAAGGGGATGTGGATATGGTTGCGGTGGTTGAAGCTATTCTGGCAGAAGAACAGCGCCGTCATAAAGCGGGCGATCTGCGGCCTATCCCAATGCGACCAGACCATGGTCACCAGATGCTGGACGATCTGAAGAAGAAAACCAATCCGGGCTATTCGGCCATCGGTCGGTTGAAAGGTTTGGCGGAGGTTCGTGGGGTTGAGCTGGCGTTAAAGCGGCGGTTTTTCCCAGAGTTACTCTAGCAAAAGCAGGGCGCACTCAGGTTGCGCCCCTACCGTTGACTAGTCTGCGCGGCTCATATAGCGGCGTTCTGCAATATGAATGCGGATTTTATCACCGCTGCTCAGGTACTCGGGTACCAGAATGGTCAAGCCGGTCGCCATGGTGGCCGGCTTGTTACGCGCACTGGCAGAAGCTCCTTTGATGCCCGGAGCGGTTTCAACAATTTCCATATCCACGGTCTGCGGCAGTTCCAACGCCAGCACCTGGCCATCCAGCGTCAGTACCTGCATACCCGGCAAACCCGCTTCAGGGATGAACAGCAGCTCATCTTCGATCTGATCTTTCTTGAAGATATAAGGGGTGTAGTCTTCATCGTCCATGAACACATACTCTTCGCCGTCAATATAGGAGAAGTTTACCTTGCGGCGGGAGAGGCTGATGGTGTCCAGAATATCATCACCTTTAAAACGCTCTTCTACCTTCAGCCCGGTACGGACGTCGGAGAAGCGCATTTTATACAGCGTGCTGGCACCACGGGCGCTTGGGCTCTGGACATCGATGTCCTTTACCAGCAGCAGTTTGCCGTTGTAATTGATCGCCATACCGCGCTTGATTTCGTTCGCTCTTGCCATTGGAATACCCTGTCGAAATGGAATTTAGGAAGTTGCGACAAGTTACTCGCGCCGTGCTTTTCAGGCAAGTGCCGCGCGCAAAAAGAGTGGGGAAAAAGGGCGGCCGTAGCCGCCCTGAGGCTTATTTAAACACTGGCAGCAAATCTAATAGCGTTAGCACGTGGGCCACGGCGTTAATCGCCCCAAACAGGATGATGAACAGGATCATGCCTTGACCGCCGGGAGCACGGTAGCTCGCCTGTGGGAAACGGCGGCGGCTGGCGCGTGCCATCATCGCAGGGACGATCACCGCCCAAATGGTGGCGGCCAGGCCAGCAAAGCCGATGGCGTACAGGAAACCGTTCGGGAACAGTAACGCGGCTAACGTTGGCGGCACGAAGGTCACCAGTGCCGATTTGGTGCGGCCTGCCTGGTTATCCTTGAACTTGAAGAAGTCGGCGAGAAAATCAAACAGCCCCAGCGACACCCCCAGGAATGAACTGGCCAGCGCCATATAAGAGAAGGCATTCAGCAGTTGGCCTACCGCATAGCTACTGGAAACGTTACCCATCTGCTTGAGCAGGCTGCCGATGTTGCCCCCTTCGGCGATCACCTGTTTGAAGGCATCACGAGCGATATTGCCCTGGATCACATACTGCCACAGGATATAGATCGCCAGCGCCAGCAAGGTACCGTATACCAGGCTGCGCACCACGGCACCGCTGTCTTTCTGATAATACTTCACCAGGCCGGGCACGTTGCCGTGGTAGCCGAACGAGGTCAGCAGGTAAGGCAATGCCGCCAGCGCATAGGGCAGGTAGTTGGCGTCGCTACCACCCTGGTTGAACAACACGGCGGGTTGCACGTGGGTGAACATATCACCGACGGACAACACAAAGGTGATCACCATACCGCCAATCAGAATGGTGCTCAGGCGATCCACGGCGCGGGTGGATAACCAGACGATAAAGGCCACAACGATGGCAAACACCAATCCGGACAGGGTTTGGTTGGCGCCAAAAACGCCTTCCAGCGTATGGGCGATGATCGAACCGCCCGCCGAGATATAGGCATAGGTCAGAATATAGAGTACGAAGGTGATCGACAGGCTGTTAAGGGTATTCCAGCCTTTGCCGAGAAGATCTTTGACCACGGTGTGGAAGCTGGCGCCCGCCGGATAATTCATGGTGGCTTCCAGGATCATCAGCCCGGAGATCAGCATACAGAACCAGGTATAAATCAGCAGCGCCACGGAGCCGCTGAACCACACGCCAGAAGTTACGATAGGAATGGAGAACATACCAGCACCTACGGCGGTGCCGGCAATGATCATCGCGCCACCGAGTACGGAAGGGCGGGAAAGCTTCTGGATGGTGTCCGCAGACATTATTGCTCCTGGTTGGCCGTTGGCCTTGAGTTCTTTTGTACTAGCTCAATGGTACGTGCGCGATGTGTGCATGTAAAGCGGATATTTGGAGGGATTGGTGCAATCTTCAGCGGTTAGGAGCGTTATTTTGGTGGTTTTTTTGCTCATACAGCCCTCTCTAACAGGGCGGGGCTGCAATGGCGTTGTGGTCAGGTGCAGAAATCTGTCTGTTCGCACTCACGAAGGGTTAGAACTGTGCTGTAGTCAGGTGCCGAAGTCTATCAGTGTCACGTTAAAATATTCCCTAAGCGAGATGGAGTTATTGCGGTGCCGAGGCCAGTTACTGACGTTAAGTTGTAGCACATTCAGTCCCCTCTCCCTGCGGGAGAGGGTTAGGGTGAGGGGCGTCACTTTACGTATTGTGATGTATTTCTTTGTCTAATTGGCGGGTATTGCGGGAAATGCCACTCATCTACAAAGTGATAAATCTTTCACATAAGTCGTTGGTGACATCCAGGAAATTTTATCGCACGTGAAATAGCCAACATGTATGAGTTTGTAGTTCACATAAAGAGATACAGGAAAACTAAAAATTAATGATGTGAACGCTATCATGATTAAATACTTGCTGATTATTATGTTATATTTAGGTTCTCTGTCAAAAATAAAGAAAAAAACAGAGCAAGAAAAAGTATAGAGTATCAAAGGCGTTGCAAAAAAGCAGATGAATACAGATGCTGAAAATGTTATTTCATCCTCCATCAATATCAATGAAATAGCGTAACTGTAAATCAATAGCGATAGACATATGAATATTGCCAGTAATGCTGATGCCCCTAATATTTTCCAGTATCTGTTTTTCACAAGACTATGCTTATCTTATGGTAGGTTTCACTGGCAAAGTGATAGGTTCGTGACATAAGTTGTAGGTGACTGCCATGATATCCTGTCACATGTTAAATAACCGGTATGCTTTAGTTTATAATCAACATATAAAGCAATGGGTAAGCTGATAACAAATGAGGTAAACATTAGATAAACCAAATATCGAGTAATTCCTTTGTCATATTTTGGGCGCTTATTGAAAATAAAAAAGTATATGCCGCTAAGCATTGCATATAATAGTAGTGGGCAGGTAAGGAAACCGATAACAACAGATGCGGAAAAGGTTATTTCATCCTCCATGAATACTAACGCTAAAACATACTGGCAGACTAATAATGTCACAAGTGAAAACACAATTAAGAGTGTTGTTGACAGTAATATTTTAACGTATTTATTATTCACATCCATTTACTCAATCCATTGTTCGTTCTGCGCTGCCATGCTCCATTAAGGTTAGATTCTAGCACTATTAGTAAGATTTATGAATGAGTATAACTTAGCCTTGGCTTCTGTTATTGTCTCAACCACATAATCAGCCCCCCATAGGATCGCAGATGGACTGCCGTGCCGACTGTGGTGCCTGCTGTATCGCACCTTCGATTTCCAGCCCGATCCCTGGTATGCCCAACGGCAAACCGGCCAATACCCGCTGTATCCATCTGGACCCGCAACTGCGCTGTGGGATATTTCATTCGCCGCTGCGGCCCAAAGTCTGTGGCAGCCTGCAGGCCAGCCGTGAGATGTGCCACGACCGCCGTGATGAGGCGCTGATCTATCTTGCCAAGTTGGAGGCGGATACCGCCCCTTGAACGTCCTTCAGCCGCCACATACACAGTACGGCACCCAGTACCATCGCCAACGCAAAGTAAAATACCGCGTGATAACTCCACATTTCAGCCACGACCCCGGCGATCGAACCGGCAATAATCCATCCTACGCGGGTGGTATTGGTAAACAGCGTGGTGGCCGCTCCGGCCTGGCCGGGCATCAAATCCTGGAAATAGAGCATACCAATTCCCGCCAACACCCCGATAAACAGCGCGTTCAGCAGTTGCAGGGCGATCAGTTGCCAAGTGCCAGTTATTAACAGTAGCCCAGCATAGAACAGCACCCCGGCAATCACCGCACAGCGCATCAGGAAACGCTTGCCAAAGCGTTGGGCCACCATGCCTGCGAGCAACATGGTCGGGATTTCCAGCCCGGCAGCGGTACCCATCAGTATTCCCGTCAGTTTTTCCGGTAACTGTAGCTCCCGCACCATGTACAGCGGCATATTGATCAAATACATGCTGTTGGCCGTCCACATTAAGGTGCAGGCCACAAACAGCAATAACGTATCGCGGCGGTTCTGGCGGGGGGCTTCCAACGTCGCCCCGCTGGTACTCTGCACTTTTGGCATGGAGGGCAACATCTTCCATACCAGCGCTCCGCAGAGAATAAAGGCGGCGGCGGCGGCCAGATACATCACCTTAAAACCAAACCCCAAGGCTAGCGCAAAGGCGATCGGCGGGCCAATCACCCAGGCCAGCGAAACCTGAGCGCGCAGGATAGAACTGAACATCACCGTTCCCCGGCCGGTGTGCTCGGCATGTTCCCGTGCCAGGGCAAACATCTGTGGGTTGGCGGTCGAGCCGAAGCTGCTTAGCAGCACGCCGACGAACAGCAGCAGGTAATAGTTACGGTTCCAGGCGAACAGTGCACAAGCCAAGGCACCTAACATACAGCAGAGAAAGATCAGTGATTTGCGATCGCCCCTCTTGTCTGAGCGGCTGGCCAGAAACTGGCTGACCAAAATGCCGATCACCGCGCTGCCGGTAAAGAACAGCCCGACCATCGTTGGCCGTACGTTCACTTCGGTGGAGAGGAACAGACTCAGCGTGGGCGTCTGTAAGGCACCGGCAATCCCGGTGAGAAAAGCCACGACCAGAAATGCCAACGAAGTTAAATCGGGCAAGCGTCGTGTCGCCGCAGTGGAAGTACGCATAAGCTGAATGACTAGCCAAAGAGAAGGGAGACGCGCGCATAATACGCTCGTTTAAAAAAAACAAAAACCTGTTTCAATCAAGGAATGGGTAAATAGATTGTCTCTGTCGGCAGGAAAAGCGCAGGGCGATGTCACCATCACCCTGCGCTGGTGGCGAGCGGTTATGCGCCAGCAGGAACGTCGTGCGCGGTATTCTTCAGCACTTCGCCCTGATATTTCTCAATTTCCAGCTGTGCCATCTGGCCGCAGTTGCCCTGTGCCAGGTTGGATGAGCCAATATCGAAAGTCAGGCAGTTGACGTTGCCGTTCTTACAGATCGACCCCGGCGTTGACGGATCGGCCGGATCGTACCAAGCACCTTCGCTGATCCGCACCGCACCTGGGCGCACGTCTTCACTGACAATGGCACCAACCAGGATCTGCCCACGGTCGTTAAACGCCCGCACCAAATCGCCGTTAGTGATGTTGCGCGACTTGGCATCTTCTGGATGGATCAAGATCGCTTCACGGTCGGCCACCGCATACTTCTTACGCAGCGGCGTGTTGTCGAGCTGTGAGTGAAGGCGGTTGGTCGGGTGCGCGGTATTCAGTGACAGCGGGTATTTGGCTGCCTCTGGGCCACGGTACCATTCATGCGGCGGCATCCAGGTCGGGATACCTTTGCAATCCAGATACTCCATCTTCGAGATGGCATCGGAATAGATCTCAATCTTGCCGGATGGAGTCCCCAATGGATTAAGCAGCGGGTTTTCACGGTAATCGGCGAAACGTACCCACTGTTTGTTTTCCTGCGGGATCGGGAAACGAATGTAGTTGTTCGACGCCCAGAACATGTCAAACGGCGGCAGGGCAACGCGGGCGGCGCGGGCCTGCAACTTCATGTCGTCGTACATGCCTTTCAGCCACTGGGTTTCGTCTTTGCCTTCGGTAAAGGCATCCAGCACGCCAAGCTTGGCGGCCAGAGCGGCGAAGATATCGAAGTCGTTGCGTGACTCATGCTGCGGCGGCACGCACTGATGCATCGGGAAGACATACAGCTGCGAGTAGTCGCCGCCCATCTCCAGATCGTTACGCTCATAGCTGGTGGTCGCAGGCAGCACGATATCCGCATGCTTGGCGGTGGCTGTCCAGTACGGTTCGTTAACCACGATGGTTTCCGGCCGCTGCCAGGCTTTGACCAGATTGTTGGTGTCCTGATGCTGGTGGAAGGTATTACCACCGGCCACGTACACCATCTTCACGTCTGGGTAGGTGACATCGGTCCCATTGAAGTGAATGGTCTTGCCTGGGTTGGTCAGGCATTCGGCAATACGTGCCACCGGGATCGGCGTTGGTGAGTTTTTCGGTGCATTCCCCGCAGAGATACCGGAGAGGATGCCGCCTTTGGCCGTTGGGCTACCGCCGGAAGAGTAGTGATAGCTAAAGCCAAAGCCGCCGCCCGGCAGGCCGATCTGGCCAAGCATGGCCGCCACGGTCACCAGCAACCAGTGCTGCTGCTCACCGTGATGCTGACGCTGGATCCCCCAGCCGCCCATGATCATGGTGCGCTGTTTTGCCATATCGCGCGCCAACTGGCGCAGCACTTCGGCATCGACGCCGCTGATATCGGCAGCCCACTCGGCAGTTTTTGGCGTACCGTCGGTTTCACCCAGCAGATAGGCCTGGAACTTGTCGAAGCCCACGGTGTAGGTTTTCAGGAAGTCCGGGTTATGCAGCTTTTCGGTCAACAGGGTGTGGGCGATACCGATCAGCATCGCGCTGTCGGTGTACGGACGCGGAGCGATCCACTGTGCGCCGACATATTTGGCACTGTCACTGTGCACCGGATCGATGCTGATGATGCGGGTGCCTTTCTTCTTCAGCGCCTCAAAGCCGGTCTGGCCGACGTGGTCTGGCACGTTCCAGCTGTTTTTCAGCGTAACCATCGGGTTACAGCCCCACAGGATCACCAGTTGGCTGTTGTCGATGACGTTTGGCCAGGCAGTTTGCTGTTCGTAAACCTCCATTGACCCCATCACGTGCGACATGATCACCTGTGCAGCACCGGTAGAATAGTCACCGGCATAGCCAAGGAAGCCGCCGCTCAGGTTCATCAGGCGTTGCAGCAGGGTACGGCTGTTGTGCAGCATGCCCACGCTTTTCCAGCCGTAAGAACCGGCATAAATTGACTGAGGGCCGTGATCTTTTTGCAAACGGATGATTTCGTTACCGACCAGATCGATAGCCTTATCCCAACTGACGCGCACCCATTCATCGTTGCCGCGCAGCTCGGTACGGCTGCCAGGGCCGCCTTCCAACCAGCTTTTACGTACCATTGGATACTTGATACGGTTTTCCGCATGGACCTGGTGGGGGGCCATGGTGATCAGATCGTTCGGGTAAGGGTCGTCTTTGACCGGCAACACGCCGACCATTTTTCCGTCTTGCACGATGGCTTCAAATGCGCCCCAGTGCGCACCGGTCAGGATGCCCTTCTGCGCCTGGCGTAGGGCCACGAACTGTGGCAATGCCTGGCTGATGGCTTCCGCCAATGCTGATTTAGGCCACAGACCCGCAAACAGAGGCACGGCGGCCAGGGCGCTGGCACCGGCCAGGAAACGACGGCGGCTCATGGCCAATGGTTGTTGTTGGTACTTGCTCATTTCGCTTCTCCCTTAACTTTTGGCCGGTGTGGCAGGTTGCATATCGCTGGCATGTTTCTGAACGTACTGCGTCAGAACGCGCAGTTGTTCTTGCGACAGCGAGGTGCGAGGAGCCATACCTTTAATCACGCCGATCCACTGGTTGGCGTTGAAGCGATCAAGGGCGGTCAGGCCGTGGCAGCCGGTACAGTTGGCGGACATCATATCGGCGGTGTAACGCCAGATTTTCTGCTGATCGTCGATCAGTTGCTTACGTGGCAACCAGACCTGCAGAGACACCTGATGCCAGACCAGGCCGGTTTCGGCATCGGTCATGGTGCTGCCGGTTTTCAGCAGTTTACGCGCGTCTTCGCCCAGCAGAACGCTGAGGATACGTTTACCTTGTGCGGCGTAGAAGACTTCACTGACGCCATCCTGTTGCCAGCCGCTAACGTCTACCAGCACCTTGTCACCTTCCTGTTTCACGACGTGAACTTCGGTTGAAGGCATCAGGTTACCGGCATTATGCGTATCGTCGGCTTTCAGGAAGAACGGTTCGGTAGCGATGGTAAACAGCGTGGTTGCTGTTGGTGAGGTTTCCGCCGCGGCTTTTGCCAGTTCGGCAGCGCCGGCCTGTGCGGCACCGCTCATATCCGGCAGGATATGCGCTACGCCCTTATGGCAGTCGATACAGGTTTCACCTTGCTTGATGGCTACCGGGTGCTGAATACGGGCTTCAGGACGCTGGGCGGTGATATCCATGGCATCGAAGCTATGGCAAGAACGACAAGTGGCTGAATCGTTTTCTTTCAACGTTTTCCAGACCGATTGTGCCATGGCCAGCTTATGGGCTTCGTATTTTTCCGGGGTGTCGATTTTGCCGGTCATTTCGCCGTAAATGTCTTTCACCGCACGGATCTTGGTCCACAGGTAATCGAGTGGCTCATGAGGGACGTGGCAATCGGCACATTCAGCGCGGATCCCCTTGGCGTTCTGGAAGTGGACACTGCCTTGATATTCGGCCAGAGGTTGTTGCATGGTGTGGCAGGAGACACAGAAGGCGGTATCACTGGTTTTATGGAAGACCGTTGCGGTCCCTGCCAGCAGTGCGGCACCGAGAACAATCCCGATCACCAAAATCCATAGCCATCCCCACCGGCGTCGCTTTTCAAAGCCAGCTTGTTTTTTGCTCATATTGAACCCACTTATAGTTATGAAATACCAAGGAAAAACTTGCCAAAAAGGTTTCGACACCAGGTCAAAAACACCTGAATTAGTATAGGTATTTTCGCAAAAGAAACCTAATACCTTAGGGGTATTTACAGCGAAAAGTAGAGTGATTGAGCAATAAAGTAGCGTTATGTTCTAATTTATATAATGCTCTGCTTTAGATGAACAGAGGAGAACCAGAGGGAATAACGTCACAGTATAGGCAGATATACCTGCTGGCTCAGCCATAGGTGGATCGCCGTTCTGCTCGCTTCAAAGTGGGGCTCCGGCAGGTCGTGCGGGGAACACCAGCGCCATTCGGCACATTTTTCCGGCTCTTTCAGCTCGGCTTCTCCTCCTGGATGCTGAACCAGCATACAGATCGACACCGTATGTTTTCCCTCTGCCCGCCAGGTTTGCAGATTATTGCTGACGCCAATAAAGGTTGGCGGAGCTATCTGCAACCCGGTCTCTTCGGCAATTTCGCGTTGGGCGCACTGTTCAAAGGTTTCCCCCGCGTCCAGATGCCCCCCAGGGATCGACCAAAAAGGGGCATGGGTGCTGCAGCGTTTCCCCAGCAGGATTTGCCCTTGAGCGTTAACGATTATGACCCCGATACCGGTGGCAACCATGTTGTTATCTTCCTTCAGCACTGTTTCAGCACAGTATGCCATTTTCCCCCGTGGAGGGGGGTTTTAGCCAGAAAAGTGTGCGTAAGGTCAAAAAACTATCACGCGGAGATCGAGAAAACTTGCTTTCGGTGATAGCTGCTCACACACTCATTGAAACGTTTCAGCGTCATCGATGGCCTGGTTAGGCGATGGGTAGCGCTCCTTTTTCTTAACTTGGCTGAAACGATTCAATTCAGCAGGAGAGGAGAACCATGTTCCAGTTGTCACAGCAAGATATTCACCTGGGAGCTGCCGCTAGCGGCAAACAGGAAGCCATCCGGCAGGTAGCGGCAGCGCTTACCTCCGCCGGATGCGTCAGCGCCGCCTATGTTGACGGCATGCTGCAGCGCGAGCTGCAAACCTCTACTTATCTGGGCAACGGCATCGCCATTCCACATGGCACTACAGATACCCGCGATCTGGTGCTGAACACCGGTGTTCAGGTATTCCAGTTTCCACAGGGTATCGAGTGGGGCGAAGGCCAGACGGCCTATGTGGTGATCGGTATTGCCGCGCGTTCCGATGAACACCTGGCGCTACTGCGTCAGCTCACGCACGTGCTCAGTGATGACAGCGTCGCCGAACAGCTGGCAAAAACGACTTCAGCTGAAGAACTGCGCAGTTTGCTGATGGGCGAGAAACTGGCGGCTGAATTCAAGTTTGATGCCTCATTGATTGCTCTTGATGTGGCCGCTGATTCGCTGATGACGCTGCAAGCGTTGAACGCGGGCCGTCTGCAAAAAATCGGTGCGGTTAACTCCCAGTTTGTCAGCGATGTGATCACCCGCAAGCCGCTGAATCTGGGGCAGGGGATCTGGTTGAGCGACAGCACTGAAGGCAACCTGACTAGCGCCGCCACCGTCAGCCGCCCGGCACAGGCGTTTGATGAAGAGGGCGAAAAGGTCGCGCTGTTACTGACCGTCGCCGTCGCCGATCAACAGCCGCTGACGGTGCTGAACTATTTAAGCGATCTGTTAGTGAACCAAAAAGCTGAACGCTTGCTGAACGCCGATGCGGTGGGCGTGCTGGCGTTACTGACCAGCGAAGTTGCTGAAGAGAGCGCGGTGCTGAGTGCGGAATACGTGGTGCGCAACGAGCATGGCCTGCATGCCCGCCCAGGCACTGCGCTGGTCAACGTAATCAAACAGTTCTCCAGTGAAATTACCGTTACCAATCTCGACGGCAGCGGTAAACCGGCTAACGGCCGTAGCCTGATGAAGGTTGTGGCACTGGGCGTGAAAAAAGGTCATCACCTGCGCTTTACCGCCAGTGGTGACGATGCTGAAGCAGCGCTGAAAGCCATCGGCGAAGCCATCAGTGAAGGTCTTGGCGAGGGTGCAGCATGAGCAGAAGAGTAGCCACCATAACCCTGAATCCGGCTTACGATCTGGTGGGCTTTTGCCCGGAGATCGAACGGGGTGAGGTTAACCTGGTAAGAACCGCCGGTCTCCATGCGGCAGGTAAAGGGATCAACGTTGCCAAGGTACTGAAAGACTTGGGTATCGACGTCACCGTTGGCGGTTTCCTTGGTAAAGATAACCAGGATGGTTTCCAACTGCTGTTCAGCGATTTGGGCATTGCCAACCGTTTCCAGGTGGTCCCTGGGCGTACACGTATCAACGTTAAGCTGACGGAAAAAGACGGTGAAGTGACCGATTTCAACTTCTCCGGTTTTGAAGTGACGCCCCAGGATTGGGAACGCTTTGTGGTGGATTCCCTGAGTTGGCTGGGCCAGTTCGACATGGTAGCGGTCAGCGGTAGCTTGCCTGCCGGGGTTGCTCCGGAAGCCTTCACCGAGTGGATGACCCGCCTGCGTGCGCAGTGTCCGTGCATCATTTTTGACAGCAGCCGTGAAGCGCTGGTGGCTGGGCTGAAAGCCTCGCCGTGGTTGGTAAAACCTAACCGTCGTGAACTGGAAATCTGGGCAGGCAAACCCCTGCCGAAGTTGGAAGATGTAGTGGAAGCCGCTCACGCCCTGCGTGAACAGGGCATTGCCCACGTGGTGATCTCACTGGGTGCTGAAGGCGCGCTGTGGGTTAACGCCTCCGGCGCCTGGATCGCCAAACCGCCAGCCTGTGAGGTGGTCAGCACCGTGGGGGCTGGTGATTCCATGGTCGGCGGCCTGATTTACGGCCTGCTGATGCGTGAATCCAGCGAGCATACCTTGCGCTTGGCCACTGCCGTGGCTGCCCTGGCGGTGAGCCAGAGCAACGTTGGCATCACCGATCGCCCGCAGTTGGCCGCGATGATGGCGCGCGTCGATCTGAAACCCTTTAATTAATCGCAGGAGTCAGAATGAAAACGCTGCTGATGATAGACAGTTCGCTCGGGCAGGCTCGTAGCCACCTGGCGAAACGCATGCTTGAGGCCGCTGCGGCCAAAACCGGCCTGACGCTGGTTAATACGGCCAATGAGGCTGAACTGGTGGTGGTAGCGGGTGTTGCTGCACCTGCTGACGCTGAGCTGAACGGCAAACAGGTTTATATCGGTGATGTGGAACACGCGGTGCGTGAACCAGAAGCCTTCCTGGCCACGGCACAGGCGCAAGCCAAACCGTATCAGGCTCCGGCCCAGACGGTAGCACCGGCAAAATCCGCCGGTCCGAAACGCATTGTTGCCGTTACCGCTTGCCCGACCGGCGTTGCGCATACCTTTATGGCGGCCGAAGCCATCGAGAGCGAAGCCAAGAAACGTGGCTGGTGGGTGAAGGTTGAAACCCGCGGTTCCGTCGGTGCCGGGAATGCGATCACCCCAGAAGAAGTGGCGGCGGCCGATCTGGTGATTGTCGCGGCAGATATCGAAGTGGATCTGGACAAGTTTGCCGGAAAGCCGATGTACCGCACCTCGACCGGTTTGGCGTTGAAGAAAACCGCGCAGGAGCTGGATAAGGCACAGGTAGAAGCCGAGATTTTCCAACCGCAAAAAAGTGGCAGCACCGCGAGCTCAGGCAAGAAGAAAGAGAGCGCAGGGCCTTATCGCCACCTGCTGACCGGCGTGTCTTACATGCTGCCGATGGTGGTGGCGGGCGGTCTGTGTATTGCGCTGTCGTTCGTGTTTGGTATCAAGGCGTTTGAAGTCAAAGGGACGCTGGCTGCGGCGCTGATGCAGATCGGTGGTGGTTCGGCCTTTGCGCTGATGGTGCCGGTTCTGGCGGGCTACATCGCGTTCTCCATTGCGGATCGTCCTGGCCTGACGCCGGGCCTGATCGGCGGTATGTTGGCAGTTAGCACCGGTGCGGGTTTCCTTGGCGGTATCATTGCCGGTTTCCTGGCGGGTTACGTGGCCAAGGCCATCAGCGGTAAGTTGCGTTTGCCACCGAGTATGGAAGCGCTCAAGCCGATCCTGATTATTCCGCTGGTTGCCAGCCTGATCACCGGTTTGATCATGATTTACGTAGTGGGCACACCCGTTGCCAAAATCATGGTTGGCCTGACCAACTGGTTGCAATCGCTGGGCACCGCCAACGCGGTACTGCTGGGCGCAATCCTCGGTGCAATGATGTGTACCGATATGGGTGGTCCGGTTAACAAGGCGGCCTATGCCTTTGGTGTAGCGCTGTTGAGTTCTTCGGTCTACGCACCTATGGCAGCGATTATGGCGGCAGGTATGGTGCCACCGCTGGCGATGGGGCTGGCGACCATTCTGGCTCGTCGCAAGTTCGAGAAGTCCGAGCAGGAAGGGGGCAAGGCCGCGTTGGTGTTGGGCCTGTGTTTTATCACTGAAGGGGCAATTCCGTTTGCTGCCCGTGACCCAATGCGCGTTCTGCCGTGCTGTATCGCAGGTGGAGCCCTGACAGGTGCACTGTCGATGGCCTTCGGTGCAAAACTGATGGCACCACACGGTGGGCTGTTCGTGCTGTTGATCCCTGGTGCTATCTCGCCGGTGCTGCTGTATCTGCTGGCGATTGTGGCGGGTACCCTGCTGGCGGGCGTGGCCTATGCGGTCCTTAAACGTTCTGAAGCGCCGGTAGCCACGGTGGCATAACGGCAACCACGCAATAAAAAGCCGGCATCTGAAAAATGCCGGCTTTTTTATGTCTGCAGAAAAATTACTGCTGCGCCTTCAGCCAGGCAATTTCCTCGGCCCAGATATCCGGGTTCACCGTCTCCAGGATCAGCGGGATGTTATCGAAGCGCTCGTCGCGCATGATATAGCTGAACACGGTCTTACCAATATTGCCTTCACCCAGGCTGTGGTGGCGGTCAACGCGGCTGCCAAACTCGCTCTTGGCATCGTTAAGATGCATACCGCGCAGGTAATTAAAGCCCACCACGTCGCCCAGCTCTTTAAACGTCTTCTGGCAATCTTCTTCGGTACGCAGATCGTAACCGGCGGCGAAGGCATGACAGGTATCAATACAGACACCGACGCGGCTCTTGTCTTCTACACCGTCGATGATCGCCGCCAGATGTTCAAATTTGAACCCCAGATTGCTGCCTTGCCCGGCGGTATTCTCGATCACGGCGGTGACGCCCTGGGTTTTATCCAGCACGATGTTGATCGACTCGGCGATCCTTGCCAGGCACTTATCCTCATCTATCTGCATCAGGTGGCTGCCCGGGTGGAAGTTCAGCAGCGTCAGCCCCAGTTGCTCACAGCGTTGCATCTCATCAAGAAAGGCCTCACGGGACTTCTCCAGCGCTTCCGTTACCGGATGGCCAAGGTTAATCAGATAGCTGTCATGCGGCAGGATTTGCCCTGGGCCGTAGCCGTACTGTGCGCAGGCACTTTTAAACTTGTCTATCACGTCGGCAGGCAGCGGGGCAGCCTTCCATTGACGCTGATTTTTAGTGAACAGGGCGAATGCGGTCGCCTCTAATTCGTGTGCGCGGATCACGGCCTGATCTACGCCGCCAGAAGCGCTGACGTGTGCACCGACAAACTTCATTTTCATTCTCCTGTGTTAACGCTGCCATTATGGCATTGATAAGCGAAGGATTGAATGGTGGGGGTAAAACAAGCAGGCCCGAAAGCTCGGGCCTGAAGAGGGGGGATTACAACAGGTGCTGCACCAACAGGTTGATGGCACCGCCGCCAAAGATCAGCCAGACAAACAGCAGCGTTGCCAGCAGAATGGGTTTCACACCCGCCTGACGTACCGCGCTAATGTGGGTGGTCAGCCCTAAAGCGGCCATTGCCATGGCCAGCATCCAGGTGTCGATGGTGATCAGATGCTGTACCAGCGTAGCCGGGATCAGGTTGAACGAGTTCAGCCCGGCAACGGCGATAAACAGCACAGCAAACCACGGAATGGTGATGGCCGATTTTTCACTCTTGCTGCCGTTACCGGCCCGGCGGCTGATATAGCCAGACAGCAACAGCAGGAACGGGGCTAACATCATGACGCGGATCATCTTGGAGATCACCGCCGCGTTTTCCGCATCTGGGCCGATGGCATGGCCAGCAGCAACCACCTGAGCTACCTCATGGATTGTCGAGCCAGCGTAGATGCCGAAGGTTTCCTGTGTCAACGGCAGCCACTGGAAGTGCTCATTCAGTTGATACAGCCACGGATAGGCAAAGATCGCCAGCGTACCAAACACCACTACGGTAGAGACTGCGACGGCAACCTTACTGGAGTCTGCCTTCAGCACCGGCTCGGTGGCCATTACGGCCGCGGCTCCGCAGATGCTGCTACCGGCACCGATCAGCATGGTGGTTTGGCTGTCGAGGCCGAACACTTTTTTACCCAACCAGCAGGCCAGCAAGAAAGTGCTGCTCAGGGTCAGGGCATCGATAATGATCCCGCTGGCCCCCACGTCGGCAATTTGCTGGAAGGTTAAACGAAAGCCATAAAGAATGATCCCCAGGCGTAACAGTCGCTGCTTGGCCAGCTGTACGCCGCTATGGCAGCTAGGCTGCAACCAGGGATAAAGAGTGTTGCCGACCAGGATGCCGCACAGGATCGCCAGCGTCAGGGCGCCTAATCCCAACCCGGCAACCCAGGGAACATCGCCCGCCCAGACCGAAAACGCGGTCAGCGCGCCGGTCAGCAGTAAGCCTGGTATCAACCGTGGTAGTCCAAACAGCGGAAAACGCTGTTCGGGATAGGTATGAGTGCTGTGACTCGCCATGATTATTCTGTCCTCTGCTAAATTCCTGAGTGCAATGATAAAAGCAGGTGACCTAAAAGAGAAATTGATTATATATTTATAACTTATCGGAATAAGTGGTTGATCGGCTGGACGGTCGACTACTCCGCCAAGCCTAATCCTGTAAACGTGATAACCTTATAAGGCAGGGCAGTAAGCATTACCAATGCCGTGTAACTGATTTTTGGTGTTTTCATTTTAATGGTTTTGTCTGACCATTCTCTTTATGTCGAGGCTGTTATGCATATCACTTTGCGCCAACTGGAAGTTTTTACCGAGGTGCTGAAAAGCGGATCCACCACTCAGGCCTCAGTGGTATTGGCTTTATCACAATCGGCAGTCAGCGCGGCGCTGGCCGATCTGGAAGGGCAACTGAAGGTGTTGTTGTTCGATCGCGTGGGTAAACGCCTGGTGATCAACGAACATGGCCGCTTGCTATACCCCAAAGCGCTGGCTCTGTTGGAGCAGGCTGGGGAAATAGAACAACTGTTCCTGCATGACAGCGGCGCGTTACGCATCGCCGCCAGCAGCACCATCGGCAACTATATGCTGCCAGAGATGATCGCCCACTATCGCAAAGATTTTCCTGCTACAGCGTTGGAACTGAACGTGGGCAATAGTCAGGAGGTGATTGTTGCGGTAGCCGATTTTCGTGTCGATTTGGGGCTGATCGAAGGGCCGTGCCACATGCCTGAGTTGGTCACCCAGCCGTGGCTTGAAGATGAACTGGTGGTGTTTGCCGCGCCGGATAACCCATTGTTACAGCAACCGGTGACCCTGGCAACGCTGGCCAGCGCCCCTTGGATCCTGCGGGAGCGGGGGTCTGGCACTCGTGAAGTACTGGACCATCTGCTGTTGGCGCACCTGCCAAACTTCCAGTTGGTGATGGAGTTGGGCAACTCGGAAGCGATCAAACACGCGGTGCGCCACGGCATCGGCATCAGTTGCCTGTCACGTCGCGTAGTGGAAGAACAGTTGGCTAGCGGTGTATTGGTGGAACTGAGCATCCCTCTACCGCCATTGATGCGCACGTTGTATCTGATCCATCATCGGCAAAAACACATTTCCAATGCGCTACAGCGTTTCTTGAGCTATTGCGTTGGGCAAAAACCGGACAAGATCGCATAAAGTCATCATTAGGGCCGCTGCTAATAATTGGCGGCGGATTATGAAGCTATCTTATATCAGGGCAATGTTACTAGTTCGCTGGCGGGTATTTGTTACAATCCGGCCCTCATTTTTGACGAGCAGATAGGGTAAGAATGGCTCAGCAGGATATAAAAACAGCGGGGCAGAAAGCACCCGGATTACGCCGCGAGCTGAAAGCGCGGCATTTAACCATGATTGCCATTGGCGGTTCCATCGGTACCGGCCTGTTTGTTGCCTCTGGCGCAACGGTTTCCCAGGCAGGCCCAGGCGGCGCGTTACTCTCCTATGCATTGATTGGTCTGATGGTGTATTTCCTGATGACCAGCCTGGGTGAGCTGGCGGCGTTTATGCCGGTTTCAGGATCGTTTTCCACCTATGGTGCCAAGTATGTTGAAGAAGGTTTCGGCTTTGCGCTGGGCTGGAACTACTGGTACAACTGGGCGGTGACCATTGCGGTCGACCTGGTAGCGTCACAGTTGGTGATGAACTATTGGTTCCCAGACACGCCAGGCTGGATCTGGAGCGCCCTGTTCCTTGGCCTGATGTTCTTGCTTAACTACATCTCGGTCAAAGGCTTCGGTGAAGCGGAATACTGGTTCTCGCTGATCAAGGTGAGCACGGTAATTATCTTTATCGTCCTTGGCGTACTGATGATCTTCGGTATCTTGAAGGGCGGTGAAAATGCCGGTTGGCATAACTGGACGATCGGCGATGCGCCGTTTGCCGGTGGCTTCTCGGCCATGATTGGCGTGGCGATGATCGTCGGCTTCTCGTTCCAGGGCACCGAGCTGATCGGTATTGCGGCGGGCGAGTCGGAAGATCCGGGCAAGAACATTCCACGCGCGGTGCGTCAGGTGTTCTGGCGTATTCTGTTGTTCTATATCTTCGCGATCCTGATCATCAGCCTGATCATTCCTTATACCGACCCAAGCCTGTTACGCAATGACGTGAAAGACATCAGCGTCAGCCCGTTCACGTTGGTATTCGAACATGCTGGCCTGCTCTCTGCGGCGGCGGTGATGAACGCGGTGATCCTGACGGCGGTACTCTCTGCGGGTAACTCCGGGATGTATGCCTCAACCCGTATGCTGTTCACGCTGGCTTCGGAAGGTAAGGCGCCACGCATTTTCGCCAAGCTGTCAAAAGGTGGAGTGCCGCGTAATGCGCTGTATGCCACCACCGTTGTAGCGGCGCTGTGCTTCCTTAGCTCGATGTTTGGTAATCAGTCCGTTTATCTGTGGCTGCTTAATACCTCGGGCATGACCGGCTTTATCGCCTGGTTGGGGATCGCCATCAGCCACTACCGTTTCCGCCGCGGCTATGTGATGCAAGGGAATAGCCTGAGCGATCTGCCGTATCAATCCGGTTTCTTCCCGTTGGGGCCAATGTTTGCCTTCGTGCTGTGCTTGATCATCACGCTGGGGCAGAACTATCAGGCCTTCCTGGCGGACCGTATCGACTGGTACGGCGTGACGGCAACCTACATCGGTATTCCACTGTTCCTGATTATCTGGTTCGGTTATAAGCTGACGCGCGGCACCAAAGTGGTGAAGTACAGCGAAATGGAATTCCCGAAATGGAACCCTGATAAGTAAGCGATTAGTTCTAGACGCGGCGGGTTACCGCCGCGTTCTCCCCCCCTCAAAAATCCCCCCAGCTAAAAACCAAACAAAAAAAGGGCCGCACGATGGCAGCCCCTTGGTACAAACTCTGTTTGGCAATCAGAAGTTGTAAGTCATGCCCACGGTATAACGACGGCCATCCAGCGTGGTGTTGTAGTGGTCGTAATCCACGGTTTTATCCAGAATGTTGTAAACTCCGCCGCTAAGCTGCAGGTTTTTCAGCGCCTGGTAACTCACCCCGGCATCAACAAAAGTATAGGATGGCGTGCTGACCGCCATTGAGGTGCGGCTCAGGTATTCCGAGGTTTCGCTGCGGAAGTTAACGCGTGACCACAGGCCGAGATCCTCGGTGGCTTGCCAATCCAGCACGCCATTGATCATGTGCTTCGGCATCTGGTTCAGCGCCTTGCCCTGGAACTCACCGCTCTTTTGTTCAGATTCGGTAAAGGTGTAGTTGGTGCTCAGCTTCCAGTCTTCGGTGATCTGCCAACCGGTGGTCACTTCGATACCACGCATATTGGCTTTATCCACGTTGACGCGGTCGCTGACGAAATCATAAGTGGTGTTACCGATGGTACAGGCCGGATCCTCTGAACTGTTACAGCGGCGAACTTCGGTGATCTTGTCTTTGAAATCGGTGTTGTACAGAGTGATGCCTGCGTTCAGCCCCTCCTGGTTATCCCACAGGATACCGACCTCTTCACTGATGCTTTTTTCTGGCTTCAGATTCGGGTTACCCACGATGATGCCGTTGCTCACGCCACCGCCGGTGATCTGGCCCCAGTTGGCAGAGGACTGGCGCAGGTCTGGCGAGCGATAACCCGCAGAAACCCCGCCTTTCACGGTCCACATTTCTGTCAGGTGCCACACGCCATACATGCGCGGTGTCCAGTGGCTGCCGTAGTTCTGATCGCGATCCATACGGATCCCGGTGGTCAGGCTGAAATCGTTGGTCAGCGCCCATTCGTCTTCGGCGAACAGCGCCCAGCTCCAGCGGGTCAGTTGGTCCAGACCGTCAGCCGCTTCCAACTGGTTGCCACCGTCACTCAGTTTCTCATAGCGGTATTGCCCGCCGAGGTTCAGCATGTGGGAACCAAGATCAAATTGGGTCTGGGTGTTGAAGATGGTGTTGTACATCTTCATGTTGCGTCCGGGGTTATTGGTCTCTTCCCGTTGAACGTAGCTGGTGCTGTTACCAAAGTCGTAATAGCCGTTATGGGTGATCGAGTAGTTATTACGGGTATACAGATTGTCGCTGGAGGAGTTCGGCTTACAAACGCCTTTGCGGCAGTTTTCTAATGCGACGGACTTACCCGGTGTGCTGTTGCGATCCTGCAGGGAACGACCGATTTCGAAATCAAAATCGTTTTTCTCATCCGGCGTCAGGCTGAATACCGCCGTGCCGCTGCGCATACGCTGTTCGTTAAAGCCATTGGTAAAGTGGTCTTCCCCACGATGGGAGAACAGACCATTCACCCGCAGGCCAAGCAGCCCATCGATCAGCGGGCCAGAGGCGTAGGCGTTAGTCTGGTAGATATCACCGGAATCCCGGTCTTCCTGAATGGTGGCATCGCCTTGCAGGGAGCCAACCCAGTCTTTAGTGGTGGAGGTTTTGCGCGTGATGATGTTGATCACCCCACCCATGGCATCGGAGCCATAGAGAGAAGACATTGGCCCGCGTACCACTTCAATACGTTCAATAGCCTGCAATGGCGGCAGCCAACCTTGCTCGATACCGGCGTTGTCGCTGTTAGGGCGGGTGCCTCGGGTATCGACACGTTTACCATCGATCAGGATCAGCGTGTATTTAGAGGACATCCCACGAATGCTGATGTCGCTGCTGCTGGCACCGCCGGTTACCACCACGCCCGGCACGTCTTTCAACGCATCGGTGACGTCGCGGTAGGCGCGGGTTTCCAACTGTTGGCGAGGGATCACCGATATGGTGGCCGGCGAGTCTTGAATTCTTTGCTGGAAACCGGAGGCGGTGACCACCATGGTATCTTCTGTTTGTGCCAGAGCGCTGCCGCTGGCGAGTGATGCGAGGATTAACGCGGTTAAAGTGTTATAGCTTGGCTTTTCCATGGGTTAAATATTCCCGTCCGAGGTCAACAGGTTTTCCTGTTAGTTGTTTGATTTAAAAGAATATGTTTTCACGCTGCCGCGAGAATTTTCGTTGCGTGAGGAAAACGTCAGGCCATTGTAAGGAAATCGTCATGAATGTAAATACAAATGATAACAACTATCATTTGTATATTTGTTCGGTAATATATTCAAACCCGGGGAAAAGGGGGGATAGCCCGGCGCAGCGCGGTGGTGCGCCGGGTGGATTAGCGTTTTTGGATGTAGGTGATCGCCAGTGCCAATGCCAGCACCAGCCCTTTAATGATATCCATAGCGTAGTAGGGCACGGAGAGCATCACCAAGCCGTTTTGCAATACGCCCAGGATAATCGCGCCAACCAGGGTACCCAGCGCATTAGGTTTGCCGGAGCCCGCCAGGGAGAAACCGATATAGGCCGCCGCTACCGCATCCATCAGGTAACCGCCTCCGGCGTTAACCTGTGAGGAACCAATACGTGACGCCAGCAAAATGCCGCCAAGGCCCGCCAGCAGCGAAGAAAGCACGTATGCGGTAACCCTGTAACGTACCGTGCGGATACCGGAAAGCCGGGCGGCCTCCGGGTTACCGCCGATGGCATACATCCGGCGGCCATGCTTGGTCAGCGACAGGAAAAGCTGCATGATCACCGTCACCGCCAGCATAATCAGCACGATCACCGGCACCTGCCCCAGAGAGGAAAACACCTCTGGGATCACGCCTTCGGCCATATCCCCGTTCGGCAGCACCATATTCTGGGTGATGGAGCCGCCGTAGCTGTAGGTCATGGCCACGCCCTGGATAACGAACAGGCTGGCGAGCGTGGCGAGCATATCGGGGATCTTTAGCACCACGATCAAAAAGGCATTGAACAGGCCGACCAGCGTACACAGCAGCAGCGTCAGCACGATGGCACCGGTAGTGCCGAAGCCGTACCAGGCAAACAACGAAATCACCAACGCATTAGCCAACGACGCCGTAGAACCGACGGAGAGATCGAAGCCGCCCACCGAGAGTGAGATCGACACGCCAATGGCAATCACCGTCACGATGGCGATCGAACGCAGAATGTTGATGATGTTGTTGGCTTCGAGGAAATTGTCGGAAGCCAGGCCAAACAGCGCGATCAAGGCGACAACGGTGAGCAACATCCCCCATTTATACAAAAACTCAAACAGTTGGTGGCGCCAGGGCAGAACGCTTTTCAGGGACAATGCTTTACTCACGCAGGAGTTCCTCCGGTGGAATACAGTAACAGGGTTTCTTCATCAATATCGGCGGCGTTGAGCTCCGCCACTACGCGGCCATCCCATAACACGCAGATGCGATCGCACAGGCCCACCAGCTCGGAAAACTCGCCGGAAGCATAGATAATGCCTTTGCCGTCACGAGCCAAACCGTCGATCAGCCGGAACAGATCCTGTTTGGCCTTGATATCTACGCCTTTGGTGGGTTCGTCAAAGATCAGCACCTCGGCGTTGCCACGTAACCATTTGCCGATCGCCACTTTTTGCTGATTGCCGCCCGACAGGCGGGCCAGCTTTTGCTGTGGGCCGGAGGCCCGTACGCCAAGCCGTTGCATTATCTCTAAGGCCCAGCGCAGTTCCTGGCGGCGGCTGAACAGGCTCCAGCGGGAGAAGCTATCATCGGCACTGACGCTCAGGTTCATTGGGACGGCTTCGTGGATAAAAATGCCCTCCTTGCGGCGCTCTTCCGGCACCAGCGCCAGGCCTTGTTCTACCGAAAGATGCGGTGAATGCGGTGCCCAAGGTTTGCCGCGCAGCTCTCCCTGCGTCAATTTACTGGGGGTTGCGCCGAACAACGCTTTGCAAAGCTCGGTTTTTCCTGCGCCCGCCAGCCCGGCAATGCCTAGGATCTCCCCTTGATGCAGGGTTAAAGAAACGTCACGCAGTTTATGGCGATCGTGCAATCCCTCTACCCGCAGCAACGGGCGCGAGCCGTGCTGTGGGCGCGGGGCCGGGAAGATATCGTCCAGCGAATGGCCCAGCATTTTTTCGACGATCTGTTCACCGCTCAGGCCCTGCATGCTGCTTTCACCGGCATGGCGACCGTCGCGCAGGACCGTCAAATGATCACAGACGGTTTTCAATTCGTGGATACGATGGGAAATAAACACGATGCCGATGCCTTCGGCGCGCAGGCGGCGCACGATGCGGAACAGGCGTTCGCTCTCATTGCTGTCCAGTGGAGCCGTCGGCTCATCAAGCACCAGAAAACGGCAGCGGTGGGATAGTGCCCGAGCCAGCAGCACCTGCTGTTTCTCCGCCAACGTACAGGCTTCCAGGCGTTGGCGTGGGTTGATATTCAGCCCAAGCTGCTGCAACAGCGCGGCAGCCTGGCGATGCAACTGCCGCCAGTTCAGTAGATGGCCCGGCTGATTGAGCCAGTCCAGCATGATGTTTTCCGCGACGGACAGCGTGGGGATCAGCGCTATATCCACCTCCTGCTGCACCACCTGGATCCCGTGCTGGCGGGCCTGCAGCGGCGAATGAATATCGACCTTTTGGCCGTCGATAAAAATTTCACCCTGGTAATGGTTATGCGCGCCGGAGAGAATGCCCATCAGCGTGGATTTGCCCGCGCCGTTGGCTCCCACCAGCGCATGGGTTGAACCGCCTTGCAGCGTAAAATCGACGTTTTGCAGAGCGTTGAACCCGGCAAAGGCGATGGAGATATTGCGCATCTCCAGGCGTGAAGCGGTATTGGTCGGCATAGTTTGGCTGAAGACGTTGCGCCCCTCGTGTTTCAAATCGCGGCGTGGTGGCGGCAACGTGAAATTCATTTGGATGTATAGACGGCTAAAGAAACTCTTTTGTAACATGAATTGCCATTTTTGCAACATGCAAAATGGCATAACGTAGATAAAAAGCGGGATCAGAACCCTAAGCGATCGCGCAGGGCATAGTAGGCGGCACCTAGGGCGGTAAATGGCACCTGTAAATGGCGGCCACCGAAGAACGGCAAATGGGGGAGTTGAGCGAATGCGTCAAAGCGTTCCGCGTCGCCGCGCAGCACTTCGGCAATCAGTTTGCCTGCCAGATGGGTCAAGGTCACGCCGTGGCCGCTGTCGCCTTGCAGGTAGTAAACGTTATTTTCCAGGCGGCCAAACTGTGGCATGCGCGACAGGGTCAGCAGGAAATTGCCGGTCCAGCGGTAATCGATGCGCACCTTCTTCAACTGCGGGAAGGTTTTGAGCATCAAGGGCCGGATCCTGGCTTCGATATCTGCTGGATCCTGTGCGCCATAGACCACGCCACCGCCGTATAACAAACGGTTGTCTGCCGTCAGGCGAAAGTAATCCAGCAGATAGTTGCAGTCTTCAACGCAGTAATTATCGGGCAGCAGCGATAGAGCCATATCCGCAGATAAAGGCTCGGTGGCGATGATTTGCGAGCCGCAGGGCATACTCAGGCGGCCGAGGCGGGGTTCCAGCTTTTCCCCCAGATAGGCGTTGCCTGCCAGGATCACCAAGCTGGCACTGACGGAGCCAAGAGCAGTGTGTAGTGTGGCGGGCTGACCATAATCGATATGGGTGACCGCCGATTGTTCAAACAGCCGCCCGCCGTGGCGGCGTACCGCTTCGGCTTCACCCAGCGCCAGATTTAACGGATGCAAATGGCCACCTTGGCGATCCAGCAGCCCGCCGACATAGCGTTCGCTGGCCACGGTGCGGCGCATGGTTTCCCCGTCCAGCAGTTCCAGTTGCTGGTGGCCATAACGCTGCCAATGCGCCATTTTTTCCGTTAGCGCGTTAAATTGTTTGGTGGTTAAGGCGGCAGAAACCGCTCCGGGGCGATAGTCACAGGCGATGGCGTAGCGATCGATACGCTGGCGAATGATCTCCGCCCCTTCAAACATCATGCTGCCGAGCATGGCTGCAGTTTGCTGGCCGTAGCGAGCCTCGATCACATCGATATCGCGGCTGTAGGAGTTCACCACCTGCCCACCGTTGCGCCCACTGGCTCCCCAACCGATGCGGGCGGCTTCCAGCACCACCACGTCGTAACCGGCCTCGGTCAGGTGCAGGGCGCTGGAGAGGCCGCTAAAACCGCCACCGACGATGCAGACATCGCAGCGGATAGCCTCGTTCAACTGGGGATAAGGAGCATGGGGGTTGGCGCTGGCGGCATAATAGCTGGCAACATGTTCCATCATCACTCCTCCGGGGGTCTTGTCAGAAGGTGGTTGGGGTATGCGCGCTGACGATCTTGCAAACGCGCGTTGAGGTATTGCTGAAGCTGTGGGGCATGCCGGTGTTGATGGCATAGCTCTGGCCAGCGGTCAGCAGATAGGTCTGGCCATTGACCGTCAGCATGATCTCTCCTTCCAGCAGTGTGCCGATCTCTTCGCCTTGATGTTTGATCTTCTCACCGGTGGTGGTGCCCGGTTGATAGGTCTCCAGCATCATGGCCAGGCTGCGGGTAGGGCTGCCGTTATGCACCAGCTTCATCGAAACGCCCTGGCTGCCGATCTCGATCAGATCGTCCGGCTCGATCACCACTTTGGGTTCATCTGGCCGTTCAGGTTCAGCAAAAAATTCAGACAGCGATAGCCCATAGACCTTCAGCAGTTTCTGTAACGTACTAATGGCAGGGCTGACTTTGTCCTGCTCAATGGTGCTGATGGCGCTGTGGGTTAATCCGGACAGTTCGGCGACCCTGCGCTGTGACAAACCCAAGTGCTGACGGATCTGCGACAGGCGCTTGCCTGGTGCCAAGCTGACTTCGCTCATAGCGGTAGTTCCTTCTGATAGGAGCGACAGGTTGGGATCACACCCGGAGCCGGGTACCTGTCTAAGTGATATCGAAACCACATGATATCGGTTGTTGGGCGGCCGTTGGAAAATATATTGCCCATGTTTCCCCCTGGTCTGGCGGAAGAAATTCTGTACCAACAAAGCGCAAACAACGCCTTTTCGGTCAATATTTTATCAATTTAGCAGTCCCTGGCGAATAATCAAACGCCATTGTAACATTTGCAAACCATTTATGTTAAAGCTATGTTTCATATTATGGGTGTTATTTTGAGCGCCAGTCTGTGGCGCACTCTACAGAGAAATCAGACCATGTGTTAAGTCAATCGGCAAGCGGATGCGAAGGCATTCCCAAGAGCACAACGGCAGGTGATGTATGCAAACCAATAGCGCAGTAGTAGAAGATTTTGCACAGCATAATGAAGAAAGGCGAAGTAGCGCGTTCCAAAGTGAGGTTGCTCACTATTTGGAACGCCACCCTGCCACGCAGTATATCGATATCCTTCTCACCGATCTCAATGGTTCCTTCCGCGGTAAACGCATTCCCGTCTCCGGGCTGAAAAAAGTTGAAAAAGGCTGCTATTTCCCCGCTTCGGTGTTCGCTATGGACATTTTGGGCAACGTGGTGGAAGAGGCCGGGTTGGGACAGGAACTGGGCGAGCCGGATCGGATCTGCATGCCCGTGCCCGGTACGCTGACGCCGTCGGCGGCGGATCCGCAACATATCGGTCAGGTGCTGCTGACCATGCTGGATGAAGATGGTACTCCCTTTGACGTTGAACCCCGCAATGTACTGAACCGAATATGGCAGGCGTTGCGCCAGCGCGGACTGTTCCCGGTGGTAGCGGTAGAGCTGGAGTTTTATCTCATCGATCGACAGCGAGACTCGGAAGGTTATCTGCAGCCTCCGTGCGCACCGGGCACCCAGGAGCGCAACGTACAGAGCCAGGTCTATTCGCTGGATAACCTCAACCATTTTGCTGGGGTGCTCAACGACATCGACACATTGGCACAGATGCAAGGGCTACCGGCGGATGGCGCGGTGGCTGAAGCTTCCCCCGGCCAGTTCGAGGTGAACCTGAATCATACCGACAACGTGCTGCAAGCCTGCGATCATGCGCTGGCGCTGAAGCGGTTGGTGCGCCAAGTGGCCGAACATCACCATATGCATGCCACCTTTATGGCAAAACCTTATGAGGATTACGCGGGAAGTGGCATGCACGTCCATCTCAGCGTGGTAGACAGTGCGGGGAAAAACCTGTTTGCCGAAGCGGATGGCGAAGACTCGGCGCTGCTTAAGCGGACATTAGCCGGGATGATCGCCTTGATGCCCGCATCGATGGCGGTGCTGGCGCCCAACGTGAATGCGTTCCGCCGTTTCCAGCCGGGGATGTATGTGCCGGTCCAGGCGTCCTGGGGGCATAACAACCGTACCGTGGCGTTACGTATTCCCTGTGGCGATGCGCAGAACCACCGCGTGGAGTACCGCGTTGCCGGTGCCGATGCCAACCCTTATCTGGTGGTGGCGACTATCCTGGCGGGGATGCTGTACGGGCTGGACACCGAATTACCGCTGCCTGAGCCAGTGACCGGCAACGGTTTGGAACAGGAGGGGCTACCGTTCCCGATCCGCCAAAGCGATGCCCTGTACGAATTCGAGCATCAGCACGAACTGACGCACTACCTCGGCGAACGCTTTTCACAGGTTTATCACGCCTGCAAAATGGGGGAACTGATGCAGTTTGAACGGTTGGTGACGGAAACCGAGATCGACTGGATGCTGAAAAATGCCTGACATCAGGTACCCTGATGGCAATGAAGGGCGTTTTTCCTGATATTAAGCAAAAGAATTTGTATTAGAAGGTTTCAGGATCTTGTCTTTCTGCGATCTTATGGCAAAATACGCGAAATGCAGATAGCCGACGTTTTAACGCGTCGGTTATTTTTTTTGCATTATGTTCTACCAACGTGCGTTTCATACATCAAGCGAGGCCGGACATCGAGCCGGATAGATAAATAGGTTCGTCGCGATCAACCAAAACTTTATGGTCGTGACTCATGAGGATAAGAAAGATGGGGCAATTTTTCACCTTGGCACCGGTGCACGCCGGTTTCCGTTGCGGTCGCAGCGATTATGGAGCAACACAGGCTATTGTGCCTAGTTATCCAGCTTCCCTCATCCCCCTTTTAGAATTCAGTCGCACGTTGCGAAGTTTCCCCGCAACCTTGAGTCTTGGCGTGTCTATTATCCGCAAGACTGAAGGTAAGGGGGGGCTACGCGATGTCCGATAACATCATCACCGCCGCACCCGCTGCCGGCCAACGCGCCCAACTGCGTAAAACACTGACTTTAGTCCCGGTCGTCATGATGGGTCTGGCCTATTTGCAGCCCATGACCATCTTTGACACCTTCGGCATCGTTTCCGGCCTGACCGACGGTCACGTCGCGACCGCGTACGCCTTTGCTCTGCTGGCGATCCTGTTTACCGCCCTGAGCTACGGCAAACTGGTGAAGAAATTCCCTTCAGCCGGTTCTGCCTATACCTATGCCCAGAAAGCCATTAGCCCGCACGTCGGCTTTATGGTGGGTTGGTCATCACTGTTGGACTACCTGTTCATGCCGATGATCAACATCCTGTTGGCAAAAATTTACCTGGAAGCCATTTTCCCAGGCGTGCCTTCGTGGATCTTCGTTGCGGCCCTGGTTGGGTTGATGACGGCGTTCAACCTGCGTGGCATCAAGCTGGTGGCCAACCTGAACTCCATAATCGTGGTGGTACAGGTGGCAATCATGATCGTGTTCCTGGGCCTGGTGATTAACGGTATCTCCCACGGTGAAGGCGCTGGTACGCTGGTGAGCAGCCGTCCGTTCTGGTCTGACAACGCGCACGTGGTGCCGATGATCACCGGTGCGACCATTCTGTGCTTCTCGTTCCTCGGCTTTGACGGCATCAGCTCGTTATCCGAAGAAACCAAAGACGCAGAAAACGTGATCCCGAAAGCCATCTTCCTGACGGCCTTGATCGGCGGCGTGATCTTTATCGTGGTGTCGTACTTCGTGCAGCTGTACTTCCCGGATATCTCGCGCTTCAAAGATCCTGATGCGTCACAGCCGGAAATCATGCTGTATGTGGCTGGCAAGTTCTTCCAGTCGGTGATCCTGGTGTTCTCATGCGTAACCGTACTGGCTTCCGGTATGGCATCTCACGCGGGTGTTTCCCGCCTGATGTACGTCATGGGCCGTGATGGCGTATTCCCGGAGCGTTTCTTCGGTTATGTGCATCCAAAATGGCGTACTCCGGCGCTGAACGTGCTGCTGGTCGGTGCGATTGCGCTGTCTGCCGTTTCGTTCGATCTGGTCACGGCTACGGCACTGATCAACTTTGGCGCACTGATTGCGTTCACCTTCGTTAACCTGTCGGTGATCTCACAGTTCTACATTCGCGAGAAACGTAACCGTACGCTGAAAGACACCTTCAACTACCTGATCCTGCCGGTGTTGGGGGCGTTAACCGTCGGTGCATTGTGGGTCAACCTGGAAGTCAGTTCCATGACGCTGGGTCTGGTCTGGGCGGCGATTGGTCTGCTGTATCTGACATTTGTCACCCGTAGCTTCAGCCTGCCGGTGCCACAAGCAAGCGAAGACGTGGCTTAATCCATTCTTCTGCTTCGCGATAGCAAAAAGGGTTCCACATGTTGGAACCCTTTTTATTTGCTTGAAGAAATGTAATGCCACTCAGTGAGAAGGTGTGTTGATGCTACCCCACCAACTGTTTACCGTAATCAAACAGCGCTTTTAGCAGCGCCATCTTCTCTTTATCCCCTTCGTGCAGGTTGTACAGCGACTCCAGTTGCAAGATATAACTTTGCACCCGCTCGGCACTGAGCACCTCCTGGCGGTGCTGCAACCAACGGCGCTGCTCTGCGTCGTCCAGCGTATTGGGATAGTTACGGGCGCGGAAGCGGAACAGCAGCTCTTTCATCCGGCCATCGCTGAAGGTCAAATCCAGCGCGGGTAAATTCTGCGGTTTGGTTTGCTGAATGATCCTCATCGCTGCTTTGTCGGCATCGCTGAAGAAACCGTCGTACAGTTTGGCATCCACATCATCGTTCGGGGTGAAAGGAGCAGCTTCGGCAAATAGGGCCACCACTTTTTCACGGATCTCCGGGTGTTGGCGCAGCACCTTCAGATTATCCAGACACGCCTGACGATCGATGCCTAGCCTGTCTGCGTTTTCTGGCAGCAACGTCTTGGCCGGAGCCAGCACCGGGCATTTATTGATATGCACCAGCTTGATCGGCACCGGGGCCTGATCGGCCGCCAATTGATCGCGGCGGGTGTAGAGGCGTTCTCGCAGCTCGTCGGCATTCAGTTCCAGCAGCGGGGTAATATCCTCTGCCAGATCGCACATAATCACCGCATTTTTATTGTCCGGGTGCCAGGCCAGGGGTGAAACCCAACTGGTGTTACCCCGTGCCGCGCCAAACATGCCGGAAACGTGCATTAACGGCGTCATTTCCGCGACGTCGATCAGCGCATTGAGCTTGTGCTTGTTGCGGTGCTGCAACAGGTAGTCAAACAGCCTTGGCTGCGCCTGTTTGACCAGCTTGGCCATGGCGATGGTGGCATGCACATCGGACATCGCATCGTGAGCGTGTTCGTGTTCAACGCCGTTGGCACGCGTCAGATGTTCCAGACGGAAGCTGGGAAAGCCATCTTCGTTTTCTGGCCAGATGATGCCTTCCGGGCGCAGGGCGTAGCAGGCCCGCATCACATCCAGCAGATCCCAGCGGGAATTGCCGTTTTGCCAGCTGTAGGCGTAAGGATCGTAGAAGCTGCGGTAAAAGATGTTGCGGCTGACTTCATCATCAAAGCGGATATTGTTGTAACCCAGAATGCAGGTGCCAGGGACGCTGAACGCTTCATGAATACGGCGGGCAAACTCGGCCTCGTTAACACCTTTGGCCAGCGCCTGCTGAGGCGTGATGCCGGTGATCATCACCGCTTCGGGGTCAGGCAGGTAGTCATCGGCTGGCGCACAGTAAAACACCTGCGGTTCTTCGATAATGTTGAAATCCATATCGGTACGCACCCCGGCAAACTGCGCCGGACGGTCCATTGACGGGCTTTTGCCGAAGGTTTCGTAGTCGTGGATGTAGAATGTGGCCGGTGCCTTGCTGCTCAAAGTCGCATCTCTTGTTGGCGTAGGGAATAGCCCTATTGTAACGGCGCGATCACCGATGCCAAGTATTGGTTAAGGCTTAACGTTAAATTGAGTGGCGCTGCGCAGCACGATAGAAGTTCAACCGTTGCTGAAAGTAGCCGCGTAGATGCGTGGGGACGTGCGTTTCGGCGCTTTCCCACTCGGCGGCGTAGCCGTAGCGTTCGCTATAAATAATTCTGAGTGCCAGCAAATCGGTTTGGATCTTTTCACGTTCTTGCTGGGGTAGGCCATCCAGTGGTCGTGGCATGTCTTTCTCCCTATTCGATAGCGCATAATATTTGGCTAAAGAGAATTTGTCGCTACCTCATTCAGGGCAGAACCTTCATAGCGCCTGTGCCAGAGTGGGGTGGTGCTTTACTGGCTTGATGCTCATCGCTTGTTCTTGCTGGCCATGATCGTGCTGATGATCCAATGATTTAGCATAGGTATACAGACCGCTAATCAGGGCAAGCCAGAATAGCGTGCAAACCGTTAATACAGCCAGCCAGACCTTTTGGTTGTAGCTCATGATAGCTCCTAAAAAGCGTATGGGATTAATCTGGTTAATTAAATCAGAGATAACATAAATGTTAATTAAACAAACGGAATGAAAGAGGCATTGAGCTGTTACTCATTGTCTGTGAGTGTTTCAGGATATTCCTTAAGAGAATATTAATAGGGGTAGTTACGTAATCAGTTAATTTCTATTTACTTCTGGTTTATAAATATAGGCATACACTCCATCTCATTCAATGCAAATGTAGGTATGTAAGATGAAAACGTTACTGTTGACTGGAGCGACTGGCTTTCTCGGTGGTGCGGTGCTTGAAAAGTTACTGAAAGAAAATCAGAAGGTTAACTATCTATTATTGGTGCGTGCGGAAACAGAAGAGCAGGGCTTGAACCGTATTTTCACTAATATGGAAAAGTTCAATATAGATAAAAACATTCTGAATAAGCTCACTGTAGAGAATATTTTACTGGGTGACTTAAGCGAACCTGAATACTTTTTGTCTGACGCCCGAATTAACCAGGTAACCCATGTCGTTAACTGTGCCGCGGTGGCGTCATTTGGTAACAACCCCCTTATTTGGAAGGTTAACGTTGAAGGCACTCTGGCATTTGCGCAGCGAATGGCTCAGGTGGTTGGATTAAAACGTTTTCTGCATGTGGGCACGGCAATGTCTTGCTCACCTCAGGTGGGTTCGTTGGTGGCAGAAAGCGCCGAGTTTGAGGAAACCGCCGAACACTTGGTGGAATATACCCGCTCCAAATCGACTATCGAGCAACTGATGCGGCAAACCTGCCCACAGCTGCCGCTGGTGATCGCCCGGCCCTCGATCGTGGTGGGGCATACGCAGTTGGGTTGCAAACCCTCCAGCAGTATTTTCTGGGTATTCAGTATGGCGTTGATGTTGCGTAAGTTTATGTGTTCGCTGCAAGATAGTATCGATGTGATCCCGGTGGACTATTGCGCCGATGCGTTAGTGATGCTGCTTAACCGCGAGAGCTTGGATAACGATGTTTACCATATTTCGGCGGGGGAGGAGAGCAGCGTCAGTTTTGCAGATATCGATTATGCCATCGCCGCCGCATTAGAGGAGCCACCGGTGGGCGATCGCTATGCACAGGTCAGCTACGAAGCCCTGTTGCAAATGCGCAAACAGTTGAAGGATATCTTCGGGCCGTGCAATGAGCGCCTGATGTTGAAAGCGATGCGTCTGTACGGCTCCTTTGCCATGCTGAACGTGCGCTTTAGCAACGAAAAAATCCTCAAGCTCGGTATGCCTAAACCGCCGCGCTTTACCGATTATATTGGCCGCTGTGTGCAATCGACGCGTGGGTTGTCGATACCGCAGCAAATGGCGGTGGATTTTAAATAGAGGCTGAATGGTTGGTTACGGAGGGGCGCCGCATGCTGCGCCCGCTTCCAGGATCTTACCAGGAGGAGGAAGACCAGAATACCCGGCCCAGCACTACCAGTTGCTCTTTGCGCTGTGGATAGCTGAGCTGCTCATCCTGATACTCTTCCCGATTCAGAGAGCGGATGACCACGCCACCGTCGGGCTGCTCAATCAGGATCTTGACCCGTAACAGATTGCCGTGGCGGATCGCATAGGTTTTCCCTTCGCGGATGCGGGTATCGGCGGTATTGATTCCCACCACATCCCCATCCTGCAATCGGGGTTCCATGCTGGAGCCGGAGATGCGGATAATGCGCGCCGCGTTTACCGGCACCCCCATCTTGTGCAGATAGTAGCGGCGGAAGATCAGCGAAAACTCTTCACTATCGACAATTTCGTAGCAGCCGTCACCGGCGGAGAAATCGATATCCAGCAATGGGATCTCCACAAACTCTTCCTTGTCCTGCTCGGTATCTTCCCATACCACGGGTTTGAGCCGTGCCGGTTGGAAATCAGACTCGGCCGCCACGTTGGCAAACGGCTGTTCCAGATCCTTCTCATGGAACACATCGAACCAGCCTTTGGGCAAGCCGAGTTTGGCCTCAATGCGTCTGGCGAGGTTGTCGCCCAGGTTGCGGGAGGATTTTTCACCGGTGATCTGGCTCAGCGTTGGCGCAGAAGATCCCACCAGTAGAGCAAACTCATTCTGGTTGGTGCCTTGCCGGGCGAAACGTGCCATCAGATCGCGCAGGTTATTGCGCCTGATTTCTTTGGTTTCCATGGGCCGATGATCTCACTCTTTAGCAAAAAGGTAAATCCTTCGCCGCTAAAATCTTTAGCGCCAACCTAAACCTATTCCTAACCAGGAAACATCTTTCAACAGCTTGTGTTGTACGTCAGCCGCATTGTTCCACTAAAATAAGGGTTTTACAGCAGGGTTGGCGGGTACAAGCGTGCGTCTGGATAGAAAAATCTCTTCTTTTGAACATCTGATCTACCGTAATTACCGCATCGTCCACGGGGTACGGATCGGGTTGGCTTTTATCCTGACCTTTCTGCTGATCCGTCTGCTGGCGGTGCCGGAGGGTACCTGGCCGTTGATCACGCTGATCGTGGTGATGGGGCCGATCTCTTTTTGGGGTAACGTGCTGCAACGAGCGCTGGAGCGTATTGCCGGTACGGTGTTTGGTGCGGCCTCTGGTCTGATTGCGCTATATCTGGAGCTGTATTCACTGCCGCTGATGCTGGCCTGGTGCGGGGTGGTGATGTTTGCCTGTGGTTATCTGACGCTAGGCAAACGGCCCTATATGGCGTTGCTGGTGGGCATTACGCTGGCGGTGGTCATCGGTGCCGGGGCTGGCGATATCTCTATCGCACTGTGGCGCAGTGGCGATGTGATTTTTGGTTCGTTGCTGGCGCTGCTGTTTACCAGCATCTACCCGCAGCGGGCTTATGTATTGTGGCGAATGAAAATGGCGGATTGCCTGGAGACGGTAGGGAAGATCTACGGCGCTTACCTTTCACCCAATATGATTGAGCGGCCCCGGCTGGAGCCCCGGCTCAAAAACTTGCTGGGCGATGTGGTAAAACTACGCGCACTGATCGCCCCCGCCAGCAAAGAGACTCATATCGCCAAACCGGTCTTTGAGGCGGTACAAACCCTGAGCCGCAATCTGGTTTGCACGTTGGAGCTGTTAGCCGATGCTTACTGGGCCTCGCGTGAAACCCATTTTATTATGCTTAATGCCAAAACCTTGCGTAGTTCACAGCTGTTGACGCAGCGCGCGATCGAATCGCTGGCGAGTATTATGCGAGATGGTGAACCCCTGCATGCACAGGTTATTGCCGGGGAACTGAACGATATCTCCGCAGAGCTGAAGGCATTAATGCAAGAGGCCAGTGCCGCTCAACTCAGCGAAGCCCCGATCTATGGCTATGTCTGGCTGAGCATGGAACTGGCGCAGCAGTTGGAAGAGTTGGGCGATCTGCTCAAGGTCTGTACGGCCAATACTCAGGAATAGTGGATCAGATCATGAAGCAGGTGCATCAGGATAGGGTCAATGCGCTAAAGTAGGTAAGATAAGGCAATGACAGTTGTGTCTGACGGCCACAACCCTGTATCTTGGTATCATTGTGGCCGTAAGCAAATGAATCTGTGTATTACTAAAGCAAGGGTATAAAGATGGATAATGCAAATAAGCCGAGTTTCCAGGACGTTCTGGAGTTTGTGCGTATGTTCCGCCGTAAAAACAAGCTACAGCGTGAAATTGTCGACAACGAAAAGAAAATTCGTGACAACCAGAAGCGTGTGCTGCTGCTCGACAACCTGAGCGAGTACATCAAGCCGGGCATGAGCATTGAAGACATTCAGGGCATCATCGCCAACATGCGCGGTGACTATGAAGATCGCGTTGATGATTACATCATCAAAAATGCCGATCTGTCGAAAGAACGCCGCGAACTGTCCAAAAAGCTGAAAGCAATGGGCGAAGTGAAGTAATTCGCGTCAAGCAGGGCTGGGGATCTCCCGGCCCTGCGTCTTTTCAGGGGCGCAGCGCCCCGAACGACCATAAAGAATAACGATATGTTACCGTGCTATAGCAAATCTGCTTAAAGCCGCTACGCTAATGTTATAAATAGACTTTGCCCAATCGCTTTCACGATGTTGCTTGAAGGACGACGGGTATAAATTTCTTCGCCAGCAGAGGCTGTCATCGATGGCAGAACCGCAACTCAGCACCTTTCTCAACCTGGACGAGACGCTCCATCCTCCCCGTATCTTGGCATCTGGGGATTGGGTGTTGGCACATTATCGCCTGTTGGAACCCTCCGTTGGGCAACTGCAAGCCCGCTTGCCGGCCGATGTGGTGTTCGATCTCAGCCAACTGGGCAGCCTGGATACCGCAGGTGCCACCTTGCTGGTCAATCTGCTGGGTGACCAACGGATATCCGATCTCAAACAGTTAGCCCCCACGCTTCCTGTGGAACGCCGCGTGCTGTTGGAAACCGTTGGCCGTGCCTTGCAAGGATTTACGCCACCACCGGCAGAAAAGCCGCCCGGTCTGGCGATCGAACTGCTGGCCAACGTCGGCCGGTCGATGGAAAATTTCTGGCACAACCTGGTTGCCCTGCTGGGGTTTATCGGCCTGACGTTGCAAACCCTGTTTGCCAATCTGTTACGCCCTACGCGCTGGCGGATCACCTCACTGGTAGCCAATCTCCAGCAAATCGGCCTGAACGCGGTGCCGATCATTATGCTGCTGACCTTCCTGGTAGGGGCCGTCATCGCTTTCCTGGGGTCAACCGTCCTGTCTACCTTCGGTGCCAGCATCTTTACCGTGCAACTGGTGGTGTTTTCCTTCCTGCGAGAGTTCGCAGTGCTGCTGACGGCTATCTTGATGGCGGGCCGTACCGCCAGCGCCTTTACCGCAGAGCTTGGGCTGATGAAGGCCAATGAGGAAATAGACGCTATTCAGGCGATGGGCCTGAACCCGGTTGAACTGCTGGTGCTGCCGCGCGTGTTGGCGCTGCTCCTGGCGTTGCCGATGCTGACCTTCATCGGCATGATTAGCGGCATCTTTGGCGGCATGGTGGTTTGTGCCCTGACGCTGGATATCTCACCCACCATGTTTTTAACCATCATGCAGAGTAGCGGCGGTTTTCAGAACTTCCTGGTGGGGATGAGCAAGGCGCCGGTATTTGCGTTCCTGATTGCCATTATCGGCTGTTTGGAAGGGTTTAAAGTCAGCGGTAGCGCCGAGTCGGTAGGGGCTCATACCACCGCCAGCGTCGTGCATTCAATCTTTGTGGTGATCCTGCTGGATGCGGTCGCTGCACTGTTCTTCATGGAGATGGGCGTGTGAGCCAGACGACCCCTGAAGCCATTATTCGCATCCGTAAATTGCGAAACTGTTTTGGCCCCCAATGCGTGCATGTGGACCTCGATCTGGACGTGCGCCGAGGAGAAATCCTGGGCGTGGTCGGTGGTTCGGGCACCGGCAAGTCCGTGCTGTTGCGTAGCATCGTTGGTCTGCGCCGCCCAACCGCTGGACAGATCCACGTCTTTGGCGAGGATCTGATGGCGCTCTCTGGTACGCGCCGCTCTGTGCTGGAAAGGCGGTTTGGCGTGCTGTTTCAGCGTGGTGCCTTGTTCAGCTCGCTGACGGTGACGGAAAACGTGGCGCTGCCGCTGATTGAATACGCAGGCTTACCGCGCCGTGATGCCGAGCAGCTGGCCCAGGTGAAGCTGGCGCTGGCCGGGCTGCCTGCCAGTGCCGGCAACAAGTATCCGGCCTCGCTTTCTGGCGGCATGGTCAAGCGTGCCGCGTTGGCCCGATCGCTGGCGTTGGATCCGGAAATCGTATTTCTGGATGAGCCAACGGCCGGGCTGGATCCCATCGGTGCCGCCGCCTTTGACAGCCTGATCCGCACGTTGCGCGATGCCTTGGGGTTAACGGTGTTTCTGGTCACCCACGATCTCGATACGCTTTATACAATCTGTGACCGGGTAGCGGTACTTTCGCAGAAGAAGGTGCTGGTGGTGGATACGCTGGAGGTGGTGGCCGCCACTGACGATGCCTGGATCCAAGAGTATTTCCACGGCCCGCGTGGGCGGGCGGCACAGCAGGCCGTAACGAATATCCCAGAGAGGCAATAACAAATGGAAACCCGTGCGCATCATGTCTTGATTGGTTTATTTACGCTCATTATTTTCACTGCCGTGCTGCTGTTCAGCCTGTGGCTAACCAAGTCCGGCACCGATCGCCAGTTCAAGCAGTACGATATCGTGTTTAATGAAGCCGTCAGTGGCCTGTCACAGGGCAGCACGGTCAATTACAGTGGGATCCGCGTGGGGGAAGTCACTCAGCTGCGATTGGATCCCAATGTGCCGACCAAAGTCTGGGCGCGCATTCGGGTCACGGCCTCTGCACCGATCCGTGAGGACACTCAGGCTCGCCTGGCGATAGCTGGCATTACCGGTACGTCCAATATTCAGCTCAGCGGTGGGAGCGAAACCAGCCCGATGCTGACAGGAGAGGATGGGGCAATCCCGGTGATTGTCGCCACGCCATCACCGTTGACCCAGTTGCTCGCCAATGGCGAAGATGTGATGAGCAATGTCAACCAGGTGCTGGTGCGTTTGAATCAGCTCATGACGCCGGACAATCAGCAGCGTTTGGTGAATACGCTGGATAATCTGGAACAGATCACCTCTACCGTAGCCGGGCAACGTGAAGATATCCGCACCATCTTGCAGCAGCTGGCGCTGGTGACCAAGCAAAGCAACGATACGCTGGCGCAGACCAATCGGTTGGTGCGCAATGCTAACGTGTTGCTGGACGGGCAGGGCAAGCAATTGGTGACCAATGCGGCAAATACCATGGCTTCGCTTGAGAAAACCACTGCACTGCTCAACAAGCTGATTGGTGAAAATCAGCAGTCACTGAATAGCGGCATCCAGGGATTCAACGATCTTGGCCCGGCGGTAGATGAATTACGCAGAACCTTATTGACCTTACGCGGTGCCATGAGCCGCCTGGAAGAGAACCCGTCCGCCTTGCTCAGGGGCCGCGAACGTACCAAGGAGTTTACCCCTAAATGATTAAGCTAAAACTTCGCCAGATGCTTCGGTTGTTGGTGCTGGTGGCCGTGATGCCGCTGGCCGCCTGCACCATTTTGCCGGAAAGCCCGATACAGCAGGTGTATTTGCTGCCAGCCCAGCCAGTGGCCGTGGCAGGGGGCCAGGCGTCTGAACGCTCGGTACGTATCGTGCAGCCCAATACCAGCCAGTTTTTGAACGGTACGCGCATTGCTGTGCAGCCTCAGGGTGCGGAGATCACCTCTTTTAGCGGTTCACGCTGGAGCGATCCGGCCCCGTTGTTGTTGCGTAATCGCCTGATCCAGGAGTTCCGTACTAACGGCCATTTCCGCTCGGTGAGCAGCGACGATGACAATTTACAGGCAGATCTTGAGCTAGGCGGCGATTTGTCCTCCTTCCAAGGGGTCTATAACGGGGATCGGGGCGAAGTGGTGATCCGCTTTGATGCTCGCCTGGTTCGCACCTCCGATCGCCGAGTGATGGCCAGCCGTAGTTTTGCGGTGCGCGAGCCGATCCACGGCACATCGATGGACAACGTCGTGCAGGCCTTTGGCCTGGCCAGCGATAAGCTGGCAGCGCAGACGCTGGCATGGGCGCGCCAGCAGGCGGCTAATTAAGACTCGTCGGCCATGGCCTTTAACCACTGGATAAAGGCGTTGATTTTAGGCCATTGCCGGTCCGAGAGCGTGGAAATGTAGTAGCGCTGGGCGCATTGCATTTCCATGCCGGGGAAGGGCGCGATAAGTTCGTTATTCTCCAGGCGCTTACTCACCAACTTCTTGCGGCCCATGGCAATTCCCACGTGGTTCATGGCCGCGATCACCGCCAGATCCGAACGATCAAATCCCATACCGCGCTGGCCTTCAGCAAACTCCAGGTCAAAGTGTTTAGCCCAGGTATTCCATTCCCCAATGTCCGAGTCGTAACTCCATGCCTGACGATCGTGCAATAACGTGCAGCGGCGCAGGTTGGCGGGATTACCCGCTAGCTCATGGCGCTCGGCGTACTCCGGGCTGCAAACGGGCACAATCGACTCATCCATCAAATGCTGGCAATCGAGTTTCTCCGGCGTTTTATCATCAAAATAGATCGCCAGATCGATCCCCGCACCGTGGAAGTTCACCATCTCGTTACCGGTGAGAATATTCAGGCTGATGGCCGGATATTGGCGATCGAAGTCTGCCAGCTTGGGCACCAGCCAGCATTGGGCAATCGACGGGCGGGAGTAGATAGTCAGGGTGCCAGACAGTTCCTGACTTTTAATCTCCAGTATCTCCTGATTGAGATAGCTGAGTGACGATTTCAACACCCAGAACAACCGCTCGCCTTCAGGGGTGAGTTCGATCCGGCGGTGAAAGCGCTGGAATAGCTTGAAACCCAACTCGGCTTCCAGATTGTTGATCCGATGGCTGACGGCGCTGGGGGTGATCGCCAACTCTTCGGCGGCCAGCACGAATGAGCCTTGCCGCGCGGCAATCTCAAACGTATGCAACTTGGCTAGCTGATAGCCATTCAGGTGCCGGTTGCGGGCGAGCTGGTGCTTGTCGTCGTACATGCTTATCACCGGTGAAATAAACCAGATTATATCGAAGCTGGGGGTTTAAAGATGAAGCAATGTGAGTCAAAGACAGAAATAGTACCAAATGTTGACCGAAATCACCTGATTGATTGAATCTGGCTCATGTGAAGAGGCGTTTTGATCGTTTGTCAGCGCTGGGGCGTTAGTTTCCAATAGGAGTGAAATTTATCCTGGAAGGACGCTGAACATGGACTCGCAGATCTGGGTAGTCGCTACGTTACTAAGCAGCATCATTATCATTATTCTCACTATCGTAAAACTCAAGATCCACCCGTTCCTGGCGCTGTTGCTGGCCAGTTTTTATGTGGGGGCCCTGATGGGCATGAACCCGCTGGAAATGGTCAATGCCATTGAAGGCGGTATCGGCGGGACCTTGGGCTTCCTGGCGGCGGTGATTGGTTTAGGCACCATTCTGGGCAACATGATGGAAGTGTCCGGGGCGGCAGAACGCATTGGCATCACCTTGCAAAAGTGCCGTTGGCTGTCGGCTGACGTGATCATGGTGCTGGTGGGGCTGGTCTGCGGCATTACGCTGTTTGTTGAAGTGGGCGTGGTGTTGCTGATCCCGCTGGCGTTCTCGATTGCCAAAAAAACCAATACCTCCTTGCTGAAGTTGGCGATCCCGCTGTGTACCGCATTGATGGCCGTGCACTGTGTGGTTCCTCCGCATCCGGCGGCGCTGTTTGTCACCAACAAGCTGGGTGCCGATGTGGGCTCGGTGATTGTGTATGGTTTGATTGTCGGGTTGGCCGCCTCGCTGATCGGTGGGCCACTGTTCCTCAAGTTGGTCGGTAAGCGTCTGCCGTTCAAACCCGTACCCGCCGAGTTTTCCTCCGTGGAGGTACGCAACGAGCAGGACTTGCCTTCGTTGGGTGCCACACTGTTTACCGTGCTATTGCCGATCATTCTGATGTTGGTGAAAACCGCAGCGGAACTCTATATGGCCAAAGACAGTGCGCTGTATACCTTCCTGGAGTTTATCGGCAACCCGATCACCGCCATGTTTATCGCCGCCTTCGTGGCCTACTACGTGCTGGGGATTCGGCGCAATATGGGCATGGGCACCTTGCTGACCAAAACCGAAAACGGCTTCTCTTCCATCGCCAACATCTTGCTGATTATCGGGGCCGGCGGTGCATTCAACGGCATATTAAAAGCCAGTGGGCTGGCGGATACGCTGGCCGTGATCCTATCGAATATGGACATGCATCCGATCTTGCTGGCCTGGCTGGTGGCTATCTGCCTGCATGCGGCGGTGGGGTCGGCCACCGTGGCGATGATGGGAGCAACGGCTATTGTTGCCCCCGTATTGCCGCATTACCCTGGCGTCAGCCCGGAGATCATCGCGTTGGCCATTGGCTCGGGTGCCATCGGTTGCACCATCGTCACCGACTCGCTGTTCTGGCTGGTGAAACAATACTGCGGCGCGACGCTCAGCGAGATGTTTAAGTATTATACCTCGGCCACCTTTATTGCTTCGCTGATTGCGCTGGGAACCACATTCCTGCTTTCTTATATCATCTAGACCAAAAGAGACTCTTTATGAATACGTTAGACATTGAAAACCTGGTAGTGAAATTTCCTTTGGTGCAACGGCTGATGGATTTGGAAGCGGTGACCTGGTTCAACCCCAATACGACCACGCTGGAGGAAGGGTTACCCTATGTCGGGTTGACGCAAAATGATGTCGCCGAAGCCGAAGCGCGCTTGCAACGCTTTGCTCCGTATCTGTGCCTGGCCTTCCCCGAAACGCAGCAAACGAACGGCATTATCGAGTCTGAGGTAGTGGCGATCCCGGCGATGCAGGGCGCGTTGGAGCAGCGTTATAAGCAGGCGAGCGCGGGCAAGATGTGGTTGAAAAAGGACAGCCATTTGCCGATTTCTGGCTCCATCAAGGCCCGTGGCGGCATCTATGAAGTGCTGACCCATGCGGAAAAGCTGGCCATCGAGGCGGGCATGCTGTCTGTAGACGACGATTACAGCATCCTGTTTAGCGACAAGTTCCGCCAGTTCTTCAACCAGTACAGCATTGCCGTGGGCTCAACCGGTAACCTGGGGATGTCGATTGGCATCATGAGCGCCAAGCTGGGGTTCAGCGTCAGCGTGCATATGTCTGCCGATGCCCGCGCCTGGAAAAAGCGCAAACTGCGTGAGCACGGCGTTAACGTGGTGGAGTACGAGCAGGATTACGGCGTGGCGGTGGCTCAAGGGCGTAAGCAGGCAGAATCGGATCCGCGCTGTTTCTTTATCGATGATGAGAACTCGCAAACCCTGTTCCTCGGCTATGCGGTGGCCGGTGGTCGCCTGAAAAAGCAGTTTGCGCAGATGAACATCCAGGTTGATCAGGACCATCCGTTATTTGTCTATTTGCCCTGTGGCGTAGGCGGCGGGCCTGGCGGAGTGGCGTTTGGTCTGAAGCTGGCGTTTGGCGACCATGTGCACTGCATCTTTGCCGAGCCGACGCACTCACCTTGCATGCTGCTGGGGATCCACACCGGGTTGCACGATCACATTGCGGTGCAGGACCTGGGGATTGATAACGTTACGGCAGCGGATGGTTTGGCCGTCGGCCGGGCTTCCGGGTTCGTCGGGCGTGCCATGGAACGCTTGCTGGATGGTTTCTACACCCTGAGCGATCAGGAGATGTACGACCTGCTTGGTTTGCTTGCCGCTGAAGAGAGCATTCAGTTGGAGCCCTCTGCGTTGGCTGGCATGGCGGGGCCGGCTCGAGTCTGCGCCGACCCACATTATCTGGGCAGCCATAAGATCGATGCCCAACGTATCGCTAATGCGACGCATTTGGTGTGGGCAACCGGTGGTGGAATGGTGCCTGAGGAAGAGATGGCCAAGTACCTCGCAGCCGCAAAACGCTAGCGCTATATGCGGTTAAATGGGTGTAGCATCATGCTACGCCCGTTTGGTCATGCCTTACCTCCATAGTTTGACCTTAATCAGCCTATGTCCTTGATGCGAAATTAATAATAAGAATTACGCCTATTAAAAGAATTGCTATCATGTCAATGTGTACTATAAGTCGGATCCTGTTTTTCTGTGACGGATAATATTTTCTCAGCTCTGTAGCGCTGGCTGCCACAAACTATCCACAGCGGAGCGATAACTTTCAGTCACACCTGGATAAAACCTGGTAGCTCTACCAGTAACAACGGATTGCTTAAGCCTGCAGCGAAGTAAGGGTAGCCAGCAGCCCATTTCGGCAATAACCAAGCATTAAAACGGTAGAGTAATTAACTGATAAGCGAGTAACACGGAACACTATTAATAGCGCGTTTGCCAGGCTCCGTCCCGGAATTGGTCCAGACTCCTGGTGTGATCTATAAAAATAGCTGCGCCTCCTGCTATGGACACTATGGTGAAAAGAACGCCTCAGACAAAGCCCGCCCGCTGAAAGAGTTAACGTAGCAGGAAATCGCAGAAGGTCTGTGGCACACTATGCTGGTGAAATAGTGGGGCAGGCAATAAGGCCAAAGCGCGTTTAAGTGACAAATCTGCACTCGTATAGATGTTATAAAAATGTAGGAGTTTGTGTGAGTGTTGTGACCTGTATCATGGAAGCCACGAAAAACCTCCTGTAAGTTGACATTACAAAAGAGCTTGCGTCATTTTCTATTTCTCTCAATATATCGTCGAACTTTACTCGTTGCTTATTGCTGTTAATTCTGACGTTAGTCTTGATTCGTGTTTAGGTGATTCATTCTTTAATTTGATGAAATTCATATGTGGTATTGCTACAGTCTAAGGTGTTTCATATTTGAGACTAAAAATTCGATACGTTTAAGACGCATTGTGATTTATTGTATGTTATTGATGTGGCAATAATTTAATTAATGATAATGAGTGCCTCATCTGCGATCCTTAGTCCATGATGACATCATTTAATCGGTGTTGTAGTTAGTGTAGTAGAGTAATTGATAGTCTGAATAAATGTAATTTTTTTAGATAAAATATCTATACATCTGGCACGGGAGGAATCCTAAGGGATGTGATTATAAAATCAAGGAGGAACATATGAATACAGTTTTTAAACCTCAAGATAATCAATCTGCGTTATTATCTCAATATTGCGCTGTGAGTTCGTATACCGAATGGGATCCATTGGAAGAGGTTATTGTCGGTGTTGTAGATGGTGCGTGCTTCCCACCTTGGCATGTTGCTCTTGAGCCCGTATTGCCCGCTGCACAACATTCACTGTTTCAGCGCATGGCCGGTCGCTCATTTCCCGTGAATCTTATCGATAAGGCCCGTGAGGAACTCGAGGAATTTGTCTGTATTCTTACAGGAGAAGGCGTCACAGTTCGTCGTCCAGTTCCCCAAGATCAGACATTGATTTTTGGTGCACCGGGTTGGTCTAGCAGCGGGTTATATTGTGCAATGCCTCGAGACGTATTGTTGGTGATAGGCAACGATATTATCGAATGTCCTCTTGCATGGCGCTCCCGTTACTTCGAGGTTTCCGCATATAAACCATTGCTCAAAGAGTACTTTAATAGCGGCGCTCGATGGAGTGCCGGGCCGAAACCGCAGTTGACGGATGAGCAGTTTGATCCTGATTGGGAAAAAAATGCCTCGTTTGGCACAATACCGCTAGTGGTCACTGAATTCGAGCCTACGTTTGACGCGGCGGATTTTGCTCGCTGTGGCCGAGATATCATAGCCCAAAAGAGCAATGTGACTAATGCATTCGGCATTGAATGGTTAAGACGCCATCTTGGTAGCGAATATCGTGTCCATGTTTTGGAGTTTGATGACAAGCATCCGATGCACATAGATGCAACTCTGGTTCCACTGGCACCAGGCAAGCTGCTGGTAAATCCTGAGCGCGTACGAGAGAAACCCTCCATCTTCAAAAACTGGGATATGTTACTGGCACCAGAACCAATAGTTCCAGACTCGCATCCGCTATATATGACCAGTAAGTGGATAAATATGAATATCCTTATGCTGGATGAGCACCGTGTGATTGTTGAAGCACAGGATGAACCGATGATTAGAAAAATGAAGTCTTGGGGATTTACGCCTATCCCATGTAATTTCAGGTGTTTTAATAGTTTCGGTGGTTCTTTTCATTGCGCAACATTGGATGTTCGCCGGCGTGGCAACCTCCAATCCTATCTATAGTAGGAGGGCCAGCGATGAAACTGTGGAAATATTCTCAATGGGATATTCTGATGTTTATCCTGAGTCTGGCACAATTGGTGCTAACGTTCTGGCTAGCCTCGCGATGGTCTTTTTTTTCTTGGAGTGCTTGGGGTTTTAACGTACTGCTGCTTGTGGTTATGACGACTTATAACATTATAATTATTTCACATTTTTTTACGCATACCCCTTGGTTTGTTTCATCAAAATTAAATGCCGCAGTATCTATGTTTAACTCCATAAATATTGGGCAATCCGTCCAAGCTTACCATTTGACGCATGTACGGAATCATCATCGATACAATAATGATCGTGGTAAAAACGGGCATCCGCCTCAAGATACTTCTTCTACGTTCGTCGATGGCGTAAACGGTGAACACGTGGGCCTAATACATTACGCATTTCGGGGAGCGTTCTACACTTTTTTCAGCAGTTTAGTTGCAATGGTCAAATCAGTTTGCTTTTGGAGGAGTCATGCGGGTGTCGTTGAGATGGACCTCTTCTATTCGCGCTCGCCATCAGCAAGATCGCGTGAGATAGCGCAATTACGCTGGGATCGAGTGGTGCAGTGCTTAGCGCTATTCCTATTGTTATGTGTGGCATGGGATTGGGTGCTCTTGTGCTATTTTCCTGCACTCTATCTGTCTTTCGCGCTGGTTAATATCCAGAACTACTACGAACATTTTGGTGCAAATCCCGATGACCCATTTGCCAACTCGGTAAGTCATTACGGTCGGTTTTACAATTTTATCGCGTTCAACGATGGTTATCATCAGGAGCATCACCTTGTGCCAACAGCGCACTGGCTATATTTACCCTTAACGCGTCAGAAATATGCTAAGCAACTCTCAGAGCATCAGCGTGTCATCAGCCCGGTTCCTGCAATTTTGGGTTTCTTGCATCGACAGCGGACGATGCTGCACAAAAAAGTGAACACGGGTCATCTTCGCCAAGGCGATTAAGGAGGTCATCATGTCTTTGAATAGAGAGACAATTACGGGGGAAAGGCTATTTGATAGCAATTTCATGGTTCAGGGATCTGTTGAGCGTTTGGATCTCACTTGGGCTAATCAGGTGCTATCCGGACAGTTGGCTGCGTATCGAGTACGCCAGTTTCTATCTGTGGAAGAGAGGACGCAAATAGTAAAGAATTTTTGGTGTTCTAAAGCGCGCACGCCACGGTATGGAGAAGGTGAGGGTGGGATTGAGGGATACTTTGTCGGCGCATCACATATTGAAAAGACGACTCAAGAGTATCTGGATCAAGTCGCTTTCTTTAAGAAACCGGTAGATGCGATTTACGAGGGCAGTGTGGATCCGCTTGCTCGAGTGAGGGAAGGATTCCGTAAGGAATCTATGAATGTTCGAGCAGCAATCCACGATGGACGACCTGCGGGGGATGCTAAGGCTGTTTACTGGAACAATACTGGAGATTATTTGCTACTACCGCATGACGATTTGGCCCAATTGAGCGATCCTTCACAACATGGCTTTGAGATTCAGGGGGTTGAGCATGTAATGGCTATGAACTTCTACGCAGATATGCCAAGTGAAGGTGGCCAACTCAAAGTTTGGAATATCGCCCCAGATAATGATTCCCGAATAAAGCTAGGACTTGAATATAGTGGTTTTCCTTATCCAGTAGAGCTTTTGCACGAACATGCTCATCTAACTATTGATTTGGAAGCAGGTGACCTCGTACTGCTAAATGGTAATCTCGTTCATGCTGTACTTGGTGGTAGCGGTATTTCTGCACGGCAACGCCTGTTGATTACTTGTTTTATGGGGCAATTACCTACGGGGGAGGTTGTCTGGTGGACCTGAAAAGACAACAATATAGGCAGATTATATGATGCTAACCAAGAATGCCTGGGCCTCGTACGGCACAACCATGCTTTTTGTTCTGCTTTGGGGCAGCGGAGCAATTTTCTCACGCTGGGGGCTTGACCACAGCTCAGCGTTCGCCATCCTTACCTTGCGCTTTATTCTCGCGCTGTCACTGCTCGTCGTCATCGCCAGCTTTAGCGGAGGATTGCTGCCGAAGTCGGGCACTCGTGGGAAAGTAGCACTGACAGGAGTGTTGCTTATTGGCGGTTATTCGATTTGCTACTTTCTGGCTCTCGAGCATGGGGTCACCCCTGGCGTACTTGCCACTATCCTAGGCGCACAACCCATCCTTACATTGGTGCTTACCGAGCGGAATTTCTCGTTAGCTCGTCTAGGCGGTTTGGTATTGGCTCTGTGTGGCTTGACTCTGGTGGTATTTGAAGGGCTAAGCTTTGCTAGGATGTCGGTCCTGGGATTGGCTTTTGCCCTGTTGGCACTAGTCAGCATGACGACAGGGGCGCTATTACAAAAAACAGTGCAGCAGTCACCCCAGGAAGTGATGCCTCTTCAGTATCTTGTCAGCTTGGTATTCTGCCTTTGCTTTGTGCCATTTAAACCCTTTGAGGTCGACTGGGGAGTGGGGTTCCTATTGCCACTGTTATGGCTGGGTTTGGTTATCTCCGTTGGAGCACAGTTTTTGTTGTATCGACTGATCCGCAGTGGAAATATGGTCAACGTGACCAGCCTTTTCTATTTGGTTCCTGTTGTTACGGCTGTCATGGATTATCTGTTCTTAGGCAACGTATTACCGGCACTCAGTTTGCTAGGTATGGCCGCAATCCTATTGGGTTTGGTGTTGGTATTTAGAGTTGGCCAGAGAAAGACTAATAATAGCGAAAACAAATGATTTTTTTCGCTTCAAGCTGTCGTTTTCGTGGCAATTGTTGGTGAAAAATCAATTGACCGACTTGTTAAGTCGCGGGCGCTCACATACAGTTATTACGTTAATGTCATGATTACATTAATTTTATCGAATAAATTGGCTTCCCTTTGACGTGGCACCTTGTGCTTCAATTTTTAGGACAATAATCACTCATATTGGCCATGGTTGATTTTGGTCAGGGGAAGGTTGATGTCAAATATTTTCAGATGAAGATTTTTGGCCCCCATCGCCTCAGCCCGTTTGACGTGGTGTTCGGCATATTTTTCGGCAAACGCTCGGTTTTCGAAAAAGTATATTCCACCCGCCTCGCCAGTATGCTCATTCTCAGTCCATATCTTGGAGATGAAACCCGGCTCTTGATTGATGCTTTCGGCCAGCGATTGCGCATTTTTGGACAGGGTTGCACCAAGCTGGTCGGCTGGGAAACTAAAATCAATCTGTAAAATGACACTCATGTCGTGATCCTTTTCGTGACGGGTGGTTGTATAAGAAACAGGGTTATTCCGTGGTGTGCTCTGCAACAGGGGGTAACTGTGCGTTGAGACGGTTAAGCAATGTCTCGGTGTCAACGTAACCCGAAGATAGCAGCGATATCTCACCTTGACGTTCCAGCAACAGGGTGGGGAAGGAGCGAACGCCCCATTGGCGACATAACGCAAAGTCCTGGCTAACCGCCTCTCTGGCCTGTTGTGACGTAAAGGTTTGGCTGAATTCTTCAAATGGCAGGCCAACCTGGTCACAGATGTCACGATAAAACGCCACGGTTTTAGGATCCTGCCCATCTACATAGAATTTGTACTGGCTTGCTGCGAGAAACGGTAACGCTGCCGAGGAAGGTAAACCCCGCTCAACCAACAGCAGAGTAGCTGTTGCGACCGCCCGGCAGGCCAGCTCGGTATCGTAATTGAATTGCGCTGCTTCCAGCAGGCTGAAACCAAAGGGTTGGCCGGTTGTTTTCTGGATGTGGCGCCACTCCTCCCTTAAGAAGGCTTTGAATGCCGAGTTCCAAGCATCGCCGCCGCCAGCGCGCAAGCCACCCATGGTCATCACAAAACTCAGGCCATGTTGATTGCAATACTCCGCCAGTTTCTTCACCACGGGTGAAATGCCCCAGCACCAGGAGCACATCGGATCGCCGACGTAGCGAATGACTACATCGCTGGGCGAAGTGGGTTGCCGTTGTGCATCAGAGGGCTCGTCAGGCAGTAGACAACTGCCGGTGGTGGGATCGCATTGCATCATGTGGAAACTCCAAGCTGGGTTGAGAGCGCGATCGTTATGATATTTGACAGCAAAAATTAATAAATAGACTATAAAAGCTAACTCTGTTCAATATTTGTGAACAAATGGACAAACTTGCAGCCATGGCCACTTTTGTCAAAGTGGTCGAAACCGGAAGTTTCACCCGCGCGGCTATCGCCATGGGGCTTCCCAAAGCGCGGATCTCCCAGCGGATTAGCGATCTTGAGCGCGTCCTGAGCGTGCGCCTGTTGCATCGAACGACCCGGGCGTTGAGCCTGACGGAGGATGGTAGCGCCTATTTTGAGCGCTGCCAGCATATTCTCGCGGAAATTGATGAGTTGGAGGGGGGGCTCAGCGGCGGGGTGACAACGCCGAGCGGCAAGATCCGTATAGAGGCTTTGGCCTCGATTGCGCGTTGGATCCTCGCACCTCAGTTGCATGACTTTCAGGCACGTTTTCCAGAGATCGTGGTGCGGCTTGCCAGCAGCGATCGCATCAGTAATTTGTTTGAGGAAGGCATTGATTGCGCGATCCGCGGCGGTAATCTGGAAGATTCGACGCTGGTGGCCAGGCACGTTTGCGATGTGCAGATGGGCCTTTATGCTTCCCCTCATTTTCTCCGCTCAACGCGAGCTATCAGGCAGCCTGAAGATCTTCAGCATCATCGATGGGTTGGGGGTTTTGGCATTCAGCACGGTAAGCAGCTTACCTGGCATCTGCAATCGGCAAGCCAGAGCATCGCGGTAGTAGGCAACAGCAGTTTGCTGATCGAAGATCCCGATGTGGCCATGAGTGCTTGCCTTGCCGGGGCGGGCATCTGCTCCGGAGCACCCTTCGCGGTGGAAAGCTATGTGAAGAGTGGGCTCTTGCAGCCGGTGTTACCCGAGTGGCACTTTGCTCCACGACCCATTCATATTATCTACCCCACCGGCAAGCATTTGTCGGTTCGGGTGAGAAGCTTTGTGGATTGGTCATTTGAGCTGATGAAAACCCATCCGCTGTTGGCTATGACGCCTTTAGCGCTGGCAAACTCACTGAGTTGAGTCGTTTGAAGGCTGGTTAACCGGGGGGTAAAGAGGTGGATGGCGTTGCCGCACATCCACCTGATAATCGACGATCAGTGAAGCTTTTTACCATCAACAATGATGTGGTGCGGGCTACGTGCCTTCGGATGGATGAAGAAATGCCCTTCCTGAGCGCTATCCGTGTTGATTGGCACCAGAGTGATATTTTTCGCTCCGGCAGCTTTATTATGTAGTGCATAAATAATGAAGGGGATGACCAGCACCACCAGGAAGCAAACGACCAGTAAACCGGCATAGACGTCGTTAGCTTCTCCACCCGGTAGCCCCGAAGGAGGGAAGAAGGAGACGACAAAGGCGACCAGAGAGGTCAGCAATCCGATGACCGCCACCGCAATTTTAACCCCATTGCCTCCCGGTATATTAAAGGTGCGTTTGTTATTCGGCTGTTTGCGGATCAGCTGGATATAAGCCAGGAATAACAGGAAATAGCTGCAAAGATAAATCACCACCGTCAGCGCCAGCGCAATCAGGAACGACATGTTATTGCCACCCCCGGTATTGGTCAGCACAATCAGTGCCACTGAGGTGATGAGTAACTGGGAAATGACCAGCACCACCGGCACGCCGTTTTTGTTCATTTTGGCAAAACGGGCAGGCAGGATCCCTTGCTGTGCCGTCACTAACATCCCGCGGGAAGGCCCGACAATCCATGCGGCGATCTCAGCTAGCACGCCCAGGAGCAACAGCGCAGCGATACCGCGGATAGCCCATTCAAAGCCCGTCCCCAAATGATTGATCAGCACCGTGAAGGTTTGCATCACGCCCGCAGAGAGGTTGATTTGCTCATGGGGTATCACGGCTGCAATGGACAACCCGCCGACTGAACTCAGGCAAATTGCCGCAAACATCAACAGCAGCATGGCGAGCGGATAATCGCGGCCCGGGTTTTTCATCTCATTGACGTGGGTAGCGGAGGCTTCCACCCCCATATAGCTTAGGATGAAGGCCACAAACACCACTAGCGTGCTCATGCTGGTGACGTTCGGGAAGAAAGTATCGGCACTCATTTCAATCGCAATGGGAGCACCAGAGCGCAGATAAGTGACGGCCAGGATCACCAGAATGGCGGCTGGTAGCAGGATACCGGCAAAAAAACCAATCTTGGCGATGCGAGCGGTATTCTTGGTGCCACCAAACTGAGTCAAGGCCAGACCCCATAAAATAATCAGTGCGGCGATGGTCTTGACTATCGGATCGTTATTGAGTTCGGGCCAGTTAAGAATATAGGACAGCGCCCCTAGCACGAAGTAGAGCATCGGGATAAAGCCGATTGCGATTTGCAAATAGCCAAACGAAATAGCGGCAAACCCCCATTTCTCACCCAGGGTTTTAGAAACCCAGGTAAATACGCCACCCTCCTGCCAACCTTCTACCGTCGCCATTTCTGCGGCACACAATCCTACCGGGATGAACCACAGCAAGCCGCCAACAATAAGGAAGAAGATCAGTGAAAAACCGGAGGTTGCAAACGTTGGGTATTCGTAAACCGCCATCACCATTGATGCCGTTATGGCAAAAAAGCCCAACAGCGTGAGTTGTTTTGGCGCAGCGATGATTTGAGAGGTAGCCATGGCAATTCTCCTGGGACAAGCGAAGATGCTTGCCAGTTGATTTCTTATGGTTAACAGGAGTGGCGAGGAGCATGCCACTCCATTAACAGGCCAACTGCGGATCAGCCGTGGTTAAAACCGGCCGCTTCATCTTCCGAAAGTGGATTAACGACCGGATGACTTTCGAAATGCTCAAGTGCTCGTTTCAGATCGTCAAGCAACAGGCTACCCAGGTCAAAACTCACTCCGTGGCGTACTAGAATACGCTGGATCACCAGATCTTCCCGATTAGCTGGCATGGAGTACGCAGGTACCTGCCAGCCGCGTGAGCGTAACTTATCGGCGAGGTCATACAGCGTGTAGCCACCGATATTGGCGCCTTCTTTCAGTTTCCAGGCCAGCGCCGGGATGCCTTTACCACTGTCGCCATCAAACAGGATTTCAAACGGACCGAGCTTACCGATCTCGTCGGCAAGATACTGGGCCGTGGCATAGCAGGCGTTATGGACTTTGGCGTAGCCTTCGCGGCCAAGGCGTAAGAAGTTGTAGTACTGAGCGATGATCTGCCCACCAGGGCGTGAGAAGTTGAGCGCAAAGGTAGGCATATTGCCGCCAAGATAGTTGACGTTGAAAATAAGCTCTTCGGGCAGGTCTGCCGCTTCACGCCATACTACCCAGCCCGCTCCCAGAGGGGCCAGCCCAAATTTATGGCCTGAAGTATTGATGGATTTTACGCGTGGCAGGCGGAAATCCCATTCCAGATCGGGGGCACAGAATGGGGCGAGAAAGCCGCCGCTGGCACCGTCGACATGAATAGGAATATCCAGTCCGGTGTCTTTTTGCAGCTTATCGAGTGCGTCGCTGACCGCTTTTACCGGCTCGTACTGGCAGGTAAAGGTCACTCCGAGGGTGGGTACCACACCTATGGTATTTTCATCGACTCGTTTCAGTACCTCTTCCGGGCTCATGATCAGACGATCGCCCTCCAGTGGAATTTCTCGCAATTCCACGTCGAAATAACGCGCGAATTTGTGCCAGCAAATTTGTACCGGCCCGCAGATCATATTGGGCTTATCGGTGGTTAGGCCCTGTGCGACACGCTTTTTGCGCCATTGCCATTTTAACGCCAACCCCCCCAACATAGCGGCCTCTGACGAGCCAATGGTGGAGCAGCCCAGCGTGGTGTCCGGCGACGGTGATTTCCACAGGTCCGCCAACATGCGCACGCAGCGGGCTTCAATTTCGGCCGTTTGTGGATACTCGTCTTTATCAATCATATTTTTGTCGATAGACAGATCCATCAGGTCACGAATTTCTTCGTCAACCCAGGTTTGGCAGAATGTCGCCAGGTTTTGCCGTGAGTTACCGTCCAACATTAATTCATCGCGAATGGCACTGAATACATGGCGAGGATTTCGCTCTGAGTCTGGAAATCCAGATTTTGGTAGCGAAATGGCCAAATCTATCGAGGAGTAAACATCATCATTAACATTGCTGTTATTTTCCTGGTTGTTTGCACTCATAAAAACCCTCTTGATTTTTATATTCCAATATACTCGGCAGGATCACGTAAAACCGCCCCCTGTGCTCTACTAACGCCACTACGTCTTGGCGTTAATTCTAGAACATTTTCTGAAAAAGACAGGAAATCATTTTAAATATAATGTTTTTCTTTTAAAATCAGTGATAAAGAGGATTGTGTTGTTGATCGTTTTCTCAATATCCCCCAAAAAAGTAAGGGGCGATTCATTGGGGTTTTCTCACTCGGATTTTTATGCCAGTAATTTAAATGTTGTTACGTCATGGTTGTGATAACGTTAAATTAATTAATGAGACTTTACTCTCGATTGATAAGGTAATTCTGATTTTATCCACTGCAAAATAATGTTTTATTAATGAAGATATAAAATTATTGAAAAATAAAGCGTTGTGAGGATTACGTTCTACAATTACTCTAAACAAAACCTGCAGTTACCCGCGAAGTCGGTTTAATTTGATAAGGAGTGATGTGTTATGCAGCAAAGCGCCATGGACTTGCCTGCCCACGAACATTCTGAGGCATGCCTATGCCACAGCCCGGCATTTTTACGCATTAATACGGTGCTAACCCGCCAGGCGGCGAAAGCGCCGCCGATAACGACAGCCACGGTCGCAGCAGCAATACCCGCAGGACAATCCACACATTCCAATGCAACCGCCAGCGCTACGCAGCTGAAAGCGTTTATCAACGTACGGATTTTTGACGGGGTTTCTGACCAACTGCGCGAGGGCATGCAGGTTATCGTTGAAGACAACAAAATCAAATCGATTGAACCTGCTGATACGCCTCCGCCAGCGGAAGCAACGATTATAGACGGCAACGGTGGCGTACTGATGCCCGGCCTGATTGATGCGCACTGGCATGCCATCATGGCTCGTCCTTCCATGATGACGGCGATGACGGCCGATTTTAACTATATCCAGGCGCTGGCGATTGCCGAAGCACAGGCAACGCTGCTGCGTGGTTTCACCACGGTACGCGATATGGGCGGGCCGGTGTTTGGTTTGAAACGTGCGATTGATGAGCAGATTACGGTTGGCCCACGCATTTACCCGTCCGGGGCGTTCATTTCCCAGACCGGCGGCCACGGTGATTTTCGCATGCTGAGCGAAGTCCCACGCGCACCCGCGGACTCCTTAAGCTATATCGAGCGGGTGGGGATAACTGCCATTGCCGATGGTGCCGACCAGGTGCTGTTGCGCGCCAGGGAACAGCTGATGAGGGGGGCATCCCAGATCAAATTTATGGCCGGTGGCGGTGTAGCCTCACTCTATGACGGTATTGACGTAACGGAGGGGTCCGTGCCCGAAATCCAGGCGGCGGTGACCGCCGCGGAAAATTGGGGTACCTACGTGACCGTTCACGCCTATACGGCCCGCGCTGTCACCATGGCAATCAAAGGCGGCGTGAAATGCATCGAACACGGCCAGTTGGTGGATGAACAAACCGTGGAGCTCATGGCGCAACAGAATCTGTGGTGGTGTCTGCAACCTTTCCTGGACGATGAAGATGCCGTACCGATGGCGAACCCGGCTTCACGCGCCAAGCAACTGGTGATGTCCGCTGGAACCGATAACGCCTACCAACTGGCGAAAAAGCACCACATCAAGACCGCCTGGGGTACCGATACTCTGTTCGACGCCCGGCTTGCCACACGTCAAGGAGCTCAGCTTGCCAAGCTGATCCGCTGGTATACACCTCTTGAAATTCTTAAAATGGCTACCAGCGTGAATGCCGAACTTTGCGCGCTTTCCGGCCCGCGTAACCCTTATCCCGAGAAGCTCGGGGTGATAGAAGCAGGCGCTCTGGCCGATATGATCATTGTCGACGGCGATCCGCTAACGGATATTCAACTGCTGGCCCAGCCTGAGGAAGCATTTCAGATGATCATGAAAAATGGGCAAATTTATAAAAATACGCTGGTAAACAGCGCGGTTTAATACAGCGCCGCAATGCGGTTTTGGGAGATAAAATGGCAAGCGCACACTCTTTTCGTCAACGCCGGGGGCCTGTGTTTTTTCGTACAGGCCATACGCGTTACGGAGCGTTGGCCTTATTGCTGGTCAGCACCTTTAGCCTTATCGGGTGTCGTGACTTTGGTGCGCCAGCATTTTCCTTGCTCGGCTCTTATTTCCCAGCCTGGCTAGCCTGTGCTGGGATTGGCCTCGTGGTAGCGATAGGAGCGCGCGTTCTGCTGATTTTTGCAGGAATTGACGAAGTTCTGCCGTGGCGACTCTTCGTGTATACCTGCCTGGCGCTCGCCGTAGCCTTTATGTCATCGCTTTTATTCTAAGTGCGCTAAAAATGAACACGTTAAAACAACCGGGCAATAAACGTCGGATAGCGATCGTCATCGGGGTGGTTATCGTTATTGCTGCCGCTATTTCAGGGTGGCTGACGCTGCGTCAAAACACGTTAAATCCCACGTCGCAGGATACGGTCATCGGTGCTAGCGTGGTGAACGTCAGCAGCTCCGTACCTGGGCGTATTCAGTCCATTAATGTGACAGAAAACGGCAGGGTCCAACGAGGTGAGGTGATGTTCACCCTCGATCCCACGATTTATCGTTTGCGGGTCGAGCAGGCACGGGCGGAACTGCAGATGGCGCAAGCTGCCTGGGAAACTCAGCACCGCACGATGATCGCAGAACAATCTAATGCGGCTATTACCGATGAACAGGTAAACCGGGCGCGAGCCAACCTCAAGCTTGCCACCCAGACTCTGGCGCGCATTCAGCCACTGCTGGGCAAGGGGTATGTCACCGCCCAGCAGGTGGACGATGCCCAGACAGCCAAACACGATGCGGAAATCAGCCTGAAACAGGCGCTGAAGCAAACCGTCGCTTCGCAGGCATTAATCAGCAGCGCTGCGGAGTCTGAGGCCCTGCTCAGCGCACGCCGCGCCGCATTGGCCATTGCCGAACAAGAACTGGAAAATACCCAGATACGAGCGCCGCATAATGGTCTGGTAGTGGGGCTGAATGTTTCGGCGGGGGAATTTGTGATGCCGGATCAGGCGGTATTTACGCTGATTAATAGCGACCACTGGCACGCCTCGGCATACTTTCGCGAAACAGAGCTGGCGCACATTAAACCGGGGAATTGCGCCACGGTATATGTTATGGCCGATCGTCAGCGTGCGATTCAGGGCAAAGTGGAGGGGATTGGCTGGGGGATCAGCTCCGAGGAGCAGTTTAACATTCCACGAAATCTGCCCTATGTCCCAAAATCGCTGAACTGGGTGCGGGTCGAACAGCGTTTCCCGGTGCGGATAACCCTTAAAGATCCGCCGGCGGAGTTGATGCGAATTGGTGCCAGCGCGGTAGCAATAGTACGAGACGACCATGGTTGCTGACAGCCCCTTGGGCAGAATGTTGCGCCAGGTGAAACGCGATTTGGCCTATTTCCCTGGCCGATTGGCGATGGCCTGGCGGGTCGGTGCGCTTTGCGCACTGATGACGCTGGTGGCCATGCTGTACGGTATCCCCGAATCAGCGATTAGCTGCTATCTGATTTTGTTCGTGATGAAACCAGACGCCGCCGAAAGTATGGCGATGGCCATTGCGGTGACCCTGCTCGTGTCCATAGTGGTGGGGCTGATCTTGCTGATCCTGCCTTATACCTTGGAATCTGCGCCTTTACGCATGGCGGTGCTGGTGCTTAGCTCGTTTGCCTTTCTCTGGCTAGGCTCGGCGAGCAAGCTCGGGCCGGTAGGCAGCATTATTGCGCTGGTGATCGCTTTCATCATGTCGCTACTTGGCGACGCGCCGAATGGAGAGTTAGCGGTACGCGCGGTGCTGTATGCCTGGCTGATGGCCGCATCCCCGATGCTGCTATTGGTAGCCTTTAATCTTTTCATCGGGCGGCCACCCTGGAAACTGCTACGCGCAAGTCTGGCAGAGCGCTTAGCGGTTGCCGGTGAGGCTTTACGCCACCCGGATGCCCCCAGCCTGTATAAAGTAGAGGAGCTGTTGCGGGAAGGGCAGAGCGAACATCAACAGCGGGCTATGCTCGTGCGCATTTTCCATCTGCGGCCTGCCGCAGAGGCTGCCTGGTTAACCGCCGCTGTCAACAGCAGCTATCGGTTACTGCTGGCCATTTCAGCCCTCAATAAAACCGAACCGGCGTTAACTCGCCCGAATTTGGCGGACTGGTGCAGTTCCGCCGCCGAGGCTATTGCCGCGGGCCGGGGGATTGAACCCCCAGCGTTTAATCAGAGTGGGGAAAATGACGAAGTCACCCACGCGCTGGTGCAACTTGCAACGCCAGATAATGCGGTAGACACCAGTGCGCCCAAAGCCTCATTTTTAGCCGCAGACGCCTTTACCAATCCCGTCCATCAGCAATTTGCCTTAAAGACCACGGCGGCCAGCGTGATCTGTTATCTCGTCTATACCGCACTGGACTGGCAAGATATTCATACCGCCATGATCACCTGTTATGTCGCTGCGTTAGGCACGGCGGGAGAGACAGTACACAAGCTGACGTTACGCATTGTTGGTTGCCTGATAGGCGCATTGATGGGCGTGCTTTCGCTGATTTTTATTGTTCCGTCGCTTAGTGATATCGGCCAGTTAATGGCGTTGGTATTCGGCGCGCTGCTGCTCAGTGCCTGGGTATCGAGCGGCAATGAGCGGATTGCTTATGCGGGCATACAAATCGGACTGGCATTCTTACTGACCGTGTTACATGGCTTTAGTCCGAGTACGGATTTGGGCGTTGCGCTCGATAGGGTACTCGGGATCCTGCTGGGGAATCTGGTGGTGTATTTGATATTCACTTACGTGTGGCCCGTCGCCATTGCTGATTTTGTCCGCACTCGCATCCGTAGCCTGGTCACGGGATTAAGCAATCTTGCCGCGTTATCGCCAACAGAGCGCCCGGCAGCGATAAGACAGGCGGCAGAGGTTGAAGAAGAACTGACTACGGCACGGGAGGCGCTAAGGCTGGTTCCTTTTGAGCCAAGATCGCTACGCCCCTCTCCCGAAGAATACCGGCGTCTGCAAGCGATCCTTGGCGAAATGGAAAACCTCTGTCCGGCGCTGTTTTTGCCCTTTGATAAGTCTTTCTCCGATATGGAACGGCTTAGCCGGCTTTCCTCGAGCGGTGGAGTGATTAATCCCTCAGTACCAACAGGCAGCAACAACGGTTTGCCACCCGCCGTTGAACTTGAGATCCAACAAAGCATCAGGCGACTTGAGGAACTTCTTGGATGAAGCCGCGCACTCAGACTTTCAAAATACGAACTTTCAGCACGGCAGTGGGATTATGTCTGTTAGCAGGCTGTGCCACGGACCAACTGGCGTTGGCTCCGGCTAGCCCTTCCTCTCCCTGGACACCTGACGGCATCAGCAGTCATGAATTTGCTGTTCCGGCCAACCCGGCGGTAGCGGAACTTCCTGCACCGCCTGCGATCAACCAGCAGCAGATCTATCAGTTACCTGAGCTGATAGACATCGCCCAGATGCAAAACCCGGATACCCGCATCGCCTGGCAACAGGCGCGGCAGGCAGCGCTGGGCGTAGGCATGGCTGAAGCGACATTTTTGCCGATGATTTCAGCCAGCGTGATTGGCGGCTACCAAAGAACGCGAACGCCGTTGCCCTATGACATTGGCGACCAACACGATCTGGACACCTCCGGCAGCGCGGTAGTGCCGGCACTGGCGTTGCAGTGGTTAATCTTTGATTTTGGCCAACGTAGCGCTTTGCAACAGGCGGCCAAGCACACCTCCTATGCCGCCAACGTCGCCTTTAACGGCATGCATCAAAAGATTATTTATGAGGTTACGCGCAGCTATTACCAATACGGTGCGGCCCAGTCACGCCGAAAAATAGCGCAGGAGACGCTGCGCAATAGCCAGAAAATCCTCGATGCTGCCTTGGCGCGTAACAAAAATGGCGTTGCGACAACGGTGGAAGTTGCACAGGCACGCCAGCAGGTCGCGCAATCTGAATTGAATCGCGTTGTTGCGCAGGGAACGGAACGTGACGCATGGCAGGCTTTGCTGGCATCCATGGGCATTTCTGCCTCATCACAAATCAAAGTGGGCTATGCCGAGGATAAACCTTTGCCGCAGACGGCCAGTGCGCCAACCCAGCAGATGATTAAGCTGGCGCTCTCTCAGCGGCCAGACGTATTGGCAACTTATGCTGCTGCTCAGGCCGCTACCGCCGGTATCAAGGCGGCAGAGGCGGATTTTCTGCCTAAGGTTTATCTTGCCAGCGCGGTCGCGGGTGGCGATGGGCGTTTTGACATTCAGGGATTGCCGTCCATTGGCCAGCAAACGTCCTCCTCTAGCATTCTGTTGGGCGTTACCGTACCGCTTTACGATGGTGGAATACGAGCTGCCCGCGTGAAAGAGGCCGAATCACGTGCCGCCGTGGCAAACGAGACTTTCCAAAAGACGCAGGAGGCTGCGGTTCGTGAGATTATCGTGGCGGCCGATACGTTACAATCCGCGCTAGAAGCCAACCAGGCAGCATTGAACCTGGTAAAAACCGCGTTTATTACCTACGACGCCGCGCTGGAGTCTTATCGCAACGGCGTGGGGACCATCACCGTAGCCAACGAGGCTGCCAATGGTCTGCTCTATGCCCAACAGATGAGTACCGATGCCCACGCTGCGGCACTGATCTCGGCGGCTAATTTAGCCTTTGTGATGGGCAAAATGACCCACGTGGACCCAGAGTAATTCAGGAGAGGGAAACCGACTGCTATCGAAAATAGGGGGGTATCACAACATCCTGTCTCCAGTGGAAAAGCCAGAGGCCCGCTTGGTTTCCTAAGCGGGCCTCTGGCATCTATCCCTATAGCAGGCTAGAGGTAGGGCGAGTCAGTGATTAAGCCAAATCTGAATCGAACAGTGTAATGTGCCAAGCTTGCTATCCAGTTGTTTAAGCTGCTGTTTGATCCACTCCTCATTCACCGGAGGCTCACAGTATTTCTCCAACTGGCTACAGAACTCATCGATCTCTTCGGCAAAAATGATCTGTGCTCCCCCGGCCATTTTATGCAGGCATCCCGCCAGTGCATGCCAATCTTTCGTTGCGCTGTGTCGCCAGGCTTCTGCCAGGTCAGCCTCATTCTCTTCGCAGGTACGTAACAGTAAACGCGAAAGCATTTCTTCATCCTGATGCAGCAGATCTGTCAGTTCTTGCAAATGGATTAAATCGCGCAAATTGGGGACAACTTCAGTTTTTGCCACATTGCGCAGCGCTGTTTCCAGCTGCGAAAGCCGTAACGGTTTAAAAAGACAATCGTTCATACCCGCAGCGATACCTCTTTCCCTCACGTCCGACTGGGCATTGGCCGTTAGTCCAAAGATGGCAACATGACTTCCCGTTGCGCGGATCTGGCGGGCCAGCATAAAACCATCCATCCCCGGCATCGAGCAGTCCGTGATGATGAGATCGGGCGTTTCATCTCTCCATTTATCGAAACCTTCCTGGCCACTTTTCGCTTCCGTAACCTGATGGCCCAACTGGGTCAACTGGCGATTGAGCACCATACGGTTGGCGGGATGATCGTCGACAATCAGCGCCCTGAGTGGTTGATCGCGTAATTCGCGCAGCATAGGGGCCGACCCCACCGGATTCTGCGTCTGCCGTGCCGTAACGGGCAGCTCAATCAGGATTAGCGTCCCACGTCCTGGCGTACTGCGCATCTGCATGCTGCCGTGCATTTTTTCCAGCAACTGGCTGCTGATCACCAGACCCAGGCCAGTGCCGGTTTGCTTGCGGCCTTCGGCGAGCTGAGAAAACGGCTTAAACAACCGCTTCTGATCGGCAATGCTGATCCCTACCCCGGTATCTTCGATTTCGATGTGCAAGACCAGGCCATCTTGGGCAGTGCGTTGGCTTTGCAACCGCACGCCAATTCTTCCCTGTTCAGTAAATTTCACCGCATTGCTTAGATAATTGGCAATAGTCTGTCGCAGGCGACCGCCATCAACAAATATTTCCAGCTCGGTTTCTGTCCGGCTATCGAAATTCAGTTCCAGGCCTTTTTGCCGGGCGACTTCCTCAAACACCCGGATAACCGGCGTGATGACCGTGTTCAGCCGAACCCATTCCGGTACAAGTTCAAGCTGTCCACTTTCGATTTTTGCCATATCCAACACGTCACCAATCAGCCCCATCAGGGTCTGGGCCGATTCGAAAGCGACTTCAATGGCTTCATTGGCGGGCTGTTTACGGACCTCCAGCTCCAGCAACCCCAGGATGGCGCTGATGGGGGTGCGAATTTCATGACTCATGGTGGCGAGAAATGAGCTTTTCGCCTGGCTAACCTGTTCGGCGTGTTCTTTCTCCACCGACAAGGCCAACAGCAGGCGTTTATATTCGGTGATGTCCTGCCACCCGCAAATCAGCCCGACAACGTCACTTTGCATGTCGACATACTGAGTCGCCCAGTGAGCAATCACCCGCTCTTCGGCACCATTACCGATCGTAAACTCCTGCGTCTCACCGGCGACCGCCGCAGTGTGAGGTTGAATCAACGCCTGGCTCAGAACCTCTCTAAGAGCAGACAAAGGGTGGCGCAAATCAAACAGCGAATAACGCAATGCTCCAGTAGGCAACTGGCTGAAATATTGCTGGAATGCTTCATTGTGGGTGAGGACGGACAGCTCGCGGTTCAGGACATAAATTGGGGTAGGGGACCCATTAAGCAGCGTATCGCGAAACGTCAACTGGGCCTGTAACTCTTCCTGCACCAGTTTGCGACGGCGGGTTTCTTTGTCACGAGCGTATACCCAGATCAGAACGAGCAGGATCAACCCACCGGTGATGGACAACACCCAGTAAAACTGTTTGTCGTACAGTTCCCAGGTATTGATTGGAATATCCGGCGCCCCCTGCCAGCGGTGAATAATCAGTGATATCTCTTGCGGTAAAATATCCGCTAGCGCTTTATTGAGGATGTTTAACAGTTCCGGTTCATCCCGGCGCACGGCAAAGCCAATCAGCGTGGGATTTTCACCTAAGCGGTCAACAATCCTAAGTTTCCCACGAAAATACCGGTCGATCATAAAGTTGGCCCCCAACTGGTTGCTCACTCCTCCATCGACCTTACCTGAGTCCACTAATTGCAGTACCAGGCTTTCGTTATCGGTATAGACCCATTGGATACCCGGCCATTCCTTGGAGAGCTGTTCTGAAATCGCATTGCCTCGCACTGCCGCCAGCTTCAGGTTGTTATTGATTGTCACTGGTGCAGTATCGGTATTTTTTACCACTAACACCGCAGGTGTCTGATGCCAGGGGCGGGTAAACGTGGCCAGCTTTTCCCGCTCTGGGCTAATGCTGGCGGCAGCAATGATATCCCCTTTGTTAGTGTCCAGATCGGAAAACATCTCTTCGACCGAATCCGCAGTGATGATCTGGAAGTCAAGGCCGGTGCGCAGATGAATAAGACGTAAAATATCCGCTCCGACACCGTGCAGTTCACCATTTTTGTCTACCAGGGTAAAAGGGGCAAAAAATGGGTTAACCACGATCCTGATCGTCGGGTTATTTTCGAGCCAGCGTTGTTCTTTTTCTGTCAGCCCAAGGGGGCTCTCAAAGCGCCAGATGTCCTGGCGCTGCACCCACTGGCGGGAAATAACACGATGTTCGGCATCAGGGATCGTTTGTAATACAGCAACAATGGATTGCTGTAGCACTTGATCGTCGTGACGTAAGAGAAACCGGGCTCCTGGAGCTATATCTGGATAAACATCAGTAATGGTGAGTTCGTTACTGTAGTTACGCTCAATCAAAAAGCTCGCTGTCGTCAGGTTACCCAGAAAATAGTCGCATTTGTGCAGCGAGACGCATGTCAATGCACTCTGGCTGGAGGGAAAACGGACGATAATCGCATTGGGGAAACGCTGGATAACCTGCTGGTCGCTAAGGTAGCCTTGAGCTATGGCCAGCGTTATCTGCTTATCCTTGGCGTGGGCATGGGATGATACGCTTTCGCGGGAGACAAGGGCGGGTCGGTTAGCGATGAAACTTTTGCTTTGCGTATAGTTGTCGCCATCAAGCAGCGTACTGCCGCCATCATCCATCACCGTATCAATCTCGTTTTTCATCATTGCCTGCAAGGCATCGGCGCGCGACGCATAGCGTATAACCTGGGGCCTTAACCCCAGGTTGCGGGCAACCATGCGGATATAGTCGGCATAAATACCCTCATAAATGCCGGATTCTGGCTCCATGTCAAAGGGGGGATTCTCCGGAGCCCAGGTTCCTACGCGTAGGTCTCGCTTTAATCCCAGCCATCGCCATTGCTGGTCGGTGAGTGATATATGAAGTTGTGCAGGTTGCTCACGGCTAAAAATTTGCAGTGCTTGTACAGGGGGCTGGCCGGCATAGCTCGTTGCCATCAGGCCACTGCACAACAAGAGAACTAACATACGGATCATTGGGTCATTCCAGATTGTTACGCCGCGCAAAGTCAAACAGATCCAGTTGCGTTTTACAGCCTAGTTTGTCCATTAACCGACTTTTATAGGTGCTGACAGTTTTGCTACTGATCTTCATCTGGGCGGCAATCTTGATATTTTCAAGCCCTTTGGTCATGTGCTGAAATACCTGGAATTCTTGTGGGGATAATGTCCCTAGCCGTTCCTGGTCATCCATTGATTGCTGAGCATGCTGCGATTCAAAACGCTTTAGTGGAAAATAGCTGTACCCATTCTGTGCGGCTTTAATGGCGGTGACTAACTCTGGTAAATTATTTTTTTTGCTGATAAATCCGTCCGCACCGCTCAGGGCGCTGCGGGGAGAGTAAAACTCTGGGTTTTTGCCAGATATAACGATAATGATGCCAGGGAAGCTTTTTTCACGTAATGCCCTGACGACCTCAATCCCGTTCAGCGTAAGGATATCGACATCAACGACCACGATATCGGGATAATGAAGGTCAACCAGGGCAAGCGCTTCGATACCATCCCCGGTTTCGGCGACAACGCAATGCCCTTCTTTCTCAACCAAAAACTGGATGGCCATGCGAACAATAGGGTGATCATCTACAATGATAACTTTGCTCATAGGTATACCTGGTAAATATTACTGTTAGCCTAATCTTAGCTCTTTTTTTGTTGTTGGGCACTAAGATTTTTAATGATTAAAATATTCTGTAGGCGTAATCCTACGAGCGTATGGTATCTATTCTTATTTCAATATTATATTTTTTTTGATATGGCCGGGTGATGCAAACTGTTAAATAATTACGTTAAGATGCTTTATTAATGCTTTGCTGTAAAATGATCGAATAACATGCTGTGTTTTGCATAAAAATGCTAAGCATAGAAATGGATCACCGTTGATGTCGATGCTTAGCATGGATGTGTAGTTCTATACCTACAACTTATTGATGGTTATTTTGCTGGCAGCCTGTACAGCGTATCTTCAAATGTAGGCAAAGACCCACATACGGATGAGAACTTTTCTTATCCATCCAGTAAGGTATCTCATATACTATGCAACTATAGAACGCTGACAATTTTGTGGGGACAGACTTATTATCAGATTATTGCTATTTGCCGCCGCGGCCATCTCGTTTAACTCGGTTGCTTCTTCCGAACACGCCTGGGATGAGGCTGATAAGGCGATGCGTGTCGCTTGCCTAAAAGCCAGTGGGCTAAAGGATGCCCAGGTCGTTGGCGGTATTATTCATTATGACGACAATGTCGGTTACTCTGCGCTTATGATCGCTGGCCGCTACCCGCAGGCGTTTATGAAGAATAAGCCGGGCAAAGAGTTGTGCCTGTATCAGAGAACGAGCAAAAAAGCGGTGGTACAGGAAGGTTTTGTTGAATAAGTCTCCTCCTTGCCTGAACGAAGGTTCGGAGCAGGGGGGATACGCCCCATTCGCCGAACTTTCTGTCCTGTGATAATTTACTGTTCTATCGTAACCTTGGTGATTCCAACTGTGCTCGCTGTTAAAGTAGCATCAACTTCTGCCATAACTGACGGCGACTAAACCTTTATTGCGGTTTGAAGATTATCCAACCTCCGTTGTATAACCTGCTGTTGAACCATTTTCTGGTGTCCCTGTCGCCTTTCGGCTACAGACGTAGTCCCCTGTGGCTTTGGCTGGGTCGTAAGCAGATATTATCTTTAGTGTCATTGGTTTGTCTCGAGAAAAACCACTTTCTGTACCCCCGATCCCTCTGCTGCCTGATGGGAAGAGCTATCGATTTCCCTGCCAACGGTTAGCGAAGACCTACCGACAGTCGATAGAGGTTGTAGGCGATGCCCTACAGGCTGTAGGTAAGTTGTCTTATTCTTTATTCTACGCAAGCCCTTTAATATGCATCCCGTAGACATTGCTCTGCTGTCTATCTGGATTTTCGCTCCGAGGGAATAGTTAATCGCTACTCTAAGAGCGGTTTTGTGAAAAGTGAAACAGCCTTGTCCAATATAAGGTTTACGTGCTTGATTTAATTAAATCGGATACAGAACGGAAATTCTCTGCCTCGTATTGAAAACATACCTGTGCAGGTTTGTATCAAGCTTTTAAATAGACGAAACCTGGTCACTGTCAATCGTACGGTAAATATATTACGACTGATAGCGGTCTAGCTCTAGCTGTTCAAATTATTGTAAACACCACTAAAGGAAATAAGTAGGATGAAATTGAATAAAATCATGTTAGCTGCTGCTCTGACTTTCTGTGCTGTCAACGTGGCTCAGGCTGCTGGCCAAGGCAGTGGTACCGTGACCTTCACGGGTTCTATTATTGATGCTCCATGCTCAATTAATCCAGAATCTGTTGATCAGACTGTTGGGCTAGGTGAAATTTCTAACGTTGCTCTGGCTAAGGGCGGCAATACTGGTGAATCAGAACCACGTGGCTTCAAAATCAAGCTGGAAAACTGTGACACTGCAACTCTGAAATCAGTCACCACGACCTTCAGCGGTGGTGCATCTGAGTATAATTCTGAGTGGCTGGGTCTTAATGGCACCGCAACTGGTGCAGGTATCATCATTGCTTCACAGAATAATGGCGACCTGAAATTAGGTGTACCTTCAGCAGCTCAGACACTGGTTGATGGAAATAATACTCTGCAGTTCTCTGCACGTCTGAAAGGTGGCGGTACAGATGCCACTATTACGCCGGGTACATTCCAGTCCGTAGCTGACTTTACCCTCGCTTATCAGTAATTGATTCGCAACCAGAATAACTGAAGCGCGGAGGGATACCCTCCGCTTTCATTTGCACAAGTAATATTCAAGGTGTTTGAATGCGAATGAATCGTTCTGTCTTTTTTCTAGTGGCTCCTTCCCTGCTGATTGCCAGCCTGGGTAATATCAACTCGGCAAATGCTGCGCAGGAAGGCTCGGGGCGAGTCAATATGGAAGGGGCCATTATTGATGCAGCCTGTGCGATTGATGTGGGTAGTCGGGACCAAAGCATTGATATGGGCGTGCATCCGGTAAGCCAGGTTAGCCGAGATGGACGACTGCCGCCCCAGCCTTTTTCCATCAAACTGGTCGATTGTCGGCTGGAGAGAGGCGAACCCAATAAACCGGCATGGCAAAAATTTCAGGTTACCTTCTCCGGTAATGCCACTGGGGAGCGATTTAATATGCAGGGAGACGCGCGTGGTATCAATATGCGTATTCTCGATAGCCAGGGAAGCGTAATGATGCCAGGCATTGCCTCATTACCTGCAGATATTATTCCCGGCAGTATGACATTGAATTATACCCTGGATATGGTTGGCAATGGTGAGGTTATGCGCTCCGGAGCTTACCGCTCAACGATACGTTTCAAAATGGATTATTATTAATGCGCTCATCCATAGCATCGTCGAATTTAATTTTTTTTCTCGTACCAGGGGCTCGTTTAAGTCGTATTTTCACCGCCATGCTTCTGGCTATGGGATCTTACGCTTCGGCACAAGACGTTCAATTCAATACGGATGTGCTGGATGTTAAAGACCGGGAAAACATCGATCTGAGTCAGTTTTCTCAGCGCGGCTATATTATGCCTGGTACTTATAATATGACTATTTCTCTGAATGAAAGTCAATTGCCAGAGCAGCCGATCGCATTTTATCCACCGGATAATGATCCAAAGAAGAGTGAAGCCTGTTTAACTCCAGAGTTGATCGACCTGCTGGGGATTAAAGACGAAGTGAAAAAAGATTTAACTACCTGGCATCAGGGCCAGTGTATTGATATCCGCACGCTGAAAGGCGTTGAAATGCGTGGGAGTTTAGGCGAATCCACGCTTCAGTTAAATATTCCACAGGCTTATCTGGAATATAGTTCAGAGGATTGGGATCCGCCTTCACGCTGGGATGACGGTATTCCAGGAATACTGTTGGATTACAGTGTCAATGCGCAAAGCAGCCACCAGCAAGAGAGCGGTGTACGTGGCTATGATGTGAGCGGTAACGGTACAGTGGGCGCGAATATCGGGGCATGGCGCCTGCGTGCCGACTGGCAGGGCCGTACCGATCATCAAACCGGAGACAACGACAGCAGCGTCCGTGAGTGGGACTGGAATCGTTTTTATGCCTATCGTGCGATTCCGCAACTGCGCTCCAAGCTGGTGGTAGGGGAAGATTATCTCAACTCAGATATCTTTGACAGTTTCCGCTTTACCGGGGCCAGTCTGAACTCTGATGACAATATGCTGCCTCCGAACTTGCGCGGCTACGCGCCGGAAGTATCAGGGGTGGCGAAAACCAACGCCAGGGTTACCGTCAGTCAACAAGGACGCGTGTTGTACCAAACCCAGGTTGCTGCGGGGCCATTCCGTATTCAGGATCTGAACAATGCGGTCTCCGGCCTACTTGATATCAGGGTTGAAGAACAAGATGGCAGCGTTCAGACCTTCCAGGTTAATACCGCCAGTATCCCTTATCTGACGCGACCGGGCCAGGTGCGCTTTAAGATGGCGGCAGGCCGAGCCTCCAATATCAATCACGATATGGAAGGGGCAGGTTTTGGTAGCGGGGAATTCTCCTGGGGTATCAGTAACGGCTGGTCGTTATATGGTGGTGGCCTGCTGGGGGGTGACTATAACGCCATGTCGCTGGGGATTGGGCGTGATTTACTGGCCCTGGGGGCCATCTCGTTTGACGTGACACAATCGCGGGCGACATTGCCGGATCAGGGTACCCAGAGTGGTAAATCCTACAAGGTAAACTATTCCAAACGCTTTGAAGAGTATGACAGTCAGGTGACGTTTGCGGGTTATCGTTTCTCGGAAAAAACCTTTATGAGCATGGCGGAATACCTTGAGGCTCGTCAGGGTAACGAATTTGAATCCGCAAACAATAAAGAGATGTACACGGTTTCACTGAACAAGCAATTCACCGAAATCGGGTTGTCAGTGTATTTGAACTATTACCATCAGACCTACTGGAACCGTTCTGAAAGCGATAACTATAATCTGATGTTGTCACGCTACTTTGATATTGGTCGTTTCAAAAATATCAATGGGTCAATCACGGCGTTTCGCAGTGAATATAATGGTACCAATGATGATGGTATGTATCTGTCGTTTTCAATCCCGTGGGGCGACACCTCTACCGTCAGTTATAACAGTACTATTAGCGGGAATAATACGTCACATAATGTCTCGTATTATGACCAGATTAACGATCGAAATAGCTACAACCTGACTGCAGGTGCTTCCCGCCATGGGGCCGAGGGGAGTGCCTTCTACACCCATGATGGTGATATTGCACAGATTAACGCTAATGCCAGCTACCAGAATGGGCGTTACTCTGCGGTGGGTCTGGGTATGACAGGAGGGGCCACGTTAACAGCTGAAGGGGGAGCGCTGCACCGCAGTAATTCCCAAGGCGGCACTCGCCTGCTGCTGGATACCGGTGGAGTCGCTGGCATCCCGGTCAGAGGCTATGGTTCAGCCATCAACAGTAATGCCTTTGGCAAGGTTGTTGTCGCAGATATCAGTAGTTATTACCGGAGCAGCGCCAGCATTGACCTCAATCAACTGGCTGATAATGCGGAAGCCAAACGTTCGGTGGTGCAAGCAACGTTGACAGAAGGGGCTATTGGTTATCGTCAATTCGAGGTCATTGCGGGTGAAAAAGCCATGGCGGTGATTCGCATGGCGGACGGTAGTTATCCACCGTTCGGTGCGACCGTCCTTAACGGTAAGAAGCAGGAAACCGGCATTGTTAATGATGAAGGCAGCGTTTATCTCAGTGGTATTAATGCCGCTGAACGTATGACCGTCCGCTGGAACGGTGCTGAGCAGTGTTCGGTGGTGTTACCACCTGCATTGTCGACGGCAGCACAGTCCGCGCTATTACTGCCGTGTATACCACTTTCGGGTTCAGCCCCATCCATTCAGGCTGCCTCGAGCGTTAATGCCGTCAAAATTTCACGAAATTCAATAGAAACAGGTAAATGAACACAATGAAACTGAATTCACGTATTGCCTTCATCCTGGGAGTGGGTTGTAGCCTGATAGCTTCGTCCTCCTGGGCTGCCATCGCCCTTGACCGGACACGGGTGATTGTCAACGAAACTGACAAGGCCGTCAGCTTGAACATCAGCAATCAAAATAAACAGCTGCCCTATCTGGCGCAGAGCTGGATTGAGGATGCGCAGGGCAACAAAATCACCTCTCCGCTGGTGGTATTACCGCCGGTACAGCGGGTTGAAGCGGGTGAGAAAAGTCAGATAAAAGTTCAGGTGCTTCCGGCAGCAAACTTGCTGGCCCGTGATAGAGAGACACTGTACTACTTCAACTTGCGTGAGATCCCGCCGAAGAGCGATAAACCTAACAGTCTGCAGATTGCGCTGCAAACGCGTATCAAGCTGTTTTATCGCCCGGCCGCTATTGTGCCAAGCCGGCAAGATATGGATAACCCGTGGCAGGAAAAGCTAACCCTGACCCGCCAGGGGGACCGCTACCAGGTGAATAACCCGACGCCTTATTACGTTACGCTGGTCGATGCCAGCAAGACGAAAGGGGCGACCGTCAGTGGTTTTGAACCGCTGATGGTTGCTCCGCTGTCCAGCGGCGAACTGAATATCAGCGCTAGCGCATTGGGAGACAGACCGATATTGACCTATGTCAATGACTATGGTGGTCGTCCGGCGCTGAACTTCAAATGCAGTGGAAGCACCTGTCAGGTCGAACCTGATAACAGCAAAAAATAAACATAACGGCGCGCGTTGTTCGTCGAAACGGATGATGTCCGTCAGGAGTCACAGTCACGCGCGGCCAGGAGGCAGAAATGCAACAGAAAATGCGAGTAATTTCCGGGAAATCTAGCCAACATCAACCCGGCAAGGGTTGGGGCATGCGTTTATCCTCATTGCCCCTCCTGATGACCAGCCTGCTGGCGCTGAGTGGCACGGCAATCGCTGATGCCGGGAGTAACAGCGTTGAGCGTAACTTGTCGACCAGTGAGATGTTTGTTGAAGGGAATGAGGGCGTCTTGCATGTGTATGGTGCGCTGACCGAGAGTGCCTGTCGGTTGGATATGACCTCGGCTAATCAGGTCGTGGAAATGGGCGAAACCGGTACCGGTCGTCTGCAGGAGGTGGGGGCTGAAGGTACCCCGGTGGAAGTGAATTTAATTCTGCGAGACTGCCTGCGATCCTCGTCGTACAACCTGGATAAGCGCCAAGGGAACGTGGTGTGGTCAACAGACCAGCCTTCAATGTCGATCACTTTTATCGCCCCCCAGGATATCTATAACAAGGAGATGATTGGGGTCAAAGGAGCACAGGGGCTGGCGCTACGTCTGAGCGATAACGACCAGCATACGATACCACTTGGACAGCGTAATAAGCCGACACTGCTGACCCCGGGTCATAACGTACTGAATTACTGGCTGACCCCGGTTCGTACCGCCGCGCCGTTGCAGGCAGGTTCTTACACCGCTAACGTGGATTTTAGGTTGAGTTATGACTAGGGAGTGCCGTATGCGCATCATAAATTTCCTAAAGCGGCGTAGGGCTGTTGAATATGTGAGTGGAGGGCTTCTGCCTTGGTTGACCGGGGTGCTTCTCTTGCCAACAGTGGCGTTGGCAAACACCACTGTCAATTTCTCAGTTACGGTGATAGACCCTCCGCCCTGCAAAATTAATAACGGTAACGATGTTAGCGTGGATTTTGGTAGTGAAGTGCTGATCACCCGGGTGAATGGTGAGAATTATAAACAGCAGGTTCCCTACAATCTGACCTGCGAACCGCAACCTTCATCGAATGCACTAAAGATGCAGTTTACCGGTCAGGCGGCTGGCTTTGATTCGGCCTTGGCGACCAGCAACAGCAACTTGGGGATTAAGCTGTTGCAGGGGGATGTCGTGCTGCCGATCAACAGCTGGTTGAACTTCACCTGGCCAGCGGCACCAGAGATCAAGGCGGTACTGGTCAAACGACCAGGAGCGACCTTGTCACCGGGAGCATTCACGGGTGTCGCTACGATGACGGTGCTTTATCAGTGAGGATAGGGTAATGAATATTTTTATTGGCAATACCCTGATGTTGTTGATTGGGGTTAGCCTGATTTCGCCGGTACAGGCCGTGGACGTTAATTTCAAAGGTACGTTACAGGCTCCACCACCTTGCACTATTAACAACGGTAATCTGATTGACGTAGATTTTGGCGAGAAAGTAGCGATTAAAAAGGTCGACGGCAGCAATTATATACAGCAAGTCAATTATACCATTAATTGTGAACCAGGCGTGCCCGGTTGGGCGCTGGGATTGACCTTTAAAGGGTCTGCAACGGCTTTTGATAATGCGGCGGTACAAACCAATAAGCCTGCATTGGGTATTCGTATGTTGCGTAATGGCGAGCCCTTTACCATGAATACCCGGGTTGAGATCGAAAGTGCAACTCCGCCGGTTTTGCAGGTCGTACCGGTAAAAGACCCTGCAAGGGAGCTGACTGACGGTGCCTTTGAAGCAACAGCCACGTTGTTTGCAGATTATCAATAGGAGAAACGATAATGTTGAAATGGCCTGTAGGCATCTGGCTGCTTAGCGGTTATCTGCTACTGGGTGGCGGAATGGCGACGTCTTTTTCCGCCGGGGCAGCGGATAATATGCGGTTACACGGTGCGTTGGTGTATGAAGCCTGCGATATTCAACCCGGGGATGAAAATCAGACTCTCGAACTGGGGATGGTAGCCGACCGATACTTATATCTTAATACCAGTACACCGCCCCGAGCAATTCGCTTTAACCTGATTAACTGCGATACTGGAATTGGTAATATGGTCACCTTGAGTTTTAGCGGTAGGGAAAGCAGTCAATTGCCGGGTTATTTAGCGGTAGATGACAGCAGCGTTGCTGCTGGGATCGCCATCGGTATAGAAACCAATGAAGGGCAACTGATCCCGCTGAATGATACGACAGGAAAAACCTACCCATTGGTTGATGGCTCAAACGTCATTACCATCAAGGGATATCTGCGCGGCGAGCCGGAAGCTCTGGCTAACCACACCATCACCCGTGGCCTATTTAGCGCGGTGACGACGTTTAATTTGGATTATAACTGATAAATTTTTAAGTAGTGTAGACGTTCTCAATACATCTAGGGAAGTTGCACTGCATAAAATATCGAGGTTGATGTGAGAAAAGTTCTCATCAGTATGGCGTTGCTGTTCCTTTCTTTCGAAGGATATGCGGCAGCATGTCGCGTAAATAATGGTTCTTGGTTTGGTGTATCGGGAACAACGAGTACAAGAGTAACAATAACACCTTCTTACCCTCTAAATAGGTTGGAATTAAGTGGTTTCGCATTAGATTGTATGTTTAGCAATGCGGGGAATCCGAAGCCTGGTGAGGAAGATTACCACTATGCAACTTCTCCTGGAGTGAGTTTTCTTGGTAAGCTTAGGGGGCAATCTGGGGGGCTTGTTATAAGAGGAACCGCGTATTCAGCACCGATCGCCGGAAATATATTTATCGCGTCGTTGCCAAGTTCAGGTGTGCCTGTGAGATTTAATATATATCCTTATATCAATTTAAGCACTAATCCTGAAGAGCCAATACATATTTCCCCAGGGGATACCCTCGCCGACATGCGTATTTTCCAAAGTAATAATTTTAATAACGAGACTAATAGTTACACCCTAAGACTAATTGCGAACAACAGTTTCATCCTTGATCCATCCAATTGCAAAATTAATGCAGGGCAACTGCTGGATGTTAACTTTGGCACGGTTGCTGGCAGAGAGGTGGATGAATCCATCCCGGGCCAGAAAAACCGCGTGACCAAACGCCTTAGTTATAGCTGCCCAGCATCTGGCTTAACTTTGCCGATCACGGTGAGCTTACGTGGCACTGCTGCCGGGTTTAATTCCCAGGTATTGGCGATGAGCAATGCAAATTTAGGCGTCGTGATGGAAAGGGGCGGGGAAGTCGTGCCATTAGGTTCCTCGTTTACCACTTCTTTGACCAACAGCACTGGCGGGGATGATGTGACCTTCTCTCTGGTCAGAAAACCCGGTTCAGTCCCCGTAACCGGTGCCAGCAGCGGCTCCGGCGTGCTGGTTATAGGGGTGCCTTAAAAGTATCTCCTGGGCTGATGCTGACAATCGCTGAGCATGAACCTGTAACCTTCCTGCCACAGTATTACAGGCGTTGTCAGGTAATCCTGTTCCTTCAGACTCTGGCGTTTAGCGGTGGTGAGTTTTCATCACCGTTGAATGCGAGTTACCAATATCGGTATGTAGTCCATTACCTACAAGTTAGTGATGAATATTCTTATGTTAATAATATTCACTTTCCTTATCATTAACGGGCGGAGATGGAAAAACACTGTACCTAAACGGGTTAAATGTCTTATGCAATCTGTGGGTTGACTGCACTGATCCGAAGACTACTCCATTACCAGAGGGGATTAAGATGATCTACATTTGTTCCGATAATATTTACCTGCAAAAAGGGGTAGAGGAATTACTCTATCCTCTGGGTATTAAACCGATGTCGCTTGATATGTATAATCAGCAGGCGCTGAGTATCGCTAGAACCAGAAACATCCTGTTAATTGATACTACCATCCCCAGCACCGTATTGCTCAACACCGTATATGATAATCTGGACGTGATTTTCTTACATAGCACTCCGCATGATAACGTTTCTTTATATCCTTTTAGTACTTACTTCTACACCTTACATATCGGGACGTCATTAGAGAGGTTTCGCATGGCGATAGTTAACATCCTAAGTGGCAAGCCACGAGAGGTCATGGCTAAAAAGAAGGACAGAAAGCTGACGAGCAGAGAGGAGTACGTGTTCCGTGAATCGCTGAAAGGCATTTCAGCGCAGGAATTATCCGCGGCCTGCGGCATTGAAGCCAAGTCGGTCTATACTCACAGAAAAAATGCCTGCCGAAAATTAGGTGTTAATAAGATCACAGATGTGCTGCCTTTTCAGAAATTTTTAGTCAAGTAAAGACAAAATCATACCTCGAGCCTATCAGTCAGTCTGCCCTTGAAACATCCCTACTCTCTGAGCCATCAAATCTATTGTTGTCTGAGGGGCACTCACATCATGTTGTTGGTATATTCCCACTCTCTGTGACCGCTAGGTCGGTCCTTTGGGGTTGCGGGTATTCGCGGAGTGCGGCCTGTTATCTCTGCGTCTGTAATCCTTGCCCTACAGGCATTGGGTGGGCTGTCTTATGTTATGCTCAAGGTGGCTATATTATTCTATTTTCCATGGAGAGTATCTCCTGATGCTTGTTGTGACTTTACTCTGCGATTCCTTCCTTGGGGCGTTGCAGAGTTTTTTTTGCTATCAATCCTACTTCACTTTTGCTAACGAATTGTCTCGTAGTGTGAGTTTTGCCAGATACTGCACCGGTGCTTAATGGATAGAGTTATTTAATTAGGGTTGTATGGCAATGTGACCTGCCCCTTTGCATCCAAACCGAAATGGAATCATCAAAAAATAGGCCCTTGCCCTGTTGTACAGTGATAGGGGCCATTACGTACAGGACTGCGATGATGGTATTTTTATAGGCGGTTTTTATTTTCTAGCGAATAATGATCTTTTTCGTGATAAGGAAAAATGTTTATAAAAACTATAAATGCTGATTGTAAACAATAGTGCGCTGAAGATGAGGTAAAACAAAATATTAACTCTCCTGGTAAGGAAACTCGGTGTGTTAATTGAGACATTGAATTCTAAATAAGTTTTAATAATTGCCTGTCATGACTTCATTCAAATTTTTCATCCCCATTTTGCGCAATGCAATCATTTTATATCGACTGACCGCAGACGTGGAAATCCCCATGGCAGCAGCTATTCTTTTGGGATGAACCCCGCTCAGTAGCGCACGTAACACCACGTGATCCAATTTTTTCTGCTCAAGATAACGCGTAGGGGAAAAAGAGTTTTCTTGCAAGGCGTATACTGCACTATGAAGGGCGAGCTTTAGTAAATACAACGAGGTAAATTTATCGACTATCGTATTCACACCGGCCAAACGGGCAAGATCTTGCAACTTACGAGACGAGTAACTCGCCAGTAGAATGGTTTTTTGTTGATAGCCATAGGGTAATGAGAACAGGGTGGACATTCCCTTGCCCCTGTTCCCTAGCTCCATGATCAATAAGTCAACGGGATGCTTGAGTAGCACTTCCTTTAGTTCAAGTTGATTAGGTGTTATGTAATTGACCTGCCAATGAGGGTAGTCAGCGCATAGGGCTTTGATTCCAGCAATGGTATAAGCGCAATGCGCGATAACTAAAAGAGTTTTAGGTTCTTTTTTTTGCCTGGACTCTAATGAGGTTGTACCGTCGATCACTGCCCACTCCTTTAACCATTGAATGGTAAATCTCAGTACGCATTATTTAAAATGCTTTACTTTATACCTGAATTTATGCTGCGGCATTCCGTCTGGTTAAATATTATGATAGTTAATGTTGGGTTTATTTAAAATAAGAATAGTCATCAGGAGATTGTAGGCCACGGCTGACATGGCGGTTGTGTCTTTTTAAATTAAATAGGGGGGTTGCCGTGTGAAAATAGTTATATTATAACGGACTCGTTACGGATAATGGCCCAGGTATATCTATGGCTAACGTTATCATCGTTGATAGTCATTCTATTGTGCGGCTGGCAATTCGCTTCATAGTTGAAAAAGAAGAACATGCTGTGATTGCCGAAACTGGGGGGGGATAGAAGCCCTATCCTTGGTTGAACGCTATCAGCCGGATATTCTGATGGTTGATATCGATATTCTCTCACTCGATGGGATAGAGGTCGTTAAATCCTAGCGTGAAAAAAGTTATCCTGGCATCTATTCAGTCCGTTGCCCAAACGAACGGTGCCGCTGAGTATTTACCGTGGTCTGCGTCGGTCAGTTCACCTTTATCATACTGTCTAACAGTATGATAAAGGTGAAGGCGATACGTTGAGCTTGTTCTTTTTAATCAGCGAAAATAGAATATCGTCGATTAATGCCACCAGAGCATCTTCCATTTATTTATGTTGGCGAGTTATTTGGATTTATTACCAAGCACCAGTAATAAGTTGATGGTCATGCAACTGATAAAATATTTATGATGATGTCAAATTTTATAAATAAAGGTATCAGCATAGGAATGCTTGCATACAGCGAAAATAGCCTGAATCAGATTTTTGTTATCTTGCCAAAATGTGTTACACCAGTGTTTCGGTTGTCTGATGCATTGCATGGCGAGAACTGGGAAGCTGCGCCCTTTAGAGCGAGGATCAGTCACCGCTGGTAAAATGACCCATGTGGATCCAGAGTCATTCAGGAGCGGGAAACCTACCGCTATCAGCATAAGGAAGAAAAGCATGACATCTCCATTCTCGGCACTGATCATCGGTGCATCACGCGGAATAGGTTTAGGCATTGTCAGACAGCTATCCATGCAGGGCTGGCAGGTAGTTGCAACCTGTCGCGGCGCGGTCCCTGCCGATAGCCCGGCTGACACGCAATGGCTGAAATTAGATATCAATCATCATGATGAAAGGATTGCCCTGAAAGAACGGCTGCTGTCACAACAATTCGATCTTATCTTTATCAACGCGGGTGTTTACGGGCCAGCCCATCAGGACGTTACCCAGGCGAATGATGATGAGATCGTTGAACTGTTTATGACCAATACCTTTTCCCCGGTTCGCTGTGCGGCAGCGTTAATACCGCTGGTGAAACCGCAAACCGGCGTGATGGCGTTGATGACATCGGAGTTGGGCAGTCTAAATGAGAACGAAGCGGCGACCTATCCGCTGTACGCCGCCAGCAAGGCTGCTCTGAATATGTTAACGCGCGGATTGCGTGATACCGCTGCCCTGCAGGAGGTGACTTTACTGTCGGTGCATCCGGGCTGGGTACAAACGGATATGGGCGGAACCAATGCCACGCTGACTGTCGAACAAAGCTGCTCTGGGATTGTGAGCCAGGTTCTGGCTTGGCGCGGCAAAGGAGGGCACCACTTTATTGACTATGCAGGCAACGTGTTACGTTGGTAAAACGCTTTGTGCTGCAGATTTTGCTTTATGGGAAGCCCGGACCATCCGGGCTTCTATGACTTAATACATCACCATGAGCAATGAAATCAAACTATCCCCCCTTTGGGGAGGGGAAAGTGGTTCTCGTTGGCAACGCTATCCTTACTTACTTCAACTCAGGCCAGTAGTCCTTGTTCGCCTCAATCAAGTCATCAAGTATTGCTTTGGCAACCGATGCGCTCGGCACGGTTTTGGATAGCGTAATGGCTTGCCACAGTTTCTGATAAGAACGCTGTTCCCAGGCATCGACCACCAGTTTTTCTACCGCCACCTGCTGGCTCATCAGCCCTTTCTGGAATTGCGGAATATTGCCAACCACCAGCGGTTGCGGGCCACTTTTGCCAACCAGGCAGGGGATCTCGACCATGGCTTCCGGATCGAAGTTATTAATAGCGCCGTTGTTTGGCACAATCAACAGCATGCGCTCCTGGGTGTTGAAGGCGATGGCGGTTGCCAGATCGACGATGTAGGAGGCATGCTCATCGATTTCCAACTCGCCTGCCGAGGATTTACCCGCCTGGATAATGGCATTGCAGGAGCCGAAAACGTGCTTCTCGCGGTGATCCATGACCTCGTTAGCGCGGGTACGCTCTGGGTTGGAATGCTCTACTACGTAGTCTGGGAACAGATAGTATTTCAGGTAAGTATTGGGGAAGGTTTCTGGATCCAACGCCCAGACATCTTTCGCTTTGGCGAAGGTGTCATTCCAGCTAGCCTCCGTACCATGTTCATCTGATGGCGGAACGTAGCCAAATTTAGCCACGTATTCACGGATTTTAGGCATCAAGTCGTTGCCCTGTAGATCCTCAATAGACGTCCACCAGCCGAAGTGGTTCAGCCCGTAGTAACGCACGCGCATCTCTTTGCGGTCTTTCAGGCCAGCAATTTGCGCCATACGGCTTTCAATGCCGATGGGCATATCGCAGATATTGAGGATTTTCGCCGTAGGGCGCAGACGACGGGTTGCTTCTGCCACAATCGCCGCCGGGTTGGAATAGTTCAGCATCCAGGCGTTTGGCGAGTATTGTTCCATGTAGTCGGCAATTTCCAGCACGCCACCGATGGAGCGCATGCCGTAAGCAATTCCACCTGGACCGCAGGTTTCCTGGCCAAGCACGCCGTGGCGCAGAGGGATTTTTTCGTCTTTTTCACGCATCGGGTATTTGCCCACGCGGATGTGTGCCATCACGAAATCCACATCGGTAAATGCCTCTTTGGGGTCCGTGGTGTAGCTGAATTCAATGTCTGGTGCCTGTTCTTTCAGGATGATTTTGCACGCCTCGGCAATGGTTTCCTGGCGCGCACCATCGTTATCATAGAATTTCAAGGCGCGCAGCGGGAAACGGTGCTGGTTTGCCAGTAACATCAGTACGATACCTGGAGTGAAGGTGCTACCACCGCCAGCTACAACTACAGAGAATTTATTCATGATACTGCCTCCGTCATGGATTTAAGTTCGCTCGAAGAAGCGTCTTTCATCAGGTTTTCGATCTGGTCGCGGACCTGCGGGACGTTCAGCCCCACAATTACCTGTATACCGTTGCCGCGTCGCACCACACCGTGGGCACCCAGCGCTTTAAAAATGTCGTCGCTTTGCGTCAGCGACATATCCACCAGGGCAATACGCAGGCGGGTCGCACAGTTGTTAACGCTCAGGATGTTGCTTGCTCCGCCAAGTGCTTCGAGAAAACCGGCAGCCTGGCCTTGTTTGGTTTCTTTCGCTGCCGCAGCTGTTGTTTGCTGGCGGGATGCTTGATAATCCGCCTTGCTGTAGAGCTTGATTTCGGCCTCTTCCCGGCCCGGTGTTTTCAGGTTGAAGCGCAGGATCAGCAAGCGGAACACCACGAAGTAGAGGCCAGTGAAGACGAGGCCGATGCCAATCTGGATGAACATCATTGACGCATGGTTGTGGAACATCGGGATCCAGTTTTGCGGCAGGAACTGGTCAAGCAGACCGCCGCCCATGTTGCCTACTACCCCGCACATATACATGACCGTCGCCATGGTCGCGGCCAGAAATGCGTGGACGACAAACAGTACCGGCGAGATAAACAGGAAAGTAAATTCCAGTGGCTCGGTAATGCCGACCAGCATCGCCGTTAACGTGGCAGGGATCAGCAGGCCTGCCACCTTCACTCGATTTTCAGGTGCCGTGGTGGCGTAGAGCGCTAACGCAATCCCCAGACAGCCAAACACCTTCGAGTTACCGTGCAGCGCAAAGCCGCCTTCTGGGAACAGCGTTTTCAGCGGCAGCGTACTCTGACTGAACTCCTGCAAATGCTGCGCCCAGTAAACCTGAATGCCTCCTTCCACGACTGCCGGACCATAGACAAATGGGCCGTAGATGAAGTGATGAAGCCCTGTCGGGATCAGGATGCGCTCAAGGAAGGTGTAAACCCACACGCCGAGCGAGCCAGCGCTGCGCAGGAATTCCTGCAGTGATTCAATCCCCATCTGTACTTTTGGCCAGCCGAACAGGGTTAGCCACGCGCAAGGGATCATGACGAAGAAGGCAACAATGACCACGAATGAGCTGCCTTGGAAAATACCGAGGAAAACGGGAAGTTGTTTATCGAAATAGCGGTTATGGATAGCGGTGACCAATCCGGAAATCACAATCGCACCGATAATACTGGTATCGAGCGTTTTGATGCCGGCAATCATCGTGAGCCCGGTTCCCGCCACCGGGTCGACGTTAAAATCAACGCCAAAGTACTGGCCCCAGGTCATTCCCATTGCGTTAATGAAGTAGTTCCAGGTCATGAAACTGACTAGCACAGCCAGGCAGGCGCGGCCCTGAGCCTGTTTTGCCAGGCCAATCGGTAAACCCACGGCGAAAATCAGTGGCATATTACGAAATACCGTCCAGCCGCCTTCTTCAATAATGTGGACGATTTGCGCAAATAAGTTATCGGGTGCAGTGAGCGCTTCGCCGACAAACATCGGGTTACGCAGCATAATGGCGATACCGACCACAATCCCGGCAAACGGGAATAGCAGGACCGGGGTAAACATTGCGCCACCAAAACGTTGTATTTGACTGAGCATGTTAAATCCTCATGTAACAACCTGTAGGGGAAGTGACCTTATTCTTTAACGCGGGTCTGAGAAGCAGAGTAGGGAGTACGTGAGGGGTTATCTTTGTCCGTCGCACCGATTCGTGATCGCATTCATGGTTTTTGTTTGCACCAAGTTGTCTACTTTTCGTCATAAAACTGTACACGACGATTTCGCTTGGAATTTTCACTTGATGAGGTTGTTTGCAACTTCAATAAAAACAGCCTATTAATTTATAGGGTGTGGATTATTTAAGCGCAGCGCGGAACTCCAGAGAGGTCTATCAGTGATCTACAAATCCATAGCCGACAGACTACGCATTCGGCTCAATTCCGCCGATTATCATATTGGCAGCCCATTGCCTGCGGAGGTTCGCTTGGCAGAAGAGTTTGGCGTCTCCCGCATGACCATTCGCAAAGCGATAGATCTGCTGGTGGGGTGGGGATTGGTGGAGCGCCGCCACGGTAGCGGCACGTATGTCGCGAAGAAAGATGTGCATCATGAAACCACCAACCTGACCGGATTTATTGAGGTGATGCGCAATCAGGGTAAGGAGGTGGTAAGCGACGTGCTGGAGTTTACTATTATGCCCGCGCCACCCGCTATCGCCAGCCAGCTGCGCATCAAGATTGATGAACGGATCTACTACTCGCGCCGGGTTCGTTCGGTCGACGGCAAGCCACTGATGGTAGAAGACAGCTATATGCCAGCGAAGCTCTATCGCAATTTGTCCGTTGCCCACCTGGAGGGGTCAAAATTCAGCTATATCGAAGATGAATGCCACATTATCGTGCGCGGCAATTATGAGAGCCTCACGCCTGTGCTGGCCGATAAAAAGATGGCGAAGCTGCTGAATGTCGATGAACAGACACCTATTTTGCGCATCACCTCGCTGTCATACAGCGACAGCGGCGATTTCGTGAATTACTCGGTGATGTTCAGAAATGCCAGCGAGTACCAGGTGGATTACCATTTACGGCGGGAGCATGTGAAAGTATAGGGAATAGGGCGAACTGCTGAGACACCGTTGAAAAGCAAAAAGCCCGCTTAGTTTCCTAAGCGGGCTTCTCTAAATATGGCTCCTCTGACTGGACTCGAACCAGTGACATACGGATTAACAGTCCGCCGTTCTACCGACTGAACTACAGAGGAATCGTGTGAACGAGGCGAATAATAGCGAGGCGTATTGGGTTTGTCAAAGCACTAAAGTGAGGGAAAAGTGCGTTTGCTGCCAGATTGAGCATATTGGCTCGTTTTTCGGCACTTTGCTTTGGTTAACAATGCGTAAAATGCGGAACCATGAGGAAAAGATCAGCGCGTTCAACATGCAGCTTAACGACCATGACAGAATGCTAAGTAGCACCGTCATAAAGCGATCCCACAAAAACACTACTCACCGAATATAAATTAATCAGGAAGGGTCTTGATGCCATCTGAATGGGCCATTAGCGAAAACCCAAAATATCTGCTTATCTTTTACCAAACTGTGATCGAGATTGTTTTTTTATTTTTCATCTGCCAGATGCTTGGTTTTTCCAGAAAAGTTGATTTAAATCAAAATGGTAAGTCGTTCTAATTGGCGATAAGTGATTTTTTTTAAGATTTTTCTATGTTACTCTGGCGGGCATTCTATGCTGATAGCAGTAATGAGGCCCTCGCAGATCTTGTCAATGCTTGCTTTATTACTCTATGCTACGCCAAGCCATTTTTATAGCGGTAAACCACGCCGTTCCTTTGTTTCCCGGAGTTTTTTAGTAATGAAAAAAACAATCGCCATAGCTGCATTGTGTGTGTTGCTGGCAGGGTGTCAGACTGCGAAAAACAAACCTGCAACCGCCGCCGGTGTTCCAGCGCCAGCCCCAGTCACGCCGAGTGCTACCGTTACACAGCCAGCTCAGCCGATGGCTTCTGTGGGTACCGATGACATCATGTATCCCTGCATGAAAGAGCTGAATGCTCTGCAACAGGTTAGCCCGCGGTTGTATCAAACCCGCAGCGTGGAATTGAACGATATCGTGGCGCAGGCCAAGCTTTACATGCGTATCCGTGACAACGTCAGCACCGAAATCCATCAAATCATGGATGCCGCCTATCAGTTTCGCATTGCCAAAACCTGTAACCGTATCAGCACCGACCTGACCAATGCCTTGATCGAGCGTGTGACTGGCGCCTAACGCGCATACCCCGTATTCAGATGTTCCGGGAATACATGGTGTTGTACCAAAAACGCTCTCTTAGGGAGCGTTTTTGTTTTCTGCTCATACGAAATGCACTCCAGTTGCACCAGCAAGGTGCGCCAGCAAATTCTCCGCGTTCTTTTCTATCGCTCGTTGCCCGCTAAAACCAGTGAGCCTCCTCATTTTTACGGCTGAGAGCGCCAGCAAATCGGCTCTATTTTTGTATGCGCCGTCACAATGGCTAGATTTTTGCTTGGATAAACGCGGGTAAATCGGTTGCGCTCTCGCGCAAATTATTTTCCCCGACTACACATAAAGTGACTGCTCCATGTCATTTACCCGTCATCCTGCAACTGCCGCCGTTATTGGCCGCAATCTGCAATCTGCCGGGTCTACGATCTTTCGCTAAAACAGTGCTGAGGAATGCAAAATGTCATTGAGATTGCTAAAAACCCCGCTTGCTGCTCTGCTTATTGGTTGTTTTAGTACGGCTTTTTCTGCACATGCCGATATCGTGATTGGCGTTGCCGGGCCATTCTCCGGCCCAAATGCCACCTATGGGGATCAATACTGGCGTGGGGCCTCGCAGGCTGCCGCAGACATCAATGCGGCCGGGGGAATTAAAGGGGAAAAAATCAAGCTGGTGCAAGGCGATGATGCTTGTGAACCTAAGCAGGCCGTCTCGGTAGCTAACCGCTTGGTCGATCAGGATCACGTCGCTGCGGTGGTGGGGCACTTCTGCTCGTCTTCCACCATGCCCGCTTCGGAGGTCTATGACGAGGCTGGGATCATTGCTATCACACCCGGTTCCACCAACCCGCAAATCACCGAACGTGGCATGAATAACATGTTCCGCATGTGTGGCCGCGACGATCAGCAAGGGGTTATCGCCACCAATTACATGCTGGATACCCTGAAGGCGAAGAAGATTGCCGTCATCCATGATAAGGACACCTATGGCCAGGGGTTGGCAGATGCCGCCAAGGCAGAAATGAACAAACGTGGCGTGAAGGAAGTGATGTATGAAGGGCTGTCGCGCGGTGAGAAAGACTTTAACGCCCTGGTGACCAAAATCGCTTCGGTTAATCCAGACGTAGTGTACTTCGGCGGCTGCCACCCAGAAGCAGGTCCGCTGGTGCGCCAAATGCGTGAGCAAGGGGTAAAAGCCAAATTCTTCTCCGGCGACTGTATTGTTACCGAGGAGCTGGTAACGGCGGCCGGTGGGCCACAGTACACCACTGGCGTGCTGATGACCTTCGGTAACGATCCGCGTCAGATCCCTGAAGGGAAGGCGGTGATTGCCAAGTTCCGCGAGAGTGGGTTTGAGCCAGAAGGTTACACGCTGTACTCCTACGCCTCGATCCAGGCCATCGCTGCAGCGTTCAATGCCACCGGCGGTAAAGACAGTGCCAAAGCCAGCGAGTGGCTGAAATCTCACGATGTGGATACCGTGATGGGGAAAAAAGCCTGGGATAAAAAAGGTGACCTGAAGGTATCAGACTACGTGGTCTACCAATGGGATGACAAAGGCAAATATCACCAGCTCTGATGTAAAGATCAACGGATCCGAGCCTGTGGCGGATCCGTTCCTTAACCTCCTTTGGGCCGCGTGGTGCTGAACTTGCGGCCCGCCCATCAGGTGAGATTGCTTATTATGGACGTATTCTTCCTGCAACAGCTGATTAACGGCCTGACCCTTGGCGCGGTGTATGGCCTGATCGCCATCGGCTACACCATGGTGTACGGCATTATTGGCATGATCAACTTCGCCCACGGCGAGGTGTATATGATTTCTGCCTATCTGTGTGCGATTGGCCTGGCGCTGCTCTCTTTCTTTGGTCTGCACTCTTTCCCGCTGTTGATCCTGGGCACCCTGGTTTTCACCATCGTGGTTACCGGCGTTTATGGCTGGGTGATTGAGCGTATTGCTTATAAACCGCTGCGTAACTCCACGCGTCTGGCTCCGCTGATTTCTGCCATTGGTATGTCGCTGATTTTACAGAACTACGCGCAAATTAGTCAGGGGCCGCGCCAGCAGGGGATCCCCACGCTGCTGGACGGCGTTTTTCGGCTCAATTTTGATGGCGGAGTGATCCAGATTACCTATACCAAGGTATTTATTCTGGTCGCTGCACTATTGGGTATGGCGGTGCTTACCTACGTGATCCAACGCACGCGCCTGGGGCGTATCTGCCGGGCTACCCAACAGGATCGCAAGATGGCATCGATACTCGGCATCAATACCGATCGGGTGATCTCGCTGGTGTTCGTGATTGGCGCGGCGATGGCCGGGCTGGCCGGGGTGCTGGTCACCATGAACTACGGCACCTTCGATTTTTACGTGGGCTTTATTATCGGCGTCAAAGCCTTCACCGCAGCGGTGCTGGGGGGCATTGGCTCATTGCCCGGCGCGATGCTCGGAGGCTTGCTGCTTGGGGTGGCAGAGGCCCAGTTCGCCGGCATGGTGAACTCGGATTACAAGGATGTGTTTTCATTCGGTCTGCTGGTGGTGATCCTGATTTTCCGCCCTCAGGGCCTGCTGGGGCGGCCAATGGTCGCTAAGGTGTGAGGGAAACTATGTCTCAATCCACAGTTCATCAAGGGCTGAGTATTAAACGCAGCCTGTTGGATGCCGTTCTCGCGGGCCTGATCGCGCTGATTGTGTTTGGCCCGATAGTCGGTATTGTGCTGGACGGCTACAGTTTCAACTTTGAGCCACACCGCCTGGTGGTGATTATCGCGGTAGTGATGGTGGGGCGGCTGTTACTCAGCTTGTTTTTGCAAACGCCGTTGGGGCGCAGGGTGTCGGCGCGTTTTGAAGGGGGCAATGACGGCGTCTATGTTCGTCCAGTCGGAGCCAGGACTAGCCTGCGTTGGATCCTGCCGTTACTGGTGGTGTTGGCATTGCTGTTCCCGTTTATGGCGACCAAATACCTGCTGACCGTGGCGATCCTCGGCCTGATTTATGTGTTGTTAGGGCTAGGATTGAACATTGTGGTGGGGCTGGCCGGGTTGCTCGATCTGGGTTACGTGGCGTTTTATGCCATTGGTGCCTACGGCCTAGCACTGGGTTATCAGTATCTTGGTCTGGGCTTTTGGGCGATGTTGCCGCTGGGGGCGTTGATGGCGGCGCTGGCTGGGGCGTTGCTGGGGTTCCCTGTGCTGCGTATGCACGGTGACTATCTGGCGATTGTGACGCTGGGTTTTGGTGAAATCATTCGCCTAGTGCTGAATAACTGGGTGTCGTTGACCGGCGGGCCAAACGGCGTTTCGGTTCCTGCTCCGACCCTGTTCGGCCTGGAATTTGGCCGTCGGGCCAAGGAAGGGGGAGTACCGATCCACGAGTTTCTTGGTATTACCTACAACCCCAACCTGAAGTTTATCTTTATCTACGCCGTATTGTGTCTGGTGGTGTTGCTGGTGTTGTTCGTCAAACATCGGCTGACGAGGATGCCGATAGGGCGGGCGTGGGAAGCGTTACGGGAGGATGAAATTGCTTGCCGTTCGCTCGGGCTTAATCATGTGCTGGTCAAACTCTCGGCGTTTATGATGGGAGCTTCCACCGCGGGTATCGCCGGGGTGTTCTTTGCTACCTATCAAGGGTTCGTCAATCCAACGTCGTTTACCTTCTTTGAATCGGCGCTGATCCTGGCGATCGTGGTGCTGGGGGGAATGGGATCGACTTTCGGCGTCGTGCTGGCTGCCTTTGTGCTGACGGTGGCCCCGGAACTGCTGCGCAGCTTTGCCGAATATCGAGTGTTGCTGTTTGGCGTACTGATGGTGTTGATGATGATCTGGCGGCCACGCGGCCTGGTGCGTATCAGCCGTAGCAGCTTTACGCCACGCAAGGGGGTAGCACCATGAGCGATGCCATTTTGCGCGTTGAACATTTGATGATGCACTTCGGCGGCATCAAAGCGCTGAACGATGTGAACCTGGAAGTAGAGCGTGGGTCGATCACCGCGTTGATCGGCCCGAACGGCGCGGGGAAAACTACAGTATTTAACTGCCTGACGGGTTTTTACCGTGCCAGCGGCGGAGCGATCCTGCTCAATACTCACAAACGGCCCATTGATGTGATCCGTATCCTCGGGCAGAAATTCCGTGCAGGGGATTGGATTAACCCCGCGCAGCTGGGGTCGCGCCTGTACTACAAAATGTTTGGTGGCACACATCTGGTGAACCGTGCCGGATTGGCCCGCACCTTCCAGAATATCCGCCTGTTCCGTGAGATGTCGGTGGTGGAGAACCTGTTGGTGGCGCAACACCGTTTGAGTAACCGTAACCTGATTGCTGGCGTGCTCAATACGCCTGCCTATCGCCGGGCAGAAAATGAAGCACTGGACCGCGCATTTTACTGGCTGGAGGTGGTCGAGTTGGTGGACTGTGCCAACCAGCTGGCGGGGGAGATGTCCTACGGCCAGCAGCGGCGGCTGGAGATCGCCCGCGCGATGTGCACCACCCCGGAAATGATCTGCCTGGACGAACCCGCCGCCGGGTTGAACCCGGTGGAAACCGCCACCCTGAGCCGGATCATCCGCTTTTTGCGCCAGCATCATGATATTACGGTGCTGCTGATCGAACATGATATGGGCATGGTGATGGAGATTTCCGACCGGGTGATCGTACTGGATCACGGCAATGTGATCGCCGAGGGGACGCCGCAGGAGATCCAACACAATGACAGCGTGATCGCCGCCTATCTGGGCGCAGACGAAGAGGAGCTGGCGGGATGAGCGAGGTGATGCTGGAATTTCGCGAGGTAGATGTTCATTACGGCCCGATCCAGGCGCTGCAACAGGTGTCATTGCAGGTCAGGCAAGGGGAAACCGTAGCGTTGATCGGGGCCAACGGGGCGGGGAAATCCACCTTGCTGATGTCAATCTTTGGCCAACCCCGCATCAGCGGTGGGCAGATCCTGTTTCAGGGGACAGATATCAGCCAGCGGTCGACGCATTTTGTGGCCAGTAGCGGCATCGCGCAGGCCCCAGAAGGGCGGCGGATTTTCCCCGACATGAGCGTAGAGGAAAATCTGCTGATGGGCACCATCACCCTTGGTAACCGCTATGCCGCTGAAGATATGCAACGTATGTATGAGCTGTTTCCGCGCCTGAAAGAGCGGCGTAACCAGCGGGCGATGACCATGTCCGGCGGTGAGCAGCAAATGTTGGCGATAGCCCGTGCGCTGATGAGCCGGCCAAAGTTGCTGTTGCTGGATGAGCCTAGCCTGGGGCTGGCACCGATCATCGTCAAACAGATCTTCAGCATTCTGCGCGAACTGGCCAACGGTGGCATGACAATTTTCCTGGTGGAGCAAAACGCCAATCATGCGCTGAAGCTGTCCGATCGGGGCTATGTCATGGTCAATGGGCAAATCCGCCTGAGCGGCAGCGGTGCCGAACTGCTGAGCAATCAGGAGGTGAGGAAGGCTTATCTGGGAGGCGCATAAAGGTAACCGCCCCGATGAGGGGCGCATTGAACATCCTCGATCGTAGGGGCGTCACAAATGGCGCTCCTACTGTTGAAAAAAACAGCGCCACAAAAACGTGATCTAGGTCGCATTCTGGTTACGGGTTAGTTAAAATGGCGCCACTGCCAGCCCCTGTTCCGGAACACCTTACAATGGATGAAATCAGCACTTCCCGCTCGACCGCCTGGATGCGCGTGGTCGTCTTGGCCATTTCGGCATTTATCTTTAATACCACCGAATTTATCCCAGTCGGGTTATTGAGTGATATTGCCCAAAGCTTTGGGATGCAAACCGAGCAGGTGGGGCTGATCATCACGATTTATGCCTGGATCGTTGCCACGATGTCGCTAGTCTGTATGTTGCTGACCAGCAAGATTGAGCGGCGTAAGCTGCTGATCGGGGTATTTATCCTGTTTATTGCCAGCCATGTGCTCACCGCGGTGGCCTGGAACTTTACCACCTTGGTGATCTCGCGTGCCGGTGTGGCGCTGGCGCACTCGGTGTTCTGGTCGATCACCGCGTCATTGGCCATTCGTGTTGCACCCGCAGGCAAAAAGGCACAGGCGTTGAGTATGCTGGCGGGGGGAACCGCGCTGGCGATGGTGTTGGGTTTACCGTTAGGGCGAGTGGTGGGGCAGCTACTCGGTTGGCGTATGACGTTTATTGGCATTGCCGTGTGCGCCACCCTGGCGTTGGTGATGCTGTGGCGCTTGCTGCCGGTGCTGAAAAGCGAGCATTCCGGTTCACTGGCCAGCGTTCCCCTGTTGTTCAAACGCCCGGAGCTGGTCAGCCTGTATATGTTGACCATCATTGTGGTGACGGCGCACTTTACTGCCTACAGCTACATCGAGCCCTTTATCCAGACCGTGGCCGGGTTATCCGCCAACTTTACCACCTTGATGCTGTTACTGTTTGGTGCTGCGGGCATTGTCGGCAGCCTGCTATTCAGCCGCTACAGCGAACGTTTCCCGTCGGGTTTCTTTATGGGTGCAATTGGTCTGCTGGCCCTCAGCCTGTTATTGCTGTTGCCCGCCTCCGGTAATGAAACGACCTTGACGTTACTGTGTGTGGTCTGGGGCATGGCCATCATGGCGATTGGTCTTTCGATGCAGGCGAAGGTGCTCAGTCTGGCACCGGATGCGACCGATGTCTCGATGGCGATCTTCTCCGGCTTGTATAACTTTGGGATCGGCGGCGGGGCGTTGCTGGGCAACCAGGTCAGCCTGCATCTGGGAATGCCAAACATTGGCTTCGTCGGCGCGCCGTTGGCCCTGATCGCCCTCGGCTGGTGTATCTTGAGTTTCTATCGTAACGAACGCTTGCAGCACCATCGGGCTTAATCAACGCTCCCTTGATTGCCGAGCTCGGTAATCAAGGGCCCCCTAAGACCTATCCTCTCTTTACCTCCCATCTTGCCGCTATGTTTTGCTAGCAGATACGCAAAATATCAACGTGCATGCTTCACCTTCATCGAAATACCGGGATCGGCTTCCAGCTTCACCATTGTGGCCAATGCCTCGCGTTCCAAGCTCCGACATAATGCAATTTATAGGTTTACACCTATATAGTTTTTGACCTATATTGCCAAGGAGCACCTGTGTGGAAGATTAAAACAACGGATACGTTTGACGAGTGGTTCAGCCGGTTGGATGACACTGACAGAGCTTCGGTGCTGGCGTCACTCATGGTATTACGTGAAAAGGGTCCTCAGTTGCCCAGACCTTATGCCGACACGGTAAAGGGATCGCGCTACAGCAACATGAAGGAACTGCGCGTGCAAAGCCGAGGCATACCGATACGGGCATTCTTTGCCTTTGATCCACGCCGTCGCGGTATTTTGCTTTGTGCTGGTAACAAGGCTGGTAATGAGAAGCGTTTTTATGAGGTGATGATCCCGATTGCCGATCGGGAATTTACCCAATTTCTGAATACAGCAGAGAACAAGGAGTAGGCCAATGGGCAGAACACTGGAACAAATCCTGGCGGAAGAAAAACCCGAGGTAGTGGCCAGCGCTGAGCGCATTGCGGCGGATACGCTGCTCAATATTCACCTGGCCGAGCTACGTGAGCGGGTGCAGAAAACCCAGGTTGAAATGGCGCAGGCACTTGGCATCAAACAACCCACCGTGGCGGGCATGGAAAAACCAGGCCGCGATCTGAAGCTCTCCTCGCTCAAACGCTATATCGAGGCCGCGGGGGGCAAGCTGCGTCTGGATATAGAGCTGCCAGATGGTTCGCACTATGGGTTTGTTATTTAATCAACTGGCTCGATGATTCAACCCTAAATCAGTTGTGCATCGGTTTGAACGCTGTAGCTTGCCAGGCGACGGGTATATATTGTTTGCCTATCGTCGGTAATAGCAGCGTCTGAACTTTGCGCCATCTTATTAGGAGTTTGATTATGTCCAGCACTCATCTGTCAGGTACCTTTGCGCTCGGCACGCATACCGTCAAGCGGCTCGGCTATGGCGCCATGCAGCTCGCCGGTCCAGGTGTTTTTGGCCCACCGAAGGATCCTGAAACGGCCATCGCAGTTCTGCGTGAAGTGGTTGCCAACGGGGTCAACCATATCGATACCAGCGATTTTTATGGCCCGCATTACACCAATCAAATTATTCGCCAGGCACTGCATCCTTATGCCGACGATCTGGTCATTGTCACCAAGATCGGCGCGCGCCGGGATGAGCAAGGCGCATGGTTGCCTGCATTTTCTCCGGCGGAGTTGACCCAGGCCGTGCATGACAACCTGCGTAATCTGGGGTTGGATGTGCTTGATGTGGTCAATCTGCGCTGCATGTTTGATGCACATGGTCCGGCAGAGGGGTCGCTTGAAGAGCCACTCTCCGTGTTAGCCGAGCTACAGCAGCAGGGGCTGGTCCGCCATATCGGGCTGAGCAATGTCACCTCGGCTCAGGTTGCGCAAGGGCAGAAGATTTGTGAGATTGTCTGCGTACAGAATAATTACAACCTGGTACATCGGGATGACGACGCACTGATCGACGAACTGGCTGGCAAGGGCATTGCCTATGTGCCGTTCTTCCCGCTGGGGGGATTCACGCCGTTGCAGTCTACGACGTTGTCGGAAGTTGCGCAGCAGGTGGGAGCCTCGCCTATGCAAGTGGCAATAGCCTGGTTGCTGCAGCGTTCACCCAACATTCTGCTGATCCCAGGGACATCCTCCTTGGCACATCTGAAAGAGAACCTTGCCGCAGCCCAACTCAAACTGCCGAGCGATGCTGTTGCGAAGTTGAATGCGATCTAAGGCAACGCGGCAACTGTAACCTCTGCGGGAGCCCTGGGTTCCCGCTAAAAATACATCCTCCCAGCATTCTCAGCCCTCTGCATTTCAACGCCAGTCCTGTTTTCTTTAATGTATTAATAAAATCCATTCTCGTCAGGAAAGAGACAAATGTTGTCTTAAATGTGTCTATTTTTTAAGATGATTGTTAATATATTAACGAATAATCACCAAGACTCACGCCCACAACCGCTGAAGCGTTATTGATGATAAAGGAGCCGCTATGCCACCTGCCTTTACTAACCGGCCGCCACGTTGGTTGATCCCGCTACTGGGATCGCTGGTGGCTTTTGGCCCACTGTCGATTGATATGTATTTACCTGCGTTACCTGCGATGGGGCAACAACTGCATGCCACACAGGGGCAGATGCAGCATTCATTGGGGGCATTCTTTGCCGGTTTTTGCATCGGCATGTTGCTGTACGGGCCACTTAGCGATCGGCTAGGCAGGCGAAAGCTGTTGCTGAGCGGCATGCTGCTGTTTGTGATTGCCAGCGTGCTCTGTACGCAGGTCACGCAGGTTGAGCAACTGGTGGTACTGCGGGCGTTACAGGCATTTGGTAGCGGGGCCGCTGTAGTGATGGCGCGCGCCATTGCCAGGGATGTTTATGCCTCGGATGAGCTGCCCCGAGTGTTATCGCTGATGACCCTGGTTACCATGATTGCACCGCTGCTGGCCCCGTTGTTAGGCGGTGCTTTGCTGACTATCTTCGACTGGCAAGCCATCTTCATGCTGTTGGCGGTGGTGGGTTGTATCAGTGGGTTATTGGTATTCTTGATACTGCCGGAGACGTTAAAGACCCCGCCAGGGCAGTCAGGCAGCATCCTGAAAGCGTTTCATAACTATTGCCTGTTGGCTCGGGACAGGGAAGCGATGGGCATTATTGCTACCCTGGCGTTTTCCTTCGCGGGCATGTTTGCCTTTATCAGCGGTTCTCCCTTTGTCTACATCAGCTACTTTCAGGTGCCCGCTGAGTATTACGGGCTGCTGTTTGGCTGCAACGTCATTGGCATGATCGCCGTACTGCTGCTGAACGTGCGGATGCTGAAGGTCTACAGCCTGCCGCGCCTGTTGATGATACAAAGCAGTGCCCAGGTGGTGTTTGGGTTGTTGCTACTGGTGTTCCACCAGCAGAGCCTGTCCATCCTGGTGATTCTGCTGGTGTTGTTTATGTCGCTGGTGAATGCTATCGGCACCAACAGCCTGTCGCTATTGTTGCAACAGCGTGGCCAACAGGCTGGGAGTGCCAGTGCCCTGGCGATCTCGTTGCAGTTTGGTATGGGGGCGTTGGCAAGCCTGGCCGTTTCCTGGTTGCAGGATGACACGCCGTTTGCCATGACGTTGGTGATGGCCGTCTGTGCGGCGCTAGGTTGGGTAGGGCAGAGGGTATCTGTGGCGCGAATAGGTTCACGGCTGCATGAATAGGTAGGATGCGGTGGTGAGGTTTTCATGCGCATTGCCGTTGCTGACAATGCGCATGAGGTTTACCGATTTAAATCACTGACTATTGGCAATAATACCGCGCAACAGCTTCTTCAAAATGCCCACTTCGTCAGCCGAAAAGGCGGACAGGACCTGTTCTTGCTGTTTGGCGGCAATATCTCTCAGCACGCTGGCCTGGCGTTCGCCTGCCTCGGTCAAGTGATGGCCATTCTCGGTGCTGGATACCAAGCCTTTACGGTACAACGCCTCCTGCGCCTCTTCGATCTCTCTGGTTGGCATCGCCATTTCTGCCAGCAGGCAGGCCTTATCAAGGCAGGCGTCGCTGTCCAACACCAGCAGCATTCTGGCCTCGCTGGCCCGCAACCCGGTGGAGAGCTGCTTGGGCTGGTAGCTGCTTTGATAGCTGCGCAGCGCCTGGGTGAGCAAGTAGAAGACGTTGTTATTCAAGCGTTCCTGCCTGGCGCTGCCTACTGCATTCTGTGCAACGCGCTCCGCTACCTGCGGGTAAGGCAGCACCATGGAATAGGATCCCTGGTGATATACCAGCGGTGCGCGGCCCAGGTCGTCAAACGCGACCACTTTGCCAATCAGGATCCAATGATCACCGCCGTCAACCTGCTGATATTTCTCACACTGAAAGCGCGCGGCACAGTCGGTAAGCAAAGGCACGTCACCCGCGCCGACCTCCACCTCAATCCCGGCAAATTTATCCTCGCTGGGGCGGGCGAAACGATTGGAAATATCCATCTGATCGGCGGCCAGCACGTTAATGGTGAAGTGGCTGGCTTGCTCAAAGATCGCGTAGCTGCCGGAGCGTTTATCAATGCTCCACAATACCAACGGCGGATCCAGTGATACCGAGTTAAAGCTGTTGGCTGTGACTCCCACGCGGGTGCCATCTGCGGTTGCTGCTGTCACTACCGTCACGCCGGTGGCGAAATTACCCAGCGCACGGCGAAATGCGCGGGGATCCAGGGCTGGTTCTGTGTGATGTGTCATTAAATAGGAACTCCTGCTCGTTACACCATCGTCGGATCGGGTTCTAACCCCATCAACTCGCGGCCTAATATCTGTGCGCAGACATCGTAATCGGTATAAGCGTGTGCCCCGGTCATGTGCGAGTCGCGGAACAGGCGCTGGATCTCATTGCTTTCCATCCAACTGGTTGCCCCTGCGGCGCTGAACAAGCGATCAACCGATTCGATGCACATTTTGACCGCGTAGGCCTGGTTAGTACGCCAGAACGTCAATGTCTGATGAGAGGGATATTGGTGCTTACGGCCGTGTTCGGCATGTTCTTGCCAGGTTTTTTCCAAAAAGGCGCGGGCGGCAGCAACCTGATGGGTGGACTCTGCCAGACGCATCAGCGCCGGGGTGGCCGTCCCCACGCTGGCTCCGGTATAGGCTCGCACGCGGTTTTGGGTTTTTTCTTTAAAGGCGACCAGCATACGCTCCGCAACGCCAAGGCTGATGGCGGCAAAACCGCAGGCGAAATAGGGGCGATAGGGCGAGTAGAAGATATTACTGTCCGGGTAGAGGCCGAAACCTGCAGAGCGCCCGTGCATCATATCCTGAGCGGCTTCAATGCGGTGGTTCGGCACGAAGGCATTTTTTATCACCAGCGTTTTGGAACCGCTGCCGCGCATGCCAACCGCAAACCAGTCATCACGAATTTCGTAATCGCTACGTGGGATCACGCCAAAGCTGTAGATCAACTCACCGTCGGCGTTTTTGCGGCGAAAGCCGACAATCGCCCATTCGGCATGGTCACAACCGCTGCTCCAGCCCATTTCACCGCTCAGATAGACACCGCCTTCGGCTTCCTCAATGCGGCCAAACGGGGCAATACTGCTGCTGGCGGTGGCGTCTGGATTATCTCCCCAGATCTCTTGTTGCAGTTTGGGGGAAAACATCGCTATCTGATGGCTGTGGGTGCATAGCAGGCTGAAAGCCCAGGCCGTTCCGCCACAGGCTCCGGCCAGCGCGGCGACACAGTCGGTGAATTCTGGCAGGGAGATTTCCAGGCCACCGAATTTTTTCGGTTGGAATACCCGGTGCATACCTATGCTTTTTAACAAACGGATATTCTCATCCGGTACTTTTCGTTCGCTTTCCGCCTGTGCGGCGTTGGCAGCGATAAGTGGCAGAATGGGCAGTAATTTTTCCAGCATCGGGTTGCTAGTTTTCATCAGTTGGTTCCCTCGGTAGGGGTGGGCGTGGGATGAGTATGGGGGAAGGGTATTTTAATGGAATGTAACATTCAGGTAAAAAATTGTACTTTTCATGTTAAATGTTGAGGGTGTGATCTGGAGGCGGGTTTGAGTGGCTGGGTGTGAGGCTTTTGGTTAGCCACCTGATATGCGCTGGTTGAGATTGCATAAATTTTCTGCTCTTTTTTGGGGCGATTAGAATGGTGTTAGTTGAATAATTAAAAAGAGAGGCAGTGCATGCCTTTTTATCTTAACTACCTCCCTAATTTGGCTGTTTTTTAGTCTTGTTTATACATGGCCCCTGTATTTTCTTCATGGCGTACTAAAAGGAGATCGGTTGCTAGTTGTTTACTGTCCCGATTAAAAAGAGATAGAGTACCTATCGCTGTCTTCAGATCTTTAGTCTTGGGAGTTATTCCTTCAGAAGGTAAATTGGATTTATAACTGACAAAAGAAGATAACGTTTCTAATCTCGACCAATAATCTTTGCGCAATTTACGGCCGGCCAAAGGAGAACGAAGTAATACATGCATCGCCTGACCATAAAATGAAAGGGGATGAGAGCATGAGGTCATAAAGTAATCAGGGGATAAGAGGGAGGTGACCACATCCTGGACATGATTACGGCCACATGCATAAGTGGTCAGACGGAGGTCAAGACTCCCATGTAAGCGACAGTTAAGCTCGACTAGTGCTGGGCCATTTTCAGTCAGAATAACCTCAAGATGTGAGGGTCCATTACGGACGCCAAGAGCATTTAAAACAGTTGTTGCATACTCCCGAATTACAGTGTATTTCGGCAAGGTGTGATCAACTGTTTCCATATTATCAAGAAACGGCGATGACCCATTGTCACGTTTGACAAGCCAAATACTGGTTAAGTAGTGTTTTCCATTTAACGATACGCTATCAAGAATATATTCCTTCCCAGCTAAGAAGCTTTGAATTAAAACAGTTGTATTTGGCTCTTCATAGTATGAAGACGAGTTCATTACCTTATTAAAGTACCGGTGTACTTCCTTAATAGAGCTACATTTAAAGACACCTTTTACTCCTGCGCTTTCAACAGGCTTTATAATAACAGGATACTGATTTCTGTTCCCGACCCAATTTAAGATGACTTGTATGTTATCTGATAATATCTGTTCTGGGGCTCGTAATCCTGCTTTTCTGACGGTTTCTATCATTTCAAACTTGTGCCGCCTAGCTAGATTTAACTCCGGCTCATTGACATATGTCAGATTCAACGCGTTGGCGATGGCTCCTGCCACTGCTAACGCTGAGTCCAAACCATGTAATACAGCTGAGATTTGCCATTTGGATAGACGCTCAAGGGTTTGCGTTATGTCGCCCTGATGGGTCAAACATGCTACGTAATCTTGCTGATTGATCATTGTTCCAAAGTGACTGGCTATAACAGGATCGCTAAACAGATGGATGCAAGGAATGCCATAAGCTCGGAATAAAGGAGCATAACTTGCAGAAGTAGAAGCCCCATCGACAATAAGAATATTACTGATATTCATCTTAAACCCTCTTGATTTCAGACTCATAAAACATTGTATAGGTAAGGAGTACTGTTATCAGCATGGTAAAGGCTGCAATAAGAAAGCCGGTGGCAGCTCCGACATTTACTGGGAAATGTACGCCGGAGACAAGAAGCCCAAGCAACGCTACGCCAATAGCACCACCGATTTGACGCATGGAGTTAATCGCTGCTGAGGCGGTTGCCGTCTTATCGGCAGGTGCTGCATGAATGAAAGCCGAAATAAGCGTGGGCAAGGCAATTCCGCCACCTATCGGCATAAGAAATAGGAAACATACAAAAGCAAGATAACTCGCATCGGTATACGTAAGAAAAGCCAGAATAGTGTAGGTCACAGAGGCAGTAACTAGTCCGGTCATGATGGTTAGGCGGGGGCCAAAGCGTTCAGACAAGTAACCGCTGGCAGTATTGGCCACAGCAATAATAGTGAAAGTCAGCAGAGCTAACCCTGTCATAACGGGTGAAAATTCGCGATAAACCTGAAAATAAATGGTTAATATAAAGATAGAACCATAAAATGATAAGTTCATGGTGGCGCCTAGAAGCAATCCCATTGAGAAAATGGGGGTTCGCAGTAAAGTTGGCGGTATAAAAGCATATTCATTATTTCTTAGGTGCCGAATTAACAGTGTCGCTGAAATGAAAAATAATATTATAAATGAAAGGTCAGAAAGGGAATGTACGGGTTTTTTTCCAAAATTGATAAGTAAAAACACTAGTGAAAAACTAGCTATAATAAAAATCACTATCCCTTTTGTATCAACTTTTTGGCGATGATGATATGGGGGTTCCTTGATAATATAAAGAGTAAAAATTATACCAGCAAGACATAACGGGATATTTATCAGAAAAAGTGCGTGCCAAGATGAATATTTTAGTATAAGCCCTCCAATAAAAGGCCCTGCGGCACTAATAATGCCACCAATAGCACTCCACCATCCAATGGCTTTTGTACGGAGTACTGCATCGCCTTCGCTGACTGCAGAGAGCAATGCGAGTGATGAAGGAAGAATAAGGGCTGCACCTACCCCTTGTCCGATACGGCCAACAATCATAATATCAATTGAGGTAGCGGAAGCACAAATTAGCGATGCAAACAGGAAAATGACCATTCCAACGAGGTTGATTCTCCGACTGCCAAATCGATCGCTCAATCCGCCTGCTGCAAGCAGAAGGGCTGCAAAAACGATGACATACGCATCTGGGATCCACTGTAGCCCAGACATGTCAGCTTGGAATATTCTGGCAAAGGTCGGTAGGGCAACGTTGACGATAGTGACATCAAGGTGAACCACGATATAGCCAAGTGAAGTAACAAGAGCAGCTTGAAGAAGTGAAGGTCGATGTGCTTTCATTGCTCACTCCACCACAAGATAAACATAGGCTCGGCGCTCCCTTTCCGGAATGAACTGCGGTGCATATATCACTTTGATTTTAGAGTCCGTCAGTTGACTTGCTACAGGGACTTGCCATGATTCAGGATCACAACCAAGAAAAAACATTACTTGAGCAAATTTTTTTGGCTCACGTCGTCTAAAAATTTCAACGTGCTTCCCACTCAAGCGTTTTAATAGTGCATCCGCGATATCAAACATCCATGCATCTCGAATGATAGCGGTAATAAAGCTTCCGGCAATGCGCGGGTTAATTTCAATGATATATATCTGCTCTTCATTAATAATACAGTCTATATGTATAGGGCCCCACATCAGATTCAGTGAGGCTGTAATTTTCTCTGTCATGAGGATGAGTCTGTCAATCTGAGACTCTGTCAAATCAATATCAGAGCTGTAACCCCGTTCAATAAAGCGTGAGCCTGCACGCTTGTTTTTTTTCATAGTGCCAATAAAAACTCCATCAAATAGTTCAACACAATACTCGTGCCCTGCAACGAAGTGTTCAATCAGTACTGCGCCACCAGGGATAATTTCTGGCTGAGCCCTGTATTTAGCACTGAGGTGTTCAAGGTGGACTAAAGCTTCTTTCGTTGTCCGGCATAGACTGATCCCTTGGCTGGCCGAGCCTTCAACCGGTTTAATGACCACAGGATAACTTAAGGTCGCGATCAGGGATGCAGGTAGCTGTTCTGATAGAGAAACTCGAGTTGGAGAAGCTTGCTGAAAACCTAGGCGGCTAAGTGTCTCGCTCTGGTTAATTTTAGATACACAGTAAGCTACTGCTTTTTTATCAGGGCCGGGAACACCAAACCAATCGGCAACTTGAGCTGCAACTGTTGCATATAAGTCGTGTGCAGTTGTTATCAGTAATGCCGAGGTAAATACTACCAGGTTGTTTTTAATCCAATTTATAACATTCTCAGTGGAAATATTCAATGAGATAACCTGCACGGCGTTTTCAAAAGCGCCATTGAGATTATCATGTTCAGCCGTTAACACGGTGACGCTATAACCATAGCGAATCGCCAGCGACACAAGATATAAGCTGGTGCCAGTATTTCTAGCACCTATAATGACGAGTTGCATTTCAGCCTCTTATTCATCAGTACATTTTTGATCTGCGGTGAGCAATTTAGCGTTGTAAATCCTTTCGCCTTGGCAACTAAAATTGCGGAAAGGCCATAAATTTTTAGTGACGAAAATACGCTGAACCCAGCGATAGGCTCGGCCATTTTCATCATAATTGGCTGTGAATTGATCGCGAGAATGCAGCATGAAATTGTTGTTGATTATCACCATTGTACCAGGAGTAATATGAATGCCTTCAGCCACACTCCGGATAGTGATATGTAATTTCTCTAATGCTTCTTGAGCCCTGCTATTAACGGGTATAACCATATCTGGGTAAAATGCCACGGTTATCCTAGGCGCATTTATCGGTCCAGAAACGACAGGGACTAACTCTGTATTATCTCTGGGAGTAACCGTGGCCGATCTCCAGCGATGAGGGACTTTGATAATGAAAGATCTTTCTCGTAATACAGCAATATCATCTGCAGAAAGCTGCTTAAGCGCTTTGCGAGCATCAGAGATTCGAGTTAATGGTTTTGCTTGTGTATCTTCCCTCACCCCTAGAAGTATGAGTACGAAAGGGGAAGTATCACCTTCCTCCTGATAAACTTGTGCTGCATTTTCAATATGAAAGTCAAGTTCGACTGCGGAGCCTAATCCGGTATAATCAGACGCTTTTTCTTTATGTGGGGTCAGGTTATTGACCAATTCATATCCTTCATGAGCAATGGAGTAGGGTTCTCCTAAAATAGCGCCCATGCCAACTAAAATATTCTCTGTTACAGAACCACTTTTGAATAGTCTACCTGTTTCATTGTTGTGAGGGCTACCTGTAATAACGCTATCAACAGGCAGATTTGTAACTTTAATACCTGCATATTCTGGAAATGGCTTTTTGAGGTCTTCTAGGGCATCAGTTAAGTGTTCAGGCAGAATACTCCACATCAGTTTTCTGATAGCTTTAATATATTCTGAACTTCCTTCTGGCGAATAGGTTAGCCCTGCTATTTTATCGAGAATTACTGATTTTTCTTCGTGACTAAGTTCGATTAACTTCAGTGTTTTTTCCTTATTCATAGCGATCTCCATATGAAAACATTAATTAATCACAGCTAGAATTACATGCGGTTTTTATGCTGTGGAAGTATCAAAAAGGAATAAAAAAGAATAGATTGGTTGTTAAATTGAATAAGAGTGATTTGTGAAATTAAACATCTTTCCAATCATGATTGTAAAATTCAAGTAAAAACATGCGGTTATTTTAATTATATGATTACTTTCTTTTATTAATCATTAACCTCTTGACTTGTGGATTGATTAATCTACAATTCATGGTGGGCTTATATCACGATAAGAAAAAATAGTGGAAAATATGAAAAATATGAAAAAAAATCTTGGTAGACCTCGAGAATTTCACCCGCAGGATTTTCTTGATGCTGCGCTTAGCGTGTTTTGGATGAAAGGTTTTCACGCCACATCAATGGCTGACTTAATGCAGGTATCGGGCTTGGCCAGCGCGAGCATCTACAAGCTATACCCGGATAAAAGGTCCATTTTTCTGGCTGCGTTAACGCAGTATATGGATGATGGTTTGCGGAGAATGGAAAAACGCGCAGGTGAGCAGGATCCTGAAAAAGCACTGAGAGAAACGCTGAATTACTGTGCTTTACTGTCTACCGGCGAAGATGGTACCCGGGGTTGCTTTACCATTGCTACGGCGAGTGAGTTGCTCCCAGATGACAAGGATATCTACGAAAAAGTCAGCTATATGTTCAGCGGAATTAAGAAAAACCTGTTGATCATAATCAAGCAGGGCCAAGAAAAAGGCATATTCAGGCTGGATGTCAAGGCCGAGATTATGGCTGAAAGCCTCTTCATAATGCTTGAAGGAATGCGTGTTTATGGCAAGGTCAAACCTGACTTTTCTGCCCTCAAACAGGCAAACGAATTCATTATGATGAGTGTATTAAAGATGGGACAGACTAATAGCTCTGCTTTAGCAGGGGGCGGTTAATGTTTATGCCTGGGATGCTTGTACGCTTACGTAAACGACCTGCAATCATGGTCGTCAGTGGAACTACGTCTGATAAGGGACTGGTGCATTGCTGTTGGTATTACCGGGGTGAGCGAAAACGGCAGACTTTTAGTGCAGAAGAGTTGACCGTTATTGAAGGCGGCTACAATCATCTGAGTTTTACTTGAATGCAATGACAAATGGTTTTTCTCGGTCGATAAATACGACTGGGGGATAGGGGCCGGGAATAGTAAGCTCGAATTCCATAAACAGAACAAAGCTATTACCCGGTCGGGCCCGTCAGAACGGTTTTATTTTGTGTATTTTCACTGTCTAGACAAGATGATAGCGTATTTTTTAATCACAGTGCGATCTGGGTGACCAGCTCAAGCTGTTCTTCAAGTTCCCTGATCCTTTGTTCAGGAGTTAAAGGGGCAGGCGGTTGGCTCATGGGCAACTCCCGGCTGGAGAGATGGGGAAGATCTGGGGCCCAGTTAAGATGGCCATGCTTGCGCAACCAGGTCAGAACGGTCGAACGTCCCCGAATACCATAGCGCAGTTGAGCCTGTTTGTAGGTCATTTCGCCTTTATCAACCTGCTCAACAACAGCAATTTTAAAAGACAAAGGATAGTCACGTTGTGTACGTTTAAACTCGGCCATTATCACGTTCTCCGGATTTAAGTCGAAAACGTGTCAACGCTATTCAGGACGGGTCACTGAAAAGCAAAATGCCCGCTTAAGTTTCCTTAAGCGGGCTTCTCTAAATATGGCTCCTCTGACTGGACTCGAACCAGTGACATACGGATTAACAGTCCGCCGTTCTACCGACTGAACTACAGAGGAATCGTGTGAACGGGCGGAATCATAACGGGGTGCAGGGGGGAAGTCAAAGGGGATTACGCATTCTGCGTTTGTTTGCTTACAGAATGCGCAACCCGTTGAGCTTTTGGCAGATTTACCCCATAGATGCCCGCGTTAAGTTCAACCGATAGTGATAATGCCCGACGGCGGCGAGAAACAGAGCGAGATCACATCAGTGCCGTAAATGCGGTGATATCGAGACGGGAGTAGGGAATGGACATCGAAAAATCCCCGCCCGGAACCACGAGCGGGGAGTAAATTAAGGCTTACTCGTCGGCGAGGACAAACATGCCGAACGGATGGATTTGCAGGAAATAGCTGTCGCCCGGTTCGGGCTGCAACTGCGTAGCGTTTACCTGCAGCAGCAGCGACTGATCGTGCCAGTTCACCAGCACTTCATACTGCGGCCCCATATAGGCCACCTTGCTGATGGTGCAACGCTGACTTGGTTCCCCATGTTGGCTGAGGGTAATCGCTTCTGGGCGCACGCCCACGGTACATTGCTGCAAACCAGCAGCAAAGCCTTGTGGGCGTGGCACCGCGTAGCCAAAGATCTCTACGCCGCTGCTGGTCACCTTGGCCGGGAAGATGTTGGCATCCCCCATAAATCCGGCCATAAAGCGCGAGGCCGGGTAGCGGTACAGCGTTTGCGGTGCGCCAATCTGCATGATTTCCCCTTTGTTCATCACCAGCACGGTGTCGGAAACCGCAAAGGCTTCGCTCTGATCGTGGGTGACATAGAGTGAGGTGATGTTGAACTGCTGCTGCAATTCGCGGATTTTTTCACGCATGCTGCGGCGCAGGTTGGCATCCAGGTTACTCAGCGGTTCATCGAACAGCAGCACCTTGGGTTTGAGGATCAGCGCACGTGCCAGGGCGACGCGTTGCTGCTGGCCGCCGGAGATCTGATCAACATAGCGCTCTTCAAAACCCTCCAGATCGACCAGCATCAGGGCTTCACGTACCCGATCGCGGATCTCTGCCTTGGGCCTTCCGAGCATTTTCAGGCCATAGCCGATGTTATCCCCCAGCGACATATGAGGGAACAGCGCGTAGGACTGGAACACCATACAGATGTCCCGCTGCTGAATGGAGCGATCGGTCACGTCCTCGCCGTCGATAAAGATCTGCCCGCCACTGGGTTTCTCCAGCCCGGCGACCAGGCGCAGGACCGTAGTTTTACCGCAGCCGGAAGGGCCAAGCAGCGTCACCATATCCCCACGTGGGATCGCCAGGCTCAGGTTTTCAATCACGGTATTGTTGCCAAACCGCTTGGCGACGTTCTTCAGTTCAACAAAGTGTTTCTTATCTTGAATGTCAGACATGTTGTTCATCCTTCTCCGCCGGGTATCAGGCCGCATTCCGGGCTTTGGAACGCGCGACCCGCGCTTCGCCAACCAGGGCATCAAACAGGAAAATAATCGCCAGCATCACTACGATCAGGATCGATCCGTAGGCAATGGCTACGCCATACTCGCCGTCCTCGACCCGGTTAAGGATGTAGGACGTTGCGACGCGCGTATCTGGCGTCACCAGGAAAACAATGGCGCTCACGGTGGTCATGGCTCGGACAAAGCTGTAGACCAACGCCGAAAGGATCGCCGGGCGCAGCAAGGGCAGCAGGATATACACTATGGTGCGTAGCGAACCGGCACGCAGGCTGAGGGAGGCCTCATCCAGCGACTTGTCCAACTGCCCCAAACCGGCGATACCCGCGCGGATCCCCACCGGCACGTTGCGCATCACCATCGAAATGATCACGATGGCTGCCGTTCCGGTCAGGTAAACCGGCGCGCTGTTGAACGCCAGAATGTAGGAAACACCGGCCACGGTGCCTGGCACCGCGAAGCACAGCATGGTGCTGAACTCGATCACTTTTTTACCCTGGAATTGCTGGCGTACCACGATGTAGGCAATCAGCAGGCCGAAGATGGCAGTGATCGGTGCGGCAATCCCGGCATACAGCAAGGTATCGAGCAGGGAAGGCCACGCGCCGTCGCTGAAGCCTTGGCCGAACAGTTTGCTGAAGTTGTCCAGCGTCAGCGTGTAGTCCACGCCCCAGTTAACGGTGAAGCTGCCGTAGAAAATGCTGCCGTACAGCAAGATGTTGAAGGCGATCCAGACATACAGCATCAGCGAGACGCCCCACACCAGCGTCACCGGCAGCGGCTGAACATCGCCGTGGTTGGATTTGCCGGAAATGGTCACGTAGGAACGTTTGCCGATCCACATGTATTGCACGCAGAACACCAGCAGCGAGAACATCAGCAGCACCACGCCTAGCGTACTGGCTGCCTGATAATCAAGCTGCGCACCGGTAATGTAGAAGTAGATCTGCGTGGCCAATACGTCGAAGTTGCCGCCGAGAACCAAGGGGTTACTGAAGTCCGCCAACGATTGAACAATGACGATCAGGAACGAGTTGGCCAATGCCGGTTTCAGCAGCGGCATAAACACCTGGGTAAAGGTCTGGAAGCGGTTGGCGCGCAACGTGTAGGACGCCTCTTCCAGCGACGGATGGATGGTCTTGATAGCCCCATCGAGGATCATGAATGACATGGGCGTAAAGGCCAGCACCTGAGCCAACCAGATCCCGGTAAAGCCGTAGAGCCAGTTGGTGTTGGTCAGGCCGAACCAGGTCACCATCAGCTCGGTGATGTAGCCGGAGCGGCCCATCATCAGGGTGACGCCTAAACCAACCACAAACGGCGGTGTGACGATTGGCAGGATCGAGAAGATACGGCCAATCACCGCCGAACGGCGGGCGATACGCGTGGTATAAATCGCCAGCACCATGCCAAAGAAGGTACAGCCAATCCCGACGGCGACGGAGAGCAGGAAGGAGTTCCAGATCACCTGCAGGATATGCGCCTGCCCGAGCGTTTGCATAAACGCCAACGGGGCGAAGGCACCGGCCTCATCGGTGAACATCGGGATAAAGATGGCGATGCTGGGATAAATGATAAACAGCACGATCAGGGCGATCACTGCCACCAGCGAACCGAGTACAAAGCGATCGCCACCCAGCCATTCCAGCCTTGAGAGAGCAAGAGTGATCACTGCGCCGATTGCCACCAGCAGCGGCAAGGTAGCGAATCCCATCCCGGTACCGGTCGCGGCGGCGCTGATAAATACCAATAGCCCGCAGGCCAGAGCATAGCCAGCATCAAACAGATGGCGGTTGCGTTGCTTGCGGCCAGTGGCAATCTGCGGGCGTACAACCAGCAGCAACGGGGCGGCAAACCACAGCATGGCCAAGCCTGCATGTGACCATCCGTAGGCCGCCAGCAGCTCTTCGCTGGTCGCCTCCAGCAGCCCGTAGTCCAGGCTGTAGGAAGGCAGTAGGGCGAAACCTGCCAGCGCCAGCAGCAACCAGTAGAAAATGGGATCCCGCCCCTGCGTCGTGCGCAAGGTGATGGTTTCAGACATGATATTCCCCGGAATAAACGAAAATGAAGCGGGCATAGTCAGCAGTCACTACGCCCGATAGATGCAGGATGGGATCAGTGGCCCATCTTCACGTCGTTAACCCATTTGGTGATCAGCTTTTTACGCATGTCGGAAGCGCCGTAGGTATCCATGTCGTAATCGATCAGTTTCAGTTGATCCAGCTTCAGCGAGTTAGGGGAGGTCTCTGCCGTGGTGTTGGTCAGGATCTGGTAAGACTGCCCCTTTTTCCAGGAAAGCTCCTGGGCCTCTTTTGACAGCGCCCAGTCCACGAACAGCTTGGCGTTTTCCATATTGCGGGCGTTTTTCAGGATGCTGATACCGCCGATTTCATAGCCCGAACCTTCGCATGGGGAAACCAGCGTCAGAGGTGCGCCTTTTTCTTTTTCCAGCGAATAGTCGTGCAGGAAGCCAATGCCGATCGTGGTTTCACCGCGCGCGGCGTTGCGGGCAGGGGCGATGCCGGACTTGGTGTACTGCGAGATATTGCCGTTCAGCTGTTTCAGGTAATCAAAGGCGGCCTCTTCGCCCCACAACTGCGCAAAGGTGGCCAGCGCGGTGTAGGCCGTACCGGAACTCTGTGGATCGGCGATCTGGATTTCCCCTTTGTAGATCGGGTTGGTCAGGTCCTTCCAGCACTTGGGTTCAGGCAGGTTTTTCTCTTTCAGGCGATCGGTGTTGACGCCGAAACCGAGAATGCCGATATACACCGCAGAGGAGTAATTGCCTTTACGTTTGGCCGGATCGCGGAACTGCGGCATGATTTGCTCCAGGTTCGGCGAGGCGTAAGCCTCCAGTAAATCCATTTCGCCGGCTTGCGATTGAGGATCCAGCGTGCCGCCGTACCAGACGTCGGCCTGCGGGTTTTTCTTCTCCGCGTCTACCTTGGCCAGGGTGCTGCCAGAGCCGTTGCGGATAAAGCTGGTCTTGACGTCGTATTTTTCCCCGAAGGCTTTGGCTTCTTCCTCGCACATGGCGTTGGTGGCGCTGCAATAGATCACCAGACGGCCTTTGGCCTGCACGGTTCCGGCCAGGGCTGTCAGCGCCAGCGTGGTGGCCAGCAGGGTGTTGAGAGGTGTCAATTTCATGGTGTTGTCCTTTTTGTTGTTGTCTTTGTAGGGTAAAGCAAACCATTTTCCCCTCACCCCAACCCTCTCCCACAGGGAGAGGGAGCTGATCCGGTGTTGCTATTGGGTGCGAGGATTAATCCATTAACCGTATAAAAATTACGTCTATTGTTGCCGTATCTGCCCGGCCATCAGCAGCGGCATCAACAGCAGGCCGACGCAGGTGGCTGCCAGCGCCAGCAGGGCAAAAAAGCCATACCAGCCGTAATGCTGCAATACCTGCGCCAGCGGCCAACCGGCCAGCGCGGCACCCAGGTAGGCGAACAGGCCAAGAAACCCGGTCACGGTCCCGGCCGCGTCCTTGTGGCAGTGCTCCGTGGCTGCCAGCCCGATCAGCATCTGCGGCCCAAACACAAAAAAGCCGAGGCCGAAAAAGCAGGCCGAAAGCAGCCCGTAATGGTGCAGCGGGGCCAGCCATAGGGCGGTCGTCGTCACAAAGAGTCCGATGGAGAACAGCAGGATCATCGGTGCTCGCAGGCCGCGAAACAGCAGATCCGATCCCCATCCGGCAAACAGTGCGCCAAACAGCCCACCCAGTTCAAACAGTGACAACGTGGCGTTGGCCTTCATCAGGTTGACGCCGTGGCTCTCCGCTAGCCAGATGTTGCCCCAATCGTTCAGCGCAATGCGTATCAGGTACACCAGGATGTAGGACACGCCGAGCAACCAGATGGTCGGATTGCGCAATATGGTGTCAAACAACATCCGCCGCATCGGCATCGCCGGGCTTTGCTGCTCTTGCCACAGCTCCAGCTGATCGCGCCGCCAGTGGCCTACGCTGGGTAATCCTTGCTGCTGCGGTTTACCGCACAGTTGCCAGCACAGCCACAGCCCAATCAGCATCCCGATGGCTCCCGGCAGCAACAGCGCAGCCTGCCAACCGTAGTGTGAAGCCATAAATCCGGACAGCAACGGTACGGCCGCACCGCCCAGGCTGATCGAAGTATTCCAGGTGCCCCACCAGAAGCCTCGCTCGTTGCGCGAATACCAACTGGTGAGCATCTTGGCGCAGGGCGGCCAGCCCCAGCCCTGAAAGAAACCGTTTAACGTCCAGACCACCAGCAACGCCGTCAGCGAATGGCAAAAGGCGAACACGATGTTCAGCACGCCGGTGATAAATAGCCCGACACCCATAAACCAGCGCGCCTGGCTGCGATCGCTGACAATGCCGGAGACAAACTTCGAGCCGCCGTAGGCCAGGTAAAACAGCGTACCCAGCAGGCCGATATCCCCTTTGTCCAACCCCAGTTCGAGCTGCATCACCGGCATGGCATAGCTGACGCTCTTGCGTGTCAGATAAAAGGCGCCGTAGCCGACGATCATCGAAAACATCAGGCGTGGTCGCCAGTAGCGGTAACGAGCGCTGATTTGTTCCGCGGTTAACGTGGCCGATGTCATGAGTTCCTCCGGACAGTGAGAGCAGTGTAGGGTGTTGAAAACAGGATTGGATGAGACAAGGTTTTAGGCACCTAAGACTTAGTCCTAGTCAGACGGAGTTTTTGTTCAGTTTTGTGGGCAGGTTAACAATTATGCGCGTGCCATTACGCCGATGGAGCCGCCAATCGCCCCCCAATGCGCGCACTCGCTCTTCGATACCGCGCAGGCCAAAGCCGCTGGTGGGTTGCAACGGCATACCCTGGCCGTCATCACGGACTTCCAGAGTGATCGTCTGGTGGGTTTGCGTCAGGCTTAAATGCACATGGCTGGCGCAGGCGTGTTTGCTGATGTTATTGAGCAGCTCCTGTGCCACGCGGTAGAGGGTAAATACCAGGGTTTCATCATCTGGCGTGGCTGGCAGGCGGTAATCCAGCTGGAAGCTGATCCCCTGTTCGGCAAAGGAAAACTCATCGGCCAGGTGATGCAGAGCTTTGTCCAGCTCCATCTCTTCCAACACCGGTGGGCGCAATTGCCGTAGCAGGGTGCGGGTGGTGTGGTGGATGCGTTGCGATAGCGAATCGATCTGCTCCGCGGCCAGGCGGGTGGCCGGGGCGGTGGCGCTGCGGTTCACCAACATTGCCTGGATCTGAATGGCGGTAATATTCTGGCCGATCTCGTCATGCAACTCGCGAGCGATGGCCTTGCGCACCTCTTCTTCGGTACCTATCAGCCGCTCCATCAGGTGTCTTTTGGCCGCTAATTCCTGCTCCAACTGTTGGCGATAGCGCTGTAGCTTTTGCGCCAATTGCTGCTGACGGCTGATGGCAATCCCCAGCCCAATCCCCAACAGCGCCTGGGTAGAAAGGAATAGCTCCAACTCTTGCAGACCCTGAAACGCGCCACCGGCCTGACGGGTGAGGGTGATCATCACGCTACCAAACAGCGCCGCCAGGACGCCCCCTTGCCAGCCAAAGCGATAAGCCATAAACACGTTGGGCAAAAAGATAAAGATCAGCAGCAGCCGCTCCATCTGCGGGGCGATCGCCAGTTGCACGCAAATCCCCATGGTGAGAAACAGTGAACACCACAGCAGAAGAGAGGTGCGTAGCTGTGGTGTCGAGGGGCGCGGAACGGGCATCGACGTCACCAGTTGCTGGCGCAGGTAGGTATAAATCAGATAGACGAAAGGCACCAGCAGTACGCCGCCGGTAAAGCTGGTCAGCAAGGTTTGACTGATACTGGATGGCAGCCAGACCCCCGCCAGTAACCCGCACAGCAGCGCATTGGCCGCGATGGCCGCCAGCAATAGCGATAGCCGTTGCCAATACAGGTGATAGCGATACCACAGCCGCTGAGTGCCCCAGGCCGGTAGCAGGCTTAACAACGGTAGCAGTAGCACCGAGCGATCGCTCAGCAATTGCTGGTCATGCAGCCATAGCAGCGTAGCGGCTTCCGCCAGTAATAGCGTGAGCCAGTAACGCCGGGGTAACAGGATCAGCAGCGCTAGCCGCAGCCCTTGAGGAAACAGCAGCACGGCCTGCTGGCCGTCATGGCTCAGGTGCAGGCTAATGGTCCACAGGGCTAGCCAACTGAGGGCAAAAAACAGCGCCAGAAACAGCGAAAGCGCCAGGCGGCGCACCATTGGCGGCACCGGCTAACTCCCGGCAAGCAGTTGATGTTGCAGCGCGAAATGCACCAGTTCCACGGTGGTGTCGCAATGCAGTTTGCCGAGGATGTTGGCGCGGTGCACCTGCACGGTCTTATGGCTTAAGGTCAACTGTTGGGCGATGGTTTTGACACTCAGGCCGTTGACCAGCAGATCGAAGATCTCTTTCTCGCGCGGGGTGAGTACCTGCAATTCTTTCGGTGGTTGCGGAGTATGGCGCAGCGCTCGCAAGGCATCCGCGCACAGGTAAAGCCCACCGCTGCTGACGGCGCGCACCGCCTGCACCAGTTCATGGGGGCCGCAGCGTTTGGTGAGATAACCACCGGCCCCGGCATCGATAGCGCTTTGCACGAAGGCATTGGTGTCATAGATGCTGAGGATGATGGCGCGAAAGGTGGGGCGCTGTTGGCGTAAACGCTGGAGCAGGCTGAGGCCGCTTTCATCCGGCATGGCGATATCCAGCACCGCTACGTCGATCGGATCGCGCAGCAAGTGCGGCCATGCCTGTGCCGCCGAGTCGAACTGGCCGACGATACGGATATCCTCTTCCAACGACAGTAACTGGGCAAACCCGGAACGAACCACTACGTGGTCGTCTATCAGCGCAACGTTAATCATAAGCCTGTAACAAAGTGTGAGATTTTCCGCATCATGCGCAGGAAAACACTGGCTGGCAACTGTTGCGCTGCAAAATGGAAGGGAGTTAACAGATTGGCATTAAAATGGCCTGCCGCATCGACCCAGAGTATCCCTGTCACCAGCGCTGTTATTGCCTTCCTGACGGTTATTTTTACGCATTTCGCCTCGTTTATCCCCTCAGGAGCATGACCCCCGTCGCAAACCGGGAAGGTTGCAGGTTTGTCCATATAAATAGCATTCAAAGATATGGGGGAAATCGCTATCGAGGCTGTAGAGTCCCTCTACGGGAATGTTGTGCAGATGTAAAATCGGCATCCCGGGAAATCGTCACTAACAATAAAATATAAATAATACCAATGAGTTACCTCGCTATTTGGCGATTATGCCTCAACCTACATTAGATCCGGGAGTGTTAGATGAAAAAATTGAGTGTGAAAACGTTATTGGCGGCTAGCCTGTTCAGCATGCTGGTGGGCTCGGGCGGTGCATTGGCGCAAGAAGTGGAAGTCGTCAATATTTCGAAAATCGCGGGAATGCCCTGGTTCAACCGTATGGGTGAAGGTGTGGAACGTGCCGGTAAAGACCTGGGTATCAAAGCCTATCAAGTCGGCCCATCCAGTACCGATGCTCCACAACAGGTTAAAATTATTGAAGATTTAATCGCCAAGAAAGTCAGTGCCATCAGTATCGTGCCGAACGATGCCGATGTATTGGAGCCCGTCTTCAAGAAAGCGCGTGACGCCGGTATCGTGGTATTAACCAACGAATCACCAGGGCAGCCTAGCGCTAACTGGGATATTGAAATCATTGATAACGCCAAATTTGCCGCCGACAACGTGGAAGAAATGGCAAAAGCGATGGGCGGCAAGGGTGGGTATGTCATTTATGTCGGCAGTCTGACCGTGCCACAGCATAACCTGTGGGCAGATTTGTTTGTTAAGTACCAGAAAGCGCATTATCCGGAAATGTTTGAAGTGACTAGCCGTATGCCCGTCGCCGAGAGCATTGATGACTCACGCCGCACCACACTGGATCTGATGAAAGCGCATAGCGACCTGAAAGGGATTGTGGCCTTCGGTTCACAAGGCCCAATTGGTGCAGGCCGTGCAGTGAAAGAGAAGCGGGCGAAAAACAATGTCCACGTATTCGGCATGATGATCCCCTCTCAGGCAGCCTCGCTGATTAAAAGTGGTGATATCGCCATGGGTGTCACTTATGACCCAGGTTCTGCTGGATATGCACTGACCGCCGTTGCTGACAAAGTGCTTAAAGGTGAGAAGATCGAAACAGGCATGGAGATCCCTGGGGTGGGTAAAGCGGAAGTTGATCAGGATAAACACCTGATTCAGTTCCACAATGTACTGCGAGTTACCAAAGATAACGTGGATTCCCTGTATTAATTCCCCCGCATGACCGCAGAGCCGGATGCCTTGTCCGGCTCTGCAACCATTGCTCGCCTGGCGTAAGAGGATGTATGCAGCCATTTATTACCCTGGAAAATATCAGTAAAACCTTTTATGGCGTCAAGGCGCTGAATAAGGTGGCTATGACCCTGTTACCGGGTGAGGTACATTGCCTCGCTGGGCAGAACGGTTGTGGCAAATCAACACTGATCAAGATTATCTCCGGTGTTTACCAACCCGATAGAGATGCCGCCATTATTATTGATGGCAAAACCTATTCAACCCTGACACCTATTGAGTCTGTCCGCCTGGGGATCCAGGTCATTTATCAGGATTTATCCTTATTCCCGAATCTGACCGTGGCTGAGAATATCGCCATGAACCATTATCACCATCAGCTGTGGGTGAATAAACGTCAGATGCGTGAGACCGCCGAACGCGTCATTAACAGCATTGATGCCCACCTTAATCTGGACGAATTGGTTGAGAATTTATCCATCGCCCAGAAACAATTAGTCGCTATCTGTCGTGCACTGGCACAAGATGCCCGCCTCATTGTGATGGATGAGCCAACCGCGTCGCTGACCCGGCAGGAAGTCAACGGCTTGCTACGGGTGGTGCATGAGCTGAAATCACGCAATATCTGTGTGGTATTTGTGAGTCACCGGTTGAGCGAAGTGCTGGAGATTTCAGACCGTATTACCGTGCTGAAAGATGGCCAGTGGGTTGGAACCTACCCCGCGGCTGAAGTGGACAACCAGCGGCTTGCCTGGCTGATGACGGATATGAAATTTGATTTTCAGGTGCTACCGCCTTACAGCGAAGCACGCCCGGTCGTGATGGCAGTGGAAGCGCTTTCCCGTGGCAATGAATATCAGGATATCTCACTGGCTTTGCATCCTGGCGAAATTGTCGCGCTGGTTGGTTTGCTCGGGTCTGGCCGCACAGAACTGTGCCTCAGTCTCTTTGGTTTAACCAAACCCGAGTCGGGCAGCATTCGTATCAATGATAAGCCAATGCGGTTCGCCAGTAACCGCGATGCCATTGCCGCCGGTGTGGGCTATGTCTCGGAAGACCGGATGAGCACCGGGCTGATTATGGAGCAATCAATCCGCGACAATATCAGTGCCACGGTATTACACCGGCTTAAAAGTGCCTTGCACCTGATGCGGGCCGAGCGAGTCGACACGCTGGTCGAAGACATGGTGAAACACCTGTCGATCAAAATTGGTAACAGCGACTTGCCGGTCAACACGTTATCCGGCGGAAATGCGCAGCGTATTGCCATCGCCAAATGGCTGGCAACCGACCCACAAATACTGATCCTCGACTCGCCGACCGTTGGGGTCGACATCGCCAACAAAGCAGGTATTTATAATATTATCAATGCATTGGCGGCGCGGGGGATAGCGGTATTAATGGTATGTGATGAGATTGATGAAGCTTACTTTAATAGCCACCGTATTATCGTTATGCGGTCCGGCCGGCTTGTGCAGGAGTTCTTGCCGAGTAACTGCAGCGAAGCTGCCATTGCGGAGGTAGTCAATGGCTAATCCCCATGCACTCAATAAGCCTGATGTAGGCAAAACAGGTTTATTTAATAAAAAGCATCTGAAACGCCACGAAGTTATGTTGGCTTTTACCCTATTGATTATTTCGACTTATCTTGCTTTCACCAGCCCAGAATTTCTGACGCTCGCCAATATTTATGACTTGATAAATAACTACGCCATGCTGACCATTTTGGCGTGTGGGTTTTTTATCGTTTTGATTTCTGGCGGTATTGACATTTCATTTCCGGCGATGACCATTATCTCGCAATATGTCATGGTGACATTCATTGCGAAGTTTGGCGGTAATTTCCCGGTGGCTTTCGCGTTGGCAGGAGGCATCGGCTTGTTGCTGGGGTTGATCAACGCGCTCTTGGTTAATCGCCTGCGGGTACCGTCCATCATTATTACCATTTCTACGCTGAATATCTTCTACGGGTTGCTGCTGTATCTCAGCCGGGGTGTCTGGCTGTATACCTATCCGGAATGGTTCGAACATGGGCCAATGCTGTTCTCCTTCACCGCCGCTGACGGCTATGACTATGGCCTTTCGCTGCCCATTTTGACCTTGCTGGCGACGATTATTGTCACTGCTTTGGTGATGACTCGCACCAGCATTGGCCGGCAAATTTATGCGTTGGGCGGTAATCAGGAAGCGGCATCCCGCATGGGGTTCAGCATTGTTAAGCTGCAACTGTTTGTTTATGGCTATATGGGGTTTTTATCCGGCATCGCCGGTGTGGTGCAGTCCTATACCGTTTTGACGGTGGCACCGGACTCGTTGCTCGGTTATGAACTCACCGTGCTGGCGGCGGTGGTGCTGGGCGGTACCAGTATTGTCGGTGGACGGGGGACCCTAACCGGCACTCTGCTCGGGGTGATCTTGCTGGCAATATTGCAAAATGGTCTGAATTTACTGGGTATTTCGTCGTACTGGCATAGCGTGGTGATCGGTCTGGTGATAGTCATCAGTATCAGTGTGACAGCCTGGGGCCAACGTCATAAGGTAGGGATATAACCATGTCGAAAACAACTCAACGTGATCATACCGAGCGCTGGTTGGTGGCACTGCTGGTGCTGGTGGCGGGCGTGTTCAGTGTGCTGATCCCACAGGTATTCTGGTCTGCGGCCAATTTCCAATCCATCGCCTCACAGATCCCCGTCGTGGGGATATTGACGCTGGCAATGGCGATCACCATGCTGACCGGTGGCATCAACTTATCCATTATTGCCACTGCGAACGCCAGTGCGCTGGTGATGGCCTGGGTGTGTACCCATCTTGAGCCAACGTTCAGTTCATTGATAGTGATGCTGTTGGCGGGGGGGGCGGTTGCCTTGGTGGTGGGGATCATCAATGGGGTGCTTATCTCGGTGGTTCGGGTATCCCCAATTCTGGCGACACTGGGCATCATGACCTTGCTCAAAGGGATCAATGTGCTGATCTCCAAAGGCTCGGCGATATCTAACTTTCCGAGCTATGTACTGGCATTGGACCGCAGCTATTTTCTTGGGGTTCCAGTCCCGCTTTACCTGTTTGCCGTGGTGGCGTTGCTGCTTTGGCTTATGTTGGCCAAGACCCCGCTGGGCCGTCAGATATACCTGTCCGGCTCCAACGAGAAAGCCACCTTTTACTCTGGGATTAACACCCGCCGCACGCTGATTTGGGTTTATGTGATTTCCTCGTTACTGTGCGCCGTCGCGGCGTTGCTGATGATGTCGAAACTCAACTCGGCCAAAGCCTCCTACGGTGAGTCACTGTTGCTTATCACTATCCTGGCGACGGTATTGGGTGGGGTAAATCCTGACGGCGGATTTGGTAGGGTCTTCGGCATTGTGTTAGCGCTGTTCCTGCTGCAAATGCTGGAGAGCGGGCTAAATATCATGGGCGTCAGTAGCTATATCACCATGGCACTGTGGGGGTCGCTACTGCTGGCGTTTATCTTTGTCAAAGGTGCGAAGGTCCCGGCATTGCGGTTCTTAGGGCAGAACAAGCCGTTGTAGTGATAGTGCAAGTTCACCAAACAGGTTCGATAGCCTCAGAAGCAGCCCACTACATCACTGTATGTTGGGCGCTCCTGTTTAACCATGGCTTGCTGAACGATAGATCCGCTGGGGTCTGCCCACCTTGCCGTAAATAATCTCCGCCACTAATTGATCGTTGGCGCTAAAAAACTCCAGGTAGCGCCGAGCGGTGGTGCGGCTCAGCCCAATTTGTTGTGCCACGCTTTCTGCCGTATGACGCACCTGCGGATCTTCGAACAAATCGCGGATCTTTATCAGCGTCAGCTCATCAATGCCGGTGGGCAACGCGGCCTGATCGCCACCGCGGGCGTAGGTGTTGAACATTTCATCAATGCGGCGTTGGTTGACCCGCGCCTTGTCTTTCAGCGCTTCGCGCCGTTGGCTAAAGCGTTGCAGGGTTTGCGCCAGGCGGTCATAGGCCAGGGGTTTGATCAGGTAATCGAACACGCCATAGCGCAGCGCTTCGGCCACGGTGTCCATATCGCTGGCGGCGGTGATAAACACAATGCCACCGCCGTAGCCTTGTAGCGTCAGTTCGCGCAGTAGTTCTATGCCTTGGCCGTCTGGCAGGAAATTATCCAGCAGGATCAGATCGGGTTTGAAACGCTCGGTCATCGTGCGTGCCTGTGCCAGGGTACCCGCCAGCCAAATCTGCCGGCATCCGCCATTCTGCTTGATGAATTCCGCATGCATTTCTGCCAACGGCGTTTCATCCTCAACAATCAGAATATTTAGCCACTCCATGTTAATTCCCCGTTGCTTAATTACGTTGCTAATTAAATCTCAGCGAGATGGTTATTTAATTAAACACTATGTCGCTAATAAAAACTATAAAAATAATTAAGTAAATAAAAACCATTAAACAACTTATTTACTGCGGGTAGATTGTGAAATAGGTCAATAATCAGTGCGTTATTTGTGTTTAACATGGCGCCATTAAATACCCCGTTCGTGTTATGGACCATTTCAACTCGATGGTTTTTAAGGTTTTTATTACACCTTAATGTTAACTGTAATGGGATTTTGTATTTCAAATGTTATTGATAAGTTATTTTAGAGAGACTGACATGCTGGGCGATACCGTATTTACTCGGGTGAAAAGATCGGATCACAAAAATATAGCGTCAATTAATGCTTTTTTGCGTAGTAACGATCTGAATATTGATACCACGGTCGAGGTTTTTATCACCGTGACCCAGGGCGAGCAATTGGTTGCCTGCGGAGGTATCGCCGAAAATATTATCAAATGCGTGGCCATCAGCCCGCAAATGCGCGGTGAAGGCCTGGCGTTATCATTGGCGACCGAACTGGTGAATCTGGCCTATGAGCGCCATCACACCCAGCTGTTTATCTACACCAAAGTGCAGAATGAGGCGCTGTTTCGCCAGTGCGGTTTCTACCCGATTGCCAGCGTGCCGGGCATCGTGGTGCTGATGGAAAACAGCCCGTGCCGCCTGAAGCGTTACGCCGCGCAACTGGCCAGCGAGCGCCAGCCGGGCGACACCATTGGCAGCATCGTGATGAATGCCAACCCCTTTACTCGTGGCCATCAATATCTGGTACGGGAAGCCGCCGCCCAATGTGACTGGCTGCATCTGTTCCTGGTGAAGGAAAACACCTCGCGCTTCCCGTATGAAGATCGCCGCGATCTGGTACTGAAGGGCACCGAGGGGATCACCAATTTGACGGTGCATGAGGGGTCGCAATACGTGATCTCCCGTGCCACTTTCCCTTGCTACTTCATTAAAGAGCAGGGGGTTGCCGACGACTGTTACACCGAAATCGATCTGAAAATCTTCCGTCAGTATCTGGCCCCCGCGTTGGGCATCACGCATCGATTTGTCGGCAACGAACCGTTCTGCGCCGTAACGGCGAAATACAACCGCGACATGCGTTATTGGCTGGAAACTCCGGCGCTGCCTAGCCCACCGATCGATCTGGTGGAAATTGAGCGCTTGCAGTACCAGGGCACGGCGATCTCTGCCTCCTGGGTGCGCAAGCTGCTGGCCGCGGGAGACTTCCACGCCGCAGCGCCTTTGGTGCCGAAAGACACGCTGTACTACCTGCAGGATCTGCAGGCACAGCGCCGGGCCAAGCCAGTACCGCAAGAATTTGAGTCCGCACAATCAGGTGAACAATGAAAATAATCCGAGAAGCAATGGCCGGCACGCTGGAATCCAGCGATGTCATGGTCCGTATCGCGCCAGCAGAAGGCCCGGAACACGATCTGCTGATTGCCAGCAGCGTGGAAAAACAGTTCGGCGATGCCATCCGCCACACCCTGTTGCAGGTTTTGCAGCAGTATGACGTGCCGCCGGTGCAGGTGATTGTCGACGATAAAGGCGCACTGGACTGTGTGCTGCGTGCACGGCTGGAAACCGCGCTGATGCGTGCCAGCGAAATCGCCGCACTGCCTTGGGAGGAACGCCGTGAAAACGCTGAATAAACACCGTATGCGCCGCAGCATGCTTTTCGTACCGGGGGCAAATGCCGCCATGGTCAGCAACGCTTTTATCTATCAGGCCGATGCGTTGATGTTCGATCTGGAAGACTCGGTGATCCTGCGTGAGAAAGACGCGGCCCGTCGCCTGGTGTATCACGCGCTGCAACACCCGCTGTATCAGGAAGTTGAAACCATTGTGCGCGTTAACGCCTTGGATTCGGCCTATGGCCTGGCGGATCTGCAAGCGGTGGTGCGCGGCGGGGCGGATATCGTCCGTCTGCCAAAAACCGACACCGCGCAGGACGTGGTGGATATGGAGCGTGAAATCGCCGCCATTGAACGTGCCTGTGGTCGCCCGGTCGGCAGCACTGGCCTGCTGGCGGCGATCGAGTCCGCACAGGGCATCACCAACGCGGTGGCGATTGCGCAGGCTTCCCCAAGGTTGATCGGGATTGCGCTGGGTGCCGAAGACTATGTGCGCAATCTGCGTACCGAGCGCTCCCCTGAAGGCATTGAGCTGCTGTTTGCCCGTTGTTCACTGTTGCAGGCCGCCCGCTCAGCCGGGATCCAGGCGTTCGATACCGTCTATTCCGATGCCAACAATGAAGCGGGTTTCCTACAGGAAGCGGCGCTGATTAAACAGCTGGGTTTTGACGGTAAATCCCTGATTAACCCACGCCAGATCGAACTATTGCACAACCTGTATGCACCAACCGCCAAAGAAGTGGCTCATGCCCAGCGAGTGGTCGATGCGGCAGAAGCGGCAGAAAAAGAGGGGCGCGGCGTGGTTTCGCTGAACGGCAAGATGGTCGATAGCCCGGTGATTGAACGGGCCCGTCTGGTACTGCAACGCGCAGCGCTTTCCGGCGTGCGTGAAGAACCGAACCACAGCGAGGAAGCATGATGAAACGCCAACAACGCCTGATGACTTTGAACAATCACGCCGAGATGCGGCTTTATCAGGAAGCCTCCAAGGCCAACCTGCAGGCGCGGAAACCGCGCGATATCAAACGCTGTGAGTCGCTGGAAGTGGCGATCCGCCGCAGCGGCCTGCAGGACGGCATGACCATCTCTTTCCACCACGCATTCCGTGGCGGCGATCTGGCCCTCAACCAGGTGATGGATGTGCTGGCGAAGATGGGCTTCCGCAACCTGACGCTGGCCTCCAGTTCATTGACCGATTGCCATGCGCCGCTGGTCGGCCATATTCGCAACGGGGTGGTGAGCCGTATTTATACCTCTGGCCTGCGTGGGCCGTTGGCAGATGCCATTTCGCGCGGCTTGCTGAAAGAGCCGGTGCAGGTTCACTCGCACGGTGGCCGGGTCAACCTGGTCGAGTCGGGTGAATTGCAGATCGACGTTGCCTTCCTCGGGGTGCCTACCTGCGATGAGTTCGGCAATGCCAACGGTTACACCGGCGATGCCTGCTGCGGTTCGCTCGGCTATGCCAAGGTGGATGCCGCAGCGGCCCGTAGCGTGGTGCTGCTGACCGAAGCGATCGTGCCATATCCGCATCATCCCGCCAGCCTGGCACAGGATCAGGTCGATCTGATCGTGCAGTTGGAGCGAGTAGGGGATGCGGACAAGATTGGGGCCGATGCCACGCGAATGACCTCCAACCCGCGTGAGCTGTTGATTGCCCGCCGTGCTGCCGAAGTGATCGTCGATTCCGGCTACTTTACCGAAGGCTTTTCCCTCCAGACCGGCACCGGTGGCGCTTCGTTGGCCGTAACCCGCTTCCTGGAAGACAAGATGCGTGCCCGTGGCGTCCGCGCCGGTTTTGCACTGGGCGGCATCACCTCCACCATGGTGGATCTGCATGAGAAAGGCCTGATCGGCAAACTGCTGGACGTGCAGAGCTTTGACCGTGCGGCGGCCATGTCATTGGCTCGCAACCCAAACCATATTGAGATCAGCGCCAATCAGTACGCCAACTTCAGCTCCAAGGGCGCGTCGGTTGATCGCCTGGATGTGGTGGTGCTGAGTGCGCTGGAAATTGACACCGGCTTTAACGTTAACGTGCTGACCGGCTCTGATGGGGTGATCCGTGGCGCTTCCGGTGGCCACTGTGATACCGCAGCGGCGGCGCGGTTGGCGATTATTGTCGCGCCGTTGGTGCGTGGCCGCATTCCTACGCTGGTTGAGCAGGTGACTACCTGCGTTACGCCGGGCTCCAGCATCGACATTCTGGTGACCGACCACGGTATTGCCGTAAACCCGGCTCGCCCAGAACTGGCGCAGAGATTACGTGATGCTGGCCTGCAGGTGGTCACCATCGAATGGCTGCGTGAGCGTGCGCTGGTACTGACCGGCGAACCGAAACCAATCGCCTTTACCGACAACGTGGTGGCCGTGGTGCGCTATCGCGACGGTTCGGTGATTGACGTCGTACATCAGGTCGCGGAGTAACGCCATGGCTTACATCTCCCCCGAATTGGCCGCCAGCCGCGCCGTAAGTTTGCCCGAACTGCTTTCCAGCCGTGAATGCCGGCAGGCACGGCAACAGGCGTGGCTGGCGCGCCATCCTACCGCCACGCTGGTGGTGCTCACACTCGTGGTGCCGGGGGCGGTGAAAGACAGCCCCATGACGCGGCGCGTGTTCAATCTGGGCAGGCAGGCCTTGCAGCAGATGTATCGCCAGCAAGGCTGGCTTTGTTTGCAGCAGAAGACCCTGGCACTGCCCACTGGCTGCGAGGGCTATCTGGCGCTGCAAGCCGATGCCCGCGCGGTGAAAGAGGCCACCATCCAACTGGAAATCCAGCAGCCGATTGGCCGCCTGTGGGATATCGATGTACTGACCCCGCAAGGGAAGATCCTGTCGCGGCGTGAACTTGGTCTGCCTGAACGCAGCTGTCTGCTGTGCAATCAGCCAGCCAAGATTTGCGCCCGCCAGCAGAGCCACAGCACCGAACAACTGCTCACTGCAATGGAAAGGATGCTCAATGATGCACTCCCAGCCTGACTGGCAGCCGACGGTTACAGATCTTTCGCACAGCCAGCGCTTTGCTCGCGACGCCTATCGGGCGCTGTTGGTGGAGGTCAACCTGACGCCGAAACCGGGGTTGGTCGATCGCCACAACAACGGCGCGCATCGCGACATGGATATTGGCCATTTCTACCGTAGCTCAAGGGCGATTGGCCGGTGGCTGCCCTATTTTATCCGCCAGGGTATGGCCGACGCCGCTTTGCCCGCCGAGCAGCAGCTTGCACGCCTGCGCCCATTGGGCATGGCCTGTGAAGAACAGATGTTCCACGCCACCGGCGGCATCAACACCCATAAAGGCAGCGTGTTCTCGCTGGGGCTGTTGTGCTGCGCCTTTGGCCGCTTACAGCAACAACAACGGCAGATTGACGCCCAAAGCCTGTGTGGCGAAGTGGCCGAGATGTGCCGTGGGTTGGTTAGCCGGGAGCTGCAACGTAACAACGCGGGCCAGACGGCAGGGCAACGCTTATTTGCCGAGTTTGGCCTGAGCGGTGCCCGTGGTGAGGCTGAATCCGGCTTTCAGCGGGTGATTGGCGGTGCGTTACCGCTGTATCACCAGAGGATCGCCAGTGGTTGTGGAGAACAGGTCGCGCTGCTGGACAGCCTGCTATGGCTGATGGCGCATAACGATGATACCAACGTCGCCTCGCGGGGCGGCATTAAAGGGCTGCGCTGGTTACAACTCTGTGCCAGCCAGTTATTGGCACAGGGAGGGGCAGGTACGGTGCAAGGAATTGCCCGTTTGCGGCAGTTCGACGTTGCGTGCATCGCCCGCAATCTTAGCCCCGGCGGCAGTGCCGATTTATTGATAGTCACCTGGCTGTTGGCGCAGTTGCCGCAGGCGGGGGCTTAAAAAAATAACGAAGCCTTCAGGAGAAGTGTCCATGTCCGAAACCAAAGAGAAAATCTGGAAAGCGATCGCCCCGTTGGTGGTGCTTGCCGTCCTGTTAATGATACCCACGCCGGAGGGGATGCCACCGCAAGCCTGGCGTTACTTTGCCATCTTTGTGGCGATGATTGTCGGTATGATCCTGGAGCCGATCCCGGCCACGGCGATCAGCTTTATTGCCGTGACCGTCAGCGTGCTCAGTTCCAACTGGGTGCTGTTTGGTGCCGAAGAGCTGGCCAATCCCAGCTTTAAAGCCGGTAAAGAGGCGCTCAAATGGGGGCTGGCCGGATTCTCCAGTACCACCGTCTGGCTGGTGTTTGGGGCCTTTATCTTCGCGCTGGGCTACGAGGCCACCGGGTTAGGGCGCCGCATCGCGCTGTTCCTGGTGAAGTTCATGGGCAAACGCACCCTGACGCTAGGCTACGCGGTGGTGATCATCGATATCATGTTGGCGCCGTTTACCCCGTCCAATACCGCGCGTACCGGTGGCACCGTATTCCCGGTGGTGAAGAACCTGCCGCCACTGTTTGATTCCTTCCCTAACGATCCTTCCTCACGCCGCATTGGTGGTTACCTGATGTGGATGATGGTGGTGGGGACCAGCATCAGTTCCTCCATGTTTGTGACCGGCGCGGCACCTAACGTGTTGGGCATCGAGTTCGTCAACAAGATTGCCGGGATCAATATCACCTGGATGCAATGGTTCCTGGCCTTCCTGCCGGTTGGGCTGTTGCTGCTGATCGTTGCTCCGTTGATTTCCTACTACCTGTATAAGCCAGGTGTAACCCACAGCAACGAAGTGGCTGGCTGGGCCAGTACGGCACTGGGGGAAATGGGTAAACTGACCCGCAAAGAATATACCTTGATCGGTCTGGTGTTACTCAGCCTGTGTCTGTGGGTGTTCGGCGGTAAAATTTTGGATGCGACCACGGTGTGCTTGCTGGCGGTATCGCTGATGCTTGCCCTGCACGTGGTCAGTTGGAAAGACATCACCAAATACTCCAGCGCCTGGAATACCCTGGTTAACCTGGCAACCTTGGTGGTGATGGCCAGCGGCCTGAGCCGTTCCGGCTTTATTGACTGGTTTGCCACCACCATGAGCACCCATCTGGACGGTTTCTCACCGAAAATGACGGTGATTCTGCTGGTGCTGGTGTTCTACTACGCGCACTACCTGTTTGCCAGCCTGTCGGCCCACACCGCGACCATGTTGCCGATGATCCTGGCGGTAGGGAAAGGCTTGCCGGGCGTGCCGATGGAACACCTTTCCATCCTGCTGGTGCTGTCTATCGGTATCATGGGGGTATTGACCCCGTATGCCACTGGCCCAGGGGTAATCATCTACGGCTGTGGCTATGTGAAGTCGAAAGACTACTGGCGTCTTGGCGGTATCCTCGGCGTGGTGTATATCGCGGCGCTGCTGTTGATCGGCTGGCCAATTCTTAGCCTGTGGTATTAAGTTAATCGGCGGCCATCCACGGATGGCCGCTGTTGCAATCCCTTCCCCCGTGACGCCCGTCACACACTTTCATGTCGAACGCCGTCATTATACAAATCCAACGTTAACCTATTCAAAATAATCATATTTAGGGAGCCTCTGCGGATGAGAAAAAAAACGTTATTACTTTGCCTGCCTTTGCTGTTCAGCGGCACCGCCTTTGCCGAGAACGACGGTTATCAACTGGAGCAGGTGCTGGTGATGAGCCGCCATAACCTGCGCGCTCCGCTGGCGAACAACGGTAGCGTGCTGGCCCAGTCCACGCCGAAAGCCTGGCCACAGTGGGATACGCCAGGTGGCTTGCTGACCACCAAGGGCGGCGTGCTGGAAGTGTATATGGGCCACTATTTCAACGCGTGGCTCAAGCAGGCGGGCATTTTGCCGCAGGAAGGTTGCCCAGCCGCTGACAGCGTTTACGTGTATGCCAACAGCCTGCAACGCACGGTAGCCACCGCGCAGTTCTTTACCAACGGCGCATTCCCAGGCTGTGACATCAGCGTGCATCATCAGGAGAAAATGGGGGAGATGGATCCTACCTTCAACCCGATTATCACCAACAGCAGCGAAACCTTTAACCAGCAGGCGTTGAGCGCCATGAATGCCGAGCTGGCATCGCTGAAGCTGGACGCCTCCTACAAACAGCTCGAGCAGATCATCGACTACAAAGACTCCCCCGCCTGCAAGATCGACAAACAGTGCAACCTGGCCACTGAGCCGAACAAAATGAGCGCGGTACCGGGGAAAGAGCCAGGCGTTTCTGGCCCGCTGAAAGTGGGTAACTCGCTGGTGGATGCCTTTATGCTGCAGTATTACGAAGGCTTCCCGATGAAAGAGGTGGCCTGGGGCAAGATTGTGACACCGCACCAGTGGCAGCAGTTGGCCAAGCTGAAAGATGGCTATCAGGATTCGCTGTTCACCTCGTCGGTCGTCGCCCAGAACGTTGCCAAACCGCTGCTGACCTACATCAACTCGGCGCTGATTAGCGAGCGCAAGGCGGATTCACCGAAGCTGACCGTGCTGGTGGGGCATGACTCCAACATCGCTTCCTTGCTGTCTGCGATGAAGTTCAAGCCGTATGCGTTGCCGAAGCAGTATGAGAAAACCCCGATTGGCGGCAAGCTGGTGTTTCAACGCTGGCATGATGGCAAGGGCGATCGCGATCTGTTGAAGATTGAGTATGTCTACCAATCCACCGAACAGTTGCGTAATGCCGAACCGCTGACGCTGAGCACCCCGCCGCAGCGCGTCACCCTGGCGCTGGAAGGCTGCCCGGTAGATAAAGACGGCTTCTGCACCTGGAGCGACTTTGAAAAAACCATGAAGGACGTCTTGCAATAACCGTGCTGTCGGGGCGAACCGTTTCGCCCCGGCCTGCCGCGCGGTATATACTGTCTCAACGGACCCCTTGTCACGGATGAAACGTGCTCTCTTCTTTTATTCTCAATGCTAAATTGTTGCCGGTTGACGGTTTTGCTGGCCTGATCGCGCAGTGTCACTTCTCTGTCGCGGATTATCACGACGATCTATTTGCTGCCGCCGGTATCGATTTCCCTGAACATGTCGCACCCGCAGTCGCCAAACGTAAGGCGGAATATCTTGCCGGGCGCTATCTGGCGCGCTGGGTGCTGGCAGAGTTGGGCCATCAGGATTTCACTTTATTGCGCGGGGAGAAACGTGAACCGCTCTGGCCCGCCGGAATTGCCGGGGCGATCAGCCACAATAATGATACGGCGCTGTGTGCCGCTCAGCATGAGGATGGGGCAGGTGGCGTGGGCATTGATGTGGAAACGCAGATGCCATCTGTACGAGCAGAAGAGTTGTGGAGCGGCATCGTCAATGAGAACGAATGCCAGTGGTTACGCCAACATCCACAGCCTTTTAACCTGCTGTTGACGCTGGTATTTTCCGCCAAGGAAAGCCTGTTCAAGGCGCTTTACCCGCAGGTACGCTGCTACTTTGATTTTATGGATGCGCGGATCGTCGGGTTGGATATGCAGGCGCAGACCTTTGAGCTGGAGTTGCTAACAACGTTGACGCCACGATGCCAAGCAGGCCGCCGGTTTAAAGGACGTTTCTGGCCGCGAGGTGACGCCGTAACAACGTTTATTTGTTTTTAAAATCAGCATTTTAATACCTACGGCGTCGTAGCAGATGGCGCGCACCTTCCAGCACCAGCAACATGACCGCCAGCCAGATCGGGATATAGGTCAGCCATTGGTTGGCGTTAATGGTTTCCCCCAATAGCAGCGCGACGATCACCAGCAACACCGGTTCTACATAGCTCAGCAGGCCAAACAGGCTGAAGGGGAGCAGGCGGCTGGCAAGGATATAGCACACCAGCGCCAGAGCGCTGATAATGCCCAACAGCGGGATCTGCAAATACAGCAGCGGTTTGGCCGTCAGTGCCGCCAGCGGTTCTGAGCCACCAAGGGCAAACAGCGCGGCAACTGGCAGCATCAGCGTCAGTTCACACCACAACCCGCCCAGATGATCGGTGCCCAAGCGGCGACGCAGAATAAAGTAAACCGGATAACCTAGCGCGACGACCAGCGTTGACCAGGAAACCCCGCCCACCAGGATCAGCTCATTACCCACGCCGACCAATGCGCATAGGGCCGCCATTTTTTGCAGCACAGACAGGCGATCGCGGAAAAACACTCGCCCTGCCAACACCATGGTCAGCGGCAGCAGGAAATAGCCGAGTGAGACATCCAGCGCCATCCCGTGCAGCGGTGCCCACAGGAATAGCCACAGTTGCACGCCCAGCAGGGAAGTGGTGAGCAGCAACAACAGCACGCGTTGCGGATGCTGCCGTAGCCAGTGCAGCATCTCTTTCACCCGCGCCCAGTCGCCGGAAAACAGCATAAACAGCGTCAGAAACGGCAGCGTCAGCAGGGTGCACCAGCCATAGATTTCCTCGCCGTCGAGTGGGGTTAGCATTGAGGTGTAGTAATACATCACGCCGAACAGCAGGGAAGCGACGACGGAAAGTATGATGCCTTTGATCACCAGCGTTCCTGATTATTAATGGAATTTCCTGCGGCTACTCTAAGGCTATTTAGCTCTAACAACAATGGATTACGCTGGACTGGACAACAACGGCCAAGCGGTTAGAATTACACCTGTGTATTTATCCAGGTAATGACGATGACAATCGATCTGTTTGAAGATGCGCTGCCGCCGCCCTGGCGTGAGGAAATCGCGCCGGGGGCGGTGGTATTGCACGGCTTTGTTCGCGATCACGGGCCGGAACTGCTGGCGGCGGTCAACGGCGTGGTGGCACAGGTGCCTTGGCGGCATATGACCACGCCGGGCGGCTTCACCATGTCGGTGGCCATGAGCTGGTGCGGCAACGGCTGGAACAGCGATAGCAATGGCTACCGCTATTCGCAACGCGATCCCGGTACTGGCAAAAGTTGGCCAGAAATCCCGGCAATTTTGCTGGCTTTGGCCGATGAAGCGGCCTTGCAGGCCGGGTTCGGTCATTACGTCCCGGACTCCTGCCTGATGAACCGCTACGATCCGGGCAGTAAGCTTTCACTGCATCAAGATAAAGACGAGCATGATTTTACGGCACCGATCGTTTCGGTATCGCTTGGGCTACCGGCCGTTTTTCAGTTTGGTGGCCTGCATCGCAGCGACAGAACGCGGCGCATCCCGCTGGCTCACGGTGATGTGGTAGTCTGGGGTGGCCCGTCGCGATTATGTTTCCACGGCATCATGCCGGTGAAAGAGGGCTATCATTCCCTGGTGGGGTCACACCGTATCAATATCACCCTGCGCAAGGCGCTTTAACGCGGGTTCCTGGCCTAAACTGGCCACCAGATAATCGATAAACACTCGCAGCTTGGGGGGCAGATGCTGAGTTGGGGCATACAGCAGCCACAGATCGCCATGATAGCTGCTGAGGAAATCCCACTCTGGCAACACCTGCACAATCTCACCGCTGGCTAGCGCCTGGTGGGCGGTAAAGTAGGGCAGGCTGCCGATACCGATATGCTGTTTCACCGCATCCAACCGAACCCCGGTGTGGTTGGCGGCATAGCGACCCCGCACATTGACCGAAACCGTCTTGCCATTGCGGCGAAAACGCCAACGTGCGTCGCTGGGCGTCTCCCCCAGATAAATACAGCTATGCTCCGTCAGGTCTCGTGGGTGACGCGGCGTGCCCTGTTGGGCCAGGTAATGCGGAGTGGCGCATAGCAAATGTTCGATGGTCATCAACGGGCGGCCGATCAGGCCCGGTGACGGTCGGTCGGTGATGCGCAGCGCCAGATCGACCCGATCGTCGATCAAATCCATATAACGGTCCTCCAGCCGCAGATGGACATCCACCTGCGGATAGCGCCGTAAGAACTCTGGCATGTGAGGGTGCAGGACAAAGTGCCCGACGGCTTTCGGTACGCTGATGCTGATTGTGCCTTCCGGCTCCGAGCTGTTCTGGTCGCTGATGGTCAACACTGAGTTGGCGGCATCCAGCATGCTGCGGCAGCGCTGAAACACGGCCTCGCCTTGCTCACTCAGGCGCAGTTTGCGGGTGGTGCGGTGCAACAGCCGTACGTTCAGCGCTTGTTCCAACCTGGCAACGCTGCGGCTGGTGGCAGAAGGCGAGCTGCCTAACTGGCGGGCGGCGGCGGAGAAGCTGCCGCTTTCCACCACCTGAACAAAAACGGCCATTTCAACCAGCAGTGCGGTGGAAAGATTTGTGCTCACGGCGCAAAGGTCCATTGTAGTGAAGACGGATTATCAGCCGATTATGGCACGAATATAATAACGGCGTTAACCAGGAGAAAGCCCATGACCGAACGACTTTATTATTATCACGATGATTTGCAGCTCCAGGCACGGGTGTTGTCCTGCACGGCGCAAGAGGATGGCAGCTATGCGGTGCAGTTGGATGCCACGCTGTTTCACCCACAAGGCGGCGGGCAGCCGAGCGATAGCGGCACGATCGGCGGTGTAGCGGTATTACGTGTTGCCGCGCAGGGCGAGCAACTGCTCCATTATCTGGCCGAGCCGTTGCCCTGTGGCCCGGTCACTCTGGAGATCGACGGCGAGCAACGCCACTTGCATACCCGCTGGCATTCTGCCGGGCATCTGATTGGCTGGCTCGGGGAAAACCGGGGCTGGCAGCCGGTGAAAGCGCACCACTGGCCGGGGGAAGGGCGTATTACCTTTGCACCGGGTGCACAGGCAACGGAACTGCAACCAGAATATTTGCAACAACGGCTGACGGACTTGATCGCCGCCGACTTGCCACGCAGGCAGCAGGAACAGCAAGGCGTCCGTCAGGTTGGGTTTGGCGATCTGCCTGCTTATGGCTGCGGTGGCACCCATGTGCGTTCGCTGGCGGAGTTGGGCAAGGTGCAAATTACCGCCGTCAAGATGAAGAAAGGGCAGTTGATTGTGCAGTATCAGGTAGCATAACCAAGGGCACCCTCTTTATTTTCCTGACCCTGCATTGCGTAACTGCGTACAGAAGGCGCACTGGCAGCCCATGACCGGCACGGCTGCACAGGTGCTGGTATTCACGGCCTGCATTGCCATGAAATGAAAACCGTAAAACTGATTTACCAGCTGCTTTTCAATGCTGGGAGCCTTTGCTGGTGGTAATTCGGGTTGGCGAGGTTGGAAGGCGGTAGCCTTGCCAGCCAGCATGCTAAGGAATAACAAAGAGAGCTGTGCCTTCATGCTTTATCTCCTGCAAGACGAAAATGATACATTATAACAAAATCGGTTTATTGCCAAGCCACCTGCCTTGTGCGTTTTCTATCATTAGTTAGCTAAATTAGTTCGTTCAACTCCGTGCCGTTTTGGTTTGTTATTTACCCCATAACAAACCGACATAAAGAAGGCACTGCACCCATGTTTAATTTTCCTTTCAAGACGTTAACCAGCGGACTGGCAGTGGTATTAGGCGCTGCGGCTGCGGCGAGCCCGGCCATCGCGGCGGTGCAGGGCGGCACGCTGATCTATCTGGAGCAGCAGGCCCATACCAATCTGTATCCCCCTTCAGGTGGGTTTTACCCCAACGGCGGTATCCTTAACCAGATCACCGACAAGCTGACCTACCAGAACCCAAAGACACTGGAGATCGAACCCTGGATCGCCGAGTCCTGGTCCAGCAACCCCGATAAAACGGAATATACCTTCAAACTGCGCCCCGGAGTGACCTTCTCCGACGGGACACCGCTGGATGCCAACGCGGTAGCCAAGAACTTTGATACCTACGGCTTGGGCAATAAAGCGCTGCGCTTGCCGGTTTCCGAGGTGATCAATAACTATGACCACAGTGAGGTCATCGATCCGCTGACGGTCAAATTCTATTTCAAGCGCTCGTCCCCAGGCTTCCTGCAAGGTACGGCGACCATCGGTTCCGGGCTGGTGTCGCTCAGCACGCTGAACCGCCAATACGATGAACTGGGTGATGCGCGCCATATTATCGGCTCTGGCCCGTTTGTGGTGAGCGGTGAAACCTTAGGGCGGGAGGTCGATCTCAGCGTACGTCAAGACTATAGTTGGGGGCCCGCCAAGCTGCCTCAGCAAGGGCGGGCCAATCTGGATGCCATCAAGGTGATCGTCACCCCGGAAGACAGCGTGCGAATTGGCGCGTTGCAGGCCGGGCAGGCGGACTTTATTCGCCAGATCCAGGCTTACGATGAGAAGCAAACCCAAGACCAGGGTTTTACGATCTATGCCGCGCCAACCCGTGGCGTAAACGACAGCATTGCCTTCAGGCCAGACAATCCGCTGGTGGCCGATATCCGCGTGCGGCAAGCGCTGCTGCATGCCACCGACAGCAAACAGATCGTCGATACGCTGTTCTCCGCCAACTATCCACAAGCCAAATCGGTGATTGCCTCCTCGGCAGCCGGTTTTGTCGATCTCTCCGATAAATTGACCTTCGATTTGGCGAAGGCCAACCGCCTGCTAGATGACGCTGGTTGGCAAAAGGGCAGCGATGGTCTGCGCCAGAAAGACGGTAAAAAGCTGTTGTTAACGGTGTACGAGTCGCTTCCGCAGCCGCAAAACAAGGCGGCGCTGCAATTGGTCTCGCAGCAATGGGGCAAGGTGGGGGCTCGGCTGAATATCTTGGCAGGCGATGCTGGCAGCCGGGTGGCAGATAACCTCGATCCGCAAAAGACCCCGGCTTCGGTGGTCGAAGTGGGCCGTGCCGATCCCGATGTGATTAAAAGCCAGTTTTATCCCACCAATCGTGATGGCCTGTTGCAGCAGGGGGGCACCAGCCAAAACAGTCAATTTATCGACAATTCGCTGAACCAACTGCTGCTGGGGATTGCCTCTGAGGTGGTTCCGGCCAAGCGCTTACAGATCGCCGGTGAGGCTCAAAAGTATCTGCTGGATCAGGCCTATGTGATCCCGTTCTTTGAAGAGCCGCAGGTCTTTGCCGGTGCTCCCTATCTGAAAGGCGTCAACTTTGAAGCCGTGGGTCGGCCAAGCTTCTATGGCGCGTGGTTAGAGAAACGCTAACGCCATATTCGAGGAGATAAAGATGCTGAAATACCTGAGTGGCCGAACCGGGCAGGCGTTGCTGGTGCTGTGGGCGGCATTTACCCTGTCGTTTATCTTGCTGCAGGTGCTGCCCGGTGACGCGATCCTGATTAAATTCCAGAACCCGGATATGGGGCTTAGCCCGGATCAGATCGCCGACATGCGCGCCGCCTACGGTGCCGATGTGCCCCTGTGGCAGCAATATCTGCATACGTTGGGGAATTTCCTGCGCGGTGATTTGGGCTATTCGATCCAGAACGGCGTGCCGGTCAGTGCTTTGCTGGCTGCCAACCTGCCCGCCACCCTGCAATTAGCGGTGCTGGGCTTCACCCTGGCCTTGCTGTTGGCGCTGGTCATTGCCTTTGTCTCCAATCTGATCGGTTTTGGCTGGCTGAAATCGGCGCTGCAATCGCTGCCTGCGCTGTTTGTATCGGTTCCCACCTTCTGGCTTGGCATCGTGTTGATCCAGATCTTTTCATTCCGGCTGAAACTGGTGCCGATCATCAATCCAGGGGAGTGGATTGGGCTGCTGTTGCCGATCGCCACCCTGGCAATCCCAATCTCTGCCCCGTTGGCGCAGATCCTGATCCGCAGTATCGATAGCGTGCAAACCCAGCCGTTTGTGGCGGTGGCGCGAGCCAAAGGGGCTAGTCGTAGCGGAGTGCTGTGGCGGCATGTGGCGCGTAACGCGATGCTGCCAGTGCTGACCATTGCGGGCATTCTGTTTGGCGAACTGATCGCCGGGGCGTTGATCACAGAAACCGTATTTGGCCGCAGTGGCCTGGGGCAACTGACGCAGCAGGCGGTCGTGAATCAGGACGTGGCGGTGTTACAGGCGGTAGTGATGATCTCTGCAGCCGCCTTTGTCTTCCTCAACCTGCTGGTCGATCTGCTGTTCCCGCTGCTCGATCCCAGATTGAAAACCTATGCAGGAGCGACCCGATGAGCAGTATTCCGTTGGAAAAATCCGTGATGCCGGAACGCGATCTGTCCGGCGGGGAAACCGAAGGTAGTTTACCCACCGCCAGGCGCGCTCAGCGGCGTTATCCGCTCAGCCTGGGGCTGGCCTGGGCCGTGCTGGCGATCGCTGTGCTTTGGGCGATCGCCCCTGAGATCTTTACTGCGTACAGCGGCACGGAAGGAATTGCCGGAGCACAGCGTCTGGCACCGGGTGGTGAACATTGGCTGGGCACAGACCCACTGGGCCGCGATCTCTACGCCCGGATCGTGTATGGCGCATCGCACACTTTATCCGCAGCGTTGGTTGCCGTGGCGTTGGGGCTGGTTGTGGGGACGTTGCTGGGCGTAGTCGCCGGGGCTTTGGGCGGCATCGCCGATGATGTTGTGATGCGCTTGGTTGATGTTTTGCTGTCGATCCCTGGGCTGCTGCTTTCTTTGAGCGTAATTATCCTGCTGGGTTTTGGCACGGTGAATGCGGCGCTGGCGGTGGGGATCTCGTCGGTGGCCAACTTTGCGCGTCTGGCTCGTGCGGAGGTGCTGCGGGTGCGGCACAGCGACTACGTTGAGGCGGCTTACGGTAGCGGCGGACATTTTTGGGCGGTGCTATGGCGCCATATTCTGCCTAATTCACTGACCTCGGTGATTGCATTCTCTGCCCTACAGTTTGGCAATGCCATTCTGGCGATCGCCACCCTGAGCTTCCTGGGGTACGGCACGCCACCGCCCACGCCGGAGTGGGGCTTGCTGATCGCCGAAGGGCGTAACTACATCTCAACGGCCTGGTGGCTGACGACCTTCCCCGGCCTGATGGTGGTTGCCGTGGTGCTGGCGGCCAACCGAATCAGCCATGCATTAGGGAGCGCGCGCCGATGACCCCACAGACAACCGTTTCACCCGCGCCACTGCTGGAACTGGATAACGTTTCTATCGCCTATAGTAACCAGCGGGTGGTGCACAACGTTTCTTTTACCATTCAGCCGGGGGAGGTCGTTGCCCTGGTGGGGGAATCGGGATCGGGTAAAACCACCACGGCCCAGTCGATAATCGGCCTGCTGGCGGAAAATGGCCGCCTGGAGCAGGGGGCGATCCGGCTTAATGGCACCGATATTACGCACTGGACACCGCGCCAGTTGGATGCAGTGCGTGGCGCGCAGATAAGTCTGATCCCGCAAGATCCCGCCAGTTCGCTGAACCCGGTTAAAACCATCGGTGAGCAGGTTGCCGAGATCATCAATATTCACCAGCGTCTGCCACGCAAGCTGGTACAGCTTCGGGTAGTGGAGTTACTCACCCGTGTGGGGCTGACTCATCCTGAATTGCGCGCGCGCCAATATCCGCATGAGCTTTCCGGCGGCATGAAACAGCGGGTGCTGATTGCCATCGCCATTGCGTTACGGCCCGCGTTGATTATTGCCGATGAACCGACCAGCGCGCTGGACGTCACGGTGCAAAAACGCATCCTCGATCTGATCGACGAACTGCGTCAGGAGTTTGGCACGGCGGTGCTGTTTGTCACCCATGATTTGGGCGTGGCGGCGGAACGGGCCGATAGGCTACTGGTGTTTCGTCAGGGCAGAGTGCAAGAGCAGGGGCAAACGGCGGCGGTGTTGCAGGCACCGACGCATGAGTATACCCGCCGCTTGTTTGCCGATGTGCCTTCGCTGGCTTCCGTTGCTCCGCCAATTATCGTCCGTAAGGCGGAACCGGCGATCGTCGTCAACGAGCTGGTGAAGGATTTCCGTTTTGCTGGCAGAGGCGGGCAGGTGTTCCGGGCGTTGGATCGGGTGTCGTTCAGCGTGCAGCGCGGCACTACTCATGCGTTGGTCGGCGAGTCTGGCTCCGGTAAAACCACTTTGGCCCGCTGCCTGCTGGGTTTTCAGCGGCCGGATGCGGGGCAAATCATCATCGACGGCGTCGATTTTATCCGGCTGAAGGGCGAGGCGTTGCGCCAGTTTCGGCGACGTATTCAACTGGTCTATCAAAACCCCTTTGCTTCGCTCGATCCGGCGCAAACCCTGTATCAGGCGATTGAAGAGCCGTTGCTCAACTTTGAGCCTGTCGCCAAAGCAGAGCGTTACCGGCGGGTGCGGGAATTGTTCGAACGAGTCGCTCTGCCTGCTGAACTTCTGACGCGCAAACCGCGTGAGCTTTCAGGGGGCCAACGCCAACGGGTTGCCATCGCTCGTGCTCTGATATTGCAACCTCGGGTGCTGGTATTGGATGAAGCTACCTCGGCGTTGGACGTCACCGTGCAGGCGCAAATCCTGCGCTTATTAGAGCAGCTACAGCAAGAGTTGGGGCTGACCTACCTGTTTATCTCGCACGATCTGGCTACGGTGCGGCAAATCTCGCACAGCGTCTCGGTGCTGTGCCGTGGGCAACAGGTAGATGCAGGCACTACCGCCGAGGTATTTGCCCGGCCCGGCAGTGACTATACCCGCCAATTGATTGCGGCCATTCCTGGCCGTGCGATGTACCAAACTTTGAAGGATGCCTCATGAGCGCTAAACGTCTCGGCTTTTTTACCCGCCTGCTGGATAACGGCAGTGCTCAGGAACGTTACCGGCTGGCCACCGAGCAGATTGTCCATGCCGAACGCGCCGGGTTCGATACCGCCTGGGTAGCGCAGCACCATTTTCATCAGGATGAGGGCGGCTTGCCTTCACCCCTGGTTTTTTTGGCTCAGGCTGCGGCGCATACCCGGCATATTCGTTTGGGGACTGGAGTGATCACCTTGCCGATGGAGTCTGCCGTTCGCGTGGCGGAAGATACGGCGGTGTTGGATCTGCTCTCTGGTGGCCGGCTGGAAGTGGGGCTGGCGGCAGGGGGAACCCCGTCTTCGTTTAGCGCTTTTGGTATTGATGCCGAGCGGCGTAATGCGGCGTTTAACGATAATTTACGCATTCTGCTGGACGCCTGGAGTGGTGAGGCGCTCGGCAACTCCGCCAACCGTCTTTATCCGGCTGCTCCCCAACTGAAAAAACGCGTCTGGCAAGCCACCTTCTCGGTTGACGGTGGGATCCGGGCTGGTAAGGCTGGAGATGGGCTGATGTTGTCACGCACTCAACCCAGGCCGTCAGATGCACCGGATACGCCACTCGATGAGCTGCAAAATCCGATTATTGATGCCTATCTCGCCGCGCTGCCGCCTGGTGTAGAGCCCCGTATCATGGGATCGCGCACCGCTTTTGTGACTGAAGATCAGAACCGTGCGCGGGATTTTGCTGCACAGGGGCTTAGCCGTGGATTGGAGCGCTTACGCGCCAGTGGGCATCAGGTACAGGATGAGTCGCTCGACGGTCTGATCCGCGCTTTTGACGTGCATCTCGGTACGCCAGAGCAGGTGATCGCCTCGTTGCAACGCGATAGCGCGCTGGCCCGTGTCACCGATCTGGCGTTTCAGGTGCACTCTATCGATCCGCCACACGCCTATATTTTGCGCTCCATTGAGCTGATAGCTCGCGACGTTGCACCGGCATTAGGCTGGCAGCGGCGCAATCCTGCCACGTTGGCTTATTCACATCACGCAGAGGAAAACGTATGACCGATACCCAGGATCATCTGACCAGACTGGCTGAAATCGTCCCAGACTCTCCTTTGGCACAGGCCAGAGCAACACGCCAGGCGGCAACCGACGGGATTGAGGCCAGCTATCAGAGGCTGTTCGCGCCACAGGATATGGGCGGTTTTGGGATTGCGGAACGCCTGCTGTTGGCTCAACGTATCAGTGAATGGCACGGCGATCGGCAATTGGCGGGGCATTATGCTCAACTGCAGCAGACTCCGCCCGCAGACGGCCCACGTTTGCAGGCCGCATTGGATCACGCAGAACGCCTGGCCTTCAAACCTGCCGGGGCAGAAGCCAAACACTTACAGGCTCTGCAACAGGCGGGGTGGTCATTGGATGACATCGTCACGCTTTCACAGCTGATCGCCTTTGTCAGCTTCCAGAGCCGTCTGCTGTACGGCTACCGCTTGCTGGCAGGATTGCCGATAGCGACCAGTGGCCGTGCTCCCGTTCGAGCTTCCGCCTGGCGCACCGCGAGTCATACAGCCAGTGGCCGCCATGCACCGCCTGCGTTCACCAGCCAGGAGTTGGGATGGGAGCCCTGGATTGCGGCTAAACCCTTGGAGGCGTTTGACGAACCGGGAAAAGCCTTGTTGACCAAGTTCGGTCACGCGGATTCTGACTATTTCCGTTTGTTGGCGCGCGATCATGCGGTGCTGGAACAGCGAACCATCACCGATAGGGCCATTTTCTACACCGTGGGTGGCCTGGCCCGCCAGGATAGGGAGTTGGCTGCGGCGGTGGCCAGCAAGGTGAATGGCTGTATTTACTGTGCCTCGGTGCATGCGCGTAAAGCGGTGCAGTTATCCAAAAGGGCTGAAGAGGTGCAGCGCCTGCTGGATGTCGCGCCGGGAGGGATCTTGAGCGAGGGGCAGGGTGAGGATTGGCGTACGCAAATAGACTTTGCCGCAGCGCTTTCGGCCACGCCACCGCAGGCCAATGCGGCTCAGCTGGTTGCGTTACGCGAACAAGGGCTAGGCGAACTGGAGTTGTTGGACCTGGTGCAGGCGACGGCCTTCTTTGCTTGGGCCAACCGGTTGATGCTGACACTCGGCGAACCTTATGACGATTGAGTCACCCAGTGGTTAAACAGCAAAAAGCCCGCTCAGTTGCCTAAGCGGGCTTTTCTAAATATGGCTCCTCTGACTGGACTCGAACCAGTGACATACGGATTAACAGTCCGCCGTTCTACCGACTGAACTACAGAGGAATCGTGTGAACGGGGCGAATAATAGCGGTGCCGATGGGGCTTGTAAAGCATGAAAATGCACAAATGTTCCGTTTGTCGAGGTTATGAGCAAATTGGCTTGTTTTCCAGCAGGTTAAACTTTATCACTGACAGACAGGCCGCTATCATTGCAGGGCGGGCACACTTTGTAAGTTAATCCCGAGTTTTTCGGGGTGCTGATATTTTAAAGGCTAAACCCAAGAAAATTCCTAATTATAGAGTGAGGGATTGAGCTTGTTCGCTAAGATATTTCCTGTAATTTTCATGGATTATTCCTAGTGATCGATGGAAAAATAAGTTTAAGGATTATCATCAAGTCCTGTATTTTTAATACAACAATCAGAGTGCCTCGGATAAATCTTTAGATTGCGCTGTCGCTATGGAAAAACATCCGGGCACGTGTGGAGTAAATCGCCAAAAAATGCGTTTTTAATAATATAAATATCTATTTTTAATCGTGGGGGATAGTCATTTTCATTAGGAAAAACGGGGGTTGCGATGATAGCGGCGGAAACTGTCGGGTTTCAATGCATATCATTGTTTTTAATCTATTTTGTTTTATTTTTTGGCGCTTTTTTTACCAAGAGATCAGAATGAATGCTGCTGTATGCGGGAGTGTGTCTTTGTCCTTACTTGGCGACAAGCGCCGTTTTTGCCACGCAACTCGGCGTTCAGGCCCGCTTGCAGAGTTGCTGGATATAAAAAATACCAGTATTATTTTGCACTTCATAAACGTCGTGGGCAGGTTAAATCGCTGGCAAGTTGCAGGCGCCTTATTGCGCTATGCAGGTCACCGATGAAACCCGGTTAAGTATTCGTTAAGTTAATAGACCATGGCGAACGTTGCAAGAGTAGGGGCAATGAGCGGCCATAGTATAGTTCCAGTGAATGTTTGCTACTGAAGAGCCACCCCTATATCATTGCTGAAAAATGCTCGTATTATTTATCCAGGATATAGCCGATCTGGTCTGAGTTGACCTGTCGGTAACGGAATTTTTTGAAAGGAATTTTCGATGATAAGCACCCAAAAGAACCTCTGTTTAGGCGTAATACTGTGCAGTGGTTTGTTGCTGGCAGGATGCCAGAAAACCGCACAGACCCGTTGGCAAGAAACCCCACCAGCGACCACCGTACAAGCTCCCCCTCAACAGATCAGCGTGTCCCCACCGCCAGAACCGGCTGCCGCAGAAACCAAAACCAGCAAAATTGGCCTTTGCCAAAGCGAGTTGGCGTCACTCAAGCAGGTCAATCCGAAGGCTTACGCGGCCAAGCAGGCCAACTTTAACCGTCTGGTGAACAATGCCTCGGTTTATGGCGCGGTACGCGGCGATGTCAATGCGACAACCAAAGATACCCTTGATGCGTTGTACAAATACAAGACCAATCAGCTATGTGCCGAGATCGAACGTGACGTCCTGCAAGGCTTGATCCAGAGAGGGGAAAGCGTGAAATGAAACGCAGGATATATTGCGGTGCCTTGTTGACGTTGGCGTTGCCGCTAGGAGTAGTAAGGGCTGAGGAGGCGGTTACTCCCGATGCCCATGCGTTGAATTCACTGGACGCGATCACACGCCAGGTGGATGAGGCTCCGGCGCTCCTGTTTCTGACGCCTTCACAACTGGATACAGCAGAACCTGCAAGACCCAAAAGTAGTAAGCCTGCCAGCAGCAAACCTAACGCACTGGCAAAGTCGGCGGATGAGAGGGGCAGTGAGCGTATTCGCGAAATGAAGACGCTGCAGGCAACCATCAATCAGCTGAAAGCCAAAGTCACCAGCCAGGAAGCGGCTCTCGAGCAGTTGCGTAAAACGCAATCTCAGTCAGCGGGCTCTTCTGCAGAGTTGGCGCGTCTGCAACAGGCCATTGAGCAAAGCCAGCGGGAAAATGCGCGGCTGCAGCAGCAGCTTGCCGCACAGGCCAAGGAAAGCGAGCGGCAGATGCAGCAAATGAAGCTGCAACAGCAGGAACAACGTAACAGTGCGCAATTGCAGCAACAGTTGGCAGCGCAAACCAAAGATAACGAACAAAAAGCGCAACAGATCAAACAACTGCAGCAAACGTTACAGCAAAACCAGCAGGCCATAGCCCAATTGCAGGATCAGCTGTCAGCGCGTAGCAAAGAGAATGAACAGAAGTCCCAGCAGGCGATGGCGAAGCTGCAGGAGCAACTGGCTGCGCAAACCAAAGACAGCCAGCAGAAAGCCGAGCAGGTGAAACAGCTGCAACAGGCTGGTGCCAAGTTGCAAGAGCAGCTAACGGCGTATGCTAAGACTAACGATGAAAAAGCCCAGCAGGCCAAGCAGCTGCAACAAAATCAGCAGGAGGTGGCGAAACTGCAAGCACAGTTGGCTGCCCAGGCCAAAGACAGTGAACAAAAAGCCTTGCAGGTAACACAGCTGCAAGAACAACTAGCGGCGCGCAGCAAAGAGAATGAGCAGAAGACCCAGCAAGCAATGGCGAAGCTGCAAGATCAACTGGCCGCACAGACCAAAGACAGCGAGCAGAAAGCCGAACAGGTGAAGCAGCTGCAACAGGCGAGCGTCAAGCTGCAAGAGCAGCTAACGGCGTATGCTAAAACTAACGATGAAAAAGCCCAGCAGGCCAAGCAGCTGCAGCAAAACCAGCAGGCGTTGGCGAAGCTCCAAGAGCAGTTAGCCACCCAGACCAAAGACAGTGAATACAAAGCCCAACTGGTCAAACAGCTGCAAGAACAGCTGACGACACGCAGCAAAGAGAATGAGCAGAAGACCCAACAGGCGATGGCGAAGCTGCAAGAACAGTTGGCTGCTCAAACCAAAGACAGTGAGCAGAAAGCCGAACAAATTAAGCAGTTGCAGCAGGCCAGCGCCAAGCTGCAAGAGCAACAGATCGCGGCTCAAACCAAAACTACCGATGAAAAAGCGCAGTTGGCTGCACAACTGCAGCAAAACCAGCAGGCGTTGGTGAAGCTGCAGGAACAGTTGGCTGCCCAGACCAAAGAGCGTGAGCAAAAGGCGCTGCAGGTAACACAACTGCAAGATCAACTGGCGGCGCGCAGCAAAGAGAATGAGCAGAAGACGCAGCAGGCGATGGCAAAGCTGCAAGATCAACTGGCCGCACAGACCAAAGACAGCGAGCAGAAAGCCGAACAGGTGAAGCAGCTGCAACAGGCGAGCGCCAAGCTGCAGGAGCAGTTGACGGCACAAGCCAAAGTCAACGCTGAAAAAGCCCAACTGGCTACACAGCTACAGCAAAACCAGCAGGCGTTGGCGAAGCTGCAGGAACAGTTGGCTGCCCAGACCAAAGAGCGTGAGCAAAAGGCCCTGCAGGTAACACAGTTGCAAGATCAGTTGGCGGCGCTCAGCAAAGAGAATGAGCAGAAGACCCAGCAAGCGATGGCGAAGCTGCAAGATCAACTGGCCGCACAGACCAAAGACAGCGAGCAGAAAGCCGAACAGGTGAAGCAGCTGCAACAGGCTAGTGCCAAGTTGCAGGAGCAACTGACCGCGCAAACCCAAGGCCTTGATGAAAAAAACCAGCAGTTGAAACAACTGCAGCAAAACCAACAGTCGTTGGCAAAACTGCAAGAACAGCTGGCCGCTCAGACCAAAGACAGCGAGCAGAAAGCTGAGCAGGTGAAGCAGTTGCAACAGGCGAGCGCCAAGTTGCAGGAGCAGTTGACCGCGCAAACCAAAGATAATGAGCAGAAAGCGCAGCAAGTGATGCAGCTGCAACAAAATAAGCAAACCGTCGCAGAGTTGCAGGCACAGCTAGCCATCCAGACCAAAGACAGCGAGCAAAAAGCCGAGCAGGTGAAACAGTTGCAACAGACCAGTAGCAAGCTGCAAGAGCAACTAGCTGCACAAACCAAAGCCAATGATGAGAAAGCGCAACAGCTGAAACAGCTGCAGCAAAACCAGCAAGAGCTGGCCAAGCTGCAGGCTCAGTTAGCTACTCAAGCCAAGGACAGCGAGCAGAAAGTGCAGCAGGTCAAACAGCTGCAGGAACAGTTGGCGGCTTCCAGTAAGGATAATGAGCAGAAAGCCCAGCAGGTGAAGCAACTCCAGCAAGGCCAGCAAGAGTTGGCCAAGTTGCAGACTCAACTGGCTGCCCAGGCCAAGGATAGCGAACAAAAAGCGCTACAGGCCAAGCAGTTGCAGGAGCAATTGGCGCTTAATAACAAAGATTTCGTGCAACAAGCTCAGCAAATGAAGAAATTGCAGCAAGAGCTGCTGACGATGGCGAAACTGCAAGATCAACTGACCGTGCAGACCAAAGACAGTGAACAGAAGGCGCAGCAGATAAAGCAGCTGCAAGAACAGTTGACGGTGTATGGCAAAGACAACGATCAGAAGGCTCAGCAGGTTAAACAACTCCAGCAAAGCCAGCAGGAATTGGCGAAGTTGCAGGAGCAGTTAGCCGCTCAGACCAAGGACAGTGAGCAGAAAGCGCAGCAGATTGCCCAGTTGCAGCAGGCCAGTCAGCAGTCGAACACCAAGCTGCAAGAGCAGTTGGCCGCACAAACTAAAGACAGCGAGCAGAAAGCGCAGCAGATCGCTCAGTTGCAGCAGGCGAGTCAGCAGGAGAGCGTTAAGCTGCAGGAGCAGTTAGCGGCTCAGACTAAAGACAGCGAGCAGAAAGCGCAGCAGATCGCCCAGTTGCAGAAGGCGAGTCAGCAGGAGAGTGCGAAGCTGCAGGAACAGTTGGCCGCTCAGACTAAAGACAGCGAGCAGAAAGCGCAGCAGATCGCCCAGTTGCAGAAGGCGAGTCAGCAGGAGAGTGTCAAGCTGCAAGAGCAATTAGCCTCTCAGGCTAAAGACATCGAGCAGAAAGCGCAGCAAATCGCCAAGTTGCAGCAGGCGGGTCAGCAAGAGAGTGCCAAGCTGCAAGAGCAATTAGCGGCTCAGACTAAAGACAGCGAGCAGAAAGCGCAGCAGATCGTCCAGTTGCAGCAGGCGAGTCAGCAGGAGAGCGCCAAGTTGCGGGAGCAGTTAGCGGCTCAGACCAAAGACAGCGAGCAGAAAGCGAAGCAGATCGCCGAGTTGCAGCAGGCGAGTCAGCAGGAGAGTGCCAAGCTGCAAGAGCAGTTGGCGGCACAAACCAAAGACAATGAGCAGAAGGTGCAGGAACTTGCCCAGCTACAGCAAAAGCTGACTGCAGCCGAGAAAAAGCAAACGGCTGGCACGTCCGTGGTCACGGAGCCGAAAACGCAGGTGGAAAAACGCGATTATGCGATCGGTACCGCGTTGGGTAATGACATCCTGGATTTGCTCAACAGCAAAAAGACCCAGGGTGTAGACGTGAACCGCCAACTGGCGCTGGCAGGTGTCACTGATGTCATCAATGGCCAGACCAAACTGGCCAAAGAACAGATTGCCAAAGCCTTGTATGAAAGCGAGTTGGAGCTGAGCAATCAGCATAAAAAGATCAAACAGCAGAACGAAAAACAAGGCAGCAGCTACATCGATAAGTTCAAGAAGCAGCCACGCGTCGTACAGTCTAAGCAAGGCTTCTATTACCGCATCGATTATGTTGGCGATAGCGTGATTGGTGAGGGTGATACCGTTGCCGTGGTGGTTAAAGAGAGCTTGACCGACGGTAAAGTGATCAAGGATATGGATCTGGCTGGCACTTCAATTTCGCAGCCGCTGAGCGCGTATCCACCGCTGTTCCGCGAAGCGCTAGGTAAGTTGAAGAACCACGGTAACATGACGCTGGTGGTGCCACCTGAACTGGCCTATGGCGAGAAAGGCATGGCACCGGATATCCCACCGGGCGCGACCATGGTCTATAACGTACGCATCCTGGATGTGATACCGGCCTCCGAGCAAAAAGCTCCGTAATCCTATAACTAACCCGCCAGACGATTGGCGGGTTTTTTTTAGCTGAACCACGCTGGGGACTGGCAATGCCCCAGTGTGGTGCAGAACACGGCTTTACCTTGTCACCCAATCCCGCCATATCGTTACCTTTCATTATTTTTTAATCACTTAGGCTGATAATGCACTGCTTGTTCTGCCTGGCCCGTTTTTTGCTGTAGTTGCAGTCGTTGATATTGAATGCAGTTAACCGCAGCTAGGAGCCACGATGAATTTCAGACGCCTGAAGTATTTCGTAAAGATCGTCGATATCGGCAGCCTGACTCAGGCGGCAGAGGTGTTGCATATTGCGCAGCCTGCGCTGAGCCAGCAAGTTGCCACTCTGGAAGGGGAACTGAAACAGCAATTGCTGATCCGTACCAAGCGCGGAGTGATGCCCACGGAGGCCGGCAATATTCTTTATGCGCATGCGCAAACCATCCTTCAGCAGTGCGAGCAGGCCCAGCAAGCGGTGATCAGCAGTGGGGAAACGCTGGTTGGGCAGGTGGCGGTCGGCCTGGTGCAAGGCAGTGCGGCCTCGCAGTTGGCGCTGCCGCTGTTGCAAGCGGTACGCGATCGGCATCCTGGGATTTTGCTGAGCCTGAATGAGAATATCGGCAGCGCGTTGAGCCAACAGGTGGCGACGCAGGCTCTGGATATGGCGGTGATGTACGGGCAGAACATGCCACCGAACCTGAACGTTACGGCGTTGGCGAAAGAGGATTTGTATCTGGTCGCGGCAAGAAGTATCCCTCATCCGGGCAACAGCATCGATTTATCGGCGGTGAGCAGGTTTAATCTGTTCTTGCCACGTGAGGGGGATTTGGTGCGTGACCTGGTCGATGAGGCTCTGGCGCTGCGCCAACTCACGCCGAATGTGATTGGTGAGATCGAATCACACAGCATGCTTTGCGCCGCTATCGCTAGCGGAATGGGGGCGACGATCCTGCCAGAATCGATTGCCAGGGCGACGATCGGCCCGGCCAAGGCCTGGATGATCCGCCTCAATGCTCCGGCGCTTTCGGTACCGCTGGCGTTAGTGGTTTGCGGCCAAAAGCCGCTCACTGCGGTGGCGGGAGCGGTGAAGGAGATCCTGCTGGAAATTACCGTCAGCCATCATCAGCCGACGCGAATGCTGGCTTTGGCGCTGTAGGGGCGCCGCGTGCGGCGCCCAGCCTTTGGGTTAGCGGAACGGCGGCTCGTTGAAGGTGCGCAGTTTGCGTGAATGCAGATGTTCACCTTCAGCCCGCAACAGGTCGATGGCACAAATCCCGATCTGCAAGTGCTCCGAAATCGCACCCTCGTAGAAACGGTTGGCTTGGCCCGGCAGTTTAATCTCGCCATGCAGCGGTTTATCAGACACGCACAGCAGAGTGCCATAAGGCACCCGGAAGCGATAACCCTGCGCCGCGATGGTGGCGCTTTCCATATCGACGGCGACGGCGCGGCTGAGGTTAAAGCGCAGTGCGGAAGCCGAATAGCGCAGCTCCCAGTTACGATCGTCGGTGGTGACCACCGTCCCGGTACGTAACCGCTGTTTTACCGCTTCCCCAGGCATACCGCTTACCGTTTTGGTGGCGTCATACAGCGCGCGCTGAACTTCCGCGATGCTTGGAATTGGGATATCCGGTGGCAGCACCGAGTCTAATACATGATCGTCACGCAGGTAGGCGTGGGCTAACACGTAATCGCCAATTGACTGGCTTTCCCGCAGGCCGCCGCAGTGGCCAATCATCAGCCAGGCATGGGGACGCAGCACGGCCAGGTGATCGCAGATGGTTTTGGCATTGGAAGGGCCGACACCAATATTGACCAGCGTGATCCCCTGGCCATCGTTGGCGATCAGGTGATAGGCGGGCATTTGGTGGTTCTTCCAGGCTAGATCGGACACCGTCTGCTCTGGATTTGGCGTTTCTGGCGTAACAAAGTGGCCACCGGCGCAAGAAAGCGCGATATAGGGGCTGGCCGGATCGGCGATCTGGCTACACGCCCAGCGGATAAACTCATCGACATAGCGCGTGTAGTTGGTAAACAACACAAAGTGCTGAAAATGTTCCACCGGCGTGCCGGTGTAGTGCCGCAGACGGGCCAGTGAGAAATCGGTCCGCAGCGCATCAAAATGGGAGAGTGGAAAATGGTTGGCAAAAGGGGACAGGCCGTCTGCATTTTCATCGCCAATCTGCGCCAGCTCGGTAGTGGGGAAATGCTTGGTAAGCCCGGCACTCATGGTTCTGTCCAAGGCCAGATCGGAGCCGTCGATCACATAAGGGAAGGGGATCTCCTGTTGAGAAGGAACCACTTCGATCACGGCGGCATATTCACTGGTCAGCATTGCCAACTGTTCGGCAAGATAAGGGCGGAACAGCTGCGGCCGGGTGATGGTGGTGGTGTAGCTGCCAGGCCGGGTAAACCGGCCATAGGCCCGAGTTCTTGGATGGTCGGGATGTTCACCATCCCAGCGTACTCGCAGCTCCGGGTAGGAAAACAGCCCCGAGGCACGGGCCTGCGATTCTGGCAGGGTGCCATCCGCGATAAATTGTTTGATGGCAGCGCGCAAGGCGTTGACCGATGCGTCATACAGTACTTCGAGTTGGTCGAGGGCTTGCAGGGCAGTCAGCGACTTTTTTTCAGGGGTATTCATTGTTTTTCCTCGGTTCTTGCGATACCTCAGCATAGCGTAAAGCGTTGGCCGAATGAATCTATCTGCTGCTGCACTTGCGTGGAGTAGGGGCGCATCATGTGCGCCCGCTCATATGATGACTCCGAACTAAAAACTAAAGCGTAACCAGGCAAACAGCACGTTGCCGTTGTTGTAGGTACCGGGGATATAGGTGAACTGAACGGTTGCCTGCTTATAGCCAGCGGAAAACAGCGGCAGCACGATCGGCAATGGAATGTAGTTGCCGAAATCTTCACGTGCGGTGATCCCCGCCGTCACACCAAACCCAAGGCGGAAATCTTGATTCTGATCCAGATACCAGCCCTTTTCCCAGCCATAGCCGACAATCGGCTGCCACTCATTGTGGGAGTCTTTAAACATCATCGCGTACAGGGCACTCCAGTCACCTTCTTCGTTATAGCGCGATATCCCAAAGCCGCCGCCCCACGGCATCTCATTGTAATGATCCGTCTCGTCGTACATAAAACGGGCGTGCCAACTGATAAACGGCAGATAAAGATCGTGGTATTGCGGGTCCTCCCAGGTTTGTGCGACACCGCTGGTTAAAGAGTTCCACCAGCCCGAGACCCGCCCGGTGCTGGGTTCCGGTTCTGCTGCATGAGTTGGCGTGGTTAGCAATAACAGCCCTGTCCAGACCACTGCAAGAAACATCCGCATAGCGTGCTCCTTTGATGGGTAATGACCCATATTATTCTGTTTACGACGCAATTTTTCTCTTTATAGGTATCGATCTAGCAGTACTGCACTGACAAGTTAAAGTCTAGCCGATGGCTGGCGCTTTTCTGGTAATCGCGAAAATTCATTGGTTGGTTTGTGGAGGGGATGAAGAGAAGGGAGGGGATGAAGAGAAGGGAGGCGATGAGGGGCGCTGCACAGAGCGCCCGCTTAGCGAAATTACAAACCGCGTTGGTCCATCAAAACAGCCAGATCAACCAGACGATGAGAGAAAGCCCATTCGTTGTCGTACCATGCGAGGATCTTCACCAGATTGCCGCCGATGACCAGCGTAGACAGCCCGTCGATAATTGATGAACGTGGGTCACCCTGATAATCGCTCGATACCAAAGGCTCATCGCTGTAGCCCAAGATATCTTGTAAGGGGCCTGAGGTTGCCGCTTTGCGAAATGCCGCGTTCACTTCTTCTACCGTCACATCACGTTTGAGCGTGACGGTCAGATCGACAATAGACACCACGGGCACAGGTACGCGCAGTGAATAGCCGGTCAGGCGTCCGTCCAACTCCGGGATCACTTTACCGAGCGCTTTAGCCGCACCGCTAGAATAAGGCACGATAGAAAGCGCAGCGGCACGGGCTCCGCGCAGATCTTTTTCCGGTTGATCGTGCAGGGCCTGGCTGTTGGTATAGGCATGGGTAGTGTTCATCAAACCATGTTCAATACCGAAGCTTTGGTGCAGAACCAGCGCTGCTGGTGCTAAACCGTTAGTCGTACAGCTGCCGTTGCTGACCACTTTATGCAAGGCGGGATCGTATTTCTCATGATTGACGCCCATCACGACCGTGATGTCATCGTCTTTACCGGGCGCAGATAAAATCACCCGCTTTGCGCCGCCCTTGGTGATATGTACTTCGGCTTTGGCTTTGTCGGTGAAGAATCCGGTGGCTTCGATAACTAAATCAACCCCCACGCTGCTCCACGCAATTGCGCCCGGATCGCGTTCGGAGAAGACGTGAATGGTTTTACCATCCACCAATAACTGCCCTTCAGAGGCTTCAACACTGGCGGCCAAGGTGCCCTGCAGCGAGTCGTATTTCAGAAGATGAGCCAGGGTTTTGCTGTCGGTCAGGTCATTGATTGCCACCACCTGAAAGTCATTGCGACCCAGCGCGGCGCGCAGTACGTTTCTGCCAATGCGACCAAACCCATTAATGCCTACTTTGACCATGATGTGCTCCTAGGTGAGTTATCTGGTTCCAAAATAGTGCGTGGATCATTTGGCGTAAATGACAAATAACAATCAATTTAAGACATAGTGCGAGCGTGAAAACGCTCTCGATAATCTGAGGGTGTGAGTTGTAAATTTCTTTCAAATACGCGACGCAGGTTGAGGCTGTTGCCAAAACCCGTGGCGGTAGCGATTTGTTCAAGCTTATCCGAGCTTTGTTCCAGGTGTTGCCGTGCTACGTCGAGGCGGACTTCTTCCACATACTTGGCGGGGCTGATCCCGGTTTCACGGGTGAAAACGCGGGTAAAATTCCTTGGGCTCATGGCCACGTGCTCCGCCAACCTTTCAACAGATAAATCGCCGGACAGATTTTGCAGTATCCACGTTTGCAGGTCACGAATTGGGCCAGGCGAGCTGGCTTGGCTGAGCAGAAAACGGCTGAACTGAGACTGTCCTCCGGGGCGGCGCAGGAACATCACCAAGTCTTGGGCGACATCGCGCGCTAACGTGAAGCTGTGATCGTCTTCCACTAAAGCCAGCGTGAGGTCGAAGCCCGAACTGACGCCAGCGGAGGTCCAGATATTGCCGTCTTGAAGATAAATCGGGCCTTTCTCAACGTGGACACTGGGGAATTGAGCTTGCATCGCTTCCAGGAGCCGCCAGTGCGTGGTGGCACGGCGGCCATCAAGCAGACCGGCCTGAGCCAATAGCCACGCACCGCCGCAAATCGATACGATCCGCCGTGCATACGGCGCAGCCTGACGCAGCCAATTGACGACGATATCGCTTTCCTCAACGCTCATACCTTTGCCGGTGATCATAATGGTGTCACGCGGCAGGGTGGGATCAAGGTCAGTCAGACGGTGATCGGCCAGCAGATTTAGCCCCGACCCCCCATGGATCACGCGGTGCGCCTGGGTCGTGGCAATCGACACCTGATAAGGTGGATGCGCGGCATCCGTCGGCCTCAAGCGGTTGGCTTGCATCAGGATATCGGCAATGCCCGTAGGCTCGAATAACATGCCCCCTTCGGGGACGATAATCAAAAAGGTGTGCATGTCCTTAAAATACAAATTAGACAAAATAAGTCAAGTGAGGGGGCTGACTAGATTGATCGGTAGCGGGGGCTCTTGGGGCCAATGAAAAAGCAAAAAGCCCGCTTAGTTGCCTAAGCGGGCTTTTCTAAATATGGCTCCTCTGACTGGACTCGAACCAGTGACATACGGATTAACAGTCCGCCGTTCTACCGACTGAACTACAGAGGAATTGTGTGAACGGGGCGCATCATATCCAGCCGTGCAGATCGTGTCAACGCAAAATTGATTCTGGGGGTGCGACAGCTCATCATCTGAGCAAACTCAGTCCCGTTGTGGCTCGCTGTCCGCATACCAACGCTGCAAACGTGCCAGTGGGTTTTGTTTGTAGAAGCGGCAGAAATGCTCGTACAACTCAGGAAAGCGGTTGGCCAGCAGTTCAGGGGCACTGAAGAAGTACTCGGACAGCACGGCAAAGCACTCTGCCGGATCGCTGGCGGCGTAGGCATCCATGCTGGCTGCTTCTTCACCCACCATATCGATTTCATCCTGCAGGTTTTCCATCGCGGCGTGTAAATCGTATTCCCAGGCGGCGATATCGCGCAGCGGGATTGGGGGCACGCCGGTAGCGGTGCCGCCATTACGCATATCCAGTTTGTGCACCGCTTCATGGATCACCAGGTTGAAGCCGGAAAGGTCGAAGGAGTCTTGCACGTCTAGCCAGTTGAGTACGATAGGCCCCTGTTCCCAGCTTTGGCCCGCTTGTACCACCGGCCCGGAATGCACCAGACCAATATCATCCTGCCATTCATCTTCCACCACGAACGGGGTTGGGTAGAGCAGGACTTCGTTAAAACCGTCCAGGCATTCTGCCCCCAGTTCCATCACCGGCAACGCAAACAGCAGGGCAATACGCGCCTGCATCAGGGATGTCACTTCCAACCCTTGTAAAGGCACGATGCGTTTATTTTGCAAAATCTGGCTGGCAACCGCCACCAAACGCCGCTGCTCTTGCTCATCCAAAGGTGAGAGCAGGGGAATGGACAGGGCTTCCTGCCAGTCGGCAAACGTTTCCGCCTGCGCTTGATTTGCTTTCCACGGCCATTTAATCATTGCGTTGCTCTAAGGGTCACTGGAACATTCGGCTGGGGCTGATAATGTCAACATGCCGCAAAAGGGGGCACTATAGCAAGCGTTTCACGCAGAGCTGCCGGAGTGGCTGAACGCGACGGCCTTGCAAACCGTCTCAAGGCTACCCGCTATGCGGATTAAAACCTTGCTCTGCGCTACTATTCAATCACTTACGCTTAACTTTGTCTGTGACCAACGTCCCGAAGAATGGAATGGAAACGATAAATAAGCAATTTTATACCAATGGGTTTAATGGCGCTCAAGCGGTGATCCCCGCAGTAGCGCGGGGATCGGCATGCGCTACTTGGCCGCGGCTTCCTCTGCCTTTAGTATTTTGTGTAACTCATCCTTGATATGTAGCTTCTCTTTTTTCAAGCGAACCACCTCGTCAGAGTAGCCGTTGCCTGCAGGCCCTTCTAACCTGGAGATTTGGTGGTCGAGTTGGTTGTGCTTATCAAACAATGACTGGAAGCGGGGATGGCTTGATTTCAGGTGCGATATTAACTCACGGTATTCTGGAAACATACTCAAGCTCCTTTGAGTCAAACTGTACACTGGAGGGCTTCTCCACTTTCACTGTAACCCAGCGTGGATTTATTTAAAATGGCGCTAGCTAGCAAAAATAGATCCTGCTGTGCAGATTGATGACAGCGTGGCAATGTCGCTGAATGGGGATAGGGCGAGCATGCGCGACCGTTTAGCTTTCTGCGTGATTTTGCCAAATACCCGTGCGTAACGTTGCCGGAGAGAACTCAACGTTTCTGCCGCGCCAGCCCAGTGCCTGGCGAAAACGCCATGCACTGGTGATATCAAATCGCCAGTAGCGCTCGGCTCCTTCGACGGCTTCGTTTTCCGCCTGCCATAAGATCTGGGTTTCCCCTTGCAAATGTAGAATGTCCCCGCGTGCAAAATCGATAAACAACAGCGCCGCCCTCGGCTGTGCCAGCAGGTTTCCTAGCGTATTCATATAACGGTTACCGCGAAAATCCGGTATCCACAGGGTTTCTCCAGCCAGATGGATGAACCCCGGTTTACCGCCGCGATGCGAGATATCTACGCCACCTTGCGCTGAATCACCGTGGGCATAGCTGGCCACAAAGCAGGTATCCGCCTGTTGGATCAGTTGTCGGGCCTGATCGTCTAACGAACTCAACTGCTCAATGGGGGCGGCAACGTTCGGCTCGGCGAACAGCTCTCGCCGTTGAATGTACTGCGGACAGTTGCCAAAGCTTTGTTGCACCACAATCTCCAAGCGGTTTTTATCCGTGCGGTTAATGATGCCGTTGACCCGGTTGCGCCTGCGGTTACTGAAATCTAACCCTAATGCGCCGACAGGCTGCCCGGGATAGAGCGATGCCTGAGCGGGATCGTCCGCCCGGCGTGGCGAAACGATCCGCAAATGTGTTTCATCTGGCGAGCGCAAAAAGCCGGCAGGCCCACTGAACACCGTAGCAACCGGCCACTGCCGCTCATCCAGTGTGGCAACAAACAGGTAGGGCAGGTGAGCGAAGAACTCGCGATGTTGATCGGGCATGGCGGTATAGATATTCCCGCTCACCGCATCAAAACCGGCCAGATCCTGCGCCAACTGCTCATCGGGATGAAACATGGAGGGAGACATGTTATTGGCCTACAGCCTGGTCAGGCAGGGGTAACGCAGGCATGGGGAAGAACCCGGGTAGCGCGGCAATACGATCTAGCCAACGCTGGATTGCCGGGAAGGACTTGAGGGAAAGTCCACCTTCTGGGGCGGCCGCCACGTAGCTGTAACAGGCCAGATCGGCAATCGTTGGCAAAGACGTTGCCAAAAACTCGCGTTCTGCCAAATGTTGCTCTAACTGGGGTAGAAAGCGTGCGCCGATGGCTTGTGCAGACGGGTAGTTCTCTGGCGCAGAAAATTGCACCACCATCCGACAAGATGCGGGGCCATAGCGCACCTCTCCGGCCGCTTTGGAAAGCCAGGCTTGAACTTGGGCTGCTGCCAACGGATCTTCTGGCAACCAGTGGCTATCCGGCGCATAGCGTTTGACCAGGTACACCATGATGGCGTTGCTGTCGCTCAATACCTGCTCATCGGCCAGCAATACCGGGATTTGTCCAACGGGATTAAGCCTCAGGAACGCCTCGCTGCGGCGCACCGTGGCCGGGGCTTCGCAATACTCATAAGGCAGATCTAGCATCCGCAATAGCAACTCGACGCGGTGGCAATGGCCAGAGGCCGGAGTGCCGTATAGTTTCAACGTTTGCATGGTGAGTCTCCTTTATGGTCTTGCTGACCAGAATACTCTTGCGCCAGATGATGGGTATCCGGGAAGATGGCAATTGATAATTTCACTTGGCGGAATAATCTATGGATCGTTTGGACGAGTTGGCGATTTTTGTGGCGGTGATCCAGCAGGGGAGTTTGGCCGGTGCGGCCCGCAAGCTGCGCCGTTCCGCTCCGGCGGTAACCCGAGCTATCGCTGCTTTGGAGCAGCGGTTGGGGGCGCGGCTGGTGGAACGCACTACCCGGCGTCTGGCACCTACGGAGGCCGGTTTGCGTTTAGCCGAACGCGCGCGTGCTCTGTTGCATGACTATCAAGGTGCGGTAATGGATACCGCAGAGGCTCAACTGAGCGGACTGCTGCGTATTACTTCGCCGGTACAGTTTGGGCGCAAGCATGTGGCACCGATGGTGATGGCTTTTCTCGAACGTTACCCGCAAATCCACATCGACATGCAGTTAAATGACCGCAATCTGGAGCTGATCGATGAAGGGCTGGATGTGGCGGTGCGCATCGGGCATTTGCAGGATTCCTCCAAGGTGGCGCGTAAGCTTGGAGAGGTGACACGCATCACCGTGGCTAGCCCAGCCTATCTGGCGCAACGAGGGGAGCCGCTGGAACCGGCGCAGTTGAGCGATCATGACACTATTGTCGGCACTTTACGTCCGACGTCAGGTGAATGGCGCTTTGGGCCTGACGAAAACGGTGAGCGAGTACGTTTGACGCCGCGCTTGTTGTTGAACGAGGTGGAAACTCAACTGTTGGCGGTGCGGGCAGGCAAGGGGATCGCAAGGCTACTGTCTTATCAGGTGGCGGACGATCTGGCCAATGGTACGCTGGTGCGGCTGCTGGCCGCCTACGAGCCCATGCCAGTGCCGGTGCAACTGGTGGCGAATAATGTGCAATACATGCCGCTGAAGGTGCGTACCTTTTGGGATTACGCTTATCAGCACCTCAGCCAAATTGCGCAAATACAACCGGCTCGCCCGTAGGGGCGAGGCATGCTGCGCCCACTTATCCTTTATCCTCAATTTATTTTCGAGTTTCATGGATGAAACTTTAAAATAACCTCTAAATGTTTAACCAGTGAAACTTATTGCCGGAAAAAATAAATTTATCTCGCCGAACACGCATTGCCGCATGCGCTGTCTTGACAATATTTTAACATGTTGCTAATAGTTAACTCACATCTTAAATAATAAACAAAGTTTAATATATGAAACTTTTAGCGGGCAGTTACGATAACGCAACGACGGTGGCTGATGAAAACGAGATCCTGCTCTCATTTCAATCACGCAGTCAGCGAGTTTACCAACAGCAACGCCATGAGTTGAATATGGCTTATGGGGATGCGCCGCGTGAAGTTTTTGACTGGTTTTATTCAACTGAAGAATATAAAGGCACGATAATATTTATTCACGGCGGCTATTGGCAGTTTTGTGATAAGCAGGATTTTGCTTTTATTGCCAGCATGCCATTGTCATTAGGTTTTGATGTGGTACTGGTGGAATATACCCTGGCGCCAGCGGCTAACTTGGCCGATATTTGTCAGCAAGTTGGGGGCGCGCTGGATGCCATCGAGCGGCGGCTGAAGCCGCGTGGCGATAAACCGGTTTATCTCACAGGTCATTCTGCCGGTGGACATTTGGCAGCATATTGGCAACACCATCCGCGGGTGCAGGCGGTGTTTCCCATCAGCGGCATTTTTGAGTTACAGCCGCTGCTGGCGAGCTACGTAAACCAGCAGCTAAAGCTGACCACCCAGCAGATAGAGGCCTTAAGCCCGGCGCGTAATATACCGCTATCTTTGAAGCCCATGGTGCTGTTTTACGGCGCGGCGGAACTGCCGGAGCTGATTGGGCAATCGCTTTATTATTATTCCGCATTGCGGGCGCAGGGGCTGCCGGTTAGCCGTTATGCGCTCCCCGGTGCTAATCATTACAGCGTGCTGGATGCGGTCTTTGCCGCCGATGGCGCTCTGCACCGTTTCCTGCTTACCGATGGAGAGTATCTTGATGCGCACAGTCATTGAAACCGGCCTGCCGGAGATCGGGCAACCTTTTTCCTGGGCGACCAAAGGCGGCGGGATGTTATTCACCGCCCATGGCCCGGTCCGCCAGGATGGCACTATTGAAACCGGCGATCCGGAAAAACAAATTACGCTGACGTTTGATAATTTAGCCACCACGCTGAAGGCCGCCAATAGCCATAGCGATAATGTATTACAGGTTATTGTTTATCTTACCGATGTTAATGACGTTAAACTGCTCGATAAAATCTATCAACAGTATTTTAATTATCCGTATCCCAACCGCTCAACGGTGATTGTTGATAAATTGGTGGTGCCAGGAATGAAAATAGAAATCACCGTTAGCGCCACAGCGTAATTAAATCTTCATAAAATAATATTCACCTGCTGATTCATTACATAATGAGTTAAGGATAATCTATGTTCGCACATATTACCCCGTCAACGCCCGATCCTATTATGTCACTGATGGAAGCCTATATGCAGGATGCTAATCCGCAAAAGGTTAACTTGGGTATAGGCCTGTATTACGACCATCAGGGTAATATTCCCTTGATGCAGGCCGTACATATTGCCGAACAGCGTTTACTGGAACAACAGCGGCCACATACTTACCCGCCAATCGAAGGTTCTGCACTGTTTGCCCGCCAGATCCAGACGCTGCTGTTTGGTGAACCGGCGGACCGTATTGCTACGGTACAAAGTGTGGGTGGCTCTGGCGCACTGAAACTGGGTGCCGATTTTATTTATCACTATCTGGCGCGCCGCGAAATCTGGGTTTCCGATCCTACCTGGGCCAACCACTGGGCGATCTTCGAAGGGGCTGGCTTGAAGGTGAATACCTACCCGTATTTTGACGATGCGTCTGGCCAACTGCGTTTGGAAGCCATGCTCGACATGCTTTCCACTTTGCCGGAGGGGGCAGTGGTATTGCTGCATCCGTGCTGCCATAACCCCACCGGCACCGATCTCAGCCCGGCGCAATGGCAAAGGGTGATCGATGTGGTGCAACAGCGTCGGCTACTGCCTTTCTTTGACATCGCGTATCAAGGCTTTGGCGATGGGCTGGACGAAGACTGCTTCGCGCTGCGGGCGATGTTGAAAACCGACGTGGATTTTCTGGTCAGCAACTCCTTTTCCAAGAACGTGGCGCTGTATGGCCAGCGTTTAGGGGGGCTATCGGTGCGCTGCGCTACGGCCGAGGCGGCGGCGAACGTAAAAGGTGCATTGAAGACGCTGATCCGCCGTAGTTATTCCTGCCCACCGACTCACGGTAGCCAGATTGTGGAAACCCTGCTGGCAGACCCGCAGCTATACCAACAGTGGGCCAGTGAGTTGACCACCATGCGTCAACGCATCAAACAGATGCGCGTTGGCCTGGCTGCTGGCCTGGAGCAGGGCGGTACCACGCTGGACTACACCCGCATTCGCGATCAAAAGGGCATGTTCAGCTACACCGGGTTGAATGAACGCCAGCTCGGTCAACTGCGGCAGCAATATTCCATTTATCTGGTGGCGCCCGGCAGGATGTGTCTGCCTGGCCTGAACCAGCAAAACCTGGACTATGTGACCGCCGCCATCCTTGACGTTACCCGTACCGCATAGAAAAGGTGAGCAACCATGAAAGATGCGAAACGTTTTGACGCTATCGCCCAGCGGCAGGATGGGCTGAAAAAGCACCTGACCGCCGGGCAGATGTCGATGCTGGCGATCGGTGGGGCCATCGGTACCGGCCTGTTTCTGGGGAGTGCTTACGCGATCCAGATGGCTGGGCCAAGCGTATTGCTGAGCTATTTCATCGGCGGGGTGATTGCGCTGCTGCTGATGGGATGCCTGGCGGAAATGACCTCCGAGCACCCAACCCCAGGATCGTTCGGCGATTATGCAGAGTTCTATCTCAGCCCGCTGTTTGGCTTTCTGGTGCGCTATTCCTATTGGTCTTGCGTGGTGTTGGCGGTGGGCACCGAGGTGACCGCCATCGGCATGTATATGCAGTTCTGGTTCCCAGGTACGCCGATCTGGCCGTGGGTGCTGTTGTTCTCGGCGGCGGTGATCGTCGTCAACGTGGTTGGGGTCAAGTCTTTTGGCCAGGTGGAGTACGCCCTCTCTACCGTCAAGGTGGTGGCCATTTCAGCGTTTATCATGATTGGCATCGGCATCCTGGCGTTTTCCGCCAACCCGACCTTCGGCATCCGTAACTTCACCGACAACGGTGGCTTCTTCCCGTTCGGGGTGAAAGGCATGTGGTTTGCGGTGATTGTATCGATATTCAGCTATCTGAGTATTGAGATGATCGCGGTTGCCGCAGGGGAAGCGAAAAACCCGGTGGTTGCCGTGAAAAGCGCGTTTAAAGGCACCATTCTGCGGCTGTTTATCTTCTATATGATGTCGATAGCGCTGATGCTGGCCATCGTACCGTGGCGGCAGTCTGGCACTGGTGAAAGCCCGTTCCTGGTGGCGATGAACGTGATCCATCTGCCTGCCGCCGCCGGGATCTTTAACTTTGTGGTACTGATTGCTGCACTGTCTGCCATGAACAGCCAGCTGTATATCACCACCCGCATGATGTTTTCACTGTCCCGTGCCGGGCAGGCTCCGGCGGCGCTGGGGCGGCTTAGCAAACGGGGGATTCCGGTCAATGCGTTGGCGCTCTCCTGCGTGGGGATTATTGTCTCTATCGTGCTGAGTATTGCCGCCCCAGAGAAATCGTTCGCGGTGATGATGTCGATCTCGGTGTACGGTGCCTGTTTCACCTGGCTGATGATCTTTGTTACCCACCTGTTCTTCCGCCGCCAGCATACGCAGACGCACCTCAAGTTCCGCATGTGGGGTTATCCTTACTTTACCTTGGCGGGGGCGCTCCTGATGGCTGGCTTGATGATAACCACGTTGTTCACGGACTTCTTTAGAATGACGCTGTGGTTTGGCATTCCCTTCACCGCGCTGCTAGTCGCCATCTATTTTTACAGTCGACGAGGGCAGGCATCGGTTGCAGCTGAAGCACCGGTACAGAGTTTGGAGTAATGTTGACCGGGCTGCGGCCCGGCCAAGCACTAAAGCTGGCTTTTGGGGATGATGTGGTCGCCGAAGTTCAGACGTTGGCGGCCTGGCTCTGGTTCAGAGAGAGGGGCCACTTCTTTCAGGCTGTTTTTGCAGCGTAGGACCAGCTCTTGATACTGGAGCGTGCCAGTACGTTTCCAGGCTAATTCCTGTTCGGTCAGTTCGCGGATCACCCTTGCCGGGCTGCCAATCACCAGTTGGTTGGCGCCAATCTCCGCTGCGGCCTTAACGAAGGAACCCGCGCCGACGATGGAGTTCTCACCAATGACCGCACCGTCCATGATGATGGCATTCATGCCGATCATCGCGTTACGGCGTACGCGGCAGCCGTGGAGTATGGCGCTGTGGCCGATATGCCCATCTTGTTCCACTATCGTGTCCTGCAGCGGGAAGCCGTGCATCACGCAGTTATCCTGCACGTTGGCACCGTCTTCGACCACAATGCGCCCAAAGTCGCCGCGCAGGCTGGCATTGGGGCCGATGTAGACGCCTTTGCCGATAATCACGTCGCCAATCAGGACCGCAGTGGGGTGAACATAGCTGCTGGGATCGACCACCGGCGTCAAGCCGTCAATCTGATACACGGGCATAGCGCAAACTCCTCAAAATGTAGTGGGATCGCGCGGCAGTCCGCCAAAGCGGCGATAGTAACCGGCACTGGGTGCAGGTAAGGTGCCGATGGAGGTTTCTGCCAAAGCGCTGACATATTCCGTCGCGGCGCGATCCACTCGCTGATAGATATTGATGCACAGGTTGCGGGCGATTTGGCCCTCCCATTGAGCGGGTAACAGGGCATCTGGCAGCAGAGGATCTTTCAACACCACGCGGCGGAAAAAGTGGATTAATAATAGCTTAATCTGAAAGCATCGCAGGGGCGTCAGTTCTTGTTCGTCGGCTTCGCGCAGTAAGGCCATCAACGGGCGGAAGGAGACGATAAACTCATGGTAGTAACCGGCCACCTCGCTCAACGACCAGCAGTTGGCGACCATTTGGCGCAGCGTCTGTTCGGAACGGTTATAGGGATAGTCGGCACGGAAGTAGATCACCTGTTCACTGGCGTTGAGCTCGCCGAGCAGGGCGGCGACGTCGGTTTGCGCATGAGTGGGGGCGGCCATCAGGTTATTGGCGATCTGGCCAAAGCCCAGCCAGCCCAGCTCTTTTTTCAGCCGTGCACGCTCGGTTTTTCCCGCACTTTCCAACAGCAGTAGCTCCCACTTGCCGTCCCACTGTGGCTGTTCGCTGAGGTAGATTTTGGATTCGGCATGGCGAAACTGGCGCATACCCTGTTCGGTAACGCGGTAATAGCTGCGCCGCCCGATCTTCTCTACGTCCAGCCAACCCTCTTTTTGCAAACGAAATACCGAGGTACGCACGAAACGATCGCCGAAGCCCAGGGCTTCCAGCAGTGCGCTCAAGCTGCCCAGCCACACCTCACCACCGCGATGGCTCAGCGCATCACCGTAGAGCGAGATGATCAGCGAGGTGCCGCTGATCGGTTGGGCACTTAACGCATGGCGGATAAAGTCGTCCAGTTTATGTTCCATATTTTTCCCTGGGTAAGCCTTTGCTGAGACACGACATTAGCATAAACGACAAAGGCTTGCCCCTCACCCCAACCCTCTCCCACAGGGAGAGGGAGCTGATAGCCCCTGCCCGTTTGGAAGTAAAGCGATAATCTAAGCTAACTCAAACAGTTCAGAGAGGGAGCTGATAGCCCCTGCTCGTTTGGAAGTAAAACGATAATCTCAGCAAACTAGGGCTTCTCTTCATCTCATCCAAGGTGAATCACTCTAATTTCAAACACACTCGATCGGTCCCCTATCTAAGGTGAGTCACTCTAATTTCAAGCGCACTCGATCGGTCCCCTCTCCTTTGGGAGAGGGTTAGGGTGAGGGGAAAAATCACCTTGGTCGCAGATCGATCACCCGCTGGGCCTTGCCTTCCGAGCGAGGAATATCGCCACAGTTGGCAATGCTGACGTCGGTGCTGACCCCGACTATCGATTTGATATGGTGACGCAGTTGGTGGCAGATATCGCAACGCTGCTGGTGGCTGAGCGTAAGCGCCGACTCTTTCAGTTCCACCCGTACCGCCAAGGTATCCAGATGCCCGGCACGGCTCACCTGCAGTTGATAATGCGGCGACAGATGCTCGAACTGCATAATCTGTTCTTCGACCTGTGAAGGGAACACGTTCACGCCGCGAATGATCAGCATATCGTCGGAACGGCCGGTGATTTTGCCCATCCGGCGCATGTTGCGGGCATCCCCTGGCATTAGGTGGGTGAGGTCGCGCGTACGATAGCGGATCACCGGTAGCGCCTCTTTGGTCAGCGTGGTGAAAACCAGTTCGCCATGCTCGCCGTCAGTCTGTATCGCACCCGTCTCCGGGTTGATGATCTCTGGCAGGAAGTGGTCTTCCCAGATGGTCGGGCCGCCGCCGCTTTCGGCACACTCCATCGCCACGCCTGGCCCCATCACTTCGGAAAGGCCGTAGATATCCAGCGCCTTGATCCCCATGCGTGACTCGATCTCATGGCGTAGAGATTCTGTCCAGGGTTCTGCACCAAACACGCCCAAACGCAGGGAGCAGTTGCGTGCATCGCCGCCCATTTTGCGTTCCAACTCGTCGATCAGCGTCAGGCAGTAGGACGGAGTCACCATGATCACGTCGGGTTTGAAATCCAGGATCAGCTGCACCTGCTTCTCCGTCTGGCCGCCGGACATCGGGATCACCGTCGCACCCAGGCGTTCTGCGCCATAGTGCGCACCCAGCCCGCCGGTAAACAGGCCGTAACCGTAGGCAACGTGGATTTTGTCTTTGGCCGTGGCTCCGGCAGAGCGCAGGCAGCGGGCGACAATATCGGCCCAGTTATCGATATCCCGCTGGGTATAACCGACTACCGTCGGGCGGCCTGTGGTACCAGATGAAGCATGAATGCGTACCACCTGTTCCATCGGCACGGCAAAGGTGTCGAAAGGATAGTTGTCACGCAGATCCTGCTTGGTGGTGTAGGGGAACAACGCCAGATCGCTCAGTTGCTTCAGATCGCTCGGGTGAACGCCGGCCTGATTGAACTTGCGCTGATACATAGGTACGTTGTTGTAGGCATGGTGCAGGGTCCATTGCAGGCGTTCCAGTTGTAATGCTTCGATTTCGTCGCGTGAAGCAAATTCAATCGCGTCGATGGGCCGTGGATTTGTAGTCATCTTTTTAGCCTCGCAGGTGTTAGACACGCTCAATAATCATGGCAATGCCCTGACCGACGCCAATGCACATGGTGCACAGTGCGTAGCGGCCAGCGCGACGTTCCAGCTCAAACAGGGCGGCCAGCGCCAGGCGAGCACCGCTCATGCCCAATGGATGGCCAAGCGCGATGGCCCCCCCGTTGGGATTGACCCGTTCGGCATCATCCGGCAGACCAAGCTGGCGCAATACCGCCAACGCCTGTGCGGCGAATGCTTCGTTAAGTTCAATGACGTCCATCTGAGCCAGGCTTAATCCGGCAATTTCCAGGACTTTGCGGGTCGCGGGCAGCGGGCCGATCCCCATCAATCGTGGCTCCACGCCGCAGGTGGCGGTGGCGACAATGCGTGCCCGTGGCGTCAGACCTTGCTGCAAGGCCATGGCTTCGGAAGCGACAATCAGCGCCGCCGCACCGTCGTTGACGCCAGAGGCATTGCCAGCCGTGATACAGCCCGGCTGACGGAACGGCGTTTTCAGTTTCTGTAACTGCTCCAACGTGGTTTCTGCACGCGGATGTTCGTCTTCGCTGAACTGAGTAATGGCCCCTTTTTTGCCGCTGAGGCTCATCGGGATAATTTCCTGTGCCAGGATCCCCCGCTGTTGTGCCAGAGCGGTGCGCTGCTGGCTGCGCAGGGCAAAGGCATCCTGATCGGCACGGCTGATGCCAAACTGTGCCGCGACGTTTTCGGCGGTTTCCGGCATGGAGTCGGTACCGAAAGCTTCATGCATCAGTGGGTTAACAAACCGCCAGCCGATAGTGGTGTCAAACAGCTGTGCCTGGCGGCTGAACGCGCTGTCTGCCTTACCCATTACCAGCGGGGCACGGGTCATGGATTCGGCTCCTCCGGCCAGGACCAGGTTGGCCTCTCCGGCCTTGATGCTGCGGGCCGCCATTGCCAACGCATCCAACCCTGAGCCGCATAGCCGGTTGATGGTGGTACCGGAAACGTTTTGCGGCAGCCCGGCCAGCAGCGCCGCCATACGGGCCAGATTGCGGTTGTCTTCCCCGGCCTGATTGGCGCAGCCGAGGATCACGTCATCCACCCGCGACCAATCCACATTAGGGTGGCGCTCTAGCAGAGCACGCAGCGGTAGGGCAGCTAAATCGTCAGCCCGCACGTTTGCCAGTGCGCCGCCGTAACGGCCAATCGGCGTGCGGACGCCGTCGCAAATAAAGGCCTGGTTCATGGCTGCTCTCCCAAAATGCTGTGGCCCAACCGATGGGCACGGCCACGGAACCAGGCGACGGTTTTCCCCAGTTGGTTAACGATCTCAACGTCGTATAATCCGGTGGTTTTACCCTGATGACGCACTTCCGCGCATGCGGTTAGGCGGTCGCCTGCCAGTGCAGGGCGGATAAAATCGATGGTGCAGCCAGAAGCGACCGCCGCCAGCCCCTGACTGTTGCAGGCATAAGCAAAGGCGGTATCTGCCAGGCTGAACAGTTGGCCACCGTGACAGGTCTGGTGGCCATTGAGCATCTGTGGGCCGACGGTCATGCTGACTTTGGCCATGCCGGCATCCACGGCATCGATGCGCATATCCATTGCCTGTGCGCAGGTATCTTGGCTAAACATCTGTTCGGCGCAACGCTGGGCCAGCGCGCGGGGAGTGTTGGCATTCATCAGCATTTGGCTCCTGAATAATGGGAGGCATAACGGCGCAGCAGCGGCATTGGGCGATAGCGGGGTTCCGCGTAATAACGTTGCAGGTTTTCCAGCGTGGTGAGAATTTGTTGCCAACCGAGCTTGCTGCCCCAAGCCAACGGACCTTGCGGGTAGTTGACGCCAAACCGCATGGCATCGTCGGTATCGGCGGCATTGGCCACGCCTTTATTCACCACGTCCAGGGCTTCATTAGCCAGCATGGCGACGGTGCGCATCACCAGCAGGCCCGGATAATCAGGCAGGTGGATCACCTGTTTACCCAGCGATTGCAGCAGGCGGATGACCTTGGCCGTGTGCGGCACCGCGTTCTGCTCGGCGCTGCTGATGGCGATAACGGGGGCGTGCTGATAGTTGACGGACAGGTCGAACAGAACCACGGGCGATCCGATTTCTTCGGCGACTTGGCTTGCCGTTTTACCATTTGTTAACATAAATGTAACTTCATCGACCCGGGCAAACGGACTGGTCTGGCCAGAATGTTTGATCGCCGCCGCATTTCCCGTCAGCAACTGTGCAAACTCACCGATGGCCGACCAGTCGCCGTGCAACGTGACGGAATGAGGCAAGTCAGCCGTTACCGCCGAAGCAAAAGTTGCTGACGGTACGGCCTGCTCACTGCCATAGCGGTAGAAACCCCGGCCACTCTTGCGGCCCAAATGCCCGGCAGCCACCAGTTCCTGTTGCACCAGCGAAGGAGTAAAACGGCTGTCCTGATAGAAAGCGTGATAGACCGACTCGGTGACGGCATAGTTGACGTCTTGACCGATAAGGTCGGTTAGTTGCAATGGTCCCATGGCGAAACCACCGGCATCACGCAGTACGGCGTCAAGGGTGGCCGGATCGGCAATCTGTTCTTCCAGCGCGCGCAGGGTTTCGCCGTAGAAAGGTCGGGCTACGCGGTTGACGATAAAGCCTGGCGTAGAACGGCACACGACGCTGTGTTTACCCCAATGCTGAGCCAAGACTTGCAGGCAGCTCAGCGTTTCCGGGCTGGTTTCCAGCCCTCCGACGATCTCCACCAGTTTCATTAGCGGAGCCGGGTTGAAGAAGTGCAGGCCCGCCATGCGCTGCGGGTGCTGAAGCGCGCTAGCGATGGCGGTAATAGAGAGTGAAGAGGTATTGCTGGCAAACAGCGTATCGGTGGAGCATATCGCCTCCAGATCGCGAAAAAGGCTCTGTTTGATCGCCAGCTTTTCCGCCACCGCTTCGATCACCAGGCTGCAGTCGGCCAGATCGCTCAACGAGCCAGTCAACTGAATATGTCCCAGCAGGGTTGCGGTGCTGTGGGCATCGGCTTTACCTGCCTCGACCCGTTTGCGTAGGCGTTGCTCGAGCTGTTCCAGCGCGCGGGAGGCAGCGGGCAGGGCGATATCGAACAGCTTGACCTGATGCCCTGCCGCAGCGGCTACCTGGGCAATACCGATCCCCATGGTTCCGGCACCAATCACGGCCACCGTTGCGGAGGTGGCTAGGGTATTTATCGCCATCTTCTCTCTCATGGCTATTTCCCGCTGAAGTTCGGTGAACGTTTGGCGAAGAAGGCGCTGACGCCTTCGCGATAGTCTTCACTACGGCCACCCAGGCGCTGTAAATCGCGCTCTAAATCGAGCTGCTGGTCGAGCGTATTGCTGGCCGAGCTGTACATGGCTTTTTTAATCAGCCCCAGGCCGTAGGTAGGTTGGGTAGCAAGCTGTTTGGCCATGCTCTGGGTGTGGCCGGCCAGCTCGGCGGCAGCCACGACCTGCCAGATCATTCCCCACTCCAGCGCCTGCTGAGCGCTGATTTTGTCCCCCAGCAGCGCCATACCCATGGCTCGCGCATGCCCGGCCAGGCGGGGCAGATACCAACTGCCGCCGGAGTCTGGCACCAGGCCCAGTTTGCAGAAGGATTGGATGAAGCTGGCGTTGTCGGCGGCCACCACGATGTCGCAGGCCATTGCCAGCGCGGCACCCGCTCCGGCAGCAACGCCGTTAACCGCGCAGACGATCGGCTTGGGTAGCGCGCTCAGGCGGCGGATCAGCGGGTTGTAAAAACGTTCTACGGACAGCCCAAGATCCGGAGGAGCCTGATCCACACTGACGTTACGATCGTTCAGATCCTGCCCGGCGCAGAAGCCACGCCCGGCACCGGTGATCAGCACGCAACGCACGCTGTCATCGCGTTCGGCTACGGTCAGCGCCTCGCTGAGCTGGTGGTGCATTTCATCGTTAAAGCTGTTGAGCCGGTCGGGGCGATTCAGGGTAATGGTCAACACCCCGGCTTCGATGTGGCTAAGAATGAATGCGTTTTCCATAAATCAGCGCCCTTGATAGTTCGGTGTACGTTTTTCGAAGAAGGCGGCAATGCCTTCCCGGCGATCTTCGGTGGCGGCCAGGGTGACAAACTGCTGGCGCTCCATCTGCAAGCCTTGGTTGAGGCCGGTTTCCTGCGCCTGTTTTAGCGCCTGTTTGGCCGCGCGCAGCGCCAGCGGTGCCTGTTGGCTGATGCGTTGGGCCAGTTGTTGAGTACGCTCCAGCGTTAATGCGTCGACGCAAACCTCGCTCACCAGCCCGGCTTGCAGTGCGCAGCGGGCGTCTATGGCTTCACCGGTCAGCACCATTTGATAGGCGCGGGACTTGCCCACGCTGCGGATCAGGCGTTGAGTACCACCGGCTCCAGGCATCAGGCCTAAAGTGATTTCCGGCAGGCCGAAGCGGGCGCTTTCGCCGCAAATCGTAATGTCGCAGGCCAGAGCCAGCTCACAGCCAGCACCGAGCGCGTAACCGTTCACCGCCGCCAGCAAGGGTTTGCTGAACTGGGCCAAGCGCTGCCATAGCAAAGGGCGGTGATCGAGCTGGGTGGCGGCGACATCCTGCTGCTGCAATTCGCGCAGATCGGCACCGGCGGCGAAGAACCGGGCGGCACCGGCGATCACCACGGCACCGACGTCGGTATCGCTATCGGCCTGTTCCAGTTGATAAACCAACTGCTCCAGGCAGGCGGTGCTCAAGGCGTTGCGGGCATCGGGGCGGTGCAGCGTCAGTGTGACCACGCGTTGCTGCTGTTCGCGCAGGATCCAAGGGGTTTCCATCGTCGGCTCCTAAACGTCAAAGTCCAGCACCACGCCTTCACCGCGTGGCCAGGACTGGCAGCTCAAGACATAACCTGCCGCCAACTGATCCGGCTCCAGGCTGTAGTTGATCGCCATATCCACCTCACCGGCCTTCAGCTTGCATTTGCAGGTGGCGCAGACGCCGCCTTTACAGGCATAGGGCAAATCGGCTCCTTGGCGCAATGCGGCATCCAGAATGCTGTCATCCTTGCTGCCGACGTCGATTTTGAGGCTGCGGCCGTCGAGCCGGATCTCTACCTGGGTAGCGTTGCGGCTACCTGCATTGGCAGGCCGGGCGACGATGCCGCTGGTGTTGAAACGCTCGCTGTGAATACGCTCGGCAGGCATACCGGCTAGCTCCAGCACGGTGTGCGCGTCGTCCATCATCGCTTCCGGGCCGCAGATAAAGGCGTGGTCGAACTCGTTGAAGTCCACCAGCGTGTTACCCAGCGCGGTCAGGTGGTCACGGTCGATGCGGCCACTGAGCAGTGGGCTGTCGAGATTTTCCTGGCTAAAGAGATACAGCGGCTGGAAGCGCTGCGGATAACGGTTTTTCAGATCCGAGAGGGCTTCTTTAAACATCACCGAGCGGCTGGTACGGTTGCCGTAGATCAGCGTGAACTGGCTGTTGGGTTCCAATTGCAACGTCGCCTTGATGATCGACAGCATCGGTGTGATGCCAGAACCGGCGGCGATCGCCAGATAGTTGCCCTGGGTTTGTGCCTGCGGCTGGTAACCAAAACGGCCCTGCGGCAGCATCACTTCCAACTCGTCTCCCACCTGCAAACTTTGGTTGATAAACGAAGAGAAGCGCCCCTGATGGATCGCCTTGATGCCGATTTGCAATACGCCATCCTGCGGTGCGCTACAGATGGAGTAGCAGCGGCGCAGCTCTTCGCCATTGACCCGCGCTTTGAGCGTGAGGTGCTGGCCGGGGGTATAGCCGTAATGGGATTTCAGTTCGTCAGGGACGCGCAGCGTGATGGCTACGGCGTCCGGGGTTTCGCGCTCGATTGCCGCGACATTCAGGCGATGAAAGACCGTCATGGTTTTCAGTACTCCTAAATACATTTGAAATAGTCGAACGGTTCCCGACATTCACAGCAGCGGTAAAGCGCTTTGCAGGCGGTGGAACCGAACTCGCTGATCTTTTCCGTGTGCTCGCTGCCGCAACGGGGGCACTGCACCGGGCCGTGGGCTAAAGGCTTCTCACAGGTTTGCCCCTGCGGTGGTGCCACGCCGTATTCACGCAGGCGTCGGCGAGCATCCGCATTCATCCAGTCGGTGGTCCATGCCGGGCTGAGGCTGATGGTGATCTTCACCGGGCTGAAACCCGCCTCGTTCAGCGTCTGTTCAATGGCGTTGAGCAGGAACTCGGTCGCCGGGCAGCCGGAATAGGTTGGGGTAAAGGTGATGTGCCAGCCTGCACCATCGCGCTCCACGTCACGTACCATGCCCAGATCGGTAATGGACAGTACCGGCAGTTCGGGATCGCTGATCTGCTGTAAGCAGTGCCAGATCTGCGGGATCTCGGCCGGTTGCAGTCGGGTGATATTCATCATTGCTTCTACCAGCTACAGTTCGGGTAAGCGCGTGGCAGAAACTGCATCTCTGCCAACATTGGGCCGAGGTGTTCAGTGTGCCGCCCTTGCTTGCCGCCGTGGCGAAACGCCTGCTCGGTGGGCAGCGCGAGCGTGGCCTGTTGCAGCGTATCGTTCACCATCGCCTGCCACGGCGCCTGCAATTGGCGTGGATCGACGGCAATACCCCGTTCGGTCAATTGCAGCTCAATCTCGTCGGCGTGGAACAGCTCGGCGGTGAAGCGCCACAGATCGTTTAATGACTGCTGGATCTTCTGGTGGCTGATTTCACTGCCGTCACCCAGGCGGATCATCCAGCCGTGGCTGAAGCGCAGGTGATAATCTGCTTCCTTCAGCGATTTGGCGGCGATGGCGGCCAGTTGGCCGTCTTTGCTGCGGCTCAATTCCCGGTGCAGCAGCACGTGGTAGGTATCGAGCAAGAACTGGCGTACCAGCGTGTCGTTAAAGCCGCCGTTGGGTTGTTCTGCCAACAGCAGGTTGTGGAATTCACGTTCGTCGCGGCCGAAGGCCAGGCTGTCTTCGCTGTGCTGCGGGCCGGAAAGCTCGGCGGCATAGGCCAGAAAATTGCGCGCCTGGCCCAGCAGATCGAGGCCAATATTGGCCAGTGCCAGGTCGATCTCCAGCTCAGGAGCATGACCACACCAAGCGCACAGGCGCTGTGCCAGAATGAGCGGTGTATCGCCCAAGCGCAGGGCATAGCTGATTGTTGCTGCGTTACTCATCGTCATGGCCTGCCTCTACATGTTCTTGATGCCGTCGGGGATGGTGTAGAACGTGGGATGACGGTAGATTTTGTCGTCGGAAGGATCGAAGAATGCCGCCCGATCCTCCGTTTGAGAGGCGATCAGATGGCAGGATTGCACCACCCAGATCGAACAGCCCTCACTGCGTCGGGTGTAGGCATCGCGGGCGTTTTCCAGCGCCATCTGATCGTCTGCAGCATGCAGGCTGCCCACGTGGCGATGGGCCAAACCCTGCTTGCTGCGGATAAACACTTCATACAACGGCCATTCGGCGTGAGTCATTTTTCTCTCCTCGATTAAGCTGCATTTGCCGCGCGTTTGCTGGCATGTGCCGTGGCACCATCCCGTACCCAACTGCCTTCGTCCCAGGCTTTACGCTTGGCTTGCAGGCGTTCGTGGTTGCACTGCCCACGCCCCTGGATCACGTCGTGCAGCTCTGCCCAGTCGATCTCGCCAAAGCGGTAATGTCCGCTGGCTTCATCCCATGCCAAATCGGCATCGGGGGCGGTCATGCCCAGGGCTTCCAGTTGCGGTACGGTGTTGTCGATAAACTTCTGCCGCAGCTCGTCATTGCTGTGGCGTTTGATTTTCCAGGCCATGCTCTGTGCGCTGTGGGGGGAATCGCTATCGTTGGGGCCAAACATCATCAGCGCTGGCCACCAGAAGCGGTTGATGGCGTCCTGTAACATGGCCTTTTGCGCTTCGCTGCCCTGGGCCATCACCATCACGGCTTCATAGCCTTGACGCTGGTGGAAGCTCTCTTCTTTACAGATTTTCACCATCGCCCTGGCATAGGGGCCGTAAGAGGCACGGCACAGAGCTACCTGATTGACGATGGCGGCACCGTCGACCAGCCAGCCGATCACGCCAATGTCAGCCCAGTTCAGCGTTGGATAGTTGAAGATCGAGGAGTACTTCATCTGACCGGCGAGCATCTTTTGGTAGATATCCTGGCGGGTGCAGCCGAGGGTTTCCGCCGCGCTGTACAGATAAAGACCGTGCCCGGCCTCATCCTGGACTTTCGCCAGTAACACCGCTTTGCGCCGCAGGGAAGGGGCGCGGGTCAGCCAATTGGCTTCAGGCAACATGCCGACCACTTCGGAATGCGCATGTTGGCCGATTTGCCGGATCAGGTTGCGGCGATAGGCATCCGGCATCCAGTCTTTGGCTTCGATGGAGATATCGGCGGCGATCTTGTCGTCAAAGTGCTGCTGAAATTGTGCGTCAGTTGTCATACTTGCCTCTTGGTGATTCATGTTTTTCACATTAAAACCAAAAATGTGAATCACTTTAACTAACCGTAAAGTTACAAGTTGATAACAGTAAGATCAAATGCAAATACTGTGATTTTGCGATGGCTATCACAATGTATTTTGTTATTTTGTTGATTTTAATGATTATTTGTTTTTCTGGGTTATCGATCAAGTTGGCGTTAACGCACCGGTTTGATGATTTTGTTTTGCTTTTGTTAAATTTTAACCTGGCGCAGAGTGGAAAATATGTGATACATCATTAATATTGATGGTGTCTATTTATGAATTCCGGAGGAGCAAATGCAGCAGTTAACCAGTTACCTTTCTGGCGCTTGGGTGTACGGCCAGGGGCAATCCCGCCAGATCCAGCATGCCGTGACCGGCGAGCCTTTGTATCAGGTCTGCTCCGACGGGCTGCCGTTGGCCGCCAGCCTGAGCTATGCCCGCAAGCTGGGCGGCACGGCGCTGGCAAAGATGACGTTTCAGCAGCGCGCCCAGATGATGAAAGCGGTGGCTAAACACCTGCTGGCTAATAAAGAAGCGCTGTATCAGATCTCCTATCAAACCGGTGCCACGCGCAATGACAGCTGGGTTGATATCGAAGGTGGTATCGCCACGCTGTTCTCCTATGCGGGATTGGCAGGGCGCGAATTGCCGGACGATACGCTGTGGCCGGAAGATGAACTGATCCCACTTTCCAAGCAATCGCAGTTTGCCGCACGCCATGTGCTGACCTCTCGCCCTGGCGTTGCGCTGCATATCAACGCCTTCAACTTCCCTTGCTGGGGAATGTTGGAGAAGCTGGCACCTACCTGGCTGGCGGGGATGCCGGCCATCATCAAACCCGCCACCGCTTCGGCACAGCTAACACAGGCGATGGTGAAGCTGATTATCGACAGCGGGCTGGTGCCGGAAGGAGCTTTGCAACTGATCTGCGGCGGCGTGGGCGATATGTTCGATCACCTCGATTATCAGGATGCGGTGACCTTTACCGGCTCGGCGCAAACCGGGCAGAAGCTACGTTCCCACCCGCGCCTGCTGGAAAAATCCATCGCCTTTACCATGGAAGCCGACTCGTTAAACTGCTGCGTGTTAGGGGAGGACGTGACGCCAGAGATGCCGGAGTTTGCGCTGTTTATCAAAGAGGTCAGCCGCGAAATGACCAGCAAGGCGGGGCAAAAGTGTACTGCTATCCGGCGCATTATCGTTCCGGCGGCCCGCATTGCCGAGGTACAGCAAGCGCTGTTGCAGCGGCTGGCGGGCGTAAAAATTGGCGACCCAGTGTTGGAGCAAGTGCGGATGGGGGCGTTGGTCAATCAGGAACAGCGCGACGACGTGCAGCAAAAGGTGGAATTCCTGATGCGCAATGGCTGTGAGCCACTCTGTGGCGCTACGCTGGATAAATTGGAGGTGGTGGGCGATGGCGCGCAATCAGGCGCGTTTTATCCGATCACCCTGCTGTACTGCGCCGATCCGTTCCGCCATCAGGCCGTACATGGCACCGAGGCGTTTGGCCCGGTGGCGACGCTGATGCCTTATCAAACTACCGAACAGGCCATTGAGTTGGCGTTGCTGGGGCAAGGTAGCCTGGCCGGATCGTTGGTGACGGCTGATGCGGAGCTGGCGTCACAGTTTATTCGAGCAACCGCCTGCGCACACGGCCGTATGTTGGTGCTGGATCGCCACGCGGCTACTGAATCGACCGGCCACGGCTCACCATTGCCTTTGCTGGTACACGGCGGGCCTGGGCGAGCAGGCGGTGGGGAAGAGCTTGGTGGGCTGCGGGCGGTAAAACACTATATGCAGCGCACGGCAATCCAGGGCAGCCCGTCGATGCTGGCGGCCATCAGCCGTGAATGGGTTCGGGGTGCCGACGTGGTGGAGGAGCAGGTACACCCGTTCCGCAAATACTTTGAGCAGTTGCAGATTGGCGAAAGCTTGCTGACTGCCCGCCGTACCATTACCGAAGCCGATCTTGTCAACTTTGCCTGCCTGAGCGGCGATCATTTCTACGCGCATATGGACAAGATCGGTGCGGCGGAATCACTGTTTGGTGAGCGAGTGGCCCACGGTTACTTTGTGGTGTCTGCCGCCGCCGGGCTGTTTGTCGATCCGGGCGTCGGGCCGGTGATTGCCAACTACGGCATGGAAAACCTGCGTTTTATCGAACCGGTGAAGATTGGCGACACCATTCAGGTGCGGTTGACCTGTAAAAAGAAAATCCGCAAGCCGCAAAAAACCGCCGAGGATCGTCCGCATGGCGTGGTGGTCTGGGATGTACAGGTGCTCAACCAGCATCAGCAGGCCGTCGCGCTGTATAGCATTCTGACGCTGGTGGCGCGCCAGGAAGGGGATTTCAACACGGAACACTAAGGCTGGATCGTCGGGGGCATCATGTTAAGATGCCCCATAATTTGCTGAAATGATCTACACATGACTATTCAACAGCTTACCCTCAATGGTTTTCGTTCCATCCGTAATGTGCAGCTTACTCTTGGCCGTGTAAATGTGATCAGTGGCCCAAACGGATGTGGTAAATCCAACCTGTATAAAGCCGTGCGATTAATCCATGAAGCAGCCAGTGGGCGGCTTTCGCTCGCCTTGGCAGAAGAGGGTGGCATTCAAAATGCGATGTGGGCAGGTGGAGCACGCTTGGGCGATAAACGCGGCGATCCCAAACGGATGATCCTGTCGGCCACCCTGGAGGATTTTGATTATGAAATCCAGCTTGGCTTTCCCCCTCCCGATAATAGTTCTGAGCCAAGCCTGTTTACGCTGGATCCACTGGTCAAGCAGGAGTCGCTGTGGCTGAGTGGGCATCGGCGCCGTAATTCGATGCGTCTGTTGGAACGCGTTAATCAAACCGCATTTCTCACCAATATTCAGGGGGAAAGGGCGGCTTACGCCGGAGTGTTATATGCGGAAGAATCGGTATTTGGTCAGTTGTCCGATCCGCATCTCTACCCCGAGTTATCGCAGGCCAGGGAAATTCTGCGGCAATGGCGTTTTTACCATGAGTTTGCGGTTTGGCCGGGTTCACCGCTGCGTGTCCCACAGGTTGGTATTCGTGCCCCGGTGCTGGCGCACGATGGTAGTAATCTGGCGGCGGCATTCAGAACCATCATCGAGATTGGCAATGGTAATTTATTGTGCGGCATTCTGCGGCGGGCTTTCCCTGATTCTGAGTTTGAGGTGCAGGCACCGCAGGGGCGTTTTGAACTGTTGATGCATCGAGAGGGGATCCTGCGGCCGCTTGAAGCGGCAGAACTCTCCGACGGTACGCTGCGCTTTCTGTGTCTGGCGGTGGCTATGCTCAGCCCAAGACCTCCGGCCTTTATGGCATTGAACGAGCCGGAGAACAGTTTACACCCAGATCTGTTGCCCGCGTTGGCACAACTGATTGCTGAAGCCAGCCGTTACAGTCAGCTGTGGGTGACCAGCCATTCTCCGTTACTGGCGGATTTGATTGCCGAGCATTGTGCCGTAACGCATTACCAGCTCACTCAACAGCAGGGGGAAACCATCGTTGCGCAGCAAGCCTGAGCCTAGAGGCTGCAAACCCGGTTCTTACCGCTTTTCTTCGCCGTATACAGGGCGTTATCCGCCAGGTTGACCAAGCTCAGCGGCGTATCGTTATACGGATGCGGGACTTTAGCACTGGCACCGATGCTGGCGGTGATCATCCCCAGGGGGCTGCCTGTGTGGGCGATCTTTAACTGCCGGATGCCCTCCAGAACCCGTTCGGCAAAGGCGATTGCGCCTTGAAGATCGGTATCCGGCAGAATAATCGCCAGCTCCTCTCCACCGTAACGCGCCATCAGATCGCCAGGGCGGTTGACCATGCTTTTCAGCATGCGCCCCAACTGTTGCAAACACTGATCCCCAGCCACGTGGCCGTAGATATCGTTAAACTGTTTAAAATAATCAATATCCAGCATCAATAGGGCTACGCTGCGATCGTTACGCGCCGCCCGCGTCATTTCGTTTTTTAGCGCGATATCAAACTGGCGGCGGTTGGCAAGGCCAGTCAAGCCATCTAACAAGGCCAGTTCTTCCAGCGTGTGGTTCATCAGCGTCAGTTGATCACGGGTGCGCACCAGCTCGACTTCGGTCTGTACGCTCTGGTTAATCTGACGTATCAGCACCAACCCCAGGGCCAACAGTATGGACAGCAGGACTCCTCCACCGAGTGCAAAAAGTGACGCATCGTTGCGCCAGTCGGCCAGAACGTCTTTTTTCGACAGCCCGGCGGTGATCACCAGTGGATAGCGTTCCACCCGCGAATAACCATATATCCGTTCAACATTGTCGAATTGTGAGAGCATGGTGACGTTGCCAAAGGCCGAATGCGGCAGAACTTCGCGGAAGAAAATGCTGTGGGAGATGTTTTTCCCGATGGCATTCTCATTGTAAGGGCGGCGGTACAAAACGGAGCCGTCAGCCAGTATCAGGCTGAGTGAGGCATCGTTGTTAAGGGCAAAGGTGTTGTAAAACTGGCGGAAATAATCGACATACAGCGTCGAAATGACCACGCCGGCAAAGCTGCCGTCCGCAAGGTTCAGGCGGCGCGATACCGGGATAACCAAATCGCCGGTCGAGCGGCTGCGGATCACCTCGCCGATATAAATCATATTATTGTTGTGGGTGAGGTGGTATTTAAAGTAGGCCCGGTCAGCATTATTGGCATGGCTGAGGGGTTTACCGTTGGACGTCAGGATCCAGTTGCCCTGGGCATCATAGATAAAACTGCCATGCAGTTGCGGAAAGTTACTGGCCTGAGTCTGCATGATTTTTTGCAGGCGTAAACGCTGGGGTTGGCCTAAGCCATCGGTTTCAATGCGTTCGCTGAGATCGATCAGGTTATTGTCTATCTGCGCAAAAGTATCTTCGGCATGTTGCGCCAGCGATCTGGCCAGATTCTGCGAGTCATTTTCGGCAATCTGCAGATTGCGTTGATGAGCGTTCCAGATTTGCCAGGCATTGAACATGATCAGGGTGAGCACGACGATAATCACAAACACGCCAGCCTGATAGAGTAACGGCGAGTTTTTGTTTTTCCCGGATAATGGTTGTTTTTGGGGCGGGAGCTGGGGTGCTAGCATAGCATTCCTGTCATGGAATCAGTTAGGTACGGGGATTGCGAACAATCTTAACCCTTCTATTTCCATCTTGCATGTTCCGTTATATTTCCGGGATATGTTCAGCATAAATTGGTATCGGGGGGGCGCATGGCAGCATTATCTGACGCTATGATGCAGGTTTTACTGATACTGGCGGTATATTACCCGTTTACGCTTCTGGCGCTGGCCGGATTGATGATTATCGCCTACCAGCGGCGCAAAGCACCTTTCTGGCGGTTGGCTCTGGTATTGTTGCTGGTGTTGTTTGTCTTGTTCTCACTGGTGGCTGCTAGCTGGCATCGTTAGCGTTGGGCAGTGCCTATCCTCACAGCCAGGCACTGCACCGTGCGATTACTCGACGTTGACCATCCAGTTGACACCGAACTTATCGGTCAGCATGCCAAAGCCCTTGGCCCAGAAGGTCGGTTGGAAAGGCATGGTGATGGTGCCACCTTGGGCTAGCCGGTTAAATACCTCGCCACCTTGCTCGACGCTCTCACTGCGGATCGACAGTGAATACCCTCTATGTGTCTGCCCGCTTGAGTCGGCCGGGCATCCATCCGATGCCATAATGACGTTATCCCCGATCACCAGCCTGGCATGCATAATCGAGTCAGGGGCGGCATTGGGCGGCCCATTTTGCTGCTCCTCTGCCGGGATATCTTTGTAACGCATCATGATTTCTATATTGCCGTTTAGCTGCTGGGCATAAAAATTCACCGCTTGCTCACAGTCACCGGCAAAAAACAGATAGGGTTGAATCAGCATGGCTCCTCCTGTTTCTTTCACATAAACAACAGCGCAGCGGAACCATCCCACACGGCGGCCAAGGTATAAACCAAAACCAAAAACAGCATGAAAGGGGGGTTGCTCATGGCGCTATCCTCGGTCGAAGTTCGGTTGAGCATTATTCAGTATAGCTGATTATCGCCACACAATATGACAGCCGGATGAAAATCGCACAAATTTCACACAGTGATTTTCAGACTGCAAGAGGTAGGTAACTCGCTGATTTTTGACTATAGTAGTAAGGTACAGAGACGTAAATACTGTCAGCGGGTGGTCGCTGACGGACAACGTCTTGATAATGGCATTGCCAGCAAGTTCAGGCAACGGGTTAATGAGGGAGAGTAAAAATGGGTATCATTTCCTGGATCGTTTTTGGGTTAATCGCCGGTATTTTGGCCAAGTGGATCATGCCGGGTAAAGACGGCGGCGGCTTCATCATGACCGTGATCCTGGGTGTGGTGGGTGCGGTTGTCGGCGGCTATATCAGTACCTTCTTCGGTATGGGCCGGGTTGATGGCTTTAACCTGGGCAGCTTTGTGGTTGCTGTTATCGGTGCCCTGGTGGTGCTTTTTGTCTACAGAAAGATCAGAAGCTAAGCCGGGTTCGATCAACTGGGGTCGCTGCGGCGGCCCTTTTTCTTTTAAATACGATGAACGTACAGCGTTTGAGAAGGGGATAGCGATGGGATTACTGGATGGGTTAGTCGGAGCATTGAGCGGTGGCAAAGGAATGGATTACAGCGCCATTTTGCAGTGGGTTGAACAGCAAGGTGGTCTGCCAGCTATCCTGGAAAAATTCCGCCAGGGAAATTTGGCGGACGTGGTCGCCTCCTGGATCGGCACGGGTGAAAATCAGCCAATCAGCGGTGAACACGTTGAGCAGGCGTTAAGTACCGATGCCATTGCACAACTGGCAGGCAAATTGGGGATCGATCCGGCACAGGCTTCTGCTCTGATTGCCCAGTATTTGCCGATGATCACCGATAAACTATCACCCAATGGCCAGGAGCCACAGGGCGGCGATCTGATGAGCGCCGGGATGGATTTGCTGAAAGGTAAACTGTTCGGCTGATATGGGACTGCGACGGCACCACGGTCAATTGAGGGACACAGCCTAGCCCTCCGGTTTATGGCCGGAGGGTTGCCATTACAGCGTCAGCATAATTTTACCGATATGCGCACTAGACTCCATCAGGGCATGGGCCTGTGCGGCTTGCTCTAACGGGAAAGTCTGGAAAATCTGCGGCTTTAACTCCCCGCGTTCCAGCAACGGCCACACTTTCAGCTCCAGTTCGGCAGCGATCTGGGCTTTATCTTCCACACTGCGCGGCCGCAGCGTTGAGCCGGTATGGGTCAGGCGCTTAAGCAGCAGTGGCATCAGGTTCAGTTCCTTCACTATGCCGTTTTGCGTGCCGATTTGTACGATACGCCCGTCCATTGCGGCGGCACGGTAGTTCTTCTCCACGTAATCCCCCGCGATCAGATCGACGATGACATCGGCTCCTTTGCCGTTGGTGGCGGTTTTGGTCAGCTCGACAAAATCTTCAGTGCGGTAGTTGATGGCGACGTCGGCACCCAATGCCAGGCTGGCCTCACGCTTTTCTTCAGAACCAACGGTAGTGATGACATAGGCGCAGAACGCTTTGGCCAACAGGGTGGCAACCGTGCCAATGCCAGACGTGCCACCGTGGATCAGCACGGTTTCCCCGGCCCGAAGATGACCACGTTGAAATACGTTGACCCAAACGGTGAAGAAGGTTTCCGGCATGGCGGCCGCTTCAATCATGCTGAAGCCTTTCGGGACCGGCAGCGCATTGCTTTCATGCACCTTGCAGTATTCCGCATAGCCTCCACCGGCGATCAGCGCACATACGGCATCACCCGGGGCATAGCGTTGTACCCCAACGCCAACGGCTACCACCGTGCCAGCAATTTCCAACCCTGGAATGTCCGAGGCGCCCGGAGGTGGCGCATATTGCCCACGACGCTGCAGAACATCCGGGCGGTTGACGCCGGCGGCAGCGACTTTCACCAGTATTTCACCCTGGCCCAATACCGGTAACGGGCGCTCCGCACTCACCAGAACCTCTGGTTCGCCCGGCTGGCTGATTTCGATGACCTTCATGTTTTCAGGTAGTTGTGCGTTGGCTGACATGCCGTTCTCCTTGATCAATCTGCGTATTCGGGGTATTCCCGGCTGGATTATCTTATAGGGATAACAGAGTTGGCATGTGTGCGAAAGGGCGGTTTTGTCTAGACAAGCAGAAATACCGCCGCAGAGGGGCAGAGGATCAGTCGTTTGGTGGGATACGAAAACCTTTCAGCGAGACGATAAAGTGCTTTTTGCCTTTGGAAATCTTGGCACCCTGATCGCACCACAGGCTGGCGAGCTGGAAAAAATCGTCGCTGTCAATGTCATAGGCCAGCTCAATCTTTTTCGCCGATCCTGAACGGATCAGCGTCTCTGCCTGCTGATGATTAATGGCTTTTACGGTGTTCATAGGCGAAATCCTTGGTGTTAACCCGGAGCGGATAATCGCTAGCCATCATATGGCTGGATTGTGACATTTTTGTGATGGAAATATGACGCTGGGCCGTTTTGCGGCTTGGCGCCCGTTTTCTCATGATCCTGTCATGGGTTAAATTTGGTGGCAAGGAGGTTCAGATTTAGTATGAGCGCAAACCTTTTGAGCAGACAATGGATTATGACCAACAAAGTGCGAAAGCAGACCCTGCGCCAGCGTAGCTATCAGCTGTTGTTCAGCAACCAAACCCGCACTGGGCGCAGGATGCAGCTATTTTGGGTGAGCACGGCGCTGCTCAGCGTGCTGTTGCTGTTTATCGAACCCGGCGGCAGCTCGCTGTATACTCCTAATGCCCAAGTGCTTTATCAGCTGTTTTTGGCGGAGGTCTTTTTCACCACCCTTTTTACGGCGGAGTATCTGTTGCGGCTGTGGTGCACGCCGAGTAAAGAGCGCTATGCCATCAGCTTTTTCGGTATCGTCGATCTGCTGACGATGTTGCCGATGTATATTATCTGGATATTCCCGCATATGGCGGTGGAGTATATTGCTCTGCTGCGTGTATTGCGGATCCTGCGCGTGTTGCGGGTGTTGAAACTGTTGCGCTACATGAGTGAGATGAGCATTGTCTGGCGCAGTATCAAGCTGGCGCGCCATAAGCTGACCCTGTTCTTTGGTTTTGTCGGCGTGATGCTGTGCGTATTTGGTGGCTTGATGTACGCGGTGGAGGGAGGCAGTGGTGGATTTACCAGCCTTGGCGCATCGATGTATTGGGCGGTAGTCACGTTAACCACCGTGGGCTACGGTGATATTGTGCCCCACACGCCATTAGGGCGGATGCTGGCTTCGGTGCTGATCCTGGTAGGGTATTCGATTATTGCGGTGCCTACGGGGATCCTGACCGCCTACATGTCGCAGGAGATGCAGCGCTATCGGGAACAGCGCCATTGTGCACAATGCGACCGCGGTGGGCATGAAGCCGAGGCGAAGTTTTGTAAATTTTGTGGCGCTGCGTTACCACCATTGTCAGTGAAATCCGCAAGATAACGCCGATAATTTCGCCAGGTGGGAGCAAATTCTGTGCGTTTGGTCTCCCTTTCCAGCCTCACGAGCTAAAAAGAGTTGCTATTATACGCCCGACATGAGTTAATGATTCTCGGCCTGTGGTACAGACCTATTTATGCACGACATTTTGAGTAAAGTAGTTCAAATTTAAAGCGTTATCCTTGATAGCTCTTCACTGACGAATTTCCTTTCTAGTGCCTCCATAAGTAACTGATGACCGGCTATTTCATGCCCATGGTGGCTTAAATTTTTTATTGAAGGAATTCAACATGTCTAACATGATCAAAGGTCAAGTGAAGTGGTTCAACGAGTCTAAAGGTTTTGGTTTCATCACTCCTGCAGACGGCAGCAAAGACGTGTTCGTACACTTCTCTGCAATTCAGGATCAAGGCTTCAAGACCCTGGCTGAAGGCCAGAACGTACAGTTCTCTATCGAGAACGGTGCTAAAGGTCCGTCAGCGGCTAACGTTACCGCTATCTAATCGGCCTCTCGCTGATTAACAAAAACCCGCCAAGGCGGGTTTTTTTGTGTCTGTGATATGAGCACGGTGGGGCGCAGAGACGTTTAACGCGCTATTCCAGAGGTCTGAAAGACCCTGTCTCAGTTCTGCTAAGCTTAATGGGGGGCGTCGCATGATGGCTCAGAGGCGGAGTGCATTACGCAACGGTGGGTTCTTTTCGTCAACTGTAATAGACTGATATCCGGGATAAATAACGAGGTAGAGCATGAAAGTTAACGATCTGGTGACGGTAAAGACCGACGGTGGCCCTCGTCGTGAAGGGGTAGTGCTGGAAGTTGAAGTGTTTAATGAAGGCACGATGTATCTGGTGTCACTGGAAGATTATCCGGCGGGCGTGTGGTTCTTCAATGAGATCGATAGCCGCGATGGCACCTTTGTAGAATTGCGCAACGCTGAACAGGATTAAATCTTTGCCTGCATTTACCTGCTTGCCGCTGGTCTGGCTGGCGGGCTTAAACCTGGCCACACTGTCATGCGGTGTTGAAAGTCTGTCCAAATACCCGTAGCGGCAGCATTGCCGCTGAAAACGGGCGTTTTTCTGTCGAACTCTACACCACTGCGTTCCGCTGTCGCTTTATTTGGTCGTAATGGCTATCAACGGCTGTTGACGAAAATGCCGCTGGTAAGCGTGTCGGTCAGGCGGACAACATGGTAGATGATCTGCTTGTTGTGAGTTTTGATCTTTCTTTTGATGTTTCCCTTATGGGAAGAGACGGTTTTCACCTTGATCTGCATTTGATCGGAGATCTGGATGGTGCCTTGGCCGGACATCCACATGCGCAGCATGTTTGACTCGGTTTGGCTTAGTGTGACAGGCGTCTGATCCAGCGAGCTTTTTTCCGGGCGAACCAGCTTTCTTTCGAGGTAGTGGTTAAGCAACTGACTCATGGTTTGCGGTTTAATCGATTTTGACGAGATGATCACGTTCTTGCGGACGTATAAATAATCGTCGAAATGTACGTTGGTGATGGCCATGAAAATAAAGAATAAAGTATCGGGATTAAGAGATATCACGCGTTTTATTCTTTCTGTCGCATCCGCTTCATGAATGAAGCAGTCTTCATTCAGGAATACCATATTAGGCTTAAGTTTGGCGCACTTCTCATGCAGGCCGTCGATATGATTGACGGCGCTAATCTGACGCTTTTTCATCCCGTGCGACGTCAGGTAGTCGGTTAATCCTAATCTAGTGTAACTGCATGAATCCATAATGATTATTGGCATAGAGCCTCCCACTTAAGTCCGTTTCCACGCGGTTATAAAAAGAAAAGCCTGAAGATAAAAGGCTAAAAGTTATAAAAAAATCACATCTTATGAATGCAACTTTCTATCAATAAAACCGGCATGACTCAACGTCTTTTCGAATTATATTTTTAAATCTACCAAAAGCATCAGTTTAGCTTAAGTCGACTTATTATGCTGTGGCGATTTTGCGGCTGGAAATATCAGTAGGCGCCGGGTAGTCAGCCTTAAATTTGTTGCTAAGGTTAGCTATTTTCATCGTGGTACTATTTTCCGTTAATCAGATGATTCTTAAGGGTCTCTTATAGCTCGCAATGACGCCAGCGTTGGCGGTTTTTTGACTGATAGTATTGCTTCTGTTTCATCACCTGACGCCATTAAGTATTCTTATTCAATTGATTGTATCAATGTATTGGCTTAAATGGTAACGATTCTTAGTTACTTTTATACGCTTGAGGAAGGAGCTTATGATCGGAATCAAGTCAAAATAAGTAGTTCTGCTAACCATGTGCTCGTTAATTAAATAACAATTGTAAATTATTTCATTTGTTAATTATTCATCAGTGAATAACTTATCCGCGACATATCGATTTTCCTGACGTATCTTACTGCGCAGAGGCAACGAAATGCTGCTAGAGGCGATTTCAACTCACAACCAGGAGGACGGGTGGACCACAATCAGTTTGGGCAACCCATAGGTACAGCGCTTGAGGGCTGGCAACCTGCGGGTGAACCGGGAAAACAGAATCTCCAAGGGCGTTTCTGCTGCTTGCAGCCGATGGATATCGCGCGCCGTGCCGATGAGTTGTTTCATGCCTACCAACTGGCGGAAGATGGGCGCGACTGGACCTATCTGTCTAGTGAACGTCCCACGGAGCCATCTGTTTTCCAGCAGTACTTGCAGCAACAGCTGGCAACCCAGGGTAGAAACACTTTGGCGGTGATAGATGCGACTACCGGTAAAGCGGTCGGCACCTGTGCTTTCTTGAACATCGACCAACCCAACGGGGTGGTTGAATTGGGGATGATCAACTGGTCACCCTTGATGAAGCGGCGTGCGATGGGGAGTGAAGCCATCTTTCTGATGCTCAAGCACGCTTTTGACGACTTGGGCTTTCGCCGTTGCGAATGGAAATGCGATCGTCTGAATGCCCCCTCTCGCGAGGCTGCACTGCGTATGGGCTTCACCTTTGAGGGGACTTTTCGTCAGGCGATGACCAGAAAGGGGCGCAACCGCGACACGGACTGGCTATCCATCATTGATGGTGAATGGCCGGTATTGCGCGAGGCGTTTACCGCCTGGCTATCGCCGTTGAATATCACAACCGACGGCCAGCAGAAGCAAAGCCTCGCCACTTTCAGACCTCAGCCCGACAAGCCTGCATTGATGCCAGCGCCAAAGTAATATCCTGCTCTTCAGTCATCCAATTCACCAGAGCTGCCCTAATACCCGGTTGGCCCGCATAGCTGGTGGGCGTGCAGCGCACCACGCCGTGCCGATCCAGGCGATCGATGAATCTGTTGCGTGCGGCAGTGGCATCGCCTGTAACGCCCTTCAGCGCAAAACACACTATATTCAGTTCCACTGGGGCCAGCAGGCGGAAGCCTTCACTGGTCGCCAATCCGTCACCTAAACGTCGCGCCAACGTCACGTTACGCTCGACGATCTCCCGCATACCGCTGCTGCCGTAAGCTTTCAATGCCATCCACAAGGGCAGGGCGCGAAAACGCCGCGAGTTCTCGGGCGTCAGGTGCAAATAGTTGTCTGGGCGCAACGTGGGGGGCTCCAGATAGGACGAGTGATTCTGGAAAACCTGCATCTGCAATGCCAGATGACGGGTAAATTGAATGGCGCTGTCATAAGGGACATTCAGCCATTTATGGGCATCTACGGTGATTGAGTCCGCCTGGTGCCAACCGTTCAGCAGATGGGCCAAGCGGGGAGAACAGGCCGCGATCCCACCAAAGGCGGCATCAACATGCAGCCAGAAGGGATAGCGTGCACGCAGTGCCAGCAGGCGGGGCAGATCGTCGAAAACGCCGGTGTTTACCGTACCTGCGCTGGCGAGCACTATCGTTGGGATATCTGGCGTGGCGGCAAGATGACGCTCCAGCGCGTCGATATCAATAGCTTCGCAATCAGCCTGGCTGGCAATAGACTTTAAAGCATCACGCCCAATACCGAGCATGCTGAGTGCTTTCACGCTGCTGGCATGCGCATTGGCAGAAAGGACCTGAATCGGCCCCAAGGCGGCCAAGCCAAACTGTGCCACATCGATCCCACGCTGCTGCCCTAGCCACTGGCGGCCGATGGCAATCCCGGTGAAGTTGGCCATGGTGGCACCGCTGACAAAGCTACCGCTGAAGTCGGCGGGCAGTTGCAGCAGGGTTTTCAATTGCTCAATCGTTGCCAGCTCGATCGCGGCCGCCACGGTATCATGGCTCAGTTGGCTATTCTGGTCGGTAGTGCTAACCAACCAGTCGGCAGCCAGCGCCGCAGGCGTGCTACCGCCAGTGACAAAGCCAAAGTAACGCGGCCCGGCACTGCCGGAAAGGCCAGCCTCATAGCGCTGCCAAAACTCTTCTAATGCCACTAGCGCCCCGCAACCCTCTTCGGCCAGCCGATCGTCACCGGTTTGCAACTGTTGTTCGGCCAACGGCGGGCATACCGGGCGCTGGTTTAAACTGGCAAGGAAGCCCTGCGCCAATTGGTTGGTATGGTCAAGTATGCGGGGTAAATCGTCGAGATCCTGCTGCAAACGTGGGTGCATGGTCATGCCTTGGGTTCGGGGTGAATATGTTTTCACTATAGGCGATCCTGATTAGTGCTAATATCGATAAAAAATGACCCTTTTGGATAGTAAGGCTAACCAGTAATGATTGAGCGTCTTCCTCTGCATATTTTGCCAACCTTTGTGATCGCTGCCCGGTTGGAGAATTTGCGTGCCACGGCGCAACGCGTCAGCCTGACTCATGGAGCCGTTAGCCAACAAATTCAGCAGCTTGAACAGGCTATTGGCTATCCACTCTTTGACCGCTCCGGGCGTGGGGTACGGCTAAATGCTGCGGGGCGCGAACTGCTGGCAGCAGCTGAGCCTGCCTTACTCGCTTTGCAACAGGGCGTTGACCGGGCCAGGCGGATAGCGGAAAGCCAGATGTTGCGCATCAGCGTACTGCCTTCCTTTGCGCATTACTGGTTGTTGCCCAGATTGGCGGGGTTTCATCGTGATTGCCCTGGGATCCGATTGGATATTGACGCCTCGCTGGCGATTCAGGATCTCGGCCGTAAAGGATTCGATGCCGCGATCCGCATTGGTGATGGCCAATGGCCAGGCGTTCAGGCTCAGCGTATCGCCTCAGGAGTAGTGCTGCCGGTAGCGGCCCCGGAGCTGGCCAGGCAATGGCAGGAGGCATTTGATGCTGGAGATCCACACACCCCCTTGCTTGAGCATGACGTCACACCCTGGCATAGCTGGTTTAGCGCCGTAGGGAGAATTGGCGGTGGACAACAGTTGGCGCTGTTCAACGATGCAGGGTTACTGCTGCGCGCAGCCGAGCAGGGGTTTGGTATTGCGCTGGTGAAGGCCGTGTTGGCGAAGGATGCGATTGCAGCAGGGCGCTTGGTGCCATTGTCGGCTGCGCTGCATTTGAACGATAGCGATGTCTATCTGGTGTGGCCACAAGCCGCTGGTTTAACGCCTGAGGTGGCAGCGTTACTGAACTGGTTACAACAGCGCCTCGTAGCGTAGGGGGCCGCATTGCGGCGCCCGATTAGCGTTCTTATATTATTGTTCCTATAACAGTCATTAAATAAGGGGAATATTCGGTTTAGTCTTCGTTTAATAATATAACCTTTACTTCACAACCTCATGTCACTATACTCCAGCCAAAATTACCGTGGAGAAAACCAATTGGACAGTTGCAGTAGTAGCGAAATAATAAAGGCAAGTTGACCAATCTCCTGTGATTTGTTGCTTGCCGAACACGGCGGGCAGCACCCCTCTCTAGTTATTCCGAGCTGTGCAAACCCGAACATGATTGTTGTCCCCGAGGCGCTTGCGCATTGGGCGTATTGATTCGGATATGATTATGGTATTTAACCATCACCACGGCCTTTTCCCTCCAGGCACTCAAACGCTGACTCGCTGATTAATTATCGGCGCGATTTCGCGTGTGCTTAACAGCACATGATTCAACCTCAATGATTAATTAAGGGGAAGATCATGGCTATGACTCCTTTTATCCTGAATTTATTCCTGGCAATGGGCCTGGGTGCCGTTATTGGTGCCGAGCGTCAATGGCGTCAGCGTATGGCGGGTTTGCGTACCAATTCTTTGGTTGCGACCGGAGCCGCAGTGTTTATCCTGAGCTCTTTTGACACCGAACCTTCCAGCGCGGGGCGTATTGCGGCGCAGATCGTTTCCGGTATCGGTTTTCTCGGTGCCGGTGTAATTATGCGGGAAGGGCTGAATATCCGCGGCCTGAACACGGCGGCCACCTTGTGGTGCTCTGCTGCCATCGGCGTGTTATGTGGCCTGGGGCAGCATTGGGAAGCCGTCTGCGCCACCCTGGTGATCCTGTGTGCCAATATCCTGCTGCGTGAAGCGGCGCAGCGTATTAATCTGCAACCCCAGCAACAGGCGGTGGATCTGGAGCTGCGTTATCGCGTCCAGGTCACCTGTGGGGAGCAGGATGAAATCCTGGTTCGTACCCTGATCCTACAGGCATTGAACGGCGTGGCATTACGTTTGCAATCGCTGCGTAGCGCCGATATTGCCATTCCTGGTCAGTTGGAAGTCTGTGCGGAAATTGTGGCTAATCCGGCCGCGCAAAAAGAGATTGAGGGCATTGTCTGCCGTATTAGTTTAGAACGCAGCGTGAGTGCCGTGCATTGGCGCGTGGCGTCAGAATTACCCGTTTAACGATAAATAACCTTCACCAATAGGGTGATAAGGAGGTGTTATGCAAACTCACCCCAGATACTTTATTACTACTGCGTAGTTAAGGAAATTAGCGTTACTTTAGCAACGCCAACAAAGTAAATTCCACTTTGTGCATGTTCACCCGTTATTACGGGCGGGGTAACCCTGTGTGCAAAGTAAAAAAAGAGAATAGCATCATGACCCATATTAAAGAAAATAGCCGCCGCCGTGATAAACAGCGCGAGCCGTATGCCATTGCTCTCGAGGCAAAGAACAGCCTCGATCAAACGTTGGCTAATTTAAACTGTAACCGCATTGGATTAACTCAGGAAGATGCCCAGGAGCGTTTGCAGTATTTTGGTAGCAATCAGGTTGCCCATGAGAAGGCACCGCATGCGCTGGTGCAGTTAGTCAGCGCGTTTAACAACCCGTTTATCTTTGTGTTGATGGTGTTGGCAGGGATCAGTTTCTTTACCGATTACTGGTTGCCCATGCAAAACGGTGAAGAAACCGATCTTACCGGCGTCATCATTATCCTGATTATGGTTACGTTGAGTGGGTTGCTGCGCTTCTGGCAGGAATACCGCACCAATAAAGCGGCCGAATCACTCAAATCGATGGTGCGTACCACGGCAACGGTGCTGCGCCGCAGTAATTTCAGCACCCAGGCGATAGCGGTGGAAATTCCCATTCGTGAGTTGGTTCCGGGCGATATTATTCAGCTCTCCGCCGGGGACATGGTACCCGCGGACCTCCGCTTACTCAGCTCACGCGATCTGTTTATCAGCCAGGCCATTCTGACCGGCGAAGCTATTCCGATCGAGAAATACGATGCCTTGGCCGGCGTGAGCCAAAAGTCCAGCGAGATCGATGCCTCCAGCGAAAGCGAACTGCTGGAGTTGGCCAATATCTGCCTGATGGGCACCAACGTGGCCAGCGGAACGGCGACGGCGGTGGTGGTCGCGACCGGTGGCCGCACCTACTTTGGCTCCCTGGCTAAGTCGATCGTCGGTACCCGTTCGCAAACTGCCTTTGACCGTGGAGTCAATAGCGTTAGCTGGCTGCTGATCCGCTTTATGTTGGTGATGGTGCCGATCGTCTTGCTGATTAACGGTTTTACCAAAGGAGACTGGACGGAGGCAGCCCTGTTTGCCTTGGCGGTTGCTGTGGGGCTGACGCCGGAAATGCTGCCGATGATCGTCAGCTCGAACCTGGCGAAGGGCGCAATCGCCATGGCGCGCCGCAAGGTGGTGGTCAAACGGCTGAATGCGATCCAGAACTTTGGCGCGATGGACGTGCTCTGTACCGATAAAACCGGCACCCTGACGCAGGATCGCATCATTCTGGAACACCATCTGGATGTGAATGGCAGCAAGGATAACCACGTGCTGCATTTAGCCTGGTTGAACAGCTTCCATCAGAGCGGCATGAAAAACCTGATGGATCAGGCGGTGATCCGCTTTGGCCAGGGCCAGCCAGGCGTTGAGGCGTTGGGGCGCTATAGCAAGGTTGATGAGCTGCCGTTTGATTTTATACGTCGTCGCTTGTCAATCGTGGTGCAGGATGAACAACAGCGCCAACTGCTGATTTGCAAAGGTGCCGTTGAAGAGATGCTGGAGATTGCCACTCACGTCCGTGTCGGGCAGCAGGTGTTGGCGCTTGATGAGGCTCGCCGTGCCGATTTGCAGGCGTTGGCCTGCCAGTATAATGAAGATGGTTTCCGCGTGCTGGTGCTGGCAACGCGAGATTTGGGTCTGGAAGGTTGCACTCTGCCACTGAGCATTGTGGATGAACGTGACTTGGTGATCGAAGGCCTGCTGACCTTCCTCGATCCGCCAAAAGAGAGCGCTCGTGAAGCGATTGCCGCCCTGCAGGAAAATGGCGTGGCGGTGAAAGTGCTGACCGGCGACAACCCTGTAATCACCTGTAAAATCTGCCGTGACGTTGGCCTGGAACCGGGAACCCCGCTCTCCGGCCTGGAGATTGAACAGATGGACGATGCCCATCTGATGCGTGAGGTTGAGCAGCGTACGGTATTCACCAAGCTGACGCCGCTGCAAAAATCACGCGTGCTGAAAATGTTGCAGGCTAATGGCCACACCGTGGGCTTCCTGGGGGATGGTATTAACGACGCCCCGGCGTTACGCGATGCCGACGTGGGCATTTCTGTCGATACCGGTACCGACATCGCCAAGGAATCCGCCGATATCATCCTGTTGGAAAAGAACCTGATGGTGCTGGAAGAGGGGGTGATCAAAGGGCGTGAAACGTTCGGCAATATCATCAAGTATCTGAACATGACCGCCAGCTCCAACTTCGGCAACGTGTTCTCGGTGCTGGTGGCCAGTGCGTTTATTCCGTTCCTGCCGATGCTAGCGATCCACCTGCTGTTACAGAACCTGATGTACGATATCTCCCAGCTTTCCCTGCCGTGGGACAAGATGGACAAAGAGTTCCTGCGTAAACCCCGCAAGTGGGATGCCAAGAACATCGGCCGCTTTATGCTGTGGATTGGACCGACGTCGTCGATTTTCGACATCACCACCTATGCGCTGATGTGGTTCGTGTTTGCCGCCAATAGCGTAGAACATCAGGCGCTGTTCCAGTCCGGCTGGTTTATTGAAGGGTTGCTGTCTCAGACACTGGTAGTGCATATGTTGCGTACCCAGAAGATCCCGTTTATTCAGAGTACGGCGGCGCTGCCGGTGTTGTTGACTACCGGGATTATTATGGCACTCGGTATCTATATTCCGTTCTCGCCGCTCGGGGCATGGGTCGGGTTGCAACCGCTGCCGTGGGAGTATTTCCCTTGGCTGGTGGCCACGCTGGTCAGCTACTGTGTGGTGGCGCAATTGATGAAGCGTTTCTACATCCGCCGCTTTGGCAAGTGGTTCTAATCTACATTTTCGCCGGGCGTAATGCCTGGTGATAAGCCTCAATCGGCCTGTTTCTTAAAGGGGGGCGCATCATGCGTCCCCCTACGCCAATCAGCAATATTGCTACAGGCTGCGGCAATGTCTGCGATATTCAGAGGGGGAGCGATCGGTATGCTTTTTGAATATCCGGCAAAAATAGTTACTGTCGTCGAACCCACAGCTATGCGCGATCTCTTTGATCTTCAGATCATAGCCACGCAATAGATTTTTCGCCCGCTCGAGGCGCACCGCGGTGATGTACTCATTGAAACCGACAGGGCCAGACTTTTGAAACAGGTGGGACAGGTAGTTAGGGGTAATATGAAATCGTTTGGCAACGCCTTCCCGTGTTAGCGGCAGCCCGGCGTGGTCATCGAGGTAGTCCTGTATGGCCAGCAGCAGCTCCTGGCTTTTACTGACGGTTTGCCCCTGGCCTGCGAGCTGTTCCAGGCAGTGGCTGACCAATCCGGTAAAGATCAGCTGCGAGGTCAATGCATCAGGTTGCAGCAACACCTCATTCATCGCCAGTAGCAGGTATGAGCCGACTCTGGGCCCACGCCGCGCAACGTGCTGTTTTTGCGTTTCACACAGCGCTTGCCCGTCCCATCTTTGCAGGCTGAAACCCAGCTTTTGCTTACTGAACAAGATACTCAGCGTGGTAGCTGGTTGGGTCCATTGCGGAAAACTCCATTTGCCCGCGGGGACATAAAGCACCTGATAGCTGGAGAGCGTGTTATTGGCCAAAGGTAGACACTGATCTTCAACTTCCCCATCTAGCACTATCTCAAGCCGCGGAAAAGGCACGCAGAAGGCCAAGGGCGGAGCGGGAAAAGTGGGTTCAGGAAACCTGACCTGGATCGCATTCTGATGGGCAATCAGCTGTTCAAGCAGGGTAACTAGCGTTTCAGACATCGCGATCTCCAGTGCGCTTCGGCGGTTAACGATGCATTTAAGAATGATGGTAAACCCAGGTGGGCAGCGCAATTAAGGTGATATTTCCCGGCATTTAAGGGACTTTTGCACAATGATGACCCAGGTCACATTTTGGGCTGGCGTACATCTGTGTCCAGTATTTCGTAGTAAAAGCCCCCTGTTTTTGGCCCAGGCTTCCAGTAAATTTGCCGTTATGTTATCAAAAAGTAAATGGAGAAATCATGATGCAACGTCAATCCGAGATATACCTGGAGGCTTTAGGAGCCAGCATCGAGTTAACGGCACAGATGAAGCAGGAGCTTGATACGTTAGGGTATACCGTGGTGCACAACGTGGCCGATCCTGACTGGCTGGTGGCGATGCGCAATCTTATTGATGAGCTGGTGGAGAAAGAAGGGGATAACCTGGCCATTGAGCACCATCAGGAAGCGACGGCAACACGCATTGCCAACATGGTGAATAAAGGTGTGGTGTGGGAAAAGGTGTGGTCGCACCCGCTGATCCTGTCTGCCTGCCGCTATATTTTCAACGGTGAGTTCAAGGTCTCTAGCCTCAATGCTCGCGAAGCTTTGCACGGTGGCGGCCATCAGCCTCTACATGCCGACTGGAAAAAGCCGCGCCCCGATTTTCCCAAAGTACACCTGGTCAATGCGATATGGGCGATTGACGACCTAAGCGCGGAAAATGGCGCGCCGCGGATCATCGCCGGAACGCATCTGAGGCCGGAACTGCCGGAAGAAGTGTTGGCCGATCCCGACTTGGCACATCCCGATGAAATTGTCTTTGCAGCCCCTGCCGGTAGCGTGATGATCTACAACGCGCACACCTGGCATGGAGGGACTCAGAACAGGATCGGTACCCGGCGGCGGGTGTTGCACGCACTCTATATTGACCGTGCAGATACCGCCCAGCAGGACCAGCGCCGCTGGCTGAAGGAGGAAACAGCCAGCCGACTGACCCCGGCGCAAAAATGGCTGCTGGATGTGCTTTGAGTATCCGGAGTAGGGGCGCTGCTGCGCCCGTTAAATCCAATGTCAGCACCGGATCTGCGAGGCAGCTCTCGTTAATTGTTACGTTAATGTTGCCGTAATGGACTATTGTCTTCTCTTCACTTGCGAACCAGCAACGCGCGTCACGTTTGCCAAAGGCGTGAGCGACACGGAGAGAGAATATGAATCAGCGGGAACTAGAAAGCGCCATCGTTACCGATTTTTCCAAGCGCATGAGCTATGGTGATTACCTGTGCCTGGATCGACTACTGGATTGCCAGCAGCCACTTTCCAACCCGCAACATCATGATGAGATGCTGTTTGTGGTGCAACATCAAACCTCGGAACTGTGGATGAAACTGATGCTGCACGAACTGCAGGCGGCGAGGACTCTGGTGCAGCAGGATAAGCTCAGCCACTGCTTCAAGATCCTGGCCAGGGTAAAGCAGATCCAGCGTTTGCTGTTTGAGCAATGGGCGGTGCTGGAAACGCTGACTCCATCGGAATATGTGGAGTTCCGTGGCGTGCTGGGCAACTCTTCAGGTTTCCAATCTCATCAATATCGTTCGATCGAGTTTTTGTTGGGTAACAAAAATGCTGCCATGCTGGCCGTCTTCAGCGACGATGCGCCAAAGCATGCCGCGTTGAAAGCGATCCTCGAAGCTCCGAGCCTGTATGACGAATTCCTTCGCTATCTTTCCCGCCACGGTCTTGCGGTACCTCAGGCATGCATTGAACGAGACTGGACCCAGCCTTACCAGCGCAATCCAGAGCTGTTACCGGTGTTTAAACTGATTTACGATAATCCGCAAACCTACTGGGCGGCCTACGAAATGGCCGAGAAGCTGGTGGATATTGAGGAAAGCTTCCATCTATGGCGTTTTCGCCATATGAAAACGGTCGAGCGGATCATTGGTTTTAAATCGGGAACCGGCGGCTCCAGCGGCGTCAGCTTCTTGAAGAAGGCGTTAGAGTTGACCTTTTTCCCGGAACTGTTAGACGTACGCACCGAGATTGGCGCTTGACTGCTTTGTCTAGGTTTGAAGCAGTATCAGGGCGCATAGCGCCCTGAACAGAGGATCACTCCTCGGCGACGCGGATGATCAGTTTGCCGAAGTTTTTCCCTTTTAGCAGACCGAAAAAGGCCTGAGGGGCATTTTCTAACCCGTCGACTACGTCCTCGCGGAATTTGATCTTGCCCTGGCTGACCCATTCCCCCATCTGTTGTAGAAACTCGCCGAAGCTTTCTGCGTAATCATCGAAGATGATAAAACCCTGCATCTTGATGCGCTTGCGCAGGATCAGGCCTTGTAACAACGGCAAGCGATCTGGGCCTGGCGGTAACTCGGTCGCGCTGTAGTGGGCGATAATGCCGCAGACGGGGATACGTGCCTTGGTATTGAGCAAAGGAATAACCGCATCGAATACTGCGCCGCCGACGTTTTCATAGTAGATATCGATGCCCTGGGGGCAGGCTGCTGCCAGTTGGGCCGCAAAGTCGGCCGAGCGGTGATCGATACAGGCATCAAATCCCAGTTCTTCCACCACATAGCGGCATTTCTCTGCGCCACCCGCCACACCCACCACGCGGCATCCTTTCAGCTTGCCAATCTGACCTACCACGGAACCTACGGCTCCGCTGGCTGCTGCGACCACCAAGGTTTCGCCCGCCTGTGGCTGGCCGATATCCAACAGCCCCATATAGGCGGTAAAACCAGGCATACCTAATACGCCAAGCAACCGGGAAGGGTGATCCAGTTTGGCCCCCAGATTACGCAGGCCGCTGCCGTCCGACAGCGCATGGCTTTGCCATCCGTCGTAACCTAGCACCCAATCCCCAACGTTAAAGTCTGGATGTTGTGAAGCCTGCACGCGGGATACGGTGCCGCCGACCATCACTTCGCCTATCTGTACCGGGGGGGCATAAGAGGGCGCATCGCTCATACGGCCACGCATATAGGGATCTAATGAAAGGTAAACCGTGCGCAGCAACAACTGCCCGGCGGCGGGCTGTGGGATGGGGCTGGTTTCCAGGCGGAAATTGTCTGCCTGCGGTTCCCCGTGTGGGCGTGAAGCTAAAACAAAACGGCGGTTATGCGCTTGCTGAGACATCGATGACTCCTTGGCGACGGTGTTGAACGAAAGGCGTTCAGGTAGTGGCTAGTCTAGTGAATCTGTCGCAGTGGAAAATAGCGTTATGTGCGCACTTATGCGATAACGTAAAAAGCGTAGCGGGAACCTTGTTGAAAAATATTGCGTAATAGCTGCGGTGGCGGAATGTTCGTTGACCACTTTCTTATATCGTGATGAAAAATAACAGTCGAAATCTGATTGTCAACCATAGGTAACAGTGATATTTGATATTGGGTATATTGATAGAAGTGCGATAATTCCGATCTCATATATTGATACTGATGATGATATTAAGGGCGATTTGTAGAATAAACGATGCTTCATTGGCGAGCCAGTATTGCTTACGACTTACTTAATTTGTTAGAAGAAAAAAGAGGCCCACCTGAATAGCCAACGGGAGGTGATAACTGTGCGTTATAGCGGAACGATCAGCACGTCAATGCTGCTGGTATTGATAAAGCGCGCGGCGGAGCAGGCCACTTTATTCATCATGCTATCGCTATGGTTGCCACAGATGACCAGATCAAAGGGTTGCTTCTGGTTGGCGTAGGTCAGACAGTCGCCCAACTCGCCGTGGATGATCCGCGTAGCGATATTGGGATAGTTTGCCCGTAGGCACAGTTCTTCCATAAACAGCAGCGTCTCTTCCTCCATCAGCGCACGCAGGTCACCCAGCATGGGGGCGGGGAAAATCTCGGCATTGGCAATGATGCTGACTAGCGTGATTTTCCCATCGCAGGGACGCACGATCGAGACGGCTTTCTCTACCAGCCGGTGGCTGTCCGCTGCGACGGCCACCGTAACCAGAACGTTGTGATATCCCATGTTCTACTCCCGCTGCCTGAATGTGTGCTTAAAGGGTAGAGCAATGCCTGCGCAAGAAATGTGGTATGTATCACGCGCAACGCCAAACCCCAGGGCAAGGAAAAAATTCCGCCATAAAAGATAAAAAGATGCGCGCATCACTGTCTGGGTGATTAAAGCACCTGTGCCCAGAGTGACTTTGGCACTTTGCCCAGGTCGAACAGTTTGCCAGAGACCAGTTCCGCACGGCGATGATCCGCAGCACGGTACATGTTGCTCATTTCATTGTCATCCGTCAGTGAGTAATTCAGCTTGTCGTAGACTTTTTCCAGACTGTCCAGGCTGGAACATTTGCGAAACGTCATCAGGTAATCGATGGTACTTGTCATAGTTAAAACATAGCCTATTAATAGTATTAAAGCGGAAAGAAAAATCTCACATATTCGCAGAAATCGCCACAAGATGAAGAGATGTCGCCAGGCAAAATAAAAGAAAAGTGAGTAAATGGAACACGCTTAGCCAAAATACCCCGGTTAGGGGGGAGAGGCACCATCGAATGATAATATGTGCCGAGCATCTGGGCAATGTATCTTGACAGATAAACTGTCAATTAGGGGGAATCTTACCTTATTGGCTCTGGGGGAGTTTGTCAGCAAAGCGCTGCGTTTCTTTGCCCATGGCAAAGAAAATGATAACGGCAGTGGTTTTGGCTGGTGGATACCCGATGTATTATCATTGGGCGAGTGCAAAAATTTTTGTGAAGAAGCGTAAGGCCAAAACATAATTCAGTTGGTGCTGAAAAGTGGCTGGACAATAAAGCAAGCTTGATTTAATGCTTGTTCAGGTTGACGTTAGGCAGCGTTAGGAATTTTCCATATCATCGTTCGGGGAGAGGCTTGAGTAATAATTAAAATGCTAAGTAAAAATCAATTTGCTACTTTCCTGATCGACCAATGCTAGTTGACATTATCTTTTCTGACTTACCCCTGGTTGCCCCTATCGCGACGAAACACATTGTTACTTCTGCTAACTTGTTCAACCCATAATACTGCCCCTTTAACCGCAGGAGTTGCCCTGTCGAAAATTGAAACAGCGACACAAGTTAAATCTTACTTTTCAGTCGGGGGTGGTTTTAGCGGGTGATGTTATTCGTAAGGAACTGCTTTTAAATGACAATCAGAATTTTAAACTACGCTAGTGGCGGGGTGGCAGATTTTTTCTCTGTGATTTGGCTTTAGTTAAGCTTTTGTTCGAATTGATCTAAAAAAGCGTATTTTTGGGCTATAAAAGCTGGTTTTTAAGACCTTTTCTTACTTTAGCGTGTTTATTGCACAGCTTGGTGGCTAATAATTGGTCGGATTTTGGCCTTTTCAAGCTTGATATTTTTTATTTTTGTGAGCTGTGTCACATTGTTTTTAAAATAGCGTGTCGCTTACGTTGTGTGGGCTAAGTGATCGGGGGTAGAGTTGCGCTGTTATTAAGATTAATCTTATTATTTTTGTAAAAATAGTCTTACGAAAAACACACTTTTGAAGCAGGATGCTGTATATCCATACATGTATTTACATGTATATCCAATACTGAGTAACAACCCGAAATGTGTATAGTCGCGCAGTTATCGCGGCTGGCGTACAGGGATTTGTTTGCCAACTTTGGGAATGAACCCAGGTCATGGGCGATAATTTATCACCCAGCATATGTTTTTAAACATAGTCTGTCGGGATGGGAATATGGGTACGTCTGAACTACTTAAACATATTTATGACATTAATTTGTCATATTTGCTTCTGGCACAGCGTCTGATTAACGATGAAAAAGCGTCAGCAATGTTCCGTCTGGGTATTGATAACTCGATGGCGGATGCGCTGTCGCAACTCACGTTGCCACAAATGGTGAAACTGGCAGAAACTAATCAGTTGGTTTGCCACTTCCGTTTCAACGATCACAATACTATCGAGCGCCTGACGAAAGAATCCCGCGTGGACGATCTGCAACAGATCCACACCGGCATTTTGCTATCGAGCCATTTACTCCAAGAACTATCGGGTAAAGGCGGTTGTGTGACGAAGAAAAGAGCCTGATGATGAGTGAGAAAAGTATTGTTCAGGAAGCCAAGGACATTCAACTCGCCATGGAACTGATCACGCTGGGCGCGCGCTTGCAGATGTTGGAGAGCGAAACGCAGCTTAGCCGTGGGCGATTGATCAAACTGTATAAAGAATTACGCGGCAGTCCGCCGCCCAAAGGGATGCTGCCATTCTCGACCGACTGGTTCATGACCTGGGAGCAAAACATCCACTCGTCGATGTTTTTCAATGCCTATCAGTTCCTGCTCAAATGCGGTCAGTGCCACGGGGTTGAAGCCGTGGTCAAAGCCTATCGACTGTATTTGGAACAGTGTCCGCAGCAGCCAGGCGAACCCCCGTTGCTGGCGCTGACACGAGCCTGGACGCTGGTGCGTTTTGTCGACAGCGGTATGTTGCAGCTATCCGCCTGCAGCTGCTGTGGTGGGGCTTTTATCACCCATGCGCACCAGCCGCTTAACAGTTTTGTCTGCAGTTTATGCCAACCCCCATCCCGCGCAGTAAAAAGACGTAAACTTTCGCCGCAACTGGCCGATATTATTCCACAACTGCTGGAAGAGCAGGTTAAACGCGCAGTCTGAGCCTGCTTGCAGGCTTATACAGCAACACAGACTGGTGAAACTCAAGGGCTCGGTACTCCGGGCTCTCTGGGCGACACGCGCTGTTGCCTAATTTCACCCGCGCTGACTCACCTTCCACCCATATTGTGAATTTAAGGAATACGTGTGCTAGTTATTTTGGGTTATCTCGTGGTTCTGGGAACCGTGTTTGGCGGCTATATGATTGTCGGGGGGCACCTCGGCGCACTCTATCAGCCTGCCGAATTTTTGATCATCGGGGGGGCTGGTGTGGGAGCCTTTATCGTCGGCAACAACGGTAAAGCGATCAAATCCACGCTACGCGCTCTTCCCAAGCTGATGCGCCGCTCAAAATACAACAAAGAACTGTATATGGATCTGATGGCGCTGCTGTATCGGCTGATGGCTAAATCCCGCCAGCAAGGCATGTTGTCGCTTGAGTTTGATATCGATAATCCGCAGGAAAGCGAAATTTTCTCTAATTATCCGCGCATTCTTGCCGATAACCACTTGGTGGAATTTATTACCGACTATTTGCGACTCATGGTGAGCGGCAATATGAACGCCTTTGAGATCGAAGCGTTGATGGATGAAGAGATTGAAACCTTCGAACAGGAAAGCGAGGTACCCGCAGGGAGCCTGGCGATGGTCGGCGATTCGTTGCCGGCTTTCGGCATCGTGGCTGCCGTGATGGGGGTAGTGCACGCACTTGCTTCGGCTGACCGGCCAGCGGCGGAATTGGGGGCACTGATCGCCAATGCGATGGTGGGCACTTTCCTCGGCATTCTGTTGGCCTATGGGTTCATCTCCCCGCTGGCTACTTTACTGCGCCAGAAGAGTGCCGAAACCACCAAGATGATGCAGTGCATCAAGGTCACCTTGCTGTCGAGTTTGAATGGTTATGCCCCACAGATCGCGGTCGAGTTTGGCCGTAAAACGTTGTACACCACGGAGCGCCCTTCCTTCATTGAGTTGGAAGAGCATGTGCGTAAGGTGAAAGCCCCGGCACAGCAGGCGACGGAAGAGCAGGACGCATGAAACAGAATCACCCGGTTATTCTGGTCAGAAAACGCAAAGCCCATCATGCCGGTCATCACGGCGGCTCCTGGAAAATTGCCTATGCCGATTTTATGACGGCGATGATGGCGTTTTTTCTGGTGATGTGGCTGCTGGCGATTGCCAGCCCGCAGGAGTTGACGCAGATAGCCGAATATTTTCGTACCCCACTGAAGGTGGCGCTGACCAGCGGCGACAAGAGCAGCTCGGAAAGTAGCCCAATCCCGGGCGGTGGGGACGATCCAACCCAGCAGCAAGGGTTGGTCAAAAAGCAGATGGATTCACCGGAAAAGCGTGCAGAAGAGCTGCGCCTGAACAAGCTGCGCGAGAAACTCGATGAGCTGATTGAGTCGGACCCGCGCCTGAAAGCGCTGCGACCGCATTTGCTGATCAACATGATGGACGAAGGATTGCGCATTCAAATTATCGATAGCCAGAACCGGCCGATGTTCAAGACCGGCAGCGCACAGGTGGAAAGCTATATGCGCGATATCCTGCGCGGGATAGCGCCGATCCTCAATGGATTATCGAACAAAATCAGCCTGTCGGGCCATACCGACGATCTGCCTTATGCTACCGGTGAGCGCTATTACAGCAACTGGGAGCTGTCCGCCGATCGTGCCAATGCCTCGCGGCGTGAACTGATCGCCGGTGGTTTGGCCGAAGGCAAAGTATTGCGGGTGGTTGGGATGGCCTCGACCATGAACCTGAAACAGCACGGCGGTGATGATGCGGTTAACCGGCGGATCACCATTCTGGTGCTGAACAAAGCAACCCAGCAGGGGATAGAACACGAGAATGCGGAGAGCAGCGCTACGGAAATCGATCAGCCAGAAGGCCTGAAGCAGTTGGCTCCGCAGGCGACGGCACCGGCTATAGCGACACCGGAATTACCGCCGTCGCCGCCTGCTCCAACCGCCAGCAACGCAGGGCACGCCAGAGCAACCTCCGGCAGCGGTGAAAGCCGCAGACACCGGGCCGACAGCGGCTATTCCGGCGGCACCTTCCGCCACTTCACCGACTAACAGCGACTCACAGCAGAGGTGACCCCGTGAGCATGGACATTAGCGCTTTTTATCAGACCTTTTTTGATGAGGCAGACGAGCTGCTGGCCGATATGGAGCAACATCTGTTGGAGCTGGACCCGCTGGCCCCGGATATTGAACCACTGAACGCGATTTTCCGCGCTGCCCATTCGATCAAGGGCGGGGCAGCTACCTTCGGCTTTAGCGTGCTGCAGGAAACTACCCACCTGCTGGAGAATTTGCTGGACGGTGCCCGGCGTCAGGAAATGAGCCTGAGCACCGAAATTATCAACCTGTTTCTGGAAACCAAAGACATTATGCAGGAGCAACTGGACGCCTATAAAACGTCGCAACAGCCTGATAGCGAGAGCTTTGAGTATATTTGTCAGGCGTTGCGGCAGTTGGCTTTGGAAGCGCAACAGCAGGATGCTCCTGCGGCGGCGGTAACGGTAACCTCACCGGTGGTTCATGCCGCTGCTCCGGCTGCAATTGAAGGCGGGATGCGGATCAGCCTGAGCGGTCTGAAGCCGAATGAAATTCCGCTGATGCTGGAAGAGTTGGGCAATCTCGGCGAGGTGGAAAACCCGCAGCAGACCGAGACCAGCCTGGAGGTCACTTTACTGACCTCTGCCAGTGAGGAGGATATCAGCGCGGTGCTGTGCTTTGTGCTGGAGCCGGAGCAGATTGCCTTTTCCACGCCGCCGAAGGCCGTGGAGAAGATCAGCACGCCGGAACCCGTGGCCGTTGTCCCACCTACCGCGCCCGCCACGGTGGCTGAAGCGCCGAAGCCCAAAGCCAAGGCTAGCGAGTCCACCAGTATCCGCGTGGCGGTAGAAAAGGTCGATCAACTGATCAACCTGGTGGGGGAATTGGTGATCACTCAGTCGATGCTGGCCCAGCGTTCCGGCTCCCTGGATCCGGTCAACCACGGCGATCTGCTCAACAGCATGAGCCAGTTGGAGCGTAACGCTCGCGACCTGCAAGAGTCGGTGATGTCGATCCGCATGATGCCGATGGAGTACGTTTTCAGTCGCTTCCCGCGTCTGGTGCGCGATCTGGCCAGCAAGCTGGACAAGCAGGTGGAATTGACGCTACGCGGCAGCTCTACCGAACTGGACAAGAGCCTGATTGAACGCATTATCGATCCGTTGACGCACCTGGTGCGTAACAGCCTGGATCACGGTATTGAAGAACCTGCTGCGCGCCTGGCCGCCGGTAAGGCCGAAGTCGGTAGTCTGATCCTGTCCGCCGAACATCAGGGCGGCAATATCTGCATTGAGGTCACCGATGACGGTGCCGGTCTCAATCGCCAGAAAATTCTCGCCAAGGCTGCTTCGCAGGGGCTAGCGGTGAGTGACAACATGAGCGATGAAGAGGTCGGCATGCTGATCTTTGCCCCGGGTTTCTCCACCGCCGAGCAGGTGACAGACGTCTCCGGGCGCGGAGTGGGCATGGACGTGGTGAAGCGAAATATTCAGGAGATGGGGGGCCATGTCGAAATCCATTTCCAGGCTGGGAAGGGCACCTCAATCCGCATTTTACTGCCGCTGACGCTGGCCATTCTTGACGGCATGTCGGTCAAGGTGAATGAGGAAGTGTTCATTCTGCCATTGAATGCCGTGATGGAGTCATTGCAACCGCAGGCCGAGGATTTGCATCCGCTGGCCGGTGGGGAGCGTGTGCTTCAGGTACGCGGCGAATATCTGCCTCTGGTCGAGCTGTATCGGGTGTTTGAGGTTGACGGTGCCAAAACCGAAGCCACTCAGGGCATCGTGGTGATTTTGCAAAGTGCAGGCCGCCGCTATGCGCTGCTGGTCGATCAGTTGATCGGTCAGCACCAGGTGGTGGTGAAAAATCTGGAAAGCAATTACCGCAAGGTGCCGGGCATTTCGGCTGCCACCATTCTGGGGGATGGCAGCGTGGCGCTGATTGTAGATGTTTCGGCGCTGCAAACGCTGAACCGGGAAAAGCGTCTGACGGACGCTGCCGCATAATTATTAACCGACTGATTTAAAGGTGATCGAAATGGCAGGACTGGCAGCCGTCAGCAAACTGGCGGGCGAAACGGTAGGTCAGGAGTTCCTGATTTTTACCTTGGGTAACGAAGAGTATGGCATTGATATCCTCAAGGTTCAGGAGATCCGCGGTTACGATCAGGTAACGCGCATCGCCAACACCCCGGCGTTTATCAAGGGCGTGACCAATCTGCGTGGGGTGATCGTGCCGATTATCGATCTGCGCGTGAAGTTTGCCCAGCAGGACGTCTCTTATGATGAAAACACCGTGGTGATCGTGCTGAACTTTGGCCAGCGGGTGGTGGGTATCGTGGTAGATGGCGTGTCTGATGTGCTGTCGTTAACGACGGATCAGATCCGCCCGGCCCCTGAGTTCGCGGTTACGTTGGCGACGGAATATCTCACCGGTCTGGGATCGCTCGGTGAACGTATGCTGATCCTGGTGGATATCGAAAAGCTGCTGAGCAGCGAAGAGATGTCGCTGGTGGATAGCGTAGCGAAAAGCGCCTGATTGACTAAGTTGCTGTGTGTGATGGTGTAATTGGTGAGGCGTATTGGCGTCAGGTCCCCTCACCCCAACCCTCTCCCACAGGGAGAGGGAGCTGGCACGGTGATGTGAATAAGTACGCAATTCAATTTGCGGCACTTTAAATCATGGCACAGGTATAAAGTTGTAGCACGTTCTGTTCCCTCTCCCTGTGGGAGAGGGTTAGGGTGAGGGGCCATCCCTTCGCCGAGCTAAAATCTTACCCTCCGCACAATACAAAAAAATAGTTACAGATTTTTCTTAAAGTTCTCTTCTGCCACGCCGATAACCCAGACAGTTAACGTACACAGCACTTGTCTGTGCGGGCTTCCAAGAAGGGTAAAAATGTTTAATCGTATGAAGGTGGTCACCAGCTTATTGCTGGTGCTGGTGTTATTCGGTGCCTTGCAGCTGGTTTCCGGTGGGCTGTTTTTCACTTCGCTGAAAGATAACAAAGAGAATTTTACCGTACTGCAAACTATCCGACAGCAGCAGTCAGAACTGAATGAAAGCTGGGTAAATCTGCTGCAAACCCGCAATACCCTCAATCGTGCCGGGATCCGCTACATGATGGACCTCAATAAAGCGGGCACCGGTGCCACCGTTGATGAACTGCTGGTCTCGGCGAAAAACACCTTGAGCATGGCGGAACAGCACTACACTGCCTATGAAAAAATCCCTCTGGATGCTCGCCAGGATGCCGCAGCGGCAGACGAACTCAAGCAACGCTATACCACTTTGCACACTGCGTTGTCGGAACTGGTCACACTGTTGGGTGACGGCAAGCTGGACGCCTTCTTTGAACAGCCCACTCAACGTTATCAGACTGAATTTGAACAGCTCTATAACCGCTACCTGACTCAGAACGACAAGCTATACCAGATCGCGGTCGAAGATGGCGACAGCTCTTTCGAATTCGCCGTTTGGACGTTGGTCGTGGTGCTGGTACTGGTGGTTGCGGTGATCGCCATGGTTTGGTTCGGCATCCACCATATTCTGGTGCGCCCACTCAACCGTATGATTGAGCACATCAAACTGATCGCCGCAGGCGATTTGACTCACCAAATCGACGTCAACAGCCGCAACGAAATGGGCGTGCTGGCAGCCAGCCTTAGGCACATGCAAGGCGAACTGATTGACACCGTCAGCGGCGTGCGTCAGGGGGCCGATGCCATCTACAGCGGTGCTTCCGAGATTGCCGCAGGTAACAACGATCTCTCTTCCCGTACCGAACAGCAGGCCGCCTCGCTGGAAGAAACCGCCGCCAGCATGGAGCAGTTGACCGCGACGGTGAAACAGAACGCCGAAAACGCCCGTCAGGCCAGCCAACTGGCGTTGAGCGCCTCAGAAACCGCGCAGAAAGGCGGCAAAGTGGTCGCCAACGTGGTGCAAACCATGCACGACATCGCGGGCAGTTCGCAGAAAATTGCCGACATTACCAGCGTGATCGACGGCATCGCCTTCCAGACCAATATCCTGGCGTTGAATGCGGCAGTTGAAGCTGCCCGTGCCGGTGAGCAGGGCCGTGGTTTTGCCGTGGTTGCCGGGGAGGTACGTAACCTGGCAAGCCGCAGCGCGCAGGCAGCCAAAGAGATCAAAGGCCTGATTGAAGACTCGGTTAGCCGCGTCGATATGGGCTCGGTGCTGGTGGAAAGCGCCGGTGAAACCATGGGCGATATCGTCAATGCCGTCACCCGCGTCACCGACATCATGGGTGAAATCGCTTCGGCCTCCGACGAGCAAAGCCGTGGTATCGATCAGGTTGGCCAGGCGGTTGCCGAAATGGATCGCGTCACTCAACAGAACGCCTCTTTGGTCGAAGAATCGGCCTCTGCGGCGGCAGCTCTGGAAGAGCAGGCAAGCCGCTTGACCCAGTCCGTTGCGGTATTCCGACTGAAAGCGGAAGGCCAAAACGAGTTCAAGGCATCCGCCAACAGTAAAGTCGTTACCCCGGTAATCAATCATAAAAAAATGAACGCCAGCGATCCGCAGGAGAACTGGGAAACGTTCTAACCGGCATTGGGCTGCGTTCTCCCTGCGAGATCGTGGCCCTTTTTTCCGTCCTAAGTCGTGTTAACCCGCGGCTACCTGGAGGTTTATCGTGTTTAACCGAGTCCGTATCTCTACCAGTCTGTTTTTATTACTGCTGACCTTTTGTCTGATGCAACTGATTAGCACCGGCTTGTCGTATACCGCTTCCCGCTCCGATAACCACAATCTTAATCTGATTAGTCTGGGTAGCCAGCAGCGTGATGCCCTCAGCCTGAGCTGGGTTTCGCTGCTACAGGCACGTAACACCTTGAACCGGGCCGGCACCCGTGCAGCGCTGAAAGTACCGCAAGAACAGGTCGATGCGCTGATGGGCAACGCCCGCAGTTCGTTGCAGAAAGCCGATCTCTATTTTAATCAGTTCCTGGCCGTCTCGCGTAACAGCGACCAGGAGCAGCAACTGACAGAAACCACCCAAGCCAGCTATGAGCGGCTACGCGGTGCGCTGCGCGAACTGATTGTCTTCCTGGAGGGCGGCAACCTGCAGGGCTTTATGGATCAACCTACACAGAAAATGCAGGACCTTTTCGAAGCCGACTTCGTCCAGTACCTGCAACTGGTCAACGAAAATATCGCCCAGGCCAATGCGGCCAACCAGCGCTCCTTCACGCTGGCCGGTTGGCTGGTGTGCGGCGCAGTGCTGATGCTGATCCTGGTGACCGCCAGCGCCATGTGGTGGTTACGCAATATGTTGGTTCAGCCGCTGAATATTATGCGCAGCCACTTTGACCGTATCGCCGACGGCAACCTGGCCACGCCGATCCAGGTGTATGGCCGCAACGAGATCAGCATGTTGTTTGCCAGCCTGCACCGCATGCAGAACTCGTTGATTGGCACAGTCGGCGCGGTGCGCGAAGGCGCCGAGTCGATCCTGATCGGGCTACAGGAGATTTCGGAAGGCAATAACGATCTCTCTTCCCGCACCGAGCAGCAAGCCGCATCGCTGGAAGAATCTGCCGCCAGCATGGAGCAGTTAACCGCTACGGTGAAACAGAACGCCGACAATGCCCGCCAGGCCTCAAAGCTGGCGCGCGATGCTTCAGCCACCGCTGCCAAGGGCGGGGAAATGGCCGACGAGGTGGTCACCACCATGCACGATATTGCCAGCAGCTCGCAGAAAATTGGTGCCATTACCAGCGTGATCGACGGTATTGCCTTCCAGACCAACATCCTGGCGTTGAACGCGGCGGTTGAAGCTGCGCGGGCGGGGGAACAAGGGCGTGGTTTTGCCGTGGTGGCCGCAGAGGTGCGCAATCTGGCTCAGCGTAGCGCTCAGGCAGCGAAAGAAATCAAAGTGCTGATCGATGAGTCGGTTGGCCGTGTTAAGCAAGGGTCGGTGCTGGTCGAAGACTCCGGTGCCACGATGAAGGATATCGTGCGTTCGGTGACCCGCGTTACCGACATTATGGGCGAGATCTCCTCGGCTTCCGATGAGCAAAGCCGCGGTATCGAGCAGGTCACTCAGGCCGTGACCCAGATGGATCAGGTGACGCAACAGAACGCCGCGCTGGTGGAACAAGCGGCCTCTGCGGCGGCGGCATTGGAAGAGCAGGCGATTACGCTGGCCGATGCGGTAGCGGTATTCCGCCTTGCGGACGACAACATCACCTTATCAGACAGCCTTAACAACGGAGTTTTATCAGTGGCAAAGGAAGCAACTAGTGTCGAATTGTATGGCAAGTAACAACCAATTGGGTGAAGGGCTATGAGTGGTTCCTCTTCACCCACCAATAAAGAGTCTGCGTCTTTGCTGACACAGATGGTGCAACGGCTGCCCCTGTCGGATGTGCATTTCCGACGGATCAGCCAGTTGATCTATCAGCGTGCCGGCATTGTGCTGGCAGAGCACAAACGCGAGATGGTTTACAACCGTCTGGTGCGTCGTCTGCGGCTGCTGGGAATACCCGATTTTGGTAGCTATCTGGTGTTGTTGGAAAGCGATAGCAACAGCGCTGAATGGCAGGCATTCATCAACGCCCTGACCACCAACCTGACGGCGTTTTTCCGTGAGGCGCATCATTTCCCGATCCTGGCGGAACATGCGCGTTCGCGGCCCAACGGCTACAGCGTGTGGAGTACCGCCGCCTCGACCGGTGAGGAGCCTTACTCGATTGCCATTACCTTGAATGAGGCGCTAGGGCAGAGGGCGACGGGAACGCAGGTGTGGGCCAGCGATATCGATACTCAGGTATTGGAAAAGGCCGAAGCGGGGGTGTATCGCCAGGAAGATCTGCGCACCCTGACACCGGCGCAGATGCAGCGTTATTTCCTGCGAGGGACCGGGCCTCACCATGGTCTGGTACGGGTTCGGCCAGAACTGGCGGCACAGGTGCATTTTCAGCCGCTCAATCTGCTGGCCCCTGAATGGGCGTTGCCGGGGCAGTTTGATGCGATATTTTGCCGTAACGTGATGATCTATTTTGACAAGGAAACACAAGAGCGCATTTTGCGGCGCTTTGTGCCGCTGCTTAAACCGGGGGGCCTGATGTTTGCCGGCCATTCCGAAAACTTCAGCCAGATCAGCCGGGATTTCTACTTGCGTGGGCAGACCGTGTATGGCCTGACCAAGGAGAGGTAATGAATAAAATCAGCGTATTAAGCGTAGACGACTCTGCCCTGATGCGGCAGCTGATGACCGAGATTGTCAATAGCCATCCCGATATGGAGATGGTGGCGACCGCCCCCGATCCGCTGGTGGCGCGCGATCTGATCAAGAAATTCAACCCGCAGGTGCTGACGCTGGACGTCGAAATGCCGCGTATGGACGGGCTGGATTTTCTGGAGAAACTGATGCGCCTGCGGCCGATGCCGGTGGTGATGGTGTCGTCGCTGACCGGAAAGGGATCGGAGATCACCCTACGGGCGTTGGAACTGGGCGCGGTGGATTTTGTCACCAAGCCGCAACTCGGGATCCGCGAAGGCATGCTGGCCTATAGCGAGTTGATTGCCGAAAAAATCCGCACGGCGGCCAAGGCGCGTCTGCCACAGCGTTCAACGGCACCGGCTCCGGAGATCCTCAGCCATACGCCGTTGTTGAGCAGTGAGAAGCTGATCGCTATCGGGGCGTCTACCGGAGGGACTGAGGCAATCCGCCACGTCTTGCAGCCGTTACCGGCTACCAGCCCGGCGTTATTGATCACCCAGCATATGCCGCCCGGTTTTACCCGTTCATTTGCCGAGCGGCTCAACAAGCTGTGCCAGATCACGGTGAAAGAAGCCGAAGACGGCGAGCGCGTCTTGCCGGGCCATGCCTATATCGCGCCGGGAGATCGTCATCTGGAGCTGACGCGCAGCGGCGCCAACTATCAGGTTCGGCTGCATGATGGCCCGCCGGTGAACCGGCATCGTCCTTCGGTCGATGTGCTGTTCCGCTCGGTGGCCCAGTTTGCCGGGCGCAATGCGGTGGGGGTGATCCTCACCGGCATGGGGAATGACGGTGCGGCAGGCATGCTGGAAATGCACCGTGCCGGGGCGTACACCCTGGCGCAGAACGAAGCCAGCTGTGTGGTGTTTGGCATGCCACGTGAGGCTATTGCCACCGGCGGAGTCAATGAAGTAGTGGAATTGGAGCGCATGAGCCAACGCATGTTGGCGCAGATCGCGGGTGGTCAGGCGCTGCGTATTTGATGTTATGCCCCGAACCTCGGGGCAAAAACGATTAACCTTAGGAGCAATAATGGCAGACAAAAACCTTAAATTTCTGGTGGTGGATGATTTTTCCACCATGCGCCGCATCGTCAGAAATTTGCTGAAAGAACTGGGTTTTAACAACGTCGAAGAGGCGGAAGACGGGGCGGATGCGTTGAACAAACTGCGCGCCGGCAGCTTCGATTTCGTGGTATCAGACTGGAATATGCCGAACATGGATGGCCTCGAGCTGCTGCAAACCATCCGTGCTGACGGCGCGCTGGCGTCAATGCCGGTATTGATGGTGACGGCGGAAGCCAAAAAAGAGAACATTATTGCTGCTGCTCAGGCGGGTGCCAGCGGTTACGTGGTGAAACCCTTCACGGCGGCGACGCTGGAAGAGAAGCTCAACAAGATCTTTGAAAAACTGGGCATGTAAAAAAGGAGAGGGCGATGAGAGATATTCCAATGCCTGCCAGCGATGCAGCGACAGCGGGTGAGATCATCTCCCGTATCGGTCAACTGACCCGCATGCTGCGTGACAGCATGCGTGAGCTGGGGCTAGATCAGGCTATCGCTCAGGCTGCCGAAGCGATCCCGGACGCACGCGACCGTCTTGATTATGTGGTCACCATGACGGCGCAGGCGGCGGAACGAGCGCTCAACTGCGTGGAAGCGGCACAACCCCGCCAGGCGGAGTTGGAGTCGCAGGCCAATATGCTAAAAGGGCGCTGGGACGAGTGGTTTGCCAATCCCATCGAGCTGGCTGATGCCCGTTCACTGGTGACGGATACCCGTCAGTATCTGGATCGGGTGCCGGAACACACCGCATTCACCAACGCCCAGTTGCTGGAGATCATGATGGCGCAGGATTTCCAGGATCTTACCGGCCAGGTGATCAAGCGCATGATGGACGTGGTGCAGGAGATTGAAAAGCAACTGCTGATGGTACTGATGGAAAACATCCCGGATCAGCCAGCCAAAGAGAAAAGGCCGAACGACAGCCTGCTCAATGGCCCGCAGCTGGATCAGAACGGGGCTGGCGTAATTGCCAATCAGGCCCAGGTGGACGATCTGCTCGACAGCCTGGGTTTTTGATCATTTATTAGGGCGCACACTGCGCCCTAAATCTTTTCGCTAGCCCATCCCCGAAATAACCGGCCTTTTGCGCCGTTGTTCCCGCAATGAAATCCGCATTTTTTTGGCATGCTGGCGGCAATTCTATTCTTCGCACGCAATGGGAACCCTCGCCTTGGCCGAAGACAGTGATATGGAAAAAACTGAGGCCCCCACACCCCACCGGCTGGAAAAGGCGCGTGAAGAGGGCCAGATTGCGCGTTCGCGCGAGCTGACCTCGATCCTGATGCTGATTGCGGGGTTGTCGATCTTGTGGGTCGCGGGTGGCCATATGGCGCAACAGTTGGCGAGGATGTTATCGGAAGGACTGCATTTTGATCACAACATGGTCAGCAATGATAAGCAGATGCTGCGCCAGTTTGCCATGTTGCTGCGTCAAGCGGTGTGGGCGCTGATGCCGATCCTGGCCGGATTGGTGCTGGTGGCGCTGTCGGCCCCGATGCTACTGGGTGGCGTGGGCTTCAGCCTTAAGTTTGATGCCAAGCGCATGAACCCTATTTCCGGATTAAAACGGATGTTCTCGACCCAGGTGCTGGCAGAGTTGCTGAAGGCCATTCTCAAAGCGACGCTAGTGGGTTGGGTGGCAGGGCTTTACCTGTGGCACAACTGGGCGGCGATGCTGCATCTGGTTACGCAGCAGCCGCAGGATGCACTGCGCAATGCGCTACAGATCGTGATTTTCTGCGGTATGTTGATCGTCCTTGGGTTGGTGCCAATGGTGGCCTTCGACGTGTTTTATCAGCTCTGGAGCCACTTCAAGAAATTGAAGATGACCAAGCAGGAAATCCGCGACGAACATAAGCAGCAGGAGGGCGATCCCCATGTCAAAGGGCGTATTCGCCAGCAACAGCGGGCCATCTCTCGCCGCCGCATGATGTCCGACGTGCCGAAGGCCGACGTGATCGTCACCAACCCGACACATTACGCCGTGGCATTGCAATACAACGACAAGAACATGAGTGCGCCAAAAGTCCTTGCCAAAGGGGCAGGGGAGATTGCCTTGCGTATCCGTGAATTGGCGAACGAACACCGTATTCCAACCCTGGAAGCTCCGCCGCTGGCGCGGGCGCTATACCGTCACAGTGAGATTGGGCAACACATTCCCACGACCTTGTATGCCGCGGTGGCCGAGGTCCTGGCCTGGGTCTACCAGCTGCGCCGTTGGCAGCGTGAAGGTGGCCTGATCCCGAAAAAACCTCAACGTTTACCGGTGCCGGAAGCACTGGATTTTGCTGGAGAGAATAACTCAGATGGCTAATTTGGCCTCCCTGCTTCGTTTGCCGGGTAATTTTAAAGATACGCAGTGGCAGGTGCTAGCTGGCCCGATACTGATCCTGATGATCCTGTCGATGATGGTACTGCCATTACCGGCATTTATCCTCGATCTGCTGTTTACCTTCAATATTGCCTTGTCGATCATGGTGCTGTTGGTGGCGATGTTTACCCAGCGGACGCTGGAGTTCGCCGCATTCCCAACCATCCTGCTGTTCTCAACCCTGTTACGCCTATCGCTGAACGTCGCTTCCACGAGGATCATCCTGATGGAGGGGCATACCGGTGCGGCGGCGGCGGGGCGGGTGGTTGAAGCGTTCGGTCACTTCCTGGTGGGGGGCAACTTCGCCATCGGTATCGTGGTGTTTATCATCCTGGTGCTGATCAACTTTATGGTGATCACCAAAGGGGCCGGGCGTATTGCCGAAGTGGGTGCCCGTTTTGTCCTTGATGGGATGCCGGGCAAACAGATGGCGATCGATGCCGATCTGAACGCCGGGCTGATCGGCGAAGACGAGGCTAAAAAGCGCCGTTCCGAAGTGACGCAGGAAGCGGATTTCTACGGTTCGATGGACGGGGCCAGCAAGTTTGTGCGCGGTGACGCGGTAGCAGGCTTGATGATCATGGTGATTAACGTAGTAGGCGGCCTGTTGGTCGGCGTGATCCAGCACGGCATGGAGTTGGGTACCGCGGCTGAAACCTATACCTTGCTGACCATCGGTGATGGCCTGGTCGCCCAGATCCCGGCGTTGGTGATCTCGACGGCGGCCGGTGTGATCGTCACTCGCGTAGCGACCGATGAGGACGTTGGCGAGCAGATGGTCAACCAGTTGTTCAACAATCCGCGCGTGATGGTGTTGAGTGCTGCGGTGTTGGGGCTGTTGGGGATGGTTCCGGGGATGCCAAACCTGGTGTTCCTGCTGTTTACGGCGGCACTGCTGGCGTTGGCCTGGCGGCTGCGCGGGCGTGAACAGCAGGCGCCGAAAGTCAAAGAACCGCCGCTGCCGCAGGAAAATCCGCAGGCGGTGGAGGCCAGTTGGTCTGATGTACAGCTGGAGGATCCGTTGGGCATGGAAGTCGGTTACCGCCTGATCCCTATGGTGGACTTTCAGCAAAACGGCGAGCTGCTGGGGCGTATTCGTGGCATCCGTAAAAAATTCGCTCAGGACACGGGCTATTTGCCACCGGTGGTGCATATTCGCGACAACCTCGAACTGTCTGCGGCCAGTTACCGCATTCTGATGAAAGGGGTGGAGATCGGTAGCGGTGAGGCACATCCGGGGCGCTGGCTGGCGATAAATCCGGGCAATGCGGTGGGTGAGCTGGCCGGTGACAAAACCGTCGATCCGGCCTTCGGGCTGGAGGCGGTGTGGATCGATAGCGCGCTGCGTGAACAGGCGCAGATCCAGGGGTTCACGGTGGTTGAAGCCAGCACCGTTGTTGCCACTCACCTCAACCATTTGCTTGGTCAGTTTGCCAGCGAGCTGTTTGGTCGCCAGGAAACCCAGCAACTGTTGGATCGTGTCTCGCAGGAAATGCCGAAGCTGACGGAAGATTTTGTGCCTGGTGTAGTTTCGCTGACTACGCTGCACAAGGTGCTACAGAATCTGCTGGCTGAGCGGGTGTCGATTCGCGATATGCGTACCATCATAGAAACGCTGGCGGAACATGCGCCAACGCAAAGCGATCCTTTCGAACTGACCTCTGTGGTGCGGGTGGCGCTTGGGCGGGCTATCACTCAGCAGTGGTTCCCGGGTAACGGTGAGATCCAGGTCATTGGTCTGGATACGCCGCTTGAGCGCCTGCTGTTGCAGGCCCTGCAAGGGGGCGGAGGTCTTGAGCCGGGGCTGGCGGACCGCTTGTTGGATCAGGCCAGGCAGGCGCTGCAACGTCAGGAAATGCTCAGTGCACCGCCGGTGCTGCTGGTAAACCACGCGTTACGTGCCCTGCTGGCGCGCTTCCTGCGCCGTACCTTGCCGCAGCTGGTGGTGCTGTCGAACCTGGAAATCAACGATGAGCGTCAGATCCGCATGACCTCAACCATAGGAGCCGCCTGATGAAAGCTTTCCTTCCTTTGTTGGTGTTGTTCGCTCCGCTGGCTGCGCAAGCGGTGTCGGGGTCTTGGGCTGCCGATGCCAGCGGCGTCACGCTGGAAACGGGGAGCGTGCGTGATGTCTCCCCCAGCCTGCGGCCAGCTAATCCACCGGCGGCCGAGGCTCGGGTGACCAGTGTAAGCTGGCGTTATCAGTTGCTGGCAGGCGCGCCTGCCGGATTAGAGGTACAGCTTTGCACCTCGTCACGCTGCCTACCGCTCGGCGCGGGCAGTGGCCGCAGTGAGGCTTTCAACGGTATTCCCGCAGACAGCGAGTTCCGCTTCATTTATTACGTGAAGTCTCGCGGCGCGTTAAACCCTCCGCTGCGGGCGATCTCTAATCAGGTGATTGTGAATTACCAATGAGTTGCGAGTCGGATCCAGCATTAAGGCGGCAGTAATGTGAAGTAATAAAAGCCTGTGGTAGGTTTTTTCATGTTAAGTCCAGGATGACCAACATGAAAAAAACCACCTCTGTATCGCATGACGCGGTATTTAAAAAGTTCCTCACTAACCCAGACACGGCCAGAGACTTTCTGGAGTTACATCTGCCGTCGGTCTTGCTGCAATATTGCGATTTGAGTACGCTAAAACTTGAATCCGGCAGTTTTATCGAAAGCAATCTGCGAGCCAGTTACTCTGACGTGCTCTACTCATTACGTACTGAGAGGGGAGACGCGTATGTATACGTTTTGATCGAACACCAAAGCAGCCCTGATAAGCATATGGCATTTCGTTTAATACGTTATGCGATCGCTGCAATGCAACGCCACCTTGATACGGGTCACGATCAACTTCCCCTAGTGATCCCAACCCTGTTTTATCACGGCCAGGTGACGCCTTATCCCTATTCGATGAGCTGGCTGGAAGAATTCAGTGAACCTGATTTGGCCAGGCAGCTTTATGCTGGACATTTCCCATTGGTTGACGTCACCGTCATACCGGACGATGACATCATGCAGCACCGCCGTATGGCTACCTTGGAACTGCTGCAAAAACACGTGCGCCAGCGTGACCTATTCGAAATAAAGGAACGACTGGTCACATTATTATCGTTTGGGTACACTACCAATGAGCAACTGATCTCGTTGGTGAACTACATGTTGCAGGTGGGGAACACGACCGAACCGGATAAGCTGATCCGTGAGTTGGCCCGTCGTACGCCACGGCACGAGGAGGAATTGATGACCATTGCAGAATATCTCGAGCAAAAAGGCTTCAAGAAAGGCATGGAGCAAGGTATCGAACAAGGTATTGAGAAGGGTATGGAGCAGGCACGGGCAGCCGTCTTGAACATTGCGAGTGCCATGCTGGCCGATGGCTTTGACCGTGCTGTAGTGATGAAATTAACCGGCCTTTCCGCAGACGATTTGGCACAACTTCACCACTAACATCTGTGGGAAATTGCCGGTGTTAGTTTGGTTGATCGTGTTCAAACCCCAATCTTACGGCCCAGCAGGCTCCCCGCACGGGACTGACCATCGGGGCCGTACAGCGATTTATTCTGCTTGTTTAAAATCGCCAGCGCCTGCGTATTGTGCTCAATATGGTGATTGAGCAGCATGCCGTTATGGTGATTCTGTTCGCGCAGTTGCAGGCTTTGCTGTTGCACTTGCTGCCAGCGGGACGCCAACTGCGGTTGGCCCTCATAAGGTGCTTGGCAGTGTTGCAGCCGTTCCATCTCCAGCCGCTGTTGGTCCAGATAATTGACCGTCGCCAGCAGTTGGCTTTTAGCATCTGTCACGCGCTGCAAAGCCACGCCAGCCAAAGTTTTCGAGCACAGTAAAGCGTGCTCTTCCGTCTGCACCGTGCCTAACGCCTGCAAGGTGTCCAGCAGCTTATCCAGCAATTGTGCCAGGTTTTCCATATCAATGACTCACCCTTGGTGTTAACCCCGATCGGCGCCGGACTGCCATTCGCTTTGCACGTCTTGTAACAAGGCATCGGCAATCTTGCCGGTATCCATCTTCAATTCGCCGTTGCGGATCGCCTGCTTGATGCTTTCCACTCGCTCCATATTGATATCTTGGCTGCCCGGCTGCATCAGGCGGGCCTGTGCATCACTCAGCTTAACCTGGGTACCGCTGACCGAGGTTTCCGCCGTGACTTTTTTGCGCGCCTGAACTGCGTTGTCTGACTGTGTTTCTCGCGGCTGTACCGTGGGCACGGGTTGCAACCGTTGGGTACGATCGATACTCATGTTCAATCTCCATCTGTACCACCGTCGCCTAGGCAACGGGGAGTTCAAATCTGTGGCCCTGGTGGCCGGATAAGTGCTGCTATGACTTTGTTATCGACAAGTATTGGCAAAGCTTTATTTTTTTATAAAGTAATACGAATTGTGCCATCAACATTGGCAATGCCGCTAACAATTTGCCCGGAGACCATGCGTACGCGCACGCTGTCTTCGGCGGCGGCGTTGGTCATCGCTTTCCCAGCACCGCTGATATTAAACCCATCACCCTGCGCCAACACCTGTACCGTTTGCCCGGCCTTGACCGCCCAGGCCCGTCTTAGCATGACCGTATTCAACGGCTGCCCAGGGCTGATATTGCGCAGGCTGACGGCACCGATCGCCTTGGCGTTATCGGTCAGGGTACGTGGCGGCAGGGTGTCTAATCGGCCGGTTTTCAGCTTGATATCATCTGCAGTGAGTTTGCTGCCCGCACTGATCCCCCGTGCGGCCACCAGATAATGCCCCATCAGTTGCACCTGTGCCTGAATGAAACGCCGCTCCTGGCCACAACGGGCCGAGATGCTGATGTTACCCCAGCGGCGAGCATTCTGAGGCATCGAAAGCTGCGGCAATTCGCACTGCGGCCAACGGCTTGCTGGCGTGCGCACCAACACTTTGACGTCGGTCACGTTGGCACTGGTGGCAAATTGGGACTTGATAAAGCTCTCCACCTGTCCGTCCAGGCCCTCGGCGTGCGCGTTCAGGCCGATCAGCAAGCCGACCAACAGCAGGATCCTTTTCATATTTTGCCTCACAGACGCAGCGACCACAGGGGAACAAGTGTAACCGTTACGCGCGCAGGCTAAGCAGACAAATAGCGACGCATTTTGCCCTTATTCCCACGATAGGCTGACAGATAGGGCGTTTATGCTGTCGGCTCCAAATTCTAACCTCGCGGAGGGAGCATGCTCGACAAATTAGACGCTGCTCTGCGTTTTGGCCAGGAGGCGCTGAACCTGCGCGCCCAGCGGCAGGAAATCCTGGCGGCCAACATCGCCAACGCAGATACGCCGGGCTATCAGGCTCGTGATATCGATTTCGCCAGCCAACTGAACAAGGTCATGGCGCAGGGGCGCGTCAACGGCAGCGGCGTGGCGCTGAATCTGACCTCGGCACGCCATATCCCGGCGCAGAATATGCAGCCACCGTCGCTGGATCTCCTGTTCCGCGTGCCGGATCAGCCTTCCCTGGACGGCAACACGGTGGATATGGACCGTGAACGCACCAACTTTGCCGATAACAGCCTGAAATATCAAACCGACCTGACGCTGTTGAACGGCCAGATCAAAGGCATGATGTCCGTGCTGCAAGGAGGATAATTCCCATGTCGTTATTGAATATTTTTGATATTTCCGGCTCGGCCCTGTCTGCACAATCCCAACGTCTGAACGTCAGCGCCAGCAATATGGCCAACGCCGACAGCGCCACCGGCCCGGACGGACAGCCTTATCGGGCCAAACAGGTGGTGTTTGAGGTTGCAGCAGCTCCGGGCCAGTCGACCGGTGGCGTGCGTGTCGCTCAGGTGGTTGACGATCCCTCACCGGAGCGTTTGGTGTTTCAGCCGGGCAACCCGCTGGCGGATGCCAAAGGCTATGTGCGGATGCCCAACGTCGATGTTGTCGGGGAAATGGTCAACACCATTTCGGCCTCGCGCAGCTATCAGGCCAACGTCGAAGTGTTGAATACCACCAAATCCATGTTGATGAAAACCCTGACGCTGGGTCAGTAACCGGAGCTTTTATTTATGGCCATTGCCGCCACCACCAATGAATCACTCGACAACAGCATCGCCGGTGCCAACGCCAAGAATGGCGTGAATGGTAACAGCGCCAGCCAGGACTTGAACAAAAACTTCCTGACGCTGTTGGTGGCCCAGTTGAAAAACCAGGACCCCACCAACCCGATGCAAAACAACGAACTGACAACCCAACTGGCTCAAATCAACACGGTTAGTGGGATCGAGAAGCTCAACACCACGCTGGGGTCGATCTCCGGCCAGATTAGCGGCAACCAGTCAATCCAGGCCAGTTCGCTGATTGGCCACGGTGTGATGGTGCCGGGCAAGGAGATCCTGGTGGGTAATGACGCTGGCAAGGTCAGCACCACGCCGTTTGGCATCGAGCTGGAACGCACTGCCGATGCGGTGACGGCGACCATCAGCGATGCCACCGGCAAAGTGGTTCGTACCATCGATCTGGGCGGGCTAACCGCCGGTGTGCACTCCTTCTCCTGGGACGGTTCGCTGGAAGATGGCACCAATGCGCCCGACGGTTCTTACACCGTGGCGATCAACGCCAAAAACGGCGGTGAGCAGTTGGTGGCGCAACCACTGCGTTTCGCCATGGTTAACGGCGTCACGCGCGGAACGGACGGGGCAAAACTGGATCTGGGCGTGGCGGGGACTTCAACGCTGGATGACGTGCGCCTGATCCTGTCCAAACTGGGTTCGTCAAACTAAGCGCAGTGATTTTCCACGTCGGCTATGGATCCCTCGATCCTGAAGACACCTTTTTAAATGACCTATTTCGGAGAACGACATGGCTTTTTCTCAAGCGGTCAGCGGTTTAAACGCGGCTGCAACCAACCTGGATGTGATTGGTAACAACATCGCCAACTCCGCCACCTACGGCTTCAAATCCGGCAGCGTATCCTTTGCCGATATGTTTGCCGGCTCGCAGGTCGGGCTAGGGGTGAAAGTGGCGGGGATCACCCAGAACTTCAACGGTGGTACTACCACCAACACCAACCGGGCAATGGATATCGCCATCAGCCAGAACGGCTTCTTCCGTATGCAAGACGCCGATGGCGGCATCTTCTATACGCGTAATGGGCAGTTCATCATGGATGCCAACCGCAACATCACCAACATGCAAGGGTTGAGCCTGACCGGCTACCCGGCGGCTGGCTCGCCGCCCACCATCCAGCAGGGGGCCGATCCGGTACCGCTGAGCATTCCTGAAGGGATGATGAACGCCAAAGCCAGCACCAGCGGCAATATGGTGGCCAACCTGAAATCGACCCATAAGCCACCGGCGGTGACGCCGTTCGATCCCAACAAGACCGACTCGTTTAACTACGTCAACACCATTACCACCTACGACACCCTAGGCAATGCACACAACATCAACGCCTACTTTGTAAAAACGGCTGATAACAAGTGGGACGTTTACACTCAGGACGGCAGCGTGCCGGGTGCTCCGTCTGCCAAAGCGGGCAGCCTGAACTTTGATAACAGCGGTACGCTGACCGGCACGTTGAAGCCAGATGGCACTCCAAGCGCCACGCCATTCAACCTGGTCGTGCCAATGTCGGCTAAAGACGGCGCGCTGGCGCAAAACTTTAACCTGAGCTTTGCCGGTAGCCTGCAACAGAACGTCGGCAGTGACTCTGTCAGCAAGATTTCCCAGGACGGCTACGCCACCGGGGAATACCAAGGTTTCCAGATCAACAAAGATGGCACCGTGGTCGGGGTATACAACAACCAGCAGACCCAACTGCTGGGGCAGATCGTGTTGACCAACTTCTCCAACCCGGAAGGGCTGGCCGCACAGGGCGATAACGTCTGGAAGGAGACCGGTGCTTCAGGTCAGCCACGCGTGGGCCTGGCGGGCGGTGGCGGTTTCGGTTCACTGACCAGCGGCGCGCTGGAGTCTTCCAACGTCGATCTGAGTCAGGAACTGGTGAACATGATCGTCGCGCAGCGTAACTACCAGTCAAACGCGCAAACCATCAAAACCCAGGATTCGATCCTGCAAACGCTGGTCAGCCTGCGCTAATAGGATTGATTTATGGATCACGCGATTTATACCGCGATGGGGGGGGCCCGGCAGACGCTGGAGCAGCAGTCGGTCACGGCCAACAACCTGGCCAACGCCTCCACTCCTGGGTTCCGCGCACAGCTTTCGGCGCTGCGTGCGGTGCCGGTTGATGGGCCAAGCATGCAGACGCGCACGCTGGTGGCTGCGTCGACGCCTGGGGCAGACATGAGCCAAGGGCCGCTGAACTACACCGGGCGGCCACTGGATGTGGCATTGCAGCAGGACGGGTTTCTGGCGCTAAGGCTGCCGGACGGCACCGAAGCCTACAGCCGTAACGGCAGCATCCAGATCTCCTCCACCGGGCAGTTGATGGTGCAGGGCGTGCCGCTGATGGGCGATGGCGGGCCGATCGAAGCCCCGCCGCAGGCAGAGCTGACGCTGGCGGCGGACGGCACCATCTCGGCGTTAAATCCGGGCGATCCGCCTAACACCATTTCCCAGATTGGCCGCCTGAAGCTGGTGAAGGCCGATGCTCGGGAAGTGGTGCGCGGGGACGACGGCCTGTTCCATCTGACTGCCGAGGCTCAGCAGCAGCGTGGTAACCAACTACCGAACGATCCCGATGTGCGGATCATGCCGGGAGTGTTGGAGGGCAGCAACGTCAAACCGCTGGAGACGATGGTGGATATGATCGCCAACGCCCGCCGGTTCGAAATGCAAATGAAGGTCATCCACAGCGTGGATGAAAACGCACAGCGCGCCAACTCATTGCTGTCAATGAGCTGAGTGCAGAGGAATAAATCATGATCCCATCCTTATGGATTGCCAAAACCGGTCTGGATGCGCAGCAGACCAATATGGACGTGATCGCCAACAACCTGGCGAACGTCAGTACCAACGGGTTTAAACGCCAACGTGCGGTGTTTGAAGATCTGCTATACCAGACCATGCGTCAGCCCGGGGCTCAGTCTTCCGAGCAAACCACGCTGCCTTCCGGTTTGCAGATTGGTACCGGCGTACGTCCGGTGGCGACCGAGCGCATCCACAGCCAGGGCAACCTGTCGCAGACCAACAACAGCAAAGACGTGGCGATCAAGGGGCAGGGCTTCTTCCAGGTGGTATTGCCGGATGGCACCCAGGCCTATACCCGCGATGGTTCATTCCAGATCGATCAGAATGGCCAGTTGGTGACCGCCAGTGGTTTTCAGGTGCAACCGGCGATCACCATTCCGGCCAACGCCCTGAGCATTACCGTGGGCCGTGATGGCATCGTCAGCGTGACCCAGCAGGGCCAGACGGCGGCGCAGCAGGTCGGGCAACTGACGTTGACCACCTTTATCAACGATAGCGGTCTGGAAAGCATGGGGGAAAACCTGTACCAGGAAACCGAAAGCTCCGGTGCGCCTAACGAAAGTACCCCTGGCCTCAACGGGGCAGGCCTGTTGTATCAGGGTTATGTTGAAACCTCTAACGTCAACGTGGCGGAAGAGTTGGTCAACATGATCCAGACCCAGCGCGCCTATGAGATCAACAGCAAAGCGGTATCAACGTCTGACCAGATGCTGCAAAAGCTGACGCAACTGTAATCGACGGGCGCAGCGTGCTGCGCCCGTAATCCTTATCCTGAGCAACAAAGGCGATACCCGTGGTAACCACCTTTTTAGCGGCCAGCGTGCCGCAGCAAGGCAAACGCGTCCTGGCCGGGCTGCTGATGCTGACAGTCGGCGGCTGTGCCTATATTCCGCATACCCCCCTGGTTGACGGAGCTACCACGGCTCAGCCCGCTCCGGCAGGCGCTCCGGTGCCGAACGGTTCGATTTTCCAGACGGTACAGCCGATGAACTACGGCTATCAGCCGCTGTTTGAAGATCGTCGCCCGCGTAATATCGGCGACACCCTGACCATCGTGCTGCAAGAAAACGTCAGTGCCAGCAAGAGTTCATCCGCCAACGCCAGCCGCAATGGGGCCAGCAAATTTGGCGTAGCCACTTCACCACGTTATCTCGACGGGCTGCTCGGTAACGCGCGCGCCGACATGGATATCTCCGGCGACAGCACCTTCGGCGGCAAGGGCGGGGCCAACGCCAACAACACCTTTAACGGCACCATTACCGTCACGGTCAATCAGGTCTTGGCCAACGGCAACCTGCACGTGGTGGGCGAAAAGCAAATTGCCATCAATCAGGGCACCGAGTTCATCCGTTTTTCCGGTGTGGTTAACCCCCGCACCATCAGTGGCAATAACTCGGTCACGTCCACCCAGGTGGCGGATGCGCGTATTGAATACGTCGGTAACGGCTATATCAATGAAGCGCAGACCATGGGGTGGCTACAGCGCTTCTTCTTAAATGTTTCACCGTTCTAAGGATTGACCGATGTTGAAAAAGTTACTTCTCACACTGTCCATGATGCTGGTTTGCCTGCCCGCGACGGCGGAACGCATCCGCGATCTGGTGACGGTACAGGGTGTACGTGACAACGCGTTGATTGGCTACGGCCTGGTCGTGGGGTTGGACGGCTCTGGCGATCAGACCATGCAAACCCCGTTTACCACCCAGAGCCTGAGCAACATGCTATCGCAACTGGGGATCACCGTGCCGCCAGGCACCAACATGCAGTTGAAAAACGTGGCGGCGGTGATGGTAACCGCCAAGCTACCGCCGTTTTCCCGTGCGGGGCAGCACATCGACGTGGTGGTGTCCTCAATGGGTAACGCCAAAAGCCTGCGTGGCGGGACACTGCTGATGACGCCGCTCAAAGGCGTTGATAATCAGGTTTATGCGTTGGCACAGGGTAACGTGTTGGTCGGCGGGGCCGGTGCGTCCTCCGGGGGCAGCAGCGTGCAGGTCAATCAGTTGGCCGGTGGGCGTATCAGCAACGGCGCTTCCATCGAACGTGAATTGCCTACCACCTTCGGCCAGGATGGCGTGATCAACCTGCAACTGAACGACGATGATTTCACCCTGGCACAACAGATCAGTGATGCTATCAACCGCCAGCGCGGGGGCGGCACAGCCTCTCCGCTCGATTCCCGTACCGTGCAGGTGCTGGTGCCACGCGGCAATAGTTCGCAAGTGCGCTTCCTGGCGGATATCCAGAATATCAGCATTAACGTTGGGGCAATGGATGCCAAAGTGATCATCAACTCCCGTACCGGCTCGGTAGTAATGAACCGCGATGTGGTGCTGGATTCCTGCGCAGTAGCACAGGGGAACCTGTCTGTGGTGGTCGATCGGCAAAACACCGTCAGCCAGCCGGATACGCCATTCGGCGGTGGCCAGACCGTGGTGACGCCGAATACCCAGATTTCCGTGCAGCAGCAGGGCGGTTCACTGCAAAAAGTGAACGCTAGCGCCAACCTCAATAACGTAGTTCGCGCGTTGAATGCGCTGGGGGCGACGCCGATCGACCTGATGTCTATCTTGCAGGCAATGCAGAGCGCTGGCTGCCTGCGTGCCAAACTGGAAATTATCTGATGAGCAGCGATCTGATGGCCATGTCGGGTGCGGCCTATGACACCCAGTCGCTGAACGGCTTGAAGCGCGATGTTGCCGCCGATCCGCAGGGCAATATCAAACAGGTTGCCCAGCAGGTGGAAGGAATGTTCGTGCAGATGATGCTGAAAAGCATGCGTGCGGCGTTGCCGCAGGACGGCGTGTTGAGCAGCGATCAGACGCGGCTGTATACCTCGATGTACGATCAGCAGATCGCCCAACAGATGTCGCAGAAAGGTCTGGGGCTGGCGGACATGATGGTCAAGCAGCTCTCCGCCGGAAACAGCCGCCCAAGCGAAACCGCAGGGACGGTGCCGATGGCGCTGGACAACGAAGTGTTGCAGACCTTGCCGCGTCAGGCATTGGAACAGATGGTACGCCGGGCGGTGCCAAAAATACCTTCGGCGCCTCCCTTGCCGCTGAGCAATGGCAACTTTGTCGCGCAGCTGTCTATTCCAGCACGGGTTGCCAGCCAGCAAAGCGGTATTCCGCACCAGCTGATCATGGCGCAGGCCGCGCTGGAGTCTGGCTGGGGGCAACGCGAGATCCCCGCGGCGGATGGTTCACGCAGTTACAACCTGTTTGGTATCAAGGCCGGTAGCAGTTGGGACGGCCCGGTGACGGAAATCACCACTACCGAGTTCGAGGAAGGGGTGGCGAAGAAGGTCAAGGCCCGCTTCCGCGTCTATGGCTCCTATATGGAAGCGATTGGGGATTACGTCAAATTGCTGACCAACAACCCGCGCTACGCCAACGTTGCCAGTGCCAGCAGTCCCGAGCAGGCGGCGCATGCGCTGCAAAAGGCCGGTTATGCTACCGATCCGCTGTATGCCAAAAAGCTGGTCAGCATGATCCAGCAGATGAAAAGCGCTGGGGAACAGGTAACCAAAGCCTATACCCACGATTTGCAGGATCTGTTTTAGTGGCTCCTCACCCCAACCCTCTCCCACAGGGAGAGGGAGTTGATAGCCCCAGCGCTTTTGGAAGTAAATCGGTGATTTCAACAAACTCGAATGCCTCCTTTCCCACAGGGAGAGGGAGCTGATAGCCCCAGTGCTTTTGGAAGTAAATCGATAATCTCAACAAACTCGAGTGCCTGTTTAGCCAAGGTGAGTCACTACTATTTTCCTCAAGTTTTCTCCATCGTGGCCGATAACCCAAGCAGGCTGGATGGCAACGCCCGGCACAATTTTTGACCTCTGTGGGCCGCTGGCACCGCAGCATAAGGAACCTCTATGTCCAACAGCTTAATCAATACCGCGATGAGTGGCCTGAATGCGGCGCAGGTTGCGCTTAGCACCGTCAGTAACAACATTTCCAACTACAACGTGGCGGGCTATAACCGCCAGACCGCGATCCTGGCGCAAAACGGCGGCCTGGGCACCATGAACGGATTTATCGGCAACGGAGCCACCGTGACTACGGTCAATCGCGAGTATAACCAGTTCATCATGACCCAGCTGCGCGGAGCGCAAAGCGAAGCTTCGGCTCAGAGCAGCTACTTCGAAAAAGTCTCCCAGATCGATAACCTGCTGGCGTCTAAAACCAACACCCTGGCATCGGGGATGGAAGATTTCTTCAAAAACCTGCAAAACGTCGTCAGCAATGCCGGGGATGACGCTGCCCGCCAGACCGTGTTAGGCAAGGCCAACGGCCTGGTGAATCAGTTCAACAATGCGGACAAGTATCTGCGCGATATGGATGCGGGCGTCAACCAGCAACTGAGCGACAGCGCCAACCAGATCAATACTTACAGCCAGCAGATCGCCCGCCTGAATAACGAAATCACCCAGGTGCGGGCCAGCAGCGGCGGCAGCGAGCCGAACGCCTTGCTGGATCAGCGCGATCAGTTGGTGACGGAGCTTAACAAGGTGGTCGGCGTTCAGGTCACCCAGCAGGACGGTGATGCCTATACCGTGACCTTCGCCAACGGCCTGACGCTGGTGCAGGGCAACTCCTCCTATCAGGTGACGGCGATGCCTTCCAGCAAAGACCCGTCCCGCCTGACGCTCGGTTACGATCGCGGCAATGGCGCCAGCGAAATTCCGGAAAGCCAGATTGGCAGCGGTAGCGTCAGCGGCGTGCTGAAGTTCCGTAGTGAATCACTGGATGGCGCACGTAACCAGTTGGGGCAACTGGCCCTGGCGCTGGCCGATAGCTTTAACCAGCAGCATCGCGAAGGCTTTGATATCAACGGCGATCCGGGTGAAGATTTCTTCAGCTTCTCAGGTGGGCGTACGGTTAACAATACCAACAACACCGGCAATGCCTCGCTGTCGGTCTCCTTTACCGATACCAGCAAGGTCAAGGCCAGTGACTATCGCATGGAGTTTGACGGTGCCAACTGGCAGGTTACGCGCCTGTCCGACAACGTCAAAGTACCTGCCACCGCAGGCACCGATGCGGATGGCAAACCGACGCTGAGCTTTGATGGCCTGCAGGTCGGCGTGACGGGCAACGCGAAAAAGAACGACAGCTTTACCGTGAAACCGGTTAGCGATGTAGCTGGTACCCTGAAGGTTGCTATCAGCGACTCGGCCAAGTTTGCTGCCGCAGGAACGGAAGATGGCGGTAAGGGCGATAACGACAACGTCAAGAAACTGCTCGATCTGCAAACCGCCAAAGTGGTGGAGGGTAAAGCAACCTTGAGCGGCGCCTATGCCGGATTGGTCAGCAGCGTGGGTAACCAGACCGCTACCGCCAAAGTCAACGCCACCGCACAAACCAATATTGTGACCCAATTGCAAACCCAACAGCAGTCCATTTCCGGGGTTAACCTGGACGAAGAGTATGGCGAACTGCTGCGTTTCCAACAGTATTACATGGCCAATGCGCAGGTGATCCAGACCGCCAGCTCGTTGTTTGACGCCATACTGAATATTCGTTGATTTTACCGTTAACCGCAGCCGGTATGCCGGCTGTGGATGCCCTTAGTGAGGAACCTAACCCATGCGCATGAGCACCAGCATGATCTACCAGCAGAATCTGTCGGGGGTCACCAATAATCAGTCTCTGTGGATGCAGTCCGGGCAGCAGCTTTCCAGCGGCAAGCGCGTGCTTTACCCTTCGGACGATCCGTTAGCGGCGTCACAGGCGGTGATGATCTCGCAGTCGATGTCAGAAAACAGCCAGTACGCGTTGGCGCGCACCTTTGCCCGTCAGAACATCTCGATGGAAGAAACCGTGCTGCGTAGCGCCGCCGATGGCATCAAGGACATGAAAGCGCTGATCGTCAATGCCGGTGACGGCACAATCAGCGACAATGACCGTGATTCTTTGGCCACCCAGTTGCAGGGGCTGAAGGATCAGCTACTCAGCCAGGCCAACAGCACCGACGGTAACGGCCGTTTTATTTTTGCCGGCTTTGCCAATGATAAAGCCCCGTTTGTCGAGCAGGGTGGCAAGGTGGTTTACCAGGGCAGCAGCTCGGCCATTGAGCAGAAAGTGGACGCCAACCGCACCATGACCGTGGGCCACACCGGCAGCTCGATATTTATGTCGCTGACCAGCAATATCAAACCGGAACCGGACGGCAGCCCTTCCGAAGCGAACGTGTTCGAGAGCATCGATATGGCGTTGAAAGCGTTGAAGACCCCTCTGCAGGGGGCCGATGAGGCTACCCGTGAGCAGGTGACGGCGGCGCTCGATAAGGCAACCCGTGGCCTGGATAACAGCTATAACAACGTGCTGAGCACCAGTGCAGTGTTGGGGACTCAGCTGCAGGAGTTGGACGTGTTGGACAGCATCGGCATCGAAAACAATACGGCTAACAAAAATCAGCTGACCGCGTTGGTTGAGGCGGATGTGGTGGAGGCGATCTCGTCTTACTACATGCAACAGGCGGCTTTGCAGGCATCGTATAAGACCTTTAGCGATATGCAGGGTATGTCATTATTCCAAATAAACCGATAAGAAATAGTTATTCACGCTTGTAGGGCACTGCGCCCTATAACGTGGATATAGAGCGCAGCACCGTTTTTACACAGCCTGATTTAACGGCGGGAAACGTCAGGATATTCAGGCTGGATAAGTGATTTTACTATTTTTAACGCTACGCATTAAAAACAGATTATTTTTTCTTTTTGGCTACGGTCCAAATCTTGCCGCAGGCTGACGGCGTAATCTGAACGCGGTTGGTTACCCAATGCGCCATACCCAAGGCTCTGCGTGCTTTCCTGTTGGTTTTCGTCTTCATTCCGTGCTCCTGGCCGTATTGAGATAAGTCAGTTGAGAAAAATAAAATACCGTAGCCCGAAGGCTCCGTTGTTTTATTTTCTTGGTTATCCATTTTTTAATAAATCGCCAACCAAAAATAATGGCTTTGGTCCGTATTTTTATACGGCGTGGGATTTATTTAATGAGGCCATTCTAAGGGGGGTATTTTATTATTCAAGCCCGGCAGAATAATCGCCGCTAAATCTGGTTAATTTCGCTTTTTCAACTTTTTATCTCGGAAAATATCTTTCCCTGCTAGTTTGTCTCGCGGGTAACCTCGGGATTAAGGGGACATACCGCCGATCACCGTCGCCAGCCGATCGAAAAACTCACCGAACAGGTGTTCGCAGAAGGGGGCCAGCATCGGCATCATCATGCCAAGGGTCAACATGCCGATGGTTAACGTAACCGGGAAACCGATCACAAACACCGAAAGCTGCGGGGTAACGCGGTTGAGCAGGCCAAGCGCCAGGTTCAGCGTCAGCAGCAGGCAGATCAGCGGCAGCGCCAGCATCATACCGTTAATGAAGATCAGCGTTCCTGCCTGGGTCAGCGCCAGGAAACCGTTGCCGTTCAGCGGCCGTGCCTGGATCGGCAGGGTATGGAAGCTGTCTGCCAGCAGCGAGATCAGCCACAGGTGACCATCGAAGCTGAGGAATAATAACATCGCCAGCAGGTTCAGCAGGCGCGCCAGCAGTGGCGTATTGGGGCCGCCAGAGGGATCGAAGAAGGTGGCAAAGGACAGCCCCATCTGCATGCCGATCACCTCACCCGCCAGGCGCACAGCTGCAAAGGCGAACTGCATTGTTAAACCGATCGCCACGCCGATCAGGATCTGCTGCACGGCCAGCCACAGGCCGGTGACAGAAAACAGCGGGATATTGCTGGTGGGCAGCGTAGGGGCGATCAGCAATACGATCAGACCGCCCAAGCCAATTTTCACCCGCTTGGAGATCTGCTTTTCGCTGAACAGCGGGGCGGTGCTAATCAGCGCCAGGACGCGCAGCAGAGGCCAGAAGAACTGGCTGAGCCAGACGCTGAGTTGGGCGCTGTCAAAGGTTAGCATGGTTAGCCGATCAGGTTCGGCAGGTTGCTGAACAGCATGCGCATGTAGTCCAATAGCAGATTGAGCATCCACGGCCCGGCAACGATCAGGGTGGCGACCACGGAGAGAATTTTGGGAATGAACGACAGCGTCATTTCGTTAATCTGCGTGGCGGCCTGCAACAGGCTGACGATCAGCCCGCTGAACAGCGCGGCTAGCAGCAGTGGGGCGGCCAGCGCCAGCGCCACTTTCATCGCTTCCGTACCCAGCGCCATTACCGATTCAGGTGTCATCTTTTTGCTCCAATAGAGGGGAGGGGGTCTGCTAGCTGTAAAAACTCTGCGCCAGCGATCCCAACAGCAACTGCCAACCATCCACCAGCACAAACAACATCAGTTTGAACGGTAGCGAGATGGTCGCGGGCGGTACCATCATCATCCCCAGCGCCATCAGCACGCTGGCCACCACCAGGTCGATGATCAGGAACGGAATAAATACGGTAAAACCAATCTGGAAGGCAGTTTTCAGCTCACTGGTGACATAGGCGGGCAACAGAATACGCATCGGGACGGCCTCCGGACCTTCCAACGCGGGCAGGTTAGCTAGCCTGGCGTACAGGGCGAGATCGCTTTCCCGCGTCTGGCGCAGCATAAACTCACGTAGCGGCTGCGAACCTTTGTCGATCGCTACCTCCATGCTGATCTTGTCCTGGCTGAACGGCAGGTAGGCATCCTGATATACCTTGTCGAACACCGGTGACATGATAAAGAAGGTCAAAAACAGTGCCAGCCCCAGCATTACCTGATTGGGCGGTGCCGATGGGGTGCCGAGGGCGTTACGCAGCAGCCCCAGCACGATGATGATGCGGGTAAAGCTGGTCATCATCAGTAGCATCGCGGGCAGGAAGCTGAGTGAGGTGATCAGTACCAGCGTCTGCACCGGCAGCGTCCAGCTTTGGCCGCCGTTGGCCGTAGGTTGGCTAATCAGCCCCGGCAACTGTGCCAAAGCGGCAGGGCTGAGCAGTAGCAGGCCTGCGGCCAGCAGCGGGCCAAAAGCCCGGCGGTGGGAGAATGGATTCATGCCGATTTATCCGGGCGTTTTAAGACGTTTTGCATCAGTTGGCGGAAATCTGCCGGTGACTTGTGATCGGTTGCTTCCTGAGTCGGTGGCGCGGACAGGGTGTGCAACGGGGTGATTTGCTGAGCCGTAACGCCCAGCACCAGCCAGGTGTTATCCACTTCAACCACCACCACCCGTTCGCGTTGGCCAACCTGACAGCTGGCACGCAGGTTGAGCAATTTTTGATTGCCACGGGCCTGCGGGGCAAAGCCCAACCGACGAAACAGCCAGCCAGCGAGCAGGATCAGCAGCAAAATAGCGCCGAGCGCGCTGCTGACCTGCATCAATACCGAGCCGGTGGGCAGCGCCGTACCGGCGGGCTGCTGAGTGCTTTGTGTCTGCACGCTGGCGTTGGGGTTCATTAGCGGCTCAGGCGGCGCATGCGCTCGGAAGGCGTGATGATATCGGTGATGCGTACGCCGAACTTGTCGCCGACCACCACCACTTCGCCCTGGGCGATGAGATAGCCGTTAATCAGGATATCCAAGGGTTCACCGGCCAGACCATCCAACGCCACCACCGAGCCTTGCGACAGGCGCAGCAGCTCTTTGATGGTCATCTTGGTGCGGCCCAGCTCCACGGTCAGCTTGACCGGAATATCCAGGATCAGATCGATATCTTGCAGGCTACCCAACGCATCCTGAGCTTCCAGCGATTTGAATACGCCCTCGGTAGAGGCGGATTTTTCGGTCGCCTGTTGCTCGTTAAACGCATCAGCCCACAGATCGTCTACGGAGTCCTTCTCTTCGCCAGACGGTTGTTTAGGATCACTCATTGGGCCGTTCCTCACTCAGGGCATTCAAAATAGGGTTAATCAAATGTTCAACACGCAGGGCGTACTGCCCGTTCAAGGTGCCGTATTGGCTGGTCAAGACCGGGACGCCGTCAACATGGGCGATCAGGCGCTCCGGTTTATCGATCGGTAACACGTCGCCTGGCTGGAGTTTCAGCACTTTCGACAGGCGCATCGGGATATCGACAAAGTTGGCTATCAGCTCCAGTTCGGAGTGCTGAACCTGTTTCACCAGCGTTTCTCGCCACTGGCTGTCTTCCTGGCGGGAGTTCTCCACCGGTGGGTTAGTCAGCAACTCGCGCAGTGGCTCGATCATGGCGAATGGAATACAGATATTAAATTCACCGCTCAGCGCCCCGATCTCCACCTGGAACGGCGTGGTTACCACGATATCGTTGGGAGAGGTGGTGATATTGGTGAACTTGACCTGCATTTCGGCACGTACGTATTCCACATCGATCTTGTAGATGGCGCTCCAGGCATCGCCATAGGCGTCCAGCGCCAAGCGCAGCATGCGTTTGATCACCCGCTGTTCGGTTGGCGTAAATTCCCGGCCCTCGACCTTGGTAGGAAAACGGCCATCGCCACCGAACAGGTTATCCACGGCGATAAACACCAGGCTGGGGGCAAACACAAACAGCGCCGTGCCGCGCAATGGATTCAGGTGGACCAGGTTCAGGTTGGTCGGCACCGGCAGGTTGCGGGCAAACTCATGGTATGGCTGGATCTTGATCGCCCCGACGGTAATATCCGGGCTACGGCGCAACAGGTTAAACAGCCCCATGCGAAACTGACGGGCAAAACGCTCGTTAATGATCTCCAGCGCTTGCAGGCGCTCACGCACCACGCGCCGTTGGGTGGTGGGATCGTAAGGTTTGACCTCGCTTTCATGACCGATGACGGCGGCGGGTTCATCCCCCGCGCTGTCGCCATTGAGCAGTGCGTCGATCTCGGCCTGTGAAAGAATATTGTCGCCCATGGTTTATTACCGCAGTATGAAGGCAGTGAACAGCACATCGCTGACCACTTGCTTCGGTTGTCCCGTCACCAGCGGTGGGCTGAGCACGTCTTTAATCTGTGCCACCAGTTGCTGTTTCCCTTGCTCGTTGGCCAGTTGGCTTGCTTCCTGTCGTGAAAGCAGCATTAGCAGACGGCTACGCACTTCCGGCAGAAAATCGTTCAACCGGCGGCGTGTTTCTTCATCTGGCAGGCGCAGCGTCAGGCCGATATACAACACGCGGTCCAGGTTGTTATCCGGCGTCACCAGATTGACGGTAAAGGTATCCAATGGCATAAACACCGGGGCCGGAGGCGGCTGCTTTTTTTCCTCGGCGGCGGGTTGACCGTTCTTATGCTGCTGCATCAACCACCAGCTGTAGCCTGCGGCACCACATGCGCCCAAGGCGATCAGTACCAGCAGGATCACCAGTATTGGGCGTTTTTTTGTTGCTGCTGTTGGAAGGGAGTTCTGAGACATTACTAAGCCAAATCCTGTTCTCTGCGTGCTGACAAGCTGCACGCAATACATGTAATTCCATTATCCCGCTTATTCTGGGCTGCAATAGCCAGAATAGGCGGGGAAAAGCGTGCCAGCTTGAGCGTTTGCACGCCGTCAGGCGAAAATATCAACGCCGTCGACCGAGCGGGCCATCGCCTGCAGCGCTGCTGGGGCGCTCAGGGCTTCAACGCCGGTTTCCGCGCTGCCGTGTTGTTCACGGTAAGAAGGCTGCCCGCCTTGGTGAGAGGCCTGCTGCTGTGACTGTTGCGGCTGTGGCAGTGACTCACCGCCAACGCTGCTCTGGCCAAGGTTGATACCACTTTCCGCCAGCGCATGGCGTAGATGGGGCAGCGCGGCTTCCACCGCCGCACGAACCTGGCCGTGTGCCGAGGCGATATGCAACTGGGCCTGGTTATCGTCGAGCTTCAGCGTGATTTGCAAGGCACCCAGTTCCTGCGGATGTAGGCGTAACTCGGCGCTCTGCTGGCCGTTGCGGTGGAACATCAGCACCTGCTGACTCAGTGCCTGTTGCCATTCCTGGCTGCCGAGTTGAGCGTTCAACTGTGGCGTTGCCGGTGCGCTCACCGTCGCGCTGACGGGTTGGCTGGCGATCACCGGGCTGGAAACTGGCGCAGGGGCTGCGTGCTGTGGCGTTGCAGAAGATTGCGCCGATTCAGCCGCCAGTTTCAGTGGAGTGGTGCCGCTATCCTGATTGTTATCGGTCTGAGAAGACAGTACTGACGACGCGTCAGTTTTGGCGGCCAAGGCGGATTTATCGTCTGCGTTCGGCTGCGATTTTGACGCTGGCAGGCCAGCAGTGGATAACGCTGGTTTTTCGCTCAGGGTGGCTAACAGTGATGCGGTTCCCGTCAGCGGCGCTTCGTCCCCGCTTGGCTCAGCGGCGGTTGCGACCCCATTTCCTGATAACGGTTGCACTACGGCGGCAGGCAGCATGGCAAACAGAGCCTGCAAGCTGGCCGCATCCAAAGTATCTACAGGGTGCAGCGGCTGTTCGTCATCGCGCTGGGTTAACCGGGTTTGGCTATCGTCTGCCGTATCCAGTTCCTGCGGAGCGGCCAGCAAACGGCCACGATCGCTGAGCGAGGTCAGCAATTGGTTAAGCTGTTGGCGGCTGAGGGTTGAGATTTGTGGATCTTCGGCCAGTAGCTGGGCCACGTTCGGCTTGCCTTTCAGTTGACCTTCAGGCATGAAGCGCTCGCCGAGCAGTTGAGCAAAGCTGGCAGACAGTCCGGCATCATCCAACGACAGCGCGGTAAGGCCAGTCTCCGTGCCATCAGCTGTCGCGGGCAAACCAGAGAGAACGTTGAGGTTCATGGGTTTAGATTCCTTTGTGAACTGCGTTGAGCGAACTCATCCATCAGTTTTTGGTCACGCTTGTTTTCCAGCATCAGTTCGGCGCTGAGGGCACGGGTGTTGAGCGTTTCAAAAGCGTTCAGCCGCTGCTGTTTGTCCTGCCACTGTTTGACCGCCCGTTCTACCTTCTCGCTCCACTGGAGCAACTGCTGGCGATGCTGGCTGATGGCCTGCTCGAGCGTGCCGATAAACTGCTGGTAGTTTTGCCAACTGGCGGAACCCATGCCGCTAGACAGGGTGTTGTTCAGCTTTTGCCGATACTCATCCTGGTAGTTGAGCAGCATGGCAAGCTGTTGCTCCGCCGCCTGTTGCGCCTGACGTGCCTGGCCGAGGTGCTGTGCGGCCTGTTCTACGGCATCCTGCGCCAGATCGCGCAGGATAATCAGCGGTGACTGTGGTTTCATGGTGCTCAGGCTCCGTGGTTAAACAATCAGTTGCTGCAACTGTTGGCAGGCATCGTCGTAGCCGCTGCGTTCGAAAATGCCCTGTTGCAGATAGGCTTCCATCTGCGGATACAGCGTCATGGCCTTGTCCAGCAGCGGATCGCTGCCTGCGGCGTAGGCTCCTACACTGATCAGATCGCGGTTACGTTGGTAACTGGCCAACATCTGTTTGAAGTTACGTACCCGCCGGTAATGCTCCTCATCGATCAGCGAGGTCATGGCACGGCTGATCGACGCTTCAATATCGATGGCAGGGTAGTGGCCCGCTTCCGCCAGGCGCCGGGAGAGCACCACATGGCCATCAAGGATGGCGCGTGCCGAATCGGCAATCGGGTCTTGCTGGTCATCACCTTCGGTCAACACGGTATAAAACGCGGTGATGGAACCGCCGCCGCTGATGCCGTTACCGGCACGCTCTACCAGCGCGGGTAGTTTGGCGAATACCGAAGGCGGATAGCCTTTGGTAGCCGGGGGTTCGCCGATTGCCAGGGCGATTTCACGTTGCGCCATGGCGTAACGGGTCAGGGAATCCATAATCAGCAGTACGTGTTGGCCCCGATCGCGGAAATCCTCGGCGATACGGGTGGCATAGGCGGCGCCTTGCATGCGTAGCAGCGGCGAAACGTCTGCCGGTGCAGCGATTACCACCGAACGGGCGCGCCCCTCGGTGCCGAGGATGTTTTCGATAAAGTCTTTCACTTCGCGGCCACGTTCGCCGATCAGCCCAACGACGATCACGTCGGCTTGGGTATACCGCGCCATCATCCCGAGCAGCACGCTTTTACCCACGCCAGAACCAGCGAACAGGCCCATGCGCTGGCCGCGGCCCACGGTGAGCAGTCCGTTAATGGTACGCACGCCCACGTCGAGTACCTGTTCGATCGGGGTGCGCTGCAACGGGTTGAACGGGGCGGTGATCAGCGGTGCACGGTAGCCGGTATCTGGTGCTGGCAGACCATCGAGCGGTTTGGCACCGCCGTCGAGCACCCGGCCAAGCAATGCCGGGCCAAGGGGTAACTGTTTGCTGGCGCTTTGTCCTTCGGGGGAGACGCGAGCATAGACCCGAGCGCCGGGCACGATGCCGTCGACCTCTTCCAGCGGCATCAGAAACAGCCGTTGGCCGTTAAAACCGACCACCTCGCTTTCTACCTCCTGCACCACACCGCTGTCATGGCGTTCGATCAGGCAGGTGGCCCCCAGCGGTAACTGCAAACCGGTGGCTTCCAGTACCAGCCCGGTAGCTCGCGTCAGACGGCCATAGCGGCGCACCGCGGGCGCACGGGCAATGCGTTTTTCCAGACTGTCCAGCGAGTTCAGCCAACGGCCGAGACGAACGGTCATCACAGCTCTCCCGGTGCGGCCAGACGGCACAGTTCATGCCAGCGGGTGGCCAGGCTGGCATCCAGATCGCCTTCTTCTGCGCTGACCTTGCAGCCGCCTGGATGTAACTGTCCGTCGGCCAGCAGCCGCCAGCCGTGCAGGCTGAGTGTCATGCCAAGCTGCTGCTCTACCCGTTCGTAATCATCCGGGTGTACGCGCAACTGAGGTTTGCCGCTGAACATCGGTTCTTGCTGGATCAACTGTTGGATCTGGCCGAGCAGGGCGGTGCCATCGCACACTGGCGCTTGGCCGATGACCTGTTTGGCCGCCGTCAGGGCCAACTGCATCAGGCGCGAGGCAATCACGCTGTCGAGCGCGTCCAGCGTGTGCTGGAACTCGGTGACCAACTGCTGCCAATGTTCGGTGATCGGTTGCTGCTGCTGTTGGCCCGCCAGAATGCCTTGCTGACGGCCTTCCTCCAGCCCGGCCTGGAAACCGGCGTCATAGCCTTTCTGCTGGCCCTCGGCAAAGCCTTGTTGCTGACCTTGCTGTTGGGCCTGCAAACGCAGCATCTCCAGCCGTTGCTGTTCGTTGATGCTGTCATCCTGCGGGATGACGATCACTTCAGGCGGGCTTTCCGGTTCCAGCACCGGTTTGGGATCTGCCAGATCGTTAAGCGCCCAGGGCTGCCAGGGCAGGGTGTTGAGGCGATCAGACATAGGTGTCCTCGCCACCGCCGATGATCATTTCGCCGGTTTCTGCCAGGCGGCGTACCACCAACAGGATAGCCTTCTGTTCGTTCTCCACCTGCGACATCCGCACCGGGCCACGGTTGGCCAGATCGTCGCGCAGGATATCGGCGGCACGTTGCGACATGTTCTTGAGGAACTTCTCGCGCAGCGGCTGTTCGGCCCCTTTCAAGGCGATCAACAGGGATTCGCTTTCCACGTCCTGCAACAGGCGCTGGATGCTGCGATCGTCCACTTCGACCAGGTTTTCGAACAGGAACATTTCGTCGATGATCTTCTGCGCCAGCTCGCCGTCGTAGTCACGCATGGCACCAATAACCGCCTCTTCCTGCTGGGTTTTCATCAGGTTGATAATCTCGGCGGCGGTACGGACACCCCCCATTTTGCTGCGCTTGAGGTTCTGGCCGTCCAGCAGATTGTTCAGCACTTCGGTCAGCTCTGCCAGGGCGTCTGGCTGTACACCGCCGAAGGTGGCGATACGCAGCATCACGTCGTTGCGCAGGCGCTCCTCGAACTGTGCCAGGATATCCGCCGCCTGGCCGCGCTTGAGGTGAACCAGGATGGTGGCAATGATCTGCGGGTGTTCGTCGCGGATCAGATCGGCCGCGCTCTGCGGCTCCATAAAGTTGAGCGTTTCCATGCCGGAGGTGTCTTCGCGTGATTCGAGAATATCCTCCAGCAGGCTGCTGGCACGTTCTTCACCCAAGGCTTTTACCAGCACCGAGCGTAGGTAGTCGCTGGCATTGACGCTCAGCGCGGCATACTGTTCGGCATCGTCTTCAAACTCTCTGAGGACCTCCCCCAACTGTTTGTGGGACACCTGGCGCATACTGGCCATGGTGCCACTCAACTGCTGCACTTCCCGTGACGAGAGGTGCTTGAAGACTTCGGCGGCGCGATCTTCACCCAGCGTCATCAGCAGGATGGCGCTCTTTTCGGTACCTGTCAGACTCATAGTTCGTTACTCATCCATTGACGGATCACCAGGGCCACCACGCGTGGATCTTTATCTGCCAGTTCGCGGATCCGCTGGCCCTGGACTTCAGCATTGACGCGCTGCTGTGATTTCTTGTGCAGCGCCTGCTCTTCATGACTTGGCTTGTTCACCTCAGCCGGGCGAGTGGCTGGCGTATTGGCAGCGGCCACTGCAGCTTGTTGCGCCACCTGACGGCTTTGCAGCTGCGGACGAACCAGCTTGCGCCACAAAATCCAGGCCACCAGCAGCACCAGCAAATAGCGGCCTGCGTTGAACAACCGATCGATAAACGACTGTGACTGCCAGAAAGGCAACTCGCCGCCGGTCTGCTCTACATCGTTGAACTGGGTGTTGACCACGTTAAGCGTATCGCCACGGCTGCTGGAGTAACCCATCGCTTCACGGACCAGCGACTCCACCTGAGCCAGCTGTTCTTTGCTCATCGGCTGTGGTTTACCGTCTTTATCGGTACCCAGGGTGTTGAGCACCACGGCGACCGACAGGCGTTCCACCGAACCAGCCTTGTGCTGGGTATGACGAATGGTGCGATCCACCTCGTAGTTGGTGGTTTCATCACGGCGACTGTTTTGCGCTACGTTACCGCTAGCCCCGGTACGCGTGCTGTTATTGGCATTGCTTGCCGTGGCAGGGGTATTTGTATTGCCCGCCGCCGTAGTTTTTGGTGTTTCTATCGGTGCAGTCGGCGCTGCACTTGGCTGGTTGGAAAGGGCACCCGGTACGCCGCCGATCTGTTGCCCGCCGTTCTGTTCACTCTGGCTGAGCTGTCTGGAGCGTATTGCTGATTTATCCGGCTGTTGGTTGGGCTGGTACTGTTCGTCGGTTTGCTCGCGGGTGGAGAAATCGATTTGTGCCGTTACCTGTGCACGCACGTTCGCGCTGCCGACAATCGGTGCCAGAATAGCTTCAATACGGCGCTGATAGCGGTTCTCAACCTCATTGGCGTACTTCAACTGTGCGGCATTGAGATCGCGTCCGGTGCCGTCAGATTGGGTCAGCAGGCGGCCAGCCTGATCGACCACCGTGACGTTGCCCGGCGGCAAACCGGCCACGCTGCTGGATACCATATACACCACGGCATTGATCTGGCCGTCGTCTAACGTGCGGCCAGGTTGCAGCGTGAGCGTCACGGAAGCTGAGGGGTTCTTTTGTTCGCGTACAAACAGCGAAGGCTTAGGCAGTGCCAGATGCACACGGGCATTCTGTACCGGCCCCAGGGATTCGATAGTGCGTGACAGTTCGCCTTCCAGCGCGCGCTGGTAGTTGATCTGTTCGCTGAACTGGCTGATGCCGAATTTTTCCTGATCCAGCAGTTCAAAGCCGACGGCACCTCCCTTGGGCAGCCCCTGCTGCGCCAGACGCAGGCGGGTTTCATGCACCTTCTCCGCCGGGATCATCAACGCCGAGCCGTTCTCGGTAAAGCGATAGGGGATGTTCATCTGCGTGAGTTGCGTGACGATAGCGCCGCCGTCACGATCGTTGAGATTGCTGTACAGCACGCGGTAATCCGGGCTTTTGGCCCATAGCATCAGCGCAACCACGATGGCGATCGCCGCTGAGGCCGCGATCAGCAGTGGAATTTTAGGGTTGGCACGCAAGCGATTCCATAGGGCCAGCAGGCCGTTATCACGGCTTTCACCATTCATGCTGGTACCCACTCTGGCGGGTTCGAGGTATGGCTAGCGTTGTTGTGTGATGACAAAACAGACTCCCTGAATACACAGTTCTTTACGGCCTAACAAAAGCGCCCCCATTTTTGGGCATGCCATTATTTGCTCTAGGGGCAAGTTTTGATGGCCCGATAAACCGGTGTTTTTGCAGTTAATTAGCCGCTTTAACCGGAAAGCACTGTGGTAGGGTGTGCAGCATCGGGATCATGCAGGCGAATGAAGGCGCGGTTTTCCCGCCGTTTTTCAGGCCAGCGCTTGAAATCCATAGGGTATGAATGAAGTAACGAGGTCATGATGGCAATTCAGGGTATTGAAGGAGTGGTGCAGCAGTTGCAAGCCACGGCGGTTCAGGCCGGAGCGCTGCGACAAAACGATCCGGTGCAGGGAGCCAGTTTTGCCAATGAGTTAAAGGCGGCTCTCGGTAAGATCAGCGAGACTCAGCAAACTGCGCGTCAGCAAGCACAGGATTTTGAATTGGGTGTGCCGGGTATCAGTTTGAACGACGTGATGGTCGATCTGCAGAAGTCTTCGGTGTCTTTGCAACTGGGTGTGCAGGTACGTAATAAACTGGTTGCGGCTTATCAAGACGTCATGAATATGGCGGTGTAGCGGTAAATAAAGGGTGGCTATAGCGCAAACAGATAATCTATTCTGTATTGGCGTAAGCCTCCCTAATGTGATTTTCAGTGGTTTTCGACCCGTTTGCCTAATCAATAAATCATGGCAAGCCGGTGTCTTGAGCGTCGTCGGTGTTTTTTATGGGCAACACCAATCTTTTTACTATCAATGACTTTGGCGTGTTTCTTAAAGGAAAAAAGGCATAAAACAGTCAGCGATGCTACCAAATACTCCATTATCTTATCCTCCTTGAAATTGGTTAATTAAGCTAATATTTGTAGTTATTGTCCTAAATGTCAATTAGCGAGGGTGTAATGTAGATATATCCTCATCGAGCCCAGGAACTGTCTTATATCTTTGAGTGGATTCGTACGGTGTCGCTCGTAAACCACGCAAAAAATAATCGCTTACGCTGAAGAGATTGAGTCTCATTCAAGCAATGCCAGAGAACCGTGAGCGGTGTAACTTAAAGAAATATCTCTGTTTTATTGAAAGACCTAATTCCTGTTGTGCGGTGGCTATTATTTTTTTGACCGTGCTTTGGAGTAGGCTGATGCTTTGTGAATAAGATGAAAGATCCACAGCTTTACAAGGATGTTATTTTTTCTATGGAAATAATCGCGCTAATAGTATTTATTCGGGAAAAGTGATGAGCACTAAAAGTGAAGTAAGATGGCGTTTTTTCAGCATTGTCATGTTAATTGTGTTGGCCGTATTGACCTATGTGTTAGTTAAACTCAACTGATGTACGGGCCACTCAGGGTGGCCTTAGTCACATCCTCAGCCTGCCGTTGTTAAACCCAGCATCTATTCCTCTACCGTATTTAGCCATGGATATGCCGGAGGCTGCGCGGCGGTGGGCTGCATAATTCGCTGGTGCCCACGGATGGCGGTAGGTGCGAAGCCGAATCGTTTACGAAAGCGTTCGGCAAAACGAGAAGAACTTTCATAGCTCACATATTGTGCAATGGCGGAGATCGGCCAGTCTGTGGCTTGCAATAACAGCAGCGCGCGGCTCATACGTACATCGATCATCAGGTTGCGCAAGGCGCTATTCTCCGCCGACAGTTTGCGCCGCAGCACCACCTCGCTCATCATCAGATTTTCAGCCACTTCGGCGGCGGTCCAAATCCGTTGCGGATCGCTTGCCAGCAAGCGGCGCACCTGCTGGGTCAGATTATTGGCTTCCTGGTGAGTAAAGCGGATCCCCAGGTGTGCCAGCCACAGTAGGATTTCGCACATTTTATGGCGGATAATCATCTGGGGAAAACGATCGTGCAGCGTCAGTGCCAGCGCCGCGGTTTCAAAACTGTGCAAGAACGGGCAGGGCAGCTTCGTCAGCGTAGTGACGCCAGTGAAAGGGGTAGGCGGCGCGATAGGCGCATTGGCTACCGTATCAAACAGCAAGGGATCGCAAATCAGCAGTTGGCAGCTGTATACTCCGCTGTCTGAAAGACTATTAATCACATCGGCGGTTAGCCCACCTTCTACGATCAACAGCTCTCCGGCGCGAGCTACCACCTCCCGTTGCTTCCACCGTATACGTGTTTGCCCTTGCTGGATCAAAAACAGATGCGTCTGCTCAAAATAGAGCGACGGAAGTCGCAGTTCAGTATGCTGAATGATGTGTGCTGAGGCACCGATCCCGGGACAAAAATTAATTAAGCGTTCCATCAATATTCATTTCATCGTTATTATCTACGAATATCTTTACGCTTTGCTGGAGGATGGAGCAACATTTTTTCGCCTGTTGCCGATCACAACTCGATAATTTACTTGTCAAGAATCAGTTTCCTGTTGAACAGAAAACGTCCGTGTCGGGATAAGTGTTATCCATTAAATCGGCAATAGTGCCAGCGGTTTGCATTTTCATGCATTACCTGCCATACGAATTATTCAAATCTCATGCGTTTATATTATGGTGCAACGGGATAATAATAGTGTTTTATCCTATTAATTACTTAGGATAGGCGGTTAAACATAAGATTTATCTTGATTGCGGCTCACCAAGCAGCAAAGCGCGGTCATGGAATTGACCGTAGGTGCTGTTGACCGCGCTCTGGCGGGTAGACTGCCCGATCAAAACCGTTAATTCGTCCATGCGTCGCTGCATCAGTCGCTTCACTTCGGTTTCGTTTTTGAGGATTTGCTGCAATTTACCGCGTAAAATATCCTGCAAGCTCGAAGATGGCTCAGGGATACCCGCCAGTTGGGCGGTTTTTTCTACCGCCTGAACGTAGGTGATCTCCATTTCAATCAGCGCATCCCACTGGCCAGCCTGCGCCAGTGTGATCATTTGCTCGCTCAGGCTATGGATCTTTTGATAGGCCAATAGCAGTTGTTGGTGGTGTTCCATTATACGCCGTCCTGAACGGGTTGATAATTGGGGCCAATTTGACGCCAGGCGTCGGCAATGTTCTCCAGCAGCCCGCTGACTTCGTCAAGGGCTGCGACATCATTGTGCAGGTTGGCCTGCATCAGACGGCGTTTCATATAGTCATATAAGGCGGCGAGATTATCGGCGATCTCCCCTCCCTGTTCATGATTGAGGCCATTTTTTAGCCCGTTATCAATGATATTAATGGCTTTTGAGATCGCCAGCCCCTTGCCGGCGATATTCCCCTGATCCATCAGGATGCGTGCACGAAGCAGGGCGCTGAGCGCCCCGTCGAATAGCATCACGATGAGCTGGTGCGGGCTGGCACCCATCACGCCACTTTCTACACTAACCTGGGCGTAAGCCTGGGTTCCGCTGCGGTTGTACATGCTATTTTACCTGGTTAACGCGCCTATTTAGACGTGAACTGTTGGGTTAAATAATTACTGGTACCATTCAGTTTCGACATCATGGTATCCAACTGAACAAATTGCTGTTTGTAACGATCGATGGAGCTTTGAATACTTTCGGTCACGCGGGTGATTTGGGTATTCAAACGGTCGAGGTTGGTATTGATACTCTTGGTCGAGTTCTCAATCACGCCACCGGCCTTGATATAGTTTTGGATCTCATTGTGGATTTCCGTCGCCATACCGCTCTCTTTACCATCACCAGCGAAGAAATTGGCCACCTGATCGGGTTTTTCATCGATCGCTTTTTTTAACTTTTCGCTGTCCAATTCCAGTTTGCCGGTTTTGGTATTGGTAGTAATACCCAGGTTGCCCAAGCCCTTCAGCTCCGGGTTGTCCTGTGCGGCGCTTAGCGCGCTCTTAATGGAGGATTGGATGCCGCGCAGCGTGTTGTCACCCAACAGCGCCCCATTTTTGTTGTTCTGTGCTTCACCACTCTTTACTGGGGTGTATTTCGTCAGGGAATTAAAGGTATCCAACAGCGAGTTATAGCTATCAACCCAAGCCTTGACCTTGTCCGAGGTGCCGCTTTTATCGGCGGTGACCACCAGGTTCTGCGGTTCGCCCGGTTTGGTGATGGTTTTCAGATCCAGCGTCACCCCTTGCAGGGCGTCGGCGATCGAGTTGGTGCTGCGCTTGATGGTGGTACCGTTAATGGTCAACTCGGCATCCTGGCCTTTGACCGTTTCCTTCATCGCGTTGCTGGTGCTGGTAGGATCATAATTTAAGATCGCTCCCAGTTTATCGTCATTATTAACCTGCACCTTAACCGTATTTTTTTCGCCGGTGGTGGAGGAACTGATGGCCAACTGATAGTCGTTGTCGCCCACGCGCATGATGGTGGCGTTCACCCCGGCTTTGGCGCCGTTAATCGCATCGCGCATTTCCAGCAGTGAGGTTTGATCGTCACCTAGCGGGATTTTGACCTCTTTAGGGGGGTTGCCAGCGGTGATCGAAATCGAACGATCGCTGGCGCCGCTAGTGCCCAGTTTCTCCGCTTGATCGTTAATATCGGCCTTTGTCGTCAAGGTTTGCGGCTGTGCCAGATGCAGCACCTCGACGCTGTAATTACCCGGGACCGATTTGGCGGTGGTAGTCACGTTAAACTGATCGTGAGTGGTGGCGGTAGTATTGTTAAAGAATTCTGGCTTGGCCAAATCCTTGCTCAGGTTATCGAATTTTTCCAGCGAGCTTTTCAACGTGCCGTAGGCAGTCAGCTTGGCGTTATAGCTGGTTTGCTGGGTTGTATAAGGTGTCAGACGCTGTTGTTCCGCCTTGGTCAGCTTGTCCAGCAAGCCGTTGAGGTCCAGCCCTGAGCCGATGCCTAATGAACTAATCGATGCCATTCGTGATTCTCCTATGGTCAATGACTTTTACGCTCTATGCGTTATCGGCTCAGTATGTAAAAAGTTTACGGATAAATAGAAAAAACGATGGCGCAGTAGAAGAGGGAAAAACAGCGTTATTCGCGCCATTGGCGAAAAGTGAAAAAAACGGAAAAAAAATCTAAAGGTTGTGGGGGGAGCGCCGATACCTGAGGAGACGGTGGTTGACGCCGTGGACCAACAAGGTCCGAACCCTTTAATTGTGAATGCGAACGTCGCAACTGATTCGTAAGGAAAGCAAATTATGGCACAAGTAATTAATACCAACAGCCTGTCGCTGATGGCGCAGAACAACCTGAACAAATCTCAGTCTTCTCTGGGGACCGCTATCGAGCGTCTGTCTTCCGGTCTGCGTATCAACAGCGCGAAGGATGACGCTGCGGGTCAGGCGATCTCTAACCGTTTCACAGCTAACATCAAGGGCCTGACTCAGGCTTCCCGTAACGCTAACGACGGTATCTCTCTGGCGCAGACCACTGAAGGCGCACTGAACGAAGTCAACGACAACCTGCAGAACATCCGTCGTCTGACCGTGCAGTCTCAGAACGGTTCTAACTCATCCAGCGACCTGCAGTCAATCCAGGATGAAATCTCTCAGCGTCTGAACGAAATCAACCGTATTTCAGAGCAAACCGACTTCAACGGCGTGAAAGTGTTGAGCAGCGATCAGAAGTTGACTATTCAGGTTGGCGCTAATGATGGTGAAACCATTGATATCGATCTGAAAGATATTAATGCTAAAACTCTGGGCTTGGATAAATTCAGCGTTGCAAACCCAATCGATACTGCCAAAGTGGGCGGCGCAGCATTGACCACCGTTGATAAAATGGGGCCACCGGCTATTCAGGCTGATGGTAACGCAGCGACAAAAACCAGCGATGGCAAACTTTACACTGCGAATGGCACTGATTTCTTTGTAAAAGCTACCGATGGTGCTATTTACGATGCCACCGTTGCCGCTGACGGTAAAGTGACCTGGGATTCTACCACTGCGACCACTAACCCAACCGCTGGTATCAAGGAACAGTCTCAAGTTAAAGTGGGTACCACCGCCGTTACTGGTTTAACTGGTAGTGATGAACTGCGTACCTATACAGATCCAGCCGGTAAATCAGGTTATATGGTTAAAGGTAAGGATGACAACGGTAACGACGCTTACTATGCAGCTACTGTAGATGCATCTGGCAAAGTAACCAAAGGCGCGCAACAGTCTACCGATCCAAAAACTGCTGACCCACTGGCAACCCTGGACAAAGCTCTGTCACAGGTTGACGGCCTGCGTTCTTCCCTGGGTGCGGTACAGAACCGTTTCGACTCTGTTATCAACAACCTGAACAGCACCGTGAACAACCTGTCTGCTTCCCAGTCTCGTATTCAAGATGCCGACTACGCGACCGAAGTGTCTAACATGAGCCGTGCCAACATCCTGCAACAGGCTGGCACCTCTGTTCTGGCCCAGGCTAACCAGTCTACCCAGAACGTACTGACCCTGCTGCGTTAATCACTCTCTCCGATTAGCCTGTCATCCAAACCCTGCTTCGGCAGGGTTTTTTGTCTTTTGCTGCCATCAGGGTTTTTACATGGCACAAATAAAGCCCGTTTTGTACGGCTGTTCAGACGATTGGTATTGCGCCTGCTACGGATAATAGCCATGACTCCGTTATCCGCAGGTTAGACATAGTGAGCGATCTGTATACCGCCGAAGGCGTCATGGACAAAAATTCTCTCTGGCTGCGCTACGTTCCGCTAGTGCGCCACGAGGCGTTACGCCTGCAGGTTCGGCTGCCCGCCAGCGTGGAACTGGACGATCTGCTGCAAGCAGGGGGAATCGGGCTGTTGAACGCCGTTGAGCGTTACGATGCCCTGCAAGGAACGGCCTTCACGACCTATGCCGTGCAGCGTATTCGCGGTGCGATGCTCGACGAGTTGCGTAGCCGTGACTGGGTGCCGCGCAGCGTGCGCCGCAACGCTCGGGAAGTGGCGCGCATGATGCAGCAGTTGGAACAGCGGCTCGGCCGCCCGGCCAGCGAAATGGAGGTGGCACAGGGGTTGGATGTCTCGCTGGACGAGTATCGCCAGATCCTGTTGGACACCAATAATAGCCAGCTATTTTCCTACGACGAATGGCAGGAAGAGCATGGCGACAGCGCCGAACCGGTGCTGGAAGGTCATGAAGCTGCCAATCCGTTGCATCAACTGTTGGAAGGCAATCTGCGCCAGCGGGTGATCGATGCCATCGAGGCGCTGCCGGAACGCGAAAAACTGGTGCTGACGCTGTATTACCAGGAGGAGTTGAATCTGAAGGAAATTGGCGCAGTGCTCGATGTGGGTGAGTCGCGAGTCAGCCAGTTGCATAGCCAGGCAATCAAACGCCTGCGGGCACGTCTGGCTCAGGACAACTGAACCCCCAAGCCTGCCTCCCTAACCAACCTGATTACTGCCGCAATAAATGGACTGCAAAAGATGCCAGGAAAACAGTTGAAGAAACGGCCACTCAGCCGCTACCTGAAAGATTATAAACACAGCCAAACCCATTGTTCCCAGTGCGAGAAGGTGCTAGACCGCATGGCACTGGTGTTCCGTGGCAAGATCATCAATAAGGAAGCCATCGCCCGGATGGATCAGCCGATTGACGATCAGGTCTGGCAAAACGTGCAAAGCGAGTTGACCGCGCTATGCCGGTTTTGTAGTGAAATCTCCTGTAATAGTCACCCCAGTTACTTCGACATCATGGCGTTTAAACAGTATCTGTTTGAACAGACCGAGATGAACCACAGCACCATCCGTGAATATGTCGTGCGCCTGCGGCGCCTGGATGAAATGCTGGTGGCACACAACTATCCTGCCGATCAGTTTGCCAGCGCCTTCAACCATCAGCGTATTATTGACGATCTGCCACCGGCGGCGAGCGATAACTACCGCATTGCGCTGCGCAAATACGACCAATACCTGGCCTGGCAAAAAAGTTATTGATTGACCTGACCCGGTCGGTTGGCCGGGTTACCCTGCAGCCATCCCCACGAATAAAGAGTGATTATTCAGAGCACATCTGATAAATCTATCACTCAAACACCGTTATTTTATTCCCTGGGGGAAGTTGTGGATCTGCAACAGCAACTGGCGCAATTCCCGCGCCTGGATTTGGTTGGCTCTGCCACGCCGCTCGAAAAGTTATCCCGCCTTTCAGACTACCTTGGCCGCGAAATTTACATCAAACGTGACGATGTCACTCCGATGGCAATGGGTGGCAACAAGCTGAGAAAGCTGGAGTTTTTAGCCGCCGACGCGGTACGCCAAGGGGCCGATACCCTGGTTACCGCCGGTGCCATTCAATCCAACCACGTTCGCCAGACCGCCGCCGTGGCGGCCAAGCTCGGCCTGCAATGCGTAGCGCTGTTGGAAAACCCCATCGACACCAAAGCGGAAAACTACCTCAGTAACGGTAATCGCCTGCTGCTCGATCTGTTCAATGTTGAAGTGGTGATGTGCGATGCCTTGCACGATCCGCAGATGCAACTGGCCGATCTGGCCACACGTTTGGAAGCCCAGGGTTTCCGTCCTTATGTCATCCCCGTAGGCGGTTCCAACGCGCTCGGCTCATTGGGCTATGTGCAGTGTGCGCTGGAAATTGCAGCACAAAGCCATGGCATCAACTTCAGTTCGATCGTAGTGGCATCCGGCAGTGCCGGGACTCACGCCGGTCTGGCGGTGGGGCTACAGCAACTGCTGCCGGAGAGCGAACTGATTGGCGTGACCGTTTCCCGCAAGGTGATCGATCAGTTACCGAAGGTTGAACAGTTGCAAAAAGCGGTCGCCTGTTCGCTGAATATTGACGAGCTGGCCCCCATAACCTTGTGGGATGACTATTTTGCCCCGCAGTACGGTATGCCGAATGACGAAGGTACGGCGGCGGTGAAACTGTTGGCGCAGCAGGAAGGTGTGCTGCTGGACCCGGTCTATACTGGTAAGGCGATGGCGGGGTTGATTGATGGCATCAGCCAGAAACGTTTTCGCGATGAAGGTCCGATCCTGTTTGTGCACACCGGTGGGGCACCGGCGCTGTTTGCTTATCACCCGCAGGTCTGATGCCGAGCAAAGTTGTTATTCCATTTAGAACTATAGTTATTAGGTTATATTCCTTTATGAAGTATTTATGACTGTTAAAGTCATGAAATCAAAAAGATAAACAACAGATGGGGTGTCTATGGTCTTTTCAAAATTTCGTCGTCAACTGCTGCTGGGTGTGATGGCCGTGGCACTGACCACCGGCTTGAACGTGAAAACCTACGCGGCCGATAACCTGCTCGATCAGGTCAAGCAGCGCGGTACGCTGATCGTTGGGCTGGAAGGCACCTATCCGCCGTTCAGCTTCCAGGGGGAGGACGGCAAACTGACCGGCTTTGAGGTGGATTTCGCTAATGCACTGGCGGAACATCTGGGGGTGAAGGCCAAGCTCAATCCAACCAAATGGGATGGCATGCTGGCCTCGTTGGAGTCCAAGCGTATCGATGTAGTGATCAACCAGGTCACCATCTCCGATGAGCGTAAGAAAAAGTACGATTTCTCTACCCCATACACCGTTTCCGGTATCCAGGCGCTGGTGAAGAAAGGCAACGAAGGCATTATTACCAAGGCCGACGATCTGAAGGGCAAGAAGGTCGGCGTGGGTCTGGGCACCAACTACGAACAGTGGCTGCGTGACAACGTGCAGGGTGTTGATGTACGTACCTACGACGATGACCCAACCAAGTATCAGGATCTGCGCGTAGGCCGCATCGATGCCATTTTGGTCGACCGTCTGGCGGCGTTGGATCTGGTGAAGAAAACCGGTGATACGCTGGCCGTCGCTGGCCCGGCATTCTCTCGCCAGGAAGCTGGCGTAGCGGTGCGTAAAAACAATCCGGAACTGCTGGCCGCTATCGATCAGGCGATTGCCGAAATGCAGAAAGACGGGACGTTGGCGAAGATCTCTGAAAAATGGTTTGGCGCGGACGTAACTAAATAATGCAAGAGAGTATTCAACTGGCGCTGGATTCAGCGCCATTTTTATTACGGGGTGCGCTGTTGACCCTCCAGCTCAGTCTGGGTGGCATGGCGCTCGGTTTGATCCTCGGGTTTTTGTTGGCGCTGATGCGCCTTTCGCCGTTATGGCCGATCTCCTGGCTGTCACGCATCTACGTTTCCCTGTTTCGCGGTACGCCGCTGATCGCCCAGCTGTTTATGATCTATTACGGCTTACCGCAGTTTGGCATCGAGTTGGATCCATTCCCGGCGGCATTAATCGGCCTTTCGTTAAACACCGCAGCCTATACCTCGGAAACGCTGCGTGCGGCGATCTCCTCGATCGATAAAGGGCAGTGGGAAGCGGCGGCCAGTATCGGCATGACGCCCTGGCAGACCCTGCGCCGGGTGATCCTGCCGCAGGCGGCTCGCACCGCGCTGCCTCCGCTGGGCAACAGCTTTATCGGTTTGGTCAAAGATACCTCGCTGGCGGCGACCATTCAGGTGCCGGAGCTGTTCCGTCAGGCGCAGCTGATCACTTCACGTACGCTGGAAGTGTTCGCCATGTATCTGGCGGCATCGCTGATCTACTGGGTGATGGCCACCTTGCTTTCCGCGTTGCAGAACCGTCTGGAAGCGCACGTTAACCGTCAGGATCAGGAGTAACCGATGAGCGCCATCGAAGTCAGACAGTTGGTTAAAAAGTTCAAAGGGCAGACCGTATTACACGGCATCGATCTTGAGGTGAACGCGGGTGAAGTGGTGGCGATTATCGGGCCGAGTGGTTCCGGTAAGACGACCTTGCTACGCAGCATCAACCTGCTGGAGGTGCCGGATTCTGGCACTATCCGTGTCGGTGACATCTTGATCGACAGCGCTCGCCCGCTGAGCAAACAAAAAAATCAGGTACGGGCCCTGCGCCAGCAGGTGGGCTTTGTGTTTCAGAGCTTCAACCTGTTTCCCCACCGTTCGGTGCTGGAAAACATCATCGAAGGTCCGGTGATCGTTAAAGGAGAGGCCAAGGCCAGCGCTGAAAAACTGGCGCGTGTCCTGTTGGCAAAAGTGGGGCTGAGCGGTAAAGAGCAGGCCTATCCTAAACGTTTGTCCGGCGGTCAGCAGCAGCGCGTAGCCATTGCCAGGGCGTTAGCGATGCAGCCCGAGGTCATTTTGTTTGATGAACCGACCTCTGCGCTGGATCCTGAACTGGTTGGCGAAGTGCTCAATACCATTCGCGCCTTGGCAGAAGAGAAACGCACCATGGTGATCGTCACCCACGAAATGAGCTTTGCCCGTGACGTGGCCGATCGCGCCATTTTTATGGATCATGGCCGCATTGTCGAGCAGGGGCCCGCGAAGGCGTTGTTCGCCAACCCGCAGCATCAGCGCACCAAGCAGTTTCTGGATAAGTTTCTCAACCAGTGATCTTGTCAGGGGGCGATGCCCCCTTAACCTCGTTATCCTGCCTTTAACAACTCATTACGCGCTGCGGCGGCGAGAAATGCGCTGCGGCTGCCATAGCCCGGATGCTGCTGCACCAGCGCATCAATACGGTTGAGCAGCCTATGGGGCAACGTGATATTGATGCGTTCTGCCCGGCCATCGAACTTGTCCATATTGATATCCACCAGCAACCACTGGCCGCCGTTGAGGGCATCGTTGCCCTGAGACAGATGGAAGGACACTGTCTGTGGGCGTGGAATGACCTGATTGTTTTCACTCAATAATTCAAAGTGGGCATCTAGAGCGCTTTTGGCGTCCTGGAAGGTTTGATCGAGACTGACTTCGGCAAAGTAGCAGCCTGGCACATCGGGAAAATCGGCTGATTTTTATGCAGGCAATAAAAAACCCCGCGTCAATGCGGGGTTGGTGGTGTTACTCGAAATGTGGCGATTAACAGATCGTCATCAAGCTGGCGTTCCCCCCGGCGGCGGCGGTGTTGACGCTTAATGAACGTTCGATCAACAGGCGTTCCAACAGGATATTGGTTTCACCGCGGGCAAAGCCCTGCACCGAGACAATAGCACCGCTACGTTGAGCAATCTGCTCACACAGCGTGCGCAGCTGATCGGCGTCGCCGTGATAGATGGCCGCATCAAACTCGACATTATCCTGCGCCCAATCCTTGGTGAAACCGATCCGTGCCTGTACGGCGGCTGGCAAGCTGCGATACAGCGTACGCTGCAATTCCGCCTCCGGCCACAGCGCCTGGCTGCCAACCGCCAGCACGGCGGCCAACTGGTTCAGCGCATCGGCGTTGTTGTCCGCCAGGCACAGCACGCGTTCACGTGGCAGCAGGGCGTAAGTGTTGCGTTCCCCGGTTGGGCCTGGCAGCGGACGTACGGTGCCACCCTGGCCCAGTTCGGCGTATTGTTGCGCCAGGACGGCCAACTCGCGATGGTTCTCCGCCACGGCCCATTGTTCCAAGGCCTGATGCGGCACAAGCAGCGTAGGGCGTACGGTGGCTTCCAGAGGACGCTCGTTATCCTGGCGATTCAGCGTGCGCTGCACGGCATCCTGTGGACGACTGGCCAGCAGGCGGTACAGATAGAGCGGGCCACCGGCTTTCGGCCCGGTGCCAGACAGGCCTTCGCCGCCAAACGGCTGCACGCCTACCACTGCACCCACCATATTGCGGTTAACATACAGGTTACCGACCTTGGCATGATCGGTGACTCTGGCGATGGTTTCATCGATACGCGTATGGATACCCAGCGTCAGACCATAGCCTGAAGCATTGATCTGATCGACCAACGCGCCCAGATTGGCACGCTGGAAGCGAACGACGTGCAGCACCGGGCCAAAGATCTCTTTTTGCAGCTCGTCAAAGCTTTCCAGTTCGATCAGCGTTGGCTTCACAAAGGTGCCGCGAGCCCACTCTTTCTCATCATCTCCCAGGCTTTTTGCCGCCTGATAAACCTTGCGGCCTTTGGCCCGCATGGCCTGGATATGGCGTTCAATGCCGGTTTTGGCTTCGGCGTCGATCACCGGGCCAATGTCAGTAGACAGGCGTTCTGGATTACCCATCCGGCATTCTGCCATCGCCCCGCGCAGCATTTTCAGGGTGTGTTCTGCCACGTCTTCCTGCACACACAGGATGCGCAGGGCAGAGCAACGCTGTCCGGCACTGTCGAAGGCAGAGGCCACAACGTCGGTCACCACCTGTTCGGTCAGGGCAGAAGAGTCGACGATCATCGCGTTCAAACCACCGGTTTCGGCAATCAACGGGGTTGGGCGGCCTTGAGGGTCCAGACGGCCTGCGATATTGCGTTGCAGAATGCCCGCAACGTCGGTAGAGCCGGTGAACATCACGCCGCGTACGCGGGCATCATTGACCAATAGGGAACCTACGGTTTCACCCTGGCCAGGCAACAGTTGCAGAACGCCCTGAGGAATGCCAGCCTCAAGCAGGATACGCACCGCCTGAGCGGCGACCAACGGCGTCTGTTCCGCCGGTTTTGCCAGCACGCTGTTACCGGCAGCAAGGGCGGCGGCAACCTGGCCGGTGAAGATGGCCAGCGGGAAGTTCCACGGGCTGATGCAGACTACCGGGCCTAACGGACGATGGCTGTCATTGGCGAAGTCGTCACGCACTTGGCCAGCATAGTAATGCAGAAAATCTACCGCCTCACGGACTTCTGAGATGGCGTTATTGAAGGTTTTACCCGCTTCGCGCACCAGGATCCCCAGCAGGCTTTGCAGTTGGCTTTCCATCAGCTCTGCCGCGCGTTCTAAAATGGCGGCACGTTCGGAAGGTGGGGTGGCAAACCAGATCGGCCCGGCTGCGACGGCAGAGTCTAATGCACGGCTGACTTCACCTTCGGTGGCCTCACGCACATAGCCGACAATATCACCCGGTTCGGCTGGGTTGATCACCGGTTGTTCAACGCCTTGATCCAACGGAGCATCGATCATCGGCTCAGCACGCCATTGCTGGCTTGCGCTGGTGAGCAGGGCGCTGGACAGCGAAGCCAGCCGCTGTTCGTTGGCGAGATCCAGACCGCTGGAGTTAACGCGTTTTTCACCATATAGCTCACGCGGCAACGGAATACGCGGATGTGGCAAACCTATGCGGCCTTCGCTAGCCGCCATGGCCTCGACCGCGCTGACCGGATCGGCCACCAGTTCATCGAGCGGCAGGGTGGCATCGGCGATACGGTTAACGAATGAGGTATTGGCCCCGTTTTCCAACAGACGGCGTACCAGATAGGCCAGCAGCGTTTCGTGCGTGCCGACTGGCGCATAAATACGGCAAGGGCGGTTCAGCTTGCCGTCGGCCACTTTGCCTACCACCTGTTCGTACAGCGGTTCGCCCATGCCGTGCAGACACTGGAATTCGTACTGGCCCGGATAGTAGTTATTGCCTGCCAGATGATAGATGGCGCTCAGCGTGTGGGCGTTGTGGGTAGCAAACTGCGGATAAATCAGGTTCGGCACCGCCAGCAGCTTGCGGGCGCAGGCCAGATAGGAAACGTCGGTATACACTTTGCGGGTATACACCGGGTAGCCTTCCAGGCCATCCATCTGGGCGCGCTTGATTTCGCTGTCCCAGTAAGCGCCTTTAACCAGGCGGATCATCAGGCGACGGCGGCTGCGGCTGGCCATGTCGATCACCGCATCAATGGCAAACGGGCAGCGCTTCTGGTAAGCCTGAATAACAAAGCCGATGCCGTTCCAACCGGCCAACTGCGGCTCAAAGCACAGTTTTTCCAGCAGATCGAGGGAGATTTCCAGGCGATCGGCCTCTTCGGCGTCGATATTGATGCCGATATCGTATTGACGTGCCTGCAACGTCAGCGACAGCAAGCGTGGATACAGCTCTTCCATCACGCGATCGTACTGAGCGCGGCTGTAACGTGGGTGCAGCGCTGAAAGTTTGATCGAGATGCCTGGGCCTTCATAGATGCCACGGCCATTGGAGGCTTTGCCGATAGCGTGGATGGCTTGCTGATAGGAAACCAGGTAAGCCTGGGCATCGGCTTCGGTCAGTGCGGCTTCACCCAGCATGTCGTAAGAGTAACGGAAACCTTTGTCTTCCAGCTTGCGCGCGTTGGCCAGCGCTTCGGCGATGGTTTCACCAGTCACAAACTGCTCGCCCATCAGGCGCATCGCCATGTCGACCCCTTTGCGGATCAACGGCTCGCCGCGCTTACCGATGATGCGGTTCAGGGCGCTGGAGAGATTGGCTTCATTATGGGTAGAGACCAGCTTGCCGGTAAACAGCAGGCCCCAGGTTGCGGCGTTGACGAACAGCGAAGGGCTGCGGCCAAGGTGGGAGTGCCAGTTGCCGTTGCTGATTTTGTCGCGGATTAACGCATCACGCGTTGGCTTGTCTGGAATACGCAGCAGCGCTTCGGCCAGGCACATCAGAGCCACCCCTTCCTGAGAAGAGAGTGAGAACTCCTGCAGCAACCCTTGCACCATACCGGCACGGCCGTTGGCACTCTTCTGGTTACGCAGTTTTTCGGCAATGCCATAGGCCAGTTTATGGGTGGCCTGTGCCAGATCGGCGGGTAAACGCGCCTGTTCCAGCAGCATCGGCACAGCTTCAGTTTCCGGGCGGCGGTAGGCAGCGGTAATAGCTGCGCGAGTGACGGATTGCGGCAGGATCTGTTCGGCAAACTCAAGGAAGGGTTGATGAGACTCTTCAGGCACCTGCGGCGTGACGTCATCCGCTTCTGCCTGGCCGGCAGCGGCCAGCGTAGGAATTTCTGGCAGATCGGAACCACTCTCCAGACGTTCAAGATAATTGAAAATAGCCTGCTTGATTAACCAGTGTGGCGTGCGGTCAATCCGTTGCGCCGCGCTCTTGATGCGATCGCGGGTTGCTTCATCGAGCTTCACGCCCATTGTGGTAGTGCCCATGCCAATACAACTCCTGTGTTTGGACCCCCTCCCAATCTGCCAGATTAGGGGGCGAACCATCGTGTAATGAGGTTATTGATGCCGACAATATCCTGCATGTTGCAACTTTGTGCAACCTTGTTAAATATGCGCCGTGGCGAAGTGTGACTTCCATCGATTTTTAACATCTTGAGCGCTACGGATTATGGGCAGATAAGTCAGGGGCGTGGTGTGAGACTAGCTTATTTCCCTGTGTCAATCAGGGTTAAGTAAGAGGTGCAACTCGTTTCGGCTGTGACGAGTGCAACCTTGACAGCGAATAAATGTGACCTGGCGTGAGTTTCGTGTGACTTTTTTGTTAAATCTCTTGTTGGTTGTTGACTGCCTCAACTAGGATAGCCAGCGTTCAGACCATGATGGGTATAAACGCTGTTTATCCGCCACCATCGCAATGCGCCCCGTTCCGGCGCGTGGCGGGTGAAATTACTGACATAAAAATACCCGATAACTTTCAAGAGGCTGCTAACATACGGCGGCTTGAAAGGGAGAAGGGAATAAAAAGTGGAGAGTTTGAAATAATGAACACACCTATGCTGGTGACCTTCGTGGTCTACATCCTTGGGATGGTGGTGATCGGCCTGCTGGCCTATCGGGCCACCAACAACTTTGACGACTACATTCTGGGTGGCCGCAGCCTGGGCAGCGTGGTGACCGCGCTCTCCGCTGGGGCATCCGATATGAGTGGCTGGCTCCTAATGGGCCTGCCGGGCGCGATTTTCCTCTCCGGGATTTCTGAGAGCTGGATCGCCATCGGGCTGACCATCGGTGCCTACCTGAACTGGAAGCTGGTGGCAGGACGGTTACGCGTCCATACCGAAGCCAACAACAACGCCTTGACGCTGCCGGATTATTTCACCAGCCGTTTTGAAGATAACAGCAAACTGCTGCGGGTGATTTCCGCCATCGTGATCCTGGTGTTCTTCACCATCTATTGTGCTTCCGGCATTGTGGCCGGTGCGCGCCTGTTTGAAAGCACCTTCGGTATGACCTACGCCACCGCGCTGTGGGCCGGGGCGGCCGCCACTATCCTGTATACCTTTATTGGCGGGTTTCTGGCGGTCAGTTGGACCGATACCGTGCAGGCCAGCCTGATGATTTTTGCGCTGATCCTCACTCCGGTGATTGTGATCTTCGCCGTGGGCGGCATCGACAGTTCGATGTTGGTGATCGCGGCTAAAAACCCGGCCAATCTGGATATGATGAAAGGGCTGAATCTGGTAGCGATCCTGTCGTTGCTGGGCTGGGGTCTGGGCTACTTTGGGCAGCCGCATATTCTGGCGCGCTTTATGGCGGCGGACTCCCACCGCACCATCCGTAGCGCTCGCCGCATCAGTATGACCTGGATGATCCTCTGCCTGGCGGGGACCATTGCGGTTGGCTTCTTCGGCATTGCTTACTTTGCCAATAACCCGGATCAAGCGGGCAATGTGACGCAAAACGGCGAGCGGGTGTTTATCGAACTGGCCATGTTGCTGTTTAACCCATGGATTGCCGGGATCCTGCTGTCGGCCATTCTGGCGGCGGTAATGAGCACCTTGAGCTGTCAGCTGCTGGTTTGTTCGAGTGCGATCACCGAAGACCTGTACAAAGCCTTCTTGCGCAAAGGGGCCAGCCAGCGTGAGCTGGTGTGGGTAGGGCGTGCGATGGTGCTGGTGGTAGCGCTGGTGGCGATTGCCCTGGCGGCTAACCCGGAGAACCGCGTGCTGGGTCTGGTAAGCTATGCCTGGGCCGGTTTTGGTGCCGCATTTGGCCCGGTGGTGCTGATCTCGGTACTGTGGTCGCGTATGACCCGTAACGGCGCACTGGCCGGTATGCTGGTTGGGGCGATCACCGTGATCGTCTGGAAGCAGTACGCCTGGCTGGATCTGTATGAAATCATTCCAGGCTTTGTGTTTGGCTGTATCGCCATCGTGGTGGTTAGCCTGATGGGCCGCCAGCCTTCGGCAACTATCACCAAACGTTTTGATCTGGCAGAAGCCGAGTTCAAAACGGTCTAAATCCGCCTTAATCTCTCCCCGGCAATCGGGGAGAGATCTGCTTCCCTCCTCACGACTCTCATCAAGCTGTAACAACTAGCGACATTTGATTAATAAAAATCACACTTCCGCCTCTTGTTTTTCTTTTCAGTAGAATGATAATCACTATCGTTCTGGTTTACTTTTCTTTACATTGCCGCAGCCTGGTTACTCAGCGCCAGCGGCTGACTACAAACGCCTTTTCAGGGGTTAATATTCTATGTTTGTTCCTTTCCTTATCATGTTCCGTGAGGGGCTGGAGGCTGCGCTGATCGTCAGTTTGATCGCCAGCTATCTGAAGCGGACTCAACGCGGTCAATGGCTTGGTGTGGTATGGATTGGGGTAATCGTCGCCGTTGCTCTGTGCCTGGCGCTAGGTATCTTCATCAATGAAACCACCAGCGAGTTTCCGCAAAAACAGCAAGAGCTGTTCGAAGGGCTGGTAGCGGTGGTGGCGGTGTGCATCCTGACCTATATGGTGTTCTGGATGCGCAAGGTTTCCCGCTCGGTGAAGGTGCATCTTGAAGGGGCGATCGATAACGCCCTCAACTCGAGTAAAAGGCAAGGGTGGGCGTTGGTGGCGATGGTGTTTTTTGCCGTTGCCCGTGAGGGGCTGGAGTCGGTGTTCTTTCTGTTGGCTTCGTTTCAGCAGGATGTGGGCATTGCCGCGCCCATCGGTGCGATGCTCGGGCTGGCGTGCGCCATCGTGGTGGGCATGCTGATCTATTGGGGCGGTATCAAACTGCACCTGGCCAAGTTCTTCAAATGGACCAGCCTGTTTATTCTGTTCGTGGCTGCGGGCCTGGCCGCCGGGGCGATCCGTGCCTTCCACGAGGCTGGACTGTGGAACCACTTCCAGGACATCGCGTTCGACCTCAGCAACCAGCTATCCACGCATTCACTGCTGGGCACCCTGTTAGAGGGAGTGTTCGGCTATCAGGAAGCGCCATCGGTCAGCGAAGTGGCGGTCTATTTCCTGTATCTGATCCCTGCTCTGATTTTCTTTTTCCTGCCGCAGCGTACGGAATCCTCTGCGATCCCGGCGCAACGCAAGACACATCACTAATTTACTAGGGAATCCCGTATGTCTACTCCGTTATTTCGCCGCAAGGCATTGTATGCCGCATTACTGGCCGTTCCTGCTTTCGCGCTGAGCCTCAACGCGCTGGCGGCGGATATCCCTCGAGTTTTGGTGACCGTAAACGACAAACAGTGTGAGCCGATGCAGTTGACCCTGCCCGCCGGTAAAACCCAGTTTGTGGTGCATAACACCAGCCAGAAGAACCTGGAGTGGGAAATCCTCAAAGGCGTGATGGTGGTGGAAGAGCGTGAAAATATCGCGCCAGGTTTCACCCAGAAAATGACGGCAAACCTCGAGCCGGGTGAATACGACATGACCTGTGGGCTGCTGAGCAACCCGAAAGGCAAGCTTGTCGTCACGGCTGCGGGTGCGGTAGCTGATGGCAAACCGAATGTGATGGATCTGGTTGGCCCGATTGCCGAATATAAAGTCTATGTCACCAAGGAAGTTGAAGGGCTGGTCAAGCAGACCAAGCTGTTCACCGATGCGATCAAAGCCGGTGATGTGGCCCAGGCCCGCAAGCTTTATGCGCCAACCCGTCAGCACTACGAGCGTATCGAACCGATTGCCGAGCTGTTCTCCGATCTGGACGGCAGCATCGACGCCCGTGAAGACGACTATGAGAAAAAAGCCGAAGATCCGAAATTCACCGGCTTCCACCGTCTGGAGAAAGCGCTGTTTGCCGATAACACCACCAAGGGCATGAATGAGTATGCCGATGATCTGTATAAAGACACGCTGGAATTGCAAAAACGCATCGGTGAACTGACCTTCCCGCCAAGCAAAGTGGTGGGCGGTGCTGCCGGCCTGATTGAAGAAGTGGCGGCCAGCAAGATCAGCGGTGAAGAGGATCGCTACAGCCGTACCGACCTGTGGGATTTCCAGGCCAACGTTGATGGCGCCCAGAAGATTGTCAACCTGTTGCGTCCGCTATTAGAAAAGGCCAACCAGCCACTGCTGGCCAAGATCGACGCCAACTTTAAAACCGTCGATACCATCCTGGCTAAATACGAGACCGCAGAGGGTTATGAGTCTTACGAGAAGCTGACCACCGCGGATCGTAATGCGATGAAAGGGCCGATCACTACGCTGGCAGAAGACCTGTCACAGCTGCGTGGCGTGCTGGGTCTGGATTAAGGCTGAGCATGATGAACAACAAGACCGGCCCGCATAACGGGCCGTTTCCTCAAGATGAGCAGGCCGCTTCGCCTTCGCGTAGGCGGTTGTTGCAGGGTTTGGGCATGATGGGCGGTGCTCTGGCGTTGGCGGGGCCATCCCTGGCGCGGGCAGCAGAAGAGCCACTGGCTACCTCGCAGGACGAACGCTGGCAAAAACAACCGTTCTACGGCCAGCACCAAGCCGGTATTTTGACGCCGCAGCAAGCGGCCATGATGCTGGTGGCTTTCGACGTGTTGGCGACCAACAGGCAGGATCTTGAACGGCTATTTCGCCTGTTGACCAGCCGTATCGCGTTCCTCACCAGCGGCGGTAAGGCACCGGAGGTCGATCCCAAGCTGCCACCGTTGGATTCGGGCATTATGGGGCCGGAGATCTACCCCGATAACCTGACCATCACCGTTTCCGTTGGCACCTCGCTGTTTGATGAGCGCTTTGGCTTACAGGCGCAGAAACCGCTGCACCTGCAAACCATGACGCGTTTTCCCAACGACTCACTTGATGCTGCCCTGTGTCATGGTGACCTGCTGCTGCAAATCTGTGCCAATACCAATGAAACGGTGATCCACGCGCTGCGCGATATCATCAAGCATTCGCCAGACTTGCTCAGCGTGCGCTGGAAGCGGGAAGGTTTTATCTCGGCTCACTCGGCCCGAAGCCGGGGCAAAGAGACGCCGATTAACCTGCTGGGCTTCAAAGATGGTACCGCCAACCCAAAAACCAGCGATAAGCCGTTGATGGATCAGGTGGTGTGGGTCGGTAATAAGGCGGGGGAACCTGCCTGGGCCGTTGGCGGTAGCTATCAGGCTGCGCGTATTATTCGTTTCCACGTCGAATTTTGGGATCGGACGCCGTTGCAGGAGCAGCAAACCATCTTTGGCCGCGAAAAACACAGTGGTGCGCCGTTGGGGATGAAGCACGAACATGATGAACCGGACTATGCCAAAGACCCGGAAGGTAAGCTGATCCGCATGGATGCCCATATTCGGCTGGCCAACCCGCGCACACCACAAACCCAGAGCAGCCTGATGCTGCGCCGTGGCTACAGTTATTCGTTGGGCGTTTCCAATTCGGGACAACTGGAGATGGGCCTGCTGTTTGTCTGTTACCAGGCAGACTTGGAACAGGGTTTCCTGACGGTGCAGAAACGATTGGACGGTGAAGCGCTGGAGGAATACGTCAAGCCTATCGGTGGTGGTTACTTCTTTGTGTTACCGGGCGTCAAGACGAGTGGCGATTATTTGGCCAGCGGCTTGCTGCAGGCTTGAACAGCTAAGTTTTTCATCATAACAGAGAAGCGCAGCGCAAAGGTTGCGCTTTTTTATATGCTCAATTTTTAATCCGGAAACCTAAATGTCATTCGCCGGGATTAATGGCAATACATTGATATTTAACAATAAAATAATTTGATGCCAAGTCGTTTTCGCTTTGATATAGTGGTGTTGCAGCGGGTTAAAACAAAAAATATTAAATTTTTTTACATTTTAGCAACGCGGCGCGGTTGAATGTCATTATACTGTAATCATCTGGCGGTAGTTTTCACACGGTGCACAGCTTAGTGCTGTAAATATCACTGCGGGGATCGCTAATGGTAAAGTCCTTGGTTGGGCTACAAACAACAAATAACATACCTTCCCTGATTTCTCGTTGTAACGAGGGCTCTCTCTACGACTCTCAATTTCTGACCGACGCTTGGCTTTCCTTTCGTATTAATCCGGCTGACACACACTCCTGTTTTGTACCAACCTCGTTGTTCTGTGAAAAAGAGCCGCGCCTTTTGGCGGCTAGGTGTTCACGTCATTCTATGGCTTTAAAGGGGGCCACAACCTAATACGTGTGTAACATAATCGCTCGGTGTTTGCTGCCCTGCGGTAGGTGAAACAAACTGTAAGGTGCCACTATGGGAAGACAGAAAGCAGTGATCAAAGCACGTCGTGAAGCCAAACGCGTCATTCGTCGTGACGCACGTAGTCATCGCCAGCGTGAAGAAGAAAGCGTGACCTCGCTGGTACAAATGGGTGGTGTGGAATCTATCGGCATGGCTCGTGACAGCCGGGATACTTCTACCATCGAGGCTAGAACCGAAGCTCAAGGTCATTACTTATCAGCCATAGAAAACAAGCTGTTGATATTTGCCACTGGTGAGGCTGGTTGCGGTAAAACCTTCATCAGTGCAGCCAAGGCAGCTGAAGCCCTGATACATAAAGAGGTGGATCGGATTATCGTCACTCGTCCGGTTCTGCAGGCGGATGAAGATCTCGGCTTTTTGCCGGGGGATATCTCTGAGAAGTTCGCCCCTTATTTCCGGCCGGTGTATGACATTCTGCTACGCCGTTTAGGATCGTCGTTCTTGCAATACTGCCTGCGCCCGGAAATTGGCAAGGTAGAGATCGCGCCTTTCGCCTATATGCGCGGGCGTACCTTCGAAAATGCGGTAGTCATCCTGGACGAGGCCCAGAACGTGACGGCCAGCCAGATGAAGATGTTTTTGACCCGCCTGGGTGAGAACGTCACGGTGATCGTGAACGGCGATATTACCCAGTGCGATTTGCCACGCGGTGTGAAATCCGGCCTTAGCGACGCGCTGGAGCGCTTCGAAGAGGACGAGATGGTCGGCATCATTCGTTTCGACAAACAGGACTGTGTGCGCTCTGCCTTGTGCCAACGCACGCTTAATGCTTACGATTAATTTGTCTGATAGTTTTCCAAAGGCCACTTCGGTGGCCTTCAGATTGCTAACTAACCCCACTGTTTAGGTGGGGTTCTTCTTTTCTTGTGTCAGATGACACTCCGCCGCAGTGAAGTAACCCGCATCCACGCCCACTATCACCGGTTCCAGACCGAAGCGCTCTACTTGCCGCTCTTGTTGTGCGCCTTGACGGGCGCTGTTCGTTGACGGTGATGGTCAAAGGCTGGTTGAAGCAACAAGGGCAAGTGTCAAAGCGGTGTTATTGCAAAGGAACTACGTACCGCAGGCCATACGTAAGGTCGAAATCCCCAACCCGGATGGTGGGGTACGACTACTGGGTACATACACCAGCAACAACGTTTGCTGTACCTGTTTTATGACATTTCCCCTTGTTGCCAATTGATCATAATTTGATCAATATCACAAATGTGGTTAAATTATAGGCACTAATTGTTAATTTTATGTGAGTTATTGCTTTACAGTAAACCTTGTTGGTAAGAGGTTTAAAAATAAGGTTGAAACGAGCTGATAAGGAATGGCGATGAAACTAAATACGGAGCAAAAAAGAACACAAATATCGAGTTCACATCGACTGATTGGATTAACTAAGTCGATAAGACATAAGTTAGATACAGATAGCGGCTATGGGAAAAACTTTGAATTAATTGAGCCAGATTATTTTCTGAATGGAATATTACCAAAATTACTGAGTAAATTAAACACGACTATTTCTAAGAGGCAAACTGCATTACTGAGGAGGATACGTAATAAAGCTTCGGTATATGGAGTGACCAGATTAACCGCGAATGAATATGCCACAGAAACTTTATTTGATAGTTATTTCTTTAAAAATAATGAAAAGTATGTTAATAGGATTGATACAGCTAATTTAATTCGTTCATCTATTAAAAATTACAATAAAATAATGCTGGTCATACCATTACTATCAAGAAAACCTATTTCACCTATAAAAAACAAAGGGTTTTATCCTGATCTTGGTGAAATAAATACGTTGTTAAGGTGTGCAAAGCTGGTAAAAACGCTCATAAATGTATCTGGATATAACTGCGAACTCATCATTCTTGCAGATGGTAATAAATACAATAGAGCCTGCCAAACACCGCTAGATATCACTACAGCGTATCAATCAGCATTACAATATTGGATTGATGCGTTGGGTATTGGGGATTGTGTAAAATTAGTGGATTATGAAAGTTGGGTTTGTGAGGGTAATGATTCAAACTGGATAGAACGTCGGGAGAGTATATATGCAGATATGTATAAAACCATTTCTATAACCTATGACAGCATGTTCTTCCATAATGACTTGTCAGGTTCAATGAACGCAATGAAAGGTCATGAAATGGGTGACCAACTTGCTTACACATTTTGGTCTATAATCACTTCGGTTAATTATCGCTCATTATTTTCATGCTTAGATTATAAAGATATTTTTTCTAACCGTGAAGTTCAGAACTTCTATATTTCATTTATCGCCTCTCTAGAGTATTCAATTGGCAAAGTAAAAAAATCACATTTATTTTCTCGGCAATTAGTTGGTGATCAGGCATTCCGTTCTGCTGAAATAGTTAAACAAATGAGCGTTGAAGCATGGGAAGCAGCAAAAAAATATGTAGCTATTTCTTTAACAGACAGAAAATTAAACACAATATACCAAAAAACACCGACAGCTATAAAATTAACTATTCATGGGAAGAAATGTGAGTTTAATTTCATCACAACCACCGCAAAAGATTTTTCAAAAACAGCGCAACATACTGTTGGTGGGCTTGGTGATGTTAACGGTAATATGGTAATTGATTACAAATATAGGATAGAGCGTGAGTCTGATAATGAAGTTAAAACATATATAGCCAGAACTGTGGAGAATGGCAATGAGTTTAACCCGTTACGTGAAATGAGCCTTATAAATCAACCTATTTATTACACATCAAAATAAATCAGAGGCTAAAAATGATCGATTATATTAATAGTAGAACATTCGTTAGTGAAACGGACTTACCCTATCAAATAACCAAAAATTGGAATCCAGAGATAGTTAATGTAGAGCTAAACGATGAGGTTCTTAGCAGAGATGAATTCAACGTTTTAATGAGTGATTTTAGTGAGAATATAGATAAGGAGTCAAAACGAATTGTGAAAAAACTAAAAGGAAATATTGAAGGGTTGGAACATGATATAATGTATGCCAAGTTGGACGATAAACAATGGTTGCAAGCAGCACTAATTACCGAATTATTTCGCGAACATAATATATCAAAAAATGCAGGGAATATTGATACTTATATTCTGCAAGAAAAAACATATGCATCTTTAAATAAAGATGAGCTCAATTTTTTAATTGGTTGGGGACAAGCTAAGCGCTCTTGTGGTGGGTTAAAAACCGATGGGTATTTTTCTGATTTTTCAGAGTGTTATGCTATCATGACGTTACAAGTTATCATGAATTGTATTTATCTTATAAGTCAGAAACCAGTCACGCTAACCGTTTTAACTGGTGGTGGTCGATTTTATCCGGCTCTTTTTACCAGTCAGGAAAAGGTAGAGCAGTATGATAATCAGAGGCAGATAATTGCTGATTTTTTTGCTAATGACCAGGCAAGGATATACTTTTCCCCATACAGAAGTTCTAATCATATAGATAAAAAAGAATTAGATGAAGCTTGTGCTGCGGTAGGGCAGGAGCAAGTGGATAAGTTTTTTAAGACAGTACTATTAAATGTTGACTGGTTCGCAATACTCTCTGCTAATGATTTTTCTCCTCACGGTATTCCTTTGCCAGCAACAACTACTAAATATGTAAGAAATAGCGGAAATTTAGATAAGCTAATTATGATGGCGATTGTGTGCATTCTTAATCGAGATTCACATAATTATTGGCTAAAAGAAATTGTTGATATGGAACTTTTTGACGATACAATTGATTTTTTCTATGAAGTTACCTATCAATCAGCGAGGAAATATATTGCAATTCATTTAATGGATGCTGATATTGATAATACTTCTAAAAGTGAGACGCATAGCGATGCCATAAGGCTTACTGTTCATGATAAAAAAGATAGGCGAGATATTCCAGCAATTTATACTCACGGGAGAGTAGCAGGAAATAAATTATCACAACATGTTTGTGCAGTTATTTCAGATGGCACGATTTCATTCAGGACAAAGTTTGAGATTTTGCAATTAGCTGGTGTGAAAAAAGTTTACCTATCACAAGAAAGTGCCTTTGATTGGCTAAGGTTTAGAGGGCAACCTTTTTTTTACAGTAATGATACTAAAGAGGTTTACTTGTCTGTGTTAAGGTCAAAGTTATTTTATGAGTAATCTAACGGGAGGAGGTTGTTATGAATAAGGAATATATCACATTGACCGCGCTTTTTTTGGGACAGGGGCTTACTGGTTCTATAATTTCGCTGCTGACGCTAACCTCTACATTGGCTGGTAATATGCTGTCGCCCGTAAGCTATTTAACAACGCTACCGGTGACTGCTACTGTTCTGGGGGCTGCGCTAATGGTCTACTATGCGTCATTCTTAATGAGCAGGTATGGGAGAAGAACCGCATTTGCTATTGGTAGTTTAATTGGGTTGGCTGGGAGTATATTAGCTATAGCGGCTATTTTTTATCACTCCTTCGCGTTGTTTGTATTTTCTACATTCATTATTGGCGGAGCGACAGTATTTAATCAATATTACCGGTTTGCGGCTGCTGAAGTATTTGACAGTGAAAGTATGAAAAAACGATGCACTTCGTTTATCATTGGTGGCGGCATACTTGGGGGCGTGTTAGGGCCATTTCTTGCAACTCAAGGTGCATACCAGTTTAGTAATCATGTTTTTCTTGGAACGTTTTTAATATCAGCTTCCGTATTTGTATTAACGCTGCTGACGCAAATGTTTATAATTTTGCCAAAATCAGAGATGGTTGTTAAAGGAAAGAGCTCAAGCGACTCTGATACAGGGAGTAATCTCTATCGTCATACGATTAGATCTAATGATTTTATCATTGGGACGCTAAGTTGTGCGTTAGGTTTCGCTGTAATGACATTATTAATGAACTCTGCACCGTTAGCCATGCATCACGCTCATTTTGATATAAATCAAAGTGCTGTTGTTTTACAGTGGCATTTTTTTGCCATGTATGCACCGGCATTACTATTGCCGTTTATTTTGAGTAAGTTAAGCACGTTTAATTTAATTGCGTTAGGGGCTTTGTTATTTCTGGTGGGTGTTTTGGTTGCACTCTGTCTTGATGCGTCAATGGGTTACTTGATTTCGCTGATTGCCGTTGGTATTGGCTGGAGTTTTATGTTCAGCGGTGGCACATTTTTAATTAATAGATGCTCGCTACCGGAAGTAAAGCATAAGGTACAGGGACTAAATTCATCAATGACGTATTTATGTAATCTCGTTGCTTCTTTCTCTGTTGGTATGTTTATGATTAATGAACGTGGGTGGTGGGTTGTTAATGCCATGTCTGGCCTGATTATGATTATCTTCCTTATTTACCTGATGAAGGGGAGGATGATTAAAAAACAATGAAAACGGGATGAGGCGAGGTCTTATTGATGGTTTATCTGGTAGCTTGAGTTTGAGAAAACGGCGCTAACAATAGATAAACCGAAATTTAAGGGGAAGAATCGCCAGCTTCTCGTCTCAATTTTTCTGGGGATCCCTCGACCCTGTGAGTGGGGGCGGTCTCGATGACCAGAGCAAGACGTCGATCTCCATTTTTCCCTAGCGTAAATCCCATTCTCGTTTAAGCTTTGTGTAAATTTTTGCGGTTTTTTGTATAGAATTTTGGTTTCAATAGCGTTAATTATTGGTGTCTTGCGGCCGTTAAACCGATCTTAACGGAGCTATGGGAATCGTTGGGTTGTGTGCTGTGCTTGCATGCTGATGGTCGTATTTTGGGGCTCTGAAGTTATCATGAAATATATCATTCTTATCTTATTGATTTTGTGCGTTATTTACATTCATTATCGTGGCCGTGTTCGCTATCCCTTTTGGCGTCAGCTTTCCGACCATTCCACCTTTACCGCACCGCTGAACGTGTTTATGTACCTGTTCTCACGGGTGCCGACCACGCCTTACCTGCAACCGGAGCAGTTTCCCGATCTCATTATCCTGCGTGACAACTGGCAGACCATTCGGGAAGAAGGGCAGCAACTGATGGAGATCCAGCAAATCAAGGCGTCGGATAAATTTAACGACGCCGGATTCAACTCCTTCTTCAAAACCGGCTGGAAGCGCTTTTACCTGAAGTGGTATGAGGATAACCATCCTTCGGCAATGGCGTTATGCCCGCAAACCACTGCGCTGTTGCGTAGCCTGCCTTCGGTGAAGGCCGCGATGTTTGCCGAATTACCCCATGGCAGCCGCTTGCCACGCCACCGCGACCCTTATGCCGGTTCGTTGCGTTATCACCTGGGGTTGATCACCCCGAATGACGACCGCTGCTTTATCGAAGTGGATGGCGAACGCTACAGTTGGCGCGATGGTGAAGGGGTGATGTTCGATGAAACCTATCTGCACTATGCCGAAAACCAGAGCGGGGAAAACCGCCTGATCCTATTTTGCGACATCGAGCGGCCGATGCGTTACCGTTGGGCGCAGGCGGTGAATCACTGGTTGGGGCGTAATTTGATGAGTGCTGCGACGGCACCGAATGAAGAGGGCGATCGTACCGGCGGCGTCAATCGGCTATTCAAATATATCTATGCCGTGCGTAAGGTTGGCAAGCGATTAAAAGCCTGGAACAAGACGGGCTATTACATTATCAAATGGCTGCTGTTTGGCGGGATTGCAGCACTGATTTTCTTTGCACTATAAATAGAACGGGGCGCAAATAATGCGCCCCGTTGATGTTTTGTAACCACCCGCTATCAGGCAAATATCGTCATCATATAAGCGGCAAACAGCGCCAGGTGCGCGGTGCCGTTTAACACGTTGGTTCTGCCGGTAGAGAACGAGATATGGCACAAGATCAACACCGTCAGCATCACTACCATATGCGGTGCTTGCAGGCCGAAGATTAGCGTCTGGCCAGTCAGGGTGGCAATAATCGTTACCGCTGGCACCGTCAGTGAAATGGTCGCCAGCACCGAGCCGAAGAACAGGTTCATGGCGCGCTGCACCTGATTGTTCAAAACCGCGCGCAGAGCACCCAACCCTTCCGGGGACAGGATCAGCAACGCAACCAGGAAACCGGTGAACTGGGTTGGTGCGTTCAGCTTGGTAAGCAAGCCTTCAAGCGGGTTGGCGTTGAATTTGGTTACGGCAATGACCGCGACCAGGTGCACGATCAACCAGGCGGCATGCCACAGGCTGCTGTGCGACGAGGGTTTACCGTGGTGCGGGTCGCCATCGTCATCTTCGTGTTCATAAACAAACAGGCTCTGGTGGGTTTTGGTCTGGATCAGCAGGAACACGCCGTACATTGCCGCCGAGATGGCCGCAACCAGCAGTGACTGGCCCACGCTGAAGTTGCCCCCAGGCAAGGCGCTTGGCAACACCAGCACGATCACCGCCAGTGGGAGGATCGCCATCAGGTATTGTTTGATACCGCCAAGGTTAACGTACTGGGTAGCAAACTTGCGCCCGCCGAGCAGCAGGGCAACCCCAACCAATCCGGCTGTCACAATCATGATGATTGAATACAGTGTGTCGCGCATCAGGGCCGGGGCCGCGTCGCCGGTTGCCATCAGTGCCGAAATCAGGCTCACTTCCAGGATCACTACCGACAGGCTGAGGATCAGCGAGCCGTAGGGTTCACCCAAGCGGTGGGCCAGGACGTCTGCATGGCGTACCACGCTGAAAGCACTGCTGAGGATACCGACCAGGGCAATAATGTTGATGGCCACAATCAGTGGGAAACTGCTGGTACCGCTCCACAGGTTGAGCACAACCAACGCGGCGATAGGGAAAATCAGGGAATACTCTGTGTGGCGAGATTTGGATCGGCCAGGATCGTTGTGCGACTTCATTACGGTACATCTCCTTCTCAAACTGCGTGGCCCGTCATCGCTGTTCACCTGCAGATAGGGTCAGCGTATCCAGAAAGTTGTTAATAATAATAGGATACACTCTGCGCATGACGCCGAGTAATAATGTGATGTTGTGTTTGGTTTTTAGAAAGCAAAACTTTGCTTTATGTGATAAGAGTAACAAAAAAACCGCATACGATGCGGTTTTTTTTACTTACTTTTACGTAAAAATCCAGGTGTTCTATGTTAAACGCCTATAAAAGGGTTTTAACTGGCATTTTTCACGGTAAATAAGGCAGATAATGGCGTTCAGGAGTCAATGTTATCCATGATATCGTGCCTTTTCTGGTGGTAACCCTCTTCATTTAGCCCTTCACGCCAGTAAGGTACGGCATAAAGCTGATTACGCTCACATTGGCGCTCCCGGCGCAGGTAACGACGCAGTTCGACCACCAGGCGGTCCTCACCTGCCAGCCAGTACTGGGTGCCGCTTTGCGACAGTGGCAAGGCGCAGAATTGCGTGATGAGATCGGCCGTTTTCTCCGTGCCGCCAATGATCCAGCTTAGTTCTACACCGGCAGGTTTTTGCAGATCGATAACGTCCGCAGGGGTATCGACGCGGATAAACGCGTGGCCTTCGCTATGTGCTGGCAAGTTTTCCAGCAGTGCGGCGATGGCCGGTAATGAAGAAGGATCGCCAGCCAGGCAGTAGAAGTCGGCCGCTGGCAACATTGGTTTGGGGCCGCCAGGGTTGCTGATACCAATTTTATCCCCCGGCTTGGCCTGGCGTGCAAAGTTCACCGCTGGCCCGCTATGGTCGTGCAGGGCAAACTCAATATCAATTTCACCCTGTTGCGGGCGGACGGCTCGAATAGAGTAGGTGCGAATTAGCGGGCGCACGGCATCGGCGGCCCACACCGGGCCCTTCTCGGTGAGCGTGGGCAGGTCTGGCTGGGTTTGGCCTACGAGCGGTAAGAACACCTTGATATGTGCGGCGGCGGCTTCAGCAGGGTAAAAACGCAGGTCTGGCGCGCTGAAGGTGATACGGCGCAGGTGCGGCGTGATGTCGCGTAAACGGGCAACTTCGATCAAATAGGGTGCGCGGCTGCGAGGGGTTTCGGTTGTCACGGGGTTCTCCTTTATCATTCTGCAGGCAGTATATCATGCCATTTGATAATGAGAATTGTTTGCTGATTGGCGTGGCACATCAGGCCAAGCGGCGTGATCCGCCCGGATTGTATTTTTTTACGGTTAAAACGCTGAGCTCTGTTAACAAAACGCAGGGGAAGAGTAAAGTTTTACGTCTATAATTATTATTGCTTCTGGGTACAAATACTTTTTCACATTAAATATGCCTGGAAACTTGATTGAAGGGTCAGAAAAGAATATGGTCATTAATGCATCGGGGCGGTGGAAATAAATACGCCCCGAATCCCAAAAAAGAAATTGCATACACAGTGGCGAAGGGTTTAGGGCAATCCTATTCCCAGGAGGTTGTATTAGGTGTTAACTCGAGATTTTCTGCAAAAAGCAGACTGCAAAACGGCATTCGGCACGATCGAAGAGTCGCTGTTGCTGACGCCGGAACAGCGCTCGGCCTCACTGACATGTACACTCTCCAGGCGGCCGGATAATAGCCCAGTATGGGTTTTCGGCTATGGTTCACTGATGTGGAACCCAGTATTTGAATCCGAAGAGGTGCGCCCGGCGACGCTGCAAGGCTGGCATCGGGCATTTTGCCTGCGTTTGACCGCCGGACGGGGCACGCTGCATCAGCCAGGGCGCATGCTTGCTCTACAGGAAGGGGGGCAAACCACCGGTCTGGCCTTCCGCCTGCCGGAAGATAAGCTACGTGAAGAGCTGGAGCTCCTGTGGAAGCGTGAGATGATCACCGGTTGCTATCTGCCAACCTGGTGTGACCTGACGCTGGAAGACGGCAGCATCGTCACCGCCTTGGTGTTTGTGATGAACCCGCAGCATCCGCTATTTGAAGCGGATACCAGCCATCAGGTGATCGCTCCGCTGATCGCCAGCGCCAGCGGCCCGTTGGGCACCAATGCGCAGTATCTGTTTGCCTTGGACAACGAGCTGAAAAATCACGGCATGAAGGATGACTGCATCGGCGATCTGGTCGGCTATGTCCGCCAGTGGCTGCAACAGAACACCTCGGGGCCAATAGGTGGCGAAGCCACGGCCTAACCTTCAGTTACCGTCGGGGCGTGGTATTGCGCCCCCCCAAATGCTTCAACAACCTTCGCGTTGATATATCTTATCCCTCTAGGTAATAACTTTTTGCTGCATAAATCATTTAGCCACAATATCAAGGTGGTTATTTATCTCATTAATTTTAAAGCCATTTAAAATCTAAAGAAAAGCGGTGGTGAATTTTTAATGATAAAAAATGCACTTAGCATTAAAAGCTATAAGTAAAGACTATTCCTTATTTGTTCTGTTTGCCCAGACTCCGTATCAATATTGTTAACGGTTTTGGGGAGAGAAGAGGACGGAATGAATTTTCAGCAATTAAAAATTATCCGTGAGTCAGCGCGTTGCAACTACAACCTGACTGACGTCGCGAATGCGTTATTTACCTCACAGTCTGGGGTTAGCCGTCATATTCGCGAGCTGGAAGAGGAACTGGGGATTGAGATATTTATCCGCCGTGGCAAACGGTTATTAGGCATGACCGAACCGGGCAAAGAGCTGTTGGTGGTCGCGGAACGCATCCTCAATGATGCCAATAATATCCGCCGTCTGGCCGATGTGTTCAGCAGTAAAGACGCGGGCCAACTCCATATTGCCACCACCCATACCCAGGCCCGCTACAGCCTACCGGGGGTGATTAAGGAGTTTCGGGCGCTGTATCCGCAGGTGCGCGTGGTGCTTAATCAGGGGAGCCCGGAGGAGATTGCCGCCATGCTGGCCTGCGGCGAAGCGGATATCGGCATCGCCAGTGAACGCCTGATGAGCGAAGAGTCATTGGCTGCTTTTCCCTATTACCGCTGGAACCATGCAATCCTGGTTCCGGAAGGCCACGAATTGACACGCCAACCGCTGGTTACGTTGGAAATGCTCAGTGCGTTGCCGTTGATTACCTATCGCCAGGGGATCACCGGGCGCTCACGGCTGGATGCGGCATTCAAAGCCGCAGGGCTGACGCCGGATATCGCGCTAAGCGCCCAGGATTCTGACGTCATCAAAACCTATGTTGAGTTGGGGCTGGGTGTAGGCATTCTGGCGGATATGTCGTTTGAAAAAGAGCGCGATCGTGGGTTGGTGAGCCTCAATGCCGAACATTTGTTTGAGCCTAATACCGTCTGGTTGGGGCTGAAGCGCGGTCAGTTACAACGTAACTATACCTGGCAGTTTATCCAGCTATGTAATCCCACCTTGTCGCTCACGGACATTAAAGAGAAAGTGTTCTCCGATCAGTTGGAACAGGTTATCGACTATCAGATCTGAAGTTGTAATGCGCTGGAATGGTGCAAAGCGCGCCATATCACTGTGCAATAGTGAGGGGTGGATTACAGATTGCACGGCAATAACACTCTAAAATCTGTAGCTTGGCAAAGTGGCATACAAGCTGCTTTACCTTTAACGCGGAAACGTTGACTATCCGCGACGAATTTCAACAGGCGTCCGTGCAGCACGTTTGCCCCAATGGTGGAATGTGCTGTTCGGACGTCTTTTTTATCGCTGGTAATACCCTTGGTTGAGATCCCCGATTACAGGTTTTTCCGATGGCTTCTTTTTGCCGATCGCTTACCCTATGGCTTCAGGTTGCATTATGCTGTGCGGCAGGTTTTTTCTTCCTGCCGGAACGGTAGTGTCAACGAGGTAAGTTTGCCATGCGGCAAGGAAGACGAAGGGCAAACGTGGTTATGACCAAGGTTATTCAGCAAAAGATGTCACAGTTGTTATCCAGCACGCGCTTACTCGGGTTATTAGCTCTACCGGTGATAATGTTTAACGCCCAGGCGGAAGCTCCCCCGGCAGTGGCTGGCGTGGCTGATGCCCAGGCTGAGGCACCCGCTGCAGTAAAAAGTGAAGCTGAGGTTACGGTGGAAGTACCCTCGGCTGGGACGAGCGTGATTGACGATCTGGCTAAAGCGCCACCGACAGCAACAGTAGAAACCCAGACGGTAGTACCACCGGCGCCTGCAGCAGAAACCCAGACGGTACCGCCACCGGCTGCGGTAGCAGAAGCACAGACAGTAGCACCCCCTGCAGAGGCCCAGGTTATTGCCCCACCGGCGGTGGCAAATGCGGCTGATATCGCGGCTAAAGTGCCTGCGGCCGTGACCCCGGTAGAAAAGCCTGCGGCTGTGGTCAGTGAGGTCAAGGCGCAAGCATCCCCGGCGCAAGAACTGCCGGATCTGGGCAGCGCTGGCGTCAACGATGCCGAAAAAGAAAAAGAGTGGGCTACGCGGGCGAAAAAGCTGGCAGAGCAGAATCTTAACCAGATATCCAGCGAGCGGGCGCGCGCCGATACCAAAGATTACCTGACCAACCAGGCCAGTTCGGTCTTACAGCAGGAGACCGAGGAACTGCTTTCGCCACTTGGCACCGCTAAACTGTCGCTTGCGGTCACCCCTGAAGGGGATTTTACCGGCAGCAGCGGTCAGTTGTTCAGCCCGCTCTATGACGTGGATGGCTTGTTGACCTACAGCCAGGTGGGTTATCTGCAAAAGGCTAACGGATCACAGGGTAATTTTGGTCTGGGGCAGCGCTGGGTGGTGGGGGATTGGCTGCTGGGCTACAACTCCGTACTCGACAGTGATTTCCAGAATCAGCGCAACCGCGGCAGCATCGGTGCAGAAGCCTGGGGTGACTATCTACGCTTATCGGCCAACTATTACCATCCGCTATCATCATTTTCACCACAGGCAAATAATGCCGTCTTTCTCGGCCGTCCGGCGCGTGGCTACGACATTACCACTCAAGGTTATCTGCCGTTTTACCACCAGCTTGGGGCCTCGCTCAGCTTTGAACAGTATCGCGGCGCCAGTGTCGATCTGCTAGGCAATGGCAACAAACAAACCGATCCTAGCGCTATGCAGGTGGGGCTCAACTATACGCCGGTCCCGTTGGTCACGGTCAAAGCCTTGCACAAACTGGATAATGTGGGCGAAACCCAGGACAAGGTCGAGCTGGCCATGACCTACCGCCTTGGGGTGCCGCTGCTCAAACAGATTTCTCCGTACTACGTAGAACAGGCCAAATCATTGCGCGGTAGCCGCTATGACAGCATTGAACGTAATAATGTGCCGGTGCTGGAGTTCCGTGAAAGCAAAACGTTGCAGGTGTTTCTGGCGACGCCGTCATGGAGCCTGAATCCAGGGGAAACGCTGCCGCTGGTGCTGGAAATCAAGGCGGCCAATAAGATCGCTGCGGTCAACTGGCAAGGGGACACTCAAGCAGTCAGCCTGACGCCACCGGCGAATATCAACGATCCGCAGGGGTGGACCTTGACGGTGCCCGCGTGGGATGAGACGCCAGGGGCCAGCAATCACTACCAACTGTCCGTCACCCTTGAGGATGAAAAGCAGCAGAAAGCTACCTCGAACTGGATCACGCTACAGGTTACTGCTCCTCTGAGCTTGTCTATTGAAGGGGAGCCTGGGTTACCGCCGCCGCAAACGCTGCAGCCACCGGCAATCCCGGCGGTTACCGGGCCGTTGCACCCAGAGGGTAACTAATCCTTCTTATTACCCAACACCCAAACGGCGGCTTCTACGCGGGACTTCAGTTTCATCTTCTTCAGCAGGTGTTTCACGTGCACCTTGACGGTACTCTCGGTGATCATCAGTTTACGGGCGATCAGCTTGTTTGGCAGCCCCTGCGCGATCAGCTTGAGGATGTCGCGCTCGCGCGGGGTTAACTGCTGGATGTCGCGTTCTACCGCCGGGCGGTTTTCCCTCAGGCTGGCCGCCAGCACTGGAGTCAATGCTTCGCTCAGTACCATTTGCCCTGCCGCCGCCTGATGCAGCGCCTTGAGCAGTTCCTCTGGTTCCATATCTTTCAATAGATAGCCATCTGCACCGCGTTTCAGCGCGCTCACTACATCGTCTTCATGGTTGGAGACGCTAAACACCACCACGCGGCCGGAAAGGGCGGTTTGGCGTAGGCGATCCAGGGTTGCCAGGCCGTTCAGTCCGGGCATATTCAGATCCAACAGGATCAGGTCGGGATCGTGCGTCTCCGCCAGTTCCACCCCTTGTTCGCCATTGCTGGCTTCGGCGATGACTTGCAGCCGCGGATCCATGCTAATCAACTGCTTGACGCCGTTACGCAGCATGGGGTGATCGTCAATCAGCAGTATGGTGGCAGCTTCTTCGGTCGTCATAGTATTTCCTTATTCGATAGCGGAGTTATCCGGGCGGAACGTCACCCGTACTTCGGTGCCGCCGCCGCTGCACGGCAAGATTTTGCACTGGCCATGCAGGCTTTTGGCGCGATCGCGCATGATGATTAGGCCGTAATGATCGGGCCGTTCACTGATATCTGGCAGACCACGGCCATTGTCGCTGACGCTCAGGGTGACTTCGCCCTGCAGGTTGGTCACCCGAATCGCGACCTGGCTGGCCTGCGCGTGTTGGTGAATGTTACTCAATGCCTCACGCGCGATCTGCAGCAGGTGGATCGCCTGATAGGCCGGTATGCTTCGTGGTCCTAACTGATAATCCAGTTCGATGGTGATCCCCAGCCGCTGGTTGAATTCTTGTACCGTAGACTGTAGTGCCGCCAGCAGGCCAGGCTCGGTCAAGCGCAGGCGGAAGGTGGTTAACAGCTCGCGTAACTGGCGATAGGCGGTACTGATCTCTTCACGCATCTGTTGCACCAGCGCCAGGCTGGCTGGAGGGAGTTCGCCCCCCTGCATTTGCAGGCAACTGGTCTGCATTTTCAAGCAGGTGAGGGACTGAGCGATGGAGTCGTGTAACTCGCGGGCAATCGCGGCACGCTCTTCCATCAACATCAACTGCTGCTGGTGGTCAACCTGGCGTTCTATCGCCAATACGCTGGTCAACTGCTCTATCAGGGTATTCATCAACTGACATTGCTCATCGCTTAGCCGTTGTTCTGGTGCATGTTGAGCGACGACGATGCCATAATTGCCCAGTTGGTCACTCAGGCTCCAGCTAAGAGAAGGATGGCCCTGACTATGCGGCTGATGTTCGCTCAAGCAGGCGCTGCAGACCGGATTATGGCAATACTCCGGCCTCAATGGCTGGTTACCGCTTAATTGTAGAAACTGTTCCTGACTGTTGTTTTCATACAGCCGTACCTGGATGCTGTGTAGCGGCGTCAAGGTTTGCAACTGGTTGAGGATCGGCGTCAGGCGGCTACAGATCGGCTCGCTGGTGTGCAACTGGCGGCTGGTGCGATACAGAAAACCCAGCACCTGATTTTTCTGTTGCAGGTCGGCGGTTTTTTCTGCGACACGTTGCTCCAGCCTGGCATAGATGGTGGCAAGCTCGTCGGACATGGTGTTGAGCGCGGCGCCTAGGGAAGACATCTCGTCCTGATGTCCACGTTGGGCAAAGCGGTGGCTGAAATCACCGCGGCCAACCGCCAGCGCCAGTGCCACCAATTGACGCCAAGGGTGCAGCAAACGGCGGCGTAGATAACAGATGGTGCCGACCAGCAGCAACAGCGTCAGGGCGATAAATCCCCCCTGAACCAGCGTCACCATCAACAAGCGCCGTTCGGTTTGATGATCGATATCGGAAACCAGCTTGTCCAGCAGGCTGACAAAATGGGCCACTTGGGGAGCCGCATCGGCGGGGCGTTGTGCTTGGCGCAGCCGCGGTTGCAGCTGGTTTAGCCAATAGTCACGCAGCGTCAGCAACTGTGGGGTTAGCCCTTCGCGCTCCAACGCCAGCTGCAAATCGCGGCTGGTTTCATCCTGATCCAATCCCTGCATCAGGAGGTCACTGCGGGCATCCAGAGGGACCTGAGACAGCAGACGGTAGCTCTGCATCCGTAGGGAGCCCGCCTTGTTGATGGCATGAGCATTGCCCTGAATGCTTTGCGACATCCAGGCGGAAATACTCATTCCGGCGATACCCAGCACCCCCAGCAGTAGCATTAGCAGGGCAACCTGGTTAACGATGGAAAGCGGAGCCAGCAAGCGTTTCATCGAATACGCGTCCCCTAGAGAGCAGCAGAAACCAGAGAGTAGATACCCGAAAATCCGGCCGCCAAATTACGTCAATAGCAGCCATTTTTCCTCATCCCCCGGCGTAACCCCATACCCCTAACGAAGTACCCCTTTGTTTCCGGTGGTCTGACCCATAGCCAAACCATTAGCACTACTGTGGTATAACCTGCTGAATACCAATAGATTAGCTGGACTGGATTGGCTACTCACTAAGGGATGTATGAGGTTTTTCCGCCATGAGTTACCTGCTTGCTCATTGATTTGCGTCAACTTTACCGCTTGAGGGGATCAACTAGGGTGTGCGCAGTTATCACCGTGTTTCTGAGGTTATTATGTCGCAATCTGCAACGCCTTTAGCAAAAAAAACGGGTGCGGTTATTCAGGACTGGCAACCTGAGAACAGCGAATTCTGGCAGCAGAGCGGGCACCGCATTGCCCGCCGCAACCTGTGGATCTCCATACCCTGCCTGTTGCTCGCCTTCTGCGTCTGGATGCTGTTCAGCGCCGTGGCGGTTAATCTGAACAAAGTGGGTTTTAACTTCACCACCGATCAGCTGTTTCTGTTGACCGCATTGCCTTCGGTTTCCGGCGCGATCCTGCGCGTGCCGTATTCCTTCGTGATCCCGATGTTTGGTGGCCGCCGTTGGACGGCCATCAGCACCTGTTTCCTGCTGGTACCTTGCCTGTGGTTGGGCTATGCGGTGCAGGATCCGACCACCTCATTCAACGTATTTATCATTATCGCGCTGTTGTGTGGTTTTGCTGGGGCCAACTTTGCTTCCAGCATGGCGAACATCAGCTTCTTCTTCCCGAAGGCGAAGCAGGGGGGCGCGTTGGGGCTGAACGGCGGTCTGGGAAATCTGGGGGTCAGCGTAATGCAACTGGTGGCTCCGTTAGCCATTTCGCTCGCCATGTTCGGCTTCCTGGGCGGCACTGGGCAGACACAGCCAGACGGCAGCCAGCTGTGGTTGGAAAACGCCGCCTGGATTTGGGTGCCTTTCCTGCTGATGGCAACGCTGGCGGCCTGGTTCGGTATGAACGATTTGGCCGCCTCAAAGGCTTCTTTGCGCCAACAGCTGCCGGTACTGAAACGGGGTCACCTGTGGGTTTTGAGCCTGCTGTATCTGGCGACCTTTGGTTCCTTTATTGGTTTCTCTGCCGGTTTTGCCATGCTGGCGAAAACCCAGTTTCCTGACGTGGTGATCCTGCATTATGCCTTCTTCGGGCCGTTCCTTGGGGCGCTGGCTCGTCCCGTGGGCGGGGCGCTTTCCGATCGCTTTGGCGGTATTCGTGTGACGCTGCTGAACTTTATCGTCATGGCTATTTTCGCCGCCTTGCTGTTCCTGACCTTGCCGGGTAGCGATCATCAGGGCTCGTTTATGGCCTTCTATGGCGTGTTTATGGTGCTGTTCCTCACCGCCGGGTTGGGCAGCGGCTCGACCTTCCAGATGATCGCCGTGATATTTCGTAAAATCACCGTGGACAGAGTGAAAGCCGAAGGAGGAAGCGATGAGTTGGCACAGCGCGAGGCGGTAACCGATTCGGCTGCGGCGTTGGGCTTTATCTCGGCGATTGGTGCGGCAGGGGGGTTCTTTATTCCCAAGGCGTTTGGGACTTCGCTGGCGTTGACTGGCTCACCGGCTGGGGCGATGAAGATTTTCCTGGTGTTTTATATTCTGTGTGTCGTGGTGACCTGGGGGGTTTACGGCCGTAAAAAGGTTTCACGCTAGTTGAGTCAAGCGAAGGCAATATGCGGCGACCCTACTGTCGAACATGTGCGACGCCTACCCATTGTGCACCATTGCCTGTCAGTAATCAGACACTCCTCGCTTGCCGGGGAGTGTCTACCCTCTCAATTCCCACCCGTTGTTTCAGTGATTGCCAATCGGTGAAGTCACCGCTATTTTGCCGAAACTCCGCTGTGTAATATTACCGGCTTTTGGCGGTTTTATTGGTCTATATTAACATCGCTTTTTTGTTGAGTGAGGATAAGAGTAACCCATGTTTATCTATTGATAAAATCTTAATGCCCACTGTTTCATCAGAAAATAAAGCCCATAATCCTTGGTGCGGAGTGGTTTATGTCTGAATTGGCCATGGACCAGGAGGGGATGGTTTTTTCTCAGTGAGCTGCATGATTTCACTAAGTTATGAAAAACAGGTGAAATATAAAGTCAGTCTGTTTCACCGAGTTTATATTTAAATTGTTGAACATTTTTTCATATGTCTATACAAATGGGGACGCTGTGAACTCATAAGGAAAATGAAAAGTGGCTGCTGAACAGGAAATAAAAATCATAAATTTTGATGTTTTGCTCCCCTCCAGGCAGCGTTCACGCCTACGTTGGAAAGAGCTGCAGATCCTTTCCCTGCTGGTTAACCGGTCGCCTGAGTTGGTGAGCCGCTCAGAAATCATTGAGACTATCTGGAAAGGCACCTATTGCTCAGACTCGACAATCAATCAGACGATTAAGTCCATTCGCCAGAAAATTGGCGACACGGAGCATGCTCTCATCCGGACCATTCCTCGTCTTGGTTATAAGGTGGACGATAAAGCAATTTTTAACTTTATATCATCAGGAGAATCTGCCGTCGCCACGGAGATTATTCCTGGCAATAATAATGCTGAAACTATTAATAGTGATTTATCTGCGGGCAAATTAAATCATATGGTCGATGAAATTATTGAAAATGCAACGGTGCCGGAAGATTATTCCTGCATGCATCCGATATTAAGCGAAATGGCTTTGGATGATCCCAGGCAAAACACGCTAATACCAGGGGGCCGGGTATTGACGTATCTGGCGGCGTTTATTGCGCTGTTGACAGTTTCACTTTTATCCTATGCATTGGGCAGTCGGACCAGGCCTGCAATACAGCATGAGCAGCTAAACAGCCCTCGAATGTTTCTCTCTTTTTCATTAGACACCTCTGCTGGTGTTAATCCCCAGGCGCTGAACTGCGTGTATCTGGCGGGGAATGAAAAGGAAATGCGGGTTGAATGTCGGACTCGCTAGCAGGGAGTCCCTGGAAGCCGTTTCAGACAAGATTATCCGGTCATTCTGTCATTAATCTTGCTCACATTTCCGTTTTTACCGCCTCTACCCCCAAATTTCCGCTTCAGGGGGTTCGCCAGGCGCGTCTCTTTGCTGGTCTATAATTCTTGTTTTATTACAATGTGATAGCGTTAATTCTAACGATCATCCTTTAGTGGTATTTCCAACGTCCCCCACGTTTTTCCTCACTGATTCCCTTGATCGCAATCAAGTTACGCCCGGCAGAGCATCAGTAGCCTTGGCCGCAGATTGAGCAATGTCACTTGGCAACTTCTTACAACAATATGCCCGTCGTCTTTCAAGCTGCGGCTTGAAACTCGTAGGGTGATGAGCCTTCAGGAGAACTCCGGATGAGCAAATTTCTAGACCGGTTCCGCTACTTCAAGCAGCTGGCCGAACCTTTCTCTGGCGGTCATGGCCAAACGCTGAACACCAACCGCGATTGGGAAGACGGTTACCGCAGCCGTTGGCAGCACGACAAAGTGGTGCGATCCACCCATGGTGTTAACTGCACCGGCTCCTGTAGCTGGAAAATCTATGTGAAAAACGGCCTGGTTACCTGGGAAACCCAGCAGACCGATTATCCACGCACCCGTCCTGATTTGCCCAACCATGAGCCCCGTGGCTGCCCACGTGGTGCCAGCTATTCCTGGTATCTCTACAGCGCCAACCGCCTGAAATATCCGCTGATGCGCAAACGCCTAATCAAGCTATGGCGCGAGGCTAAAGCCTTGTACAGCGATCCGGTTGATGCCTGGGGTTCGATCGTTTCCGACCCGGAAAAAGCCAAAAGCTACAAAGTGGCCCGTGGCCGCGGTGGTTTTGTCCGTTCCAGTTGGCAGGAGGTCAATGAACTGATCGCCGCCTCCAACGTCTATACCGCCAAGACCTTTGGCCCGGACCGCATTATCGGCTTCTCGCCGATCCCGGCGATGTCGATGGTGTCTTACGCAGCCGGTGCCCGTTATCTATCGCTGATTGGCGGCACCTGCTTGAGCTTCTACGATTGGTACTGCGATTTGCCACCGGCCTCGCCGATGACCTGGGGCGAACAGACCGACGTGCCTGAATCCGCCGACTGGTACAACTCCTCGTATATCATTGCCTGGGGCTCCAACGTGCCGCAAACGCGCACCCCGGATGCCCACTTCTTCACCGAGGTTCGCTACAAGGGCACCAAAACCGTCGCGGTGACGCCAGACTACGCGGAAGTAGCCAAGCTGTGCGACCAGTGGCTGAACCCGAAACAGGGTACTGATAGCGCCATGGCGCTGGCGATGGGCCACGTGATGCTTAAAGAGTTCCATCTGGATCGTGAAGTTGGCTATTTCCGCGACTATGTACGCCGCTACACCGATATGCCGATGCTGGTGCTGTTGGAACCGCGCACCGAGGGCTATTACGCCGCTGGCCGCCTTCTGCGCGCCGCCGATCTGGTGGATGGCCTTGGCCAGGAAAACAACCCCGAGTGGAAAACCGTCGCGCTGGATCAGACCAGCGGTGAACTGGTGGCGCCGCAGGGGTCCATAGGCTTCCGTTGGGGCGAGAAGGGCAAATGGAACCTGGAACAGCGTGAAGGTAAAGCCCAGCAGGACGTGGTGCTGCAACTCAGCCTGCTAGGCAGCCATGATGAGGTAGTTGACGTTGGCTTCCCATACTTCGGCGGTGCCGAGAGTGAGCATTTCAACAGCGTGGCGCTGGACGACATCCTGCTACACAAGCTGCCGGTAAAACGCCTGCAACTGGCGGACGGCAGCCAGGCGCTGGTGACCAGCGTCTACGACCTGACGCTGGCTAACTACGGCCTGGATCGTGGTCTGAATGATGCCAACTGCGCCAACGGTTATGACGAAGTCAAAGCCTATACGCCAGCCTGGGCAGAACAAATCACCGGCGTATCACGCCACAACATCATCCGCATTGCGCGCGAGTTTGCCGAGAACGCCGAGAAAACCCACGGCCGTTCGATGATTATCGTTGGGGCCGGTGTCAACCACTGGTATCACATGGACATGACCTATCGCGGGTTGATCAACATGCTGATCTTCTGCGGTTGCGTTGGCCAAAGCGGCGGCGGCTGGGCGCACTATGTCGGCCAGGAAAAGCTGCGCCCACAAACCGGTTGGACGCCGCTGGCCTTTGGTCTGGATTGGCAACGGCCTGCGCGCCATATGAACAGCACCTCGTTCTTCTACAACCACTCCAGCCAATGGCGCTATGAGACGGTTGGCACCGAAGAGCTGTTGTCACCGATGGCGGACAAGAGCCAGTTTGCTGGCAGCCTGATCGACCTGAACGTGCGTGCCGAGCGCATGGGATGGTTGCCATCGGCACCGCAACTGGACACTAACCCGCTGTATCTGGCCGCTCAGGCCAAAGCTGCCGGTCAGACGCCGCTTGACTTCACCGTGGAGAGCCTGAAACAGGGCAACGTCCGCTTTGCCGCCGAACAGCCGGACAACCCGCAGAACTTCCCGCGTAATCTGTTCGTCTGGCGCTCCAACCTGCTGGGCTCCTCCGGCAAGGGACATGAATACATGCTCAAATACCTGCTGGGGACCGAGAATGGCATCCAGGGCCAGGATCTGGGCCAACAGGGCGGCGTAAAACCGCAGGAAGTCGAGTGGTTGGATAACGGCGGCGAAGGCAAGTTGGATCTGGTCGTGACGCTTGATTTCCGCATGTCCAGCACCTGCCTGTATTCCGACATCGTGTTGCCCACCGCTACCTGGTACGAGAAAGACGATATGAATACCTCGGATATGCATCCGTTTATTCATCCGCTGTCTGCGGCTGTCGATCCTGCCTGGGATTCCAAGAGCGACTGGGAGATCTACAAGGGTATCGCCAAAGCCTTCTCCGAGGTGTGCGTTGGCCACCTGGGCCAGGAGACCGACATCGTCACGCTGCCGATCCAGCATGACTCCGCCGCCGAACTGGCACAGCCCTACGGCGTGAAAGACTGGAAGAAAGGCGAGTGCGAGCTGATCCCGGGTAAAACCGCGCCACACATCATGGTGGTCGAACGCGATTATCCCGCGACCTACGAGCGCTTTACCTCACTTGGTCCGCTGCTGGACAAGCTTGGCAATGGCGGTAAGGGCATCAGTTGGAACACCCAGACCGAAGTCGACTTCCTGAAAAAGCTCAACTACGTGAAGACCGAAGGCCCGGCAGTTGGGCGGCCTAAGATCGAAAGCGCTATCGATGCGGCGGAGGTGATCCTCTCGTTGGCACCGGAAACCAATGGGCAGGTGGCGGTGAAAGCCTGGCAGGCACTGAGCAGCATTACCGGGCGCGATCACACCCATCTGGCGCTGAACAAGGAAGACGAAAAAATCCGCTTCCGCGATATTCAGGCCCAGCCGCGCAAGATCATCTCCAGCCCAACCTGGTCTGGCCTGGAAGACGAACACGTTTCTTACAACGCCTGCTACACCAACGTGCATGAGCTGATCCCATGGCGCACCCTGAGTGGCCGCCAACAGCTGTATCAGGATCACGAGTGGATGCGTGCCTTCGGGGAAAGCCTGCTGGTTTATCGTCCGCCGATCGACACTCGTGCCGCGCAGCCGTTGCTGAATAAAAAGCCGAACGGCAACAAAGAGAAGGCGCTGAACTTCCTGACGCCGCACCAGAAGTGGGGCATTCACTCCACCTACAGTGACAACCTGTTGATGCTGACCCTGTCACGCGGCGGGCCAATCGTCTGGCTGAGTGAGGACGATGCCAAAGATTTGGGCATTGAAGATAACGACTGGATCGAGGCCTTCAACGCCAACGGCGCGCTCACCGCTCGTGCAGTGGTCAGCCAGCGTATTCCGTCGGGGATGACCATGATGTATCACGCGCAGGAACGTATCGTGAACATTCCAGGCTCGGAAATTACCAGTCAGCGCGGCGGGATCCACAACTCGGTGACCCGCGTGTGCCCGAAACCGACCCATATGATCGGCGGCTATGCGCAGTTGGCCTACGGTTTTAACTACTACGGCACCGTTGGCTCGAATCGCGATGAGTTTGTGGTGGTGCGCAAAATGGACCATATCGACTGGTTAGACGGCGAAGGTAACGACTACGCGCAGGGCAGCCAGCAGGAGAAAGCCAAATGAAAATTCGTTCGCAAGTTGGCATGGTGCTCAACCTGGACAAGTGCATCGGTTGCCATACCTGTTCGGTAACCTGTAAGAACGTCTGGACCAGCCGCGAAGGCATGGAATATGCCTGGTTCAACAACGTGGAAAGCAAGCCGGGCATCGGCTATCCCAACGCCTGGGAAGATCAGGATAAGTGGAAGGGCGGCTGGATACGCAAAATCAACGGCAAGCTGGAGCCGCGCATGGGTAACCGCGTTGGCCTGCTGTCGAAGATCTTTGCCAACCCGGATGTTCCCGCGCTGGACGATTATTACGAGCCGTTCGATTACGACTACCAGAATCTGCACACTGCCCCGCAGGGCAAGCATCAGCCGATCGCCCGTCCGCGCTCGCTGATCACTGGTCAACGGATGAACAAGATCGAAAGTGGCCCAAACTGGGAAGAGATCCTCGGCGGAGAGTTCGACAAGCGTGCCAAGGACAAAAACTTCGACAACATGCAGAAGGCGATGTACGGCCAGTTCGAAAACACCTTCATGATGTATCTGCCACGGCTGTGCGAGCACTGCCTGAACCCGGCCTGTGTGGCGACTTGTCCGAGCGGTGCGATCTATAAACGCGGCGAAGATGGCATTGTGCTGATCGATCAGGATAAATGCCGCGGCTGGCGGATGTGCCTGACCGGCTGTCCGTACAAGAAAATCTACTTCAACTGGAAAAGCGGCAAATCCGAGAAGTGCATCTTCTGCTACCCAAGGATTGAGGCTGGCCAGCCGACCGTTTGTTCGGAAACCTGCGTGGGGCGTATCCGCTATCTCGGCGTGCTGCTGTACGATGCCGACCGCATTGAACAAGCGGCCGCTACAGAGAACGATAAAGACCTGTATCAGAGCCAAATGGATATCTTCCTCGATCCGCACGACCCGGCGGTGATTGAGCAAGCGCTGAAAGACGGTATCCCGCAAGGGGTGATTGAGGCTGCGCAGCAGTCGCCGGTTTACAAGATGGCGATGGACTGGAAGCTGGCGTTGCCGCTGCACCCGGAATATCGCACCTTGCCGATGGTGTGGTACGTGCCGCCGTTGTCTCCGATCCAGTCGGCTGCCGATGCCGGTGAGTTGGCCCATAGCGGCGTGTTGCCTGATGTCGAAAGCCTGCGCATCCCGGTGCAATACCTGGCGAATCTGTTGACCGCCGGGGATACCGCTCCGGTGCTGTTGGCGCTGAAACGGATGTTGGCGATGCGCCACTACAAGCGGGCAGAAACCGTGGACGGCGTGGTGGATACCAGCGCGCTGGAGCAGGTGGGGCTGACAGAGGCGCAGGCGCAAGAGATGTATCGCTATCTGGCGATCGCTAACTATGAAGACCGTTTCGTCGTGCCTTCCAGCCATCGTGAACTGGCGCGCGAAGCCTTCCCGGAAAGCAAAGGCTGTGGCTTCAGCTTTGGCGACGGTTGCCACGGCAGCGACAGCAAGTTCAACCTGTTTAACAGCCGCCGCATCGATGCCATCGACGTGACGCAGAAAACCCCGCGCAAGGAGGATGCTTCATGATCGCTCTGCGAATTATTGCCCGCCTGCTGGATTATCCTGAGCAGGAACTGTTTGAACATCAGCAAGAGCTGGTGGAAGCCCTGGAACCGGCCTGTGAACTGGACTTGCATCACAGCGCCCAGTTGATTCTGTTTATCCGCCGCTTCTGTGCCCGTCCGTTGCTGGACGTGCAGGCGGAGTATTGCGAGCTGTTCGATCGTGGCCGTGCGACTTCACTGTTGTTGTTTGAGCATGTTCACGGTGAATCCCGCGACCGCGGGCAGGCGATGGTCGATCTGATGGGGCAATACCGCGAAGCCGGGCTGGAGATCGATAGCCGCGAACTGCCGGACTTCCTGCCGCTGTATCTGGAGTATCTGGCTAGCCGCAACAAAGAGGAAGCTCAGGACGGATTGCAGGATATCGCCCCCATTCTGGCCCTGCTGGGTGCTCGCTTGCAGCAGCGTCAAAGCCCGTATGCGGTGCTGTTCGATCTGCTGCTGGTGTTGTCTGCTAGTGGCGTTGCAGCCAAAAGTTTGCAGCCGCAAGTTGCCGGTGAAACACGTGACGACACGCCACAGGCACTGGATGCCGTCTGGGAAGAAGAACAGATCAAGTTTTTGGGTGAGCAGGGTTGTGCTTCGGCGCAGCAAGCCACTCACCAGCGGCGCTTTGCTGGGGCGGTGGCGCCACAGTATCTGGATGTGGGCTCGATGACCACGGCAACCAAAGGACGCTAATCATGCACTTTATGACGCTTTTCTTCTTCGATATCTATCCGTATATCGCCGGTGCGATCTTCCTGATCGGCAGTTGGCTGCGTTACGACTACGGGCAATACACCTGGCGTGCTGGCTCCAGCCAGATGCTGGATAAAAAGGGCATGCGGTTGGCCTCCAATCTGTTCCATATTGGCATTCTGGGCATTTTTGCCGGGCATTTCCTCGGTATGCTGACGCCGCACTGGATGTATGAATCTTTCCTGCCGATCGCCGTGAAGCAGAAAATGGCGATGTTTGCCGGTGGGGCCTGTGGCGTGATGATGTTGGTGGGCGGTGTGCTGTTATTAAAGCGCCGTCTGACCAACCCACGTATCCGCGCTACCAGTAGCGTAGGGGATATCCTGATCCTGACGTTGCTGGTCGTGCAGGTGTGCCTGGGGCTGTTGACCATTCCGTTCTCTGCTCAACACATGGACGGCAGCGAGATGCTGAAGTTGGTCGCCTGGGCGCAAGCGGTGGTGACCTTCCATGGCGGTGCAGCTCAACACCTGGAAGGGGTTGCACTGATATTCAAGATCCATATCGTGCTCGGCATGACCCTGTTCCTGATATTTCCGTTCTGCCGCTTGGTGCATATCTGGAGCGTGCCGGTGGAATATCTGACTCGCCGCTACCAGTTGGTGCGTAACCGCCGTTAATTCCCCGCGTTACCCAGCGGCAAGGTCTTTGGACGTTGCCGCTGTTCGGTTTTCCCCGCATCAATACCCTTTTACCGTTGTTTCAGTCATTGATTTTGGCCTGCCTTAGCCGCCCAGGACTTGGCCAAACAGCTTATTCTTATAGATCTCTTTTCGGCGTTGATCTAGGCTGTGCCATTAGGTTAACGGCATGGTTTACCAGGTTAGTTAAGCGAACGGAATCAATCAGTAAAAATTCTTGTTAGGATTTTCCTTATGCTGATGTTAAATAAGGGCTAGATCAAAAGAGCGTAAAAAGTTTGATTAATTACGCTGGATGCTAAGCCAAACGAGTTAGGGATAAGCAGACTGAACACCTATGACCATTGATAACCTGTCCCACCCCGTGCTGCCGCTGAAAATCATTGCGACAGGAGCGGCTTTGCCTCCCGGCTGCGTCGAATCTTCGGCGTTGGATCGGCAGTTGAACAAACCCGACGGCTATGTAGAAAAACGCTCGGGGATTATTCATCGCTTTCATGCCAGCAATCAGGCCAGCCAGGCTGAACTGGCCGCCGCCGCACTGGATGACGCGCTGGCTCGCCATACTATTGCGCGTGACTCCATCGATCTGTTGATCTCGGCCTCGGCCATTGCCGTACAGGCATTGCCCTTTAGTGCCGCGCATATTCTTAAAATCGCCGGCTTACCCTCAGGTACCGCAGGTTTTGATATCAATACCAGCTGCGTCAGCTTTATTAGCGCATTGCAGGTGGCGGCTGGGCTACTCAACGCAGGCGTTTACCGGCGTATTGCCATCGTCTCTGCTGATATCGCCTCGCGCGGTATCGACTGGGAAGATGAAGAGTCCTCACTGATTTTTGGCGATGGTGCCGCCTGTGCCATTGTGGAACGCGGCGATGGGCGCAGCGGGATTTTGTCCTACCTGATGGAAACCTACCCGGAAGGCAGCGATCTGTGTGAAATCCGCGCCGGTGGCACACGTCGTAACCCGCGTGCCGGGATGAACGACAGCGATTTTCTGTTCCATATGAAGGGTAAGCAGCTGTTCCGCCAGGCTTCGGCGCTGATTGAAGGCTACCTTGAGCGCTTGCTGAACGCCGCGGGGCTCACCTTGCCACAAATCGCCACCGTGGTGCCGCATCAGGCCAGCCATCTCTCGCTGGAACATATGCGCAAAAGGCTGCATGTAGCGCCAGAGGCGTTGGTGGATATCTATCGTTACCGGGGCAACCAGGTGGCGGCGTCAATTCCTTCCGCGTTGCACGAGGCGGCGATCACTGACAGGCTGAATGCCAATCAGCCGGTAATGTTGATCGGTACCGCTGCTGGGCTGACCCTGGGCGGCATGGTTCTGCTGCCATGAAAGTCTTGGTAACCGGAGCGACCAGTGGGTTAGGGCGCAATGCGGCCGAGTGGCTGCTGGCTACCGGACATCAGGTGCATGCCACCGGGCGTGATGAAGCCGTTGGCCGTGAGTTGGCGGCACTGGGGGCAAAGTTTACCCCGTTGGACCTGACCCGTGCTGGGGCGGAACAGTGCGAACAGCTGATGAAAGGGTATGACATTGTCTGGCATTGTGCCGCCAAATCTGCCCCGTGGGGCGATCGCAGGGCGTTTTTCCAGGCCAACACCTACGTCACGGAAAAGCTCGCCAAAGCTGCCGGGCGCTGTGGCGTGAAGCGCTTTATTCATATCTCGACCCCGGCGATCTATTTTGACTTTAAACATCATCACAACATTGCCGAGGGTGAATCTGCCCGCCGGTTTGCCAATCATTACGCCGCCAGTAAGTATGCTGCCGAACAGAGCATTGGTGCGCTGTTGCATCGCTATCCGCAAACCACGTACCTGATCCTGCGACCTCGTGGCCTGTTTGGGCCACATGACCGAGTGATAGTACCCAGGATCCTGGCCCAGATGCAGCGTGACAAAGGTGCTCTGCGCCTGCCCGGTGGCGGTAAAGCCTATCTGGATCTGACCTTTGTGCTCAACGTAGTGCATGCAATGGATCTGGCCAGCAACCGGCCGAATTTGCCTTCTGGCGGCATTTATAACATCACCAACCAACAGCCGCAGCGGCTGGAGGATATGCTGCACCAACTGCTGGCCCAGCAGCTAGGCTGGCAATATCGGGTGCAGGCATTGCCTTACCGGCTGTTGTGGGCGGTGGCAGGGGGCATGGAATTGATAGCCCATTTTACCGGCAAAGAGCCGATGCTGACGCGCTACAGCGCGGCGGCCGCCTATTTTGATATGACGCTGGATAACAGCCGCGCGATTGAAGAGCTGGGTTACCGGCCACGTTATAGCCTGGAGCAGGGGATAGAGCTGACAGGGCAATGGATGAAACAGCAGGGGATGGCGGCGCATGGCTAACATTACCCCCTTTGAAATCGGCTATTGTACCCACCTTGGCTGCATGGCGCTGCGTGGCTCGCCAATGCGTAGCTGCAAATTCCCCTCTCGTGCCTACCTGTTGGAGGTGGGAGAGCGTCGCTGGTTATGGGATACCGGTTATGCCAGCTATTTCCAACAGTACACCGCCAGCGGTATTTTCCGATTGTATAGCCAGATCACCCCGGTTTATTTCAGCCCACAGCAGGCGCTGCTTGAGCAGTTGCGGAGCCGGGGTGTCAGTGTGAGTGATATTGAGGCGGTGATTATTTCCCATTTTCATGCTGACCATATCGCTGGCCTGCGTGATTTCAGCAGCCTCAACATGATTTGTTCCGGTGAGGGCTGGCAGCAAACTCGAGAGCTGCGTGGCTTTGCCGCCCTGAAGCGGGCGTTTATACCGGGGTTGATCCCCGAGGAGTTTGAATCCGCATTGCAGTTTGTGGAGTCATTCCCGCTACAGAGTCTGCCAGCCGAACTGGCACCGTTCCAGCAGGGATATGCGCTGCCGGGCAGCGATGGGCAAATCTTCATTGTTCCTCTGCCAGGGCATGCTGCGGGCCACCTTGGCGCCTTTGTCCAAACCGACGCGGGCTGGACGCTGCTGGCAAGCGATGCCGCCTGGTCGCCGCTGAACTACCAGCAACTGCGTGGCCCTTCGCGGCTGGCGAACCTGATCATGGACAACCCGCGTAGCTACTACCAAACCCTTGAAGCGCTCAACCAGCTGCATCACGGCGGCGCGGCGGAGATCCTGTTGTGCCATGAGGGGGATTTATGATCCCGCTGATGACGCTGTGGCACTATCTGCGAGCGCGCAGGCTGCATTTCACCGAACGGGCAGAACTGGAGGCTTACCAGGCGCGTCAGTTAAAACGCTTTGCCCGCCGGGTATTGGCGTATAGCCCCTATTTCCGGCCATACTGTCTGTTACCTGTGAGCGAATGGCCAGAAATGGACAAAGCGATCATGATGACGCATTTTGATCGGATGAATACCGCCGGGCTGCAACTTGAGGCGCTGTTGGCCTGTGCCCGGCGCAGCGAAACCGATCGCGACTTCACTCCAAAAGTGGGCAAATACAGTGTAGGTCTATCGACCGGCACCTCCGGGAGGCGCGGCGTATTTGTGGTCAGCCCGCAGGAGCAGCAGATCTGGGCTGGCGGTATGCTGGCCAAAATGCTGCCGCAAGGGGTATTTGCCGGTGAGCGTGTCGCGCTGTTTCTGCGTGCGGACAACAATCTGTATCACAGCGTCAACAACCGCTGGTTGAGCCTGACGTTTTACGATCTGTTTGCGCCCTTTGCCGAGCACTTACCGCAGATTGAACGGGAGCAACCCACTATCGTGGTCGCACCTGCACAGGTATTGTGCGCGTTGGCTAATGCAGTCGAGCGGGGCGAGTTACGGCTACAGGTGAAAAAGGTGATCTCGGTGGCTGAGGTGCTGGAGCCGCAGGATCGCCAACTGCTAAAGCGGGTATTTGCCGACGTGGGCGAAGTCTATCAGGCCACCGAAGGTTTTCTGGCTGCCACCTGTAGCCACGGCACCTTGCATCTGAACGAAGAGTTTATTCACGTGGAACCACAGTGGATCGATGAGCAACGCTTTACCCCGCTGATCACCGATTTTACCCGCCGTACGCAGCCGATCGTACGTTATCGACTGGATGATATTTTGGTTCGGCGTAAAGAGCCTTGCCCGTGTGGCCAGGCCAGCATGGCGTTGGAGCGGATTGAGGGACGCTGTGACGATCAACTGATGCTGCCAGGATTGCAGGGGGAGGCGCAGCGAGTCTTTGCCGATTTGTGCCGCCGGGTGATTGCCAACGCGTTGCCCGCCGTGGCGGATTATCGCCTGACCCAGTTGTCTGGCCAGCGGCTGCACCTGATGGCCGACTGCAGTCCGGAAGAACTGGTACATTGCCAGCAGCAACTGATTGCGCTGTTTACCCAGCAGGGTATCGCGGTGCAGCAACTGGAATGGCAACTGACCGCGCAACGCATCATGCCGCAGTTCGATGCTAAACGCCGACGTATCGTACGGTTGCCGGAGGTGCCATGAAAGAGGTGATCTATCGCCTATGGCAAATGCTGCTGGGTTGGGGCTTTGTCGGCCTGATTTATAACAGCACTGACCGATGGCAAGGCGCTGGTTATCAGCTGACGCCGAGTTGGCTGGATCGTGCCATTCCCTTCAGCCCGCATGCTATCTGGCTATACCTGTCTTTTTTCCTGATCGTTCCGCTGTGCTATCTGCTGTGTCCGCTGAGCCGGATCAAATGGCTTAGAAGCTCAATGCAGCTTGCCGCTCTTGTTGCGGGGGCCATCTATCTGCTGTGGCCGACGACGATGGACTACCCGGTCGATCAGGGCAGTTCACTCAGCTCAACCATGCTGGCGGCATTGATCGGGATTGATTCCAAACAAAACTGTTTACCTTCTTTGCATATAGCCTTGACGGCCCTGGCCGTGTGGGCCGTGGCGGACAGCCGGAAAAAATGGCGCAGCGTACTGTTGTCGGTTTGGGGAGTGGCGATTGCCTTCTCTATTCTGCAACTGCGCCGTCACCTGTTGGTGGATTTGCTCAGTGGAGCGGTGTTGGCCATGGCAGTAGGCTATGCCTGCCAGCATGTTCGATGGATTGTCAGTGATTATCGTCAGGGAGAACGACCATGACCGATCTGGTAATACCGATAATATTTATGCTGTGCGTGGTGCTGGGCGAAGCCCTGTGGCTGCAAAAGCGCAACCGGGGCAGCGTTGATTGGCACGATGTGATCTTCAACCTCAACTCCGGGCATATCATGCTGTGGCTGTTCCGGGGGCTGGAGATCTTCAGCTATGGCTATGTGGCAAGTCATTACAGCCTGGGCCTGGTAGATAGCTGGCCGGTCGCGCTGGTGTGGCTGTTTGCCCTGCTGGCGTGGGACTTTGGTTTTTACTGGTTACACCGTCTGCATCACCGTTTCCGCCTGTTGTGGGCGGTGCATGTGGTGCATCACCAGGGCGAACACTTCAATCTGTCGTTGGGCGTACGTAACTCGTGGTATTCGTCATTAACGTCGATCCCGTTCTTTATGCTGCTGGCGTTGGCCGGTGTGCCGCTTTCGGTGTTTATCACCGTTTCGATCCTGCATTACGGCATTCAGCTGTTTAACCATAATGCGCTGACCCCAAAACTGGGCTGGCTGGAAAAAATCTTCGTTACCCCGGCGCACCATCGGGTGCATCACGTCAACGATCTGGCCTATTCCAACCGTAATTTTGGCGGCAGCTTTATCTTCTGGGACAAGCTGTTTGGCACCTTTGGACCGTCGCTGCCGACCGAACCTTTCGCCTATGGCGTACGCGGGGAGAAATCGTCGGCTAACCCGTTCTGGGCCAGCAATCAGCCGTTTTTACGTTACTTCAAACTGCCTTTCAAACCCTCGGCCAATAGCGCCCGTTTCCGCAGTTCAGCCTGGTGTATGGTGAGTGGTGCGTTGCTGCTGTTCGCCCTGGTGCTGGGCTACGTGTATCGTTTCGGGTACGGCTACAACGGCCTGACCGGCGAGCAGGCTGCACTTTTTATGCTGTTGGCGGTAGGTGCGGTGGCGCTGGGTGGGATTGCCGAAGGCCGTAGCTGGGGCGTAAAGGTCTGGTTACTGGTGGCGTTGGCCGCTCCACTGCTGTTGCTGCTGGCGCTGGGTTGGCACCAACCTTACTGGTGGATGATGACCTGCGGCATTGCCGTGCATGGCTGCGCCGTTGCTGCTGGCTGGGGACGCCAGAAGGAGGCAGTGCATGGCTGATTCGTTGCCGCCACTCTCTTTCCCTGCCGATGGGGAACAGGCCTTTCATCGTGAACTGAAACGCCGGGCCCATGATTATCTGAGCGGTCGTAACGATCACCGCTTTGCCGATGTGACCCGCTGGGCCAAAGCTATCGTTCTACTGTTGTTGTGTGTGGGGTTCTACCTGCTTAGCCTGATGCAGCAGCAGGGGCTGGCGTTTATGCTGTGCTACTTTGCCTTTGTCATGATGGGCATGTTGCTGAACGTCAACGTCAATCATGACGCTTCGCATAACGCGTTCGCCCGCACTCCTTGGGTGAATCGCCTGGCGGGGCGTTTGGTGACGATCCCGCTGGGGGTCGATCCGGACTATTGGCGGACAAGGCACGTCAGCTATCACCATGTTTATGCCAACGTCGAACATTACGATCTGGACACCGAAGAGAACGGCTTTTTCCGCCAGACGCCGTTCCAGCAATGGCGAGCGCACATGCGCTATCAGCACCTTTACTGGCCGCTGATTGCCGCCTTGTCGCTGCCCTATATCGCGCTGGTGTTTGATTGGTCAGACCGGTTGGGCAAAACCCCGTTGGCCGCCGAGGGTGTGCTGGCCGGACGCAAGGGCTGGGCGGTGTTTATTGCCAGCAAACTGTGTCACATAGTGGTGGTGCTGGTGATCCCGTTGGTGGTTTGCCAGCAACACGGCATTGGCTGGCAAACGGTGCTGATCGCCTATCTGTTGAGCCAGATGTTAGCCTCGCTGCTGGTGGTGTTCTTACTGCTGGGTACCCACTGGGCGCAGGCTGAGTTTTACGCGGTGCCAGAAGGAGGCCAAATGCCGCAGGGCTGGTATCGGCACAACTTTGCCACTGCCTGCGACTGGGAAACCTCGCCGAAGTGGTTGCATCATCTGACCGGCGGGCTGAATTATCATCTCACCCATCATCTGTTCCCCGGCTGGAATCACCGCCATTATCCAGCGCTAGCCGCCATTCTGGCTGAACTCGCGCCACGCTATGCCATGGATTATCGCTGCATCAGCTATCGTGAGCTGTTGCAACAGCAGCAACGCTTCCTACGTACGATGGGGCAACAGCCTCTATGAAGATGCCAGACACCACGCCGCTGCGGCCCTTGGCGTTCCAAAGGGAGAACCGTGACATTCATCTGGCGCTGATGCGTGGCAGCCAGGCTTATCTGGCGGAGCGGGGCGACCATCGCTTTGCCGACCGAGGGATGTTCGCCAAGGTGTTGCTGCTGATCCTGGTGTGCGCGGGCTTTTATGCACTCAGTTTGCAGCAGCAAAACGCCTGGGCCTATTTCGGCTGCTACGTCGGCTTTATTTTCTCCGCCATGATGTTGACGGTGAACGTGGTGCACGACGCCTCACACAATGCCTTTTTCAAACGGGCACGGCTGAACCACTGGCTTAACTTTATTGTGAGCATCCCGTTGGGGTTGGATGCGGACTGTTGGCGGGTGCGTCACGTTATCTTCCACCATGCCTACAACAATATCGAAGGTTACGATCCGGATATTGAGCCTAACGGCGTACTGCGGCAAACGCCGTTCCAGCAGCGCAAAACCTTTATGCGTTTGCAGCAATACTACTGGCCGATGGTGGCGGCACTGACTTTCCCGTATTACATCTGGCTGTTTGACTGGTTGGATCGGGCTGGCAAAACGCGCATGACGCCCAAGATGATGTTGCAGGGGAGCAAAGGCTGGGGCGTTTTCTTGCTGAGCAAGCTGGCACACTTCACGTTGGCGTTGGCAATCCCGCTATGGCTGATGCCGCCTGAGGTCAGCGCCACCGCGATCTGGCTAACTTACCTGCTGAGCCAGATGCTGTCGTCGTTGGTGTTTGTGATGCTGATTGTGGGTACCCATTGGGCCAAAGCCAATTTTTATCAGGCTCCCGAGCAGGGCAAGATGGTGCATGGCTGGTATCAACATCTGTTTGCCACCACCTTCGACTGGCAGGCCACGCCACGCTGGGTTGGTTACTGGCTGGGCGGTGCCAACCTGCACCTGACCCATCATCTGTTCCCACATTGGAGCCATCGGCATTACCCTGCCTTGGCGAAGATCATTGCCGAGGTTGCGGCCCAACACGGGCTGGATTATCAGTGCCTGGATCTGAAAACGCTGTTGCGGATGCAACAGCGTTTTTTGGGGGCGATGGGGAAGCAGTAGGAACTATTCCGGCTTCATCCCGGCGGCGGTCATCAGCAGGCGAAATAGCGAAGCGACCAAAAACAGCCCCAGGACGCTGGCACTCCAGATAACCACCAGCCAGCCGACGCGTTTCCACCAGGGAATGGTAGCGGTGTTCTCATTCATCGTCTTATTCATCATCAGTGATACCCATCCTCATGGCTCACCTTGCCGCGGAACACGTAGTAGCTCCAGAAGGTGTAGACCAAAATAATCGGAATAATAAACAGCGCGCCCACCAGCATAAAGCCCAGGCTTTGTAGCGGCGCTGCGGCTTGCCACAGGGTGATGGTCGGTGGGATCAGCAGCGGCCAGATGCTGATACCCAGACCGCTTAGTCCCAGAAACACCAGCAGCAGCGTCAGCAGGAACGGTGAATAGTGGGCATCGTGACGTACGCCGTGCCAGATCCCCCAGGCGCTGAGCAGCACCAGCAGCGGCACCGGCAGCAGCCAGAACAGGTTCGGCAGGCTGAACCAGCGGGTCGCAATTTCAGGGTGAGCGATCGGCGTCCAGACGCTGACGGCCAGCAGGATTAGCAGCAGGCTAACCAGCAGGGGAGTGGTCAGACGATGCATCCGGGTCTGCAAGCTTCCGGCAGTCTTCATCACCAACCAGGTGCAGCCGAGTAACGCATAGGTCACTACCAGGCCCAAACCGCAGAACAGGGCGAACGGAGTGAACCAGTCGAAGGGGCCACCGACATAGGCGCGGCCTTCCACCGGGAAGCCGTCGATAATCGCCCCGACGACCACGCCCTGGCAGAAGGTGGCCAGGATTGAACCGCCGATAAACGCCTTATCCCAGATATGGCGCTTTTCCGGTTTGGCTTTGAAGCGGAACTCAAAGGCCACGCCGCGGAAGATCAGGCCAAACAGCATCAGCGTGAGGGGAATGGCCAACGCATCCAGGATCACCGCATACGCCAGTGGGAAAGCGCCAAACAGGGCAGCCCCGCCAAGCACCAGCCAGGTTTCGTTGCCGTCCCATACCGGTGCTACGGTGTTCATCATCACATCGCGATCGTGGCTATCTTTCACCCATGGGAACAGAATGCCGATGCCCAGATCAAAGCCGTCCATGACCACGTACATCATGGTGCTAAACACGATGATCACAAACCAAATCAACGGAAGATCGATACCCATGTTCAGCTCCTGTCGTCCAAAGTTTCGTGTACCGCTGAGAGCGGACGTGCCGGAGTGCCGTGGCCGCTTGGCTCGTCACCTTCATGGGCCTGCGGGCCTTTGCGGATCAGGCGCATCATGTAGGAATAACCGACGCCAAACACCGAGCAGTAGACGGCGATAAAGGCCAGCAGGCTCACGCTCATATGGATGTCGCCATGGGCAGAGACGGCATCGGCGGTGCGTTGCAGCCCGTAGACGACCCATGGCTGGCGGCCAATCTCGGTGGTGAACCACCCCGCCAGCAAGGCGATCAGCCCCGAAGGCCCCATCCACAGAATGAAGTACAGGAAGGGTTTGGACTGATACAGTCCGCCGCGCCAGCGTAGCCACAGACTCCACACGCCAGCCAGGATCATCAGCATGCCCAGCGCCACCATGATCCGGAACGACCAGAACACTACGGTGGAGTTAGGGCGATCTTCTGGTGCGAAGGATTTCAACGCCGGAACCTGCTCGGTAAGGCTGTGGGTGAGGATCAGGCTGCCCAGGTAAGGGATTTCCACCTTAAAGCGGGTTTCTTCACGCTCCATATCCGGCCATCCGAACAGGATCAGCGGAGTGGCCTCTCCCGGCGGGTTTTCCCAGTGGCCTTCGATGGCGGCGATTTTGGCCGGTTGATATTTCAGCGTATTGAGGCCGTGTGCGTCGCCGATCACCGCCTGGATAGGGGCGACGATCAGCGCCATCCACATAGCCATTGACAGCATCTTGCGCATGGCTGGCGTATCACGGCCACGCAACAGGTGCCAGGCCGCCGAGGCACCGATAAAGAAGGCCGACGACAGGAATGCCGCGGTGGTCATATGCAGCAGGCGGTAAGGGAAGGACGGGTTGAAGATCACTTTGAACCAGTCAACCGGCACGACCACGCCGTTGATGATCTCGTGCCCCTGCGGGGTCTGCATCCAGCTGTTGGAAGCCAGGATCCAGAAGGTGGAGATCAGCGTGCCGAGTGCTACCATACAGGTGGCAAAGAAGTGCAGGCCGGGGCCAACACGGTTCCAGCCAAACAGCATCACGCCCAGGAATCCGGCTTCGAGGAAGAAGGCAGTCAGCACTTCATAGGTCAGCAGTGGGCCAGTGATACTGCCGGCAAATTCGGAGAAAAAGCTCCAGTTGGTGCCGAACTGATAGGCCATCACCAGGCCGGAAACCACGCCCATGCCGAAGTTGACGGCGAAGATTTTGGACCAGAAATGGTACAAATCCCGGTAAGCCTGATTGCCGGTTTTCAGCCATAGGCCTTCGAGCACCGCCAGATAGCTGGCCATGCCGATGGTGATCGCCGGAAAGATAATGTGGAAGGAAACGGTGAAGGCGAACTGGATCCGTGCCAGCTCCAATGCATCAAGTCCGAACATGGAGCCTCCTTGATTTGTTCATAATCGGCCTCTTAGGAAAGCGAAAGCTTGCTTATTAAAACTTGCGCTAAGTAGAGCATGGAGTAGAGTAACGATAACAGTGACAGTTATTTTACTTTTTCCTATAACAGTTGGAATTGTATGACCAGATATGAACAGCTTGCCCAGCAGATCCGCGAACAGATCCAGAACCGGGTATGGCGTGCCGGGGACAAACTGCCCTCGCTGCGGGAAAGTGGCAAACGTGCCGGGCTGAGCCTGATGACGGTGGTGCAGTCATACCAGCTACTGGAAAGCCAGGGCTGGATCGTAGCGCGGCCGCAGTCTGGTTACTATGTGGCGGCCCGTTCACAGGCGTTACCACAGCCCATTCGGGGTGAGAAACTGCTGGTGAGCGAACAGGTGGATATCAACGCCTTTATCTTTGACGTGCTGCAAGCCTGTAAGGATCCAGAGATTGTGCCCTTCGGTTCGGCTTTCCCGGATGCCACCCTGTTTATGCAACCCAAGTTGGCCAGGGCGCTGAGCAGCGTAGCCCGAAAATTCACACCTCACAGTTCACTTGCCAATCTGCCGCCCGGCAACGAGGCATTGCGTCGCCATATTGCCCAACGCTATGCGCTGAATGGGATGCAGGTCTCCCCTGATGAGATTGTGATCACCGCCGGAGCGATGGAGTCGTTAAGCCTAAGCCTGCAAGCGGTGACGCAGCCGGGGGACACGGTGGCGATTGAATCCCCGGCATTTTACGGCGCGTTGCAGGCGCTGGAACGCCTGAAACTGAAAGCGGTGGCGATCGCTACCCACCCGCAGCACGGAATCGATCTGGATTCGTTACAGCAGGCGATTGAGCAGTATCCGATCAAGGCCTGCTGGCTGATGACCCATTTCCAGAATCCGCAAGGGTCGAGCATGTCGGACGAGAATAAACAACGGCTGGTGACGATGCTGCGCGAGCATCAGATCTCGTTGTTGGAAGACGATGTGTACGGCGAGCTCTATTTCAGCGCTGAGCGCCCCTTGCCAGCCAAGGCGTTGGATCAGGGCGGGCAGATTTTGCACTGCTCGTCGTTCTCAAAATGTCTGGCTCCGGGATTTCGCGTGGGTTGGGTAGCCGCAGGGCGATATGCACCGCAAATTCAGCGCTTGCAGTTGATGAGCACTGTTTCAACCAGCGTGCCGACCCAGATGGCGATTGCCGATTATCTGCTGCATGGTGGTTATGATACCCATCTGCGTCGCCTGCGGCGTTTATTGGCCCAGCGCCAAAGTGCCATGCATCAGGCGATCGCCCAACACTTCCCGCCGACGGTGAAGGTCAGCCAGCCGGACGGAGGCTATTTCCTGTGGCTGGAGCTGGAGGCGACACAGTCATCCATGGAGCTCTACCAGCGTGCGCTGGCGGAGGGCATCAGTATTGCGCCGGGGCGAATGTTCACCACCGGCGATCGTTTCAACCACTGTTTCCGCCTGAACGCCTCCTTTGAGTGGAGCGACAGGCTTGAAACCGCCATCAAGACCTTGGCCAGGCTGATCCGTAGCCTGGGCTAGGCCAGGTAATGCTTCAATGCACGTCCTGCCTGATGAATAGCCGAATGCACCGCCGGAACCTGTGCGAGGGGGTTTAACAGGCCGTAATCGTGGATCAGCCCATTGTAGCGGGTGGCGGTCACCTCGACGCCAGCCGCGTTCAGCAGGCGGGCGTAGGCCTCCCCCTCATCCCGCAGTACGTCCAGCTCGGCGGTCTGGATCAGCGCGGGTGGCAGCCCTTGCAGCTGTTCCAGGCTCGCATTGAGCGGTGAGGCGTAGATCTCCTTACGCTGGGCCTTGTCGGTGGTGTAGTTGTCCCAAAACCACTTCATCATATTGCGCGTCAGGAAATGGCCTTCAGCAAACTGATGATAGGAATCGCGATCAAAACTGGCGTGGGTGACCGGCCACAGCAGGATTTGGCAGCGCAGTGCCGGCGTGCCTCGCTCTTTAGCCATCAGGCTGACCACCGTCGCCATATTACCGCCAACGCTATTACCTACTACCGCCAGCCGGGTACCGTCGACGTTGATCTTTTCTCCGTATTCCGCCACCCATTCCGTGGCCGCGTAAGCTTGCTCGATGGCGGTGGGATACTGGGCTTCTGGTGACGGTGTGTAATTGACAAACACCGCTACCGCTCCGGAACTGTAAACCAGGTCGCGCACCAATCGTTCGTGAGTTGGGAAGTCACCCAATACCCAACCACCGCCGTGGAAAAACATGAATACCGGCAATTTCCCTTTCACTCGTGGCGGGCGCACGATGTGCAGCAGGATGTCCTGACCGGCCACGTGAATGGTTTTCTCTTCGATCTCGACCTCACGCTGTACCACCTCGACGCTGCGTTGCGCGCCTTCCAACACCTTACGTGCCTCCTTCGGCTTCATCTGTTCCATCGGTTTGCCGCCGCTGGCGTTCAACTCCGCCAGAAAGGCGGCTACGTCTTTAATCGCTGCGGGCTGGGTGGCATCAAAGGTTTTCTTGCTCATGTTGGGATCCTTAAGGTTGAGGAGGAACATTGAGTACGGGGTAACTTAACAGTGTAGTCAAAGACTGGGGGTGTGCCCTCACCCCAACCCTCTCCCATAGGGAGAGGGAGCTGATAGCTCCTGCTCATTTGGAAGTAAAGTGGTCCTCTCAGCAAACGCATCTCTCAGGCAAAGGTGAATCACCACAGTTTCAAATCCACTCGATCGCCCCCCAACAAAAGGACGAACACCCAGATAAATTGTGGCACGGACTGTCCCCGGTCTGTACACCCATAGGGAGAGGGAGCTGATAGCTCCTGCTCATTTGGAAGTAAAGTGGTCCTCTCAGCAAACTCATCTCTCAGGCAAAGGTGAATCACCACAGTTTCAAATCCACTCGATCGGCCCCCCAACAAAAGGACGAACACCCAGATAAATTGTGGCACGGACTGTCCCCGGTCTGTACACCCATAGGGAGAGGGAGCTGATAGCTCCTGCTCATTTGGAAGTAAAGTGGTCCTCTCAGCAAACGCATCTCCTCATGCAAAGGTGAATCACCACAGTTTCAAATCCACTCGATCGGCCCCCAACAAAAGGACGAACACCCAGATAAATTGTGGCACGGACTGTCCCCGGTCTGTACACCCATAGGGAGAGGGAGCTGATAGCTCCTGCTCATTTGGAAGTAAAGTGGTCCTCTCAGCAAACTCATCTCTCAGGCAAAGGTGAATCACCACAGTTTCAAATCCACTCGATCGGTCCCCCAACAAAAGGACGAACACCCAGATAAATTGTGGCACGGACTGTCCCCTCTCCCTGTGGGAGAGGGTTAGGGTGAGGGGCATTTTGCTGCGCTAAATGAGGGCGCATTGCACAATTGCGGTGCAAAAGGGCGCCGAACCCGCCATCTCACGCAATTATTTTTGCGAGCAGGATCAGAAAAGCGGAAGAATTTTGCGATTGAATAGGATTTCTCCGTCGCTGATGATTTTAGGCCCTATTTTTGCCATTAATCATTACAAATGCATAATTATTGAATATTTATGCAATATAACTCCTTGTTTTAACGAAAAAAAATAGTAAATCCGTCAAAAACCCCGTTCTGGCACGATAGCTGCTCTACACTATTTATCAAATGGGCTGTATTTTAACTACTCATTAACATTTATTCCCCGCTCCGGGGCGCTAAATGCGGCATTAATAGTGAATAACCGATTTTATGTAACAGGTTTGTATCTGAATAGGCGGCGCTGAGCAGCATTATCGTCGGCCAGAAAAGACACCGGATAATAGGGTTAATTTGCTTTTTCGCCGGCCTTGCGCCACCAGAGCGGTCCTTACCGCCAAAATTCAGCCTTTGCTGACGTTATGAGGTCATTATGGAACAGCCAATCGCAGTTACCCGCCAGTCTTTCGACGACTGGATGATCCCGGTTTATGCCCCTGCGGACTTTATTTTGGTGCGGGGAGAAGGCTCACAGGTTTGGGATCAGCAGGGGAAATCCTATATTGATTTCGCCGGAGGCATTGCCGTCAACGCCCTGGGCCACGCCCATCCGCAGGTGTTGGCCGCGCTGGTCGAACAGGCCGGCAAGCTTTGGCATCTGGGCAACGGTTATACCAACGAGCCGGTGTTGCGCCTGGCCAAACAGCTGATTGATGCCACCTTTGCCGACAAGGTATTTTTCTGCAACTCCGGTGCGGAAGCCAACGAGGCCGCGCTGAAGCTAGCGCGAAAATATGCACTGGATAGTGGTAACAGAGAAAAGAACCAGATCGTCGCGTTCAATAACGCGTTTCATGGTCGCACCCTGTTTACCGTTTCTGCCGGGGGCCAACCAAAATACTCACAGGATTTTGCGCCACTGCCTGGCGGTATTACCCACACGCCGTTTAACGATCTGGCCGCCGCTGCTCAGGTGATTAACGACCGTACCTGCGCGGTGATCGTTGAGCCGATTCAGGGCGAGGGCGGTGTGGTACCGGCGCAACCGCAATTCCTGCAAGGGTTGCGTGAACTGTGCGATCGCCACGGCGCACTGCTGATCTTTGATGAGGTGCAAACCGGCGTGGGCCGAACTGGCTCGCTGTATGCCTATATGAATTACGGGGTGGTACCGGACGTGTTGACCACCGCCAAGGCGTTGGGCGGCGGTTTCCCGATCGGTGCGATGATCACCACCGACAAACTGGCAAAAACGCTGGGCGTCGGCACTCATGGTACCACCTACGGCGGCAATCCGCTGGCAGCGGCAGTGGCTGGGGTGGTGTTCTCGCTGATTAACACACCGGAGGTGCTCGATGGGGTGAAGCAGCGTCTCGAATGGTTTATCGCCGGGCTGACGGAAATCAACCTACAGTATCCGATCTTTAGCGAAATCCGCGGGGCGGGTCTGTTAATTGGTTGCGCTCTGAACCCGGAATATGCCGGTAGAGCCAAGCAGATCACCCAACTGGCTAACGAGGAAGGGGTGATAGCCCTGATCGCGGGTCCGGACGTGGTGCGCTTTACGCCTTCGCTGATCATCCCGGAACAGGATGTGAAAGAGGGGCTGGCGCGATTCGCGCGTGCTGTGGCGCGGATTTGCAGCTAATCAAGGCGGCTGCGCCCGGTGCGCAGCCGATGACTTCCGAGGTTCGCATTATGATGATTATCCGCCCCATAGAGCGTCGTGACCTGGCTGACCTGCTGACGCTCGCCGGTAAATCCGGTATTGGCCTCACCTCTTTGCCGCAGAATGAAGAGACGCTGTCGGCACGTATTGAGCGGGCGTTAAAAACCTGGCAAGGCGAACTTCCCCAAAGCGATCGCTGCTATCTGTTTGTGATGGAGGATACCGAACGGCAACAGGTCGTTGGCGTCAGTGCGATCGAAGTCGCGGTTGGGCTGACCGAACCCTGGTACAGCTTCCGCGTCGGTACCCAGGTGCATGCCTCAAAGCAGCTTAATGTCTATAAATCGGTGCCAACGCTGTTTTTAAGCAACGATCATACCGGTCATTCGGAACTCTGTACGCTGTTTCTCGATCCGGACTATCGGCATGGTGAGAATGGCAAGCTGCTGTCAAAGGTTCGCTTCCTGTTTATGGCCGCATTTCGCAATCAATTCTCCCGCAAAGTGATAGCGGAGATGCGCGGTTATTCCGATGAAAATGGCCGTTCCCCCTTCTGGGAAAGCGTTGGCCGCCACTTCTTTTCTATCGAGTTCGCCAAGGCGGACTACCTCAGCGGCACCGGGCAAAAGGCGTTTATCGCCGAACTGATGCCAAAACACCCGCTGTATGTCGACTTTCTGGCCGAAGATGCGCAGAAGGTGATCGGCGAGGTTCACCCGCAAACCGCACCAGCGCGCAAGCTGCTGGAAGCCGAAGGGCTGCGCTATCAGGGCTACGTCGATATCTTTGACGGGGGCCCGACGCTGGAAGCCGAGATCGACGAGATCCGCGCGGTCAAGCGCAGCAAACTGGTGAAGGTGGTGCTGGATGAGGCACAGGTATTCAACGAAGCCTCAGCCTACCTGGTGGCCAACGACAACTATCAGAATTATCGCGCCCTGTTGGTGCATGCCCAACTGCATGATGATCGCCTGCGTATCAACGCCGAAACGGCAGCGGCGCTGGGCGTCGAGCAGGGGAGCCCGGTACGGGTCATCAAGCTTATCGCTCAGGAGAAAGTGTAATGTCGCATCCTGCATTGTTAATTAATGGCGTCTGGCTGGCTGGCCGAGGCGCTGAGTTCAGCAAAACCGATCCGTTGGATAACCTACCGCTATGGCAAGCCAATGCGGCCAATATTGACGACGTGGCTGCGGCCTGCGCAGCTGCACGCGAGGCTTTTCCTGCCTGGGCTCGCACGCCATTTGCGCAGCGCGAACAGTTGGTAAAACGCTTCGCGGCGTTACTGGAAGAGCATAAACAGCATCTGGCCGAGACCATCAGCCGTGAAACCAGCAAACCCCGCTGGGAAACCTTGACCGAAGTCCAGGCGATGATTGGCAAGGTGGGCATTTCATTACAGGCCTATCAGGCACGAACTGGGGTGACGGAAACCGCGATGGCCGACGGAGCCTCGGTGTTACGCCATCGGCCGCACGGCGTATTGGCGGTGTTTGGCCCGTATAACTTCCCTGGTCACTTACCGAATGGGCATATCGTTCCGGCGCTGTTGGCGGGCAACTGCGTGGTGTTCAAACCTAGCGAATTGACGCCGTTAACGGCGGAGGTGACGTTACAGCTATGGCTGCAGGCGGGGCTTCCGGACGGGGTGATCAATCTGGTACAGGGTGGGCGTGAAACCGGTGAGGCCTTGGCAAGCTGTGCTCATATTGATGGGCTGCTGTTTACCGGCAGCGCAGGCACCGGTTATCACCTGCATCGCCAGTTGGCCGGTCAGCCAGAAAAGATCCTGGCGTTGGAGATGGGTGGCAACAACGCGCTAATCGTCGAACAGGTTGAAGATTGTGACGCGGCGGTGAATCTGGCCATTCAATCGGCGTTTATTTCTGCCGGGCAGCGCTGTACCTGTGCTCGCCGCATCTTGGTGAAAAATGGGCCGCAGGGTGATGCCTTTATTACACGCCTGGTTCAGGTGGCATCTACACTGCGCATTGGCCGTTGGGATGCTGAACCTCAGCCGTTTATGGGCGGGGTGATTTCCTCCTCTGCGGCAGAGAACATGCTGGCAGCTCAGCACCATCTGTTGGCATTGGGTGGCAAAGCCTTGTTGACCATGAAATCGCTGGAGAGCGGTAGTGCGTTATTAAGCCCTGGGATTATCGATGTGACCGGCGTGGCGGACGTGCCAGACGAAGAATATTTTGGCCCGCTGACTACGATCATTCGTTACGACCATTTCGACCAGGCGTTGCGCATGGCTAATAACACGCGCTATGGCCTGTCTGTCGGGCTGGTGTCCCCGCAGCGGGAGCAGTTCGAACGGCTGCTGCTGGAGGCGCGAGCCGGTATTGTCAACTGGAACAAGCCGCTGACAGGGGCTTCTAGCGCAGCACCTTTCGGTGGTGTGGGGGCTTCCGGCAACCATCGGCCAAGTGCGTTCTATGCGGCAGATTACTGCGCCTGGCCGATGGCGTCGCTGGAAAGTGCCAGCCTGACGCTACCCACCAGCCTGTCACCGGGCCTGATATTTAACTGATCGTTCGGCAGTTTACAGGAGAGCAAAATGTCCGGATATGAAGTCAATTTCGATGGGTTGGTTGGCTTGACACACCACTATGCCGGGCTGTCGTTTGGCAATGAGGCATCGACGCAGCACCGCAACAGCGTGTCTAACCCCAAGCTGGCGGCAAAGCAGGGGCTGCTGAAAATGAAAGCGCTGGCGGATATGGGCTTCCAGCAGGGCGTGTTGCCACCGCAGGAACGGCCTCATCTCCCCACGCTGCGCAAATTGGGCTTCAGCGGTAGTGACGAGAGCGTGCTGGCCCAGGCGATGCGAACCTCACCGCGCCTGCTCTCGGCGCTTAGTTCGGCCTCATCCATGTGGACGGCCAATGCCGCGACGGTTTCGCCTTCGCCAGACAGTCAGGATGGGAAAGTGCATTTCACCGCCGCCAACCTGAATAACAAATTCCATCGTGCGATTGAGGCCGAAACCACCTCCAGCGTGCTGCGTGCCATCTTCAATGATGAGCAATACTTTGCTCACCACGATGCCTTACCGCAGGTGGCACTGTTTGGAGATGAGGGCGCTGCCAACCATAACCGCCTTGGGGGCGACTATGCCAAACGCGGGGTGCAGGTCTTTGTGTATGGCAAGCAGGAGTTTGGCGGGGAAAGTGCCCCCACGCATTACCCGGCTCGCCAGACGCGCGAGGCCAGCGAGGCGATCGCCCGCCTGCATCAGTTGCACGAGCAACAAACGGTATTTCTGCAACAGAATCCGGCGGTGATCGACCAGGGCGTTTTTCATAACGACGTGATCGCCGTCAGCAATCAGCAGGTGCTGTTCCATCATCAGCAGGCGTTCCTGAATCAGCAGCAGGGGCTGGATCAAATCCGCCGTAAGATGGCTTTGCTGGAGACGGAACTGGTGGCGATAGAAGTACCAACCTCCCGTGTCAGCGTGGGGGATGCGGTGGTGACCTACCTGTTTAACAGCCAGATCCTGACCAAAGCCGATGGCAAGATGATGATCGTAGTGCCGGAAGAGTCCCGCCAGCATCCGGACGTTTGGCATTATCTGTCGGAGATGGTGGCCAGCGGTGGGCCAATCGACGAGATCAAAGTGTTCGACCTGCGCGAAAGTATGCGCAACGGCGGCGGCCCGGCTTGCCTGCGTTTACGCGTGGCGCTGAACGATGCCGAGTTGGGTGCGGTGAACCCACGGGTGATGATGAACGATACGCTTTTCGCCACCCTGAACGACTGGGTAGACCGCTATTACCGCGATCGCTTGGTACAGGAGGATCTGGCAGACCCGCAACTGCTGCATGAAGGGCGTGCGGCACTGGATGCTCTGACTTCTATCCTTGGGCTGGGTAATGTTTACCCGTTCCAACAGTAACCAGAGGCAATAGTGAACAATTTATTGGCTCTGACGTTGGCCGGAACGCCACCGGCTACCACCCAGGGTGAAAACACTGCACTGCGATGGAAGTGGCTGGGGGAAGGGCTATTGGAGCTCACTCCACTGCAAGGCTATCGGCAAGCCGTGGTGCTTTCAGCCGGTATTCACGGCAATGAAACGGCCCCGATCGAACTGCTCGACCGGTTAGTGAACGAAATCTTCTCAGGTGTGCGGCCATTGGCGGTGCGCTTGCTGGTGGTGTTGGGCAATCCACCAGCGATGCGAACCAATCAACGTTATCTGGCAAGCGATATGAATCGCATGTTTGGTGGGCGCTATCAGCAGTTTGAGCCCTCTGGCGAAACGGCGCGGGCGCAGCAGTTAGAGCAAGTGGTCACCAGCTTCTTTGCCGGAGAGCAGGCTACTCGTTTTCATTACGATCTGCATACGGCGATCCGCGGATCGCTGTTGCCACGTTTTGGTATCCTGCCCTATCAACTACAGAGTTACAGCCCCGAGATGTTGGCGTTACTAGACGCCGCCGAGTTGGATGCACTGGTGATACACCAGGCGCCTGGTGGCACGTTCAGCCACTTTTCCAGCGAGCATGCGCAGGCGGCCAGCTGTACCCTCGAATTGGGCAAGGCGCGTCCCTTTGGCAGCAACGATCTGCAGCAGTTTTCCGCTATCAATGAAGCACTGCAGGCGTTGGTTTGCGGGCAATCTCTCCCTTTGCGGGGGGGGGCTCCGATTAGGGTGTTCCGTGTCGATCGGTCGCTGATTAAACGCAGTGAATCTTTCAAACTTCATTTGAGCGATGAGACTGCCAATTTTACCGCTCTGCCGCAGGGCACTTTATTGTATGAGCAACCGGGGGATAGTTATCGGGTGCAGCATGAAAAGGAGTGGGTCCTGTTTCCCAATCCCAAGGTGGCATTGGGGTTACGTGCAGGCATGATGTTGATAGAAGTACCGCGCAGCACCCTGTTTTAATCTCACCCGTTCATTACGTCACAGGTCGGTGACCTGTGGCGCCGTTTTTCCTTTCAAACATTAATAGCGTAATTTATTTAATCAGTTGATAAGGTATTTTGCCTGTTACGTGCCCTTACTTTCGATGATTTACCCCAATAAGTAAAAAACAGAGTAAAGATACAATTATTTGCACCATTCCTGGTAATCAGATTGATATAAGTAAAAAGTGTGAAATAAGTAACGCTATTGATTAGCATGCTAATTTTGTGGTTATTCAAAATCGTAGGTAAATCACACAAAATGAAACGTGGTTGCACTGTTTTGGTGCTTTTAAACGTGATCGTTATGGCTTATGCATTAAATATCTATTTAAATCATTATATTAGAATAGTGTTTTGATGTAATATTTAGTTACAAATAAACATGCTTTATGCGCGCTATTTCATGAACTTTTTTATTTTAAGTTTTTATTCATGATGCTAATGTCACATGGCGCTTTATTAAGGGGCGTAGATAAAAAACAAAATGATAAAAATCACAGCCCAAAGCATAAATTGGGCGTGACGGGCAGCTTTTAATAAAATCTAGGAAAATAAATGATGAAACGCAGTGTAGTAGCCCTGGCGGTTGTTCTTGCCACCGCCGCCTCAATGGCCAATGCGGCCGAAATCTACAACAAAGATGGCAATAAACTCGACCTGTACGGCCGTGTTAACGCCAAGCACTTGTTCAGCGATAACAAATCTGCCGATGGCGACGCGACCTATGTGCGTTTTGGTTTTAAAGGCGAAACGCAGATTAACAGCGATTTGACCGGTTATGGCCAATGGGAATACAACGTCCAGGCTAACCACGCCGAGTCAGCGGGTACCGAAGGCACCAAAACTCGTCTGGGCTTCGCTGGTCTGAAATTCGCCGAGTACGGTTCCTTTGACTATGGCCGTAACTACGGTGTGGTTTACGATGTCGAATCCTATACCGATATGCTGCCGGAGTTTGGCGGCGATACCTATACCTTCACCGATAACTTCATGAATGGCCGTTCTACCGGTCTGGCTACCTACCGTAACCGCAGCTTCTTCGGTCTGGTCGATGGTCTGAATATCGCCTTGCAGTACCAAGGTAAGAACGAGAATGACCGCAGCAACATCCACAAGCAGAACGGTGACGGCTATGGTATGTCTGTGGACTATCAGGACATCGGCGGTAGCGGCATTGGCGCTGCGGTAGCTTTCTCTGATTCTAACCGTACGAAAGATCAGAAGGCCGTTCAATACGGTAAAGGCGACAGCGCGACGGCCTGGACCACCGCGCTGAAGTATGACGCCAACCAGGTGTATCTGGCGGCCATGTATGCTGAAACCCGCAACATGACCCCGATCACGGTTAACAGCGTTGCTGGCTTTGCCAACAAGACGCAAAACTTTGAAGTGGTCGCGCAATACCAGTTCGAAAATGGCCTGCGTCCATCACTGGCTTACCTGCAATCCAAGGGTAAAGACATTGAGAACATCGGCGATGTCGATCTGGTGAAATATATCGATATCGGCGCGACTTACTACTTCAACAAAAACATGTACACCTACGTTGATTACAAAATCAACCAGTTGAATGACGATAACAAGCTGAAACTGAACACTGACAACATCGTGGCAGCCAGCTTGACCTACCGTTTCTAAGTCGTATTCAAACCTCATTCCTGTGTCGGAACGTGGTTCAAAAGGCAGGGCGCAAGCTCTGCCTTTTTCAGTTTGGCGTGTGGGATCAGAAAGGAGCGTACTCGCTGGCAGGCAGCCAGAAGCCGTCGATAAAGTCCTCGATCGGAAAACACCCAGCATGACGTAACCGTTGTTCTTTCATCGCTACCAGGCATTGATGCTCATCACGCAGCACGTCGACAACGATGTCGGCACAGCCACCATCCAGATAGCAAACGAACATCACCAATGCGTACATAACCTATTGCGTCCCCCCATTAAGGTTCCAATCCCTATTGTAGGTAAAATTTGGCTGAATTTAGCTAATTAATACAAAAAAATAATAATTGACCAGACAAAAACGGTATTTTCAGAATTATGGCAGCGTTTAATCATCCCTTAGAGGATTGAAGTTCCGCTCGGTACTGCTAAGCTTAACAAGTTTTAAAATTTCTTAACTATCCAATCATTAACGGGAGCGAATATGGGATTGTTTAACTTCGTCAAAGAAGCTGGCGCAAAACTGTGGGATACGGTGAGTGGTAACGCTGAGGATCAAAGCGCCAAGCTGAAAGCGCACCTTGATAACAGCGGCCTGCCAGATACGGACAAGGTGGATGTTCAGGTCGTTGATGGCAAGGCTGTGGTCACCGGGGACGGTATCAGCCAGGAACTGAAAGAAAAAATTCTGGTAGCCGTGGGTAACGTGGCAGGTATCAGCGGCGTGGAAGATAATGTGGCAGTGGCGCAACCAGAAGCGGAAAGCCGCTTTTACACCGTCAAGAAGGGCGATACCCTGAGTGCCGTTGCCAAAGAGATGTATGGCAATGCCAACCTGTACAACAAGATCTTTGAAGCCAACAAACCAATGCTAAGCCATCCAGATAAAATCTATCCGGGCCAGGTATTGCGCATCCCGCAATGATGCTGAAAGCCAGGGTAATTGACGCTCGAGCTTAGAACGGCGTAATCCGGCGCCCCATCTGGGGTGCTGTGCAGCAATCCCTCACCAATGCGTATGTTCATACATATGTTAACCCCTATAAGTTCCCCACCCGCAATTCGATAAACCCAAAGCATGTTTCCAGTCCACAAGCTGGTGACTAACCTTCAGAATCTTGACCCTGTTGCAGAAAATTGGTAGCGTCTGCATGCAAGAAAAATCTTAGCTATCTCTGGCGTAAATTGGGTTGTTGCTTGAGCCTAGGGTTATCCCTTTTTTGCATCAAGGCGTTATGCTAGGTGATAAGAGAGTAGAGGGTGTGAACGCCCCATTAGACAAAAAAACACCAGGAAAACCATGGACAATGCGCAACGGGTCAGCACAACGTTGACGGCGGTTGCTGCATATTGATCATTCTTACGTTGACGATCACACAGTGGGTGGGAGTTACTTACTGTTTTTAGGAGATAAAATGGAACATAATCCGCATGATGAAACCAAGCTTATTGCGGTCATTGCCTTATTGATCTCAGTGTTGCTTGTCGTGTCGATCTTGTTTGGCATCACGTATTTATCCGATCTGCGGCATAACGATCAAGAGGTCGATGCCAAAAGTTGTTACATCAAAGGCGGCTGAAGTCGGAGCTGCGTTTATCGCAATCCTTGATTCGACGATGAAATATTTTTGCCATATGCCTTGGTTTATTTGGGACTTAACGTACTAGCTGCTATTAAACCACTAATAAAGGTTATGGCGAATCATTCGTCGGTTGTGGGCCATTAAATAGACAACGGATAGTTGGATGGCATTTTTTCTGCCACGGCAAAGCCGCTACAGCTCAGGTGTAGCAGGGAGACGACACACTTTTTGATGGCCTTTCCTTATGAGAGTCAGGCAGCATGGTCTGCGAACTTTATTGGTTAACTTATCTAAATAAATTCACTTTAATTATATTTAAGTCGCAATAAATTATTAAAGTGAATGTATTTCTTAAATGTGTTTGTGATGTTAATCAAATATTGTTATTTACCCCGGATGAGCACGCTGTCGTAACTAGTCAGGCCCTGCTAAGCTAAGACTAATCTGTACGGAAATCTCTGTCAGTTCTATTGCCGATGTAAGCGAGGTGTTTATGAGTCAATTACTCTCCCGTGCAAGATTATCCCATGTTGTGATCGCCACGGCGGTGTTTTGGGTTTGCATTGCTGTACTCGTGGCGGTAGCACTAAAGTAACGCTGGATGACTAATCAACAATCCTGACATAGCTGACATACTCAGCCAACGGCTCCTTTCTGGGGCCGTTTCTTTTGTAATAACTTAAGCAACCCGCTGCCGTCTCACGCCATCTTCTGGTGAATAATATGCAGCGGAGGCTCGATGTGCAGATCGACACTCAAATCCTGGCGGAAGTCATAGGGCGTAATATTGAAACGCTTTCTGAACATGTAGGTGAAGTGTGATTGGGAGCCGAAACCAAAATCCAAGGCGATATCAAAAATGGAAGCCTCGCTGCTACGCAACTGGTACACCGCTCCGGCAAGGCGGCGCTCGCGGATGTATTTGCCCAGCGAGATCCCCGTCGCTTCTTTGAACAGCTTCTGCATATGCCACAATGAATAGCCGGAATACTCGGCCAACTCTTCAAGGTGGATCACTCGTCCCAGGTGGGTTTCGACCCATTTACTGAGTGCGCAGACTAGTGCGAGATGATGTTCTTGTATCAATAACTTTACCCAATTGATTTTGTCGTTTAACCGCAGCGCAGAGCTTACGGCAGGCTCACTTAGCGTACCTTACAGGCTCCGGGTTGTCACCTTCGTGCCGGTTAAAGCGGGATCGTTTTGACCTTTGCCATCAGGCGGTCAGCCAGACGAACAATCTCTTCCGGGTCGTCTGGAATAAACCCCATGGTGATCGCCATCCCCAACAGGACGTTATCCTGGCTGAAAATCGGGCAGGCAATCGCGCGTGCCCCTGGGATGCCTTCGGTAACATTGTAACGTACCGCATAGCCCTGCAGACGGATCTTTTCGAGCTCTTTAGCCTCAAGCAGGGGGGTAATAGAGCCATCAAACGCCTGATAGGCATAACCCGCCGCACTGGCATTCATAGGGATGAGGGTGTTTTCGAGGTAGTCGATATCGATATTTTTATGGCTGCGATTATAGCGCGTCAGCAAGATGCTACTTCCTTGTCGCACCGCCCAGCCGGTGGAGTAGTTCAACTCATCACGCAGCTCACACAGCGCATTATTGATGATTGTCGCCAACGTCTGCTGTTTGCCTGCCGCCGCCGCGAGCGCCAACAGCTTGCTGCCAAGCGAGTAGCGGCTGGTCTCCTGCTCTTGATACAGCATCTGGCTACGGCACAGTGAAACCAGATATTTATGCAGCCGGCTTTTCGAAAGCCCGCTGTGTTTGGCGATATCCGAAGCGCGGGCGTTTCCCCCCAGTGCGGTGACACTCTCTAATACCGACACGGCAATATCGACCGAATTTACGCCTTGAACTTCCGACATTCTGCTTACCTTGACTTGCTAATACTTCGATCCGCTCACTTTACCAGTTTAAGGCGGTGAATGCCCCAGTTAACCCGATCCTGGCTTCCGCAGCAGCAGCATTTTCAGCGCGCAAGGACTAACTATTTTGAGGTGGATTGATCTGCTTCAATATACTATGGGTTAACTCGGTTTATTTATAGTGAACACCAGGGCGTGTGATTACCGAGATAAAAACTATGAACGAACTTTCTTCACTCCGGCTCAAACGGCGTACTTTGCTAAAAGGACTTGGCGTTATTGGCCTGGCGTCAATCTCGCCTTGCGCTTTCTCCTTAACATCCGAACAAAAAGAACCCCTACGGCACATCCACCTTAAACTGACGGACTATCAAACTTTCCGCTCAACCTGTGCGATGGAGTGCCTGCACTGCAACCTGACCGCTTACGTCTATCAGAAAAAACTGATGAAGATTGAAGCGACGGAAGGTTTTAATGTGAAATGTTGCCTGCGGGGCATCAGCCGAACCAAATGGGTTTATCATCAGCAGCGAGTCACGACGCCTCTGCTGCGGGTAGGCAAAAAAGGTGAGGGTAAATTCGAGCCTATTACCTGGCAACAGGCACTGGATTTAATCGAAAAAAACATCCGTACCACCATCAAGGAACAGGGCAACGAAGGGCTGCTGTTGTCCACTCATGCTGGCAACATGGACTCGATAAAGAACGATATGGGCAAGGCGTTCTTCGACTATCTGGGCGGTTCGGTGAAACAGGCGGGTTCGCTCTGCTGCTCGGCAGTGACGGCGGCGATGATGCCAATGGTGGGGCTACGTTATGCCGATACCCGCGACACCATTGCCGACAGCCGTTTGATTATCTGCTGGGGTAACAACCCGGCGGTGACCATGCAGGCGTATTTTAAAAATTATCTACGTGCGCAAGAACAGGGCGCTCGCATCGTGGTTATCGACCCACGTTTTAACGAGACCGCCGCCAAAGCGGACGAATGGATCCCGATTGTTCCAGGTACGGATACGGCTTTAGCGCTCGGGATGATGAAGATCATTATCGAAGAGCAGCATATTGACGCAGATTTCCTGCGTCAGCATACCGGCGCGGTGTATCTGGTGGATGCCAAAGATCAATTGGTGCGTGCCGATGCCAACGACACTGAAAGCTATCTGGTTTATGACTGCACCAGCCAGAGCCTGGTAAGGCATGACAAGGCGGGGATAACTCCTGCGTTGTTCCAGCACCAACTGCCAGCTGACAGCGGCTATCGCACCGTATTCGAAACCGTTTATCAGCAGGCTGCACCATGGACGCTTGACCGGGTTGCGGCTGAAACCGACATTCCCGCCCACACCATTTTGCGTTTGGCCCGCGACTATGCCACCACCGCTCCGGCGATGATTGTGCAAAATATGTCAGGCGCTCAGCGCACCGAATTTGGTACCTACGTGGCCGCCAGCCAATTCTACCTGGCCCTGCTAACTGGCAATATCGGCAAGCGAGGGGCGGGGGTCTGTGACGCAGGCGGAGCACGCCAAATGGCAAAATTCAGCCCGATCATTCCACCAGCGCCTGCGATGAAGAAAATCACCCCGATACCGGTTGCCAAGGTGGGTGAGTGGGTGGTCAATGACCGGCCTTACCCGATTAAATTCTGGTGGATTATGACCATGGGGGTCATGACCCAACTACCCAACACCAACATGGTCAGGAAGGCGTTGGAAAAGGTTCCCTTCGTGGTGGTGGCCGATAACCTGATGAGTTCTACCGCGCTGTATGCTGATCTGGTGCTGCCGGTGACGACCATTTTTGAAGATGTCAGCCTGATGGCAGGTGTGCGTAGCCACTATGTGCAACTGATGGAGCAAGCGGTCGAGCCACCGGGTGAAGCCAAGCCGGATTATTGGATCTTTGCGCGTCTGGCTGAACGGTTTGGCTTTGGCGACGTGTTTAACCAGCCGATTGAGCATTACATCAATGCCTGCCTGCAAGGTTCCGGTATCACCCTGGAACAGTTGAAAAAAGGACCGGTGCTGCCGGTGAGCGGCGACTGGATCCCGTTTGAACATGGGGTGTTCCGCACGCCGACCCGTAAAGCCCACTTCTTTATTGAAGAGTGGCAGAAGAAAGAATTTTCGCCGGTCGTTACTTATCTGCGGGTGAATGAATCGCCACAAGGCTCGCCGGAATTGGCCGCTAAATACCCGTTGATGGCGGTACAACGCAAGCTGGCCCGCAGCATTCACTCAAGCCACGGCATGAACGAATGGATCCTTGAGGTGCAGCGCAATAAGCCTAACGTGATGATCCATCCGCAGGATGCACAGCAGCGCCGGATCAAACATGGCGATTGGACCACCGTATTTAATGAGCGAGGGGAGCATCGGGCTATAGCCGTGGTGACGACACATATCAAGCGAGGAGTGGTTTCCCTGGATAACGGCTGGTGGGAACAACAGGGAGGCAGTAGCAGCCATGTCACCAATGACGCCGTAGAGGCGTTGGGTACAGGGCATTGCTGTAACAGTACGCTGGTTGATGTACGGGCGGAGGGATAACCCATGACCAAACAATATGGCTTTCTGATTGATATTAAACGTTGTTACGGCTGTAAAACCTGTTCCATGGCCTGTAAGTCAGAGAATCAGACGCCACCGGGCGTGCTTTGGCGGCGGGTGCGGGAGTATGAAACCGATGGCCCGAATTCTGAAGGGTTTATTTCGATGTCCTGCAATCATTGTGACGATCCGCAATGCATGAAGGTATGCCCGGCGGATACTTACCATAAGCGCCCGGACGGTATTGTGGTGCAGGATCATGAGAAATGCATCGGCTGCCGCATGTGCATTATGGCTTGTCCGTACAACGCCCCAGTCTTCGATCCGCAGGAAGGTAAAACCAGCAAATGCAATATGTGTGCCGAGCGTTTGGACGAAGGGTTACCGCCGCGTTGCGTGGCGTCTTGCCCCGCAGGCGTCTTGAAGTTTGGTGATATCGAGGAGTTAAGGAAAATCCACTCAACGGATTGGGCGGTACTGGAGGCTAGATATCACATGCCCGATCACCGAATCAGCGGCCCGAACGTGGTCATTATTCCAGCGGATAAATAATAGGGTGCTACCATGAACGAATATGAACTGCCGTTGGTGTTTTTTACCGTGCTCTGCCAATGGGGCATTGGCGGTATTATCGCCTTGACGCTCTATCGGTTGCGACCAACCTCCCAGATGTCCGTTGGGCAACTGAAATATCTGGTTCTGGGATTGTGGCTGGTGGAAGTCGTTGGCTCCAGCTTGTCACTGCTGCACCTGGGGAGCCCGTTTGGGGCTTACCGCGCGGTGCTGGGCCTGCCGCACTCCTGGCTAAGCCGTGAGGTGATCGCCTTTATCCTGGTGAATATCAGCCTGTTCCTGATGTTGGCAGTTTGCTGGCTGCGGCCGCAGAAGTCGGCCTTGATCACCACATTGGGAATGGTGACCTCGGTATTGGGGATTGCCGCCATTCTGGTCTCGGCACAAATCTACTACCAGATGGTCAGCCATCCGCTGTGGCATACGCCACTGACCCAATTGGCGTTTCTGAGTACCGCGTTACTGCTGGGGTTCGCTACCTTGGGGATCTATTTGAATGGCTGCGGCCTGGCCGTTCCGCGTACGGTTCGCTACGGTTTGCTGGTGGGCTGCCTGATGCTGCTGGCCACGCTGGTGGGGCGTTACCAAATTGCCGGGGCCAGCGCTCAAGGGATCATGCTTTGGTGGCAACTGGTTGGCAGCATGTTGGTGGGTGGTGTGCTGTTCGCGGTGCTTGGCCTGCGCACACGTTTGGCCCCGTCAATGGCCGTGATAGCCGGAGTGGTATTAGTGTCGGGGGAGATTGTCGGGCGTATGCTGTTTTATCATAACGTCATGGGCCAATTCCCCTGGTTCTGAGGCAATAAACTGAGGTCGGTCCAGCCGTGCAACCGCCGAGCGATGGGCCGACCCAACATCCTGCAGAAAAAAGCCTCAATACAGGGCTTGCCAGCATTCGGAAAAACCAGCTAATCTGAGATTGCCCGCTACCGCAAATGCCAAGTAGTCCAGGCCAGCAATGTAATTAACCAAAACAGAGAGTCAGCCGTAACAACGCCACGTTGATGGGGTGATCGCATGTTAATGACAGTGATTATTACTCTTTTTGTGATCGTGGGCGTCGCCGCTTTTCTGGCAATGCCAGTTATGATGGTCAATAACACGCAAGGCGTGGGAGGTGAAGAACCGTGAAACTGGCTAGCAACCGGAACCTGCAATGTTAACTCGAAATTCACTCACTACCTGTTGACCGGCTCAGATATGGGCCGAGTCATCAACACTTTGTCAGCACCGCAATTCCCGCACGTTCCGCAATAAATCAGCTCGAAACGCTAAATCACCGCGTGAAGTGATGCGCATACTGCACTAACTGCTTGATGGCGCTACAATGAGTCTTATCTCCTCAACTTGCTCACGTATCAACGCGCTATCCACTTTTCCGGCCACAGTAAAGAGACCATAGCATTATGGAAATCAAGGATTACTACGCCATTCTAGAGGTTAAACCCTCAGATGATATCAAGGCTATCAAAACCGCCTACCGCCGCCTGGCACGCAAATATCACCCCGATGTCAGTACCGAGCCCGATGCCGAAACGCGCTTTAAAGAAGTCGCAGAAGCCTATGAAGTGCTGAAAGACAGCGAACGCCGGGCCGAATATGACCAAATGCGGCTGCATCGTAACGAGCCCAATTTCGGCCGCCAGACCCGACGTGAAGAGTATGGTGGTGCCGAGGATTTCTCCGACATCTTCTCCTCGGTGTTTGGCCAGCGTGCGCGTGGCCGCCAGCAGGGCCAACCGCGTGCGGCCCGTGGGCAGGATGTTGAGATCGGCGTGGCGCTGTTCCTGGAGGAAACCCTCACTGAGCAAACCCGCACCCTGAGCTATAAGGTGCCGGTGTACAACGCATTTGGTCAGACAGAGAAAGAGATCGCTAAAACGCTGAACGTGAAAATCCCGGCGGGCGTGGCAGACGGGGAGCGTATCCGCGTGAAAGGCCAAGGCGTGCCTGGTATGGCTGGCGGAGCCAATGGCGATTTGTACCTGATCATTCAGCTGGCACCTCATCCGTTGTTTGAGGTGATCGGGCACGATCTGGAAATCGTTCTGCCCTTGGCACCTTGGGAGGCTGCGTTAGGAACCAAGGTTTCTGTCCCTACACTGGCGGACAATATCCTGTTGACCATCCCCGCGGGGAGCCAGACCGGGCAGCGGTTACGCGTCAAAGGGAAGGGGCTGGTCAGCAAAAAAGAGACCGGCAATTTGTATGCGGTGATCAAGATTGTCATGCCGGCCAAACCCGATGCAGACAGCGCCGCACTCTGGCAACGACTGGCCGAGGCGAATCAGGCCTTCGATCCTCGTACGCAATGGAGTAAAGCATAATGGCCAAGCTACAGATAACCCTCACCATTACCGAGTTTTGCCTGCATACTGGCGTAACGGAAAGTGAATTGGCCGAGGTGGTGGGGTTGGGAGTGATCCAGCCCCGCGATCTGACGGTGGATGATTGGCTGTTTGATGATGGGGCGGTGGCGGCGTTTAATCGCGCTCAGCGTCTGCAACGTGAACTGGCTCTGGATTGGCCCGGCATTGCGGTGGCGCTGACGCTGCTTGATGAGATTGAACAGTTGCGCAGGGAGAACGCTCAGCTACGCCATCGTCTTGAGCGCTTTATCGCAGAGTGATGCCCCTCACCCTAGCCCTCTCCCACAGGGAGAGGGGACCGATCGAGTGGGGTGAAAGTGCAGTGATTCATCATGAGCATCGGCTGACTCACCCTGGACTAAAGGGTGATCGAGTTTGCTGATATGACCTCTTTAGTTCCAAATGGGCAGGGGCAAACAACTCCCTCTCCCTGTGGGTGAGGGTTGTTTTTGTTTTAACTGGCTGATAATAAATGATTATAAATTTAAAAATAAAATTAAAGCCCCCTTTATAGCCCCCAAATGTTTTTCGCTGTATTGGGGGGCGGTTTGCCATGAGGGAAACGCATCCATACCCCAATGCTATTTACCTCGTTCGCGCTAATTCATGGGGCCTTCTGCATATTGTCGGACTTGGCAGATAACGTTTAACTCAGCCAATAGCGACTATCTGTGAGAACTGAAACCCGGTAGCAGATACGACACTGCGCAGCGTTTTCAGCGTTGGATTACCTTTCGGTGAAAGCGTTCGGTAAAGGGTTTCACGAGAAACACCAGCCCTATCAGCTATCTGTGCCATTCCTCCTCGAGCCTCAACAACATGACGTAGTGCTGTTAGAAACGCTTCCTGTCCGCCGTCCTCATCGATATCAATAAACGCCTGGTGCAGGTAGTGTTGTACAAATCCAGGGTCTTCGCGCAAAAACTGTACCATCGCATCATCATGTAAACGGGATTTAGCCATCACATTACCTCTTCAAATAATCTTTCAGGCAGTCAATAGCCTAGTCTATATCATCGCTCTGGGCTTTCTTATCGCCCCCCAATAGAAGCAGTACAATTTCATTCCTGAGCAAGCTGTAGTAAACCCGATAACCTGGCCCCTGATCGATACGCAGTTCCCAGACACCATCGCGGCAGGGTTTGTGATCGCCAAAATTTCCGGCTCCCATTCGGTTCACCCTGGAAGCGATTTTTGACCTGGCTATCGGGTCACGTATCCCTTTTAAAAACTCCATATACAAATCACGCCCATCCGTCGTGAGGTAGTGCTTGATCACAACCATAGTAATATTGTAGCTTATAAGATACAATATGGCATTGTAGCTTTTAGGCTTTTCGCGTCAATGCCAAATTGTTTATTTTAACATGATACACCCGTAGTCTATGCAGTGACGATATTTTGACTAGACCCTGACAGGTAATACGCCAGGGTAATGTTTGGCGATGATATCGTTCATCTTGTCCATCAACTCAGGCTTTCTGAACGTCAGGTGCGCTGACCCCTTCATGAAATATTTGATTGAAAAGTACTCATCTTCATAAACCTCAGCTTTTTGCGGTGTAGCACGGATATGTTCATACAGCCGAGCGGTGACATCCTGCCGATTATCCGGTATTGCTTTCCCTTCCAACAGGAATAGCATCCGTTCAAGATCTGCCAACTGATCCCGACGATAACTGTGGTTCAGCGTAAATCCCCATTGGTTGTGACTCACCAAACTGTTGACGATCACTTTCTTGCCAAATTTACACGGGTGATTCGACTTGTAATCCCAGGAGAGCGATTTGAACACGTTGATCACGCCCCGCTCAAATACCTCGCCCTTGTCCCGATGCAACTGCTCGAACGTGCTGTAAATGCTCTCCCCGCTGATCGCCGGAATAGTATCGCCCTCCAGGTTTCTGTACCACTGGTCACGCGCCTGGGCATCCATGATGGAGAGCATTCCGGAGCGTTTCATCAGATCTCGCCATATACGGCGGTCGAGATTACGGCTGATCACGGGCATGGCTGTTTCGGCTTTCTCCATCAACCAGCAACCGCAGCGGAAGTCTTGTTTCATTGACCAGTCCCTTGCTACTCCACCGCCAATGCTGCTGGTGATGGCTGAGATATCCTCAAGCTGGTGAATAAGGGCTTCAATTTGTGCAAGCGCGGTGTTACGCCCTGTGACGATACGCTCAATACTGGTGGAGCAGATCACGTCGGTGTGATCGGTCAGAACATCGGGTTCGATAACGGTGCTGACTGCATAATTCATTGTCATTTCTCCATAAAAGTAAAATGCCCGCATCATGGCAGGCAAGGTGTCGTGTTCTGATATACGGTGAATGGCTTACTCGCCGCTCGTGTGCTGTGCTGTCTGATAAACAGCGATATAGACATGCCCAAAACTGCCCAACGTATCAGCCTGGCAGGTAAAACCGGCGTGCTGGACCGTGACGCAGTGCTGGCGGCGCTGGTCGAGTTCACCCGAGCGCAGACAGGTTTCCAACTGTTCAATCAGCACGGGGAAGGCGCTATTCAGCCCCTTGAGGTCGTTGGGTGAAAAGGTGCCAACCAGACCGGCGCGGTCAACCAGAAAATGCAGACGATTGCCCTGTTGCACCAGTCTGGCACCTAATCTTGGCGTGATAGCACAGTGCAGGCCCCAGATGGGGGACGGTGTGCTGTCTTCGTGGTTATCGGTATCGCTATCTTTCATTGTCGGCGTTCCTTAAAAGGCACAACGCCAGCGGGCGAGGCTGGCGTGTTGTTGGATCACAGAGGTTAATGGATGCTATCAGGCAAGGCGGCGAATGGCTGGGCTTCGCAAACCTAGCGCACTGCGGGCCCGTAGGAGATCGCCCCCGCTTAGGGTTGGGTCTTGTGCCATCAGGCTGAAACCGGGGCGATCAATGCGTACCAGATCAAATTTCTCCACCAGTTCGTTGACGGTCTCCCTTACGGTAATGCCATGTTCAATCTGTTGAGCAATCGCCTGGTCGTCGTGATAGGGCGTATCGTTAAGTTCCAGGCCATAGCAATGGCCCAGCAACCAGGCCAACAGTTGCTGGTATTCGATAAAGGTGGGATTGGCATGGGTCGGGGTGTGGGGGAGTTTGTTGATGGTCTTCATAAAGGGGGTTCCTTAACAGAGCGGAGAAACCGGTAACTTGCAGTGATAGCTCAGCCAGTAGGCGACTTTGCGCCATTGTTTCAGCGGAACGTCAGATTCAATCGTCCAGGTGTTGGGGCACTGCGTATTCGCCAGGAGCAGTGCGGCCATGACTAACCCGTGGTAGGGATAGCCTCGTGTATCGCAGCGGATCAAGGCATACGGTGTTTTACGCGGGTAAAGGATGAAAGGGTCACCGGCCAGGTGGCTGGCCCTTTCCCCGTTAAAACCGATCATCCCTGGCCCAATCAGGTTGTCGTCGAATTGATACAGGCGGTTGCCGGTGTGTTCACAGATGATGGGGGCTGTGGCTAAACCCAACGTGTCGGGGCGTTGGCACAGTTGCTGATAAGCGGCGGTGATGGCCTGGTATAGCCTTTGCCAGTCGTCTGATGAGACAGTGTTATGCTGCAGAAAATGGAATACGCCCGGCACGGGCTGTGTGCTCGTGTTCATGAGAAAGAGTCCTTTAAGAATAATGGGATAACGCGAGGGGGCGCGTTAGGAGTGGGCAGTATTACCAGTCGAAGGTGGCAAAGCCGGGCAACACGTCACCCAGGGCATCGATATGCAGGTAGCTCAATTGATGGCGTTTCATCAACGTGGTAACCAGACGGCGGCAGGCTCTGGAGAGCCCCAGCCGTTTAAGCCGCAACACCGGGGGCGTCCACGCCTCCAGCCTGAGCAGATAGCCCGTGCCGGTGTAGCACAGCCACTCGACGTCGCTGAAGTCGTCCTGGCAGTGGGAAAGCTGATAGAGCCGTTGATTGTCGTCTTCGGTGATGTGGGCCGTACTGCATTGCAGGCCGAAGCGTAACACAGGTATTGTCGTGATCATCGACACCCTTCCTTTATTACACCCCGTTGCGGGTAACGGCGTTGATGATGTGCCAATACCTTTTCACGCCATTCAGGGCTGATGACCGGAGCCATCGCCAGATAGCGTTTGGGGCAGGAATAATAGTAAGGGTGCACCGATTCATCCATCGCCTTATAGCCCCAGCTTCCGGCTGACCCCTGCATCAGGGTGCAATGAATGACGGTGTGAGAGGTTTTGGTGGGGTTTTTGGGGGTACTTTGAACAACAGACCACAGAACATTGCCCCGTAATGCATGCGCCAGCGTCACATGTTGATAGTGTTCGGTGTCGTCGGTTCGGATCAGTGCCGCGATCAGCTCACGGCGAGAGCGGTGCGAAAATAACCAGCCCATAGAGAATGTCCCTTATATAGAATGGTAGAAAGTGGCTATCAGCAAGGCAACCAGCCACGCTCTGCCAGCGAGAGCGGTTCAGAATCCCCGACGATCAGGTGATCCAGAACACGGATATCGACCCATCCCAGTGCACTCACCAGGCGATCCGTCAGTGTGCGATCGGCATTGCTGGGTTCGGTGTCACCGGACGGATGATTGTGGCTGACGATCACCGCAGCGGCCTGGTGGTGTAATGCCCGGATCACCACTTCACGAGGATAGACGACGGTGGCATTGAAGGTACCGACCGAGAGCGTTTCACTGGCGATCAACCGGTGGCGATTGTCTAAAAACAGCACCATAAAGCATTCACGGCGTTGAGGTTGCAGATGGAGCTTGAGCCAGGTTTTCACCGCCTCCGGGGCGTTGAACGTATAAGGGCGGTGTTTAAGCTGGGTTTCGAGTATGGCCAGTGCCTGGCTGACAATCTGTTGCTGGTTGGTGGTGAAGGGCGGTGGTGGTGTAAGCAGTTGGGGGTGTTGCATGGGGAGACCTCGTTTCAGTCAATCAGGGCGAAAATGGCACGGCTGTCGGGATGTTGCAGTGCGTATTCCCGCAGGCGGTAGAAATGTTCGGTCATTGCCTCGCTCTCGGTACGGCAGGCGTGGTGACTGTAGGCCATCAGGCAGGCGGTGATCCCGGCTGCGTGTGCGCCCATCTCAGCCCCGTTGCCGTTGAGGAGGTTGAACAGTCACCAGGGCTTATCGTCTTCGGTTTGTGGAGCGATGAATACCCCACCGTGACTGAGCGTGTAAAAATCCCACATCCCACCGTGGTAATCGGCACACAGGCGATCCAACCAGTTGAAGACGTGGGTCTCTAGCAGGAACCATCGCGGTACGCTGCCAAAATGCTGTTGCCAGAAACGGGAGCGTTGGTGGTCTGGCACCAGCGTAGCGATCAGTTCGCTGGTCTGAGGGATTGCTGTAGAAGGTGCAGAATGTGTATTCATGGGAAATAGCCTTTTGAATGAGATACATAACAAAACAGGCCCCACCGGAAAACAGGGGAACCAGTCTGGACGGGGTGTGGTAACGGTCAGTGAGTGCTTACGGGGGACTGTGGTCGGGTTATTGCGGCAGAGTGAAAATCAACCGCAGTTCGGCGCAGGATTGGGCATAGCCATCCACGTCAACGCAGGCTGGCCAGTGACCTTCTTCCTCAGCCAACCGGCACAGGCTGCGCTCACCGGGGCGGTAGCAAAGATGGTTGCACCAGGCGCACAGATCGTCATCTGATATCGAACGGCTACCGGGGTGATTGTCCAGCGGCAACGGGTGCCACTCTGCCTGCCGCGCGTCAGCGGGAACGTGTTGCATCAGGCCACTGCCTGCTTGAGCTGCTCCGCCATAACCCACAATGCGCGGTTTAGCTTGATGTCGCCATCAATCCCGTTGACCGCGCGGGTCTGTGCCCGTTTGCCGGTGGCGCTGCGACCGGATAATCCGCCTTTGCTGAGATTTTCTTGCAGCCTTTGGAATGTTGTCCACAAATCATCTTTCTTATCCTCCCAACGCCGGGGCATCAGGATTTGGTTTTCGGTAACGGGGTGATGTTCTTCGCCGTAACGGTAGGTCAATACGGCGTGCGCCAGGGCGTGCTGATGCTCGGGGGTCAACGTTAACGCCAGCATCCCTTCGCGGCTCTCTTCTATCCGGTCAAATATTCCCAGTACCTCGTATGCTCCTTCAATCACTTTATCTACAATCTCGGTCCCTTTGTGCGGCACACGAATCTCACCAAAACTCTGACCACAGACCAGCCCGTTCGAACAGATCTGTCTGTACCAGCCTGGCAGCATCTGGTAGCTGCTGGAGCCATCGTGACTGTTGAGCAACACGATTTCCTGCACCTCTTTTTGAGTGATTTGACCCGAACGACGCAGGCGCATAAGATGCTTGGTGTGTTCACGTTTGCCCGGATCGCGAACACGGGTCTGGCAGGCAAAGAACGGCTCAAATCCTTCTTCACGCAACCGTTCCAGCAAGGTGATGGTCGGGATGTAGCTATACTTTTCGCTGCGTGAAGCGTGTTTGTCGTCACCCAATACGCTGGGGGCGTAATGGGCCAATTCATCAACGGTTAACGGGCGGTCGCGGCGAACGGAATTCACCCGACCAAAACGGGAGGCTAAACGGGTCATGGTTAATTTTTCCTTATTCGGAGACTAAAAACAAAAAGGCCCCACCGGCAAAAACCGGGGAGCCTGTCTGGACGGTGTGGGGAAAATTTCCCGGGTGTTAACGCAAAGTGGATCAATGGTGCAGTGGTGTCACGTGGAGCGATGACACCGGCCTCGGCCTAACGCCGGGACTTATTCTGACGTGCATTCGACGGCAGTCTGGAGCAGATAGTCAGCAAAGTCCGGTCTCTGGATGACGCGCACGTCACGCCCCCATCCCTCACCGTATCTGGCGGTGATTTTGTTGTAGGCGCAGTCGCACATCGCCGTATTGCCCTGCGTCTTGTACTCTCGCATGAATTCGCGTTTTTCAGGGGCATCGCAGCCCGCTAGGGTGCAGAGCACGAGCAGAAGAGGCCATGTCGTTTTCATGGCTATCGTCTCCCGTAATACGCCAACAGCAGCCCGGCAATGACGCAGAACCAGATAATCCCGCCCAGAATATCACCCAGGGCAGGAAACCAGGCCACGGGCCAAATGAGCCCCTGGCCGATGGCGTAGCCCAGACCACGTGATGCCTGTTCCCCCCAGAATGCTTTATAGACGGTGGTGACAAAACCCAGGAAAAAATAGAGTCCCCAAAAACCTTTCATTAAATTCTCCTTTAAAGCGTAATCAAACCCGGCGCAGGCCTGGCAGGTGGCACCGAACCGACTTATTCGTTCGGTGGTGAATGAAACGGCAGTAATACCTCACGGATAAAACGGTAGTGAGGCAGCGCGGCAACAAAATGGGTGTGGGTGATCAGGCTATCGACTGCCTGACAGGGGACGTAACTCTCTTTGGACACAATCACTGCATCAATGTCATCGACAACAATCACCGCGATGCGCCCCTGCCATTCGCCCACCAGATACCAGTGTCCGTCGTGAAACATCAGGCGGTAAGGTGCGAGCCGCTCATAACGGCACGTTGGCGTCAACAGCAGTACCCGGTGTCGGGTGGCGATGGTGTCAACCAACGTGGCAAAATGCGCTGAGACCTGGCTGGCGTGATGTAGCTGAAAAATGGTTGGCCAGGAAATGCAGGGAGAGGCACCATCAGCTGACAGCAACGCCTTGATCATCTGACTGTCGAGACCCGGCAGCAGGTCAATGATGCCGATACGTCTCGCAAACGCCAGCACGTCTTTCTCGGTATGGCGCTGACTGACGCCTGAGGCGAGACGGCAGAGACCCTGCTGGTATTCCAAATCCAGATAGACCAGCCGCTCGCGAAAATCACGACGCAAGGTCCGCAGGGAAACCCCAAACTCGCTGGCCAGGTTGCGGACATTCAGGGTATCACCGGCCAGTAAGCGGCTGATGATCAATGAGAGCCTGACCGCCAGACGATCATGCCGGGGCGCTATTTGGGGCATTGAGAGGCTCCATCAACGATCTGAAAAATGAGAACCACTGTAAAGAAGGGGGCGGTCAGGGTATGGACACACCGGAAAATATTTTTACAGCAGGGTGATCACCGGAGTGGTGCGACGAACGAGGGATTTCATGCATGTCGGCATCGAATTGTCGTGGACAGGGAGTGGCCACAAGGCCGTTTCCTGCCACTAATCGAACCATCATCAATACTCCTGTAAAAATGCGTGAGACTGCCGGATAGGCGTGAGCCGACAGCAGAAAAAGAAAATGGCCCGGCCTGAGAGGCCGGACCGCAGAGGGATGCACGGGGTCAGTCAGCGTTTACCGGGGGATGCAGCGCGTTACCCGAAAAACCAGCCCCAGACGGATTTAGCCACCTGCCGGACGGTATTGTTGACCGACTTGACCAGCGCTTTGACGGGGGTGGGCAGCGGCACGGTGTCGATAACCCAGTCGATGAGTTCGCTGACGGTGTCGCCAAAATCGTCGCGGGCTTTGTCGAGTACGGTGTCGGTGCGGTAGGTTTCGCGCAGTTGAACGGTCACCGCACTGCTGGCCTCCTTTGGGAGCGCGGTTACCAGGGCCTCCACCAGGTCGGGCAACTGATACCCCGTGGCAGCACTGACGACCTGAATGTGTGCTGGCGGGACCTGAAAGTGTTGGGCAATCGCCTGGACCTTGCGTTCAAGCGTGTCCCACTGGCAGGCAGAGGGTTGCTGCTTCACCCGGTCCCACTGGGCCACCGGCTCGACCTTGTCGGCCTGATTGACCACAAACAGCACCGGCACCCTGGGGTTTGTGGCGTTCAGGAGTTGGTGGTAGACGTGCTCATCCACCGACAGGGCACGGTCATCGGCCTTGATGACCCAGAGTATCAGGTCAAGTTCGGGCAATAACTGCTGGTACAGCGCCTGGTATTCGGTGTCACGCGCCCGGCTTTCACCGACCCCGGGCAAATCAATCAGCGTCAGTGCATGGGCCCCAAAGGTGAGTTGCAGCCGGGTGGCGGCACGGGTACAGGCATCGACATCACTGACCGCGCAGGGGTCACCCCGAAACAGGGCATTGCACAGGCTACTTTTCCCGGCACCGGTTTTGCCCATCACGCCAATCACCGGCTGATACTGCACCACCTGCTGCAGGCGTTGCATCAGTCGTTCACGCACGGCAGCGGGCAGGAGCGAAAGATGTTCATGGAGTACGGTGACCCCGGAACGTTGTGTTGTCATGGCGGGAACCTTGAATAAGAGACAGACCTACGGCGAGAGAAAGGGGGCCACCGATGGCCCCCTGAGCAGAGGACGCTACGCGGGCTTAAGGCCGCCAGACGCCCCATTCCTTATTGGTTTTAGGGTCAAGCAGGTCTGTCAACCCGGCTGGCACCGGACAACGGCCTTCACCGGCATAGCAAATCTCGGTGCCTTCATCTTTCATGTTGGTCCAGTTCTCGTCACTGCCCAGATTGCCATTGGCGGCACTGTTGATGGCCCCTACATCGCCTTCGGCAAAGCAGCCCACCGCCGTGTTGGGCTGGTACTTTTTCGGCACCTGCAGACAAAAGGCATTTTTGCCGTCGTACTGGAAAATGACGATGCGGGGCTGGCCGTCGACCACCTGGTTTTGGGCCAGCGTGGTGGTGGTCTTTGCCTGAGCAAGGGGGGAGAGAATGGCGAAAGCCAGCAGGGTCAGCGGGATAATCGGTTTCATGATGAGGTGTCCTTGTGTGTTATCGAGAGGGCTTCTCGATACTCATGTTGGTAATATAGATGTGAGAAATCATTGAGTTATAAAGATTCCCTTTGGGTTCCACGTCCCCACATCGTCCCCAGCATAAAACGGCACGGGAAGCGACCACGGCAAAGAGAGCGGCTCATATTATTGATCGTTAATATCGATCAATTCATTAATATTGATCTGTGTAGGCTATCAATGGTAAATTGCATCGCCGACAGGTAAAGGCTGTTCGACATCCGTGAACAAGACGATTTCTGCAGGGTTCCAGGACAATGACCTATGACAATAACGCCTCCCCATTCCACCGTATCGACTGGGCCCGACCAGCCCCGGTTGCCTGACCAACGGCTCCCCAACCGGTTGCTGCACCGTGAGCAGGTCCAGCGCATCCTGGTTATCAAACTGCGTCATTTGGGGGATGTCCTGCTGACCACGCCGTTGCTGGGTACGCTGCGGGTCAATTACCCCAATGCCCTGATTGACGTGCTGGTGTATGACGGTACACAGGCGATGCTGGCGGGGAATCACGACATTTACCTGACCTATACGGTTGACCGGCGTCTCAAACACCAGGGCGTCAAGGCGCAGTATCGGGGGGAGCACGCCTTATGGAACAGCCTGCGCAGCGCGCGCTACGACCTGGTCATCAATCTGTCGGACCAGTGGCGGGCGGCACTGTATTGCCGTTTTCTGCAACCGGCCTTCAGCCTGGGTTTTCGTTATCCCACGCGTAACAACCGGTTGTGGCAAGCTTGTCATTCCCTGCTGGTGACAGTTGATGGCCATAAACAACAGCACACCGTGTTGAATCATCTCGACATTCTGACGCCATTGGCCTTACCCACCCAGGTTACTCGCGTGAAACAGGCCTACCGGCAATCCGATATGGATGAGGTCGACCGGCTCAGCCAGCGCCATCACCTGACGGATTTTGTGCTGCTCCACCCTGCGGCCCGCTGGGCATTCAAGACCTGGTCAGTGAAGGGGTACACGCAGGTTATCAATCACCTCACCGCCAGAGGAGCAACCGTGGTGTTGACCGGGGGGCGTTCCGTTGAAGACGTCACCCTGGTCACCGCCATTCTGGCAGGCTGTACCCAACCGCAGCAGGTGGTCAATCTGGCGGGTCGCCTGGACCTGCCTGAGCTGGCGGTGTTGATGGACCGGGCAATGCTGCTCATTGGCGTGGACTCGGTACCGATGCACATGGCCGCGGCCCTGCAAACACCTTCCGTTGTGCTGTTCGGTCCCAGTAATCTGGCGCAATGGTCGCCCTGGCAGGCGCCGCATACCCTGTTGTGGGCGGGCGATTATCGCCCGTTGCCCGACCCTGACGACGTCGATACCGATACCCCGGAACGTTATCTGGAGGCCATTCCGGTTGAGGCGGTCATCCGTGCGGTGGACCATCGACTCGCCATTCTGGCGACGTCGGCTACCGCCCCTGCGGCGCAGTGACTGACACCACCTTTAATTCACCTTGATAGAAGCCCATCACCATGTCATCGACAAACTTGTCCGCAGTCTCTTCCTTTACCCCAAGCCGCATTCAGTGGTTTGGCCTGACGGCATTTTTACTCGGGGTGTCCCTGCCGACGTCCAACGCACTGATGAATATCGCGTTGGGCATGGTTGTAGTCTGCCTGCTGTGGCAACGGGATTATCGTTACGTGCTCCCCCTGCTCAAACAGCCCCTGGTCTGGTTGCCCGCCTTGATGTTTGCCCTGCTGGCGCTGTCGTTGCTAACCCAGTACCACGACTATGGTCCGAAGATGGTGGGCAAGTATCAAAAGCTGCTGTACGTGCTGCCGCTGGCGCTGTTCTTCCTGACTGACCGCCAGTTACTGACCCGGTTTATCAACGGCTTTTTGCTGTCCAATGCGGTGATATTGGTCATCAGTCTGGTGTCCGGTATCGGGCATGTCACGCTGGGCGGTCTCGACCCGCAGAACCCTACGGTCTTCAAGTTGCAGATAACCCAGAACGTGTTTATGGCGTTCGCGGTTCTGGTGTGGTTGTCCCGAGCCTTCGCACAATCCGGCCTCACGCGCGCGGGCTATGGCGTACTGGCCGCGCTGGCAACGGCCAATGTGTTGCTTATGGTTCAGGGACGTACCGGCTATGTGGCGTTGTTGGTCGGGGTGGGCGTCTGGTTGTTGTTGACGTTACCCGGTCGGCAGCGTCTCGGGGTGTTGGTCTGCGGTCTGCTGGTGACGCTGGCGCTGGTGTTGATTCCCAATCGTGCCACGGAGCGCCTGGCATTGGGTCTGCAGGAGGTTCGCCACTGTGTGCTGGCTCCGGCTGAACGGGCCTATCAGGCCTGTGACAACTCGATGGGGCAGCGAACGGCCTTTGCCCGTGAGGCGTTCCGGCTGATAAGACAGGCTCCCCTGTTGGGAAACGGGGCCGGGAGTTTCTGGTACGGCAATGCCCAGACCGGCTACAGTGTACATAACCCGCACAATGAATATCTGCTGGAGACGGTCCAGAACGGCCTGCTGGGGCTGGCGCTGTTTCTGGGCTGGATGTGGTGCTGCCTGCGGGCGGCCTGGCGTCAACCGGTCGCCTGCCGTAACCTGTGGGTGGCCATTCTGGGCAGCTATATGGCCTGCCACCTGTTCAATTCGTTCCTGCTGGACTCAGCCGAAGGGCATCTGTTTATGGTCATCGCGGCAAACCTGGCGAGCTTGACGGTAGTCAGGCGAGAGGCCACGGTTCCATGAAGCGTATTCTGATAATCCGGATGGATTTTCTGGGGGATATGGACCGTACCACGGTATTTATACCGGCGATGAAGTAACGTTGTCCCGCTGCAGACATCCCTGTTCTGGCGAACAGGGACAATCAGGATGCGTTGCTCAATAACCCGGCAGTGACGCAATACCATACCTATGTCTACAGTAAATACCGTGAGCGCAACCCTCGGCCTGGCAGGCTGGCTGCACTCGTTGACCGGCTAGCCCTGATTGGGCGTTTACGGCGATGGGGTTTTGATTTGCGGGTCATTCCCAACGGCGGGATACATAAGAACAGCATTCAGTTTGCCCGGCAACGCAATGTCAGGGATTGTCGCTGGCATAACGCCGTGACCGCGTTTGATGGCCGCAATCCGCAGCACGTCGCCAACCGGGCACTTCGCCACGAGGCCCTCTCGGGGTATGCACGGGTGCCAGAGCTGGGTCAGATGCAGAGTAGCGCACTGCGGTTGCAGGTTTATCCGGCACCTGAGTTACAGGCGAAGTGGCATCGGTTATACGGGACACGCACCCGCACCCGGTGCCGTATCGGGCTGTTTATCGCCAATAAATCGCCCCAGCGTCGCTGGCGTCGTGAGAAATGGTGTCAACTGGCGGCCACCTTGAGTCCTGCCATGGATCTGTTTGTTTTATCTCCCCGACAGAACCGCCGATCGCCCATATTGACGCACGTTATCTCAGTACGCCGTCAGTCAGGGAACGGGTGGCGGCAATGAGCTTACTGGATCTGGTGATATCGGCGGACTGTGCCCCGATACACCTCGGTTTATCCCATAACCACACGCAATGCAGTGCTTTTCACCCTGGTAATGACTCTGGTACAACGCGCAGTACCCTGTGCGTAATACGATAGGTGCTGCAAGTTTTGCGCAACGCCGCGTGCTTCGCCTCGGTTTTCACCCGTGGATCCAGATTTGCACAGTTCATCAGCGTTGATTGCGGGACCGTCCGCTGGTCATGCTCGAACCACGGGCCACGCCGGGTATACCCCACTTGCAATATCAGCTGATAACCGCAGGATATGCAGGTGAGCACGCCACTGCCTCTGTTGATGGCCTCTTTAATCGTCACAAAGTGTCCGACGTTGTCATTGGCCAGGTAACATTTCAACATGCGCATACGGTGACCTCCGACGGGGGGGACGGCTGTGTTGATCGGTATGGCTAATCCGTGCGTCAGGGGCGGTCTGGGCTGTTCTAGCCCCGGTCAAGCGGCCATGGCCGTCCAGCGTGATAAAGGATTTCATATTATTGGTTCTCTGCACACCCTTACGCGCAGGGGGTGCCCGTCCCTGTGTTCGGGCACGAAGGGGAAATGAAAGTCAGCTCAACAAGCGAGGTCAAGCAGCAGGTGGCTTGCGGGATAGCGACTATCGTCACCGACGCGCGTTGGATTGAACGAACATTGATGGCCAGGCGGTGCGGTTGAGCTTAGGCATGGCCTGCCTTACGAGGACGCCCCACCGCCGAACGCTCGGGAACGTCATTGCAACCGAAGGGGAAGAGCATCCCCTCTTTCTGCTCAACTTTGGCAAGGTAGCTTAACACCCGCTTGATATTGGTAATGCTTGCTGGCGCGTTGTAACACACCGGGATAGTGATATCCGCCTGATACCTCTCTTTAAAGTCACAGCGATGAAAGCCACCGTCCTGTTGTGTTATCGCTTTCCAGAATGCCATGGCTTTCTCAGCAAAGGGAAAGGTGCGTTGCGTCGCATGGCCATCCAGCCAAAATACGACGTGTGCATGAAATTTGTGATCAACGGTCCACTCGATGACCCAAAAATACCCCACAACGGCGCTCAGACGCTCCATTTCAGTCATCAATAGCCTGACGTCACTTTCAAGCTGACGGTGCCGCTGCTGGCCGTACCGGACGGTATTTTTTTGATAAGACAGATCGACGCGCAAGGCTAACAGACGGGAGTAACGGTTTACCAACTCATCGATGTGTAAATTCAATCTGTGGCTCAAGAACCAATCAAGGCTCCAGGTTCGATTGAATGGGCTTGTGTTACGCATGGGATCAACTCCTGGGTTCAAAATCGTCAGCGTGGGGGGGAGGACTGGGCCTGATGAGGTCGTGTGGGGGGAAAAGGGGGCATCACCGTTGATTGCAGAAAGGATGGTACGCGCGCACTCAACGGCGAGAAGGTGGCTGTCAGCGCCAATACGGCACCTGGGACGCTTACAGCGACACGCCCGGTTCTTTATTGCACCCCGTGAGGCTTACCCGGTTCAACAGAAGGTGCATATCATCCTCGTCGGAGCAGGCGACCGCAGGGCTGAACGGGTAAAGGGGCGACTGCTGCCGCCCTTCAAATTAACTGGCGACCCCAAGTCCGATGTGCAACGCCAAGCCGCCTTGGCTCTGCCAACGGCTGCCCCCAAGCCTGTCCCTCCCCAAGGTACTGCTCAGTGCTCCCTGAAAGCGCTGTAAAGCCCTCTTCGGGACAAACTGGCGTAACCCATACGAGGCATAGGGCACGGCTTTCCAACGCCCTGGCGATGGCTTGACGCTGGCTACACTCCCCCCGTTATCGAACGGGACGATATGGCAGACACGTCGGACCGGGCAGCGCCCTTATCCGCATTGTTGACCACACGGGGGGCTTTAGGCGTCAGAACGTAACGCAACCATCACCTCTACGGTAACGCCCCCTGACTTCGCTGAGGCGTGTATAGCTCACGGCGCAGACATACAGGTAGGCTGACAGGAGCTGCTCTGGACTCCACTCCCCGCCCAGAACAAACCCACCTCGGGCATACACACCTTTTTGCCGAGGCTTGCCGTCTGACTTCACGGGGGTTAACGCCAAACCCCTGCCAGTCTCGCAGCAGCGCAATCAGGTATCCGTGTGAGCTACGGGTGAAATTAACAAGGGTAGCGATCGGGGTTATGCCTACACCCTGGATCAGCGGACTAAGTCTCAATATGCGAGAGGAGAGTAAGCACACACAGTGACTTCAAGGCTAGGTAAGTAAGCTGGGTAACTGGAGTACCAGACTCGAGTGATCAGGCTACTAGAAACTAGAGTGAGCAGAACTCTAAAAATGGAGTAAGTAAAATACTAAAACTGGAGTGCTTGTTAATTAAATTAAAAAACCCAAATTAATTTCACTTCAACAATTGACATCTGAGTGATTTGGCTAAACTCAGGTAAAATAGCCGATGGAGGTCTCACTTCCTTGAGACTCTGATTCGCTCCTGCACCCATTGCTCCACCTCACTCTTCAGCCAGCGTGAGCTTCTGCCCAATTTGATAGGCCTGGGGAACGCCCCCTCGCTGATAAGTTTGTAGAACCACTTATCGGTCAGCCCGGTAAAGTCGGTGATGAAGATCATACTCACCAACTGGTCGTTGGTCAGGTCTACGGTGTTGTGCATGTTGATGCCCTCTGAAATCGATTGGATTAGAGAGAACACGGTGAGGATCCCTGTTTGATTTTCTATCGAGGTCACCGGACACCCTGTTCGTCATGGCATTCCTGACCGGCGTAAAAAATCTTAGAATCAGCTCATCACTTTTGCACTTTCACTCACTGCGGTTACCAACGCATTTTTTTCACCTGGTTGCTGATCGGAGCACTAACGTGGGTACCAGGCCATGGCTAAATGCCCCCCACCGTCGGTTATTACCCTTGACCCAATGTTAGCGATATACGCAATTTTCACGTCATCCGGCACAAATAGAAACATAAGCGTTGACGAACAATCCAGGACGGAACGGTGCGAGTCTATGGTTAGATGTTCTACGAAAAACGTCGGTTCGTCACGCTGCAACATCATGACCGTGGCACAGGTATGCGATCTCGATTTCCGGAATTTTTTTACGTACTTTCACGTAATAGGTAACGTAACCTCCCCCCCTGTTGTTGAGCCCCGCAGGTGGCTCCTATGATCTAAAAGTGATCGAGGCAAGGAGGGAGTCAAGACAACACCGTAGGCAGCCGTCAGAGTTCCCTAACCATCAAAGTGCTTGACAAAAACCAAACTACAAGTTATAATGTTACATTATAACCAATAACGCCGAATAATCATTAGCCAATATGCAACAATATTCTGGCAACACAGTGAACATGAGAAAGAAATCATCCCAGACGGAGTCGGTAAACGGAAAACTCGCTGGGCACTATCATCGGGTATTTATGCGTAACCCCGACATCAAAAATTTTCACTTCGGATTTTATCTGACTCCTGTACTGCCAGAAGGGTCACACCTGAAACGAGCCCGGTTTCTGAACGATAAAAGTGGTCAGGTCACCCACGCCAAACGGCTTAAGTCTGTATTGGGAAAATTCAATAACAGTTACAGAAACTGCAGAATTGGTACTGTCATCACCGGTTATTCATGGGTGTTGCTCGCTGAACGGTTTGGTGAACCGTATGTCGATATCATGTTTTTTGTCTCAAAAGCAGATCGCACGGTGGAGAACGGGGGGAGGTTGGCAGACTTATGGATGTCACTGGCAAATCCCAACAGGCAGCAACGTAACCGGAAAACTGAACCGGAGGGTAAAAAGTTACTTGAGAGCGGTGCAGTAAATTTTGCAGCCGTATTGAGCTACAACCTTGCGTTACCCTTTTTGGCATTAAGTCGTGGTGATCATCCTTATCTTCAGGAATTCATCGATGCAGACAGTGACCAAGACAGTGACCCAGGCAGTGGCAGTGACCGAATGCCGCTTTATGCTACACCGATGCGAAGAATACGAACCGGTGGTAATGACCCTCATCGCCATTCTTTGCTGGTACTTCCCGGGATGCGAAGCGTAGGGGGATCTGAACATAAACGTGCCAGGAGAAAGAAGGTCATTGTTTAGAGCGAGCCGCTGTTACCGAGGGTAAAAGCACCTACTATAACTGCAACCAAAAAAAAGAGACGTATGCAAAACTCGGTATTGGGAGGATCCATTACCGTGACACCGACAAACGTAAGGTGTTGGTCGAAGTCGCTTCCTATCTCACCAAACCCCATAGTGACTCCAGTCCCCATCTCCCTGCTTGCACACGGTCCTTTGGCCGGGGCAAAAGGCCCCGGGGTAGTGAGCCGCGTGGGCGCAAGCGGCAATCGGTAGAAGCCACCGGCAAGGTGAGTCACCAGCGCGGCCGATTCTCGTCCCTGTAGCCACTGTACAATACGGCCTCATGGATTGGACTCCGGTACTTTACCGCCGTTAATGCCTGAACCCCGCGTTGGCGATGCATATCGGCTTTGCCTCTGAGCTCTGCTCGGTGTACCGTTTCAGACAGGGTTGTGCTCCCCTAAGTCGGTGGATCCGTTGCTACCCTGCACCTATGGCTTAAAGAGCACACTTCTCACTGGGAAAAGAGCTTGACGGTTTACCGTTCAACGACTCGATATCCTTAAACGCGATCACAGCATCACTCTTTCTACGGTCACTTATTCACTCGATCAATCGATCACGGTATCTCTCTCTACGGTCACGTTGCTCTCTGTGACTGATCGGGAACTCTGGCGGTTCCCTACGATGTTGTCTTCCAACCCCGATCTTATTAGATCATAGGAGCCACCTGCGGGGCTCAACAACAGGGGTTGAGGTTTCGTTACATATTAATTGAATGTACGTAAAAAATTACCGGTAAGGAGACCTCTGACCGTTAGCCACACTGCCGTCAGTCGGTACCGGCAACTACGCCAACACCGGCAGGGGCGCGTTGATAGGGCCAGGATCACAGTGGCATGGGCGTCAGCCCACTGTAGCTTCTTTCCCGTAACGCTTTAGTCACTGGTCGACACATTCGCCCTGAGCGGAAGGCACCGGCCTCCACCCGCTATTCTGCCCGCTCACGTCCCCTGCGTTTTTTTATGTACACCTGGAACCCTGTGTAGCCTCCCATACCGAGGGGGCATAACAGGAGTACGACGAATGCCACTATCCCCGTTGGAACAACCAAGCCCGCCAACCGTTACCGATACACCGCTGACCAGACTGCAGGCAATACTGCTGCACCGCTTGACCCGATTGGGGGAAAGCCGCGCCAGAGGGCGATTTATCGTCACGGGCAATCGGGAGACGGGCCATATCCGTATCAAGTCGACCGACGAAGCGAGTGATCGCTTGTTATGGTCAATCAGAATGTGTGTTGATGCCCGCCATGCACACCCGACACTGGCCCTGTTTAATCGCTATCGTGCGCTATTTCCCCTGACGCTCACCCCAGACTACAGCGAAGACGCCTATTGGCGTGCAGCACAGCTCAATAACTTCTTGCGGGGCTTTCGGGAGGACTACCGGTCCCCAGCGCACCAGCAGGCGCTGGAACGTTACGACTGTAATTGCAGTGAACACACCGCCTGGAGGTGAATGCAGCCATCCAGGCAGATTTTTTACGTACATCACCCTCCCTGTGTAACCATCCATACCGAGGTGGCCTAACCGGAGTAGAACACCATGCCTTCATCCTTATCATCATCAACCACGCGGTCCCCGCAGGCCGTTGCATCGACCGACCCGCAGTTTGACCCGGATCGTACTTTCAAGGCACAGCAGGCATTACTGCTGCGCCGCCTAACCGAAATGGGGGAACGCCAGATCGTGGGGGGCGGTTTTTACGTGCAGGAGGACGACATCACCGGCAGCAGGCGTGCGCTTCCCAGGGGCGAGGTGGCCAATCGCTTGTACTGGTCGTTGCTGATGGTCGCCCGTACCCCGGCATTGTGCGTTAGCGAGCACCCGACACTGCGGCTGTTTGTGCACTGTCGGACGTTGTTCCCGTTCAAGCTGAATGAGGAGGAGGAAGACGCGCGCGTGCGGGCCGCACAACTCAATAACGTTATACTGGGCTTCAGGGAAGCCTTTAGAGCTCCCGAGCATCGGCAGGCGTTGGTCCGCTACGACCGGGATCAGGCCTGGCAGCGGGTCATGGATGAGGCCTGGAACGAGGAGCCTTTCGATGCAGTTTAAAAGGCTGCGTGAAGCGTGCGATAGCCACGGGCAACGGGTTCGGGCTGAAACTCTACCGCCGGGTGGCACCATGCCCTGCTACTGTGATGATTGCCACAGTCGATTGGTGCTGCGCGTGACGCATACCGAAGGGCGATACTTTGAACACGACCTGGCGCGTGCAGACCCCACATTGGCCAAGGATTGCCGCCATCGCCTGACGCAGAGCTCCCCACGCGCGTCCTCTGCCGTTAAACAGGCGTTTGCCCCCGTCCTGGCGAAACTCGCGCCCACAGATTACTTCTGTGTGCGCTGCGACAAGGCCTATGTCGGGTTGAAAACCTGCCCCTACTGTAAAGCGCATCACTACACGACCGAGGTCGCGTTACGGGGGCCGGAATAAACGGGTGGGGTAAAACGCGGTTGATGCCTGATTGGCAGACTCTCAGCACGGGGCCTGGTGGCGGTTCAACCCTGTTCGCCGACTCCAGGTCCGGCGTCGTGGGTAACAAAAGCGGTGGACGGCTGTGCTGTCTGGATGGCGGCACAGCAAGCCCCCCCAGCAAGACTGAAGTTTTGTACCTAATGCGCTGTTGCAACCCCCCTGAATTGTCCACCCACATCCGATGCATCGCTTCCATACCAGAAGCCGCCATTGACGATTATCCGAGACTGACCGCATTACGTGTCACACGGTGCTTAGCCATCCCAGTATGCTGCGCCATGCAACGACGTGATGCAGTTAAGGTTGTCAGAGGGCGTGGCTTACCGGGGGATTGTTCTCAGGCCTGTTCGTCAATCAGCACAACGGGGCCTGGCTGGATGCGTTCGGCAATGCTGTACACCAGGGCGCAGAGTTGTTGCTTGTTTTTTGTGCCGGTGTGATAGTGGTAGGTGATATAACCGTCGTCGTCGACAAGCCGTAGGGCAGGCAAAAACCGCTTCTGCTCCATTGCATCGTCAAGTTGGCTAAGCATGATGGTCGACGGCTCGCGTAACCCTATTCTCACAGTGTATGTCTGCATCGGTTAGCGGTTGCCTGTGGCTGAAAAAAAAACCAGCCCCTTAATAGGGCTGGTAAACTGTGACACACATGAGCAATACGTAGGCTATTGGGATTGTGGGGCACCAGACCTGAAAGATCACGAACAGCCGTTGCGCAGTTTACCGTTTTCTGGTGCATTAACCATTCCCCCACGACAATCTTTATTCAACGCATCATATCCCGCTGGGTAGCGAGGCTTTCAGGTTGAAAAAAACAAAGGTTGGAGAGCCTGGCATGGAACTGCTCTGGGCACGCGCAGCTTGGGGCCTTTGCAGCATCGGAGTACACCGCTGGAGTCTGACGATAGGAATGTGCCGTTTAGGGGGGCACTGTTCCCTGTAAATTGGCTTCCGGTTATTGTTGGTCATTGCTAAAGTGAACGAGGGGCGCTGACGGGAAACCTGCATGATTGAACGTATTGAGTATCAGGTTGAAAAATACAGCTTCGCGGAAATCGACGAGACGCCACGCATCAGGCAGCAGTGGGCTGAAGTCATTCAAGAATGCCGCGAGGTTCATGCGGGGAGTACGGAACGTTTGCGTATCGCGTTGCTGAATGTGGATTATGTCACGAGCTTTGAACTGCCCTTTCGATTATTGCTCATCCGCACCCCCCAGCTAATCGACCGATTGCGTGATGACTTACAACTTGGCCAGAAAACCGCCGTGATGAACGGCAAAAGCCGGGGGCAGGTTTACAGTCTGGGGGCTGATTTGAGTGATGTGCCCGATGCATTCCGCTATCGTCTTTCAAGCCGTATTCGCCGAGTGCAGGTCAAGGGGGCTACAGCCGTTCCCTACCAGCAGATAGCCAGGCAAACCAAAGCGCCCCGCGAACGTCTCCGGTTAGCGTTGGAGGCCGGTTTACAAGTCAATGCGCTGGATGGTCTTTTCTGGCTGGGGCTCCAGCGTATCGCCGCCGATGTTTTAAAACTGAGACAATCCGGCATGGCGATTGCCACGTCAGAGGTTGAGGTTGTTGACACACTGACCGGAACACAGAGAACCGTTGCTGCGTATCAACGCGAGTCGTACCTGTCAGCGATTCAACCAGAGCCTATAATTGATTGACGGGACAGGTCTGTAAATAATTAGCCGCTTCAGGTTGTCGCACCGTAGAAACAGCTTCTCCGGCCTTGGGGCGGTTATGCTGAGTGACCAGGGTACATTGTTCAGTGGTCTGAGGGAGGCGTGATGCTGTATGTTGAAGTGAGGCTCGATAAAAAGAAAAAGTGGCCAGACGGTGCAGCATCTACCCTGGCCGTTGAACTGAATACGCGTCTACGCCGCCAATTTTCAGCCGTCGAGGCCACCGTGCGTTTAGCCAGGATGAATGGGTTATCGGTACGTGGGGGAACTCCGGCAGACCGAGAATGTGTTGAAGCGATCTTGCAAGAAACGTGGGAAACAGCGGATGAGTGGTTCCAGCCAGATTAGCTCATTGACCACGGACAGCAGGGATTGTGGGCAGCAGCACTGTGAGCGCCCCACAGCGTTCACCTTTCCAAACGGTGCAACTGGTCTGCCTCCTGGTCAATATTCGACGCGGTTTGACAGCCAACAGCCTAAAAAAACAGGCTATCCCCTACGGCTGACAATGCGGTGTGATATGGTTCACTAACGGCCAGTATTAAATCGATGCCAGTGCCGACGGTACACGGTTTTTAACTCTACCAATTGCAGGCAGCATTCACGATGGGCAACGATCTTTGAACTAGAGACATCATCAGCACAAAGAACCAGCACCAGCAATCCCTGGCGAGCGGCATGGTACGGGTAACAGCGTCACGACCGCCAGCCCGTTGACGTCAGGATCGCGTTGATAGGGCAGGTGACATTGTTCCAATAGCTCAGGTACCGCACTGATATCGCCAGCAAAGCGCAGCGCCATCGGCGTCAGCAATTCTCCGGCATCACTGTAGCTGCTTTCCAGTAACGCTTTGACCGCATAGACTGTGCGGTTTGTCTCCGGCGTTAATTCAAGCTCTGCCCATTCTTTGGGTAAAACCAACTCGTTACGCCAGCCGATCGCTTTGAGGGTTTCGATGCAGTAGGTCAGCCGGAATAAATCATTTTGCTGTGCCAGCACGCCGCTGGTCGAGCGGTACAGGTAGTCCAGCTTGTGGGGGAGCTTGGCCGCAAAACCGTATTTCTTGCCCAGAGCCAGCAGCCAGCTTACATCCGAAGCCACGGACTTGGGGAAACGCTTCTGCTTCTGGGCTGCGGTCGGCCACTGCATCAGGAAAAGATGCTGTTGCAGTTCAGACTGTGCCCGCCCCTCTTGCTGTGCCAGACGTAACGCCACCAACGCGCACCAGGCGAGACGCGCTGTTTCATGGGAAGAAATCTCTGTACTCAACGGCCACTCCGCAAATGAAAAAAGTGCCCTGACTCCCTGCATTGAGGTGGGCGGTACGATTTTTTACACACTGGCACCATAAATTGCAAGTAAGCCTCCAACAAAGGCCGTATTGACTGGGTCGGGTAAGTTATTCTGTTGGCAGTGTTATACGCCACGGCAGTAGCTCACTGACCCGGTTTATCGGCCAGTCGGCGATCACATTCAGCACATGACGGAGATAATGCTCCGGATCGACGCCATTCAGGCGACATGTCCCCAGCAAGCTGTACAGCAACGCCCCTCGCTCACCTTCGTGATCCGAGCCGAAGAACAGGAAGTTCTTGCGCCCCAGACTCACCATCCGCAAAGCATTCTCTGCGATGTTACCTGAATTAATAATGTCCAATAAAACACATTAATAAAAATTGATTATGTAAAAACCTGTTTGTTATATTAAAAAATCACATGCGTATCTGAAATTTCTGCATTTTTCGGCTTTACACTGACTTCCGGTGCCACGTTTTTCTAGTGGGCCATGTTTTGCATTTTTCGCCCGTTGTTCTAGGGTGTTTGTGCCACATCTGACTGATGTAGTTGTAGTTGTAGTTGTAGTTGTAGTTGTAGTTGTAGCGTATCTGATATATCCCGTCGTTCTGTATTGACCTCAGATTGCCTGTGCATATTTCAGATTTACTTTTTCTGAACGCCTGGAGAACAGATGAATAATTCCTACCAAAATGAAGTACCGAAAGCACGCGTTAATATTAAATTGGACCTGCATGTCGGGGGCGCACAGAAGAAAATTGAATTACCGTTGAAATTATTGGCGGTGGGTGATTACAGTAATGGGCAGGAACACCGGCCATTATCAGAACGAAGCAAGATAGATGTCAATAAAAATAATTTCGATAGTATTTTGAAAGAGTTACAACCTACATTAGCCCTCTCGGTGCCTGACACCCTCGCCAATGATGGCAACGACACCGCCGTCAACCTCAGTTTCAGCAGCATGAAAGATTTTGAGCCTGAACAGGTAGCTCGTCAAATCCCGCAACTGCGTGCCATGTTGGCGATGCGCAACCTGCTGCGTGACCTTAAATCCAACCTGCTGGACAACCGCACCTTCAAACAGGCGCTCGAAGCCATCCTGCGCGATGAGGCGCTGAGTGATGAACTGCGTGCTGAACTGGCGGCGTTAGCCCCACAAGACCGTTAATGGCCCTGGAATGATAAAGGAGATGCTGATGTCTGTACAAGAAAATACCTCTGCGGGCGCTCACGCCACGGCGTTAGAAACCATGCCGGAAAAAGAAGCCCCTGCCGCGCAGGGCGTGTATGCCACCCTGTTTGAAAAAATCAACCTCAGCCCGGTTACTCACCTGAGTGACCTCAACATCTGGCAGGATAACCAGGCGATGTCCGATGCCAGCGCCGATGAGCGAGTCACCGCCGCGATGCAGGTGTTCCTGGAACGCCTGAAACAATCTGGCACCCAAGTCGACAAGTTGGACAAAACCCTGCTTGACCACCATATCGCTACCCTGGACGAACAAATCAGCCGTCAACTGGATGCGGTGATGCACCACACTGATTTTCAGCGGGTAGAGTCGTTGTGGAGAGGCGTGAAGTCACTGGTCGATAAAACCGATTTCCGTCAGAACGTCAAAATCGAATTACTGGATATTTCCAAAGAAGACTTGCGTCAGGATTTTGAAGATGCCCCGGAGATTAGCCAGAGCGGTCTTTATCTTCAGACATATGTTTCAGAGTATGATTCGCCGGGCGGTGAGCCGATTGGTGCGGTGATTTCTGCTTACGAGTTTGATGCGTCTGCTCAGGACGTGGCGCTGATGCGCAGTATATCAAAAGTGTCTGCGGCTGCCCACATGCCATTCATCGGCTCTGCGGGGCCACGATTTTTCCTCAAGGAGTCGATGGAAGACGTTGCCGCGATCAAAGACATTGGCAACTACTTTGACCGCGCCGAATACATCAAGTGGAAGAGCTTCCGCGAAACGGACGACAGCCGCTATATCGGCCTGGTGATGCCGCGCGTGCTGGGTCGTTTGCCGTATGGCCCGGACACCGTGCCAGTGCGCAGCTTCAACTACATCGAAGAGGTGAAAGGCCCGGACCACGAGAAATACCTGTGGACCAACGCCTCGTTCGCCTTTGCGGCCAACATGGTTAAGAGCTTCATCCAGAACGGCTGGTGTGTGCAAATCCGTGGCCCACAGGCGGGTGGTGCGGTGCAGGACCTGCCTATCCACCTGTACGATCTGGGTACCGGCAACCAGGTGAAGATCCCGTCTGAAGTGATGATCCCGGAAACCCGCGAGTTCGAGTTTGCCAACCTGGGCTTCATTCCGCTGTCGTACTACAAAAACCGCGACTACGCCTGCTTCTTCTCCGCCAACTCGGCACAAAAACCGGCACTGTATGACACGCCGGAGGCGACGGCCAACAGCCGCATCAATGCGCGCCTGCCGTACCTGTTCCTGCTGTCCCGCATAGCCCACTACCTCAAGGTCATTCAGCGCGAGAACATCGGCACCACCAAAGATCGCCGTGTGCTGGAGCTGGAGCTGAACACCTGGGTACGCGGGCTGGTGACCGAGATGACCGATCCGGGCGATGACCTGCAGGCTTCTCACCCACTGCGTGACGCCAAGGTGACGGTGGAAGACATCGAAGACAACCCGGGCTTCTTCCGCGTCAAGCTGTATGCCGTACCGCACTTCCAGGTGGAAGGCATGGACGTGGACTTGTCGCTGGTATCACAAATGCCGAAGGCTAAGGCATAAGTGGATACGCGATGAAAATCTATCGTCCGTTATGGACTCGCGGGGTCCTGGTATCCCCGCAACAGTTCCAGCAACAGGCCTCGCTGGAGGCCTGGACCAACGAATGTGTGGCGCAGATGGGCATCCTCCATCCGTGGGGCGTGCTTCACGCCACGTTTGAACCGGAGGCGCTGGCTCAGGGACGTCTGAAAGCGGAACGTCTGCATGTCCGTTTTCAGGACGGGGTATTGATCGACACGGAGTGTGCCGATTTACTGCCACCGACGTTGACACTGGCTGCCTGCCTTCCTGCTGCCGCGACTGAAACTCTTGTCATGCTTGCCATGCCCCAGTGCTATGCCAACGGCGGTAACTGTCTGCAGCCCGATGAGCGTGCCGAACGCCCGGTACGCTATCGTCAGGCCTGGCGTGACGTGCAAAACCAGTATGGTGACGATAAGAAACAGATCGCCGTCATGACGCATGAGCTGACGCTGCGTCTGGATACCCAGGAAAATGGCGATTATCAGGTCTGTCCGGTCGCCCGATTACTGCAGGATGCGCAGGGTCGCTGGGCGCTGGATGCCAACTTCATTCCTCCGTTGCTGAGCCTGCAGGCCAGTCGCTGGTGCGGTGAACGCCTGGACATTCTGATGGTGCAGTTGCGGGCGCGCTTACAGCGTTTGATGGGGATGCGCCGTGAAAGCAATGCGCGTATGGCCGACTTTGCCGTGGCCGATGTCTCGCTGTTCTGGTTACTCAATGCCCTGAACGGCGCCGAGCCGGTGCTGGGAAACTTTCAGCGCTATCCACAGGTACACCCTGAGCGGCTGTATCAGGAACTGGCCAGATTAGCAGGAAGCCTGCTGACCTTTTCTCTGGAACATGACATCACCGCCATTCCAGCCTATCAGCATGATCGCCTGACGGCTGTATTCCCGCCCCTGTTTAGTTTGCTGAATCTGCTGCTGGAAGTGAGCCTGCCTTCACGGGTGCTGGCGATTGAGCTGCTGCATGAGCCGCGTATCAACCAGTGGCGTGCTTCACTGCATGATCCGCGCTTGCGTGAAGAGGTGGACCTCTACCTCTCCGTGCGTTCTTCGCTCCCTGCGGCACAGTTGCAAAGCCAGTTCCCGCAATTGTGTAAGGTCGGAGCATCAGATGATGTCGGCAAGGTGGTGAACGTGTCGTTGAGCGGTATACCACTGTGCCCATTGAGCCATGTTCCGGCGGCGATGCCATTGCGGCTGGAGAATCAGTATTTTTCCCTCGATCTCAACCACCCCGCCGCGAAGCAGATGATGGCCTCTGGCACCTGCGTGTTCTACGTGCCGGGTACACTGGGTGACATTCAGCTTGAACTGTTTGCGGTGTTGCGCGCATGAGCCAATCGATAAAGAGACCCACCCCGTGCGTGGATATTGATGCCCTATTAGAGGATACCTGGTTACAGGTGATCAGCCTGCGTCAGGGCATAGCCTGCGAGGAAGGCGACGGGGAGAGGTTCTGGCAGCGCTGCGTTGACCGTATCGAACACGTTCATCAGACGTTAACCGACGCCGGTGTTAGCGCGCAAAACTGCCAGCACATCATGTATGCCCAATGTGCGGTGCTGGATGAAACCGTCAAAGGGCGTGACGTGCAGGATGATGCCTACTTCAGGTGGTGCGACTTCCCGCTACAGGCCCATTTTTTCAGCACCTTGAACGCGGGCGATCAGCTCTATGAGCGGATGCGTACCGTGTTGCGTGAAGCGGCACCGGACAGTGCGGTACTGACCTGTTTTCACCGTGTGTTGATGCTGGGTTTTTTGGGCGGCTATCGCTCATTGGCGGTGACGGAACGTGAACAACTGGTCGAACAGCTCTCCGCCCGGGTCCCGGAGTTCGGCTTTGCGTCGTCACGCCCGGTGCTGGCGAACGCGACGTCCCGCAACCACCTTGACGCGTGGCTGCGTCACTGGCCGGTGCGCGTGGGGCTGGCCGGGCTGGCCGTGGTATTATTGTGGTGGGGGCTAGACCATTGGCTGTCTGGCCTGCTGTCGACCTTATTGCCTGGGTCAGCATCATGAGTCCACGGTGGCGATGGGGTCTATGGCTATGGGCTGGCTTATTGGCCAGCATCCTCTGCCTGTTTTTCCTGCCTCTCTCCCCCCCCTGGCGCTGGATAGCCTTCTTGCTCGTGATGTTGACCGGTGCTGTCGGCATCTGGCGAACGGGCCGCCAGCCGAGTGCGGCATTGAACGACACCCGGCTCGACGGACTACCGCCCGAGAGTTACCGCTTGCCCGTGGTGCTGGTCTGTGGTGACGGCCTGGCCTCGCTGTTTGGCAGCGGCAACCTGCACCAGGGCGCTCAGGGATGCTGGTTACGGGTGGATGACATCAGCCAACTGAGCCCGTTTACGCGGCAACTGCTGTGGCGACGCCCCGCGTGGGCAGCACAGTTGGCCGTGATGGTTTCGGTCAACCCACAGCAACAGACGGACGAACGCACACTCACCACGGTGTTACATGAATTACGCTGGCAACGGATGCAACTGCGCCGAGAGACCTCTTGCACGTTACCGGTCCTGTTGTGCAGTACGGTGGCGACCTGCCTCGCTAATGCCCCTCAGTGGCTCTCCCAACAGCAGGCGAAGCCCGTTACCGTATGGCCGACTCTCACCCTGCCGGAACCCCTGGCCTACTGGCAACGCCAAGGCAGCAATAGCCAACAGGCGGAGCGGGTGCAACAGACCGTGCTGTTCCGCCACCACCATGAGTGGCTACAGGCACAGGTGCTACCGGTATTGCAAGCCCGTCATGACGACGTTGCCTGCATCGTCCCACAACAGGTGCTCCTGCATCACGTCGCCGGGTTACCGGGCCTCAAACCTGCCTCTCTCTGGCAGCAGTGGCTGGTGACCCATACCGCCCTGACGCAAGTGGCGGGCTGGCATCCGGCGCAAGCCGCAGAAGACACTGTGCGACTACCTGATTTTATCTTTGCCGATCTTCCGGTCGGCGGCGGTGTATCGTCACGCCAGCGCACATTGCGCCATGCAGTGACCTTGCTGACGGGGGCTGTCGTGCTGGCCTTATGCAGCAGCGCGTGGCACAACCAGCAATTACTGCACCGTATCGTCTTCGATATTCGCTATTACGACAGTGTGGATGCGAAAGATCCCCTCGCAAAAGCCAAGGCGGTTGAGATATTGCGGCAACATGCGGCACAGCTCAATGACGGGTTCCGCAACGGTGAACCCCTGCGCCTGAGTCTGGGACTGTACCAAGGTGAACGCCTGCGTCAGCCGCTACTGGCGGCGATCAAACGCTATGTTCCGCCGTTGACCTCCCCGACAGCCCCCATTGCCGAGTCTGTTCTACACACCGTGCGCCTCGACAGCCTCTCGCTGTTTGACACCGGCAAAGCGGTGCTCAAACCCGGCTCAACCAAGGTCCTGGTCAGTGCGCTGCTCAACATCAAAGCCAAACCGGGCTGGTTGATTGTAGCAACGGGGCACACCGACAGCACCGGCGATGCACAGACCAACCAGCAGCTCTCACTCAAACGGGCCGAAGCGGTGCGTGACTGGATGTTACACACCAGCGACGTGTCGCCCACCTGTTTTGCCGTTCAGGGGTATGGCGCAAGCCGCCCGGTGGTAAACAATGACACGGAGGCAGGCCGTGCGGCCAACCGCCGTGTTGAAATCAGTCTGGTACCGCAGGCAGATGCCTGCCAGGTAGCAGACTCTCCCCCCGCGTTATCGGCTAAGGACGACGCACTCACTCAAAAAATGGAGAAGTAACCCATGGCAATTCCTGTTTATCTGTGGCTGAAGGACGACGGCGGTGCCGACATCAAAGGCTCCGTCGATGTGAAAGACCGTGAAGGCAGCATCGAAGTGGTGGCTCAGGAGCACAACCTGTATATCCCGACCGACAACAACACCGGCAAACTGACGGGCACCCGTATCCACACCCCGTTCCTGTTCACCAAGGAAATCGATGCGTCCAGCCCGTACCTGTACAAGGCGGTGACCACCGGCCAGACCCTGAAATCCGCCGAGTTCAAATGGTATCGCATCAACGACGCGGGCCAGGAAGTGGAGTATTTCAACACCAAACTGGAAAACGTCAAACTGGTGAAAGTTGCGCCAAAAATGCACGACGTCAAAGACCCGGCCAAAGAGAAGCATAACCACCTCGAAGCCATCGAACTGCGTTACGAAAAAATCACCTGGACCTACAAAGACGGCAACATCATTCATTCCGATTCCTGGAACGAGCGTACTACCGCGTAATACAGACTGCAGACGGCGCTGTCGTCTGCTTTTTTCACAGTGCCTGCGTGCGGGTGCTATGAAAAAATCCGAACCCTGCCTCTACGACCTTATGCGCTTTGGTTGACAGCGAAGGGCGGTAGCGTGCCCGAACCTGAACACCCTCAAGAGAGAATCGATATGGAAAGTCAATCTGCTGTTTTGTTGCGCCGTTTGAACCCTTATTGCGCCCGTGCGCTGGAAGGCGCGGCCTCGCTGTGTCAGACCCGTGCCCATGCCCAGATCACCCCGGAACACTGGCTGCTGAAACTGCTGGAGCAGGGCGAAGGCGACCTCACCGTGCTGGCCCGCCGTTATGAGTGGAATATGGATGCCGTCTGGCAGGCGTTACTCGGCTGGCTGGACGACCACCCCCGCTCGGTGCGCAGCCGCCCGGCACTCTCGGCCTCACTGGAAACGTTGCTGAAACAGGCCTGGCTGACCGCCAGCCTGGCCGGTGATGACCAGATCCGCAGTCAACATCTATTAACCGCCCTGCTGGAAACCCCCACACTGGTGCAATGTGACGGCATCTGGCCGCTCCTCACCCTCACCGCCAGCCAGCTTGAGCGCCTGCGCCCGCTGCTCGACAACCAATCGGAAGAACGCCCCGAACGGCAACAACAGGCCAGCCTCAATCTACCCAGTTCCTCGCTCACTGAACCCACTGCCGACAGCGACAGCATTAACCTCGCGGGTCACACCTTGAGCGAAGCCCTGCAGGCCGCGCTGGATAAATACACCCTCGACGTCACCGCCAAAGCCAGAGCCGGGCAGATCGACCCGGTGTTCGGGCGCGACACCGAGATCCGCCAGATGGTGGATATCCTCTCCCGTCGCCGCAAAAACAACCCGATACTGGTCGGTGAACCGGGCGTGGGGAAAACCGCCCTGGTGGAAGGGCTGGCGCTGCGCATTGCTGAGGGCAACGTGCCGGACAGCCTGAAAACCGTCAGCCTCCGCACGCTCGATCTCGGCCTGCTGCAAGCCGGGGCGGGCGTCAAAGGCGAGTTTGAACAGCGGCTGAAAAACGTCATCGAGGCAGTGCAACACTCGCCGACCCCGGTGCTGCTGTTTATCGACGAAGCCCACACGCTCATCGGTGCCGGTAATCAGGCCGGTGGCGCGGATGCGGCCAACCTGCTCAAACCGGCGCTGGCACGCGGCGAACTGCGCACCCTTGCGGCTACCACCTGGAGCGAATACAAACAGTACTTTGAACGTGACGTCGCCCTCGAGCGCCGCTTCCAAATGGTGAAAGTGGACGAGCCGGACGACGACACCGCCTGTCTGATGCTGCGCGGGCTGAAATCGCGCTATGCCGAGCATCATGGTGTCCATATTACCGATGACGCGGTAAAGGCGGCGGTCACGCTGTCGCGCCGTTACCTGACCGGTCGCCAACTGCCCGACAAGGCGATAGACCTGCTCGATACCGCCAGCGCGCGGGTGCGCATGGGACTGGATACGGAACCGGAGGTGTTGATGCAGGTCAGGGCCGAGCGGGCGGCGTTGCAACTGGAACAGCAGGCGATAGAAACCGATAACCAACTGTGTGCCGACACCGAACCGACGCGACTGGCGGACATCAGTGACCGTATTGAGGTCTTGTTGTGCGAGCAACACGCCCTGGAACACCGTTACGAACAGGAACGCACCCTGGCGCAACAGCTTCTGGTAGTACGGCAGGATCCGAACCGGTCGGCGGAGGTGGTGGCACTGCGGCAGCAGTTGATTACCCTGCAGGGCTCAATGCCGTTGCTGTCACTGGATGTCGACCCTCGGACGGTGGCCACGGTGATTGCCGACTGGACCGGGGTGCCACTCTCGTCGTTGATGAAGGACGAACAGAGCGACCTGCTGACGCTTGAACACCCGCTGGCCACCCGCGTGGTTGGCCAGGCTAAGGCGCTGAATGCCATCGCCCAACGGCTGCGTGCCGCCAAAACCGGCCTGACACCGGAGAACGGCCCGCAAGGGGTGTTCCTGCTGGTTGGCCCCAGCGGTGTCGGCAAAACTGAAACCGCGCTGGCGCTGGCAGACGTGCTGTACGGCGGGGAGAAATCGCTGATCACCATCAACCTCTCCGAATACCAGGAACCCCACACCGTCAGCCAACTCAAAGGCTCACCGCCGGGCTACGTCGGTTACGGCCAGGGCGGCATCCTCACCGAGGCGGTGCGCAAACGCCCCTACAGCGTGGTGCTGCTGGACGAAGTGGAAAAAGCCCACCGGGATGTGATGAACCTGTTCTATCAGGTGTTTGACCGCGGCTTTATGCGCGACGGTGAAGGGCGTGAGATTGATTTTCGCAACACGGTGATCCTGATGACCTCGAACCTGGGCAGTGACTCGCTGATGCAGTTGCTGAATGAACAGCCCGAGGCCACCGAAGGCGACCTGCACGACCTGCTGCGCCCGGTACTGCGGGACCACTTCCAGCCTGCGTTGCTGGCCCGCTTCCAGACCGTGATATACCGCCCACTGGCGCAGGAAGCGATGCGCACCATCGTACAGATGAAATTGCATCAGGTCAGTCAACGCCTGCAACGCCACTACGGGCTCACGGCCCACATAGGCGACAGTCTGTATGACGCACTGACTGCCGCCTGTCTGCTGCCGGATACCGGTGCGCGTAATGTCGACAGCCTGCTCAACCAGCAGATATTGCCGGTGCTGAGCCAGCAGTTACTGACTTATATGGCGGCGAAGCAGACGCCCAAGACCCTGACACTGGGCTGGGATGAAGAAGACGGCATTGTGCTGGAATTTAACGGAGAAGAGCAATGAGTGACAAAATCCCTGCTATCGCCTTCGACCACAGCCACCATAAACTGACGGTTCGCGGCAACAAGGCCCCGCTGGATGTGGTCGGTTTTGGCGCGGAAGAAGCCCTGAGCGCCCCCTTCTGCTATGCCATCGAATTCAGCAGCAGCGAGCAGCATATCGGCCCGGCGACGATGTTGATGCAGGATGCCTCGCTCACCCTGCAAGCCACGGTGGTGAAGGCGTTTGGCGTGGCTATCCAACAGCCGCAGCGCGTCATTCAAGGCATCATCACGGGTTTTAAGCACCTTTCTACCTCGAAAGATGAAAGCCGTTATGAAGTTTGCCTGCAACCGCGTTTGGCTCTGCTGTCGCGCAGCCACCAGAACTGTATCTATCAGGACATCTCGGTGCCGGGCATTGTGGAGAAAATCCTGCGCGAGCGCCACGACATGCGCGGTCAGGATTTTGTCTTTACGCTGGTTAACGAATACCCTCGCCGTGAACAGGTGATGCAGTATGGCGAAGACGACCTGACCTTTATCACCCGCTTGCTGGCGGAGGTAGGTATCTGGTTCCGTTTTACCGCCGACCCCAAGCTTAACATTGACGTGGTGGAGTTTTACGATGACCAGCAGCATTACTCGCAGGGACTTACCCTGCAGGCAGTGCCCCCGTCCGGCATGCATGACAGCGGTGTTGAATCGGTGTGGGATTTATCCAGCAGCCACCAGGTGGTGGAGAAATCGGTCAGCACCCACGATTACAACTACCGCACCGCCATTGCAGACCTGAGCAGCCAGGTGGATGTGACCCGCGGTGACGCCACCACCTACGGTGAAGCGTATCACTACGCGGACAACTACCTGACGGCAGGCAGTGAAGGGCGTGACCCGGAGCCGGAAAGCGGGGCTTTTTATGCTCGTCTGCGTCATGAGCGCTACCTGAACAACCAGACAGGCTTCTCCGGTGTTGCCAATACCGCCAGCCTGGTACCAGGGTTAGAGCTGAAAGTCACTGGTCCACATGCCCCCCCGGCCTTTACCCAAGGCGTGATTATCGTGCGTACCCGCAGTTCCGCCCGCCGTGACCGCAGCTTTGAGGTAGCGTTTGACGCGATACCCTATTCGGAGGATTACTGTTTTCGCCCGGCGCTCATCAGCAAGCCCACCATGGCGGGCACCTTGCCTGCACGGGTGACCAGCACCACCGCCAACGACCCTTACAGCCATATCGACAAAGAGGGACGTTACCGGGTCAACATGCTGTTTGACCGCGACACCTGGGAGCAGGGGTATGAAAGCCTGTGGGTTCGGCAAGCTCGCCCCTACGCGGGAGACGCCTACGGCCTGCACCTGCCGCTGTTGGCTGGAACCGAAGTGGCGATAGCGTTTGAAGGTGGCAATCCGGATAGGCCTTACATTGCGCACGCCTTGCATGACTCGGCGCACAGCGACCCTGTGACTATCCGCAACTACAAGCGCAACGTCCTGAGGACCCCACGGAATAACAAGATCCGGCTGAGCGATGAGAAAGGCCGCGAGCATATCAAGGTCAGCACGGAATTCGGCGGTAAGAGCCAGCTTAACCTGGGGCATCTGGTCGACAGCGAAAAGCAGCAGCGGGGGGAAGGCTTTGAGCTGCGCACCGACCTGTTTGGGGCGATACGCGCGGAGAAAGGGATATTTATCAGCGCCGATGGGCAGGCCAAGGCACAGGGCAAGGTGCTGGAGATGCAACCGGCCATCAACCTCTTGAACCGCACCCAAGACCAGATGCGGGGTATTTCAACAGATGCGCAAAGTGCCAGCGCCAACCCGGCAGACGTGCAGGCACAAATTCATTTGTTGCAGCAAAACCTGAATGAATTAAAAGCCGCGGTTTTACTGTTGAGCGCCCCCAAAGGGATTGCCCTGACCAGTGGTGAACATCTGCAACTGTCAGCTAATCAGAACCTGATCGCCACGGCGGGTAAAAATGCGGATGTCAGCGTAGCCAAAAACTTCTTTATCGGTGTGGGGAATACCCTGAGCGTTTTTGTGCGCAAGCTGGGGATGAAGTTGATTGCCAATCAGGGGCCGATCACCGTACAGGCGCAGAACGACCTGTTCGAGTTACTGGCCCGCAAGGCCATTACTATCACCAGTACCGAAGATGAAATCCAGATCACCGCAAAAAAGAAGATCACGCTGAACGCGGGGGGCAGTTATATCACACTGGATGCGAACAAGATTGAGTCGGGAACGGCGGGCGATTATCTGGTAAAGAGTGCGCACTTTGGTTACAGCGGTGCGGCCACACAAAGCGTAGAGCCCCCGACCCTGTCAGACAGGGTTACAGACCCTGCAGTACGTTCATTATTTTCTTGATTAAGGTACAGAACAATGATTATCAGTCCTCCGAGATTACGTGACCAAAACAGTTCAGAAAGCGATGCCGATTGGGTAGAACGGATGATCCCGATTGATGTCCAGCGCAATTATCCGCTTAACAGCCGTCATGCCTGGCACGGTGGTGTGCATTTGGTGCACAGCGATATTGGCAGCAACGTGGAATATATACGTGCGATTGCGGATGGTATGGTGATCTCGTTGCGTCAACCCAGTCAGGAAAAACGGGATAAACCGCCGTTGAACTACAACGGGGGGACTGATTTTGGCTACGTCTTGCTCAAGCATGAGACTGAAATAGGCAGCGGTGAGGCTGGTAAAGTCGAGTATTACTCCCTGTATATGCACATGGGGAGTATCAAAAGTGAGGTAAAACAGGGAGCCAGGGTTTATCGCAAAGACCCACTGGGCCAGGTGGGAAAGATTGATGGTCGAAATGGTATTCACTTCCAGATATTTTGCGATGATGCCAATCTGCCAAAACTGGTGGGGCGCACGACGCCGGAGCTGGATCTGAGCAAGGATGGGCGCACGGATGCGGTCTACGGTGATATGCACTTTTATCTGCCTACCGGTACGCCATTTTACCCAGCGAGGCCGGCGAATAACGGGTTAACGCCGAGAGAAAACGCACTGTATAGAAGTAGCGAACCGCTGTTTGTGACCATGCGTTTTGATAAAGGCAGTTGCAGCATGACTACCCGGCAGAAAGCCCCCGCGCCGAAAAGCGGCTATACGGAAGTGGGGGACGTGTTGGTTAACGCGGATGGGGCGGATTATGAATATAATCTTTATAAAACCACGCTTGATTTATATCCGGACAGCCCGAGTGCCGGTTATGAGTTATTGCGTTTTGGGCGGGTGATTAATACCGAACATGAAACTCTGGTGCCAGCCAACGCGCCGTTGTGGCGTACCGTCAACTATCCGGGAGGTAAAGGCTGGGTCAATCTGGCGGCCAGTGAAATCAAAAAGTTCGGCGACGGAGATTTTCCGCACTGGATGGGGTGGCTGCTTGTCGACGACGATACCGATACTAACAGCCAATGCAATTCGCTGAGTGTGATGTGCCGAACGCGCGATGAACTGAGTCGAACGATTTGTCATTTTCCGCTGGAATGGAATGAAGTAACGGCGGAGGCGCGTTATGGTTGGTTGAAATCGGCGCTGACAGACGTGAGTGTTGATATTGAAAAAGCGAATGAAGTCTTGTGTACCAAGCCTGATACGGTGGCGGGTTTTTCACCCCCTGTCTCTGCTGAGTTTGAACTGGCTGCTGCGCAGGTCAGTCTGGCGGAAAAAGACTGGAATGCGTTGATAGCGCATATCAAAGCCTTATGCTTTAACACCGATGCGTTGGGTTTACCCTCTGGGCTGGTCTGGCACTTTGAGCCACGGCAGTTTATTACGCATTTTAGGAAGTGTAATTGGAACTCAAAAAATGAGTTGGCATTAATATATCCAGATAATATATACCCTGTAACTATTTTGAAAAAAATAAGTAAAACACCGGACTCTGTACGAGAAAATTACCGTAGTATAATTAATAAAGCTTTGGAAAAATATCTAATTGTCACTCCCACAAGGAAGTCTCATTTTTTTGGACAGGGAGCGGTTGAGTCATATATGCTTGTTCTGATGATTGAAGGTGCAGCTAGCTTTAGTAAGAATCCATCTCACCCCAGCTTTGGTAGTGAAATTGATGGATATTATAATCCACCTACAGGAGGATATCTTGATTATCTAAATGGTCGTCTAGGTAATATTGAGTCAGGTGATGGTCCTAAGTTTAGAGGGCGAGGTATGAAGCAGTTAACGGGTAGGGAAAATTATAGTAAATATTGGGGGTACAGAGGATGGATTGATATAATGAAATACAAGATGACATATAAAGGGTTTGTTGAGCAGTGGTGGAATCCAACAAGAGTCAGTAAAGCACCTGTAATTTCAGAACCTCAGGCATTATCTTTAAATAATTACAACTGCATTGATGCTGGTGGTTGGTATTGGACTGCGGGAGCTAGGCCTAATAAATTTTTATCAATTAATAAAGCTATTATTGAAGGTGGTGTTAGTTTTGAACATTCAAGATCTGTGACATACTCTATTAATGGTGGGCATAATGCTGATGTGGAACGATGGAATCATACTGTTAGGATATCTAAAGTATTAATGGATGGGATTAATTGATATGAGGAAAAACATTATAATTTCATGTTTAGCGTTAATGTCAATATGTTATTTTTTAGGTTATAGTTTCGCCTTTGCACTTACTGTTGATAAGTCGGGAAATAGCGATGTTAAAATTAAAAATCTAGGGAGGTATCTTTACCTTAAAACAGATGTAAATTTGACAGGTTATAATATTAATTGCTCTGGGGATAGATTGATTTTATGGGGACACCCTATAAAAATTAATGAGAGTAACCCGCAGGATAGTACTGTGATTTTATTTGATTTATCAAAACAAAAAATTTTGAAGAAGATTGGTTTTAGTAAGGGAGTTTTTGATGTTGACTTTTTAACGAAATCTGATGAGGCATATATTGGTAGTGACCCTGGTTTCATTATCAATACTAATACGGGGGGGGTGGCTACAGTGCCGCAAGATTTTGTTCCTGATGCTCATGGCCTTTTCGAACAATGCGTAAAAGATAAAGGCTGGAAATATGATAAATATGAAAATTAAGGGTAGGGAAATAAAACGATGAAAGGAGTTATTCGTATCGGTGATAAAACCACCCACGGCGGTACGGTCACAGCGGGGTCGTCCACTATGAAATTCGGTGGTATTGGTGTTGCCCGTCTCGGGGATCCAGTCTCTTGTCCCCAACACCGAGATACTGTAATCAGCGAGGGGCACGCTACGTTCTGTGATAACGGGATCCCGGTGGCCTTCCACGGCCATCGGTGTGCCTGTGGGTGTACCCTGCTATCTTCCCTGTCTCAAGCCACAGCGAGTTAATCCTTATGCCTGTCAGATTGGATCGTCTACCCGGATTGGCACCGCGTCCGGTGCCAATCCGCTGGTGGCGTTGGCTGGGCGTTTTTCCCTGTTTCCTGCTGACTGGGGTGCTGGCGACGGCATTACGGGGGGGAGAGTCCGTGGGGCGTCAGCCGTTACTGTTCTGGCTACTGGCCCTGGGGATCCCCTCACTGTTCTGGGGCCTGTTGGTTACGGTACGTTGGTTGGTCTACGTCGGTCAGCATCTGGTGGCCGATGGTTGGGATGAACGCCATTGGCAGGTGTTGTTACAGCAAACCCGACAAGGCCGCCGTTCACTTCAGGTGTTGGCAGCGGTATTACACACAGCACATACCGATGAGGAAAATCCTGATGCTCAGCTTTCTGCTCTGGTGCAAAACGAAAATGCCCTGTTATCACAACCCTCCTGGCAAGGTCAGGCCGCAGTGCGGCATAGCCGGTTGCCGCAGTTTGAGGGCGAGTCATCGGAAGTGATGACGCAACGCCTGCTATTTTCGGTGTTCACGACGCTGGCTGAAACCTTAGCCCCCTTGGCGGATGACATTCCCCTAAAGCTGATATTGGGATCTGATACGGCATTATCTGACGAGGCATTACAACAGGTGTGGCAGGCCGCCTGGAATGATGCGGATATTGTCCACTCAATGAGCCGTGTTGACTGTGTGGGATTGTCGGGGGTGGATGACTGGCTGGATAACCATATTCATGAGGAGGCACTCCTGGTTGTGGTGGCGTTGCAGATACATTCTCAGCAACCAGAGATGACCGCCGAATCGGTCGTAGGGCTGATTTTCGGCAACCGGTTGACCCAAAAAACGTTGCCTCCGTTGGCGTATCTGCACCGTCCGGAATTCGCCACTGAAGCTCGACTGGAATACGGTGTCCGTCAGGCCCTGGACTGGGTACCGATTTCCCCTGAGTCACTTAACCATGTGTGGTTTTCCGGCCTGGACGAGGAGAATATAGCCTCGCTCAGCACGGTAATGGAAACGGTGGCATTTCCGGTGACACGTGAGCAGGGCATTTACGACGTGGGCACCTCGCTGGGTCACCCCGGATGCGTTACCCCCTGGCTGGCGATTGCTGCTGCCACACAGGCCGCTCAGTTGACACAGTCCCCCCAGTTTATCTTTAGTGGGGCGTCAGCGCCTGGCGCTGGCGTCTGGAATACCGTGGTTTCTCCCTATAATCCTTCGCAGGAGATGACGCAGTGATGCGCACCTGGACTCGTTCTTACTTCTGGCCATTAGCTATCCTCGTACTGCTAACCGCTGCTATCATGAGCTGGCTGGTCTGGCGTCAACCGCATGTGCTGGGGATCCCCCCCAACAGTAACGCACACCGTTTCTGGCAATGGGGCATTGTAGGCGGTACCGGTTTTTTCTTGCTGTCGATAGCACTCTATTATGCTGCAATCCGTCGTGCAGGTCGTCAAGCCTATGAGGCACAGCGGCAAGCACTGAAAGGGGATGATGTCTTGCGGGCAGAAAAAGAGGTACAACGCGTCCCGCCATTACAAAACGAAACTGCATTGCTTAAAACCCACCTGCGCCGCCGCTATGGCCTGTTCTGGCGTTATAAAGTGCGGTTGCTGATGGTGGTGGGTGAGCCTGAACAGATTGCCGCTTTGGCCCCCACACTGGCTGATCAAGGTTGGCTGGAAGGGCAGCGCACCGTCTTGCTGCACGGCGGCAGCCTACGTGAACTGATCGACCCGGCACGCCTGACTGCATGGCGCACACTGTGCCGCAGTCGCCCGTTGGATGGCGTGGTCTGGGCCGTCACTCAGGCACAGAGCGAGGGTGCCGCGTGGCTGGATAATGGCCTGCGCACGCTGGAAAAAGCCGGTGAGGCGCTGCGCTATCAGCCCCCCGTTTATCTGTGGCAGGTGTGTGAGAGCGGTTGGGCGCAGGATGAGCGGGTCACGCAACCGGTCGGTGTACTGTTCCCGGCGAAGGCCACCCCAACGACCCTTGAACAGCAGTTGATCTCGCTGTTACCGCCGTTACGCGGACAGGGCATGCAGCAGGTCTTGGCGCAGCCGTCGCATGATTTCCTGTTGCGCTTGGGGCAATCACTAAAAAATAAACAGGCCGCCCGCTGGCGACAGGTGTTGACACCATGGTTCGCCGATTACGCTACCCGCATTCCGTTGCGTGGGTTGATGTTCAGCCTGCCAGAGGTGTCCACGAACGCTTCTGCGAACGTGCATGAAAAAGCCTGGAGCGCTCCGGCCAGTTGGCAAGGGCTGCTGGCGGATTGCCGTTCGGCTCCGGGCCGCCGCGTCGGTCTTCCCTGGGAGCAGACGCTGTATACCGGCCTGCTGACATTGATGGTGTTGTGGGGCGCAGGCAGCGTGGCGTCGTTTACCGTCAATCGCCAGCAGATGCTCTCGGTCGCTGAGGGGGCACAGCGCCTTGCAAAGCCGCAGCCCGTGTCGGATGAACAGGTGATCGCCCTGCATGCGCTGCGTAATGATATTGGCCGTTTACAGTCGCGCGTGGCGAATGGTGCGCCGTGGTATCAGCGTTTTGGTCTGGACCATAATGCCCAACTGCTTGCGACCCTCATGCCGTGGTATGGCAACGTCAGCAACCGTCTGATCCGCGATGCCGCTGTAGAAAGCCTGCAACAACAACTCGGCGTCGTGGCCAACCTGCCCGCCAATAGCCCGAAACGCGCTGCACTGGCAAAATCCGGTTATGACCAACTGAAAGCGTACCTGATGATGGTGCGCCCGGAAAAAGCCGACGGTGCCTTTTACGCTCAGGTGATGAAAACCACCGAGCCACTTCGCCCGGGTGTCTCTCCCGGTCTCTGGCAGAGTCTGGCACCCGACCTGTGGCAGTTTTATGCCCACAACCTGCCCGGCCAGCCGAGCTGGAAAATCGTACCGGACAAGGCCCTGGTGTCACAGACCCGGCAGGTGTTGCTGGGTGAAATCGGCCAGCGTAATGCCGAAAGCACGCTGTATGAAAACATGCTGCTGTCTGTGCGCCGCAACTCTGCGGACATGACGCTTGTTGACATGACGGGGGAAACCGATGCGCAACGGCTGTTCACGAGCGCTGAAACCGTACCGGGCATGTTCACCCGCAAAGCGTGGGATGAACAGATCCTGCAGGCGATAGACAACGCGGTCACTTCGCGGCGTGAAGAGATTGACTGGGTGCTCAGCGATAACCGCCGTGCCATCTCCGATGACATCTCACCGGAAGCACTGAAAAAACGCCTGACCGAACGTTACTTCACCGACTTTGCCGGTGCCTGGCTGAGTTTTCTCAACAGCCTGCACTGGAATGAGGCGAAAAACCTGTCTGATGTGATTGACCAACTCACCTTGATGAGTGATGTTCGCCAGTCGCCGTTGATTGCGCTGATGAACACCGTAGCCTGGCAGGGACAAACCGGGCAGCAGACCGACGCGCTGTCAGACTCGCTGGTGAAATCGGCCAAGGCCCTGATGAATAAAGACGCCGAACCGGCGATAGACCAGCAGGCCAGCGGCCCGGTCGGCCCGTTGGATGAGACCTTCGGGCCGTTGTTGACGTTGATGGGCAAAGGCAACGCGCAGACGATGATGTCGTCCGATAGCTCACTTAGCCTGCAAACATTGCTGACCCGCGTTACCCGTGTGCGACTGAAACTCCAGCAGGTTGCGAATGCTTCAGACCCGCAGGCAATGACGCAGGTCCTGGCTCAGACCGTTTTCCAGGGCAAAAACGTCGATCTGACTGATACGCAGGAATACGGCAGCCTGATCGCCGCCAGTCTGGGTGAAGAATGGAGTGGCTTCGGCCAGACGATGTTTGTTCAGCCGCTGACACAGGCCTGGGAAACGGTGTTGCAGCCTTCGTCAGCCAGCCTGAATGACCGCTGGAAAAACGCCATTGTGGCGAACTGGAAGTCGGCCTTTGACGGGCGCTACCCGTTTGCCGTCAGTAAAAGCGATGCCTCCCTGCCGATGCTGGCCGACTTCATCCGCAAAGACAGCGGGCGCATCGACAGTTTCCTGACCCGTGAACTGAGTGGGGTACTGCATAAAGAAGGCACCCGCTGGGTACCGGACAGGGTCAACAATCAGGGGCTGACCTTTAATCCCGACTTCCTGGCGGCCATTAATCAGCTGAGCCAGATTTCTGACATCCTGTTCACCGACGGCAGCCAAGGGCTGCGGTTTGAGTTGTTGGCTCGTCCGGTGCCGGATGTGGTGGAAACCCATCTGTCGATTGACGGACAAAAACTGCATTACTTCAATCAGATGGAAAGCTGGCAGAGCTTCCGCTGGCCAGGCGATACCTATAAACCCGGGACCCTGCTGACATGGACCACGACATCCGCCGGTGCCCGTTTGTACGGTGACTATCAGGGCACTTGGGGGCTTATTCGCTGGCTTGAACACACAAAACAGAAAAAGCTGGACGAAGGCCGCTATCAGTTGACGTTCACGACACCGGACAAGCAGCCGCTTCAATGGATATTGCGCACCGAGCTGGGCAAAGGTCCGCTGGGTCTGTTGCCGCTGCGTAACTTCACGCTGCCCAATCAGATCTTCCTGATACAAACACCGGTGCAAAGCGAACCCCCTTTTGATCCCGATGCGATCGCCGAGGAACAATAATGGCCACATTGACCACACTACAAAACGCCTGTGGTGCAGAACGTGAATCGCTTTTAAAACAGGCGCATCTTCAGGCTGAACGTTGGGATAATTGGCTGAAACCGATCTCGTCAGATCACCCTGCCGGAACCGACCCCGGCTACGACGATGATTTTCAGCAGATGCGCGAAGAGGTCAATAAGCTCTCTGGCGCAGACACCACGCTGACCTGCGCGCTGGCGGAAAAACTGCTGACGGGTCAGTGCAAGGACGTTCGTGTTGCGACGTATTACCTCTGGGCTCGGCTGCATCGTGACGGCGAGGCGGGTCTGGCCGAGGGCCTTTCCCTGCTGGCCGGGCTGATAAACCGCTTTGGTGAATCGTTACATCCGCAGCGGGCCGCAAGCCGAAAAGCGGCGCTGGAATGGATCTCCGGCCCCCGCGTACGGGATAGCCTGTCGCTGTATCCGGAAGTCGACAACGTTGATTTTGCGCGTATTGTGGGCGCACTGACGGTCATAGAACACGGCGTGAGCAGCTGGGATGACGCCTCTCGTCCGCAACTCGGCGCATTGTTTTCCTCACTCGAAAATCGGCTCGTTCAATCCGGTGGGATGAACGCCGTCGTTCCGCAAAACAGCAGTGCGTCTTCCTCTGCGCAGGAGAGCAACAGTGCATCGCCTTCATTGCGGCCTGTGCAATCCGGGCGTGATCTGCTCGATCAGGCCAAATCGCTGGCGAAGTACCTGCGCGATCAACCGTTGGGTTGGCTCGCCGGGCATCATCTTATTAAAAGCGTGCGCTGGGACACGGTACACGAACTGCCCTCGCTGGATGCCCGCGGGCGAACCCGCCTGATGCCACCACGCCCCGAATACCGCGCACAGCTCAAACGCCTATACCTGCAACAAAGCTGGATCGACCTGCTGGATCAGGCAGAGTCGATGTTTGCCGAAGGCGCGAACCACTTCTGGCTGGACGTGCAGTGGTATTTACACCAGGCACTCACGAAATCTGGCGCACCCTATGAAGGCTGGGCAACGTGCATTACGCAGGATCTCAATCTGCTTCTGACCCGTCTGCCGGGGATGGAAAGTTTATGCTGGAGCGACGGCACGCCGTTTGCTGATGAAGTGACACAAAGCTGGATCACTCAGCAGGTGCTGGAGTCTGCCAGCGGATGGGATAGTGAAACCGCCGTTGCGGTGACGTCGGGCGAAGACGATATTCTTCAGTTCGAATCTGAAGCGCTGGCGCAAGCCGACAGCGACGGTGTTGAAACGGCGCTGCAGTGGTTGCAGTCACGCCCGGGGATCAGTACGCCGCGTCACCAGTGGCTGATACGTCTGGTGATGGCACGCGTTGCGGAGCAGTTCGGTAAAAGTGATATGGCCTTGCATTTGCTGGACAATCTCGATAACGGGGGGACGGTGCTCACTTTGCAACAGTGGGCACCAGAATTAATTTTTGAGGTCAAAGCCCGGCGGCTGAAGCTTCTGCGCATGAAAGCACAACGTAGCGGCGGTGACAAAAACAGCCTGTTGACGGAAATGGACAACCTGCTCAGCGGGTTGATAGCACTCGATCCTGCCCGCGCTGCCGTGCTGTGTGGCTAACCAATAACTCTGCCAGATTAACTGTGGATCTCTATGGACGATTTAACCCTGCGTTATTTTGAAGCCGAAATGCGTTACCTGCGCGAGGCGGGCGACGAATTTGCGCGTGCGCATCCCGACCGGGCGTCTGCACTCAACCTTGACAAAACCGGGGCCCGTGACCCGTATGTGGAACGCCTGTTTGAAGGTTTTGCCTTTCTGATGGGGCGTCTGCGTGAAAAGCTCGACGATGACCTGCCCGAACTGACCGAAGGGCTGGTCAGCCTGTTGTGGCCACACTATCTGCGCACCATTCCCTCCCTGTCTATTGTGGAGTTCACTCCGGAATGGCAGAGCATGAAAGAGCCCATGGCGGTGAGTAAAGGCTTTGAAATACTTTCGCGCCCTATCGGTGAACGTCGCACACGCTGCCGGTACACCACCACGAAGGATATTGAGCTGCTGCCTCTCACCCTGAACCGCGCGGTGCTGGATACCGAGCCAGATGGCCGCTCGGTGATCCGCTTGCGCTTTACCTGCAGTGAACTGGTGGACTGGAGCGTCATCACTCTGCGCCATCTGCCGTTCTATTTTGACGCCGATACACCGCTGGCCTGCGCCTTGCATGAGGCGCTAACGCTTAACACCGCCAAACTCTGGATACGCCTGCCGGGCCAGGCTGACCGTCAACCGCTGGACGCATTCTTTGCGCCACAGGGCTTTAGTGATAAGGACACACTGTGGCCAAAAGGGGACAGTGCGTTCAGCGGTTATCAACTGCTGCTGGAGTATTTCACCTTCCGTGAAAAATTCATGTTTGTCGCGCTCAGGGGACTGGACGCGGTGACGTTACCGGCAGATCTGGCCTGGTTTGAAATCGATGTGGTGCTGGAGAAGCGCTGGGAGCACGACTTCTCGTTCTCGGAAAAACACCTGCGGCTGCACTGCGTGCCGGTCATTAATCTCTTTCCGCTGGAATCGGATCCACTTTCACTTTCCTCGTTACAGACGGAATATCTGCTGCACCCGATGCGCGTGCAGGATGGCCATACCGAAATTTACTCGGTGGATGCGGTGATCTCCTCCAAACACTCTGGCCACCAGGTGTATGTGCCGTTCACCAGTTTCCGTCACAAAGGTGGGATGCTGCGACACGACGCGCCGGAATATTACTACCATACACGCGTCAAGCGAGGCCCTTCCGGCCTGCACGATACGTGGCTGGTATTGGGCGGCGAGGCGTTTGATAACCACACCGTACCGGACAATGAAAACCTCTCCCTCAGTCTCACTGGCACCAACGGCCAGTTGTCGCGCAAATCCCTGCAAAGCACGGTGCTGGATACGGCGGTGAAATCTACCGGGGTCAACGTGCGGGTGCGTAATGTATCCGTACCTACCATGCCGTGTTATCCGCCGAACCGTGACCGTTTTCACTGGCGTGTATTGAGCCATCTGGGCAGCAGTTTCTTGTGGATGATGGACAGCGCGGATGTGCTGCGTGGTACTCTGGCGTTATATGACTGGACGGAAAACGAGATGAACCGCCGCCGTCTGGAGGCCATCGTCGAGGTGAAACACAGCGAGATCGAACGCTTTGAACGCGGCTATCTGCTGCGCGGGGTCCATATCGAGATCACACTCGACAGCAACGGCTTTGCAGGTACCGGTGATATCAGTCTGTTCGGTGAAATGCTCAGCCGCTTTTTTGCGCTGTATACCGACATTCATCTGTTCAACCGTCTGACCCTGATACTGCAACCGACAGGAGAACGTCTGGAATGGGAAGAGAACCACAAAACCCGTCTTCCCTGCTAATCGCCAGGCTTGAACGGGATATTGGCAAGATTAATTTCTTCCGCCTCTGTCAGTTACTCGAGCAGCAACCCGGAACGCTGCCGCTGGGCAGTACCGCGGATCCTGCCGATGACTGTGTGCGTTTTCGTCCGCACCCCGGAATGGGATTTCCGGTCAGTGAGTTGAAGGCGTTGGAAATGGACGCAAAACATCAGGATGCGCCGCCGACCATTCGCACCACGTTTATGGGGCTGTACGGGGTGGATTCGCCGTTGCCGACGTCCTATATCGATGACATCACCCAACAGCGCGAAGGGCATGAGGCACTGGAAGGGTTCCTCGATATTTTTAACCACCGGTTCATGACGCAGTTTTACCGGATTTGGCGAAAGTACTCCTATCCTGCCACGTTCGAATCGGGGGGGAAAGACAATACCTCGCAAAGCGTGCTGGGGCTTATTGGCATGGGGATCCCCGGCACTCAGTCGCATTTTGCGACGCCGACCTCACGCTTTCTGGCGTTACTGGGCGTGATGCGCTTGCCAGGAAGAACGGCGGAAGGCGTGCAGGCGCTGGTGCGTCTGTTAGCCCCTTTTACGCAGGCCGATGTCACGCCGCATTGCTTGCGCACGGTGCGGATCGCTGCACCGATGCGGTTTGCCGATGACGGCACTCACTGGCTGGATGGCGGTACGGTGATGGGGGAGGAGGTCATTGATGCCAACAGTCAGTTGCTGATTTCCTTGCACACATCAGACCGTGAGGAGGCAAGAGACTGGTTGCCAGATGGTGTACTGTATACCGATTTTTTAGTGTTACTCAGGGTGTATCTGGGCTGGCGCTACACCGCCTGCATTCAGTTGACGGTACCGACACGGCTGCTCCCGGCCCCTGTTCTGGGGGAACCCGCGATAAGGCTGGGTTTGACTGGCGTACTGGGGCTGGGTGATGACGCGTCGTCAGACGATCTCCCCGCATACTTTACCGTGGCGCTGGGTCGCTACAGCGGAATGGCACCTGACAGACATAAAGAAGGAAATGGTCGTGTTATTAAATACCACGTTGAAAAGTAAACTTTGGCTGCCTGCGCTGGCTTTATTACTGAGCGGCTGCGGGCTGACCCAGACGGTGACCGATGGCACTGTCTCAGCAACAAAATCTCTGTTTTATAAGCACATAAAAGTGCTGCATCTGGATTTTACCGGACGTGAAGCATTGAATACCGATGCACACGAGGAAAGTTCGTCCTCGCAGCCAGTGTTGGTTCGCGTCTATCAGCTACGTGATGATAAAACCTTCCAGAAAACGGTGTATCAGCAGTTGGTTGATGGGGGCGATGACGCACTGAAAGCGGATCTGCTGGCCAGCCGCGATGTGGTTGTCAAACCGGGAAATGCCGTATCGCTGGATATGCCGATGGAGAAAGACGCTCAATTTGTTGCGATCGTCGGCCTGTTCCGTGATCCGGATATGTCGAAAGACCAGTGGCGTCGGGTGTTGACCCGCGACGATCTGGATCCGGATAAGCCGCGCACTGTCGAGGTGGGAAATAACACGTTGACCCTGCTTGCGGAGAAAAAATGATGTCCGGCGCTCTCTCACTCTACGAAATACTGCTGGGTAACTTTGCCGGTGGTCTTGAGCTGCATCAGGTCAACGAAGCCGATCAGGTGATCCTCTCGGTACTCGACAACATGCAGCGCATTCTCAACTGCCGGGCAGGCACGCTCAGCCATTTGCCGGACTACGGTTTACCGGACATGAGCAAAATCCTGCAAGGCATGCCCGGCTCGGCGCATGAGCTGATGGTCACGCTCTCCGCTGTCCTGCTGAAATACGAGCCACGCCTGAAGAAGGTTGACGTGGTGATGCAGGAACAAACGCAGCCGGGCGAACTGCGATATGCCATTGATGCACAACTGAAAGACCACGGATTGGTGCGCTATGGCACCGAATTTATGCCGGAGGGCAAGATAGTGATTCGGCACCTACAACAACAGCAGTGGCTGTCTTAATCAGGGTAACCACACACCATGACCTTTCTGTCTCAACGCTACCTGAAAACCGGTGGCGACCCGCGTGCGTTGGCTGATTATGCCGCACTTCGCGATGAACTGAGTAAACTCACCCACCCGGCGCGCCCGGATGTGGGCTGGCATTATGCCGAAAAACTGTGCCTGTCGCTGTTTGAACACAACGGCGTGGAGCTGCAGACGGCGGCCTGGTATACCCTGACCCGCACCCAGTTGGCCGGGGTTGCCGGGTTGAATGAAGGGCTGTCGATTATTGAGGCGCTGGTTAGCCACCAGTGGGGCGCATTGTGGCCACAACCGGTCCATGCCCGTGTAGAAATCCTCTCAGCACTCACTCAGCGTTTACATGGGGTATTGCGTACCCTGAACTGGCAATACAGTGACCTGTCTGCGTTGTATCAGTCGGAACAACGACTAAAACACTTTAGCGAGGTTTTACAGCGCCTCGAACTGCGCCACATGAGCCAACTGGATACCCTGGTGCAACTGTTGCACATCGCCGCAGTAAGGCTGGAGAATGCTCAAGGCAATGAGCAGCAATTCGCGCCAAACATCACCGGCGGGATGTTGCCGCCCCCGCAGTCGACACCAGCACCTCAGCCTTCATCAAACGTGCAACAGCCCTGGGTGTATATCGCCCAACCGGAAATGTCGCCTAAAGTTAGGGTAGTGACTACAGCGCAGAAAAAACGGCGGGAGTGGAAAGGCTTTTTTGCTGGCGTCGGCGTCAGCATGTTGTGTGCGGTATGCGTTGGCTGGATGGTTTACAGCCATTACGTCACTGATGTGCAAGCACAGGTGAAAAGCTCGCTCGCGTCGTTACCGCAAGCGTTGCCTGAGGCGGTGCAGTCTCAACTGCGCTGGGGCGAGTCAGACGCATTGAATGCTGCCGCCCCGGCATTGCTGGCGTTGACAGACAAACAGCTCTCACAGTTGGCGATGTTATCCCCCCACTGGGTGCAAGACTACGGGATGGCATTGATAAAACAGACCCACACTCTGTGGCCGGAGAGCCCGACAGCCGCCGCGCTGCAGCAGCGTTGGCAGCAGACCCTCAACGCCAATGCCTTGCCGGTTGAACAGCTGGAGGACAGCTATCAGGCACTGGCCCGGTTGCAGGCGCTGGTGACCCAACTCAACGGTCTCGATGAAAAACGGGGAAAGTACCTGACCGTCTCTGAACTGAAATCTGCACTTTATGCCATACAGCAGCCTTTACTGCGCACACCGCCGTTGGAGAGCTTGTTACGAGAACTGGCTCAGAAACCCCAGCGGAACGTTTCGGCTTCCTTGAAAACGCAAATCGACAGCCGATTGACGCAGTTGCTTAATCGTTATGCGCTGATAAACCCAGCGCAAACGGTGTCATCTTCACCAGCCCAATGACATTAACGGTAGGCAGAGAATGATGTTTGATAAAACGAGTCAACTCCGTTCAGGCCAATACTGGTCACCGGATGATATTACATTTATTAAGCGACACTATGCTAAAAAAACCATGGTGGATATCGCAGTTAAATTGGGGCGGACACAAGGTGCGGTGAGAGCCCAGGCGAGGAGGCTAGGCCTTAAGCCGCCAATCTCCGCGAAGGTCTTGCGGGAACCCCCCTCCGATATCAAGCCAGGCAACCACCGTTCACGTTGGACCATAACAGAGCTGAACTATGTGGAAACCCACTACGGTAAAACACCCACACGCGAAATTGCGGCTAAACTCGGGCGTGGGTATTCTGCGGTCCATATGGCGGCTCAGAGTTTAGGGCTTTGCAAAAAACAGGCTCAAGAATGGAGTGAAGAAGATATAGCGGTATTACACACCCATTATGCCGAGGGGGCCGGTATCACTTACGTACAAACACTACTCCCTGGGAGGTCAAAACAGTCTATTTCCGTCAAGGCTCGAGAGTTAGGTATAAGGAGTGGCTATCATTGGGAACCGAGTGAAGAGCGCATTTTACGCGACTTTTACGCACAAATGGGGGCAAAAGTGGCAAGCAAACTGCCGCGCAGAAGTGCTGATGCAATCAAGTACAAAGCCAGACTGCTGGGATTGCGCTATAACAAGCTAAAAGATATACAGGTCTCTTTTAAGCCGTGGAGTGAGGCGGAGTGGCGCTTACTGGAGAGTACCCTTGACTTGTCTTGCAGCGAACTGATGCCCCTTTTCCCACTGCGTTCACAACGATCGCTGGAAAAAGCCAGGGAAAGACTCAGGAAACGGCTGAAGGCTAAAAAGTGAGCGGAGACCTGGGGACTGCCGCACGCAATAGCATGGCTGTTTTCCTTATCGGCTTCGGAGTTGCAGGGTGCAAATGGTCTGAAACTGGTATCCACCACCATTTATCCAATGGCTATTCACGTAACTGGTGTCAGTTTGGCAATGACGAATGGCTGTTTGGGTTCCGTAATTGGTAAAAGATCAGGAGCATGGTCGATCGCCCATGCAGGTATAACCCAAGTATTCTTTCATTGATTAGTAATATCATTATTCATCATTTCCATAGCAATACTCATTCTCTATTGTCTAAAGGCTCATCAAATGCTTGGAACATTATGCTTATAAGAGTACCGTGCAGTTGGAGCGGGTTTTTTCGCTGAATGGTGAGTAGCTGATAAAAATGGATACTCCTTTGTGAGCTCTGAAATTCAATGATGTTCAGCAGTAATTCTGGTATTATAAAAAACGAATACACCTAAGTGGTTATTGACTGCCCGTAGATTGAAAAGGATGTTATATTGATGGTGATTCTATTTTTTATTCAATTGACGGATGCGTTAGGATATGTAGTGTTCGGTAAGGTGACTTAGCTATCCCGGTAGTATGTCGTTAATGCAAAGTTGGCTTTCATTCTTATCAAGTCAATGTTTCCGGTAATGCCACTAGTTAGAGTAATCAAGGGTTATATTTAATGGTAATCATTAGTAATAAAATGCCTTATTCTAAAAAATACACGCCATTGTTATATCTGGTGATGGTGCTAGCATTTTTTTTGCACATTGATAACTTTTTTTTAAAAACCAAGGGTTCTTTGGGTTTTATTGGTTTATATTTTTTATTCTTATCATTATGCCCTTATTTAATAATTATTTTTTACTTTAAAGTGTCCAAGGATTTTTACCCTTCAATTATAGGTTGTACTATTGCACTTATACTGGATAGTGTGACGCATTATTATGTTTTTATATCACCACAAAACTCAACGGCAGCCACGGGCCTTTTGTTTACGCCAGTAATGAACATTTTCCTTGTTGTTGCAATAATTGTCTTCGCTTCTTTATTTAAAAAGACAATCAAATTATTAAGTGGATTGCTTAGGAGGTAAAATAACAGAAGGAAGTTACCTAAATAGGCGCAACCAATGTCGCTATATGTCTAAAATGACGCTCTTTTTCAGTAATTTCCACATTGGGGCTCTACGCCGGAGTGCGACATGAAATTGCGTATTTACTTGTCTCATCTGTTGAGGTTGGCAGAAAGGAGGCCTGTTTTACCGTCAATAGCAGCCTGCGTGATCGCTCAGACCCGAATACGCATGGCCGCTACAGCGGATTGACGGTGGTACATCAGTAGGGGAGAGGAAATTCTTCCGCGTTAAGAATATTATTTAACTGATGGTGCCAAGTGATTATTTTATTTTGCGTAACGTAAAATTCGACGGTTCCTGCGCGGAATCGCCCTCTTGATAGTTATTACTTTGCTCCATATATCCGAATAGAGGCTTTCCCTCTTAAATATATAAAGAATTACTGTTAAGGGTCTTAAGCCTGGTCCGAAACTAATTATTGAATAAATAGGGAGACCAGAATGATGTCGACGTGATAATAAAAATACTCCGGGAAGTCACCCGGCGTTAAAATCGAGTAAATACACAGGGGAAGGGAAATAAAAAGTCAGGGGGGGTAGATAATTTTTCAAGACTAGCTTCATTGAACATAATTCTCATCCAGGCACACACCGAATTACCTGAATAAGACAAGTATGTGAGGAGAAACATGCTTAATAAAATCCACACGCTCAGTCGCACTGTGCACTGGACACCGGATGAAATTAACTTTCTTAAACAATATCAGAGTACTATGCATTTTGCAGAATTGGCTGTCTTACTGGGACGCACTCCAGGCGCGGTAAGGAGCAAGTTACATAGGTTGGGTCTGAAACAGCATAAACTTACAACGAGAGCGGAGAAGAAAATGGCACAACCCTCCTTGCCTAAAAATCATCGCTCACTCTGGACACTAAAAGAACTGAATTTCGTAGAGGAACATTATGGAAAGACATCGACACGGGAGATAGCGGGCACGCTTGGCAGGAGGCTCAGTGCTGTATACATGGTTGCGCATGCATTAGGGATTTGCAAAGCACCATCAGAACGGTGGACTGAGCAGGAAGTGGAGGTGCTGCGTAAGCATTACGCTGATGAAAGAGGTATGAGTTACGTGCAAACGTTACTTCCTAGTAGAGCCCAAAACTCCATCATAGCAAAGGCAAAACATATAGGAATAACCAGAGGGCGCAGCTGGCTCCCTGATGAAGAGCACATTTTGCGTGAATTTTACCCGGCAATAGGTACTGAAGTCGCAGAGAAACTTCAGCACAGAAGTCATGATGCAATCAAACTCAAGGCAAGTAAATTGGGATTGATATACCACAAAAAAAAGGCCACTTCAGGTACCCTATAAACGCTGGACTGATGCAGAGTGGCGTTTATTGGAAATGAACCTGGCTTTGCCCAATCACGACCCGATACGATTGTTCCCTTACCGTAAAAAGGCGGTGCTTGACAAAGCTAAGAGAGACTAAACGTAGGAGAAATTTGAAGATGTCATGATCGCTAGGCTCCGTCCTATCTGGCGATGAATGAGCTTGGAATCATATTTAAGCCTAAGTATTTAAATAAGTTTTTGCATAGAGATTGGAAGAGTTGGCATAGATATCTTCCTGGAGCGACTCCGCGAAAGTCAGACAGTAGAAGTCTCCTAATTTAAGGGATAGGCTTCGATATATGTCTAACACTAACGCTGATTTTGATATGGCCGGAATACTGTTGGGGCAATAAGCCTGTCGGCATAAAACACCTCAGGAAAAGATCGCTATTATTAAGCAGTCGATGGAACCGGGAGTGTTAGTATCCCATGTGCCCCGCTTGCATGCCATTCAGCCCAGTCTGCTGTTCAAGTGGAAACCGGCACTTACTGCAAAGGACTGACTTGGGTTTTCATCAAAAAAGGGCTCGATGTTATTAAAATCAATCGGACTGACTGTAGCTTATCTGGGATGAATTAAGGTGCTATCAGGCTATATACCGTTTTTATTATGCTGTTTGGCGCCGAAATGCCTTTAAATGAAGGCATTATCCCATTGACATAAAAAAGTATTGTTTTCTCTCCATCTAGCTTACACCCAGAGCTTGCTAAATCTCGAAGAGATGATGGCGTAATACAGTATTGCTGTTAGGTACCCAAAAATTTAGCGTGGAGTATCGGCATACAGATATTATGGCATAGAAAATGCCAAGGTGTCTGTATGGAATAGGGTAGTTGAAATGTCAACTGCTAAATATGGGGGTTAGTAAACGGATTATTTACTATAACAAAGAAATCGTTGACAGATATTGGGTTACTACATGAGGTATTTAAAGAGTAACTTGAATATACCATCTAAGAGAGATTGACACTTTGTTAATTATTTTCTCTGTTGGTTGCAAAAATGGCCGGGTAACTTTTGTTAACTCGCCAAGGTAATATAAATATTGTAATGCTCATTAGGTTTGATTTGTGTTTTACTAAAAAATTTCATCATATCAATAGCTTGAAGGGGTTGTATGAAATACAATGAAAATGAGTTGGCTAGTATTCAAGGAGGTTTTATACCACTTCTTGTTTCATGTGATAAGCATATATGTCAGGAGTGGCATAATGGTGTGAATTATTTAAACCTACTATCAATTCCGCTTAGTATACCTCAAATAGAGGGTTTAATTTATGAATTCGGAGGCAAGATTAAACTTACCCCTCCTGTAAATATAATGAAATGGTTTGCGATACTCTCTAACGGTTTTTTTCCAGTATATACAAATATTAGACCTTTAAACCAAATGGCTCAGTCTGATAAGGTGGATATGCTCCATGATATTTATGGGCACGTTCCATACTTAATTAATCCAAAATTTAACACGGTTTGCAAGTTTTTCGGGGACTCATGGGTTTCATGTGATAAAAAACACCACGAATCACTGATTAAATTGTGGTTTTATATTATCGAATTTAGCGTTATATATCAGAAGGAAAACCTCCTTGCATTTGGTGGAGGACTTATTACATCCAATTATTTTTTAAATAAATTTATAAATGGAGATATTGAAGTTCAGGAAAGTGATATATGTGAAATTCTTAATTCCAATATATCGATAACCGGCTCACCAGAGAGACTGTTTTCATTCGGATCAGTAGATGATATTTTTACTTTACTAACTTCAGGGGTTGAGCATGTTATCAAAAGCTAATGCGGAAATTTTATTTGACTTTCAATGTAAACTAAGGGGGATGTACAAAGATCTGCCTTCTTTTGAGCAGGGGTGGAAAGAAGATACAAGTAAAATCATGGAGGAGCTTTTGCTAAAGTTAGTAAATAATGATCCATTTTACCATCCTCACTATCTTGGTCATATGTCAGGCTATATCTGTGATATATCCGTTATGAGCTATTTTTTAACAATGCAAATAAATCCGAACAACCATAGCTATGATGGAGGAAGAGCAACAACAGAAATGGAAGTAGAGTGCATGAATTCAATGGCCAATATGATAGGATGGGAATCGTATCACGGCCATTTAACTTCCGGAGGTACATCAGGTAATTTAGAGGCTCTATGGTTCCATAAGGAAAATGGTGCAAAAACTATTATTTTTAGCAGTAATGCTCATTATACTCATAAAAGAATGGCAAGGCTGTTGGGGATGGATTATATCGAACTGGCATCTGATCATTGCGGTCGGATGGACATAAGGCACCTAACTAAAGTATTAACAACATTACCAACTCCATCACCTGTAATAGTCTGTACACTAGGTACAACATTAATGGGGGCGTTAGACCCTTTACATGATATTCTTGAGTTAAGAAAGAACCATTCATTTATTATACATGTTGATGCTGCATATGGTGGGTATTTTTACTTGATTAGAAATAGTTTGTCCTATGTAAATAAAATCATATATGATTCATTACCTAAAGCTGACTCTGTTGTCATAGATCCTCATAAGCATGGACTTCAAGGTTTTGGATGCGGGGCTGTACTATTTAATAAGGGCAGGCAAAGTGAAATTGAAAATGCTTACCGTCATGACTCACCATATACTTATTTTGATAGGAGAGGGAAAAATATAGGGGAAACCTCACTTGAGTGCTCTAGGCCTGGCGCAGCCGCAGCAGCTTTGTGGGCAACAATGAATTATTTACCTTTAATTGAAAATGGAGAATTTGCAGATGCTCTGATGAGTTGTCATATAACAGCAAAAAAAATCGCAAAGAGATTGGATGAGTCTGGCTTATTTAAATTACTCACTCCAGATCCTGACTTGGATATTGTTGTTTTTTATATAGACTGTATTAATATTACAGCTTCAACTGAGAAATTATATGACAGGCTGCGCCTTATAGGCTTTTATGTCGCATTAGCTCAATGTGATATAGTTTCTCATGCAGGTACGTTAAGTAGTGAGAAATGTATTAGAATGACATTAATGAAAAAGGAACATAGTGATGTATGTGATTTATTAATTGAAAATATAATCTCAATTGGTGAGGAGATCATTAGGGGAATTTAAGGGAGGTAATTAATGCTGTTATGGGAAGTTACTACATACCTTATATTTTAATTGGGAATTCACTCAATCTAGAAGGTTCACACGATGGGTTATTCTCAATTAAATCAATATAGATAAAACTCGGTTGTACATTGTGGTGGATTTTAAACTTAATTCTTTAGGATGCTGAATTAATCACTGGTAAACAATACGCCGTTTTTGCCGATAATGTAATTAAAATATCACACAAGTCTGTCTGTATAATATATCACTTACTCTGATTATATAATTAAGGATGTTGCGATTATTGAAAGTATGTGAGTTGGTTTTAATGACTCAATTAAGATGATAGCAACAAACTATAGCGTTATGGTCAAATCAACGGCGACTCTTAACATTGGTGGGTGAATAATGGTTTATATATTCGGTGGCGGTATCTCTGGCTTGTGCTTGAGTATTCTTCTTTCGAGGAATGGTGTGGATAATCATATTTATGACTCCAATGATACATATAATTCCAGGGGGTTGGGGTATACGATTTTACCAAATGGAATCTCTGCATTTGAGAGATTAGGGCTTTCTGAAAAAATAATTTCACAATCAATTAAGTTAAATAATGCATTGATAAAATCATCCAGTGAGATTAGTTTGTCATACAAACTTCCTGATTACTGCTATGGAATAACAAGGGAGTGTTTAATGAATATTCTATATGAGGAGGTGTCACCGGGTTCAGTTTCATTTTCAAAAGAGTTTGTTGGTTTTGAAAAATTCGAAAATGGATGTTATGTTAATCTTTTTGACGGAAAATATAAAAGCATCAGCAAAATGAGAGTGGATTTATTGCGTGATGTGTGTGTAGGTGCTGATGGGATAAACTCAAAAGTAAGAGGTTGTATTTTTCCTGATGTAAGTTTAAATGATAGTACAGTGAGAGAAATGTCACTAATCGCTCATCATGAAAACTTAAATGCTCTTGTAGGTAGTGACTTTATCGAAATGCATCACCCTTTAGGCGGGTTGACTTTTGGTATCGCCCCCTTGAGCAAAAACATTGCAGTTATGTATATAATTTATAGCAAAAAAAATCGAAAAAAAATAGAATGTATGAAAGGTAAATCATATTTAAAAAGCATAATAAGAGAAATAACTAATGATAAGCTATTTTGCCATGTTTTAGATTTGTGTGATTTAAATAACTCCTATCGCTGGCTATATCGAGATGCTGAGTTATTGCCTGATTTTCATAAAGGAAGAGTTGTCTTAATTGGTGATGCCGCGCACCCGATGTTACCATTTTCAACACAGGGGGTTAGTTCAGCAGTAGAAGACGCGGTGACTTTATCTGACTGTATTGTCACACATGGGAACTTAGAGGGTAATATAGATGAAATATTGAACTCATATAATAAAGCAAGGAATGCCAGTATGCAAAGTAAAATAGATGGTTCAAGGTGGTTAATGAAGCAGTTTATGATGGAAAAAAATGATTTCTCGCTGGTGAGACCATCCATTATTTTATAGGGGCATAAAAATCTTCTCTTTAGCGCATCGCTTAACATTTTATTTTTATGATTTCATCTAATGCTTTTGTTGATTAAGCATATACATTATCCCAATAATATTACTGCATAATATGTTCGCAGGTCTCTGGCTTAGGTCTTGAGCCTGCTAAATATCGAAGAGTGAGGGTGAACGCATCCCAACGATTTGAGAGCGGCCAAGGATTCTATCGGTGAGGTGTGGATAACTGTGCAGGACGTGATGCTCGGAGCGGTGGAAAGCGCTTCGGTGAAACGCCCCCGGACAAGTCGGAGCAGTGGCTGACGGACAACGGTTCGGCGTATACAGCGCATGATACGCGCAAGTTCGCCAGAGAGCTGAATCTGGAAGCCTGCACAACGGCAGTGAGCAGCCCACAGAGTAACGGAATGGCAGAGCGGTTCGTAAAAACGATGAAGGAAGACTACATCGCGTTCATGCCAAAACCCAATGTGAGAACGGCACTGCAGAATCTTGCTGCGGCGTTCAACCATTACAATGAAAACCATCCGCATAGCGCGCTGGGATACCACTCCCGGAAGGAATACCGGCGCCTGCGGGCATCGTTAACTTAAGATACAAAAGCTGTCTGAAGATGGCGGGTCAAGATCAGGTTGGCTAAGGTGGAATGGTAATATGCAAAGTTATTTAGGCTAAATTGGAGTGATATCGATAATTTTTCGTGATTTTTATGGGTGAAATTTGATGAAGTTCAATATTAAAAATTCTTATGTTTTTGACCTAAATAAGTTCAGCAGCAAGGCTGTTTTGACTTTATATCCTTATACCTATGCTGAGAAAAAGGATACACCTTTGCTTAATAATCCAAATCAAGGAATGTGTGCAGGTCTTTCGTTGTGCCTGATTAGAGTACTTTGCGAAGAAATGTCTTCTGCTAAGGGGTTAATTACGCCTGGTGATGCCCATCGTATAGCAAGTTGCTTTATTGAGGTTATTAAAAAGGCGGAAGGATACTGCAGAGATAATAAAAGTAAAAATCACGTTGAGCCTTTAAAAAAAGCCTTGTCTAGTAGAGGTATTGCCAGTGGCTTCTATGAGGGGTTTTCTTCTACAATAAAAGAAGACTCTTTTGTTAAAAAAATGACGAGTAAATTTAACGTTCCTAACAGTGATGAACACATCAAAAAAAATGCAATCTTAGTCGTTGAAAAAAAAAGAGAAAATTTCTGAGTTAGAGCATTCTTTAAGCGTTGTATTAAATGAGATTAAATTACATCAAATGGAACAAGACTCATATTTTGATGGTCTTTCTTCCGTAAATGAGTTTATTGATCCTGATGGGAGTGATAGTATTGACTTTGGATTGGGGTTGTTATCGATATACTGCAGCGAGACTCATGGTGTGAGTTATGGCTCTGTCGCTAAAGAACACAAAAATGAATTTTTAAGTGTTGAAAAGAAATATAATGCTGATCATATGGGGTTGGCAATGTGGAATGCTAATTCGGCATTTGTATTTGATCCGGCCCGAGGGTTGATTTTGGTTGAGTTTGAGCGTCTGAAAAGTAATTCAGAATTGTATGTGCTGATTGATACTGTTCTTGATGAGTGGAATGGCATCATTAAGCTATCTTTTCAACAAGTATTATGTAAGATTGCTGGTGTGAAGAAAAACATAAATTTTGATTATTTTGAAAAAAAATTAAATAATTTGAGCATGGTGAAGAAAGAGAGTAGATCTCTGTATCTGAGACCTTTATTTGAGATTTCTTCATATCCATCTTCTATCTCGTCATTGAGGAAGTAGCTGAGTAACAGCTGAATTATCTTCTCATATGAGCTAGATGTGGTAAGGCTTCCAGAGGGGGCCTATTTTTGAGGTTCTGTCGAAAATACGAAAGAGATATTATACTGCAGCCCATCAGTCCCCGCCGAGGTTGAAACAGCATAATAAAATGAGTTTTGCCAACAGAACTGAGTACCCAAAAACCTTGGAAAAACTTAAAGGACTTATCGAGCAGGGGGAGCTTAAAGTCGACTCGATCATTGCAGGGCATGATACTCCGATACATGACGTAGGCCTGATCGATCACTACCTTACACTGCTTGAGAAGGCGCCTAAGTAAACGAAGAGGTTCACGCATAGGAAATGGTTCTGTTGCATTAAGGTGTTCTCAGGTAATATGCTGTTTTGATGAGCGCGGTATTGTCGTTGACCATTCAACGCTGCATCGTTGGGTTATCCGTCTGGTTCCCGCTGGATAAGGCTTTTCACCGACACAAGCGCACAGTCGGTCGACGGTGGCGAATGGATGGAACCTACATCAAGGTCAAAGGTCAGTCGAAATATCTGTACCGCGCGGTGGATACTTCAGGCCAAACCATCGACTTCCTGCTGACCGCCAAACGGGTTGCTGCAGCGGTATTACGCTTCTGTCGCAAGGCCATTCGACACCACGGCGAACCTGAAATAGTGGTCATTGATAAAATTGGTGCCAACACGGCAGCGCTGACTACACTCAACGCCGACAAACCAGAAGAAGAAATCATGACTGTCAGACAGAACAAGTATCTGAATAATATGGTTGAACAAGATCACCGCAACATCAAAAGCCGCATACGCCCGATGCTGGGATTCAAATCGTTTCGGCGAGCGCAGACGATCCTGTCCGGAATCGAGCTGCTCCACATGATACGTAAAGGACAATATCAACATCCGCAAAGTGAAGGGTTGTCACCTGCGGAACAATTTTATTTATTGGTTGCCTGAAAATTAGGCAACGCAACTGTTGCTAACTTGCCTACGCTAGTGCGACACAACCAGTCTGAGACAATGGCAGTCGGCCCTGATAGTTGCCAGGGCCATCAAATTCAACATAAACAATAAACTATCTCCTTAGCGTGGTTTTTTACATCATTGGCCCTCCCCCCTATTACTGCATGGAGTCAAACCAGCTTTTCCAAAGTGGGACGGCAGTGGCGAAGGTACCTCTATGTGTCGTTTCTCCTGTAGATATGGCTTCAACCAGCGTATTACCTGTCCCCATTGACTGCGCATAAGTCATTGCCATTTTACCTACCCCAATGGTAATCGCTTCATCGCTCTCTCCGTAGTAGTTATGTACTGGGGATGCGATGACCCATCGGTAAGCCTGGGCAGAACTAATAAGCCGGCCATAGGCTGAGTTCGCAAAAAATTGCGGGTTAAAATATTCAGGACGAATAAGCTTGTGGAGATCTGAGGTGATGTCTTCAGGATTGAAAGGTTGACGATCATACGCTTTCTTAGCCACGTCATAATATTCATCCGTGAGCACAGAATGTGCCAGACCAGGGATCCCGTAGTAGTTCTCATAGGCAAAGGCTGAAAGTATCATGATACTGTTCAACCAGTTGGCATCAAATTTACGCGGAAATGAAAGGAATCCATTCATCAGGGCAAAAACGTCAAGTGGTGCGCTTGCGGTTGCCGTTGCCTGAACCTTCATCCCGATGCCTTCGAGCTTTTCAAGCAACGCCATCGTGACAAAACCGCCTTGTGACCAACCTGCTAAGTAAAGGCGAGTATTTGACAGTCCCATTTGAGCAAGAACCTGCTGTGATGCATTAATCATGTCATGGGGTGCTTGCTGATGACTGCCTTTTACCATGTAGCCTTCAGGTTCGGTTGAAACGCCAAGGCCAAAATAGTCTGCACCAACCATGACGTAACCCTGTGCGGCGAACTGCGCGATCATTAATTGTGTTTCGGGTGATTCATCAGGAAAAGAGGGCACCTGCTGCTTACCATAGACGGTACCATGTTGGTAAGAAATCATGGGGAAAGCATGCTCTGCGGTGTCAGGAATGGCGAGCAAGCCCGATGCCATCGTGGGTTTGTTGGCGTGTTCAGGGATCACGGAAGGGTAAGTGACACGATAAAGGTTAACGGCATTTTTAGCCTGCGTGTATTTTACATCAACGCCCGAAAATTTGGGTGTATCAACATTAAGTATGTTATTCAAATGCGCCACATCCCAGTGACCAATGAACTCATAGGTTACCCTGCCTGAAACCTGAATCGGTGTGTGAGGTGTTTCTTGCGCAAATGTTGATGCAGTACCAAATGAGAACAGAACAAATAAACAAAAACCAATCTTTCTTAACATTTCCATCTCCTCATATTTATATAAAAACACTATATATTTAATTAAAAACAAGTGAAGCGATATAGCACTCTGATACCGAATGGACTTGCCAAAGAAGCGCAATGCAGCGTTGGTGCATGGATGGCTAAACCAATACACTGGGGTCATTCCCAAACATCACCCCAGTAATGATGCCACATAAATACAACGACAAGAAACGTCACCACATCTTCAAAGCAAAATACACGGTTCTGTCGAATTAAGGCGTTGTCAGGTAACATGCTGTTTTTTGTTATGTTGCCTATTTATGTCTCTGATCTGAAACGCCTTCTGTCGCTTGCATTACCCTACCGATGTTATCGTTCAGTGCGTTCGCTGGTATCTGGCTTATGCCCTCAGCCTGCGCAATCTCGAAGAAATGATGGCTGAACGCGTATTGCTGTTGACCATTCCACGCTTCATCGGTAAGCGTACAGCGAAGGCCGTATTGACTGAGGTCGCGTAAGTTATTCTGTTGGCAATCTTATACGCCACGGCAGCAGCTCACAGACCCGGTTTAGCGGTCAGTCGGCGATCACATTCAGCACATGACGGAGATAATGCTCGGGATCGACGCCATTCAGGCGACATGTCCCCAGCAAGCTGTACAGCAACGCCCCTCGCTCACCTCCGTGATCCGAGCCGAAGAACAGGAAGTTCTTGCGCACCAGACTCACCATCCGCAAGGCATTCTCTGCGATGTTGTTATCCACCTCGGCCCAACCGTCCTCGGCATAATACGTCAGCGCTGCCCATTGGTTCAGCGCATAGGCGAACGCCTTCGCCAGTTCTGAGTGCCTTGAGAGCGTTTTCACCCTTTCCCGCAACCAGCTTTCCAACCCGTTTAGCAACGGGGTTGCCCTTCGTTGTCGTTCCAACAGACGCAGCTCTGCTGACCACCCGCGCACCTTTGCCTCGAGGGCGTACAGTTCGTCGGCATGCAGCTTGCCGTTTGTCAGCACATACTGCCGCAGAGCCTCCTCCAGCGGGGACAGCAGCCGGCAAAACGCATCTACCCACCCGACCACACCGAACGACTCAGTTCCACACCCTGTCGGGTAACCGTCGATTGTTGAACCAGTCCACCCATGCCCGTGTCGCAAGTTCCACTTCTGCGTGTGTTTTCCAGCCCTTACGGTGTATTACCTCCGCTTTGTAAAGACCATTGATACTCTCGGCCAGGGCATTATTGTAAGAGTCGCCTGTGCTGCCTGTCGACGCTAGCACCTCCGCCTTCTGCAACCGTTCGGTATACGCCAGAGACACGTATTGGGAGCCTTTGTCCGAGTGATGGATTGTACCTGAGGGGCGAGGTGCCCACAGAGCCTGTTCCAGTGCATCTAGTACGAACCTTGCTTCCATCGACGATGAGACCCGCCAGCCAACGATCGCGCCTACGAACACATCGATAATGCGACACAACCTAAAATCATCAATCACGGTCAGGAACGGGTTATCAGGAAATGCGACAGAACCGAAATGGTTTTAACTTCCTATACGTCAAGGCTATTAATGCTTCTCAATACAATAATCAATCTAGAGTGATTAATAACTTGCTTTTTAGTATTTCCGATGCTAATGTAATTTAATATCTAACGAAGTAAAAAACTTAAGGTTAGATGAAAGATGAAGCTATTATTACGGAATTTATATATGTTAGAATTTGAATTTTAATTGCCACATATAATAAACACACTTTTCCCACTAAAAAACCATGGAGCTCTTAATGAAAAAAGCTATTATAAGCGCATTTTTCTTTTTGATCATATCAAGCAGCAGTGCATATGCTAAAAAACCTGGAGGATGGACCTCTGGTAATGCAGGACATCAACTCGGTTGTCTAATAATTAGTATTCTAGGTATGTCTGGGTGTGAGAAACCGAGAATAGCTCTGCCAGATGCTAAATAGGGGCTGTCAAAAATATTCGACAAAGCATAGAGTGGCCTAACTCGGGACGTAAAAATTTTGTTACCTGACGACTCATTAATGCGACATAAACCGTAATTTTTAGCTCAGATAAATATGGAGATTTTAATAATGACAACCACATTTACAAGATTTACTGGTGACAATGCTGCGATGCTGTTGATTGATCATCAGATTGGGACTATGGGATGGGTAAAATCTATCCATTTTAATGTGATGAAGCAAAATGCACTGCTGCTTGCAAATGCAGCTAGCATACTAAAAATGCCTACTGTACTAACATCTAGTATGGAAGATAATGTACAAGGGCCTTTATTATCTGAACTTGCTAATATTCTTCCTGACAGCTTTAAAGCTCGAATTAAACGCCTTGGCGTTGTCAATGCGATGGATGATGTTAATTTTGCAACCGCTGTCGAAACCACTGGTCGAAAAAGACTGATTATTGCGGGTGTAACTAACGATGTCTGTACGGTTTACCCTGCCTTGAGTCTAGTTAATGCAGGATTTGAAGTTCAAGTCGTCGCAGATGCAGGTGGTTCACCAAGCGCTATTGCAGATGATATAGCACTTCGTCGCATGGAACGTGCAGGGGTTACACTCACCACCACAAACCAGTTATTAGCTGAATTGGCAGGAGATTGGTCCACCCCAGAAGGTACCCAATTGGTTGAATTGCTGGTAGGCACATTACAATCCCCTGCTAAGTGATATAAAGGATAGTTATATGCAACTTTATTACACATCAGGTGCTTGTTCTCTTGCTCCACATATCATGTTTGAATGGCTAAAAACGCCATATACACTTATACTCGCAGACAAAAATGACCTGAAATTTAAAAAGTCCAGTCCTATGTTGGCAGTTCCAGCACTGGTTGTTAAGGATATGGGTACGCTTACACAATGTGGGGCTATTTTACGTTATCAAACGACCCTTCCTGGGGGCGATACTTTTGGGGCAAACCCCCAAGATCTCCGTGAGTGCTACGAGTTTGATCACTGGGAATGTTTTTTGACCGGTGATGTGCATCCAGCTTTCTTTCCATTTTTCAGTCCGCAGCGTTATACCACTGATGATCGAGAACAGGTTATAGCTTCTGTTCGAGCAGCAGCTATTCCACTGGTAGAAAAAGTTTTCAATGTGCTGGATCGGCATCTTTCGGATCATGATTATATAGTCGCTAATCGAATAAGTATTATAGATGCCTATGCCACTCCAATGTTTCGGTGGGCAAAAATAAGCTTACCCGATACATTTTCAAAATACCCACATGTGGCACGACATTATAATATGATGTGTAAAAACAAAGGGGTTCAATCGGCTATGATGCAACAAAATATCTTACAATAATATTTAAAATCATAGTTTTTATTAAAATTAACCGCCCCATTTTGGGGCGGTTTTTAATTGGGCAATGTGAGGGCTACAATATGGGGTTATCGGGTGGCGCAGGGGAACCTCCCCCCTACGTTCCCACAGAACTGTAGGTGACACGGCTCTGTCCCCTTAATGCGACAGAGCCGGATTATCTCCTTGTTACTGGTTTTTCATCTGGTTGCGAAGTTTATAATATATTGAAATGCTAAGGCTTACGTGGTCGCAGGCGATCCTGAGTCTGGCACCTCTGGTCCTGAGCGCGCCAATTTCCTGAATTAGAGAAGTATACCTATAGACACACGTCAGCGCCGACGACCCAACCAGATCACTTCAGGTTCCAGTGCTGGCGCCGCCAGGTCGAGTTTGCTCAATTGCCTGTCGATTTTATTGCGATTGAACCGAACAGCATCCAGGTCGTCAACAAAGGCCCGGATATCACCGACCGTTGCTGTATCATCCGCATTAACGATGGCCTCCAGAAACGCCAGCGTCTTATCAGTTGCATTCTCGGGGGGTGCTCAGGGCATGCCATGACCGCTGATACAAAATGGTGTTTTCAGCGTTGAGTCTTCATGAATGGCCTCAACACGAACGTCATGAAGCCAGTGATCAAAGAATTAGGAATGGCTGATTAAAGACCGTTGAAGTTTATAAGGTTCATAGGCGCGAAACTCATCGTGGCGCGGGCATAAAGCCCATTCAGACGCCGGATAGATTCATGCAAGCTAACAAAATCTTCAGTATTGGTATTACAAAAACGGGAGTGACCATAGATTCCTAACTATCAAGTCTTCCATTTCACGAGACAAGACAAAAAATAAGCGGCTACAAGGATCAGCAGCGCCAGCATCACGGCCAGCACTGTTGACCTTCTTCAGAAAAACCACGCTCACTAAGCAAGGCGTCCAAACTCCCCATGCCCCACACTCTCATCATGCTCCAAGCTATCGATGTAATCAGCGTACCATTGCATCATTTCCCGTCTGCTATCAAGATATTGGGCGTGATTGTAAGTACCCCGGATGCTGTTCTTGTCCACATGCGCTAACTGGAGCTCAATCCAGGCAGTGTTAAAGTCGTGGTCGTGGGCAACAGTACTGAACACATGCCGAAACCCGTGTGCTGTCGTGTAGTCGTGCCAGCCCCGTTGTTGCAAGAAGTCATTGATGCACTTGCGATCGCGTGGGCGGTCAGGCCGACTTACGGAAGGGAACAGGTAGGATGAACCGCGAGCGGCGGTAAGCGTTTTGATTTGCGTCAGTATCGCCAGTGCCTGTCGGGAGAGAGGAACAACATGGGGTCTTCGCATCTTCATTCTCTCTTTGGGGATCTCCCATACGGCTCGGTCGAGGTCAATTTCATGCCACTCCCCCAAGCGTAGCTCACTGGAGCGTAGGGCAGTGAGTATCAGCAAGCGCGTTGCCAAGGCCATCAGGCTTTCTGCCTGGGACAAGTCATGCATGAAGGCGGCAAGCTGAGTGTCCGTCAGTGCGCGGTTATTCTGGCGTTCGGGCGGCAGTAACACCGTGTTAAGGGTGGTCACTGGATTGCCGATAGCGCGCCCGGTCGCAATGGCATAATCAAATATCTGGGCACAGACCTGACGTGTTTTACGCAGAGCTTCAAGCTTGCCCTGCGCTTCGATGGTTCGCAGACAATCAAGTACTTCAAGTGGTCTAATGTCTGCAACAGGACGGTTGCCGATAGCAGGGTAAAGGTTATTCTCAATACGGGCCACCTGATCAGCGAGATAGCGTGGCGTCCACAGACGCGCCTTGTGGGTGAACCATTCCTGCGCAATCACTTTAAAGGTACAGGTTGTTGTGTCATGGTGCGCGCGTTTGCTGGCCTGTTTTTCGTGAGAGGGGTCTTTACCTGCGGCCAGTGTCCGACGAGCATCTTCACGACAGGAACGAGCCTGTGCTAATGTGACATCAGGGTAGACACCGATGGAAAGCTTTTTCTCCTTGCCAGCAAAACGGTATTTTAAACACCAGTACCTGGCACCGGATTTTTTGACCAAAAGGTAGAGTCCCTGAGCGTCAGTGAGCTTGTAATCTTTGTCGGCGGGTTTGGCGGTTTCGATTTGTCGTGCGGTTAATGGCATGGGTAGGGTCTCCTGATTTTAGCCCCCAAAATGGCCCCCAAAAGTTTATTGATTCCCGTTGACCTCCAGTCATGATAGTCGACTAAAAACAGGGAGACAAGCCAGTAAGTATAGGGTTTGATAGGGAGTAGAAAGAAGTCTGTTGAATCTGATTGACATCAACAGACCGGTTTCGGACCTCCCTGTGGGAGAGGGTTGGGGTGAGGGGGCCTCAGACGTTTTTACGCTCGATGGTTTCTTCACCCCAGTAAAGTTGGTCGGCTTCGGTTTTACTGAACGCCAGCGGTAACACTTCATCGCTGCCTTCCTCCCAAATTTTTTGCGCCAAAACCTCGTCATTACCGGCCAACTCAAAGATCGCTTCGGCAATTTCTACCGAGGTTTCACGCACTGTCGCCCAAGATTTCACATTATGATTTGCCATGACTGCTCTCCTGTTGAGTGTGAGGCACAGCCTAGTATAGGCCACAATTCTGCCGCTGGTTTTTGCAAGGCATGCGTATTATTGCCGAAAATTCAGGGCGGAACGCCTGCGGCAAAATGCAAAACGGCGTGGTATTCTTTGCCGCGTATAAATCAACAGAGGAAAAATTATGTCTAGCGCACTGAGCAACGATCAAGAACTGGTTTCCGATCTGGTTGCCTGCCAACTGGTTATCAAGCAGATCCTGGATGTGATCGACGTGATCGCGCCGACCGAAGTACGGGACAAAATGGCCAGCCAGCTCAAGAGTATCGATTTTAGCAGCCACCCGGCCGGCGCCGATCCGATCACCAAGCGGGCGATTGAAAAAGCGATTGCGCTGATTGAGATGAAATTTAACCGCGAGTAACCGGGTTATTTTTTGTTCCAGATGGCTGAGAAATCTAAACGGCCGGTTAAACTTCGTTTAAGTTGCCTATGCTAGCATCGATGATTAGGTTAACAACATAATCATAAGGCTGCTAAGGTTTGGGGCGTAAAAAACTGCTGGTGATAGCGGCAACGCTGTTTGCCTGCTTGCTTTTCTATCTGCTGGCTCTGGATAGCTATTGCGATCAAGGTGAGAAGTTTGCACTGGGCATTTGCTCAATCACGCGTATCGTTCCCTGGTAACATGGCGAAATAACAATTTTTCGCAAACTTGCCCCTGGCCTTGGTGAGAATGTTACTATGTCGGCTTGGTTGAGGCAGTAGAGTAGATAGGGTTGTTCATGTTTGATTTAGCTTCTGGCCCGTCCGGCCTGATTTCCATCGCCGTTGTGGTGTTGGCTGCATCGTTTGGCTTGTGGGTCTGGTTCATCGTGAATCGCGCCAGCGTACGCGCCAACGAACAGATCCAGCTGTTGCAGGAAATCGCCGAGCAGCAGCGCCAGCAAACGGCACTGTTAAAAACGTTGGGGCAAACCGCCCGCGGGGACAAGGCATCGGTTGACGATTATGATGATGACCTTAGCCCGGCACTGAGTTATAAAGGGTTTATCCCAGAGCGTTAATCGCGTCCCTCATTTGGTGAGAAGGTTAAGGACACGTCGGTTATCTCAGTTTCAGTTTTAACCGGATCGCCTTCTCACCATTCCGTTTCAGTAAAACACCATCCCCTGATAGGGTTTCTCCCGGCAGGCTGCCAACCGGCTTGCCAGATCGCCACAGTGAATTTCCAGCGCGTGCCGATCGGGATCGAGAAAATAGCAAGATTCGCCCTCACTGTGATTACTCTTCCACTCCTGTACGCCTGCTTTGCGCAAACGCTCCACAATGATGGTAAAGTTCTCCGGTGCCACGCTAAACGCGTAATGTGTATAGTCGCCCAACATCTGATTTTTTCGGGCATCATCCAATGACAGGCATAACCACAGTTCACCCAATACAAGATAGGCACCTTGATGCCAGCGGGCTTTAGGGATAAACCCCAGCACCTCAACATAAAAGCGAAAACTGCGTTCTACCTCACTTACCGCGAGCGTCAGGTGGTTAAGACCCAGCAACATAATCAATTTATCCGTTAGTAAAAATAATGTTTACGGCACGCGAGCTGTCATAAATCTGTCGTATTGGCATCGTAATGTAGCGCCAACTCTACGAAAGATGGATATCAGCAATGATTAGATGGTACGAAGAAAGCGACGCCGAAGTAAACCGCAGCATTGCGTTAATCACCGGGGAAAATCCGGACAAATGGTACCCTTACGGCGGCGTGAAAGGGAAAGATTACTGCAAGAACCCCTCCGATGCCTGGCCGATTATCTGCGCCAACAAAATAAGCCTTAATGCCCCCGAACAAAGTGACCAGCCACAGTGGCAAGCCAGTATGATCACCCAGCAAGGGGAGTGGCAAGCTGGCAGTCACAGCCCGTTGCGTGCCGCAATGATCTGTTTTTTATTGAGTCAGCAAGCGCAATAAATCAAATGTTAGTCGATAATGTAGATGACCCGTAATGATGAGACACCGCCTTATTCTGACAATGGACCTGTCGCTGACGGAGACTGTTTTATGAAGCGCATTATCAAAGGTGATACCACTCTCTCTCATTTAGTGATTGCCCATGCGGCGATCGATTGTCATGCCAAAAGCTATGGGCTGCACCGACAGGGCTGGCCCTCAACCTACCTGATAAAGTATCAAAACGATCGCGTGGCGGTGGAGGTCATCACCCGCCGTCAATCCTATGTGGCGACGCTGATGATCGGCGCACGTAACCTCAGCAAACTGTGCGGTATGCCAAGCTAGCTGGCGTAGCAAACCTCCTGCAACCCTCTGGCCCGGTTAACGATCGCCGGGCGCTAATCCTTGATGCCTGAAAGGTTAAGTGTTAAAACGCCCGCAGGTTTATTTATTGGTTGGCGATATCTTGCGCAATGCTGCCTGGATACTCAGCCGGACGAGGATAAGATGGGCGGTCAGCTTCAGGATACCCCGCTAAAACGCGGTTTAAAAAACAGACACATACAACTTATTGCCCTGGGCGGTGCCATCGGTACCGGCCTGTTCCTGGGTATTGCACAAACCATTCAGATGGCCGGGCCTTCCGTGCTGCTAGGCTATGCCATAGGTGGTTTTATTGCTTTTTTGATTATGCGCCAGCTGGGGGAAATGGTAGTGGAAGAGCCGGTGGCCGGTTCCTTTAGCCATTTTGCCTATAAATATTGGGGGGACTTTGCCGGTTTCTTATCCGGTTGGAACTACTGGGCGATGTTTATCCTGGTCGGTATGGCGGAACTGACCGCCGTAGGGATTTATATTCAATACTGGTGGCCGGAAATCCCAACCTGGGCATCGGCGGCCGTTTTCTTCGTCGTGATTAACCTGGTCAATCTGGTGAACGTACGCCTGTATGGGGAAACCGAGTTCTGGTTTGCTATCATCAAGGTGGCGGCGATCCTGGGGATGATCGTATTTGGTGCCTACCTGTTGGCCAGCGGTAACGGTGGCCCGGAAGCCAGCATTAGCAACCTGTGGGATCAGGGCGGTTTTATGCCACACGGCATTAGCGGCCTGGTGATGGCGATGGCGGTGATCATGTTCTCGTTTGGTGGACTGGAAATGGTGGGTATTACCGCAGCAGAAGCCGCCGATCCACGCCGTAGCATTCCTAAAGCCACCAATCAGGTGGTGTATCGTATCCTGATTTTCTATATCGGCTCGTTGACGGTGTTATTGTCACTTTATCCGTGGGGCAAGGTTGTGGAAGGGGGCAGTCCGTTTGTGATGATCTTCCATGCGCTCAACAGCAACCTGGTGGCGACCATGCTCAACGTAGTGGTACTCACGGCAGCGCTGTCGGTCTACAACAGCGGCGTGTATTGCAATAGCCGGATGCTGTTTGGCCTGGCGACACAAGGCAATGCGCCAAAGGCGCTGACCAAGGTTAACAAACGTGGCGTACCGGTGCTGTCTATCGCGTTATCGGCGTTGGCCACCTCGGTAGGCGTATTGATTAACTACGTCATGCCCGGCGAGGCGTTTGGCTTACTGATGGCGCTGGTAGTCTCGACGTTGGTGATTAACTGGGTGATGATTTGCCTGGCGCACCTGAAATTCCGCGCAGCCAAAGATCGCCAAGGGGTGATCACCAGCTTTAGGTCGCTATGGTATCCGTTTGGCAACTATCTGTGCCTGGTGTTCCTGTCGTTGATCCTGGTGATCATGTACTTCAGCCCAGGGATCCGCATCTCCGTACTGTTGATGCCGGTTTGGGTACTGTTGTTGTGGGTTGGATTTTTGCTGACCCGGCGTAAAAAGGCAGGTGGTAACAAGAGGTAGTATTCACGTTGGAGGCGCCTCAGCGCCTCCGAACGGTTAACGGGCGACGGCATTGCCCTGAGGGTGGCGCCCCAGCCGCAGCAGCTTTCTGCACAGCAGGAACAGGGTGCTGATAATATCAATCACCACCACGCTAAGCATCAGCAGGCCCAGCATAAAAAAGCCTGCCAGGGTGCTTGCCAGTAACAGCAGCGGTGACGGTACGCGTAGCCGGCGCAGCTTCATTGCCAGATACATTTTCCAGTATTGCCCTTGCGTCGCCAGCGCTCGGCGATAGCGGCCCATACGAACGCGTGACTTGCCTGATGCAGTCCGGCTCATAACTCCTCCTTTTTCAGAATGTCCTAGTAAGTAAATCACAAGGTTCTTAAGAAAGGCTTAACAGGTTCTTGGCGACCTTGGCCTTCTTACTCTGGCTATGACAACAACATCCACAAAAAGGTCAGTTGTTTGTCATTGCGATACTATAAGCTATTGGGTAGGCAATCTTGTAACGATTGCGGCACCACTATGGTACTACAGGGAGAGAATCGGTTGAAAATAACCAACAAATATTACGACGCCAGCAAAGCGCATCATACGCCACAGGGATTCTGCAACCCGGAGCCGTCGTTACACCAGCCCGGGGATCTGAAGCGCTGGCAAGACGAACGCAAGAAGCTCGGGCTGCCCAAACCTCCTCAGGCAGGCTACGAGCAGTTTATCGCCAACTGGTGGCAAGCCGCCGATCTGAGCGGCGATCAGGACCGTGTATGGTGGTTGGGCCATGCTTCTCTGCTATTGCGCCTGGGGGGCCGCCACGTGCTGATCGATCCCGTACTGTCGCCAAGGGCATCACCTGTGAGCTTCTACGGCCCACATCGCAAGACGCCGCCCCCGCTAACGGTAAAACAGCTGCCAGCGGTAGATGTGGTGCTGATTTCCCACAATCACTACGACCATCTGGATCGTCAAACCATCAGGGAACTGACCAAACGCTTTCGCAATGCCACCTTTGTCGTCCCGCTGGGCCTCAAACGCTGGTTCAGCCATTACCCGGCCAAACGGGTGGTCGAACTGGATTGGTGGGAGAGCCTGACGCTGGATGAGATGACGTTCTACGCCACGCCAGCACGCCACTGGAGCATGCGTACACCGTGGGATCGCAATCGTTCTCTATGGTGTGGCTGGGTGATCCATCACCCGGCGCTGCGTTTTTATTTCTCTGGTGACAGCGGTTACAGCGAACGGTTGGTTGATATCGGCACCCGCCTTGGGCCGTTCGATATCGCGGCGTTGCCCATTGGTGCTTACGCCCCAAGATGGTTCATGCAAGAGCAGCATATGGACCCACAGCAGTCGGTGAGGCTGTATCAGCAATTGAATGAACCCAGAGTGATCCCTATCCATTGGGGCGTGTTTGAATTGGCCGACGAGTCGTTGGATGAACCACCTGTGCAACTCAGCCTGGCACTACGCGAAGCCGGGGTCGAGCAGCACAGTTTTTATCCGCTGAAGATTGGTGAACATCTGGAGGTTAGCCCTAACTCCTAATGAGTATCATGGGGTTGCGGCGTACCCCGCATCGGGTGGCGCTGGGCGTGGTGCGGCTTTGCGGGGTTTACGGCGGGTAATGGATAAAACCGTCACGCCAAGAGTAGTGAAAAAAATGCCTTGGCGATTTCGTTAATCTTCGGCGGAAATAGCTGCTGAGTGGCTAGGTGGTATTTTTAATATTTTTTTTATCCTTACTAACTTAGCTACGGATATAAACCCGCAGGGTGGGGTGGCTATTTCGTCCAGTTGCACATTCTTGGTGCAAAATTTGGCTCGCTGCATGATTATGCACTGGCCTGTGTGAGCGTTTTGGCCCGAGTGAACGGTTCTGTTGCGGTGGCCAAAGCATAACTATCCTGCTATGACAGGCTTTGCTCCCCAAAGGTCGGATCAGTGGGCCGTTTGGTCCCCGGCCTTCGATATTCAATAGTTGCATATAAAATTCCATAAAGATTCAAATTTTTTTACGTTCTTTGGCCTGTCTGCGGCTTATATGTGGTCTAAATCGCTCGCTGTCGAGTTGAAAGAATTGTTAAAACTGAGGCGCCACGCGGAGTACAGCGCGGCGTCTTTACAAAGCAGAAAATAGCCAAGGCTTCAACCTCTTTTGCCCTATTTAAGCTATTCTTGCGGCTGACCGTTTCAAATATGTGCGACACGTCCATGAGTGATTAAAAATGGCTTGCCATCGATTCCAGAGTATGTGATAACGCACTTGGGTAAAACGAGGTACAGTTCTGTATATGTGTGGCATTTTCAGTAAAGAAGTTCTGAGTAAAGACGTTAGCGTTGAATACCGCTTCTCTGCCGATCCTTATCTTAGTGCCTCAAGCAGTAACGACTCTAGTTTGTCTATGTAACGCCTACGGGCGGTTTAAACAATCCAAAGGAAATACTCAAGATGGCAAAGATCAAAGGTCAAGTTAAGTGGTTCAACGAGTCTAAAGGTTTCGGTTTCATCACCCCAGCTGACGGCAGCAAAGACGTGTTCGTACACTTCTCTGCAATCCAGGGTAACGGTTTCAAAACCCTGGCTGAAGGCCAGAACGTTGAGTTCGAAATCCAAGATGGCCAGAAAGGCCCATCTGCAGTAAACGTTACTGCAATCTAATCAGCTTCAGCTGAACAAAAAACCCGCCTTAGTGCGGGTTTTTTCGTATCTGGCGTCGATGAATATCACCTGGTGATGATGATGCCGGAATACTGGTTGCGGCCTTTAATCCCCGGATGGTTGGGATCTTGTGCGCGGCGATGGCTGTTGCGGCGATAGCTGGTGTATTTAAAGCGCTGGGGCTGCCGTGGGTCGCTGTTGAGCGTGCAGATGGTGCAAGAGCCTGCGTGATCGACTGCGGCGAAGCCCAAGGCTTTGAGCTTGTTTACGGCGATGGCGGCCAGATCCAGATGGCGTTGGGTCGGGCTGATCAGCTCTGCTGGCAAGGGCAGCGCCTGCTGAAACTGTTCGACCAACTCCTGGTTAACCTGATAGCAGCAAGCGCCCGCAGCGGGGCCGATGGAGGCCAACCAGTTGGCGGTATCGTCATCCTGGCCGATACGTTTGGCCATCTGCTCCAGAATGCCATCCAGCAGGCCGCGCCAGCCCGCATGTACCGCAGCAATGGCGCTACCGTCTTTACGGCTGAAAATCACCGGCAGGCAGTCTGCGGTTAATACGCTGATCAGGATCCCTGGCTCACGGGTAAAGAAGCCATCGGCCTCACCGCATTGCTGGCCCGCCTGATGGATATCGACTATGCGAGTACCGTGTACCTGTTTTTTCTCAGGCAGCGTATTGCGAAAGGGCTGTAACGGCGTTGGCAGCAGGGCACCTTTATTGCCAAAGCCATGAGCGATGCCAGGAACGCCGCTGAGCAGCGGGGAATAGTCGGTCATAGAACGTTTTTGCCTGTGGCTGAGAGGAGATATCCAGTGTAGCCAGCTTTTGGATTACTTGGCTAGTGGCAGATGGGCATCCGCCTTGCATCGTACACCAGCCTTCTTTAGACTACCCGCGCCATCTCTCTCTGGGATCTCATCCATGTCTTATCAGTGCCCCCTGTGCTTCCAACCGCTTGATTTCGCAAATCAACAGTGGCGTTGCGAAAATAACCATCAATTCGACCGTGCCAAAGAAGGGTACGTCAACTTAATGCCGGTGCAACACAAGCGTTCTAAACAGCCGGGTGACAGTGCCGAGATGATGCAGGCCCGCCGCGCATTTCTTGACGGCGGCTACTACCAGCCGTTGCAACAGCGGGTGGCTGAACTGTTAGCCAGCACTTTGCCTATTGAGCCACAGGCACTGCTGGATATTGGTTGTGGTGAAGGCTATTACACGGCCGCCGTGGCGGCACGCTTGTCTCAGGAGCGGACCGTAGCGGTGTATGGCCTGGATGTTGCCAAGGTGGCTATCCGCTCGGCAGCCAAACGCTACCCGGCGGTCTCTTTCTGCGTGGCTTCCAGCCATCGCCTGCCGTTTGCTGACGCGTCGCTCGATGCTGTGTTACGTATCTATGCCCCCTGTAAAGCCGAGGAGTTGGCGCGGGTCGTCAAGCCGGGTGGGGTGGTGGTGACAGTGTCACCGGGGCCGCGTCACCTTTATCAGCTAAAACAGCAGGTTTATCAGGAGGTTCAATTGCATGCGGAGCATGATGAGCAGCTTGAGGGCTTCAGCTGTGAATTGGCCGAGTCACTGGCTTATCCGATGGCGCTGCCGGGTGAGCAGGCTGCCAATCTGTTGCAGATGACGCCGTTTGCCTGGCGCGCTTCGCCGGAGGTGCAGCAAGGTTTGCTAGACATGGCCACGTTTACCTGCGAGACGGATTTCGCCATCCGCTTGTACCGTCGGATTACCCCTCACCCCAACCCTTATGTCTTGATCTTCTCCGCCTTAGCGGAGAAGATCCCCGACTGATCATCGGGAGATAGCCGGTGAGCTCCCCCTAACCCTAGTGCCTATGAGCCCGTGGGAGAGATTGTGCCCCGGCTGTCTATTTCCCTGTCGCCTTGTAGACCGAACGGTATCCTGTGCCTATGAGCACCTACATATAAGGATGGTCCGGCGATAAATTTCAGACATGGTTATGGAGTGCCATAATGCGTAGAACCCCTGTCGGCGTTGATATCGCTAAACACAAATTTGATGTCGCCGTACTGCTGGACAATCAGAAGTATAAAACCAAAAAGTTTGCCAATACCCCTTCTGGATGCCGCGAGTTCGCAGCCTGGTTGAGCCGCTTTGGCGACTGTCATGTCTGTATGGAAGCCACCGGGAGCTACAGCACGGAACTGGCCACTTATCTGGCAGACAACAACTACCACGTCAGTCTGATGAACCCGGCGTGTATCCATTCCTTCGGCAATACAGAACTGGCCCGGAACAAAACGGACAAAAGCGATGCAGCGATGATAGCCCGCTACTGCGCACTGCATCAGCCTGCCCCGTGGTTCCCAGCCCCGTTGAGCGAGCGCCAGTTGACCGCGTTGGTCAGGCATCTTAAGAACCTGGAAGAGATGCGTCAGATGGAAGAAAATCGCCTGGAGGTGGCCGAAGCAGTCATCGTCCCTTCACTCAATGAGCACATCGCCACGTTGGATGAACTGATACGAGAAACGAAAAAGAAAATCAGTCAGCACATCGATGATAACCCTGACCTGAAACGGGACAGCGAGTTGCTAAAAAGTATCCCTGGAGTGGGAGAGATGCTGAGCTCCAGCCTGCTGGCCTTCGCAGGAAACCTGCGTCGGTTCACCAGCAGCAAGGCCCTGGTAGCGTACGCAGGACTGAATCCGCAGCGATGTGAGTCGGGGATGTTTAAAGGGAAAAGCCGGTTATCGAAAGTGGGGCACGGTGAGCTGCGAAGTGCGTTATACATGCCCGCGGTAGTGGCAGGCCAATACAATGTTGTGGTTAAAGACTTAACAGAAAGGCTGAAGTTGCGTGGGAAGTCGGGCAAAGAAAGAGTGTGTGCGGCGATGCGAAAGTTGCTGCAACTGGCCTATGGTGTGGTGAAATCAGGAAAGACATTTAATGCGGAAATACCGCTTGCCGGATAGCCGACAAGACGGTATCTCTCCCACAGGGAGAGGGAGCTGACCAGAGTAGGTAATTGGCCCGTGTAGTTTCGGAAACTAGGGTGTAAAAGCAAGAAAGTTGGGATATTACGCAGAAAGATCAACGAACTCGGTCGGTTCCCTCTCCTTGGGGAGAGGGTTAGGGTGAGGGAGTCTTCTTCTCTGCCAAGGATTAAGCCAGGTAGCCCAAGTGCTCCAGCAGGATATTAAAGCCAATCCCGATCAACACCACGCCGCCAAGAATTTCTGCGCGCTTGCCCAGCAGCGGGCCGATAAACCGGCCAACCATCATCCCCAGCGTCGCCATGATCATGGTCGCCATACCTATCGCCATCGCGGTATGCAGGATATTAACCTGTAGGAATGCCAGACCCACACCGATTGCCATCGCATCCAGACTGGTGGCGATGGCCGTAGCAACCAGCACCCAGAAACCATGACGATTGACTTTCTCTTCTTCCGGCTTGTTTTTCACCCCTTCAACGATCATGCGTGCGCCAAGGATAAACAGCAGGCTAAAGGCGACCCAGTGGTCCCATTCCATGATGTATTGGCTGGCAAACAGCCCGATACCCCAGCCGATAAGCGGGGTAATGGCTTCAATGATGCCAAAGATCAGACCGGTACGGATAGCTTCGCGAAAACGCGGTTGATGCAGAGTGGCACCTTTGCCGATCGACGCGGCAAACGCGTCCATAGACATGCCAAAAGCCAGGATAAGAGTTGCGGAAAGGTTCATTGAAATAGTCTCGGCCGGGTGGCTCCATATACACGTAACCCACCCCCAACCATACGACGGAGTTACGTGCCTATGGTCTCGCCAACCTACCTGGCTGCCCGCACCACGTTTCGCTGACGAAACGAGTATGTTGATACGGGCGTTTCTGGTTAAAACTCCCCCAGAAACCGGCTACTCCCCAATGACGGCGCAACCATACCATAATATTTTTGCTGCGGACAACGTTTAATTTCACCGGGGTATTGGGTGAAATTGAGACTTATTTTCATTAGCGGGCTTGGTGAGAGTAATAATGGCGATAGTTGCATCAATGGTGTGGAAAAAATAAGCAGGAAAAATACCAGCCATGCTGATTAATTATCCACAAAAACACTGTTAATTAATCAGGATGGGGTGAGGTGGATTTAACTCATTTATTTTCAAGGAAAAAATGATAGATTTTTTCCAGGTCATCCAGATGCGTAACCTGGATTAATAACCGGCGCTGTTCTAAGTCGATAACCAGAATGCCGTCTTCGGATAAATTCATGGCTTTGATGCGTCGATAGTCAATAAACGCATTTGCATAGAAGAAGCCCGTAGTTTTAAACAACATTTTGGGCTTGCGGATATAGGAGATATATACCGCCATCAACGCCAGGGAAATTAGCAGGTAGGTAGTTATCGGCGCTCCCTGCTCGACCAGGTTGCGGTAGATCAGGATGGCGATCAGACCGACGAAGATCAGGCAGTCCAGGCGGTTACCCCGCTTGAGCTGCACCTTTAACAGCGTTTTTCCTTTCAGAAGGTTCATGCCGAACTCGTCATACAGCGCATACGCCAGCATCAGCAGAATAAAAATCAGTATTACGCTATCGGTCAGCGACATCTCACCACTCCATAAATAAAAAAACCGGGGGTTGCCCCCCGGCTATCAATTGCTATTACAGACCTAACAGACCAATCCAGTAACCGAAGATACCGATGGCGAAGAAGCCGATAATGATCCACAGCGCGTTGACCTTCTTGCGCAGTAGCCACATACAGCCGAAGGTCAGCAGTAGCGGTACCAAGCCAGGCATCAACTGATCAAGGATGGTTTGTACCGTGGTGACGTGGGTTTGCCCGGTCTGGTCGGTAATTTTTGACACCACCAGCGGGATATTCACGTGCGTCCACTTGTTAACCAGAGCCCCCATGACAAACAGGCCGAGGATGGACGCCCCTTCCGTCAGTTTTTGCAGGAAACCACCGCCCATATCGCTAACGATATCGACCCCTTTTTGATAACCGTAGGCGACACCGTAGTAACGAACCAACAGGCGTACCAGGTTAAACAGTACGAAGAACAACAGCGGGCCGAGCAGGCTGCCACTCATGGCAATACCGGCACCCAATGCGGCAAATACCGGGCGAACGGTACCCCAGAATATCGGGTCACCGACGCCGGCCAGTGGCCCCATCAGACCTACTTTGATGCCGTTGATGGCCGCATCGTCGATCGGTGCGCCGTTGGCACGCTGTTCTTCCATCGCCATGGTAACGCCAAGTATTGGCGCTGCGACGAACGGTTGCGTATTGAAGAACTCAAGATGGCGTTTGATTGCCTGCTTGCGTTCGTCGTTGTTGTCCGGATACAGGCGACGGATCACCGGCACCATGGAGAAACAAAAACCTAGCGCCTGCATACGTTCGAAGTTCCATGAACCCTGGAACAGGTTGGAGCGTACGAATACGCCTCGAATATCGGCAGGTGTCAGTTTCTTTTGAGTCGTTGTATCAACCATTTCTTTCACCTATTCCTAGTCCAATTCGTTATCGAGGTCGTTGGCACCGGCAGGGTTGGCCTGAACCACCTGAGACTTGTTGTATTTAGGGCTGAGCTGGATGTAGAGCACCGCCATCACCACACCGATCACACCGAGTGCGACCAGGTTAAAGTTGGTGAAGGCTGCGGTAACAAAGCCCAGGTAGAAGAATGGCATCAGATAGCCGGCACGCATCATGTTGATGACCATCGCGTAACCAACTACCACGATCATGCCACCGGCGATATTCAGACCGCCTGTGACCACTTCCGGAATTGAGTTAAGCAGGGCGTGGACGCCAGCTGTACCGACAGAGACCGCCACGATCACCGCAGGAATAGCGACACGCATTGCCTGTACCAACAGGGCCGCGATGTGGATCACGGTAATACCGTTCAGGTTACCCCGTTCTGCCGCTTTGTCCGCCGCATGCTGGAAGGCCACGGTGATGGTACGCACGATAATGGTCAGTACCTGGCCTGCTGCTGCCAGTGGGATCGCCAGGGCGATACCGGCACCGATGTTTTGCCCACCGGCGATAACCAGAATGGTGGAAATAATCGATGCTAACGCCGCATCGGGTGCAACCGCAGCCCCGATGTTCATCCAACCCAGTGCGATCATCTCCAGCGTACCGCCGATGATGATACCGGTTTTGATGTCACCGAGAACGAAGCCAATCAGCGTACAGGCCACTAACGGGCGGTGGAATTGAAACTCATCCAGGACGGAACCCATCCCGGCGATACAGGCAACGATAAATATCAGTACAATCTGAAGAGTGGTGATCTCCATTGCACTTCTCCTATATGACCAAACAGCTCTGAGTAAAAAAATTAACGACGTTGCCGTTAATTGAGTTTGTTAATCAGGTCCATCATTTTTAGCTGACTGTCGGAAGAGACCTTACGGACTTCAAGTTCAATCCCGCGTTCGTTTAACTTCTTAAACGCCTCGATGTCTTTCTCATCGACGGACACCGCGTTATTCACCTGGGTTTTGCCCTGGCGGAACGCCATACCACCGATATTCACCGATTTGATATCCACCCCTTCCTCTACCAGACGCCAAACGTCGGTTGGATTGGTGAACAGCAGCATTACGCGCTCACCCGCATATTTCGGGTTGTTCCAGACGCGGATCGCCTTTGCCACGTCAACAACGTGAGCGGTAACGCCTGGAGGAGCAACCTGAGTCAGCAAGGTTTTACGGACGTGGTCGGCGGCTACTTCATCACTGACTACGATGATGCGGCTGACGTTGGTCTCTTTGGTCCAGCGGGTAGCAACCTGGCCGTGGATCAGACGATCGTCGATACGTGCCAGACAGATTTTCATATGGTCATTGGGGCCGAGAGGCGCTTGGGGCGCAGCGGCTTTTGGAGCAGGGGCACTTTGTGGCGCGACGGGCTTAACACTCTCTTCCACCGGTTTCTTCAGCGCTTTCACGCCTTCACGGCCGGTTTCCAACGCCAGCGCGACCAGTTCGTCAAAGCTTGGGTTGTCATCACGGGCCATGAATGTTTCCACCAGCATGGGAATGTTAACCCCGGTGATAACCTCATAGTGTGGTTTGTCTACTGCGATGCGGCTGGCCGCGTTAAACGGGCTGCCGCCCCAGGTATCAACCAGAAACAGGACGCCATCGCTGGTATCGAGTTCACTGATTTTCCCATTATATTTCTCAATTAACGTTTCAGCATTTTCACCGGGAACGAAATCTATGTAGGCGACGTTGGCTTGCTCACCCAATAGCATTTCTGCTGTTTTCAGCAGTTGTTCCGCTGCAGTCCCGTGTGTGCCGATGATAATAGCTATTGCCACTCGCTACCTCCTCGTTGAACTTAAGGCACGGATCGTGTCTTGACTCATCACCATCCTGGCAGTCACTTCCGCGGTTCAGATACGTTGGTTCAAATACATTATGGTAGAAAAAAAGAAACTCACACTTAACATTTATCACGCAGTTTCAAAAACCTGTGGCCGTTAATTCCTGTTAACGACATTTATTTTAGTGCGTGAAAAAATAAATTTTGTGACATTGCTCTGCTATTAGTGGATCGATTAAGCCGAATAGTTGGTTTGCGGAATTAAACAGCAAAGCTGTTACAAAATGAGACGTAAACTGAACAAAGCCACTTTTCTGGCGAAAAGTTTCCTGTTAGAGTGCATTCTTCTTTCATAACCAAGGAGTGAAGGGCCTCAGCCCTCCCTATGGACTGTCACCGAAGTTACTGTTTTACAAGGTTTCACCCGCCACCTGTTGGCGCCACAACGTTCGCTCGGCCTTATGGCTGCTTCCTGTTAGTGCCATCCTGTTTTCTCTCTGTCATCGCCAACGCCACGTCTGCGTTTGCTTCCCTACGTCTGAGCACAGCTCTGCCAACCTGTCTTTCTTCTGGAGTCTGATATGGAAATATTAATGGACCCCTCGATTTGGGCCGGGTTATTGACCCTGGTGGTCTTGGAAATCGTGCTGGGTATCGACAACCTGGTATTCATCGCCATTCTGGCCGACAAACTACCGCCCAAGCAGCGTGATAAAGCGCGCATTATCGGTCTTTCATTAGCCTTGGTGATGCGTCTTGGGTTGCTGTCGGTGATTTCATGGATGGTGACGCTGACCAAACCGCTGTTCAGCGTGGGGGAGTTCGCTTTCTCTGGCCGCGACCTGATCCTGCTGTTTGGTGGGGTATTCCTGTTGTTCAAAGCCACGATGGAGCTGCATGAACGGCTGGAGGGCAGCACCCATCAGGAAGGTGCCAACCGTGGCTACGCCAAATTCTGGGCGGTGGTGGTGCAGATTGTCATCCTTGATGCGGTGTTCTCGCTCGACGCGGTGATCACGGCGGTGGGGATGGTCAACGATCTGCCGGTCATGATGGCAGCAGTAGTGATTGCGATGGCGGTGATGTTGCTGGCCTCGAAACCTTTGACCAACTTCGTGAACGCCCATCCGACCATCGTGGTGCTCTGTTTGAGCTTCCTGCTGATGATCGGCCTGAGCCTGATTGCCGAAGGCCTTGGCGTACACATTCCGAAAGGCTATCTGTATGCGGCGATTGGTTTCTCGATCCTGATCGAGATGTTTAACCAGATTGCACGGCGCAACTTCATCAAGCACGAGTCACGTCGCCCGATGCGCGAACGCACGGCTGAAGCGATTATGCGCCTGATGGGGCAACAGCGTACCCAGCAGCAGGTGGATGAAGACAGCCTGCATAAGGTGAAAGAAACCTTTGCGCAGGAGGAACGCTATATGATCAGCGGCGTGCTGACGTTGGCTTCCCGTACCTTGCGCAGCGTCATGACGCCGCGCACCGAGATTTCGTGGGTAGATTGCGAACGCTCCCGCGACGAGGTGCGCGAACAGTTGCTGGATACCCCGCATAGCCTGTTCCCGGTTTGCCGCTATGAGCTGGACGAGTTTATCGGCGTAGTGCGAGCCAAGGATCTGCTGGTCGCGTTGGATCAGGGGGTGGATATCGCCGAGTTTGCCGCACGTACTCCACCGATTGTGGTGCCGGAAACCATGGACGTGATCAAGCTGCTGGCGGTATTGCGCCGGGCCAAGGGCCGTCTGGTGATGGTGACCAATGAGTTTGGCGTGGTGCAGGGGCTGGTCACGCCGTTAGACGTGCTGGAAGCGATTGCCGGTGAGTTCCCGGATGAAGATGAAACGCCGGATATTATCGAGGATGGCGACCGTTGGCTGGTGAAAGGCGGAGCGGATCTCCACTCGTTGGAGCAGGCGTTGGACTGTGACGATCTGGTTAGCCCCACCGAGGATTACGCCTCGCTGGCGGGCTTCCTGCTCTCATATTCTGGCCAGATGCCAACGGTGGGCGACGTGGTCGAACTTCACGACCTGCGCTTTGAAATCCTTGAGATCTCGGATTATCGCATCGAGCTGGTCAGTATCACCAAGGTGAAACCGCTGCACGAACAAGACGAGTAAGTGTTCAGGCCGGGGGTATCTCCCGGCCACAGTTTGCCGCGTTGCTGGTCCATTGGCTAACGTACATAGCGAGCCGGTTGAATTGTATCAGCCGTCTCGCTTTTCTTTTGTTTGCGGCTTTTTATGCAGCGCGCGTTGGCGGGTTTCATACTGCTGCAGCCACAGCGGGAACACGTTGATCGGCATCGGCTTGGCAAAATAATATCCCTGTAAGGCATTTACTCCCTGTGAACGTAGATACTCAGCCTGTTCCTCTGTCTCAACCCCTTCGGCCACCAGTTTTAATTTCAGGCGCTGTGCCAACGTTATGATGGTATCGGTCACGGTGGCATTGACTGCGTCAGTACCAATGGCGGCGGTAAAGCCACGATCGATCTTCAACACGTCCGGGCTGAGCTTTTTCAGGTAACTGAGCGAGCTGTGGCCGGTACCGAAGTCGTCTATCGCCAGCATGATGCCCATCTCTTTGAGCGTTTTAATCTGCTCATACTGAATTTCTGACAGGGCGGTTCGCTCTGTCAGTTCCAGCATCAATGAAGGCATCGGATGGGCGGGCAGCCAAATCCGGCGGATGTCATCGATAATGCTGACGGTATTGAAATGCTCAGCGGCGACGTTGATGCTGATATAGAAAGAGGGGCGGGGGGGGAACAGGTTGAGATTTTCTACCACCGTGGTCATCAGATAACGCGTGAGGGGAATGATCAGGGCGTGCTGTTCGGCCAGCGGAATAAACACGTCTGGCGAAATCCAGCCTTGTCGTTTGTTTTTCCAGCGCATCAAGGTTTCAACACCGACGCAGCGCCCATTATCGCTGTTGATAATCGGCTGGCAATAAACGCGAAATTCGCGATGCGAAATGGCGTGGCCAATGTGGTAAGACAGGCTCATGCGGTTGGCGGTGATCAGATAGACCACGTAGGCCGCCAGCAGGCTCAGCATCAGCGCCAGAGGAAAATGGCGGGGTAGTGCGGCCAGCGCCAGAGTTCGGGCATCAGGTCCAAACAGGGAGATGGAAAAAGGATATTTGGCGGATTTTGCAGTGTATTGCAGGCCGTCTGCATTGGCATCGCTCAGGGTAATTTCCTGTTGACCATATTCCAGCCTGTAGGCACCCACGTTCAGGGCTACGCGGTGAGCGTAAGGCTCTTGTGGTTCCAGCAGGAAATTGGACAATAGATCGATATTGAAAACGTTCAACACTCCGCTGGTACTTTGGTTGGGCAACGGAGTCCATAGCACCAGCGTTGGCGTTCCTTTTGCCACCATGAGGGAGGGGCGCAGTGCCAGCTGCATGCCGCCTTGGGTCATGGTCGGGAAAATGGAGGTAAACACATAGTGGCGCTGACCAAACAGGCTGGAGCAATAAATCGTACCATCCTTGACTAGCAGCAACGAGCGCAGCGCCTGATTCTGTGCGGCACGAAAGCGTAACGTTGGCATCACCGAATCGCAGGGTTGCCCGATTAGCGACATGGTGCTGAGAGCCTGTTGCTCTGCGGGCAGCAGCAACGCATTGAGTTTGGTGATCACTCGGCTGGCCAGGACGCGCTGGTTCTGCTCGGTATTACGGATTTCCTGATAGTAGCGGGTATAAAGCGAAATCAACAAAATAGCCAACCCAACCGCGCCGGCGAGAAGCCAACGGTAATAGCGGTATTTCGATGCGGCAAGTTGGGTCATCAACATCCGGTAAGTCCTTGTTCAGTCTAGCTGCCTGACGCCACTTCCAGGCGCAATTCAGTAATACTATGCTTGGCTAATTCTAGCCTGTTCGCATGGAAAATTGATGGTAACTCAACAAATTATTTCGGTTCGTGCAATCAAAGGGGAAATTTTGGGGTTAACCGGCGGATGGGCGAGGTGGTCAGGTTAGCAGTATTGCTGAATTTGTACGGGGCAACGAGGTTTTTCCCCAGCTAATCTATTGATTCTCTGAGTGTGCGCAGCACGCGGTTGCGTAGCCAGTTCAGGCTTTTTCAGCCGTTCCCCCTCGCCGGTGATGACGAGGGGGGACAGACTTAATCAGTCACACTGAACCTTGATCGCCAGACCGCCACGGGAGGTCTCACGATACTTGGCGTTCATGTCTTTACCGGTTTCGTACATGGTTTCGATCACCTTATCCAGCGACACACGCGGCTCGCTGGTGCGGCGCAATGCCATACGCGCCGAGTTGATCGCCTTCACCGAGGCAATGGCATTGCGCTCGATGCAAGGGACCTGTACCTGACCGGCAACGGGATCGCAGGTCAAGCCCAGGTTATGCTCCATGCCGATTTCGGCGGCGATGCAAACCTGCTCAGGGCTGCCGCCAAGCAACTCGGCCAGGCCCGCAGCGGCCATTGAACAGGCTACACCAACTTCGCCCTGGCAGCCCACTTCGGCACCGGAAATTGAGGCGTTCATTTTATACAGCGTGCCAATCGCACCGGATGCCATAAAGTAACGGACATAGGTTTCCGGGCTGACGGACTCGATGAAATGATCGTAGTAAGCCAGCACCGCAGGGACGATCCCGCAGGCTCCGTTGGTTGGGGCGGTCACCACGCGGCCACCGGCGGCGTTCTCTTCGTTCACCGCCAGCGCAAACATGTTGACCCAGTCGATCACGTTCATTGGGTCGCTGGACAGTTTGTCTGAGGAAACCAACAAGCGGCGCAGGGCGGAGGCGCGGCGTGGAACCCGCAGAGGACCAGGCAGTACGCCTTCGGTGTTCAGACCACGATCGATACAGGCGCGCATGGTTTGCCAAACGTTACCGAAATAGGCTTCGATCTCCTGCTTGTTATGCAGTGCCAGTTCGTTTTGCATGACCATCCCGGAGAGGGACAGACCGGTGGCGTTGCAGTGGGCCAACATTTCACTTGCCGAGTGGAACGGATAGGGAACCGAGATTTCATTACTTTCGGCTTTGCCGAAATGTTCTTCGTCAACGATAAACCCGCCACCGATGGAGTAATAAGTTTTGCTGTAAATCTGCTTGTCGCCAGCAAAGGCATGGATCTGCATGGCGTTTTCGTGCAGCGGCATATTGTCGCTACGGAATACCATGCCGCCGTCGCGGGGGAAATCGACTTCGTGCAGGCCGTTGGCCAGCATCAGGCGTTGACGTTGCTCAATATCGCGAATAAAGCCTGGAATGCCATCGATATCGACGGTATCAGGCATATTGCCCGCCAGGCCGAGAATGATGGCGATATCGGTATGGTGACCTTTACCGGTCAATGAGAGTGAGCCGTAAACATCGACGGCAACACGCGTGACGGAAGGCATCAAGCCTTCGTTTACCAGATCGTCGACAAACTGTTTGCCGGCTTTCATCGGTCCAACCGTATGAGAGCTGGACGGGCCGATGCCGATCTTAAACATGTCGAAAACGCTAATCACGCTAAAACTCCTTAAAGAGGCATATTGTTATGGCTGCTGCGGTTAAAAACCGCGCAGGGAACGGCGATAGTGTAAAAGGGCCGTACGGGTTTTGCGGCCCTTTTCGCATGAAATAAAGTAATCCTTGGTATTGCTGTTAACGCCTTAAAACGCTGCCGGGGTAATCCTTATAATATTAGTGGTTTATTCCGGTCGTGGCTATTTTACAGGTATTTCGTAAGGTTGAAGAGAGAGTTTACAGTTTTTTTAAAACATCGATAGCGGTAACGGTAGTTGATAAAACAGACTGCTGGAGTGATAGCGATCGCTTTATACTCAAAACGACAGGTAATCCCGGCTTTAACGTGACGTATGTCTCAAAAAATGCCAGATTCAAATGCTGACTTGCTGTGCCAGGCGGCGAATAATTGCGGCCGTCAGACCCCAGACGAATTGGCTCTGATACCAGGAAAGATAGACTCGATGTGCGTGGCCGCCACGATGAATGTCCAGTGGATAATAGCGTGAGAGCCGCAGCGCTTCTTGCAGCGGGATTTCGAACACCTCGGCGACCTCATCTTCGTTGGCATGAAACGCCACATCTGCCGGGATCAGGCCCACCACTGGTGTCACCTGAAAACCGGTGCTGCTGTCGAGCGGGGCCAACTGGCCGAGGATGTGCACCCGCTGCGGCGGGATCGCCACTTCTTCCTGCGCTTCACGCAGTGCGGTAACGATGGGAGAACCGTCTTCAGCATCGGTTTTACCGCCGGGGAAGGCCACTTGACCCGCGTGTTTACGCAGTGAATCGGCGCGGCGGGTGAGCAACAGGGTCGGTTCTGGCCGACAAACGATCGGGATCAGCACGGCGGCTGGGCGCGAGTTGTGGGAGATCTGCATCGCCTGCGGCTGTTGCAGCTGAAAGCGGCTGATAAAATCGGCCAATGAGGCCGGATAGTCCTGATGGCTCACGAAACGGTAAACTCCCCCAGCTGTGGCAAGATACGGCCTACCTTATCAAAGGTTTCCTGATACTCCGCCTGTTCCTGACTATCTGCAACGATGCCACCACCTGCAGAACAGCTGATGCGCCCGTTTTCGGCAATCAGGGTGCGGATGGTGATATTGGTGTCCATGGTACCGCAAACGCTGAGATAGCCAATGCTGCCACAATAGGCATTACGACGCTGCGGCTCCAACTCTTCGATGATTTCCATTGCTCGCACTTTGGGCGCGCCGGTAATCGATCCGCCGGGAAAACAGGCGCGCAACAGCTCGCTAGCCGAGCGGTTAGCGGGCAGGGTGGCCGTAATGGTACTGACCAGATGATGTACCGCCGGGAACGGCTCAACCACGAACAGTTCCGGCACCTTGACGCTGCCAGGATTTGCCACACGGCCAATGTCATTACGCAGCAGATCGACAATCATCAGATTTTCGGCCCGGTCCTTGGGGGAATTGGCCAACTTTTGTGCCTGTTCTGCATCCAGCGCGGCATCGGCAAGGCGGGGTAGTGTGCCTTTGATGGGCCTGGTCTGGATCTGCCGATCGGCCAACCACAGGAAACGTTCTGGTGAAACGCTCAACACCGCGTTGGCGGGCAGGCGCAGGAACGCGGAGAACGGTGCACGGTTGCTGGCGCTTAGCTGCTGGAATGCCTGCCATTCGTCCCCTTGGTACGGGGCGGAAAAACGCTGAGCCAAATTGATCTGATAGCAATCGCCACTGCGCAGATAGCTCTGGATCCGCCGGAATTTTTCGCCATATTGTTGGCGCGTCATATTGGCCTGCCAGTTGCCGGTCAGTGCGAAGGGGGGCTGTGGCACAACCCGCTGCTGGTTAAGCCATTGCCAGCGCTGTTCTACATCCCCATAGCTGAGCAGGGTCAGTTTTTGCTGATGATGATCGGCGATCAGGGCCCAGTCATAAATACCCACCGCCATATCCGGCAGCTTGATATCGGCCTGTGCCAACTGCGGCAATGCTTCGATACGTCGCCCCAAATCATAGCCAAATAGCCCCAGCGCTCCCCCTTGAAAGGGCAGTTCGCCGTTCAGTGGCGGATGCAGGTTGAGAGCATCTAGCTGTTGCTGCAACAGCACAAAGGGATCTTCCGGTGAGTGACTGCGAGTCTCTCCCTGCTGGATCTCGGTGCTGGCACCGCAAGTCGTCAGCGTGGTGCGCGGTTCTGCCACCAGAATGTCAAACCGGTTATGCGGGTGCTCGGCAAAGCCTGAATGCAGCAGCATAGCCCAAGGCCGTTGTGCCAATGGAGCGAACAGCGTTAATACGGCTTCGCGCGTATAGGGTAACGATTTAAGGTTTGGGGCGGTGACATTCATAGGATCAATCAACCTGACTCACGTAAACAGCGGTGTTGGCAGCCATTCTGCCACATTACGCCATAGGGTGCTGCTTACAGATTAGCCGCATGAAAAGTAAACCATGCGTAAATGGAGCATTTTTGCCACGTCTGCCATATTATAACATGTAAAAATCCCGCCTATATTCACCGGAATAAATTTCCGCGATGGATGTTCTAATAAGTAAAAATAAATTCAAAATTATCTTTTTCACCCGAAAATCATTCTGCAGGTGAGGCAGCAATGTCATTAAAATTAAGCGTTATTGTTCCTTTGCATAATGTAGGGGAGCTATTTATTCCTTTCTTGAATTCATTGCTGGCGCAAGATGAGCAGCAGTTGGAGGTGATCATCGTTAACGATGGTTCCACCGACGGCTCAGGAGACGTCGCGCACCGCTACGCTGCGCAGTATCAGCATATCAAGGTCATCGACCAGCCCAATTCTGGGGTTTCCAATGCCCGCAATGCTGGGCTGGCCGTGGCCCGTGGCAAATATGTTGCCTTCCCCGATGCCGATGACTTATTGGATCCAAAAATATATTCAACGCTGCTTACAGTAGCCGAAGAACATCAATTAGACGTGATGCAATGTAACGGCGAACGCTATTTTGCAAGCAATGGTGATTTGCAACTCATTATTCCTGTTTCGCGCTTGAAAGATACGGCGGTTATTTCTGGCGCGCAGTGGTTGGAAATGGCGTTGAAATCAAGACGCTTTATTCATGTGGTGTGGTTAGCCGTGTATCGCCTGGATTTTATCAAGCAGCACCAACTTTATTTCGAACCTGGTTTACACCACCAGGATATCCCGTGGACCACCGAGGTAATGTTCAATGCTCAACGAGTGAAATACCTGAGCAAACCGCTATATCGCCAACGGGTACACGACCGCTCGATCAGCAACCGTCGGCGTACCGGGCAGGCGAACGTCGAGTACCAGCGCCACTATATGAAAATCGTCGAGATGCTGGTGGCGCTGAATCAGCGTTACAGCAGCAAGGTCCCGATTTGTGCGGCCTTCCACTGGCAAATCGCGCGTGAAGCGCTGGGGATTTGCCATAGTATTCGCCGTGAGCCCGAATTGCAGGCACAACAACAGATTGCTGAAGATTTCTACCGGCGTGGCATTCAGCGGATGATGATCGACAATATGCGAGGTATCAAGCAGACCTGGCATGTGTTGCTGTGGCTGCATCGCTTAAAACAGTGGCGCATTGATAACGCGACCCCCTTGCGGGCCAGCGAATAACAGGTGTAGGGATCTGCGTCGTTAGCGCGTATAATTCACGCCTATTTTACCGGGGAGAAATACATGCTTGCAGGTATGCCGTCACTGAGTCACCAAGAACAGCAGGAAGCTGCTGAACGTATCCATCTGCTGATGGGGCAGGGCATGAGCAGCGGAGAGGCCATCGCGACTGTGGCGCAAGAAATCCGCGAAAAACATCAGGGCGATCAGGTTAGCGTGATGTTCGACGATGAAGAAGAAGAACAGCAGCAGGAAGAACCGACCGAGTATCTGGACGAAGATAGCGAAGACGACGAAAACTACTGACGTTAGCGGGGTCGGCGTCCCGAACCCCCAACCGGTTTACCCTTGCACCGTCACCGCAGCAGCAGCCTGTTTGGCCAGCTCTACTGCTTGCTCTACTTCTGGCGCAACGGCCAGTGCAACGCCCATCCGGCGTTTGCCATCGATGTTCGGTTTACCGAATAACCGCACCTGATTATAACCATTCAGTGCCGTCTCCAACCCGCTGAAGCGCACGTTGTCGCTGCTTAGCTCCGGCAGGATCACCGCAGAGGCGGCGGGCCCGAACTGGCGTATCGCGTTAATCGGCAGCCCAAGGAAAGCGCGCACGTGCAGCGCAAACTCGGACAGATCCTGCGAAATCAGCGTAACCATGCCGGTGTCGTGCGGGCGTGGAGAGACCTCACTGAAAATCACCTCATCACCGCAGACGAACAGCTCTACGCCGAACAGGCCAAATCCACCCAGTGCGTTAACCACCTTGGCGGCGATCCCCTGAGCACGGCTTAATGCCAGCTCAGACATCCGCTGCGGCTGCCAGGACTCGCGGTAGTCCCCATCTTCCTGACGGTGGCCGATCGGCTCACAGAAATGTACGCCATCGACGGCGTTGATGGTCAGCAGAGTGATCTCGAAATCAAATTTGACCAGCCCTTCAACAATGACCCTGCCTCCGCCAGCGCGCCCACCGAGCTGTGCGTAATCCCAGGCGGCGCCCAGTTGCTGCTCTTCACGGATCAGGCTTTGCCCTTTGCCGGATGAGCTCATCACTGGCTTGACGATGCACGGGTAACCGATTTCGGCCACCGCTTGGCGGAAGCTTTGCTCGTTATCGGCAAAGCGGTAGCTGGAGGTTGGCAGCTCCAGCGTTTCAGCGGCCAGACGGCGAATACCTTCACGGTTCATGGTCAGACGAGTGGCTTCTGCGCAGGGGACGACATTATGGCCCTGTTGCTCCAACTCAACCAGCATGCTGGTAGCGATAGCCTCTATTTCCGGCACGATAAAATCGGGGCGTTCCTGTTCGATCAACGCTTTTAGCGCCGCGCCATCCAGCATGTTGATGACGTGGCTGCGGTGTGCCACATGCATGGCTGGGGCATCGGCATAACGGTCAACGGCAATCACTTCCAAGCCTAAACGCTGGCATTCGATGGCCACTTCTTTGCCCAGCTCGCCTGAGCCGAGTAGCATAACGCGGGTGGCGGCAGGACGCAGGGCGGTTCCAATAGTTAACATAGTCTGATACCTGGATCTGAATGAATTCACGGGTCTGACACGGAGCGCGCAGTATATACGAAAACGATTGCGTACGACCAGCGGTGCATAATAACCGCTTTTTTTAACGCCGAAATCCGGAAACCCCACCAACTCTGTTATCATCTGCGCCTGATCCGGTGCCAGCCAAGCGCAGCGCCGCCTTTCCACTTGCTATATAAGAGTTATTGCCGTGAGCACAGTTTCTTTTTCTTCCCTGCCGCTGCCAGCTGAACAGTTGGCCAACCTCAACGAACTGGGGTATGCCGAAATGACGCCGGTACAGGCCGCAGCATTGCCTGCCATCCTGAACGGGCAGGACGTACGTGCCAAAGCGAAAACCGGTAGCGGTAAGACGGCGGCATTTGGCATCGGCCTGCTGGATAAAATCAACGTTGCCAAAGTGGCAACCCAAGCGCTTATTCTGTGCCCGACGCGTGAGCTGGCCGACCAGGTGAGCAAAGAGCTGCGTCGCTTGGCCCGCTTTACCCAGAACATCAAGATACTGACCCTGTGTGGTGGCCAGCCGGTGGGGCCACAGCTCGACTCCCTGGTGCATGCGCCGCACATTGTGGTGGGTACGCCGGGCCGTGTGCAGGAGCATCTGCGCAAGAAAACCCTGGTGCTGGACGAGATGACCGTGCTGGTGCTGGATGAGGCCGACCGCATGTTGGACATGGGCTTTGCCGATGATATCGATGATGTGATCAGCTACACGCCGCCACAGCGCCAGACCCTGCTGTTTTCTGCCACCTATCCGGCGGGCATTGAACGTATTAGCGCCCGTGTGCAACGCCAGCCACTGAATGTGGAGGTTGAAGATGGCGATGAGCAAGCCTCTATCGAACAACGTTTCTATGAAACCACTCGCGATCAACGTCCTGCGGTGCTGGTGAGCGCCATCCGCCATTATCAGCCTGCGTCCTGCGTGGTGTTCTGTAACACCAAGCGTGATTGCCAGAGTGTGTATGAAGCGCTGGAAGCCCGTGGTATCAGTTGTATGGCGCTGCATGGCGATCTTGAACAACGCGATCGTGACCAGGTGCTGGTTCGCTTTGCCAACCGTAGTTGCCGTGTATTGGTGGCGACCGACGTGGCCGCGCGTGGCTTGGATATCAAAGAATTGGAGCTGGTGGTCAACTACGAGTTGTCGTTTGACCCTGAGGTTCACGTCCACCGCATTGGCCGTACTGGCCGTGCCGGTCTGAGCGGGCTGGCAATCAGCCTGTGTACGCCGCAGGAAATGGTGCGTGTTCATGCTCTCGAAGAGTATCTGTCCATGCGCGCAAAATGGTCGCCAGTGTCTGAGCTGAGCGGGGCGTCTAACGCGCCGCTGGAAGCGGAAATGGTCACCCTTTGCATAGACGGTGGCCGCAAGGCAAAAATCCGCCCTGGCGATATTCTTGGGGCGTTGACCGGTGACGCCGGGCTAACGGCGGCAGAAGTCGGCAAGATCGACATGTTCCCGGTGCATGCCTATGTGGCTATCCGTAAGGCCAGCGCCCGTAAGGCACTGCAACAGCTTCAGCAAGGTAAGATCAAAGGCAAGAGCTGCAAAGTGCGGCTGTTGAAATAATAAACGGCAGGGCGCTTGCAGCCCTGCCCGAAATCACTCTATACTGTATAAAAATACAGTATCATAACCTTTGAGGAAGATGCTCATGGCTGTTGAAGTGAAATATGTAGTAGTGAGAAACGGTGAGGAAAAAATGACTTTCGCAAACAAGAAAGAAGCCGATGCCTACGACAAAATGTTGGATCTGGCCGATAGCCTCGGTGAATGGTTGCAGCAAGCGCCAGTCTCGCTGGAAGAAGAACAGCGTGAAGGGTTGAGCTTCTTCCTGGCGGAACACAAAGATGTGCTGGCGCAGATCCTGCGTGGTGGTGCCCCGCAAGAAGCCGCCAAAAAACCAGCCAAAACCAAAGGTGAGAAACCTGCCGCCGCTCCGGAAGAAGGCGCTGCGTCAGAAGAGCAGCAGGCCGCCTAAGCAGTGGTACAGCAACATGATGATAACCAAGGATCCAGCATGTCCCGTGAGATAACCTTCTTCAGCCGTTTTGAGCAAGATATTCTGGCCGGGCGCAAAACCATCACCATTCGGGATGCCAGCGAAGCTGACTTCCAGCCGAACGAGGTGCTGCGCGTCAGCCGTAACGAAGACGGCGTATTTTTCTGTTATATCGAGGTAAAGTCGGTAACGCCGGTGCGCCTGGATGAGCTAACGCGTGAACATGCGCAGCAGGAGAATATGACGCTCAGCGAACTCAAGCAGGTGATCCAGGATATCTACCCAGGGCTGGATGAGCTGTTTGTCATCGCGTTTACCAAGCGCTGATGCGGTACGCCATCTCACATTGCGATGAGATGCTGACAAACCTAACCGGTTCACTGCGTAGGGGCGCTGCATGCTGCGCCCATTTACTTACGTGGCTTGTTAACCTTGTGAAATTCGTGTCATTCTTGCCTTAATCAAAGTAAGCGGATGATTTAGCAATGATGACACCTCCCAAGGCAGAAAAACGTCCTTATCCCATCACTATCCATGGCGACACGCGTGTGGATGACTACTACTGGCTGCGCGATGACGAACGTACCGATCCTCAGGTATTGGAGTATTTGCGGGCCGAAAATGCCTACACCGACGCTCAGCTAAAGCCGCAACAGGCGCTGCGTGAAACTCTGTATCAGGAGATGGTCGCGCGCATCCCACAGCAGGAACATTCCGTACCTTACGTCAGGCGTGGTTTCCGCTATCAGACCCGCTATGAGCAGGGTAATGAATATGCACTGTATGTGCGCCAGCCTGCAGCGGCTACCGAGCTTTGGGACACCTTGCTCGATGGCAACCAGCGTGCGGAAGGGCACGAATTCTATACGCTGGGCGGGTTGGATGTCAGCCCGGACAACCAGCGCCTGGCCGTGGCGGAGGACTTCCTGTCACGCCGCCAATACGATATCCGTTTCAAGGACCTACGCGACGATAGCTGGGCCGATGAGGTGCTGGAAAACACCTCTGGCAACTTCGAGTGGGCGAATGACTCCGCCACCGTCTACTACGTGCGTAAACACGCCAAGACATTGCTGCCGTATCAGGTCTATCGCCACGTGGTGGGTAGCGATCCGCAGCAGGACGTGCTGATCTATGAGGAACAGGATGACACTTTCTACGTCAGCCTGGAAAAAACCACCTCCGAGCGCTTTATTCTGATCCACCTCAGCAGCACCACCACCTCGGAGATCCTGCTGCTGGATGCGAACAGTGCAGACAGCAAGCCGCAGATGTTCGCGCCGCGCCGCAAAGATCACGAATATGCCATCGATCACTACCGTGAGCATTTCTACATTCGTTCTAACAGAAACGGCAAGAACTTTGGCCTGTATCAGAGCGAGCAGGCTGAGGAAAGCCAATGGCAGGAACTGATTGCCCCGCGCACCGATGTCATGCTCGAAGGGTTCAGCCTGTTCCGTGACTGGCTGGTGGTGGAGGAGCGCATCGCCGGGCTGACCCAGCTGCGCCAAATCCACTGGCAGAGCGGTGAAGACAAGCGCATCGCTTTTGACGATCCGACCTATGTCACATGGCTGGCCTACAATCCAGACCCGGAAACCGAGCTGCTGCGTTACGGCTATTCCTCCATGACCACGCCAACTACGCTGTATGAGCTGAATCTGGACAGCGGCGAGCGGGAGTTGCTCAAGCAGCAGGAAGTGAAAAACTTCACGGCGGAAGATTACCGTAGCGAGCGCGTGTGGGTGAAAGCCCGTGACGGCGTTGAGGTACCGGTATCTTTGGTTTACCGTGCTGACCGCTTCGCACATGGGACGAACCCGCTGATGGTCTATGCCTACGGCTCCTATGGCAGCAGCATGGATCCTGCATTCAGTGCCAGCCGCCTCAGCCTGCTGGATCGCGGTTTTGTCTTCGCGCTGGCGCATATTCGCGGCGGTGCCGAGCTGGGGCAGCTCTGGTATGAAGACGGCAAGCTGTTCAACAAGCAAAATACCTTTAACGACTTTATCGACGTCACCAAGGCGCTGGTAGAGCAGGGCTATGGCGATGCTGACCGGGTGTTCGCGATGGGGGGCAGTGCCGGTGGCTTGCTGATGGGCGCGGTAGTCAACCAGGCTCCTGAGCTGTTCAATGGCGTAGTGGCTCAGGTGCCGTTTGTGGACGTCGTCACCACCATGTTGGATGAGTCCATCCCGCTCACCACCGGTGAATATGACGAGTGGGGCAACCCAAACGACAAGGCGTATTACGATTACATCTTGCAGTACAGCCCTTACGACCAGGTGAAAGCGCAGGATTATCCGCATATGCTGGTCACCACCGGGCTGCATGATTCACAGGTGCAATATTGGGAGCCTGCCAAGTGGGTAGCGAAACTGCGTGAGTTGAAAACCGACGATCGCCAACTGCTGCTGTATACCGATATGGATGCCGGCCACGGCGGCAAGTCTGGGCGCTTTAAGGCTTACGAAGATATTGCGCTGGAATATGCGTTTATTCTGGCGCTGGCGGAATAAATCATCGCGGGCAGGAGACTGCCCGCCTGATTAACCCAACAGATAGTATTTCAACGTGTGTTTCATATCCGGGCTGAGATCGTCGATGGATTTCAGCATCCAACGCAGATAGCCAGGATCGTCCAGCGCAACCTGCTCAATAGATTGCCCACGATATTTGCCGAACTTGAATTTTTTCAACAATACCGGCTGCTCGGTGATTTCCAGCATCTGTTCTGGCGTCCAACCGGAGTCTTGCACAATGCGTTGCAGCAGTGCGGCGGTGACGTAGCAGTCGTACAGTGCGCGGTGTGGATAAAGCGCGGTATCCTGCGGCAGTTGTACATCCAGATTCAGCGCATAGCGCAGGTATTGATTACCATATTTAATGTCTGGGTACAGCGTACGTGCCAGCTTGAGGGTACAAATCCAGGCACCGTTCATTTCCGGCAGCATGGCACGATCAAAGGCGGCGTTGTGCGCAACATAATATTGGCTGCCCTGATAACGCCCAATGGCGACGGCGATACGCGGCTTGCCCTCAACCATCTGCTCGGTGATGTGGTGAATGGCCATGGCGTCCAGGCCGATAGGCCGGTCTGGGCTGATCAGGTCGCTCATCGGATTAGTGATTTGCCCGTCGATCACGTCAACGGAAGCGACTTCCACTACGCCGCCGTCTAGCCCACAGGTTTCAGTATCGATTACACGTAACATCATGATGTTCCCAGCTAAAGTCTACTGCCTAGCTTAACGATATGGGGTTGCGATGCCAACCTGTCTTTTCGCAGGCAACAAAAAACCCGCCTCGGCGGGTTTAACTACGGTCAGAAACTGATTTACTCACCAGATGTAGACGCCTGTCCTTTTTTGGAACGTTTCTCCGCTTTTTTCTCGGCTGGGGTTTTCAACGGCTTCTTCTTCGCATTTTTCTTGCTGTCCATTCCCTTACTCATGATGGCCTCTTGGTTAACCTATGGTTGGGTGGCTTGCCGGACCATTAACCCCCTAGCGACCATCATATGCAAGCAGCAAAGGGTATGGAAACGTCAACGCCTTGTTTATCCAATGATTATTTATTATTAACCTTTATGTGTTAAAAATGTTATAATGTAACAAACTTATGTACACGGAGTGTGCCATGACAGTCATGACATTATTAAGCGAGCAACAACTGCTGGCGATGCCAGAATCTGATTACATGAATACGGAGCAGCGGGCGTTTTTCCGCCAACGCCTATTGGACGAGCAACAAAAACTCTGGCAGCACATCGACGTGCTGAAACGTGATATCGACAGCGGCGATATCAGTGGTGACGAAGCGGATAAAGCCGCGCGCGAAGAAGATCTGCGCCTGCTGTTCCGCCAATTGGATCGGGAAACCCGCCTGTTACCCAAGATGGCCGCCGCCCTGCAGCGCCTGGAAACCGGTGATTTCGGTTATTGCCTTGAAACGGGTGAGCCTATCGGCCTGCCACGCCTGTTATTGCGCCCCACGGCAGAGCTGAGTATTGAAGCCAAAACCGCACAAGAAATGCGCGAACCCCATATGCGTAAAAGCAAGTCGACTTCATTTTAAGCAAACGCGCACTAACATGTTGGTATAGGTGGAGGTTTTCGCGTTTTACCGTTGACCTGATGAGCGGCTTCGGCTTTGATGAAGGTATCACTCACAGAGAGACGTACGCGCCATGGAACAATTACGAGGTTTGTACCCGCCATTATCCGCCTATGACAGCGGTTGGCTGGATACTGGAGATGGGCACCGGATCTACTGGGAGCTGAGCGGCAATCCAAACGGTAAGCCTGCGGTCTTTATCCACGGTGGGCCTGGCGGTGGTAGCGCACCTTATCATCGCCAGCTGTTCGACCCGCAACGCTATAAGGTTTTGTTGTTCGATCAGCGCGGCTGTGGCCGTTCCAAACCGCATGCCAGCCTGGACAATAACACCACCTGGCATCTGGTCGACGATCTCGAAAGACTGCGTGTCATGGCCGGAGTGGACCAGTGGCTGGTCTTTGGTGGCTCCTGGGGTTCCACGCTGGCGTTGGCCTATGCACAGACGCATCCGCAACGCGTCAGTGAGATGGTGCTGCGGGGGATCTTCACGCTGCGTAAGCAGGAACTGAGTTGGTATTATCAAGACGGCGCTTCCCGCTTCTTTCCGGATAAATGGGAGCGGGTGCTGTCTATCCTTTCGGAGGAAGAGCGCAAGGACGTGATTGCTGCCTACCGTCAACGCCTGACGTCACCGGATCTGCAAGTGCAGCTTGAGGCTGCCAAACTGTGGAGCGTGTGGGAAGGGGAAACGGTAACGCTATTGCCAAGCGGTGCTTCCGCCTCCTTTGGCGAAGATGATTTCGCGCTGGCCTTTGCTCGTATTGAGAACCACTACTTTAGCCATCAGGGCTTTCTCGACAGCGATGACCAACTGCTGAGCAACGTCCCGCTGATCCGTCATATTCCTGCAGTGATCGTCCATGGCCGTTACGATATGGCCTGCCAGGTGCAAAACGCCTGGGATCTGGCCAAGGCTTGGCCTGAGGCTGAACTGCATATTGTCGAAGGGGCAGGGCACTCCACGGATGAACCGGGTATTTTGCACCAGCTGATGCTGGCTACCGACCGTTTTGCTGGCCCCTCACCCCAACCCTCTCCCATAGGGAGAGGGAGCTGTTAGTCCCTGCTCATTTGGAGGTAAATCGGTAACTTTAGCAAATCGGTCGCCTCCTCTGCTGGCTACCGACCGTTTTGCACAACCCTTTCCCACTGGGAGAGGGAGACGTTATTGGAGGTAAATCGGTAACTTTAGCAAAATCGATCGCCTCCTGACCCAAGGTGAGTCGCGAGAAATTGTAAACACACTCGATCGGTCCCCCATTTGGAGGTAAATCGGTAACTTTAGCAAAATCGATCGCCCCCTGATCCAAGGTGAGTCGCGAGAAATTTTAAACACACTCGATCGGTTCCCTCTCCCTGTGGGAGAGGGTTAGGGTGAGGGGTCATTACTTCATTTTAGGCTCGTAAGGCAGGCGAGAGAATTTGTGTGATTCGACGCGATAGTGCATCACACGCTCGCGGAAGTAGTCCTGCAGATGCTTTGGCTGCTCACGTTCCACCATCTCAGGGATCACCGGCATATTGTAGCGTTCCTTGTATGCCACTCCAGACGCGGCCAGATCAACGTTCACCTTGTCCATTTCGTCTTTGGAAAGTTCTGCCAGATTGTAACCCATGGGATCCTCCTTCTTGTGTGTAACGGCAACTCAGCGCAGAAGGTAATCTACCGTGCCGCGCTTGGCAAGTTTCTCAAGCCTACATATCCCTGTATCTTCAGACTCTGAGTATAGAGTCATTACAAAAAGCAGGGTGATATAATGTTTAAGCCTAATGACGTTGGTTTATTTTGTTAAATAAGAATGATTCGTCTTCCTGCAAATATAAAGATGAAAATGATTATCATAATAATTTAATGTTAAATTGAGTTTTTTATAATGCATTGAATTTATGGGTAAATTCACTTTTAAATAAATGAATGTAAATCAAGTGTTTTTATTTTGTGTTAATCAAGGCATAATGCGATCAATTAAGTTTATGACCTGCAAAAATAATAGGGATCCTCATGCTAACGCAAGCAATGACCACGAAACTGAATGAGCAACTGAATCTGGAATTCTATTCCGCCAATTTGTATTTGCAAATGAGCGCCTGGTGCAGTGATAAAGGCTTCGAAGGGGCTGCCGCATTCCTCAAAGAACATTCACGCGAAGAGATGCAGCATATGCAGCGTCTGTTCGATTACCTCAGTGATACCGGGGCATTGCCACTGATTGGCAGCATTTCTGCACCCCCGGTAGAGTTTGAATCACTGGCGGACGTTTTCCAGCAGACTTACGAGCATGAGCAACTGATCACTCGTCAAATCAATGAGCTGGCGCACGTGGCTATGACTACACAAGACTACTCAACCTTCAACTTCCTGCAATGGTACGTTGCCGAACAGCACGAGGAAGAGAAGCTGTTCAAATCCGTTCTGGACAAGTTGGCGCTGGTAGGCAACAGCGGCAAGGCACTGTTCTTCATTGATAAAGATCTGAAGAGAATGGGTGCTGAGGCAGTAAGCGGTAACGGTCAGGCCTGATAACCCGCTTTTGTCATCAATCTGAAAACCGCGTACTTTTCACCGTACGCGGTTTTTTTTTGCCCTGCGTTTATCGAACTGCTATAGCGATACGTGCTGCCAGATCGCAAAATATCAGTGATGTGCTCGACTTGCCGATTCACCGTCGTTATGATTTAACGCGATACGCTACCGGGAGGTAGAGAGTTATAACAGTGAGTTACCCACTCCTTCTGCTGTTTACCCGTGGCGCAATCACAGTGGTGGGTTGAGGCTGCGGAAACATCGCTCCGCGTAACCGGTCTTGGCCCTTATCACCTACATAATTGATAAAGGACTCCTCCGTGATCGCTAAAATTCGTTCATCCTATCGCCTGCTTTCCACCATTTTTGTACTGTTTGTCGGCTTGTCTTCTCAGCAGGCGTTGGCGCATGCCCACCTGAAAGTACAGACTCCGGCGGCAGACGCCACCGTCAGCTCTGCGCCAAAAGTGTTGACGCTGAATTTCTCCGAAGGCATTGAGCCTAACTTCAGCGGTGTGAAAGTGACCGGCCCAGATAACGCCGTGGTTAAAACCGGCAAGCTGGATCTGGAGCCAAGCAACAACACCCAGATTAACGTACCGATTGAAAGTGAACTGGCTGCGGGGAAATACCAGGTCAGCTGGCACGTGGTTTCCGTTGACGGTCATAAAACCAAAGGTCAGTACAGCTTTACCGTTAACTAAGCTATGACTCTGGCGACCCTGTTTGTGCTGTGTCGCTTTGTGCACTTTACGGCGGTGATGCTGATGTTTGGCGTCAGCCTGTTCACCGCCGTCCTGTCGCCACAGCGCCTCTCCCCGATAATCACCCGCGATTTGCGCCCGCTGCTGCTCGCCTCGACCTGGATCTCCGCATTAACCGCCTTGCTGATGCTGGCCATTCAGGCCGGATTGATGGGCGATGGCTGGGCGGATACCTGGCAATTGAGCATATGGTGGGCGGTGTTGGGCACCACCTTTGGTGAGGCCTGGCGCTGGCATCTGGGGTTTTCCCTGCTGGCCTTGTTAGCCTTGCTGTTGCCTGCGGCAAAGCGGGGGCAAGCGCTGGCGCTGTGCTCGGCACTGCTACTGATCAACATGGCGTTTATCGGCCATGCGGCGATGCATGCGGGCATATTGGGGATTGCACACCGAGTTAACCACGCCTTGCACCTGTTAGCGGCAGGCTACTGGTTCGGCAGCCTATTACCGTTGTTGTTTTGCCTGCGCTACTTGCCACAACCGCAGTGGCGTAGTGATGCTATCGCCACCCTGATCCGTTTCTCCCGCTGGGGCCATGTTGCCGTGGTGCTGGTGATCGTCACGGGTATAATCAACAGCCTGATCATCCTTGGCCGCTGGCCAGTCGATCTCGATTCCGCCTATCAACGCTTGTTGTTAGTTAAAGCCGGGCTGGTGGCATTGATGGTGATGGTGGCATTGGCAAACCGTTACGTTATCGTCCCCGCAATGCGCACCTCCCCCAATCTGGCACAGCGCGGGTTGGTGGTCGCCTGTTGGCTTGAGGTGGCGTTGGGCGCAGCGGTGCTGCTGTTGGTGAGTTTATTTGCAACCTATGCACCGGTATGACAATGCGGCTTGCCGGATGCCCGCAAACTGCGGGAAAATCGATTTAAATCGCAACTTAAGGCCAAAAACATGAAATCTGTAATTCTTGGTATTGCGCTGCTGGCAACGGCGTCGAGCGCGCTGGCGGCAGATAAGCTGGTTAACGTCACTAAGCTGGAGTACGGCAAACAGTGGGCGTTCACCAAAGAGGAAGTCACGCTGCAATGTCGCAAAGGGGCTGCCTTGTTCGTGCTCAACAACAGCACCCTGATGCAGTATCCGCTCAATGAAGCAGCAGAAGCACAGGTGAAAGCGGGGCAACAGCGTGCTCAATCGCTGGATGTGATCCTGCTGGATGACGCAAACCACCCCGGCCAGAAAATGAGCGTGCAACCTTTCCGCGAAAGAGCAGAAAAATTGTGTGCTGACTAATCAGCTAACCACCCGATACTTATGCAAAAGTTTACGGGTGGTGACGAGATGTACGTAATTAATTTCTGTTTGTAACTATCACTTGTGTGCGCTGGGCTGGCAAAACTGGCACCTTGGACTATTCTTAGAATGCACGGTTGAACAAACCTTGCATAAATGCCAACTTTTAGCGCACGGCTCTCTCCCAAGAGCCCTTTCCCTAGACCGAGTATAGGAATCGTACTCGGTCTTTTTTTATTTTCTTTTTAAATCAGTGCGTTATGTTGTTCATTCCGAAATTCTCCGAAATTTCTCCGAATTTCCGTACTCGGTCTTTTTTGTGTCATAGGAAAGTGAACACTTTTTCACGTGTGTCCAAGTACTTTTCCGTCATTTTTTCTGATTTATGGGCGAGTAATTTTTGTGCAAATTCTTTCCCTTTTTCCTTCTCATACAGCCGTCCGGCCAAGCTTCGGATCTCATGAAATGTAGGAGGATTTTCGCTCAACGCTAGCCCAGAATTTTTACGTGCTTTCACGAATCCTTTCGTTAGGCTATCAGGGTGGACCGAACCATCTGGACTATTTTTGCGGATGCCTGCACTCACAAGGTAGTCACTGCGACTGACCAAACGGCATCTATCGATCACGGTGCCAAGTTTAAGTTCTGCGCTGTTAAGAGTTAGTGAGAGCGGTATCGCGATCATTGCGCCGGTTTTTATCTGGGTTATATGTAACCGGTCATCATAAATATCACTGAATTTCATGCTGGCGATGTCCTCACGTCGTTGCCCAGTTACTAGCGCCAGGTCCATAGCCAGGCCAAACCAGGCTGGTTGCCTATCAGCGGCCAAGCGAAAAACGGTATACTGTTCAAACGATGATATGCGCTCGCGAGACACCTCCATTTTTGGCGCTCTGGTTGGCCCTACAGGATTAACTGAAACGTGACCTTCCACGATAGCCTCTCTGAACATGTCTGAAAGCACTGAGCGTAATGTTCCCGCCATAGTTTTTTTCCCCTCAACAATCCACGGCTCCAAAAACTCCGCAATATGCCTTGTCGTAATTTGAGACAGCACCATTTTTCCCAACTTATCACCAATGGTTTTTATATGCCCAGTTCTAGCCTTATATGTATTTGCCGCTAGATTTCGCCGTTGCAGTATGGTTTCGTAGCGTTCCAGAAAATCAGCAAAAGTAAACTCATGTTTACCCATTAATTTTTCCATCAAAGCCACTGGCGTATATTTTTGTTCAATATAATTATTGGCTTCGATAGCCTGAGCAATGGCATCCCTGCGAGAAATTTGCCCAAGTGGGATTTCCACTTTTGTGGCGGGGTTTCGCCATGCGAATGATTTGCTGTTTCTGCGATAAGTCAGATTTTTGGGTAAATTAGCATCGTATCTTTTTCTCTGACTCATTGATCAATCTCTCCAACAACGGACTTTTTTTACCAATGCGGCCGTTTGGTTGGTGCTGCTCCAACTTCATTCCGCATTTTTTCGGTTTAATATAAAATGCATCGGGGTGTACTTTGTACGAACGTCCTTCCAGATCGGGAGCTGGGTAAATGTTGCCGTTCCTTGCCCAGCGCCGCAGTGTCCCTATGCTTGGCGGCTCGTCGTAGTATTTTTTTGCCCATTTAGTCAGGGAAAGTTTTTGCATACTTACCTCATGACCGGCCTGTACTGTACGATTTTGGCCGGAGTAAAACTGAATCTTGAAATTCACTTGCGGTCGGCTTTCAGCATGACAACAGAAACGCTCGTACCGTCAAACTCGTTACTGATTAACCCGGACCAGCTACACGTCCAACCGGGCAGAAATGATTTTTTGCGCATACTTGCTGGCAGAATTGCCACAACACGGCCACCAGGCTTAACCAGATTCGCTGCGGCTACCAAATGCGCCTTTGCACGTCCTTCGCTGAATGGTGGATTCATTACCACCTTGTCGAAGCGCATATTGGTTGTTTCGGCCCACTTGATGAAGTCGGTCTGCTCAACGGTCAAGCCTTTAGCCTCCAGCACGTGGCAATGCAGAGCAGATATTTCTACGCAATAGGTTTGATCTGCCGGCATCAACACGGCAAGGTTTCCGGTGCCAGCGCTCGGCTCCAGGCATTTATCACCCGGTTGTATTTCAGCCTCGGATACCGCCCAATCTGCCAGGGATTCAGGAGTAGGGTAGAACTGGTGTGACTGTTGATCGGGAATGCACCCGGACGCGATAATCTCTCCCAGCACTCGGGAAGGGTCGTAGTCGAACTCCCAGATATTGATGTTTTTGTTAGGCCCTGCTTTGATCAGCACACCACCGATTGTTTCCAGTATTTTTCCTGCCTGGCCACGGATGGCTTTGTCTTCATCCCGCCAGTCAAAACGCCGGTTGTACGGGTTGGTGGTGAGGGGCGGTGTCCAATCCTCCCACTGGTTACGTCGAAGCGGGGTGTGGCGTTCAGCCTTCATTCCTGAAAGTACCTCCAGAACGGCGAACGGCAACGGCTTGTCCATTAAAGTGAAATCCTTGAGTTTCTTCTTTGGTTTCTGGCGGAATTGTGGCGGTATCGCCATCGGGTACAGGTGCGCCAGAATGCAGTTGAGTCGCCAGGCCATATCCGGATGAACTTCAAGGTGCGCTGTTCCTTTAAGATAGGCCCGTACACGCAATGCGCCACCATCAAGCATCAACCACTCACCGTGTCGACAACGGGCTTCCTGTAGAGCATCGTCGGTTACACGCCTGCGGGGTTCATCGCGGCCCATAAATTTCGCAATGACTTGCCGAAGATCTTGGATGAAACCGCCCATATCGTGATTATTCCATCCATACTCGTTGAAAACTCGGGCGAGGATCATACGCTTGCCGAAGCCCTCCGGCCTGTTGGTAACGTGGTCGCCGGAAAGAGCACGGAAAATGCCGTCTACGCGCTCAGAGAAAAATTTCTGCCGCGAGTTCAGTAGCTCCATAATGGTAGGGCGTACTGTTTCCTCTTCAAAATCTGGGGTTTTCATTTCCCGGATCTGTTCGTTCCATTCTGTACGGCGGTTATTTGGCATATACTCGTACACGTCGGTCATATTTAATGCTTTTTGCCAAAAGGTGGCGTTCAAGCTGGCGATTGCTCCTTCGATTTTAAATAGCTCGCTGACACCCCTGATGTAATGACGTCGGTCCTTATCCTGATTACCTTCCAGGAAGTGATGGACAGATGCATGGTGCGAATTAATCAATTCTGCCATCATTTCCACATCTGAACGTAATTGCTTGTACTGGCCGATCAGAGAATCAACCAGGTCGGAAGATGCAGGGGCGAAAAACGCCCCATCTAATACCTCACCGTGAAGGGTTTCGATTACATCACTCATTCTCAGGCTTTCCCCCCAGTTTTCGGTATTCGTGGAGAATTGTATTAATTTCTTCTTGTGTGCCTTGTCTGAGCCGGAGAACGTCACCATCTGCTTGTGATATTAGCTCGGCATCATAGAGCAACTCACAAAGTCGACGTGCTCGAGTAGCACTGAACTGAGGGATTGCTGTTGATTTGGTTGCTTTTGCTTTGCCTTTTTCCTTCGCCTTTCCTGCATCCCCTTTTAAAATATCACCAGCTTTGTCACCATGTTCTTTTACACGTTGTACTGCAAGAGGAATATCAACCTCTCCACTTTCAACTAATTGATGAACATCATAATTGGCATTGATTAACACACGGGCATTGTCAACCTTATAGCGTGGAATATGCAAAACCTCAGCTATTTTATCTGCTGATAAATTGAGGTTCTGTAAGTCCTTTACTAATAAAGCCTCCTCGTAATCAGTGAGCGGTAATTGTTCATTGCTGGTTCTAATACGCGCAATGCGGTCAACATCGTTGCCTTCGAATGGTTCTATCTTTATCCATTCAACAGGTTTACCTGCTTCATCACGTAAGCGACGATTGGCTAAGGTTCTGCGGTGGCCCTCGATAACCCACACGCCGCCCTCGTCACGAGGAATAACTTCAAGGTTGGGTACTTTTCCTCCTTTAAGCATGTATTGATAGAGGCGCTCATTAGCCTCACGATAGCGCTCATTGTCTACGCGCCGATTAAAATCTTCTTTGATGTGAATGTCATCAAGGCGAATTAGCAATGATGTTTTTCCGCGCTTAATTACTTTGCCGTCGATCATTTTATTGAAGGAGTTAGCCATTATTTAACATCCTTTTCAATCGCAGATTTCAATACATCGGCGTACCAAACCTTGCCGCGGTACTGGAAAATATCGCTCTCCCTCTTGCACCACAACATCGGGTTCATCGAGAATGAAATGGCATCAGTAAGCACTGATACTCGGGTGGATAACTGGTTTAGTCGCTTTGCGGCCAGGTCTGCATTATCGCGATTATCACAATCGAAAATTGCTTGGCTGGTGCCCTCAATTTGCAGTTCGTAAACAGTCCAGAACTTCGCTTCTGCGTCACTGACTCGCTCGCACTCCTGGCCGTTATCAATGACGCCACACACAAAGAATTTCTTATTCATGAGATGAGTCCAGATCGTCAGCGTTAAATTGAATAGGGAAGTCAGGTCTGATGATTTCAAGCCAAGCCAACATGCGGAAGCGGCCACCGAAAGCACCTTCAGGAACGTAACCATTTTCTCCGGGTTTGATAATGTAATATCGACCATCATCGTCATGGCTAATCCAACCGGTGTAGTTCGAGTGTTCACCATCCTCATTCTGCCAATCATCTAAATCAGAAGGGGACTCGTCAGGAATACAGCCATTTTCTTCCCAATAATCTAACTCCGCGTCGGTTAGCTCCGCGTTTAAATAGCTCAACTTGATAACGCATTCAGTAGCCTGCTGGTAATGCTCAGGGCCTTTTGTGTAATCGCGGCGTTCCATGAGAACGGCAACCCAAAAATCAGCTTCTTTACCCCGTTTTATCCCCGGTAGTTCACTAATTTCTTTCCAGTTTTGATTAATCATTTTGTACTTACCTTTAATTTGATAGCTGTTGAATTTTCCGCTACTGGTGGCAACTCAATAATTCCGAAGTGTCGCCGGTACCCATTTCGCATTTGCCAGATAATTTCTTTTGTATGGTCTTTAAAATCATCAGGCTTTGTTCTTCGGGGGAACAAAAGGCTGTCGCTGTCGTCATTCATATTTACCGTCTCAGTAAGCGGCCATTGCTGGCCGCATCTGGCTTAACTCACCAGCAAAGTGACAGGGCCGGTTTCGAGGTGAGCACCAGGAATAGCGTTGAGCAATTCCGGGGCAGGTACTTCGCCAGCAGCCCTAATCGCTTCTACTCTCGTAGCCAAATCCTGTAATGCTTTTTTGAGCACATCATTTTTTGTGGTTGTTATTACTTCGGTATGTGACTCGACAAACTCATCAGGTAATAAATCCACGTTGTCGATCTTCAGGCTTACGCTGCCTTTACGAGCCGTAAATGTGTTAAACGTAGTTTTAAAGGTTTTACGTTCGCTTACTTGCAAGCATTCCAGCAGGTATTTTTTGAGTGCGAAGGATTGGCGATCCCAATGTTTTTTACGTTCAGCTAGACGGGCAGCTTCCTTCTTGCAAGCCTCGGCCTTTGCATCGAAATCACGTATAACCTTCATCGTGGCATCAAACTTATCCTCCATCATCCCTTCAATGCCTTCGAGGGTATCAGCGACCATTTCCGGGGTGAGATCCCCACCATCTGCTGCAAGGGATTCCAGCTTACTAATCTCTAGGGCCAGGTCGATTGTGCGGTTGCTCATGAGGCGTTCTCCTGTAATTTAGTTAGGCATTCGGCTTTAACCTCTTCGAGACGATGTAAGCGGCCCTCAAGGTATTTGGTATATTCAGCGTCACCTTTTTCGCGAGCAGCTTTGAGATGAATCGCCATGACACGAGTGAGCGATGAGGCTATGCCGGAGATTTCATTCGTTGTTACTGCTGACCGCATGCTGTTGGTATTGGCTTTGAATTTCTCGTCCAGCTCTTTACGAGTCTGTGCGACGTCCTCGGCTTTATCGCTGGCGTTAATGAGGTCAAATCTTGCTGCGTTTTCTTCTTTATATTCGACATCATCGAACAGCCCGGTATAAACGTCAGCACTAAACCCGAGTTTTGATAATGCCTTAGTGGTTGCATCAGTCAGGCTTTTCTTGGCGAATTCATCATCACAAGTCGCGCCTGATTTGGTTTGATAGATATATTTCGTGTGGCCATATGCTGGAATATTACCCTGGTTACCATTATGGATATACCAGAGGTTAATTCTAATAGTATGGTTCACGCTTGATATAATACTACCATCAGCATTCCGAATTGGTGATTTACCCAGGAATTTCCCACTGGCATCATATACCGGTTCCATAAACGGGATGCCTGGATCGAATCGCTCTTCTTCAATATTCACACCCCAGCCAATACCGAATGGACCAAATAATTCAGTTGCCCTCTGTTCTTGGTATGTAGGGTTTATGCTGGTAGTAACCCGCAATATCTCTAAATCACCGTTGCTATCTCTTTTACTACCATATGTGATTTTAGTTTTAGTCCTGGCAGGATCAGTTTTATGAACCCGTTTCCATATGCTCAAATTTGTTGCCGCATCGCCAGTTTTTTCGTTAAGCTCTTTTGTTAATGCTTCCGAGCGTGAGGTTAATTCAACCTGTTTAGCTTTGCTTTCATCGATTTCGGTCTTTGGCGCAGGTACTTCTGTTTGCTGCTCCTCACCTGTTAGCTCTTCGAGTGAATAGACACCTCCACCATGTTCGCTTGTGTCTTGTTGCTGCACCGGTGGAATTATTTTTAGAGATTGGTATTCATCTTTTGTGATTTCTTCGCAGCCCTGAGCGATCACGGCTTCCAGCTTTGCCAGCTTATTGGCGCGGCCAACTTGCCCATCGGCTGTGCGGTAATAAAACGGGCCGGAGCGTTCTATCGATGCTCCATCTTCCAGATTTTCCGCCGCAACATTCTCACCTGGTTGTTGTGTTCCCACTGTGTCGCTTTCTGCCGGGTTATCTGCCAGTGCGTCAGCATGGCTCGTCGAGTCCTGTTTGGTTTCATCATCAATACCTTCACTGGTGAGGCCGCAAGCAACAGCAATCATGCGCGGGTCTGGGTTGACGTGATCTGTTTCGGTCAGCGTTTTATTAAGGTACTCGGTTAATTTCCCAGGAGTGGCCTCGATGTTGTCTGGCGCGGTTTTAACCGAGTAGATAATGATGGCGCGTGAATAGTTCAGAACGCCCGGCATATTACGGTATGCGCTGTACAGAGCAGGGAATGGGCGCTCTTTCAGCTTGATGATTTCACGCGCGCGGTTAATGAATGAGCTACGCAGATTGTAAATATCGAAGTCCATCGCGCGGGCAACCATACCAAGAGCAACGTCTAGCGCTAGGGAGTCGAAATCGTGTTCAAACCCTTCACCTCGATCTGTTAGATTGCCGCCGCCAGCTGTTGCACCAGATGGCACACGCAGCTTTTCCTCTGCTACGTTCTGTCGTGCTGAATCGACAAGTGATAGCGATGTGGACGCTTCTTTTCGCTCTTTATTGTGCTGACTTAACCAGGTTGCGAGAACCGCTTTGATCTCAGGCCATTTCTTGGTTGGTGGGCATTTTTCACGGATATGATCTATAGCCTCAAGAATGCGCTCCGGATACATTTCAAGAACCGCTGCCGTTTTTGTTATTGCGTCGTATATGTGGCTGTCAAAAGAGCCCGAATCATCTTGCTGTAACTCAATAGCTCCAGGAATCTGGTCATTGGTGATATCAGTGGTGCGGTATTTAACCAGCACTGCAATGCGAAGTAGCTTGGCGAGTTTATTGAACTCAACCAGTTTGGCCTGTGTTTTAGGTTCTGGATAACCAAGTTCGTCATTCCAGTCATGTTCGTAAAGAAATTCATCGTCCCAGATTTCAAAATCGGGGCTGGGAATACCGTCAGCATAAGCGTAAATGTTTAAGGTGAATTCGGTATCATCCGCTTCGGGGAACTGCTCCATAAAATACAACGTGGCTTTTGCACGAGCCTGCTTATCGTGTGCAGCTAAAAAAGAATAAGCAACTTTTCTAGCGCCATTTTCTTCAATTGCCTTGTCGCTGGGGTACCAGCAAGCTATATAGGTTTGATTGTCAGACATGGTTATCTCCATTTTTAACGGATTCATATGATTTTGTTAATTTATTCATTACTGATTCAGGTAAAACATGTTCAAGGCTCTGCTGGTCGCAGTTTTTTAATTGGGCAATGATGTAATCTGCCAGTTCTTCAGGTGTGAGATACCCAGCATCGATTAATCTCAAAATCATTTTTTGCATTGTGCTATGAGCAATGCTTAATGTGATTTCATCACCACTTGTAAGCGATAGCTTTTTAAATGCGAGTGTAATATCCAATTTTCTATCCTCATTTATCAGGTTAAGCACTGAGTAAATGCTTATGCTGATAAAGCCCCACGTTAATGGGGCAAATATCGCTTAGTGGAATACAGTGCCAACCATATTTTTCTTGTATTCGGCGTAGGTTCCACTTTCTTTCTCTGCTTCGTGAAGCCGGATATGAATGTGGGTTAACTCATCAATTGCAGCATAAGGACAATCGAATTTACCAAGAACGTAATCACCATTTAAAACTACGGTTGTGCTACCAATTGACGTTGTATGCATTACTCCTGTGATTGAACTTTCACAATTGAACAATGTCAGGTCGCTGTTGATTGGCGTTAAACGAAGATTGATGATTCCGATAGTTTTCATATTTTTTCCTAAAAAGGTTATGGATATGCCTGCCGTATTAATGGCATTTTAAAAAGTGCTACTAGCATCTATAAGTCGCGACTAGAATCAGAACCGCATACATCAATCTGAATCATGAAAGGAATTACTATTCCTATAGCGACTGTTAAAACAATAACGAAAGCAAAAAAAGATATTAGCAATAGGGTTTCTATGTCCATACTTATCCACACAATCAGTGAATTAATGGTTGTCCTCTTGAGTCGAGGCATATTTCAACTAGATAATCAGAAATCCGCTTAGATTCTGTCAGGTTGAATAAATATAACTTCCCGCGAGTATTTGCCGATGCCCGCCATGTTTGTCCTTGATGTTTAACTAACATGCCCGGCATGACACATTGGCGGATAACTTCTTGCGTTCCGTACATTAGTTTTCTCCGCCAATTGATCGATAAATACGCTCAGCTTCAGCTTCTCCATCTTCTGAGCGCTCTTCATTGAACGCGATAAAGTCAAACCAGCTTTGGCCGATGAAATCGCGAATTGCTGCTAAATCAAACTCATCAACTTCAACCATAGTTATCTCCTTTGTTTGTGCATCACGACGGGGAGAACACTGGAACCGCTGCAACGCTTTATCGTTGCCTTTTCCCTGGTATTGGACGGCCTGTTCGCGTTTCCGCTTGCGGCTCCAATGCTCTTTCCGTTGTGCGCCCAGTAGGGCGCGGTGGGTGTTATGCAGCTATTGCCTTCTCTACCATGTCAATCAGCTTTCTTTTCCGACCGTAAAGAACCTTTCGCCATTCTAATTTGCTATTTTTTCTAACTTCATAATGATATTCGAGGCCCCTTAGAACTACGCGGCTGTTGCCAAGCTGCCAAACAAATTCTTTACCGCCGTTCATGCTGTAAATTGATGCGCTCATCGTGTAATTCTCTGCTGTAGCTCCAAGTCATATGGAGGTGGTTAAAGTCAAAGCACAGTGATGTGATTCAGGTGCAAAAAAGTATGCTTTTTGCCGGTGGTGTCGTAGATGGCGATGAGGTTAAGACCTTGCTCGGTACTGGCAACGGTAAACTCACCAATTGTCGGATGGCTTACTTTCGTACCTGCTTCAAGTTTCATGTTGCTGAGGTTCTTCCACTGTACGGTGCTCATCGTCTTATCTCCTGTTTTCCCTTATCGCCGGGTCGCGGAACTTGTTAACTGAGAAATCACTGTGTGGTTTTGATGGGGTAAAGTTAAGTTAACTTGAAATTAAAATCAACAATAAAATCAATTAAACTTGTCACGAAGGGCGTGTAAATGCATATGCTATTGATAAATAGGGATTAAAAAACCCGCAAAAGCGGGTCGAGGGGACGGGGTAGCATATGGAGGCGGCGGATTTTTAAGATACTTGGAGGTTATTCTTCTATTTTTTTGTTTCCAACTGCCTTATCACTTAGTTTTTTATTGTTCTTTTGCCTCTTTCTGGCTTCCAACAGCTCATCAAAAAGGCGGTTAAAGTTTTCAACACGCGCACGTAGCTCACTTAATTGAGCATCTTGCTCTGATTCAGGCAAAGCCCTGAACAGATATATGAGTTCTTTCTCGGCTTCGTCAAGGCTAAGGGCCAAGGGGCGTTTTTCAGGAGGCTGTGGGTTTTTATCTTCATCCCCGAACAATATCCATGTCGGAGAGCATTGCAGTGCATCGGCTAGGGAATGAAGGTTCTTCCCCGTGGGGGCGGTTTTATCACCTTCCCACAAAGATATTGTTGCATACGAAACCCCGGAAGCTTTACCCAGCTCCCGCTGATTGTATCCCAGCACCTTACGCCGCTGGAGAATTCGACTGCCGATCGTGTCCATGTTCATAACAGCCAATATTAAGTTATCTTGACTTAATGTTTCTTGATGTTTATTGTTGACAATATTACTTAACAAAGAGGGATTAGTAGTGTTCAAAGATGATGCAATCCATTTTTTTGATAATAACCAAGCCGCTCTGGCACGGATAGCTGGTGTAAGTCCCCAGGCAGTATCCCAGTGGGGCGAATTAGTCCCAGAAGGTAGAGCCTCGCGGTTAGCCGCTGCTTCCGGCGGTGTACTGGTTTACGACTCAGCTGTTTATGACGCATATCGTAAAGCAAAGCGGTTAGGGGAACTGAACCATGAAAATCAGTCCTCCGATTGAGGCTTTAGCTGCCGAACTGGAGTCCTGGGCGCTTGAGGATGGTTGGAAAACAGTTGGGCTGGCTATCGCTCATCAATACCACGCATCCGGTGGTGGTGATGATCTGCCAACGGTGAATACCGGAAAGGGGTTGGCCAATGCCACTCAGCGCGTGAAGCGAATATTTCGCGGTTACGACGGGCCCAGGTATGCGCCTCAGGCTGCAAGATTAAAAGCGGCTGCGCTGGCTGCTTTGCCTACTGAACGACGCGTCCGTATTGAATCACCAAGCGATCCTGTGTTGTTGGCAGCAGTGGCGGCGAGAGAAGGGATAGAGGCGATCAACGCCGTAAATCTGGGGGCAGCACCAGCTACAGCGTTGAAAGAAATCAACGAAGCGATATCCGCGTTCACTGCGATCAAATCAGCTATTGAGCTGATTGGTTACGCCGAATCGCGGGAAGTATATCGGGGAAGTTATGCGTGACTACGCAACAGTATCACCTCAATTCTGGCTTGGTAAAACAGGTCGTGAATTGAGGAAGGCCGGAGCGGAGGCGCAGGTTGTTGCCTTCTACCTGATGAGTTCACCTCACGCCAATATGCTTGGGCTTTATTACTTACCTGTTTTGTACATGGCTCATGAGACCGGTCTGGGCTTGGAAGGGGCTTTGAAGGGGCTTAAAAGCGCCATTAAAGCGGGGTTTTGTAGCTATGACGAGGCTACAGAGATGGTATGGGTGCATGAAATGGCAGCCTATCAGGTCGGTAAAGAGCTTAAGCCTGGCGACAACAAATGCGCAGGGGTGCGTAACGGGTATGCGTCACTTCCAGAAAATCCTTTTTTATCATTGTTTTATGAAAGATATAAGAAAGATTTTCACCTCAATTTAAAGCGTGAAATGGATAGGGGGTTTGAAGGGGCTTCGGAGGGGCTTGCAAGTCAGGATCAGGATCAGGATCAGGAACAAGATCAAAATACATCGTCTCATGGCGAAAAAAACGCCAAGAGACCACACGATAATTTTCCACCCTCGGAACAGGGATCGGCAAAAGTCGAAGGGAAGAAAACTCGACATGAATATACGCCTGAGTTTGAGGCGGCGTGGATGGATTATCCCCGACGACCTGGAAGCCCTGACAAACACAGTGCATTCAAATCTTGGAATGCTCGGTTACGAGATGGAGTAACACCTGAAGCTATGCAGGAAGGCGTTAGGCGCTATGCCGCGTTCGTTGAGGCAACGGGTAAATCCGGCACGGAATTTATTAAGCAGGCAAAAACATTTTTTGGTCCGTCCAAGCACTTCGAGGACGAATGGGCAATAACATCAGGAGAGAATCATGCGGAATTCCGACCTAATCAGAATGACCAACGCTCGTACTACGAGCAGTTCACCGAATGGGAACAGCGGCAGCCAGGAGCCGCCAGTCTGGGCGCTATGGGGGCTGATGTTCAAGGTGTTCGGCCAACGCTGGAATGCGAAGAATGGCAGTCGACCCTCGGAGCTTTGGGAGGCTCAGATCAATTCGATGACGAGTGAGCAAATCACCCGCGTATGTTCTGCCCTTGCAGACAAATGGCGGGCTGGCAGCCACTGGCCTCCAGACCTAGCCGAGTTTGTAGCGATAGCTGCCGAATGCAGCGGTGGCCGGTTTGGTCTGACGGTTGAGGATGTCATGGCGGAGAACAAGCGCTGGCGTAACGAGTTTTACCGCTACACCTGCGCAGAGACTTTCGACTGGCGTCACCCTGTGCTGTACCACATCTGCATCGCGCTAAAGCGGATCGGCATTGAGAGAAAACTCACTGAGGGAGAATTGCGTGTTCAGGCTGCAAAGCAGTTAGCTCACTGGGAAAAGCGTGTTGAAAGCGGTTTACCCATTCCGCCTATCCGTCGGCAATTGGCAGCACCGAAAGCACCACCCGGACCAACACCGGCAGAACTGGCTTACGAGCAGTACAAGCGGAAGAAAAACCTGGGGTAATGCCATGACCAACCATGCAAAAATCGGAGACAACCGAATGACCAATAAAACAAGTCAAAAAACCAGAATTACAACCCGACAATTCGTCGATCTGATCCAGTGCAAGAAACTGAGCACCAGCGAAATATACAAGCTGGCGCACCAGGCTTATCCCGGTAATGACTTAACTCGCGCCTCAATCGTAACCAGACTGAGAAATATGGTCAGATCCCCGAATGCTGAGATCGAAGTTGTTGGCCAGGGCAATCAGGCGCGATACACGCTGATCTATGCCAGTGAAAGGTTTTTGGTGCGGGCTGAGATCAATGATCTATCCAGTTCTCAGTATACCCCCTCCGATAAAAGGCTGTGGCACTTCACCCCAGTAGAGTTGCAGTTTTGTCGCGTGCACAAGATGTTCGATCAGGCTCTGGCATCGGTTCAGGGGAGGGCGTCAGCATGAAGCGATGGAATGAAACGGAAGAGAAGGCCTTGAAACAAAACGCCAGCACCATGACAGCCAAACAAATCGGCTATCTACTCGGCAGAACAGAAAAATCAGTTAGCGTACGGGCGGCCATCATTGGAGTTTGCATGAGGAAAAGCGGTGATGCGCACCACAGCCGAAAGTATTCAGAAGCCGATATTGATATCGCCCGCCAACTGCACGACGCAGGAATGGGATTGAGGCTTATAGCTGAAAAGTTAGAAATCCCAGCAGCCTCACTTAAAAATTATTTTTACTAACGAGGGGCTATTCCAATTATGAAAACCTCGCTCAAGAACTGGATGCTGTGCCACGCATGGGGGTGCGTTTTTCTCGTCAGTGGCACTTTCTGGCTATTTGCGGCCTTAGTGTTACTGGAAGCCGTGAGGGTGTCAGCATGAAGAGTAACAAGCAGGCGCGACAGGTATTAGAAATTCCGCATCGTAGTAGTCAAACAAGGACGACTATTCATCGTGCATTTTTCTCACCATCACAAAAATTAATAGTGGGCTGGATACCAAAGAAAATAAAGCCATCCCGCCGACAACGCAGGGCAGAGCAGCGCCATTTAAAATCGCTTCATGAAAATGCTGATTATTCGTGTGATTACGCACAAGAGGAGGGAAAGTAATGGCTAAGCGTGGACAACTTACAGAAGCGATAAAGCAAAAATCCATGGAATTGCTAGGCGTAACAATTACGCAGCGTGAAATGCGTCTGATGCCTTATGTGCAGTATTGCGCGGTTAATGATGGTTTTATCGATCACATCAAAACCAACGCAGAGGAACGACAAATTTTAGCTCGTTGGGAATTTTTGAGATTCGGCACATTCACTGGCCCTCGTCTTGATATCGAAAAAAAGTTTTGGGATGCAATGGGCGAAATTATTTGGCTGTCGTATGTCGTTTATGACTCCCAGGAGGAAGCAAAGCAATGATCAAGCATCAGCAACAACCAACTTTTAACACATGCATGTCCGCTTGCATTGCAATGGTCGCGTCACGTCCGGTGGATGAAGTTGTCGAGATGTGGCATGAAAAATTCCAGTCAAAAGCAGAGTGGCTTGACGATGCGTTAGACCACTACGGTATTCCATACTTTTACGGACATCCGAAACAAGGAACTTTGCGCAATGGATTTATTTATTTTCTATCTGTTGCATCCTTGAATATTGTCGGTGGTTTACATCAGGTTATTGCTGTTTTGGTTGAAGGTGAAGAGCCTGTTTTCCTCGACCCAGTTATGGGCCGCCCAGGAAGCAAATACTACGTTTTTGGTGAGCCCAAGAGTACCAACGAGGCGGCAATCATTTCTTGGACCATCGATCTTGCAGTGCCATTAGCCAGGGAGCAAAAAGCATGATCAACAACGAAGCACTTAGCCAGCCTATCGCATACACAGACCGCGAAGAACTGGAGTCTATGCAAGGCCCTGATGGTGATACATATGCCGCTCTGTGGTCCATTCCCCACGGCTGCGGGCAAGACATTGCACTCTACTCACAAGGGTACGTAAACGCACTCATTCAACGCGCAGAGGCAGCAGAGCAGCGACTACAGCAGCCTATCAAGTTGCCGCTCGCGGAAGGGGAAGCTAAAGAAGAGTACCTCGATAAAGTGATTGAGGTTCTCAATGGTGCAGGAGTTCAAATTCGATACAACTGCCCGCGTTGCAATAGTCTGCTGGATTTAACGTGTCGACCAGATGGCGATCACTATTGCCATCATCAGGCCAGGCTCGGGGAGTGATATGGCTAAATACAAAGTTGTGATTGAGGATTGCCATGCAAAAGCTATTTGACGAATACGATATCGAGATTAACCCAGAACACACCGTCACTGCTATCACCATGTACGGCGTCACTGAGGATGCCTGGGGCTACATCGAACAGGATGACAATGACCCAGCATTTTTTAGCGTATACCGGATAGAGAACGGCTTACAGGTCTGTGTGGGGGATTTCTCAGAGCGGGAAGATGCACAGACATTTGCTCAGAGACTTTGTGATAAATATGGCGTTGGTATGCAGTATGGTGCAGGTGTGAGGGAAGTAAAATGCTAATCGGTTTTGTCCTTTTGGTTGCCTCCTGTGCATCCGACGCTTGCGATTATTCGCCTGTATCTGAGCGTATTTATCAGACCGAACAAGAGTGCAGGGTAATACTGGACAAACTTAAGGAGCGAAGGCCGCAGGCGGTGTTAAGCTGCGATCCGGTGTGGAGAAAGAATTGATTGTGCTATAGTGCTGCCGGGTGCTTGAGACTTTCTGTCTTAGGCATACACGAGGCAGAAAGAGAAAAGCCCCAAGTGACTTTAACATCAACTTGAGGCCCTCTATGCGTCAACAACATAAAGGTAGCCTCTTACATGCCGAAAGGCAAGGAGAAGAAGGCTATGGAGCCACGAAAACTAGCGCTTATGGCGCTGATCGTTGTCAGCATTACCCTGCTAGGGGTATTACTGCTCAACAAAAACAATCTCTGCGAGGTTAGCTTCCGAAGCGGCGGAACGGAGATTGTGGCTCACATGGCTTACGAAACCAAGTAAGAGCTACGGCGGGGAGCGATCCCCGCCACTCTTTGTTGTTGGGCAAAGGCTCTCAAGCACCCATTCATCTCTCTAATTTAGCATTACCCTTCGCAAGAATTACCTCATCTGTTGCAATTCACCCAAAGCACAAAAATTAACCAATTGCTTGAGATTTAGTATATTGATTAAAAATCATAATCAATACTGGAGAGCTTTACTGTGTTTATGTACAGTATTTGTGTGTTCCTTAACGCAAATTAGCTCTCTGCTGTTTGAGATTACCAAGAGTATCAGTTTTACTAACGGGACGCGCGAAGGAAAGAAATGGATCCCCTCGAACATGCTGGAGAAAGTGATGATCATACCGGACCACTTAATTCGTGGCCTAAGTAACAGCACAAGGCCAATTGTGCTTTACAGGAATGAATACGGCGATTTTGTTTATGGATTTGTCTTGCGTCCTGATGAGTTTGTAACCAGTTTGGCGCAAATGACTGAAGCGCGAAAAATGGCAGGATTACCGACTGTTGATGATGTTGATAATCCGCTATAATCTATAGACAGGCCTGAACAGCCTACTGAGAAGTTACTGTGCCACCGGAGTATTCAGATGGCACAGATCCAGCTACAAAAAATTGGCCCTGCAATCCTGACCCCGGCAACGCCCGAGGCCAGCGAATTCTTACAGCGTATTAGGCTCGGCGAGTGGATACACGCCGATTTTAAGCGTGTCCGCAATTACAAGTTCCATAAACGTTTTTTCAAGCTTCTACAGCTCGGCTTCGAGTACTGGAACCCGACCGGTGGCGCAATCCTTCTCGAAGAACGCAAGCTGGTAAACGGATTCGTCGACTATCTGTGCCGGCAGGTCGGGCAGCAGCATAGCGTTGCGCTTGCGGATGCCGCTGAACAGTATCTGGCCGACGCTGCACATGTTCGCACTGGCGATTTAGCCCTCCTGAAATCGTTCGATGCATACCGCGAGTGGGTTACCATCCAGGCGGGCTATTACACTGAGCACCTCTATCCTGACGGCAGTCGCAATCGCCGCGCAAAATCGATCTCGTTTGCCAATATGGACGACATCGAATTCCACCAACTCTATAAGTCCGCGATGAATGTGCTCTGGAATTTCATTCTATTCAGGTCGTTCAAATCTCAGGAAGAAGTCGAAAATGTTGCGGCTCAGCTTTTGGAGTATGCAGCGTGAACCAAAACCCTTATTGCCAGGCATTGGCCGAACTGCGAAGCCGTCGTTCTCACAAATTGAAAGAGGTTGGCGACCAATGGTGTACCCCGGACGCACTCTGGTGGGGTATTAACGCAAAATTCGGGCCGTTTACTCTGGATCTCTTTGCCGACGACCATAACGCGAAATGTGAAAATTACTATATCGCTGAAGATAACGCACTGGCGCAGGATTGGTCTGCACGCCTTGCAACTTTAGGCGGCGCTGCTTTCGCGAACCCCCCATACAGCCGCGCCCGGGAATTCGACGGTCACTATATAACTGGAATGGTCCCCATTATGCAGCACACCGCAGCGATGCGAGAACTGGGTGGGCGTTACGTGTTTTTCATCAAGTCTGCAACGAGTGAAAGCTGGTGGCCGGAGAACGCCGATCATATTGCCTTCGTCCGTGGTCGCATCAGTTTTGACCTGCCGGATTGGTATACCCCTGCTGAAGGCGAGCCATCTGAGTCTTCTGCCGGTTTTGGTATGGCGATCGCGGTATTCGACAAATCGTGGACAGGCCCTGCGATCAGCTACATCAGCCGTGAAGAGTTGGAAGCGGTGGGGCAAATGCTCCTTACGCAGATCCGGCGAGCAGCAATAAAATTGGTAGGGGTAGCGCCATGAAAAAAGAAGTCTGCATGTTCTGTGGTGCACCGACAACCCTGCTATGCGATGGTCACCTTGGCTATCCCCCTAAAGTTGAAAATGGACTGGAGTTTATCGATCCCTTGCATCCGTATACGTGTGATGCGCCGATATGCAGCGGTTGTGCCGCACCGCATGGAAAAATGCATATCTGCCGTCGCAGGCATGGATGCATAACGGAAACGATAGATTATTGCCCTATCTGCATCACAGTTTTACCCCCATATCCGCAGCATAACCGCCGTCTTATTTTTTCACCAGCGCAAGCGAAAACCGTACGTAGTGCCCATTGGACGAGTTTTTCAAACGAGTATCAAAAACGCTTGCGAGTAGAGCACGGAGGGGGACAACAATGTCTCGATCTGTGAATCTTAAAAAGGAGGCCAAAGGACGCGACTGCCAGATCCGCATTCCTGGCGTCTGTAATTTCAATCCTTATACCACCGTGCTTGCGCATTACCGCATGGCCGGAACCTGCGGCACTGGCATAAAACCCGATGATGCGCAGGGCGCCTGGGCTTGTAGCAACTGTCACGATGCGATCGACGGTAGAACAAAAACAGAATACACACACGACGAACTACGATTAATGCATGCCGAAGGTGTATTCCGCACGCAAGCAATTTTAAGGGGTGAAGGAAAAAAACTATGAGGCTTAAATACGCACTGACGATCGGTGATCCCAAATCAGCCCAGATTGTGGCATACCAAGCACGTTCTACCGGCAGTAGCCATTTAACAAAAATTGACGTGGTGACGGCATTGGGTATGACTCAGGCTCGGCACCGTTGCGGCCTATGCCTCCTGTATGCGAAATACACGAAAGATATCGACGCAGGCAGAACAGCATTAAACGAACTGACGAAGTATGCACGGACGCAGGCACGGAAATACGTTGGCAAGATACCGGGCCGGAAGGGGGCGTTGGCCATCCACACTTTGGCAGTGAAGGTGCTTGAGGAATATTGTAGAACAGCAGACACCCCTGGAGCTAAATGCCGGTGCGGCGGCAGCGGTGAAGTTTGTGACCGCAAGGCAACGGACCGAAGGGGCGAACTGGTCATTGTGCCGTGTAAAAAATGCCACGGCACCGGACTGCGGCCGCTGACCCAAACGCACGTCCATCATGCGATTGTTGCGCTGGTTCCCGGCGTTTCGCGGGCCACGTGGTACCGAGTATGGTCACGCTATTACGATGCGCTGTTGATTTGGTGCTACTCGCAAGAGACTGTGGCTGAATCTGAATATCAGCGAATAACAGGAATGTCTCACGCAAACACAGAAGCGGTTGCAATTTGAGAAAATATGCCCTAAATTGACACCCATAGTGGGAGTTTAATACTCTCAATACTACTAAATACTAAAAAAACCCGCTTCCGAGCGGGTTTTTGCGTATCTGGAGTCTGAGAAAATGAAACAGTAAACGGCAAATCAGGCAGGCCTCCGCCAACTGTAAGTGAGGATAGGAACTGGTCTTACATATTCCAGCGAACCAGGACCGAGATAAGCAGGATCACAATCTGAGTAATACCCAGCCAATTTATTGGCCGAACGGCTGCGCTAATGCGTGGCCTTTTTTATTTCTGACGCCCAGCGGGGTAAGGACATATGCAAATGCCTGAAAAAAGCCCTGATTTCTGGGCACCAATTTTCGCATGGCTGATTTCAGTCAAAGAACAGGGGGTTGCCGCATTGCTGGCTGGCGTGATGGCATGGCTACGTGGCAAGTACGAAGGGGATGGCGGTTGGAAGTCATTCTTCGACGCCCTGATGTGCTCAGTATTCGGCTGGTTCGTCAAAGACGGCCTAGCGATCGTGGGTGTTGGCGATGAGTGGGCATATTTTGCCAGCGTAATCATCGGCTATCTCGGCACTCGGTATTTTGGTGATCGGCTGAAAGATTTAGCGGATAGGAAAACGGGGGCTTCAAAGTGACGAATAAATTTATTTTCAGCAAACGCAGCGAGGGAAACCTTGCAGGTGTAAATCCTGCCCTGGTTAAAGTTGTGCGCCGTGCAATTGAGATAACCACGGTTGATTTCATGGTTATCGAAGGGCTTCGCAGCGCCGCCAGGCAGGCACAACTTAAGGCAGCAGGGCAAAGCCAAACGCTCAACAGCCGCCACTTGACCGGGCACGCTGTGGACTGCGCCCCGCTGGTAAATGGGGTGATCCCTTGGAACGACAAGCCCAAGTTTAAAGCCGTATCAGATGCAATGTTTACCGCAGCCAAAGAGCTGGGCGTGAAAATTCGCTGGGGCGGTGACTGGAACGAAAACGGCCGCAGTGACGATGAGAAGTTCTACGACGGGCCGCACTTTGAATTACGCCGCCAGGATTATCCCGCATGACAGCTTTAAACAAATACGGGCTTATCGGCGCGTTGTTGGTGGCTATCTGTCTGGGCGGGATTAGCACTGTACTGAACCACAGGCTAAATAATGCCAATGAGGCAAACCAGACGCTAAGTGACGCTAATACCGAGTTGTCGAAGGGTATAGAAAGCCGCGATGAAACGATCACCGCGCTGAAAGGGTCAATCGACGCTGACCGGCGAGCTACCGAGGAACAACTGAAAATCGAACAGCAGAAGAGGGCCAAGGCCGATGCTGAAAACAGAACGTTACGCGAGGCGCTGGAGAATAGCGACGCTGGTAATCAGCCTTTGCCTGATGATGTTAAGCGTATCTTGCGCAGAGAGACCAGCACCCCCGCCAGCCCCTAAGCTGATCTATGTGTACCCACCAGCAGTATTGCTTCAACAGTGCGAACAAACCCCGTTTACTGGCTCGACGTTTGGCGATGCTGTCATAGCGCTGCAGGTGAGCCAGGGCGAACTGGATATATGCGCCTCTCGTATTGAGGGGCTGATTAAGTGGCAACGTGAAAACACAGGAAAAACACAATGACCGTTACATTTAGTGCTGAAGAACGCTCCGACAAAACCGTATATATCCATGAAGCCATGGCTCAAGGCTATACGCGGATGTTAAAGATGCCCCTTCACCTGTTGAGCGATGAGCAACTACGTGATGAGCATGGCAGGGCGTGGCAATTCTTCGATATGGCCGGGAAGGCTGCAAAGGCAAAAGCAGAAGCAGAAAAAGCAAAGCATGATCAGCACCGGAATGGTTTTGAAGAGGCCGCAAAGCCGTTGATCAAGTGGCTGGCTGAGAACGTTCACCCGCACCATACCGTGATTGTTACCAGCACCAACGCCGAGCTACTGGAAGGAATATGTCATTCCCCACTGAAGAATTCCTGAAGGACTGACGGCATTACAGGAGCCATTCGCCGAGTGGCTTCGATAATGCGCAAGCAAAGCTATCCGTAACACCTACCGGCCCACCCTGGGCACTGGTTGCCAGTGGCTTTTTATTTTCTTCTGCATCTTTGAGTTGGCCATGTGGGAATTCAGCACAAACGATCTGTTTTCGATAGTGGTGGTTAAAAAATTCTCGGGGCTGGTATCGAAGAGGCTAGCAGAAAATTCTATTTGGAAGGTGGGCGACCGCCAGTAGTTGTAGCTACTGACGATCATTCATACCCACACGGAGGTCATGAGTACGAACCAAGGCCCACTTGCTTGTACAAGCAGGGCCATAGTATTGGATCCTCGCAAATGACCACAGTAAAAAAACAGGAAAAACTTGCAATCGTTTATAAATCACTCAATTCGATGATGGTTTATGCGAAAAACGCGAGAACCCACTCGACGGAGCAGGTAGAAAAAATAATCGGGAGCATAAAAAAGTACGGATGGACCAATCCGATCCTGCTCGATGAATCTGGGCAGGTGATCGCCGGCCACGGTAGATTACTGGCTGCGGAAAAAATCGGTTTTGATCCGGTACCCACGATCACGTTGCTTGGTCTGACGGATGCAGAAAAAAAAGCTTACCGCCTGGCGGATAACAAATTACCTCTGGATGCCGGTTGGGATAATGACCTGCTGACAATGGAATTGGGTGATCTGCTGGCGGAAGGATTCGATCTTACCCTGACCGGATTCAGCGCAGAAGAGATCGACAACATGCTGAACGTCGATTTTTCACCGGGTGATGAAGGCGCCCAAGGAAAGCTCGACCAACTGGAAAAAAAGCTGTGTCCACACTGCGGGGGTGTCTTATGACTGCACTCACCGTGGATTGGGCAACCCACAAAGCAGCTGCCCATGCTTGCCTGAACTGGCACTACGCAAAAGCGGTACCGGTCGGAAAGTTGGTAAAGGTCGGCGCATGGGAAGATGGCCAGTTTATTGGTGTGGTGATCTTTAGTCGCGGCGCCAACAATCACATCGGCCAGCCCTACAGCCTGAAGCAAGACCAAGTATGCGAATTAACCCGCGTAGCCCTGAGGGAACACCAATCGCCAGTCAGCCAGATATTGGCAAAGGCGATTAAATTCCTGGCTGCGGTTTGTCCGGGCCTGCGGCTGATCGTCTCCTACGCGGACAAAGACCAAAATCACCACGGTGGTATCTACCAGGCGACGAACTGGATTTATGAAGGTCTGGTCGGTGCAGGAACGTTGGGCGCATTCATCGTCAAAGGTAAAAAAGTCCATCCGCGCAGCGTGGCGGCAAAGGGGGTGAAACAAAGCATTGATGCCGTTCGTCAGCACCTGGATCCCAACGCGCAAGAATTTAAGACGTCAGGGAAACACAAATACCTGATGCCCCTCGACAAGAAAATGAAAAAAATCCTCATCGCTCGCCATAAGCCATATCCCAAGAGGGTTTAGCTATGGATAAGCCGACGCTCGACAAAATCGAGGCATTGGCCGGGCGTGGATTGTCGGAGCAGCAAATAGCCGACGCATTGGATATCGACATTGAAAAGACGCGGGCAGACATGAAAGCGATCGCCACTTACCGGCAGGCAATACGCAGGGGAAAAGCCAAGGGGATTGCAGACTTGTCGAACGCACTTTACATCAAGGCCAAGAAAGGCGACACGCGAGCCATGATTTTCTTGTTGGAGCATTTAAAACCGAAGTGAGTAAGCCGCATGAGCAAATTGGATGGGGGCGAACTGAAACGTGATTATTGTGCTGGTCTGCTCTCAATCCAAGATGTGGCAAAAAAGCACGGTATAGCGAAAACCACGTTAATCGACATGGCGAAGAAGTACGGATGGGAACGTAAAAAAAAACCGTCCAAAACTCCGACCAAAAAAACCGACCAAAACAAAAATGGTCGGACGGTCGAACCAAAGGCTTCACGGTCGGAAAAACGGACGAGGTCGGATCAAGAAAATAGCGACACGGATTTATCGATCGACCCTGATGATTATGGGATAACGCTGCAACAGGCATGGTTTGCCCACTGGTTCGTTATTACCAAGAGCAGAGTCGAAGCATACAGACGTGCCGGGTTCGAAGGCGAGGGCAATACGGCGTATGTAGGGGCCAGTCGGCTATACAGAAATGATAAGGTCAGCCGTGCCATTCGTGACCTCGAAAAGAAAGCTTCGAAGCGCTATCAGGCTGACCTGGACGACCTCATTGATCAGCTTGTTGCCATCATCAACGCTGACCCGAACCAACTTTCTCAATTCCGCCGTGTGAACTGTCGTCGTTGTTGGGGGGAGAATTACTTTTACCAGTGGCGAGATATTGAGGAGTTCGATAAAGCTGACGCAAAGGCGACGGCTGATAACAAGCCAAAGCCTGAATATGGCGGGTTGGGATTTGTCGATAACGCAGACCCCAACCCGGATTGCCCTCGCTGTCATGGCGAAGGAGTGGGGGAAACATTCTTTGCTGATACGCGTGATCTGCAAGGACCCGCCCTTCAGTACTTTGCGGGCGTGAAAGAGAGCAAATTCGGTATTGAGATCCTGACAGAAGATAAAAAAGCGGCACGGGCACAACTGCTGCAACTTCTGACATTCCGACGTGCAGAAAAATTGCAGCAACTGCAGATAGAAAACCAACGGCTGGTTAACGCCAAGCTTGCTGCTGAAATTGGTGACGATGGCGACGAACCGCAGCCGGTGGCAATAAACATCAATGTAGTGGATGCGCGAGGCGATACTGATGAATCCGACGCTTAATATTCCTCAGGCTCGCTTTTTGACTATGCCGCATAAATTCAAGGCTTACGTGGCCGGTTTTGGCAGCGGCAAGACGTGGGCCGGTTGTGCTGCGATATGCAAACACTTCTGGGAGCACCCCAAAATTAACCAGGGGTATTTCGCCCCTACATATCCTCAGATCCGGGATATTTTTTACCCGACGATTGAGGAGGTGGCTTTTGACTGGGGTTTGAAATTACGCCTCAACGAGAGCAACAAAGAGGTGCATTTTTATTCGGGGCGCCAATATCGAGGCACCACCATATGCCGCTCTATGGAAAAGCCCTCAACGATTGTCGGTTTCAAGATCGGTAATGGGCTGGTGGATGAAATGGACGTCATGAAGGCTGAAAAGGCTCAAATAGCATGGCGGAAAATCATTGCACGTATGCGCTACAACGTGGACGGATTACTCAACGGGATTTCGGTAACCACCACGCCAGAAGGTTTTAAGTTTGTTTGGCAGCAATTCGTTAAAGAGGTGCGGGATAAGCCGGAACTGGCGACGCTCTATGGCCTGATCCACGCCAGCACCTACGACAATGAAAAAAACCTGCCTGCTGACTATATCCCGTCGCTGCTTGCCTCATACCCTGGGCCATTAATCACGGCATACCTTCGTGGCCGGTTTACAAACCTGGTGAGTGGAACGATTTATCATCAGTTCGACCGCAGGAAAAATAACTGTGAAGAGTTGGAGCAGCCAGGGGAGCCGCTCTATATCGGGATGGATTTCAACGTTGGAAAGATGGCCGGTATCGTCCACGTTCTGCGTGATGGCCAGCCACGCGCCGTAACGGAAATCATCAACGCCTATGACACGCCCGACATAATTCGCATCATCAAAGAGCGTTTTTGGTTCTATGACGGCAACGACTACCGCAAGGTGCGGGAAATTTATATTTACCCGGATGCTTCCGGTGATTCTCGCAAATCCAGCAACGCCAGCACGACCGATATTGCCCAGCTCAGGCAGGCTGGATTTAACGTGGTGGTCAACGATGCCAACCCACCCGTCAAAGACCGGATCAACTCGGTGAATGCGATGTTCTGCAATGCCAAGGGCGAACGCCGCTATCTGGTTAATGTGAAACGCTGCCCGGTTTATACCGAATGCCTGGAACAACAGGTGTGGGATGAAAAAACCGGCGAGCCAGATAAAAAGTCTGGTAAAGACCACGCCAATGACGGGGGTGGATACTACATCGTTAAGCAGTTCCCCATCATCAAGCCGCAAGGCAAAGTCACCAAACTACGGATGTAAACCATGGCCGATATTTCAACCCCGCTCAAAGCCGTTACTGCGATGGAAGCTGATTGGGATTTGGTAGATGCCTTGATGGGCGGAACCAAAGCCATGAGGAACGCTGGCGAAACGTATATGCCTCGCTGGCCCAATGAAGAGGCAGAAGATCATAAATGCCGCCTGGCGGTGGCAACATTGTTACCCGTGCTCAAGGAAACCATCATCAACCATGTAGGCCGGGTGTTCAGCGAACCCTCAGTGCTCAGTGATGAAACACCTGAGCCAATCAAAGCCTATGCTCACGATTTTGATATGGCCGGTAACCAGCTTGACGTTTGGGCTCAACAGTTTTTCGCTTTGGGGGAACGTTACGGATTGATCCACGCGCTGGTGGATTACCCTAAGACCCAAGGGGCAAAAACTGTGGCAGAGGAAAAAGCCAGTGGTGCGCGTCCATACGCTGTAATCATTAGCCCGCGCCAGGTGATCGGTTGGAAGTCCGAGAAAAAAGGCGGTGCAGAGGTTCTCACAGAGCTGCGTATTAAAGAGGTCATCACTGAAGAGGATGGCGAGTGGGGAGAAAAGGAAGTCACTCAGATCCGATTATTACGCCCCGGGTATTGTGGTATATACCGAAAAAAGGCAGATGAAAAAGGGGATAACGTTTGGGTTGTGCATGAAGAATGGGAGACAACAGCAAAACGGATCCCGTTGATAACTTTTTACACCAACCGAACCGGCTTTATGACGGCTGAACCGCCAATGCTTGATTTGGCACACCTCAACGTCAAGCACTGGCAGAGCCAAAGCGATCAGGACACTATCTTGCACGTTGCCCGAGTGCCGATCTTGTCAGTGTACGGGCTTGCAGAAGGTGAAGAGCTAACTGTGGGGGCTTCTTCTGCTATGAGGTTTGAAGATCGCACTAAGCATGGTGTCGAATACACCGAGCATACTGGGGCGAGTATAAAAACAGGCCAGGATTCACTCGATGATCTTGTTGAACAGATGCGCATGGCCGGGGCAAAACTCCTGCGCAAAGAAAACACATCAACAAAATCGGTTGATCAGACCCAGCATGAAACCATGCAGGAAGATAGCCCACTGTTCACTATGTCCTCTTCGTTAGAGGATGCCCTAGATAACATCCTGCAATACATGGCTGAATGGCTGGGCCTTCCTGATGGCGGCAATATCGATGTGCGTACTGAGTTGGAAACCGCAGGGAATACATTTAGCCCACAATCAGCCTTGGCAATTCAAGCACTGCGCCAGGGTGGGGATATTCGCCGGATTGACGCTGTCAGGGCTTATCAGCAGATTGGAATTATTGACCCTGATGTTAAGGCCGAAGTGGTCATTGATGAGTTGATCAACGCACCTGACCTCATGGAGTAACCATGGAGACGATCAATCAGAGATTGTTCGATGAAACGGTAGCTCACACGCTTTTTGTTTCTCGATACGCAACTGGCGTTTCTGCTCGGATGGTGAAATTACTTAACCAGGCCGACGCTGAATTGTCTTCTCGGCTAATCATGGCCCTTGATGACCTTCCGCCAGATAGCTTCACCATTCGCCGCCTGGAGGCGTTATTGGGTGGTGTGAAGGACATCAACCAGCAGATTTATCGAACCCTCTACGCTTCGCTTGCTGATGAACTCAACGACTTCAGCAGCCACGAGGCTGGTTTTCAACTGAGTTTGTTCGATTCATTGTTGCCTGATGTGGTAAAGCAGCGCTGGCCACTGATGGGGATAACGCCTCAACAGGTATACGCGGCCACCATGGCGCGCCCGTTCCAGGGGCGTTTATTAAGTGAGTGGGGGAGCAAGCTCGAATCTGACCGCATGCAGAAGATAACCAATGCAGTGAGCATGGGTTACCTGCAGGGGGAAACAGTCGACCAGATTTATCGGCGTGTTCGCGGTACCCGCTCCCGGAACCATCAGGATGGCGTTTTGCAGTTTGGGCGGGCCAATGCAACCAGTGTGATAAAAACGGCGGTGAATCATCTGGCCGCCGTGGCCCGTACTGAGTTCGCCACGGCCAATTCAGATGTCATTGACTGCAAGCAATGGTGCAGCACCCTCGATAATCACACGACACCCACATGCATCATTCGGGATCGCCTGCGCTATACGCTCGACAACAAGCCAATGGGACATAAGGTGCCGTACGGTGCAGGGCCAGGGCGGATCCATTTCTGCTGCCGTTCTACTGAAACCCTGGTGGTGAAATCGTGGCAGGATTTAGGTATTGATGCTGATGACATGCCGGAGGGAACGCGCGCCAGCATGGATGGTCAGGTGCCGGCAAGTACCGATTATCGTGATTGGATATTGCGGCAACCCTTCAAGCGGCAAGTTGAGGTATTTGGAGAGACTCGTGCCAGGTTGTTGCGAGATGGCGGCATGCACCCCGCAGATTTTTTCAACGATAAGGGGGAAAGGCTCACCTTACAGCAGTTGCGAGAAATTGATGAACAGGCGTTCTTAGACGCCGGTTTATAACCAACCACCTCCGGGTGGTTTTTTTATACCTGCCGTTTAGCGGATGCGATATGGCGAACGGGCGGAAGCCTAACTGATGGCCGGAAGGCTGGAGAACCAAAATGAAATTGAAAACCGTTGAAGTTAATGGCGCGACGTATGCAGTGATTGAAAACGGCCACCCGGTTTATACCCATCCAGATGGCAAAGAAATTCCTTTTGATGCTGCGCAAGCCACAGGGAAAATTGCTTCTCTCAACGCTGAGGCTAAAACGCATCGTGAAGCGAAAGAGACTGTTGAAACCCAGTTGAAAAAATTTGCGGGTATTGACGATCCAGCTAAAGCGCTGGAAGCGATGCAAACCGTTTTGAAAATTGACCAGAAAAAACTCATTGATGCAGGTGAAGTAGACCAGGTGAAAGCGGCGATCACCAAGGAATTCCAGACAAAGCTCGATGAGTCAAAGCAGGAAAACGAAAAACTGTCGAATATGCTCAACACCGAGATGATCGGCGGGCGCTTCAATGGCTCCAAATTTATCGCTGATAAATTGGCGATCCCGGCTGATTTCGTTCAAGCCCGTTTTGGCCAGTCCTTCAAAATTGAGGATGGGAAAGTTGTGGCTTATGACGCGGCAGGCAACAAAGTATTTTCCCGCGCTAAGCCTGGTGAACTGGCTGAATTTGATGAGGCGCTAGAGCACCTTGTCGAACAATACCCGCAGAAAGATCACATTCTCAAGGGTACTGGTCACAATGGAAATGGCACGCCGCCATCACAATTCCAGCAGGGCCAGAAGACCATGAAACGTACGGCGTTCGATGCACTTTCCCCTGCGGATCGTGTAGCCGCTGCAAAAGACAAGATCACCATCGTTGATTAACCCATTTTTGCCGAGACCTGGATAGGGATCGGTGCCATGGCTGGATAGCCAAAATCTCAAACCATCCCTAACCAATTTTTATAGGAAATATTAAATGGCTAACACTCTTACGGGCCTAATCCCTGATTTTTACGAGGCACTGGACGTTGTTTCTCGTGAGATGACGGGTTTCATTCCAGCAGTATCCCGCGACTCCAGCATTGAACGTGCTGCATTGCATCAACCGGTACTTGTGCCGGTCACCAATCCAGCAAAATCAGCTGACAACATCCCTGGAGTAACGGCACCGGACTCTGGCGATGATGTTGTTGATCACGTTGAAGTCACCATTTCCAAGTCTAAGCACGTTCCTGTTCGTTGGAATGGTGAGGAAACGCGTGGGTTACAAAATGCCGGTACTTTCTCCACCATTCAGGCAGACCGCTTTTACCAGGCGATGAGAACGCTGGTTAACGAAATGGAATCGGATCTTTGGGTGGAAGCCTATACGAATGCTTCGCGAGCCTATGGGACTGCTGGCACGACTCCATTTGCGAATGCGGCCGATATGACCGATTTTGCTGGCGTTTTGCGCGTACTGGAGGAAAACGGCGCACCAAAAACCGATCTGCAATTAGTGCTAGGGCATGGTGCAATCGGCAACCTGCGCGGCAAGCAATCTGGCCTGTTTAAAGTCAATGAGGCCGGTTCTTCCGACATGCTGCGTAATGGTATGACAGACCGCGTTATGGGGATGGCATTGCGTCATTCTGACCCTATTGGCTTCGTGAACAAAGGTACTGGCGCGGGTTACCTGACCAACGGTGCATTTGATCCGCTCAGCACCAATATTGCATTGGATACCGGTACGGGAACCATTCTTCCTGGCGGGATCCTGAATTTTGCCGGTGATGCTAACAAGTATGTTGTCAACAAGGGGCTGGCGGGTGGCACAGTATCTATCGGGCGGCCGGGGATGCGTTTGCCGCTGGCTGATAATGTCGCGGTTACGCTGGGCGCTGGATATACGCCAAACGTGGCATTTGCACGTTCCGCGATCGTGCTTGCTACTCGTGCGCCAGCACTTCCAAAAGGTGGCGACTCAGCTGACGATCGGATGATTGTTACTGACCCTAAAACCGGGTTGTCATTCGAAATCGCTGTTTATCGCCAATTCCTGCAAACGGTATATCACGTGCGACTGGCATGGGGTTACCGCGCGATCAAGTCAGAGCATATCGCTGTTCTGATGGGCTAATGAAAATAAGGGGCTTCGGCTCCTTTTTTATTGAGAGGTCGTTATGGCGGGATTAACTAAAGCGCAGCGGGCTGAGCGGAAATTGCTTGCTGCTAATGCCAATGGCAGTTCGGCTGCACCTGAGCAGCCACCTGAGCAGCCACCTGAGCAGCCACCTGAGCAGCCAGAACTGCTCGCAATGGTTCGAGATGAACCAGCGTTTCCCGGTGGCCCTGTAGCTGCTGACGTGCACGCTGATGAAATCGAAGATTGGATTTCTCACGGCTGGCAATTGGCCGAGGAATAGCGGAGTAGGCCATGCTGGATACTGAAATTTACTCCGACGGATTCAACAGTTACGCCTCGCTGGATGAATGCCGAGATTACGCTACCGGGCGTGGGCTTAAGTTGCCTGAAGAGGATGAAGAGTTATCAACGTTGATGCTTCAGGCGATGGATTATCTGGAGGGGAAAGGCTGGAAAGGTGTACCGGCTGTTTTCGGCCAGAATCTGGCATGGCCCCGCGCTGGTGTGGTTCGTGATTACCACATGCTGCCCAGCAATAGCATTCCGATTCAGGTAAAGCACGCGCAGTGCCGGTTGGCTTTCGAGGCGCAAGAAATAGATTTACAGCCATCTACGGAAAGCGGTTCCGAGGTTCTTTCCGAAGCAGTAAACGGGGCAGTCAGCGTCAGTTATGCGGAGGGAACCCGTAAGGCTCAACCGTCGTTCGCCGCGGTCAATGCGTTACTACGTGGATTATGCATCGGCTCTGGTCAAATAGCTGTAGTCAGGGGGTGATATGTCAGATTTGAAGATTGTCCCATTCAAAAAAAGAGAACCTGATCAACATGATAACCAGGAGGTGATACGCCTCCTTGAAGAAGCATTGGAGAATGCCAAAAAGGGAGATTACCACTCGATGGCGATAGTTATGATCAACTCAGAGCATGAGGTGTTGGATTGTTGGCATAACGGGCTTTTCCCATATCAAATGGTCGGTGCCCTGGAATCATTGAAAAGTGATTATATCCAGGCCTGCATCGAAAGGCGGTAAGTATGTCTATCGATTATCGCCGTATGCGGGCCACAGCGACCCGCCTGTTGACCGAGAACGGTGCAGAACACCCATTTACTCGCGGAGCTACTGTAAGCCGTGAGGCAGGTAAGGAGGTTCGGCAGGCAGAGCAAAACGGTACTGTGATCGGTGTAATAACCGAATACAAACCGAGCGAGATCGATGGCTCGTTAATCCTGGGTGGTGATGTGTTACTCGTGGCCACATACGAAACCGAAATCCGTGTCGATGACCGGATCGAGGTGGACGGCAAAAAATACCGAGTAGTGCATCCGCATCCGGTAATGCCTGGCCCCATCCTGATTTGCTACCGGGCACAACTGAGGGCGTGATATGTCCGAAAATGACGCTTTTTTGCAGGCCATAACGGCATTTGTCGATAAGGCCAAAGCCAATCAAGCGCAGGTGGTACGGGCGACCAGTATCCGGATACTGGCGCAACTCGTGCAGATGTCGCCTGTTGGCAATCCTGAACTTTGGGACGTGAATAGCACGGCGGTAGCCTATAACCAGGCGGTTTTTGATCACAACGAGGCCCAGCGACAAGACTCGGCCAACCTCACCCCCACAGGGAAATTAAAAAAGCGCGCTCGGGTTTCTGACAGTATGGGGATCCGGGCGCCACCAGGTTATAGCGGGGGCCGGTTTCGCGGCAATTGGCAGGTGTCTTTTGATTCGCCGGCTGATGGTGAAATAGGTCGGATCGATAAATCAGGCGGTGCGACGCTGGCTGCGGGAAACCTGGTGATAGAGCAATTCCGCATTGGCATGCAGGCCATTTATTTCGTGAATAACGTCCCTTATGCCTATCCACTGGAATTTGGACATTCCACCCAAGCGCCAGGCGGCATGGTCCGTATCACTGCCGCAGACTTCCAGCGGCATTTCAGCGCCGCCGTATCGGAGATTGAACCGTGAGCCACACCCGCATAGCTGCGTTGCTTGAGGCCTGTCTGGGCCAATGGGCTGACGCGCATGATATTCCTGTTGCCTGGGAAAACACCCCAATGGATCCGCCCGATGGCCTGTATCTGCAAGCCTACGCCATGCCCGCAACCACAACAGCAATAGACCTTGCGGAAAAGCTGCATGTTTTGCCGGGTGTTTGGCAAATCAACGTTGTTGCGCCTGCTGGTGATGGCATCGGCCCTGCAAGGGACTTGGCCGACCAGATCTCCGCATTGTTCCCTTTGGGGATGATGCTGACCGAAGGTGGCTTAACCTGCTACATCAGCACGCCGCCCACGGTTTACCGCGGCATAACAACGGATACGCGCTACACAATCCCCGTCAGCATGAATTACCGAGCTGACATCATCACTCACTGACCGCTTCGGCGGTTTTTTTATGTCCTGAATTGGAGAATCCTATGGGATTTGCATTGCCTAACGGCGCCACGGTATTTGTGGGGTCCAAAATGGCCGCCGCGTTGCCTGCAACAGCAGTCAGCAACGCAAAGGGGGCTGTGTTTACTGTTACTGGCAGCACACTGGCTGTTGACGACATTGTTTTAATCAAATCCGGCTGGGGATTGGTTGATAATCTGGTTGCTAAGGTGACCATTGCGACCGCAACGGCAATTACGATTGGTTCCCTCGACACGTCAGATACAAACTTTTTCCCTGCCGGTGCGGGCGTAGGGTCATTAATGAAAATCACTGATTGGATGCAGATCCCGCAAATTACCGAAGTGGGTGCCTCCGGTGGTGATCAGCAATATGTTCAGGTGCAATTTCTGGAGGATGATCGCCAGCGTAACCTTGCCACGTTCCGTGCCGCAAAAAACCAGACATTTACCTTTGCGCATGATTCATCGCTGGCGATTTATAACGTTCTACTTGCTGGTGATCGCTCCGGCGATACGTTGCCATTTTACATGTATGTGCCTAAAGCCAAAGAGAAACGTTATTGGTCTGGTGTGGCATCGTTCGATCCGCAACCGGCCACAGCGGTAAACCAGGTAGAAACCGTCCAGGTATCTATCGCTGTGCAATCCCGCACCATGACGTTCTACAAAGACAAATAATTCACTGGGGCGGCAGCTGCGCCCCACTAATCACAGGTATCGACATGAAATTTACTCTTATCCCTAATCCAACTTTTAAAATCGATGTGACCATTCCCCGCGCTGGTGCTGAAGATGGTGTTCTGACGTTTACGTTCAAGCATAAGACTCGTGCCGATCTGGAAGTGCTGGAAAAAAACTTGCGGGAAGAGACCGAGAAGCTTGGCGAAACGGGCAAGCACACCAATGCACCGATGGTAGATTTTGTCTGCGAAATTGCCATTGGCTGGGCGTTGCCGGAAAAATTCACGAAAGAAAACGTTATGGTGCTGTTGGAAAACTACCCGCGGGCGTTTGACTCGATCGCGTTGGCATATACCCGCGAACTGATGGCGTTGCGTGAAAAAAACTAACAGCGGTTGCCTCGGCATTCTATACGCCTGAACCCTCACCGGAAGAACTGGCCGCCTTTGGGCTAACACCGGAAGACGTTGAATCAGACCCGGTAGAGATCCTGCCCGATGTGTGGCAGTCGTTTGAAGTATTCCGCGCCATGGCCACACAGTGGCGTACTGGCATGAGCGGCGTCACCGGACTGGATTACAACTGCTTGCCCTGGGTAATGAAGCTGCACGGCGTAGAGGATGAGGCAACCGCCTTAACTGATATCAGGGTGATGGAAGCGGCAGCGCTTTCCATTATTCACAAAAAATGAGGCAGAGAGGCGGGATGAACCATGAAGAAATATAACTGCAATATGGCTATTGGTGTAAATCATGCGGATGATTCACGAATTAAAACGCTTGAGAGTGAGGTTTCTGATTTAAAAGATATGGTTAGAAATCTTGTTGTGCCTGCCTTCGTCATTAAGAGTGGTCAGGTTTTTATTGATAATGCAAAAATTAGTGATGGTTCAATAAATGCGGCCACTTTAAGGGGCGCGAAATTTACAGTTACTATTCATGCAGAAAAATTTTGTGTATTCAGCTAGACACGGAATTGTTCTAGTTGGTCAGCCAAGTCGTTCAGCGATTTATTATCAATTTGCCTTAGCTCTTTTAGGAGAGAATCTCTCAGTGGATCTTGTAACTTTTCTATGATTGCATGTGGTTTTTCCATTTTTAAATCCTTTCCCAGAGTTAATCAGCCATCCCTATGATGTAAACGCCCATGCTCCTACATGGGCGAGCTGAACACTCAAGATAGCCTTAAGTTTAAGTAAACAACACCCTGATATTTGATCATGCTGGCCTTGTGCTGGCTTTTTTGCATGGAGTTACAGCATGACTGACATTGCATCGCTTTCCCTGCGCGTCGATACCGGAGATTTGCAGCGGGGTAACAATGAACTGGATAAATTCCAGCAGAAAGCCACCGGTGCGGCCGGTGCCGCTGATGGTTTTAATGCATCAGGGAAGAACACGGCCAAGGTATCGAAGGAAATCGCGCAAGAGATTGAAGATACCCATCGTCGTGTTGCTGAATATGCTGCTGCGTTGAATAAGTCGCAGACAGAAGCGAAAAACCATTCGCAGGCGACAGCGCAGCAACGACAAGAATTGCGCGATTTACTGACGCAGATTAACCCGGTTACAGCGGCGTTCGAACGACTCGATAACATGGAAAGCCAGTTATCGAAATTCAACGCAAAAGGGATTATTGATCCAGAATCCTTTGCCGAGGCCTCCCGTACTATCCAGCAGACCCGCATTCAACTGGAGCGGGCTGCTACAGCCAGAACGGAGGAAGGAAAAGCCGCTGCCGCAGCTGCGCAACAGGAACGAGCCGCCACCGCAGCCAAAGAGGCATTTTTATCAAAACTCCAAGCACAGAGCGCACTTTATAAGGCATCAGCCTCAGATGCCGCTGCATACAGAGCAGCACAGTTAGGTATAAGCCAGGAGGCAGCACCGCTGATTGCTGCAATGCGCCAGCAGGAGGAGGCGGTAAGGCGTGAAGCCGATCAGAAACGGGCCGCAGCGATCGCTTCCAGGGGCTTGAAGGAAGCCCTGAAAGAGCAGGAGGCCGCAGAGCGATCAGCCGTAGCGGAAACCAAGCGAGCAGAGTCCACACGTAAATCATTCATCGATTCGCTGCAGGACCAGGTAAACGCTATTGGTAAAACGCGTACCCAGTTGCTGGAGCTGAAAGCGGCAAAGCTGGGAGTGACGGCGGAGTCCGCGCCACTCATTGCCAAACTGCGTGAGCAAGATAATCAGTGGAAGGTTGGCACAATCTCCGCCAGGCAGTACCGGCAAGCACTCCGGATGTTGCCTGCCCAATTCACCGATATTTTCACATCTATTGCGGGTGGAATGCCGCTGTGGCTTACGCTTTTCCAGCAGGGTGGGCAGATTACTGATTCATTCGGCGGTCTGGGTGGTATTTTCCACTTTATTAAGGAGGAATTGCTGGGCATAAAAGATGCCTCGGATGAATCTAGCGATTCTCTTTCTGAGAGTGCGAACTCTCTCGCGGAAAATGCAGAAAATGCAGCAAAATTTACTGGTCTACTAACACCGGCAAGGTTCGCGCTTGGTGGTATTGCTGCTGCAGTTGGGGTTCTTGCTTATGCATACTATAAGGGATCGAGAGAGCAAGATGCTTTTAATGAGTCTCTAATTCTTACCGGTAATATAGTTGGCAAGACGTCTGGACAATTAGCTGAAATGTCCAGAATGGTTGCGAATAGTGCAGGTTCAACAATTGCAATGTCGTCTGACGTGCTGAATCAGCTTGTCGCTGGAGGAAAAGTTGCAGCCTTATCGTTAGCATCCGCATCAGAGGCAATCATAAAGCTTAACGATGCTACAGGCATATCAACAAACCAGTTGGTATCAGACTTTGAAGCGATCGCTGGAAACCCGGTAGATGCCATCGGTAAGCTTAATGACAAATACCACTTCCTAACATTGGCGACTTATAACCAAATTAGGGCGCTGCAGGAAGAGGGAAATCAACAGGAAGCAGCTAAGGTCGCATCTGATGCCTACAGCGTAGCAATCAGTCAAAAAGCTGATGACATAAAAGGGTCGCTAGGCACGCTGCAAACCGCATGGAATGACTTAGGTGATGCGGCAAAGTGGGCTTGGGATAAAATGTTGGACATTGGTCGAGAGTCGTCACTTGAGCAGCGGCTAGGCACTCTCGAAGAGACATTAGCTGATGCAAAGGCAAAGCAAAAAGAAGGTGGGATCTGGAATAGATTCTCAGCAAATGCCAGTGGCTACAACATCCCTGAGATGGAGAAGCAGGTTGCCGCGTTAAAGAGCCAGATTACAGCACAAAATGTACTCAATGACTCTATAAGCAGCTTTAACCAGCGACAGCAGACAGCCATTAAAGCTCAGCAATATGTTGATTCTCTTATTGAAAGAACGCGATCTAACGCTCAGAAGCGAGCTATGGAGCATGCTGCACTCACAAGGAAAATTAGTGAAGGGGCAATATTAAGTGCCGAAGAAGAAGCGCGGCTTCGAAAAGATATTGATAACAAATATAAAGACCCTGTGGTTCCCAAAGGTCCAAAGTACCAACCACCTGCTGGTGATAAGGCTGAGGATTCTGCGCAAGCCGATCTCTTGGCGCTTCAAGCCCAGTTGGAGGTATTGCGTCAGCATACCGGCGTAAACGATAAAATCAGTCAGCAGCGCAGAGATCTGCAAAAAGCCCAAGCACAGTTCACGGTTCTTGAAAAGGCAGCAGGTACACGCCAGTTATCAGCACAAGAAAAATCGCTGTTATCCAGCAAGGATGCTGTTCTTGCGAGTAAAGAACGGCTGGCCGTTATCGGTGATCAGGTTGTCCAGCAGGAACGATTGAACAAGTTGCTGGATAGTGCACAGAAATTTGATCGGCAGCAGCAGGCAAAACGTGCTGAGATCGCTTTTCTTTCCAAAGGTGGTACTGCCAGGGATTCTCAGAGGCAATCGGAAAGAGACCGACTCACTACTGAATATGCTGATAATCCAGTTGCACAAAAGCAGGCACTGTCATCCCTTGAAAAGACTTATGCGGAGCGAGATAGGTTAGAACAGGACTGGAAAGCTGGTGCGCTCAATGGTCTGAATGAGTATCTGGAGAAAGCCACTGATGTTTATAGCTCGGTGTCAAACGTGGCTATGAGTGCGTTGAGTGGCATCTCCAACATGATGACTGATTTGGTAACTACCGGCAAAGCATCATTCCGCGACTTCACGACGTCAATCCTCAAGATGATTATTGATATCATCAACAAGCTATTGGTTGCTTACGCGGTCAAGAGCATGTTTGGAGAAGGTGAGGGTGGTGGTTCGATTACTTCCGCTCTGGGTAAAATTTTCAGCTTTGATACTGGGGGTTATACGGGCGATGGGGGGAAATACGAGCCAGCCGGTGTTGTGCATCGTGGTGAGTTTGTAATGACTAAAGAAGCCACGGATCGCATTGGTGTTGATAATTTGTATGCCATGATGCGCGGTTATGCCAACGGCGGGTTGGTCGGAAATACGGTTTCTGGTTCTGCGCCGATGCATGGGCTACGCAGTTCCGAAGGTTCTCAGCTAACGATCAATGCTCCTGTAACCATCAATCAGCAAGGGCAGCAGCAAAGCCAATCAGGGAATGGTGATGCCGTGGCTAAGGCCTATCAACAGGTGATCGACATATCCGTTAGGGAGGGGATCGCGAGGGAATTGAGGCCTGGCGGTCAGATATGGTATGCACAGAATCCAAGGTAACCATCAGAAAATGTGATGTCTTGATATGCCTGATGACTGTAAGTGGTGATAGGATGTTGCCACTTGTGATTATTGGAGGCATTGACGTGAGAAAAACAATCTTTTTATCTCTGTTATCGCTGGCATTTACCGGGTGTGGTTCTAATTATCCGTCCGGTCAATATGAACAGCGGACAGAACAAGAATTAGCCGAAAAGACGACCTATAAAATAATTGAGATACCTTCAGAAGGTGATTTCTCAGGGGTGCCAATAAACGGGGTCAAACTTAGAAACGAGCTTGCTAAGCGTAACAAACGTGGTGAATCGTCAGAATATATCGTTCACTCTGTCACATATGCCCCTTATAACAATACATGGAGTAAAAAAGGATGGCTTGCAGGAACTGACGCCTTTAAAAAAGGAACTTACAACGTTAGAGAGTATTTGGAAGTTAACGCAGGTGAGGCTGGTGCAATAAGGAATGCTGTAGGCTGGTATGGATTCCCCGTTGATAAACACGTTACCACTAACCATGATACATATGAAGGGGCCAATGCATTTGGGGTTACTGCGCAGGTAGAGCGCTTGCGTTATAAGGGGGCGATCTTAGTTTTCGGAAACAACGGAATCAATCCTGATAGCCGCATTCCTGTTGATGCTGATATTGAGGTGATTGGTGATCTACCCATAAACTTGAGCCATAGAGATTGCAAAATAGAATACTTAGCGAGAGTAAAAGCATTGGGGCATGGTGTCGTTTCTGGGATGGGAGACAAGTCCCCCACACTGGACAGTCCAGACGATATCAGAGGGGATGTTGTAGTATTCAATGCTGATTTAATCGCAGCCAGACTTGTAAATACTAAAACAGGTGAAGTTTACCCCGCCAAGTTGAGGTGGGTGTTTAGAGAAATATAATATTTTTGAAATATGTCTAAGGTTGTGGGTAGGGATTTTTCAAGTGGCATCTTATGTAATGACTTTCAGGTGCTTGGTGCACTGTTAGTATCATGTTTTAAGATCATTACCATACACAACCAGATAGCAAGCATGTCAGACTCATTCGACTAAGAAAATAGGCACTAATTCGTTAAGTTTTACACCCAGCCCAGGCTGGGTTTTTTTATGCACGGAGAAAACATGGCAATCGACACTTTTACCTGGCGCATTCAGGGACAACCAGAGGGCAGCTATGCCCAGCGGGTGAGAACGGCACAGTTCGGTGATGGCTATAAGCAGGTAGCCGGTAATGGTCTAAACATTGAAACCCAGACCTGGCCGTTGTCATTCACCGGCCAAAAAGCCCAGATGCTTCCGCTGTTAGAGTTCGCCCGTTCCCACACCACCAAATCATTCTTTTGGACACCACCCTACGGGGTAAAGGGGCTATATCGCGTAGTTGCTGACTCCATCAAGGCGACTCCGGTTGGCGGCTCGGTTATGACGGTATCTGCGACATTTGAACAAGCGTTCGCGCCATAAGGAGACCAGGTGGCAATCACAAATGACGTACAAAAACTGGAACCCGGTAACCGGGTCAGGTTAATCGAAGTCGACGGTACAAAATTTGGTGCCGATGTTCTGCGCTTTCACAATGAAACTATCCCCCATACCCCAACGGAGATCGCAGCGTCTGGTGGCGATGAAGCCAAGTTAAAGCCAAAAAGCATTTGGTGGCAGGGGAAGGAATACGGCGCATTTCCGTATGAGTTAAAGGGGCTAGAGTCATCCAGCAACGGGGCCAGTGCAACACCGAAATTGGCGGTATCAAATATCGACAGCCTGATCACCGCGCTGTGTTTGCGGTTTGACGATATGCTCCAGGCCAAGGTAACCATCCACGATACTTTCGCTCATTACCTCGATGCCAAAAACTTTGCCGGTGGAAACGCCAAAGCAGATCCCGCCCAGGAATTTAAGCAGGTTTTCTACATCGACAGTAAAAGCCAAGAAAACAACGAGGTCGTCGAATTTACGCTTTCTGATCCAATGTCGTTGCAAGGGCTACGGATCCCCACGCGGCAAATTACGGCACTTTGCACCTGGTGTATGCGGGGGCTGTATAAAACCGGGGATGGTTGCGCGTACGCGGGACAGAACGGCTGGTTTGACAAGAAAGGGAATCCAACCTCGGATCCTTCGCAAGATGCCTGTGGGGGGCTGCTGACAGATTGCAAAAAGCGCTACGGGGAAAATAACGAGCTGGATTTCGGCGGGTTCCCAGGCTCAAGTTTGATTAGGCGGTGATATGAGACAGAAAACTATCGATGCAATCTTGGCTCATGCCGAGAGTTGCCACCCGGCTGAATGCTGCGGTGTCATTGCCCAGAAAGGGCGCGTGGAGCGTTATTTTCCTTGTGCCAATCTTTCTCCCAAGCCTACAGAACATTTCGAGTTGTCCCCGTTGGACTATGCGGAAGCCGAAGAGTGGGGAACCATAGCAGCTATCGTACATAGCCATACTGGCGATGGGGCCACAACGCAGCCCAGCGAACTGGACATGTTGCAGTGTGACGTTACGGAATTGCCGTGGGTGATCGCTTCGTGGCCTGAGGGTGATATCAGGACGATTAACCCACGCGGTGAGCGCCCGTTGGAAGGTCGCCAGTTCGTGCTTGGGCATGCCGATTGCTGGTCGTTGATTATGGATTATTACCGACAACAACACGGCATTACTCTGCCTAATTACAGCGTGGAGCGCCACTGGTGGGGTGAAGGTGAAAACCTGTATATGGACAACTGGTATGAATGCGGCTTTCGGGAGTTCTACGGGTCACCACAACCGGGCGATATGGTCATTATGCAGATCTCGGCTTCGGTACCCAATCACGCGGGGATCCTGTTGGAAGGCAACATGCTACTGCACCATCCTTATGGGCAACTGAGCCAGCGGATCCCATACGGCGGTTATTTTCAGGAAAGAATGATAAAAATCCTGCGCTATAAGGACTTTTTCAAATGAGCGAAACACCGATCAGAACAATAAAGCTTGGCGGTATTCTGGGTAAGAAATTTGTCAAAGAATTTAAGTACCGTGCTCGGGATATACCTCATGCGATCAGGGCATTGAAAGGGCTATTCCCTGGCTTTGAGCGCTTCATGAATGAGGCGCAAATGAGGGGACTGACCTTTGCCGTTTTCGTTGGAAGCAAAAACGTCAGCGAAGAAGAAATCGACATGACCAAGGGTAATGACGATATACGTATCATTCCTCTCATTATCGGCAGCAAGCGGGGTGGCATTTTCCAAACCATTCTTGGTGCTGCCCTGATCGCGGCGTCGTTTATCCCTTATTTAGCGCCGATACAACCCTATCTTCGTATGGCTGGTGCATCGATGTTGTTAGGTGGCGTGGTGCAAATGTTGTCACCCCAGCCAGGCGGCTTGTCGGTAGGCCAGAATGCCGAGAATAAACCCTCCTACGCCTTCGGCGGACCGGTTAACTCGACGACACAGGGCAATCCAGTTGGTGTCCTATACGGCAGTAGAGAAATCGGCGGTGCTGTGATATCAGCGGGGATCTACGCGGAAGATCAGCAGTAAAAAATATCAGTGTTCAATCAGGCTCGCTTAGACGAGCTTTTTTTATGGGCGAAACCATGACAGACGTGATCCAAGGTCGCAAAGGTGGCGGTGGCAGTAGCCATACCCCGACAGAGTCCCCTGACAGCATACAGTCAATAGCGAGGGCGAAGATTTTGCTGGCGCTGGGTGAGGGGGAATTTGCTGGCGGGTTGGATGGGCAAAATATTTTCCTCGATGGCACACCGGTTTATTCGCCAGATGGAACCCTGAACTATCCCGGCTTTGAGTGGGATTTCCGTCCGGGCACCCAGATGCAGAATTATATTCAGGGAATGCCCGGCGCTGAATACGAAGCTAGTGTTGGTGTCGATCTGAAAGCCACGCAGCCTTGGGTGAGGGCGATAAATAATACTCAGCTATCGGCTGTCAGAGTTCGCATTGGCTGGCAGACGCTGGTAAGGCAAGAGGATAACGGGGATCGCGTGGGTACTCGGGTTGATTATACGATTGATCTCTCTACGGATGGCGGTGCATATCAGACCGTATTAAACGGGGTTATAAACGATAAAACTACGTCACTTTTTGAGCGCAGTCACCGTGTGAATCTGCCGCCAGCAACAACAGGCTGGCAAATCCGCTTGCGCAGGATTACCCCTGATTCAACATCCAGCAATGTCGTGGATCTTACGCGGGTGATGGCGATTACTGAAGTGATCGATGCCAAGCTTCGTTATCCCAACACGGCGCTGTTATTTGTTTCGTTCGATGCGAAACAGTTCCCAAACATTCCGCAGATCAGTTGTAAGCCGAAAGGGCGGGTTATTCGCGTTCCGACAACATATGACCCGGAAAGCCGGACATACAACGGCACATGGGACGGCAGTTTTAAATGGGCCTACACCAACAATCCAGCATGGGTATTCTACGATATTTTGCTGAATAACCGGTTTGGCCTCGGTGATCGCCTGGATGCAACCCAAGTTGATGAGGTAGAACTGTATCGTATCGCACAATACTGTGATCAACGTGTACCCGATGGGCGTGGCGGCTCCGGTACAGAGCCACGATTTGTGTGTGACGTTTATATTCAGGCTCAGAATGAAGCCTTTACCGTTCTGCGCGATCTGGCTTCGATTTTTCGTGGCATGACGTATTGGGCCAATAACCAGGTTTGCGTGTTGGCTGATATGCCGAGAGATATGGATTTTACATACACACGTGCAAACGTCATTGATGGAAAATTTCACTACCAAGGCGGCAGTTATCGAAACCGCTATTCGAGTGCGATGGTGAGTTGGTCAAACCCTGACAATCATTATCAAGATGAAGTTGAAGCGGTTATGGAAAATGCACTGGTTGAGCGTTACGGTGTCAATCAGACGGAAATCTCCGCCATAGGTTGCACGCGGCAAACGGAGGCAAACCGGCGCGGGCGCTGGGCGCTGCTCACGAATAGCAACGACCGCACAATATCGTTCTCAACGGGGCTGGATGGTTACATTCCATTGCCCGGGCGCATCATTGGCGTTGCAGATCAGATGTTGGCTGGGCGTGTGTTAGGTGGCCGCATATCGGCGGTTAATGGCCGGGTGATTAAATTGGATCGGGTTGCCGATGTATCGCCGGGTGATCGGCTGATTATCAATTTACCGAACGGCAGTTCCCAGGCACGCACTGTTTCCGTCGTCAGTGGGACCAGCGTCACGGTCAGCACTGCCTATAACCCAAACCCAGAACCGGAGGCCGTATGGTCTGTCGATGCAGGCGATCTGGCAGTCCAACAGTATCGGGTTTCAAACGTTACCGATAATGATGACGGCACGTTTACCATTTCTGCTGTTTGGCATAGTCCGGGCAAATACGATGCGATCGATACTGGCGCCCGGCTGGATGAGCGGCCGATATCAGTTATCCCGCCAGGCGTGCAGGCGCCTCCACGCAATATTCAGATCAGTAGCTTTACACAGGTGAACCAAGGGCTCGCAATCACTACGATGCGCGCCAACTGGGATGCTGTAGAGAATGCTGTGGCGTATGAAGCCGAATGGCGGCGCGACGATAGTAACTGGATTACTGCGGCGCGCACATCGGCCCTGGGATTCGAAGTGCAGAATATTTTTGCCGGGCGATATCTGGTGCGGGTCCGGGCCATAAATGCCAGTGATGTTTCCTCTATCTGGGGAACATCAAAGGAAACTCGGCTAAATGGCAAGGAAGGAAAACCACCCAAGCCTGTGGGATTCGCTACAACCCCCTTATTGTGGGGAATAGGCCTTTCCTGGGGCTTTCCTGCCGGGGCCGGGGATACCCTGAAAACCGAAATTCAGTACGCAAATAATGCCGCGGGCAATAACGCCATGTTGCTTTCAGACGTACCCTATCCGCAGCGCAGTTATGAACAATCAGGGCTGAAAGCGGGCCAGGAATTCTGGTATCGCGCGCGATTGGTTGATCGCACAGGAAACCAGGGCGACTGGATTGACTGGGTGCGTGGAGAATCCAGTGGTGAAGCTGATGACTACCTTCACTTAATCGGCGATAACCTGATGTCGGCAACTGATGGTGAGCTGCTTACCAGCCAGATTGACACAAATATCGATGCCATCTTGCAGAACGCGCTGGCCAATAACGCAACCGTGGATCATCAGTGGGCGCAATACGGCGAAGTGCGTGCCGATATTCTGGTTGTAAAAACCACAATAGCAGAGGTTGATAAAGCGTTTGCTGAAATGTCGACGCAGGTGCAGGCGCAGATCGGGGACGTTACCGCGGCTCTGGAAGATAAACTGACGGCTACGGTTGATGTTGCTGGCGCAACGGCGGTGCATACGCTGAAAGCCGGTGTAAAGATAAATGACGTGTATTACAGCGCCGGGATGTCTATTGCGGTATTGGCGCAAGCTGGCCAGCCAGTAGTAACTCGCATCGGATTTAACGCCAATCAGTTCGTACTGATGAGCGGTAGCGGTGAAAACCAATATTCGCCTTTTGCTGTGGTTAATGGGCAGGTATTTATCAGTGATGCCTTTATTCAGAATGGTTCTATTACCTCAGCAAAAATAAAAAACGCCTCAATCGGTGGCGCTCAAATTACGGATTATCTCCAGTCAGATAATTACTCTCCGGGGAGCGTTGGTATGAAACTGGGGTTCAGGGATGGATATGTTGAAATCAATGGTTCAGTGCCGGGTCTTGGAAGGACTGTTGTCAATAACGATGGTGTGGCAGTTTACGACGGTGCAGGACAAATAAGAACAAAGCTCGGGAGGATATATTGAGCCGATACGGACTTGTAGTTTATCCCAAAGACGGTGGTGCGGGTGTTGATATCAGCAACGGTTCTAAAGCCTGCGCCTATCGTGGATTTTTTAACCCTGAATTTGACCAAAACGGAGAAACATGGTCGTATCCTGAGCTTTCTCCTGGGGCCTCATTATTTATTGTCCCAAGAAGAACGGTTGCGATTATTCAAACAGGCGCGGTTCCCAGAGTAATATCATGCAGTGGTGTGCAAATATCGGGGAATACGGTGCATGCCTGGTTTGATGGATTTAACTCTAGCCAGGATAAAGGCAGGCGGCCCATCGAGTTTGATGCCTTTCAGGTATCAGGCGCTGGAGGTGTACCTCGTTATGGACTCCAGCTTATCGATGCAACAGATTACAGCGAAATTAACGATCTGGGCGTTGCGGGGAAATGCGTCTGGCGTGGTGTTGTTACCGTGCGCGGTGCCTGGGCAATCCCCGACATTCCTGATCGTGCCAACGCGATTGTTTTTGCTTACTGGGATCGTGGTGATCGCGCTGTGGATTTTGACCGTGAAAGCATGACTGTGAATGTCTATAGAGAAGCAGGTAGAGATGTCATCAGCGACGGCAGTGCAGATTGCCAGATGTGGATATGCATCTTTTCAAACGGCTCTTATCCGGTTCCTCCACGCTATGGATTGGCAATCTGGAATGCTGCTGGCCAGTGTACCTTCTCGTCGGATAATGCACCGATGCTTTATCGTGGTAATTCATTAAACACACAGCGTATACCGGGTAACTATGCATACCCCGTAGCGGCCACAGCAAAGCCACTGGTGCCGATTTGCCGCCTTGGTATTCATGATGGAATGAATTTATCGAATAACTATCTTGATTATCGCCATGCTGGAATGCGAATGGCTGGCGGCGGTGTTACGGCTTGGCGCACGAAATACATCAACAGTTACGACCATAGCAAAATCAATATTCAGTATCGGCTGACAACAATCAATCTGCCCGTACTGGACGCCGCAGATTATTTTAGTCTTTAAATAAGGGGCAGCTTATGCCAGCAGGAACTATCACGCTCACAACCAACTCGGCGATCGTTAAAGGCGCGGGTACCGCGTTCATAACAGAACTGAAGCCCGGCGATTTTGTTGTAGCGGTTGTCGGTGGTGTTACGTATACGCTGCCGGTGAAAACCGTCGATAACGCGACACAGGTCACGCTAATCCGCGTCTACGATGGCCCTACGCAAGCCGGAGCAGCATGGTCAGCCGTGCCGCGTGAAACACAGAACTCAATCACCGCACAGCTCGTCGCTGAAGCATCAAGAGCGATACGCGGGCTAAACTATGACAAGGACAATTGGCAGCAGGTATTCAGCGGCACGGGTAATGTCACGGTCAAGTTGCCCGATGGCAGCACGTTCACCGGGCCAGCATGGCGAGGTTACGCAGGACAATTATCTATTCTAAGAAATGATATTAATACAGTAGCGGAGACAACCGCAGGTAAGTTAGCAAAAGATAAAAATCTATCTGACTTAAGCGATAAAGCAGCAGCTCGTACTAGCCTTGGCCTGGGAACCGCAGCAACGGCTAACGTAGGTGCCAATAGTAATCAAATCATGTTAAATGGCGCATGGGGGCTGGGGGGGAGTTATAAAGGATTTAAAACCATTAATAGCAATAATGTTAATTACCTACTTAATGAACTTGGCGAGCGTGGCCTTACAGCCTTTAGAAACAATGCGCCAATAAATGACAACGGTGACGGATGGTATACTCCTGCTTGGGGACCGTCGATATGGTGCCGAACAGAAGACGTTTATGCTGCGTTTAACATGGCATCAACTGCAAACCATCTATCAGTATCATGTGGCAACCTTCGCGAAGGCTGGGTAATGCACAAAGTCATTTGGCATAGTTTTAATACAGTTGTTGATGGTAATGGATTCATTAAGAAAGCCTCGCCAATAACGAGTATTTATCGGGATGGCACCTGCAAAAACAATATGGAGTCGGAGGGAGTTACCTGCAAGCGGCTTGATGTAGGCATTTATCACGTTGATGGGTGTTTGGGTTTTTATAACGATAATGGTTGGAAATTCGAAGTACCCAAGGACGAAAACGGCAGTGCATTATTGTGGGTGGACTATGAAGTGAAAAAGGACGGCTCAATTATATTCAAGACGTACCACAGGACAAATGATTGTCCCATTTCTGCGTTGCAGAATAACATTGACGGTTACGCCAATGGTGACAGCATCGACATCCCAGAAGGTAAGTTTTTAATGGTTCGCCTAAACGTTCCAAACAGTCAATTCGCCGAATATGTTCCGGATGATTCAATCCCCATACCAGAGTCGGCATTAGCTGACTAAAAACTCAGGCTAGTCAATGGATATCCCAGGTGGCCGCTGGATTGATCTGCGTGTCGAGATGCCCGCAGGTGACGAGCCAGAACCGGAGGATGAAGTTATCCTGGAACCAGAGCTGCCGGAAATAGATGGGTCGGCAGGTGGTGAAGATCCTGCACCAGGTGAAACGCCTGCTCCTATCAAGAACCAAAGGAGTAGTAACGGAGCCGGGAGAAATCCCGGCTCTCGTGATAGCGAACAGCCGCAATGATGACGGCGGATGAGGTAGGCAGCGGCTGCCCGCAAGCCAGTTGCCAATCCCCGTCACGGTAAGCGTATAGCCAATACCAATCACCTGCAGGCCGAATAGTGATGCTAGCTCCGGATCCGGTGCTGGCATTGGCTCTGCTACCGTAGGGTAGTAAATCCGTACCCCTTCAATGATGGTGCTGCTGATAGGATTCATTCTGACTGGAACCAATCTTCAGCACTTTCCCATGTCTCCTGCAATATTTCCTCGATCGCTTCACGGTCAGCCGGTGTTGCCCTGCCCACTGATAGCCCATCCATGCCACCCAGCCGAACGGTTGCCACTACGTCAGGAAACTTACGCTGTAGGCGCTTGTTCATGGTTAGGAATCTCAATCGACCCTGTTTTAGATTCCTAACCATGAATCAGGAAGAGAAAGAGCCCTCGGGGGCAAGGCTTTCTGTGAGATAGGTCGTGAAAATCTCTTATTTGCTGTACTTTTAAGCTAAAACCCATTTTTCAGGCACATTTATCCCGCAGATGCTGTGCGAAGCCATCGGTTTTTGGCCATATTCTGCAGCCTGTCAGAAAGCATTTTTGTCGCATGTTCGCCCGCTACGGCGCCGGCAAACAGCAGAGGACTTTTACACAGGATGCATTGATACGGGTCGGTGCCCAGGAACGCTTTCATCAGCACCGCGTACCCCGGCTTCTGCGGTTTCTCGCGCGGCGTCATCTCCAACGCGTCGTAGACCTTCGGCAGCAGCGTGCCGCGTTTGCGGTTGGCCAGGAAACCGTAGTAACGCACCATTTTAAAGTGTCGGGACGGGATGTGGCTGACGTAACGCCATAGCATCTCCTCCTGGCTCAGTTTCTGGCGTTTATGCTGTTGCGTGTTGTGGTCGTAGTACTGGTGCACCACCGAGCCGCCGCGGTAATGACGGAGCTGCGAAGCAGCCACCGGCGGACGTTTCAGATAGCGGCCCAAGTATTTGACGCTGCGCCAGGCACCGCGGGTTTTTTTGGCGAAGTGGACCTTCCAGTGGCGCTGATATTGCGCCTGCAGGTAGCGTTTCCACTGCTTCACATCGCGGATATGGCCGAGATTGGGCAACTTGCCGGGATTGACGCGGTCGTAGCTGGCGCGCAGCAGGCGGATGACGGCGCCGCGCCAGATTTCTTCGACCTGCTGTTTTTTGAAAAACAGGTCGCGCCAGACACCGTGCTTGGTATCGAGACCCCCGCGGGTAATGGAGACGTGGATGCTGATTGAGCTGGCGGCCGTAGGTGTGCAGCGCGCAGAAGATGCCGACCTCGATGCCCAGCTTGCGCGCGTGCCTGAGCATCGCGCGGGTGGCGCAGCGAAACAGGTCGTTGAGTAGTGGCCAGTTGTTGTTGAAGAATGGCCACAGCAGGTGGGGCATGGTGAAGGTGATATGTTGCCAGTCGCAGTCGGGCAGGATGTGCTGCTGCTCGGCAATCCACTGCTCGGTGCCCTTGAGGCCGCAGCTGCTGCAAGCTTTGGTCTTGCAGGTTTGGCAAATAAGACGTGAATGCGAGCAGTGATCGGCGCTGCAGCAATATTTTTTGACGCCCATGGCGCAAGTGCCGCAGGCGAGCATGCGCTCGACGGAAAGCTTGGTCCAGTCGGAGAGCTGATGGCCATTCTTCTCGAGGAAGCGGTCCCAGCCGTCATCGTGCTGGAACAGGAGCTTTGTCGGTCGCGGTATGTACATGAAAGGGAGTATAAAATACGTCTAAGAGGGTGGAAAGTACTTCGTCTGCGCAGCAGACGAGCTCACGCTGCAGGCGTGCTATCGTTCAGTTCAATAGCCAGGGCAGACGCAGCACCTGCCGGCAACTTCTTTTTCTTATCGATAGTCACTTCAATATGCAGCATGGTTTAGACCTCCACGATTTAACTGTTTATTTGTACAGATAAATTATCCTTTGTTCAATATGGATTTTTGCAAAGCGGAAAACTTTTTGGCGGAAAACTTTTCGAGTAGGAAGGTTTTAAAGAATAGGCGCTAGGTGAAACGCCTGTAACTATCGAAGAAAGCAAGGAGTGATTTACAACGCCGGGAAAAATTCCGGCAAACTATCCAGCCAGATACCACCATGCTAATCTGGGTGAAAAATAACCGGAGGTATCTATGGAACTGGATGAGGAAAGATGCGGGATGATAGCCGCAGAAATTGGAGCGGTGGTTGTTGAACTTGTGCATGCTGGTCAACTTGTCGACAGAATGTCTATCGTGAATGCGTTGGAGTCGAAACGTAGGGCTGTAGGGAACACACTTCATAAAGGGGTATGTCGAGATGCTGCAGCTTTGGTTCGAGGGAGAGAATAACGATACTCGTACGGTGATTGTCGAACGATTTTTATGATAGGGCTGTTTTTTTTAAAAACCATCCGAAATTTTTCCGAGCCATCCCGAAAAAAATGATATGTGTTTGATTATTTTGACGTGTTTTGGCATGTTTTATGGAGCGAGTAATAGCCCGTTTGTTCTTTAACCTAATGATATTTAAGTTGTTTTTTAATTAGTGGCGGGAACAGGAATCGTACTCGGTCTTTTTTTATTTTACTTTAATTTCAATGCTTTGCACGACGCTGTGCGAAAATGTCCGAAAATTGTCCGAAAACTGATACTCGGTCTTTTATAGCATCACGTATTCTTTACCCCTCGTATCCAGGTATTTATTGGTCATTTTTTCCGATTTATGCCCCAGTAACTTCATGGCAAACTCCTTCCCTTTCTCCCTCTCATATAACCTTCCTGCCAGGCTCCGGATTTCGTGGAATGTGGGCGGGCTATCCTCCAAAGTAATCCCCGCATCTTTCCTTGCCGTAACAAATTTTTTGGTTAAGCTGTCAGGATTAAGCGATCCGTCTGGACTGTTTTTCCTGATACCAGCGCTGATCATGAAATCTGTGGTGCTTGCCTGCCGGCAGCGATCAATTACCGCCCCCAACTTTAGCTTTACTGCTCGTAATTCCAGATCCAAGGGTAACGAAATCATAGCCCCAGTTTTCCCCTGATTTATCTGTAAACGTCCGTCTACGACATGATCGAAACGCATTAACGCTACATCCTCGCGCCGTTGACCTGTCACCAGCGCTAAGCATTGTTCCCCTTGGGGATGATGCTGACCGAAGGACCGTTAACCTGTTACATACACACCCCGCCGACCATTTACCGGGGTATATCATCAGAAACCCGGTATTCGCTCCCAATTAGCATGAACTACCGAGGGCAGTTAATAAATAATTGACTTTTTAGCCAATCGATAAATCAAACTGGGTAAAACAAAGCCTTTTTTTCCATCAATTAAAACAGGAGAGGTTATGCTTTTTAATTCATAAGTAATGACATTCTTCGCTTCTACCTCATCAACAGGAAAGAAAGCTCCGCCCGGTTCACAATGCATGAAAAAATCCCCCATCTTTGCATTACATTTTTCACAGTGATTCATGAAGTACTTGGAATTTGTCTGTTTTGAATAATCCAATGTGAACCGTGGAGCATTTGGGCCAAGAACGTAAAGTAAATCTTCACCGATTCGTTCTACATAAGAGAAACAATTCAACTTGGAATCAGCGAGGCAATAGACACGACTGAAATGCCTGCAGCGCCAGCAAGGTTCGAAAGATTGAACCAAATAAATTGGTGGATAGAGTTTTCTGCCAGATGTGTTCTCAACTTTGGTTTCAAGCCAACTTGAGAATGGTAGTTGATTATGGGTATTAGTAATAAACCACTTTTTTTCGTTTGGATCCCAGCGTGCTCCTTTGCTTTTTGCTTCATCCTTTTCACTGTAAGGAACATTTAAGTAGATTTTATTATCCATAAAAAACCCTTTTAAATAAGTAACATATAGCATTATTTAAAACGAACATACAAATTTACCGACCGTTGCGGCGGTTTAATCTTATCTAAAAATTGGAGAATCCACTATGGGATTTGCATTACCAAATGGGGCCGTTGTATTTGCTGGCTCCAAAATGGCCGCCGCGTTGCCGACATCGGCTGTCAGCAACGCAAAAGGGGCTGTATTCACGGTCGCTGGCAGCACGTTGGCCGCTGGTGACATTGTATTAATCAAATCAGGGTGGGGGCTTATCGATAATCTGGTTGCCAAGGTCACTACGGCTACAACAACCGCCGTCACTATCGGATCACTTGATACCTCTGACGTTAGCTTTTTTCCAGCGGGTGCTGGCGCTGGCTCATTGACGAAAGTTACTGAATGGACGCAGATCCCGCAAATTACTGAGGTAGCCGCATCAGGTGGTGATCAGCAGTATGTGCAGATTCAATTCCTGGAGGATGACCGCCAGCGCAATCTGGCCACATTCCGAGCGGCGAAAACACAGACGTTCACCTTTGCGCATGATTCCACTCTGCCTATCTACAGCGTGCTGCTTGCTGGCGATCGTTCGGGCGATACGTTGCCGTTTTACATGTATGTGCCAAAGGCGAAAGAAACCCGTTATTGGTCCGCTATTTCTTCATTCGATCCGCAGCCGGCTACCGCAGTGAACGCGGTTGAAACGGTGCAGGTTTCACTCGCCGTGCAGTCCCGCACCATGACGTTCTACAAAGACAAATAATTCACTGGGGCGGGAACTGCGCCCCACTAATCACAGGTGTCGACATGAAATTTACTCTTATCCCTAACCCAACTTTTAAAATTGATGTGACCATTCCCCGTGCCGGGGCCGAGGATGGCGTTCTGACATTCACGTTCAAGCATAAAACTCGTGCCGATCTGGAAGTGTTGGAAAAAAACTTGCGTGAAGAGTCTGAAAAACTGGGTGAAGCAGGCAAGCACAGCAATGCGCCGATGGTGTCATTTATCTGTGAAATTGCTGAAGGCTGGGCGATGCCGGAAAAATTCACGAAAGAAAACGTCTTGGTGTTATTGGAGAACTACCCACGCGCCTTTGACTCGATCGCGTTGGCATATACCCGTGAGCTGATGGCGTTGCGTGAAAAAAACTAACAGCGGTTGCCTCGGCATTCTATACGCCTGAACCCTCACCGGAAGAACTGGCCGCGTTCGGGTTGACTCTGGACGATATAGATTCTGACCCAGTGGAAATCCTGCCCGATGTGTGGCCGTCTTTTGAAGTGTTCCGCGCTATGGCCACACAGTGGCGCACGGGCATGAGTGGCGTCACTGGTTTGGATTACAACTGCTTGCCCTGGGTCATGAAGCTGCACGGCGTAGAGGATGAGGCAACTGCTCTTACAGATATCCGGGTGATGGAAGCGATGGCGCTTTCGGTTATTCATAAAAAATGAAGGGGGGATGAGTATTATAGGAAAGCTAATATTTACAATGATATAGCATTATTTTCACCTCATCTGTCGTCTACTTGTCGGTTTTGTTAGCAACGAGATCCTGTTACTCTTTAGCCCAAAATATTAAAGGGATAGGGACATGAAAAGGCTACTTCTGACGTTTGGGGTGATCATTCTCACGGGGTGCGTCAACCCCTACACTTATAGAGAAGATCAAGAGATTGTTGCGACTTTTACGACAAATAAAGGGGTTCAGGATACTCAGGAGTGTATCTTGGTTGCCTGGCAACGCACCTTGGTTGGGTACGATGTTTCATCACAGAAAACAGGAAAGTACTACAGCGTTCTTTCAGGGGTAGATAATGCAGATGTTTACAGTGATGGCGACGTAACCAAGATTGATTTCTACTCGCTGAGAGGTTCAATGGATCCATGGCGAGGAGTAAAGATACGAACAGAAGGGATAAAATCCTGCCTATAACCACCTTCGGGTGGTTTTTTTACGCCTGGAGAAAAGCATGGGTGACATTGCATCACTTTCCCTGCGCGTCGATACCGGCGATTTGCAGCGGGGTAACAATGAGCTGGATAAGTTCCAGCAAAAAGCTACCGTGGCGGCTGGTGTTGCGGATGGTTTCAACGCGTCCGGCAAAAATACGGCGAAGGTATCAAAGGAAATCGCGCAAGAAATTGAAGATACCCATCGCCGTGTTGCTGAATACGCTGCTAGCCTAAATAAAGCCCAATCAGAAGCGAAGGGCAATGCTCAGGCGACAGCGCAGCAACGGCAAGAATTGCGAGATTTACTGACGCAGATTAACCCGGTTACAGCGGCATTCGAACGGCTTGATAACATGGAAAGCCAGTTATCGAAATTCAACGCAAAAGGGATTATTGATCCAGAATCCTTTGCCGAGGCTTCGCGCACTATCCAGCAGACCCGCGTTCAACTGGAGCGGGCAGCCACAGCCAGAACGGAGGAAGGGAAAGCCGCCGCCGCCGCCGCGCAGCAGGAGCGAGCGTCTACTGCCGCCAAGGACGCATTATTATCAAAACTCCGCGAGCAGACCACGCTTTATAAGGCGTCTGCATCAGAAGTTGCTGCATATCGAGCTGCGCAGCTTGGGATCGCTCAGGAGGCCGCGCCACTAATTGCCGCGATGCGCCAGCAGGAGGAAGCCACCCGGCGTGAAGCCGAACAGAAACGAGCTGCGGCGATCGCCTCAAGGGGGTTGAAAGAAGCCCTCAAAGAGCAGGAAGCCGCAGAGCGATCTCAGGCTTTAGAAACCCGGCGCGCTGAATCAACGCGTAAATCCTTTATTGATTCGTTCCAAGATCAAGTAAGCGCCATCGGTAAAACGCGTACCCAGTTACTGGAGCTAAAAGCGGCAAAGCTGGGGGTAACGGCAGAGTCAGCTCCGCTTATTGCCAAACTGCGTGAGCAAGATAATCAATGGAAGGTAGGCACGATCTCCGCTAGGCAATACCGGCAGGCGCTAAGGATGCTACCTGCGCAATTCACTGATATCTTCACCTCTATAGCTGGTGGGATGCCACTGTGGCTGGTTTTGTTTCAACAGGGCGGACAGATTAGTGACTCATTCGGTGGATTAGGCGGGATCTTCCGATACATCAAGGAAGAATTGCTTGGCATGAAAGGGGCCACGGATGAATCTAACGATTCCCTTTCTGAAAGTGCAAACTCCCTCGCTGATAACGCCCAAAATGCTCGCGGTCTTGCCAGCATTCTGACCCCTGCAAGGCTGGGAATGATAGGACTTGCGGGGGCAGGTGCATTGGTTGCGTATCATTTTTACAAGGCTGCAGATCGAGCAGAGCAGCTACGTAAATCGCTGGCAATGACAAACAGCTATTCAGGGCTAACTGCCAGTTCTTTGTCGAAGACTATTGCGGCTGCCCATGACTCCGGTCTTACTTACGCGGAAGCATCTGAGGCTCTCAAAAGCTTGATTGATGCCGGTATGTCTGCGGGGGCCAACTTCGACAAGTTGACCGTAACGATTTCCAACTTTGCGGATAAATCCGGTGTCGCGCTTGATGAGTTAGCAAAGGATTTTGTTTCCATTGCGAACGACCCAAGCAAAGGGATCCTCGCCCTTAATGAGAAATATCACTTTCTGACGGCTGTTCAATATCAGCACATTGCTGCTTTGCAGGAGGAAGGGAAGTATACGGAAGCCTTGGCCGCCGCCAATCAGGCAGCCGTTGATGGAATGGATCGGGCTGCGGACAGGATGAAAGAGTCTCTCGGCACGGTATCCAGCATCATGGAAGGCCTTAAGGACATGGCCAAAGGCATGTGGGATGCCATTGAGGGGATTGGCAGGGAGCCAACGCAGGGGGAAGCGCTTAAATCTCTCATCTCTCGTCGTGACAGTATTCAGGCGCAAGTCGATAACTCAGAACGGACCGGCTATAACCAGAAGAATGGAAAGCTGGATAAGTGGCGGGCTGAACTGAGTGTTCTCAATGCGCAGGTTAGCGCCCAGACACTTTTGTCTGATATGCAGGTCATAGCAGATAAAACCGCAAGCGAAGCGCAGGCGCAGCACAACCAAAACCTTAAAGATGCCATCGACCTGCAGCAAGGGTTAAATCAGGGACTGAAAAACTCTGAGAAGCGTGAGAGGGCGATCAATGAGCTGAATCGGCAGCGTATTCGCATGAACCAAGCTGCTGCAGCTGATCCCAAAAATAATTTGGGTATGTCTGATGCTGATTACCAGAAGCGCCTGGCCAATATAAACAACCAGTTCAAAGATCCGAAAACTCCAAAAGGGCCAAAATTTGTTCCTTCGTCCGGGGATAGTGCCGAGGATTCAGCCCAAGCCGACCTTTTAGCGCTCAAGTCTCAGTTAGTGGTGTTGCGCCAACATGTCGATTTGAACGACAAAATTAGCCAGCAACGCAAGGATTTATGGAAAGCCCAGGCGAACTTCATTGTTCTGGAAAAGGCCGCTGAAGAGCGCCAGTTATCCGCGAAAGAAAAATCGCTACTGGCAAGCAAAGATGCGATTTTGGCCAGCAAGGACAAACTGGCGATTGTAGGCGATGAGGTTGCCCAGCAAGAGCGCCTGAACAAGCTGCAAGACGCATCTACCAAGTATGTCATCCAGATGAGTGAAAAGCGGCAGGCACTGAGGGACAGTGCGGGCTTAAGTAGCCGAATGGGGCAAAGGGAGAACTCCTACGCTCAGTTGCGCCAAGGATGGCGTGCGCAAGGAGGCGATCTGAAAGATCAGGGATATCAAGACCAGGTCAAAGCGTTAAAGGACTACTACGCGGAAGAGGATGCTTTGCGGAGTAATTGGAAGGCGGGTGCGCAGAAAGGGTGGAACGATTACCTGGATTCGGCGACAAACGTCTATGCGTCAATTTCGAGTGTTGCCGGTGCGGCGCTTTCTGGCGTCTCGGATATGCTGACCAGCTTGGTAACTACCGGCAAGGCATCATTCAAGGATTTCACGACATCAATCCTGAAAATGATCATCGATATCATCAATAAGTTATTGGTGGCCTATGCGGTGCAGGCAATGATGGGTTGGATTGGTCAAACTGGTGGCACTGTTGCTAACGGGCAAACAGTCGCAATGCCGCCAAAAAACATATCAACCGGAAAATATGATACAGGTGGCTATACCGGCGATGGCGGTAAGTACGAACCTGCTGGTGTTGTGCATCGTGGCGAGTTCGTGATGACCAAAGAGGCCACGCAGCGTATTGGCGTTGATAATCTGTATGCAATGATGCGAGGTTATGCCACCGGGGGATTCGTCGGAAACACCCTTGCTGATTCCGCGCCGATGCACGGATTATGTGGTTCGGAAGGAGCTCAGTTAACGATCAACGCCCCGATAACTGTGAATCAGCAAGGGCAGCAACAGGACCGATCAGGAAACGGTGACGCTGTAGCCAAGGCTTATCAGCAGGTGATCGACACATCAGTTAGGGAGGGGATTGCGAGAGAGCTTCGGCCTGGCGGCCAGATTTGGTATGCGCAGAATCATAGGTAAGTATTAGTAATGGACTGCCTGCACATCCTCTGCAAGTGGTGATAGGATGTTGCAACTTGCTTCAAAAAGGAATTTCCCCAATGAAAACTCTAGGTTATGTTGCTTTAGTGGTTGGTGTTATTTGGTTATTGGTGGCGTTTAATTTGGACACCAGTGTATCCACCGGCTACGGCACCACTCGCGTGAATAATATTGGCCTAATGGCTTCAAAGCAAAATCATATTGTATTCGGTGCGTTTATCACCCTTTGCGGGTTGCTGATGGCGATTTTTGGTAAGCGTTCGACTGCGACGGTCAAGTGTCCGTTTTGCGCCGAATCGATTAACCCCGAGGCGATTAAGTGTAAGCATTGCGGGAGTGATGTTGGTTCCTTAAAAGCTGGAGGTGCTGCCGAGGGAGTGAAAACTCTTGCTGCTAGCGACTTTGTTACAAAAGACCAGGATGGTGACGTTGCTCTTAATTATGATAGCATTAAAGCCTTTGCTAATCAGCTACATAATGAAATGCCGAAGAACTCGGCCCTTTCCATAATGGTGACGCATGGGCCTGTGATTCGTAAGCTCAAGACTGGTCTCCCGGCAAGCCTCAGGGAAACCTTTGGGGCGGAACTTGAAGGAATGCTTAAAATCATAAAGAAGTAACCAGTGATGCCGCCAACTTCTGGCGGCATTATACGTAAAGCGCATCCTTACGCATTACCTTCAAGTGGTTCCATTGGTTACAGTCAAAGCGCTTTGGAAGGGGGGCTCCAAGGCGCATAATGCCTTTAGAGCATTTCTAATACACAAAACAAATCTCGATGCAATATATTTGTTGATATTTTTTCCAGAGGTGTTATAATCTCCTCAGCTTTAGGTTAGCGTTGGTGGGCGTCGGTTCAACTCCGACCTTGCTGGTTTTACCTCTGATTCTGGTTGTAATTTTTGTGTTTGGGTATATCAAAAATACTCTTCCAACTATCATCTCAGAAAATAAAGGGGCTCAAATGAATAAAAATTCGTATCTAGCAGTTGCAACAATGTTTGAAATGTTTTTCGTGTTTTTGTTAGGATTAGTTGTAAATTCAGTAAGTACAGGCAGCCCGCTAACCTAAGGCACCACTTTTACAACCCACTCTTATATGTGGGTTTTTTTATGCAAAAAATCCATCAAGTACCCGCTCTGGTTTTTTATGTCTAGATACAATATGGCAATAAAAACATTCGGTTGACGCGAGAAGGCTCAGCAAAAGAGCTGCATTAAACCAGCGCTATAGTTAGGGGGTAATTACATTCAGGCGCCAGTTACACACCCATGAAGTGTTGGGTTTTTGCTATCTGGCTAGTGTATCTACCCCATAGTCAAGCGGCGCGTCTAACGAGAAACAACATTAACCAACCCACTTCGGTGGGTTTTTTTATGCCTGGAGAAAACATGGCAATAGATGCTTTTACTTGGCGCACACAGGGCCAGCCAGAGGGTAGCTATAACCAGCGGGTGCGTACCGCGCAATTTGGCGATAGCTACAAACAGGTTGCCGGTGACGGCCTTCACCCTGAAGCCCAGACGTGGCCCTTATCATTCACCGGCCAAAAGGCCGAGATGAGTCCGCTGCTCGACTTTGTCCGCTCGCACACCACGAAGTCATTCGCCTGGGTGCCACCGCTCGGCGTCAAGGGGCTATATCGAGTGGTGGCTGACTCTATACGATCAATCCCTGTAGGCGGCACGGTGATTACCGTGGTTGTGACATTTGAGCAGACATTCGCACCGTAGGAGGTCGAGTGGCAATTACTAACGACGTTCAAAAGCTGGAGCCCGGAAACCGCATTAGGTTGATCGAGGTGGATGGGACAAAATTTGGTGCTGACGTTCTTCGCTTCCATAGTGAAACCATCCCTCACACCCCGACGGAGATCGATGCCGCTGGCGGCAATGAAGCAAAGCTTAAACCCAAGAGTATCTGGTGGCAGGGAAAGGAATACGGCGCTTACGCTTATGAGATTAATGGCCTGTCCTCGTCCAGTGATGGAGCCAGCGCGACGCCAAAATTAACCGTTGGGAACCTGGACGGCCTGATTACGGCTCTCTGCCTGCGGTTTGATGACATGCTACAGGCAAAAGTAACGATCCATGACACCTTTGTGCATTACCTCGATGCACGTAATTTCGCTGGCGGAAATGCCAAAGCTGATCCCTCTCAAGTGTTCAACCAGGTTTATTACATCGACAGCAAAAGCGCTGAAGACAACGAGACAATTGAGTTTACGTTGTCCGATCCGATGTCATTGCAAGGGCGGCGAATCCCAACGCGGCAGATAACTGCACTTTGCACATGGTGCATGCGCGGCCAGTATAAAACCGGCGACGGTTGCGCCTACGCGGGACAAGGTGGTTGGTTCGACAAGAAAGGCAACCGAGTTGAGGATCCCAGTAAAGATGAATGCTCTGGGTTGCTGACGGATTGCAAAAAACGGTTTGGCGAAAATAACGAACTTGATTTTGGCGGGTTCCCGGGTTCAGCGCTGGTGCGGAGGTAGCATGCGACAGAAAACTATCCAAGCGATCATGGCGCACGCCGAGGGAGTGTATCCGGCGGAATGCTGCGGGCTTATCGCCCAGAAAGGACGGGTGGAGCGCTATTTCCCGTGCAATAACCTCTCGCAAAAACCAGTCGAGCATTTTGAACTGGATCCGGTTGACTACAGCAGCGCGGAAGACTGGGGCAATATTGTTGCTATCGTGCATAGCCATACCGGTGACGGGGCCACAACACAGCCGAGCGAACTGGACATGCTGCAATGCGACATTACGGAATTGCCGTGGGTGATCGCCTCATGGCCAGAAGGCGACATCAGAACCATTCACCCACGCGGCGACCGGCCGCTTGAAGGCCGCCAGTTTGTTCTTGGTCACGCTGATTGCTGGTCGCTAATCATGGATTATTACCGGCAGCAGCACGGCATATCCCTTCCGAATTACAGTATTGACCGCCACTGGTGGGAGGAAGGCGAAAGCCGGTATATGGAAAACTGGTATGAATGCGGTTTTCGTGAGTTCTACGGCCCGACACAACCAGGCGACATGGTCATCATGCAGGTATCGGCTGCGGTGCCGAATCATGCGGGGATCCTGTTGGAAGGGAACATGCTACTTCACCACATGTATGGACAGTTAAGCCAGCGGGTGCCGTATGGCGGATATCTTCAAGAAAGAACTATAAAGATAGTTAGACACAAAGACTTCTTCATAGCGAACTGTAAAGCATAGTAATTTTTCCTCCCTTTTCTCTTTTTAAATGATAAAACACGTTAAGGTATTCATTTTCTGGAGTTACTATGGGGTTCAAAGGTAGGGTCGTCGGCTGGGTTTTAAGTGCACTTCTGGGTGTGCCATTTACTATTTACGGTATGGAGTTTATGTTTCTAAAAGTCGTGAAGCAACAAATAAATTGTATAGAGGACGTTTCTCTGTCAGTCACCACTTTAGAACCAAAGATCGGTGTCAGTATGGCAAATGATTTCAAAGAAATTCAGGACTCGTTTGATAATTGCCGAAAGAATGTTGATATGCGTAAGAGTAATATTGAGTTTATAAAGGAGGAGCACAGAAGGGCTAGTCTTCCTCTTTAGATAGGCTGATCTTTACCTGTTTAGGACACTCATCCATTTTATAAATGCAAACATCCAAATTGTTATGAAATGGATTGATGGTAAAGACTGTCACTCTTTTTTTAGGAACAGGGCGTGTATCGACTGATAAACTTGACAGTTGTCTTTGGATGGAAGTATGAATGAAAATCATGAGCCAATCAGAAAAATAAAGCTTGGCGGCATTCTTGGTAAAAAATTCGTCAAAGAATTTCACTACCGCGCCCGCGATATTCCTCACGCAATTAGAGCACTCAAAGGACAATTTCCCGGTTTTGAGCGCTTCATGAACGAGGCGCAGCTACGGGGGCTAACTTTTGCTGTTTTCGTTGGGAGTAAGAACGTCAGCGAGGAAGAGGTCGACATGACGAAAGGCGTAGATGATATAAGGATCATTCCTGTCATCATAGGTAGCAAGCGCGGGGGGATGTTCCAGACCATCCTCGGTGCAGCCCTTATAGCCGCGTCATTTATACCATTTTTGGCCCCAATATCCCCATACCTGATGATGGTCGGCGCATCAATGCTGATGGGGGGCGTGGTACAAATGCTATCCCCGCAACCCGGCGGTCTTTCGGTCGGCCAGGAGGCCGATAACAAACCCTCTTACGCCTTTGGTGGGCCGGTCAACTCGACAGTCCAGGGCAATCCTGTAGGTGTGCTTTACGGGGAAAGAGAGATCGGAGGTGCGATTATATCAGCAGGGATCTACGCCGAAGAACAGCAGTAACTTTTCTGGGTTAAAACTGGCTCGCCTTGGCGGGCCTTTTTCATGGAAAAAAACATGACCGAAGTTATCCAAGGCCGAAAAGGCCCCAGTCAACCGCACGTGCCGGTAGAGTCACCCGATAGCGTCCAATCCACGGCAAAAGCCAAGTTGCTCTTGGCGCTGGGAGAGGGCGAGTTTGCGGGGGGACTGGATGCGCAAAACATATTTCTCGATGGCACGCCGGTAATGTCGCCAGATGGAACCCTAAACTATCCCGGTTTTGAATGGGATTTTCGCCCTGGTACACAGATGCAAAGCTATATCCAGGGTGTGCCAGGGGCAGAAAATGAGATTTCTGTAGGTGTCGTTCTAAAGGCAGCGCAACCATGGGTGAGAGCGATCAGCAACACCCAATTATCAGCGGCAAGGGTTCGCGTTGAGTGGCAAAGCCTGGTTAAGCAGGAGGATAACGGTGATCGTGTAGGTACGCGGGTTGATTATGCTATCGATCTATCTACTGACGGCGGTGCATATCAAACCGTTCTGAATGGTGTGATAAACGATAAAACCACTTCGTTATATGAACGTAGCCATCGTGTGAATCTGCCTGCGGCCACTACCGGTTGGCAAATTCGACTGCGCAGGATCACTCCTGACTCGACCACTGACAAAGTGGCGGATCAGATGAAGGTCATGGCCATCACGGAAGTGATCGACGCCAAACTACGCTATCCCAATACTGCCTTGCTATTTGTATCGCTCGATGCGAAGCAATTCCCGAGCATCCCCCGTATCAGCTGCAAGCCTAAAGGGCGCATTATCCGCGTGCCAACGACTTATAACCCGGAGACGAGGACATACAACGGCACATGGGATGGCAGTTTCAAGTGGGCCTACTCAAACAATCCAGCCTGGGTGTTTTACGACATTTTGTTGAGTAAGCGGTTCGGACTTGGCGATCGGTTGGACGCAACTCAGGTTGATGAGGTGGAGTTATATCGCATTGCGCAGCATTGTGATCAGCGGGTGCCTGACGGGCGCGGCGGCAGCGGAACCGAGCCGCGATTTGTTTGTGACATCTATATTCAGTCGCAAAATGAGGCATTCACGGTACTGCGGGATCTGGCTTCTATTTTCCGTGGCATGACGTACTGGGCTAATAATCAGGTTTGCGTGTTGGCTGATATGCCGCGGGATCTTGATTACACATACACCCGGGCCAACGTGGTTGATGGCAAGTTTTACTATCAAGGCGGCAGCCAGAAAAATCGTTACTCAACCGCCATGGTGAGCTGGTCGAATCCCGACAATCATTATCAGGACGAAGTTGAATCGGTCATGGAAAATGAGCTGGTTCAGCGCTACGGGGTCAACCAAACCGAAATTTCAGCGATCGGGTGCACGCGGCAAACGGAGGCAAACCGGCGCGGGCGCTGGGCGTTGCTCACGAATAGCAACGATCGCACAGTATCGTTCTCGACTGGGCTGGATGGTTATATCCCTCTGCCTGGGCGGATCATCGGCGTAGCTGATCAGATGATGGCCGGACGGGTGCTCGGTGGTCGCATATCTGCAGTTAACGGTAGGACGATAAAGCTGGATCGCGTGGCTGACGTTTCTCAAGGTGACCGGCTGATCGTCAATTTGCCGAATGGCAAGTCCCAAGCGCGTACTGTTGCCGTCGTCAATGGGGCCAACGTTACAGTCAGCACGGCTTATAGCCAAGCCCGGAGCCGGAGGCAGTATGGTCGGTTGATGCTGGCGATCTGGCTGTTCAGCAGTATCGGGTTTCAAACGTTACCGATAATGATGACGGCACATTTACCATTTCTGCTGTTTGGCATAGCCCGGACAAATACGATGCGATCGATACTGGTGCCCGGCTGGATGAGCGACCGATATCAGTGATTCCGCCAGGCGTGCAAGCGCCTCCAACCAATATTCAGGTCAGCAGCTTTACGCAGATTAACCAAGGGATCGCAATCACTACGATGCGCGCCAACTGGGATGCTGTAGATAATGCTGTGGCGTATGAAGTCGAATGGCGGCGTGACGATAGCAACTGGGTTTCAGCGGCACGCACATCGGCCCTGGGGTTCGAAGTGCAGAATATTTTTGCTGGACGATATCTAGTGCGCGTTCGAGCTATAAATGCCAGTGATGTTTCCTTTATCTGGGGAACATCAAAGGAAACCAGGCTAAACGGCAAAGAGGGAACAATACGTGGGGATTTGGCTTGAGAATTATCAGGGCAAGTTCTCAACCTGCGCAGTCTGTAGATATTATCCTCAGTAATAATGGGAGAATGGGATATCGATATCACAGCAATGATAAAGACTATAAATTCATCACAACGGGCAATACAACGTTTGATGCTAATGGTTTTGTCAAAAAAGCAAGCCCGATCGTCAAGTTGTTCGGTAACGGCGAATGTGAACTCAATGACGAGAGCCAGGGGGTGATAACTGAGCGTATTGGTACGGGCGCTTACCGTATAACAGGTGTTCTCGGTTTCAATGGTGACGGAGCCTGGGGCGGTCACGGGAACGGCATAGAGATCCCTGTGGATGACAACAAGCGGCCCCTAATTTGGATTGAGTCCAAGGTGCTTCCCGACGGCGACATTGAAATCCGCACATATCACCGTACATACGGCACAGGTCCATACTCAGCTCGGAACATCGAAGCCATGGATAGCGGTGAAGTGGACAAGAAGAAGAGGCCTATCGTTGTCGAAATGCCGGACGGTACGCCGATCGATATCCCTGCAGGCCGATTTATTGATATTCGCGTTGAGATGTCAGCAGTAGAAAATCCAGTGCAAGAGTTAGATCCGGAGCTAGAGTTGCTAATGAACGAGGCGGTCTACCTAGAGGACAGCGAAGAAATTAAACATTGTGAAGAAGTAGGCAACACAGAAGAATAAATAGAAGCCAAGGAGTAATTTCGGAGCCGGGGGAAATCCCGGTTAAACGGATAGTGCTAGCAACAGATTATTATTGAAGTTGATATCCAATAACTAACTTGACCATTATACAAAAAATCGGACTTTAATCTTACATCTTGTTATAGTAATAGACGATTATCTCACAATCACAGAGTGGAAAGGTTGATTTTTATTCAATAGTAATCTAGAAGGTATATAAGGATGCGTGATAATATACAGATTAGAGCAACGGCAATTGATATTCTTGATCATTTTCGTAATGCCGTTGACGGAGATGAAGAACTCATTCTGCATGAGTTTACGAAAAGACTTGAACTGGCATTGCTTTTAAGTCCACCTCAAAAAAATGATTTTTATTCTGAAGCTCATTATAAGCTATTACGCCTTTCTGAAATATGGTATTGTTATGAACTACTAAAACCTGTTATAACAGGGTATGGGTTTGATAAAGGAAAAGAAGAGTCTATAGAGTCAAAAAATAAAAAATGGCTAAACTCACAAAGAGTGTCAGTTTATGGTCGTATTGCAGCGGAAAAAATAAGAACTGATAATTTATTTTTAAATGTTGACTTTTCTTATAATCCTAGTGGATATGCTTCTATTTTTAATGAAGAGTATATCCATGACAAATGGCTTGGTTTCTATCTTGATGAGGTAATTGGACAGTTTTTTTTAACTGGATTTACTAATATAGCCATTAACACTGATGAGCAAGTAGATAATCTCATAAAGTATCTTGATGTTCTAACGGAACGTGCGTCCGGAGAGCAAAGAAAATTTCTCGCAAGAGGATTTAATAAACTTCTTGGGAATAGTTCTGCCAGCCTTGAGTCAAAAGATATACTTTCTTTAGTATATGCGATGCGCTGTAATTATGTTCATGCAGGCGAACTACCTGATAGTTACGGAGTCGATATTGAATATAAAATAAGCATGATAGATATGTGTACTGAATTTTTTATTTCTTACTGTTGTCTTGTGGCTAGTTCCATTATATTTGAGCTTTATGATTCGTAGTGTGAATTTGTTATTGTTTTACACAACGTATGTGTAATTAATTTTATGGCCAGTAATATACTGGCCTAATACTTAAAGTCAATAGGTTGTAAGCTTTGTATATGCCTTTTGTACAACCTCATTATGTTCAGTAAGTTGGGCGGATAGTAATATTATGCTTTTTCTAACATACTCTAAATCTTTTTCACCCCAACGCCATAACAATAAATCAAAAAACCTACCGGCTAATGTGGTCATTTTGGCTGCATCTATTTTTACTAAATCAAAGTATTCTTTTATATCCTCGTCTAAATAACCTTTAGATAATATTCTCATAGCCTCTTTTTCGAGAATTATCCTATCCCATGCTGAATTAAGGTCACTGAATTGTTTTTCTGCCATTTTTATGACATTATCACTAAGTAAATTAATTTCTATGTGGTTTACATTTTCTTCAAGAGTTGTAATTATGGTCACCGTCCTGGATGACAGGAAAGTGAACTTTAATATATCAGATATTATTCGTTGCCTTTTATTGAATCGCTCCTCTTTTTCTCTTTCTTTTAACCATTCCCTTGCACTTTTAACACCATAACAAGCAGCTAGAGCCATGATTGTATTTGCCAGTGCAATAATAAAGTCAGCATAAGTCCCAAAGCCTGAAATATGATATTTAAATATGGCGAAGGTGATACCTGATATGCATACAATAACAACGGAAATCAGTATGGTATTAAAAATAGGTAAGCAATCAATATTTTTTTTCATCATTCTCCCTTAAAATTAATGAATGTATACGCTGCGCTTCTCCTAACTTAAGCTAAAGAAAGCTATTGTGGCAGAAGATTGCTCCCCTTGCGAAACTTTCTTTCCTTATCGATCATACCTATACCATTCACGAAAGAAATCCATCTTTCACCTGCCATTCACTACATTTATACTGTATAAAAAACCAGTATAGAGTCATGACTATGAAAATCCTGTTTCCAACAGCAACACTAGAAAAAATGTACCTGCCTCTGTTTGCCGATCGTGTGCCAGCTGGCTTCCCAAGCCCAGCGCAGGACTACGTCCATACCAGGATCGATCTTAACGAGTATTGCGTCAGCCACCCGAACGCGACTTACTTTCTCTACGCATCTGGGGAGAGCATGCTGGAGGCTGGCATTACGGATGGCTCGATGCTTGTTGTCGATCGCAGCATTGGAGCTGAACATGGTGACATCGTGATCGCCAGTGTGGGCGGAGAGTTCACCGTAAAGCGGCTATGCCTGCGGCCAGTCGCTCAGCTCGAACCGATGAACCCCAAATATCAGCCCATTCAGCTACACGATGGCGCTGACGATTTAGATATCGTCGGGGTGGTGGTGTCAACTATCACAAGGTTGAAATAATGTACGCCCTTGCTGACGTGAACAGTTTCTATACCAGTTGCGAAACCCTCTGGAGGCCAGATCTGCGTGGCAGGCCTACGGTAGTCCTATCAAACAACGACGGCTGCGTGGTTGCCCGCAGCAAAGAAGCAAAAGCCATGGGTCTCAAAATGGGGGAGCCATATTTTAAGATCAAAGAGAACTTTGAACGGGCCGGTGGCGTGGCATTTAGCTCTAATTATGAATTGTACGCTGACATGTCCCAACGAGTGATGTTTGTGCTCGAAGAGATGGCGCCCAGGGTTGAGGTTTACTCGATCGATGAGAGTTTCATGGATCTAACCGGCGTTCGAAACTGTATCGAACTTGAGGCATTTGGGCGACAGGTGCGCACTCGGGTGCTACGTGAAACAGGCCTAACCGGGGGAGTCGGCATTGGCCAAACAAAAACCTTGGCGAAGCTTGCCAATTTTGCGGCAAAAAAGTGGAGCAAAACAGGTGGAGTGGTCGATCTCTCTAACCAAGTGAGGCAGCGCAAATTGATGGAATTGGTGCCGGTGGCTGAAGTCTGGGGCATTGGCCGGCGGATCTCAAAAAAACTCAACGTCATGGGTATCGAGAACGCACTACAGTTGGCCGATGCAAGCACCACGATGATCCGCAAGCATTTCAGCGTTGTTATCGAAAGGACTGTAAGAGAATTGCGCGGTGAACCCTGCCTGGCACTTGAAGAGTTCGCTCCAACAAAGCAGCAGATAATTTGCTCACGCTCTTTTGGCGATCGCATTACTGATTACGATCAAATGCACCAGGCGATTTGCATGTACGCCACTAGGGCGGCAGAAAAACTCAGGGAGGAACGACAGTATTGCCGACACGTTACCGCCTGGATAAAAACCAGTCCGTTCGCACTGAATGAGGTGTATTACGGCAACACGGCTAGCATAAAGCTGAGCACACCAACACAGGACACCCGCGATATTATTACCGCTTCCATGCGTTGCTTGGATGTGATCTGGCAATCGGGCCGCAGGTACCAGAAAGGCGGAGTGATGTTGCAGGATTTTTTTAGCCAGGGTGTGGCACAACTTGGGTTATTCGATGAGTATCAGCCACGGCATAACAGTGAACCCCTGATGAAGGTTATCGATCAGATCAACAAATCAGGCAGAGCAAAGCTTTGGTTTGCCGGGCAGGGCGCCCAGCAGGCGTGGTCTATGAAACGCGAATTGCTCTCGCCGGCCTACACAACCAGAATTCGCGATCTGCCACATGCTCGGGTGTACTGAGTATAAACTTAGGTAGCAGGATAGGTTTACTCAAAACTGCACCACCAGGGCGGTAATTGTTAGCGGATATACAGTTATCTCCTGCCACTAAGAAACCTTGCTAGATATCATATCTTGCGAATTGCATTTTGTTGAAAAATGTAGCAAAATATTAATCTAGTTATTTTATTTTAATGTTTAATAATAGTAATTAGCCCATAAGATCTTTTTAAACCATGCTTAATGGACTTTTTACAAAAATAATAAGGATGCCATTATGCTCGAAGCAGGTGCATTATTCGCTGGTAAAGTTGTATTGCAAACTATAATTGCAGAATCAATGAAACGTATAATTGAAAAACAATGGAGGCTTCAAACGGATGAGGGGAAAAAAATATTAGAGCATTTTAAAATTGATGATGTGAGAGATAAATACGCATCAAAAATCAGAAGTAACGTTTTAACGTTTAGGAGTTTATCTCAAGGAGGGAGTAATGTAAGCCTCGAAGATGTCTACTACCCACTAACAGTAACTGTTAAAGACTCAAAAGATACCATTTTAGTAACTGACGAAACAATAATCAAACATAAAGGTATAGTGGTTATAAGCGGTAGTGCTGGGCAGGGGAAAACGACAGTTTTACGAAAGTTATTTCTTGAGGAGATTAAAGGCGGTTATAGATTTCCATTCTTCATCACATTGAGAAATATTTCTTTTAAGAATGGGATTACGTTAATAGAGATATTCATGGATCATCTTCTTGAGTTTGGAATAAAAGCAAGAGAAGAAGATGCTAGCTTATTATTACAGTCAAATAATATTGTTTTGTTCTTTGATGGCTTCGATGAGATAGCAAATAAAGAAAGAGCGCATGCGTTAGATGTTTTGAAAAGTGCGTGGTTTAGATATACATGTCCGGTAATTGTTACGACAAGGCCAAACACAGAGTTGTATAGAGAAGGTGGATTTAAGAACCTTATCGTGAATCCTCTTGCGTCCGATGATATTACTGGTATTATCCATAATTCAGTTAGAGATGAAGAAACAAGAAAGGCATTAATTAATCTGCTTAAAAAGAAAAAATTCATCTTAGAAGCTCTGATATATCCTATCCTTGTTGATATTTTCATTGTGAGTTTCTATTCAATGAAAGATACCCCAGCTACAATTGGAGACTTCTATAACGGGTTGTTCCGATCATTACTATTTAGTCACGACCAGCAAAAAAACTTTAGCCGCGAAAGAAAGTCAGGATTGGATGTAAAAGAGTTACAAGATTGTTTTAATTTATTCAGTTTAATCTCATTTTTAGAAGGTAAACAAGATTTTAACGAAAATGAGCTGGAAAAGCTTTTCATAGAAACATGCGAAACACTTGATAGAAAAGAAGGGTATAAAAATATCAAAGAGGATATAGTTGATGGTACAAATTTAATCTCATTGAATGGGTATAGATTTTATTCTTATATACATCGTTCAATTCAAGAGTATCACGCTGCATTATACATTTCCGGGCTAGATGACGTTGAAATTAATTACAAGAAACTTTCTTGCCTATCCGATTATAGTCAAATGACATTTCTAAACTTCCTAGAGTCAATTGATGATAAGAAGTTTTATTTAAATTATGTACGACCATATTTAAAATCTATTGGACTATCCGATATCATAAATCAATCAATCTATGATTTAAGTCATATTTTGAAAGAATCGCTTATTGGCTCAAGCATAACTATCTCTATATCTGAGGATACATTAAATATTTTATCGTATAGTGTCTCCCTCGGTCGAGGAATTAAGTTTTTAAGGCGACTTAATAGGGTTTCTTTTTTGAATAGCTTATTGAACGGCTCGCTTAATAATGATTCCCTTGATGCCATTGATTTAATTGATTTAAATGGCTTTGATGATTTGTTTAAAAAAGATGATTTCAAGTTGCTAGCATCACATAAGGAAACGAATGAAGTAAAGTTAAGTGATAAAATCGACGCAGAGCCAATGCACACGATCACTTATGATTTTAATATGTTAGATGTTTTTAATTATAAAGCTGATCTATTCAGATTGGAGTTTTATTATGAGGAGTTTGTAAGCATTCATTCCTCATTGATCTTATTCTATAAAAATAAAATCTTACCGAAAATTAACGCTAAAAACCCTAATGAGAAGATTAGGTCTTTGATAAAAAGGAATAATAGTGGTGAGTGAGATTATGTAATTCAAAGTTAGCCCGACATGGTGTTTTAACTTTGTTGGCATAACTGTGGTTCATTCTGGATTAGATGGCGTTATTAATACAGAGATGATTTTAAGGATGTGATCTTCTTATTTTATTAGTCGATAACATCAACAAACTACAGCGAGAAAAAACCAACACTCAAGTTCACTTAAACCTACGGATTAGGTAGGGGCCTAATCAGGTCGGCTTTGTCGTTACTGATGTTACCGACTGATTTATCCACCGGATGCCATGCGAAATCATCTGGTGGCATGTCCGCCTTAGTGGCCAGATCGTGAGTACGCTCTGTGGTTGTTTCCGGGTCCATCCATTCGCGTGCGGCGGCCGGTGGCAGAACAGAAGGGCGGCGATCGTGGAGGTCTAGTAACCCAGAATCGCTGGCTGCGGTCACGATAACAAAGCCGTCATCATCCGGGGGAATTACCTCATCGAGGTGATACCGACCAATCGCAGCAATATACCGACCGATTGGAACGTTATCTTGAGCGCTGGCTACTTCCAACTCGGAGGCCAGTACATCCAAGTAATCAGCTCTAGTTTGTACCGGGGCAAATCGACCGCACATTTGTGATATTCCCACGCCAAATTTTTAGTATAGAGGCCTGTGGGAATTGGTGCCTGCAACTGCTACAGCAAACACGGCCTAGTGGATGCTGTTTTTTTGCTGCGGTGTGAATATGTTGGTGGGGTCTGGCTCGTCATCATCCAAGAATCTATAGTTCACAACATCGCCGTCTTTGAACTGGAAAACTACGCGAGCAAAATTGATGCTCTTTAAGTCGATGCCTAGCCGCTCAAAGTAAGCAGTGATTTTTTCATTGGCTTCTTCTTCTAACATGACCGGGATCCTTTTATTGGGTTCCACAAAACCTTATCTTGGCTTTTTGGTGATTTCAACAGCAATGATGTGGTGTTCGGCAATACGCAAGATTTAAGGATAAATCTTGATAGTAGGGTAGATTTATCAATGAGATATTGCTGGCTGGCTGTGTTCATAAAATTGCATGCTATTTGGCTGAGGTCGGGCGCTGCTGCACTCGTAAAATAATGGTGACTGGTCACTAAAAAGGCCTACATTTTTGCGATCTTGCAGCCGAAATTTTCCCGAATAGATCCGAAAATATACATAGGTGTATGATTTTAAAGGCAGCCGAACGAAGGTATTGGAAGGTGTTTTTTGAGGATTTCGTGATTATCTATCTGAATTTTAATGATTTTATTTTTTTGATTTATAATGAAAAGTCCTGGATGACTCGAATTTCTATACTCGGCCTTTTACAACATTACGTATTCTTTCCCCCTGGTATCAAGGTATTTGTCCGTCATTTTTACCGACTTATGCCCAAGCAATTTCATAGCAAACTCCTTTCTCCTTCTCATAAAGTCGCCCGGCCAAGCTTCGGGTCTTATGGAACGTTGGCGGCGAATCCTCAAGAACTATTCCTGCCAGATTCCTGGCCGCTACAAATTTTTTGGTCAAGCTATCAGGATTCTGTGAGCCATCCAGGCTGTTTTTCCTGATACCAGAACTGACCATAAAGCCTGTGGCACAGGCTTGCCTGCATCGTTCAATATCCAGACTGCCCGATCTGCAATGACGATGATGGCATGCTGATCTGTGGTGTTCTCGATGTTCTTTATGAGATAGACCGGCGCGCATTTGGCATGCTTCTGCTGCGCTATGTGTAGGGTTCTTCGGATCGGGCTATTGCTCGGCATTATCACGCTACAGCAAAACCACGGCTTATGGTGCGTAGAAATGGGAAGGAAAGCTACCGGGCACTATCGCATATAGCATGCCGAAGGGAGGTAGCAGAAATCCTTTGCGCAGCGAAATACCAAATCTAGCAACCGTTACAAGATGCGTTTATAAAACGTGAAAAAGAAAGGAAATGCAGGAAAATGGTGCAAACGTGTTGACTTTGATGAATCAATGAGTCAGCGTTTCGGTATACGTTGCCGTAATATGTAAGCGCATTTAGACTAAAACCCGCCAATAGTGCGGTTTTTGCGTTTCTGGAGATCAGGAAACTGAGCAGTTGTATCGTGCATGGTACAACAGTCACGAATATCACTAATCCTTTCTTCTTGAGATACTGTTCATCCAAACAGCAGTTAGAGTTAAATAACCAAAGAGGAAAGAACCATGCAAGTAGCTGAAACTCATTATCTGGATAACACTTTCACCTTCAATATCCCTCCTGTTCCATATCGTCGCCGTATTGCAGTTCCACTAATCATGGCGTTAGCTTCAGGAAAGGATGCCAAAGCATCTCATAGGCTTCTTTTTAATGGAGTTTCCGTGGCTTATGTAGAAGCTAACGCTGGGCGTATCAATGCGGTGACAGGAGTGTCGTCTTTCCCCAATGGCAGTGTGATGCCATCATACGGGAACTTTTTCCTACCTGAGTCAGATTGCGATAGCTGGTTTGGCGTTATTGAAGCTAATCAGGCGGCTTCAATTAAGGCTGAAGCCAGTACCAGTAATGGTGGTAAAACACCTAAACACATTACCGTTCATTTGGGTGTGTGATGATGTAATTTTTGCCCCGGCATAGTTCGGTGCTTTTTCATATCTAGCGCCCGGCGTTTGCTGAGCGATACAGCAAACCAGCAAACAAAGGAGCAATTATGAGTGAGCCGACCTCTGGTAATGGGGCGGCGGTTTTCGTCCTGTATTCGAATGACTTGTCCAACTTTAAAAAAGTATGGATGTTCGCCTCCTCGTTCTTGGCCGGGATGTTCTTTGCAGAGTTCTTTGCTGACGTGATCGAGGCTTTCCTTTCCGTGTTGCCGGGAAAACATATTGAAGTAGGGGACACAATCGGGGCGTTAGTGGGTGACGCTGTTGCAGTTTGCTTTCTGATGTACCTCATCGCCAAATCTTCTGATCCGACTGCACTGGACGAAATAACCAGGTGAGGGGGAGATCGTGAATGAATACCTGCTGACGATAAACGCAATTGCTTACGGTGCAACAGCCTTCCGCCTGATGGCTTGTCGCCGAAACGGGGCAACGTATCGCCCTATGGTTACGGTCTTCGCTTGGTTGCTGATAGTGGTCAGCGCATCAGTAACGATCCGCACGCTGACTGGTGACTATCACGTAGCGAACTGGTCGGAAACCCTCATCAACGTTGCTTCATGCATCGCGGTGGTATGGGGGCCGTACGGATACCCCTTACTCAAACGTTTGACTGCCGTCACTCAGGAACGGGCACTGCAAGAACGCCGGGAACATCTGAGCCGACCAATGGTGCGCTATTAACTTAACGCCGCCTCGGCGGCTCCCTAAGCCGTAGTCCCTTACGGCTTTATTATTAAGCGGTTGTAGGTAATGATTTTAAATTAAACATTCTCTTATTAATAAGCAATGATGGTTTTTCTATTGTCTTGAAGCTTAAATACGCTATTGCGCTGGAAATGAGCATTGATATTAATATGTTCATATAAGGTGAGCTAGAATATATGGATGCGACAATTTGTTGAGTAGGAAATGCCCATAGGTATATCCCGTAAGATATGTCATGCTTAATTTTTAATTTTTGTAGCAAACTAATTGATGCAAAGTAAAGTAGTGATACTGTGAAAAACAAATAAAATAAAGCTGTTTTAAGCTTCTCATCATTACATGTAAAGAACAAAAGTAATGATAAACCAGAAATGATAAGTAGTGAGTTTGTTGTAGCTTTGTCTTTTAAAATTGCAATAAGGCACCCTATCGAGAAGAACGGGTAAAGTAGATATATGCTAGGGTCATTTGATTTTGAAATCAGAATGCCTTTGAATGGTGTAAATGGCTCAACGAGTATAGCCAGTGAAACAAGGCCAATGAATATCTTTTTATATGGACCAAAAACCAAACTGAAAAGATAAATCAGTAACAAATAAAAATATGCTTTTATTTCCATAGGTATGGTCCACAGCGAACCATTTACAGCATTTATATTATTGTTTTCAAAAACACCTGGGAGCGTGTATTGCACATCCAATTTTAATGTTCTCAAAACGTATAGCCAAACATCTCTTGATGAAAAATAATCAACAAAGCTAAGGTTGCTTAACCATGGACCAATTAGCAGTGCTGTTATGATAATTGTAACGGCATATGCTGGGTACACTCTGAAAAAACGAGATCCAATATAATTAAGTATTTTGCCATTGGATAAAATGCTATTGGTAACAAGTAGTCCACTAATTAAAAAGAATGTCTTTACAGCAACTCCGCCAAATGAAACATAACTCAATAAAGTTAACTTGTATAGAATGTCATTTTCGCCAATAGCAGGAGAAATGACAAATGCATGAGAGTAGATTACGAAATACGCGCATAATACTCTAATTAAGTCGAGGTTGTTATTACCCCTATTTAAAAACTGGCCAATAGTGTTTGAGGTCATTAAAAGTATACTCATAGCATTTTTATACAAGTAATATTATCACCTGAAAAGCCTAAAAGAAACAGCCGCTGCGATGAGCTGTGATTTACCTCTTCTTTGGTGGCTCCCCGAAATCGTAGTCTTTTATGGCTTCGAATACTTCTTCAAAGCTGCTCAGTGGTTCAAGGATCGCCCGGCGCCACTCTCTCTGATAATGTACATCCAGCCAATACTGACCTTCTTCATCTAGCCACACGGCAAACGATTGACTTGAGTCACGATCGGGAGCCGGGTAAGCCTCGTTTTCGTTCATGAAGAAAATGGTTTGCCCCATAATGGTTACTCTACGCATGTGCATTTTCCGACCGATTTTGCATTAGCAAATGGTAGACCACAAGCAGTTGTGCCATGGTAATGGTGACCGGTCATGATATAGGTGTTGAATTTTGCGGTTTTTGGTGCCGAATTTTTTCCGAATTGAAACGAGAAATCTGGTAGGTATCTGAAATTAAAGGATGGAAAACGAAGGTACTGATAGGTTTATTTTGGGGGATTTTGGAGTTATCACATTGAATTTAAATGATTTATTGATAAACTGACACATAAAGGAATCGTGCTCGGTCTTTTTTTATTTTTCTGATTTATAACGGTTTTTAACTGCATCGCGAAAACCGCCAACCCTCTCCCCGAACACATCTTAGGTAACATTAACGTTCCCACAGGGAGAGGGAGCTAGTCCGCAGTTGCGGGCTGGAACTGTATTAACATGTAGCACGTACTGTCCCTGATCTGTAAAGGGAGAGGGCTAGGGTGAGGGGGACGATCATTGATGCTGTATTGACCACAATCCCCTTCAAACCCCCACCCAACACCGCTATACTGTATAAAAAATCAGTATGGAGAGTACGATTGACCAGACGTTCTGCCGCACCAAGGCTTGAGTTTGAAGCAGAAGCTATCTACCAATACCCGGAACACCTACGCCAATGGCTGGAAGACTTGCCCCCTTTACCTGGGGTGTACCTGTTCCACGGTGAAAGCAAGACCATGCCGCTCTACATCGGTAAGAGCGTGAACCTTCGCAGCCGGGTGCTTTCACATTTGCGCACCCCGGACGAAGCGGCCATGCTGCGCCAGGCCAGGCGTATCACCTTTATCAGGACGGCGGGTGAAGTTGGGGCCTTGTTATTGGAAGCGCAACTGATTAAACAGCAGCAACCGCTGTTCAATAAACGCCTGCGCCGCAACAAGCAGCTGTGTGCACTGCAACTCAGTGATGATAAACCCACGGTGGTTTATGCCAAAGAGGTTGATTTTGCCCGGCACGCCGGATTGTTTGGGCTGTTCGCCAACCGGCGAGCAGCATTACAGGCGTTGCAGTCTATCGCCGACCAACATCAGCTGTGCTATGGGCTGTTAGGACTTGAACCGTTGAGCCGGGGTCGCCCATGTTTTCGCTCGGCACTGAAGCGGTGCGCCGGTGCTTGTTGTGGCAAAGAAAGTTTGGCCGATCATCAGCAGCGTCTGATTTCAGCACTAGAGCAAAGTCGAGTGGTGTGCTGGCCGTGGCGTGGCCCGATCGCCTTGCGAGAGCAGGGGGCTGATATGGCGCAGTACCATATTATTCACCACTGGCTGTGGTTGGGTGCAGTAGATAGCCTGGATGAAGCGAGGGAGTTAATGATTGCTGCGCCGGGCTTTGATAGCGATGGCTATAAAATTTTATGCAAACCCGTGATCGGCGGAGAGTACGAGATTATCGATCTCTACGAAAAAACCTGAGTTAACGTCTTCGCACCAGCCAGAAGGACTGCGCGAGTGCCTGCATCAAAGGCGGACGCCAGAACCGATACCAATAGTGGCCGTTGAACGCCCCGAACTACCGCCAGAGCCAGAAACACTGACTGAAGTGCATCCTGCCAGCAGGATGACTAAAAGGGTACCTGCAATAATTTTCATAAAGCCCGCCTGGTTAGCCCTGCAACACATGAATCAACTTAGCATAAAACCAACTCTAAGATGAATCCATATTGCTCGGTAGTCAGGGGAGGGCTAGATTGATCGGGTATCCCCCTCATTGAGGTTAGTTAAAATGCTCAAGCATCGCTGTTCTGCCCTCGCACTTGCGTTGGTCGTGTTCACTTCCTCAGCCTCCGTTATGGCCAATCCAGGGAATGGTAATGGTAATGGTAATGGAGGTGGGCATGGTAATTCCGCTAACCATGGAGACAATCACGGGAAGGGTAATTCAGGCAAAGACCATTCAGACAAAGGCAAAAAAGCCAAGGGTGGTAATGACGATCTGGTTACCGTGAATATCAATTATGACCGTGTCCGGCCCCTGGCGGTAAACTATGGATTAACCGGGTATCAATCTTTACCTCCCGGCATTGCCAAGAACCTGGCACGGGGCAAGCCATTGCCGCCAGGGATCGCCAAGAAAATGGTGCCTGCTTCAATGCTGGGACAACTGCCATCTTATCCTGGCTATGAATGGCGTATCGCCGGGAATGATTTAGTCCTGGTGGCCTTAAGCACGGCTATTGTTGCCTCTGTCATCAATGGGGTATTTGACTAGCTACTGGCCAGCTCTGGGTAATTATTTCAACGATAGTTACCCAATAAATCAATGGTTACATGTCGGCGGCCCCTATCTTAGCCGATGATGAGTATTGGCAGAGAGGCCAACTTTCTTTCCTTACCGATCATAGCCATATCATTCATGGTGAAAATCTCTCTTCCTCCCACCATTCGGCATATCTATACTGTATAAAAACACAGTATAGAGACATGTCCGATGAAACACTTTGTTCCAACACCAACCCCAGAGAAATTGTACCTGCCACTGTTTTCCGATCGGGTGCCTGCTGGTTTCCCAAGCCCGGCGCAGGACTACGTCCATGCCAGGATCGATCTCAACGAATATTGCATCAGCCACCCGAATGCCACTTATTTTCTCTACGCCTCCGGTGAAAGCATGTTGGAGGCGGGCATTACTGATGGCTCGATGCTGGTGGTCGATTGCAGCATTGGGGCCGAACATGGCGATATCGTGATCGCCAGCATTGGCGGGGAGTTCACGGTAAAGCGGTTATGTCTGCGGCCAATCGTGCAGCTCGAACCGATGAACCCCAACTACCAGCCAATCCCGCTACATGATGGCGCTGAAGATTTAGATATCGTCGGCGTCGTGGTGTCGACTATTACGAGGCTGAAGTAATGTACGCGCTGGCCGATGTGAACAACTTTTATGCCAGCTGTGAAATGCTGTGGCGGCCCGATCTGCGTGGCCGCCCGGTGGTGGTGTTATCAAACAATGATGGCTGCGTGGTGGCCCGTAACCAAGAGGCCAAAAAATTAGGGATGGCGATGACCGGGCCGTATTTCAAGGTCAAGCAGCAGTTGGAACGGGCGGGAGGCGTCGCTTTTAGCAGTAACTACGAGCTGTATGCCGATATGTCAGCTCGGGTGATGACGGCATTGGAAGCGTTGGTCCCCCGCGTTGAGATCTATTCTATCGATGAAAGCTTTCTCGATCTCTCCTCGGTGCCTAATTGCGGCAATCTGGAGCTGTTTGGGCGGCAGATCCGGGACAAAGTGCGGAGCGAGACGAGGCTAAAGATCGGGGTCGGGATTGCGCAAACCAAAACGCTGGCCAAGCTGGCAAATTTTGCCGCCAAAAGATGGGTGAAACAAACCAACGGCGTGGTCGACCTTTCCAGCCTGGAGCGGCAGCGTAAGCTGATGAATAAGGTGCCGGTAGAGGAAGTCTGGGGCATTGGGCGGCGGATAGCAAAAAAGCTGAACGCGATGGGCATAGAAAGTGCGCTGCAACTGGCTGATGCCAGTACCACCATGATACGTAAACGCTTCAGTGTGGTGGTCGAACGTACGGTACGGGAACTGTGTGGTGAGCCTTGCCTTGAGCTGGAAGAGTTTGCGCCAACCAAGCAGCAGATTATCAGCAGCCGCAGCTTTGGTGAGCGCATCACCGAGTATGAACATATGCATCAGGCGATTTGTTTATATGCCACACGAGCGGCAGAAAAGCTGAGGGCAGAACGGCAGTATTGTCGGCACGTCAGCGCCTGGATCAAAACCAGCCCGTTCGCCACTCACGAGGCCTATTACGGCAATTCGGCCAGCGTAAAATTGAATACGCCAACGCAAGACACCCGCGATATTATTGCCGCCGCGATGCGCTGTCTGGATGCCATTTGGCAACCCGGTCATCGCTTCGATAAGGGTGGCGTGATGCTGCAGGATTTTTTCAGCCAGGGTGTGGCACAGCTCGACATGTTCGATGAATATCAGCCTCGGCATGGCAGTGAAGAGTTAATGAAGGTGATGGACTCCATCAATAACTCGGGCCGGGCCAAGCTGTGGTTTGCTGGTCAGGGAACGCAGCAGGTGTGGTCGATGAAGCGTGAACTGCTGTCACCGGCTTATACCACCAGGCTGAGTGATTTGCCCCGTGCTCGGGTATACTGAGCGGCGCTTTTCCCTGACCACTACGTCATAATGTGGTGGCTAATGTATTCACAGGTTTGATCCTTTCCCGGACGAAGGGCGGGTCTTGCCTTTTATCTCGGGAGCCGCCATTTTCTACAACTATATCGATCCGGTGCTGCATAACTCGACTCAGGATGGCTTTCAGCTCGTGTTCAACGTTGTGGGGCACCAGTTTGAAGGATAGTTGCTGCGTTCGGCCCCTCACACGGTTAAAGATCATATCTACCAAAAATCCCAGCGATTTATCCGTCGGCATCAGCGTCCTGCCATTGACAGCACAACGGTAACAGAAGGAATCCTTATCATTAAGTGGGTAATCTTTAATTAAGCAGAACAAACACTGCGAATTAAATCAGGTGGGACATCATAACCACTCTGCTCTCTTATTAGAATAAGGATATTTACCATGAATAATACCGTCAATGGAACCATCAACTTTGCTGGACAAATCGTTGCCCAAACCATGGGGATTGAAGAGGGTGGCATTATTGTACAGCGGCCACGCAATGCAGGCCTCACCGTCAGCGTTAACGGCAGCGAAACGCAAAATGGTTACGTGCAGCTTGGTGCAGTAAGCGAAGTGCAGCTGGCAAATCCTGGCGACAGGGCCATGCCACACCAATTTAACATCCGCGTTGCAGGTATCCCGGAGCAATATACTCACGCCTTGGTGTTTTTTGAGGGGGGTGCCACGGTTGATGCTGCCACCGGCGGCCTGATTAATATGGCGGAAGCGGGTAACGTGCAGATCCAACTGCGTAACCAGCAAGGCGATATTGTCCAGGCAGGGAGTCACTCTCAACTGGTCAGTTCGGCGTTTGTCCCGGTGATGGATGGTGAGGTTTATGCCTCCTTTGCCGCAAACTTCTGCAGTACCGGCCGCGCAACGCCGGGTAATGTGGCGAGCAAGGTTGACTACACGCTCTATTTATTTGAGCTGGCTGCCTGATTGATCAATAGCGATCTCTAACCCACCGCTCGGTGGGTTTTAGTCTGCTGAAAACATGCTGCGCCCGTCTGGAAAATCAGCGGATAAGGCAATATCGGATCTGCATTTATTGCCCAGCCAAACCATCAGCTTTCACCCAGCCCGTGGTTTTATCGCCGGTTTTGGGGTGAAGATAACTCACAAACAAAAATCCCTTATAAGCCTGCCCGTGCATGGCGGTCACGCTATCGCCATTGACGACAAATTTCCCACCCTCATCCTGGCAGAGCTTATCCGGCGAGTCGTAAAAATAGAGTTTCTTGTTCTTCACCAGAAACCTCGCCGTAGGCGAGGCCGTTTTGCTTATTGCGGATTCGGCGCTGGCCTGCGCATCGTGGCAAACCTCGTCGAGCGGGGCCAGACGGTCAACGTTGATCCAGCCGGAGGCATTGCCATAACCGACTAACAGATAGCCATTGTTCTCGCCTTCGACGGGTTCAAGCGCGGCATAACCCACCACTTGCACTTTGTCATCCGGGATCACAAATTGAGACTCATTGACGCACTGCTCGGTGGGGGCAACGTGAAAATAAGCCCGTCCTTTACCACGCACCACATATTTAGGGGAATCGGCAATGATTGGGCCTAATTTCATCTGGTCCAAAATGGCCGCGCAGCGCTGCTCCTTCTGTAGGCATTGCTGATATTGTTTGCCGTACTGTGGATTAAAGGTGAGTTGCAGCGGATGCTGTTCGTCGGCGCTGTTATCCAGTAGCTGGCCGGTTTGCGGATCGTACATGACCCAACCAAGATGTCCGGCCCCTGGCGAATCGGGTGAGGTTGACTTGCGGCGGTCGAACAGTTGAATGGCCTGTATGCCGTTGGCCCGTGGTTCAATATTGATTTCCAGCTTGTTCGCTGGCACTTTCTCCGCCCGGATCAGCGCCTGATTGCTGCTGGCTAACAGCTTGATCAACGGAGCCTGACAGTCAAACAGCGAAGCAGGCCGGTCAGGGGTAAAACCTGGGCCCACTGGCGTCACGGCCTGTAGCGCTGTCCAGGGCGCAAGCAGCACTATTCCAACTACGGCTAATGTGGCGAGCTTCTCCATTTCTATCCTATCTACGGTGAGGCAGCATACCTGCCGGCCGCTATCATACCCGGCCAGCAGTGAGTTATGCCACACCGGCTACCCGCAACAGTGCCGTCACTGCCGCCGCAGCCAGCAACACCACGATTAACGGCGTTTTCCGCCAGGCTAATAATGCTCCCACGGCCACACCGCCTAAACGGGCATAACCAGCAAAGTGTTGCCCTTCGAACAGAGTCGCGATCACCGCTACGGCGAGCAGCAACGTGGTGGCAGAGTCGGCGAGCAAGGCCTGAACCCGATCAGAAAAGCTCAGGCTGCGGCCCAGCAGGAAACCGGCAAAGCGAAACGCAAAGGTGCCGCTGGCCAGAAGCAGAATGCCGATGATGAGTGTTTGGTTATCCATTATTTTTCTCGCTTTCTGATCAGTAAACCCAACAGTGAAAACAGCACTGGCATGCCAATCGGTACCAAGGGCACGCTAGCCAGGGCAATCAGGGTGCCGGAGCAGGCGGAAATACAGGTGCGCAGTTTTTTCAGCGAACCGACAATCAAGGCCAGCAAAATGGTGGGGAACACGGCGTCCAGCCCGATGGCATTGATATCGGGAATAAAGCTGCCGATGGTACCGCCAATCAACACGCCCAACGGCCAGCAGGCGGCAATCCCCAGCCCACAGAGCCAGTAGGCCGCCCGTTTTTTGGCCAACGTCGGTTGGGAAATGCCGAACACCACGCTTTCATCATTCATGATATGGCAACCCAATAACTTAAAGCGGCTGCGCTCGATCACCTCTTTCACTGCCATACCGAACGGCAGGTGGCGTGCATTTACCAGCAGCCCGGCTGCCGCCGCAGCGAAGGGGCTACCACCGCTGGCGACGATGCCGATAAACAGAAATTCAGAGGCACCCGCCAACACCAGCAACGACAGCATCAGCGGGACCCAGAGCTCGAAACCCAGGCCGGTCGCCAGCGAACCATAGGAGATCCCCACGATGCCGTCCGCCAGGCAGACCAGCGCGATCCCTTTGATCACGCCCTTATCGAGCGAAGGGAAAAAGTTTTTTGCCATACTATTTTTCTCACTGTCTTTCTCAAAACGAACGGTTGTTCTATTATAATGAACACTTCAATCTCGATTTACAAGTCGAACGATCGTTCGTTATAAAGTGAGTTACGCGGCCTATGAAACAACCCATCAATATCATTGCGGAAGCTCTGGTGCGCGAACGCCAGCGTACAGGCCTCTCGTTGGCAGAAATTGCCCGCCGGGCAGGAATTGCCAAATCAACGCTGTCTCAACTGGAAGCGGGGAATGGTAATCCGAGCCTCGAAACGCTGTGGGCACTCTGCGTTGCGCTGGATATCCCCTTTGCGCGTTTGATGGAGCCGCAGCAGAGTAAAACGCAGGTGATCCGGCGTGGGGAAGGGGCGGCTGTGGTGTCGGAAGTGGCTAACTATACGGCGGTGCTGTTGGCAACCTGTCCGCCTGGCGCACGGCGAGATATCTATCTGCTGACGACCCAGCCGGGAGCCGACCGTCTTTCTCATCCGCACCCGTTAGGCTCGGTGGAACACATCGTCATTACCCAGGGGCGCGCCTTGGTCGGGCTGGTGGAAGAGCCTGCCGAGCTGAATGCCGGGGATTATATTTGCTACCCAGCCGATCGGCCGCACATCTTCCGCGCCCTGGAGCCGGATACGCTGGCCGTGCTGGTCTCAGAACAAAACTAACATCCCCATCACTCTAACTCTCTCCCAGAAGGGAGAGGAAACCGAATGTTGACTACGGCGTTCTGCCTTATACCTCCAGACTGACTTCCGTTCTTACCTACAACACCGTACCCGCTCCCTCTCCCTTAAACAGCTGTTTATGGGATCCCCCGATTTTACAATGGGAGAGGGCTGGGGTGAGGGGGACCAGCGGTCACTTTACGTCCATTTGTTAGATCCCTGTCATGTTTTTGTTATTTGCTCATTCCAAAACACACGTTTCGCTTGTTTGGGTTAAAAAATTTCACTAGTCTAATTTTTGAAATAAACGTTTGATATCTGTGTGGGATGTTTAACAGTCACATCAGGAGTCCATTTCAATGCATTGTTTTAATGATTATTTTTAATTATCCCCAAGCATCTCATAACCAGTATTAACTGATGAGATACCGCGCGGAACAGGGTTTTAAGACGATAATAACGAGCGGGTTGTTGTTTGAATGTAAAAAATATTTTTCATTAGTCGTCAAATCAACAGGCCTCTTCATTCTAACAATTAAAGGGTACAGAACATGAAGCTGAAGAAATTGATCGTCACCTCGCTACTGATGTGCATGCTGCCAGCCTCGGTGTTAGCCAAAGATATCAAGATCGGCGTGTCGATGGCCTACTTTGATGACAACTTCCTGACCATCCTGCGCCAATCCATGCAAAACAAAATGAAGCAGGAAGGTAACGTCAGCGGCCAGTTTGAAGATGCCAAAGGCGATATCGCGCAGCAGATCCAGCAGATAGAGAACTTTGTCAGCCAAGGGGTCGACGCCATCATCCTTAACCCGGTGGATACCCAGGGCGTCAAGCCAATGATCAAGCTGGCGGAGAACGCCCATATTCCACTGGTGTTCGTCAACCGTCGGCCAGAAGCTACGTTGCCAGCCGGTATGGCCTACGTAGGTTCAGATTCCAAACTGGCTGGCAAGCTGCAGATGGAAGAGCTGGCCAAGCTGATGAACGGCAAGGGCAATGTGATGATCCTGCTCGGCGAGCTTTCCAGTGAAGCCACCCGTGATCGGACTCGCGGCGTTGAGGAAGTGGTGGCCCAATATCCGAATATTCATATCATCGATAAGCAAACCGCCAAGTTTTTCCGCAAAGAGGCGGTTGATGTGACGACCGACTGGATCCTCTCCGGCCAGCAGATTGATGCCATCGCTTCCAACAACGATGAAATGGCGATCGGTGCCATTCTGGCGCTGAAGCAGGCGAAGAAAACCGGTGTGCTGGTAGCGGGAGTGGACGGTACGCCAGATGCCCTGGAGTTTATCAAGAAGGGAGATTTGAGCCTCAGCATCTTCCAGGATGCTAAAGGTCAGGGGGAGGGCGCCGTGCAAACCGCCATTCAACTGGTTAAGGGTGAGAAGGTTGAAAGCAGCGTCATGATCCCTTACCAACTGATCACCAAAGCCAATTACCAGGACTTTGCCGACAAGAATAAAAAGTAATGACCAACCGGCCCCTTGCCCAACGGTACGGGGCATCGTTCACAGCGATCGGCAGGATAACGGCGGAGGTTATCAGTATGTATCCTTATGTGCTGGAGGCGGAAGGCATCAGCAAGCAGTTCCCGGGCGTTAAGGCGTTGGATAACGTGTCGCTCAAGATCAAACCGGGCAGCGTGCATGCGTTAATGGGGGAAAACGGTGCCGGTAAATCCACGTTGATGAAGTGCTTAATCGGTATTTATCGGCCCGATGCCGGCACCATCAAGGTCAAAGGGCAGCCGGTGACGTTTAACGATACGCAGGCGGCCTTACATTCGGGCATCTCCATGATCCACCAGGAACTGAACCTGGTGCCGCATATGACGGTGGCAGAAAATATCTGGCTGGGGCGTGAGCCCGCCAAGCTGGGTTTTGTAAACCACGAGGAATTAAACCGTAAAACCCGCGAACTGTTGGCGCATCTCAAGATTAAATTAGACCCGGAAACCCAACTGGGCACGCTGAGCATCGCCAACCAACAGATGGTCGAGATTGCCAAGGCGGTGTCTTATAACGCCGACGTATTGATCATGGATGAGCCGACCTCGGCATTAACGGAAGGGGAAGTGGTGCATCTGTTTGCGATCATTCGTGAACTGAAGCAGCAGGGCAAAGGCATTATCTATATCAGCCACAAAATGGATGAGATCTTTGCCATCACCGACGAAGTCAGCATTTTCCGTGATGGCACCTCGATCGCCAGTGATAAAACCGAAAACCTGACCAAACAGTCGCTGATCACCATGATGGTGGGCCGCGAGCTGACCCAGATGTTCCCCAAGTTCAATAACAATATCGGTGAAGAGGTGTTGCGTGTGGCCGGGTTGCGGCGCAGCGGTTGGTTCCACGATATCTCCTTTGCGGTTAAGCGTGGGGAAATTCTCGGGGTTGCTGGGCTGGTGGGAGCTGGGCGCAGCGAAGTGATGGAGAGCCTGTTTGGCATGCATCCGGCTGAGGGGGGCGAGATTTATATTGAAGGCTTGCCGGTAAAAATAGGTTCCCCCTCCAAAGCCATCGAGCAAGGGCTGGCATTCCTGACCGAAGACCGTAAAAAGTCTGGTCTGTTTCTGGTGCTGTCGGTGGTGGAGAACATGAGTATCGTCAACCTTTCCGCCTATACCAGCAAAAACGGGTTTGTCAGCCAGACGCAAATGGCCAAAGACTGCATGGAGCAAATCAGCAAACTCAATATTAAAACCCCGACGATGGACCAGATTATCAATAACCTCAGCGGCGGCAATCAGCAGAAGGTCTTGATTGCCCGCTGGCTATTGGCGCAGCCGAAGGTCCTGATCCTGGATGAACCCACGCGCGGTATCGACGTGGGGGCCAAGGCAGAAATTTATCGCCTGATCAGCGAATTGGCGCACCGCGGCGTCGCCATTATTTTGGTTTCGTCTGAACTGCCGGAAATACTCGGCATGAGCGATCGCGTCATGGTGATGCACGCCGGACGCATTACGGGGATCCTGGATAAAGATGAAGCAGACCAGGAAAAAATCATGGCGTTGGCCTCGGAATAACGCAAAGGTAAAACACAATGAATAACGTCAAAGTGGAAACTCAGCCAGTCAAAGTCTCGCCGTTTGCCGATTTCAGCGGCAAGCTGCCGAAAGATACCGGCATCTTTATCGTCATGATCGGTATCGCGCTGATTTTTGAAATGCTGGGCTGGTACGTGCGCGATCAGTCATTCCTGCTTAACCCGAACCGCCTGCTGTTGATCGTTTTGCAGGTGGCGATTATCGGCATCATTGCTGTTGGTGTAACTCAGGTCATTATTACCACCGGTATCGATCTCTCATCTGGCTCGTTGATTGCCCTGACGGCGGTGGTGGCGGCCAGCCTGGCGCAAACCTCCGAAAGCATTTCGCCAATGTATCCGGGCCTGCTGGACCTGCCCGCCGCGATCCCCATCGGGGCCGGGATTGGAGTAGGTATTATTTGCGGGTTTATCAACGGGTTCTTGATCACCCGCACTGGCATTCCACCGTTTATCGCCACCTTGGGGATGATGGTTTCTGCCCGTGGTTTGGCACAGTATTATACCAAAGGTAACCCGGTCAGTTTCCTGTCGGACGGTTTTACCTCGATTGGCCAGGGTGCCATGCCGGTGATTATCTTCCTGGTGGTGGCGGTGATTTTCCATATCGCCCTGAAGCACACCCGTTATGGCAAATACGTGTATGCCATCGGCGGCAATATGACCTCGGCCAGGGTCTCTGGGATCAACGTCAATAAATACCTGGTGACGGTCTACACCATTGCGGGTGGGTTGGCAGGATTAGCGGGCGTGGTGCTGGCGGCACGAGTCAGTAGCGGGCAGTCGAGTATGGGGGTGTCTTATGAGTTGGACGCCATTGCCGCCGCGGTCATCGGTGGCAGTAGCCTGATGGGCGGAGTGGGGCGCATTACCGGCACGCTGATCGGCGCGGTGATCCTCGGCCTGATCAAAAGTGGCTTTACCTTTATCGGTGTGGATTCCTACATTCAGGACATTATCAAAGGCATGATCATCGTGGCCGCTGTGGCTATCGATATGCGCCGTAACCGCAAGAAGCTGTGATCCTCGCCTTGGCCGCCGGTGTGGTGACCGGCGGTTTGGCCAGGTGGGCAGGTTTATGCATCGCTGCCATTGATACGCCGGGCCAGTTCGTAACGCGCGCTCCAGTATTGGTTATCCAGGCTGGAAACGGTGACGCCCATACTGGTAGAGGCGTGAACAAACTCACCCTCCCCGATATAAACGCCGACGTGGCGCTGACGGGATGAGGTTTTAAAAAACACCAGATCGCCTGTGTTTAACTCGCTTTTGGCTACGCGCGAGCCCAGTTTCATTTGTTCACCGGTGCTGCGTGGCAAGCTGACGGCAAATTCATCTTGAAATACGCGCTGCATATAGGCTGAACAGTCGATGCCTTTGCGCGAGTTACCCCCGAATTTGTAACGTACTCCTTCCCATCGGTCATAATGCGACAGGATTTTTTTTAGCTCCTGAGTATTATTGTGGCCGGAACTGGCTGAAGCGGAAAAGCTCATGCAAAACGCTGAGCAAGTGAGAAATACAGCAAAAAATTTAAGCATAAAAGATTTCTGAAAGAGCAACTGAACGTCTATCCCTGTAATGGAGTGGCCGGATCGCCTGACTCATTCCTTCTGAGTGGTGGTAATATACACAGCCATTGCTCATAAATAAACCAAAAACAGGCTAATTATTGACCATTTCTATGTGGGTTATCGGCTTGTTACTTTGATAGCGCACCTCTGGTTGGCTGTGGAAACCCGGGAATGACGGGCAATCAAGGAATTAGCAACCGGTGGCAGATTTTGCCAACCAAAATTGCAACATGTCGCTGCTATCGGTTTATCGGATGGGTACAGAGGTGGGATCTCAAATTGAGACGAATCATATTGGTAATTTTATCAATTGCGCCATTTTCGCCGAGGGGGAATGTTATTTTTTATCTAATATAATGTTAATTAAATCGAAATAAATTAAGCCTCATCTGTGATGGTTTTCGCATTTAAAACACTCCCCTGCACAATACCACCTGAGAACAGCCCACTCTGCACACAAAATGCATGCCCCAAACTCGTGCCGTACATCCATTATCAGGGGGGTTATCAGGCTGTGCCCTCGAATCGTAGCCATCAGGAATGACAACCTGATCAAGGCCGTACAGGAGTGAGGTTCCATGACCAACTTGAATACTATTTTGCCCGGCGAAAAGGCGCAGACGACTGAAAAACCGATTGATAAAGTTGAAGAGATATTACCCATTGCCCATCTTTTTACCCTGGGGCTTCAGCATGTCCTGGTGATGTATGCGGGGGCGGTTGCCGTCCCATTGATGATCGGCGGCAGCCTGGGGTTGGATAAGCTGCAGATTGCTTATCTGATCAGCTCCGATCTGTTTTGCTGTGGCGTGGTGACGCTATTGCAATGCATCGGGATGGGGCGCTTTGCGGGTATTCGGTTGCCCGTCATCATGTCCGTCACCTTCGCAGCCGTCACGCCGATGTTGGCCATCGGTGCCAACCCCGAAATCGGCCTGACCGGTATCTTTGGTGCCACCATTGCGGCTGGAATTATCACCACGTTGCTGGTGCCGTTGGTTGGCCGTTTGATGCCGCTGTTCCCAACCCTGGTGACGGGGATTGTGATCACCTCTATCGGCCTGAGCATCGTGCGGGTCGGGATAGATTGGGCCGCCGGGGGCAAGGGCAATGCCAACTACGGTAACCCGGCCTATATTGGCGTCTCGTTGCTGGTGCTGATTTTTATTTTGCTAATCACCCGGTTTAGCAAAGGCTTTATCTCAAATATTTCCGTGCTGTTGGGGATTGGCTTCGGTTTTGTGGTGGCGCTGCTGATGGGAGAAGTCAGCTTTGCTGGCCTGGATGATGCCGCCTGGTTTGCCATCGTGCGCCCCTTTGCCTTCGGTTGGCCCACCTTTGATCCGGCTTCGATTATCACCCTGACGATCGTCATGCTGATCGTATTTATTGAATCGATGGGCATGTTTATGGCGCTGGGGGAAATTGTCGGCCGCCCAACCACCAAGCAGGATGTGGTACGCGGGTTGCGTGTTGACGGCCTGGGAACCGTTATCGGCGGTATTTTCAATACGTTCCCGCATACTTCATTCTCCCAGAATATTGGCTTGGTCAGCGTTACTCAGGTGTCCAGCCGCTGGGTATGCGTGATGGCAGGTTTGATTCTGGTACTGTTTGGCCTGATCCCCAAAATGTCTATTCTGGTGGCCTCGATCCCGCAGTTTGTCTTGGGGGGCGCAGGTATCGTGATGTTTGGTATGGTGCTGTCTACCGGCATCAAGATCCTGACCAGGGTCAACTTCAATACCAATCGTTATAATGCCTATATTGTCGCCATCAGCCTGGGGCTTGGCATGATCCCGATCGTAGCGGCTGATTTCTTTACCCAGATGCCAGCGAGCCTGCAACCTTTGCTGCACAGCGGCATTTTGCTTTCTTCGGTGGCGGCGGTGCTGCTGAATCTCTACTTCAATGGCTATCATCCGGAGGAATAACGCTGCCGTTTATTGATTGTCTCCGTTAACAGTGACTTGCCAGCCAGTGGTTATAACAGGTAAAAACATTGTTCGACTTAAAAGGAGTAATCAATGCGGATAACCTTGGCCCAATTTACCTGCCGTGAAGGGGACATTGCCCATAACCTGGCCGCCGTGCTGGCGCAGATTGAACGTTGCAGCGGCCAAACCGACCTGTTGGTGTTGCCAGAAACGCAGCTTACCGGCTTTACCCATCCTGATGGCAATACGGACTACGCGCTGCAACTGCAAGGCCCGGAACTCGCGCAAGTGGTGGCGGCAAGCCAGCGTACGGGGATTGCCGTCGCCGTGGGTTTTCTTGAGCAGGATGGCACGCAACTGTTCAACAGCTCGGTGCTGATCACACCGGAGCAGGGCATCTATCTGCATTATCGCAAAAGCCATTTATGGACCAATGAACGCGCCGAAGCGCAAGCGGGCGATCGCCTGGTCTGCGGGCTGTGGCGGGGGCGGCGTATTGGTTTACTGATCTGCTACGACATCGAATTCCCAGAGGCATCACGAGCGTTGGCTCTGATGGGGTGCGATCTGTTGCTGGTTACCGATGGCAATATGGATCCCTATGGTCACGTGCATCGTAACGCTTTGCTGGCTCGCGCTCAGGATAATCAGATGTTTGTGGCGATGGCCAACCGCGCCGGGCATGGATGTGGGATGCAGTTTGCTGGCGAAAGCCTGGTTGTTGATCCCTTGGGGCGTGAGGTGGCCAGACTGGGGCGCGAGCCGGGAATAGTGCAGGCAGAGCTGGATTTCAGCCTGCTGGAAGCGGCTCGCCGCGAATATCGTTATCTGCAAGACCGGCGTTTGGCACTCAGCGGGGAGACGCAGTGGCAGCAGCGGGATGATGAACAACGTTGGTGGCCGCTAATTCCACGTTAACACCGCTTGCTGAAAGGCCAATGGCTTAGGTAAAGTCATAGACAGATTGGTCACTGTAATTGATAGACTTGCAGCACTCTAAGGAGCCGTACCATGCGATACCTTGCCCTGAGTAAAAGAATCTTGCCATTGGCTGCGCTGCTGGTGCTGTCGTTGCCCACAGCCTGGGCAGCACAAAACGCCCCAGCCCCGATCCCATCGGCGTTAATCGGCAACTGGAGCGTGACCAAGATCATTCCCACCCAAACCGTGGGCTGCTGGGATGAAAAGCAGGCACAGCAGTTGGTCGGTAATAGTATCAACTATAAAGCAGACGGCTTTACCTGGCATGAACAGCAACTGATCAATCAGGGGGCGATCACCACCACGGTAGAGGCGCAAGAGTTTGTGGAAGATAACTCGGGCGATAATTGGTACGTCGATTTCCCAATTTTGGGTATCAGTACGCCTTCGGTGCAGCGTGTCATCATTCAGCATCAGGATGTCACCGTACCGGGGATCACCGATCAGGGGACTGAAGGCGTTCCCGGTGATAACGTGTTGGTGAAAGATCGTAATACGTTGCTCTTCTCCCAATGCGGCGTGTGGTTTGAGGCGCAACGGCAGAAAAAATAGCGAGATGTTAGACGGCGGGGGCGCCGCTGCGCCCCTATGTCGTGAAGCTGCTGGGTATCAGTTCGTCGGTTGGCAATCGGGTATTTCAAGTTTGCGTAACAGTGCGGGGATATCGACGGTGTCTATTTTATCGGCTTGCAAATAGCTCTGCGCGTAGTCATACCAAATACCAGACTCCAGGAACAGGATCATCAATTCGCGGTCCAGATGATTTTCATTCGCCATGCTGACCAAGATATTGAGTGCCTCAGATAACAGCTTGCCCGGTTTATAAGGCCGATCGGCAGCCGTCAGAGCTTCAAACACGTCGGCGATCGCCATCATACGCACCGGAATGCTCATCTGTTGGTGGGTTAACTGGTAAGGATAGCCTTTGCCATCCATGCGTTCATGATGGCCACCGGCAATTACCGCCACGTTGGCCATGGTGCGTGGGAACGGCAGTTTTTCCAACATGATGATAGTCTGCATTATGTGCTCGTTGATTTTATAGCGCTCCTCCTCACTCAGGGTGCCTCTGCGGATACCCAGATTGTAAATCTCCCCGTGGTTATAGAGTAAGGTCGGCTCCTTGAGTTTGAAGTGATAGCTTTCGGGCAGATGGCTTTTCTCGTCGCGGTAGATGATATGTTCTTCTTTATCCGCCAGTAGTGGTTCCTGAGTAGGTAAGGGGACGGCAGGGCGGCGGTTTTTGCGCGCCAATTCTTCCCGTGCCACGCCTGCGGTATCATCCAGAGTGCGGGTCCATTGATATTGTGCGATTTGTTGAATGCGTGCGAGCGCGCTGTCAGACAGGAATTCGCCACCGATATTACACTGTGCAATAAAATAGAAATCTTCATCCAACTGCTGCAGCTCATCGCGTAGCCATTGTTCTTCCTGCTCGGTAGCGGCGATCGTAGCGTGTTTGCGCAGGAAGCTAACCTCTTTATCCCGCTTCAGCACCTCAAAGCGCATCCGCACCTCGTGAATACGGTCGTAAATCATCTCCAGCTTGGTGGCCTTATCCACTATGGCCTCCGGCGTAGTGATTTTCCCGCAGTCGTGCAGCCAGCAGGCGGTATGCAGTTCCTCCCACTCATTGGCAGAAAGGGTAAAATCGGCGAACGGCCCTTGTTTAGCCTCAACCGCTGCCTTGGCCAGCATCTTGGTAATGACCGGTACGCGCTGGCAATGGCCGCCGGTATAGGCGCTCTTGGCGTCGATCGCTCCGGCGATTAACTGAATAAAGGCTCCCATCAGATGCTTTTGCTCTTGCAGCAGATATTGCGTCTCTATTGCTACCGATAAGCTGCCCACCAGAGCATTAATCAGCTGGACTTTGGCTTGCCCATGTTCCGGACCAGCTTCGGCAGGATTAAGCAGCAGTAAGAACCCCATCAGTTCCCGATCATGCGTTTGCATCGGGACAGCCACATAGTGCAGCGGCAAATGGGAACCAAAGATGGTGTGCAGTTGGCTGGGGATATTCTCGCTGGTAAAAACTCCGGCAACGGTTTTACCCTCCAGAATCTGCCAAAACGCGCTGGATTGCTGTGGATCAAACTGCAACGATGCCACCTCCGAACAGGCCACCTCTTTTCCAGCCCAGTTGCAGGCTATGGGTGAAAAGCAGCCGGGCGTTTTGTCTGACAGGAAAATAATGCCGCCGCTCATGTTCGCGATTTTGCTGGTTTCATTGAGCAAGCCCTGCATCTGCTGCGGGAAATTATCCTTGGTGGATAACAGGCTGCCCATCGAGATAAACTGCTTGAGCGTCAGCTTCATTTTGGACATGGCTTTGTGCAGGTCGTCCACTTCTTCAATCACCGAGCGTTCCTCCGCCCGCTCATCAAAATGCAGATTGCTGATGGCGTCGGCATCCTGGCGCAGGCGGATCAGCGGCCGTGAAATACGTAGGGAGAAATACCAGACCAGCGGCAGGCCGAGCAGCAGCAACGCAAAGGCGATCAGGGTCGAGCGGTTGCGGATGGCGTTGGCATCAGCGGTCAGATAGGCCGAGGGCGTGGCAATCACCAACTGGTAGCCTTGGCTTTGCCCCTTAAGCTCCACAACGGCTCCAAACCAGCTCTGCCCTTGTGCCGTAAATAGGCCGCTTGCGCCGTGATGGAGATCTAGCAACGCTTGCAGTACTGGGATGTGCGCAATGCTGTTCAGTCCATCCTGGCTTTTGGTGTTTTGTGCAGGCAGGCTGGCGATAGCTTCATTGGCAGAGTTAATGATCGCCGCCTGGCTATCCGGCGGTAGGCTTTGTTGAAGAAACAGCGAAAGTGAAGCCAGTGAAACGTCCAAACCGATCACGGCATGGCCATCTGGAGCCTGGATGCTGTAGGTGAAGCCGGTCTCACCGGTGCCTTTGAAGGTATAGAGCGGGGAGGTAATCAGTTGCTGAGTTTTTACTGCCAACTGATACCAGGTACGCTCCCGGGGATCATAATTATTATACGGCACGGTTTTTACCGCCATAACCTGCTGTTTACCGTCCAAAAAGATATTCTGAGCCTGGGGCGAGGTCTCTAAAAAGCGGTAGCTTTGCGCCAGCCATTCGGCATCTTCCGGCGCATTAAATAAAGCTCGGTTGGCTGGGGTGAGGCGGCGTAGTATAAAGAAATCGCCGTTGGGGTAAGCGCTGTATACCGCATTGGCATAATCATTTTGCTTGAGTATCTCGATCAGCGGGCCGATAAATGCCATGCGTTGCTCGAGGGTGGTGGCTTCTGTTATTGGCATACGTGCCAACATCTTCGCCGACATTTTCATGCTGCGGGTCACGGAGTCCAGCTCCGCAGCAATGGCTTCGCCGGTTTTTTGATACTGCCGGTTGGTGCTGGCCTCGGTCAGTTTGCTGAGTTGGCTGTGGCTAAAAAGCACGATTACGCTGCCGATGGAGACAATCAGCAAGGTAAACAGCGCGGCAATCTGGATATGTAGCGGATAGCGGCTTCTTAAACCTGTGATCTTTCCTGCCATAGTGTCCACCTTGGATGCCAATTTTTAGCTTTTTTAAATTATAGACGAAGCAGGGGGGATCTGATTGGTGGCGTAGTAAGGCTATTGAGTTGAATTTAAGGTGAAATTTTTTGTTTCGTAGCTAAATAAACCAATACGTTATTAAAAAATAAAGCTTTATGAATCAACGGCGACAAAGATAACACTTTTGTCGCGCGGGCGTTGTTCCTGAAACCCTTGAGGCTGTTACTTAACACCAAGCTTCTCCCTCAACAGTGGCATGTAGCTATCGATGTTATAAGTTTTATCCCCGGTGATGCTGGCGCAGGCGTTATGAGCATAAATAAAATAGCTTACGCCAACGCTTAGGCCTAAATCATTAAGATCGGGCTTTTGGGGGTCTAAAAGACTGTAGCTTTCTGGGATTAAGTGAGTGAAAACATCTTCTGATCCGATATTTAAGACTTCTCTAACAATAATAGACTTGCCCATGGCGAGGTCTAAAGGTGCTCTAGATTTAACAGTGTCATATTGCTCACTCATGCATAAGCGGTATTTATCGCATCCAGATAATCTGTTACTCTCACAATAAGCCGTTGATATTTCGGTTAGATTGTCAATATATAAATAAGAGATGTAGTTACTTTTGCACCCAGAGGTGAAAAGTAATAAAAAAAGCATGTGGTTATATTTTTTCAACTTTATTTGACTCCAGCTTAAACATTTCTTCGGCGTTAGCATGTCCTGTATAGGACATGCGAGGTAACACATTTAGTGCCTGATTATAATCAGCACCTGGACAGCTCTCCCAAGGGCCACCCGTGCGAGCGATTAGATTCGCGGAGCTCCCATCCGCAATCGAATAATCAATGTAGATATTATCCCAGCGTTTGACATTGGCGGGTTTGGGGCTTTTTCCCTTCCTGGATACCGGATCAAGCGTTACCAATAGTTCAATCGGAATATCGGGGTTTTCCTGCGCCAATAAAACCGCCCGGTCTCCACCCCAGCTATGACCTACCAGCACGATTTTCTGCCCGGCAGCATGCCATTCTTTCATTAGCGGCGCGACTTTCCCACCGCCATGTTCGGAGTAGGCCACATCCTGTTTGCGCAGGGTGATAACCTTACCACCGTTATCCGTGGTATCTCTGCCATTTTTTTTCTCATAAGGAGCAAAAACAAACTTTAACAAGGGTTGAAAACTTGCGTCCATCGCGCCACCAATAAACACCACTAGTGTCTTTAAACAATTGGCGGTAATCTTACCTTGCTGCTCTTTTACGCTGGGCAAGATAATATAGTCGCCCGGGTTGTTATTTTTGTGCTTATATTCAAAACCCGGAAAAATAATTCCATCTGATGCGCACATTATCTTGCCTCCAAATGCTTACGTAACATCAATAGTTCCTTTCTGATGCGTCGCTGAGTGTAGGCCACCAACTCAGCGAGCCGTAGATCTTCCTGATTAATGGGGTTATCAGCAAAATGCACCTTAACCCAAGGGTAGAGCGGGTCATCAAAGACTTTATGGCCGAGGAAGAACTGTAATGCCAGGATAACCGCCTGCCCGTGGAACGTGGTGACCCCATGCTCCTGAAACCAATGTTGATCTTGAGCTAATAGGCCAAACATCTGATGTATGGGAACGTATTGCGCACGCTCAGGGTAAAGTGATCGCACATAATCCACCACGTGCTGTTCTTCATACATATAGGGTAACTGGTTAAGTTGCAGGATTTTTAGCCTTTCCAGCGCTGCCAGGTAGAGCTCTAACCGCTCGCCCATGCTTCGTACAAAAACCAGCCCCAACTGCTGATTTAACACGGCCAACTGCCCAGGTTCCTCTGCTGCGGTTGTCAAATAGGGCGCGACGATGTGCTCAAGCTGGAGATCGGTATCAAAATGGCTGCCTAAACTGCAGGCTAAATCAAGAAATTGGCAACGATCGTTAAAACGCTCCAGCCGGTGAGTTTTGCATTTTTCCGCGATAAGCGTAATGAACCGCTGGACCTGTTCATCGCCCAACAGGCGGGTGCGCTTCGGATATTTATCGGTAAAGTAGCGCTGTAGCTGGCTAACCTGCTCGCTCTGGTTTTGCTGCTTTAACTTGGCGAGTTGCGCTTCTTCCAGCGTCACTTTCCCTGTCAGAATTGGGGCTGCCTGGGCGGGTAATTCAATCATCTGTTGCCGGACCCAAAGCGAGCTGAATACCCCCATCAGCTGATTTTGCTGGGACTCGGTGGAGGCCGCCAGGATTAACGGTAGAAACTGGGCGTCCCAATAGCGGAAAAATACCGTCTTCCCATCTGGCAAATTAATCTGCGTCAGGTCCCGTAAATGGTCGAGAATGCGCTGACGCGGCTGTTCACTGACTGCCAGCCATCCCCAGTCCGTTGAGGATGCTTCACTCACCCACGCTAAAAACGGGCTATTAACCGACAGCTCCACCAAATAGGGCATCACTTGGTGCCAATCTTTGTAGGCCGTATAGTGATAAATCCCTTCTGCAACGCGGGAGCCATCCAGTTGATAGTAGTGTTTCAATGGCTGCGCATCGCTAACGGTGGACAACACCACATACAGCCGTTGTCCTGATGCACAATTGGCCAGCCATTGCTGTAGTTGACTCTCCATATCTTCGTTTCCTCCGGCAAGCTGTCCCGATTAAATCGCGCAACCCTGTTGTTTACATCGTTCACACTCTTCGCAAAATGCTCGCGGTTGTTTAAACGCACTGACCTGTGCAGGATTTAGCGCAAAGGCAGGGACGCTGGCTGGGATGGGGATAACATCGGGCATTCTGCCGCCCCATCCTCGGCCTGAGCCTGGGCTGCCGGTGCCCACATTGAGCGTGGGGCCGATCGTAACGCCGCTGGGATCGATTTTTATAAAGCTGGAACCGGCCTTTAAGGTGATTTCCGTGCCGGTTTCAATCACTATTTTAGTGCCGGACTTCAGGTGAATTTCCTGCCCAACCTCCGTCAATAAGGCGTTGCTGGCGTTAATGTGGAAATTGCTATTCACGGTCAGGGAATAATCGCTTTCTATCCGGTCACGCTTTTCGCCATTAACCTGCAGAAAATCATTGTGGACAACCTGTTGTCTGCGATCGTTGCCTATCCGCTGGTTCTCATCGTGATCGATACGTGCGCAACTGTCATGCAGCACTTCGGTTGTCATGTTCTTTTGCGCATGCAGATAGAGCTCTTCCTGGCCTTTTTCATCTTCAAAACGCAGTTCGTTAAACCCTTCGCCTTTATGGGTTTGCGAACGGATCGACATCTGGGTTTTGGTGCCCGGCAGCTTGCCTGGGGGCAGGTTGCTGGCGTGATAGGTGCGGCCGATAATGACGGGCTGATCGGGATCGCCATTCAGAAACTCGACGATCACCTCATGGCCAACGCGTGGCACGGCCGACATGCCCCAACGTGGCCCCGCCCAGGGTTGTGATACCCGGATCCAGCAGGAACTGCTGTCGTCGGTTCTGCCCGAGCGATCCCAGAGAAAACGGACTTTCACTCGACCGAACTCATCACAAAAGATTTCTTCAGTGGCTGGCCCCGTGACAATGGCGATTTGTGCACCATCAATCCGTGGCTTGGGGTGTAAAGCGGGGCGCCAGGTCTGATCGTAGGGAATAAACGCAAACTGGCTGGTTACGATAGTTCCCGTCCCGCCTGTGTTACTTTCAAGCGCTTGGGGTTGCTGCCCTGAATGGTTAGCCTGGGTGATTTGCCAACGCGTATTGAGCGCCTCCAGAGGATGGTTTTCCAAGGTAAAGCGCACGCCGGGTTGCAGCGCCGGGCAGTTGCTTGCCCCTTCGCCCTGATGAGCATCGTTACGCAGCGCCTGGATGCGCCAGCGGGCAAAAGATTTACCCACCTCGGTGCTTTTGAAACGCCCTGGGAAATCGTAATGAAAGTACTTGCCGGGCTGATGCTCAGTATCGCGGGCGTCATCGCCAAACTCTGCCAACCATAAGGGATCTTTAAAGGTGTAATCTTTCAACAGCACTTCGGCGAGGCGTAAACTTTCCCGGCGCTTAAAGGTGGTGACGCAGGGTTCATCCAACGAGGTAGATGACTGGTCGGGATGATAGGGGAGCGTTGGCCCGTCATGCAGTGCGGCGCAATCATCGGAAAACACCAACGTATGTTTGCCATTTTGGTGCTCAAAGAAATAGTAAATCCCTTCTTCTGCGGCCAGGCGGTTAATAAAATCGAGATCGCTTTCATTATATTGGACGCAAAACTCACGTACGGCATGGGGATAGCGCAACGCGTGGGCATAGTCGCCGATCTTGTTTTCTTTTAACAGAGTTTCCAGGATTTCCAGAAAGTTTTGTTGCTGGAAAATACGTGAACGGTGTCCCAACCCGGCGCGCCAGAGCGAGGGGCGAATGCTAAATCGATAACGCGTTTGATGAAGTCCGGCATCCCCTTGTTCGAGGGAGGTGACAATGCCATTAACGACTCGCTGTACCTCGGTTTCACGCCAAATCGTCAGCGTGGCGGTATTATCCATGATTGAACGGAACTCCACGCTGGGCTTGGCGCTAGCCACCTCAAGCTCTAGCGCAAACGGGCTGGAGAATTGTTCATGCAGAGTAAATTCCACCACCACAAAAGCGTCTGCTGGCAGGTTGCCAACGCTTAACGTAAACCTCAGCCCGCTGGCTTGTTTGCTCATCCCTGGCATGCGTTTCCCCCATTTATTACATGAATATATTCCGCTCAATTACAACAAAAAATCCATAGATATATAAATAACATTAATGTATTGGTGGCGAAATAACAACCAGTGGCGTTTTATAAATGTGATCCAATACGACAATGTGTGATTACGCTAATTGTTGTCCTGCCTGGTTTAGAGCGGATTGGCGTATTACGCCATTTTCATGCGAAATGTCATGGAAACCGATCAAATATAACCACTATATTTACATGGTTATAACCTTGCTGACACCTGCCTACGCCAGCCAAGATAAGGAGATAACGTCAACGAAAGCGTGTTTTTTCAGTCAGCCTGTTCGGAAAGGATACCTATGAATCAATTTATCGTTGCGGAATCAGAAGCCTGCATTGGCTGCCGGAGTTGTGAGGTTGCCTGCGTGACCGCACACCATCACGGGGCATACCCAAGCAAGCGCGAATATTTCACCCCAAGAGTCAAGGTTATTCAGGGCACCCATGGCAATACGGCCGTGTTCTGCCACCATTGCGAAGATGCGCCCTGTGCCAATGTTTGTCCTACCGGGGCCATTGAACAAAGTGATACCAGCATCCAGGTCAGCCAGGAGAAATGCATCGGCTGCAAAGCCTGTGCGGTCGCTTGTCCGTTTGGCATGATGACGGTGGTGACCGAAACGGTGCAGCCCGCCAATCATCGCCTGGCAGACAGCTATCAGAAGGTTGAGGCACAGAAATGCGACCTGTGTAGCGAGCTGAACCATGAGCCTGCTTGTGTACGTGCCTGCCCAACCCATGCACTCAGCCTGGTGAACAACCAAACGTTGCTGGACCAGCAGCGAGAAAAGCGGCTACGTGCTGCGGCGCGCGATCACCATAGCCAACTGTTTGGCAGTGCGGCTAATCAGAGCCCGGAAGCGAAAGCCCAGAAAAAATCAACTCCGATCCTTAATCTGCTGCAACAGCCTCGGGCACCTCGCCTGGAAGCCAGCAAAATCCCGCTCGAGTTGCGCAAAACCAGCTTTGCCGAAATCTACCAACCCTTTAATGAGCAACAGATCCAGCAACAGGCCGAACGCTGCCTGAGCTGCGGCAAGCAGAGTATCTGCTCCTGGACCTGTCCGCTGCATAACCAGATCCCGCAGTGGATCAAGCTGGCCAGCCAGGGGCGCATCTGGGAGGCGGCGGAGCTATCGCATCAAACCAGCAGTCTGCCGGAAGTGTGCGGCCGGGTATGCCCACAGGACCGACTGTGCGAGCAATCCTGTACGCTCAATGAGCACGGGGGAGCCGTCACCATCGGCAACATTGAGCGCTACATCACCGAAACGGCCTTTGAGATGGGCTGGCGGCCTGATATGTCGGCGGTGAAAGACAGCGGCAAGCGCGTTGCCATTATCGGCGCGGGTCCGGCGGGGCTGGGCTGTGCCGATATCCTGGTGCGCAATGGCATCAAACCGGTGGTGTTCGATCGCTACCCGGAAATTGGCGGGCTGCTGACCTTCGGCATTCCGGCGTTCAAGCTGAATAAGGACGTGATGGCCAGAAGGCGTGAGATCTTCAGCGATATGGGCGTGGAGTTCCGTTTGAATACCGAGATTGGCAAAGACGTCTCGATGGAAACCCTGCTCAATGATTACGACGCGCTGTTCCTTGGCGTGGGGACCTATAAATCGATGCGTTCCGGCCTGGAAAATGAAGGTGCGCCGGGAGTGTATGACGCCTTGCCATTCTTGATCGCCAATACCCAACAACTGATGGGCTATGCCGAAAACCCGCAAAGCCCTTACGTCAATATGGCGGGCAAGCGGGTGATCGTACTGGGGGGCGGTGATACCGCTATGGACTGCGTCCGTACCTCATTACGTCACGGTGCTGAGCAGGTGATTTGTGCCTATCGGCGTGATGAAAAGAGCATGCCGGGTTCGAAAAAGGAAGTGAAAAATGCGCGGGAAGAGGGCGCAGAATTCATGTTCAACCTGCAACCGCTAAGCATCGTGATCGATGAAGAAGGTAAGGTCAGCGGCATTCAGATGCGGCGAACTGAAATGGGGGCTCCGGACAGCCAGGGTAGGCGGCAGGCGGTCCCTGTTGAGGGTTCGGAACATATCGTACCGGCGGATGCGGTGATCATGGCCTTTGGCTTTAGCCCGCATCGTATGGGCTGGTTGGCAGAACATAACGTCATGCTGGATAGGCAAGGGCGCGTGGTGGCGCCAACGGTGGCGGGTTATCCGTACCAAACCAGTAACCGCAAGATTTTCGCCGGTGGTGACATCGTGCGCGGTGCCGATCTGATCGTGACCGCCATTGCCGAAGGGCGCAAGGCGGCGGAAAGCATCGGTTATTACCTCAATGTGCTCTAACGCGGCTCAAGGAGAGACGGTATGAATCAGTTTGTCATTGCCGATATGAAACAGTGCATTGGCTGCCGCACCTGCGAGATAGCGTGCGTGATGGCGCATCTGGGGGATAATCCGTTGCCGATGACGGCGGAAAACTTCAATCCTCGCTTACGGGTGATGAAAACCCTTAGCGTCAGCGTACCGATGCTGTGCCGCCAGTGTGAGAATGCCCCTTGCTTGAACGCCTGCCCGAACGAGGCCATCTATAACCAGGATGGCAGCGTACAGGTGCTCCAGTCGCGTTGTATTGGCTGCAAGAGCTGCATGGTAGCTTGCCCTTATGGCGCGATGGAGGTGGTGGTCAATCAGGGTTATGGCAGCAATGGTGTCGCGCATCAACGGGCTCAGGCGAATAAATGCGATCTGTGTCAGGGGCGCGAAGCGGGGCCAGCCTGTGTCGAGGTGTGCCCAACGGCGGCGTTAACCCTGATCCGGCCAGCAGACCTGCAAGCCATGCAGTTGGAAAAGCAACGGCGCGCGGCGCGTGGCTCTTCGCCGAACCTGCGGTAAATTATTCCTTACCTCACTACAACCCATTCTGCGTGATAACCGCGTGGAATGGGTTTTCTTTCATGATCCGCGCGACGTGGCTAAATGAAACGAATATCGCTGCTTTACCTTTGAACGCGATGATCTTTCAGAAATCTTACCAACAGGCTGCATGCTATAATTCGTCGATATTCTGCACGGAACCTCTTTGTTAAGGATAAATGACGATGACCCTCTTCCCAGGATTTAAAACCACGCTGTTGGCGGCCTCGGTGCTGTTGGCCTATACCGGCCTGGCTCAGGCGCAAAACGTCACGCTCAACGACGTGACGGTCTTTATTCGCGGTGCCGAGTTATTCAACAGCAGCAAAGTGACGCTACCGGCGGGGGAAAGCGAAGTCGTCTTTACCAATATTGCCAGCGGGCTGAACGAACAGAGCCTGATGCTTGATGCTGATAACGGCGTGGTCGTGCAATCTTTCAGCATAAAACGCGATTTTCTCACCGAACATGTGTCGCCTGAAGTGGAGCAATTAACCAAGCAGATTGATGATGAGGTGCGTGAGCAAAGCAAACTGAACGTACAGCGGGAAGTGATCCAGGCACAGCTGGCGGTGCTGGAAAGTAACCGGGCGCTGGGTTCGGAGAAAGAGGGCGCTTCCGTTGAGCAGGTTAATCAGATGCTTGAACTGGTGAGTCGCCGCATGAGTGAAGTGCTGCTGGCGGATATCGAGCTTAAAGAGAAGATCGCCGCGATTGACAAAAGCATCGAAAAGCTGAAGAGCCAGTTGGACGAGGCCCAGCAGAAGACTGGCCAAACGGTGAATCAGGTGGTGGTGAAGTTTTACACTGCGAAAGCCGTGACCAGCAACGTTAAGCTGTCTTATGTGATCCCAGATGCAGGTTGGGTGCCGACTTACGATGTGCGGGTCAACAGCATTACCCAGCCGGTCAAGCTGAGCTACAAGGCCAATGTGTTTCAGAACAGCGGCATCAACTGGGATAAGGTCAACCTGACGCTTTCCAGCGGCAACCCAAGCGAAGGGGCGCAGGCGCCGAAGTTGCAACCTTGGTATCTCGATTTTTATCAGGACTACTCAAGTTCCAAGATGGCAATGTCGATACCCAGACCGGCACCGGCTCCCGTTGCTGAGATGGCCGCTGGCGCGGATGCTCAAGAGCTTGATGGCGCAATGGCCAGCAGAGCTAAACGTTCTCTCTCAGACTATGTGGTCACCGATGCTGGCGGAGTGAATACCCGCTTTAGCATTTCCTTGCCTTATAACATTGCCTCCGATGGCAAAGGGCATTCGGTCACCATCAAGGATGTGGACGTTCAGGGCGACTATCGCTACGTGGTGGTGCCGAAAATCGAACCGGATGCCTTCTTGCAGGTACAGTTAAAAGACTGGGAGCCGCTTAATTTGTTGCCGGGCAAGTCCAGTATTTTCTTCGAGGGTTCATTTGTCGGCCAGGGATATATCAATATCGCCGAGGCTAAAGAGACGCTGGATCTGTCATTAGGCCGGGACAAAAAGATTATCGTTAACCGCGAAAATGGCAAGCAGCTGACTTCGAAGGCGGAGTTTTTTGGCAATTCGGTAAGCCAACAGTACTCCTTTGTCACCAGCGTGAAAAATACCCGTAAAGAGCCGATTAAGCTGGTGGTGATGGAACAGATGCCGCTAAGTCGTGACTCGGCGATTACTATCGACGGACTGAAGTACGACGGTGCCAGCTACGATAAAGACACCGGCAACGTACAGTGGGCACTGGATTTACCAGCGAATCAGTCCGAGAAATTCACCCTGTCTTATACGGTGAAGTATCCAAAGGATAAGCGCGTTAGCAATTTATAACTTTACCCCTCACCCTAGCCCTCTCCCACAGGGAGAGGGGACCGAACGTGCCACAAATTGGTTACTACATTCGTCCTCAAACCAGCTTGGTTAAAGACTAACTTTGCACCTGAAAATGGCTCCCCTTGGCTACTACATTCGTCCTTATCACCAATCTGCCTAAAGACTGACTTCTGTACCTGAAAATGGCGCTGTACCAGCTCCCTATCCCTGTGGGAGAGGGTTGGGGTGAGGGGCCAGTTCAGCTTCCTCGGTATATTGTTATACCGGAGCTGCCAGGGATTGGCTTTGAAGGTAAATCGGAGCTGATCAAGGTGATACGTGCTTTGGCGGAGTGATTGCGGCGCTGATAGGGCAGCACCGCGTGGGGATTAAGCAGGTTTAAGACCGGGTTCAACCAGGCTATAGACCTGTTGATTGAGTGCGGGGGCACTTGCCAGTTGCTGGACATGTGCAGCAACGTCTGCACGCATCACAAAGCCATGAACTTCCTGCCCCTGAAAACGTTGCGCCTTGCTGGTGGCATTGCCGTTTAGCAGCCCGCCGGGGCGCAAGATGGCGTGATCTAGCGTGCTGGTCTGTAACCAGCTTTCCGCCAGCGATTTTTCACGTACCGCCTGGCCAAACCCCGCTTTGGCGCGTGGTGACAGAAACGGCCAACCGTCGCCACAGCCCAACGAGGTGACGAGGATCATGCGCGATATTCCACACTTTTCTGCCGTATCTATCACTGTCCTGTGGGCCAGATAATCCTGTGCTCCTCCCATTGACGAGATGATTGTTGCGTTGGCACCAGCAGCTTCGCAAGCGCGGGTGATCGCAATGGCATCACAAGCGTCACCGAGATAAACCTGTACGCCTTTCTCCCGCAGGCGAGCGGCGGCATCAGGATTACGCACCACCGCAACCACCGGACGCTGTTCCGCCAGCGCAAGTTCCAGAGTCAGCGCGCCGACCCCTTTACCGCCAGCGCCAAAAATCAGCCATGGTTTCATTGTTCACTCCTGTTAGAGGGTGGCTACCGCAATACGCGGCAGATCCAGTTGTTGGAGCAGCTCATCAAGAGACTGCAGAATATTGCTTGCCCAGAAGCGCCCTTCGTTGGTCAGGCGCAGGCAGGTTGAGGCGTCGCGGGTTAACCCCGCCTGATGCCACTGTGCGAGTAGCGGCTTCAACTGCTCTGCATGAGGCGTCAGTTCATCCAGCGGGATGCGCGCGTTTTCCACGCCAGCCTGTAGCGGCTGACGCCACTGGCTTCGGTTACCGGAGGTACGCATCATCATCATCAGCGGTTTGCGACCCGCGGCGATAGCGTCGTGCCAGTGAGTGAGGTTGCGCTCAATCATCCAGGAATAACCGTTGACCGAGCCTCCCGCGCCGGAGCCAAAGGCCAAGCAGTCTGCGCCTTGCTTAATCAGCAGGTTGTACAAATTGCGCTCTCGCGTGGTGCGCGCCCAGTGGCTATTGCTGATACAGCGCCAGCCCGCCTGGTCCATGAAGTCGCAGCCCTGCAAATAGAGATCTCGCCGCTCGGCAGGTGAGGGAACCGAGGTGCGGCCAGTTTCCACTGCCTTACCCAGGGGCGTATTGGGCAGCAGATTGAGGGCGTAGAGATCGACACCGTCCAGCCCGATATCGCGGGCAATCGCCAGATCTTCGCCCCAAACTTTCGCATCCTGACCAGGTAAGCCGAATAGCAAATCGCAGACCACGGCAGCGCGGTCGCGACGAACGAGTCCTTCCATAAACGCAATGGCGCTTGCGCCGTCGGAGGTACGAGCCATTTTTTTACGGATTTTGCTATTAAACGACTGAATACCAATCGAAAAGCGATTGGCTCCGGCATCCAGACAGGCGTCTATCCGCTGATCGTCAAAGTTTAGCACCCGGCCCTCGATGGTGATTTCACAGTCTGGGGCCAACGGCAGGCGTTCGCGTAGTGTGGTGATAATACGTGCCAGATCCCGTGCGGCAAGCGCCGAAGGTGTTCCACCGCCAAAATAGACGGCATGGATTGGCGCAGACTGATGCAGAGGGCTGTCTGCCTCCATTTCGATCTCGCGTAGCAGCGCATTGGTGTAGCGGGTGCAGCTGTCCTCCTCGAAACGGTTTTGGTAAAAGCCGCAGAAGGTGCAGTGGGTGGCACAAAACGGAATGTGTAGATACACCAGACGCTTGCGGCAGGGCGCGGTCTGGCCGATGACGTTTTGCCAGGTTGGTGCCAGCAGCGGTTTTTCTACGGGGATCGCGCCGCGCAGCGGCATCATGGCTCGACGATCTTTAAACGGCTGATTGCCTGCCAGTGCAAAATGCGGGGTTAAATCCAGCTCAGTGTCATGTTTCAACAGCAAGTTCCTTCAATGGGGCAGAACTGATGGAGGTAGGGATGCTTAGCAACGTAACTATCCAGACCTGTCATAGTTTAACTGAAAATGATTACCATTTGCATTTATATACTGACAATCGTCAGCAGAGTCTATCCAGCCAGCGGCCAATTAAATGCAACGTTGACTTGGGTCAAACTTTTCGGCACCCCGAATTAAATTTTGGTGGCCGACGCGAACAACCATTGCTAACGCTGGAGTTTATATGTACTATCGCCGCGTTTTCCCAATCATTCACTTTGCAAAGGAGGTACATCATGAATTATCAAGCACTGTTTACCCTTTGCGGGTCGTATCCTCAGGCATAATTTCCTGTTCTCCAGGTATTGCTAGGGCTACCGCCCGCCAAATCCAAAAAATGAGATAAATTAGTAATCAGGATTGGTTATGAGCAATACTATTGCCTCCGTTACGCCGCGAGTTTCATTGATCGCGTCGGAACACACCTGGATTGAAGGAAATGCAATCCAACAATTAGAAATAACCGCCAAGCTGCCGGATATGGTGCGCGTGGTCGGGATGCCAGATTTGCATCCTGGCCGTGGCTACCCGGTCGGTGCCGCTTTCTTTTCACAATATCGCTTCTACCCGGCGTTAATCGGTAATGATATCGGTTGCGGTATGTCGCTATGGCAAACAGATTTGTTGGTGATGAAACAGTCGCTGGATAAATTGGAAAAAAAGCTGGGCAATATTGACGGCCCGTTAGAGCAAGAAGAGTTGGGGGATATTCCTCCCGCGCTTGGCGATTATTCTCGGGCATTGGGCACCATTGGCGGCGGTAATCATTTTGCTGAACTGTTACGCATCGACGAAATATATCAGCCGCAGGCCGGTCTTGATAAAAAACGGCTGATGTTGTTGGTGCACAGCGGTTCGCGTGGTTTGGGCCAGCTAATACTGGAACAGCATGTGCGCACCTATGGGCATCATGGCCTGCTGGAAAATACCGATGCGGCCAACGATTATCTGCAACAGCATCAACAGGCATTGGATTTTGCAGGCTTAAACCGGCAGCTGATTGCCCAGCGGATATTGCAGCGGTTACGCGCTGATGGCGATTGCCTGCTGGATATCCATCATAACCTGCTGGCGGCGGCCACTATCGAGGGCGTGCCTGGTTGGCTGCATCGTAAAGGGGCTACGCCGTCGGATGAAGGTCTGGTGGTGATCCCCGGCTCGCGCGGCGATTACAGCTATATCGTCCAACCGCTACCTGCCGCCAGCAGTTTGTATTCACTGGCGCACGGCGCGGGGCGCAAATGGATGCGTTCCGAGTGTAAAGATCGCTTATCAGCGCGTTTCAGCACCGAGCAGTTGGCCAGAACCCGCTTCGGCAGCCGGGTGATTTGCCGCGACCGCCAGCTGATTTATCAGGAAGCGCCAGAAGCCTACAAGCCGATTGATAGCGTAGTGGGAGCCTTGCAGCAGGCTGGATTGGTCACGTTGGTGGCGCGTATGCAGCCGGTGTTGACCTACAAAACCAGCGGGGGGCAGTGATGATCTTATTACAGATATCTGCCGCCCAGGGGCCGGATGAATGTTGCTTGGCGGTGAGCCTGGCACTGCGCCAGTTTCACAAAGAGGCTCAGGCCATGCATGTGGAACTGCATGAGGTTGAGCGGGAAGAGGGCCGCCTGCCGGGCACGTTGCGTTCGGTGTTATTGACGCTTAATGGCGAAGCGGCGGAGCCATTGGCCGCCAAGTGGTGCGGGACATTGCAGTGGATTTGCGAAAGCCCCTGGCGCACTGGGCGCTCCAGAAAGAACTGGTTTATTGGTGCAGCGCGGTTCTCTACGGCTGCAGTGCCAAAAGAGAGCGAGATCCGCTTTGAGACGTTGAAGTCCTCCGGGCCGGGTGGGCAGCACGTGAATAAAACGGAATCGGCTATTCGCGCCACCCATATCGCTAGCGGCATTAGCGTCAAAGTGCAGACCGAGCGCAGCCAACATGCCAATAAACGTTTGGCGTATTTGCTGATCGCTCACCGTTTGGAACAGCTTGAGCAACAGCAACTGGACGAACAGCGTGCTGAGCGACGGATGTTTCACCATCAAATAGTGCGTGGTTCACCGGTTCGGGTGTTTAAAGGCGAAAGCTTTACGCCGCTCGCTTAATCAATATCGGCCTGATGGGGCAGGCCGGTAACGCTATAAGAAGAAAAGAAATGGAAACACATAAATATGGTCGGACGTACCATTATCCGTTCTCACCGGGAACCACCAGTGACGATCGGATCAATAAGCATTATTGGCAAGACATACGGCTAATCCCCTCGCTGATCCATACGGAAAAGCTCGATGGTGAGAATAACTGCCTGAATCGGTATGGCGTATTTGCACGCTCCCATGCGGCACCGACGGTTTCTGCCTGGACGCGCCAGATCCGCCAGCGTTGGCAATTGATTAAAAATGACCTGGGCGATATCGAACTGTTTGGCGAGAACCTGTATGCCACGCATTCGATCGAATATCGTGGCCTGCGACAGGACTTCTATCTATTCGCCGTACGTTGTAAAGACATGTGGCTGAGTTGGCAAGAAGTGCAGTTTTACGCGGCATTATTTGATTTTGCCTGTGTGCCAGAAGTGGTGCAGGACGTGCCGCGCCAGACGGAACAAGAATACCGCTCGGCAATACTGGCGCTGGTGGGGGGAGTAGGGAGTTTTGCGCCGCATGACGTGCATACCGGCTTGCCATGCACCATGGAAGGGATTGTCACCCGCAATGCGGCTGAATTCCCAGTGGCTCAGTTTTCCCATAACGTGTTTAAGTACGTGCGTAAAAACCATGTGAAAACCGATCGTCACTGGAGAGTGAATTGGCAACGAGCGCGTATGGCGTATGAGTATCAGCAGGAGGATAAACCATGTGGTGCTTAAGTGAAGACAAGCAGTGGGGCAGGCTGGCGGATAAATTTCGCTGGGTGGCCGACATGCATCAGGTGCCACAAGATCCTCGCCATCATGCGGAAGGCGATGTGGCAATCCATACCCAGCTCGTGCTGGCGGCACTGACCGAGTCTGCGCAGTTTTTGGCATTGCCAGAGCAACAGCAGGAGCTGGTTTGGGCTGCCGCATTGCTGCACGATGTAGAAAAGCGCAGCACCACGCGGGTTGCAGACGATGGTTCGGTGACCTCACCCAACCACGCTAAACGCGGTGAGCTGACCACGCGCTCGATCCTCTATCGGGATATCGTTACGCCGTTTGAGCTGCGTGAACAGGTTGCGGCCTTGGTGCGTTTTCATGGTTTGCCGTTGTGGATCATGGGGCGACCATCGCCGGAGCGGGCGCTGTTATTAGCGGCCCTACGGTTAGATACACGGTTGCTGGCGATGTTGGCACGGGCAGATGTGTTGGGCCGCGAGTGTGAAGACCAAAACGGCCTGCTGGATAATATCGAGCTGTTCGAACTGTTCTGTCAGGAACAGCAATGCTGGGGGCAAGCGCGTCCTTTTACGAGCGATAACCAGCGTTACCATTATTTGACGCATCCGCAGGCTAGCGTGGATTTTGTTCCCTACGAGCAATTTCAGAGCGAAGTAACGTTACTTTGTGCGTTGCCGGGAATGGGTAAAGATCGCTATATCGCGCAGCATGCCGCTGGGCTTGAGGTTATCAGTCTGGACAATATTCGCCGCCAGCATCGGCTTTCGCCAACCGACAAAAACGCGACCGGCTGGGTCGTGCAGCAGGCCAAGTTGCAGGCTAAAACGCTGTTACGGCGGGGCGAACCTTTTGTCTGGAATGCCACCAATATTACCCGGCAGTTGCGTAGCCAACTGGTTGAGTTGTTTATCGCCTATGGTGCAAGGGTGAAGATTGTTTACCTGGAAGTGCCTTACGCCCAATGGCAGCGGCAGAATGCCGAGCGGGAATACAGCGTACCTGCTGAGGCGATGGCGCGGATGCTGAGCAAATTGGAGATCCCGCAGGCGGACGAGGCGCATGAGGTGGAGTTGCGGGTGCAGGACGCAAGCTAGCCCGGGGCTGTTGTCAGATGCCGAGCTACTATGTAGCACATACAGTCCCCTATCCATGTGGATGGGGGACGTCACCGTAGATTAATTCGCGATCACCGTGACCAGCAGCGGTGATTCAAACATCGCCTTCGGCGAAATAACCGACCCCTCCCACGGGATTTGCTTTCCGTAGCGCTCTTTGAGTTTCTGCTGCACGGCAGGAGCACCAAAGTTAAATTCACGTACTTTTTGCAGCTTGCCGATTTGTATCCCTAGTGCGCGATCGTAAATCTTCCACACCAATTCCGAACAATATAGCTTCTCATCCGACCAGGAAAACTGCATGTCGTAGGGCTTCCCGGCAAAGCTTTTAACCTGCTGGCGTATTTTTAACTGTGCGGACGGCGTCATCATTTGCTTGGCGTTCTTCAGGCGTTTAACGACAAAATGCTTTTTCTCTCCCCGTTCGATCCAGGCGGCCAGCGGGGTATATTTCACCGTCGATACCGCTTCGAATACGTAAGGCTTGCCATCACGCAGCACAATAATGCCCATATGGCTGTAACGAGAGCCAGTGGCCTGCTGTATCGCCAGGCTTTGTGCCGAGCGGGAAGTGTGAAAAATGATGTCACCATCCTGCACCGCAGGTAGCTCGCGAGCTTGGCTGACCAGCACGGTCATCAGGCCGATGGTGAGAAACAGAATAGCCAACAGACGTTTGGTAAAAATCACGTTCAATCCCTCGAAGTTAGAATCTGGCCATTTTATCGGGGCTGTGTGAAGTGAGGATGAAGTGGTAGAGCAAAGGAGGGAGGTTGCATTGGCAGTCCTCATACTTTAATAAAAATAATTATATTTATCAATGGAATAATAACAATTCTATCATTGTGGTTAAAGGGTGATTAAAGCAGGCCGATAGCTGTTCTATTGATGTTGTCAGCTAAATAGGACGAAACCGGATGTTAGGGATCTACCGTATATCGATGAGAATGAAGCTTTTCATTGCTCTGTTTCCACTGCTACTGGCTTTATGCTGGTTTGCCGGGTCGGGTATGAAAACCCGTATCAATACCGAACGTCAGATGGATGTCATCGTTCAGCTAACGGCAATTGCGCGTGGTGCAGGGGATGTCGTGCATGAGCTGCAAAAAGAGCGTGGTATGAGCGCAGGTTACCTGGGCTCTGGCGGTGGGCAGTTTCGCGCTGAACTAGCGGATCAACGTAAACTGACCGATGCGGCTATGGCGAAATTTAGCCAACTGTTATCTAAAACCGATCGCAGCGAATTGGAAGGGATTGATACATCCGCGATTCAGTTATTTAACGACCAAACCCAGTTACTTGGCGAGGTGCGTAATAATGTCAGCAATTTACACACCGCGGCGCCACAAGCCATTGGTTTCTATACTAAGACCATCGCCCAAGTGCTGGATTTTGTCGGCGGTATTGGGCATTTGACGACATCGGGCAAAATCGGCCAAGAATTGTCAGCGTATTACAGCCTGCTTAACCTGAAAGAACAGTCGGGAATAGAGCGGGCATTACTCTCCAGCGTTTTCTCTAGCGATCGTTTTGGTGATGGGCAATTCCGCCAGTTGAGCGATGTGGTGGGAAAACAAGAGGCCTGGCTTTCTGCGACTCGTCGTTTCAGCACCGCGGAGCAGGCGGCGGCGCTTGATGGCGCATTACGTTCTACATCGGCAACTGATGCCCTAAAGTTTCGTGAGATTGCGCTCGATAAAGTCGCAACCGGTGGATTCAAGGTTATTCCTACCGATTGGTTCAAGGCTCAGACTTTGCGCATTGAAGTGCTGCGTCAACTAGAGAATCAAACCGCTGACGCGTTACAAAAGTATGCTGCAGAGTTGTCACGCACGGCACGTAGCGAATGGATGACTTTCCTGTGCATCAGCCTTCTTTCCCTGGCAGTTGCCTTGGCGATAGCCATCGTCGTTGCGCGGAGTATCCATCTGCAACTGCAAGGAACGTTGAAAACGATTGGTGAAATGGAGGGGGATTTGACCCAACGCCTTAGCGTGCCGGGTAGTGATGAGTTGTCAGCACTGAATCATGCCTATAATCAATCCATTGAAAATATTCAGCATATTGTTAAAGAGATTAAATCCGGCTCGGAGATCCTTCACCATGCTAGCAGTGATATTGCTGCTGGCAATCAGGATTTGGCGCAACGTACTGATGAACAGGCGGCATCTATCGTTGAAACTGCGGCCAGCATGGAACAAATGTCCACGGCGATCTCCCAGACTGCAGATAACGCCCGCGAAGCTGAACAACTCACGCTGGCGATGGAGCGCGATGTCATGCAGGCGAATCGCGTGGCGAATGAAGCCAGCCAGAGCATGTCGGAGATCCGTAATTCTAGCGAGCAGATTTCACGTATCGTGGCTTCTATTGACGACATTTCTTTTCAGACCAATTTATTGGCGCTCAATGCTGCGGTAGAAGCCGCTCGAGCTGGCGAGTCCGGAAGGGGATTTGCGGTGGTAGCGAGTGAGGTGCGTAACCTCTCTCAACGTTGTGCTAAAGAGGCGAGCCAGATCCGGGAGCTGATTAATCAAAATATGGAAAAAATTGCGGAAGGCGTCGCTCGGGTTTCGGCTTCCGGGATCGCGCTAAAAGCGGCAGCAGATAACTCTGGGCTGATGAAGCAATATGTTAGCGATATCGCTCAGGCCGCCAACGAACAATCATTGGGGGTAGGGCAGGTTCATCTGGCTTTGAATCAGCTTGAACAAGTCACCCAGCAAAATGCGGCTTTGGTTTCCCAAGCGGCCAGTGCCAGTCAGGTACTGGACAACCAAGCGGCAGCGATGACCCAATTAGTGAATCGGTTTATCGTATAATGTTGTTGTAAGGACGGTGGGAGTAATCCCGCCTCCTACTTGATCGTTTGCTCCGTAGCATATTTTATTTTTCTTGAGACGTCTCCACTTTCCCGCATGCCGTTTACCGTATATTCCCAGATGTCTTTTTGCGTAAGCGGTATGTCGTTTTGTGCTGCCTGGGTGCATACTATTGCCCTCCCAAAGGCGGTGGGCAAGGCTTTGGCGCTATCTGATAATAAAAAAAGGAACGGTGATGGAAAGGCGTAAATTTCTCAAGGGTGCGGCGGCATTATCTTCTTTTGGGCTGATAAGCCCGGTCTGGTCTGAGTCGCGAAAAACGGATATCCCTGCGTTAACCTGCGTGGATAATAGAAGACGTTTTGTGATGACACAAACGTATCAATTGAAAGCGCCAACAGGCTCAGAAGGTAAGGCCAATCTGTGGATCCCTGTCCCCCTGGACACCGCCTTCCAGCAACTGAAGCACATTTCTTTTTCTGGCAACTATCAGCAGGCCTACCTCACGGCAAATAATACCTACGCAGCCAAAACGTTGTTTGCTTCCTGGCCGGATTCCAAAGGCCCGATGGAACTAAAAGTGGAAATGCTGATTGAAACCTTGGACTGGGAACCGCTGAAGAGCAACCAACTGGCCGAATGGCACCTCCCGCAAACCGATCTGGTGTTCCCTGCAGAGATACAACCCTATCTTAACGCAACCCCACATATTCCGGTGGATGGGCTAGTGAAAGAAACGGCGTTGAAGATTATAGGCAGTGAGAAATCTCCTTTACAGCAGGCGAGGCTAATTCATGAATGGGTAAGAACCCATATGCATCGCGACGATGCGGTGATTGGCTGCGGGACCGGTGATGTGGGGCAAATCCTTAAGGCTGGCAAGCTGGGCGGGAAATGTACCGATATCAACTCCGTGTTCGTCGCGTTGTGCCGTGCCAGCGGGATCCCGGCGCGTGAGATGTTTGGTATTCGCTTGGGCGCATCCCGCAAGTTGGGGAGCTATTCTAAGAAGGCATTTGGCAGCGCTGATGAGCAAGGCGTGGCAAAAGTCAGCGGCGGGCAGCATTGCCGGGCGATGTTCTGGCTGGCAGGTTTCGGCTGGTTGCCGGCCGATCCGGCCGACGTTACTAAAATGCGTCTGGCAGAGAAAAAAGAAAACGGCGATGCCGCCGTTGAAGCCGTCAACGATTACCTGTTCGGCAACTGGGAAATGAACTGGGTTGGTTTTAACTACGCCCGTGATTTCGCGCTTTCGCCAGAGGCAGAGCAGGGGGATCTCAATAACTTTGGTTACCCCTATGCTGAAGTAGATGGCGACCCGTTAAACTTCTACGATCCGGCCGAATTTAGCTATGACTATGTCTCTGTCGAACAGCGTTAAGGACAGCATAGTGACGCTGCTGGCGGCTCTGCTTGCCGCCGCAGCATCGACACTCTGTTGCCTCGGGCCGTTGTTGTATCTGGTGTTTGGTATCTCGGCTGCCGGGCTCACGGGGATCCCGGCGCTATCCTGGTTGCAGTGGCCCATGATTATTGTGGCTATCGGATTGATGCTGCGAGGATTTTGGCGGCTTTATCTGTCGCCACGCCCGGTTTGCGTGAACGTCGTCAGCCGTCGGGTACTGATTTGGCTTTACTGGCTATCAGTACCGTTGATGTTGGCGTTGATGACCTACCCCTACGTATTACCTTGGATTTGGGAAATGATGGAATGAAAAAGCGCATTTTTCTGCTGTTGGCCCTGGTGCTCATTGCGCCGCGGCTATGGGCGGAGAATCAGAAAGTCACTATTGATATCAAAGCCATGACCTGCTCACTGTGCGTCATCTCTATCAATAAAGCGTTGCGCTCTACTGATGGGGTGATTAAGGCCAAAGCCTCACTGAAAACGCACCAGGCGGAGGTGATTGTGCCCGAAGGTTTTGATAATCAGCTATTGCTGACGGCAATTTCCCGCACCGGCTATAGCGGCGAAATCCAGAGCGTGGCGCCAGCCCCGTAGTTTTTACTCAGCATTTAGCCATTGTGATGTGCAACTAGAAAATGAAAACCCACGCAATTGCGTGGGTTTCAACGTTTTCAGCGCCGGTATTATATTCCACGACGCCATGATCCTTTCAGGTGTTAACGTCAGTCTCTTCAAGCAAAGCAGATATAAAGAACCTTAGGGCGCAACTCGGGTAACTTTCATATCCGGGTAATCAATGCATAGGCGCTTGAATTATTTAAATTTGATACTTAGCGATTTTATCCCAAGCGGCCATAAAACCGTCTACACTTTGCAGAGCAATGTTGAACGCTATCCACTTTCTCATCGTCGAGTTAACCAATTGGGTTGAAGGCTTTAATAGGGATTAACATGAAGACTAAGCAAAAACGTGTTGAAATACCTGGAGTTGAAGAGATAAAGCACAGTTTGATTAGTAAGTTGAGATACGATTTATGTTTGGAGCTTAAAGATGCCACCGCAACAGACATCTTTAATGCCCTGGCTCTGGCTCTGAGAGATTACCAGTTGGATAGCTTCTTCAATACCAAACGTTGTCAGGAGGAAGCAAGGCCTAAGCGACTCTACTATTTGTCGATGGAGTTTTTACTCGGCCAGTCGCTGCGTAATAATTTGATGAACCTGGGGTTGCTAACCAGTGCTAAACAGGCTGTGAGTGAGCTAGACTTTGATTTTGAAGAGATTATCAATCAAGAGCCGGATGCCGCTCTGGGTAATGGGGGATTAGGTCGACTGGCCGCCTGTTTTATCGATTCAATGGCCACGTTGGATATTGCCGCTTCAGGCCATGGTATCAAATATGAGTATGGTCTGTTTAAACAATCCATACAGAATGGCAAGCAGGTTGAACAACCGGATGACTGGCACAGCACCCATTCTCCCTGGCTGATTGATCACCCTTCACAGCTGATGCTGATCCCTATCGGTGGTCATATCGAAGAGAGTGAAGATATTGATGGCAACTACAATCCTATGTGGATGGACTGGAAGGTCATCGTGGGTGTACCGCATGATTACTTCGTTACCGGCTATGGGGGTAATACGGTAAATAAACTGCGGTTATACAGTGCCAGCGCCTCTGATTCATTCGACGTTCATATATTTAACCGCGGTGACTATCTGCGGGCGGTAAGCCAGAAAATAGCGTCAGAAAATATTTCGAAAATACTTTACCCAGCCGATGAGATCCCGTCAGGTAAGGAATTGCGTCTGACGCAAGAGTATTTCCTGGTTGCCTGCACCTTACGCGATATTCTGCAAGAATATGCTCAGCGCTCGGAGGACATCAGAGCATTGCCCGATGCGGTTGCCATCCAGTTAAATGATACCCATCCGGCTCTGACCATCGTCGAGATGATGCGTACGCTGGTGGATGAATACCGGCTGGATTGGGAAATGGCCTGGAGCATCACGCAAAAAACTTGCGCGTTTACCAACCACACGTTGATGCCGGAAGCGTTAGAAACCTGGCCTGTTGCTCTGTTTGAGAAGTTGCTGCCACGCCACCTGCAGATTATCTACGAAATCAACCATCGGTTCCTTGCCGATATAGCTCAGAAATGGCCAGACAAACCGGAGTTGCTGGCCTCACTTTCGTTGTTTGAAGAAGGGCCCGAGAAAAAAATCCGTATGGCTAATCTGGCCATCGTTGGCAGTCATAAAGTGAATGGGGTGGCTAAATTGCACTCCGAGCTGATTAAACAGCAGTTGGTTCCGCACTTTTATTTTATCACCCCGGAAAAATTCACCAACCAAACTAACGGCGTAACGCCAAGGCGCTGGATCCAGCAAGCCAACCCGAACCTGGCCGAATTTTTGTCCCGCCAGTTAGGCGCCAGTTGGGTTACCGAGCTTGATGAATTGCAACGATTGAAAAAGCTGGCCAGGGACAGTGCAGCCCTGGAGGAAATCCAGAGCATTAAACTGCATAATAAACAGGCGCTTTGCCGGCTCATCGCCACTCATCAGGGGATAAAGCTCGATCCGGCAGCCATGTTTGACAGCCAGGTAAAGCGTATCCATGAGTACAAAAGGCAATTGCTGAATATTCTGCACGTCATACACCTGTATTTGGGGATTGTTGAGTCTGGTCATGTTCTGATTCAGCCGAAGGTCCACCTGTTTTCTGGCAAGGCCGCGCCAGGCTATGCCATGGCCAAGCTGATTATTCAGTTGATTAATGAAGTGGCAAGGACGGTTAATCACGATCCGCGAACCAAAGGGCAGCTCAACGTGGTGTTCCTGGAGGATTATAAGGTCTCGTTGGCCGAACATATTATTCCTGCCACCGATCTTTCAGAACAGATCTCAACGGCTGGCACCGAAGCGTCAGGCACCAGTAACATGAAGTTTGCCATGAACGGGGCGTTGACCATCGGTACCATGGACGGCGCCAATATTGAGATCCGTGACGCGGTGGGGGCCGATAATTTTTATCTGTTTGGTGCCGATGCGGCTGAAATCAACACCCATCGGCAGGCGGGGTCCCATAATCAGGTCTACCAGGATGATCCGGCAATCAGAGAGGCCGTCGATGCCTTGGTATCAGGCCGCTTCAATCTGGACAAGTCGCTGTTTGAGCCGATTTACCGCATGCTGACAGAGGGCGATCACTACTGCCATTTGCTGGATTTTGACAGCTATCGTCAGGCCCAGCATCAGGCACTGCATGATTTTTCCCAACCCCAGTTGTGGCACCAGCGGACGCTGTTGAACATTGCTGGCATGGGGGGCTTTTCAAGCGATCGCACTATCAAGGGGTATGCCAACGAAATCTGGGGGATCCCTTGTTAAGGGGATCGCAATAGATCTGGCCTCGGTCAGGGTGACTTCAACCTGAGTTGAACATGGGATCATGACGTATGGAACCGCTTACCCTCGGTCAGCCTTCGGAGACACAGCCAGTGAGCGTGCTGATTGTAGACGATTCAAAAAGCTATCGGCATCTGATGGCGGCAGCCTTGACGAAATGGGGATTTAACGTCTGTGAGGCTGAAGATGGTCGGCAGGCATTGCAAAAGTTGAACCAACGGTCAATCCATATCGTCATCAGCGACTGGGAAATGCCCGTGATGGACGGAGTCGCCCTGTGCCAGGCTATCCGCAGTGGCGATTTCGGCCATTACGTTTATGTCATTCTAGTCACGGCCCGCCAGTCTTTGGACGATCTGGTGACGGGAATGGAATCGGGTGCCGATGACTTTTTATCGAAACCGGTGAATCAAAGCCAACTTCGTGCCAGGCTACACGCGGCAGAACGCGTGTTGACGCTCGAAAGCACGCTGGCAGCGCGTAATGAAAAGCTCACTTATGCTTATCAACAAATAGAGTCGGACCTGCAGGTGGCAGCCAAGCTGCAGCATAGTTTCCTGCCTGCCCATAACCTGTTATTGGCTGGGTTCGAGTTTGACTGGATGTTTTTACCTTCGGCATATGTGTCGGGGGATCTATTAAACTATTTCCCGCTGGGGGAGTACCACATCGCTTTCTTTAGCGTAGACGTTGCCGGGCATGGCGTGAGCGCCGCCATGTTGTCACTGGCGGTTCTACGTGAGTTTATGGCGGGCCGAATCAGTAGTCATTTGTTATTGGAACTCTCGGCAGAGGGGGAAAGGACTCCTGTGGCACCGCACCGCGTAGTAGGGGAGTTGAATCAGCGTTTTTGCCTGGATAATGAGCAGGTCACCAGTTATTACACGCTGATTTATGGTGTCATTGATACCCGTAACGGCAAGGGGACTCTCTGCCAGGCTGGGCATCCGACGCCGTTTATCATCCGCGCAGACGGAGATAGGGTTTGCGTTGGGGACGGAGGTATGCCCGTGGGGCTGTTTGAGGAAGCCGAATATCAGGACAGTGATTTTAACCTCGACATCGGGGATCGGCTCTATCTTTACAGCGATGGCATCATTGAATGTGAGAGTCACAGTCAGGAACTCTACGGCGACCAACGCTTACAGACATTACTAAGCGAAAACCGGCATTTGGCTAAGAACCAACTGTTTGCCAGGGTGGAAAATGCCTTGAACGCCTGGCGCTGCCATGAACCTTTGCAAAAACCGCACGCAAGGCTGATGCAGTCCTTTGCTGATGATATCTCGCTGATGGCTGTGGAACGTATCGGTGTAGCAACGTTTACCAGGCCAGAACAACTATGACATTGTGAAAAAGGAATCGTTATGAACTTTGAGATCCAGTCTGAGAGTGGCGTAGAAATCATTGCTCCTCTGGTCCGTCGCCTTGATGCGTCAGTGGCCGCGGTGTTCAAGCAGGAAGTATTGTCTTTTATTCAGCAGGGTAAAAACAGCATCCTGCTGGACTTCAGCCATGTCGAGTTTATCGACAGTAGCTGCCTCGGCGCACTGGTTTCTATTCTCAAGACATTAAGTGGCCGCGGCGATCTGGCGCTCTGCGCCTTGAACAGCAACATTCAGAATATGTTCAAGCTCACGCGGATGGATCGGATTTTCATCATCGGCAGCGATCGCGCTGCGGCATTGAAGCTTATGCTGGGTTGAATCTGGCCTTGCGCTGAGGGAATGTCATATGACAAGTGCCAACACTACGTTGTGTTTACCGGCATCATTGGACAGCCTCGCGAAGCTGAGCAACGAGCTGCATGACTTTGTTGCACCGTTTTCGCTGGATCCCGCGCTGGTTTATCAGCTTGATTTGGCCTCAAGTGAAGCCTTTAGCAATATTGTCAGACATGCGGTGAATTATGATGATACGCAGAGCATCGTTATTACCTTGGTCAATGATGGTCATCGCCTGACGCTCACTCTCTCGGATGCTGGTTTGCCGATACCAGAGAACATTTTACAGCAATGGCGACAGCCTTCAGACCTGGCTCCAGACCCTCTCAATCAAACCAGTTGGCCGGAAGGCGGGATGGGCTTGATATTGATTCAAGCCATAATGGATCAGGTGCAGTATGAAACGGCTAATGGCCGCAATAGGTTGACGTTGACTAAGAACCTGTCGTAGGACGGAGGTATCAGGCTTCCTTTGCCGCTGCGAGGGAGGTCCGCAACCGCTGGCATAATTCATCCACGCCGCGATATTGAGCCGTGATTTCAGGCCAATCGGCTATTGCCGCAGCCTGCTCAATATTGCCTAACCTGCTTTCCAGGGGCTGGCAAACAAAGTGCAGGCACTCTCCTTTTAGCCGATGGGCGCTGCGCCTGATGGCTTCATAATCTTGTCTCTTTATGGCGTCATGTAGCGCACCAGTCAAGGAGGGGAATTCCTCCAGGAAGATCGCCACCAACTCGTTAAATAAGGCTTGATCGTCGCCTAACTGCGTCAGTGATTGTGCATAATCGAAGATCTCGTCTTCTGGGCGTGGTTGAGCCGCATTCAGGGTCCGCTCGAGCTCACTGGCAAGATTATCCAACAGAATGGGTTTGCTGACATAGCCGTCGAATCCTTGGGCCAGGCATCTTTCACGATCGCCTTTCATCGCATGTGCGGTCATGGCAATGATTGGTATGTGTTGGCCTGGTTGCTGTTGTTCGCCAGCTCGAAGGTGTTGTACCGCTTCGAGCCCATCCATTTCGGGCATTTGCAGGTCCATCAAAACCAGGTCGTATTGATCCTGCTGTAACTTCTGCAACGCCAATTTACCGTTGCCCACTACGTCGCAGGTATGACCCAATTTACGGATAAAGTTGATCGCCAATTGTTGATTAATAAGATTATCCTCCGCCAACAGAATGTGTATCCCAACCCCTGTAACCCTTACTGGTGCTTCCAGCACGGGCTCAGGATTGGCCATTTCTTGCGGAATAAAGCTGGCTATGATGGCCTCTAGTAACTCGTTGGCATCGATAGGTTTGGTTAAAAAGCTTGAAACGCCCACTTTACGCAATACGCCTGTGTCTATCCGATTCCCCATTGAACTGAGCATGATCAATTTACTTTGGCGAAGCTCCGGCGTTGACCTGATCTCCAGGGCTAGTGCCATGCCATCCATCTCCGGCATTTGCGAATCCAGCAGGATCAGCGGAAAGCGCTGGCCAGTGGCCATTAGCTCCAGTGCGGCCTGGCCAGAGTTGACCGTTTGTGGCTTGAGACCAACGTTGCGCAGCATGTCAAACAGCAACCTTTGGTTGGTTTCGTTATCATCCACCACTAATACGCTCATCCCATTCAACCGGGCCGGCAACGTTATTGTCGTACGGGCTGACGAGGGAGTAACAGGCAAGGAAAAATAGAAGTGGCTGCCGTTGCCAGGCTGGCTGGAAACCTGCAGTTTGCCGCCCATCATGGCAACCAGACGGGCTGAAATGGTTAATCCTAACCCTGTGCCGCCGTATTTGCGGGTGGTTGAACTGTCTGCCTGACTGAAAGATTCGAAAATAACCGCCTGTTTATCTTCGGCAATACCGATCCCGGTGTCGATAATACTGAATGTCAGCATCTTCGGGGTGGAGAGTGAAGGGGCGATCTGTAAAACCACTTCACCGGTATGGGTAAACTTGAGGGCATTACCAATCAGATTGGTCACGATCTGTCGTAAACGCAGGGCGTCACTATGCAGAATGGTCGGTACCTCAGGATGAATGTCTACCAGTAGCTCAATTCCCTTTTCGGAAAATTTGGGCATCAAAGGGCGGGTAATTTCATGGATTAGCTGGCGCAGGGAAAAGTCCTCAAACTCCAGGCTGACTTTCCCCGCCTCTATTTTCGAAAAGTCGAGAATATCATCGATGATTTTCAACAGGGCGCGAGCCGAGGAGTACACCATATTGATGTAATCACGTTGTTCTTTATTCAGATTGGTTTCGAGACACAATTGAGACATGCCCAGGATCCCATTCATTGGCGTGCGGATTTCATGGCTCATATTGGCCAGGAATTCACTCTTGGCCTGGTTCGCGGCGTGGGCTAATGCAACGGCCTGCTGGGACGAGGCCTCTGCTTCCTTGCGCTCGGTGATATCCTGTAAAGTCCCAATGACTCGCTGCACTTCCCCTTTGATACTGACGCTGATGATTTGCCCCTGGATCAGTACCCAGTGTTCGTCACCATTACTGTGTTTGACACGCACTTCACAGTCAAAAACGGGTAATACCGCCTTGTTGGCTTGATGAAGGCAACGTAGGACTAGCGGTAAGTCATCAGGATGAATGACCTGTTGCCAAAGCGATGAGGAAAACTCCCTATTCTCACGATTAACCCCTAGCAGTAATTTCAAGGCATCGTTAACCTGCCACAGATCCTGGGTACATTCCCAATCCCAGATGCCGATACGTGAGTTTTCTGCCGCCAGAATAAAGTTACTATTTGGGACAGAGCTGCTATCGGCGTGCATTTTTATTGCCTTGCACTGCATCATGGTGCAACTCTGCCTGCCGCCGCATAAACTCCAACCCTGGGGCCATAAAAATTGCCCATGCGGTCAGGACTTCTTCATCGCATAACGGATCGAGATCGCGTACCGTTTGCAAAACGGCTCGCCGCCAATAGGCAAAAACAGACGCGGGCAGATTCAAACCCTGGGAACTCTGTTCCCGCGCCACGTGCTCCAGATAGTCGGCCACGATATGGCTAGTGGCAACAGAAAGCATATAAAAAAAGGATTTGTAGATAATTTTTTGTTGCGCTTGCTGATGCTCGGGTGTGGGCTGAATTTTCAGCCCCTGCGTGCTTTCAACGAATAATTGGTAGAAATGAGAGAAAAACAGGTCGCCCTGATCTTTGGCGGTGATCCGATCGTAACTGCTATTGAACAACGCTTCATAGTTGGTACTCACGGCATGCTCTCTTTTCGCTAGTTACCCGATAGTTGGTATGGCACCGTTATCCTATAAGGGAGGGCCAGGGAAGGTGATGACTTCTCGTGTAGAGAGCAAGTCGTTTTCATTAAATCAGTCTAGTTAACGCTTGGGGAAGCGCAAGGATAGGTGGTTATGGCGCATGGCTTTTTGGCTATGAGCGGGGGGCGTTCTGCGTGGATATGCCTGCTCTCAACATGGTAGATAGAGTGAAAATCACAAAAAAATCCACGCGAGGCGTGGATTTTAAGTGTTTTACTTAGTCTTCATGGATCATACTGAGATGAGTGACATCATTTAGACGTTAAACAAGAAGTTCATCACATCGCCATCTTTAACGACGTAGTCTTTCCCTTCTGAACGCATCTTGCCGGCCTCTTTGGCACCTTGCTCACCCTTGTAGGTGATAAAGTCTTCAAAGGCGATGGTCTGCGCACGGATAAAGCCCTTTTCAAAGTCGGTATGGATTTTACCGGCCGCTTGCGGGGCAGTAGCGCCAACTGGGATGGTCCAGGCACGCACTTCCTTCACGCCAGCGGTGAAGTAGGTTTGCAGATTGAGCAATTCATAACCTGCGCGGATCACGCGGTTCAGACCTGGTTCTTCCAGACCCAACTCAGCCATAAATTCAGCGCGGTCTTCATCTTCCAGCTCTGCGATGTCGGATTCGACAGCGGCGCAAACCGCTACCACCACGGAACCTTCTTCGGCAGCAATCTTGCGTACAACATCCAGATACGGGTTGTTCTCAAAACCGTCTTCGTTAACGTTGGCAATGTACATGGTTGGCTTCAGGGTCAGGAAGCTCAGGTAGCGGATCGCGGCTTTATCTTCAGCAGTCAGATCCAGCGCACGCAGCATACCGGCGTTTTCCAACTGCGGCAGGCATTTTTCCAGTGCGGCCAATTCGGCTTTTGCGTCTTTATCGCCGCCTTTGGCTTTCTTTTGCACACGGTGGATGGCGCGTTCGCAGGTATCAAGGTCGGACAGCGCCAACTCGGTGTTGATGACGTCGATATCGTCTGCCGGATCCACTTTGTTATTCACGTGAATGATGTTGTCATTTTCAAAGCAACGCACCACGTGGCCGATGGCTTCCGTTTCACGGATGTTGGTCAGGAACTGGTTACCCAGGCCTTCGCCTTTGGAAGCCCCTTTTACCAGCCCTGCGATATCAACGAATTCCATGGTGGTGGGCAGAATGCGTTGTGGTTTGACGATCTCAGCCAGTTGATCCAGACGTGCATCGGGCATCGGTACCACGCCGGTATTAGGTTCAATGGTACAGAACGGGAAGTTGGCCGCTTCGATACCCGCTTTGGTCAACGCATTGAACAGGGTGGATTTGCCAACGTTAGGCAGACCGACGATACCGCATTTGAATCCCATGTTTATATCACCTTAAATATCTTGACTATCAACAGGTTAACATTAGCCTGCTGCATAAAGGACGAAATTATCCCGCCATTATACACGTAATGGGCAGTTATCTCGATCTGCCCGTTGCTGGCGCTATCAGCTGAGGTGTTCCTTACGGCTGCTAACGCCCGGGTCGGCTCAATTCAACGTCGGTAGAGGTGTTCTGTAGGCAAGGTACAGATCCAGGTTGAATACATCTGGCAAAAGGACATAGAACGCTAATAGCGGAGATTATTCTGGCTATTTGTTATCAGATATTTAGTAATATAAGTGAGTTAATGTTTTATTTTAAATGCATGTTTAGCCGCAAAGGCACTTTTTGTATAGGGTTATTCTGAGGCTTGCTGTTCCTCATCTAATGTATGACCTGGCAACATATCATAATAAAAGCTGGCGGATTACAGCGGGTAAAGAGTTACAGAACGTTAAACCTCAAGTTGTAACTTGTCTTATGGTGGGCTATCTATATAGGCTGGGAAATCCATTAATTTTAAGCTGAATCTCGTAATAAATATGATTATTATTTGTTCGCGCTAACGATTTACAACCGTTTTTTACAATAAGTAATTATCCTATTGCCATGTTTTTATTGTTGTTTTTTATTTTTTGAATATTTCTTTGTATTAAGCCTAAATAGTTAATATATTTAATATATAACTGATGCTGATTTTGAATCTATAAGATTTATCTGCTTCAATTCAAAGAATTATCCTATACAGTAAGTAAGATATTGCCTCTAATACCTAAGTAATATCTTAATTATATTGAGGTATGCCGAGAGGGTTAACGATAAATTTAACTATAAGTATTGTTGGGCGTATTTTTTTAAGATATTATCCGCGTATTATTTGCTGTGCTATTTGAATTCAAGGAGGAATTTATTCCATGAATGGGATTGATGTGCTTTCCGCACCGATTTTATTATTACTTTCAGTTATTTCTTTTATTATTCATTTCAGGAACGAGCGGAGGAAGAGCCTGATTGAGCGGCCTTTTTTTGGTGGAAATGCGGATTTGAAAAAGAAAACTACGCCGGATGTGGTTGATGTTGTTGTGCAAAACAGCGTGCAACCATGCTGTACCCGCAAACTGTGCCGCTATTGCCCGATAAGTAGTAGGCCAAGCAAGTGATAGTCACATTACTTGGCCTAACCGCTTAGCTAGTCGCTTTAAATGCATGCAAACGATTCATGGCTTTAGTCATACCTTCCTTCAGCAAGATCTCCGTGCAACGTAGCGACTCATCGATGGCATCATCAATCAGCATTTGCTCTGATGCTGGCGGCTTACCCAGCACAAAGCCTACCACCTTGTTTTTATCACCTGGGTGGCCGATGCCAATACGCAAGCGATAAAAGTTCGGGTTATTGCCCAGCTTGCTCTGGATATCCTTCAGGCCATTGTGACCACCGTTGCTGCCACCTAATTTGAGTTTCGCCACCCCTGGTGGCAGATCCAATTCATCGTGGGCTACCAGGATCTCTTCCGGCAGAATGCGGTAGAAGGTAGCCAAAGCACCAACGGCTTTGCCACTCAGGTTCATAAAGGTGGTAGGAACCAGCAGCCGAACGTCGTTACCGGCCAAATTCAGGCGTGCGGTGTAACCGAAGAACTTACTCTCTTCCTTCAACGGCTGGTTGTGGCGTTGCGCCAGTAGGTCAACATACCATGCACCGGCATTGTGCCGTGTCTGGGCATACTCAGCGCCCGGGTTGGCCAGGCCAACAATCAGTTTGATACTGCTCACAAGAGATTCACTATGCTAGAAAAATGGAAAGGGCGTGCCCGTTGCCTTCCAGGTTGCAATCGCCTGAGGTTTCACAGCGGCACAGCTCGAAATTTATAGGCCGTTAGTGTACCTGCCTGCGTGCAGAATGACAAAAATCTGGCGTCGCCCCCGTGAATAGCTGAAAAGTGAATAATACATTAGTAAAATAATTCAGTTATCTCGCTAACTTTTAACATAAAGTAAAGAATTGTCAGCCTTTAGTTGCCATTTGTGATCGGTCACGCAATACCCATGCTGAAATAATGACTATACTTAACTAATCAAAGTGGGATAACGAGTTAGGATTTTCCCGCTATTGGCACATGGCACTCTGGAGGTGGCATATGAAACGTAAAAACGCTGAGGTCATTGGCAACGTTTTAATGGGAATGGGTATGGTGGTAATGGTTGGCGGGGTGGGATACTCCATCCTGGCTGAAGTATCACAGTTCAATTTGCCGCAGCTCTTTGCCCACGGCGCCATCATGAGTATCTTTATCGGCGCCTTGTTATGGCTGGCCGGTGCACGTATTGGTGGGCGCGAGCGGGTAGCAGATCGTTATTGGTGGGTAAAACACTTTGACAAACGCTGCCAAGACAACCCGCGCCGCCCCTCGCATTGATTAACCACAACCAGGGATCTGGCGTACAAAGGCAAGGGAGCTTGGCCGTATAAGGTTTAAGGTTATGTCCCACATCCCGTAAAAAACCCGTTGTTGCTCACGCTTCAACGGGTTTTTCGTTTTCTGAGATGTTCACCCGAACAACCTGGCGCAGTGGAGGTGAACCGCGCCAGAGAAGGGATTAATGTTCGAACATCGCGGAAATTGACTCTTCATTGCTGATACGGCGGATAGCTTCAGCCAACATACCGGACAAGGTCAGAGTACGGACGTTTTTCAACGCCTTGATTTCTGCTGACAGCGGAATAGTGTCACAGACGATCACTTCATCAATCACCGAGTTCCTGATGTTATCCACGGCGTTACCGGAGAAGATCGGGTGCGTGGCGTAGGCAAATACGCGCTTGGCACCGCGTTCTTTCAACGCTTCTGCTGCTTTACACAAGGTACCACCGGTATCGATCATGTCATCGACCAGTACGCAGTCACGGCCTGCCACGTCCCCGATAATATGCATCACCTGAGAAACGTTTGCGCGAGGGCGACGTTTATCAATGATGGCCATGTCGGTATCGTTAAGCAGTTTGGCGATCGCGCGGGCGCGCACGACACCACCGATATCTGGGGAAACCACGATCGGGTTTTCCAGGTTCTGTTGCAACATGTCTTCCAGCAGGATCGGGCTTCCGAATACGTTATCTACCGGGACATCGAAGAAACCTTGGATCTGCTCGGCATGCAGATCGACTGTCAATACGCGGTCAACCCCTACGCTGGAGAGGAAGTCGGCAACAACTTTGGCAGTGATTGGCACACGCGCAGAACGCACGCGGCGATCCTGGCGGGCATAGCCGAAGTAAGGAATTACAGCAGTAATACGACCTGCGGAGGCGCGACGCAGGGCATCAACCATAACAACCAGTTCCATCAGGTTGTCGTTGGTGGGGGCACAGGTGGACTGGATGATGAAAATATCACCGCCGCGTACATTTTCGTTGATTTGCACGCTCACTTCGCCGTCGCTAAAACGACCTACAGCGGCGTCACCAAGGCTGGTGTACAAACGGTTGGCAATACGTTGTGCTAGTTCCGGGGTGGCGTTACCAGCAAAAAGCTTCATATCAGGCACGAGAAGAACCTCAGCATGCGTCCAGAGAAGATATTGTCATACGGTCTTCGCCAAGGGGCAGTTGGCGACGCCGACGCAATATACATACGGGTGTGTAAAACTAACTTGAACTGCAGAGCAGCGCAGAGATGACAGGGCCAGGTAGACGACCCTGCGCAACGACACGTTGAGCTACGGCTCAAACTGCCCGGAACGGATGCGATGTAGTGGTGAGACGTTAACGCCACGCGCTACAAATCCACGCAACCAGGCCGGGGCTTGATTTAACACCTGAAGAGCGGCGGGCTCGGAGTCGAATTCTGCAAACACACAAGCACCTGTGCCAGTCAGGCGTGACGGCGCGTATTGTAACAGCCATGAAAGAAGCTGTTCAACCTCGCGAAAACGTTTTCTTGCGATCGGTTCGCAATCATTTGCGTAAGGTGCCTGTAATAGGGCGTTCAGCGGGCGAACCGGGGTGTCTCTTTTTAATTCGGCATCGGCAAAAATCACCGGTGTGGGGATGCTGACACCGGGATGAGCGACCAAATACCACTTTTCTACCGGATTTGCTGGCTGTAACTGCTCACCAATCCCTTCGGCAAATGCCGCATGGCCGCGCACAAAAACCGGGACATCGGCACCTAGGGTTAGCCCCATATCGGCCAACTGGTCGTCGCTCAGGCCACATTGCCAAAGTTCATTCAGCGCGACCAGTACCGTCGCCGCGTTGGAAGAGCCGCCGCCAAGGCCGCCACCCATCGGCAAGCGCTTGTCGATGCCGATGTCTGCCCCACGGGGAAGGGTGGCAATGGAATGGGTAGTGCAATGGTGCTGTAACAGACGAGCGGCGCGGACAATCAGGTTCTGCTCATCTGGCACCCCTTCTACGGGCGTTAGCAGCTGGATCTGGTCATCCTGGCGGGGAACGATGGTGAGCGTATCGCCGTAATCCAGGAACTGGAACAGCGTTTGCAACTGATGGTAGCCGTCTGCTCGACGGCCGGTGATATAGAGAAACAGGTTCAGCTTTGCCGGGGAGGGCCATTGGTGGATCATCACTTGAGCGTCCAGTTATCCATTTTCAGCTTGATGCGTTGATCGCCCTGTTGCAGCTCAAGGCGGCTCGGTAACGGGATTTTCAGATCGGTGTTGTAGTCCTGATAGGTGACAACCCAGGTCAGATCGCCCTGTTTGTAGGTCAGCTTGTTCAGGCGGTACTGGGAGTCCAGGCTGAAGTCGGTGGCTTGTCCTGGCAGGCCAAGCATCCACTGGCGCAGGTTATCCAGCGGGATCTGCATGCCGGTCAGCTTGCGGATCATCTCTTCCGGGTTGTCGCTGACATAGCGTTTACCCTGGTTATCCGTTAGCTGCACTACGCTTTTTTGCACGTTAAGTTCAAGCTCGGTGCTGCCAAGCGGATTGGTCAGCAGCAGGCGGTAGCGGTCGGGCGTGTATTGTTGCCAGAAGAAGCGAGCATAGACTTTCTTCTGATCGGTAAGGTAAGCGAAAGCGCCCCGGGTCTGATATTGCTCAAGCTGTTGCACCGCTTGCTCATGAGCGAGCCACTGCGGAGACGTCGGGCTGGTGGCCGGGCCAGGCTTGGTGAGGGTACAGGCCGTCAGCACCAGGCTGGCTAATGGGATCAGGCGAAGCAAACTAACTTTGCGGATAGGCATAACGTTTTGTTGTCCTTTTGTCCTTGCGGGGCAGTGCGGGTTAGCATTTCTGCCACCACGCTAACGGGCGAGTGGCGTAACGTCAATAATACAATAGCGCAAAAGCCTTGCGGCAAGGGTGGTGTCTGGCGTGGGGAGGATTGTAAACGATGGCGGAACTTTTTGGGTTGGAAATCTGTGGGCGTAGCATGCTACGCCCCTTCAGAGCGAGTCTATCCTCTAAGCGCGCCGTATAATGGCGCGCTTTGGTGGGTCAGAAATCGTAACGTAAACGAACAACCGTCATATCGCCCAGATTATCGGTGCTGGACGTCAGCACGTGTTCGACGTCGGCGCGGAAACCGTAGTCAAACTGGAAGGAGATCCCCAAGCCATTATCAATACGCTGGTAATCGCGGCCAGTGGTGTACTGCAGGCGGTCGCCCATAAAGTAAGGCATGATGGATTTCACCGCGTATTCGCCAACCGGGAAGCTATAACCGGCGAAGTATTCAATCCCCCAGGCATCCCCTGCGAAGTAGTTGTTAACATCCTTCTTCTTGGTAGTCAGGTAGTTGTCATACCAGCCGCCGCCGAAGCTGAGCGTCCAGTTATCCGGCTTCCAGCTCAATGCGGTACCGATGATGTTCTGATTATAGTCTTTGTTGTCGTTATTATTGGGGTTGCGCATCTCGGCGCTGGTGTAGTTCCAGGCGGTGCCCCAGGTGAGGTCTTTGGTCAAGTGATAATCCACACCCAGCGAACCGCCGCCCTTGCGCTTGTAGCGCAGGCCGTTACCTGGCAAGTATTCATCGTCGTTGAACAGGTAAGCGGCATAAAGGTCAGCGTCGCCAAAGGTATTTTTATATTTCAGCATGCTGCGTGAACGATAGGAACCGTCATAATCGCCGTTAATGCCGTTGCCCGGCGCTTGGGCAAGCATGTCGTAATCCCAGATGTCGGTTTTGGCCCCGACCACGTCGTAATAAACGCTGTTTTGCTTACCGTAGGTCAATTGGCCCCAGGTTTTGCTTTTTAAACCGGTATACAGCATGCGCCGCGAGGTGTTGTTGGCACCCTCGGCGTAGTGATTGTCCCAACTGAACAGAGCCGGGATGTTGACGCCTAACTCGTAATAGTTGATCCAACTGATGTCGTCGAACAGATAGTAATCGGTGGCGAAGCGAAAACGTGTGCCGCCGTCAAAACCGTTGCGTTTATAAGAGCCGTTATCGCCATCGCCAGTCATCATATTGAACTGAGGACGAATACTGCCGCCAACGGTAAAGGTGAGGCGGCTAAGGGGATCGCCCGCTTGCGGGTCCTGCTTTATTAGGGTGATTTCAGCATGTGCTGCGAATGCGCTACAACCCGCTATGAGCCCTGCGGTAACCGCCTGGCTTAATCTACGTAATTTCATTGAACGTCCCTTCTTACGTGCTGCTCAAGATACGAAAACCCATCCATCGGCCAACACAGCCTGGGGCTTTCTGGTTTGCTCACTTTCCGGAAACAAAAAGTGAAATTCCGAAACGGTTTCTATGTAAATAGTTTGTCAGCTAATCATTTTTCGGGATTATGGGAACATGCCGAAAAAATTGCAATTAAAACAATGGAAACCGTAACTTATTGCGATTATCAGTAATGTGTAATGTTAAGCAGTGGGAATACTAAGGATGTCGCCAGGCAGGCTGAAAGGGGCGTTTGCAAGGGGTAGCGCTGCATTTCAGCGTTTTTCCCTTGAGGTTTCTGATGAGTTTGAAACATACCGAGTTTTGTCGTGCTGACTGATTTGTCCCGCCAATACCAGCGATTGGCCGGAAGATGCGGTTGTCACTTTAATTGATGTCGCGCATCAAGTAGAATGCCGGACAACGAGAACCCGTACCAAGAGAAGTATTACTCGAAGCAATGACCCTTCTGGCGTTAGGTATTAATCACAAAACCGCTCCGGTTTCTCTGCGAGAACGGGTGACCTTCTCCCCAGAGTCGATCGACAAGGCGCTGAATAGCTTGCTGCAACAGCCATTGGTGCAGGGCGGCGTTGTGCTGTCTACCTGTAACCGCACCGAGCTGTACCTCAGCGTGGAGCAGCAGGATCATCTGCATGAACAACTGGTAGCCTGGTTATGTGATTATCACCATCTGCGTGCGGAAGACGTGCGCAAAAGCCTGTATTGGCATCACGGCGACGAGGCCGTCAGCCACCTGATGCGCGTTGCCAGCGGGTTAGACTCTTTGGTACTGGGTGAACCCCAGATCCTCGGGCAGGTAAAGAAAGCTTTTGCCGAATCCCAGCGTGGTCAGTCACTTTCCGGTGAGCTGGAGCGCCTGTTTCAGAAATCCTTCTCCGTTGCCAAGCGTGTACGCACTGAAACCGAAATCGGTGCCAGCGCGGTATCCGTTGCCTTTGCCGCCTGTGCGTTGGCGCGTCAAATCTTCGAATCTCTTGCCGAACTGAATGTGCTGTTGGTCGGCGCGGGGGAAACGATCGAGCTGGTTGCCCGCCATCTGCGTGAGCATAAAGTGCAGCATATGATCATCGCTAACCGCACCCGTGAACGCGCCCAGGTCTTGGCGCAAGAGGTGGGGGCAGAGGTGATCTCATTGCCGGAGATTGACGCACGCCTGGCAGATGCCGATATCATTATCAGCTCCACCGCCAGCCCGTTGCCCATCATCGGCAAGGGCATGGTCGAGCGGGCCCTGAAGGCACGCCGCAACCAGCCAATGTTGCTGGTGGATATTGCCGTTCCGCGCGATATAGAGCCGGAAGTGGGTAAACTGGCGAACGCCTATCTCTACACCGTGGATGACCTGCAGGCCATTATTCAGAGCAATATGGCACAACGGCAGGCGGCGGCCGTACAGGCCGAGACCATTGTGCAGCAGGAAAGCAGCAATTTCATGACCTGGCTGCGCTCACAGGGCGCGACAGATACCATCAGAGACTACCGTTCGCAGGCCGATCAAATCCGTGCGGAAATGGAGTCAAAAGCGCTGGCAGCGATTGCTCAAGGCGCTAACGTGGAGCAGGTGATCCATGAGCTGGCCCACAGATTAACCAATCGTCTTATTCATGCCCCTACCAAATCCCTCCAGCAGGCCGCCGGTGACGGCGACATGGAGCGGTTGCACATTTTACGCGACAGCCTCGGGCTGGATCAGCATTAGTTCTCTTTTATTAACAGGGTTTAAAACCACGCATGAAGCCTTCTATTGTTGCCAAACTGGAAGCGTTACAAGAGCGCCATGAAGAAGTTCAGGCGCTGCTCGGCGATGCCAGTGTCATTGCCGATCAGGATCGGTTCCGTGGCCTGTCGCGCGAATATGCGCAGTTGACCGACGTCAGCCGTTGTTTTCTGGAATGGCGTCAGGTGCAGGACGATCTCGCCACGGCAGAAATGATGCTGGACGATCCGGAAATGCGTGAAATGGCGCAGGAAGAGCTGAAACAGGCCAAAGCGGCGACGGAAGAACTGGAACAACAGCTGCAGGTGTTACTGCTGCCCAAGGATCCGGACGATGAGCGCGACTGCTTCCTCGAAGTGCGCGCCGGAACCGGTGGCGACGAAGCGGCCATCTTTGCTGGCGATCTGTTCCGTATGTATAGCCGTTACGCTGAAACTCGCCGCTGGCGAGTTGAGATCATGAGCGAAAACGTGGGCGAGCACGGCGGTTACAAAGAGGTGATTGCCAAAGTGTCTGGCGACGGCGTTTACGGTCAACTGAAGTTTGAATCTGGCGGTCACCGCGTTCAACGCGTGCCGGAAACCGAATCCCAGGGCCGTATTCATACCTCTGCCTGCACGGTGGCGGTGATGCCAGCGGTGCCAGAGGCGGAGCTGCCAGAAATCAACGCGGGCGATCTGAAAATCGATACCTTCCGTTCTTCCGGGGCCGGTGGTCAGCACGTTAACACCACCGATTCGGCGATCCGTATTACCCACTTGCCAACCGGCATTGTGGTTGAATGCCAGGACGAACGTTCACAGCACAAGAACAAAGCCAAGGCGATGTCGGTGCTTGGGGCACGTATCCGCGCGGCAGAGATGGCGAAACGCCAGTTGGCAGAGGCTTCCACCCGCCGCAACCTGCTGGGCACCGGCGACCGTTCTGATCGTAACCGTACCTATAACTTCCCGCAGGGGCGTGTGACCGACCACCGCATCAACCTGACGCTGTATCGTCTGGATGAGGTGATGGAAGGCAAGCTGGATATGCTAATCCAGCCGATCGTGCAGGAATACCAGGCCGATCAGTTGGCTGCACTCTCTGCCGAGCCTGAGTAATGGATTATCAAACCTGGCTGAAAACCGCGACCTTACGCCTGACGCACAGTGATAGCGCCAAACGTGATGCGGAGATCCTGTTGGGTTTCGTAACCGGTCGGGCCAGAACCTACCTGTTGGCATTTGGCGAAACTCCGCTGACGGCAGAGCAGGCTGAGAAGCTAACGGTGCTGCTGGCTCGCCGTGAACGAGGGGAACCGGTGGCGTATCTGGTTGGCGAGCGTGAGTTCTGGTCGCTTCCGCTGTCGGTTTCGCCCGCTACGCTAATCCCGCGCCCGGATACCGAATGTTTGGTGGAGTTGGCTCTGGAGCGTCTGCCAGCAAAGCCGTGTGCCATTCTGGATCTTGGCACTGGCACTGGCGCGATTGCTCTCGCGTTAGCCAGCGAACGGCCAGACTGCCAGCTTACCGGCATCGATCTGCAACCGGAAGCCGTGGCGCTGGCGCAGCATAACGCGCAAAAACTGGCGGTTAACAATGCGCGCTTTTTGCTAGGGAGCTGGTTTACGCCGGTGGCCGGGCAACAGTTTGCGCTGATCGCCAGTAACCCCCCCTATATTGATGAAGCCGATCCTCACCTTGCGCAGGGCGATGTCCGCTTTGAACCTGGCAGTGCGCTAGTGGCCGCCGAGCAGGGTCTGGCCGATCTGGCGGCGATCGTGCAGCAGGCCGCAGATTATTTAGAGCCGCAGGGTTGGCTGTTGCTTGAGCACGGTTGGCAACAGGGTGAAAATGTACGTACGCTGTTGAATGCTGCGGGATTTATCGCGGTGGCAACGCATCGCGACTATGGCGGCAACGATCGCGTGACTCTGGGCCAAAAACCACTATAAGAAACCGAGGAAACCACTATGGCCGCTTACATGGCGCTAAAACATCTGCATTTATTAACGGTAGCCATCAGCATTACGTTGTTTGTACTGCGTTTCTTCTGGAAGTGGCGTGCATCGCCGATGAGCAACAAGCGCTGGGTAAAGATCACGCCGCATATCAATGATACGGTGCTGTTTGCCACCGGTATTGCCCTGGTGGTGATGTTCAAACTTTACCCACTGCTTGGCATGGACTCGTGGCTGACCGAGAAGTTGTTTGGCGTTATTATCTATATCCTGTTGGGCTATGTCGCCTTGGGCAAGAAGACGCAAAGCTGGAATATCCGCACCTTGGCATTCGTTCTGGCACTGGGCTGTCTGTATCTGATCGTTAAACTTGCCACGACCAAAATACCGTTCTTGATGGGATACCTATGAGCAGCATTGCCGATTTTGAATTTAACACTTCCTCACTGAGTGAGGGGGTGATCCTGGTATCAAAGATCATTCGGCGGGACTTTCCGGTGGCGGAAGTTGAGCGCAAGTTACAACAGTTGAGTGAAGAAGCGCGCGCAATCATCCCGGACGATCTCAACCAGGATCAGCAGTTGGAAGCGCTTATCGAGTTATTCTTTAAAACCTGGGGATTCGGCGGTGCCAGCGGTGTTTATCGGCTCTCTGACGCTATCTGGCTGGATAAGGTGTTGGAAGCCCGCCAAGGTACGCCAGTCTCTCTGGGAACCATTTTCCTGCATATTGCCCACCAGTTGGATCTGCCGCTGATGCCGGTGATTTTCCCCACTCAGTTGATCATGCGTGCTGACTGGCTGGATGAGGAGATGTGGCTGGTCAACCCGCTGAACGGGGAAACGCTTAACGAACATCAGTTGCAGGTTTGGCTCAAGGGTAATCTGGGGCTGGGGGCTGAACTGGAAGATGACGATCTGGACGAATCGGAAAACATTCTGGTGGTGCGTAAGATGCTCGATACGCTGAAAGCCGCGCTGATGGATGAAAAGCAGATGGAAATTGCATTGCGAGCCAGCGAGGCGGTGCTGAGTTTTGACCCGGACGACCCTTACGAGATCCGCGACCGTGGTTTGATTTATGCCCAGCTGGAATGCAACCATATCGCCATTTCCGATCTCAACTATTTTGTCGAGCAGTGTCCTGAAGACCCGGTGAGTGAAGTGATAAAAATTCAAATCCACTCCATCGAGCTCAAGCAGGTCACGCTGCATTAATTCACTGATTCCGATTTATTAATCAATAAGGTGCAAGCATGGAACAGAAAGTAGTCAGCATTGGCGACATCAAGGTAGCGAACGATCTGCCGTTTGTACTGTTCGGCGGTATGAACGTACTGGAATCACGCGATTTGGCGATGCGCATCTGCGAACACTACGTCACCGTGACGCAAAAACTGGGCATCCCTTACGTTTTCAAAGCCTCTTTTGATAAAGCCAACCGTTCATCTATCCATTCTTACCGTGGCCCAGGCCTGGAAGAAGGGATGAAGATTTTCCAGGAAATCAAAAGCACCTTCGGCGTGAAAATTATCACCGATGTGCACGAAGCCGCACAGGCGCAGCCAGTTTCTGAAGTAGTTGATGTGATCCAGCTGCCCGCCTTCCTGGCACGCCAGACCGACCTGGTTGAAGCCATGGCGAAAACCGGCGCGGTGATCAACGTCAAGAAACCGCAGTTCGTCAGCCCGGGCCAGATGGGCAATATCGTCGATAAATTCAAAGAAGGCGGCAACGATCAGGTTATCCTGTGCGATCGCGGCAGCAACTTTGGCTATGACAACCTGGTGGTCGACATGTTGGGTATCAACGTGATGAAGAACGTGACCGGTGGCCATCCGGTGATCTTCGACGTGACCCACGCCCTGCAAACCCGCGATCCGTTTGGTGCGGCCTCAGGCGGCCGCCGTGCGCAGGTTGCCGAGCTGGCTCGTGCCGGTATGGCGGTAGGTTTGGCTGGCCTGTTTATCGAGGCGCACCCAGATCCAAGCAATGCCAAATGCGATGGTCCTTCGGCGCTGCCGTTGGATAAGCTGGAACCGTTCCTGGTACAGATGAAAGCCATCGACGATCTGGTGAAAAGCTTTGCTGAGCTGGATACCAGCAACTAACGACTGCTGACAAATCGCTCAGTGGGGGCGCGCATGCTGCGCCCGCCAATCTGAAGGCCCGACATTAAGCTGTCGGGCCTTTTGCTTTAGTGGGCGTTCAGCGCGGTGAGCGCTTCTGGCAGGGTGGGGTAGAAATGCAGCTTGCCATCGATTGGCTTCATGCGAGCACGAGCCAGGGTTTTTAGCGGCTGGAATGGAATATCGGTGATCACCAGCTGTTTTTCGGCGGGCAGGGCGTCGATATAACGTTGCAACGCGTTGAGCCCCCCGGCATCCAGCACCGGCACGGCATCCCATTGCAGTACGATGGTGTGATAGTTTTCACCGCGTACCAGCAGATCGTTGAACACGCGTTCGGCAGCGGCGAAGAACAGCGGACCGTTGACGCGCAGCACCAGCCGGCCATCTTCGGCGCTCAACTCGCTTAGGCGGGTCATGCGTGCGATTCGGCGCATAAACAGCAGTGAGGCCAGTACGATGCCAACGGTAATGGCAATCACCATATCAAACAGTACCGTTAGCGACATACACAGCAGCATCACCAAAATGTCGTCTTTCGGCGCCCGGCGCAGCAGATAAACCACTTTATGCGCCTCGCTCATGTTCCAGGCAACCAATAGCAACAGCGAAGCCATCGCCGCCAGCGGTAAGTAGGACAGCCACGGTGCCAGCATCAGCAAGGACAGCAGCACCATTAACGAGTGGATGATTGCCGAAACCGGTGAGGTTGCCCCTGCACGCACGTTGGCTGCCGAGCGGGCAATGGCGGCGGTTGCGGTGATCCCCCCGAAGAACGGGGCGATGATGTTACCCGCGCCCTGGCCAATCAGTTCGGCGTTGGAGTGGTGCTTTTTGCCCGTCATGCCATCCAACACTACCGCGCAAAGCAGCGATTCGATCGCCCCAAGCATCGCCATGGAAAAGGCTGCCGGTAATAGAGCGGAAAGCAGCTGCCAGCTTAGTTCCGTCGGTTTACCATCGCCAGCAGGCAGATGCCAGGGCAATAACCACTGCGGCAGGATCGGCGGGATACCTTGGCCTTGGCTGCCGTCGGCCAGTTCGAAACTGAAACGAGAGCCAATGGTCGCAACCTGATGATCGAACTGAGCCAGGATAGCCATCACTGCGGTGCCAGCCAACAAGGCGGGCAGGTGGCCGGGAATACGCAGCCCCAGCTTTGGCCAGAGCAGCAGGACTACCAGAGTGACCACGCCAATCAACGTATCGCCATAGTCCAAGGTGGGTAAAGCATGCAACAGCGCATTCACCTTACCGATGTAGTTTTCCGGTACTTCCGCCAGCTGTAAGCCAAAGAAATCCTTCACCTGCATGGTGGCGATGGTAATGGCAATCCCGGAGGTAAACCCAAGCGTGACCGAAAGTGGAATGTACTCGATCAGGCGGCCAAGCCGCGCTAACCCCATAATCAGCAGGAATACGCCGGACAGCATGGTGGCAATCAATAAGCCAGAGAGCCCAAACTGCTGTGAAACGGGGAACAGGATCACCACAAACGCCGCGGTGGGGCCGGAAACGCTGTAGCGCGAACCGCCGCTGACGGCGATCACGATGCCAGCAATGGCGGCGGTATACAGCCCATACTGTGGGGGAACGCCGCTGGCAATGGCTAGCGCCATCGCCAGCGGTATGGCAATGATGCCGACGGTAACCCCGGCAATGGCATCTTTCAGTAGACGTTGAAGGGAATAGGGCTCGCGCCAGCAGGCATCTATCAGGGCGCTGAAAGGGCGGATACCGTTGATTTCGTGCGTTTTCATCAAAGTTGCAAACCAAGTCTATAAAAGAGAACGGAATGGCGGGCCATGGAGGTCCGTCTCGGAATAGCTGGTAGATACCATACCCCTTTCTGCCCGCCGATACCTAGATTTGTATCAAAGCATCTGGATTGTGATTAATTTATATTTTTTCAGCGGACTATGTGCGCCAAGCGCCAGCCTGTGCAGATCGTTCGCTGCGGATGGGGGGAAAAGCGCAGCTTTTATCGCTTAGTGTACTGCGGGTAAGGATAAGCCGAGAAACAGAGCAAGAGTGCTGACCAACAGATGATGGTCTTCGAGCTGCGGAGAGCCAGAAAGCGAGATGGAACCGACGCAACCCACATTGAGCAGGTTGATAGGGAATGCGCCGCCGTGGGCGGCATAGTCACGTACGCTAAGGCCATATCTTTCCTCCAGCGTAACCTGCCGCTGTTGCAGGCGTAAGCCCACGGCATAAGAGCTTTTATGAAAATGGTTGACCACGTTGCGCTTGCGCCGCACCCAGTCGGCAATGTCTGGCGTTGCCCCTGGCATGGCGTAATAAAACAGCGTTTGTCCGTTCAGCTGAATTTCGATAGCGATGGGTAATTGGCGATGTTCTGCGGCATTTTTTAGCGCTACACCCAGCTCCCACGCGGTGGCATGGTCGAAATGGTGGAAGGTAAGGTCCGTTTCTTGGGTCACCAGCGCTTGCAATTCATCATCGATATTCATCAGATTTTCCCCGTGGTGTGATGGATAACAGACTATCCTGAATTGAGGATAGGACATAGATTGCCTGGCAATAACATATACCCGCCTAGTCATTGTGATTTTTAGTATGATGAGCGCTGTCGGAAGCGGTATTACAGGGGGCCGTTGTCAAAAATAACCCGAAAAACTTCATTGCCGCATCCTGGAGTATGCCGAATAGTTATGACATATATTGCGTCGATCTCGTCTTTTTACAGTGACGCGTGCATCACCTATGCCACGCTGTCGGTCGCCTACTTTGCGCTTAGCAAAAATGCCCCTTTTTCCTTCCAGTCCGCCGTGTGGAAACGGGTGTTATTTGGTGTGCTGGCAGGGCTGGCGGTGTTGTATCTGAATCAGTCTCGGCTGTTGCTCACCGGTAATATTTATTACAGCTTTGCCATGATCCCGATGATTTTGGTGCTGTTTTTCGGAGGTGCAGTCAGTGGGATAGTGTGCTATCTGGTAAACTTTGGCTTTAACGGCGGCTTCACGCTGGATAATCTGTTTATCGGTTCGATCATCTTGCCGCTGTTGCTATCGGGGGTCTGGCGGAAAAAATCGAACCGGGTGTTTTACCTTACCATCGGTATCATTGCGCTTTACCGTATTGCCGTGGTCGGCTTGTTCGTCAACTTCCGTGAACTGTGGCTGGATATTCTGTTGTATCAGGCTGCATCGGCGCTTTGCCTGGCGATTTGCTACCACGCCCTGAGCTTTAAAGAGCGCCATATCAACGCCTTTTTCTCCATGCGCAACAAGGCGACGACCGACAGTCTGACCCACATCAACAACCGTGCCAGTGTGGACTACAAAATGATGCTGCAGCATGCTCAACGAGAGTCTTGTGGCCTGATGTTGCTGGATTTGGATAATTTCAAACAGGTCAATGACACCTATGGCCATTTGGCCGGTGACGGTGTGTTAGCCAGCGTAGGGGCCATTTTGCAAGAGTGCGTTCGCGATGAAGACTTTGTCGGGCGCTACGGTGGCGAGGAGTTTATGGTCATCACTTCCAGCTATGAACCGCAGCAGATTGCTGCCGTGGCGGAACGTATTCGCAGCAGGGTGGAAGGATTTGATTTTATTACCGATAACGGGTATCCGATCCGCATGACCATCTCCATCGGGACCTCGCTCTATCTGGCCGGTATGTCGGTGGAGAAAGCGATAGAAATGACGGATGAAGCGCTGTATGACGCTAAACGCGAGGGTAAAAACCGCGTGGTCAGCAGCCGGTTGATGTTGTTATCCCAGTTGGGGAGGAAGTTTAGCCCTATGGCGGCTAAGAAGTCTTAGCCTGGCCCAGGAGTTAACCGTGCTTTTTTTTACGTCTTTACTTTTTTCCTTCCAGCGTTGTTGCGTCGGTTTTAGCTTCGACAGCAACATTGTTTTCGGCATAATCTAACTCTTTAGATAAAAAGTAATTAAGGAATGTACGTATCACGGCAATGATGACCAGTTTAATCAACTCCTCCATGCTAGGGTTGATTGTCGTTGCCAAGATATCAGCCGCTAATTGAAACTCTAACGCCAAAGCAAGCCAGGTTCCAAAGCGCGCCCTGATTAAATAGAGTATAGACTGACTTTTAACTTTGGTTATTGTGGTATAAAGTGCCTTTACCAACCCGACAAAAACGCAAATAACGGATAGAAACTCTAAAAAAACCTGTAGCATTAGAGAGAAATAGATAATTATTTCTTTGATACTTTCCAATTAGATAGCTCCATTTTCCATGTTTATCAGCCTCTCACCAACAAACCGTGTTTAGTGAATGGCTTGGAATAGGGCGTTTTAGCTCAGGCCCGTAAAGGATTTTACTTTTCGCTATGCTTGTTGTTTAAGTGGAGTGAAAAACACCTGTTGAAATAAGCCTTGAGGTGTTCTTCCATCGCGTGAACTTTTTCGTCAATGCGCTGGCAAAGGAATTCGTCGCTATTCATTGCCTCGACTCGTTGTAACGCTATTAAGTCAATTTCTTGTTTTTGTTCTTCAGTCAATTCGCCGCCAGTGTGCTGATTAGTCATGATGATACCTGTATCCTGAGTAAAGTAACTAAATTATAACGCTATGGGTATTGTAGCAAATACTTTCTAACTTTTGTTTAAACGGAGTGTGGCGATAAATTGTCCGTTTTTATCGTTGTGACGTTTACCACTACCTTGAAGCCGCGCCACTCAGACTGGCCTTTTACCAAAAGAAAGGGGACATGCAAAAAAGTCTGAGCGTGAATTCAGACTTTTTCTTTAGAATATGGCGGTGAGATCGGACTTGATTCGCAAGCTCACCCTGCGGGCGGCCTGTCGGCCGTCCAAAATGTCTCTGCGCTGCGAGCCATTTTGTCGAACCCTGTCGAGGTTTCTCACCCCTCTCTGATTGGGGTACATGCAATAAAAAAGCCTGAACGTTAGTCCAGGCTTTCTCATTTAATATGGCGGTGAGAGAGGGCTTGATTCGCAAGCTCACCCTGCGGGCGGCCTGTCGGCCGTCCAAAATGTCTCTGCGCTGCGAGCCATTTTGTCGAACCCTGTCGAGGCTTCTCACCCCTCTCTGACTGGGGTACATGCAAAAAAAAGTCTGAACGTGAGTTCAGACTTTCTCTTGGAATATGGCGGTGAGAGAGGGGTTCGAACCCTCGATACACTTTCGCGTATACACACTTTCCAGGCGTGCTCCTTCAGCCACTCAGACACCTCACCGTACGTTGCGCTTGCTCAGTGCAACGGGGCGCTACTATAGGGAGAGTCGGCTAACCGGTCAAGAATATTTTTACGGTTTTAGCTCAGGTGGTTAAGCCGTGGTCGCTTTGCCGTAAATCAAGGCCGGAAAACCGGTTTTACTAGCCCATCGACATCCACACCCATCGCAGCCGCCGGTTTTGCGTTCGGGATCCTCAAGTCGGTGTGCAAACGGTATATCGATGCCAAGTATCTGCAGGTTGCCGAAAAAGCACTGCAAGGAAACAAATCAACACCGATGGCGAACTGATGCAGGCCTCGTTCGGAACCGCGATGGGCAAAAACCTTGACTATTATCGCCAGGTCCCACTGACTTCGATACCTGGTGGTCAGGCAACGGGCTGCTGCCGCGGCCCGTAAGAGAGAGGTTGCTGAGATAACCTCTCTTCCCCCAACAGCGCAGGGGCTATCATCTCCCTTTCCCTGTGGGTGAGGGCATCAAACCAATAAAGACCGTCTTTTTGCGTGGGCCGGTCATCAAAGACTCCAGCTCTTTGACACAGGCCAGGTAGTGCGGGGTCGTTTTATGGAAAGCCACGGCCTGCTCATCGGCGTAAGCCTCGTAAATATAAAAGCGCGTAGGGATGTCAGGGTCCTGTAACACATCGAAGCGTAGGTTGCCCTTTTCCTGGATCGCGCCCAGATGGTTTTGCCGAAACACCTCGATAAACCGTTCAACCTTGTCGTCATGAACGTTAATTTCGACCAGGGTAACGTGCATAATCAGCCTCCTTGAATGGGCGGGCCTGGAAACCGGCCCGCATTTCAGCCGTATCAGCCTTTTTCGCTGAGGAAGAGTTCGTAGGCGTGTTCTACCGTTTCGTTCTGATGAACGATGGCGTGCACCGCCTTGATCATGGCAACCGGGCTTGCTGACTGGAAAATATTCCGCCCCATATCGACCCCGGACGCCCCTTGATCGATGGCCTGGAAGCACATCTCCAGCGCCTCGCGCTCTGGCAGTTTTTTCCCACCGGCGATGACGATAGGGACTGGACAGCCAGCCACAATGCGTTCGAACCCTTTATCCACGTAGTAAGTCTTGATGATTTGCGCCCCCATCTCGGCGGCAATACGCGTGGCCAGTGAGAAATAGCGCTGATCGCGCGCCATATCTTTCCCTACGCCGGTCACCGCCATGGTGGGCATGCCGACTTTAAGACCTGCATCGACCAGCTGGATGATGTTTTTAATCGACTGGTGTTCATGTTCCGTACCGATGTAAACCTGCGCGGCGACGGCACAGCTATTAAGACGGACCGCGTCGTCCATGGCGACAGCCACCGCCTCATTGCTCAATTCAGTCAGAATGGAGTTTGCTCCTGAAGCGCGCAGGACGATGGGTTTGTTAGTGGCAGGCGGGATCACGCTACGCAGAATACCCCGGGTACACATCAACACGTCTGCATGCTGAAACAGCGGCGCAATATTGATATCAATCCGCTCCAGCCCGGTCGTCGGGCCTTGGAAATAGCCGTGGTCAAAGGCCAGCATCACGGTTCGGTTAGTGCGGGGGTTGAAAATGCGTGCCAGGCGGGACTGCATACCCCAATCCAGCGCACCACACCCTTTTAAACTAAACAGGGCATTTTGCTGCGGCCGGTCAATATGGAAGTCTTTACCGTCTTTGATGTCATCTAAATCAGCCATTGTCTTACTCCCTCCAAATAATCGGGGCGATAGGTTAGAAGTTGTATTTGTCGATATTGTCTTTATTGAACACCACGCGCTCAGGTAGCAGCACGATGCCATTGCCTTTTGCCTGGTAGTCATAGCCTTGAACGCTGTTTGGCGAAACCTCTACCTGGCCCACACCAGGGATGTCGAGCTTGTCGCCAACCTTCAATTCACCGTTTTTCAGCAGGGCGTTGGCCACGTAAACCGAAATTTTCCCTTGTTCGACCACATCCCACAGGCCGAACTCTTTAACCGTGCCGCGCTGAATATAAGGGCGCATGACGTTTGGGGTGCTGAACCCCACAATCGCCACGTTGTCACGCTTGAGGTTTTCTGCCGCCTGGGCCGCTGCGGGCAGGGCATTGGCATCCGGGGCGATGATGGCGTCCAGATCGCCGTAGGCTTTCAGGATCCCTTCGGCGGTTTGCAGTGACTTGGTGGCATCGTTGTAACCAAACTGCGTGGTGACCACTTCCCAGCCCGGATGGTCTTTCTCGATTTTACGTTTGGCTTCATTCACCCACTGGTTTTGGTCGGTGACCGTCGGGCTGGAATAGAAGAAGGCGACTTTGGCCTTTTCTTTCTTCACCTGATTGGCTGCCATATCGACCAACATGCCTCCGAGTTGGGCTGGCGTACCCTGATTGATGTAATAAGAGCGGCATTCGGGCTTGGTGTCTGAGTCCCAGGTCAATACCTTCACGCCACGCTGCATGGCTCGTTTTAATGCCGGGCATAGTCCTTCCGGGGAGACGGCAGAGACGATAATGGCGTTATAGCCCTGGTTAACGAAGTTATTGATCAACTGAACCTGGCCGGAAACACTGGGCTCGGTTGGGCCATCGTAGGTTACGTCAACGCCCAGCTCTTTCCCCGCCTCTAATGCTCCATTACCGCCGCTGGTGAAAAAGCCGACGCCCACCAGCTTGGGGATAAAGGCAATGCGCTCTGCTGCCTGTACGCCAATGCTTAGCGAAGCCATGCCGAGTACGCTTAAAAGCGCGATTTTTTTGATACGTTGTAGGCTCATGTTGTTCTCCGTATATCGCGTTGTCAGAAGATGTATGTCATCGTTCAAACCTGATGGATGCTGCTGCGCCGTTGGATCCACTCTCTGATTTGATGCCGATGCAGGCTGATGGAGCGGCCAACGACGACAATAATCAGCAGCGCTCCGGAAAGTGCGCTGGAGATCTGATTGGGCACGCCAGCCATTTGTAATCCTTGTTGCAGATAACCGACCAGCAAGACGGCTACGGCGGTACCGAGAATGGAACCTGAGCCGCCGTAAATATTTGCCCCGCCAAGTACTACCGCCGTGATGGCTGGCATCAGGAAAGAGGCGCCGAGGTCGGAACGAGCCGAACCAAAGTAGGAAACCAGCAGCACCGCAGCGATGGCTGAAGCAAAGCCGGTCATTGCATAGAGTGCGTACAGCGTTCGGTTAACCGGGATCGCACTGTATTGCGCCACGCGCTGGCTTTGGCCAATCAGGAAGATGTTGCGCCCTGCATGTGTCCGGTGCATCAGCAGCCAGCACAGCAGCACACAGACCATAAAGAAGGTCAGCGGTACTGGTAGGCCGAACACGGTCAGGTTGGCGAAATCGGTAAAGACCATCGGGAATCCGCCGATGCCTTCATAGCCGGTGGCACCAGAGATGCCCGAAAGCAGCAGGGCGCTACCGCCAAACAGGTACATGGTGCCGAGGGTGATCACTAGAGGATTGATACCGGTGTAGATGATCAAGCCGGCGTTGATCAAACCGCACAGGGCGCCCAGGGCCAGCGTTATCGCTATTGCCAACGGCAAGGGCAGGCCCGCCTGGAACATCACTCCTAGCGCAATGGCGCACAGGCCAATGGTGGAACCAAATGAAATATCAATGCCGCCACTGACGATCACCATGGTTAACGGCAGTGCCACAATGCCAATACAGATAAAATCGCTGGTGCTGAACAGCAGGACATTAATGTCCTGCATGCGTGGATTTACGACCCCGAACGCCAGGATCTCAATCAGCAGCAGGGCGGCCAGCGCCAGTTCCCAGCCGAAACGTCGCCATTGTGCCATCATGCGATCTCCCGTTTTTTTCCCTGGGCAGGGAGTTGGGTGGTGTGAGGGGATGTGGGGGCCGAGGGTGGAGGATCGATAAACCTGGCATACTTCTGGCGGCGGATATTCTTTTGCAGGGCACAGCGCAGGCGGCCATCAAACACCAGAACCCCCAACAAAACCAGGCCAGCGATAAAGTCGTTCCACCAGGCGGGAATGCGCAACAGTACCAGCACGCTGTCGATCTGCGTCAGGAAATAGGCTCCCAAAATGGCCCCCACCACCGTGCCAGAGCCACCAAGCAGGCTGATGCCTCCCAGCACGCAGGCGGCAATAGCCTTCATTTCCAGGCCGGTGCCGGTTTGATTTGGAATAAAGCCAATCTGTGCGGCAAACACGATCCCGGCGAGCGCTGCCATTAGCCCATTCAGTGAGAAAGCGATGATGCGGATGGCCTCGGTGCGGATACCGAGTTGACGAGCCCCCTGCAGGTTGTCACCGGTGGCATAGAAGCTGCGGCCGAATGAGGTTTTCAACAGTAGCCAGGCCATTAACGCCACCAGCAGTAAGGTTAGCCAGCCAATCGGTGAGATGCCCAGCAGCACCGGTGAAGAAAGCTGCTTGAGCGAGCTTGGCAACCCTTCGATCCATTTACCGCCGGTCCATAGCAGCATGATGCCACGATAAAGACCAAGGGTGCCCAGAGTGGCGACTATGGCAGGAATTTTAAACCAGGCGACCAGCACGCCATTAAAAAAGCCCGCCAGCAAACCGAGTAGCAGCGTGACGCCAAAGGCGACGGGCAAGCTGTACCCGGCATTGAGCGTTATCCCAAGCAGCACCGCACACATCCCGGTGATGGAACCGACGGAGACATCAATGTTACGGGTCAGCATGACCAGCGCCGCGCCGATGGCCAGCAACATCAGGATTTGCGAACTGCTGAAGATCATGGTCAGCGTCTGAAAACTGAAATAGCTGCTATCAATGCTCCCCAGTAGCGCAAACAGAGCGATGATGGCCAGCAGCGCCGTCAGCTCTCGGTTGTTTTGTATTATCTTTAGCATGAGGTCTCCCCGTTGGTATGAGGTTGATAGGAGGAGGGAGATACGACGTGTTGTTCGCCAAAGGCCATATGCATGATGGTATCCACAGTAATCTCGTTGCCACACAGAGCGCTGCTTGCCACCTCGCCCTGGTGCATGATGCAGACGCGATCGGACATCATGGCTATCTCTTCGAGATCGGATGAAATAAACAGGATAGCGACATGCTGTTGGGCAATGCTCCGAATGAGCTGATAGATATCGTTGCGTGCACCGACGTCGACGCCACGGGTCGGTTCATCAACGATCAGCAACTGTGGCGATGCTTCCAGGCATTTGGCGATCAGTATTTTTTGTTGATTACCGCCAGACAGGGTGCGGGCCGGTTGTTCTGGGTGGTTGAATTTGATATTCAGTGCCCGGCGATAACGTTCAAGCGTTGCGTTATCACGCTGTGGATGGGCCCAGAACCCGCCGTTATTATGGGTCAGGGCACAGACGTTCCAGGATAACGATGAATCCAGATACAGCCCGGAAGACTGCCGGTCTTCCGGTAAATAGATCAGCCCGCGCTGCAACCGCTGGCGGGTGCTCAGTTGCGCGATCTCTTCACCATTGAGCAGGATGCTGCCCGCACTGGCTGGGCGTAATCCATACAGCGTTTCAGCCAACTCGGTGCGCCCGGAACCGACCAGGCCAGCCAGACCCAGGATTTCCCCGGCGTGGACGTTGAGTGTCACCTGCCGGAAGCCTTCTCCAGTGAGTTCCCTCAACTGCAATACGGCTTTGCCCTGAGGGTTGGCTGGCCGATTGCCAGGCAGTTCGAGCCACAGTTTCTGGCTAGCGGAGAGATCCACATTACGGGCGGCTGGGGTGATTGCCTGAATAATCTCATCCGTGGTCAGCGAGGCGGTTTTCCCCGTCAGGGCGATTTTGCCGTCACGCATTACGCTAACGCGGTCGGCAATCTGGCGGATTTCCGGCAGCTTATGGGAAATAAAGACGATACCGACACCTTTGCCAAGCAGTTCATGCAGGCGGGCAAATAGTCTGTCCGTTTCGGCAGGCGTCAGCGACGCCGTGGGTTCATCCAGGATCAGGATCTGGGAATCACGCATTAATCCCCGCATGATCTCTACAATCTGGCGGTCAGCCACATCCAGCGACCCTGCCATACTGTTGGGCTCAAGCTTGCATCCCAACAGTTCGAGTAATTGCTGCATTTTTTCAACAGCAGCCCGCTTGGCAGGCAGACCAAACAGAATATTCTCTTTAACCGACAGGCTGGGGAACAACAACGGTTCCTGCGGCACCAGATAGATCCCCAGTTGATGCGCTTTTACCGGGGTCAGGCTGGCACAACGCTGGCCATTGATCTCGATAGCGCCGCCGTCCGGTGGTACTACGCCAGCAATGATCTTCATCAGCGTGGACTTCCCTGCGCCATTGCCACCGAGCAGGGCATGTACCTCCCCGGCGTGCAAGGTAAAGTCGATACCTTTCAGCACCGCAACACCGGAATAGTGCTTATTGATATTTTGTACACAGAGCAGAGGTGGGTCTGGGTATTCACCGGTTTGCATCTTGCCTCCGTTCACTCAAAGATGAGCGACTGAGTTGAACAAATATTTTTTAGAAAACTAATTGTTCATAACCTTAGTCATGGTTTGGCGATAAAACCATCACTGCGATCACGTTTTTTGAATAATTGTGTTCTGTGGAAACCGATGTTCAAATTTGGTGTATATTTGTGGCATGACTCACAGCTATTGTTGAGCGATGGCGGAACAATTGTGTTCAAGATTTAAAAATGTTCAAAGAGAAGCGGATTTATGACGATAAATGACAGTGCATTGATTACCGAACATGGCATGTGCGAGGAGGAGCAGGTTGCCCGCATCGCCTGGTTCTATTATCACGATGGGCTGACGCAAAGTGAGATCAGTACCCGGCTTGGGCTAACGCGGCTTAAAGTTTCGCGTTTGCTGGAGAAAGGGCATCAGTCTGGGATCATTCGGGTGCAGATTAACTCCCGCTTTGAAGGTTGCCTACAGTATGAAGATGCGTTGAAAAAACATTTTGACCTGAAAAACATTCGCGTATTGCCCTCCTTGGCCGATGCTGATGACAGCGCGAGGTTGGGGATCGGTGCGGCACACATGTTGATGGAATCGCTGCAGCCGCAACAGATGTTGGCGGCGGGATTTGGTGAGGCCGCCATGAGCACCTTGAAAAGGCTCAGCGGCTTCATTTCTTCGCAGCAAATTCGCCTGGTTACGCTTTCCGGTGGTGTAGGGCCTTATATGACCGGGATTGGTCAGTTGGATGCGGCCTGCAGCGTCAGCATGATCCCAGCGCCATTGCGCGCTTCCTCTGCCGATATTGCCCGTACCCTGCGGGATGAAAATAGCGTCAGGGACGTGCTGCTGGCGGCCCAGGCTGCCGATGTCGCCGTCGTTGGGATCGGTGCGGTGAGTCAAAAAGATGCCGCTACCATTTTACGCGCTGGCTATATCACCGAAGGCGAGCAACTGATGATTGGCCGCAAAGGCGCTGTTGGCGATATTCTTGGCTACTTTTTCGATGCCAGCGGCGACATTATTCCCGACATGCAAATTCATCAAGAATTGATAGGGCTGAGCTTGAGCGCGCTTGCCACCATACCTACCGTTGTCGGGGTTGCGGGGGGAGTAGCAAAAGCCGAAGCGATAGTGGCGGCATTGAAGGGCGGCTATATAAACGCGTTGGTCACCGATCAGGACACGGCGGCAGAAATGCTCAAACTTATTGGAAAGTAAAGGTTAATAGCAATGTAACAGACTGTCTCAAACACCAGCCGAGGACAAACTCATGGCTCGACTCTGTACTCCTGCCACATCAGGTCAATACCTGATGGCTCTGGATGCCGGTACCGGCAGCATCAGAGCGGTAATTTTTGATTTGGAAGGCAATCAAGTCTCAGTAGGGCAAGCCGAATGGCAACATTTGGCGGTCCCTGATGTACCGGGCTCCATGGAATTCGATCTTGCCAAAAACTGGCACCTCACCTGCCAATGCATCCATCAGGCGTTAAAGATGGCGGCCATTGCACCGGAGGCAATTGCGTCCGTAGCTGCGTGTTCAATGCGTGAAGGGATTGTGATCTATGATGCAGAAGGTCAGCCGATTTGGGCATGTGCCAACGTAGATGCACGGGCAACGCGTGAGGTCAGCGAGTTAAAAGAGATCCACAACCATACTTTTGAAGATGAGGTTTACCGTTGTTCAGGGCAGACACTGGCGCTCAGCGCCATGCCCCGGCTGCTGTGGTTGGCGCATTACCGCCCTGATATCTATCGCCAGGCAGCTGCGGTTACCATGATCAGTGACTGGCTGGCTTATATGCTCAGCGGTGAACTTGCGGTCGACCCATCAAATGCCGGGACGACCGGGTTGCTTGATCTGGTCACCCGAGACTGGAGAAAAGGCCTGTTGGAAATGGCGGGCCTGCGTTCTGACATCCTTTCACCGGTAAAAGAGACGGGAACGCCGTTGGGGGCGGTGACGGCCAATGCCGCGTCATTGTCAGGCCTGAGGGCGGGCACACCGGTGATTGTCGGGGGAGGTGATGTCCAACTGGGATGCGTGGGTCTTGGCATTGTCAGACCAGCACAGACCGCCGTATTGGGCGGAACGTTCTGGCAGCAGGTGGTGAACCTTCCTGCGCCGGTTACCGATCCCAATATGAATGTGCGCATTAACCCGCATGTGATCCCGGGAATGGCTCAGGCTGAATCCATCAGCTTTTTTACCGGCCTGACCATGCGTTGGTTCCGCGATGCCTTCTGCGCCGAGGAGAAGCTGATTGGTGAACGTCTGGGCGTGGATACCTATGCCTTGCTGGAAGATATGGCCAGGCGGGTACCATCAGGTGCTCATGGCGTGATGCCCATCTTCTCCGATGTCATGCGCTTTAAGAACTGGTATCACGCCGCCCCCTCATTTATCAACCTGTCGATCGATCCGGAAAAGTGCAACAAAGCTACGTTGTTCCGCGCCCTTGAAGAGAACGCGGCCATCGTGTCGGCCTGTAATCTACAACAAATCGCCGAGTTTTCAGGTGTCAAAGCCGATTCGCTGGTGTTTGCGGGCGGTGGTTCAAAAGGCACGCTCTGGAGCCAGATCCTGGCCGATGTCACCGGGCTGACCGTACGAGTCCCGGTGGTTAAGGAAGCTACCGCGCTGGGATGTGCTATTGCGGCTGGTGTGGGGGTAGGGGTCTATTCGTCGTTGGCAGATGCGGGGGAGAGCCTGGTGCGTTGGGATAGGGAACATATCCCGAACCCAGATAACAGTGAGGTTTATCAACAGGCACGTCAAAAATGGCTGGAGGTGTATCTGGATCAACTTGGTTTGGTTGATCACGGGTTGACGACCTCAATGTGGAAGGCTCCCGGCCTTTAAAGGAGGGTATCATGATCAAGACCAATGAAATGGATCACGACTATCGCTTCGGCGACAATGGCCCCAAATACCTGATCCGTGGGCCGATGTGCGATATGGGCGTCGTGGTGTTACAGCCAGGGCAGTCATTTAGAAATCACCGTCACAAGGAGGTTTGCGAAGTCTTTTATACTATCAGTGGGGAAGTGTGCCTGTATCTGGAGGGGGAGATGCACATGCTGCGTGAAGGGGATGTGTTGCAGTGTGATCCTGGCGAGGCGCATTTCCTGGTCAATACTGGCTCGATACCGTGGAAAGGGGTATTTGTGAAATCGCCGCATATTTTAGGGGATAGTCATCCCGCAGAGCCTGAGAGTTATTAAGGCGAAAGCCTGAGTTCCCGCCTTGAAGCCAGGTGATTTAAGTTGTCCTGTTCTGTTTGGCATGTTAAATAAAACATAATACTAAAACAGGTACTTAAAAATCCTATCCTCTCAAGGACAAGCGAGTAACAATGCAGATAATGAATGTCAAACAGGCCAGGATAATCAGTTTCATCTTTGTGATGGGGGGGATCCTGCTGCTGTTGCCGTTGCATCTTCTTACCTGCTTTATGGCGGGTTTTCTGGTTTACGAGATCGTGAATATCCTTACGCCACATTTTCAGAAGGTGATTGGCGGCCATCGGGCCAGATGGCTGGTGGTGGCAGTGATCAGCACTTTGGTGGTCAGCCTGTTGATCGCCATTGTGGGGAGTATCGTCGGCTATCTGATGCAGGATATGAAGAATATCTCTGGCATCAACACCCGTATTGCGTTCATCCTGCAGGATGTCCAGCAAGAGGTGGCAAAATATATGCCGGGCTATCTGCCGTTGAGTGTGGCAGAACTGAAGAACGAGATCCTGAGCCGTCTACAACAGCACATAGCGCTGCTGCAGACTATGGGTAAAAGCGTACTGCATGGCCTGGTGACCATGCTGATCGGGATGGTGCTCGGTGCCATCGTCTCACTGTATAACATTGATAGCAGCGAGGAGCGGCCATTACTGAAAAGTGAGCTGATGAAAAGGATTTCCCTGCTATCACAGGCGTTCCGCAATATTGTGTTTGCTCAGGTTAAAATATCGGCAATCAATACCTTCTTCTCGGCTATCTTTATCCTTGGTGTGCTACCGCTGTGTGGGATCCATATCCCGTTGGCGAAAACGCTGGTGGTATTTACCTTTATCTTTGGCCTGCTGCCGGTGATCGGCAATCTGATCTCCAATACCATTGTTTTCATCTCTGGCCTGTCGGTTTCACTCGGAGTGGCACTGATTGCGCTGCTCTACCTGATCGTGATCCACAAGTTTGAGTATTTCCTCAATGCCCGCATTGTCGGCACTAAGATCAGGGCTAACTCCTGGGAGATCTTGCTGGCGATGTTGGTGTTTGAGGCGGCATTCGGCCTGGCTGGCGTGGTTGCCGCTCCTATTTATTACGCCTATCTGAAAAGTGAACTCAGGGAAGCCAAGCTGATTTGAAGGGGGGGAACCCTGTCGAGGCTTCTCACCCCTCCCAGAGTGTGGTACATGCAATAAAAAAGCCTGAATGTGAATTCAGGCTTTCTCATTTAAAATGGCGGTGAGGTCGGGCTTGATTCGCAAGCTCACCCTACGGGCGGCCGGTCGGCCGTCCAAAATGTCCCTGCGGTGCGGGCCATTTTGTCGAACCCTGTCGAGGCTTCTCACCCCTCCCAGACTGGGGAATATGCAAAAAAAAGAGTCTGAACGTAAGTTCAGACTCTTTCTTATAAGATGGCGGTGAGGGAGGGGTTCGAACCCTCGATACACTTACGCGTATACACACTTTCCAGGCGTGCTCCTTCAGCCACTCAGACACCTCACCGTTTTGTCATCGGCAACGTTTACGCTGTCGACGGGCGCTAATGTAGGAGAATCTGATCCCAGCGTCAATAGTCTTGTGACATTACCGCGCGCGTTTAGCCAAACTTCCAGCAATCTGCTGATTTGTCGCACGATAATTCCTCCCTCCCAGTGTCAGTTTATTCTTGCATCGTGCGGCAAAGCGCGAAAGGATAACTAAAATCCACCCAACAAGGGAACCGGCAGTGAATATCATTTTCTATCACCCGTTTTTTGATGCGCAAGAGTGGCTGGCAGGCATGGCGAAGCGCTTACCACAGGCGAATATCCGGGCATGGCAACCGGGCGACGATCGTCCGGCGGACTACGCGCTGGTATGGCGGCCACCTTATGAGATGCTGGCCAACCGCCGCGATCTGAAAGGGATCTTTGCCCTGGGGGCTGGCGTCGACGCCATCCTTGAACAGGAGCGCCAGCATCCCGGCAGCCTACCGGCGGGAGTGCCGGTGATCCGGCTGGAGGATACCGGCATGGCACAGCAGATGGATGAATACGCGTTGGCCAGCGTGTTGCGTTATTTTCGCCGTTTTGATGAGTATCAGTTGCAGCAACAGCAGCAGAACTGGTTGCCGCTTGAGCCTCATCAGCAGAGCGATTTCACTATCGGCATTCTGGGCGCTGGGGTGTTGGGGAAAAGCGTGGCGCAAAAGCTGGTGGCGTTCGGTTTTAACGTCCGCTGCTGGAGCCGCAGCCCCAAGCAGATTGAGCACGTACAGAGTTTTGCCGGGCAACCTCAGCTAGCAGCGTTTCTTGATGGCACGCGCTTGCTGATCAACCTGTTGCCTAATACGCCTGAAACGGCGGGTATCCTCAACCGCCAGTTGTTTAGCCGTTTGGTGCCGGGCGCTTACCTGATCAACATTGCGCGCGGTGCCCATCTGGTGGAAGACGATCTGCTGGCGATGTTGGCACAAGGACAACTGACGGCCGCCATGCTTGACGTCTTCGTCAACGAACCGTTACCGTCCGCTCATGCCTTCTGGCGTCATCCTCGTGTCACGATTACGCCGCATATTGCTGCTGTTACCCTACCGGAACAGGCGATGGATCAGGTTAGCGCCAACCTTCTGCGGCTTGAGGCGGGTGAACAGCCTTCAGGCCTGGTTGATATTCAGCGTGGCTATTGATGCTTTCACAACCCGCTAACATGTCGATAGCTGCGTTAACTGCTATCATGAACAAGGATCGGCCCGACATCCGCTGACCCTGGCGAGGGCCTAAGAAGGAGAAAGAATGTACCCCGTTGATTTACATATGCATACCGTAGCCAGTACCCATGCCTATAGCACCCTGCACGACTATATCGCCGAAGCGAAACAAAAAGGCATCAAACTGTTCGCCATCACTGACCACGGGCCGGATATGGCCGATGCACCACACTACTGGCACTTTATGAACATGCGTGTGTGGCCACGCCTGGTGGATGGCATTGGCATTCTGCGCGGCATTGAAGCCAATATCAAAAACCTGGCCGGTGATATCGACTGCACCGGACCCATGCTCAACGAAATCGATCTGATTATTGCCGGGTTCCATGAGCCGGTATTTGCACCGCAGGATCGGGCCGCCAACACTGAGGCGATGATTGCCGCCATGGCGCAGGGCGATGTCCATATCATCAGCCATCCGGGCAACCCCAAATATCCGGTCGATATCCCGGCGATAGCCGCAGCGGCAGCCAAATATCAGGTAGCGCTGGAACTGAATAACTCTTCGTTTATTCATTCACGCAAGGGCAGTGAATCAAACTGCCGTGCGATAGCGGCCGCCGTGCGTGACGCGGGCGGCTGGCTGGCATTAGGCTCAGACTCGCACGTGGCTTTTGCTCTCGGTGGTTTTGAACACTGCGAACGTATCATTGAAGAAGTGAATTTCCCGCAGGAGCGCATTTTAAATGTGTCACCGCGCCGGATCCTGAGCTTTCTTGAGCAGCGTGGCAGACCGGCAATTGCGGAATTAGCCGATCTGTGACATCGTCACGGCAAATTTTGGTTTTATAGGGTGTTATCATGAATGAGTTTTCCGTTGTCTGCCGGGTGTTGGGCACGCTGTTTTACCGCCAGCCGCAGGATCCGTTGTTGGAGCCGCTGTTTACCTTGATCAAAGAGGGCAAACTGCAACAGCACTGGCCGCTCGAGCAGGACGAACTGCTGACTCGTTTGCAACAGCATTGTACCGATCCGCAGTTGGCCGCCGATTTTAACGCTCTGTTTGTCGGCAGCGAATGTAGTGTGTCACCACTGCGTTCGTCCTACGTTGAAGGTGCCAGCGAAGCGGACGTGCGGGTATTTCTCCAGCAGCGTGGGATGCCATTAGGCGAAGCGCCAGCCGATCATTTCGGTTTGCTGCTGCTGGCCGCCTCCTGGCTGGAAGATCAGTCGCAGGAAGATGAGGTCCAGGCGCAAATCACGCTGTTTAACGAGTTCTTGCTGCCTTGGTGTGGCCGCTTCCTGGGTAAGGTTGAAGCACATGCCACCAGCGGTTTTTACCGTACTTTGTCAGAGATCGCTCGCCACGCCATCGCAGCTATGTGTGATGAGCTAGCAGAATATGAGCAGGATGAAGAAGGGAAGGACGAACAAGAGTAAATGAACGAGGGCGCAGCAAGCACTGCGCCCCTAACAACGATTAGTCGGTAAACGGGATCACCAACTGACCGGGCTTCACTTCCAACCCTTTAGCCAGTTTGAGTGCCATGGCTTCCGTTTTGCTCTTATCCGCATTGAGAACATATACCGGTTTCTGATCGAAATACGATTTCAACGACTGGTTCAGGTAAGGCGATAAAGCCTTCATCACCGTATCCATCTTCTCCGGCTGTACCTGGTAATCGACCAACTCCATGTCTTTGAGGAAGATCGCTCCCTTTTCGCGGTCGTAGACCGGTTGCGCCTTCAACGTTAGCTGCAAATCGGCGGCCTGTGGCCCGAGGATCGAAGTGATATTGACCTTGGCATTACCAGAAAGTGTCACCTTGTTAGGTTCAGTGCGGCCAATCTGGCTCTGCAACTGGGTTAACACGATATTGGCATCAACCAACCCTGGCACGCCGATCTGCTTTTGGTAGTCGTTGTGTTTTTGCAGGTAATTATTCACTTCCTGCTCGCTGACGCTGTATTGGGTAAGCTGGTTACAGCCGACAAGCGTACCGGCAACGACCAGGGCGGCCATGCCCATCAGGATCTTCTTCATTCAAACCTCGTAAAACGAAAATGCGGCAGACTTTGACTGTTGCAAACCAAAGGTGACTGCCAGCAAAGAAAAATTTCAGCTTGCAGGATAACAGATGACGCGGCGCAAAGGGTTTTTTACCTGGTCGGATAAGGCTGAAATTACCTATCGCCGCAGCCGCCATACCAACAGCACCACGCCTCCCAGACAGGTTAACCCGCCAAGCGCCGGGAACAGAGGAATTCCCCACAGCTGGCTGGTGGAACGCATTAGATAGGGAGCCAGCCCCAGTGCGAATGCCGCCGTGACGATCGCAATGGCCAGCGTGACAGCCGCACGTTCCAGAGCCTTGCTGAGCTGGCTGAGGTTCTTGACGTTGATTTCGGCGTCTATCTTGCCCTGCTTTAAACGACGCATCAGCAAACGAATGGCCTGTGGCAGTTCCTCTCCGGCGTCCAGCGCCTCACCACCCAGCAATAGAGCACGACGGCGCAGCGCTTCAGGCGTATAGCGCTGGAGCATCACCTGGCGCAGCATCGGTTTCAGAGTGGCAACGATATCAAAGGCGGGATCCAAGCGGTGCAAAACGCCATCTGCGGTGATCAGTGCCTTGAATAACAGCACCAGATCGGGGGGCAACGGTAGTTGGTGCTCGCGGGCCATCACCAACAGGTCGGTGAGTGCCTTGCCTAGCGTCAGGGTGCTCGAAGCCTGCTTATCGAGAAAGTTTTGCGCAGCTTGTTCCAGATCGATCAGATCCAGCTCCTGGCTGTCAGACCAGGCGATCAGCGTATTGACGATGCCGTCGCTCTGGCGCTCCGCAATGGCCTGCAGCAACAGCAGCAGCTGATTGCGCCGCCGTTCCGACAGTTGGCCAACCATGCCAAAATCGATAAACCCTACGTGGTTGTCACCCAGGGCCATTACGTTACCGGGATGAGGATCGGCGTGATAAAGCCGATGTTCCAGCACCATGGCCATAAAAGCCTGCGCGCCACGCTGTGCCAGCAACGGGCCATCGAACCCGGCGGCGGCTAATTGTTGCGGATTTTCGGGCGCGATGCCGGGTAGATATTGTTGTACCAGCAGGCGTTTTGACGAGTGCTGCCAATAAATTTTCGGGATCACCACGTCGGGCTGTTTGGCAAAGTGTTCCGCAACCCGATCGCAATTATTTCCTTCATGCGTCAGGTCCAGCTCGTGATTAAGCGCGGTAGCCAGCGTTTGCACCATCTGGTGCGGGCGATAACGCGCCAGCGCCGGGCTTTGTTGCTCCACGGTTTCTGCCAGATAGGCCAACAGGCGCAGATCGGCATGAATGGTTTTGGCTAATCCGGGGCGCAACACTTTTACCACCACCGACTCGCCACTGTGCAGGCGGGCGCGGTATATTTGCGCCATGGAGGCGGCGGCTAGCGGGATCGGATCAAATTGGGCAAAGACCTGCTGAGGGTCGCTGCCCAGGTCTGCGGTGATCTGCGCAGCCAGCTTTTCCCAAGGTAGGGTTGTCGCCTGGCTATGCAGGCGCTCCAGCTCGTCGGTCCAGCGCTGTTCCAGCAGGTCGGTACGGGTGGCCAGGATCTGGCCGAATTTAACGAAGGTTGGCCCCAGAGCTTCCAGGGCCGCGCGCAGACGTTCTGGCAATGTCTGATTATCAACCTCCACGCCGCCGCTGCTCAGGCCGCCAAGCATCTTGCCTAACCCGAGCAGCCTGATCACGTCCTGCAAACCGTAACGGATCAGTACGGATGAGATTTCTTGCAGCCTGGCGCGGTCACGAGCGGTGACAAAAAACATTTTTAGCATCTGCGCGTGGCTCCCTTATCGCCGTTGCGGATCATTGCTCCATATCGAACAGCAACGGAATATCAACGCGCTGCGCCATGCGGTTGCGGTAAGCCTCCACGTTGTCCGGCAGGGCGACACCGGCCACGATCGACAGTGAGCGTAACAGCGGGAACAGATGGATATCATCTTCACTGAGAGTGCCGTTGACCGCTTCCGAAGACTGGATCAGCGGAGAGAGCGTGGCCAGATCCTCTTCCAGCTGGGCGATCAGGTCGGCACTGTCGGCCAGTAACACGGCAAAATCACCGCTGGCAGCCTGTTTTTTGTCGCTGAAATAGCGGCGTGCGTTGTCAGTGGCGAACTCTTCGAAATCGGCATTGGCAAAGCGCGGTAACAGCAGTTTGTTGACGTAGGTGGCAGTGTGTTGCAACCACGCGGCGATGGCCGGATTGGTTTTCCCCGTCAGTAGCGGTTTTCCGTCCAGGTTATCGACGTAATGCACGATATCCATGCTTTCGGGCAGATAGCTACCGTCGTCTTTTTGCAGGATAGGCGCCATTTTCTTGCCGATCATGCTGGTGGGGGTGATTTCGTCATCGCTTAGCAGGGTCACCAAACGCACCGGCAAATCCTTGAGGCCGAATATCATGCGGGCCTTTACGCAGAACGGGCAGTGATCGTAAATAAACAGTTTCATGCTTGCTCCTGTTGTCGGGTTTAGCAGCCAGTCTGGGCCGCTGCGCAGGTTGCTGTGGGATGATGCTCCATCATAAGCCTTTCTGCGCCGTTTTTTGTACTATCAGGATAGCAACTTTGGCAGATTAGGTCGCCAGAGACTGGGCGCAAGGGATGCGCCCGGGCAAAAATCAGCCACCACGGAGGATTGCGGGGGCCGCAGTACGCGGATTAAATTGCCAGTACAAGGCAAACAGCGTGATAAAGCCCACCAGCCCCAGCAGGAACCAGGGCAACTCCGGCATGCCCATCGCATTGCCAGTGTCATACATCCAGCCACCGCCGGTATAACCCAATGCGCCGCCGAGTGCCAACCCCAGGCGGCTAAAGCCCATGTAGCTGCCGCGTGCCCGTGAGTCGGCCAGCGAGGCGCTCAAGGTCTCACGCGCCGGTTCGGCGATGATCGATCCCAGATAGAAGCAGCAGATCAGAGTAAACACCGCTTGCAGGCTGGTGGCAAAGCCGACAGGCAATAGGCTGAGGGTCATCAGCAGCAAGCCGGCCATCAGGCGTTGTTCCAACCGGAAGTGTTTTTCGCTCCAACGTGCCAGCGGGTATAGCAATGAAAGCGATAGCGCAGCTTCTATGGCGTACATCCATTTGACCGCCGCCGGCGAACCGGCGATTTCGTTGACCACGATTGGCAGCATCAACATTACCTGTACCGATAACATGTAATAGCCGGTCAACGTCAACACATAGGTCAGGAAGCGGCGATCGCGCAGCACGCGCATCATGCCATCTTTCATTGGTGCGCGTATGGTAGAGATCCGGTAGTTGGGTAACAGCCAGGCATTCCAACCGGCGGCCAGTACGAAAATACCCGCGCCCACCCAGCAGACGAAATGAAAATCGTACTGCAGCAGCCAACTGCCGATTAACGCACCGATCACGGCACCGGCGCTGTCTTGCATCATCAGCAGCGAATAGAAACGGCTGCGCTCATGTGGGCGGGTCAGCTTGATCACCAGCGCGGTACGGGGCGGATCGAACAGGGTGCCGCCAATAGCGGACAGCGCGCAGGAAAACCACAGTATCCAGGGTTGATCGGCCATCGCCATGGTGGCAAAGCCCGCAGCGCGCAGCAGCATACCGGTGACGATCATCGGTTTGGCGCCAAAACGGTCGGCAATTGCCCCGCCAAAGATCCCCAATCCCTGCTGAATGAGCTGGCGTAATCCCAGAGCCAGCCCCACGACCACGGCCGCCCAGCCAAGTTGATCGACAAAGCGAATAGAAATAAGTGGGAAGACGACGAAAAAGCCTAAAACCACCAACAGGTTATCGAACAATAAAAAATACTTACCCAAGCTCCGAGCTTGCGATACCAGAGACATGCTTCACCACGAGCAGTTAAAAGGAGAGAAAGACTACCCGGTTATTCTCTACCCAATACATGATGGCTGATAGGGGGGAGATAGATAATATTTTTTAATCGTCAATACGTTACCTGAGTGGCAAAACTACACTTAAAACTGGGCAAAACGGCTAACTGGCGATTTACTGAGCGCTCAGGGGCTTACCTGCCGGGCGGGCTACGGTTATATTACCGGGGGAATACGCGGTTTTACGCCGATAGTCTGCCATGAGTCATGCGAGATAACGCCTGGGCCCGTAGACGTTGACCCAATCAATACTTCTTATCGAACCGTTCAGACCGCGGGGGAAATGATGTTTGGCTATCGCTCTGCATCACCGAAAATACGCCTTACCACCGACCGGCTGGTTGTCCGTTTAGTTCACGAACGTGATGCCTATCGTCTGGCCGAATACTATGCCGAAAACCGGGCGTTCCTGAAGCCCTGGGAGCCGGTGCGCGATGATAGCCACTGTTACCCTTCCGGCTGGCAAGCTCGCCTGGGTATGATCACGGAAATGCAAAAGCAGGGCAGTGCCTACTATTTTATCCTGCTCGATCCGGAAGAACTCCATGTGTGCGGCGTCGCCAACTTCAGCAATGTGCTGCGTGGATCGTTCCATGCCTGCTTCCTGGGGTATTCCCTGGGTGAGAAGTGGCAGGGGCAGGGGCTGATGTACGAAGCGTTGCAAACGGCCATCCGTTATATGCAGCGCCAACAGCGGATGCATCGCATTATGGCCAACTATATGCCGCATAACCAACGCAGCGGAGCGTTGCTGACCCGGCTCGGTTTTGAACGCGAAGGCTATGCCAAGGATTACCTGCTGATCGACGGACAGTGGCAGGATCATGTACTCACCGCATTGACCAATAAAGAGTGGCAACCACCACGCTGAGGCCGTACCAATGAAATATGAATTAAATGCCAAAGAAGCCCGAGTGATTGGCTGCATGATGGAAAAGCAGGTGACCACCCCTGACCAATATCCGCTTTCCCTCAATGCCATAACGCTGGCCTGCAATCAAAAAACCAACCGCGAGCCGGTGATGGACCTGTCGGAAAGCGAAGTTCAGCAGCAGCTTGATTTACTGTTAAGAAGGCACTTCCTGCGTACCTTAAGTGGTTTTGGTAATCGGGTAGTGAAGTATGAGCAGCGTTTTTGCAACTCCGAGTTCGGCCAACTGAAACTGTCACCGGCCGAAGTGGCGGTGATTGCGACCCTGTTATTACGCGGCGCGCAGACGCCGGGTGAACTGCGCACCCGCACCAACCGGATGCATGAATTCAACGACGTCAGCGAAGTGGAAGAAGTGTTGCAACAGTTGACGACGCGTGAGGATGGGCCGTTCGTGGTACGTTTGCCGCGTGAGCCAGGCAAGCGAGAGAGCCGGTTTATGCACCTGTTCAGCGGCCAGATCGATGCGGCTCCGGCTGAAGTTGAGGAGGCTAATGCTGGTGAATTGACTGAACGGGTGGTGCGTTTGGAGGCAGAAGTTGCCGAATTGAAACAGCAGGTGCAGCAGCTACTGGCGCGGGGTTCACATGAGTAAACTACGTATCGGAGTAGTGGGTTTAGGCGGTATCGCGCAAAAGGCTTACTTGCCCATTCTTTCTCAAGCGGTGGACTGGCAGCTTGTTGGCGGCTTTTCACCGAATCAGCAAAAAGCCCAGCCGGTATGCGACAGCTATCGTATGCCCTATTTCTCTCGCCTTGATAGCCTGGCGCAACAGTGTGATGCGGTGTTCGTACACAGCAGCACTGCCAGCCATTTTCAGGTAGTGGGTGAACTGTTAGCGCAGGGCGTACACGTCTATGTGGATAAACCACTGGCGGAAACGTTGGAGCAGGGCGAACAGCTGATCGAACTGGCCGCAAAGCAGGGCGTAGCATTGATGGTGGGTTTCAACCGCCGTTTTGCGCCGCTGTATCGCCAGTTGAAACAGCAAATGCAGCTACCGGCCTCGATCCGCATGGACAAACACCGCGCCGATAGCGTCGGGCCAAATGACCTGCGATTCACCCTGCTGGATGATTATCTGCACGTGGTGGATACCGCGCTGTGGTTAGGCGGCGGTAGCGCCAGCTTGCAGAGTGGCCAGTTGCGCGCAAACGAAGCGGGCGAGATGCTTTACGCGGAACACCACTTTGCCTGCGGTGACACCATCGTTACGACCAGTATGCACCGGCGTGCTGGCAGCCAACGGGAGAGCGTGCAGGCAGTCACCAACGGTGCGGTCTATCAACTGAACGATATGCGACAATGGCTGCGGGAAGACCCGCAAGGCGTGCTCGAGAAACCAGCCCCAGGCTGGCAAACCACGCTGGAACAACGAGGTTTTGCCGGTGCAGTTCACCATTTTATTCAGTCCATCAGCAACCAGACCGCTCCGGAAACTGCCGGAGAACAGGCCATTTACGCCCAGCGATTGATCGAGAAAATGCTGCGTGATGCCAGTTAACCCCATGTAACATATGGCGGTAGCTATTAATGGCGTGGAGCCGTAGACTAACGCCACTCAACTGACGCCTGCCGACGCAGGCGTTGATATTTACCCGTCGTACTCATCAGAAAAACCACATGAATCTACTTAAATCACTGGCAGCCGTTAGCTCGATGACCATGTTTTCACGGGTGCTGGGCTTTGCGCGTGATGCCATCGTGGCACGCGTTTTTGGGGCAGGGATGGCTACGGATGCTTTCTTTGTGGCGTTCAAGCTGCCAAACCTTTTACGCCGCATCTTTGCGGAAGGGGCTTTCTCCCAGGCGTTTGTGCCGATCCTGGCGGAATACAAAAGCCAGCAGGGTGAAGAGGCAACGCGCACCTTTGTTGCCTACGTTTCCGGCCTGTTGACGCTGGTGCTGGCGGTAGTGACCGTGCTTGGCATGCTGGCCGCGCCCTGGGTGATCTTTATTACGGCTCCGGGGTTTACCGATACGCCGGATAAGTTTGCCCTGACCTCGTCGCTGTTGCGTATCACCTTCCCTTATATCCTGTTGATTTCGCTGGCCTCGCTGGTGGGGGCGATCCTCAATACCTGGAACCGTTTCTCCATTCCGGCCTTTGCGCCAACGTTGTTGAACGTCAGTATGATCGGCTTTGCGTTGTTTGCCGCGCCGTACTTCAATCCACCGGTGCTGGCTTTGGCCTGGGCGGTGGTAGTGGGGGGCGTGCTGCAACTGGGGTATCAATTACCGCACCTCAAGAAAATTGGCATGCTGGTATTGCCACGCCTGAAGCTAAATGACGCGGGCGTATGGCGCGTGATGCGTCAGATGGGGCCCGCAATCCTGGGGGTTTCGGTCAGCCAGATTTCGCTGATCATCAACACTATCTTTGCCTCTTTCCTGGTCTCCGGCTCGGTGTCGTGGATGTATTATGCCGACCGCCTGATGGAGTTCCCGTCCGGGGTGCTGGGCGTAGCATTGGGCACCATCCTGCTGCCGTCCTTGGCGAAGAGTTTTTCCAGCGGTAATCATGAACAATATAACCGCCTGATGGACTGGGGCCTGCGTCTGTGCTTTGTGCTGGCTTTACCGAGTGCCATCGCGTTGGGCATCCTGGCCAAGCCGCTTACCGTCTCGTTGTTCCAGTACGGCAAGTTCTCCGCCTTTGATGCGGCGATGACCCAGCGTGCGCTGGTGGCCTACTCGGTTGGCTTGATGGGCCTGATCGTGGTGAAAGTGCTGGCACCGGGTTTCTACTCGCGCCAGGACATCAAAACCCCGGTGAAGATTGCCATCATTACGCTGATCCTGACCCAGGTGATGAACCTGATATTTATTGGCCCACTGAAGCATGCTGGGCTTTCGCTGTCGATTGGTCTGGGGGCCTGTCTGAATGCTTCGCTGCTGTATTGGCAACTGCGCAAGCAGGATATTTTCCAACCGCAGCCCGGCTGGGCGATGTTCCTGTTCAAGCTGGTGGTCGCCGTGCTGGTGATGGCTGCGGTACTGCTTGGCGTGATGTGGCTGATGCCGGAATGGGATCAGGGCAATATGCTGGCTCGCTTACTGCGTCTGTCGGTCGTGGTGGCTGCGGGGATTGTTGCCTACTTCGCGGTGTTGGGGATCCTCGGGTTCCGTCCTCGAGACTTCGCTCGGCGGGTAGACTGATACCCCACCGCTAATCATCAGATAAAAAAGGTCGCTAACGCGACCTTTTTTACGGCTATCGAATGGATTACATACGTTCGACGGTTTCGATCCCGAGCGTATCCAAGCCGGTTTTCAACGTCTTGGCGGTCAGCAGGGCCAGCTTCAGGCGGCTCTGACGTGCCTCTTCGCTTTCGGCGTTGAGGATCTGGCAATGCTCGTAGAAGCCAGAGAACAGCCCCGCCAGATCGTACAGATAGGTACACATCACGTGCGGTGTACCTTCACGGGCGACCACGGTAAGGGTTTCTTCGAACTGTAGCAGGCGAGTTGCCAGCGCGACTTCACGCTCTTCGGTCATCACCAACGGTAGCGTCAGGTTGCTTTCATCCACGCCAGCACGCTTGAACACCGAGGCAACGCGGGTATAGGCATACTGCATATACGGCGCAGTGTTGCCCTCGAAGGTCAGCATGTTATCCCAATCGAAGATGTAGTCCGTGGTGCGGCTTTTCGACAGATCGGCATATTTCACCGCACCGATGCCGACCGCATTAGCCACGTTCTGCATTTCATCGGCAGGCATGTCCGGGTTCTTCTCGGCAATCAGTTTGCTGGCGCGTTCAACGGCTTCATCCAGCAAATCGGAAAGTTTGATGGTGCCGCCTGAACGGGTTTTGAACGGTTTGCCGTCTTTACCCAGCATCATGCCGAACATGTGGTGTTCCAGCGAGACGGAGTCTGGCACGTAACCTGCTTTGCGCACGATAGTCCAGGCTTGCATCAGATGCTGATGCTGGCGCGAGTCGATGTAATAGAGAACACGATCGGCACCCAGGGTCTCGAAACGGTATTTGGCGCAGGCGATATCGGTAGTGGTATACAGGTAACCGCCATCTTTCTTCTGGATGATGACACCCATCGGATCGCCGTCTTTATTTTTATACTCGTCCAGGAACACCACGGTAGCGCCTTCGCTTTCTACCGCCAACCCCTTCGCCTTGAGATCGGCAACGATGCCCGGCAGCATGGCGTTGTACAGGCTTTCGCCCATCACGTCATCTTCGGTCAGGGTGACATTCAGACGGTTATAGGTCAGTTGGTTCTGCGCCATGGTGATATCCACCAGCTTGCGCCACATCTTCAGACAGTATTGGTCGCCGCCTTGCAGTTTGACCACGTAACCACGGGCGCGCAGAGCGAAATCTTCGTCTTCGTCGTAGTTTTTCTTGGCTTCGCGGTAAAATTGCTCCAGATCCGACAGCCCCATATCGCTGGCATGCTCGTTTTGCATCTTTTCCAGGTAGGCGATCAGCATGCCGAACTGGGTACCCCAGTCGCCCACATGGTTGGCGCGTATCACTTTATGGCCCAGGAATTCCTGAGTACGGGCAGCGGCATCGCCAATAATGGTGGAGCGCAGGTGACCCACATGCATTTCTTTCGCCACGTTGGGCGCAGAATAGTCGATCACGATGGTTTGCGGCTTAACGGGGGCAATGCCCAGCTTCTCTGCGCCCAGGGTGGCATCGGCCTGGCGGGCAACCCATTCGCTGTTCAGGAAGATATTGATAAAGCCTGGGCCGGCGATTTCCACTTTGCTGCTGATGTCACCCAGGTCAAGCAGTTGGACTACTTTCTCTGCCAGTTGTCGTGGCGGCATACCAAGAGTTTTGGCAACGGACATCACGCCGTTGGCTTGGTAGTCACCAAACTGTGCTTTCGCGGACTGACGAACCTGAGCTTCGCAATCGGCAGGCGCACCTGCGGCAATCAGCGCCTGGCTGACTTTATCTGATAGAAGAGCCTGAATATTCACCGGGTTACCTTAAATGACAAACGAGGGCCGTGCAGTACGCCCTCCGGATCAAAAGGTGGTTTTACTCTATTGGTTTGCAAAACGCCTTGACGCACAACTTGCAATCCAGCAGGGACGACGCCACGTATCGCAGGCGACGCTCAACCACAAAACAGCCTGCAATTGTACCCGATTGACGGCACCGCGTCAGTAGTTGACGCGGGCTGGCATGGTGAAAGATAGGGAAAAGTGAAGACCAAAAAGGTAAGTAGGTGAATCAAATCGTCCGCTGTCATTGGTTTCATGGGAGCGGATTAATGGACGCTTTAACGCTTTTTATTGCCTCGGCCAGAACGTAACACACTATTCTGGCGAGTTTTGAAATGGCGATAAATCGCGTAGCCAGCAATGGCTATTAAAACAAGGGATATACCTAACAGGGTCATGTTTATTTATCCAAAATCAAATGCTCTCCTAACCTAACTTATTAACGCCACCTAATCAATTGTAATGCCTCTGTTTAGGATTTCTCGCATCATTATTATTTTTTTTTGAATAAAAACATAGTGTTAAATTTTACTCTGGCTGAGGTGTCAGTTTCATTGTCAGCGATTGGCCTTGTGGAAACTAAAACGATTAAACATTAGTCATTCTTAATGGTTTTGATGCGAATTAATGGAGTGCGATATAAGAAGATTCTTGATTGTTTCTTTCCTCATGAAGGATAGTTCGGTCTTAAATAGGTCGTTGCGCACCAAATGCAACATTATCTTTATCCTCTAGGTTTTTATTCTCTGATCCATAGCCTCTAGGCGATTCGACGTGTAGATTATTGGCCTGCCAAAGATCCTGGAGAACCTGAGAAACTTATGACTACCTTGTCATCGATCGCCGAACTTAACGACCTGACGCTGGATTTACCTCGCTTTGAACTGGCTCTGGAGCAGTTTGCACAACGGCTCCATCTTGAGCTGGCAACATTCAGCGCAGACCATATCTCGCTGCGTTGCCATCAGAACAGCACCGCCGATCGTTGGCGGCAAGGGTTACTGCAATGCGGATCGCTACTTTCGGAAACGATGATCAACGGCAGGCCGATTTGCCTGTTTGATCTCCATGAGCCGTTGAAGGTTGGCCCTTGGCAGATTGACTGTATCGAGCTGCCATACCCCGGTGAGAAGCGCTATCCGCATGAAGGATGGGAACATGTAGAGCTGGTGCTAAGCGGCGATCCCGCTACCCTGTATGCCCGCGCCCTGGAACATCTGGCGGACGAAGCCTTGCTGCTACCTGGCATCAAACTCAAGCAGAGCTCACCTAAAGGTGAGGGCGAACGCCTGGCCAATCCGACCTTGGCGATCAGCGATGGCAATGTCACCATCAAATTCCATCCGCATCATATTCGTGACATCGTGGCCAGTGAACGGGTGAAACCGTAGCGTGTCGTTTGTTGCCGATTTCGAATGGGGTGTCAGGGAGAAAAATGATGCGTTCGCGTTATTTATCCGACTTAACGCCGCCACTGTGACTGCGATCGATCCATTAATCAAAATTGAGTGCCATAGTTAGCACCTTGTGCCATTAAGACTTTTATCAGATTGTCATCCTGTGGCCTGTAGGGCGGCGGGTAAACGTTTGCTGTAGCATTTTTGACCGTTATCTGGGGGTAACAATAATGAAGCTGGAAGTTTGTTGCTATAGCGTCGACTGTGCCATGACAGCAGAGCATGCGGGTGCTGACCGCATAGAATTGTGTGCCAGTCAGAGTGAGGGCGGGTTGACGCCGAGCTTTGGATCGTTGCGGCTGGCTCGGGAGCGGGTAACGATACCCGTTCATCCAATAGTGCGGCCGCGCGGGGGCGATTTCTGCTACAGCGCCGTCGATTTCGAGATTATGAAGAACGACGTGGCGCAAATCCGCGAGATGGGTTTTGCCGGTGTGGTCATCGGCATGTTGGACGATGAAGGGCATATCGATCTTGCGCGGATGCGCGAGGTGATGAAATTAAGCGGTAATATGGCGGTGACCTTCCATCGCGCGTTCGATATGTGTCAAAACCCGATGGTGGCGCTGGAACAACTGACGCAGCTCGGCGTGGCGCGCATTCTGACCTCTGGGCAGCAGCAGAATGCCGAGTTGGGCTTACCGCTGTTACGCGACTTGGTGCATGCCAGCAACGGTCCGGTGATCATGGCCGGTGCCGGTGTCCGTTTGAGCAATATGCATAAGTTTGTGGATATCGGTATTCAGGAGTTGCATAGCTCGGCTGGGCATACGGTGCCTTCCACCATGCGTTACCGCAAGGCGGGTGTCACGATGTGTGCCGACAATGAGTTTGACGAATTCAGCCACTACTGCGTGGACGGGGAAACGGTAGAGGCGATGAAGAACGCGCTGGCCATGCTAACTCCTGTCGAATGAGATCGTAGGGAGCCGTATGCTGAGAGCGTTTAGCAATGGCCCAACGTTGTGAGCCTGGTTTGAAGCCCCGAATATTCGGGGCTTTTTGCATTTGTGCGCAAAAAAAGCCCTGAACAGGGTAGAGGTGCTCAGGGCAAACAGGTTCATACTTCTCTGGTGTTGGCGCGATACCAACACTTTAACTTTAGTTAACGATGAGCCACTGCCTTAAGTTTAAATGTTGATAAAATGTAACCGGCTGTTGTCGCTTATCGCAGACTCTCCACCCAGTGACAAATGGCCGAGAGTATTTGCACGGTGCCGCCGATATTGAATATGGCGGCAATCCCTATGCCGGTCATTATGGTCAGCAATGCCATCAACAGTCTGTCAACACCTCGCATTAATCACCCTTATGAATTTGTTGAGTTTTTCCAGTCTACTAAAAGCGTTCAGTCTTCAACGCTGAGCCTCGATAGGATTTCCCCACGATTGTATTGCCAGCGCTGACACACATGACAGGAGGCGACACGTTGATGTGTAGACGATACCGTTTGATGGTGCTGTTACTAAACAAGTTCAACCGCTTTTGGTCAGGAGGATACATGAGAGTTTATGTTGTGTGGTTAATGCTGGTTTGTTGTTCATTATCGGGCTGTGTTGCGGCCTATTATCGTTAACGGAGGAGGGGGAGATGCGTTATTTACTGATTGTCGGCCTTGTTATGTCGTTAACGGCCTGCGCAACGCTGTATTACAGGTGAGTGATGAGACATTTTATTATTTTGCTGGCATTGGCATTGAGTGGTTGCGTCTCGGTGTATGGGCCAACTAAAACCGGTAACCAGCCCGGCAGTGCGGCTGAAACTGCCGCTGGTGAGTCGACTGCTGGTGCGAAGCCCACCTTGATAGGCAACCGTAATCCGGATGAGCTGTTAACCCGTACTGAGGAAATTTTTGCGCAGAAAGGACTAGAGGCCAAGGTTGTCGACCCGCATCTGGGGATCGTTGGCACGACGGGCAATGACGCTGAACTGGCCAGCCTGTATCTGACTTGTTCAGACCAGCCAGGGCCATCTAATCTGAATGTTACCTACCGGATCCTGGTGCAGATTTTTAGCGCCGGAGAAGGGACTAACGTGATGGTGCAAGTCAATGGCGTTGCGGGGCTGGTGGCGGGCGATGGCAACGATAAGGTCAAGCCCTTCGAATGTTCATCCAGCGGGGTGTTTGAAAAGGATCTGCTAGAGGCTTTGAGAAAATAACAAGGTAACTAAAAGGGCGTAGAATTGCTACGCCCTTACATAATGAGTCGGTTAAGGCTTACGGTTTTTTGGCGATCAGCACGGCGCGGATCGGTGCCGGGTAACCTTCAATCGTTTTGGTTGGATCTTGGGGATCGAGGAACTCGGCCAGTGACTCGCTGGTCATCCAGTCGGTGCGGCGCTGTTCTTCGGTGCTGGTTGGGCAGATATCGGCAATGCTGACCTCGACAAATCCGCATTTTTCCAGCCAGCACTTCAGCGCTTCGGCAGACGGAATAAAGTAGACGTTACGCATCTGCGCGTAGCGGTCGCCCGGCACCAATACCTGATGGCGATCGCCTGGCACGACCAGCGTTTCCAACACTAGCTCGCCCTCGGAAACCAGCTGGTTCTTCAACTGATACAGGTGATCCAGCGGGGAACGGCGGTGATAGAGCACGCCCATCGAGAAAACGGTGTCGAAAGCGGCCAGCTCGGGCAGTTGTTCGATACCCAGCGGCAACACATGGGCGCGTTGATCGCCACCCAGCAGTTTTCGCACCGCTTCGAACTGGCACAGGAACAGTTGCATTGGATCGATACCGACCGCCAGATGTGCTCCAGCACCGACCATGCGCCACAGATGGTAACCGCTGCCGCAACCCACATCCAGGATGGTACGGCCAGCCAGCGGGGAAATATGCGGTAGCACGCGATCCCACTTCCAGTCGGAATGCCATTCGGTATCGATATCAATGCCGTAAAGCGAGAACGGCCCTTTACGCCACGGCATCAGCGTACGCAGCATTTTCTCAATGCCTTCGAGCTGGCCAGGTGACAGCGGTTGTTCCATCTCGGCACGTACGCCATGCAATAAATCCAACTGGGTCGGCGTCAGGGAAGGCAGGTGCTCTACCGAATTGAACCACTGCTTGAACTTGCCATGCAGCGATTCGCGCTGCCAAGCGGTGATTTGGGCCGGCAGCGTATCCAGCCAGTGGCTCAGCGGGCTTTTGGCGATGCGCTGGTAGAAGTCTCCAAACTCGATCATGCGGTTTCTCCTGATTTCAGGGCGATCAATGAGCCGAAGTTGAAGCATTGGAACCAGACTTCTGCATGTTCAAAACCGGCTTGCCGAAGGCGCGCTTTATGCGCTTCGACCGAATCGGTCAGCATCACGTTTTCCAGCATGCTACGCTTTTGGCTGATTTCCAATTCGCTGTAGCCGTTGGCGCGTTTGAAATCATGGTGCATGTTGAACAACAGTTCACCGACGTCCGCATCCTCAAAGCTGAATTTCTCTGACAGCACCAAGGCACCGCCCGGACGTAGCCCACGATAAACCTGTTCGAGCAGGCGCAGCCGGTCAGCCGGTTCAAGAAACTGTAGGGTGAAGTTCAACACCACCATCGAGGCATTTTCGATGGTAATGTCTAAAATGTCCGCCTCAATGACGTCGACGGGCGTATCGGCGCGAAAAGCATCAAGATGGCGGCGGCAGCGCTCTACCATCGCGGGGGAATTATCGACCGCAATAATCTGACAACCTTCGACGCTGATGTTCCTGCGCATCGATAGCGTGGCCGCGCCGAGCGAGCACCCCAGGTCATACACCCGGCTGTGCGGCTGGACAAAACGTTCGGCCAGCATGCCAATCATCGAAATGATATTGGAGTAGCCCGGAACGGAACGCTGGATCATGTCTGGGAAGACTTCAGCAACGCGCTCGTCGAAGGTCCAGTCGCCCAGTTTGGCGATCGGGGCGGAAAAAAGAGTATCGCGGTTTGGCATAGCGGCAAATCAGGTCAGAATTCGAAGGGGCGTATACTAACAGAAAAGCGGCGCAGGCAGAAGCAGGCGGCGTGGCCGCCTGAACAGAGGGGATATCAGTGTAAACTAAAGATAATGTCCCACGGCAGATAAACGATATTGGCTATCACCATCAGTATCAATGAAAGATAGGTAGCCGCCATACCCGAACGGCGCCAGCGGACTTCACGGTTACGTAAACCGTAGTAGTGAACCAGCCGGCCTGCCATCAGCAGCAAACCACACAGATGCACCATCCAGACTTCAGCACCGTTCATCTCCATGATCACCAACAGGATGGCGGCGATCGGGATGTACTCCACGGCGTTACCGTGTACGCGGATCGCGGTTTGCAGCTCGTAGAACCCACCGTCACCGTAGGCAACCCGGTACTGCATTCTCAACCTGACCACGTCAAAAGAGAGTTTGATCAACAACAATGCGCCAAGCACCACATAGAGCGCGCTTACCATTCTTAACTCCATTCGTAACCAAATCTGGCAATGAGCATCATAACTGCCATCCTCGCGACTGTCGCGAGGAAATATCCGATAGGACCCATCAGATTAATAGGTTAAAACAAGGCTTCTTGCTCTGGCCAGTCCGGAGGCATCGCTAAATTCGGAATTATGCCGTGTAGCCCTTGCCAGATTTTCTGTGCCTGCTGAGGAGAATCGCTGTTATCTGGCGTGTGAATAAACAGATAAGGCTGATGTTGTTGCGCCCAGTCAGGCAGCCTCTGTTGCCATGAATCAAACCAGCGCTGATTGTCCGCCAGCACGTCACCGCCGATAAAGCGGATCAACGGGTTGTCAGCCGTTATCACTGCATGTACCGGCAGCTTGGGCTTTTTCTGCTGCGCATCGCGGATCGCTGGGCTGTGCGGTTTGGCATGGTGCAGCGGGCGGCTATCGAGGATGGTCCGGTTAATGCCGCGTTGGTGCAAACCCTGATTCAGTTGGCGCTCTGCGTCACCCTTGGCGAAAAATTCCAGATGACGGACCTCGACTCCGTAGGTGAACTCCGGCGGTAAGGCATCAAGAAATGCCCACAGAACACCCAGATGCTCGGGTGCAAAGGCGGCGGGCAACTGCAGCCACAGTTGTCCGATACGCCCTTCAAGGGGGCGCAGGCAGTCATAAAATGCCTTGATATCGGCCTCACAGCCGCGCAGTGCTGCTTTATGGCTGATCGCTGACGAGAATTTAAAGCAAAAACGGAAATCATCGCCGGTCATATCGCGCCAGCGATGCACAATTTCCGCCTTTGGCAGAGCATAGAAGGTGGTGTTACCTTCCACGCAGTTGAAGTAGCGGCTGTAGTCTGCCAGATCGCGCAGGCCGATACGGTTCCATGCTGGATGTTGCCATTGCGGTAGTCCGATATACATCAAACGCTCATCTTCCCTGTTTTACATTTTGGCAACAACGGTAGCGTCATCCTGCCTTGCTTTCAAGTGCCTAAAACTGCGTTCACCACCGCAACACCTGAGCTTGAGGCGGGTGGAGGTCAATGCAGGTTAGCCGACCGTTGAGCGCAGGGATGCGCGATACGAGCCTCCATGGACGGATTTACGGCGTGTCGGCGTCCTGCATGACTTCCACCTGTTACTCTTTATCAACAGCTAGATGAGCTTTTACAGCGCAGCAAGGATCTCACTGGTGCTACGCACACGGGCAATACGCGGGAAGATATTATCGAAGGCGAATTGGTGCATCTCGGCGCTGTAGGTGCTGCACATGTCTTCGGCGATCACCAACTCGTAGCCATGTTCCCAGGCCGCGCGCGCGGTAGACTCCACGCCAATATTGGTGGCGATACCGCCCAATACCACCGATTTGATACCCCGTCGGCGCAGTTGCAGGTCCAGGTCGGTGCCATAGAATGCTCCCCATTGACGTTTGGTGATCAGCACATCGCTGTCTTGTACCGCCAGCGCTTCGGGGAATTCCCACCAGGAGGCTGGCAGCCCGCCGACCGGAGACGGTGAAGGCTTATCTACCGGTTGCTTGAGCGCTTCGGCAAAGGAATCAGACCAGCCGACGCGCACCAGAAACACGGGGGCATTCAGCGCGCGGAAACGCCCTGCCAGATGGGCCGCATGGGTGACGACTTGGCTGGCACTGTGCGGACCAGCGGCGTAAGGTAGAATGCCGTTTTGCAGATCGATCAGGACCAGGGCGGTGGTTTGGGCATCAAGTTTCAACATTGGGAGCGTCTCTGGGTTAAAGTGGATTTAAGGTTGTGCTACTGGCATTTGAAAGACGACGGAGACATAGGCTACGTGATAAAACTGCTGCCAGTTAATGGGAAATTTGTTAACCGATGTGTTGTTTGCTACCGCTAGGTGCGATTTAGCATTGCAACAATGCCGTGTTCGCTCTTATCTGGCGCATGAATTTCCTTTATAATGACCGCCTTTTTTCACCAATCTTTAATCCAGCGATCTATGCCGATTTATGAATATGCATGTGGCTCATGCCAACATCGATTAGAGAAACTACAAAAATTTTCCGACGCGCCGTTGACTCAATGTCCGGCGTGTGGGCAGCCCGCACTGACCAAGTTGATCTCTGCCAGCGGTTTCCAGTTAAAGGGCACCGGCTGGTATGCAACAGACTTCAAACCGGGTGATAAATAACAATTCGTCAGATAATAGCCGTGCGGAAACAGCAACTGCTGCCAACCTCCGGCCGAATCGGCTTAAGTCAAAAGGATAGCGTATGCGTACTGAATATTGCGGGCAGTTGAATCTGGCCCACGTCGGCCAGGAAGTCACTTTGTGTGGTTGGGTCAACCGCCGCCGCGATCTGGGTGGCCTGATCTTTATTGATATGCGTGACCGCGAAGGCATCGTGCAGGTGTTCTTCGATCCGGATCAGAAAGTGGCCTTCGACAAAGCCTTCGAACTGCGTAACGAGTTCTGCATCCAGATCGTCGGTACCGTGCGTGCGCGCCCGGAAAGCCAGGTCAACAAGGATATGGCGACTGGCGAAGTTGAGGTGTTCGCTCATCAGCTTGAGATCATCAACCGCTCTGAACCGCTGCCGTTAGACTCGAATCAGACCAACAGCGAAGAAGCGCGTCTGAAATATCGCTACCTGGATCTGCGTCGCCCGGAAATGGCCGACCGCCTGAAAACCCGTGCCAAGATCACCAGCTTTGTGCGCCGCTTTATGGACAGCCACGGTTTCCTGGATATCGAAACCCCAATGCTGACCAAAGCCACGCCGGAAGGTGCCCGTGACTATCTGGTACCAAGCCGCGTACATAAAGGTAAATTCTACGCGTTGCCACAGTCTCCACAGTTGTTCAAACAGCTGCTGATGATGTCTGGCTTCGACCGTTACTACCAGATCGTCAAGTGTTTCCGTGACGAAGACCTGCGCGCCGATCGCCAGCCGGAATTCACCCAGATCGACGTGGAAACCTCTTTCATGAGCGCCGAGCAGGTGCGTGAAGTGATGGAGCAACTGGTGCATGAACTGTGGCTGGACGTGAAGGGCGTCGATCTGGGTAAATTCCCAATCATGACCTTTGCCGAAGCGATGCGCCGTTTCGGTTCCGATAAGCCAGACCTGCGTAACCCGCTGGAGCTGGTGGACGTTGCCGACCTGGTTAAAGACGTTGAGTTTAAAGTGTTTTCTGGCCCGGCGAACGATGCCAAAGGCCGCGTAGCCGCGATTTGTGTTCCGGGTGGCGCGCAGCTGACCCGTAAGCAGATCGACGAATACGGCGCTTTCGTGAATATCTACGGTGCCAAAGGTTTGGCATGGCTGAAGGTTAACGATCGTGCTGCGGGTATGGAAGGCGTGCAAAGCCCGATTGCCAAATTCCTCAGTGCCGAAGTGCTGGAAGCGATCCTGGCGCGCACCAATGCGCAAACCGGCGACATTCTGTTCTTCGGTGCCGACAGCTTTAAAATCGTTACCGACGCCATGGGCGCGCTGCGCTTGAAAATCGGCCGCGATCTGGGCCTGACCAAGCTCGACAGCTGGGCACCGCTGTGGGTGGTCGATTTCCCAATGTTTGAAGAGGACGGCGAAGGTGGCCTGGCGGCGATGCACCATCCGTTTACCGCCCCGCGCGATATGAGCCCGGAAGAGCTGCAAAAAGATCCTACCTCAGCTATCGCCAATGCCTACGATATGGTGCTGAACGGCTATGAAGTGGGTGGTGGTTCCGTGCGTATTCACCGCAGTGAAATGCAGCAAACCGTCTTCGGTATTCTTGGCATCAACGAACAAGAACAACGTGAGAAGTTTGGCTTCCTGCTGGATGCGCTGAAGTACGGTACTCCTCCGCACGCCGGTTTGGCCTTCGGTCTGGATCGTCTGGTGATGTTGGTAACCGGTACCGAGAACATCCGTGATGTTATCGCTTTCCCGAAAACCACCGCGGCAGCCTGTCTGATGACCGATGCACCAAGCTTCGCCAACCCGGCTTCGTTGCAGGAACTGGCGATCAGCGTAGTGAAGAAAGCCTCAGCTGAACAAGAGAGCGAGTGATGAATTACAAGCGGCCCGAGTCTATTCTGGTGGTGATTTATGCAAAATCCAGTGGCCGGGTGCTGATGTTACAGCGGCGTGACGATACGGAGTTCTGGCAGTCGGTCACCGGCAGCCTTGAAGACGCCGAATCGCCGCCGCATGCCGCACAGCGCGAAGTCATGGAAGAGATTGGCATCGATATCGCAGCAGAGGGTCTGCCGTTGTTCGATTGCCAGCGCTGTGTGGAATTTGAACTCTTTGTCCATTTGCGACACCGCTATGCGCCGGGAACCACGCGTAATAAAGAGCACTGGTTCTGTCTGGCGTTACCTGATGAGCGCGATCCGGTCTTGACCGAACATCATGCTTACCAATGGCTTGAGGCGTCCGAGGCGGTCAAACTGACCAAGTCCTGGAGTAATCAGCAGGCGATTGAAGAGTTTGTGATCCATTCTGTCCAGTAGTTCTTTTTGGAGATATTTTTTATGGCAGGTCATAGTAAATGGGCCAACACCAAACACCGCAAAGCTGCACAAGATTCCAAACGCGGTAAGATTTTCACTAAAATTATCCGTGAGCTGGTGACTGCCGCCAAATTGGGCGGCGGCGATCCGGGTTCGAACCCGCGTCTGCGTGCGGCTATTGATAAAGCGCTGTCCAACAACATGACGCGCGATACCCTGAACCGTGCTATCGCCCGTGGCGTAGGCGGCGATGATGATACCAATATGGAAACCATCATCTATGAAGGTTACGGCCCTGGCGGCACTGCGGTAATGATCGAATGCCTGAGTGACAACCGTAACCGTACCGTGGCAGAAGTGCGCCATGCCTTCACCAAGTGTGGTGGCAACCTGGGTACCGACGGTTCCGTGGCCTATCTGTTCACCAAAAAAGGCGTGATCACCTATGCACCGGGTCTGGATGAAGACACGGTGATGGAAGCCGCATTGGAAGCGGGTGCTGAAGATATCCAGACCTATGACGACGGTGCCATTGACGTCTTCACCGCCTGGGAAAATCTGGGTGAAGTGAAAGACGCGTTGACCGCGGCAGGCTTTGAGGCAGACTCGGCGGAGGTTTCCATGATCCCGTCCACCAAAGCGGACATGGATGCTGAAACGGCGCCTAAGTTACTGCGCTTGATCGACATGCTGGAAGACTGTGACGACGTGCAGGAGGTTTACCATAACGGTGAGATCTCCGACGAGATCGCTGCAACGCTGTAATGCAGGTGAATGATGGCGTTGCCAACCGGCAACGCCAGGCAACAATCAATGCAGGGTGGTGGTAGCAATGGCGATCATACTGGGTATCGATCCCGGCTCGCGCGTCACCGGCTATGGCCTGATCCGCCAGCAGGGCCGCCAACTGACCTATGTTGCCAGCGGTTGTATTCGTACCGTGGTGGATGATATGCCAACGCGCCTGAAGCTGATTTATGCTGGCGTGAGCGAAATCATCACCCAGTTTCAACCGGACTTCTTCGCCATCGAACAGGTTTTTATGGCCAAGAACCCGGACTCGGCGCTGAAGTTGGGGCAAGCGAGGGGCGTGGCGATCGTTGCCGCCGTCAATCAAAACCTGGAAGTGTTTGAGTATGCGGCGCGCCAGGTGAAACAGACGGTGGTCGGTACCGGTGCGGCGGAAAAGTCTCAGGTGCAGCATATGGTTCGCTCACTGCTGAAGCTGTCTGCCAATCCTCAGGCGGATGCCGCGGATGCGTTGGCTATCGCCATTACCCACTGCCATCTCAGCCAGAACGTGCTGCGTATGAGTGAAGGGCGGTTGAATCTGGCGCGTGGGCGTTTACGTTAGGGGTCTGTAACGTAGAGGCTGCATGCTGGCCCGCCGAGGCATGGCCATTTTGTTATCGTTCGGAGGCTGGATATTCATCCAGCCTTTTTTATGGTATAAGCTGTATTAATACTGCGTGGCAGTGCGCCACGTACAGGGATACATTCAGGAGGGGTAATGATAGGTCGTCTCAGAGGAATTATTCTGGAAAAGCAGCCACCGCTGGTGTTACTTGAAACCAATGGCGTCGGGTATGAAGTGCATATGCCGATGACCTGCTTTTACGAGCTGCCGGAACTGGGGCAAGAGGCTATCGTGTTTACCCAATTCGTGGTGCGTGAAGATGCACAGCTGCTGTATGGGTTCAATGATAAACAAGAGCGTGCGCTGTTCCGTGAGCTGATTAAAGTGAACGGCGTGGGGCCAAAACTGGCACTAGCGATCCTTTCAGGCATGTCTGCCCAGCAGTTTGTCAGCGCGGTGGAACGTGAAGAGATCACTACGTTGATCAAATTGCCAGGCGTGGGTAAGAAAACCGCCGAGCGTCTGGTCGTCGAAATGAAAGACCGCTTCAAAGGCCTGAACGGCGATCTGTTCAACAACAGCAGTGAAATCCCTCTACCGGCCAGTGCGGCCAAAGCGGCGGAGATGGATATTGAAGCCGAAGCGGCCTCTGCACTGGTGGCCTTGGGCTATAAGCCGCAGGAAGCCAGCCGCATGGTCAGCAAGGTTGCCAAGCCGGGTGCGAATTGCGAGGCATTAATCCGCGAAGCATTACGTGCCGCACTGTAGGCCGGAAAGGGGTAGACCATGATTGAAGCCGACCGCCTGATCTCTGCCGAGCCGTTCAATGAAGAAGAGGTGCTGGATCGTGCGATCCGCCCTAAGCTGCTGACGGAGTACGTTGGCCAGCCGCACGTGCGTGAGCAGATGGAAATCTTTATTCAGGCTGCCAAACAGCGCGGCGATGCACTGGACCACCTGTTGATCTTCGGGCCGCCTGGGTTGGGTAAAACCACCTTGGCCAACATCGTGGCTAATGAGATGGGCGTTAACCTGCGTACCACTTCTGGTCCGGTGCTGGAAAAGGCGGGGGATCTGGCGGCTATGCTCACCAACCTGGAACCCCATGACGTGCTGTTTATCGACGAAATCCACCGTCTTTCGCCGGTAGTGGAAGAGATCCTGTATCCAGCGATGGAAGACTATCAGTTGGATATCATGATCGGTGAAGGTCCGGCGGCGCGCTCAATCAAGCTCGACCTGCCACCGTTCACCCTGGTTGGAGCCACCACGCGGGCCGGTTCCTTGACCTCTCCATTACGCGATCGCTTCGGCATCGTGCAGCGTCTGGAGTTTTATCAGGTGGCCGATCTGGAGCATATCGTTTCCCGCAGTGCCAACTGCCTGGGGCTGGATCTGTCTCCCGATGGGGCGCATGAAGTGGCACGTCGCGCCCGCGGTACGCCGCGTATTGCCAACCGTCTGCTGCGCCGCGTGCGCGACTTTGCCGAAGTCCGTGCCAACGGAGTGATCAATGGTGAAGTGGCCATGCAGGCATTGGATATGCTGAACGTCGATGCGGAAGGTTTCGACTATATGGACCGCAAGCTGTTGCTGGCGATCATCGACAAGTTTACCGGTGGCCCGGTGGGGTTGGATAACCTGGCGGCGGCAATCGGTGAAGAGCGTGAAACGATAGAAGACGTGATCGAACCCTTCCTGATCCAACAAGGGTTTATTCAGCGTACTCCGCGTGGCCGAATGGCGACCAATCATGCCTATAAGCACTTTGGTATCGAGCGAGAAGAGAAGTAGCAATCCAGGAGTTACGCCAGGGGAGACCCTGGCGTAATGAGATCAAGCCTGCTGCTTTTTCGACAGGCTCAGTACAAACAGCACCGCAGCGCTTAACACTACCGAGGGCCCAGCTGGCGTATCGTAGAATGCCGAGAAGGTTAGCCCGCCGGTGACCGCAATTATCCCTATCAATACCGCATAACCGGCCATTTGTTCAGGAGTGCGGGCAAAACGCCGTGCGGTTGCGGCTGGGATAATCAGTAGCGACGTAATAATCAGCGCACCGACAAATTTCATGGCCAGCCCGATGGTCAAGGCGGTGACCAGCATTAAAATGGTGCGTGCGCGTGGCAGGTTAACGCCGTCGACATGAGCCATCTCCGGGCTGATGGTCATCGACAGCAGATCGCGCCATTGCCACCAGAGCACCAACAGCACAATCACCACGCCAGTACCGATCATCCAGATATCGCCGATCGTCACCGACAGCAAATCCCCAAACAGATAAGCCATCAGATCTACGCGCACGTTGGACATCAGTGCGACCACCACTAAACCCAGCGATAGCGCACTATGCGCCATAATGCCGAGCAGCGTATCTATCGACAACTGCGGGCGGCGCTCCAGCCAAACCAGCACCAGGGCTAACAGTAGCGTGACGGCAATCACGGCGTAAAACGGGTTGACGTCCAGCAATAAGCCGAAGGCAACGCCAAGCAGCGATGCATGTGCCAGCGTATCGCCAAAGTATGACATTCGGCGCCAGACCACAAAGGAACCCAACGGGCCCGCCGCCGCAGCCAGCAGCACACCGGCCAGCCAGCCGGGCAATAACAGTTCAATCATGCCTCACGGCCCCCGGTTTTTTTCAGCACAATTCTGCCTTGCAGGTCGTGACGGTGATTATGGTGATGGCGGTAGATCGCCAGCTGCTCTGCACCCCGATTACCGAACATGGCGATAAACTCCGGGTGCATTGACACCACTTCCGGTGTGCCAGAGCAGCAGATATGTTGGTTCAGGCACAGGACGTCGTCGGTTTTGGCCATCACCAAGTGCAGGTCATGGGAAACCATTAGCACCGCGCAGCCCAGCTCTTTGCGCAATTGGTCGATCAGGTCGTATAACGCCAACTGGCCGTTAACGTCCACCCCTTGCGTGGGCTCATCCAGCACCAGCAACTGCGGTTGATTCAACAGCGCTCGTGCCAGCAACACCCGCTGGTTTTCGCCGCCGGACAGCTTTTGCATGGGCTGATCCAACAGGTGCGCGGCATGCACGCGTTTCAGCGCGGGCAAGATATCGGCCTTTTTCACCCCAGGTTTGAGCCGCATGAAGCGGTTGACGGTCAAGGGCAGGGTGGCATCGAGATGCAGCTTTTGCGGCACATAGCCAATGCGCAGCCCAGGCATACGTTCCAGCGTGCCTTCCGTTGGGGCAATTAAGCCCAGCACTACGCGAACCAGCGTTGACTTGCCGGCTCCGTTAGGCCCGAGGAGCGTCAGAATACGACCCGGTTGCAGGTTAAAAGAGATATTTGTCAGTACCCGCCGGGTACCAAAAGAAACAGAGATATTTTTTAGCGTTGCCAGTGTAGACATATCGTGATTACATTTTGCAGAACTAACCGAATGTTATAATATCACGCTTCTTTACTGAAAACGACGGGATTACTGATGATGGTACAGAAAAATAAATGGCTGCAACGCACTCTGCTGGCAACGGCTTTGGTAATGGCTGGCAATGCGACGGCCGCCGTAGTGACCTCTATCCGCCCGCTGGGCTTTATCGCATCCGCTATCGCAGATGGGGTCACGCCTACCGAGATTTTATTACCGGACGGTGCCTCGCCTCATGACTTCGCCTTGCGCCCGTCGGACATTCAGCGGCTGCGTAGCGCCGACCTGGTGCTGTGGGTAGGACCAGATATGGAGGCTTTTCTGACCAAATCTTTGACGCAGTTGCCCGCCAATAAGCAATTGGCCATCGGTGAACTGCCTGCGGTACAGCCGTTGCTGATGAAAGGCGATGACGATCATGACCATGATCATGCAGCCGAAGCGCATAGTCATGCGGATGGCGACGCGGGGCACGACCATCATCACGGTGACTATAATATGCACGTTTGGCTGTCACCAGAGGTGGCAAAAGTGACCGCGATCGCGATTCACGACAGATTATTGGAACTTATGCCGCAAAAGAAGGACAAATTAGACGCAAACCTGCGCCAGTTCGAGGATCAGCTAGCGCAAACTGATAAAAATCTTGTTAAGATGCTAACGCCTGTGCAAGGTAAGGGATATTTTGTTTTTCATGACGCTTATGGCTACTTTGAAAAACACTTCGGCTTGAGCCCACTGGGCCATTTTACCGTTAACCCCGAAATTCAACCTGGCGCACAGCGTTTACACCAAATTCGAACACAGTTGGTTGAGCAGAAAGCAGTCTGCGTTTTTGCTGAGCCACAATTCAGACCGGCCGTAATTAATGCCGTTGCCAAGGGGACCAATGTGCGTTCTGGAACGCTGGACCCGCTGGGCACAGGCATCGCACTGGGGAAAGACAGCTACGGGAACTTCCTGACAGCGCTGTCCAACCAGTACGTGAGCTGCCTGAAGTAAAGATTATGAGGATATTATTGAGTGCAGAAGATAGTCCGAACTATCACTCTGGCGTATAACAACCTGCCTCGGCCCCATCGCGTAATGCTAGGGTCGTTGACAGTCGTTACGTTGGCCGTCGCTGTTTGGCGGCCTTCCGTTTATCACCCAGAACATAACCCTATCGTTAAAAGCGTCGAGTTGGAAGCCAACCAGTTAAGGGCATTGCAGCCCGAAGCCAGTGAACCTATTGATGCCGACCAACCCACCCCCGATGATGACATCCCTGAGGATGAGCTGGACCAGAAGGTCGCCGGAGAGGAAGGTGTGCATGAATATGTGGTTTCTACCGGTGATACGCTCGGTAGTATTCTGACCCAGTACGGCATCGAAATGTCGGATGTTTCGCTGCTGGCTTCGCAGAACCGCGATTTGCGTAACCTGAAAATCGGCCAGCAACTCTCCTGGACGCTTACCGAAGATGGCGATCTCAAGCGCCTGACCTGGGAAGTTTCACGCCGTGAAACCCGCACCTATGATCGTGTGGGCAATTCCTTTAAAGAAACCAAGGAAACCCAAAAGGGTGAATGGCGCAACAGCGTGCTGACCGGCAAGCTGAACGGCAGCTTTGTCAGCAGCGCCTCGGCGGCTGGCCTGAGCCGTGCCGAGATCAATGCGGTAATCAAAGCCCTGCAGTGGCAGCTTGATTTTCGCAAGCTGCGCAAAGGCGATCAGTTCGCGGTGTTGATGTCGCGCGAAGAGTTTGACGGCAAGAGCGAGCAAAGCCAACTGTTGGGCGTGCGTATGCGCAGCAGCGGCAAAGACTACTTCGCCATCCGCGCCGATGACGGCAAGTTCTACGATCGTCAGGGTTCCGGGTTGGCGCGTGGCTTTATGCGTTTCCCGACCATGAAGCAGTTCCGTATTTCTTCCAACTTTAACCCACGCCGCGTAAATCCCGTGACCGGGCGCATTGCACCGCATAAAGGCGTCGACTTCGCCATGCCGGTCGGCACGCCAGTGTTGGCGGTGGGTGACGGTGAAGTGGTGATCGCCAAGCGCAGTGGCGCGGCAGGTAACTATGTGGCGATCCGTCATGGCCGCCAATATACCACGCGCTATATGCACTTGAAAAAGCTGTTGGTCAAGCCAGGACAGAAGGTGAAACGTGGCGATCGCATTGCGCTTTCCGGTAACACCGGTCGCTCTACCGGCCCACATTTGCATTATGAAATGTGGACTAACCAGCAAGCGGTTAACCCATTGACGGCTAAGTTGCCTCGCTCGGAAGGGCTGATGGGGAAAGATCGCAGCGATTACCTGGCACAGGTGAAGGAAGTGGTGCCACAGTTGCAGCTGGATTAACCATCGCTATCCCTTATGATTTCCCATCGGCCTGATTTCGGGCCGATGTTTTTTTATTAATGCCTGCTCGAGATAACGATAGCTGCATTTTGTCAGTGAACGGTGCTGGTTTTAACCTGACTCACCCGCCTGACTGCAACTAGGTATATAGTTTATATCTTCCGAGCAGGTGCGTTGAATAAAGAGCAGGTCATGCAAAACGAGAAGAAATCGAACGTAGAGTTCATCCCACAATTTGATAAAGCCTTCTATCATCCGCGCTACTGGGGCGTTTGGTTGGGAACCGGGCTGATGGCCGGTATTTCTCTGGTCCCTGCTCGAATGCGAGACCCATTACTGGGTGCGATTGGTAAACTGGCTGGCAAGGTTGCTAAAGGGGCTCGACGCCGCGCCCGTATCAATCTGCTTTATTGCATGCCGGAACTGCCAGAACAGCAACGCGAGCATATTATCGATGAGATGTTTGCTACCGCGCCGCAATCGATGATCCTGATGGCGGAACTGGCCTGTACCAAACCGGAGAAAGTACTCAAGCGCGTGCGTTGGCACGGTGAAGAAGTGCTGGATAAAATCCGTGAGGAAGGCCGCAACGTGATTTTCCTGGTGCCGCACGGCTGGGCCGTTGATGTGCCAGCGATGCTGATGGCTGCGCGCGGGCAACCCATGGCAGCGATGTTCCATAACCAGAGCAACCCATTGGTCGACTATCTGTGGAATAGCGTGCGCCGCAAGTTTGGTGGCCGTATGCATGCCCGCAACGATGGCATCAAGCCTTTTATCAGTTCGGTGCGCCATGGTTATTGGGGCTATTATCTGCCTGACCAGGATCACGGTGCCGAGCACAGTGAATTCGTGGATTTCTTTGCGACCTATAAAGCCACATTGCCTGCAGTCGGCCGCTTGATGAAAGTCTGCAAAGCGGCGATCGTGCCGCTATTCCCGGTTTATGACGGTAAAACCAGCATGCTGGACATTTATATCCGTGAGCCGATGGATGATCTGGCCGAAGCCGACGATGTTCGCATTGCGCGCCGCATGAACGAAGAAGTGGAAAACCTGGTGGGCCCTAATCCAGAGCAATATACCTGGATTTTGAAGCTGCTGAAAACGCGCAAGGAAGGTGAGATTGAACCTTACTCGCGGGACGATTTATATCGTTAATGTCGCTTATCAACTCTCTACCGGGCGTTACACTCTGCTAAATAAGCGCAGTATGCGGCGCCCCTACGCTCTAACCTGTTCGTTTCCTACAATTTCAGCAGCTTTTGGCAAACTGTAACGACGGGCTATAACCTGTCCTTTTGGTTTGTAGGAGAAGGGTGCTCCTAGATCTACACGCCAACAACCAACGGGCGGGAGCAGGCCCCCGCCGTTGGGTTGCCTTACCGTTCGGATTCGTAGGCCAAAATGGCCGCAACCTCCGTGTTGCCCGATCGAATACGCAACTCACAAAGTTTGCTGCGCGTTAGCCATACCAGCAAAATAACGGTGGTACAGATAACGACCAGTTTAACGATGTTTCCTTTATTCAACATTGTGTTTCCTTCTCCTTGCCTCTCGGCAGGTAAGAAGCTAACCTAACGTTGTCTGGCGTTAGAGTTGGCCTCGGGTAGATGTTATCGACTCGGGGCTTTTCTCTTTGTATCCATCACCTTGGCTTTTGGCTCCAGATACAAAGATCCAGAGCACCCACGCGTAGTATATTCATCACACCCGTCTGGCTCGTGTCTGTTTTATTCCCAAATACCAACTCTGCGCAGCGTTACGCAATGCTCTGCAACGGCCTGAAAAACCCACTGTTCACCGTTGCAGATTTTAGTCAGGCAATTAGCAATGAACCATACAGCCCTGCTGGATTAGCGGTTCAAGCACCGCTGGATAATGGTCGAAGTCATTCCAACGCAGGTCCAGTCGCCGTAGGTTTTTCATTTGCGCCATGCTGGTCGGTAATTGACTTAATCGGTTGGCACGCAAGTCTAATGAAACCAGTGAACTCAATGCACCCAAGTCTTCAGGCAACTGGGATAATTGGTTGAAACGCAGATTGAGCGTAGCTAACTTGGGCAATTGGCAGAATTGATCGGGTAAGTACGCAATGGCGTTGTTTTCCAAATCCATCACCTGTAACTCTGACAGTTGAGCGATCTCGCTGGGCAGGGTAGTGAGACGGTTTTTCATCAGGTGTAATTCACGCAACTGGCCCAATAAACCGATCTCCGAGGGTAATGCGGTGATGGCATTATTGTAGAGACGCAGCTCTTGTAGCGCCGTCAGGCCGCACAGTGCCGTAGGGAATTCCACTAGCTGATTATCCGTCAGATTCAGATAACACAACGCTTGCAGCTGGCGCAGCGAATCGGGTAGCTGGCTGAAACCGTTATCACTCAAATACAGATACTTTAATTCACGCAATTCCCCGATTTCGGCGGGAATTGATGTTGCCTGGTTGTGACCAAAATCGAACATTTGCAACTGGCGGAGCAAACCGATTTCCGTCGGCAGTTCGGCAATCTGGTTGCAGGAAATGTTGAGCACTTTCAGGTCACGATGGTGAAAAATCTGCTCGGGGAAGCGGGTCAGGCAATTATTGTACAGGCTGATTTTTTGCAGGGAGGTGCCGCTGAGATCTTCACTCTCCAGATTGGCCAATTGCCGCCCATCAAGATCCAGCGAGCCACGAGTATATTGCTGATGATGTTGATGTAGCATGAAGAGGTTCCCCAAATAGCAATAAAAAAGCCAGTCAGCGTAAACCGACCGGCCTTAACATTAAATGCGCGGTAATCAGTCTACGCGCAGGATACGGCTGGTATTGGTGGTGCCCACGGTGCTCATGACGTCACCTTGGGTAACCAGCACCAGATCGCCAGACACCAGGTAACCTTTATCACGCAGACGGGCGATAGCGTCATTAGCGGCGGCAACGCCATCGCTGTGGCTGCCAAAGTAGACCGGGGTGACACCGCGATACAGCGCCGTCAGGTTCAGCGTGTGCTCATGGCGAGACATGGCGAAGATCGGCAAGCCGGAGCTGATACGTGACATCATCAGCGCGGTGCGGCCAGATTCGGTCATGGCGATGATGGCGGTAACCCCTTTAAGGTGGTTAGCGGCATACATGGTCGACATGGCGATGGCTTCTTCGATATTGTCGAACTGCACGTCCAGACGGTGCTTGGACACGTTGATGCTTGGGATTTTTTCTGCACCCAGGCAAACACGCGCCATGGCGGCTACCGTTTCGGCTGGATACTGGCCCGCAGCGGTTTCGGCAGACAGCATGACCGCATCGGTACCATCCAGCACGGCGTTCGCCACGTCCATCACTTCGGCGCGGGTCGGCATCGGATTGGTGATCATCGATTCCATCATCTGCGTGGCGGTGATCACCGCACGGTTCAGCGTACGGGCGCGACGGATCAGTTTCTTCTGGATGCCCACCAGCTCCGGATCGCCGATTTCGACGCCCAGATCGCCACGGGCAACCATGACCACGTCGGAGGCCAGGATGATGTCATCCATCGCTTCGTCGCTGCATACGGCTTCGGCACGTTCAACTTTCGACACGATTTTGGCGTTGCAGCCAGCGTCACGTGCCAAGCGGCGAGCATAGTTCAGGTCTTCGCCGGTGCGCGGGAAGGAGACAGCCAGGTAGTCGACGCCAATTTTGGCGGCGATCAGGATATCGGCTTTGTCTTTCTCGGTCAGGGCTTCGGCAGAGAGACCACCGCCCAGTTTGTTGATGCCTTTATTGTTCGACAGCGGGCCACCTACGGTGACTTCGGTGAACACTTTCATGCCCTGAACTTCCAGCACTTTCAGCTGTACGCGGCCATCGTCCAGCAGCAGCACATCGCCAGGCACCACGTCCGCAGGCAGGCCTTTATAGTCGATACCGACTTTTTCTTTATCGCCTTCACCCTTGGTCAGGTTGGCATCCAGCAGGAATTTGTCGCCGATGTTAAGAAAAATCTTGCCTTCCTTAAAGGTGGAAACGCGGATTTTTGGCCCCTGAAGATCGCCCAGGATAGCGACATGACGCCCCAGCTTGGCCGCAATCTCACGCACTTTATCTGCCCGTGCCTGATGGTCTTCTGCATTGCCGTGGGAAAAGTTAAGCCGAACTACGTTCGCACCAGCAGCAATAATCTTTTCCAGATTATTGTCGCGGTCGGTAGCCGGACCCAGTGTGGTAACGATTTTGGTTCTTCTGAGCCGTCTGGTCATGTATTACTCCGTTGACTTGTGACGCAAGTATTGGTGTTGCTGAACGTCAGATAACGAAACCGGATGAGGGGGCAGACGCTTTTCGCCTACCTAATTTTCATCTGGGTTATCTGTATGAACGAGCTATCAGGGTACAACTATAATCCCGCGGGTCAACTTGTGATCTGACCGGCGGTTTTTAAAACCGTTTTCAGTCGAAACTGTTGGGGACGATCCCTTTATCAAAGCGCGATTCTTTCAACGCTTCCTTGACCCGCTTCAAGTTATCTCTGAATTTAGCCCCTCGACGCAAGGTAAATCCGGTAGCCAGCACGTCAATCAGGGTTAACTGTGCAATTCGGGACACCATTGGCATATAAACATCGGTGTCTTCCGGCACGTCCAGCAGTAGGGGGAGGGTCGCAGCTTGGGCCAGTGGAGTATCTTTCGAGGTGATGGCGATGACCGTGGCGTCATTCTCTCGTGCCAGATGCGCCATCTCGACCAGATTCTTGGTGCGCCCGGTATGGGAGATCAGTACCACGACATCCCCCTCGACGGAGTTCATGCAGCTCATGCGCTGCATGACGATATCGTCAAAATAGACCACCGGAATATTGAAGCGGAAAAATTTGTTCATGGCATCGTGCGCCACGGCGGCAGAGGCCCCGAGCCCGAAGAACGAGATTTTTTTTGCCTGGGTAAGCAGATCAACCGAACGATTGATTGCGGTAATGTCGAGATTTGCCTTTACTGTATCCAGGCTGGCCATCACCGACTCAAAGATCTTACTGGTGTAAGCGGCAACGGTGTCGTTTTCTTCGACATTGCGGTTTACATAGGGCGTACCGTTAGCCAGGCTTTGTGCCAGATGCAGTTTGAAGTCGGGGAACCCTTTGGTTTCCAGGCGGCGGCAAAAGCGATTAACGGTCGGCTCACTGACATCGGCCAGTTTGGCCAGCCGGGCGATGCTGGAGTGAATAGCGGTTTGTGGGGAGGCCAGGATCACCTCGGCGACTTTCCTTTCCGATTTGCTCAGGAGCTCCAGATGGCTCTGGATTTTTTCCAGCGTATTCATATAACGGGAGTCACTCATGGTTTATACCTGCCGGACACCGGCTTTCACGGGTGATCCATCGGGTATGTCGATTTCAATCAAAGGAGAAATCAATCCGGTTTAATGAAAATATACTACGTGCTGGTAAGCGTTGGCAGTGTCGACAAGGGATAAGCTGGCTTTTTTCACCAGAACATGACCTGTGTCTAACTTTCATAATGGTAAAAGAGTGTCAAAAAAGACAGAAAATTACAGTTTTCCCTGTTGCCAACAGCGTTCGCGCTGCACCAGGGATAACGCCGTAGTTTCTGGGGCTTTTTTTCTGCTTTTGATCCGGGTTTACTGGCCGTAGCGAAAGAGAGTACATTAGTAATGTAAGAAAATTACAAATATCCTGCATCGAGGAGATGAACATGGCGGTAACCTCTACAGCCCAGGCCTGTGACCTGGTTATTTTCGGCGCGAAAGGCGATCTGGCGCGTCGTAAACTGCTGCCTTCCCTGTACCAGTTAGAGAAAGCCGGTCACATCCACCCGGATACCCGTATCATCGGGGTAGGCCGTGCCGAGTGGGATAAAGAAGCTTATACCAAGGTGGTCAAGGAAGCCCTGGGCACCTTTATGAAAGAAAAGCTGGACGATGAGCTTTGGGCCACGCTGAGCGCACGCCTGGACTTCTGTAATCTGGACGTCAACGACAGCAAGCACTTCGCTGAATTGGGCAAGATGCTGGACCAGAAACATCGTACCACCATCAACTATTTCGCCATGCCGCCAAGCACCTTTGGCGCCATCTGCAAGGGCCTGGGCGAGGCCAAGCTGAATAAAGAGCCGGCGCGCGTGGTGATGGAAAAGCCACTTGGTACTGACCTGGCATCCTCACGGGTGATCAACGATCAGGTTGCTGAGTACTTTAACGAATCCCAGGTTTACCGTATCGACCACTATCTGGGCAAAGAGACTGTACTGAACCTGCTGGCGTTGCGCTTTGCCAACTCCCTGTTTGCTTCCAACTGGGATAACCGCACTATCGATCACGTGCAGATCACCGTGGCGGAAGAGGTGGGTATTGAAGGGCGCTGGGGTTACTTCGATCAGGCCGGGCAGATGCGCGACATGATCCAGAATCACCTGTTGCAGATCCTGACCATGATCGCCATGTCGCCACCGGCGGACCTGACCACTGACCGTATCCGTGATGAGAAAGTGAAAGTGCTGCGCTCGCTACGCCGTATCGATCAGACCAATGTCCGGGAAACCACCGTGCGCGGCCAGTACACCGCAGGCTTTGTGCAGGGTAAAAAAGTGCCGGGCTACCTGGAAGAGGAAGGGGCAAACAAGAGCAGCAACACCGAGACTTTTGTGTCCATCCGCGTCGATATCGACAACTGGCAATGGGCCGGGGTGCCGTTCTATCTGCGTACCGGTAAGCGTTTGCCGACCAAATGTTCAGAAGTGGTGGTGTACTTTAAAAACCCACCGCTGAACCTGTTCCGTGACTCCTATCAACAACTGCCACAGAACAAGCTGACCATTCGCCTGCAGCCGGACGAAGGGATCGAAATCCAGGTACTGAACAAGGTGCCGGGGCTGGATCACAAACATCGTTTGCAAACCACCAAGTTGGATCTGAGCTTCTCGGAAACCTTTAACCAGGAACACGTGGCCGATGCCTATGAGCGTCTGCTGCTGGAAACCATGCGTGGTATCCAGGCGCTGTTTGTGCGCCGTGACGAAGTGGAAGAGGCCTGGAAGTGGGTTGACTCAATCATGGATGCCTGGAAAGCGGACAACGAAGCGCCTAAGCCCTACCAGTCTGGGACTTGGGGGCCGGTGGCTTCCGTCGCGATGATCACGCGTGATGGCCGTTCGTGGAACGAATTCGAATAAGCAGCAATTAACCTGTTCCCTCTCCCTCACCCTAACCCTAACCCTCTCCCAAAAGGAGAGGGAACCGATCGAGCTCGCCGCTGCCTAGGTATTCTTTCTGAGGCCAGAGGTAGATTGAGACCGATTTATTATTGGAGCGGTAGGGGGCTTATTGAGAGCACCGTTCAGCTCCCTCTCCTTGGGGAGAGGGCTGGGGTGAGGGGCTGGTAACACGTCAACAGAATTAGCCTAGGTGACCGGCGTCAGCCTGTCTGCTGGCTTTTAGCGGTGCGATCGGAATCTGCAGCGATGCGGAGCCCTGTGGCAGGGGCGTGCCATACACCAACCGAAAGTAATGGAGAGAATGACGATGAAAAACTGGAAAACCAGTGCAGAACAGATCCTGACGGCAGGCCCCGTAGTTCCGGTGATTGTGATTAACAAACTGGAACACGCTGTGCCGTTGGCTAAAGCACTGGTTGCAGGTGGCGTGCGCGTGCTGGAAGTGACGCTGCGTACCGCCTGTGCGATGGACGCGATTCGTGCGATCGCCAAAGAAGTTCCTGATGCCATCATTGGTGCGGGCACGGTGATCAATCCGCAACAGCTGCAAGAAGTGACCGAGGCTGGCGCTCAGTTTGCCATCAGCCCTGGCCTGACCGCCGATCTGCTGAAAGCTGCTACCGCAGGCAGCATTCCGTTGATCCCGGGTATCAGCACCGTTTCCGAGCTGATGTTGGGGATGGATTATGGCCTGCGCGAGTTTAAATTCTTCCCAGCGGAAGCCAATGGCGGCGTCAAGGCGCTGCAAGCCATTGCCGGGCCGTTCTCACAGGTGCGCTTCTGTCCAACGGGTGGCATCACGCCGAACAACTATCGTGACTATCTGGCACTGAAAAGCGTGCTGTGCATCGGTGGTTCCTGGTTAGTGCCTGCGGATGCGCTGGAAAGCGGCGACTATGCACGTATCACCGAATTGGCGCGTGAAGCCGTCAAGGGTGCTACCGCCTAAACCCGCGTTCGCTCCTGCTGATGCCAATCCTCTGTGATTGGCATTTTTTTTGCCTGTAAATACCACAACTTCACATATTGCGGTGGTTGTTTTCCCTAACCCTGTATTAGGATGACTTTTGGTTAGATTGGCTACCCGCTTGCCAATTACCGTCTATTTCTTCTTTATAACTAATAATAACAACAGGTTAAAATGAAACGTAAAGATGCAGTTCGCCAGGAGCTGGAACGTCTTACCCTTACGCTTAACCGGGAAACGCTTGAACAAAGCGCTGGCGGTTTCGCCGCGGAAACCATCGCTTTCAACCTGGGATTGGCACGTAACTCTGTCAGTAAAGAACTTAACGAGCTACACGCTGAGCGATTGGTCATCAAGATTAAATCCCGTCCGGTGCTGTTTTTGCACCGGGCAGTCTGTGAGCAGTTGATTGAGCAATCTTTGCCAGATGACAGGCTGGAAGCCAAAGATTTACTGGCGCTATTACCCGCCAAAGCCTTGCCGCAGCCAGCCAGTGATGATCCTTTTCATACGGTGATTGGCTATGACCGCAGCCTGCGGTTGTCGGTAGAGAAGGGTAAGGCGGCGGTGCTTTATCCCGGTGGATTGCATGTGTTGCTTACTGGGCCTTCCGGGGTGGGGAAAACCTTCTTTGCCGAGGTGATGCACCAATTCGCCATGGTGCAACAGCCCCAGCGCCAAATCCCGTTGGTGTATTTCAACTGTGCCGAGTACGCCCATAACCCGGAGCTGCTTTCATCCCATCTGTTTGGTCACAAACAGGGCGCGTTTACCGGCGCGATTGAAAGCAAACGTGGCCTGATCGAACAGGCGGACGGTGGCTTTCTGTTACTCGATGAAGTCCACCGCTTGCCCTACGAAGGGCAGGAGAAACTGTTTTCGATCCTGGATAAAGGTGAATATCGGCCACTGGGTTCAAGCGAGAAAGCCCGACCCATCAGCGTACGGCTGATCTGCGCTACCACCGAAAGCCCAGACTCAACGCTGCTACGCACTTTCCTGCGGCGTATTCAGGTATCGATTGCCATACCGGCGTTGCGGGAGCGCTCATTGGAGGAACAGGTAGAAATCATTACCGGTTTCTTACAGCTCGAGAGCCGCAAGATTGGCCGCATTATCCGTTTGGATAAGGGGTTGCTGCTCTATCTGCTGGAGAAGCCGCTGAGCGGCAATATCGGCCAACTTAAAAGCGATATCCAGTTTCTCTGTGCCCAGGCCTGGGCCAGCGGTATGGGGCACAGTAGCCCAAGGCTGTTGCTGGATAAGCGGCTGATGGATGTCCCGCACTCTGCCAGCGCCAGCAGCCGCCTGTTGGTGGACGCGATATTTGGTCAGCAGGAGTATCTGGATATCAGTTCACAGCCTCTTGAGCAGCTTAAGCAGCATCTGAGCGCCTTGAGCAGCGAGCAGGACAGCGATCTGTTTTACACCTATCTGACGCGCGAATACGTCAACCTGCGCAATAGCAACGTGCCGCCGCAGGAAACCCTGTCGATCCTGAAGAACAAGCTACGCACCATTTTTGAATATGGGCTGTACAGCCGCAACGGTGGGGAAAGTGAGGAGCGCTATTATGGCGGTCAGGTCGAGCAACGCATTACGTTGTTGATTGGCTGCATTGAACAGGTGTTGGGTTTCCCACTGCCACAGAATATGGCCGGTCATCTGCGTAAACACCTGCTGGCGCTGCTTTCCTATGTGCAAAAAGGCCTGATCCCCAACCTGTACTCCTCTAGCCTGATCCTGGATTACTGCAAGGATGAGTACGATAACGCCAACCAGCTATGCCGCAAAATCAATGAAATCTTCCATATCCAATGCCCATCGACGGAAATCGTCTACCTGTGTCTGTTTTTGAAGGAGTGCCGCAGTTTCCGCCAGCGCAAGGAGGTTAGCCCTGACTGCGGTGCCATGTTGATCGGCCACGGCACCACCACGGCCAGCAGCATGGCGCACTATGTCAATCGGGTGCTGGAATGTGAGCTGTTTACCGCCATCGATATGCCGTTCGAGCAGTCGGTGCATGACACATTGGAATTACTGATCGCCACACTACGGGAAAAGCGCTATCAGCGCCTGATCCTGATTGTGGATATCGGCTCGTTGGTGCACTTTGCCAGCACCGTCAGCAAACTGTTCCACATCGATGTGCTGCTGATCCAGAACATCACCATGGGGGCGTTGCTGGAGATTGGGCTGGATCTGACCTATGAAACCAGTGATTTCACCCCCTTGATGGAACTGATGGCCAGCAAAGGGATTGCCCATCAGCTTTACGACCAGCGTGAAGATGAGATCGGCAAGGTGTTGGCAATCTCCTGTATTACCGGGATGGGCACGGCGGTGAAGATCAAGAAAGTGCTGGAGGAAAGCTTCGGTGAGCTGATGGCGGAAGACACCCGCATGGTATTGGTGGATTACAACGAAGTGCGCAGCCTGGAGCGATTGCGTCAGGCGATAGGCGGTAACGAACGTCTGGTGGGTATCGTGGGGACCTTCCAGCCCGGCTTGCCGGATATCCCGTTTATCGCGTTGGAAGAGCTGTTCTCCGAACAGGGGCCGGAACTGGTGCTCAGCCTGTTGAACCCGGACCTTGGCAGCGCCGAACGCCAGTTGCAGGTCGAGCGCTGTTCAATGCGTTTTATCAGCGCGCTGACGCTGGAGAGCATCATCAACCATATTTCCGTGCTCAATCCTCAACGTATCCTGCAAGAGATCGAAGCGGTGTTGCATCAGATTTGTCGCACGCTGGATTTACAGCCCTCAAGGCAAGTGACACTTCGCTTCCTGATCCACTGCTGTTGCATGGTGGAGCGTATCGTTTTAAGCCACAAACCGTTACAGATTGCCCTGGATGCCCAGCAGGATATCGACCAACAGGCGTTTTCTGTCATCAAAGACGCGTTTTCGCCGATTGAACGTGCCTATTCTATCCGCCTGTCCGATGCGGAATATTTTTATATCTACGAGCTTCTCTACCGCTAGACCCTGCCATAGCGGGCCTTCACGACCCGCTCACCACTGACCTCCCTCCGGTGTGCCACAAAATTGGCACAGGCATTGCTATATCTCTAGGGAACGGAAATTTTCAATGACTTTCAATAGATTGCCAGGAGGCCATTTTGGCTGCATTACCACAGATTTTACTACTGACCCACGGCGGCTGGGGCCAACAACTGCGTGAAAGCGTCCGCATGGTGATTGGCGAAACCAGTGGGATATTCGATATCGCGCTGATGCCGGTCGACACGCTGGCGGAGTTCCATGAACGCGTTGAACAGCAGGTGAAAACCATGCCGGAGGGTTCATTGATCCTCACCGACTTTATCGGCGGCACCACCTCTAACGTGGCGGCTCGCTTGAGCCGTGACTACGCCATCGGTGTGATTTCCGGCCTGAATGCCACCTTGCTGCTGGCTGCCATCGATTTACGTGAGCAGGGCAATTTTCTCAACCATCTCGACGAGTTGGTTGAACTGGGGCGCAACAGCTGCCTCGACGTAGTTAAACAAATTAAATCAATAACATCAGGGGAATAATCATTATGGCTAACATCGTTTTATGCCGCATTGACAGCCGTTTGATCCACGGTCAGGTCGTTACCAAGTGGGTTGGGCAGTCGCAGGCCAACCGTATCGCAGTAGTGAGTGATGAGCTGGAAGCCGATCCGTTTATGAAAAGCATCTATCTGATGGCCGCTCCGCCGAATGTGAAAGTGGATTGCTATGGCAACCAGAGTTTTGCGGCGGCTTGGCGGGAGAATCAACTGGGGGAGGGCAACGTATTGGTCTTGTTCCCGAACCTGGTTACGGTGCAACAGGCGGTGGTCGACGGGTTTGACGTCAAAAATATCCAGGTGGGTGGCCTGGGTGGTGGGCCGAACCGTAAAGCGGTATTCCAGAACATTACGCTAGATGAGGCAGATGTGGCGATCCTGCGTGACTTACAGCAACGCGGTGTGACGGTGTTCTTCCAGACCATCCCGGAAGACAAGCCGCAGGCACTGGCAGATATTTTGAAGAAGTTCTGATATTCGGCATCTGATCGATTAGGAGCAATACCATGGATAACTTGACCGTTGCCATTTGTATGGGGCTGTATTACTGGTTTGCCCGCCTGCGCTTGGGCTACACCCTCTCGGGGATGTTGGTGCAACCCATCGCCATCGCGGTATTCGTCGGCTTCCTGCTGGGGGATATGAAAACGGCGATGATTATCGGCGCCGGGATGCAGTTGGTGTATCTGGGCGTCACCTCTACGCCGGGTGGGAACGTCCCTTCAGATCCGGCACTGGCGGCCTGTATCGCGCTGCCGATCGCCGTGAAAGCGGGGATGGATCCTAACCTGGCGATCGCGTTGGCAATCCCGTTTGGGGTGATTGGCGTGTTCGTTGACCAGTTACGCCGTACCGTGAACGCCGTTTGGGTACATATGGCCGATAAGCACGCGGAAGAGGCCAATATCAGCGGGATCATGCGCTGTGCCTTCCTGTATCCGGCACTGCTTGGCCTGGTGATCCGCTTCCCGGTGGTGTTTGCCGCCAACTATTTCGGCCAGGGCGTGGTCGAGAAGTTCCTGGCGCTGATGCCACATTGGCTGACCCACTCGTTCGAAATCATGGGCGGCATCCTGCCTGCGCTGGGCTTTGCGATCACCATCATGGTTATCGGCAAGAAAAGCCTGCTGCCTTACTTCATTGCCGGGTTCTTCGCGGTGTTGTATCTCAAGGTCGACATCATGGCGATGGCCATCTTCGGTACCTGCGCGGCATTCCTGGTTAAAAACATGGCCAAAGGTGAGGGAGCCTGATCATGAGCAGCGACATCATGCAACACGAGCTGGTGGAAAGAGCACGCCAAACCAACGTGCTGACCAAGCGGGACATCACCAAAGCCTGGTTTATTTACTGGCTGGGAGCCGAAGTCTCCAACTCTTATGAACGTTTACAGAGCCTGATTTTCTGCGCCTCAATGACGCCGATTATTAAAAAGCTCTATCCGCAGAAAGAAGAGCAGGTTGAGGCGCTGAAACGCCACCTGAACTTCTTCAACAGCGAACAGACCTTTGGTGCGGTGATCCAGGGCGTTGCCATCGCCATGGAAGAACAGAAGACCCGTGGAGAGCCGATTTCCGATTCGTCCATCACCGGGATTAAAACCGGCCTGATGGGGCCGCTGGCCGGAATTGGTGACTCGGTGGTCTGGGCGGCGATCATGCCGCTGTTGATCGCCATCTTCATACCCTTCGCGGCCAACGGCAGCGCCATGGGCGGCATCATGCCGGTGGTGTTGTATACCGTGATCACCATGGCGATCAGCTACGGCTTGGCCCACAAAGGCTACACGCTAGGGCGGGAATCGATCATCGGGCTGCTGCAAGGGGGCAAGATAAAAGAGCTGATCTACGGGGCCAACGTGCTCGGGCTGATCATGATGGGAGCGCTGTCTGCCAGCTACGTCAAGATCACCTCGCCGCTGAAAATCAGCGCGTTGGAAGGTTCCGAGGTGGTAGTGCAACAGATCCTGGACTCCATCGCCCCCGGCCTGTTGCCGCTGGCTGCGGTGTTCTCGATCTACTTCTATCTGGTCAAAAAAGGGCCGCGCTATACCACCATTCTGCTTTCGGTAGTGGTACTGAGCGTGGTGTGTTCCCTGTTAGGCATTTTGTAATGGAGCAGCGATGAATATTTATCAACGGCTCGGGCTGAAACGGGTGATCAACGCCAGCGGCAAGATGACCATCCTTGGTGTTTCTTCGGTGCCGAAAGAAGTGATGGCGGCCACGGCCGAGGCGGCGTCGGCCTTTGTGGAAATTGATGCGCTGGTGGATCGCGTTGGCGAACTCATCTCTCAGCATACCGGTGCGCAAGACAGCTATGTGACCTCCTGCGCCTCCGCCGGGGTGGCTATTGCGGTCGCGGCAGCCATTACCCGGGGGGAGCCGGAGCGGGTGGCACTGATGCCATGTAGTGAAGGTTTGGCGAATGAAATCGTCATGCTACGTGGCCACAATATTGACTACGGTGCGCCGATCACCACCGCTATCCGGCTGGGCGGCGGTAAGGTGGTTGAGGTGGGGCAAAGCAATCTGGCGGCCCGCTGGCAACTGGCAAAGGCCATCACGGCGCAGACGGCGGCGCTGTTTTACGTCAAGTCGCATCACTGTGTGCAAAAGGGCATGGTTGCGCTGAGCGATTTTGTCGCCGTGGCCCGTAACGCCGGGTTGCCGCTGATTGTGGATGCGGCTGCAGAAGAGGATTTGCGGGCCTATGTGGCGGCCGGGGCCAACATGGTGGTGTATAGCGGGGCCAAAGCGCTGGACGCACCGACCTCCGGTTTTGTCACCGGCGACCAGCATTGGATCGCCTGTTGCAAGGCCCAGCATAACGGCATTGCGCGTGCGATGAAGATCGGCAAGGAGAACATGGTGGGGCTGGTGATGGCGCTGGATCATTATCAGCAACATCAACCGGACTGGAGCCGCCAATTACCGGCATTGCGCGAATTGGCACAGCAGATTTCCGCGCTGCCGGGCCTACAGGCGGAGATCGAACAGGATGAAGCCGGGCGAGCGATTTATCGAGTGCGGGTAAGCGTGGACGCCTCCAGGCTAGGATTAACCGCCTATCAGGTGGAAGAGCAACTGCGCACTGGCGAGGTGGCGATTTACACCCGCCATTACTGGCTGAATCAGGGCGTCTTCAGCTTCGATCCACGGGCGCTGCGCGACGACGACTTTGCGTTGATTGTGGAGAGGTTGACGAAAATTGTGCAACAGGCCAGGGGGCAACATGCAACAGCTTGATTTTTACCAGGGGCGAGTGGCTATCAACGTGCTGGCCAAAGATATCCCTAACGCATTACAGGTACACCATGCCGCTGAAGGACATGCCGCTATTGGCGTGATCTCGGCGCAGTTCACCAACGTCGAACAGGGTGTGGCCGAGGTGAAGCGCTGGATGGAGCACATCCCGGCTATTTCCGTTGGCTTGGGGGCAGGGTCGGCGGCACAGTTTTATAAGGCGGCAATGATTGCGGCGGCCACCGCGCCTGCACACGTCAACCAAACCTTCACAGGCTGTGGTTTTGCCGCGGGTGCATTGGCGGCCCGTGGCATCAGCAATACCTGCATCAATGCCTTGATCTCGCCAACCGGCACGCCAGGGAAGGTGATCATTTCCACCGGAGTTCACAGCAGCCAGGGCGAGCCTGCCGTGGTGAGCTGTGACAGCGCGGTACGTATGATCCTCGATCTGGGTGGTCATGCGGCCAAATTCTTCCCGATGGGGGGGTTATCGTCGCTGGCAGAACTGCGCGCATTGGCGGAAAGTTGCGTGCGCAATGGCATGACCATGATCGAACCCACCGGCGGGATCGATACGCGAAACTTCCTGCCAATACTGGAAACCTGCCTTGACGCAGGAGTCGCAAAGGTGATGCCACACGTTTACAGTTCCATCATCGATCCACTCAGTGGAGAGACCCGTGCCGAAGAGGTCGAGTTGCTGCTGGAAGGCATCAAACAGATCCTGCGCTAAGGCGCGTAGCGCCTGAATTTGCCGCACTTACCGGCTAGCGAAATTCTCACAAGGCTCAGGTGTCAATCTGAGCCTTTTTTTAATTTTTAAAAACATTAAGGCTCTTATTTATAACTCATTTTTTTTCGCTAAATGTGAAAACGGCGGTTTGCTTTCTGATTTTCGCTATGGTAAAACTAATGCAGTTGAAAATTTTACATTCATGAGGATATTGGGCAAATCGCACGGTGTGCGGCTGAAGATAGAGAATAATTATGATGAAACTTAATGGAACGCCTCTCAGAACATCTTGTTGCCAACTTTTCCTTTCTGCCATTCTTGCCAGTGAGCATCACTGGTGCAGCGAGCTATAGCGTCTTTCTCCCTTTACCGGTGCTGATGACTGGGTTCACTTCCCGTCTTTTGGCGTTGCCGGGCAAACTTCTTTAATACGTTTGGGTAGGTTTATCCCCAGAGATTTCTATATCTCAAGCGCCGCCGTGCGCCTGTTTGATGAGATAGATTGGGATAAATACGCCTTAGCGTGCGTGATTCGCCGTTTGGGAGAAAAATTATGATTTATTGGATCTTTTTAGGCTTTGCCATTACCGCCGAAATAATCGGCACTCTGTCCATGAAATACGCTAGCGTCAGCGGCGGTATGACCGGACATATCGTCATGTATGTGATGATCACCCTGTCTTACATCATGCTGTCATTAGCGGTAAAACGCGTGGCCTTGGGCGTTGCTTACGCCTTATGGGAAGGGATCGGCATCCTGTTTATTACCCTGTTTAGCGTGATGCTGTTTGATGAGCCAATCTCGGCGCTGAAAGTGCTGGGTCTGGTGGCGTTGATTGCCGGGATCCTGCTGGTGAAATCCGGCACCCGCAAGCCACGAAAACAGGTCAGCCCGCGAGGTAACAACCATGCAACAGCTTGAGTTGTACCACATTGGGTTTCTGGCCTTGGCCATCGTACTGGAGATCGTGGCCAACATCTTTCTGAAGATGTCTAATGGTTTTAGCAGGGTTTGGCTGGGGCTGCTGTCCCTGGTATCGGTATTAGGGGCGTTCAGCGCGCTGGCGCAGGCGGTGAAGGGGATCGATCTTTCGGTCGCTTATGCGCTGTGGGGCGGTTTCGGTATTGCCGCCACCATCGCTGCCGGTTGGATCCTGTTCGGTCAACGGCTCAATGCCAAAGGCTGGATGGGGCTGGCCCTGTTATTGACGGGTATGGTCATCATCAAACTGGCTTAACGGCCAAATAAAAACCGCAGGTAGCTACTCTTGGATTAAGGGAATGACCTGCGGTTTTTTGTTTTACAGCGCCGCGATGATCTTGATTTCAACTTTGTATTTAGGATTCATCAGACGCGCTTCTACGGTACAACGTACCGGCGCGCTGCCTGCAACTACCCAGGCATCCCAGGCGGCATTCATGGCGGCAAAATCATCGCCGTTGGCCAGGAAAATGGTGGCGTCTAAAATCCGGCTCTTGTCCGAACCCACTCGCTCCAACAGCACATCGATAGCGGCCAAGGCGTTGGCGGTTTGCGCCGTAGCGTCATCGTCCAGATTTTCCGGGACGCTGGTGTAATAAACGGTGTCATTGTGGATCACCGCTTCTGACCAGCGCTGTGCCGGATCAATTCGTTCGATATTCATGCAATTATCTCCTTATCATCAACGTCATAAGCCTATCACAGCCAGCAATGGATGTGTGTGTGGATAAAGTCGGTGGTAGCGGCGTGGCAGGCTTGGCATAATCACCGCTGAATGATACCGGCAGAGAGATAGCGTGGCAGACGATTTCGCACCAGAAGGCGCATTGGCGCAGGCAATTAAAGGGTTCAAACCCCGTGAACCGCAAAGATTGATGGCAGAGGCGGTAACGGAAGCCATCAATTTCAAACAGGAACTGGTCGTCGAGGCAGGAACCGGCACCGGTAAAACCTACGCCTATCTGGCACCGGCGCTGCGTTCAAAGCGCAAGGTGATTATTTCCACCGGCTCCAAAGCCTTGCAGGATCAGCTTTACGCCCGAGATCTGCCCACCGTGGCCAAGGCATTAAAATACAAAGGCAAGCTGGCGCTGCTCAAGGGGCGTTCCAACTATCTGTGCCTGGAACGTCTGGAGCAGCAATCCATGGCTGGTGGCGATCTGGCTGGCCAGACGCTGATCGATTTGGTGCGGCTGCGCAGCTGGTCAACCCTGACGGAAGAAGGGGATATCAGCTCCTGTAGCGATGTGGCGGAAGACAGCTTTGTCTGGCCGCTGGTGACCAGCACCAACGATAACTGTCTGGGCAGTGATTGCCCGCTGTATAAAGAGTGCTTCGTCGTCAAGGCTCGACGCCGGGCAATGGATGCCGACGTGGTGGTGGTTAACCATCATCTGTTTCTGGCGGATATGGTGGTCAAGGAGGGCGGTTTTGCCGAACTGATCCCGGAAGCGGACGTGATGATCTTCGACGAAGCGCATCAGATCCCGGATATCGCCAGCCAATACTTCGGCAAGCAGCTCACCAGCCGTCAACTGATGGATCTGGCTAAAGACATCACCATTGCTTACCGTACCGAGGTGCGCGATAGCGCACAGTTGCAAAAGAGCGCCGATCGCCTCAGCCAGAGCACGCAGGATTTCCGTTTAGCGCTGGGAGAACCGGGTTTTCGCGGTAACCTTCGGGAGGTGCTCACTCAACCTAACGTCCAGCGCGCCTTGCTGCTGCTCGATGATGCGTTGGAGCTGTGTTACGACGTGGTCAAGCTTTCCCTTGGCCGTTCGGCGTTGCTGGATGCCGCCTTCGAGCGTGCGACGCAGTTCCGCGCCCGCCTTAAGCGGCTCAAAGAGGTCAACGAACCCGGCTTCAGCTACTGGTATGAATGTAACTCGCGCAGTTTTGTGTTGGCGCTCACGCCATTGACGGTATCAGACCGCTTCCGCGAGATGCTGGACGAAAAGCCGGGCAGCTGGATTTTCACCTCGGCAACGCTGTCGGTGAATGAGCAAATGGGCCATTTTACCGATCGTTTGGGGCTGAATAAGGCCAAAACCCTGCTGCTACCCAGCCCGTTTGACTATGCCAATCAGGCGTTGCTCTGTGTGCCACGTTTCTTGCCCTCGCCGAATCAACCCGGTGGCGCACGTCAGTTGGCCCGAATGCTGCGGCCAATGATTGAGGCTAACCAGGGCCGCTGTTTCTTCCTGTGCACTTCGCATCAGATGATGCGTGAGCTGGCCGAAGAGTTCCGCGCCACCTTGACGCTGCCGGTGCTGTTGCAAGGGGAAACCAGCAAGGGTCAACTGTTGGCGCAGTTTGTCGAAGCGGGCAATGCGTTACTGGTGGCAACCAGCAGCTTCTGGGAAGGGGTCGACGTGCGCGGTGATGCGCTCTCGTGCGTGATTATCGATAAGCTGCCGTTTACCTCGCCGGACGATCCGTTGCTGAAGGCGCGCATTGAAGATTGCCGTTTACGCGGAGGTGACCCGTTCAATGATGTGCAACTGCCCGATGCTGTGATTACGCTCAAGCAGGGAGTTGGCCGTCTGATCCGCGATACCGACGATCGGGGCGTGCTGGTGATTTGTGATAACCGCCTGGTGATGCGTCCTTATGGTGAAGTGTTTCTCAACAGCCTGCCACCAACGCCACGTACCCGCGATCTGGCACAGGCTATTGCCTTCCTCAAGGGTGAATAGGCGCGACTTCTGGGGTGTGCTACAATGCGCGCCCTGTATGAAACCACTGATATTTCCCGCCTGAGGTTTGGCATGTCCACGCGAATTTTAGCGATCGATACGGCGACGGAAGCATGTTCTGTCGCTATCTGGAATCAAGGCGAAGTTCACGCCCTGTTTGAACTGTGCCCACGCGAGCATACCCAGCGCATTTTGCCGCTGGTGCAGCAGGTGCTGGCCGACACCGGATTATCCCTTTCACAACTCGATGCCTTGGCCTTTGGTCGTGGCCCTGGGAGCTTTACCGGCGTGCGTATCGGCATTGGTATTGCCCAAGGGTTGGCGCTCGGCGCCGAACTGCCGATGCTCGGGATTTCCACGTTGCAAACCATGGCGCAAGGTGCCTGGCGCATGACTGGCGCGCAACGAGTGTTGGCGGCGATCGATGCCCGCATGGGCGAAGTCTATTGGGGCCAGTTTGAACGCCAGCCTGATGGCCAGTGGCTGGAAAGCGCGGGGGAAGCGGTGCTGTCTCCACAGCAGGCTCTGGAGCGAGCGCAACATTTGCAAGGCGATTGGGCCCATGTGGGGACCGGTTGGCAAACCTACCCAGATTTGGTTGCAGGTTCCTCGCTGCACGTTACCGACGGGCAAATGCTGTTGCCGCAGGCCGAAGATATGCTGCCTCTGGCGCTACAGGCTTGGCAACAAGGCCTGGCGGTTAGCGTGGAGAATGCCGAACCGACCTATTTGCGTAACGAAGTCACCTGGAAGAAGCTACCGGGACGCGAATAGTTTCCTATAGTTAATCTAAAGTTGCCGCCGATAGAAAACAGCTCCGCTTGCAACTTGCACTGATGAACGTTGTCGAAGTTACAGCTAATTCAGGAGATTGCGATGATCTTAACCCGTACTGTGAGTAAAAAGCTGTTAACGCTGGCAATCGCAAGCAGCGTGTTGGCGCTCTCTGGCTGTGTGACCATTCCGGATGCCATCCAAGGCACCAGCCCTACGCCGGTCGATCGACTGTCAGTGGTGCAAAACGCACCGAAACAGTTTACCGGCGCGGAGGCACGCTTCGGCGGTACCGTGGTTGCGGTGGCTAATGAACGTGGGCGTACCATCCTGGAGATTGCGGCGGTGCCGCTGGATTCTGGCGCTCGCCCGATATTGGGGGAACCTTCGCAAGGCCGTTTGCTGGCTTCGGTTAACGGCTTCCTCGACCCGGTCGACTTCAGAGGGCAACTGGTCACCGTGGTTGGGCCGATCACCGGCCTACGGGACGGTAAGATTGGCATGACGCCTTACCGCTTTGTCACCATGGATGCGACCGGTTTCAAGCGTTGGCGCATCGCTCAGCAGATTGTGATGCCGCCACAGCCAATGGGGCCGTGGGGCTGGCATAATGGCCCATGGGGCCCAGGTTGGGGCGGGGGTTATGGCTGGTATAATCCAGGTCCGGCGCAGGTGCAAACTTTCGTTACGGAGTAAGGACGCAGATCTGAGGCTTCGGCAAGTAGGATAGTTTTTATACTTTAGGGCGGCTTAATGGCCGCCTTAACTTTTTTTGTTGTGCGGTTGCGTCGGCAATTAGTGACGCACATCGCAACCTGAATATTGTTTAAAACCCAAACTGGTACGCTGAGTTAAAATATTGTTAAAGTTTGGCTGCAATTTTGGGGGCTACGATGATAATTAGTAATGATTTCAGGAGTAATAGCTTGGAAAAGGTCTGGTTAAAACGTTACCCGGCGGATGTTCCGGCAGAAATCGATGCCGATCAATACTCATCCCTGATCGAAATGTTTGAGAATGCGGTTGCCCGTTACGCGGATCAACCCGCCTTTATCAACATGGGTGAGGTGATGACCTTCCGCAAGCTGGAAGAGCGCAGCCGAGCATTTGCCGCCTACCTGCAAAACGAGTTGGGGCTGAAGAAGGGCGACCGTGTGGCGCTGATGATGCCCAACCTGTTGCAATACCCGATCGCTCTGTTCGGTATTTTGCGGGCGGGGATGGTGGTGGTTAACGTCAACCCGCTGTATACCCCTCGTGAGTTGGAACATCAACTGAACGACAGCGGTGCCAGCGCGATTGTCATCGTTTCCAATTTCGCCCACACCTTGGAAAAGGTGGTGTTCAAAACCCAGGTTAAACACGTCATTCTGACCCGCATGGGCGACCAGCTTTCTGCAGCCAAAGGCACGTTGGTCAACTTTGTGGTGAAGTACATCAAGCGGCTGGTGCCCAAATACGACCTGCCGGATGCCATCTCGTTTCGCAGCGCGTTGCAGCGTGGCCGCCGCCTGCAATACGTGAAGCCAGATATTATCAATACCGATCTGGCCTTCCTGCAGTATACCGGCGGCACTACCGGCGTGGCGAAAGGGGCTATGCTGACCCACCGCAACATGCAGGCCAATCTGGTACAGGCCAAAGCGGCTTATGTGCCGTTACTGCGTGAAGGGCAGGAGTTGGTGGTTACCGCCTTGCCGCTGTATCACATCTTTGCGTTGACGGTGAACTGCCTACTGTTTATCGAGTTGGGCGGCCGTAGCCTGCTGATCACCAACCCACGTGATATTCCGGGGCTGGTGAAGGAGCTGGCAAAATACCCGTTTAGCGCCATGACCGGGGTAAATACCCTGTTTAATGCGTTATTGAACAATGAAGATTTCCAGAAGCTGGACTTCTCCACGCTGCGGCTTTCCGTTGGCGGAGGGATGTCGGTGCAGAAATCGGTGGCGGAAAAGTGGGAAAAGCTGACCGGCCATCATTTGCTGGAAGGCTATGGGCTGACGGAGTGCTCTCCGCTAGTCTCTGGCAACCCGCATGATTTGAAACACTACAGCGGCAGCATCGGCCTGCCGGTGCCATCTACCGATATCCGTTTGGTGGATGATGAAGGCAAAGATGTGCCGGTCGGTCAACCCGGTGAACTTTGGGTTAAAGGGCCGCAAGTTATGTTAGGCTATTGGCAACGCCCTGACGCGACGGACGAAGTGTTGCGCGATGGCTGGCTGGCGACTGGGGATGTGGTTACCGTGGATGATGAGGGCTTTATCCGCATCGTTGACCGTAAGAAAGATATGATCCTGGTTTCTGGTTTTAACGTCTACCCGAACGAGATCGAAGAGATCGTTAGCCAGCACCCTAAAGTGCTGGAATGTGCGGCCATTGGGGTACCCAGCGATGCTTCGGGTGAAGCGGTGAAGATTTGTGTGGTGAAGAAAGATCAGACACTCACCAAAGAAGAGTTGCTAACCCATTGCCGTCGGCACCTGACAGGGTATAAAGTGCCAAAAATTGTTGAGTTCCGTGACGAGTTGCCGAAGTCGAACGTCGGCAAAATCTTACGACGGGAACTGCGTGACGAACAGAAAAAGCCCAAGGCTGACGATGCCGCCTAGGCCAATCGTTGCTCCCCTTTTCAACAGCGCCGGTGAATAAGCCGGCGTTGTTGTGTTTGAATCCTAAAAATGACCAAGAGAATGATGTTTTGAATTATCAGTTGATCACTACCGACGCCGGATTGCAGCAGGTCTGCGAGCAGGCAAGAAACTACGCCCAGGTGGCGCTGGATACCGAGTTCGTCCGCACGCGTACCTATTATCCGCAGTTAGGCCTGATCCAGTTATATGATGGTGAACAACTTTCCCTGATCGATCCTCTCCCCATCAAGCAGTGGCAACCCTTTATCGACCTGCTGGCCGATACCGCCGTCGTGAAATTCCTGCACGCTGGTAGTGAAGATCTTGAGGTGTTTCTGAACGCCTTCAAGACGCTGCCGACACCGATGGTCGATACCCAAATCCTGGCGGCCTTCAGCGGCCATACGCTGTCCTGTGGCTTTGCCAAGCTGGTGACGGAGTACATGAAGGTCGATCTCGATAAGAGTGAATCGCGTACCGACTGGTTGGCGCGGCCATTGACCGAGCGCCAATGCGTTTATGCCGCAGCTGATGTGTTCTACCTGTTGCCGATGGCCAAGCAACTGGTGCAGGAGACCGAGGAGGCGGGTTGGACCGCTGCAGCCGATAACGAGTGCCGTTTGCTCTGCCAACGGCGCAGTGAAGCGCTGGCGCCGGAATTGGCCTATCGCGAAATCACCAATGCCTGGCAGTTACGTCCGCGTCAGTTGGCTTGCCTGCAAAAACTGGCCGAGTGGCGTTTACGTCAGGCGCGTGAACGCGATCTGGCGGTGAACTTTGTCGTGCGTGAAGAGAACCTATGGGCCGTGGCGCGCTATATGCCGGGTTCGCTGGGTGAACTGGAGGCGCTGGGGCTGAGTGGTCCGGAGATCCGCTATCATGGTAAAACCCTGGTGGCGCTGGTGGCGGAGGCTAACGCTCTCGAAGAATCAGCCTTGCCAGCACCGTTGAGTAACCTGGTCGATCATCCTGGCTATAAGAAAGTGTTCAAGGAGATTAAGGCTGCCATTACGTTGGTAAGTGAGCAGAGTGGCCTTAGCGTCGAACTGCTAGCTTCGCGGCGGCAGATTAACCAGTTGCTGAATTGGCACTGGAAATTGAAAGAGAGCGAGTCACAGCCTGAGTTAATCAGTGGTTGGCGTGGTGAGCTATTGGCCGCGCCGTTGCAGGCGATCCTACAGGATTATTAATCGTTAAAGATCGGGCGGGGCAGTTTAAATCAAACTGTTCCGTTTTATCTCGCTAAAAATAAGGCGAAGAAAATATTAATCGCCAGCCTTCACCATAAAGAAAGTGGTGTCAAAAAGAACTGAGAGTCGTCTCAATAGTGCGGAGTTTTTATTTTTGCACGCGCGTTTATAACTGGACGAATATACAGTTACCCCCTGTATAAAAATATACAGGGGGCACTCATTGCATCGCAATCATTTAGGTGTTTCTTCCGATTCCGGTAGCGTCACGTTAAGTTCAAGTACCGAAATATCGTCCCCTTTCTGCTCGAATTGCACGTGCAGCATTTCGGGGTCGATCTGAATGTATTTACAAATTACCGCTAGAATATCGCGCTTTAAATCAGGCAGATAGTGGGGTTCGCTGTCCCCACGACGACGTTCTGCGACGATAATCTGTAGCCGTTCCTTGGCTACACTGGCTGTCGATTTTTTGCGGGACAGAAAGAAGTCTAACAGAGCCATGGTTTATCCCCCAAAAAGGCGTTTCAGGAAGCCCTTTTTCTCTTCTTCGATGAAGCGGAACGGGCGTTCTTCCCCTAACAGGCGGTGAACGGTATCGTCATAGGCCTTACCGGCATCGGACTCACTATCAAGAATAACAGGTTCACCCTGGTTAGAGGCACGTAATACCGACTGATCTTCCGGGATCACGCCAAGCAGCGGGATACGCAGGATTTCCAGCACGTCTTCCATGCTCAACATGTCGCCACGGCTGACGCGGCCCGGGTTGTAACGGGTTAGCAGCAGATGTTCCTTGATCGGGGATTCCCCTCTCTCGGCACGGCGCGATTTGGAAGCCAGAATGCCCAGGATACGGTCGGAGTCACGTACTGAAGACACTTCCGGGTTGGTGGTGATGATGGCTTCATCGGCAAAGTACAGCGCCATCAAGGCACCGGATTCGATCCCTGCAGGTGAGTCGCAAACCACAAATTCGAAGGCCATCTCGTCGAGATCGCTGAGTATTTTTTCCACGCCTTCACGGGTCAGGGCGTCTTTGTCACGGGTTTGCGAAGCGGGCAGAATGTAGAGGTTGTCGGTGCGCTTGTCTTTGATTAACGCCTGGTTCAGCGTGGCGTCACCTTGGATAACGTTCACGAAATCGTAAACGACCCGGCGTTCACACCCCATGATGAGGTCAAGATTACGCAGACCGATATCAAAGTCGATCACCACGGTTTTCTTGCCTTTCTGGGCCAAGCCGGTCGCAATGGCCGCACTTGATGTGGTCTTGCCAACGCCCCCTTTACCCGATGTAACAACAATAATGCGTGCCATGAAATGGATTCCTTGTCAAAAGGGCTTAATTTAAAGGTTGTATGGTTAAAGCATTATCCAACAGGCTGAGCCTTGCTGCCTGCCCGAGGTACTCGGACGGGATCTGATCGCTCAACCAGTACTGCCCTGCGATAGAGACTAGCTCAGCACCCAGGTGCGTGCAAAAAATCTGACACTGGGTATCGCCAGAGGCGCCAGCCAGTGCGCGGCCACGCATGCTACCGTAAATATGAATATTGCCGTCGGCAATCAGTTCTGCACCGGCGCTGACGCTGCTGGTGACGATCAAATCGCTGTTACGGGCGTAAATCTGTTGGCCTGAACGGACTGGAGTACTGATGATGCGCGTTTTGGCTGGGGCATTATCAGGGACCGGCGCAATCACCGGAGCCTGCGGGGCCGCCTTCTGGCCTTTGCCTTCATTGAGCAGTGGCAAACCGGCGCGGGCGATGGACCGCTTCTGCCGCTCATCTTTGCAACCGCTGATGCCGACCACGCGCAGCCCAGCCGCAGTGACCGCCCGTTGAATTTCTTTCCAGTCTGCGTCGCCGTTAAGCGTAGCAACATTAATAACAACAGGGGCATTTTTGAGAAAAGCGGGCGCTTGTTCCACCTTTTCTTGCAGTGCCTGGCGTATTACCTCGGGTTCGCAATTATGTAAATGAACCACCGATAGGGTAAAACTGCTGCCTTTTAGCTCAATTGGCGATTGTGACATCTATCCTGACTCAGTCTCAGCAACTTAAATCCCCGGAATACCACTCGGGGTGCGATATTCCGAAGTACTATAAGCATGTTATAGTCAGAGTTATATCCAGGCAAGACGCTGCCTCAATTAAATAGAGTTTTAAAAATGTTTTGTGTCATCTATAGAAGCGCCAAGCGCGATCAGACTTATCTTTATGTCGAAAAAAAAGACGATTTCTCTCGGGTGCCGGAAGATCTGATGAAAAGTTTTGGCACGCCGCAGTATGCCATGATGCTGTCGCTTGACGGGCGTAAGAAATTGGCTTCAGCGGATATCGAGAAGGTGAAAGAAGCCCTAAAGCAGGAAGGGTTTTATCTGCAGTTCCCACCGCCGGTGGAAAACCTATTAAACCTTCATTTGTCTGACGCCAACAAATAACCGGGCGTCGATTTTCAACCCTGTGTTAACGCCAGCTTTTAAGCACCATCTGCATCTGGCGGCAGGTCGTCACGGGTAGGGAAAATCATGAAGAAGATGTCGATGATGCTAACGCTGCTCCTTTTGGCTGGCTGCGTTAAACAGGTGGGGGCGGCTCCTGCGTCTGCACCTGTTGCACCGCCTGCCGGGAGTACGCTGGCCGAAACCGGGCGTGATCCCGCGGAGTTCCCGGCCTATGTGGAACAACTGAAGCGGCGGGCCATCAAGCAGGGTATCCCTGCGGCTACCGTTGAGGCTGCCTTTGCCAACGCGCATTTTGTCGATAGGGTGATTAATGCCGATCGCAATCAGTTGGAAAAGAAAATCACGCTGGATGATTACCTCAGCCGGGTGCTGCCTGCTTGGAAAATCCAGCGGGGCCGCGAGATGCGCCAGCAATATCAGCCACGGTTGGCGCGAGTGACTGCGCGCTATGGCGTCCCGGAGCAATATATTGTCGCGCTATGGGGTATGGAAAGCGCCTTTGGCAAGATACAGGGTAAGGAAGACGTTGTTTCTGCCCTGGCGACGCTGGCGTTTGAAGGCCGGCGCGAAGCGTTCTTTACCAAACAGCTGATGGCGGCCTTAAAGATTATTGACCAGGGCCACGTTGATGCGGGCAACCTGAAGGGATCCTGGGCGGGAGCGATGGGGCAGAGCCAGTTTATGCCAACCTCGTTTTTGACCTATGCCGCAGATGGGGATGACGACGGTAAAATCGATATCTGGAATAATCTCGACGATGTGTTTGCCTCTACCGCCAACTACCTGGCAACCGAAGGCTGGCAACCTGGGGTTGGTTGGGGTCGTGAAGTCAAACTGCCCGCGCAATTCAACGCTGAACAACTAGGGTTGAAAGACTCCCAGGGGCATAGCGAAGAGAAGTGGGCGGCCAAAGGGGTGGTGTTAGCAGAGGGTTCACCCTTGCCAGTCTCTGGCCTGCGTAGTTGGGTGATCGCTCCAGATGATATGCAAGGACGCGCATTCTTGGTTTATGATAACTTCCGTACTCTCATGCATTGGAATCGTTCGTATTATTTCGCGATCAGCGTGGGAATGATGGCCGACGGTATCGGTCAATAGGTCGGTAACTACCCGGTGCCTGGAATGGCACCCCGTATGTATCATGGGCTGAGGTTATCTGGCCCCTACACTGTGGTTGGAGAGGCGGTATGTATCAACATAGAGACTGGCAAGGAGCGTTGCTTGATTTCCCGGTAAGCAAAGTGGTTTGCGTAGGCAGCAACTACAGCGATCACATCAAGGAGATGGGGAGTGCAACCCCGTCTGAGCCGGTGTTGTTTATCAAACCTGAAACGGCATTGTGTGATATTCGTCAACCGGTAGCGATCCCCAAGGGGCTGGGGTCGATCCATCATGAAGTCGAGTTGGCGGTGCTGATTGGCACCCCGTTAAAGCAGGCCAATGAAGATCGCGTGGCCCGTGCCATTGCGGGGTATGGCGTGGCGCTGGACTTGACCTTGCGCGATCTGCAGGCCGGGTTCAAGAAGGCGGGTCAACCTTGGGAAAAAGCCAAGGCATTTGATGGCTCCTGCCCGATCTCCGGTTTTATTCCGGTGGCTGAATTTGGCGATCCGCAAAATGCCGAGCTGTCTTTGTCGATCAATGACGAACTGCGTCAGCAGGGCAATACCCGTGATATGATCAATCCCATTTTGCCGCTGATCGCCTATATGAGCCGTTTCTTCACGCTGCGTGCGGGCGACATCATTCTGACCGGGACTCCTCAAGGAGTCGGGCCAATGGTTTCTGGCGATATGCTGAAAATCTCGCTTAACGGTAAGACCCTCAGCACCCGAGTGATTTAATCCCGCTTTATTTTTCTGCCTGCCGGGCCTTCCGGGTGTTGCAGGCAGAAACCTCTTTGGTCACTTACACTGTTATTATCCACGTTGGATGTCGTTGCGGCAGGCAGGGGCAGCCGGGGAAACGTTTCCTTTTGCGCTGAGTGTCTATATAGTGTGCCCCCTTGAACCTGCTTGCAGGTGGTTTGTTCATTTACCTATTTTCGGAAGTCGATATGTCACAACTCCCTTTTTGGCAACAGAAGACGCTGGACGAAATGTCTGAGGCAGAGTGGGAATCGCTGTGCGACGGATGTGGGCAATGCTGTTTGAACAAGCTGATCGATGAAGATACCGATGAGATTTACTTCACCAACGTGGCCTGCGATCAGCTCAATATCAAATCCTGCCAGTGCCGCAACTACGAGCGCCGCTTTGAGCTGGAAGAAGACTGCATCAAGCTGACGCGCGAAAACCTCACCACGTTCGACTGGCTACCGCCAACCTGCGCCTATCGCCTGATCGGCGAGGGCAAACCCTTGTTCGACTGGCACCCGTTGGTCAGCGGATCAAAAGCGGCAATGCACGGTGAGCGTATTACCGTACGTCATATCGCGGTGCGTGAAAGCGAAGTCGTGGATTGGCAGGACCATATCCTCAACAAACCTAGCTGGGCCAGGTAAGTGGCTGCTATAACCAGAAACTGTGGCCAAATAATTACGCTTGTCACCGCAACACCGTAAGCTAAGTCAGGAGGGAGGCATGCAGGTTAGCCGACCGTTGAGCGCATGGACGCGCGATACGAGCCTCCAGGGATGGATTCACGGCGTGTCGGCGTTCTGCATGGCTCCCTCCTGTAGCACTATTACGTACAGCTACGTATTACTAGCGCTTTTTAGAACGTAGTCTGCGGCCTTATCGCACCACCAGGACCGAGGTTTTGGCATATCTGACGACCGATGACGCCGTTGTGCCAAGCAAGAAGGTAGTGATACTAGGCCTTCGCGAACCGACAACGATCAAATCGGCGTTGATCTCATCGGCAAAATTCAAAATCCGATCCCGTGGCGCGCCGATCTCTACCGAACAGTGCACTCGGCCTTCCGGAATATCAAAAGCAGTAACGGCTTTCTTTAACTCCGCCAGTGCAATCTGTATCCGCTCATCATCGCTGGGCAGCAACCGCTCGGGGTGCGATAGCCCATATTCATAATAAGAGAGCATAGGGGAGAGGACGGCGAAAAAATGGATATGCGGGTAGTCGATGTTTGCCAGTGAATTAATCGTGGGAATGACTTTCTGTGTTAACTCGATTTCAGCCAAATCAATGGGCGCTAAGATAGTCTTGTACATACAACCTCCATAATGAGTAGGTGATGTGCATACTACTGCGCGATTAATATACCAAATTTGCTGCCCAAATGGGGTGACACAGATCGAAGTTATGGCCGATCCAGCGAAAAACCCGCGGATCGGCTGAAAAGTCAGGCTTTCTATATCAATGGCTTGTGTAACAACGCTTGCAAGACGTTCAGCGGCGCATGCTGCGGGGTTTTCATGGCGCTCACCGGTAAAATAAAGGTCTGTTCCAGCATATACTGCCCGGCCATGGCGGCATGGGGAGTTTGATCGGAAAAACAGATCCAGCTGCTTCCTGGGGGGAATTCAACCGCCTGCTGGGGGCCGCTTTCCTGATAGTCTTTATCTGCCTTCATCGCATCGTGCATTTGCAGCATCAGATGATCGTAGTGACTACGGCGCGTTTTGGTAATACCCACTTTATCCTGCAACCAACTGGCAAAGGGCGAATAACGCTTCAGGCGTGGCAGAAAACGTTGCGCCAGCTCAGGGAACGGCTCCCCGACGCGCCACTGGCGGCTTTCACCATGAGGGTTGATATTGGTGAAGATGCGTAAAATACGGTTGCCATAATTGGGGCGAGAAGGGAACGCATCGACATGCAGGCGGCGGTCGTCCTTGCGCCATGAAGTCGAGGCTGTCCATGCAGAGATCGGGTGCAGACGCAGGCTATTGGTGGGCATTTGCACTGCGTGCCGATATTCGGGCAGGACGGAATTGATCAAATGCTGGCAGGCTTGATAGTGCCGAGCCATTAATTTATGTACCGCTTCGCGTTTGGCCTCAAGGGCAACCCCTGTCAGCTTTTGCTGTTCAGGCTGATAGCTAATATTCTTGCGTTTGGGATCGACCAACTCTGGAGTGAGTAAGGTTTTTTCCGCGTCGGTCAGATTAAAGGCCAGATGAGGGAAATAGAGTACCTTGCCGCTTTCCAACTCGGCTACGGCATCCAAAGTAGCAGAATAGGTGGCATTCCAGTCTAAATAGGGCAGCGTCGTGATGGCCGATTGCAGATTGATTTTATTTTCTAACATAGTGATCCCTTGATCAAAATACTCTGTCTATTTTTTTGGCTGCGACTGTTCAGTGTTTGAGCGCCTGCTGCCCTGATAGACGTAGGCGTTTTATCATGCAGAGCATAGCCGAAATCGTGTGCTAACCGGGCGGTCAGGTTAAACAAAAGTTAAACGAGGGAGGAAATAAATCAGGGTGGATGAGGGGAGTGGCTTATATATGTCATCATTTTATTAGTACCCGCCCTAAAGTATTAATACGGTGAATGAAAAACGGCCAATCAGTGATTAAGTGTAGCCAATATATCTGTGCTTGAAAGGGATGAATTACCAAAGATTGAACGCTATATCGGCGGGGAATCGCAACAAAACTTAATGTTATGTAAATTACGACGTAATCGCCTGGTGTACGCTTCTTTTTAAACAAAATCTTAGGTAGCTTGTCGGCACCTCCGCCTATGATGAGAATGTGATGATGAAGATGGTACGCCTGTTTGCCGTGGCCGGAGTACTGATCGTGCTCGTGTATTACTTTACCCATACTTGATGTTGCTTACCCACCACACACGATGCCATTGATTATCCAAACGGCCGCAGCATGCAGCGGCCCTACTCGGTAAGCCTGGTGATAGGGTGTCAGTAGCAACAAAAAACGGCGCCCTTAGGCGCCGTTTTTGCGATGTTCTAGCGTTAGCGGCCAAACAGATCGCGTTTACGTTGGCGGACAAATTGGCTGAGCAGAACCACAATCCCGATCAGCAAATAGGCAGCAAAAATCCCCACCAACCATTGTGGCATTTCCAACGACAGGAACTGCCACTGACGCACCGAGCAGTCACCGGACGCGTGGAACACCGCTGGCGCCCATTTGTCTAGTGGCAGCCAGGAAGGGAAGCTGACAAAGAAATCACAGGTATTAAACGGCGATGGATGCAGCTGGATCATAGTGTGTTTCCAGGCTAACTGCAGGCCTTCCCAGGCGCTGTATATCCACAACAGGATCGCCACATAGCGTAGCGGCGACTTCGGTGCCAATGCACCAAGCAGCGACGCTCCCAAAATCCCGAATAGCGCGACGCGTTCGTAGATACACATTACGCAAGGCTGTAACAGCATCACGTGCTGAAAATAGAGGGCGGCCAACTCCAGTACCAATGCAGTCAGAGCCAACAACAGCCAAGCACCGCGCCCCTGCGAGCAGCGGTTAAAGAATTGCAACATATCTATATTCTTCCATGCAGTAAGCAATTGAACCGGCAGTGTAAACCAATTCATCCCCGCTGCCAGCTATCTAACGACGATTCAGTGAAAAATATCGTCGTTTGCGGGGACGGTTATGGTGGCTAATGTGCAGCGATTGGGGCCGTTGCGTCAAGCGGTAGCGGCATTAGCCACTGCCATTGGGTAAACAGGTCCGTTACCGGTGCCAGAGTATGCTGCACACACAGCAGGCCAACCAGGGTCAGCACCACCGTGTAAGGCAATGCCATCCAGACCATGCGGCCATAAGACAGACGTACCAACGGTGCCAGAGCAGAGGTCAGCAGGAACAGGAAAGCAGCCTGCCCGTTGGGTGTAGCCACCGAAGGCAGATTGGTGCCGGTGTTAATCGCTACCGCCAACAGTTCGAACTGTTGCAGAGAAATTGCTCCTTCCGCCAATGCTGCCCGAGCTTCGTTAATGTAAACCGTACCGACAAAAACGTTATCAGAAACGGAAGAGAGCAGACCGTTGAACAGATAAAACAGGGAAAGCTGTGAGCTCGGCGGTGCCTGTAGCACATAGTGGATCACCGGAGTAAACAGCTGCTGTTCAATGATCACTGCCACAACGGTGAAGAACACCGTCAGCAGCGCGGTAAAGGGCAGGGCTTCCTGGAAAGCCTTGCCGATCGCATGCTCATCGGTTACGCCGCACAGTGAGGTCGCCAAAATGATCACCGAGAGGCCAATCAGCCCCACTTCCGCCAGGTGGAAGGCCAAGGCAATCACCAACCAGAGGCCGATTAACGCCTGTACCACCAACTTCATTTTTTCCTGGCGGCTACGCTTGGCCGTTGCCTGGCGATCGAACTCTTTCAGTACGCTACGCACCTGATCCGGCAGTTTGGTGCCGTAGCCAAAAACTGCAAAACGTTCAACCAGCAGGCAAACCAACAGACCGCAAATAAACACCGGCAGCGTGACGGGGGTCATACGCAGGAAAAATTCGCCAAAGCCCCACCCGGCGCTTTTGGCGATGATCAGGTTCTGCGGCTCGCCCACCATGGTCATCACGCCCCCGAGAGCGGTGCCCACGCCGGCATGCATCAGCAGGCTGCGCAGAAAGCCACGGAACTGTTCCAGCGTCTGTTTATGGTCGGCATCTTCCAGGCGGCTATCGTCACTAATATCGGTCTTCTGATTGGAGGCGACGTTATGGTAGATAGAATAAAAACCTGTGCCGACGCTAATCACCACCGCTACCACGGTCAGGGCATCCAGGAAGGCAGAAAGCAGTGCCGCGGCAACGCAGAAGGACAGCGATAGCAGCATCTTTGAGCGGATGTTCAGCAGCAGTTTGGTAAATACAAACAGCAGCAACTGCTTCATAAAGTAGATGCCTGCCACCATAAACACCAGCAGCAATAACACCTCAAGATTACTGGCAATTTCCGCGCTGACGTGTGCGGGGCTGGTCATGCCGATCAACACTGCCTCAATGGCCAGTAGTCCACCGGGCTGTAACGGGTAGCATTTTAGCGCCATAGCCAGCGTAAAGATGAACTCGATAACCAGTAACCAGCCCGCCACGAAAGGGCTGACCAGGAAAAACACCAAGGGATTGATCACCAGAAAACTGATGATAGCCAGTTTGTACCAATCGGGGGACGCCCCGAGAAAGTTCTTTACCAATGCCGAGCGTATTGTCATATCCATGCTTGTTTTTGCGAAACCTCAAAGTGAGTTGGCTCGTCATACCCTAACAACGGCAGTGGGCCTGATGCAAATAAGGAAGTCCTAATAGACTGAAATTTCGGCGAAGTGGTTTTTTTCATCTTTTTGCCAGCTTATGCACACTTTCGTTTAATGTTTTTGGCTCGCGCTATGTGATGCCCCGGCGATCTGGTATGATCTGCCGATTACAATTACTGATTATCGTCGTTACGGAACATCAAACACATGGTTATAAAGGCGCAGAGTCCTGCCGGTTTCGCGGAAGAGTATATTATTGAAAGTATTTGGAATAACCGCTTCCCTCCCGGCTCTATTTTGCCCGCGGAACGTGAGCTTTCAGAACTGATTGGCGTCACGCGCACCACATTACGTGAGGTTCTGCAGCGACTGGCCCGTGATGGCTGGCTGACTATTCAGCACGGCAAACCGACCAAAGTGAACAATTTTTGGGAAACTTCCGGCCTTAATATTCTGGAAACCCTGGCCCGGCTCGATCACAACAGCGTACCGCAGCTGATCGATAATCTGCTGTCGGTGCGGACCAATATTGCCTCGATCTTTATCCGTGCGGCGGTGCGTAACCACCCGGAGCAGGCGCAGGAAGTGTTGGCGAAAGCGGCGCTGGTTGACGATCAGGCGGATGCTTTCAACCAGCTCGACTATGAAATTTTCCGTGGCTTGGCCTTTGCCTCGGGCAACCCGATTTACGGCCTGATCCTCAATGGGTTGAAAGGGCTGTATACCCGCGTTGGCCGTTATTACTTCTCCAACCCGGAAGCGCGCAAACTCGCACTGACCTTCTACAACAAACTGTCTAGCCTGTGTCATGAGAAGATGTACGATCAGGTGATGGATTGCGTGCGTAACTACGGTAAAGAGAGCGGGGCTATTTGGCAGAGTATGCAGGGCACTATGCCAAGCGATCTGACAGAAGCGCGTCGTTAATTCGCGTCATTCCCGTAATCAGTTAGTTGAAGGGGCGCTGTATGCGCCCCTTTGTCATATTGCAGCCTTATAACGCGTTGGGCCTTGGTGGGCAGCGGTCCAGCAACTCAACGCTGCCATCTTCGTTTTGCTGCTCCAGAATAATGTCGAACCCCCACAGACGATGCAGATGCTTCATCACCTCACGGCGGCTTTTATCCAATGGCGCCCGGTCCTGCGGAATATAGCGCAGCGTTAATGAACGGTCGCCACGCAGATCCACATTCCAGACCTGAATATTGGGCTCGTGGTTACTCAGGTTGTACTGAGCCGACAGCTCCTGGCGTATCGCGCGGTAGCCCGCTTCGTTATGGATCGCTGAAATCTCCAGGTAATTATTGCGATCGTCATCCAGCACGGTAAACAAGCGGAAATCACGCATCACCTTCGGTGACAGGAACTGGCTGATAAAGCTCTCATCCTTGAAGTCACGCATGGCGAAGTGCAGGGTATCCAACCAGTCTTTGCCGGCGAAATCCGGGAACCAGTAGCGATCTTCCTCGGTCGGCGACTGGCAGATCCGTTTGATGTCCTGGAACATGGCAAAGCCAAGCGCGTACGGGTTGATGCCGCTGTAGTATTGGCTGTTGTAAGATGGCTGGTAGACCACATTGGTATGGCTGTGCAAGAACTCGAGCATAAAGCGATCCGTCACGCGCCCTTCGTCGTACAGGTGGTTAAGGATGCTGTAGTGCCAGAAGGTGGCCCAGCCCTCGTTCATCACCTGCGTCTGTTTTTGCGGGTAGAAATACTGGCTTACCTTACGCACGATGCGCAGCACTTCACGCTGCCAGGATTCCAGCAACGGGGCGTTTTTCTCCATAAAGTAGAGAATGTTTTCCTGCGGCTCCCGCGGAAAACGCACGGCCTGTTCCGGCAGGGCTTCGCGATCGACTCGCGGCAAGGTTTTCCACAGCGAGTTGACCTGGCTTTGCAGATACTCCTCACGACTCTTTTGGCGGGCTTTTTCTTCCACCAGCGAGATTTTTTGTGGCCGTTTGTAGCGATCGACCCCGTAATTCATCAGCGCATGGCAGGAGTCCAACAGCTTTTCTACCTCTTCCACGCCATAGCGTTCCTCACACTCGCTGATGTAATGGCGGGCAAACAGCAGATAATCGACAATCGAACTGGCGTCGGTCCAACTGCGGAATAGATAGTTATTTTTGAAAAACGAGTTGTGCCCATAGCAGGCATGAGCCATAACCAGTGCCTGCATGGTGATGGTGTTTTCTTCCATCAGATAGGCAATACACGGGTTGGAGTTGATCACGATCTCATAGGCCAACCCCTGCTGGCCATGCTTATAGCGCTGCTCGGTTTCGATGAACTTTTTACCGAATGACCAGTGGGTATAGTTGATCGGCATCCCGACGCTGGAATAGGCATCCATCATCTGCTCGGAGGTAATGACCTCGATCTGATGCGGATAGGTGTCGAGCCGGTAATGTTTGGCAACCCGGTCGATCTGTTCCAGATACACCTGCAACAGGTCGAATGTCCAGTCCGGTCCATCGCTCAGACGTTTATCTTCCTTAACCTTTTTCTGTGTCGAAGTAGTCATCAGCGCACCCTCGTTATGAACGGCGTCGGCTCTTTTGGCAGACCCTTTAACAATGATAGTCCAAGTCGTAATAAATCGTTTGAAATCATCCGTGCTGAGTACTGATAACCACTTGCGGTTGCTACGCGTAAACCAGCTTTGCGGCCTGTGGTGGCACTCAACCAGGCATTCGAACCGCGAGGCAGAGGAAACTGATGCCCAATGGGGATGGTTGGAATTATTAACCTGCAATATTTAATTAAACAGATTTATGTTCCAAATTGGGTGGGTTGTCAATCCCGGTGCCACTGGCGATTTTCGCTGATGTGTTTGGGGGCCGAATAGCCTGTTTTATCGGCAAAATGCGCTTTAACAGTATCTTATCGTTATTTTATGTCCGCTATTGCCAAAGCCGGGCGCATCAACGATAAAATAATTGTGAATATTGTCACGATTAATAAACGATTTGTTGAGTAGTTTTTTCCACTGAGTTAATTTCCTGTTATTGGTAGATTGTGCTTTATCGATCCTTGGGCTGGAGTCAGCGATGAGAGTGGTTATTTTAGGTAGCGGAGTGGTAGGGGTTGCCAGTGCCTGGTACTTGGCAAAAGCGGGTCATGAGGTGACGGTGATCGATCGTCAACCCGGGCCAGCCTTGGAAACCAGTGCGGCCAATGCCGGGCAAATATCTCCGGGTTACGCCGCACCTTGGGCAGCACCTGGGGTACCGTTGAAGGCGATTAAATGGATGTTCCAGCGTCACGCGCCGTTAGCAGTCCGCCTCGACGGCAGCAGTTTCCAACTGCGCTGGATGTGGCAGATGCTGAAAAACTGCGATACTGCCCACTATATGACTAACAAAGGCCGTATGGTACGTCTGGCGGAATATAGCCGCGACTGCATTAAAGCCCTGCGCCAGGAAACCGGCATCCAGTATGAAGGCCGTCAAGGCGGCACGCTGCAACTGTTCCGCACCCAGCAGCAGTTTGACAGCGCGGCCAAGGACATTGCCGTGCTGGAGGATGCCGGGGTGCCTTACAAACTGCTGGAGGCCAGCCAGTTGGCGACGGTCGAACCGGCGTTGTCGCAGGTTGCCCATAAGCTTACCGGCGGTTTACAACTGCCGAATGATGAAACCGGGGACTGCCAACTGTTCACCCAGCAGTTGGCCAAGCTGGCGCAGCAGGCCGGAGTCAACTTCCTGTTTAACCGCAACGTTGAACGTTTGCTGGTGGAAGGAGATAAAATTACCGGCGTGCAGTGTGATGGTGAAACCATGACTGCCGATAGCTATGTTGTGGCGTTCGGTGCCTATTCTACCGCACTACTGCGCGATCTGGTGTCCATTCCGGTTTATCCGTTGAAAGGTTACTCATTAACCATCCCGATAACCGATGAAGCGGCAGCGCCGTTCTCTACCGTGCTGGACGAAACCTATAAAATTGCCATTACTCGCTTCGATAAGCGCATCCGCGTGGGCGGTATGGCGGAGATTGTTGGCTTCAATACCCAGTTGGAGCAGAAGCGGCGTGAAACGCTGGAAATGGTGGTACGCGATCTATACCCGAACGGTGGGCGAGTTGAAGAGGCCACATTCTGGACGGGGCTGCGCCCGATGACGCCAGATGGCACGCCGATTGTGGGGCGCACCCCGCTGAAAAATCTCTATTTGAATACCGGCCATGGCACCTTGGGTTGGACGATGGCCTGCGGCTCCGGCCAGTTGCTTGCCGACTTGATCTCTGGGGTTACCCCGGCCATTGCTTCAGACGATCTGGCGGTGGCGCGTTACCGCGCAGACTTTCGGCAGGGGCCTGTTGTTCCATTGAATGACGTGCACCCGGCACGCTGAAACCCAATCTGATAGGAGAGCCCATGCCTCGCCCGATTACCGCTACGCTGCATTTGGCCGCGTTGACCAATAACCTGCAGGTAGTTCGTCGTTTTGCACCTTCGGCTAAAATCTGGGCCGTTGTCAAGGCCAACGCTTATGGCCATGGTTTGCAGCACGTCTGGCGCAGCCTGGCCGAGAATAGCGATGGTTTTGCCTTGCTCGATCTGAACGAGGCAGTGTTACTACGCGAATCTGGCTGGCAGGGGCCGATTCTGTTGCTGGAGGGCTTTTTCCAGCCCGCAGACCTTATGCTGATCGATCGTTACCGGTTAACCACGGCGGTGAACAGCGACTGGCAACTACAGGCGATTGCCGAAGCGCGTTTACAGGCCCCTTTGGATGTTTATCTCAAGTTGAACAGTGGGATGAACCGCCTAGGGTTTGCCCCGGAGCGGTTGCACAGTGCTTGGTTAACTGCAAAGGAGTTGCACAATATTGGTTCGATAACGCTAATGAGCCACTTTGCCACCGCCGACGGTCCTGAAGGCGTAACGGAACAGATGGCCGTAATTGACCGCGCCACTGCTGCGATTGATCTGCCGCGTTGTCTGGCCAACTCGGCGGCCACCTTGTGGCACCCGCAGACGCAGGCGGAATGGGTGAGGCCGGGGGTTATACTTTATGGCGCATCACCCAGCGGCAACTGGCAGGACATCGCCGACACTGGTTTGCAACCGGCGATGACGCTGAGCAGCAAAATCATTGGCATCCAACAGTTGCAAGCGGGAGATCGGGTGGGGTATGGCTGGCGTTATGCCTCTGGTGGGGCGCAGCGTATCGGCGTCGTGGCCTGTGGTTATGCGGACGGCTACCCTCGCCATGCGCCCACCGGCACTCCGGTCTGGGTGGACGGTGTTCTGACGCATACGGTAGGTTCGGTTTCCATGGATATGATGACGGTGGATCTGACACCGTGCCCGCAGGCAACTATTGGTACTGACGTCGAACTGTGGGGGAGGCATCTGCACGTCGATGATGTGGCTGCCGCAGCCGGAACCTTGGGTTACGAGCTGCTGACAGCCTTGGCGGCACGGGTGCCTATTGTTATTGAGAAATAAGCTCAGCCGATTTTTTTCAACTGCCCTTTGATTTGCTTGCTGCGCTGCCGTGCGTGTAGCGCCAGCAGGCAACCTACCAACATCACCAACGCCAGCGACAGTTTCGGCTGCAGCGGCAACGCCATCGCGATCAGGCCCAGCGCGGCCCCTCCGGCCATCTGAATAAAACCTACCAGTGCTGAAGCCACGCCCGCTTCGTTAGAGTAAGGCTCCAACGCATAGCTAGTTGACGGCCCCATGACAAAAGCCAATCCGGCACAGGCGCAGGCCACGGGCAGGATATAAGCCAACCAATGGCTTTGTGCAGCTTCACCCAGTAGTGCCACCCCCAACACTAAAGCGAGACAGCCTAACCCCATCAGTATGCCGCCGGTCGCCAGGCAGAAAGGGCGGCCAATCTTGTGAATGATGCGGTTGGCGACAAAGCTGACCAGCATGATCCAGAAACCGTTGGCACCAAATACCAAAGAGAACTGCAGCGGTGATAGCCCGGCGGTGCCCATCAGCACGTTAGGTGCCAATGAAACATAAGTTAGCGCCATCCCCATCGCCCCGGCGTTGACCACTGCAAAGGAGATAAACCGGCGATCGCCAAGAATGCGCAGATACTGGCGTACCGGCAGCCCTTTGACGGCAACGGTAGTAGCGGGGCGGGTTTCCGGCAGGAAGAAGATGACCAGCAATAATACCACCGCGGCATAACCGACCAGGAACCAGAATGGGGCGCGCCAGCCGAAGGCTTCTGCCAACAAACCACCGAGCAGCGGGGCCAGTGCAGGAATGATATTCAGCGTGCCGTTGAGAAAACCGAAAGCGCGTGCGGCGTCATCGCCATTCATCCGATCGCGCACGCCACTGAATGCTACAACGGCGGTACAGCAAACGGCCACGCCTTGCATCAGGCGTGAAGCGACAAAGATTTCTGCCGTTGTCGCCAGCGCAGCCATGGCTGCGCCCACCATATAAATCAGGATCCCGGCGATAGCCACAGGCTTACGACCGTAATTATCCACCAGTGGACCGGCGATCACCTGGCCAAGACCCAACACCAGAATAAACAGCGAAATGGTGGATTGGATCAAGGCTTCGCTGCTGTTAAGGCCCAGGGCAATGGCAGGAATGGTGGGCAGATAGAGATCGATTCCCAGAGGGCCGAGCAACACCAGGCTAAGCAGGAGAAAGAGAAATTTTTGCATAACAAAAATGGCACATCCGAATGACAAAGAGAACTAGAGTAGAGATCCCAACCGCAAATGGGAAGCGATAACGTATTGATGACAGACAGGAAACCGTTTGCGCTTGATTTGACCTGGCGCGATCATTTTGCCGCGGGCTGGCGGTAATAAAGCGCTGAAATGGTATCTGCAACGTAGCGCGCCTGGTGTTTGGCATCATCCAGCGCCCGGTGTGGTGTGCCTTCAAACGGACGCTGTTTCTTGGGGTTGAAACCATGCAACTCTGCCAGCGTAATGATAGTGCGGGCGTCTTGGGTATCCCAGAACTTCCAGGGGCAGGGCATTGCCAACTGGTGGTAGGCATGTTCCAGGATCGAGCAGTCAAACTCTTTGCCATTGCCCCAGACTTTCACCGTATCGGTGCTGTGCATATGAATAAAACGGCTCAGGTTGGTCAAGACCCGCTTGAGACTTTCGCTGCCCCCGAAGGCCAGTTTACGAGCTTCGTCTGACTGTTTTGCCCACCAGGCCACGGTATCCAGGCTGATTGTCCGACCCGGTTGTTCCTGCTGGCTGTTCACTGCCGCTTCAAATTCTGCTCCTAACTCACCGGTCTTGGGGTTAAAAAACACCCCGGCAACCACCAGGATCACCGCGCTCGGGGTAATATCCAGCGTTTCAATATCTAGCATCAAATGGTTCATGGGGTCTCCAGGCTGAACAAGTTCGTGATGGTACTGCATACAGTCTGGCAGAATATCCAGTGACTTTGAAATAGGCGAAAACGGTCTGATCACGGTATGATGACTTTAGTCATGTTGCAGAGTTGGTAGCTAGCGTTGAGAACACTTATTTTTATTCTATGTATGATCGGCTATCTGCTGGTATTAGGCTATTTTGGCGTTTACGTTACCGATAAAATCTGCGAAAACGCGCAAAACTTAAGTAAACTTTGCCGTATGGTGGATATCTCTGAACCTCACATCCCACCGTCATCCGTCACCCCAGATAGTCGCGGGTGACTAATAGCGTCAATATCGCCGTTATCCCGATTAACACGGCCCATTGGCGCCATCCAAAGCGCGCCAACCATTCCTGTTGCACCTGGTTAGCGTTGAATTGCCTAACGGTTAGGGTACCAGCCAGTAACATTGTCATGACGACCCAAACCAGGCTCAGGCTGGCGGCGGAGAACTCAGTGTGCAAGATATTGGCGTAATACAGGCGCATGGACATAAAGTAGATCAGCAATACCCAACTGAACCCTCTTCGTTTCTTCAGGATCTGGCTGAGCAGAAAAGCGATAAACAGGCTATGAGCCATGGAGATTAACGGTGATTCAAAGGGGTGGCGAACGCAAGTGTTGTATACCGCCAGATAGAGATTAAAGACCAGTAACGCATACACCGTATAAACATACCAGCCATAGACCACTTTCAGTCTTCTGGAGGGGGCTGAGATGGGATTTGCTGTTTGAGTCATGCACTCTCCTTGAGTTATCCAGATTTATAGCATTTAAAAGCTAAATGAAAACTAAACGGCTCAGGAGCATAACCTGCTGAGAAAAAGGTTTTTTTCAAGATGACGTACCAATCATAAGCCAATAAACCCGCCTGAAACGCCCAGCACCAGAGTGTATTTTGCTACTTGAATTCATTGATGGTAAAGATAATAATTATCATTGTTATTAGTATTTGTTATCTAACAACATCTGAGCACCGTGACTTCTGTTCGCCAAACTGGCCAGCGTTGCCAGCGCGGTGCGTTTTCGGTGCAATTTCAATGGATCCCATGGGGAATACAGGTATGCCTGCGTTTTTTCCTGCCAGTCGTTCTTATCTTTACTGCTCGTTAGCGATTTTCCTGCCACTGACCTCATTTGCTGAAGATACCCTCGTGGTAACGGCAAAACCCGCCGATACGGCGGAAACGGCAACGCATGGCTATGAGGCCAGCACCAGCCAGGGGGCCACTAAAACGGATCGGCCCCTGATACTCACTGCGCAATCCGTCTCCGTAGTAACACGCCAACAGATGAGCGACCAAGGGGCTTTGACGGTTAACGATGCGCTGAAATATACCCCAGGCGTATTCACTAACTTCTCTGGTGGCGCGACGCGTTACGATACTATCGCTCTGCGCGGTTTCCACGGTGGCGACGTCAATAACACCTTCCTGAACGGCCTACGACTGCTTAGCGACGGCGGCAGTTATAACGCTTTGCAGGTCGACCCTTGGTTCCTGGAACGCATTGACGTGATTAAGGGCCCGTCCTCCGTGATGTATGGGCAAAGCATCCCTGGTGGGTTGGTGGCGATGACCAGCAAACGGCCGCAGTTTGCCAGTGAAAACCACGTCAATGTGATGGCGGGTAACAACAATACCAAAGGCGGTGCATTTGATTCGACGGGGGCACTGAGCGATCGGTGGGCATACCGTTTGACCGGCATTACCCGCACCAGTGACACCATGTATGACCATCAGCGTGAAGAGCGCTATGCGATTTCGCCTTCGTTGCTGTGGCAACCGGATGAAAATACCTCATTATTGTTGCAGGCCAATCTGCAAAAAGATCCTTCCGGTGGCTACCACAGCGCGGTGCCGTCAGACGGCAGCATATATACCACCAGTGGGGACAAGCTGGGCCGGGGATTTTTTGACGGGGAAAGCAGCCGCAATGTGTTCAAACGTTGGCAGCAAATCTACAGTTATGACTTCTCGCATAGTTTTAACGACGTCTGGTCATTCCGTCAAAACGCCAGCTACACCCACTCCAACGTTGAGCAGGAGCAGGTTTACCAGATTGGCTGGAACGCCGACCGCAGCGAGTTGAACCGTTGGTACAGCGGCTCCAATACGTCGTTGGATGCTTATGCCGTGGATAACCAACTGGCGGCGGAGTTCGCGACGGGTGCGTTGGAACACAAGGTGATGCTGGGGCTGGATTATCAACGTTTTACCAATAATCTGTGGGAAGAGTCTGGCTCGGCCACGCCGTTGAACCCGTTCACCGGCGTTTCCGGCGGGCCAGATATCGCTATTCTCAGCCATACCGATTCTAAACGGCGTTATGAGCAGACCGGCGTCTATCTGCAGGACGAAGTCAGCCTCTATAACTTGTATCTCAATCTTTCCGGGCGCGTTGACCGTTTGGAAACCAAGAATACCGTGCTGAATACCGATTCTACCGATGCCCGTACTGACGACCACTTTACGGGCCGAGCCTCTTTGCTGTACCACTTTGACAGCGGTTTCTCGCCGTATATGAGTTACAGCTCCGCGGTGACACCAGCGGTCCTGGCCGATAAAGAGGGGCATCTGCTCAAACCGACCACCAGCGAGCAATATGAGGCCGGGCTGAAGTATCAGCCTCCTGGTAGCAGCTCGATCTACAGCATTGCCCTCTACGATCTGACGCAGAATGACGTAGCCAACCGCGTGGTGAAGGACAGCTACTATGTGCCTGCCGGTAAGGTACATTCACAAGGGATTGAACTGGAGGCCCGTAGCCAAGTGAGCGAGCGCCTGAATGTCATTGCCGGTTACAGCTACAACAAAGTGAAATTCAAAGACGCCGTTGACGGTAACGATGGCAATACGCCATACCTGGCGCCTAATCAGATGGCTTCTTTATGGGGGCAGTACAAGGCTGGGCTGGGTATCAATCTGGGGGCTGGCGTGCGTTATATTGGCAAACAGTGGGCGGATAATGAGAATACTCTGCGTATTCCTTCGGTCACGCTGCTGGATGCTTCGGTGCGCATGGATCTGGACAGCGTAAAACCGTCGTTGATAGGGGCTTACGTGCAGCTGAACGCCAATAACCTGACGGACAGGGAATATGTTGCTGGTTGCTATGGTACTGGCTACTGCTATTGGGGAGCGGGGCGTTCAGTTATCGCTACCGTGGGGTATGACTTTTAACGGTTAAACCGTACTCATCCCGCTGAACGTTAGCGGGATGGGGTGCTAAAACAGCGAAAACAACAGCACCACGGGCAGGCTGAGTGGCCAGGTCAGGCCGATAATCAGCGCACTGAGCAGGCGGATGGGGAGGGTATCGCGGCTGACCAGAAAAGTGACAATCATCGAAACCAACAGGCCAATAAAATAAACGTATTGCGTGACTTCCCACAGCGATAACATGAAAATCATCCCGGTAATTTTTTCCGCTCATTTTAGGCGGCTCCCTGCAAGTAATCAATGTGTTAATGCGGTGTAAAAGGGTGGAAGGAGTGTCTTGTCGCACGGCTGAAAGAGCGCCTTATCGAAATTAATTATAAATAGCCCTTGCTAATAACTCTGGGTTATGAGTAAATAGCGTCATCGGTTTGAAGTACAGACCTTATGAAAGCAGTTTTAGTAAAGTAGTTCTCAGTATTAGCGATATCCGACAGATACCTCTTCTTCCGCGAATTTCCTTCTAGTGCCCCCATAAGTTTCCACTGAATTGCAGACCTCATTCGCCATTATGGCGGCCTAAAAAATAATGAAGGAAGTATCTATGTCTAATAAAATGACTGGTTTAGTAAAATGGTTTGACGCTGGTAAAGGTTTTGGTTTCATTTCTCCTGCTGATGGCAGCAAAGACGTGTTCGTACACTTCTCTGCAATCCAGGGTAATGATTACAAGACGCTTGATGAAGGCCAGCAGGTCGAATTCAGCATCGAAAATGGCGCCAAAGGCCCATCAGCGGTTAACGTTACAGCAATGTAATGTGACTCGGTAGTGTGGTTGAAACTTGCAATAGCGATGATGGTGTAGACCGGAGCAGACAAGCGATATCGACACTACCACATCAATCCCGGCCCGGTGCCGGGGTTGAATATATCCTCCTTGCCATGAGGGTAGACAGAAAAGCCCATTTCACCAAAGTTTGCTTTTCTGTTGTGAAAAGGCCGTGCTTAGGCTGTGCAATGCTGGAGTGTTCGATGGACGCTTGCGCCGCATCATGACAGCCGGGAAAGCGACCGGCACTACTTTTAACCCTGGCGTTTACGCCGGGGTTTTTTACATCCAGTTTCCCCGCTCGAAAAATATTTTTCAGATTACTGCATCCAATATTCTCGTTCACTACGTATATGGCTATGTGAGGACATCTTCCCACATCACCCTTCGAGGATATAACCATGAAAAAGCTTCTCTGTACTGCCCTGTGTTCATCACTGTTGTTCAGTAGCGTCTCAATGGCTGCCATGATGTCCGATACGGTAATGGTGGGCGGTGCCGCCATGTACCCCAGCAAAAATATTGTCGAGAATGCCCTCAATTCCAAAGATCACACCACGCTGGTTGCTGCGGTGAAGGCGGCTGGCCTGGTTGACACTCTGCAAGGCGCAGGTCCGTTTACGGTGTTTGCTCCGACTAATGAAGCCTTTGCCAAACTGCCTGCCGGGACGGTCGATACCTTGCTCAAACCTGAGAATAAGGCGGCGCTGACCGGCGTGTTGACCTACCATGTGGTTGCCGGCCGCTATGATATGAAACAGCTGGAGAAGAAAATCAAGGAAGGGCACGGCACGGCCGAGCTGAAAACGGTCAATGGCCAACCTCTGTGGATTATGAATAATGGCCCCCACAATATTCAGCTCAAAGATGGCCAAGGTCATATTGCCAACATCAGCACCTATGATGTCTATCAGAAAAATGGCGTGATCAACGTTATCGATAGCGTTCTGTTGCCAAAATAAATCCCGTCTATACTAGGTGCAGGCTGCCAAAAGGCTGCCCGCACCTTGATAGGACAGGACATGACCAAAGCACTTCCCGAACAGCATGTCGAATTGATGCAGGCCGTTGCGCTTGGCGACCGCAACGCATTTGAACAACTTTATCGGCAGACCTCGCCGCGCTTGTTTGCCGTTGCTCTGCGTTTACTGCGCCGTCAATCCTGGGCCGAAGAGGTGCTGCACGAAAGCTTTATCAGCGTGTGGAATCGCGCTGCCAGCTATGACCCCAATCTCAGTTCCCCTTTGACCTGGCTGACGCACATTGTGCGCAACAAGGCTATTGATTGGTTGCGCAGTGCTGGAGGCCGGGCGGGGCAAACGGAAGAGGAGTGGCTGGATGACCTGGGGGCGAGCACGGAAGAACCAGCTAGTCAGTTGCTGCTGGGTGAGGAGGCTGGAAAGCTGGCCGAGTGCCTGAATCATCTGAACGTTGAACAACGTCAGAGCATTGTGTTGGCTTACTACCAAGGCATGTCTCATGGCGAGGTTTCGGCACATCTGCAACAACCGCTTGGCACGATCAAAAGCTGGATCCGCCGGGCACTGGATCATTTGAAAAACTGTGTGGGCCTATGAAAAGCAAAGGTGAGTATGACTCGGCGTTAGCCGCAGAATATGCCTTGGGCACGTTGCGCGGGCCTGCGCGGTTGAACTTTGAACAGCGTATCCAGCGGGAGCCGACGCTGGCCGCCTTGGTGGCACGTTGGCAAACGCTGCTGGCTCCGTTGGATCTGGCATTGACCCCGGTATTGCCACCGGAACGCGTGTGGAAAAAGATCCAACTCAGTTTGCCCATTAAGGCAGTGCCACGGCGTAAACGCTGGGACTACCTTGGCTGGGCGCTAGCTGCCGGTTTGGCCGCGTTGTTGCTGGTGCCACGCTTTATCACTCAGCCGCAGGATTTTGCTCCGGCAGTGGTGCTCAATGCAGGTCAGCAGGGCAGTGGGCAATGGATTGTCAGCATGGACAGTGGCAAACGCCATCTGAGACTGACCCCGCTTAACCCGCAAACGTTAGCCGTAGCCAATAGCCTGCAACTGTGGGCGATCCCGCCGGGTGAAAAGCCGCGTTCCTTAGGGTTGGTTGCTGCAGAGAAGCCGACCGAGCTGGCAGTGAACTCGATGACGCTGGCGCAGGGCATGACCATTGCCATCAGCCTCGAGCCAGCGGGTGGCTCACCTACAGGGCTTCCTACCGGTCCGGTGCTGTACAGCGGCCAGTTAACTTCGCTCTGATCTGATTGATATTCCTGCCGATGATTTTTCGCTGAAGGCGACGATAATCCCATTTACGACCATACTAAAGTTATCAACCATCGTTACCGGTGACTTTATGATATGGATCGAGCAAGGGTTGTACTTGAGAGTGGTGCAGATGGAAAATGCACCCAAGCCTTATCCGTTGGATAGCGGATTCAGCCCGTATACGGCCTATCGTGCATTGGGGATGTATAATCCTTCGGAAACCGCCGATGCTTATTTCATCCTCTCGAACGATCGCGATGAGATCTGGTTTATCTGCAACCGCCATCTTAGGACGGTGGGCCTGTTCCCTGATATCCACGATTTTAGGTATTTGTTGTGATATCGAAACATCTTCGCCTTATGGCTGCCTGAACCATTTTGTGAATCAAAAATCTCGCCTCGGTGAGATTTTTGCCATTTGAGTCCTAACGATTAGTTGTGGCATGGCTAGTACAACCCTCGCGAATACTCCTCATCCTTCTGCTTTGAGATACTGCTTATCTAAGCCGTGTTTTGGCTTAAACGAAGGAATTCAAATGCAGACAAATAGACAAGGTATTACCGATCGTGAGGTGTTGCTGTCATGAACCTGGCAGGGTTGATCCAGTTTTTCAGAGGCCATTGGCCGCTACTGATGATCTTAGGTTTCGCAGCCCTATTGTTTGGCATGAGTCAGCGTATTGATGCGTTGAATGCCGACATAGGGCAGTACCAGAAAGATAACCAGGAGTTGAGCAGTGCATTGAATGGCAGGGATGAAACCATTCAGGCGCTGAAAGGTGCGGCGGATGCCGATCGTCGTGCTACCGAACAACAGCTCAAGATTGAACAGCAAAAGAGAGTAAAGGCCGATGCTGAAAATAGAACGTTACGCAAAGCGTTGGAGGATAACGACTGCGGTCATCAGCGGTTGCCTGCTGATGCTCTCGATATCCTGCGCGGAGCGACCAAAACCGGTGCCACCGGCTCCGCAACTGATCTACGTATACCCGCCAGCGGCATTGCTACAGCAGTGTGAGAAGACACCGTTTACCGGGGAGACTTTCGGGGATGCCGTCATGGCCTTACAAGTGAGCCAGAGTGAGCTTGATATCTGCGCCTCACGGATCGAAGCGTTGATCAAATGGCGGTGTTGTTGAGTTTATAGCGGTTGCGGCTGGTTGGCGAGGATGCAGCATTCCTATGAGTTAAAACGGCCAGCTAACTTTCGTTGCTGGCCGTTTTCTATTAGATCACGCCGTTTGCTTATGAAACAGTTCCCTGAATACCGGATAGATATCATCCGGCTCGCGGATATGCTGCATGGCAAAGTTTTCAAACGTCGCCTGCAGATGTTCATATTCACGCCACAGCGTCTGGTGAGCACGGCGGGTAATTTCGATATAGCTGTAGTAACGCACCATCGGCAGAATGTTTTTTGCCAACAGTTCATGGCACAGTGGCGAATCATCAGCCCAGTTATCCCCGTCCGAAGCCTGAGCGGCATAGATATTCCACTGTGCAGGATCGTAACGCTCCTCGACCACTTCGTTCATCAGCTTGAGGGCGCTGGAAACGATGGTGCCGCCGGTTTCCTGTGAGTAGAAGAACTCCTGCTCATCGACTTCTTTAGCCTGGGTATGGTGACGAATATAAACCACCTCAACGTTCTTATAGGTTCGGCTGAGGAACAGATACAGCAGAATATAAAAGCGTTTGGCCATGTCTTTAGTTGCCTGATCCATCGAGCCAGAGACGTCCATCAGGCAGAACATGACCGCCTGGCTGGAGGGTTCAGGCCGACGTTCGTAGTTCTTGTAGCGCAGGTCGAAGGTGTCGATAAACGGCACGCTGTCGATTTTCTTGCGCAACTCGGCAATCTCCTTACGCATGCGCTCTTCTTCCAGCAGTTGCACCGGTTCGGTGTTCTCCAACTGGGCAAGGCTGTCTTCAAGCTCATGCAGAGCACGTCGCTTACCGGCGGTCATGGCGGTTCGACGCGCCAGCGAGTTTTGCAGCGAACGCACCACGCTGATATTGGCCGGTACGCCGTTGGCGGTGTAGCCTGCACGGTGGGTTTTGTATTCGGTCAGCTGTTTGTACTGATTTTTCTTCAGGTTGGGCAGCGCCAGATCCTCGAACAACAGGTCGAGATACTCATCTTTGGAGATCTGGAAGACAAATTCATCCTGGCCATCCCCATCCTGGCTGGCATTGCCCTGGCCGCCACCACCACCGCCGCCGCCTTGTGGGCGTTCAACGCGGTCATTTTGTACGAAGTGATCGTTACCGGGATGAACGCGATGGCGTTTACCGCCGCGCCCTTGATGGAACATTGGCTCGTTGATATCGCCACCGGGGATCGATACCGATTCCCCGCTGTCCACGTCGGTAACCGAACGCTTGTTGATGGCTTCGGCAATCGACTGTTTGATTTGCGACTTATAGCGACGCAAGAAGCGCTGGCGGTTCACCATGCTCTTGTTTTTGCCATTCAGCCGTCGGTCAATGAAATACGCCATACATCCCCCAAACAACGTTGCCAACTTTCTCTACCTTGGGTGTTTCAGGCTGTAGCCGTTAGGCTACAACCCGAAATCCTCAGGTATAGGCTATCTATGACGTCAGCGGTCGTCGGTTTATGAAGATTTTCTCACCCGCAGATACCATTCGCACAGTAGACGAACCTGCTTGCGGGTGTAGCCTTTCTCCATCATCCGGTCGACGAAGTCATCGTGTTTTTTCTGCTCATCCGTTGAGGTTTTAGCATTAAAGGAAATGACTGGCAGCAGCTCTTCGGTGTTCGAGAACATTTTCTTCTCGATAACCGTACGCAGCTTCTCGTAACTGGTCCAGTTCGGGTTCCGGCCGCTGTTATTGGCACGGGCACGCAGGACAAAGTTGACGATTTCGTTGCGGAAATCTTTCGGGTTGCTGATACCCGCTGGCTTCTCGATTTTCTCCAGTTCAGCGTTCAAGGACTCACGGTCAAACAGCTGGCCGGTATCCGGATCACGGTACTCCTGATCCTGGATCCAGAAGTCTGCATAGGTCACGTAGCGGTCAAAAATGTTCTGACCGTATTCGGAGTACGATTCCAGATAGGCGGTCTGGATCTCTTTGCCGATAAACTCGGCGTATTTCGGAATCAGGTAGCCTTTCAGGTGCTCCAGGTACTTCTCCGCCAGATCCTGCGGGAACTGCTCACGCTCGATCTGCTGTTCCAGGATATAGAACAGGTGTACCGGGTTAGCCGCGACTTCGGCATGGTCAAAGTTGAACACCCGAGACAGAATTTTGAAGGCGAAACGGGTCGAGAGGCCGTTCATACCTTCATCCACCCCGGCATAGTCACGATACTCCTGATACGACTTGGCCTTCGGATCGGTGTCTTTCAGGCTTTCACCATCGTAGACACGCATCTTCGAATAGATGCTGGAGTTGTCTGGCTCTTTCATACGCGACAGTACGGTAAAGCGAGCCAGCGTTTCCAACGTGCCAGGGGCGCAAGGCGCGTGGGTCAGTTCGCTGTTATCGAGCAGTTTGTCGTAGATTTTAATCTCTTCCGACACCCGCAAGCAGTAAGGCACCTTGACGATGTAAACACGGTCGAGGAAGGCCTCGTTATTTTTGTTGTTGCGGAAGGTCACCCATTCCGATTCGTTAGAGTGCGCCAGGATAATCCCGCTGAACGGCAGGGCAGAGATCCCCTCGGTACCGTTGTAGTTACCTTCCTGGGTGGCGGTCAACAGAGGATGTAGCACCTTGATCGGCGCTTTGAACATCTCCACAAACTCCATGATCCCTTGGTTGGCGCGGCACAGTGCGCCGGAGTAGCCATAGGCATCCGGATCGTTCTGCGCGTGATTTTCCAACTTACGGATATCCACTTTACCGACCAACGCAGAAATATCCTGGTTGTTCTCATCGCCCGGTTCGGTTTTGGCGATGGCAATTTGTTCAAGTATTGAAGGACGAACCTTCACCACTTTGAATTTGGTGATGTCCCCGCCGAACTCATGCAGGCGTTTAGCGGCCCACGGCGACATAATGGTGCCAAGATAGCGCGTCGGGATGTTGTATTCTTTTTCCAGAATAGTGGCATCCTCCTGCGGGTTGAACAGGCACAGCGGATGGTCATTGACCGGGCTGCGCTCGCCGTTGGCGCTCAGGGTGTAAATCGGTACACGCTGCATCAAGGCTTTCAGCCGTTCTGCCAGTGAGGATTTACCGCCACCCACCGGGCCCAACAGATAAAGGATTTGTTTCTTCTCTTCGAGGCCCTGGGCAGCGTGTTTCAGGTAAGAAACTATCTGTTCGATAGCTTCTTCCATGCCGTAGAACTCCTCGAATGCCGGATAGCGTGCGATCACGCGGTTGGAGAACAGGCGAGACATACGCGACTCAAGCGCGGTATCGACCATCACTGGTTCACCGATAGCCATGAGTAGACGTTCTGCCGCATTGGCATAGGCACTGCGATCTTGCCGGCAGATGGAAAGAAATTCCTGCAGTGTGAACTCTTCGTCCTTGGCAGCTTCGTAGCGCTGGCGATAGTGGTCAAATATGTTCATGGCGATGCCCGTCCTTTCGTTATTAGCACAGGTTAAAAAAGGAGCTGGTGTTGGTATTCTGGCTCCCGAAAGCGTGAAGCTATGACTGAGTACAGCAACCCGTATGCCAACTTGGTGCGCTTATTCTCGCGAGTTGCGCTGTATTGCCACTGGGCTCAGCCTAAATTCACCTTCTGATTTTAAGCTTAGTTGCATACTGGAAAATTTCCTGCAAGAGAAAGGGTCTTTTTTAAGTCATTTCAATGACTCAGTTAGGGCGGGGGGCGGCAAATGCCTTGTCTGGCGCGGGTTGCGGCAAAAAACGTCATCTTTTTGCCATCAATAATTCATCTTTGGGTTCTAAGTTATTCGATCTTGGTTGTTTTCTATTGTAAAGATCCGGCAGGCTGGTCGGTTTTCACATAAACTATAGTCGTTAATTACATCTTGTTATCTATGGAAAAAGCCAGTGAAGATATCTAAACTCAAAACGCTAGCAATTATCGCTTCCGCAATGGTTTGTGCGCACAGTGCTCAGGCAGGAAGCTGGTCACTCGGTGCTTCAGCGCTGGTTAGCCCAGATCCTTATCGTGGTTATCAGGATCGTGTCTATCCCGTTCCTATTATCAATTACGATGGCGATGATTTTTACTTCCATACGCTGTTGGCCGGTTACAACCTGTGGAAAGATCAGCAAAATCAGCTGAGCCTGATCGCCTATTACTCACCGTTGCACTATAAGCCAGGCGACAGTGACGACGACCGCATGAAGCAGTTGGACAAGCGCCGTAGCACCATGATGGCCGGTGTGGCCTTTACACACAGGGCCGAGTGGGGGTCGATCCGTACGGCTTTCTCTGGCGATATGCTGGACAACAGTAACGGCCTGGTGGGCGATATTGCCTATCTCTATAAGTTCCAGGTGGACTCCTGGAGCTTTGCTCCTGGCATCGGGGTAAACTGGAACAGCTCAAACCAGAACCAATATTACTATGGCATCAATGGTGATGAGTCCCGCCGTAGTACCTTCAACACCTATAAGCCGAGCGATAGCTGGTCGCCATACGTCGAATTGAGCACCAACTATAATATCAACGCCAACTGGAATGCCTTCTTCACGGGGCGTTATACGCGCCTGGACAGCGAAGTTAAAGACAGCCCAATGGTTGATAAATCTTATACCGGCATGTTGTGGACGGGTGTGACTTACACCTTCTAATGGCTGATTGCACTACCATGGTGCACTAGGTGCATCGAAAAGGGGCGGAAACGCTCCTTTTGCACATCTGTAGAGCGGTGGATGAAGAGAAGAGGGGCGAAATGATTCGCCCCAGTTTGATCAGCTATTTTTAATGCTGCGGATTTTCATCGCCAAGCGGGCAGGTTGCTCCCCAGAGGCGATCAGCGGCTTGCTTACGCGCCCGGTTTCCACACACACCATGGTTTTGTAACCGTCGTTTGGCATGTCGGCCATGCTGCAGGAAAGCTCGACGCCTGGGTTCCAGGCGATCACATCACTCATATAGTGATGATTGACCTCGATGGTGCGTTGCAATACCGGGTCTTTGATCAGACTGCAAGGCGTGGCCTGCGTGTAAATGCGATCGGTTTGCCCGGTAAACTCCAGCTCGCCAACCTGACGTTCCTCGATCCCCTTCGCCACCTTATCGATATAATGCTCGCCCAAACCGGCAACTTTCACCTTGTCGATGTCGCCGATCTGGAAATAGCTGTGCAGAGCGGCGGTAGCCTGGTAGTCACCGTGTGATTCCAGCTCCATCTCGCACTCTTCACCCAGCTTGAAGCGGGCGATCAGGGTGAAAGCATGTGGCCACAATTTGCGGGTTTGTTCGTTATCTTGCAGCGTGAAGGTCAGGATCACGCCGTTTTCATCTTCATCGTGCGCGGTAAGCTGCCACGGCTGATTACGGGCAAAGCCGTGGGATGGGCTACCTGCCGGGCCAAACCAAGGCCAGCAGATCGGTACGCCGCCGCGGATCGCCACGCCGTTTTTGAATGGCGTATTGTTGCTCAGCCAAAGCACCGGTTTATCACCGCTTGGCTGCCAGGCCAGCAGATGAGCCCCTTGCAGAGTAATGGCCGCACGGACTTTCGGGTGAGAAACCACCACCACGGGCAGTTCGTCCAGTTGGCGTTGGCTGATAAAAGGGGTGATTTGTTCGCTAACGGGTAGGGTGAAGATTTTTTCGTTCATGTTGTTGCCTTCTTTTCGCCGCAAAAAACAAATAAAAAGGGCGACACTAGTGTCGCCCTTGATAATCAACTGCGCATCAAGCCATTACTTGGAGATGTGAGCGATCAGGTCCAGTACTTTATTTGAGTAGCCAGTTTCGTTATCGTACCAAGAAACCAGTTTCACAAAGGTGTCGCTCAGCGCGATACCGGCTTTAGCATCGAATACAGAAGTCAGTTTCTCGCCGTTGAAATCGGTAGAAACCACTTCGTCTTCGGTATAGCCCAGCACGCCTTTCAGCTCGCCTTCTGAAGCGGCTTTGATAGCAGCACAGATTTCTTTGTAAGAAGCTGGTTTTGCCAGACGGGCAGTCAGGTCAACCACAGACACGTTCGGAGTAGGAACGCGGAACGCCATACCGGTCAGTTTGCCGTTCAGTTCTGGGATGACTTTACCTACAGCTTTAGCAGCACCGGTAGAAGAAGGGATGATGTTCTGGGATGCGCCGCGGCCGCCGCGCCAGTCTTTGTGAGACGGGCCATCAACGGTTTTCTGAGTTGCGGTAGTCGCATGCACGGTGGTCATCAGAGCTTCAACGATGCCGAACTTGTCGTTGATTACTTTAGCCAGTGGTGCCAGGCAGTTGGTGGTACAAGAAGCGTTGGAAACGATTTCTTGGCCAGCGTAAGACTTGTGGTTCACGCCCATAACGAACATAGGGGTGTCATCTTTAGATGGGCCAGTCAGAACAACTTTCTTAGCACCTGCAGCGATGTGTTTACGTGCAGTTTCGTCAGTCAGGAACAGGCCAGTTGCTTCAGCAACGACGTCAACGTTGACTTCGTTCCACTTCAGGTTAGCCGGATCTCTTTCTGAGGTACAACGGATGGTTTTGCCGTTAACAACCAGGTGGCCGTCTTTAACTTCTACAGTACCGTCGAAACGGCCGTGAGTAGAGTCATACTTCAGCATGTAAGCCATGTACTCTGCGTCTAACAGGTCGTTGATTGCAACGATTTCGATGTCAGAACGTTCCTGAGCAGCACGGAAAACAATGCGACCGATACGGCCAAAACCGTTGATACCTACTTTGATAGTCATATATTCCACCAGCTATTTGTTAGTGAATAAAAGGTTGGTTGTAAAATTACAAAAACCTTACCGAGCGTCAAGCGGAATCGTGTCAATTCTTGCTGCAAGTCAAACCAGAGGCCCGGTTTTGCACATAAATCGCACATTCCATTTACGTTTGTCCTCCCATCGATATGGGGGCAAACCGCCAAGTATAAAGTCAGCACGTGCAAGATATGTGATCGAAGTCACATATGGTGGCAGCGTAACCTTTATGCCGTACAGTTTAGGCTAAAAAGGCCTGCAGCGTTGTTAATTTTTTGTTATTATTACTCATTGTTTTCGTTGACATTATCCACATTGCGGGAATAGCACAAATGGCTAAAGAGACAACCCCTAAGACACCGCTCACGGAACTGAATGAAATCCAACGTTATGTGACGCAAGAGCGTGGCACCGAAGCCCCCTATAGCGGTAAATTACTGCATAACCAGCGTGAGGGCGTGTACCACTGCCTGTGCTGTAACGCGCCGCTGTTCTTCTCCGCCAGCAAGTTTGATTCTGGCTGCGGCTGGCCCAGCTTCTATCAGCCCGTTTCGGACGATGCTATTCGTTATCTTGATGATAATTCACATAATATGCATCGAGTCGAGATCCGCTGTGGTAACTGCGACGCGCATTTGGGGCACGTATTCCCCGATGGTCCGCAGCCGACTGGCGAACGCTACTGTGTCAACTCCGCGTCACTGAATTTCACCGACGACGAGAATGGCGAGCAGACGGCAGGTTAAGCTGTAACTAAATCAACAAAATCGATTCAGCTAATTATTCATTCCCGGGTGAGGACATGCTCTGATGGAAGTAAAAGATCTGATTGCGGCCATGACGCCGGAAATCTACCAGCGGCTGGTGCTGGCTGTGGAACTGGGCAAATGGCCTGATGGTGTGGCACTGACGCCAGAGCAGAAAGAACACAGCTTGCAGGCGGTGATGCTGTGGCAGTCGATGAACAATGCAGACCCGCAACACATGAGCATTGGCACCGACGGGCAAATCGTGATGAAAAGCAAACAGGAGCTGAAGCAGCAGTTTATGGCCGAGCCGTTGGCCAAGCTGAAGCCGCAGTAATCTGTTGCTGGCAGGGCGATGTTGCCATCGCCCTGAAGGTTTTACTGCTTCTGCTGGCCCAAGCCTAAGCTTTCGGCTAACTGGTGGGCCAGGCGGTTGTTATCGTCCGCGCCATACTCCCAGAACATCGCCCCTCCCAATCCTTTGCTCTTGATGTACTCGGCCTTGATGGCTACCGAGCGCGGGTTTTCATAGCTTATCGCGAATAGCGGTTTGCCTGCGGATGACTTCATCATCAGATAGGGCACCTTAGCCTCGCTATCCCAATGCGCGGTGAAGCGCCGTTGTGGGTCTTTCAGCATCTTGTTCACGATATCGTTGTACTTGATGTAACTGTCTTTATCCAAATCCACGCCCAGCGACTTGAAGACGTCTTTTTCACGTGTGGTGAAATAGGGCTGGGTGACGGGATGCTTGGCCGCATCTGCCACATCCCAATCAATACCCGGCTCGGTGGCGCGTTTAGGTACCCGGCCATAGAAACCGATCCCCAGATTGAGCTGAGCTGGCTTCAGCCCGGCGGCCAAATAGTTGTTGACCACAAAGTCGGCGCTGTACTTGTCGGCGGCGGCCACGGTTGGCCATTGTTTGGAGTCATAGAGATTGGAGTTGAAATACTGGGTACCGTACGCCATGTCGTAGGTCATCAGATTGATGTAGTTCAGATAGGGCGCGATAGCCTTAACGTCTACCCATTCCTGCGGACTTTTGACGTTAGCCCCGACGGCGATGGTCAGCAGTTTTTCTTTACCCAACGCCTGATGCAGTTCGCTCAGTAGGGCGGTGAAATTGGCTCTGTCAGTGGGCTGGCTTTCCACCAATCCCCAGGCACCGTTAACCGGGTATTCCCAATCCAGATCGATACCATCTAGCTGATACTTGGCAATCACCTCCTGCACCGAACGAATAAACACCGCCCGGCTTTCCGGTGTGGCTGCCGCGCCGGAGAACCCACGAGCTCCCCATCCGCCAACGGACAGCAAAACCTTCAGCGCCGGATTTTGCTGGCGCAATACGGGTAATAGCTTTAAGTCTGCTTCGACTTTAGGGGAGAGATAGATTTGGTGTAGGCGGGAGGGATCTTTCAGTGCCGGGTTGGTTTCCTCTTTTTCAGCGTTATAAATCAGGCCAAAAGAGTAGTTGAGGTGGGTGATCTGGCTGACGTCAAGCTGGTTGATATCACCGCCCGGCCCGGCGGTTACGTCGCCACCGCCGTTGAAGTAGCCGACAGAGAGATAAGGTGCCGCGTGAGCCATGCCCACGCCAGCCACACCGAGTTGCACCGCTACCAGCAAGGGTAGCAGTTTACGGGTTAAAGCCATGTTGTCTCCTTTGGTCAGCAGGGCCGACCTGAACCGCCTGGGGCGGTATCAATAAAGCCGGGCTCGGTAGGCCCCGGATGCGTATAACTTATTGATGCCTATGCATCAGAAGCCATAACAGCAAAAGAGACGGGAGGGGACAAGGTGAGCGTGCAGAAGAATGGTGAGAATGTGAGCAGCGTCGAAAATAAAGCGGTTGGCAGAGAATATGGGGCGCTGAGGTCAAGCAGCCCCAAAAACCGTTAGCGTTGAGTGAACTGTGACAGTGTAACTAACTGTGCGCCAGCCGACTGCATTTCTGCCAACGCCTGCTCGCTGTCATCGGGGCTTAAATTGACACCGCGGCAGCCATCGATGATGACCTGGGTCTGATAACCTAAACGCAAGGCATCTAACACGCTGAACTTGACGCAATAATCGGTGGCCAGCCCCATCACGGCGAGATGAGTGATGCCTCGTTCCTTCAGCCAGCCATCGAGCGCCGTTTGTGCCCGGTGGCCATTATCAAAGAAAGCACTATAGCTATCGATATCCGGGTTCTCGCCCTTACGGAATATCGCTGCGATGGGTTGCTTATCAAGCTGAGGATGAAGTTCTGCGCCAGGGGTACCCTGAACGCAGTGCTCCGGCCACCAAACCTGAGGCAGGCCTTCCAGTTCTCCAAGCGTACCAATCTGCGCGTTGGAGTTAATCGCAAAACTGCGATGATCCGCCGGGTGCCAGTCCTGGCTGGCAATCACCGTTTCGTTACGGGCCAGGCTGGCTGCGATAGCCTGATTGGCGACCTCAATGGTGGCATCACCTTCTGCCACGCCTAAGGCGCCGCCGGGGCAAAAGTCGTTTTGTAAATCAATCAGCAACAGAGCAGTTTTCATCAGAGTTCCCACTTCGGATTAGCCCGCAGCGCTTAATTCGCCACGCAGGTCTTGTTGCATCAGGCTGCGGATCTCTTCTGGGGTTAACGGCTGGCTCAACAGGTAATGCAGCTTGGTCAGCGCGGCTTCCACCGTCATATCAAAACCGCTGATGACGCCGGCATGAGCCAGGGCATTACCGGTCGCATAGCCCTCCATATTGACCCGGCCAGAGATGCATTGTGTCAGGTTCACCACTACGATGCCACGCTCGGAGGCATCACGCAATTCATCCACCAGTTCGGCCTTTTGCGGCGCGTTACCGACGCCGTAAGAGCGCAGGATCAAGGCTTTGACCGGTTGCAGCAGGAAGTTACGCACCACGGCACCGGAAATTCCCGGATAAATCGTCACCACGCCGATGGGCTGTGGCGTGATGTTATGCACGATCAATTCCCCGTTGCACACCGGAGAGGCGATGCCGGTCTGGCGACGTATGTGGATACCTGCTTCCAGCAAGGGGGGCAGATTGGGGGAGGCAAAAGCATCAAAGCCGTCGGCATGTGCCTTGGTGGTGCGGTTGCCACGAAACAGCTTGTTGTTGAAAAACAGGCTGACCTCGTTCACCGGGTGATTGGCGGCCAGATAGAGGGCATTCAACAGATTGGTTTGGCCGTCGGAGCGCAATTCTGCCAGCGGGATTTGCGACCCGGTGACGATCACCGGCTTATCCAGGTTCTCCAGCATGAAAGACAGGGCTGAAGCGGTAAACGCCATGGTGTCGGTGCCGTGCAGAATAACAAAGCCGTCATAGCGAGAGTAATTCTGTTTGATGTCGTCGGCGATATGCTGCCAGTCTTCGGGGGTCATATCCGAAGAGTCGATCAACGGGGCATATTCATGAATGGTGAAATCCGGCATCTCTGGGCGATGGAACTCGGGCATCAGTGCCAACTGGCGCTGTAGGTGGCCGGAAACCGGGATGTATCCCTGTTCGGAACGCTGCATACCGATAGTGCCGCCGGTATAGGCGACGTAAATGGATTTCTTTTGCATGGCTTCGATCTTGTGGCTGTCAGATAGGCTGAATTATAGGGAGATAGCAGGAGAAAAAAAGCCCGGCGGGTGCCGGGCTAGAGATTTATTTGTTAACGGACCTCTCCGCAAGTCAGGCATATGGCATAACGATGCTGCGGATCGTTCAGGTTATTAAACAGGCCAGGCTGTTCTTTCACCGCCAGCGCCACCGATGCCAACGGGGCTGGCAGCATTGACTGGATCGCCTCAGGCAGCATGGCGTGGATAGAAACGCCAAACTGGCTGAGCAGCATATCCGTCATACTAGGGGCATCGATAAACCAGTTGAGTTGCCACTGTGGCAGCTTGGCCAGCTCTGCCGCCTTCTTCACGGCGTCGTCAAAGTCGCCCAGTTGGTCGATCAGGCCATTTTTCTTGGCGTCGCTACCGATCCAGACGTGACCTTGAGCAATTTGATCGACCTGCTCTGGCGTCATCTTCCGGGCGGTTGCCACCAGGTCGATGAAGTTTTTATAACCGTTCTCGATGTTCAACTGCATCATCTGTGAGAATTCTGGCGGCAGTGCTTTGGTCACGGCCAGGTCGGCCAGTGGTGACGTCGCGACGCCGTCGGTATGTACCCCAACGCTGTCCAAGGTGTTCTCATAGGTGTTGATCACACCGAAGATACCGATGGAGCCGGTGAGGGTGCTCGGGCTGGCAATGATGTAATCTGCCGGGGTCGACACCCAGTAACCGCCAGACGCGGCCATTCCACCCATGGAAACCACTACGGGTTTACCTGCGGCGCGAACCGCTGCCAACTCGGAACGGATCACTTCTGAAGCGCTGACGCTACCGCCAGGGCTATTGACGCGTAGGATAACGGCTTTGATTTTCGGATCCAGACGCGCCTGACGCAGTTGTGAGGCCGTGGTGTCGCCACCGACCGATCCTGGCGTCTGCGGGCCATCCATGATCGCGCCATTGACAAAGATGACGGCGATCTCACCGCCCTGATCCGGTGACGGCTGCGGCTGGTAATCGTAGATGCTGACCGCATTGAAATCATTGCTCTGCTTGTCCCAACCGAAGGTTTTCACCAACTGTGTTTCTATCGCAGTGCGAGAGGCCAGCTCATCGACCAGTTTGCTGTTCAGGGCGAACTGCGCGGTGTCGCCACCCGCCGCCTTTAAACCACTGAGAATATCTGCTGCGCCTGGGAACAACTGATCTGGCGTAAGTTGACGGTTAGCCGCCACCGTATCCAGATAGTTTTGCCACAGCCCGCCAACCCAACGGCTATCGGCTTCCCGCGCAGCCGGTGACATATCATCACGGATCAGCGGTTCTACGGCCGATTTATAGGTGCCCACGCGGAAAATATTGGTGGTGACCTTCAGCTTCTCCAACAGGGATTTGTAATAAAGGTTGTTGGTGGCGAAACCATGCAGATCGACGGCACCCTGAGGTGACAGGTAGATCTTGTTGGCGTAGCTGGCCAGATAGTATTGCGTTTGGTTATAACTGTCGCCGATGGCAAAGATCGGTTTACCACTGTCGCGGAACTCACGCAGTGCCTTGCCGATGTATTGCAGGGAAGGCTGATCCGCCCCGGCAAAATCATTCAGCTGCAACACCATACCGGTGATGTTTTTATCCTCTTTGGCCTTGCGAATGGTATCCACCACGTCAAACAGTGAGTTTTCCTGCAGACGGTTGCTGGAGGCGCCCAACAGTTCGCGTCCCCACTGACGAACACGGTTGTTCACCGAAGGTTGATCGACCACCACGCCGCTGAGATCGACCAGCAGTGCGCCATGCGGTGTTACTGCCGAAGAATTGCCTTGGAGTGAAAGATAAATACCGACCCCGACCAGGATCAAGAAAATCAGGAACAAGTTCAGGATAAGTTCCCTGACGAAATTCAGCAGACGCCATGTCCATCTGAAAATACCAGCAATAATTCGCCCCAATGTGCGCATGTGCTCTCCAACAAGAGTCTAGAATGTTCCGCTATCCTAATGAGCGGCCGAAGAAATGTCAGCTTTAAATCATCTGCCATTTATCCCCCTGCAGCCTGAGTGGCAACGGGTATAGACAGTATTACAGAGGCTGTAACTCTATGTAGAGCTATGTTAACGTGATTTAAACGAAAATTGTTATCAGGAGTTAATGATGGATGCTCTGGATCTTTTACTCAATCGCCGTTCTGCGTCACGCCTGACCGCACCGGCACCCGCAGGTGAAGTGCGTCAGAATATCATCAACGCCGGGCTGCGCGCGCCGGATCACGGTACGTTACAGCCGTGGCGTTTTATCCTGATCGAGGATCAGGGTCTGCAACGTTTCAGTGAATTGCTGCAAGCCGCCGCCAGACAAGATGAACTGGATGAGAGTGCGGTAGAAAAGGCCAAACAGGCACCTTTTCGTGCGCCATTGATTATCACGGTGGTTGCTCATTGCAGTGAAAATCCGAAAGTGCCGCGCTGGGAGCAGGTTGTTTCTGCCGGTTGCGCGGTGCAGGCGATGCAAATGGCGGCTTTGGCGCAGGGCTTTAATGGCATCTGGCGCAGCGGTGCCTGGACAGAGCATCCGTTGGTGCGCGAAGCCTTCGCCTGCCGCGAGCAGGACGAGATCGTCGGTTTCCTCTATCTAGGCACGCCGCAGTTAAAAGGTGCCACTAAAGTGGTCGCTCCGGACAGTACGCCTTTCGTCCGCTACTTCTGATCCGCCATGCGGGAGCTCGCCGAGAATGCGCGATAACCCGCAGTTTTGTACTGTTTCTGAGCAGGTCGCACGCATAATGCCAACCTGCTCTTATCAATCCCCTCGGCAAGCGCTACCCTATATCCCATTGTGATATCCTTACGTTCGTTTGTTACCCAGAGGGAGTGGACTATGACATCGCCGGCCATTCGTTTGACCCAGTACAGCCACGGCGCTGGCTGCGGCTGTAAAATCTCACCCAAAGTGCTTGAAACGATACTGCACAGCGAGCAGGAAAAGTTTATCGATCCCCATCTGCTGGTGGGTAATGAAACGCGTGATGATGCCGCAGTGTATGACATCGGTAACGGCGTGGGCATTATCAGCACCACTGATTTCTTTATGCCGATCGTCGACGATCCGTTTGATTTTGGCCGTATTGCGGCAGCCAACGCCATCAGCGACGTGTATGCGATGGGCGGTAAACCGATCATGGCCATCGCTATTCTTGGCTGGCCGATTGCCAAGCTGCCCGCAGAGGTTGCCCAACAGGTGATCGACGGTGGCCGCTATGCTTGCCAGCAGGCGGGGATTGCATTGGCGGGTGGCCATTCTATTGATGCCCCAGAGCCGATTTTTGGCTTGGCGGTAACCGGCATCGTCAAAACCGAGCTGGTGAAGAAAAACAGTGCGGCGCAGGCAGGCACCAAGCTATTCCTGACCAAACCGCTGGGCATTGGCGTACTGACCACCGCAGAAAAGAAAAGCAAACTGCTGGCCGAACACCAAGGCTTGGCTACTGAGGTCATGTGCCAGTTGAACAAGCCTGGGGCAGACTTTGCCGAAGTGGCAGGCGTAACGGCGATGACCGATGTTACCGGCTTTGGCCTGCTTGGCCACCTTAGCGAGATGTGCCAGGGTTCCGATCTGCAGGCAACCGTATGGTTCGAATGCGTGCCGAAACTACCGGATGTCGAACGTTATATCAGCGAAGGCTGCGTACCGGGCGGTACCGGACGTAACTTTGAAAGCTATGGTCACCTGGTTGGCGCCATGAGCGATCTGCAACGTCAATTGCTGTGCGATCCGCAAACCTCCGGCGGTTTACTGCTGGCGGTATTGCCGGAAGCCGAAGCCGAAGTGCAGGCGATAGCGGCCCGTCATGGCATCACGCTGAACGCGATTGGTGAATTGCAGGCCGCACAGGCGGGTAAATCACTGATCGAGGTTGTCTAGTGTCAACGGTGCAGACTCGACAGGATACGCAAGACTACCAGCGCCTTTTTCTACAGGATGTGCCGCTGATTGACGTGCGCGCGCCGATAGAGTTTACGCAGGGGGCATTCCCCTGTTCAGTTAATCTGCCGTTGATGAGCGACAGTGAACGTCAGGCGGTGGGCACCTGCTACAAGCAGCATGGTCAACAAGCTGCGATCGCTCTTGGGCACAGCCTGGTCAATGGTAAACTGCGTGAGCAGCGCACGCAGGCCTGGATCGAACAGTGTGCCCGGCAGCCAGAAGGTTATATCTACTGTTTCCGCGGTGGTCTACGTTCGCAATTGGTGCAACAGTGGCTGAGAGAGGCTGGTGTTGACTATCCACGCGTGGTAGGCGGTTACAAGGCGCTGCGCAATTTTTTGCTCGGTGCGCTTGAGGCCGCCGCTGCGTTGCCTATGCTGATCGTTGGCGGTAACACCGGTTGTGGCAAGACGCTGCTGATTAATGAATTGGCGGCCGGTATCGATCTGGAAGGGATCGCTCATCATCGCGGTTCGTCTTTTGGCCGTACTCTGGTGAAACAGCCCACCCAAATCAATTTTGAGAATCAGCTGGCTACGTGCATGTTGAAGAAACAGCACGGTGGCTGCCGCCATTGGGTGCTGGAGGATGAAAGCCGGATCATCGGTTCGAATAATCTCCCATTAGGGCTGTTCAATGGTATGCAACAGGCTGCCCTGGTGGTGATTGACGATCCGTTTGATGTGAGAGTGGCACGCCTGCAAGATGAGTATATCGACCGGATGCGCATTGCCTTTGAGCAAGCCTATGGCGAGCAAGACGGCTGGCGGCAATATGATGAATATTTGCACCATGGCCTGTTTGCCATCCGCCGCCGCCTGGGGCTGGAACTGTTCCAGCAGTTGACGCTGCGTCTCGAATCGGCGCTGCAGGTACAACGGCTCACTGGCCAAAGCGAAGCGCATCAACAATGGCTGGTGCCGCTGCTGCAACACTATTACGATCCGATGTATCGCTACCAATTAGAGAAGAAAACCCAACGTGTGATCTTTCGCGGTAATTACGCGCAAGTCAGAGAGTTCCTGATGACGTATAGCCAGAATAACGGTGAATAATGCGACTGTTTATAGCCGAAAAACCGAGTTTGGCCCGCGCCATTGCTGATGTCTTACCCAAGCCCCATCGTCGGGGTGACGGCTTTATTGCCTGTGGCAGCAACGATGTGGTGACCTGGTGCGTTGGGCACCTGTTAGAACAGGCCCAGCCGGATGCTTACGACAGCCGTTACGCGCGCTGGTCGTTGGCCGACTTACCGATAATCCCGCAGAAGTGGTTGTTGCAGCCGCGCCCTTCGGTCAGCAAGCAGCTGAACGCGATCAAAAAGCTGCTGGCAGAAGCCGACGAAGTGATCCACGCGGGTGACCCGGATCGGGAAGGGCAGTTGCTGGTGGATGAGGTGCTGGATTATCTGGCATTGACTCAGGAGAAGCGCCAGAACGTGCGGCGTTGCCTGATCAACGATCTCAACCCACAGGCGGTGGAGCGTGCAGTACAGCGTCTGCGTGATAACCGTGACTTTATCCCGCTGTGCGTTTCCGCGTTGGCGCGTGCGCGTGCCGACTGGCTTTACGGCATCAACATGACCCGGGCTTATACGCTGCTAGGGCGTAACGCGGGCTACGACGGCGTGCTGTCGGTTGGGCGGGTACAGACGCCGGTACTGGGGCTGGTGGTGCGTCGCGATGAAGAGATCGAAAACTTCGTTTCGAAAGACTTCTTTGAGGTGAAAGCGCATATCGTCACGCCGAAGGAAGAACGCTTTGTCGCCCTGTGGCAGCCGAGTGAATCTTGTGAGCCTTACCAGGATGAGGAGGGGCGTTTACTGCACCGGCCGTTGGCCGAACACGTGGTTAAACGCATCGAAGGCGCACCGGCGCTGGTCACCTCGTATAATGATAAACGGGAATCAGATACCGCTCCGCTGCCGTTTTCCCTTTCAACGCTGCAGATTGAAGCGTCGAAACGCTTTAACCTCAGCGCCCAGCAGGTGTTGGACGTTTGCCAACGGCTGTATGAAACCCACAAGCTGATCACTTACCCGCGTTCTGACTGCCGTTATCTGCCAGAGGAACACTTTGCAGGGCGTCATGCCGTGTTGAACGCCATCAGCGTACATCAGCCGGATCTCTATCCACAGGAAATAATCGATAGTGAACGCCGTAACCGCTGTTGGGACGATAAAAAGGTTGATGCGCACCACGCGATTATTCCCACGGCGCGTGCCAGCAAGGCCAGCCTGAGCCAGGATGAACAAAACGTTTACAGTTTGGTGGCCCGGCAGTATCTGATGCAGTTTTGCCCGGATGCGATGTTCCGCAAGTGCGTCATCGAGCTGGATATCGCTGGCGGCAAGTTTATCGCCAAGGCACGTTTCCTGGCCGAAGCGGGCTGGCGCACTCTGCTGGGTAGTAAAGAGCGTGATGAGGAAAACGAAGGTGCACCGCTGCCTGTTGTCGCCAAAGACGATGAATTACTGTGCGAGCGTGGCGAAGTGGTAGAACGCCAGACTCAACCGCCACGGCCTTTTACGGATGCCAGCCTGTTGTCGGCCATGACCGGGATTGCGCGTTTTGTGCAGGATAAAGCGCTAAAGAAAATCCTGCGAGCGACCGATGGTTTAGGGACAGAGGCAACGCGCGCAGGCATTATCGAGCTGCTCTTCAAGCGGGCGTTCCTCTACAAGAAAGGGCGCTATATTCACTCCAGCGAAACCGGGCGGGCACTGATCCATTCATTGCCAGACCTGGCGGCACGCCCTGATATGACGGCGCAGTGGGAGTCTACGTTGACGCAAATCAGCGAAAAATCCTGCCGTTATCAGGACTTTATGCAACCGCTGGAAGGCACGCTGCAACAGCTGATCTATCAGGCTAAGCAGAGCCGGGCCAGTATAGCGTTTCGTGGCTTGTCGCCTGCACCGTCAGCCGGGGCGAAAAAGCGTAAAAAAAGTGCCGGAAAGGCACGGGAGAAAAGTGAATGAGCCGCATATCCTTGTTGATCGGTTGTTTGGCATTGTTTTCCACCGGCGTATTGGCCAATCGCGGTAACGTCGATGTCGTCGTACCGGTGTCTCCAGAAATATGGGGTACCGCACGTACCACGACAACGCCGCCGCCCTGCAACCGTTGCTGCATTTATCAGAATCAAAACTATTCTGAAGGTGCGCTGCTGAAAGTGGGCGACGAGATGATGCAGTGCGCACGCGACCCTAACGTCACGGGCACCAATCCGTTAATCTGGATCCGCCTCAAGAGGTGATTGCAGAGTGTGTAGGGGCACTGGCTGCCCCTAGTCGGATAGTAAGCGGATATAGCTTTCCAACAAGGGAATATCGGCGGGGGCTAGCGGGTAGTTTCTGGCCTGTTCGGGAGTAACCCAAGCAAATGCGCTATGGCAATGTAGCTGTAATTCCCCGCTAAAGGAGACAACCTGCCAAGCATGTAGCCGAATAATCCTCTCCTTTTGCGGCCACTGATTGCTGGCCACAAAACTCCCCACTTTGGCGATAATGCCCAGTTCTTCCCTCAGTTCACGGGCGAGCGCCTGGGGCTGGCTCTCAGCCATTTCGACCTTACCGCCGGGAAACTCCCATAGGCCAGCCTGATCGCTGCTGCTATCGCGTTGAGCGAGCAGGATCTTGCCGTCTTGTTCGATAATGGCGGCAACGACATCAATGATTTTCATAGCTTGGATTCTATATCGCCCCGACGTGCATCGGGGCAGGGGGATTACAGTGCAAACTCGGCCCAGACAGGAGCATGGTCTGAGGGTTTTTCCATACCACGGATCTGATAATCAATGCCGGTAGCGGTACAGCGCGCAGCCAATGAGGTGTTAGCCAACAGTAGATCGATACGCAGACCACGGTTTTCATCGAAACCTCGCGAACGATAGTCAAACCACGAGAACTCATCGTTACGCTCAGGGTTGGCATGCCGGTAGGTATCTACCAGACCCCAGTCCAGCAGGCGGCCCATCCACTCACGCTCTTCCGGCAGGAAGGAGCATTTGCCGGTGCGCAGCCAACGTTTGCGGCTCTCTTCACCAATACCGATGTCCAGATCGGTTGGACTGATGTTCATATCGCCCATGATCAATACCTGCGACTCTGCCGGCAGTTGTTGCAGATAATTTTGCAGGTCTTGATAAAAGCGGGTTTTGGCTGGGAATTTGATCGGGTGGTCGCGGCTTTCTCCCTGCGGGAAGTAACCATTAATCACCGTCAATATGCCTTGTGGCGTTGCCAGGTCGGCCATGATGATACGACGCTGCGCATCTTCTTCATCAGTAGGAAAACCACGGCGTACGGCAAGAGGTTCATCTTTAGTCAGCAACGCCACGCCGTAATGGCCTTTCTGCCCATGATAGAACACGTGATAGCCGTGTTGGCTGACTTCTTCCAGCGGGAACATATCGTCGTGGACTTTGGTTTCCTGCAGGCCGATCACATCCGGCTGATGCTGCTCGATAATTGCTGCCAACTGATGCGGACGTGCACGCAGTCCATTGATATTAAAAGAAACAAACTTCATGAGCGCTGCCGTTTTTATCCGAAAAAATGTGTTCAGATAGTAGCAGAGTTTGGCCGAAAATGTAACGCGGACCAGCGGCGGTATGCCGCTGGTAGCCAGGGATTATTTCGCCCAGCGGTCGTAATTCTGCGGTTGATAGTCATCAAACTGCTGGATTAAGGCTGCCGGAGAATCGCTGATATGCAGGGTCTTGAGATAATCATGTCGCATAAAGCCTTGATCGGCGACGTGCTGTAAAAACTGGCTTAGCGGGTGGTAAAAACCGTTAACATCCAGCAGCCCGACCGGCTTGCTGTGGTAACCGATTTGCCCCCAGGTCCAGATTTCGAACAGCTCTTCCAGCGTACCGATACCGCCAGGCAGGGCAATAAAGCCGTCAGCCAGTTCAGCCATCCGCGCTTTACGGGTGTGCATGTCAGGGACGATTTCCAATTCGGTCAGGCCACGGTGTGCCGTTTCGGCCTCGACCAATCGCTGGGGAATGATGCCTATTGCTTCGCCACCGGCCTCTAGCACCGCGTCCGCTACCACACCCATTAACCCTTTTTTACCACCGCCATACACCAGACGCCGCCCTTGGGTGGCAAGCAGATGACCTAATTGGCGGGCATGTTCGACATAGGCTGGATTATTACCCTCGCTGGCACCACAAAAGATACAAATGTTGTTACGCATGACTTTCCCTTGCTGCTTTTAACGAAGCCAGTGGTATAGCGAATTGTAGGGTTTAGTTCAAGGGGAATTGGTATTGCGATGGTGGTGGGAAGGATGACTTCGTAGGGATGAAACCAGGTAGTGTTTTATACCGCTACACCCAAGCTTGAGACAGGTGGGAGTCATTGCAGGTTAGCCGACCGTTGAGCGCATGGATGCGCGATTGCGAGCCCCCAGGGACGGGTTTACGGCGTGTCGGCGTTCTGCATGACTTCCACCTGTAGCACAATAAGGAGCAGCTATTTGGTTCGGTGGTACATGATGATTTGACGGAAATATTTAGTCTGTGAGGGGTATACAAGGATGGTGGTGGGGAGGATGACCGCGCAAGCGCGTTGTCCACTGCGTGGACTCGAACCTTGGTCGAAGCTTCTCATCCTCCCCTGCTCAGTGCTGTATGGGAATGAGATGATGATTTAAAACTGGGGAGGTATATAAGAGATGGTGGTGGGGAGGATGACCGCGCAAGCGCGTTGTCCACTGCGTGGACTCGAACCTTGGTCGAAGCTTCTCATCCTTCCCTGCTCAGGGCTGTATGGTAATGAGATGATGATTTAAAACTGGGGAGGTATATAAAGAGATGGTGGTGGGGGAAGGATTCGAACCTTCGAAGTCTGTGACGGCAGATTTACAGTCTGCTCCCTTTGGCCGCTCGGGAACCCCACCATGGTATTCATGGTTGCTAATTTTGAACAGAAAGTTGGCAAATTCTCTCTGGTACTACTGAAACAACTTTACTTTGAGTGATTCATGAGGCTTCAGATTTCTCTGTTTGCTCATTGCCATAAAATAATGGTGGTGGGGGAAGGATTCGAACCTTCGAAGTCTGTGACGGCAGATTTACAGTCTGCTCCCTTTGGCCGCTCGGGAACCCCACCATGATATTCATGGTTGCTAATTTTTAACAGAAAGTTGGCAAACCCTTTCTGGTAGAACTGAAACTCTTTCCTTTGCTTGCGAAACGTCTGTCTCGGTAAGCGGGGCGCATCATATCAAATGAAGCGCTTGTGTAAAGCATTGAAATGCAGAAAATGAATTGTTTGTCGCTTTTTTATTCTCAGCGGTGCTTCCGTGAACGAAAGACACCGCTTTGTTAACCAATTACAGGATCACCGTGCGGTTACCGTAGACGAACACGCGTTGAGCCAGTACACGATACAGTGCGCGGCTAAGCACGTTTTTCTCCACGTCACGCCCGGCACGCATCATATCTTCTGCCGAATAGGTGTGATCGACATGAATAACGTCCTGCATAATGATTGGGCCTTCATCCAGGCTGTCGTTCACGTAGTGCGCCGTTGCCCCGATGATCTTCACGCCACGCTCATAAGCCTGGTGATAAGGGCGTGCACCGATAAAGGCTGGCAGGAACGAATGGTGAATATTGATCACCTGGTTCGGGTAATGCTGAACGAAAGCCGGGGTCAGCACGCGCATATACTTGGCCAAGACTACGTAATCAGGCTGATATTGGTCGATCTGCGCGATCATCTGTTGATCATGTTGCTCACGCGTCAGCCCTTCGTGGCTGACCAGATGGAACGGAATGTCAAAGCGTTCAACCAGCGTCTGCAACGTGGTGTGGTTGCCAATGACGGCGGCAATCTCAACGTCCAGGCCACCATAGGCGCTTTTCATCAGCAGATCGCCCAGGCAGTGGGCTTCTTTGGTGACCAGCACCACAATACGGCGACGGCCTGCGCTGTGCAGTTCGCGCTCCGAACCCTCTGGTAACGCGCCGTCCAGATCGGCCAACAGCGTCGTATCATTGAAGATCCCTTCCAGCTCGGTACGCATAAAGAAACGACCGGTGAGGTGATCGACAAACTCATTGTTCTGCACAATGTTCAATTCGTGCTTGTAACAAATGTTGGTGATCTTGGCAATCAGCCCTTTGGCATCGGGGCAGATGGTGCGTAAAATTTTTCTTTGTACGTTTTGCTGTGGCATGAGTGTGTCGATTCCGTCTGATTCTGAACCCGCAGGCTTATTGCCCGCAGCACTTTTTATATTTTTTGCCTGAACCGCAGGGGCAAACGGCATTTCTGCCCGGTTGAGGTTTGGTTCCGTCGATATAGTACCAGCGTTGTTCAAGACGAAGGAAGCGGGAACGCTCATGCATGGCACTCTCGCTTTCTCCATCGCGCGAACGGGCGATGAATTCCACGAACCCTTCATCGGCGCTATTGCCAGCGGTTTCCGCTACCACCGTCAGCCCAAGCCATTCGGTATCGCCAAAGCTGCTGCTGATGGCGCTGCGCCACTCTTCGGGGTTGCAGTCTGGGTGCCAGGTCGCAATTAGATAATCCACATCCCGTTTTACATAGGCGGAATATCTCGAACGCATTAATATGCCCGGCGACATAGCGTATTGAGTACCTGTTATATAGGGCGCACAGCAAGTGCTGTAGTCCTGCCCGCTGCCGCAGGGGCATAGCTCAGTCAAAATAACGCCTCTCAGTAGTTAGCTCGCACGATGTATAGCCGCGGCTAAAATCAATTTAACGCATATGTTACCTAACATCATTCGTTGATGACAATGTACCCTGCGATTGGGTTGAGTGAATTCACCGAGCAAAGGATAGGCAAAGCATGCGGAAAGTTAAAATCGGGTTGGCATTAGGGGCCGGTGCCGCCAAGGGGTGGGCGCATATCGGCGTGATTAACGCACTGCGTAAGCTAGGTATCGAAGCCGATATTGTTGCAGGATGTTCCGTGGGAGCACTGGTTGGGGAGGCGTTTGCCAGCCATCGGTTGCCAGCGATGGAGAAGTGGGTACGATCATTCAGCTACTGGGACGTAATCAGACTGATGGATCTGTCCTGGCAGCGCGGTGGTTTATTACGCGGTGAACGCGTATTTAACGTCGTTGGCCAAATACTGAAAATTAACGACTTTACCGACTGCTCATTGAAATTCGGTGCGGTGACCACCAACCTCAGTACCGGCCGTGAGCTGTGGATGACCAAAGGGGATATCCACCAGGCCATTCGTGCCTCCTGCAGCATGCCGGGTTTGTTGGCACCGGTCTGGTTTGACGGATATTGGTTGGTGGATGGTGCCTTGGTCAACCCGGTTCCTATTTCATTGGCTAGGGCGATGGGGGCAGACATCGTGATTGCCGTGGATTTGCAACATGACGCGCACCTGATGCAGCAGGATCTGTTTTCGGTACGCAATGATGCTGGCGAGCAGAGTGAAACAAGCATTAGCGATGCCAATAACTGGCGCGACCGCCTGCGGGAACGCATGAATAAAATGATGCTGAAGAAAACCACCTTCACCCCCACGGCGATGGAAATCATGAGCACCTCGATTCAGATGCTGGAGAATCGAGTGAAGCGAACCCGTATGGCCAGTGACCCGCCGGACGTACTGATCCAGCCGTATTGCCCACAGATATCTACCCTGGATTTCCATCGCGCCAGCGAGGCGATAGAGGCGGGCCGCTTGGCAGTCGAAAAACAGATAGATGTTTTGGCACCATTGATAAAAAATAAATGATTACCATTTGTTAGGGTGGAATGATGCTATTGGGCGTGTTTTCGACAGGCACAAGTGCTCATTATGAGCCACTATTACAACATCAAAAGGGAAGAGGCTGGGTCGATGGCATTACCACTGATAAGCAAGCGCATCTTAATCGTTGAGGACGAACAGGTTTTCCGTTCTGTGCTTGTAGGTTATCTTGCATCCTTGGGAGCACAAACCAGCGAGGCGGCCAATGGCCTTGTGGCGTTGAGTGCGGTTGAAGAGTTCGCTCCCGATCTCATCCTGTGCGATCTCGCCATGCCGGAAATGGACGGCATCGAGTTTGTTGAGCATCTGCGCTTGCAAGGGATAAAGATCCCGGTATTGGTGATCTCGGCGACCGATAAAATGGCGGATATCGCCAAGGTGCTGCGGCTCGGCGTTCAGGATGTGCTGCTGAAACCGTTGAGCGATCTCAATCGGCTGCGCGAAGCGGTACTGGCTTGCCTCTATCCTAATATGTTTACTTCGCAGGCGATCGAAGAGGCTGAGATGTTTCAGGATTGGCAGGCATTAAGCCAAAACCCCTCCGAGGCCGTGAGATTACTCAAGCAGTTACAGCCACCCGTGCAGCAGTCTATTGCCGGTTGCCGTATTAATTATCGGCAATTAACCACCAGCGAAAATCCGGGGTTGGTGCTGGATATCGCGGCGCTATCGGATAAAGACCTGGCGTTTTATTGCCTGGATGTCACCCGTGCGGGAGATAATGGCGTGATGGCTGCCTTGCTGTTGCGTGCTTTATTCAACGGTTTACTACAAGATCATTTAGCCAATCAACAGCATCGCCTGCCGCAAATGTCTGCATTGTTAAAACAAGTTAACCAATTATTGCGCCAAGGCAAGTTGGAAGGCCAATTTCCGCTGTTGGTGGGCTATTATCATGCCGAATATAAGAATCTGGTGCTGGCCTCTGCCGGTTTGCATGCCAATGTAAATACAGGGGATAACCTGATTCAATTAAGTAATGGCGTCCCCTTGGGCACGCTTGGCACCACTTACATGAATCAAATAAGCCAACGCTGTGATGCCTGGCAGTGCCAAGTCTGGGGGAGCGGCGGTCGGTTACGTCTGATGCTGAGTGCTGAATAAATCATCAATGGAACTCCAGCAATTGCCTCTGCCTATTCTCCATTAACGTCGTTTCCATAGGTAGTTGTCTTAATTTATTGCTATTTGAGCTTGGGGTAATACTCAGCGGATTTAAGCTGGTATACTTTGCGGGTTTTTCGTATGGCGGAGTAAGTGCGCAATTTGAGAGCGAAAAGAGAGCTACTTAGAAAGATCGTCAGGACTTCAGTAGCCATTTGCGGGTGATAAGCTCGTTGGTGAGCTCTTTGACCCATAGCGTGTCGAGACGAAAAGACCACCCAACACGGGTAAAGAATTGTTGGTTTGGCTGCGGCCTAGGGCGGCGGACAAACAGAAGTAGCTTGATAACTTTTTGTTAAATTTGAAAATTAGGACTTCCCGATGAAAGTAACCGTTTTCGGTATTGGCTATGTTGGCCTGGTACAGGCAGCCGTGTTGGCTGACGTGGGTCATGATGTCATGTGTATCGACATCGATGAACAGAAGGTCGAAAACCTCAAAAAAGGCAATATTCCGATCTTTGAACCGGGCCTGACCTCGTTGGTACAGCAAAACTATGAAGCCGGTCGTCTACATTTCACTACCGATGCAAAAGCCGGTGTTGCTCATGGCGCTATCCAGTTTATCGCCGTGGGAACGCCACCGGACGAAGATGGTTCTGCCGATCTGAAATATGTCACCGCTGTGGCACGCACCATCGCCGAACATATGACAGACCGCAAAGTGGTGATCGATAAGTCAACCGTACCAGTAGGTACCGCTGATAAAGTTCGTGAAGTGATGACCGAAACGCTGCGCAAGCGCGGCAGCGACTTGGCGTTTGATGTCGTCTCCAACCCAGAGTTCCTCAAGGAAGGGGCAGCTGTTGCCGATTGTATGCGCCCTGAGCGTATCGTGCTGGGCACCGACAACAAAGACGTCATTGAGCCGTTGCGTGAGCTCTATGAGCCGTTCAACCGTAATCATGACCGCATGATCCTGATGGATATCCGCAGCGCAGAACTGACCAAATATGCCGCCAACTGCATGCTGGCGACCAAAATCAGCTTTATGAACGAAATCTCCAATCTGGCAGAGATGCTGGGTGCGGACATTGAAAAAGTGCGTCAGGGGATCGGTTCGGATTCACGTATTGGCTATCACTTCATTTATCCAGGCTGTGGCTACGGCGGCTCCTGCTTCCCGAAAGACGTTCAGGCGTTAATCCGCACCGCAGAGCATATCGGTTATCAACCGAAACTGTTGCAGGCGGTAGAGCAGGTGAACAACCAGCAGAAATATAAGCTGACCCAGTTCATCAAGCATCATTTTGCTGATGATATAAAAGGGAAAACCTTCGCGTTGTGGGGCTTGGCGTTTAAACCTAATACCGACGATATGCGTGAGGCTTCCAGCCGCGTGCTGATGGAAACCTTGTGGGAGTTAGGCGCCAGCGTGCAAGCCTATGACCCGGAAGCCATGGCAGAAGCGCAGCGAATCTATGGGCAACGTGCCGATCTGAAACTGATGGGAACCAAAGAAGCGGCGTTGCAGGGAGCCGATGCGTTGGTGATCTGTACCGAATGGCAGAATTTCCGCGCTCCTGATTTTGATGCGATTAAGGCAGCCTTGAAGCAACCCGTCATTTTTGATGGCCGTAACCTGTTTGATCCAGAACGTCTGCAAGCTCGCGGCTTTACTTATTATGGTATTGGTCGTGGCGCATCGATTAAGCCGGTCATCTAAGAGGTGAGCATGAAATTCCTGGTTACAGGCGCTGCAGGGTTTATTGGTTATCACGTAACGGAGCGCCTGCTAGCCATGGGGCATCAGGTTGTCGGTATCGACAACCTGAATGATTATTACGCTGTCAGCCTGAAACAGGCACGGCTTGACATGCTGGCTAATCAGCCAGCATTTCAGTTTATCAAACTGGATTTGGCCGATCGCAATGGAATTGCCGAGCTGTTCGCTGAACATCAGTTTGAGCGGGTCATTCACCTCGGCGCCCAGGCCGGGGTGCGTTATTCGCTGGATCACCCCTTGGCTTATGCGGATTCCAACCTGATTGGCCATTTGAACATTCTTGAAGGGTGTCGGCATAATAAGGTTGGGCATTTGCTGTACGCGTCCTCCAGCTCGGTTTATGGCCTGAATCGCAAGCTACCGTTTTCGACGGATGACTCTGTCGATCACCCAATATCCCTGTATGCTGCGACGAAAAAAGCCAATGAGCTTATGTCGCACAGCTATTCGCATTTATATGGTCTGCCAACCACTGGCCTGCGCTTTTTCACCGTATATGGCCCTTGGGGGCGTCCTGACATGGCGCTGTTTAAATTCACCAAGGCGATATTGGCCGGTGAGAGCATTGATGTATATAACCACGGTGAGATGCATCGTGATTTTACTTACATTGATGATATTGCCGAGGCGGTAGTGCGCTTGCAGGCCATTGTTCCTCAACCCAATGCCAATTGGACGGTGGAACAAGGGTCTCCAGCCAGCAGTTCTGCGCCTTACCATGTCTATAATATCGGCAATAGTAGCCCTATTAAGTTAATGGAATATATTCATGCCCTGGAGGCTGCGTTAGGTATCACGGCGCGCAAAAATATGCTGCCGATGCAGCCTGGTGACGTTTTGGATACCAGCGCGGATACCGAGGAGCTGTACCAGACTATCGCGTTTAAACCTGAGACTAGCGTTGATGAAGGGGTTAAACGGTTTGTTGATTGGTATCGGGCGTTTTATAACGTTCAGTAACCGAACGATAGAAGGGTAGAATAAAGGGGCTTTAGCCCCTTTTTCTTTTCCTGTACATGAGAATTTTGCTAGTCAACCGGAATAACGCGTGTGAAGGTCAGGGGGATTACCGTGGCTGCAAAGCAAAAAGGCTCCCATAGGGAGCCTTTTGAAGGTAACTAAAATGCTATTACAGCAGGAAATCGTCCAGAGATTTGCCTTGCTCTTCGATAGCTTTTTTAATCACGGCTGGAGTACGGCCCTGGCCAGTCCAGGTTTTCATTTCGCCGTTTTCGTCTTTATACTGGTATTTAGCTGGGCGTGCAGCACGCTTTGCTTTACCAGCGGCTTTGGTAGCAGCCATAGTTTGCAGCAGTTCGTTTGGATCAATACCGTCTGCAATCAGCATTTCGCGGTATTGTTGCAGTTTACGAGTGCGCTCTTCAATTTCTGCTTGAGCCTGGCTGTCTTCTTCGCGGCGTTCGTTAACAACAACTTCCAGCTTCTCCAGCATCTCTTCCAGTGTTTCCAGGCTGCATTCTCTTGCCTGTGCACGTAGAGTACGGATGTTGTTCAAAATCTTCAATGCTTCGCTCATTGTTCTAGCTCTCAAATTATATTGGTGGGGGGCGTGACGATAATAATAGAGTGCTCCTTTCTTTTCTGCAATAGCCAAATTGAAAGAGTGACTAAATTTATCTTTAAAAAACCGATATTGAGAACTGTCCGACTAATAACATAGGGGGATCAGGCTTTAATCCCCCCTGGTTTTTATGCCAAATTGTCCAACCGGATGGCATAATCGCCGAGCTTAAAGTCATTTTGGTCCTCTCGTCATAATTATGCTCTATAACAGTATCGGGAAGGATTTGTGTCCATAATCACTTCCCCAAAAGGACTAGTACTGTAAAGAATGGGGGTATAGCGGAAAACAGCCTGACAGGAGAGAGTAAGTTGTTAAGCGTTCCAATTAACCGGGTAGTCATCGCTCAAAACACATTTAATTGCATTGTTGGCGGGAGGGGCTGGGCAGGCTGTTTGCTCGCTGGCAGGACATATCCGTTTGAGCATTAATGAATTTAGTTAATCATTAACAAAAATTAATTGTGCTTGATAAACCACAGTAATCTGTAAATAGATGTAAAAGTGTCCGTTGCGCGTGTAAAATGTTTCACATGAAACTTGGCTTATGGCTATTTTCTTAGGTCAAGATAATGTCAGCCCGCTTGCTGAGTCTGACCAGGGTCTATGCTACACTGTCAACCTGCACCTTCCGACAGTATATACCCGTCGTCTTTCAGGCCGCAGCGTTGTTAACCGCAACAGACTCATCAACCGGGGGCGAATATATTCTCCCTTATTGGCAAGGGCGCAGTGAAGCGCGCCAGCTAGACCAGATGATGAGTCAGCGGGGGGCTCAGCTACGACCAGAAAGTCTTAGGGTATATATTTTAAACCATTGGAGTCGCGGCCACATGGCTCAGCTTTATTTTTATTATTCCGCTATGAACGCGGGGAAATCGACGGCACTGTTACAATCTTCATATAATTATCAAGAACGTGGTATGCGCACGCTGGTGTTCACCGCGGAAATCGACCACCGCTTCGGCGTGGGCAAAGTGAGTTCGCGGATTGGGTTGTCGTCGCAGGCACAGCTTTATAATAACGCCACTCAGCTGTATGCCATGATTAATCAGGAGCATCAGCAGCAGCCCGTACATTGCGTGCTGGTGGATGAGAGCCAGTTTCTAACTAAAGAGCAGGTTGAAGAACTTTGCGAGGTGGTCGACCAACTGGATATTCCTGTGCTGTGTTATGGCTTACGTACGGATTTTCTTGGGGAACTGTTTGTTGGCAGCCATCATCTGCTGGCCTGGGCCGATAAACTGGTCGAACTGAAGACCATTTGTCATTGCGGGCGTAAGGCCAATATGGTGCTACGCCTGGGGGACGATGGCAAGGCGATGCATATGGGGGAGCAGGTGGTGATCGGGGGTAACGAAAGCTATGTTTCGGTATGCCGCAAACACTACAAGGAAGCGATCAAGACCCCAGAGTGATATTGCGCCAGAAGCGCCGCAGAAGGCCTATGTGGCGTTTTTGAATGCCGACCTGTGGGGTAGGGTAGTATCGTTGTCAAAATCGTGTGGTGCTCATTGGGAACAATTTGTCTCACGCATAAAAAAACCCGCCTTTCGGCGGGTTTTGACCATTCAGAGAACGGTTATTTCTTGGACTTTTTTTCCGCTTTGGCTGCAACTGGTGCCGCAACTACCGCCTCTTCTTCAGTCGCTTCGCTGAATTCGCGACCGTAGAAGGTATCCATCAAGATTTGCTTGAGTTCGGCAATCAGCGGATAACGTGGGTTAGCACCGGTACATTGGTCATCGAACGCATCTTCAGACAGTTTGTCGACCTTGGCCAGGAAGTCGGCTTCCTGTACGCCAGCTTCGCGGATCGAGGTTGGAATACCCAGCTCTGCCTTGATTTCGTCCAGCCATTTCAGCAGTTTTTCGATCTTCTGCGCGGTACGGTCACCGGCAGCGCTCAGGCCGAGGTGGTCTGCGATTTCCGCGTAGCGACGACGAGCCTGAGGGCGGTCATACTGGCTGAAGGCGGTCTGCTTGGTCGGGTTGTCGTTGGCGTTATAACGAATAACGTTAGAGATCAACATGGCGTTAGCCAGGCCGTGCGGGATGTGGAACTCAGAACCCAGTTTGTGGGCCATTGAGTGACAGACACCCAGGAAGGCGTTGGCAAACGCGATACCGGCGATGGTAGCGGCGTTGTGTACACGCTCACGAGCAACCGGGTTTTTCGCCCCTTCGTGATAGCTGGCTGGCAGATATTCTTTCAGCAGTTTCAGCGCTTGCAGCGCCTGGCCGTCGGAATATTCGTTAGCCAGTACGGAAACGTAGGCTTCCAGGGCGTGAGTGACCGCATCCAGCCCGCCGAAGGCGCACAGGGATTTAGGCATGTTCATCACCAGGTTGGCATCGACAATCGCCATGTCCGGGGTCAGAGCATAGTCAGCCAGTGGGTATTTCTGGCCGGTGGCGTCATCGGTTACTACCGCAAACGGCGTGACTTCTGAACCGGTACCTGAAGTGGTGGTGACGGCGATCATTTTCGCTTTCACGCCCATTTTCGGGAACTTGTAGATACGCTTACGGATGTCCATAAAGCGCAGCGCCAGATCTTCGAAGTGGGTTTCAGGATGTTCGTACAGCACCCACATGATTTTCGCGGCGTCCATTGGTGAACCACCACCCAGCGCGATGATCACGTCTGGTTTGAAGGAGTTCATCTGCTCGGCACCTTTACGTACGATGCTCAGCGTTGGGTCAGCTTCAACCTCAAAGAACACTTCAGTTTCAATACCGTGCGATTTCAGAACCTTGGTGATCTGATCGGCATAGCCGTTATTGAACAGGTAGCGGTCGGTAACGATGAAGGCACGTTTTGCCCCGTCGGTAGCCACTTCTTCCAGCGCGATTGGCAGTGAGCCACGGCGGAAGTAGATTGATTTCGGAAGTTTGTGCCACAACATGTTTTCTGCTCGCTTCGCTACAGTTTTCTTGTTGATCAAATGTTTTGGACCGACGTTTTCAGAGATGGAGTTACCACCCCAGGAACCGCAGCCCAACGTCAGTGACGGAGCGAGTTTAAAGTTGTACAGGTCACCGATACCCCCCTGAGAAGCCGGGGTGTTGATCAGAATACGTGCGGTTTTCATTTTGTCGCCAAAATATTCCACGCGTGCAGTCTGGTTGTCTTGATCGGTGTACAGACAAGAGGTGTGACCGATACCGCCCATGGCGACCAGTTTCTCGGCTTTGCTGACGGCGTCTTCAAAGTCTTTGGCCCGGTACATCGCCAGGGTAGGTGACAGTTTTTCGTGAGCAAACGGCTCAGATTCGTCAACCAGTTTCACTTCACCAATCAGGATTTTGGTGTTGGCTGGCACTTTGATACCGGCCATTTCAGCGATTTTTGGTGCAGACTGGCCAACGATAGCGGCGTTGAGGCCACCGTTTTTCAGGATGATGTCCTGAACGGCTTTCAGCTCTTTGCCCTGCAGCATGTAGCCGCCGTGGGAAGCGAAGCGTGCGCGCACTGCATCGTATGCGGAATCCACCACAATCACGGACTGTTCAGACGCACAGATCACACCGCTGTCGAAGGTTTTTGACATCAGGATAGAAGCAACAACGCGTTTGATGTCGGCAGTTTCATCGACGACAACTGGAGTGTTACCGGCACCAACACCGATAGCGGGTTTACCAGAGCTGTATGCGGCTTTAACCATGCCTGGGCCACCGGTTGCCAGGATCAGGTTGATGTCTGGGTGATGCATCAGCTGATTGGACAGTTCCACCGTTGGCTGGTCGATCCAACCGACGATGTCTTTCGGCGCGCCAGCAGCAATGGCAGCCTGCAACACGATATCTGCGGCTTTGTTGGTGGCGTTCTTGGCACGTGGGTGCGGAGAGAAGATAATGCCGTTACGGGTTTTCAGGCTGATCAGCGCTTTGAAGATCGCGGTAGAAGTTGGGTTGGTGGTTGGCACGATACCGCAAATCAGGCCAATTGGCTCTGCAATGGTGATGGTACCGAAAGTGTCGTCTTCGGAGAGGATCCCGCAGGTCTTTTCGTCTTTATAGGCGTTATAGATGTATTCGGAAGCGAAGTGGTTTTTGATGACTTTGTCTTCAACGATACCCATGCCAGATTCTTCAACGGCCATTTTAGCCAGAGGAATACGGGCATCTGCGGCGGCGAGGGCAGCGGCGCGGAAGATCTTATCAACTTGCTCTTGTGAGAAGTTGGCATACTCGCGCTGGGCTTTTTTGACACGTGCAACTAGCTCGTTCAATTCAGCGACATTCGTTACAGCCATGATGCTCTCCTGATAAATGTTAAACTCTTTCAGTAAATAAGCCGTTCGAGGAACTAGTATAGACATCTGTCAGGAAGGCGTCTGTTAGATCATGAGACTTTTCCCGCAGTTAGCGACCCATACTGCTGATTTACTTAAAGAGCTTTACCAAGTGCAAGTTGGTAGTAGGCAAGCGAGATAGAAATCGGTATCCATACCTCGTACTCCCTTTTGACTACGACTAAGAGCTTAACTATTCCTGAGTAGATATTTTGTGATGTACATCATAAAAATCGCAAGCTGACACCTTTCAGCTAGTGTTTGTTGAGAGTAATTATCAACAAGGTGCTTGACGATGACGCGATGATACTTGATAACAGCATGCAACACACAAAGCATTAACAATAGCGAATTGTTTTGTAACATTCTGTTGAGGTAGGGAAAAATGCTGGTCGAGTGGATGGATTAGCTGGCGCAATTCCATTACATTAGCGCGCATCGGCAGTGTCTCTTTTTACAGCTATTTATGCGGAGTTTTTCGTGGGCCAATCTCTGTTGGATTTTTCCGGCTACATCAAGTTCTTTGTCGGCCTGTTTGCGCTGGTCAACCCGGTAGGTATTCTGCCGGTGTTTATCAGTATGACCAGCTATCAGGCCGAGGTCGGGCGTAACAAAACCAACCTGACGGCTAACCTGTCGGTGGCGATTATTTTGTGGACCTCGCTGTTCCTGGGCGAGGGTATATTGCGTATGTTTGGTATCTCCATCGATTCTTTCCGTATTGCTGGCGGCATTCTGGTGGTGACCATCGCCATGTCGATGATCAGCGGCAAGCTGGGTGAAGACAAACAGAACAAGCAGGAAAAGTCAGAGAGCGCGATCCGTGAAAGCATCGGGGTTGTTCCCTTGGCTCTGCCGCTGATGGCCGGGCCGGGTGCTATCAGTTCCACCATTGTCTGGAGCTCTCGTTACCACAGCTGGCAGAACCTGTTAGGTTTTACCGTGGCAATCGCCTTGTTCGCTTTCTGTTGTTGGCTATTGTTCCGGGCAGCTCCGCTGCTGGTGCGTCTGCTGGGGCAAACCGGCATCAACGTCATTACCCGTATCATGGGGTTGTTGTTGATGGCGCTGGGGATCGAATTTATTGTCACCGGCATCAAAGCCATTTTTCCTGGGTTGTTATAACCTTAATAAAGCCGCGGATAATCCTGTTTGCGGCTTAAGTAATTTTTAATTTTTCAAATTATCCCAGCTGATGCATTATTAAAGTGCATAACCTGCCTGCTTTTTATTCTATTGCCCCACCCTGTGGCACAAATCTCACTTTATCGGTTGATAAAGCACCAAGATGTTATTTTCTCCACTTTTAAAAACCGCGTGACGGGGGTTTTTGTCTCCCTATGGGTAAAATTGTTGTTAATTTAATCACATCATTCTGTAGGGCTTGTCTCCGTTTCACACAGGTGTTATTAGTGATTAACCACGGATAGGCAGGTGTTTATTCTCTGAACGGCATTTTTGTTAACTGAATGTTTCTTTTGAGTGGTTTTTTTCATCCGTGAAGAAAAGGTTAAAAATGAAGCTGTTATTTATCCAGTAAAATCATGGTGTTAATCGGTTTGCGGGCAGATGGGAAGGCTAGGTGTCTGTAGGGCCATGGGATAATAAAAGAGAAATGCTTAACATTTCTGTAAAAATTATTAGCTATGAATTTTTGCTTCTGCTAATTTCCGAGCAACTCGTTGGAAAGAAAAATCTTATCTTTGGCGCGCCAAGTAGGAATGATTTTTGCTGGTATCCGTATATTTAGCCCGCTTGATAACTATTTCACAATTATTGCTTAGCCGTGAAAAGGAGCCTGTAGTATGCCGCAAACCACGAAGCATCAACCGTTGGCCGTTATCACCGCCGCCGTGTTGGGGATGAGCGCCAGCCAAAACCTGCAGGCCGTTGAGGTTCCGGCCGGGGTGCAATTGGCACCACTGCAGCGCATGGTGATCAACAACGGTTCAGAAGTCGCTTCATTGGATCCGCATAAGGTCGAAGGAACGCCTGAAAGCAATATTATCCTCAACCTGCTTGAAGGGTTGGTCAGCACCGATGCCAATGGTCATCTGGCCCCTGCAGTGGCGGAAAACTGGGAAAATACCGATTACCAGACGTGGACCTTCCACCTGCGTCCAGGGGCGGTATGGAGTGATGGCTCTCCGGTGACCGCACAGGATTTCGTATACAGCTGGCAGCGGCTGGCGGATCCCAAGACCGGTTCCCCTTATGCCAGCTATCTGCAATACGCCCGAATTGAGAATATTGACGCTATTCTTGCCGGTAAAAAACCGCCTGAATCGCTTGGCGTAAGCGCCATTGATGATAAAACGTTGAGGGTGACGCTCAGCGAGCCGGTGCCCTATTTTGTCAGCATGCTGTCCCATACCTCAATGAAACCGGTGAAACAGTCCGTGGTTGAGAAATTTGGCGATAAGTGGACACTGCCACAAAACTACGTGGGCAACGGGGCATATCGCTTATCCGAGTGGGTCGTCAATGAACACATCATGCTCGAACGCAGCCCGAGCTACTGGAATAACAGCAAGACGGTAATCGAGCAGGCCACGTTCCTGCCGTTGTCTTCAGAAGTCAGCGATATTAACCGCTACCGCAGCGGTGAAATCGATATTACCAATAGTGCCATCCCGCCGAATCTGTATGCCAAAATGAAGCGTGAGATCCCGGAACAGTTGCACGTTAACCCTTACCTGTGCACCTTCTATTACGAGATCAACAATCAGCGTGCGCCGTTTACCGACGAGCGCGTACGTGCGGCAGTCAAGTTGACGCTGGATCGCGACATTATTGCCAACAAGATCATGGGCCAGGGCCAAATCCCGGCCTACAGCTTTACGCCAACCTTTACCGAGGGGGGCAACTTCAGCCAGCCAGAATGGGCTGGGTGGACGCAGGAAAAACGCAACGAAGAAGCGAAGAAACTGCTGGCGCAGGCCGGGTTCACCGCTGAGAAACCGCTCAAGTTTACCTTGTTGTACAACACCTCCGATCAAAATAAACAGCAGGCCATCGCTGCTGCCTCAATGTGGAAGAAGAACCTCGGCGCACAGGTCACATTGCAAAATCAGGAATGGAAAACCTCGCTGCAGAGCCGCCATGAAGGGCAGTTTGATGTGGCCCGTGCCACCTGGTGCGGCGATTACAACGAACCGAGCGCGTTTCTGAATATGCTGCTTTCCAACAGCAGCAATAACACCTTCTTCTATAAAAGCTCGGCGTTCGATGCGCTGATGGCCAGCACCCTGCAAGCACCGGACGCCGCTGCACGAGGGGCCATTTATCAGCAGGCGGAGACCTTGCTGGACAAAGATTCTGCGTTGGTCCCGGTTTATTATCGGGTCAGTGCGCGGCTGGTCAAACCTACGGTTGGCGGTTTCACCGGCAAAGATCCGCAAGACTATATCGATCTGAAAAACTTTTACATCATCAAACAGTAATGAAGGGTGTTACCGGCGGTGATAGCAGCCGGTAATACACAGGAAAGGCAGCGTCGTTTCGTTCCACAACGTCCAGCCAAAGCAACCCCCGGTTAACGGGCAACGCAGCTCCCACGACGGAGTTGTGATAATAAAAACTGGAGTTTAACCACATGACCAACATCACGAAGAAGTCCCTGCTGGCAGCAGGCATTATTGCGGCGCTAGGCTTGACGGTGGCAGGAACTGCTTTTGCGGCCGATGTGCCAGCGGGCGTTCAGCTGGCAGACAAGCAGGAAATCGTCAAGAACAACGGTTCCGAAGTACAATCCCTTGACCCGCACAAGATCGAAGGCGTGCCTGAAAACAACGTCACTCGCGATCTGATTGAAGGTCTGGCAAATAACAGCCTGGACGGTTCAGTGGTGCCGGGTGTCGCAGAAAGCTGGGATAACAAAGATTTTAAAGTGTGGACCTTCCATCTGCGTAAAGACGCCAAATGGTCGAACGGTGAGCCGGTAACGGCACAAGATTTCGTGTATAGCTGGCAGCGTTTGGTTGACCCGAAAACCGCCTCACCTTATGCCAGCTATCTGCAATATGCTCATGTAGAAAACGTGGATGACATCATCGCGGGTAAGAAAGACAAATCGACGTTGGGCGTCAAGGCCATCGACGATCATACCTTCCAGGTAACGCTGACCGAGCCGGTGCCGTATCTGGTAGAAATGACTCCGCACTACGCCATGAAGCCGGTGAATAAAGAAGCGGTAGAGAAGTTTGGTGAGAAGTGGACCTTGCCACAGAACTACGTCAGCAACGGCGCGTACAAGCTGAAAGACTGGGTAGTTAACGAACGTATCGTGCTGGAACGTAACCCGCAATACTGGGATAACGCCAAAACCGTCATTAATAAAGTCACCTTCTTGCCGATCGCGTCAGAAGTCACCGACGTCAACCGCTATCGCACCGGCGAAATCGACATGACCTATAACAACATGCCGATCGAACTGTTCCAGAAGCTGAAGAAAGAGATCCCGAACGAAGTGCACGTCGATCCTTACCTGTGTACTTATTACTACGAAATCAACAACCAGAAAGCCCCGTTCACCGATGCTCGCGTACGTGAAGCGCTGAAGCTGGGGATGGATCGCGATATCATCGTCAACAAGGTGAAGAACCAGGGCGACCTGCCAGCTTACAGCTTTACTCCTCCTTACACCGATGGTGCCAAGTTGACCCCGCCAGAATGGTTTGGCTGGACGCAGGAAAAGCGTAACGAAGAAGCCAAGAAGCTGCTGGCCGAAGCCGGTTATGGCCCTGGTAAACCGCTGACCTTCTCACTGTTGTACAACACCTCCGATCTGCACAAGAAACTGGCCATTGCCGCTGCGTCTATCTGGAAGAAAAACCTGGGCGTGGACGTGAAGTTGGTGAACCAGGAGTGGAAAACCTTCCTGGATACACGCCATCAGGGCACCTATGACGTGTCACGTGCTGGCTGGTGTGCGGACTACAACGAACCAAGCTCCTTCCTGAACATGATGCTGTCCGACAGCAGCAGTAACACCCCGCACTATAAGAGCGCAGAATTCGACAAGCTGATGGGCAACGTCTTGACGGCGAAAACCAAAGAAGAGCGTGCCGATCTGTATCAGAAAGCCGAAGTTCAGCTGGATAAAGACTCTGCCATCGTTCCGCTTTATTACTATGTGAATGCTCGCCTGGTGAAACCTTACGTGGGTGGTTACTCAGGCAAAGATCCACTGGATAACGTTTACGACAAAAACCTGTACATCATCAAACATTGATGCGGCAAGGGCTGGCGGCATAGGTCGCCGGCCCATTTCAAGACAATAAGCCGTTATCAGGCTGAAGCACAGGGCTAGGGCAATGCTTAAATTTATCTTTCGTCGCCTGTTAGAGGCGATCCCGACACTATTTATACTTATTACCATCTCTTTCTTTATGATGCGCCTCGCACCCGGCAGCCCGTTTACCGGTGAGCGTGCGCTGCCACCCGAAGTGTTGGCCAACATTGAAGCCAAATATCACCTTAACGATCCGATCTGGAAACAATACGGACACTATTTGGTGCAGCTGTCGCAGGGCGATTTTGGCCCTTCATTCAAATACAAAGATTATTCGGTTAATGACCTGGTCAAGGCTTCGTTTCCCGTTTCAGCCAAACTGGGTTTTGCCGCTTTTGTTCTGGCGGTGGTGCTGGGGGTGAGCGCTGGGGTTATTGCCGCGTTGAATCAGAATACCAAGTGGGACTATACGGTGATGGGGTTCGCCATGACCGGTGTGGTGATCCCCAGCTTTGTCGTGGCCCCTTTACTGGTGCTGATTTTCGCCATTACCTTGAAGTGGTTGCCCGGTGGAGGCTGGAACGGTGGGGCGCTGAAGTTCATGATCCTGCCGATGGTGGCGCTGTCTTTGGCCTATATCGCCAGCATCGCGCGTATCACCCGTGGCTCGATGATTGAGGTGCTGCACTCCAACTTTATCCGTACCGCCCGTGCCAAAGGTTTGCCGATGCGCCGCATCATTCTGCGTCACGCATTAAAACCTGCGCTGCTGCCGGTGCTGTCGTATATGGGGCCAGCGTTTGTTGGGATTATCACCGGTTCGATGGTGATTGAGACTATTTACGGCCTGCCAGGAATTGGTCAACTGTTCGTTAACGGTGCATTGAACCGTGACTATTCGCTGGTGTTGAGCCTGACCATTCTGGTCGGCGGCTTGACCATCCTGTTTAACGCGATCGTCGACGTGCTATATGCCGTGATCGATCCGAAAATCCGTTACTAAGCTGGAGCACGCAAGATGTTGACGAAAAAGAACAGCGAAGCTCTGGAAAACTTCAGCGAACAGCTGGAAGTTGAAGGGCGCAGTCTTTGGCAGGACGCTCGCCGCCGCTTTATGCACAACCGTGCGGCGGTGACCAGCCTGTTTGTGTTAGCGCTGATCACCCTGTTTGTGATCTGTGCCCCCTGGCTGTCGCAGTTTGCTTATGATGACACCGATTGGGCCATGATGTCTGCCGCGCCTAACCTGGAGTCCGGGCACTATTTCGGTACCGATTCCTCAGGGCGTGACCTGCTGGTGCGCGTGGCCATTGGTGGGCGTATCTCGCTGATGGTGGGGGTTGCTGCGGCGCTGGTGGCCGTGGTATTGGGCACCTTGTACGGTTCACTTTCTGGCTATCTGGGCGGCAAGACCGACTCGGTGATGATGCGTTTGCTGGAGATCCTGAACTCCTTCCCGTTTATGTTCTTTGTGATCCTGCTGGTGACCTTCTTTGGGCAAAACATCCTGCTGATCTTTGTGGCGATCGGCATGGTGTCGTGGCTGGATATGGCGCGTATTGTGCGCGGGCAGACGCTCAGCCTGAAACGTAAAGAGTTTATCGAAGCAGCGCTGGTGTGCGGCGTATCGACTCGCAATATCGTCCTGCGGCATATCGTGCCAAATGTACTGGGCGTGGTGGTGGTATACGCCTCGCTGCTGGTGCCGAGCATGATCCTGTTTGAATCCTTCCTCAGCTTCCTGGGGCTAGGTACTCAGGAGCCGTTGAGCAGTTGGGGCGCATTGTTGAGCGATGGCGCCAACTCAATGGAAGTATCACCGTGGTTGCTGCTGTTCCCAGCCTGTTTCCTGGTTATCACTCTGTTTTGTTTCAACTTTATCGGCGATGGCCTGCGTGATGCCCTCGACCCGAAAGATCGTTAAGGAGTGCAACCATGAGCATTAATTCTCAACCACAAGACGGACTGCTGCTGGACGTCAAAGATCTGCGTGTAACGTTCGGTACGCCAGACGGCGATGTTACCGCGGTGAACGATCTCAATTTCGATCTGCGCGCGGGTGAAACCCTGGGCATCGTCGGGGAGTCGGGTTCCGGCAAGTCACAGACGGCATTTGCGTTGATGGGCCTGCTGGCCAGCAATGGCCGCATCGGTGGCTCGGCAAAATTCAACGGCCGTGAAATTCTCAATCTGCCAGAAAGCCAGCTCAACAAGCTGCGGGCCGAAGAGATCTCGATGATCTTCCAGGACCCGATGACTTCATTGAACCCTTATATGCGGGTTGGTGAGCAGCTGATGGAAGTGCTGATGCTGCATAAAAAAATGAGCAAAAGCGAGGCGTTTGAAGAATCGGTACGCATGCTGGATGCGGTCAAAATGCCGGAAGCCCGTAAGCGTATGCGGATGTATCCGCATGAGTTCTCCGGCGGGATGCGCCAGCGCGTGATGATCGCCATGGCGTTACTGTGTCGGCCAAAACTGCTGATTGCCGATGAGCCAACCACCGCGCTGGACGTTACCGTGCAGGCACAGATCATGACGCTGCTTAACGAACTGAAGCGTGAGTTCAATACGGCGATCATCATGATCACCCATGATTTGGGCGTGGTTGCCGGGATCTGTAACAAGGTTTTGGTGATGTATGCTGGCCGCACCATGGAATACGGTAGCGCCCGCGATGTGTTTTATCATCCGAGCCACCCATATTCTATCGGGCTGCTTAACGCGGTGCCGCGTCTGGATGCTGAAGGTGAAGCGTTGATGACCATCCCCGGTAATCCGCCGAACCTGCTGCGTTTGCCGAAAGGCTGTCCGTTCCAGCCGCGTTGTCCGCATGCGATGGAGCAGTGCGCGAGTGCTCCGCCATTGGAGCAGTTTGGTGAGGGGCGCCTGCGCGCCTGTTTCAAGCCGGTGGAGGCGTTGGTATGACCGCAACCGATAAAAGAGTGCTGCTGGAAGTCGCAGACCTGAAAGTTCACTTCGATATTCATGATGACAAGCAGTGGTTCTGGCAGGCACCGAAAACCCTGAAGGCGGTTGACGGTGTCACCGTGCGCCTGTTTGAAGGCGAAACGCTAGGGGTGGTAGGGGAGTCAGGCTGCGGTAAATCCACCTTCGCACGGGCAATTATCGGCCTGGTGAAGGCGACCAGTGGCCGCGTTGCCTGGTTGGGCAAAGATCTGCTGGGCATGAGCGATGCCGACTGGCGCAAGACGCGCAGCGATATTCAGATGATTTTCCAGGATCCGCTGGCCTCGCTGAACCCGCGTATGACCATCGGTGAGATCATCGCCGAACCGCTGCGTACCTATAATCCGAAAATGCCGCGTCAGGAAGTGAAGGATAAGGTCAAAGCGATGATGTTGAAGGTGGGCCTGTTGCCGAACCTGATCAACCGTTATCCGCATGAATTCTCCGGCGGGCAGTGCCAGCGTATTGGCATCGCCCGCGCCTTGATCCTGGAGCCGAAACTGGTGATTTGTGATGAGCCGGTCTCCGCCCTGGACGTGTCTATCCAGGCACAGGTGGTGAATCTGCTGCAGCAGTTGCAGCGTGAGATGGGGTTATCGCTAATCTTTATCGCCCACGATCTGGCGGTGGTTAAACACATTTCCGATCGGGTGCTGGTGATGTATCTGGGCCATGCGGTGGAGCTGGGAACCTATGATGAGGTCTATCATAACCCGCAGCATCCTTACACCAAGGCACTGATGTCGGCGGTTCCGGTGCCGGATCCTGACAAGGAGAAGGAAAAGCAGATCCAACTGCTGGAAGGGGAACTGCCATCACCGATCAATCCGCCTTCGGGCTGTGTGTTCCGCACCCGTTGTCCGATTGCCGGGCCGGAGTGCGCTAAAACTCGCCCATTGCTGGAAGGCAGCTTCCGTCATGCGGTATCGTGCTTGAAAGTCGATCCGTTGTAATGTATTGATTAATAATAAAAAACCTGCCACTTGGCAGGTTTTTTTGTACCGTTCACCGGCTTATTCTTTCCACAAAATGTGGCACAGCTTGTTATCTTTCTCGCGGCAGATCAGCACGCGGGCAAAGACATCGTTGATAGGTTCGCCATCGCTGTCCGCCAGGCCGATCACCACCTCGGCAAAGAAGTCCGGATTCAGATCGTAATCCACGTGTTCCTGCCAGTCTTCTGCCGGATCGTACAGCTCGGCACCGCCGCGCTCTTCAAACTGTAAATTGAACAGCAGAATATCCGCGGGATCCAGATTGTCGCCTGCCAGCTCAAGGAAGATGTCGTAGGCTTGTTCCAGCGTTTCATCTTCGGTAAGGCGATTATTCAAGTCCATATAAAAATCCTGATAACAAATGATTTGAGGCTATTAAACCATGCTCGTTGCCGCTTTTACAGCAACGGGCTGAAAAAGTAAAACAGGCGTTCGACCAGACGGTGCCAGTACGGGCGCTTCAACCATTGCTCGGCATCCAGCAGTTGCGAGCGGGCGATGTAATCATCTTGCACACAGGCCAGATCGGCACCAAAGCCGCTGTCGTCAATCACCAGGGTGATCTCAAAGTTCAGCCACAGGCTGCGCATATCCAGATTGACCGTGCCGACCAGGCTGAGCTGGCCATCGACCAACACGCTTTTGGTGTGCAACAGCCCGCCTTCAAACTGATAAATCTTCACGCCCGCTTCCAGCAGCTCTGAGAAGAAGGCACGGCTGGCCCATCGCACCATCATTGAATCGTTGTCGCGTGGAACGATAATGCTGACGTCAACGCCACGCAGCGCAGCCGTGCAGATGGCATGCAGCAGATCGTCGCTTGGTACCAGGTAGGGAGTGGTCATGATCAACTGCTCACGCGCGGAATAGACCGCCGTCAACAGCGCCTGATGGATCATCTCTTCCGGGAATCCCGGGCCAGAGGCAATAACCTGGATGGTGTGGCCGCTTTCCTGCTCAAACGGCATGATATTCACGTCTGGTGGCGGTGGCAAAATGCGTTTGCCGGTCTCAATCTCCCAGTCACAGGCGTAAACGATACCCATCGTGGTTGCCACCGGGCCTTCCATGCGTGCCATCAGGTCGATCCATTGACCAACCCCGGCATCTTGCTTGAAGAAGCGTGGATCGACCATATTCATACTGCCGGTGTAGGCGATGTAATTGTCGATCAGCACCACTTTGCGATGTTGCCTCAGGTCCATACGCCGCAGGAATACGCGGAACAGGTTCACCTTGAGTGACTCAACCACCTCAATACCGGCGTTACGCATCATGCTGGGATAAGGGCTGCGGAAGAACTGTACGCTGCCAGCCGAGTCCAGCATCAAACGGCAATGTACGCCACGGCGTGCGGCGGCCATCAATGATTCGGCGACCTGATCGACCAGCCCACCTGGCTGCCAGATGTAAAACACCATCTCGATATTATGGCGTGCCAGTTCGATATCCCGCACCAGGGCATTCATCGTTGAATCGGTGGTCGTCAGCAACTGAAGCTGGTTGCCTTTGACGCCATCAATCCCTTGGCGGTGGTGGCAAAGCTGGAACAGCGGGCGGGCCACTTCACTGTACTCGGTAGCAAAAATCCGGCTGCTTCCTTTAAGCTCATTCAGCCAGCGAGCGGTTGAGGGCCACATGGCTTTGGCTCTCTCTGCGCGGCGCTTGCCCAGGTGCAGTTCGCCAAAGGATAAATAAGCGACGATACCGACCAAGGGCAGAATATAGATCACCAGCAGCCAGGCCATGGCCGAAGGCACGGTGCGTCGTTTCATCAGAATACGCAATGTGACCCCGGCGATAAGCAGCCAGTAGCCAAACACCAAAAGCCAACTAATTACGGTATAAAAGGTTGTCATAAAGGCAAAAATTTCCGTTGGTAAGCCACCAATAATGAGTGTACGCACAGAACAACAAAGGTGAAACCTTTTCTCGGTAGTTAAGTTACATAAAAATGATTGACCAAAGGAACTTGCTGAAAATAAAAACCGTACTTTTTGTCGTCTCTGATAGAGCTAATGTGGTGAAAGGGCGACTTGGATCGTACGTTGAAAGGGATATAATGCCCGCGGTTGGCATTGATGGGTAACGTAAAATGAGACGCAGTAGAAATGAAGTGGGCCGCTGGAGGATGTTACGGCAGAGCCAGCGGCGCAGGCACCGTTGGTTAGAGCGCCAGTCGTGCAGTAATCGGCATATCATTCGTGTTCGCCGTCGTTTGGACGATCAACACCGCAGAGCCTTATTGTTCGTTGTGGCTTACGAGTGGTAAAACAAGAACAGCCCGTTATGGGCTGTTCTGCTATTGGCTGGACCTGGGTTATTTACCCAGATAGGCGTTCAACATCCACACCTGTTTTTCCTGCTCTTTGATGTAATCGCTCATCAGCGAAGAGGTACCCTCGTCACCGGCCTCTGCGGCCAGCGTCAGCAGTTCGCGCTGCTGTTGCAACAAAATGGCGTAACCTTCCAGCAAGCCGCGCAGGGTGCCTTTATCGTCGGTGACATTGGTGTCTTCCTTGATATCCGCCGTTTTCAGATAGTCACTGAAGGCGTGGCGAGGCTGTGAACCCAGAGTCAGAATACGCTCTGCCAGTTCATCCACCTTGGTCAGCAGGTCATTGTAGGTTTCTTCAAACTTGACGTGCAGTTCAAAGAAGTGCGGGCCGGAAATATTCCAATGGTAGCCGCGCACGTTCATGTACAGCACCTGGTAGTTAGCCAGTAGGGCGTTCAGTGCTTCAGAGAGTTTTGCTGATTGTTTGGTGTCCAGGCCGATATGAGTCTTGGTCGCTTTCTTTGCCGTTGCCATAATAATCTTCTCCTGATTATTTGTTTCGATTATCTAGATTGATATCCATACAAAACAGGTTAACCGCATCTATCATAAGGTTAAAGTTGCTACTAAGCATCAATTCAATCGTTCAAACCAATTTACCCGCCATCTTTCAAGCTGCTTACATTCATCAATTGGCTAATCGGGTAGGGGCGCTGCATGCTGCGCCCACTTAACCTCATCGATTAAATTACACTGAACTGACCCCAAGAAGTTGGACGGTTTAAAATTAAGCAACCATCAAAGCCTGCGTTCTGTACTCCACAGGGCTCAGGCCTTTGAGCTTCTGTTTGATACGATGGTTATTGTAGTAATCTATGTACATGTCTATCTCTTCAGACAGCTGTTCCACACTCTCAAAGCGTTGTAAATAATACAGTTCAGCTTTCAGATGGCCAAAGAAGTTTTCCATTACCGCATTATCCAGGCAGTTACCCTTGCGAGACATGCTCTGTTCTATCCCATTTTCCTGCAACTGATGCTGATAAGCCGCCATCTGATAGTGCCAACCTTGGTCACTGTGCAGCAACGGCTTTTCTTCCGTTTTTAGCGTACTGAGCGCCTTATCCAGCATCGTTTTTACCAGACTGAACACAGGTTTACGGGACATCTCATAGGCAATGATTTCACCGTTAAACAAGTCGAGTACCGGCGATAAATACAGCTTTTTATCCGCCACCCGGAACTCCGTGATATCGGTCACCCACTTTTGGTTAGGCTCCAGAGCGGTAAAATCGCGCTGCAAGGTATTCGGGGCCACTTTACCGACATGTCCCTTGTACGAACGGTATTTTTTACGGCGAACGGGCGATTTCAATTGCAGCTCAACCATCAGTTTTTGCACGGTTTTATGATTTAGCACAGCCCCCATCTTTCGAAGAACACTGGTCACCCGGCGATAGCCGTAACGGCCTTTATGCTCGTTAAAAACAGCCATTATTTGCTGCTTGGTTTCACCATACTTATCCGGTGCTTGATGGCTTTTACAACAATAGTAATACGTACTGCGCGGCAGTTTTCCGGCCCACAGCAAAACCTCCAAACGGTGTTCTGACCTCAATGCTCTGATTATTTTTGCCCTTTTCGACGAGTCTGGGCTTCCTTCTGTTGCATCAAGGCTCTCAACTTTTTTATGTAATCATTCTGCGCACGTAAAAACTCGATTTCCTCCCGCATCTCTTCGGGGGTCAACTCATCAGGCGATTTATCGGCATGGGGGGTTTTGGGATGCTGACGCATTTGGCGACTACGCTTATTCAGGTTGAGGGCTTCAGCCCCATTCTCCCGATAGAGTTTAATCCAGCGTTCCACAGTAAGGTAAGAAGGAATATTGAATTTAGCGGCGACTGTCGCTAAAGAGAGCGGATTTAAAAGCGCGAATTCGACAACAGAGAGCCTGAAGTCAGGTGTGTAATGTTGCTTGCGTCCTAACCGCAGCCCCTGTTCCCCATGATGCTGATAAGCGGCAATCCATCTGCGTAGTTGGACATGGGCAATAGAAAACTTCTTAGCGGTCTGTTTTTGACCGCCGAGTCCGGCAAGATAGTACCGGACAACGTCAAGTTTGAACTGAAGTGAATACTTCATCAGAACTGTACCTCCAAATGTCAGATGTTTGTCCAACATTTGGGGTTCAGTTCACACCTGCGCCCTTTTGCGCAAAGCAAATTTTAGCACACCGGCGCTCAGGCTGGTGAGCAATGCGGCGGCGATCAGCACGGCAATAAAGGCCTGATCAAAGGCGCCTCTAGCCAGCTGGATCAGCCTTTCTGCGCTGTCTGCGCCCATATTTCCGGCTAACCGTAGCGCCTCATCAATGCTGTCATATGCGAGATCGCCTGCAGGAAGATTGGCAGGCAATATCAGGCTGTGGCTATAGACCGCCGTCATCAACCCGCCCAGCAGCGTGACGCCTAACACGCCACCCAACTCCCACGAGACGTCTTCAATGGCGGCGACCATGCCCGCCTTGTCTTCCGGGGCGTTGAGCATAATGGCCGTTGAGGCGGCTGTGATGGCACCGCCGAGGCCAAAGCCCACCACAAACAGGCAGACCAACTGCATAATGACGTTGCCTTGATACCACAGCGCGACACCCGCAATGCCTAAGGCGGTGAGAATAAAGCCGCCAACCAACATGGATCGCTCGCCATAACGCGGTAGCAAGGCCCCAGCCAACGGGCCAGCCAGAGCCGAGGCTACTGGAATGGGTAAAATAAACAACGCGGCCAGCAGCGGCGTCATCCCTAGCACCAACTGTAACCGCTGGCTTAACACCAGCTCGACCCCTATCAGCGCGATCATTGAAACGATCGCCACACCGACACCGCTGGCAAACAGCCGATTGCGGAACAGTGAGAAATCGATCATGGGGTATTGCGACCGCTGCTGACGGCGGACAAACAGCGTCAGGAACAGCGTACCGAGCGCCGCCGCAATGGCGAAGTAACTCAGGGAGAACGCGGGTTTGCTCAGCTCTTTCAGCGCATAGATCGACGCCACCAGGCCGAACATGATCTGTAGCGAACTGATAAAGTCGCAGGGGCGTTGACTGTCTCCACCGCAACGAGGGATCAGATAGACCGCCAGCGGCAGAACCAGCATCACCACCGGCACGTTGATCAGAAATACCGAGCCCCACCAGAAATAGGACAGCAGAACGCCGCCTACCACCGGGCCAAGTGCGGCGGCGCCGGAGGCCACGGCGGCCCAGATGCCAATCGCCAGCGCACGTTCACGCTCATCGGTAAAGACGTGGCGCACAATGGATAGCGTGGCTGGCATCATCATCGCAGCCCCGATGGCCAGGAAAGCCCGTGACGCAATGAGCAGCTCGGCACTGGGGGAGAACGCGGCGCACAGTGAGGCCAAGGCAAAGACCGGCAAACCGGCGATAAACATTTTCTTGTGGCCAAGACGGTCGCTTAACATGCCAGCGCCGGGCAGCAGGCCAGCAACCACCAACGGGTAGGCGTTAACGATCCATAGCTTTTGTGAGGCTGTGGCATCCAATGCCTGGGTCAGGCGCGGCAACGCGGTGTAAAGCACCGTCATATCGGTAATGATTAAAAATAGCGCACTGGAGATCATTGCCAGGATCAGCCAGCGGTTTTGGGCGTGCATAAAGAGTATCCTAGTAAACCGATGACGCGGCTGCGTCACCTTACGGTAACCACCCGGTAGTACCGGTGGTATACTGCTATAATATAAATCCATACGTACGTATTGAAAAGGGGCTTTCTCAATGGGGCGTCAACGGAGTATCGATCGTGACAAGGTGCTGGATACCGCAGAAGAGATTGTGGCGACCCAAGGTGCGGCAGGGTTGACCATCGATTCGGTGGCTAAAGCCATGGGGATCTCCAAGGGGGGAGTGCAATATTGCTTTGGTAGCAAAGATGCGCTCATCGATGCGATGTTTGACCGTTGGGGTAAGGTTTATGAGCAGGTTTTTGACGATATCGCAGGCAGCGATCCGGACCCATTAACCATTGTCCAGGCGCATATGCAGGCTACCCGCAGTTCCGATCAGGCTTCCAGCGCCAAGGCGGCCGGGTTGATGGCGACGTTAATTCAGACGCCAGAACACCTGGACAGTACGCGAGAATGGTATCGCAGCCGCATAGCAGGTTTGGATCTGACTACCGAGGCGGGGAGAAAGGCGCGATTGGCCTTCCTGGCCACCGAGGGTGCCTTCATGCTGCGCTTCTTCGGCTTTATGGATATCACTCAGCAGGAATGGGAAGCGATGTTTACCGATCTGCAAAAGTGGGTTCTTAACGATACGGCTCGCAATGGTTGACCTATCACACTGATAGATGGCGATCGCTCCGGGTGGCGAGTATGTTTAGCGAATAAAGATATTCCCTCGAAGAACCCACTTTTAGCCAGCCACCTCCGTGCTGGCTTTTTTTTTGCTTAAAATACCTGCTTGAAGGGTTTCACCGTGACTTCGCCGTATACTCCAGCGTCCACGTACGGGTCTTGTGCTGCCCAGGATTTTGCCGCCTCCAGCGAAGGGAACTCGGCGATCACGGTAGAACCGGTAAATCCAGCCTGGCCAGGATCGTTGCTATCGATAGCCGGGTTAGGGCCAGCGACCACCAACCGGCCTTCATCACGCAGTGCCTGCAGGCGAGCCAGATGGGCGGGGCGAACCGCCATACGCTGTTTCAGCGTGCCAGGTACGTCTTGTGCGTAGATCAGATAAAGCATATTTCACCTTTAAAATCATTGCCATACAACGGTAATCACAAAGTAGCGCAAAACCTGTGACAAGGGAATGCCAATCCAGATAAAAATTCATTACCGCGTTGAGGATAGCTGCGTGTGCTGCGATTGACGAGTGAGGGAACACATGGTTAACAATCCGTATTAAAGCTCAATAAAAGGCTAATTAAACGTTAATATCCCTATGAGTTTGCTGGTTTTAGCGCCTAATGATGCCGATTAAAGCGATAGTTTGTCTTTCGTTATTGAATATGATTGCTATTTGCATTTAAACTTGGCGCACCAGAGGAAACAGAATCATTATGCCGCTAAACAAAATGTTCCTTATTCGCCGAATTTCCGTGCCAATTGTCCTCTCCGTTGGTTTGCACAGTGCCCTGGTGGCCGCCTTGCTCTACGCTTCCGTCAACGAAGTGTTGGAGCTGCCGAAGCAGGAAGATGCCCCTATCAGCGTCATGATGGTGAATATGACCGCGCTGGCAGAACCGCCACCGCCGGCTGCGGCGGAACCGGAGCCACAGGTAGAACCTGAGCCTGAGCCTGAGCCAGAACCGATCCCGGAGCCCGAGCCGCCTCCGCCAGTACCGGTAGCCATTCCTAAGCCGGAGCCGGAGAAACCCAAGCCGAAGCCAAAACCGAAGCCGAAGGTAGAAAAGCCGGTCAAGCGTGAAGTGAAGAAGAGCGAACCGCGTGAACCTTCGCCGTTCGACAAGGCACTGGTTAAACAGGCGCCATCAGCACCCGCGCCGGGAACTTCCCGTGAGTTGGGGCCGAAAGCTCTGAGTATTGGCAAGCCGATGTATCCACCGCGCGCCCTGGCATTGCAGATTGAAGGCAATGTGAAGGTTCAGTTCGATGTCGATAGCGATGGACGGGTCACAAACGTGCGTATTCTGTCTGCGGAACCACGTAATATGTTCGAACGTGAAGTGAAGCAGGCAATGCGTAAATGGCGTTATGAAGCCAAAGCCGCGCAGAACCTGACGAAGACCATCGTCTTCAAAATGGAAGGTTCGACGGTTGAGTAAGCAATAAAAAAGGTCGCATTTGCGACCTTTTTGCTATCTGACGTAGGCTTACTCGCCAACGCGGAAGTTCATCTTACCGTCTGGCAGAGCACGAGGGCTGCCGCCATCATCTACCGCTACATAGGTAAAGACCGCTTCTGTTGCACGGTAGCGCTGGCCGATCGGGGCGGAAGACACCTTCTTGACCCAAACTTCCACATTAATGGTAATGGAGCTGCGGCCACTGCGGATACAGTTGGCATAGCAGCACACCACGTCACCCACGGCGACTGGCTTGAGAAAGGTCATGCCGTCTACCCGCACGGTCACCACGCGCCCTTCGGCAATCTCTTTGGCCAGGATCGCGCCGCCGATGTCCATTTGCGACATCAGCCAGCCGCCAAAGATATCGCCGTTGGCATTGGTATCTGCCGGCATGGCCAGCGTGCGCAGCACCAGCTCACCGCTAGGCAAAGGTCGTTGTTCGGTCATTATTTCTTCTGCTCTTCTGGCATATGACGGTAAATATAGATACCGCTCAACAGGGTGAAGACCAGCGTCAGCACGGTCAGGCCGAATACCTTGAAGTTAACCCAAACGTCCTGCGGCATCCAGAATGCCACATAGATATTGGCCAAGCCGCAGGCCAGGAAGAACAGGGCCCAGGCAATGTTAAGGTGGTTCCAGACGCTGTCCGGCAGGGTCAGCTCTTTACCCAGCATGCGTTGGATCAGCGGCTTTTTCAGGATCAGCTGGCTGATCAGCAGCGCCAGGGCGAACAGGGTGTAGATGACAGTGACCTTCCATTTGATAAACAGGTCGTTGTGAAACACCAGAGTCAAGGTGCCGAATACGGCGACCATGGCAAAGGTGATCAGCGTCATCTTCTCAACCTTGCGATATTTCAGCCAGGTAAAGACCAATGCCAGGGCGGTGGCGACGATCAAGGCACCCGAGGCGACGTAGATATCGTAAAGCTTATAAAAGGCAAAAAAGACAATCAGGGGTAAAAAATCAAGAAACTGCTTCATAAATCAATCCATCATAGGTTCATCGGGCGACTATACCGGATTTGGCGCGCTCTGTGTATCGCACTAAAGGGCAGATTATCGGTGTTCGTCCGGTAGATTGCTGCTGTAAACGCCAGAATTTGCATAAACTTACGATTGTTACCCTCGGTTATTTGCAAGCGCTGGGTGTACCACGCATATTAAGCATAATAATAGCCGCATAATTTACCCTGGAAAATAGCTATGCAGTGGAAGTCTCTGCGGGCGTGGACGCCCGGTTTGACGCATTTGTTAGGATATGAACGCAGTTGGTTGAAGCCGGATATTCGAGCGGGGTTATCGGTCGCAGCAGTAGCTTTGCCGGTGGCGATCGCCTATGCCGAATTGGCCGGTGTCAGCCCGGTTGTCGGGCTTTACTCCTGTATTTTACCGATGATCGCCTATGCCATTTTTGGCTCGTCCCGGCAGTTGATTGTTGGGCCGGATGCGGCCACTTGTGCGGTGATCGCCGCCGTGGTGACTCCGCTGGCCGCAGGAAGTATGGAACTGCACTGGCAGCTCACCATCATGATGACCGCCATGACGGGGGCTTGGTGTCTGCTGGCCAGCCGCTTCCGGCTCGGGGCCTTGGCAGACCTGCTTTCGCGCCCGATCCTCAGCGGATTGCTGAACGGCGTAGCGGTGACCATCATTGTCGATCAGATCGGCAAAGTGCTGGGGTTCGGTACGCCACCGGCGCAGCTGATTGAACGTATTTATGCCTTGCCCGGTAACATTCTGCATAGCGATTGGCCGACGATGGGCATTTCATTGCTTACGCTGACAATGCTGGTGGGGGTTAAAAAATTGCGGCCTAACTGGCCTGCGCCGTTGTTTGCCATCGTGCTGGTCGCCTTCATCACCTGGGCGGCTAATTTGCAGCAGCACGGTATTATTACCGTAGGGGGCTTCAGCGGCATGCTGCCTATCGTTCAGTGGCCGGATTTTCAGCCGGGCTTACTGCGTGACATGGTGATACCGGCGCTCAACCTGGCGGTGGTCAGCTTTGTCAGCATGATGCTAACGGCGCGCAGCTTTGCGGCGAAAAATGGCTACGAGGTCAATGCCGATGCGGAGTTCCGTGCGCTGGGGCTGGTCAACATTGTTTCTGCGCTGTCGCAAGGGTTTGCCATCAGCGGGGCCGATTCGCGTACGGCGGTAAACGATGCCAACGGCGGCAAGAGCCAACTGGTATCAATTATTGCCGCCATCGTCATCGGCATTGTGCTGCTGTTCCTGACTTCTCCGCTGCAATTTATTCCGGTAGCCGGATTAGGCGTGGTGCTGATGTACGCCGCCTGGTCGTTGATCGACATTCGCGGCATCTGGATCCTGCGCAAGCGCAATGCCCAGGCGTTCAGGCTGGCAGCTTTCACCTTCGTCAGCGTGCTGCTGGTGGGGGTGATCAGCGGAATTGGCTTAGCGGTATTGCTTGGCCTGATGCAGTTTCTGCGCACCGTGTTCCGCCCCACGGAGCAACTGCTGGGGGTCAATGAGGAAGGCATGATCCACTCAATGGGCAACAACAACGGGGTGAAGGCGGTGCAGGGCGTGATGATGTACCGCTTTAACTCCCCGCTGACCTATTTTAACGTGGCTTACTTCAAACGGCGCATCCTCAATCTGGTCGACAGTACGCCGTTCCAACCACGTTGGGTGGTAGTGGATGCGGTGGCCAGTTTTACCCATGCGGATATCAGCGTGCTGGCGGCCATTGACGAGTTAAAGCGTGACTTGTTACAGCGTAACGTTAAGCTGGTGTTGGCCGGACGGCGCACCGAGTTAACGCGCTGGTTCCGTATCAATCAGGTGGGGCGCGATAAGGATCTGATCCTGGTGCCCGACCTTTATCTGGCACTCAAGCTGATACAAAGTAAGGAACAGGCCGAACCGGGCACAGCACAGTAAATAAAAAGGGCACGCTAAAAGCGTGCCCTTAAACGTCAACCGACCCTATTTATCTTTTATCTAAGGACACGCCAGAAGTGGGCGCTGTGTCCCGCAGCAGCATATACAGCCGGAACAGATAAATCAGCAGTAAGGCAGAAACCAGGTTGCTTAATGCAGTCAGAACGATGCTGGCAACGTGTGGCGTCAACACCGACAAGTGGCTGACCATAAACAGCACCAGTAGTTTGGCCGCCAACCACAGCATCATCGCCGGTACGATCACCCGCGCGTTAGCAAAGGCCAGCTTGCAGCTCAGTTTCAGTGAGGCAAACATGCCTTTCCCATCGGCTACGGAAATCACCGGGGCCAACGAGAACGAGATCGCCATGATCACACCGGGCACGACAAACAGCGTCAGGCCAAGCTGGGTCAGCAAGGTGCAGACAAACAGCAGCAGCAGTAAACGCGGCAATAGCGGGGCAGATATCCCGATAGCCCGTAGCGCACTGGTACGCTGGCCTTCAGAAACCAGGCGGATCAGCGTCAACATGCCCCCCACCAGCAGCACGTTACCCACTAAAGCGGAAATCGTCGCGGCGGCGGACACTTTCAACAGCACCATCTGCTGTTCAGGCGTCATTTGCTGAATGATTTCCTGGATCCCCATGCCGGCACCGGCGTTGGAGGCCAGATCACTTTCCGTCGCGGTCAGGATCTTCAACTGCTCAATATCGGGGCTAAACGCCTGATTAAGCAGCACAGAAATGAATGCGGTCAGCAGTGCCAACAGCACAATGCTGGCAACCTGATTACGGAAAAAGTTAAAACTGTCACGGTACAACGTGTTGGCCGTAATTGGCATGCTTGGCATGCAGACTCCTTGGCGTCGGGAACGTAGTTAAATCAGTGGGCGATTGTACCCTGTTCCGCGCCGCTGTGGCACCCCGCGAATGGCACTGTGCTGATTTCTTGGGCGATTATGGTCTCTGACAATGATAATGGCAGGGGAACCGGCAAGGGCGGCAGGCCGTAGCGCTCACGGGCCCGATCGCAGGCTTCATTGCGTAGGCCGTTTTCCCCGGATTGATCGAATTCGCGGCAGGGGCTGGGGCGATTGGGGTAGATCGAACAGGACACCGCCTGACCAATCTCACCTACCAGCGAGGTGCAGCGTGGTGACTTGCTGTTGGTCCCTTGCATACAGCGCAGAAAGGGGCTCAAGGGTTCAGTTAAGGATATAGGTACCACGCCGCCGCCATCTTCCGCTTCGGCCCAATAGAATGATACTCGAAAATAACCGCAGCAGGCGCCGCAGCTGGTGCAGGGATTTTGAATTTCGCTCATCTTGATTGCCACCGACTCCTTACCGGCCCAACCAAAACCAACAGGAATAATGAAATTACGCAGTGGCATTTTTTTTAGCAACTTTTTTTCGGTAACAGAAATTCAAACATGCATCATATTTGCAACAAAAGGCGTTTATTGATTCAGATCAATTATCGATTTATTAACACCTTAGGTGGCTTTGTTTTTGGTGGGATTTTAAATTTTTACACTTAAGATGTGATCTCGATGGGATCATAAATACCTGTTAATAGGTATATTCATCGGGACTGTAAACCACACAAATGGAATGGATAATGAAAAAGACAACTCTGGTGGTGTTAGGGGCTCTGATGGCTCCTATGGTAGCAAGCGCGCATCAAGCGGGTGATTTCCTGTTCCGTGCAGGGACTGCAACAGTTCGTCCTAATGCAGGTTCGGACAACGTTTTAGGCCAAGGATCGTTCAACGCCAATAACAACACCCAATTGGGTCTGACTTTTGGCTATATGGTGACGGACAATATCGGCGTCGAGTTACTGGCTGCAACGCCGTTCCGCCATAAAGTTTCTCTGGGTGGCCCAGCGGTCAACGGGGATATTGCAACCGTTCGTCAACTGCCACCAACGCTGATGGCGCAGTACTACTTTGGCGACAAGCAAGACAAGCTGCGTCCATACCTGGGCATCGGTGTGAACTACACCATGTTCTTCGACGAGAAATTCAACGACAACGGCAAGGATGCGGGTTTAAGCAACCTGGATCTGAAAAATTCCTGGGGCGTAGCCGGGCAGGCGGGTCTGGATTACAACCTGGATGAGCACTGGATGTTGAACATGTCGCTTTGGTGGATGAATATCGAAACCAAGGTACGCTTCGACGCTGGCGATCAACATCAGAGTATTGACACTCGTCTGGACCCATTTGTCTTTATGTTTGGTGCAGGCTACCGCTTCTAAGCCAGCAGTAAAGGAGGCGCTGTTCGGCGCCTCCCTCTTCAGTTATTTAATGCGCATATCGTTTTCGACAGATTTAACCCCTGCCACGCCGCGAGTCACCTGAACGGCGCGATTGGCATCGGCGCTAGAGCTGACGAAACCGCTTAACTGAACCTTGCCTTTAAAGGTCTCGACGCTAATCTCGGTGGATTTGATGGTTTTATCCGCCAGCAGTGCTGACTTCACCTTGGTAGTGATGACCGTATCGTCAATATAACCGCCAGTCCCCTCTGATTTTGCCGTTGGAGCACAGGCAGAAACTGCCATCGCCAAAATAGCTGCCATGCACAGCGCCGAAAGGGTTTTAAATAGCTTCATAAATGACTCTCCTTGCAAATGTTATTGTTGAAATTAAATGCTGATTTCAATCAGCTAACGAAATCGTATGCACTGAGCCACTGAATATTTAGCGGCAAATATGATTGTGGGGCAGGTTGCTGGTTTGTTCAAATTGTTTGCAAAAATATCTTTGGCAAGAATGAGGCTAAACAATGTGTTATCACCGGATACTTTCGTAGTATCCGGTGATTGAGAGCGGGAGATTAAACGCGGGTAGCGGCTTTCATTTCACGTACAAACTTGCCCAGCTTGGCCAGCATTTCTGCCGGTTGTGCCTGATTCTGTTCGATGATCTTAACAATTGCCGAACCGGAGATTGCCCCGGCGGCCCCGGCTTGCAACGCATCCTTGACCTGTGAAGGTTCAGAGATGCCAAAGCCTTGCAGCGGTGGCGCCGCATGATACTCGCGAAGCTTATTGACCAGGTGGTGCAGCGGTAACTGCGCCCGGCTTTCCGTCCCGGTTACCCCGGCGCGTGACAGCAGGTAAGTGTAACCCCGGCCGTGGGACGAGATTTCACGCAGTAAATCCTCATCCGCATTTGGCGGGCAGATATAGATTGGCGCGATGCCGTGGCGAGTTGCTGCCGCGCGGAAAGGTGCGGACTCCTCGAAAGGTACGTCCGCGATCAACACCGAATCTACACCGGCCTGCGCACAGCGCTGATAAAATGCGTCAATGCCGCCGTGGAACACCAGGTTGGCGTACATCAGCAGGCCAATCGGAATATCAGGGTGCTTCTGGCGGATTGCCGTCAGCATTTCAAAACAGTGCGTTGGCGTAACGCCAGAAGCGAAAGCACGCAGTGCTGCACTTTGAATGGTTGGGCCATCGGCCAACGGATCAGAGAAGGGGATCCCTAACTCCAAGGCATCTGCACCGTTCTCCACCAGCGTATCGATAATCTGTAACGATAGCGTCGGGTTTGGGTCGCCGAGGGTGACAAACGGCACGAAGGCGCCTTCTTTATTATTTTCCAACCGTTTGAACAGTTGCTGATAACGTTCCATCAGATTTCTCCCCGTGCTTTCAGAATGTCGTGAACGGTAAATATGTCTTTGTCGCCGCGGCCGGACAGGTTAACCACCAGGATCTGTTCTTTCTGCGGCTCTTCACGGATCATTTTCAGCGCGTGTGCGAGGGCATGGGAAGACTCCAACGCCGGGATAATTCCTTCGTGGCGGGAAAGCGCTTTGAAAGCCTCCAGCGCTTCATCATCGGTGATCGACACGTATTCTGCGCGGCCGATGCTGTTCAGATAGGCGTGTTGCGGGCCAACGGAAGGGAAGTCCAAACCGGCGGAAATCGAGTAAGACTCCTCGATCTGGCCTTCAGAGGTTTGCATCATCGGCGATTTCATACCGAAGTAGATCCCCACCTTGCCATGCTTCAGCGGCGCACCATGCTGGCCGGTTTCGATCCCCAGGCCAGCGGGTTCAACGCCGATCAGGCCAACGCTGTCATCATCGATAAAGTCGGCAAACATGCCGATGGCGTTGGAACCACCGCCAACGCAGGCCAATACGGCATCCGGCAGACGGCCTTCACGCTCCAGCACCTGAGCTTTGGTTTCTTCACCGATCATGCGTTGGAATTCACGCACTATGGTCGGGAACGGGTGTGGGCCTGCGGCAGTGCCCAGCATGTAGTGGGCCTTATCGTAAGAGCCAGACCAGTCGCGCAGCGCTTCGTTACAGGCATCTTTCAGCGTGGAAGAACCGCTGTGCACCGGGATCACTTCAGCCCCCATCAGGCGCATACGGAATACGTTAGGTGACTGGCGTTCAATGTCCTTGGCACCCATGTAGATACGGCATTTCAGACCGAGCAGGGCGCACGCCAGCGCAGAGGCCACACCGTGTTGGCCAGCGCCGGTTTCCGCGATGATCTCGGTTTTGCCCATGCGTTTGGCAAGCAGCGCCTGGCCCAATACCTGGTTGGTCTTATGGGCACCGCCGTGCAGCAGATCTTCACGCTTTAGGTAGAGTTTGGTTTTGCTACCGGCGGTCAGGTTTTTGCACAGCGTCAGTGCCGTTGGGCGGCCCGCATAGTTTTTTAGCAGATCGATAAACTCTGCCTGGAACTCAGGGTCACGCTGGGCGCTGACGAAGGCTTCTTCCAGTTGTTTCAGGGCTGGCATCAAAATTTGCGGCACGTACTGACCGCCAAATTCGCCGAAGTAAGGGTTAAGCAGCGTCATTATTTTTCCCGTTATTATCCGTTAAATGAGGTTCGCAATCAGTAGGCGCGCAGGGTCTGGAACACCGCCGCGAGACGCTCGGCATCTTTGATGCCGGGTTGGCTCTCTACGCCAGAGTTGAAATCGAGGCCCGCACAGCCCAGTTGGGCCGCATCTAGGCAGTTGTCTGCACTCAGGCCGCCAGCCAGCATCACGTTGTCCAGCGTTTGGCCCTGCAACACCGACCAGTCAAAGCGAACTCCGGTACCGCCAGCGCCGTTATCCAGCAGGTAACGATCGACCTGTTGCAGATCGCGAGCGGGCAGGCTGTCTTTTACGCTCAAGGCTTTCCAGATCTGACAGGTGGCAGGCAGCTCGGCGCGCAGGGCGTTAATATAAGCTTGGTCTTCCGCTCCGTGCAGTTGCACCGCATACAGACCAAGGCGCTCAGCAGTTTGCGCTACCGTAGCGATGGGCGCATCACAGAAAACACCCACGTATTTCAACGGCGCTCCGGCGATCACTTCCCTGGCGCGGGCAATGTCCACGTTACGTGGGGAACGGCCAACGAAGATCAGACCGCCGTAGTTGGCACCTGCCTGATAAGCGGCGGCGGCATCTTGCGGCCGGGTCAGGCCACAGACTTTGTTGTCACCGAGGATCACGCGGCGTACCGCGCTGCGCAGGTTGGCCTCCGACATCAATGCGCTACCGATCAGAAAACCGTTGGCATAGCGGCTGAGTTCACGGATCTGGCGATAGTTATTGATACCGGACTCGCTGATCACCGTCACGCCATGTGGCACTTTTGGAGCCAGGGTGCGGGTGCGATCCAGATCGATAGACAGATCGCGCAGATCGCGGTTGTTGATGCCAATCACTTTGGCTTCCAGCTGTACCGCACGCTGTAATTCTTCTTCGCTTATCACCTCGGTCAGCACGCCCATATTCAGGCTGTGTGCCACCGCAGCAAGTTGGCGGTACTGTTCGTCATCGAGCACTGACAGCATCAACAGAATGGCGTCGGCCTGGTAGTGACGTGCCAGATAGATTTGGTAAGGGTCGATCATAAAGTCCTTACACAGCACCGGCTGGGTCACGGTTTTACTCACCAGCGGCAGAAAATCGAAGCTGCCCTGGAAGTATTGCTCATCGGTCAGCACCGAGATCGCCGAGGCGAAGTCCTTATACACCGAGGCGATTTCCACCGGGTCAAAATTCTCGCGGATCAGCCCTTTGGAAGGAGAGGCTTTTTTGCATTCGAGAATAAATGCCGTTCTGGCGCCTTGTAGCGCATGATAAAAGCTACGTTCGCTTGGCACGATTTCGTTTTGAAAGCTGGCTAAGGGCTGTTGTTGCTTACGTGCCGCGACCCACTGCGCCTTGTCACGAACAATCTTGTTGAGCACGGTTTCCTGCATCATTTATCCTCTTGCTGCCAAAGCAGTGACACGCTGGTAAGCCTGCCCACTGTGGATCATTTCCAATGCCTGCTGCGCGTTCTGGCGCAGGTCTTCCTGTCCGAATAGTTTCAGCAACAGTGCGACGTTGGCGGCGACCGCCGCGGCGTGCGCTGGCTCACCTTTACCTTGTAACAACCTTGCCAGAATGTCACGGTTTTCTTCCGGCGACCCTCCCAGCAGGGAGCCCAGCGGGTAGCTGTCCAACCCAAAAGATTTAGGTGTCAGCTGATAACTTTCAATTTCGCCGTCATTCAGCTCGGCGACGTGAGTGGTGGTGTGGATCGCCACTTCATCCATACCGCCACCGTGCACGACGGCGGCGCGCTGATAACCCAATACGCGCAGGGTTTGGGCGATTGGCAGCACCAGCTCCGGGCTGTAGACCCCAATCAACGCCAACGGTGGGCGAGCCGGGTTAATCAACGGCCCGAGTACGTTGAACACCGTGCGGGTCTTCAACTGTTGGCGTACCGGCATCGCATGGCGAAAACCGGTGTGATACTGCGGCGCAAACAGGAAACATACGCCCAGTTCATCCAAAGCCTTGCGGGATTCTTCCGCAGGCAGATCCAGACGGATCCCGAAGGCGGCCAACAGATCGGATGAACCGGAACGGCTGGAGACGCTGCGGTTGCCGTGCTTGGCCACCTTGACCCCACAGGCTGCGGCAACAAAAGCGCTGGCCGTGGAGATATTGATGCTGTTGGTGCCGTCACCGCCGGTGCCGACGATATCCGCGAAGGCATAGTCCGGGCGTGGGAACGGTAGAGCATCGGCCAAGAGTGCCTTGGCAGCTCCGGCGATTTCTTCCGGGTGCTCACCGCGGATCTTCATGCTGATTAAGGCCGCCGCAAGTTGGCTAGGTTCCAGCTCACCGCGCACGATAGCGCTGAATAACTGCTGGCTTTCTTCCTGGCTCATCGACTCCGATCGATACAGTTTTTCAAGAATAGGTTGCATAGTCGGTTCCCCTTGATTATTTCGCCAACGCCCAGGCCAACGTCTGCTCAAGCAAACGCGCGCCTTGGGTGGTCAGAATGGATTCTGGATGGAATTGGAAACCACATACGCGGTGTTCATCGTGACGCACTGCCATCACCATGTCGCCGAAGCGAGCATTGACGGTCAGCCCTTCAGGGATATTGCTGCCGACCAGCGAGTGATAGCGGGCGACCGGCAGCGGGTTGGCCATACCGGCAAACATCCCCTGGTTATCGTGAGTAATGGAAGAAGCCTTGCCGTGCAAAATCTCACCGGCCTGGCCAACGTGGCCGCCATAGGCTTCCACAATCGCCTGATGGCCGAGACAGATCCCGATGATTGGCATCTGGCCGCGCAGGCGTTGCAACAGCTCTGGCATACAACCAGCGTCGGCTGGAGTACCAGGGCCTGGGGACAGCATTAAAATAGGCTGCTCCATCTGTTGCAGGCGCGCGATGATGATCTCGGCGGCAATCTGGTTACGGTAAATGACTACCTGATGACCGCTGGCACGCAGTTGATCGACCAGGTTGTAAGTAAAGGAGTCGACGTTGTCGAGCAGTAAGATATCGGCCATTAGAAAATCTCCTTGGCCTGGTGCGCGCTGGCGATGGCACGCAGCACGGCACGTGCCTTGTTACGGGTTTCATCGGCTTCTGCCTGCGGAACGGAGTCCAGCACCACACCGGCACCGGCCTGCACGGTGGCAATACCGTCCTCAACATACGCGGAACGAATGACAATACAGGTATCGAGATCGCCGTGAGCGGTAAAGTAGCCCACGGCACCGCCGTAGCTGCCACGACGAGTGCCTTCAGAGGCGGCAATCAGCTGCATGGCGCGTACTTTCGGGGCGCCGCTCAGCGTGCCCATATTCATACAGGCCTGATAGGCATGCAGCACGTCGAGATCGCCACGCAGCTTGCCGACCACGCGGGAAACCAGGTGCATCACGAATGAGTAACGGTCTACTTTGGTCAGGTCGGCAACGTAGCGGCTGCCAGCCTCACAAATACGGGCCAGATCGTTGCGGGCCAGATCGACCAGCATCAGGTGTTCCGCCAGCTCTTTATGGTCGGTACGCATTTCCAGTTCGATACGGCTGTCGAGATCCAGATCCAGCGAACCGTCGGCGCGGCGTCCGCGAGGACGAGTACCGGCGATCGGGTAAATTTCGATTTGACGGCTGGTAGCTTCATATTTCAGCGCGCTTTCCGGCGAGGCACCGAACAGCGTGAACTCGTCGTCCTGCATAAAGAACATGTAAGGGCTTGGATTGTTTTCCTTCAGCGTCTGGTAAGCCGCCAGCGGGTTAGGGCAAGGCAGGGAGAAGCGACGAGAAGGCACTACCTGGAAAATCTCACCGTGACGGATCGCCTGCTGCAACTGGCTGACCACCGCGCCGTACTCTTCATCGCTCTGATTGCAGCTTAGCTGCATGTCTTCCAGTTTTTGATGAGGAATGGCGATCGGAGTTTGTTGCAATTGCACCTGAAGCTGTTGCAGACGCTGCTGCAAACGCAGAGTTTCAGCGTGGTCACCGGTAAATACGCTGGCTTGCAAACGGGCCACACCGCGCTGGTGATCCAGCACCAGCAGCGTTTCCGCCAGGTAGAAACAGAAGTCCGGGCAGCGTTGGTCTTGGCGCAGCTCTGGCAGGTCTTCAAACCCGGCCACCAGGTCATAGGCAAACAGGCCACCGAGCAGCATAGCTTCACGCTCATCGGCTGGGGCGTCGACCAGCGTCAGCATCGTGCGCAATGCATCAAACACCGACAGTGAACGCAGGCGTGCATCTTCGTCTTGTACCGTATCAATTGCTGGGAAGGTTAGCTCACGGCCATTAGGCCGAGCCTGGATTTGAACGTCGGCAGGCAAGGTTTCATCCAACAGTGGCAGCAGGGCTGCACCGTTAGCGGTCAACGCCTGAAGGCTGACCTTACGGCCCAAGGCGGTAATGCGCAGGGCACTGTCTACAATCAGCAGGCTTTTCAGGTTTTGCTTGCTGTTGATTTCCGCCGAGTCCAGCAACAGGGTGGCAGGGCGCGCGCCGCACAGCTGATGAAAAATCGCCGTCGGATCGCTGCGGTAACCGGCCTGTGCCGTGAGGAGTTTGAGCTGTGGTTTGATGTTCATCTTCGGTAGTTCCAGTCAAATCTTGTCCATAAAAAGGCCCGCTGTAATGAGCGGGCCTAGGGAATCTGCAGTGTCAGATGACAGGTATGCGTGATTACTCGACCCTTGATTGGGAAGTACGCCACCAGCGAAGAAGAGAAGTGTGCTTAGTCATCATGTTGCTCTCTGTATTTTCATCCAACACGGTTATTGCCGTGAACTTGTGTACTAGTTAACTGGAACGAAGGGGCAATGTCAACTCTCTTTTTGCACAATATGTTAGCGGCCAGCGTGGAATCGTTAATCTGGCGGGAGCGCCATCGGCAGAATAGATTTCCGTCCGGCCAACCATAACGGGTATGATAGAAAGCCAAGCCATCGCAGGATATCCCTTTTGACAGACAGCAGCCCACAATCCTCCGCTTTTACCCTGTACGATCTCCACAGCCACACCACCGCTTCGGACGGTTACTTAACGCCGACTCAACTGGTGCAGCGAGCCGTTGAGATGCGCGTTGGCGTGCTGGCTATTACCGATCACGACACCACCAACGGATTGGCAGAGGCCGCGGCCGCGATAGCCGATCTTGCCTTGCCCTTGCAGTTGGTTAACGGCGTGGAGATTTCTACGCTGTGGGAAAACCATGAGATCCACATTGTTGGGCTGGGGCTCGATATCACCCATCCGGCGCTGTTACAGCTGCTGGTCGAACAGACCGAGCGCCGTAATCTGCGGGCGCAAGAAATCGGCGTTCGGTTAGCAAAAGCGCGCATTCCCGATGCCTATGCCGGAGCGCAACTGCTGGCGGGGGATGGGGCGGTTACCAGAGGGCATTTTGCCCGTTTTCTGGTGCAGCAGGGCATAGCTGGTAACATGGCGCAGGTGTTCAAGAAGTATCTCGCCAAAGGGAAAATCGGCTATGTTCCGCCACAGTGGTGTACAATAGAACAAGCCATTGATGTCATTCATCAATCCGGTGGCCAAGCGGTGATGGCGCATCCGGGCCGTTACGATCTGACGGCAAAATGGCTGAAACGTCTGTTGGCCTATTTTGCCGAACACGGCGGTGATGCGATGGAGGTGGCGCAGTGTCAACAAGCCCCCCATGAGCGTACGGTGTTGGCTAAATATGCGCAGGACTACCAATTATTGGCGTCTCAGGGTTCGGATTTCCATCAGCCCTGTTCGTGGATTGAGTTGGGGCGCAAACTGTGGTTACCCGGCGGTGTTGAACCGGTTTGGCGTGATTGGCCGCAGCCCCAACAGAACTTAGTCGATTGATTTAACGCGGGCGTTGTTTTGCGCGTGCATCATTTTCAGGAGTTAGAGATGAGCCAGCTATTTTATATTCACCCGGACAACCCGCAGCCGCGCCTGGTCAATCAGGCCGTAGAGGTGCTGCGCAAGGGCGGCGTGATCGTCTATCCAACAGACTCTGGCTACGCGCTGGGCTGCAAACTTGAAGAGAAGACGGCGTTGGAGCGTATCTGCCGCATTCGCCAGTTGGACGGTAACCACAACTTCACGCTGATGTGCCGCGATCTGTCCGAGCTGTCGACCTATGCCTATGTGGACAATTCGTCGTTTCGCCTGATCAAGAACAATACGCCCGGCAATTACACCTTCATCCTGAAAGCGACCAAAGAAGTGCCTCGTCGCCTGATGAATGACAAGCGTAAAACCATCGGTTTGCGCGTGCCATCCAACCCGATCGCTCTGGCATTGCTGGAAGTGCTCAATGAGCCAATGATGTCGACCACGCTAATGCTGCCAGGCAATGACTTTGCCGAATCCGATCCGGAAGAGATCAGCGAACACCTTGGCAAGCAGGTGGATCTGGTGATCCACGGCGGTTTCCTGGGCCAGCAGCCAACCACGGTTATCGACCTGACCGAATCCTCCCCGGAAGTGATCCGTGAAGGGGCGGGCGATCCAGCGCCTTTCCGCTAAACTGCCGGACGAAGTCAGTGCCAAGGAGGGATAAAGCCTGTATAATAAGCGGTTGGTTTTGACCAAGTGCTAATCTTTGCGGCCGTCTCTCCTTGCTGAGAGTGGCGGCAAAGTCCCCCCGACGCCTGTGAAGGCGACATTAGAGGTTGCTCAATGAGCGAAAAGTTACAGAAAGTATTAGCGAATGCTGGCCATGGCTCGCGTCGTGAAATAGAAACCATGATTGAGGCAGGTCGCATCAGCGTCGACGGCAAGATCGCCAAACTGGGCGACCGCGTTGAAGTGGTCGCCGGGATGAAAATTCGCCTGGACGGTCATGTTGTCTCGATCAAAGAATCCGAAGAAGCGGTTTGCCGCGTGCTGGCTTATTACAAGCCGGAAGGTGAACTCTGTACCCGTAGCGATCCAGAAGGTCGCCCAACGGTCTTCGATCGCCTACCAAAACTGCGTGGTTCTCGCTGGGTAGCGGTAGGGCGTTTGGACGTGAATACCTCAGGCTTGCTGCTGTTTACCACTGACGGTGAACTGGCTAACCGCCTGATGCACCCAAGCCGCGAAGTTGAACGCGAATACGCCGTGCGCGTGTTCGGCCAGATCGACGACGAAAAGCTCAAGCAACTGAGCAAAGGTGTCCAACTGGAAGATGGCCCGGCGGCATTCCGCACCATCACCTTCCAGGGTGGCGAAGGGATCAACCAGTGGTACAACGTCACGCTGACCGAAGGCCGTAACCGTGAGGTGCGTCGCCTGTGGGAAGCCGTTGGCGTGCAGGTAAGCCGCTTGATCCGCGTGCGTTACGGCGATATCGATCTGCCAAAAGGCCTGCCTCGTGGCGGCTATACCGAGCTGGATCTTAAAGCGATCAACTATCTGCGTGAGCTGGTGGAACTGCAGCCGGAAACCGTCAGCAAACTGCCGGTAGAACGCGATCGCCGTCGTGTGAAGGCCAATCAGATCCGCCGTGCGGTAAAACGTCACAGCCAGGTTGCTCCCGGCAGCCGTCGTGGCGCACCAGGTAGCAGCAAACCGGGTAAACCGGCCAAGTCTTCCAAGCGTAGCTAAATTTATCACCGTGGCCTTGCCTTCTGGCTTGGCCACGGGTTATTCAGTTACCAGTCAATACCCTGCTGAGCCTTGATCCCCGCTTCAAACGCGTGCTTCACCGGCCGCATCTCCGTCACGGTATCCGCCAGCTCCAGCAAATCGCGATGACAGCCACGCCCGGTGATAATCACCGTCTGGTGTGCAGGACGCTGCTCAAGGGCTTCCAGCACCTCTGACAGCTCTAAATAGCCGTAGGTGACCATATAGGTCAACTCGTCCATCAGCACTAGATCCAGGCTGCTGTCGGCCAGCATCCGCTTACCGTGTTGCCAGACGGCCTGGCAGGCGGCGGTATCGCTTTCCCGATCCTGGGTTTCCCAGGTAAAGCCGGTTGCCATGACCTGAAATTCCACGCCGTGCTGTTGCAGCAGGTTTTTCTCGCCGTTGGGCCACTGGCCTTTGATAAACTGGATCACTCCGGCCTTCATCCCGTGGCCGACGGCACGAGTGACGGTGCCAAATGCAGCGGTGGTCTTGCCTTTGCCATTGCCGGTAAAGACCAGCAACAGACCGCGGGTTTCCTGCGCGGCGGCAATGCGGGCATCCACCTGTTCTTTCAGCCGTTGCTGGCGTTGTTGGTGACGATCTTCAGCCATGTTAAATGCTTCCTTATTCGGCGGCGCCGGGTTTACGGTTGGGCTGAGCATCGAAGCTCATGCCGGTTTTACGGCGGCTGTCATCGCCCATCAAATACAGATAGAGCGGCATGATATCGGCCGGTGTTTTCAGCTTGTTTTTATCTTCCTGTGGGAATGCAGATGCGCGCATTTTGGTACGAGTTCCGCCAGGATTGATGCAATTTACCCGCAAGTTACGGTTTTTATACTCATCGGCCAATACCTGCATCATCCCTTCGGTAGCAAACTTGGAAACGGCATAGGCCCCCCAGCCAGCACGGCCGGTGCGACCGACGCTGGAGCTGGTGAACACCAACGATCCCGCATTGGATTTCAGCAGCAACGGCAGCAGCGCCTGGGTAAGCATGAAAGTGGCATTCACGTTGACCTGCATCACTTCGTTCCACATGGTCATCGAAAGCTCGGCCATTGGGGCGATGTCGCCCAACAAACCTGCGTTTTGCAATACGCCGTCCAGACGTGGCACCTTGGTGGCCAAGTCTTCCGCCAGGGTTTGGCACTGCTCTGGCGTGGTGTGTAACAAATCCAGCGTAACGATATGCGTCGGGGCGCTGGAGATGGCGGCAATTTCGGCCTGGACGGCCTGCAGTTTGCTTTCCGTGCGGCCAAGCAGCACTAGCTGTGCGCCGTAGCGAGCGTAAGTCAGCGCCGCTTCTCGACCAATGCCGTCGCCCGCCCCGGTGACCAGAATAATGCGTTGTTCGAGCAGATCCTGTTTAGGTTGGTAATGCACAATAATTCCTCGCGCCTGTTTGGCGGCTCCCGCGCTATGGCTGGGAGCTTGGGTGGATTGCGGATCGCTGGCAGGAGCAGGGTTGCTCAACCACAATGGCGATCCGCTGCGAATTTTTGTCAGTAATTTAATGAATAATGTCTGTTATATGCCTGAAATGGATCGCATTTTCAATGAGTAACCTACAGAAACGGCATTCTTTTGTAACAAAAACGGTACAATAGTGGCTTGGTTATCGCTGCGGGCAACCCCATAGCACAGAGGTGTGCCGCATGCTCATCAATCTGAATTTTCATTTAGGCGCGACAGCCGTGGTGCCATTTGCTAAAAAGTACCTAGGGGCGCTGCATGCTGCGCCCGCTCAACTAACAAACTGTAAATAAAGGCGGTATCTGTGGAGTTTATATCTGTTTATGGCCTTTTCCTGGCCAAAGTTGCCACGGTGGTGATTGCTATTGCCGCGCTGGCGTTGCTGGCGGTAAGCCTCGGGCAGCGCAAGAGCCAGCAGAAAGGGGAACTACAGCTTACCGACCTGGGTGAGCAATATCGTGAAATGCAGCGGGAAATGCGCCTTGCCCGCATGGGGGCGGCAGAGCAGAAGGCCTGGAGCAAGCAGTTCAAAAAGCAGAACAAGGCCGACGACAAGCTGAAAAAACAGCGCGCCAAGGCCGGTGCGGTAGAGGCCGTCAAACCTTGCCTGTATGTACTGGACTTCAAGGGTAGCATGGATGCCCATGAGGTCAGCTCACTGCGTGAAGAGATCTCTGCCGTGTTGGCAGTAGCTACGGCTAAGGACGAGGTGTTGCTGCGTTTGGAGAGCCCTGGTGGGGTGGTGCACGGCTATGGTCTGGCAGCGTCGCAGCTGGAGCGCCTGCGCAAGGGCGGTATCCGCCTGACGGTGGCGGTGGATAAGGTCGCGGCTAGCGGCGGTTATATGATGGCCTGTGTGGCCGACCGCATTGTGGCAGCACCGTTCGCCATCATTGGTTCGATCGGCGTGGTTGCGCAGATCCCCAACTTCCATCGCTTGCTGCAAAAGAGCAATATCGATGTGGAATTGCACACCGCGGGCCAGTTCAAACGCACCTTGACCCTGTTTGGTGAGAATACCGAACAAGGGCGGGAAAAGTTCCGTGAAGATCTCAACGAAACCCACGAGTTGTTCAAACAGTTTGTTCATCAGCAACGCCCTTCATTGGCTATCGAAGAGGTCGCGACCGGTGAGCATTGGTATGGCACTCAGGCAAAAGATAAAGGGCTGGTTGACGCGGTCGGCACCAGTGACGATCTGCTGATTGCCGAGATGGAAAACCATGAGGTGGTGGGGGTACGCTATGCCCGCCGAAAACGCCTGATCGATCGCTTTACCGGCAGTGCGGCAGAGAGTGTCGATCGTCTGCTGTTGCGCTGGTGGCAGCGCGGTGAGAAACCGCTGTTGTAAGCCGGTAAATCGGTGAATGCACGGGGCCTGATGGCCCCGTTTTTAATGGTTAACCCACCAGATGGTATTTCTCGGAAAGCACATGAGCCAGGTGCTTAAACATATTAAATACGGCGGTGGTTTTTGCCGTTGGCAGACCCTCGGGATCTAAAAAGAACTCGCCGCGGAAAACCAACACGCTGCCTTTCTGCTCAACGTCGGTGGCCACCATGCCGTGCATATAATCTTCATGTTGGCGGATGATGTTATTTGCTTCAGTAAGCAGATCTGCTCGTTCGATGGGTTGAGTGTTGTTACGCATTTATTTCTCCTGCTAGCGAAAATTCTGAACGTATTCTAGCGCGGGTTCGCGTTTATCCGCAAACCAGCTAAGGTTTAATTGCCGTCTGGACGGCCAGTGATTTGACCGTCCGTGGCGAAATGAGGTTTTCCGCGCTAATTAAGTTGCGTCGCGTTTGTTATCAGGTAGAGTGTGGGATTTTGCGGCTTCCGGTGGAAGGATTTGTTTACGCTCAACGCAGGTCATAGCTGGCCTGGCTTCTGGGGTTTGGCGTGAACAGGTTAGGCTGGTGAAATGCGTTCAGGTTGACCAGTTAGGCAACCATTAGAAAAAAACAGGTTGATCTCTTGCCAGAGTACCGCAATATAAATAAGAGATACGAATTGCCGCGGTACGGCGAGACAAATGGCTTCTTTTTAGAAGTATTAAATTCAGGTAAAGGTAATTATGGGCAAAGCTCTCGTAATAGTTGAGTCCCCGGCAAAAGCCAAAACTATTAATAAATATTTAGGTAATGACTACGTGGTGAAGTCCAGCGTCGGTCATATCCGTGATTTGCCGACCAGTGGCTCAGCTAGCAAAAAGAGCGCTGAGTCAACCGAAGACAAAACCAAAGACAAAACCAAAGACAAAGCCAAAAAGAAAGTCAAGAAAGATGAAAAGACCGCGCTGGTCAATCGCATGGGCGTCGATCCTTACCACGGGTGGGAAGCGCAATATGAGATTTTGCCCGGTAAGGAAAAAGTGGTCGCCGAGTTAAAGTCGTTAGCCGAAAATGCTGACCACATTTACCTCGCAACCGACCTTGACCGCGAAGGGGAAGCCATCGCCTGGCACCTGCGGGAAGTGATCGGTGGGGACGACAAGCGCTTTAGCCGCGTGGTGTTTAACGAAATCACCAAAAACGCGATCCAGCAGGCGTTCCAAGCGCCAGGCGAGCTGAATATCGATCGTGTCAACGCACAGCAGGCGCGTCGCTTTATGGACCGCGTGGTGGGCTACATGGTGTCGCCACTGCTGTGGAAAAAAATTGCCCGTGGCCTGTCTGCTGGCCGGGTGCAGTCCGTTGCGGTACGGCTGGTGGTGGAGCGTGAGCGCGACATCAAGGCGTTCGTACCCGAAGAATACTGGGAACTGCATGCCGATCTGCTGGCGAAAGGCGAAATTGCACTGCAGATGGAAGTCACCCACGCCCACGATAAGCCGTTCAAACCGGTTAACCGTGAGCAGACCCATGCCGCGCTTAACCTGCTGGAAAAAGCCCGTTATACGGTGCTGGATCGTGAAGACAAGCCAACCAGCAGCAAACCGGGTGCACCGTTCATCACCTCCACGCTGCAACAGGCTGCCAGTACCCGCCTGAGCTTCGGCGTGAAGAAAACCATGATGATGGCGCAGCGTTTGTATGAAGCCGGTCATATCACCTATATGCGTACCGACTCCACCAACCTGAGCCAGGACGCGGTCAACATGGTGCGTGGTTATATCGGTGACAACTTCGGCGACAAGTACCTGCCGAAGGCGCCTAACCAATACAGCAGCAAAGAAAACTCCCAGGAAGCGCACGAAGCGATCCGTCCTTCCGATGTCAGCGTATTGGCTGAACAGCTGAAAGATATGGAAGCGGATGCGCAGAAACTGTATCAGCTGATCTGGCGTCAGTTTGTCGCCTGTCAGATGACACCAGCGCAATACGACTCCACCACGCTGACGGTGAAAGCCGACGACTTCCTGCTGCGTGCCAAAGGCCGTACGCTGCGTTTCGATGGCTGGACCAAGGTGATGCCTGCGCTGCGTAAGGGCGATGAAGATCGCACCTTGCCGTTTGTGGAAGTGGGCAGCGAGCTGGATCTGCAAAAGCTGATCCCGAGCCAGCACTTTACCAAGCCACCGGCGCGTTACAGTGAAGCTTCACTGGTTAAAGAATTGGAAAAACGCGGAATTGGCCGTCCATCTACTTACGCCTCGATCATCTCGACCATTCAGGATCGTGGCTATGTGAGGGTAGAGAGCCGCCGGTTCTACGCGGAAAAAATGGGTGAGATCGTCACCGACCGCCTGGAAGAAAACTTCCGTGAGCTGATGAATTACGACTTCACCGCGCGCATGGAAAATGGCCTGGACCAGGTCGCCAACAACCAGGCGGAATGGAAAGCGGTGCTGGACGAATTCTTTGCCGAATTCAGTGAGCAGCTGGAAACCGCCGAGAAAGACCCTGAAGAGGGCGGTATGCGGCCGAACCAGATGGTGATGACCAGCATTGACTGTCCAACCTGTGGCCGCAAAATGGGTATCCGCACCGCCAGTACCGGCGTGTTCCTTGGTTGCTCCGGTTATGCGTTGACGCCGAAAGAGCGCTGTAAAACCACCATCAATCTGGTGCCGGAAGCGGAAGTGCTGAACATCCTGGAAGGGGATGATGCAGAAACCAACGCCCTGCGTGCCCGTAAGCGTTGCCAGAAGTGCGGCACCGCGATGGACAGCTACCTGATCGACAACCAGCGCAAGCTGCACGTGTGTGGTAACAACCCGGCCTGTGACGGCTACGAAATCGAGCAAGGCGAATTCCGCCTGAAAGGTTACGACGGCCCGATCGTTGAGTGTGAAAAATGTGGTTCCGAAATGCACCTGAAAATGGGGCGCTTTGGCAAGTACATGGGCTGCACCAACGAAAACTGCAAGAACACCCGTAAGATCCTGCGCAGCGGTGAAGTTGCGCCGCCGAAAGAGGATCCGGTCCCGCTGCCAGAGTTGCCGTGCGAGAAATCGGACGCCTACTTTGTGTTGCGTGATGGGGCGGCAGGCGTGTTCCTGGCGGCCAACACCTTCCCTAAATCGCGCGAAACCCGTGCGCCGTTAGTGGAAGAGTTGCTGCGCTTCAAAGATCGTTTGCCGGAGAAATTGCGCTATCTGGCCGATGCGCCGGTGGCCGATCCGGAAGGCAACAAGACGATGGTGCGCTTCAGCCGTAAAACCAAGCAACAGTATGTCTCATCAGAGAAAGACGGTAAGGCCACCGGCTGGTCCGCATTCTTCGTTGATGGCAAATGGGTTGAAGGCAAGAAGTAACCCGTACGCAAGGCAACAGCAAAAAACCAGCTCACTGAGCTGGTTTTTTATTGGCGAAAATCGGCTGGCGGATCTATTCTTCTCTGCTTTTTCTTATTTTTATCGGCAAGGCTCGGCGTTGATAATCATGCGAAAAGATCGTTATCATCTTGTGAAGCGGCTCTATACTTGGTCGCGCGACATGATATAATGGTTATATAAAAACGTTTTTTATGATTAAAGCTTATTAGCAACGGCGTTTTCATCAGCATCTGGGCGAAATCACTGTGTTTAAGGCTTGTGAGAATTAAGCATACCGGGCAACACCGAGATACCTGGCTGCGGCAAGCCGCAGTGTTTTAACCTAGGATGGTATTCAAATATGAAATTGCAGCAGCTTCGTTACATCGTAGAAGTGGTGAATCATAACCTCAACGTCTCTTCCACGGCTGAGGGTCTCTATACCTCGCAACCGGGTATCAGCAAGCAGGTGAGGATGCTGGAGGATGAGCTCGGCATCCAGATTTTCGCCCGTAGCGGCAAGCACCTTACCCAGGTGACGCCTGCTGGCCAGGAAATTATCCGCATTGCTCGCGAAGTGCTGTCCAAAGTGGAGGCCATCAAGGCCGTTGCCGGGGAACATACTTACCCGGACAAAGGTTCGCTGTATGTGGCAACCACCCATACCCAGGCACGCTACGCCTTGCCCAATGTGATCAAAGGCTTTATCGAGCGTTATCCGCGCGTGTCGCTGCATATGCACCAGGGCTCGCCAACGCAGATTGCCGAAGCGGTTTCCAAAGGCTCGGCAGACTTTGCCATCGCTACCGAAGCATTGCATCTGTATGACGACTTAATCATGCTGCCGTGCTACCACTGGAACCGGGCGGTAGTAGTGAAGCCCGATCATCCTTTAGCGGGAAAGAGCCACATCACCATTGAAGAGCTGGCCGAGTATCCTATCGTTACCTACACCTTCGGCTTTACCGGGCGCTCAGAGCTGGATACTGCGTTTAACCGGGCGGGGTTGACGCCGCGCATCGTATTTACCGCTACCGATGCCGACGTGATCAAGACTTATGTACGCCTGGGGCTGGGGGTTGGCGTGATCGCCAGCATGGCGGTCGATCCGGTGCAGGATCCGGATTTGGTGATGGTGGATGCCCGCGATATCTTTACCTATAGCACCACCAAGATCGGTTTCCGTCGCAGTACCTTCCTGCGCAGCTATATGTACGATTTTATCCAGCGTTTCGCTCCGCATCTGACGCGCGACGTGGTCGATACCGCCGTGGCTTTACGCACCAATGATGAGATCGAAGCCATGTTCAAGGACATCAAACTGCCGACCAAATAGGCCGTTAACTTGAGCCGCATTACACCATTTAAACCGCCGAAGGGCGGTTTTCCATTGTCTGATACCTGCTAACTCATTGACCTACCAGTAGCTTCCCGCCTTTGATTGCTCTTGCCTATCGTTATGATCAATACGTGTTGTTATCAAAACGTTACATGGCGTTTGTGTTATCTTTAAATAACACCTCAGAAATCACCCTGGTTTGACATAATAAAAAATGGAGGAGCTATGTCGTCCGATCTTCGTAAAACGAGTATGGATAAGCTGGTAGCACTGGGTAGTGAGTATCACTATTACAGTTTGCCACTGGCGGCCAGACAGTTAGGGGATATTGACCGGCTGCCGAAATCGATGAAAGTGTTACTGGAAAACCTGTTGCGCCATGTGGATGGTGATACGGTACAGGTTGACGATCTGAAGGCTATCGTAGGCTGGTTGCAAACCGGCCATGCCGATCGCGAAATTGCTTATCGCCCGGCGCGGGTGCTGATGCAGGACTTCACCGGCGTGCCTGCCGTGGTGGATTTGGCGGCAATGCGTGAGGCCGTTCTGCGCCTGGGCGGGAAAGTCGATCAGGTGAATCCGCTATCACCGGTCGATCTGGTTATTGACCACTCGGTCACTGTCGATGAGTTTGGCGACGATGACGCCTTTGGCGAAAACGTGCGTATCGAAATGGAGCGCAACCACGAACGCTACACCTTCCTGCGTTGGGGGCAAAAGGCCTTCAACCGCTTCCGCGTGGTGCCACCCGGCACCGGCATCTGCCATCAGGTGAACCTGGAGTATCTGGGGCAAACCGTTTGGCATACCGAAGAGAATGGCCAACGCATTGCTTACCCCGATACCCTGGTGGGGACCGACTCCCACACCACCATGATTAACGGCCTTGGTATCCTCGGTTGGGGCGTTGGCGGTATTGAGGCCGAAGCTGCCATGTTGGGCCAGCCGGTCTCGATGCTGATCCCGGATGTGGTGGGCTTTAAACTCAGCGGTAAGTTACCTGAGGGGATTACGGCCACCGACCTGGTGCTGACGGTCACCCAAATGCTGCGTAAGCATGGCGTCGTCGGCAAGTTTGTTGAGTTTTATGGTGATGGGCTGGCCGATTTACCGCTGGCGGACCGGGCAACCATTGCCAACATGTCGCCAGAGTTTGGGGCAACCTGTGGCTTCTTCCCGGTGGATGACGTGACGCTGAGCTACCTGCAGTTAAGTGGTCGTAGCGCTGAGCAGATCGCATTGGTGGAAGCCTATGCCAAGGCTCAGGGGATGTGGCGCAATCCAGGCGATGAACCGGTGTTTACCAGCACGCTGTCGCTGGATATGTCGACGGTTGAGGCAAGCCTGGCAGGGCCAAAACGCCCGCAGGATCGCGTCGCGCTACCGCAGGTGCCAACAGCATTCACCGCCGCGACCGAGCTGGAAATTGGCGGTCAGAAAGATAAGCAGGAAGTGAAAAGCTTCATGCTGGGTGGCAAAAACCTGGAGCTAAATGCTGGCGCGGTGGTGATCGCAGCCATTACCTCCTGTACCAACACCTCCAACCCGAGCGTGATGATGGCCGCTGGCCTGTTGGCCAAAAAGGCCGTTGAAAAGGGTTTGAAGACCAAGCCTTGGGTGAAAACCTCACTGGCACCGGGTTCCAAAGTGGTGACCGAATACTTCGACCGCGCCAAACTGACGCCGTACCTGGAACAATTGGGCTTTAACCTGGTTGGCTATGGTTGTACGACCTGTATTGGTAACTCTGGCCCGTTGCCCGAGCCGATTGAGCAGGCGATCAAGGAAGGGGATCTCACCGTAGGGGCCGTGCTGTCCGGTAACCGTAACTTTGAAGGGCGCATCCATCCGCTGGTAAAAACCAACTGGCTGGCTTCGCCGCCACTGGTGGTTGCCTATGCGCTGGCAGGTAACATGAAGGTTGACCTGACCAAAGATGCGTTGGGCGTAGGTCGCGACGGGAAACCGGTCTATCTGAAGGATATCTGGCCCACCAGCCAGGAGATTGCCCAGGCCGTGGCCGAAGTCAGCACCGAAATGTTCCATAAGGAATATGGTGCAGTGTTTGATGGCGATGCCAGTTGGCAAGCGATCCAGGTGACCGGTTCCGCGACGTACGAATGGCAAGCCGACTCTACCTATATTCGCCATCCGCCATTTTTCAGTACCATGAAGGCGCAACCGGATCCGGTGCAGGACATTCACGGCGCGCGTATTCTGGCAATCCTGGCAGACTCGGTGACCACTGACCATATCTCGCCTGCGGGCAACATCAAGCGTGACAGCCCGGCGGGACGCTACCTGAGCGAACGTGGTGTCGAGGTGAAAGAGTTCAACTCTTACGGTTCGCGCCGCGGTAACCATGAAGTAATGATGCGGGGCACTTTCGCCAACATCCGTATCCGTAACGAAATGGTTCCGGGCGTGGAGGGCGGCTATACCCGCCATCTGCCTTCGCAGAATCAGATGGCGATCTATGATGCCGCCATGCAGTATCAGCAGGAGCAGGTGCCACTGGCGGTGATTGCGGGTAAAGAGTATGGCTCTGGCTCCAGCCGCGACTGGGCAGCCAAAGGCCCGCGTTTATTGGGGGTGCGAGTGGTGATCGCGGAATCCTTTGAGCGCATCCACCGTTCCAACCTGATCGGTATGGGCATCTTGCCGTTGGAATTCCCGCAGGGTATAACGCGCAAAACGCTGGGTTTGACGGGGGAGGAACTGATCGACGTGAGTGGTTTGCAGGCGTTGCAACCCGGCCAGACGGTACCGGTCAATATCACCTATGCCGATGGTCGGCAGGTGGTGGTGAATACCCGTTGCCGTATTGATACCGGCAATGAGCTGACTTATTACCAGAACGACGGCATCCTGCACTACGTTATCCGTAAAATGCTGTAGAGAGAACAAGGGCGCCAAAAGGCGCCCTTGTTGTTATTTTTTGTCCAGCAAGTGGCCCATTTTAGCGGCCTTGGTGGCCAGATAACGTTCGTTCTTCGGGTTACGGCCGACGATCAACGGCACGCGCTCGGAGATATTAATGCCCGCTTCGCTCAGGATCTCGACCTTCTTCGGGTTATTGGTCAGTAGGCGCACCGCATCCACCCCCAGCAGTTTGAACATATCGGCGCACAGGGTGAAGTCTCGCTCATCGGCGGCAAAGCCTAGCTGATGGTTGGCTTCCACCGTGTCCGCTCCTTTATCCTGCAAAGCATAGGCGCGTATCTTGTTCAACAGACCGATATTACGGCCTTCCTGGCGGTGATACAGCAGAATGCCACGGCCTTCCTCGGCGATCTGTTCCAACGCGGCTTCCAGTTGAAAACCGCAGTCACAGCGCAGGCTGAACAGCGCATCACCGGTCAGACATTCGGAATGAACCCGTGAGAGGACCGGTGTTTCGCCGGTAATATCGCCGAAAACCAGTGCCAGATGATCGTGCCCGGTGGCCAGTTCTTCGAACCCCACCATCAGAAAATCACCCCATGGTGTTGGCAGTTTGGCTTCCGCCACACGTTTAAGCTGCATGTCACTCTCCAAAAACACTACCTGTCAAATCGCTGCGTGCATCCTACGACTGGAACAGGGGACTGACCAGCATTAAAACAGACGGCGACGATCGCTTTTTCATTCATTACCGGCTATTTTGCCATAACTTGTGGACGAACGGTGCTCAGCAAAGCAGCATACGGCGTTTTACCGCCCCTATTGCTACAATAGGTCAGTTATCTATCTAATTTCTCTTGTTTTGCTGAGTTATCAAGATTGTTACACTGCGGGTTAACCACAGTGGAAGGATAATGGGATGTTAAAGATAGCAAAACGCACGGCGGGTGGAGCGATTGTGCTGATGTTGTTGCCGCTGGCGGTCTGGTTGTTTGGCTGGCACTGGCAACCCGGCGGTAATGACGGTCTGTTAAAAGCGCTGTTCTGGGTAACGGAAACCGTCACTGCGCCCTGGGGTATTCTCACCAGCCTGATCCTGTCGGCCTGGTTTCTGTGGTGTCTACGCTTTCGGCTGAAAGCGGCGGTAGGGCTGTTCATCCTGTTGTCTGCGGCAATCGGGATTGGGCAGGCGATCAAATCTTCCATCAAAGAGCAGGTACAGGCACCGCGGCCGTTTGTCGTGTGGCTGGAATCGACCCATCAGATTGATGAAAAATACTTCTACTCGCTGGACAGGAAGCAGCGTAGCGCGCTGGTCAAAGAGCAGTTGCTGGACCAGGCGCTGGTACCTGAATGGTTGAGTAAACACTGGCAGTTTGAAACCGGCTTCTCGTTCCCTTCAGGCCACACGATGTTTGCCGCTATGTGGGCATTGCTGGGGGTTGGGCTGTTGTGGCCGCGGCGGCATTATAAAACCGTAGCGGTGTTGATGATTTGGGCATTTGGCGTGATGGCGAGCCGCCTGATGCTCGGCATGCATTGGCCGCGGGATCTGGCGATGGCGATTGTCATTAGCTGGTTGCTGGTTACCCTGGCCAGTTGGTTGACTCAGCGTTGGTTTGGGCCACTCACCATTCCACCGCAGGAGCAGCAGGAAATCGGCGAGCGGGAAGGCGAGCAGTAATTTAGCAGGAGAGGTGATGAAAGCTTAGTGTGACGTTGTCACTAATGGCGGCTCCAACCCGGGGCCGCATCAACGCGGGTTTTTACCCTGCATTGCAATCTGTCCTTTCGCCCCCATATCTTATCAAACTCGTGATTTTGAGAAGCTTTCTCATTAATTTGCTCAGGCGCTGCATTTGTTGCTGAATATCCCAGCAGATCTGCGGTTTTATCGTCTGCCAGGGTTTCCCTGCTACGACGGGAAATGCTAACTTAAGTCATAGGGACGCCACTTAGCGGCAATTACCCGTGGGCGGCAAACCCTGTATTGGGTTCCGGTTTGTGGCCTTGAGGGTAGAGTTCATCCGATTCACTCGGCATTGCGGGAAAGAATGTGAAATATTTACTGATTTTTTTACTGGTTCTGGTGATTTTCGTGGCTTCAGTCACGCTGGGCGCGCATAACGACCAGGTGGTGACGTTTAACTATTTGGTTGCTCAGGGCGAATATCCGGTATCAACCCTGTTGGCCACCCTGTTTGGTGCTGGCTTTGTGCTGGGTTGGATTATTTGTGGGTTATTTTATCTGCGCACACGTATCGCTCTTGGGCGTGCAGAGCGGAAAATCAAAAGGCTGGAACTGCAGCTCGAAGCACCTGTCGAGCCGGCATCGTTGCCCGCAGTCAGCAAGGAATAATCTGTTATGTTAGAGCTGCTGTTTCTGTTGCTGCCTGTAGCTGCCGCGTACGGTTGGTACATGGGGCGCAGAAGTGCTCAGCAGGATAAACAACAGGAAGCCAACCGCCTGTCGCGTGAATACGTGGCTGGGGTTAACTTCCTGCTTTCCAACCAGCAGGATAAAGCGGTCGATCTGTTTCTCGACATGTTGAAAGAGGACAGCAATACCGTTGAAGCTCACCTTACGTTGGGCAATCTGTTCCGCTCTCGTGGTGAAGTCGATCGCGCCATCCGCATCCATCAGGCCTTGATGGAAAGCGCTTCTTTAACCTTCGAACAGCGTCTGCTGGCGATACAGCAACTGGGGCGTGACTATATGGCCGCCGGGTTGTATGACCGCGCCGAGGACATGTTCAGCCAGTTGATCAATGAAGAAGACTTCCGAGTTTCCGCGCTGCAGCAATTACTGGTGATCCACCAGGCCACCAGCGACTGGCAGAAAGCCATCGAAGTGGCAGAGAAGTTGGTCAAGCTGGGTAAGGAAAAGCAACGCGTCGAGATCGCGCATTTTTATTGTGAGCTGGCCCTGCAGGCGATGGGCAGTGACGATCTGGACAAGGCGATGGGCCTGCTCAAGCGCGCGGCCTCGGCGGATAAACAGTGCGCCCGTGTGTCGATCATGGTTGGGCGTATCTTCATGGCGCAAGAGGAGTATGCCAAGGCGGTAGAAACCCTGACGCGCGTATTGGATCAAGATAAAGAGCTGGTCAGCGAAGCGTTACCGATGCTGCAGGAGTGCTACCAGCATTTGCCTCAACAAGAGCAAGACTGGGCGGACTTTCTCAAACGTTGTGTGGCGGAGAATACCGGAGCCACGGCAGAATTGATGCTGGCGGAAGTGATCGAGCAACGGGAAGGGAGCGATGTGGTACAGGTGTACATCAATCGCCAGCTGCAGCGCCATCCGACCATGCGCGTGTTTTATCGCCTGATGGATTATCATCTGGCTGATGCAGAAGACGGTCGCGCCAAAGAAAGCCTGCTGTTGCTACGGGATATGGTAGGCGAGCAGATCCGTACCAAACCGCGCTACCGCTGCCACAAATGCGGTTTTACCGCCCATTCACTTTACTGGCATTGTCCTTCGTGCCGGGCCTGGTCTTCGGTTAAACCGATACGCGGGCTGGACGGGCAATAAAAAAGCTTGTTAGCTAGGGGCGCTGCACATGCGGCGCCCGCCAAGATTGTCCGGGTTACTTTTTCTTGCCGCTTTTCGCGCCGCCTTTCAGCAGTTGACGCAGCTTCTTCAGCTCTTTCTGGCTAAGAGGTTGTTCAATCTCCTCTTCGGTGCCCTGATTATCGATATCGTCATGATGCAGCGGAGCCGCTTTCTTACTGGCTTTGGCAGGGACTTCGAAGCTATGTTCCAGCCGTTGGCAAACCTCTGCACTCAATGAAAGCTGGTTCTCCAAGGCAATCGCCTTGATTTGCTCTTTCAGTGCCAGAGGGATCTTGATGGTTAGTGTCGATATCTCGCTCATTTTGCTGCCTTTTACGCGGGAGGTTACCATCAAGCTAAGTCAGCCGTGCAGATCTGTCCAGTGTGTAATAAAAATTTAATAATTTTGTAACATAAATGGGCTACACCAATGCGCTACGCTTTCCTCATTTTTTTGGCCGAGATACTATGAGCCATGACTGAACCCGATCTCAATTTACTTATCGCCCTTGATGCGCTGCTCGCTGAAGTCAGCGTGGCTGGTGCTGCGCGTCGTCTTGGTTTAAGCGCTTCTGCCATGAGCCGCACGCTCACCCGGCTACGCACCGTTACCGAAGATCCCTTGTTGGTGCGTGCCGGCCGCCACATGGTGCTGACGCCTTATGCCGAGGAGCTGCGGGAACGTACGCAAAATGCCGTATTTGCGGCGCGTTCGGTGCTGCGCCCATCCGCCACAGAATTGAACCTCGCCACGCTGGAACGCACCTTTAACGTTCGTGCCAATGAGGGGTTTGTGGAGGCATTTGGAGCTTCACTGATTGCGGCAGCCGCCAAGGCTGCGCCTTTGGTGCGCCTGCGTTTTTCGCCCAAGCCAGAGAAAACCTCAAAGCCTCTGCGTGAAGGTCTGGTTGATCTTGAGATTGGTGTTTTGGGGACCATGGGGCCGGAAATACGCGTGCAGGCGCTGTTTAGGGATCGCTTCGTTGGTGTGGTAAGAGCGGGGCATCCGCTGGCGCGGGAACCAGAGGTGAAGGCCAGCCAGTATGCCGCGTTGGGCCATGTTGTCGCTTCCCGGCGTGAGCGTACCTACGGGCCGGTAGACGAAGCATTGGCTGAACTAGGTTTGCGGCGCAACATTGCCGCCGTGGTACCGAGTTTCCCGGCAGCCTTGGCCGTCGCTCAGGAGTCCGATCTGGTGGCGTTGGTGCCTGCCTCATTCCTTATCAATCAACCAGTGACCAATATTGATGGGGGCGTAGCGACACTCTGGGCTTTTGAACTGCCGGTTACGACCAGACTGATTACGATATCGCAGCTGTGGCACCCACGTGCCGAGGCGGATCCGGCTCATCGTTGGTTGCGGCAATTGGTACTGAATGTCTGTCGCAAGTTGGTACCAGAATAAAAACAGGTGGGCTGTGGTGTCGAAGGGGATGGGCGCCTTATGCAGCGCCCGTTCAGATAATCTAGAGGGTGACTCGAACTTATTTATAGATGATCGCGTTGCCATGCAGCATGTTGTTACCACCGGCGGCGACAATGCGATAGCTGCTAGCGCCTTGGGCTTTGGCTTTAGCCGCCAGCTTGGCTTCCAGGCTGCTCAGCGTGGTAACACCACCGGCAGATACTACGCCAACTTCAGTCAGGCTCTGTGCCTGTTGCTGGCTGACTGGCTCAGCGGCAACGCTGGCAAATGAGGTTAGGACCAGAACGGTAGCTGCTGCAAAATATTTGATGCCTTTCATGAGTATCTCCAATTTGGTTTTGAGGGTGAAAGTGTTTCCGCTTTCGATGTGTTGAATGATATAGCATTTATAAACGGATGAAATCGGATAGGCTTGAGCATGTTAATCAAATTATTTGATTAAGAATTTACGCTTCTTTACCGCGTTTTACTCACCCTGGGTTAAGGGCGCAAGGCGTTATTGACAGTCGATGACCAACGCTGTGTTAACATTACGTAACGGCAACGGGTTGCGTGACTGGGATTTCCGCTGTCTGGCATGTAGAATGCGGCGGTCAGTTTTGCTGGCGGCTCACTCATCACGTCCATTTCACACAAGGTAGAAGCTATGAAGTCTGAAAATAACTCAAATAACAATGACTTAAAATCATCGCCCATCATCGTGGCATTGGATTACGCCGACCGTTCCGCCGCATTGGCCTTTGCCGACCGTATCGATCCGCAAGATTGCCGGCTAAAAGTGGGTAAAGAGATGTTCACCCTGTTCGGGCCTGAGATCGTGCGCGATCTGCATCAGCGCGGATTTGAGGTGTTCCTCGATTTGAAATTCCACGATATTCCTAACACCACGGCGCATGCCGTAGCCGCTGCGGCGGAGTTGGGCGTATGGATGGTGAACGTACATGCCAGCGGTGGTGCTCGCATGATGAACGCAGCCAAAGAGGCGCTGCTGCCTTATGGCGCGGATGCACCGCTATTGATTGCCGTCACCGTGCTCACCAGCATGGAGGCGGAAGATCTGCGCGCCATTGGTATCGAACTCAGCCCGGCAGAGCAGGCGGAAAGACTGGCTCGCCTGACGCGCGACTGTGGCCTGGACGGTGTGGTCTGTTCTGCGCAGGAAGCTTCACGCCTGAAAGCTGCTTGTGGCGACCAGTTCCAACTGGTTACTCCTGGTATTCGCCCTGAAGGCAGTGCCGCAGGCGATCAACGCCGCGTGATGACACCGGTGCAGGCTCTGGCCGCCGGAGTTGATTATATGGTGATCGGCCGTCCGATTACGCAATCCGCCGATCCCGCGGCAGCGCTCAGCGCTATTCGAGCCTCACTGGTTTAAGGAACCCAGCATGAATGATGATAACAGCCGCCTGGTGTACTCTACCGACAGCGGGCGTATCAAGCAGGAAGAAGCCAAGCCAGAGCGTGTCAAAGGCGATGGCATCGTGCGTATTCAACGCCAGACCAGCGGCAGAAAAGGCAAGGGGGTTTGCCTGATCACCGGTGTCGATCTGGATGATGCGGCACTGGATAAACTGGCTGCCGAACTGAAAAAGAAATGCGGTTGTGGTGGCTCGGTGAAGGATGGTGTGATCGAAATCCAGGGCGACAAACGTGACCTGCTAAAGCAATTACTGGAAGCCAAGGGCATGAAGGTTAAGCTGGCTGGCGGTTGAGCAGCTAAATGAAATATGCCGCAGTGTGTCACTGCGGCTGCATTCATCGAAATGATAAACGTAAAAATAGACCTGAAAGTTTTTTTCAATTAGACGTCAAAGCGTGAACGCTTTTGTCAGCCTATCGGCAGAGGTATCAGCAAGCCGTGGCTTATTTACTCACCTGGTGACCGATGATGCCACCAACAGCGGCACCGCCGACGGTCCCCAACGCGCTGCCGTTAGTCAGCACCGCACCGCCTACCGCACCTGCACCTGCACCAATCGCCGTGTTGCGGTCACGTTTAGACATATTCGAACAGGCACTCAGCGACAGAGCCAGGGTGATCACCACTGCGGCAGTGGCCAAACGTTGATTAATGATCATAATGAATTCTCCTTAGCATCGGCTATATGGAACTACTTTACTGGCATAGCACAGCTTTAGTATAGGCAGTAATCAGCAAACTGGCCTGAGACTGTCTTCCAGACGACCTTGAAATAAAAAATGGCATTTATTGCACAAAACAGGGCAAATAAAAAATCAGGGCGGTTTTTTCGCCTTGTTTCAGTATAAATCTCTGACGAGGGATAAATAGGGAAATAGTCTTAATTTAGCCTAGGTCGGCAGGCGATTATTCCGAATCAGCCGCCACACATCTTGGTGTATCCAGCAGAAATCTACGTGGTCTTTAGCGATCTATCCCATACCGCCCAGTGGCATGCCTGCTGACAATAGTCGCAGACCAAGCCACAAGGACAAGATCATGCTCAACGAACTAAAACAACAGGTGCTGGAAGCCAACCTTCAACTTCCGCGCCATCATCTGGTGACCTTTACCTGGGGCAATGTCAGCGCCGTAGACCGCCAGCAGGGGCTGATGGTGATCAAACCTTCCGGCGTTGAGTATGATGCCATGACCCGTGAGGATATGGTGGTGGTGGAACTGGAGAGCGGCAAGGTGGTGGAGGGGAGTAAAAAGCCTTCTTCCGATACGGATACCCACCGGGTGCTGTACCTGAACTTTGCTGCAGCGGGTGGGATCGTTCATACCCACTCGCGCCATGCCACCATTTGGGCACAGGCCGGATTAGCCATCCCCGCGTGGGGAACGACACATGCGGACTACTTCTATGGTGATATTCCCTGTACTAGGCTAATGCGCGACGAAGAGATCAACGGCCGTTATGAGTGGGAGACCGGGCAGGTGATCGTCGAAACCTTCAAAGAGCGTGGGTTGGATGCCGCTCAGATACCGGCAGTACTGGTACATTCCCACGGTCCATTTGCCTGGGGCAAAGATGCTGACGGCGCGGTGCATAATGCCGTGGTGTTGGAAGAGTTGGCCTATATGGGGATCTTCTCGCGTCAGTTAGCACCGGGGCTGGGCAATATGCAGCAGAGCCTGTTGGACAAGCACTATCTGCGCAAGCACGGAGCACATGCCTATTATGGGCAGTAATCTCACCACGGGGCCGAACGGCCCCGCAGCCGTTATTCGTTAACCAGATCCAACTTGATACCCTGGCGTTTAAGCAACTGCTGGTAGTCGTTGGCGATACGCGAGTCGGTGATCACCCGCCCAATCTGGCTCATGGGTTCCAATGGATTAGGTTGGATCTGGCCGAATTTTGACGAGTCGGTCAGCACTATGTTCTCTACGCCTTTGGCTAATACCGCATTGACCACGTCGGCACGCATCATATCGCGGCCGGTGAAGCCAGTTTCCGCGTGATAGCCATCCACCCCGATAAACGCCTTGCTGAAGTGCACCTGCTGGATACACATGCGGGTTAACGGGCCGACCACGGTTTCACTTTTCTTCTGGAACATGCCGCCGAGTACGATCACATCGCAGTCGGTCTCTTTCAGCAGATGGGCGATGTAATGGCTGACGGTGATCAGCGTGACGCGCTTGCGCTCGGCCAGATAGCGGGCCAGTAAGGCGTTGGCACTACCGCTCTCAATAAAGATGGTTTCGCCATCGTTGACCAGCGATGCAGCATATTGTGCCAGCTTCTGCTTAAGCGTGAAGTTGGACATCATGCGGGCATCAACGTCGTCGCTTTCCAGCGCAACGGCAGAACCGTGAACGCGTTTCAGATAGCTGCGTTTTTCTAACAGATTGAGATCCTGACGGATCGTCACCTCAGAAACGCCAGAGGCGCGCGCCAGTTCGCCAACGCTGATGCGCCTGCGGTCATTCACCAACTGCAAAATGGTTTGTTGTCTTGAATTCATAGCGGCCTGATAGGCGGCCACCAAAGGGTGACCGCAACGATTCACTGATTAAAGAGTATGTTCGGTACGCGCGATAATGTCATCCTGCGCATCTGGGGATAATGCGGTAAAGAAGGCAGAATATCCAGCTACGCGTACCACTAAATCGCGATATTGGTCAGGATGTTGCTTCGCGGCCAACAGCGTTTCCCGTGACACGATATTATACTGCACGTGCCAGCCATGGTAAGCCTCGAAGAAAGTGCGCAGCATCAGCATCAGTTTTTCGCGATCACGCGGGTTCTCCAGCGTGGACGGGTTCAGCTTCTGGTTCAGCAACACGCCACCCAGAATCGACTCGGTGGGCAGTTTGCTCAGCGAGTTGAACACTGCCGTTGGGCCTAGATGGTCGGTGCCGGAGGCCGGGCTAGCCCCTTCCGCCAATGGCGTATGCGCTTTACGGCCGTCTGGCGTAGCCATGGTGGCAGCACCAAACGGGACGTTGGCCGAAATGGAGGAGGTGCCCGCATAGTAGGTACCACCGATCGGGCCACGGCCAAAGCGGGTGTTGTGATACTGCTTCAGTTCGTCGATATAGGTCTGGTAGGCACGTACCAGCAGTTGATCGACATCATCCACATCGTTGCCGTATTTTGGCGCCGCGTTGATCAAGCGTTGGCGCAGTTGCTCGCCGTCCAGCCCAGCAAAGTCGTTAGCAAGAGCCTGAGCCAGCTGTTGCTGACCAATAATCCCCTGATCGAACACCAGCTTGCGTACCGCTTCCAGGCTGTTACCCAGGTTGGCGATCCCAACCTGCAGGCCGGACACCCAGTCATATTTCGCACCGCCTTGTTTGACGCTCTTTCCGCGCTCGATGCAATCATCCACCAGAGCCGAGCACACAATGTCGTGGGCATTTTCTTCCAGCACGGTATCGACTACACACTCAATCTCAATCGATTTGCGGGTGTAATAGCGGATCTGCGTATCCCAGGCATCCAGCACTTGGTCAAACTGGCTAAAGTTATCCTGAGACAGCCCCAGCTCCTGCGGCAGGAAAATCTTGCCGGAGGTGGCGTCGCGCCCTTGCTCCAGAGCTGCCAACATCACGCGGGCAAAGTTGATAAAGCTCATCCCGGTACAGCGGTAGCCCCATTTGCCGCCAACGGCGGTCTCGATGCAACCGATCGCGGCGTAATCATAGGCGTCCTGTGGTTCGACGCCCAGCTTGATAAACTCGGGGATCACGATCTCATCGTTGTTAAACGCCGGCATGCCGAAGCCGCAGCGGATCACCTGCACGCAGGCGTCGAGGAAATCATTACTGATCCCGGCGTGATAGCGTACGCTGAGGTTAGGCTGCGTTGAACGCAGACGGCCACAGGATTCCAGAATGGTGTAAGAGAGCGGGTTGACCGCGTCACAAGGCTGGTCATTGACCAGTTTCTGGCCGCCGATGGTGACGTTCTGATACAGCGGGCTACCGGCGGAGGCTTTGGAGTGCGAGCCGGAACGGATCTTGTTCACTTCCAGCAGTTTCAACCAGCAGCTGTGCAGCATCTCGATGGCTTTTTCGCGCGGCAGGCTTTGCTCCAACTCCACGTCACGGCGATACCAAGGATACAGATATTGGTCGAGACGGCCAAAGGATACCGAGTGACCGTTGGATTCGATCTGCAGGAACAGCTGAATGAAGTAACACAGTTGCAGCGCCTGCCAGAAGGTCTGTGGCGGTTGATGGGCGATCAGTTCGCAGTTGGCTGCCATGGTCAACAGCTCTTCACGCCGCCAGATGCGTTGCTCTGCCTGGGCCATTTCACGGGCCAACTGGGCAAAGCGCAGGATGTGCTCGCTGAGAGCGTCCAGCGAGATGTCGATGGCCTTGAGGAACTGTTCCTTATGCAGGTCGTCCCAGTCCGTCAGGTGCAGGCGCTCACGGCGCTCAGCCACTTTCTCACGCAGGCCATCCAGACCTTTTTCCAGTAACAGCGGGAAGTTGACCGCCAGGTGCGCATCGCCAGACGTCATGTTGCCTTCCGCCTTGATGATACCGGTAGCCAGCAGGGCTTTTTGCTCATCGGTGAACATGCCGTAGCAGCGATCCTGCACGGTCTGGCCACGCCACCATGGGCACAGGGTGTGCAATACCTTTTTATCCTGTTCGCTGACGGAGAAGCCAGCGCCGGGGCGATCGGCCAACTCGTCAATTTCGCTTTCGATCCAACTGACGGTGTATTCCGGGAAGATAGGCGCGGCACGTAGCTGACTAGCCTGGTTACCGATAATCAGCTCATCATTCTTGATCCAGATGCTCCGTTTGGCCAGATGGTTGGCCAACGCCATGGCACGCCTTACCGGCAGCGGCTTATCCTGATGCTGCTGGTACGTTTCGGTATAGTGCTGTGCGCGTTCGGTACAGACCGGTGGCTTGACGATATGGATCAGCGCGTTCTTGTGCGCTAGCGTGCGTTCGGTCAGGGTAGTCAGATCCAGCGTTGTCATGGTGTTATCCTCGCAAAATGGCGGTCAGACCTTTGGCGCTGGCGTAATCTTCGGCATAGGCCAGCAGTTCGGGGTCGTCAAGTGGGGTACGGGAAGCGTAATAAGGCGCGCCGAGCAGATGGTATTTATTCATCCCCAGCGTGTGGTACGGTAAAAAATGGATCTCTTTGACGCCGATTTCATCGGCGGCAAAGTCGGTAATGGCGCGGATTGAGTCGCGATCGGCGTTAAATTCGGGGATTAACGGCACCCTCACGGTGATCTGAGTGCCAGCGGCGGCCAAACGGAGGAAGTTATCCATCACCCGTTTGGCGGAGCCTTCGGTCCATTGCTTGAAGCGAACTTGGTCGACGTGTTTCAGATCGGCCAGCATCAGGTCTAGCCAGGGCAGAGATGGCTCGATATAGGACCAAGGCGTATGCAGGCAAGATTCTACGGCGGTATGGATACCAGCCTCGCGCCCGCGTTTGAGCAGTTCAGCCGCAACCTCTGGCTGCATAAACGGCTCGCCGCCGGACAGCGTCAGGCCACCGCCGGTGCGCAGATAGTAAGGTTTATCGCGCATCACTTCGGCCATCACCGCATCAAGGTCGAGCGCCGTGCCGCAGACGCTCAGCGCGCCAGTTGGGCAACAGCCGTTTAATGCGTCATAATCGGCGGCAGTCAGTAACGAACGTTGCAGGGTTAGGGTGTTGTCATCAACGCGGGTGATAGCGTGCGGGCAACTCTCACTGCACAGGGTACAGGCCGCCAGACACAGGCGCTCATCAAACAGCAGCTCCTGCTGGCGGGAACGGCTTTCCGGGTTCTGGCACCACCGGCAGCCAAGTGAGCAGCCCTTAAGGAACACCACGCTGCGGATGCCTGGGCCGTCATGTGTTGAGTAGCGCTGTAGATTGAAAAGCATTCGTCACCTGTGAAGTCTAAAATCTTCTTACGTAAATTAAATGGGTTTCGAATGAAAGTTGATTTGATTTTAATCAAATGATGGCGGCTTTTTTCGCTTATTATGTTCAGAGTTTGAATCTGCCCACAAAAGAATCAGGAGAAGGTTATGGAACTGTATCTCGATACTGCCGACGTCAGCGCAGTGAAACGTTTGGCGCGCGTCTTGCCGCTGCACGGCGTGACCACCAACCCAAGCATCGTTGCCAAAGAAGGCAAGCCGATCTGGGAGGTTCTGCCTGCCTTGCGTGATGCGTTAGGCGGTACCGGCAAGCTGTTTGCCCAGGTGATGGCTAACGACGCAGAACGTATGGTTGCCGAAGCCGTTCTGCTGAGTCAACGCGTGCCGGGCCTGGTAGTGAAAATTCCAACTACCGCAGAAGGGCTGGCAGCAATCAAGAAGCTGAAATCCATGTCGATCCCCACCTTGGGTACCGCCGTTTACGGCGCTGGTCAGGGGCTGCTGGCTGCGTTGGCCGGAGCAGAGTATGTGGCACCTTACGTTAACCGTCTGGACGCACAGGGTGGCGACGGCGTTGAAATGGTGCACGAGTTGCAACAGCTGTTATCGCTGCATGCTCCGCACGCCAAGGTGCTGGCGGCCAGCTTTAAAACGCCACGTCAGGCGTTGGAGTGTCTGTTAGCAGGCTGTCAGTCGATCACTCTGCCGGTGGATGTGGCAGAACAGTTTATTTCCACTCCGGCGGTTCAGGCGGCGGTAGAGAAGTTTGAACAGGATTGGCAGGGGGCTTTCGGCACGACGCTGATAAGCTAAAGTGCATTGACAAGGGCGGCACCTGGCCGCCCTTGTAGGCATTCGATGAGACTGTTTCAACTGGCTCATCCCGTAGCCTGGCCGTTCAGTTAGACACGCCCGGTTTCCTCACGCAGTACAATAGTGCTTTCACGTACCGTAGGCGTTTTGGAACCCAACGCGCGGCGCACCACGAAGAAGGCCGAAACCAGCATCGTCACCGCAACCAGCATAAAGAAGGCGCACAACGCGGCGTTAATCTGATTGGCAAACACGATGGTCTGCATATCCGCAATGGATTTGGCCGGGGCGATAACCGTGTTCGATTCAATCCCGGCAGAGAATTTCTTCGCCTGCGCCAGGAAGCCGATGCTTGGTTTTTCATGGAAAATCTTTTGCCAGCCCGCCGTCATTGAGGTGATAAACAGCCAGATGGTCGGCAAAATGGTCACCCAGGCGTAACGCTGTTTCTTCATCTTGAACAGCACTACGGTGCCCAGGATCAGCGCCATTGAAGCCAGCATCTGGTTACCAATGCCGAACAGCGGCCACAGCGTATTGATCCCACCTAACGGATCCACGACGCCCTGATAAACAAAGAAGCCCCAACCGGCCACGGCCACGGTGGTACCGGCCAGGTTGCCGAACCAGGAGCGGTTGTTCGCCAAGCGCGGAATAGCCACGCCAACCAGATCCTGCACCATAAAGCGACAGGCGCGGGTGCCCGCATCCACCGCAGTGAGGATAAACAGGGCTTCAAACAGGATGGCAAAGTGATACCAGAAGGCCATCATCGCCCGGCTGTTAAACACCTCGCTGATGATATGAGCCATGCCAACGGCAAAGGTTGGCGCGCCACCGGCTCTGGACAGCACCGACTTCTCGCCCACATCATGGGCAATCTGCGTCAGCGTTTCCGGGGTGACCATAAAGCCCCAGCTGTTAATTGCCTGTGAAGCACTTTCCACCGTGGTGCCGATCAGCGCCGCCGGTGAGTTCATGGCGAAGTAGACGCCTGGGTCGATCACCGAAGCGCAAATCAGCGCCATGATGGCCACGAAGGACTCCATCAGCATGCCGCCGTAGCCGATAAAGCGGATATGGCTCTCACGCTCAACCAGCTTCGGTGTGGTGCCACTGGAGACGAGGGCGTGGAACCCGGAGATTGCGCCACAGGCAATGGTAATAAACAGGAACGGGAACAGTGAACCGGCAAACACCGGGCCGCTGCCATCGATAAAGCGTGACACCGCCGGCATTCTCATTTCCGGCATCGCGAACACAATGCCCACCGCCAGCCCCACGATCACACCGATTTTCAGGAAGGTAGAAAGATAGTCACGCGGAGCCAGCAACAACCACACCGGCAGCACCGAAGCGACAAAACCATAAATCACCAGTACCCAGGTCAGGGTGGTGCCGTGCAGGGTAAAGAACGGCCCCCAGTATGGATGCATGGCGATGTTGCCACCGTAGATGATCGCCATCATCATCAGCACAAAGCCGATCAGCGAAACCTCGGCAATCTTGCCTGGGCGGATAAAGCGCATGTAAACGCCCATAAACAGCGCAATCGGGATGGTGGCAGCAATGGTGAACAGACCCCAAGGGCTGTCTGCCAGCGCCTTAACGACCACCAACGCCAGCGCCGAGAGGATGATGATCATTACCCCAAGTGCACCCAGCATGGTTACCACACCGGCAAAGGCACCTAACTCCTGCTTGGCCATTTCCCCCAGCGAGCGTCCGTCGCGGCGGGTGGAGATAAACAGGATCAGGAAATCTTGCACCGCCCCAGCCAACATCACCCCAACCAATATCCAGATGGTACCAGGCAGGAAGCCCATCTGCGCTGCCAGGATCGGCCCAACCAGCGGGCCAGCACCCGCAATCGCAGCAAAGTGGTGACCAAACAGCACCCATTTGTTGGTCGGTACATAGTCCAGGCCATCGTTATGGCGTTCCGCCGGCGTTAACCGACGGTCATCGAGTTCAAAGACGTTCTTGGCAATAAACCGGCTATAAAAGCGGTAGGCAATGCTGTAGCAGGCGACGGAAGCCACCACCAGCCAGACAGCGTTGACGTGTTCCCCACGGCTCAAGGCAAGCATGCCGAAAGCGAAGGCACCGACCAGCGCCACCGCGAGCCAGATTATGGCTGACTTGACGTTTTTCATGTTCCGCAACTCCTTGTTGTGCAGAGGTAGAAAGGTGATTTTTTTTAGTTTGTGAGTCCGTCAAAACGTTAACGACTCATTAAACGTAGGAGGTTTAAACGCGGACGGTGGCTGGTCGGATCAGAAATGTGAACTCAGTTGGAGTTTGCTGAAAGAAGCGTGCCATACGGGGACAGAATAGGTTGTTGCAGGCATAAAAAAGGCGATACCGAAGTATCGCCTTGATCGAACACGGATAACGTTAGGCCACCGGTCTGGCAATTACGCTGCGGGTTTCCATACGCACTTCGGCAATGTTCACCTGCAGACTATCGCTCTGGCGATAAACCACTTCGCCCTTCACCTGCACGGTGCCGGTCTCTTGGCTACACACCATCTCGTCGCGAACCGCGTGGATAAACGGGGCAGGGATAAAGGCCATCGCGCCGTTGTCCAACAGGCGTACGCGCAGGCCACCACGGGTTACGTCGATGATCTCGGCGTTGAAACGTTCATCGGTTCCGGCCTTATCCTTGAGGAAACGGGCATACAACCAGTCACCAACGTCGCGCTCTGCCATGCGGTTCAAACGGCGACGCTCGGCCAGTTGCACGGTGACGTCATCCTGCGGTTTTTCCGCTGCCTGCTCGCTAATAATGGCTTTCAGCAGACGATGGTTGACCATATCGCCATACTTACGGATCGGAGAGGTCCAGGTGGCGTACGCCTCCAGCCCCAGACCGAAGTGCGGGCCAGGCGTGGTGCTGATCTCGGCAAAGGTCTGGAAGCGGCGGATGCGGCTGTCCAGGAACTGGGTTGGCTGCGAGTCGAGGTGACGGCGCAGTTCGCAGAATCCTTCCAGGGTCAGCAGCTTCTCGGCATCGGCTTCAACGCCGTTGGCCTGCAATACGGCGACCGCTTGCTCAACCAGGGCCGGATCAAAGCCGTTATGCACGTTATAGATGCCAAAGCCCAGACGATCGCGCAGCACCAGGGCGGCACAGACGTTGGCGGCGATCATGCACTCTTCAACAATACGGTTGGCGGTGCGGCGCTGTTCGGTCACGATGTCCAGCACTTCGCCTTTCTCGCCTAGGACAAAGCGATAGTCCGGGCGATCCTTGAATACCAGCGCATGCTGATGGCGCCAGGCGCTGCGTGCATCGCAAACCTGTTTAAGCAAGGTGATCTGCTGTGCGATGCTCTCGCTCGGTGGTTGCCAGCCTGCGACGCCATCCAGCCAGTCAGAAACCTCGTCATAAACCAGTTTGGCTTTGGACTCGATTTCGGCGGCAAAGAAATGGATATCGTTGCCCAGCGCACCGTCTGCGGCGATAGTCACGCGGCAAGCCAGCACCGAGCGGCGCTCATTCGGGCGCAGCGAGCACAGGTTGTCGGACAGATCGCGCGGCAACATCGGAATATTGAAGCCCGGCAGATAGTTGGTGAACGCGCGCTTGCGGGCGATTTCATCCAGATTGCTGCCTTGCTCGACGTAGGCGGTAGGATCGGCAATGGCGATGGTCAACAGCAGCGAGCCGTCACCGTTGTCTTGCACGTGCAGCGCATCGTCCATATCTTCGGTGCTGGCGCTATCGATGGTGACGAAGTCCAGCGCGGTCAGGTCCTCACGGATCAGAGCGGTCTCTTGTTCGGAGATCGCGACCATGTCTGGCGCTTCTTTTTCAAGATTATGACGAGCCAGCGTGACCCACCACGGCGCGAAGTGATCTTCACCGTCGGTGATGAACTGAGTCAGATCGGCATTGAAAGTGCGATCGCCGTTCAGTGGATGACGGCGCATTTCTGCGACGGCCCAGTCACCGGCCTGGAAGTTATGGGTGACTTCACGCGCCGGACGGCATGGGATCGCGTCTTTCAGCAACGGATGATCGGGGATAATCGACAGGCGATCGTCTTTTTTCTGCACCCGGCCAACAAAGCGCGACAGGAAAGGCTCAACCAGGGTTTCCGGTTCAGCGATTTCGCGCTCTTTTTCGGTATGCAGGGTGGCGACGATACGATCCCCATGCATGACTTTTTTCATGTACGGCGGCGGAATGAAGTAACTTTTCTGCCCGTCGACTTCTAAAAAGCCAAAACCTTTCTCAGTCCCTTTTACTACGCCTTCAACACGCGGGGTTTGAGAGTGAAGTTGCTGTTTAAGCTGCGCCAGCAGCGGGTTATCTTGAAACATATCGTCCAGTGAATGGGTTGTGAGTGGCAAGATTTGCGGCTGACAGTTTTACGCGAATCACTCCTTGCGGGCAAGCCAAACGTCACGCTTTTCCGACGAAGGCTCGCGATTATTAACGCAATACTGCTCCAGGGACGCGACATGCCACGTCCGTTCAAACTAAACGATACGCAACGTAGGGGCTTGAGCGCAGCGGCGGATGGCGACGGGAACCGATTTGGAGGTCGGCGTGCCGGTGCCATCACCAAAACTGGCCAGCGGCACCAGCGGGTTGGTTTCGGGATAGTAGGCTGCCAGATTACCGCGTGGGATATCGTAGCTAACCAGCTTGAAGCCGCTGACCTTTCTGGTTACGCCATCGTTCCACAAGGTTTCGATTTCCACCAATTCCCCATCCTGCAGACCAAGATCGGCTAAATCTTTGGGATGAATAAACAGCACTTCGCGCTGGCCGTAAACACCGCGATAGCGATCGTCCAGTCCATAGATGGTGGTGTTGTACTGATCGTGTGAACGCAGGGTTTGCAGTACGAACGGCGCTTTTTCTGCCCCGATTTGCGGGAACAGCGTATCGGGTAGTGGAGCGGCACTGAACTCAGCTTTGCCGCTCTGAGTTGCAAAGCGCAATTCGGCAGCGGCGTTGCCCAGATAGAACCCTCCTGGTTGCTCACAGCGCTGGTTAAAATCGTCAAAGCCGGGAATGGTGGCCTGAATATGCTGGCGGATCAGTGAATAATCGTCGGCCAGCTCCAGCCAGTCCAGCTGTTGGTTGCCAAGTACCGCGTCGGCAATGCCGCAAACAATCGCGGTTTCAGAACGCTGGGTGTCTGCCAGCGGTTTGCCGATGCCTTCGGAGGCGTGCACCATGCTGAAGGAGTCTTCCACCGTAATGTATTGCGGGCCGCTGGCCTGCATATCCAACTCGGTACGCCCCAGCGTCGGCAGGATCAGCGCATCTTTACCGGTGATCAGATGGCTGCGGTTCAGCTTGGTGCTGATATGCACCGTCAAATCACAACGGCGCAGGGCTTGGGCGGTACGCTCGGTATCCGGTGCCGCTGCTGCAAGGTTACCTCCAAGCGCAATCAGCACCTTGACCTCACCACGCAGCATCGCTTCAATGGCCTCGACCGTATTGTGACCGATCTCGCGGCGGGGGCTAAAGCCAAAATGCTGCTCCAAACTATCCAACAGCGCCTTGGGGGCTTTCTCATCGATGCCCATGGTGCGGTTGCCTTGCACGTTGCTGTGGCCGCGTACCGGACATAGGCCCGCACCTGGCTTGCCCAACTGGCCGAACAGCAATTGCAGGTTGGTGATCTCGCGCACCGTCGGTACGGAGTGCTTATGCTGCGTCACGCCCATCGCCCAGGTGCAGATAACACGCTCTGCGCCTTGGTAAATCGCCGCCGCATGACGTAGCTGGGTTTCGCTCAACCCGGATTGCGTGGTGATCTGTTGCCATGAGGTGGCATCCACCTGAGCCAGATAATCTTCGATGCCCACGCAATGCCGATCGATAAACGGCTGGTCGAACAGCCCTGGTTTATTGGCGGCAATCCGCTGGCGATGGGTTTCCAACAGTGCTTTCACCATGCCGCGCACTGCCGCCATATCGCCACCCAGGTTGGGCTGGAAGTAGGCCGAACTGATGGGGGAGGATATGGGCGTCAGCATCTGGATCGGGTTTTGCGGGTCGGCAAACCTTTCCAGCCCGCGTTCGCGCAGGGTATTGAAACTGACGATGCGTGCCCCCCGGCTGGCTGCGTGTTTCAGGCTGTGCAGCATGCGGGGATGGTTGGTGCCGGGGTTTTGGCCAAAGACAAAAATCGCGTCGGCTTGCTCGAAGTCATCCATACGGATGGTGCCTTTGCCGACGCCAATGCTCTGCTTGAGGCCTACGCCACTGGCTTCGTGGCACATATTGGAACAGTCTGGGAAGTTGCTGGTGCCCAGCATCCGGCCAAACAGCTGATAAAGGTAGGAGGCTTCATTGCTGGCGCGGCCTGAGGTGTACAGCTCAATCTGGTTGGGATTATCCATTGCCTGGATATGGCTGGCGATAAGTTTGAAGGCATCCGGCCAGGTGATGGGCTGATAGCGATCGGTCTTGGCGTCGTAGCGCATTGGGTGCGTCAACCGGCCTTGATACTCCAGGAAGTAGTCGCTTTGCTCGCGCAGGGTGCTGACGCTGTGGGTTGCAAAGAATGCTGGTTCTACCGCATTGCGTGTCGCTTCCCAACTGACCGCCTTGGCCCCGTTCTCGCAGAAGCTGAAGGTGCTGTGGTTGTCATCGCCCCAGGCACAGCCGGGGCAGTCAAAACCGCGCGCTTTGTTAACGCGCATCAGGTTGCGCAGATTTTTCAGCGCCTGTTTGCTGTCGAACACATAGCGGGTGGTGGCTTCCAATGAGCCCCAGCCGCCCGCCGCGCCGCGATAAGGCTTGATTGACGGTTTAAATTTCATGATTTTCTTCGCAGGTGATTAATGTAGCTAAAAGGTAAATGCCTTTTTAAGCATTTTGAGTATTTATGTGGCAAGTCTAGGGGCGTGAGGGCTTGGTGTCTAATCGAATAGAGCAATGATGGGATAGACGACACTTATCGCAACTGCCAGCAAGGCCATAGCAAATGATATACTTCGTGCAGAAACCATTTTCCGAGCCAATACATGGATATTAAGCAACTGATCTACCTGTGTAATCTTGAGCGGGAACGCCACTTCGGCCGCGCCGCAGAGGCCAGCTTTGTCAGCCAGCCGACCTTATCCATGCGGCTGAAAAATCTGGAAAAAGAGCTGGGTGTCTCGTTGATCAACCGTGGCAACAACTTTGAGGGCTTCACCGCCGAAGGTGAGCGGGTCTTGGCTTGGGCGCGGGAAATTGTTTCCGTTTATCAGGGGCTGAAGCTGGAAGTAGAGTCGCTGAAACACGGGTTGAACGGCACGTTGCGCATCGGCACCGTGCCGCAGTGCAGCATTTCGTTAGCGCAAATGTTGAAGGCGGTCAGCGAGCGTTACCCGCAGTTGGACTATCGCGTAGCGGTATTGAGCGCCGATCAACTGCTGGAAGCGCTGACCGCGCATACGGTGGATATCGGCATCGGTTTCTTTGAGCTACCAACGCTCAAGGAACTGCATTTCCAGTCCCAATCTTTGGCCGACAGCGGCATTGACCTGGTGTTTCATCCGCAGCATTTCCCCGAGCTGGTGGGGGAAAGTCCACTAACGCTGGCAACCGTGGCCGAGCTGCCATTATGTCTGGCTGAACCGACGCGTTACTTCCGTCGTTACCTGGATCAGCAGTTTCGTGATGAGGGCTTAACGTTGCATACCCGGATGGAAACCACCTCGATCTTCCAACTGCTACAGGGGATTTTTGTCGGTTTGGGATGCGGGTTATTCCCCAGCGGAAATTTGCAGATGGAAATGGTGCCGCAGCTGCAACGGCGCAGCGTTGCCATTGCGCCGATGTCACGTCATGCCGCCTTGGTGATCGCCGAGCCAGCAAGGGCCACGCCGCTGGCACAGCACTTTTTTGATGCGGCTCAGGCGTGGTTATTGCGCTAGCTCGACTTCTACTGCATCGCCAAGACTGTAACGCAGCCGGTTTTCCCAGGCGTACAGCGCGCCGGTTAAAATTACGTCCAATGCCTGCGACCGATCCAATCCGCTGTTAAGCAACGGCTGCACGTTTTGTGCCGTGAATTTCTCAGGTGTTCGCGTCAGATCGGCTGTCACGCCGATCACGGCAGCGGTCACCGGATCGTCGGCCACCTCAAGCGCGTTATCAATCCCAGCCACTAATGCCAGTGCCAACTCCCGATCGGCAATGTTATGGGCTAGCGTGCCGGCACAGTAATGGCTGCCATTAATGCGTGATGTCACCAGAGCAACCAAAGCCTTCAGGCGTGCAGATAGTCCGTTAACTGGGTGATTAATACTGTTAAATACCGCATTGCGCTCATTTAGGGCAGGCGCGTCGTGAGCCAACAGCAGGTAATAAGACTCGCTGCGGGCGTCCGGGTGGCTTTGGTCCAGAATGTCGAGCTGCCGAGCCTGGGCCTGCTCGACAACGATCTCCGGCAGGCGAGCTTGCCATGACCGTTCCGTACAGGAAAATCCTGCCGGAGCGGCATCTTCGATTTGGGGAAAACCGGGTAACACCACGGCGGGTCTGCCTGCAAGTGCTGCAATACCGGCGACCACCCGTGCTTGATAGCTAATGAAACCGATGATTTGCGAAAAGGTCACAGTATCTTGCGTGCTCAGGCCAACTTCGCCGAGCTGTTGTATAGCCTTGGAGCAAATCAGGGTCGGCTGGCTGGCGAGTTGGCGGGCGTATTGGGTGATTTGTGCCAGGCGGACATTGCTTTCCCGCGTAGCATCCGGGCTGTCCAGAGGGGCGAGGCGAGCGGCGTAATGGCTACAAAGCGATTGTACGCCGGTGACCTGCGCCACCGTCAGGGCCGTCGACAGACGATCGTAAGGTGACAATGTCACTTCTCGCGAAGCGATAACTTGCTCGGGGAACAGCACTGAATAGCAGGCCGAAGACGCAGTAAAAACGTCAATGCGATGGCTGAGGGCGGCGTTCAATCCCTCGTCGGTAAACGTACCCAGGCCTAACAAAAAACGCTCCCGCAAGCTTGCGGCGGCAGGCTCGAGTGGCGAACTGTCGCCTGAACTACGCTGGGTTTCGTGGTACCACTGGAAAGGGGTTAGGCGATGGTCCATCGGATAAAATCCTTCTTCAATACAACAAGCCACCGCTGCGGTTGGCAACGGTGGCAGGGTAAAAAACCACGGAGCAGGCGTCAGTCATGGCTGCATAGACCATGACCATAAATAGCGAAGCCGGCGGCGAAGATGAGCATCAGTTGTGAGAGGCGTTGGTGGCGAGCATTGTTCATCAGCGCGATATCCTGTTGTTTGCATGGCTCAACGTAGCGGATATCCTCACCGATTCGTTTGGCGAGATAAAATAATGTTAAGTGCTAATTAATAACGTAAAGGAATAAAATAGTTAGCGGTCGGATCGATGAGTAGCAAGATGGCATCCCCAAGGCTCCAACTACCGCAGCATACAACATGGCTGGTAATTGAACGTTTACTGAGATGATGTAACCTTGCTCAAGATTTGCACCATGGCACGGCATAACTACGCCGTGCCATGGTTGTAATGGCGCTAGATTAGCGCCAGTTATGGGTAATTATCACGGATTTTGGCAACTAATTGCGGCACAGTAAGATATCGAGTGTTAGCGGAATTAAAACCTGCCGCCGTCACGTCGCCAGGCATCGGCAGTGAGCGCTTCGCCAAAGTGGCTGGCAATCAGCCGCTTGGTGAGGTCGTGCAGCGGTGCGGCCAGCACTTCGGCGGTGCTGCCACGCTCCACGATTTCCCCTTCATGCATCACCATCACCTGGTCGCTGATATGCTTCATCATCCCCAGATGCTGCGTCACATAAATATAGGCGATACCGTGCTTTTCCTGGAGCTCCAGCATCAGGTTGATGATCTGCGAACGCATCGACATATCCAGCGAAGCCAGCGCCTCGTCGGCAACAATCACCTTGGGTTGCAGGATCAACGCCCGCGCCAGCGCCACGCGCTGTTTCTGCCCGGAGGCGAGCATGTGCGGATAATAATAAGCATGGTCCGGCAGCATCCCCACCTGGCGCAGGGTCTGGTTGATCCGCACCTCGCGTTCTGCGGCTTCCAGATCGGTATTCAAACGTAGCGGAGCATCAAGCAACTGACCGATGCGCTGGCGTGGGTTGAGCGAGGTGCTCGGATCCTGGAAAATCATACGAATGCGCTGGCTGCGGTAGCGATAATCGCCATAGGTCAACGCATGGTCGTCGATCAGCACTTCACCCGAAGAGGGTTCCACCATGCCGGAAAGCATCTTCGCCAGAGTTGACTTACCCGAGCCGTTCTCACCGATGATCGCCAGCGTCTGGCCTTCACGCAGGGTAAAACTGACTGACTTGACCGCTTCCACATGCTGGCGGCGGAACAGCCCGGTACGATAGCGGTAGGTTTTGGTCAGGTTGCGCACTTCCAACAGCGTTTCCATGTTATTGCTCCTCCATGTTCAGCGGGAAGTGGCAGGCGAACAGATGATTCTTCACCGGGCGCAGGCGTGGGGTTTCAATACATTGCTTTTGCGCATACGGACAGCGTGGCCCCAGGCGACAGCCGATCGGCAGATGCTCCAATGAGGGGATCGCTCCCGGCAGCGTATTCAGACGGCTCTTATGCGGCAGTGAACGACCAAAGTCCGGCATGGCGCGGATCAGCGCCTGGGTATAAGGATGATGAGGGGCGGCAAGCAGATCTTCACACTGCGCACTCTCCACCGTCTGGCCGCAGTACAGCACGTTGACCCTGTCAGCCCATTTGCTCATCATCTGCAAATCATGGCTGATCAGCAGGATGGTGGTGTTATTGTTTTGGTTCAGGCGCGCCAGCAGGCGGAAGATCTGCGCCTGCGTGGTGGGTTCCATGGCGTTGGTTGGCTCATCGGCAATCAGTAATCTTGGCTGATTGGCCAACGCAATGGCGATCATCACCTTCTGGCATTCCCCTTCTGTGAGTTCGTAAGGGAAGCTGCCCATGATATCGAGGTGATCCTTGATACCGACGCGGTGCAACAGCTCAATCGCCCGCCGCTTGCGCCAGTTAAAGCGCTGCCACCAACGGCCCTTGTAAGTCCAGCCGGGAATGGCCTGGGCCAACTGGCGGCCAATACTTTCGGAAGGATCAAGACAGGATTGCGGCTCCTGGAAGATCATCGAAACGTTGTGGCCCACCAGTTTGCGCCGTTCGCGCGGGCTGAGCTGCAACAGGTCGATGTCGTCAAAGCGGAAGCGGTCGGCGGTAACACGCCAGTTATCTTTGGTCACGCCGCAGATGGCTTTGGCAATCAGGCTTTTTCCTGAGCCGGATTCGCCTACCAGGCCGCGCACTTCACCTTCGGTCAGCGTCATGCTGACGCGATCGACGGCCTTCACCGGCCCTTCGGCGGTCATAAATTCAATCGTCAGATTGCGGATATCGAGTAACGGCATTATTCCACTCCCGCATTGATCGCGCGGCGTATTCCGTCGCCCAACAGGTTAACCAGCAATACGCTGATCAGAATAGCCGCACCGGGCAGCATCACGGTCCAAGGTGCCACATAGACCAACTCCAACGAGTCGCCTAACATGGCTCCCCATTCCGGGGAAGGCAACTGCGCCCCCAGATCGAGGAAGCCCAACGCCGCGATATCGAGAATGGCCATCGACAACGCGCGGGTGAATTCAGTGATCAGTACGGCGGCAATGTTCGGCACCACGGCGTACCACAGGATCTGCATCGTCGAAGCGCCATCCAGACGGGCTGCGACCACGTACTCTTTTTCCAGCTCATCGTGCACTGCGCTGTAGATGGTACGCACCATCCGTGGCAACAGTGCGAGCCAAACGGCAAGCATGGCGTGCTCCAGCTTCGGCCCGAGGAAGGCCACCACGATAATCGCCAGCAGCAGTGAAGGGATGGAGAGCAGGGTATCGAGAATATGGTTGAGCATCGCAGACAGCAGGCCACGGGTGACCCCCGCAAACACGCCCAGGATCACACCACAGACGGCGGCGGCAATGGTCACAATCAGTGCCGAACCATAGGTAGCGGCGGCGCCGGTCAGCAAGCGGCTGAGGATATCGCGGCCCAGATCGTCGGTGCCCAGGAAGAACGACACGTTACCGTAGCGTGACCAGGACGGCGGTAGCAACTGATATCCCAGGAACTGCTGATCGAGGGCATAAGGTGCCAGCAGGCTGCCGAACAGGGAGAGAAACAGCAGGCCTAGCACCCCATAAAAACCAATCATCGCCAAAGTGTCGCCGTAGAAAATCCGCCAGGTATAGAGCAGCGGGCTAGGCATTTTCTTTTCGCGGTATACGTTATCGAAGGGCATACCATTCCTTATGTTTCAGCGGGTTGGTCGCCGCGCCCAGAATGTCGGCCAGCACGTTAATGGTGATCACCAGCGTGCCGATCACCATCACGCCTGCGGAGATGGCCGCGTAGTCCTGTTGGCGGATGGCGTTAATCAGCCAGCGCCCCAGCCCTGGCCAACTGAACACCACCTCGGTGATCATGGCCAGCGTGAGCATGGTCGAAAATTGCAGACCGAGTTTTGGGATGATCGGCGGTAACGCGTTGTGCAATACGTGACGGCGGATAATGGTAAAGCGTGACAGGCCACGGGTTGCGGCAGCCTTGATGTAGTTCTGGCTGAGGACATCGTCGGTGCTGATGCGCATCAAGCGGATCACCTCGGTGATTGGGGCCACCGCCAGAGCGGCAATCGGCAGCACCATATGGCGCAGTGCACTGGCAATCATCTCATTGCGATAAGGCGAGTCAGATAGCCAGGCGTCAACCAGCGCCAGACCGGTGACCTGCTTGACCTGATACAGCAGATCGAAACGACCCGACACTGGCAGCCAGCCAAGATGCAGTGAAAAATAGAGCATCAGCAGCAGTGCCAGCCAGAACACCGGAATGGAAAAGCCCAGCAGGGCAAAGGTACTGATGGCGGTATCCTGCCACTTGCCGCGCATCACACCGGCAATAATACCCAGCGGAATGCCGATAAACAGGGCTAGCGTAAAGGCTAAAATGCACAGTTCCATGGTGGCCGGGAACACTTCGCGCAGCTGTTCGCTGATCGCCTGGCCATTGATGCTGGAAACGCCAAAGTCCCAGTGCAACAGGCTGAAGAAATAGAACTGGTAGGCATCCAGCAAGGCGGCACCGTTTAACGGCGCGCGCGGGGTAAAGTAGCTCAGGCTGAAGCTGACCAGCGTCAGGAAGAACAGCGTGATCAGCAGCAACAGGATGCGGCGTAAGGTAAAGATAATCACTTTTTCGCGGCCTCCGCCGGTTCACGGTATACCCCGGCAAATGATGAGTTGCCGAACGGGCTCAACACCAGTCCTTTAATATCATAACGGTAGGCCTGCAAACGCAAAGAGGAGGCCAGCGGCAATACCGGCAACTGCTGTTCGAGGATCTTCTGCGCCTGCTGATAATGCTCGATACGCTGTGATAACTGCTGTGACAACAAGGCGTCCTGCAACTGTTCATCAAAAGCGGGATCACACCAGTGAGCATAGTTGGTTTGCGAACGGATTGCCGCACAGCTCAGCAGCGGACGGAAGAAGCTGTCCGGATCGTTACTGTCGGTTGACCAGCCGGTGAGCGTCAGATCGTGGTTCATTTCCATCAGCCGGGCTTCCTGGAAGCGGCCTTCTACCGGTACGATGGTGACATTAATGCCGACCTGAGCCAAATCCGCCTGTAGCAGTTCCGCCGTTTTCAACGGGCTGGGGTTATAGGATTGCGATGCGGTAGGCACCCAGAGCTTCAGATCCAATGGCCCCACACCGGCTTCACGCAGCATTTCTCGTGCCTTGGCCGGATCGTATTCGGTGACGTGGGCATCATTATCATAGGCCCAGGAGGCGCGTGGCAGGATCGAGGCGGCGGTCTCTGCCGTGCCGTAATAGATCGATTGCATCAGGCGCTGGTTATTAATGGCCAACGCAATGGCCTGGCGCACCTTCAGGTCATCCAGCGGTGGCTTGCGGGTGTTGAAGGCCAGATAGGCGATATTCATCCCAGGGCGCAGCGTCAGGCGTAAACGCGGATCGTCGCGCAGGATCGAAAGCTGGCTGGCGGCGGGGTAGGCCAGCACATCGCACTCGCCGGTCAGCAATTTAGACAGGCGGCCCGTACCCCCGGCCCCCATGTCGATCACCACCTGCGGCATGCGCGGTTTCCCTTTCCAGTAAACGTCATTACGTGCCAGACGAATATATTGCCCGGAACGGTATTCGTTCAACAAGAATGGGCCGGTGCCGACCGGTTCACGATCGATCATTTCCTGGGTGCCATCCAGCGTCAGGTTGTCGGCATATTCTGCCGATAGCACCGGTGCATAATGGGTCGCCAGATGCCACAGGAAGGACGCATCCGGCGCCTGCAAGCGGAACTCGACGGTGTATGGGTCCAGCTTTTTCACGCTTTGCACGGAGTCGGCAAACTGCAAACTGTCGAAGTATGGGTATTCACCGCCGTTAACATTGTGGAACGGATGCTTCTGATCAAACACCCGCTGAAAACTGAATACCACATCGTCGGCGTTCATTTTGCGCGTGGGCTTGAACCAGGCGGTGGTCTGGAAAGGCACATCCCGGCGCAGGTGGAAGCGGTAGGTAGCGCCGTTGTCCAGCACTTCCCAACTTTCCGCCAGCTCTGGGATCAGGCGGTAAGTGTAAGGGTCGACGTCCAGCAGCCGATCGTAAAGCTGGTCGGCCAGAGTATCGACCGTCAGACCACTGCTGGCCATCTGCGGATTGAAAGTGTTCAGAATGCCGCTGACGCAATAGACAAAGCCGCTCTGGCGGATGTCTGCTGGCGGTGGTGCTGCGCTGGGCACAGCCGGTGTCGCGGCCAGGGCAGACGTTGCCAGGCAGCCGAGCGACATTATCCAAAGAGGTAAACCACGCATAGACGCTTCATGGGTTATTAAGCAATAACGTTAGTGTATCGCACTCTGACCAACAGCCCAATTCCTTGAGCAAAATGGCTGAAATTTCGGCGGTTTGGTTAAGCTTGCCGCTGTTTTCTGGCGTGTCGGCCTCCGTCCGAAATCCGTGCTGGTGGATAATCACCCAAGCTTAGCGTGGTAATGAGAAAAATTCTCAACAAAGTGCTTTACAGATGATACTGAGAACTATTATCATCATTTGGCAGTTCACGGAAGGCCACACCTTGTGGCCCTTTGTGGAAGGCACGACATTGCTCACATTGCTTCCAGTGTTTACTTAGCCAGCTCGGGTGCTGGCTTTTTTTTTGCCTCTATTTCAGGTGAACGGCAAAACCGGCGCGGCCAGGGGCAATGTCTTCTCGCAGCGTTAACTGTGGGATCGCATAATCGCCAAAGTTTTGCTTACGGAATGGCAAAGGCTCGGTGCTTGCCAGCGTATCCAGTCGTTCCCCCAGCGCCGCACAAAGCTCAGGAAATTTCGCCTCGTCGAAGCGATCGGTACGGTACGCCACAAACGGTGGCAGCACGTCAAAGCCGGGGTAATACAGAATGCCATGGTGAATCGGGAACAGAATATCCGCTATCGGGCCGTTGATACCGCGTGGGCTGTAATGAGACTCCCAACCGCCCGCAGTGACCAGCAGCATAGCCCGTTTCCCTGCCAGCGTACCTTCGCCATAACGATCTCCCCAATGCGTATCGGAATGCTCGCCAACGCCATACGCGAAGACATAGGCATACACGCGTTCTACCCAACCCTTGAGGATGGCTGGCATGGAGAACCACCACAGCGGAAACTGGAGGATCACTGTATCCGCCCAGAGTAACTTCTCCTGTTCCAACGCAATATCTGCGCTTTGCGTTCCTTGCTCCAGAGCGATCCGGGAATCCATCGCCGGATTAAACCGGGCAGCGCTATCCCGATCCGTACGGTCTTCACCATCCAAAGAAGCTTTCCATTTCATGGCGTACAGATCGGAAACCTGTACTTGATGCCCAGCGTCCTGCAGATGTTTGACCGCAAAGTTTTTTAGTGAGCCATTAAGCGATTGAGCTTCTGGGTGAGCGTAGACCAGCAGAATATTCATCATTAAGTTCCATTGCTGTAAAGAGAGCAACAGAGTAGGTTAGCGCCAGGTATAGTTAAAATTGATTTAGATGATGACAGGTATTTGCATGAGTAATTTCGGCAGACTGGATCTCAATCTATTGGTGACGTTGGATGTGTTGCTGATGGAATTGAATGTTACGCGCGCGGCGGAGCGGTTGTCGCTGTCGCAACCTTCGGTAAGTGCTCATCTGGCCAAACTGAGAGCGTTTTTCGACGATCCGCTGCTGCTGCCTGGCCCAAGAGGAATGCGGCCAACGGCCAGGGCGGAGGCTTTACGTGAACCTTTGCGGGAGGCGTTGGAAGTGCTCGAACACACCGTTTCACCCATCAGCCCTTTTGAGGCGGCCAGCGCGAATATCACCTGGCGCGTTGCCGCATCCGACTATGGCGAATCTACGGTGCTGTTACCTGCATTGGCACGGCTTCGTCAGGCTGCTCCCAACAGCCGATTGGCGGTGTTGGAACTGGCACCGACCAGGATTGCCCGGCAGGCGGAGATGGGGGAGATCGATCTGGCCTTTCACACTCCGGACAGTGCGCCGGCGGGGATGCGTCAACGCGTGTTATTCAAGGAGAAGTATGTGTTGGTGGGCCGCTTCGGTCATCCTGCGTTGATGGCTCGCCCCACGCTGGCGCAATTTAGCCAACTGGAGCACGTGGTGGTTTCGCCAAACGGCGGGGGATTTAGCGGCATCACCGATCACACGCTGGATCAGGTTGGGCTTTCACGGCGGGTGGTGCTTTCCGTCCCGCATTTTCTGTTTGTGAAATCGGTGATCGCCAAGACGGATCTGGTGGCGATGTTGCCCGAACGCCTGGTACGAGACAGCCCTGAGGTACAGATTGCCGAGCCACCAGTGGAGATCCCAGGCTATGAGCTGGCAATGCTATGGGATGAGCGTTCGCATCGCGATCCCGCCCATCAATGGTTACGCGAATTGATCGCCCAGTCGGTTTAACTTCCCTCAGGGTCGCTACCTTGCAGCAGCGCATGCTTTTTCAACATGCCGCGGAGCTGATGATAGGTCAGCCCCAGTAAATCGGCGGCTTTGCGCTGATTGAAACGGCCCTGTTTCAATGCCATTTCCAGCAGGGTTTTCTCTTGTTGATGCTGCCAGCTTTTAAAATCCAGCGGCAATGCAGGTAACTCACTGGTCGGCGCGGTTGCCTCATCATCAAGCGGCGCTGAACGCTTGGCAAAGGGGTTAATGATGATCTCATCCAGTTCATCCTGGCCTGAACCATGGCGGTAAACGGAGCGCTCAACCACGTTTTTCAGCTCACGCACGTTACCCGGCCAGGAGTAGCCGAGCAGCGTCGCCCGCGCATGTTCACTAAAGCCGGGGAACAACGGCAGTGACAGCTCGCGGCACATCTGAATGGCGAAATGCTCGGCCAACAGCATGATGTCTTGCTGGCGTTGGCGCAGCGGCGGCAGTTGCACCACGTCGAACGCCAGGCGGTCCAGCAGATCGGCACGGAATTTACCGGCGGCGGCCAGCGCGGGCAAATCGTCATTGGTGGCGCACACTAGCCGAACATCCACCCGCAGCGGTTGGCTGCCACCCACGCGTTCCAGATGGCCGTATTCAATCACCCGCAACAGCTTTTCTTGCACCAGCATTGGCGCGGTTGCCAATTCATCCAGAAACAGGGTGCCGCCATCGGCACGTTCAAAGCGGCCAAGATGGCGTTTTTGTGCGCCGGTAAACGCGCCAGCCTCATGGCCAAACAGCTCCGAATCCAGCAGGTTTTCATTCAGCGCCGCACAGTTGAGGGAGATAAACGGTCCTTGCCAACGGTTGGACAGATAGTGCAATCGGTGGGCGATCAGCTCCTTACCGGTGCCGCGCTCACCGATCACCAGCACCGGTTTGTTGAGCTTGGCCAACTGTGAAACTTGCTCCAGCACCTCCACAAAGGCGTTGGCCTCGCCCAACAGGTTCTCTAACGGTTCGCTCATGATGAAATTCGCCAATGTTTGGTGAAAACACTCACTCTACAGCAAGCGTGGCGAGAGTCAAAAACAAATAATCTTTGTATTTCAATGAAATAAAAGTTGGCACGCTTCTTGATTAACTCTTAGGGCAAGTTGTATAACTTAACTCGGCGCTTCAGACGCCTTCAGAACCAAGAGGAAGTAAATTATGGGTATCTTTTCTCGTTTTGCCGACATCGTGAACGCCAACATCAATACTCTGCTCGATAAAGCAGAAGACCCGCAAAAGCTGGTGCGTTTGATGATCCAGGAAATGGAAGACACGCTGGTTGAAGTGCGCTCCACCTCAGCGCGTGCCCTGGCGGAGAAAAAACAGCTGCTGCGCCGCATTGAGCAGGGTGAAAACCAGATCAATGACTGGCAGGACAAAGCCGAACTGGCGCTGCGTAAAGATAAAGAAGATCTGGCCCGTGCGGCGTTGATCGAAAAACAGAAAGTGGCCGATCTGCTTGCTACACTGAGCCAGGAAGTGGCTACCGTAGAAGAGACGCTGGCCCGCCTGAAGAGTGAAATTGGCGAGCTGGAAAACAAGCTGACCGAAACCCGCGCACGCCAGCAGGCATTAACGCTGCGCCATCAGGCGGCTTCTTCTTCACGGGATGTGCGTCGCCAACTGGACAGCGGTAAACTGGATGAGGCGATGGCGCGTTTTGAACAGTTTGAGCGCCGTATCGACCATATGGAAGCCGAAGCGGAAAGCGTCAGCATTGGCAAAAAGAAAAGCCTGCATCAGGAGTTTGCCGAACTGCAGGCGGATGATGCCATCAGTGAGCAACTGGCGGCAATGAAAGCCAAGATGAACCGCCCGGAATAATGCTTAAGCGGCCACCCAGCGTGGCCGCCACACTACGGCCAATAAGAAGGAATTGAGATGAGTGCTCTATTACTTGCCATCCCGTTGACAATCTTTGTGTTGTTTGTCGCACCGATTTGGCTTTGGTTGCATTACAGCAACCGGCAACAGAGCGGCGTTCAACTGAGTCATCAGGAGATGCAACGTCTGACGCAGCTGGCGGAGCAGGCCTCACGCATGCGCGATCGTATTCAGGCGTTGGAAGACATTCTTGATGCGGAACACCCGAATTGGAGGCAGTCGTAATGCGTAGAGACCAGGACAGAGGAAAGTTTGGCGATCGTCACGATCGTTCTTACTACAACGACGACAGCGGTTCATACAAGGGCAACACGTTAGGCAGTAAAAAACTGTACCGTGTGCCTGAAGAAGGCATGCTGAAGGGCGTTTGCGCTGGCCTTGCCCACTATTTTGACGTGCCCGTGCGTTTGATCCGGGTGATTGCCGTGCTGTCGCTGTTCTTCGGGCTGTTCTTCATTACGGTAGTCGCCTATATCGCCTTGGTCTTCGTGCTTGAGGAGGCTCCAGCCAGCCGTTATCAGGATGAACATCAGGCCACACCGCGCCAGTTGCTCGATAAGCTGGAATACGAATTGAGCAGCGGGGAGCAGCAGTTGCGCAAGGTCGAGCGCTACGTCACGTCTGACACCTTTGGCGTGCAGAGCCGTTTTCGCCAACTGTAACCTCTCTTAACGATGCACGGGCCTGCGTATGCCGCAGGTCAGGCATTGCACCGACTTTTTCCCCAACATTTGCCAGAGGGCCGCAACCATGAGCAAAACCTATGCGATTAATGCCCCAAAAACTGCTTCACCAAAATGGGGAGTAGGTGCATTGTTGAAGACCTTGTCGAAAGTCATCATCATAGCGCTAATGAGTTATGGCCCGGCGGGGGCAACCGCGTGGTTGCTGAAAACCGTCAGCCGCAAACCGCTGCGTTACGTGTTGGCCCTGTTGCTGGAACCGCTGGTTCGCAAAGGGCTGAACAAGGCGTTCGGGCGCTATGCCAAGGAGAACAATGAAACGACTGCAAAATGAGTTAACTTCGCTGGTCAATCGCGGGATGGATCGTCATCTGCGGCTGGCAGTCACCGGCTTGAGCCGCAGCGGTAAGACGGCGTTTATCACCGGATTGGTCAATCAATTACTCCATGTTCACAGCGGCGCACGTATGCCGCTGTTTTCCCCTGTGCGGGAAGAAAGGCTGTTGGGGGTGAAACGCATTCCTCAACGCGACCTCGGTATCCAACGTTTCACCTACGACGAAGGCCTGGCGCAGCTGTATGGCAATCCGCCAAGTTGGCCAACGCCAACCCGTGGCGTCAGCGAAATCCGCTTGGCGCTGCGCTATCGCTCCAATGATTCACTACTGCGCCATTTTAAAGAAACCTCCACGCTGTATCTGGAGATCGTCGACTATCCGGGCGAATGGCTGCTGGATTTGCCGATGCTGGAACAGGACTACCTGGCCTGGTCACGTCAGATGGCTGGGTTGTTGCAGGGCGACCGCGCGCGCTGGGCCGAGCCTTGGCTGGCCTTGTGCAAAGATCTCGATCCGTTGGCCCCGGCGGATGAAAACAAGCTGGCGGCAATCGCCCAGGCTTATACCGACTACCTGCTGCGCTGTAAGGCCGAAGGATTGCACTTTATTCAGCCTGGGCGCTTTGTGCTGCCTGGCGATATGGCCGGAGCGCCTGCGCTGCAGTTCTTCCCGTGGCCGAACGTCGATGCGGCAGGGGAATCGCGCCTGGCACAGGCGGACAAACATACCAATGCGGGCATGTTGCGCGCCCGCTTTAACTATTACTGTCAGTCGATCGTCAAGGCGTTTTATAAAGAGCACTTTGTGCGTTTCGATCGCCAGATCGTGCTGGTGGATTGCCTGCAACCGCTCAACAGCGGGCCGCAGGCGTTTAATGATATGCGTTTGGCGCTGACTCAGTTGATGCAAAGTTTCCACTACGGCAAGCGTACGCTGTTCCGCCGCCTGTTTTCGCCGACCATCGACAAACTGATGTTTGCGGCCACCAAGGCGGATCATATCACCGCCGATCAGCACGCCAATCTGGTTTCGCTGTTACAGCAACTGGTGCAGGAGGCCTGGCAGAATGCCGCGTTTGAAGGCATCAGCATGGACTGCGTCGGCCTGGCTTCGGTACAGGCGACTGAAAGCGGCATTGTCGATCATCATGGGCAGCCGATCCCGGCATTGAAAGGCCACCGCCTGGACGATGGTGCACCGCTGACGGTCTTCCCCGGCGAAGTGCCTGCGCGCCTGCCTGGCCCGGCGTTCTGGCAGCAACAAGGGTTCCATTTTGACCAGTTCCGCCCACGTATGATGAGCGTTGACAGCCCGCTGCCGCATATCCGTCTGGACGCGGTGATGGAGTTTTTATTGGGAGATAAATTACGATGAGCGAGCCGTTAAAACCGCGTATCGATTTTGCCGAGCCGTTGCAGCCGCCACAGGAACCGGTGTTGCGCGCAGGCTTGGAATTTGACGAACAGCAAGCCGAGAAATTCTATCCGGCAGCGCCAGAGATGGAGCTGGAAGAGGAGGAAGGGCGCGCGGAAGGCATTGTTAACGCCGCGTTGAAACCCAAGCGCAGCCTGTGGCGCAAAATGGTTAACGCCGGGTTGATGCTGTTTGGCGTCAGCGTGGTGGCTCAAGGTGTCCAGTGGGTGCATACCTCCTGGGTGCAGCAGGATTGGATTGCGCTGGGTGGTGGGATCGCCGGTGGGTTGATCGTCTTCGCCGGTATCGGTTCGGTGGTCGGGGAATGGCGCAGGCTATACCGCCTACGCCAACGGGCAGAAGAGCGTGACGAAGCTCGGGAATTGCTGCATAGCCACGGCCTGGGGAGAGGGCGAGAGTTTTGTGAAAAGCTGGCGCGTCAGGCCGGGTTGGATCAAGGGCACCCCGCTTTGCAACGCTGGCAGGCTTCATTGCATGAAACCCAGAACGACCGCGAAGTGGTTGCGCTGTATGCCAAGCTGGTGCAGCCGGTGTTAGATAATCAGGCGCGGCGCGAAATCAGCCGTTCGGCGGCAGAGTCGACGCTGATGATCGCCGTCAGCCCTTTGGCCTTGGTGGACATGGCCTTTATCGCCTGGCGCAATATCCGCCTGATTAACCGCATTGCGGCCCTGTATGGCATCGAACTGGGCTATTTCAGCCGTATTCGTCTGTTCCGTCTGGTGTTGCTGAATATCGCCTTTGCTGGCGCCTCCGAGCTGGTTCGGGAAGTGGGCATGGACTGGATGTCGCAGGATATTGCGGCGCGGTTGTCTGCGCGGGCAGCGCAGGGGATTGGGGCAGGTCTGTTGACGGCGCGATTGGGCATCAAGGCGATGGAACTCTGCCGCCCGTTACCCTGGTTAGAAGGCGATAAGCCAAAACTGGGTGATTTCCGTGGTCAATTGATTAACCAACTGAAAGACACCATGAAAAAAGGTCAAAGCAAAGTCTGACTCCACCAGGCTGCGTCAATCAGACGCAGCCTGGTGGCCGCACCGTCCAAAACTCCCTTCTTTTTGTACACCGCTGCAATACCCATTAATTGTTAATGATAAGTTAATCAAGTGTTTGTTTTGCGGTCTTGGTCACGAAAAATCCCACGGACCGCGGCAAAGAAGACGGTATATTTGACTAACAATTAATCTGAATATCTGACTACGCCAGCGGGTAATCCCGCCGTATTCACTTGCTGCTTCAGCACCAAGACATCAATCCCAAGGACAGGAGGTAATGAACATGCCGCACCGTGACCCAAATTTAGAGACCTTCCAACCCTATGCCGATGAAAGCCAAACCCTCCGTCGACATATTCATCAATACCCTGAACTGGGATTTGAGGAACGACAAACCGCCGATCTGGTGGCGGGAAAGCTTGAGGCGTGGGGGTATCAGGTGACACGTGGGCTCGGTATCACCGGCCTGGTTGGGACGCTGAAAAGAGGTAACAGCCCCCGCACGTTAGGTATTCGGGCAGATATGGATGCCTTGCCGATCCTGGAAAATACGCAACTCCCTTACAGCAGCCAGCACGAAGGCATCATGCATGCCTGTGGGCATGACGGCCACACCGCGATGTTGCTTGGTGCGGCACATTATCTGGCCGATCACGCCTGTTTCGATGGCACCTTGCATCTCATTTTTCAACCTGCAGAAGAGGGGTTGGCAGGTGCCCAGAAGATGATCGACGATGGCCTGTTTAAATGCTTCCCCTGTGACGCCGTTTTTGCCATGCACAACATGCCGGGCTTCCCGCAGGGGCAGTTTGTCTTTGGTGAGGGGGCGTTTATGGCTTCCAGTGATACGGTCACCATCACCATTCACGGCAAAGGGGGCCATGGAGCGATGCCGAAAGGCACCGTTGATGCCGTGGTCGTCGGAGCTAGCATTGTGATGGCATTGCAGACGATCGTCGCGCGTAATTTGGGGGCGCAAGAGCCGGGCGTGATCACCGTAGGTTCATTCCAGTCAGGCATGGCCAGTAATGTCATCGCCGACTCTGCGGTATTAAAACTCAGTGTACGCGCGTTGGATCCGCAAGTCAGGGAGCTGTTGGAAGAGCGCATCAAGACGTTAGTGGCGGCCCAGGCGGCCTCATATGGTGCCAGGATCGATATTGACTATGATCACACCTATCCCGTGTTGGTCAACCAACCGGAGATGACCCGTTTTGCCAAGCAGGTGGCGCAAAATTTAATGGGTGAAAGCCATCCGCAGCAGGTAATTGATATTCCAGAACCGTTGATGGGCAGCGAAGACTTTGCCTTTATGCTGAACCAGTGCCCTGGCAGTTATTTACTATTAGGTAACGGCAAGGGTGAAAACAGCTGCATGGTACATAACCCCGGCTATGATTTTAATGATGAAATTATACTCAGAGGGATCGCCTATTGGTCTGCGTTGACGCAGGAATTCCTGAAGGAATAAACCTCGGCCTTTAATAACTTGCTAATGCTGCTGAATTTGTCGGGGTCGAACATGTTTGATCCTGGCATAACATCGATTATCTGGACGGACGCCGCATGTGGCGTTCCTACATAAAAGGACAGGCCATGGATAGCGTCAAGGAAAGAAAGTCCCCGGCTAGGGCCATTGTGGCTACCACGTTAGGCAATGGCTTAGAGTTTTTTGATTTGGTGCTTTACGCATTTTTTGCGACCTACATTGCAAAAGCTTATTTCCCCGCGACAGATCCTTTGGTGAGCATGACGATGACCTTCCTGATCTTTGGGATGGGTTATCTTGCCAGGCCGCTGGGGGCGCTGGTCATCGGCCATTATGCCGATAAAAAAGGGCGCAAGCCCGCCATGACGCTGACGTTCCTGCTGATGGGGCTCAGTACCCTGACGATTGGTATCACCCCGTCATATGAAAGCATCGGGACTGCGGCCCCGATCATTATTACCCTGGCCAGGCTGATGCAAGGCTTCTCCGCAGGCGGTGAGTTGGGCGCATCAACCACCCTGCTGGTGGAGTATGCTAAACCCCATAATCGCGGGTTTTACGGGGGATGGCAGGTCGCGAGCCAAGGTGCGGGCAACGTATTTGCCGCCATGACGTTGGTGATCCTGGTCAATTGTATGCCAGAGGCGAGTGTGGAAGCCTGGGGTTGGCGTATTCCGTTTCTGTTTGGCATCGTGATTGTTCCGGTGGGGCTGTATATTCGCTTTAAGCTGGAAGAAACCGCCACTCACACCTTACCAACGGCCAGCGAAAGCGTCAGCAAAATCCCCCTGCTGGAAGTGATAACTACCTACTATAAAGAAACCTTGGCGGGAATTTTGCTGACGATGGAGGGAACCATTCCGCATATGATCATCATGTTTTATATTCCCAACTACGCCATCAGCATATTAAAGCTGGATACCAGCTATAGCATGTTGATTGGTGCCGTCGCCGGTTTGATTACGTTGATTGGTGGCCCGCTGGCCGGGATGTGGTCAGATAAGGTCGGCAGAGTTCGGTTGATTGCGTGGGCGAGAATAGCGATTGTTGTACTGATTTATCCTGCCTTTTATTTACTCAGCACTCACCCCAGTGTTGAAATGCTGTTTGCAGTGATGATTGTGCTGAGCATTATCAATATTATCGGTGCTTCGCCTTCCATCACCATTTTGCCGGAAATATTCCCAAGACGGGTAAGAACCACCGGGTTATCGTTGGTGTATAGCGTTGCCGTGGGGATCTTTGGTGGTTTCTCACTATCGGCGGCTTCCTATCTAATCAAGCTAACCGGCAATACTACGGCTCCGGCGTTTTACGTGATTGCTGGCTGTGTTTTATCGCTGTTTGCCTTCCTGTACATCAAGGAAACCAGCCAGACGCCGCTCAATTAATGACCTCCCCCTGCAACCCTCTCAATGAGCGAGAGGGGTTGCTCTTTTGGGTAAGCAAGGTTACTTGGACACCCACGATCATGCGGCTGAACAGGTCTTCTATCAGGACGCTTAAAGCATCATTACCATTTATAGCCCATGTTCACGCTGTAATCAGGATCCTGATTGGTGGAGTAGGGATCGGACTGGCGCAGGCGATCGGTTTTTTTCACCGGGCCATTAAGCCTAGAATACGATTTGTCGCGTGGGCGGCTGCAGCTGGGATGGTCGCATTCAAGATTGGCACTGAAGCCGGTTTCATCTTTTGATTCTGACCAAACCATTGGTGCCTTGGCAGTTTTTTCTGCGGGCCCTGGTGTCGCCTTGGGGGCGGGGGCGTCTTTAATGCTGGGTTCCGGCGCCTTGTAGGATAGGTCCAGCGCCTGGGTTGGGGCGCTCAACAACAGCGTGGTGCAGCAGAATGCTGCCAGTGTATGCTTTCTAAGCATGGTCAATTTCCCGTTAATAGTTACTCTGCGCAACTATAAAATAGTCAGACGAGAATTACTATCATTTGTAACCAGTGAGGTCGCTTTTTTTAGTTTGTAACCACAGATTGACGAAAGAACATCCGCCTGTAATCGCGTGATAATCCGCTGCCAAAATAATGCAGAATATAATAACTCTCTAGAAATAAGCTAAAATTACGCCGATGGTGTTATTGGCTGGCGTTTAAAACCGCTAATAGCAGTGATAAACTGGAGCTCTGTCAACTTTTGCTGACAGATCGCTTCTTCCTTCCGGGGGGAGAGGTTATCATCATCACCAGACATCCCCGCACCTGCAGAGATAAGGCCAATACTGATGCGTTTGGAAGTATTTTGCGAAGACCGTCTCGGTCTCACTCGAGAATTACTCGATCTTTTGGTATCGCGCAGTATCGACCTGCGCGGCATCGAAATAGATCCTATCGGCCGTATTTACCTCAATTTTTCCCAGCTGGATTTTGATACCTTCCGCGCGCTGATGGCGGAGATCCGGCGCATCAGCGGTGTGACCGATGTGCGCACCGTTAACTTTATGCCTTCTGAACGTGAACACCGTGCGTTACGTGCGTTGCTGGAGTCGATGCCGGAACCGGTGTTTTCCATCGATATGAAAGGCAAGGTGGAGCTGACTAACCCGGCGGCCCAGACGCTGTTCAACTTCAGCGAAGACAAGATCCGCAATCAAACGGCGAGCCAGCTGATTGGCGGCTACAACTTCAGCCGCTGGCTGGAGAGTGAAGATACTAAGCCGCATTCCGAGCGGGTGGTGATCCGCAGCCAGGATTTCCTGATGGATATCACCCCGATCTATCTGGAAGATGAGCAACAGCAAAATTCCCCTGTGGGCGCCGTGGTCATGCTCAAATCCACCGCCCGCATGGGCCGCCAACTGCAGAACCTGTCGGTCAATGATGATACCGAGTTTGACCATATTGTCGCCGTCAGCCCGAAGATGCGCCACGTGCTGGAGCAGGCGCGCAAGTTGGCCATGCTGGATGCCCCATTGCTGATTGTGGGCGATACCGGCACGGGGAAAGATATTTTGGCGCGGGCCTGCCACCTGCGCAGCCCACGTGGTAAACAGCCGTTCCTGGCGCTGAACTGTGCCGCCTTGCCTGATGATGTGGTGGAGAGCGAACTGTTTGGCCATGCGCCGGGCGCTTATCCGAATGCGTTGGAAGGTAAGAAGGGGTTCTTTGAGCAGGCCAACGGTGGCTCAGTGCTGCTCGATGAGATTGGCGAGATGTCGCCACGGATGCAAACCAAACTGTTGCGTTTCCTCAACGACGGTACTTTCCGTCGAGTAGGGGAAGAGCATGAGGTGCATGTGGATGTCCGGGTGATCTGTGCCACGCAGAAAAACCTGACCGAACTGGTGCAGCGCGGTGAATTCCGTGAAGATCTCTATTACCGCTTGAACGTGCTGACCATCACCATCCCACCGCTGCGCGAACGCCCGCAGGATATCATGCCGCTCACCGAGCTGTTTGTGGCGCGTTTTGCCGATGAACAAGGGGTCGCCAGGCCGAAACTGGCCAACGATCTCAGTAGCTTCCTCTGCAAGTACGGCTGGCCGGGCAACGTGCGACAGCTGAAGAACGCTATCTATCGTGCCTTGACCCAAACGGACGGCTACGAGCTGCGCCCGCAAGACATCGTTCTGCCGGATTTTGAGGTGGAGATAGCGCTAGGGGATGAAGTGATGGAAGGCTCGCTGGATGATATCAGCAAGCGTTTTGAACGCTCGGTGCTGACTCGTCTGTATCGCACTTATCCCAGCACCCGCAAACTGGCCAAGCGCTTGGGCGTCTCGCATACGGCAATTGCCAATAAGCTGCGGGAGTACGGGCTGAGCAATCGCAAACTGACCGACGACAGCGAAGAATAGCGCTACTTTATTTCAGGTATAAAAAAGCCCGGTTTATAAGCCGGGCTTTTTGGTATTTACAGGCTTATTTCAGCGCGGCAAGCGCGGCATCATAATCTGGCTCGGTGGTAATTTCGTTTACCAGCTCGCTATACAGCACGTTGTCCTGGCCATCCAGCACCACCACGGCGCGTGCGGTCAGACCGGCCAACGGGCCTTCGGCAATCTCTACACCATACGCCTGCTTGAAATCACCGCCGCGCAGGGTAGACAGAGTAACCACGTTGTTCAGGCCTTCTGCACCGCAGAAGCGTGACTGGGCGAACGGCAGGTCGGAAGAGATACACAGGACCATGGTGTTATCCAGGCCACTCGCCAACTGGTTGAATTTACGCACCGACGCGGCACAGACGCCGGTATCAATGCTTGGGAAGATGTTCAGGACTTTGCGTTTACCCACGAAGCTGCTCAGGGCAACGTCTGACAGGTCTTTGGCAACCAGGGTAAAGCTTTTTGCCTGCTCGCCCTGCTGTGGCAGTTTGCCTGCTACAGTGACAGGGTTGCCTTGAAAATGTACGGTCTGAGTCATTGCTCGGTTCCTTTCAACGATGTTTATACAAAGATGTGAAGCCGATTAACACCGAGTTCACAATCTCGAAGCAGTTTAAGGCAACAATCGCACCTTGGATAGATAAAGTTTATCAACTGCAGGTATAGTGGACTGACTTTATGTGGTTTTTTCGCTCGGGAGCCGTTATGAGAAGCATGCGTTTTTACCCTGAAGCCTGGCCATTGCATACCGCCTTTGTGATCGCACGCGGTAGCCGGACCGAAGCCAAAGTCGTGGTGGTAGAGATTGAACAGCAGGGGATGTGCGGTGTCGGTGAATGCACCCCTTATCCGCGCTATGGCGAGAGCGAAACCTCGGTGATGGAGCAGTTGGCCGAAGTGTCCACGGCCATCGCACAAGGGGTAACCCGGCAGGAGTTGCAGCGCCTGATGCCCGCAGGGGCGGCTCGTAACGCGGTCGATTCGGCATTATGGGATTTGGAATGTCGCCTTGCGGGCAAAGATCTGTGGCAATTGAGCGGAGTTACCGCGCCGGAACGAGCAGTGATGGCGCAAACGCTCAGCATTGGCTCGCCGGAAGCGATGGCGTTTGCCGCTAAAGAGCTGGAACAACAGGGCGCGACGCTGCTGAAAATCAAGCTCGACGATCACCTGATCAGCGAAAGGCTGGTGGCGATCCGCACGGCGGTGCCGCAGATGACGTTGATCGTCGATGCCAATGAATCCTGGCAGGCGGAAGGTTTGGCATCGCGTTGCCAACTGCTGGCGGATTTAGGCGTGGCGATGCTGGAGCAACCCTTACCGGCCAGCGACGACAGCGCCCTGGAAAACTTCATCCATCCATTACCGATTTGCGCCGACGAGAGCTGCCATACCAGCGGCGATCTGCCTCGGTTGGTGGGGCGTTATCAGATGGTCAATATCAAGCTGGATAAAACCGGTGGGCTGACCGAAGGATTACAGCTTGCCGCACAGGCGCGCGCTCAGGGCTTCGAGATCATGCTTGGCTGTATGCTCTGCACCTCAAGAGCCATTACGGCGGCGTTGCCGTTGGTGCCTGGTGCCCGTTTTGTGGATCTCGATGGCCCAACCTGGCTGGCAAAAGACGTAGTGCCCGGTTTGGCCTTTGAGTGCGGTGCTATTGAGCTTTCACGCTAGTCAGCATAGGTCAGCAACTCGACCATGGCGGCAAGGTAGTTTTCACTAGCGGCGTCGGCTGAGATCGGCGGGAACTCGGCGGTGATGCAGGGCAAGGACAAGTCTGCGCACCAACTGCCGAATGAACCCGGGGTTTCATAGCCAACGCTGGTCACCAGCGGCAGGGCAAACTTATGCGCCAGCCAAACGCCCAGCGCGGAGCTTTCCGGATCTTCTATACAGGCCAATGGCTCATGGAAGGACACCACCCAGCGTGGCTTCAGGCGATGGATCAGATGGCATAATCCCTGGGTTTCCGGTTCGGAACCTGGCCTGCCGCCGGTGGAGAGTCGCACGTCACGAGCCTCCGCCGCGCTGTTCCAACGGTAGACCGTATCGCCTGAGCGCCAGTTGGCCGACGGGAAATTACGGTTCAGATCGACGCCGTTGGCATTGGAGCGCAGCCCAAGCTGGCAACCATCCGGATTGACCGCCAGGATCACATGATGGCGCAGTTGGGCGGGGGCGATACTGCGCAATGCGCAGGATAACGTCACCACAGCGGCAGTCTCGTCCCCGTGGGTGCCTGCAATCACCAACCCGGTATCCGGGCCGCTTCTGGCCGCCGGGAAATACAGCAGTGGGGCGCCTAACATCGATTTACCGTAAGTTTCACCTGCAACTGCCAGCTGGCCACGCTCACTGCGCGGTCTGTGTTGGGTCATGGGGTTTCCCTTTAAGCCAAAGTCAGAAAGAAATGCGATGTTATTGAGTGTATTACGCTTTCGCTTATCTTTCCCAGTCTGTTAAGCGAATAAAGTGATGTCTATTGTTATACTATCGGCAAGTGCTAACGATAAAGAGGATTTAACATGCCAGTTGCCAGAATAGTCGCGCGTTACAGCGAAAACGAAAAAGACACCATCACCCTACTGTGCGGCGTGGATGCAGAAAACCAGATCCGCCAGGGTGAATGGTTTGGCGTAGTGAAAAATGACGATGGGCGTGGTGACGAGTCCAACTATCCGTTCACCTTGCACGTGGATCATCAGAAAGGGGAGTTTTTCCTCGATTATGGTTTTGACGACGCCGAATCACGCCAGTTGCAAAAAACCGATATCCATCTCAACCCGTTGGTAGAGAAAGGCTATTTCACCATCTTCGATGAAGAAGAAGGGGAAGAGTTCAGCTATAAGATCGCCAGTATTCATCTTTACGACTGATCCTGCCTAAGCAATCAGCCCGCATTGCCGATAATGGCTGCGGGCTTTTTTTTGGATCAAACATCCACTTTTTACATTCTTGTTACGCCAGGCTATAGGTGGCGGGCATCTTTGTGCTATATGATAAAAAATTCATGGGGTTAACTGGGGCATATCTAACATGACGAGAAGAAAAATTCTGGCGAGTTTTCGTTTAACGCTTTGCGCGGTCACCATCAGCGCGGGTATTAGTGGCGCTATGGCAGCTCAGGTTTCCCCAGGTACCGCTCTGGCGGAGAAACAGGAGATTGTGCGGCACATCAAAGATGAGCCGGCGTCGCTCGATCCGATTAAAGCCGTGGGCCTGCCAGAAGCGCAGGTGGCACGCGATCTGTTTGAAGGGCTGGTGAATCAGGACGCGCATGGCAAAGTGATCCCCGGTGTCGCCACCCGCTGGCAGACCTCGGATAACCAGACCTATATCTTCACGCTGCGCAAAGATGCCCGCTGGTCCAACGGTGACCCTGTCACGGCGAAAGACTTCGTTTATAGCTGGCAACGGCTGGTCGATCCGAAAAGCCTGTCGCCGTTTGCCTGGTTTGCTCAGCTAGCCGGGATCCAGAATGCCGAAGAGATTATCGCCGGTAAGCTGCCCATCGATAAGCTTGGCGTGGTGGCAGTGGATGACCATACGCTAAAAGTGCAGTTGAACAAGCCTGTGCCCTATTTTGTCAGCCTGACGGCGAACTTCAGCCTGTTCCCAGTCCCCAAAGCCGTGGTTGAGCAATACGGCAACGATTGGACCAAAGTGGGTAATCTGGTAGGTAACGGTGCATTCAAACTGCAAGAGCGAGTGGTTAACGAGAAACTGGTACTGGTGCCGAACAACCATTATTGGGATCATAAACACACGGTGTTGACCAAGGTGACCTTTGTACCGATCAACCAGGAATCTAACGCCACCAAGCGTTATCAGGCTGGTGATATCGATATTACCGAATCCTTCCCGAAAAACATGTACCAGAAGCTGTTGAAGGATATCCCAGACCAGGTTTACACGCCGGATCAACTTGGCACTTATTACTACGCGTTCAATACCCAACGTGCGCCAACCAATGACGTACGGGTGCGCAAAGCCTTGTCTTACGCTATCGATCGCAAGATCATTGCCGAAAAAGTGCTGGGCACCGGCGAGAAACCGGCCTACCACTTCACCCCTGATGTCACTGCGGGCTTTAAGCCGGAAACCAGCCTGCTGCAGCAACAGTCCCAGGAAGAGTTGAACGAGCAAGCCAAGGCGCTGATGCAGGCGGCAGGTTATGGCCCGAACCATCCCCTGAAATTGACCCTGCTGTATAACACCTCAGAGAGCCACCAAAAGATTGCCATTGCCGTGGCGTCAATGTGGAAGCAAACCTTGGGTGTTGACGTTAAACTGCAAAATCAGGAGTGGAAAACCTATATCGACAGCCGTAACACCGGCAATTTCGACGTGGTTCGCGCCTCCTGGGTGGGGGATTACAACGAGGCCTCGACCTTCCTGTCACTGCTGACCTCTTCACACAGCGGGAATATCGCCAAATTTAACAGCCCGCAATACGACCGTCTGTTGGCCGATGCCAGTCGCGAGACTAATCCAACGGCGTTAACCGCGGATTATAACAAGGCCGAGCAGATGATTGCGGCCGAGGCCCCGATCGCCCCGATCTATCAATATACCAACGGGCGTCTGATCAAGCCTTGGGTGAAAGGTTACCCAATCACTAACCCAGAAGATGTCGCCTACAGTCAGGAAATGTATATTCTGAAACATTGATGTTCAGAGTCCTGACGCCTGCCCAAGCCCTCGCCAACGCGGGGGCTTTTTACTTTAAGATCCCGTTATGGCGTTGCCACTTTGATCCCTAAGGCAATAACGCTAGACTCTGTATCAACGGCAAAATAATGAGGGTTTTGAATGGATGTCATTGAGGGGCGCGAACTGCAGGTGCCCGACGCGGTCTATGCCTATCAACTCGACGGCAAAGGTGGCACCACGCCAATTGAGGATGACGATAAGATCACCAGCGAGGAGCCGTGCTGGCTGCATCTGGACTATGCCCATCCGGCCAGCGCCGAGTGGCTTGCCAACACGCCGCTGCTGCCGGATCTGGTAAGACAAGCGCTGGCGGGGGAAAGCACCCGGCCACGCGTCACCCGGTTGGGCGACGGGACGCTGATCACGCTGCGTGGCATCAATTTCAATACGGACTCACGGCCCGACCAATTGGTGACGTTTCGCGTCTATATCAACGATAAAATGATTATTTCCACCCGCCATCGCAAGGTCTACTCGATCGATGAGGTGGTTAATGAATTGCACAATGGCCAGGGGCCGATTAATAGCGGTAACTGGCTGGTAGAAATCGCTGATGCGCTCACCGACCACACCAGTGAATTCATCGAAGATCTGCATGACAAGATCATCGATCTGGAAGATGCACTATTAGAGCAGCAAATCCCTGAGCGTGGGCAATTGGCGCTGATCCGCAAACAGTTGATTGTGCTACGCCGCTACATGGCCCCGCAGCGCGATGTTTTCTCGCGTTTAGCGAGTGACCGCCTGCCGTGGATGAATGACGATGAGCGTCGCCGCATGCAGGACATTGCCGATCGCCTGGGGCGCGGATTAGATGATCTGGATGGCAGTATCGCCCGTACGGCGATCCTGTCTGATGAGATCACTACCGTGATGGCCGATGCCATGAACCGCCGTACTTACACCATGTCGCTGATGGCGATGGTCTTCCTGCCAACCACTTTCCTGACTGGGCTGTTCGGAGTCAACCTGGGGGGGATCCCAGGCAGCGGTAGCCCGCTGGCGTTTGCCTCTTTCTGCTTTATGTTAGTGGCATTGGTCGGGGGCGTTGCCTGGTGGCTGAGGCGTAGCCGCTGGTTGTAACGACAAATAGTGGCGAAAACGCGAGTAAAGTTGAGCAGTATCAACATTTGCTTACGCGAACTGCGGCATTCTTACTCCCGCAGGTGAATGCAACGTCAAGCGATGGGCGTTGCGCTCCATAATTGTTTTATTTACTTATTTTTAGAATTATTGCATAGCACATTTAATTCAATACGATGCCGGTTTAATCACCGGCATTTTTTTATGCTTTTTTCCCTTTGGCGAATCCCAAACAACCGGCTCACTCCGTAGGGGCGCTGCATGCTGCGCCCAGTTAGCGACATGCCGTCCAAGATCGCCCAATTAACAACACGCCGCCTCGATTAGGCTAAGCCGCGCTTTCGTCCCAGAAGCTGGCTTCTATCTTGTGGCCATCGAGATCGCGGACGAAACAGCCGTAATAGGCGGCACCGTAATGTGGCCGTGACCCCGGTGCACCGTCTTCTTGTGCCCCAGCGGCGACCGCCTGCTGATAAAACTCATCAACCTGCTGCTTGCTGGTGGCGAAGAAGCCAATATGCACGCCGTTCGCGGTGCCTGCGGGTTTGCCATCTATCGGCAGTTGCAACCAAAATTCAGGATAGTCACGGCCATAGCCGATAGCGCCAGGGTGTTCCAGCACGCGTCGGCAGCCTAACGCCCCGAGAACCCGGTCGTAAAACTGTGCAGCGGCATCGAAATTGTTGGTTCCCAGCGAGACGTGGGAAAGGCAGGGGGTGATATTCATCGTTGGTCTCCTTTGACTGTATAAATAAACAGTATAAGGTAAAAACCGCACTGTCAGGCACTTTATGCGTGAATTGTGAACAGGATCTAACATTAAGCGGAGAAAAAACCTCCGCCTGCGGGCACAGGCGGAGAGAGGGACTATTTGATTTCCAGCACGTTCAGGCGTTCAAACGTGGGCGAGCCGTTGTCATCCGAGTCTTCCGGCTGCCAACCCACCGGCTGCAGCGGAATATCTTCACGGTCAAACGCCAAATCGCCACCATCGACGACTTCGCTGCCGTGGTGAATACCTTTGAAGTCAAACAGTTCGGTATCGCACAGATGCGAGGGCACCACGTTCTGCATGGCGCTGAACATGGTTTCGATGCGGCCTGGGTAGCGTTTGTCCCAATCGCGCAGCATATCGCCAATCACCTGGCGTTGCAGGTTTGGCTGTGAACCACACAGGTTGCACGGGATAATCGGGAATTCTTTCGCTACCGAGAAACGCTCGATGTCTTTCTCGCGGCAATAGGCCAGCGGGCGGATCACCACGTGTTTACCATCGTCGCTCATCAACTTGGGTGGCATACCTTTCAGCTTGCCGCCGTAGAACATGTTGAGGAACAGCGTTTGCAGGATATCGTCACGGTGGTGGCCAAGGGCAATCTTGGTGGCACCCAGCTCGGTGGCGGTACGGTAAAGGATACCGCGGCGCAGGCGTGAACACAGGGAGCAGGTGGTTTTGCCTTCCGGGATCTTATCCTTCACGATGCTGTAGGTGTTTTCTTCAACGATCTTATATTCCACCCCCAGGCTTTCCAGATAGGCTGGCAGGATGTGCTCGGGGAAGCCGGGCTGTTTCTGATCGAGATTCACCGCGACCAATGAGAAATTCACCGGAGCGCTTTTTTGCAGATTACGCAGGATTTCCAGCATGGTATAGCTGTCTTTCCCGCCGGACAGGCAAACCATGATGCGATCGCCTTCCTCAATCATGTTGTAGGCGGCGATGGCTTCACCCACGTTGCGGCGCAGGCGTTTTTGCAGTTTGTTCAGGTTGTACTGAGCTTTTTGGCTAATTGTTTGATTTTCTGACATTTAAATCGTGCTCGTTCTCATTTGGGTGCGCTACGGCGGTATGACACTTTTAGCGGGCAAGTTTAGCATTCTCTGGGAGGATTTGGTCATTATTCGTTTGAGCTGTGGTAATGTCAGGTCAAGGTTCATGGCCATTCAGGGATAGACTGTGGTTGGCAACACAACAGATTTAAAGGATCTCCTCGCAAAGACGAGACCTGATTTTACCATTCAAAACTTACGTGACTTCACTGACTGGGCTGAACAGAGGGTGTTGGCTGGTGATCCTTCTAGCAATTTGCTGATATTGGCTTCGCTAGGGCTGGACAAGGAGTTAGTCAGGGAAGAGGTACAAACTTATTTTGCAGCATACCTCAAAGATATCGGTAAGACCTATCCAGATAGTTTGGAGGCCACTGTCTACTATTTTCGACGATGCTTTAAGATTTTGGCCTGGTCTGAGAATGAAAACGTCGTTTGGGGCACGTTAATCGACACGTTCGATCGCTGGTATGATTTTGATAGCCCAATGTTAAGTCGAGTTGTTAACTATTGGAATGGAGTCCGAAGCGATTTCGTTGATTGCTTTGATGAGGAGTATGGTTATTTACATGTTATGTTCCCAAGACACTTCGACATTCCACGTCAAAAACAGTTTGATTACATAAGGGAAACCGCAAAGCGCTTTTTCTGGCTCTTGGAGTGCGAATATACTTGCTCACTGATATTAAAAAACAGCTCGTAAGTGTTCAGGTGGCCACGCTCGTTTGTATGGGCGTAGCATGCAGCGCTTCTTCATGGCGAACCAGAGCAAAAAAAGGGCGCGAAACCGCGCCCTCAACATACCTACTCCGAACCTGCCTTCTCCGACTTCCCAGCCAGCAGGCTTAGGAAATCATATTTCTCCTTCAGCTCTTTTTCTGCTGCCTCATACAGCGCGGCGGCAACCTCAGGCTGCTGCGTGTTGAGGCGGCGGAAACGCTGTTCCTTGTTCAATGTCGTCGTCAGCTCACTGTTCGGTGGCCGGGAGTCCAGCGCCAACGCGGCTTTGCCTTCCGCAGTACGACGTGGATCGAAGCGATACAGCGGCCAGAAACCGGTCGCGGTTAGCTGCCGCATCTGGTCGTGGCTCAGAGCCAGATCGTAACCGTGTTCCTCACAAGGGCTGTAGGCGATGATCAGGGAAGGGCCAGGATAGGCTTCCGCTTCCTGAATCGCTTTCACCGTCTGGTTAAGTTGCGCCCCCAACGAGATCTGCGCAACATACACATGGCCGTACATCATCATGCTGACGCCAAGATCCTTACGAGCCTTGCGCTTGCCGTGTTCACCAAACTTGGTCACGGCCCCCAGCGGAGTGGCCTTGGATTGTTGGCCGCCGGTATTGGAGTAGCACTGCGTATCCAGCACTAACACGTTGACGTTTTCCGTCAGGCTCAGCACATGATCCAGACCGCCGAAGCCGATATCGTAGGCCCAGCCGTCACCGCCGATCAGCCAGATAGACTTATCTACCAGATAGTCGGCATCGGTAGCTAGCTGACGGGCGTCGTTACCTGCCACGTTAGCCAACAGGCTACGTAATTCGGCGATCTGCTGGCGGCGCGGGCCGGTGGCGATCTCGTCTGCCTGCAATGAGGCCACCAACTGGGCAGGTAATTGCGGAGCCAAGGTATCGAGCAGGCGCAATACGCGGCGGCGGTGCTGATCCACCGTCAGGCGGAAGCCCAGACCAAATTCGGCATTATCCTCAAACAGCGAGTTTGCCCAGGCTGGGCCACGGCCATCGGCGTTGGTGGTGTAAGGCGTGGTGGGCAGGTTACCGCCATAGATAGAAGAACAGCCGGTGGCGTTGGCAATCAGCAACCGGTCGCCATATAGCTGGGTCAGCAGCTTGATATACGGCGTTTCGCCACAGCCGGAACAGGCACCCGAATATTCAAACAGCGGAGAGATCAGCTGTGAGGTGCGGATATCGATGCGTTCCAACTGCGAGGCGTCGATCTCTGGCAGTTGCAGGAAGAAGTCATAATGAGCCTTTTCCTCTGCCAGATGATCGAGGCGGGATGCCATATTGATCGCCTTGATTTCCGGGTTCTGGCGATCTTTCGCCGGGCAAACCTCTACGCACAGGTTACAGCCGGTGCAATCTTCAGGGGCGACCTGCAATACGTATTTCTGGCCGCGCATATCACGGGATTTTACATCCAGCGATTGTAGCGTGGCAGGGGCATACTCCATGGCTTCTGGTGGAACCACTTTGGCGCGAATGGCAGAATGCGGGCAGGCGGCGACGCAGTGGTTACACTGGGTACACAGGTCCGGCTGCCAGATCGGCACTTCTTCGGCGATATTGCGTTTTTCCCACTGCGTGGTGCCCACAGGCCAGGTGCCGTCCGGTGGGAATGCAGAAACCGGCAGGGTATCGCCCAGCCCGGCTAGCATCACGGCGGTAACGGTTTTGACAAAATACGGTGCGGCGTCGGAAACCACCGGTGGGCGTATCGGGCTGTTGCTGTCGAGTGGGCGCAGCGGGATTTCCGTCAGCTCACTCAGCGTGGCGCCCAAGGCCTGCCAGTTACGTTCGACCACCTCTTGGCCCTTGTTGCTGTAGCTGCGGGCAATCGCTCCCTGTAGCTCCTGCAACGCCACTTCACCCGGTAGGATCTTTGTCAGATGGAAGAAGGCCATCTGCATCACGGTATTGATGCGGGCACCCAAATGACATTCGCGCGCCAGCTTGGCCGCGTTGATGATGTAAAGCTTTGCCTGGCGCTGATGCAGGATCGCCTGGACCTCCTGCGGCAGGCGCGACCAGACTTCATCCGCGCTATAAGGGGTATTAAGCAGGAAAATACCGCCAGGTTTTAGCCGCTCCACCATTTGATACTTGTCGATAAACTGCCATTGGTGGCAACCGACAAAGTCGGCGCGGTCGATAAGATACGCCGAATTGATCGGCTTATCGCTAACCCGCAGGTGAGACACGGTCAGGCCGCCGGCCTTTTTCGAGTCGTAGACAAAGTAGCCTTGGGCAAACATCGGCGTGCTGTTGCCGATAATTTTGATATTGTTCTTGGTGGCAGAAACCGAGCCATCGCTGCCCAAACCATAGAACAGCGCCTCCAGCGAGGCCCGCTGAGGGAGCGTTTCTTCGTGGAGCGGTAGTGACAGACCGGTAATATCGTCGAAAATACCCACGGTAAAACGGGGGCGGGGCTTATCCAGCATCAACTCGCGGAAAATGGCCAACGCGCAGTCTGGGCCAAACTCCTTGGAAGATAGCCCATAGCGCCCGCCAATCACCATCGGCATGCTGGCACGTTCACCACGGCTAAAGGCTTCTGCCAGCGCGGTCATCACATCCAGGTATAAAGGCTCGGCCAGAGCACCCGGCTCTTTGGTGCGGTCAAGTACCGCAATTTTTTGTGCGCTTTCCGGCAGTACGGCGAGCAGATGTTTGGCGGAGAAAGGACGGTAAAGCCGGACTTTAAGGACGCCCACTTTTTCACCGCGCGTCAGCAGATGGTCGATCGCTTCTTCACAGGTACCGATGGCGGACCCCATCAGGATCACCACGCGTTCGGCCTGCGGGTGGCCGTAATACTCAAACGGCTGATAGCTGCGGCCGGTGATGGCCGCAAACTTGTCCATCGCCTGCTGCACATGCTGGTAAGTATTGTCGTACCACGGATTGGTCGCTTCCCGCGATTGGAAGTAGGTATCCGGGTTGGCTGACGTGCCGCGTATGACGGGATGATCCGGTGAGAGAGCCCGGCTGCGGTGGGCGTCGATGGCGTCCTGCGGCATCATCTGCTGTAGCGTTTCGTCGCTCAGCGGGGCGATCTTGTTGATTTCGTGCGAGGTGCGGAAACCATCGAAGAAATGGATGAACGGCAGGCGACTGTTTAGCGTGGCCGTCTGGGCGATCAACGCGAAATCCTGCGCTTCTTGCACGTTGCTGGCGCACAGCATGGCGCAACCGGTCTGGCGTACGGCCATCACGTCGGAGTGATCGCCAAAGATGGATAATGCATGAGTGGCGACGGTGCGAGCGGCAACGTGCAGGACAAATGGCGTTAGCTCCCCGGCCAGCTTATACAGCGAAGGGATCATCAACAGCAATCCCTGGGACGAGGTGAAGGAGGTGGAAAGTGCGCCGGTTTGCAACGCACCGTGCACGGTAGCAATGGCTCCGCCTTCGGACTGCATTTCCACCACGTTGGGGACGTCGCCCCAAATGTTTTTCCTGCCGTCACTGGACCAGGCAGCGGTTTGTTCCGCCATGGTCGAACTCGGGGTAATTGGGTAAATGGCAATCACTTCACTGGTGCGATAAGCCACGGAAGCGACAGCGTTATTACCATCTGTAGTAATCATCTGCAGTACCTTTCTGTGCTCACAAAGCTGCAAAAGTCAGCTTCTTATAATCATCAGTAAAGTCTAACAGAGGGGGTTATTTGTGCTTTATCGCATTTGTGTGGCGCACAAAATCTGGATGTAAGGTGATATTTCGTTAAAAAATAATTACTATTTGCAGCGTAATGGTAAAGCGTTGCCGCGATGTAACGCTAATTTAATCTCCGCGTCCTAATATTGATGTGACGCGAAACAGAAAGAAGAAGTTGAAAATGACCGCATTTATCTATTTAGCCATGGCGATTATCGCCGAAGTGATTGCCACCACCTTGCTGAAAGCCTCTGAAGGGTTTACCCGCTTGTGGCCATCGGTGTTTGTCGTGTTGGGTTACGCGGTAGCATTTTGGGGGCTTTCGATGGTGGTAAAAACCATGCCGCTAGGGATTGTCTATGCCCTCTGGTCGGGATTGGGGATCGTGCTGGTGTCGATTGCCGCGGTGTTTATTTACCAGCAAAAGCTGGATTTGCCTGCGGTGGTTGGTATGGGGCTGATTATTGCCGGGGTGTTGGTGATTAATCTGCTGTCCAAGTCGGCAGGGCACTGATCGGGAGTGAAATGCTTTCAGGTCAAAAAAAAGCCAAATTAATGGCTAATCATATTTCTATTATTAAGCTAACAAGCTAGATTACTAAAGTTGTCTTTCCGGTTGCCGCTTGATGATGAGCAGGCGGCAACTTGAAGCTCAACGGGTGGACATCAAAGATAACCAAACGGGCCCATCGTTCCAGTGGCTCGGGTTATCAGCAATGGCAAAATTACACAGCATCGTTTCGGTTCAGGGGTACGAATAATGATCACAGCAAAATGGCTGCTTGCCGGCGCCATACTCTCTTTGGCTGCCTGCAGCAGCAATAACAACCAAGAACCACAGCAGATCGCCACCAGTGCCAATATTGGTGCGATACCTACCAGCGAAAGCTGTGCCAGCGTGGGCGGGGTAACCACCATTGCCCATTCGCTCAACGGCGATACGCTCAGAATGTGTCAGATGCCGAACGGCAAACAGTGCGAAGAGTCGGCGCTGGGCCGTGGAGCCTGTTCCCGGTAAGTCCATTTTATCCCGGACGTAGCGTGCGACAGATTGGCAACCGTTGTTACCTTCATCACCGTGCCAGCTCCCTCTCCCTTTGGGAGAGGGTTGGGGTGAGGGGGAAAATTAATTGACCCAGTCTTTCAGGGTATACACCAGTTGGTGATCGCTGCCGCTCAGGGTCAGCTGTTGGCCGTTGAGAGAGACTTTTGCACCGTTAGCCAGCAGTGTGCCGATGGTTTGATCCCATTGGTTACGTTGCGGATCCGCGCACATCATGCGGGTCGTAGCGAGGTTTTTCACCGTCAGCACGCCGTTTTCTAACTGGCCCTGGCCGAAGAAACGGTTGCACATAGATCCGGAAATATTCATTTTCTCGCCGAACTCAATGCTCGGGCCGCTGCCTTGTTTCGCCTCAACCGCTACACCATCCACGCTTTGCAACACAAAGTTATGATGCAGCAGATCGCTTTCTACTACGGTTTGTTGTTTGGTTTGCGCGGAACCACAGCCAGCCAATAGCGCACAGGCCATTGCTAAAGGGATCAGTTTTTTCATTATTGTGAACCTGTTCAGGTTTGGTCTGAAGGATCAGGGGCGCTAAGCGCGCCCCAAAGTATTAGGCATTAAGCTGATTAGGGCAGGCTTCACCCCGCGCAAGCTGTTCAATATTTTTCAACGTGGTTTGCGAGATACTGGTCAACGCCTCTTCCGTCAGGAACGCCTGGTGCCCGGTAAACAGCACGTTATGGCAGGCGGACAGGCGGCGGAAAACGTCGTCCTGGATCACGTCGTTGGATTTGTCTTCAAAGAACAGGTCGCGTTCGTTCTCGTATACGTCCATCCCCAGCGCACCAATCTTCTGCTGTTTGAGGGCATCGATAGCGGCGGAAGAGTCGATCAAGGCACCGCGGCTGGTGTTAATCACCATCACGCCGTCCTTCATCATGGAGAACGCGTCCGCATTCAGCAGGTGATGGTTTTCCGGCGTCAACGGGCAGTGCAGGGTGATCACGTCCGCCTGGGCATACAGCGTTTTAAGATCGACATATTCGGCACCCAGTTCTAACGCCTGCGCGCTTGGGTAGGGATCGTAGGCCAAGAGCTTCATGCCAAAGCCTTTCAGAATACGCATGGTGGCTACGCCGATCTTACCGGTGCCAATCACGCCTGCGGTGCGGTTATGCATATTGAAGCCGATCAGCCCTTCCAGCGAGAAGTTGGCATCGCGGGTGCGCTGATAAGCACGATGAATGCGGCGGTTCAGGCACATCATCATGCCCACGGCGTGTTCGGCTACGGCTTCAGGTGAATAAGCTGGAACGCGCACCACCTTGATACCCAGCTCTTTCGCCGCATCCAGATCGACGTTATTGAACCCGGCGCAACGCAGGGCGAGGATCTCGACCCCAAGCGCGGCCAGTTCTTCCAGCACTTCCCGGCTACCGTCGTCATTGACGAAGATGCATACGGCCTTACAGCCGATAGCCGTTTTGGCGGTTTTCTTGCTTAGCAGAAAGTCGAAAAACTCCAGCTCATAACCAAACTGCTGATTTACCAATTCAAGATACTTACGGTCATACTGTTTGGTGCTGTAAATCGCCATTTTCATCGTGGTTTCTCCCGCGTGATTATGTGATCAAATTAACATATTTTGCCAAATACGACAATGGTTTAGCGACCTGTGACGGCGCAGGTCTTTTAGGGTTTTATGCTGATAATCAGTGTATTAGCCATTTTCTATATTCACTGGGTAAATATCAAAATTGCGAAACCTGCTCTATAAATGATGAGATGGGTTCACCTTCACCTGCCAGGGGATCCGTGTCATCATTGCACTTGGCTAATCGATGTTTATCAGGAACTAAACCTGCGCTTAATGACCAAGAGATTAAAAGTATTTGTAGCGATCGTAACGGGCATCATCCTGTTGATCATCGCGCTGTGGCAAACCCTGCCTCGTTGGTTGCCGCGTGCGATAGCGCCTTGGTTACCGCAGGGTAGCCAGCTGGTTTTGCAAGGGCCCTTGCGTTGGCAGCAGGGGGCTTTGCATCTTGATGGGCTGAAGTTCAGCGCCCAAGGCTGCGCCATCGCCAATGTCAGTGAACTGCAACTCGCCTACCAAATGGGAAGTTGGCATTTAAAGGGTGAACGAGCGGACGTGGATACCGCCTGCCTGTCAAAATTGCCCGCCTCCGAGGGGGACAGCACGCCATTGGCGCTAGACCGATTGCAAGCGATGCTGCCGCCGTTTGACCTGAATATCAATCTTCTCACGCTCACCCCATGGCAAGCCTACGCCGGTAAATTGCAACTGTCGTCTGCGGCCACTGGCCAACGGTTGCATTATCAAGGTAAGAACGTCACCGCCGAGGCGCAGTTGGATGAACATCAGCAACTGACGTTAAGCAAGCTTAGCATCACGCCACCCAACAGCACGGTTCCTGTTCAACTGACAGGCAAAGTCACCGTACCGCTGGATATGGACAGTTTGCCGATCCAAGGGGCGTTGCAAGGTGAGATACAAACCGCCTATCTGGAAAAACCCTTGCTGCTGGATTTGCACTGGCAACAGCAGCAGGGCGTATTGACCCTGACGGAAAAGGGCAGCGACCAACCGTTGGCGACGCTCCCTTGGGCACTAACGCCAAAACAGATCAGCATCGAAAAAGGCGAATGGCGCTGGCCTTATCTGGAGCAACCGCTCAGCGGTGGTTTGAATGTGGCGTTGCATGACTGGAGCCAGGGGTTTGACGAAACCCAAATTACCGCACGTTTGAACGTGATCACCGCCGGGCACAACGGCAAGGGCAACGCGGTGCTGACGTTGGGGCCGGGTAGCCTGAGTCTGACCAACAGCGATCTGGGATTCCAGCTGACCGGGCAGGCAAACCTGGCCAATCTCTCGCTTACGGCGTCAATCCCCGGCATTATCAGCGGCTCGGTCCTTAACCCAACGCTGGTGCTACAGCCGGGGTCTTTACTGCGCGCCTGGGGCCGCCCGGCACCGGACATAAAACTGGAAGAGGCTCGGCTGCCGCTGGCTGGAGTAAAAGTCACCGCTCTTGGGATCAGTGGCCGTTTGCAGGCGATTATCAGCGCCAGCGAAAGTTACTGGGGCCGTTTCAAGCTGCATTTGGACGGTCAGGCACAAGATTTCTGGCCAGATCATGGTCAGTGGCAATGGCGCGCTTGGGGTAACGGCAAGTTACCCCCGCTACAGGCCGCCTGGGATGTTGCAGGCAGTGGGCGTTGGCAGGACACCAGCATCATCCTGGATCGACTTTCCACCGGTTTTGATCGGTTGAAGTACGGCATGGTCACGGTCGCGACGCCGCGCATGACGCTCAGCCAGCCGATCCAGTGGCAGCGGGATAGCAAAGCACCGAGCCTTACCGGCGGTGTGCAACTGGTGGCTGACAAAACCAGTTTTGGTGCAGGCCGTTATTTGCCGCCTTCGGTACTGGATTTGCAGTTGCAAGGTACGGGGCCAGACAGTTTCCAATGGCAAGGCGCGTTGCAGGCCGAGCAGATTGGTCCAATCAAGTTGCGGGGCCGCTGGGATGGTGAACGCCTGCGGGGTGAAGGCTGGTGGCCAAAACAGTCGTTAACGGTATTCCAACCGCTGATTTCACCCGATCTGAACATCAAACTGCGGGCAGGCGAGTTCTATGCACAGTCGGCATTTTCTGCTGCGCGAGTACAGGGGTTTGAAGCCGGTGGCCACTGGGTGGTGCGCAATGGCGGCATGTGGCTGCAAGATGGCGAATTGAGCGGGCTGGACTTTGTCTTGCCCTATCGGTTTAAGAACCACCTGTGGCAGCTTGGGGCCAAACGGCCGATCATGCTGCGCATCAAATCCATCAAGACGCTGTTTGAGATGCAGAATATTACCGCCGATCTGCAAGGTACCTATCCCTACAGCGAAGCGTATCCGTTGACGTTGAGCAACATCGGTGTGGATATGCTGAACGGTCATATCAGCCTTTCGGCATTACGGATGCCGCAGCATGATGCGGCGGTGCTCAAACTGGAAGAAATCGACCTCAGCGCACTGTTTACCGCGCTCAAACCGAAGCAGTTCGCCATGTCTGGCCGCATCAACGGCGAGTTGCCGCTCTACCTGAACCACCCCAAATGGCTGGTGCAAAATGGCTGGATCGCCAATGCGGGGGTCATGACGCTGCGGCTGGATAAAGATATGGCCGATGCCATTGGCAGCAATAACCTGGCCACCGGTGCCGCCATCGACTGGCTACGCTACATGGAAATCAACCGCTCAAAGGCGCGGGTCGATCTCGATAACCTGGGCGAATTGACGCTAAAGGCGCATATCGATGGCGTAAATCCGCAGAAAAATGCCAAGCGTGAGGTTATCCTTAACTATAGCCATCAGGAAAACGTGTTTCAGCTGTGGCGCAGCCTGCGCTTCGGCGACAATTTACAAGAGTGGCTGGAGCAGACGCTCTCTAAACCCGAGGAACAACAATGAAGAACGCGACAGGGCCATTGCTGGCAGCCGTGTTGGGCGCATCCTTGCTGAGCGGTTGCGTACCGCGCATTGAGGTGGCGACGCCTAAAGATCCCATCACCATCAATATGAACGTCAAAATTGAACATGAGATCCGTATCAAAGTGGATAAGGACGTTGAGAACCTGCTGAAAGACCAAAGCGGTCTGTTCTAGGAGCCAGCATGAAAAAACGTTATCTGTGGTTGATTGCCGCCGGTTGGTTATTCAGTGGGATGGCTCAGGCGTTGACGCTGGATGAAGCCAAGCAGCAAGGGCGGGTTGGTGAAACGCTCAGTGGTTATATCGCTCCGGTGAAGCAGGACGCGGAGACTCAGGCGTTGGTGAAAAAAATCAATGCCGGGCGTGCCGAGAAATACCAACAGGTGGCCGCCAGCAATTATATTGCCATCGATGAAGTTGCGCGGATGGCCGGGCAGAAGCTGGTGACACGAGCGCCAGCAGGGGAATATGTCCGTGGCATTAACGGCCAGTGGTTGCAGAAATAAAAAAGCGCGCCCTAGGGCGCGCAACGGAATTTAAACGACTTATTGTTCTGAGGGTAAAACGGATTTTGCAGGTGTGTGACTTACCAGAGCGCAATCTCTGCGCCCGGGCATCGCTATTTAAGCAGCGATCACTTCGGCCAGTAACGCTTTGGCATCGGCCTGGGCTTTGGTCGCAACGTCTGGACCGTAGGCAATCCCTTCGGCAAAGACGAACTCAACCTCGGTAATACCGATAAAGCCCAGGAACAGACGCAGGTAAGGTTCTACCAGGTCGGTTGGGGTGCCTTTATGGATGCCGCCACGGCTGGTCAGAATGATGGCACGTTTGTTTTTTACCAAGCCTTCCGGGCCGTTCTCGGTGTAACGGAAGGTCACGCCGGCACGGGCAATCAGGTCAAAATAATTCTTCAACTGAGTTGGGATGTTGAAGTTGTACATCGGAGCGGCGATAACGATAGTATCGTTGGCTTGCAGCTCGGCAATCAGTTCGTCTGACAGGGCCAGAGCTTCTTTCTGGCGTGGAGTCAGCGGGGCATCTGAAGGACGCATTGCGCCAACCAGTTCGCCATCCAGCACCGGGATCGGCTGTGCAGCCAGGTCACGCACGGTGATGGTATCGTTGCTGTGAGCATTGGCCCACTGCTCAACGAAGAAATCAGCCAATTGGTTAGACTGAGAATAAGTTGCCAGGATGCTGGATTTTAGAACCAATACGTTGCTCATCGATAATTCCTTTCGTGTTGACTGTGACATCAGGGCTGGTCGCCCGTTGCATGAGGTACACTCTATTCATATTGTTCCAACAGGGATAGCGGAATATTTCGAGATCTACGTTCGATTTTATTGAACAAGAAAACCCAGGTTAAATGGATGGATTATGGGGAGAAATGCCATTGTGGTATCCTGCTGCGCTAAGTCAAAAAATCGATAAACCTAATTTAATAAACGCAGTTATTGGCACCGACACGTCAGCTATAACATCAAACCTAGTCCCTGACGTTAAGCAGTAGTTGCGAAGAAACAAGGAACACCGAACGTGAAATCTACGCTCGCGGCATTGTCATCCCAACTGGGAGACTTGATGCTCCGTGATCAGCAGCGCCTGCAACGCCGGTTGCAAGGTGCGCGCAAAGTCAAAAGCCCCGAAGCTCAACAGGCGGTTGCCGCAGAAATAGCGGGTGATATCGAGCAAGCCATGCTGAAGGTGCGCTCCCGCGCGGCCTCGTGCCCGAAAATCACTTACCCGGAAAGCCTGCCTGTCAGCCAGAAGAAGCAGGACATTCTTGCCGCCATCCGCGATCATCAAGTGGTGATCGTGGCGGGTGAAACCGGCTCAGGGAAGACTACACAGCTACCGAAAATCTGCCTGGAGTTAGGGCGCGGCGTCAAAGGCCTGATTGGCCACACGCAACCGCGCCGCCTGGCTGCACGCACCGTTGCCAACCGCATTGCCGATGAGCTGGAAACCCCGCTGGGTGGCAGCGTCGGTTACAAGGTGCGCTTCAACGATCAGGTGGGTGAAAATACCCTGGTCAAACTGATGACCGACGGGATCTTGCTGGCCGAAATCCAGCAGGATCGCCTGCTGATGCAGTACGATACCCTGATCATCGATGAGGCGCACGAGCGCAGCCTGAACATCGATTTCATCTTGGGTTACCTCCGGGAGCTGTTGCCAAAACGCCCGGATTTGAAGGTGATCATTACCTCGGCCACCATCGATCCGCAGCGCTTTTCTCGCCACTTCAACAATGCGCCGATCATTGAGGTTTCTGGCCGTACCTATCCGGTCGAGGTGCGTTATCGGCCGGTGGTGGACGACGCCGATGATACCGAACGCGATCAGCTTCAGGCTATCTTCGACGCAGTGGACGAATTGGGGCGTGAAGGGCCAGGCGATATCCTGATCTTTATGAGCGGTGAACGTGAAATCCGTGATACCGCCGATGCGCTGACCAAGCTCAACCTGCCGCATACCGAGGTGCTGCCGCTGTATGCCCGCTTGTCCAACAGTGAACAGAACCGGGTGTTCCAGTCGCACCACGGCCGCCGCATCGTGCTGGCGACCAACGTGGCAGAAACCTCGCTGACCGTGCCGGGTATTAAATACGTTATCGACCCAGGTACGGCGCGTATCAGCCGCTACAGCTTCCGTACCAAAGTGCAGCGTTTGCCGATCGAGCCGGTGTCGCAAGCTTCTGCTAACCAGCGTAAGGGCCGCTGTGGGCGTGTTTCGGACGGTATCTGTATCCGCCTGTTCTCGGAACAGGATTTCCTGTCGCGCCCGGCGTTTACCGATCCGGAAATTCTGCGAACTAACCTGGCCTCGGTCATATTGCAGATGACCTCGCTGGGGTTGGGCGATATTGCCGCCTTCCCGTTTGTCGAAGCGCCGGATAATCGCAATATCCAGGACGGCGTGCGTCTGTTAGAAGAGTTGGGGGCCATCAAAACCGCGGAAAACGGCCACTATCAGCTGACACCGCAGGGCCGTCAGTTGGCGCAGTTGCCGATCGACCCACGTTTGGCGCGAATGGTGTTGGAAGCCCAGAAGAGTGGTAGCGTGCGCGAGATGATGATCATCACCTCGGCGTTGTCGATCCAGGATCCGCGCGAGCGGCCGATGGATAAGCAACAGGCCTCCGATGAAAAACACCGCCGCTTCGCCGACAAAGACTCCGATTTTATGGCGTTCGTCAACCTGTGGGATTATCTCAAGGAACAGCAGAAGGAAAACTCTTCCAGCCAGTTCCGCCGCCTGTGCCGCAACGATTTCCTTAACTATCTGCGGGTGCGTGAATGGCAGGATATCTACACCCAATTGCGCCAGGTGGTGAAAGAGTTAGGCTTGCCGGTCAACAGCGTGCCTTCGGACTACCGCAGCGTGCATACCGCGCTGCTGAGCGGCCTGCTTTCGCACATTGGCCAGAAGGATGCGGATAAGCAAGAGTTTACCGGTGCGCGCAACGCCCGTTTCTCCATCTTCCCGGGCTCCGGGCTGTTCAAGAAGCCGCCTAAGTGGACGATGGTGGCAGAACTGGTGGAAACCAGCCGCCTGTGGGGCCGTATTGCCGCGCGTATCGAGCCAGAATGGATTGAGCCGATGGCTCAGCACCTGGTCAAGCATCATTACAGCGAACCGCACTGGTCCAAATCCCAGGGCGCGGTGATGGCCAGTGAAAAGGTCACGCTGTTTGGTCTGCCGATCGTCGCAGCTCGCCCGGTAAATTACAGCACCATCGATCCGCTGCTGTGCCGTGAACTGTTTATCCGCCATGCGCTGGTGGAAGGTGACTGGCAAACGCGGCACCCGTTCTTCGCCGCCAACCTGAAGCTGCGTGCCGAAGTGGAAGAGCTGGAACACAAATCGCGCCGCCGCGACATTCTGGTGGATGACGAAACGCTGTTCAGTTTCTACGATCAGCGCATTCCGAGCGATGTGGTGTCCGGGCGTCATTTTGACCAGTGGTGGAAAACCGCCGGGAAGCAGAACCCTGAGCTGCTCAACTTTGAAAAAGAGATGTTGATCAAGGATGGAGCCAATAAGGTCAGCGCGCTGGATTATCCGAACTACTGGTATCAGGGCAACCTCAAGTTGCGCCTGACCTACCAGTTTGAGCCGGGTACTGACGCCGATGGCGTAACCGTGCACATCCCGTTGCCGATCCTCAATCAGGTGGAAGAGGCCGGTTTTGAGTGGCAAATCCCCGGTATCCGCCGTGAACTGGTGATCGCACTGATCAAATCCTTACCCAAGCCGGTACGGCGCAATTTTGTGCCAGCGCCGAACTACGCTGAAGCTTTCCTTGGCCGGGCAACGCCATTGGAGATGCCGCTGCTGGATTCGTTGGAACGCGAGCTACGCCGTATGACTGGTGTGACAGTGTCACGTGAGGATTGGCAGTGGGATCAGGTGCCCGATCATCTGAAAATGACCTTCCGCGTGGTGGGTGAGAAACACAAAACCCTGCGCGAAGGCAAAGATCTGGCCGCGCTAAGGGTCCAGCTCAAAGACAAGGTACAAGAGACGCTGTCGGCCGTGGCTGATGATGGCCTGGAGCAGAGCAATCTGCATATCTGGAGCTTTGGCAAACTGCCTGAGTTTTATGAGCAGAAGCGTGGTGGTTACTCGGTCAAGGCCTATCCGGCGCTGGTGGACGAAAAAGATAGCGTAGCCATCCGTCTGTTTGATAGCGAACAGGAGCAGCAGCAGGCCATGTGGCAAGGTACGCGCCGTTTGTTGCTGTTGAACATCCCGTCGCCGATCAAATATCTGCATGAGAAGTTGCCGAACAAGGCCAAGCTTGGGCTGTATTTCAACCCGTATGGCAAAGTGCTGGATCTGATCGACGACTGTATCTCCTGCGGCATCGACAAGCTGATTGCCGAACACGGTGGGCCGGTGTGGGCGGAAGAGAACTTTGCCCGGCTGCAAGAGTTGGTGCGGGCCGAGCTGAACGAAACCGTGGTGGGCGTGGCCAAACAGGTGGAACAGATCCTGACGACGGTCTTCAACATCAACAAGCGCCTGAAAGGGCGCGTTGATATCTCGTTGGCGTTGGCACTGTCCGATATCAAGGCCCAGCTTAATGGCCTGGTTTACCGTGGCTTTGTCACCAATAACGGTTGGAACCGCCTGCCGGACACCTTGCGTTATCTGCAAGCGATTGAGCGCCGCCTGGAGAAGCTGGCGATCGATCCGCACCGCGATCGCGCTCAGATGATCCGGGTGGAGCAGGTCCAACAGGCGTGGCAGCAGTGGCTGAACAAGCTGCCGCCAAAACGCCAGCAGGATGAAGAGGTGAAGGCGGTACGCTGGATGATTGAGGAGCTGCGCGTTAGCCTATTCGCTCAGCAGTTGGGGACGCCTTACCCGATTTCTGAGAAGCGTATCTTGCAGACCATCGATCAGCTCTCTGCGTAACCTTTAAGCCTTGCTGAACAGGCGAGGCTTAACAGGCTACATCCCAGCAGCGTTAACGGCAGGTGCTGATCGCTGGCGGCCAGTGCCAGGCCGCCAGCGATCAGCAGATAATAGAGTAATCCCAATACCGCTCCGGCAGCACCCAGCCGGTTGCGGTAATGCTTCAGCGCCTGGCTGAGAATATTGGGAATGGCCAAGCCAAAGGCAACGGTCACCGCCATGCAGGGCAGCAGGATCATCAGACTTGCCTGCCAATACCATGCAGCAACAGCGGCCAATAGGGCTAACAGACTGGCCATTTGGATCTGCCGGTAAGCGCATAATCCTTTTTGCAGAAGATAGCGGTTTGCCGCTGCGCCGCACAGGCTGCCAAAGGCCAAAACAATCCCCGAATAACCAAACTGCTCGCTGGTCAGCCCCAAGGTCTCAAAAATAAACGGGGCCAGGCTGAAGTAGCTGAACGCCATGATGTTAAAACTGGCAACCAGTAACGCCGAACACCAGATTTGCCTATCGCACAGCATCTCCTGCAAACAGGGGAGTAAAGCGATACCGGCGGTTTGCTGACGGGTTTCTGGCAACGCTCGCCAGCACCAGATCAGCAACAACAGCGCCAATCCTGCTTGCGCGGAGAAAATGGCCATGCGACCGCCCCAAAACACCAGCATTCCGCCGCTAAACATCCCCAACACCGGGCTTATCGACAATGCCATACCAATTATCGCAAACATCTTGCCTAACGCCTGCCCCTGATAGACATCGCGCAGCATGGTTTGCGTCACCACAGAACCAACGGCGGCACCAAAGGCGATAATGGCGCGCGAGACGATGAGCAACGTGAAAGAACTGCTCAGCAACGCCAGCAAGGCTCCTGCCGTATACAGCAGCAAACCGGCGAGCATGGCGGCTCTACGGCCATATTTGTCGCTGATCGTACCCCAAAACGCCACGCCGAAAGCGAAGGCGAAAAAATAGATAGATAGCGTGTGGCTGGCCTGCGTGGCATCGATATGGTAATCAAAGCGGATAGCGGTTAACGCCGGGCTATAGAGCGTTTCCAGGATTTGTGGTGCCATGATCATCACGATGATCAGTGGCAGAGGCAGATTTTTGACGGACATAGCATTCTCCCAAATAAGTGACGGCAGTATAGGGAGATGGCGATTGTTCGATTACAATCATCAGGACAAAAAACAATGAAAATGGGACTGCGGCATGGCGCTGATCCTGCAACATCAGGTTTTTGATCCGGATAGTTACTTCGCTCCGGTGGTGGGAATTAGTGCCGAACTGGCGGAACATGATTCTGGCGAACATCAGCATCAACGGGCCCAGATCCTCTATGCTCCACGTGGTTGTATGACGGTGACGTTAGCCGAACGCTGGCTGATCCTGCCGCCAACGCGCATTATCTGGATACCGAGCGGCGTGCGGCATCGCGTGCAACTGCGCGGGCAGGTGGCTTACCGTTCGCTCTATTTTGCGGATGCCGCGATGCTCGCAATGCCACATGGTGCGGTGTTAGCCGCCAATCCGTTACTGGCCGCGGTGATAGAACGCATCGCACATTGGCCGTTTGACTACGCGCAGCAGCATCCCCAGGCGGAAGATCTGTTGCGAGTCTTGCGCAATGAACTGAGGGTGGCGGAGCAGGAAAATACCAGCTTGATACTGCCGAGCGAACCGCGCATAGCGGCCTGGATTGATAGCTTAAACGGCGTCGATCAGCTCCCTGGGCTGATGGTATTAGCCAAGGCGATCAATCTCCATCCTAAAACGTTAACGCGAATCTTCCAGCGGGAAACCGGGCTGAGCTATCAGCAGTGGTGCCAGCAATGGCGTTTGATGCACGCCATTGAGTTACTGGCGCAATTGCCTTCCGTAAGCGCGGTTGCGCAGCGGTTGGCCTTCTCAAGCGACAGCGCATTTATCGCCTTTTTCCGCCAGTATACCGGCACCACGCCAAAGCGGTTTATGGCGGGTGGGATACGAAGTATTGAGTAATTCCTGCTATTTTTCTTGATTGGCAATACTGCAACGGTGATTAATGTCACAATATTTATATTTTTATAAAATTAGTTAAATGCAATAGTGGTCACATTTTAACTATTGACAAATATATAATTTGAAAATTTCAATCAATTTTTTGTGAACCAGATCTTCAATTGCAATGTATTTCACATTAAAAGTGATTTCAATCACGAAATGGCATCGGATTGCGTTTCCCATTATTACTCCATAAGCTGCAAAGCAATTCCCAATCCTCTTGGAATAACGATAGGAAAAACACATGAATGGATTGATAGATTACTTCCCGGAAAATGCATTTACCGTTCACCAGCAAGATTGCGACTGGCAGCAGGCTATTGATTTATCGATGTGCTGTCTGCTGGAAAATAATATCGTTGAGCCACGTTATGTGGCGGCAATAAAGCACAGTACGCAAAATAATGGCGCCTATTATATTCTTACACCGGAAGTGGCTATGCCCCATGCACGTCCGGAAGAAGGGGCTTTGGGCACGGCATTAACCCTAACGGTATTGCCGCAGGGGGTTTATTTCAATGATGACAATCCGCAGGTGAAAGTGTTAATCGGCCTGGCGGCAAAAGATGCCGACAGCCATATCAATGCCATCCAGTTATTGAGTGAAATTTTCTGTGATGACCAGGCAATTGAACAGCTTACTCAGGCAACCAAGGTATCAGAAATAAAAGAAATCATTCTGCGCTTCTGATTTTATACACTCAAGGATCATTATAATGGCCAATAAAACAATGCGAGCCAGAGTGCAAGCTTTTGGCGGGTTCCTGACGGCTATGGTAATCCCTAATATCGGCGCATTTATTGCGTGGGGATTTATCACGGCACTGTTTATTCCCACCGGCTGGGTGCCTAACGCCCACTTTGGGCAACTGGTCGGTCCGATGATCACCTATTTGCTACCGCTGATGATCGGCTCCACCGGTGGCTACCTGATCGCGGAAAAACGTGGCGCGGTGATGGGGGGGATTGGCACCATCGGCGTGATTGTGGGGGCAGATATTCCTATGTTCATCGGCGCGATGGTGATGGGGCCGCTGGGCGGGGTGATCATCAAATATATCGACACCAAGCTGGATAAGCGTATCCCCGCTGGCTTTGAGATGGTGGTCAATAACTTCTCACTGGGGATTGTCGGCATGTTCTTGTGCCTGTTTGCCTACGAGGTGATTGGCCCAGCGGTACAGCAGGCTAACCATTTGGTACGTGCTGGCATTGAATCTCTGGTAGCCACTGGATACCTGCCGCTGTTGTCGATTATCAACGAACCGGCGAAGGTGTTATTCCTGAATAACGCCATCGACCAGGGGGTGTATTACCCGCTGGGTATGCAGGATACGGCGGTGAACGGCCGCTCGGTGTTCTTTATGGTGGCCTCTAACCCTGGGCCAGGGCTTGGTATCCTGCTGGCGTTTTCGCTATTTGGCCAGGGTATGAGCAAAAAGTCGGCACCGGGCGCGATGATTATCCATTTCCTCGGGGGTATTCACGAACTCTACTTCCCGTATGTGCTGATGAAGCCGCTGATGATCATTGCCATGATTGCTGGCGGGATGGCGGGGATCTACGTGTTTGATCTGATGGGTGCTGGTTTGGTTGCCGGGCCAAGCCCGGGTTCAATCTTTGCCTATCTGGCTCTGACGCCGCGTGGTGGCTTTGCTGGTACCTTGGCAGGCGTCGCCGCCGGGACGCTGGTTTCGTTCCTGATTGCCGCACTGATCCTGAAAACCGAGAAAAAGCAGGCGACCGAAGATAGTTTTGATGACTCACAGCGGCAGGTGAAAGCCTTGAAAGCTGCGGGCAAAGGGCAAACACAACCGATCCGTCACATCGCATTTGTTTGTGATGCAGGCATGGGTTCCAGCGCGATGGGGGCAACCACCTTCCGTAAACGTTTGGAGAAAGCCGGGGTGCCGATCAGCGTGAAGCACTACGCCATTGAAAATATACCGCCGGAAGCCGACCTGATCGTGACGCACTCTAGCCTGGAAGGGCGAGCCGAACGGGTGAGCGATAAACCCAAAGTATTGATCAGCAATTATCTCGGTGACAGCAATCTCGATCGTTTGTTGGAACAACTGGTTGCCACACACTCAGAAAAGGAAGCCGTATGAAAACCCAAGCCGCCGCTATTTATGGCCAAAACGACGTTCGCCTGCGTGAGTTTGAATTACCGCCTCTAGGTGATGATGAACTGTTGGTTAAGGTCATTTCCGACAGTGTGTGCCTGTCTACCTGGAAGGCCGCCAAATTGGGGGCTAACCACAAGCGGGTACCTGATGACGTTGCCGAACACCCTGCGATCACTGGCCATGAATGTGCCGGGATCATTGAGCAGGTGGGCAAAAACCTACAGCAACGCTACCGGGCTGGGCAACGTTTTGTGCTGCAACCGGCGATGGGATTGCCGAGTGGTTATTCGGCGGGTTATAGCTACGAGTTTTTCGGCGGCAATGCCACCTATATGATTATTCCACAGCAGGCTGTGGAGCTAGGTTGTGTATTACCGTATGAAGGCAGTTATTTTGCGGCGGCCTCTTTGGCAGAGCCGATGTGCTGCATCATAGGTGCCTACCATGCCAATTACCATACGACGCAATATGTCTATGAGCATCGCATGGGGATCAAACCCGGCGGCAACGTGGCGTTATTGGCCAGTGCCGGGCCGATGGGCATTGGTGCGATCGATTATGCCATCAACGGTAACATCCGCCCTGCGCGGGTAGTGGTCGTGGATATCGACGAGGCGCGTTTGGCGCGGGCCAGATTGCTATTGCCGGAAAGCGTAGCGCGTGAAAAAGGCGTTGAACTGGTGTATTTCAACAGCAGCAAGGTTACCGACCCGGTGGCTGCCTTACGTGACCTGACGCAGGGCCACGGCTTTGACGATGTCTTCGTTTATGCTGCGGTGGCCGATGTGCTGGTGCTAGGGGATGATCTGCTGGCTGAAGACGGTTGCCTGAATTTCTTTGCGGGCCCAACCGACAGTGAATTCAAAGTGCCGTTTAACTTTTACAACGTGCATTATGCATCCACACATGTCGTGGGCACTTCGGGGGGCTCGACGGGAGATATGTTGGAGGCGCTGCAACTGACCGCTGAAGGCCGCATTAATCCTTCGGTGATGATCACCCATATAGGTGGGCTGGATGCCGTGCCGGAAACCATCATCAATCTACCTTCGATCCCCGGCGGGAAAAAGCTGATCTATAACTTTGCCACCATGCCGTTAACCGCAATTGCCGACTTCCCAGAACTCGGGAAAACAGACCCATTCTATGCCCGCTTGGCGGAACTGGTGGCTGAAAGCCACGGCGTTTGGAACGAACAGGCCGAGCGTTTCCTGCTGCAACATTTTGGCGTGGAAACAGGGGTATAACTGCCGATGAAATCGCTGGCTTATGACATTGTACGCACCACTCAACAGGCTGCATTGGCTGCCTGGCCGCTGCTGGGCTGTGGTGATAAAAATCAAATTGATGGGGTGGCCGTCGCGGCCATGCGTCAGCAACTGAGTGGTATGGCCATGCAGGGGCAGATTGTGATCGGTGAAGGCGAAATCGATCAGGCCCCCATGCTGTATATCGGTGAGCGGTTGGGGAGCGGGAATGGCCCGGCCGTGGACATTGCTGTTGATCCTATCGAAGGCACGCGGATGGTGGCCATGGGCCAATATAATGCGCTGGCCGTGATCGCCTTTGCCCCACACAATGCCTTGTTGCATGCCCCAGACATGTATATGCGCAAGATGGTGGTGGGGCCAGGAGCTAAAGGGGCCATCGATTTGCGGTTGCCTCTGGAGCAAAATCTGCGGCAAGTAGCGCAGGCATTGGGTAAGCCATTGCATCAACTGCGCATGATCACGCTGGATAAACCGCGCCATGAACTGATCCGCCAACAGGCGCAGGCGCTGGGGGTGAAGATTTTTGCCATTCCTGACGGTGACGTGGCCGCCAGCCTGATGACCTGCCTACCAGGTGGTGAAGCCGACATCATGTATACCTTGGGTGGCGCGCCGGAAGGGGTCATATCGGCCTGTGCGGTGCGTCTGCTGGGCGGAGATATGCAAGCCGAGCTGATCGATTTCTGCCAGGCGAAAGGCGATACGCCAGAGCACAGATTATTGGCGCAGGAAGAACGGCGGCGCTGCAGCAATATGGGAATTGAGATTAACACCATTTTGCCGCTCAATGCCCTGATCGCCAGTGATGAGGTGATTTTTTCGGCAACCGGGATAACCAAAGGTGACATTATCGGCGGAATAAAACAAAAAGAGGGGTACTTGAGCACAGAAACCCTTATGATTAATGGTACCGACGGGTCGTGTAATAGAATTCATACGTTACACTTGCATTGATGGTATCGCAGGACGAATGAAAACGCTGACAGAAGATGAAATAATTGAACAACTGGACGAGCAGGAACAATTGCTCAATTGGTTACAGAAGGCAAATGAGATTTTATTTTCTGCTGTCAAAACCTATTTGCCACAGGTGTTTGTCAATAACGATCCCGACATACTCGAATATGCGGTAAAGCCATTGCTGGCAAAATCCGGCCCTTTGGACAATATGGATGTCTCCCTGCGCTTATTGTATGCACTGGGGAAAATCAAAAAAACCGTTTATGCCGATATCATCTGTCTTTCACAATTTAGCCAGCATGTGCAGGCGGAAAATAGCTCGCTGAGCTTTCATGATGAAATGACCTTTGATTTTATTGCCAACCTGAATGCCATTACGGAAAACGAACAGCTTTTCAGTGCGATAAGAAAGATGAAGTTTTCCAGCTTTGAGGTTTTTAATAACGAGCGCTACGGCAACATGATTAAAACCGGATTAACGCTGGCGGTGACTTCGCTGTTAAAGGAACTGACCAATGAAAATAGCGCTAACAGTTAATGGGCTGACGATCGATGCCTTTTTTAACGATGAGGAGGTCGAACAGGTGCACTTACCTTTACTGCGCCTGTTGGCCCAAAAGCAGCAGCAAAAGGGGGCGCGCCTGGTGGTTTTCCTGGCGGCACCTCCTGGCAGCGGTAAATCGACGCTGACGGCCTTCTGGCAGCATTTATCGTCACAGCATGATGAATTACTGGCCTTGCAAACTCTGCCGATGGACGGCTTTCACCGTCCTAACTCCTGGCTTGATGCGCAAGGGTTGCGCAGCAAGAAGGGAATGCCAGAAACCTTTGATCGTCAGCAGCTTGAGTTGGCGTTGGCTTCACTCGATCAACCACGTGTATTGTGGCCTACTTACGATCGCGTGTTGCACGATCCGGTACCCAACGCTATCGAGGTGACTGCACCGGTAACGATCGTAGAAGGTAACTGGTTGTTGCTTGATGAGCCAGGTTGGCGCGATCTGGCCCGTCACAGCGACTTAACGCTATTTATTCAGGCACCAGCACAGCAACTGCGGGCACGGCTGATCGAGCGTAAAATGCGTGGTGGTTCATCACTGGAGCAGGCCGGCACCTTTTATCAGCAAACCGATGGGCCAAACGCTGATAGGGTATTGCAGCACAGTTTGCCCGCCACCATTACCCTCCGGTGGGATAACGGTGGCCTGCGCTGTTCGGAGGAGTTACTTACCGGCGGCTAAGAGATCCAAAGCATCGCGAATGCCGGTAACTGACAGTGCGCGGTTATCGGCCCGGTAGCGGTCTTGTGCTGCGGGTGCAGAACTCTGGATAGCGATAAGTCGCCAGCCTTCTGCGGTCTTCAATATCAATGGGGAGCCGCTGTCACCGGGTAAGGTGTCGCACTGGTGTGATAACACGCCTTGTTGTGCCCAACCGGTGACTTTACAATTTTGATGGCTGTACAGATCGTCCAGATGATCTTCTGGATAACCGGCCTGGGTGACCAGGCGCTTTGCCAACTTTAAGGTTTGCGTTAACGCTTTTCCGTCACCTTGCCATAATGGCAACGGTTTAATCGCCAGCGGTTTGTTATCTTTTAGCCTGATCAACGCAAAATCATACGCTGCCGCCGCTGGTGGCACGATCCAGCCGTCGCCATCCGCCTTCAGCTTTTTACCTAATGACTTATCGACCAGCGTTTCGATATTTTCCGTCTGGTATTGCCAGCCTTTGCTACCGGAAATAAAGCGCAGCGCCACGGCCTTATCAAGATTGCCAGGAGGGGCCAGTACGCAGTGGCCTGCGGTTAGCGCCAGATGGGGAGAGATCAGCGTAGCGGTACACAGGTTACCACTGGCGGTTTCTACCTGGCCAATAGCCTGCCACGGCCAACCGCTGGTTTCGGTGACTTTAATACGGTTATCTTTGCCAAAAAACAGACGGGTTTGATCGGCCGCAGACGCCTCGGAAGGGCTATCAGCATGCGCAGAATGGGATAAAGCCAAAGGAAATGAGCACAACAACAGTAAAACAGAGATGCGCATAGGTTTCTTGCCTGACAAATTCGGATCATCCATAGACACACTGAATGCTAACTATAGACTGATTTAGCCGCGGTGTAGATGGTCGGTGATTGATTTTCCGATAATTTCCTGAGAAAAATCGGAGATTACAGATAAAAAAAGCTGGCGATGAGCCCGCAAACGATCAGGGTGCCAAGGATGATTTCGAACCGATAGCGACGCAGCATAGACAACCCCCGATGAAAAAACACCCGGCGAACCGGGTGTTGACAACTCTTATCAAAACAGGTGAGGGGTGCCTCACGCCGGTTGACTATCAGGCTGCCGGAGTTGCTGCTTTGTTGCTGGATTTTTTGTGATGTTTTTTAGCTGCTTGAGCTTTCTGGGCCGGGGCTTTTTTACCGTTGGCATTGTGATGCTTCTTGGCTGCCTGAGCTTTTTGCTCGGTCGTTTTCTTGGCGTGATGTTTTTTCACGTGGGTGGTTTTCGCTGGTGCGGCTTGGGTAGTGGCGGCTGGTGCAGCAGCAGGAGCGGCGGCCTCAGCGGCGAAAGCGATAGATGACAAGCCCATTGCAGCGGCAACAACCAGAGCTAATACTTTTTTCATCGGTAGATCCTCAACTATCTGTTGGTTTGTAACCCCACTGCGGGGCCGTTGAAACAATCTTATGCAAACAGAAGAATACTTTCCGTGAGTGATTGGTTTCGGCGTGTAACCTAATGTACGAGCGATTAGGGGAGGTTATCGCTAGTATATGTGATCGGTCAGGGAGGAGGGGCTAAGCTAGGTGTAAAGTCGAAGTGCGATCGTAGTAGTCATAGCCGTAATTGCTTCTTATAACTTAGCCATTAGTGGGGATGATGTTGAACGCTGATACGCTGTGAATTCGTGCGTCGATGTGCTTAACGGTCGTAGCTACATCATCCTTTCGATAGCAACTGCTGTTATGCGCTTTGGAATAACAGTATAAGTAAGTTGAGCTTAGTGAGTATGGAGCAGTATTAAAGGGAGATAGGTATTCCGAAATGAAAAAGATAATTCCGATTTATGTTGCAGTTTCAGGTTCCCATCCGTTTTTTCCAGGCGAGACATATCGCGTGCCCGCTCATGCTGAGTAGATTAAAACGAGAGTAATTTAAGGTTTAATTTAATAAAAATCAGTAAGTTGAGTGGCATGAAAATATTGTAAAAAAATAATTTACATAATCCCATCAATGTTTTACTGTATAAGAAATGATCAGTAGGTGAGGGCGTCCAGTTTTTGGCCTTGGTCTATTTAATACAAAGCCAGAGGGCTTAATTTTGTGGTGAAAGCTGGTATGTTAATAAGGTGCTGATGGAAAATGCTGAGGCCTGACCTGCAATCGGCGACTGAAAATTGGACACTCTTTATATGAGGAATAATTATGAAGAGGCTACAATTAATAGCCATTAAGAGGACTGCAATGGGGACGGCCTTTTTTTGTACTGGCCCATATGACTATGATCACGGATTCGATCGTCTGATGTCATGCAAGACACTCGAAGATTTGAGAAGTGTTGTGTTTGGTGACATCTTACTGCATACGTTTTTGGAGCAGAGGAAGGTCGATGAAGTCAAACAGTTTGTTCTCAAGGAAGCGATCCAACTAGTTTCAGCCATAGAGCATGTTTCATGGGATGTCGCTGAAACTTTGTTGCTCCAGGTATTAACTGACGTAACGCGTCAAGTCTTGGGAAATGAGCAGGCTCGAGATATTGTGTGATAAATTTTAGGTCCAGTATGGCTAATGTGGTTTCTTTTAATATAAACAAAAAACCTTGATGTAAATTTAACTTTTTTGTTTTATGCGAAAAGGGAGATTTTATGAAGATAAAAAATTTCACTCACCGCTTCATTAATAACTGGATGCGAATCTCAACATATGTATTCCTTATTTTCTCAGGAGGGAACTTTCTAGGTAATAATCTTAATTCAAATAATATTATTAATCTTTTAACTGTACTATTTGGTTGTTTTTTTGTGGGCTTTGTATTCGTTTTTTTTCAAAAAATGGAGGAAGTAGAAGATGAGAGAAATTAGAGATATAGAGTTGTTCGCAGTTTGCGGGGCTGATGGAAAAGATGTAGCCCAATTAGTTGGAGGTGCTGCCGGTACATGGTTATCAGGTGGGAACCCTTACGCGGGTTTGGCCGGAGCATACGCTGGCGGCGAAATATACAATGGCATGCAAAATGGCTATCAAACTGCACCTGGAGTTACTGAAGGACTTGGATCCTTCAATCCTAGCTATAATCCTAACCTTTTAGTTGTTGGTGGCTCCCTTGGGGGCATGGGTGGGGGGGTTGGTGGAAGCTCTGGTGGTGGCTTCGGTGGAGGGGCTACATCAAGTGCCAATAGTGGTAGTTAACCTTCCGGTTGCAGTAAAGATCAGTCTGTAGACGCAATAATAGCCATCCGTTATGGATGGCTATATCTTTGATTACAAAGCTATAGTTAATTCCGGAGGAATTATATACGTTTAAATTATGTGCTTCATCAACCAGCACCGAATCGCTGTAATATTGCTGCTCACTCATACTCTCTCGATAAATACCATTCGGTATTATTAGTATCTGATGGAATTAGTTTCATATGGTAATTAATTGGTTCAATATCAAAAAAAAGCACATTAAATTTTACATATCAATATGTAATTGTCGTGTCATTCAATTTAATATAGTTAATGCGCTCAATATTAATATATGCAAATATTTTCGTGTAGTTACTTTTACAGCAATGCCGGTTAATTAAAGGTATTGTATATTTCTTTTTTTTCAATGTGTTATATTTTAATTATTAATGAGATTCATTAACGTTTGACTTGTTGTGGTTGCTGTGGCAGTTTTTAGAGTAAAGATTCAATAAGAATCGCACTATAGTGGGTACGCAATAGGAGTTACTATGAATTAAGTATATGTAAAAACCGGGGGTGTCCGCTTTTCTTTTTTGATTACATAGTCTTCTGGCAAGCGTAACTACCACTGAATCTTTGTATCTATCTCAATGGTTTTTCAGCATGTTTTTAAATGAATTACCTTGTTCAGGTCAGATTTATGGCTAATTAAGGGAGAGGGCAATAACTGCTTCCACAAAGGGTTCATGATTCCTCTTTAACACTTTTGCTTGCTCTTTTGAGGGGCGATAGATACACCTTGTAGCGATAGAGCGTACTTGAATTTAGCTTCTGCTAGGCTTTTATCTATTGCTTTGCACTTGGGGAACATGCTATCCCCAGCATGTCTTAGTAGTGTCTCCATGTAATGAAAATGCTAATAATGTTTCGCTAAACAGCTATGCCGTCCCGACCAATCTGAGAAAGTATGAAAGTTCTATGTAAAGTTGATAGTCTCCTCAATTAACGATAGGTGTATATATAAAATGGATTTTATTTCTGCCGAAAACAGTCCCCTGACTGATGCACAACAGGGAATATGGTATGCATCTCAAGCCAGTCATTGCTCAACGCTCTATGCGACAGGGCAGGCCCTGCACCTGCGCGGCGAGATTGATCAAACTAAATTGCGACAGGCTATCGAACAGGCCTTGCTGGAATTTGAGGTACTCAACCATAGCTTCATTGATGTGGATGGTAAGCCATCTTTCGGCCCACGAACTTCCAACGTGTGCGTAATATTTCGCGATCTCAGTCTTCAAGATGAACCTGAGGCTATTGCGCAGCATTCAATACAACAAATAATCCGTCAAGAGTCGGGTCCCGATTGCTTGCATCACCATAAACATCACCTGTTTCTACTGGGTAAACACGAGGCAATATGGTTTTCCCGCATACACCATATAGCCTTCGATGCTTACACTTATACTTTACTGCATCGTCGAGCAGGTGAGCATTATCATGCACTGTTACAAGGAACAACTGCTGCACCGAACCACTATGCTGAACTTACTACATTGTGTATGGACGATTTAGCATATAGGGAGAGCGCGCAATTTGAAGATGATCATCAATACTGGACGTACCACTGTGCGCAAATGCCAACACCGACCTTCCTGGGAGCACCAACGCAAGATATGGCGGCAGGTACTCTGGAGTCCGAAGTTGCCATTGATGCCAAACTGTCTTTGGCCCTGAATACTTTTTATCAACAGAGCAGAATAGCACTGTCCGATGTGTTGCTCGGCGTGTTTGCCAGCTATTTTTCATCGTGCCTTGCTGGCGCTCAGAGACTGCTTTTCGGACTGCCTTGCATGGGACGATTGGATGCTTTTGGCGCGAAGGCTGCGATAACACGTAGCAATATCCTGCCGCTACTTCTGGAATTGCCTCAGAACGCCAGCTTTTTGGATGTTTGCAAGGTGGTAGCAAAAAACAGACGTAATTTACTAAAACATCAGCGCTATCGTGGCGAATGGATTGGCAGGGTCATTGGCAGAGTTGGCGATACGTTACCTCTTTATGGAATTGAACTGAATATATTGCCCTGTTCCGACACGCTCGATTTTGCAGACTTGCAGACGACCGTCAAACATATCGCCACTGGTCCGGTACGGGATCTCAATATCCATTTGGAGCTAGGGGGGGATCTGCGACCTTGTCGCCTTCGTTTGATCGCCAACGCTGCGCGATATAGTCAGGCGGAGTTGCAACTGCACGCACAGCGACTTTTGCACTGGATCGCGCGAGTAGTTGAGACTCCCACGATACCAATACAGGAACTACCACTGGCGATGCCAACTGAATTGGCGTCGATCGCACAGTGGAACGACACCACTCATACGTTGCCCAGACACAATATTCTTGCCTTGTTCGACGAGCAGGTTAAAGCCGCACCACAGCAGTTTGCCGTGATCGACGAATCCTGCAAATTAACATACTCCGAACTGGAATTGCGCTCGCGGCGGTTCGCGCACGTTATCAGCCACCAACTGCAAGGCGCGCATGGCAAGGTAATCGGTGTCGCTCTGGAACGCAGCGTAACATTGGAAGTGGTTCTATTGGCGATCCTTCGCGCCGGTGCCGTTATTTTACCGTTGTCTCTGGAGCTTCCCTCACTTCGGTTACAAAAGATGCTTGAACAAGCGGGCGCTTCTTTAACTATATCCCATCTTTCTAACCGAAATAGGCTGCCAGTCGAGCATCCTGTGCTGGATATTGAATCACTGAGTTGCCTCGCGGAACATCAAGGGGAGATTGCATTACCGATATGTACAAAGCAATGTGACACCAAGTTGGCTTATATTCTGTTCACCTCTGGTTCCAGTGGTGAACCAAAAGGGGTAATGGTCGGTCATCTGGCGTTGGCCAATCGCCTTCAGTGGATGCAGGCCGAGTATCGCTTACAGCCGATGGACCGCGTGTTACAGAAAACGCCTGCAACCTTCGATGTATCGGTTTGGGAATTCTTCTGGCCCCTAATCAGTGGCGCAACATTGGTTATGGCGCGACCGGGTGGGCATACCGATCCGGCTTATCTGCTGGACTGTATCAACCGACATGAAATTACTACTTTGCATTTTGTCCCCTCGATGCTGGCGCTCTTTCTTGATGCTGTGGAGCGTTGCCCAGGGCCATTGCCGCTACGTAGGGTATTCGCGAGTGGTGAAGTTTTGTCTCCGGAGTTGGTAAAGCGCTATCGCGGTTTACTAACAGTACCGTTGCATAATCTTTACGGCCCAACTGAAGCCGCCATTGATGTTACTTACCACGCTCTAGATCTGGGTGGAGAAGAGCGTAGCGTGCCGATTGGCCGCCCAATCTGGAATACATGTATCCACGTGCTGAATAAATACGGTAGCGCTACGCCGATCTGCATCGAAGGTGAATTGCACATTGAGGGGATTTGCCTCGCAGACGGTTATGCTGGCCAACCCACCCTGACCTCTGAACGTTTTATCACCATGGCTGATGGCAAGCGCCTCTACCGAACTGGCGATCTTGCTCGCTGGCGTCTGGATGGCGAGATTGATTATCTTGGGCGTATGGATCATCAGATAAAAATACATGGGCAGCGAATCGAGCTGGAGGAAATTGCTGCGGTGCTCGGCAAACATCCGCAAGTTCATCAGGCCTGCGCCAACATGTATGAAGGTTGTATTATCGCCTATATTGTGGCTAATGGTTCTGAACCGGACGAAAACGGATTACTGGCTCTTTGCCGAGAATACCTTCCCGTATATATGCTACCGCAGCGCTGGTTGTTTCTCGCTGAACTCCCCCTAAATCGTAACGGTAAGCTGGATCGGAAAGCATTGCCGGCACCGCCAATTTTCCATCAAGAGGAAGGCAGTGTGCCATCAAGTCTGATCGAGCAGCGGCTCTGTGAATTTTTTGCTGATGCCTTACAGTTACCTGCAGTGGCTCCCGAAGCGAACTTCTTCGAGCTTGGAGGCAACTCATTGAGCGCCGTCGATGCTGCGGCAAGAATAAAAGCCAGCCTAGGTTGGCAGATAACTATAGCCAATATTTTTGCTCATCCCACCGCGCGCTCACTAGCAAGGGATGGGCAGCGCAACGAGTTGAATATGCTCGATACGACTCTGTTGCTGAGACCTGTCCCCTATGCTTTTCGAACTAGGTTACCGACTTTGTTCTGTATCCACCCGGCTGGCGGCATCGCCTGGTGTTATAGCGGTCTGGCGCGTTTTCTGAAGACACCTTGCGAAATCGTCGGCTTGCAAGCGCAAGGCTTGACTCCGAGCAGCGACATCACTCAATCGGCGGATGATATAGCCAACGAATACGCCAACCGAATACGCGCCCATCAGCCTGAGGGACCTTATTGGCTGATCGGTTGGTCGGTTGGCGGCATGATAGCCCACAGTGTGGCCGTTCGACTTGAACAGCAGAACCAGAAAGTTGAGTTGTTGGCGATGATGGACGCTTATCCAAGCGACTTGTGGCGGCGCTTCGCTTTTGAAGAGTTAAATGCTAGAGAAGAAGAAAGTATGGCCTTGGCAGCTTTGCTCTTCATCGCGGGTATTGCGTTACCCTTTGACCGGGAGTTGCCTTCGTTGATTGTGCCGAAAGGTGAGGTGCTGGAACGTTCACAAACGATCGGATTACTGCGAAAAAACGGCAATGCTCTGGCTAGTCTTGACGATAACACACTCGATCGGCTTATCGACGTCATCATCAACAGTCGTCGTCTGATTGGCGGTTCTAGGCATGATAATTATCGCGGAGATGTGCTGTTTTTCACTGCCGCCGCACCACGAGAAGAGGATTGGTTGGATCTGGAGGCATGGCGACCTTATGTACAAGGACAGATACATAACATCAACATTAATTGCGACCATCCTGGTATGGCCAGAGCCGAAGCACTGCGTGAAATCGCCGCGCATCTGGATGCAGTATTTGCGCGATTCGCGCAAAGTTCGTCGGTAAGTCAGCACGATTCAAACCGAAAATAATAGTGGAGCATATAGTCAAATGAGCTATTACCCTACACTTGCGGATCTTACAGAAAACCTGGTGTCGTTCACAGCCCATCAGGTCCCGTCTTCTTTAATCTGGATCACTGCGAATCTTGACGATGGTGAAGTGTTGCGTAGCGCTTGCAGTTATCTGATCGATCCCGTCAGCTCAGCCACCACCAAGGTATTCCAGGCGGAACGCTATGGCGGGAGCGGCATTCAGCGCAATGGTGGGGGGGCTCGATGTGGTTTTGAAGGCCGCTACCAAGTCAAGGGGATCGGTGCTAACCCTTTGGTTGGACAAGGTTCGGACTGGCATCACTCGAATGGCGCTCTCAGCGCCAGCCAGGCAATTTATGAAGCGTTATGGGGCGAAGTGCTGGCACAAGCATCACCTTATGGTGCAGTTCGCACACAGGCCATATTACTCACTGACAAGTACATCGATATTGAATTTGAGCGCTCTAGAGGGCGCGCCCGTCGTGCGCTACTGGTACGTGAACCAGTAGTTCGCCCAGCACATTTCGAACGAGCACCTTATTTCCGACCACAGGCCCAATATGCAGCGCAACTGATACATGATGCTCAACGTGTCAGATCTGTACTTCGCCTGTTACCGGCCTGTTTGCCGATACTAAAGGCAGGTTTCAGTAAGGAGGCCGTACAAGATCCACAACATCACTGCCTCGAAGGATTATGTGAATTAGCTCGGCGCGAAGCGCGTCAAATGGCGTTTTGTCGTACGCGATTCCTGATGTTGACCACATCACCGTCCAACATCGCAATGGATGGCAGGCTATTGGACTTCAACGGGCTCACCTGTTTATTCCCCAGTGATCATCGCGATGATTTCGAATACCGGCTTAAGCTTACTCAGTTGATGAAAGAGCCAGGGATCCTACAACAGGGTTTGTCGGATCTTAGCCTGTATCTCGGCAAATACATGTTTGATTCTGCTTTCGCATTGTTTGCGCAGCAGCAGTTGGAGGATTGTTTCAGGCAAGAATTTAAGGATGCATGCTGCCGCGGTTATCTATCACTATTAGGGATCCCCATTAATCTTTTATCTTTACAAGCCATGCCTAAAACGCTGGAGTTATTGGTCAATAGTTTCATGGCTTTGCTCGGCAGCCGTCACGAACTATTGTACTGCCCGGTCAACGACGAGAAAAGTGAGTCGCCGTTAGAACGGATGGTGGTGACGTTGATCCGTCTCAGCCAGGGTCAATCTGTCGCTGACTCCGATGATCTGGAGCATGACGGTCGCTTTAGGGAAACACTACGAGCCTTAACCGAAGCCAATCATTGGTTGGTTGAAACCTGCCATGCGTTAGGGCTCAATGCATCAGCTATTCTTAAAGATATGGAGTGGCAAGCGCGGCAAAGACTACAACCCAGAAGATGTTTGGGAAAAGTGCGGATGCTCAAGGAGATTGCTGACCTGCTTGAAGATCATAGAGATGACGAGCAACTTCTGCGACAGGCGTTATCCGCAAAGGCAGAGAGGATGCTGGTGTTCGCCAAAGCAGTGTTCGGGAACTGTTAAACCAACCTGTTACGAATCAAAAAGAGACGAAAATGCATGACATTATACATAAGAGAAACCTCCGATGGTCGAGAAGAGTGGTCTGCCTATGAGCAAATTGGTTTTGCCATAAGCTGTATGCTTCAAAACCGTAATTACTGTCTCTATCCAGTTTTGAGTATTCAACTCTGGACAGAGTTCGCCATCCAGCATAAGCAGATCAAATTCCTCTTCGATACACGCGGCCAACCGCTGGCATATGTCACCTGGGCATATTTGGCGTTAGATACTGAAGCACGAATGCTTCATGAAACAAAGTTTCACCTGCACCCTTCCGAATGGAATGAAGGTGACAATATCTGGATCCTTGATTTCTGCTGCAAACCCGGTTTTGGGCGTAAGGCTATTGAGCGTTTCATCCAAGTCAGACCGTGGGGACAAGGGAGGGTACGCTGGTTGAATCGCAGGAAAAAAATCATGACCCTATAGCCCGATACTCGGTGCTTTGGGCGTATCCGCCAAAAGTGGTAATAGCACAGATCTGAACAATTATCGGTGGCTAAAGAGTTAGACAGTGGGTTGTGCGGAGTGGTGGAAGAGTAGCAGATGAAGGGAGTTAATTTTGTTTCGTAAGGATGCTGTAGAAAATAGGAAAAAGAAGTGGCGAGGGCGTGCAATTTTACTCCCGGGCATTCCTCTGTGGCTAAATATACTGAGTTGCACTTTTTTTATCGTGACTTTTTTTGCATTCGTTATTGTAGGCAGTTATACCCGCCGCGTGAACGTCAGTGGGGAGATTTCCACTTGGCCACGGGTGGTTAATATTTATTCTGGGGTGCAGGGGGTTGTGGTTAAACAGTTTGTCCTCGAAGGACAAATAATTAAAAAAGGCGACCCAATTTATCAACTCGACGTCAGTAAAAGCACGCTTAGCGGGGTCGTCAGTGAGAATCAACGTAGGGGTATTGAAAATCAATTGGTTCGCGTGGATAACATCATCTCGCGACTGGTAGATAACAAAAAAACCACATTGAACACCTTAGAGAAACAACGCTCGCACTTCAGCGATGCCTTCAAACGCTCATCGGATATAATAAAACGTGCAGAGGAAGGAGTGAAAATAATGAAAGAAAACATGGATAAATATCGTAGCTATCAGTCAAAAGGACTTATCAATAAAGATCAGTTGACCAATCAGGTAGCATTGTATTACCAACAGCAAAATAATTTACTTAACCTGAGCGGACAAAATGAACAAAATGCCTTGCAGATAACCAGTCTGGAAAGTCAAATTCAAACTCAGGCAGCCGAGTTCGATAACCGTATTTATCAAATGGAGTTGCAAAGGTACGAGTTACAAAAAGAGTTGGTGAATACGGATGTAAGTGGGGAAATTATCGTCCGTGCACTGTCTGACGGAAGGATTGACTCTATGAGTGTCACCATAGGGCAAATGGTGAGTGCTGGCGATAGCCTGCTACAGGTTATCCCCAAAAATATAAAAAATCATTATCTGATTATCTGGGTACCAAATGACGCAGTCCCTTATATTGCTGTAGGTGATAAGGTCAACGTGCGCTATGAGGCTTTTCCTGCCGAAAAGTTTGGTCAATTTTCAGCTGTGGTGACGACCTTATCCAAAACGCCGGCCTCACCGCAGGAAATGATGACTTACCAAGGGGCACCTAAAAATCTGCAAGGCGCATCTATTCCTTATTATAAGGTGATCGTGAAACCAGAGAAACAAGCCATCGTTTATGATGGAAAATCGTTTTCTTTGGAAAATGGTATGAAAGCGCAGAGCACATTATTTCTAGAAAAAAGAAAAATTTATCAATGGATGCTTTCGCCGCTCTACGATATGAAGTACAGCGCCATAGGACCGGTAAATGAATAACGACAGATTTAAATCCCTCGTCAACCAACTCGACATGCGCTTGCGTCAGCGCGTTCCCTTCGTTCACCAGACCGAATCCTCGGAGTGCGGGCTGGCCTGTCTGGCGATGGTCTGCGGGCACTTCGGCAAGAATATTGATCTGATATCACTACGTCAGCAATTCAACCTGTCTTCTCGGGGTACCACATTAGCTGGTATCAAACAGATCGCCACGCAGTTGGGAATGGTTTCACGTGCACTATCGCTGGATTTAGCGCAAATTAGTGTTCTGAAAACCCCTTGTATTCTCCATTGGGACTTCAATCACTTTGTCGTGTTGGTCAAAGTGAAACGTAACCGTTTTGTACTACATGATCCCGCTTGTGGCCGCAGAGTGGTTGGTGTTTCGGAAATATCTCAATTTTTTACTGGGGTAGTACTTGAACTTTGGCCAGGAAGCGAATTTACCGCAACAACGATGAAAAATCGCGTGAGCCTGAGAACGTTGATTGGCAGCATCTATGGGATAAAACGCGCGCTAACCAAAATTTTTTGCATGTCGATCGTTATCGAAACCATCAGTCTGGTGATGCCAATAGGGACTCAACTGGTGATGGATCATGCGATCCCGGCAGGTGATCTCGGACTATTAATTCTCATTTGCGTTGGATTGATGTTTTTTATCCTGCTGCGTGCGACTGTAGGCATGATTCGCGCTTGGTCATCGCTGGTGATGGGAACGCTCATCAATGTGCAATGGCAATCAGGTCTATTTAACCACCTGCTGAAACTGCCGCTCGGTTATTTTGAGCGGCGCAAACTGGGAGATATCCAGTCTCGTTTCAGTTCCTTAGATACGCTACGCGCGACTTTTACCACAAGTATCGTCGGAGCGATCATGGACAGCATCATGGTTGTCGGTGTACTGGTGATGATGGTGATATATGGGGGATATTTGAGCGGCATCGTACTGGTGTTCACTGCAGTGTATGTAATCATCCGTCTGCTCACCTACGGATATTACCGGCAGTTATCGGAGGAAACGTTGATCCGGGGGGCCAGAGCCAGCTCATATTTTATGGAGACGCTGTACGGAATAGCTACGATCAAAATGCAGGGCATGGACGAGCGGCGGAGTATGCACTGGCTTAACCTGAAAATTGACGCCATCAATTCGAGTATCAAGTTAACCAAAATGGACCTGTTATTTGGAGGTATCAATACCTTTGTTACGGCTTGCGATCAGGTGGTAGTTTTATGGTTGGGTACCAGCCTAGTGATCGACAATCAAATGACTTTGGGCATGTTCGTGGCGTTTGGGGCATTTCGAGCACAATTCTCCGATCGGGTCGCCTCACTGACGAATTTTCTACTGCAGTTAAGAATGATGAGCCTGCACAATGAGCGTATTGCTGACATCGCACTAAACGAACGTGAACACCAAAAACCTGATCGCCACATTGTCGCGGCCATGCGTCCGGTGGCTCTGGAAACGCATGATCTCAATTATTGCTACGACAGCCAATCTGCGCCAGTATTCAGCGATCTGACCATCGCCATTGCTCCTGGGGAAAGCGTGGCCATCGTCGGCGCTTCTGGAGCTGGGAAAACGACACTGATGAAAGTATTGTGCGGGTTGTTTGAGCCCAGTTCAGGTCGGGTCATGGTTGATGGCACCGATATTGGCCAATTAGGTATAAACAATTACCACAAGATAATCGCTTGCGTGATGCAGGACGATAGATTGTTCTCTGGTTCAATACGGGAAAATATATGCGGATTTGCCGAAGAGATGGACGAAGCTTGGATGGTGGAGTGCACCAAGGCTAGCTATATCCACGATGTGATAATGAAAATGCCCATGGGTTACGAAACGTTGATAGGTGAGCTCGGTGAGGGGCTTTCCGGCGGGCAGAAACAACGTATATTCATTGCGCGTGCACTATACCGGAAACCGGGGATTTTATTCATGGATGAAGCAACGAGTTCTCTCGATAGCGAAAGCGAACGTTTCGTAAATGTGGCAATAAAGAGGTTGAATATCACCAGAGTGATAATCGCACATAGGGAAACAACGTTACGAACCGTGGACCGAATGATTTATCTATAAGAAAATGTGGATTGAGCCAATTGAAATTGCGCTAAAATTCTATCGCATGACGGCCGTCCTTTCCGTCAATACTGTATAGCGTAATTATGCTTGGTATCATTAGTTACAACATACATAAGTAGTCGTAAAAACCACGAGCCTGCAACACCTGCGCTCGAGGATAGGGTGTGCACTATGTGGCATCATTAAGCCTAACAGGTAAGAATAAGGCGGGACGCTATTACGGCAGGCGTGTCGGGGCGCAATGCCCCGGAAGATTTACAACAACGAAATCCTATCCCCCGTCGCCGGGCTAATCGTATTAGGCAACCACAGCTGCCCCCAAGAGCCAGTGCAATGGCAGCCCATCACTTTCTCAGGTTTGATTTGTTTGAGAAAACGCTGTACCTGCAATAATCGCAGAGGCGAGGCATATCTCAGGTGAAAGCCGCCAATCAGCGCGTGGATCTTATCGATACCGGTGATCTTCTGGCAGTGCCGTACAATATTGATTATTCCCCGGTGGCCGCAGCCAGTGATGATTATCAGGCCTCGATCGGATTTATAAATCAGCACACCTTCATCGGCGATGTAATCAGGGGATTGTTGCGCATTTTCAATAATGCCGTAGGCTTTGGGGGTAGGCACCTCGATTTCACCGGACCAAAGGAACCGCTCACTGATTTGCACTGGGGCTCTGGTCAGCTCCATGGCATGGCGCGAGTAATCCACTTCCGGCGATAACCGTTTGATTTTCTTTATCCGGCCCAGAAGATTAACGGCGGCATAGCGCACGTCTTGCACGCCGGGGTGGCAAATGATTCTGCTGTTATCGGGCAACCAGGGGACACCACCGCTGTGATCGTAATGGCCATGAGAGAGCACGGTAGCGGTCAGGTCGTTGAGGCTAATCCCCATTTGAGCCGCATTTTTTAAAAAACTGCCGTCCGGCCCGGTATCAAAAAGTACGCTGTCCGATTCATCCTGCACTAACAGGCTCAACCCGGCTTTGGCGATTAACGCTTTATCCGCTCCGGCAGCCAGGCGATTTTCAAGTAACACACTGATGGTTAAGGTCATGTGGACTCTATTTTGCAAATCCGTACGTTAAGTTATAACAGCAACACCTTAACGTACGGAGGAGGCGGAGATTACAGGTAACGGCTTTCCAGATGCCGGCGGAAATAGCTTGGGTCTAACGTCTTACCCGTGGCGTTGGTGATCAATGTATCGGTAGGATAACGGCTGGCATGACGCCAGATATTTTGCTGTAACCAATGGAATAGCTCGGTTAAATTACCGGCAGCAATATCTTCGCTCAGCTTGGGCATTGCGCTACGTGCACTGTCGAACAGTTGGGCCGCATACATGGCACCCAAGGTGTAAGTTGGGAAGTAACCAAAGGCACCGTCCGTCCAGTGGATGTCCTGCATACAGCCGTTGCGATAATCGCCCACGGTATCCAGGCCAAGGTAGCTGTGCATCTTCTCATTCCACAGCGCTGGAATGTCCTCTACCTCGATCTCCCCCTCAATCAATGCACGCTCGATTTCATAGCGTAATATCACATGGGCAGGGTAGCTGACCTCGTCGGCATCGACGCGGATTAGACCCGGCTTCACCCGCTGATTAAGGCGAATAAAGTTGCTCTCTTCCAGGGCCGCTTGTTCACCAAACTGATTGACGATCAGCGGCCGCAGGACTTTCAGGAAGTCACTACCGCGAGCCAGCTGCATTTCAAAGAACAGGCTCTGTGATTCGTGGATCGCTGTCGACCGAGCTTGCGCTACTGGCTGGCCCAGCCACTCACGGGGCAGGTTTTGTTCATAACGGGCGTGGCCGGTTTCATGCACGATGCCAAGCAGCGCGGTAAGGAACTCTTTCTCGTTGTAGCGTGTGGTGATACGCACGTCCTCCGGCACGCCGCCGCAGAACGGATGAGCACTAACGTCAACGCGGCCGCCGTCGAAGTCAAAGCCGAGCAGTTTCATCACGCTCAGGCTCAGCTTACGCTGGGTGTCGACATCGAACGGACCTTGCGGGATCAGGCAAGTCTCCTGTTGCTGTTTGGCGACCACCTTTTGCAATAGGTCGGGCAACCAGGTTTTCAGATCGCCAAAGATACGGTCCAGATCGCTGCTGCGCATGCCAGGCTCATACAGATTGAGCAACGCATCATAACGGCTGACGCCCGCTGCCTGTGCTCGGATCTGCGCCTCTTCACGGCTTAGCTTGACCACCTGGCGTAGGTTATCGCTAAAACCTTCCCAGTCGTTGGCCGGGCGTTGTGCTCGCCAGGCATGTTCGCAGCGCGCACCGGCAAGGGATTTGGCTTCGACCAGCGCTTCTGGCACCAGCACGGCATTGTCATACTGGCGGCGCATTTCGAGCAGGTTGGCACGGTCAAATTCATCTAGCGCTTCTTGTTGCGCGCGGTCGAGCAGTTCACCCGTTTTCTGTGCCGTCAGGATTTGATGCTTCAACACGCTCAATTCCGCCAGAGCTTCGGAACGCGCCTTGTTGCCCCCCGGCGGCATCATGGTTTGCATATCCCAGCCGCTGATGGCCGAGAGATGGTCAAAACGCGAAAGGCGGGTGAATAGGGCGCGAAGTTGGCCGTAGGCCGTAGTGGATGATGCAGATGTCATTTGTTCAACTCCATAGTGGATCCGTTGAGCCAACGGGGCCGGATCGTCATGCCGGCTCTGTTTTGGTATCTAAAGGGGGTTTAATCGGCCAGCAGAAGCGGAAACTGGCGCCGCCCAAAGAGCTGGCCTCCACAAAGACCTGGCCTTGATAAGCCACGGCGATGGAATGCACGATCGCCAACCCAAGCCCGCAGCCGCCGGTAGCGCGATCGCGGCTGGGATCGAGGCGGACGAAGGGCTCGAATACCCGTTCGCGCTCTTCTGGCGGAATGCCAGGGCCATCGTCTTCCACCTGCAAGCATGCGGCATCACCGTCAAACCACAGGCCGACGCGTAAACGCCGTTCGCTATAGCGCAGGCCATTGTTGACCAGGTTGTCCAACACGCGCTCCATCAGCCGCAGATCGACACCGCCAAAGTCACCGACATGCGGGATGTTCAGCTCAATGTCGCGCTCTGGGTGGATCAACTGGATATCGGCCACCTTATCCTGTAGCCAGCCGGGTAAATCGATAGGTTCAATATTCAAGGCTACCTGAGGCCGATCCAGACGCGCATAGGTCAATAGCTCGTCGATCAGGGATTCTAGCTGGCCAATATCCCGATTCAACGCCTGCTGCTCGCCGTCGGTCAGGTTATCGCTCATGGCCAACCGATAGCGCAGGCGTACCAGCGGAGTCCGTAGCTCATGGGCAATACCGTCAATCAGCTGTTTTTTACTGACGATCAGCGTGTTGACGTTATCGGCCATCTGATTAAAGGCAACGCCAAGCCGGTAAAGGCTCGAGGTGGGTACAAAGTGTGTACGTTCATCGAGATGCCCGGCTCCCAGACGTTGGGCGGCATTTTCCAGTTTCAGCAAGTCCTGCCAATGCGGGCGCATCCACAGGAACACCGGCAGAGCCAGCGACAAGCCGATAAAAATCAGCAGCACCAAATCCAGAATGCGCATCTGGTGCAGATAAAACAGATAAGGGATGGGGCCAACGACCAGCACGTAGTGGCTACGGGGAATGCGCTGCATAAAGGTGTAGCGATCGTCCAGCGCAATAATCTCTCCCATGTGCAGACGCTTGGTGAGATCTTCATTCAGGTTCTGCTTACCGAGCGGCTCGATATGCAGTTTGAACGACAGGTTTAAATCCAGGGTGGCGATGGTTTTGTTCCAGTCTTTTAGCGGGATCTCCCGCAGTTCGCTGCGCATCAGATACAGCGAACTCTTCATCAGGTCGTCCATCGATTGGCGCCCGGCGCGTTCGGCGGTGACCTTGTAAACCAGGCCAACCAGCATCGCCATTACCAGAAAGCAGACGAACAGCAGTAAAAAGAACTGCACGAACAGTTTTCTCATTGTTGCACCGATGCCCAGGCGTTGGGGGCAAACAGATAGCCCTTGTTGCGCACGGTCTTGATGCGAAACGGCTCCAGGGCATTGTCATACAGTTTGCGGCGCAGGCGTGAAATGGCCACATCGATGCTGCGATCCATACCGTCGTAGCTGACACCGCGCAGGTTTTGCAGCAACGCTTCACGGTCCATGATTTGCCCTGCATGGGTGGCCAACTCCCACAGCAGATCGAAATCTGAGGTAGAAAGAGTGACGATCTCTTCCCCCAGCGTCACCTCGCGGTTGACCGGATCGATGCACAGTAAACCAAAATGCACGGCATTATGTTGGGTGATGTTCTGGGTTTGCTCTTCTTTTGGCTGGTTGCCACCGTGTTGGCGCAGGTGTAAACGCAGGCGTGCCAGCAGCACCGCAGGCGGCGTGGTTTTCAGGATGTAGTCATGCGCACCCATTTCCAATGACAGGATGTGATTCATATCGCTGTCCAGCGAGGTGAGCAACACGATCGGGCCGGGATAAACCGGGCGCAGATCGCGGCACAGCGTCATGCCGTCCTTGCCGGGCAGCATGATATCCAACAGCACCAGGTCTGGTTGTTCCCGCTCAATACAGGCCTGTGCCGTGTCGCCACGGGGTTCGATGATGACGTCGATGTCATGTTTGCCCAGATAGGCGGCAATCAGTTTGCCAACCTCAGGATCGTCTTCTACAAAAACAATTTTAGTCATAATAGGGTAGTTTTATAGGAAAAACGGCATCCAGCATAGCGCGCTGCTCGGTGTTGCGCCATGCCCATTATTCAGCGCAGCGGTCGTCCGCCATCCACACCGTGAGTGCGCCCGGTAACGTAGCGGCTGCCCATCAGATAATCCACCAGATTGACCACTTCGCTTTCCCCTGGGGCGATCTGCATCAGGGATTTGGTCAGTGCCTGCTGACGATAGGTTTCATCATCACCGGTGTTGAACATGATCAGCGCCGGGGCGATCGCATTCACTTTGACTTCGGGGGCCAGCTTGCGGGCAAAGGAACGGGTCATATTATCCAGCGCGGCCTTACTGGCGGCATAGGCAATGTGCTTGTCGCTGCCTTTCTCCACCACATAATCCGTCAGGTGGATGATATCGGCACCGGCTTGCCCTTGGCCAAGCAGGCAGGGTTCCAGCAGTTGGTTTAGCAGGTAGGGCGTGTAAACGTGGATCTGGAGCATCGAAGCCATCACCTGTTCCGGCGGAGTATCGGCCGATTCTGCCAACCAGGCACTGGCGTTATGGATCACGGCACGCAGCTTTGGGGCGACCTGTTTCACCTGATCGGCAAAACGATAGATCCCTTCGTGGGCAGAGAAATCGCCCTGCAGGCAGATCGCACCAAGGTCTTGGAGTTCGGCTAACGCCGGGTATTCACTGCGATAGGCAATAATGACCGGAACGCCCCGTTGTAAGAACGACTTGGCCAGAGCCAGCCCAATTCTGCGGGCACCGCCGGTGATCAGCACAGGGGCCGAGTTGTGAGAGACCATCGAGTAAAGCTCCTGAGCAAACTGGCAAATATTAAGGTAATTATGCCATTATACGTCAGAAAGCGGATAACGCTTGCCATCGATAACATTTCAGCACTGGCCACCAGAAGGGTAACGAAGATGAACAACGATCATCTTGCATTCGTCGCGCGCAGTGAGAGAGTCTGTTTTGACTACACCCATTTTTTATCTGCTTCCTGCAAGAAGCAGTGGCGCTTTATAGATGCAATCTATGGTGTGATGCCCATTTTTGGCATGGTCGTGAAATCGCGCGTGGCAGACTCACGCTCGCGTCAGGATCAGTTGAAAGAGTTGGCGTTACAGGTGGTTTCGACGCAGGTCAGCGATGAGGTCAATATTATTCGCCTGATCGATCTGGCTCGGCAGCAGCGTTTGGTGGTGTTTGATATTCAACTGCCGTATCCGCTGGCGGCGGAGCAGTTGGACGCCATTGAGAAAAAGTGCGGCGAATCAGTGCTAGTGACGCAGGTGGGTGAGAGGATCACCATTAACGCCCAACCGGTGCCTGGCAATTAACCGGGTGAGGTCACCCGGTTAATTGAGTCGATCAATGCAACATAAACCATCCGGCCGGGAGGGTTGCAGCCAACAGCAGCATAACGGTGCCTTTCTCTAGTCGGTTGAGCAATTTCACCTCCTGATGTCCACTGCGGGCATACATAAACACCAGCAAGCCAGGTGCATACAGCAGCACCGACATCAACAGGTGCATCAGACCTGAAGCATAGAGTAGCCACAGCCCATACAGGCAGGCACCGCTGGCGGCGAAAATCAGCCGCTTATCCTGCCGCTGACGGGCCACCTTGAACAGGAAGGCTCCCACCAGGAAATACGGCACCAGGATCATCTCGGAAGCGATGGTCAGCAGCGAATTGTAGTTGCTGCCGGTTAGCCAGATAATTACCAGCGCAATTTGCACCGCACCATTGGTCAACCACAAAGAGGCTGACGGGGCGTGGTTCTGGTTTTGCTTGCGGAAAATTTTGGGGAATGCGCCGTGTTGAGCGGCCAGCAGAGGCACTTCGGCCGCCATGATGGTCCAGCTCAGGTAGGCCCCGCAAACCGAAACGATCAGGCCAGTGGCGATGATCACATCACCCCAAGGGCCGATCAGGTCAACCATCAGCACCGCCATTGACGGGTTGCGCATTTCAGCCAGCTCACTGCGTGGCACCACGCCGAGCGACAGCAGGGTGATCACCAGATACACGGCTAAAGCGGAAATCACGGCCAGCATGGTGGCGCGGCCAACGTCCTTTTTCTGCCTGGCGCGGGCGGAAACCACTACGGCTCCTTCAACACCGATAAACACCCATAAGGTGATGAGCATGGTGTCTTTAACCTGCTGCCAAACTGGCGTACCAAGAGCAACGCCGTGGAAATCCAGCGTGAAGGTATCCATGCGGAACGCGATAGCGGCCAGCACGGCAAACAGGCCGAGCGGCAGCAACTTGGCGAGGGTGGCTACCAGATTGATACTGGCCGCCGTTTGCACGCCGCGCAATACCAAGGCGTGGACGATCCACAGCAACAAGGATTCGGCGATCAACGCCTGCCAGGTGTTGCCATCGCCCAGGATCACCGTGCCGCTGCGGTCTGTAAACAGGCTTAGTGCAGCAAACACGATCACCAGATAAGAAACGTTGGCGATCACCGCACACAGCCAGTAACCCCACGCAGAGCAGAAGCCCACCAGTTCGCCAAAGCCTTCTTTGGCGTAGGTGAAGATGCCACCATCCAGGTCGGGGCGCAGGCGGGTCAGTAACAGCATGGCAAACGCCAGGAACAGAATGCCGACGCCGGTGATGGCCCAACCAATCAGCAAGGCCGCCGGGCTGGCAACCTCGGCCATATTCTGCGGCAGGCTAAAGACGCCTGCGCCCAGCATTGAGCTGAGCACCAAGGCGGTTAACGCGGTAAGACCAAGTTTTCTTTCCAATGATGGATCCCGAGACAGAATAAACAACTATGCGTTCCGTGCAGGCCAGCCATAACGTCATGGCAATTACCGCAAGGGCAGGTAATAGAGCTAAAAATTGGCGCAAATTCTAAGGGGAGATGCTTGCAGATGCAATGATTGGTTATGCGCAATGGATAAAAACTTATTCAGCAGCGGCATAAAAAAAGGCTGCACGGTGGCAGCCCTTCGATCAAGGTGACAGCTGGGATTATTTGAACAGATCGGCGCTGACGGTCAGGTTGCCGCCGCTCTTGTTCTGCCACTGGCGCGTCACATGGTAGTACTTGGCGCCTTTCTCTGCGGCACGTTTCGCCACTTCGGTAGAGACGTCGGTCATGCTGTTGAAGTGGCCGGTAAAGGTCACGGAATCAAACGGCACCATCTGCGCGGCGGTGACGTTATTCACTTCCTGAATTTTTGTGCCGTTCGGCAAGGTTACAGTGTAACGCTGGCCGGTAGAGGTCTGAGTTTCGAAGAAGCGGCCAACGTCGCGGGCTGGTGAGCCGGAAGAGGCGACGCCTGGGATCTCGACCTTGGCGGCTTCTGCACCACCAGCAGCCAACATGGCTTTACCGGCTTCAGAATCGGCAGGTACGGCATCCGGGCTCTGCACCACACGCTTCGGCGCATCGGCTTTATAGATGTAAGCGGTGATGAACTGGTTGCCGCCCTGGTTGGCATCCACCTGACGCACGATAAAGAACGAGGCAGCGCCTTTCTTCTGTGCGGCTTTGGAGATGGCGTCGTTGATGTCTGGCTGGCTGCGGTAGAAGCCGCTGACGGTGACGGTATCGTAAGGCTCAAGCAGGAAGGCTTCGTCTTTCGGCAGTTCTTTCACGCCGTTAATCACGCGGTATTTGGTCTCTTTGCTGACTTCTGGGGCATCTTTATGATAGACGTCTGCGGTGACGCGCCAGTTGCCGCCATTGTTGCTGTTGTTGATGTCCTGGATATAGAAGGCGTCGGCCCCCATTTTATCTGCACGGCGGGATACGGCATCGGCAGCTTCATTGATGGCAATAAAACGGCCGGTAATGGTGATGCGATCAAACGGCTTGATGGCCGCTGCTTTCTCAGGAGTTAACTCTTGCGCGGCATGCACAGACAGCGCAGTAAGTGATAACAAGGCTGATGCGATGATCGTGGTCTTCAGCTTCATAAAAAATCCTTTCGCCAAGCGCAGTAACGTTGATAACGTGCTGAACAGTTTAGGTGTAATTCAGCCGCAGATTATGCCATGTAACCTTAGCAGGTGTCTCAGCATTTTATGTGATGCGATGCGACAAAGCCGAGCCACACTAGATGAGCCACGTTGGGCCAACAGGTTATAAGTTTCAATAATAAAGCGTTTAATCTCATTAATGTTAATTATTCACAATTTTATAACTTTTATGCTCGCTGTCCGCGGCTGACAGGAAATGGCTTAGGGCGGGTTCTGCACAATAGTGCGTTGAAAAGGGCCTTCCGGACAGTTTTTGCATCCAGATTTGAGATTTGTCATAGCCTTAGCTGCATTTTTATGTAAAAACTGACGGGTAAACGTAAGCAATTATGGATCATCGATCACATTTTCAGTAGGTTATAGGTGGCACCTTAATTTGCTGACAGGCAAGGCTGATAAAAAACTTGCCAGCCGGTGCTATCGCTATGGGTAACACGATAATAAACATCATCAGAACAGGTGAGAAGGGAACATTATGCGTATTGGTGTACCAAGAGAACGGTTGGCCAATGAAGCCCGAGTTGCAGCAACGCCGAAAACGGTAGAACAACTGCTGAAACTGGGCTTTACCGTCGCGATCGAAAGCGCGGCGGGAAAACTGGCAAGCTTTGAAGATGCAGCTTATCAAGCCGCAGGGGCGACAATTACCGATACAGCCGATGTGTGGCAATCGGATCTGATCCTGAAGGTTAACGCACCTCTTGAGGAAGAAATTGCGTTAATGCGTGAGGGCAGTACGTTAGTCAGCTTTATCTGGCCAGCACAAAACCCAGAATTGATGGCGAAGCTGGCGGCCCGCAACGTGACCGCTATGGCCATGGATTCCGTGCCACGTATTTCACGTGCACAGTCCATGGATGCTCTGAGCTCAATGGCCAATATCGCCGGTTATCGCGCTATCGTTGAGGCGGCGCACGAATTCGGGCGTTTCTTCACCGGCCAGATCACCGCCGCCGGTAAAGTTCCCCCGGCCAAAGTGATGATCATTGGTGCTGGGGTTGCTGGCTTGGCCGCTATCGGTGCGGCTGGTAGCCTGGGGGCGATCGTTCGCGCCTTCGACACCCGCCCGGAAGTGAAAGAGCAAGTGCAGAGTATGGGCGCAGAATTCCTCGAGCTGGACTTTGAGGAAGAAGCAGGCAGCGGCGATGGCTATGCCAAAGTGATGTCTGAAGCCTTTATCAAAGCGGAAATGGCGCTGTTTGCCGCTCAGGCAGAGGAAGTAGACATTATCGTGACCACGGCGCTGATCCCTGGCCGCCCGGCACCAAAGCTTATTACCAAAGAGATGGTGGCTTCCATGAAGCCGGGCAGCGTGATTGTCGATCTGGCCGCGCAAACCGGTGGCAACTGTGAGCTGACCGTGGCCGATCAGGTGACCGTTACCGAAAACGGCGTGAAGATTATCGGTTATACCGATCTGCCAAGCCGCTTGCCGACGCAGTCCTCACAGCTATACGGCACCAACCTGGTGAACCTGCTGAAGCTGTTGTCGAAAGAGAAAAACGGCGAAATCAATATCGATTTCGAAGACACCGTGATCCGCGGCGTGACCGTAGTTCGCGATGGCGAAGTTACCTGGCCAGCACCGCCGATCCAGGTCTCCGCCCAGCCTAAGCAGGCTGCCGCCGCGCCAATCGAGAAAGTTGAAAAGAAACCAACCTCACCAATAGTGAAATACGGTCTGATCGCACTGGCGATCATCCTGTTCGGTTGGTTTGCCAATTCGGCACCGAAAGAGTTCCTGTCTCACTTTACCGTGTTTGCGCTGGCCTGCGTGGTAGGTTACTACGTGGTCTGGAACGTCAGCCATGCATTGCATACCCCGTTGATGTCGGTCACCAACGCGATCTCAGGGATTATCGTGGTCGGTGCGTTGTTGCAGATTGGTCATGGCGGCTGGGTGAGTTTCCTCTCCTTTGTCGCGGTACTGATCGCCAGCATCAACATTTTTGGTGGATTCACCGTCACTCAGCGCATGCTGAAGATGTTCCGCAAAAACTAAGGGGTAGCAAAAATGTCTGGTGGATTAGTTACAGCTGCATACATTGTTGCCGCTATTCTGTTTATTTTCAGCCTGGCCGGTCTTTCGCGCCATGAAACGTCCAAGCAGGGTAACCTGTTCGGCGTGGCCGGGATGGCGATCGCGTTGATCGCCACCATCCTCGGGCCGGATTCCGGTAACGTGGGCTGGATCATTATCGCGATGATCATCGGTGGTTCCATTGGCGTATATCTGGCCAAGAAGGTCGAAATGACCGAAATGCCAGAGCTGGTGGCGGTGCTGCACAGCTTCGTGGGTCTGGCTGCGGTGCTGGTCGGCTTCAACAGCTACCTGGATCACGGTACGGTGGCCATGGAACCGGTGATGGAAAATATCCATCTTACCGAAGTGTTCCTCGGCATCTTCATCGGTGCGGTGACCTTTACCGGTTCTATCGTGGCCTTTGGCAAACTGCGCGGCATCATCTCTTCCAAGCCGCTGATGCTGCCTAATCGTCACAAGCTGAACCTGGCTGCTCTGGTGGTTTCCTTCCTGCTGATGGTGCTGTTCGTGCGTACCAACAGCGTTGGTTGGGAAGTGTTCGCACTGCTGATCATGACCGTGATTGCTCTTGGCTTCGGCTGGCATCTGGTTGCGTCAATCGGTGGGGCAGACATGCCGGTGGTAGTGTCGATGCTGAACTCCTACTCCGGTTGGGCAGCAGCGGCGGCAGGCTTTATGCTGAGCAACGATCTGCTGATCGTGACCGGTGCGCTGGTCGGTTCTTCCGGTGCGATCCTGTCGTACATCATGTGTAAAGCGATGAACCGCTCGTTTATCAGCGTGATTGCCGGTGGTTTTGGTACCGATGGCTCCTCAACCGGCGACGCAGAAGAAATGGGCGAATACCGCGAAACCACGGCGGAAGAAGTGGCCGAACAGCTGCGTAACTCCACCTCGGTGATCATCACCCCAGGCTACGGCATGGCGGTGGCGCAGGCGCAGTATCCGGTTGCGGAAATCACCGAGAAGCTGCGCGCGCGTGGCATCAAGGTGCGCTTTGGTATTCATCCGGTGGCGGGTCGTTTACCGGGCCACATGAACGTGCTGCTGGCGGAAGCCCGTGTGCCGTACGATGTGGTGCTGGAAATGGACGAGATCAACGATGACTTCCCGGACACTGATACCGTCCTGGTCATTGGTGCCAACGACACGGTGAACCCGGCGGCGTTGGAAGATCCGCGCAGCCCAATTGCTGGTATGCCGGTGCTGGAAGTGTGGAAAGCGCAAAACGTTATCGCGTTCAAACGCTCGATGAATACCGGCTATGCCGGTGTGCAGAACCCGCTGTTCTTTAAAGAGAACACCCAGATGCTGTTTGGCGATGCCAAGGCCAGCGTGGAAGCGATCCTGCGCGCGCTGTAATATCACTGTAGGAAAAACACAATGCCAGCCACTTCTCAGTGGCTGGCATTTTTTTATCGAACTGACCCCTCACCCTAACCCTTATGTCTTGATCTTCTCCGCCTTAGCGGAGAAGATCCCCGACTGATCATCGGGAGATAGCCGGTGAGCTCCCCCTAACCCTAGTGCCTATGAGCCCGTGGGAGAGATTGTGCCCCGGCTGTCTATTTCCCTGTCGCCTTGTAGACCGAACGGTATCCTGTGCCTATGAGCACCTACATATAAGGATGGTCCGGCGATAAATTTCAGACATGGTTATGGAGTGCCATAATGCGTAGAACCCCTGTCGGCGTTGATATCGCTAAACACAAATTTGATGTCGCCGTACTGCTGGACAATCAGAAGTATAAAACCAAAAAGTTTGCCAATACCCCTTCTGGATGCCGCGAGTTCGCAGCCTGGTTGAGCCGCTTTGGCGACTGTCATGTCTGTATGGAAGCCACCGGGAGCTACAGCACGGAACTGGCCACTTATCTGGCAGACAACAACTACCACGTCAGTCTGATGAACCCGGCGTGTATCCATTCCTTCGGCAATACAGAACTGGCCCGGAACAAAACGGACAAAAGCGATGCAGCGATGATAGCCCGCTACTGCGCACTGCATCAGCCTGCCCCGTGGTTCCCAGCCCCGTTGAGCGAGCGCCAGTTGACCGCGTTGGTCAGGCATCTTAAGAACCTGGAAGAGATGCGTCAGATGGAAGAAAATCGCCTGGAGGTGGCCGAAGCAGTCATCGTCCCTTCACTCAATGAGCACATCGCCACGTTGGATGAACTGATACGAGAAACGAAAAAGAAAATCAGTCAGCACATCGATGATAACCCTGACCTGAAACGGGACAGCGAGTTGCTAAAAAGTATCCCTGGAGTGGGAGAGATGCTGAGCTCCAGCCTGCTGGCCTTCGCAGGAAACCTGCGTCGGTTCACCAGCAGCAAGGCCCTGGTAGCGTACGCAGGACTGAATCCACAGCGATGTGAGTCGGGGATGTTTAAAGGGAAAAGCCGGTTATCGAAAGTGGGGCACGGTGAGCTGCGAAGTGCGTTATACATGCCCGCGGTAGTGGCAGGCCAATACAATGTTGTGGTTAAAGACTTAACAGAAAGGCTGAAGTTGCGTGGGAAGTCGGGCAAAGAAAGAGTGTGTGCGGCGATGCGAAAGTTGCTGCAACTGGCCTATGGTGTGGTGAAATCAGGAAAGACATTTAATGCGGAAATACCGCTTGCCGGATAGCCGACAAGACGGTATCTCTCCCACAGGGAGAGGGGACCGATCGAGTTGGGCTGAAAGTGTAGTAACTCACTTTGAATGAGGACCGATCGAGTGTGTTTGAAATGGTAGTAACCCACTTTGAATGAGGACCGATCGAGTGTGTTTGAAATTGTAGTAACTCACTTAGAATGAGGACCGATCGAGTTGGGCTGAAAGTGTAGTAACTCACTTTGAATGAGGACCGTTCGAGAGTGTTTGAAATGGTAGTCATTCACTTTGAAGGAGGAGCGATCGAGTTTGCTGAGATGACCTCTTTACTTCCAAAAGCGCAGGGGCTAACAGCTCCCTCTCCCTGTGGGAGAGGGTTGGGGTGAGGGGATGCTATTGGCCGTAATAGGCGTTCTTGCCATGCTTGCGCAGGTAATGCTTATCCAACAGCACCTGCTGCATGTTGCCAATCCCCGGCGTCAACTGCCGCGAAAGAATCCCCATATAAGCAATTTCTTCCAGTACGACCGCGTTGTGCACTGCGTCATGCGCATCCTTGCCCCAGGCAAACGGCCCATGGGCATTGACCAGCACCGCCGGAATGGCGCTTGGGCTGATGCCGCGCTGGCGGAAGGTTTCAATAATCACCTTGCCGGTATCCAGTTCATAATCGTGCTCGATCTCGTCTGCGGTCATCAACCGGGTGCAAGGGATCGCGCCGTAGAAATAGTCGGCATGAGTGGTCCCCCAGGCAGGGATATCCAACCCGGCCTGTGCCCAGATAGTGGCATGGCGTGAATGGGTATGCACGATGCCGCCGATGTCAGCAAACTCGCGGTACAGCGCCAAATGGGTAGCGGTATCTGAAGAAGGCTTCTTGTTACCCTCAACTCGTTGTCCATCGGCCAGATTGACTACCACCATATCCTCCACCTGCATATGCGCATATTCCACGCCGGAAGGCTTGATCACCACCAATCCGCGTTCACGATCAACGGCGCTGACGTTACCCCAGGTAAAGGTCACCAGCTTGTGGCGCGGGAGGTCGAGGTTGGCCTCCAAAACCTGCTGTTTGAGCTGTGGCAGAGTTAGCATGTCATTCCTCCTTGCTGCATTTGTTGTTCAATCCAACGGCGGGCTTGCACGATCTCGGCAACCGGTTCGTCGGCCTTTTCGGTCCACATCTCAATCAGGAAAGCGCCGCGATAGTTGAGCTGCTTCAACGTGCGGAACAGGGCGACAAAATCCACACAGCCTTCACCGAATGGCACATCGCGGAACTGACCCGGTGACGTCTCAGTGACCGGGAAGGTGTCTTTGAGGTGAATGGCAGCGATGCGGTCAATGCCGAGCTGCAATTCTTGCGCGACGTCGTTACCCCAGGCGCTAAGGTTGCCAACGTCTGGATATACCGTGAACCAAGGGGAAGCCAGTAGGGAGTCCCAGCTTTTCCACTTGCTGATGGAACTCATGAATTCGGTATCCATAATTTCGACCGCCAGCATCACCTGTGCGGCAGCGGCACGTCCCACCGCCCATTGCATACCCTCGGTAAAGCGGGCGAGAGTTCCTTCGTCCTGCTGCTCGTAATAAACGTCATAACCCGCCAACTGAATGGTGCGAATGCCAACGTCTTTGGCCAGTTGGATAGCCTGTTCCATGATCAGATAAGCCTGTTGCCGCGTGGCTTCGTCATGGCTGCCAAACGGGAAACGGCGATGGCCGGAAAGGCACATCGAGGGGATGCTGATGCCGGTTTCCAACATGGCGCTGACCAGCGAAAGACGCTGCTCTTTGCTCCAGCTCAGACGTGCCAGCCGTTCATCACTTTCATCGATCGACATCTCGACAAAATCAAAGCCGCAGGCCTTGGCCAATGCCAGCCGCTCTGGCCAGCTCAGGTGTTTCGGCAGCGCTTTTTCGTAAATTCCCAACGGATGCTGGCGCATATCAAGATCTCCAAATGTCATCAATGGCGGTATGAAACTGACGTGCGGCCACCACCGGATCGGCAGCCTCGGCCAGCGCACGCCCGGCAATAAACGCCGTCACGGCGATGTCTTTAAACAGCGGCAAATCGGCCGGGACGATCCCGCCGGTAACCGAAAGCTCAATCCCCAGATCGGACAGCGCCTTCATGGTGTCCAGATCTTGTTGACCCCAGGTTTGCCCGCTGGCCTGAGCATCGCGGCCACGATGGTAAATCGCCTGTTTGATACCCAGATCGCGCCAGGCTTTGGCATCTTCCAGCGTCCAGCGGCCAAACAGTTCGATCTGGATTTCGCCCCGGTAGCGTTCGGCCACCTCCAGCGCGCTAGCCATGGTGGCTAGGGGAGCTGCACATATCACGGTCATCCAGTTGGCGCCCTGCGAAAAAGCCTGTTCGGCCAGGGTCGCTCCGGCATCGGCCACCTTCAGATCGGCGACCAGCGTATGTTGCGGGCAACGTTCACGCAGGGCGCTCACGGCCCGGATCCCTGAGCTGATGCATAAAATGGTGCCTGCCTCGATGATGTCGACGTACGGATGCAGACGGTCGACCGTTTGCAGAGCGGCATCCAGCCGGGTGTGATCGAGCGCCAGTTGCAGGCGCGGTTTGATGGTCATAAAGCCTCCTTAAAGTCGCCGTGTTGCAGCGTTTGTAGCGTGGCAACCAGCGCCTGATAACGTTGGTATTTGCGGTGGTAAACATCCTGAGCAGCGGGATCTGGCAGAACGGTTTCGATGCGTGGAGCCAATGCCCGCTGCGCGGCGGCAAAGTCGCTAAAAGCACCGGTTCCCACCATGGCGGCCATCGCCGCGCCCAGACAGCCGGTTTCTTCCACCTGCGGCAACTCGACCGGTAAGCCGCTGACGTCGGCAAACATTTGCATCCAGGGGGCCGATTTAGCTGGCCCCCCGGTGACGCGCAGTGCCTTGGTCTGGGGGAAACGTTGCCGCATACGGTTCAGGTGGGTCATATGGCAGAACACCACGCCCTCGAAAATCGCCTGGACCAGATGTTCGCGCTGATGGAAGGCCTGGATGCCGTAGAAGCTGGCACTCAATCCCAGCCCGGCGTTGGAACCATAAAGGAAGGGGGCAAACAGCAACTGGCTGCCAGCCTTGGGCAGGTCTGCCACCCAGCGGTTGAGTTGCGCGTAGTCGTGCAAGCCCCATTGCTGGCAAAACCACTCCAGATTGGCAGCGGAGGTAGGGCTGGCTTCGTGAACGATGTATTTGCCTTGCTCAGCGTGGCGGCCATAAACGAACGGATAGCCGGAGTCGGAAGCGATCGTTGCGGTTATCCCACTGGTGACCGACCAGGTGCCCATCACCGCGTTGAGTCGGGTTTCATCCTGCAGCCCGGCACAGAGTGCGGTGGATACCACGTCAAACAAACCGCCCACCACCGGGGTGCCGATTGGCAAGCCGGTGAGCGCCGCGGCTTCAGCACTAACGCGCCCGGCGACCTCGGCAGAACCGACAATTGGCGGTAGGGCTGTCACGATCTCGTCGATGCCAAGCAACTGTGCCAGTACCGGGTCATAACAGCCGCGCTCCATCTGATACAGGTTGGATTCGGAGATATTGGTTTCTTCACAGGCCAGTTCGCCCGTCAGGCAGTAGCGCAGGTAGTCATGCGCCATCAGCACGCTGCCGATCTGGGCGTAGCGCTCGGGTTGATGCTGCTTGATCCAGCGCAGCAACGAAACCGGATGGCCGGTCCATAGCGTCTGACGAGTTTGCTCGTACAGGGTTTGCGGCATGCACGCTTTTTGCCAGGCCATCACCTGTGCCAGTGCCCGCTGATCGGAAGACAGAATGGCGTTGCCTAGCGGTTTCCCCTGCTTATCCAACAGGAACACGCCTTTGCCCTGGGCCGAAATCCCCAGCCCCTGAACGGCTGCCGCGGCGACACCGTTATGTTCCAACACCTCGCGGATCACGCTGGCGGCGGTTTGCCATAGTGCGGGCATATCCCGTTCCGCCCAGCCAGGCTGTGGGGCGACGATCGCCAAATTACGGCGAGCAATGCCCAGTTCTTTACCTTCGGCATCATACAATCCGGCCTTGATAAAGGTGCCGCCGCAATCGAGCCCGAGCCAGTATTTCATTGCTCGCTCCCGGCGACCTGGTCGCATTTGTTGGGTAACATCAGCGCCAGCATTGCGGCGATCGCCAGTGAGGCTGCCAGGCTATAGACGCCAACGTCCTTGTTGAACAGAGTAATCAGCACGCCAACCATATAAGGGCCGCAGAAACCGCCGAGGTTGCCCAAGGCATTGATCACACCGCGTGCGCCACCGGCCACTTCAGCGTTGAATAATTTGGGGGGAATAGTCCAGAACACGCCTGCGGCCGCCTGAATAAACACGCCGCAACCGACTAACGCGGCATAAGACCACCAGATGTGATCTTTCATCAGTACGGAAAGCGCCATGCAAATAGCAAAGCAGGCCAGCGGCAGGGCAACGAACACTTTGCGTTTACCGGTGCGATCGGACAAGGTGGAAACGATCAGCATGCCGAAAATGGCGCCAATGTAGGGCAGCACGGCAAGCCAGCCCACCTGTTCCATATTGCCGTTGGTCAGGCCCTTCAGAATGGTGGGCAGCCACAGGGTGTAGCCGTAGATCCCGGTTTGGTAGAAGAAGTTAACCAGGATCAGTTGCCACATGATCCGGTCGCCCAGCACGCGCCGCAGCGAAGCATTGCGCACCGTTTTGCCTTTGATCAGCAACTGTTCGTCATGCAGGGTTTTGATCAGGTAGTCTTTTTCAGCCTGTGAGATCCACTTGGCTTCCTGTGGGCGGTTGCTGATGGTGAAACACCATAACGCCATCACCACCAGTGATAGACCACCTTCTACCAGGAACAGCATGCGCCAGTCCCAGGCGGTGATGATCCAGCCGGAGAGCGGGGCGGTGAGGATACCGGCGATCGGCACGAACATGATCACGATGGCATTGGCGCGGCCACGTTCCTTGTCCGGGAACCAGTTGCTGATCATGGTCAGCACTACCGGTAGCATACCGCCTTCTGAAACACCCAGAGCAAAGCGCAGGAACAGCAGTTGGTATTGATTGGTCACCAAACCGGTCAGCACCGAGATCACCGCCCAGGCCAGCAGCGACCAGCCAATAAACTTTTTGCCGTTACCGTTAACCGCCAGCTTGCCGCCGGGCACTTGCAGAAACAGATAACCGATGAAGAAGATGCCGCCTGCCAAGCCGGCCATGGAGGCGGTGATCCCCAATTCGGCGTCCATGCCGCCAGGCATGGCGAAGGCGATATTAACGCGGTCCATATAAGAAATAATGCAGGTGATCAGAATAGGCGGCACAATTCTCAGCCAGCGTAATTTGGGTATGGCCTGACTTTGGCTAACAGCAACAGAAGCAGTATTCATGTTATTGATACCTTCGCATATGTAGGGGGCTCGGAATAAATCCGTATTATTGTTTACCGTTTTATGGGTATTATGTGATGTTCTATCTTATTGGTGTCGTAATTAGGCCGCTGCTTAATGCCAAGGCGTTGATACCATCCTTGATAATAGCGATCCGTTGTTCAATACTTTCTTGTGCCGAGGTGGACAGTAATTTGATACCGGCATAGTTTAATTCTGCCAACGGAGCCTGATTAAATAATTGCCGAGCACTGTCCAGCGTCATTAAGGATTCATGGCAAACATAATGGCTCCCATCGAATGGGGCAAAGGGCGCATGCGTATCCTCCCATTCGCCATAAGCACCGTGGCTGGCGGTGCCGGAGAACATCAGGGCGCTCAATAACCCTGCCTGTTGACACTGTTTCACCTGTTGTAAAGGCAGGAGGTCATTATGCCCCTCAATAGCAGAGCGGCCCCAGTTGATGGCCAGGGTTAGCGTATCGCCAAAGTGGCGGTTAATCGCCTGTGCCGCGATGAGCTCATCTTCCAGCGTCAGGAAACCCTTGCGTGGCTTGGGCCCGGTCAGTGCATCGCAGTGCTCAATCACCAAATCGCATTCCCAGTGCCAACCGGCAATGTCTTCCAATGAGGCAATGAAGGCCTGCCGCGCCGCGGCACTGTCTTTTTCCTGCCGGTTGGGGGCCGATTGAAGCTCCAGGGCTACCACCTGTTGGCGACCGGCGCGATCGTTGGTGCGCTTAACTTTGTCATGTATTGAACGGATATAATCCACCGCTGCCCGGCGCTCCTCCTCATTACGGGCGGCGAGGCCAAAATCCCGCCCGCTGCCGCGTCGTTGCATGGTCCCCATTACTGCTGTAAGCACCAGTTGCCAGTGGCTGGGGATCTGCTTAAGCAAGAAATCGTCACCATAAGGATGCAGTTCGTCCAGGCAAGGCTGCTCCAGCCCACGGATCAGCGGCAGTTCAGCCAGCCGATCCCAGAATTGAACTTCCTTCTCACGTTCGAGCTGATGAAATGAAGGGGCGCAAGGATAAGCACCAATAATAAAGCCCGGCGTTGTGTTTTCCATATTTTTCACCTGATATTATCGCAATCAATGAAACGGCTAAATTCACGTTATGAGACAGTCTTTATTTCCTCGTGCTGGAAAGTAATGTTATCGGTATTTTCACTACCACCTTTCTGATATCGCAGGACGTTTGATTAATACAGGCAGGGCGATGGACATCCTGCGGATAAAATACCGCAAAATTACCGGGCTGCATGGTTAACCAGGATTCGTCTTCTACGTCCTGATAGAAAATAATGTCACGCTGCGCTAATAATTCCTGATGAATAACGTTATTTCCTCTGTCTGCTGCAACGCCTATTAATTCAGTGCCGCTTACCAGGAACTGCACGTCGATATTTTTACGGTGTACTTCAGGGCGCAACTCATCTTTATGTTGCGTGTGAAGATCCAGCACCTGCACTACATAACCGGTTTGCGGATCCTCATAACGCCCGGCAGACAGAATGGTAAAGTCGGTGTTCTGCAAATAGGCCACGGCTTTGGCAATCGCCGGGGGGTAGTGTTCTGCTGCCGTATGGGCAATATGGCCGAAGATCATAAACAGCTCCTTAAAGTGCCTGAATGCGGGCCCAGACGCGATCGTCTACCGGGATGCCTTCGCGTTGATTTTCGGCGCGGACGTGCGGGAAGCGGTGGCCTGGCAAGCGAATGGCGACTTCTGGGTTATCACGCTCGGCGCTGGTAACGTAATCCATTATGCGCTGCAGCTTTTCATCACGGGTTTTGCCGTCGATCAGGCGGTCGATCTCAATGGCGATAAACACCTGCGAAATGCCGTATTCATCACGGTTATCTTCGGTAACATCTGCGACTGATGAACCGCCAGAGAGCAGGGTAGCGATCATATCCAGCACTATCGACAGCGCAGACCCCTTCCAATAGCCCATTGGCAAGATACGCCGATTTTCCTCAATGGTGGCCGGATCGCGCGTCAGGTTGCCGTCGTTATCGAATCCGCCGTCTACCGCCAGTTTTTTGCCCGCCAGGCGATTCATTTCCAGCGCGCCGTAGGAGAACATCGACATCGACATATCTACCATGGTGATCGGGTTACTTGGCACGGCGACGATCAACGGGTTAGTGCCGATACGGCACTCTTTAGCCCCCCAAGGCGGCATGACGGCGATCGAGTTAGTCCAGCAAATGCCGATATAGCCTTGTTCTGCAGCTTGCCAGCCGTAACCTCCGCCACGCATCCAGTGGTTGGCATTACGCAACGCCACCAGGCCAATCCCGTGTTGATCCGCCAACTGCATGGCACGATCCATCATCTTGCGGGCGGTGAGGTTGCCAATGCCTTGATGGGCATCCCACTGTTCGATGGCGCCTAACGACAGTAGCTTGCTCGGTTCGGCGTCAGGCACGATATCACCTGCGTCCAACTGCTGAATGAAGCGTGGGAAGCGGTTGACCCCGTGGGAATAGACGCCGCTTTCGGTGGTATCGGCAAACAGAGTGGCACACTCATCTGCCGTGGTTTCCGCCACTCCCCGTGCCAGCAACACGCGTTTGAATTGCTGTTTTAACTCGGTATAGCTCACTCTCATACTGCTTCTCCCTTATGGTGAACTGGGTGTTTTGTGTTCTTTTAATTTCAATATGCGAAATTGCATTTCAAATAAATGCTATACCCCTGTCGGGATGAAGTCAAAGCCAGAGTGAAGTAAATTTTTATTGAAAAACAGTCAGTTAAATTAACCTGGTGATTATGTGATCGGCAACACAGTTTGAGGGTACTGACGTGCTACAGACGTGACAAAGCAGGGAGAGGCGAACTCCCCCTGCGTGATGACCAGCCCATGATTACCCGTGGGTATTCAGGACAATGCGGTACAGCGATGTGGTGGCGGTAATGTAGAGCTCATTGCCTTCCGGCCCGCCGAAGGTACAGTTGGAAACGCACTCCGGCACCGGGATTTTGCCAATTTGTTCCCCTTGAGGATTAAAGATAATCACGCCATCGGCACAGCTGCAAAACAGATTACCGGCGCTATCCAGGCAGAAGCCGTCCGGGATCCCCGGTGCGACCTGGGCAAAATGCCTGCCAGCCTTCAACTCCCGTCCTTCCACCTGATACACCCGCAGTTCGCGACGTCCAAGAGTAGGGAAGTCAATAATCGACATATCCGCCACGTACAGCAGGCTTTCATCCGGAGAGAAGGCCAGGCCGTTGGGCCGCTGCAGATCGCTGGCGGCAATGTTCAGCGAGCCATCACGGGGATCGAAGCAATACAGATAGCAGCCGATCACCTGGCTTTCCGACTTGTAGCCCTCTTCATCGCCGATGATGCCGTACGGCGGATCGGTAAACCATAATGTGCCGTCGGAGCGCACCACGATGTCATTTGGTGAGTTGAAGCGTTTGCCGTCCACCCGGTCGACCAGCAGTTGTACACTGCCGTCGTGCTCGGTGCGGCTGATACCCCGTCGCCCATGTTCACAGCTGATGACACGCCCCTCGGCATCACGGGCGTTACCGTTGGCATAGTTGGATGCCGCTCGCCATACGCTGAGCTCGCCATTACGGGCCCAGCGGAACATGCGGTTGCCTTTTACATCGCTGAATACCACCGCATCCTGCTGTGGTAGCCATACCGGGCCTTCGGCCCAAACGGCGGGGGAACACAAACGTTCCAGTCGTTGTTCGATCATCTCAGCCTCCTGATTACTTCACGCCCCAAATCGTTTTGTAATGCCCCTGATAGTCATTTTGTGGGTCATACATGTTATTTGGGCCACCGTCATTGGCGATATTCTCGCGGGTGACCAGATGGGCCGGAGTCACGTAACCGGAAGGTGCCTGCTTGGCGAAGGCACGGTTAAACTCATCCAGCAACTGCCAGCCGTGCAGTTTCAGCGGCTCGGGCACGGTGGCCGACTGGCTGTCACCGGAACGAATGCGTTGATAGGCAGAAATGGAGCCGTCACCGGCCGAGATATTAAACGGCGCATTGCTGCCGCCTTTACCGGCAGTTTTCAGCGCCGGAGCCATAAAATCGAAATACAGATCGTTGATCGCCAGCGCGTACTGGAACTTGTCACCGTATTTCTGCAACAGGCTGAAGGTCATGGCTGGCATGCGGCTGGCGGTGTCTGCCAGCGGGGTGTCGATAAACTCCACCAGCTTACAGCCGCTGCATTTGGCCACTTCTTCTTTCATCACGTTGGCCTTGTCCAGAGCGATTTGGTACAGCGAATCGGTAAAGATCAACACGCTGGCCTGCCCACCGGATTTCACGACCGCGTACTGTGCGGCGATGCGTGCTACCTCATTAGAGTCGGAAGTGACGTTATAGAACACATCGTATTTGGCGATGGGGCCAGGCTCTGGCACTGCATGCCAGGCCGTCAGAACGATCCCCTGAGCCACCGCCTTTTTCAGCGGGATTTTAGCCACGTTAGGGTTCCAGCCGCCGATCACGATCCCGTCTGGCTTTTGGGCAATGGCCTGATTCAGCGACGACAGTTGGTCTTTCACCGAACCACCGCCGTCCAGCGTTTCCAACTGCCAGCCCGCCACCTTGGCTGCTTCGCTCAGCCCTTGTTGCACTCCTTGCACGCCGCCGTTTTTCATGTCAGAGGCAATAAAGATGATTTTCTTGTTCGCCTGCAACTGCGGCCCGCTGGTAGGGCCATCCCATTGGGTACTGCTGGCCGTGGCTTTGGCTACCGCCGCCGTGGCCTGATCGAGATAGGCATCTGCCCAGGCCGGTGAGGTGGCCAACAGCAGAGTGGTGATCCCGGGCAAAATCCAACAATGTTTCATGGCTGTGCTCCTGATTAAGGATTGATCGCTTTTTGGTTGTTGTTGTCGGCAGATGCCGCCTGACTGCGTTGTACTGCTTTCTGATTGAGTAACCGACGGCGTTGGGCATAACCGGCCAATGTGATGGACAGCAGCAGCGTTGCGCCGTTGAATAACGGTTCGACCCAGAACTCTCCACCAAACTGTTGGATCCCCGCGATGCCGATCGCCAGAATGGCAATGCCGACCACGGTGCCCCAGACGTTCACTCGGCCTGGACGAATGGTGGTACTGCCGAGAAATGCCCCCACCAGGGCGGGTAACAGGTAATCCATCCCGACGCTGGCCTGGCCTACGCCCTGTTCGGCAGCGATCAGCACGCCGCTAAAACCGGTGAGCACGCTCGAGGCGATAAAGGCGCCAATGGTAAAGCGATTGACCGAAATACCGTTGAGCCGCGCCGCAGCCGGATTGCCGCCTACCGCATACATGCACCGGCCCAGCGGGGTATGTTCGGTGATCAGCCACAGGATGACGGCGACGATCAGCACATAGAAGGCCACAATCGGGATCCCGGCGATTTCGGTGTGATGCAGGGCGATAAAGGCGTCGGGCAGGTCGCCGACAATCTGCCGCCCGCCGGAGTGCCATAGCGCCAGCGCATACAGCACGGTGCCTGAACCCAGGGTGGCCACGAAGCTGTCGATATCCGCCAGCGCTACCAGGATGCCGTTAAGCAGGCCGTACAGCGCGGAAATGACCAACACGGTCAGCACCGCCATCTGCCAGGAGAAGCCATATTCCACCTGTAAGGTGATCGCCAGAATGTGCCACAGTACGATACCGAAACCGACGTTCAGGTCGATCTTGCCGACGATCATCGGAATGGTGGCCGCCAGCGCCAGCAGGGCGATCTTGGCCTTGCTGGAGAGGATCGCCTGTACCGTCAGCATCGAGGCGAACGACGGCGTGGTGAGCGAGAAGACGATCACTAACGCAATACACAGCAGCAGCAGGCCATAACGGGTAATGATTTGCATCAGCCATGGACCAACGCCGTCCTGTCCCAGGCTGACGCGCTGTTCCAGCGCCGTTGATTTGACGGACGTTTTATTCGACATGGTATTCCTCCACAACGGCTTCCCCAGCGCTGGCAGAGGCCAGCTCCAATAAATTGGCGAACGAGACTTGTTGGTTCTTCAATTCGCCCACCACTTTCCCCCGGTTAAACACCAGGGCGCGGTTACAGATATGCGCGATCTCTTCAAAATCGTTGGAGATCACCAATACCGCCACGCCGGCTGCCAGGGATTTATTTAACAGATGATAGATTTCGGCGCGGGCGCCCACGTCAACCCCAGCGGTAGGGTCTTCCAGGATCAGCAACGGTGCCGCAAGATGCATCCAGCGGGCCATCACCACTTTTTGCTGATTGCCGCCGGACAGGGCGCTGATATCGATATTGACGTCCTTTGGCCGCACGTCGAACAGTTGTACCTTCCACCAACTGGCACCGATTTCGGCTCGGCGGCTATAGCGCGAGAACAGCTTATGGCCGCTGGCGCAGGGGTTGATAAACAGATTTTCCCGTACGCTCATCGACATCACCAGGCTTTCGCCGGTGCGATCGCCAGCGACAAGCGACACTCCACAGGCCATAGCCTGCTGCGGCGTTGTGGCTGAGTAAGGTTTATCGCGGAACTGGATTTCTCCGCTGTCCCGTTGGCGCAGGCCAAACAGCAGGCGGCCAATCTCCTCCTGGCCAGCGCCGCGTAGCCCGGCAAGAGCGAGCATTTCCCCCGGCTGCAATTCAAAGCTGACCGGGCCGATATCCCCGACGGTGATGTTATGCAGTTGCAATACCGGCGGCTGGTGCTGCGGCAGCGGTTCACGCTGATCTTCCGCCATCGCTTCACCCACGATCATCTGCACCAGATCGCGCAGGGAATAATCGGCGGTATTGCCCCCGGCAACGTAGCGCCCGTCACGCATCACGCAAACCCGATCGGCAATTTCAATCACCTCATCCAGGCGATGGGTGACGTAAATCATGCCGACCTTTTTGTCACGCAGCCGGTTGATCACCGCAAACAGGTGGCGTACGTCGTTGGCGGGTAGGGAAGCGGTAGGTTCATCCAGCACCAGCAGTTCGGCATTCACCGCCACCGCCCTGGCAATGGCCAGCAATGACTTTTCCGTGCGGGAAAGCTCAAATACACGTGCGTCTGGGTCCAGGGCAATCCCCACATCCTGCAAGGCTTCCAGCGCACGGCGGCGAATGGCTCGCCAGTCGATCAGCCCGAAACGGCGGGGAAACCCCATCACCAGCGCCATGTTCTCCGCTACCGTCATCCATTCAATCAGGCCCAGATCCTGATGGATAAAGGCAATCGGCTGGCGGCTATCACTTTTAATCGCCGCCGCCGAGGCAATGCTGTTACCTTGAAAGTGGATATCGCCGCCATCGCGGGGATACACTCCAGCCAGGACTTTGATCAACGTGGATTTACCCGCGCCGTTTTCCCCTAGCAGCGCCAGCACTTCGCCGGGCATCACCTGTAGGCTGACGTCGTTAACCGCGATGTTGCCGCCAAAACGCTTGACGATATGGCTGAGCGTAAGAATGGGTTGATCCGCATTGCCTTGAGTCATGTGATGCACCCCTGTGTCGGTTCGCGCCATCAGCGCGATGCCAATAAGTGAACTTCTGCTGTTTAAATCAACTTTAAATTTCAACATGCGAAATCAGATTTCAAAAATAATATGCCTAACGTCGAGCTAAAGCAAAGCCGGGACGGTTTTAATTCTCCTTAATAAACAATGGATTATTTTTAATTTTGTCAATTTGTGACGCACAACTCACTTATAAGGTTGCCGGAATGTTGCGGGTTTTAACCTCACTACTGAAAATGATACGGCGTTCCAACTTCACCTGATGCGGCCCTTGGAGTAACATTCTCCCCCAGTAGGTCCGCTTCTTACGCCGTGGCAACGGCTGGCGGCTCAACAATGGAGAGACTTCGCTATGAGCCTGAAAGCTGTTGACGAAAAAGATGACAAAAAAGACAAACCCCTGGGCAGCCAAAGCCTGTTTCGTGGTTTGCAGCTGATTGAAATATTGAGCAATTTCCCTAATGGTTGCCCGCTGGCGCACCTGTCCGAGCTGGCCGAGATGAACAAAAGCACCGTGCACCGCCTGTTACAAGGGCTGCATACCAGTGGCTATGTCACGCAGGCGCCTTCCCCAGGCAGTTACCGCCTGACCACCAAATTTATTTCTATTGGTCAAAAGGCGCTTTCCTCATTGAACATCATCCACGTGGCTGCACCGCATTTGGAGCAGTTGAACCTGGAAGTGGGGGAAACGGTCAATTTCTCCAGCCGGGAAGACGATCATGTGATCCTGATCTACAAGTTGGAACCGACCACTGGCATGATGCGTACCCGTGCCTATATCGGCCAGCATATGCCGCTGTACTGTTCGGCGATGGGTAAAATTTTTATGGCCTATGGCAAGAGCGACTATCCGGATCACTATTGGCAAACCCATCAGCAGGAGATCCAGGTACTGACGCGTAATACCATTACCGAATTGCCGAAGATGTATGAGGAGTTGGCGGATATCCGCAAGCAGGGTGTGGCGATGGATCGCGAAGAAAACGAGCTGGGCGTGTCCTGTATTGCTGCCCCGGTGTTCGATATTCAGCAACGGGTGCCTTATTCCGTTTCGGTTTCGCTGCCTACGGCCAAGCTGCAACAGGTTGGCGTAGAGTCGTTGATGAAACCGCTGCTGGAGACCACGCGGCGCATCTCTCAGGAATTGGGGTTTGTGACGCAGGAGTGATTTTGCTAAACAAGGCAGATCCCTGACGGAATTTGTGCTTAATTTAACAAGATTTGCGCAACATTTGTGCAATCTAACACATCAGATCACAAAAAAGGGACACAATGAGTTATCTTATGTCCCGATTTCATCCCTTTAACGGATCCTAGACCCATATGATTATCAAACCTAAGGTTCGCGGCTTTATCTGCACCACCACTCATCCGGTCGGTTGTGAAGCCAATGTTCGTCGTCAGATTGCCTACACCAAGGCACAGGGCAAGATTGCCAATGGCCCTAAACGTGTGCTGGTGATCGGTGCATCTACCGGTTATGGTCTGGCTTCCCGTATTGCCACCGCTTTTGGCAGCGACGCCGCCACCATTGGCGTATTCTTCGAGAAAGCGGGCAGCGAAAGCAAAACCGCCACCGCTGGCTGGTACAACTCGGCCGCTTTCGATAAAGCCGCTAAAGAAGCTGGCCTGTACGCGAAAAGCGTTAATGGCGATGCCTTCTCCAACGAATGCCGTGCCAAGGTGATTGAGCTGATCAAAGCTGACCTGGGCCAGATCGATTTGGTGGTTTACTCGCTGGCTTCACCAGTGCGTAAAATGCCAGATACCGGCGAAGTAGTGCGTTCCGCACTGAAGCCAATCGGTGAGGTTTATACCACCACCGCTATCGACACCAACAAAGACCAAATCATCACCGCTACGGTTGAACCGGCGAGCGAAGAAGAGATCCAGAACACCATCACCGTGATGGGCGGTCAGGATTGGGAACTGTGGATGTCGGCGTTGGAAGAAGCGGGCGTGCTGGCCGAAGGTGCCAAGTCCGTTGCTTACTCGTATATCGGTACCGACCTGACTTGGCCAATCTACTGGCACGGTACGCTGGGCCGCGCCAAAGAGGATTTGGATCGCGCAGCTACCGCTATTCGTGGCGATCTGGCTGCCAAGGGCGGCACCGCTCACGTTGCCGTGCTGAAGTCCGTGGTCACTCAAGCTTCTTCGGCCATTCCGGTAATGCCGCTGTATATCTCCATGGCCTTCAAGATCATGAAAGAGAAGGGCATTCACGAAGGCTGCATGGAACAGGTTTCCCGTTTGATGCACACCCGTCTGTACGGCGAAGAGATGCCGCTGGACGATCATGCCCGTATCCGTATGGATGACTGGGAACTGCGTGATGATGTGCAGCAGGCCTGCCGCGATCTGTGGCCGTCAATCACTTCGGAAAACCTGAGTGAACTGACCGATTACACCGGCTACAAGCAGGAGTTCCTGCGCCTGTTCGGCTTTGGTCTGGAAGAAGTGGATTATGACGCGGACGTTAATCCTGACGTGCGTTTCGATGTGGTAGAGCTTTAATTTCCTACCCCAGAATGTCAAACAGGGCCCAATTGGGCCCTGTTTGTTTTATAACGCACCGAAATCAATCCTCATCGTCGTGCTCGTCGTCTTCATCCATCACGATCGGGCAGTCGAAGTCATCCGGCTTGAGCACCAGCAGGTCACATTTCAGATGGTCGATCACCTGTTCCGCGGTATTGCCGATAAACGCGGCAGAAATACCGGTGCGGCCCAAGCTACCTAACACCACCACGCCCGCTTGCAAATGCTCGGCCAAATCTGGGATCACTTCCTCCGGCAGGCCTTTCTCCACGTGGGTGAATTCTTCGTTGATGTGGAATTTTTGCCTTAACGCCTTCATGGCGATCAGGTGCTGCCCGCGGATTGCATCGTTATAGATGCTGGGATCAAAATCGGGCAGTTCGATGGCGATATTGATCGGGGTAACCGGGTAGGCACCCACCAGGTGTACTTCGGTTTGATCGACGTTTTGCGCCAGTTCGAGCGTTTCTTGCACCAGCCGGATATTGAGTGGGTCATGATAAGGCTCTTCGCTGGAGAGGTTGACCGCCACCAGCGCTTTACCCCCTTCAGGCCAGGGTTGGTCTTTCACCATCCACACCGGGCAAGGGCATTTGCGCAGCAGATGCCAGTCCGTCGGGGTGAAAATCACGGATTCAAGCCTGTCGTGCTGATGGGCCATTTTCAACAGCAAATCGTGCTTGCCGCTCAGCACTTCCTGAATGATCGCCTCATAGGGACGATTGTGCCACACCACTTTGATTTCAATGGGGACACCGTCTTCAAGATAGAAGCGGCATTGCTCTTTAATCCACGCCGCCCGTTGGCTAATCACCCCTTGCCGCATCGCCGTTCTTTCGTCAGGGGAAAGCAGGGTGGTCATTTCGTAAGAGAAATCATAGATAGGAAGGAAGGCCTTAATCCGCCCGCCGTTCCGCTTGATCAGGTAAACTGCCCGGCGCAGCGCCGGTTGATCGTCCTGATTGGGGTCAATAGCCACCAGTAGATTCTGATACTTCGCCATAGGGCCTCCTTACAGCTGTAGATCAACAGTCTGTTCACATACAGAGTAACCCAACATTGAAAAACAGAACAGCGGCAGAGGGGGGCTGGGCCAACAATTTCAGCGAATTATTGGCCCAGTAGGGGATCAGGCGCTTACGGAGACGTTGATGCGTGCGGCACCCGCCAGTTGTGACAGGGCGTCTGCGTTTTCGATGGTGATGTATTTGCCTTTCACGCTGAGGATTTCGCTTTTCTGGAAACGCCCCAACAGGCGGCTGATGGTTTCCACCGTCAGGCCCAGATAGTTGCCGATATCGCCACGGGTCATGGTCAAACGGAACTCACGCGGTGAGAAGCCACGTTCGGCAAAGCGGTGCGACAGGTTATAGACGAAAGCGGCCAGGCGCTCTTCGGCGTTCTTCTTTGACAGCAGTAGGATCATATCCTGGTCGCCTTTGATCTCACCGCTCATCAAACGCATGATTTGCTGGCGCAGATTAGGCATTTTGCCCGAGAGATCGTCCAGCGTTTCAAACGGGATTTCACAGACCATGGAGGTTTCCAGCGCCTGAGCGAAGCTTGGGTGCTTCAGGCCACCGATGGCGTCAAAGCCCACCAGATCGCCCGCCAGGTGGAAGCCGGTAATTTGTTCGTCACCCTGTTCGGTGATGGTGTAGCTTTTGATGGTCCCGGAGCGGATGGCGTACAGTGATTTCAGTTCGTCACCGGCTTTAAACAGCGTTTGGCCTTTCTGGATCGGCTTTTTCCTCTCGATGATGTTGTCGAGTTGGTCCAGCTCATGCGTATTCAGCGTAAAAGGAATACACAATTGGCTGATGCTACAGTCTTGGCAATGGATCGCACAACCACCAGACTGGATACGACGAATCACGCGTTTTTCCGGGATCATAGATTAAGCTCACGCAATAATTGATATGAGTCAATTTTAACATCTTTTGCGGCAGGTGATAAGTACAGCAAGAACAACAATAGCGACATTTTGTGTGATTTTTAAACAGGGCTATTGCTCATCATTCCGTAGCATACTGATGTTTAGTGATTTATTGACTTCGGAAAAGGCTGGCTGATATTGACTAAAACCATATGAAAAACGAATAAATCTCGCATTATCATCGGCTTTCTGCGATTAGTCTTATCAATTGTAGGGGTATAGATGGGCGGATAGCTTTCATTCGTGATGGTCACGTAGGATAACGAATAAATATTTCTACACAAATCTGTGCGGTGAATGAGCCCGCTAGTTATGACGGTACTGTGCAGGAGCGAACGGGCGCAGCATGCTGCGCCCAGCTTTAAAATCAGGCGCTATTTTTAGCCAAAGCATCATTAGCCGGAACATAGCGCGGGACGTTGTTATGTCCTGGCTGGTCGACTTTGACGATCAGCGTCAACACCGCCGCCACCAGATACAAACCGGTATACACCCACACTACGCCTTCGATATCAAAGAAGGGCAGCACAATAGAGGCGATGGCCGGGGCCGCGAAGTTGCTCAGGCCGGCGGAAAGGTTATAGATCGAGATAGCTGCACCTTTGTGGTTGGGTTCCAGTACCGGGAACACTGCGGTCATAGGGACGAAGGCCGCAACGGTGATCCCAAGCATGACTGCGGGCACCAGCGCGATCCAGAAGTTATGGCCAAAATGCACCGGCAGGTAGTAAAACGCCAGGCTGGAGATGGCGCAACCGATGCAGCCAAACCAGCGCACCTGGCGCAGCCAACCGATTTTCTCCCCCAGAATGCCCCACATAATGTTGGTGAAGATGGTGACAAAGAAGAACACCGCCCAAATTTGTAGCCACTCGGACATGCTAAAGCCCAGCCGGCCTACGTACAGCATCGGCATAATCACCGCAAAGCCAAACAGCGACAGCGTGTTGATGATGCGGATCAGGCACGAGAGGAAGATATTGCGGTTGGTGAACAGGATCGTCACCGCGCGGGAAAGCTCTTTGAGTTTCTCCTGCGGTGACAGATCGGCCTTGGGGCTGGCTTCACCCACGTTGCGCAGCAGGAACATCGCCATCAAGCCACCGGCAGCCACCCAGACAATGGCAAACCACAGGGTGCCGGTTTCGCCCATCAACGGAATGGTAAAGCTGGGCAGATAGCTGCCGACACAGCCGATGCCGATCGAGTACATTGCCCAGAACCAGCCCATCGCGGAAGAGAGCTGCTGTTTAGGGACGTTCTGTACCACCAACATCACAAACGAATAGATAAACAGTGGATAGGCCAGGCCACGAATGCCGTAAAACAGCAACATCAGCGGGTAGTTACGCATCCCCAGGCCAAACAGCATAAACAGCACGTGCATCACCAGCCACAGGATAAAGCCGATGCGCATGGCTTTTTGTGGTGTGATGATTTCGGCCACCACGCCGGAGCTCCAGGCCGCCAGCGCCGCTGCAAGGCCATACACGGTAAACACCAGCGCCGACTGTGCCGGTGTGAACCCCATATCGGTGATGTGTTTAGACAGAAAGGCCATCTCAAAGCCGTCGCCGCTCATGAAAATGGCGATGGCGATGTAGCCCCAGAACAGGTTCATCGGCAGGCCGAACCAGTGTTTATGTGTTTGTGGCATAGCAAACTCCAAGATAGGTGTAAGGGTACAGTCTTATTATTTTTTACCGCGCCGGGATCATGCCCGGCGCAGGGCCAATTGTTGTTGATAGAGCTGACGGTAGGTGGCCAGACGTTCCGCGAGCAGAGGTTGGCGTTCTCCGTCCGGGAGGAAGCGTCGATCGATGGCGGGTTTGTGGCAAACCTGCTCCACCGTTCCACCTGCTGCCAGCCATCCCAACCGCGCCGCGCCCAAAGCGCCGCCGGCTTCACCGCCAAGATGGGTGACCACCGGCAGATCGAGCACGTCGGCCATCAGTTGCGCCCAATGTTCGCTGCGAGCGCCACCGCCAATCAGTGAACATTGTTCCAGCCGGGTTCCGGCTTGCGAAAGAACGTCCAGGCCGTCCGCCATACCGAATGCCACGCCTTCCAGCACCGCATAGCCCATTGATGCACGCTGATGGCTGTGTGTCAGACCGTGGAACGCGCCGGTCGCCAGCGGATCGTTGTGCGGCGTCCGTTCACCGGACAGGTAGGGCAAAAATACCGGGGCCAGGCGCTGTTCCGCCAGGTTCATCTGGGCAATTTCGGCCAACAGCGTGGGTTCATTGCTGCCCACCAGTTGGCAGAACCAGCGCAGGGCACTGGCGGCGGTAAGCATCACGCTCATCTGATGCCAGCGCTCAGGCAAGGCATGGCAAAACGCATGGACGGCGGATTGTGGATTGGGGCGGAAGCGATCGTTCACGGCGAACAGCACGCCGGAGGTCCCCAGCGAGATAAACGCATCGCCTGGATTAACCGCGCCAATGCCCACCGCGCTGGCTGCGTTATCTCCACCGCCACCGGCGATGATAATATTGTCAGCAAGGCCCCAGGAGCGCGCAATATCGCCTTTCAACTGGCCGGAGATTTCGCTGCCTTCTACCAGACGCGGCATCTGATCGCGGTTGAGGCCACAGGCAGCGAGCAAGGGATCTGACCAGTCCCGCTTGCCCACGTCGAGCCACAGCGTGCCGGCCGTGTCCGACATATCGGAAACCTTGTCGCCACTCATCATCCAGCGCAGGAAGTCCTTGGGCAGCAGCACGGTGGATATTTGCGAGAAGATTTCCGGTTCATGCCTGGCAACCCATAACAGCTTGGGCGCGGTGAATCCCGGCATCGCCAGGTTACCGGCAATGTCATGCAACTCCGGTGCGTTCTGCGTCAACTGCTTGCATTGTTCGGCGCTGCGAGTGTCATTCCATAAAATCGCCGGGCGCAAAACCTGATTATCACGGTTGAGCAGCACCGCTCCGTGCATCTGACCGGAAAGCCCCAGCGAGCGGATCTGCGGCCACTGTTGCGGAATTTTGGCGCGCAAACGGCTCACTACCGCCTGCGTTGCTCGCCACCAATCGGCCGGGTCCTGCTCTGCCCAGTGGGGATGCGGACGTTGTACTTCCAGCGGCTCACCGGCGCTGGCGATCAGGGTGCCGTTGTCATCAATCACCACGGCTTTGATTTCTGAGGTGCCTAAATCCAGTCCTAGATACATGGTTCGCTCCCTTTATTGCGCCAGCCAGTGATTAACCCGATCGATGGATTGGCGCAGCAGTTGGCTAAAGGCACGGCTGTGGGCCAAGGTGCTGAACAATTTCTCATCTGAGGCAAATACCGCCACCGGATCGGCCGCTGCGAACATCTGGTGGACAGCGGCGGCGTCCAGAATACCGTCCTGATATTCATAAGGCAGTTGGCCTTGGTGCCAGCGCTGCATAAAGACAAAGAACAGGGCAGGCAGCATGGCCGTGGCTTTCGGCTCCTGGCCGCGCTGATAACACTCTTGCAGCGTTGGGGTAATGAAACCGGGGATTTTGGAAAAACCGTCGGCGGCAACGCGCTGGTTGGTATCGCGAATATAGGGGTTGCTAAAGCGTTCCAGAACCACGTCACGGTAGGCGGCCAAGTCGAGCGGGCTCGGCGTCAGGGAAGGGATCACGTCCTGGGTCACATAATCATAAGCCAACTGGTGGATGGCTGGGGTGCCGGTGCTTTCATGAATAAAGCTTTGGCCAATCAGCGTACCGGCCCAGGCAATGCAGCTATGGCTGGCGTTGAGGATGCGGATCTTGGCTTCTTCATAGGGCAGCACGGATTCAACCATTTCGACGCCGACGTTCTCCAACGCTGGCCGCCCGTTGATGAAATCATCTTCGATCACCCATTGGATAAAGGCTTCCCCCATTACAGGCGCACGATCCTGGAAGCCGGTGGCTTCGGCAACGCGCTCGGCAACCTCCGGCGCTGGCCGTGGTGTGATGCGGTCAACCATGGTGTTGGGGCAGCGGGTGTGGCTATCGATCCAGGCGATCAGCTCTGGTTCTTTACGCAGTTGCAGGAACTGCATCAGGCCGTGACGGAAGCGTTCACCGTTATGGCGCAGGTTATCGCAGTTCAATAACGTGACAGGGTCACCATTAAGCTGCTTTCTGCGTGCCAAGAGCTGTGCCATGGTGCCGTAAATAGTGCGGCAGGCGCCCAGCAGATCGGCCTGAATATCGGCGTTAGCGCGATCCAGATTAAACTGGTTATCCAGATAATAGCCACCTTCGGTAACGGTGAAGGAAATGACTCGGGTTTCTGGTTTGGCCCCTTGCGCTGTCAACGCAGCCAGTTCGTTATCCCAGGGAATGACCTTGCTGATGGAGGTAATGGTTTCGTACTGGCGAACGCCCTGTGGGGTGACGGTTTCCAGCACGTATTGGCCTTGTTGCTCAGCCAGCGTATCCAGTAACGGCGTGGCGTCATCGCGAATGTTGGCAAGCGCAATCGACCAGCGGCTATCGCCCGCTGCAATCAGGCGATGTAGATACCAGGCCTGATGAGCACGATGGAAAGATCCGGCGCCAATATGCAGCCAAATGGCCTGGGAAGAGTTCACTGGTTTGCTCATAACGTTCTCCACTAAAGGTTATTTTAGGGCATCCGCCCTTGCATTGGGCATTTGCTCCATTGATAGCGATAGATTAAATAAACTTTTGCCCTTTAAATGGGCTTTAGCTCACAAATGTGCAAATCGGCCTCTGCGGGCAGGTGGAATGCCGGTAAAATGACGCCATCAGGGGTAGCGGGTGAAACAACATGGTCAAACACGATAAGAAGCTGGATCAGGCGGCGCGCGCCGCCTGGATGTATTACGTGGCCGGACAGACTCAGAATGAAATTGCCGAGGCGTTGGGCGTATCGCGCCAGGTTGCACAGCGGCTGGTGGCATTGGCGATCGACAGCGGTCTGATCAGCGTCAACATTTCCCACCCGGTAGGGCGCTGCATGGAATTATCGGCCCGTCTTAGCGCACGCTATGGCTTAACGCTGTGCCAGGTGGTGCCTAGTCAGGGAATGGAGAGTGCCGGAATAAACCGCGCAGTGGCGGTAGCCGGGGCTGAAGTGATGGCGCAGTTTTTGCGTAGTGAACAGCCATTGAACATTGGGGTGGGTTCAGGCCGCAGCCTGAAGGCGGCGATCGATGAGCTGCCGGAATTGGAGCGGCCACAGCATAGCTGCGTTTCGCTGATCGGGGCGATCGCGGCTGATGGCTCCTGTACCCGCTATGACGTACCGCTGTGGATGGCAGAGAAAACCCAGGGCCGCTACTTTATCCTGCCCGCACCGCTGTTTGCCGATAGCGAACAGGATCGCGCCCTGTGGTGCAACCACCGCATTTACCGCACGGTGAACGACAAGGCCAGCCAGGCCGATGTGACCTTTATTGGCATTGGCACCATCGAATACCACTGCCCACTGCACAAGGATGGGTTTATCACCGCAGAAGATGTCGATCGTCTTTGTGAGTCTAACGCAGTGGCAGAAATGCTCGGCCATTTTATCGATCCGCAGGGCCAGCGGGTGGCTAGCGAACTCGATCGGCGGCTAACCAGCGTTAATCTGCACCAACGGCCGGAAAAACCGGTGATTGCTCTGGCAGGTGGTGCGGAAAAACATCAGGCCATTCGTGCGGCCTTACTAGGCCGCTGGATCAACGGCCTGGTGACGGATGAGGAAAGCGCGTTGGCGCTGCTGGCCGATTAAATCAGATCCTGGGGCAGGAAACCTTCATGTTTCAGCAGCCATTGTTTGCGCTGGACCCCTCCGGCGTAACCGGTCAGCGCTCTCTGAGAGCCGATCACTCGGTGGCAGGGCACTACGATACTGATTGGGTTAGTGCCGTTAGCCATGCCAACTGCGCGTGATGCGGTTGGCCTGCCAATGCGCTTGGCCAATTCCCCGTAGGTGATGATCTCCCCACAGGGAATTTGCCGGAGTTGCTGCCAAACGGTGCGTTGGAACTCGGTGCCCGCAGTCATCACCGGCACAGTGTCGATGACTGCCAACTCGCCAGCAAAATAGCGCTGCATCACTTCCGTCAGGCCGCCGGGGTTGGCTTGCTCCTGTATCACGAAGGGAGAGGCTCGATAATGGCTGTTGAGCAGCTTCATCAGGCGTGCCTCGTGATCGGTCCAGTCCAGCGCGCGCATCCGTCCTTGCTCATCGCCGATCAACACCAGTTCACCGACCGGCGTCGGCATACGATCAATAAAAAAGGTCAGCATGTTGTTCACTCCTTGCGTTTGATAGGGCGATTATTACATGAAAGAGCCGGATGTGATGGCGGATTTCGGACATGCTGATGGGGCGGGGGCTATAGGGAAAAACAGGGTACACCCAAGTAGGTATACCCCGAGAGGTGAAACGCCAAAATGTTAGTAAAACCACAAAGTCATTTTCGATGACTAATTGTATGACATAATTCCGTCGATTAGGATTAATTGTAAATTAACGTAATTCGTTGTAGAGAAGGGTCATTAAACACCGATTCACGAATGGGTTTGCCCATTAATTCCGAACCCATATTATCCAATGGCATTTGGATAAATTCATTGGTGTTGAAGGCGGTTTCACGATAGCAACTGGATATGTATTGACCATCATTGCGCGAAATCTCGCAGGTTGGGGCGCTGATTTTGCCGGAAAACTGGATGCTCCCTGAGATGGCGTTGTGGCTAACCTCTTGTTTTGAATGAGCTGAAAGGGGTAATGCTGCCAGCATGGCCAAAGCCGTAATAATAGATTTCATAAGCTATTCCTATTAGCATAAAGTAAAACCATCCATTAACAAAAAAGTCGATTATTGTCTAAAAAACAAACTTCCATTGTCTGGTGATTTAATTTCCAACGTGACTATAATGTATTGAGTAAATAATAATAACAGCAATCGTTCGTTAATTGAATTTAATAGTAGGGATGGCCAGGCAGTAAAACCATGATTTAGATCATAGTGGGGGGAATTTAGGGGCGATGTGAGTATTATTACTTTTGATGCTGCTTATAATAACGGGTGTGACTTTAAATAGCGATATTAATGTTAAGGCCGCATATTTATCGTTATTCTGCGGCCCTTAATCTAACGCTTTGGAGTTACAGCATCCCTGCGCTGCCACAGATACGGATCTTTTCTGCTACCACTTCTTTCATCGCCAATTTACCCGGAACGATGTATTTGCGCGGATCGTTGGCTTCGGGATGTTGCGAGAAATAGCTCTTCACCGCATCGGCAAAGGCGATTTTAAGTTCGGTAGCCACGTTCACCTTACACACCCCCAGCGAGATGGCTCGCTTGACCATCGCTTCCGGGATACCGGAGGCACCGTGCAGCACCAACGGGATCTCCAGCTGTTCGCGGATCAGCGCCAGACGGTCAAAATCCAGCTTGGGCTCCCCGTGGTACAGCCCATGAGCCGAACCGATGGCGACGGCTAGGGAGTCGATCCCGGTAGCCGCGACAAACTCGCGGGCGGCTTTTGGGTCGGTATAAAAACCGTCTGCGGCATCGACAATCAGATCGTCTTCCTGGCCACCCAGGCGGCCTAGTTCCGCCTCTACGCTAGCCCCATAGCGATGGCATAACGCGACGGCCTGCGCAACCAGCGCGATGTTCTGCTCAAAAGGCAGGTGCGAGCCATCGATCATCACCGAGCGGATCCCGGCTCTGACCTTGGTGGCGATATCTTCGAGTTCTTCGTGATGGTCTAGATGCAGCGCCAGCGGCAGGTCATGGCGCTGGGCTGCCGAGCGGCAAATTCCCACCAGATAGTCGGTACCCGCATAGCTAAAGGTGCCCGGGGTCCCGGCCATGATCACCGGGGATTGCAGTTCAGCGGCGGTTTCTGCCACTACCTGCACCGTTTCAAGATTGTGTACGTTGAACGCTGGCACGGCATAGCCCAGCCTTTGCGCTTTCAACAGCATTTCACGGTTGGATATCAGGTACATAACGGCTCCTCACAGCTCGGTAGCAGAGTAGGGATAAATGGTCACGCCTTTTACCACGCGGTTGACTTCCCCGGTTGGGCAGGGGTTATCCGGCGTCAGGCCGCGCGCCAGCGAGGTTTCAAACGCCAGCATTTGGGCAAACAGCAGATAGGGGAACAACAGCCAGATATCGTCGTCGGCATGATGCAAATCGGACTGGCCCGTTTTCTCCGTTGGCGAATTACCAAGACCAACCATTTGCCTGGCCAAACCGTCACGCTGGAGTTCGTCCCACAGATCCTGCTCATAACGCTCGGTATAGCGGTTGCTGGAGAGCATCAGCAGTACCAACGTCTGTGGATCGACCATAAATTTAGGGCCGTGACGCAGGCCCAGCGGCGAGTCATAGCGGGTGACGATCTGCCCGGCGGTCAGTTCCAACATTTTCAGCGAGGCTTCCTCCGCCAGGCCGGTGAAACAGCTACTGCCGAGCACGATGTAACGGCTAAAGCCGCTGCTGGCCAGGGTTTTTACTTGGGATTGCAGCGATTCACGCAGTTCTCTACAGCGCTCGATCATCTGTGCCAGTGGTTGCTTGGCGGCGTCCAGGGAATAAGGGCCTAACAGCAGCGCGGTGCTCAGCATCATGCAGCTGAAGCTGGAGGTCATGGCAAAGCTCTGGTCGTTTGAACCCTGTGGCATCACCAGGGCACAGACGTTTTTACGGCCGTGGGCATAGTTGGCCAACTGGCTATCCGGGTTGCACACCAGCATCAGGTGATAGCACTGGGGGAGCAGTTGATCTGCCAGCGCTACCGAGGCGACGCTTTCCGGGCTATTGCCGGAACGGGCGAAAGAGACCAGCAGCGTCGGGCGTGATGGGTCGAGAAACTGCTGCGGATTGGCGACGATATCGGTGGTGCCATAGGCCGCAACATCCCGGCCGGTTTTTTCCCTCAGCCATGGGGCCAAGGCCCGGCCGGCAAAGGCTGAACTGCCAGCACCGCACAGCACAATCTGCAGGCGCGGGTTTTGCAGCAGAGGCGTCAGGAAAGCGGAGCATTGCTCCTGTTGGGCGACCAACTGCTGGTGCAAGGCCGCCCAAAGGTCCGGTTGCTGCCAAATCTCACGGGCGGTATGCAGCGCATGATGTTGCTCCAGCCAGTCCGCATCGTAAGAAAAATAACCTGTCATGATGGTAACTCCTTAAAAAAAATCGGTTTATACCTGATAAATGCCTGTTGATGCCTATTTAGTGGTCGGCGATAATCACCTGGATCCCCAGGTTTTGCAGCGCATGCAGGTAATTGGCTGGAATGCGGCTGTCGGTCACCAATCGGTGGATCTGGCCGATCTCGCGGATCATGCAGAAGCTGCTGCGGCCAAACTTACTGGCGTCAACCACCGCAATCACTTCGCGGGCCACTTCGCACATGGCGCGGTTAAGCTGGGCCTCACCAGGATCTGGCGTGGTGATACCGCCCACCAAATCAAAGCCGTCAACGCCGAGGAAAAATTTATCAAAGCGATATTGGCGGATGTGCTGCTCGGCAGCGGGGCCATACAGCGACCAGGACTTGCGCCGCACGCTGCCGCCGACCACCATCAAATCCACCTGTTCGTTGCTGGCCAATTCGAAGGCGATATTCAAGGCGTTGGTCATCACCACCAGGTCTTTCTTGCCGGCCAACTGGGTGGCCATCTGGCTAGTGGTGGAACCCGAGTCGAGAATGATCGCGTCACCGTCGTTCACCAACGCGCTCGCGGCACAGGCAATGGCGAATTTCACATCGCGGTTGATGCGCCCCTTGTCCTGGAGCGGGCGATCGAAGGCGAACTGTTTATTGAGCATCGCGCCGCCGTAGGCCCGTACCGCACAGCCACTTTTTTCCAGATGGCGCAGATCGCTGCGAATGGTGACGGTAGAGACGGCAAATTGGCTGCTCAACTGTTCCACGCGCACCGTGCCCTCACGGCATAGCTGGTCGATAATTAATTCTCGCCGTTTAACGGTATTGATCATGAATAGCTGACTCCTGATTTACCCGTAGCAAACCCCGGCCGTGGCATAGGGGCCACAGCAACCGTTACAGGCGTATTTTCAGTCTTTCGTTGCAAATTACAGCAAACGAAACCGCGCAACGCAATCGAAAAATTTAAATATAATCTTATATTTCAACAAGTTATTGTTGCCATATCTTTCGGTTGGTCATCAACCGAAAGCCGCATGGAAATAAACTGAAAACCGGTAATGCCTTATTTATTCGGCTAATATCCCTTTTGCCGCGCCAATTAATTCCGCCGTGGATGAAAGCTACCCACGATGAATAATGCGGGTGAGCTTTCCTTAAATTTTTTATTGCCAGCTTTGGCGCAACAGTGCCGCACCGCGTACGCCGCTGCTGTCGCCATACACCGGGGGATAAACCATCGCCGGTTCTGTCCCTGGCAGTAGCCAGCGGCACATGGCGGCGGGCAACTGTGCATAGAGTTCACTTACGTTAGAAAGCCCGCCCCCTAACACGAAAGCGTCCACATCCAGCAACAGTTGCAGGCTGGCCAACGCGCTGGCCAGGATATCGATGTAGATCCCCATCAGGTGTTGCGCTAACGGATCGCCCTGACGGTAACTGGCGATCAGGGCCGGGACGTTGGCGGCGCTATGGCCAAAGTGTTGGCTCAGGGCCAGCAGACCGCTGCCGGAGACATAACGCTCAAAGCAGCCGGTCAGGCCGCAGTTGCAGACAAACAGCGGCAGATCGTAACGCTGAGCCAACTGGGCCGAGATGGGTGTATGCCCCCATTCCCCAGCCAGCCCATTGCGGCCCTTGTGGAGCCGTTTGTTCATCACCAGCCCACCGCCAGCGCCGGTACCGATGATGGCACCAAACACCACTTCCAACCGTTCGGTCTGGGGCGTGCTGGCCTCCGAAAGTGCAAAACAGCGGCAATCGTTTTCAATCTCTACCGGTCGCGACAGCTCTTGAGTGAGATCGTCCGCCAGGCAGTGGCCCGTCAGGCAGGGCACGTTTACCGCCAACTGCTTGCGGCTGCGTGGGTCGGTGATCCCCGGCAAGCCAATGCCGATGCTGCCTTGGGTGTGCAGGCTGCGATCGGCCTGGCTGACCAGTTGCGCGATACAGGCGAGAAACTCGCGATAGTCGCCGGTGGGTGTACTGACACGCTGGCACAGCACCTGATTCAACTGGGCATCATAGGCGGCCATTTCGATTTTTGTGCCGCCAATATCAAAACCGTAACGCATAGCATGAGTAGCCACGGCTTTACTCCTCACCCAAGGTGATGACGGCGTTTTCCCGGCGGGCGCGTTCGGCGGCAAAGACCATCAGGTGGCTCTGCAACGTTTCCTGCGGGCCAGACAGCACCTGCGAAGGATCGTTGGCGCGCACGGCAGCGATAAAGTGCTGCATCAGATAATAATCGCCGCCGCCGTGGCCAGACATGGTGTGCAGGTCTTCGGCCTCGTCCACGTCATACAGCGTTTCGCGGTCGTCAAGGAAGGAGGTGATGCGGATGTAGCGGCCATCGCCCTCCAGGCATCCCTGGCTGCCAAAAATGCGCGTTTTGCGATCTTCCATTTTGGTAAAGGCGGTCATGGTAAAGGCGGCGGTGCGGCCACCGCTAAACTGCATATTCACCACCTGATGATCCACCACGTTGTTATCACAGCGGTAGACACAGCGACCATAAGGGCCGTTGCGCAGCGCGGCGACCAGATGTTCCTGATCGACTTCTGGCGTCAGCACCCGCAGGAAGCCCGGCGTTGCCTTGTGGTTTTCGCCAAGGTAGATGCGTTTGGCGGAATAGGGGCATTCGGCCTCAACGCCGCAGTCCAGGCAGTTATCCGCTGCGCCCTGAGGCTGGTTTTCCTGGCGGAAGTGGCGTAATCCACCGAATGAGCTGACCTGCTCGCAAGGCGTATCCATCACGTAACGGATCCAGTCAATATCGTGACAGGATTTTTGCAGCAGCATAAAGGCTGCCTGCTGGTCGTTGCGCCAGTTGCCACGCACGAAAGAGTGGGCCTGATGCCAATAGCCCACCGGCTCCAGATGTTGCAGGCTAACGATGTCGCCAATGACCTTATCGCGCAGCAGTTGCTTGAGTTTCTGGGTATAGCGGGTATAGCGCAGCACGTGCCCGACGGAGAATATGATCCCCTGGCGCTCCACTTCTTCAACGATGGTGCGGCACTCACTGGCATCAGGTGACAGCGGTTTCTCCAGCAGCATGTGATAACCCTGTTTGGCGAAGGCCAGGGCCGGTGCCAGATGCAGGGTATCTTGGGTGCAAATCATCACCGCATCGGCCAGTTTGCCTGCCGCCACGGCCTGCTGCCAGTCGGTAAAGACGTTTTCGGGCGAGATGCCGTGCTGAGCCACAAACTGCTGGCGATAGGTATCGCGCGGTTCAGCGACCGCCACCACCTGCATCAGTTCTGGGTGAGCCAATGCATAGCGAGAGTAAATCTCCCCACGAGCACCGGCACCAATCACCAACACGCGTACCGGACGGCCAGTAAAGTCATTAGACATTGCAAAGTACTCCCAAATTATCCCAGTGACTGGGTAGCGTTATTATTCAGGTTGTCACCGCTGGCCTGATCGAACAGGTGGGCGCGGGCCAAATCAAACGTCAAATGGATCTGTTCGCCGATGCTCGGTTCCCAGTCTGGCTGAGACGCAATCCGCAGCACGAAGCGTAATCCGGCCAGTTCACAGTGCAGCAACTCTTCGTTGCCCATGCGTTCAATGGTGGCGATACGGGCCGGGAAACAGTTTTGGGTACCAGCAGCACACAGGCGCAGCGCTTCAGGGCGAATACCCAGGCAAACTCGCTGGTGCGGATAGTCTTCCAACTGTTTTTCCAGCGCGGGCGGCAGGGTCAGCAGATAGCGATCGTCGATACGCAGCTGTGTTCCCTGAGCATTACGCAGCAAGTCCAGATCGTGCAGGTTCATCGACGGGCTGCCGATAAACTCGGCGACAAAGCGGTTGGCGGGGTGGTGGTACAGGTTGATCGGTTTGTCTACCTGCATGATGGTGCCCCGATTCATCACGCAGATGCGGTCGCCCATGGTCATTGCCTCAACCTGATCGTGCGTCACATACACCATGGTGGCGGCAGCACCTTCCTGTTTCAGTCGGTTATGCAGTTCGATGAGCTGCACGCGCATGGAAACGCGCAGCTTGGCATCCAGGTTGGAGAGCGGCTCGTCGAACAGAAACACCTTGGGTTTACGCACGATGGCACGCCCAACTGCCACGCGCTGGCACTGGCCACCGGAGAGCTGGCCGGGTTTGCGATGCAGCAGATTGGTGATTTCCAGCTTCTCGGCAGCATCCTGTACCCGCCGGTCGATTTCAGCCTTGCTCTCTTTACCAATCAGACCAAAGGCCATGTTCTTGTAGACGGTCATATGCGGGTAGAGCGCATAGTTCTGAAACACCATGGCGATGCCGCGATCTTTGGGCATGGTGTCGTTAACGCAGCGGTCGTGGATCATGATTTGGCCTTCGCTGACGCTTTCCAGCCCGGCGATCATGCGCAGCAGGGTGGATTTGGCACAGCCGGACGGGCCGACAAACACCATAAACTCACCGTCCTTGATATCCAGATCCACGCCATGCAACGCCCGGAAACCGTTGGGATAGACCTTTTTCACACTGTTTAATTGAATACCGGCCATGTCTGTTTACCTTATTGTTCGCGGTTAGCCTTTAACGCCAGCGCTGGCGATGCCCTGGATGAAATAACGTTGGAAAAGAATGAACAGCATCAGCATCGGGATCACCGCCATCAAGGCACCGGCCATCAGCAGCGGGTATTCCACTCCGGCACGGCTGGACAGCGAAGCCAACCCCACCGGCAGCGTCAATTTTTCGGTGGTGGTGTTGACGATCAATGGCCACATCAGGTTATTCCAGCTCCACAAGCCGTTAATGATGATGCAGGCGATGATGCCGGGGCGGATCAGCGGCAGCATGATGCGCCAGAAGATGGCGAAGTAGCTGTAGCCGTCGATCAGCGCCGCTTCCTCCATCTCCTTAGGGACTGCCAGGAAGAACTGCCGCAGCAGGAAGGTGGCGTAAATGCTGAAGATCCCCGGCAGCACCAGGCCGGTAATGCTGTTGACCAGCCCCATCTTCTGCACTACCAGGAACTGCGGGATCAGAAATGCCTGGCCCGGCACCATCAGGATCGAGATGCACACCAGAAACACCGCGTCACGGCCACGAAAGTGCAGGCGAGAGAAGCCATACGCGGCCATGGTGGCGATCACCATTTGCAGCGTCACGGTGGAGAAGGTGGCCAGCAGTGAGTTGATATAAAAATCCGCGAAAGGGATCTCGCGCATGATCTTGCCGTAGGCCTGCAAGCTGGGGTTTTCCGGCAGCAGGGTCAGCGGGATCTGGATGCTTTCGGCCTGGGTTTTCAGCGAAGTCACCAGCATCCAGATAAAGGGCACCACCGAGGCCAGCGCCGCCAGCGTCATAAACAGATAGACCAGGGCTCGTTTGCTTATCGTCATCAATGGCTCCTCAGCTCACTCTCAGGCGTTTGCCGATCGCCATCTGCACCAGTGTGATCACCAGCGTCACGGCGAACAGCACCACGGTAATGGCAGAGGCATAACCTTTCTCTTGCAGATAGAAAGCGTATTTGTAGAACAGATTGGTGATGGTCATCACGTCACCTTCCACCAGGGCGCGGTCGAACATCAGGAACACCACGTCGAAGATTTGCAGGATCTCGATAAAGCTCATTACCGATACAAAGAACAGCGTCGGCACCATCATCGGCAGCGTGATAAAGAAGAAACGGCGCAGGGTGCTGATACCGTCGATATCGGCGGCTTCATACAGCTGACGGGGGATGCTTTGCAAACCGGCCAGCAGGATGATGATTTTCAGCGCCAGCGACGACCAGATAATGATGATGGACACGCTGATGCGTACCACGTCCGGATCGGAGAGCCAGGCGACCGGCGTAATATGCAACAGGTTTAGCCCCTGGTTAATCAGGCCAAAATCCTTGTTGAACAACCACTGCCACACCATTGCCACTGCGGCAGGCATGGTCACCGCCGGTAGAAACAGCAGGGTGCGCAACAACGCTTTGCCACGAATGTTCTGGTTAAGCCCAATCGCCAGCAGCAACGACAGCAGCAGGATCACCGGCACGCACACCACCACATAAAACAGGGTGTTGAAGGCGGCGGTATAGAAGTCATCGTCCTCAAACAGGTTGATGTAGTTGTCAAAGCTGATGGTCGTCCAGCTCATAAACTGGTTGAGGTCGGTAAAGCTGTAAAAAATGTTCTGTAAAAACGGGATGAAGTAAAATACCGTCAGGCCGATCACCAGCGGCAGGATCATCACCCAGCCCCAGAAGCGTTCGGCTCGCTCCAGACGGCTTAATGCGGCACGAGGTCTGCTCTTTGCCTGTTTTATGTTGGCCGTAGCCGTTTCTGCCAGCGACATGTCGCCATTCCTCACCTTTGACTGCTCAGTGTTTCCGCTGCGACCTACCCTCGGGTAGGTAGGTCGCAGCGGGGGGAATTACTGCTCCATGATGCGTTCGATCTTCTTGATCGATTTATCCATTTCCGTACGGGCATCCGCGCCCATAAAGATTTTCTTCAGGCTGCCGATCCACATGTTTTGCCACTTCGGCGTGTTGGTGCCTGCGGTTGGATAGGCCTCGGTCACTTCCAGCGTTTGGATGTACGGGCTGACGTCAACCTTTTTGACTTCCTCCACCCAGGCTTTAGCCGCGACCTTGTTGGCCGGGATCACCACTTTCGCCAAAGTGGCCTGCGAGGCTTCGCTGCTCATAAACTCGATGTACTTCCAGGCTTCTGGCTTGTGGTTACTCTTGGCGGACATGGCATAGGCCAGGCTGTGAGCCACGCCAGACTGGCGCTCGATCTTCGGCATCATCACCACGCCGATATGGTCGTTGATCAGCGGATTGTTGGCGAACGGTGCGGCCAGCCAGGAACCGGCATACACCATGGCGGCGCGGTTGGACTGGAAAATGTTCTCGGTCTTCACTTCGCTCATCTGCTGGGCGGTCGGCATCAGGCCGTCTTTCATCATCCCTTGTAGCTGCTGGTAGACCCAGATGGCGTTGTCGTTGGCGATATCGGTCGGTTGGCCATCTTTTGGCACGATATGATTGCCTTTCTGGAACAGCAGGTTCATATAGCTGTCCTGGCCGTCGATGCTGAGATCCATCACCAGCGGGAAGGCGCTGCCCTTCAGGCCGGTTTGCAATTCGGCGGCCTTCTTCTTCATGTCATCCCAGGTCCAGTCGCTGGTGGGATAGCTGACGCCAGCCTGATCGAACAGTTTTTTGTTGTACCACACGGCGATGGAGTCGACGTCGCGCGGGATGGCCATCTGCTGGCCGTCGTATTGATAAGCCTTAACGGAGCTGGCAACGATATTATCCAGATTGACCGTGCCGTCTTTTAAATAATCGCCCAGCGGTTGCATAATGCCGTTTTTGGCATATTGCACAAAATAGGGCATGTTAATCCAGAATATATCCGGTGCGACACCGCCGGCGGCGGCGGAGTCTAATTTAACAAAGTATTGTGCGGCGGGCGTTAATTCTATTTCCACTTTGACATTCGGGTTGGCCTGCTCAAATCGCTTGGCAATTTCCTGTTCGGCAGGTAATTGGTTTCGATCCCAAACCGCATAACGCAATGTTATCTGGTCGGCGGCATATAACATGGTCGGCAACAATAAAGCGGCTGCAACAGCGGAATGCAACAGAAAACGTCCGGCGTTTTTTCTAGGTGACATTGCTTTACCCTCGGTGTTGGCGAATACATTTTTTGGTGAACGTGATTTCTTTCTATCCCTTAACTTTCAATGTGTCAATGCAGCCCTTTTGCCCAAAAATGGGGCGCGTATCTTTCACTGTTGTTAACAACGAAAGGTCAAAGCCACCAACCGAAAGGCTTTTTTGTTGATGAATTGTTAATGTCGAACGGCGAAAATCCGTTGTCGGGCGGCAGTTATGGCTTGCTGGGGTCATAGGATTAACTGATAACCCTTGCACCATAATGGGGATTAAAAACGTTTTTATTGTGCAGGCCGCGGCATCTTTCATTTTTGTGATGCAAATAAACAAAAAAATTAATTTTTTGCCGGGCGAGAGGGCATTCGCTAGCTTTTTTCGTTGGCCTATATTGCCTGTGGTGAAAAAACGCGCTAGCCTGAAATTAATTCAATCCCACCGTAAAATAATACAGGGCAGCTATTATGCGTCTCACGCTACTATTTACCCATTGCCTGGAGAAGGTATTTCATCGTCAAGCCGCACCGCAGGTAGAACAGCAAAACCAATTCAGCTGCCTGAATAATGAAACCCTCTCATGGCAAGGCGTGTATTGTCTGTACCGCGAGGATAATGAAACCCGCCGGGAATTACGTTATCAACTTGAGGGGCAATTGGCCGATGATATCAGCGTGCGCCATGTGCAGTCGGTGCCCAGCCATTTTCCCTGTTATGCCGAGGCCGATGAGAACTATCTGACGACCGAGCCTGGCCTATTTCCCGACCCGCTGATGCCCATCCAGGATCGGCGTTTTTTTGCCGCCTGCCGTTATTACGCTAGCCTGTGGCTGACCTTTACGCCGCCAGTACAGGGTATTGCCGGTGGCGACTATCCGCTAACGCTGCGGCTGTTTGATCAAGAGACGGGGGAAGAGCTGGCCGCAGCCAGTATGACGCTGCATGTGGTGCCTGCCGCGTTGCCAAAGCAGAGGCTGCTGCATACCGAATGGCTACATACCGACTGTTTGGCGGACTATTACCAGATTGCAGTGTTCAGCCCGCAATACTGGCAGGCGGTGCGTAACTTGGTCCGCAACGCGGTGGCAAATGGCGTGAATATGCTGCTAACGCCGATCTTTACGCCGCCGCTGGATACCGCCATCGGTGGCGAACGCACCACCGTGCAGTTGGTTGGGGTGAAACGCACCGTTGCAGGTTACCAATTTGATTTTGAACGATTGGCGCAGTGGGTAGCGATGGCGCAGGAGGAGGGGATCGAACACTTCGAAATTGCCCACCTGTTTACCCAATGGGGCGCAGCGCATGCGCCAAAAATTATGGTTGAGGTCGCGGGGGAAATGCAGCCGCTGTTTGGTTGGCATACCGATGCCCACGGCAGCGAATATCAGCAGTTTCTGCAGGCATTGATGCCAGCGTTAACCGGCTGGTTCCGGGCACGGGCTCTGCAACGGCAGGTGTGGTTCCACATCTCGGATGAACCTAAACTGGAAAATATCGCCGCCTACCAACGTGCCAGCGATTCGCTGCAGCCGTTGCTAGAGGGGTTCCGTACCTTCGATGCACTCTCCGACTTTGACTTCTATCAGCGTGGGTTGGTAGAAACTCCGGTAGTCGCCACCGATCATATCGAGCCATTCCTCGAGCATCAAATCCCGCAGCTGTGGGCCTATTACTGCTGCGTGCAAAGAACCGAGGTAGCCAACCGCTTCTTTGCCCAGCCTTCGGCCCGCAACCGCATTCTGGGTATCCAGCTTTACCTCTATAACATCAGCGGTTTCCTCCACTGGGGCTACAACTTCTATAACAGCAGCCATTCCCGGGAGAAACTGAATCCCTATGCGGTTACCGACAGCGGCAACGCCTTCCCCTCTGGCGATCCTTTTGTGGTTTACCCTGGGCCGAATTTCATGCCGATAGAGTCGCTGCGTTTGCGGGTATTCCATCAGGGGTTGCAGGATCTGCGGGCCTTGCAGTTGTTGGAGAGCCTGACCGATCGCGTCACGGTGGAGCAGTTGATCGATCAAGAGCTGGGGATGCGCATCACCTTCAAACGTTACCCTCATCAAGCCTCTGTGCTACTGCGGCTGCGGGAACAGGTCAACGCCCGTATAGAGGCCGCTCTGTAAACCAGAGAATAGAGGGGCGAGCATTCTCGCCCCTGACGCCTTATTTCATCTTTCCGTCATCAAACGGTCATGTTCAGGTCATGACGCTGGCTTAAGTTTGCAGCGACTAGGCCAGGAGATGACCCGATGTTTACTTTGGATAGCCTGCTGCAAGATGTCTTCCCACAGCATTCTCCCCCTGCCTGGCAGCGTAGCCTGCTAAGAACCTTACTGCGTGAAAAAGAATTCAGTCAGTTTGCCGCCGACTATCCTCACCTGAAAGGGTTGGATCTGATCGAGCAGGTGGTGGACTACTTTAATTTGAGCTGCGAACTGGTGGATGGGGATCTGGAAAACATCCCCAGCCAAGGCCCGGTGGTGTTGGTTGCCAACCATCCCATTGGTTCGCTGGATGGCTTGGTGCTGTTGCGGACGGTGGCGGCGGTACGGCCAGACGTCAAGGTAGTGGCCAACCAGTTGCTGAGCTGTATCGAACCTTTACGTCATCTGTTTGTACCGGTTGATAACCTGGGCAACCGTACCAACCGCCAGCAAATCTCAGCCATGCAGGCCCAATTGGATAATCAGGGCGTGCTGATCTTGTTTCCAGCGGGGGAAGTGTCCCGTATGAGTCCCAAAGGAATACGCGATGGTCACTGGCATACCGGATTTCTGCGGCTGGCCGCCAAGGCGCGGGCGCCGATCGTACCGATCCATATCAGCGCCAGAAACAGCGGCCTGTTCTATTTGACCTCGCTGATTTATCGCCCGTTATCCACCTTGTTATTGGTGCGAGAGATGTTCAAACAGCAGGGCGGACGGATCAAAATCCGCATCGGCGGGCGCATTCCGTTTGCCCATTGGCATGATGGCCATACTCAAGCACGCGATCACGCCGAGCGTTTCCGTCGCCATGTCTATCGGTTGGGTCAAGGAAAGCCAGGGCTGTTTACCAGCGAATCGGCCATCGCCTTGGCGGAAGATCGCCTCGAGTTGAAAAAAGCGTTGGCGGCCTGCGAGCGACTGGGTGTTACGCCGGATGGCAAAACCATTTTCCTTTATCGCCGTCAGGGGGAGGCCAGAGCACCGATCCTGCGGGAGCTTGGCCGCCTGCGTGAGATCGCTTTCCGTGCCGTGGGGGAAGGCTCGGGGCGGCGGCGCGATTTGGACAGCTATGACGACGACTATTATCACCTGGTGCTATGGGATGAGGAGGAACTGGAGATTGTCGGTGCCTACCGCTTTATCCCCACGGCACCGCAGTTGGCCAGCAAAGGACTGGAAGGCATCTACAGCAACAGCCTGTTCCATTACGATCGCGATATGACACCGATCCTTGAACAGGGGATTGAGTTGGGCCGCAGCTTTATTCAACCCGCCTATTGGGGGAAGCGCGGTCTGGATTACCTGTGGCTCGGTATTGGTGCCTATCTCGCCAAATATCCACAGTATCGCTATCTGTTCGGCCCGGTATCCATTTCAGGAGGCATGCCGGTTGCCGCCCGCGATTTGTTGATTGCCTTCTATCGCCTCTATTTCGCTCCAGACCATGCCATGGCCCAGTCACGGCAGCCTTATCCGGCCTCTTTACCGCAGGTATTGGCCCAGTTTGCCGGTGATGATTATCAGCAAGACTTGCTGCTGCTGAAAAGCCTGTTGAGCAACCTCGGCTGTTCGATCCCGACTTTATACAAGCAATACACCGAGCTGTGTGAGCCCGGTGGCGTGCAGTTTATCGACTTCGGTACCGATCCGGCGTTTAACCACTGTATCGATGGTTTAGTGTTGGTCGATCTGACGCGGCTGAAGCCTGCCCGCTATCAGCGCTATATTGCCGCTCATCTTTAGATCGGCTAACAACGTGAGGGAGGGCGCGCCCATTCATAAAATCAATGGGTCATGACACCGGCTCCGCTTTGACCGAAAGTGCGGCCGCGCCAAATTCTCCCATGGGATATTGGTAGCCGGTGAGAGGATCGCCTAGAATTAGCGCTTTCTCGCGCCGGAGTGCCCTATGTATCACCCCTATACCCCAACCTTGTTGTCTGCCGATGAGCCTGCGGCCGTGAGCGTTGAGCTGCCACAGGCGACTTCTCCTTTCTTACTGCTGTGCGATCACGCGGGGCAGGCCATCCCAAAACGTTTGGGCGATCTTGGTCTGGCCAGCGGCGATATCGATCGGCATATCGGCTGGGATATCGGTGCGCTGGCGGTTTCCCGTCTGCTGGCTCAGCAGTTGGATGCGACACTGATCCATCAGCACTACTCACGTTTGGTGATCGACTGTAACCGTATGCCGGGGATTGCCAGTTCGATCCCACCGTTATCGGAAGTTACGCCAATTCCTGGCAACCAAGGGATCAACGCGGCCGAAGCGGGCGCCCGCGAACAGGAAATTTTTCAGCCTTACCACCAGGCCATCAATCACACGCTGGCCGCTCGCCGCGCCAATAACCAACCCAGCGCGGTGATCGCTATGCACAGCTTTACGCCGGTGTTTAAAGGCGATGCGCGGCCGTGGCAGGTTGGGCTGCTGTTTAACCGCCATCCACAATTTGCCCTGCTGTTGGCGGAGTTGCTGCGTGAAGAAGGGGATTTACAGGTTGGTATCAACGAGCCTTATGCGATGACTGATGCGACCGACTACACGCTGCCGGTACATGCGGAACGCCATGAATTACCCTATGTTGGCATCGAGATCCGCCAAGATCTCATCGGGGATAGTGCAGGCCAGGCAGCATGGGCGGCTCGTTTTGGCCGACTATTGCCATTATTATGGCAACGCTGGGAAATTTGACTTTAGTATTGATGGCGGTGATGATTGCGTAAGGAAAGCGTTAGCGTCGATGGACAATGCTGGGAGTGACGGGTGGAACATATTGATAACGGACGGTTTATCAAGCAGGAGCGTTTTGAAGTTCTGGCAATCTTGCGCGACATCTATAAGCAAAGAACGCCGCTGCGTGTCGTTAATCAACAACACGAATTCATTGGCCAATTATTAAGCGTTGGCGCTGATAACATCGTCTTTGATTGCGATGCTCCAGAGCAGCTCTCCGGTGGGAAATTCAGCATTGTGATTGAAAACCACGATGCAAAAATCGAATTCTCCGTTGACCAGGCGCAACTGACCGAGCATAACGCCATGCCGGTTTACGAGGCGTGCCTGCCGAAACAACTGGTTTATATCCAGCGCCGCCGCCAGTTACGTATCACCACGCCTTATTGGCGTGAATTCTTCTGTAACGGTGAACACAGCGATGGCACCCCTTACCAACTGCGTATCCACGATCTTTCGCCGGGTGGCGTTGGTTTGCGTATTGATGGCGCGGTACCCGACTATATGCAGCCGGGGCTGGTGTTCAATAAGGCTGAGTTGGATTTGGGAGATTACGGCAAGTTCAAGGTGAATATGGAACTGATTGCCGTGAATCAAGATCACGATATTGATGAAGACCAAACGCAGCATTTCATGCGCCTGTCCTGCCGTTTTCTCAAGATGGGAATGCTGACCGAACGCAAAATTCAAAGCGCGGTGTTTGCTTTTGAATTGGATTTCAACAAGAAGAAAAAGCGTTGAGTGGCCATGGCGCAGGGGCTACCTGCGCCGTCTGCCGTTATTTCAACGCCCGCAGGTGGCCGATCTCCTGCCAACCGTGACGCGCCGCATCTTCCAATACCGCACACACCTCATGGATCGCCGTCGGCACTGCCTTGCTGAAAGGTTCCCCCTGCAGCAAATGAGCAATTAACAGCGCGGTGAACATGTCACCCGTGCCCTTTACCGGCGAATCGATTTTGGCATGGGTGAAGCTTTGCGCCTCGTCTGCTGTGACCAGCAACAGGCCAACTTCTTGATCGCCGTTTGCCACGCCAGGTGCACTGGTAACCAGCACCCACTGCGTATTACCTTTGAGTAGCGCCCGCGCAGCCTGTTCGGTTTGCTCACGCGTCCTCAGCGCCATGCCGCACAGCTGCTCCAGTTCGAATCCGTTTGGCGTCAGGCCATGGGCCAGATTGAGGTATGGCGAGCGATAGCTTTCAACCAGACGTTTATCGACGTAAACCCCTTCGCCATAGTCTCCCATCACCGGATCGATATAGATCTTGATACCTGGATTGAGGGCAATCACCCGTGGCAGCCAGTCGGCCAGAATATGGCACTGCGCCACGTCACCCAGGTAACCGATAATGATGGCCCGCGCGCGGCACACGACTTGACGGGCGATCAGATCTTCCAGAAAACCGCTGAACCATTCGCTGGAGATCGCTCCCCCGTGCGGCGCGCCGTAATAGGGCGGGCAACCAAACAACACGCTCGGTACCTGCAACACCTCCAGGTTCTTCTTCAACAACGTGCGGTAGGCAATGCCATTCCCCACGCTACCGTAGACCACCTGCGACTGAATGGTGATCACATCAATGGGTGGTGGCCGCAGTTTAGAGCCTTGTTGCATGTAGACTTCCTTGGTTCATTGTTATTCAAGCGCAACGGTCGGCAGAGGTAACTCGCCGAGGTAGGGAAGTTTAACCTATTGAAGGGCATGGCTACAGTATGTAGCGGGAGAGTTTGATGATTTTTCGTTGGATCGCTTGCGAGTTTTCCTGCGGCTAATCGTGATGCGAATCACAAAGCTTGCCGTTGCCGGTTGCCTGGCGATCGCGTCCGCGGTATTACTTGCGCCGTAGCCTAATAAGCTACTCAATCATTTTTATGATGGCGTGTTACTGCGCAAGCAGGCAAGACCAAAATAGAAATGCACTTCTTCTGCCGAAGGGGAGCATTTTCATTTTGGTCTTTTTTTTTGCTTTTTTTGCCGGGGAAAACCTATGGATTATAACAAGTTGGGCTTGGACATATTGGCACTGGTTGGGGGGAAGGGTAACGTCAGTAAGCTGACGCATTGCGCCACCCGCCTGCGGATGGAGTTTAACGACGACAGTCGGGTAGATGCGAAGGCGATTGAAGCTTTGCCCGGCGTGATCAGCGTAGTCGAGCGCGGTGGCCAGTTCCAGATTGTGGTGGGCAACAACGTGCAGCAGACTTTCCGCGCGTTGCAAAAAGCGATTGGCCAACCGTTGGGCAAACCTGACGGACAGCCGAAAAACAAGGCCAAGGGCGGTGTCTTTACGCAGATTATCAGCGTGATTTCGACCACCTTTACGCCGGTGATCCCGGCTATTACCGGCGCGGGGATGATCAAGGCGCTGCTGGCGATCCTCAAGTTAACTGGGGCGATCAGCGCGGCCAGCCCAACTTACCATCTGCTGGATACCATCGCCGATGCCGCCTTCTTTTTCCTGCCGGTGCTGCTGGCCTACGGCGCCTCAATCAAGTTTGAGTGTAATCCTATTCTGGCCATGACCATCGCGGGAGCCTTGCTGCACCCAAATCTTGCCCAGATGCTGGCCGCCGGGTCGCCAATCGATTTTATTGGTATCCCGGTGCGTTTGGCCGATTATGCCGGTTCGGTGCTGCCGATCATCTTCACGGTGTGGCTGATGTCCTATATTGAGCGCTTTGCCGAAAAAGTCTCGCCGACCATGATTAAATTCTTCACCAAACCGATGATCATCCTGCTGGTGACCACGCCGCTAGCCTTGGTGGCGGTGGGGCCGTTCGGTATTTTCCTCAACGATCTGGTAGCCAGCGGCGCGGCGATCATCGATGGCAAGGCCAGTTGGCTGATCCCGATGTTAATGGGCGGGCTGCAACCGTTCCTGGTGATCACCGGCACGGCGTGGGCAATGACGCCTATTGCTACCGGCCAGTTGAGTAAAAACGGCTTTGAGATGATTAATGGCCCCGGTATGTTGGCTTCCAACATCGCCCAGGGCGCGGCAACCCTGTGCGTAGCGTTCCGCACCAAGAATAAAAATCTGCGTCAGTTGGCCTCATCCGCCGGTTTCACCGCGCTGTTGGGGATCACCGAGCCTTCACTGTACGGCGTCACGCTGAAACTGCGTAAACCGCTGATCGCGGCCATGATTGGCGGTGGCTGTGCCGGTGTCTACGCGGGTGTCAGCGGTTTGGTGCGCTATGCCTTTGTTTCGCCGGGCTTGGCGGCATTGCCGGCCTTTATCGGCGAAAACCCGATGAATATCGTGCACGCCCTCATCACCTGCGTCATCGCTATCGTCGTGACCTTTGCCTTGACCTGGATCCTGGGCTTTGAAGATCCGGTTGATGAAGAAGAGTCAACGGTGACAGACAGCGCACCGTCTGTTGATGACGCGTTGCTACACAGCCCGTTGGCAGGCCAACTGGTGGCATTGGAACAGGTGAATGACGACGTATTCTCACAAGGGTTACTTGGCAAGGGTGTGGCGATTGTGCCTGAACAAGGTGTGTTGCGCGCGCCCGTGGACGGGGAAATCGTGACCTTCCTGCCTTCGAAGCATGCCGTAGGCATTAAGGCCGATAACGGCATGGAAGTGCTGATGCATATCGGCATCGATACCGTCAATCTCAACGGTGAGCATTTCAGCTCTCAACTGCAGGTGGGCGATCGGGTGAAAACCGGTGATGAGCTGGTACGCTTTGATATTGCTGCGATTACCGCGCTGGGTTACGACATCATCACCCCGGTGCTGGTGGTCAACAGTGAGCAGTATCCGCACCTGAGCTGTCGGCAGCCTGGCCCGGTGAACTTTGGTGAGCAAATTGTCGCGCTGAATATTCAGGAGCAAAAAGTATGATTTACCAACAGCTGAACGATTTTCCACCAGGCTTCCTGTGGGGGGCCTCAACCTCGGCTTATCAGGTTGAGGGGGCATGGGACGAGGACGGCAAAAGTCCTTCCATTGTTGATATGCTCGATCATCCCGCCGAGACGGCGGATTTTAAGGTGGCCAGCGACCATTACCACCGTTTTCGTGAGGACGTTAAGCTGTTCGCCGAATTAGGGCTGAAGGCGTACCGTTTCTCCGTAGCCTGGACGCGCATTTTGCCCAACGGCACGGGTGAGGTGAATCAGCCTGGCCTGGCGTTTTATCGTGACCTGATCGATGAACTGCTCAAGCACGGCATTGAACCGGTGGTCACACTCTACCATTTCGATCTGCCCTATGTGCTGGAACAACAGGGCGGTTGGAGCAATCGGCAGACCATCGATGCCTTTGTCGAGTATGCGGACGTGCTGTTCACTGCCTTTGGCGATAAGGTCAAATATTGGCTGACCATCAACGAGCAGAACACCATGATCCTGCACCCAGGAGCCATCGGTGTGCCGAAGGGCGGCGAGTTGCCTTCCAAGGTAGTGCTTTATCAACAGAGCCACCATATGCTGGTGGCGCAGGCGCGGGTCATGGCTTTGTGCCATCAGCGTTGCCCCAAGGGGAAAATCGGCCCGGCGATCAATACCACTTCCATGTATCAGGAAACCTGCCACCCGTTGGATGCCATCGCCGCCCACAACTGGGAAACGCTGCGCTGCTGGAGCTTTCTGGATGTCGCGGTACATGGCCGATACAATGCGTTGGCCTGGCGATATTTGCAGGATCGTGGCCTTGCCCCTGTGATTGAAGACGGAGATGCGGAGCTACTGCTGCAAGGGCGGCCGGATTATGTGGCGATTAACTACTATTCCACTGCCACTATCGCAGCCAGCCGTGGTGATGCCTCGGATATTACGGCTCGCGCGGGGGATCAGCAAATCATGCTGGGTGAACCGGGCGTATATCGGGCAGCGGAAAACCCGTATGTCGACAAAACGCCCTATGGTTGGGTGATCGACCCCGTGGGCTTGCGGCTGACGCTGCGCAAGGTTTATGAACGTTATCATCTGCCGATTTTAATTACTGAAAATGGCATCGGCGCGCCGGACCAGCTATTGTCTGGGGATATCATCAATGATGATTACCGCATCGATTTTATGCGTGCGCATATCGAACAGATGCAATTGGCGATTAACGATGGTGTCGATCTGCTGGGTTACTGCCCGTGGGCGGCGATCGATCTGGTCAGCACGCATCAGGGCTACGCCAAGCGCTACGGTTTTATCTATGTCAACCGTGGTGAACAGGATCTGCGCGATCTGCGGCGTATCAAGAAGCACAGTTTCGCCTGGTATCAGCGCCTGATTGCCTCGAACGGCCAACAACGTGGATAACACAGTTTAATGATGAAAGTCATCAAGGTGCTCAATAACAGCCTGGTGCTGTCCACCGACAGCGATAACCGCGAAGTTATCGTGATGGGCAAGGGCATCGGGTTTAACAGCAAAGTGGGAGATGTGCTGGCTGCGGCCAGCATAGAAAAAGTCTATGTGGTGCAGAATGGTCAAACCGGCCACGACCATCTGCGCCTGATAGAAGCCACGCCGGAGCAGCATATTGAACTGGTGCAGATGATCCTCAGGCTGGCCAACAGCCAGCTTGGCGGCCGGGTCAACGAACAGATCTTTTTCACCCTGGTGGACCATCTCAGTTTTGCGATTGAGCGCTGCCGTAAAGGCATCGTCATACAGAACCGGCTGTTGCATGAGGTAAAACGCTTTTATCCGCAGGAGTTTGCCGTAGCATTACAGGCGCTGGCGCAGATCAACGAGCGCTTGGATATCCTGTTGCCGGAGGCAGAGGCGGGGAATATTGCCTTTCATCTGGTCAATGGCCAGACCGACGTACAGAGCATGGAGCACACGCTGCTGGCGGTGAAGATGCTGAAGGATATCTTCAACATCATCAAATACCATTTCCGCATCGATATCGCCACAGATTCGCTCAATTACTCGCGTTTCCTGCTGCATATGCAGTTTTTCATTCAACGCATGATCGATAACAAACAGGTGAAGTCGAAAGACGATTTCCTGTTCTCGCAGGCGACGAAAGAGTACCCAGATGCCTATCGTTGTGCACTGGTGATCCGTGACTATGTGAAAAATCTGCTGGAAATGGAGATGTCCAACGACGAGCTGCTGTACTTGGTCATCCACCTGACGCGGATTGTCGATCGGGACGATTAAGCTTGTTCTACGGCGCCTACACCGTAGCGATAATGGCTCTGAAATGCATTAGACATCATGGCTTGGCCGCGTGCATTATGCCAGATAACAACTGAGATAATGTGGGAAACGCCATGTCAGATCCTAATGTGCTACAGGGCCAGGAGATCGCCGAGCCGCCGAGCAATACTCAACTGTTTACCGGCTTTCTGATGCTGGGCCTGATCGGCTTTGGCGGGGTGCTGCCGCTGGCGCGCAGTATGTTGGTGGAACAACGCCGCTGGTTAACCGCTGAACAGTTCACCGAACTGCTGGGACTGTGCCAGTTCCTGCCGGGTGGCAACGTCATAAACTTGTCGGTGGCGGTGGGGATGGAGTTTCGCGGATTGCGTGGTGCGCTATCGGCCTTGCTCGGGCTGATCTGCGCCCCAACGGCAATTGTGGTTGGTCTAGGCGTGATTTATGCCCGCTACCAAGACGATGCTCATGTGCAGCACGTGTTTGCCGGTTTAGCCGCAGCTGCGGCGGGCTTACTGCTCTCTACCGCATTGAAAATGCTGCTGCCACTGTGGGGAAAATGGTTGCCGTTAGCGATTGTCGCCATTGCTTTGGTGGCGATTGCCTGGCTACGTTTGCCATTGCTGCCCACCATGCTGGTGCTGGCACCGCTAAGTATTCTGCTGGCGTGGAGGAAACCTTCATGATGGCGGTGTTAATCTCGCTGGCGATCATTTTTACCGAGCTTTCGCTGATGGCGTTTGGCGGCGGCTTTAGCATCCTGCCGGAAATGCAGCGCCAGGTGGTGGAGGTGCATCAATGGATGAGCGCACAGGAATTTAGCGCGCTGTTCGCCATGGCACAGGCGGCACCGGGGCCGAATATGATGATCGTGCCGCTGATTGGTTGGCACGTCGCGGGCTGGGCCGGGCTGCTGGTTTCCTCCGTAGCCAAGTTTGGGCCGTCGTCCATTGTCACCATCCTGGTGATGGGCGCATGGCGGCGTTTTAAAGATAAACCCTGGCGGCGTATCGTGCAGGTTGGGCTGGTGCCGGTCACTGTCGGATTGGTTGCCGCGAGCGGCGTGCTGATTGCCCAGGCTTCAGCGACCAACTGGCGATTGGCGATATTAATTGTGTTAGCGACGCTGCTGAGTATGAATAAACGTATTCATCCATTATGGATCCTGGCGGGCGGTGCGGTTCTGGGATTAGTGATTGGGTGACGCCTTAACTTTCTAAAAGGGGCCGCATGCTGCGTTCTTGCTCATTAATCTCAAGCCACCCGTTTTGGCAGGTGGCTTTTTTATCATGGCAGTTGACGGTAATCCTCGTCGGATACCGGTTCCAACCACTCATTGGAGGAACCCTCGGCCGGGACCGCCACGGCAATATGCGCAAACCAGCTATCCTGGGCTGCACCGTGCCAGTGTTTGGCGCCTGCCGGGATATTGACCACGTCCCCGGTGGTAAGTTGGCGAGCCGGTTCATTCCACTCCTGATACCAGCCGCGCCCCCCCGGTCACCAGTAGGATCTGGCCGCCCTGATGGTGGATATGCCAGTTATTCCGACAGCCTGGTTCAAACACCACATTGCCAATGGCTACCCCTTCAGCGGTCAACATGTTCAGGTAGCTGGTGCCGGTGAAATATTGCGCATAGGCGTCATTTTTTGGCCCTTTGGGGAAAATACCGTTACCGTCAAATTTCTCGCTCATTTCGTCTCCGCCGTCAAATTACGCCTGCTTTCAGGAAGCAACCAGGTGGCCGATGTGCTTATGGCCAACAGGAGGAAGTGTATTACAGGGCCAATTCAATGATAAGGTAGCCAAATATGCATACACCTATGCAAATAATTCATTAGTCACGACAATGGCCTGCAAGCACGTGGCCTTACCTGGCGGCGTTCTTAAGGGCAAATATGGGTGGAAAGAACCATGAAGCAAGCGTTTAAAAACGGCATATTGGCGTTACTGTTATCCAGCGTGGCAGGGGCCGCCTGGAGTGAGCAAACCCTGGTTTTCGTTCGCCACGGTGAGAAGCCAGACAACAACAGTGGTCAGTTGACCTGCAAAGGTTTTAACCGCGCCTTGGCACTGCCGGAGGTCTTGATTTCCCGCTTCGGTAAGCCTGAGGCCATTTATGCCGCTGGCCCCAAGAAAAATAAGCTGGGCAGCTCCATGCGGGCATTGACCACCATCACCCCAACGGCCATTCGGCTCTCACTGCCGGTGAATATCCAGTATCACGCCGATGACATTGCTGATTTGCAGGCGGCTCTGCTGGACGATCGTTTCCGCAATGCCGTGGTGTATGTCTCTTGGGAACATCACAATCTGGTGCAGGTGGTAAAAAATATCATCACCGCCGAGGGAGGTAACCCACAACAGGTTACCAAATGGTCGGGGAATGATTTTGACGGTATCTATGTGCTGACTATTAACCATGACGCGTCCGCCAACAAGATCCGCTTCGAGCGTCAAACCGAAGGGCTTAACAACGTCGCGGATACTTGTCCAACCGGAATGAAGTGACAATATCAGCGCAGAAATTCAGTCACCGGAGTCACTAAGGGCGCGGTACTAAAATCGCTTTCTGGTGCGTGAAATATGGATTGGTCGACCTGATAAGCCATTAATTTGCATGAGTCAACAAGGTCAATGACGGCCAAGTAAATAATGAGGTGGGGTTGTACACCACACCTCAATGATTTCCGCGTTAATCCGATAATTAACCTAAGCTTCTAACGGCAATAACAAGTCATCCACGGCGCTGCGCAGGCGGGCCTTCATGGTGCAGTAACTTTGCTGAGCATAGTTTTCTGCCCATTGCTGATCGGCAATGGCTTCCAGCTTCACCGCACAGTATTTGGTTTCCGGCGTTTTCGAGATCGGATCCAGGTTATCCTGGGTCAGTTCATTACAGGCGCCAATCCACCACTGGTAGGTCATATAAACCGCGCCCAAATTAATCCTCTCGCTATAGTTGGCTCGGGAAATCACCTTGCCGCGGCGGGAGGCCACCCAAACCAGTTGCTGGTCGGCAATGCCCAGCTCAGCGGCGTCTTGCGGATGGATCTGCACAAAACCAGGCTCATCCGCCAGCGTTTGTAGTGCCTTACAGTTGCCGGTCATTGAGCGGCATGAGTAGTGGCCGACCTCGCGCACGGTACACAACACGAGAGGGTAGTTTTCATCAGGGATTTCTGCGGGAGCGCGCCAGGCTGTAGCAAACAATTGACCTTTGCCGGAAGGGGTCGTGAATTGGTTCCCCTGATACAGGTAAGGTGTCCCCTGGCTGTCCAAGGTGGTACAAGGCCACTGCACATGGCCGAGCTCACCCATTTTTTCGTAAGTGGCTCCGTAAAACAGTGGGCACAGCTCGCGCATCTCGTCCCAGATCTGTTGGTTATCTTCGTAGTGCATTGGGTAACCCATTTCACTCGCCAACAGGCTGATAATTTCCCAGTCACGTTTGACGTTATACTGCGGCTCGAGAGCTTTCTCAAAACGTTGGAAACCACGGTCGGCACAGGAGAACACTCCGCCATGCTCCCCCCATGAGGTGGCAGGTAAGATCACATCGGCCTGTTCGGCCGTTTTGGTCATAAAGATATCCTGCACCACAATAAAGTCCAGCGCGTCGAACCCACGACGGACCAGGCTCAGATCGGCCTCGGTCTGTAATGGGTCTTCCCCCATGATGTAGTAGGCTTTGACTTTACCTTCAAGGGCCAGGTGCGGTATTTCGGTGATACGGTAGCCTACTTCGGCGTCCATCTGTGCAGCGTCAATCCCCCAGGCCGCGGCAAATTTGGCTCGTACTGCGGCGTCGGTCACGGCCTGATAACCAGGGAATTCGTTTGGCAGAACCCCCATATCGCAGGCTCCCTGAACGTTATTTTGTCCACGAACCGGCCCAACCCCCACGTTGGCGCGCCCCAAATTACCCGTGAGCAGTGCCAGGCTGGCAATGCCTTTCACCACGTCGACAGCCTGACCAAACTGTGTTACGCCCATGCCCCACATAATGGTGGCGGAAGGGGCACTGGCGTAGATACGCATTGCCTGGCGGATCTGCTGGGCAGTGACCCCTGTTAGGTGCTCCACCGCTTCTGGAGAATAGTCTGCCACTTGCTGGCGATAGGCGTCGAAACCTTCGGTATAGTTGGCAACGTAATCGCGGTCATACAGGTTTTCTTCAATCAAAACGTGAGCGAAGGCATTCACCAGCGCCATATTACAGCCGTTGTTGATTGGTAAATGCAGATCGGCAATACGCGCCGTTTCGATGCGGCGTGGGTCGCATACGATAATCTGTGCACCTTTCTCTTTGGCCTTCAACACTCGGCGAGCCACGATAGGGTGCGAGTCTGCACAGTTGTAGCCGATGATCAGCAGGCACTTGGAGTTTTCGATATCGCCGATAGAGTTACTCATCGCGCCGTTACCCAGAGTCGCTTGCAAACCTGCAACGGAGGGGCCATGGCAAACGCGGGCACAACAGTCGACATTATTATTACCGATCACCGCCCGGGCGAATTTCTGCATGACATAGTTGGTTTCATTACCCGTCCCGCGCGATGAACCGGTATGCATGATGGCACGCGCACCATATTGCTGCTTGATCTCTTTCAGACGCTGTGCCGTGTAGCGAATAGCCTCCTCCCAACTGACAGCCTCAAATTTGCCACCTTTCACACGGCGGATCAGCGGCTGATTAAGGCGCGGAGTCAGCAGTTTGGTATCATTGAGGAAGTCCCAGCCGTAGTAGCCTTTCAGGCAAAGTTCCCCCTGATTGGTTACCCCGTCTGCCGCTTCGGCACGCAGGATTTTGCCATTTTCTACTACCAGTTTCAGTTTGCAGCCTGCGCCACAGTAAGGGCAGACAGTGGTGATTTTTTTCATGGTGAACTCCCGGATTACCCCTGTAACTTTTGAGCGCAGCTAAAAAGCTTTCGGGGATGGCAAGGTTTATGCTCCGCCTATGGCAATACATAAAACATGCCAACCAGGAAATATTTTTTATAACAGTAGGTTGCAAGGTGGTTGATGATGTTTCGACAGTTTTTCGACATAAATGACGATGTGGTGCCGGACTTTCGTCACTCCTTTTATCGTAAAATCGGCTCAGGCATAGGCGGGGGAGGAATCCAACACAATTACGGTTCTTCCGTATTACTTTAGACCATGGCTATCGATTTATTTCCCGCTGCTTACTTTGATTGTTGTTAATAAAATCACCATATCGTTTTAACGGTTTTCATTATAGGAATGATTAATAGGCATATACTGTCGAATAAAAACTACTTGACCTTGATAAATAATTTAGAATGATAGTCATTATCAGTTTCTGGAAGGTTATTCTGTGATGACCTCATTTGAGAAATGAGTAGGTGTTAGCACCTTCAGACATTTTTACAATGCCTGAACAATCTCTCTTATTCTATAATATTCATTGAAATCAATAGTGTGATTTTAAAAATAGGTTCATTACTTACATTTTAGGGGGGTAATGAAAAACATTCTATTTGTCTTTTTTTGTGTTTTTCTTGGGGTTGCCATAGGTTCTATTGCGAGAAGCTTTAACGCATCTCCGTTATTTCAGTCCTTGGCTATTTCTACTGGCATAGCAATCGTGATGTTTATTTATTATCAAGCAACAGGAGTTTTTAAATGAAAGTCTTAAGCTTTGATGAAGTTAATTTGGTTTCAGGTGCAGGAAGCTAATAAGCCATTAATATGTATGAGTAAACAAGGTCAATACGAATCCTACTGCAATGGGCTGTAATCTTTCGTGATAGTGGGGCAATCATTGAGGTGGTTTACCTCACACCTCAATGATTTTTGTGTTAATTCATGGATTATCTTAAGTGGGCAACGGTATCCCTACACTTATATTTAATACGGTCACTGAACTCCACGTTTCCATCGATATAGATTGAACCTCCCCGGCTTGGAAAACATCACCAGGTTGCCCAGCAGGATCAGACACAGGCCGATCACCGCATTCAGATGCCACTGGTAACCCTCATACAGAGTGGAGATCGTCAGCGCCACCAACGGGAACAGCAAGGTGCTATAGGCGGCGGCCCCTGAGCCGATGCGGCCTAACAGGGTGAAATAGGCGGCAAAGGCGATCACCGTGCCAAAAATCGCCAGATAGAACAGCGAACCCAGATAGCGAGTGGTGAATTCGAGCTGCAATGAAGCGCCCTGTGCCAGTGCGATGGCAAACATCAGTAGTGCGCCGTAGCTCATGGCGTAAGTGTTGGTGGAAAGGATATCCAGTCCACGGCGTTGATGGCGTGTGCTGAGCATGTTCCCCAGCGAAAAACCGTAGGTGCCCAGGGCGCTCAAGCCGATACCTTTAAGCAATTCTGGCGCCATCTGGGTCGCCATCAGATCTTGCCAAAACAGCGCCACGATGCCGATCATGCCTAACAGCGCCGCAGGAAGCAGGTTGGGGCTGGGGCGTTGGCGGAAGAAAATCATGCTGTTAACCGCGTTGAACAACACCGCCATCGAGAAAATCACCGATTCCAGCCCGCTGCTGATATAGGCTGCGGCCAGGTAGAAACAGTAAAAGTTAAAGCCAAACACACAGCAGCCCTGCAACATGCAGAACAGGTGGTCCCGCAGGCTAATGGCCCGCAGACGGCGTAGCGCCAGCATGGCCAGCCACATCACGGCGGCAGCCAGCAGGAAGCGGTAACCGATCGAAACGGGGATCGCCACCGTGCCTTGTTGCAGGGTAATCGCAATCCAGGTGGTGCCCCAAATCAGCACCACGGCAAGATACAACAGCGTATTCATAAATTCTCCTGTGAATGATGACGGGAGTATTCATCTTTTTGCGCCGTAACGCTTTCAGCCTTTTGCGGCCAATTGCATATTCTTGCGCTTTTTTTGTTAAAAGCGCCCGGTGACAACTGGTATCCCGCGCCAGCACTCTTTAAACTGAAACGGCTTGGATCACAGGAATAGGGCAGCTATGGCATACCTGGCATTTGAAACACTGCACCAACATAAAGCCCGGTTGCACAATAGCGTGCAACTGGGATCTGGCGTGCAACTTGCGGCCTGGTCCAACTGCAACGACCGTATCACCCAGGAAAGTGCCGATCACCACACCCTCAGCCTGTACGTGGCGGATGGTTATGAGTGCTATCAGAAGGTACCAGGGGGGTGGCAGAACGGCGGCGGCCCGGATCGTTTTTGCATCATGCCGCGTCATTACGAATCCACCTGGGATGTCCGCAGCAATCTCTCTTTTGTGCATCTGTACTGTACCGACCAGCATTTGCGCCATTTGGTGGAGCAGACCTGGGATCGCAGCCCGGCGTCCATCAACGTAGAGCCGCTGTCGTTTGCGGAAGATCCGCAAATCACGCTGCTGTATCGCCAGTTTTTACTTAATCACAATTGGCAAGATAGCGCCAACCAACTGGCACTGAGCAGCGCCTCTACGCTGTTGATGTCGCATATGCTTCAGCGCTACACCCAGTTGCAATGGCGGCTGCCCAGCGTGCGTGGTGGGCTGGCACCGGCCGTGCTGAAGCGGGTGCAGGAGTTTATCTATCACCATCTCGATCAACCCTTGGTGCTGGCAGACTTGGCCGCTCAGGCGGAATTGAGCGAGTTTCATTTTGCCCGCATGTTTAAACACAGCACCGGGCAGGCGCCGCATCAATATGTGATGCAGGTGCGTTTGCAGCAGGCGGAGAAATTACTGCGCAACACGCTGATACCGCTAACCCAGATTGCGCTGGACTGCGGCTTTAGCTCGGCCAGCCATTTCAGCCACCGTTTCAAGGCATTCTATGGCTATACGCCGATACGGCTGCGGCAGCAAAGCCGTTAATCCCTGAGGAGAAAGGATATGGAACAACCATTTTGTGGTGTTGAGGTACTTTTTGTCGCGGGTTTTGGCCCGATCACCCAAAACACCAGCCAGAGTGCCGCGTTTTATCAGCAAGCGCTGGGGTTGCCGCTAAAGCCAATGGAAGGGAATGAGGACTATCTGCTGACCGAGCACGATGCCTTGGCGGGCGTGAAGCACTTTGCGCTGTGGCCACTGGCGCAGGCGGCCCAATCTTGCTTTGGCCAGGATCAATGGCCACAAGATTTGCCGGTGCCACAGGCGTGGATGGAGTTTGACGTGGCAGATATGGCGAAGGCTACCCAAACGCTGCTGGATCAGGGCTATCAACTGCTGGTAGCCAACCGTCTGGAGCCGTGGGGCCAGAGCGTCACCCGTCTGCTAAGCCCGGAAGGCTTGCTGGTCGGCGTAACCTTAACTCCCTGGATGCGCGGTTAAGCAAGTCGGCATTGTTTTGGTCTGTGCGCTAAGGAGAGCGACCATTGAAATTCTGTCACTACATCAGCACTCTATTATCGGTCATGCTTTCCTTCTCCGCACTTGCCGAAGAGTCGCCTATCCGGGGGCATGGGCGAATTGTTCCGTTCAAATATGGGCCAGCCATAACCCCGGACAACCAGGCAACGTTATTGCCTATATACCCGCGAGTGTATCGGGATTTGTTTCACTGTAAGCCGGTTTTTAGATTGACGGGGAAAGTTGATGAGATGGTATGGGTCAACACTGCTGACTTAACACCTCTCGAAATCAAAGAGGGGAACGCCGAAGCCCTGTTTTACAGTGAGACCGATCTGCTGTTAAAAACCACAGGTTACCAGCAAGGGGACTGCCTGGAAGTTGTGATGGAAGTGGACGATGGCGGTGATATTTACGAAGGACAAAAAATTTTGACGGTTTACGCAATGGTAAATGCGCACGGAATTGTCCACTTCAGGCAACCGTTCAAAGAGTACACCCTCAATATAAGATAAGGTTGATGCGTGCTCGCCTTGGTTGACCCATAGCCCGCTTACGACAAGGGGCGCGATAGCTGCGCCCGTCTAGACTGGAAAAACGGTTATGGCAGAGGGAAGGCGGTTGGGTTCTGGCTCATGACATCGATGAAGACGTCCTTAAATGACGCCCAGAATTGCATAATGCCTGCCAGGTTGAAGGACATGCCCATCAGCCCCATCACAAACCAGCAGCTAGTGAACAACCCGAGGCTGCTGAACACAAACGCCATGCCGTTACGGCTGGCCTTGCGGCACAACACATTCAGTTGGCTGGCCAGAAACATCATCACTGCGCTCAGTAATTCCCAGCGCATCATAATAAAGCCAGTGGCTATGGTACTCATCGGAGGTGATCCTTTGCTACAAATGCCGCAGCTGGCTCCAGGTATCAGACCTTGGGGCAGAATGCGCATTGGATAGACGGTGGTTTAGGTTGTTGGTGTGATCTGCGTCACATTGTAGCATTGGAATAATTGGCGTCTCAATAGTCGTTATGGCCTGTCTGACAAATCCTGGCAACATTCCAATATGTTGAAACATTTATGCCAACTCATTAGCAACCTTTTAATGTAGCCCCCGGATTATTAACGCTATGCTTGCTGGCTTTTCGCCCAGTCAAACAGGTAAGACTCTGCGCATGGCCCAATTGCAAGATCCATTCCGTGACCATCCCGCCGAAGAAACGTTGTTCATTCGCCGTGCCTGCGTGGCGATGGTGCTGGTCGTCGCCTGTTTTGGCTTGCTGGTTTTGAACCTGTATCAGTTGCAGATCAAACAGCATGCGTTTTACCAAACGCGCTCCAATCAAAACGACATCAAGATGCTGCCCATTGCCCCCCATCGTGGCCTGATCTTCGATCGCAACGGCATCCCGTTGGTGCGCAATATACAGCTGTATCAGATTGAAGTGACCCCCAGCAAGATTGCCGATATGGCAACGCTGTTGCAAAACCTGACGCCCATTTTAGATTTGACGCCCGATGATATCGCCGCCTTCCGTGACGATATGCATCACAATAGCCGCTATAAGCCAGTTACGCTTAAGACCGGGCTTAGCGAAACCGAGGTGGCTCGTTTTGCGGTAAACCAGTATCGCTTTGACGGAGTGACCATCGAGACCTACCAGCAGCGGCAATATCCTTACGGGGCACAGTTGGCTCATGTGGTGGGGTATGTCTCCCGCATTAACGATAACGACGTTAAAAAGCTGGAGCAGCAGGGCCTGGCGCAAAACTATGCGGCCGACCACAATATTGGCAAGCAGGGACTGGAAGCCTATTACGAGAAAGAGCTACACGGCACCACTGGTTATCAGGAAGTGGAAGTGGATAACCACGGGCGTATCGTTCGCCTGCTGAAGGAACAACCGCCTCAGGCGGGCAAAGATATCTATCTGACGCTGGATCTGCACCTGCAACAGTACATTGAAGGCTTGCTCAAAGGGCAACGGGCGGCGGTGGTGGTTGCCGATCCGCGTGACGGAGGTATTCTGGCGATGGTCTCCAGCCCTAGCTACGATCCCAACCCGTTCGTCAAAGGTATTGGCTATCAGGCTTATAAGTCGCTACTCAGTAACCCGGATTTACCGCTGATTAACCGCGTGACGCAGGGGTTATACCCGCCTGCATCAACGGTAAAACCATATATGGCGGTATCGGCACTGTTTGCCGGTGTCATTACCCCAACCACCACTTTCTTTGGCGCACCCACCTGGACCTTGCCGGGAACGCAGCGCCGCTATCGCGACTGGTTGAAAACCGGGCACGGCCTGCTGAACGTCACCAAGGCGATCGAGGAGTCGGCCGACACCTTCTTCTATCAGGTCGCCTATGAGATGGGGATCGACCGGATCCACCAGTGGCTCAGCCAGTTTGGCTATGGCCAACCGACGGGAATCGATCTGAACGAGGAATATCGCGGCGTGCTGCCGAGCAGGGAATGGAAGCAACGGGTACACAAGAAAGGCTGGTACCAAGGTGATACCGTCTCGGTGGGTATTGGCCAGGGGTATTGGATCGCTACGCCGATCCAGATGGTGAAAGCGCTGACCACGCTGATCAACAGCGGCAGGGTGAAAACGCCGCATCTGTTGTATTCGATGAAACGGGGCCGGGAAGTCGAACGCTACCGGCCACCAGAGCAGGCCGTGCAGATTGGCGAGGCCAAATCGCCGTATTGGGGAATTGTGCGCAACGGTATGTATGGCATGGCGAACCTGCCTAACGGCACCGGGTATAAGCTGTTCCATACCGCGCCCTACCAGATAGCGGCCAAATCGGGGACCTCACAGGTTTTCAGCCTGAAAGAAAACCAGACTTACAATGCCAAAATGATCCCGGTACGCCTGCGTGACCATATTTTCTACACCCTGTTTGCGCCGTATAAAAACCCGCGGGTGGCGATGGCACTCATTCTGGAAAACGGGGGTGGGGATGGTGTCGTTGCAGGGCCAACGGCCAGGGCAATCCTGGACCACATTTTCGACCCGGCCAATGCGCCAGCGCCGAGGGATAGCGACGGTAGCCAGACGTTGCTGGGCGACAGTGACGATGTGCAACATTAAAAGCGATTTTCTCACTACAATAATAAAATCAATAATTTATTTATAACTGGTTGTTAAGGTGGCAAGGGGGGAGGGAATACGGGCTTTGCCTATCTGCATGAAAAGCGACACATGAAGCGGGCAGGCGAGGCGGGGATAGCATTGCGCCCAACGACTACAAATGAGGTTATGTCCATACGTCTAGTATCGAGCATAAGAAACAACTGTTAGTAGTAATTTGTATACAACAAACCTAAAAACGTATAGCCCATTTTGGGGAAAACGCCATTTACATTGACCTGTTTATATAAGATTAATCACTAAAATTAGCGTAAACATTCCTAATGATTAGTTCGCCTTAAAAAAATATCAATAAATATCAGTGTGATAAAAACCACTATCAGACTAAAGTTTTCAAAATCACTAAAAGTAAAAATTAAAATCCATTTATTGTTATCTTTTTGGTTTATTATTCTTTAGTTATTCTTATTTTACTTTTTTTTAGAGGTAAATTTCATTTTCTATTGAGTGTTTAAAAAACTATTGAATTGTTTCGCTAATCATATAATCTCAAATCACAATAATTTTTAACATTTTCTTATCATTAACTAAACATTCACTTCTACATGTAGAACGTCAAAACTAATGAGCCAAACTAATATAAATGTATCTGAAAGCAAGAAAGAAACGGGGCTAATACACCACATAACACTTGTGATAGGTTTAGTGTGTGTAGGTATTGGACAAACTCTACTTTATACGATCCTTGGTCCTGCAAGTAGAGAAATTGGTCTAACAGAGTTTAATGTAGGTTTGATTGTAACGATTGCAGCTTTAGTCATAACTTTGTGCTCTGGTGTGTGGGGGAAGTTGATAGGAGCGTTTGGTAGCAGGAATTCATATTTAGCAGGAATGATTTTTTATACCATTGGAACATTACTTTTAGCGTTCGTGCTGAAATTTAGTTTAAATCATTATCTTAGTGTTGCTGGGGCATTTATTTTCCTGCTAATAATAAGATGCATTACAGGTGCTCTAACTGCGGGGATTCATCCCTCGGCTATGACCTATATTGCAGAAAACACAAATCGGACCAATCGAGGTGCTGGAATGGCACTAATTGCTTCAGCATATGGCATTGGCTCTGTAGTTGGTCCACTATTAGGATCATCATTAGGTACATTTTCATTACTACTGCCAATTTATGTTGCTGCTGCAATTTCTTGTATTGGGACTGTTTTAGGCTTCATTGTCCTTGCGCCAAGTGAGTCTACACCATCGATGATGAAAGAGAACAATACAAGCATTAAATTAACAGATGCAAGAGTACTACCAATTTTCATTGGTGTAGCATGTATATACATTGCATTTTCCGCATTCCAACAAACAATATCATTTTACATACAAGATATATTCTCTTTAGACCCAAAAGAAACTGTCGCTAAAACAGGGGTTACAGTATCCATAATGGCTATTGTTATGGTTGTTGTTCAATTAGGATACATTCAGGTATTTAAACCATCTGTGAAGTCTCTTTTATTGCCAGGGTGTGTTTCATGCGTTTTGGGTTTTAGCGGCATAATGTTTTCTAACAGCTCTATTGTTATAGTTAACATATCTGCCGGAATGCTAGGTATGGGATTTGGAATGATGATTCCATCAATACAGTCAGCAGCATCGTTGGCGGTAAATCATGACGAGCAAAGTGGCGTTGCTGGTTTCCTTTTCGGTGCATCCGCTTTTGGCTATGTTTTAGGTCCATCAGTAGGCACATTAATTTATAGTTTCTCTCATGATTTTCTGTTTGTTTTCGCTATTGTCTCAATTGTTTTGTCAACGTATTTTACTGCGAAAGTTGTTTACCAAAAAAAGTAAATAAAAGTATCAAGTAAATTCAATGCCTTATGTACATCAGGTGTTGTCAGTAGGTGCATTAATGCACTAGTTAATATCAATACTCATCATAAAGGACAGATCAAATGCAAACAAATCGTATTGTGGGTAAAGCAGCAGAAACCAAGCCAGTTCGTATGGTTTCCGAAGCTCGTTTTAATATGGCGTTTGCATAATCTATAAAGCTATCACAAGGCTCTTAAACATCGAGGGCCTTTAATAAGGACTAATTATGTCAAAAAAAAGTGAATTTCTAACTAATGGTGTTACAAAATTGGCTTTTTCATTTGATGCCCTAGAGCCTATAAGAAAACTATATTTAGACATCATGCGAGACTCTTTGGAAGCTAAAGTGGATATTGGCATAAAAGCGCATGAGGATTATAGCGAAGAGTTTAATTCAGTTAGCATGAGATGGTATTTCGCCAAGTCGCCAGAGGCAATTAAAATTTTCCGTGATGTCCTTGATGGTTGTGAGCTAGCACTAAGTCGTGATATCATTGGAAATGATCGCGGCAATATGCGAGTGGTACAGGCTAATATTATTGAAACGGTTGGTAGTTATCCTACAGGAAGATGGCATTCTGATTTTTACCATGAAAAGTTAGGTGTTAATGAGAGCGGGACTCTTTTAACGCCTCTTTTCCCATTCCAACCATACTTTGGCGGTTTAGAAACAACATCAGCCCACCGTGATGACTATGATAATTATGATGAGCTTTCAATAGTACATCAATATAAAGAAGGTGAGGCTATTCTTTTTGATGGAACAGCAACAATACATAGAACTCAATCATATAAAGCATATCCAAACGATAAAAGGATTCTTGTATGTTGGCAATTTGGATGTACATATGAAGAGTTACAACCTATTTTAACAACGATAGGTGAAAATAATGGGGATCCTATGTTCTTTCATGAGCATGAATATGTTTAATTGTCAATTAAGCCCCCGCGAATGCGGGGCTTAGCTATCCCCATGGTTAAGAAATTTTTTCCTCTAATGTTATTTATTCATTTGGCAACTCATCATCCGGTTCAATCAGATGAAACATGCTGCCTGCTGCGAATTGGTGCGCCTCCTTCCTGTCCTGCACAGACCAATAGGTAAATAGGTATCGGGTTCCACTCCCCGGCGGGTGTATTTAGCTGGTGAGCACTGTAGGCATATCGGTTCACCAAGTTGATTTTTACGTAGTTCTAGGAACGCATTGCCGAACACCAAGTAGTTCAGCGCATAGCGGCTGAACTCCTGTTGGTTGAACAGGGGGGGCAGAATAAAGGTAGATGCCAGAATATTGCGCTTCACAAACTATCGCCATTCAGTCAATGATGTTCACTAAGTGACTGTTTTAAATAGCTGTAAAATTAAAGTAACAAAAAAGCGTTTGTTTTTACTTTCTTACAAACTGCAACCTTCTGGCAACCTGACTCAGGTTAGACTTAGCGGATAAATAATCAGTTTAAAAACGTAGGCTTAACAGTGGCTCCTCCAACCAAGAAAAACGGTAAAAACTACTCGACGGCGCGTTTTGGCTGGATTTGTGCGGGCATTTTGGTCTGCTTTTTTCTCTTGATGTTCCGGGTCGGCTATTTACAGCTGTTGGAACACCAACAGTTGGCCGATCAGGCTGATCAGCGTTCCATTCGTACCCAGGTGGTGCCCACCAACCGAGCGATGATCACCGACCGTAACGATGCGGCGCTGGCGGTCAGCGTCTCTTCTAAAGACATCGTGTTGGATCCCAAACATATCCTCGATACCCAAACCGATACCAGCACCGAGCGCTGGCAGAGTTTGGCTAACGTGTTGCAAATGCCGCTTGCTGATGTTCAGCACCTGATCCAGGCCAACGCCCGTAAGCGCTTTGTCTATCTGGCACGCAAGGTGGAGGATGACAATGCGGCCTATATCAGCAAACTGCACCTGACCGGCGTTAGCACCGAGCAGGACTTCAGCCGTTTCTATCCCATGGGGCAAGACGCCGCCGGGCTGATTGGCATTGTGGGGCAGGATAATCAGGGGCTGGAAGGGATTGAGCTGGGTTTCAACCCGTTGTTGCAGGGTAAAAACGGCCTGCGTGTCTATCAGAAAGACGGCAGTGGTGCGGTCATCGGCGTGATCAAAAGCGTAGATCCAGTGCCGCCACCGAACGTGACGTTAAGCATCGACAAATTTATTCAGTACGTGCTGTTTTCCCAGATCCGCGATGGGGTGATCGCCAACCAGGCCGATTCCGGCTGTGCGGTGCTGGTGAAGGTGAATACCGGTGAAATCCTCGGCATGGCCAGCTATCCCTCCTTCAACCCCAACAACTACGCCAATACGCCGGTGAAAGACATACACAATGTCTGCAGCAGCGACAGCTTTGAACCTGGCTCGACGGTTAAACCGGTAGTGGTGATGGTGGGATTGGATCACAAGCTGATCCGGCCAGATACCGTGCTGGATACTACGCCTTATACGGTGAACGGCCATCTGATCAAAGACGTAGGCCATTGGTCGAAATTGACCATTACCGGCGTGCTGCAAAAATCCAGCGATATTGCGGTTTCGCATATTGCGTTGGCTCTGCCTGCCACGGTATTGCCTGCCGTTTATCGCAGTTTTGGCCTTGGGCGGCCAACCGATTTGGGGATTGGTAACGAAAGTAGCGGCTATTTGCCCGCTCACCGCGCGCGCTGGGCTGATATTGAACGAGCGACCTTCTCCTTTGGTTACGGTTTGCGCGTCACTCCGCTGCAGATGGTGCGCGAATATGCCACCATTGGTTCATTCGGTGTTTATCGTCCGCTTTCCATCACTAAAGTCACGCCGCCGGTCATGGGGCAGCAAGTCATGCCTGCAGAGGTGGTAAAAACCGTGGTGCACATGATGGAGAGCGATGCGTTACCTGGGGGCAGCGGCCTCAGTGCCGCAGTGCCTGGCTATCGCTTGGCGATCAAGACGGGTACTGCTGAGAAGATGGGGCCAAACGGCAAGTACGATGGTGGCTATATCAACTACACCGCAGGCGTGGCACCGGCCAGCGATCCGCAGGTGGCCCTGGTGGTCATGGTCAATAACCCCAAGGCAGGCAAACACTTTGGTGGCTCGGTGGCGGGGCCGGTATTTGGCAAGATTATGGCCCAGGTGCTGGAGCATATGAATATCTTGCCGGATGCTCAGCCGTTGAAGGTGGTGGCAGTAGCCAAGGGCTGAGTGGCCATTACTTCTCAACTACCCGCAGATCGATTCTGCGGTTTTTGACACGATTGGCTTCGCTATCGTTAGGCACCAAGGGGTAAGCCGAGCCGTAACCTTCTGCGCTGATACGGCTTTCCCCAATCCCCATTTTGACCAACGCCATGCGTACCGCATCGGCACGATCTTGCGATAAACGCCGGTCCATCTGTTCATTGGCCGACTTATCGGTATAGCCCCCCAGTTGGATCTCCACATCCGGATAAGCACGCAGAATATCGACGATGTTCCTCAGCTGTTCTTGTGATGCAGGGGTTAACTCGGTGCGGTTGGTGTCAAACTGCAGGCGATCCAGCGTAAACCAACGTTTTTCGCTAGTGGGGGCATTGCTCTCAATATAGGTGATCAGCAGGTTCTCGACGCTACGCTGCGACAACAGAAGCTGCTTGCCATCGGCCAACCGGCGGTAGGTCACATCGCTCTGGCCGCTGGCCTGCATGGGTTGTAACACGCTAAAACCGCGCAGTGAGAACAGCAGCGATACCAATAGCAGCGCCAGCATTAGCCACGGCCAGATACGGCGTTTGGGGGGCGCCAGCGACCCGGTGCGGGAAACGGCCGGATCGGCTGGGATAAGCGCAGGCAACTGGTTGAGCACCGCCGTTGGTTGGGCTGCGGCAATCTGCGGCAACTGCCACTCGAGCCAGCCTTTTAACGACGGTGATTGTAGAGAACGTTGGCGAAGATATTCGCCCAACAGGCCAAATACCACCGCGGAGGCCACGGAAAACAGCCGCTCGGCGACCTGTTTTTCCAGCACATAAAAGCTCACAAACAGCTGGGTGAGGCGCTTCACTTTGTGGCCAAGCACCATCGTCAGCAATGCAGGGCTGAATTTACCTAGTGCTTCATCCAGAAAGCGCAATTCGAAGGGGGGAGTGCGCCCGACTAACTGGCGGAAACGGAGGGAGTTGTCATTGCGATGCAGGTAGTCGCGGGTCTTTTGCAGGATCAAGGCACCCATACCGTTAAGGCACAGCGCGATCTTTTCTTTAGCCGTTACCAGCTTTTGTTCCAACACCGTCAGCACCTGGGGCGAGATCGCCGCCATCTGCTGGTTAATGACATTTCCCATCTGGTACATTCGAACCTCCATTTCATCTGCGCGTATTCTGCACCGCAGAGTATGGTCAGTTCAACTTGTTAAACTACGAAACTAACATGGATAAGTCTGATATTTCTGCCTGATTAGGCTGTTTTCATAGTGTGGCCGATTCTGCTGGTGAACCAGGGCCCCATCTCTGTCGGGCAGAGTAACAGACTGGCCTGCTAAGCCGAAGAGATTATTGATTAAAAAATGAGTAGCGAAGCGGAAAGGAAGGTTGCGCCTCCAGAAGCCCTGGCTTGCCAAAGGTGATGTTCGCTTGACAGTGGTTCTTTTTGGGCTGAATTTGAATTTTAGCGGTGCATTATGGTTGTAAACGCTTCCTGTTTAATAATCATGCGTCAACTCAATGCAGGACATGATGAGAAATCCTCCGACATTTATCGATCACCAAGATAAATTAGAGAGGGTGAGCTTTTAATAATGGCCATTTTTTAAATAGGATGAAAAGTAAAATACTTTAATTCAGGTTATTTCTCGAATTAACCTGAATTAAATCTGTTGTTATTTTGAATAATCCTAATCGGTGGGATTGTTCTTGCAAAAATAAATCCCGTTTAATTAATAAAAAAATGATATATATGACCAGCTAGAATGGCGTTATGGGTTTTTATTCTGTATTTATGCTTCAAAATTAGAATAATGCTCTATTTTATTTGTTGATGATATTTTTTACTGAGGCTTTATTGATTATTTTAAACATTTCGCGATAACATTCTCTTTAAGCAATGCAGACAATTCCCTATTGCAATTTTATTGTGTTATAGGTTCTGACATCATTGCCATATTGTATCTGCGTATTATGTCACTTTCACACGAAGCTGCTTCAATGGATTTGACGATGGGAGTCAGAAAGGATGAATCTTGGTGTGGATATTATTGAGATCGCACGGGTAAACACCGCATTAATGCGAAGTGGCAATCGGCTGGCACAGCGTTTGTTAACCCCGGCAGAGCAGCAGGTACTGGGGGATTTGGCCGACAATGTCGAACGACTGGCTGGCTTCTGGGCAGCCAAAGAAGCTGCCGTGAAGGCTCTTGGTACCGGGTTCCGCCTGGGGATCCTGTTCCACAACATCGAAATCAGACACGATGAGTTGGGCTGCCCTTATTATTTCTTTAGCGGTGAATTTGCGAGATTGATGCAGGAAAAAAAATTGACTCATGCCACGCTGAGCATTTCTCACTGTCAGTCACATGCCATTGCCGCAGCGGCATTGGGTTAATTATAAAATAAGGGAATATCTATGTTTCACTATCCCGATATCGGGGGTAAAAATGTGGTTGTCACCGGCGCGAGTGGTGATATTGGCTTGGCTATTTGCGAGAAATATCTTGAGCAACAGGCTAAGGTTTTCGCTATTTACCATCATGACAATAGCGGTCTGGAAAAATTAAAAATCTCTCATCCGCAAGGTGATAATCTGCATATCCTGCAGTGCAATGTTGCCGATGTTAGTGAGGCTTCCAGACTGGCCGATGAGCTCGAGAAACAGGCTCATGAGGTACATGTGCTGATTAATAATGCCGGGATCTACAAAGACAACGTATTTTCCGCGCTGACGTATGAAGAGTTTGATCAGGTTATCAAGGTCAATCTGTACGGCACCTTCACTATGACCAAACGGCTGTTGCCATTATTGCGCCATGCCCGCAATTCAACGGTGGTGAATATATCTTCGATATCCGGTATCACCTCCAGCTTTGGCCAGAGCAATTATAGCGCTGCCAAGGCCGGCATTATTGGCCTTACCCGCACCTTGGCCAGCGAAATGGCCTCGAAGGGGATCCGCGTCAATGCCGTGGCACCGGGGATGATTGAATCCAGAATGGTGAAAAAAGTGCCGCGCCAGATCGTGCGCAACGTCATGTCCGCTATTCCGTTGAAACGTCTTGGTCGTGTCGACGAGATCGCCAACGTGGTGGCTTTCTTAAGTTCAGACGCATCCAGCTATATCGTTGGTCAGACTTTGGTGGCCGATGGCGGCCTGGTGATGCGTTAACCGACAGGAATGTTATATGGCTAATTATAACAAGAGCTTAGTCCAGCCCAATCTGCTGCTGAAAATGGGGTCCTGGCGTGCACCGATATTTATGGTTGACCGCATCGTGGACTTTTCACCGGGAGAAAGGGGCTCGATTACCGTGATCAAGCACGTCACCTTTAATGAATCCTATATTCCGGGACATTTTCCAGACAACCCGGTAATGCCTGGCGTGATGATCGCCGAGATCTTCGGCCAGTCTAGTGAATATCTGAGTTTGCTGAACGATTTCTGCCAGTTGCATGAGCGTGAAACCCAGCAACCGTTGAAGAAATTTGATGAGGTATCACGGGCGTTGCAGACGCCAGAGGGCACGGCACGAGTGATAGCTGAGCGGGCGCGCGTGTTAGGCGTGCTGGCCTCTCAGGACGTCAAGTACAAAAGCATGGTCGCGCCGGGCGACACCATTGAAGTCAACAGCCGCCTGGCGTTCGCCGATATGAACGGGTTCCACCACTACGAAGTGGAGGCGCGGGTTGGCCGGAATGTGGCGTGCGTCGGGCGGATCGTCAATTTTCGTACCGATCGCATTCTGGCTGAAGGCAAAGGTATGTACGTTTAACTAACAGGGAGTAATGCCGCTATGAGCAACATCGCGCTTATTGAAAGGATTGAACAGCGCAAGTCTGTGCTGGAGAAAATCAAAACGGGGCTAATAGAACGCCTGAACCTCTATCAGAGAGTCAATCAGATTGACGATGACACACCGCTGTTTGGTAGCGGGTTGAAGCTGGATTCGGTGGATGCCACCGAGGTCGTCGTGTTGCTGGATGAAATTTTCGGCATCCGTGTGACAGAAGGTGACGATCCTTCCTACATGCGTAGCGTCAACACCCTGACTTCGTTTGTTATCGCCAAGCAGGGGGAAACCACCAACGGATCAGCAACAGGAGCGGACAAGGAATGACCAAACTCACTGACATTCATCAGCAGAATGGGGCGGTAATGGGGGAGCGTAACGGCGTTGCTATTCCCCTGAGTTATTTTGCTGCGGAGGAGGAGCACAAGGCGGTACGTCAACACATTCTGCTGTCCGACTACTCCCATTTTGGCATCGCGGCCATCAACGGTGACAGCGCCTGGTCGTTGCTCAACCAGCTGGTTTCCGGCGATGTTTCATCGATCCGTGATGAGCAAGCCATGTACAGCCTGATCCTCGATGAAGCAGGCAATATCATTACCGACCTGTATATCGCCTGTGATGACGAACGTTTTCTGTTGCTGTCGGAGTGGGTCAGCGGTGAAACGCTGTGCGAGATGCTGCGTGCCAAGCTGGCAGGCAATGAAGACGAGTTTGAGGATATCGACTCGATCGAATCGCTGACGCCAGAGTGGGGCATGTTGCACTTCGAAGGGCCATATGCCTGGGAGCTGTTGGCCGAAGTTTATGGGATGGACGTGATTGGCCTGCCATACCAGGAACACATGCACGTTGAGGACGATCTGATCCTGCTGCGCAGCGGCAAACACGGCGAGTACTCTTACAAACTGATGGGGCCACAGGATCTGCTGGCCGATGTTTGGACCCAGATGCTGGAGGCTGGCGAAAGGTACGACATGCGTACCGGCGGGCTGAACTACCAGCGGAAAGTACGCCTGGAAAACCCTTGCTGGGAACCTGGCATGTTCAATTCATACACTGGCTGCCCGATTGCTTTGCAAATGCAGTGGGCAGTGCGTTACGACAAAGAAGCCTTCACCGGCCTGGCGAGTTTGAGCGAACGCGTAGAGCAGGGCTGCAGCCACCGCATCGTGGGGATGAGCATTGCAGGGAAACCGGACGCCATCCCGCAGCGTGGCGACAAAGTGATGTTTGACGGTAACTGCATCGGTGAAGTGATCGTCTGCGATTACTCGGCAGACCTGCAAGCCTGTGTGGGCCGTTTGTTCCTGACCGATGCCTGGGCTTGGGCAGACATTGATGGCTATCACGTAGTAACGGCTAATGGCCCGGTGGCGGTGACTACGTCGGCGGTGCCTTTCGCGCGTAACTACAGCTTCCTGATTAATCCTTCTGAACACAGTTATGTCGACAGCTCGCGCCCACGCAATCTACTGCAACAGCTTGAATGGCAAAAGCTGAGGGAAGAGAACGAGTAAGCCGAACACCCCCTAAAACATCACGTTATTTTGCGCCATGGCAGCATGGCGCACTCACATTTGATTTCTGGTTTGCTGACACGGAAGACACTATGACAGTCACGCGTAAACGAGTGGTGATCACCGGTATGGGTCACCTCTCTTCCATTGCCACTAACGCTGCCGAGTTCAAACAGGCACTGCTGAATAAAACCTGCGGGATCAAGCCCAGCAAAAAGTACCTGGAATGGTTCGAGGATGCGAACGCCTCCGAGGTATTACAGCCTCTGAGTTGGCCCGATCTCCCTGCTGATACCGTTGCCTCATTGGATAATGCTTCATTGTGGGCCTATAAGGTTGGCCATGAGGCTTTGCAGCAAGGGCAGTTACCACGCGGAGAACTACGGGATAAAACCGGGCTGATCATCGGCGTTTCCTCTGCCGGTACCGAGCCCTTTATGCCATTGATCGAACGCCAGACGGAGCGCTTCTCGTTGAAGAAGGCCATGATCTCCGGCAGTTTTTCTTCCTGTAGCGCCATTGTCTCTTCACTGCTGGGATTGAAAGGGGGCTTTGAACTGGTCGCTACCGCCTGTACGGCCAGTACCAATGCGATGGGGATAGGTTATGACCTGATCCAGAACGGCAAGAATGCCACGGTGCTGGTAGTTGGCACCGAGCCTGTCTATCTGCCGACCTTTGCCGGATTTTACGCGCTCCATGCCATGAAACGTACGCCGTCCAGCCCGTTCTCCGGTGCCCCAGGGATGTCGGTTGGCGAAGGTGCTGGCGCTTTGTTGCTGGAGGAATACGAACATGCCGTCGCTCGTGGCGCGACGATCTATGGTGAGATGGTCTCTTACGCCACCTCTTGCGATGCCTATCACGAGACAGCCCCAGACCCACGGGCCGAAGGGGCGGTACAGGTGATGCGCCATGCGATGCAGAATGCCGAGATCGGGCCGCAGGATATTGATTATATCAACGCCCACGGTACCGGCACGGACGCTAACGATCGCTGCGAAACGCTGGCCATGAAGAAGGTCTTCCCGAATATCATGGCTATTCCGGTGAGTTCAACCAAGGCTTATGTGGGACACAACATCGGCGCCGCCGGGATCATTGAGCTGACCGCCTGCTTCCTTACCTTGCCGGAAAACAAGATCCTGCCAACGCTCAACTTCACTACGCCGCGCGCAAACTGCGATCTCAACTACGTGCCCAACGAGTTCCAGGAAGCCGAAGTCAAGATGTTCATGAAGAACAACTATGCCTTTGGCGGTAACAACTGCTGTGTGATTGCCAGCGTCAAGCCAGAGCAGAGTCCGGTAACGCATTATCAACCCAAACGCGTCGCGATCACCGGCATGGGGGCGGTCAGCTCCGTGGGCCACACCTTGCAAACCATGCTGGAAAAAATGTGGGCGCAGGAGCCACTGTCACAACTTTTCTCACCGGAGCTCGATGACGATACGCGCCATGGATTTCGTGAATTACTCAATGTCATGCTGAAAAACCAGGGTGTGGCTAACTACATGAGTAACCGCTTCGGCGCACAGGATGTGGAATACGAGCTGAACAAACCGGGCGGGGTGCATCAGGTGCAAGGGTTGGATGCCCGTAAGACACTACGCCGCTTTGATCCGCGTAAAGCCAATACCATCAGTACCTTTGCGTTACTGGCTCTTACCCAAGCCATGAACGACGCCGGGCGTAAGATCAAACGGGATGGCCAGACGATTGGCATGATCCTTGGCATGTCCAAAGGGCCGCATTCGACGGTGGATCGTTACCTGCAAAGCCTGTTCCCAGACCCAACCAAAGTGCGGACCTCCGAGTTTCCAGGTGCGCTGATGAATGCCATTTCGACGTTCTGTTCTATTTCCGAAGGGATCAAGGGCTATAACACCTCGCTGGCCACAGGTATCAATGCCGGATTGGGTGCTTTGACTTACGGCTACGAGTTGGTCCGCCAGGATCTGCAAACGCAGATGATTGTAGGGGGGGCGGATGAAAATATGAACACCTTCGTCATCTGCCTGCAGGCACTGAACAGCGATCTGCTGCTGACACGCGACCCGGCTGATTTCCAGATCTACAGCAAGGACGGCACAGGCTATATCCCAGGTGAAGGTGCGGGCATGCTGCTGATTGAAGATTTACAGCATGCACAGGATCGTGGGGCCCACATTCACGCCGAGATTGTCGGCTATGGCAAATCCAGCGATGGCTGTTACTTTGCCAAGGATGATATGCCAGCCCGCATCGAGTCCATGGCGGTGGCCATTCGTCAGGCATTGCACGAAGCCAACATGGCACCGGAAGAGGTGGATCTGATCTGTGGCACCAGTGATGGTACCGCCGCCCGTGATGCCGTTGAGATTGGGGCGATCCGAAGCGCCTTCGGAGAAGCTCGCCGTAACCTGCCGTTTGTTAACTACAACGCCTGGTTTGGTCTGGTGGAGTCCTGCGTCGGTATCCTCAATATCGCGGTGGTCACGGAGATTATGAAGCGGGGTGAAATCCTGCCGATCCCTTACACCGAAAACTTCTGTGCGGAGGATATCGCCTTTGTCACCCAACCGCTGAAGAAAACCGTCCGTAACGCTCTGGTGCTGGGTGCAACGGAAGGCGGTAATCACTATGCCGTGGTGCTGAGGAGTATGGCGTGATCCAGAATGCCGTCCTGAGTGGTTGGGGCGTCACCAGTGCTTATGCGCCGGATTTTCCGGCGCTGATCAACGGGCTGAGCGAAAGCAGGTTGGCCAGCACACAGCCCTGGTTCGCCACCGAAAGCGAATGGCAGGATCTGCGTTTGAGTTGCAACCCGCACCATGTTGCTGACCCTCTGCCGGCCGGTACGATGTTGACCCGCCTGCAGCCGGTTATCAATCAGGCGCTTGCCGGAGCTGGGATGACAACGGATCAATTGCAGGGCAAGCGGGTTCGGGTTTATCTGGTAGGCCATGGTGAACGGCCAGACATTGCTGATTTTATGGGGTATCAGGATCGCAACGACCAGGAAGAACTGCGGTTATTCCCAAAAATCAAACGGCTGCATGCCAAGAGTTACGGTCAGGATCGGCTGGCGTGGCAACTGACGCAGAGCTATCAGCTCAGTTGGCCACCGGTTTCGCTTTATTGCGCCAGCAACTCTTCTTTAGCCGCGGTCCATTTGGCCCACTCGGCCATTGCTGCCAATGAGGTTGATTTGGTGCTGGTCATTGGCTGGTTTGAAACGCTGACGCAGGACATTGTCTTCCTGGGTGGCCAGGACATGCTGGGGGAAGAGGGTTCACAACCGTTTAGCAGCCATAACAGCTGCATTCTACCCACCAACGGTGTCGTGGCGCTGATCGTTGAAAGCGAGCAACACGCTCGTCAACGCAACTTTACTTCGCCTGTCAATTTGCGTAGCTCAGTGTTTTGCCAGAGCAGCGGTGCCAGGGGCAGCAGTTCCTTCACGGCGGATTTCCGCACTATTGCCCAGACGTTTGAGCGGGCACTACTGGAAGCCGGGCTCACCGCGCAAGATATTGCCTGCGTTTTCCCTCATGCCAATGGGGTGATTGCCAGCGACAAGGCAGAAGCTATGGCGTTGCAAAAAGTCTGGGGGAAAGGCGGTGTTCCGGTAGTCAGTTACAAGGGGCAGGTCGGTTACATGGAGAGCTGCTGTGGTTTGCTGGACCTGATGCTGGCGGCGGATGCGCTACAACAACGTCGTCTGCTGGCGTTGACCACGCGTTACCCGATTAACGACAGTCTGCAAATTCATGTTCATGCCGATAGCCCACCGTTGGCACTGAAACGGCAGCACATCCTCAAGTCTGGCATCGGGCTCGATGGTTCGGCCATCGCCATGGTGATCTCCGCGAACAGAGAGGATGCTGATGAACACGGTTAAACAAGTGATACCGGCGGCGGCCATCAATCTGGTGGGGTTTTCCCTGCTGGAACCCTGCACGCCGATGCACCGGTTTTTTCCCAGCTGGTACAACGTATGGGAAGCCTGGTTGCATAAACAAGCCAATGCCAAAGCGGGCAGCGACCAATGGTTGTTCCGTCGTTTCGGCATTGACGGTGAAATGCTGCCTGAAGAGGCGCTGCGTAAAGCCAATTATCGTGGCTGGCTGAACGACATGAGTGCGGCCTGCGCTCAGGCGGTGGCACAGTTGGGGAGCAAGGGGGAGTTTCGCCTGCGCAATGAGCGTAATGCGTTGATTTATTGTGATTCCTGGGGGGAAGCATCGGTATTTGAAGGGGTCAACAGCTGGCGAGACTCGTTGAGCGTCGATATTCTGCCCAAAGGTATCGTGCGGGATTACGGCATCAAGGATTTCACCTGCAAATTGCGCGGTGAGCGTAACGGCTTGCTGAGTGCGTTGCGGATGGCGCAGGACTGCCTGAACAGTAATATGGCCGATAACGTCATCATCTGTGGCCAATTCCGCAGCTTCCCGGTGTTGGTTTTCTCTGAGGCCGAACACTTTCCTTCATCCAGCAAACGGGGGCCGATCCCCGCCAACAGTCAGTTCAGCGTTGAGCGGGTCGGTTGCCTGATCCTCAAGAAGCAACCAGGCCAGGGCGTTGCTCTGCATTTGAGTGATTATCAAGCCTTGTCGGGGTCTACCCAGCGGCGCGCGCTGCAGTTGGCCGACCACTGTAAGCGTTATCTGGCTAGGGATACCCAGGCCGTGTTGGGCGTAACACCACCGGCACTGTCATTTCGCGCCGTGCAACGGCAAGCGTTTGAACAGTTGCCTGCCGATCTGGCTTGCGTCTCGCTCAGTGAACTCTACGGCGACAGCGGCTGCATCAATCCGGCGTTGGCCTGGCAGTACCTACTGCAAAGCAATATCACCGGGCACAGCTTGTTGAGTGTGCTCGACGGTGAGGGAGGAGCCTGGTTGCTGGAGAACTGGATACCACAAGCCTGTCACTTACTGTCAAATCATCGGGGAACATCATGACCACCCTACATAGTGCACAACCTCTGCCTGTGGTGTCGATGCAACAGGCAGGCAAACGCTTTGGTAAAGGGCCGGGTGCCATTGTGGCGCTGGGATCGATTACCACCGAAATCCATGACGGCGAGTTTGTCGCGTTATGTGGGCCGTCCGGCAGTGGTAAAAGCACGTTGCTCAATCTGATGGGCGGTATCGATTATCCCACCAGTGGCCATGTCTATTTGCTGGGTAACGACCTTTCCACGCTCAATGACCAACAAGCCGCTTGCCTGCGTGCTGATGCCATCGGCTTCGTATTCCAGTTCTTTAACCTGCTGCCGGTACTGAGCGTGTTCGATAACGTTTATTACCCACTGATGCTTAACGGCTTCAGCCGCCGCGTGGCGCAGGACCAGGTGATGGACATGATCGAAAAAGTGGGGTTGGCGGCGCACTACAAACGCACGCCCGGCGAGCTTTCCGGCGGGCAGCAGCAGCGCGTGGCGATCGCCCGTGCGCTAGTGAAACGTCCACGCTTGATCGTTGCCGATGAACCCACGGGCAATCTGGATACTCGTACCGGGCAGGAGATCGTCGATCTGCTGCTTACCATGAATCAGGAACTGAAAACCACGTTTGTTATTTCCACCCATTCATTGACGCTGCGCGATCGGGCCAAACGGGTGTTGGAAATCAGGGATGGGGAGTTGGAAAATGATGTTGTTATCATTTAGGCGTTACGCTGTCACTTTATTGGTGTTGGTCAGTGGGCTGTCGCAGGCCACAGGTTTGCAGGAAGCGCAGGACAACCCCAACTTACAGGCGATCCTGGAGGTAAATTCTCAAGCGCCAATGAGCACGTTGACCAGTGCGGCCAGCCGGTTGCAAGCCTTGTATCAACAGCACCCGGATCGCCACATTGCCAAAATGTTTTATGGCTACGCACAACTGTTTATGGCCACGGATTTTCTGGCCAAGAAGAATTATATGCGTGCGGCAGAAACCTCAAAACTGGGTTTTTTCTACATAGATGAAGCGGCGGAAAGCGAAGAGAACGACTGGCAGATGCGCTTTCTGCGTGTGCGGATGGATGCATTTGTTCCAGCCAGCCATGGCCGTTGCGTCGTGGCCTTGAAAGACCTGGATTATTTGCAGCAGAACCCGGCGGTGCCCGCTGATTTGAAACCGATGATCACGCTGATGTCCGCGCATGCGCTGGCCAGTTGCCAGCGTGTGGCCGATGCCAAGGCGGCCTGGGCGGCGTTGGCACAGCAGGGCGCAGAGGGGAAACGGCTGTCCGAGCACCACACGGCACCTGAATGGACGCCTGCTGAACTGAACGCCATCATCCAGCCGCTGACGGAGGTGCCATTATGATGAATATCCTGTTCTGGGTTGCCAACATGATTATCATTTACGCCTTGTTGGTGGTGATCGTGACGGCGATCCGTAAACCTACCGATATCCGTTATACCTTCCTCAACCTGTTTCGCCAGCGCCGTCGTTCCGGGGTGACGCTACTGGCGATCACCCTGGGCGGGGTGGCGGTGTTTATCTTTGGCGGGTTTGTCGATTACTCGTTCTGGGCGCTGCGTGAACAAACCATCCGTACCAACCTGGGGCATATTCAACTTTATCAGCAAGGCTACCTCAGCAGCGGGGCCAACAATTCGCTGCAGTACACCATCGATAATTACGATGAGGTGAAACAGCTCCTACAGGCCGATCCGGTGATTGCCCCGAAGATCGCCACCATTACCGGGCAACTGGCGTTTACCGGCATCATTTCCCAGTATGACAAGGGGGCTTCCACCTTCTTTACCGGTGTGGGGATCGAACCTCTAACCTCGTTGGTATTGGGCTCGCTGGATAAAATCATTTCTGGTAGCGACCTGTCGCGGGTTGAGCAGCAGGACATCACCCTGGGTTCTGGTATCGCTAATGCCTTGTCGGCGGGCTATGGCGACTGGGTCGATATGTTGGTGGTCAACCCGCAAGGTGGGCAAAACGCCATGTCTTCTCAGGTGCGCGGCGTCTTCCAATCCGGCATCAAAGAATACGACGATACGGCGATCAAGATGCCGCTGCAAACGGCCCAGCGTCTGTTGCAGACCCAGGATGTCAGTAAAATCATCATCATGCTGCAGGACACCAACCAAACAGAAGAAGTGTTAGCGCGGATCAACCAGCTCATTGACCAGCATCAGCTCAAGCTGGAAGCGCGTTCCTGGGATGAGTTGGCCATTTTCTATCATCAGGTGGTGAACCTGTTTGAAGGGATCTTCCTGTTTATCAAATCCATCGTCAGCGTCATCGTGGTGTTCATGATCGGCAACACCTTGATGATGAATGTCATTGAGCGTACGCGCGAAATCGCCACGCTGCGCGCACTGGGCCTAAACCAATCCTATATTGGCCGCCTGTTTGTGTTGGAAGGGATCATCATTGGCATTATTGGCTCGGCGCTGAGCGTCAGCTTCGGCATGCTTATCGCTGCACTGATCAATATCAACGGCATACCGATGCCGCCTTCGCCTGGTTATACCCAGGGCTATCTGGCCTTTGTGCTGTGGGATCAGGACTTCAATCTGTTCTGGTTCTCCTGTGCGTTGCCGCTGGTGACCGCATTGATAGCGTCCATTATCCCGGCACGCCGGGCATCGAAACTGGTTATAGCGCAAGCATTCCGCTTTGTTTAAACCCTCAGGGAGAGAAGAGACATGTCAAAGGGACAAACCGTACTCATTACCGGCGCAGGCCGTGGCATTGGTATGGCGATCGCCGAAAAACTGGCGCAAGAGGGCTATGACCTGATCCTCAACTACCGCAAGGATCAGGGGAAAAGTGCGGCCAACCTGCAACGCTTTGTGGCAGCAGAAACCCGCGTGAAGGTGACCTTGGCCAAAGCGGATATCGCCGAACCGCGCGATATCAGTGAAATGGTGAAAAAGCTCAGACAGCAGGGGATCGAGCATATCGATCATCTGGTGCTGAATGCCGCCGCCGCGCCGTTCAAAGCCTTTATGGACATGACGCGCAGCGACTGGAAGCTATTGCTCAATACCAACCTGATCGGCAACACCGCCTGCGTACAGGAAGTGGTACCGATGATGCCTCAGGGCGGTACGATCTGCGTGATTTCCAGTCTAGGCAGCCAGCGCGTATTGGAAAAATACCCGCTCGGCATCGCTAAATCGGCACTGGAAAATCTAGTGAGCTACCTGGAGGTGGAACTGTATGACCGCAATATCCGGGTCAACGGCATCTGCGCCGGGGTGGTGAATACCGATATGTTGCCGTACCTGGACGAACTGTGGTCAGCAATGTTCGAACGTTGGAATAACGCACCGCGCCGCTGGAAGGTGGAGCCGGAAGAGGTGGCCAACATTACTGCGTTTCTGGTCTCTGACCAGTCGAGTGCGATACGTGGCAGCACCCTGATTGCCGATCTTGGCATGATGCTGGATATATAGCCCCATCAACAAGGAGCGTTCCCATGAAATATCAATTAGCTGGATGCCTGATTTTACTGGGTCTGTCGGTTGTGGCTCAGGCGGCAGATCCGTTGGATCGTCATCAACTGAATAGCCTGACCCAGGAGGATCTGCAGGCCCGTGAGATTATCCGTCGTGCCGATAGAGTGAGGGCACCCGACAGGCCTTTCCGCTATACGCTGACATTGCTGGAACATAAGGGAGGGCGTGATGTCACGGAGAACCAGCAGGTGCTGGATATTTCCATGCGCTTCTATAAGCCTTCGGAGCAGGTAGAGAAAGGGGATGCGCGTGCGCTGGTGCGCTTTATCTCCCCGGTACGTGACAAAGGTAAAGCCTTGCTCTCCGATCTGGACAAAATGTGGTATTACGCACCAGACCTGCGGCGGCCGATCCCCATTTCCCGCCAGCAACGCCTGGTGGGGCAGATCTCTAACGGTGACGTGGTTGCCGCAGACTTTGATTACTCCTATATCTCCCGATTGGTGGGTGAAGAGGCCTGTGGCCAGACGATCTGCTACAAACTTTCGTTACAGCGCCGTTGGCCCTATGTCACTTATCCAGCGATCGGTTACTGGGTGGAAAAAGACACTGGTTTCCCTAGCCGGGCCGATTTCCTTTCCGCCGACGGTGTGCCGATCAAGCGTTCGTACTATCGCGATTATCAGCAGGTGTTGGGCCAGATGCGGCCAACTACCATCGTGGTGGAAGACGCGCTGCGCAAGGATAACTACACCACCATGCGTTACAGCGACATCCGGTTGGAATCGTTGCCGGAAAGCAACTTTCAGAAAGAGTATCTGCTGAGGTTGAACGGTTGATGGCGAGCAGGCGATCCCCGATGAGCGGGGTTCTGCTGCTGGTGGGTGCCTATAGTAGCAGCGGTTGGGCGGTTGACTGTCTTATCCAGCGCGGTTACGCGGGCATGGAGGGGATATCGTCCCATTCCTCGGACTCATTATGGCAGTTTGACGCCCCGGCATTTCGTAACAACGCTATAGCCAATCTGTACCTTTCCGGCGTGGCGCGCTGCACGTTGACCGAAACCCTCAGCGTCAAGGCGCAGGCCAGCGGTGAGTACGCTATCCAGGCACGTCAGCCGGGAGTTCTGGAGGATCAACGCCGCCAGGGGCTGGGCATACTCAACGAGGCTACTGCCAGTTGGGCGGTCAGCGACAGTGGGTACATCGATGCCGGTAAGGTACGTAAAACCAGTGGTTATCTGTTCTCGGTTGCGCCGCTCGACCTGCTGCGCAATATCAGCAGCAATATGCGTAGCGTACGAGTGTTTGGCCTGGGGGAGCGCGGGCGCAACTTCTACGATGAAGGGGCGTATGGCATCAGCAGTTCATGGTACCGCAACGAAGGGACCTTCACGTTAGCGGCCTTTCCGCGCCTCAAGCGCAACACCCAGCGTCAGGAAGCCGCTTCGGAATGGGACGCGATCCTGCGTACCAACAGTACCGACAGATACTATGCCAGTTACACCGCGACCGGGCTCAAGGCGTTCAACCCGACTTTTTCGCTACTGGCTGGCGATCGGAAAACCGTGGCGTTAGGTACTAGTGGCAACCTGACGGATATGCTGATCCTCAGCGTTGAGGGGGCGATTTCCCATGGGCAGACCTGGCGTCATCTGGACATGGCTTGCGCACGTGCCATGCGCCAACTTGCCAATGTGCAGGAGCCGTTCAAAATGCGCGCCAATGGTGTGCAAGCGGATATCGGCGTTGGCCTGCGTTACACCACTGGCGACCAAAGCGAATACGGCGCGGAATATTATGGTCAGAGCCAGGGCTACAGCCGCAGTGAGTGGCAGGACAACGTCGACACCATTCGCTTCGTTAATGGGGGTTACGGGCAGTCATTGCCACCGCTACCGCCATCGTTCATGGCGGATATCCGTAACGCCTATCAGCAGTACTCCCGCATGATGGCGGCAGAAACCGATAACGTTGGGCGGGGCGGCGACCTGCTCGGCAAACACTACCTCACCCTCTATACGCGCACCAATAAAGAGCAGGTCGGCAGTATCGACTGGTCGGTCTCCGGCATGGTCAACCTGGTGGATGGCAGCAACGTGCTGAATCTGCACCTGAGCACGCCGCTCAAAAACAACATTGAGGCTTACACCGGCGTTGCCGCCAGCTTCGGCAGTAAAGAGAGTGAGTTTGGCACCTTCGGAGAAAAAGGAAATATCTATGCAGGTATGCGAATCAATTGGTAATACACCGGCCGCAACTCACGTCGCGGACGGTTGGATGATGATTTTCCCAGGACAAGGATCCCCGGCGATCGGCATGGGCAGCGATGTCTGTGATGTTTCACCGGGCACCAGGGCGGTGTGGGATTGTGCCAGCGATGTTTCCGGGCTGGATGTACGCAAACTGTGCCAGAAAGGGCCGATGACACGCCTGACCAAAACCCTTTATCAGCAGTTGGCCGTCACCACCGTTAACGCCGCCATGCTGACGTTGTTACGCGAACGGACTCCCGTGTTGGAAAGCGGTTATGCCGGGCATAGCGCAGGTGAATATACCGCGCTGTATGCCGCCGGGGTGATGGATCTGGAAACGCTGTTCCGCGCGATCACGCTGCGCGCGACCATCATGCAAAACCTGGCCGAACAGCGCAAAGGGGCGATGTATGTGGTCAAACCCTACAGCCATGATGCGTTGCGCGAGCAGATCGACAATCTTGGGTTGGGAACCGAACTCAACGTGTGCTGTGACAACGGGCACCGACAGCAAGTGGTAGGAGGGGAACTGACCGCAGTTAAAATCCTGGTTAATCATCTGGCGCGCCACGGGGTAAATACCATCAAGTTGGGCGTCAATGGCGCCTGGCACACACCGTTGATGCATGATGGGGTGGCACAGATGCGCCAGGCATTGGCCGACCTGCCATTCTCTGCGCCGGTTTGCCCGCTGATCATGAACAGCAGTGGCAAAGCGGAATACGACGTGGCGCAGATCAAGGAAAATTTGGCGTTGCACCTTATCCATACCGTGCGCTGGCGTGAAAGTATGGATCGGTGGGCCCTGATGGGATATCGCCGCTACCTGGAGATCAGCAACAAGAAAATCCTCAGCCACCTGTTGGCGGAGCACTACGGGGCTGACGAGGATTACCATATCCAACACTATTACCATATCGTTGGCAGCAGCGTTAAGCATGCGGGGTAAGGGCGATATGATGCCAACATTGACTACTTTCAGCCAAAGATACATGCGAGGAGCCGTGATCCCCGTGGTATTGGTCTCCGCTATTCTGACCTCGTCATTGATCCGCAACGTCATTGACATTACTCTGCCGGAGATGATTGCCGGATTGGGGGCGATCTGTCTGTCGATTGTCTGGAGCATGATGCGCGATGGTCAAGGTTACTGGGCGTATAGCGTATTGACCTTGAGGGTGTTTAAAAACCCGCAAGCGGTCGCGGGCCAGTATAAAGAGCGTAAAACAGCAGGGATGGCGAAATTGCTGTACCAGCCTGGCTGGGCTTCTTTGGTCATACTGTGCCTGGCGGCGGCACTGAGCGGACTGATATGGCTGTGCGGCCCAGACTGGCATTATCCCTTGATTGTGCTGCTTGGTGTCTTGGTGCTGCCAGCCTTGATGGTGGTTCAGTTAGGCAAATCAGCGCCGTTCAATATCCTGCTGGCCTTGAAGTCCTACAGTGAGCCCGAAAGCTATCGCCCTCGGCAGCGGCGTTTGTCAAGATTGGTGGCCGAAGATTTGCTATTGAATCTGCTAACTAATTTCGCCCTGGTCTTGCCGATTGCCCGTAAGCCCGCATTTAGCCTGGTTCCCGGCTATGCCGATCCTGCTTTTATCGTCGCGTTTATGATCCTGGTGGGGGCGGTGACGCTGTTTATGCTGGCGTTTGCCAGCCGGACACGACGTTATGTGCTGTTTGGGGAGTTACTCAATGGCACGCTGGACGCCCACTCTGTGCCTGCTGCTCCCTGGGCGTTCACCGGCAAGCTGACGCGTTGGCAACGTGGTCTGCTCTGGCTGCTGGCTTCGCAGCTGTGGGCTATTGCGATCTGCCTGGTGTTTGCGGCATTGCAGAACACTGCGCAATTTATCCCGCTATACCTTTGTGCATTGTTGCCGTTGCTGGTCGTTTACTGTGCGGAACGCTATCAGACTTTGTATAACAACTACAATGACGCGCTGGAAATGCACAAACGCCATCAGGTGTATGCCAATAACGATGCCAAAACGATGAAGTAATTCATGGGGGGCTTCTGGCGCCCCCCATGTGACTAGGGAAGTCTGCGGTTATTGGATATTGAAGAAGCCAACGCGCAACAGCACTTCAGCGACCACAATCAACCCGCTGCCTAAGGTAAGCAACCGCTTGTTGATGCGTTGGGAACGCCAGCAGAATGCCAGTGCGCACCAGTTTTAAACTCATTGTTGAAAGTGGTATGATGATAACCATTACTTGATGTGGAGAATGAGTAGAATGGATACTACCGAAGAACTCAATGGCACGTATTACTATCACGGAATAGACAATGTCACCGCTCAAGAATTGTTTTGGATAATTTTTGTAGAAGAGTTTGCCAAGCATGAAGGGCTTACCATAGAAAGCGCGGCGATGATCATCATTGGCTGGCCTCTGATACCAAAACAAAAAGGGTTAGGGAAATCAACCTGGGGGACAAGCATAGCCTCTATAGCCTCTCGAAGGATCTTTAAAGATATGCGTTTTGCTGGACAAGTAGAAACGCCTGTCGGTTTTATGAAAACCCGTATGACCAGCAAGATCGGGACAGCCGTAGGGCGATATGCCCCCTATGTGGGTTACGCACAGGCGATGATCGTTTTTAGCATCATAGCTAAAGAAACACGGAATAAATACAATCTGATTGCACGACCTGAACACCGTATTGAATGGACGCCTTTCTAATGGTCGATGAAAACGAAATCCTAACATACCTCACTGAAAAATATAGTCTGCATAAAAAGCCCGTCCTTAAAGAATGGACTTTTCAAGAGCACTTTAATTTTGTTCAGGAAGAGTTAGAGGAAATGCTCGTTGACCTGTTCACACGTTACAAGATATCGCATGATAACTTTGATTTGGATGAATACTTTGAACCGGAATGGCCTGTATGGTTGTGGTGGAAGAAGCTACAACGAAGAGTATACAAACCACTCACGGTCAATATGTTCATAGAATCCGCAAAAGCGGGAAAATGGCTGTATCAATAAGAGATTCACTGCCCCCTGTCTTATCATACAGCCTATACGATTATGTTATAGACACGGTTTATGCCGTTAACGCTTAAAAGACCCTATCATCCCAAATGCTATAACCAGACGTACCGGCCATCCGGTGATTCCAGGAAATGGATTTATATTTAAGGACGATCTTCTCATGCGGCATCATATCATTATCATTTATGGAATGCGGATAGACACATGTAATATCGACAATGCTGGCTTCCGTCAGTTTAATTTCGTAGTAAAGCTCTAACTGTCCTGTCGTATTTATTCTGTAAAAATAAAATATCGCTTCTATAAGCTCATTGTCAGAAATTGCCATCGCTAACAGGGGCGAGGACTTATCAATAGGTTTAATAAAGTGAATAGGATGATGCTGTACGTTCTGCTCACGCGTGATACTATGATCTAACTCTAATACTTGTGCTTGGTCTTCATGACCTGTCTGGGTTCTGTTACCAATAGAGTCGAATGATGAACATCCGGCGGAAATCAAACCTTGTTTTTTTCCTTTAAGACTCACATAAATCAGGCTAGACATAGTATTTCCTTATATAAGTAGAGATCACTTTATTACAACCCTGTCGGAACTTTAATTTCCAACGTAAATTTGTGGTGAACGCCATTACCATCAGAGAACTTCATCTCAGCGTAATGGCCCTCTGTTTCAGCAAACAGTGTAAATATTGATTCCATCATGACTAATAATGCTTCCTCTGGAGCCATGACGCTATCATTAACGATACGCCTGAGTTGTTGATCTAACTGACTCACAAACTCATCTTTTAACTCGTTATTCACTTTATCTAAAAAGCTCTCAGCAATTTCCATATCACTGACTCCATTAGTAATAAAACCAGTAAAATTCGATATCAATGAAAACGTGAGGATATTTTTTCAAGCGTAAGCTTGAGTGTACGCCCATCTGAGACTTTCATTTCAGCGGAGTCGGTTTTCATTATGCCAAACAACGAAATACATCGTTTCATCATTAGCGCCATTTTTTCTTCAGGCGCTAATGGGCTTTCACTCAAACTATGGCTAATTTGTTCTGACAATTCAGCCATGGCCGGGGATTGATGACCGAAAAAAGTCCGTGTTTCTTTCTCTTTGTCCATCTGAGTCACTCCCTTTATTAGGGCGGAAGCCCAAGCTTGAAAAAGTGTAAACTAAGTATGCTTTTTTAACAATATTGCCAAGATTAGCACAGTGGGACCCACCCTTGTCATCAGTAATACAGATTAACTATAAACAACTGGGGTTGTCTATAAAAATGCATGCGTAGCAGTTTCTGTTATTCAAAATAAAAATATCAGTCCATTGTTTCATTATAAAAACGTATGTTATTGACGCTTTTATCTATGCCTGATGGGGGGAGGTTAAAAATGTGAAAAAAGACGTTGCTATTTTACTTGACGGCGGCAGGGGATGCCCTGAGCTAAACGGAGCACAAATCCCGGTGGACAGAGGCTGCGAAAAAGCGACAATAAGCGGGTTAACTTAATCAAAGGACATGAAGTAATGCATACACTTGACGCTATTGAGCTACGCCGCGCGACCAAACAGTTCGATACCCAGCATGTAATGACGCTGGATGAGAAGAAGGCGCTGCTCAATATTGCCCTGCAAAACACCCCTAGTGCTTTCAACCTGCAGCATTGGCGCCCGTTGTTGATCGAAGATCGTGCCCAGCGTGAGCATATCCGCGAGGTGGCCTGGGGCCAGGCGCAGGTGACCGATGCCTCGATGCTGGTTGTGCTGTGTGGCGATCTGTCCAGTTGGGAATCCCAGGTGAAAAACATCTGGCGTGAAGCGGCAGAACCGGTGCAACAGTTTATGTTGCCTGCTGTCGACCAATATTACCGTGGTAAGGCTCAGGTACAGCGTGATGAAGTGATGCGCAGCAGCGGCCTGTTTGCTCAGACGTTGATGCTGGCAGCCAAGGCTCAGGGTTATGACTCTTGCCCAATGGACGGCTTTGATTTTGACGCCGTGGGCAAAATCATCAATAAGCCAGAGCACTACCAGATTGCGCTGATGGTGGCGATTGGCAAGGGCATCGGCCAACCTTATCCGCGCATTGGTAAGTTGCCGGTTGATGAGATTGTGCAGATCGACCGTTTTTAATTGAATTGCCTCTCTCCCCGAAGGGAGAGAGGTTGCTGAACTAACCCATCCCCTGAAGAATTTTTCCCAAGCGTTCACGCTGTTGTTCACTCAGCGCTTGCCCACCGCTGTGGCCCGCATTCTCAGTGATTAATTGATATAACCCCACCAGCCAATCGTAAATATACAGCGCCGTGTTGTTGATCGGTTCCGCTGGTAATGCGGTCATGCGTAGCTCGGCGCTCTGGCTGGGTTTGGTAAATATCTTATGGCCACGGTTAATGCGGCTTTCTGGCCGTTGCGCCTGCGGACGCAGTTGGAAGCCAAGCCAGGCGACAAAATCTCCCAGTATCGTCAAGGTACAGGCGATTTGCCGCTCGACGTGATTTTCCCTGCTGTGGCCCACGAGTCCCGGTTCGGCCAGGGCATTCCCTAAGCGTTGCCAGATACCCAGCCGGAAACAGGCGGTGATCAACTCATCGGCCAGCGTGGTCAAGGTGGCTGTTTCAACCGCCAGCAGGTCGATTAACGCACGATGATCGGCCAGATTACGCAGTTGGGTGATCCATAGCTGTTGCACCTGTAAAACCACGTTAGCACCAGACTCTAGCGAAGATACCGCTGTAGGTTGCTCGTCAAACAGATCTAGCTCGATCGCCAAAGGATCGTCGTTATGTGGGCGATCTTGCTGCTGCTGGCAAAAGAGAGGCAGTAGGGCGTTGCGGTCTGGCAACAGGTGCTCCAGCAGTTCGCCATGCAGCGTGGTGCGGCCCTGCAACGCTTTTACCGTAGCCTTGGCGAGGGGCGCTTTATCCTCGGTTGCCACGTTGAACCAGCGGCCAAGCAGGTTATGCCGTAACTCTTGCTCATGACGATCGAAATGTTGTTGCAGGCGGTTATGGCGGGCTGCGACATTCACCGACGTGAGCAGGTAGTCGGTCATACGCCGGACTTCATCTTCATTCATCGCCAGTAGCGTTCCCCAAACCTCGCCGGGTTGGCCAACGTACCGTTGGACGGCGTGGTCAAAATGGGCCGACGAACGCCGATCGCACGGGGTAAATGCCCAGATCAAATCGGGATGGCCACGGCTATCGGCTTCCTGATGTTGTTGTACCCAATGATCCAGCGCCTGGCCGACCATTGTGGCTTCTTCACGGCAGGCCGCAGCATGGCAGACGATCAAGGCTTGCATGGCCTGTTGGTCGCTATAACGTTGCAGCAGCGTGAGGCTCTTGGCCTGCTGCAGACTCTCGTCGTCTGCCCTATAGGCAGGTAGATCCAGATAATCGGTTGACGCAAAGCCGCTATGGGCCGGGTGGCTCTGTAAAGGGATCAGCAACTCTGCGGTCAATAACCTCAGGTCTGCCAAGGGCATCGTCATCATGCCGTTATCGAGTTTGAGCTGGACCTTGTCATCGGTCTCTTCCAGGTTTGCTGGCGTCAGGATACCGTAACTGGGCTGCTGATTTTCATCCGTCAGCAGGCTGAGCGGAGCCCGTACGCTTGCTGCGCCCTCCAGTTGATCCAAGCGGTAAGCCAGACGGCGATAACATGCGGTGAATGCCGGTTCTTGCCCCCATAGCGGAGCAAACAGCTGCGCCCGGTCGTCAACGGACAGATAGGGAGCGATAGCCAAGGCGTTTGGCCAGTATTCGCTGTCCCAACGATGTTGTAACTGTGGGTCGTCGCTGCGCAAGCTATCCCAGAGGGTAACGATATCATCGGCACCGATACCTGGCACTGCCTGAGGTTGGCAACGTTTTGTCAAAGAGGCGATGAGCTCTTCGACCTCTGTTTTTTCTATTGTCTGTTGCGTATGGCTGCTACGCGCCAACATCCACACTAACTCTACCGACGTCAGCAGCTGAAGCTGCACCGGATAATCAGGATCTTGTTGAGGTACGGCGTGGCTAAAGCGGATCGCTATCCCTACGGCGGTGTGCCCCGGACGGATATGCGTCAGGTAATCCAGCGTTTTACCGGCGAAGGTAGTCGCCAGGCAGTCTGGCTCGGCCGTAGCTAGCGAGGCGATAAGATGATGTTTTGCCGCTTGCGAACGGCCATAAAAGCCCAGTGCTCCGCGTTGAGTAGCAGCAACCGCCAGCCGTTGAAGCCGGATGCGGCAACGGCGTAGATTAAGCATCAAGGTAGGCGCTTCCAGTGCGAAACGGGGCGTCTGCAGGCGGGTATTATCCGCCCAGGCCAGCGCCTGAGCGATACCTTGATTTAATAACGGCCAGCGCTGGCTAAGCGGGGAGATTGGGGAAATGGCTGACTTCATGCAAAAACGCTCCCGCTGTCGATCCAATAGTGGGTAGCCCCGGTGGCACTGTCGATCAGCGTATTCAATTTGAGTTGCAGATGTTCGGTGGGCACCGGGCTACCGTCTTCCAGTTCGGCGCTAGTGATGCTCCAGCGAGCGGCAGAGTCCGGCTGCGGGGCAATTTTAACCCGTAACAGGTTATCGCCAGCCAGGTTACGCGCCAGCTGCGGATCGATAATCGTCAGGGTAAACAGCGGGGCGGCGGGCCAGTGTTCGTTATCTAACTGGCGGAATCCCAGGCACAACGCACCGTTGAGGGCAAAGCTGACGTTGCTGTCCAAACCGCCATCAGGGGTATCCAGATCGAGGTCGGCATAGAAAACCTGATTGGCAGGCAGGCGGTTGTCCGCGTCCAGGCGCCCCAGATAACGCACCGTTGAATAAGGGCGGAAATCGGCTGCCTTGAAATAAACGCCCGGTAAGCGCAACTCTAACGCTAACAGACACAGCATGGCACCGACCGCCGCAGTGGATTTGGGATTGTCGATCCGTCCTTGCTGGCTGAAAGGATACCAGCCGCTGGTGTGATAACCATCCAGCGAAACGATGCGGTTGATCGGCACCGGCTGTAGCTGCCGGAACAGGGCCTGAATGCCGGGGAAACGGGAAGGGCGGCCAGTGAGCAGCAGCACATCGCAGTTGTGCAGGGCGATCACCTCGGTCAACAACCGCAGATTGCGGGTAAGCGCCATGCGCGGTGCCAGGAATTCACCATGCAAGTGGCTCAGCCGTAGAATGAGCGGCGTCTGCAAAACATCGAAAAGTTCCGCTTCTGCCGGTAAACCGCGTTGTACCGCAGCATTGATATATTTCAATACGTTATCGGTAGGCCTTTGCGTTAACAGTTCGCCCAGCACGGCGTCGATCTCGCTGCGAGTCTGCACCGGGGTGAAGCTTTCATAGCGTTCCAGGATCGCTTGAGCGAGCGGGATGAAAAGTTGCAGTGTCACTTGTTGCTGTAGCACTGGGCTCTCGTCCTGGCCAAACAGTTCGGCCATCAGGGCTGCCGGTTCCGCCACGCCGATGCGTTTGAACTCGGCCTGTAGGGCGGGCAGCAGATACAGGCGGATCACTTCCAGCAGAATGTCATCGCCCGCCACCTTGAACCCTTCGCGGAATAACAGATGCGGGGTCACCTTGACGTTATTGCCAGCCGTCTCTTCCAGACGGTACTGGGTGATCGCCAAATCGGTGGTGCCGCCGCCGATATCCACCGAAGCAATACGCAGCGTTTTCCCCGGTTCAGCGGAGTCCGGACGTGCCATGGCGCTAAAGAACGCCTCAGCCTGACCCGCGAAATTGACCTGGATTTCGTTATACAGATAGACCATCTGGCCGCAGGTGGCCTCATCCCACTCCATCTGCACGGCGGGGACCGGCACCGAACTGGCTATGCCGTTCAAGTCTTCATCTGCCGAATGCCAACTCATGCCTTGCCACACTAGCGCGATCGCCTCATGCATCCGCTGACGGAAGATTTCACGTTCCGGTACCGGCATGGCGGAAGGCAGGGTCAGTATGATATTACGCAAACGGCGAGGTGCTGCGCCGTCACGCAAAGAGAGCCGCTGGGCCACGCTGTTGATCTGCATCAGCGCCTGGGCCAACAGTTCGCTCAACATCAAGGCCATCAGCGAACTGCGGCTGTAGTTTGGGGTGAAAACCGGCAGGCGTTCTTCCGGTGGCAGGCTGGATAACGGCTGGCCTTGGTCATTGATCAACTGAGCCAATGGCGTCGCGATAGCAGGCGGCTCCTGCAGGCAGTGCTCTGCCGTACGGTTGAAGCGCCAGCCAGGGCCGTAACTCTCCTCATCCCACAGATAGCGCCGTGGGCTGGACAGGCCGGTTGATGCCGTATCGCCTTGCCGCTGCTGAGCCAAGCGGCAGGCTTCATGGCCGACTCGGGTAAGAGATGGCCAGAGAAACGCATCGTCGCGGCCACTTTCAAACGAGTAATTCGCCTTGCCAAAGTTGGCGGGAGCGAACTCCGTGCGGCTGGAAAACAGGCCTTGGTGTAGATAATGCGGTTCGCTGAGATCGCGCAGTTGCAGTTCATAGCTGTGTTTCAAGCCGTTGCGTTCCGCCGGGTGATCTTCTACCAGGATGCCGCAGGTATGAGAGTTGCCGACATCGAGGATCAAATCCACATTCACGGCGGGTTGCTGCACATCGCTGCCTAGGGTGATATTAGGTACGCTTAGCTGGCTGGCCAGCAGCTCCAGCAGGTTCAGGTAGTGCGCCTGATATTCAAATTCACGCAGCGAAGCGTTGATGTTGCGTTCCGGGCGTTGCTCCAGGGCGATGGCCTGTTGGATAAATACCTCGCGTAGCCAGCCGTCAACCCAGGTGGCATCCAGGAAATCACCCAGATCCTGGCTATGGTGTGCTAGCGCAAAGCTCAGCCCGGTAGCGATGTCCTGCTGATTGGGAGCCAACTGTTGGTTTTCATGCCCTGCAGGATAGGTTTGCGTGTCAAATGCCAACGTGATGCGCAGCGTATGGCCTTGCCGGTCCGGCTGCTCTAACCGTCTCATTTGCATACGCGCCCAGTTGTCCGGCCCGCTGAGAAAACTGTTTGGCGGGTTGAAGCGCAAGAACGGCAGCGGTAACCAAACGCGATCTAGCAGCCGCAATGATTGTTCCAGAGGAAAGCTGAATTCCGGACGTACCATTTCGGCCGGTTCGCCGGGGGCTACCGGCAGGAAATAGCGATCCTTGGCCTGATGATAGTTCAGCCGCAGCAGTGGGCCGTTGGCAGTCTGACGGACAAATTTGCCCGGTCGCTCGGCGTCCAACACCGGCGTAAGGGAGAAGTCCAGAAATTGGATCCCGCTGTTGGGTATCAGCGTAACGCGCTGCGGATATGCGATGGGGGTCGCCAACATTATTTACTCTCGCGCTTGATCGTCATAGGGAATACCGTTTCGTTGTTGCCATAACGCCCGCTGCATTCTGCGGCGGCGCCAGCTTCACCTTGCTTACACACCAGTTCCGGCATTTGATAACGGGAACCGTCGCTGCAACGGGCCTTGGTACGGCTGTTGATCACCAGATTGCCGGACTGCATCAGGCCGGCGTTGACCTCGACCCGGCAGGTGACTTTGTCACCCTGTACGATCCTGGCGGTGCCCTTGCCACGGCTAAACTGATATAGCAGGCTCGGCGGTTTGCCGGTAAGCGGATCCTTGATCGCCAAGGTGACGCGCCATTTGCCGTTGAGGAAAGCGGTAGAACCGACCTTTACCGCTTCGGCGGGTAACGTCAGCGCCAGTTTATCGACCACTACCGGCGTGAGGACCGGCGGAGGAAGCACCTCCGCATAGCCTAATGGCAACTGTAGAGCAGCCGCAGTAACAACCGGCTTGGGTTGTACCTTGGCTGGCTCAACCGTTTTTATGGCTGGCTGAGGGGTTGGTTTAGGGAGCAACAACCAAATCGCGGCGGCCAGAATGAAAACAGCAGGCAGTAGCAGCAGCCACCAGGCATGGTGAGGCTTGTCATCCGCCGTGGTTGGCAGAGGTGCGGGCGGCTGCGGTTCATCAATGGGCTCAGCAATGGGTTCAATAATTGGCGGGGCGATGGGGGGCGCAGGGCGATCTTTCGGGCGCAGGCAATCCAAAGGCGCGTTGCTGATCTTGCCATCGGCTTTCACGCAGCCCCAGAAGGTGATCACCGGTTTGCCATCCACCAGGAAAACGGCGTTCTGATCCGGGAACTGCATGGCCTTGCTGAGCAGCGTCGCAAACATTTGCAAGTTGGCTTTACCGCTGTGGCGAGCGCGTAGACTGATGGCTTCTGCGGTGGTCTGGAAATGTTCCAGCAGCGGCAAGGCAGCCGCTCGGGCGTCGTCATCAGCCGCCAGCCAAGAGATCGCCCGCCCAGCAATGGGCGCATACCAGTCAATGCGATCGCCTTGCGCGTTGGGGATCGGGATCGCCAGGCAATCCGCTACGGCTGACTGTTGCTGAAGGCGCAACGCCTCACGCAACTGCGACGCCAACGCATAAACAGGTTGTCCATTTTCGCCCAATGTAAGAACGTCATCTAGATTGCCACTGCGTAAAAAGGGTTTTGCCACACCGGATGCCTTGCTTTTAAGCCTAAACGGCTAGTTTAGGTGGCGATAGCCTAATCAAACGTCTGAAAACAGGGGCAAAGTGGCATCTGTTTTGTGCATCGGATTGCCAGCGGTGGCGAACGATATTATCCTGCAACTAGCTGTCTTGCTTTCCCGAGAAAGACCTTGAGTTTAATTGGAGTGGATGTAGCGATGAAAACGCCAGAGATACCTGCGAATGAAGTACAGCGATTGAAGGCTCTGCGTTCCCTGCATCTGTTGGACACTCTGCCAGAAGAGCGCTTCGATCGGGTGACACGCATGGCCCGCCGGCTGTTCGGTGTCCCCATTGCCTTGGTGAGTCTGGTCGACGAAAACCGCCAATGGTTCAAGTCCAACTGTGGGCTGGGAGCGGCTACGGAAACGCCAAGAGATATTTCGTTGTGTGGTCACGCCATTCTGGGTAACGATATTTTGTTCATTCCCGATACGCTGCAGGACGATCGCTTTGCGGATAATCCTCTGGTCAAAGACTCGCCACACATCCGTTTCTACGCCGGTTGTCCACTGAGCTACTCCGGCGATCTGAAGATGGGGACCCTGTGCCTGATCGACGATAAACCCCGGCAGTTTGATGCCGAAGATGCGGTGGCGCTGCGCGATCTGGCCTCGATGGTCGAAGATGAGCTACGTGCCTTTCAGGCATCAACTTCTGACGAACTGACGCAAATATCCAATCGCCGTGGCTTTATCTCCCTGGCAGGTCATATGCTGCAACATTGTCAGATGAAAGGGGTTAAGGCCAGCCTGATATTTATCGACCTCGATAAATTCAAATTGATTAACGACACTTTCGGCCATGGGGAAGGTGACCGGGCGTTAATCTATTTTTCCGAGCTGATGAAACGGGTGTTTGGCTATTTTGACGTGATAGCCCGTTTGGGCGGTGACGAGTTTGTCGCGCTGATGGGCAGCCGTAGCAAAAGCGAAGCCGAACAGGGGATTTTAGCCCTGCAACGCTACGTGGATGAACATAATGCCTCGCAGATCACCCCTTACCAACTGGCGTTCTCCTATGGCATCGTCGAGTTTGATCCCGCCACGCCCCATAGCTTGGAAACCTTGCTGGCAGAAGGGGACTCCACCATGTACCGGATCAAGAAATCCAAGTGTATGCGGAGTTAATCGGCAAGTTATTCGCCGCACCAGACTTATGTTGAATCGATGGCTAATTCGGTAGGGTAGTACTCAGCATGCGTTACGTTACTATTAAGTGTGAGACAGTAGATTGAAAACAAAACAGTCAAAAATTCCCAAATCAATTTATAGGCCCATGCATTGCGACGAGTTTGACCTCTGGGCGGACCTCTCTTTAAATGACTATATTGAAGACCTGATGACAAATCATCGGTACAGCCGTAAAAAAGCCCAGGAAGAAGCGTCGAAATCATTTAAAACAGCCTTGCCGGCGGGTATCAACACTCAAAATAACCATTTTAGAACTTATGAACATGACGCTCAGGCTGTGGGATATCTGTGGTTCAGCTTGGAGGACAACTCAGTTTTTTTATCAGATATAATGCTTATCCCAGAGTTTCAGGGTAAGGGGATGGGCAGGGATTTTATCCGTGCGTTTCTGAATGAGCTGACTGGCCAGGGCGTGTATGAGGTAGAACTAAGAGTGTCCCCGGATAATCAAAGGGCTTTAAAGTTATATAAAGAGGTTGGTTTTCGGATAACGGGTTTTGATATGAGTCTTTTGCTGGAACCCGAGTTATCAGAAATCCGTTAATCATAATGTTTGGGGACAATGGTTTACTTCTGATTGCCTGCTTACATCGCCTGTTATATTCAGAAAAAAAGATTATTAATCCCGACTCCCTTACCGTGCATTTTGCTGTGGACTGCAGTTACCTCAAATCATCTCTGGGAAGATCGGCGGTATTTCAATCAGTTGCTTTTCTTGGGAGTTGGCATCGATCAGCGCAAACGCCGCCTGCAACATCTTGTTGACGTCCTGCTTCACCATCACGATGTCATGGCCTAACAGCAGTACGAAAGGGTCCCAGTCAAAGCAGCCCATCACTGGCTGCTTATCACCGCGATAGCCAGACGCCACCAACCAGCGCATCACGCCTTCGAGCGAGATCGTCGAGTTGACGAATAGCCCGGTTTGCAGATCGCCGCCTTGAGCCATAAAGGTCTTCATCGCCAGTTCGGCCTTGTCTGGGGAATAGCCGCAGGCCAACAGGTTCTCTTCGATGACCTCAACGCCTAACTGCCGGTGGGCATCTCTGAAGCCGCGCAGGCGTTCCGTGGTGTTATGGTCAACCCCGCGCCCGCCAACAAAGATCAGTGGCTTGAGGTAGCCCAGCCGTTTTTCACAGTTGGCCAGAATTCGTAACGTCAGCTCTTTAGCCCCGGCATAGTTATCGGTGATCACCGAAGGGGCGAGGGTGCCTGGCAGATCGAGATTCAGCGTTGAAATACCGGAAGCAGCGCAGATCTCGGTGATATTGTCGGGGGCGGTGGCACCGGTGGAGATGATCCAGTCAACCTGGTAGGAAAGCATGGTGCGCGCCGCTTCGATTTCCAGTTCAGGATCGCGGCTGGTGCAGGTAATCACCGGGAACAGGCCGCGTTCACGGGCCATCGATTCGAATAGCTCGACGATCGAACCGAAATAACGGTTGTCATACTTGGGGACGATCATGCCGATCATGGTTGATTTACGGCGGCGCAGCAGGCTGGCCTGCTGATTGACGGTATAGCCTTGTTCTTCGGCCAGGCGCAGGATTTTATCTGCCAGTTGGGCGCCAATGCGGCGCTTTTTCCAACTGCCATTGAGCACGGCGCTGACCGCACTTGAGGAGGCTCCGGCCAGTTCGGCCAGATCGTAAATCGTCGTTTTTTTTGCTTTGAACCCAGTCACAAATTTCGCTCCCCAATTTTCTATATCTTGACAGTAAAAATAAAAAGTAGCAATGATGCTCAATCGATTGAGCGCTGTAAGCAAAGGGTGTGACAGGGTGCGTAAACGTCCCCTCACCCCAACCCTCTCCCACCAGGGAGAGGGGGCTGGCACGGCGTTAAGGTCAGGTGCGGAAGTGCGTTTCCAACCCTTGCAAAGATAAAGCCGGGTAAGGAAAAGGTACGTTATAGCTCTTGCGAGTTCGGTGCTGAAGTTAGGCTCGATAGCTAATCCGTGGCACGCTCGGTTCCCTCTCCCTTTGGGAGAGGGTTAGGGTGAGGGGCAATATTGACAGCCAAATTTCTTAACTCGATGAACTCACACGCGGTGACTTCGTCGTGAAAATTTGATCTCTTGTTTAATAAAGGAACCCAACCATGACAGATTTCACCCAATTGAATTTCTCCCTCAAAGGTAAGGTCGCGGCGATCACCGGCGCGGCCTCGGGTATCGGCCTGGAGTGTGCGCGTATTTTCCTGCAGGCCGGGGCTAAAGTGGTGCTGATCGACCGTGACCAGGAAAAGCTGCAACGCCTGACCGATGAACTTGGCGAAAACGCGTATCCACTGGTCATCGATTTGCTCAACCCGCAGCAGGTTTCCGGCATGCTGTCCGGTATTTTAGCAGCGGCAGGGCGCCTCGATATTTTTCACGCTAATGCCGGTGCCTATATTGGCGGCCCGGTGGCAGAAGGGGATCCGGACGTTTGGGATCGCGTGCTGAATCTCAATATTAATGCCGCGTTCCGTTCGGTACAGGCGGTGCTGCCGTATCTAATCGAGCAAAAGTCTGGCGATATTCTGTTTACCAGCTCGATCGCCGGGGTCGTCCCGGTGATCTGGGAGCCGATTTATACCGCCTCAAAATTTGCCGTTCAGGCGTTTGTGCATTCCACGCGCCGCCAGGTGGCCCAATATGGCGTGCGGGTTGGCGCCGTGTTGCCAGGGCCGGTGGTTACCGCGCTGCTGGACGATTGGCCAAAAGCCAAGATGGATGAGGCTCTGGCCAACGGCAGCCTGATGCAGCCAAGGGAAGTGGCCGAAGCGGTGTTGTTTATGGTAACGCGCTCGAAGCAAGTCACCGTGCGTGATCTGGTGATCCTGCCAAATAGCGTCGATCTCTGATAGGTGAAAATGATGAACAATCAACAGCAGGTCGTTATTGGTGTCGATGTGGGTTCAGGCAGCGCACGGGCAGGGGTTTTTGATCTCTCGGGTACCATGTTGGCGCATGCCAGCCAAGAGATCACCCTGTTCCGCGGTCCGGAAAATTATGTTGAACAATCCAGCCGTGAGATATGGCAAGCGGTGTGTGCCAGCATCAAGCAGGCGGTTGCCGCATCCGGTATTGCCCCAGACAATGTGGCAGGCATCGGCTTTGATGCCACCTGTTCCCTGGTGGTCCTCGATGCAGACGGCAACCCCCTGGCAGTAGGGCCATCTGAAGATCCCGACCGCAACATTATTGTGTGGATGGACCATCGGGCCACGGAGCAGGCCGAGCGGATCAACGCCACCGGGCATCCGGTACTTAACTACGTTGGCGGGAAAATCTCCCCAGAAATGGAGACACCCAAGCTGCTTTGGCTGAAGGAGAACCGTCGTACGGTCTACGATAGCGCCTGGCAGTTCTTCGATCTGGCCGATTTCCTGACCTGGCGTGCCACTGGGGACTTGGCTCGCTCCGTCTGTACGGTGACCTGCAAATGGACCTATCTGGCCCATGAGAAACGTTGGGATCCGGACTATTTCCGTACCATCGGCCTTGAAGAGTTAGCAGACGAAGCGTTCCTCCGCATTGGGGATCGCATCCAAGAGCCCGGTACGCCTTGTGGCGAAGGCTTGACGACAGATGCCGCCAAAGAAATGGGATTAGTAGCGGGGACGCCCGTCGCCGTGGGCCTGATTGATGCCCATGCTGGCGGGATTGGTACCGTCGGTGTCGGCGGTGGCGTCACCAATAACCTGGCTTACGTGTTTGGCACGTCGTCCTGCACGATGACCACCACGCAAAACCCGGCCTTTGTTCCAGGCGTTTGGGGGCCATATTACTCTGCAATGGTGCCGGGATATTGGTTGAATGAAGGTGGGCAGAGCGCGGCGGGGGCGGCGATCAAGCAGTTGGTTTCGTTCCACCCCGCGGCACCAGAGGCAACGGAGCAGGCTAAGGCATTGGGTATTTCACTGCCAACCTTGCTGGCCGATTTGGCGCTGGCCAAAATGGTTTCTGCGTCGGAAGCGGCAAAACTCGCCAATGGCCTGCATGTGGTTCCCGAGTTCCTTGGCAACCGCGCCCCCTTTGCCGATCCCCATTCCCGTGCCGTGGTTGCCGGGTTGGGTATGGAAAGCAATCTCGATAATCTGGTGGCCCTGTATGTTGCTGGCATTTGCGGGATTGGCTATGGACTCAGGCAAATCCTCGATGCCCAGTCTCAGATGGGCGTCACCGTTGAGCAGATCGTGATCAGCGGCGGGGCTGGCCGTCATCCGTTGGTGCGGCAGTTGCTGGCGGATAGCTGTGGTTGCGCCGTGCTGACGACCAAGGCGGAAGAACCGGTATTGCTGGGGTCGGCTATCCTGGGTGCTGTGGCGGGGAAGGTTGCCGCCTCGGTGGAGCAGGCGATGGCGCAGTTTTCCGAGTTGGATAGCCAATATCAACCGAATGCGGATTTCCACCCGTTGCACGCTAACCGCTATGAGGCCTATAAGCTGTTGCAAAGCGCGGCCAAACGGATCCGTGAGGAGCTGCAATAAGTCTGCAAACTCGAGGGGCGCACCATGCTGCGCCCCTACGTATTATCTTCTGCCGCTTCCTTCAGTAACCATTCGCTAAATATTTCCATTGCCGGGGTCATTGCCTTCGATTTTAAATGGGTTAACCAATAACTGCCCATGTTGATTTCGGTAGCAAAAGGGCGCACCAACTGTGCGGTGGCGAGCTCCCGGGCAAACATTTTCGCTGGGGCTAACGCCACACCACCGGAATGGATGGCGCTCTCGATCATCAGACGGGATGAATCAAAGATGGCGCCATTCACTCTCACCGCCTGCAGACCAGCGGCAGCAAACCAGTTTTCCCACTCTTCAGCACGGTAAGAACGCAGCAAATCCTCCTGCAGCAGATCGGCAGGGTTAACGATCCGCTTAGCCGTAGCGGGGGTACACAACACGGTCAACGGAGCATCAAACAGCATTTCGTTATGGGTTGATGGCCACAAACCGGTACCAAAACGGATGGCGAAATCCAGCCCTTCGGCGGCCAGATTGACGACGTTATTGTTGGTGCGCAGCCGCAGTTCGACAAAAGGATGCTCTTGCCTGAACCGCTCAAGACGCGGCAACAACCAGCCCACGGCAAAGGTGCCGACGGCGGCCACGGTGAGCACCTCCTGGAATTGTCCCCCTTCAAACTGCCGGAAGGCTTTTTCAATATGACCAAAGGCGTCGGTTAACACGGCAAACAGCGCCCGTGATTCCTCCGTCATTTCTAAACCACGGGGTAAGCGTTTAAACAGCACCATGCCCAGGCGTTCTTCAAGCAGCCGCACCTGTTGGCTAACGGCGGCCTGGGTAACATAGAGCTCCAGCGCTGCCCGTGTGAAACTCAAATGTCTGGCAGAGGCCTCAAAAGCACGTAGGGCATTCAGGGGAAGATTAGAGCGCATGGGTATTATCCAAAAGATTTTCTTTATGCTAGAGAAAATTCTTGTCGCTTGTCAATAACGGCCTAACAGAGGATATTTCCCGCCATCTGAAAAGAACTCCGCTGCGTTAATCCATTTTATGTGAGGCAAAACATGGTTAGAAATACATTACGTCAAACCACCCTGATGGTCGCTACGGTTATGCCGTTGCTGTTCGGTAGCGCACCATTATGGGCGCAACCCGCTAATGCCAAGGCCAATATTCAGCAGCAACTGTCTGAACTGGAGAAAAACTCCGGTGGCCGCCTGGGCGTGGCGCTGATCGATACCGCCGATAATTCGCAGATCCTGTATCGTGGGGATGAACGTTTTCCCATGTGCAGCACCAGCAAGGTGATGGCAGTGTCGGCGTTGTTAAAACAGAGCGAGACGGATAAAAATCTTTTGGCTAAGCGGATGGAGATCAAACAATCCGATCTGGTCAACTACAACCCGATCGCCGAAAAACACCTGGATACCGGGATGACCCTGGCCGAGTTCAGCGCCGCCACTATCCAGTACAGTGACAACACGGCGATGAACAAGATCCTTGAGCATCTTGGCGGCCCGGCAAAAGTGACAGAATTTGCGCGTACTATCGGCGATAAAACCTTCCGTCTCGATCGTACCGAACCCACTTTAAATACCGCCATCCCGGGTGATAAGCGTGACACCACCTCGCCGCAGGCGATGGCAAAAAGCCTGCAAAACCTGACCTTGGGCAAAGCGCTTGCTGAACCACAGCGTGCCCAACTGGTTGAATGGATGAAGGGGAATACTACCGGCGGAGCCAGCATTCGCGCAGGTCTGCCAACCACGTGGGTGGTCGGTGATAAAACCGGCAGCGGTGATTACGGTACCACTAACGATATCGCCGTTATTTGGCCAGCTAACCACGCACCGTTGGTGTTGGTGACCTATTTCACGCAGCCACAGCAGAATGCCGAAGCCCGCAAAGACGTGTTGGCTGCGGCTGCTAAAATTGTCACCGCAGGACTTTGAATCGGGGATATTCATCGCGTAGATGCGCAGTGATTTTTTCAGCATAAAAAAGGCCGGAAAATCCGGCCTTTTCCGATCACGCCTGGCGATTAGTAATCAATGGCATCGCGGATAATCGGGCAGGTCATACAGTGGCCGCCGCCACGGCCACGGCCCAGCTCACTACCGACAATCTCAATCACCTCAACCCCTTCTTTACGCAGTTGGGTATTGGTTTTGGTATTACGGTCGTAAGCCAGCACCACCCCAGGAGAGAGCGCCACCATGTTGTTGCCGCTGTCCCACTGTTGGCGTTCGGTGTCGTAGTCGTTGCCTTCGGTTTCCACCACCCGCAGTTTTTTCAGGTTCAGTGCTCCGGCAATGGCTTCAACAAAGGTGCCTTTATCGCGGCTCAGCTTCATGCCGGTTGGGCCAGAATCCGGGCGCAGCGAGAAGGTTTTGATCTGATTGACGATAGCCGGGTAGAGCGTCACTACATCGCGGTCGCAGAAGGTAAAGACCGTATCCAGGTGCATGGCGGCACGCAGTTTCGGCATGGCGGCAATCATCACTCGTTCAACGCCGGAATGTTTGTTGGCAAACAGCGCGGCGGCCAGCTGGGTGATCGCCTGATGCGAAGTACGCTCACTCATCCCAATCAGCACCGTTTTGTTGCCGATCGGCATCACGTCCCCACCTTCGAGCGTGGCGGTACCGTGGTGCACCGTTGGGTCCCCCCACCAGACGTTAACATTGGCTTCGCCAAAGTCTGGGTGGAACTTGTAGATCGCCGTGGTCAGAATGGTTTCTTCGTGACGGGCAGGCCAATACAGCGGGTTCAAGGTCACGCCGCCGTAGATCCAACAGGTGGTATCACGGGTATATAAAGTATTCGGCAGCGGTGGCAGCAGGTATTCGGTAATGCCTACCGCTTCGCGGATCAGTTTCAGCTCTTCGTGGTCGGCATAGCCTTCTTTGGCCAGCTCGGTAGTGGAAAGGCCACCGATCAGCACCTCCGCCAACGCCCGTGGTGCCAGGCCATCAAGGAAGCTGCGGGTTTCATTCAAGATCCCCAGTGACACTTCATTAGGCACAATCTGCTGATCCAGGATCCACTTTCTGGCTTCGGGCAGCGCCAGGGTTTCAGCCAGCAGGTTGTGCATTTCCACCACGTCCACGCCGTGTTCACGCATCTTGGTCATGAAGTCAAAATGGTCACGCTTGGCGCGCTCAACCCACAGCACGTCATCAAACAACAGCTCATCACAATTACTCGGCGTTAGCCGGTTATGCGCCTTGCCAGGGGCGCAGACCATGACTTTATGTAATTTCCCTACTTCTGAATGAACACCAAACTTGGACTGCGTCTTTTTTTTAGTCGACATAATGACTTGCCTCGATCAGATTGTGATAACGCCAGTGGCAATGCTGTAGATTGCAGCAACGGCGGCGACCATAACGATTACAAAGAGCCCCATCTCGGCCGGGGTGAACACTTTGGCGTGCTGTTCACGTTTGGCCATAATGTATAGCAGCGTGCCTGGGCCATAGATGATGGCGGAGAGCAGCAGATACTTCATACCACCGGCGTACAGCATCAGCAGTGCGTAGAAGGTGGCGATCAGCGCGAAGATCAGATCCTTTTTATGATCGCGTTTGTCGGTTTCGTAGGTTTCGCCGGTCATGGCCAGCTTCAGCCCATAGGCACCCACCAACAGGTACGGGATCAGCGTCAGGGAACTGGTCAGTTCGAGCGCCAGTTGGAAGGCGTAATCACTAAACAGCGTCAGGATTAAGAACACTTGAATGGTGATGTTGGTCAGCCAGACGGCAGAAGAGGGCACCGCATTGCTGTTTTCGGTAGCGAACACTTTCGGCATACTCTTGCTTTTCGCGGCGGAAAACAGCACTTCTGCCGCCAGCAAAGACCAGGAGAGATAAGCGCCCAGTACCGAAACAATCAGGCCCACGCTGATGAAGATTGCCCCCCAGCGCCCAACGATAGCTTCCAACACGCCCGCCATTGAAGGTTGGCGTAATGCGGCCAGATCGGGACGGAGCAGCACGCCGTAAGACAGCATAGTGATCAGCACCAACAGGCACAGCACCCCGATGAACCCCAGCACCGTGGCAATCCCCACGTGACTGCGTTCTTTGGCATAGCGGGAATAGACGCTGGCACCTTCAATCCCGAGGAAGACGAATACCGTTACCAACATGGTGCTGCGCACCTGGCTGAACAGGGATTCGGGTTCCGCGGTCGGGACGATGGCGGCGGCGGCATGACCTACATAGCCGTAGTCGTTAAGGTGAGAGAGATCGCCCACGCTTGCCAAAGAGGCTGCAGAGGCTGCGGTCTCTGGTGTTCCCCAGAAGTTGAGTGCAAACACGTCACTTTTGAAGGCAAAGATCAGCACAATGATAAAGATGAGGATCGGCAGGATTTTGGCGATGGTGGCAATGGTGTTGATCGCCGCAGCGCTTTTAACCCCGCGCAGTACCAGAATGTGGAATCCCCAAAGAATGACCGAGGCAAACAACACCGCGGGAATAGTATTGCCGTCGCCAAATATCGGGAAGAAGGCCCCCAGGGTAGATTTGATCAGCACAAAGTAAGAGACGTTACCAATACAGGTCCCGGCCCAGAAGCCAAGTGCAGAGGCAAATCCTAGATAATCACCGAATCCGGCTTTGGCGTAGATAAACACGCCGGAATCGAGTTCGGGTTTACGTTGCGCCAGCGTTTGAAACACAAAGGCCAGCATTAACATCCCGCCGCCCGCAATACACCAGGCTATAATGGCACCAAACCCTCCTGTAGCGCGTCCAAAGGTGGCCGGTAAAGAAAATATACCGGCCCCTATCATGGAGCCCACTACCAGTGCGGTGAGTGACCATAGGGACAGTTTATTCGTTGATGAGCTCGTCATGGTTTTCCTTACTGACACCAAGTCAAATAAAGTATTGCGTAATTAAAGGATAACGTTACCAACCGACTTACGATTAAATCATAGTCATAACCGGCAAATTTTCCTGTCGCAAATAACTTTTTTCTTCAACATCAGCACTGTTGATTCCGATTGCAGGTGAAATGCTGTCGCCTGACGGAATAAAAAACCAATTACGAGAATATTCTTGATTAACAATCCTTTAAAGCTAATGAAATTAATGATAATGCTTTATTTTGGCGGGTTGTAACTTGCAGATATAATTATATTTGTGATTTTTTTAAATAAAATCAATCACATGATAAAAAGTAACGGGTTGTTACTGGCTTGGGGGTTCAATGTGTTTCAAGCATAAAAATGCAGGTTGTATAAAAATAGTTAATATATCAAAACCTGTCTATCGGATTCTAGGAAAACTCCTATGATATGAGTAGTCATTCGGATCATGGTTAAAGATGCGCGTTGTGCAGTGAGTGTTAATGTACTAAGATTATTTTTATAAAAAACAGTAGGGTGTGTCACGTCAACCCGGTGATGGATGGAAAACCATGATCAACAGTGTCAGCCAGCAGGCATTAAAGAGTTTAAGTTGTTTTGCCGCCGTCACCTTCTTCTCGACCAGCCAAATGTGTGCCTTCGAGTGTTTCCTCCATGCGAATACCATGGGCATATTGTACTTTGTATCTATTATCGCCAAGCCGTTGTTTTTTATCATTATCGGTTATATGGATGAGGTGGAGAAACTCACCAGGCAAGAAATCATGGTGAAAATAAAATCCATTATCCTGATCATGATTTTCTGGAACATTGTTTCATCCTTGATCAAAACCCAATACATTCATCAGGGATATATTCTACAAAATGGCATATTACTCAACATGGGGGTCATCTATTTAATTTACCCCATCATCCTTAAGGGTATTAAACATTTGAAAATCACTGCGGCCGTGTTTGCCGGGCTGGTTGCCGTTATTGCCCTGTTGGACATTTTCAGCCCGTTGGATACCCAAGATGACCCGCTGTTTATCTCCAGTTATTCGTTTATTTGGGTCTGGGGCGGCTACTACATTATTGGCCATGTGCTGGGGGAAGCACCGGGTCGCAGGTTCACCAAAAAACCCAGCGTGCAGTGGGCCGCCAGGCTGCTGGTGATCCCCATCGGTATCTCCATGTATTTCTACGAACTTTACCTATCAACCCATACCCAGATCAGCGTCGCCGGCTGGTTTGTATTGGAGCACTTGCACCTGTTGGGCATGAGCCTGGCGCTGTTTATCCTGTTTGATAATATCGCCATCAAGAGCCGATTGCTTACCCGCGTTGTGGAGTTTATCAGCCCGGCGATGGTGGGCGTCTATATCGTTCACTACAGTGTGTTCTATTTCATTACTACGCTGTATGACTTCAATGACGCCACGCTTAAATTCACCTTACTGGTCCTGGTTTTTGTGGCCTCGGTATTGGTTTCACGGTTGTTTTTACTCAACCGCTTTACGGCTCGGATTATCTCCTTCTGACGGGGCAGCCACCGGGATATGGCGAATATTAAAGCCGGTGATGCCTAGTGCCAGAGTGATCAGCGGTGCGGCGATATTAAAGATGGCAAACGGCATGTAGGCCATGGTCGAGACACCCAGTACCGCAGCCATATAAGCGCCGCAGGAGTTCCAGGGGATCAGCGGTGAGGTGACAATCCCGGCATCCGAAACGATGCGCGACAGGTTCTCAGGCGCCAGCCCCCGCTTGGCAAATTCGGCACGGTACAGCCGGGTAGGTAGCAGCAGCGCAATATACTGATCGCCCGCGGCAATATTCAGCCCAATCGCGGTAGCAACCACCGAGGTAAACAGCTTGCCCACGGTTTTGGCCCGCAGCAGCAGCGGCGTAACCAGTTTGTTCAGCAGGCCGAAGTCATCCACCATAATACCAAACGTCACCGCGCCGATAATCAGCCAGATCGTAAACAACATGCTGTCCATACCGCCGCGTGACAGCAGGGCATCAATCTGTTCTATACCTGAGTTCTCCTGGAAGCCGGTCGCCATCGCCAGCCAGGCCGCCTTGATGGCCAACAGCGGGCTGGCAAGACCGGGTTCGACAATAAAGCGTTCGATCACCTGCGGTTGCATAAAGGACGTCATGATCCCCGCCATCAAGGCCGAGCACATGATGGCTAACGGGGCGGGCACCTTGGCTACCGATAATGCCAACAGGAAAACCAGCGGCAACAGGTTCCACGGGGTGATGTGGAATAGTTCGTTAAAACGGGTCAGTTCGTTGTTGGTGATGGTGGCATCAAAGGCACTGTGCTGATTTAGCCCTAACAGAATAAAACCGATCAGGGCAATGACCGCCGCCGGAATGGTGGTCCAAAGCTGGGCGCGAATATGTTTATACAATTCGACGCCGTTGAGTTGAGCGGCCAATACGGTACTTTCAGACAGCGGCGAGATCTTGTCACCCACGTAAGCCCCGGAAATTACGGCACCAGCAGTAATTTCTGGTGATATCCCCAGCATATTGGCCAGCCCAACCAACCCGACTCCCAAGGTGCCCGCCGTGGTCCAGGAGCTGCCAATACTTAAAGAGACGCCAACGCAGACCAAAAAGGCTATCGGGTAGAACCAGTTGGGGGTGATCATGATAATGCCGTAATACACCATGGTAGGAATGGTGCCGGACATGTTCCAGGTGCCAATCAGCGCCCCAACGGAAAACAGGATAAAAATGGCCCCCGAGATGGTGGCAATGCCTTTGCGGCCAGACTCGGAAACCTCCTCCCAGCTATGGCCATTCTTCAGGATGACCATAGCGGTGATCATGGTGCTTAGGATGATGGCCACCTGCAAAGGACCGTTGACGGCTTCAAGTCCAAACAGAGCAACGGAAGATCCGACCAGCAAAATCAACGTCACTATCGGCAGTAGAGCATCCAGATAGCTTGGGGCTTTAACAGGGCGGGGAGTTTTAGCTGATTTGCTCATGGGCACGGCTCCACAGACAGTTAAGACAGGAGAGTTCAGGCAACGGCGATACCTGCGGTAGCTACTGCGGTAAGTATAGCCATGGGCGGCATAGGGCAATGATTATTTTAATTATTGCGGGTCAGCGTTGAAGCTTTGTAAACGTGCAACGATCTGCCGATCCAGTGGCAGGCAGCGGAAATCGGTCATGATCTGCAGCTCTGCCGCCGAATTGATGGCGGTAAGGTAGCTTTTTCGGAACTCGGTTGGCGTCATGCGGCAATATTTGTTAAAGGCAAAAATCAGCTGTTTATGGCCGCTGAAACCGCAGGTGTAGCTGATGTCGGTGATCGGGATATTGGTGTCTTTCAGCAGCAGTTTGGCCTTATTAATTCTGATCATGGTCAGATATTCTTTAAAATTGTAGCCGCTGATCTTTTTGAAGATACGGGAAAAGTGGTGGTAGCTGACGCCAGCGTGCTCGGCAATGGTGGCCAGGTTGAGCTCATCGTCAAAATGCTGGTTGATAAACTCAATACCGTATTTGACCAACTGTTGGTCTTTTTTCCTGACGCCAACCTGCTGTTGATCTGCCTGGTTTGGCGCTGCGGCGGCAAGCGTGCCCAACAGATGATAAACCAGGGCAATGCGGGTAAACGAGGGGGGTGCGGTGACCAGGTTATCGAGCAGGGCGATCACGGCATTGCTAATTTGCCGCTCTGTTGCGCGGTCGCCCTGATTAAATATCAGCGGGGCCGGATGGGTTTCATCAAACAGATGGGGGGAAAACTGGATGGTCAGCAGTTGGCTGTTTGGGGCGCGAGCTTCAAGAGAATGAATTTCATCCGGGTTGATATACAACATGCTGCCCGCACTGGCTACCGAGGTGGCATGGCCTAGGGTCACGGAAAACTCGCCGGACAAGATGCAGATCAGCTCAGGGGCAGAGTGCCAATGGGGTTCGCAGTAGTAAACCTCGGCGGCGAAAACGTTGAGCTTTTCGGCGTCAAACGAGATCAGTTCATAGCCGCTGCCCTCATGGATCGCTGCTTGCGCCTGCGGATGGGATTGCGGCTTGGGTTGCCGGGTGACAGAGAAAGGAAACATCGGCTTATTTATCCCCAGAGGCTGGTGATGAAAATACGGGGGTGGGATCTTTCTCCCTCACCCTAACCCTCTCCCCAAGGAGAGGGGACAGCCCGTGCCACCGTGTGATCCCTGTGTTCAACCTTTGCATCGAACCAACACCTCATACCTATCGCTCTTAACCAAATTACATCACCGTACCAGCTCCCTCTCCCTGTGGGAGAGGGTTGGGGTGAGGGGCTGGCGGCTCAATGGCTCCCAGCAGGCTCCGCTAATACAGCCTCCAACTCCTGCTGAGTAATAGCAATAGCCAGGAACTCCGTCAGGGCGATAAACAGGCCGCAGAACAGATCCGGAGCAATCGCGATGAGCTTTTCGCGCATCAGCGCCTCCGGCATGCCGTTTTTGCTGACCAATAACTTCACCACGCGGTCAAAAGCCGGCGGGGTAGCGATCAGCTGTTGCAACGAATTATCCACCTTTAGCGGTAAATAATAGGGCTTGGCGCACAGCTTGACCACCGTGCTCAGTGCAATATCCCGCGAAGAACGCGCTACGTGAAGCTGGTACTCGCCAGGATCGACCACCCAAGCGGCCATGCCTGGATGGAAACAGGCAAAGTCCGGCCATTCGAGCGTCATAGTCACCATTTTGCTTTCACCCGCCTCAAGGTGCACTTTGGCAAAGGCTTTCAACGCCAGGACTTCACGTGCCAGATCTCCCTGCGGTGCAGTCAGGTAAAGCTGTACGATCTCTTTACCGGCCCGATCGCCACGGTTGGTCACCTCAACGCTGACGGTTAAGGGCTGCCCCTCCTCAAGTTCCGTGACCGAAGTCGCCAGCTTGGCATAGCTAAACTGGCTATAGCTCAGGCCAAAACCGAATGGGAACTGCGGCGTCAGCTTACGTCGGTCGTAGTAGCGATATCCGACATACAGCCCTTCGCTGTAGTGATGGCGCAGGTTTTCACCTGGGTAATCGAGCCAGGCCGGAGTTTCTTCCAGAGTGTTAGGCACCGTAACCGTCAGCTTGCCACAGGGGTTGGCCCGGCCAAATAGAATATCCGCCACCGCACGGCCCATGCCCTGGCCCGCAAAGAAGGTCTCCAGCAGGGCTTTGCAGTCTGATAGCCAAGGCATCACCACCGCATCGCTGTTAGCCAAAACGACCACCACATTAGGCTGCCGTTTGGCTACCGCACGGATCAGCGCTTCATGGCTAGGCAAGATATTCAGATCCCGGCGATCGCCGTTTTCGCCATCTTCGCCAATGGCAGTGCTGACGAACACCACGGCAACGTCCGCCTTGCTGGCTAGCTCAACCGCATGTGCCTGCGCTTGCGGGTCGACGTGATTATCATCGGGTGTGCCGATGGCATAATCGATCTGGAAGTCGTTACCAGCCACCTCGAAAATTTCATCCAGCGGACGATCGAGCATGTAAGGCACGGTGGTAGCACAGCCCGAGCCCTGGATCACCGGCTCCTGCGCCGGTTTACCCAATACGGCGATGGTGGTTTTCTTGCCGGCTTGCAGCGGCAGGATATTCCCTTCGTTTTTCAATAACACCATCGATTCGACAGCCAACTGTTGTGCCAAGCGATGATGTTGCGGGTAATCGGCCTTGGTGCCCGGCTTGCGGTGGCGCTGCACCTTGTCGAGCAGGGTTAACATCCGCAAGCAGGCTGTATCGAGAATCTCTGTAGGGATCTCTCCGCGTTCGATCGCTTGCAACAGCTCCTGTTTATCACGCTGGGTTTCCGGCATGGCCAAATCGTTACCCGCCAGCAAAGAAGCGGGCCGGTCTTTGATGCCGTACCAGTCGGACATCACCAGCCCATCATAACGCCACTCATTGCGCAGCACCTCGGTTAGCAGCCAGTGATGTTGCGAGGTTTGCACGCCATTGAGCCGGTTATAGGACGACATCACCGTCCAGGGGTTGGATTTGTCGATTGCCCGCTTGAATCCCGAGAGGTAAATCTCCCGCAGCGCCCGTTCTTCCACCACCGAATCCATCTCGGTGCGGCGATATTCCGAGTTGTTGGCGGCAAAGTGCTTCAGGCTGGCACCCACGCCACCGTCCTGCAGCCCGTTGATCAGGGCTGCGGCCACGTCACCGCTGACCACCGGATCTTCCGAGTAATATTCATAGCCACGGCCTGCCAAAGGCGTGCGGCGAATATTGATACCCGGGCCAAGCAAAATACCGACGCCCATCTCCTGGCACTCTTTGGCCAACGCCTCGCCCATTTGGTACACCAGGTCCACGTCCCAGCTACAGGCCAGAGTAGAACCATTCGGGAAGCAGGTAGCCGGTTTGGATTTGCTGAACAGCGCCTCAGAGCCACCTTTTTGTTCTTCCTGCTCTACCTCGCCTGCGCTTTGCCCAATCACGGCGAGAAAATCGCTAATATGCCAATTTTCCCCTTGTTCGATCTGGCTGGTGCTGTAACGGACGCCGTAGGTGCCATCCGTCATCACAATGTCGCTAATGCCATGCTGCGGGAAACTGGCTGTGCGCCACAAACCGCTACCGCTGAGCAGCGCCACTTTCTCTTCGGCAGTCATGGCGGCAATGATGGCGTGGAAATCTTTTTTCATAGGGATACCTGCTGGTTACTGCGCGCTAGCTTTGCGCAATTCAATGTCTTTGATGATATTTCGGTAGGTGTGCTCATCCAACTGGTAGAAGAAGATAAACAGCATACCCAGGGCAAACATCAGGCCGGGGAACAGCGTCATCATCATATTGATGCCGTTGAGCGCGTTGGCGCTGATATGCTCGGACGAATAGTCAAAGTAATCGAGCATCAAGCCAGCACAACCGCCGCCAATCGCCATGGCAATTTTGGTGATGAAATTAAAGAAGCCATAAATTGCCCCTTCGGTACGTACGCCGTGTTTCCATTCGGCGTACTCCACGGTATCGGCAATCATCGACCACATCGCGACAAAGCCCATCCCCAGAGTAATGCTGTACAGGCACACGCCGGTCATAATCAGGTAGGCGTTATCTCCTGCCAGGAAGTATTGGAACAGCAAGCCGACAATCCCGATCAGCAGCCCCAACTGGACCATTTTCTTTTTGCCCATCAGGCTGATGATTTTTTCTGAAATCACCGTCCCCACCACATAGGCCGCAGATTGGATGATGAAGAATTTGGCGGTAAAGCTTTCATCCCCCAGGGTGTATTTGATGAAGTAGATCGCAATGGCCATCCATACCGTATAGGCGATATAGAAAAACACCGTGAACAGGGAAAGATGGATTAACGGCAGGTTGCCGGAAACGGCGGTGATCATCTCTTTAAGCGTGGGAGCCTGTTGATCTGGCAGGCTTTTCACCCGCTCTTTGGTCATGCCAAAGCAGGCCAGGAAGAAAAAGGTGGCCAACAGGCTAAAGCAGCTGACGGCAAACACATAGCCCATCTTCTGATCGGTAAACTGTGAAATCAGCATGTCGGCAGTGGTCGAGACAATCAAGTAACCCACGATGGCCAACACAAAGCGGTAAACCGACAGCGAAGCCCGCGAGCCTTCGTGCTGAGTCAGCATATTGGTCATGGCCGAATAGGGCGTGTTGACCGCCGTGTAGGCCAGGCAATAGAGGGTGTAGGTGATCAGCGCGTAATAAAATTTATAGTCACTGTCGAAGGTGCTGAAACACAGGACCGTCAAGATCCCCAAGGGCACCGCGCCGTACAGCAGGTAAGGGCGCAGCTTGCCGTGCCGGGTTTGGGTTTTATCAATAAAGTAACCGACAAAAATATTAAAAATCGCATCCAGTACACGGGCGATCACAAAGATCAGGCTCGCCTGTACCGCGCTGATGCCGTAAATATTGGTATAAAAAAACAGTAAGAACAGGGAGACAAAGCCAAACGACAGGTTAGAGGCCAGATCGCCGAAGCCATAGCCCATCTTTTCCCGTACGCCGACCTTCACATAACTGTCTGAGACGATTTCTGTTGTTTTCATTTTACTTACTCACTCAGGTTGATTCGCCTTGAGTATACCGAGAGCGCCAAGAGTGGCTTGCCAGCGGTTGTTTATACAGTTCCTATTTTTTGCTCGCCCCCGGCTTTGTCACGGAGTTGTGAGAATGCTCACAGGTATTGCTAAATCGAACATGTTCTATCGTAGGACGCACGCTCTTACACATGGCGTTTAGTGCACTTATAAACTGCATACCCTGCGTCTTCCGCCATGTCATGGTTTGCCCTAGGCTGACTGAAAATTTATTCAGGAGCCCAACCACCATGAAAACCGACGCACCAAACGTCCTATCTCTTTCACCCTCAGCCCTGCGTGGCGGGCTAATCAGCCTGGCCTTGCCAACGCTGCTTTCCTCGCTAGGCAGCAGCATCACCAACGTCAGCCTACCCACATTAGCGCAGGTGTTCGGCGCTTCGTTTCAAGATGTGCAGTGGGTGGTGATCGCCTATCTGCTGGCGATCACCACGCTAATTGTGGGCGTCGGGCGGTTGGGGGATATCATCAGCCGTCGCAAGTTGTTACTGGCCGGACTGGGCCTGTTTATGCTCGCCTCGCTGGGTTGTGCTGTCGCTCCGACCATCTGGTGGCTGATTGCGGCCCGCGTTGCGCAAGGGTTAGGGGGAGCAGTGATGATGGCCATCACCCTGGCGCTAGTTGGTGAAACCATCAGCAAGGATAAGGTCGGACGGGCTATGGGGTTGCTTGGCACCTTGTCCGCAGTGGGGACCGCGCTTGGCCCTACGCTGGGTGGCGTTTTGATTGCCGGGTTCGGCTGGCAGTCAATTTTCCTGATCAACCTGCCGCTGGGGGGCGTTGCGCTATTTTGCGTTTATCGCTATCTCCCGCAAACCGATCCGCAGCAGGTAACAAAACAGAGGAGCTTTGATTTCGTTGGAATGGCCTTGCTCGGTTTGACGCTGGCGCTATTTTCGCTGGCCATGACGTTAGGGCACGACCATTTCGGCTCGCTCAATAGCCTGCTGCTGGGAACCGCCGTTGCGGCCAGCACGTTCGTCTGGGTTGAGAGAAAAGTGGCAAGCCCGCTGGTCCAACTGGCCCTGCTGCGTCAGCCAATCCTGAGCAGCGGCCTGCTAACTAATATGCTGGTGAGTGCGGTGATCATGACGTCCTTCGTGGTAGGGCCGTTTTATCTTGCACACGGGCTAGGGTTAGCGCCACAGCAGGTTGGCTTGGTAATGTCCGCCGGGCCGCTGATCGCCGCATTGGCAGGTGTGCCATCGGGATATCTGGTCGACCGCTTCGGGGCACCGCGGATGATTAGCCTGGGATTACTTGGAGTTTGCCTGGGAGCATTAACCTTATCGATGGTGTCACCTACGCAGGGCGTTTTGGGCTATATCTCGCCGATCTGCCTGATCACCGCAGGCTATGCCTTATTCCAGGCGGCCAACAACACGGCGGTGATCAAACAGGTTGGCATCGAGCGGCGTGGGGTCGCTTCTGGTCTGTTAAATCTGGCGCGCAACCTTGGCTTTATCATCGGGGCTTCCGCCATGGGGGGCATATTCGCCTTGGCCTCGGCAACTAGCGATATACGGTTAGGGAGCGCGGTAGGTTTACAACTCACCTATCTGGTGGCCGCCATTTTAGCGGGGCTCGGGTTGTTGATGGCGCTGTGGAGTCAGTTTTATCACAGAGGGCAGCCTGTCACACAAGGGTGACGTTGTCACCGATGCGACTGCCACCGACATCTCTTTCACAATGGTTCGCGGCCGCGCTACGATGATGTATCTGGCCCAGCCTAACTTTAAGAGAGAAATGATGAACCAACCTATTGCCACCGTGGCCTTGGAAAAGGCCTATCGCCTGCTTAATCACGGCCCAACGGTGTTGGTATCCGCAGGCCACGACGGTGTTATTGACGTGATGGCCGCCGCCTGGGCCTGTGCGCTGGACTTCTCGCCGCCGAAGCTGACGGTTGTGCTGGACAAGATGACCAAAACCCGTGAGCTGATCGAGCAAAGTGGGTGCTTTGTGATCCAGATACCCACTGCGGCTCAGCTACAGCTGACCTATGAGGTCGGTAACCGCAGCCTGCATACCGAACCCGACAAACTGGCAAACTGTGGCGTCGAGTTGTTCAGTTTTGACGATCGGCCACTGCCTTTTGTGGCCGGATGCTCCGCCTGGCTGGCGTGTCGGCTGATCCCGGAGCCCCATAATCAGCAGGCCCACGATCTGTTTATTGGCGAAGTGACCGGTGCCTGGTCCGATACGCGGGTATTTAAAGATGGCCACTGGCATTTTGACTCAGCCGAACCTGCGCTGCGCAGTTTGCACTACGTTGCCGGTGGGCAGTTTTACGCCATCGGTGAATCACTGATGGCCAAGGTGAAGTGACCATTGCGTGAGGCATTAACAACGGTTAAGCGGGTGATACAGTTGCACTGTTATCTTTAAGAGGGGCCGTGGGCGCAGCATGTGTGCGCATCGCTTTGTCATCAATCTTACCGCATGGCGTTTTTCCCAAATTCCATGCGGTCCCTCTATTCATAGCCTAAATATCTGATAACTTAATCCCACGCGTTATTTTATGGAAAATTGATCCCCAGGGAGACAGCGGTGCGTCATTTCGAATTCAAAGATGATAAATCAAACAAATTTTGGCAAATCGAGCAGTCGGACAGTGATTTAAACCTGCGCTGGGGCAAGATTGGTACGCAAGGGCAAAGCCAGACCAAGAGTTTTGATAACGAAGCCAAGGCCTCGGCTGCCATGACCAAGCTGGTGAAGGAAAAAACCGGCAAAGGCTACGTTGAAATCGCCGTTGATGAAAACGCCACGATTGGCGCCACAGCGCCAAAACCGAAGGTCGAACCAGCAGAAAAACCCCGCGCTGAGTCCATAAGCGATACCCCAGCAGAAAGTGCGCCTCCGGTCTCTGCTGCCACCATACTCTCGCAATCCGTGACCTCTTCGGACATCGCTAAACCTGCGGGCGAAACACCACCGTGGTTAGCCAATGGTGAACCGATTTCCTTACCGAAGAATTTAAGCGTTCAGGCATTGGCCAACCGCGCCCATCCGGGCGAAAAGCCAGAGCTAAACGATAAGCAGAGCTGGATCAAGCTTCGCAACCACCTCTATAAAAGTGACGATTTTCAGACTGACTTTGACTCCTCGTCTGCGGAGTTGCGCCAGACTTATGTTGCAAGCTGGCAACGGTTGGCCGATCAGCAGATGGACGGCACCATTGAGTCAGATGCGGTGTTGTTTGCCCTGGCATGCAATGCCGGTAGCAACCGTTATTACGGCGATAACAAGACAGATATTACCGACTTTTTAGTGGCCAGAAAGGGATTGCCGTACGCGATTGATGTGCTGTTACTGGCGCAAGGGATCTGTGTTGAATCAAACTGGGATAGTGATGCGCAAAAGCACAGTTACTACCTCAATACAGATATCGTAGATCCGCTAAGCGGTTCGTGGATGTCCCCTTATAGCTGCGCTGAGTTGCATTTCCGTAAGTTCCTGGCTTGTGCCGATGAGGCCGAATGGCAGATTTGCGTGGATAAACTGCTCGCGGGCTTGCCGCAGCTGCATGTTAGCCGCCAGCCGTTGATTGCCTTGTTACTGCCTGAACGCCCAGATATCGCGAACCGGTTAGCCGGTGAGTTGCTCCAACAAGGGGATAGTGACGTCACGCCATGGCTACAATTGGTCGCCACCGACGAGTCTGTCCTGAAGTCTTTAGGCGTAATGAGCCGTTCTACCTATCGTCATGCTGCATTCCTTAACTGTGAATTTAGTATCGCTACGCTGATTGCAGAGCGCGGCGTTAACGCGGTACCGATCCTGGCCTACCAGCCGGAAATTACCCTTACCGGTGATGCTCTGGCCTGTATTGGTACGCCAGCAGCAATTACCGCGCTGGCACAGGTTTCCGGCCAGGGTAAAGCGTTTCTGGCGCGGTTTATCGACGCCGCGCACCGCTGGCCGTTGGCATCGATCCCGGCGCTTGCCGAGCTGTTGGCCTCTAACAATAAAGACAGCGGCATGCTGAGCGCTTGCTTAAGCAATCTGCTGCTGGCCAATCCTGAGCAAGTGGCCCAGTTGCTTCCCTGGATGAGCGGGGCCGCGCAAGCCCAGGTGCAAGATTTGATTGCCCGCGTATCTGGTCCGGTTGAATTAGCCGATGAAGCTGATTTACCCCTGGTGCTGGTCAGCCCGCCTTGGCTACAGAAAAAGAAAAAACGCGAAGCGGCAGTCCTGGTACTTGAGCCACAGGTGCTGGCACCGGTACTCGATTTAACCGATGAAGAGAAAAAACGGTGGTTAGCGCTGAATGGCTGGGAAGAAAAACGCTATCAGGCTGCCGCAAAAAATATGAACACGCTGGCCAATGAGCTGGGTTTCCAGATTTATCAATCAGGTAACAGAAAGAGCCAGAACGAAACGGCAGCCATTGCCATCAGAAACCGCGATACCCAGGGCCTGATCGATGCCTGGAAGGCTCAGCTTGAACAAACCAGTTGGTCAAACTTTAGTATGCGCTTTACCTCTCTGTTGCCCGATGAGATGGCACTGGCGTTATGGAGCAGTTTATCTACTCACCAATGTAGCGGTGAGGAGTATATGGTGGCCAAATTTGGTGAAGCGGCGCTACCTGGCCTGATCAACGCGGTGCGCTCTCGCCCAACAGAACTGACCAATGTCTGGGGTCACGTGGGCGCCAGCGAATTGGCCCCGCTGATTGCCCGTGCCTACCTCAAGCTGAAAACGCTGCGTAGCGAAGCCCAACAGTGGCTGTGTAAATATCCGCACCATAGCGCTATCGGCCTGATCCCTGCGGCATTAGGCAAAAAAGGGGAAGCCAAAGATTGTGCTACCTCGGCGTTACGGATGCTGGCCACGCAGGGGCACGAAGCGTTGATTATGCAGACCGGTGAGGCTTACGGCGATCCAGAGGTAACCGACGCACTGCGCGCTATGTTGGATGAAGATCCGCTCGATCGCTTCCCGAGTAAAATCAGCAAATCTCCTGACTTTTATCAACCCGCTGGCTGGCGTCGTCCGTTACTGAAAACGAGTAAAAAAGCCTTACCGGACAGCGCGCTGGAACACTTGGGAACCATGCTGCGCTTCCCGGTCAGTGAGGGGCTGTATGAAGGGATCAATCAGGTAAAACAGGCTTGCGATCCAGACTCACTGGCGGACTTTGCCTGGGATATGTTCTCGGCATGGTTATTTGCTGCAGCGCCGTCAAAAGAGGGCTGGGCCTTTATGTCTCTCGGCCTGTTTGGTACCGATGACACCGCACGCAAGCTCACGCCGTTTATTCGTGCCTGGCCGGGAGAGGCTCAGCACCAGCGGGCGGTTAACGGCCTGGAAGTGCTGAATCAGATTGGTTCCGACGTGGCGCTGATGCTGCTGAACGGTATCGCGCAGAAGGTCAAATTTAAAGGCTTGCAGGATCGGGCGCGGGAAAAGATTGCGGCCATTGCCGAAGCCCGCGAGTTAACCATTGAGGAATTGGAGGATCGTTTAGCGCCGGATTTAGGGCTGGATGAAAACGGCTCGCTGCGGCTGAACTTTGGCGATCGCCAGTTTACCGTCAGCTTCGATGAAACCCTGAAACCGTTCGTGCGCGATATGGATGGCACCCGCCTGAAAGACCTGCCGAAGCCGAAAAAGACCGACAATCAGGAACTGGCCAATGAAGCGGTGAACATCTTCAAGCTGCTGAAAAAAGATGCCCGCACCGTAGCCGCCCAGCAAGTGGTGCGCCTGGAAATTGCCATGTGCCAGCGTCGCCGCTGGACACCTGAGCTGTTCGAACTGTTCTTGGTGCGCCATCCGCTGGTTCGCCACTTGGTGCAACGCCTGGCTTGGGGCGTCTATCTGGTGGACGATGATTCTACACACGGCGGCAAATTGGTGGACTGTTTCCGCGTTGCCGAAGACGGCAGCCTGACCACCGCAGAGGATGATGAATACACCTTGCCGCAGGGCGATAACGTGCGCATTGGTATTCCGCACGCGTTGGAGTTGCCTGAGCACCAGGCGGCAGGTTTCGGCCAGCTGTTTGCCGACTATGAGCTGTTGCAACCGTTCGTCCAGTTAGGCCGTGATACTTACAGCCTGACCGAACAAGAGCGGGAAAGCCGTGAGCTGCTGCGCTGGAAAGGGGCCGTAGTCCCCACTGGTCGTATTCTTGGGCTGGCTAACAAAGGCTGGCGCCGTGGCGATGCCCAGGACGGCGGCGCGATCATGGACTTTATCAAACCCATCGATCGCCGGTTAGGGTTTAGCCTGTCCTTTGAACCCTGCATTATCGTGGGCATGGTCGATGAATACCCTGAACAGACGCTGGAGACGGTGGTGATCGACGACGGCCAGTATTACTGGCAGCGAACCGAAGAACGCAAACCGTTCACTATTGTGGATGACATCGTCATCAGCGAACTGATCCGCGATATGGAAGCCCTGCGCGCCTAAGCTTGCCTTGATCCCGACGCATGTCGGGATCGTACCGCCTACCAAGAGAATCCATCCCTATGTCTGAACAACAAAAAATGCAGCGGCCACCAGCGGAAGTTCAATACGCAGAACAACTTGCCCTGTTGGCTGAATTGGATAACCAACCGCGCCCGCCGGGCTGGGCACTGAGCCTGAATGCCGCCCGGCGCTTTATTCTGGGTGACGAAAAGTTGGGCATTGAGCGCAAAATTGTCGCCGACGTGGCCTCGATTGAGCGGATGCTGGTGACGCTGGCGACTGGCCGCGGCCTGATGTTGGTTGGTGAGCCGGGCACCGCCAAATCCATGCTGTCTGAACTGCTGGCGACCGCCATTTCTGGCACCTCCAGCCTGACGATCCAGGGCGGGGCATCGATTACCGAAGATCAGATCAAGTATTCATGGAACTACGCCATGCTGATTAACGAAGGGCCCTCGTTGAAAGCGCTGGTTCCGGCACCGCTTTATCAAGGCATGCGCGACGGCAAAATCGTGCGTTTTGAAGAGATCACTCGTGCGCCGTTGGAAGTGCAGGACTGCCTGCTGGGCATGTTGTCCGATCGCGTGATGACCATCCCCGAGCTGAATGATGACCATAACCTGCTGTATGCGCAGGAAGGGTTCAACATTATCGGTACCGCCAACACCCGTGACCGCGGCGTGAACGAAATGAGTGCCGCCCTGAAGCGCCGCTTTGATTTTGAGACCGTATTTCCGATCATGGACTTCCAACAGGAACTGGATTTGGTGGCTACGGCGTCCAACCGGCTGTTGGAAAAGAGCGCCATTCCTCATACCGTCCCCGTTGAGGTGCTGGAACTGCTGGTCACCACCTTCCGCGATCTGCGCGGCGGTGAGAAATCAGCGGGTAAAGGCGGCGACAGCGCCATGGATCGGTTAACCGCCGTGATGTCGACCGCCGAGGCGGTGAACGTAGCCCATGCGGTGGGAGTGCGGGCGTGGTTTCTTGAACAACGCAGCGGTGAGCCTGCCGATCTGGTGGAGTGTATCGCCGGGACGGTGGTCAAAGACAATGCGGACGATCGGGCAAAACTCAGGCGCTATTTTGAGCAAAAGGTGGCGAAAAAGCCCGGCAACCACTGGCGAGCCTATTACCAAGCCAGACACCGTTTGCCTTAAAGGCGCTGCGTAATGAATAAATCACCGGAAATCATCGGTATTCGCCACCATAGCCCGGCCTGTGCCCGGCTGGTAGCGGCGAGAATTAACACGCTAAAACCGCGCTACGTGCTGATAGAAGGGCCGATGGACTTCAACTCCCGGCTTGATGAGCTGTTTTTGCCCCATAAGCTGCCGCTGGCTATCTATAGCTATGGCGTGCCGCAACAGCCTGGGCAGGGCGTGCGCAGAGGTTCCTGGTCACCGTTTGCCGAGCATTCTCCAGAGTGGCAGGCTCTGCAACAAGCGCGGGCGATCAAGGCGGAAATACGCTTTATGGATCTGCCGGCCTGGCATGCTGCGTTTGCCGATATTGCTAACCGCTACGCCGATTTAGCCGATGCTGAACAGCAGCAACGGGCAGAGGATTTTGAACAGGCACTGAGCCAAGAGCTGGGCATTCAGGGGAGCGATGCGCTTTGGGATCGGTTATTTGAAGATCAGTGCGATGTGAGGGAGCTGGAACAACGTCTAAGCCACTATTTCGAACGGCTGCGCGGAGAGGTTCCCGGCTCGCAGGGCAACCAGGATCGTGAAGCAATGATGGCCCGTTGGATCCGCTGGGCCATGGATCAACGGGACGGGGCCGTGTTAGTGGTGTGTGGCGGCTATCACGCACCTGCCTTGATGAAGCTGTGGCAAAACCTCCCCAGTGAAGAACATGAGCCTGAACTGCCCGCTATAAGCCAATGTTTTGACGATTGGCAAGGCGATACTCAATACACCACCGGCTCTTATTTGGTGCCCTACAGCTATAAGCGGCTGGATGCTTTCACCGGCTATGCCTCGGGCATGCCGTCACCGGCGTTTCAGCAGTGGGTGTGGGAATTTGGCTTGGAGCAGGCAGGACTATACGCTTTCCAGCGCATACTAGAGCGGTTGCGCAAGCTTAACCTTCCGGCGTCGACCGCTGATATGGGTGCAGTTTATCTACGGGTTCAGGCACTTGCGCGGCTGCGCGGCCACCAGTTGCCGTTACGCAATGATTGGCTGGATGCCATGGCCGGTTCGCTGGTGAAAGAGGCGATGGATGTCCCGCTGCCGTGGACCTATCGCGGTCCTTTACGGCCAGGAACCGAACCCATCCTGGTACAAATGATGGCGGTATTGGCCGGAGAGTCTCACGGCAAGCTGGCAAACAATACGCCACGCCCACCGTTGTTGATTTCGCTGGAGCTCGAACTTGAACGGTTGGCGATTACGATCCCCTCAGAGGTCAAGCTCGACCTGCTTAAACCTGAAGATCGCCAGCGCAGCAGAGCCCTACATCAGTTATTGCTATTGGCGATCCCGGGCATCCACTGCCTGAAGGGCGTTGGGCAAGCCATGTCGGGTGAAATGAGCGAACACTGGCAGCTTCGAGCACCGCTTGAGCAGGTTGCTGCGCTGATTGAGGCGGCCTCCTACGGCGCTACGCTGTCCGATGCGGCACTGGCCAAGCTGGAAGAAGCCTTGCTGGAGTTGCACGGTAGCCAGGGGATAGTGGTGGCGCTGGTTAAATTACTGAATCAGGCGGCGTTGGCCGGGCTGGCGGATTTCAGCAGCCGAGTAGTAGAACAGCTTACTGCGGCGGTGAGCCAGGAAGGGAGTTTTGAGGACCTGGGCTTGGCGCTGGAAGCTGCCCACACGCTGTATCGCCACGGTGAAAGCGTGGGTATGCAAGGATCAGCGATCTTGTTGACGGTGATCCAGATAACCTTCGACCGCGCGCTGTGGCTATGTGAAAGCTATGGCGGCGTGAACCCCGCCGACAGCCATCGGCACATTGCGGCATTTCAGGCGATCCGTTTGGTGACGCGGGATCTGCTCGCACTGCCTGATACCGACCGCAATACGTTATTTCCCACGCTGGAAGCCGATCGCGCGCTCACCGTTTGGCAAAGAAAAGCCGCGTCTACCGATGCCGATCCACTAAGCCGTGGTGCGGCTTTGGGCGCATTACTCAGCCTGAATGACACCCATCCTGATACCATATCACCGATCGCACAGCCGCTAGCGCTGCTGGCCACCCTGGCAGCCAATAAAATGGGCGATGCGCTCAGCGGATTAATTGCGTTGGCGCGCCACCACTTGACCCAGGATTTAACCTTTGTTCACGGCCTGAACCAGCTGGTTACCGCACTGGATGACGAAGACTTCCTGCTGGCCTTGCCCGCGATGCGCGGTGCATTTGCCTGGCTGCCACCAAGGGAGCGCGGTGAGTTTGCCCGCCAGATACTGGAGCTACATCAGGCGAGTCATCTACCGGTTTCGTCGTTAAATCGCGAAATTACTGCCGCAACGCCTCAGGAGATTGCCGCTATGCAGCAGGCAGAAAAGCGGGCGCTGGAAATCCTTGGCCAATGGGGGCTGGTGTAATGGCAAATCAATTGACTCCAGAGTTACAGCGCTGGCGCTTGCTGTTAGGTGAAGCCGCCGAGGCCTCGCTGGGTGAACTAGACGATCACTATCGCTCAGTTGATAGCGCTCTGGAATGGCTGTATGGCCGGGATCCGGAACGTTTGGCCCGTGGTGAACGCGGAGCCAGCCTGGGTAAATCCAACCTGACCACGCCTGAGTGGATTAATGAGATCCACCAGTTGTTCCCCAAAGAGGTGATCGAACGGCTGGAAGTGGACGCGGTTGAGCGCTACGGCATTGACGATGTGGTCACCAATCTTGACGTGTTGGAACGTATTGAACCCTCGGAAGCGTTACTGAAAGCGGTGTTACATACCAAACACTTGATGAACCCGCAGGTGTTGGCCGCCGCACGCCGGTTGGTGGCGGAAGTGGTACGGCGGATCATGGAACGCCTGGCGCGTGACGTACGTCAGTCATTTTCCGGCAGCCGCGACCGGCGCCGCCCCTCGCAGGCCAAAGTGGCGCGTAACTTTGATTTTAAACGCACCGTTGCCGAAAACCTGCACCGCTGGAGCCCGCAGCACGGCAAGCTGTTTATCGAAACCCCGGCGTTTATGAGCCGGGTTAAACGCCATAGTGAACGTTGGGACATCATCCTGCTGGTAGACCAGAGTGGTTCCATGGTGGATTCGGTGATCCATGCCGCCGTGATGGCGGCCTGCCTGTGGAATTTACCGGGCATGCAAACGCGGTTGGTCGCTTTTGATACTGCCGTGGTGGACTTGACCGCAGACGTCAGCGATCCGGTTGAACTGCTGATGAAGGTGCAACTCGGTGGCGGCACCAATATCGCCAAGGCGGTGGGTTATGCCCAGTCCTGCATCACCAATCCCCAACGCACGATCGTGGTATTGCTGAGCGATTTCTTTGAGGGCAGCAGCGAAAGTGAGCTGGTCCGGCGGGTGCGTACCTGCATTCAGACCGGAGCCAAAGTACTGGGGCTGGCGGCGTTGGATCATCAGGCCAATCCACAATACGATCGTGATATGGCTAACCGGCTGGTCGCGGTCGGCGCACAAATTGGCGCCATGACGCCCGGCGAACTGGCGGCCTGGCTGGCAGAAAAGGTACAAGGATGACTCAACGTTCCGATTTACTCGAACTCACGCCGGAAGCCCTGATGGCGTTAAGCAACGCGGGCTTCGTCAAGCGCGCACAGAAAGAGGTCGCAGAAGGAAAACTGCCTGAACTGACAGAGCGTGATGACGGCTGTATTGAGGCCAGGTTCGGCGACGGCAATCAAGTCACTTTTCCGCCAGGTAAAACCTTGCGGGATGCGACCTGTAGCTGCCCGGCCAGCAGCATGTGCCGCCATCGGGTCACGCTGGTCCTGGCCTATCAGGCGTTACATGCTAGCGGGTTGTCCCCAGAAGCTGACGATGTTCAGCCGCAAGAACCTGTACCAGCTTGGTCACCGGCCAGATTTAGCGAACAGCTTAGTGATGTCCCGCTCTCGGTCATTAGCCGGGCGAAAAAGTTGATCCAAGGCAGCGTCGTAGTGCAGTTGAGCAAAGGTAGCGGGGCGCAAGCCACTCCGTCAGCGCGTTTACCGATGTGTGACGTGCGATTTTTCTCCCGCAGCAGCTTGGCACATGCGCGCTGTGACTGTATTCAGGAGACGATTTGCGAGCATATTGTGATGGCGGTCTGGGGGTTTGAGCAGGCCGAACTCTGCCAGCCGGATTTTGAGCAGTTAACGCTGCAAATCCGCTTGCCTGACGGTGAACAGGCGCAGGCAAACGCCTTATTTGACCAGCCAGAGGCAGTGCTATTACAAACGTCGTTGGATAAATTGCTGCTCAAACTGTGGTCGGACGGCAGTAGCCAGCCAGAGAGGGCCATCAAACCGCTGATGGCGGAAGTGAGTCGCCATGCCCAGCAGCTTCAGTGGCGCTGGGTAAGCGAAAGCCTGGCGGATATTCAGCAAGGGATGGCCGATCAGCATAATCGTTCAAGCCGCTATCATCCGGTTGAATTCTTGCAGCGCATCAGCGGGCTTTCCGCCCGGCTAGTCGCGGCCAGGTGCATGGACCAACAGGCGCAGCAGCAGAGCTTACCACGCCTTCCAGCGGCTGAAATTCTTGGTCTGGGCGTCAAAGGTGAGATCCAACTGGAACATCTGAAACTGGTGTCACTCGGTGCACGTTATTGGGCCGACGAGCAGCAGGAAGGGGTGGATCTGATCTACACCGACCCGGACTCCCAAGCGCTGATGGTGATCGAACGCCAGTGGCTTAAAAATAGCGATCCACAAGGCGTGGCGACGCCGATAGGCAGCCGCAGGATTGCTGGTCACCCGGTAAAAAAACTGGCGGCTTGCCAGGTGATCACCAATGCCGCCAAGCGCCGGGCAAACGGGGCGTTGGACATTGCCAGCGGTAAGCAATATACCAGCGTGTTGCCGCTCTCTGCCCGTGCGTGGGAGCTGTTGGGGGAACCGCTCAGGCAGCCTGATGCCGCAGCGCTGAAACGTCATCTCCAGCAGGCATTGCCAGATTTTGTACGCCCCAGGCAGCCGATCGAACAGCTGCATATCTTACCGATTAGTGAGGTGCTCGACTGGTGCTGGGACCCGGCATTACAGTGCTTGCAGATTGATATCTTAAGCGGAGAGGATCGTGATGATAATTTTGTGACGGTGTCACTAAATTACGATAGTGCCACCCCTCAGGCTACAGAGCTATTGGCCAGGGCAATGCTCACGCCAGCAACTCCGCCACGGTTGATTTCGGGCAGGGTGAAGATCGAGTCAGGAAAGTTGTTTATCGAGCCGTTGGCCGTAGCCAGTGACACCCAGATATTCTCGCTGTGCGCCGATGAGGCTGAGCCTTTTCCAATGGATCGCCAGGCCGATCTGCAACAGCGTTCGGGTATACAGCAAGCGTTGGCAGACACCGAAACGTTACTGGCACAGTGGTTACAGCAGGGGATCCGGCATCTTGGGGGGCGTGGGATTGAGCGGGTGGAAATCCTGGCCGAGGCGCTAAATGGCTATGGCCTGATGCAGCTGTCTGCAGGGTTAAACGAGTTATCCGAGCGTATTCGCTCTAATAACCACACAGAATTAGTCCACCGGTTGATGACGATTTATCAAACGCTGCGCCTGGTGAAAGACCGGCAGAGTAATTGACTTTGACAGCGCCATGACAGTTCGACTAAGCTTGCCCCACTCATTTGGGGAGTAGCCTTCCTTCATCATGAAGGAGGATGTGTCAACATACTCAGCAAGTTGCTGTGGCACATCCGTCGATCAGATTGGCGAGACCATAGGGGTAATATTTCTTTTGGATTGGACGAGGAATATTACGCCATGGTTTACAACGTCCAGTCGGTATTTCCATCATGACCCTTTTTTCTGTTTTATTCTCAAATTACCTCAGCAAAAAACCGGGCAAATTGAGGGCTAAAGGATGACACTGTCATTTTTCCAGCTCGCGATATCCTTAATCATCATCTTGATTGCCTCTGAAATTTTCACCAATGCCCTGGAACACCTTGGCGAAAGGTTGAAGATCTCTGAAGGGGTAACCGGTTCGCTTTTTGCCGCTATTGGCACCGCCTTGCCTGAAACCATGGTACCCATTTTGGCTCTGGTTGCCGGCACGTCGGCGGCTAATGTTAACGAAGAGATTGGCGTGGGGGCGATATTGGGCGCGCCGCTGATGCTGTCTACGCTGTCTGTCTTTTTGATGGCTCTGGCTGTGGTAAGACGGCGGGGTATTAACGGGGCAATCACCCCAGAGCCCACCGGGTTTATACGAGATACGCATTTCTTCCTGCTGGCTTTTGTGTTAGCCGCAATCGCCTTGTTCATTCCTGTAGAGATGAAAGTCGCCAGGATGGGCGTCAGCGTGTTGTTGGTCTTGCTTTATGTCACCTACATGGTAAAAACCTTACACGCGTCGAAAAAATTAGTGGCTGAAGGCAATGGAACCGCAGCAGATAACGTCATGTTCTTATCCCGAGTGGGATTGCCCACCACGCTATTCACCATCATCCTGCAAACTTTAATTGGTTTGGGCGTATTGGTGGCGGGGGCTTTAGGTTTTATAGACGGTGTGGCCGCAGTATCGGAAAAGCTTGGCATCTCTGTGTTGTTACTGTCATTGATTATCATTCCTATAGCTACCGAATTGCCAGAGAAGGTGAACAGCATTCTATGGATTCGCAAAGGGAAGGATACTCTGGCATTAGGCAATATTACCGGCGCAATGGTTTTCCAAGGCACCATATTACCCGCCATCGGGATATTATTGACGCCATGGCAACCCCGGCATGAAGTGCTGATCGGGGTGTTTATTACGCTTTCATCGGCATTTTGGCTGTGGATCAACGCCAGAAACAAAAATCTGAAAGTGTGGATGCTATTTATTAATGGGGCTTTCTATTTTGCTTATATTATCGCCTCAATCTCATTTAGCGGCTAAATAATCAGATGTAGGTCAAAGCGATAACCCTGCTCACTCCCCCACGGAACTGATTGCTAACAGACCTTGACCTTCCCCTGGTGGGAAGGTTTAAGCTTTTTGTTACCGAAACTTCCCAGGAGTAGAACCATGGCTTCCGTTTTCGTCCCATCAGGTTCCAATCAAGCAACTCGTCTGAGCCTGCCGGTCGAAGGAATGACCTGTGCATCGTGCGTTGGCCGTGTCGAACGCGCATTAAAAGCCGTTCCTGGCGTGCAAACAGCTACGGTCAATCTTGCCACCGAGCGGGCAGATGTCACCTTTAGCGGCGTGGCCGATCTACAAGCGACCGTTAGTGCTATCGAGAGTGCCGGTTACGCCGTCCGTGAAGAGACTACCGAACTGGCGATAGAAGAGATGACCTGCGCATCCTGCGTCGGAAGAGTTGAGAAGGCGCTGACACAACTTCCAGGCGTCCTCTCTGCCAGCGTCAACCTGGCGACCGAGCGTGCGCGGGTACGGCACCTCGCCGGGGTTATCTCCACCGCTGACCTTGAAGCGGCGGTTGTGCAGGCGGGTTACAAGGCCCGTCGTTTGTCTGCCGAAACGCCGAATGTAAACGATCAGGATACCGAACGCCGCGAGAATGAAGCGCGCGGCTTACGCCGCTCTTTGCTGATTGCGGGCATTCTCACTTTGCCGGTCTTTATCCTTGAGATGGGCTCGCACCTTATTCCCCCGATGCACCATTGGGTGCAAGGCGTTTTAGGTGAACAGACGAGCTGGTATATACAGTTTGTACTCGCCACCCTGGTGCTGTTCGGCCCGGGCCTGCGCTTTTTCCGCAAGGGTATCCCGGCGTTGTTGCGTGGTGCTCCCGATATGAACTCGCTGGTGTCGGTGGGTACGGCAGCGGCGTACGGCTATTCGGTGGTGGCGACTTTCATTCCCGAGGTGCTGCCTAAGGGAACCGCTAACGTTTACTTCGAAGCCGCCACGGTCATCGTGACCTTGATCCTGCTTGGGCGCACGTTGGAGGCTCGCGCCAAGGGGCGAACGTCTCAGGCCATCAAACGGCTGGTCGGGCTTCAGGCAAAGACCGCGCGCGTTGAACGTAACGGCGATACCGTTGAGATCCCGCTCGATCAGGTGACCACCGGTGACGTGGTGTTCGTTCGTCCAGGGGAGAAGATCCCTGTCGATGGCGAGGTCGTCGAGGGGGCATCTTATGTGGATGAGAGCATGATCACCGGCGAGCCGTTACCCGTATCGAAGGGCGTAGGCGCTGCCGTTGTCGGTGGCACCATCAACAAGACCGGCGCTTTCAGCTTCCGCGTCACCAAGGTTGGGGCCAATACCGTGCTGGCGCAGATCATCCGCCTGGTTGAGGAAGCGCAGGGCTCCAAGCTACCGATCCAGGCGCTGGTCGATAAGGTGACCATGTGGTTTGTACCGGCAGTGATGGCTGCCGCCGCGCTGACGTTCCTGGTCTGGCTGGTCTTCGGCCCGGATCCGGCGCTGACCTTTGCGTTGGTGAATGCGGTGGCGGTGCTGATTATCGCTTGCCCATGCGCCATGGGGCTGGCTACGCCGACGTCAATTATGGTCGGTACCGGGCGCGCCGCTGAACTTGGCGTGTTGTTCCGCAAGGGGGAAGCCTTGCAGGCGCTGCGTGATGTGAGCGTTATTGCTCTCGACAAGACTGGCACCTTGACCAAAGGACGCCCAGAACTCACCGATCTCGTTCCCGCCAAGGGTTTTGAGTACAGCGAAGTGCTGGCTCTGGTGGCGGCGGTCGAAACCCGCTCTGAGCACCCGATCGCCGAAGCGATTGTGCTGGCCGCCAAACAGCAAGGCATCACGCTGGCCCCCGTTGAAGGCTTCGACGCCGTGCCGGGCTTTGGCGTAACGGCCAAGGTTGATGGCAGGGTGGTCTCCGTCGGTGCGGATCGGTTCATGACGCAGCTTGGCCTTGATGTGGCGAGCTTCAAGTCTGCCGCCCAGCGCCTGGGTGAACAGGGTAAGAGCCCGCTCTATGCCGCTATCGACGGTCGCCTGGCGGCGATTATTGCGGTTGCCGATCCGATCAAGGAAACCACGCCAGAGGCTATTAAGGCGCTGCACGCGTTGGGCCTCAAAGTGGCGATGATCACCGGCGACAATGCGGCAACGGCGGCGGCGATCGCCAAACAGCTCGGTATTGATGAAGTTGCGGCAGAGGTATTGCCCGACGGCAAGGTTGCTGCGCTGAAAAAGTTCCGGGCCAACGGGGCGCGAGTGGCCTTTGTGGGGGACGGTATCAACGACGCCCCGGCGTTGGCGGAAGCGGACGTAGGGCTAGCCATCGGCACCGGTACCGATGTAGCTATCGAGGCGGCCGACGTAGTGTTGATGTCTGGCGACCTGCGCGGGGTGCCGAACGCTATCGCACTCAGCCAGGCGACGATCCGCAACATCAAACAAAACCTGTTCTGGGCCTTTGCCTATAACGCGGTGCTGATCCCGGTGGCGGCAGGTGCGCTTTATCCATGGAACGGCACTTTGCTTTCGCCGATCTTCGCGGCGGCGGCGATGGCGCTCTCCAGCGTCTTTGTTCTCGGCAACGCGCTGCGGCTTAAGCGCTTCCAGGCTCCGATGACGGTTGAGGCTTCTAGCGGGACGGCGGAAAGCGGGGCGGAGATTATCCCCGTTACCGCAAGTAAATGACCGATGTCGGGCCATGGTGATGCCCCTCCCCCTAACCCTCTCCCACAGGGAGAGGGGACCGACCGTGCTAAAAATGGATTCAAGTGTTTACCTTAGCTCCGGAGCTTCGAGGCTGTGTAAGTTGATCTCCATACCTGACCGCAGCTACGTATCAGCTCCCTCTCCTTGGGGAGAGGGCTGGGGTGAGGGAGACCAGTGACAATAACGCTAACTGTAGCCCCATGAAGGAGTGAACGATGAATATCGGTCGAGCAGCCAAGTCCTCCGGCGTTTCAGCCAAAATGATCCGCTACTACGAACAGACCGGTTTGCTCCCCTAGGCCATAGGGTCGGATGCGGGCTACCGCCATTACAGCTCTTAGGACGTACATAGCCTGCGTTTTATCCGCCGATCACATTCCACGGCGTCTAATCGGCACTACTTTCTTATAGTTAACACGCTTTCTAACGCACCACTTTGTAAAAACCTGTTGGTCACTGGTGTCACAACCACGTTACGGTTGACTGGTAGGATCTTGATCCCTTCACCCAGAAATACGGGAATGGTTGTGATGTGTAATTGGTCCAATTCACCAGCATCGGCGAAAAATGCAGCGGACTTACCCCCTCCAACGACCCAAACATCCTTACCTTTTGCCGCCAGTTTTGCATGCCTGGCAATATCATTAGCATTGCCACAAACTTTACTTATGCCTGTGCCTTGCGGTATTGCCAGATCCTGACTTGTCAAAATGAACGCTGGAACATCTTGATAAGGCCAGTCGCCATGGGCATTTTCCATTATCCAGCTGTAGGTTTTGCCTCCCATAATCACTGCGCCAATACTCTGGTAGAAATCATCATAAGGTGTAGCATCATCACCTAAAATAAAATTAGTCAGCCAGTCAAGCTCATGATCCTGGGTGGCAATGTAGCCATCCATAGATGCTGCAACATAATAGATTAACTTCGACATTCGATATCCTTGGTTTGCTAAGCGGGCGCAGCATGCAGCGCCCCTACGTTTTTAGCCTGTTGGGTGTTGTCAGCAGTCTTGCGACTTGCGCTTCTTCGGCGAACTTCACCACTTTATCATCAGGCGTATTAGCATGCAGGCAAGACTGGATTCTGGGCTACCTCTTGCCTCAACGGCTCAAATTGGCACTGGCTGAATAAGCGGAGGATCGCTACTGGAGTCAAAGGGTTGAGTGCCAGCGAACGGTTAAACTGAAACAGACTGCTGGCAGTGTCGTACAAATTGGTATCAGAAGCCGGAAATTCAGCATAGCCAAAGGTGCGGAACGGCGGAGTTTTATCGCGTACTTGAGGACACCTAACCGCGAGTTGTTCCACCCAACGAGAAAATATTGGCCAATCTATCATGTCATCTTCCGTCAGTGCTGCCATACCGGCAAAGCACTCCTCGGTAAACACGTAGGGATGCTGCGCCAGCTTTTGCCATACGAGTCGGGCGCCTGTGCTTGGATTTGGATTAAGGAAAAACTGCCGGTTATGAGCCAGCCTGCTCAGGACAAACAGATCCATCGATTGGCTAAGCTGGGTCAATATATGGCTGGAAATGGCGCGTTCCGCCAGCTCACCTCTAACCCAGACATTGGCGTCGTCCAGTAACTCCATCATCAACGCTTCATCTTCATGATAGCGAGAAACCAGCCGGCACCTAACCAAATGAGAAGGATCTTTGGTCAGTGACTGCAACAGGGCTTGAGAGGGATCAACCAGCCGGAAAATCATATTTTCACGTACGGTTTCATCCGGATGATGGATAGCAATATTTGCCCAGCACGCTGGCCATGCCGGGTTGGCAGCCAACTTATCAAGAATGGGACCAACGGGGTCCAGAAAATAGTCTGAGTAAACTTTGTCCGCAGCACGTTCATGGTCTGATCTTGAGGCCATTGGTCGGCCGGCAAGCCCCTCAACCAGTGTTGGATAGTGTGAACCCAACGCCTCCCACGCCAATGCTTCGCTGGCATACTGCCACGGCTGCCAACGCCAGACCAACTCTGGCCATACCATGCAAGGCACGATAAACGGCTGTTTGCTTTGCTGCGCCACCTGAATTTTCACATCCAGCGACAAGGCGGGCAGCACATCTAGCAGAACCTGAGTGGCGGTATCTTGCGCATTAGCGACGGCTTTTAAAAAACGATCTGGGAATGCCGCCCAACCGTGTTCAATCAGCAAGGCCGCAAAATCTGGCGCATTGAGGAGCTTACTGACGGTATTACTGCGGGCTTGGCCTAAGTCTGAGATGTCCATGGATCGCTGCTTTTGATTATTCCTTCAGTGGGGAAATACTATCCGATCGGGGATGTGGTGAATAGATGGGGGGGGATGCATTCTCCGAGCGAGTTCTCTACCGGGTGCTGGGAGGCGAATTTCACCACTTTGTTCATCCTTGTCCGCCATAAAGAATGTACTACTGTTAATAGATGTATCCGTGATGGAAGAAGCTTGGTATGGCAAAACCTTCGTTCCCCCGTTTGATTGCCGTGTGCCTGCTGGTCATTGCAGCCCCTTTGTCTGCTGTAGCGCTACTTGCGCTAACCGTTACTGAGAGAAAAACGTACAGAGTCACTGCACCGTATCTTTCAGGAGAAGAGGGCTCTCAAACAACACCGCTCATATTTAAAGAGGTCATTTAAATGCTTAATAAGTCAGTGGCTATGGTATGTTTGTTAACAGTGGTGCCCGCATGTGTCGCAGGTGAAATAAATTTATACTCTATTAACACCGGCTCCTTTGTGTATCATACGATAAACAATGAGGGGCAATACACGGAGAACTTTGATAACAAATTTTTCTCCGTAGAACGAAAGTTTTCTGAGGATTCAAAATATAGTATTTTGGTTGGCACAATGAAAAACAGTTTCAATGACCGCTGTATCGCACTGGGTCTGCGAAGAGACTGGATGTCTAATGACTCTGGATGGGTTTTTAAGGGTGTTTACGGATATGTTGGTGAGTTCTTTTTTGATGCTTTCAGTCAATGTGGTAATGACGGCTCATATAAAAAGTTCAAGGATACTACCGGCGTGGGGTTCTCTCCCTATATCTATCATGCGGTTCAATACAACTTTACCAGCTACTTTGGGGTGGAAAGTGGTATTATTCTTCCCTCAATCTTTGTCGTTAGCGCACAATGGAGTTTCAGGTAGTTTTCAGCGACAGGCTTTGCATGTATGCACACTCGTGCTCTGTGCCAAGGGCCAGGCATCACACGGCAAACCAAACCATTAAAAAGGGATAACCTCTTGACCATACGCATTAGGCTCACTGTCGCACTAACATTGCTTACTGCGACACTGCCTGTATTAGCTAAAATGCCAGAAAACTTTGTCTATACCAGCTCAGGCGATCTTGAAGCGGCGTCAGTCATTATGGAGCGTAGCGACATTGGCGGTGCGCAGATCGTTTACAATTGGCGCTCACTCGAACCTGAGAAGAACAAGTACAACTTTTCGCAGATTGAGCAGGATCTTGCTCGTCTTAAAGGGGCCAAGAAAAAACTTTTCATCCAGATCCAGGATCGGTTTTTCGAACAGAATGCCCGATACGTTCCTGATTATCTGATGAATGATGCCAGGTACGGTGGTGGGATATCGCCACAATTTGACAATCCTGGCGAAGGAAAGCCGATTGGCTCGGGTTGGGTGGCGCAGCAGTGGGATCCCGCTGTGCGCCAACGTTATCAGGCTCTGTTGGCAGCGCTTGCAGAGCGTTTCGATGGCCGAGTCTATGGTGTGAACTTACCCGAAACAGCCATTGATCTTGATGAGAAAAAGCTACCCAAGGGATTTACCTGCGATAACTATTTCGCAGGCGAAATGGAAAATCTCACCTTTGCGCGCAAGGTGTTCACCAAGTCACATGTGGTGCAATATGTTAATTTCTGGCCGTGCGAATGGAATAACGACCACAATTACATGGGGCGGCTGTTTGAGTTCGCAAGTGCCAATAACATTGGGCTTGGCGGCCCAGATATTGTTCCCAACCGCAAGGCGCAAATGAAGAACTCCTATCCATTCTTCAACAAATACAAAAATAAGCTGGTACTCGTTGCCATGGCGGTGCAAGAGCCGACCTTGACCTATAGGAACCCCAATACGGGCAAGCCATTTAGCAAGGATGAGTTTGTGCAATTCGCAGAAGACTATCTCGGTGCAGATATCATTTTCTGGAGCACGACTTCTCCTTGGTTGGCGAAGAAATAGGAAGCAGTCGCCTAAGAAAAGAAAGCCTCACGGAGTAATCATGGGGGCAGGTCACGGCCCGTTATATTTTCCCCGGGCGGCTGAGCAGTTATTAATAAGCACCAGATGATCGAGTCGTTAAACGGTTAGGTCGATAGCTTTCAGGAAGTTTCCTCATATAAAAGGGCCTACTCCTAGATATCAGCGAATCCGCCGTAACCCCTCGGCATCAGTTTTGTGGCCATTCTTGCTTCAGCAATGCATAAATCAGTTCATCGCCCCATTGACCATCAAAGCGATCGTTCTGTCGTAAATGTGCTTCTTTGCGCATACCCAAGCGTTCGACCACGCCGATAGAGCCGCGATTGGCTGCATCAAGTCGGGCAAAAATGCGGTGGAAACCCACTTCAGTGAAGCCGCGTTCCAGCACCGAACGTACCGCTTCTGCCGCATAGCCTTTACCGGCATAAACCGGATTGAAGATATAACCGATTTCTCCTTGCAGTGCCGCGCTGCTGGCCAGTTTCAGTAACACTTCACCAATGAGTTCGCCGCTATCTTTCAATGTGACGGCACAATAAAAAGTGTCACCGTCTTCACTGAAACGTGAGGCTACGGCCTTTGCCAATCGCTTTTCCATTTGCGCCTGCTCCGGCGGTGGAGCATACAAGTAGCGGTAGACTTCAGGCAGGCGATGGTAAGCCGCATAGGCGTGGAGATCGTCAGGGGTAAAGCGGCGTAGCCGCAGGCGCTCGGTGGAGAATGGCAGGGTAATCGAATGCAAGAAATTATCCTTTTCTAATGTGTTGTTATGGTGAAGGGGATCGATACTACCAATGACCCGTTAACGTTCCAGCATAGAAAGAATATGATTTTTGGTAAGCGGGGCCAGTTGCACCTGCTGGTTGCTAGAAGGTTCAAACCATATCACTTCTTCGATTTCTGCAGCGGGTAGAAAGTGGGTCTCTTCGGTGATGATTCTGAACATGTCAGCAATCAGCATGTGCCCAGGCTCATTTGCTGCGAGATCCGTAAAGCGCCCAAGTGGGATCATCTCATCAGGATTGAAGGAGGCATTCAGTTCCTCTTCCAGTTCACGTGCAAGTGCCACCTCTGGCCGCTCGCCGGATTCAATTTTTCCACCCGGTTGCATAAACCACTCCGTGTTGCGTTTTCTGACCAGAAGGATCCGGCCAGCCCGATCGGTGATGACGGCCGCAGCTATATGAATTTGCTTACTCTCTGACATTCTGAATCCCGTTGTTTGGTAGAAAAGCACCCCGCGTGAAGGCATCAAATGTACCAGAGTGGGGAGGGTGATTCCTAGCCTATCAGGCAAAGCAGATCCTCTAACCTGTGCTACGCTCTGGTCTACAACATCTTGAAGTGGAACTACATGATGACTAAACCTGCTGCCAGCTTTCAGTCCAGTTCTTTTGTGATTGCAGTTCGCGATCTCAAAACAAGCTCTGCGTATTTTAGCGATGTCCTGGGATTTGACTTGGCATGGCCGGAGGGGATGGGGTGGCAACTCGCCACCAGGGGATGCGTGCGTATCATGTTAGGTCATTCGCCGGATGCTATGTCACCCGCGGAAACCGGCGATCACAACTATTTTGCTTATCTGTATGTCGATGATGCCCAGACACTTTATGACGAATTTGTCAGCAAGGGGGCAATCATATTGGCTCCCCCCGTTGATAAACCGCATGGCATGCGTGAATTTACCGTAGAGACTCCCGAGGGGCACAGAATGATGGTTGGTCAGGATCTCGATTAGCGTGTGCTTACCCGCTGTGAATCCTAGGAAGAAACAGGGCGTTTTATACTTAATCTGACACTTTCTGCTTTGGGTTGTATAAGATATGACCGTCTGCTCAGTGCCAATAGCGGACGTTATGCTAATCATTGATGAGATGATTCGGTTGGAGCGTACGCTTAGCCAGTTTCTTTTGCAGAATGATAACCATGATTGGGAACCCTGATGCGGAAATTGCACATACCCCGAGCAACGTGTTCATATTTTGTGGTGCTATGGCGTGCCCAGGTAATAGAAAAGCTGACAGAAAAAATGCGACCGTTGTGTTCATGTACATTATTGATGACTGCAATGAAGAGAATCCCGCTCGTTGCCTGTCATCAGGAAACTGAATGGTCAGCGCCGAGGAGGAAACCAGACGACTGTATGATGCACCGAGAAATACAGTAATAAATAGCCCCGCATGCGGATAGCCCAGGATGGGTATTAGCAAACTCACTATAAAGACGATGGTTGACCCTGTAGCCAGAACCAAAGCAGAGAAACGGGAAGTTAACGCGCCTGTCATTTTTGTTGACAGGTATCCTGCAATGCCCCCGGCGAAAAACAGCCATGGCAGCAGGTCTTGAGAGGCGCCCAGCAGGTGAGTCATTAATGGTACCAGAACAGGAATGATCAGCATCGGGCTAAATTGTACCAGCGCATTACTGGAAGCGAACAGCAAAGTATTAACGTCGAGAGGCAGTGCGTAGGGTGTGTCGAAAGAGAGTGGATCCTGAGGGATGATGGAAACAATCAGTGGCAATGCCAACAAACACAGTGTACTGATAAACCACAAAGCGACATGCCAGCCGTAATGAGCACACAAAAATAGTATCGCGGGCATTCCGACAATGCTTACCATCGAAAATGATGCAATGACCGTCGCCAACATTTTTCCGCGCAAGTTAGCCGGTGCGAGATTTATCAATATACTGATACCCACCCCCATTGTTGTGCCTCCTACCAGTCCTGCGCAGAATCGTAATGCAAGCAGAAGACTAAAACTGGAGGTGAATGTCGTCAAAAATGTCAGTATCCCCAGAAGTGCCATATTGACGAAGAGAAAACGTTTCTTATTGATACGACCAATCCAGTAAAAGGCGATAATTCCCGAGAGGACTGCCCCGGATGTGTACATGCCGGATACGTAGCCTGAGAATGATACGGGAACGACGAAGTCTGCTGCCATAAAAGCAAAAATAGGGTTGAACATCATATATTCCAGTGCATTCGTGAACTGGATAAAAGCCATGACAACCGCTATCCGGATGAGGGCTTTATGATTAAACGTTGTTGTGAACAGTGACATAGCAAGCGACCTGTGGATGAAAGATATCTGAGTTTAACTGCTATCAATGCGGTTCATTAGATGGTAAAAATGACACTTATTGTTATCATTTATGGGATAGTTGATGCGGCCAGCTCTTGATTTTAATACCCTGAAAGTTTTCATTGCGGTGGTTGAAAGAGACAGTTTTGTTGGGGCATCGAAAATCCTTGAAATGCCGACATCAAACGTGAGTCGTTGTATTTCTCAGTTAGAAGACAGACTGAATCTTCAGCTTATTGAGCGCAACACCCGACATATGAAACTCACCCAGGCGGGACACTTGCTCTATACCCGGGCAAAGCCATTACTGGAAGCGCTTGAGCAGACTGAAACAGAATTAACGTTGCGGCAAATGCAGCTCAAGGGGCCACTACGTATCTGTATTCCCAATGAAATAGGTCCTGCACTGCTGGGTTCTGTGGTTGCCGATTTTGCCTGCCAGCACCCGGATCTGGAAATAAGCTGTGTCACAAATTTGTCTGGTTTTGAATCCCTGCGAGACGATCTGGATTTAGCCATCATTGTGAGCCGTGGCCAACTGGATGACAGTGATTACATAGCCCGTCATCTGGTGACAATCCCTTGCACTATCGTTGCAGCCCCCTCCATCATTCAGCGTTATGGCATCCCTTCTCGTATACAGCAATTTGAAGAATTACCCTGCATTACCACGGTAAATGCACTTAAAGGTGCTCCTTGGCAGTTTATGAATAAAAAGGGGGGATTCGAGACGATTAAGGTTAAAGGCCATTACAGGGTAAACAGCGGAGAGATGGCAGGACGCGCGGCGGTAGCGGGTGTTGGTTTCGCCATTCTTTCGAGACAGGCCTGCCAACCCTACATCGACGATGGACGGCTGATCGAGATTAAGTTTGAACAACCGCCAGCCCCACTTCAATTGTTTGCACTTTATACTGACAGGCGTTATTTGCCAGCTAAAACGCGAGCGCTCATTGATTACATACAGCAGAATTTGAGCCATACATCCTTAGCAACCTAAGGCTACATTAAACAGCCACAGAGAGTCCTGGTGTTACAATAGTCTCTAAATGCACAATGTCCGCTTTTCGCTCATAGCCGACACGGTTCCGCCCAGTGGACAGGACAATGCCAGCATTGGACTTTGCAAGCACTACGCCGAGTTAATCAACGGGTGCAGGTCACGACACCACGATAGATACCTTCACTTTCAAAACGGGCAGGCATTACTGGCTTTGATCAACGCTTCGCTAATAGGATGAACAAAATGCAGCTCACTGGCATGCAGCATCAGCCGCGGCGTCCGTTCGGTGCCAGGTATTAGGAGACCGCCATACAGATCGCAGCCCAAAATAGGGTGTCCCAACTGCTGGCAGTGAATACGCAATTGATGGGTGCGCCCGGTCTCCGGGGTTAGCTCTACACGCGTCAAAGGCAGTAACGTCCCGTCTTCCAACTCGTGATTTAAGCGTTCAACGACACGATAGCGGGAGCGGGCGGGCTTGCCGTGGATTGAGCAAATCGACATCAGTGGGAACAGCGCCGGGTCTTTGGCAATCGCAGCATCTATCACCCCGTTGTTGTCGTTCAGGTGTCCGCAGAGCAGTGCGCTGTAAACTTTGGTCACGGTGCGCTGGCTGAATTGCTGGCAGAGGGCTGCGTTGATAGTCTTATTGCGTGCAACCACCATCAGCCCGGAAGTACCGAAATCAAGGCGGTGAATCAGGGTGCAGCCGGGGAATATCTGTACCAACCGATGATGCACCGAATCGAGATTTTGCGGATTCTTCCCCGAGAGGCTGAGCAGCCCGGCGGGCTTATTGATGAGCACAAGGTGATCGTCCTGATAGAGGATCTCTATCTCGTCATGGCACGGTGGGGCAATAAAAGTATCGAAAATCGTAGACATCATGCTGCCGGATAGAGAGTGGATGTGGATAATAACGAATTTTCAGCAGGCTGGCGAATCTGGCCTTTAGCCTGATTGAGCAACGGTAATTTTTGATGAAAGTGATACTTGTACGACATGCGCAAACGGAATGGAATCAGCGCGGCATTATCCAGGGGCATATGGACAGTCCGGTGACTAAACGAGGTGTGCTTGAGACATCAGCTTTACTGGCAGCGTTAACAGACGCCGCTTACCCTACAGACTGTGTCTACGCATCTCCTCTTGGTCGTGCCTGGCATATGGGTCAGGAACTAGCGGACCGTTTTCTCTGCCCGTTGGTTGCGGACCCCGCGCTGAAAGAGCAGGCATTCGGTCATTATGAAGGGATGACACGGGAACAAATACAATATGACCATCCCAATGAAGCAGAGTTGCTATTTGGGCGAGATGCGCAGTTTTGTCCCCCTGGCGGTGAGTCGCTGACGCAGGCCGCTCAGCGAGTTATCAATTTTATGCGCCACCAGCAAGCGGTAGCTCCACACCAGACAATATGCATTGTATCTCATGGCCAAGTCAGCCAGGGCGTTCTGGCCTTGCTCAAAGAGGGAAGAATCGACAATTTCTCCAGTTATGCTCAACCGAACGCGAGTTACTCTGTTTTAGACTTGGTTGGGGATAAATGCGTCTCTCTGCGATGGGGGATCGCGACACATTTACTTAAGCTGTTGTGATTATTCATGAGCAATCATTAAAACCGGGAAAGGGCACCCGGTCACGATGTCGATACTCCGTAAATTATCGCCACAGCTAAATGTGCAACTGACCATTAATCAGCGTGCAGCTCTGCCCACCAATCCAAGGCTCACCGTCAATAAAGCGAACGCTAACCCGGCCATCGCGATGTAGTTGGGTGCCTTGTCGAACCTGATACCCCTGCGCCGTTGAACCACCGTCGGGGAAATTATTCTCCTTCAACAAACGGGCCAGGCATGCATTGGCACTGCCAGTCACTGGGTCCTCTACCAACTTACCCCCTTCAACCAGAAACGCTCGCATTTCATAGTCTGCTGGCTCACCCGATGAATAGGCACCATAAATCACCACACCATCAACCTCATGATCGGTTTGCAGCTTCTTAATCGTGGCATGATCCGGCGTCATCGTCAGGCAGGATTGAGCGCTTGGCAGACGTACCATAAGCCAGCGAATACCCATGTCGGCAATTACCGGCACCGTATCGGCTTCGATAACCGCAGGTTGAAAAGCGGCCATTAGCATTTCCCTTTCTGCTGCAGTCAGCGTTCGAAGCGTTACCGCCGGCGCAGCAAACGCCAGCGTTCCTTCAGGTAAGATATTGACCGCAACCAGACCAACCCCGCATTCTTGCATCACCACCCCCGGCTGTTTGGTCACCAGCCCAGCCTCCAATAATGCATGGGCCGTACCCAAAGTCGGATGCCCGGCAAAGGGTAGCTCTTTTTCGGGGGTAAAAATGCGCACCTGATAATCGGCTAGCGAATTAGTCGGTTTGAAAACAAACGTCGTTTCCGAAAGGTTGGTCCAACGAGCTAACGAAAGCATTTGCATTTCATTCAACCCCTCCGCCTCCAGGATCACCGCCAAGGGATTCCCCTGCAATGGCGAAGTGGTAAATACATCCACCTGTTTGTAGGCGCGAGGTTTCACATCATCTTTTCTGAGCATTTGACGTCATCCGCTAGGTATAAGGCTTGATGATAGCGCTATTAAATGACGCACATCAATTGCTAATACCTTAAAATGGTTGGGTTTTGTGATACGTTGGCACTCATTGAGGCAGCCCCGGAAATTAACAGAGGAATACTACATGCAGAGTTTATTTTCGTTAACCGCTGGCGCCTGTGTGCGTTGGCACGATTTGCCAGGCCAGGGTATCCCGATTGTGTTTGTTCATGGGCTTGGGTGCGCGTCTTCCTATGAGTATCCACGCATTGTGGCAGATCCGGCATTTGCGGGACGACGCGCGATTCTGATTGACCTTCCTGGATATGGCTTTAGCGATAAACCTCGTGATTTTGATTACAGCATTGCTCATCAGGCAGACGTTGTGATCGAAGTGATTACTGCATTGAATCTGTCACATTGCCATCTCTATGGTCACAGCATGGGGGGCAGTATCGCGATTGAAGTAGCAGAACGATTGGGTAAACGGATAGGTAAACTGGTGGTTTCGGAACCTAACTTTTATGCCGGTGGCGGCGTATACAGTCGCCTACTGGTGGAGAGACCGGAAGCTGAATTTATCTCGCATGTGTACGACGAAATGCTGGCAGACCACACATCCCCCTGGAAAGGTTCGGCCCAAAATGCGGCCCCCTGGGCAATGTGGCGGGGAGCCAAAAGCCTGATTGATGGAGCTTCACCGCCATGGATGGAGACTTTCCTCAATCTGTCCTGTTCACGCTCACTGATTTTTGGCGAACAATCCTTACCGGACCGTGACTTTGAGTATGTCAGCCATCAGGGTATATCTGTAGCAACAGTGCCACAAGCAGGGCACTCTATGTCCTGGGAGAATCCGTCGGCATTTGCCGTGGTGTTACACAAGGCATTTAACGATTGATTTAACACCATCGGTTATCATCCAAGCCAATAGAAAAACTTTTAACAGATGCTAAATTTTACCGTTTGCCGCCGATCATCAAGTTCTACAAACTAAGCGCGTCTGATAGAACCTTTAGCCCTCAATGATGGAAAAATAGCAATGTTGAAGAAATCCCTATCCTGTGTGCTGTTACTCGCCACCTCAGGTTCATTGTTTGCAGCACCGCAAACGGAAAAACAGATAGCCGACATTGTTAATCGCACCGTTGCGCCATTGATGCAAGAGCAGGGCATTCCCGGCATGGCCGTGGCGGTGATTTATCAGGGGCAGCCTTACTACTTCACCTGGGGATTGGCAGACGTTGCGGGCAAAAAGCCAGTCACGCAGCAGACCTTATTCGAGCTGGGTTCGGTCAGTAAAACGTTCACAGGAGTGCTGGGCGGTGATGCCATTGCTCGCGGTGAAATCAACCTAAGCGATCCGGCGAGCAAGTACTGGCCAGCACTGTCTGGCAAGCAATGGCAGGGGATCACCTTGCTGCACCTGGCAACCTATACCGCCGGTGGCTTACCGCTGCAGATACCGGAAAATGTTACCGATGAAGCATCGCTGCAGAATTATTATCAAACCTGGCAACCGCGGTGGGCTCCGGGCACCAAGCGCCTATACTCGAACGCCAGTATTGGCCTGTTTGGCGCACTGATGGTCAAACCGTCAGGCATGAGTTTTGAACAGGCGATGACCCAACGCGTGTTCCAACCGTTGAAGCTATCGCAAACCTGGATAAACGTGCCGCAGCAGGAAGATAAGCACTATGCCTGGGGCTATCGCGATGGGAAAGCGGTTCGCGTTTCTCCGGGCATGTTTGATGCCGAAGCCTACGGCGTGAAATCGTCGATACAGGATATGGCAAGCTGGGTTCAGGCTAACATGGCGCCTGCCAAAGTGAAGGATGCCTCGCTGCAGAAGGGGATTACGCTTGCCCAGTCGCGCTACTGGCATGCCGGTGATATGTATCAAGGTCTGGGTTGGGAAATGCTGAACTGGCCGGTTAAAGAGAAAACCGTGGTCGAGGGTAGCGATAATAAAAACGCACTGGCAGCGCTGAGCGTCACAAAAATCACTCCGCCAGCGCCACTATCAAGCGCCTCTTGGGTACATAAAACCGGCTCAACCGGTGGATTTGGCAGCTATGTAGCCTTCATTCCTCAACAGGATCTCGGCATCGTGATGCTGGCTAACAAAAATTATCCTAATCCTGTGCGGGTTGAGGCGGCTTATCGCATTCTTGAGGCGTTGCGGAAGTAATTGAATTAGAAGGGCGCAGCATGTGCAGCGGCCCTACATTTTTAGCCCAGCAGTCTCAGGGGGCATATTGTCCCCTGATCTAACCCAAGTCCAAGTTATTTTCCATCACAAAAACCAGATCAATCGCCTTAATCAAACTGGCAGCCTAGCTAGCTCTGTTCTATACGAAGGGTGATTATGGTTACTTAAAAAGCATTCGCTCACGTAAACCTTGAGCTTTATCATAAGTTTACTGCATACCTGATTGATTATCTTGACCTATCATTAATTTGTGGCAACATTCAGACACACCTTATCTAGGACAAACTTCAGCAAAAATTGGTTTTGATCTTGATTAATCACTAAGGGTAATCAATGACCGTAACTATTCTTATTGAAAGTTTATGCCAGTTGGGGATAGGTTGAATATCATAAAGTATATTATTATTTTTCAAAGGGATGTATTTTCATGAATATAAAAAGTTTATTTTTATCAGCATCTATTTTGGGTGCCTTACTTCTAAGTGGTTGTGCTAGTGTCCCACTTGCAACAGAGCAAGAGTCCGTACAAGCTAAAAGCTTCACAACTCCGGATGAAAATAAAGCTGGTTTGTATATTTATAGGGATAGTTTTGTTGGCAAAGCGCTAAAAAAAGATATCTATGTTGATGGTAAATGCATCGGTGAAACAGCAGATAAAACGTTTTTCTACACACAGGTAACTGGTGGGGAAAAGCACAAGATTTCAACGGAGTCAGAGTTTTCTCCAAATGACCTGTCCATCTTCACTGAGTCTGGAAAGAATTACTTCGTAAGGCAATATATAAAGATGGGTGCTTTTGTTGGTGGTGCTGGCCTCAGTCAGTCGACAGAAGAGGAAGGGAAAAGAGTGATCTCAAAGCCAGGAGTTAAGCTTGCCAAAGAAGGACGTTGCGACAACTGATACGACTCGGTAAAAGTAGCAAGGTGCCGTTGCCTTTAAAAGGTGGCACCTTAATCTCTCTGCTTGGGTATGCAAGTAGGGTGAATGTGGGTGATCTAACTCACAATCAATGACAAAACCCACCAAGTTCCTCAACTACCCCAGCGACTTTTCAGGTAATTGACTGCCTGCTGGGTCTGTGGCTGATTGAGATAGTTCTCTCTGAACAGGATCGTGCCTTTAATTTGCGATACGGACTCGTTCAAATCCAGCTGCTTTTGTAACTCCTGCACGCCACCGTTGACCATCCAATCTGGCTCGTTTTTTGACGGGATCCCAACTTTATACAGTGCAACGCCGATATAAAGACGCGTATTGGTGGAGGCCACCACATTCGCCCACCATTTGGCGAGCACATCATAACGGGCCGCGTCACGCGCGAAGGGCCAATACAGCTGTGGGGCAATGTAATCCAGTAAACCAAGCTGTACCCAACTGCGGGTGTCGGCATAAGATTCATCATAGGCTGCAGCCCCTCGCGTATTGGAACCTGCCGCATCGTGTGAGTGGTTACGCCATACGCCAGAAGGGCTGACACCAAATTCAACGTCGGGCTTCAACTTCTTGATAGTCCGAGAAACTTGCCCAACCAATTGCTTAGTATTGTCTCGCCGCCAGTCCGCTTTGGATCCAAAATGTTGCCCATACTTTTTGAAGGTCTGGCTGTCGTTGAGCACGGATCCAGGGGACTCCGCATAGAAATAATCATCAAATTGCACGCCGTCAATATCATAGTTGGCAACCACCTCCGCCACGATGCTGGTGATCCAGTCCCGCACCTCCGGGATACCTGGATCGAGCACAAATCGGTCGCCTGCGATGCGGATCCAGTCGGGGTGTAGCACATAGACGCTGGCTGGCTGCTGCGACAATGTGCGGTTCAGTTTATCAATGGTTACTGGCTTGGTGTTGACGGATACCCGGTAGGGGTTAAACCAGGCATGGACTTTCATGCCACGCTTGTGTGCCTCATCCAGCATAAACTGCAGCGGATCATAGCCTGGGTTTTCGCCAATATTCCCCGTCAGCACATCTGACCATGGCAAAATTTTTGATGCCCAGAGCGCAGTGCCATCAGGTTTAACCTGAAAAAAAACGGTGTTGATACCCAGCGTCTGCAGTTTATCCAGCTTGCCTTTCAATGCTTCTTGCTGTTGGCGAATGCGGATTGCAGGGCTGTCGACATTGACGGATGTCACTGGCGGCCAGTCTAAGCGGGAAACGGTTGCCAGCCAGATGCCGCGCACGGGTTCCTGGCTTTGCTGTGATTTACCCGGTAGTGGCTGTTTTGCCACCGAAGGCAACGGAGTGACTAAGGATTTCGCAGGTTCGGAGGTGCAACTGGCCAGTGAAAGCACACCGGCAAGAAGTACGATTAGCTGTTTAACTTTGGTAAAGCTATGAGAACAGGCGATGATTCGCTCCGGCTTCTATTGATTACTCATTGGGATAGCCCCAACACAATCTTATCATTCTCTTATTATTCGAATTTTAGTCAATACCGGCAGGGCAGATTGATCGAATACCGGCCTATTGTCGTGGCCTGCTGCATCGTTTCCTCTCGAGGAGTTGGATTCGAGTATGGCCGTTAATCTGCCGTTTAAATCCGTTACACTATGATGTCTTCTATCCCAAGGATTTTACCGTTGTAGTGACTAACTTGTCCGATAAAGATCTCGAACTCAGTAAGTTATGTTTACAAGCGTCCTCTGCTAACAAATTACTCCTTCAATTTAACTAAAGAATCTTTTATGAACAAACGCCTATTTGCTGTTTTTCCCGCCATTATTCTTTCAGGCTGTGCTGCCACATGGGAACCGTTAGGTACGCCAACAATGACCCTGCAAGAGGCGAATAACCTTTGCGAAACTGAGTCATTAGCTCAGTACCCGGTTAAAAATGAGGTCGCTACCAGAAGCGTTGAAAAGCAGGTTTCATTGAAATGCAATAAAGATGACGATGGCTGTAACAGTAGTGGTTATAAATATGAAAATAAATTAGGCGTTGAAAGCTACCCCTTGGACGTGAATATAAATAGCCGGAAAGCCGCATTTACTGCCTGCATGGCAAAAAAAGGTTGGAAAAACACCAGCTGGCTATAAATAACAGGCCGCGTTTCTGAAGTCTGCATTTTTGATGCAAAGAGCTGTGCTCCAGGCTGATACAACGCCCGGAGCTCGCCCTTTGGGAGTGCCACAATTTATTTAGTAAACTCCTCTTCTGTATCAACTCTATCGCAGATCACCTTTACACCAGAAAACGACACTGTACCAGCTCCCTCTCCCTGTGGGAGAGGGTTGGGGTGAGGGGCCAGTAAAGCCAGTGTCTCAAGCCGTGCCGGGGTCAAAGGCACTCTTGGTTGCGGTAGGGGCCAGTCAAACAGATGTCGGGCCGCCGTGGCGCAAATTTTCCCCTGGCAAGCACCCATACCGCAGCGGCTATGCAGCTTGGTCGCTGCCCAGCCCGTTTTGGCATCAATATCCCCCAGCGTTACATCCTCACAGCGGCACAGAAAGGTGTCGGCAGCACCGAGGGTTTTCAGCGTTGGATTTAGTACAAACGTCTGGCTGACTGCAGCGGCAAAACGCCGCCATACGCTACGTTTTGCCAACAATGCCTGAGCACGTACGCTATTACCGCTGGCGGCATACCCGGCAATCGCACCTTCCGCCAAAGCCAGTTCACTTCCCCCCACACCGGTACATTCACCCGCAGCATACAGGTTGGCCACGCTGGTTTGCTGCAATGCATCAACGGCAATGGCCGCATTCTTTATTCTGCACCCCAATAGCATGGCTAATTCGATATTCGCCACCAGCCCGAATCCACAGGCAAGTCGATCGCAGGCGATCGTACGAACCTGCTCCCCTTGTTGGACGCGAACTGCGGTCAGCCGCTGCTCGCCTAGCGCTTCCACTACGTAGCTATTGGGACGATAGCGGCGGTGAATCAAGCGGAATGACTGCCGTACTTTCACTGGCCAATGCCACAACCCGCTGGCGAATCTCGCCAGGCGTTTCATCGGGGCTTGTTCGGCCAGCAGTATGACCTTACCACCCGCTTTGGTGACGCTATCGGCAACCGCGAGTAGCAACGGTCCGCTGCCAGCAATGACGATCCGTTCGCCTTGCAGCGATAAGCCATTTTTGAGCTGCGCCTGTAAGCCGCCAGCCCCTGTTACGCCCGGTAGCGTCCAGCCAGGGAAGGGCAATAACAGCTCGCGCGCACCGCAGCATAAGATTAAGCGCTGATAGTCGATCGTCCCGCAACCCTGGGCATTTTCATACAGGAGTTGCTGTGGTCCGCTTTGCGCCACGACTTTTGTCGCACTGAGCAGGGTGACGTTATCCAACGCCTCAACGGCTTGCCGATAGCGTAGGGCGATCGCGGGTAAGGTGACCGCTGGCCCATCACGCCAGATTTGCCCACCAGGCCGAGGGTTATCATCAAGCATGACTATGCGTTGCCGGCTTTCGCCTACGGCCAGCGCTGCTGCCAATCCGGCAGGGCCAGCACCAATAATCAACACTTCGCATTGCAGGTTGTTCATTTCTCTCCGTTCCTTTCGATACTCATCTCGGGTTGGCACAAGGTTTGGCAGGCCAACTGCTGTACGCCATTGATGATCACTCGGCATTCCTGGCACACGCCCATGCCACAAAAGGGCGCGCGTGGCTGCTGGCTGACGGAGATCCGGCAATGATCTTGTCCACTTAAGCTGAGTGCGGCGGCCACGGTGATACCTTCCTGTACCTGATAAGGTTGCCCGGCAATGGTTAAGGCGATCAGTTTCATTGGTGGGCCTCGTTTGAAGTGAACATTCGCGCGGCTCGATAAGGGGAGTCATCTATTGCTGTGCGCTGCTGTTGGATTTGTGCGACGATCAAGGCGGCGCTGCCCATTGCCGTGGTGACGCCCAGCCCTTCATGGCCCAGAGCCAACCACAGCCATGGATAAGCCGGGTGGGGTCCTAACAGGGGTAAACCATCCGCCGATGCTGCCCGAACCCCCGCCCAGCAACGGATGAGGCTCATGGTTGCCAATGCGGGCAGGAACTCTGCGGCACGCTTGAGCATGGTAGCGAGCAACGGCATGTCGATTGCCGGATCGAGCGAATCAAACTGGCGTGAGGAACCGATCAGCAACTGACCGGTTGGCCGAGCCTGCACGTTAAAGGCCACCGAGGTCCCATCAGAAGCATGCGCACTAGCCCCATAACCCAACTCAACCAATTGGTGCCTAACCCGTTGCGGGTATCGATCGGTGATCGCCAGTTGGCCTTTTTTAGCTCTGAGTAAAGGGGCTGGCAACAGCTTGTCGGCATGTAATCCACAGGCTAACGTTATCACCGGTGCGCTCAGTCGCTCCCCGTTGGCCAGTATCACCGCCTGTTGTTCCAACGCGACCACTTCACCGTAAACCCGCCGTACTGCATCCCCCGCATCTTCAAGCAACCAGCGCGCAGCATTAGGGGCATAAATAATGCCATCCCCCGGCACGCGCAATCCTCCGGCCAAGCCGCTACGCAACATAGGTTCAAGCTGTGCGACTTGTTGTGAGTCCATGAGTTCACTGTTGACCCCAAGTGCTGCCATCCGCTGCTGCTTCACTTCGGCAATCGCCATTTCTTGCGGTTTTTCCGCCAACCACAGCGTACCGTAGCCGCGCCAGGCACAGTTATCCGGCATACGGTCCAGCACGCTGCGCCACAAATGTAGGGAGTAGGCACTCAGCGCCAGCTCTGCGGGGTTATCATCCATGCAAACCAAATGGCCCATGCCCGCAGCGGTGGCGCCAGGGCGGCGATCGTCAATCAGTAACACTCGTAACCCTTGTTGTGCTAACTGCCACGCGCAGGCAGCACCGATAATGCCTGCGCCAATGACAATCACATCGGCGGTTGCCATTAACGTATCCCCCAGGCGAAAGCGTCACGCTCATCCAGCAACAGTTGGCTATCGGCGCAGATAAAAGCCTCCCCGCGAATAAACGGCGTCACGCGGTTGCCTTCACCAGGCTGGTAATATCCGCTGAATTCACTGCCGATCACGCTGGCCTGCCGCCATACTTCACCTGGCTGTAATTTACCGTCTGCCGCCAGGCAGGCGAGTTTGGCGCTGGTCCCGGTGCCGCACGGCGAGCGATCGTAGGCCTTGCCTGGGCACAACACGAAATTGCGGCTATCGGCACGTTGATCGGCGGCAAAAAGCTCAATATGATCGATGATCCCTCCGTCTTCACCGTAGATCCCCGCGTTTTCGAGCGTCTGCCGTACCGCCCAGCTAAAGGCCGTTAGCGCTTCCAGATTGTGGGTGTCGATCGCCAAATGATGATCGCTGATGAGAAAGAACCAGTTGCCCCCCCAGGCGATATCGCCGTTTACCTTGCCATAGCCGTCAACGGTCACGGCTACCTGCTGGCGGTAACGATAGGCGGGGACATTCTCAATGGTTACGCTGCCATCGGCGTGTAGCGTGGCGTTCACCGTCCCAACAGGGGTTTCGATCAGATGTTCGCCAGCGCTAATGCGCCCCAGGTAAGCCAGGGAAGTGATTAATCCAATCGTGCCGTGGCCGCACATGCCCAGATATCCGGCATTATTGAAAAATATCACCCCGGCCGCGGCTTGCGGTGAGCAGGGCGAGCACAGTAACGCTCCCACCAAGACATCGTTGCCCCGGGGTTCCAGAATGATGGCGCTGCGCCAGTCATCATAGCGTTGCGCGAAAAGCGCCTTTCGTTCGGCCATGCTGCCACTGCCCAGGTCGGGAAAACCGTCGATAATCAGCCGGGTGGGTTCACCGCCGGTATGGGAATCGATCGCTCGTAAGGTGATGAAGGGGGATGCAGGTATCATCGGAGCCTCTCAAGGTTAATTAATTGTTACTAACCACCTAAGACTGACCGAAAGCTACCCTTGCGGCTTGACCTGTTTCGGCAAAGGCCATGCCGAAATCAGCACAGTGCTAAATTGCCTGAGCGCCCCCATCATTCAGGGGATAATAAAAAGTATTTATTTATCAGAATATTAATTATTTTTCAGCGCCAGGATTTGATTAGATTGCCTGAAATCTGCCAAAAGTTTGCGGTGATCCGCATATTGGAAACAACGCGCTTGATAAGTTACATAAAAGTTAATACTGATCCAGGTGAGTTAAAAACAGCCAATTACGGCCACTTGCTGAAAAGGGTATTGCTATGCGATTAACCTCTAGCTTTCAGGCTCCTCCGCTCACTCCCTGCATTGCTGAGCAGCAACCACAAGAGTGCTTTGCTGTCGAACACCTCACCCAGTTCTGTGATGGGTTGGTGCAACAGCGTCCCCATTCGTTACATAGCGTATTGAACTCGCTGGCATTGATTGCGCCGCTGCTTAATGCCATTCCCAATGTGGTGTTTTTTATCAAGGATGCCCAGGCCCGCTATCTGCTGGCTAATCTCACCTTGGCCAAACGCTGTGGTTTTAAAACGGTGACGCCGCTATTGGGTAAAACCTCGGCAGACGTTTTCCCAACCCAGTTGGGTTCAGGTTATACCGAGCAAGATCTGCGGGTGTTACACCAAGGGGTGCAGATCCAGGATCAGCTTGAAATGCACCTATACAGCGGCCGTGAAACGGGCTGGTGCCTGACGCAAAAGCTGGCACTGTATGACCAGCAGGGCAAGATTATCGGCATGGCCGGGATCTCACATGATTTGCAGGAAGCAAAGGCTAACCACCCGGCCTATCAGCGATTGGCGGCGCTGGATGTTTATATCCGTCAGCATTACGGCAGGCCGATCGCGATGGAAGAGTTGAGGGCGCTGACCGGCCTTTCCGTGGCGCAAATCGAGCGCTACTGTAAACGTATTTTCCACCTGACACCTCGCCAGATGATCCACAAAGTCCGGTTAGAGAAAGCCACAGAACTGCTGGCCGGCGATATGCCAATTACCGAGATCGCTTTGCAATGCGGTTATACCGATCACAGCGCTTTCAGCCGCCAGTTCAAGGCCATGACCGGTGCTAGCCCCCGCGATTTTCGGGCCACATTAGTTCCCTAATTAGCTGAAATTATGAATTTTATGATGCAACTGCGTCACAGGCTTCGCTGCGCGCAATTCCCCCTCATTATGCCAATTTCGTCCTCGCATTCGGTGAAAACCGTCAAGCCGCTGCCGAGAATACCGGTCAATCTGTTATTGGATTTCACCATAAATTAACCGGCAATTAACATTTCAAGCAAAAGGGACCCATACGATGAGCAATAAAGCGATTAACTGGAGTGGGGTATTTCCGGCAGTCAGTACGCAATTTCGCAGCGATTTTTCTCTGGATCTTGATGCTACCCATGCGGTGATCAAAAACCTGGTCAAAGACGGTGTCTCTGGCCTGGTCGTCTGCGGCACCGTGGGTGAAAACACCTCGCTGACGATGCAGGAGAAACTGGCGGTGATCGAGGTGGCGAAAGACGCCGCACAAGGCAAAATACCGGTGATCGCCGGGATTGCCGAATTCACCACCGCCTTTGCACAGAATATGGCGCGCGAAGCGGAAAAAGCCGGTATCGACGGCGTGATGGTGATGCCTGCGCTGGTTTATTCATCCAAACCGCACGAAACTGCAGCACACTTCCGCAGCGTGGCCACCGCCACCGATCTGCCGATCATGGTCTACAACAACCCGCCGATTTATAAAAACGATGTCACACCTGACATTCTCACCACGTTAGTCGACTGCGACAACATCGTCTGTTTCAAAGACTCTTCTGGCGATACCCGCCGCTTTATCGATTTACGCAATGCGGTTGGCGATCGTTTCGTGTTGTTCGCCGGGTTGGACGACGTGGTCCTGGAAAGCCTCGCCGTAGGAGCAGAAGGGTGGATATCCGGCATGTCCAACGCATTCCCACGCGAAGGGGAAACCTTGTTCCGGCTGGCGAAGCAAAAGCGTTTCGAAGAAGCACTGGCCCTGTATAGCTGGTTTATGCCGTTGCTGCATCTGGATGCCCGTCCAGACCTGGTGCAGTGCATCAAGCTATGTGAAGAACTGGTCGGCCGTGGCAGCGCGGTGACCCGCCCACCGCGTTTGGCACTGCAGGGAGAAACGCTGCAAGAGGTGACGACGATTATCAAAACCGCTCTGGCCAACCGTCCGACGCTGCCAGATGTCGGCCTGTGATCTCTCATGGAGGCCCGGCATTTAGCCGGGCAATAACAGGTAATCGAACAGGGGAAACCAATGCCAACTCACAACACATACGCCCTTAGCGGCAAACAGTTTATTGGCGGGCAGCGGATAGCTAGCGGTAACGCCGAACTCATCAGCCTGCGAGCCGATAATAATCAGCCAACAGGTTATCGCTTCCATCAGGCCAGCATTGCAGAGGTTGATGCCGCAGCGCAGGCCGCTGCCCGAGCCTTTAGCGCCTATAGCCAAACCAGCGCCGAGCAGCGAGCGGATTTTTTCGCCGCCATAGCCGATGAATTGGACGCGTTAGGGGAGGAGTTTTTTGCCTTTGCCACACAAGAGACCGCGCTGCCTATCCCTCGTCTGATTGGTGAGCGCGCTAGAACCAGCGGGCAGATGCGACTGTTTGCCGAACTGCTACGCAGCGGCCGCGTGCACGGGGCGAGAATTGATTGCGCATTACCAGAGCGTACACCGCTGCCAAGGCCTGATTTACGCCAGTATCGCGTCGCCATCGGTCCTGTGGCGGTGTTTGGTGCCAGTAATTTCCCGCTGGCGTTCTCGACCGCCGGGGGTGATACCGCTGCCGCGCTGGCCGCCGGTTGCCCGGTGGTGTTCAAGGCACATAGTGGCCATATGATCACGGCGGAATTGACCGCGCAGGCTATTGAACGTGCGGTGCAAAAACAGCAGATGCCTGCCGGTGTCTTCAATATGGTGTTCGGCAGCAGCATCGGTGCCGATTTGGTGCAACATCCTGCGATCCAGGCGGTAGGGTTCACCGGCTCGTTGCAAGGTGGCCGGGCATTATTTGATTTGGCGATGCAACGTCCACACCCCATCCCGGTGTTTGCCGAAATGTCGAGCATCAACCCGGTGGTGGTCTTGCCACAGGCATTGGCTCAGCGTGGTGAAAAAATTGCGCAAGAGTTGGTTGCCTCTTTCACGCTCGGTTGCGGTCAATTCTGCACCAAGCCGGGGCTGATTATCGGCCAGCGCAGCCCGGCCTTCAGCCAGCTGATCGCCGATTTACAAACTCAGGTTAATGCCAGCCCGCCACAAACCATGCTGAATGCCGGTACGCGGGATCATTATCTGAGTGGCTTGCAGAGATGGGATCAACATCCTCAGCTACGGCATCTGGCCGGAAGCAGGGCAGAACACCCCCATCTGGCGGTAGCCCATCTCTATCAGGCAGACAGTGGCTTGTTACTTAACGCCGATCCGCTGTTGCAGGAGGAGGTCTTTGGCCCCGTGGCGATCGTGGTTGAAGTCGCGGACCGGGCGCAACTGCTTGCCGCACTGGAAAACCTGCAAGGGCAACTCACCGTCACGCTACTGGCTGAACAGGAAGATCTTGGTGAGGCGAGTGAATTGGCGCAATTACTGATCCACAAAGCGGGGCGTGTCCTGTTTAACGGTTATCCGACCGGCGTGGAAGTCTGCGAAGCCATGGTGCACGGCGGCCCGTATCCGGCGACCAGCGATCCCCGTGGCACATCGGTTGGTACGCTGGCTATCGAGCGGTTTTTGCGCCCGGTCTGCCTGCAAAACTACCCGGCAGCGTTATTGCCCCCCGCGCTGCAAGACAGCAATCCTCTGAACCTGTTGCGCCTGGTCAACGGTGAATACACCCGCGCAGCCCTCCATTCACCTGCGGCAATGAAATAATTCGAAAGGTAATGCTATGACCATACAGGGAAAATTTAAAAAGCAGCTGACGTTAACCGATCTGACGTTTATCGGTCTGGGCGCGATTTTTGGTTCCGGCTGGCTGTTCGCCGCCAGCCATGTTGCTGCCATCGCGGGCCCTGCGGGGATCTATTCGTGGCTGATCGGTGGGCTCGCTGTACTGCTGCTGGGCATTGTTTATTGCGAGCTGGGTGCCGCGCTTCCGCGTGCCGGTGGCATCATTCGTTACCCGGTGTTTTCCCACGGGGAGCTGATGGGTTATCTGTTGGGGTTCATCACACTGATTGCTTTCTCCAGCCTGATCTCTATTGAAGTCGTCGCCGCCCGACAATATGCAGCAGCCTGGTTCCCAGCGCTCAGCCAGCCAGGCTCGGGCGATCCCACGTTGATCGGTTGGCTGACGCAATTTATCTTGCTGTGTCTGTTCTTTACGCTGAATTACTACAGCGTGAAGACGTTTGCCAAATCCAACAACCTGATCAGCATACTCAAGTTCATCGTGCCGGTGCTGGTGATCGTGGTACTGTTCACCTTCTTCAAGCCTGAAAACCTGCACAGCCAAGGCTTTGCGTCCTTTGGTTCCGCCGGGGTGGAAGCGGCGATTTCCGCCGGTGGGATCATCTTCGCCTATCTGGGGCTGACGCCAATTATTTCGGTGGCCAGCGAAGTCCAAAAGCCGCAGCGTACCATCCCGATCGCGCTGATCCTGTCGGTGGTGCTTTCCACCATTATCTATGTGCTGCTGCAACTGGCTTTCCTCGGCAGTATTCCAAGCGAAATGCTGAGCGGTGGCTGGCAGGATATCAGCAAGCACTTTTCGCTGCCGTACCGCGATATTGCCGTTACGCTGGGGATGGGGTGGTTGGCTTTTCTGGTGGTGAGTGACGCGATCGTTTCACCGAGCGGCACGGGCAATATCTATATGAATGCCACGCCGCGAGTTGTGTATGGTTGGGCGCGGGCAGGGACTTTCTTCAAAATTTTTACCCGCGTCGATGGTGAGTCGGGGATCCCGCGTCCTGCACTTTGGCTGACTTTCGGGCTGGCTATCTTCTGGACGTTGCCGTTCCCTTCCTGGGAAAAGCTGATCGGAGTGGTCTCCGCCGCACTGGTACTTAGCTATGCCATTGCCCCGGTTACCGCCGCCGGGCTACGCCGCAATGCACCGAATTTGCCGCGGCCGTTCTTTGTCTGGGGATTTAGCGTGTTAGGACCGGTGTCATTCATCATTTCGGCATTGATCGTTTACTGGTCAGGCTGGAACACCGTCTCCTGGCTGCTTGGCCTGCAAATTCTGATGTTCTTTGTCTATATTCTGTTTAAAAACAAAGTGCCGACTCACGCCGTCAGCCTGAAGCAGCAGATTTGGTCCTCGCTGTGGCTGATCGCTTTCTACGCCTTGATCATCGTGGCTTCCTATCTCGGCAGTTTTGGCGGCATCAATGCTATTGGCCACCCATGGGACACCCTGCTGGTAGCGGCCATCGCGCTGCTGATTTATTACTGGGGAGCTTACACCTGTTTACCTCAGGCAAATTTTGTCGGGGACGAGGAAGAGTAATGCTAAAGGAGGAAACAACAATGACCAACTCCGTCAATCTTACGTTGTCAGAGGCCTATCAACTGGCGTATCGAGCCTTGCACAGTAATGGTTTCAGCACCAAGCATGCCGATGCGGTGGCAAAGAACGTCACCGCCGGTGAACGCGATGGCTGCCATTCCCATGGTTTGTATCGTGTACTGGGCTGTGTCCGGTCGCTGCATGCCGGCAAAGTGATGGCTGATGCCGAACCGACGTTCACCGACAGCGCTCCGGCGATTTTACGCGTAGACGCGCAGGGTGCGTTCTCGTTGGTGGCCTATCAAGCGGCGCTGCCTGCCTTTATCACCAAAGTTCGTCACTGTGGTATTGCCGCATTGGCGATCAATCATTGCGTCCACTTCTCTGCGCTGTGGGCGGAGATCGAGCCGCTTACCGAACAGGGATTAGTAGCGTTGGCTTGCACCCCAAGCCATGCTTGGGTAACGCCCGCCGGGGGGAGCCAGCCCTTGTTTGGTACCAACCCGATCGCCTTTGGTTGGCCACGCCAGGGACAAGCCCCGTTTGTGTTTGATATGGCGACCAGCGCAGCTGCACGCGGTGAGATTGAGCTGCATCGCCTAGCGAATAAACCGCTGCCAGAAGGTTGGGGAATCGATAGTCACGGCAAACCGTCCACTGATGCCGCCAGCGTACTGCAAGGCGCAATGTTGACGTTTGGTGGCCATAAGGGCTCAGCATTGGCAGCGATGGTGGAGCTGATTGCCGGGCCGTTGATTGGTGATATGACCAGTAAAGAATCGTTAGCTTACGACCAATCAACAGGCTCTTCACCTTATGGCGGAGAGCTGATCATTGCCATGGATCCTGAGCGTTTTCTGGGGGCGGAGAAGGAAGAGCATTTCGCCAGAGCGGAAGGGCTTTTTAATGATATGGCAGAGCAAGGATCCCGTATTCCTGGGGAGCGGCGTTTTAAGGCGCGTCAGCACAGTGAGCAGTTCGGTGTGACATTACCGCTGACGTTATATAAAGAGATTGTGGCGATGTGTCAGTAACCCCTGGCAGGCTCATCGCTTACCGATGGGCCGATGTGCTCCCATTCCTCTCTTGCCGCTGTAGTGTAGATATACGCACAACAATATGTTAACAATATTGAAACAATCAATTCAGCGGTAAATGGTGGGGACGGTTAACGAGCAAGCGGCGTTACCGGATATTTGGTTGACACATTTCTTCAAGGAGCAGGGCATGAGACAACAACGCTGGTGGGGAGTCATCGCGACATTGCTCCTCATCGTGATCGCCTATGCTGACCGGGTAAATATCTCCGTCATGCTGGTTAACCCCGAGTTTCTCAATCACTTTGGCCTGGTAGACAATCGCGCCTATCAAGGCACATTGATGACCGCCTTTCTGCTAGGTTATGGCCTTTCAGCCATGTTGTTGACGCCGTTTCTGGAAACGCTATTCGGTTATCGTAAAGGCTTGACCCTCAGTGTGGTTCTCTGGGCGCTCTTTACCGCGGCTTCTCCGTTGGTCGGATCGTTCATCATTTTACTGGTCGTGCGGGCCTTCCTCGGTGTCAGTGAAGGGCCACTTTTCTCGCTGAAAACCATGTACATCAGTGACCATTTCGCCGCCAATGAGCGGGGAAAGCCCAATGCGGTCTCTGCATTAGGCGTGTCTTTAGGTTTGGTGATTGGTTTTCCGCTGGTGACTTTCCTGATGAGTCATCTCGGTTGGGCCCTTTCTTTTCACGTTCTGGCGTTAATCAATCTCCTGGTCGGCTTGCTTTTGGTGAGTGTGTTTATTCATCCTAGAACAACCGGAGTGGTGCAGCGCAGCAGTGAATCCATGATGCAACGTGTCTGCCATACCTTCATTCTGGCTTGGAAAACGCCCATGCTCGGCTGGATCATGCTGGTTGAGATAGCTACGCTCAGTTATCTTTGGGGTTCCAGTTCCTGGCTGCCCGCTTACCTGACCAATGAGCGTGGCTTTTCCATCAAGCAAATGAAGCGTTGGTTCTGCCTATGGGCTGATCAACGGCGTGGGGAATGTCTTTTCGGCATTTATTCCCTTGCTGATGGGGCTGGTGATGATGTCGTTTGGCACCGTCTCTTCAGGCTTTTCCGTGCTGGTGGCCTCGCAGATTGTGACTATGTTCGCTGGTGGAATGCTGTTTGTTCGCATGCAAGGAAACCGGCAATTCACCACGGCGTGGTGAACGTAAAGGGCTTGGCATTGCTAGTCGATCCGCAATTCGGCAGCAAGCAGCTCCAGCATGGCATCCACTTTTGGCTGCAGTTGCCGCCCAATAGGCCACACCAGATTGAGCGGCAGACCGTCAGTCGTCAGTTCCGGTAGGATTTGCACCAATTCACCACGTGCAATTTCATCGCAGACCAGCCATGTTGCCAACTGTGCGATACCGCACCCAGCCTTAACGGCGGCAACCTGAGCTTCGCCATTTCCGACGATAATGCGGCCCTCCATTGTGCGCCGCTCAATCATTCCAGCATCATGCGCGATCAACCACGGGCCCGTGGTTCCATCGGCCTTACCATAGAGCACGGCATCATGGCGAGACAGTTCGGCGGGCGATGTCGGTGTCCCGTTGCGGGCCAGGTAATCGGGAGAGGCGCAGAAAATGAGGCGTTCACAGCCCAGGTAGCGATGGCCAACTGAGGTAGGCCAATGATCCGGGCCACCGATACGCACCGCCACGTCAATGGCTTCTTCAAGCAAATCAACGAAGCGATCGGTCAAAGAGACATGCGGGCGTAAGTGCGGGTGCTGCTGTGAGAACTGGAGCAGCAGCGGCCAGACTCGAAGGCGGCCAAATGTCGCCGGAGCATCTAGCCGCAGACGACCCATCGGTTCGCTGTGCTGTGCGGCGAGCACGGCTTCAGCTTCTTCCAAATCGGCCAGCACTCGTACGCAAGTGCGGTAGAACGCTGCCCCTGCATCCGTCAGAGCCAAACGGCGGGTGGTGCGTTCGAAAAGCCGGGTCCCGAGCCGATCTTCAAGGCGCGCCACACTTTTGCTGACGGCAGAGCTGGTCAAGTGCAATTGCTCTGCCGCTGCCGTGAAACTGCCTGCATCGGCCGTCGCCACGAAGGTTTCGATGCCCTTAAGCCGCTCCGATGGGATCATGCTGCCCTCACTTACTAAGGAATTAAATTCAATAATGTCGGTAAAATATATCAATAATGAGAATATATTTCTTAAATATACTAAGGGCAACAGCAAATCCCCATGCAGGAGCCTTTTTGATGTCTTCGATTACCGTACCGGGCACCGCCATTTCGGCGAGCCGTAGCCGTCTTTCCATCGTCATTCTTGCGGTGGCGGCTTTCGTCATCGTCACGACCGAATACCTGATCGTCGGACTATTGCCAGCATTGGCACGCGACTTGGATATTTCAATTTCCGCTGCTGGCCAATTCGTTACCTTGTTCGCTTTCACGGTGATGCTGTTCGGCCCTGTGCTGACTGCGCTGTTGTCACACATTGAACGTAAGCGCCTGTTCATTGCGATTCTGATGATCTTTAGCCTCTCAAACGCTCTGGCCGCAATCGCTCCGAACGTTTGGGTGCTTGCGATTGCCAGGTTCATTCCCGCGCTGGTGCTGCCCGTGTTCTGGGGGACGGCCAGCGAGACGGCCGGACAGATTGCCGGGCCGCATCGTGCCGGTCGCGCAGTATCGCAGGTGTATCTGGGGATCTCAGCCGCCTTACTGTTTGGTATTCCACTGGGAACGCTAGCGTCGGACCTTATCGGCTGGCGCGGCACCTTCTGGATACTGGCCGGGCTGTCGCTGGTTATGACATTGGCCCTGGCGATCTTCATGCCGACCCTGGCACGCCCCGAACGGCTTAGGCTGGCAGAACAGACTCGCATCCTCAAAGACCCGTATTTTGTCGGTAATGTTGTGTTATCGGTCGTTGTGTTCACCGCAATGTTTACGGCTTACACTTATCTAGCCGACATGCTGGAGCGCATCGCCGGTGTGGCTCCGGCGCAAGTCGGTTGGTGGCTCATGGGCTTCGGTGCTATCGGCCTGGTCGGTAACTGGCTGGGCGGGCGCTTTGTAGACCGCAGCCCACTGGGCGCTACCGCCATATTCTCGTTATTGCTGGGCATAGGCATGATGGCCAGCGTACCAGCGGCAGACTCGCTCATTCTGTTATGGTTGGCACTTGCGCTTTGGGGTATTGCCTATACTGCACTGTTTCCAATCTGTCAGGTTCGGGTGATGAAGTCCGCTTCACACGCTCAGGCGCTAGCCGGAACGTTGAACGTCTCTGCTGCCAATGCCGGTACGGGCCTTGGCGCCATTATCGGTGGCCTGGTGATCCCTCAATGGGGATTGGAAAACATCGGTTTCGTTGCCACAGGCATCGCGATAACGGCCATTTTGCTGGCGGCTTGGCTTGTACGCTTTCGGCGGCAAAGCGCGAAATAACTAGGAAAGGGAAGGTGACCGACTATGCGGTCACCTTGGCAAAAATCACGTCTCAACTAAATTGCTTCAATCTTTCAAAGCCTTGCTCCAGATCGGCTTTCAGTTCATCCATATCCTCCAGCCCAATCTGCAAGCGCAGCGCCCGGCCGCCGGGTTGCCACTGCGTCACGGTGCGGTATTCGGCACAGTTAAACGGGATCACCAGGCTTTCAAAACCTCCCCACGAGTAACCCATGGCAAAAATCGACATGTTATCCAACATGTTATCAACACCAGCCTTGGTATATTCCGGCTGCAAAATGATAGAGAACAGGCCCGAAGAACCTGTAAAGTCGCGTTTCCAGAATTCATGCCCTGGGCAATCAGGGAAGGCCGGGTGGAGCACTTTCAATACCTCCGGGCGGGATTTTAGCCAATGAGCCATCTCCAGCCCGCGCTTTTCTGCCTCCTTCAAGCGTAAGTACATGGTCCTCAAACCCCGTAGGGCGAGAAAACAGTCTTCTGCGCCCGGCAACATCGCCATCAGATCATAGGCTTCGCGTAATTTAGGCCACCAGGCATCATTGGCTGAAACAACGCCCATCAGTAAATCGGAATGCCCGCCCAAATACTTGGTACCCGCCTCTACGGAAATATCACAACCATGTTCATGGGCGCGGAAAAATACCGGCGTTGCCCAGGTATTATCAATAATGGTGGCGATCCCTTGCTGTTTTGCCAGCGCCGCCATGGTTGGAATATCCTGGATTTCAAAGCTTTGAGAGCCAGGAGATTCTAAAAACAGGGTGGTAGTGTTAGGGCGGAACAAGGTGCCGATGTCTGCGCCAATCAATGGATCATAGTAGGTGGTTTCGATCCCCATTTTGCCCAACATCCCAGCACAAAACAGGCGAGTAGGTTTGTACACGCTGTCAGGCATTAACAGGTGATCGCCTGCTTTCAACGTAGTGAGCAATGCCAGCGCAATTGCGCCCAGCCCGGAGGGGGAGAGCACTGTCCCTGCCGCTCCAGCCAGTTCGCTCCACGCATTTTCTAGATTAGCGATCGTGGGTGTGCCCATCGTCCCGTAGTTAAACTCGGCTCGGTTATGCTCAATATCGCTGACGGTAGGAAAAATAACCGTTGAACCCCGATAAACCGCTGCGTTGACAAATCCGGCCTGTTTGGCGGGATCTCGGCCGATCTGTGTAATCCGGGTGCCGATGCTGAAATCCGAGCTTGGTGATTTACTCATTGCTAACCTCATCGTTTATTCGAAAAATTTAAAGAAGGGGGACAGGCAAAGCAAAATACCGAAGAAAGTGATAAACCAAACGGCGGGCCCCTTAAACTTATGAAGTGCTTCGACTTTATACACCAGATAGCAAGGGATCAAGCATGATACCAACCCGAACAAAGGGCTCCCCAGTTGCATAAAGAACAGGATAGAGAAGCGGGTTGAAATCCACGCCCATAACCCCAGCACAACGCCAACGCTGATGGCAATGTGAAGCACTTTTTGATTGATTTTTTCTTCCGGAATAAAACGGCAGATAATATTAGTCACAATCCCTTTGATCGCCTCCTGGAACCCTAAATAAATCCCGAGAAACGCCGTTAAGATGGCAAAAATATTCAGCAGGGCGCTCATTACTCTCACAACAGATCCGGGAATAACCTGGGCTGCAATAGCTAACGCAGAGATATTTTGCTCAAAAGCGGAAACGGCCTGCTCATGGCTGATAGCAAAAGTGAACGAGAAGGCAAAGAACAATACCGCAACCGCCAGGATAATATAAGCAACACGGTTGGCGCGGATAGCTCGATAGGTGGCAATACGTTTATCCGATTCAACTTTACGATAAGCAATGTTCATCGGGCTAAGTATCTGAACAAACAGAATGGAGAAAAGGGTAAAGGGTAACGTCAAAAACACGTCGCGCATAAATGGCAGCAGTTCAGGGAAGGCAGTAATATTATTCAAGTTCCAATGTGGAACCATCACGACCCCTAATACAACGATAATCCCAAATTTAACGCACACCATCGGGCCGGAGACCTTGAACAACAACCGTTCCCCTTGAGCGGCAATGCTGACCAAGGCAACCAGCACCACCAACCCATACCAGATGGAGTCTGACAGCAAGCCTTCCGTCAGCCCAAAGGTCTGAATATAGGAGGCGCTGTCAAAAGTAACGGCCAGGGAATAAGAAAACATGCCGTGTAGTAACATCAGGAAATAGGCAATACCTAGCCAAAATCCCCAGTTTTTCCCGAGGTATTGCGTAATGACGTTAGTATAGTCTTGGCAATCTTCACTTTCTGATAATGTTTTAAGGTAAAGACTTTGCAACAAATAAATCGCCGGATAAGAAATGATAACCGAAGTGATAAATACCCAAATGCCTTTAATGCCCACTTGAACCGGCATGAAAACAATGCCGGAACCGATGGCCATACCTATGCAGAGAATAACCCAGCCGAAGTCATATCGGGTAAACGGAATGCTTTTATACGCGTCTTTAGACTTGATATCTGTATTTATTATGCTATTCATCATTGTCTTCCTGTCGCAAGATGATCACAGCCGTGTTCTCACGAAATGAGAAGTTATGTAAAACATCGCGTTTGTCAGAGGTAATCTTATCTGACATAGAAACATAGTACGTACTGGTAAGTAAAACTTAAAGCAGCTAGCGGTGTTATTAAATGAAAATACTTGTGCGTGAAACGCAAAAGTTGATGGCTGTCCTATTTTATGTGCTTTTTATGAAAACTGACTGAAAGGGTTGGTAGCGTCGCTATCTAGTGAGTATAGTCAATTATAATGTATAGGAATTTTACTGACTTAGCGTTTTTTTGCTAGCCTGATATCAGATCCATGCGGCCGTATAAATTCACAAAGGGGTACCGGCAGATGATGTCGTCAACCAGGGGTTCCGTTTCATTCAAGGCAAAAATCGACAACTACGCCATCTTCCGGCAGTTGGAAATCTTTATCAAGGTCGTTGAATGTAACAGTTTTTCTGCCGCAGCGCTGAAGTTGAACCTGACGCCGTCTTCGGTGAGCCGCAGCATTTCCCAACTGGAAGAGTATCTTGGCATCGTTTTGCTGAAAAGGACCACGCGTAACCTGATTTTGACCGAGCCAGGCAAATATCTGCTGTTCCGGGCGCAGCACCTGCTGGCGGATCTGGATGACTCCTTGGTTAATACCTCCAGTTTCCGCAGCCACCCACAGGGCCAGCTCAAAATTACCTGTTCAATTGCCTTCGGCGTTACCCATCTGATGCGTTTGTACAGTGACTATAGAGAAATCAACCCCGACGTCAGATTGTCTGTCGATTTAAATGACCAAAGCGTCAACCTTAACGAAGAGAATATCGATATTGCGCTGCGTATTACCGCACACCCGCCGAGTAATTTTGCTTTGCGCAAAATCTGTAAGATCAACTGGGTTTATTGCGCCAGCCGGCGCTACTTTGAACGCCGTGGCCTGCCGAAAACCCTGGCAGACCTGGAGGATCACGACTGCCTGATCAATCCAAACGTTTCTGATAACTGGCACTTTATTGGCGGCGATGGGCATTCGTTAAAAATCAATAACATCGTCGAGGTGAACAGTACCTTGGGGCTGCTACAGGCTGCGCTCCATCATCAGGGGATCGTCAATCTGCCGACCTACATGCTGGGTGACCATATCGCTGATGGCGAGTTGATCCCCATTTTGCTGGATCACGAAGCTAAAGAGCATGAGTACCATCTTTTCGCACTGTACCATCCAGGGCATTATCAAGATCCCAAGGTGAGAAGCTTTATTGATTTTATTGTGGAAAAAATCTCATCGACGCCTGTCTGGGACGATTGGATGGCAGGGTAGCTGTGTTTGTCATCCAGAATGTGAAGTTGATGGCAGAGTAGGCATTAAGGTTCCGACAACAGATTGACTGGCAGTGGATAAGCCATTACGGTGCCGTAAAATAAATGGAAATAGGGTGAATTTAAATGCAGCTGATTTATCCCAGTGATTACTTTAACCCTGCCAAGGCCGATGAAACCTTTGAGCAGGAGTTTAACTGTGCCAGACAGAATGGATTAACCTGTGTGCTGCTGTCCTCTGAACACGCCTCGATGGGAAAGTACAAGTTCTCTCACAGCTTTGAGCCAGATGTCCCCGTGATATGGCGTGGATGGATGCTGAGCCCGGAAGAGTATCAACAACTGCATAGAGCCGTTTCGCTGAGTGGCGGGCAAATGCTTGAATCATTTGATGATTATATTCGGTGTCATTACATCACCGGCTGGTACGAAATTTGCCAAAAGTATACGCCGGAAACCGTATTGGTCAGTGCAGATGCTGATTTCGATATGCTGACCGATCGGCTTAAGTGGCCGTGTTACTTCGTTAAGGATTATGTTAAATCACTGACAACTTCCAGAGGCTCTGTTGCCGCAAATGCCGATGAGATCCGCGAAGTGTTGAAATCCATTGAGCACTTCCGAGGGAAGATTGAAGGGGGAGTCAGCCTTAGACGTTTTGAAAATTTTGTCCCCGAGAGTGAGCGCAGATATTTTTCATTGAATGGCAAGGTTTTCTCTGCTGACGGAATTATTCCAGAGGTGGTTATTGAAATCGCGCAGCTCGTCGATGCTCCATTTTTCTCCATCGATATGATTGAAAATGATGCAGGTCAGCTCCGGCTTATAGAGATCGGGGATGGGCAGGTATCCGACATCAAGGAATGGCCGGTTGAGCGCTTTGTACGGATATTTATGGCGTCATAGGAGCCCAAATAGGCAGGCGTTTCAGGGGCGTGTAAACGCCCCATTTAACTTACTCAAATAACCTACGGTGTAGCGCTACAACCGCGCTGTCAGCGACTTCGCTTGGTAGCATGAAGCAAAGATTATCATTTGATGCGCCATGGAAAATCATGCGCACGGCATACTCATCCAGATCCACAAATGTATCCCGGCATACGCCCGCGCCACGATGGAGTTGATTGCCAATCAGCGTGACTAAGGCCAGCCCGGTTTCAATCTCAACTCGGCAATGAGAAGAGAGTGCTGTAAGCAACGCGGTGGTAAGGGTGTTATCTTCTCCCGAAGTGGATCCCGTGGAATTCAGGGCTAGCGCTATACAGCTCTCGGAGGTGGTAACCAGGTCCACATCAACCCGATGTTCTGCCAGAATCGCGAACATTTCGGCAAAGAATCTGTATGCAGGTTGCGTATGCAGGTCGTGCAATCTCAACAACGTCTGTTTACGGCGAATGGCAATAGCACGATAAAGTGGCGGATTCTCTGTCTCACGGCGAACCAGCGTTCCACCGGCAGCGGTATTTTTGCTGGAACCTACAAAGACCGGGATATTTTTCCGCATCGCGGGTAACAGGGTCGCCGGGTGGAGCACTTTCGCACCAAAAGCAGCCATGTCGCTGGCTTCGGAAAAGGAGATATGGTCAATACGCCGGGCCTGCGCCACAATGCGCGGATCGGTGGTGTAGATCCCGGCCACATCAGTCCAGATATCGACACGTGCGGCCTGCAATGCTTCCCCAAGCAGGGAGGCGGTGTAGTCGCTACCGCCCCGGCCCAGCGTGGTGGTATGCCCGGCATCATCACTGCCGATAAAACCCTGGGTGATAACAATCGCCTGCTCAATACGCGGCCGGAGATGGGCTTCTGCCTGATCCTCGACCAGGTTGATATTGGGTTCGGCGCAACCGTAGAGGTTGTTGGTTCGAATGACTTTACGGGCATCAAACCATTCCGCTTGCGCTTCACGTTCACGAAGCACTTCAGCAAATAACAGGCTCGACATCAACTCGCCATGGCTGACCAGTTCATCACTCAGCGCCGTGGAAGGCATTGTCAATGCCGTCTCGGCAAGGCGGGCAATATTTTCAAGGAGCTGATCGATTTCTTTGCTGATGACCAGCGGCGCTTTCAGGCGGGAAATAATGTTGTACTGGATAGTGCGAAGGGTATCAATTTTATCCATACGATCACGACTTTCCAGCCCTTCAGAAAGTTCGACCAATAGATTTGTGACCCCTGCGGAGGCAGACAAAACGACCAGGCGGACGTGGTCATCAGCAAGAACAATGCCGGCACTGCGATTCATCGCGTCAAAGTCAGCAACGCTGGTACCGCCAAACTTGGCAACGACGAATTGTGGATAAATGCGTGTCATAACAATCTCATATCAGGGCGCCATAAAAAATGGCAAGAAAATTTTCATTCTCGGCATAAGGGAAGCACGCTTCGCCTTACGAAATGTCCGCCCGCGAACATTTCTGATGACAACCCAGGAAAGCCTCCTGTTGTCGATAACGTGTATTGCCTCTTACGCGTTACCGGTGTGATGCGCATTAATTCTTTATTTACGGAGAGTAAAATAAGCGCGCCATAGTAAGTGATTTATCTTAATGGATCGACATTTTTATTTTATTTCGCAATAAATCAGTAAAAAAGAATGCCTTACAGGCCAACACCTAACATTCTTAACGGTAAAATCGTGTAACAAAAGAATAAAACCATAGCAAAACGATGGTTTTCATGACGTTGTATCTAATCCGGGCATTCGTAACGCTTTGTGCGATATTGGTAACAAAAATTAATGTACGGCGAAAGATAAGTTATTGTTATTATTTGACTTTAAAGGGTTAATTGCATGTTGAAACAAAAGATTGAGTACACCATTAAAATGCTATATATTGGCCGCGTTTTTACAGGCAATCCCCTTAACCTTTTATTCAACCCGGCGTTAATAATACCCGAGGTTGTGGGAGTGATATGATGACGGATAAAGTCCGTATTGATACTTTAAGTGCTAGTTCATTACCACAAAGCAATGATACCTTTTTAGCGAGACAGGCCGAGTTTGAGTCTAACGTCAGAAGCTATCCACGAAAACTGCCATTGGCAATTGCCAAAGCGCAGGGCGTTTGGATTACTGATGTTGAAAATAATCAATATCTTGATTGTCTTGCAGGCGCCGGGACTTTGGCGCTGGGTCATAATCATCCTGACGTGCTTCAAAGCATTCAAAGTGTCATCAGCAGCGGCTTACCGTTACATACGCTGGACCTTACCACACCTCTGAAAGACGAATTTTCCTCCTATTTACTCTCTTTATTACCGGGCCAGGGCAAAGAGTATTGCCTGCAATTCACCGGTCCGTCTGGCGCTGATGCGGTTGAAGCCGCGCTCAAACTGGCTAAAAAAGTAACCGGCCGTTCAAGCATCATCAGTTTCTCCGGCGGCTACCACGGTATGACGCACGGTGCGCTCGCCGTAACAGGCAACCTGTCACCAAAAGAAGCCGTCAGCAACATGATGCCGGAAGTGCAGTTTATGCCTTATCCGAATCAGTATCGCTGTCCGCTGGGTATCGGTGGCGAAGCAGGCGTTAAAGCGCTGACGTACTACTTCGATAACTTGATCAACGATGTGGAAAGCGGCGTACGCAAACCAGCGGCGGTGATCCTCGAAGCGGTGCAGGGCGAGGGTGGTGTGAACCCGGCTCCAGCCGAGTGGCTGCAGCGCATCCGTAAAGTCACGCAAGACAATGGCATTCTGCTGATCATCGACGAAGTCCAGGCTGGTTTCGCACGCACCGGTAAGCTGTTCGCGTTTGAACACGCAGGTATCGAGCCAGACATCATCGTTATGTCTAAAGCTGTCGGTGGCGGTCTGCCGTTGGCCGTACTGGGCATCAAAAAACAGTTTGACGCATGGGCGCCAGGCCACCATACCGGAACATTCCGCGGTAACCAGTTGGCAATGGCCACCGGTCTGACCACGCTTAAGCACCTTAAAGACAACGCCATTGCGGATAAAGTTGCCGCCCAGGGCGAGTGGCTGAAAGGTAAACTGGCCGAACTGCAAAAACGTTACCCGGCTATCGGCCATGTACGCGGCCTGGGCCTGATGATCGGCATTGAAATCGTGAAGCCTAACGAAGCACAGGATCACATGGGATGCTATCCGGCGGATGGCGAGCTTTCGGCATTGCTGCAGAAAAAATGCTTCGAATCCGGTCTGATTCTGGAGCGAGGCGGCCGTCATGGTTGCGTACTGCGCCTGTTGCCATCACTGCTGATCACCGACGCTGAGCTGGAAATTTTCCTCGATAAATTTGAAAACGCCTTGCTGGCCACTGGCATGGAGCCGGTTTAATCGGAGTTAACGATCGTGTCTGATAACAACCCAATTCTCTCCGGTTCGGCGCAAAGTATCGCCGACTATCAGGATGCCATTGAGCAAAGCAGCAAAGCCGTTATCGAATGGTTAAAGCAGCCAGAAATGTATCAGGGGAAAACCGTCGACCAGCTGCGCGAGCGCATTCAGTTGAACTTTACCTCTCAGGGCCTGGGTAACCAGGCCGCCATTGAGCGTGCAGTTGAGTATTTCCTCAAGGACAGCCTCTCTGTACATCACGCACAATGTGTGGCGCATTTGCACTGCCCGAGCCTGGTGATTAGCCAGGCAGCAGAGGTGCTGATCAATGCCACTAATCAGAGCATGGACTCCTGGGATCAAAGCCCGTCAGCCACCATCATTGAGATCAAACTCATCGAGTGGCTGCGTGAGCAGATAGGATACAGCGCCGGTGATGCCGGCGTGTTCACCAGTGGCGGTACCCAGAGTAACCTTATGGGGCTGATGCTGGCGCGTGATGCTTTCTTCGCGCGTCAGGGGCACTCCGTTCAGCAGCAGGGTTTAACGGGCGATCTGAGCAAAATCAAAGTGTTCTGCTCCGAAAGCGCACACTTCTCCGTGCAAAAAAACATGGCGTTGATGGGGCTGGGCTACCAGTCAGTCACTCAGGTGAAAACCGATGCGTTCTCGCGTATGGATATCGCTGACCTGAAAACCAAACTGGCGCAGGCGAAAACCAACGGTGAGCAGGTGCTGGCGATTGTGGCCACCGCCGGTACGACCGATGCGGGTGCGATTGATCCGTTAGAGGAAATCACCGCGCTGGCCGCGCAGGAAAATATCTGGGTTCACGTTGATGCCGCATGGGGCGGAGCGCTGCTGCTTTCTGAGAAGTATCGCCACTACCTGAACGGCTTGGAATCCGCAGATTCCGTGACACTGGATTTCCACAAGCAGTTCTTCCAGACCATCAGCTGTGGTGCATTCCTGCTGAAAGACGCACGCCATTACGAGCTGATGCGTTATCAGGCGGCATACCTGAACTCTGATTTTGACGAAGAACAGGGCGTACCGAACCTGGTGTCAAAATCATTGCAAACCACACGTCGTTTTGATGCCCTGAAACTGTGGATGGGCCTTGAAGCGTTGGGTAAAAAGCAGTACGCCGAAATCATTGATAATGGCGTTACGTTGTCACAGAAAGTGGCTGAGTATGTCTCTGCACAACCGCATCTGGAACTGGTTATGCAGCCACAGTTGGCAAGCGTACTGTTCCGTTTCTGCCCGAAAAGCGACGATCGTGCGTTTATCGCGCTGTTAAACCAGCGTGTCGGCGATGTTCTGTTGGCATCAGGTAGCGCCAACGTAGGGGTAACAGAAGCAGATGGGGTAACCTGTCTGAAGCTAACGCTGCTGAACCCAACGGTTTGTCTGGAAGACGTAAAAATCCTGCTGGCCAGCGTGAAAGAGACGGCTGAAAAGTTGCTTAACGCGTAATCCTTTAGTAGCCGAAACTGCGTCGAGTTGCTAGTCAATTCGGCGCAGCCGAAAGGCTTCCTCTGATGAAATCTGCTGGGTAATGACAGCCATTAGTTCTCAGATTTCACGTAGCGCGATCAAAAAAGGAGGGCGTTTTGCACGATATTGCACAGCTTTTGCCAGTAATCCACTCACTAGAGGTTAAACTCCATCAGTCGGCAACGCGTAACGATGCTAATCTCGTCGGAGAATTGCTGCATGACGATTTTGAAGAGATCGGCTGTTCCGGGCTGCACTATGACAGGCAGCAAACCATTGCGGCGCTAAAGTTGGAAAGCGGCCAGCCACAGATTTTTGCCGAAGAGTTCAAACTGGTGAAGATTGCCGATGGTGCCGTATTGTTGAGGTATAAAAGTTTTCAACGTGATGTGGATGGCAGCATAGTTCGCCGTGCCGAGCGTTCTTCGATCTGGTTGCAATCGTCACAAGAGCGCGGAGGCCATTGGCAGATGCGTTTTCATCAAGGAACACAGATCGAGGATTGAAGCCAACTGTGTATCAACTCGAATAATCGCCACCCATGAACCAACTTCTAGAAAACCAAGCAGACAAAGCGTGAAGGTGAGGTGAGATAAACATAGCGGGATAACCCGGTGCGTAATTGCCAATTCAATTTAACATAATATACATTATGCGCACCTTGGTAACGGTACGTGAAATCTGAGGTTCTGCGGCCATGGTTTGTCCTGATGCAACAACGCTTCTAAAGCAGTCAGTTTTCAGGAGCGGCTCCTATCCCCGACACGCATCCATTCCCCCAGAACGGCAGCTACACAATGCTGACACAGACTGGTGACCATCAGCAAAAACCGATCCATAACCAGCCTTGCGGTCGATGGACAAAAACTCATTAATCTCAATGTCGTTCTCTTCAGAGCGATGACCACAACGGTCACATGATTTTGCAAATACGTGCTGAGTCTGTTGCGGCTTTAAATATTGCATTCTCCCTCCTAACAGATTTCAGGTACAGCTGTGCCGATTGACGCAGCTGAGAAAATGGTTTTCATCGCAGGCGTCTTTTCTACATAACGATGAGCAAGGATGAGCACAGAAACATATAATATTGCATCAATAATTATCTACTCATTCTCGGCAATAATTGCGCTAATCATGTTAGGTGTTGCTATATCACAACTTGGTAATTTAACTGAACAAATCAAAGAGACAGTAAAAGCAAATAAAATCAGTGGGCTAGGAACTTTTCTTGAGGTCGAGAGTCAACTGAATAGTAGCCGTATTGAACTGGCAAAAGCATCGATCAATATTATAGAGTTACAAAAAACAGGTTCTCAGGATGAAATATCATCAGCTTCACTATACTTTAATCAATGCGTTGAGATGTATTTGAACAGCATAGATAGATTGTGCTTTTGTATTATCAAAGAATACTTTGATAATGATGAGATGAAGTTACATGTAATTAAAACGGCCTTAATCATTTCCCTTAGTCTACTTCTAAGCGGCTGTGATGATAAAGAAGAAATCACTTATCGCATTCCTATTCCTGAGTATGTCAGCAACGCAAATACTGCGCTGCAAAACAGATATATTAGTCAGTTTGATGATAAATATAAATGTAGACCTGCGGACGTTGATGGTCTTTGGTTGGTGGCCTGCTCCAGGGAAAAGATAATGAAGGCCATGAATTGATTCAGGGTATCTACAGAATGATTCATAATAAAAATAGTCTTAAGGAATGGAAGAATATAAAAACCTAAAGGATGCTTGTTCGGGCAAGTGCTAAGCGCTAAAATCAGCATTTGGTAAGTAGACGGGTAAACACCGGCATCTAAAAAGGACGTTTGACATGATAAAATTTCCGACCAAAAAGCGCGTGGATTTATACGTTAAAGAAGTAAGCCCTGAGCAGTTACATCAGGATTTGGCTGATGCTCAAGAGTTTATGTTTGATGCCTGGGAAATAGATGATCTTGACGCCGTGCTAAAGCTCATCAGAAAGGCGATCAGGAAGTCCCCGCTTTGTGCTGATGCATATTCATTCTATAGTGAGATATCTAAAGAACAACCTACAGCCAAAATTGGCTATCTCGAAACGGCTTTGTACGCGGCCACCATAGCACTTGGCGAAGATTTCCAGGAATTCGCAGGGCGTTTCTGGGGAGCTGGAGAAACCCGGCCATATATGCGAGCCAAAGCCGCTTTAGCTGATGCAATGTGGGAGGCTGGTAATTTTTACCCGGCCATGACACATTGCCGCGAAATGCTTCACCTTAACCCTAATGATAATCAGGGCATCCGTCATCTCTTAGCGAGTTATTACATCGAGCTTGAAATGGTGGACGAGCTGGCCGTGTTACTTGACGATTACTCAGGAGATATACGGCCTTACCTACAGTACTCACGTGCCCTGCTCGCCTACAGAAATTCATCGCCGGATGCAGATGATATTGCAAAAGTTGCAATTAGCGCCAATAAGCACATTCCAGGATTACTAGCAAAGCGTCGTATGCAACCCAAGTCTACTACGGGATATATAACATTGGGTGCATTAGACGAAGCGATTGATTATATAAATAATAATCTTAAGCCCTGGGTAAGAACTCCGGGGGCAATTCAGTGGTTAAGTAAATTAGCCATGAATGAATGTTAGAACTCATTAAAATGATTATCAAATTATCCATTGTGATAAAAGATCATAACTTTAAAAAGGAAGAATGCAATATGAATGAAAATGTTAGTTTTGAAATTTGGTTGTCGGCAATGGTCGAGTATTACTCAGATCTATGGAGCACAATATTATTTTGGAGTGGGATAATATTAAGCGTAATTTTAGAGGTATCTGGACAATCTACTGACATCGGAGGCTCTTTAATAAAGGTAAGTCTAGGAATTCTGGCAATAAGGCTGATTAACCATAAAATGGTTAGTGGAAAATGGTCAGGATGGTAAAAATAGGTTGTCCTGGTGGCTGCAAGTTGGTGGCATCGGCATAGTGGTGTGCCAGAGACGAAGGTTATCGATTGGCTTAAGCGATCCCATCGGCCCCGAACGGTCAGTTACACAGTGATGCTGATTGGCAGTTCGGGAGATCATTTCTCAACCTCATCGTCAAAGCCCCGTATCTGATAACGTCGCTGCTGCTCGTTCGAGTTAGTACTCGTCACGCATCAAGCCGTAATACCACGACTAAAACAGAGAGCCAGTTCAGCAGAACGTGCCTGTCACGATTGTCCCACCCAGGAATAAGGTGAACACATTTAGCCTTTTTGATCTCAACTTTGATTTTCCACACCCTGAATGTCTTCATGGTAACCTGCCGAATTCTGCGGATTCAGTCAACCATATACCATCCTTCGTAGTATGTCCCCTTGGTGCCGGACTCTTTTAGTTCGCAAGCAAAGGTTTTTCCGTTAGACAGGTTGCCTGTAACGATTTCAGGCTTGTCTCTGATAATGGTGAGAGTGGAACTTGTACTCCTCTCAATCGACGCCAAGCACTCTGCCAAAGTTCTAAACTCCGCTCTCATTACATCATCAGCAATACACCCTGTAGCGATAAGTGCCGGGGTAAATGCCAGTAAGGGTAATAGTTTCATACTCACTTCTCTCCATGTCGTGTAAGCGGCTACATCTGCCCAACAAAAGGGCCAAAAATTGAGCATAAACGATAGCATAACACGTAATCATAGTTGCTGTTCGATGTGGCAATTGCTGAATAAAGTACGCCACTTTATGAATACGGACTCCTGGAACTGATCCACCTGACACATCGGAAAATCAGGATAGTACCAAAATTGGATTTGCATCTAGAACTACACGGAAAGTGACTTTTGTATCTTGCAGGGCTAGGTGACACTTTAAAGCTGCGTTGACAAAGTCTGTAGAGGCTCAATGCTAATGTCTAATTCTGGCTCAATCCAAAGATCATGCGAATTTCTGACCAGTTTGAAGTTGTCATCTAAAGTTTATTCGCCTTCAAGTGGCAATGATGAAGGTAATTTAGGTAAAACGTTAACCTGCTCGATCAGTCTCCTGGATTTCCCCTCAAACTAATTGCTCTCCACTATTCCAAACTGATCAGTATCTTGCCAATAGTACCCCCCAATTCCAGAGTCTCATGAGCGGTGGCGATATCTGCCAAAGGAAGTGTAAGTGCGACCTCAGGTGTGTATGCCCCCATTTTCATACAGGCGGTTATGTCCCTAATAGCTTCATTTCGTGCCTCTTCTGGCATCGTATAGACAAATACGAATCGAAAGACAAAACCTTCAAACATCGTTTTCAGAAAAGGAATTTGGAGTTGAGTCGATGGTTCATCGGTGGCGTAGGCACTGATGACACCTGATTTTCTCAAGCAAGCTACATCTGTATTGAAATTATTGGCTAAATCTACATCGACAATTCGATCAGCGCCTATCCCATCAGTTACTTGTTTAACCCGCTCAGCTATGTCTTCAGTACGTCTGTTAAGTATAATATCAGCGCCAAGCTTACTCACTACGGCCTCTTGCTCTGGACGACTCACCGTAGTTATAACTCGCGCGCCAGCCCACTTGCTCAGAAGGATAGCGGCTGATCCCACTGCCCCGGCACCTCCCTGAATCAGTATCCATTTCCCACGAATATCTCCATCAGCAAACAAGCAACGATGTGCGGTCATTGCTGGAATACCGAGACAAGCACCGATTTCGAAAGAGACATTGCCAGGTAATGCAACGGCATTCAGTGAAGGAATTACTACATATTGCGCTGCGGTGCCAAATGCACGGTCAGATTGAGCCTCGTAAACCCACACTCTCTGTCCTATGCGGTCTGTCGAGATCCCAATACCGACCATATCTATCACACCGGAACCATCCTGGTGAGGAATGATCTGCGGAAACTTTTGTACTGCCCCTGCAAAACCAGCATCCGGAACCAGACTAAACTCTCTACGGCAAACTGTCAAAAATTGACCAACATGAAGAAGCAAAGGGACACCATCATGTTTAACGTCAATATCACGAAATTGACGCCAATGCGTATCATCGGGCTGCCTAACACAGGGGCTTACAGGTGGTTCTATCGGGCTTTTCACTGAGCGATACCAACGGATAACCAAGGCAGGGAATCCCTGCCTTAAAACCTCCTGAAATTCATTACGGTGCTACAGGCTTACCATCGACGGTCACATTTCTGATCGCATTGAAATGCCAAGGTGTATCCCCTCGTAATTGGCTAAAAGTCACGTGGTCAAACTGACTGTCTTCTAAATCGCTGATGGCAGTTGGGGGCACATTATTGAAATGCACATTGTTGAAGCGAATCTGCCGGTGCCAGGCATTCTTGTCGCTATTCCCTTTGATTTCGATTGCTGGCTTATCCCCCAACGTTCCCTGTACCGTGACGTTCTGCACCAGGAAATTATAAAATTGAGCCGGTTTTTTCGCCGCAGGGTAATCAATCTTGGCGTTAGGATCCGAATAATTCAACGTCAGGATCACCGGCTGGCGGAGAATATCCTTCATGGCATTATTGCGGAATGTGATGTTACGAGCACCACCGCCGATATCCGTGGTGCTCTTGGCGCGTAAACCTACATCGGTAAGGTAGATGACATTATTTTCGGCCAGAATATCCTCAATCCAGGCCCCTGTGTGGCTGCCCGTCACCACAGCGCCGTGCCCCCGGCGCAGATAGTTGTTGAATAACCAAGCCCCTTTCATTGAAGGTTGCTCACGCGCTTTTTCCCCGGTTCCTGCCGCGAAGTTAATACAGTCATCACCCGTATCAAAGAAGTTATTCATGACTATCACATTCTGGCTGTTACCAAACTCAATGCCATCACCATTGTTGGCATCAAAGGTTTGATGGATCAGGTTATTGGCCGTCACATTGTGATTCTCCAACAGCATAATGCCGTGGAAAGCCGGATTGCGTGCGGTGAAATCGGCCAGATACACATTCTCCACGCCACGCAATGTCACCAGGCTAGATCGGCGCTGCCCATAAGCGACTTGTAGCGGCACGCCTTCGGCCACCGCTTTGGCGACCTGATGCTTAGCCAAGATGCCATCTTTATGGACTTCACTGTTTCTACTGGAAATATACTGTGGCAGACGGTTTCCCACCTCATCGACAATCTCAGCGGTTTTCTGGCGTAACCAGCCATTGCCGTCAATCACTCCTGGCCCAACAATGCGTATATTGCGGAAAGTTCCCGGCTCTACGTGTTCTGAATCGATGGCATTAAGCAGAGAGGCTGGCCGCATTTCAGTAGAATAGCTATACAACCGGTAAGCTGGCGGGTAATCAGCCGGGTCATCAGAACCCAGCAAGGTAGAACCCGCTTGCAGGTTAAGCGTCATATCACTTTTCAACCACAGCGCCCCGGTTTTATAAACTCCCGCAGGGACATCAAGCCGGCAGCCAGGTTGGCAAGCATCAATCGCCCGTTGAATCGCTTTAGTATTTAACGTGGTGCTATCCCCTTTAGCGCCAAAATCCGTGATGTTGACCACGGTCGGTAACGGGGTAGTTTTTACCGTAACGCTTTGGCTCGCGTCTGATAGCGTACCATCGGCATAGAGCGCTTTAACGGTAAATGAATACTGACTCTCGGGCTTTAAATCCGTTACTTTGAAATTCTGGATCACAATCCGCTGCGAAAAATTATCTTTGTCATTCGCATAAAAATGATTGATGTAAGGCTTGGCAGGTGAAAACCGATCGTTGTTTTCACTGGCTTTACCAAGCAGTTTCCCTGCTGAATAAACCAGATAGTCAGCGATATCTCCGGTATCTTCTGGCGCTTTCCACACCAACATCAGGCTACTGTCGTCAGCAGACAGGGCTGGAACATGCAATTGCTGCGGTGCTTGTTTATTTAGTGGAGCGGCAGATACCTGCGGAGTGGTTGCAATCAAACTGGTTGCCATACACAGAAACATAGTCTTAATCGTTATAGAGGAAGGAGAGAGCTGTATTCTCATGGGGATCCCTTATCACTGGAAGAACAGTCAAGGTTGCTGTACCCAAAGAATCGCAAGTTGCAGGCAAACAACAGCTGAACGGCAAACCGCCCCGCCGGCTCAGTTTAGATAGCGTCTATAGCGACTAGAGCAAGGCGAACGAAAACCCGCAGATTGAAAGGCTAATAGGTATACAGCGCATTGAATATTAACTCTTTTACTGTTAAATCCAAATAAAAGAAACGCCATTTTATTAAAATAGACATTATGGTTTATTGATTTGTGACAGGTGTCAAAAATGGATCACATAGCGCGAGTCCCCTCACCCCAAAAACCTATGTAGAGAAATATTGAAGTGGCATTCAGCACTGGAATGCCACGGAGTGAGCCCTAGCGATAAGGGATAGCCTACCTCAGCGCCAGTTCGGATCCTTCATTACCGAATAGCGACCGCTGCCAAGGAAAGCGATAGCCAGCCCGGCAAAGAAATACACCGCCATATCTTCTGCTCCCCAGGCCCCTACCTTGGTCAGCATCAGCGCCTTGCCGGGATCGATCAGCAGGTAAGCCGCCAGCATGGTAAATGAAAACACCAACGCCGCCGGGCGGGTAAAAATCCCCAAAATAATCAACAGTGGAGCTACTAGCTCACCGACGAAAACGCCGTAACCGATAAATCCTGGCAACCCATGTTGAATCAGCAATCCCTGGATATAATCGATGCCGCCGATCAGTTTATGCCACCCATGGAATATCATCATAATGCTGAACGCCAAGCGCAGTATCAGTTTGCCCAGATCCGGACGATCCATGACACGATTAAACCAATTCACCATGTTGCACCTATTGAGAGTTAATGATAATCGCAATCAATCTAATCCTAAGTTGCATTTTTACAACGAAATTCGTAGTAAACCTTGATCTAACACATTAAATAAACTTTCATAAAAACCGACGCCACCTGCATGCCCGCCTCCTTAGATCGCGGCGTTATAGTAAGCTTGAGAAGAATTATCTTTCTATCTATAGGGATGAAATGTTAATAATTGGCATTTTATGCTGACATTGGTTTTTTGGCAGCTAAACATATCGCCATCGTGGGGATTATATATCATTAAATACTTTATTAATGCTTAAGCTTGCGGAATATGGCCTCTCATACCATATTTATTACACTCTGAAGAATGTGGTGGATTAAGAGAAATAAAAAACTTAACCACGTACTTTAACCCGTAACATTCGGAACGAGCTTTTATTTTAATGAGATACCACGCGCCTGCGCAATGCTGGCCCGCTCTGTGTATTTCATTTTATTTAGCATAGCAATTCACCGCTAATATCATTAGCCCGGGAAGTAAACTTTGTGAGCCTCACGTAACTGTTCGCCACCAGCGGCGATCTTGCTTGCGCTCAGCACACACTATTCATTTAAATTCAAAAGGTTAACATGCATCAAATTACCGTTATTGTTTTTACAATAGCGTTATTTTTAGTGCATCTAAAAAACAAAAATCATGAACATCCACGTTACTGGAGGCTCAGGGATTAATACGCCCTATTAATCCATAGCAATAAACAAAATGACTAATGCAACCTGTTTTATTGATTTTTCCCGGTGGCAGTATTAAGGCCGCCATAATAAAAACCCATACAGGCAGCACCTTATGAGCGATGAACAACTTGCATCCGATGCGGCACTACAGCAATTTATCGATCTTTCCCGTTTATTAACCGGTTTCGACCGCTTTGAGTTACTCGGTACGGGTCAGGCAGCCTTTTATTTTGACTGGGTACAAACGCACGCGGCAGAACGTTTTGCCACGTTGTTGGCAACGTACGGCGATCTCCCGGCAGATGCTGCACAGCACTCTTCCTTTGTAGAAACCCAACTGCTGGGTTCTGAAAAGTTGTCAACGTTGGTGAGTAGCATTATCAAACTGTGGTACCTAGGCCAGTGGTATTCGCCAGACAACCCGAATGATACCCAGATCCCCAGTGCTAACAGCTATCAACAGGGCTTGGTGTGGGATGCGATCCATGCCCATCCACAGGGTGCCAAACAACAAGGCTTTGGTGCCTGGTCTGAACCGCCAGTCACCACCTCCACAGTGGTGAAACTATGAATATCATCACTCCTGAACAAGCAGAGACAACCGAGTACGACGTGGTGATCGTAGGGGGTGGGATCTCCGGCGCCATCGTTGCCAAAACCCTGACGCAAGCGGGAAAACGCTGCCTGATTGTCGAAGCCGGTACCGGATTGGGGACGGACTATCAAGGCTATCTGGACTACCTCAACACCTTTTATACCGCCACCATCAAAATCCCCAATGCGCCCTACCCAAGCAATCCTAATGCCCCGGAACCGCTGGAAACCGAAGTCAGCAAGACGCCAAGCGATAAAGGTTACTTTGTCCAGCGGGGACCGCTGCCATTCAGTTCGACCTACACCCGTTATCTCGGTGGCACCACCCTGCACTGGCTCGGCACCTCGCTGCGCATGCTACCAGAGGATTTTCGCCTGAAGTCGCTGTATGGCGTGGGTATCGATTGGCCGATCGATTATCAAGAGCTGGAGCCGTGGTACCGTAAGGCGGAGCTGGAGCTTGGGGTTTCCGCCAATGTAGAAGAACAGTCTTACCTGGGCGTCACCTTCCCACCTGGCTATGTTTATCCAATGCACGGCCTGCCCGCGAGCTGGAGCGACAAGCAACTGGCCAGCCGTATCGATGGCATGCAGGTGGAAGATGACGGTAAGTCTTACACCCTGAAAGTGCGCGGAACGCCCGCCTCACGCAATAGCGTTCCCAATAGTGATTACGATCAGGGCCGGGGCTATACCCCAAAAGGTGCCGTGGGTAACGACAAAGTGGGCCACCGTTGCATGGGTAACTCCAGTTGCGTGCCTATCTGCCCTATTCAGGCCAAATATAACGCACTGAAAACGCTGAACACCGCCAACCACCAAAAGCTAGATATCGTGTTGCAGAGCGTGGCGTTCCAATTGGATATCGACCCGCACAGCAAGGCGATCAACGGCGTTCAGTTCAAACACTATCGATATCCTGGCGATGACTCCTACAGCCTGCATACGGTGAAGGGCAAACGCTATGTGCTCGCCGCCCACGCTGTCGCCAACGCGGTGCTATTACTGGCCTCCGGTGCCTGTAAAGGCAACGATCTGGTTGGCCGCCATCTGATGGATCACCCAGAGCTGTTGACATGGGGGCTTACCAAGAAAACGCCATTGTGGCCGCTACGTGGCCCATTAGCGACCTCCGGCATCGAGGATCTGCGCGGTGGCAGCTTCCGTAAACACCACGCACCGTATCGGTTCGAAATGGGCAACGACGGTTGGCTGTGGCCAGCTCAGGCGCCGTCGAAAGATGTGATCACTCTGGTAGACGACGAGCAACTGCACGGTAAAGAGTTACGTCAAAGGCTCAAAGACCAGGTTTCACGTCAATTCCGCTTCGGCATCCTGGTGGAACAGCTGCCGGAGTACGATAACCGCGTCACCATCGATCCGAATTATCTAGACATAATGGGTAACTACCGCCCGGTCATTCACTACGATTTATCGCCCTATACCCGAGCCGGTTTCGCCAGCGCCTACGATATGTCGATGAAAATCTTCGATCAGGCCGATATCAAAAACTACTCGTCCTATTCAAAAGAGGATGCTGGAGCCTTCGTCTGCCCTGACGGCAGAACCCTCACCTTTAACGGTGCCGGGCACTTTGCCGGAACCCACTGCATGGGCGGTTCACCAGAAAGCTCAGTGGTGAATAAGGACCAGCGCACCTGGGAGCACCCCAACCTCTATCTGGTGGGCTGCGGCAACATGATCAACATGGGTACCTCAAACCCGACGTTAACCATGTCGGCGCTCACCTGTTGGGCTGCACACAACATCCTGCAGGATCTGAACGGGGGGCATCATGCGGCAGATTGATTGGCAGCAAGCCACCGCCCAACCCTATGATGCGGTGATCGTAGGTTCAGGATTTGCCGGTTGTATCATGGCCAAGCAGTTGACCCGAGCTGGCCGCCGGGTGCTGATCGTCGAAGCCGGGACGGGCAACGACAGCTTTGGCCAGCACCTGGATCATGTGCAAACCTTTATGCAGGCCGTGGCAAAAACGCCTAACGCACCCTATCCCGATTCCCCTAACGCACCACAGCCGGAAGTGACTGACGTTGAACCCATCACGCCCGGTAAGCCTTCGCACAAAGGGTATTTCGTGCAGATGGGGCCCTATCCCTTTGAAAGTAACTATACCCGCCGGCTGGGTGGCACTTCGCTGCACTGGTTTGGCAGCTGTCCACGGATGCTGCCGGAGGATTTTGCCATGGCCACGCTGTTTGGTCGTGGCGTGGACTGGCCGCTGAGCTATGAAGAGTTACTGCCGTATTATCAACGCGCTGAACTCGAAATTGGCGTTTCCGCCGATGTGCAGGATCAGCAATACCACGGCATCCATTTTGCGCAGGGCTATCAGTACCCGATGCAAAAGATCCCCCAGAGCTATCTGGATCGCTGGATGATCGCCGGATTGGCCCAGGCCGAATTACCCGGTACGGCAGACAAAGCCCAGATCCGCTCTATTCCGCAAGGCAGAAACAGCGTGCCCAATGCAGGTTATACCCCGCGTGGTGCGGTGGGAAATCCGGCCGTGGGTCGCCGCTGCATGGGCAACTCCAGCTGTATTCCGATCTGCCCGATCCAGGCTCGTTACAACGCGTTAAAAACCCTGGTGGAAACGGATGCTGATTTGCTGATCCAGGCGGTTGCCTCTCGTCTGCATATCGCGCCAGAGACGGGGAAAATCAGCGCGTTGGACTGCAAGGTGTGGAAGAACGACAGCAGCCATGACTTTGAGCCGATCACCTTACACAGCGAGCTGTTTATTCTGGCCGCCAACGCCATCGAAAATGCCGTGTTATTACAGGCATCACAGGCCTGTCAGTCCAGCGGAGAGCTGGGGCGTAACCTGATGGATCATCCCGCCATCTTGTCTTGGGGGTTAGCGCCGGAAGCGATAGGCGCATTTCGTGGGCCGGGTTTGACGTCAACGCTGGTGAACTACCGGGGTGGCGAATTCCGCCGCGATCGCGCCGCCTTTGTGCTGGAGATCGGCAACTGGGGCTGGAGCTGGCCACGCAACGAACCGGTGGACAGCACGCTGGATATGGTGGATGACGAGCGATTGTATGGCAAGGAGTTACGCCAACAGCTTGGGCAGGTACTGCCCCGGCAAATCCGCCTGGACATGATGACCGAACAGCTGCCGGATGCCGCCAATCGCGTCACCATCGACGATCGCTGGCGTGATCCGCTCGGTAATTACCGGCCAGTGATCCACTACAACGTGGACGACTATAGCCAAGGCGGCATGGCGTTTGGCCGCGAAGTGGCCAGCAGCCTGTTCAGCCAACTGGGCATCAAGGATTTTACCCACTACCAGTCGGACAACCCCGGTTATTTCACCTGGCAAGGTAACGGTTACATCTGGGCGGGCGTTGGCCATATTGCAGGCACCCACCGGATGGGAACGCGGCCAGAGAATTCGGTAGTCAACCGGCACCAGCAAAGCTGGGATCACCCCAACCTTTACGTTATTGGCTGCGGCAGCATGCCAACGCTGGGCACCTCAAATCCCACGCTCACCATGACGGCCCTGACCTTCGCCACTGCCGACCATATACTCGGACGGAAACATTGATATGAACATGACCGCAAAAGCCAAGACCTTCCAGCTTGCTGAAACCTCGTTTGCCCAACTCGGCTATGTGCAGTTTGCCGACGAAAAAAGCCTGGCGCAGGATCTGACCGAACTGCGCAATCTGCTGCAAAACGCCATGCAGTTGGAGCATGCGACCATTCCCCCCTATCTGACGATGCTCTATACCCTGGATGACGACGTTGATTGGCGCATCATCGAAACCCTGCGTTCGGTGGTGGTGGAGGAAATGCTGCACTTCACCCTGACGGCCAACCTGCTCAACGCCATCGGCGGGACACCCGCAGTCGATTCGCCCGATTTCCTGCCCAGCTATCCAACGCGGCTGCCTTACGATATTGATGATATTGAAGTGAATCTGTACGGCTTCTCCAAAAACGGCATCTTCCAGGGCATGGTGATCGAGCATCCGAAAGATGTCCGCCCGCGCGCCATCGCCAATGAAGTCCCCAGCGATATGACCATCGGTGAGTTTTATCTTTACATCGAATCGCGGCTGCGGGCAGCGGTGGAAACCCATGGAGAACGGGCGATTTTCTGCGGCGATCCGCAGCGCCAGATCCCGCCGGATGTTTTCTACTACGGCGGCGGGGGCAACGTACTGAAAGTGAGCGATCTGAAATCCGCGGTAGCCGCCATGAAACTGATCACCGATCAGGGCGAAGGTACAGAAAACGATATCTGGGTCGTGGATGAAGATGAGTTGGCCCACTATTTCCGTTTTAGCCAGATCTACAATGAACGGCTGTATCAAAAAGGCGATACCGTGGCCAGTGGCCCTACCGGCGACCCCTTCCCGGTGCCGTGGAACAAAAGCGTGCTGATCGACAGCAATGCCAAGGTCAGTGATTATCCACCCGGTGAAGTTCGTGACGCCATCATCCGGTTTAACCAGCGTTATTGTCAGTTACTCGGCGATCTGCAAACTGCATTTACTGGTGCCCCAGACAAGTTGATGGCCGCCGTGGTGGCGATGTGTGCGCTGCGGGATGATTTCCGCGCCATAACCGCCAACCCGTTCCCCGGCAAGGAGTTATTTCACTGCGCTCCCACGTTTGAGTACACCGTGGCTAACCACCAGCCGCTGGGTAAACAGGTGTTGATGGCTGCTCCGGCCACCGCAGCCGTAACCTTAACCGACAGTGCAGATGCCAGTGCAGATGCCACTGCCAGCAATGAGGCCACTCTGGATCAACTGCAGCAAGCCTATTCCACCGGTAACCTGCAGTTGGCTCTCTCCTGCATGAGTGACGAGGTGATCTGGGATATCTCCGGCCCCAGCGAATGCCCCTATCTGGGCGTGTTTTACGGCCACGAGGGGTTTACCCGTTTTTGGACGCTGCTTGGTGCAACGGTGAATTTTGGCAGCGCGGGCGTCGAGAAATCCTTCTTCAGCGGCGATCAGGCCATGTCCTACGGAGGCGAACAAGGCACGACCAAATGCGGCCGCGTACCCTATCGCTACGACTGGGCGATCCGTTATCAATTCAATGAACAGCATCAAATCACCCTGATGCGTCAGTACTTCAACCCACTGAACATTCTTTCGGCGCTGAAGGCCGCGCCTTATCCGGTACCGGCGGCTTGCCCACACTCGGCCAAACCTCAATCCCAACAACAGTAGGAACCACGCACATGTCTAATCAGCAAAATGATTTACCCAGCATCCCGTCGCCGTTCACCATGCCGTTCTACTACGCCTCACTGACCAACGTTGGCGTGTATTATCTGGTGCCATTGAGCCGTGTGGAACCTTATTTGCAGGGAACCGGGCTTAGCCCGGCGCGGTTTGGCGACAAGGCGATGGTGAGCTTTAACTTCCAATTGTATGCCGGACAGTTTGCCTCTGGCCTCAATACCCCGCCGGAGCAATGGGGCAGCAGCGGTGCGGCGATCACCCAGGAGCTTGAGCTCAACATTGTCGCCTATCCTGAGCACCGTAAAGACCAATTGGCCCCGATTGGCTATCAGGAGTTTATCCAGGACGGCGATCAAACCAAGCTGTACGGCAATCATCGCGTCTGGGTGCCTTGCGATGCCCCCATCGCCATCGCCGCCGGTGAGCAGCTGTTTGGCGAGCCTAAATTCCAGACCACTTTCAAGGTCAATTTGGCCTCGCAAAATCCGGTGCGGACCAACTCTGCGGTCTATCAACCCGAGTGGGTAGAAACCTGGGGCTTCCGGGTGGACGACCCCAAGGATGCCAACACCGCAATCTTCACCTGCATCGTCAACACCTTGGGCATCAAGTCGATCCCGGGCAACATCTCGCCGATTACCGAATATGGCGTTCACGACAACAAACTGATCGGTTGCCGCTGGAACATCCTGCAGGCGATGGATACCTATTTCCTCAACGGCGGCCACGGTGAGGCAGTAAAGCTGGTGCTGGGTACCAGCAGCCACCCCATGCGTAAAGATCTGGAGCAGTTGATCGGTGGTTGCGCTCCCGTGGCGGTACAAACCCTCAACTCAGCCCCGGCGGCCATTCAAAGCCGAGCCTATTACCCATAGCCGTTTGCCCCGCCGCCGGTTCGGGGCGGGGATGATTTTTCGCATGTCACGTTCCGGGAGCCAACTATGAGTGAAGTCGACAATATCTACTTTTCCCGCTTTGCCCAGATCAAGGGGCAGTCTTTTGACTATATCGTGATTGGTGGCGGTGCCTATGGCACCAGCTTTACCCACCGGGTGCTGCAACATAATCCCCAGGCCCGCATTCTGGTGCTGGAGAAAGGCGATTACCTGATCCCCGACCATATTCAGAACATTCCACCGGCCTACATCAAACTCAACACCAGCGTGGGTATCCGGCCATGGACCTACCATGGCTCTGCCGATATGAAACTCAGCCTCAACTTTATGCCGCAGATCCCTTATGTCGGCGGCCGCGCGCTGTTTTGGAACGCCTGGACACCGCAACCCGATAGCAGCGAAATGCCGGACTGGCCACCGCAGGCGATCGAGCGTCTGGATAATCAGTGGTATCCCACCGGCGAATTTATGGGGAGGCGCTACTCCCTGGACATCCCCGGCAATCGCAACCAGTCACTGAATCGCTTTATGGGTGTACGCCTGTTCTCGCAGTTGGCCAATATCAGCGGGGCTAAGCCGCAGCCAAGCCCGAGCGCTTTGGACTCGGCCATGGCAACTGGCCAGGGAGTGGCACCAGAGGATTGGGCCAAGTTCTCGCCCATTTCGGTACTGGTGAATGATGTGCAGGCTTACGCCTCACTCAAGGTAGTGGTCAATGCCGAAGTGGAAAAACTGATTGCAGAAAGTGACGTTGTCACCGAAATCATCACTAAAGAAGGGTCACTAAGCGTCGGCAACGCCAAAGTGATTTTGGCCTGCAACACGCTGGAAGCCGGGTTTATCCTCACCAAGTCTTTCCCTGACGATAAACTGGTGGGGAAAAACCTGTGTGGTCATATCCGTTCCTGGCTGGCCGCCCGTATCCCCGCCAGCAGCCTGCCGGCATTGACCAACCAGTTGCAAACCGTGGCCTATTACCTGCCCGGCATCGATAAAACCACCAACCGCCTGATGCACACCCACATCAGCGTGGTCCATAACCCGCAACCCGCAGAAAGCTACGACGTGCTGTATCGCATTCTGCCAGATGCTTCTTCACCAGAAGCCGTTGCCACCTATCAGGATCCTGACTACGTGGTGATCATGCTGCATTCGATGGGGGAATTCCTCGGGGAACGCTCGGCAAACTCGTGGAATTACGTCACGACCAACCCGCAGGGCGAGGCCGAGGTGTATATCCAGATGAAGGAAACCGACCGTCAGTTCTGGGATGCGATGGATAAAACCACCTATGACGTGATGTACGCTCTTGCCGGAGATGCCCCTCTGGAGTACCAGCACAATAACCCGGACGGCAGCTTCACCTGGGAACCTTCACCGCCAGACAATATTCGCAATCAGGGGTTGGTGCATGAAGCTGGCACCTTATGGATGGGGGATGATCCGGCCACCTCGGTCACCGCCCTCAACGGTCAGATGCACCGTTACCCGAACGTATATGGGCTGGGCAGCATGTTGTTCCCCCGCCCTGGCTCATGGAACCCAACGCTGACCGGCGTAGCCCAGTCTTTCGCCCTGGCCGATGAACTCAGTGGCCCACATCAGGATCAAAATCAATGAAGCGACGTAAACTGAAAATTGATGTGCAGAAAGTCCCCAAATCCTACCGCGCCTATCTGGAACTGTTGGCCAGCAAGGGCGAAGTGGTAGCGATCCCCGACGAGGTGGATTGGTATCTGGAGATCGGTGCCATTCTGCGCCACGCCTGCGAAACGGAAAGCCCGATGCCGCTGTTTAGCAAGGTGAAGGGCGCACCCGGTTTTCGGGCAGCAGAAATGGGCCCGACGGTCAGCCGCGTGCCGGGTAAACGCTGGCAGCGTCTGGCGCTGATGCTCGGTTTGCCGGACGATGCCCAGTTGCTGGAGATCCAGGATGCCTTTCTGGATGCCATCGGTCAGGAGCCACATCCGCCAGTGATGGTCGATCCGGCTACTGCCCCGTGCAAGCAAAACAAATGGGTGGGCGATCAGGTGGATATGACCAAAATCCCGGCCCCTATCCTGCACGACGGCGACGGTGGCCGCTATTTCCAGACAGCCGGAGCCATCATGGTGCGTACTCCACCGGGTGAACCTGTCCCGGAGGACGCATACACGGTAGATAAGGACGCCTGGACCAATTGGTCCTTCAGCCGGGCGATGATCGCCGGTTCACGGCCGCAGAATAACCCAACGCCAAAACCGCCTCACGCCAGTTCGGTCGGCGTAGCACACGGCAATGGCCCGCATTATTCGAAGAACAATATTGTCGGCCTGTGGCTGCCTTTCCAGCATAACGGCATGATTTACAACATGTGGACGGCCCAGGGGAAAGACTGCCCGTTTGTGATTGCCCTTGGGGTACCCCCGGCAGTCACCATGCTGCTTTCTGCGGCTCCGCCGGCTTGGCATGATGAATACAACTATGCGTCTGCGTTCCTTGGCCACGGCATCGAAATGGTGAAAGCGGAAACCTGCGATGTGCTGGTGCCAGCCGAATGTGAAATCATCATCGAAGGCTATGTCAGCGCGGATAAATCCGTGGCTGAAGGCCCGTTTGGCGAGTTCCCCGGCTACCTTTCCAACCAGTCCAGCCTGAAACCACTGGCGAAAATCACCTGTGTCACCTTCCGCGATGAGGCTATCTTGCCGATCTGCATTCCGGGTGTTCCGATCGACTCTACGCTGATGCTCGGCTGCTTCTGTTTATCCGCCACCGCCAGAGTGTATTTTGAAAAGTCCGGTCTGCCGATCATCGACTGTTTCAGCCCGCTGGAGGCCTCTTCCCACTGGCTGGTGATCCGGGTACGTGACGACTGGCATAAAATTACCGGCATGACGGTCAAAGCCTTTATCGACAAGATTGCCGAAGTATTCTGGACCAACCATATCGGCAAAACCACCGCCAAGCTGATTATCGTGGGCGAAGATATTCCCCCTGATGACAGCAACAAAGTGACCTGGGCATTGGCCACACGCAATAACCCGGTGCAAGGCGTGTTTCACTATCCGCAGTATGACTCCGACGGTACCGGGTTACAGATTTACCTGGATGTGGCCACCAAACTACGCGGGCGTGGCGGCTTGGTGGCCTACAGTTGCCTGCAGATCCAGCAGCAGGTTAACCAGCCGTTGGAGCAGGTATTGAGCTTTGCCACCAATTATCCGCTGCCGCTGCAGGAGAAAATCAAAAGCAAATGGTCTGAATGGGGATTTGATCGCTAAAAAACCGTCCCCGCACCGTTTCGGCGGTGCGGGAACAACCCGATTACCTGCCCTTGTTATCACTCTCACCGTTGCTGAAAAACGCATCAATATTGAGATCGTGATTAACCACCTCACCATTAAGCGATCGCACCAGCAACTCACTACCTAACAGTTGCAGTGAGAGTACGGCATCGGGTTTGACGCGTTTGATCTTGTTCATATTCTGGCTTTCGTTGACCAACGTGATGGTTTTGGTGTCTGCCCCACCCACCTCTTTGGCTGCCAATATGATGAAAGCGTTAACCGCATCGCTCTCGGTCAAGGCAACAATGTATTTCGCCTTTTCTGCCCCGGCTAATGCCAGCGTCGCAACGGCGGAAGGATCGCCTTCAACCACATCCGCATGGTCAGGGTAATGTTGCTTATTGCCTGGCTCGCAAACAATGGTCACGTTACCGCCGCTTTCAATCAATCCCTGATAGACATTTTGTGCCAATGAAGAGGTACCAACAATAATATAGTGATTTTTGCGAACCATGTGAGAGAACCGCCCTTTGATAATACGTTGAAGATTTTGGCTGATTAGCACGCCAGCAACCGAGGCCAGAGAAGCGGCAAAAACCGTAATGCCAAAGATAATCACCGTGAGAGTGAACATTCGCGCAGCAGTGGTATGCGGAATGATATCGCCAAAGCCGACCGTAGACATGCAGACCACGGCAAAATAAAACGCCGTAGGCAGGTCGGTGACCGCGGGGGTGAACTGATCGCCAATGTACAGCGTTCCTAACATGCTGTAGACAATCAATGAGGCTATGCTGGTGACGGCAAAAAAACTGGTACTCGCCAGCTTACGTTGGTCGAAACGGCGCCAGTAGATGATCATTCCCAATAGGGTAACCAGTGAATACCCTGCCAACACTGTGATTTGCTTATAGATAGCGATATCAACGATGACGATGCAGCTGAGCAGCAGTAACGAGAAAAACCAGGCAATACGCGTCCTTAACAGCAACATACCCGCCATAAAGAACAGCACGGTGCCAATCATAAAGCGGGGAATATCCATCGCATCAAGAAAGCCCAGCGCCTGTTGCCAGGAACTGAAATTTTCCACAAAATCTTGAGAATGTTGCAGCCCATGCCACAGGATCGGGCTGAGTACCAAGTACCCATTATGCGCAACCATCAACGCCAGGATAAACGTTGGGGGTACGTATTTTTCTATTACTCTCACGATTTTCATAACTTTCATCATTTCGACACCATGACTTGGCCGATGGCCTATTTATAGTGGACTGTAGCTGAATGTGATGCAGGGATCATTCGCCAAGTTGCGCCAGCCAGACGGTTCGCCCACCACAGTCGGGATCTTCGGCCACCATACTGACCACCTGGAATCCCTGCTCTTGCAATAGCTGCCGATATCCCTCGGGTGCCAGGCTGGAATGCGCCTTCAAATGTCCCTATCGCTTCACCATCGCTGGTACCGCTGGTGAACATCAATGCGGCCTGGCTATTGGCATGTTGCCGGAAAATGTTAAACATCTGGCGCTGATCTTCACGCGTCAGATGGAAAAAACTGTCCCAGGCAATTAGCCCATCAAATTTGTCTGCTAGCGCCAGGGTTCTCATATCGTCCACAGCCCAGCGCTGTTCCGGGAAGCGTTGGAGGCAACGGTCGATCATCGGCTGCGAACTGTCCACCCCCGTCACCTGAAAGCCCTGGCGGATAAAATAGTCGGCGATCGGCATGCCGTTGCCGCAGCCAATATCCAGGATCCGTCCGTTGTTGGGTAACAGGCTCAGGAAGCGCTCCAGCCAGGGTTGCTCAAACAGCGTGGTGGACCGCTTCTGCTCAAACGCCCCGGCATGCCGTTGATAGATGCCGATGATGTTATCGGCCATTGAGTTACTCATCAGGATGAATGTTCTTCTTCATCAACCAGACTTTTTGCCCGTTGCTTCATAAACACCACCTCTTTCGGGCTGGACAGGTTGACGTTATGAGCACGCAGGAGCTTCAAAATATTGAACAGCAGATCGCTCTTGGTAGAGCCGACCATGCGTGGGCTGGCAACGTAACCGGTCACGCTGAGGATAATCCCGTCTGGGCCGAGCTGGCTGAAACGAACGTACGGGGCAGGCGTTTCCAGAATGGATTCGTGTTCATGGTAGGCACTCAACAACACGTTGCGTACCTGCTCGGGATCGATATCGGTGGGGAAAGTCAGCGCGACGGTGACCACCCCTTGAGCATTCCCCATGGTGGCGTTACGCACGTTCTGCGAGATTAGCTGAGAGTTAGGCACTATCATGGTCGAGCGATCGCTCAATTGGATCTCGGTGGCGCGTACATTGATGCGCCTTACATCCCCTTCAACCCCGCCGATACCGATCATATCCCCGACCTTAACCGGGCGCTCAGTTAACAGGATCAGGCCAGAGATAAAGTTCTTCACGATTTCCTGCAGGCCAAAACCGATACCTACCGATAGCGCACTCACGATCCAGGCCAGGTTATTCCACTGGATACCCAACGTCGCCAGCGTGATCAGGATCAGCAGCACATAGCCGACGTTGCTGAACAAGGTAACCAGCGAGGCGCGGATACCGATATCACTGATGGTTTTTGGCAGCAGCTCATGGCTTAACCAACGTTGCGTGACCCGCAGCACATAGATACCGATCGCCAGGCAAACCACTGCATTGAGCAGGTTGCTTGGCACGATATTCAGCCGCTTCAGGCCTTCGCCGCTCAGGATGGCAACAATCTTTTGCAACAAGGAGTTGGGCGTGGTGGTGCCAAAAGAGCCATTGATCAGGGCAACAATCATCAACAATATCAAAGAACATTTGGACAACGCCGTGAAGATGACGGTCAGTTGCTCAAGATGACGATCTTTAAAATGGAGCGATTTTTTCAGTGCCCGCCCGCTGGCAGTTTGGGGGGAAAAGATGGCCGTACAGAAATCGGTAGCAAAGATCACCAGGAAATAGAACGCCATTAGTACCAGTGCCCCCCAAATCAACTGATAGGTCAGGAAGCGAGCGAAAGCCACATAGCCAATCAACAGTGATAACAGGATCACGGTTGCCGATACCACAATAACGATATGGACTATCCCGGCAATCACCGAGCGTTTTTCCAGATGCATCCCCTGCTGCTCTAGCTTATAGCGGATACGGCGTGCCCGAAGCGGTATTGCGAACAAGATTAATGCCATCAATGCGGTAGCCAGACCATTACCTAGCACCGTGCTGCCAAGACTGGCACCAATCACGTTATTAACCAGTTCCACGGTGCCAAAAGCCATGGCCAATCCGGCCAATAACGGCGACAGGAAACGCATGCCGCTCGCAATGGCGTCATCCATCTGCGCCAGACGCCATGATGGGCGGCTCAGCGAAAGATACGCCCTGCCTAATCCCGCGATAAGCGCGCAGAAAATCCCCAACTGCATAAAACCATCAGCGAAATCCTGAACCTGAGACGTTAGCGGCTGAACACGAGCAAACGCAGAAATCAGCAGATTTAGCGCCAGCGTGGTGGCAAACAGCGTGATCAGCACGGTCATTAATGCCATAAAACTGCGGCGCAAGCGGCCGTCGGGTAAATAGCGGATACACACCCAGGCAAAAAACTGCTCCACGAAATAACGCCCGAGAGACCAGCAAGCCGCAGCCAGGATCAGTAAAGCTATCGTCCCGTAGCGCCATTCGTCTTGCCAACTGGCTTCCAGGGTTTGCTCCAGTTGCTGCTTAAAGTCATTAAGACGAGCTAAATCCTCAACCTGTGAAGAAGACTCTGGTAACCAGAATTGCGAACTAAGAATACTGCCGGTATTCAACGCCAACTGGGATTTGAAGGCCACGCGGCGCAGATCGGTAATTTGTTGCCCTAAGTCGAGCGCCCCCGTTCTGATGGCTTGCGAGCGTTTTACGGCATCGTCCAACTGTTTTTTGGCATTATTGAGCGTATTGCGTTGTTGCACCACACTGGCGGTTTCGGTCATTACTCCAGGTTCAGGCTGCGGGCCAAGCACGTCTAACTGTGCCTGTAACTTCACCTGCATGGGTTGCAGGTCGGTGGTCAGCTTTTCTGCGTCCGTGGCCAAGACCTGCGTGGCGTCAAACAGCTTGTTCAACTGACCATCAGAGCCCGCCTTTGAGACCTGCTGTTTAATCGTATCCAGCTGTTTTTGATAACTTTTCAGTGAGGCCGCTATTTCCTGCGGGCTGAGTTCAACCGCAGCCGCATTCTGCTGCGCTGCATTGGCTAACGGGGCCAGCGGTAAGCCGAACAACAAAAAGGTGAACAGGAAAATCTGTAATGACTTGATCATAACGGTGAATGCTCAGCATGGGGTTGGCGATAAACGCAACAGGCGAAATGATGAATATCACTGCGCCTGATCAACAATAAGCGATGAGTATAATAACAAGCTATTCAGTGAAAAAGCGCATTAATCCTAGAAGGTTAGTAGAAATTTTAGCTAACGCCTCACTTGCCCTTATTTACCCCCCTATAGCGCCCTCTCCATAACCGTTTACAGCTCAAAAAGAAACCGCCAGACGGTCGTTTTATGAACATAAAAATCATTACATGATCGCATTTCGATAATTTATTATTGTTTTACGATAATTAATGAATTAAAGTCACTGCGATTTCCATTCAACGACTTGAGGTTTTTATGACATTAGATCGCCTTACCCGCTTCAGCCAACGTATGGCCACCATCACATTGTGCTTGTTACTCGCCATGTTGCTGTTTAATGCTTCCTATTGGTTATTCCCAAGCCTCGCTGCTAATGATGGCTACGGATTTCATGTTTCCATCTCAAACGATTTAATCAGCGCCTTGGGTGTTGATTTATACCTCTTCCCCTGGTGGCAAATTGCCGGTGGCATTATCTTTTCGAGCGTGCCGCTGCTGGCACTGGCACTCGGGTTGTATCATTTACGCAAGCTGTTCCAAACCTATGCTCAACGTGCCTATTTTTCAGGCACAGCGGCGCACCATTTGGGGAAAATGGGTCAATATGTCGCCCTTTGGACGATTTTGGAGTTATTGTGCCAGCCCGTTCTCAGCTATTGGATAACCATGCATGAGCCTGTTGGCCAACGGATGGTGACATTAGGGATCGATACAGGGAATATTGTTGCCCTGTTTCTCGCGGCCTGTATTGCCGTCATTGCACAAATCCTGAAACAGGCCAGCAAGTTGCATTATGAAAATCAACAGTTCGTATGAGGTTAACCCATTATGTCGATCATCGTCCGGCTAGACGTGTTGTTAGCCACACGCAAAGTCAAATCCAAAGACCTGGCCGCCGCAGCCGGCATCACCGAACAAAACCTCTCGCTGTTAAAGCAAGGCAAGGTGAAAGGGATACGTTTTGCTACGCTGGATGCTATCTGCCGCTATCTTGATTGCCAGCCTGGGGACGTGCTGGAACATATTCAGGACCCAGAAATCTACGCAGAAGATGAGTGATCGGCCCAAAACGTAACCCAACCCATTGTTTCACCAAGCGGGCGCAGCATGCAGCGCCCTACCTACTGAGCCGGTGGAGATCTGTTAGTCGTCTCAAACTAACAGGTAGGCCAGTAGCAGAAACCACCAATCCCCTTTATAATCCATTCACCTATCAACCTATAATAATGAAAAGGAGGTCCCCAATGCTGTCTTGTGAATTGTTTATACTTTCACATCACCTTGGTGATCGTCGCTGCTCAAGCATTACCGGTATCGTGCTCCGATAACCTAAGCTTGAGCGAAGTTTACTCACATCAAAGTTCTTCCCTCCGGCTTACCGGGTTATCGTCGGCAATTTTTTGACGATAGGCATCTGCATGCCTGTAACCTTGAGTAAGCACCATGACGACTTTACTTTCTGCACAATCTGTTGGTATTGATACCGCTTTCGGCCCGCTGCTGGCTGAGGTTTCCTTTAGCCTGAAAAAGGGCGACCGCATCGGTTTAATTGGCCATAACGGCTGTGGCAAAAGCACCCTGCTTAAAATTCTCAGTGGCGATCTGCCTGCCAGCGCGGGTACTGTCACCCCATCACACCATTGCCTGATGGCTCGGGTTGAACAACACCTGCCCGAAGCCTTGTATCACTGCACTCTGTTGGAGGCAGTGCTCACAGGCCTGGCTGATGGGCAACACCAGCCTGAACGTTGGCAAGGAGAAGTGTTACTCGCTGAACTGGGATTCGACCGAGCAGCATGGGATCTGACGGCCGGCACCCTGAGCGGTGGCCAGCATACCCGCTTGTTATTAGCCCGGGCGCTGATCCGCCAACCTGATTTGCTGCTACTGGATGAACCCAGCAACCATCTGGATCTGCCGACGCTGCTGTGGCTGGAGCAATTCCTCAATGGCTGGAACGGTAGCTTCGTGCTGGTTTCCCACGACGGCCGGTTACTGGACAGCGTAACCAACTGTACTTGGATCCTGCGTGACAAAACGCTGCAGTATTTCCGTTTGCCTTGTTCGCAGGCGCGCATCGCCCTCCAAGAACAGGACTTGGCTGATGAGCACCGCCATCAGGCTGAACAAAAGGAAATTGATCGCGTAGAGAAAAGTGCCAAACGCCTGGCTGTCTGGGGCCAGGTGTATGACAACGAAGATCTCTCGCGTAAAGCCAAGCAGATGGAAAAACAGGTGGTTCGATTAAAAGACCAGCAAACCACCTTGAGCACAGGCAACCAGTGGCGGCTCCGGCTCAGTGGTGAAGCACTGCCTGCCGATCGACTGCTGGCGTTGGAGCAATTAGCCATTCGCCCTGCTCCCACCGCGCCGGTGCTGTTCAGTCTGGATCATCTCCAGGTAAAAAGTGGCGACCGCATCGCGTTAGTAGGCCGTAATGGCTGTGGTAAGTCTTCATTGCTGCACTTCCTTTGGCAGCAATACCAGCAAGCAAGCTGCCAAGGGTCGATATTTCACCCTCGCGTGCGTATAGGTTATTACGACCAGAGTCTGCAACAGCTTAACGATGAGGACTCGTTAAGCGATGCTCTGTGCCACTTCGCGTCCCTGACCGAAGATCAACGGAAGATGGCGCTGATCGGTGCCGGTTTCCCTTACCTGCGCCATCAACAGAAAGTGTCTACGCTGAGCGGTGGCGAGCGTTCGCGGTTACTGTTTGTTGCGCTTACTCTGGCCAACTACTCACTGTTGCTGCTCGACGAACCGACCAACCATCTGGATATGGAAGGTAAAGAAGAGCTGGCCGCAACGTTGCAACAGTTTGCGGGAGCCGTGCTGCTGGTCACCCACGATCGGACGCTGATGGAGCAAAGCTGTAATCGCTACTGGCTGATAGACGATCGCCAACTGAGAGAATGGCACGATCTTTCATCCATCTATACCACCCTGGGTGGTGTCGGTAATGCTGAGCTGGTGATATCCCCTGAACACGAGCTGGTCGCTGAACCTGCGATATCGACCAATGAAGATCACCTGCTGGCGACTCTGGTTACTCTGGAACACAAACTTGAGGAGGATTTAACGCGTAAACCCAAACATCAAAAGCCGCAGTTGCAGCAGCAATGGCGGCGCGAGATCGCGGAGATTAATGGCAAACTTGGGTTGATTTAACCCAACTATGCGCGCGACTAGCGTATGAACCAAATTGAGTTCGGTCATCTGCTGGTCGCGCCATCCATGAGTCTTTTATCCAGACTCATGGAGTGTTAACAAATCACGATGGGGTTGATCATCAACGACATCTTGATGGAAAAATTCAGATAAATCGTAAGGCCTCCCCTCCACCTGCTTTTAACTAGGAATAAACTCAGAAAGCTCGCTGTTATCCAAGAGTAATCCCACTTAAATATATTAAGATTATTCTTGATTTTGTTGTTGTACATTATTTATTGCAATTAAGCAGGTTGGAAAAATATTTTTTATCGACAAACCCATGTAAATTATTAATCGATTTCAGTATGTAGCCCTCTAGGATCGCGATGTTCGATCACAATGCGAACGCCAACCGATTGATTTTAAATCAATTTTTATTTTATTTATTATGTCATCCTGAGCATGTATTTATTCATAACCTAAGCGTATCTAATTAAAAAAACAGATCGATAAAATATCGTATATAACAGCAAAGTTTAATTCACGTATTTAAAACTTTATGTTACGCTCTATCCTATAACAGTACCAACCTAATAATAGATATCCAGATACCCTTCACCTAGGAAGCCACACTTCATGGAGAACTGTACATTGACCAGTGTCAGAGAGTTTATATATAGAAAGCATGACGGCGATATTAAGACATTCGCACAACTGCACAGAACCAGTGTCTACAAAGTTAATGAGTGGATCCGCCGGGATGCGCACATTATTAACGGAAAAATCTGTATCCCTACCAGACATTCCGCTTGATCCTGCACTTCATTACGGGGCAGAATATTCTTAGTGCAAATCGCAGTCCTGCCCCTGCTGACATAACTTAGTATCCCCCGCCCAGAATCTAGGTTTAGAACGCTACTGAGTCGTGTTTCTGTCAGCCTCGTGGAGGCACATATCATTACCCAAAGAACCCACGCTCAACGGCAGGTTTTATCCCGTCGTGGCTTTTTGGGACTCAACAGATAATCTATTACTGCATCATCCACACAGCTGTCTACGCCCGTCAACGCCAGCGTATGGCCATCCCCTTCGCGGGTAATCAGCGGGCTTTTAAAACTCGAAGCCATTTCACGGGCATTACGATATGGCGTAACCGGGTCATAGCGCTGGGTAACGAACAACAACGGCGGGAGAGCGGTAGAAAGTACTGGAGCATGGGGTTGTTCCAGATGGCCAGGATATGGCCAGAAATCACAGGTCTCGAGTGGATACTCATGCAGCGGTAAGTAATTGGGAAACGAGGCTGCTGTATTGATTTGTTGGCGCTGCCGGCGTAATAGTTGCTGGTCGGCATCAGGCTTCGCCATATCTGCACAGGTGATCACCATTCGCGCATCATCAGCGTCTGGGGTATAGCTTTCGTCGATAAGATCGGTCACTGCATCATCGGCTTTGCCCTCATCAATTTTACGCAAGGCGGTGGCCAGTTCTGGCCAACGTTCCCGCCAGGGCAACAGGTTACGCGTCAGTGTGATCACGTCATCGGCAGAGATTTCATAACCCGACGAAGTAACGAAAGGAGCATCGTGCAATTTGCGCAGCATCCTGTGGTACCGCTGGATCGCCCAGTTAGGTTCGCTGGTTAAAGGACATGAGCCATTTTTCTCACAGTCGTCGGCAAAACGCAGGAAGCTTTGCTGATAACCCCGCTCCTGATTGATGCGTTGGTTAAAGTCATCTTCTTTCAGGTTCACTACGCCATCGAGCACCAACGCGCGGGTTTTCTTGGGGAAGCGCTCGGCATACAACTCCGCGACCTTGGTACCGTAAGAATACGCCACGGCGGTCAACGCGGGTTCACCCAACGCCCGGCGAACGGTATCAAGATCGTTAACAGCTTCGTGGGTGCCCATATGTTGCACCACGTCGGCTCCAGTCTGCTTGATGCAGGCCGCCACCCTATCCCGTGCCTGTTGCTCTGCACCAGGAATATCGTTTTCATCGGGTGACGGTGTTTCCTCACTGGCTGTTGGTTGGCAAGAAATTTTGGGTGTCGATTTCCCCACGCCGCGCGGATCATAGCCAATGATGTCGTAAGATTTTTGCAACCGCCAGGCGGGACCCTGCTCGGCAATTTTTGGATTGAGCCCTGGCGAGCCAGGTCCATCCGCGATGATCACCACACTGCCTTTTCTTGGGCCTACCGCAGGTAACCTCGTGAGAGCCAGCCGAACGGTTTGTGCTGCATTCTGGTCACTCAGTGGCGCGTCGACATAGCCACATTGTAACCCGGCCGGAGGCGGGCCATCGCTGAACCAGTGCTGAAAGGCGATGCTGTTGCAGGGTTGCCATTGAATGGTACCTGGTGCAGTGCCGGTTGGTTTGACCAAAGGCTTGGCATAGGCTGGCAGTTGGAGCACCACGGCCAGCAAAAACAGAACACGAAACGCAGACATGACGAGTCCTTTCAGCAAACGGTTATTCTGGATTTTAACGTCGATACATTAAACCGCCTGCCAACAGATCATGGAAGGGGTATCGAGGGAACCGTATACCAAGCGGCAAGAAAGGGTCATTGAAAAAGAACGCATTTGAAGGAGGATAAAACCGGAACCGACGCGGGTAGCGGCGGCTCCGAGGTTTCGAGAAGGCCAGACCATTTTTACCGACAGTAATGGCGTAGCACTGCCCCCTCAAAACCCTTTAGGGCATTTCTATCAGAAACGATAGCCAGCACCAACGGTCCAGGTACCGACTTTAAAATCACCCAGTTTTGAATACTCGTAATGAGCATCAAGAGCAATATTAGGGGTGACGTTAAACTGTAAGCCAGCACCGTAAGCAACGCTGGTCTTGCTTTCGTCGGTGTTAGAAGAGTAACCCCGCATAGAGATATTGGATGTCGCCTTGCCGTGGCCAAAACCGATTAAGCCGTAGGCGCTGATATAGTCATTAAAGCGATAAGCTGGGCCTGCAGTCAGTGAGTAATATTTTAAATCACCATCGCCCACTTTGTTACTGCCATAATAGAAATCATACGACTGCGTGGTGTAGGTGAATGAAGTGATAAAACCTAAATTGTTATCAATTTCATAGCGATACTTGAGGTTAAAACCCTTTGGGTTCTCATTCAGGTTGTTGCCATCAACCTTCACGTGACTCTGAGCGTAACCTAAAGAAATGGTGCTTTCACCTGCAGCCTGAACGCCGAAAGACAACGCCATTGCGCCAGCCAGAAGTACTGATAAATATGTTTTTTGCATGTTAATCTCTTAATCCATGAGTCAATAAAATTCGCTCTGCAATAAAATAATGTGCTATTTGAGCGAATTCGGAATTTAACCATGAAGTTTGTGGGATGTCTCGATCTACTTCACATAAATATCAATTCCTCTACAGAAAAATTGATAGCAACAAGCAAGTCAGATTGTTTTTTAGGCATCCTGAACGTTATTTATATGGCTTGCTGGAAATTTCTTGTGTGACCGTTCAGTTTGCCCCCTTTCACACCCTGGCAAGTGCCATCCGCAGAACAACCTTGTGACCTGTAGTATTTGATTTTTAAACGACCTATCACAGTCATAGGTTAATAAAGTCAATACCATCAGCTACGATTACTCTGAGGCCGTAGAACATGGTTGATCATGGCCTGGCTGATAACCCATTGAGGGTTATCATTTTACGTAAACAGTTAAAGCCGTACGCCACAAGGCTAAGAAAGGTTGATTATGGCACGCACTACCCCCATCGAACGCTACCGCAATATCGGCATCTCGGCGCACATTGATGCCGGCAAAACCACGACGACCGAGCGGATTCTGTTTTACACCGGGGTCAGTCACAAGCTGGGCGAAGTCCACGACGGCGCCGCTACCATGGACTGGATGGCGCAGGAACAGGAGCGCGGGATCACCATTACTTCCGCCGCCACTACCTGCTTCTGGAACGGCATGGAGCATAATTATCCTCAGCACCGGATCAATATCATCGATACCCCCGGGCACGTCGATTTCACCATTGAGGTGGAACGTTCGATGCGCGTGCTGGACGGTGCCGTGATGGTGTATGACTCGGTCGGCGGCGTGCAACCGCAATCTGAAACCGTGTGGCGTCAGGCTAATAAGTACAAGGTGCCACGGTTGGCCTTCGTCAACAAAATGGACCGCACGGGCGCGGACTTTTTCCGCGTGCGCAATATGATGATCGAGCGCCTGAAGGCCAATCCGGTGCCGGTCGTGATCCCCATCGGTGCAGAAGACCATTTTGCTGGCGTCGTGGATTTGATCCGCATGCAGGCCATCTTTTGGGATGAAGCGACTCAGGGTATGACCTACCGCTTCGAGGCGATCCCAGCAGAGATGCTCGAGCAGGCCCAAGAGTGGCGCGACAAGATGATTGAAGCTGCGGCGGAAGGCTCCGAAGCGCTGATGGACAAATACCTCAATCAGGTCGAATTAACCAATGAGGAAATCGTTCAGGGGTTGCGCGCCCGCACCGTTGCCGGTGAGATCCAGCCAATGCTGTGCGGTTCGGCATTCCGCAACAAGGGGATCCAGCGCATGCTGGACGCGGTGATCGAACTTATGCCCTCTCCGCTGGATGTACCGCCGATGGAAGGCCATGACGAACGCGATAACATTATCACCCGTAAGGCCGATGATAATGAAAAATTCTCGGCGCTGGCATTCAAGCTGATGACCGACCCGTTCGTTGGCCAGTTGACCTTCGTGCGCGTCTATTCCGGCATCGTGGCCAAAGGCGATAGCGTCTATAACCCGGTAAAAGGCAAAAAAGAGCGTATTGGCCGTATCGTGCAAATGCACGCCAACGATCGTAAAGAAGTTGATGAGTTGCACGCTGGGGATATTGCCGCCTGTGTGGGCCTGAAGGATGTGACCACCGGCGATACGCTATGCGACCCCAATGCCATTATCACGTTGGAACGCATGGTGTTTCCAGAGCCGGTTATCGCGCAGGCCATCGAGCCAAAAACCAAGGCCGACCAGGAGAAAATGGGGATTGCACTGCAACGCCTGACTTCGGAAGATCCTTCGCTTCGCGTACGCACCGATGAAGACTCCGGCCAGACCATTATCTATGGCATGGGTGAATTGCACCTTGAGATCATAGTCGACCGGATGCGGCGCGAGTTTGGCGTTGAAACCAACACCGGCAAACCGCAGGTCTCTTACCGCGAAGCCATCCGCCAGAAAGTGACCGACGTAGAAGGCAAATTTGTGCGTCAGTCCGGCGGTAAAGGCCAATATGGCCACGTGGTGTTGACGGTGGAACCCAATGAGCCCGGTAAAGGCTTTGAGTTCTTTGATGAGATCAAAGGCGGCGTGATCCCCGGTGAATATATTCCGGCGGTAAAAAAAGGCCTTCTGGAGGCGCTGAATAATGGCGTGCTGGCGGGTTATCAGATGGTCGATGTCAAAGTACATCTGACCTTTGGTTCCTACCACGATGTGGACTCCTCCGAGCAGGCATTCCGTATGGCGGCTATCTTTGGGTTTAAGGAGGCCTGTCGCCTGGCCAGCCCGGTGATCCTCGAGCCGATCATGGCGGTAGAAGTGGAAACGCCGGAGGATTACGCGGGTAACGTGATGGGCGATCTGTCATCACGACGCGGAATGGTGCAAGGGATGGAGGATATCCCTGGTGGCGGAGGCAAAGAGATCCATGCCAAGGTGCCGCTGTCTGAGATGTTCGGTTATTCCACCACCCTGCGCTCCATGTCGCAAGGCCGCGCCACCTACACCATGGAGTTCAGCCACTACGCAGAAGCTCCACGCAATGTGGCCGAAGAGATTATCCACCACAGCAAACGTTAAATGATAACGGCTACGGGGAAACCCGTAGCCTCATATTTCGACGAGCGCAGCATGCGGCGCCCCTAAGCCTTTAACGTGTCTCCTCTAACGCAACCACCATCGGTTCGAGTTTGATGCGCATGGCGTAAATCACCCCAACCGTCAGGCAGGCAATACCGCATAGCGTCAGCAGTGGTGGCCAGCTATGGCGCAGCATAAAGGTATAGGCCAATCCTGCCAGGATCTCGAACACGATCAGCGGCCCAAGCAGCACCGTCGGTAAACGCTGGCTCGCTTCGTTCCAACACAACGTACCTAACCAAGAACACAAGACGCCAATAGCAATCATCAACGGGATAAACACCTGTGGCCGGGGGCCAAACGGCAGCGCGAACTGCGGCTGTGTCAGCGCCAATTGTCCGCAAACCAGCAAATAGCCCACCAACGCCAAAGGTAAGGTCACAATCCCCTGCGCCGTGGCCCAGGTCGTGGGCCGTTTATCTGGGTTATCACGTAACCAACGCGCGTTACGCAGAGGGAACCAGGTCCAACACGCCACCGCTAACAGTGCTAATCCCAAGCCGCTAGTATAACGCCAGACATCAATAGGCTCGCTATTCCCCTGCAGTTCCGCAACGTTGACCAGCACCAGCCCGAGGGCAATCACCAGCAAGGCCGGAGTCAATCTTCGCCAGGAGAGACGGCCGTCGTGATGGCCATAAAACAGATTGGCAGCGACCGATATCACCACCGGTAGCGTGCCGATAATCATGGTCGATACCGGCGCGCCGGTACGTTGGATCGCACTGGCCAGGCATAGGTAATACAGTAGATTGCCGATTGCGGTCAGTTTTAACGCCTCTAGCCAATCTTTAGCCAGCAACTGACGCAGACGGCGACGATCCAGCCAGGCCAGCGGTAACACAACCAATCCAAAGGCTAAATAGCGTCCGGTGGACTGCAACGCGGCTGGATAGTCCGGCACCAATACCGGGCCAATAAAGATCAGGCCCCACATCAACCCGGCAATAAGAGCAAACATCACACCGACAAACATAGTGACACCATCATCAATAGCAGTTCTCAAGTGGTGTCAGGATAAAGGGACGTGGAGGCAGAATATTGTACCAGGTTGCTGTTTTACGCCCGTTTTCGCGGCAGAAGTTAACGCATCACCTGCTTTTGGTAGCGCGCAGGCGTGACACCGTAACGATTAACCAGCGCTTTGGTAAGATGTGCCTGATCGCTTAACCCCACAGCTACGGCCACCTGGGCCGCCGGCATTCCCCGCCCGAGCATCTGCTTGGCCTTTTCGAGCCGGATCGCCATCAGCATCTGATGTGGGGTGACATGGAATTGCGCTTTGAATTTACGTTGGAAATGATACGGGCTGAGCGAGACCAGCGCCGCCAGATCGCTCAACGTAATAGGTAAAGCAAAGTTATCCCGCAGATACTCCTTAACTATCACCATACGGTGAGCGGCTTCATTCTGCTGCGGCTGAACAATACGAGCATGAGGGCGCAAAATATCAACGACGGACAGCAGTAAACTATCGAGCGCCAACGTGTCCCGGGTTTGCCATAACGCCGCCAGCGTTTGCGAAAGCCGCTTGGCCGCCACTGCATCATGGTGGATCACGTCGTTGAACCAACAGCCCTTCTCACCGGAAATCCGCTCCAGCGCCGCAGGCTCCAGATAGATCATCCGATAGTTCCAACCGCCTGCCGTTTCCGCTTCACCGGTATGCAGCTCGTCCGGATTCATCAGCACCAAGGCACCCGGAGCGGCTAAATGCTGTGCCCCACGGTAGCGAAAGCGCTCCGCTCCGGCTTCCACCGTGCCGATGCCAAACGCATCATGGGCGTGTGGCTCAAACGCATAGCGATCGATATGGGCCTGATAAAGCTCCACGCCCGGCAACTGCGGCAAATGCCGGAACTGGGCGCGATCTTTCTCAAACGGAAACTGTTCTGGCACACCTTGCACTTCCCTGGCTCCTGTTACGTTTTAAGGTTGGCATACGCCGGGCTGATAATGACTCGGCAACACTAGGTTTATCATTTTAATACCACGTTGTCCCGCCTTCCCTGGCGGTCAGCAAGAACTAAGGCAATTTCTCCAGCACAGTAAATAAAACCTGGGCAGCCGGAGTTAAGCCGGTCATATGCATACAAGCGTGCACCATCCCAGGTAAACGCTGGCAATTCACCTTAACGCCGGCTTGTTGCAATCGCTGTGCATAGCGCTCACCTTCATCCCGCAGCGGATCGTATTCACACACCAGGATCGTCGCTGGTGGTAAGCCCGCCAGCGTTGACGCATACCAAGGAGAAGCGTAAGGCTCGCGAGCGTCGGTATCCTGCCCTAGGTAATTGGCCCAGCACCACCCCATGATCTCCCGCGTCAGGTAGAAACCTTCACCATATGCGGCAAAGCTGGGCATGGCCATCTCGCTATCCAATGCAGGGTAAAGCAGGTATTGGTGTTCTACGGCTGGCCCTGAACGATCCCTGGTCATCAGAGCTGCCGCAGCCGCCAGGTTGCCCCCCGCACTATCCCCGCCAAGCGCAATTTGCAGAGGGTCAATGCCGATTTGCGCTGCTTGTTCCGAGGCCCAACATAGCACCTGATAAACGTCATACAACGGCGTCGGGAAAGGAAATTCCGGTGCCAGGCGATAGTCGACAGACAGGATCACTCGCCCAGTGGCATTGGCCAACGCGCGGCAAGGTCCATCGTAAACGTCAAGCGAGCCCAGACACCATCCGCCACCGTGAGCGAACACCATCGCCGGAAGCGGCCTATCCTCTGGCGCATTTAGGGGAATATAACCTCGCACGCTAATAGTTTGCCCGCCGCCAACCGGGAGGTGGAACGCCATTATTTTTTTGACGGGCTGGGGTGCCCCCTGCAAGCGCTGTAACCCAACTGCCGTTTGCGCACGTAGCTCTTCCAGTGAGGATGGTGCGGGCGCATCGGCCTGTTGCTGCAAAAATAGCGCGATCTGCTTATCCAGCGGCATGGACTTTACCCTTCTGTAAAAAAGGCAGGATCAGGGCGATAAATTCCTCGTGGCACTCCTCGGTAATGAAATGCCCACAGCCAGGCACCACTTCCCCTTGGAGTTGACGAGCCTTGCCCTCCAAGGTAAGGAAGGGGGCATCGCGTGTTGCATGTTCTGCGCCAATCGTCATCACCGGCATCGTTAGAGGCGTTTTAGCCCGCTGTTGGTTTTGTCGAATGGTCTCAGGAATGGCCCGATAATAATCAAAACCGGCCCGCAAGCTACCAGGCACCGAGTAAGCCGCGATGTAGGTATCTGCAGCGACTCGATCGCGCCGGTAAGACCAGCGGTTGAAAATGTACCCCAGATACTCAGCCTCTCGGCCAGTAGTCAGGGCTTCGGGCAGGTCGGTTAACTGGTTAAACATAAAATGCCACAGGAAGATGTTGTCCTCGGCAGGAACAAAGATCGGCGGTGCTTCTGCCAAACCGGGGATCACCGCCTCGGTCAGCACCAGCCTGCTAACCGCCTGAGGGTAATCGCTGGCCAACGCATAACCCAACCACATGCCAATATCATGGCCGATCACCGCATAGCGCTGATGCCCCAGCTGCATCATGACCTGATGGAGTTTTTCGGCAACGCTGCCGGTGTCATAGGCTCCAAGAGGTTTGTCCGAGTCTCCTATACCAGGAGGATCTACAGCAATAGCCTGAAAGCCCGCATTAGCTAACGCCTGCATAACGTAACGCCAGGTGTACCAGGTTTGTGGCCAGCCAGGGATCAGCAGCACCGGTTGCCCACTTCCGGCGATGGCGCAGTGAATACGCTGGCCGTTGATTTTAATATAGACGTGTTCGGCCTCGAGCCCATTGGATAATGGCCCGTGAGTCAGCATAGTCATAAGGTGCTCCAGAGGTTAGCGAATGCCCAGCAAGGCGTTGATTTGTTGTTGGTTGACCGGCGCACCGGCAAAATCATCGAACACTTTATTCGTGACCGGAATAATATGATTGCGGATAAACGCGGCGCCTTCTTCGGCCCCGGTTTGTGGATGCTTCAGGCAGCATTCCCATTCGAGCGTGGCCCAGCCGGCATAATCGTACTGCGTCAGTTTGGAGAAGATGCCTTTAAAGTCCACCTGCCCATCCCCTAATGAACGGAATCGCCCCGCACGATCCGCCCAGGACTGATAGCCACCATAAATCCCCTGCCGACCACTTGGATTGAATTCTGCGTCCTTAACGTGAAACATACGGATGTGATCTTTATAGATATCGATAAATTCCAGATAGTTGAGCTGTTGCAGCACGAAATGGCTGGGATCGAACAGCATTTGGCAGCGTGGATGAGCCGCAACGCGCTGATGGAACATTTCAAAGGTAATGCCATCATGCAGATCTTCGCTGGGGTGGATCTCATAACACAGGTTGATGCCCTGCTCATCACAGGCGTCGAGCACGGGTAACCACCGTTTGGCCAGCTCATCGAAGGCCGTTTCAATCAGCCCTGCTGGCCGTTGCGGAAATGGAAACAGGTAGGGCCAAGCCAATGAACCGGAGAAGGTGCCCATTTCAGTCAGGCCTAAGCGGGCCGATGCTTTTGCCGCCAACAACAGGTTTTCTTTGGCCCAAAGCGTTCGCCCTTGCGGATCGCCACGCAGCCCCTCCGGTACAAAGCTATCGCATAGCGCATCATAAGCTGGATGCACTGCCATCAGTTGGCCAAAAATATGCGTGGTCAATTCGCTGATCACCAAGCCGTGCTGCGCCAGCATGCCGGTGATGTCATCGCAATAGCTTTGACTTTCCGCCGCTGTTTTCACATCAAACAAACGGCTATCCCACGCGGGGATCTGCAAAGCTTTAAAGCCGGTCTCTTTTGCCCAGGCGGCAATCGCTGGCAGGCTGTTGAACGGGGGAGCAGCATCACTAAATTGGGCTAGGTGCAGGCTGGGGCCTTTTATCGTTTTCATCGTCTTTCCTATTGTTTGTCGATTGACAAACAATAGACTTAAATCCAATCATCGGCAAGAGGATTTTGAAATTCGTTGGCGTTATCCGCCATTTAAGCGATCCTGTAGTCCGCAGATAAATCACCGGAGAAGATGACGATGGCAGGCAGACCCAGAGAGTTCGATCGTGAACAGGCCCTATTACAAGCACGGAACCTGTTTTGGCGGCAGGGATTTGAAGGCACCTCGATGTCCGACCTGGTGGCCGAACTGGGCATTGCTTCGGCACGGATCTACAAGGCCTTTGGTTCGAAAGAGCTACTGTTTCGTGAAGCGATAGCACACTACGAAGCCCACGAAGGCGGCTTTGCCGAGCGCGCTTTCGAAGAAAAGGCCAGCGTGCGTGAAGCCATCAAACAGATGCTGCTCGACGCCGTTGCCCTCTACAGCCACGGTGAATTTCCCCAAGGATGCATGGTGGTTTCATCTGCGGTCAGCGTCAGTGAAGATAATCAGGGCGTCATGCGCTGGTTGATGGAGCATCGCCAACAACGCACCCAAGGCATTATCGACAGATTACAGGCTGCGATTCAGGCTGGTGAACTGCCCGCCAACACCGATGCAGAAAGCCTTGGCGATTATTTTGCGGCGTTCCTGCATGGCTTGTCCGTTCAGGCTCGGGATGGTGTGAGCCGTGCCCGGCTGGAAAAAGCGGTGAAAGTCGCCCTTACTATGCTCGATCGTCCCCCGGCGTAAAGTCATACCCACACTTTTAATGTGACAAGATTAAAAAATATTCAACGAACCAGTTGAGTATTGACGCTGACGTTCTATATTTAACCATATGGTTAAATTATCTTCCTCACCGCTGGACGCCATTTTCCACGCACTGGCCGACCCGACAAGGCGCGCCATTCTGCGCACATTGGCCGAAGGCGAACACAGCATCGGTGAACTGGCTGCGCCGTTCGAGATGTCGTTTGCCGGAGCTTCCAAGCATATCAAAGCGCTGGAGCTTGCCGGGCTGGTGCAACGCACCGTGCAGGGAAGAAACCATATCTGCCGGCTCGCTCCCGAGCCAATGGTGCAGGCCATGCAGTGGCTGCAAACCTACGAACATTTCTGGAATGAGCGGCTGGACGCGCTAGAACAAGCGCTGCTGCAGGCCGACTCGCATCCTCCGACGGAGTGAACCCATGAACGACTACGGTATGATTATTGAAACCGGTACGCTGCGGATCCAGCGGCTGCTGCCCGGCCCGCTCAAACGCGTCTGGGCCTACCTGATCGAATCCGATAAACGTGCCAGCTGGCTGGCCGCAGGTGAGATGCCCATGCAGGTCGGGGCCAAGATCGAGCTGCTGTTCTGCAATGCCGATTTGGCCGGTGTGGATGAAAAACCGCCGGCAAAATACAAATCCTGTGCTGGTAAAATTGCCCAGATGGGTCATATCACCTGCATTCTGCCACCACGCCTGGTGAGCTTTACCTGGGCAGAAACAGGGGAAGCCCGCCCTTCTGAAGTCACTATTGAACTGACCGAGCAAGAGGATAAGGTGCTGTTGACCCTTACCCATCGCCGCCTGGCCAACCGCGAGACCCTGCTCAGCGTCGCCAGCGGCTGGCATACCCATCTGGATCTGCTGGCCGATCGCCTGCTGGAGCGGACACCAAGCCCGTTCTGGGCCTCAATGAGCCGGTTGGAAGACGAGTACCGGGCCAAACTGTAAGCCAGCGGGATGAGGATCGCGGTTCTCATCCCCGTTAACGCTCATGAGAATTAACAACTCCCACCTGCTGACTGGCGTATAATGCGTTGCACCACTATGATGCCCTTGAAACATGGAGTTACGATGCGTCAACGTATTATTGTTTGCCCGTTAATTGAAAACGATAACGCCTATCTGCTATGCAAAATGGCGGCCCATAAAGGGGTTTTCCCCGGCCAGTGGGCACTATCCGGCGGTGGTACCGAGCCAGGAGAAACCATCGAGCAGGCGTTGCGTCGTGAAGTCAGTGAAGAATTGGGTAGCGATCTGGTGCTGGACCGCATTCAACCCTGGACGTTTCGTGACGACGTGCGGGTGAAAACCTATGAAGACGGCAGCAAAGAGCAGATCTATATGATTTACCTGATTTTTGACTGCCACGCGGCCAACCGCACCATCACGCTTAATGATGAGTTTGAAGAATATGCCTGGGTGCGGAAGGAAGAGCTGGCCAGTTACGATCTGAACGAAGCGACCCGATTCACGCTGCGCCAGCGTGGGCTGCTGGAGTAGTGATGCCCCTCACCCTAACCCTCTCCCAAAGGGAGAGGGAACCGATCGAGTGCGTTGATTGTCTTGAGTAATACCTAAAACGTTAATTGTCTTGTGGTCTAGCAATATCGAATACCGATTAAGGTTTTTTACGCCACAGGCCTTTCTGTTTTTTATTCCCTACTTTCCGAAGCAGCACAACCTCATCAAAAAAGCCGGGCAGCTCCCTCGCCCAAGGGAACCGATCGAGTTCGTTGATTGTCTTGCGTAAAACCTTGCCGTTCTTGTTTTTATTCCCTACTTCCCGAAGCAGCACAACCTCATCAAAAAAGTCGGACAGCTCCCTCGCCCAAGGGAACCGATCGAGTTCGTTGATTGTCTTGCGTAAAACCTTGCCGTTCTTGTTTTTATTCCCTACTTTCCGAAGCAGCACAACCTCATCAAAAAAGCCGGGCAGCTCCCTCGCCCAAGGGAACCGATCGAGTTCGTTGATTGTCTTGCGTAAAACCTTGCCGTTCTTGTTTTTATTCCCTACTTCCCGAAGCAGCACAACCTCATCAAAAAAGTCGGACAGCTCCCTCGCCCAAGGGAACCGATCGAGTTCGTTGATTGTGTTGAGTAAAACCTTGCCGTTCTTGTTTTTATTCCCTACTTTCCAAAGCAGCACAACCTCATCAAAAAAGTCGGACAGCTCCCTCGCCCAAGGGAACCGATCGAGTTCGTTGATTGTGTTGAGTAAAACCTTGCCGTTCTTGTTTTTATTCCCTACTTTCCAAAGCAGCACAACCTCATCAAAAAAGTCGGACAGCTCCCTCGCCCAAGGGAACCGATCGAGTTCGTTGATTGTGTTGAGTAAAACCTTGCCGTTCTTGTTTTTATTCCCTACTTCCCGAAGCAGCACAACCTCATCAAAAAAGTCGGACAGCTCCCTCGCCCAAGGGAACCGATCGAGTTCGTTGATTGTCTTGCGTAAAACCTTGCCGTTCTTGTTTTTATTCCCTACTTTCCGAAGCAGCACAACCTCATCAAAAAAGCCGGGCAGCTCCCTCGCCCAAGGGAACCGATCGAGTTCGTTGATTGTCTTGCGTAAAACCTTGCCGTTCTTGTTTTTATTCCCTACTTCCCGAAGCAGCACAACCTCATCAAAAAAGTCGGACAGCTCCCTCGCCCAAGGGAACCGATCGAGTTCGTTGATTGTGTTGAGTAAAACCTTGCCGTTCTTGTTTTTATTCCCTACTTTCCAAAGCAGCACAACCTCATCAAAAAAGTCGGACAGCTCCCTCGCCCAAGGGAACCGATCGAGTTCGTTGATTGTGTTGAGTAAAACCTTGCCGTTCTTGTTTTTATTCCCTACTTTCCAAAGCAGCACAACCTCATCAAAAAAGTCGGACAGCTCCCTCGCCCAAGGGAACCGATCGAGTTCGTTGATTGTGTTGAGTAAAACCTTGCCGTTCTTGTTTTTATTCCCTACTTTCCGAAGCAGCACAACCTCATCAAAAAAGCCGGGCGGCTCCCTCGCCCTACGGGAGAGGGTTGGGGTGAGGGGCAATCGGGGACGGATTAGCCTGCAATTGCCCCAGTTCTTCAAATCCCCCCTAACCCGATAAACAGCCCGGCAATGGTAGCGCTCATCAGGTTGGACAGCGTCGCCGCCAACAGGGCCCGGAACCCTAACTGGGCAATTTCCGAGGCCCTTTCCGGTACCACCGCACTGAATGCCCCCACTACCACGGCAATCGAACCAAAATTGGCAAAACCGCACAGTGCAAACGAAATCACCGCGATGGTTTTCGGATCGAGCAGCATTGCGCTTTCTTTCAGGTAAGGAGAGAAGCTGAGATAGGCGACAAACTCGTTAATCGCCAGCTTCTGGCCAATCAGCCCCCCAGCCAGATCGGCATGTTCCCAGCTCACGCCCATGATGTAGGCTAACGGAGCAAACAGATAGCCCAGCAGACTTTGCAGGCTGACGCTTTCAACGCCAAACAGGCCGCCCACGCCGCCGATGATGCCGTTGATCAACGCGATCAGCGCAACGAAGGCCATCACGACCGTGGCAACACCCACCGCAATCTTCAGCCCCAACATCGCGCCGTTGGCTGCTGCTTCGATAATGCTGGCTGGCCGTTTATCACTGAATGACATTTCGCTGAACTCAACACGGGAAGGCTCCGTCGCCGGGCTGAGCAAACGGGCAAACAGGATCCCCCCCGGGATAGCCATCAGGGAAGCTGCCAACAGATACTCAATGGGGACGCCCAAACCGGCATAACCGACCAGCATTGAACCGGCAATCGAGGCCATACCGCTACAGATCACCGTGAACAGTTCATTGCGGTTCATGTTTTTAACAAACGGCTTCAATACCGCAGGCAGCTCATTTTGCCCCAGAAAAATGGTGGTAACGGCGGCAAAGGACTCCACCTTGCTGATATTCATAAGGCGCTGAAAGACATAGCCAAGAATATTGATCACCCATCTCATTACTCCAAGGTAATATAAAATAGAAATCAGTGAGGTGATAAAGATGATGGCGGGTAGTACGTGAAAAGCGAACACAAAACCTGCCCCATCGAAAAGCTCATTCATTTTCGGCCCTACCAGGCCGCCAAAAATAAATGCGCTCCCCGCATCGCTGTACGAAATCACGCGATTGACGCCGCTGGCAATGGTGTTAATTAACCATTTACCTGCAGGGACATACAACATAATAGCGCCAAGCAATACCTGAAGTAACAATGCCGCACCGACCGTACGCAAGCTTATTTTTCTTTTATTGACTGAAAACACAAAGCCAATGAATAACAGGATCGACATACCTGCCAGACTGCGCAACAACTCCATAAGGCCCCCTTCTATTTTGTTTACTTCCTTCTTTACTCGGCAAACGGCAATAGCCTGCCGCCTGCCGAGGCAGAAGTGATTTATCAAGGACAAACGTAGAGTGCTAATTTAAGCGTTAAGCGCAATTTAGCTGATAATGACCCGCGATCTTGGCCGCCAGCTCAGCATTATTAAACACCAGCTGAATATTGGCCTGCAGGCTGTCGCCGCCGGTCAATTCAGCGACTCTGGCCAGCAGGAATGGTGTACTCTCCTTGCCGGACACCCCCTGTTCCACCGATTCCTGAACAGCCTGCTCAATGGCCTGGTTGATCTTTTCTTCAGGCATGGCGTACTGCTCTGGGATTGGGTTGGCAATCACCATTCCGCCCTGCAAGCCAGCCGCCCACTTGGCGGCCATTGCCCGGGCGATTTCCTGCGGCGTATCCAGGCGTACGCTAACGGAGTAAGGGCTGGTACGACTGAAAAATGCGGGCAGGCTATCGGTGCCGTATCCCACCAAAGGCACGCCGTGGGTTTCCAGATATTCGGTGGTTAAACCGAGATCCAGGATCGATTTGGCACCGGCGCAAATCACCGCCACGTTGGTTTGTGCCAATTCCTGTAAATCGGCAGAAATATCAAACGTCTGCTGCGCGCCACGGTGCACACCGCCAATCCCGCCGGTGGCAAATACGCTGATCCCGGCCAGTTCGGCAATGATCATGGTAGAAGCCACGGTGGTTGCGCCGTTTTTGCCGCTGGCAATCACAAACGGCAAGTCGCGGCGGCTCACTTTGGCGACCCGGTGCCCTTCGCGGCCCAGCGTTTCTATCTCATCATGGGATAGCCCCGCCTTCATGCGCCCATTGATCACCGCAATGGTCGCTGGCACCGCCCCGTTGGCACGGATCTTTTCCTCTACCTGCAAGGCAGTTTCAACGTTTTGCGGGTAAGGCATGCCGTGGGAAATGATCGTCGATTCCAACGCCACCACCGGCCGATTTTCGGCCAGAGCAAGCGCCACTTCAGGAGCGATATCCAGATATTGATGGGTGATTAGGCTATTTTGCATGATTGTAATTCCAAAAGTTTTTGAACGCTGCCTTGCGACAGGTTCGGGTTATTGGTGAACTCAGAGGCCAGGGTCATTGCCGAACAGCCCTGGGCAAAACGGATACTGTGATCGAGTGGGAAATCCTCCAGCCAGCAACTCACCAGCCCCGCCATCATGGCATCCCCGGCTCCGGTGACGTTGACAACCTGAGTCGGCAGCGGTGCCGACCAACCGTGCTGGCCATCTACTTCGCTGAAATAAACGCCGTGGCTCCCCATACTCAGCGCCAAACGCTGAACTCCTTGCTGGTGGAACCATTGGGCCACCGCCGGTGCGTCGCTAGTCTGGGCTATTTTCATCCCGCTGAGGATTTCCGCCTCAATCCGATTCGGCTTCAACGTATGGATATGCGATAGCCAGTTTTTGATTTTTGGCGCTTTAAAAGCGGAAACCGTATCGACAAATACCGGCACATTACCGGCATTGGTAAATAACCAGGCCAGCGCGTCTTCCGTCAGGTTGCAGTCCAGCACCAATACGCCACAGTGCTGAATTAACTCTTTGGAATGGGATAACAGCGCCGGGGTCAATTTTTCCAGGATGCGCATATCGTTGATAGCGACCAGCATTTCACCACTGCCATCCAGCAACGAAACGTAGGTCGAGGTATTCTCACCATGCAGTCGGTGGCAATTATCCACGTTGACGCCCGCCAGTTTTGCCTGTTCCAATAGCGTCGTGCCGTAGAAATCGTCACCAACCACGGAAACCAGGTGGCATTCGGCCCCTAATAACGCAATGTTCTGTGATATATTTCGCCCAACCCCGCCTGGGGTACATTTTATTTTCCCTGGATTGGAGTCTTCATAAACCAACTGCGTATTGGCATAACCACAAACGTCCATGTTTACCGAGCCAACGGTGACCACATAACGATGTTCGGAGAGAATATAGCCTTTACCTTTAATATAACCTTTATTCATCAAATTCATGATGTGGCCTGCCACACCAGAACGGCTAATACCCAGAATATCGGCGATTTCGTGTTGTTGAATCAACGGGTCCCGCCGAAGGAGTTGCAGTATCTGTTTTTCCCGGTTGGTCATAATTAACACTTGTTTGTTTTTGAACAGGTGTTTGTTTTAAATCGGAACCCGACAACAGTAAAGCGGCAACTATCGGAGTTGAGATTATGATCGTAACTTGTCGCCGCACCGTTTTCAGCGATTAATCTGTGACGTTAATCATATTAACCCAGGCGTTAAACACCTTTCCTTATGGTTTTTATACCAGGGGGGAATTTTATGCTGAAGATAAACTCATTAAAACAATAGGATGGATTTCGCGGTTATTTAAACCAACACGTGTTGGTAACCCTGCTAATTACAAGGATTAATCTCACTACGGTTAATTTCGATTACACAGAAAAACGATCGGCCTCACACAATTCTCTTTCATGGCATCGATTATAGCCATCCGAGAGCAGTCACCTGCCCTCGGAGAGCGTTAAACGTAGTTACTTATCCTTCAGCCCGCGGTTGATCAGCATCGGTTCAATACTCGGCTCCTGCCCACGCCATTTAACGTACAGCTTTTCCAAATCCTGGCTGTTGCCCTGTGACAACACCTGCTCACGGAAACGCTGGCCATTCTCTGCCGTTAATCCGCCGTTATCGCTGAACCATTGGAAGGCGTCATCTGCCAACATCTCCGTCCACAGATAGGCGTAATAACCGGCCGCATAGCCGTTGCCCCAGATATGCTGGAAATAGCTGGAGCGATAGCGTGGTGGCACATAGCTGAGGTCGATCTTGTCCTGGCGCAGCGATGCGGCCTCGAACTTGTCCACGTCCTGCTGCGGCTGATCGGCGCCGAGCATATGCCAATGCATATCCAGCAGCGCGGCGGCCAACAGTTCGGTCATGGCGTAACCCTTGTTGAACTTGTCGGCCTTGTTGATTTTATCGGCCAACGCCTGCGGCATCGCTTCACCCGTTTGGTAGTGCTTGGCAAAGTGGGCAAATACCTGCGGATCGCTGGCCCAGTGCTCGTTAAACTGCGACGGGAACTCGACAAAATCGCGGGCAGTGTTGGTACCGGACAAGCTTGGATATTGCTGATCGGCAAACATGCCGTGCAGCGCATGGCCAAACTCGTGGAACATGGTTATCACGTCATCATAGGACAGCAACGCTGGTTGGCCCGCTGCGGGTTTGGTGAAGTTGGAGACGTTGTAAATCACCGGCTTGGTGCCGTTGAGTTTGGACTGCTCAACGAAGTTGCTCATCCAGGCGCCGCCGCCCTTGTTGTCTCGCTTAAAGAAATCGGTGTAGAACAGCGCCAGAGACTGGCCGTCTTTATCAAATACCTCGTATACCCGCACGTCAGGATGATAAACCGGGATATCTTTACGTTCTTTAAAGCTGATGCCGTACAGCAAATTGGCGGCATAGAATACGCCGTTATGCAGCACGTTGTTCATCTCAAAGTAAGGCTTGATCTGTGATTCATCCAGATCGTACTTCTCTTTACGCACCTGCTCGGCATAGAACTGCCAATCCCAGGCGGCCAGCTGAAAACCGCCGTTTTGCCGATCGATCACTGCCTGAATGTCTTTGGCCTCACGCTCTGCCCGGGCCGTAGCGGCAGGCACGATATTACGCATAAACGCCAACGCCGCATCCGGGGTTTTCGCCATCTGATTTTGCAACTTCCAGGCGGCATAGTTCGGGAAGCCCAGCAGTTTGGCCTGCTCGGCACGCACTTTAGCTAACCGCGCCAGGGTTTGACGGGTATCGTTGGCGTCATTTTTTTCTGCGCGGTTGATCGAAGCTTTGAACAACTTTTGGCGAGTATCGCGATCTTGCAGGTTTTGCAAATCAGGCTGTTGCGTGGTGTTCTGCAATACCAACAGCCATTGCTTATCCAGCTTGCGTTCACTGGCCGCCTGCGCTGCTGCCGCCAACTCGCCCTCTGAAAGCCCGGCCAGCAGGTTTTTATCACCTATCGCCAACGCGCCGTTTTTGCTGGCAGCCAGTAATTTATTGGTGAACTGGGTACTCAGCGTCGCCGCTTCCTGATTCAACGCTTTCAGTTGGGTTTTATCCGCGTCAGAAAGATTGGCCCCGGCCAGCACATAGTTCTTGTAGGTAACCTCTACCAGCCGCAAGGACTCGGGGTCCAAGTTGAGGCTATCACGCCGATCGTAAATCGCCTTGATGCGCGCAAACAGTTTGCTGTTGAGCATGATGGCATCGTCTAACGCCGCCAGCTTCGGTGAGGTTTCTTCATCCAGCTTTTGCAGTGTGTCGCTGGTGTTGGCGGAGGTCATCGCACCGAACACGTTCATGGTGCGCGTCAGCAGTGCGCCACTTTTTTCCAGCGCCACGAAGGTATTGTCAAACGTAGGCTCCGCCGGGTTATTGGCGATCTTTTCGATTTCTGCCAGTTTCTGCTGGATACCGGCGGCAATGGCCGGCGCATAATCGCTTTCGCTGATGACATCAAAACGAGGGGCCTGGAATGACAACTGACTGGCGGCAAAGAACGGGTTTTCTCCCTGCTTATCCTGTTTAACTTCTCCGGCCACTTTCGCCTCCTTTGTCTGGGTATGGTTTTCTGCCAGCGCTGGCATGCTTAACGCAACGCCGATCGCCAGTACCAGGGTTGATAAACGCATCAAATTGAAACTCCTCCATGTCTTAATCTAGGGACGCTGCGTCCACTTGGATAGAAGCTGCAAATTCAGCAACATAGCCTAGCTTAGGCTCAGATGGTCGTTTGAGCAAAAATAACTGGAAATGGCTAAACAGGCTAGCAGGGGAAAGAATAAAGAAAAAACGCGGCCACAAGGCCGCGTTAGCTGACTTATTTCGCTGTCATCAGAACTGATAAACCAGGCCGACAGCAACCACGTCGTCGGTATTGATACCGGCCGATTTGGTGAAGTCGTTTTCATCCAACAGGTTGATTTTATAATCCACATAGGTGGACATGTTTTTGTTGAGGTAATAGGTCGTACCCAAGTCAACAAACTTGACCAGGTTTTCACTGCCGTAGGTATTGCCGTTGGCCGCTTGCCCCAGATTCTTGCCGTTGGTTTGGTTATAACCTACAAATGGGCGCAGGCCAAAATCAAACAGATAGTGTGCATAAGCCTCAAAACTTTGCGCTTTATTGGCGTAGCCATAAGCCTCACTGTTTGAGCTACCGAAGCGCGCTGCATTATAGGACTGGGTAAACATGACGGCTACATAGGTACTGCTGTCGTCATATTTCAGGCCGCCAGAATAACCTTCCGCATGGTCACCACGCCCCATGATGCCGCTATATGCGCCACCGCCATTTTGCTCGCTGGTACGTTTGGAATTAAAGAAGGCACCCGCGGCACTAATGCCATAGCCAATATCATAATTCACCGACATACCATAGCCATCACCATTCTGACCCAGAACGTCGCGACCATTATTAGTTTCTTCCGCACTGCCGTTTTTACCCTGGTATTGCACAGCAAAATGCAGGCCATCAACCAGGCCAAAGAAGTCGTTGTTACGATAGGTTGCCAGACCGTTTGAGCGTTGGAACATGAACTGGTCGGCACCATAGGTGGAACCGTCAAATTCCGGCTGCATGTCGGTATAAGCCGCCACGTCATACAAGACACCATTGTTACGGCCATAGTCGAATGAGCCATAATCAACAGCCTTCAGCCCTGCAAAACCATAACGGGTGAAGGCATTGTTTTCGCTTTCCGGGGTATTTACGTTGACCTGGTATTCCCACGTGCCATAGCCGGTGAGCTGATCGTTAATCTGCGTTTCACCACGCAGCCCCATACGCATGTAGGACTGGTCGCCATCAACGCTATTGTTATCAGAGAAATAGTGCAGGCCATCGACTAAACCGTACAAATCCAGTTTATTACCGTCTTTGTTGTAGATTTCAGCGGCGCCTGCGCTGCCAACCATCAGCAAAGCAGGCACCATCAGAGAGAGTACTCGAAGTTTCATCGTGATTATCCTCTATTATTATGTCGTGCTATAGCCACTGCTGTTACGAGCATGATGAGCTCGTGGGTCTATTACCGTTTTGATGGCGGTAATGATATTAATTTATACCGCCATGCCTTGAATGCAAGGTCGACTGGTTGTTTTTTGACTGTGCATGAGTGTTTAAGACCGGGCTAAACTGGCGTAATGGATAAAGGAGAGTTATGTCAGGATAAAAAACATAATTGATGCAACAGGTTGGAATTTTGACAATTCATTACCGATGCACCAATTAATAAAACGAATAGCTCACGTTGACTTTATATAAGCTTATGCTACTCACTCCATGAGTGTAATAAAACGATTTCAAAACATTGCCAATCATTTCTTTAATAAAGAAATAAAATGAAATACGTGAGTTCCGTCCCTGCTTCAACTACAAAACAAGCGTCATAAATCTGCTGTTTGGATCAGGCTGATACTCTGCGAACGGTTCGCAATCCACAAAACCATGCTTGCGGTAAAGCTGATGACAGGCGGCAAATCCCGGTTGTGTCCCCGTTTCCAGGCTAAGACGCGAAATGCCCCGCGCGCGCGCGATTCGGTAAGGCACAACCTGGGCCGCATTTTTTCACTTTCCGGCGGTGGTTCAGGCTATCACTTGATTTCCGTCAACAAGACCTTAGCGCCACTCTGTTGTTATTGGGAAACCGAGGCTTTAAATCATAAGGGATTTATGAACGCTATCGCTTGCAAGGCAGTACTGTTTGACCTGGACGGCACCCTGGTGGACTCAGGAGCCTGTATTGAGACATTGTGGGCTGAATGGGCAACCCGGCATCATCTGGATGTGGACTATGTCCTGGCCAATATTCACGGGCGCACCATCGAGGAAACGCTGCGGCTCGTCTCCCCTTACTTTGACAACCCACAGTGCGTTGATGAAGTCAAAACGCTCGCCATCGAGGCTCTCAGCCAGGTGCGTGCCATTACCGGTGCCGTTGAGCTGGTGCGCCAGTTGCCGCCGCAATGCTGGGCAATTGTTACCTCCGGCGCCAAGAAAGTGTCGATGCAAAGCATCATCAGCGCAGGCATCCCACACCCGCACATGATGATCACTTCGGAAGATATCGTGTACGGCAAACCCCATCCAGAACCCTATCTGATGGCGGCAGCCGGATTTGGCCTGCCGGTGCAGAAATGCGTGATTTTTGAAGATGCGATTTCTGGCGTGAACTCCGCCATTGCCGCAGGAGGGCAAGTGATCGTCATCGGTGACGGCGTGCCGATTTCCTCCCCGCAAATCAAGGCTACCGTGGCTGACCTGAGTAGTTTTAAAGCCGAGTTTATCGACGGTATCATCCATTTATCCTGGTAATTACCGCACGCTGGCGGATACACGATGCATCTAGATGGGCACACTTGCTGTGCCCGCTAATAATCACCTTATTAACTTCTTTTTAACCTCCCCGTGATGCGTTATGCTCAAAAATCCGACGTGGTGATTTTTGAAACGGGATTTCTGTTATGTCAGCCTATTTACCGTACTCCAGCCGGAGCCGTCCATGAGTTGGTTCTCGCGCGCTAGCGCGCTTCCCCTGCTGGTTGCCGGGGCATTCTTTATGGAAAACCTGGACGGTACGGTGATCGTTACCGCGATGCCGCAAATGGCGGCGGCCTTTGGCGTACAGCCGGTAGATATGAACATCGGGGTTTCGGCCTATATTCTTACCCTGACGGTATTTATCCCCGCCAGCGGCTGGATCGCCAACCGCTTTGGTGCCCGCAATATTTTCACCGCCGCCATCGTTATTTTTACCCTGGCCTCGGTGCTATGCGCCCTCAGTACGAACTTGCCGCAGTTTACCGCGGCTCGTATCCTGCAAGGCTTTGGCGGTGCGCTGATGGTGCCGGTTGGCCGCCTGGTGGTGCTGCGCAATACCGCCAAACCCGATCTGATCAACGCCATTGCCACTATCACCTGGCCGGGGTTAGCCGCCCCGGTCCTGGGGCCACCGGTAGGCGGCTTCATCACCACCTACGCTTCCTGGCACTGGATTTTTATCCTCAACGTGCCGCTTGGCCTGTTGGCCCTGTTCTTCGCCTGGCGTTTGATCCCTCATGAACCCGCGCAGAAAGGCGTTCCCTTTGATGGACTAGGTTTTGCACTCACCGGAGTCGCCTGCTTTGGGCTGATGTTTGGGTTGGATCTGATCAACAGTCCGCAACTTTCCTGGTTGGTGCCTCTGTTATGTCTGGCTGCCAGCCTGGCGCTGGGAAGCCTGGCGATACGCCACGCCAAACGCCACGCCAATCCCTTGATGGATCTCTGGGCGATGCGGATAAAAAGTTACGCTGTCACCATTAAGGGCGGCACTCTGTTTCGCATCGCCATCGGTGCCGTGCCGTTCCTGCTGCCCTTACTGTTCCAAATCGGCTTTGGGTTGAATGCCTTCGATGCGGGGTTGCTGGTACTGGCGGTGTTTGCCGGTAACCTGGTGATGAAGCCGTTCACCTCACCCATCCTCTACCGGTTCCGCTTTCGTACCACGCTGGTAGTCAACGGCTTGCTCAATGCCGCCACCATTTTTGCCTGCGCGTTGCTAACCCCGCAGACCCCCACCTGGCTGATCCTGACGCTGCTGTTTGTCAGTGGTTTGACGCGTTCAATGCAGTTCACCGCGCTGAATACGCTGGCGTTTTCCGAAGTGCCGCAACCGCGCATGAGCGGTGCCAACACGCTGTTCAATATGGCCCAGCAGATGGGCAGCGGATTGGGTATCGCCATCGGCGCGTTGGCGCTGCGGCTGGCGGAGATGCTGATGCCGCAGCAACAGGGCGCAGTGCCGCTGGCCGACTTCCAACTGGCCTTTATCGTGATTGGCGTGATCGCCCTGGTGGCGGTGCTGGATAGTTTTACGCTGGGCGCAGAGGCGGGCAATGAAATCCGCCAGAGGAAAAGCGCCCCTACGTCTGAAAAATCTATGGCAACCAAAGTAAGGAGTTAAACGATGCAATACCGTCAACTTGGCCGGTCCGGCCTGAAAGTTTCGGCTCTAAGTTTAGGCACCATGACCTTTGGAGGACAAGGCAAGTTCGCCAAAACCGGCGCGACAGACGTTAACGAGGCGCGTAATCAAATCGCCATGTGTATTGATGCGGGGATCAACCTGTTCGATACCGCCGACGTCTATTCAGCAGGCCAATCGGAGGAGATCCTCGGCCAGGCATTGGGCAGTAAACGCCACGAAGTGCTGGTCGCCAGCAAGGCCCGTTTCCCCATGGGCAGCGGCCCGAACGATGCCGGGCTGTCACGCCACCACCTGATCCGCGCCTGCGAAGCCAGCCTGAGACGCCTGAATACCGACTATCTCGATCTCTATCAGCTACACGAGTGGGACGGCATCACCCCGGTAGAGGAAACGCTGCGGGCGCTGGAGGATCTGGTGAGCAGCGGCAAGGTGCGCTACACCGGCTTGTCCAACTTCTCCGGTTGGCACCTGATGAAACACCTAGGCAGTGCCGAACGGTTGGGATTGGTGCGCCCGGTCAGCCAACAGATCCACTACAGCCTGCAGGCGCGCGAAGCGGAATATGAACTGCTGCCTGTTGCTCAGGATCAGGGGCTTGGTGTGCTGGTCTGGAGCCCTCTGGCCGGTGGCCTGCTCTCGGGCAAATACCGCCGTAATCAACCCACACCGGAAGGCACGCGCCATCTGGCCAACTGGGGTGAGCCGCCGGTGCGTGATCAAGATGCGCTGTTTGATATTGTCGAAGTGCTGGTGGATATCGCCCACTCCCGTGGTATCTCTGCGGCACAAATCGCGCTGGCCTGGCTGTTGGCCCGCCCAACGATAACCTCGGTGGTCATCGGTGCCCGTAATGCGGAACAGCTCAAAGATAACCTGCACGCCGCCAACCTGATCCTCAACGAAGAAGAGCTGCAGCGCTTGGAAGAAGTGAGCCGCCCGCCGCTGATTTATCCTTACTGGCACCAAGCCTCAACCGCGCCGGATCGTCTCTCTGCGGCCGACCTTTTGCTCCTTGCCCCTCACCTGGTAAAAAAATAAGTCGCATCTGCCGCTAATCAACGTAATATCGATGATCCGCCCCGTTTTAACGGGAGCGGATTTTTGCCGTTTTAGGCCTGAAAAGCGAGGTAATAATAATGATGCACAGTGACCTTACTCAGTGCCGTGTGAACACCGATCGGTTGTTGATTGCCCCCTTTACCGCAGCAGACGCCGACGATGTTTACCAGGCGATCACCCCTACGCTAACGCGTTTTTTAACCTTTGAACCAGAAGAGTCTCCCGAGGCGTTTGCCAACGTCTGGGAAGGCTGGCTGCCGTTGATCCGCGAAGGTGAAGAAGTCATCTTTGTGGCCCGGTTACGTGACAGCAAGCAGTTCGTTGGCATGGGCGGCGTGCATAATCTGCACCAGCAAAAACCAGAACTCGGGATCTGGGTGAAAGAGAGCCTGCACGGTAACGGCTACGGCCGCGAAATCGTCCATGCCATGGCGAAATGGGCCAGCGAACGCTACCACCCGCCGTATTTCATTTATCCGGTCGCCGAGCAGAACACGCCAAGCCGCCGCATTGCCGAATCGCTGGGTGGCACCGTGCAAGGCCGCCGCGAAAATATCAAATACGACTGTGTGGTTTACCACGTACCGGCCATCACCGGTTAAAATTGCAGGGTTAACGCAACCGCGTTAGAGTGGATGCAGGCTAAAAACAGTTAAGGAACAGCAGCATGATTATTTTTGTCACGGGCGCTACCTCCGGTTTTGGTGAAGCTATTGCCCGCAAGTTTATCGGTGAAGGCCATCAGGTGATTGCCACTGGCCGTCGTGTGGAGCGCCTGGAGGCGCTGCAGGCAGAATTAGGTGAGGCACTGCATATCGTGCGTTTGGATGTCCGCAACCGTGCGGCGATCCAGCAAGCCATCGAAGAGTTACCCGCAGCGCTGCGCAACGTCGACGTGCTGGTGAATAACGCCGGTCTGGCGTTAGGCCTGGAACCTGCACACAAAGCCAATGCGGACGATTGGGAAACCATGATCGATACCAACACCAAAGGGTTGGTCAACATGACCCGTGCGCTGCTGCCCGCCATGGTGGAACGCAACGTTGGCCACGTGATCAACATCGGCTCCACCGCCGCCAACTGGCCTTATGCCGGTGGTAACGTTTACGGCGCTACCAAGGCCTTCGTTAAACAGTTCAGCCTGGGTCTGCGCGCCGATCTGCACGGCACCCATATCCGCGTTACCGATATTGAGCCAGGCATGGTTGGCGGCACCGAGTTCTCCAACGTGCGTTTCAAAGGGGATGATGGCAAGGTAGATAAAACCTATCAAGGGGTAGATGCCCTGACGCCGGATGATGTTGCCGAAGCGGTATTCTGGGTAGCAACGCTGCCTGCCCGCGTCAATATCAATACCTTGGAAATGATGCCGGTCAGCCAGTCCTTTGCCGGGCTGAGCATTCATCGCGGTTAATGGTTTTTCTCTGTGGCAGGGCAACCAGCCCTGCCATCTCAACTCACGCAGTTCGCCAGCCAGCAACGATAATCAGCATCCCTAGCAGAGCCACCCCAGCCCCCAGCCAATCCATAGTCGACAACTTCACGCCATCTACCACCCGTAGCCAAAGCAGCGCCGTTGCCACATAAACGCCACCATAGGCGGCATAGACTCGCCCACTGGCCGCAGGATGGAGTGTCAACAACCAGACAAACAGCATCAGGCTAAGGGCCGCAGGCAGCAAGAGCCAGGCGCTGGCGTTTTTCTTTAGCCACAGATACGGCAAGAAACAGCCAATGATTTCGGCCAATGCCGTGGCAAAAAACAGTAAAGTGGTTTTTAGCATTACCGCTATTCTCTCAGTAAATTAAACGAACAAGGCGATGCGCTGGTGCAATATAACAGCACGGTGATATATTTAACCCATGCCATAGCCAGTGTTGCTGGTGGATGCAACACTCATTTATAAGGATGAAACGATGAAATTACTCTCCCTTCCGCGCCTGATGTTACCGGCTGCCATGTTATTGCTGGCCGGTGCCTGGCAAGCTCCTGCCTTGGCAGCCACTTGCACCCAAGGCAGCACCTGCGTCACGGTTGATGGCAGCGGCGGCGCAGCCATGAGCAATGAACAGGCTCGCCAAAGCAAAGAGCAATGGAATGAAACCAAATCGCTGCGCAGCAAGGTGAACACCCGTGTCGAGAAAGAGTTTGACAAGGTTGACCGTGCTATTGATGACGAAGATCGTTGTGATAACAGCTACAACGTCAATGCCTATTGGGAACCGTCAACCCGTAAGTGTCTGGATCGCACCACTGGCCGTCCAGTCACGCAGTAATAGCGAGTAAGGGTAAACTATTCAACCTGATGCTGCTATCCTGACTAAGAACATTCGTCTCAAATAAGGATCCAATGATGAAAAAAGCGCTTGTAGTAGGTGTACTGCTGTTAGCCACCGCGCCGCTGGCCGCTTTTGCCTCATGTGAGAGCATAAAGGCGGATATTGCCCAGAAGATTGTCAATAACGGCGTACCGGAATCCGGCTTCAAGCTGGAGATCGTGCCTAACGATCAGGCGAACCTTGCCGGTGGACAGGTGGTCGGCCATTGTGGCCAAGACACGCAGAAAATCGTCTATACCCGCCTGATTAACGGCGACGACAGCGGCGACGCGGCGCAAACTGGCACCAGCCAGGATACCCAAGCCCCGCAGTAACCGCCTTCAGGGCGCGGTTTGTTACTGCGCCCCTCCTCTTTATTAAGCCTGTTTAACCTCTTCACCTTCGCCCTGCGGCCGATGACGCGCCGGGATCAGCATAGCCGCGCCCAAGGCAAACAGCGATATCAACGCCGAGACCAGGAATACCCAATGCATTGAGGCGGCAACATGCCCAATGAGATCCGCCAGCGCCTCTGGCCGCATGGTGTTGCGAACCTCTGGCTCCATTAACTGCTGCACCGGATCAACCGTTTGTGGCAGACGCAAATGCAGGTTGATATTCAACGTGGCCCCCAGAATGGCGGTGCCGATGGCCGATCCGACCATCCTGGTGAATACCGTGCAGGCAGTTGCGATACCGCGAATACTATAATGTGCCGCATTCTGTACTGAAACCAGGAAGGTGGTATTGCACAACCCCATACCGACCCCGATGATAAACGCCGCAACCCGCCCCCACAGTAACCCACCCGAAGGCTGTAACAGCAGCAGGATAAAGCCACTGGCCGCCAACAGCAGCGCACCAAGCAGAGCTGTAGTGCGATAAGAAGTCAGCAGCATCAAACGCCCGCTCAGCATACTGGCCAGCGGCCAGCCAATCGACATCAAGGCCAACGTGGTTCCGGCTTCCAGCGGGGTTCCGCCCTTCACGCCCTGGATAAAGGTTGGCAAGAAGGCGCTGATGCCCATCATGGCAGCACCGATCACCACGCCGCCAATATTGCCAGCCACAATCACGCGGTTTTGCCACAGGGCCAATGGGAACAACGGTTCAGGAGCACGGCGCTCCTGACGAATTAACCGGTTGAGCGCCACTAACGCCAACGCCAGCAACGGTATGACCCACCATCCCAGCATTTCCGCCTGCAAGAGTGAAAGCAGCAATGCAGCGACAAAGATCGTCAGCCAGGCCGTTCCCGCCAGATCCAGCGCATGTTTGCGCCCCTGTTTGAGGTCTGGCAGGTAGCGCCCCAGGAAATACATCGCCAGCAGGCCAATGGGCAGGTTGACCCAAAATACCAAAGCCCAAGTCGTGTGTTGCACGATAAATGCACCCAGTAACGGGCCAAGAATAGCCGAAACACCCCAGACGCTAGAAAGATACCCCATCACTTTTGGCCGTTCGGTGGCGCTGTAAATATCACCGATCACGGTGGTGGCGATCGGCATGATCGCCCCGGCGCCCAGTCCTTGCAGCAGGCGGAAGGCAATCAGCCAATACATATTCGATGAGAAACCGCACAGGACCGACCCCAACAGGAACAGCGTGGCGCCAAAGAAAAAGATCGGTTTCCGACCGTATAAATCTGCCAGACGCCCGTAGATCGGGATGGTAATGGCCTGTGCCAGCAAATAGACCGAAAACACCCAGCCCAACAACGAAAAACCACCCAGATCGCCAATAATCGTCGGCATCGCGGTGGCAACAATGGTCGCTTCGATGGCAGACATGAACATCGCCAGCATGCAGGCAAGCAGGATCAACGGCCGATGAGCTACTTGGGCAGTGCTCGAAGAAGTGTTAGTGGTCATCAGTTTACCCTGTGTCCCTATGTCTTTTATTTTACCCGCAGTATAACAGCCGGGGGGACGCTGTAGTTTGTCAGGGGATGTTGTGAATAAAAATCCCGCAACGAAGCAGCAATTGAACGTATTGTTACAGTGTCACGCAAAAAATAAGCACCCCATTGAATAATAAGGTATTTCTTAGGAGCGGCCTGTAAGCCAAGCCACACCTGCTCTATCGTTAAAACCTATCTGAACGATAGTGCATACCAATGATAGTGATTGATTTTAATCAAGTTGCTAACCGCCCCGGGCCGTGACAATCTGATTTTACCCTCACCATTACCTCTTAATATGTAGGGCTATTTGGAAATCAACTCATTGGAGCGAGAACATGATTAAAAAAATTATTCTGGGCTGTGCCGTTACCGCCGTCGTCGGCTATTTGGGGACCGTCGGTTATGTCTATCATTACGATCAACAGCGTAACCCCGCCGTTGCTGGCAATCAAATCGATACCCTGCTAACCCGCAATGGCTGCGACTATTGTCACTCCAACTCGGCTCAGCTTCCCTTCTATGCCGAGTTACCGATCGCCAAACAAATTATGGCGCAGGATATCCTTAGTGGAAATCAGCATTTCAACCTCGATGCTACCCGCTCCGCTCTGCAACAAAAAACTGCGGTGCCTGAAGTCGATCTGGCTAAGCTGGAAGCCGTACTGCAAAACCAGGAGATGCCACCGTCAATGTATAAGATGGTCCACTGGGGCGGAAACGTCAGCGACGGCGATCGTAATGAACTACTGAGCTGGGTCCGTCAACAGCGCGAACAGTTCTACACTTTGCCAGAGACGCCAGCCGAACTGCGCGGTGCCGCTTTACAGCCGGTGCCAGCCTCGCTACCTACCGATCCGCAGAAAGTGGCGCTGGGCTTTCGACTGTTCCACGACCCGCGCCTGTCGAAAGATAACAGCATCTCATGTGCCCACTGCCATAAGCTGGGCGAAGGTGGCGTGGATGGGCGCGTCTCATCGTTGGGGGTTGGCGATCAGGTCGGGCCAATCAACGCCCCGACGGTGTTTAATGCGGCCTTCAATATGGCGCAGTTCTGGGATGGCCGAGCGGCAGATTTACAGGCTCAGGCCGGTGGCCCACCGATGAACCCGATCGAGATGGCCTCCGAGTCCTGGGATGAAATCATCGCTAAACTGGATCAGGACGTCTTGCTGAAGGCCGACTTCCAGCGCGTCTATGCTAACGGCTTCACCGGCGATAACATTACCGACGCCATTGCCGAGTTCGAAAAGACGCTGATCACGCCAGATAGCCCGTTTGACCGTTACCTGAAAGGCGATAATGACGCCCTGACGGCGCAGCAAAAACACGGCTATCAACTGTTCCAGCAAAACAAATGTGGCACCTGCCATACCGGGGTCAACCTTGGGGGCCAATCCTATGAGGTCATGGGGCTGAAAGCGGATTACTTTGCCGCTCGCGGCAATCCCACCGAGGCCGATCTTGGGCGTTACAATGTCACTAAAAATGATAACGATCGCCACCGTTTCAAAACCCCAACGTTACGAAACATCGCTCAAACCGCCCCTTACTTCCACGACGGCAGCGTGACTTCGCTGCACCAGGCGGTCAAGGATATGCTGACCTATCAGGTCGGCGTTACCCTACCAGACAGCGATATCAACGATCTGGTCGCGCTGCTGGAAGGCATGAGCGGTAAATATCAGCCTGCCACGCCTCCGGGCGGTTGATACTGTAGCCACAACGCCAGGTTTCTGATAAAGATTCTCTGGTTTTCAGGTGGGTAGACAAGCACAATGCCCACCTGAACCTCTTATTCTTCATCACTGCCGACACATGAATCAATTGGTCCCTCTGCACCACTATCGCGCCCTGCTGCGCCATCTGTTTATTGCCATCCTGCTCGGCATTTGTGCTGCGCTGGCCGTGTGGTTATTTCACCGCGCCATGTACGGGCTTGAATGGTTGTTGCTGGATCACGAGGAAGGCAGTTTGGTGGCCGCTGCCGCTGCACTGCCCGGATGGCGCAGAGCGTTGACGCCAGCATTGGGTGGATTAGCCGCTGGCTTTTTGTTGTGGATCTACCAGCGTTACCAACATCAAAAACCCATCGCGCCAACGGATTATATGGAAGCGATTGAAGCCGGTGACGGACGGCTAGCCGTTAACGCCAGCCTGATAAAATGCCTGGCCTCACTGTTGGTGGTTTCCAGCGGTAGCACCATTGGCCGCGAGGGGGCGATGATCCTGCTGGGGGCGTTGGTGGGGTCGGTATTTGCCCAGCGCTTTACCCCGGCGAAAGAATGGAAATTGTGGGTGGCTTGCGCTGCCGCAGCCGGGATGGCTAGCGCCTATCATGCCCCGTTGGCGGGTAGCCTGTTTATCGCGGAAATCCTGTTTGGCTCGCTGATGCTGGCCTCGCTTGGCCCGGTAGTGATCGCCGCCGTGAGCGCGCTACTGATGACCAATTTGCTGAACGGTGGCCAGGCTCCGCTCTATATCGTGGAGCCGCTTGCTGCTCCCTGGCCGGTGCAGTATCTGTTAATGGCCTTGGTGGGCATACTGGCAGGAGTTTGTGGCCCGTTGTTTCTGTGGGCGATGGCGGCCAGCGGGCGGGCATTTCGCTCGCTCAATCTCATACCGCCATTACAGCTGGCGCTTGGCGGGCTGATCGTCGGGTTGCTTTCCTTGTTGTATCCCGAAGTCTGGGGAAATGGCTATAGCGTGGTGCAATCTTTGCTCTCGGCACCACCGGGGATGCTGCTGGTCAGTGCGATCCTGATTTGCAAACTGTTAGCCCTGTTGGCCAGTAGTGGATCAGGTGCACCTGGTGGCGTGTTCACGCCGACATTATTCGTGGGGGCCGCATTGGGCTCGGTAGTGGGCCAGATGTTTGGCCTATGGCCAGAGTTGGGTACTGCTGTGCCCATTCTGCTGGCACTGACCGGTATGGCGACATTGCTGGCTGCCACCACTCATGCGCCCATTATGGCGGCATTAATGGTGTTTGAGATGACCGGGGAATATACCCTGCTGCCAGGCATTCTGTTGGCTTGCGTTATCGCCACTACCATTGCTCGCGGGCTACGCCCACAGTCGGTTTATCACAACGCGTAACGGTCAACCAGCTGCGAAACGTCCAGATATTGTGCCAGCTCACGTTGTTCTGCGCGCGGCAGATACGGGATCTCACCCAGCAATGGAGCCGGAATACGCTGCTGCATCGCATCGATAGTTTCTGCATAGTGAGCTAAACCAGGGTTGATACGATTAGCCACCCAGCCCAGCAATGGTAAGCCATCGTTAATAATTGCCTGTGCAGTTAATAGCGCATGACTGACACAGCCCAGTTTGATCCCGACCACCAGGATAACCGGCAGTTGTTCCTGTACCACCCACTCGGCATAAGGACGGAGATCGTTCATCAATACCCGCCAGCCGCCGCTGCCCTCCACCACTACCGTATCGGCCTTGGCGGCGAGATGGTGCAAACCACGGCTCATCAGTCCGTAATCAATATCCTGAGTTGCATGGGCATGAAACACCTCATCCAGACAGGTGATCGGATTGATTTCATCATAGGACAGCGGCAGTGAGGAAGAGGCCTGTAAAACTAAAGCGTCTCTATTGCGGATGCCTTCACCGGTTTCATGGCAGCGCGCCGCAATGGGCTTATAACCCGCCACTGAGCGACCTTGCGCGGCGAAAGCCTGCAATAAACCGCGGGAAACCACTGTCTTACCTACGTCGGTATCCGTGCCTGTAACAAATAAACGCTTTAACATGAATAGATTGCCTTGAAATGCCTCGTTAACCTAAAAAACCGCCGTAAATCACGACGAGAGTCGTCCTACGGGAAAAGTCTAGGGGATGCAACTCAACGGGGGCTTGAGGTAGCTCAATCTTTTGGCGGTAAATAATAAGAAACTCTGATAAGGGGTATCAAGGTCAAAGGAACGAAAACGTACCCAGGTTTTTGTGGCGCCGAGTGCCTCGTATCGGCATGATCCAGGGAGCTAACTACCGTGGTTTTAATGGTCGTTGAACCTAACCCCTATTTTCTTTTTGTCCACACTGGTGGGGAGTTTTTCTGGGTGAATAACTTTCCCGATGGGGGTATAGCGGTAGGATGATTCAAATGACTCATAGAACAACACCAACGTTTGCGTACCGTACAACATGAGATCGCCTGCCTGAATAGTCCCAGGCCGTACAGGGCTTGAAGGCAACTTATGGGGAAGTTCGGCAAATATCTCATTACCATTCAACTCTTCCATACCAAGTTGCAATGGTAAAGAATTAACAAATGCTTTAGCCGCTGGATTGTCGTGAAGTTTGACCTCAAATTGTTGGTCATCAATATTCATTTTAACCATCATCGGGCTCTCCTTAAGGGGCGGGTTAATGATCATCTCGGCATGGCCTGCCAAAGTACAAGCCAGCAGCAGACCCGGTATTAAAGTGTTCTGATATTTCATACGATAAACCCAAAAAAATTAGCCACACCCGTCAGGATGCGGCTTTTGACATTATTTGAGGTTAGCCTTAAAGAACGACGTCAGCTTAGCAAATGGGATCATGTCGCTACGGTCATAAAGATCGACATGGCCTGCCCCCGGCACGATGTACAACTCTTTCGGCTGTCCGGCACGTTTGTAAGCATCTTCACTAAATTCTTTCGAATGCGCCCGATCGCCGGTGATGAACAGCATCGCGCGTGGCGAGATCGTTTCAATATCGTTGAACGGATAGAAGTTCATGAACTTCCCAATGCTGCTCAACATCGGTTTGGTTGTCAGCTCTTCTTTCTCACCCTGTGGTGTATAACTTCCTCGCGGTGTGCGATAGAAATCGAAGAATTCTCGTTGAATTGCTGGCGTTGAATCATCAAGCTGGTTAACGGTACCTGGGATATAAGCAATGTCTCCGCCATTAAACTCAACAGCTCGTTGTTCTATTGCAGATTTAATGAATGCTTTACGCTGTTCAGGCGTAACGGAATGATGAAGACCATGGCGGAAAGCCGCCCCCATGTCATACATACTCACCGTGGCCACGGCCTTCATTCTCGGGTCAATTTTGGCAGCACTGATAACGAAGCTCCCGCTACCGCAAATACCCAGCACGCCAATTTTCTCCGGATTAACGTAAGGTTGAGTATTCAGATAATCGACCGCGGCACTGAAATCATCCGCATAAATTTCCGGAGAAATAAGATGGCCGGGTTTTCCTTCACTTTCTCCCCAGAAGGAAAGATCAATTGCCAACGTCACAAACCCTTGCTCGGCCAGTTTCTGGGCATACAGATTTGAGCTTTGTTCTTTTACCGCCCCCATCGGATGGCCAATGACAATCGCCGGGTTTTGTGAATTCTGAACCATCCCTTTCGGTATAAACAGATTGCCGACCACACTCATCTGATACTGGTTTTTGAAGGTCACCTTTTGCTGGGTGACTTTATCGCTTTGGTAAAAATTATCGGCTCCGTTAGACATATCGGCGCCAACTGCCGCAAATGAACTGATTAACAGCCCTAACAGCATGGTAAATTTTCTCATCAGAGAATTCCTCATTGGGTTTGGTGGATATCTTTACGTGACGTCAATAACGCCAGGGCGGCCGCTATCACTAACAAAATGCCGCTGATGGTGAAGGTGCTTTGATAACCGCTGTGGTCAAATGCTAACCCGCCGATTGTGGAGCCTAATGCGATGGACAGTTGCACTATGGCAACCATCAGGCCACCGCCAGCCTCCGCATCTTCCGGCAGTGTTCTAGCGATCCACGTCCACCAACCGGTGGGTGCAGCAGTGGCGATTAAGCCCCATAAACCAAGCAGTGTTGCAACAATCCAAACACTCTGACCAAAAGCGATCAGTGCTCCGGCAATAGCGGCCATTAGCAAAGGGATGGCAATGAGTGTGGGGTAAAAACCTGATGCCAAAAATGCGCTAATCACCAGGGTTCCGATAAAGCCAGCAACTCCTATTGCCAGTAAAATAAGCGACAACGTAGTGATATCTACCTGCGTTACCCTCTCAAGAAACGGACGTAGATAAGTAAACAAAGCAAATTGGCCCATAAAGAATAATCCGCAGGCCGCAAGCCCCATCGCCACAAGCGGGTTAGCCAAAAGACGAAAAACAGTACCGTTACGCTTATCGCTTTTATCAGCCTTCATTGCAGGCAGGCTGAACCACTGCCAGATAAAAACAATCACTCCAACCGGAACAAGGCAAAAGAATGCGCCTCGCCAACCGATAATCGAGCCCAGATAACTGCCAAGTGGTGCGGCTATAACGGTTGCCAAGGCGTTACCCCCGTTAAAGATGGCCAGCGCACTTGGAACCTGGTGTTGCGGAACCAGGCGAAGAGCAGTAGCGGCTGATAAGGACCAGAACCCACCAATAGCAATACCAATCAGGGCACGGCCAACCATGTAAATCAGGTAACTGGGTGCTAACGCGAGAATGGCTCCGGAGAACGCCATCAACGCAGTCATGCTCAACAGTAATGTCTTGCGATTGAGACCTCCGGCCAGTGTAGAAATGGAGAGACTCGTCAGTACCGCAAATACGCCGGAAATAGCGATCCCCTGCCCAACCAGCCCCTCACTGATCCCTAGCTCTCCCGATATGGGCGTCAGCAGGCTGACAGGCATAAACTCCGAAGCAATGAGCGCAAAGACACACAACGTCATGGCAAATACTCCGCTCCAGTATGCGCGTTCTTTATGAGGTGATAGATCGTTCGACAAGATGGGCATAAATTGCTGACTCCGAATAACCCCCGGCAGTTTTCAGGTAAACCGCGGCCGAACGCTATTCGCAGGAATAACGTCAGGAAAGTAAAAATGGAAAGAGCAACAGCGTTTATCCGCCATCGCTTAATAATCTCTTGCTGGAAATTTTACACTCAGGGTGCATCATTACTAGCTAATGAATACTTAATAGGTTTATAACTGTAGCTTATTAATGAGACGGGCCATACCTGATGAAACGCAACCTGAACGACCTGCTCTATTTTGTCACGGTCGCACGTGAAAGCAGCTTTACCCGTGCCGCAGCACAGCTGGGTGTAACGCAGCCTGCACTCAGCCAGGCGATTTCTGCACTTGAAGATCGTATGCAAATTCGCCTGCTGACGCGTACCACCCGTAGCGTATCGCCGACTTCCGCCGGAGAGCGGTTGCTACTGGCTATTGGTAATCGCATCGATGAGATTGAAGCCGAACTGGATATGCTGACCGAGCTGCGCGATAAGCCTGCAGGTACGGTCCGTATCACCTGCGGGCCAAATGTTTTACACAGTACCCTGCTGCCAAAGCTGACCCCGCTGTTGCATGAGTACCCGGATATTAATATCGAGTTCGACGCAAACCATGGTTTTCGCGATATCGTGGCAGATCGGTTTGATGCGGGCGTTCGACTGGGTGACACCATTGATAAAGACATGATAGCGGTACCCATCGGGCCCAAATTACGTATGGCCGCAGTGGCATCTCCGGGCTATTTTTCACGTTATCCTATCCCCAACACCCCCCATGAGTTGACGCAGCACAGGTGCATAAATCAACGTATGGTCAGGTCTGGGGGGTTGTATATCTGGGATTTCGATCAGGATGAGGGGGATCTTAATGTTCGCGTCAGCGGACAGCTCATTTTCAATACCTCTGAACATATTGTTGCTGCGGCGCTTGCAGGACACGGGATTGCTTTTTTGCCAGAAGAAGAGTTTGGATCACATATTAAAGAAGGTAATCTGGTGCGTGTGCTGGAGCAATGGTGCAAGCCCTTCCCCGGCTACTACCTGTATTATCCCAGTCGCAAACAGCCTTCTCCAGCATTCTCGTTGGTCCTTGAAGCACTTAGGATCGGTCGAAAGCGTAGCCCTGCCAACGAGACAGTGGAAGCGTAGTTTTTGGGTTCAATTCCCGGGTAGTTAATGCCACAGGCTAAATCAACCTTGTAGCAACTTCACCAACAAAGAACCGTTATACATGGCTTCTTTCACCAGTGCGGCTCCCGGCATGGTGCCTTGGTTGAAGAACTGGGTGGATTCAACTTGAACATGCTCGCTGTACGCAGGCAAGGATTGCTGACGAATGCAGGAAGCAATCGCCGGATGCAGAATTTCAGCGGCCCGGTTCAACGGTGAACCTACCAGGATTTTTTCCGGATTGAACAGGTTGACCATGATCGCCACAATGCGCCCGACGCTGTGCCCGACGCCAAGAATAATATCTTTGGCTAACTGATCGCCAGCCATTGCCGCATCGCATAGCGATTCCACGGTCAATGGTGCGCCATGCAGCATGGAAGACATCGAGCCTCCCAAACGTTGCTGGGCAATTTCCAGCATGTTTTCAATACTGGCGACCGTTTCCAGGCAACCATGGTTGCCGCAATAGCAGCGTTTACCGTACGGATCGACCTGTGTGTGACCTATCTCCACCACGCTGCTGCTACCCGCATGCAGTACGCGTCCGTTAGTGATCACCCCTGCACCAACGTTATGATCGATGACGACCTGAATGACGTTGTGGCTGCCACGGGATGCGCCATACAGCGCCTCTGCCATCGTCCAGGCGCAGATATCATGCTGAACATAAACCGGCAGGCCCGTCAGTGCCTCTAGCGCTGGCCCCAACGCCATTTCGTTGACGTCATAAAACGGCATGCGGTGAACAATACCCGCGGCGGTATCAATCATGCCGGGCAGTGTGATGGCGATGGCGGTTAAACGTTCCAGTTTGCTTTGGTGGCGGATAAAGAACTGATCGACTTCACTAACGATACGCTGTAATAACGGTTCGGGATGTTCGGCTTTTAACGGCAGCAGTTCTTCAACCACCATCTTGCTACTGAGATCGCGCAGCGCCAGGGTAATGGTGCCACGGCTGATACGTGCAGAGAGGTAATGCCAGGCTTCGGTGTCAAGCACCAGGCCAACGGCCGGTCGGCCACGGCTGCCCACTTCCTGATATTCGGTTTCTTTAACCAGATGCGCTTCGAGCAGCTCACGCACTATCTTGGTGATACTGGCAGGTGCCAGCTGTGCCCGCTTGGATAATTCGATGCGCGAAATCGGCCCCAGCCGATCTATCAGCCGGTAAACTGCCCCTGCATTGGTTTGCTTGATCTGATCAATATGCCCAGGCTGCCCATCCGCAATCACACACCCGCTCCTGCTATTTTTCGCGCTTCTAAATAAAGATTAGGGGCTATGGTGGGGCTTTTGGAATACAGCGTCAACTATTTGATTCGTTATGTGATTAACAGCACAAATTCACCGAGCTTTCCGCCAAAAACGCCTCTTATTTACCCAGCTTTGGGTTCGAGCATCAGCGCCATTAACGCCTTGGCCGCTGCCGTTAACGGCCTGCTGCGATGATGCACCAACCAGACCTCAGTCATCGCCTCCGGCTCGGCTAAGGGGAGATAGGTCACCCCATCGATCTTCACTCTGCCAAATGACATCGGCAAAATGGAAATCCCCAACCCGGCCGCGACCAGACCGATAATAGTCATCGCTTCCCCCACTTCTTGCGTGATGTAAGGGGCGATCCCGGCATTGGCCAGTAAAGCCAGAATTTCGTCATACAGCGCGGTGCCCACTTCGCGGGAAAAGAACACGAAGGGTTCCTGGGCCAAATCGCTGAAACGCAGCGTGCCTGATGCCTTTAGGGTTAACGGGTGGCCATTCGGCACTACGGCAAGCAAGGGCTCGCGTAATAACAACTGATGCTGCAGCGCATCCGGCAAGCGGGTATTGCGCATCACGCCCAGATCAAGGTCACCGTTGAGCAGCGGTTCAAGCTGTTGCTTGGTGTTCACCTCACGCATTTTGATATGCACATCCGGTGATAACTGGCGAAAGGCTCGCAAGCTACGGGAAACCACGCTGATAAACGGAGCCGAAGAGGTAAAACCAATCGTCAGTTCGCCCAGTTCACCACGCTCCAGGCGCGCCGCCTTCTCTGCTGCCCGGTTGACCTGGGCAAGCACCTGATAGGCTTCTTTCAAGAACATCTCACCCGCCTGGGTCAGGCTGACGTTACGGTTATTGCGTGCCAGCAAACGCGCGCCCACCATATCCTCCAGTGCCTGGATCTGTTGGCTAAGGGGCGGCTGGGAAATCCGTAGCCGCTCCGCCGCCCGGCCAAAATGCAGTTCTTCAGCGACGGCCACAAAGTAACGCAAATGTCTGAGCTCGATATTCATACTTTAAACATCTTAATTAGGATGATTAATATATTAGACAAAAAACTGGCCGCTCCCTATGATTTTGTGACTCAAGACGTATTTTTTATCTCCCTAACCCGGTAAGGAACCGCTGTGACAACCGCTTCGCGTTCTGCGGCCAGTATGCCAAAAACGCTGCCTGCGCCTGACAGTGCCCCAACAACCAAACGCACCACGCTGAATAAACTCCCCTACATCGAACGCGGTACACCGCAATTTATGCGTGTGACCTTGGCGCTGTTCTCTGCCGGGCTGGCTACCTTTGCGCTGCTGTACTGTGTGCAACCGATCTTGCCGGTACTTTCGCAAGATTTTGGCATCTCCCCAGCGGAGAGCAGCCTTTCCCTCTCCTTCTCCACTGGGATGTTGGCCATCGGCCTGATGTTTACCGGCCCACTGTCAGATGCGATCGGCCGCAAGTCGGTGATGGTGGTGGCCCTGCTGTTGGCGGCAATCTGTACGCTGATTTGTGCCTTCATGACCAGTTGGCACGGCATCTTGGTGATGCGGGCGCTGATTGGGCTTTCGCTGAGCGGGGTTGCGGCAGTCGGTATGACCTATCTGAGCGAAGAGATCCATCCGAGCTTCGTGGCCTTTTCTATGGGCCTTTATATCAGCGGCAATTCGATCGGTGGGATGAGTGGGCGCCTGGTGACCGGGGTGCTCACCGATTTCTTCTCCTGGCGGATCTCGCTGGCGGTGATTGGGGTGTTCGCCCTGGCGGCGGCTTGCATGTTCTGGCGCATTCTGCCCGCATCCAAGCACTTCCGCGCTAGTTCATTGCGGCCAAGAACGTTGCTGATTAACTTTAAGCTGCATTGGCACGATAAGGGGCTGCCGCTGCTGTTTGCCGAAGGGTTCCTGCTGATGGGTAGCTTTGTGACAATGTTCAACTACATTGGCTACCGCCTGCTGAGCGATCCTTATCATCTTAGCCAGGCAATTGTGGGCCTGTTGTCGGTGGTGTATCTCACCGGTTCTTACAGTTCACCCAAAGCGGGTGCCCTGACCTCCAAATTTGGCCGCGGCCCGGTGCTGCTGGCGTCCATTATCATTATGCTGATCGGGATACTGATCACCGCCCTGGCCCCTGTCACTGTGATCTTTATTGGCATGATGCTGTTCACTGCCGGTTTCTTTGCCGCCCACTCGGTTGCCAGCAGTTGGATTGGCCGCCGCGCACGCCGGGCCAAAGGCCAGGCTTCCTCGCTCTATCTGTTTTGTTATTACGTGGGTTCCAGCGTTGCCGGTACGCTGGGCGGCGTGTTCTGGCATAACTTTGGCTGGGGCGGCGTAGTCGCCTTTATCAGCTTGATGCTGTTGCTGGCCCTGCTGGTTGGCCACTACCTGAAGAAATTGCCGGAAGCCGCGCGTATCTAACCTCCAGACCCTTTCCGCTCAGGGAAGGGTCCACCTTAGCTCCCTGTTCAGCCAAGTTCACTCATTGCTAATGACGATGATGCGGCTGAAGTTGCCACCCTGGTTACACTGCCTTACAATGCATGTTGTAACTAAAATGCGAGGTAATGATGGATAAGTACAGCCTGATCGGCAGAATGAATGCGCGTTTTAGCGAACTGGAACAGGCATTGGCGCAACTCCACCAGCAGATCCAACCGTTGCGATTGCTGGCAGCGCGGGTGTTCAGCCTGCCAGAAATCGAGAAAGGCAAGGAACATACCGCCATCGAACAGATCAGCGTGGAGCAACATGTGGGCCAGGCTGCCCGTGACCTCGCACTGGAACACTACCAACGGCTGTTTATCCACCACAACCGCCAACATATCAGCAGCAAGGCGGCGGTAAGATTGCCCGGTGTCATTTGCCTTGAGACCGAAAGAGCCGAGTATCTGGCACTACAACAGCAGATCGCCCGGATCAACCGCCTGAAGGCGGAGTTAGAACAGATCATTACCGTCGAGTCTGGCCTGGCACCTGAGCAACGTTTTGAGTTTGTGCACACCCACCTGCACGGTTTGATCACCCTTAGCGCCTATCGCTCCATTACCCTACTCACCAACCCGGACTCGGTGCGTTTTGGCTGGGCCAACAAGCACATCATCAAGAAGGTGAAGCGCGACGATATCCTGGCGCAATTAGAGAAAAGCCAGAAAGCCGGGCGCGCCGTTCCGCCCTACAACCGCGAACAGTGGGCCGAGTTGGTGGGCCGCGAAATTGACGACGTCAGCCGCCTGCCGCAGAACGCCACGCTGAAAATCAAACGGCCGGTAAAGGTGCAGCCAATCGCGCGCGTATGGTATCAACCGCAGCAAAAACAGGTACAGCACCCCTGCCCGCTGCCGCTGATTGCCCTGTGCCAACCAGAGATGGGCGCACAGGTGCCGAAGATCGGTGAACTGCTCAATTACGACGTGACGGCGGTAAAACACAAATATAAGCCGGAGGCTAAGCCTCTGCGCCTGCTAGTGAAACGCCTGCATCTCTATACCGATGTTGAGGGATAATTAACGGGCGTAAAATCAGTTTATCGCGGTATTTGGTTGAACGGGCACAGCATGTGTGCCCCGTATGGCGAATCTAGCAGTGGAAGAATTACTCGTCGTTAAGCTGGTAAACACGCAGCCGATGGCCATCAAGATCGGCCGCAACAAAGGTGTAGCCGAAGTCCAGCTCGACCGGAGATTGCACGATAGTTAATCCTTTATCCCGCCACTGTTGATAGAGCGCATCGACCTGTTGCGGTTGTTCACACATAAAGCAGATTTCTGTACCGCCACCGGTCGCCGCTGGCGCAGGTTCAACGGTATGTTTTGACCACATGCCCAGCTTGAATCCGTTATTCAAGATAAACAAGGCAAAGGTGGGAGACTGCTCGACAGGTTCGGTTCCCAACAGCTGGCGATAAAATTCGGCGCTTTTTTCTGGATTATCGACATAAATCATGGTCATGCTTGGTGTAGTCATCACGTTATCCTCTGAGTGGGAACCGGCTGGCTCCTGATAACGTCACTCTAGTGCCCCCTACTGTCAGTTTATGGCAGCAGGATCATTGTGCAATGCCCTCGCTTTCCCGCCACTGCTTCATCAGTGCCCGGCGGCCGCGCGGGTAACGCAGTTCTAGCGGCGTCAAGCGGCCAATACGATCAAGGCGGAAATGGCGTATCGAGCCACGCAATTCACACCAGGCCATCAGGATCTGTACCTGTTCAAAGTAGCCCATGGCAAATGGCCACAAGATACGCTCGCTGCCATTACCGGCATAATCCCGATACTCCACCTTGATTTTACGCTCCAAACGGATGGCTTCACGGATCGTCACCAACGTTTCATCGGCCACATAGGCAGTAGGCACCGGGCCGATTAGCAGCGTATTGGCATCCAGCTCTTCACGCAGTTCCGCAGGCAACACGGCGGCAATTTTTGCCAACGCATTGGTCGCCGCCCCGGCAAGCTGGCTGTCCCCCCGGCGTTCTACCCAGCGCATACCCAGAACCAGCGCTTCGATCTCAGTTTGCGAGAACATCAGCGGCGGCAGCATAAATCCCGGCCGTAATACATAACCGATCCCGACTTCGCCAACAATATCTGCCCCCTGCTGCTGCAAGGTGGCGATATCGCGGTATAAAGTGCGCATGCTGATCCCCAGCTCTTCGGCCAGGGAATGCCCAGCGACCGGGTAACGATGGCGGCGCAGGATCTGCATCAGATCGAGCAGGCGTTGAGTGCGGGACATGGGTTACTCTCGTTGCAGCAGTTGTTGAATAAAGTCGGCAAAGGCACGGGCCTTGGCCGAGATGAAGTGCCCACTGGGAAACACCGCCCACAGCGCCAACGGTGGTAACTGCCATTGCGGCAAGACGGCAACCACCTTGCCCTCACGTAATTCACTACGAAACAGCCCTTCACAGGCTACCGTCGCACCAAAGCCAGCCACCACCATTTCACGTAAGCATTCGGTAGCACTCACGCGTACCCGGCCCTGCAATCGGACCTGTTGCTGCTGTTGTTCATGGGTGAACAGCCACTCCTCAGCGCCACCCGCACGGTGATGGATCACCATATCATGCTGTAGCAACTCCCGTGGCATTTGGGGCATCCCTGCTCTGGCAAAATACGCCGGTGCCCCGATGACTCGTTGCGTTGCTGAGCCCAATTTGCGGGCGGTAAAGCCGGAGTCAGCTAAATCACCAATACGCAAAGCGATATCGATCCCCTCGGCGATCAGCCCCAACTCGCCTTCATCAAGCAGCAGATCCATTGCCAATTCCGGGTTTTCGTGTAGAAACCGGCTCAAGTCCGGCAGTTCAATCATACGGGAAAACACCGCAGACGAAGCGACCCGCAGCCGACCAGTCAACACCTCGGCCACGCCTGACACGGCCGATTCGGTTTCCGCAACCTCCTGCAAGATGTGCTTGGCCCGCAGATAGAGCTGTTGTCCCGCTTCCGTCGGCCGTAAACCGTGAGTAGAGCGAAGGAGCAAGCGCGTATTCAGCTGTTGTTCCAACCGGACAATCGCCTTGGATACCGCCGGTTGACCCACGTTAAGCCGCCGGGCCGCAACGGAAAACGATCCTGCCTCAAACACGCTGATATAGGTGGCGTAGTCGCCTAGCTTATCCATCCTGCCATTCCCCACTGGAATAACCATTAGTGATCACCGCACTCTACCCCCATACAACGACAATAGGCAAACTGGTTGCTGTCCATTCGCTATTTTAAGGAACAACATGAAACTTCAGGATCAGCTCGACGCGTTCAAAGCCGCTTTTGAAGCAGGCCAACTGCCCTTCAAGCTTGCGCCCTCGGACCATGAACTCTTACGTCAGGGTATCGACGAGCTTATCAGTACAGAAATGGCCAACAACGCCTTGTCGGTTGGAGATCGCGCCCCTGAGTTTACTTTGCCGGATACCCAGGGTAACCCAGTCTCTTCCCGGCAATTGCTGGCTCAAGGGCCGCTGGTCGTCAGTTTCTATCGGGGAGGATGGTGCCCATACTGCAATATGGATCTCCAGGCACTGCAAGCAGTTCTGCCTGAGTTGCGTGACGGTGCCAACCTGGTGGCCATCTCGCCACAGTTGCCGGTTAACGGCCAGCAAATGCAGCAAGCGCATGGCTTAACGTTTCCTTTGCTGACGGATAGCGGCAATAGCCTGGCAGCACAGTTTGGTTTACGTTTCGCGTTGGCGAATGATCTTGTCGAGCTTTACACCAACAGCTTGGGTATCGACCTGACCAAGCTTAACGACGAAAGTGGATGGACATTGCCGATGCCTGCCCGCTTCGTTATCGCGCCTGGCGGTGACATCATGTATGCAGAAGTTAACCCGGATTATACCCAGCGTGCGGATCCACGGGCGTTGGTTTCATTGCTGAAGGGGTGAGCCGCGCTGCCAGGCGCTATCACCGCGCCTGGCCTTTGGCCTTATTTCCTCATGCTGCCGACCATCTCCTCTGGCCGTACCCACTCGTCAAACTGCTGTTCGGTCAAATAGCCCAACTTCAGCGCTGAGGCTTTCAGGGTTAATCCTTCCTTGTGGGCCTGTTTGGCGATTTCTGCCGCCTTGTCATAACCAATATGGGTATTCAAGGCGGTAACCAACATCAGCGACTCGTTAAGCAACTGGCCGATGCGTTCGCGGTTCGGTTCAATCCCCACCGCACAGTGCTCATTGAAGCCGCTCATGCCGTCTGCCAGCAAACGAACAGATTGCAGATAGTTGTGAATAACCAGCGGGCGGAATACGTTCAGCTCAAAGTTACCGGACGCGCCGCCAATGTTCACCGCCACGTCGTTGCCCATCACCTGCGCACAGAGCATGGTCATCGCTTCACACTGCGTGGGGTTGACCTTCCCCGGCATGATCGAGCTGCCCGGTTCATTTTCAGGAATGGCGATCTCACCGATGCCACAACGTGGGCCAGAGGCCAGCCAGCGCACATCGTTGGCGATCTTCATCAACGAGGCGGCCAAGCCCTTCAAGGCACCGTGGCCATGCACCAGCGCATCGCAGGTTGCCAAGGCTTCGAACTTGTTCGGCGCGGTGACAAAAGGCTGCCCGGTCAGTTCTGCCAAAGCCTTCGCCACCCGCACAGCGTATTCGGGATGAGTGTTCAGCCCGGTCCCCACAGCCGTACCGCCCAAGGCCAACTCACTAAGATGCGGGATGCTGGCTTCGATATGTTTGAGGTTATATTCCAACATCGCCGCCCAGCCGGAGATTTCCTGACCCAGCGTCAACGGCGTAGCATCTTGTAGATGGGTGCGGCCGATTTTGACGATATCGTGGAAAGCTTCTGCCTTGGCATGCAGCGTGCGGTGCAGCGCCTTCAACTCAGGGATCAGATGCTCGCGCACCGCGATCACTGCCGCTACATGCATTGCAGTAGGGAAAACGTCGTTGGAGCTCTGGCTTTTATTGACGTCGTCGTTGGGATGGACCCGCCGCGCATCACCGCGTTCGCCCCCCAGTAACTCGCTGGCACGGTTGGCCAGCACTTCGTTCATATTCATGTTGGTCTGGGTGCCGGAACCGGTTTGCCAGATCGACAATGGGAATTCATTGGGGTGCTTGTCCGCCAGCACTTCATCGGCAGCCTGGATAATCGCCTTGCCCCGCTCTGCTGGCAGTAACCCCAGATCCATATTGACGCTGGCTGCCGCACGCTTGGTCATCGCCAGCGCATGGATCAGCGCCGGGGGCATTTTTTCTGACGAGATACGGAAATGTTCCAACGAACGCTGAGTCTGCGCGCCCCACAGTTGGTCGGCGGGTACTTCGATGGGGCCCATTGAGTCTTTTTCAATCCGAACGCCTGCCATCACGGTCTCCTTAGCACAATTCCTAAAATGAAGGGGAAATGCCAACGAGTGATAGCCCGTTGGCGAGCCTCCTCAGTATAGCCAGATAATAACTATTCGCATTAACGTCCTGCGTAAACAGCATTTTTAGCCATCTTGGCTTGCATGCGCCTGCGCCACATTGTTTACTTAGCGCAATTTTCTTGAGAAAGCAGGGATACGATCATGCAAAAAATGACTAATGCCATCCAAAACTACGCCTGGGGCAGCGTTGATGCGTTAACCAAGCTATATGGCATTGCCAACCCGACAGGCAAGCCAATGGCCGAACTGTGGATGGGTGCCCACCCTAAAAGCAGCTCACAGGTCACCGATCAGGCAGAAAACCTGCGTTCTTTGCGTGAAGTGATTGATACCGACCAGCCTAAACAGCTGGGTGCCGAAGTGGCACAACGCTTTGGTGAACTGCCGTTCCTGTTTAAGGTGCTGTGTGCCGACCAGCCGCTCTCCATTCAGGTCCATCCAAGCAAGAGTGCCGCAGAGGTAGGTTTTGCCAAAGAAAATGCCGCCGGTATTCCGTTTGACGCCGCAGAACGCAACTATAAAGACCCGAATCACAAGCCGGAACTGGTGTTTGCCCTGACACCGTTCCTGGCGATGAATGGCTTCCGCGAACTGGACGATATCGTTGCGCTGTTACAACCCCTTTCCGGCGCACATCACGATATCGCCGCCTTCCTGCAGCAGCCAGATACCGCCCACCTGGCGACCCTGTTTGCCAGCCTGCTGGGAATGAGCGGTGAGCAAAAAACGCTGGCGCTTGGCGTGCTGAAAGCCGCCTTGAACAACCAGCAGGGTGAGCCTTGGGACACCATCCGCTTTATCGCTCGTTTCTATGCCGACGACAGCGGCCTGTTCTCTCCGCTGCTGTTGAACGTGGTCAAACTGGCACCGGGTGAAGCCATGTTCCTGTATGCCGAGACCCCACATGCCTATCTGAACGGCGTCGCGCTGGAAGTGATGGCAAACTCGGATAACGTGCTGCGCGCGGGTCTGACGCCCAAATTCATCGATATTCCTGAACTGTTGGCCAACCTGCAGTTCCGCCCACAACCGGCATCTGGCCTGCTGACTCAGCCAGAGCAACGTGGCAAAGAACTGTTCTTCCCGATCCCCGTTGAGGACTTTGCCTTCTCGTTACACGATCTCGATGCCACACCGCAGCCACTGGCGCAAAACAGCGCGGCGATCGTGTTCTGCGTAGAAGGTGAAGCAACGCTGGAGAAACAGGGCCAACAGGTCATCTTGCAGCCAGGTGAATCCTGCTTTATTGCCGCCTTTGAATCCCCGGTTAACGTCACCGGGAGTGGCCGTATCGCCCGCGTTTATAATCAGTTGCCCTAATTGACGGTAAAATATAGGTAAATAAGTTGCTAAGATGATTAGTTTACCTACACAATAAAAACGCCTACGGGCGTTTTTTCGCAGGCCCAATTGGTCGCCCTGCCCTCTACCGGCTTTACAAAGGAATAACAGAACTATGAAAAAATCGTTAGTCGCTGTCAGCGTCATTGTGGTGCTCGGCGCAGCATGGACTGGAGCCTCTTGGTACACCGGCAAGCTTATCGAGCAACGGATGGGGGAAATGGTAGACACCGCCAATAGCCAGTTGAAGACCATCCTGCCTAAGGCCGGGGTCAAGATGAGCTATGAAAACTACCAACGCGGGATTTTCAGCAGCCAAGCCCGTTTTGTGCTGCGTGCCGATGGTAGCATCACCACCGACGATGCCCTGCTGAAGTCCGGCGAAGAAGTGGCCTTTATTGAAACCGTCGATCACGGCCCATTCCCGCTGGCCCAGTTGAAAAAATTCAACCTGATCCCAAGCATGGCCTCGGTACATACCAAGCTGGAAAACACGCCAAAAGTCAAAACCCTGTTTGAAATCACCAAAGGCAAGTCGCTGTTCAGCGCCGATTCACGCATTGCCTACAGCGGTGATGTCGCCAGTTCCATCGATGTGATCCCGGTGGAATACCAGAAAGACAAGTCCTCACTGAAATTCAGCGGTGCCAAAATTGACGCGGATATCGGCAAGAACATGCAAACCGCACTCCTGGACGCCAGCAGTGACAGCCTGGTGATCAGTGGCCCGAATCAGTCTGGCCAGAACGAGCAGATGACCATGCAAGGGCTGACGCTCAAAAGCAACACGCATCTGGGCCAATTCGGTCTGAGCCTGGGTGAGCAAGCGCTGGGCATGAAGCAACTGACCGTGGCTGTCGACGGTAAAGACGCCATGACGATGGAAGGCTTCAACCTGGCCAGCCAGTTCGGCGAGAAAGGCAACAGCCTCGCAGGCCAGTTGGATTACACCATGGCGGCGTTGAAAATTCAGGGCACCGATTTTGGCGCAGGTAAACTGCTGCTGAAAATCGATAACCTGGACGCTAAAGGGCTGAAAGAGTTTGCCGATCGTTACAACCAGCAGGCAATGGCCTTGCTGCAACAGGCCGAAACGCTGTCGCCAGAAGCCTACCAGCAGCAAACGGCTGAGATGCTGGTGCAAAACCTGCCGCTGTTGCTGAAAGGCAACCCAACCGTCAGCATCGCACCGCTGAGCTGGAAAAATGCCAAGGGTGAAAGTGCCTTTACCCTTAACCTCGATCTGCTGGATCCCGCACAGGCTGGTGCTGCGGCCGAATCACCGGACCAACAGCTTGCCCGTTCGGTCAAGAAAATCGACGCCCAGTTGACTATTCCGGTCGCTATGGCGCAGGAAACCATGGCTCAAGCGGCACAGCTGCAAGGTGCCAGTGCACAACAAGCACAGCAGCAGGCCGAGCAGCAGGTGAAAAGCCTGGCGGCAATGGGCGAGATGTTCAAGATCACCACGCTGAAAGATAACGTGATTGGCAGCAGCTTCAAATATGCCGATAACCAGATTGAGCTGAACGGCACCAAAATGTCGCTGCCGGAGTTCGTGGGTATGTTCGGGATGCTGGGCGGCGCTTCCGCACCAGAAGAAGACAGTGCGCCAGAACCCGATCAGCAGGATGCCGCTCCGGCACCTGAGCAGCCGATGATTCAGGGTCAGTAACACCACAGGGGCTTGGCGATACCAAGCCCCTATTCTCCTCCCCGCTGCAATAACTCCGCTTTTTCTTAAACCTCGCCGTTCTAGCGCAAATCGATTGCCAAGACAGTCATTCTGCCATCACAATCCTTGCCAATATTGGCCGTATTGCCGGACCTCTCAAGCTGTAGAAAGGGATCATCGAGTATGAAAAAATCATTAGTCGCCGTCAGCATTATTGCCGTCCTTGGCACAGCTTGGAGTGGAGCTTCCTGGTATACCGGCAAACTGATTGAGCAGCGGATGGAAACGTTGGTCGCCAATACCAACCAACAGTTGAAAGAGTACCTGCCCGATGCGGGGGTAAGACTTAGCGTTGAAAATTACCGACGTGGCATCTTTACCAGCCAGGTGCGTTACGTGCTACATAATGAAGATCCCTCCATGCAGATCAACGGGGATAAAGTGGCATCGTTGGTCAAGATCGACCACGGCCCCTTCCCACTGAGCCAGGTGACACGATTGAATTTGCTGCCGGCAATGGCCTCGCTGCACGCCGAACTGGAAAATACGGCGGCCCTCAAAACGCTGTTTGATCTCACCAAAGGCAAATCACCCATCACCTCCGATACGCGTATTACTTTCAACGGGGATATTTCATCGGTTGTCGATGTACTCCCGCTGAATCACGAGCAAAGCGAATACCTGCTGACATTCAGCGGGGCTAAACTGACGGCTGACATCAGCCACGACCTGAAAAATGTCAGGTTGGATTTCAATACTGATAACCTGGAAATCGCGGACAAACACCAAGGAAAAATCGTATTACATGGGGTGACATGTCAAAGTGATACCAAGAAAAACCCCTTGAATTTCAATCTAGGCACCCAGTTTTTACGCGTAAAGCAGCTACAGGTCGTTGGAGATGCCCAAGATGTCCTGGTGGAGGGGTTTACTATGGCCAGCCAGACCGATGATAAAGATGATTACCTGAATGGCCAATTCGATTACGGCGTAAGTGCGCTGAAAATCCACGGCAACGACCTGGGTTCGGGCCAACTGAAGTTAAAAGTTAACAATGTAGACGCCAAGGCAGTGAAAGCCTTTATCGATTTCTACAATCAACAAAGTCTCAATCTGCTACAGCAATATGAAGCCACTCAGCAGCAATTGGCCAAGTTGGTTGAACACAATATGCCACGGTTACTGAAGGGCTACCCAACCCTCAGCATTGCGCCAATGAGTTGGAAAAACAGCCAGGGCGAAGCCACCTTCACCTTTAATCTAGATCTGCAAGAGCTACTCCCGCCGGGCACGGTGGCAGCCCCACTGGATCAGCAACTGACACAGGCGATCAAAAGGCTGGAGGCCCATCTGACAATCCCTGAGTCAATGGCAACAGAATCAGCAGCTCAGCTAGCGCAGTTACAGGGCACCTCTACGCAACAAGCGCAAGCGATGGCACCGCAGCAAGTGCAAGGTCTGGTCGCCATGGCGCAAAAATTTAACCTTGTGACACAGCAAGACGGAGTGATTGGCGGCAACTTCCACTATGCGGATAATCAGGTCGAGCTCAATGGCAACAAAATGTCGCTACAGGCGTTTATTGGCGGCTTTACCGGGAGCGCTCCGGTAATCGAGGCAGCACCAGAACAACCGGCTCAATGCCATTAATCCATGCCAAGGTCGTAGGGGCGCCGCATGCGGGGCCCGCTTGGGTTACATTGCTCTAGCCATAGACCGCATCGCGGATCTGCATGGGATATAAACCACTCATTCCCTCAATCGCGGTGTTGGTCAACGCTACCACGCTCAACTGCGCGACCGGATCGTAAAACCAGCTGTGCCCATATACGCCGCCCCACTGCATAGTGCCATTATTCTGCGGCGTGGCTGCCAATGCGGCATCCACCAGCACCGCGCCACCAAAACCAAAGCCCCAACCCGGCCCCTGAATTTCTGCCTGCGCTGCTACATGGGGTTGACGCATCAAGGCAACGGTTTCTGGCTGTAAAACTCCATTGCTACCATTACGCAGCGTCTCCACCAGGCGCAGCACATCGTCAGCGTCGCCAACCATTCCCGCGCCAGCCGAAGGATAAGCATGGCGGTCAAGCGCTCGCGAAGGCGCAAACTCCACGTCAAAACCAAACTCCTCAGGAAGCCTCAGTAGAAAGCCGTCATATATCGCTGCCGGTTGCGGTTCAGCATTGTAATAGGCAGGAGCCAGCTTATCCGCGCTCAACGTATAAAAACCGGTATTCCCCAGCCCTAGCGGTTGGCCAACCCAGCGCTCGAACAGCTGCGGCAAAGGCATATTCGCTACCTGCTCCAACACCGCACCCAATACGTCAATTGCCAGTGAGTAGCTGAATTCGCTCCCGGGTTCAGCCTGCAACGGAGCCTGCGCCAACCGCCGCAGATTTTGCTCCAGCGTTAACGAGGACCTCTCCATGCCGTCGTGGATCCCTAACCGCTGGTAGATCCCACCCGCTGGTTGCTTGAAGCGGTAATCCAGCCCGGCAGTATGGGTTAACAGGTGACGAATGGTGATCGCTGGCCGCCGTCCATCGGGCAACGCCGGGGTAAACCACGGTAGCCAACGGCTAACGGCATCATCCAGACTCAGTAGTTGCTGTTCTACCATGCGCAGCGCCGCCAGCGTGATGTAAGGTTTTGAGACCGAAGATAGCCGGAATTGGCTGTTTCGCTGCATGGGTTGCCGCTGTTCGCGATCGGCATAGCCGCTGGCACCGGCGTAAATCACCGCCCCATGCTGAGCCACCAGCACCACGCTACCCACGATCCGCCCTTCGGCGATCGCCTGCTGATTGACTGCCTCTATCCGTTGTGTCAATGCCTGAGCCATAACTGTGATCCTCTTTAGGTAATCAGGCCAGTCTACGGTGTTGATCATTAAATAAAACAGGCTAAAATTTAATGAATCATTAAGCTGGGATTATCAATAGATGAGCTCACTGCTGCAATTTCTGCCGTTTTTCGACGCCGTTGCCAAATTGGGCAGCTTTACCCAGGCGGCCAATCATCTGGGCGTCACACCGCCTGCGGTGTCACAAAATATCCGCGCGCTAGAGGCCCAGCTGGGAGTACGCCTGTTCAATCGCACCAGCCGTTCAGTCAGGTTAAGCGATGAAGGGCTGGCATTTTATGAAAGAATCGCCCCCGCTATGGGCCAGATTGAGATCGCGGCAGAGAATGTCAGCAGCCAACGTGGTGAGCCAAGCGGCTTATTACGAATTACCTTGCCGCAGTTGGCCGCGTCGATGCTGGTCATGCCCTATCTGCCGGAGTTCCATGCGCGCTATCCTGAACTTAAGCTGGAGCTGTTTACCGACGATCGTTTTGCCGATCTGGTGCTGGATAATTTTGATGCGGGCATCCGCATGCAGCGGATGTTGCAAAAAGATATGGTGGCCGTCCCTATCGACCACGGCCAACAACATGTGGTCGTGGCTTCTCCAGGTTATTTGGCACAACACGGCCAGCCCAAAACGCCACAGGAGTTGCAGCAGCATGACTGCATGCGCTACCGCTTTCCCGGCAGTGGCAAACTGGAACCCTGGTATTTCAGCAACGGCACTGAGCATTTGACGCTGGAGGTCAACGGGCGGCCGATCTTCAATGAAAACCAGCTGCTTAAAGACGCGGCGATAGCGGGATTAGGGCTCACCCAACGCTTTCGGGCCGCCGTACACAAAGAGTTGCAGAGCGGGCAACTGCGAGAGGTTCTGCGGGATTTTAGCCACGTCGCGCCCGGCTTCTTTATCTACTTTCCGGCAGGCCGGCATATGCCGCTCAAGCTGCGCGTCTTTATCGATTTTATGCGGGAAAAACGCGAGCAGCAGATCAGGCCGATCCGCGCTTGAGCTACTGGGTCATTGAAGACCTGGGAGGGATCTTTCACTTTTTGCTTTCAGCGTGGCATCAGAATGCGGTTCACTCATGACATTGCTGATTAAGTATCCAGGCAGAAATAGCACTTAGGGAACCTGGCGAGTAAGCCTGTTGTCCGGCCAGCAGAAATCCGCCCTGCTTCCACCAAGGCCACTGAGAGGATAGCTGGTAGTCAAACCATTCGCTCCGTAAAAGCCCGTGGGTAGCATCAGCGACCCGTCTGATACAGCGAGGTGTTTTGGCCGGTAGCGCTTCGCTCCAGACAGCGATCGTTTCGTGCGGATCGACATTCCGATCGTCCGCCCCCATCAGGATCATTACCGGCGTTTGCATCGCTGAAATATCTTTCCTTGCATCGGCCTGTGAGTTTCGACGCTCAAAGTCCTGCCGGGTACAACGAGAAATACAGGGAGATGCGGCTGCCTCCTGCGTAAACTGCCTGTCAAAAGCGGCGGCTTCACGTTCTTTCGCCTTCACGATATTTTCAGCTGACAGGCCCTCAGATTGCAGACGTTGCCCGGTATAATAAATCCCCTGAGCTCGCCAATTTATCGCCGCCCCCACCAGAATGACAAAGTCGGTTTTTACCTGTTGGCTGGCCTTTGGCACAACCCAACCCGCCTGAGAAAAGCCAAGAAAACCTATATCGCTGTGGTTAAACTCCGATTCCTGTTTCAGTTTTCTCAGAGCAGATGCTGCTTCTTCTGCACGATCTGACAGGGTTTGTGCCAGCCAGTTACCACTGCTGGCCCCAACGCCGGGTTTATCCCATGAATAAACCGCTACTCCTTGGGCAACCAGGAAATTCACCAACGGAATATAGCCGCCTTCAGACCAGCGGTCTTGAGCGCCATCGCCATGAACCAGCAGGACAAGCGGTGGCGATATCTTCCCAGAAGGGAGGATTAATGTGCCTTCCAGAATGTCCTGATGATGCTCAAAGCTGATAGTTCGTTGGTGACCATCATCGGAAAGTTCAAATTCAGATAACCGAATCAGTGAAAAAACGACCAGGAAGCTCACCATGCAGAAACCAAATATCCCATATTTGTTCATAGCCGCTCCCAAATTAAATCTCATACCGCGTCGGTTATATCAAAAATTTCGCTTTAATTTAATCGGCATCAGAGCAAGCCTATTTAGAAACACCTGAGAATTTACAAGACTGGGACAACGGCAAGATTGGAGATATAGCGGCGGATCAGGCCGATCCGCGCTTGATCAGCTCTGGGGACAGGATCACATTCTGCGGGGCCAATGAATCATCGCCAATACGTTGCAACAGCCGCAGGGCAGCACTGCGTCCAACCTCACGAGCCGAGCTGGAGATAAAGGTCAGCGGGGGTTCGGTCAGTTCGGCCTCCGGCACATCGCCAAAACCGATCAGCGCCACCTGTTGACCATAGAAACTGTCCATCCCTTCCGAACCAATACTACGGCCACTGCGCACGATACCAAAATAGGCACCCAACGCCACCGAGGCCTTATGGCACACCAACGCACTGATATTGGGATACTGACGCAACAGGTTTTCGGCAGCTTCAGCCGCTGCCCGTTGATGACAATCGCATTCGACGATCCACTCTGAGCGGAATGGCAGGCCGTATTGCACCAAGGTGGCACAGAATCCCCCCAGGCGTTCGGCGCGGGTGAGTGAATCGCTTTGTCCACCAAGGTAGGCGATCTGGCTATGACCTCGTTTGATCAGAAATTCGGTGGCCATTTTCGCGGCCTGCATATTATCTGGCCGCACCACGTCTACACCTTCCAGCCCATTGGAACGCGCGGCACACACCAGCGGCACCCCCTGAGCTTCGGCTTTCTCTTTCAGCCCTTTCGCGGTTCGTACCCCACCCGCCAGTACCATACCGTCGACGCCGTGCTCCAGAAGCATATCAAAACAGCGCATCAGCCCTTTGCCTTCGCGCCCGCTTTGGGTCAGAAACAGCACTTTGCCATTGGCTTCCAGAACCTCACTCACCCCGGCGGTCATCTCGGCATAAAACGGCTCACAGATATCACGCAGGATCAGCCCTACCACCCCCGATTCGCCACCCCGCAGCGTCGCGGCCTGACGGTTGCGAACATAGCCAAGCTGCTCGATCGCCTGATTCACACGGCTCATGGTGGTGGGAGAAATACGCCCTTTACCGCTCAGCACCAGGGAAACGGTGGTCACGGATACGCCTGCCAACTGTGCGACGTCAGTGATAGTGATCTTTTTGATGGTTATAACCTCTGCAATGCCCTATCAGGGCGAGTTTCACCCTGATAACAAATGGTATACCGAATCTCTCAATGCAGTAAAACGATTTACCCACATAAGTATTGTCACCGCAAAGGACCGTTCATAATTGTGATTAGGGACGCATTTTTACTAGGTAAAACGTTTTATCTTATTTTTACCTAATCAGGTACACACAACATTGCATGCTTTTTCGCCAGGAGTCGTCGGTTATGCCAGCGTCTAAAAAACAAAAAATTACGCTTTGGGAGTTTTTCCAAAGCCTGGGCAAGACATTTATGCTGCCCGTCGCACTGCTTTCATTCTGCGGCATCATGCTGGGGATCGGTAGCTCACTAAGCAGCCGTGACGTGATCACGTTGCTGCCTTTCATTGGTCATCCGGCTTTCCAACTGCTGTTCACCTGGATGAGCAAGATCGGCTCCTTTGCCTTCAGCTTCCTGCCGGTGATGTTCGCCATTGCCATTCCTTTGGGCATGGCGCGTGAGAACAAAGGCGTGGCCGCCTTCTCTGGTTTTGTCGGCTTTGCCGTGCTGAACCTGGCGACCAACTTCTACCTGACCACGTCAGGCGTGCTGCCTACCGTCGATCCGCTGGTGCTGAAAGCCAATAACATCCAGAACATTCTGGGCATTCAGTCTATCGATACCGGTATCCTAGGTGCGGTGATCGTCGGGATCATCGTTTATCTGCTGCACGAGCGTTTCAACACCATCCGCCTGCCGGATGCGCTGGCGTTCTTCGGGGGTACTCGCTTCGTCCCAATCGTCACCACTGTGGTACTGGGCCTGTGCGGCCTGATTATCCCGCTGATCTGGCCTTGGTTCGCTGCAGGTATTAACGGGTTGGGCCGTATGATTAACGGCGCTGGCATGTTTGGGCCGATGATTTTCGGCTCCGGCGAGCGTCTGCTGCTGCCCTTCGGGCTGCACCATATTCTGGTAGCGCTGATCCGCTTTACCGAAGCGGGCGGTACGCTGGACGTTTGTGGCCGTGAAGTCAGCGGTGCCTTGACCATCTTCCAGGCACAGCTCTCTTGTCCAACCACCCACGGCTTTGCCGAAAGCGCTACCCGCTTCCTGTCCCAGGGTAAAATGCCTGCCTTCCTCGGTGGCCTGCCGGGTGCGGCGTTAGCCATGTACCACTGTGCCAAACCGGAGAACCGTCACAAGATCAAAGGGCTGCTGATTTCCGGTGTAGTGGCTTGTGTGGTCGGTGGTACCACCGAGCCGATCGAGTTCCTGTTCCTGTTTGTGGCTCCGTTCCTGTATCTGATCCACGCTATTCTGACCGGTCTGGGCTTCACCGTGATGGCCTTGCTGGGCGTCACTATCGGTAACACCGACGGCAACATTATCGACTTCGTGGTGTTCGGTATCCTGCACGGCACCGCAACCAAGTGGTATCTGGTGCCGTTGGTGGCCGCCATCTGGTTTGTTGCCTACTATGCGATCTTCCGCTTCGCTATCCAGCGCTGGAACATTAAAACGCCGGGCCGTGAGGCGGAAACCACCGCTACACAGAGCGCCCCTGTCGGTGCCGTGGGTAAATCCGGCTATAACGTGCCTGCTATCCTGGCGGCGTTGGGCGGTAAAGAGAATATCGTTTCGCTGGATAACTGCATTACCCGCCTGCGTATGTCAGTTAACGATATGAGCAAGGTGGATGATGCGGTGCTGAAAGCCAACCGGGCTATCGGCGTGGTGCACCTTAATGACCATAACCTGCAAGTGGTGATTGGCCCGCAGGTGCAATCGGTGAAAGATGAGTTAGAATCACTGATGGCCAACGCATAACCTTCCCCCCCGGGCGCAGCCTGCTGCGCCCTTGTTCGGAGTTTCACATGTTTGATTTTTCTACCCCGGTAGATCGTCACGGTACCTGGTGCACCCAGTGGGACTACATCGCCGACCGTTTTGGCACCGCAGATCTGCTGCCTTTCACCATCTCCGATATGGATTTCGCCACCGCCCCCTGCATTCTTGAAGCTCTGCAACAGCGTCTGCAACACGGCGTGTTGGGCTACAGCCGCTGGCAGCATGAAGACTTTCTTGGCGCGGTGCGGCATTGGTATCAACAACGCTTCAATGCCCCCATAGATACGACCAAGGCGGTCTATGGCCCCTCGGTGATTTACATGGTGGCGCAGCTGGTGCGTATCTGGTCGGCTCCGGGGGAATATGTGGTCACCCATACACCAGCCTATGATGCGTTCTATAAGGTGATCCTGGGTAATCAGCGTCAGGTGTTACCTTGCCCGCTGCACAAAGTGGATAACGATTGGCAATGCGATATGGCCCATCTGGAAGCCCTGCTGGCCCGTCCACAAACCAAGATCCTGCTGCTGTGCAGCCCACAGAACCCCACTGGTAAGGTGTGGACACAGCATGAACTGGAGCAGATGGCAGAGCTGTGCGAACGCCATGACGTGAAGGTGATCAGCGATGAGATCCATATGGATATGGTTTGGGGAGAACATCGTCACACTCCATGGAGCCAGGTGGCCACCACCCCGTGGGCGTTGCTGACTTCCGGCTCTAAAACCTTCAACATTCCGGCGCTCACCGGGGCCTATGGCATTATCAGCGATGATAGTGCGCGGGATAGCTACGTTCAGGCACTAAAAAGCCGCGATGGATTATCCTCCCCTGCGGTGCTGGCAGTTGCAGCCCATATTGCCGCCTACCGCCACGGCGAGCCTTGGCTAGACGCCCTGCGCGACTATCTGCAAGATAACCTGACCTACGTGGCCGAACGGCTCAAGCAGGCGTTACCGCAGCTAAACTGGCAGCCACCGCAGGCCACCTATCTGGCGTGGATTGATATACGCCCGTTAGGCATTGACGACCGCGAATTGCAGCAGGTGCTGATCGAACGAGAGAAAGTCGCCATCATGCCAGGCTTTACCTATGGCGAAGAGGGCCGTGGTTTCCTGCGCCTGAACGTCGGCTGCCCGCGCAGCAAGGTTGAGGCCGGGATGGATAAGCTGATCGCCGCGTTGCAATTTGTCCTGGACACAAAATAGGTCATATCGCCAGGGGCATAGTGCCCCTGGTTTTTCATTGAGCGTCAACTCCCCTCAGCATTGTCATGCTACCCGTTAAAACCCGAACCATTGCGATTGACCTGATTTCATCGACTAATGACCCGAGAGCATGTCACGGCTTATCCCTGCCCCATTTTATAGTAAGCCCACTCGCATCCATCCTGTCGGACAACCGCAAACACGATGGATTAGCCTCAATATCTGATGAATGACTGGAGCAATCGATGAAATTAACGCAAATCCGCAATGCTACGCTCGTGCTGGAATATTCCGGTAAAAAATTTCTTATCGACCCGATGCTGGCAGAAAAGGAAGCCTGGGATGGCTTTGCCGGGAATGCTCGCCCGCACCTGCGTAATCCCATGGTTGCTTTGCCTGTGGCCGTAGAGCATTTACTGGCTGTTGATGCCGTTATCCTGACCCACACCCACACCGATCACTGGGATGAGGCGGCACAGCAGGCTGTACCCAAAGACATGCTTATCTACACGCAGGATGAGAACGACGCGGCGCTGATCCGTTCCCAGGGCTTTCGCAACATTCGCGTGCTGCAAGATGAAAATCATTTCGTTGACGGTCTGACTATTTATAAAACGGACGGCCAGCACGGCAGTAACGAATTGTACGCAGATGCCCAATGGGGTGATTTACTGGGTGATGCATGCGGGCTGGTCTTCACTCATCATGATGAAAAAACACTTTATATCGCGGGTGATACCGTCTGGGTTAAACCTTATGTAAGAAGCCTGCAACGCTTCAAGCCGGAGATTGTGGTGCTAAACACCGGCTATGCTGTCAACGACCTTTACGGCCCGATTATCATGGGCAAAGAGGACACGCTGCGCACGCTACAGATGTTGCCGACTGCCACCATCGTGGCGTCTCATATGGAATCGATTAACCATTGCCTTCTTACGCGCGCGGAGTTAAAAGAGTTCACCCTTGAACACAGCATTGATGATCGAGTGCTTATTCCTGTAGACGGTGAAACAATGGCGTTCTGATCAATCACGCCGTCTGATTGAGGGAAGGATGCCATTACGAATCCTTTGGTCAGTCAAAATCAGCATGTTAGCCGTCGGTGATCCGGCGGTTGTCATTTACGGTAAGGTTAACGTTATGTCTACACTGACGGTCGCCGTGATCGCCACGGCCGGATTTAGCCCGTTTCACTTTTCAGTGCCCTGTATTATTTTCGGACAGTCGATGCCGCAGCCGGATTTATTCAGCGTCGAAATCTGTGCTGAACAACCGGGCATCGTTCTGTCTGATATTGGCCTGTCCATCAATGTGGAGCATGGCCTTGAGCGGCTTGATGTCGCAGACATTGTTATCGTGCCCTACTGGCATCATCCTGAAGAAAGACCCTCGCAGGCGCTGCTGGATAAGCTCATAAGCGCATGGCAGCGCGGCGCAGAAGTGGTGGGCCTTTGTCTCGGCGCTTACGTGCTGGCCTATTCCGGTTTGCTTGATCGGCACCGCGCCGCAACGCACTGGGAGTACGAACAGGACTTTATTGAAAGATTTCCCGCCGTGCATCTGGACAGCAACTCGCTGTATACCAGTGATGAACGTCTTATTACCTCTGCCGGCACCGCCGCCGGCATTGACTGCTGCCTGAATATTATCCGTGACCATTACGGAACTGCGGTTGCCAACCGGGTGGCACGAAGAATGGTTGTTCCTCCCTACCGGGAAGGCGGTCAGGCTCAGTTTATTGAACGCCCCATACCGGTATCGACGCGTGACAGCAAAATGAACGAGTTGATGGACTACCTGCGTCGCAATCTGGACAAGCCGCACGATCTCGACTCACTGGCCGGGTTTGTCAGCATGAGCCGGCGAACGTTGACCCGTCATTTTTTCAAGGCAACCGGAACCACGCTGGGAGAATGGCTTAACGCAGAGCGTCTGCAAAGAAGCCAGGAATTGCTGGAAACCACGGACGACAGCATTGAAAGTGTGTCGGACATGGCGGGGTTTCAGTCGCCGATTTCTTTCCGCCAGAGTTTTAAGGCGAGATTCAGCGTCAGCCCAAGCGAATGGCGCCGGGCATTTCGTGGCCCTGCGCCTGTGGATCTGGAAAAGACCTGAGCGCAAGCCATAAAGAACCGTGGCTAAATATAAAACGCATGGGGGAGTCCATCGTCGCTTTATCCTGAACGGCGATCTTGCGATTTAATGTGACAATTATCACTTTTTTATGCAACTCAATAGCTATTTTCATTCGTTTGTTTTTATACTGTTCTGCACTTCACCTATTCAAAAATAATGAGTGCCGCCATGATTGACTCCCGCTTGCCCCTTACTGATATTCACCGTCATCTGGACGGTAACATCCGCGCGCAAACCATTCTTGAACTCGGCCGCCAGTTCAACCTAGCCCTGCCAGCCAACGAGCTGGCTGCCCTGCTTCCCCATGTGCAAATCACCCATACCGAACCCGACCTGATGAGCTTTTTGCAAAAGCTTGACTGGGGAGTCGCGGTGCTGGGCGATCTGGATGCCTGCCGTCGCGTGGCTTATGAAAACGTGGAAGATGCGGCAAATGCCGGGTTGCACTACGCCGAGCTGCGTTTCTCCCCCTACTACATGGCGATGAAGCACCAGTTACCGGTGGCTGGCGTGGTGGAAGCGGTGATTGACGGCATTCGCTCTGGTTGCCGCGACCGCGATATTGACGTACGCCTGATTGGCATCATGAGCCGTACCTTCGGCGAAGCGGCCTGCCTGCAAGAGCTAGACGCCCTACTGACCCATCGCGACGGCATCACCGCGTTGGATCTAGCTGGCGATGAGCTAGGCTTCCCTGGCAGCCTGTTCCTTAGCCATTTCAACCGTGCACGTGACGCTGGCCTGCGCATTACCGTTCATGCCGGTGAAGCCGCTGGTCCAGAAAGCATCTGGCAGGCGATCCGTGAGTTGGGTGCAGAGCGCATTGGGCACGGGGTTAAAGCGGTGGAGGATCCAGCACTGATGGATTATCTGGCGCAGCATGGGATCGGCATTGAGTCGTGCCTGACTTCAAATATTCAAACCAGCACCGTAGCTTCGTTGGCACAACATCCGCTGGCCACCTTCCTGCGCCATGGCGTGGTAGCTTCCCTCAATACCGACGATCCAGCTGTGCAAGGCATTGAGATTGAACACGAATACCGCGTAGCGGCGCCGCAGGCCGGATTAACGCCGCAAGAAATCCGCACCGCCCAGGAAAACGGCCTGAAGATGGCCTTCCTCAGCGAGCAGGAAAAACAGGCGCTACGCGCGAAAGTGCTTGGCTGATCCCTTGCTGCAGGCTCAGCGGCACTGGCCGTTGGGTCTGCTCTCAGGATCTTGTCTTGGCCGTTCTGGATATTTCCATCTCAAAACGCAAAACTCAGTAATCATGAGTTTTCGCTCCATAAGTATCAGACTATAGCCCCAGAATAAAATGTGCTATGGTTGATTTTTGAACTCGTCATTTATCCTCAACAGTATAGACGTCAGAAACTAAAGTTATAAATGGTGCGCATATGGATTTGTACAGATATACGGAAAACTTATCGCTATTTATTGATATTGCCAGAAATGGTTCATTTTCTTCTGTTGCACGCAGGCACGGGGTGAACCCATCCTCGATCATGCGCAAAATAAACAGGCTTGAAGATGTAATGGGGATAAAGTTATTTATCCGTTCGCCCCGTGGTCTAATGCTTACCGATGCCGGAGAGGCCTTATATCTTCGATCAATAAAAATTCTTGATGCTCTCAGTGATATGTATAGTGAAATTGGCTCAATGAATACAGGGCTGAAAGGAATTTTACGTGTTAGCTGTTTGCCTACCTTCGCCAAACTTCATATATTCCCATGGCTAGCTGAGTTCAAGAAAAATTTCCCTGATATTGATCTTGCGCTGGATTTAACTGAACGGTTGACCAATCCATCGATCGAACGGCTTGATGCCGTCATCAGAATTGGCCCCCTAAAAGACAGCGCTCTGTATGCCACGCATATTGCAGACCAGTATTGGATAGCATGTGCAAGCCCGTTTTATCTGCAAAACCATGGTCATCCAAGCGGGCTTGATGAACTTGAAGGGCATCATCTGCTAGATAAATTTCAGGATCCCTATTCGATATGTTGGCGGAGAGTGATCTATCAGGATCCCGAGAGGAAGCATCATATCTATCTACGCTGCAATGATTTTGATGCACTGCGCAATTCGGCTGTCCATGGATTAGGTATTGCATTCCTTCCTAACTGGGTGGTCGGTACTGATATCAACGCAGGACGACTCGTGAAAGTCTTTGATGATCCTCAGCGGCAGACTCAGGAAATCCACCTCTTACGTGCCGAACCAAAAATTTCCCCTAGGTTGACAGTGTTTCTTCAGGCACTACATAAACACCTGGCCAACGAATTGGGGAAACCTTAGAAATAATCCTCATGTTATGAAGAAGGGGGAGACGGTCGACGGAACAAAGACAACATACCTGTGAAGTTTAAGAACATGACGATCAGGGAAGTGATAACGCCAAGCAACGCAATGCCAAACCATCCAAATCGCAGGCTTAGCTCTGCGCCTATACTTGTGCCAAAGGCTCCGCCGAGAAAATAGCAAAACATAAAAACAGTATTGAGCCGACTGCGGGCAGCTTCTGACAATGCCAGAGCGCGTAACTGATTGCCAACCAGGCCTGCACGTCCCCCAACATCTAGAAAAATGACGCTGATGATGAGTGCGGTCAAATAGTGTCCTGACATTGCCAACAGTAAAAAACCGACTATAGCGCAGAGGCTGCCTAAAAAAACAATCGTCTGTGGCGTGTATCTGTCCGCCAAATTACCGATGATCGGTGTCATCAGGATCCCTGCGATTCCAGCAAAACCGAAAGCTCCAACAATATCACTACCGAAATGATAAGGAGGACGAGACAGAAGCAAAGCCAAAGCCCCCCATAGTGCACTGAAAGAGCCAAACAGTAAGGCTCCAGACAGACAGGCTTTGCGTAACTCGCTCTCTTGCCGGAAATAGGTTAAGAGCGATACGATTAACTGCCGGTAAGGCATCGGATTTTTTGATGGGCAGTTATGAGGCAGAAAGCGATAGATTATCGCGATCATTATCGCATTGATGGCCGCTGCTATGATGTACATAGCACGCCATCCCCAGTGCTCGCCAATAACGCCTGAAAGGATACGAGCAAACAGCACTCCAGCCATCAGTCCACTCATCACTATTCCGACAGCCCGCCCCCGCTGTTCTGGGGGCGCCAACAAAGTCGCCATTGGAATAATTATTTGTGCACCTACTGCGGTCATACCAATGGCGATATGACTTATCAGTAGTTGTGCAATATCTTGAGCCATAGCAGCGAACAGTGAGGCAGCGGCATTAATCCCCAGTAAAATACCCAGCAGTCTCCGCCGCACAACGCGATCGCCCAAGGGGACAAAAAAGACCAATCCTGCAGCGTAAGATAACTGAACAACCATCGCAATTGAGCCTACCGTCTTGGCATCTGCGCTGAATTCCCTGGAAAATAACGCCAGTAACGGTTGGTTATAATAAATATTCGCCACAGACAGAGCACACAAACAGGCTAACGAAAAGTAAACCCTTGTATCTATCATAGTAAATTCACCATTATCATTAACTGCTTCAGTAGAATTAAAATGAGCCCTACCTCCCTGGGGGAACAGGCAAGAATTTTTGTTCCTGTAAGTAACCGAGATAACGATCAAGAAGTTCATACTTCAGTGAAGGCAACACATATCTGGCTGATTCGGTGGCCTCCTTGACTTCTTTGTAGCGGAACCTTTCAATTTCCCGGCCAAATCGTAATATTTTGTCGTGTGCGCCTTCAGAACCATAAAGAGGTAGGAACTTGTACAATGCATTTTCATCATTATCCGCTAGCAGCTTACTCTGCCATTCATAAAAAGGTATGATTTTAATATTGTACCCTCTGGCATTCAGCCAGTTTACAATACCATTCCAATGAATTAGCCCATTGTAATTAAAAAGATTTAACACTTCTCCACCTTGACATCTATATTTTAGCTGGCTCATTAAGGCTGCCGTATAGTCGATTGGGGTAAAATTAATTGTTCGTGCAAGTTCAGGTGCATATCCTAATTGAATACAACTTTTTACAAACAACATAAATTGATTATTAGCAAATAGCGCAGCACCAGTTTTGCTGTGGCCGGAGATGTAACCAAGGCGGAATAGGTTGGCTTTGCCCCCTTCATTCTGGAAGCAAGAAAGTAACTTTTCAGCTTCCCACTTTGACAGTAAATACCCCATATCTGAATGCCAAGGTGTGCGATCAGGAAGTTCCTCAACATAAAAACCCTGTGTGTCTTTTTTAGCTGCAGAACCCAATGTTGATACAAAGTTGACTATCTTTGTTTTTCCTGTCCGCGCCATCGAAATAATATCAGCGAGGCTATCAACATTGGCACTCTTGAGGGCTTCATAAGATCTTATGTGATTGACACGAGCAGCAATATGATAGATAACATCAACTTCTTTGCAGAGTTCTTTATAATGCACTTTGTTGATACCAAGAGATGGTTGCGTGATATCTCCTTCTATCATATGGATGTTTTTGGTATAGACCAGTACATCCAAGCTATCAATTGAGAACTTATGGTATGCATCAATCAGTCTCTGCCTTTCATTATTCGGCTGAATATTTCGACATAATATATATATCTTACCAACGGAAACATCGGCAAGTAAATCATGAAGCAAGTAGGCCCCGACAAATCCAGTTGCCCCTGTGATTAATATATTGGTTTTATTTTTCATTTTATCACCCAAATAGTAAATAACCCGTTTTTATTTTATTTACTGGTGACAATAGTGGAATACCATTAAATCAGATAATGGCTTTGCAGATACCGCAAAGCTCATGCAGAGAAAATAAGAGATTTATCCAAAGTCTGAAATCCGTTTGCCAGTTGGGGACGGTACCGATCCCGATATCCACCAGTGCCAAATCCCCGACCGGACAATTCCGTTAAGCCCACAACCCACGGCATGTCAGGGCTGATACGGCAGTACCACCCGGTGACTCTCCTCAATCAAGGCCACAATCTCCGTACGTGGCCCCTCCAACCAAGCTTGGCTGCGGTAGAAATCCTGCAATACCTGTTCCATTTCCGCCATGCCGTCAAACTGCCGCAGCAGGTAATAGGCATCGGGATCGTGTAGCGAGACACCGTACTCCAGCACAGTGATCCCTGCGGCCTTATGCAGCGGCACGCTGTCATGCTGCATGATGTGGTGAAAACGCTCGCCGCTACCCGCTTGTAAACGGTATTGCAAAATCTCGACTACCTTGCTCATGCTACGTCCTTGTTATTTAGTTATGGCTACTTCACGCTGCTGGGCTGTTTTACGCGCATAGCGCTGTGCCAGCACCGCACATACCATCAACTGTACCTGATGGAAAATCATCAACGGTAATACCATCGCCCCAACGGCGGCAGCAGGAAATAGCACGTTGGCCATCGGAATGCCGTTGGCCAGGCTCTTTTTCGAACCACAAAACACGATAGTGATCTCATCAGCGGTATCAAAGCCCAGCCAACGTGCGGCATAGGTGTTGATAACCAGTACCACCGCCAACAGCACCAGCGACATCACCAGGATCGTCAGCAGCGACCAGCCGTCAATGGTGTGCCAAATCCCCTCAACCACCGCCGCGCTGAACGCGGTATAGACCACCAGCAGGATCGAGGAACGGTCGGTGAGGTTAATCAGTTTGCGATGGCGATCGATCCATTTGCCAATCAGCGGACGCGCCAGATGGCCAATAACAAACGGCACCATCAGTTGCAGAATAATCGAGCCAATGGCATGCAGTACGTCAGTATTGCCTCCTTGCGTATGCATCAATGCCCCCACCAGCAGCGGAGACAGGAATACCCCAAGAATGCTGGATGCCGAAGCGCTGCAGATCGCCGCCGCCACGTTCCCTCCTGCTGCGGAGGTGAAGGCGATTGCCGATTGAACCGTGGCAGGCAAAGCACACAGATAGAGGAAACCCAGATAAACGGTGGGCGTCATCAAGCCCGGCACCAGCAGGTTCATCGACAACCCTAACAAGGGGAAGAGCGCAAAGGTACTGAGAAACACCACCAGGTGCAGCTTCCAGTGGCTCATGCCGGCAACGATCGCCTCACGGGAGAGTTTCGCCCCGTGCATGAAGAACAACAAGGCTATCGCGGCGGTAGTTAAATGTTCGAAGAAAGTCTGCCAAATCCCTTCACAGGGTAGCAATGAGGCCAACAGCACCACCATCAGCAGTACCAGTAAAAACTTGTCGATACGTAGACGTTGTAACCAGGACATCCTGCAAAATTCCTTGCTATTTAATACGTAAAAAGGGTTCAGAAGCGCTCTGAACCCTACTGTTGTTATTGATATTAGCTGACCGGTAGCGCTTTGTGCTGTTTGGCCGACTCAATGCCCAGCTCGATCATTTCCATAACCTGTATCGCCTCGCTGGCCGGAACTGGGTTGGTACCGGCACCGGAAATTGCGTCACGAATGGCGGCGTAATAGGCCGGATAATTGCCCGGAATGGTCAATAGCGGCTGTTCGGCCAACATGCCATCACGTGACAACGTCACTACTCCGTCGCGCATGTCGTAACCCCAGTCGGCCTGCGGCAAACGCTCACCGGCTTTCAGGCGGTCTTCCTGCGGATCCAGACCATATTTGATAAAGCTGCCCTGCGTGCCGTGCACAATGTAACGAGCAGTTTCTGCCGCGGCCAGCACCGTGCCATGCAGCACCACACGCCGATGGCCGTAATTGAGCACCGCATGGAAGTAATCTACCGATTGTGAACCCGGGCGTAGCTCGCCGAGATCGACAAAAAGCGTTTGTGGCTTGCCAAACAGCTGCAACGCCTGGTCGATCAGATGCGGCCCCAGATCGTACCAAATACCGCTGCCAGCCCCACCTTGCTCACGCCAGCGCTGGCGGACTTCCGGGCGGAAACGATCGAAATGGGATTCAAAATAGACCACTTCTCCTAACGCGCCGTCTTTTAGCAAGGCTTTTAAGGTCAGGAAATCGCTGTCCCAGCGGCGGTTATGAAACACTGAAAGCAGTTGTCCACTCTGAGCAGCCTGCTGTTGTAGCTGCTGCGCCTGTGACAGTGTCACGGTAAACGGTTTATCCACCACCACATTTTTGCCCGCCGCCATCGCCTGTTGCGCCAGCGGGAAATGGGTATCGTTCGGGGTTGGAATGACAATCAGGTCAATCGAGGGATCGTTAAACAGCGCCTGCGGGTCGCTGACCACCGTCATCATCGGCCAGTCAGCGTGGACTTTACCGGCGTCGCTGCTGGAAACGGCAGCCAACTCCATGCCAGGGGTTCCTGCGATCAGCGGAGCATGAAAGGTCTTGCTGGCGTAACCATAGCCCACCAGGCCAACGCGGATTGTTTCAGACATCTTGTTTCCTCATACAGGGCGATATACGCATCAATTCCAGGCAGATGAAATGCTACGTCCGTGTAAGTTGGGGCAAGAAAGCTACCCCTGAGTGTTGCCGCTAGAAAAATGAAGTAGGGATTGATGCGATTTGACACCATCATGCGGGCTGGAACAAGAGCTAAATGCAAATCGATAATAAACGGGCAATACAACAAAGCGGGCGCTGCACGTGGCGCCCCCAACAACGATCGTATCCGTTGGCCGATTAACGGGATGCGGCAATCAGTGGCCGATCCCGGGAATGGTTCACCGGGTAGTTGATCTCCAGGCTACGGCGGCGAAAATCGCTGGGGCTGACGCCAACTCGCTTACGAAACACCCGGGAAAAATAGAGTTGATCGTCATAGCCAACCACCCGGCCAATGGTGGCAATCGATTCCTGGGTAGTTTGCAGCAGCAATTTGGCGCGGATCACTCGCTGATCTTCACGCCAGCGCAAGATATTTATCCCGACCTGGTCACGGAACAGATGTGCCAGCCGCGATGGCGAAAGACAAACGTGGCGGGCCACCTCATCGATACGCAGCTCCCCTGCCAGATTGCCGGTAATGAACTGGCAAGCCTCAATCACCCGTGGGTCCATAATCTTCTGTGGGCTGAGGGGATCCTCCTCCATCGCGCGCAGCAACAGCCGTTCCAGCAGGTTCATGCCAATTTCTTCGGCAAAACGGCGGCCGGAGCGTTGGGTCTGCTCAATGTTGGCAAACAGACGGTCAAATTCGGTCAGCAACGGGTTGTTGGGCAACGTCAGACGCCCCACCTGATGCGCCTTGCTGTGCCATTCCAGCCAGTCGGCCCAATAGGCCCGCGGGCGGAAATACACCCAACGGTGATACCAGCAGTCACTATCCGGTGATCGGCCATAGTTATGCGCCGCCTTGGGCGGAAACAGCAGGAGATCGCCGGGGTTACAGTAAAACGTTTCCTCACCGTCAAACACCTTGCCCTGGCCTTTAATGGTCAGATTGAGGATGTAGCCCTTCATGCCGCCGGGGCGGTCGATAAAGAAATCCAGCGGCCCGTCCGCCATAATCGGCGTCAGCCCGGCAACCAGGTAGGCGTTAAAGGTGTAACCCGGCAACAGCGGGTTCGGTTGGGGTTCCTGAACCATGCGATGATACATCTGGCCTCCGAATGTGTCGTTTCTTTATCCCAAAACTTGGCAAGATGAGTGGTCTGCTTCCCTCACCCTAACCCTCTCCCACAGGGAGAGGGAACCGATCGAGTTCGTTGATTTTTCTGTGTAATACCTGCCTTTCCTCTTACTACCTACTTACCGAAGCTGCACGGGCCAACCACGCGCTCCGTGCAGCTCCCTCTCCTTTGGGGAGAGGGTTGGGGTGAGGGGAAAATAGAGATTGCTGAATAAACGACAAAACACTATCCACCTATAGCAAGTTTATCCATTCGGCAAAATGCTGCTCATAGCAATCGCAAAATTGTGATGGGTCTTCACGCCCTGCTCTTCGCTTGTTGCTTGTAGCGGTCAAAAATCACCGCGGCCAGTAGGATCACGCCGCGCACCACATACTGCGAGAACGGCGAGATGTTCAGCAGGTTCATGGCGTTCTCCACCGTACCCAGGATCAGGATCCCGGCGATAACGTAGGAAATTTTGCCGATGCCGCCTTTGAGCGAAACGCCCCCCAGCACGCAGGCGGAGATCACGATCAGCTCATAACCGATGGAGGTCATCGGCTGGCCGCTGGTCATACGCGAAGCCAGAATAATGCCCGCAGCGGCAGATACCAGTCCGGAAAGCACAAAGATGATGATCTTGGTACGCACTACCGGCACCCCGGCCAGACGAGCCGCCTCCTCGTTGCCACCGATAGCCAGGGTATTACGGCCAAAGGTGGTTTTATTGAGCAGGAAACCAAACAGGATAAGACAGCCGATAGTGATCCAAATCGGTGCAGGCAGCCCCCACCAGTTGGCATAGCCGAGCGCAAAGAACCGCTCATCTTCGATCCCCACCGCTTTCCCATCGGAAATGATATAGGCCAAGCCGCGGAAGATTTGCATGGTGGCCAACGTGGTGATCAGCGCGTTAATCTTCAGCCGGGCGATCACAAAACCATTGATCAGCCCAGAGAGCACACCTAACAGCAAACCGGCAGCCACGCCGATCCACAGGCTCTCGGTCATGTTGATCACCACCGCCGCGGTGACACCCGCACAGGCGATAACCGACGCCACCGACAGGTCAAAATCACCTGAGGCCAGACAAAACAGCATGCCACACGCCACCATCCCGGACATGGAGATCGCTAGCCCCAGGCCTTTCATATTGATAAAACTGCCAAAATTCGGCACGAACGCAACGCAGGCGACAAACAGCACGGCGAATACCACCAGCATGCCATAGCTGTCCCAGATACGCGCCAACCCAAGGCCACCGCGGTTTTTCACAGAATTGGTTGTCATGCTCGACATCTCTTGCTCCTTCACAATCAGGCTATCGCCGCAGCAATATCGGGGGTACGTAACATCGCCAGGCTGAGGGCTTTTTCCTCAGTGGCCTCGCTATGGGTCAACTCGCCAGAGATCGCCCCTTCACGCATCACGATGATGCGATCCGCCAGCCCCAGCACTTCGGGCAAATCGCTGGAGGCGAACAGCACCGCAATGCCCTGCTGCGCCAGCTGATAAATCACGTGGTAGATTTCGTGTTTTGCGCCAACGTCGATACCGCGTGTCGGCTCATCCAGCAGGATCACCTTCATCTCTTCCGACAGCCAGCGGCCCAGGATCGCCTTCTGTTGATTGCCACCGGAGAGGTTCATGATCAGCTGTTCGGCAGTGGGGGTTTTGATATTCAGCGCGCGGATGTGGTGATCGGCATTGCTGGTTTCCCAGGCGTTATCAATCAGGCAGCCCGCCTTGATGCTTTTGCGGCGTGCGCTGATGTTGATATTGTCGCGCACCGAGTGCACCGGAATGATGCCGTCGGCCTTACGATCTTCCGGGCACAGCATTACGCCTGCACGGATAGCATCGATCGGTGAACGGACATCAAGCCGCTTGCCATCGAGCATCAATTGGCCCGCAGTGAACCGCGTAGCGCCAAAAATCCCTTTCATCAATTCGCTGCGCCCTGCACCCACCAGACCAAACAGGCCAACAATTTCGCCAGCGCGTACGTTGAGGCTGATAGGCGTTTTCACCCCGACGGCCTGCAGATCGGTAAGCTGCAACCGCACTTCTCCCAACTCGCGTGGCTGGTAGCCATAAACATCGCCAAGATCGCGACCCACCATCGCCTGCACCAGCACTTCATTGTTGACCTGCTGCATATCGTCGAAGGTACGTACATAGCGGCCATCCTTAAACACGGTGATGGCGTCACTCAGCGCAAAGATTTCCTCCATCCGGTGTGAGACATACAGGATCACTCGCCCTTCAGCCCGCAGCTCGCGGATCACCCGGAACAGTTGCTCAATTTCACGTGCCGACAACGAACTGGTCGGCTCATCAAACGCAATCACTTTGGCGTTACGCGCCAGAGCCTTGGCAATCTCCACCATCTGCCATTGACCAATCGACAGGTACTTCAACGGAGTATCCGGATCGATGTCCAAACCGAGGTGTTCCAGCTGTAAGCGGGACTCATAACGCAGCAGTTTACGATCCACCAGGCCATGTTTGGTCGGCAACTGGCCAAGGTAAATGTTCTCTGCCACGGTCATTTCCGGTACCAGATGCAGTTCCTGGTAGATAATCGCCACGCCGGCGTTCAGCGCGTCGGTGGTATTGGCAAACTGTACGGCTTGCCCCTGGAGGTGGATCTCCCCTTTGCTTGGGGCGTAATTGCCGCTGAGGATTTTCAGCAGCGTCGATTTCCCGGCGCCGTTTTCCCCCATCAGGGCGTGGATCTGCCCGGCCTGACAGTTGAAACTGATATCATCCAGCGCTTTGACGCCAGGGAAGCTTTTACCGATGCCTTTAAAAGCCAGATAGGGCGTGACGGCAGTCATAGTGCTTTCCTCAATGAGTGCGATAAATGGCCGCCCGCTTGGTACAGGCGGCACGCTCCTTACATCAGGCCTTTTTTCTGCAGTTCCACCTGGAAGTTGTCGCGGGTGATCAGCACCACGTCGGTCACTTCGGTGAATTTCTCTGGTTCCACGCCTTTCTCTACCCAGTCATGCAGCATCTGAATGCTCTTGTAGCCATGAATATCCGGGCTTGGCAGCAGTGAACCGTAGAAGCCGGTTGCCTGTTTCTTGGAAAGCTCGCTTACCGCGTCAACGCCGTTGATACCAATGCCGATCACGTTAGGCGCTTTAAAGCCCTGACCTTCGGTGGCACGCACGCCGCCCAGTACGGTGTTGTCGTTCATCCCGACGATCAGCCAGTTTTTCACTTCAGGATGCTGCACCAGCATCGAGTTGGCGGCATCAAACGCCCCTGGGATATCGTTGGATTTGGTCGGTACCTTGTAGATTTGCTGTTCTGGGAAACCCGCGGTTTTCAATGCATCCATCGAGCCACCGGTACGGCGGCGTGCCGTGTCCAGTTCATCGGAGGTGATCGCCATTACGCCGGTCTCTGCCACTTTCCAGCCACGCTTGTTCATCTCTTTCCACAGCTCGGCACCTTGGCGCTCACCTATCTTAGTGGCCGCCATCATCACTAGCGGCACACTCTCCATCGGCTTGCCTTTGGCATTAACAAACTGGTCGTCAACCGCGATCACTTTCAGGTCGTAGCTGCGTGCCTTGGCGACAATCGCCGAGCCGAGTTTTGGGTCTGGGGTGCAGATAACAAATCCCTTGGCCCCGCTGGCCGCCAGGCTGTCGATGGCATTGAGGGTTTTCTCGCCGTCCGGCACGGCAATCTTGATCACTTCAAACCCCAGGTCTTTACCCGCCTTGTCGGCAAATTTCCATTCAGTCTGGAACCAGGGCTCTTCTGGCTGTTTAACCAAAAAACCCAGTTTCATGGTCTCTGCGATAGCTGAATGTGACATAACCGCCGTCAGACCGATCACTGCCAACGCCTTAGTGAATTTATGCATGGTACTCTCCGCTGTTTTGCTTTCATCGGCAGAAAAATCGGGCCGCCGTGAAAACGTTATCATTATGAGATCCTGTCACGGCAATGGCCTTGCATCTCGCTTCTTGCCGTCGACTCAGGTAAGACGCAAACAGTTTTAGCCGGTATTTGTTAGTTAAATGTAGAGCGCTATCACATCCCGAGATAACAGCAGATATGTGCATACATTTAGCAAATTTAACCAAGTGATAACTTTTGACCCCCATCACAAAATCACTGTAGCAAGCAGAAAAGTGCATACTTCCAGCCAATGCTTCCTCACCTGCCTCCCCGTCCCGCTCCTATCGTTAATCTCAACCTAACAAGTAAGGAGTCCGCATCATGACGGCAGGTGCTATTGCCCTGGGATTAGACTTCGGCAGCGATTCAGTGCGGGTACTGGCTGTCGACTGTCAAAACGGTAACGAACTGGATACCGAGGTGGTCTACTACCCTCGCTGGCAGCGTGGTGATTTCTGTAATGCCGCGCAGAACCAGTTCCGCCACCATCCACTCGACTATATCGAAGCCATGGAGCAAGCCATCGTCGCCGTAGTGCAGCGCATGAGCCAGGAACAGCGGCAGAGCGTGGTCGGGATTGGGGTTGATTCCACCGGCTCCACTCCCGCCCCGATTGATGAATATGGCGACGTGTTGGCGTTGCGGCCAGAGTTTGCCAGCAATCCCAACGCCATGTTTGTGTTGTGGAAAGACCACACCGCCATCGAGGAGGCGGAGGAAATTAACCAGCTTTGTCGCCGTGGTGATTTCCCCGATTATTCGCGCTATATCGGCGGCGTTTATTCCTCTGAGTGGTTCTGGGCCAAAATCTTGCACGTTTCACGCCAGGACGAGGCGGTACGCCACGCAGCCGCCTCTTGGGTTGAGCTATGCGACTGGGTACCGGCACTGCTTTCTGGCACTACTGCACCGGATCGGTTAAAGCGCGGACGTTGCAGCGTTGGGCATAAAACGCTGTGGCATCCGGATTGGGACGGTTTGCCACCGAAAGCCTTCTTTGCGGCCTTGGATCCGATGCTGGTGGAAGATTTGCCCTATCCACTGTTCAACGGATCCTACACTGCCGATTTGCCGGTAGGGACGCTGAGCAAAGAGTGGGCCACACGGCTTGGGCTATCAGAAAGCGTGGTGCTGTCCGGTGGCGCCTTTGACTGTCATATGGGGGCAGTGGGAGCCGGAGCGCAGCCTTATACGCTGGTGAAGGTGATTGGCACATCGACCTGCGACATTCTGATCGCCGATCGTGAGCGCGTGGGCGATCGCGCCATCAGCGGCATCTGCGGCCAGGTGGACGGCAGCGTGGTGCCGCAAACCATCGGGATGGAGGCCGGACAATCCGCTTTTGGCGATATGTACGCCTGGTTCAGCCGCCTGCTGAGCTGGCCACTGCGTGAAGCCGCCAAGACGCAACCGCAACTCCAGACACAGCTGCAACAAATCGAGCATGACATGCTGGCCGCCCTGACCGCCGCCTGGGCCAAAAACCCGTCTCTTGACCATCTGCCAGTGGTATTGGACTGGTTCAATGGCCGCCGCACCCCCTACGCCAACCAGCGCCTGAAAGGAGTGATCACCGATCTCAATCTCGGCACCGATGCGCCCACGCTGTTTGGTGGCTTTATCGCCGCAACGGCATTTGGCGCCCGCGCCATCATGGAGTGCTTCGAACAGCAGGACATTCCCGTCGATAACGTGCTGGCTTTGGGCGGTATTGCCCGCAAGTCACCGGTGATTATGCAGGTTTGCGCCGATGTGATGGATCGTCCGCTACAGATTGTCGCCTCCGACCAGTGCTGCGCGTTGGGTGCAGCCATCTTCGCCGCCGTAGCCGCCGGGCATTTCAGCGACGTTCCGCAAGCTCAGCAGCATATGGCTTGCAGTATTGAACGTACTTTGCAGCCCGATCCCGCAAACGTCGCGCGTTACCAACAACTTTATGAACGCTATCAACAGTGGTGCCAGGCCGCAGAGCCGCGCTTTGCCGCAATCACCAAAAATTAATACGCCGTGGCAGATCCCTCGGCTCAATAAAACCTCTAGTTCCAGGAGTTTTTGATGAACATCTTTAAGCAACGTGAAGTGTGGTTCGTGATCGGCAGCCAGCATCTTTATGGCCCCAAAACCCTGCAACAGGTGATGGAAAATGCCGAGCAGGTCGTGAACAGCCTGAACCGCGACGCAGGTTTACCGGTGAAGATGGTGCTGAAACCGCTGGTCACCACGCCGGACGAAATCACCACCGTCTGCCGTGATGCCAACTATCACCAGGACTGCATCGGCATCATCACCTGGCTGCACACTTTCTCACCGGCCAAAATGTGGATTGCCGGCCTGTCTATCCTCGATAAACCGCTGCTCCAATTCCATACCCAATTTAATGCTGAGGTTCCGTGGGACAGCATGGATATGGACTTTATGAACCTGAACCAGACCGCCCACGGAGGCCGCGAGTTCGGGTTTATCGGTGCCCGTATGCGCCAGCAGCACAGCGTGATTGCAGGCCACTGGCAAGACAAAAATGCCCAGGAGCGAATCGCTCAATGGATGCGTGTTGCCTGCGCCAAACAGGAAAGCCAACAGCTGAAAGTGGCGCGTTTTGGTGACAACATGCGCCAGGTCGCCGTGACCGATGGCGATAAAGTGGCCGCGCAGATCCAGTTTGGTTATTCCGTGGATGCTTATGGCATCGGCGATTTGGTTAGCGTGATCGATGAAGTGAGCAAGGGCGATATCGATGCTCTGATCGAAGAGTACGAAGCCAGCTATGAGCTGAGCGACGTAGCAAAAGTTAACGGGGCCAAACGGCAGAACCTGATTGATGCAGCCGCCATCGAACTGGGCATGAAACGTTTCCTCGAACAGGGCAAGTTCCACGCCTTCACTACCAACTTTGAAACGCTGCACGGCATGAAGCAGTTGCCAGGTTTAGCGGTACAGCGCCTGATGCAGCAAGGTTACGGCTTTGCCGGTGAGGGCGACTGGAAAACCGCGGCCCTGCTGCGCATTATGAAAGTGATGGGCAGCGGCTTAAATGGCGGCACCTCGTTTATGGAGGATTACACCTACAACTTCCAGCCGGGCAACGATTTGGTGGTGGGGTCCCATATGCTGGAAGTCTGCCCTTCCATTGCCAAAGAACAGAAGCCACTGCTGGATATTCAATATCTTGGCATCGGTGGCAAGGCCGACCCGGCCCGCCTGATCTTCTCTACCCCGGCAGGCCCGGCGGTGAATGCCAGCCTGATCGATATGGGCGATCGTTTCCGCCTGCTGGTCAATCAGGTTGATACTATTGAGCAACCTAAACCATTACCTAAGCTGCCGGTGGCCCGGGCGATCTGGCGCGCTCAGCCTTCCCTGGCTACGGCCGCAGAAGCCTGGATCCTGGCAGGTGGTGCGCACCACACGGTGTTCTCACAGTCACTAAACGCCGACTACCTGCGCCTGTATGCCGAGATGCACAGCATCGAATTCCTGCTGATCGACAACGACACCACCCTACCAGCGTTCAAGAACGAAATCCGCTGGAATGAAACCTACTACCAAATCAACCGTCGCTAAACGCTCCCGCAAAAACTGCAACCGGTTTCAGAAACCGGTTGCAAACTCATTTCAACTCGACCTAAACTAGACTCAATATTTAACGTATAGAGAGAATAGTTATGTCTGCTTTCCCGAAAGCGTTCCTCTGGGGCGCGGCTAGCGCGGCGTATCAGGTTGAAGGCGCACACGATGCCGACGGCAAAGGCCCATCCATCTGGGATACCTTCTCCCACCTGCCGGGTACCACTTACCAAGGCACTAACGGCGACGTTGCCGTCGATCACTATCACCGCTTCCGTGAGGACGTGGCGCTGATGGCCGAAATGGGGATGCAGAGCTACCGGTTCTCAATCTCCTGGCCGCGCCTGCTGCCACAGGGCCGGGGCACCATCAATGAGGCCGGGGTCAAATTCTACAGCGATCTGATTGATGCCCTGTTGGAACACAACATTGAACCGATGATCACCCTGTACCACTGGGATCTGCCGCAGGCATTGCAAGATGAAGGCGGTTGGGAAGCACGCAGCACTGCGGAGGCTTTTGAAGAGTATGCCCGCCTGTGTTACCAACGTTACGGCGATCGCGTCAAACTGTGGTCTACCTTCAATGAAACCGTGTGCTTTATCGGCTTCGGTTACATCACCGGCGGCCACCCACCGGGCGTACAGAACCCGGCACGTGCGATCCAGGCCTGTCACCACGTCTTTGTAGCCCACGCTAAAGCGGTAGCCGCATTCCGTACCAGCGGCATTGCCGGCCAAATCGGCTTCGTCAACGTGTTGCAAACCCATACCCCGCTCAGCCAATCAGCGGAAGATCTGGCGGCCTATCAGTTGGCCGAAGGGATCTTTACCCACTGGCTGTACGATCCTGTGCTGAAAGGGGAATATCCGGCTGAACTGCTAGAACAGACTCAGGCGCTGTGGGGCGTGCCGCAATTCGCCCGTGGTGATGAACAACTGCTGCGCGACAATATCTGTGACTTTATTGGCCTGAACTATTACAAACGTGAAACCATCGCGGCCAATAATCAAGAGTCACATCTGACCATCAACACCACCGGTGAGAAAGGCAGCGGCCACCAGCAGGGTAACGAATTCGGCTTTAAGGGGCTGTTCAAGTTCGTCCGCAACCCGAACGGCGTGTATACCGATTGGGACTGGGAAATTTATCCGCAGGGCCTCACCGAAGGCATCATGAATATCAAGGCGCGTTACGGCGATATCCCTATCTACATCACCGAGAACGGTCTGGGAGCCAAAGATCCGATTATCGACGGTGAAGTGGTGGATGACGATCGCATCGACTATCTGCGCCAGCACATTGGTGCCATTGAAGACGCTATCAAACAGGGGGCTGACGTACGCGGTTATTATCCATGGTCGTTTATCGATCTACTGAGCTGGCTCAACGGTTTCCAGAAACAGTACGGCTTTATCTACGTTGACCACAACAAGGATCTGGCACGCCAGCGTAAGAAAAGCTTCTTCTGGTACCAGAAGCTGATCGCCAGCAACGGTGCGGAACGTTAACAGCCGTTAAGTGGGCGCAGCATGCAGCGCCCCTACAATGAGAACCGGCTGAGGTTTGTAAACCATGTCATGCCAGTCAGTGCAATCTGACTGGCATTTTGCCGTTGGTACCGCCTTCTCCTCGCGCATTGGCTCATATTTGAGTAAGCTATGCCGCTTACTTTGTTGGAATACCACTCAGGATCTCGTATGACCCAAGCTGAATACTCGCGCATTGGCGGTTGGTTGCTAGCCCCGATGGCCTATCTGATCGTTACCCTGCTCAGCGCCAGCCTGATGTTGGCCCTGTACGGTATGGCCATTTTTATGCCGGAATCACGCGAGTATCTGAGCACCAATGCTCACGCCTTCTCCACGCAGTGGTATCTATCGGTGATCACTACGCTGGTGATGTGGTGCTTTACGCTGTACCTGCTGTGGCTGTTCTGCCAGCGTTCACAACGTTTTCCAAAGCTGTTCCTGGTCTGGTTGCTGATCACCGTGCTATTGGCAATCAAGGCGTTCGCCTTTGCCCCCGTGCCCGATGAGCTTGCCGTGCGTAGCCTGCTATGGCCGTTGGTGATGGCCGCCCTGCTGGTGCCCTATTTTAAGCGTTCCCAGCGCGTGAAAGGCACCTTCACCGAGAAGTAACCACGGCAAGGCACAATTTGATCGCCCTGCTGTGTAAATTTTCAACAAAACAGGCAAAAAAGCGCAATACCCTTGCGATTAGTATGTTGTCGTTACGCCGCCGATTACCGATAATAGGCGGCTTTTATTTTTTTAGGCATTGCAATGACCGAATACCTGCTCTTGTTTGTTGGCACCGTACTGGTGAACAACTTTGTCCTGGTGAAATTCCTGGGCCTGTGCCCCTTTATGGGCGTTTCCAAGAAACTGGAAAGTGCCATCGGCATGGGCATGGCGACCACATTCGTGATGACGCTGGCCTCGGTCTGTGCCTGGCTAATCAACAGCTTTATCCTGATCCCGTTGGATCTGGTTTATCTGCGCACGCTGTCCTTTATTCTGGTGATCGCCGTCGTGGTGCAATTCACCGAAATGGTGGTGCGTAAAACCAGCCCGGCTCTATATCGCCTGCTGGGGATTTTCCTGCCGCTGATCACCACCAACTGCGCTGTATTAGGCGTGGCGTTGCTCAACGTCAACCTGGGCTACAACTTCCTGCAGTCTGCGGTTTATGGCTTTAGTGCCGCCGCAGGCTTCTCATTGGTGATGGTGCTGTTTGCCGCCATCCGTGAACGCCTGGCGGTCGCTGATGTGCCCGCGCCGTTTCGCGGTTCCTCTATCGCCTTGATCACCGCTGGCCTGATGTCTCTGGCCTTTATGGGCTTTACCGGGCTGGTGAGATTCTAATGACTGCGTTGTGGATTGCGGTGGCGGCATTAAGCGCCTTGGGATTGCTGTTTGGCCTGGTGCTGGGTTTTGCCGCACGCCGCTTTGAAGTGGAAGAAGATCCGGTTGCCGAACAGATCGACGAAATTCTGCCGCAGAGCCAATGTGGCCAATGCGGTTATCCCGGCTGCCGCCCCTATGCCGAAGCGGTTGCCAATGGCGAGATGATCAACAAATGTGCCCCGGGTGGCGAGCAGGTGATGCTCAAATTGGCCGAATTACTCAACGTCGAGCCACAGCCGCTGGACGGCGGTGCCGCCGTGGCCGAGCCGGTGCGTAAGGTCGCCTTTATTGACGAAGCCAACTGCATCGGCTGCACCAAGTGCATTCAGGCTTGCCCGGTTGACGCCATCGTGGGTGCCACCCGCGCCATGCACACTGTCATTACCGATCTCTGTACCGGCTGTGATCTGTGTGTTGCGCCCTGCCCAACCGATTGTATTGAAATGAAACCGGTCGCCACCACGACCGCCAGCTGGAAATGGGATATGCAAACCATTCCGGTGCAAGTGATCCCCGTGGAGCAACATGTTTAATCTGTTCGCCGCTTTGAAAAAAGATCGGATTTGGGATTTTGACGGTGGCATTCATCCACCCGAAATGAAGACCCAGTCCAGCGGTGTGCCACTGCGCGTGGCTCCCCTGCCCGACATTTTTATCGTCCCCTTGCAACAGCATCTGGGACCAGAAGGTGAGCTGTGCGTCAAAGCCGGTGACCACGTACTGAAAGGCCAACCACTGACCTTTGGCCGTGGCCGCACCTTGCCGGTACATGCACCAACCTCGGGCACCATCCGCGCCATTGAACCTCACGTTACCGCCCATCCTTCAGGGCTGGCGGAACTGTGCGTGATTATCGATCCAGACGGTGAAGATCGTTGGTGCGAACTGACGCCGGTCGCCGATTACCGCCAACTGGATGCGGCAGAGCTGATCCAACGTATTCATCAGGCCGGGATTGCCGGACTGGGGGGGGCGGGTTTCCCAACGGCCAGCAAGCTGCAAGGTGGCCGTGAAGAAGTGGAAACCCTGATCCTCAACGCTGCCGAATGCGAGCCCTATATCACCGCCGACGACCGGCTGATGCAGGAACAGGCCGCTCAAATTATCGAAGGCACCCAGATCCTGCGCCACCTGTTACAACCCAAAGTGACGTTGATCGGCATCGAAGATAACAAGCCGGAAGCCATCGCCGCTCTGAAAGTCGCTTTGCGCGGGCAGGATGGCATCGCCCTGCGGGTGATCCCCACCAAATACCCTTCCGGTGGTGCCAAGCAGTTAACCAAAATTCTGACGGGCAAAGAAGTGCCTCACGGCAAGCGTTCATCCACCATCGGCGTGCTGATGCAGAACGTGGGCACCGCCTTTGCCATCAAGCGGGCGATTGTCGATGGCGAGCCGTTGATTGAACGTGTCGTCACCTTAACCGGTGAGGCCATGAGCCGACCAGGCAACGTCTGGGCGCGCCTCGGCACGCCGGTGCAACACCTGCTGGCCTTTGGCGGCTATCAACCTCAATCCCAACAGATGGTGGTAATGGGCGGCCCGCTGATGGGCTTTACGTTGCCAACGTTAGACGTGCCGATCGTCAAAATCAGCAACTGCTTACTGGCCCCAACGGTTGACGAAATGGCCGTACAAGAACCAGAGCAGTCCTGTATCCGCTGTGGCCTGTGCGTCGATGCCTGCCCTGCCGGGCTGTTGCCGCAGCAGCTTTACTGGTTCAGCCGTGGCGAAGAGCACGAGAAGGCGCGTAAGCACAACCTGTTCGACTGTATCGAATGTGGTGCCTGTGCCTACGTCTGCCCCAGCAATATTCCGCTGGTGCAATATTATCGCCAAGAGAAGGCTGAGATTAACGCGTTGGATCAGGAAGCGGCACGTACCGCCGAAGCCAAGGCACGTTATGAAGCCAAGCTGGCCCGTTTAGAGCGTGAGAAGCTGGCGCGCGAAGAGCGTCATAAAAAGGCCGCGGTGAAACTGACCGACAGCGATCAAGATGCCGTCCAGGCGGCTTTGGCTCGCGTGCGCAGCAAAAACAGTGAGGCTGCTGGCATTGCTATCAGTGGCCAGGAGCCGGATAACAGCGCTGCCATAGCTGCCCGCGAAGCGCGTAAGGCACAGGCCAGAGAGCGCAAGCTCGAACGAGCAAGCGAAATGCCTGCGGCGACAGCGGTGCAAGAGGAAGACCCGCGTAAAGCGGCCGTGGCTGCGGCGTTGGCTCGAGTCAAAGCCAAGAAAGCGGCGCAGGCACAAGACGCAGAGAGCGTGGCGGAAACTGTAGCTTCAGAGGATCCTCGTAAGGCTGCAGTAGCGGCAGCATTAGCCCGCGTGAAGGCGAAAAAGGCGGCGCAGCAAGCCGAGCTTTCACCACCGCAAGTAGACGAGGAACCTATCCCTACGGCTGAGCCGGAGGATCCACGCAAGGCTGCCGTTGCTGCCGCGCTAGCCCGAGTCAAAGCCAAAAAAGCGGCGCAGCAAGCAGAGCGTTCTCAACCACTAGTTGACGAGGAACCTATCCCAACGGCTGAACAGGAAGATCCGCGCAAGGCTGCCGTGGCCGCAGCGCTGGCTCGAGTCAAAGCTAAAAAGGCCGCACAACAGCTAGCTACGGTAGATAAAGAGTAAGCGGTATGGGGTCTTGCCGAACGTAAGGCCCCACTTAATCGATAGAAATCAGGTAGGTGTAATTGACATCGATCTGCCGCAGTTTGGCATCCTGATTCCACGCCTTAGCTTCGATTATCTCCATCTCAACACTTCCGCGTACTTCATTGCGCAGCCCTGGCATCACGTGCGAGATCAGGTAAGAGATAAATTTCACGCACTCTTTGGCCGTCCCCTGATGGGTAATCGCGATGTACTCGCGCGCTGGCAAGCGAATATCTTCAATCTTGTGGCCAGAAAGGATGTCCTTCTTGAATTCCGGCTCCACCGCCATGGTATGCGTGACTGAACACTCGCCTTCGCCACGCTCATTGGCAGAATGGATGCTGTAAACCTTGTGGCACTCCATATTCAGCCCTTTGAAGAAGTCATTAAAGATTTCCCCCTTCATGGCGATACAGGAAGAAATAGCCATCTCTTGGGCAGTATCAAATTCCATCTCACGCGTGAAACCGACCAGGTGCGTATCAGGTAACGTCAGCCGTTGTATCTCCGGATAAAAACCTGCCTCATACACGGCTTCGAAGTCGAAGCGCGGCATCAGGCTCTTCACGTCCCATTTTTCCATGGTACGGTAGCGGTTTGGCGTAATGCCAAAACGTTGCTTAAACATCCGGGTAAAGGTCTGCTGTGAATCAAAGCCCAACTCATCGGAGATATCGATAATCGTACGGTTGCTGATACGCAGCGCGACCGCTGCACGAGTAAGAATGCGTGAGCGAATATAGGTGGCGAGCTGGATACCGGTGATTCGCTTGAACTTGCGCTGCAGGTGCCACTTGGAGTAGCCGGAGATACGCGCAACTTCATCCAGATTTGGCCGAGTCTCCAGATGAATTTCGACCCATTCAATCAGTTCTTCAATAAATAAAATATCTTCATTAGTCATTATTAATTGTTCGCTACTTCAAAAATGCTCAGGATAGTAACCTACGTTAATTATATGAAAGTTGTTATTCCGTGCGCCAAGCAGTCCAAAAATAGCAGCTCGATCATCAGTATGACAACCCATACTGCACGTTTTACACCCAGCCTGGCTTTTTCTCACCGCAAAAGCTGAATATCCTTATGATTAGCACGTATTACCCGGCATATGATTGAGGTAGAATGCAGCGCTGTAATTTCCCCCGGTGCCCGCACCGTGAATGCACTGATTAACATGGCAAAGAAATGGTAGTTATTCTATGAAGTTCAGGCCGGTACAACAGGCAGCCCCCAAGGGCTTACACATCGCCAGCTCTCCGTTTACCCATAACCAGCAAAGCACCAGCCGCATCATGCTTTGGGTGATGCTGGCCTGCATTCCCGGCATGGCAGCACAGCTATGGTTCTTTGGCTATGGCAACCTTGTTCAGACCGCGCTGGCCATGGTGACCGCCCTCGGGTCCGAGGCCGCCATTCTTGCGCTACGTAAACAGCCAGTCAAGGCTCGGCTGGCAGATAATTCCGCCCTGCTCACTGCGCTGTTGCTGGGCATTAGCCTGCCACCTCTAGCTCCCTGGTGGATGATCGTTATCGGCACCTTTTTCGCCATTGTGATCGCCAAACAGCTATACGGCGGACTTGGGCAAAACCCTTTCAATCCGGCCATGGTGGGTTACGTGGTGCTGTTAATCTCCTTCCCGGTACAGATGACCAGTTGGTTACCGCCGGAAGAGCTGCGCGCAACCGCCCTGACCCTGCCAGATACCCTGCTAGCTATTTTCAGCGGCCACACTGCCCAGGGGGCCACTCTGCACGAATTGCAGATGGGCGTCGATGGCATCAGCCAGGCCACGCCATTAGACGGTTTTAAAACCGGCCTACGCAGCGGCCACTCGGTCGAGCAAGTGCTCCAGCAACCGCTGTTCGGTGGCACCCTGGCCGGTATCGGCTGGCAGTGGATTAACCTGGGCTTCCTGCTCGGCGGCCTGTTTATGCTGGGCCGTAAGCTGATCCACTGGCAAATCCCGTTCAGCATGTTGGCCGTCATTGCCTTGTGCTCAGGATTGGCCTGGACGTTGGATCCTGCCCATCAGGCTTCCCCGTTGATCCATCTGTTTTCCGGGGCCACTATGCTCGGGGCTTTCTTTATTGCCACCGACCCGGTCAGTGCCTCTACTACGCCCAAAGGTCGGCTGATATACGGCGGCCTGGTTGGCTTGCTGGTCTGGCTGATCCGCGTGTATGGCGGTTATCCCGACGGGGTAGCCTTTGCCGTACTGCTGGCCAACATTACCGTACCGTTGATCGATCACTACACGCAGCCACGCGTGTATGGCCACCGTTGAGGAGTCATTATGCTTAATTCCATGAGAAAGCATGGCACCACACTGGCCGTGTTTGCCGCGGTCACCACCGGCCTGACCGCCGTGGTGTACCAGTTAACCAAAACCACCATTGCACATCAGGCGGCGTTGCAACAAAAAGCGTTGCTGGACCAGGTCGTCCCGCCGGAACATTATGACAATGATATGCAGAGCGAATGCCTGCTAGTCAGCGATCCGGCTTTAGGCAATGGCGCGCCGCACCATCTGTATCTGGCCCGCAAAAATGGTCAACTGGTGGCAGCCGCGTTGGAAACGACCGCGCCAGACGGTTATTCTGGGGCGATCCAACTGCTGGTCGGGGCCGATTTTAACGGCACGGTATTGGGAACCCGCGTGATAGAACATCACGAAACGCCTGGGCTGGGCGACAAAATCGAATTACGTATCACCGACTGGATCACCTTCTTCAGCGGTAAAAAGATCGACGGCCCGGATGATAAACGTTGGGCAGTGAAGAAAGACGGCGGCATGTTTGATCAGTTCACTGGGGCCACCATCACCCCGCGAGCGGTGGTCAACGCCGTGCGTCGTACAGCGTTGTTTATGGAGACGCTGCCGCCTAAACTGGATACTTTGCCTGCCTGCGGAGCCAGCGAATGAGTGAAGCCAAAGAGTTAATCGTACAGGGGTTGTGGAAAAACAACTCTGCGTTAGTGCAATTATTGGGGCTGTGTCCGCTGCTGGCGGTAACGTCAACTGCCACCAACGCCTTGGGGCTTGGACTGGCTACCACGCTGGTGCTGACCATTACCAACGGTTCCATCTCCGCCCTGCGCCGTTGGATCCCGAGCGAGGTCCGCATTCCGATTTATGTGATGATCATTGCCGCCGCAGTGAGTATCGTGCAGATGCTGATCAACGCCTACGCTTTCGGCCTGTATCAGTCGTTAGGGATTTTTATCCCACTGATCGTCACCAACTGCATCGTGGTGGGCCGGGCTGAAGCAGTAGCGGCGCGAAAACCGGTAGGACTGGCATTGATCGACGGTATGGCTATCGGCCTTGGTGCCACCAGTGCCATGTTTGTGCTGGGCTCGCTACGCGAGCTGATTGGTAACGGTACGCTATTTGATGGCGCTGACCTGCTGCTAGGCAGTTGGGCCAAGGTGTTGCGCATTGAGATTGTCCATTTCGACACCCCTTTCCTGCTGGCCATGCTGCCACCAGGTGCCTTTATCGGTCTGGGCTTGATGCTGGCAACCAAATATCTGATTGATGAAAAAATGAAGGCGCGTAAAGCCAAGGCCTTGGCAGTTGAAGCTAACATGGAACAGGGACACGCAGAGAAAGCGCTATGAATAAAGAGAAACGCCTGGAGATCCTGACCCGCTTGCGGGATAACGACCCGCATCCGACCACCGAGCTGGTGTATACCACACCTTTTGAGCTGTTGATTTCCGTGCTGCTCTCCGCTCAGGCAACCGACGTCAGCGTTAACAAGGCCACGGCCAAGCTCTACCCGGTTGCCAACACGCCAGCGGCCTTGCTGGCGTTAGGGGTAGACGGCGTCAAAGAATACATCAAAACCATCGGCCTGTTTAACAGCAAAGCCGAGAACGTGATCAAAACCTGCCGTATCCTGCTGGAAAAGCATGACGGTGAAGTGCCGGAAGATCGCGCAGCACTCGAAGCCCTGCCCGGCGTGGGGCGCAAAACGGCCAATGTAGTGTTGAACACGGCCTTCGGTTGGCCGACCATTGCCGTTGATACCCATATCTTCCGCGTCTGTAACCGCACCCACTTCGCCCCAGGGAAAAACGTGGAGCAGGTAGAGGAAAAGCTGCTGAAAGTGGTTCCCGCCGAGTTTAAAGTCGACTGCCATCACTGGTTTATCCTGCATGGCCGCTATACCTGTATCGCCCGTAAACCGCGCTGCGGTTCATGCATTATCGAAGACCTGTGCGAGTTTAAAGAGAAGGTCTATCCGCTTGATTGAGAGTACCGGGCACGGCGATCCGTGTCCGCGACTCTTCCCTCCGGTTTTTTATCAAAAATGTGACATCGGGCAGCATTAACCTTGGTGGAATCCGGGATTACCCTACAAACTCGCTGTTTCAGATATTTTCAACCGTAAAATTAGTCAAAAATTGTGGTTAACCTCACGTCTTGACGATCACATCTCATTTACAAACCTCACTACCGATCTGTCCATTTTCAGAAATTTTGCATAACCCAATTTATGCACAACAAACCAAGGCCTAATCAATCATGAGCATTGGTATGGACTGGATATGGCTTAAATAGCAGAAGATATAACTAAATTAATTCAGGATAGCTTTTAATCAAAACAAAAACTCGGCAAATTTAAAAATGGCAAACGTTAATACTGCATAACATTTGCAACATAGTTGCATAGCGTTGTCTATGTTATATGTAACAGAACATGTCAAAAAGCTTGCCACGTTGACAAAGATAGTGAACATTAACCGCCGGCATTCATCCTATAACAATGCAGAAGTGTGCAGCCCTGCATCACATTCTGCTATTTCCCGTCCTGACAATACGGGTAGTGAAAAAACCAGAGGTACCAGTGTCAACTGCAAACAACAATTCTTCGGACAACATTAGCCTTAACGCGTTTAAGCAACCTAAGGCCTTCTACCTGATCTTCTCGATTGAACTCTGGGAACGTTTCGGCTACTACGGTCTGCAAGGCATCATGGCAGTCTATCTGGTCAAGATGCTTGGCCTGAGTGAAGCCGACTCGATTACGCTGTTCTCCTCATTCAGTGCGCTGGTGTACGGTTTCGTGGCCATTGGTGGCTGGCTGGGGGATAAAGTTCTCGGCTCCAAGCGTGTGATCGTCTTGGGGGCCATCGTGCTGGCCGCCGGTTACGCCATGGTGGCCTATTCTGGTCATGATATCTTCTGGGTTTATCTGGGGATGGCCACCATCGCCGTGGGTAGCGGTCTGTTTAAAGCCAACCCTTCTTCCCTGCTGTCTACCTGCTATGAGAAAGACGATCCGCGTTTGGACGGTGCATTTACCATGTACTATATGTCCGTCAACATCGGTTCATTCTTCTCCATGCTGGCAACCCCGTGGCTTGCGGCCAAATATGGCTGGAGCGTCGCCTTCTCACTGAGCGTGGTGGGGATGTTGATCACCCTGGTCAACTTTATGATGTGCCACGGCTGGGTTAAGCAATACGGTTCAAAACCTGACTTTAAGCCCCTGCAGGTCAAAAAACTGCTGATGGTGATCGTTGGTGTGGTAGCACTGATCGCGGTTTCCAGCTGGTTGCTGCACAACCAGATTATCGCGCGCTGGGCACTGGCTATCATCTCTGTGGGTATCGTCATCGTGTTCGCCAAGGAAACCTTCGCCTTGCACGGCGCAGCACGTCGTAAAATGATCGTGGCCTTCCTGCTGATGCTCGAAGCGGTGGTGTTCTTCGTGTTGTACAGCCAGATGCCAACCTCACTGAACTTCTTTGCTATCCACAACGTTGAGCACAATATTCTGGGGATCGCGTTTGAACCGGAGCAGTATCAGGCACTGAACCCGTTCTGGATCATGATGGCCAGCCCTATTCTCGCTGCGCTGTATAACAAGATGGGCGATCGTCTGCCGATGCCGCACAAGTTTGCCTTCGGCATGATCCTGTGCTCCGGGGCGTTCCTGGTGCTGCCGTGGGGCGCAAGCTTCGCCAACGACCAGGGCATCGTGTCCGTTAACTGGCTAATCTTGAGCTATGCGCTGCAGAGTATCGGTGAGCTGATGATCTCTGGTCTGGGCCTGGCTATGGTGGCTCAGTTGGTGCCACAGCGCCTGATGGGCTTTATCATGGGCTCCTGGTTCCTGACCACCGCCGCCGCCGCGCTGATCGCCGGTAAGGTCGCGGGTCTGACCGCCGTCCCAAGCGACATTAACGATGCGCATGCTTCTTTGGCTATCTATAGCCACGTGTTTATGCAGATTGGTATCGCCACGGCGGTGATCGCCGTGCTGATGATGCTGACCGCACCGAAGCTGTACCGCATGACGCTGGATACCGCAGAAGATACGGCAGCCAAAGCGAAAGCTGCAGCTCTCTAATCTCTGCTGTAACCTGACCTCAAAAACGCCGGAGCCTAGCTTCGGCGTTTTTTTATGGTGCACAGAAAAATTGCGAAACGCTTCGCTATCTGAACAATCGAGTGCATTCAACAGCATGGGTATTAAGTAGACTGCAGGTGGGTGCTCTGGATCTTTCCGTCTGGAGCATTTGGTAAAGGATGGAAAGAGAAAAGCCCCGGACCGATTTACATCAATCCGAGGCCGATCTCACTCCTAAGCAAGGTGAGGTTAGCCTCTTAAAATCCCAAAATCAAGGGACAAGGAGGTTAAGAATGCCGCAAAAACTGCTGGTTTTATGCCTGATCGTTATCTGTGTGACGCTGATCGCATTCACCTGGATAACACGTGATTCGCTGTGTGAGTTACGTGTCAGGCAAGGAACAACGGAAATTGCCGCCATTCTGTCTTGCCTGAAACAGCGGTAAGGCGATTCCACGGATGGGGTGCGCCCCGTCCGTAACTTGCTGGGAGACGTTCCGTGAGCACCCTTTTTTGCACGTCAAAATTCACGGCTACGATTAAATCCGTGGGTAATGGATCAAGTCGTGAATGCGTACCGGCTCTACGCTGGCATTATGATACGCATGTGGGCAATCCGCCTGGAAACGCATGGCTTCGCCGCTGGCAAGGCTGTACCACTCGCCATTAATCGCCAGTTCCAGTTGGCCACTAATGACAATGACATGTTCAATCACGCCCGGCTCATGAGCCGAGGATTCACTGAGCGCGCCAGGAGCCAAGTCGATCACAAACATATCAAAACCCAGTTGGCGGTCGAATGGGAACAGCGGCACCACACGCATGTCGGCATTGTCTTGATTGAAGATTGGCAACTCGCCATAACGATGCAGCATAGCCGCCGGTTGCAGCGGCGCCGTTTCCAGAAAGGCAGAGAAAGCCACGTTAAACCCGGTAGCAATTTTCCATAAGGTCGCCACCGTTGGGCTGGACTCACCCCGTTCGATCTGCCCCAGCATAGCCTTGCTGACGCCCGTATTTTCGGCAGCCTGATTAAGGCTCCAACCGCGTTGCGTACGTAATGACTTCAGCGTTTGCGCCAAATGGCTGGCAAGATCCTGCATAGCGGTTCTCCTGATAAACCTGCGGCGATTATAGCCCCTTGTGCGCTATAACGCACGATGCTATGCTCCGTCAATTCGTACGTTATAACGCACACTGACTCGGGAGCGGTTATGCGTCCTGCACTCTCATTACGTGATATCTCCTTTTCTGCCATCGTTGCCGGTTTTGTCGCCGTGCTGGTCGGCTATACCAGTTCTGCAGCGATTATCTTCCAGGCCGCTGCTGCCGCAGGGGCCAGCCCGATACAAATTGGCGGCTGGCTGAGCATGCTTGGTCTAGGTATGGGTATCACTTCATTGGGGCTCTCGCTCTATTACCGTACGCCAATCCTCACCGCCTGGTCGACGCCTGGTGCCGCGTTGCTGGTCACCAGCTTGCCTGGAACCCCGCTCAATGAGGCCATCGGGGTATTTATTTTTGCCAGCGGGCTGATCCTGCTGTGTGGTGTCACCGGCCTGTTTGCCAGGTTGATGAATCATATCCCGCAGGCCATATCGGCAGCGATGCTGGCCGGCATATTGCTCCGCTTCGGGTTAGATGCCTTTGCTTCCTTGCAGATCAATTTTTCACTCAGCGCCGGCATGTGCCTGGTGTATCTGTTCACCCGCCGCTATCTGCCGCGTTACGGGATCGTTCTGACGTTGCTGGCCGGGCTGATCATCGCGGCGTTACAGGGTAACATTCATTTCACCCAACAAACGCTGTCCTTCGCCAAGCCGGAATTTATCGCTCCGCACTTCACGCTGTCGACGTTGCTGGGCATAGGTATTCCTTTCTTTGTCGTGACGATGGCCTCGCAGAACGCGCCAGGCATCGCCACTCTCAAGGCCGGCGGATATGACGTTCCCACTTCCCCCTTAATTAGTTGGACTGCCCTGACGGCTCTGGTGCTGGCCCCCTTTGGCGGCTTCACGGTGTGTATTGCCGCCATCACCGCCGCCATCTGCATGGGGCCGGACGTACATCCCGATCCCAAGCGCCGTTATATGGCTGCCGTGGCCGCCGGCGGCTTTTATCTGTTAGCTGGGGTGTTCGGCGGTACCATTGGCATGCTGTTCAGCGCGCTGCCGGTAACCTTGATCCATACCATCGCCGGGCTGGCGTTATTAGGCACCATTGCCGGTAGTTTGCAACGCGCGCTCCAGGATGATAAACAGCGGGACGCTGCGGTGATCACTTTTCTGATCACCGCTTCCGGGCTGACGTTGTTAAACGTGGGGGCTGCCTACTGGGGACTGATTGGCGGTGTACTGGCTTACGCTATTTTCTCATTACCACGGCGCAAAATGCCTTGAATCCCGCTATTGGCTCTCAACGATTGGCAGGATAAATCCGCTATCACCCTGCGGCAGCGCGATACCCAAGGCACGCGCTGCCAGTTCTGCCACACGAAAATCGATATCCGCTGGCTCACCATCTTCCAAAAACCAGGCCGCGGAAAGCCCCGCCCAGGCCAGGATCCACTGCAGCAGACGGTAACGTTCCAAACCAGCCAAGGAGCAAACCTGGTCAACGCGACGATGGAAGATATCGGGATCGGTGGCGACACCGTAATTGGGGTTGCAGAAGATATTGGCGTAATCAAATCCACGCTCGCCATACAGACGCTTGGGATCGATCACTAGCCAGCCGCGTTCGGCAAAATCCAGCACGTTGTCATGGTGAATATCCCCATGCAACACCCCTTGATCCCTTGGGCTGGTCAACAGTTCTGCCGCAGCGGTAGCACTCAGACGCAACATACCTCCATGAGCCTGCGCTGCGGGCCATAAGGCGTTAAACCACTGATGCAAGGGGATCAGTTCGGGATAAGGCTCATCTCGCGGCGCATGCAATTGGGCAATAACCTGGCACAGAATAGCGGTTGCCCGTTGGTCTTCACCGTTGCGTACCAGTTGTGCCAATGACAAAGGCCCCATAGCCCTTTCCAGCAAAATGCCGTCATCATGCCAGGCCAGCACCCGCGCAGCACCTTCTCCACGCCACCAGCACATCAGCAGGCCGCCAAATTTTTCTTCCTGTTCGCGGGCAATTTTCAGCATTGCGGGCATCATTTGATAGCGTACCGGCATCAACAGGCTGCTGTGAGTTTCAAACGCTGGCCCGTCTGGCTCAAGTTGCCAACGTTGCAGATAAGGAATAAATGCCTGGTTGATCACCCTTATGCACCCTTATTGCGTGAACGACTGCCTGGGATGATAGTATTATCAGGCAGCATCCTGCAAAACTTTCGGCTGCACGCGCTGATGAGTGCGTGCTCTTGGTCATCTCGTGGGGTCATCATGTCATTAAAACGTACCAACTATGCAAAATTACCTAAGCCGGGTGGGCCCTATGTGCACGCGGTACGCCACGCCGATACGCTGTACGTCTCTGGCCTGACCGCCTTTGCCACCGAAGCCCAGGGGCAAGCGGTACAAGACCAGGCTCGCGCCATACTGGAACAACTTGCGGCCGTGGCTGCCAGCGAGGGCACCAATCTTAAATCACTGATCAAGATCACCGTTTTTCTGACCGAAATAGCCGACCTGGCCACCATCCGTGACGTCCTGTTCGACTATCTGGACGGGGCGCTCCCTGCCAGTTCTCTGGTTGCCGTCAGCGCCCTGTTTTCGCCCGATTTGAACGTCGAGATCGAAGCCATTTTGGCACTGTAAATCAGGGGGCGCTATAACGCGCCCTCATCCAGTTCACAAGGCCCAATTTTGAACCAGGCCTTCGCAATCTTCCCTTGCTCAATCTCATAGATGGCAATAACGTCCATCTTCCCGCGTCCCTGCGGAAAATTGCGCGTGACCACCTCTTGGTCTATCACCAAATTCTCCACAACCATACGTTTGATACGCTCACCGTAAAGGCTAGGCTCTTGGAAGCGGGCAAGATGACGCTCACGAATTTCACCTTTACCACGGGCAAGCAGCGTATCCGGATGCTGATAATACAGCGCATCGTCGGCCCAGCAGGCCATAAAGGCGTCGATATCACGGGCATTGTAGGCATCAAGCTGCTGTTGCACGATCTCTTCTGGGCGTACTGTTTTGCTGTTCATCGTAATCCCCTGCATAACGTTGAATCCGAGGTTAAAGCTCGACGATTTCATCCACCTGATGGTGAAACACGTAAGGATCGGAGATCAGCGCGAAGGCTTCATCATCCGGATAAGTGACCGCAACTTGATAGGCTTCACCGGCAAAGCATTTGATGGCCTCCAGCGAGGTCCAATAAGTTGCCAGAAAGAAATGCGCATAGTCTCCCTGCACCTCTTGCCTGACAAAAGCCCCACGGTTGCCCGCAATCTCTTTAGCATGCTTGACGCCAGTGACATGCAAATGATCGGCAAATCCTTGCCGATGTTGTAGCGGCACGCAGCCGTGCCAGGTTCTGACAATCATCGCCACCCACTGAATATAAAACCGGAAATAGTGAATAAATAACCTATCATGTTTTTAGCCGATTTCAATCCGTCAACGCATGATTTTTAAACCGATGCAGAAAGTGACATGACAGCCCTTATCCGCTATGACGCTGTCGGGAATAATCTGCTAATTTAGCAACTGGACTGATTGATGATGAGTGACTATGCAGCAAAAGCCGGTTTTGCACGAAGCCAGACAGTTGAAACGCCTTAACGCCGCAACGCGGCGGCAGTCGCACATGTATAAGTGGATTGCCCTGGTGGCGGCGCTGGATGCATTGTTGGTGTTTTATTATGACCGGGATATGCGTAATGTTTCATTTTCAACCCTGGTGGCCCTGGTTTGCGGCTATCTGTGGATCCGCGATCGCAATAAAGCACGCGGCTATCGGCGTGAGTACGACGACAAATACGGCAACTCTCGCCACGAGTAATCCCTCCTCACTTCCAGCCTATTGATAAGGATCGATTTGTGCATTCTCCAACTGTCTCCCCAGAGCTGCTACAACCCTTCACTCCGTTTCAGGCATTAGCCCAAGAGCTACTACCTCTGACGCTAGAGGGCGATGATGGCTCGCATGATGTGGCCCACCTGCACCGCGTTTGGAAAAATAGCCGCCAAATCAGTCAGGATGAAGGAGGAGACCAGCAAATTCTGTGTGCCGCCGTGTTACTGCATGACTGCGTTGCGGTAGAGAAAAACTCTCCTCAGCGCCATCTGGCCTCACGCATGGCAGCAGAAAAAGCCAGCATCGCGCTGGCAAGCCTTGGTTGGTCTGTTGACTCTATCAACAAGACTGCGCACGCGATCGAAGCCCACAGCTTTTCTGCCGCTATTCCCCCACAAACGCTGGAGGCCAAAATCCTGCAGGATGCCGACAGACTGGATGCGATTGGCATGATCGGCGTTGCCCGTTGTTTCTACATCGGTGGCCGCATGCGTAGCGCCCTATACGATGCCGCCGACCCGCTGGCGCAACAGCGCCAGTATGATGACAAGCGATTCACTCTGGATCACTTCGAAACCAAGCTGTTCAAACTACAGGAAGGGTTTCAGACTGAGGCAGGCCGAAGGATGGCGGCATTACGCACGCAACGCATGCGCCGCTTTCTCAGCGAACTGCTGGAAGAAGTTTGATAACTACAGAGCAATATCTTTGCCATAAATGCTGTACACTGAAAGTCAACTTCACAACACAGGTTGCCAAAATGAAGAGACTAACGCTGAAAGAGATGACAGAAAGCGAACAACGTGAAGTAAAGACCGATCTGGACAGAGCAAGCAAAAACCTCGAGCGCCAGTTAACCAACTCCGAACATAATAAAATTAAAGACGAAGCCATCGATCGCATTATGGCCGCACGTGAAAAGATTGCCAAAGCGACCCGCGCAGAACGCAAAGCCAACCGGGCGCAGCCAACAGGTGCCACCTTCAGTTGGACTGCCTCCATCAGCACGCGCCCACATCGTTGATCACAGACCCCGTTTCGGCGGGGTCTCTGTTTGATAAGCCAGATTCATCTACGCCCTGCCATTATTAATATCCCTATTATCATCTGGTTATCCATTGACAGTTAACCGTGACCTGTCCACTATCGGGGGACATTCACAGGTTATGAGATCGCCATGTCCCCTTTCATCCAACAGGCCACACCGCAGCAAACCGCGTTGACCGTGGGTGAAGCTTTGGCGTTTACTTCGAAGAAACAGCCGCTCATTTGACCGGGGCGCGCTGTCCCGTCAGATGAGCTGACTGGATGGTGTGCAACGCGATACCCCTCTCTGGTTTTTTCATCTGACTCCTAGTCGGTCACGCAGCAGGAGTTTTACATGGCTTCATTTTCCGGTATTTGGGTAGCACTGGTTACCCCATTCAATCATGACGACGTTGATTTCCCGGCAGTCAAAAGGCTGGCTCAGCATCTGATCGCCAAAGGCGTCGCTGGCGTGGTGGTCTGCGGTTCGACCGGCGAAGCCGCGGCCCTGAGCAAAGAAGAACAGTTGGCGGTGCTGGATGCCGTTCTCGAAGTGGTGCCAGCCCGCCAGGTGATCATGGGCCTTTCCGGTAATAACATGGCTAGCACCTTGCAGATGCAGCAGGCCATCAACCAGCGCGATATCGCCGGTGTGCTGATCCCCGCGCCATACTATATTCGCCCTTCGCAGGCGGGCCTGGTGGAGTATTTTACCCGCCTTGCCGATGCCTCTCGCGTGCCGGTGATTTTGTATAATGTGCCTTATCGCACCGGAGCAACCTTTGAGCTGGCAACGCTGCGGCAACTCGCCCGTCACCCACAAATCAAGGCGATCAAAGATTGTGGCGGCTGCCCTGAGGCCACCATGGCGCTGATCCACGACGGCGAGATCGACGTGCTGACCGGCGAAGACCATCTGATCCTGACCACGCTATGTCTGGGGGGCAGTGGCGCAATTTCCGCTGCGGCACACCTGCACCCGGAACGCTTTGTTGCTCTGGTGGAACAAGTCGCGCAAGGGGATCTGGCCGCCGCACGCAGCAATTTCTATACCCTGCTGCCGATGATCCAGCAGATGTTCAGCTACCCGAACCCAGGCCCGGTTAAAGCGGCACTGTCGCAGCAGGGGCTGATAAAAAACGAGCTTCGTTCCCCAATGCAAACCGCACCACAGGCGTTGCAGCAGCAGATCGCCGATTTACTGGCGCAGTTGCAACCTCTCGCCCTGGCGGAGTAATAAAATATTGTTCGTAAAACCGCTGTAATTTTTCCGGCCTAGGACTAGGATGGGAAGTTAAACCTGCCTGTCCTTCATCACCATCAAGGAGTTTTCGATGAAATTGTTCTATAAAGCTGGCGCCTGTTCCCTGTCCCCCCACATCGTATTACGTGAGGCCGGGTTGGATTTCACCGCAGAGAAAGTCGATTTAGCTCACAAGAAAACCGAAAGTGGTGCCGACTATCTGGCGATCAACCCGAAGGGGCAAGTCCCGGCGTTGGTACTTGACGATGGCAGCCTGCTGACCGAGGGCGTGGCGATTGTGCAATACCTGGCGGATCGCGTACCGGATCGTAACCTGATCCCGGCCGCTGGCACGCTTTCTCGCTATCATGCGATCGAATGGCTGAACTACGTGGCCACCGAGTTGCACAAAGGCTTCAGCCCGCTGTTTAACCCGAAGACACCGGACGAATACAAAGCGATTGCCCGCGATAAGCTGGCTAGCCAGTTCAGCTACCTGGATTCAGTGCTGGAGAAGCAGCATTACCTGTTGGGCCAGCGTTTCAGCGTGGCGGACGCGTATCTGTTCACCGTGTTGCGTTGGGCGAAGGCGTTACAGTTTGATCTCACGAAGCACGCACACCTGACGGCTTATTTCGATCGCGTAGCGGCTCGCCCAGCGGTGGCAGCCACGTTGAGTGCCGAGGGTCTATAAAGACTGAGTAAAAGAAAGGGGCCACATTGGGCCCCTTGTCAGTATCAAAACAGATTATTTCCAGTCAACCAGGCAGTAATGCTTTTTGCCGCGACGTAGCAGCGTGTAACGGCCAAACAGGCGATCGCTGTCGGTAAACAGATATTCAGGGTTGGACTGCTTCTCACCGTTGATGGTCACCGCGTTGGAACCGATCATGGTGCGAGCCTGCCCGCGAGAAGGAACCAGCTCTGCATTCACCAATGCCTGTTGCAGATCCGCATCGTTCTCCAGCTTGATGGTTGGCATGCCATCCTGAGCCAACTGCGCAAAGTCCGCCTCGGTCATTTCGTGCAGAGCACCAGAGAACAGGCTCTGGGTGATACGTTTCGCCGCGGCTAACCCCTCAGCGCCATGCACCATACCGGTCACTTCTTCTGCCAGCACATACTGGGCGCGCGGTGCTTTGCCGCTGTTCTTGTCTTCTTCTTCCAGCGCATTAATCTCTTCAATGCTCAGGAAGGTGAAGAACTTCAGGAAGCGATAAACGTCCGCATCCGCGGTGTTGATCCAGAACTGGTAGAATTTGTACGGGCTGGTTTTTTCCGGAGCCAGCCATACTGCGCCGCCTTCGGTTTTGCCAAACTTGGTACCGTCTGACTTGGTGATCAATGGCACCGTCAGGCCGAACACCTGTTTCTGGTGCATGCGGCGAGTCAGGTCGATACCCGAGGTGATGTTGCCCCACTGGTCGGAACCACCGATCTGCAGCTCCACCTGATGGCGGTTATACAGCTCGGAGAAATCGAACCCCTGCAGCAGGTTGTAGGAAAACTCGGTGAAGGAGATCCCGGAGTCATCACGGTTCAGGCGCTGCTTGACCGCTTCCTTGTTGATCATCTGGTTTACTGAGAAGTGTTTACCGATGTCACGCAGGAAGGTCAGCACGTTCATGCCGCCAAACCAATCGTAGTTGTTGGCCGCAATGGCGCTGTTGCTGCCACAGTCGAAATCGAGGAACGGAGAAACCTGCTTGCGGATTTTCTCGACCCATTCGTTGACCGTTTCCGTGGTGTTGAGTTTGCGTTCGGCGGCTTTAAAGCTTGGGTCGCCGATCATACCGGTCGCGCCACCTACCAACGCTACCGGCGTATGGCCGGCCAGTTGGAAACGCTTCAGGCACAGCAGAGGCACCAGATGGCCCAAATGCAAGCTGTCAGCGGTCGGATCGAAGCCGCAATACAGTGCAATTGGCCCTTGCGCCAGTCGCTCTGCTAACGCTTCCTCGTCCGTCACTTGAGCCACCAGGCCCCGCTCTTGCAGTTGTTGAATCAGGTTGATGCTAGCCATCAATTTCTCCATGTATAAACGAATGCACCTTTGCCGGTACACGGCCTTCGCCCATTGGCGAAAATCACAAAATTCGGGGTAGCGCATAGAATAAAGCGCCAGCGGCATCAGTGCCAGCGCTTAAGGGGGATTTTCCGTCTATCAGGGTGCCAGTCGGTCAATTTTCCAGTCATTTCCCTCGCGTTGATACAGGAAACGGTCATGCAAGCGGTGCGCGCCCCCTTGCCAGAATTCAACGGAGTCGAATCTGACGCGGAAACCGCCCCAGAAACTGGGCAATGGCACTTCTCCTTGCTGGAACTTTTGCTTCAGTTCGAGGAACTTGCTTTCGAGGATGCCACGGGCAGAAATGCGCGTTGACTGTTGCGATACCCAAGCGCCTATCTGGCTGTCTTTGGGCCGACTGTTGAAATACTTCATCACTTCCAGCGTCGATAGCCGCTCGGCCTTGCCGAGGAAGATCACCTGGCGATCCAGCATATGCCACGGGAACAGCAGGCTGATATGCGGGTTTTGCGCCAGCTGCTGCGCTTTGCGGCTGCCCAGGTTGGTATAAAACACCAGCCCCTGGTCATCGAAGTGCTTGAGCAACACGATACGTTGGAAAGGCTGTCCCTGCTCGTCCACGGTAGCGACGCACATGGCGGTAGGATCCGCCAGACGCGCCTCACAGGCCTGTTTGAGCCAGCGTTCGAACAAATCCAGGGGGTTGGCGGTCAGATCGTTACGGCGCAGCCCGCCACGGGTATATTCACGGCGCAGATCCGCCACATCAAACTCATTATTATCAGTCATCTGGATTAGCAACCAAGCGGTAAATTCGTTGTCATATTCTGCGCCTGTAGCAGCAGGATCTCAATCATTCTGCTGCTACAAGGTAGGTTTATTGAGCCAGCACGCAGTCGCTCATGATCACTTTATCATTGCGCTCGACAAAGGCGTTTGGCCCTTTCGACCAGAAGGTGTATTTACCGTCGCTGTATTTGGCACCGGACGCCGCCACCACCTGTTTCAGCTTCAGCTGTTCGCCGTCCATCAGGAAGCTGACCGTGCTCTCTTCACCATTGAGCTCCACGGTGAGCGGTGTCGTTCCGCATTGATAATGCAGCGTTTCGCTCTTATGTGGAACCACGTAGCTGCAACCCGCCAACGCGAGAACCCCGGCAACCATCACTATTTTTTTCATCAGGTGCTCCTTAAGATATTAACCCTTTCTTTATCCTAACAGAGCTAGCGGTGGCCCAACGGCAAAACCGGATAAATCCCACCCAGCAGCGTTTCACAACTGGCACCGGTAACCGAAGGCAGATTTCCCGGCAGACCGGAAATGGTCCGGAATGCCAGCCAGGCGAAGGCCAACGCCTCCATGTCATCCCCACTGACGCCAAAGTGATCGGTGGTAGCCACCTCGGTCCCCGGCAGTAAAGCGGACATTCGCGACATCAGCAGTGGATTACGGGCACCACCACCGCAGACCAGCAGCCGCTCACAGCCCCCAGCCAGCATCACCTGCTCGCTAATGGTGGTGGCGGTCAGCTCCACTAGCGTGCTCATCACATCCACCGGTGCTAACCCCGGCAACGTCGCCAGCTGTTTTTCCAGCCAGCTGATATTGAAATATTCACGACCGGTACTTTTCGGTGCCGGTAAGGCGAAATAAGGATCGGCCAACATCTGCTGCAATAGCGGTAAGCAAACGCGCCCTTCCATCGCCCAAAGGCCATCTTTATCAAAAGGTTTCGAGCGGTGGCGCCATACCCACGCATCCAGCAGCATATTCCCCGGCCCGGTATCAAAACCGCGCACCGGTGCGCCGGGCAGTAGCAGTGACAAATTAGCGATGCCGCCAATATTCAGCACCATGCGGCGCTCGGTTGGGTGAGCTAACAAAGCCTGATGAAACGCCGGAACCAAGGGCGCCCCTTGGCCACCATAGGCCATATCACGGCGGCGAAAATCCCCCACGGTAGTAATATTAGTCAATGCCGCCACCCGGTTATTGTCCCCTAGCTGCATCGAAAAGCGTGTCTCACCCTCCGGTTCATGCCACACCGTTTGGCCATGACAGCCAATGGCGGTGATTTCATGGGCCGGAATACCGGTCTGTTTTAACAACCCCAGCACCGCTTCACCGAACAGCGTGCCCAACTGGGCATCCAACCGTCCTACGGCAGAAAGCGTCGTCTGCTGCCCTTGACACATCCCCAGAATATCTTTTTTCAGTTGGATCGGCATTGGGTGGCTATAGCTTGCCTGTTGCGCCACCATACGTTCATCGATCGCGGCAAGCACCACGTCGATCCCATCCAGACTGGTGCCGGACATAACACCAATATAGCGGCCTGACTTCATCAGCACTATCCTTTACCCTTTCCAGGTTGCAACCGTTTTCACCCTTTAAATAGACCAGAATTGTGCGATTAACGCCATGAATTATGATGTCTTTTTTACAGGCTGTGAGCGAAGTTGTTTATTTTATGTCGAGCGTTGGTTACATAATAAGCAACTCAAGGGAGGATAAAGCGTCGGTTATTTGTTTTCAGTTCTGTCACAAAGTTAAACCACCGTTTATTATTGGTTGAACAGAGAAAAGCTAAGCTGTATACAGAAGGCAACACATGGGTGATATCAAACCGATTCAACCATCATTGCTGTAATATTTATAGAACTTGGTTTGGGTCTATCTCCCAGATCTGGATTACCAACTGCAGGAGCTTTATATGATCAAGCGTCTTCTTGTTGTCGCTCTCGCCTCCGTCACACTGGCGGGCTGTGCAAACCAAACCGCGTCCGGTGATGTCTATTCCGCCTCTCAGGCCAAACAGGTACAAACCGTGACCTTTGGGACCTTGGTATCCGTACGCCCGGTGCAAATTCAGGGCGGTGAAGGCTCAAGCATGCTTGGCACTATCGGCGGCGCAGTCCTGGGTGGATTCCTGGGTAATACTATTGGTGGCGGTACTGGCCGTAGCCTGGCAACCGCAGCGGGTGCCGTAGCCGGTGGTGTGGTAGGCGATAGCGTCGGTAGCGCTGCTAGCCGTAGCAACGCCTGGGAGCTGGAAATCAAAACCGATAACAAAGAAAATATCGTGGTGGTACAGAAAGCCGGGTCAACTAAATTCAGCCCAGGTCAGCGCGTTCGTATGGCGCAAAATGGCAGTACCGTTACCGTTTCTCCACTGTAACGTCCTTGCCTGAATGCAAAACCGGAGGCCCCTGGGCCTCCGGTTTCTGTTTGTTGCTGTGACTAAGCATAATAAAAAGGCGCTGGATTTATTGTTTTTCTTGCAGTTCGATGATGTTCTGTTCCAGCTTGCTAATCAGACCAACTAAAAGTCTCACTTCTTCTGCCGAGATACCGCTGAGTATTTCGCCTCTGGTCGACGTGATCACACTATCCACTTCACGAATAATCGGCTCTGCCGCCTCGGTCAATTTGATGCGCTTGGCACGTCGATCGTTAGCGCAGGTGTGACGGGTGATCAACCCTTTTTCTTCCAGCTGATCCAAGGTACGTACCAAGGAAGGCTGCTCAATACCGATCGCTTTTGCCAACTGGATTTGCGACTGTTCAGGCGGTAATCGATTGATATTGTGCAATGTCACCCAATGCGTTTGTGTAAGCTCCAACGGCTTTAGCCGATGATCGATCAGCGCACGCCAAACACGAACTAATCGTGCTAAATCTGAACCTAACGTTGATTCCACTTCCCCCTCCTTATAGTTAGCATGCTAACATTACTCCCAAAAGTGTAGCCCATTTTGGTTAATTAACATTAAAAACACAAATGTATATAATCCAAATCGCAAAAATAGACACATTTCTCTCGGTAATTGGTTATCCTCTATGCAAACATCCTTCATATTCACTCATCGGGATTGCTAACGTGAATACGACCTGGCTCCACACTGCGTCACCACTGCCCGATCTGGTGCTGGGTGCATCGCTTTATTTCCCTCCTCTCTTTAAAGCTTTCTTACTCGGATTAGTCTTCTGGCTGCTGGTGCATCATTTGCTACGCGACTGGATGTACTCCGGTGATATCTGGCACCCTATGCTGATGGATCTGTCCATTTTCGTCATTACCGTCAGCGGTTCCCTGTGGCTCCTAGCGAGTTGGTAGCTCATGAAGCATAAGACATTAAAGTATTTTTCGACGGTTATTGTTTGCGCCATCGCGCTTTGTGCCGGCTGGTGGTTATGGAATTACTACATGCAATCCCCTTGGACACGCGACGGTAAAGTGCGGGCTGAGCTCGTCAACATTACCCCGGAAGTCTCTGGCAGATTGGAGAAGATACTGGTTCATGATAACCAGTTCGTTACTGCGGGCAGCCTGATTTTCAGCATTGACCCAGTGCCTTACCAAATTGCGTTGGACAATGCCGAGGCGGCGCTGGCCAAAGCGCAGGCCGATATGGCCAAGGCCGATCACGAAGCGTCCCGTCGCCGTAGCCTGCCCCGTAACGTCATCTCCTCTGAAGATCTGGATGAGTCAAACCTGGCTGCCGCCTCCATGAAAGCCTCGTATAAGGCGGCTCAGGCCAATCTGGAACAGGCCAAATGGAACCTCAGTAAGACGCGGATCTATGCCCCAACCGACGGTTACATTACCAACTTACAGGCCCGAGTCGGCAACTACGCCACCGCAGGAACGCCGTTGGTGGCGCTGGTAGACACCCATTCGTTCTATGTGCTCGGTTATTTCGAAGAGACCAAGCTCAGGCATATCAGGGAGGGCCGCAAAGCGGATATCGTGTTGTATAACGGCAATATTCGGCTGCAAGGGGTGGTCGAAAGCATTGGCCGGGCCATTTACGACCAAAGCGCTGACAGCAGCAGTGATTTGTTGATGGATGTGAAACCCAATGTACCTTGGGTGCGCCTGGCACAACGGGTGCCGGTACGTATCAAGCTGATCGATATTCCGGCCGACCTGACTCTGGTAGCCGGTACCACCTGCACCATTTCAATTCATCAGCAGGACTAATGTGTGAACCTGCCCTTTCTTGAATGGAAGCGTTCGCCCTGGGGTAAAGCCACCGCAGGGCAGTGGCGCTATGCGTTACGCAACACCCTGGCAATGTGCCTGGCGCTATGGGTCGCCTTCGTTTTACAGCTGGATGAACCCTATTGGGCGCTGACCTCCGCCGCCGTCGTCAGTTTCCCGACGGTTGGCGGCGTGATCAGCAAGAGCATTGGCCGCATTTTTGGCAGCTTGCTTGGTGCCATGGCGTCACTGCTGATTGCCGGTTGTCTGAACGATCCCTGGTTGTTCACCCTGTCGATTGCCAGTTGGTTGGGGCTGTGTACCTACATTTCCAACCACTACCAGAACAATGTCTCCTACGCCTTTGCTCTGGCTGGCTATACCGCCGCTATCATCGTGTTTGGCACGGTTAATATTACCGACACCCAGCAAATTTTTGATATCACCCAGGCACGCGTCTGTGAGGTGATCACCGGTATCCTGTGCGGCGGCCTGATGATGATGATCCTGCCAAGCACCTCGGATGGCGCAACGCTGCTGGTATCACTACGCCGCATGCACTTACGCCTGCTGGAACACGCCGCCATGCTGTGGCAACCGGAAATCAGCCTGCGGATGCGTACCTCCCACGAGGGCGTTATCGGCCAGATCCTCACCATGAACCTGCTGCGTATTCAGGCCTTCTGGAGCCATTACCGTCTGCGTCGGCAAAACAATATCCTCAACTACATGCTGCACCAGCAATTGCGCATCACCAGCGTCATCTCCAGCCTGCGCCGCATGTTGTTAAACTGGCCAGACCGTCCGGAGAATCTGGCGGCGGTGTTAGAGCAACTGTTGAATGAATTACGCGATCCCACCACGGATAAATATCGGCTGGCGCATATTCTGGTCACCATCGCCCCTCAGGATCCGGCAGATTATCGCCATCGGGCCTTCTTCCTGCGCCTACGCCACTTTTGCTGGCTCTATCTGCGCTGTACCCGTTGGTTGCAACGGCTGGAAAGCGCTACCCAGGTCAGCGATATCGAACCACCGCGGGTTACCTCATTAGCGCGCCATACCGACAGCGTTGAGGCTGCTTACAATGGGCTACGCACCTTCTTGTGTATCCTGATCGGTTGCGCTTATTGGATCACAACCCAGTGGGACGCCGGTAGCTCTGCGCTGACGCTGATCGCCATCAGTTGCGTGCTCTATTCCTCTACGCCTTCGCCGATCAAATCCATCACCACCTTACTGAAGGCCATTTCCCTGCTGTTTGCCTTCTGCTTTGTGATGAAGTTTGGCCTGATGATCCAGATCGACGACTTCTGGGTGTTTTGCGCCTTCCTGTTCCCGACCCTGGTCACGATGCAGATGATGAAACTGCAAAATCCCCCCTATGCCCCACTCTGGGGTCAGTTGATCGTGTTTATGGGATCGTTTCTCGCCGTGACCAACCCGCCGAGCTACGATTATCAGGGCTATATCAATGACAGTCTCGCCAAGATTGCCGGTGTGCTGTTGGCCGGATTGGCGTTCCAAATCCTGCGGCCCAGTTCTGACAAACGTAAAAGCCGACGGATTATTCGCGCATTACGCCGTGATTTTATCGATCAGTTGAGTAAGAAACCGCAGCAAAGCGAAAGCCAGTTTGAGTCGCGTATCTATCACCGCATCAGTCAACTGAATCAAAGCCTGGATCAGGAAGCTCGCACCTGGCTATTACGTTGGGGAGTAGTGCTGCTGAACTGCAGCCACGTGGTCTGGCAACTGCGTGATTGGCAAACCCGATCAGATCCGCTGGCCGCCGTACGTGACGTCTGTATTCATTGTTTGAAGGGAGTCATGACTGAGAAAGGGGTGCAGCATGCGTCGTTGGACGCCACCTTGCAGGAGTTGCAGCGTATGAGTAACGCACTTGCCCAACATCCAGAACAGGCAGCACGTGATTTGGCGGGCTTGATTTGGCGGCTGTACTGCTCACTGCAGCAGTTACAGCAGGCGATCATTCCACCGGAAGCGGTAACAGCGCCCACGCCAGGCTGACGCGGGCAGCTGATTTATTTGATTACGCCACAGGCGAAGCGATCGCCACCACCACCCAGCGGTTTGGGTTGATCGGAGTGGTTATCCCCCCCGGCGTGTACCATCAGCGCCTTGCCTTCGATTTCGCTGATTTTCTTCAAGCGCGGAGCCAGCACCTGAGTGTCAGCCATACCGTCCGCCGTGACATAGATTGCTGGCAAATCGCCTAAATGCCCGTTGGCATCATAAGGCCCGAGATGCTTGCCGGTTTTCTCAGGATCAAAGTGGCCACCCGCAGCCAGTGCGGCTACCGCCTTACCCTCTTTCATACCCGGCTCACAGCTGCCTTTCTCATGAACGTGAAAACCGTGCACACCGGCAGGCAAGGCTTTCAGTTGCGGGGTGAACAACAGGCCATAAGGCGTTTCGCTAATTGTGATTTTACCAATGTCCTGACCAATTCCCTGGCCGGTCACCAGATTCATTTCGACATCAACCGTTGCCGCCTGCGCAACGCCACAGGCCATCAAACCCAATGCCGCACACCAATAACGTTTCATCACTCAATCTCCATGCGATAGTTATAGTCCTTAGGGAGTATATACCGATTAAACCTTGCTACAGGGGAAACCGTCGTTAATCAGCGCTGCCACTGAGCCGGTTATAATATTTTGTGACCTTGCTCCCGTATTCCTTGGTTTTCTGCCCCCCTGCGTCGGCAAGTGTCATTAACATAAAGATACTGGCATTCTTAATGTTTTGGGCTGCAAGCTTACTGATAATATTTAGCCAAGGGGTGCAAGTGAAGTAGCGGCAAAGGCTGGCACGATGCCAGCCTTACCCGCTCAACTTAAGGTACGTCGTAACCCAGTGCCGCTTTACGAATGCGGAACCACTGCTGGCGGCTCAAGGTTAGCTCTTGCGCCTTCAGGGCCGAACGTACGCGTTCGATCTTGCCGGAGCCGATGATTGGCAGCGGTGCCGAAGGCAGACGCATCACCCAGGCATACACCACCTGCTCAATGGTTTCGGCACCAATCTCTTGCGCCACCGTTTGCAGTTCATCGCGTAACGGCTGGAACTCAGCATCGCTGAACAACCGCCCGCCACCCAGACAAGACCAGGCCATCGGTTTGATACGCAACTGCTGGCATTGATCCAAGGTGCCGTCGAGGATCGCAGGCTGATAGATCGGGGAAATTTCGACCTGGTTAGTCACCAGCGAGAACGGCAGACGCGACTGCAATAAGGAAAACTGTGCTGGCGTAAAGTTCGAAACGCCGAAATGGCGCACCTTGCCGCTTTTATGCAGCGCCACAAAGGCTTCTGCTACCTCATCGGCTTCCATCAACGGATCGGGGCGATGGATCAACAATAAATCCAGGTAGTCCGTATGCAGGTGCGATAATGACTGCTCTGCGCTATGCACGATATGCTCGCGATCGGTGATGTAATGCCCGATAGGGTTACCCGGCTTGGCGGTGGTCGCGATGCCGCACTTCGACACCAGCTCCATCCCCTGGCGCACCGAGGGCTGTAGCTTGATAGCCTCGCCAAAGGCCTGCTCGCAGGCATAGCCACCATAAATATCCGCGTGGTCCGCCGTGGTCACCCCCAGCTCAACGTGTTGCTTGATAAACGTCAGCAACTGCTGCGGAGACATGCCCCACTCCATCAAACGCCAGTAGCCGCAAATCATGCGTGAGAACTCTGGCCCAAGGGGTGCCAGCTTAGTACGATTCAGCATTGTTAAACCTCATGACAATAGTTAACGCCAGCATACACAAGCGTCCAAGACGTAGGAAACGCAAAAGTGGCCTTTACGTGCGGCAGATCGAGAAAATCAGCATTAAAGTTAAAACAGTGAGGGCTGCTCTGGCGGGATCTCTTCCGGCTGCTTGCCGGTACGCAGTGAGCGCAGGTAACGCTGGCGACACAGGCGCAGAACGTCCTTTTTCTGGACATCGTTCATTTGCATCCAGCCAAAGCGCTCCTCGCGGCTGCGCAGGCAACCACGACAATAGCCGCGCTCATCGGCCTGGCAAATGCCACGACACGGGCTTGGGATGTCAAAGAACTCGAGTTGCTGCGCCACACGTCCTCCTGCGTTGTCATGCTAATTGAAGACGTCATCGGGGCCATTGGCAAGTGGCTTTTCCCCATGACGGCGAAAATATTCTCGCAAATAGTGCAACGCCTGGCGCGTTTTCTCCGGTAGAACCCGCTCCAGAGTTAACGCATGCAGCCGATATGGCGCTGGCCTCCACTGCGGTAACAGGGCGATTAATTCCCCCCTGCGCAGTTCATCACCAATTTCATACAGCGGTTGACCGGAAATCCCCAGACCATTGCGGGTAAAGGCCCGGATCACGTTCATACTACCGCTGACAACCTGCCCCGCCGCCAGGCGTAGTTTGAATGTTTCGCCCGCATGGTGATGTAAATCGAGATGCAGCCCGTGACCGCTACCAGTGATCCAGCGGTGTTGCACAAGCTCCTGGGGCGTTTCCGGCACGCCATGCTGGCTAAGATAACGCGGCGCGGCGCAGAGCACCATGGGCCAGGCGGTCAGCGGGTGAGCAATCAGGTTGGTATCTGCCAGTTGCAGATTTACGCGCAGCGAGATATCTACCCGCTGCTCGATCATATCCACCACCTGGTCATCTGCCAGAATGCGCAGCGTCAGCTTTGGGTGCGCCAGCAGCAAGGGAGCCAGAGCCTCAGCCAAGGGGCCGCTACCGATCCCGACGGTGGTGGCAATACGTAGTTCGCCCACCAGCGTATCCCGCAGTTCCGCCAGCCGCTGCTCCGCGCGCTGTGCTTCCTGCAACATGGCTTCGCAACCGGGATAAAAGGCTTCCCCCGCATCGGTCAGTGCCAAGCGGCGAGTCGAGCGGTGCAATAACGGCATCCCGAGCGACTTTTCTAACGACCTCATATGCTGGCTGACCGCAGAAGGCGTCATCTCTAGCCGACGGGCCGCCGCAACAAAAGATCCCTCGGCTACCACGGTGGCAAATACCGCCATTCGATTCAGTTTATCCATGATTATGAAGTTTTACTTAATCAAGAAAGCATAAATATGGCACTAATCAGCCGCATTGTTAAGGCTTATAGTATTTCTACTGCGCCGCCACTGAGTGGTACGGCAACCCGCTAAAAAATATTTCACAGGAGAGACCTCATGAAAGTCGCCATTATTGGAGCAACCGGTTTTGTTGGCCGCCGCGTAGTGGATGAAGCTTTGGCCCGCGGCCTGCAAGTGACCGCCATCGCCCGTCAGAAAAAAGATCTGCCGGATAATGCCAATCTCACCGTCGCCCTGGGTGACGTGGCCGACGGCCCGTGGCTGGCACAACAGTTAGCTGGCCATGATGTCGTGATCAGCGCCTATAACCCAGGTTGGGCAGAAACGGACCTGTATGAGAAAACCGCTAAAGGTGCCCAACAAATCCTGGCGGCGGTAAAACAATCCGCGGTTAAACGCCTGCTGTACGTTGGCGGTGCCGGTAGCCTGGAAGTCGCTCCGGGAGTTGAGCTGGTTGATACTCCGCAGTTCCCGGAAAATATTCGTCCAGGGGCCCAGGCGGTACGAGATTTACGTAATGCGTTGAAAAAAGAAACCCAGTTGGATTGGACCTACCTTTCTCCTGCCGCGTTGCTGGAACCCGGCAAGCGTACCGGTCAGTTCCGTTTGGGCACGACACAATTGTTGATGAAGGGTGACGCGCCGGCCAGTATTTCGGTAGAAGACCTCGCGGTTGCCATTATCGACGAAGTGGAAAAACCGCAGTTCATCAAGGCACAGTTTACCGCTGCCTATTAATCGTCCGCCAGCGGCTGTAATCGTTGCAGCCGCTGTCCTGCCACTCACTACGTCTAAGGTTATCTTAAGTTTCATCTGATAAATTTCGGCGCATTACCTCATGGCAGGATCCAGATTTGGCAATGCGCTTACGTCCATCATTACAATGCAACAGCTTGGGTTTTATCCTGGCTTGCGCCCTATTCTTCACGGTTTTCCAGAACCTGCTATTTATTCACCAGGCCTGGTCATATATCACCTTTGATAGCGTACATAGCGTCATTTTTGCGGCGACTATGCCAGTGGTTATTTTCTGTGCCCTGAATATTATCTTCAGCGTATTAACCATTCCGTTCCTGCGTAAACCCCTGGTTATTCTGTTACTGCTCGGCAGCGCGGCGGCCAACTATTTTATGTTCAGCTACGGCGTGGTGATTGATGGCAATATGATGCAGAACGCCTTCGAGACCAACCCTCAGGAAGCGACGGCATTGCTCACCCCTCGTATGGGGCTATGGCTGCTGTTGCTGGGCATTTTGCCTGCCGTTTTCGTGTGCTTTGTCCGCATCAATAAAACCCGCCCTTGGTGGTACATGATTGGCCTGCGCGCGGCCAATGTGATGCTTTCCGTGGTGGTGATCCTGTTGGTTGCAGCGTTATTCTATAAAGATTACGCCTCGCTGATCCGCAACAATAAAAGCGTGGTGAAAATGCTCACCCCAAGCAATTTTGTGTCTGGCACCATCAAGTACGCTCAACACCGCTATTTCCACCAAAATCTGCCGCTGGTCAAGATTGGTGAAGATGCTCATTTAGGCCCAGTCATTAGCAGCCAGACCAAGAAAACCCTGGTGATACTGGTGGTCGGTGAAACCGCGCGGGCAGAGAATTTTTCGCTAGGTGGTTACTCACGGGAGACCAATCCCCGCTTGAAGCAGGACCATGTGGTTTATTTCAAGAATGCCAGCTCCTGCGGTACCGAAACGGCTATTTCCGTGCCCTGCATGTTCTCCAACATGCCACGCGGCGACTACGACGCCACCTTGGCCGCACACCAGGAAGGCATGCTGGACGTGATGGCTCATGCCGGAGTGAACCTGCTGTGGCGCGAAAATGACGGCGGTTGTAAGGGGGCCTGCGATCGCATCCCACATATCGACATGACCAAGCTGAAGCTTTCGCAGTATTGCGACGGCGATGTCTGCATGGATAACGTGCTGCTGCATAAACTGGACGATTATATCAACGGCCTGAAAGGGGACGGTGTGATCGTACTGCATCAGATGGGAAGCCACGGCCCGGCCTACTACCGCCGCAGTACGCCCGAATTACGCCAGTTCTCACCCACCTGTGACAGCAACCAGATCCAGGACTGTACCCACGAGCAACTGGTGAATACCTACGACAATTCGCTACTGTACACCGACGCCATGCTGGACAGCACCATCAAGCTATTGCAGCAATACAGCGGCAAATTCAATACGGCGATGGTCTATCTTTCCGATCACGGTGAATCGCTCGGGGAGAATGGCATGTATCTGCACGGTACGCCTTATATGTTCGCGCCTTCTCAGCAGACCCACGTGCCTTTCCTGATGTGGATGTCGGCCGATTATGAACGCAATTTCGGCATTAACCGCCAATGCCTGCAATCCTTGGCGGATAACGACAAGGTTTCACAGGATAATCTGTTCCACACCCTGTTGGGCATGTTGAATGTGCAGACACAGCAATATCAGCCCAACCTGGATATTCTGCAGCGCTGCCGCAGCTAGACTGACGCAGCATGCTGCACACCGGCATGAGGTCTTGTGCAGCAACTCGATAGAATGTAAGTTAGTCGACGTTTTTACCGTCAGAGCCGGGGATTTTTTCCCGGTTTTTTTTATCTGCGACTTGACCTAGACCAATCGGTCTATTATTCTCATTTTCATTATGACAAAACAGACGAATTGCAACGGGGATACCCGAGAACATCTGCTCGCTACCGGCGAAACGCTCAGCCTGCGCCTTGGTTTTACCGGCATGGGCCTCAGTGAGCTGCTCGCTACCGCTGGCGTGCCCAAAGGGTCGTTCTATCACTATTTTCGCTCGAAGGAAGCCTTCGGCGAAGCGATGTTGCAACGCTATTTTGCCCATTATGACGCTCAAATGCAGGCGCTTTTTGCCGACTCTCGCAGCGACGCGCGTAATCAGTTATTAAGTTATTATGCCCAGGCCATCAGCTTCCACTGCCGCAGTGAGTGCCATAACGCTTGCCTGGCAGTGAAACTCTCCGCAGAGGTCAGCGATCTTTCTGAACCTATGCGCCATGCGTTGGAAGCTGGCACCAGCCGCGTGATTGGTCATCTGCAAGACGCGATCGAACGTGGTATCCGTGAAGGTTCACTGGCTATCACTATGAGCCCGGCGGCCACGGCGGAAACGCTGTATTCGCTGTGGTTGGGCGCATCGTTGCGGGCTAAAATCCGCCACTCTGTCGCCCCACTGACCTGTGCGCTGGAAAGTATCGAATTGCTGTTGCGCCCAGCGCAGCCATAAACTCCCTTTTTTTACCCGAAAGACATTGTAGCGATATTGTTTATCATCACTAGTCGACTGGTCTAATACTATAGGATGCACTATGAAGATTGAAAAATTGTTCTCTCCGCTCAAAGTTGGCCACACCACCTTACCCAATCGAGTGTTCATGGCCCCGCTGACTCGTCTGCGCAGCATCGAGCCAGGTGACATCCCTACGCCGTTGATGGCGGAATATTATGCTCAGCGTGCCAGCGCTGGCCTGCTGATCACCGAGGCCACCCAGATTTCTTTCCAGGCGAAAGGTTATGCCGGAGCTCCCGGTCTGCATACCCCAGAACAAATCGCCGCGTGGAAAAAAATCACCCAGGCGGTACATGACAAACAGGGTCATATCGCTGTGCAACTTTGGCACGTAGGCCGCATCTCCCACTCAAGCTTGCAGCCGGGCCAGCAGGCTCCCGTCGCACCTTCAGCGATCAATGCCGAAACCCGCACCACGGTGCGTGATGAAACCGGTGCCTGGGTCCGTGTGCCAACCTCTACCCCACGTGCTTTGGAAACCAACGAAATCCCGGGGATCGTCAACGATTTCCGCCAGGCTGCGGCCAACTCGCGTGAAGCCGGTTTTGACTATATTGAATTGCATGCCGCGCACGGTTACCTGCTGCACCAGTTTATGTCTCCGGCGTCCAACCAACGTACTGACCAATACGGTGGCAGCATTGAAAACCGTACCCGTCTGACGCTGGAAGTGGTCGATGCGAGCATTGCTGAAATCGGAGCCGATCGCGTTGGTATCCGTATCTCACCGTTGGGCCCGTTCAATGGCCTGGACAACGGCGAAGATCAGGAAGAAGCGGCGCTGTATCTGATCGAAGAGCTGAACAAGCGCGGTATCGCCTACCTGCATATTTCCGAGCCGGATTGGGCCGGTGGCAAGCCTTACTCAACCGCGTTCCGCGATGCAGTAAGAGCGCACTTCCAAGGCGTGATTATTGGCGCGGGTGCCTATACGGCGGAGAAAGCGGAAGAGCTGATCGCCCAAGGCTTTATTGATGCCGTCGCCTTTGGCCGCAGCTATATTGCCAACCCAGATCTGGTGGAACGCTTTAAACAGCAGGCTCCACTCAACGAGCAGCGTGCCGATTTCTTCTACGGCGGCGGTGCCGAGGGTTATACCGATTATCCGACACTGTAACGCTCAACTAAACAGGGGCGCTAAATACCGCAATACACTAAGCCTCTGACAGGTGGGGTCATACAGGTTAGCCGACCGTTGAGCGCATCGACGCGCGATACGAGCCTCCATGGAAGGATCCACGGCGTGTCGGCATTCTGTATGGCTCCCGCCTGCTGCACTATTATCCGCAGCTATTTTTGTTTGTGACAACGTAACCTACCCTATCACCAACCGCACGCGTTGAATTGCCTTATGCGACAAGGCTATACTGTCTGACGCTGTTCAAGTCACCTGCCGTCAGCCGCGGCATATCCAATCAGAGGAAATTATGCGCTTACTCCATACCATGCTCCGTGTCGGCGATCTGCAACGCTCCATCGACTTCTATACCAAGGTATTAGGCATGCGCTTACTGCGTACCAGCGAAAACACCGAGTACAAATACTCGCTGGCCTTCGTGGGTTATAGCGATGAAAGCGAAGGCTCGGTTATCGAACTGACCTATAACTGGGGCGTCGACAGCTACGACATGGGTTCCGCCTTTGGTCATCTGGCTCTGGGCGTCGATGATGTAGCCGCCACCTGCGACAACATCCGACAGGCCGGTGGCAAAGTCACACGCGAAGCCGGTCCAGTCAAGGGCGGTACCACCGTGATTGCCTTCGTCGAAGATCCAGACGGCTACAAGATCGAACTGATCGAGAACAAGCATGCAGGTCATGGCCTCGGTAACTGAGGTTTCTCCAGGGCGCGCCATGCGCCCTGCTTTCTATCTCCGCTGCACCAAGACAAGAAATTTGTCATAATGCGCGCTGAATTCGCTAAAGATAAGAAACTGATGGCCGAAAAAAGTGATCTTAACGCCCTGAGTGGCCGTTTCCGTGGGTTTTATCCCGTTGTTATTGATGTGGAAACCGCCGGGTTTCATGCTCAGACCGATGCGCTGCTAGAGATTGCCGCCGTCACGCTGAAAATGGATGAAAATGGTTGGTTACAGCAAGATGAAACGCTGCATTTTCACGTAGAACCGTTTGAAGGGGCGAACCTGCAACCGGAAGCGCTGGCCTTCAACGGTATCGATCCACATAACCCACTGCGTGGTGCAGTGAGTGAATATGATGCGCTGCATGCGATTTTCAAAGCCGTGCGTAAAGGCATTAAGGATCAGGGCTGTAACCGGGCGATCATCGTGGCGCATAATGCCAACTTTGATCACAGTTTCCTGATGGCCGCCGCCGAGCGCGCCAGCCTGAAACGCAACCCGTTCCACCCGTTTGCCACCTTTGATACCGCTGCGCTTAGTGGGCTGGTATTAGGGCAGACGGTGCTGGCCAAAGCCTGTATCGCCGCCGGTATGCCGTTTGATAGCAGCCAGGCACACTCAGCCCTGTATGATACCCAGCAAACCGCCCAACTGTTCTGTGAACTGGTCAACCGCTGGAAACGTCTCGGTGGCTGGCCGATTGCCAACGTTGAATCGCAATAGCTTGCTGGCAAACTGACAGACATAAAAAATCGGGCGGCACTGTTAAAGGTGCCGCCCGATTTTATTGGGTAAAACCCTGCGCCATTAAGGCTGCTGGTCTTCCTGATCTTTATACTTTTCGGCCGTTTCTTTGATCAACGGCTGCAGTTCACCACGCTGGTACATCTCGATGATGATATCGCAGCCGCCAACCAGTTCACCATCGACCCACAGCTGCGGGAAGGTTGGCCAGTTGGCGTACTTTGGCAGCTCAGCGCGGATGTCCGGGTTTTGCAGAATATCAACATAGGCAAAACGTTCACCACAGGCTGAAAGCGCCTGCACGGCCTGAGCAGAGAAACCGCAGCTTGGCAATTTCGGTGAGCCTTTCATATACAGCAGGATCGGGTTGGCAGAAATTTGCTGCTGAATTTTTTCAATCGTCGTCATTATTGCTTCCTCAAGCCACATCATGGCTACAACATGCATCACACTGGCTATTGTAGCGGCAGGACCGGTGCCAAGAAAACGCCATCTTTTGCAGGGACATTCTCTGATTGCCTTAGCAAAAGCGGCGGACACACCGAACCGGTTAAAACATGGCCCCAGAATAACATTTTTAATCGGGACGTTTCACTATTATCTTTGCCCTGCGCAATGCCGGCGAGCAATAAGCCAACCACATGATCTCTGTCGCTTTTTTAGGCGCCAGGCGTTTGATTTTGCAACAATAAAAATGCCATTAACGTTTTCTCACAATATGGATTAGTATTTATGAGATCCACGCTGTTTTATAGGGTGAATTTCGGGAATACTGTGACTCATTCGATTTCTGTTTCGGAGCCAAGGTTGGTAACGTCGATATGCGGTTAATTATTACACTTTTTGTGCTGCTATTTACGCAGCTCTTCTTCAATTTGGCGCACGCTGCGCCACAGGCACGTGTTTCTGCCGAGCAGCGCAAGAGTCACGTTAATGAAGCCCGGCCAGACGACCGCAAGAAAAAGAAAGCGGAGAAAGCCAATAAAAAAGTGAAGGCAGCCACCCCTCCGAAAACGCTAAAAACCAAACCAGCAACGATAAAGACCGCAAAAAAAACCACCAGCGTTAAAACTAAAAGCCAGGCAACCAAAACGGCCAAGCTAAAAGTAACTCCGCCTAAAAAAGGCTATAAAAAAGGTTATGGTCGCCATCGTGAAGAAGGCAAAGCTACGGCAAAATTGGCTGGCCGCGAAAAGCCGTTGAAACTTTCCGCCGCTCACAAAAAACGTTATCAGCACGCCAAGCAGACCGCCATGGCCAAGCTGATGGGGCAAATGGGTAAGCCCTACCGCTGGGGTGGGTCTTCACCTGGTACAGGCTTCGACTGCAGCGGGCTGATTTATTACGCGTACAAAGACGTGGTGAAAATTAAAATGCCGCGTACCGCCAACGAAATGTACCACCTGCGTGATGCAGCGCCGATCAAGCGTAATGAGCTTGAGAAAGGCGATCTGGTGTTCTTCCGCATCAACAACCGTGGCACCGCCGATCACGTTGGCGTCTATCTTGGTAACGGTAAGTTCATCCAGTCACCGCGTACCGGTGAAGAAATTCGCATCAGTCAGTTAGATAACGACTATTGGCAAAACCATTACATTGGTGCCCGCCGCGTAGTGACCCCTACCACCATCCGTTAACCTTTCACGGCTGAGCCAACTGCTTGGCCGTGCTCTCTATCACCCGCTGCAACTTTAAACAATCAGTCACTTGGCACACTTTGGATGTTCTTTTCGCTCGGAAAGTTGTTAAGATTAATAACCATAACAAAAGTGGTGCAATTGCGTTTTTCCGCCCTCGGCCCCTTAGGCCTGCAGCGTCGGAGAGGCGTATTGTCTATAAAAGGAGAAAGCAATGTCGTTTGAATTACCTGCATTACCATATGAGAAAAACGCTCTCGAACCGCACATTTCCGCAGAAACGCTGGAATACCACTATGGCAAGCACCATAACACCTACGTGGTTAACCTGAACAATCTGGTGAAAGGTAGCGAGTTCGAAGGCAAATCCCTGGTCGAGATCGTCAAGACCTCCACCGGCGGCGTGTTCAACAACGCCGCTCAGGTCTGGAACCACACCTTCTATTGGCACTGCTTATCACCGCAAGGTGGTGGCGAGCCAACGGGCGCAGTGGCAGAGGCCATCAATAAGTCATTCGGCTCCTTCGCCGCCTTTAAAGAGCAGTTCACCGATGCCGCCGTGAAAAACTTCGGCGCGGGCTGGACCTGGCTGGTGAAAAAAGCGGATGGTAGTCTGGCGATCGTCAGCACCTCAAATGCGGCAACCCCGCTGACCGGCGCAGACGTTCCGCTATTGACCGTTGACGTGTGGGAGCATGCTTACTATATCGACTACCGCAATGCGCGGCCAAAGTACCTGGAAAACTTCTGGGCGTTGGTTAACTGGGCGTTCGTGGCAGAAAACCTGGCTTAACGGCGGGTAACTAGCTAATAATAAGGCGCGGCATCAAGCTGCGCCTTTGTTTTTCTGCTGCGGATCAGTTCAATGCGGCAATAAAACTGAAAGCAATAATCATTGCCAAAGCACCCACGGTGGTGAGTAATGACATCTTCAAATTGGTATCCATATACAACTCCCTCTCAGATTGGCTTTTCCAGAGCATAAGCCACACAGTTTATACGTCAAATCATTTTCCCACAGTTCGTGATTAAAATCTTGTTATGATTTCCCCGCTGATAATTACCGATTAGCTCTTCCACTTTTCTTCAATATGCGACAAAATCCGCAGTTCACAACTGCGTACCGATAAACTGCCCCTCCCTGTTCAAGCGATTTACGACTTCAGCACTAAAAACTCAGTTTTCGCTTATCTGGGGAAGGATCTACGCAGGCAAACGATTAACATCATACTTACATGCTGTAACATGTGGGTTTAGGAGTCATTTTTTACATGGCAACGATTAAAGATGTGGCCAAACGCGCTGGCGTTTCTACCACTACCGTTTCGCACGTTATCAATAAAACGCGTTTCGTCGCCGAAGATACCAAAACGGCCGTTTGGGCCGCCATCAAAGAGCTTCACTATTCACCTAGCGCCGTGGCCCGCAGCCTCAAGGTCAACCACACCAAATCGATCGGTTTGCTCGCCACCTCGAGCGAGGCCCCCTATTTTGCCGAAGTGATCGAAGCGGTGGAAAACAGCTGCTACAGCAAAGGCTATACCCTGATCTTGTGTAACTCGCACAATAATCTGGATAAACAGCAAGCCTATTTGGCAATGCTGGCGCAAAAACGCGTCGATGGCTTGCTGGTGATGTGCTCAGAATATCCAGATCAGCTACTGGGCATGCTGGAAGATTACCGTAATATTCCCATGGTGGTGATGGATTGGGGTACCGCGCGCGGAGACTTCACCGATACCATTATCGACAATGCCTTCGAGGGCGGCTACCTGGCAGGCCGCTACCTGATCGAACGTGGCCACCGTGACATCGGTGCCATTCCTGGTCAACTGGCGCGTAATACCGGTGGAGGTCGCCACCAGGGCTTTCTGAAAGCCATGAAGGAAGCCAACATCGAAGTGCGCGAAGAATGGATCGTGCAGGGGGATTTCGAGCCTGAATCTGGCTACAAAGCCATGCATCAGATCCTGTCGCAAAAGCATCGTCCAACCGCCGTTTTCTGTGGCGGCGATATTATGGCCATGGGGGCGATCTGCGCCGCCGATGAGCTGGGGTTGCGTGTACCGCAGGATATCTCGGTGATTGGCTACGACAACGTGCGTAATGCCCGCTACTTCACCCCGGCGCTAACCACCATTCACCAGCCGAAAGAGCGCCTGGGCGAGATGGCCTTTACCATGCTGTTGGATCGCATTATCAGCAAGCGTGAAGAATCGCAGGTGATTGAAGTGCATCCAAAACTCATCGAGCGCCGCTCAGTCGCCGATGGTCCTTTTGTCGATTACCGCCGTTAACTCCTGTTGGGGCGCTGCAATATGAACTGAACCCCAAATGTTGGACAAACATCTGACATTTGGAGGTACAGTTCTGATGAAGTATTCACTTCAGTTCAAACTTGACGTTGTCCGGTACTATCTTGCCGGACTCGGCGGTCAAAAACAGACCGCTAAGAAGTTTTCTATTGCCCATGTCCAACTACGCAGATGGATTGCCGCTTATCAGCATCATGGGGAACAGGGGCTGCGGTTAGGACGCAAGCAACATTACACACCTGACTTCAGGCTCTCTGTTGTCGAATTCGCGCTTTTAAATCCGCTCTCTTTAGCGACAGTCGCCGCTAAATTCAATATTCCTTCTTACCTTACTGTGGAACGCTGGATTAAACTCTATCGGGAGAATGGGGCTGAAGCCCTCAACCTGAATAAGCGTAGTCGCCAAATGCGTCAGCATCCCAAAACCCCCCATGCCGATAAATCGCCTGATGAGTTGACCCCCGAAGAGATGCGGGAGGAAATCGAGTTTTTACGTGCGCAGAATGATTACATAAAAAAGTTGAGAGCCTTGATGCAACAGAAGGAAGCCCAGACTCGTCGAAAAGGGCAAAAATAATCAGAGCATTGAGGTCAGAACACCGTTTGGAGGTTTTGCTGTGGGCCGGAAAACTGCCGCGCAGTACGTATTACTATTGTTGTAAAAGCCATCAAGCACCGGATAAGTATGGTGAAACCAAGCAGCAAATAATGGCTGTTTTTAACGAGCATAAAGGCCGTTACGGCTATCGCCGGGTGACCAGTGTTCTTCGAAAGATGGGGGCTGTGCTAAATCATAAAACCGTGCAAAAACTGATGGTTGAGCTGCAATTGAAATCGCCCGTTCGCCGTAAAAAATACCGTTCGTACAAGGGACATGTCGGTAAAGTGGCCCCGAATACCTTGCAGCGCGATTTTACCGCTCTGGAGCCTAACCAAAAGTGGGTGACCGATATCACGGAGTTCCGGGTGGCGGATAAAAAGCTGTATTTATCGCCGGTACTCGACTTGTTTAACGGTGAAATCATTGCCTATGAGATGTCCCGTAAACCTGTGTTCAGTCTGGTAAAAACGATGCTGGATAAGGCGCTCAGTACGCTAAAAACGGAAGAAAAGCCGTTGCTGCACAGTGACCAAGGTTGGCACTATCAGATGGCGGCTTATCAGCATCAGTTGCAGGAAAATGGGATAGAACAGAGCATGTCTCGCAAGGGTAACTGCCTGGATAATGCGGTAATGGAAAACTTCTTTGGCCATCTGAAAGCTGAACTGTATTATTTACAACGCTTTGAGAGTGTGGAACAGCTGTCTGAAGAGATAGACATGTACATAGATTACTACAATAACCATCGTATCAAACAGAAGCTCAAAGGCCTGAGCCCTGTGGAGTACAGAACGCAGGCTTTGATGGTTGCTTAATTTTAAACCGTCCAACTTCTTGGGGTCAGTTCAATACTGCGCCCGATTAACCACCCGGCTCCTCTTCACTGAGCCATTCCTGATTGAGCGTTTCGCTGTCGCCCAGATAGTCCAACAGCCAGGCCATGGCCGGAGACTGGGCGTTTTGCTGCCAGGTCAAGCAGCATGCGCTAGGCGGGAAAGGCTCATGCAGTGGTAATACCACCAGTTCGCCACTTTGTACCAACGGCAATACCCGATGCGCGGGTACCATGCCCACACACAGCCCGGCACGCAAACAATCTACCGCCGAAACCCAGTCCGGCACGGTCAACCGCCGCTGGTTGTCCAGCGACCAGGTCACCCGCTTGGGTAAATTGCGCGAAGTATCTTCCAACAGCAACGAGGGATAAGGTCGTAGCTGATCGTCTCGCAGCTTTCCTTGCAAGGCGGCCAGCGGATGTTTAGCATGGACTACGCAGAGCCAATTCATAAAGCCCATATCGCGAAAGGCAAAACCGCCGCCTACCGGTACCGCCCGTGTTGCACCAATGGCCATCTCAGCGCGGCCATCGACCAGCGCATCCCACACGCCGTTGAAGACTTCCGGCTGTACCATCAGTTCCACGTCGGGGAAATGGCGATAAAAATCCAGCACCAGCTGGCGGCTGCGCTGGGGTTTGACGATCAGATCGACCGCAATCCGCAGTTGCCCGCGCCAACCGTTGGCCACCTGCTGACACTGCCGTCGGGTATCGAGCATTTTTTTGATAACAACTCGCGCCTCCTTAATAAACAGCGCCCCCGCTGGCGTGAGTTCCACATCGCGGTGACGGCGTTCAAACAAAGGCACTGCCAGCCATTGCTCCAGTTGACGCACCGTATAGCTCACAGCAGAAGGAACGCGGTGCAACTCCTGTGCCGCCGCGCTGAAACTGCCGGTCCGCGCTACCGCATCTACCACATCGAGTGAATATTCTGACCACATATGTTTGCCTTCAAATTTTTTAACAGCACCTTGCAAATATTACCGTTTCACAAGCAGAGATCCAGCCGTATACACTTGCCGGCGCTTCAAAACCTGCGACAACATAATTTTAACGAGAAATAGCAATGCGAAATTTTGGATTTATGTTCTACCTGGCCGGCCTGAGTATGTTGGGCTATCTGGCTACCGATATGTACCTGCCCGCCTTTGGGGCAATGCAGCAGGATCTGCAAATCTCCGCTGGGGCGATCAGCGCCAGCCTGAGTATCTTCCTGGCGGGCTTTGCCTTCGCCCAGTTGCTGTGGGGGCCGCTGTCCGACCGTATTGGCCGTAAGCCCGTGTTATTGATTGGCCTGGCGCTGTTCGCCGTTGGCTGCCTCGGTATGCTTTGGGTCGAGAACGTGGCACAGCTGTGGTCACTGCGCTTCATTCAAGCCATTGGTGTCTGTTCCGCCGCCGTCACCTGGCAGGCGATCGTGGTCGATCGCTACCGCGATGGCAAAGCCAACCGTGTTTTCGCCTCCATTATGCCGCTGGTCGCCCTCTCTCCGGCGCTGGCCCCACTGCTGGGTGCCTGGTTGCTCAACCATATGGGATGGCGGGCCATTTTCGCCGTGCTGCTGGGGATCACCGCCCTGCTGCTGATCCCCACCTTGCTGCTGAAAGACCGTAGCAGACTGGTACCTTCCGCCGATAAAAAGCCGAGCCTTGGCTTTATGCAGATCTTGAAATCCCCGGTGTTCAGCGGCAACGTGATGGTTTTTGCTGCCTGTTCTGCTGGCTTCTTCGCCTGGCTGACGGGTTCACCCTTTATCCTCGGCGATATGGGGTATAGCCCCAACGATATTGGTCTGAGCTATGTGCCGCAAACGCTGGCTTTCTTATTAGGGGGTTATAGCTGCCGTAGCGCCTTAAATCGCATCTCTGGCAAAACCTTGCTGCCGTGGTTGCTGTTAGCTTACGGTGTCAGCATGGTGGCGTTGTATCTGATCGCCACGCTAAGTGAGCCAACATTGACCACTCTGCTGATCCCGTTCTGCTTTATGGCGTTAGTAAACGGTGCCAGCTATCCTATTCTAGTGGCCAATGCGTTGATGCCCTTCCCCAACAACAGTGGCAAAGCCGCTGCGCTGCAAAACACGCTACAGTTGGGATTATGTTTTATCGCCAGCCTGTTGGTTTCGGCATTTATCGCCCAACCGCTGTTAGCCACGGCTACCGTAATGGTGGCTACCGTATTTTTGGCGGCCTTGGGATATCTGATCCAGCGTGGGAAAGGAACGGATGAAACGCAGGTGACACAGCAGGAGCATGCCGACTCCGTGTCATAATTATCTCTGTAAATAGTCACTTAATGAAAATTCTTGCCGAGCGCGATTTGCAGTTGAGTCTACGCCTCGGCAAGCCTATACTCAAAAACGACCTTTTAGAATAACAGTTATACTAAGTTCTTATTGCAGCAACTGCTGCGTACGTGGATGGCATCACACTTTATTTAAGGTTGCATTTACCCGCGTCCTTTGACGCAGGGAGTCTCTTAAATTTCCTCTGTTCAAGTCGAATTTCAGACACCACGGTGAATTTTTACCGTAGGTATACGTATGTCCCTGTAGAAATTGTCTACGCTAAATTCTGCAGGATCATAAGTCAGAAGAAGGTGATGGAGAAGCTATGAGTTCATCGTGTATAGAAGATCTGAGCATCCAGGACAACCATTGGTATCGTATCGCTCATGAAATGCTTAGCATGGCCGGCATTGAAATCAATGGTTCACGCCCTTTCGATATTCAGATCAATAATCCCAATTTCTTTAAACGCGTACTGCAAGACGGCTCTCTGGGGCTGGGCGAAAGCTATATGGACGGTTGGTGGGAGTGCGAACGGCTGGACATATTTTTTCAGCGGGTTGTCGCAGCCGGCCTGGAAAAGAAACTGCCCCACCACCTGAAGGATATCTTGCGTATTGCCGCCGCCCGCCTGACCAATCTGCAATCCCCAAAACGTGCCTGGATTGTTGGCAAAGAGCATTACGACCTGGGTAACGATTTGTTTACCCAGATGCTGGATCCCTATATGCAATATTCCTGCGGCTATTGGCAACAGGCCACGACGTTGGAAGAGGCACAAGAGGCCAAGCTACGGTTGATTTGCGAAAAACTGCACCTGCAGCCCGGTATGCGGGTATTGGATATCGGCTGTGGCTGGGGCGGTCTGTCTGCTTATGCGGCCAAGCACTACGGCGTTTCCATGGTGGGCGTCACCATCTCCGCCGAACAGCAGAAAATGGCGCAAGAGCGCTGTGCCGGGCTGGACGTGGAAATTCTGCTGCAGGATTACCGCGACCTCTACCAGCAGTTTGACCGCATCGTCTCGGTCGGCATGTTCGAACACGTTGGGCCGAAAAACTACCGAACCTATTTCGAGGTGGTGGAACGTAATTTAAAACCCGATGGCATTTTCCTGTTGCATACCATTGGTTCCAACGAGACCGATATGAACGTTGATCCGTGGATCAATAAATATATCTTCCCCAACGGTTGCCTGCCGTCGGTGAAACATATTGCCGAGGCCAGCGAAGGCCGTTTCGTCATGGAAGATTGGCATAATATCGGCGCAGATTACGATCGCACCCTGATGGCCTGGTATGAACGTTTCAAACAGAGCTGGCCACAGCTGGCATCGCGCTATTCCGAACGTTTTGAAAGGATGTTCAGTTATTACCTTAATGCCTGCGCAGGAGCGTTCCGCGCTCGCGATATTCAACTTTGGCAGGTGGTATTCAGCCCTAAAGGCGTCGAAGGCGGTCTGCGAGTTCCCCGCTAAAATCCTTTACCCCAACCCACAGGGTTGGGGTAAAGGGTTATTAACCGCAATAAACGCGAATGATTTTGTCTTCACTGTCACCTAGGAAGTTCAAGCGCTTTAGATTGAAATCCATGGTTACCATAGAGTTATAAGGAATAGTACGTACCTGCTGGGGAATATTGACCCCGTCCAACGCAGACAGCGGTTTACCCACATAATTCTGATACTGCGATGCACCACAGGTATCATCTTCAGCCTCGGCAGACTGTGAGTTCGCCTGTTCTGGGGAGCTTGAACAGGCGGTCAGCGCCAACAGCGCCGCTAGCATCATCGTTTTCCCGTAAAACTTCACGTTTGGCTCCTATGTGTGGTTATTGGTGCAGGGTTATCAGACTTTGGGTACAGACGGCTTGGTGACAGCTAACGCAGCCTCACGATTAGCTAGCACACGCTCGACGGTATCCACCACCGCTTGAGTTTGCGGATCGATTTCGATATTGACCTTATCGCCCAGGCGCTTTTTACCCAGCGTGGTGCGCTCAAGGGTTTCCGGGATCAAATGCACGCAGAAACGGTTATTGACCACCTCGCCTATGGTCAGGCTGATGCCATCGATGCCGATGAAACCCTTATGCAGCACATATTTCATCAAATCGATATTCGGCATACGCAGCCAGATCTGGCGATTATTTTCCGAGGTATAAATCTTGGTGACTTCCGCCGTACAGATAATATGCCCGGACATCAGGTGTCCGCCGATTTCATCGTTAAACTTGGCGGCTCTTTCCAGATTGACCACATCACCCAGTTTAAGATCGCCAAGATTGGTCAACCGCAGAGTCTCTTTGATCAAATCAAAGCTGACGCGATTGCCTGCGATCTCCGTGACGGTCAGACAGCAGCCGTTGTGGGCTACCGAGGCCCCCAACTCCAGCCCTGGTAACAGCTCATCAGGCATTTCAACAACGTGGGTACGGAAGTTGGGTTTTTCATCAATGGCAACCAGCGGGGCGGTGCCTTGTACGATACCGGTAAACATGTTGGCCTCTTCTTTATGACTATGTTCAACGCGCTGTAAGCAGTTTGCCCCAGTTATGGCAGAAAACCAAACGCACAGCGGCAAAAAAGCAGTGCTTGCCTAGTTTATATCCTGGGGTTAGCGTCCTCAGCTAACTGCGCTGTAGTTTCAAGGCGACGAATAGAGACTCTTGGATTTCAAGCTACAGCTTGAAAGACGACGAGTATAACTATTTCTTTACAACCTTTGCTTAACCCCGACTAGCAGGTACAATCTTTTCGGCATATTCCGCAGTTTTTAGTTGTTGCTGATGCAGCGACACCCCTTCCCATAAATAATTAGAAAGGTGTATACGTGCAGAAGTACTTTATTGAGGCGCGTAGTTTATTGGCCCTCGCAATTCCGGTCATCATCGCGCAAATATCCCAAACCGCAATGGGCGTGGTCGATACCATCATGGCTGGCTCTTATAGCGCCACGGATATGGCCGCCGTTGCCGTCGGGACCTCTATCTGGCTGCCGACCATTCTGTTCGGCCACGGTTTACTGCTGGCCTTGACCCCAGTTATCGCCCAGCTCAACGGCGCGGGCCGCCGCGATCGTATCGCGTATCAGGTGCGTCAGGGCTTTTGGCTGGCATCGGGGGTTTCACTCCTCATTATCGCCGTGATTTATAACAGCCAGTTGGTGATCGACATGATGCACAACATCGATCCGCTGCTGGCTGAAAAGGCCGTTGGTTTCCTGCATGCCATTATGTGGGGAGCTCCCGGCTATTTGTTCTTCCAGGTCGTCCGTGGTCAGTGTGAAGGCTTATCCAAAACCAAGCCCGGCATGGTAATAGGATTTTTGGGGCTGTTGATCAACATCCCGATCAACTACATAATGATTTTCGGCAAGTTTGGCATGCCGGAAATGGGCGGCGTCGGTTGTGGTGTCGCCACCGCCAGCGTGTATTGGATGATGTTCCTGATGATGCGCTGGTATACCAAACGTGCATCCTCGCTGCGGGATATCAAGCTGGAGGAAGGCGCACGCCGTGGCCCGGACTGGCAGGCGTTAAAACGTCTGATCGGCATTGGTCTACCGGTTGCCCTGGCCTTGTTCTTTGAGGTGACGCTGTTTGCCGTAGTGGCATTATTGGTTTCACCGCTAGGCATCGTTGCGGTTGCCGGACACCAGATTGCCCTGAACTTCAGCTCACTGATGTTTGTACTGCCGCTGTCGCTCGGCGTTGGGGCCACCATTCGCGTTGGGCACCGTCTGGGCGAAGGCTCAGTAGAGGGCGCTCGGATTGCCGCCTATGCGGCGATTGCCGTCGGCATCGCCATGGCCAGTTGCTCGGCGTTGTTCACCGCTGCCTTCCGCGAATCTATCGCCCTGCTGTATAACGATAATCCTGCGGTCGTGACCATGGCCTCCCATCTGATGCTGCTGGCGGCGATTTACCAGATATCCGACTCTATCCAGGTGATCGGTAGCGGTATTCTGCGAGGCTATAAAGATACCCGGGCGATCTTCTACATCACCTTTGTGGCCTATTGGGTTCTCGGATTGCCCAGCGGCTATCTGCTGGCGCTGACGGACTACATCGTGCCGGCGATGGGGCCGAGCGGATTCTGGTTCGGCTTTATTATCGGCCTGACCTTCGCCGCCATCATGATGGTATTTCGGATGCGCTGGTTACAACGCCAACCCCCGGCGTTGATTTTGCAGCGTTCCACACGTTAATAGCGTTCGCCGGTTTGTCACAGGCAAACCGGCGAGTTCCTCGCCAGCCATTGCAGAAAAAACCGCCTTACTGCACATAAGCTCAGCAATCGCGTGAAATACCAAATAAAATTGCGTTTTTCCCCTTGCCAGCGGCCAGGTTGCTCGTTAATATTCGTCCCCGCTGTCAGCCATGACAGAGAGGAAAAAGATGCGTCTGTAGCTCAGTTGGTTAGAGCACCACCTTGACATGGTGGGGGTCGATGGTTCGAGTCCATTCAGACGCACCAAATTCCTGAAAGTAGCACAGTGCGTCCGTAGCTCAGTTGGTTAGAGCACCACCTTGACATGGTGGGGGTCGATGGTTCGAGTCCATTCGGACGCACCACTTCTTGTTTCGCTTCCCAGTATTATCTCTCGCCTAACGGTAACCCAATTTAACAGTAATACCGGACAGAGCGTCAGCCCGTCGCGTATCATCAGCACAGTATCCTGATGGAGGTAATTTTGATGTCGGTTTTTAAATCACAGCTGCCGTTCGAACAACTCGACAATGGCCTCGCCCGCCGCCAAGGGCTAATGAGCGATGGAAGCACCGCCTGGGAAGTCAAGTTTGCCGCAGGCACCTTTGACCAACTGCAAAAACGCCCCTACCCCCAACACATCCGCGTCCTTTCTGGGATCTTCGAATTCACCGTCGGCAGTGACGTGCATACTCTGATGGCCCAGGAAACGTTGGCGATCCCTGCCACTACCGTTTTTGGCTGTTTCTGTCTGGATGACGGAGTCCTGCTGGAAATCCAGAAAAATGTTTGAAAACGCGATCGCCGTCACTTTATTTTTTTCGAAAACATAATCCGTTACAGTAATGCTAATTGCGCAACAAACCCGTTGGCAGGCGGCTTATTTGCGCCACATTTGCTGACTTTATGTACAAAACTGCCAGCGACTGCGGTTTTTTGTTTTGTTTCCAGCCGCATAGCCTTATAATGCGCAACGTCTTTCAGTTGAATGGTTTCAGCCCTTGATCTGCGAAAACGCAATTACAAAAAATTCTCATCCTCGCTTTTTGCGCAGCCTACCCGCACCTGGGCATCGGCCGAATTTTTCCACCCCATTTCGACCAAGGTCACCTATCCTTAACTATGTTTTGCATTGCCAGGCACAGCCCAAATCCCTTACCGATGGCCTAGCCACCGGTACCGTTAGTTTTATAATCCATCACAACTTGCAGAAAAAATCGTCATGAAAAAGACCAAAATTGTTTGTACTATCGGCCCGAAAACCGAGTCGGAAGAAATGCTGACCAGCCTGCTGAACGCGGGCATGAACGTAATGCGCCTTAACTTCTCCCACGGCGATTATGAAGAACACGGTAACCGCATCAAGAACATGCGTGCGGTAATTGCCAAAACCGGTAAAAACGCCGGTATCCTGCTCGATACCAAAGGCCCGGAAATCCGTACCATGAAACTGGAAGGCGGCGTTGATGCAGCCCTGGTTGCTGGCCAGACCTTCACCTTCACCACCGACCAGAGCGTTATCGGCAACAACGAGCGCGTTGCGGTGACCTACCCTGGCTTTGCTGCCGACCTGAAAATTGGCAACACCGTGCTGGTGGATGATGGCCTTATCGGTATGGAAGTGACTGCGGTTACCGAAAGCGAAGTGGTTTGTAAGGTACTGAACAGCGGCGATCTGGGCGAAAACAAAGGCGTTAACCTGCCGGGCGTATCCATTCAGCTGCCAGCGCTGGCCGAAAAAGACAAACGTGACCTGATCTTCGGTTGTGAGCAAGGCGTAGACTTCGTTGCGGCTTCCTTTATCCGTAAGCGTTCCGACGTGCTGGAAATCCGTGAGCACCTGAAAGCTCACGGCGGCGAAAACATTCAGATCATCTCCAAGATCGAAAACCAGGAAGGCCTGAACAACTTCGACGAGATCCTCGAAGCGTCTGACGGCATCATGGTAGCTCGTGGCGATCTGGGTGTTGAAATCCCGGTTGAAGAAGTGATCTTCGCGCAGAAGATGATGATCGAGAAGTGTAACCGTGCACGCAAAGTGGTTATCACCGCGACCCAGATGCTTGATTCAATGATCAAAAACCCGCGCCCTACCCGTGCAGAAGCCGGTGACGTTGCCAACGCCATCCTGGACGGTACCGATGCGGTGATGCTGTCTGGTGAAAGCGCCAAGGGTAAATACCCGCTGGAAGCCGTTACCATCATGGCAACCATCTGCGAACGTACCGATCGCGTGATGCCTAGCCGTATCGACACCCTGAACGACAACCGTAAACTGCGTATCACCGAAGCGGTGTGCCGCGGTGCGGTAGAAACTGCTGAAAAACTGGACGCGCCACTGATTGTGGTTGCCACCAGCGGCGGCAAATCAGCCAAATCCGTGCGTAAGTACTTCCCTAACGCCGTGATCCTGGCGCTGACGACCAACGAAGTCACTGCCCGTCAGCTGATCCTGAGCAAAGGTATCACCACTCAGATGGTCAAAGAAATCGCTTCTACCGACGACTTCTACCGCATTGGTAAAGAAGTTGCTTTGGCCAGCGGCCTGGCACAGAAAGGCGACGTCGTGGTGATGGTTTCTGGTGCTCTGGTACCAAGCGGCACGACCAATACTGCCTCGGTTCACGTGCTGTAATAATAAACGTGACAACCAGTCTGTGACCCAAACGCCGCTTAGCGGCGTTTTTTTTATCTGCAATAACGCACTTTCAGAAAAACGCAACCATTAAAGCGGTTTATTTCGCCAATTTCATTTGAGAGTTGTCCCATAGAATCAGGCTGTTTTCCTTCGATTTTTTAACTATTTTGCAAAAGAAGATGCAAGTTTGAGCGAACGATCAAAATAAAGGGCCCTAATACAAAAAATTTATTCTCTTTCGAAAAAAGTTTGTGTAATACTTGTAACGCTACATGGAGATTAACTCAATCTAGAGGGTGTTATAATGAATCGTACTAAACTGGTACTGGGCGCGGTAATCCTGGCTTCTACTATGCTGGCTGGTTGCTCAAGCAACGCTAAAATCGATCAACTGTCTTCTGACGTTCAGACTCTGAACGCTAAAGTTGATCAGCTGAGCAACGACGTGAACGCAATCCGTTCTGACGTTCAAGCAGCTAAAGACGACGCAGCGCGCGCTAACCAGCGTCTGGACAACCAAGCACACGCTTACAAAAAGTAAGTTTGCTTCGGTTATTGAAAACGGTGCACATTGTGCACCGTTTTTTTTTGCCTATAAATTCCCCTGCACATCACCCTATCCAATACCTTAGGCACAAAAAAAGGGCCAGGCTCAATGCCGGACCCCATGACTTTCTCACCATCAAGGTTTAGTTCACTGAGCTAATCGGTGCACCAGACTCGCCAGAGGTATCAGCACCCTCACCAGGAAGTGCTGTAGGCGGTGTAGTGACCTCGGAAGGGTCTTGCCCTACACTTACCAGCACTGGCATGCCAGAACGCCGTACGATGGCGCTGTCGAGCATTGCCTTATCGGTCTGTGGATCGGCAGCAAAGGCTTTCTGATTTTTAGAAAGCGCGATTGGCATGGTCTGCGGATCGTCACTGGCCACTCTGGACAATGGCTGATGCACTTCTACATAGCGTTTGCCGTCTGGCTCAACGGAGACTTTCAGCGGTTCATTGACGATTTGCACTCTGGTGCCCTGTGGCACCTGGTTGAACAGCGCTTCGATATCGTCCGGGCGCAGGCGGATACAGCCTGAGCTCACACGCATCCCGATACCAAAGTTGGCATTGGTGCCGTGGATCAGGTATTCACCGTGCCCCATGGCCAGACGCATGGCAAACAACCCCATCGGATTCTCTGGCCCGGCTGGTATTACCGCAGGCAAAGTCACGCCCTGTGACTGGTAGCGCTTGCGGATGTTGGCAGTGGGCGTCCAGGTTGGATTCGGGATCTTCTGGCTGACCGAGGTCACCTTCAGCGGCGTATTCATACCGGTCTGGCCAATACCGATCGGGTAGACGATCACCTTATCTTCCCCTTTCGGGTAATAGTACAAGCGCAGTTCCGCCAGATTGACCACAATGCCTTCACGTGGGGTATCCGGCAGCAGCATCTGTGTCGGGATCGTCAGCGCCGACCCCGGTTTAGGCAGATAGGGATCGGTACCCGGGTTGGCTTCCAGCATGCCCAATAGCCCAATCTTGTAGTCAGCCGCAATGGCTTCCAGCGAACGGCCATCGTTTGGCACGTTGTAAATCGTATTCTCACCAATCAGACGGCTGCCTGGCGGCGGCAATGGGTATTCGTTCGCACTGGCGGCCTGGGTGCCGGTCAGTACAGTGGCGAATAGCACGCCCATTAGAGTCAACGCACGTTTCATTCTGATCCCTATTGTTATTACGGTTCATTGCAAGGCTAGCGATCGCTAGCCAGCAGGTAAATAAGATAAATGCTCGTTCGATATTAGCAAGATCCGATTTAAAGGCAATAAATTGCAAAAAATCAACATGTTATAACGTAATCAAACGCAGGAATTGTCAATGACTCGTCAACGGGTAAGCGGCTGAAATACTTATGATTTGTAGAAAAAAGGCGGGGTTTGGCTGGATTTGTAAAGGCTCATTGACATAGCGTGCCATCAATAAGCCTTGGGATATCCGGTCAGGCGAGCTGTGCCGCTTTACCGCGAATAGCGCGGATCATCGCCTCCAAACCTTGAGAACGAGAAGGCGTCAGATGTTGGCTCAAGGCCAGTTCGCTGAAGAATGGGCGTATATCCAGATCGAGGATTTGCTGCGGCGTAAGCTCATGATAAACAATAAACACCACCGCCAGCAGCCCCTTGACGATAGCAGCATCGCTATCGCCATGAAACTCAACCTGCCCTTGCGCGTTGTTGCTCATCACGATCCAGACCTGGCTTTGACAGCCGGAAATCAGGTTGGCCGCCTGCCGCTCGCTTTCATCCAGCGGTGGCAACTGGCTACCCAGTTCGATCACATACAGGTACTTCTCCTCCCAGTTCAGGCAGCGGGAAAAATTACGCACCAATTTATCTTTGTCTGGCAAATGCGCCATGGGATTCCCTTTAATGATTAGCCTAACAAGCTGTGGATGCGCTGCAAACCGGCGACCAGCCGATCCACTTCCTCGCGGGTATTGTACAACGCCAGCGAGGCACGGCACATACTTGGTACCTGGTAGAACTCCATCAGCGGCATGGCGCAGTGGTGCCCAGTGCGGATCGCAATGCCGTATTGATCCAGGAAACTGCCCACGTCGTAGGCATGATGTTCACCCAGGTTAAAGGCAATCACGCCGGCACGCTGCGCAGGGCCATAAATCTTCAGCGTTGGCACCTGCTGCAGTCCATCCAATGCGTAGCGCATTAGAGATTGCTCGTGATCGTGGATATTTTCCAGCCCCAGAGCCTCGACATAGTCGATGGCAGCCCCCAGCCCCATCATACCCGCCGTATTAGGTGAACCGGCCTCAAACCGCCATGGCGGCGCTGCAAAGGTAGTACCTTGCGTCAGGCTGACCCGTTGGATCATCGCGCCGCCGCCTTCCCACGGTGGCATCTGTTCCAGCAACGACTGCTTGCCATACAGAATGCCGATACCGCTAGGCCCGTACAGCTTGTGGCCAGAGAACACATAGAAATCGCAGTCAAGCGCCTGGACATCGATACGCTGATGCATCACCGCCTGAGCCCCGTCCACCAGCACCTTCAGCCCAGCTGCTTTGGCCAAGGGAACGATCTCACTCAGCGGGTTGACGGTTCCCAGCACGTTCGATACCTGGGTGATCGCCAACAGCTTGGTGGAGGCATCCATCAGGCCCGGCAGTTGTGCCAAATCCAAGGTACCGTCTGGCTGCAATGGCCAGACACGCAGCGTGATGCCTCGCTCCTGCGCCAGCATTTGCCACGGCACAATGTTGGCGTGGTGCTCCATCTCGGTGATGATGATGCTGTCGCCCGCCGTCAGCAGATGGCGGCCAAAGCTGTTAGCCACCAGATTGATGCCTTCGGTGGTGCCTTTGACGAACACGATTTCTTCCGCCGAGCCCGCATTGATAAAGCGCGCCACTTGCTCACGCACGCCCTCCATCTGCTGGGTAGCTTCGGCGCTCAACGTATGAATGCCGCGGTGAACCGCGGCATAACCGTGACGGTAGAAATCCAGTTCGCGGTCAATCACGCTCTGCGGTTTCTGCGCGCTGGCAGCACTGTCCAGATAAGCCAACGGTTGCCCATTGACCTCCCGAGCCAGCAGGGGAAAATCACTACGTACCCGTTCCAGGGGATAACTCATGCCGCCTCCTGGGGTAAACGATCGGCGATACGCGCCAGCACCAACTCCCGAATGACCGGGTCGGCAATGCCCTCCGTCAGTTCAGCGGCAAAGGCAAAGATGATCATCTGCTGCGCCGCGTGCTTATCAATACCGCGCGATTGCAGATAGAACAGCTGTTCTTCATCGATCCGGCCCACGGTGGCACCGTGGCTGCATTTGACATCATCGGCGTAGATTTCCAACTGCGGTTTGGTATCTACCTCCGCCACCTTGCCCAACAACAGATTGTGGTTGTTCATCTGGCCGTCGGTTTTGATCGCGTGCTGCGCGACCTTGATCATGCCGTTAAATACCGCCTTGGCCCGATCGCTGACCACCGTTTTGTGCAGTTGGCGGCTTTCACAGTAGCCTTTGTTATGTTCCAGATAGGTACGGGTATCGCATACCTCTTTACCTACCGGCAGCACCAGGCTGTTGATGACCAGATTGCTCCCCTCACCGTTTAACTGTGCACTGGTGTGGTGGCGTGTCAGCCCCGCTCCCAACAGGAAGCTGTCGCTTTTAACCCGCGCATCGCGGCCAACCAGCAGGTCGTTATGGGCAAAGTGATAACTGGCCTGGCTCTCAAACGCCAGTTTGCAATGATGCAGCTCGGCATTATCACCCACCGTCACGGTCAGGCGCGCACCGGTGAAGTGGGCCGCAGCGCTGACGCTGGCATAGTGTTCGATGACCGAAGCTCGTGCACCACTCGCAATCTCGATATGGTGCCGGTGATGCAGCGTATTCACTTCTCCGGACTGCTCGCGACCAGTGCTGAGATGCAACAGATAGAGCGGTTTAGCCGGAGCTTTGCCTGCCGCCAGGCTAATCACACTGGTTTCCTGCGCCAGGCTTTCGGTCAAATGCAGAAAAATTTCTGGCTGGATCGGTTCTGGCAGCGTTATTGGCGCATCATAGGTCACCCTGTTCAACTGGTAGTCACCAAGATCCTCATCGCTCAATTGCGGACATAAGCGCCCATCGACAAACACCAAGCGATACGCATCAATCTTCAACGCTAACTGGTCACGCTGCTCCTCGCTAATCACGTGGTCTACAGGCTCCAGAAACTGCTGCTCCAACAAGCCTTCCAGCGGGGTATATTTCCAGTTTTCCTGCTTGCGAGTCGGCCAGCCTTGGCGCAAAACCTGCTGCCAATGGGCTAACGCATGCGCAGACTGCTCGCCGCCGCGGGCTTCGAACAGGCTGTACATCTGCTGTAGTGCCCGTGAATTACTGTTGGTCGGAAAGCCAGCCATAGCCCTGCTCCTCCAACTGTTTCACCAATGAGAAATCACCGGACTTCACGATGCGCCCCTGGGAAAGCACGTGAACGTAATCCGGCTTGATGTAATCAAGAATGCGCTGATAGTGGGTGACAATAATAAAGGCGCGCTTGCCGTCACGCAGCGAATTGACGCCGTTGGCGACGATCTTCAGGGCATCGATATCCAGCCCGGAATCCGTTTCATCCAGAATGCACAGCTCCGGCTCCAGCGCCGCCATTTGCAGGATGTCGTTGCGCTTCTTCTCACCGCCGGAAAAACCGACGTTGACCGAACGGGTCAACAAATCCGCTGGCATATTCAGCAACTCGATCTTCTGTTCGATAAAGTCGGCGAAGTCGAAGCGATCCAGCGCCTCTTGGCCACGGTAATTACGCACCGCATTCACCGAGGTCTGCAGGAAGAAATGGTTGCTGACGCCGGGGATCTCTACCGGATACTGGAACGCCAGGAATACGCCCTCACCGGCCCGATCCTCAGGAGCCAGCTCCAGCAGATCTTTGCCTTTAAACGTCACTTCCCCTGCGGTGACCTCATACTCTTCCCGGCCAGCCAGCGTGGCGGAAAGCGTGCTTTTGCCAGAGCCGTTGGGTCCCATAATGGCGTGCACTTCGCCCGGTTTGATGTCCAGGCTCAGCCCCTTGAGGATCTCATTACCTTCGGCGCTGACGTGCAAATTCTTGATACTTAACATGCTGTGTCCTCTAATCGCGCTGCTGCGCTATAAATACGGGTGCTTAACCGACGCTGTGTTCCAGGCTGATAGCCAGTAACTTCTGTGCCTCTACGGCAAACTCCAGCGGCAGCTCGGAGAACACGTCCTTGCAGAAACCATTGACGATCATCGAGATGGCGTTATCTTCGCTGATGCCCCGTTGCAGGCAGTAGAACAGTTGGTCGTCACCAATCTTCGAGGTGGTAGCCTCATGCTCAAGCTGGGCGCTGTTATTGCGCGTCTCCACATAAGGGAAGGTATGCGCCCCGCTATTGGGCCCGATCAGCATCGAGTCGCACTGAGTAAAGTTACGGGCGTTTTCCGCCCCGGGCAGGATCTTCACCAGCCCACGATAGGTATTTTGGCTGTGCCCAGCGGAGATCCCTTTGGCAATAATGGTCGACTTGGTGTTTTTACCAATGTGGATCATCTTGGTGCCGGTATCCGCCTGTTGGTAGCCGCTGGTCAGCGCCACCGAGAAAAACTCACCGATCGAGTTGTCGCCCTGCAAGATCACGCTTGGGTATTTCCAGGTGATGGCCGAGCCGGTTTCCGACTGTGTCCAGGACATCTTGGATCCTGCGCCTTCACACAGCGCCCGCTTGGTGACGAAGTTGAGAATACCGCCCTTGCTTTCGCCGCCGCCGGAGAACCAGTTTTGCACCGTGGAATACTTCACTTCGGCGTCTTTATGCAGGATCACTTCAACCACCGCCGCGTGCAGCTGATAGCTGTCGCGTACCGGCGCTGAGCAGCCTTCGATGTAGCTGACATAACTGCCTTCATCGGCAATCAGAATGGTGCGTTCAAACTGGCCGGTTTTCGCGGCGTTAATACGGAAATAGGTGGAAAGCTCCATTGGGCAGCGCACACCCTTCGGCACGTAGACGAAGGTGCCGTCAGAAGCCACTGCTGCGTTAAGTGCGGCAAAAAAGTTGTCGTTATGTGGCACCACTCGGCCCAGATATTTACGTACCAAGTCTGGATGGTCGTGAATGGCCTCACCGAACGAGCAGAAGATCACCCCACTCTCTGCCAGCTTTTCACGGTAGGTGGTCGCGACAGAAACCGAGTCGAAAATGGCGTCTACCGCCACTTCGCTACCTTCACGCACCGGTACACCCAACTGATTAAACGCCAGTTCAACCTCGCTGGTCAGGTAGCCGTTCTCCGAACTGGCACCAGGCTGCTGCTCCGCCCCAGGCTGAGAACCGCAGGAGTCATCACAGCTGCCGCAGGACGGCGCTGAATAGTAGCTGTAATCCTGATAGTTAAGCTTGTCATAGTTGGCTTTCAGCCAGTGTGGCTCTTCCATTTGCAGCCAGGCACGGTAAGCCTCCAGGCGGAATTCCAGCATCCACTCGGGTTCGTTACGCTTGGCAGAGATGGCGCGTACCACCTCTTCGTTGATACCTTTGGCCAACTCATCGGTGGCCAGTTGGGTAAAGAATCCTTCCTTATAGCGACCTTCGCTGACCCAAGCCGGTACATCTTTCGCTGTTTCTACGTTGCTTCGTGTCATGTTGATTGCATCGCTTAAACGCCAAAGCTCTCACCGCACCCGCAGGCGTTCTGAGCTTTAGGGTTATTAAATTTGAACATCTGATTCAGCCCTTCCCGAACAAAATCTACCGTGGTGCCATCGATAAACGGCATCGCTTTGAGCGGCACGAACAGCTTGGCCCCGTCACGTTCGAACAACAGATCGTCGCTGGCCGGTTCGCGGGTCAAATCCAGCACGTAGGCAAAGCCCGCACAGCCGGATTGTTTGACGCCGAGTTGCAGCCCTTTCACCTGAGCATCCTGCTGCATGAGTCTGATTATCTGCTTCACCGCGCTGTCGCTCAGCGAAATGCCTTGCCAGACGTTGTCTGCCAAAGAAAAAGTACCAACATCTTCCGTATGCATATGGCCTACCTCACATTCGTGTTTACTACAGCCGATCTGGCTTACCGCCCATGTTAGTGATAATGATTATCACTTCAACCTTTTGTTTTGCGGGGGTATTTACCAAACGCCCGGATTTACGCTCGGCAACACGATAAATCGATGGCGTATCCAAGCAAAATAGATATGGGGATAATTTTTATCCCTCTGAATTCATAGCAATTCATCATATCTCGTACGGCTTATCCCGCTGTTCCGACAAGGTTATAGCGCCGGATAAGTCGTCTGTTTTAAACATTCATAGAAAATACCTATTTCTGCATTTTGTCTGTCTGAAAAATGCCTTTCCCTGCTTTAAGTCTAGTCGCTCGCGTGTTTTTAGCCCGTGGCGGTCAAAAGACCGACTACAGAAAAAAATCTGCGGGGAGCATTGATCATCGCCACAGCTACAAATATGATAATGATTATCATTAAGCTTTAATTGGGCGTGGACCTATGGCTATCTCGATGAATGCGTGGCTGCTGAGCAAAATTGATGAATACAAGTTCAACATCCGTGATGCCACGGTGGATTTCTATATGGCGGAAGCGGCGCTACAGCGGCCTGAATGCAACATCAATCATCTGAAGCGTTACAACGGTGTCAGCCTTGGCATGGCGAATTTATGCCTGGAAAATGGCGATGACGAGAGCTACCTGCATGCGCTGAGCAAACTGCATAACCGGCTGATTGTCGAGATCAACAACCCACAGCGTTGTCAGCTGTTCCGCGTGCAGTGCTATCATTTTGCCCGGCATACGCTAACGCTGATTTGCCAGAAATATTCGATGGAAGGCGGCTGGGACAAGGCTACCGCTTTTCAGAAGGATTTTGTGAAACGGGTGCCGTTCCAGCTGTAACGTTTACCCCGCAGGCGAAAACCTGCGGGGTTGGTGTTACTCCAATACTGCCGTGGTCAGCCGTGAGGTACAGCAGAGGCGATCGCGATCGTCGAAGATCTCAATCTGCCAGACCTGATTGCGGCGGCCGGCGTGCAACGCACGACAAACCCCGCGCACCTGCCCTTTAAATACCGCGCGCAGGTGGTTGGCGTTAATCTCTAACCCCACCACCTTTTGTTCCCCTTCGGTGCACAGATACCCCGCCATTGAGCCCATCGACTCGGCCAGCACCACCGAAGCCCCACCGTGTAACAGGCCAAACGGCTGGGTAGTGCGGTGATCGACGGGCATCACCGCCTCTAAATAGTCATCTTCCAAGCGGGTAAACTGAATGCCCACATGAGCCACCATGCATCCTTCACCGCTTTGGTTGAGTTGTTCCAGCGTTGTTTCACGTTTCCACAGCTTCACGCAATCATCTCCAGAAGTGCCTGTAATGGATGCCGCACGCCATTGCCTTCAATGCGTTTTACCTGGCTGCGGCAAGAATAACCGGTCGCCAGACAGCGTTGCCTTGGCAAACGCTGTAGCGCCTGATGCCATGATAGCTCATAAATCCCCAGGGAATTTTGCAGATTCTTGGCTTCGTGACCGTAAGTGCCCGCCATGCCACAGCAACCCACGCTGACGTTTTCCAACTTGGCGCCAAAACGGGCAAAGATGGCTGCCCACTGCTGGGTACTCGCCGGTAATGCGGTAGTTTCGGTACAGTGACCAAACAGATACCAGGCTTCCCCGGTCGCAGGCTGTTCTGCTCGTTCTGCCAGCAACTGTTGCAACCACTCATGAACCAGTTGCACCTGGAAATTACCCCGCTCGGCCCCGAGAATTTCTTGATACTCGTCGCGATAACACAGCACCAACGCCGGATCGACACCCACCATCGGCATCCCCAGTTTGGCTACCCGGTTAAGAAAGTCCGCTGTCTTGCGCGCCGTTTTGGCAAAGCGTGTCAGGAACCCTTTGATATGCTGTGCCTTGCCGTTCGGTGAGAATGGCAACAGCACCGGCTTGTAGCCCAGCTTTTCCACCAGCCGTACAAAGTCTGCCACAACCTGGGCATCGTAATAGCTGGTAAACGGATCCTGCACCACCAGCACATGCTGTTCGCGCTGGCTTTCGCTCAATGCTTCCAACTGTTCAAGCGTCATGCTGAACGCGCTATGGCCCGACAGTTGTTGGCGTAACGTTGGGCTCGATAGCAGCGGTAAATCCACCATACCGATGCTGCTGCGGCTCAGTTCGCGCACCCATGGCTGCTTGAAGAAGAAGTTGAACACCTTTGGCGCTTTGGCCATCAACGGGGTATAGCTCTCAACGCCAGCGACCACGTAGTCACGCATTGGGCGCAGATAACGGGTGTGATAAAGCTGCAGGAAGCGCGAACGGAAGCCCGGCACGTCGATCTTGATCGGGCACTGGGTCGAACAGGCTTTACAGGCCAGGCAGCCAGACATCGCTTCTTTGACTTCATGGGAGAAGTCATATTCGCCCTTGCCTGCATGCCAGCTATTACGGGTTTTCTCAACCAGCGTGCGGAAGCTGAGGCGCTGCTGCGGCAACTGCTTTTCCAGTGCGACGGGGTCCACGCCCTGCTCTGCCAATAAGCGTAACCATTCGCGAACCAGGGCCGCTCGGCCTTTCGGCGAGTGGATCCGATTCGCGGTGATCTTCATCGATGGGCACATCGGGCTGTGGACATCAAAGTTAAAGCACAGTCCGTTGCCGTTACACTCCATCGCGCCACGGAACGAAGTGCGGACATCGATGGGGATGCGGCGATCCAACGTGCCACGTTTCACCGCATCGACTTTCATCATAACGGCATCTACGCCCAGCGGCGGGCAGATTTTCCCCGGATTGAGGCGATTGAGCGGGTCAAACGCGGCCTTGATGCGGCGCAGTTCTTCATAGAGCTCCTCGCCGAAGAACGCCGGGCTATACTCCGCCCGGAAGCCCTTCCCGTGTTCTCCCCACAACAGGCCGCCATACTTGGCGGTTAACGCCACCACCTGGTCAGATATTTGCTTCATCAGCACTTCTTGCTGGGGATCGCACATATCTAAGGCCGGGCGCACATGCAGCACACCAGCATCAACGTGGCCGAACATACCGTAGCTCAGGTTATGGCTATCCAACAGTTGGCGGAACTCGGTGATATAGTCGGCCAGATGCTGCGGCGGCACGCAGGTATCTTCGGCAAACGGGATGGGTTTGGCCTGCCCTTTGGCGTTACCCAGCAACCCAACCGCCTTTTTGCGCATATTGTAGATACGCTCAATGCCGGTCAAATCGCCGCAAATCTGATAGCCGATCACCCCAGCCTGTTGCTCGGAGATCAGATCGTCCAGACGCTCGCACAACGCTTCCATCTGGCCGTCGATCAGTTCCTTATCGTCACCGGCAAACTCAACGATGTTCAACCCGAGCATCTCTTTATCCGGCACGTTGGTGATCAGTTCGCTGACCGAGTGCCAGACGATATCTTCGCGGGCCAGATTCAGCACTTTAGAGTCGATGGTTTCCACCGACAGCGCCTTGGCTTCCACCATAAAGGGCGCATTGCGCAGGGCCGAATCGAAAGAGTCATATTTGACGTTTACCAGCCGCCGCACCTTCGGCAGCGGTGTGATATCCAGCCGCGCTTCGGTGATAAAGGCCAAGGTTCCTTCGGCACCGGTAAGAATGCGGGTCAGATCGAAGGTTTGCAGATCGTCGCTCAGCACGTGGCGCAGATCGTAGCCGGTTAGGAAGCGGTTAAGCTTGGGGAATTTTTCCAGGATCAGTGCGCGTTGCTCGCGACAACGGTTCAGCACGGTGTGGTAGATCCGCCCCTCTGGCGTATCTTCCTGGGCAATCGTTTCCGCCAGCGGTGTTGGCATGGCGCGAGTGTCGATCATTTCGCCCCCCAGCAACACCGCCCGCAGCCCCAGCACGTGGTCTGAGGTTTTGCCGTACACCAGCGAGCCCTGGCCAGACGCGTCGGTATTGATCATGCCACCTAGGGTGGCGCGGTTGCTGGTAGAAAGCTCCGGCGAGAAGAAATAGCCGAACGGCCGCAGATACTGGTTAAGCTGGTCTTTAATCACTCCGGCCTCTACCCGCACCCAACCTTGCTCGACGTTGATGTCCAGAATGCGGTTCATGTAGCGCGACATATCAACCACAATGCCGGTGTTAAGTGCCTGCCCATTGGTGCCGGTGCCACCACCGCGCGGGCTGAAGGTGAGCGCCTTGAAGCGCTCCTCGTCGGCCAGCCGGGCGATAAGCGCCACATCGGCGGTTGAGCGAGGAAACACCACCGCATCGGGCAACAGCTGGTAAATGCTGTTATCCGTCGCCATCGTCAACCGATCGGCATAGCTAGTGGCGGTATCGCCGTTGAATCCGCTCTGTTTTAACGCGGCCAAAAAGTCCAGCACCCGTTGAACGAGGCCGGATGCCTGAGAAATTTGTGGGATCATTCGCTTGTTTGACTCTGTCTGCTCTTCATTGCTTAACCGGGCCCGGAACTGACCCTCCCCTGTCTTTTATTATCACGATAACCGCAAGGGCCGTTACCCGCCCCTGCATCATCGCTATCTACCTCATAATGGCGGGTGTTTTGCCGCTTGTACATCCTGAATTTGGCATTATTTGGCGGGGAAAATGATAGCGCAACCGATGGCTGCGCTTTCGGCAGAAGAAAATCTGGCGGTTATTCCACTGCGCTTAATAGTGAAAGGCGGTACCGCTGATGACGTTCCACGGCAAAATGTGCTGCTGACTGTGAAAGTTGCCAAAAATGCTCCATGATAAAAGGGTACCAAGGAATTAACTCACTAGGATGAAAACGCATTCATGACACAACCGCAACGCCGCTACGATTTACCGACGATAATTTTTGGTGTGCTGTTTATCGCCATTATGATCGTCGCCAGTTTTTGGGTCATTCAACCCTTTATTCTGGGATTTGCCTGGGCATCGATGGTGGTGATCGCCACCTGGCCGGTATTGATTAAACTACAGAGCCTACTTTGGGGCCGCCGGTCGCTAGCCGTGCTGGTGATGACCATCCTGCTGCTCTTACTGTTTGTGCTGCCTATTGCCCTATTGATCAGCAGCGTGGTGGACAACAGCGCGCCAATCGTAGCCTGGGTGAACTCGCCGGGCCAGCTCCACGTTCCACAGTTGGAGTGGCTGCGTTCCATTCCAGTGATCGGGCACAAAGTCTATAACAGCTATCATCTGTTGGTGAACACCGGTGGTAACGCTCTGGTGGCCAAAATTCAACCTTACTTTGGCCAGACCGCCACCTGGTTTGTCACCCAGGCAGCACATATTGGCCGTTTCCTGATCCACTGTTCGCTAATGTTACTGTTCAGCGCCTTGCTGTACGCCCGCGGTGAGCAGGTTGGCATGGCGATCCGCCATTTTGCCGTACGCCTTGCTTCCACTAGGGGCGACGCGGCCGTGTTACTGGCCGGGCAAGCGATCCGTGCAGTCGCATTAGGCGTGGTGGTGACCGCATTGGTGCAGTCGATCCTGGGCGGTATTGGGCTGGCCGTTTCCGGCATTCCGGCGGCCACCTTGCTGACCGTAGTGATGTTCGTCTTTTGCCTCGCTCAACTGGGGCCATTGCTGGTCTTGGTCCCGGCCATTATCTGGCTTTACTGGACCGGTGATACCACCTGGGGCACCGTGCTATTGGTGTGGAGCTGTGTGGTCGGAACTCTGGATAACTTCCTGCGCCCGGCGCTAATCCGCATGGGTGCCGACCTGCCGTTGATTCTGATCCTGTCAGGCGTTATCGGTGGCCTGCTGGCCTTCGGGATGATTGGTCTGTTTATCGGCCCAGTCGTGTTGGCGGTCTCTTATCGGTTGGTTAGCGCCTGGGTGAACGAAGCTCCAGAGCCCACCGCCGATCTGGAAGAAGTCGCCAAAGATTTAGAACAGTTGTGATCCCTACATCGCCTGCTCATTCATTGGGCAGGCGATAAATCCAAATATTCCCATTCCCCACCGCATCGTTCCCGATAATTATTCTGCTGACTCACCTGGTGCAAAATAGATACCAATCAAATACCTGTTCTTGCAATGAAATCGTACAATCCAGGCTGTTTGATTGGGACGATTCTTAATGACGCGCGCCAGATAACTGCCTAGTATGAAACTCTATCTTGCTGAAAAGCATTGCTTTCCATGCATTGTTTGCCAGCCAAGTCATCTAACAGAGTTACTCCGAATCACTGAATTGCTGTGTGTAGTCTTTGCCCGTCTTTTGATGGGCTTTTTTTTGTGCAAAATAACCCGCCAATATAAAAAAACCGCCAGGTTTAACCGGCGGTTTTATGTTTTCAATAGACGTTGTTATTCAGGTTTACTTTCTTTGTGACAAATTAACCCAGGTCTGCACCACGGTATCCGGGTTAAGCGACAGGCTATCAATCCCCTGATCCATCAGCCACTCGGCAAAGTCCGCATGGTCTGACGGGCCTTGTCCACAGATGCCGACATATTTGCCATGACGCTTGGCCGCCTGGATCGCCATGGAAAGCAGCGCCTTGACCGCCTCATTGCGCTCGTCAAACAGCTCAGAGACCACTCCGGAATCGCGATCCAGCCCCAGCGTAAGCTGCGTCATATCGTTGGAACCGATAGAGAAGCCATCAAAGTGCTCAAGGAACTGATCGGCCAGCAAGGCGTTGGAAGGGATCTCACACATCATGATCACTTTCAGCCCGTTCTCGCCGCGCTTCAACCCTTGACGCCCCAGCTCTGCCACCACGGCTTCCGCCTGAGCCACGGTACGCACAAACGGCACCATTACCTCAACGTTGGTCAGCCCCATCTCATTACGTACCCGCTTCATTGCGGCACATTCCATGGCGAAGCAGTCTCGGAAGCTGTCAGCCACGTAACGACCCGCACCACGGAAACCTAACATCGGGTTTTCTTCGTGCGGCTCATATTTCTCGCCGCCGACCAGGTTGGCGTATTCGTTAGATTTAAAATCGGAAAGGCGCACGATCACGCGCTTCGGCCAGAATGCCGCACCCAACGTGGCGATCCCTTCGGTCAAACGACCGACATAGAACTCGACCGGATCGTCATAGCCCAACATCAGCGTCTTGATTTCTGCCTGCAGCTCTGGAGTTTGCTGGTCGAACTCCAACAGGGCACGCGGGTGTACGCCGATCATGCGGTTGATAATAAACTCCAACCGGGCCAGCCCTACGCCTTCATTTGGCAAGCGAGCGAAGTCGAACGCACGGTCAGGGTTTCCGACGTTCATCATAATCTTCAACGGAAGTTCCGGCAGTTCAGTGACTTCCGAGCTTTGTACGCTGAACTCCAGCATGTCGCTGTAGACAAAGCCAGTGTCGCCTTCGGCGCAGGAGACGGTGACTTTCTGCCCTTCTTTCAGCAGGTCCGTTGCGTGGCCACAACCTACAACGGCAGGGATCCCCAGTTCGCGTGCAATGATCGCTGCATGGCAGGTACGTCCACCACGGTTGGTTACGATCGCTGCCGCCTTCTTCATGATCGGTTCCCAATCCGGGTCGGTCATGTCGGTGACCAATACGTCGCCCGGCTCGATACGATCCATTTCGCTGATATTGTGGATGACCTTCACCGGGCCTGCCCCAATGCGATGGCCAATGGCTCGCCCTTCCACCAGCACGGTGCTGTTACCGTTCAGTTGGTAGCGTTCCATCACCTGCTCATTGGAGCGCACGGTTTCTGGCCGCGCCTGGACTATCAGCAGCTTGCCGGTGTGGCCGTCTTTGGCCCACTCGATATCCATCGGGCGGCCATAGTGTTTTTCGATCAACAACGCCTGATGTGCCAGTGCCTGGACTTCATCATCGGTCAAAGAGAAACGATTGCGTTGCTCTTCTGGCACATCTTCGATACGGACCTGTTTGCCGTGATCCTGTGAAGGTGCGTACACCATGCGGATTTTTTTCGAGCCAAGGTTGCGGCGCACAATGGCCGGTTTGCCCTTCAGCAGCGTCGGTTTATGGACATAAAACTCATCCGGGTTGACCGCCCCTTGCACCACCATTTCCCCCAAGCCGAACGCCGAGGTAATAAATACCACCTGATCAAAGCCGGACTCGGTATCAATGGTAAACATGACCCCAGAGGAAGCCAGGTCGGAGCGCACCATGCGCTGCACACCGGCGGAAAGCGCCACGCCACGGTGATCGTAACCCTGATGCACACGGTAAGAGATGGCCCGGTCGTTAAACAGAGAGGCGAAGACGTGTTTGATCGCCACCATCACCGCATCAATGCCCTGCACGTTGAGGAAGGTTTCCTGCTGGCCAGCAAACGAGGCGTCTGGCATATCTTCGGCCGTGGCGGAAGAACGCACGGCAAAGGAGGCTTCGCTTTCGCCCTCGGACAGTTGTTGGTACGCCAGGGTAATTTCACGTTCAAATTCCGCGTGGAAAGGCGTATCGATCACCCATTGGCGAATTTGCGCACCGGCCTTGGACAGTTGAGCAATATCGTCCACGTCAGTCTGATCCAGCAGCTGATAAATGCGCTGGTTAACCCCACTTTGCTCAAGAAAATCGTTAAATGCCTGGGCGGTGGTGGCGAAACCGTTGGGTACGGCCACGCCCAAATCGGAGAGATTGGTGATCATTTCACCGAGGGAGGCATTTTTGCCACCGACACGGTCAACGTCGTGCATGCCAAGCTGGTTGTACCAAAGCACATTACGCAAGTCTGGGCCATTGTTAGACATCGAGACAATCCTTATTGCTATCAGTAGGGTATTGACGGATTTTTGACGGGTACCGCAAAAACGGCACCCACCCACACTAGCACAATGATCCATAGACAATAGACAGGTGAATCGATCAAGCCAATGAAGAAAATAGCAATTAAGAGAATTCCAGCGAGCACAATTTTATTAGGGATCGTTCCCTAACTGGCTAAAAGCTTACAATTCAACAAATTATGTATTATTTAAACTTTTGCTTAAATACCCGTAATTTTAGTGATTGATTTGACGAAAATAGCACCAATTTGCGTCGGAGCAGGTAGTTAAAATAGCACCATTCATTTTATTAAAAATGAAATATAGTTTTATTAAATATATTCAATTGCCGCGAATGATCCCCAGCGTCACAAAATTTCTGTCCTCCTCTTTACCGTATGTGGGTATGCAGACCATGATGTTGCTATCCGTCGTTTCAGGCATTAAGGAGTTATGGGTGGAAAGAAGCGTTTTTTATATCTCGGATGGCACGGCCATTACCGCCGAAGTATTGGGGCATGCGGTGCTGTCACAGTTTCCCGTCAAGGCCACCACTTTCACTCTGCCCTTTGTGGAAACCGAAGCGCGTGCGCGGGGCGTATGCCAGCAGATCAATGATATTTACCAACAGACAGGTGTGCGCCCACTGGTGTTCTATTCGATTATCTCGCCGGAAGTGCGGCAGGTGATCACCCAAAGTGAAGGATTCTGCCAGGATATCGTGCAAGCCCTGGTTGGCCCGCTACAGGGGGAATTAGCGGTGGATCCAACGCCGGTCCCTAATCGCACCCACGGGCTGACGGAAAACAATCTGGGCAAGTATGACGCCCGGATCGCGGCCATTGAATACACCCTGGCCCATGATGACGGCATATCGCTGCGCAATCTCGATCAGGCGCAGGTGATCCTGCTCGGCGTATCCCGCTGCGGTAAAACCCCCACCAGCCTTTATCTGGCGATGCAATTTGGTATCCGCGCGGCCAACTATCCGTTTACGGCCGATGATATGGACAATTTGCAGCTACCTGCCGCGCTAAAGCCGTTTCAACATAAATTATTTGGGTTGACCATTAACCCAGAGCGGTTAACGGCGATCCGCGAAGAACGCCGCGAAAACAGCCGCTACTCTTCCCCGCGCCAATGCAGGATGGAAGTTGCCGAAGTGGAAGCACTGTTTCGCAAAAACCAGATCCGCTACCTCAATACCACCAACTATTCGGTGGAGGAAATCTCCACCAAGATCCTCGATATCCTCGGTATGAGCCGGCGAATGTTCTGATAGTAGGGGCTGGCCGGATAGTCGTCCATCCCCCCTCTTTTGTGCTTTTTTACCGGTTTTAATCAGCCGATCACAATCTCTACGGTTGAAATCAGCCGTTTTTGCGTTATTGTGATCGCCATCACTTCCCGGTATTCCTGCCGTCGCGAAGAACAGTTTTAGAGACAATCATGCACAAAACAGATGAACTGCGGACCGCGCGCATCGACAGCTTGGTCACGCCTCAGGCGTTGGCAGAAAAGTTGCCGATCTCAGCATCGGTAGCCGATAACGTGACAGCGTCACGTAAACGTATTGAAAAAATCCTCACTGGCGAAGACAAGCGCCTGTTGGTGGTGATTGGCCCCTGCTCCATTCACGATCTGGATGCGGCAATGGACTATGCCACCCGTCTTAACGTACTGCGCGAGCGCTATCAGGATCGCCTGGAAATCGTGATGCGCACCTATTTTGAAAAACCGCGCACCGTGGTGGGCTGGAAAGGCTTGATTTCCGATCCCGACCTGGACGGCAGCTATCAGGTCAACCGTGGCATTGAGATGGCGCGCAAGCTGCTATTGTCAGTGAACCAGCTTGGCCTGCCAACGGCGACCGAGTTTCTGGATATGGTGATCGGCCAGTATATTGCCGACCTGATCAGCTGGGGCGCGATTGGCGCTCGCACCACCGAAAGCCAGATCCACCGTGAAATGGCTTCGGCGCTCTCTTGCCCGGTCGGTTTCAAAAATGGCACCGACGGCAATACCCGCATCGCCATTGATGCCATCCGTGCCGCGCGCGCCGGTCATATGTTCCTGTCGCCAGACAAAACCGGCCAGATGACCATTTACCAGACCAGCGGTAATCCTTATGGCCATATCATCATGCGCGGCGGCAAGACGCCAAACTATCACGCGACCGATGTGGTAGCCGCCTGTGATAGCCTGCGCGAGTTCGATTTACCTGAACAGCTGGTGATCGACTTCAGCCACGGCAACTGCCAGAAATTGCATCGCCGCCAGTTGGAAGTGGCGGAAAACGTCTGCCAACAGATCCGCGCAGGCTCAGTGGCCGTCGCTGGCGTGATGGCTGAAAGCTTCCTGGTGGAAGGCACGCAAAAAATCGTGGCTGGCCAATCGCTAACCTACGGCCAATCCATTACCGACCCTTGCCTGAGCTGGTCGGACAGCGAGCAGTTGCTGGCTATGCTGGCCGATGCGGTGGATACCCGCTTCTGATTATTTTAGCCAGCATGCTTTTGGCATGCTGGCTCTTATTCGCGGGTAGAACCACCATCTCACAATAGCACATACGATTTCACAAACATTTGGGCAACTCACTCTATCGAGACCATCTTTTTGTAAATCAACCTTTCGTTGAAATCTATTTTAATATCATCCAGAAAAAGCAGCGCGCGACCAAAACCCCCCTCTCTACGCCAATATCGTTCAAACTGGGAGAATGGGTAGTTAATATACCCCCAGGCAGGATCGTATATTTGAATAACGCCATCAATCACCCCATGGAAAACCACAAAGTGCTCTTTTCCAAATCTATTTATGTATAGAATGGCGGGTGAGTGAAGCTGCTTTAATTGTTTTGATGTAATTTTAATGCCTATGGTATCCAACCCCATTTTTTTTGATAGCATGCTAATATCCAAGAGTGAATACTCAGGTTTTACACCGATGTTACTTATCAACTTTAGTTCTGATGTATCAATGTTGTAATATTGCCTTGAAATAAATTCAAGAGAAGCCACCCCGCAGGTGTTATCATACAACTGCCTATTCCCCCCCAGAAACTTAGTGTGCAGATAGGTTGCTTTCACACTCGTTTGACAACCACTAAAAAGCATAAAAAAACATATAACGCTCACCATCCATCTCTTCAATAGCCCTCCATAAATATCATGCGAAAATTATTACTAGTGCCCCCTTCCGATGCTACTCAAAATCATGAACCTATCCATTGAGCCAGGTAAACGATAGTGGGTAGCGAAGATAAATTCACATACATAATACCCATGCCGTTAACTTTTTTTATGCGTTTCTTTTTAGACAGCCAGTGGATAATAGCAGCCATAAAAATCATCAACAGGGAGTAAGCCGAAGTAAAAACAACATGACCACTTATTAACCCCGCCAAAACCAGCATTAATGATGAAAAAGCAATGGCACTCATTTTAACATCCATAAATATTTTTACGCCTGTAATGAAATGACAACAGGTTGCCACTATAAGCAAGCCGACATTAAATATAGACATATTATTTCTTCTTATGACAAGTATCACATGACCCTCTTCCACCGCCACCAAGACCGCCAATAGCCGCATTAGTCGCCCCCATAGCACTTACACCTAAAGCCGCACTGGCAGCTGCCCCTGACACCGTAGCGCCCATTAATCCCCCCGTAGCACCGGTTACAAAACCACCGACGGCCGCAGTGGCTGCATTCCCCCAATTTATTTGCGCTCCATTTGATAAGTCAATACCAATTGACCCAGCAGCGCCTCCTGCCGCCCCAATGGCACCAAGAACCAGAGGGCCAACCTTACCTTTGGTATTATCTAACTCCTCCATATTTAATGGCAAAAATGAACGATATCCCAATGCCTCTAACTTACGATGCTTCTCCTTATCCAAGGATTCCAGTTTGTTTTCAGCGCACACATTCACACTAAAAACAGAGTAATAGCCTAAAACGCAAATAAACAAAACCTGTTTTATCTTCATCATATTGGCAACCTTTAGACATTAAAATATGGCGTTGGAATACCATACGAAATATATCCCTAACGTTCTGACGGCATGAAGATTGATAGCTATTCACATTTTATAGTTCAAACCAATAGATATGACAGAGCCTTTGTTGTTGCCTACCCCTCCTTTAACACTAACGCTGCCAATAGTATTCTCTGCCAAGTTCACTGCCGTGCCAACTGAAAGCGAGGTTTTACTGCTCCACTCTTTCTGGCTTGAAATATCACTATATGCATTTATGACATCCTTAGAAACTCCCCAATTTAAATTAACCTCAGGGTTAATAGCAAAGACAACTTTTCCCGATAGCGTGTAGGCTTGATAGTCGTTAGTAAATCTCTCCTTCGAAATACCATCGAGATAACCGAATGACAGATTCAGAACGAGAGGGTCGTATATCCAACTGAGAGAGGAGCCAAGTACGTAACTCTGTAGCGCACCATGTTTGAAATTTCCGCCAGAATAAAAAACAGAATAATCCGAAAACCGATAAAACTGGTAGCTTACCCCAACCCCTAACCCATTAAATCCGTACTCATTTTTAGTCACGCCAGTATTATTTTCCAACAAATATCTCGTATTGACCCATTGCCCATTTGCAGTGGCTGATAAAGATAGTTGGCGCGTCACCCCATACATCCCCAAAAGATATCCTGACATTCCATTCTTTTCCCGCCGATAGGATAATGAGGTGCGATCGATAACATATTGGCCTGGGCTGATTTGATTTATATAAACACCGGAATACCCTCCTTCAGCACTTTCATTGATGATATTCACTCCCGTTCCAAATGACCACCTTTGCTTTTTCGGAAGGAAATCATCAATTTTCAAAATTGACTTAACCGGTTCCGACCCCATATTTTCCCGCGTTTCCTCTGCGTGGGAGATAAAAGTCACCAAACTAATTAACATCAACAAAATAGCATTCTTTTTCATACCCCCCTCGGTTTCAATCACATTGTCTATAAATGCGATAATAAACATTGGAAAACTCAAGAGTCAATAACTTTAGTGGAAAAAAATGGTATTTTTAATTGTTAGTTATTTTATTTAAATATTAATTTAAATTAAAAAGGTAATTATGCAACGCACTGTTTATATTAAATAACATTTGCCATCAATGTTTTTTTCTGGCTATAAAAACAGTGCTTTTTTATCACGTTAAAAGTGTTTATTGCAATAGCGCATTATTGTCTGCACAACACCGACAGCCGATTATTTAGCCCCTATGGTACGAGATAGTGTTACCTCATTCAGCTATACTGGCCAAACATCCGCCGCTAAACCGATCTGGAGCCCTTCTGTGAACCATTCACTGCTGTCCATTCCCTGTATCACCCTGCAAGGGGAACATAAAACGCTGGCCGACTTTCCGGCGCGAGCCTACCTGGTGGTCAATACCGCCAGCAAGTGTGGCTTTACCCCGCAGTATGCAGGCTTGGAAAAGCTGTGGCAGTATTATCGCTCACGCGGGTTGATGGTGCTGGGCTTCCCCTGCAATCAGTTTGGCGGACAAGAGCCGGGCAATCCGCTGGAGATTGCCAACTTCTGCACCCTTAACTATGGCGTCAGCTTTCCGCTGTTCAGCAAGATCGACGTCAACGGTGCGCAGGCACATCCCCTGTTCAGCGAGTTAAAGCGCCGTGCACCCGGCCTGTTAGGCAGCCAACGCATCAAGTGGAACTTCACCAAATTCCTGCTCACTGCTGATGGCGAGCGCATCACGCGCTTCGCCCCCATCACCAAACCCGAGCGCCTGTTCAGCCGTATCGAAACCCTGTTGAAATAGCCTTTTCATCAGCAAATCGATCTGCAGCAATCCAGTTCCGGTAAGCGTAACGACGAAAAGGTGCCATCGATAAGAAAATTTCCCTTGATGTAACCTTTCGCTAACATGATAATGATTATCAATTTGATATTAATTACCATTTACCGGCTGATTTTATGGACAATCTCAATAATCCCCCACAGTCCAACAACGCTTTGGTTACTGCTGAAGGCAGTGTACCTGCCTCTTTACCGCCCTGCTTCGACAGTGTCGAGCTGTTGGGCAGCGATGGACTAGCGGTGATCATCCATCAAGGACAGCGCTATCAACTGCGTCAGACCAAAGCGGGAAAATTGATCTTAACCAAATAACGTCTTAGTTCCTTTTAACGCCAGCCACCCCGATCTTGCGATCCAGGCAGCCAGCAAATCTATTGATATGTTTAAAACATACGGAGAGTTGCCACATGCCTGCCATTTTTGCCTCCCGGCTGCGTTTATCCGCATTAAGCCTGGCCATTGCCTGCGCTTTGCCTACGGTGGTTTTTGCCCAGACCGACACCAGTGTTTCCGCTGCCACCAAGGCACAAGAAAAAAACAAAGATGAGACCATGACCGTGGTCGCCACCGGTAATCAGCGCAGCAGTTTTGAAGCGCCGATGATGGTGACGGTGATCGACGGCAACAGCCCTCAGAGCCAAACCGCCACCACCGCCGGCGATATGCTGCGTCATGTGCCTGGGGTTACCGTAACCGGTACTGGCCGGAGCAATGGGCAAGACATTATGATGCGGGGTTACGATCGCCGTGGCGTGTTGATCCTGGTTGATGGTATTCGTCAGGGAACCGATACCGGCCATATCAATGGCACCTTCCTGGATCCTGGCTTGGTAAAACGGATTGAAGTAGTGCGTGGCCCATCGGCACTGTTGTACGGCAGTGGCGCATTAGGTGGGGTTATCTCCTATGAAACGGTGGATGCCGCCGATCTGCTGTTGCCCGGCCATAACACCGGCTACCGCGTGTTCGGCACAGCGGCTACCGGCGATCATAGCCTGGGCATGGGCGCCAGCGCTTACGGTAAAACTGACGATCTCGATGGTCTGATCTCTTTCGGCACCCGCGATATCGGTGATATTCGCCAAGGCGATGGCTTTAATGCACCGAACGACGAGACCATCAGCAACGTTCTGGCCAAAGGCACCTGGGCCATCGATGACAACCAGTCCCTGAGCGGTAATCTGCGTTATTACAACAACCGGGCGCAAGAACCTAAGAACCCGCAAACGCCTGATGTTTCCAGCAGCAATGTGTTAACTGACCGTTCTACAATTCAGCGTGACGCACAGCTCGGCTATAAGCTAAAGCCCACAGGCCAGGATTGGCTGGATGCCGATGCCAAGCTCTATTACTCCGAAGTAGAGATCAATGCGCATACCGACGGCAGCACGGATGAAGCTCGCAAACAAACTACCAAAGGTGGCAAGCTGGAAAACCGTACCCGCCTGTTTGCTGACAGCTTCGCTTCGCACCTGTTTACCTATGGTAGCGAAGCCTACCGACAGGAACAGACGCCGGGGGGGGCAACAGAGAGCTTCCCGCAGGCCAAAATCAACTTCGCTTCCGGCTGGTTGCAGGATGAGATCACTCTGCGTGACCTGCCCGTCTCTTTCCTGGCCGGGACGCGTTATGACAACTACAAAGGCTCTAGCGACGGTTATGACGACGTCAATGCCAACAAGTGGTCATCCCGTGGTGCGATGAGCGTTACCCCTACCGATTGGCTGATGATGTTCGCCTCCTATGCTCAGGCGTTCCGCGCACCAACCATGGGCGAGATGTACAACGACTCCAAGCACTTCTCGATCCCGATGGGCCCGACCACCATCACCAACTATTGGGTGCCTAACCCGAATCTGAAGCCGGAAACCAACGCCACGCAGGAATACGGCTTCGGCTTGCGCTTTGACGATCTGTTAATGGCCGATGACAGCCTGCAATTCAAGGCCAGCTACTTCGATACCAAAGCCAGAGATTATATTACTACCGGTGTCACCATGGAGTTAGGCCGTGGCCCACGCGGTATGTACTGCATCAGCTGTACCACCTTCTCAACCAACATCGATCGCGCCAAGATTTGGGGATGGGATGCCTCGCTGAACTATAAAACCCGGTGGTTCGGTTTGGATCTGGCCTACAACCGCACACGTGGTAAAGATGAAGCGACGGGTGACTGGCTCTCCAGTATCACCCCGGATACGGTCACCAGCGTGTTGGATATTCCTATTGCCGAGACCGGTTTATCCACCGGCTGGGTGGGAACCTTTGCCCAGAGTGAGCACCACGTAGCTACCGGCTACAGCAAGCAAGCCGGGTATGGCGTGAACGATTTCTACCTAAGCTATAAAGGCCGCGAAGACCTGCAGGGCGTCACCACTACCGTGGTACTGGGGAACGCCTTCGATAAAGAATATTACTCACCACAGGGCATTCCGCAGGATGGTCGTAACGCCAAACTGCTGGTCAGCTATCAGTGGTAACCCTTTGAACCACAGCGGGCAGACCGTTTTTGCCCGCTCCTCACCCACCAGCACAGGAAACAAATTAATGAGCGAGACCCTATACCAACGTTATGAGCAGGCGAAAATTGATCACCCAGGTAAATATGCCCGCGATCTGGCCGAGCTGTTGGGTATCAGCGAAGGCGAACTGACCCACGCCCGCGTCGGCCACGATGCTCGTCGCCTGCAGGCCGATGCCCGTACGCTGCTAACCGAACTGGAACAGGTTGGCGTCACCAAATCCATCACGCGTAACAGCTATGCGGTACACGAGCAGATTGGACGTTATCAGAATCAGCACCTCAATGGCCATGCCGGGCTGATCCTCAATCCGCGCGAGCTGGATCTGCGCCTGTTCCTCAACCACTGGGCCAGCGTTTTTGCCCTGAGTGAAACCAACAAGCGTGGCGTGCGCCACAGCATTCAGTTCTTTGATCATCAAGGCGACGCGCTGCATAAGGTCTACACCACAGACGAAACCGATCTCGCCGCCTGGTTCGCCCTGGTCGAGCGCCATCAAAGTGCGGAAAACCCGACACTGGAGCTGCAACCGGCCGAAATTAAAGAGAGCAACAGCGCGCCAGATGCCGCCAAAATCGATGCCGACTGGCGAGCCATGACCGACGTCCACCAGTTCTTCCAACTGCTGAGCCGCAATAATCTGACCCGCCAACAGGCCTTCCGCGCCGTGGGTAACGATCTGGCCTATCGTGTGGACAACAGCGCGCTGACGGCGCTCCTGGAAGCCGCCAAGTCTGCGCAGAACGAAATCATGATCTTCGTCGGCAACCGGGGCTGTGTGCAAATCTTTACCGGCCAGATCGAACGCCTGATGCCGCAGGACGGCTGGGTCAACATCTTCAACCGCCACTTTACCCTGCACCTGATTGAAGGGGCGATCGCCGAAAGCTGGATCACACGTAAACCAACCAAAGATGGCATGGTCACTAGCCTGGAACTGTTTGCCGCCGATGGCACCCAGATCGCCCAACTCTACGGGCAGCGTACCGAAGGCCAACCGGAGCAGCTCCAGTGGCGTGAGCAGGTTGCTGCACTTGAACCGAAGGAAGTCGCCGCATGATAGCTTCATTGCCCCGTCGCCTGGCGCTGTGCATCGCCCTGGCGTTTCCATTAGCCGCCGTGGCGGCCGAGAGGATTGTTTCGATAGGTGGTGACGTGACCGAAATTGCCTTCGCGCTGGGCGCGGGCGATGAAGTTGTGGCACGAGACAGTACCAGTTTGCACCCTGCTGCGGTGCAGAAATTGCCCGACGTAGGCTATATGCGCCAGCTGAATGCCGAAGGTATTCTGGCGCTGAAACCCACCCTGATCCTGACTACCGAGTTGGCAGAGCCAGCGTTGGTACTCAGGCAATTGGAAGACAGTGGCGTAAAGGTGGTGCGTATCCCTGGGGATACCACCGTGCAGGCGGTGCCCGAAAAAATCAGCGTGATAGCCGATGCCATCAATCGCAGTAGCCAAGGCAAGCAGTTGGCCGAACGCTATCAGCAACAGTTGGCAGCGATAGCCAATACGCCGCTACCGGTGAAAGTGCTGTTCGTGATGAGTCACGGAGGTATCACCCCCATGGCCGCGGGCCAGCAAACCGCGGCAGATGCCATTATCAGAGCCGCTGGGTTGAAAAACGCGATGCAAGGTTTCAGCCGATACCGCCCGCTCTCGCAAGAGGGCGTGATTGCCAGCGCACCAGACTTGCTGTTGGTGACTACCGATGGCGTTCGCTCCATCGGTGGCCAGGAAAACCTGTGGCTGTTGCCCGGCATGGCTCTGACACCGGCGGGGAAAAATCGCCGCGTGCTGATCGTTGATGATATGGCACTGCTCGGTTTTGGTCTGGAAACGCCGCAGGCGCTGGGCCTGTTGCGTAAAGCGGCGGAGCAAAAGTAATGCGTTGCCGAACCTCACCCCGCCTGGCGATCGTCAGCCTGCTGATCCTGCTGACGATCCTGGCGCTTGGGGCCGCTAACCTTGGGGCGTTGACACTGTCATTTCGAACCCTGTGGCAGGCTCCTTTCAGCGATGCCTCCTGGCATATCTGGCTGAATATTCGCCTGCCACGCGTGCTATTGGCCGTAGTGATCGGCTGCGCGTTGGCGGTTTCCGGGGCGGTGATGCAGGGATTGTTCCGCAACCCCTTGGCCGATCCCAGCCTGTTGGGGATCAGCAGCGGCGGCGCACTGTTCGTCGCCCTGGTGATCGTCATGCCGCTGGCCCTGCCCCCGCTCATCGCTCTGTATAGCCATATGCTGGCGGCGTTTCTTGGCAGCCTGCTGGTTTCAATACTGATTTACGGCATCAGCCGCAGCGGACACGGCAGCCTGTCGCGGCTGTTGCTGGCCGGTATCGCCATCAATGCGCTGTGCATGGCAGCGATTGGCGTGCTGTCGTACCTCAGTAGCGACCAGCAATTACGTCAGTTTTCGCTGTGGATGATGGGCAGCCTTAGCCAGTCACAGTGGCCCACCCTGGTGGTATCCGCTTCGCTGATCCTGCCTGCCGCATTGCTGACGCTGTTACAGGCTCGTCGTTTGAATCTGCTACAGCTGGGCGATGAAGAGGCACATTACCTTGGGGTCAATGTGCAACGCGCCAAGCTGCAGTTGCTATTACTCAGCGCCCTGCTGATTGGGGCCGCCGTAGCGATGAGTGGCGTGATCGGCTTTATTGGCCTGGTGGTCCCCCACCTGGTGCGCATGCGGCTTGGGGGCGATCACCGCTGGTTGTTACCAGCCTCTGCACTCGGCGGTGCCTGCCTGCTGCTGGTGAGCGATACCCTGGCACGTACGCTGGTCGCCCCGGCAGAAATGCCGGTAGGCCTGATGACCAGCCTGATCGGTGGTCCCTATTTTCTGTGGCTGGTGATGCGCCAGCGGGAGCGCTCCGATGGATGATTCATCAATGCTGATAGCACGGCAGTTGCGTTACAACCTGGGGGATCGCCGGCTGATCACCGATGTCTCCCTAAGCATCGCCAGCGGTGAGATGGTGGCGATTATTGGCCCCAACGGCGCGGGGAAGTCGACCCTGCTTCGCTTACTTACCGGTTATCTGGCCGCAGACTGTGGCGAGTGCCGCCTGCAAGGTAAACCGCTTGAGCAGTGGCAACCGCAGCAGTTGGCCAAGGTCCGGGCGGTAATGCGTCAACACAGCGAGCTGGCCTTTCCGTTTACCGTAGAAGAAGTGGTTGCCATGGGACGCTCCCCGCATAGCGGGCGCGATGCCAAACGGGCGATCCAACAGGTGATGGAGCAGACCGATTGCACCAGCCTGGCCCACCGTGATTACCGCCAGCTTTCCGGCGGGGAACAGCAGCGGGTGCAACTGGCCAGAGTATTGGTGCAGTTGTGGCAGCCACAACCCGCACCATCCTGGTTATTCCTTGACGAACCCACCTCGGCGCTCGATCTGTATCATCAACAACATACCTTACGCCTGCTCCGCTCCCTGACGCGTCAGCAGCCGTTGGCGGTCTGTTGCGTATTGCACGATCTTAATCTGGCCGCGCTGTACGCCGATCGCATTCTGCTGTTGCATCAGGGCCGCCTGGTCGCTTCCGGTACCCCGCAGCAGGTATTACAGACGGATATCCTGACGCGTTGGTATCAGGCAGATCTCGGTGTCGCCGCCCACCCGGAAACCGCACTGCCGCAGGTGTTTTTACGTCAGTAACGGTAAGCCATGGAGGGCTTGCTGCATTCAGCTCGAACAGGAAATTTCCAGATGCTTGCCCCAATCCGGTGGCAAGGCCGCCAGATCGTCATACTGGGCATCATCGGCAAAAGGTTGCAGCAACGCCTGGTGCAAACGTGCCAGCTTAGTGACATCGTCCTCCTCTGCCGCTTCGATGGCCTGCTGCGCCAGATAATTACGCAAAATCAGTTTAGGATTCGCCAGCTTCATCGCTTGCTGGCGCTCGGCATCACTCACCTGTTCAAGCTGTAAGCGCTGGCGATATTGTTGATACCAGCCGTCAAACGCCTCTCGATCGATAAATTCATCGCGCATTGGCGTTTGCGACTGTTGCTGCTCAACATCGCTCAATAGACGGAAGGTTCGAGTGTAGTCACGCCCTTCTTGTGCCATCAGACTCAATAAGCCGGTCAGCAGATCGTTATCCTGTTTTGACTGGGTGAAGAAGCCCAGTTTGGCACGCATTTGCTCGCCATAAGCCTGCATCAGCGCCGGTTCATAGGCGGCCAGCGCCTGCTGTAACTGCTCGGCACTCAGCAAACCGGACAGCGTTTGCGCCAATCGATGCAGATTCCATAGCCCCACGGCTGGCTGGTTATCGAACGCATAACGGCCCTGATGATCGGAGTGATTGCAGATATAGTCTGGCTGGTAGTCATCAAGGAACCCATAAGGCCCATAATCCATCGTCAGGCCGAGGATCGACATATTGTCGGTATTCATCACCCCGTGGGCAAACCCCACGCACTGCCAGTGAGCAATCATACGTGCGGTACGTTCCACCACATCGGTAAACCACAGCAGATAGCGATCTTGTTCATCAACCCATTGCGACCAATGGCGCGCAATAACGAAGTCCGCCAGTTGCCTGACCTGTTCCGACTGTTTGCGGTAATAGAAATGTTCGAAATGACCAAAGCGGACATGGCTTTCCGCCACTCGCAGCAGCATTGCCCCGCGCTCCGGTTGTTCACGGAACACCGGATGCTCGCTGGTGACAATTGTCAGGGCCCGCGTCGTCGGGATCCCCAAATGGTATAGCGCCTCGGAGGCCAGGAATTCACGGATCACCGAGCGCAGCACCGCCCGCCCATCGCCCATGCGGGAATACGGCGTTAACCCAGCGCCTTTCAGATGCCAGTCCATACTGCGGCCGTCCGCGAGCCGCTGTTCACCCAGCAGGATCCCCCGGCCATCTCCCAACTGCCCCGCCCAGGAACCAAACTGATGGCCGCTGTAAACCTGCGCCAAAGGCTGCATGCCGGGTAACAGGGTTTCACCTGCCCAGATTGGCGTTTTCTCTGGAGTAAACCAGCTAGCGTCCAACCCCAGTTCCTCAGCCAGCGGCTGGCTGTAATACAGCAAACGGGCCGCTTTGAGCGGCGTCGGCTGCAGTGCGGTATAAAAACCAGGCAGCTGTTGGTAATAAGCGTTTTCAAATTGCGGCATAGGCCCTCCGTAATGCTTAGTGTAGAGCCTGGAGGAGCGGATTAACACGGAGGATTTACAAGGGAATCGCCCCTGGCCGGAAAGCAGCAGGGGCGTGGTAGACTAAAAAGCGGTGGTGAGCCCTGTTAGCTTGGTTATTTAGCGCCGGCGACGTGAGTCTTTTAATGACCTACTACGCGCATGGCTAAAGTGCTTTATCAATGATAAAGCGACAATAATTATCAGTACTGGGATCACGGTAAAAATCATCCAGTCCACTATTTACCCCGGTGTGTAAGCAAAAATCAGTTATTATTATCGAACTCTTCAGCAATCCTGCGTAGAGACCGCAGATTATCCACACTGATGGCAGGCCATAAAAATCCCTGTAGCCCTAAAACACCGGTGTTGGTCAGTTTATTGAAATACTCATGTTTCTCAATGCCGCAAACAATAACTCCCTTACAAAGTTGATTGATATTCTTAAGCAGTGAATCGATAACCAGGTCATATCCCTGTTGGGTAACCAATTGCCAATAAAAACGTTTGTCGATCTTCACAACATCAAATAAACCATCGTACAACGCGGTCAACGTCGCTTTGCCCGAACCGAAGCCATCGAGCCACAGCGAAAAGTAAGCACTTAACAAGCGGATTTTCCCGTTGTCTTTCCCCGCGGAAAGGTTGGGGAAACTCTCGTTGATTTCAAAGGCAATAAACGGCAACTGCTGAACGCGTTGACGACGCTCTTCGCTGCCAAGCAGCCAATCGACAACCGTTTCTTCGATATTAATGGTCAACAGCACCTTGTTGGCAACAAACCACGAGGCCTGCTTTTCGGCCAGCATTAACTGGTCGTTGAATAACTCAATCCTTTGTTCCGGGGTTAATAACCGCAGGCCGATCTCCGTAGGCATCGCCAGGTTATCGCCCGAGCCAGTAAAACGGGTGAGAAGTTCCACCGCCAGTAATCTTCCCGTCATGGCGTAAATCGGCAGGAAGACATACTGACTAATAAAATCAACGTCAGATTGAATATTCATTTTAATGCCAGAGGCTTAATGGCGTGCAAAACATCCTATAACAATAAGTTATACCGATCAATCCCTGGGAGATAGTTCAGAAATAGTAATGCGATTAGCCAGGCATTGCCAAGTAATTGATAGTTTTAGCGATGTTTTTTTGTGCAGGCAGTCAGATGCGTTAATTTACTTTGCGGCAGCTATCGTTACAAATTAATAGCCTTATGCAAGGTGTGAATTCATTTTTGATGTTCAACGATCAGGTGATGCGGCGACCACCTGATTTTATTAATAAAATTCCTAATTTATTTGCCACACAGCACTACTTGATGGTTTCCAACAGCCAACGCCGCAACTCACTAAGCTCGTTCTCCTGCTGCGGATATTGCGCTACCAGCTGTGCACAACAGTCTGCCAACGCCTCGCTGCGATAGGCACAGCCCACCAGCTTTTCGGCCAAAGTCTGTAATGGCGCAGGGTTAAGGCTGTCGGTGAAGATCTGCGCGCGTACAATCGCGCCCTTCTCCACGTCAAAGAAGATATCCACCCCACCCCAGGTAAAGCGCTCATTCAGCAAGTGGCTAAACGCTGGCGCTTTGCCAAAATTCCATTCCCAACTGCTCTGCTTGGCAAATTGCTGGGCAAAATCAGGCAGGTCTGGGAAGACATCCGGGGAGATCACTTCCGGCTGTGCCGTTTCACCATAATGGGCGAAGAAAGCCTGAATGATGGCGTCACAAACCTGCTGATGGTCGATTTCTGGCACAAACTCGGCCAGGTTGGCGACCCTGGAACGCACGGAAGTGATGCCTTTCGCCTGCAATTTTTTCGGATCGGGATTGAGATAGTCTGCCAGGCGATTGAGATCGGCATTCAACAGCAGCGTACCGTGATGAAAACCGCGATCCTGAGTTTCGCGGTAGGCTGAGCCGGAGATCTTGCGCACTCCGTCGGCCGTTTCGACCACCAAATCGTTACGTCCGGAAGCCGAAGCATCAACACCCAGCTGTTTCAGCGCCGCCAGAATAATGCCGGTAGAGACGGTTTTATCATAACCGGGCTTACCGGCCATAAAGGTAAAGCAGGTATTGCCCAAATCGTGAAACACTGCCCCGCCGCCGCTGCTGCGCCGTGCCAGACGAATGCCATCCTGCTCCATCCGCCGGGTATTGCACTCTTTCCACGGGTTCTGCGACTGGCCGATCACCACGGTTTTAGTTAGCATTTCACACAAACAATTCGATTGTCGCATGAAGGGAGCCTCACGGCTCCTCAATTTAACCTTTAGGCGGGTATGGATCTTTTCCGTGAGAATCCTTATCACGAATCTGCCCATTAGGGCGATGGATCACCAACTCACTTTCTTGATTACGAGATATCTCTCTCCCCGCATCAATCGCCTGCTGCTGTGTTGAATGAATAGACGTGACCTTCTGATTACCTTCCCCACGAACAGCCCACTGACCATTGTGAGGTACAACATGCTGATTTTTACCCATTGGTACATCCTCATGCTAAGTAGAAATCACATAATATGGCATCGATAAAATAATTCAATACTATATGTAGTGTTTTTTCTGAAAACCGACTAAGCACTGAACCCTGCCCTCTGTAGGCTTGCACCACCATGTAACCAACACGATCCCCCTCATTACGAGCAACAGAACTAATTCAGCAATGAAACGTTATCCCACCTTCAATCTCATATTACAGAATCTAAAACCAACAACTCAGTTACGTAAAATACATTTATTTATAAATATCAATGACTTACATAAATTTCGCGGTAAGTATCACTAACAAATACTTACCCTACTTTCATTTTTTCAATCAAAATTATAGATCTGTAGGATCGATTTCTTTAATTTTACTATTTACATTGGTATTATGAAAACGGCTAAAAGTTACATAAACCAACAAATCTGCGAGGCTGTATGTCTTCAAGTTTCACAATCGGATGCCCACACTGCGGGAGTACTACTACTGTTCAGACTGGTGTTTCAAAAAACGGTACGGGCGTAGGCCAATGCCGCAATTGTCACAAAACAGTAAAAGTTACTGTTGATCACAAGGGTAACGTGATTCGCGTTAGTTAATTTAGGGAGATAGTTTTAAATGATTGGATTCGTACTAATAGCAATCTGTATCGGTTTATCTATTTTTTGTTATAAAAAGGGATGGATTAATAAACTCCAAATTATCCAAGTAGTACTATACAACTTCTTCGGATTAGTGGCTATTATATATAGCATCGCAACCATTCATGAACTAAGTGGACAGGGTATTAAAATGTGGTCTGCAACATTTCTTGTGTTATCGTCTATCGTGACAGTATTTGTAGGTATACTATCTATTGGGTGGGCTTCATTAGCATTTCAAAAAGTACAAGATAAAGTAATTTCAGTAAAAAGATTAAAGTGCCTAAATAACTATACAGTTCCAGTACTATTCATTGTGTTACTTTATATTGGAAATGCATTTAATTCTTACGCTGATAGCATGCAAGCTAAAGAATTAGGTTTTAATTCAGAGAAAGACTTTTCAGAAGCAAAGCGTAATAACATCTATAACGTTGATGACTATTCAAAATTCGCTCTTGATAAAAAAGTAAAAGAAGATACAGAGTCATTAGATAAGGCAGAGAAAAATAAAATCATTGAAGCAGAACGTTCCGCACCTCAATTTAATACGAAAGCATACAAGGAATTATATCCAAGTTATAAACACTGGGATGTATCGCAAGCACATAATATGTTCATTGATAGTGTATATGGCCGTGGAAAACTATATATGAATACTACCGGGGTTGATAGCAATGGTAATAATTTTGTTTATCTACTTGAATTTGAAGGAGATAAAAACAAAACCTTCCATGTCGCGATGAATGAAGAAGAAGCAAAAGCACATTATAAGGCTATTACTCAAGTACTAAGAACCGTTAAAAACGATAGCATAGAGCAAACTGAAGTAACTACTGTTCATGGTCAATCAAGTGACTATACATATTTCTATAGATATGACATATCAAGTAAGCAACTTTACATGGGGATATGTAACGCTTCACTTGAGTGCAGCTCGTTTGATCAGAAAAACGCTACTGAATTAGCAAATATGGTTTATTCATTTTTTAAACCTTTAGCCGACTACTATAAAAATTAAAAGGAATTAATCATGAAAAAAAGAATATTAGCTGCACTATTAACCACTGTATTATTCACAGGTCACTCTATGGCTTCAGGATTGAAGGAATACAAAGTAGAATATGTTGTAGCAGGAAGTGGTGTGGTCTATGCTGAAAATATATACGCTCATTCATCAACTGAAGCATGGAACAAATTGAAGAAAAAAGAAAAGAACAACGGCAAAGAAGCAATACAAAGATCTGTAAGGGAACTCAAACAGCGATAACGTATTGGAGATAGTAAAATGAAGAAGTTTTTAATCCTATCAGTTATGTTAGTAATCTCAACAGCTAATGCTAAAGTTATTAATGGCAAAGAAGATAAGCCATTTACCATTGACAATAATGTAGTATGTCTCAAAGAGATCGAAAAGCAAATGACACCGTTTCTAATAAAGTCAGAAATGGAGAGTGGTGTTAAATACAAGTTCATCGTCAAATCAGGTCTATCATATGAAGATTTAGCGGGATTAAGATTGCAAGTTAATCGCGTAGATAACGGACTAAATGATAGAGTTGCGGATTTAGATTATTACTGGACTCAAGAAAGAGGAAGTATGTGCGAACCCACTTATCTTGTACTTGATCGTATAGATAATTGAGTTACATAGATACTTAAAAAATCATTAGATATCAATTGGATGTTTACATTGCAATCATGTAAGCATCCATTTTATTTTTTAAGCCACTATGTTATTAAATTATATTCATGAAATTTAAAAACCACTTTGGTATCATTTTTCACTGAACTCAGTACTTAATTTTTTGGAAACTTTAGCAATTGTAGCTCTTGAACAGCCAATAAGATCCTGGATTTTATTCCAACTTTTCCCATCAGTGAGCAATTCTTCAACCTTCCGATGTAGTTCATGATCGATAGGACGGCCCTTATAGCGATTGTTTGCCTTAGCTTTCTCAACGCCCTGTTTTTGTCGCCTACGGCGATCTTCGTAATCCTTACGGGCAATCGCAGCCAACATATCAAGCATCATACTGTTCAAAGCTTCGAACATACGTTGGGTAAACTCGTCAGTACTATGCAAAAGCTGGTGGCTCGTGGGTAAGTCAAGAGAAACGAGCCTAACCCCCTTGCTTTCGATTCTCTGTCGTAGACTCTTCCAATCTTCGTTAGTCAATCTTGATACACGGTCAATCTGTTCACACAGTAGAACATCACCTCGTTCTGCTATATCAAGTAAACGGAAAAGCTCAGGACGTTGCAGGCTGGCACCAGATTCATTCTCAATGAAGAACTTCGAGATTCGGAAATTGTTCGATTGTGCAAACTCTTCAAGCTCAGATTTTGCCCTTGTCGCATCTTGCTCCTGAGTCGAAGCTCGAAGGTAAGCATACACACGCATATTGAACACTCTATAGTCTGTTTTGGATGGTTCATTATATAAAGTCTGTTTTAAGTTGTAAAGTACATTTAATGAACCAAAATGGTTGGTGATTCTACTGGTTCTTTTTAGGTATACTCAAAAAATATGCAATATTAGACAAGAGGCATTTGGAAAATGCTATGCTAAAGTCAATATTGAAAACTATAAGTCACTAATTTTTAAATGGATTATGGATGAGTAAAATTTCTGAGAGACTAAAAAACGCTCGAATTGATAAAGGATATTGTGTAATTTGCGGAGAATATGGTTTTTTAAGCAAAGATCACGTACCTCCTCGTTGTGCAACAACAATTCAGCCAATGTTCCAAAAGACCGTTTCAGAGCATTATTATGCAGAAGAAGTTAGACCTGTAAATGCCCGCTGGGGAGCGATTTTTAAAACCATCTGTAAAAATTGCAACAATGTCGTGCTTGGTTCACTGGACAATGAAATAGGCAAGCCTATAGAGAATTTTATATTACAGATAAAGCAATATTTGGAAGGCAAACATTATTATGGAAATATTATCCCTGTGCCATTCAATGCACTTCTCTTCCTAAGAGCAATGGTAGGCCATCTTCTGGCTGCAACATCTGTCGAAGTGTGCAAAAAAGGGGCCATAAGCAGTGATTACTATCTGCCTTTACGCGAATTTGTTTTAGGTAAAAATTCAGATATAGGGCTGACTCACGACTTTTACTATTGGTTTTATCCAAATAAAACTCAAATCACAGCTCAACTTACAACATTTTATAACGAGGGTCATGCTTGCTTGTGTTGCTGCATGCATTTTTTCCCTATAGCATTTCTAATTACATTTAAAGGAGAAGGAACGTATCCCGTGCATTCAAGTAAACTTGAATTAGAAGATAAAAATTTATATTTCAATATGACTCAAAGAAATTTAGATTACGTATCCTTTCCATTTGTACCATTACGAGGAAATCAAATGACATTGATCACCTCTGATTTTACGAGTGCAAGTTATCCACAAAAATAATCCTACTCCTGCTGATAATTTATTCCAAGAAACTGCTTATAAACAGCGATAAGTACTTTTGTTATAAAATTGGACTTGTTTAGCACTGCCCCATTCCTATAGTATTTCATGAGGCAGCACTTCATTAGCATGATGCTTTTTTAAGCACTTGTTTTATAGGATATCGGGTAAAACTTTCTTTATTGTTGATTCGGCTGTATATGGCATATTATCATTTTCATATTTTTTCGCCTCTACTACAGTAGCTTTCAGTTTTGTAACAGCATTTTTTTTCCACTGTGCAGAAAAATAAGAGCAAGATATTTGTTCAACAGCAGAATAAAAGTAATCTTTTATATTATAACAAAAAAAGAAATTCATTTTTACTATCTCTCTTTCTAAGCTGTAAGACTCAAAAACGTATCCAGCATTAGCATTCCAATACTTAAGAATTCTAACCAATGGTTTAATTAAGTAGTAATTATCGACGTTCTTTATTGTTAATTCTGTGTTGAATGCATTGGGGTCAGTATTAATCCATGTTTCAAAATTATTAGAAGGGGCTGGAATTTGATAACCATATAAAGCTTCATAAACAGCCGGTACTAACTCGAAAGTTATATGATTGAGGTTCAGTCTTATCGTTGGATGGCTCTGTGCAATTTCAGAACTTGCATAGTAAGTGGTTACGAATGACTTTAATTTATTTAAGTATGTTTGTGGCTGATAACCAGTATTATTGAACACAACCATATAATCCACATCAGATTTAGAGTCATATTTACGTGGTAACATAGTATAACGTGTATTAGAGCCAAAAATGAAATGTCCGTTAACTGTGCTTGTATTAAAATAATAGCCTAGCCTACTTTTTAATGTATTAATCGACGTAGTAATAGTGCTATCTCTTAAAATTGCATCTTTAGCGATAGAGTCGAGATATGTTTGAACTGTCATGATTTTTCCTTGTCAATTTCATATCGAACAAAATCATTTTTGAAGTCGGATTGAGTCTGCTTGTATGCCCACCTAGGAATTGTTGGTGAACTTTTATTCAACTGGTTTCTACGATCAGAGAAAACATTAATTTTCTCCTTAATTTCTTTATCTGTTAATTTTGTTTCAAATAGCTCTAGCTCTCTAAAAATACGTACATCATTCTTCAGGTTATTATAATCACCAGCGGCAGACTTATACTGACTTGCTCTTTTGCTGGGGTTTAATGCTGTGTTTAAAGCCGTTAAGCTTGTAAGCACAAATGATATAATAATTGTCGTAGTAGGCATGTTTTTAAGTGCCGTTAAACCAGCTACAGCCGCCAGTATAGCTATAGGTATTCCAATAATTAGATTGAGTTTTTCCCATGGAGATGATGCATTGTAATGCGATTTAGATGAATAAAGTGCATCCTCTTCAATACGGAAGCATTCTTTTTTAACCTTTTCGATTAGTTGATTGTCCATTTCACACCCAACAAAATTTTCTTATATAATACAACACATTTCGTATTAAAGTAAGAGAAATTTACCAAATGCATTTAAAAATAAAGCACTCTAACACATTGATTTTAAAAGAAATATAATGCGTAAATTTAAGGAATTACAAAACACAATGATTAACCTAATTATCAAGTTGTGCGTTTTAATTCAATTGATAACTCTATGAATAGTATCTCCTGAAAAATTAAAAGATCAGTCCAATAATTTCTCATTAATTGACATGCCAGGAGATACATTTATAGTAAACCCACCTAATGTTCCAATATCCGAAAAATCAAAACCAAGAAACGGTGAGAACTTAAACTCAGATAAGATTGAAACATACATTATTCTAGCCATTGATGATGTTGTGATACATATTTGTACATGCCCGCCAATAGTTGTAACAGCCTCATCTTTAATAATCTGCTGAAGTGCTACAATCGGCCCCCTTCCTTGATCAAAAGGTGTTAATTTGCAAATCTCGTTTTTTTTGCTAATCATTTCATAAACCTCATTTTTCTTATCTCCTAAAATAACATAAGTATCCTCTCCAACTGCTTGCTCCTCAACTAAAATCACCTCTGGTCTAGCCGGGGAATTTTTTATTAAAAATATTCTGTTGGTTTTTTCTTTAGGACAGTAGCCGAAGATAACCATTTCACAACGAGCACTTTTCGGATAGCAGAATCCCATGCTGAGCAGATAATTTTTAGCGATTCTCCCGGTAAGTAACGCTATTTCTTCAATGCTTGGTGTGCGTTTATCTATCGAAACATCAACCGTTCCAGCTTTATCGTAATAGGCTATTTCAGAAAGATTATCCAGACAAATTGTCAGAATTTCTTTAACACTGGAACCAATCAGAGTACTGCCCGCGAACCCAAACCCAACATTCAATATTTTTTTTGGATTCTGTTTCAATATTAAATCGTCTTCTCCATAGAGGTTTAGTGGTATTGCAAATAACTTTTGTAAAGAATCCGTCATTACCCCACCATTACTAGAAACCCGCGAGTCTGAAACAGCCCAAATCCCAGGAAAATATTCATCATTATTTAGCCAGCAAACAACAGAAGTCATAACCCCCCCCCTACAAACCTAATAATAAAAAGATCATATCAAAAACCCCAATGATACTGTATGCAATAGAGTGTATCTGAAGTTAAATTACACATCAATAAAAAAACAGCGACGTGGCACACTAATTATTAACATAGTCAATTGACAAAACTAATGAAAATATATTTTAGTTAATTACGAAAAGCTCTTAACCATACATACCATGAACACTTAAGCACTTTGGAAAATAGCACTAATGGGATTTCAACAGAGATCATTAAAATATGCATGAATTTATGATTGTATTTTAACAACCTAAAAACGTATTAAATTAGGAATTCTATGTATTTCGATATTACAGGCTTACAAAAAATGACGTGCTTTGATTGTCAAAAAAGCCTAAAAATAAGGAAAAAAAGCCGATACACTCTTGCCAACATTTTTTAATAGCTTTATATATGTATGATAATTTATTAACTGTCAAGTACTCACTACGTGAGTACTCTCATTAAGTAACTAAAAGTAGTTCGCTTACGCGGAAGCTCCTACTTTTAGTTACTTAACTCGAAATACTTCAAAACGTTCAACACGATTCATACTGACGAGATTTGTTGAGGAGTTATCATCCCCCCCGCAGGGGGAATGATGAAAATAAAAAAGTACCAATTAAGGTACTTGTTTTCATTCTGACGATGATAGTCGTCGGATTTAATTGTATTGCGAATTACTCAAATTTTAGACGGTTCTATATTGTCTAATTTTTGGAGTGCGAAAGCGGGTTGCTCTGTTTCTCTCATATCGCAGTCATATGCAACGGTCGGGGTCTAACCCCACATAGTACTAAATCTATACAATCAAATTTAGTACTTGTTTCTCTGAAATTTGGACGGATCTATATTGTATAAATCTATCGCAATTTTTCCATTCAGAAAAACTCCCTTAGCAAGTTGGTAAGGATGCGATCCATATATGTCTATCATGGAGCACTTTAAATGCTTAGTGTACTCTTTATAGTGCCGCATTGCCGTGATTCGTGTGACTGCATATAGCTTTTATAACCTTTTTGGATTGGTTTCACTTACGATTTTTTCTACGGGTCTCATTTGCACTTCGAACTGTTTGAACTTCTCATCTGCCATCTACATTGTCGATAGGATCAGGCTTTATTTTATTTGAGCTAATAGCTCAATCAAACAGATTTTTACTTATTATATATTATAACACATTTTTTGATTTCGTTTCATCTATTTTAAAAATAGTTAATGAACATAACAAGTGTCACGGTATATTTATCATTCCATTTTAACAGTTATTTCAATTAAAAGTACTGAAACAGTCTTATGACTATATTTATTACTTCCAGTACCAGTAAAACGTTTTTTGTAGTCTTACATGTTACATCAATCGAAAGTAAGAAGGTGTAGCTGCCTAAAAGGCTCTGTAAGCCATTATGAGGCGTTTTTTATAAAACTTGATGCGTAACCCTACTTATAAGATTAAAACCTCATAGCGGGCCTTCTGCGAGGTTAGTAATTCTTCTTCCTAAATGTGAGTAATGAAGAAATTTATATCTAATATACTGTTCTCATTACTTTGACTCTTCTGATCTTTTCCTTGCCTGTTCAAATGCACTCTCCATAAATATATTCCATGTTTCTGCCGCTTCAGCTACTAAAGATAACTCTTCCGGATCTGTAATTGTGTGGTACGTTGCTTTTCCAGTATCAAAATTCACATCCATGAAATTAGAACGAAAAATAAACTCACTCCCTTCCATGCCGACAGATCCATGACTGATTATCCTCATGGTTTTAATATTAGCAATAACGATATGCTCCACTATATCAGAGTGATATTTAAGCTTAAAACTTATTCGCGTATCATCACGAGTGAAACTTATTGTATCTAATATTTGAAGAAGCATCTTCCGGGCTGATAATCGAAGATCTACATTCTCAGGGTTCATTATAGTAGCAATATCCCAATCATCAAAAACAGGTACTGGTTCTTTAATGGAGATATTACTTATTTCTACGCGTATCTCCTCAATTCGATCTTGTGCATTTGTTAAACCATCTGCAAATACTAATGAATCCCGTTGTTTGTTTTTTCTACGATCTTCTATGGCCTTGATCCATTTGGCTTCCTCAAGTTGAAGTTCTACCAGTTCAACTTTTAATGCTTCAAGCTCATCAGATCGCGAATCACCATTGATTATCTTAGAGAAATCAACATTCTTAACATGGCTAAAAACAATTTTTTCTGCAAGATCATAGCGGAAACCTTCCGCATTACAATTAACAAAGTTAATTCTATTTCTACATCGAATATAGCGGTCGCCTTTACCATTGACTGATGTTGTTACTGGCCCCCCACATTTACCGCAACGAATAAAACCAGTGAGTATATTTCTTACTGTGCGATCTTTCTCGTTATAGCGGGGTCTACCCTTCTTCCCTGCCCCAGCAATTTTCAAAATTCGGTTAGCAAGAACAAATGTTTCTTCATCTATGATTTTTGGGAATATGTTTGGAATGTTTACATTATTACGTATTCCACGAAAGAACCCAAGAAGCCGCTCATCCTTAATTAGTTTGGTAATAGCATTTGGACGCCATAGAGAATCGTTAATTAGAATACCTTCTGAGTTTAAACGCTTTGCAATAACAGGACTACTTATCCCGCTGGCGTAATCCTTGAATATATCGCGAATTATACTTACTTCTCTTTCTTTGAGGGTGTAACCACATGACTCATCGTAATCAAGCCATCGAGGTAAACGCCGAGTCATAACATCGCCTTTTTTCACCATATTATCAAAACGCATCTCCCAACCGCTGGTAGAACGCTCAGATTTTATTTTAGACTCGTTGTTTCCACGTTGGATAATCAACTCCATGATTATCTTAGAAAAAGGATCGTCATGTTTAAGTACTACAGGCGTACTCACATCATGGATATCACAGCGACTATTAACAATTTTGGGAATAGTAACCTCATCCCAAGCAGAACGGCGTGATAGGCGGTCAAGGCTGTAGATGATTAGAGCATCCCCCTCACCTATAGCTCCAGAATCAACCAGTTCCATGAACTTACCAAGCTGGCCGTCAGTGATGTTTTTGTTTCTATATGCAGAAAGACCAACATCTGTCCAGTAAACAGGCTCACCTTCAAAAAGATGTTGCTTGTCTTTGAGGTATTGCTGAATTCTTGCTGCTTGCTCGTCTAAACCACTACCTTCAATTTGCTTTGCTTTTGATACGCGGGTGTAGATGTGGGGTCGTTTCTTGGTCATGACGAAGTCTCACATAAAGCATACTCTTATGTGTGAATTCTATCAGATAACCACGGTTTCGGCATTACGCCACAGGAAGAGGATTTTTTGCGTGGTCATTTCGCGGAAGATGCACTCTTCTACCGCCAGATTAAACCAGGGATCGTAGGAATCGGAAATCAATAAACGTAAGGAATTCATGGCAGTCACCTCATCATGCAGTGCTGCCATAATACACCAGATAGCGGGTTTGGGGCGTTAAATCCGGCGCGCCTGCCAGTACACCTTGCGCCAGTAAACGTTGTTGAGTGAGGAACGCGTCACGCCTTTGCTGGTAGAAGCATGAATAAACTCGTCGTTGGTATCGTAGATCCCCACATGCAGGCCATTCTCTCCGCTGCCGGTTTTAAAGAACACCAAATCGCCCGGCATCAGCTCGTCGCGCGAGACTTTGGTCCCCAGCCCGGTTTGCTGCGCCGTGGATCGCGGTAATTGCATATCAAAACGATCGCTGAAGGTGCGATAGACAAAGCCGGAACAGTCAACACCGCCGCGATCTAGCCCACCGTAGCGATACGGGGTGCCATACCATTGACGCAGTTGCTCGTTCAATTGCGCTACCACCACGATGGAATCGGACAAACGGCCACTCGGCGGCGGCGCATGGCTACTGCAACCGGCGAGAATTAAACTGGCTAATAGAAACCACACACGCATCGCATTTTACCTTTCACTTGAACACCGAAGCGGATCAACCGCCTGCGATATTTCACCACGCCACCCCAGGTAAGGAGAATGCTGTTTGGCATTAATTTATCGCTCAAGATAATAAAAAGGCAAGTTTTGTCCATGAGATATTCGAATCAACAGCGTTTTTTTCCGCTATTAACGATTTTTTGCCGCCCGATGGCTGTTAATCAACCAGACGCCGAACAGAATAAACAGCGTCCCCAGCGTTTTGAGCAAGGTGGCCGATTCATTAAACCAGGGTAGGATCACCGCCGCTAGGTAAACCAGCGCGTAGCTGACGCTCAATAGCGGATAAGCCCGGTTCAGTGGCAGATAATGTAGCGCGAAGAACCAGCACAGCATTGATAATGCATAGCCGAAGATGCCAACGGCCACCGCTATCAAGGCAATTCCGTACTGGCTGAGTAACGGCCAGGTAACATCGGCAAACGACAACAGCGGGATTTGCCCCATTCCCCACTTCATCAGCAACTGGGCCAACGTCACTAACAGAACGCTGCCCGCCCCCCAAAGATAACCTTTCATGATTGCAGACTCATCAGCAGGATCCCCAGCATGATCGACGCCACGCCGCACCAATGACGCACCGTAGTCGGCTCGTTAAACAACCAGCGTGCCGCCAGCGTCACCAGGACAAAATTGAGGCTCAGCATCGGATAGGCCAGGCTGAGCGGCAGGCGCTGCAACACATTTAGCCACACCAGCATGCCCAGCCCCAATAGCAGCACCGCCAGCGCCAACCAGCGCAGCGTTAAAGCCCGCCGCCGATCGCCAGCCTGTTGCCAGGTAAGGGCAGCCTGTTTCTGACACAGCTGCCCCGCACAGGTGAACAGGCTAACCAGGATCACCAACAAATACCCCATCATGGTTGCTGCTTATACCATACCAATGCCATGCGGTGCATCTCGACCACGCTGTCTGGCGGTGGCAAATCTGTCGGCACGTGCTCACCACGTGAGAGTTGCATTACCAGTGACACATCCCCCTGTTTGCGAGCCTGAGCCAACCAGCCAGCAAAATCTTCTTCGCCGATATAGTGGCCACGTGCATCGGGATACGCCAAGCCATAACTCAGCTCGCCTTTTTCACCGTACATCAGCACATCGCTGCGTTTCAGTTCCCAAGCCAGGCCAGCGGCGATACCCACACGATCGGCCAACACAAACTGGCTCTGGCTGAGCGTGGCGATATTGTCACGAATGAAGTTTTGCGGCTGCTTGGAGTCGATCACCTGCTGCGGAATAGCGTAGCCGATCAACAGACAAAGCAGCAGCGGACAGGCGGCCGCCCAGGTCCAGCGTTTTGCGTTATCACGAGCGGAAATCACGGCAAACAACAGCCAACCACCAAAGGCAATCAGGCCGAGCACGATTTTTGGCCACTCATCGGCGGTAAACAGATGCACTTTATGTAACACACCGGAGCCGATGAGCAACAACGCGATAATGCCAATCAGACCAAACAGGCCATTCAGTAGGGCATTCACCTTAAAGACGCGAGTACGTAACTGCCCCGCGCAATCCTCGGCGTAAGCCGCCATCAGCAGTGCCAACGGCGCCATGCAAGGCAGAATATAGGTCGGCAGCTTGCCTTTGGCGATGCTGAAGAAGATCAGCGGCATCACCACCCAGCTCAACAGGAAAAACAGCTCCGGGCGCTGCACACGCTCACGCCATCCCTTAAGCAGGGAACCTGGCAACAACCCCAACCACGGCAGTACCGCAGCGATCAGGATCGGGATGTAATACCAGAAAGGTGCCTTATGCTGGGCATTCTCTTCGGCAAAGCGCTGAATATGCTCCACCCAGAAGAAGTAGTTCCAATAATCCGGCTCTCGTTGGGCCACTGCCAGCGCCCACGGCAGGCTGAGCAGTACCGCCACCACGATCGCCACTGGCCCATAGCAGAACAGATCTTTGACCTTACGCTGCTGAATAACAATGGGGATAACGGCAATCACCGGCACTGCCAGCGCCAGAAAGCCTTTGGTCATAAAACCCATGCCACAGGCCAGCCCGAGCAACACATAGCCACCCAGCTTACCTTTGGCTGTGGTGGCTTTCAGCGTCAGGTAATAGCTGACCATGGCTGCCGTCAGCCACAGCGAGATCATCGGATCGAGCACGCTATAAGTACCGATACTGAAAACCAGCACCATTGACAGGAAAATCAGCACCGCCAGGTAGGCACGACGCGCATTTTTCCACATCAGCCAGGCCAGAGCAAAGACCAGCAAGGCGGTCAGGCCAGTGCTGAATATCGAGCCAAAGCGCACGGCAAAGTTGCTATCGCCGAACAACCACTGGCTAATGTTGTTAAACCAGTAACCGGCGACCGGCTTTTCAAAATAGCGCAGGCCGAGCAGATTAGGCACTATCCAATCTCCGCGTGCCAGCATTTCACGGCTGATTTCGGCGTAGCGGGTTTCATCCGGCTGCCACAGCAGCCGCCCATTCACCGGCAGCAGATACACCAGGGCAAAAAAAATGGCCAATACGATGGCCCAGGATCCTTTCAACGCTTTCATGAAACCTTTTCTCCCCCAACTTCGGTTTGATAACCCAACCAGCCTTCTCGGCCAGGAAATGGTGCGCGTATAATGCGGCCTAGCGGCAGTGATGACACGTCTTGGGGCAGCAATGCGCTCAGCGGGCAGAACTCGATGCCTTGCTGTTTTGCACGCTGTAACAGCTGTTCGAACATGGCCGACTGCGACATACCTTCCACCTCGGTATGTATGGTGTACACTGGCACCCCACGATCGTTTTCTATCGCTCGCAGAATATAATCATTGAAATCCGCCATGCTGGTTTCACGGCCAATCACCTCATCAAAGGTGGGGAGCGTAACGGGGATTTGCACCGTGCCCGGCTGGCCGTTCTCTAATAGCGGACGGAAAGGATGGGTGCCGCGGCAATCACTGTTGTACTCGAAACCAAAACCTTGCTTCACCTCCACGACGCGCTGATCGGCACGCCACCCCGCCACCGCCGAAAATCGGACCGGTTGGCCGATCGCATTGGCCAGTGCATCAACACCCAACTGAACCTGACGTGTCAACTCGGGTTTGGACCACTGCCCCACCTTGGCCTGCCACCCTTGATGATCCCAGGCATGCAACCCCACTTCGTGGCCCACTTCCAACGTGCGCTTCATCAACGGCCCCAAAGATCGGGAAATATTCCGCCCAGGCCACGCAGTTCCCGCCAGCAGGATATCCCAGCCATACAGGGAAGCGGCCTTGGAACGTAGCATTTTCAACAGGAATTGGGGACGAAGCAGGCGCCACAAGTGGCGCCCCATGTTGTCCGGCCCGACGCTGAAGAAAAAGCTGGCCTGAATATCGTATTTGGCAAACAGTTCCAGCAGGCGCGGCACCCCTTCACGGGTACCGCTAAAGGTGTCTACATCAACTCGCAGGCCGACCTTCCTCATGCACCATCACCTTCCTTTACCGTGGTACGCAGGAAGTAGTCCAGCGTCTCGGCAACGGTTTGCTGCATAGCGATCGTCGGCTGCCAGCCGAGCAGGCGGCGAGCATTCTTGATGCTTGGCGTACGGTGTTCAACGTCCTGATACCCTTTGCCGTAGTAGCTACTGCTTTCCACGTCCTTGAAACCGGCAAACGGCGGGAAATTGCCGCGCAGCGGATGCTCATTGAAGCTGGCCAGCAGCATTTCCGCCAGCTCACGAATACTGGCTTCGTTGGTTGGGTTGCCGATGTTGACGATCTGACCATCGCATTGGCCGTCGCGGTTTTCAATAATGCGGTACAGCGCTTCAATACCGTCGTTGATATCGGTAAAGCAACGTTTCTGCGCCCCACCGTCCACCAGCTTGATCGGTGAGCCTTCAACCAGGTTCAGGATCAACTGGGTGATCGCGCGCGATGAGCCGATACGCGCCGCATCCAGGTTATCCAGGCGTGGCCCCATCCAGTTAAACGGACGGAACAGCGTGAACTTCAGGCCTTCTTTGGCCCCATAAGCCCAGATCACCCGATCCAACAGCTGTTTGGAAACCGAATAGATCCAGCGCTGTTTATTGATTGGCCCGACGATCAGACGCGAGGTGTCCTCATCAAACTCTTTATCGTCGCACATGCCATAAACTTCTGAAGTGGACGGGAAGATGATGCGTTTGTTGTATTTCACACAGTCGCGAACGATTTTCAGGTTTTCTTCGAAATCCAACTCGAACACGCGCAGCGGATTACGGGTGTATTCGATCGGTGTGGCGATCGCCACCAGCGGCAGAACCACGTCGCACTTCTTGATGTGATATTCGATCCACTCGGAATGAATGCTGATATCCCCTTCCACAAAGTGGAAGCGTGGGTTATCCAGGAAACGGCTGATGGCATCAGAACCGATATCCAGGCCATAGATATCATAACGATCTTCGCGCAACAGGCGTTCAGTGAGATGGTTGCCGATAAAACCGTTCACGCCCAGGATCAGCACGCGGGTACGGCGCTTCATCACAGAGCTTGGCTTGGCAGCCAGACGTACGTCGCTCACCATGCCCATTTCCGCTGCCAAGCGGCTGCCTTGTACATACAAACCAGATTCGCTCTGGCCAGCCACGATTTCCAGCGCGCCTTCACCACAGGCAATCACCAATGGGGTGGTGCTCAGCACCGTGCCAGGCTGCTTATCATGCGCGGTGTCCAGCACGCGTGCGCGCCAAACGATCACTTTGCGCTGGCCCAGATAGCTGAATGCGCCCGGATAAGGTTCGGTGACAGCACGTACCAGGTTGTTGATTTCATGAGCAGACTTGTGCCATTGGATCTCACCGTCGGCAGCGGTACGGCGGCCAAAATAGCTGGCCTCCGCTTCGTTTTGCACCGTCAGGCTGGCCGTACCGTTTTTCAGTTTCGGCAACTGCTCTTTCAAGACAATCTGCGCCGCTTCCAACACTTTTTTGTGCAGCGTCAGCGCGGTGTCCTGCTCGGAAATCGCCACTTTATGCTGACCTACGATATCACCGGCATCCGGACGTTTGACCATCTTGTGCAGCGTAGCACCGGTCTCGGTTTCGCCGTTCACCAGCGCCCAGTTGATCGGCGCGCGACCACGGTAGCGTGGCAACAGTGAACCATGTAGGTTAAAACCGCCTTTAGGAGCCAGAGAAAGGATCTCATCGCTCAACATATTGCGGTAGTAGAAAGAGAAAATGATATCCGGCTGTAGTTCACGGATACGCTCAACCCACAGCGGATGATTGACATCTTCCGGCGCATACACCGGCAGCTCCAGTTCAGCACCCTGGCGAGCAACGGAAGAGAAGAAGTTGTTTTCACCTGGATCATCGGTATGGGTAAATACGGCCTGTACGTCATAGCCCGCTTCTGTCAGCGCTTTCAAACCTGCGCAGCCGATATCATGGTAAGCAAATACAATAGCTTTCATCATTCTTCTTCCTGATTATTTTGGGTTGGTTTGGCACCGACCACTTTCTGGACAAAATAGCGGGGACGAGCGCGGACGTCGTTATAAATCCGGCCGATGTACTCCCCTAACAATCCCATACCGACAAACTGTGCACCGATAAAGGTGAATAACACCGCAAACAGCGTGAACACTCCGCCTGCCGCCCATTCCGGCCCCAGGACCAAGCGCAGCACGATCAGCAACACCGCCAGCACGAAGCCTGACAGCGCAATCACGCTACCTACCACGCTGAGCAGACGCAACGGCGTGGTAGTCAGGCAAGTGATCAGGTCATACATCAGGTTGATCAGCTTCATCAGGCTATATTTGGAGTCACCGAACTCGCGCTCAGCGTGACGCACCTCGATCTCCGTGGTACGGCGAGCAAAGGTGTTGGCCAGGATCGGAATAAAAGTACTGCGCTCATGGCAGTGCAGCATCGCCTCAATGATATGGCGGCGATAGGCACGCAGCATGCATCCATAGTCGCCCATGGATTTACCGGTCGCGCGCTGGATCATCATATTGATCATGCGGGAAGCCGTCTTGCGGAACCAGGAGTCCTGACGGTTGGCACGCACGGTCCCCACCACGTCATAACCCTCTTCCGCGACGCTGACCAGACGGGGAATTTCCTCCGGCGGGTTTTGCAAATCGGCATCCAGGGTGATCACCAGATCGCCACTGACCTGATTGAAGCCCGCCATGATGGCGGAATGCTGGCCGTAGTTACGGTTCAGCAGCACGGCAATAATGCAACTATCAGGCTGTTCCGCCGCAGCGGTCAGCATGGCGGCAGAGTTGTCGCTGCTGCCATCATCAATCAGAATAATTTCATAAGGTTGCAATAGTTGTTTACAGGCGGCGGTGGTGCGCTCCAACAAGGCAGGTAAACTCTCCTGCTCGTTGTACACCGGGATCACCACCGAAACTTTGCTAATAGGTTCAGCGCGAGACACGGGAAGACTCCAATACGGAAGACAAGGCATTGACCACGCGATCGACATCGGCTTCGGTCATATCTGGGAACAGCGGTAAAGTGCACAGGCGTGCCGAGTTCCATTCGGTATTGGGCAGTGACAGCTGTGGGTAACGTTCGCGGTAGAATTTTTGCGTATGGGCGGCGCGGAAATGCAGACCGGTGCCGACCCCAACTTCTTTCAGCCGTTCCATCAGTTGATCGCGCCCAATGCCGCAACGTTGTTCATCAACACGCACCATAAACAGGTGCCAAGCGTGATCGTGCGGATAATCTGGTAACCCCAACGGCTGGAAAGGCGAATCTTGCAGCGCGGCCAGGTAACGTTCCGCCAGCACCTTGCGCCGGGCGTTCAACTCTGGCAAACGCGCCAGCTGCACCACAGCAATCGCCGCATGAATATCTGACAGGTTGTATTTGTAGCCAGGTTCAACCACTTCTGCCTGCGGCTTACGCCCCTGCAGTTGGCGGTCAAAAGCGTCAACGCCCAGGCCGTGGAACTTCAGGCAGCGGACGCGATCGGCCAGTTCATCGTCATCGGTCGCGATCAGGCCGCCTTCAGCACAGGTCAGGTTTTTGATGGCGTGGAAAGAGAAAATGGCAGTACCCCGCGCGCCCACCCATTCACCATCGAAACGGGTGCCTACGGCGTGAGCCGCATCTTCAATCAGGGGGAGGTTGTGGCATTCAGCCACTGCGCGCAGTTCATCCATCGGTAATGGTGCGCCCGCATAGTGAACGGGAATAATCGCTTTGGTACGTGGGGTGATGGCCGCCTCAACATCGGCTGCACTGACCATCAAAGTGTCCCGGTCAACATCGATCATCACCGGCGTAGCGCCAAGCAATTCGATCATGTTGAGGGTGGAAACCCAGGTTTGTGAAGGGGTAATGACTTCATCCCCTGGCCCGATATCCAGAGCCATCAGAGTGATGTGCATTCCCGCCGTTGCAGAGCAGACGGCAACCGCATGCTTGCAGCCGAAAGTTCGGCAAAACTCGCTTTCCAACTGCTGATTTTGCGGCCCGGTGGTGATCCAGCCAGAACGCAACACCTTTTCTACCGCCGCAATTTCTTCATCCCCAATGGCCGGGCGTGAAAAAGGCAGGAATTGATCCATAATTAAACCCCAAACGTCTCGATTTTCTTTAAACTACTGTAAGACTTTTACATTTAACGAATAGTAAACGTCGCAAAGAATGATCACTGGTGGATTAACTGCCAATGTACTTGGGCAAGCTTAACTAAACCTTAAGGGAGAAATTATTATCAGGAAACCTTCTGTAAAACTTCTTCATCAAGGAACTTATAATTAGTTGCATAATCATTGAGTTATACAGTTATATTTTTTTACTTATTTTTTTTCAACCCGATCAGCGTAGCAGGTAATCGTGGATTTTCCATCTTATTTTGTGAGCTTAACCAGAGAATTTGTCCCCATGCAGGGGAATTATATCGAGCACGTTTACTTTCCGTTTAACTTCTAATTAACCGATTAAAATAGCAGCTAAACATCGCTAGGCCGTTTTGGTCATAATCCAGCGCTGCTCTCCTACCGCCTGCAGATGAAAATCCACGTCATAAACCTTGGATAATAACCCCGGCTCCATGACCTCGTGGGTTCCCCCCTCGGCGACCAACCTTCCGGCTTGCAGCAACCAGACCCGATCGGCCTGTTGCAAGGTATGATTGAGATCGTGAGCGCAAACCAGGGCGCTGCGGCCACTTTGGCAAAATTCGCGCAACAGGCGATCGAGCGCCACCTTTTGCGCCACATCCAGGCTGTTGGTCGGTTCATCCAGCAGCAGTAATTGGCTTAGCGGGTTAACCGTTGGCCAAACCTGTAACAATACTGCGGCCAGCCGCACCCGTTGCCATTCCCCCCCAGAGAGTTGAGTCAACATGCGGGATAATTTATCCGCCAGCTTTAGGCTACGTGCCAAATACAGGATGGCTTTTTCCAGGTCACCTTCGTCCGCCCCGGCGGGCTGATGTAAGGCGAGATATTGAAATACCGGCATCAGCGCAACCGGAGGCTGCTGCTGGCACAGATAAGCCCGGTGTTTTGCCAGTTCATTCCCCGTATACGCTTCCAGCAAACGTCCAGACAGCCGAACTTCGCCAAACCCTGGCAGCATACCCGCCAATCTGGCCAACAGCGTACTCTTACCCGCGCCGTTTGGGCCGATCAGGTGCACCTGCAACCCAGCGGCGATCTGCCCAGAAAACGGCATCAATCGCCCTTCTACCCCTACCTCACTGAGCTGCAGCATGGTTCTGAACGCTCCTTTACTTGGCCAAAGCCTGTTTGATGGCCTCGGACACCTGTGGATCTTCTGGCGTCATATCCGGCGAGAAGCGTTGGATCACCTGACCGTCGCGGCCAATCAAGAATTTCTCAAAGTTCCACAGGATATCGCCGGTCTGCTTCGGCGCACGGCCCTTGCTGCTCATCCGCTCCAGGAAACCACTGCCTTCTGGTGCGACGGCCTGTGGCTGTGCGGCAATCAGTTCCCGATACAGCGGATGACGGCCCTCACCATTGACTTCAATTTTGGCAAACATCGGGAACTGGACGCCAAAGGTGCCACGGCAGAACGCCAGGATCTCCTCATTACTGCCCGGTTCCTGGCCAAGAAACTCATTGGAAGGGAAGCCCAACACCGCAAAACCCTGCTCACGCCAGGTTTCATAAAGCTTTTCCAGACCTTCATATTGCTTGGTCAGGCCGCATTCCGACGCTACGTTGACCACCAGCAGTACTTTGCCGGCATAGGCGTTCAGCGTGGTAGATTGGTTCTCAATGGTTTGCAGGGGAATGGCATAAATGGGGTTGCTCATCAGATGTTTTCCTTTGGTTTTATTTGCAGGTGAGACAGAAAAACGCCGCCGGTCATTACCGGCAGCCGGTTTACCTTACGCTTTTTGTCCGGGCCAGTAACCAGATAAAAAGAGGCGCTCCCAGCGTTGCAGTAACCACGCCGATGGGTAATTCTGCCGAAAACAGCGCAATCCGCGCCACCACGTCAGCCACTAACAGCACGCCCGCGCCCGCCAGCGCGCAGCCAGGTAACAGATAACGTTGGTTGGTCAAACCGCTGAGGCGCAAAATATGCGGGATCACCAGGCCGATAAAGCCAATCACACCCGCCAAGGCCACACTGGTGCCCACCAGCCAGCCGATGGCCAGCACCAGCAGATTACGCCATACGTGCAGGGAAAGACCCAACTGCCGCGCCTGCATTTCGCCAAGCGCCATCAAGTTCAGCACCTTGCCTTGCGCACATAGCCAAAGCAGCGCCGGCAACAGGGCTAACAACAGCCATTTCTGCCGCCAATCCACCCCGCCGAAACCGCCCATCATCCAGTACATCAGTTGCCGCAGGTCGAGGCTCGAACTGAAATACACGGCCCAGGTCATAATCGCGCTGCACACAATCCCCAGCGCTACCCCCACCAGCAGCAAACGTGCGTTGCTCAAGCGGCGACGGCGGGCAAAAATCAGCAACAGGAAGGTCATCACCAAGGCACCTGCGATGGCGTTCATGCTCATCAGCGCCACCGGCAGCAGGCCGTTGCCAAACAGCACCGTCAGCACCAGCGCCACTCCGGCACCGTTGGATACGCCAAGCAGTCCAGGCTCCGCCAACGGGTTCTCAAACAGAGCCTGCATCGCCGCCCCGGCCACCGCCAGGCTTGCCCCCACCAGCATCACCGCCAGCGCTCGTGGCAGGCGCAATTGCCAGACAAACAGCTGTGCAGGCTCCCCCAACCATTGCGCAGGCCAGATCCACAGATCCCCGGCGCTCAGGCTGAAGGAAAATGCCAGTACGACGCCCAGCGTCAGCCAGGCCAAATAGCGTTTATCACGGCGGTGTTGATGCTGTTGTAACAAAGTGAAGGTCTGACTGCTCGGCATAACTACACAACTTCCCTACTGGCCGATAGCGGCCTGAAAATAACGTCTTGCAGCAAATAGTAGGAGGTTCGGGCGTTTAGGGGAAGAACTGAGTGAACGAATGGTGGGGAAAGCAGCGGCTGGCAATGCCGATCATCGAGGTGATGATGGTAATAGATGGGAACAGCATGCAGCGCTGACCAGTTGAGGTTGGTAACCGCCCAAAGAAAAAGGCCGCTTGCGCGGCCTTTTTGGCGTTGTGTAACCTACTCTTTCGGGCTGGCGTTCTCCACCCGGCTTTTCAGTTTCTGTCCCGGACGGAAAGTGACCACGCGGCGCGCCGTAATCGGAATGTCCTCACCGGTTTTCGGGTTGCGTCCCGGACGTTGGTTCTTGTCTCGCAAATCAAAATTGCCAAAACCAGACAGCTTGACCTGTTCTCCGTTCTCCAAAGCTCGACGGACCTCTTCAAAGAACAGTTCTACCAGGTCTTTGGCATCCCGTTTGCTAAGCCCTAGCTTCTCAAACAGGTGTTCTGACATTTCAGCTTTAGTAAGCGCCATAGGTTCAATCCCTCAAGGATGCTTGGAATCGCTGTTTTAGAGCCTCTACACATTTTGCAACGGTAGCGGCAATCTCCTCTTCTTCCAGTGTACGGGCGGTATCCTGCAACACCAGACTGATAGCCAGGCTCTTATAACCCTCAGCTACGCCCTTGCCACGGTACACATCAAACAAGTTTACGCCAACTACCTGATTTGCGCCAACTTTCTTACACTCTGCCAAAATATCTTCTGCGGCGACGTTTTCAGCCACTACAACGGCGATATCGCGGCGGTTTGCAGGGAAGCGAGAAACCTCACGGGCCTGAGGCACGGCGCGGCTTGCGAGCTTGTTCCACTCCAATTCAAATACCACAGTACGGCCGTTAAGATCCAGTTTACGTTCAAGTTCTGGGTGAACCACACCGATGAAACCGACACGTTCGCCGTGTAAATAAATGGCCGCACTTTGCCCAGGATGCAGGGCGGGATTGGACTCTGCCTTGAACTGAATTTCGGATAATTTACCGGTCAGCTCCAATACCGATTCCAGATCCCCTTTCAAATCATAGAAGTCCACCGGCTTTCTTGCCAGATCCCAATGCTCATCATGGGTATGCCCGGCAATCACGCCAGCCAGCATGACATCCTGACGGATACCCAGATTTGCCGCAGTATCAGGCACAAAGCGCAGCCCGCTCTCAAACAGGCGCACCCGAGTTTGCTGGCGATTCTGGTTGTATACCACCGCCGAAAGCAGGCCAGTCCACAGTGACAGACGCATTGCAGACATCTCTACCGAGATAGGGCTTGGCAGGATCAGGGCTTCTTCACCTGGGTGCAGCAACGCTTGCACTTTCGGGTCGACAAAACTGTAAGTAATTGCTTCCTGATAGCCATGATCGACCAACATGGTCTTCACGCGCTTGAGGGTCAGATCGGATTCGCGGTGTTTAGTCATCACCAGATCGGCGCGCACTGGCACATCCGGGATGTTGTTGTAGCCATAGACACGGGCCACCTCTTCCACCAAATCTTCTTCGATCTCCATATCGAAACGCCAGCTTGGTGCCACCGCGAGCCAGTTGTCGCCCTGCTCGGTAACCTGGCAACCCAGACGTCGCAGAATATCGCTCACCTGCTCGCTTGGCACCACGTGGCCAATCAGACGGTCCAGCTTTTCACGGCGCAGCGCAATGGTGGCACGCTTCGGTAAGGTGCTCTCATCGCTAACGTCAATGATTGGGCCAGCCTGCCCACCGCAAATGTCGATCAGCAGGCGTGTGGCACGCTCCATCGCTTTATGTTGCAGTGCCGGGTCTACGCCACGCTCGTAACGATGTGAAGCATCGGTATGCAGGCCATGACGGCGAGCACGGCCAGTAATCGACAGTGGGCTGAAGAAAGCACACTCCAGCAGCACATCCTGGGTTTCATCATTCACGCCAGAGTGTTCACCGCCAAAGATGCCGCCCATGGCCAGCGCTTTTTGCTGATCGGCAATCACCAGGGTATCTGCCTGCAGTTTGGCTTCGTTGCCATCCAGCAGACGCAGGGTTTCACCTTCGTGAGCCATACGCACCACGATACCGCCCTCAATGCGATTGAGGTCAAAGGCGTGCATTGGCTGGCCCAGCTCCATCAGCACGTAGTTGGTCACATCAACCACGGCATCAATCGAGCGAATACCGGCGCGGCGCAGCTTCTCGCGCATCCACAGCGGTGAAGGTGCCTTCACGTTGATGCCTTTCACTACGCGGCCAAGGTAACGTGGGCACGCCTTAGGGGCTTCTACACGGATTGGCAGAGTATCGGTGATAGTGGCTGCTACCGGGCTCATATCCGGCTCGCTCAGCGGCAGTTGGTTCAGCACGGCAACGTCGCGCGCGACGCCAATGATGCCCAGGCAATCGGCACGGTTCGGCGTGACGCTGATTTCAATCGCGCTATCGTTCAGTTGCAGATAGTCACGGATATCGGTGCCGATCGGCGCATCTGCCGGCAGCTCAATGATGCCGTCATGATCGTCTGAAATCGCCAGTTCGGAGAACGAACACAGCATACCTTCAGAAGGCTCGCCACGCAGCTTGGCAGCCTTGATTTTAAAGTCACCTGGCAACACGGCACCGACGGTAGCAACGGCTACTTTCAGGCCAGCACGGCAGTTTGGCGCACCACAAACGATGTCTAACAGGCGTTCACCGCCCACATCGACTTTGGTTACGCGCAGTTTGTCGGCGTTCGGGTGTTGACCGCACTCCACCACATGACCCACGACCACGCCGTTGAACACGCCAGCCACCGGCTCAACGCCGTCTACTTCCAGGCCGGCCATGGTGATTTGATCGGATAATGCTTCGCTGCTGATGGCCGGGTTTACCCACTCGCGCAACCAGAGTTCACTGAATTTCATGTGATATTCCCGCCTTACTTAAACTGTTTGAGGAAACGCAGATCGTTTTCGAAGAACGCACGCAGGTCGGTGACGCCGTAACGCAGCATCGTCAGACGCTCCATACCCATACCGAAGGCAAAACCGGAATAGATTTCCGGATCGATGCCCACGTTGCGCAGTACGTTCGGGTGCACCATGCCGCAACCCAACACTTCCAGCCACTTGCCGTTTTTGCCCATGACATCCACTTCGGCAGAAGGTTCGGTGAACGGGAAATAGGAAGGACGGAAACGAACCTGCAGATCTTCTTCAAAGAAGTTGTTCAGGAAATCGTGCAGCGTCCCTTTCAGGTTGGTGAAGCTGATGTCCTTGTCGACGATCAGCCCTTCCATCTGGTGGAACATCGGGGTATGCGTCTGATCGTAGTCGTTACGATACACACGGCCCGGCGCGATGATACGGATCGGTGGCTGCTGGTTCTTCATGGTGCGGATCTGCACGCCAGAGGTTTGGGTACGCAGCAGGCGCGTCGCGTCAAACCAGAAGGTATCGTGATCTGCACGGGCTGGGTGATGCCCTGGGATATTCAGCGCGTCGAAGTTATGATAATCGTCTTCGATTTCCGGGCCGGTCTCTACCGAGAAGCCCAGTTCGCCAAAGAAGGTTTCGATACGATCGATGGTGCGAGTAACCGGGTGCAGGCCACCGTTCTCCAGGCGACGCCCCGGCAGCGAGACGTCGATGGTCTCCGCCGCCAGGCGAGCGTTCAGCACCGCAGACTCCAATGCGTTCTTACGCGCGTTCAGCGCATCCTGAACTTCCTGTTTTGCCTGGTTGATCACCGCCCCGGCTGCCGGGCGATCTTCCGCTGGCACTTCACGCAGGGACTGCATCTGTAAGGTAAAATGACCTTTCTTGCCAAAATATTCGACGCGTACCAAATCCAACGCGGCAACATCTTGGGCATCTTCTACGGCTGCCTTGGCGTTGGCAACCAGCTCTGCGAGATGTGACATTGCTTTCCTCTTCCTCTGGCCTTGTGGCCCTAAGTAATTGTTATCTATTATTCCAACACGCCTTTGGTTGATCTTCAAAGAATTTCAAGCCGTAGCCAGGCAAGTGCCGTGGGCCTGAAAGGCGCTGAAGGTGGCCAAAAACAAAAAAGCCTCCACTTGGGAGGCTTGGGCGCTACTTTCCGTTTCTTTTCTTACGCGCAAAGCCTCCTGAAGTCAGGCGCTAAAGTAAAAAAAGAAGCGGAAAATAACAGCGTTCATGTTGGTAGTACCTTGTCGATGGATTGGCAACCAGTGTGATAGCGCCAGCCGATAAAAGTCAATATCCGTATTGGGAACAAACAGTAAAAGAGGGAGCAAGCTCCCTCTTTTCAACCAGCTTACGCCAGTGCTGCTTTCGCTTTTTCAACCAGTGCGCCAAAGGCCACTTTGTCGAATACTGCGATGTCAGCCAGGATCTTACGGTCAATTTCAATAGAAGCTTTTTTCAAGCCGTTAATGAATTTGCTGTAAGACAAGCCGTTCTGACGAGCAGCTGCGTTGATACGTGCAATCCACAGCTGACGGAACTGACGCTTACGTTGACGACGGTCACGGTAAGCATACTGACCTGCTTTGATTACTGCCTGGAAGGCAACACGATAAACGCGCGAACGGGCACCGTAGTAACCTTTCGCTTGTTTCAGTATTTTCTTGTGACGTGCGCGTGCAATTACACCACGTTTTACGCGAGCCATATGCTCTCTCCTAAAGTCTTATTCTAGATTCAAAAAATATGGCTTATGCGTACGGCAGGCACGCAGTAACCAGGACCAGATCGTTTTTAGACACCATGCCTTTCGGACGCAGATGACGTTTACGCTTGGTTGCTTTTTTGGTCAGAATATGACGCAGGTTAGCATGTTTGCGCTTAAAACCACCGCTGCCGGTCTTTTTGAAGCGCTTGGCTGCACCACGTACAGTTTTAATCTTTGGCATGTTAATTAAATCCACTTCGCATTGTTAAACAACGAATCAGTGAGGCGAATAAAACCCACGCACGCTTGCACGGCATGGGTTCGATTACTTGGAAGCCTTACTGTTTCTTCTTGGGTGCGAGCACCATAATCATCTGACGGCCTTCGATCCTTGTTGGGAAGGATTCGACCACTGCCAGATCAATATCTTCACACAGGTCTTTACGGACGCGGTTAAGCACTTCCATACCGATCTGCTGGTGCGCCATTTCACGCCCACGGAAACGCAGGGTGATCTTGGCTTTATCGCCGTCTTCCAGAAAGCGAATCAGGTTGCGTAGTTTGACCTGATAGTCGCCATCATCGGTGCCAGGACGGAATTTGATTTCCTTAACCTGGATAACTTTTTGCTTCTTCTTCTGTTCTTTGGTCGACTTGCTCTTCTCGTAGAGGAATTTGCCGTAATCCATGATCCGGCAAACTGGCGGTTCGGCATTTGGGCTGATCTCTACTAAATCAACACCCGCTTCCTCAGCTTTTTCAAGAGCTTCATTCAGACTGACAATACCAATCTGCTCGCCATCGACGCCGGTTAGGCGAACTTCTTGCGCGCGAATTTCTTTGTTAATGCGATTTGGACGCGCCGGTTGAACTCGTTTTCCGCCTTTAATACTTTATTCCTCCAGTTGATGAAGACTTCGGCTGCGTATCTCATGTAGCAGCTTGTCTACGACTTCTTGTACGTCCAGGCTCCCCAGGTCTTTGCCACGGCGGGTACGAACGGCAACTTTGCCTGATTCGACCTCTTTATCACCGCACACCAACATGTATGGAACCCGTCGTAAAGTATGTTCGCGAATTTTAAAGCCAATCTTCTCGTTTCTCAAGTCCGCTTTTGCCCGAATGCCTGCATCTTGCAGTTTTTTGGTCAATTGCTGGACGTAATCAGACTGGCTGTCGGTGATATTCATCACCACTACCTGCACTGGAGCAATCCAGGTTGGGTAGAAACCGGCATATTCTTCGGTAAGGATACCGATGAAGCGCTCCATGGAGCCAAGAATAGCACGGTGTATCATTACCGGGACCACGCGTTCGTTGTTTTCGCCAACATACGACGCGCCTAAACGGCCCGGTAAGAAGAAATCGAGTTGCACGGTACCACATTGCCATGCGCGATCCAAACAATCATGCAAGGTAAATTCAATTTTTGGTCCGTAGAAAGCGCCCTCACCCGGCTGATATTCAAACGGAATCCCGTTTTCAGTCAGCGCAGCGGCCAGATCGTTTTCGGCTCGAGTCCACATTTCGTCAGTCCCAATGCGCTTCTCTGGACGGGTGGACAGTTTCACCACAATCTTTTCGAAGCCAAAGACACCGTACATATCGTAGACCATTTTGATGCAGTCGTTCACTTCGGAACGCACCTGATCTTCGGTACAGAAGATATGGGCATCGTCCTGGGTGAAGCCGCGCACACGCATCAGGCCATGCAGCGAACCTGATGGCTCGTTACGGTGGCAGCTACCGAACTCACCCATACGCAGCGGCAGGTCACGGTAAGACTTCAGGCCCTGGTTGAAGATCTGCACGTGGCCCGGGCAGTTCATCGGCTTGATGCAATATTCACGGTTCTCTGAAGACGTGGTGAACATGGCGTCTTTGTAGTTTTCCCAGTGGCCGGTTTTTTCCCACAGCACACGGTCCATCATAAACGGCCCTTTCACTTCCTGATACTGGTGCTCTTTGAGCTTCATGCGCACAAAGGCTTCCAGTTCGCGGAAGATGGTCCAGCCGTCGTTATGCCAGAACACCATGCCAGGGGCTTCTTCCTGCATATGATACAGGTCGAGCTGCTTGCCGATCTTGCGGTGGTCACGCTTGGCCGCTTCTTCCAGGCGTTGCAGGTAGGCATTCAGTTGCTTCTTGTCTGCCCAGGCAGTGCCGTAGATACGTTGCAGCATTTTGTTTTTGCTGTCGCCACGCCAGTAGGCACCGGAGGTTTTCTGCAGTTTGAAATGGTGGCAGAAACGCATATTCGGCACGTGCGGGCCACGGCACATATCCACGTATTCTTCGTGATGATACAGGCCTGGGCGATCGTCATGGCTGATATTTTCATCCAGAATCGCCACCTTGTAGCTTTCGCCACGGGCTGCGAAGGTGTCGCGGGCTTCCTGCCAGCTCACTGTTTTCTTGATGACGTCATAATCTTTGTCGGCCAATTCATGCATCCGCTTCTCCAGCAGATCCAGATCTTCCTGCGTCAGGGTATGGTCGAGGTCAACGTCATAGTAGAAACCGTTGTCGATCACCGGGCCAATGGCCATTTTGGTGTCTGGCCACAGCTGTTTGATCGCATGACCCAGCAGGTGCGCACAGGAGTGGCGCATGATTTCCAGGCCTTCGGCATCTTTGATGGTGATGATAGCCAGTTGTGCATCGGCTTCGATGACATCGTTGGCATCGACCAGTTCACCGTTAACGCGGCCAGCAATACAGGCTTTGGCAAGGCCAGGGCCAATATCACGGGCAACATCCATCGGGGAAACGGCATGGTCGTATTGACGCTGACTTCCGTCAGGAAGAGTAATAACAGGCATTCATAATTCCTTATCTACAGTGGTGACCCACACGACAGATCACATGCAGTACAGATATTTTGGTTAGTGTTGAGTCAGTTATGCGTCATATCTCGCCCACAATTGCCAGATTGACGCACAACTTGGTCCGTTAGTCACACGCGAACCTCCAGTGGCTGTTCACAGCCTTGCGAATAGTAACATTAAAACTGTAGAGGATAAATAAAGCGCAGTTTACTCTGCAGCAGAATCGATCTGGGCTTGACTTACCACGATGACTCGGTCAAATTACCCGGGTAAAATAATTTAACCCGGATATAAAACATGAAAACCATCAATACGCCAAGCTGCACCGCATTTTTGCAGCATCAACGGGTAGCCACCGGGTCTTATGCCGAAGTTGCACAAGCACTGGCTGCGCTGGATCTCACTGCCGGGGGGCTGTTAGTGTTTGATGATGCTACCGGCTCCCAAGTGGATTACCCTTGGCCAGCAGGCTACGTTTGGCCCCAGCCTGATGGCGATGTCACTGAGCTTGATGGCGAACCGGCAGCTCAGCCCTCGGTTGGGAGGCCCAAGCTCGGCGTGGTAGCCCGCGAAGTGACGCTTCTTCCCCGTCACTGGGAATGGCTGGCACAACAGCGTGGTGGAGCCTCTGCGGCACTACGTCGTCTGGTTGATGAAGCCCGGCGCACCTCGGTCGAGCAGGATAATGAACGCCGTATCAAAGAGAACAGCTATCGATTTATGAGCGCCATCGCCGGTTCTTTACCAGGCTATGAAGAAGCCACGCGTGCACTGTTTGGCCACGATGGCAAGCTGTTTGCCGAACGCATTGTGCACTGGCCTGCTGATATCCAGGCACATCTGGCCTGGATGACTCGCGATGCCTTCCCCCGGTGATAATAACCCGGCGGGCGCAGCATGCGGCGCCCCTACATATGAGTTTCAGTATCACTAGAGCTCTTTATACGTCTTTCAGGCGCAGGAAAAACGATTAAATGCAAACCCGTCCGCAGCACAAGCAGCCACCGCTTTGGCGCATCTATCTGATCTTTTTGGTGCCTATGGTGCTGTCCAACTTCCTGCAAGGATTTTCAGGCACGCTGAACGGCATCTATATCGGCCAGATGCTCGGCACCCCTGCACTGGCCGCCATCTCTGGCATGTTCCCGGTGGTGTTCTTCTTTATCTCACTGGTGATTGGCGTTGGTGCCGGTGCCTCGGTGCTGATTGGGCAGGCATGGGGCGCGAATGAACCAGAAAAAGTCAAAACCATTGCGGGTACGGCCTTGATGCTGGGCGTGACGCTTGGCTTACTGGCGGCAGTATTTGGCAGTCTGTTCGCTCGCCAGGCGCTACAAGCCCTAGGCACGCCAGCGGACGTGCTGGAAGAGGCGGTTTCTTACGCCCGCATCATGATGATGATTATGCCCTTGCTGCTGGTATTTGTGTTGTTCACCCAGTTGCTGCGCGGCGTCAGTGACACGATCTCCCCACTCTTGGCCCTACTGCTGTCTACCATCGTCGGCTTGCTGCTCACCCCGGCCCTGATCCGTGGCTGGCTGGGTTTTGCCCCCATGGGCATACAGAGCGCGGCTCTGGCGGGTATGGTCGGTAACGCAGTGGCGATGGTGTATCTGACATTGCGCCTGCGCCGCAAAAAACACGTGCTGGCCCCCGATCGGGCCATGCTGGCCGCGCTCAAGCTGGATACGGTGGTGCTACGCAAAGTGTTACGTATTGGCCTGCCCACCGGTTTACAAATGGTGGTAATTTCTATCTCTGAATTGATCATCCTGACGCTGGTCAACCGCCACGGTTCGGATGCCACGGCAGCCTACGGCGCCGTGACACAGATCGTTAACTATGTGCAATTCCCGGCCCTGTCGATTGCCATCACCGCCTCTATTTTGGGTGCTCAGGCCATCGGCGCTGGCAAAACCGAACGCATTGCCCCCATCTTGCGTACCGGGTTGTATATCAACCTCTGGTTGACCGGTTCGTTGATTATTCTGGTCTACCTGCTGTCACATTGGCTGTTGGGTCTGTTCCTGACCAGCCAGGTAGTATTGGCAGAAGCGGAGCATTTATTGCATATCATGCTGTGGAGCATGCTGGTATTTGGTTTCCAGGCGATTGTCGGCGGCATCATGCGCGCCAGTGGCGTGGTGTTGGTACCGGTGACAATATCCATTCTCTGCATCGTGGCCGTACAGTTGCCAGCGGCCTACCTGCTCAGCAATCACTTTGGCTTGGAGGGGGTATGGATGGCATTCCCTATCGCCTATTTGACAATGCTGGCATTGCAAACAACGTTTTATAGGTTGGTATGGAGGAACAGAAAAATTGAGCGTCTAGTCTGACACGGATAGCCACAGTACTTATTTGGGCGTAGTGACTGCGCCCCCATTTCATTCTTTTGCTGGGGTTTGTTATATGTCGAGTATTCTGCAGTTGTTTCAGGCCATCGGGGTTGGGCTGGCCCTACTGTTGCCACTGGCCAACCCGCTAACCACCGTGGCGTTGCTGCTCGGTCTGTCGGGAAATATGACCAACGAAGAACGCAACCATCAGTCGCTGATGGCTTCGGTCTACGTGTTCTGCATCATGACGGTCGCGTTCTATGCCGGTCAGCTAGTGATGAGCACTTTTGGAATTTCCATCCCCGGGTTGCGGATCGCCGGAGGGTTGATTGTCGCCTTTATCGGTTTTCGCATGCTGTTCCCACAGCAAAGTGCCGATGAAACACCGGAGGTAGAAACCAAAAGCAGAGAGCTGCACAAGAAAACCTCGGCCAATATCGCGTTTGTCCCGCTGGCCATGCCAAGCACCGCCGGGCCGGGTACTATCGCCATGATCATCAGTACCTCATCCAGCGTCCACGAAAATACCCTGGGCTTTGCCCACTGGGTGCTGCTGGCCGCACCGGTGGCCATTTTCCTGTCGATAGCGATCATTTTGTGGATCTGTTTACGCAGTTCCACGGCGATCATGAAACTGGTTGGTGAAAGCGGTATTGAGGCCATTTCCCGCCTGATGGGCTTCCTGCTGGTGTGTATGGGCGTGCAGTTTATTATCAACGGCGTGTTGGAGCTGATTTCTACCTACGTACCAATGACCTAACCCTACCGGCCCCGCTGTTGCGGGGCCAACTTGCTCCCTATGCCAAACCGTAAACCAAAGCGGAAAGCGCAATCAGCCCCATCACCAGCACAAAGACATTGCTCAATGCTCGATAACGGCGCATAGCCGGAACCGCGCGCACCGCATACATCGGCAGAATAAACAGGATCACCGCAATCAGCGGACCGCTGATGGTTTCAATGATATGCAAGGCGCTCGGATTCCAAACGGTGGCCGCCCAGGTCAGCAAGAACAGCACCACACCGGAAATACGATGGGTTGTGACTGCAGTGAGTGGCTTGCCAACGGCGCGTGTTAGCCCATCGATCAGACTGGTTGCCCCTTCGGTAACGCCTAATGAAGTGCCAAGATAGGATTTTGCCATCGCCAACATCGCCATCACCGGCCCAAGATAGGCAATCAGCGGGTTGGAAAATTTGTTGGCCAGGGTGGTCAACACCGTGATGTTCTGTGCTTTCGCCTGCTCCATCTCCTGGTGCGAAAGACTCAGCACGCAGCTGAACACGAAGAACAGCACGGTGACGCAAATCAGCAGGTAGCTGTAACGCATAATCCGCGCACAACGGCGCTCAGCGTTGTCACCATATAAGCTTTTCTGGGTGGAAGCGAACGACGAAATGATCGGCGCATGGCTAAAGGAAAATACCATTACCGGGACCGCCAACCACAACGAATGCCAGAGGTCGGGGCTGTCAAATTGGGTGTTGGCCAAACCACTGACAAAGTTCTCGGTCTGCCAGGTGGGTACCAGATACAGCGAAATCCCCATCAGAAACACCAGCAATGGGAATACCAGAACGCCCATCGCGGCCACGATCGTATCCTTTCCACGCAGCAGTACCAAATTGAGCACCACCACCACCGCCAAACTCAGCCAGATGCGGGGTACCGGGGCAAAGTGAAATTGATGGGTCAGAAAGCTGTCCAACGCGTTGGTGATGGAAATACTGTAGACCAGCACGATGGGGAAAAACGCCATCAGGTACAGCACCATAATGATCTTGCCGGCTAACACGCCGAAATGTTCGACCACCACGTCCTGAATGTTGCCATCGCGGCTGGAGCCGGAAAGGACAAAACGGGTTAGTGCCAAATGGGGTAAATAAGTCAGAGGGAAAGCGAACAGTGCCATCAATAGCAGCACCAATGGGCCATTCAGACCGGCATTGATCGGCAGAAACAGGGTGCCGGCACCCACGGCCGTGGCATAAAGCCCGAACATCCAGACGGTGTCGGTCTTGTTCCATTTGGCAGGTTGAGCAATGGCCAACCTGCCATGATCTGGAGAAATCGTACTCATGAGACAGCTTACCTTAATCTACAGCGCCAACGATTGCGCCCGACGGAAACTCCCTTCTCCGTAGAATGTTTATATAAAACAGGATATTAATGGCGAGAGAAATTCACCTACCTGATAAAAGGACGGCAAAGGATAAAGAAAATCTCTGGAATGGTCTATATTTCGGCGGTTAACTGCGCGCTTCGTGAGCAGCCTATGCCGCCCACGAGCCATAGGGAATGAAACAAAGCTTAGGCGCTGGCGGCGGCGACAAACCGGCGTATTTCGCCAATATACTGCGGGCCGTAACTACATTGCCCTACTTCTATTTTTGGCTTGTTACGCCCATGGAAGTCGCTGCCGCAGGTAACAAACGCCGAGCGGCTCAGGGCAAACTCATACAGCTGGCTGGCCAACTCCGGTGAATGATAGCTTGAGAACACCTCGACCCCCATCACACCAATCTTCAGCATGTCATCGATGACTTGAGTATGGTCCTGCTTAACGTTGGCACCGATATGCGCCAGGATCGGTATTCCCCCATTATGGCGGATCACCTCCACCATGCGGTTCATGGCGGGATAGGTGACCGGCATATAGCACACCTTTCCTGGGCCAAAGAAGTCCCAGTAGAAGTTGATTAGTGGCATATCGGCCCTTTCCCCCCCGGGTCGATAAGGCATCAGCAATGGATGCCCATCATTACGTGGATCGTCGAGTATCACCTCGCCCATCTGCTCTTCCTGCGGGATAGCGCCACCGCATACCTGCTCCAGGCGTTGCTCATCCAGATGGAATTTCAACCCGCGCAGCTTGGCAAACTTCTGCGGCGTCAGTTCCCGTTGAATGCTGCTGAAATTGTTATAGATTTCGACAAAGTCATTGCTGGGGGTAAACCCGTAGCCCAACAGGTGGAAGTTGCGCCCAGCGAAGGTGCAGTCGATCTCGATACCAGACAGGACATTGAGGCTGGACGATGCCAGCGCCTTGGCTTCCGGCACCGAATTGGCATTATTATGGTCGGTCACCGCCAACGTACTGATACCGTTGGCCAGGCAGCGTGCAATCAGCGTCTCAACCGGGAAGTCTGCATCATCGCTGTAGTTGGAATGCATATGCAGGTCGATTTTTTCCATGGCAATGTCCTTTGGCGAATGCTCAAACCAAGACCATACTAAAGCCGCCCTTGAATGCATACAGTGGATTTGACACTTTGTATCGTCAGGATCACAAAAGCGTGGGTCTGCTCACGGGATGTAGATCGACATGTTGACGAGATGGATAACGGTGCAGACTGTTAACAGGCATTGACGGTGCCAAATAGCTGTGGCTACTTGGTCATCCATCTAAAATGCCCCACTTTTCCAGGGCATCTCACCTGATGAAATCTGCTTTTTTGCCAAAGATGGCAAACCGCAACGCATCATGTTCGGAAAAGCAGCGTATCGATTAACCTCGCACATTTCCTTTTGAACTTGATGCGCTTTCTGTAGGTATATTTTCGACCAAGACTAATACAGATACGCTTACGCCTATCAACCTCAAAAGCGATGGAAATGTACACCACCATTAATAAAACTATTACCATCACGCCTATAGCCTCCCTTTAGTTTCAACGCTCCCCTGCGATTAACATTAATAACATTAATGAAATTTTTATTCACCAACAAATAAAATCAGAACAACCCAATCAATAACAGTGACATAGAACAAATATGAAGTGCAATATCTCGCAGAAAGGTAAAAAACTCAGGTCAAATAGTTTAAAGACCCAGGAATGGGCTGTTAAAGGTGATTAAAAATCACACACCATGAAATGATTAACAACTCTAACTTATTTAAGGATAATTGAGATAAATAAAGGGCCTCGAACGAGGCCCTTGTGAGGATTACTTGGCACCCACAGGCGCTGGCTCTGGGACAGTAGAACTGCCCATCGCCTTCTCATCGCGGATAATTGAACGATCCTTACGCACGTCAGCTACATCGGAAGCACTGATGGCTTTGGCATTATTACCCCAGCTGGAGCGGATAAAGTTCACCACGTCCGCAACCTGCTGGTCGTTCAAGCGCCAGCCAAACGGTGGCATGGTGAGGTTGGAAACCGCCCCCTTCACTGCTGGCGTGGTATTGCCGACCAGCACAATGTGGATCAGCGAGGTCCCGTCTTCGGTCTGCACCACCGGGTTGCCCTTCAGCGCCGGGAAGGCACGCTTGTAACCAACACCATCGGTACGGTGGCAAGCGGCACAGTTATCGACGTACAGCGCGGCTCCGGGCTTGCTGTCGTTACCACGCCACAAATCTTTGGCGACGCTGTCTTCAACCGGAGCGGCCTGCTGTTTACCGTCTTTCGGCGGCAAGGTTTTCAGATAGCGGGCGATCGCGGTCAAATCCTCATCGCTGAGATATTGCAGGCTATGTTCGACCACGTCGCTCATGCCCCCAAATACCACCGACTTATCGTTGCGGCCGGTTTTCAGGAACTCGGTCAGTTCGCTCTCGCTCCAGGTGCCTAAGCCATCTTTATTATCGCCACGCAGGCTGGATGCTACCCAACCGTCGATCGGCGCGTTACTGCCAGACAGGTAGTCATCCCCTTCCGTGTTGCTCAACGCCTTCTCTTGCATAGTCAGGCTGCGCGGCGTATGGCATGCCCCACAGTGCCCCAGCCCTTCGACCAGATAGCGGCCACGTTCGATAACCGGATCGGCGTTGGCGTTTGCCGCGAAATCGGCCGGTGTTGGTGCAAACATCGAACGCCAGATGTGTAGTGGCCAACGCATGGATAACGGCCAGGGAATATCGGAGTCTTGGTTCGCTTGTTTGACGGGTTGCACGCCGTGCATGAAATAGGCATACATGGCACGCATATCCTCCTCTTTCACCAGCGCAAACGAAGGATAAGGCATCGCCGGGTACAGGGTGCTGCCGCTCTTGGCGACGCCTTTGCGTACCGCATTGTCGAAATCTGCAAAACTGTAATCGCCAATGCCGGTGGTTTTGTCCGGGGTGATGTTGGTGGAATAGATAGTGCCAATCGGCGTTTCCATCGCCAAACCACCAGCAAAGGGCACACCGTTTTTACCATTGGTGTGGCAGGCCACACAGTCACCGGCACGTGCTAGATATTCACCACGTTTGAGCAATTCGCTGCTGACCGCCGCGTCCTGCGCCAAAACGGAAAAACTCAGTGCACTGAGAACCAGTGCGGGAACCAAAGCTTTCATCACTCGCATCCTCATGCCTGCACCAATGGGCCTGGGTTTTTCAGATACTGCTCGCGAATGGCGCGGGCAGACCAATAGGCCAACGCGGCAACGGTGCCGGTCGGGTTGTAGCCCAGCCCCTGCGGGAAGGCCGATGCGCCTATCGAGAACACGTTATGCACGTCCCAGCTTTGCAGATAACGGTTTACCGCGCTGGTCTTGGGATCTTCTCCCATCACCGCTCCGCCGTTCATGTGCGTAGTTTGGTAGCTGGTGGTATCGAAATGGCTGTTGGCGTTTTTCGGGCTGCCGGAAATCAGTTTCGGGTTCATCGCCTTGGCGATCGGGGCCATCTTGTTGAACATAAACTGCGCCATCTTGATGTCGTTTTCCTGCCAGTCGAAGGTCATGCGTAGCAGCGGTTGGCCAAAGACGTTCTTGTAGGTCGGATCGAGATCGAGATAGTTGCTACGATAGGACTGGTGCGCGCCATGCGCATCCATAGAGACATGGTGCGTATAGGCATCCGCCACCGCGGCTTTCCACTTGCTGCCCCAGGCTGGAGTACCAGGAGGCGTTGGCAGGCCGGAGATCGGTTTGGTACCCGCCTGGTTGACCCAGAACGGTGAGCCACCGACAAAGCCCTCCTTGCCGTGGTCAAAGTTATCCGCGTTGAAATCATCCACGCCGACGCCGTTACCGCCCGCGCCAATAAACGGGTTGGTATGGACGTCCTTATCAAAGAACGCCTTGATGGTAGTCATGTTCTGGTAGGCAAAATTACGCCCAACCACCCCTTCACCGGTCTGTGGATCGTAAGGTTTGCCAATACCGGAGAGCAGCATCAGATGCACATTGTGGAACTGGAAGGCCCCGAGGATCACCAGATCGGCAGGTTGTTCAATCTCACGCCCCTGGGCATCGATATAGTTCACCCCGGTCGCCCGGCTTTTGTCAGCTGTCAGGTTAACTTTCAGCACGTTAGCGTTGGTGCGCAGCTCAAAGCGCTTCTCCATCCGCAGTGCTGGCAAGATATTGACGTTTGGCGACGCCTTGGAATACATGTAGCAGGCATAACCGCTGCAGTAACCGCAGAAGTTGCAAGGACCCATCTGCGCGCCATAGGGGTTGGTGTAGGAATCTGACGTATTGGCAGAGGGCAGATTGTAAGGGTGATAACCCACCTCACGCGCCGCCTTTTCAAACAGCTGCGCGGAGAAGGTGTTCTTCTGCGCTGGCAGTGGGAAATGGTCGGAACGGTCTGGTGCAAAGGGGTTTCCGCCTTTGTCTTTACCCACCAACTGCCCCTTCACTGACCAGGCTGTGCCGGAGGTACCGAATACCTTCTCGGCCTTATCAAAGAACGGCTCCAGCTCGTCGTAGCTCACCCCAAAATCCTGGATCGTCATGTCTTTTGGAATAAAGCTTTTACCGTAGCGCTCTTCATAATGGCTGCGCATACGCAGCTCGATAGGATCGATACGGAAATGCACGCCAGACCAGTGCAGGCCAGCTCCGCCCACTCCGGTACCCGGCAGGAAAGCCGCCAACTGGCGATAAGGTACTGCGGTTTGGCTTGTGTTGTGACGGATAGTCACCGTACTTTTTGAAAGGTCCTGGAACAACTTGCGGCGGATATTATAGGTTAGTTCATCGATCACCTGCGGGTAGGAGCCGTCTGGGTAGGTATCGCGCATCGGGCCACGCTCAAGCGCCACCACGTTTAGCCCGGCCTCGGTCAACTCCTTGGCCATAATGGCACCAACCCAACCAAAACCGACGATCACCACATCCTGCTTCTTCATTACCGTTGCCATAATTACCCCCTCTCCCCACGAATCGATACCGGTGGGAAGGGATAACGTTCCCCTCGCTCAACCCAGTCCATAAAGTCGGCGCGCGCGCCCGGAAAATTAATCAGCTTCCATCCCACCATTTCTTTGTTACCGCCATGGATTGGATCGCTGAAAAAACCTTCACGGGTGTTTTGCAATAGGTAAGAGAAGAACAGCTTGGCAGGCAGTTGCGCAAACTCGGCCTCACCGGATTCAAACTTCTGCAACAGCGCATCCTGTTGTGCGCCATCCAGCTCGGCGAATACTTTACCTGCCGTTTTCTTGCTGTAGGCATCCGCGTCGCTGATACCCAGGTTATAAATCTGTTTCGGCACCAACGGCAGTTGATAACCCATTTCCGGTGCAACATCGGGATTGAACGGCCCTTGCATGTACCAGATTGAGCCGGTGGCATAAGGCGTATTCATCTGCCGATCGATAAACTCCGGCACGCCTGCTTCCAAAGCGCCCGGGCCGCGCTCGTCCGCAGGGATCAAACGCGCGACCGCCGCCTGGACAAAGGCCCACTCTTCGGGGGTAAAGAAGGTTGGTTGATAGTCAGCCTGCTTGGGGGTGTCGCTAGCGGCAAGCACGGGTGTGGGCGCCGTCAGGGCACTCACACCGCTGCCACCGATAACGGCTGCGGGGATCAGCGTCATCGACTTCAGCAAGAAATCACGCCGGGAGTTGTTGGTTTTATCGTTCGACATAGCACATTCCTTCCAAAAAAAATCACAACTATTTAACCTCAACCTCGCGTTCCATACGGAGTTTAAACATATATTGTTACGTAATTGTTTATTTTTTGAAGGTCAGAATGTGAGCTTTGGCAGCAATGTTACCGGTAACTATTTGATTGAGCGTAAAGTTTTCTTTGTTAATGTAAAATTAACAATTTGTGCGGTTTTTTAGTTCAAAAGGCGGGAGAACAACGGAAATGGGATGCAGAGCACATTTTTACCGGCAAGAAATAGCAAAACCGGCCCTTTATTGGGGCCGGCTGTAGGCAATCTGAGGCTAGTCAGCCATCGCTTGATAAGCAGTGGTAACCTTCCACAAGTAACGCGGCGCTTGCGGTGCCGGGTGTTTCTTCTGGATATGCTGATAAAACTCGTCCGGGCTCATCTGATTGATGCGGTTTACCGCCACACGTTTATCCGATGAGAAGGTCCGTAACATCGCGCCTGCCCCGTTCACATAGGAAACGATGGTGGCATAGCGTAACGTTTGTGGATTGGTGATCCCGGCTAGCTGCTGGCTTTGAAGAATATTGATATAGGCTGTTCCCAGATCAATATTGACCGCCGGATCCTTCAACTCACGTGAACTTGGCTGCCCGTTCTTTCCCTTCATACGGTAAGCATCGCGTCCAGCGGTTGAGGCTTTCAGCTGCATGAGCCCCACGGCATTCGAGGTGCTGACCACGTTCGGGTTAAACCCGGACTCCACCTGAATGATCGCCTTAATCAGCGTTTCGTCGACGCCATAGTTGCTGGCAGCCTGACGGATATAATCGTTATAAGCGACCGGTGTCCCGGTACGGTTGCTTGGTGTTTGCGGTGGAGTTTTTAGCCAACCGCCCGAAGTGCCACTGCCTGCCTGATTGCCGGTTGTTTGCGGATCTTTCGCACAACCGGCTAATAGTACGATTGCCATCAGGCAACCTATTTTTGTTTTCACAGAATCCCTCACTCCTTTCAATGAGTTGCGTAGCATATACAACGGGTAAGGATACCTGCATAACTTTTTTGGTCTATTCTCAGGCTATCCATATACCAAGAGGTGATTTATGAGTCAATCTTCGTCCATAGGATTTGTGGTGACTTTCACCTATCCGGAACAGAGCTTAACCGATTTAGCCAAATTAACCGGACAAATGACGCTGGCCGGTTTTTCCACCATGCTCAGCGACAGCGAGGGCGTTCCCCATGAGCTGGGGATCAACAGTTTTTCGCTAACAACGCCATTAAATCAAGAAGATGTCAAACAGTTGGCGCAAGGGTTGGGCGAGGTGGCATTGGGGGCAAAACCCGAAGTGGAGATAGTCACTGGCAGTGATTACTTTAAGCGGTTACATCCCGATACATAAAATGTTATAACTCACACGGCGGTACTATTTCATTAACAACAACATAACCCCTTGGCAAAGCTTGGTGATGCTTGACTTCCGCTCAATTGATATTGATAATCATTTTCATTTGAATAAGGAGACGTCATCATGCCAATGAAAAACAACGTATTTACTCGTCGTCGTTTTAGCTTGTCCCACTTTCGCCCCCTTGCCCTGCTCTGCATATGCCTTAGCGTTGTTGCTGTGAGCCAACCGGCTTCGGCAAAGGAAAAGCTGCGCGTGGTGACCACCTTCACCATTATCCAGGATATCGCCCAGAACGTGGCGGGCGACGCTGCCGTAGTGGAGTCCATCACCAAGCCTGGGGCGGAAATCCACGACTATCAGCCCACGCCGCGGGATATCGTTAAGGCACAGCACGCCGATCTGATTTTATGGAACGGGATGAACCTGGAGCGCTGGTTCCAACGCTTCTTCGAAAATATCAAACAGGTGCCCGCCGCCGTGGTAACCGAAGGGATCACCCCGCTGCCGATCCACGAAGGCCCGTATAACGGTAATCCAAACCCCCATGCCTGGATGTCGCCAAGCAATGCGCTGATCTACATTGAGAACATCCGCAAAGCGCTGGTGCAGCACGATCCTGATAACGCCGAAACCTATAACCGCAATGCCAAAGCCTACGCTGAAAAAATCGCGGCGCTGGATGCCCCGCTACGCGAGCGTTTGTCGCGTATTCCGGCAGCCCAGCGCTGGCTGGTAACCAGCGAAGGCGCCTTTAGCTATCTGGCCAAAGACTATCAGTTGCAAGAAGTCTACCTGTGGCCAATCAATGCCGACGAACAGGGCTCACCGCAGCAGGTGCGCCGGGTGATTGATACCGTGCGGGCCAACCACATTCCGGTGGTGTTCAGCGAAAGCACCATTTCGGATAAGCCTGCCAAGCAGGTGGCCAAAGAAACCGGCGCACACTACGGCGGCGTGCTGTATGTCGATTCGCTTTCTGCCGCCGACGGGCTAGTGCCCACCTATATCGATCTGCTCAATGCCACCGTGCAAACCATCGCCAAAGGATTCAATCAATGAGTGCAGAGACCTTTATCCGCCCCGAACTTAGCGTGGATGACGTATCGGTCACCTATAACAACGGCCATACGGCGATCCATAACGCCAGTTTTACCCTTAGCGGTGGTTCGATCTGTGCGCTGGTGGGGGTTAACGGCAGCGGGAAATCGACCCTCTTCAAAAGCATCATGGGCCTGGTAAAACCGACATCTGGCCAGGTGACGCTGAGCGGGCAGCCGGTTGTCGCCGCGCTGAAGAAAAATATTATCGCCTACGTGCCGCAAACCGAGGAGGTTGACTGGAACTTCCCGGTGCTGGTGGAAGACGTGGTGATGATGGGCCGCTACGGCAAAATGAACTTCTTGCGCATTCCTACCAAGGAAGACCGGCTGCGGGTCGATAAGGCGCTGGAACGCGTTGGCCTGACTGAATTACGTAGCCGACAGATCGGCGAGCTTTCCGGCGGGCAGAAAAAGCGCGTATTCCTGGCCCGTGCCCTGGCTCAGCAGGGAACTGTGCTGCTGCTTGATGAGCCTTTTACCGGCGTAGATGTCAAAACCGAGAACGCCATTATCGATCTGTTACGTTCGCTGCGCGATGAGGGGCACCTGATCCTGGTATCGACCCACAACCTCGGCAGCGTACCGGAGTTTTGCGATCGGGTGATCCTGATTAACCGTACCGTGCTTGCCGCCGGCCCGCTCGAGACCACGTTCACGCAAAGCAATCTGGAACTGGCGTTCGGTGGCGTATTGCGCCATATCAACCTCTCCGGGCCCGACCTGCACGATGACAACGATCCCCGCACCGTAACGGTAATCACCGATGACGAGCGCCCTGCGGTGTTTTATGGCCATACCAAGAGCGATCCTCCGGCGCAAAGTCAGCAAAAGGAGAATACTCCCTGATGCTCGAGATCCTGCTGCAACCGTTCAACTACAACTACATGGTCAAGGCGATGTGGGTCAGCGCCATCGTCGGTGCGGCCTGCGCTTTTCTGTCGGCGTATCTGATGCTGAAAGGCTGGTCGTTGATGGGGGATGCTCTTTCCCACTCCGTGGTGCCTGGCGTGGCCGGTGCCTATGCCCTCGGCCTGCCCTATGCAGCCGGTGCGTTTTTCACCGGCATGCTGGCCGCGCTGGCGATGACGTTGGTACGCCACGTTACCCGCCTGCGTGAAGATGCGATTATCGGCTTTATTTTCTCCACCTTTTTCGCCGTCGGCCTGTTGATCATTTCGCTCAATCCTACCTCGGTGAACGTGCAGTCGATCATCTTCGGCAACATTCTCGGCATCGCAGATGAAGACGTGTTGCAGGTGGAGATTATTATCGGCGTTTCGTTATTGATCTTATGCCTGGTGTGGAAAGACCTGCTGGCGGTATTTTTCGATGAAAACCACGCGGTGTCGATCGGGCTTTCGCCACTCAAGTTGAAGATACTGTTCTTTACCCTGCTTAGCGCCTGCACCGTGGCCGCGCTGCAAACCGTCGGCGCCATCCTGGTGATCGCCATGGTGATCACTCCCGGTGCTACCGCCTATCTGCTGACCGACCGTTTTGGCTGGCTAGTGATTATCGCCATCGCGATCGGTGCGTTGACCAGCGGCTTGGGTGCCTACCTCAGCTTCTTCGTCGATGGGGCCACCGGCGGCGTGATCGTCACGTTGCAAACGCTGGTGTTCCTGGCGGCCTTCCTGTTCGCACCGAAGCACGGGCTGTTAGCCTCAAAACGTCGCGTAAATCGTGGCAACTCTCCGGAGGGCAACTGATGGAATTCCTGTTGCAATGGCTCTCTGAGCCGTTCGCCTATCCCTTTATGCAACGCGCCATCATCGCGGCTATCGTCACCGGTGTCGTCTGCGCCGTGTTGTCTTGCTATCTGGTATTGAAAGGCTGGTCACTGATGGGTGATGCCATTTCTCACGCCGTGCTCCCCGGCATTGTGCTGGCCTTTGTGTTCGGTATTCCGCTGGTGATTGGCGCATTTCTTTCCGGCATTTTCTGCGCGGTCGCGACGGGTTATCTGAAAGAGCACAGCCGGGTAAAAGAAGACACGATGATGGGGATCGTATTCTCCGGCATGTTTGCCTTTGGGCTGGTGCTGTTTGCCCGCATCGATACCGATCAACACCTCAGCCATATCCTGTTCGGCAATATGCTGGGGATCACCGACGGTGAGCTACGGCAAACGTTGTGGATCGCCGGGATCACGCTGGCAATCGTGCTGCTCAAGCGCCAGGACTTCATGCTCTACTGTTTCGATCCCAATCATGCGCGCGTTATCGGCCTGCCGGTGAAGTTACTGCACTACGGCTTACTGTGCCTGCTGGCGTTAACCATTGTGGCCTCGCTACAGGCGGTGGGGGTGATCCTGGTGATTGCGATGCTGATCGCACCGGGGATTATTGCGTTCACGCTGTGCCGCAGTTTCAACCGGATGTTGATTGTTGCCACCATCGCTTCGGTTTTTTCCTGTGTGCTGGGTACACTGATCAGCTTTCATATCGACGGCGCAACCGGGCCGTGCATCGTGGTCGTACAGGCGCTGCTGTTTGTCATCGCCCTGCTCTATAGCCACTTCAAACCCGTGCAACGCAACGAAATCACCGTAGTTAAAAACCATTAAGCCGCCCTCACCCTAACCCTTATGTCTTGATCTTCTCCGCCTTAGCGGAGAAGATCCCCGACTGATCATCGGGAGATAGCCGGTGAGCTCCCCCTAACCCTAGTGCCTATGAGCCCGTGGGAGAGATTGTGCCCCGGCTGTCTATTTCCCTGTCGCCTTGTAGACCGAACGGTATCCTGTGCCTATGAGCACCTACATATAAGGATGGTCCGGCGATAAATTTCAGACATGGTTATGGAGTGCCATAATGCGTAGAACCCCTGTCGGCGTTGATATCGCTAAACACAAATTTGATGTCGCCGTACTGCTGGACAATCAGAAGTATAAAACCAAAAAGTTTGCCAATACCCCTTCTGGATGCCGCGAGTTCGCAGCCTGGTTGAGCCGCTTTGGCGACTGTCATGTCTGTATGGAAGCCACCGGGAGCTACAGCACGGAACTGGCCACTTATCTGGCAGACAACAACTACCACGTCAGTCTGATGAACCCGGCGTGTATCCATTCCTTCGGCAATACAGAACTGGCCCGGAACAAAACGGACAAAAGCGATGCAGCGATGATAGCCCGCTACTGCGCACTGCATCAGCCTGCCCCGTGGTTCCCAGCCCCGTTGAGCGAGCGCCAGTTGACCGCGTTGGTCAGGCATCTTAAGAACCTGGAAGAGATGCGTCAGATGGAAGAAAATCGCCTGGAGGTGGCCGAAGCAGTCATCGTCCCTTCACTCAATGAGCACATCGCCACGTTGGATGAACTGATACGAGAAACGAAAAAGAAAATCAGTCAGCACATCGATGATAACCCTGACCTGAAACGGGACAGCGAGTTGCTAAAAAGTATCCCTGGAGTGGGAGAGATGCTGAGCTCCAGCCTGCTGGCCTTCGCAGGAAACCTGCGTCGGTTCACCAGCAGCAAGGCCCTGGTAGCGTACGCAGGACTGAATCCACAGCGATGTGAGTCGGGGATGTTTAAAGGGAAAAGCCGGTTATCGAAAGTGGGGCACGGTGAGCTGCGAAGTGCGTTATACATGCCCGCGGTAGTGGCAGGCCAATACAATGTTGTGGTTAAAGACTTAACAGAAAGGCTGAAGTTGCGTGGGAAGTCGGGCAAAGAAAGAGTGTGTGCGGCGATGCGAAAGTTGCTGCAACTGGCCTATGGTGTGGTGAAATCAGGAAAGACATTTAATGCGGAAATACCGCTTGCCGGATAGCCGACAAGACGGTATCTCTCCCCCAGGAGAGGGAACAGAATGTGCCACTGTTGTGGTCTAGTAATATCGAACACCGATAAAGGTTTTTACGCCACCCGCTCCCTGTGGGAAAGAGAACAAAACGTGCCACAGACTGACTCCTGCACCTATCCCCGGCTCCGCTCCAGCCCCCTGTGGGAAAGAGAACAAAACGTGCCACAGACTGACTCCTGCCCCTACCCGCGGCTCCGCTCCAGCCCCCTCTCCCTGTGGGAGAGGGTTGGGGTGAGGGGAAAATCCCTACTATGACGTTTCCCGTGTAACAAGGAACTCGGCAAGTTAGCCTGAACCAAGCAGCATTCAGCATAAGCGTACTTAAATTAATCAATAGCGTATATACTTTGACCAGACACGCGGCGATGATTTTTTCGTCAATAGATGGCGCAGCTGTGCGCCACATCGTGTTTTCGCAGCAGGAAAGACGCTAACCTAATGAAATCGCAGGCAACACAGAAGGGGATTACTATGTGGCAAGCCGTTAGCCGTCTGTTGAGTGAACATCTTGGCAGCGCAGAAATCCGCGAAAGGACTGAACTGCCCGGGGGAGAAATCCACCCGGCGTGGCGCGTGAGTTACGGTGACAGCGAGGTGTTTGTTAAATGTGATACCCGCGAAATGCTGCCGATATTTACTGCGGAGGCCGATCAACTGGCCTTGCTGGCTCGCAGTAAGACCGTGCGCGTCCCCGAAGTGTATGGGGTTGGCAGCGATCGCGATTACAGTTTCCTGCTATTGGAGTATCAACCCCTTAAGCCGCTGGATGCGCACGGGGCGCACTGCCTCGGGCAACAACTGGCCCGCCTGCACCAGTGGAGCGAACAACCGCAGTTCGGCCTCGACTTCGATAACGACCTTTCCACCACACCGCAGCCCAATGCCTGGCAACGCCGCTGGGCGGAATTTTTTGCCGAGCAACGCATCGGCTGGCAGCTACAGCTGGCGGCGGAAAAGGGCATGACCTTCGGTGATATCGACGAAATTATTGACGTGGTGTATCTGCGGTTGCAACACCATCAACCTCAGCCTTCCCTGCTGCACGGCGATCTGTGGCCAGCCAACTGTGCTCAGGCCGCGGATGGGCCTTTACTGTTCGATCCAGCCTGCTACTGGGGCGACAGAGAGTGTGATTTGGCGATGCTGCCGCTTTATCCTGAATTGCCCGCCCAGATTTATGACGGCTATCAGAGCGTGTGGCCGCTGGAGACCGGGTTTATCGAACGCCAGCCGCTGTATCAGCTTTATTACCTGCTCAACCGCAGCAACCTGTTTGGCGGCCAACATCTGGTCATGGCGCAGCGGGCCATCGACAAGCTGCTCCATCCAGAGACGCTGTAATGTCATGGGCGCCGCATAGGGCGCCCGTTCTTTGCAGATCTACGCCACTCCGGCCATTTGCCCTAGCAGCTTGAGCACAAAATAAGCCACCACGGCGATCACCACCGGCAAGATATACAGCGGGAAGTATTGCAGCAATATGGTGTGGTGCGGCAACGTCACCCGCTCTTCCAATTGCTCACGCGTGTGCCCTTCGCTGCCCTTGGCCTGTTCCAGGATCATCTGATCTTCCAATCCTTCACGGATAAACTTCACCTGACGCGACATGCGCGCACCGGAAGTCTGCAATGCCAGGCCGACAAAAATCAGGAAATAGATAATGATAAACATCAGATTAGCGCCGCTAAACAGGCTCTTATCCACGTCCGGTACCGGTGAGTTGTACCAGAAAATATTCAGGAATGGCGTATTGAAGCGCACCATGTCGACCATGACGTGGACAAAATCCAGCATCACGGCGTTGATCCCTCTGGACTTCTCACTGTGTTGATAAACAAAACCCAGCAGTGAAACCAGCGTTGACAGTAACGCCGGGATGAAAACGACCCATCCGAAAATGCGTTTCAGTATGGCAACGCGCCCAGCCTGTTGATACGTCATGTGTTCCCCTTGTAAGCGACGCAATCGTTGTTGCGCTAAGTCTACCTGTAGTTAATGAAACTCGCCCACCGTTTTCTTTATCTTCCCCCCAGTTCCAGAGAGATCCTGTACTTTGGGAAAACACCCCGGGCCCGAAGGGTGCAGGCGCCTGAACAAAAATGATAGAGTGGCGAAAACATTTTCTTTTACTGGTGCTGCAGGAGTTAATTGTTAATGGCTTATTCGCAACGCATAGCAACCGCAATTTTTGATATGGACGGTCTACTGATCGACTCTGAACCCCTGTGGTTACAGGCAGAAATGGATATTTTCAGCTCATTGGGCCTGGATCTGTCCGATCGTCACAACCTACCGGATACGCTGGGTTTACGCATCGATCTGGTGGTACGAATGTGGTTCCAGGCCATGCCGTGGCAAGGGCCTTCTCAGGAGGAAGTGGCTGGCCGCATTATCGAGCGGGCCATCGAGTTGGTACGGGAAAAGCGCCCGTTGCTGCCTGGGGTGCAACAAGCGCTGGAACTGTGCCGTAGCCTGGATTTAAATATTGGGCTGGCCTCCGCCTCTCCGCTACATATGCAGCAGCAGGTGCTGAAGATGTTCGATCTGGAGAGCTATTTCGATCAGTTGGTTTCAGCCGAATACCTGCCGTACAGCAAACCGCACCCGGAAGTCTATCTGATCGCCGCCGAACGCCTGGGCAGCGATCCACAGCACTGCATTACTCTGGAAGACTCCTTCAACGGTATGATTGCCACCAAAGCAGCGCGTATGAAATCGATCGTGATCCCTGCGCACGAATACAGCCAGGATCCGCGTTGGGCCTTGGCCGACCTTAAGTTGCAAAGCCTAGAGCAGTTAACTGCCGCCCATCTGGCCTGATCTTGACGGCATCGGCCCCACCGGTGCCCTTTTCCCTCCCCCTGCACTCGAAAAATAAATAAAACACCATTTCATTTTTATTGAATTAAGACACCATTCAAATTATGCTAGTCGCATAAAGAAAACACCGGGCCATTAGGTGACACTGTCACTGCCACGCAGTTGCCATCGAAAGCCCGGTGCTTTCTTCCCTCACGGCAAGAGAGCAACGCTATGATTCTGAATTCCTTCGACTTAATGGGCAAAGTGGCGCTGATCACCGGCTGTAATACCGGCCTGGGGCAAGGCATTGCGATTGGGTTGGCGCAGGCCGGTTGCGACATTATCGGCGTGAACCGCAGTCAGCCCGTTGAGACCATGAGCAAAGTTACCCAGACTGGGCGTCGATTCCTGAATTTGAACGCCGATCTCGGCAATATCGACGCCATCCCTTCTCTGCTAGCCACCGCCGTTGAGGCGTTTGGCAGAATCGATATCCTGGTGAACAACGCAGGAATTATCCGCCGTGAAGATGCCCTGAATTTCAGTGAACAAGACTGGGATGAGGTGATGGACGTCAATATCAAGACCCTGTTCTTTATGGCACAGGCGGTGGCCAAACAGTTCATCAGCCAGGGCAGCGGCGGTAAAATTATCAATATTGCTTCGATGCTTTCTTTCCAGGGCGGCATTCGCGTACCGTCTTACACCGCGTCGAAAAGCGCGGTACTCGGCCTCACCCGGCTATTGGCCAATGAATGGGCACAGTACCAGATTAACGTTAACGCCATTGCACCGGGCTATATGGCCACCAACAATACCCAGCAACTACGTACCGATGAAGACCGCAACCAGCAGATCCTCGAGCGCATCCCGGCAGGGCGCTGGGGCACGCCGGATGACTTGATGGGCCCGATCGTCTTCCTTGCCTCGGCAGCGTCCGACTACGTTAATGGCTACACGCTCGCGGTAGACGGTGGCTGGCTCGCTCGCTGATCTCCACTGCGAACATATCCTTCCTCCGAATTTGAGCGGGCGCAGCATTTGCAGCGCCCCTACATTACCAGTCTTCCTGTATACCTCGTCCGTCATAAACACCGTTTCAACCCTTTGTAAAACGGCGTTAAATTAACAACTCGTTACAGGGTAACCGCTTCCGTAACTGTAAAAATTCCCATATACTGGATAAATTAACAGTTTAGTGGCCGGAATTTAGCAACATGACCGCGGAAGGACATCTCATATTCTCTGTTGCCTGCGCGATCTTTGCCAAGAAAGCGGAGGTGACACCCGTGCTCGCCGCTGGCGATTGGTGGCACATCATTCCCGCCGCGCTACTGACGTCACTGCTACCCGATATCGATCACCCTAAATCCATCCTGGGCCAGCGCCTGCGCTGGATAGCCATCCCGATATCTCGCGCCTTTGGTCACCGCGGTTTCACCCATAGCCTGTTGGCGATCGTCGGCGGCATGTGGCTATTTCAGCTAGAGGTGCCGCGCGGTTGGCCCATCCCCGCAGACGTGCTGCACGCCATGATTATCGGTTATTTCAGCCACCTGCTGGCCGATATGCTCACCCCTGCCGGCGTGCCGTTGCTTTGGCCCTGCCGCTGGCGTTTCTGCCTGCCAATATTGAACTCACAAAAAGGCAACCAGCTGGAGCGGGTACTGTGTATAGTTTTGGTGGCTTTCGCCATCTACTGGCAAGGGGATTACACCTTTCCCGTGCAGTCGTATTTTGAGCAAATAAAAAATATCCGGCTGTGATCACAAAAAACCGTCTATTTTCCCGCCTTTCCGCTTATTACATCGACGATTTCAAGCCAAAAGTTATATTAAATTCTTTTTAGATATAAGTGCGCTTCATCGCAAACTGTTACGATATTTACATCGCATTACATCGGTGCTTGGCACCTTTAATTATAAAAAACAAGATTGGAGACATTGGGGATGAATCTACCGCTCGTATTAAACGTGCTGGTTTTTGCCGCCCTCCTTTTGCTGTTGGCGCAAACCCGCCATAAGCAATGGAGCCTGGCTAAAAAAGTGCTGGTCGGCCTGGTACTTGGTGTGGTGTTCGGTTTGGCACTGCAACTGGTTTACGGCGCGGACAACCCGGTACTGAAAGCGTCTATCGGCTGGTTTAACATCGTCGGTAACGGCTATGTACAGCTGCTGCAAATGATCGTGATGCCACTGGTTTTCGCCTCTATCCTGAGCGCGGTAGCCAAGTTGCACAACGCTTCCTCGCTGGGAAAAATCAGCTTCCTGACCATTGGTACCCTGCTGTTTACCACGCTGATTGCCGCACTGGTGGGCGTATTGGTCACCAACCTGTTCGGGCTGACTGCAGAAGGTCTGGTCCAGGGCACACAAGAAACGGCTCGTTTGTCGGCGATCGAAACCAACTACGCGGGTAAAGTGGCCGATCTGAGCGTACCGCAACTGATCCTGTCATTTGTACCGAAAAACCCGTTTGCCGATCTGACCGGGGCTAACCCAACGTCAATCATCAGCGTGGTGATTTTCGCTGCCTTCCTGGGTGTGGCTTCGCTGCAACTGCTTAAAGATGACCAACCGAAGGGCCAGCGCGTGCTGGTAGCTATCGATACCCTGCAAGCCTGGGTGATGAAACTGGTCCGTCTGGTGATGAAGCTGACGCCTTACGGCGTACTGGCGTTGATGACCAAGGTCGTTGCAGGCTCAAATATTCACGACATTATCAAGCTGGGCAGCTTTGTGGTTGCCTCTTACCTTGGTCTGGCGATCATGTTCGTGGTTCACGGCCTGCTGCTGAGCTTCACCGGCGTTAATCCGCTGAAATTCTTCCGCAAAGCGTGGCCGGTGCTGACCTTTGCCTTCACCAGCCGTTCCAGCGCTGCCAGCATCCCGCTGAACGTCGAAGCACAGACTCGCCGTCTGGGCGTGCCGGAGTCGATTGCCAGCTTCTCGGCTTCATTTGGTGCCACTATTGGTCAGAACGGTTGTGCGGGTCTCTACCCGGCAATGCTGGCGGTGATGGTTGCGCCAACCGTAGGCATCAACCCTCTGGACCCACTGTGGATCGCAACGCTGGTCGGCATTGTTACCGTCAGTTCAGCCGGTGTTGCCGGTGTGGGCGGTGGTGCGACCTTTGCTGCGCTGATTGTACTGCCAGCGATGGGCCTGCCGGTAACTCTGGTCGCCCTGCTGATTTCGGTTGAACCGTTGATCGACATGGGCCGTACCGCGCTGAACGTTAGTGGTTCGATGACCGCAGGTACCGTCACCAGCCAACTGATGAAGCAGACCGACAAAGCCATTATGGACAGCGAAGACGAAGCGGAACTGGCTCACCGGTAACCCTAGACTGATTTGCAACTGAACCGGCGCCCAGGCGCCGGTTTTTTTTCGCCAGGACTGCCAATGATATCTCATTAGTATTAGTGTGTAGCAAATAGGATCCGTGGAACCCATTATGATTGAAACCCGCCTGCTACATCAGTTCATCGCCGTCGCCGAGGAATTGCACTTCAATCGCGCAGCGCAACGGCTGCATATGGCGCAGCCCCGTTGAGTCAGGCTATTCGTCGGCTGGAGCATGAGATCGGCGCTCCCCTGTTTGAACGCACCAATCGCAGCGTGTCGCTCACTCCTGCCGGAACCGACTTTCTGGCAACGGCAAGAAAGGTGTTGCGCCTGCTTGATGAAGGCGTCGAACAGACTAGGCGGGTAGCGCAAGGCATCGAAGGCCATCTCACGTTAACCTTCATCAATATCGCCCCCTATAACGCATTGCTAGGTGCATTGCAGCGCTTCCGCGCTGCATTCCCCGCCATCTCCTTCACGATGCGTGAGGCCACGACTCAAGAGCAAATCGAGGCTCTGGAACATGGCCGCGCCGAGCTCGGTTTCATGAGGCCACCGGGAAGGACAGCTCCGGAGCTGCACTTCGAGCGCATTCTGCGCGAACCCATCGTGATCGCTCTGCCAACCACACACCCTCTCGCGTGCCACGAAATCATTCCACTGACCGCACTGCGCGATGACGCCTTCGTATCGTCACCACGCCACCTGGGCCAGGGCTTCCATGACCAACTGGTTGAGCTTTGTGCAGCGGCGGGGTTCATGCCACGCATTGCCCAACAGGCGCGGCAGCTGCACACTCTGGTTGCGTTGGTGGCCAGCGGCTTCGGCGTAGCACTGTTGCCCGCGTCACTGGCGCAGGAGGGTCGCAAAGACGTGGTATTCCGACCAATCCAGGTCAATGCACCAGACGCACTGCGGCATGTGGAATTGCTGATGGCTTGGAACCCGCACAAGCCATCTTCAATTCGCGACAAACTGATCGATGAGGTGCGAGATGCCATGGCATCGGCCCCCCCTTGATTGAAACCTGATAAGTCTTGTTTCGCTACAAATAAGATATTTTACACTCAGGAGCGGTCACTCCATCATCGTGCCATTGCCAAACGGAGGTACATGATGACAGATCGACGCTCAGACGAGCTTTTCAAAGACAAGGTAGCTATCGTCACCGGTGCTGGCCGCGGGCTTGGCAACGCTTACGCCAAAGCCCTCCTGGAGCGTGGTGCAAGGGTGATCCTTAGCGACCTGGGTACCGGCCTGACCGGCGATGGTGCTGACCCAGACGTAATGAGCGAAGCGGTTCATGACTTGCAGGCCGACCCTGGTTCGTTCATCACCCACAACGGGCGCCTGGATAACGAGATGGGTTGCCAGCAACTTGTAGCGCTGGCCATCGAGCAATTCGGCGCGCTGGATATCCTGATCCATAACGCTGGTTGGGTCGGCTATCAGCCCATTGAGACACAGGAAGAGGTATTCCTTGAGCGCTCCCTTGGCATCAACGTGCGTGCGCCGATCTGGTTGAGCAAGCACGCCTGGGTGCATCTCAAACGTTCCCCATCACCTCGGATCGTGCTGACAACCTCTGACCGTGCCATGTATCAACGCTACGCGCAGCCAGGCCTGACGGCCTACGCCGCTGGCAAGATGGCCCAAGTCGGCATCATGAATGCCCTGAGCATGGAAGGAAAACCGGACGGCATCCTGGTCAACGCTATCTCTCCGGTGGCTAAAACCCGCATGTGGGGGATCACGCAGTCTCCCACAGACCTCAAGCCCGAGTGGGTGGTGCCAGGCTTGCTGTATCTGGCCAGCTCGTTATGTCAAGACACAGGCGTGATCCTGCGCGCCAGCAACGGCCAGTTCACCGCGACCCGCTTTTGTGAAAATCCAGACGTAACCTATCCTACGGATCTGGCGCGCATTGAGTGTAGCAGCGTGGAAGACGTCGCCCACAATTGGCAACGCATCAAGGAGTTTGGCGATGCGTGACGGAGGTCATCTGCACAAGATCGCGGAAGTCCGCGCCGACCTTGGCGAGAGTCCTGTCTGGGATAAAGACAACCGCCTTTTGTACTTCGTCGATATCTCTGGTGGCAAGATTAACGTGATGACCCCGCAAGCACGGGTGGCAACCGTTTATCAATCAACGGCACGCATCGGTGCTCTGGCCCTCACGGATAGAGGCAATCTGATCTTCACCGAAGACGCGCGGGTTGCCATTCTTGATCCCAAACAAGGAGTGGTCCGCACGCACTCCAGCGCAGTCCATAACCAAGCCAGTTATCGGTTCAACGATGGGGCCTGCGATCCGCAAGGACGCTTTATCACCGGCCTGATGCACGAGGGGCCGAACCGTGAGGCCGGAGCGCTGTACCGCTATGACAGTGAACTAAACGCCCAAGCGATCCAGAGGAATATCGCACTGCCTAATGGCCTGGCCTGGTCGGAAGATGACCAAACGCTGTTCTTTGTCGATTCCATCGCACAATCAATATTTCGGGCCGCTTATTCGACCTGCGGGGAACTGGAGGCCGTAATGCGCTTCGCCGAAACCTCGGCAGAACTGGGACGTCCCGATGGTATCGCCCTGGATCGAGCCGGAGGGCTGTGGGTCTGTATGTTCAACGGAGGATGTTTGCTGCGCTACGACCGTAACGGCAGCCTGAGCGGGCGCGTCGCCATGCCCGTACCGCGCCCCACCAGTTGCTGCTTTGGCGGGGAAGGTCTGGAAACCTTATTCATCACCACGGCGCGCTTTGCCATGACGGCTTCAGAACTGGCTGAATACCCTGATTCTGGGGACCTCTTTGCTATTCGTCCAGCCATTGCCGGTGTTCCACGTCACTTGTTCAAAGAGTGCAAGATAGGCGGATAGCAGAGTAGTTGGATTTTATAAACCGAGGAGAGATTTCGAAGGCTGGGCGAGAAAGCGTAGGGGCGAAGCTATGCTCAGCCCCCTACAACTTCGGCAAGCTTAAAACGGATAGTCGTGATAACCCATTTGCGCTGAAATCAGACGAGCGGCGGTATGTAACTGCGCCACGTAGCCCTCTTTGCCTTCTTCAGAGAAGCGGATGGTCGGGAAGGAGATGCTCAAGCCCGCAATCACCACGCCAAAACGGTCAAACACGGGCACCGCGATGCAGCGCAAGCCTTCTTCCTGTTCTTCGATATCTTCGCCAAACCCCTGCTCACGTACCTTATCCAATAGCGGCAGTAACTCTGCAGCGCTGGCGATGGTGTGCGGAGTGCTGCGGGTAAACTCGACATGGGACAGGATTTCTTCCACTTCGCCGCGATCGCGCCAGGCTAGCAAGACTTTACCAATCGCGGTGCTGTGCAGCGGGTTACGGCGACCGATGCGTGAATACATACGCAGGTTATACATGGAGTCGATTTTGTGGATATAGACGATGCTGTCTTCATCCAGCGCCCCCAGGTGGATGGTCTCACGCGTCTGGTTAGACAGTTCACGCATCTGGATGTCTGCACTGCGGATCAAATCGACGTTTTGCAGGGATTTGGCACCCAGTTCAAACAGCTTGAGGGTCAGCGAATATTTCTCGGACTCCCCTTCCTGTGAGACATAACCCAGCGACTTCATGGTTTGCAGGAAACGGTAAACGGTACTTTTGGACATCATTACCCGCTGTGAAAGCTCGGTAATGCCGATCTCGCGCTCATCACCCAGTGCCTGCAGTATGCCAAACACTTTCAGCACTGATGAAACGGAATCCGGTTGTTTGTCTAGATCTGCGTTAGCCATGGTTAATACCTTAACTTAACTATTTTTGTTTTAGGAAATTTGAACAAGAGTTTCAGTATAATCGGAACATTTCACCCCATGCAATGGAAGTTGCGCAATATTCGCCATTATTGATGGGATTAGCGGCAGACATCCCACTACTTTTACATTTAGCACAGAAACGGCGGGTGCAATCGGCGGGAAATATGATTAGCATTGTAATATTCCCCCTGTTTAATAACTACCTCCATGACAACGCTTGCAAATTCCGACGGCTTACCGGTCCCGCAACGCTACGGAGCAATCCTGGCCATTGCGCTAGGCATTACCGTTTCAGTGCTTGACGGAGCGATCGCCAACGTGGCCTTGCCGACCATCGCCCGCGATCTTAACGCCAGCCCGGCCAGCTCGATCTGGGTGGTCAATGCCTATCAGTTGGCGATCACCATCTCGCTGCTATCGCTGGCTTCCTTGGGCGATCTGATTGGCTATCGCCGCATCTATCAGGCTGGTCTGCTGGTATTCAGCATTACCTCGTTATTCTGCGCACTGTCCGATTCGCTATTAACACTGACGATTGCCCGCGTGCTGCAAGGGTTTGGTGCCGCGGCGATTATGAGCGTCAATACCGCCCTGATCCGCATTATCTACCCGCAACGCTTTCTTGGCCGTGGCATCGGCATAAACTCGTTGATCGTAGCCTTCTCCTCCGCCGCCGGGCCTACGGTCGCCGCCGCCATTTTATCGGTGGCCTCCTGGCAGTGGCTCTTTGCCATCAACCTGCCGATCGGCATCGTCGCACTGATGCTGGGAATGAAATACCTGCCGGCTAACAGCCAGAAAAGCAGCAATCAGCGCTTTGACCCTACCAGCGCGGTGATGAATGCCCTGACGTTTGGCCTGCTGATCACCGCCATCAGCGGTTTTGCCCAAGGCCAAAGCCTGCTGCTGATTGCCGCTGAAATCGCGGCGTTGCTGGTGATTGGTTACTTCTTTGTGCGCCGTCAGTTGCGGCAGACATCCCCTTTACTGCCGGTGGATCTGCTGCGCATCCCTATTTTTGCGCTGTCGATGGGCACCTCGATTTGCTCTTTTGCCGCCCAGATGCTGGCCATGGTGTCGTTACCCTTCTTCCTGCAGGCCTCTCTGGGCCGTGACGAGGTGGCGACGGGTTTGCTGTTAACTCCCTGGCCGTTGGCCATTATCGTGATGGCGCCGATTGCAGGCCGCCTGGTGGAGCGTGTTCATGCGGGGTTACTGGGAGGGATTGGTTTGGCGACCTTCGCGCTCGGCTTGTTCTTGCTAGCGCTGTTGCCACATAACCCGACGGATCTGGATATCATCTGGCGCATGGTGCTGTGCGGTGCGGGCTTTGGGTTATTCCAATCGCCCAACAACCACACCATTATTTCTGCCGCCCCACGCCACCGCAGCGGCGGAGCCAGTGGCATGTTGGGCACTGCACGATTATTGGGGCAAACCTCTGGCGCGGCGCTGGTGGCTCTGATGTTCAACCTGTTCCCCACCAGCGGCACACACGCTTCGTTGGTGTTGGCGGGGATCTTCGCCAGCGTCGCTGCCGTAGTGAGTTGCCTGCGTATCACTCAACCCCGTGCGAATCTCGCTGAACCTGGCAAATAGCTTATCGGACGCAGCATGCGTGTTATCTGCGGCGCCCGCTTGAATAGCAAAAACCCCGGCGAGCCGGGGTTTTCGTTTGATACCGGGTTATTTCAGATACTGGCCGGAACGCAACGCTTCGATACGCTTGTCCAACGGCGGGTGTGACATAAACAGCTCGCTGAACGACTTGGATTTGCCGTTGATGCAGAAAGCCATCAGGGTGCCCGCTTCCTGCGGTTCATAGCTGGTTTTCAAGCGTTGCAGCGCAGCGATCATCTTCTCGCGGCCGACCAGTTTGGCTGAACCCGCATCGGCGTGGAATTCACGATGACGTGAGAACCACATGGTGATAATGCTGGCCAGAATACCAAATACCAGCTCCAACACCATCGAAACACCGAAGTAAATCATCGGGTTGCCGTTACCTTCGCCTTCCCCATCACGGTTGCCTAGGAAACCGGCGGCCACCTGGGCAATCAGGCGCGACACGAAGATCACGAAGGTGTTCACCACCCCTTGGATCAGCGTCATGGTCACCATGTCGCCATTGGCAACGTGGCTGATTTCGTGGGCGATCACCGCTTCCGCCTCATCACGGCTCATGCTTTGCAACAGGCCGGTACTGACCGCCACCAGCGATGCATCGCGGCGAGCGCCGGTCGCAAAGGCGTTGATGTCCGGTGCCTGGTAGATGGCCACCTGCGGCATGGCGATACCCGCCTGCTGCGATTGGCGACGCACCGTGTCCAGCAGCCAGCGTTCGGTTTCGTTACGCGGCTGCTCAATCACTTCCCCACCGACGGAGCGTAGCGCCATCCATTTGGACATCAGCAGTGAAACAAACGCACCGCCAAAACCGAACAGACCGGCCATGATCATCAGGCCCTGAACGCTACTGGATTGGATCCCTGTCAGGCTAAGCACCAGCCCGAAAACCAACATCACCGCCAGGTTGGTGAGCAGGAACAAAGCTATACGCATCATAGAATGTTTACTTCCTCGTTATTTGTTAACAAAACGCGACCTCAGATACCCAGATCTTATGGGCATTGGTCACAATTTCAAGATTGGCAGGCCATTAAGCCACTAAAAATACGTAACTTTACAAAGTCACGAAGAAACAAGGGTTTTACAAAGTGTAAACGATTTCTGAGCCCAGAGTGGAGACCTCAACAGAAATTTTAGTGCGGGTATGGCAAAAAAAAAAGCGCACCCGAAGGTGCGCTCGATAGCGTTAAACCCGCAAATAACTTACTTGGCGGCGGCCGTCTGTTGCGATGGCTGCTGCTTTTCGTTATTGGCCAGATCCAGTGCAATCTTGACCGTTTCATCCAGATACGGATCCGGCTCCTTGTAGTCCTTTGGCAGATCTTCCAAGGACTTCAACGGTTTCTTACCCTCACGCTCCAGACGCTCATTAATACGCTTCAGGCGCGTAGCATCATCGTCATGGTTCTCTTTCTCACGGGTAGCCAGATTGAGAGAAACGATGTTGCGCTTGTCTTTCAACGCCTTGTAATGGGCAATATCCTGCGCGATGTATTGGAACTCGGGATCCTTGGCGATACGCTGCGCATGGTCTTTCAGCAGTTGCGGTTCAAACGGCTTCAAATCACCGGTTTTGGTGTAGGCAGCTGCATTAATGCTATCCCACGGCATGGCGTTATCTTCGAAGCTCTCGCCGGTTTCTGCCGGATCGATCCCCGTTGGCATCAGAATATCTGGCGTAACGCCTTTACGCTGGGTACTGCCACCGTCAACGCGATAGAACTTCTGGATGGTGTACTGGACAGAACCCAGTGCAGGCCATTCAGGACGCAGCATCTGATCGTAAATCCGGTTCAGTGAACGGTACTGCTGCACCGTGCCTTTACCAAAGGTAGGCTCGCCCACGATCAGCGCACGACCATAGTCTTGCATTGCCGCAGCAAAGATCTCGGAAGCGGAGGCGCTGAAGCGGTCAACCAGCACCACCAGCGGGCCTTTGTAGTAGACTACGCCGTCGTTATCCGCATCTTCGCGGATCTTGCCGTTGTTATCACGTACCTGAACAACCGGGCCACTTGGGATAAACAGACCAGAAAGCGATACCGCCTCGGTCAATGCCCCACCGCCGTTGCCACGCAGATCGATAATCAGACTGTCGACGTTCTGCTTGGCCATCTTTTGCAGCTGGACTTTGACGTCATCGGTCAGGCCGACGTAGAAGCCAGGGATGTCCATCACTGCGACCTTCTGCTTGCCGACGGTCTTGATAGTCATTTTAACTGCGCGATCTTCCAGGCGTATACGCTCACGAGTCAGCGTAACTATCCGGGTTTTGGTGCCTTTACCTGCCGGCAGGATCTCCAGGCGAACCTTGCTGCCCTTCGGCCCTTTGATCTGCGAGACGACGTCGTCAAGACGCCAGCCGATCACGTCCACCATCGGTTTGCCTGCCTGGCCAACGCCGACAATACGGTCGCCCACGGCGATCGCCTTGCTCTTGGCTGCCGGGCCGCCTGCCACCATGGAGTTGATCACGGTGTAATCATCATCCATCTGCAACACGGCACCAATCCCTTCAAGCGAGAGACTCATCTCGGTATTGAACTGTTCGGTATTGCGTGGAGACAGGTAGTTGGTGTGCGGATCGATTTCGTGGGCAAACGCGGTCATGATCAGCGAGAACACGTCTTCGCTGTTGCTTTGCGTCAGGCGTTTGATCGCAAACTGATAACGCTTGGTCAGTGTGTCACGGATCTCTTTATCCGTTTTGCCGGTCAGCTTCAGGTTCAACTGATCGTATTTGACCTTGGCATCCCACAGGCGGTCCAATTCTGCCTTGTCTTTCGGCCACGGCGCTTTGCTGCGGTCGACGTCAATGGTGTCGTTGCCGGTGAAGTTCATCGGCTTGTCGAGCAACGATAGCGCATACTGATAGCGCTCAAAGCGGCGTTTTTGCGCCAGATTGAACAGCGCATAAGGCGTAACCAGTTTGCCGGATTTCAGCTCTTCACCCAGCGTGCTGCGTTTGTCGGCAAATTGCGCGACGTCAGAGGCCAGCAGCACATTGTGGCTGTAGTCCAGCATATTCAGGTAGCGATCGAAGATCTTGCCTGAAAAATCCGCATCCAGAGCAAACTGGCGATAATGAGAGCGAGTGAAGCGCGAGGTTACGCGCTCACTCACGGTTGCATGTTCAGCTTCCTGCTCAAGCTTGGGCAGTTGATCGATGCGGATGTTGGCTGTATCCGCTCCGTAACTGACACCCGCCCACAGCAAAGCCACAACTGCGGTTAATCTGACAAATTTGTTCATGCCTTGGTTGGCCTCCGTATCAGAACTGCAAGTGTTCTGCGCGCACAATCATCGCCAGACCGGAGGAGAGCTGTACACGAACGCCATCTTTGGCGATTTCGAGTACGGTTGCGTCCATCGCGCTCTGACCTGCTCTGACTTTGATTTCCTGGCCAATTTGCAGTTTTGAGATGTCTGTGACTGGCACATGACGCGGCTGGCTAGCCTCTTTGGCTACACGAGGTTCACGAGCTTGCTGTGGGCGTGCTTGTTGTGGGCTCGGCTTGCGGTTCTCTGCAACAGCTCCGCCTTCACGACGTACGGCTGGCTTTTTGCCGGCAGGACGCGGACGACGAGGCTCGGCAGTGGCAGACTCACCAGCAGCTTCACGTTTTTTGGCATTCTGTTCGGCACGCTGTGCCTGAACGCGCGCTTTGGCTTCTTCAAGCTGCTGGCGAGCATGATCGACATGCTGCTGTTCCAGCTCTCCGCACGGGTTACCGTCCAGGTCTACACGCTGGGCGCCAACTTTGACACCGTACAGGTAACGCCAGCTTGAGGTATACAGGCGCAAAGCTGAACGCAGCTGCGTTTTGCTGAGGTTCTCTTCCCCTTGTACACGTTCTACCAGATCCTGAAAAATACCGATTTTCAGCGGGCGTGCTTCGCCTTCGGCGCTAAAGCAGAGCGGGAAACGCTCGGCAAGAAAAGCAATGACTTCTTTAACTGTGTTCAACTTGTGTTGATTTTCCATGAAATTTCCTGATTACAACGGGTTGCCAACAAGCCGCAGGCATGAACAGGCGTCATTATAATGACGCCATCGCTAAATGCCACGTTAACCGTAGATCAACTTGCCGCTACAGTGACATATTTCGCAAAATTGCTCTGTGCCAGCCGTGCGCAAAGCCCCGCCACCACTGCTTTCAGGCCGATTTCGTCCTGTTCATCGAAGCGTTGATAAACTGTGCTGTCGATATCCAGAACACCGATGACCTGACCACTGACGTCTAACGGCAACACAATTTCCGCGTTGCTGGCGGCATCGCAGGCGATATGTCCAGGAAATGCATGAACATCGCCAACGCGCTGCACCTGATTCTGCGCCGCTGCCGTACCGCACACGCCCTTACCCAACAGGATCCGCACGCAGGCAATCTTGCCTTGGAACGGACCTAGCACCAGTTGATGGCCTTCCATCAGGTAAAAACCGACCCAGTTCACGTCATCAAGACGCTCATTGAGTAGCGCACTGGCGTTAGACAAGGCGGCGATAAAATTATCTTCCCCATCCAGCAATGCGCTCAAATCGCGTTTTAATTCCGCGTAGAATGATTCTTTAGTCATGATTAACCGTTCAAATACTCAAATAGCTTCGACTTAACCCGTATAAAATAAGCATTAAATGCGTATAGCCACAAGGTTAATCATCTGTTGCTTCACAAAACACGGTACAACAGGGTATGTTTGCCGTCTAAAAATCATTTGTAACCTGCGATGCTAATCCCTTTTTACCGGTTGATAGCATTGACGGGTTGGTTTTCAAGCTACGCTAAGTAGACCTCAGGTCGCCAAACAGCATTCATGATGAAGATACTCGCCATTACCGGCCCGCTCTCCAAGGCTCGCCACCAACGCTGTTGTGAATGCGATTTGCTGTTCACGTTGCCGCCGTTAACCCGCAATCAGGCCGCCTACTGCCCACGTTGCAACGCCAAAGTGGTGAATGGCCGCGACTGGTCAATGACCCGCCTGACCGCGGTAGCCGTCACCATGCTGTTACTGATGCCCTTTGCCTTTAGCGAGCCGTTGATCAGCATCCGCCTGCTCGGCACGAAGATTAACGCTAGCCTGTTGGAAGGCATCTGGCAAATGAGCAGCCAGGGGGATCCGTTTACCGCCAGCATGGTCGCCTTCTGCACCATCGGCGCGCCGTTGACGCTATCTCTGTCATTGCTGTACCTGTGGTTTGGCCATGCGCTCGGCATGAACCTGCGGCCAGTGCTGCTGATGCTGGAACGCCTGAAAGAGTGGATCATGCTCGATATTTACCTGATCGGTATGGTGGTCGCGGCGATCAAGGTCAAGGAATATGCAGATATTGAACCCGGCAGCGCCCTGATTGCCTATCTGGCATTGACCCTGCTCAGCCTGCTGACGCTGATCCACATGAACCTGGAGCAGATGTGGGAACGCTACTATCCGCAGGAACAGCCAGAGGGCAAACCAGAGGCATTACACGTCTGCCTCGCCTGCCATTTTACCGGTTTTCAGGATGAGCGTGGCCGCTGCCCCCGCTGTCATGTGCCGACGTGTCATCGCCAACCTTACAGCCTGCAAAAAACCTGGGCCGCGCTGATTGCCGCCATCGTGCTGCTGATCCCCGCCAACCTGCTGCCGATCTCGGTGGTCTACGCCAACGGCGCGCGTATGGAAGATACCATTTTCAGCGGCGTCGTTTCGCTGGCCAACTCGGGCAACATGCCAATCGCCGCCATCGTATTTATCGCCAGCGTCTTGGTGCCCTTTACCAAGGTGATCGTACTGCTGGTGCTGCTGTTCAGCATTCATTTCAAAACGTCGCACAGCCTCAAAACCCGCATCCGGTTGCTCCGGCTGGTCACCTGGGTTGGCCGCTGGTCGATGCTCGATCTGTTCGTGATCTCGTTGATGATGTCGCTGATCAATCGCGACCAACTGTTTTCTTTTACTATGGGGCCAGCAGCTTTTTACTTTGGGTCTGCGGTTATTTTAACTATCCTTGCCGTACAGTGGCTGGACAGCCGATTGATTTGGGATGCACATGCAACAGGAAACGCCGAATACGCCGACTGAGGCGCGGGTCAAAAACAAGCGCCGAATCTCGCCATTCTGGTTACTGCCGTTTATCGCCCTGCTGATTGCCGGGTGGCTGGTCTATACCAATTACCAGGAGAGCGGCAATAGTGTCACCATAGACTTCCAGTCTGCGGCGGGTATTGTCGCTGGCCGTACGCCGGTACGTTACCAGGGTGTGGACGTGGGCACCGTGCAAAGCATTTCGCTGAGCAAGGATCTGCGGAGTATCGTGGTTGAAGCCAGCATCAAGAGCGATCTGGAAGACTCACTGCGGGAAGGCACACAATTCTGGCTGGTCACGCCCAAAGCCTCGTTGGCTGGGGTGTCCGGCCTGGATGCACTGGTCGGTGGTAACTACATCGGCATGATGCCGGGCCGTGGCAAACCGCAAACCCACTTCACCGCGCTGGATACGCAGCCGAAATACCGCCTGAATACCGGCGAGTTGATGATCCACCTGCAAGCAGACGACCTCGGTTCCCTGAACACTGGCTCGCTGGTCTATTATCGCAAGATCCCGGTCGGTAAAGTGTATGACTACACTATTTCGCCGGGTAACAAGGGCGTGATCATCGACGTGCTGATCGACCGCCGCTTTGCCAATCTGGTGAAGGACAACACCCGTTTCTGGAACGTTTCCGGTTTTAAAGGCGATTTCAGCCTGTCCGGCGCCAGCGTGCAGATGGAGAGCCTGGCCGCGCTGGTAAACGGTGCGATAGCCTTTGACTCCCCGCTAGACGGCAAGCAGGCCAAGGCCGATCAAAACTATACGCTGTATCCGGATCTGGCCCGTAGCCAGCGTGGGGTTAACATCTCACTGGACCTGCCCGACGGCAATAGCCTGAGCGAGGGCCGTACGCCGCTGATGTATCAAGGATTGCAGGTTGGCACGCTGACTCGCCTGGCCCTGCAACAGGATAGCAAGGTCACCGGCGAACTCACCATCGATCCTTCGGTAGTCGATCTGATGCGCAGCGGCACGCGCATTGAGATGCGTAGCCCAAAAGTCAGCCTTAACGACGCCAAGCTGAGTCAGTTGTTAACCGGCAACACCCTGGAATTGGTGCCGGGTGAAGGCGAACCCCAGCAGCACTTTACCGTGTTGGACAGCAGTAAAACGCTGCTGCAACAGCCTGGCGTGGTGACGGTCACCTTGAATGCCCCGCAAAGCTACGGCATCGACGTTGGGCAGCCATTAATCGTGCACGGTATCAAGGTCGGGCAAATCCTGACCCGTACCCTGACCGACGGCGGTGTGACCTTTACGGCAGCGATCGAAGCTCAGCACCGCAGCTTGCTGCATAAAGACAGTAAATTCGTGGTCAACAGCCGGGTGGATGTCAAATTCGGGCTGGACGGCGTGCAAGTGTTAGGTGCCAGCGCTCAGGAGTGGCTAGACGGTGGCGTACGCCTGATCCCCGGAGGTAAAGGCGAGCCGGACGCTCAGTATCCGCTGTACAGCAACGTGGAAAAAGCCGCCGAGGGCATCGTCGGCAACAGCCCACTGCCCACCTTGACGCTTACCGCCACCAGCCTGCCAGATGTGCAAGCCGGCTCGGTGGTGTTATACCGCAAGTTCCAGGTGGGGGAGATTGTCAACGTACGGCCCAAGGCCAACGAGTTTGACGTTGAGGTTTATATCAGCCCGGAATACCGCAAGCTGTTAACCAGCGAAAGCATTTTCTGGGCGGAAGGCGGTGCCAAGGTGCAATTGAACGGCAGCGGCCTGACAGTGCAGGCTTCCCCGCTCAACCGCGCGCTGAAAGGCGCTATCAGCTTTGATAACCTGCAGGGCGTAACGCTGGATAAAGGGGCCAAACGCGTGCTGTACGCCTCAGAAACCGCCGCTCGCGCCGTGGGTAGCCAGATCACGTTACGCACCTATGATGCCAGCAAACTATCCCCTGGCATGCCAATACGCTATCTGGGCATTGATATCGGCCAGCTTGAATCACTGAAACTGGCACCGGAGCGTAACGAGGTGTTGGCAAAAGCAGTATTGTACCCAGAGTATGTGAAAACCTTTGCCCGTCTCGGCAGCCGTTTCGCCATCGTTTCTCCGGAGATTTCTGCCGCTGGGGTCAATAATCTTGACTCCCTGTTGCAGCCCTATATCAACGTGGAACCCGGCCACGGCGGATCAATGCGCACTTTTGAACTGCAGGAAGCCAGCATTACCGACTCCCGCTACCTGGATGGCCTGAGCGTGATCCTGGACGCCGCCGAGACAGGTTCGCTGCAAATCGGCACGCCGATCCTGTTCCGTGGCATTGAAGTGGGTACCGTGACCGGTTTCTATCTGGGGGCGATGTCAGATCGCGTGCACGTCTCGCTGCGAGTCAGCAAGAAATACCAGCATCTGGTGCGTAACAACAGCGTCTTCTGGCTGGCCTCTGGCTATAACCTGCAGTTTGGCCTGACGGGCGGCGTGATCAAGAGCGGTACCTTCCAGCAGTTTATTCGCGGCGGTATTGCCTTTGCCACCCCACCTAGCATTCCACTGGCCCCTAAAGCCACGCCGAACAAACACTTCCTGCTGAATGCGGAAGAGCCGAAAGATTGGCGCGAATGGGGCACCGCCATCCCAAGGGACAACTGATAGCTCTCGGCAGGGTTCAATGTTCTGAGCCCTGCCGCTCCCCCCAAGATAATCCATACCATTACTGCTTTGCCATTCATCCCATTGATCGAAACTTGCCGGTATTCTCAGGCAGGCAGTTTATGGTAAACTAACCCCTTCGATTTTTTTCCGCCCTGAGAGCTCCCTGTGGCTAAACCTGCCCCTGCTTTTTTGCCTCCTGCTTTTCTCGACGCAACTCGCGCCATCATGCCTGACCATTTATCCATGGATGACTTCATCGCTATTTGCCAGCAACCCTTGCGGCGTAGCCTGCGGGTCAACACGCTGAAAATCAGCGTTGCGGACTTTCTGGTGCTGGTCAAAGACTACGACTGGCGGCTGGAACCCATCCCCTGGTGCCCCGAAGGATTTTGGATCGAGCGCGAGGACGAAGCATTACGGCTGGGCAGCGCGGCGGAGCATCTAAGCGGCCTGTTCTACATTCAGGAAGCCAGCTCCATGCTGCCGGTGAGCGCCCTGTTTGCCGGGCGTGAAACCCCGCGCCGAGTGCTGGATGTCGCCGCAGCGCCGGGTTCCAAAACCACCCAGATCGCCGCGTTGATGGGCAATCAGGGCGGCATTGTCGCCAATGAATATTCGGCCAGCCGAGTCAAGGTGTTGCATGCCAACATCAGCCGCTGCGGCGTCAAAAATACGGCGCTGACCCATTTCGACGGCCGGGTGTTTGGCGCAGCCTTACCGGAAAGCTTTGATGCCATCCTGCTGGATGCGCCCTGCTCTGGTGAGGGCGTGGTGCGTAAAGATCCGGATGCCATGAGCAACTGGTCGCCAGAAAGCGTAGCCAGCATCGCGCAAACCCAGTGGGAACTGATCGACAGCGCCTTCCACGCCCTGGCCCCCGGCGGCGTGATGGTTTACTCCACCTGCACGCTGAATGCCCAGGAAAATCAACAGGTGATACATCAACTGTTGGCAACCTATGGCGACGCCGTCAGCATTGAGCCGCTGGGTGACCTGTTCCCACAAGCGCAACTGGCCCTCACTCCAGAAGGCTTCCTGCACGTATTCCCACAGATTTATGACAGTGAAGGCTTCTTCGTCGCCCGGCTACGCAAAAATCACAGCGTTCCGGCATTGGCCAAACCGAGCTATAAGCTGGGCAAGTTCCCTTTCGCCCCACTTTCGGCCCAGGAGTCCGCACTGGTGGCGCAGGCTGCCGCAGCCTCGGGTTTGGTCTGGGATGAAACCAGTAAATTATGGGCGCGGGATAAAGAAATCTGGCTGTTCCCAGCCGCGCTGGAGCCTTTGGTCAGCAAAGTGCGTTTTTCACGCATTGGCGTTAAGTTGGCGGAACGCTTCCCAAAAGGGTTCCGCTGGCAGCATGAGGCGGTGATCGCCTTGGCGGCCAGTGGCAACCCACAGACTTTTGAGCTCGATGCAGCACTGGCCCAGGAATGGTTCCATGGCCGCGATCTCTACCCCTCGCAACCCCCACAGAGCAATGAGTGTATCGTTACTTATCAGCATCAGCCGCTAGGGCTGGCCAAACTGATCGGCAGCCGGATTAAAAACAGCCTGCCCCGCGAACTGGTGCGCGACGGAGTACTGGATTTCCATCAATAACGTCTAATAGGCGACGGTAACCGTGACAGTGTCACTATAAGTCCCCGCTGGCTGGTTGTTTTGCGACAGGTTAACCGAGGCGGTATAGGGAAAGGATTGCGAGGTGCCCGTGCCCGTCGCGTTGCTATTGGTGGCGGCGGTCCAAACGGTGCTATCCCCCTTGAACAGCTGATACTGAATATAGCTGGTGGTGCCGTTTACCGTAGACGCCATTTGCCGATATTGCCCCGAACTGGCGACGCTGCTGGTCAGGTTGACCGAGTAGCTGGCGTTGAGGGTGCAACGTACGCTGATGGTATTGGACACGACCGTAGTGAGGCCAGACGGCAACGCCGCGCTACCGAACCCGACATTTGGCGCGCTGTCGATATAGCAAAAATTGGTGACAACCAGCGACAGGCTGATATTGGCGCCGGACGTTATACTCCCGGTGTCCGCGACACAAATGGGGCCAAGCGCAATCGAGCAGATGCTCCAGTCCCAAGCGATCGGAATGGTATCCGTATAAGTGCCAGCAGCCAGATTAGAGTTCATTTGTGGCCGGATAAAAATCGGCAGCGTGCTGTTTGGCCCGGTAAACAGGCCTAGTAAATCCAGTGCAGTAGTACTGGTCCAGGTAATGACGCTGCCCTGATTATACAGGGTGCTACAGCCACCATCCTTGCACAGACTGTATGGCAGATACTGGCCGGTTGCCGCACTGTATAAACGCGGCTGGTTGCCAACTGGATGTAAAGTCGCACCGATGGTGGCCTTAATGGTGTTAGTACCGCCAATATTAAGCAGCGAGCCGGTACATTTCAGCCCGCTACTGACAGAGGTGGTTAACGGAGTCGTGCTGACGTCAAAGGAATTTTGTGTGCCCAGGCTGCCCGCGGTTGCAGGGGCGGTGCAGCCCGCCCAACCGAATGGCATAACCCCCACTAACAGCAGCAATGCCAATCCGGCTCGCATCCATCGTAATAACATAATCATGATTTTTTCTCTTCGGCACTGCCTTGGCAGACCAGCGGCCCGACCTGTTCAATGCTGTGATAATTGGGGTTCAGGTCGAAATCCACACGGCACATTGAGCGGTCGTCCTGCTGAATACTTAACTGGCCGTGGGATTGTAAATGTGAGAAGTACACCAGCCCGTCATAGCCGACAACGGTGGTTTGTTGCGTGGTTTGTTCCGTGACCAACGTGCCCAATTTCAGCGGTTGCCCGGCGGTGTCATGCAACGTGATATTGGCCGAGAGGACTTTTTGTACCGGGAATTTCACCACCATCCCGCTGCCTTGCTTAACGGCAATGCGATTGTTGACCTGGTTAGCCACCACGTCCGCCGGTAACGGCAGTGTGTCGATCTCGACCTTGGCCGGATAGTACGAACTGATCGACGGGATCAACAGGTGCCCATTGCTGTCGGTGGTGCCCATCTTCTGATTCTCATACAGCACCGAAACCCCGGCATAATTATCGGTATCCACCACGATAAACGCGTCGTTGATCTTGTCCGACAGGAACCAGGAGTTAGCCATGAACACCACTGAGCCGCTCAGGTCTGCCCAGTTGGTATATTCTCCTTGTGGGCCGAAGATGCCGCCTTGCAGCGTGGCATAGCGGGTTTTCCAGGTGGCATCGGCCTGTTGATAGGCATCGCCACCACCGCTGTAAGCCAGGTTCCAGCCCATGCCGCCATCCGTGGGAGCCGCCTTGCTGGCCCCCACCTGATGCTGATAATGCCCATTATTGTTACGTGCTAACCCTGCATTGAGGCTGACATCACTACCCAGTGGAATAATGAATTGCAGCTGCGCACTGTAACCGTTATCCCCCAACGTTTTATTGAGTGAGACAAACATGCTGCTCTGGCCCCACAGGGCACGGCTGTAAGAGAAGTTCACCAGGCGGGTATGCGAGTTGTCATAGGCCTGCACGTCGTAATAGCCCAAGCCCAAGGTGCCATTACTCGAGCCAAACGGCGAAGCGCTGAAGGTGGCCTGATCGGATTGGCGGCTCAGGCGGGTATTGCTGGTGTAAGACGTGAGATCCTGATAACCCACGGTGCGCGAAGCACGTTGTGCCGAAAAGCTAAATAACGTCGAATTATAGGAGTAGCCCAGTGTGTACTGGCTACCGTCTTTTTTGTCCGTCACGTTAGTGCCCAGCGGATTGTCTATATTCTGATTGGGGTCGGGCATACCTGGCGTATTCGGCCGGACAATCTGGTCGTTCACCACGTCGCTGGTCGCCACCGGCGGATGATTAGCCTTGCTCTGGCTGGCAGACAGGCTGAGCGTACCCCATGTTCCCACCGCGATATCGGCCCCCAACCCGCCGAGTGCCAGCCCTTGCGTGGCCTCGCTGTGCCCGGAAAGCGTCAGATAATTACTCAGCCCGTAGCGGTAAATCCCGCTGAAAGCCGCGTCGGAATAATCGCCGTTGGAGATGCCATAATCCTGGCGCACCGCGCCGAATGACACATCAAAGTCGCTCAGATTTTTACGCAACAGGGTGTTGGAAACATAAAACGGCACCGTGGTCGATACCTGGCGCCCGACCGCATCGGTGGTGACGATCGTCGCTTCACCAGCCCCGTTGATGTAAGGCACATTGGTGAGGGTAAACGGCCCGGAGTTCAGATTATTGCTGCTGGCCTTAAAGCCGTTGAGAAATAAATCCACGGTGCTGGGGACCCCTGCGGTACCGCTATATTGCAGCAGCGGATAGGTCACCAGATCCGGGCGCAGGGCAAAATTGCGGCTGATGCGTAATCCCCCCATGCGGGCCGAATTACTCCAGGTTAGCGAGTTGCTGACAAAATCCCCCAGCTGGTAGCTGATCAAATCTTGTTCATCGCTATAACGCCAGAACGTATCGTAGCGCAGATAGCGGTCTTGTACGGCACTGCCGCCCTCGCCCGATGCGGTGTCGATATTGTAGCGATAGGTCCCAGTGTTACTGATAAACCCCAGGTTGCTAAACAAACGCTGCTCCATCCAGGTGGCAACCGATCTGGAGCCTTCGTGGGGGTCGGTATAATAGGAGTCGTAGTTTAGCAACAGACCGGTGCTGCTTTGGGCCATCGTGTAATTCATCAGCTCGCCGCCGCCGACGTCCTGTTTTGGCAGCCAGGCATCCGGTACCTGAAAAATCAGCTGCTGGGCGGCAGAATCATATTTCACCTTCACCCCAGGCAACTCCTCGACCTTAATCAACCCTTGCTGACCCTTGGTCTGCACGTGGTTCTTTGCCAGCACGCCGGCCTCCACGTAATACGCATTGTCCCGATAGGTCACAGGAACCACCTGCCCGTCGCTCTGACCATTGACGACCAGGGTCAGGTAGAACATCGCATTGGTGATCACCGGTGCCGCACGCGGGGCATCGGGCAATGATGAGTATTCCTGCGCCTGAACGCAGAAGGTACTCAGGCAAAGCAGGCACAGACCGCCCCGGCAATTCAGCGGATACTGATGACCGGAACGAGTAATGGCTCGGATCGGCATTAGTCGCGCTTCCTGCCGCTATTCGCCGCGTGGAATGACGATGGGTTTGGTGTTATCGGCAATTTGCGCATTGAGTTGCGCACCAGGGCTAACCCCGGCAGGAACCGGCCAGCGCATCGACTGCCCAGGCAAGACGTAGCCCATAAAACCCGCGATCATGGTTTTCACGCCCTGCTGTTGGTTGCCTTTCTCTGACCAGAACACATTACTCAGCCGCGCATGCACAATGCCGCTATTACGCACCTGCAAATAGGTTTTTCCGCCGTCATTGACCGTATGCCATTGCAACACTGGGCGCGTCGCCGTGGCGGCATCACGTTTGATATCGCTACGTTCGTTGGTCCATAAGCCGCCACCATCCATAAACAGCGGCAGCAGATAGCGCATCTGTAACTGCAGCCCGACCACCGCCTTACTTTGCCCCCCGGCAGCGCCGTTGATCGGCGACGGGATTTCATCAACGATGATGCGGTAGGCCTGCTCGGTATTGGCCGGTACCGGCGTATTGCGGATCAGCCTGATCAGTTGGCGTTGCCCCGGCGGTACGGTGGCAAAAGGTGGGCTGGCGACCACGTTATTCTGATCGGCATAGCGCTCGTTAAAATTTTCCTGTTTCCACGCCAGCACCCGCACCTGTAGAGAAACGGGTTCTGCCCCGCGATTTTCCAGCCATAAGGCGGAACCGTTCTGATCGGACTCAATGATTTGATACACCGGCCAGACCAGCACCGAGCTGGCGGCTTGTGCCGTGATTGAAGCACACAGGGTGTAACTCAGTACTACAGCGCTGATAATACGGGTAAACAAGGTAGACATGGCTCATATCCTGATGATTCAATAAGTTAATGTTACGGTGACCGTATCGGTATAAGTGCCTGCCGAAGGCAGTGTGGTCACGGCGTATAACCGGGCATAAACCGGGTAAGTTTGTGTGGTGCTGGGAAAACTGGGGATAGACATCACCAATGCGCCATTGCCCCAGACCTGACTACGGTTGGCATCGCGAAACAGCTGATAACCCAGCGTGTCGCTATTGGCGCTGTTTTGCATAAAACGCCGGGTAGCGCTGCCCCCGTGGATGCCGTAATCCATGGCTATGCTGACAGTCGCTCCCGGCGTACAGGTTACTACCACCGAACCGGCACCGGCGGTGCTCACGGTATCGACATTACTGGCAAGGGTCGTCATGGTGCCAAAATTGATGGTGCCGAGGTTGGATGTGGGGCTGGAAAACGAGCTGCCAAAAGCACAGCCGTTGGTCAGGGTTGCCGTCACGGTAAAGGTGGTGGTAGTTGGCGTGGCAGCACGTAGCGCACCGCACATCATCAACGGCAGCATGAGCAAGGAGACATTGCGCATCAATGCCCCCGCTACCAGGACACGGTGACATTCACCGTATCCAGATAAATACCGGCTGCCGGTGTGGTTTGCGCCGGAACACGGCCATAGACGGTGTGCCATTGATCGGCTCCGTTGCCAGTGTCACTCAACCCGGTGGTGTTATCCCAAATCGTTCCACCAGGTTGGTTGGTGTAAAGGTTGTACAACACGCTAGCCGAGCTATTGGTGGTATTTACCATTTTGCGATTCGTAACCACGCCGCTGCTGCCCCCATCCAGCAAGATTTTATAACTCAGACCACTGACGCATTTGACACGGATTGAGCCGGCCAACTGGGCGCTGGTCGCGTTGATCACAGTGTTCACAGCGGCAAAATTGCCGAAATTCATCGTGCCAAAGCTGGTATTGCCAGACGTCGTTGTTCCCGCTTCACAGGCGGGCAGCAACGTAGCCGCAATACCGATCGTCGCCGCCTGGCCTAAGGAAATGTTGAGCAGCAAAGACTGCGACAAGATCGCTGGCAACAGCAGCAATACCCTGATCCCCATGCTCATTCCTTCCCGTATAGAAAACCAGCCAGGGGCTGATTCGCCCCCGACGGAATAACAGCCTTACCAGGAAAGCGTGGCGACTACGGTATCGTTGTAAGTCCCTGCGGTTGGTGTGGTGCTGAGTTGGTCGCCAGGTAATACGCGGCCATAAATCGGGATGTTTTGCGCCGTGGTGCCCGTCGTTAAAGCAATCGGTGTATTAATGGCGATTTCCGTGGTACGTGCACTATCAGAATAGAGGCGATAAGGAATGGTGTCGCCGCCGGAACTCATGGCGCGCAGCCCGCCCGTTGCCGCCAGACCGCCATTGAGCGACAGCGTCGGGCTAAGGCCGTTGCTGCAGGTGATGGTGACCGCGCTGGAGCCATTGGCACCAAACACCGTACCGTTGATTACGCTGGTCAGATCGGAGTAACTGCCAAAGTTCAAGGTCCCCCATTGGTTGGTGCCGCCAGTCGCGCCGCCATTACCCACGGTACAGCCGCTACCGATCGTCAACTGAATACCGACTTGCCCTGTCAAGGTCCCCGCCGCCTGCACACCAGAAGCCAACGTCAAGGTTGCAGCAGCCAACAAGGCCAGTAATAAACGTTTTTTTTCGCCCATGATAACTCCCAATAACAACTTACACCGATGTGTATTCATGCAACCAGGTTGCGTATGGAAATTCTCTGGTGGACTCACGCACTGCCAAAAACTGCCAAAGGAAGACGCTCAAGCCGGGTTCTGTTTTTTTGCAAGGGAACCCTGACGGTAACAACCTGATGAAACAGGCTATCGTGGTTAAATATAGATTAATAAATTTAGCTTAAGCGGAATTTATCTGCTTTGAATGAAATAAGAATAAAAAACCATTTTCCATGTTATTAACAAACTTTACTCCAGCAAAGCGCGCTATACCTCGACTTTAAAATTGTTAAGGAGTGCGATAGTGAGGAACGTTAATATTTATCGTGACTATTAAGTAAGCATTGATGGTTGGGTCTAGTGCCACGGCAGCGTCCCGCGGACCAATGGCTACTTTTTTTGTGACTTTTTCGCCTGTTTGTCTATGCTTATTGGGTGGTCACAACTGGTCACACCTCATACCACTAGTTTCAGCAAGGAGTTCCAATGGGCAAAACCGTCGTGAAAATAGGCAGCTTCGAGGTTGATGACGCGCATTTAACGCCAGCATCTGAACACGCCGAAGGGAAAAGCACCCTGGCGATCCCCTGCAAATCGGACCCCGACCTGTGCATGCAGCTAGACGGTTGGGACGAGCACACCAGTATTCCGGCTATGCTGGATGGCCAACAGTCGCTGCTGTACAAACAGCATTACGATCGACATGCGGATGCCTGGGTGATGCGGCTGGAGTAGAGAGGTTCAGGAGAAAGGACGCGCCGTGTTCCCATTGGGCACGGCACGTTGTTTTATACGATGGCGATACCGCGCCCGGCAAAGAAGCGGCCAAAATCTGCCAGTGACATTGTCACCTTCTGGCGACTGGCAAGGCTATCACCGGAAGGATTATGAAAGGTAACGCTATGCCGATCTGCAGCGAACACCAACACTAGATGCCCACCCCGCGCTGGCGGCTGTGCCGCTGGCTGCCGGATACTCGGATGCACCGAGGCGATAAAATAGCGGTGTTGCTCCAGCAACTGCGGCAACTGACGTTCATCGAGATTGACTCGCACCTCTGCCGTTAGCGCAAACTGTTCACGCACAAACACCACAAAGGGCGCATAAATCAGCCCCTTGATCCGTTCGCCGTCGCGCACATAGGCCCCGTAAGGCATGCTGCGGCGTGCCAGCTCCAGCAAGGGCGGCGCCGTGCCATCCCGGTGCGTCAGCACCATTTTCAGACAGGCCATGCCGCACACGTGGTTGGCCCACTCGACATATTCCGCCTGGCTGGCCGCCCCGCTCAGCACCCAGTTGGCATCATCCGCCAACGTGGCACGCCCGGCAATCAGATCGGCAGCCAGCTCTGGCGTCGCCCATTGGCACACGTAGGGCACTTCAGGCTGAGACATCACTCAGAATTTTTCGATAACCTTGAAATGCATCAACACCAGCGTCATATCCGGTGAGAACAGTTCATACTCTTCGAAGAAGCGTTTGTGCTCTTTGCGCCAGTAATCCAGCGAGCGATCGCCTTCCCCCTCAGCCAGAGCATGAGCAGCATCCACTTGCTCATAGGTGCTCATATCCACCTTCGTCAGCTCAATGGCGCACACCGGCTCATTCTTGCCGTCCACCACCACAAAGACATCGCCAGGCTGCGGAATACCTTCGCCATCCAGATTGGAACAGGTGGCGGTTTTGACGCCATCCAGCACCAGCTTCACCAACTCATCCGCCTGCTGTTCGGTATCACCAAACGCCCAACGTTCTACATTTTCATACTTTTCAGGAATGGCCATTGCTTTACCTTTATTGATTGAGTCACAGGTGCTCAGGCAATATTACACCGTATTCCCTCACGTCTGCATCCATCACGTTGCCGCACCGGCTCGCAGCCCCTGCTTTTTACCTGACTTTACGGTAAAGTTCTGTGCGTATCGCAGTGCAGCATTCATACTGTGGATCAACATGTCCTCAATGGCAGCCAACCTGCCAGGGCAATAAAATGAACCAGGCAGAGCAAGATCCCGATGACACCTTCAGTGATTTACTGAAAATCATCACAGTTATAGCCATCATCCTCATCGCTCTGGGTAGTTGGTACCTCTGCGTCTAAAGAAAAATAAGGAACCCCGAATTGCCAACCAAGCGTATGCGTACCAAGCACTGGAAAATGTTTGTGATCCTGGTGCTGATCTGTCTGGCCCTGCTGCTATTGCGCTGGGCAGCTATCGTCTTCGGCTAATCCTGCATTTTGTTAACCGCCTCTCCCGCTCGGGTAGGAGGCGCTTTGGCCACTGGCTCCAACAGCTCACGCAAATAGGCGATGCGGGCCTCCCCCTGTGGTAGCCACCAACGGCACCAGCGGTTTTTCACTTCGGCATCTCGGCTAAGTTGATAATAAGCCGCTAATTGTTCGACCAATTTCATGGTTGCGCCCCTCTCGTTGATTTGACCAATCCAGTATTGAATATAAAAACCAGAAGAAACACTGATGGGATAATTTTTATACTTCCGGTTTTATTTTCTCTATGGCCTGACGGCTGGCGTAGCCGGTTGGCAACTGCTACATTGAGCAAAAATCACCCAGCCGAGGTTAGCGATGAAGTTCTCGGAACAGGAGATCAAACCAGTATGGGATGAGGTTGCCCGATTGATTGGCGACAGCGTGATGCAGTTGCGTCATCGAGGCGAGGAATTGTCGGTGGAGAGCCTGTCCAGGCAGTTGGCGCAGCATCTGGCGGAAAGCCACGATATCGAGCAGCGCATCCTGATCGGTGCAGCGATCAACATGCTGAAAGAGGGAAAGTGAATCGCCAACCGAAATGGTTGGCGATCCTGTAAGAGCCCAAGGTATGCAAGCCCGGCCTCTCTTGGTGTTATATTCTCACGTCAGCCCTGGCAGAGTAATCGGAATAGTCCAGATTGGTGACAAAGAATGCGCAGGCTCGGCCTACAGCCCCCTATAACAGCGTGGCAGGCACGATATCGGCCCATAAGGCCCGCGCATCATTGCCCTGAGCCACCAGCCTTAGCGGGCCATCCCCTGGTAGCCACCAGCAACCCTGTCGTGCGGCCAGCAACTTGCCGTCTGGCAACTGCCATTGCCCTCGCAGCACATACAACACACCGGCATGCTGTAGCGATAGCCCGATGGTTTCAGCAATGCGTTGCACCTGCGCCTGGTAGTGACCACGCCGCGTCATGATGTTGAAGTCCTGGCTGCTGCCGCCCAATAATCTGGCCTCTAGCGACACATCCCCAGAGAAAGCAAACGGCTCACCGATGCGCTGCAACCGGTGATCGATCAGGCCTTCGCTGAACAAATGTACGCCATCGCCTTCCAGCAAAGTGATGGACCGGTCAATGCCGTTAAAGGCCGAGAAAGGCCCATTCTGCGCGATGGTAGCAATGCTGGCACGCCAGCCGAATTCGGTGTTGCCCGGCGGTTGGCAGGTAATTTCGCGAGTTTCTCCGCCGCCATTACGCCAAGGGCTCACCGGCAGCTCGGCAAAATCGAAACGGTTCAGTTTCATCACGCCTCCTGTTGGAACGTTTTCAGCACCTGTAGGAACTCAGCGCTGCTTTGCTGTTGCAACGCGTGACGCCCCTGCTCAATCACCTGCCGGCCTGCAACAAATACGTCGCGGATCTGCTCTTTGCCCCCGGCAAACAACCAGCGGTTGAGGATAGAGGCATCAGGCGCAGATGCCAGATACGGGTCCTCACCATCCAGCACCAACCAGTCCGCACGATAGCCTACCGCCAGCTTGCCAATTGCCGTACCACAGGCCTGAGCACCGCCCCGTAGTGCCTGTTGATAAAGCACGTCTGCCACAGCGGGTTGCTCTGGCGTGGTCAGGCGGTTACGGCGCTGATCGCGCAGCCGCTGCCCATACTCAAACCAGCGTAACTCTTCCACCACGTTTAGGGAAACATGGCTGTCCGAACCGATCCCCCAGCGCCCCTGGTGGTGCAAATAACTGTCGCCTGGGAAAATGCCGTCACCCAGGTTGGCCTCGGTAGTCGGGCATAATCCGGCTACCGCTTTGCTGCGAGCCAGTTGCTCAAGCTCCTCACGATCCAGATGAGTGGCATGCACCAGACACCAGCGGCTATCCACCGGCAAATGTTCATACAGCCAGGCCACCGGGCGTTGACCGCTCCAGGCCAGGCAGTCGTTGACCTCTTTTTGCTGCTCGGCGATATGAATATGTACCGGCAAGGCCTGGTCAGAGGCCGCCAGGATCTGCTGCATCTGCCCCAGTTCAACCGCCCTCAGCGAATGGAAACATAACCCCTGATTCTGCAATGGCTGGCCTGCCAGTTGGCGGGCTATCACCTGTTGCTGTTCGAGGTAGCTCTCCGCACTCTGAATAAAGCGCCGTTGCCCCGCTTGCGCAGGCTGAGCACCAAACCCGGCGTAGCTGTAAAGCACCGGCAACAGGGTCATGCCAATGCCTGCCTGAAGCGCTGCCTCACTGAGGCGACCTGTCATCTCGCCCCGGTCGGCGTAAGCTTTTCCTTCCGGTGTGTGATGCAGATAATGGAACTCGGCAACCTGGGTGTAGCCGCCCTTGAGCATTTCGATATACAGTTGACGGGCGATAACCCCAACCTGCTCCGGGGTTAAGCGCTGAACCAGGCGATACATCAGATCGCGCCAGGTCCAGAAGCTGTCTTGTGGGTTGCCCGCGACTTCCGCCAGCCCCGCCATCGCGCGCTGGAAGGCATGAGAGTGCAGGTTCGGCATGCCCGGCACCACGTCGCCGTGCAGACGCAGGCAGCCGTCTGAGTCAGTATTGGGGGTCACTTGGGCCAATTGGCCGTGAGCATCGACTTCAAGCCGTACGTTATGGGCCCAACCGGTCGGAAGCAGTGCGCGAGAGGCAAAATAAGCAGGCATAGCAGTATTCCAAAGTAGGTGTAACGGCTAAGAACGCACGACTGTCACGCCGCGCAGGTAAAAAATTTGTAAACCAGTTTCATTCATCTGGTGAACGGACGCTTACTTGTATATACATATACATATCTTCAACATCAACAGTAAACTGGTGTTATTATTTTTTTATTTGACGAGGTTAACGTCGTGGTAGATCAACAGACCGTGTTGCAGCTGGCTGCAGCAATGAGCGAAACCCCCGCCCCGATCTATCAACGGGTCAAACAGGCCATCGTAAGCCAAATCCGTGCGGGCCACTGGCAGCCGCACCAACGCGTTCCCTCGGAAAGTGAACTGGTCAGCGAGCTGGGCGTCAGCCGCATGACCATCAACCGGGCCTTGCGTGAATTGACCAGCGAGGGCTTTTTGATCCGCATGCAGGGCGTTGGCACCTTCGTGGCCGAGGCCAAGGCACACACCGCGTTGCTGGAAGTGCATAATATCGCCGATGAGATCGCCGCCCGAGGGCACCGCCACAGCAGTAAAATTTTGCAGCTGACCGCCCGCCCGGCCAGCGCAGAGGAGGCGACGGCATTGGGGATCCCGCCGGGCCAGCAGCTGTTCTACTCGCAGATTGTGCATTATGAAAATGACGTGCCGGTGCAGGTGGAAGATCGCTGCGTCAATCCGCTGGCGGCCCCAGATTATATGAAGCAGGATTTCGATCGGGTCACGCCCTATATTTACCTGACCCAGTCCGCTCCGCTGACCGCAGGTGAACATATTGTCGAAGCCGTGGTGCCAACCAAGCAGGAGCGCGAACTGCTGCAATTGGAAGACCACGAGCCAGGCCTGCTGATCCATCGTCGCACCTGGTCTGGCAAAATGGTGGTGACCTCTGCCCGCCTGCTCTATCCAGGCAGCCGCTATCAGCTGTTTGGCCGCTTTACCAATCAGGTTTGATGTAAAACGAACGTGCTACCAAGGGGGCGCAGCGTGCAACGCCCCCCTACGGTCGATTCCAGTGACGTTAAACCCTGCCTTTTTCGCGTTTCATCACATCTCGGTAACAAATCTTTGTCCCCTCTCTTGTCGCAGCCCGGCGAATGCGCTAGGTTGTTTTTAATTGTATATACAACCATGTGGGAGCGGGAACACCATGACGTCTGAGATCCACTGCGACAGCCTGTGGCACGGGGCCGATATCGTCACCATGCGTGACGGCAAGTATCACATCATCAGCAACGGGGCGATCGCCGTACGCGCAGGCAAGATTGTCTGGATGGGTGAACAGGCCGCCATGCCTGCCTTGGCCGCGACCAAAACGGTGAAGCTTGACGGTGGCATCATCACCCCTGGCCTGGTGGATTGCCACACGCACCTGGTGTTTGGCGGTAACCGCAGTGGTGAGTTTGAACAACGACTAAACGGGGTAAGCTACGCAGAGATTGCCGCTCAGGGCGGAGGGATTATCTCCACGGTCAAGGCCACGCGCGATGCACAAGAAGAGTTGTTGCTGGAACAAGCCTTGTTCCGCCTGCGGCCATTGCTGGCAGAGGGTGTCACCTGCGTAGAAATCAAATCCGGCTACGGCTTAACGCTGGCAAGCGAATTGAAAATGCTACGTGTCGCACGTCGTCTGGCAGAAATATTACCTGTCGAAGTGAAAACCACCTGCCTGGCCGCTCATGCCCTGCCACCGGAATATGCCGGACGCAGCGACGACTATATCGACCTGGTGTGCAGTACCATCATCCCTGAAGCCGCAGCAGCAGGCCTGGCAGATGCAGTAGACGCATTTTGCGAACATCTGGCCTTCTCCCCTGAGCAGGTTGAGAGGGTTTTCGCAGCCGCAGAACAAGCTGGCCTGCCGGTGAAACTGCACGCGGAGCAGCTTTCGGCTCTGGGTGGCAGCACATTGGCGGCACGGCATCATGCCCTTTCCGCCGATCACCTGGAATATGCCACCGAACAAGATGCAATGGCGATGGCAGCGGCCGGAACCGTGGCGGTACTGTTACCGGGGGCCTACTACTTGTTACGAGAAACGCAGTGCCCACCGGTTGAGCTGTTCCGCAAACACGGCGTCAAGATGGCCATTGCCAGTGATGCCAACCCTGGCACCTCACCCGCACTATCGCTGCGTCTGATGATTAATATGGCTTGCACCCTGTTCCGTCTTACACCGGAAGAAGCGCTGGCAGGCGTCACGCTGCATGCCGCCAAGGCTCTGGGCCTGCAGGAAACCCACGGCTCACTGGAAGTGGGCAAAGTGGCCGATTTTGTTCACTGGCCGCTGGCACGCCCGGCAGAGCTGGCTTACTGGTTGGGCGGCCAACTGCCCTGCACGGTGATTTTCCGAGGAGAAGTCCGTAAATGATGATTCGCGATCCTTTCGAGTTCCAGAGCGGCCAGCTGCCGCTGTTGATCAGTATTCCCCATGCAGGTACCCGCTTGACGCCAGCGGTTGAGAAAGGGCTCACCGATGAGGCCCGCCCCCTGCAAGACACCGACTGGCATATTCCACGGCTGTACGATTTTGCCCGTGCCATGGGTGCCAGCATCCTGGTGGGTAACTATTCGCGCCTGGTGATTGACCTCAACCGGCCGGCAGATGACAAACCGCTCTACACCACTGCCACCACCGGTCTGTTTCCGGATGTGTTGTTCGATGGCCGCCCCAGTTTTCTGCCAGACGCCGCCCCTTCAGACGAAGAACGGGCCGGATACCTGCAGAACATCTGGCAGCCCTACCATCAGCAACTACAGAATGAGCTGACACGGCTAAAAGCCCAACACGGTTACGCCTTACTGTTTGACGCCCACTCGATCGCCTCCGTGATACCGCGCCTGTTCGACGGCAAGCTACCCGATCTCAACCTGGGCACCAACGGGGGTGAAAGCTGCCCTTCTTCACTGAGTGACAGGCTGGTCACCTGTTGTCAGCAACAACAGCAGTTCAGCCACGTGCTCAACGGGCGCTTTAAAGGGGGCTACATTACCCGTGCCTATGGTCAACCGCAGGAAAACCAGCACGCGGTGCAGCTGGAGCTGGCGCAGGTGAACTATATGTCCGAGCAGACATTTGAGTTTGATGCCGCCCGTGCAGCACCTTTACAACGCCTGTTGCAGCAGATGATAGAAAGCATGCTGGCCTGGGGCGAGCAACAACGCTAATCCGCCACAACTCCGGTGCCGCTATTGCGCCGGAGTCAATCTTGCCCTCACCGATATCCCCTCCTGTCTTTCATACCCTTCCATGACGATTTGAGCACTGCATCCCAATTTTGATGGAAAGGTTGCCCACTGGTCTGAACAGCGCACAAAACAGCGGCCCGTGACTTTTGCCTTGCGCCACAATTGGGCCTCTTTCATCCCATGCCCACCCGTTGCTGGCCAGAGATCAGGGATTGAAAGACCACCCTTGCCTTACCCGCCATCCACGTCTCTATCGTGGCTGTGGTAGACACTCGTGTGTTGTCGGCCACGGTGATGTGTGGCGTTCGTTATCTCAGGAGGAAACTATGTCTGACACCCCGCTAAACTGGCGCGCCGCACAGGCAACCGCCGCTCAACTGTTGGCAGGCTGGCAAACCGCAGGCCAACCCGGTGGGGCTATCACCCTGTTTGACACTGATAACACCCAGGCAGTGGTGTGTGCTGGGCTGGCCGATCTGGCACGCCGCGATCCTTTCACTGCTGATACCGTGGTGCGCTATGCCTCCATCACCAAACATATTTTTGCCGCGCTGGCGCTTAATGCCACCGATAACGCTCTGCAGCTTGACGATCGCCTTGGCAGTCTACTGCCCGAATTGCAGGGACAATTGGCGGAGGTGACGGTTGGCCAGGCTTTGGACATGACCAGCGGGCTACCCGATATTCGGCAAACGCTGGGGCTGCTTGGCGTCTCGGTCAACACCGTCAGTGAGGCCCAGCCAGTAATGGAGTTTATCCATGGTTTAACCCGGCTCAACTACCCGGTAGGCAGTGAGATCACCTACACCAATACCGGCTACCGCCTGGTAGAAGCGGCGCTGAAGACTAAAGGGTACGCTTTTGATGATCTGGTTCAGCAGCATCTGGCCCGCCCTCTGGACGTACAACTACAAGCACCCGAAAGCTGGTTTGATGTGGTGTCTGGGCTAGCTCCCGGCTATTGGCATACGGCCAATGGTTGGCAACAGACCAGCGCCGGCTTGCATCTCTCCGCCTCTGGCAGCCTGACAGGGAGCGCCAACGCCCTCACCCGCTGGTTGCAATGCCTGCTGGCCAATAACGGCCCTGGCAAAGGGGTCCTGACGCAGCTAAGTGCCCCGCGTCGGCTCAGCCAGGGCCAAGTCAGCCGTTACGGACTAGGGCTGGCGCAAACGCCGCTTGGCAGCCAGATATTGCTCGGCCATGGCGGTTCTCATGCCGGTTATAAGACCTATTTTCTGCTAGCGCCTGACCGGCAAGCAGGTGCCCTGCTGGTCGCCAACCGTGAAGATTGTGACAGCTTTGCCATCATTTTACAGGTGATGGCGGCGCTGTTGAACGAACCGCTGCCCCAACGCAGCACGGCGATCCCAGATGGCATCTACGCCACCCGGGCGGAACCCTATTGGTTGGAAGTTAAAGGGGGCAACGTGGCCTATCTGGGCTCCAACGAACCGCTGTATCAAAGTGAAGACGGTTATGCAGTATCGCTCTCGGCCCATCAGCCAATGCGCCTTAAGTGGACAGGTGAAGCCATAGAAGGTGAAGTTGGCCACGTTGCACGCCGCTTTCTGCCGGTCGCTAGCGAAACGGTTTGTCTCAAGCAGGTTCAAGGGCACTGGTATCATCCACAATACCGCACCGCGTTTGAAATTTGCGGCAACCAGATCCACATCGGGGTCGGCCCGGCGGTGCAAACCGGCACCCTAAGTTCGCTGGGGGATGGGAGGATATTGGTTGAAAGCAACGATGGGCCCAACCTGAATCGGTTTTGTCTGTATTTCCGGGGTTACCAGGTCGATCTGATCGCCAGCCGCAGCCGTGTACTCACGTTCAAAAAGAACATCTGCGCCCGAGCGTAAAGGTTCGCCGTGCCATGACGGGGCGCTGCATGCTGCGCCCGCCTATCAGCCCGACATATCATTCACACCAATTATTAAAAAACAGATCGTGGCTATCAGGCAAAAAATTGTTCACGCGCAAAACTACTCATGATATCCGAGTAAATGCCGTAGATTTTTCTTGCGGCAAAATAAGCCATCCAGTAATTTTAGTCGGCCACAGAAATGAGTAAACCTGCTCTTTTTCGTTGCACCTCAAAACCCATCTTATGTCATCGATAAATGATACTACTCAATTTCCCGCCGTCCCGTGCGGGATTTCTTTTACTACTTTTCGCTACTATAACGCCACTTTTTAGTCTTTTTTGTTGCTGTTTTGTTGCGAATAATTTACCTTTAGGCCTTGAAAAGCTCAACCACTCAGCGTGGCGAAACCGCTATTTCTGGGCGTTTAGGAGTTATAACCATGCACATGACGTTGATGGAGTACATCCAGCTGCACTTCAATGGTGATATTTATCGCTATGCGCAATTTGAAGGTGTCAGCCGTGAGCAAATCCTCAAGTGGATCGACAATGAGTGCTACGTTATCAAAGGTAAATTGGTTATGCCGGTTAAACATTTACCCGCGGAAAGTTAGCCATAATGATGAAAAAAAACCCCGCCAACGCGGGGTTTCCTGTTTCTGATACCACGAAAAATCAGAAGTTATAACCGGCAACCAGGTAGTAACCCCAGCCGGTAGACTTGATTGGCCCCTGCGGCGTACCGATGTCCACCCCATCATTCCATTGACCACCGTTATGGAAGTAACGTGCCACGAAAGAGTAATGCCAGTGATCGTAGTTCAGCGCCAAAATGTGGCTGGAGGCGATAGAGTTGCTGGTACGTGCCTGACGGCCATCCACCACGAAGTTGTCGCTGCCCAGATCGGAATCAAAGTCAAAGTTGGTGAAACCGATATAGCTCAGGTTGCCGCCCCACATTTCGGTCAACGGCACAAAATATTTCACCTTGAAGCGATAGCCGTCCCAGCTGTTCTCGTTGGATGCACCATAGTTCTGCCATTGGTATTTGGCATAAATGTTCATCGACAGGCTCATCGGCAGACCGGTTTCGATATCGGTGCCTAGGCCCATATACCAGGTGCTTTGACGGGAGGCGTTGTTACGCCCCATGTCGTAAATGTAGTTGTTGGCAAAATACCACTCTTTGAACGGCCCAAAGCCCAGGTTGGTGCCGGTCAGTTTATCGATGGAGAAGCGCGGTTCGATCTCCATAAACAGCGGTGAACCTTTATCCCAGATACCACGGTTTGGCGTGTTACCGGTGCCGAAGAACTTTGGCACATCCACGTAGCCATAGAAATCCAGCCAGTCTTTCTTGGCAAAGGCTTCATACTCCAGATACACGTCATTGTTCAGCTGCGGCCCGAAGCGGGTATGGTAGCTGCCTACTACGTTGACACTCTGATGCCACCAGTCTGAAAGATACTGGCTGTCTTTGCTTTCTGCCGCCATGGAAGCGGGGCTGAAAGACGCGGAAAGAAGCACACCTGCTGCGAGAGCTATTTTCTTCATTTTATTACCACATGCTGAGTGGGCCAATTCCCTGCCCGTTGGAATGATATGTGTCTGGCGACGCCTGCTGTAAACGAACGGTTACCTATTGCCGTTAGCCGTGCGCATTATAGAAAGCTCTCACTGTAATAATCTGTGATCCAGTCAGGCATTTTACCATCGCGTAATCGATTGCGTTCTCATTTTTTAAAATAAATTGCAGTACAAAACATTTTTGATGTGATTTTCATCATGTCGATAAGTTTCAAATGACGATTTTTGGTGTCTTGGTGTACAACACCAAATTTTAACCTGGGGTTAAAAAGCGCGTAAAAAAGCCGACGCTTATGTCGGCTTAGTGGCAGGCGGGCGCAGGATACGGCCCCCTTATATGGCGAACCCGTTGGTTTTTTTTCAGCGGGCTCCGGGTACGGCCTTGGCAATGTTCTCTTGCCGGAATATCACCTCATCACCCGTGGCAATTTCCCATTGGCTGACCGGGATATCGACTTTCGGCGAGGCCACGACTACCGAGCCGTGGATCAGCTTATCGTCACGGCGCAGGATCATCACATCCAACTGGTATTCATGCGGCAGGTTAGCGGTGGTCAGGCGAACGATATCGCCGGTGCTGAAACTATGGCCATTTAGCGCTGGCTGCTGAATAAATTGAATATCTTTTCTCATTTTCCCGTTCCTTCTGGCAGAACACTTACCTTGAGATTAGCTCGAAATTCATTATTCTGCCGCCTGCGCAGGTAAAAAATAGGCCTCAGTCGGCGCGGGTGGCCCGCCAGCAAATCAGCGATCCTAGCGTGACCATCATCACCCCTTGCCAGAAGTTGAGGGTCAGCGCGGTGCTGAGTACCACGGCGGCAAACACCGATGACAATACCGGGGTAAAGTAAGATACGGTCGCCAGCAGCGTCATATTGCCATGCAGGATCCCGACGTTCCAAGCGGCATAGCCAGCCCCCATCGCCGTCCCCACGCACAGCAACGCCACCACAACCGGCAGGCTAAAGTGCATGCCGCTTTCATTACTGAAAGGATATATCAGCCACAGCGCCAGCGCGGTCAGCGAGATAAACAGCACTACCGCGTTTTTGCCCTGGGCGATCCTCTTGGTCACGTTGCAATAGATGGCCCAAATCACCGCACCGCTGAATGCCAGCCCGTAACTCAACGGATTACTGCGCACGTTGGCCAGCATTTGTGCCGGTGACCAACCGCCGCTGCCACTCATGATCCAGCCAATCCCGAACAGGGAAAGCAACAAACCAGGCACCACCCACCATTTGGCCTTTTGCCCATTGAACAGAATGGCCATCAACACGGTAAAACAGGGCCAAAGGTAGTTGATCATCCCCAGCTCAATGGCCTGCATACGGTTGTTGGCATAGCCCAGCGACAGCGAGAGGCAAATCTCATACAGCACAAACAGCAGACTGCCGAGGATCAGATAGGAACGGCGGAACTCGCGCAGCTTGGGAATGCCCATCACCCCCAGCAGAAACAGCGTGCCCACGCTATAGATCATCGCCGCCCCGCCGACCGCCCCCAACCCTTCGCTGACGCTGCGGATCAGGCCAACCACGCTGCTCCATAACACAATGGCCAGCAGGCCGAGCAAGGTAGCTTTATGGGAAGCAGACAACGGAGGCATTAGCGTAGGATCCAATTGGTTATTTTTATACGATTTTTTACTCTACTGCCCTACCAGGGAAAAAGAAAGGGCGCAACGTTGCGCCCATGCCTTTACTGCTGAGGTTGGCGCTCCAACTGCGGCGGCGGCTGGCGGAAACGACGGGTAAGATAGGCTAGATAGCCAAACCCGAGCGCCGCCCACAGCAGCCCCATGGTCAGGGAGCTTTTTTCCAGGTTCAGCCACAAGATCCCTACCGTCAACGCACCCACCAGCGGCAGGATCAGGTAATGGAAGCGGTCTTTCCAGCTCTTGTTGCGCCCTTGTCGAATATAGAAGTGGCTGATCACCGAAAGGTTGACGAAGGTAAAGGCCACCAGCGCGCCAAAGTTGATCAGGGCGGTCGCCGTCACCAAGTCGAAGGATAATGCCGATAACGCCACCAGACCAACCAGCAGCACGTTAAGCGCTGGCGTGCGCCATTTAGGATGCACGTAACCAAAGAATTTTTCCGGGAACACATTGTCGCGCCCCATCACATACAGCAGCCTGGACACGCTGGCATGGGAAGCCAGGCCAGAAGCCAGGGTGTTGATAAAGGTGATGCACAGGAAGATCGACTGGAACAGCTTGCCGCCCACATACAGCGCGATTTCCGGCAGTGCCGCATCAGGCTGTTTGAAACGCTCCAGCGTCGGGAAGAACAGCTGAATAAAGAACGACACGGTGATAAAGATCACCCCACCATAGAGTGCAGTAAGGAAGATAGCGCGCGGGATCACACGGGCGGCATCGGGCGTTTCTTCACACAGCGTAGTGACGGCGTCAAAACCCAGAAACGAAAAGCACAGGATGGTGGCGCCGGTAATAATCGGCAATAAATGGGCGTTTTCACTGATAAAGGGTTGCAGACTCCACACCTGGCCAACCCCTTCGCCATTGTGCAACCCTCGTACCACCAGGAAGATAAACACCACGATAATCGCCACCTGCGCCACCACAAACAGGGTGTTGAAGTTTGCCACCAGGCTGACGCTTTTCAGATTGATCGCGGTGATCAGGATCACAAAGCCTACCACCCAGACCCACGGCGGAACCTCTGGGAACAGGGCCGTAAGATAGATTTTGGCCAATAGCGTATTGATCATCGGCAAAAACAGGTAATCCAGCAGCGATGACCAGCCAACGAGGAACCCCACGTGCGGGTTGATAGCCTTTTGCGCGTAGGTGTAAGCCGAGCCCGAGGTCGGGAACTGGCGCACCAGCTTGCCATAGCTGATGGCGGTAAACAGCACCCCGGCCAATGCCAACAGGTAGGACGCCGGAACGTGCCCGTCTGTCACGCCAGAAACGATACCGAAGGTGTCAAACACCGTCATTGGCGTCAGATAGGCCAGGCCCATCATCACCACTTGCCACAGTTTCAATGTCTTGCGCAGTTGCGGTTTGCCCGCGCCATTATCGTCGATGGCACTTATCGTCATTGGGTTATTCCTCACCGGCGTCCTGTACGCCAAGTTGGAAGAAGTCATCACCGTCGCGCACGGCTTCGCCAGGCCACAGGTAGCCCGCGGGAATGCGCCGGCGCGCGGTAGGATCGGGCTGAGGACGTCAGGCGTTTTTCAGCATCCACTCGATTTCGGTTTCGGTGATCAGCCGCTCAAACTGCTGCAGCTCATCGGTCTTACAGGCCAGATAGACGTGGCTGAAACGTTCGCCCAGCAGCGCATTGAGCACCGGCTGGTGTTCGAACTCATACAGCGCATCGCTCTGGCGGATCGGGAAAGGTAGCCCCTCTTGCTCCAGCCCGTTGCCGGTGACTGGCTCAAGCAGCGGTAACTGAGTGTCGAGGCCGTAGACAATCCCGGCCAGAATGGTTGCCATCACCAGATAAGGATTGGCATCGGCACCCGCCACGCGATACTCCACGCGGTGGCTGTCGCGATCGCCACAGGGAATACGTAACGCTACGGTGCGGTTGTTATGGCCCCAGGATGCCTGGGTAGGAACGTACATCCCCGCCTGGAAGCGGCGGTAAGCATTAACGTTAGGAGCCAGCAGCGCCATAGAGGCAGGCATCAAGGCGATCATGCCAGCCAGCGCCTGCTTCAACAACGCGGAGTCTTCGCCATCCGCATCGGCAAAGACGTTGTTACCTTGCTTGTCCAGCATGCTGATATGCACATGCATACCGCTGCCCGCATGTTCCTCGTAAGGCTTAGCCATGAAGGTTGCATGCATATGGTGTTTCTCTGCCACCATGCGTACCAGCCGCTTTAACGCCAGGGCATGGTCACAGGCCTGCAATACATCATTGGTGTGATGTAGATTAACCTCAAACTGGCCCGGTGACGCTTCCGCTACCGCACCGTCGGCCGGGAGCCCTTGCAGGCGAGCCAGTTCGTCGATTTCGCTCAGCACGTCGGCAAAGTGGTTGAGGTTATCTACCGAATAGACCTGGCTCTGGGTGTTACGTTCCTGGGTGCCGGGGGCGCAAGGGGGTTGCAAATAACCTTCCGGATCGCGTTGGCGATCGATGAGATAGAACTCCAACTCTACCGCTACTACGGGGAATAACCCGCGCTGACGCAAACGCTGCCACACTCGGTTCAGCACATTGCGCGGTTCAACGTCAAAGGGAGTACCATCTTCATCCAGCATGGTGAGCAGTACCTGGCCCAGATATTGCGGATCGGCCGCCGATGGCGTCAGGGTTCCGGCTACCGGCACACAAATATGGTCCGGCTCACCCATGTCCTGCCCCAAACCCGCCTCTTCCACCACGTTGCCAAGAATATCCATCGCGAACACCGAGGCTGGGAAGTAACAGCCCTTCTCCAGTTTACCCAACCCGCTCACCGGAATGCGCTTGCCGCGGAAGCTGCCGTTGAGATCGGTCAGCAGCACGTCGATATGCTGGGTTAACGGATAACGTTCCAGATACTTCTTCACTTCGCGCTGGAACGTGCTACTTCGCCTTTCTTCATTATGTTGCACAAAGTTTTCGACTTCTACGATGTTGGTTTGCATGTTTCACCCGCCGTTATGTTTGGTCTGTGGTTCTCACACTTACTGGCTTCGATGTTTTGACCATCCTGCTCAATATAATGTCCACCAATGAAACATAGATGCAACAAAAATGTTTTGCAAGTGTTAATTTTGGTTTGAATATTGGCCATCCGACTGCTAGATTTAGTGAATATTGAACAAAAAAGGCGATTAAACGGCTTATCGGTCATAATTTCGAACAACCTGTAGGGGATAGCATGGGCAATATATTTAACAGACCAATCGTCGGCGTCGTGATGTGCAGGTATAGGTTAAACCAGCACCTCACCCAGACCTTGCAAGAAAAGTACCTAAATGCAGTATTAGCTGCCGGAGGATTACCGATCGCCCTGCCGCACGCGCTGGCAGAGCCGGAAATGCTGGCAGAGTTGCTGCCCCACCTCGACGGCATCCTGCTGCCGGGTAGCCCCAGTAATGTGCAGCCGCACCTTTATGGTGAAAACGGCGATGAGCCTGACGCCGATCCTGGGCGCGATGAATTGAGCCTGGCGCTGATCGGCCAGGCACTGAGCAGGCGCATCCCCCTTTTCGCCATTTGCCGCGGTATGCAAGAGCTGGTGGTCGCGACGCAAGGTACGCTACACCGTCGTTTATATGAACAACCCGAGCTACTCGAGCACCGTGAAGATCACGATCTGCCGCTGGAGCAGCAATATGCCCCGGCTCATGAAGTTACCGTGCAAGACGGAGGATTGCTGGCGCAGCTGCTGCCGGATTGCCACCGATTCTGGGTGAATTCCCTGCACGGCCAAGGAGCCAAAACCCTCGGCCCAAGCGTGCGTGTTGAAGCCTATGCCGCCGACGGCCTGGTGGAAGCCCTCAGCATTCGCGATCAGCCCTTTGCCTTAGGGGTGCAGTGGCATCCTGAATGGAACAGCGATGAATACGCCCTGTCCCGTCTGCTGTTCGAAGGATTTATTAACGCCTGTCAGCACTATCAGAAGGAAAAACGCCTATGAGCGACGTCAGCTTGGCTCCAGGGAAACGCTTGTCGCAGATCCGCCAGCAGTTAGGGCTATCACAGCGCCGGGTAGCCGAACTGTCTGGCTTGACGCACAGCGCCATCAGCACCATTGAACAGGACAAGGTCAGCCCGGCCATCAGTACGCTGCAAAAGCTGCTGACTGTATATGGGCTGTCGCTATCGGCTTTCTTTACCGAACCGGAACAGCCGAATGAGCCGCAGATCGTGATCGACCATGACCATCTGATCGAAATCGGCAGCCAGGGGGTTTCGATGAAGCTGATCCACAACGGCGATCCCAACCGCACCCTGGCAATGATGATCGAAACCTACGATCCGGGCACCACCACCGGTGAACGGCTCAAACATCAGGGGGAAGAGATTGGCACCCTGCTGGAAGGCGAAGTGATGCTGCAGGTCAACGGGCAAAGCTTTCACCTACGGGCAGGCCAGAGCTACGCCATCAACACCGCGATCCCCCATAGTTTCAGCAACACCTCGGCGCGCATTTGCCGAATTATCAGCGCACATACGCCGACGACATTCTGATTAACGGAGCAAGGTATGGACTTCCACCACCTGGAATATTGGCAACAACGGGCACAGGCCCTGAAGATTGAAAACCGGCTGTTTATCAATGGCCGCTACCTCCCGTCGGCAGAAGGGGAAACCTTTAGCATTCAGGATCCTGCCGGGGCTCGTGAACTGGTACAGATGGCCCGTGGCAGCCACATTGATATCGATTTGGCCGTCAAGGCGGCTCGCGAGGTGTTTGAACGCGGCGACTGGTCGCAAGCCTCCCCTGACAAACGTAAGGCAACGTTGTTCAAACTCGCCAGCTTGATGGAACAACACAGCGAAGAACTGGCACTGCTGGAAACGCTGGATACCGGCAAGCCCATCCGCCACAGCCTGCGCGACGATATTCCAGGGGCGATCCGCTGTATCCGCTGGTACGCCGAAGCCATCGACAAGGTGTATGGCGAAATTGCCCCAACCGGCCATGATGCGCTCGCCCTCATCCAGCGGGAGCCCATCGGCGTGGTGGGTGCCATCGTGCCGTGGAACTTTCCGCTGCTGTTAGCCTGCTGGAAGTTAGGCCCGGCGCTGGCGGCCGGTAACAGCGTAGTGCTTAAACCCTCGGAAAAATCACCGCTCACCGCGGTTTATCTAGGCGCTTTGGCACAGCAGGCAGGATTACCCGATGGCGTCCTGAACATTATTCCTGGTTTCGGCCACGATGCGGGCAAGGCGTTGGCACTGCATAACGACGTTGACGCTCTCACCTTTACCGGCTCCACCCAGGTGGCCAAGCAGTTGATGAAGTACGCCGGTGAATCCAACATGAAGCGCGTGTGGCTGGAGGCCGGTGGCAAGAGCGCCAACATTATCTTCGCCGACTGCCCGGACCTGGATAAGGCGGCGCAAGGCGCGGCGGCCGGGATCTTCTATAACCAGGGCCAGGTGTGCATTGCCGGTACGCGCCTGCTGGTAGAGGAAAGTATTCAGCAGGCATTTCTACAAGCGTTGCAGCGACATGCAGCAGCCTTCGCACCGGGCAATCCGCTCGATCCGCAAACGCTGATGGGTACGCTGATCGACCAACAGCACTGTGAAAAAGTCACCGGCTATATCGAACAGGGTTTGAGCCAGGGAGCCTCGCTGTTCCTTGATGGGCGAGCTCATCCGCAAGGCGATCATCACGGCTATCTCGGCCCTACTATTCTCACTCAAGTGGATAACGCGATGCACGTCGCGCGGGACGAGATTTTTGGCCCTGTCTTGGCCGTCACGACCTTCAACGGTGAGCAACAGGCACTCGCATTAGCCAACGATAGCGAATATGGGTTGGGTGCGGCCGTCTGGACCCGCGATCTGTCACGGGCACACCGCATGGCCCGCCAGTTGAAAGCGGGCACCGTGTTCGTCAACAACTACAACGACGGCGATATGACCGTACCGTTCGGCGGCTACAAGCAAAGCGGTAACGGCCGCGATAAATCGCTGCATGCGCTGGATAAATTTACCGAACTGAAAACCACCTGGATTTCACTGGAATAAGGAATTGATGATGACTGAACACGTAAAAAGCTACTATGCGGCAACGGCCAATGACCATCAGCCTTATCCGCAGTTGAATGAATCGATCGACTGTGACGTCTGTATCGTGGGGGGTGGCTACACTGGCCTGTCATCGGCGCTGTTTCTGGTCGAAGCCGGTTATAACGTGGTAGTGCTGGAGTCTGCCCGTATCGGCTTTGGTGCTAGCGGCCGCAACGGTGGCCAACTGGTCAACTCCTACAGCCGCGACATCGACGTGATCGAAAGCCGTTACGGTGCAGAAAGCGCCAAGCTGCTGGGTAGCATGATGTTTGAAGGCGCAGAGATTATCCGCAGCCGCATCAAGCGCTATGCCATTGACTGTGACTATCGCCCCGGCGGGATCTTCGCCGCGCTGAACAATAAGCAGTACCACGCGCTGATCGAACAAAAGCAGCACTGGGAGCGTTACGGCAATACGCAACTTGAACTGCTGGATGCCGACCGTATCCGCCAGGAGGTCAGCAGCGATCGCTATGTTGGCGCGTTACTCGATCACAGCGGCGGCCATATTCATCCACTCAACCTGGCATTGGGCGAGGCCGAGGCCATTCGCCTACAAGGAGGACGGATATTCGAACAGTCCGCAGTCACCAATATTCGTCACGGAGAACCCGCGGTGGTCAGCACCGCCAACGGCCAAGTCACCGCTCGTTACGTGATCGTGGCCGGGAACGCCTATCTAGGCGATAAACTGGAGCCAAGGCTGGCCAAACGTAGTATGCCGTGCGGGACTCAAGTGGTCACCACCGAGCCCTTGGCTCCAGAAGTGGCAGCCTCACTGATCCCACAAAACTATTGCGTGGAAGATTGCAATTACCTACTGGATTATTACCGTTTAACCGGTGATAACCGACTGCTGTACGGCGGTGGTGTGGTATATGGCGCCCGAGATCCGGATGATATCGACAACCTGATCCGCCCCAAGCTGCTGAAAACTTTCCCGCAACTGAAAGGCGTACGCATTGATTACCGCTGGACCGGCAATTTCTTGCTGACGCTATCACGCATGCCGCAGTTTGGTCGGTTGGAAAACAATGTCTACTACATGCAAGGCTACAGCGGGCACGGCGTGACCTGCACCCATCTGGCGGGCAAGCTGATAGCAGAGCTGATGCGTGGCGATGCCGAACGTTTTGACGCCTTTGCCAAACTGCCGCACCTGCCGTTCTTTGGCGGCCGTAACCTGCAAATCCCCTTCACCGCCATTGGTGCTGCCTACTACACTCTGCGCGATCGAATTGGGGTTTAATTCATCGCTGCCTCCGCACAAATCTGTTACTTAAATTGATACATTTTTCTAACTAGGCTGATTCTTAGAGGTCGGACTAGTTAGAACCTTTGTTTAGCAAAATTATCAGTAAGTTAGCGATCTTAATTTTTATTAAATACCGGTTAATATTTTACAGGCCATTTACTTAATATTAATAACTGCCGTTACGAAATAGAGCGGATTTTAAACTGAAATTTGCTGGTTACACTATATTTTATATTGCTTCTTTGTTGCTCTACCGACAAAAAAACAATATTATAAGACTTAGGATTAACGTTAATTAAGTTAATTACACTGTCTGACATGGAGTGAATCAGCATGACAAAGCCTCAATATCTCATCGAAGGAGATGTCCTTTTCTGCCCGAATAGCGTCGGTTTTTATCATCAGGAACTTCAGGAAGAAATCGTCACTATTTCCTCGTCTGCAGCTCGACTTTTCTCCTTTCTTATTAAAAATAAAGGAGAAATTGTTGAGAGAGAAGTGCTACTGCAAAAAGTGTGGGATGATTACGGTCTACAGGCCAGCAATAATAATCTCAACCAATGCCTGAGCACGCTACGGCGGATCATCAAGAGCATGGGTATTGATAAAAACATCATAGAAACCATACCAAAAGTAGGGTTAAGAATAGCTAGTGATGTCGCCATTGAAGAGATCGCAATTAATCAGGGCGAGCCTGAATTACCTCGTAAAGAGAAAAAGAATTTTCTGAGCAAAATTAAAATCACTTACGTTTTAATTGCGTTGGTGATTATATTAACGGTGACTACCGTGGTGCATATATTTCACATCTACCAGCACTACTACCAATCAGATGCGAACTATACCGCTATGACGTGGAACAATCCGGGCTGCGAGTTAACTGCAGATCCGTCAGTAGGTCATATGCCTAAGCTGTCCTCTTTTGCTAACACAGGCAGTCACCTATTAAAAAGGGAGCTGGTAAGCTCCCTGAAACTCTAGACATTCTCGCCAAGTAGCGGCGCAGTATGCTGCGCCCGCTGATTTAACCGATAGGCTCTAGCTCACATCGCTACGCCGATAAAGCGCAACACCTACGGCCAATACGCCAAGCATGCCAGCACAGCTACGGTTTACCCAGCGCATCACGTTCGCCGAGAATTTACGCATCGCATGGCGGCCGCCGTAGGCATAGATCGTCATCATCACGCAGTCGATCATCGCGCTGACCAATGCCAGGATCAGGTATTGCATGGCGATCGGCTTTTCTGGCTGAATAAACTGCGGCAGAAAGGCCGAGAAAAACAGCAGGCCCTTAGGGTTGGACAAACCGACCATCAGGGAACGCAGGAATGCCGTTTTCCCGGTCGCAGCGGCGGCGCTAGCGTTTACCGCCAACGCCTTTACCGGCGCTCGCCACAGCACCCAGGCCAGGTAGACCAGATATAACGCACCACCCCATTTCACCACGGCAAACAACTGCTCAGAGGCCTGCAACAACGCCCCAAGTCCGCAACCGACGGCGCCGATCAGCAACAGATCGGCCAATACCGCCCCCAGGAAACCGTAACTGGCAATACGCATACCGTGGATTGCACCATTGTTTAGCGCCAACAGCATGGACGGGCCAGGCGTCACCATCACCGCACTGACGGCAATCACGTAAAGCAAAAGCGTAGTTAACTCCATCAACAACTCCGGACAAATGTAAAACTCTCTGCGCCGCTGCATCGCAACACGACAACTTCGTTATGGTGGGGAATATAGGGGATCTGGCCGATGTGATTCAAGTCACATTCTGTCCGGAACGGAGTGATGGAGCAAGAAACCATCCCCCAAGCCATCAATTCAACAAAAAATAACCAGCATGCCGACTTATTGCTCACAAATAGCGAATAAATTCACAAAATGTATGAATAAAGCCAAATACATACAAATTAATTAACTATAATGTTGCAATAATGCAGCAATTTATTGATGAACTCTCGTCTCAAAAAACATATAGTAATAGCAGATTAATCATCAATGATTTCCCTGGTGTTGTTGTGTTTGCCCCTCATTTTTTGCGGGGCTTTTTTCTTCCCCCTGACCCGTCATCCCACTTGTTACTCCCTTTTTAGCGTGCGGCTAGCTTCGTCTCTACCAGTGGTTTACCAATCTATGTGGAGCTATCACCGAGCGATAAAGGTACACTGAACTCCTCCTACCTCTACCCGGTGAAAAAGATGTCTTTCTTTGATGCTTTTAAGCTATTCGGTGACGCCCCCGTTGATGTCACCTGCCCTGAATGCGCAAAAAGTTCGCCGCAAAATCGCAGCAAGGTGAAAAAAAACGTCACGCTGATCTGCCCCCACTGTGGACATTATTTCCGTAAACGCGAAGATTGAGACCTTCAACGCGCCTCCCTTTCCAGGTTAATGTTTAAGCTACCTGCGCGGTAGTGAGCGAAAGCCGCTCTAACTTTCTCAGGGGTAAACCCTTCTAAGCTGCCTATTCGGCAGTGAACAGGCCATCCGTGCTATCGGCATCAGAATCAAATTTCTAAGCTGCCTATACGGCAGTGAACTTTGCGACCTCTGGGCTGTGCTTGAAGGTTCGTTTCTAAGCTGCCTATACGGCAGTGAACAGGAAATGGCCACAGCAGACGGTGGCGGCGGTTTTCTAAGCTGCCTATACGGCAGTGAACGGGGGATACGTCGCGTTCCTGGCTACGTTCCTTTTCTAAGCTGCCTATACGGCAGTGAACTGTTACATGCCAGCGGTAACTAACTGTTAATAAAATAGAATCAAGCCACTTAACGCAAAAACCTTTTTCTAAACATGACTGACGCCAACTTTTAAAATCAATAGGTTAGAATCAGTCACTAAATTAGGGTTAAAACCACGGGATGGTTGCTGTTGCGCTTAGACCATAAGCACTAAATATCCCCCCTGTTGCGTTATCGCAAATCTTGCCCTGTTCGATAAACAACAAAAAGGTTTGCTCGCTGGATAGACTTTTTAAACAAACAAATGGCAACGCTGAGCGTTTCTCAACGGCGTCAGGAATACGCAGGCGAGCCTCTTCTTCAGTCACCCATCCCTTGCGAACAGAACGACGACGTAATCTCTCTGCGCTGCTTTTGATCTGCACTCGTCGCACTGTACGGTATTTTACATTGGCGGGTACTGGCAGAATTTCGCCACATTCCGTGTAATCCCGTAATCCTTTACGCCAAGGTAAAGTCTCAAAGGCCGTGAGCACCGCTAGCGAGCCATGTAGCCGTAACCTATCGCCCAGTGTTTTACCGGCAGAGGGGAAACTGACGCCTATTTTTCCCTGGCCTTCGTTGCCCAATGCCCTATGCAGCTTGGCAAAGAGTGCTTCCAGTAATTCCGTCGTTGAGAACTCCGGATCCGGCAGCACGCGAATCTCGAGGTAATGATCCATACGTCGCCCCTTTATTCGCCTTTCTCGCCAAATACGCCGCCACGGATCAGAATGGCCATGACATAGTGTTGTTGCTCCACTTCTGGCACCTTCCCTTTAGTCACCCAGTTATCCAGCAGCGTATAAAAATCCATTTTTTGTTTCGGCTGACGATAGGCTTGCCCCCTGCTGGTCACTGAGCCATAGGGTTCCACCGCAATTGGCCCTAACGCCAACTCACCCGCATCGGGGTACCAACTATCGACGGTACGCAACGCATTGCCGATTTTCTGCGAGTGCATGGCAGCAATATCATACACCTGATACAGCACCTTGCTTTTCTTACTGTTGCTATCCAATACCAGTTCCTGCGATGGGAAAATCTCTTGTCCTTTGCCCAATCGCACACAAGCTTCCACGCTAAAGAAAGCAAAGCTTTCCCCTGCCAAGCCTTGTTCAATTTCCTTGGCCAACTCCGCTAAATCGCCTTTCGGTTGGCTAAACGTACGCAGGCTGTAATCGCTGGCGTTAAATTGCCAGGTTTTCTCCTTCCCCTTAACGGTAATAGCAATCTCATCGGCTCCAACGCGGTTGCGCCATAGGAAACGACCATTTGCCAGATTTTCAGCATAACGCCCGGCCAGTTCTTTAAACCCATGCTCTTTGATATAACCTTCGATCACCTTCGCCAATTCGGCTTGGTAATCTTGATCGTTACATACCGAAGGCTGCGATAAATTACCCAACACACGCAGGGTAAAGCTGACTTTCAAAGTATCAGTGTCGAACGGCAATGCTGCGACATCCACACGCTGCAAGTTTGGCTTTTGGATTTCGGCATCCAGTTTAGCCGGATCGCTGGCAATCGCATTTTTCAAACGATTGGAAATCGTGCCACGCACCGCTTTCTCTTGGATCGCAATCGGCGTCCATTCAGGTTGTTGCCAGTTACCAGCAAACATGATGGCATCGGAGTTTGCCAATTTACGTTCGAAAGCCAAGACAGATGCAGTCTTTACAGTAGCCATATGAATAATCCTTTAAGTTAATCTTCTTCGTTAAATTGATAGTCTTCCGTGATGACCGGCACCGCACTGCGGCAGAGGTAGTCATCGCCTTGATGATGGTATTGCCATAACAACTGATTCAAATCGGTAACGCGGTGAAGACTTCGCCACTCGCCAATACCATAGACAGGCTCGGCAAAACGAAAAGGCGTTGTTGGATCTCGTGATTTCTCGACTTCACCCGGTGCATAGAGTTGCGAGATCGCACGATACCCAGTCTGAAGCGGCACCAGATAACCAGCAGCAGGTTTTGGCTGGTAGCACCATTGAGGATTTTGTTCATCCTGCGCCTGATATTTCAGCGCCGCAAAGTCTAGCCATGCGTCAATTAGCTCCGCCTGTGGGTTACTCTCGCGCAACGTTTGATAATGACTGGTCAGTAACTCAGAACGATCGAGCAAAGCAAATCCGGGTAACAAACGGCGCATCAGCCTACGCAGATCTTCTGGTTTGTCAGGAGTACCCATCACCTTAATCGCGCCAATGTCGGTGATCACGCCGCCGGCCAAGCGCTGGGTTGGACACACCTCGGCAAGGTGCGCTTCCAACGCTTTAGCGCCTTGATCGCCGTTAACGATGGTGCCGAGGCACTCCATCAATAACGAAACCGTGATATGCATCCGCCCTTCCTCGTTGAACGCTGCCGTTTTCGCCTCTTTCGTCAATGGGTTGCGCGTCAAGGCAAAAGCATAATCACGCCCGGATGAATACGCATGGAGCTGCTGCTGATGGCAGACCACACCGCAGTTTGCCAAGGTTAAACCATGGCTCTGCTGCAATTTGCGGGATAATGCATGGCTGTAGCCGAGAAAGTGAGTGATAGCAGGAAAACCATAGGTCAGCCCGGCGATGGCATTGGCGTTCTCCACCCGAACGTGACGTAATACGATCAGCGCGCTCATGCGAAGTCCTCCTTAAACTCTTGCTCAAACTCACGCAGGCGACGTTTAAACAAAGACGTGGTAGACCATTCACGGCGTTCAACCTCGCTAAACCTCATCTCTTCGGTTTTTAACTGGTGATTTAGCCAGACGCCGAAGTCGATAGCGATTTGCTTTTTCCAATCACCACCTTCACGCTCGAACTGGAAATCTTCATCCTGTTTAATCCGCCATGGATCGAGCCACAACTGCTGAGCACGCGAGAGCTGGCACCCTTCTTCCATGCTCCAGCATTGCCAATCTTCCCTGTTTTGGATACCGGCCACATAGCTAAACAAAGTATCGACAATCTCATCCACGAAGGCAGCACGCTGCTGTCGGATCTCTACATTTCGATCCTGCGGATTAAGGCTGCGCAGGTATTGTTTCAACTGCCACACAGCGTCTCTCGCCATAGCCGAGAATGCTTTACGCTCTTGGAAAATAGAGTTCTGGTTCAACGGCGGCTTATTCTGGCTTTGCCATATCGGCGCAGCGCAAGGCAGTAACAAAGCTCGGCCACCGCGTACGCTGTTAAGGTAGGAGATATTTTGCGGCTTGGTCCCCCCCATATTTACCACTGCCGTTTTGGGATAAATCACACGGGGATCAGGGTGCCAATCACCAGTTTTGAAGGCTTGGTATATCTCTTTGGAAGCATCGCTAAAGCGCGCTTCGCTGATTCGGCTGTGCATTGCATGAGCCAGCGAGGAAGAGAACAACGGACTCAGTAAATGGTATTCGCCCGGCCCTATCGGGAAATAGATCTGCTTGGCCAAAGTGTGAGAAGAGAGATGTTTATCGGTTAATACCTGCTTGAACCCTGTTACCCACTGTTCCAGTTGTTGAGGATTTTCTGCCAATTCCGCCAGCGGCACAGTGTTGTCGCGACCCAAGCAAGCAATCAGCGACTCACCTTCATATTCCAACTGTAGCAATTTTGCCACGTCCAATGCCGCCGCGTTGCCGACCGCATCAACAGCAGGTTGCGATAATGAGGAAGTAGAAAGAGTATTCGTTGTCTGCTCCTGCGCCCCCGAACTGTAAATACTGCTGCCCTTGGCATCGCTGTGAGTAAATTTCAGCGCATGCGTCACCAAGCTGATTTGCCCGGCACGGCCAGCAGCATCGGTCAGCCAATTGCGTGGTGCATAGTTTTTCTCTAGCTCCTGCCGCTGCTCTAATGCCGTTTGTTTAGCAACTGCGATCTCTTCGGGATCAGCCAGCCCTGCCAGTTTTTTTGCCGTCTCTTTCTCCAGCGCCTCCAACTTGGGCTGCTTGCGACTGGCGATATATTCAACAATTAAAGCGGTTAATCCGTTCTGACTCATACGCCTCCTTACCTCAATGTTATTAGCTTATTTATTCGAGTGCGCCAAACACCCCTAACAACGGGTGGAAATGCCATTGATCTGCCTTGTTTTTTCGTAGATTTATCTCACCGAATTTCTGACTCACCTCGGGTAGTTCCATACCCAGCATATCGGCCAGCCCTTGGTAAATTGTGGGGTAGTCCTCCGTGATCCATGCACCAATCCCTTCGGCGAAAACCACTTCAATCTCGCGAAATTTATCGCTGGGCTTCCACTGGCCAGGGACAATATCTGGGAATTTAAAGCGCGGCCTATCCACTTCATCTTCCATCCACAGATAATGCGGTTCTTCCTCAGTAGATTGCCGAAACGGGCTCACTCGTTGCTGCTCTGCGCACCAGGTGGCCTGTTTCCGCCACCAGATCGCAGCGTAATATTTGTCCTCAAGATCCTGTCGCCCCTGCAACACGCTGCGTAAACAGGCATGCTCCAGATCGACCAAATTGTCGTGAGCTCTCAGTTTCAAAGATTCCTGTACTCGGGGAATTGCACTGATCGTTTCATATTGCGCGGGCTGCAAAATCTCCGCCAGATCGTGACTGTTGAGCTGTAACCGGTATTTCTCAGACTCAAACCCTGGCTGATAATAAGCCGGTTTATTACCCTGCAATGCCCTCACGTTTTTTTGCAATATATGCAGATTTGGCGACGTACAAGGCTTCTGCCTATGGCGTTGAATTCGCCCTGCCAATTGGATCAACGAACGCATTGAACTTGGTTCGGCAATGGCCCAATCGTAATCATGATCTCTCCCCACCTCGGCAACGGATGTTGCCAGCACCACAAACAGGTGATGCTGTTCTGGATAATTCGCCAATGCATTTTTTATTTCTAAGATTTGCCACAGCGCCGTTTCACAATAACGCGTCAGGGTTTCGTCCAACCGGCGCTCGATATGTGAACGCATCGCCAATGGATGTTGGCTGTGATAAACACAATAATGAATTCGAGTATTCTCTGGCGCTGGCATGCGTAATAATCGCTGAGCTACCGCCACCAACGGATTAATGTTTGCCATGCGGATCACCCCCAACGACACGGTTTTACCCTCGGGGTGTTCTTGATGATGAAGCGTATGCAACTGCCGCATGGCGACCGATAGTGTTTCCGCCACGCTATCCAGTACCGTACTTTTCCGCTGGTTTGCCGGTTGCACCGCAATCAACTGTGCACGTCGCAATACCGCGATGTTTTGCAGTTTTGCCACCCTTTGAGCAACAAACGCCTCATGCGCAGCTTTAAAATCTTTCGTACCTTGAATATCGTGCTGTTCGGCTTCGTTCTCATCAAACCAGGCACAACAGATATTTAATGGCGTATCTGGCTGGCCACACACTTGCTGATAATCTGCCCGGCCCGCTTTATAAGCATTAAACAACGCCTGAACCAGCGCAGGGGGTAAAGTGGCGGAAGAAAGCAGCACGCGGGAACCTAACATTCCAGCCCAGTTGACCAGGCGGCATAACGCAGGAAGATCGGCAATATCAAAATCGTCCGGTTCATCCAACACCAGATCGGCAGTCATAAGGCGCAACATCGGTGCGATTTGCTTACCACCGCGCACACCTTCGGTCGCACCAATCAGATGGTCGATAGTGGTCACTAATACCGGCGCACTCAATAGCTTGTGCAAGTTGCCACTACCTTGCAACCAACGGCTTAAGCGACCATCGTCCAGGCTGCCACCGTAGCTGACATAGTGATGTTCGGCGAACAACTCCTCTGCCGAGGCACTGCCTGTACCACGCAGTTCAGCTTTATCATTATTGAGTTGATGCAGTTCCCGCACAGCAGCAGAACCCACTAATACGGCTAGATCGTCATCATCCAACATTAATCTGGTTTTAAGCGCATCGCCGGTTTGTAAAGTTAAAGTGCGAAGCCCCAAAGCAACGGAAAAGCGGCAGCCTGACTTTTCATCGGCCAAGCCATACATAATTCGCGCATTAGCAAACGTTTTGCCGCAGCCCGTTGAAGCCATGTTAACACCAAAGAAACCTTGCTTAACCGTGCGTTCACGCGCGGCACACGCAAGTTCATAAGCTTTATCCTGCCAACGGAATTGCTCTGTCTTACTTCGCTGTTTGAAACCTTTATGACGTGTGATTGCCGGTAATGTGGTGCGGATATGCGGCAAACTACGCCCCAATAACAACGCGTTCTGCCCCACACCGATATTGTGCTCATCCAGTTGTTGCTTCAATCCACCGGTTAGTCGATCGGTATTGGCATACGCTTTATAATCAACACCTTGCCAACCTGCTGTCGGCGCTAAGGATGAATAATGATGATCTGCCAACATCAACACCAAGCGTGCCATATGACTGGTGAAACGTTGATCCAACACGCCAAATTGCATCAATGAGGATAATTGCAACGCACGTTCGGCAAATTTGCGCGCTTTTTCCCGCCAGATAGCACTGCGCATTGGTGTGCCGTGCGGGAAATCCCATGCGGCCTGGTGTTCTTCAGTTGTCCAACCTTCAATTAGACTATTCGTGGAATTCCACTCAGCAACCAATTGTGTTGTTAACCAGCTGTCCATATCCTTAAACTCTGGCGGACTCCCACTTTCCTGATCCCTTTTTGGATAAGCAGGCAAACGGTGATGGGAGACAATCAACCAGGCAATGGTTGTTGCCAGCGGTGGCAAAGAGAGAAATGGATTAATAAAAACGTCGACGGAGTCCTTTACCAGCGTGGATATCATCTGGCTTTCATCGCTCTCGTCGATCGCCGCCAACGCCATTATCCATTGTTTATCGCTACGTTCTCCTACCCAAGCACAAAACAGCCTCAATGAAACCCATTCATGCCGATAAGGTTGAAAATGTTTCCCTTTGCCACGTAATCCATTCTGGAATAAGAAATTAGCCTTACCGAAATCATGAAAAAGCCCGGCGATCCCCGCCATCAACGCAATCGCTTCTACGCTATGCCAGCTATTTTCATCCTGGCTACGCAGCACATCGCGCTCGGTTATATTAGTCGGCACCGAACCCTCGGAGTTAAAACGCCGGAGATTGCCCACGATCCATAGCAGTTCGGTCTGATTACCGCCTTTTATCCAGTGACAAGCCACCGCAGTATTGCGCCTGGCGGTTTTACGCAGCAGTTTTCTCAGCGTATTTAACCCTTCCAGGGTTATAGCCGTTTGCCAGGTTCTATCACCTTTGCGTTCGGCGAACTGATCTAAAATGCGGCGTGTTTCTACCAATGCCTTTTTATTGCACTGGGCAATCAGCAAAATATTCACTTGCCCACCAGAGATAGACTTTCCGCCGTTTCTTTCAGCGTATCAATCATCACATCCAACGCATCCGCTTGCTGAAATCCGCGCAAGCAGCGCTGGCGAAATTCCTGCTCATCCTCCCCTGCCATTGCGGCAATAAAGGCCTGCGGCAGAATCAAAGCATCCTTAATCAGATCGGCGATATCAAATACCAGGCCACCACGTCGGGTTTTGCCATGCAGTATCGACAATCCATGTGGCAAACCAATGACCCAAGCCGCTGTAGCAGCAAGCCCATACGCCAGATAATTGCCATGGTCCAAAAACCGGTTAGCGATATCGACCCCACCACCGCGCTTAGCTCTGCTAAACTCGCCGTAATTCACACCATTGGCCGCCAGTTTATAGAGCGCCTTGGTCATAACGGCCTCTTGCACCAGGACATCGTTGCTATTTTGGCAGGAAGATAAACGTTGCATAAAGCTGTCTAACGCTGGATTAAGCCGTGCCGCATCAATATCGAATCCTTGCTCGCGCTGCATCCGTGCAGAAAGCCAATGAGTACGAATTTGAGTGATACGCTGTTGCTGAAAAGCAATCGCCGCCGCCAGGCGCTTATCATCATCAAACCAGAAGCTGACCCAGTGTTGTAAATATTCTGTAGGCCGGTATTCGCTTTGCGAGGTTAACCACGAGACATCTACCTCCACTTCATTGGCTGCAAATAAAGGTGTACCACCGCCGCCACAAAATCCAACCAGCACCCCGGCTTTAGCAAACTCCCTCATTGCCGCTTGAGTAACAGAAGTTCCCGTCCCCAACATTACAGCGGTGGTATTGGCGATCGGGATGTTCCAATACAAGGATTGCTTACCTTCATCCGTGACATACTCCACCCTGCCGCCGTTGACCAAGATCCTGCAATGCTGCAGGTAGTAGAGATTGGCACGCTTTGAATGCAGAATGGTTTTTAGATCTGATGGCGAAAATTGATTTTGCATTAAATGAAAACATCCCTGCTTTATGCCATAAAATCATCCAAGACATGATTACCTATGACAGATACCAACGCGATATTGTTGTTTTAACATAATAGGCTCACTGTAGAGAGTGATTGATGTTAGATTTTCATTTAATTTATATTGATGATGAATCATAGAGATAGATACAAATTATGAATCATTTATATCAGTTAGCTTAATAATAAAAAAAAGCTTGGGGTGGAAAGTTGACGGTGAGCCAACCTTCCAAACTGCTTGTACGGCAGTGAACAGTAGCGGTGAGGCCCATCATGAAGAGTAACATTTCTAAGCTGCCTGTACGGCAGTGAACTGTACCGGTTCACGATCCGGCTGTGGTTCAAATTTCTAAGCTGCCTGTACGGCAGTGAACTTAACTGACGCGCAGTTAGATCGGCGCTTGCATTTCTAAGCTGCCTGTACGGCAGTGAACTAGCTTTGCTTCCTCCTGGGCGTCACGTAACATTTCTAAGCTGCCTGTACGGCAGTGAACCCAGGGGTGTTCTGCCTGAGCAAAGCGAAGGATTTCTAAGCTGCCTGTACGGCAGTGAACGATGCGTGTCCACGTCTTGCCATCATCCGCTATTTCTAAGCTGCCTGTACGGCAGTGAACGGCTTTGCCACAAGAGGCTAACGACATCACCATTTCTAAGCTGCCTGTACGGCAGTGAACCCGCATTGTAGAAAGAGAACTATTTTTATCGTTTTCTAAGCTGCCTGTACGGCAGTGAACGGGCATTTTTCAATATGCAAACGGCCAGCTATTTTCTAAGCTGCCTGTACGGCAGTGAACGCCTGCGGCGACGCTGTTGATATTACTTTCTTTTTCTAAGCTGCCTGTACGGCAGTGAACCCCGCCAGGCGCGGCAGCTTTTCCGGGCACTTTTTCTAAGCTGCCTGTACGGCAGTGAACTTGAAACGTATCGTTGTGCCTGAGTGCCGCGTTTCTAAGCTGCCTGTACGGCAGTGAACTACCACTGAAAGAGTGATTGCTGATGTTCTTTTTTCTAAGCTGCCTGTACGGCAGTGAACCCCGCAAGCGAAACAGCGCCAGGGATTCACCATTTCTAAGCTGCCTGTACGGCAGTGAACTCGACATGGTCAACGATTACGTGATGACCCAATTTCTAAGCTGCCTGTACGGCAGTGAACTCACTGGCCGCGCCTTGCGCCTCAATCGAATATTTCTAAGCTGCCTGTACGGCAGTGAACATCGAAGAAGCGACCGTGTTTAAGCACCCCCTTTTCTAAGCTGCCTGTACGGCAGTGAACTTTCTTTCGGTGCAAATAATCCCTCGCCACGTTTTCTAAGCTGCCTGTACGGCAGTGAACGACGTCGTGCCGATGGTCTTACGGTTCACCGATTTCTAAGCTGCCTGTACGGCAGTGAACGCCCACATAGATTTCAGCCTCTTCTATCGTGTTTTCTAAGCTGCCTGTACGGCAGTGAACTTAATGGTGCCACATCAGTTGTTGCCGTAGCTTTTCTAAGCTGCCTGTACGGCAGTGAACTCGCAGTGTGATAACGGCATCCCTCAAACTGGTTTCTAAGCTGCCTGTACGGCAGTGAACATCATGGCCGGAATCCATCCTGGTGCGACGCTTTTCTAAGCTGCCTGTACGGCAGTGAACGTAAAGTCTCTCAGCAAGTGAGCGCTGCTCATTTTCTAAGCTGCCTGTACGGCAGTGAACTTGCCGCTGGCGTCTGCTGATAGCACGAACGTTTTCTAAGCTGCCTGTACGGCAGTGAACATTGCTGGATTACGCCGAGGGGCGGCAACGCATTTCTAAGCTGCCTGTACGGCAGTGAACTTCTCAGCATCTTCGTTGTATTCCAGTCTTACTTTCTAAGCTGCCTGTACGGCAGTGAACATCTCATCCGGCACCGCAGGCGCAGGCGGGACGTTTCTAAGCTGCCTGTACGGCAGTGAACGCAGCGAACAACAGGTTCGGGCTCAGCATGTGTTTCTAAGCTGCCTGTACGGCAGTGAACCAAACCGATGGCGGACAAATGGCCATCAAAATTTTCTAAGCTGCCTGTACGGCAGTGAACAACAGCATATCGCTAACCTGCCGGATCGTAATTTTCTAAGCTGCCTGTACGGCAGTGAACTGTTACATCCTAGCGCTAATTCTCTGTTACTTAAACAATAACCTTGGAACCCTCCGGAAAACCCTTTTTCATCTACTCACTATCCTTATTTTAAAATCAATGGGTTATGAATGGCTTCAAAATTAGGGTCTAGAGGGACACTACGAGTATCAGGGATAGATACTGGTTCGCAGGATGATTACAGAGCTACCAAGGGACGAATGCAGCTCTTTTGTATACCACCGTGCGGAAGAGTTTCAGTGAGGGAAAAGGAGATGAGAGCCATAGCTCCCGTCAGATTGATGGCTAAGACTACGGTTCTCTATTGGCAAACTGAATCAAAGACCTGGATCGCCGAAACGGGACTGTTTTTTGCCTGCGGCATCAGCATATACCCCACAGTACATTGCATTTCACTACCGGCGCCCCATTTCACAATCAGCTCTCCTTTGTCTTCCGCTACACGAGCATACATTTGCCCACCTTGCCCCACTGAACCCACATTGTTGCCTTTACTATCAAAGATATCGGCGCCGAACGGTACCGGTTCCCCCTGATAGGTCGCATTCACCAGAATCGCCGTCCCTTGTTTAGTGTTGTAATTCAATTTCACCACCGCCCCGGAATACGGTGCAACTTTCTGGCTGGTGTTATCCAACTCAACATCCGCTGCGGTGCCTTTCGGATCAATACTGATTTCGTTCATCTGGTAGGGATTCAGGTAAGGCACCATCGCATAGCCGCGGGAGTTAACGTTCACCCCAGGATACGACGACACGCTGGCCCCTTCTGCTCCCTTGGCTTCTACCAGGGCAAAGGTGTCTGAGGTGTAGGGAGTAAAGGTGATCCCTCCTGCGTGGGCGATCACCGTCCCTGTCATACCGGCAGAGCCGCTCTGGTAGCCTTTCCCGGTGCTGTAGGTTCCACTCAGTGCGCTGACCCGGCTGCGATAGTTACCATTCACCGAACCGCTGGTCCCCATCCCCTGGTTGGCGTTCATCGCAGTTATGCCATAACTGAACTGATTCTCCACGCCGGAGGTACCAGATACCGTGGCCTGCTGGCCATAACGCCCACTGCTGTCATGAGACAGGTCCATTCTCAGCTGTGGCGTGTGGAGTTCGTCATTCCGGCCCAGTGGCAAGCTGAAGCTTAGCAGGTAGTTGGTTTGCATCTGCCCGATGCTCGAGTGACTGCGGTTGGCACTGATGCCGTAGGACAGGCTTTTATAACGGTTGTTATACCCCACCTGATACTGTATATCGCTGCCATCCTGATTCCAGTAGTCCTGCACTGAACCACTGACATACAGTTGCCCCCAGTTATCCGGCAAGCCTTGCCCGGCGGTCAGCGTCAGGCGGTTTTTAACTCGTGATATGGAGTCCAGAAAATCCCCCTGTTCCGCCGCATCACGGGTTTGCGCAGCGGTCAGAAAATCCAGATAGTTTTGGGAAGAAGATCGATGGAATACCGCCGAAAGGTTGCTGTTGGTTTCGCTGATAAGCTTGCTGTAGCTCAGTTGGTAACTCTGCCCGCTTAGGGTGCCGCCTGGCTGGCTCCGCCCGTTCGCATCGGTGCTATCACCCAGTTTCGTGCCGGCCTGAGTGACGTCAAAGGCCAGTGCCCCGATAGGGATCCCCAATGCCGCCCCTACCTGCACCGCATAATAATCCTGGCTGATTTGCAAGCCACCATAGCCGGTAATGGCATTGGTCAGGCCATATTGATAAGTACTCTGGAATAGAGTCGGTTCATCACGCAGGTTTTCGCTACGCAATTGACCCGCAGTGACGGAATAGCGCGATGACCCCGGGCGCAGCAGTTGTGCCACCGAAGCATAAGGCACACTGAAGGTCTGTTCGGTGCCATCGGACTCACGCACGGTAACCACAAGATCGCCGCCGTAACCGGTCGGGTAAAGGTCATTAATCAGGAACTCCCCCGGCGTCACTGTGGTTTCATATAAAACCTGGCCCCCCTGAGTCACCGTCACCCGAGCATTGGTGCGGGCGATCCCCCGGATTTCCGGCGCATAGCCACGCAAGGATTCCGGTAACATCCGCTCGTCGCTGGCCAGTTGAGCCCCGGTAAAAGGCAAGGTATCAAACAATTGCCCAGTAGTATTCGATTCCCCCAGCAACATTCGCCCTTTCAGTAGCGGAATGTCGCGCTGTAAATAGGTATTAATACTGCTGTATTGGCTGGGCCCGTCACTCATCTGGCTATAAGAGCCGTTGTGACGCAAATACCAAGCCCCCACGTTCAGCCCGGCGTTCACCCCGGCGAACAGCGAGTTAAAGGTGTTGCCGTGCGATTCGCTGGTGTAACCATTAACGTTGTAACCAAGCAGGAACGCCGGGATACCGCTGTCCCATAATTCCGGGCTCACGGTGCCCCGGGCAATATTGAGCATGTAAATCTGAGGGATAATGATATCCAGGCGTTGTTCATTACTGTCGAAATTCACCTGGGCTTCAGGCAGCTTATTTTGCAGATCCATACATAGGGCGCCGCTAGACTGCTGTTTTAAAAAGTCGGCGGGCAGTTTTTCGTAGTTGAACGCAATATTTCTAATAATGTCGCTAGTCAGGCAGGGATAGACCGACTTATCGGCCCGAGACTTGAATTCAATATCGGTATTACTGATTAGTTGATCGTTAACATACAGCGCGGTTTTGTAAATTCCGGGCAACCCGGAGGCGCCTTCAGCGAAACGACTGAGATCGACCGACTGAACGTCATCAACGTTCAAAAAAGACGAGTCGAACTCCAGGCTCTTGGCACTGGTTTGCGGTGCGTTTTCAGTTGCTGCGTTGACACTTCCCGCCACAAATATCGATAACGCCGCTACCGCCAAAGAGGCGAACGGCTCACGAATAGCGTAGCGCAAAAATTTTGACATCCCGCCCCCTCAAGAGCTTGATACCGGGTCTATCACTAAGACTTAAATATAAAAATAGTGATAGATATTATTATGTTACTTTATTACAGCATCGAAGGGGTTGACCGCACCATAGTCATTAACAACACTCCCACTGATTTTGTTGCCCCCATTGCCAGCCAGATTCAACACCATGCTTGAGCGCGGTGCCACCATGGCGTTATCGAGTTTTTTGCCGTTGACTGACAGGTTCACAAAGTTGACATAAAACGGCGTGGGATTGGTTGCCTGTACTTTGCCGCCTTGCGTGTTCCAAGTTACCGCTTTAGAAGCATCATTGGCATTGCCTTGCAGGCCCGCCGGACGATAGAACAGCTTGATCCGGGTACGGAAAGCCATTTGCAGACGGTTTTCGTTCGTTTTGGCTTCGCTCTTGGCCGGAACTTCCAGCACATTCAGCCAGAACACCGATTCCTTATCCATTGGCAAGCTTCCGCCAGCATAGCTGATACGTAGTGTCTGGCCCTTACCCTGCTCAACCCGGTTCATAGGTGGAGTCAGTACAAAGGGAACTTTGATTGCCGCAGGTTTGGCATTGGGATCGCCATTATCTATCCAGCTCTGCAGCAGTACCGGCGAGGGACCGACATTATTGATTTTGACGCTGACTTCTTTGGCGTCCGACGGATAAATCACACGAGTGCCGCTGAGTACCACGCTGGCCAGACTGCTGCCACTGAAAAGGGCAATCGCGGCAAGAGTGCAAACCTGACGCGCAGTATTTAGAGGAAAAAGTTTCATAAAAAACTCCTAACCCTACGGGAGATAAAGGGGGATGACTCCCCCCTTCTAAAACTGCTTATTGATACTGAATAGAATAGACTACATTGCTGATCACAGTGCCAGCAGTAGTGGCTCCTTCAGCATAATAACGCACTGCATAAGGCAGGGTAGCGCTACCGCTGGTAACATCTTGATAAGTGGTGTTGGTCACCTGGTTCGCGTTACCGGCCTCGATCACTGCCCGAGACGTGCTGGACGCATCCAGCAGTTGCAGACTGACGTTTGAAGCTGTGCCTGTCAGATTTTTCAGGCGCCCAGTAACGGAATCTACCGAAGCACCCGCTTCAAAGAAGGCTGAGGCAGTCTGCAGTGTGCCTGAACAGTTGTTCAGTGCCATCACGAAACCTGTTTCACCTGCGGTTTGGGTCGCGCCGTTTAACTGGCTGGTGCCGACGGTTGGCAGCACAACAGTGGCGTCTGCCGTCTGACCATCGACTACGACATCACAGGTGTTGGCGGTCAGTTCACCGTTGAAGGTAATGGTACCGGTAGAAGCGGCCTGAGCCAGACCCACTGAACCAAATACCGCAACCAGGGAAGCTACAACTGTTAATTTTTTCATATTTATTCCTAGTGACCTTACGTCATTAAACTAATAGGTTACCCACAAAATGTGGGTATATTTATGCAATACATAACTCTATAAATATGACGAGTACATATCGGCAATAACACAGCATTGAAAATGCAGGACAATAACTGGCGCAATAAAATCAAATAGAAATACATTCACAAGATATCAATGAATGGTAGTTCCGTGTTGAAAGCCTTTTCAGCGAACCTTTATCCCTTACTCCATCACGAATCATTCGTTCGGTGTTGCATACTGCCTTGCTGTTGGGATAAATATTATCGCCAAGAACAGAATATTCTTAGTGAAGTAGTCTAAAATGCAGGGTAAAACATTTATTACTATTAAAATCAATAGATTAAACAACGTTCTTATATGAAAAACCGGATTTCTTTATTGTTCTAACAGCACTGCACTTCCATATAAGAAAACCATGCAACAAATTGATATATAACAAAAAAACAATAAAATGGATTTTGGCAGCGATACGCAGATAGCTTCGCTTACCCATAAGTTACTTACTGTTCTGCAGCAAAGGTAAAGCTCATCGGCGTTTGGCTGCTGATCTGTTTTTGAGGAAAACAAAAGGGAGCCATAGGCTCCCGATACTCAATAGTGAATTTTTAGTTATTGGAATTTCAGCATGAAACCAGCCGCAACCTGATAATCACCCGCTTGAATATTTTCCGGCACACCATCTCCCTGAAGGTAAACGGTAAAAGGAAGGGTGTTATTACCATTCTGGAGCGAAAAGTTTTTGCTGGGTTTTCCCAGCTCAAGCACATTTCCTGAACCATCGGTCAATGCAACACTGGCACCGCTAGCTGTACCTGTAATGCCAAGACGACCATCCTTTCCCTCCGCGCCAACAAAAGTAACGGTTACGCTATTACCTGCAGAAACCTCACAATTTTCCAATTGAATATTGAAATGTTGCGGAGCCGACTTACCAGAGCCATTGTTTTCAAGCAGTGCGGCATCTGCCACCTGCCCTAACACAACTGTCTGGTCAATGGACTCAGGTGCTAGAGAGCAGGATGCTTGCGTCTTAATAATGCTGCCTGACACGGTCATTCTTCCACTACCTTCAGCCATTACCGCCGAGCTAAAAACGAAGGTTGTTAAAAATAGTACAGCGAACAAGTTTTTAACTTTCATCATAAAATCCCTTATTAAAAAACAATTGCACCGAATGTGCATGTCAATAATCGCATTTCATCAGAAAATTAAAATTCATTTACGTTGTGTCAGCGACAGGCAAAAATTAATTTAATTCAGCCTGGCTCCGTGCGTTTTTTTAGTCAATTTAATATAACCTAAAACGTGGAGGGGCAAAATGTATGGAGGGCAGTCGCGGCTACTGGTGTACCCACTCGTTGAACGCAGGCCCCCCATGAACCTTCATCACAATTGAACTTACTACTCCCTTTTTATATATCACCGGGAGAGCGACATAACGGCTATAACAGATTCGTAACCATTTTTTACCAACAGGTTTCAGTAAGCTAAACACCTGCACTCAATAATAACGATGCAAAGATTGGCAATAGCAAATAGGTATGGTTGGAATAGATTCGTCAAAATGGTAGTTCAAGTTATGCCAGAAAAAGGCGGAACATTCGAAATGCAGTTAACTGATCCGACATCGAATTCTGGCTTTTTTTCATACAGTTTTGCAGAAGATTTTTTGAAGGGGAAAAAACAAACGGGAGCCATAAGCTCCCGTTATCATCAAACGCTAAAACACACTTACATGTGTTTAACGATGGCGTCACCAAACTCGCTACATTTCAGCAGCTTAGCGCCTTCCATCAGGCGTTCGAAATCGTAGGTCACGGTCTTGGCAGCGATAGCACCTTCCATGCCCTTCACGATCAGGTCAGCAGCTTCGAACCAGCCCATATGACGCAGCAGCATATAGCTGGGTAATCATAACCCATTGATTATTATATCGTACATTCCAATTCACGTCGGTAAAAATCGGCCTTAGTGAGCCTTGATTGGTGCTGGTTTGAGTTGAGTTTTGCAGAAAGAAATTTATGCATTGATCGCATTTTATTATGACCGGTCACCGTTATTTCTAACAAGTGCCGCAGCATCTCGGCATACCCCTTTATGAAGTCTGTTCCCTACAGCCCTACGTTTCGATTCCAAAGCATTAACGATAGCCATTCTGTCGACAAGCTGTCCAGCATGGACCAGTTCAACAACCACCGCCCCGATTTCTGCGACTATCATCCCGCATCTTTCCTCATCCAGTTCCATAGATACCTCCGGTTATTTTTCACCCAGATTAGCATGGTGATATCTGGCTGGATAGTTTGCCGGAATTTTTCCCGGCGTTGTAAATCACTCCTTGATTTTTTCGATAGGTACAGGCGTTTCACCTGGAACCTATTCTTTAAAACCTTCCTACTCGAAAAATTTTCCGCTTTGCAAAAATCCATATTGAACAAAGAATAATTTAGCTGTACAAATAAACAGTTAAATCGTGGAGGGCTAAATCATGCTGCATATTGAAGTGACTATCGATAAGAAAAAGAAACTGCCAGCATGTGCTGCGTCTGCTCTGGCCATTGAACTGAACAAGCGCCTACAGCGTAAGTTTCCTGATGCTGTGGCCACCGTTCGGATGGCTGGCATGGATGGGCTATCAGTTGGCAGGGCGACACCGGCAGATAGAGAGGCGATCGAGGAAATACTGCAGGAGACGTGGGAAAGTGCTGATGACTGGTTTCAGTCGTGAAAATTGCAAATTAATGTGTAGCAGCTATATTTGCTAAATTAATCCTATCAAAGAGCTTTAGCGTGAAAAAAGGACTCGACAAAGATGCGTTATTCACAATTATCCTGCTCGTTTCAGCGGTATCCTTTTTTGTCTTAACGTTCCTAGTATGGCGTTGACAATTCATATTATGGCCGAACTACACATAACCGCTTGCGGAACTGACAGATAGCTATCGAGTACAGAATACTGCCCCAGTATCGTTATTGAAAATTCAGCACGCATTGCCAAAATGATACAGGGGCAGCACTATTAAAATTTACTTCTTGGCACTTTCTGCATCAGCAGCCATGGTTTTTTCATGAGCAACTTTAGAGCGTTCCATTGCTGAAGCTGATTCTTTCTTGGCTTCTTCGTGCTTTCCTTCTTTATGATGCTTAGCAGCCTTCTTGTGGTGCTTCGCGGCGGTTTTATGCTTAACCGCTGCGTCTTCATGTTCCATAGTTGTAGCATCGGCAGCAATCGAAGCGAAAGAAGGTAGACCCAGAGCAAACATGGAAATAATTAAGCCTTTATTAGTCATAACAATTCCTTTGATTTAAATCATAACCAGACTGCGCCAGTAAACCTAGTCGATAACTCAGAAATTGCAAACCGGTATTTACCCTAGCCTAGTTTTCACTTCCTGGGTTCTTAGATAGGGACTGGCGTTTCACCCTGTGAAAACTCCGAATACAGCTCATCTACGGCGGCATCTCGACACGCAGATCAATCCAGCGACAGCCTGGGATATCCATTGACTAGCCTGACTTTTTAGTCAGTTAGTGCTGACTCTGGTATGGGGATTGAATCATCCGGAACATATTCGGCGAATTGACTGTTTGGAACGTTTAGGCGAACCATTAAAAACTTACCTTCAGGGATGTCGATGCTGTCACCATTGGCGTAACCGTCAATGTTATTCTGCAACGCAGAAATGGGACAATCATTTGTCCTGTGGTACGTCTTGAATATAATTGAGCCGTCCTTTTTCACTTCATAGTCCACCCACAATAATGCACTGCCGTTTTCGTCCTTGGGTACTTCGAATTTCCAACCATTATCGTTATAAAAACCCAAACACCCATCAACGTGATAAATGCCTACATCAAGCCGCTTGCAGGTAACCCCTTCCGACTCCATATTGTTTTTGCAGGTGCCATCCCGATAAATACTCGTTATTGGCGAGGCTTTCTTAATAAATCCATTACCATCAACAACTGTATTAAAACTATGCCAAATGACTTTGTGCATTACCCAGCCTTCGCGAAGGTTGCCACATGATACTGATAGATGGTTTGCTGTTGATGCCATGTTAAACGCAGCATAAACGTCTTCTGTTCGGCACCATATCGACGGTCCCCAAGCAGGAGTATACCATCCGTCACCGTTGTCATTTATTGGCGCATTGTTTCTAAAGGCTGTAAGGCCACGCTCGCCAAGTTCATTAAGTAGGTAATTAACATTATTGCTATTAATGGTTTTAAATCCTTTATAGCTCCCCCCCAGCCCCCATGCGCCATTTAACATGATTTGATTACTATTGGCACCTACGTTAGCCGTTGCTGCTGTTCCCAGGCCAAGGCTAGTACGAGCGGCGACTTTATCGCTTAAGTCAGATAGATTTTTATCTTTTGCTAACTTACCTGCGGTTGTCTCCGCTACTGTATTAATATCATTTCTTAGAATAGATAATTGTCCTGCGTAACCTCGCCATGCTGGCCCGGTGAACGTGCTGCCATCGGGCAACTTGACCGTTACATTACCCGTGCCGCTGAATACCTGCTGCCAATTGTCCTTGTCATAGTTTAGCCCGCGTATCGCTCTTGATGCTTCAGCGACGAGCTGTGCGGTGATTGAGTTCTGTGTTTCACGCGGCACGGCTGACCATGCTGCTCCGGCTTGCGTAGGGCCATCGTAGACGCGGATTAGCGTCACCTGTATCGCGTTATCGACGGTTTTCACCGGCAGCGTATACGTAACACCACCGACAACCGCTACAACAAAATCGCCGGGCTTCAGTTCTGTTATGAACGCCGTACCCGCGCCTTTAACGATCGCCGAGTTGGTCGTGAGCGTGATAGTTCCTGCTGGCATAGCCTGCCCCTTATTTAAAGACTAAAATAATCTGCGGCGTCCAGTACGGGCAGATTGATTGTTGTCAGCCGATACTGAATATTGATTTTGCTATGGTCGTAACTGTTGATGTATCTCGTGCGCCAGGCAGTAACGCCACCGCCAGCCATTCGCATTCCAGCATGGCGATAATCAAGATAGTTATTCGATAGATTCATACCATCATGAATACCAAGGCGGCAGAGTGGGACCAGCGGCTTTGCTGTCGCCATGAGGGGGTATGCATAGTTACCCGGTATGCGCTGCGTGTTTAATGAATTACCGCGATAGAGCATGGGAGCATTATCAGAGGAGAATGTGCATTGCCCTGCGGCATTCCAGATTGCCAACCCGTAACGCGGAGGAACCGGATAAGAGCCGTTCGAAAAGATGCATATCCACATCTGGCAATCTGCACTGCCGTCGCTGATGATATCTCTACCTGCCTCTCTATAGACATTCACAGTCATGCTTTCACGGTCAAAATCCACAGCGCGATCACCACGATCCCAGTAAGCAAAAACAATCGCATTGGCACGATCAGGAATATCGGGGATTGCCCAGGCACCGCGCACGGTAACAACACCACGCCAGACGCATTTCCCCGCAACAGCCAGATCGTTAAATTCACTGTAGTCTGTCGCGTCGATAAGCTGGAGTCCATAGCGAGGTACACCTCCAGCGCCTGATACCTGAAAGGCATCAAACTCGATGGGTCGCCTGCCTTTGTCCTGCCTGGAATTAAATCCATCAAACCAGGCATGCACTGTACCTCCCGATATTTGTACACCACTGCATGATATTACTCTGGGAGCCGCGCCTGTTTGAATAATGGCAACCGTTCTTCTTGGGACAATAAATAATGAGGCTCCAGGCGAGAGGTCGGGGTATGACCATGTTTCTCCGTTTTGGTCAAACTCTGGGTTAAAAAAGCCACGATAGGCGCAGGCTTTAGAACCGTTGCTGATATCAACACCCGCACCACCGTCTTTGGGATAAACTACAAGTCCGTATCGGCTCAATATATCCTCCCGAGCTTTGTTCTTATTTGCCCTGCACCGTCGTAAACTGCCACACCATCGTTATTGACAACAGTCCTTCCAAGACCAGGCACTGAACCATTGATTTCAACATATCCATCCCTGAACCCCAGTTTCATACCAACGCCCCCCGGAGAGTAATTATCTGACTGGAGATAATCCGTAATTTGAGCGCCACCGATTGAGGCGTTTTTTATTTTTGCTGAGGTAATAGAACCATTCTGAATAAAGGCATCACTGATAAATACCTGCCCATTAACCACAGCAAAAGGCGAATATTGTTTATCCCCGCTACCGCTCATCAGTACGAACTGATTGGCGTTAAATCCGATGCGAGTTACTACTGGCTGGCCAGCTTGCGCCAATACCGCAATAGACATCCCGGCGCTGTAATACACGCCATTAATACGCACACCGGCTTTCAACGTATGCACCGCTGTTGCGCCAGTAGCATCAACAGTAGCTGTTAGCTTGTCTTCCAAAGCCGCGGTAACGTCACCGATCTGCGCCTGCACTTGCGTGGACATTTCAGCAAACGCTTTATCAACCTCGGCTATCGTGGTTTTTACAACCAGAATATCGGCTCGTACTTCGCCGTATTGCGCCCACTGATGGTCAACCGTCGCGTTATTGGCCAGGGCGTTCTGCAGGATGGCGTCGATGTTGGTATCGATCTGGCCAGAAAGCCGATCACCATCAGCAGACGACATAAAACCATCGCCAATCACATGAAGATAGTCATCAGCATCGCCGTTAGACTGCCCGCGCACCCAATCAATCCAGTCACCCTGATTGCCAGTGCGATCGACGAGCCGCGCACGATACCAGAACTCTTGCCCCGCCTGTAATCCGCTCTGCGTATAGCTACGTTGCGGGTAAGGCACATCTGAAAGCAACATGGCGTTATTGCCTGCGGCATTATCAGCATATTGAATTTCGGTTTTCAGTGTGTCCCCGGCTCCGGCAGGAAAATTCCATGAAAGCCCTATTCCCCACAATAAGGGCGTTGCTGCGAACCCTACTGGCTTAGGTGGTTTCCCTTCCTTGCCATTTAGCCGAGTTTCCTTTGATGTTCCCCAGATAGAGGAAACATCACTGGCATTTATGGCCCGGACCCGCACCAGATATCGCCCGGCAAAAATATTCTGCACTTCGAATCCCAGGGCCGATGTGCGCGCCATAGAAACCCAGTTGCTATCGTCTCGCCGCCATTCGGCTTCATACGCCACAGCATTATCAACAGCATCCCAGTTGGCTCGCATCGTAGTGATTGCAATCCCTTGGTTAATCTGCGTAAAACTGCTGACCTGTATATTGGTTGGAGGCGCTTGCACACCAGGCGGGATCACTGATATCGGCCGCTCATCCAGTCGGGCACCAGTATCGATCGCATCGTATTTGCCCGGACTATGCCAAACAGCAGAAATGGTAAACGTGCCGTCATCATTATCAGTAACGTTTGAAACCCGATACTGTTGGACTGCCAGATCGCCAGCATCGACAGACCACACGGCCTCCGGTTCTGGATTTGGGTTATAAGCAGTGCTGACCGTGACGTTGGTACCACTGACGACGGAAACAGTGCGTGCCTGGGAGCTGCCGTTCGGTAAATTGATAATCAGCCGATCACCCGGCGATACATCGGCAACCCGATCCAATTTAATCACCCGGCCATTAACTGCCGATATGCGGCCGCCTAATACACGCCCAGCCAACATCTGATCTGCAACGCCAATGATGCGCCCAGGCAATGGAATGTAACCATCCAGCCCAGTTGAGAACGATATTGTGCGGTCGTTGCTATTCGTGAGTAGCGCCCAGCGCCCGCGCCTGTTTGCCTCCGTTTGCCGCGTGCAACCTATGGCGGAAATTTCCGTCTGATTGATGCCGTAACGCTCAACCAGTGCATTTTCCATAACCGCTTCGACTTCATCTTGATAATGATTGTCAGGGTTTGACCAACTCACCATCGCGCTTGAATAGCGGTTTCGATAACTGCCGCCTTGGTAGTGAAATTTTCCATCAATGACGTTTGCTCGAGTGTATGTAAAATCCATATCCCTCGGCATATCAGCCAACACGCAAACTTGGTTATTGGCCCAATACGTCATGCCACGAAAAATCGAAGCCAGATCGCGCAGTACGGTAAAAGCTTCATTCTGAGCCTGAATATAAACGTCACACACAAATCGTGGTTCTGTACCGGAGCCGCCACGCCCATCGGGTACACGTTGATCACAGTATTGTGCTATACGATACAGTTCTACCTCATCAACTTGGGTTGCATCCAAGCGATCACCAAGGCCAAACCGCTTATTCAGCAAAATATCGTAGAATACCCATGCTGGATTGTTGGAGTAGGCCCATTTAAAACTGCCGTCCCATGTGCCGCTGTATGTCCGGCTTTCCGGGTCATATGTTGTCGGAACGCGAATAACCCGCCCTTTCGGCTTACAACTGATCTGCGGAATGTTTGGGAACTGTTTCGCATCGAACGAAACGAATAACAACGCCGTGTTGGGATAACGAAGCTTGGCATCGATCACTTCAGTGATCGCCATCACACGCGTAAGATCCACGACATTGCTGGATGTTGAGTCAGGGGTAATCCTGCGCAGGCGGATTTGCCAGCCTGTTGTTGCTGCCGGCAGATTCACACGGTGACTACGCTCAAAAAGTGACGTAGTTTTGTCGTTTATCACACTGTTTAAAACGGTCTGATATGCGCCGCCATCAGTAGAGAGATCGATCGCATAATCAACCCGAGTACCCACGCGATCCCCGTTATCCTCTTGCCTTACCAGCGTCTGCCAGCCAAGGCGAACTCTGACAGCAGATAACTGAGTATTATTTATCGCTCTCACCCAAGGCTGCGTAGCTTTCAGATCGACACCAACACTAGCTTCGTATTCAGCACCTGGCATTCCCTGAATATAATTCTGCATCTGGGTGCCCGGACGGAAATCCCACTCAAAGCCGGGATAGTTCAGGGTTCCATCTGGCGAAAAAACCGGGGTGCCATCGAGGAAAATATTTTGCCCATCCAACCCGCCAGCAAATTCCCCCTCACCCAGCGCCAGTAAAATCTTCGCCCTCGCTATCGACTGGATGCTGTCCGGGGACTCTGTCGGGGTATGGCTACTGCCACCGCCACCTTTGCGACCTTGGATCACGTCTGTCATAGTTTCGCCCATAAAAAAAGCTCGCCTGAGCGAGCCTGATTGAACACTGATATTTTTACTGCTGATCTTCTGCGTAGATCCCCGCCGATATCACTGCACCGCCGATTTCTCGACTGCCGTATAGGACACCAACTGGATTGCCCTGGGTCGTCGAGTTAACCGGGCCACCAAACGCGTATGAAGGTTTGTTCTCAGCGTTCTGACCGACCGACAAGCCACCTGGCTGCGGTGATAACATTTGCACTACTCCACCAAACATCATCGATGCACCGGCCATCCGAAGATAGGGAGATATCGGAGCCAAAAACGGGATAAAAGAAGCTGCGATAAGGGCGGCACCAAGGACAGTTTGAAAAACACCACCACGCTTACTACCAATAATGACCGGGATAATCCGTATATCGCCATTGCCCTTAGTCATGTCGATCTCTTCTTCACTGACATTCTTACGGCCGACAAAAACAGCAAAAGTCAGCCCCTGGATTTGAGCCTCGTTCATAAAACGTTCGAAACCGGGAAACTGCCCCTTAAGCGCCCTGATCGCGTGAGGTATATCTCTGGCACGATAAGTAAATTCCTTGACGAATTTCTTTCCGAGAATGCCGCCAAGCCTGATTGTTCTGATTGGAATGTCACTCATTTGAAAAAGTCCTTAAAGCGCAGGATTTTTATCATTCTTTCCTGAAAATAACCGCCGTATGGGATCCGCTGGCTCAGTTGCCCATAAGGATGGTGCAGTAGCATGTTGCCTTCCAACAGGATCCCCGCGTGATTGGGTACCGAAGCCGAGATCTGCATAATGACCATATCGCCCGGTTGTGGTGACCCGTAGAACTCCCGAAAGCCGCATTCATACCAGTTGTCCATATACAGGTTTTCACCTTCATCCCACCAGTGGCGCTCCACACTGTAATTAGGCAGAGTAATGCCGTGCTGTTGCCGGTAATAATCCATAATCAACGACCAGCAATCGGCATGCCCAAATACGAACTGACGACCTTCCAACGGGCGATCACCGCGTGGGTTAATCGTCCTGATATCACCCTCAGGCCACGAAGCGATCACCCACGGCAATTCCGTAACGTCACACTGCAGCATGTCCAGTTCGCTGGGCTGCGTCGTGGCCCCATCGCCAGTGTGGCTATGTACGATAGCTGCTACGGTTCCCCACTCTTCGGCTTCCGCATAGTCCAACGGGGCCAACTCAAAATGTTCTGTAGGCTTGGGGGAAAGATTGGCACAGGGAAAATAACGCTCTACGCGCCCTTTCTGGGCGATGACGCCGCAGCATTCAGCCGGGTGGCAACTCTCAGCATGAGCCAAGATTGCATCGATAGTTTTTTGTCGCATGGTTACCTCCGAACCAACGCAGAGCCTGGGAAGCCACCGAAATCAAGTTCGTTATTTTCGCCAAAGCGTTTTTTGCAATCCGTCAGCAGCCCCCCACACTCATCTTGCGAAGGATCTGCAGTAGGATTCCCTTTCTTATCAAACCAGCCGTTTTGCCCCGCATAGGCGCATCCGTCACCGGTTTTATAAAGCCCACGCATACACCAAGTGCAAAGTGCCGTAATTTGCCGCGTTGGGATCTGCCGCCCTTGCAATGACATTGGATCGGACAGCGTAAACTCAATAACCTCGTTGTCTTCCGCGCTTTTGCTGTCGATGTAGAAAACCTGCTTAAATTCTTGGGCTGGGTCTGCTTTGGGGTTTCCACCGGCAAAGTTTTTGGCATCGAGGTAATGTGCGAAAGTATCGTGGATGGTTACCTTGGCCTGAAGCATATCGTCAAAACGCAAACACAGCGCGGTGATCAGGCTGTCGATATTTGACACCGCCAATTTCGGTGTTGCACTGGCCCCATCGCTGGATGATTCTAGCCCCTTTAACTCATACGGAAATGCGCCGTATTCTTTCCCCTGCCACCAAACGCTTTTTGGCTTTAACTTGGCTTCATCGCCACCAGACGCGGCGATCTCCGTTGGAGTATGAGGTATGGTTTCGTTGTGAAAGCGCAGGATATCGGCACCGAACTTTGTACCGTCGACTTCGATTAACCGGATCCGGTTACCGGGTTCCAGTTTTTGCACGTCATTTGTGATTGCCACATGGTCTCCTTATGGCGCGAACGCTTGTTCAAATGTCGCAGATACCGTCATAACAGGGCCGCCAACCGGAGTCGCCTTGATGGAGTCAGCAACCACGCGATATAGGCCCTTTACCCCGTAGGGTGGTGTCCAGAAGAATGATTTAGTGGTGTGGGACCGGACGAACTCTAACAGCGGGAGCATCTGAGCTTTTTGGCCGGTGAATGACAGCGGCCAGGTCTGGGTTTCAATGTTGAGGCCATTACCGGCTACCTGCTTATAGCCATCACCGAACTGTGCCGTTCTCACCCGCTGGGCATAGCTGCCCTCTGGCTGCCCCTGAATGCGCCAGGTGAATGTGTCGATTGCCATGTTTTCTCCGTGCATAAAATCCGGTGCAATGCCCACAGAAATGTCGGGCATTAAAAACCCGCAGTTAAACGGGTTAGCTGACGTCCACAAATTAAAAAGCCACCCGAAATAGGTGGCTGAATAAAATCAATCCAGTTATCTATTTACAGTCAATGACAGCCCTTTCAATTTTATTGCTGGTCATAGATGGCATACGCTCAAATAAGACGTAATTAGTTTTTCCTGCATGCTCTCTTACATCAAGAACAGCATCAGCACCTGCACCACTGCTGCTCAGTATTTGGATGGAAAAACCATCAGCTAATGGAACTGATGTTGCATTATAATAAGTCTGGTTCCATTTCTCCGCAACGCACGCAGACATGACCTGTGCCGTTTTTTGTGACTGCCCAGTTGATACAGGTTCCCCTTCCAGTAATTCTTGTACAGTAGCACAACCTGCCAACGCAACCATTATCACGAAAAACCCCAGTGCTTTCATTTGATTATTCCTTTTAAAAAAAGTAGCAATATCCAATTATCACGCTTCATTGTTTTTTAAGGATTCGGAGCATTCCCTCAAGTTCTGCTTCAAAGTTTTTCCTGAGGTTTTCCGGGAGACTATCTCTAAGTCGGCGAATCACTGGCTCGTGTGTCACCATTACCGAAAGAGCTGAGTTTTTCGGCATTTCATTATGTAGTTGGTTCGCAAAAGCTTTAATGCCATCATAATTAAGAACAACATCACCGTCCTGGTCTTCAGTAACAAAATCACTGGCAACAAGCACTTTCGCACTTCCAACAACCCTGCCTGCGCTAAGAGCACTAACGTCACTCCCACAATGTTTACATTTGATTGCTTCAGCTCTAATTAACTCAGCACAAAGTGGACACCGTACCATCCCTTGGTTTAGTTGTATATTTTCAATATCCTGCTTGCTGCCACTAAGGCAAAGAGAGTGGATTAAAGCGACAATGAACAGCAAGAAACCATACAACCACCACGCCCCGAATGACCTACCCTTGCTTTGTGCAATAAAAGCAGGTATTAGACCAAGAAAGGCCGCAATTATCAGAATCTCCACACCGACTTCTCCGTAAATTACAAGTGGCAACATCCTATCACCACTTACAGTCATCAGGCATATCAAGACATCACATTTTCTGATGATTACCTTGAATTCTGTGCATACCAAATCTGTCCTCCCGGCCTCAACTCCCTCGCGATCCCCTCCCTAACGGATACGTCGATCACCTGCTGATAGGCCTTAGCCACGGCATCACCATTCCCTGATTGGCTTTGCTGCTGCCCTTGCTGATTGATGGTTACAGGAGCATTGATTGTTAGCTGAGAACCTTCGGAACTGCGTAGCCCATGCATCGGCGCAGAACCAGAAACCGTATTTCCGACCAACCCGCCGTTGGCATAACCGCGCATCATGGCATACAAATTATCAACACCAATGCGATCCGTGGCTTCTTTGGTCATGACAAACTCACCACGATGCACGACACCGGCTGGCTCGTACTTCCCACCATCACCGGTATAACCGCCCGTATCAAAGCTGAAAATTTTCCCTAAAGCTGAAGTAATCGAACCACCACCCTCGCTTTCTCCTAACATGCTCTTGACCGCGTATGCCACCAATAGCTTGTTGATGATATCAATGATCATCTTGAGGATTGACGTCGTGAAGTCGCGAAATGATGCTTTGCCGGTGGTGACCAAGTCAGTCATCATATTGGAGATGCCACTCAACGCACTCATAGCCACGTTTGACACCGAGCTATAAACATCAGTGGCTTTCTCCAGATACTCATTCAGCCCATTGAGCGCACCAGCTTTCCAGTCTTGTTCTAACCTATCCCGCTCCGCATAAGTTTCATCAAGGGATGACAATACCTGCTTTTGTGCACCCGGGTTATCCGCATATTCAGTGGTGAGCCGGTCCCTTTCGGATTGTCTTTGGGAATCCCTGGCTGTAGCCCCCGTTGCAAGAAAGGCGATCTCAGCACGTTTTGCCTGCTGCTGCCGATCAAACTTTTGAGCAGCATCCAGCAATTTGTTGAGCCGTTCCTGCTGTACGACTTCATCACCGAGAACCGCCAGTCTTTCCTTATGTGCCAGAATGCTGTCTTTACTATTGAGAAGTGATTTTTCTTGAACCTTTAATTTGCGATCTTTTGCCGCCTGCTCCAAAACAGTAAAATCGGCTTGGGCCTTCCAAAGATCCTTTCGCTGTTGGCTGATTTTATCGTTTAAGCCGGTATGCTGACGCAATACATCCAACTGGGATTGAAGCGCCAAGAGATCGGCTTGCGCTGACTCATCGGCACTATCTCCTGCTGGCGGTTGATACTTTGGTCCTTTAGGAATCACAGGGTCTTTGTGCTTCCTTAATATTTCTGCCCGATATTCTTTATATTGGGCATCCGTTAAAGCCCATCGATCTGCATCAAGTTTGGCTAATTCCTCTTTTCTTTGTGTAGCCTTACTAGCGTATTGCTGATTGTATTTTTCGCCAATTTTTATCCTGTTTTTGAGCCGCTCTTGCTCGTCTCGCTCCTGCTTTGCCCGCCCGGCAGCAAGCCCCTCATCAGTCAGCGACTTTTGAAGTTTCTCGTATTCTTTGGTCAGGTTGCCAACCAGAGTCCTTTGATTTACCAGCGCCTGGCTCTGTTCTCTAGACGAAAACGAATCATTTTGCCGACCGTAGCCATAGCCAGTAGTGTTTACAGCCGGTGTAGCCTCCAGGCGCTCAAGATTCTTACGTGCAACCTCAAGTTGTTTTCTTACCCCCTCAACCTTGCTGCTAAGACTCCTTTCTCTCCCAACATCAAGCATGGCATCCCATGCACCAGAGGCTGCATCCTTCACATACTCCCATGCTGTTTCCAGTGTGCCGAGATTATTTTTAACCCCGATAGACCGACTGCTCATTGAAGATGCGTAAGATTCCATCGCGATTTTTGCTAAATCGGCGGTGCGTCCCTGTTTTTCGAGGGAAATCATTTGCTCAAGTTGGGTGGCAGTAAGAAAATGGAGGGTTCGATCCAACTCCATTACGGCCTTTACTGGCTCGTCCTGTAGGCGCTTGAAATGCTGGATCGTTGTATCAATTGATTGCCCGGTAGCGTCTTCAATTTCTGCGGCAACCCGCGAGACCATGCTGATCGCACCAGAAGAGAATTCCCCGCTACCGACCACTTTCGCAATCGAACTCGCGAATGCACGTTGTGTCAGTCCATTTTGTGACAGTGAGCGAGCCAAATCCTGCAACTGAGAGGCTGTTTTTCCAGCATATCCGCCTGTCAGTATAAGCTGCTTGTTATACTCCACGGCTTCTTGCGAGCCTTTGTGCCATGCGGTGACAAGTAGGCCAGCCACACCAACCAGCCCTGTAATGGCAAGACTTGTTGGCGATAGTATTCCGGCAAGCCCCTTCGCATGTTCAGCATTTTCGGCCAACGCATTGGCATTTTCTGAAAGCGACCCTGATGATTCGTCAGTTGCCTCTTTCAAGCCAAGGATCTCCTCCTTTATGTAGCGTAAGATCCCACCCAGCCCACCGAACGAGTCACTGATCTGGCCGCCCTGTTGAAACAGAACCAGCCACAGCGGCATTCCACCTGCAATAGATGTGAAAATATCGGTGAATTGAGCAGGCAACATCCTCAACGCTTGTCTGTACCGAGTGGCGGAGATCGTGCCAATCTTCCACTGATTATCTTGCTCACGCAGTTTGGCAATAAGCGGTGCTGACTCAGCCGACACCCCCAGCTTTGCCGCTTTCAGCTCCAGCAACTGGGTACGCGTTTTACCAATAGCGTTTACCTGGTCCTGCAGCGAATCGATGAATGATTTACGTGTGGACTCAGCACGCTTGGTTTCCGCTGCGGCTGACCGCTCTGCGGCCTCCTGCTCTTTCAGGGCTTCCTTCAAGCCCCTGGAAGCGATCGCTGCGGCCCGTTTCTGATCGGCCTCGCGTCTTACCGCCTCCTCTTGCTGGCGCATTGCAGCAATCAGCGGTGCGGCCTCCTGGCTTATACCTAACTGCGCTGCTCTGTATGCAGCGGCATCAGAGGCCGATGCCTTATAAAGTGCGCTCTGTGCTTGGAGTTTTGATAAAAATGCCTCTTTGGCTGCGGTGGCGGCTCGTTCCTGTTGCGCAGCTGCGGCAGCGGCTTTTCCTTCCTCCGTTCGGGCTGTGGCCGCACGTTCCAATTGAATGCGGGTCTGCTGGATGGTACGGGAAGCCTCGGCAAATGACTCAGGATCAATAATCCCTTTTGCGTTGAATTTCGATAACTGGCTTTCCATGTTATCGAGTCGTTCGAACGCCGCTGTAACCGGGTTAATTTGCGTCAGTAAATCGCGCAATTCTTGCCGTTGCTGCGCTGTCGCCTGCGAATGGTTTTTTGCTTCCGTCTGCGACTTATTCAACGCTGCAGCATATTCAGCAACACGGCGATGGGTATCTTCAATCTCTTGCGCGATCTCCTTCGATACCTTCGCCGTATTCTTCCCGGAAGCATTGAAACCATCGGCGGCACCGGCCGCTCCGGTAGCTTTCTGCTGGAATTTATCCAGCTCTTGGTTACCCCGCTGCAAATCGCCGGTATCGACGCGCAGGGAAAGTGATGCAATGTCTGACATGCTGTATCTCCATGCAAAAAAGCCAGCACAAGGCCAGCATGATCAAATATCAGGGTGTTGTTGGCGAAAACTAAAGGTTATCTTGAGTGTTCAGCTCGCCCATGTAGGAGCATGGGCGTCTAAATCAGAGGGATAGCTGATTAACTCTGGATGAGGTAAAAATATGCAACGTATGGGACCTGGAATTCCTAGAGAATTACAGCCGCTTGATGATAAGGCTCAAGGTGGAGTGGATGCTGTAACTGCAATTATCGCATTCCTTATTGAAGAATCGGCAAATGCTGAGGAAACAAAGGAAAAATTAAACCGTTTTACTCAGTAAATATGGTTCATCATCAACGCTAGTGCACCTTGGGAAGCGCGTAGCCAATCTACTTAAGTAACAAACTGCGGCGTGCTTATTGTACGCCGCATTGCAATTGTTTAATGATTTTTTTCGAGTGTGCTATCGCCCGCTGCTCATACTCAGCAAACGTTGATGATTCGTCATAATCTTCAACGTAATTGATTGTTAAAATTACCTTACCCTCAACTAAAGCATATATATCACCTCCAATCTGAGATACAGCCTTGGCGCTGAGCTTCCTAATTGCAGATCCATTTTCATGCGCCACATCGCTAAATCTAAGCCCTTTAGCCTGAGGAAAATTTACATTGAATTCCATTTTTAACTCCTGCCTTTCGGCCTCATTTTTTGTGAATGATGGTCAGCGCAGACGCTTCCATCACCCTGATATCAGTTAATGCGGTTGCCTCATCCTCTACGCCGTGCAGCTTCATGACCCAGGGCAAGCAGTTGTAATCCAAACCAGTGACGCCACTCATGCCCGTGCGCCACTGTGTGGCCATAGCGCGGAACACTTCAAAAGACGGCCACACATCGGGCAGGATTTCCACTGGGTCAGAATCTATATCGTCCAGAGTCAACCCGAACGCGGCCAGTTCTTCCGGTGAGGGTTCAGGCGTATAGAATGCCGAGGCAACCGCTGTTAGTTTTTTTCACGCAACGCCATCAGTTCGCGGGTATATGCCAACGCGATCGAGTCAAAGGCCCGCGGGTAGTTTTCCAGCAGTACCATAACGTTTTCTTTCGTGAATTTTTCCGGCAACGCCCAGCCAATGGCAATTTCGCAGACAAAATCTACCATCGGTGCATTGGTGTGCTTGCCCGTTTCGCCAAGCTTCTCGGACTCTTCACGCAAGTTTTTTTCCAACGCTTCCAGATCGGCACGAGTTTTATGCTTGAACGTGAATGTCAGAACGCCATCCTCGGCCCCGGCACGGGGAATGGTCACATCAATTTTAAAAGTAGGGTTAGGGATAAGAGTAAATTTCATGTCGACACCTTTGATTAGTAGGGCGCAGCTGCCGCCCCAGTGAATTATTTGTCTTTGTAGAACGTCATGGTGCGGGATTGCACAGCGATAGATACCTGGACGGTTTCTACCTGGTTTACCGCTGTGGCCGGTTGCGGATCGAACGATGCCACACCAGACCAATAACGTTTCTCTTTGGCTTTAGGCACATACATGTAAAATGGCAACGTATCGCCGGAGCGATCACCAGCAAGTAGAACGTTATAAATCGCCAGCGATGAATCATGCGCAAAGGTAAATGTCTGGTTTTTTGCGGCACGGAACGTGGCAAGGTTACGCTGGCGATCATCCTCCAGAAATTGCACCTGAACATATTGCTGATCACCACCGGAGGCACCCACTTCAGTAATTTGCGGGATCTGCATCCAATCAGTGATTTTCATTAATGACCCTACGCCCGCACCAGCAGGGAAAAAGTTTGTATCTGACGTGTCGAGGGAACCAATCGTAATTGCCGTTGCGGTCGCAATGGTCACCTTAGCAACCAGATTATCAACCAATCCCCAGCCGGATTTGATTAAAACAATGTCGTCAACAGCCAGTGTGCTGCCAGTAACAGTAAACACAGCCCCCTTTGCGTTGCTGACTGCTGTTGCAGGCAACGCGGCGGCCATTTTGGACCCCACAAATACCGTGGCGCCGTTAGGCAATGCAAATCCCATAGGATTCTCCAATTCAGGACATAAAAAAACCGCCGAAGCGGTCAGTGAGTGATGATGTCAGCTCGGTAATTCATGCTGACGGGGATTGTGTAGCGCGTATCCGTTGTTATGCCGCGGTAAACCGTGGGCGGCGTGCTGATGTAGCAGGTTAAGCCACCTTCAGTCAGCATCATCCCCAAAGGGAACAATGCGGAGATCTGGTCGGCCAAGTCCCTTGCAGGGCCGATGCCATCACCAGCAGGCACAACAACGTTGATTTGCCAAACACCCGGCAAAACATGCAGCTTTTCCGCAAGGTCGATTGCTGTTGTGGTTGCGGGCATGGCGTAGGCTTGCAGATACAGGCCATCGGGCGGATCCATTGGGGTGTTTTCCCAGGCAACAGGAATATCATGCGCGTCAGCCCATTCGCCCAGACAGGACTCAAGCAACGCAGCTATGCGGGTGTGGCTCACGGTTCAATCTCCGATACGGCGGCGCTGAAATGCCGCTGGAAGTCTGCGGCAGTGATACGGACCATGCCGCCTGGCGCTTGGGTGGAATGTCCAAATTCCAGTGGATAGGCATAAGGGACGTTATTCACGAAATAAATGGCCTGCATGCCAATGCGGAATTGCTCTATCACCAGGTTTCCCGCAGCCAGCGTCGCACCGCCTGATTTATCGATCCGACCTGTTTCACCATCAGCCGGCGAATCAAAAGACACCTGCCAATTGCCGCGAAACCGGCCCCCGCTATAACCTGGTGGCGCCCGGATCCCCATACTGTCAGAAACCCGAGCGCGCTTTTTCAATTTCCCGGTGGGGGTGAGGTTGGCAGAGTCTTGTCGCAGGGCCTCATTGTGATCAAAAACAGCCTGGTTGTAAGCTACCGCCGTGTTATTCACTTCCCATAACTCAGGATTGCCAACAGGCGACATCTGCACAAGTTGCGCCAGTATCCGGATACTGGTCGCACGCACCACCTGCGCTTGATTGGCCTTTGCCTTATCGACAAACGCCGTTATCGTCTGCATAAAGGCATCATTTTCGGACATATTACGCCCTCAGTTGTGCCCGGTAACAAATCAGGATGGAACCAGGCTTTATCGGATGAGGATGCACTACCCGATATTTTTTACCGTCAACCTCGATCTGGTCATCTATACGGATTTCCGTTTCATGTGTGGCCACTAGTTGCACATCACCGCCCTGAATCAAAGTGCCGTCGATCTCGTTCGGTTTGTACTCGGTTTTTACACCGATTACCGTGCCGTTAACCTCCGGCTCCCTCACTTCCTTACCAGCTATGCGGCTGACTGTACCGCCGCGGGTATGCGGGTATTCAGATCCGTTCTCGGTCAATGTGTGAGTTGCCCTTTTCTGGGCGCCCAGATAATCGATAGCCATCCTTTCCCCCGAATCAAGATCTCGTTGCGATCGCGTTAATGGCAAACCCACCACCGACAACAAAGCCGTTTAATACCGCCATTACCGCCGGATAGGTCTGCTTGAAAGTTTCACCATCAGCAATAGCAAAAACAGTGGTGATCGCTCCTTCGACACGCTCAGACTTTATTGAAGCCGATCTGCCGGCAGCCAACAGATCCCCCTCTTGAGCCTCAATTGCCAGCATGCATTGCGCTGTAACGACCTGTGGAGGGATCACGTCATTCGGATAACTAAAGCCATCGAATATCACACCAGAACGCGGCCATGCCAACGGCTGAACGGCTTTAGCCCTTCGCCCCTGCCAATTTATGCCACTCAGAAAATCCATTGCCTTGATCAGCAACGGCTCGGGGCTTTCTGGGGGCGTAATGCCCCGACCAACAACAAATGCTTCAAGATCTGCCACCGATGCGTAGCTGTTGAATTCCGGCGCTTTCGGATTGGTAGACAACATAGTGCCTCCAAAAAATTAGGGGCCTAAGCCCCTTGGATTACTTAGCCTTGGCCGCCGGAGCGGAGTCGGTAAGCTTGATCATCACACCGGCCGTTACCTTGTTGCTGGTAGCGTGTTTTTTCCAGTTTGTCGGTGTCCCAATCTTGGTTAGATCCGGATTTGCGCCGCCCTTTGACTCATCCCAGCTATAGCCGAGCATATCAATATTTACCGTACCTTCAGCGCGGTAACCAATTGCAAGGTTTTCTTTATTGTTCACATCGAAAGAACGGAACCCCGGCGCTTGCGATTCAGTGATCGCAATAGCATTTGGCAGAAGCCCCAGAATAACGTCGATTGGCGCTGTATCCGTAACCAGCACAGGCTTACCCAATGTGCCAGGCAATCCGCCATACACCACCACGCCCGCTTCTTCATAAATTTTGTTGGCGATAGCTTCATCGACAATGTCGAAATAGCTGGCAGAGTGCATAACGAACAGGCTGATACGGCCAAACTTATCGCCATATTTGCGCATTCCTTTGGTGAGCGTCTTTTTGCCATCGGTCGCAATATTGGCACTGACAACCATTTCGTCATTGGCACCAATAGCCGCTGTGAGCGCCTTAATTGCATATTTTACAAAACCTTCCAAGGTGGCATCAGCAACATCAATACCCACGATTTCCGAAAACTCAGAAACGTCGCGGCCACGGCGTTTAAATGCTTCCTCAGTGGTTTCGTAAGGGCCATATTTCCATGGTGCCTTAACACCCACGGACTCTCCGGCACCAATTTTTTTGCTATCTACCGGGTCGTTAGAATTCACGTCACGATGTTCGATGCTGCCCGACAGGTTATAAAAAGCACGCTTCTTGAAGTCACCTTCGATCAGCGCGTTATCCAGAACGATCGCCCCATTTGATGAAGCATTGAATACATCCAAATTATCCTGACGGCGCTCCAGGTATGCAGTTTGAGCCAGATCGTTATAAATGATCAGGTCGGTGTTAACAGTTGCTGCCATGTTCGGTGATCCTTATTCTTTTGGAAGTCTTAAAAATGCCTGCTGGCCATGAGCGCGGATGTAATCCGATTTTTGCTTGGAAGACATCTGAGAGCGCTTCAGTGATCCGCCACCAGGCTTATGCCCACCCGCGCCCGAACCTTCGGCTGCTGGCCAAAGATGAGGGGCTGTGTCTTTGAGGGATTCGGCCCACTCGGCAGGTGATAGCGGCGTTTTACCGTCCTTCCCCATAACCGGGTTGCCGTCCTTGTCGATTGCAACGGCCTCGCCGTCTTCGTTAAGTGTGAAAACTCCCTGGGAGCGTAAAATGATGTCGTCCGCCGCAGTGGCCAGAACACCAGTTTTTAATGCCGCCGAACGGATCACATCACCCAGCACTCGCTTAGTGAATTTGTTCGCTAGCGCCTCGGCTTTTTCAGCGCGATCTACGGCAGCTTTGATTTTCTTATCCGAATCACCACGCATTCGTTCGGTACGCTTCTCCAGCACCTCATCAATTTTCCCTGCGGCGATCAGTTCTGCCTCTTCGCCATCGGAAAAACGCTTGAGAATGCCACGCACAGCGTCGGGATCGATGCCATCAAAACGCTTCAAGTTGTCGCCTTGCTCTTTGAGCTTGCCGAGCAACTCGCTGTTTTTGGTTTTCAGGCCCGAAACAGACTCGTTAATGCGGGAATCAATAATGGCTTGGATTTCCGGGGTGATCTCGACCCCAGCACTGCCGCCGCCACCTTCCCCGCCTTCACCTGCTGCCGCATAATATTTACGTGCAATATTTCGGAATAACATGCTTTCCCCTTGGGATTTATTGCCGGGCTTTGCCCAATAAAAAACCCGCGCTATGGCGGGCTCGTTGAAAATCTAATTTTTACATTCCGGCCTGGCTAAATGCCTGCCCGTCAATCTCTCGCAGTTGCGCGAGTGTGAGCCACTCCCCTTTATCGGTGAAGAATTCAGAAGTCTTCATGCCACCATCTCGCATCAGCCGTGCGCGGGCCTCGCCCAATACCTGCACTTGCCGCTGATAGGATTGTCTCTGGAGCCAATCGCGATAATTCGTGTCTGCCGGCACTTGCCCATCCATACTGGCCCGAGTGCCTTCCAGCATGTCATTGGCATCGATCCCTAGGTCTTGCCATGACTTGACCACCAACGTTTCGGTAGAACGGCAGCAAAAATGAATGCGGCCAGGTCCTGCCCCATAAGGCACCTTATGCCCGATAGGTTTGTTTTCCATCGTGTACCGCAGGCGATCACGAATAATGCAGGCAGGCGTGGTTTTGTTGTCCAACGTGCTTAGCCACTGCTTGCAATCAACTATGTCGGCGTTTGCCTGAGCAAATTCAGTGCGGGCTACTGCTGACATGTGATTGACCGCAGTCTTTATGACGCTTGTTGCGTTGGCTCGGCCTGTTTGCAAAACGCCATCCTGATAATTCCGCGCCTTCGTGCCACGTATGCGCCGGTATATCTGGTCTGTCGTTTCTCCCTGCAAATAGCCCTGGCTAACCGCATTGCTGATACGCTGCATACGGTCGCCTTCAAGCTTTCCGGCCCATTCACTCAACAACCGGCCCTGAAATGGCAGTGCGGTAGCTGCTGCATAGGCTTGCTGGGGTGTGATCGTCATGAGTGGCCAGCGCTGCTTAACCGCCCCAGGCAGCAGCGAATCGAATAGGCTCAACTGGTAGCCAACCTCATGCCCTATAAAATCGCTCAACTCGTCACTGAGTGAATGATAGAGCTGCTGATGAGCCTGCTGGTTGATATCGCGCACGCCGCCAAGCAGCGTTTCCAAGCGGCGAACGGTGAAACTGGTAGGATCCAAATCCTCCAGGGCAACAATCAACCGGGCGGATAAGTCAGCGTCAGCCTGGTTTAATACCGTCACCATTCTTTTTGCTGTGCCGGTCGAGTACCGGCTTACAAAAATTGTGTGCGCCACCGCCTCATCACTAAGCCGCTGATTGACCGTCGCCATTGGCTCCACCCACAAAGTTAGGCCCGGAAGTGCTCAGGACATCCAAAATAGTCGCCGGGTCTGCCGCTGGATCGATGATGTCCATTTTTTGCAGTGAGCGGATCATGTCGAGCGTCGGAACAGCTCCGCTTTGCCACGCTGCCACAATGGCATTAAGGACATTGGCGTCTGCCCCTTTCGGCAGGAACTCCTTGGTTACCGCATAACTGATAGCATCAAACTCGTTGATACCCAGATAACGTGCGCACCACATCACCGCCACGGTATATGCCTCGGAAACGTTACTGCAGCAGATGCCCAGAATGGAGGTGCCGGACGCCTGCTCGCCGCTTGCCTGCGTTGCCGTCTTGATTGCACCATTTTGCTCAATAAGCCGAGCGCCGAGTGCAATCATGTAGGCTTTTTTGTCGTCCATCGCCTCTTTGGCAATCATGTTTGGCTGGCCTTGCGCCATCCCCATCGCCCCATCAGCCGGTAACAGCATAGGGTTTCGGGATCCAAACTTAACGCCGTTTTTTTCCAGCCAGTCGCGCCAGTCTTCGGATAAACCACTAATCCACGGCTGGATCTGGCCACAAAAATGCACGCTATCCTCATAGTCTGCACTGTTGCGGTAATGGCCCAGGTTAATGGAGATCAGCGCCTCTAGCGGGGATTTGTCTATATCCGGGTTGTTATCCTGTGCGCCGAGGAAAATGAATGGTATTTCGTCCCAATGATCAGCTCCGAATGGCTTCGGATAATAAGGTTCACCCGCAACATATTTTTGCGACTTACCATCACCCGAAGGCCGCCATACACGCACCATGAACTTGTCCCCCTCCATCGCCAGTTCACGATATTGGATCACATCCTTGAAGCCGTAACCGTCCTCTTCTTCAACGCATTCACGCAATACCACGAGGATTAACTTGTTGCGTCCATTGATACGCTTTGTTCGCCAGTTGATTATATTTTCGGTCAGGTAACGCAAGATAATGGCTTGCTTCCCTTCCTCTGCGTAATCGACATAAAGCCCGTCACGGGCCACCTCAAGGACTGATTCAAGGCTTTGCTGCGACTGCTGGTAAATGCTGGTCCCGGCTCCGTCAGCATTCGTTTTCAGGTATTCCAATTTGTTACTTTCGGGAAGGGAAAGCGTCGGATCCCGGCGAAATGCCATCCCCTGTAATCCCTGCTTAGTATTTGCAGCGATTGCATAGAAAACCGCACGTGCCAGATAGCTGGCGTTGCGCTGCTCATTGGCTTCGGATATATCCAGCGGGTTTAACTTTGGCAGATGCTCATGGCCTGCGGCTTTAACTGCATCCGGGCCGCTACACACGTCCCGGTTTCGCTTCCACGTAGGTAAAGCCTCGTCGTACTCTGGCCGAGTAAACGTTATGTCATTATTTTTACTCATCCTAAAGTGGATCCCATGTTAGTGCTGAATGCTTCTTTAATTTTCAGGGCGAAGAGATAGAAGATCGGATAGCCACCAGCGTCGTTACCGTGGTCAAACCCACCTTTTTTATCTGGTTCACCGCTATCCGCATAAACCTGACGCTCTAGGCACTGAGTAAACTTAGGGCATTTTTTCGTATTCACTTTCATCCGACGATCGCCATATGTGTTGCACAGCATGGCATTCACGGAGTTAACACGATCTTTAACTGCCGGGTTTGAGTCCTTGGCCTTAACCGTGAATCCAGCGTCTTTTAGCAGCGATATATCGGACTCACTGGCATTACTTGAACCACGATTTTTGCCGGAGGCATCTGGATAAATGAGGATTTTGTGGCCGAGAAAATGTTTCGTTATTTCCTCAATCATTGCCCTCGTATCAAATTTATTCATTAACTCATCAACGGCGTGCGGCAAGCCCTCACGCATTACGTAAACCACTGCCGCCATTTTTCCGACGTTGAAGTCCATCCCTATATGCAACTCATCACCAGGCTGGATGGTGTCGTCAGTGTGGTTCTCCTTCCGGTCAAAGCAGTAATAAACAACGCCTTGGTAATTCTCGAACGATGCCAAATACTCTTGGCGAAATGTCCGGGGATCCATCGTGCGTCTAGCTGTCTCGATTTCTTCTGGCGGTACGTTGCCACCGTCAACCGACGTATAAAGCCAACTGCGATGATCCGGCTCTCTACCATCCTGCCCTGCGCAATACGTGTCGTAACAATGGTTAAACCCTTTCGGCGTTCCAATACGCAATGCATGCCCACCCACGTACTCCACACCATCAACCGTGTATTTGCATGTCGAGAGCATCGGGCGAATAACTTCTTCCCACGCTTCATACGGACAGTCGGCCCATTCGTCTATCAGCACGAAAAAAAGGCCGGAACCACGCAGGTCATCGTAATTATTCAATCCCACGCAGCGGATAATGTGACCGCTGTTGAGAGTGATCGATAATTCCGTTTCGTTTGGCTTTGATGCTCGCCAATGCGGCGGTATAGCCTGCTTTAATCTGCGCCAGAAAACGCGCTTGGCTTGCTTTAATGTCGGTGCGCAATACCAGATTTCATCCTCAACGCTGACGTTCCAACGATCGGCCAATCGGGCTGCTCGGCGCATTTCTGCCTTGCCAAGAAAGGTTTTACCAAATCGACGACCACAAACTGCATCACGAAAACGAGCCTTTGGTTGCCAGCCCCAAACATAAATATTTGCCTGCTTTGGCGTTAACTGTACGGGACCGTCAAAGGATTGGATTGTCCGGCGTAGGTTCATCAGGAGTTAATGCCTGTAGTTGATAATCGCCCTCAAGGCCTTCGCGTTTGCCGGCCTGATTCAGTTCCTTACGCAGTTGATCAATCTCCAACTGCCGTCTTTCAATTTCCAGTTGATGAAGTTTCTCTGTGCGTCGGAATGTCAGGAGTTGCAGCAGTTGCGCACGTGCCGCTTTTTTATCTTCTGTAAGGATCTCAATGCCGAATTTGCTTTCCTTTACCCCAGCAAAATACTGAAGCGCATGGCCTTGAAGATCCCGCACATCAGCAAAGAAAGTTTCCCCAACGCCCTCGCCGTTGCAGCGTGGGCAATCAGGGTTAGGATCCGCGTTCTCAACAAACCCCACACCGCCATATTGAGGTTTAGGTTTGTTTTCTGCCGTTGCCTTAGCATCAGCAGTGTCGTACTCATTAATATCGATCCATTGGTAAAAAAAGTTCTCTCCCCAACAGTGACGACAGTTAACTCGGCGGAAATGAGATAGCTCTCTTGGGTCGGCATTGATGATGGAAACCAGTTGATCAACCAGTTCATCGAGATCAGCCTGATACCGTTTCGAAGCTTTTGCCTCAAGGTCGCGAATTGCTTTGGCAACCTTAATATTTCTGTATACCTGCGATGCACCAAAGTAAGCGTTCTTTCCTTCGCATCGATACCCAGCACGTCTGTATGCTTCGACTCTGCTTTTGGTGATAACGAACCAGTGGGCAAACCATGCCTGTTGCAGCGTTATTCCATAATCATCAGGGTCTATCGATAAATCCGTGTCGCTATTTTCTTGATCCGACCTCATCCGCTTTTCCGACCGTGAAGCCTTTGGTTCGACCGTCCGACCATTTTTGTTTTGGTCGGTTTTTTTGGTCGGAGTTTTGGACGGTTTTTTTTTACGTTCCCATCCGTACTTCTTCGCCATGTCGATTAACGTGGTTTTCGCTATACCGTGCTTTTTTGCCACATCTTGAATTGAGAGCAGACCAGCACAATAATCACGTTTCAGTTCGCCCCCATCCAATTTGCTCATGCGGCTTACTCACTTCGGTTTTAAATGCTCCAACAAGAAAATCATGGCTCGCGTGTCGCCTTTCTTGGCCTTGATGTAAAGTGCGTTCGACAAGTCTGCAATCCCCTTGGCCTTCCCCCTGCGTATTGCCTGCCGGTAAGTGGCGATCGCCTTCATGTCTGTCCGCGTCTTTTCAATGTCGATATCCAATGCGTCGGCTATTTGCTGCTCCGACAATCCACGCCCGGCCAATGCCTCGATTTTGTCGAGCGTCGGCTTATCCATAGCTACACCCTCTTGGGATATGGCTTATGGCGAACGATGAGGATTTTTTTCATTTTCTTGTCGAGGGGCATCAGGTATTTGTGTTTCCCTGACGTCTTAAATTCTTGCGCGTTGTGATCCAGGTGCTGACGAACGGCATCAATACTCTGTTTCACGCCCTTTGCCGCCACGCTGCGCGGATGGACTTTTTTACCTTTGACGATGAATGCACCCAGCGTTCCTGCACCGACCAGACCTTCATAAATCCAGTTGGTCGCCTGGTAGATGCCACCGTGGTGATTTTGGTCTTTGTCCGCGTAGGAGACGATCAGCCGCAGGCCCGGACAAACCGCAGCCAGGAATTTAATCGCCTTTGCCAAAATCTGGCTTACTGGCGATTGGTGTTCCCTCAGGGCTACGCGTGTCAATTCGCATACTTGGTCTTGCTTCAGGCTGTAGGGTTGGCCGATGTGATTGTTGGCGCCGCGGCTAAATATCACCACACCAATAAACTGGCCATCTTCCCATGCGCCGACCTTTACCAACTTTCCGACCGGTACAGCTTTTGCGTAATGCCAATTCAGGCAAGCATGTGCAGCTGCTTTGTGGGTTGCCCAATCCACGATGAGAGCAGTCATAAGACACCCCCGCAGTGTGGACACAGCTTTTCTTCCAGTTGGTCGAGCTTTCCTTGGTCGCTTTCATCACCCGGTGAGAAATCGACGTTCAGCATGTTGTCGATCTCTTCTGCGCTGAATCCGGTCAGGGTAAGGTCGAATCCTTCCGTCAGCAGATCACTCAATTCCATAGTCAGCAGGTCGATATCCCAACCGGCATCAAGAGGTAATTTGTTATCCGCCAGGCGGTAAGCTTTTTTCTCTGCATCCGTCAGGCCAAATAGCGTGATCGTGGGTACCTGGTCAAAACCGATTTTTTCCGCAGCCAGTAATCTACCGTGGCCGGCGATCACCTCCCCATACTCATCGATCAAGATCGGATTAGTCCATCCGTACTTTTTAATGCTCCCGATTATTTTTTCTACCTGCTCCGTCGAGTGAGTTCTCGCGTTTCTCGCATAAGCCATCATCGAATTGAGTGATTTATAAACGATTGCAAGTTTTTGCTGATTTTTTACTGTGGTCATTTCAGAGGATCCAATAAGATGACCCTGCTCTCGAGAGCAAGTGGGTCTTGGTTCGTACTCATCATGACGATCTTGTGGGTATGAATGGCCGCCGGTAGCTCTAACTACCGGTGGCCGCCCACCTTCCTTTAGAATTTTCTGCTGACTTCTGGATTACCCACTCGGGAAATCCGCCAACAACCATCTACGAATACAGATCGTTTGTGCTAATTTTCTTTGTGGCCAACGCAAAAATTCAGAACAAAATAAAAACCACCAGCAGATAACGGTCAGGGTGACCAGGCAGGAGCTACCGGAGATTTTTCGTGCCTTAATCAGTGCCCGAGCAGACGCTTTTTAATACAAATAATCAATTTAAATTCACCATTATTGTTCATTTTTACACAAATATTTTTATTTACATGCAAAGCTAAATCCATATACTCAATCCGAGTTATAAGTTTGCGCTGTTTTCCCACTAGTACTTCATATCCCTATGTAACACTTGCCCCTTATCAGGAGGGGCTTTTTTTACTTCCAAAACGTAAAATATCGAGTTAACTTAAGATGCTATTAAATAATTCATCCCGTCATGATCGTTCATACCTTGCAGCGGGTAGTGTTGTAGTCGTACATTGTTCACACCCTTCAATCATTATGTTGATGTCTGATGACCAATATGGAAAATATCTCATGGGCACGGCAGTTTTCTTTTATGGGGGATATTATTCAGAATTTCCAGCTAACATAGCCGTACCGGACTCGTGTTACTGGAATGTCATTATCAAACCCGTACAAAATTGTAATGAGCACATAGAGCACTCTATTTTATTTACAGATCAGAAAAAAACGCCCTAGAATTTATAAGCAAATATATTATTTAAATTAACCGCGATGTTCAGTTGCTGCATAACATGCTCAACCTACAATTAGCTCATTAACAACCTGAAAATAAAAACCCCGGACTATGCCGAGGCTATTGGTTACATGAAAATAGCTAATGGCAACCTTATTAATCCAATTTATTTCTATGATCTTGGCATTTGATACGCAAATAACCATCAAATGTTGGTGGCATATTTACTTTTACAGACCTCATATCCCCAACTCCATACTCATGCATATATGTACTTCTATTTAATTCAAACTCATCGACCTGGATAATAACCTTAGGCTCAGCTATTCCTTTTTGCTGTTCATCAAACACTTTAACTAAGTATGCATCATCATGTTTTTTAATGACATCATAACGAACAAATCGCCCGTCTTTGTGATCTGATATGTAATGACTGTCAAAGTCGTAAATCATGTCGAATGCCTCTCTTTAGTATCGAATTCTTAATCTCCTCCAAATAGAAGAAAGATACAACTCATTTAAAGAGTCATAAAAAACTATCCACTACTGCCTACACTACTCCGGTGCCACTTAATCAATCCCCTAATCCTTGATGAGCACACATCAAGCTGAGTTTGGCTCACTTGCAACGCTATGACAGCATCACCAAACGTCGAGCCGGTGAACGGTGTCTGTTCGCATTGTTGTAATAGCACTTCTGGCGGGTACACGTAGATCAGCTTAGGGGCTGGTGCGGGTGGCATCCTTACCCCGCAAGATGTCGATAACATCATCAGGCAAAGGCTGATTGCCAAAGTCGCTATGTTCCAGAGCCTCGCGTAACGTTCTGTTTTCAGCATCGGCCTTGGCCCTCTTCTGCCGCTCAGTCTTAAGTTGTTCCTCGTTAGCGCGCCGGTCAGCGTCAGCGGCACCTTTTAGCGCCCTGATCGTTTCATCGCGACCTTCCACCATGGCTACCAGCGCTTTGTTGTCCTTTTCAGCTGCTTCCAAATCGTCTGATAACAAGGATGCATACCAGCCCAGACAGATAGCCAACAGCAACACACCTATCGTTCCGAACTTATCCATCATTGCTTCCAACGTGACGGGCTGGTGCGAACGTCAATATGGGTAAACGTGGCATAGCGCCCCACACCGTAGCGGCCCGGATACTTACCTTCAAAATACGCGGCCACTGCGGCTGGCTGAATGCCTTTTACCTGAATGTCGGCGGCGGTACCCAACAGATGCTGGCTGGACTTTGCCCCGCCAACTTTTGCATTATGTGCCGGGCAACGACGACCACTGACGATGGTGATGGGCACAGCAAAGTGTGTGCGGGCGTCTTCCAGAACCTTGATCAGTTCTGCCGATACCTGGTTCGCACCGCAGCCGCAACGGCATGCAAATTCGTTACTGCTGAAATGCTCTGACAATTTAGAGTTACTGGTCATTTTTCCTGTCCTTTTCATCCAGCGGTGTATTGGTCTTCATGCTGGCAAATATGCGGAGGATAGAGATGCATCTCTCTACCCCCATGCCACCAATGACCACACCGACGATCAGTGCGTTATCCTGACTCATACCAAACAGCTCGAGGGAATTGATAACGCCTAGCGTTATTAACAAACAGATAAGGCCAGCATAAAGCGCGTCAAGCCACGATTTACCATCGCGCAGCGTTAATAGCGTCGCCATGCCGAACGCGGCAAAAGAGCCGTATACCGCAGGGGCGTTAAGTTTTATCCACATAAGAAACGCCTCGATAAAGCCCGGCGGCAGGTTGTGATTGTCCATTACCAGTGCTCCGGCGTAAGAAATAAAAAAAGCCCACCTGAGTGAGCCTTGCGAGCCTGGTTATTTTTTATCTCAGGCAGTGGTGGTATCTTGGTAGTGCTTAAATCAACTAAAAGGGAAACTTAATGAGCTCGATTCACAATTTATGGCATGCCATCAAATCAAGGGTTTGTCATAACCATGGCGTTAGCCTTTTAGATTTTAACAATGGTAACCTTGAGGGCAATCGAGCCAGAAACCGAACTGCGCAACTGTTCGTATTAGAGATGATCCTCTACAAACACCGCCTGCAGTACGCAACGATATTTCAACCTCTAGATGGCAAGGATGCTCTACATCACCTTATTCTCACAAAAACAAAATGGAAACTCGCTGATATAAGATCACTTTCCCTTGAAGACTGCTTGTTTGTGATCCAGGATGAGTTGAGGCTCAGTAGAGTGCCAGAAGAAGCAAAGCATTTACTCAATGCAGCTAACCTTCCAGAAGCAGCCTTTATTTTTGAAGAGCTTCCAGAAGAGGATTGGGCTCCCAAGGAAAACTCAACTTTTCTGGCTTCAATGTAGGTGCGTATTGCCCTCAATCGTTGTCCACTTCCGTGAGTCGCTTGATCAAGGCGGCTCTTTCTGAAATCAAACGATTGTAATGGCTCAGGTGCAATTTTTGCTGACCGAGCCAATCTTCAAGCTGTTCCGGCGTCACGCCAAGATTGTAGAAATACGGTTCGTTCTGCATGTGCATTTCCTCAAGCAGTGATCCGGTCAAAGAAAAGGCCACGCATTAGCGCAGCCCTATGTTTTGTTGATTTTTACCTATTTAACCATGCGTAATATATTGCTTTTATTTATGAAATCATTAATTATACTTACCACTGCCATGATGAAACAGATACTCCATCTGACGTGGTGCCGATTCCCTAGTGTTGGTCATATTGACGCCCACCACCCTAGACGGAGGGTGGTGTTTTTTTGCATTCAAATCGGCAGCAGTGTAATTATAGATGCCCATCCTGAAGTTGGTGGCATGCCAACCAACAATAACAACATGCCTTTCTGAACGCCTAGCCCTGAACAACCCTAGTTGCTTAGGGCATTTTTTTATCTTTAACAATGTGATAGATAGCACTAGGAAAAATCATGCGTGAATGGCTCCCATTACTACTTTTAGTTTCCACTCTGGCGATTTTGTCAGCATTTTTGTTTTTCAATATGGTTTGGTTCAATTAGCAAAAAGCCCCAGCGGTTAGGCCAGGGCTTGAATGGGTGCCAGTCTTTCCCGGCTGTCACTTCACATCGAGGGGCACATTCACAAACCCGACAAAGGGATCGACTGTGCGTGTCAAAACATAAATGCGCCCCTCTGTTGCGCCAGAATAAGCGGTTGAGCACTCACCGCTAAGATGACCCGACATCATTCCTTTTACAAGCCAGCAAGTGCTCATTCGATTGTTCTGGAGCGGTCAGCGGGAGTCGAACCCGCGTCATCAGCTTGGAAGGCTGAGGTAATAGCCATTATACGATGACCGCTTTGGTGGCCCTTGCTGGACTTGAACCAGCGACCAATCAGTTATGAGCCGACTGCTCTAACCAACTGAGCTAAAGGGCCGAGGCCAGGATACTAATGCAGTCAGGATAATCACACAAGACCCATCAAAAAATCTTTACAATCTTCGGTGTTTCTCCGCTTCGAATTTCTCGCTCAACACAATGCTGTCTGGTAGTAAGGCCAAGGCGACGTAGAAATCATGCGGGACCATTTCATCCATCATGAAAGTGTAAATACCGACGTGATAAACCTCAGCGTCTTCCTCCCAAGCCCGAATATGCCCCTCATGCCAGCCATCACAGGGGTTGAGAATTAACACGTTCTCCCCGTCAAGGTCCTCGGTTGGTCTTTCGCTGGCGGGTCTAAATGTGAGTTGTTCGATATTGGCTGTCTCCATAAATGCAAAAACCCACACAGGGCGGGTTTCTCAACGTCAGGCAGAAAAAACCCATCGTTAGAGAGAAATTACCACACTTTCGGGAAATGTAAATAGCCCGCAATAAAATCACTCACTATTTTGTCAACCTGTCGTTGCCCTTAACGCCATATTGGCTCTCTCCTCTTCAATATCCAACTGGGTGATCATCTCGTCATAAAATGGCTTCACCGATTTTTTCCATGTATCTAACGAAATACTTTCAGTGATACAAGCGATCGCCCTATAAGCCTGAGTCGAAGGGATTCTTTCATAGCCGCGCCCTGAGCAGCGTTTGCAGGGTTTCTTCACCGGTACGCCTTGGCGCTCTGACTCATCTTTGTCGATGGCTACACCACGACCGCGGCAGTCATTGCAGCCGGATTTTATCACTGTTCTGCCGTTGCATTTTGGGCACACCTTGCGCGTGGTTTCATAGAAAGTATGCTTCACCCGCATTTCCCGACCTTCCAACTGCGTAATCGACGCTGGCAAATCTCCTCGCGCAAAGCTGTCGACAGTGTCGTGGGCCTTCGCCAGCTTGTTCATGACAAATTTCCGCTCTTCGATAAAGCCACTATCACATGCGTCGCATGGTACCTCGCTGGCAGCGCTCCGGGAGAAATCCAAGAATGCGAATGCCGCCAGGGTAAGGATCACTCGGGCTTTGGTTTCGCCCGGGAGTTTGCGAATTGCTGCAACGCTGTCAGAGCGCGCCATACTGTGCTTGGCAAGCAACACTACCGCCTTAACCTTGTCAGCATCACTAATGCCCACCTTACCCAAGAACGCCGACAAGCCCAATTCCGCCTGAGCCTGACACATTCCCAAAGCCCCCATTACGTCACTGATCGTCAAAGAATCCGAAGCCGTCGCAGGAACCGAGTACCCCAGCATTGGAGATTTCGGTGAGAAATATTTTACTACCGACTCGAGATTCATAATTTTCCTTCCTTTCTCAGAATTGCTTGCGTGCGAAATACGCCCTCGGCGTGGTACAGGCGCAGGGTTTCACGGTCATATTCGGTTTTAATGCGGCCATCGATCGCATCGTGACAGTTGCTACAGGCCCAGGCACCCTGCGCATCATCGGGTTTTATGCCGGTGCCGCAGCTTCCGGCCATGCGGTAATGTGCAAGCACGGTGGTGTAAGGATTAAAATTACAGACGCCAGGAATGCGGATCTGGCAGTCACGTCCTTTGGCCTCCTTTTTAAGATTGGCCATTATTCGAACTCCAGCAACTGCAAAGCCACGTTCTCAGCTTCTTGCCTACTGCGGAAACTCCGTGACAGGATGAAATTCCATAGAACGTTGAAAACGGACTTATACAGGCCTTGGAATGTGTCTTCATCCATTTTGGAAAACGAGATCGATTTAGGTACCCGTTGGCGTAGTCCATTGGGCAGGATCACCTCATCGTAATAGCCAGCTTCAACCGTGGCCCATGCTCGGTAGGGCTCAAAGGACTTGATCACCGCAATTTCTTTGGCGCGCAACTTTCCTACATTAAACAGGTAGTCATCAGCAACTGAGCTGATGATTGCTCCATGCTGGCCGGACATATCAATGAGATATTCGACAAACCCATCAATGAGTTGCCGTTCGGGCAGCGTCAATGTGCCGCCGGTTGGTGTCCAGTAATCAAATCCAAACTGCAGGAGTTTGAAAAAACGCTTGTGAAATTGATAGTTACGGACACGACGGAACTCGGCCTGGATCCATTCTCCAAGCTTTACACGTTGCAAAAAATCGCTGGCCTCGATCGTTGCCGGGGTCAGGATAGTTGGTGCGGATTTTACTAACTGTAGTAACTGCGCCATTGGTTGCTCTCCAGTAGCGCAGCAGGTGATCAGCTGTTCAGGCTGATGGGCTATTATACATTACTTTCGTTTGACGATGTAACCAGCCATCCTCAGTATCATTACCATCATATCCATATCAACGACAACCTGATCAGGTTGAAGTGGCATTACTGCCTTTATCTTCCCCTCTTCCGTATAAATAATTGATCGCCCTAAAAATGGTAGCTCAACTGGAAGTTCATATAAAAAATGACCATTCACGGGTTACATCTCCCTAAATTATGGGAGATTAGAAAAAATGCAACTTCCAATTTTTTTAACATACAAATCACCCAGAAATATTAATGGAGTATTGACTGTGCATTCCTATGCGGCGGCAATACATTAAAATCCCTGGTGAAAAAAATTTTAATCTTAACCGCTTTATTTTGTGTGGATATGTTGCGGCTTTAGATTAATTTGCACCAGTCAACTATTATTATCAATACCACTAAAAGTGGTGGGTCATTGAGTGACCCTGCGGGAAAGTAGCCGCAAATAACATGGATAATGCAGACCATTGATAATTAATGGTTATATTATGCAAGAGATTGAGCTGGAACTTAAGAACACCATCAGGAAATTACTTATAAAACAGAAGTATAGTAGAAAATGGTTGGCCGGAGCTACAGGTATAGATTATGAGCGTGTAAAGCGGTTACTCAATGACCGAAGCAATCAGAGGTTATCTGTGGCTGACGCTGATTTAATGCTAACTGCGCTCGGGAGTGACCTGCGCCGGGCACTAATAAGCCCACTATTGAAAAAACTTCGCGCTGAAATTGATGAGTATGAGTAATGAAAAGGGGGTTGCCCCCCTTTTTTTTATCTTGACTTTCGACTGATGCAGTCCTTGAACATTACTTCTCCCATAGCATCACTAACTCTCGATCTTGATATGAAATCGAGGTTCGCAGTCTTTCGGCTCCGGCCACTTCCGTGCTTTAAGGATTGGCAGCTTTCTCTCCATCGCTTCAATCATCTGCTCATCTGTGATACCGGCACGGCGTTGGGCATCCCACAGCAAGAATTGCATATCAGCCCAATCTAAGAGATCGTCAGGCGCAGCAGCTGCTTCGCATGCCTCTTTCGCAAGGTGCTTTAACGGACCGACAGGCCCAACATTCCCGAACGTGGCATTCGACCATTCAGCGTGTTGCTGACGTATGCCTTTCACCCCATCAACACGGGCTTCTATCGCTTTCCAAAGAGGCTCATATTCCGGCCAATCTGACTCAACAACTACGCATTCCAACGGCGCTTTTCCCTTAATTGATCGGCCGCGCTCTATGCTGTCAGCAATCGTATGCAGGAGCTTGTAGTTAAGAGGGCCAAGGATATTTTTTGCGTCAGCCTCTTTAATGACGATATAGCGGTTTTCTCTTTGCATTATTCCCCCTTGACCTTAGCTCCTGGCGATAACTTGCGTACTTTGATTAAGTGCGGATTCTTCATCTTGCAAAGCTGCGTCGTCGCCTCATCTATTGTGCTGAACGTATGAGCATTTTTGATATCTTTCGTCCAGTATTTAGCTTTGTATTCGCCAAGGTCGCACTCAAAATACAGACGTCCAACGCCAACCCATTTCGGTTTTCCGTTCATCATCACGATACCGCGTTCATCATAAAGAATATCATCACCCTCGAACGTCATTAAAACGAATGGGCCATCTGGTTTTATTGCGCTAATCATTACTCCCCCTTATGGTGACAATAATGTGCGCCGTCTGGTCTACTCGTTAAATCAAGCAGCCGATTGCAACGTGGGCATGGGGAACGCACTTCTACCCTTGCATCGACAAGAACCTTGACCACGTCATCAAGTGATAACCACTCCCCGCAGGGGTCACAAACCACGCCGCAATCGACGGAATAACGATCCGGCAACGTGATAGGTTTCTGTTGTCGCTGTTCTGCTGCATCGGCACGTTTGCTTTCAGATTCGGCCAAGCCGTGGAAATCCCACATGTGCCGCTCGTAGTATGCTGATTGCTCTTGCTCCAGCTTTAGCGCTGCCAACAGCTTCTTAATGAGTACCGCCGTTTCAGCGGCCACGTTGGTAATCACATACTCTTCCGTGACCTCCTGGCCGTTTTCGCTATTACTGACAACAGCGAAATAGTCAGAGTCAATATCGTTATCAGCTAGGCTTTCAAGTCGCCCGATTGCCTCTATTGCGCAATCCGTCAATTTATCACTCATGCTTTTTGCTCCCTGGCTAAAGGAACTGCCAGATCGACAGTCCATGAAATGATTGATGCCTCACTGTCTGTTTTGGGCTCACCGAAAACGTAATATTTGCTCCCCGGCCTGCCCATTACAGGATCGAGAAAAACGGGTTTATCCCCTTCAACCAAGATGGCGATAACCTGATGTAAGCCGCCAACAATATTCAGGGATGCGACAGAGAGAAAATAAACGAATCCATTGCGAAGTGTTCCTTGCTTAGGATGCCCGTAAAAATAAGGTATGCCGTAGTGATCCAATGCATCGTCAAGCCAGTCTGTTTTTGCATGGAATTTTTCATGCCAAAGCTCGACAACTTCATCCACCGGCCGTGACGCGACCATTGCAATGCAAGCTGACATGCATGTGTTGAAGGTTGGTTGCTGTTGATGTTCGATCATGCTGCCTGCTCCTCTATGGCAATACACATTTCCGGTAAGTTGGCCCGAACCAGCGCTTCGGCGAAAGGCGGCGGCACCGCGTTGCCGCACCTGGCCACTTGCGCCTCTTTCGAGTATTTTTTCCCACGATAATCGCGTTCGATGATGTACCAGTCAGGGAACCCCTGCGCTCGATACAATTCTCTCGGCGCCAGCATCCGCATGCAGATATCAACGATGATGTAATCGCCGACGCGTATGTAGTTGGGGCGTTCTGCGGGAAATAAGTGGCTTTCGTCTGGCTCGTCGCTGAATTTCTCCAGTAACCGGGCGCACCACCACGCCCCATAACGCTGTTCATCCGTCAGTGGTTCCTGGCCGCAGTGCGCTTCATTGATCGCCATACGGTCTTTTGTGGTGACCGAATGCACTGGTGCCGCAACGTCGACAGCTGTCGCTGTGCCATAGTATTTGGTCAGGAAAGCTTGGACGTGCCCGTTATGCTGGCCACTGGCGGTTATCGTCGGTACCGGATCTGTAATTTGCCTGCCGTCTTTGCACGTGCCGCGCAGGTGTACCAAATGCGATGTACAAAGCCCGTGGTGGTCAACTTGGGTAATCGTATGCAATGGTTCATCCACACCCAGGCCTGCGCCGGTATAGTTGCCGCCGTAGTGCTTCACTATGTTGGTAGCGACTAAAGCATGGTGCCCACCAGTGGTTACTGTACGCAGTGGTTCGTCAGCTTTTCCGCCCGGATGCCCTGTGGTGTTAACCATTAAATGAACAGATGCCAGCGCGGTATGTGCAGTTGCTGGGATGGTGATCGTCGGTACGTCAACAGCTCTCGGTTTGCCCGAGTATTTCGGTCCGCCAGCACCAACGAGAACAGCACTGACCATGTTCATGCGCGAAACTCTGGTGATCGTCTGGTATGGTTTTCTAACTGGCTTAGGCTGCATTTGCCCTTCGTTGCCACCGGTACCGACAAGAACAGCCGCAGCTATTTGGGTTTTCCCGCCACCACCAGGCATGACCGTTCCCACCGGAGTATCAACCGGTTGGCCGGTACTGTTTCCGAACTGGCGTACTACCACCGGGGCGGCAACCCCAAAGCCGTGGGTTTGCGTTATCGTCTGCAGCGGAAGCCTGCCAGATTGCCCCCGGAAGCAATGGTATTTGGTTTTGTTCGATGTGTGATTGCTTTTCACGACATACGGCTCGATCAAAAGGTGTTCTGCTTTGCTTGTGATCGTGGTCAGCGGTTGCCCTGCTGCGTACTGCCGCCCATCACCACCAAAACCGGTTTGCCCAATTTGAACAATGTAGGGATCTGGATTATTTATAACGAACCGTTGCAAGCCTTTAACGATGCGGCGCAGAGTGTTATCTGCCAGATCCTTCTTTCTGCCAAAAATGCTTTTGGTTGGAAGTGACCAATCGATAATTTCGGCAGCCGTACGCCAGGGTTTGAGTTTTCCGCTCTTAACCTCTTTAGATTTCGGATCCCCGTGGGTGGGTTCGGGCCAAACTATTGGATTACCATCACAGCGGGCCATCATGAAAAAGCGCTTACGGATAGTTGGAGCGCCATAGTCACAAGCTCTCAACTCACGGTACTCAACCGCATAGCCCAGTCCAGCTATCAGACGACGGTGATCGTCGCTGCCCTCAGCTATACCCAAAATTTCGCAGCACTCAGCTAACGCAGGGTGTTCTGCATCAATGCCGGTGGTTAGCATTGCTATAAACCCGAGAAAAGTTTCCCCAACACGATCTGGGCATGGGTAGTCATTGCCGTTCTGGTCTGTCACGAGCGGCCCCCACGTTTTAAATTCCTCCACGTTCTCCATTGCGGTAACCCGCGGGCGAACCTTCAAGATCCATCTGATTTTGATCCAGGCCAGCCCCCTGATTTCTTTTTTAACCGGTGCTCCGCCCTTCGCTTTCGAAAAATGCCTGCAGTCGGGGCTAAACCACGCCAAGCACACAGGCTTGCCAGCTGTGGCAACCACCGGATCGATATCGAACACGGATTCACAGTAATGCAACGTGTCCGGATGATTGGTTTCATGCATAGCGATCGCATGCGGGTCGTGATTAATCGCAATATCAACGCTGCGGCCGGTGGCCAACTCGATACCCGTTGACGCACCACCACCACCGGCAAAGTTATCAACAATAATTTCTCTCATTGGTATTGCCCCAAGGTATCGGCCAGCACTTTGGCAACGGAAGTAACAGTGGGCATAGGGATCCCTTCTAACCACATGCGATTGATATGGTGCCGTAGCCGTTTTTGATGGCACTCCGGCAAGTTTTCCGCGCTGTCGATTTGGGTGATCACCATCTCGACCTCTTTAGGCCAAACTGTATTTTCAACCGGGATCAGCAGCATGGTTTCAAGTTCGATGATCCGATTAATGGCGTTTTTCAGAATTATTTCGTCCATAGCACCGCCACCATTGTGATCAGCAATATCCAAAACGTGCCGCTGGCGATGCATATCATTTTCCAGGGATTTCGTAACATCCATTTTTTGATCTCACTCTTCATGATAGGCCTCGCTGAATACCGCGTGCGATGGCGACCAATCGCAATACGTGTCCGTTTCGACGTGGCCGAAAATCGCTTTGCAACGGCGTATGTGCGCACAGTCCCCACAAGTTTTGCCCACAGGAAGCTTCATTTTGTCCGGGTCGGATGGGTCAAAATTGAGTTCGCTCATCACCTGTACTCCCAAGACACGCCAGCTTTTACCAACTGTCGACAATGCCGAATGATGACAGAGCGGGTTATTTCCCCGCCCAGCCGCCACGGTGAGTAGAATGGAGATTCATCAACTTTCTCTCTTTCATCGCCCACCCAACCCGCCGCATCAAGTGCATTCCCCATCCCTGCCCAATCTGTGGTTTGGTCTATCAGTGAACGATGCAGCAAGTAAAACGCATCGTAGCTATCAGCCTCACCCCAATAATCCACGGTGGTCACTGTCCATTCGTCATTGCTATAGCCCCACTCCAATTCGAAAGCGTCAGCGGGGTATTGGCGAGGCATGAGAGCTATCAGCAGACGCATTGCCTCTGTGCTGAATTTCTTTTCAATGCGGGCTTTGCGATTGTCATAACGGCGCTTGCTCATATCCGGCCCTCCCTCAGCTCGACCAGATACCCGCGAACATATTTTGAAAACGCCTCTCTCCGCTCTATTTGGCCGTAGAAGAATGGCCCTTCCATGATTTTTGCTGTTTCGGCGTCCCAGGCATCGGCGAGCTTCTCAACGCCTATAGCCTCGATGCGGGTCAGTGCGGCATAGGTGGCGGGAAAGCTCAATTCCTCAGCACACGGGATTACCTCGCCGTAGATACGTTCCATTGCCTGCTCCCAGCCGTATTGCATGGCATCGTAGCGATCAGTGATACCGCGGTCTTCTAAGCCACACCCCATACTTTCAGGGTGATACTGGGGCTCGTTATCCAAGTTAGTAACGGAGTCGATGATGGCTTTCGTCGCCGCATTCTCTGCAGTTAGTGCCAGGTTATCGTCCATGAGGCTCTTTACCGTCGCCTCTACAGGATCGGTGTAACCTGATAGTGCATCGCTGGCCCATTGCTGCATACGTTCGCCTTCGGTCGCCGGGTCCATTTTTCTGATGCCTGCCAGCGTTTGAACGTGATTTGCGTTTATTGCAACAACAGCATCAAGTTGCCGCTTGAGCTGCTCGTAATCTTCAAACTTTATGTAGCTACCAGCCGTATTTACGTACATTTCTGGCGAGCCAGTAACGAAGCCGACATCAGGTTCAAAACGTGTTGGTGAATTAGTCATGACCTTGATCCTTTGTCTGGATATCGTCGCCTTCAAAGCAATCAAAAATGATGCATAAGACCCATGCGATAACGATGGCTGTGATAGCCCAAATAGCGCCGCCAGGTTCTTTTATCAGTTCCCAAAACTCAGCCATTGGTTACCTCCAACAAACGATGAACCCGGTTCAGGTGTTTGAGTAATTGCTCATCACGCCGTGCACCGGCTTTCTGTTGCTTAATGCGTTCGCGCAGATGGGTGATCGTTGGAATAACCAGCGTCTCGGTATTTGATTCAACTGCTGGCGTTCGGGGTGCAACTGGCGCTGCGCGGAAAACAGCTTTCAGCGTTGGAACATCCACCGTTTTAACCGCGGGCGCCGGTGCTGCAATTTTTTCAGGTTCAGCCCTTGCAGGCGTCACTTCAGCGCCGGGCATCATGTAACGGAATTTACCGCTGGCTGACTTGCGCACAACCTTCCCGCGACTGGTGGCCATTGCCAGGGAAGATGCAACGCGACGTGCCGTAACACCCGCAACGGCAGCGAGCTCCTCGGCCGTCATTGGTCCCTTTTCTGCGATGATATTGATCAGGTCCTCAGCTTTGATGCTTACTGGCTTAGTTTCGGTTTTCCCCACATGTCCTGAGGCATTTCCGGTCACCAGCTCCCAACAATTGCCATCTTTCTTTACCACCTCGGCCTCTTTGAGTTCCCAGAGCTGATCAATAACTTCCTGTCGTTCCATACCCAACCGCGCAGCGATTTCGATGGACGAGGCTTTACCCATCGCTTTCAGTGCATCAATGATCGTTTCCATCATGCGTTACCCCGCACAGCGGCCAGCGCCTGATCGAACATTTTGTGCAAATGGCAGAACCGCAGTTCAACTGGGTTGAAGTGCCAGAGCCTTTTATCACTGGTGGTGTTTTGAGAATTAGAACGATAATTTACCTCCCCTCGCGTAATAAAACTTTCGCTGGCACTGATCAGTGTGTAACGCGCCTTATTCCCCTGGCTTTTGACAACAATTTCAGCGTGGGGAGATCGAACCATATTCCTCAGTCGAGTGAGGATTGACATGCGAGTGAGGTCACCATCGGGATAAGCATGGTGTGCCAGCTCGTATATTTCGCTGGTACTCAGTTCCTTGCCCAAGATCAGATCGACGAATTGCCTAGTTGTAATTCTGGTTTTTTTGGTCATTGGTTTATGCTCCGGCTTATTTCTTGTCTTTGACGCTTGAACGTATCCTGGCCAACATTTCATCCCCGCGCTGACGGTATCGGCCATCGGGATCGGCCTGTTGGGAATAACCTGGGGGCGGTGGCCCTTTTATTTCAGCCCGGCGAACGGGGGGAATTGAATACCCCTGCTCAACTTTCTTGGCCCATTTTTCCAACTGGCGAACAGCCAAGTTTTTCAGCTCGACCTCAGAAAGTTTTCGGCCTACACCCTGGCGACGCATTTCAATGCAAATGTGGTACAACACGTCGCTTTTCCAATTGAAATCCTCGGAACTGTTGTACCGCCAAGCCCCGTTGCGCCATCGCCAGTATTCATCCACAACGTCAGCAGCACTGAAGCCCAAAATGCTTGGCGTTGTCTCACCGACGATTGCCACGAACTCGGCAAGGTCAGGCGGCCAATGGTGACCTGCGTTGCAACGCTCGATACAGCGCGCTGTTGCTGCACTTAGTTGGCTATTCGAGAGCTTTGAAATCATTTGGACCCAGGCCGTCGAGGGTGTGGTGCCGTTCTTCCGGAGCCACCGTTGGGAATAAATCTTCGCCATTGTCTCCCAAAGGCTCCAAGCCACATCTGGCACGTTCGGCATTCCGGGCGGCCCGGACTTGTTGTAATGGGTCGGTGGTTTGTACATTTGCATTTGAACCTCGTGATTGCTTGATGGTGTTTTGCTGCAAGAACTGAGCGAGAGAACGCTCAAATTTTTGCTCCCATTGCGATTGCTGCAGTTCGCTACGTTCGGCTTGCCAGAACACGACAAAGTCAGCCAAAGCAGCGGCGAAAATATCCGGTGGCACTTCCGGCCATTGGGTTATTGCCGGTCGCCAGTTTTGAAACATGGGGAACGGTCGATCATCAGGTAAAATCTCTCCCTCACACGCATGCGCGTTGTGTGGGGTTTTATCTTTTAGATCTTTATCTTTATCTTTATCTTTATCTGGTGTGACATTGCGTGACGCGTTGTGACGGGCTTCTTTCTCCTTGGCTAGTCGCTGCCGTTCACGCTGAGCATTTTTACGTTCTGCGGCAGACTTGGCGCCGGTTTCAGGGTTGCCAGAGTCTTCACGTTTAACCTGCCGTTTCTTCCAACCAGTGAGATCTTTCCCGTCCAAAACTCTGCCTTGCATAGCTTCTAAAATCTGCCCAATGTCACGCTCGGTCACGTCGAGCGCACTTGCTAAATCTTCGTGCGTGACATCTGCGTGACCTCGCGTGACACTCTGTGATGCGCTGACTAACAGGTGCAAATATGTCGCCTGTACTAGTGCCACAGGCTGCCCCGACAATCTGGCTATAGTTCGCCATTTGGGGTCATTCGGCATGTCGTGCCAGAGCCGCAACCATGAATTAGCCATCTGAACTACCTTTGTTTTTGCTGATGCTGCTGCACTGCTTTCACCGACGCCCCATGCGACGCCCTGGTACATGCGGACGGTCTGGCTTGCCCTTCACCCGCTTTAGCGGCTTTGCGTACGTCTTTGCGACCGCAAGGCTGCTAGCGATGGTCGCATTTGGGTATGCCAGGTAATGATTGGCGCCGTGGACTGCGGCAGAACGCGCGACTTCAACAGAAAATCCATTACTTACCAGTTGATCGCGGATCTGCGCTTCAACTTGTTCTCTTGAAAAATTAGCCATTGGTTTATGCTCCGATCGTTAAAAACAGCCGCTGAATACTGCGGCAGCGCTGGCCATAACTGCAGCCCACCGATCCGGCGGTGCCAGCCTTACCAGCGATTCAATGCCCTCGCGGATTTCTTTCTCCAGCTCACGCAACGGTGCGCCGAGTAATGCCGCTTGTTTGGCATCCGCGCATTCTTTGATGGCGTCGGCCACCAGTTCAAGCTTGGTTTTCCCCTGCTTCAATCCGTATTTTCTGGCTATCTCTATCGGCATCACGTCGGCAATTACCGGCGCCAGCTGCAGGACGTAACCGGCGTACTTCTCAGTACGGTGCGGGTTGTCCAACCAGCGGAAAATGTTCTGTCTGTTGTTACGGTCAGAATTCCCCAATTGGAGGCATTTACCGTCACGTCGAAACCATTCATCGGTGATCAACTTTGCGATAGTTTCCTGTGCCCGGCCCGGCAGCGTGCTCTGCCAATCCTCGACGGCCAGCCGCACCGCCTCGGGTTTGACGCTGGCACGGCGGCGCATGGAAGATTGATTTTCTGAACTCAGGCGCTGGCCACTCGCCCTGATAGCATTTGCAAATGACATGGTTAACCCTCAACAATCGGCCAGTCTTCCTGTGGTTGGACAGGTATTCCATCGGTTGGGTTTGGATAAAGATCCGGACGCAACTCATGGGGAGTTACGCCTGTTACTTGGAAAATGGAAAGCACCCTGTCGGAAGGCACACCATTTTTTTTCCACAGGCAAACAGCCATTCGGCTTACGCCTAATGCCTTGCCTAACGTATTTGCGTTTCCGTGTTTGCGGATTGCGTTGTTGATACCAGTCATTACGACCTCCGTATTAGTTACGGTGGAAGTAAAGCATTTATTTACCAAATGATCAAGCAAGTCAATCATTGCAGATGTAAAGCAATGATTTACAATAGAGCCTATGACTACGAACACAGAACAACCTGACCTGATAAGCAGACTCACTGAGATAAACCAAAAAGGCATATCCAAAGCTGATATGGCGCGCATTGCCGGGGTTAGTAAGCAAGCAGTAAGCGGTTGGTTTAGGACAGGTACAATTAGCAAAAAATCTGCTCTTGCTATTGCTGAAGCGGCAGGCGTTTCTGTTGCATGGTTATATGGTGAGAGTGTCGAAAAAAAGAGCGGACTCGGTGCTGATGAGATGGAGTTGCTTAGGCTCTATCGCCAGCTCCCAGAACCTGAACAAAGAAATATGATCGCCGTTTTTGGCGCTCGACTGAAAGAATTGGATGAGTATGTAGAAAAGTACGCTCGCAAAAGGATCAAGGGTGTTGAGTAGTATCGAGGCAGGCAAGAAAAGCCCCACAAATCCCCGATAAAATAATCTGAGACGTACCGAAGGCCAGAGGGCTGACATAAACCCTCTGGCCTTTAACATTTTCGGCCACACTCCAACCGCCCTCCCGAGGCGGTTTTTTTACAACCAAAAAACCTCACATAAAAATTTACTTGATCAAATAGTAAAGATATTGTTTACTTGTTCCATCAGGCAGCCGCTGCGGCGACTGTAGAAGTGAAATCAGCAGCAGGTGAAAACGTTCTGACAGCCAGGAAAGACTGGCGAGCATAAACCAATGTTCAACCAATCAGCAGAGGGGTAGCCAATGATCAGCACTACCGTTCCACACAGTGGTAAAGCAACCAACTACCGCAACAAGCGCACCGGCGCTGCATGGGTGGCACATTACGATATCCATTGCCAAGTGTATCGGTTCGAGCCTACCGGCAACCTTCGGGCGATCAAGTCGCCGTTTGAATCTCGCAGTATTCCGCCATATTTCGAACCGGCTGGCACCCACTGAAAGTGCAACACCAGGGAACGGTCGTATATTCCCGCGCGCAGATGTAGGTAATACGACGCCGGAAACGTAACCGGCAACCTAATTATTTTTAATTCAGCTTATTAATTAAGCCATGGATCCCCATTACCTAAAACCGGAGTATGACCAATGAGCAAGACTGTTATTTTTAAATTAGAGCAGGTCAGCAATAACATCGCCAAAGTAGTTTCAAACAGCGAAACTGCTGGTTACATCGCACTACCTGATAACGAACATCAAAACCAGCAACCTTTCGCCATCACCCACAATGGCAAAGATATTGGCTATGAGCATTGTGAGGTATGTGCGATCGAAGCCGTTATCCGCCGCTTTGAACGCATTCCCCTTTCGGTAGAAATCAACCTCATTACGCCTAAAGAGGTCGCCCGTTCTGTAAGCATCAACGTGGTATCCATTCACTGATTGCTGTGTGTGGTCTTCCCCCGCCGTCGTTGGCGGGGCTTTTTGAAGCTATTGAAATACGTCCTGCGTTTCCTATCTGGGGGCGTAAATTCGCAGGGCGTATTTCAATATCAACCTGATGATCAATGGAGAGTAGATATATGGCTATCGACATTACCATAAAAGTAGAAAGCATTGGCTCAATTGAAAAAACCGGATTTCGCTCAAATTTAGAAGTAGAACTTAACTCCGCTGAATTAACAGAGGCTGTTGATGCGAAAGCCATTGTCGGTGAATACGACAAAGACGAATTGCTTGAAGCAATTGGTGAAGAGTATATCCAGGAATGGTTAGAGGAACAGGGATTCACAGTTACCAATGGTGACCAATTATGATGTTTTCACCATCTGCTGCAATCGATGCACAAAAGAAGTATTGCGCTGAAAATCGCCTACCTTTATTTGCACCTCGTGACGGCATTTGCAATCGCTGCACAAATAATATTTACCGGCAAAAAGTTTCACATGGGTACAAAACGGGCATCTCAGTTGAAGCCGCTGGCACTACGCATGTTCTCGACTGCCCGCATTGCAGCCTCAGTTACTGCAATTAGAAGTAAAAGGCCCGCCAAGGCGGGCCAGTGCCGGTTTAACGTCCCGGCGACGGGTTACCGGGGAACCACCCCCAGCAACCGGAGCATAAACCAATGACCACTATCGCAGTCAATGATCGACTGCATTCTACCTAAATTCAGGAGAACTGCATAATGCAAAATGTTGCCGCCTATCTATACCGGGCAAAACAAAAGTCAGGTAAGCCTCATCTCTATGTTCATTTCGAAGCAAAGTCAGACGACCATGCCGAAACGAAGCGTGATTATCTTTTTATGGAAGCTGGGTATTCCAAAGCCGATTATTTTACCCCACTACGCATTAACTTCCCTGTTGTTGACGGTCTGCCAGTAGATGGCGCATTCAGTGAGTCATTCTGGTTATCTTGGGCACTTGAAGGAGATTCTGGGCGTACTTGTTTTCCGCGCGACAAAGTTGATCCTTCTGTCGCGATCCCTAAGCTTTACCCCTACATGCTCAAGGCCGACACGGATACACCGGCAAAAACACCTGAGCCGCCAGCCAAGGAAGAAACCACATTTTCCGCAATAGACCTCGACAAGCATACTGTGATTGCCGCCGCATGGCTGTTTGGCCGTGACTGCATGAAAATGACAGGGGAGCAGTTGAAAGCAGCAACCAGGCTTATGATGGATGACTCGCAGCGTTACCCGCAAAACGTCATCATGGCCCTCTCCAATCTTAAGGGGTTCGATTACGTTTACCCGGACATGCCGATAGTGGCCATTGCAGCCATAAAGACTATCTGGCCACCATTCGATAAAGCGCCAGAACTGGGTAAACTTAGTCAGTTCGCAACCGAATACCTGAATGCGAAAGTAGATGATCGCCAGTCTGTCATTTCCAAGTGGCAGACGTCGCCCAGCGCCGCAAATAACTCACAAGTAGAATTGCCGCGCACGTCGTCCGGCGCACTGGCCGGCACAGGCAAGAATCCAGTCTACGGCACGCCAATAGCGTCCTTTAGCGAACTTGAAACAGTCACCTACCTTGCGCACTACCCATCCGATTTTGATATCAGCAGGCCGCCAATCGGCATTGTTAATGCAGTAAAAGAGATGAAAACGCGCAAAGAAAAGTCCCCATTAGCATGGTATGGACAGTTGTCCGAAACCCCCGGCATTCTGGACTTTTCCCGTGAGGCCGTTGGTACGCTTATCCGCAATGCGCCGGAAACCCTCCACCTAACACCTGGCCCACTACGCGACTATATCAATGCGAACCTGATCGAGATTGACGCCAAAACAGCGAAGGTAAAAAACCATGCTCAAACCCAATCGCTGCCGCAGGGCGAGGCAGACTCACTGGTTGATGAACAGCTTGCGAATGAAACGCTGGCAGGCGCAGCAACAAGTGCTGGCAGCGCGTCGCTGGCGGGCGAACTGACAGCAAGTAATGCCTCAAATGATGGCGAAAAAGAAGAGGTGGACGCCGCTAAGGATCTTGACCCAACAACTCGCAGCGCGTGGCTGCGGCGTGAAATCATGACAGCCCTTGACGGCAAAACGTCAGTGATGAGCGTGGATGATGTCAAAGAGTTGATGGTAAACGTGGGCGATCTTAACCACGTATACCTTGCCAGGCTGTTAACAAAAGAAATAGAGCCCTGCGATCCTTTCAAGCAGTTGGCCAAGGACGATATTTATCACCTCACCTGCGATGTGCTTGAGGGTTGGGCCGACGATAAAGAAGAACGCTGCCAACTTATCGATGAACGCGTTGAGTTCTGTCTGAAAGAAGCGCGCCAAACGTTGGAACAGGCAGACGTCGCTGGTCAGCATAAAAACGCTGAACTGGCGCGCCATGATGCCTCAAATGGGGGAGAAAAAACGGAAGTCGCCCAGCAGCAGCCTGCTGGCGAATTGCACGCCATGGGCAGCGGCAAGTTTGATGTATCTGAATTGTTCGCGACATCACCACTGGCCAACGTTGATAACGCAGCATCAACCGATTTGCGGGAAAATGAGGATCTGACAACCAAGGATGTTCGGGAATTCCTGGATTCGTCAACCAAACCAGCAGATTTGTCAGGCGAATGCGCGCCAGCCGCACAGGAAGTACCTGTCGCCACGGCACCAGCATATTTCGAACCTGGCCGGTACCACGATATCCCGAACGACGTTTACCACGCTGCTAACGGTATCAGCAGCACTATGCTGAAAGATGCCCGCGTTTCATTGATGTATTTCAACGCTCGTCACGTCGCAAAAACCATCAAGAAAGTGCACTCAAAAGTTCTCGACTTGGGCAACCTGGTGCACACCATGGCGCTGGAGCCTGAAAAGCTGGAACAAGAATTCAGCATCGAACCAATTATCCCCAAAGGTGCGTTTACCACCACCGCATCGATGCGCGAATTTATCGATAAGCACAATGCCAGTCTGCCAAAAATGACAGATTCTGACACGCTGCGCTCGATCATTGATGCACATAACGCCACGCTGCAGACACCTTATGCCTTGGGCGGAAATGCTGACGAAATCGGGCAGTTCTATACCCTGCTACCGGCCGAGTTTCAGCGGATTGGGGAGGATCAAAAGCCAACTGCAACAGCGATGAAAGCTTGCATCAAGGAATACAACGCCACGCTGCGGACTCCACTGAAAACAAGCGGCGGCCGCGAAGCATTGCTTGAACAATTGGCAATCATCGATCCTGAATTCGTAAAACTTGAACTGGCCATTCCTTCCCCGCTAGCGGTCAGCGGCAGCAAAGAGGATATGGCCGCCCGCATTAAGACAATTTTACCGAACGCTGTTTTTGCCGACGAACTAATCGAGCAGTGGCGCAACACTGACGACGATCGCGTACTCGTGACCCAGCAGCAAATGCAGGAGGCCAAGGCCATTCAACACGCCTTATTCAACCATCCATCATCCGGGCCAATGCTGCAACACTCTCAGCGCACCGTTGAAGCCAGCTATTTCGGGTATGACGAGGATACCGGTATGGAGATCCGCGTGCGCCCTGACCTTGAAATTGACCTTGATGGCGTCCGCATTGGGTTTGACCTTAAGACTATCAGCATGTGGAGTGTCAAGCAGGGAGCCGTTAGAGCGAGGCTGCACAGAGAAATCATTGAACGCGACTACCACCTTAGCGCAGCGATGTATTCCGATGTCGCGGCTTTCGATCAGTTCTTTTGGATTTTCGTGAACAAGGACGAGGGCTACAACTGGGTGGCGATCGTTGAAGCATCACCCGACCTGCTAGAACTTGGCCGCCTTGAGTACAAAGAGGTGTTGCGCGACATCAAACAAGCGTACGACACCAACATATGGCCAGCGCCGATCACTGAAGAAATTGTGGACGACCTGAACGATTTTGACCGCCGCCGCCTTGAAGCGCTGCGCGTAGCTTAAGGAGCATGCCAATGACCAACCAACTCGCATTGATTCAGAAAGATTTAGCAGCAGAGCTAGCACCGGCCAAGGAAATTTTGCCGAGCCATGTCAGCTTTGAAAAATTCACCACCGCCGCGGCGGTGGCACTAGCCAACAATAGCGATTTATTGGGTGCCGACCGCCAAAGCGTTATTAATGCCCTTTCATCTTGTGCAAAAGACGGCTTGATCCCTGATAACCGTGAAGCCGCGCTAATCGTGTACAAGACGAAAAACGCTAACGGCCAATGGATACCTAAAGCGCAGTACCTGCCGATGATCGACGGCGTGATGAAACGGGCTCGCCAGTCCGGCGAAGTCTCAGTGATCGCCACACGAGCCTGGTACAAGAACGATCAATTCCGCGTCTGGATGGACGAAAACGGTGAGCACATTTTTTACGAGCCGAACCTACTGGATCGCGGCGAACTTGTCGGCGCGTTCGCCTATGCCAAGATGAAATCCGGCGAGCTGCAATTTGAAGTGATGAATTTGGATGATATTGAAAAGGTCCGCGCAGCCAGCAAAAACAGCGACAAAGGGCCATGGGTCGACTGGTATGAGTCAATGGCGCGAAAATCGGTGATGCACCGCCTCTGCCGCCGCCTGCCGAACAACTCCGAGATGATGGAAATGCTCGAACGCGGGCAAGAAATGGTTTGGCAGAAAGAAAAAGACGTCACTCCGGATACACGCGTAACCGCCGGACAGTTGATTGGGGCGGCAGATAAGGCACCAGAGCCTATTACTGAAAATTCAGCACCTGAAAAGATTGCTAATGACATTCGCGGCAGCATCGACAAGATAACTACCCCGGCACAGGCAACTGACCTTCGCGCATCGGTTGAAGAATTGAAAGCACAGTTGGGGATCACTCTCTACACCGAGCTGAAAAACAAAATCGTGAGGCAGCACCACCGTCTGAACGCGATTGCAGCCCTGGGTGCGTCGATCGATACGGCTGGCAAGAACGGCGGCACAACGAACCAGGAGCGCGCCGAACTGGGAGCACTGTTGCATCGCTCCGAGCGCTTTCTTAGCGCTGATGAGGTTCAGCGCTATCAACAGGCGATCGATGACCTGTCGCCGTCGCAGGAGGCGGCATGCTGACGCTCATTGGCTTTGTCCTGCTGGTCAGCCCATGCGGCCAGGATGCATGCGACGCGCTGCCAGTATCCGAGCGGGTGTACTCGATCAAAGCTGAATGCGAGCAGGTGAAAGAAGCAATCCAGTTTCGTCGGCCACACGCCGTATTGTTTTGCAGCGAAGTATATAGATCTGAAAATTGATTTTTGAAAATCAAAACACAACCCTGACCACGATTAATATCGTGGTCGGTTGTGTGTAGGAGCATAACCAATGGCACGCACTCAAATATTAATGGAGTGGGCAATAGATGAGTTTGGGAAAGAAAATTGCCCTAGTTATTCAACGCTTCTTTTGTATGCAAAAAATAAAATGATATACCCGCCTCCTCAAAAAGCTGGGCGCTATTGGCGCGTAGAGAAAGGGGCAAGATTTACCGGGTTAGTCTGCCAGCCAGAGATAAAAAAAAGCGACGACCCCCGCCTATTGAGGATTTTATCTGATGGCAAGACCACGTAAATACAACGTCGATGTTCCTGGTCTTTCCTGCTATACGGACGCCAGAACAAAAAAAGTGTACTGGCGTTACAAACACCCTATTACTAAAAAATTTCATGGGTTAGGTGATAACGAAGAAGAGGCAGCAGCAATAGCAAAAGACGCCAACACCAGGTTATCCGAGCAGTTGCTGCGTAACACACTCGCCGTTCGTGACAAGTTGAGCCGCGCCGTTGGCGGCAGTATAAGCGTTTCAACGTGGCTCGATCGTTACCTTAAAATCCAAGAAGAGAGGATGCAGGCAAACGAAATCACAAAAAATACCGTTAAGCAGAAGCTTGCCCCAGTCAAAGCAATGCGGGCAGCATTGGCAACAAAACCGATCCGGGAAGTTGATACACGAGATATTGCTGACATTCTGGACGATTACAAAAATCGGGGCCATTCAAGAATGGCTCAGGTAGTACGCACGACACTGATCGATGTATTCAAGGAGGCTCAGCACGCTGGCGAAGTCCCGCCAGGCTACAACCCTGCAGAAGCCACAAAGAACCCATATAACAGGATAGATCGGGAACGGATGATCCTAGAGGAGTTCAACGCAATGCTAGCAGTGATCGCGCCACCATTTGAGTACATGAAAAACGCAATGCTGCTGGCCCTCGTTACTGGGCAGCGTGAGGGTGACATCAGCAAGATGCAGTTTTCCGACATCTGGGATGATCATTTGCACGTTGAGCAGATAAAAACCGGCGCGAAGGTGGCGATCCCGCTATCTCTCCACTGCACCGCCATTGGCATGACGCTGGGGCAGGTGATCGCGCAATGCCGCGATAATATCGTCAGCCCGCATCTGGTTCACTACACACACAATACGGCGATGGCTCGCCGTGGTGGAATGGTCACGGCCAATACAATAAGTAGCAGCTTCAAAAAAATACGGGATCTGTCTGGCTTGGTTTGGGATAAGGGCACCCCACCCAGTTTTCACGAAATCCGCTCGCTTGCGGAACGTCTGTACAGGGAACAAAAAGTGAATACCAAGGATTTGTTGGGGCATAAATCCCAACGTCAAACCGACCGTTACAATGATGATCGAGGGAAGGAATGGAGGGTTGTGAATATTTAAGCTGTAGTCTAAAAATCAAAACAATAAAAATTTTGCCAGGGATGGCAGATTCCAAGTTGCAAAAAACAAAGCTGCATAAACTAATACCATGATACCAAATGAAATATAAAGAGTGGTTTTTCTGGTATTTATAGGTTTGAGAAAGTTAGCGCCATTCTCTTCCCTAGATGTGTAACGCTGAAGAACCTTAAGCCAACGCTCGCTCTCTCTTGAGCTTAAAACAGAATCCCTCCAATGCGCGGATATTTGAAGAACACAAGACAAGAGCAAATATCCCGCTAGAAACTTCACTAGAATGGCGAGTTCATGGCTATCAAGTAACTCCAGTAAATTTTTTTTATCAAACTTACTCAAAAATGAAAAACCAACAAAGGCAAGGATGCCTAGAATATCCCTCGTTATATTAGATATTAAATCTCTAACTTTTGAAGCATACATGTCAGCCTGAGAGCGCATATCTTTTAATAACTCTCTCATTTCTTTATGATATGCATCTTTTCTATCAAGGATTACAAATGCATAGCTATCCTGCGCTTGTTGCAATGCTTCATCAATGTTGACAAAAACCCCTTTAAAGACGGATTGCTCTATCTCAATATTTAATGAAAGCACATCCATAATTAATTGCAAGCGAGTTTCCGCTCGTTCTTTATAAGTCCAAACTACAGTCTTAACAAGTCTCTTTTGAAGCTCAACGCAGTCCACATCAATTAACTTATCTAAAACTTTAGTAACTAATTTTGTACCTTTGAATGAAACAGCATAGTAATCATCAAATTTCTTTAATTCGAATGCCATACATGCAATAAGGTTTCTTACACTCAATGCAATAAAAGCTTTTGCCAACGTGCTTTGTATGTCTCCCCAAGTCATCAGGTAGGTATTTGGTCTTATTTTCAAAAGAACATCAGAAGAAACCTTCACCAATTCAGAAACCTGAGTTGAGTTGGGTAGTGTAGGAGTATCCTCTTGGCCTTCTTCTTTTTTATAGTCTTTAACTGGAATTACACTTATACAATTCCCACCAAAAGGCTGATCAAGCCCAAATACCCAAATAAAAGTTTTTTCGTTGAAACGTGGTTCTAGATCACTAATTGGAGCTGCGAAGGGGTCTATTTCCTTAACCCATTCTAAAGCTCGTTGCTCAGACATAAATAAAATATTCTTTGAATCAAGCTCACCCTCAATTTTCAACTTTTCGGCAAGTAGGTTTTTACTAATCAATATTGACCAAGAACTATCCAATACACCGACGAAATCCAAAACTTCATCTGGATCTACAGATGAACCATTGACCGTCATAGTGGGACAGGACATTCCAAGCTCAGTACTAAGCCGCCCAAGCTCCTCACATAACTGAGCGATTTTGTCTGTAACGCTCTCCCCCTTCAAAGTTAAGCGATAGCTTTCTTCTGTTACAACATTGGAATGTTGAACTAGTTCGTTGATTTGTTTGATCATACCTACAATGCTATTCATGCTATTTCACCTTCGTTTCCACCCTATTAGTTTCAATGGTAATTATTTCCTTCCCATTGTCCAACTTCCGGCGCTGTATGCCGGCAGCTGCCGCATCACCTTCAAATGTAATTATTACACCTTCTGATGTCTCGTAGATTTGTTTTTTCTCTCTTCTACTTATTGACTCAGGTTTTGATGCGAACCGTTGGCCAGCAACGCCCGCGCTAGCCAACTTTTCATACAGCTCATTTGATAGAGTTTCATTAATTTTAGCATCATCATGTCTTACAACAGCAGCGATAAATGCTTCAGTATCAAAATGTTCATGCGCAGTGAAGAAACTAAAGGAGCGGCCAATCATAGTGTTGGCATCTTCACCTTCAGGGAGCAACTCAGCAGGCACTTGCCGAGCCCAAGCCCTAACTGCTCTATGGGCTTCCTTCGTAAGCACTGAAGCTGTTTGCCTCTCAGTAACGCCGAGGAAAGATCTAAAATAATCAGTTAACGTGGGGCTAACCCGATCATAGGCTAGCACATTCCATTTATGGGTACCTGACAGATCAATCAAGGCGCTTTTTTGCACTGACTGCTTACTCTCACTAAGAGCATTGGGAACCTCATTGATCACAGCAATTCTCTTTCCATCCTCCTCAACATACGAGTACGTTAGCGTCGCACTTTTATCGAGTTTAACGAGAAATAGAAGTTTTTTATAATCATTGGGGCTACTGAGATACGACACTACAGATACAACAAAGAGGCCATCTGAAGACGATCCCACATGTAACTTAGCAAAACTACGTGTTATATCACGTGAAATTTCTACAAACTTGGTAGCATCTTTCGTTAAATTATCACATTTGCTTGCCAAGCTATCAACATCATCAACAAATAAAAATTGGCTACCTTTTGCGCACTCTTTAAGTCTGCTTAGAAAAAATTCCTCTTGAGCTTTAGCAAGTTTTACTGAATCCAAAAAAATAGTTTTTTCATCATCTCCATCAGTCTGGATGATATGGAAGATAAAATCGTTAATTTTTAATGACTCAATTTGCGCTTTACTGAGCACTGATTCAATTGCTTTCGCCATCTTTATATTCCCTGTTCTAATGATTCCGTAAAACTATCACACTACTTATGTGTTTAGTATTAATGCAATCACGTTTTTACTAGAAATAATTGATAGCGAAAAGAGCTCACATTTCGTACAGTTTTGCAGAAGAGTTTTGCAGGGGTTTTGCAGAAGAATTTTTGGAGGGGGAAAAACAGACGGGAGCCATAAGCTCCCGTTATCATTTAACGCTAAATCACAATTACATGTGTTTAACGATGGCGTCGCCAAACTCTGAACATTTCAGCAGCTTAGCGCCTTCCATCAGACGTTCGAAATCGTAAGTCACGGTCTTGGCAGCGATAGCGCCTTCCATGCCCTTAACGATCAGGTCAGCAGCTTCGAACCAGCCCATATGACGCAGCATCATCTCAGCGGACAGGATGATGGAACCTGGGTTCACTTTGTCCTGGCCAGCATACTTAGGCGCAGTACCGTGGGTGGCTTCAAACAGCGCACAATCGGAACCGATGTTGGCACCAGGGGCGATACCGATACCACCAACCTGAGCGGCCAGGGCGTCGGAGATGTAGTCACCGTTCAGGTTCATACAGGCGATCACGTCGTATTCTGCCGGGCGCAGCAGGATTTGCTGCAGGAAGGCGTCGGCGATCACGTCTTTAACCACGATCTCTTTACCGGTGTTCGGGTTCTTGATTTTCAGCCATGGGCCGCCGTCGATCAATTCACCACCGAACTCTTCACGTGCCAGTTCGTAGCCCCAATCCTTGAAGGCACCTTCGGTGAACTTCATGATGTTGCCTTTGTGAACCAGCGTCACTGAATCACGATCGTTGGTGATAGCATATTCGATAGCCGCACGAACCAGGCGCTTGGTGCCTTCTTCGGAACAAGGCTTAACGCCAATACCGCACTGCTCTGGGAAACGGATCTTCTTCACGCCCATTTCGTCGCGCAGGAACTTGATCACTTTGTCCGCTTCTGCAGAACCCGCTTTCCATTCAATACCGGCGTAGATGTCTTCGGCGTTTTCACGGAAGATCACCATATCGGTCAGCTCTGGCTGCTTAACCGGGCTTGGTGTGCCCTGATAATAACGCACCGGGCGCAGACACACGTACAGATCGAGCTGCTGGCGTAGTGCCACGTTCAGAGAACGAATACCGCCACCCACTGGCGTAGTCAGTGGGCCTTTGATCGCTACGCGGTAGTCACGAATAAGTTCCAGTGTTTCTTCCGGCAGCCACACGTCTTTCCCGTAAACGTGGGTGGATTTTTCACCGGTATAGATTTCCATCCAGGAGATTTTACGTTCGCCGTGGTAGGCCTTTTTAACCGCTGCATCCACCACGTGGATCATGGCAGGAGTCACGTCAACGCCAATACCGTCACCTTCGATGAACGGGATGATAGGGTTATGCGGAACAACCAGTTTACCCTGGGCATCAACCGTAATCTTTTTACCTTCTGCCGGAACAACTACTTTGCTTTCCATCAACCTCTCCTTTCTGTCTTCAAGCGCAATTTTTGTTAATGCTTTGTAAGATGCGTGTCAATACTACTTGAATATTCAGCTCGCGCCAATCCGAAACGGATTAGGCTATAATGCGCTTATCATTCGAAATCTCAAAGACCATGACTAAATTCTCTGTTAAAAATCACCAAGTTAAACGATTCAGCCGCAGTAAACCCGCAGCACGCCAGAAATCCCAGGCGCCGCGGCGAGTGGTCATCTTCAACAAACCCTTTGATGTGTTACCACAGTTTACCGACGAAGCAGGCCGCGTCACTCTGAAAAAATTCATTCCTTTCAGCGATGTTTATGCCGCAGGAAGGCTCGATCGCGACAGCGAAGGCTTACTGGTGCTGACCAACGACGGCAAGCTACAGGCACAGCTAACCCAGCCCGGCAAACGCACCGGTAAGATTTATTATGTGCAGGTGGAAGGCGAACCCCAGGAGAGCGATCTGGCCGCATTGCGCCTTGGCGTGACGCTGAACGATGGGCCAACCCTGCCCGCCGGAGCGGAACGGGTTGAAGAGCCAGAATGGCTATGGCCGCGCAATCCACCGATCCGCGAACGCAAGACCATCCCCACCAGTTGGCTGAAAATCACGCTCTACGAGGGCCGAAACCGCCAGGTGCGTCGCATGACGGCACATATCGGCTTCCCTACCCTGCGCCTGATTCGTTACAGTATGGGCAATCTTTCTCTGGGGGGCTTGCAACCTGGGGAATGGCAGACCGTCGATTCACTATAAGGAACCGCCATGTTTAAGCCGCACGTCACCGTTGCCTGCGTGGTTCATGCCGCCGGTAAGTTTTTGGTGGTCGAAGAAACCATCAACGGTAAAGCCCTGTGGAATCAACCGGCAGGCCATCTCGAAGCGGATGAAACGCTGGTCCAGGCCGCCGAGCGCGAACTGTGGGAAGAAACCGGCATCCGTGCCAAGCCGCAGTCTTTTCTGCGGATGCATCAGTGGATCGCGCCAGACCGCACGCCGTTTCTGCGCTTCTGCTTTGTGATTGAGCTGGAGCAGCCGCTGCCCACCGAGCCGCAAGACGATGATATAGACTGCTGCCTGTGGCTGACCGCCGAGCAGATCCTGGAGGCTGAAAACCTGCGTTCACCGCTGGTGGCTGAGACGATCCGTTGTTATCAGCAGCCGGAACGCTACCCGTTGTCGCTGGTTGCCAGCTTTAACTGGCCGCTTTAACGGCAAATAAGGGCCGTGCGCGCAGGCGGCCAACGTGGTAAAATCCTGCGCTTGTTTTTTTATCGCACAGTACGTGTTCAAGTTCGTGAGATCCCCATGTCAGACAACAGCCAGAAAAAAGTGATCGTCGGAATGTCCGGCGGCGTCGACTCTTCCGTTACCGCCTATCTGTTACAACAACAGGGCTATCAGGTCGCTGGGTTGTTCATGAAGAACTGGGAAGAAGACGACGACGAGGAATACTGCTCGGCCGCCACCGATTTGGCCGATGCACAAGCCGTCTGCGACAAGCTGGGCATCGAGCTGCATACGGTGAACTTCGCGGCGGAGTACTGGGACAACGTGTTCGAGCTGTTCCTTGAAGAGTACAAGGCGGGCCGTACCCCTAACCCGGATATCCTGTGCAATAAAGAAATCAAATTCAAAGCGTTCCTGGAGTTTGCGGCTGAAGATCTGGGGGCGGATTTTATCGCTACCGGTCACTATGTCCGCCGCCAGGACGTGGACGGCAAAAGCCGCCTGCTGCGCGGCGTCGACGGTAACAAAGACCAGAGCTATTTCCTGTATACACTGAGCCACGAGCAGGTCGCGCAAAGCCTGTTCCCGGTCGGTGAGTTGGAAAAGCCAGAGGTCCGCCGCATTGCGGAGCAACTGGAACTGGTTACCGCCAAGAAAAAAGACTCTACCGGCATCTGCTTTATCGGCGAACGTAAATTCCGCGACTTCCTGGGCCGCTATCTGCCAGCACAGCCAGGCCCGATTGTTAGCGTCGACGGCCAAACCATCGGCGAGCACCAGGGCTTGATGTACCACACCCTCGGCCAACGCAAAGGCTTGGGCATAGGCGGTATGAAAGACAGCAGCGAAGATCCGTGGTACGTAGTAGATAAAGACGTCGCCAACAATATTCTGGTGGTCGCTCAAGGCCACGAACATCCGCGCCTGATGTCTATCGGCCTGATCGCCCAGCAGTTGCATTGGGTCGATCGCCTGCCGTTGACACAACCTCTGCGCTGTACGGTTAAAACCCGTTATCGCCAGCAGGATATTCCCTGCACCGTGACGCCGCTAGACGCCGAGCGCATCGAAGTCCGCTTCGACGAGCCGGTCGCAGCCGTCACCCCAGGCCAGTCCGCCGTGTTCTATCAGGGTGATATCTGCCTGGGCGGCGGCATTATTGAACAGCGTATACAGGAGTAACCGTGGCGAAGAATTATTACGACATCACGCTGGCCATGGCCGGGATTAGCCAAGCGGCCCGTCTGGTACAGCAGTTGGCGCACGAAGGGCAAATGGATGGCGAAGCCTTCCATACCTCACTCAACAGCCTGTTGCAGATGGATCCCCCTTCTACCCTGGCGGTGTTCGGCGGCGAAGAGCGTAACCTGAAGATGGGGCTGGAAACCTTGATTGGCGTACTCAACGCCAATAACAAAGGCCCGGCCGCCGAGCTGACCCGCTACACCATCAGCCTGATGGTGCTGGAGCGCAAGCTGAACGCCAACAAAACGGCGATGAATACGCTCGGCGAGCGGTTGAGCCAGTTGGAGCGTCAGTTGGCGCATTATGAACTGGGTTCAGATACCATCATCAGCGCCCTGGCCGGTATCTATGTCGATGTTGTAGCGCCATTGGGGCCGCGCATCCAGGTAACAGGTTCACCCGCCATCCTGCAAAATCCGCAGGTGCAGGCCAAGGTTCGTGCCACCCTGCTCGCCGGTATCCGTGCCGCCGTGCTGTGGCAGCAGGTTGGCGGTAGCCGCCTGCAGTTAATGTTTTCCCGTAATCGTCTGCTCAAGCAGGCGCAAAATATCGTTGCTCATTGTTAAACTTCCCAGGAGTTGCTACCGATGGAATTATCCTCACTGACCGCCGTTTCCCCCATTGATGGACGCTACGGTGATAAAGTCAGCGCACTGCGCACCATTTTCAGCGAGTATGGCTTGCTGAAATTCCGCGTGCAGGTTGAAGTACGTTGGCTGCAAAAACTGGCCGCTTGCGCAGAGATCAAAGAAGTTCCCGCTTTTGACGCCGACGCAAACGCTTACCTTGATAAGATCGTCGCAGAATTCAGTGAAGAAGACGCCCAGCGCATCAAGACCATCGAGCGCACCACCAACCACGACGTTAAAGCGGTGGAATACTTCCTGAAAGAAAAAGTGGAATCAGTACCTGCTCTGCACGCCGTGTCTGAGTTTATCCACTTCGCCTGTACTTCTGAAGACATCAACAACCTGTCCCATGCGTTGATGCTGCACACTGCGCGTCAGGATGTGGTGTTGCCACACTGGCGCAAAATCATCGAGTCCATCAAAGGGCTGGCGCTGGAATATCGTGATATTCCGCTGCTGTCACGTACCCATGGCCAACCCGCTACCCCGTCTACCGTAGGTAAAGAGTTTGCCAACGTGGCCTACCGGATGGAGCGTCAATATCGCCAGTTAGAGCGCGTTGAGATCCTCGGTAAAATCAACGGCGCAGTAGGTAACTACAATGCCCACATCGTGGCCTATCCAGAAGTGGACTGGCACCGTTTCAGCGAAGAGTTTGTCACCTCGCTGGGAGTGACCTGGAACCCGTACACCACGCAGATCGAGCCGCATGACTATATCGCCGAGCTGTTCGACTGCGTGGCACGTTTCAACACCATCCTGATCGACTTCGATCGTGATATCTGGGGTTACATCGCCCTGAACCACTTCAAGCAAAAAACCATTGCCGGTGAGATCGGTTCTTCCACCATGCCGCACAAGGTTAACCCGATTGACTTCGAGAACTCCGAAGGCAACCTGGGCCTGGCTAACGCGGTACTGGGCCATCTGGCTAGCAAACTGCCGGTTTCCCGCTGGCAGCGTGACCTGACGGACTCCACCGTGCTGCGTAACCTGGGCGTGGGCCTGGGCTATGCGCTGATTGCCTATCAGGCCACCATGAAAGGCATCAGCAAGCTGGAAGTGAACCGCGCACACCTGCTGGACGAGCTGGATCACAACTGGGAAGTGCTGGCCGAGCCGATCCAGACCGTGATGCGCCGCTACGGTATCGAAAAGCCATATGAGAAGCTGAAAGAGCTGACCCGTGGCAAGCGCGTGGATGCAGCCGGTATGCAAACCTTTATCGATAGCCTGGAACTACCGGAAGACGAGAAAACCCGCCTGAAAGCCATGACGCCAGCTAACTACATTGGCCGCGCCACCACCATGGTTGACGAGCTGAAGTAAGCGCCTTCCCTTGCAGCTTTAGAGGCTCTTTAGTTACCCGCCCAAGGGCGGGTTAACTTTAACCGAGCTGAATCTGCCCCCCTATGAAATAACAAGCCCTGCCGTTTATAGTGAGCTATCTGTGAAACGCCGCCCTTTATGGTAGAAAACTCGATCGTGCTCACCGATGGGTCTTAGTACACGGCAGGGAACACCCGCAGCGACCACGTCTGCAGGTACATCCCTGGTCACCACGCTTCCTGCACCAATAACGCTGTTACGACCGATGGTAATACCAGGGTTAATGATGACCCCACTACCAATCCAGACATTATCTTCAATGGTGACGGGTAAAGAAAACTGCTGGCCGGTAATACGCACCGCAGGATCCACCGGGTGCCCCGTGGTAGATATCGTGACATTCGGCGCAATCATCACGTTGTCGCCAATCAGCACCTTACCGTCATCCACCACAACCAGATTAAAGTTGGCGTAAAAGTTATCACCAATAGCGATCTGGCTACCATAAGCAACATGCAGTGGCGGCTCAATCCAAACGTTCTTGCCGACGCTCCCCATCAGTTGACGGATCAGCGCTTCACGTTTTTTTTGCTCTGAAGGCCGTGTATGATTAAAGTCATAAACCAATTCTTTTCCGCGCAGGCGCTCTTCTGCCATACCTTCATCCATATCAGTGTATAAACACCCACTGGCTAACTTTTCCCGTTGCGTCATCATCGTATTATCCTTGTCGTTGACTATGCCATATTCCTTACGGCTTCTGGTTCAGGTTTAAACGCTGACAGCGGCCCACGTCCCGACAAAGTGAAGACTGATATCAGAGTAAACGATAGCGCAATAAGCCCCAGAATAAGGTAGGTTCCGTGGAAGCCGACTTTTTCATACATATTCCCGGCAAAGACCGACATGAACATAATCGCTAATTGTTTAAAGAAACAGAAACAAACCAGATAAATAGTGGCAGAGAAGCGCACCTCAAATACCGAAGTGATATATTTAAAACAGCCAACGATCAGGAACGGAATTTCAAACATATGCAAGGTTTTCAGAATAACCACTTCTACCGGTGTAGACGCAAATGAAGAGCCGATAATACGTATCGACATGATGAGCCCCGCGAGCAACAGCGCATTCTTCCCACCGATGCGGTTAACAATGAGCGGGGCAAAGAACATGATTGACGCATTCAGTAACTCTCCCATGGTGGTGACATAACCAAAAACACGCGTACCTTGTTCGCTTGATGAGAAGAACGAGGTGAAGAAGTTGGCGAATTGCTGATCAAACACATCATAGGTACAGGAAACGCCTACCACATACAGGGCTAAAAACCACAGTTTAGAGTCTTTCAATAATTCGAACGCCAAGCGTAAATTAAACGGCTTACTGTTAGCGCCCAATTTGTCAGCAACCTCGGCGGAACTACCGGCTTCAGGCTTGGCGATAAGTAGCAGGATCGCCAAGATCACGGCACAGCCAGAACCGAGCCAGAATACAAATTCGTTGTTGATGGTGAACATAATGCCGACTACCGAGGCACACAACGCCCAGCCCACACAGCCAAATAAGCGTGCTCGGCCAAATTCAAACGCGCTGCGGCGGCTTACCTTCTCTATATACGCCTCAATGGCTGGTGCACCCCCGTTATAAATAAAACCAAGGTAAATCCCGCCAGCAATGGAACCCAAGACAATATTAGTGCGTAATAGCGGACCGAAAACATAGATAAAGAACGGTGCGAATAATATCAGCATCCCCGTAATTATCCACAGCAAGTGTTTTCTTAACCCCAGTTTATCTGACAGCAGGCCAAATATCGGCTGAAACAGTAATGAGAAGAAGGATATGCTGGCAAATATAATGCCGGTATCGCTTTTACTGACCTGATTGATGTCATGCAACCAGATAGGGAAGAATGGGAAGTAGGCCCCCATGATGAAGAAATAGAAGAAGAAAAACAGCCCAAACATCCAGAAGTTGGTATTTTTTAAATAGTACATGCGAACTCCTTGTGCAAAACCCAAGCGCGTTTGAGTCCATACTCAGGTACGCGATATTATTTATATATTCATCAGGTAGGATGATGGATGTTTTTCTGTATTATAAAAAGTCGGGTTGTAGGGAGGTGCTAAACCCACTACCCCAGTCACATAGATAACCCTGTGACTGGAGTAAACAAGTGCGACCAAGAATCCATCCCATGATAAATAAGTATTATTCACCGTACTGCCAAACCAGCTTATAGTTATAGTGCTCAGCATCCAGGATAAAATCCGGGCTCACACTCGGGCTCCATGAATCATCGCCGCCGATCCCCATGTGGAAACCATCTATATTGACCCAAACCCCCTGCTCCGGGCGCAACAAATGGTTATGCGAGGTATCCGCTAATTGTTGCTGACTATATTGGCTCAGGCCAAAGTGGAAATCCCCCTGCCACCGCCAACGACCAAATTTCAGTTGGCGAGTATTGCAACGCAATCCATTCTCCGTAGGGAAAATGTATGGCGTCTGTAGCTCAGAAAGCGGTAACGTCCACCGCCCAAGCTGAGCGGAAAGCTGGCGGTCAGGGTAGTTTTCGTGTGGGCCTAACCCCAGCCACGTTGCTTGTTCGGCAACCTCCGCCAACTGGCAGCTCAAGCCAATCCGCGCCGGTGCTGGAATTCCGTAGGCTACATCAACATTGACATCAATCTGCAGTTTACCCTGGCAGTCGATCAAATAGGTCTTGCGGCTGATGAACATGATGCTGTTTTGGTAGGCATAAGCATGGGCCGTGCGGATCTGCACGCCTTGTGAAATCGAATCGGCTTCACATTGCAGTAAGCGCGTTTCTAGCGCGTACATACCCGCTCTCTTCCAACGTTCTACCCATGCATTAGGATCGATGTGAGCGGCATCGCTCACACCAATGTCATTATCAAGCGGTGCACGGGTAAAGTTGTCGCGTAACGGCGTCAACAGAGCGGCGTTTTCATCCTGCCACCACTGCTCAAGCAAACCAGTTTGCCTATTGAACTGCCAGCGCTGTGTACCCCACTCAATGCTGAAAGCGTCATTATGCTCGTTTAACCGAGGTGACTGCGCCTGAGCGTCATTGTGATCCATTGGTAAGGTTAATGGTCGAGGTAAACGCCACTGGTCCCAGGCACAACGATGATGCTCTTCAGACCATGCTGTTGCCTTGATTTGGCGAACCTCCACGTTCAACCACAGTTCACCGCTCTCTTTCAGTTCGGGAATATCACCCAATACGATTTTCTGTGTCCCCTGCGCCGCTAATGACAGTTCAGCCTCTCCCTGTGCAATAGCTTTCCCGTCCAAGGCTACATTCCAATAAAGCCGCTCGTTATCGCTGGTACGGAATAAATACTCACTGTTCACTTCAATCGTTAACGGCTGCTGTTCGAGCAGTTGGAACTGGAAAAACTGCTGGGCACGCTGCGCTTCAAACAGTGCCGGGTGCGGGCTGCGATCGGGGAATACCAGCCCGTTCAGACAAAATTGGCGGTCGTTAGGCGTATCACCGAAGTCGCCGCCGTAGGCCCAATGGGTTTGGCCGCTGTCATCTGTGCGATTCAGTGCCTGATCGACCCAGTCCCAAACAAAGCCCCCCTGGAGTCGCGGATGTTTACGAAAAGCCTGCCAGTAGCGATCAAAGCCACCAAAGCTGTTACCCATCGCATGAGCATACTCACACAGGATCAGTGGGCGGTTTTCATCGGGCATACCGATCCACTTCTTGATCGACCATTTGGGTACTGCCGGGAAAGGCTGATCCTGGTCGACACGGGCATACATGGGGCACACAATATCCGTTGCCGCCGAATTGGCACCGCCGCCTTCATACTGCACTGGACGAGTAGGATCCTGGCTTTTCACCCAGCGATAAAGCGCATCATGGTTGCTGCCATGACCGGACTCGTTGCCCAGAGACCAGATGATGATGCAGGCATGGTTGCGATCGCGTTGTACCATGCGCGTAACACGCTCGCTCATGGCAGGCAGCCAGAGCGGATCGTTCGACAGCCGGTTCATCGGCTGCATGCCATGCGTTTCAATGTTCGCCTCATCCACGACGTACAGGCCGTAGCGATCGCACAGCTTGTACCACAGCGGGTGGTTCGGATAATGGGAACAGCGCACGGCATTAAAATTATGCTGCTTCATCAGCAGGATATCCTGACGCATAGTGGCTTCATCCATGACCTGACCCTGCTCAGGATGGTGCTCATGGCGGTTGGTGCCACGTATCAATAGCGGCTGTCCGTTAAGCTTCAGTAAGCCGTTGCTGATTTCAACCTGGCGGAAACCCACGTCATAGGCTTCAGCCTCCACCAGTTCACCCGTTGGGGAGAGCAACTTGACCACGGCACGATACAGTGCCGGGTTCTCCGCACTCCACAAGGCGGGTTGATCCACCGGCAGGCGCAGGGTCGTACGCTCATCATAAGCGCCGCGCTCATCGATGATCTCGCTGCCAAAGGCCTGCGTTTGTTCGCCGATCAGGGCATCTTCACGCCACAGTTGCACCTGCACCCGGTGTTGTTGTGGCTGATGAGCTCGCACCTCTACCACCAGTTCCCCTCGGCGGAAACTGTCGCTTAATGGCGTGGTAATAGAGATATCGCTCAGATGAGTGGCGGGTTTATGCAACAGGCTGACATCGCGGAAAATCCCGCTCATGCGCCACATATCCTGGTCTTCCAGATAACTGCCGTCGCACCAGCGTAATACCATCACCGCCAGCCGGTTTTCCCCTGCAACCAAAATGTCGCTGAGATCGAATTCGGCAGGTAAACGGCTGTCTTGTGAATAGCCAACCCAGTGACCATTGCACCACAGATAAAACGCAGAATTGACACCGTCGAAAATAATTCGGGTTTGTCCCTGTGCTAACCACCCCTCATCGACATTGAATGTGAGCGAATAACATCCTGTGGGGTTTTCTGCCGGGACGAAAGGCGGATTAACCGGGATCGGATAGGTAACGTTGGTGTAAATCGGTGCATCGTAGCCAGCCAATTGCCAGTTTGACGGCACCTGTATTTCATCAGCGTTGTCCAGGTCGCTCTGTAGCCAGGTCTCCGGCACCCTTTCTGGCTGACTAAAATAGCTAAACTTCCAGGTGCCATTTAACGAAGCAGACTGAGCTGAAGCCCTATCTTCTCTTGCATCTTGCTCATTGCGCCAACTTTGAAATGGCGGATGCGCGGGTAGGCGACGGTATTGCGTACAGGCAGGATTTTCCCAGTCTCGACGAGATAAAACAGCGCTGAGTGATTTCCCTGTTTGAGATGAGTTCATGCTTCCCCCCTAAATGTTATACGCTCACAATTAACAATAAAATGAACAATGCGCGTAGGGGTGTAAAGCAAATATACTTGGGAAAGCGAGGTCGGTCACAAATTAAGCTCAGGGATCGCAACCGATCCCTGACGTTAGCGGCTATTTGCCCTCAAGCGCGGAGATTTGACGTGCGATACGCAGCAACTCCTGAGACAACGATTGCAGCGATACCTTATCCTGATTTATAGCCGCCGTTGTATGCCTTTGCACCAGACTAGTCGTCAGACGCAAAGAACCGGCATGAGGCACATGTCGATCTTCCAGACACTGAACCAGGCGTTTAACGCTTTCCTGCCCTAACATCCGAAAGTCCTGCTTAATGGTGGTCAGCGGTGGGTAATAATAAGCACTGTCTTCAGTATCATCGTACCCCACTACCGACATTTGCACCGGAATGTGCAACCCATATTCCTGCAGCGCACGCAGCACCCCTAACGCCATTTGATCGTTAGCAACCAATATCGCCGTAGGGTGTTTTGGCAAGCTCAGGATCTGCCCGGCAAGCTGATAACCGGAAGCCGCACTCCAATCGCCATGGAGCACCGAACAAGGCTTCAGCTGATGCTCTGCTAAGGTCGTCAGCCACCCCTGATAGCGCAAACGCGCCGAAATCGAGACCAGCGGCCCGGTAATCAGTGCTATATCACGATGCCCAAGAGCAACGACATGTTCTACCCCTTGACGAGCCCCCTCATAGGGATCAAACAGAATGCTGGAGACATCAGAATCAGGGTCGACGTCCAAAAACAGCGCAGGCACCTCGCTACAAACTTGTTCAATTGCGTGAGCATCTTCAGCGCAGAGCGAAACATTAATCAGCAATCCATCTACCCTTTGCGACAACAGCTCATTTATCGCAGTGCGACAGGCATGAACGCTAAGATCTTCCACCATGGAAATCACCACGTTAAATCCCATCTGGTTTGCCTGCGTTTTAATTGCCGACGCGATTTGAGAAGGTGCGTGCAGAGCTAGTTCTGTAGTCGCCAGCCCCAGCGTAAAACTCTGTTTGCCTGCAAGTTGCTGCGCGACACGGTTTGGTACGTAATTCAGCGCAGCCATGGCCTGCTCAACCTTCGCGCGGGTTTTATCCGAAACGTGTTCAGCACGATTTAATACCCGCGACACGGTTTGGTACGACACTCCAGAATACTCGGCGACGTCATTCAGCGTGACAGATTTAGGCTTCATACGGTTTCTCGCGTCGATTAATGCAAAGAAATCAAGCTAATGAGTATCAATCATAGCAGTTTAAAAAGCTATCCAACCAGGTATTATTGACAGTACGGCCTGAAGGTATTGATTTCAGGCCTTCGGCCCTTAAAGACTGAACCCGTAAATCACACAACCCTTATTTTTTACTAAAAACTGATGAAAGTTCGCCGACATCACTTACAATGCCAGATAACGAAGTTTGCCGTTCAGGCTGTGAGATAAGGATAGATATGGCAACGCTGAAAGATATCGCGGCCGAAGCAGGAGTTTCATTAGCGACGGTCTCCCGGGTTTTGAATGACGATCCCACGCTCAACGTCAAAGAAGAGACCAAGCATCGCATTCTGGAAATTGCCGAAAAGCTCGAATACAAGACCAGCAGTGCCAAAAAGCATCTGACTAACGCGGTGGTACAGCACCACGTGCTGGCGCTATACAGCTATAAGCAAGAGATGGAAATCAACGATCCTTATTACCTTTCCATCCGTCACGGCATCGAAACCCAGTGCGAGAGGTTGGGGATTGAACTCACCAACTGCTATAAAAATAACCAGCTACCGGACCTGAAGAAGATCACCGGCGTACTGATCGTCAGCAAACCCACGCCTGAGACCCTGCGTAAGGCAGCGGCGTTAACCGACAACATCTGCTTTATTGATTTTAACGAGCCCGGTTCCGAATACGACTCGGTGGATATCGATCTGGCAAGGATCAGCAAAGAGATTATCGACTTCTTTATTGAGCACGGGGCCAAACGCATCGGTTTTATCGGCGGAGCCGATGAGCCGAATAAAGCGGATATCCGCGAAGCGGCCTTTGTAGAATATGGGCGGCTGAAAGGCGTGGTCCGTGAGCAAGATATCTATCGTGGTGACTTCTCTAGCGCCTCTGGTTATGAGTTGGCGAAAAAAATGCTGGCTACCGCGGATTATCCTACCGCGCTGTTTGTCGCCTCAGACTCCATTGCCATTGGGGTGCTGCGCAGCATTCATGAGTTGGGATTGAAAATCCCACAGGACATCGCCCTGATCAGCGTGAACGATATCCCGACCGCGCGTTTTACCTTCCCACCTCTTTCTACCGTGCGTATCCACTCGGAAATGATGGGGATCCAAGGGGTCAACCTGCTGCTGGAGAAGTTCCGTGATGGCCGCGCCCTGCCGCTGCAGGTCTACGTGCCAAGCAAGTTAAAGCTGCGTGAAACCACCAAGTAACTGACCGCTCAAGTCTCGCCATGTTGGGGCGCCGCATGCTGCGCCCGTTAAAGCACCAATCCCGCATCCAAACGCCCTGTTATTAGTAAAAAACACTAATAATTACGGGCTTTTTTACCTCAAAACCCACCAATTTATGCCACTTCTCTCCGCCTACCACACCAATCAGCCATTTCTTTAACCCGATCACAGATCCACCAGCGCCATGAACATAAAGCGTGATCGAGTTAAAGCAAAACAAATTATCGGCTATATTTTAGTAAATGTTTTACTAAAATCATTCCAAGCATTGACGCATTCCATGCCAAGACTGCGGCCTACAGCATTCAGACCAGGAGAGATGACGTGAATAATTGGGAAAACTTTCAACACCTGCATGAGAACCGAATGGCACCCCGCGCCTACTTCTTCTCATATGACTCACTCAAGCGTGCCCAAACCTTTCAGCGCGCCCTCAGCAGCCACTTTATAGCGCTCAGCGGCCAATGGAGCTTTAACTACTTCACCAACCCGCTGCGGGTGCCCGAAGAGTTTTATTCACAAAGGATGACTGACTGGGGCCAGATCACGGTGCCCAGCATGTGGCAAATGGAAGGCCATGGCATTCTGCAATATACCGACGAAGGCTTCCCCTTCCCGATCGATGTGCCTTTCGTCCCCACAGACAACCCAACCGGTGCTTACCAACGTAGTTTTACGCTGAGCGAACAGTGGAACGGAAAGCAGACCATCATCAAATTTGACGGTGTTGAGACCTATTTTGAAGTGTACGTCAACGGCCAGTATGTGGGCTTCAGCAAGGGCAGCCGCCTGACCGCCGAATTTGATATCTCCGGTTACGTGCACTCAGGGGAAAACCTGCTGGCCGTGCGCGTCATGCAGTGGGCGGACTCGACCTACATTGAAGATCAGGATATGTGGTGGACAGCTGGCATCTTCCGCGATGTCTATCTGGTGGGGAAAGAGCCGGTTCACGTGCAGGATCTGACCGTTCGCACCGATTTTGCCGCCGACTACCAAAGCGCGACCCTGTCTTGCGAACTGGAGATCGAAAACCTATCGGGGACACCGCTAGCGGACTACGTGATTGAATATGCCCTGTTTGATAACGATAACCTGCTGGTACAGCAGAGTCTCGGCGCGCAAACCCAGACCCATTTTGCTATCAATCTGGCAAATCCAATCCAGTGGTCAGCGGAAAACCCTTATCTCTATCAGCTGTTTATCACGCTTAAAGACCAAAGCGGCACCGTGCTGGAGGTGATACCTCAACGCGTCGGGTTCCGCGATATCAAGGTGCGTGATGGACTGTTCTACATCAACAACCAGTATGTGATGCTGCACGGCGTCAACCGCCATGATAACGACCATCTGAAAGGCCGTGCGGTAGGCATGGATCGCGTCGAAAAAGATCTGATCCTGATGAAACAGCACAATATCAACTCGGTACGTACCGCCCATTACCCTAACGACCCGCGCTTTTATGAACTGTGCGACATTTACGGGCTGTTCGTCATGGCCGAAACCGACGTCGAAACCCACGGCTTTGCCAACGTGGGCGACCTGAGCCGCATCACCAACGATCCGGCCTGGGAAACGGTGTTCGTGGATCGCATTGTGCGTCACGTTCACGCGCAAAAGAACCATCCGTCGATCGTGATGTGGTCGTTGGGCAATGAGTCCGGCTACGGTTGCAACATCCACGCGATGTACCACGCCACCAAGGCCATCGATGATACCCGCCTGGTACATTATGAAGAAGACCGCGACGCCGAGGTGGTGGATATCATCTCCACCATGTATACCCGCGCGCCATTGATGAACGAGTTTGGTGAACACCCGCACGCCAAACCACGCATCATCTGTGAATACGCGCACGCCATGGGCAATGGCCCCGGCGGCCTGACGGAATATCAGAACGTGTTTTACCAGCACGATCATATTCAGGGCCACTACGTTTGGGAATGGTGCGATCACGGCATTCTGGCGCACGATGAGCAAGGCCAGGCGTTTTACAAATACGGTGGCGACTTCGGCGACTATCCGAACAACTACAACTTCTGCATGGACGGGTTGATCTTCCCGGATCAAAGGCCTGGGCCGGGCCTGAGGGAGTACAAGCAGGTTATTGCGCCAGTGAAGATCCGCGCGCTTGAGGCTCGCCTTGGCACCTTCCTGGTTGAAAACAAGCTGTGGTTTACCAATCTGGATGACTACACCCTCACCGCCGAGATCCGCGCAGAAGGGGAAACGCTGGCAACGCGGTCTCTGCGGCTGAAAGATCTGGCGGCCAACTCTTCACGGGAGATCCGCCTTGAGCTGCCTGCACTGGATGAGCGCGAAGCCTTTGTGAACTTCACCGTGCGCAAGAACTCCAGCACTCTATACAGCCCGGCCAATCACGAAATCGCGGTGTACCAGTTCCAGCTCAAAGAGAATACTGCGCAGGCAGAAGCCTATACCAACCTCAATGCCCTGCCACTACGGGTAGCAGAAAGCCGCCTGGCGTACAGCATCAGCGGCCAGGACTTTACGCTGACCTTCTCCAAGGTGAACGGCAAGCTGACCTCCTGGATGAGCAACGGGGAAGAAATCATCGCCTCTGCTCCGACGTTAAGCTTCTTCAAACCGATGATCGATAACCATAAACAGGAGTATCAGGGCCTGTGGGAACCCGCTCATCTGCAAATCATGCAAGAGCACTTCCGTACATTGGACGTCGTTCAGGCCGATAGCCGCGTTGAAATCACCGTCACCAGCATCATCGCCCCGCCGGTCTTCGACTTCGGCATGCGCTGTTGCTACCGCTACCAGATCAATGCCGAAGGCCAGCTCAACGTGGAACTCAGCGGCGAGCGTTATGGCGATTACCCGTACGTGATCCCGGCCATCGGGCTGGATGTCGGCATTAACGGCGGCTTTGAACGGGTGAACTACTATGGTCGCGGCCCGGAAGAAAACTATCAGGACAGCCAGCAGGCCAACCTGATCGATATCTACCAGACTACGGTGGCCGAGATGTTTGAACACTATCCGTTCCCACAAAACAACGGTAACCGCCAGCATGTGCGCTGGGCCGCGCTCACCAATCGCCACGGTACCGGCCTGCTGGTCAAACCGCAGCAACCGATCAACTTCAGCGCCTGGCAGTACACCAGCCAGAACCTGCATCAGTCGCAGCACACCAATGAGCTGCAACCGAGCGGTTATATCACCCTCAACCTTGACCACCAGGTGATGGGCCTGGGTTCCAACTCCTGGGGCAGCGAAGTCCTCGACTCCTACCGAGTTTACATGGCGCCCTTCCGCTATGGCCTGACCCTGATGCCACTGCAAGCCGGTGACGTCAGCGCCCAGGCGCTGGCCAACCATGACTTTGCCAACGACTTCTTCACTCCAACCACCAACGAGGCCTGATCCATGCACGTATTAGACAACCTGGAGCAATTCAAAGTGGTTTACCGTGACGGCCGTAAATGGAACCGTTGTGTGGAAGCCATTGACAACATTGCCAATATCAAAGACGGCGTGATGCACTCCATCGGCGATACGCTGGTTTATATGATTGAAGACGGCGTCACCCGCAATCGCTCGACCTTTGAAGGCAATCGTCGTTATTTCACCATCCATTACTACCTCGAGGGCGGCGAAACGGTAGAGTTCGCGAAAAAATCCACCCTTTCCCCCGTTGAGGCCTACCGCGATGAAACCGACCGCGAATATCTGCAAGGCACCGGGCAAACCTGTGAATTACGTGCCGGGCAACTGGCGATTTTTGACAACCAGGAAGCCTACCGCTTCCACGGCGATAACCGGGTAAGAAAAGTGGTGCTGCGGGTCACCATTGAGGATGGCTACATGTTGAACAAGTGATCCTGCTGGCTATGAAACGAAGCGGGCGGGAAATCACTCCCGCTCAATCCAGATTGAGTTCATCATTGATGTCGTTCATCGGAGGACGCTATGTCCGATTCTTTACGTGGCACGATTGGCAAGTTTGCCCTGTTGTCGATGACCTTTGCGGCGGTGTTCAACGTACGCAATATCGTCAACAACAACATTGAACTGGGCTTGAGTTCAGCCCCGGTATTTTTGTTTGCAACCCTGGTCTACTTCATTCCCTTTGTGTTTATTATCGCGGAGTTTGTTTCCGCCAATAAGAACTCAGAGTCGGGAATGTACGATTGGCTAAAACAGCCTCTGGGCACCCGAGCAGCCTATATGGGGTCGTTCCTGTATTGGTTCGTCAACCTGTTCTGGTTTGTATCATTGCTGCCTAACGTGATTGCCTATGCGTCGTACGCCATTATGGGCCGCGAATACGCCTTTTCCCCGGTGATGGTTTCGATTATCTCGATCGTCCTGTTTGCCGCCACCACCCATATTTCCACCAAGGGGGCCAGTTGGCTGGGCAAGATTGCCGAAGTCGTCGCCTATGGGGTGTTTGCCCTGTTTGCGATTTACGTGCTGGGCGCGCTGATGGCGCTGAGCGGCGATCACGTCCCGGCGCAACCGATCACGCTGGAGGCGATGACGCCGACGGTGAACTGGGCAACGTTGGGTATCATGTGCTGGATCTTCCAGGCGGCTGGCGGTGCGGAAACGGCAGCGGCCTACCTCAATGACGTCAAAGGGGGCCAAAAGTCGTTTATCAAGGTGATTATCATTGCCGGTGCGGTTATCGGCGGGATGTATGCCGTCGGTTCCCTGCTGGTTAACGTGTTTGTCGCGCGTGAAAACCTGACCTACGCGGGCGGCATGGTGGAAATATTCACCGGGATGGCCAAGTACTTCGGCATTTCAGAAACGCTGGTAGGCCGCCTGGTGGGTATCGTGCTGTTCATCGCCATTTTTGGTTCGATGATGATGTGGACCTCTGCGCCAGTGAAGATCCACTTCTCTGAGATCCCGAAAGGCGTTTACGGCCAGAAAACCACCGAGCTGAACAAGCATGGCGTTCCGGTACGTGCTGCATGGTGGCAATTTGCCTTCGTGTTCGTGATGTTGGTGGTTAACGGTTTTGGTTCCGAATCGGTGCAGCAGATGATGAACACCGCGATCAACCTGACGGCGGGTACGGCGATGCTGCCGCCGATCTTTATCATGGTGGCCTACTTCGTGTTCCGCTGGAAGCATGACGATACGCCGCGCGAGTTCCGCATGGGATCGCGCAAGTTTGGCATGAGCGTGGTTTCGGTGCTGATCACCATCTTTGTGGTCAGCATGACGGCGTCGGCATTCCCGCCGGGGGTCGATCTGATGAAAGCCTTCTTTATCAACGTCTGTATGACCGCGGTATTCTCGGCACTGGCCTGGTGGTGGATTTCACGCTTCGAGGCTAAACAGGTAAGAAATAAAGCGGCGCTGAGCGAACAGTAAGCTACATAGGGGCGAACATGCACATGTTCGCCCCCTACATATCAAGGCATAAACGCCTGCAAACGCTGTATCTGCTGGCCATCGGAGCCAAAATTTTCGTCAGCCAGCCAACCTTCGAACGCACTACGCATCTGCGGCCAGTTTTGGTCGATCATGGCGAACCAGTCGGTATCCCGGTTGCGGCCCTTGATGACCAATGCCTGCATAAAACGCCCTTCGTAGTGGAAACCAAAGCGAAGTGCCGCCTGCCTAGAAGGCGCATTCAGGCTATCGCATTTCCATTCACAACGGCGATAGCCCAACTCGTCAAAGGTGTGGCGCAACATCAGGTAAATCGCCTCGGTGGCGCAGGAGCGCTGCTTCATCAGCGGTGACCAACAGACGTGGCCAATTTCCAACACGCCGCTAGCCTCTTCAATCCGCATAAAGGCCACCGTGCCGACGGGCAGATCGGTGGCTAAATCGAACACCACCAGATTCACCAATGCCGGGTTGGCCTGCAGGTTTTCCAGATGCGCACGCAGTTCCTGCGGGCTTTCAGGCCGCTCCCTCATCAGGTAAGTCCAGTCACGTCCATCTGGCGCAAGCTGGTAAGCCGCAAATAGCGCGGCAAAGTCCCGCTCGGCGTCCAACATCGCGAGGCGGCAAAATTTGCCCGTCAGCGTCACCTCCTGCGGCCGTGGCAAGGCATGCCATTGCGCCAAGGGTTCGCCCACCGGCTGACCATATTGATTTATCGCCATAAAAGTATTCCGTCTGGTTGCTGCAAAAGTAGGTTCTCCGCAACAGCATATACCGATGCCAGATCGCAGCATACAGACCAATTAACCCCAGCGACTAGACCAATCACCAATCGCCTGTTAAGGGCATAAGTCAAGGTAAATTGTTAATGAAATGATCTAAATCAAAAACAATGTGAAGAAAATGTTTTGAAACAGATGCTTTATTGTTTGTTTTAGCTGCCAAGACTTAAACTTGAATCACCATACCAGTAGCTTGCTAATCATTATTGGTCATGGAATAGCAACTCCCTCTGCCCGTTTTTACGGCCCAAGACTGCGGCCACGCGGGCATTTCTGTGAAACATATTCAAGGTGGAATTATGTCTCGACAGCACTCTCCAGAACCGCCTCGGCGGAACTTTCTAAAGAAAACGCTAGCACTAATACCGCTGGCAGCCGCTGGAGGTACCGGCGTTCTGACGATGACGCCCATGCCAGCCTCGGCGGCGGGTGTCTCCTCTCACTATGTTCCCGCTTATTTCAATAACGAGGAATGGCGCTTCCTGCTGGCGGCTTGTGATCGACTGATCCCCAGCGATAGCAATGGCCCCGGTGCCGTCGAAGAAGGCGTGCCGATTTTTATCGATAAGCAGATGGAAACGCCTTATGGCCACGGTGGCCTGTGGTATATGCACCCGCCGTTTGTCCCTTCGGCCCCCGAACTGGGTTATCAGTCCAAACTGACGCCGCGTGATACCTACCGTATTGGCATTCGAGGCCTCAATGCGCACTGCCAGCAGCAGTACCAGAAAGCCTTTGCAGACTTGGAACATTGCCAGCAAGAACAAATCCTGACGGCGCTGGAGAAAGGTGAGCTGGATTCCGAAGCCCTGCCCGGTCAAGCCTTTTTCAGCCAACTGCTGCAAAACACCAAAGAGGGTTATCTGGCCGATCCGCAGCACGGCGGTAACCAGTCGATGGCCTCATGGAAACTGATCGGTTTCCCTGGTGCGCGGGCGGATTACACCGACTGGGTCGATCATCCTAATCAGGCCTATCCCCTTGGCCCGGTAAGTATCTCCAGCAAAAGGAATGCATAAATGAGCACGATAAAAAAGCCACCGGTAGACGTGGTGATTGTCGGATTTGGCTGGACCGGTGCCATTATGGGCATGGAACTGACCGAAACCGGCCTGAGCGTATTGGCACTGGAGCGCGGTGAGCAGCGCGATACTTACCCTGATTTTGCCTATCCACGGATTGCCGACGAATTGACCTATGGCATCCGTCTGAAACTGGAGCAGGAGATGGCGCACGAGACCGTCACCGTGCGCCACACGCCAGCGGATTTCGCCGTGCCTTATCGTCAGCTTGGATCCTTTTTGCCCGGCAACGGCGTTGGCGGTGCAGGCGTCCACTGGAACGGCATGCACTGGCGCGCCCTGCCCGCCGATCTGAAAATGCGTACGACGGTGACAGAAAAGTATGGCGACAAATGGGTGCCCGAAGGCATGTTGTTGCAGGATTACCCTCTCAGTTACACCGAGCTGGAGCCTTACTTCGATAAGTTCGAGAAGGTCTGTGGCACCGCAGGCAAGGCCGGTAACCTGCAAGGCAACATCATCAAAGGCGGCAACCCGTTCGAAGGGCCACGCACCAGCGAATATCCCACTGCACCCCTCAAGCAGCTCTATTCCGGTTCGCTGTTTGGCAAGGCGGCCGAGTCGCTCGGCTATCACCCGTTCAGCATTCCAGCAGCCAACTGCTCGGAGCCTTATACCAATCCCTACGGCGTGCAACTCGGCCCCTGTAACTACTGCGGTTACTGTGAGCGCTTCGGCTGCTTTATGTATTCCAAGGCCTCACCACAGACCACCATTCTGCCGGTGCTGATGAAGCGGAAAAACTTTGAATTGCGCACTCAGTCGCAGGTCATCAAGGTCAATTTGGACAGCAGTGGCAAAAAGGCCACCGGCGTCACCTATGTCGATGCCCAGGGCCAACAGATTGAACAACCGGCGGATCTGGTGATCCTCAGCGCCTTCCAACTGCACAACGTGCGTCTGTTGTTGCTCTCCGGCATCGGTAAACCTTATGACCCCGTCACCGGCGAAGGAGTTGTCGGCAAGAACTACGCCTATCAGATGAACAGCGGCATTTCGCTGTTTTACGATAAGGACACCCACTTCAACCCGTTTATCGGAGCCGGAGCCGCGGGCACGGTGATCGACGATCTCAACTCGGAAAACTTCGATCACGGCGCGCTGGGCTTTATCGGCGGCGCCTATATTTCCGCCACCCGCACCGGTGGCCGCCCGATCCAACAGATGTCGTTACCGTCGGGGACCCCCACCTGGGGCAGTGGCTGGAAACAAGGTATCAAAGATAATTATCAGCACTCGATGAGCATTGGCTCTGAAGGCTCAGTGATGCCCTATCGCGACTGCTATCTCGATCTCGATCCCACCTATCGGGATGCCTATGGGCTACCGCTGCTGCGCATGACCTTCGACTGGAAGGCTAACGAGATCAAGATGACCCAGCACATTACCAGCAAGATGGCGAACATCGCCAAAGCCATGGAGCCGAAGCAGATGGCGATTTCGGTGATGGGCAGCGGTTCGCACTATGACGTGCGCCCGTATCAATCCACCCACACTACCGGCGGGGCAATCACCGGCGACAACCCAAAAACCAGCGTGGTGAACAAGTATCTGCAATGCTGGGACGTGCCCAACGTGTTTGTCACCGGCGCCTGCGCCTTCCCGCAGAACCTGGCTTATAACCCCACCGGGATCGTCGGTGCGCTGGCCTATTATTCAGCAGAAGCGATCCGTAATCAGTATCTGAACAACCCCGGCCCGTTGGTTCAGGCCTGATACGCAAGGAGAAGACGATGAAAGGATTACCCCCCTCGCTGCTGGCCTTGCTGGTATTAAGCGCCAGCGCTCTGGCCGCCGAGGATACCCACCAGGTCGGGCAAATCGCTCATGGCGAATATCTGGCCCGCGCCGGTGACTGTGCCGCCTGCCATACCGCGCCAGGTGGCATGGCGTTCGCCGGTGGGCTGAAGATGACCACCCCGGTTGGTGCGATCTATTCCACCAATATCACCCCAGACAAAACCACCGGGATCGGTGCCTACGATCTACAGGAGTTTGCCGACGCCCTGCGTAAAGGCATTAGGCGCGATGGCACTCGGCTCTACCCGGCCATGCCCTATCCCTCTTTCGCCAAAATCAATGATGAGGATATACGCGATCTGTATCTCTACTTCACCCGACGGGTAACGCCGGTGGTGCAGCAGAACAAGGCTAGCGATATCCCATGGCCGCTGAATATGCGCTGGCCGTTGGCGATGTGGGACGGCATATTCCGCGAGGATGGCGCCTATCAGCCAGACGCTAACCAAAGCGCACAATGGAACCGTGGGGCCTATCTGGTACAAGGATTGGGCCACTGCGGCAGTTGCCATACGCCACGCGGCACTGGCTTCCAGGAGAAGGCGCTGAACCAGACGGATGACGACTATCTGAGCGGCGGGACGCTGGAGGGTTGGCACGCCGCCAGCCTGCGTGGCGATGCAATCAGCGGGTTGGGTAGTTGGAACGCGGCAGATCTGACTCGTTTCCTGAAAACCGGCCACAGCGACAGATTTGCCGCCTTTGGCTCCATGGTAGACGTGGTACAAGACAGCACTCAGCACCTGAGCGACGAGGATTTGCAGGCGATCGCCGCCTATCTGAAATCGCTACCTGCGGGGGATGAGCAGAAAACGCCAACGGCCAACCAGCCGCTGGCACTCTACAGCACCGACCAAGGCAACCCAGGCGGGCAGGCTTATCTGGACAACTGCGCCGCCTGCCACCGCAGCGATGGCCAGGGCTATCGCAATACCTTCCCACAGTTGGCCCATAATCCGGCGTTGCTGGCGGAAGACCCTGCTTCGGTGATCAGCATCATTCTGCATGGTTCACGTACGCCGATGACTTTAGACGCCCCTACCGGGCTAACCATGCCGGACTTTGGCTGGCGTCTGAGCGACCAGCAGGTGGCCCAGATAGCCACTTTTGTACGCACAAGTTGGGGGAATAACGCCGCTCCAGTCACCGCCGATCAGGTCAAAGAAATACGGGAGAGCAGCGCCACCAAACCTTCTCAGTAGTAAATACCACAACGGGCCTGGTCTGCCAGGCCCAACCATTTCCACCGATCTCACCGTGCACGGTTGCACCGCCCGGCGAAATCACCTTAAATAAGCTATCGCATTGAGGCTACAGGATTTCGGTCGACTATGAGCACGGATCCCAACCAGCGCCTGCTGGACAAACTGCAACAAGATCTGACCAGCGCTGGCGCTATGCCGCTCTACCTGCGCTTTAACGAATCGGTACGGCAGGCCATTGAGCTTGGCGTATTGAGCCAGGGGGATTTTCTGCCCAGTGAGCGCCATTTCACCGAACGGCTGGGGATCTCGCGCATTACGGTACGCAAAGCCCTTGCCTGCCTGGAGCAGGACGGCATTATCGGCCGCTCGCGGGGCTATGGCACCTTCATTCAAAATACCGTGGCTCAACCTAAACTGGCCTATTCGTTGGCGGATGTGAAAGGCTTTTCACGCGAAGTGATGCTGCAAGGCCGTAAACCGGACACCATGTGGATCAGCCGTGAGCAAATCCCGGCGGATAGCACACTGGCCGAGAAGTTGTCGCTGGCCGAGCATACGCCAGTGTACAAACTCAAACGTATTCACTTTATCGATCAGCGCCCCATGTCGGTGGCGGTGTCTTATGTGGTGGCGGAGGCGATAGCCAACGTTGATGATATTGGCGTTTCTCTGTATGACTACTTCCGTTTGAACAACGTGGAGTTGGGATCGCTGCGTAGCCAGGTCAGCGCCGCCATGAGCGACGGTGAAACCCTGCAAGCGCTGCAGTTAAAAGAACCTATGCCGCTGCTGATCATCAAGCAAACGCTGTTCGACAACCGGAAAAAACCGATCGAATACAGCGAAAGCTTCTGCCGCAGCGACATGTACGAGTTTATCAGCGAGGATTGAGTTCCTCGCTGGCCAGGAGCTGGGCCAGGGTTGGCGCACAATCCCCACCGGCCTGCGATACCACGTAACCGGCGATGCTATTGGCTAGCGTCATGCTTTGGCGGGCGGTCAGGCCCAGTGCCAGCCCGGCTAGCAAACCGGCGCTGTGGCTATCGCCAGCACCAATGCTGTCTACCACTTTGACCTGACGAGCGGCGATCCAGCCTTGATCGTCCGGCCCGGCAAAGTAATATCCGCCTTCCCCGCCGCAGCGCACAACCACCAGTTGCCCGGTGGTTGACCATAACCGCTGGCAAAAACCGGCAATATCTTCCTGCATGCCAAGGTGCTGAGCTTCACGCTGGTTTAGCGTCAGGATCACCCCAGGGCGGATCAGGCGTTGCAACAGGCTCTGCGCCATCACGTCAATGCGCGGGCCAATATCCAGCACCACCCGCACCTGTTCGGGCAGGCGTAACAGCCAATCCACCAGCACGTGGCCCTGCCGGGCACCCAGTTGATAACCGGAAAGGTAAACCAGCCCGCTTTGTGGCGTCGCGTCTGCCAACCACTCAGGCTGCCACTGGTTCTCAATGCCATCGATAGAGATAAAGGTACGCTCTCCGTCCGGCTCGACCAGCGCCAAACACCAGCCGTTATCCTCACCACCCACTTGCAGATCGGAACTCACGCCGCGCTGCACCATCTCGTTACGCAAACGCTCTGCCCACACGCCTTCTCCCACCGGCAGCAGATTGCGGCTGGTAATGCCCAACTGGCGCAGAGCCACGGCGATATTCAGCGCGCAGCCCCCTAAATGCAGCCCCTGCATCTGGGCCGACACGTCGCCACCGCGCACTGGCAAGGCATCGGCGCTCACCACCATATCCATCACCGCTGCGCCAAGCACCGTCACCGGGCACTGCTGATGCCAGCCGCCTTGGGTCAGCGTCTGCAATAACTCGCGTCTTTCGTTACTCATGAGCCCTCCTGCCAGCGCTGGCGGAAACGGAGAAAGGCCTGCGCGTAGTGGTTGATATCCAGCGGATTCACCCGCTTTAATTCTGCCAACATAGCCATGTCAAACGCGTCGATACCGTTCAGGGCACCGCAGATCGCCGTTGCCATCGCGCCAATGGTGTCGGTATCACCGCCCAGGTTGGCGCACAGGATCGCACAGCGGGTAGGGTCGGTTTGCGCCAGTTCGACCATCGCCAACGCGGCCGGCACGGATTCTATGGTACTGACCCCTGCGCCAACCAGCTGGTAGACCCGTTCTGAGGCCTGCTCGGTACCGCCAGCCTGTTCGACTACCTGGAAGGCCAGTTCGATACGCGCCGCTAAAGAAGCGCTGAAGGTGGTGCTCTGGCGGCGCTGAGCGTAATCTGCCACTCCCGGCAATGCCAGACGGATCTCTGCCCAACTGGCCCCTTCGACCGCCTTGGCAACTGCCCAGGCAATCACCACCGCACCGGCAACCGCGATATCGGATTTATGCGTCGGGCTGGAGGCCAGCCAAACCTGCTGGCAAAACTGCTCCAACGGCGCAGAAGGCAGCACACAACCCAACGGGGAAACCCGCATCGCCGCGCCGTTGGTCACACCGTTGTTTTCCAAATCGCTAATCGGCGTGCCCTTCTTCTGCTCCCCCAGTGCCAGTTTGGAACTCGGACCAAGGATGTTTTTGTTGAAGGCGTCAAAACTATCGACCCAGCGGATCACGTTGCGGGCAATCAACTCCGGAACCACTTCACCATCGGCCTCGATCAACGCGTCGGCAAGCGCCAGAGCCATCGAGGTATCATCGGTATACTGCGCTGCCGTGAAATAGCAGGCGGCGCTGTTCTCTGCCGGGCCGTCGAGGAAGCGGTCGATCCAGCCAAAGTGGCGCTTAACCCGCTCACGCGGCCACAGCTCGGAAGGCATGCCGAGCGCGTCGCCCAGCATTTGGCCATAAAGTGCGCCCACCACGCGTTGTTCCTGGGTTAACTGCTTCATCTTTTTCTCCTGAATTTTTACCTTGCCGGGCAACACGCCCGGCGCAACGAATTAAGACCGTGCTACGTCAATCGGGGTGATGTTGTCGCTGCGTTCACGGAAGAACAGCAGGAACAGCAGCATGACGCCCACCACCATCACCGCACCAACGCCCCACACGGCGAACCAGTCAAACGTCATACCGTCTCGCGGCTGTTCGAGGGCGAAAGTGGTCATTGCACGGCCCCCGAGCCAGTTACCGATAAAGCTGCCCAACCCTTGGCAAATCAGGGTGATCAGGCCTTGAGCGGCGGTACGCATATGCGGCGGCGCTTTTTTGTCGACGTAGATATAGCCGGTCACGAAATAGAAATCGTAGCTGACGCCGTGCAGCAAAATGCCCAGGAACAGCATGCTGTAGGCCCAGACGTCGGCGGTGCCGCCGTAGATAAAGAATACATAGCGGATTGCTGCGGTCACAAATCCCAGCAGCAGCACCTTTTTGATGCCGTAACGCTTGAGCAGCAACGGTAGCGCCAGCATGGCGAAGATTTCCGAAACCTGCCCCAGCGTCATCCAGCCGGTGGCATTTGGCAGCCCAACCTGCGTCAGATAGCCATTGGCAAACTGGTAGTAAAACGCCAACGGCATACAGAACAGAAACGAGCACAGGGCGAAGGTAGCAAATGATCGGTCCTTCAGCAGGCCAAGCGCATTCAGGCCCAGCAACGCCTTGATATCCACCGGGCCAGAGCCTTTGGCTGGCGTATTGGGCAGCACAAAGCTGTACAAACCGAGCGCGATCGAGGCCACACCGGTAATGATTAACGGCAGGTTGCTATCGGAAATATTGCCTAACCCCAGCAGCGGCGGCAGCATAAAGCCCACCACCAGACCGGAGGCAATCCAACCCAAGGTGCCCAGTACTCGGATGCGCGGGAACTCTTTTTCGGTATCGGTAATGTTGGCAAAGGCGATGCTGTTGGTCAGCGCCACGGTCGGCATATAGGTGATGGCATAAATCACCAGCAGCGGGAAGAAGGTGGCAAAGGTGGTTTGCCAGGCGATGATAAACATCAGCACCCCGCCAGCCAGATGCAACCAACCCAAGACTTTTTGCGCGGCGAAGTAGCGATCGGCAATAACACCAACCAGCACCGGCGAGAGGATTGCCGCAATCGCCGTACTGCTGTACGACCAGGCAATTTCACCCGGCGTAAAACCCAGCTTGTTGAGGTATTGCCATAGGGGAACAAACCACGCTCCCCAGATAAACCACTCGATAAACATCATGACAGACAGCTTCAGATGAGGACGTTTCATTATTATGTATCCTTGCTGGCTACCTTCCCGGCATCGGCTCGGGAAAGCGGTGTAGGGTTCCTGGTATTAGTATCATCACGATACCTATATAATACCTTAATGATACCTTTAATCCTTTGCAGCGATCCTGCTCACACTTCAGGCAGTCAGCTTTGTTTAAGTTTTGTTTACCTTTGGCACTGCGCTGTTTATCCTGCGTTTATCAGCCATTGCCGATAATCAATGGATGACAGAATTAAACGATCAGGGAATGGTCAGCTAATGCGCGTTACCACAACGTGGCCAACAGCGTGTAACCTTTTCAGTGTGGGTGCCTGGAGTTGCACCCGCCTAAACAACAGGAGTCTGTACCATGCGAGTACTGGTTGTTGAAGACAATGGCCTATTGCGCCACCATCTTAGTGTGCAAATGCGTGAAATGGGGCATCAGGTTGATGCCGCAGAAGATGCCAAAGAAGCTGACTATTTTCTGCAGGAACATGCGCCTGATATCGCCATTGTCGATCTCGGGTTGCCGGGTGAAGATGGCCTGAGCCTGATCCGCCGTTGGCGTGCCAACCAGATGAAGTTGCCGATCCTGGTACTGACCGCCCGTGAAAGCTGGCAGGATAAGGTGGCGGTGCTGGAAGCCGGTGCCGATGATTACGTCACCAAGCCCTTCCACCTGGAAGAAGTGATTGCCCGCATGCAGGCCTTGATGCGCCGCAATAGCGGCCTGGCTTCACAGGTGATCGTACTGCCACCGTTCCAGATCGACCTCTCACGCCGTGAGCTGAGCGTCAACGAACAGCAAATCAAACTGACGGCCTTTGAGTACACCATTATCGAAACGTTGATCCGTAACGCGGGTAAAGTGGTCAGTAAAGATTCATTGATGTTGCAACTCTACCCGGATGCCGAACTGCGCGAAAGCCACACCATCGACGTATTAATGGGCCGCCTGCGTAAAAAACTACAGGCCGAATACCCACAGGAAGTGATCACCACCGTACGTGGTCAGGGCTACCGTTTCGATGCCAAGTGAGCATAATGTTCAACAGAGATAAAAAGCCTTTCTCACTGCGCGCCCGCTTTCTGATGGCCACCGCCGGGGTGATCCTGGCGCTGTCGCTGTCCTACGGGCTGGTTGCGGTCGTCGGCTATATCGTCAGCTTTGATAAAACCGCCTTCCGCCTGCTGCGCGGTGAGAGCAACCTGTTCTTCAGCCTGGCGCAGTGGAAAGACCAGAAGTTGACCATTGCCATCCCGCCCGATCTCGATCTCAACTCCCCAACGCTGGTGTTTATCTACGACGAAAAAGGCAACCTGTTGTGGAGCCAGCGCTCGGTGCCGGAGCTGGAAAAACGGATCCAGAAAGAGTGGCTGGAAGAGTCCGGTTTCTATGAGATAGACACCGATACCCGCATCAGTAGCGAAGTGCTGGGCGACAATCCCAAAGCCCAGGATCAGCTGAAAGACTATGACGATACCGACCATGAGGCGTTAACCCACTCGGTGGCCGTCAATACCTATGCCGCCACCCCACGCCTGCCCGCCTTGAGCATCGTGGTGGTCGACAGCATTCCGCAGGAGCTGCAACGCTCGGACGTGGTGTGGGAATGGTTCAGCTACGTTCTGCTGGCCAATCTGCTACTGGTCGTACCTCTGCTCTGGCTAGCTGCGTATTGGAGTTTGCGGCCGATCAAGGCGCTGATAACCCAGGTGGGTGAATTGGAAAACGGCGAGCGCGAGCAACTGGATGAAAATCCCCCCAGTGAACTACGTGGCTTGGTACGGAACCTGAATATCCTGGTGCGCAACGAGCGCCAGCGCTACACAAAATACCGTACAACGCTGTCCGATCTCACCCACAGCCTGAAAACCCCGCTGGCGGTATTGCAGACCACCCTGCGCTCGCTGCGTTCCAGCAAGCAGACCACCATCGAAGAGGTCGAGCCGATCATGCTCGAGCAGATTAGCCGTATCTCGCAACAGATTGGTTATTACCTGCATCGGGCCAGCATCAACTCTGGTCAAACCGTGCTGACCCGCGAGATCCATTCGGTTTCTGCCCTGCTCGACAGCCTGAGCGTGGCACTGAACAAGGTCTATCAGCGTAAAGGGGTAGTCATCACTCTCGATATCTCACCAGAAGTCACCTTTGTGGGCGAGAAAAACGACTTTATGGAGGTGATGGGCAACGTGCTGGAGAACGCCTGTAAATATTGCCTTGAGTTTGTGGAGATCACCTCGCTGCACTCGGACAAATACCTGACGATCGTCATTGATGACGACGGCCCCGGCATCCCCGAAAGCAAGCGTGAGCTGATCTTCCAACGCGGCCAACGCGTCGATACTCTGCGCCCCGGCCAGGGGATTGGCCTGTCGGTCGCCGCCGAGATCATCGAGCAATATGACGGCCAAATTACCATCAGCGACAGCCCGCTGGGTGGAGCACGGATGGAGGTCACCTTCTCCCGCCAGCACGACTCCCACCATCACGATTAAATTCTCTCGCTCAGGCCCCGATCCACGGGGCCTAACTTCCGTTATAATCCCTGCAGGCTCACTCTATCCTGGAATAGAACATGGATTACCAATTAGATCTCGACTGGAACGACTTTTTGCAACGCTATTGGCAAAAGCGTCCGGTAATTATCAAGCGTGGTTTTAACAACTTTATCGATCCGATTTCCCCGGATGAGCTGGCCGGGTTGGCTATGGAAAACGAGGTGGACAGCCGCCTGGTGAGCCATCAGGAAGGTCGCTGGCAGGTTGGCCACGGCCCGTTTGAAAGTTTCGACCATCTGGGCGAGAACAACTGGTCATTGCTGGTGCAGGCCGTAGATCACTGGCATCAGCCTTCCAGTGCGCTGATGCAACCGTTCCGTAAGCTGCCAGACTGGCGCATGGACGATCTGATGATTTCGTTCTCGGTGCCGGGCGGCGGCGTTGGCCCGCATCTCGATCAATACGACGTGTTCATCATCCAGGGTACTGGCCGCCGCCGTTGGCGCGTGGGCGAAAAAGTGCCGATGAAGCAGCACTGCCCGCACCCTGACCTGTTACAGGTTGAGCCGTTCGACGCCATCATTGACGAAGAGATGGAGCCTGGCGATATTCTGTATATCCCACCGGGATTACCGCACGAAGGCTACTCGCTGGAAAATTCGCTCAACTATTCCGTCGGCTTCCGCGCACCGAATGGCCGCGAGATGGTGAGTGGCTATGCCGACTATGTGCTCGCGCGCGAGTTAGGCAGCAAACGTTACTCCGATCCGGATATCGCGCTGCGCGATCATCCGGCGATGGTTCTCCCCCATGAGGTCGATGCGCTGCGTGGGATGATCCTGGAGCTGGTGCAGCAACCGGAGCACTTCCAGAACTGGTTTGGCGAGTTTATTTCTCAGTCGCGTCACGAGCTGGACATCGCGCCGCCAGAGCCGCCTTATCAGGCCGGTGAAATCTATGAGCTGCTGCAACAGGGTGAGCCATTACAACGTTTGGGTGGGTTGCGCGTGCTGCGCGTTGGCGACCAATGCTTTGTCAACGGTGAGCTAATCGACACCGAACATCTGCAAGCCGCCGATGCCCTGTGCCAGCACGCCAGCGTTGATGCCGCCTTGCTGGGCGACGCGGTGGACGACCCATCGTTCCTGGCCCTGCTGACGGCGTTGATTAACAGCGGTTACTGGTATTTTAACGACTAATCATAATGAGTGGGGGGCAAACTGGCCCCCTCACTCAATCTATTAACGCAAAAAACTACCGTTTAGCGCGCTCGGCACTCAGAGTGGCAATGCGCATGATCACCGCAACCGCCTGCTCCATCCCTTCCAGCGTAATAAACTCATGTTTGCCATGGAAGTTATAGCCACCGGTAAACAGGTTTGGACAAGGCAGCCCCTTGAAGGATAGCTGCGCGCCATCGGTACCACCGCGGATCGGCTTCATCACCGGCTCAATATCGCAGTCCCGCATCGCCTGCTGTGCCAGCTCGATCACATGAGGATGCTCGGCCACCTGCTCACGCATGTTGTAGTAATTATCTTCGATCGCCACCTCAATGTAGCAATCCCGTGGTAACCCACGGCCAACCTTTTGCGCAACTGCAATCATCTTGCGCTTGCGAGCCTCAAAGCCTTCACGCTCAAAATCCCGCAAGATGTAGTGCATCTCGGCACGTTCAACGTTTCCCTTGATGCTGTTGAGATGGTAAAAACCCTGATACCCCTCGGTATGCTCCGGTGTTTCCTCGGCCGGTAGCTCCTGTTGGAAACGGGTTGCCAACGACAGCGCGTTCACCATCACCCCTTTGGCACTGCCTGGATGGACGTTATTGCCGACGATTTTGACCGTCACCGCTGCTGCATTGAAGTTTTCAAACTCCAGTTCGCCCACCCCACCACCATCGACGGTGTAGGCCCACTCGGCATCGAACGCAGCAACATCAAAGAAATGCGCCCCTTTGCCCACCTCTTCATCCGGCGTGAACGCCACGCGGATATCGCCGTGAGGAATTTTTTGCTGCTTTAGCCGCGCCATCGCGGTCAAGATCTCGGCAATACCGGCTTTATCGTCGGCCCCCAACAGCGTTTTGCCGTCGGTGGTGATCAGCGTTTGCCCCAGCATCTGATGCAAGATCGGGAACATCACCGGCGATAACACTTCATCACCGATGCCCAAGGCAATGTCACCGCCGCGATAGTTTTCCACTATCTGCGGTGTCACATGCTTACCCGAAAAATCGGGTGAGGTATCAAGGTGAGAAATAAAGCCAATGGCCGGCACTGGCCAGCTCACATTGCCAGGCAGCGTGCCCATCACGCAGCCATGTTCGCTTAGCGATACCCGTTCAAACCCCAGCCCAATCATTTCCTGTTGCAACGCACGCGCCAGCTTCAGTTGCCCTTCGGTACTAGGCACATGTTTGACGTTCGCTTTAGCCTGTGTGTCAAATGAGACGTAGTTAAAAAAGCGATCTAGTAGTTTATCCATGGTTCCGCCCTCAGAATTTCGCGTTTCATTATGCGGAACCGATCCGGATCAAATATTGAGACAGGTCATTAATAATCAGATTTAACACAAATCATTAAAGCAAGTGATGGTTTAATAGGGTAACTACCGACGCAAAAATCGGCCAACGGGCATGACTTATAGGCGGTTTGGCTTTCAATTACCGGATTCAGCGTCTATCATGCGCCCTCTTAAATTTTTGATCGGCGCCGCTGGCTTTGAGCTTCAGTACCTGACGGGTCACTCCCGTAAGCTCGCGCAGTCTTTTCCAGCGGCGGTTCTATCTGCACCACCGTACGGGATAGAGACACTAAAATGACTGAACAATCCTCTTTGGTTACACTGAACGCCCTGAGTAAAAGCTTTGACGGCAAAGAGATCATCCGCGATCTCAACCTAAAGATTAACGATGGTGAATTCCTGACCCTGCTTGGCCCTTCCGGCTGCGGGAAAACTACCGTGCTGCGGTTGATTGCCGGGTTGGAAAATGCCGACCACGGGCAGATCGTGCTCGACGGGCAAGATATCACCGCTATTCCGGCCGAGCATCGGCACGTTAACACCGTGTTTCAAAGCTATGCCCTGTTCCCCCATATGACCGTGTTTGAAAATGTCGCCTTTGGCCTGCGCATGCAGAAAACCCCAGAGGCGGAGCTAACGCCGCGCGTGGAGGAAGCCCTGCGCATGGTGCAATTGGACGAGTTCGCTCAGCGCCGCCCGCATCAGCTGTCTGGTGGGCAACAGCAACGGGTCGCGATTGCCCGGGCCGTGGTGAATAAACCTAAACTGTTACTGCTCGACGAGTCGCTTTCGGCACTGGACTACAAGCTGCGCAAGCAGATGCAGAACGAGTTGAAGGCGCTACAGCGCCAATTGGGCATCACCTTTGTGTTCGTCACGCACGATCAGGAAGAGGCGCTGACCATGTCCGATCGGATTGTGGTGATGCGCGACGGGCGAATAGAACAGGACGGCACTCCACGGGAAATCTACGAGGAACCCAAGAACCTGTTTGTCGCCAGCTTTATCGGTGAGATCAATATCTTTGACGCGGTAGTGCTACATCGTATCGATCCGCAGCGGGTGCGCGCTCGTGTGGAAGGCCGCGAATGTGATATCTACGCCGATCTCCCGGTCGAGCCAGGGCAATCCCTGAAGGTTCTGCTGCGCCCGGAAGATCTGCGCGTCGAAGAGGTGAACGACAGCGAGCAGATAGATGGCCTGATCGGCTACGTGCGCGAACGCAACTATAAAGGCATGACGCTGGAGTCGGTGGTTGAACTGGAAAACGGTAAGATGGTGATGGTCAGCGAGTTCTTCAATGAAGACGATCCTGACTTTGACCACTCGTTAAACCAGAAGATGGCGATAACCTGGGTTGCAAGCTGGGAGGTAGTGCTGGCCGATGAAGAAATCGCGTAATTTGCTGCAAAACCTGGTGATCATCGGCACCGTCGGCTGGCTGGTGCTGTTTGTTTTTCTACCGAACCTGATGATCATCGGTACCAGTTTCCTCACCCGTGACGATGCCAATCTGGTGCAGATGGTGTTCACTCTGGATAATTATACCCGGCTGTTTGATCCCCTATACGGCCAGGTGATGCTGCACTCGCTGAACATGGCGGCGATCGCCACCTTGTGTTGCCTGCTGCTGGGTTATCCTTTTGCCTTTATTCTGGCTCGCCTGCCGCAAAGGCTGCGTCCGCTGCTGCTGTTCCTGCTGATTGTGCCCTTCTGGACCAACTCGCTGATCCGTATCTATGGCCTGAAGCTGTTTCTCAGCACTCGCGGCTATCTGAACGAGTTCCTGATGTGGGCCGGGATCATCGATACCCCGTTACGCATCATGTATACCTCTGGCGCCGTGGTGCTGGGGCTGGTCTACATCTTGCTGCCGTTTATGGTGATGCCGCTCTACTCCAGCCTGGAAAAGCTGGATAAATCCTGTCTGGAGGCAGCCCGCGATCTCGGGGCCAGCAAGCTGCAAACCTTTATCCGCATCATTATTCCGCTGACCATGCCAGGCATTATCGCCGGTTGCCTGTTGGTGCTGCTGCCCGCTATGGGGCTGTTCTACGTGGCCGACCTGATGGGCGGAGCCAAAAACCTGCTGATCGGTAACGTCATCAAAAGCCAGTTCCTGAATATCCGTGACTGGCCGTTTGGGGCCGCCACCAGCATTTGCCTGACGCTGGTGATGGGGCTGATGCTGTGGATCTATTACCGGGCCGCCAAGCTGCTGAACAAAAAGGGGGAGCTGGAATGATCGGACGCCTGTTGCGCGGTGGCTTTATGAGCCTGATTTACGCCTATCTCTATATTCCCATCGTGATCCTGATCGTTAACTCGTTTAACACCTCGCGCTTTGGCATCAACTGGCGGGGTTTTACCACCCACTGGTACAGCATGTTGATGAACAACGACAGCCTGTTGCAGGCCGCTGGGCATTCACTGACCATGGCGGTGCTGTCCGCCAGCTTTGCTACCATGATCGGCTCTTTGGCGGCGGTGGCATTGTATCGCTATCGTTTTCGTGGGAAACCCTTCGTCGGTGGCATGCTGTTTGTGGTGATGATGTCGCCGGATATCGTCATGGCCATCTCGCTGCTGGTGCTGTTTATGCTGCTAGGCGTCTCGTTGGGCTTCTGGTCGCTGTTATTTTCGCATATCACCTTCTGCCTGCCCTTTGTGGTGGTCACCGTCTATGCGCGTCTGAAGGGCTTTGACGTCAAGATGCTGGAAGCCGCACGCGATCTGGGTGCCAGCGAAATGGTGATCCTGCGCAAAATCATCCTGCCGTTGGCGATGCCCGCTGTCGCCGCCAGTTGGTTGCTAAGCTTCACGCTGTCGATGGATGATGTCGTGGTCTCTTCGTTCGTGACCGGGCCGAGCTACGAGATTTTGCCCTTGAAGATCTATTCGATGGTCAAGGTCGGCGTATCTCCTGAAGTGAACGCCCTGGCGACCATTCTGCTGGTGTTATCGCTAGCGCTGGTGCTCACCAGCCAACTGCTGCTGCGCGATCGGCAAAAACACTGATTTGCCAATGGGATGAGCGTCTTTACCCCGTTGGGTACGCCACTTATAATGGCCGCTCTCTGGGGTATGGCGCATCACGCTATACTGTAAAAACATGCACTGCTAAAGGATCCGCACCATGAAAAAGTGGTCACATCTGCTCGCAGCCGGGATGATGGCACTGAGCCTTGGCTCAGCAAACGCCGCGGACGACGGCAAAACGCTCTATTTCTACAACTGGACCGAGTATGTCCCGCCGGGTCTGCTGGAACAGTTCACCAAAGAAACCGGTATCAAGGTGATTTACTCCACCTATGAATCGAACGAAAGCATGTATGCCAAGCTGAAAACCTACCAGGATGGCGCGTACGATCTGGTGGTGCCCTCCACCTATTTCATCGCCAAGATGAGCAAGGAAGGGATGCTGCAAAAGATCGACAAAAGCAAACTCAGCCACTTTAACGATCTCGACCCCAACCTGTTGCACAAGCCGTTCGATCCCAACAACGATTACTCCATTCCCTATATCTGGGGCGCCACCGCCATTGGCGTCAATACGGATGCCATTGATGCCAACACCGTAACCGCCTGGGCCGATCTGTGGAAACCGGAATACAAAGGCCGCGTGCTGCTCACCGATGATGCACGTGAAGTATTCCAGGTCGCGCTACGCAAACTGGGATATTCAGGCAATACCACCGATCCTAAACAAATCGAGGCTGCCTATAACGAGCTCAAGAAGCTGATGCCAAACGTGCTGGCGTTTAACTCCGATAACCCGGGTAATCCGTATATGGAAGGCGAAGTCGATCTGGGCATGGTATGGAACGGTTCGGCCTATGTCGCGCGCCAGGCCGGTACTCCATTGGAGATCGTCTGGCCGAAAGAAGGCGGCATTTTCTGGATGGATAGCCTGGCCATTCCGGCTAACGCCAAGAACGTCGAGGGTGCATTGAAGCTGATCGACTTCCTGCTGCGCCCAGAGATCGCGGTGCAGGTGGCGGAAACCATCGGTTACCCTACCCCCAATCTGGCCGCGAGAAAGCTGTTGCCGAAGGAGATCGCCAACGACAAGTCGCTGTATCCGGATGATGCGGTGATTGAGAACGGTGAGTGGCAAAACGATGTGGGCGATACCAGTACGCTGTATGAGACCTACTTCCAGCAGCTAAAAGCTGGACGCTGACCTAGATTAAGGTGTGGAGAACATATTGAATTTCCCCACACCTTTTAACCCGACGCTCGATTAAGGCTTATCCGCCCGCTCGACCTTGCCCATCAGGAACTTGTGCACAAAGCGTGGCACCACCTCGCTGGCCGGGCCGTAATGCTTCTCTTCGAACTGGCTTTCCACCAAGCTCGGCTCCAGATTCAGCTCCATGGTATAAGCCCCGCCCAACCGTGCCTCGTGAACAAAGCCTGCCGCAGGATAAACATTGCCAGAGGTGCCAATCGCGATAAAGAAATCGGCCTTGGCCAACGCGGCGTAAATCTCATCCATCCCCAACGGCATTTCACCAAACCACACCACGTGAGGCCGCAGAGGCGCAGGGAACTGGCAGCAGTGGCAGCGTTCATCCACGCTCAGGTCTCCCAACCACTCCACCACCTGCCCAGAACTGGTGCAGCGCACTTTCAGCAGCTCGCCATGCATATGCAGCACCTGCTTGCTACCGGCCCGCTCGTGCAGGTTGTCGATATTCTGCGTAACCAGCAGGAAGTTCTCCTCCCCCAGCCACTCTTCCAAATCGGCCAGCGCACGATGAGCCGCATTAGGGCCGATATCCGACTGCTGCAGCTGCCGGCGGCGCGCATTATAAAACTCCTGCACCAAGGCCGGATCGCGCTGATAACCGTCCAGAGTGGCGACATCTTCTACCTTGTGCTCTTCCCACAGCCCATCGGCAGCGCGGAAAGTACGGATGCCGGACTCGGCAGAGATCCCTGCTCCCGTCAGCACCACGACAAACGGCTTTTTCAGCTCTGCCGCCGCCATGGTATCGCGTTGGAATATCCGCGAGCGAAAACGCTGATGCCGTACATGCTTACTCTTGCGAAACTGACACAACCGATGGCGAGTGTGCATGAACTCTCCTTATTTATGACTTTCCACCAAATTGAGGAACGCTGCCCCACGAACACCGCCAGCATCGCCATAGCGTGCCTTCTCGATGCGTGGCAGTTTGGCTACCCGTAACAAATGGGCGGGCAAACGCTGGGGCAACGCCTGATAAATTGCGGCAAAATTCGATAAGCCGCCGCCAATCACCACCAGGTGGGGGTCGATGATGGTCAGCAGGTTGCCCAGGCAAATGGCCAGGACATCCAGAAATCGTTCTACGTGCGCCACGGCCTGTGGCTCACCGGCCTGATAATGCGCAATGATTTGCTGCGCTGGCAACCGTTGTTGATAAAAATGCGCATACATCCACTCAAATCCGCGGCCCGAGATGTAATTCTCGATGCAACCGTCATGGCCGCAGCCACAGGGAACGCGAGGAATATCACGCCCGAGCACCTCCAGCGCATCCACCGGCAAACGGAAGTGGCCAAACTCTCCGGTGATAAAGTTACGCCCAGAGACCACTTTACCATTAACGATCAAACCACCGCCAACACCGGTACCCAAGATAATGCCTAGCACCGTCGGGTAATGGCGGAACTCTTCGTCCCAGGCTTCCGAGAGCGTGAAGCAGTTTGCGTCGTTATCGACCTTGACCTCGCGGCCAATCAGCTTGCTCAGATCGCGCGGCAGCGGCTGCCCCATCGCGGCCGGGACGTTGGCGGTAAACAAGGTGCCATCTTCATTTGGCAACCCGGGAATACCTATACCCACCTGCCCCTGCGTACCACAAACGGCATCGGCCTCATGGGTGAGATCGCGTAATACCGCCAGCAGTTGCCGGTAGTCGTCACACGGCGTCGGCACCCGCTTTTGCCAGATACGCTGCAGGTTGGCGTCGAACACCCCAAGTTCAATCTTGGTGCCGCCCATGTCGAAACCGTAGTACATAACTCGCCCTCAGGGTAAAAAAATGGGGCCCGCTACCGGCCCCAGGTTTTTATTACTGCCCGCTCAATACGCGGGCCGGATCGATGCGGCTGGCACGTCTGGCCGGATACCAACTGGCCAGCAGGCTAAGCACGATTGCCGTACCCAGTACGATAGCGACATCCAGCCAGTGCAGCTCGGACGGCAGGAAATCGATAAAGTAGATGTCGCCAGACAGGAAAGAGTGGCCCATCAGCTTTTCGATGCCTTTCATGATATTGGTCAACTGTAGCGAGGCAATCACGCCAACCACTACCCCGCTAAGGCTACCTACCAGCCCGGCCAACAAGCCATACCAGACAAAGATGGCGCGGATAAAGCCGTCTTTGGCCCCGAGTGTACGCAGCACGGCAATGTCGCCACTCTTGTCCTTCACCGCCATCACCAGGGTGGAAACAATGTTGAAACAGGCCACGCCGATCACCAGCACCATCGCCAAATACATGATGGCGCGGATCATCTGAATGTCGCGATACATAAATCCGTAGGTGCCAATCCAGCTCTTGATATAGACGGTGGCATCGGCGACTTCCCCGGCGTCACGCACCAGCTTGTTAGCGGCGAACACGTCGTTGACCTTGATGGCAATCCCGGTGACACTGTCACCCATATCCAGATAGTGCTGGGCATCCGCCAACGGCACCATGGCCAAGCTGTGATCGAGCTGACCGCTAAGTTGCAGAATACCGGTGACATGCAGGCGAATACGCTTCGGCTGCAACAGTTTCATCTCAGGATCGCTATTGGGGATCATCACCGTGACGTAAGAGCCCTGCTTCACGCCCAGAGCGTCGGCGACCCCTTTGCCCAGGATCACCTGCTGCTCACCGCTTTTGAAATTGGCCCAGGCATCGCCCTGCACATAACTTGGCAGCGCGCTAAGCTGTTTTTCCTGCGCAGGATCGACCCCTTTCACCTGCACGGCGCGTAGCTGAGCACCATTCTCCATCAGCCCGGTAAAGTTGATATAGGGTGCCGCAGCCAAAATGCCCGCTACCTTTTCGACCCGTTGCAGGATCTCCGGCCAGCCGGTGAACGGTTGCTTGACCGGTTCGATCTCTCCGTGCGGCACCACCGCCAGAATACGGTTCTGCAGTTCACGTTCGAAGCCGTTCATCGCGCTTAGCCCGACGATCAGCACCGCCACGCCCAGCGCGATGCCGATGGTGGAGATCACCGAGATCAACGAAACCATGCCGCCGCGCCGCCGGCCACGGCTGAAGCGCAGCGCCATCAGCAATGAAAGTGGCGAAGCGCTCATTACTCGGCCCCCATCAGGGTCAGTTGCGCCTGTAGATGGCCGTCTGCCATTTCCAACTGGCGGCTCAGGCGTTTAGCGAGTTGCAGATCGTGGGTGACCACCAAAAATGCGGTGCCCTGGCGTACGTTCAATTCACCCAGCAAATCGAAGATGCTGTCTGCGGTGCGCTTATCCAGGTTGCCGGTCGGCTCATCTGCCAACACCAGTGAAGGATTATTCACCAACGCACGGGCAATCGCCACGCGCTGACGTTCACCGCCGGAAAGCTCGGACGGGCGATGTTTGCTACGTTTTTCCAGGCCCACGGCCGCCAGCATCTCCAGCGCCTTTTCCTTCGCCAGCGCCGGTTTCGTGCCACCGATCAGCAGCGGCATCGCGGCGTTTTCCAGCGCGGTGAAATCTGGCAGCAGATGATGGAACTGATAGATAAAGCCGAGCTGGCGGTTGCGCAGTTCGGCTTTGGCAGTGGAAGAAAGCTTGTTCAACGACTGCCCTTTGTAAATCACCTCACCCGAAGTGGGCGAATCCAGCCCCCCCAGCAGATGCAGCAAAGTACTTTTACCGGAACCCGAGCTACCGACGATCGCCATCATCTCGCCCGGTTGCATGGCAAAACTGACATTGCGCAGCACGTCGGTATGCAGGTTGCCTTCCTGATAGGTTTTACACAGGCGCTCACACTGCAATAAAGGATGGTTACTCATAACGTAAAGCCTCAGCGGGTTGTACGGCGGCAGCGCGCCATGAAGGGTAAAGCGTGGATAACAGTGAGACCGCCATCGCCACCACGGCAATGATCGTCACCTGGAGAGGGTCAACCGCCACCGGCAGAGAAGCCCCGTCGATCAACGCGCCAAGGATCGGCATCAGGTTGTTCAGATTGGTGGCAAGCAGCACGCCTAACAGCGTGCCCAGCAACGAACCGATAATCCCGGCGCTGGCCCCCTGCACCATAAAGACCGACATGATCTGCCGCCGCGTCAGGCCCAGGGTTTGCAGAATGGCCACTTCGCCCTGCTTCTCCATCACCAACAGGCCCAGCGAGGTAATGATATTGAATGCCGCCACCGCCACGATCAGGCTAAGCAGCAGCCCCATCATGTTTTTCTCCATGCGCACCGCCTGGAACAGCTCGCCCTTGCGTTCGCGCCAGTCTTTCCACTGGGTGCCTTCCGGCAGCGTTTGCTGGCTAAGGGTGTCCACCGTCAACGGCTGTTGCAGGAACAGACGCCAGCCGGTGATATTGCCCGCCGGGTAGCGCATCAGACGTGAAGCATCTTGCTGGTTCGCCAGCAGCTGATAGCCGTCCACTTCACTATTGGCATGGAAAGTGCCAATCACGGTGAACAGACGTTGGCTTGGGATGCGGCCCATCGGGGTAAACTGGCTCGCGCTCGGTACCATCAGACGCAGCTGATCGCCACGCTTGACGCCCAACTGCCCGGCAAGCTGTTCACCGATAATCAGGTTGTACTCGCCCGGCTGCAGCTGTTGCTGTTTAACGTTGACCAGATAAGGCGTCAGCGGATCGGGCTGCTGCGGGTCAACCCCCAACATGACGCCAACGGCCACGCTGCGAGCGCTTTGCAGCACCACATCGCCGGTAGTCAACGGGGTGACTCGGGTGACACCATGCAGGTTTTGCACGGCAGAGGCTGGCAGCTGTTCAGGGTTGATTGAACCCTGCTTGCTGGTGATCAGCGCCTGCGGCATGAGCCCCAGGATGTTGTTTTCGAGATCTTTCTCGAAGCCATTCATCACTGAAAGCACCGTCACCAGCGCCATCACCCCCAGCGTAATGCCAATGGTGGATAGCCAGGAAACAAACCGCCCAAAGCGGTCTGAGGCTCGCCCACGCATATAACGCAGGCCAATAAATAACGCGACAGGTTGATACATGAAATCCGTTTTGTTGCCGTAGCTTAAGCAAAGTGATCAAGGATAATAAAGGCTCTACCGGTTTTATGGAACCACCCGGCCGGTTTTATTCATCATGTTTGCACGGGTTTACAGAAAATGCCGGATTTTGACCTTCCTGATGGCACGGTTGTTTCGACTGACAGCCGCTTAACCGTTTGACAATCCGTTTACAACGGGCAAATTAATAGGCTGAACGAATCAATGCCAACCACATGAGGTAGCCATGACCGTTACGTCCCACTGCATCACCGCCGCCGATATTGCCAAAGCGGCCGAAATCCTGCAAAACCACGCGATCCGCACACCAGTAATGACTTCCCGCCAGGCGGATGAGATCGCCGGTGCCCAACTCTTTTTCAAGTGCGAGAATTTCCAGCGCATTGGGGCCTTTAAATTCCGTGGTGCCTTTAACGCCATCAGCCAATTGACTCCGGCTCAGCGCCAGGCCGGAGTGATCGCCTTCTCATCCGGTAACCATGCGCAGGCCATGGCGCTGGCGGCCCGTGAGCTTGGAGTGAACGTCACTATCGTGATGCCGCATGACGCCCCCGCCGCCAAGCTGGCGGCAACCCGCGGCTATGGAGCTAACGTGGTGATCTATCAGCGGCAAACCGAAGACCGGGAAGCCATCACCCAACGGTTAGCGGCGGAAAAGGGCTTAACGGTGATCCCACCTTACGATTATCCGCAGGTAATGGCTGGCCAAGGCACCGCAGCAAAAGAGTTGATCGAAGAAGTTGGCCCGTTGGATATTCTGCTGGTTTGTACCGGTGGCGGCGGGCTGCTCTCTGGATGCGCCATTGCGGCACATCACTGGTCGCCAGGTTGCCGGGTATTTGGCGTTGAACCCGAGGCGGGTAACGATGTGCAACAGGCATTCCGCAGCGGTGAAAAAGTGTGGATCCCGGTACCAAAAACCATTGCCGACGGCGCGCAGACTCAGCAGGTAGGCAATCTCACCTTCCCGATCATTCAACACTATGTGGAAGATATTCTGACGGTGACCGACCAACAGCTGTGCCAGCAAATGCGTTTCTTTATGGAGCGGATGAAGATGGTGGTCGAACCGACCGGCTGCCTTGCTGCCGCAGCGGCGATGAATCAGGTCATCGATCTGCGGGGCAAAAAAGTCGGGGTGATCGTCAGCGGTGGCAACGTGGACGTCGATAAAATCGGCCAGTACCTCGCCATGGCGCAGAATTGATTAAATTACCGCCAACAGGAAGCTTGCTCGCGCTTTTACCGGTGTCAGTTTATACGCCGCTGGGCTAGTATAACCAAGGTAAAAGGTGATGGGCTTGAACCACTTTATAGCCCCCTCTCCCAAAGGGAGAGGGAACCGAATGTGCCTTAGCCATACTCCGTTACCTAACCGCAACACCGTTCCAGCTCCCTCTCCTTGGGGAGAGGGTTGGGGTGAGGGAGAACGAGTCAGCTTTAGCCAAACGCCAGGTAAACAGGATTTTGTGGTATTCACGCGTCGAGCGCCACGGTGAACACCACAAAAACTGTTATTCAATTCATTGATTAAAGATAACTGAATGAGCATTTCTGATAAAAGCCGCAGCTCCGCATCCTCCTACCGTTACTCTCTTCCTGACCGCGCGGGCGATTTACGCCAGCTAGGGCAGCTCACCGGTTCTGCCTGTGCCGTTGAATGCGCCGAAATCGCCGAACGCCATCCCGGCCCGGTGATGCTCATCGCCCCGGATATGCAGAATGCATTGCGGTTGCGTGACGAAATCCAGCAGTTTACCGATCAGATGGTGACCACCCTTTCCGACTGGGAAACGCTGCCATATGACAGCTTCTCGCCCCATCAGGAAATCATCTCGGCGCGGCTTTCCAGCCTGTATCATCTGCCGACCATGGCACGCGGCATCATCATTCTGCCGGTGAATACGCTGATGCAACGCGTCTGCCCGCATGAGTTCCTGCATGGCCATGCGTTGGTGATGAAAAAGGGCCAACGACTTTCGCGGGATCTGCTGCGGGCACAGTTGGAACAGGCCGGTTATCGCAGCGTCGACCAAGTGATGGAGCATGGCGAATTTGCTACGCGCGGAGCGCTGCTTGACCTGTATCCCATGGGCAGCGAAGAACCTTATCGCATCGACTTTTTCGACGACGAGATCGACAGCCTGCGCACCTTTGATGTGGATAACCAGCGTACGTTGAGCGAAGTGGACGCCATCAACCTGCTGCCAGCGCACGAGTTCCCGACCGATAAGGCCGCCATTGAGCTGTTCCGTAGCCAGTGGCGTGAACAGTTTGAAGTGCGTCGCGACGCCGAACATATTTATCAGCAAGTGAGTAAAGGCACCTGGCCTGCCGGTATCGAATACTGGCAACCGCTGTTCTTCAGCCAGCCTCTGCCCTCACTGTTCAGCTATCTGCCAGCCAATACGCTGCTCGTCAACACCGGCAACCTGGAGGGAGCAGCCGAGCGTTTCTGGCTCGATGTCAATCAACGCTATGAGAACCGGCGGATCGATCCGATGCGGCCGCTGCTGGCCCCGGATACCCTATGGCTGCGGGTCGATGCGCTATTTGCCGAGCTGAAAGCCTGGCCGCGAATGGCGTTGAAAACCGAGGAGCTGCCTGCCAAAGCCGGTTGCACCAACCTGGGCTATCAAACCCTGCCGGATCTCGCCGTCCAGGCCCAGCAGAAGGCCCCACTGGATAATCTGCGACGCTTTATTGAAAGCTTCACCGGTGGCGTGGTCTTCTCGGTAGAGAGTGAAGGCCGCCGTGAAACCCTGCAAGATCTGCTTGGTCGCATCAAGCTGAGTACCAGTCTGATCCATCATCTGGATGAGGTCGAAGCATCGGGCCGTTACATGATGGTCGGAGCCTCCGAGCGTGGCTTCCTGGATACGCTGCGTGATCGGGCGTTGATCTGTGAAAGCGATCTGCTCGGTGAGCGCGTCAGCCGTCGTCGGCAGGATAATCGCCGCACCATCAATACCGATACCCTGATCCGCAACCTGGCAGAGCTGCACCCAGGGCAGCCAGTGGTGCATCTGGAACACGGCGTTGGCCGCTACGTTGGCCTGACCACGCTGGAAGCTGGGGGCATCAAGGCGGAATATCTGATCCTCTCCTACGCCGGTGAAGACAAGCTGTACGTGCCGGTCTCTTCCCTGCACCTGATCAGCCGCTATGCCGGAGGAGCCGACGAGAACGCCCCGCTGCACCGGCTTGGCGGGGATGTCTGGTCGCGAGCCAGGCAGAAAGCCGCCGAACGCGTGCGTGACGTGGCCGCCGAGCTGTTGGACATCTATGCCCAACGTGCCGCCAAGAGCGGTTTTGCGTTCAAACATAATCGTGAGCAGTATCAACTGTTCTGCCAGACCTTCCCGTTTGAGACCACGCCAGATCAGGAACAGGCCATCAACGCGGTGCTGAGCGATATGTGCCAGCCACTGGCGATGGATCGTCTGGTCTGCGGCGACGTTGGCTTTGGTAAAACCGAAGTCGCGATGCGTGCCGCCTTCCTGGCCGTCGAAAACGGTAAGCAGGTCGCGGTACTGGTGCCGACAACCCTGCTGGCGCAGCAGCACTTCGACAACTTCCGCGATCGCTTTGCCACCTGGCCCATCCGCATCGAAATGATGTCGCGTTTTCGCAGCGCCAAAGAGCAGCAGCAGATCCTGGAAGAGGCGGCCGAGGGCAAGGTCGATATCCTCATTGGCACCCATAAGCTGTTGCAGAGCGATCTGCGCTGGAAAGATCTGGGGCTGTTGGTGGTTGATGAAGAACACCGCTTTGGCGTACGTCACAAAGAGCGTATCAAGGCAATGCGTGCAGACGTAGATATTCTGACGTTAACCGCCACGCCAATCCCACGCACCCTGAATATGGCCATGAGCGGCATGCGCGATTTGTCGATCATTGCTACCCCACCGGCCCGCCGTCTGGCAGTGAAAACCTTTGTCCGTGAGTACGACAGCCTGGTGGTGCGCGAGGCCATCCTGCGTGAGGTACTGCGCGGCGGCCAGGTGTATTACCTGTATAACGACGTCGAGAATATCGATAAGGCCGCCGAACGCCTGGCGGAGCTGGTGCCAGAAGCACGGATTGCCATTGGCCACGGCCAGATGCGGGAACGCGATCTGGAACGGGTGATGAACGATTTCCACCACCAGCGCTTCAACGTGCTGGTTTGTACCACCATTATTGAAACCGGCATCGACATCCCCAGCGCCAATACCATCATTATCGAACGGGCAGACCGCTTTGGCCTGGCACAATTGCATCAGCTACGTGGCCGTGTCGGGCGTTCGCACCATCAGGCCTATGCTTATCTGTTAACCCCGAACCCGAAGGTCATGAGCACCGACGCACACAAGCGGTTGGAAGCGATTGCCTCGCTGGAAGATTTAGGGGCCGGGTTCGCGCTCGCCACCCACGATTTGGAAATCCGTGGTGCTGGGGAGCTGCTGGGGGAAGACCAAAGCGGCCAGATGACCACCGTGGGCTTCTCGCTGTATATGGAGCTGTTGGAAAGCGCCGTCGACGCCCTGAAGAACGGGCGTGAGCCTTCACTGGAAGATCTCACCAGCAATCAGACGGAAGTGGAACTGCGCATGCCAGCGCTGCTGCCCGATGACTTTATCCCCGACGTGAATACCCGTTTGTCCTTCTATAAACGCATTGCCAGCGCTAAAAATGAGGGTGAACTGGAAGAACTGAAGGTTGAGCTGATCGATCGCTTTGGCCTGCTGCCGGATGCAGCGCGTAACCTGCTGCAAAGCGCGGCGATGCGTCAACAGGCGCAGATACTGGGGATCAAGCGTATCGAAGGCAACGAGCGCGGGGGCTTTATCGAGTTTGGCGAGAAGAACCGGGTCGATCCGGGTTATCTGATTGGCTTGCTGCAAAGCAAACCGCAGGTTTACCGCCTGGATGGGCCAACCAAGCTGAAGTTTATGCTGGATCTCACTGACCGGTCCGAACGACTGAAGTTTATCGGCGAGCTGCTGGCGGCGTTCAGAGAGCATACTTTGGCAGCTTGATTACTGCACCGTTCTAGCGCCCTTTTAAGGGGAAAGCCGTTCCCTGATAAGGACGCCAGAACGGCTCCCTCTCCCTGTGGAGAGGGTTGGGCCGAGGGTAAACTCCGAAGATCAGACCTTGGTCAGCACCAACTGGCCACTTCTATCCAGCGGGATCTGGGTGCCTGGATCGTGATCCATGCGGATTTTGCCCTGCTGGTCGCCAATCTTGTAAGTCACGTCATAGCCCAGCGTTTTCTGCGATTTGTCATACACCGTTTTGCAGCGCTGCTGCGTGCTGGTGGTAGTGTCGTTGTCTTGCAAGGCCCCCTGCACCTGGTGACCGGCATAGCCCCCCCCCAACGCACCTACTACGGTCGCAACATCACGGCCACGGCCACCGCCAAACTGGTGACCAATCACCCCCCCAGCAACCGCGCCCAGCACGGAGCCAGCGATGCGGTTTTCATCCTGGACCGGCGCACGATGGGTCACCGTGACGTTCCGGCACTCCTGCCGAGGGGTTTTGATGGTTTCTTTGATCGGTGTTGCGGCGAGAACCTGCGCATATTGTGGGCCGGGAGTGAATACGTCCAGACCAGCTACGGCAGCAATTCCCAGAGCGGCTGCAATACCAATCCCAACACCGGCTAACATTGATTTGTTCACAGGAAATCCTCCTGAATGTGTTACCACGCATTATGCACCGGGCAAACTCGCATTGCTCACAGGCGATTTCCCCGGTTTACGGCGTGCGTGACGCGCCGTCTGTAAACGCCCTAAAGTCTGCACAAGGAAGTTCACCCTCGCAATAAGACTCAATGAGCAAAACACCCTGAAAACGGGCCAAAACCAATGAATTGAGAAGAATCCTATCCCTGCCGGTCCCCTCTCTCACGGCAAGAAAAAACCCACGCGGCAAGCCTACGTGGGTTTTCATCAACCGAACTAGTGGGTTAAAACATTAGTGCATCTTCAAGCGCGGACGGATCACGCGGTTGATACCACCCACCAGCATCATCAGGCCGGTTTTGGTATAGCCGTGCAGCGCTACCTGGTGCATACGGTACAGCGAAATATACACCACGCGGGCGATACGTCCTTCGACCATCATCGAACCACGCATCAGGTTGCCCATCAGGCTACCTACGGTGCTGAAGCGGGAAAGCGAGACCAGTGAACCATGATCCTTATAAACGTAAGGCTTCATCGGCTGATCGTGCATCATCGCCAGGATATTGCTATAGCAACGTGATGCCATCTGGTGGGCAGACTGTGCCCGTGGTGGCACAAAACCGCCGCCTTCACGTGGACAGGACGCGCAGTCACCAATAGCAAAGATGTTGGCATCGCGGGTAGTTTGCAGCGTTGGCTCAACCACCAGTTGATTGATGCGGTTGGTTTCCAGCCCGGCAATCTCTTTCATAAAGTCCGGTGCCTTGATGCCCGCTGCCCACACCATCAGATCGGCATTGATAAATTCGCCGCCTTTGGTGTTCAAGCCATGCTCATCGGCGCTGGTCACCATAGTATTGGTTAATACCCGTACGCCAAGCTTGTTCAGTTCCTGGTGCGCCGCTGCGGAAATACGCGGCGGCAGCGCTGGCAGAATACGCTCACCGGCTTCAACCAGGGTAACCTTCAAGGCGCTGTTATCCAGCCCTTCAAAGCCGTAGCTGTGCAGCTGTTTGACCGCGTTATGCAGTTCTGCCGACAGCTCAACGCCGGTAGCCCCACCGCCCACGATGGCGATATTCACGCTCTCCTTCTCTTCTGGATTGGCAGAGAACTTGAGGAACAGGTTCAACATCTCGTTATGGAAACGGTGCGCCTGATTCGGGTTATCCAGGAAGATGCAGTTATCTCTTACCCCTGGGGTGCCAAAGTCGTTCGAGGTGCTGCCGAGCGCCATCACCAGGATGTCGTAGCTCAACTCGCGGGCGGGAACCAGCTGGCAACCCTGCTCATCGCAGATCTGCGTCAACTGCAACGTTTTATTTTCACGGTCAATGTTGACCAGTGAACCCAGTTGGAAGTTGAAGAAGTGGTTACGCGCATGCGCCAGGTAGTTCAACGCATCCACACCGTCATCCAGAGAGCCGGTAGCCACTTCATGCAGCAACGGCTTCCACAGATGGCTGTGGTTGCGATCCACTAGCGTGATCTCCGCTTTATGCTTACGACCCAGTTTATGGCCCAGGCTGGTTGCCAGCTCCAGACCACCGGCACCACCGCCGACAATAACGATTTTCTTCTTTGGCGTTGTCAAAATGACCCCCTGAATGTGAACCAATTGTTGCCTAAGGGTAAATAAATAATATCCTTAGAATACATAGGGTTCGCTTAAGTTAAACCTGCAATCTGGGGCCAGAATAACACGAGAGGTTATTTGGTCATACCAAAATTGATGTACGTCAAAGTTTTTTGGTTAAAGGCTGGACGAAGGGCTTTTTTGAGGATTGTGATTCAAATAGTTAGCGTGAGATCACAGTTTTGCACTTTGCTACCCACCGGCGAAAACGGGCTCGATAAAAACAAAAAAGCCGCAATTGCCGCCCTTAGGGAGCAGCAGCTACGGCTTGGTCATGCGTTATAAAACTGTTACGCCAGCGTCTTGAATGCCTTGATGCGCTGAAGGTGTGGCGAGATGTTTTTAAACTTGTGACTCTGCTGTTCATCCCAGACGATTTCATAATACTTGTGCAGCAACTCGGCACTACGCTGGCTGTCCAACACTTCGTCCTGACGAGAAAGCACCACCAGGCAGCGATCACGGTTCTTCTCACGGAAATCATCCACGCATTTTGTGGCGATATCGCGATACTCTTCCGGCCGGTCGATCTTGCCGTGCATATGTTCTTCCGGATACAGGTTCGGGTTGAAGATCACCTGACGGATACCGCACAAGAAACCGATACGTTCGGCCCAAAAGCCCCCAAGACCCACGCCGCAGATCAGAGGATGGACATCCCCTTCCTGCTGAACCGCCTTGTCCACCTCTTTCAATAAATGCTGCATATCATGGCGCGGATGCAAAGTGCTGTAGCTGATAAAGCGCACGTCCGGATCGATGAACTGTAACTGCATAATCTTTTCATGATTGCCGGGACTGGTGGAATCGAAGCCATGCAAATAGATAATCATGTGGTTCCTCGCAACAAGCTGGGGGCCGCTGGCAGCCCCCATTATTAACGCCGCCTTCATGCGGCGCCCTGGCCGTTCACCCCGCTGAGCGTTGCTTATGCTCTTCCCAGCGTTCATGCAATTGACTCAGCGCATGATGCGCTTTTTGCCAACGGTCGGAATCGCGCAGTTCCTGACGGGTGAACTGACCGCGATGATATAACCGCTGCAATTTCTCTACTTTGACCGGGGACAGGTTATCTAACACGCTGACCGCCCCTGCCCGATTATTACAAACCAGGATCATATCGCAACCGGCATCCAGCGCCGCCTGGCCACGCTCGGCATAGCTGCCCATGATCGCCGCCCCTTCCATCGACAGATCGTCAGAGAAGATCACGCCCTCAAAGCCTAGCTCCTGACGCAAGATTTGCTGCAGCCAGTAAGGCGAGCCGCTGGCCGGGCGCGGGTCTGCTTCAGTATAGATAACATGGGCTGGCATGATGGCATCCAGCAATCCGCGTTGGATCAGATCGCGGAAAATAGTCATATCATGTTCGCGGATTTGGGCTAATGGCCGCGGATCGCGCGGAGTTTCTTTATGCGAGTCCGCCGTGACTGCGCCATGCCCTGGGAAATGCTTGCCGGTGGTTTTCATCCCGGCGCTGTGCATCCCCTGGATAAAGCGTTCGGCCATCACTAACGCCTGCTGCGGATCGCTATGGAAAGAACGTTCGCCAATTGCCGCACTGGCGTGGCCGATGTCCAATACCGGGGCAAAGCTGATATCGATATCCTGGGCAATCATTTCCGAGGCCACCAGCCAGCCAGCTTCCTGAGCCAGACGCCCGCCTTCCTGAGCATCGTTGAGCGCCGCAAAGGACTGCGCCGCCGGCAAGCGGGTAAAACCTTCGCGAAAGCGCTGCACACGCCCGCCTTCCTGATCAACCGCCACCACCAGTCGCGAATGCGAGGCCGCGCGGATCTGGCGAACCAGCTCACGCAGCTGCTGCGGATCGGCAAAGTTGCGGGTAAACAGGATCAGGCCCCCTACCAGCGGGTGTTTTAAAATCTCGCGTTCTTCTGCGTCCAGCTCATAGCCGACGACATCTAGCATTACTGGGCCCACGGCCACCTCACATCAGTATTCATGATTAGTTTGACGATGATAAACAAAAACGCCGGTATAACGCTGCGCCCCAACGCAAAAATTCCGCATCCCGACACTGCTGCCAGCGCACTTCACACCACATCAGTATCAGATAATCCACCCACGGCAACCAACGCTGGACCTGTGAGGCCAACTGCGGCAAATCGGCATAGCCGTGGGGTTGATATTGCTCCAAAAAGCGTTGTTGCACAGCCGGGGAAAATTGATTGAAGCGAAACATCGCCGCCAGCTCCAGGCCGATATCGCCATCGGCGGCATACTCCCAGTCGATCAGCCTGAGCTGCCCGGTCTGTCGCAGCAGATTGCCGGCATGAATATCCATGTGCAGCGTTGCCAACTGCAACGGGCGCGGCATGGTGCCGTTGATGAAATAGCGCTGCCAACGCAGCCAACCAGGAGTGATCCGCCGGCGATCAATTTGCTGCCAATAGCGGGTAAATTGCTGTTGCAGATCCAGCCGGTAACCACTCAACCCTCGGTTATGCAGCCGAGCGGTCAGCGCTGCCAACTCCCCGTTGGCCAGCATGGAAGCAAACGCCGTTTCGTCAACGCTCTCACCGGCAAGCCATTCGACGATCAACCACTCAGGGCTCTGTAACCACACCTTTGGACCTATGCCCAATCCAGCGCGCTTCAGCACTTGCCCCTCACGCCGACGGTTAACGCCGAGCATGCGTTTTTCCGGCGTCTGCGGACGGGCCAGCAGTTGCACATCGCCACTGTCGATCCGCCAGCTCTCGCCGCTCAACCCTTGTACCAGGCTAAAATGACAACCGGCGGTATTTACCGCCGGCAGTCTGTTACTCAAGAGTCGCCGCAGCTGGGATTCAGTATTTGACGTCGCCATTGCCTGACCAGACGATCTCACCGGTTTGCACCAGCATCAGCTGCATTTCCATCGACGGTGACTTCACATCGCCACTGACGGCGCTATACAACACGTATTGCGCGTTGACGATGCGTGCCAAGCCAATCGCCTTGCTGCGCGACCCGAGGCTATCTTCCGCCGACAGGCCCAGCGTCTGTTTGGCGCTCGCCAACTGCGCTTCCGGCACGACGGCAAAGGTCTTGTTGGATGCCAAAGCCTGGTGCAGCGCCGAGGTAGCGTTGCCGATGCTCAATGAGCCATTGGTATTGTTTTTCACGCTGTCCAACAGCAATACGCTGCCAGGCGTGACGCCATCGGCCTTCAGCATCTGATTGACCAACGGCTGCACGCTGCCCAGCCAGTCAAGCTGCTGGATCTTCGGCGGCTGTGGCACCGGCTCGGTGGTTGGTGGCAACGGTTCAGGCTGAGGCTCTGGTTGCGGCTGTGGCTCTACCGTCACCGGTGCCGTAGGCTCTGGCGGGCGTGATGGACAACCGGTTAACACCAACGCGGCCAGCGCCACCCATAGGAACTTTTTCATTACCTTCTCCAACGTAACCCAAAACTTATAAGTATAAATACAGACGTACACGCTTGGCATCAAGGTTGCCATTCAACGAATAAATCTCGGCGTCTGAATTGGCAGCGACGGTGACCGTGCGCGGCTGTTCAAAAGGCAGGATGTCCAGCCCCTGTTTGTCATACCAGTAGAAACGATAGTGGAGGGTCACCGGCGTCGTCTGGGTGTTGCTGAGCACCGAACTGGCCCGCAGACGGCCAGACGCGTCGGCAATAGACGGGTTATCCGCCAGAATACCTGCCGTCAGTACCGGTGAATCCATCACCACCGTTTGCCGTTCATTGACCGAGATGCCCTTCGGGCTGCTACAGCCCATCAGTATCGCGGCGGGGAGCACCAGCGCCATCAAGTAACGCGTCGTGTTAATATAGCGCATGGTCTTCCTCGGTTAACGTGACAACAACGGGCCCAGAGCGCGCCCACCCACTAAATGCATATGAATATGATAGACCTCCTGCCCGCCGTGACGATTGCAATTGATGAGCAAGCGGTAACCGTCTTCGGCAATCCCTTCCTGCTCGGCAATTTTGGCCGCCACGGTGATCATACGGCCTAATGCGGCCTCGTGTTCCACGGTCACATCGTTCACCGTTGGAATGAGCACGTTCGGCACGATCAGGATATGGGTCGGTGCCTGTGGGGAAATATCACGAAATGCGGTAACCAGTTCGTCCTGGTAGACCACATCGGCAGGGATTTCACGGCGAATAATTTTACTGAAAATCGTTTCTTCGGCCATCTGGAACTCCTTGTTCAGCGAAAATATTGGTTTACGCAGTATCGTGACAAATTCTACTGCTATCAACCCGATTGCGCACTTTCCGTATCGAATGATGGAGAATCACTCAACCTTACTAGTTTACCGGCGGTTATTGGCTACCGATCAACTGAGGCGCATGGTCACGCATCCAAGCAGCCAACGAGTCTAACGTGGGGCGCAACGTTTTACCCAGCGGCGTTATCTGGTACTCCACCCGTGGTGGCACCTCTGGAAACACCTGGCGAGTGACAAGACGGCATTGTTCAAACTGGCGGAGCTGACGCGTCAGCTCTTTTTGCGCAATTGGCGCCACCGCGCGCTGTAATTCGCTAAAGCGTATCGGGCCGTCGATCACCATCAGGCGATACAGGATTGGGATGGCCCATTTGCCCGAAACCAAATTGACGAAGCTCACCATCGGGCACGGCTCCCCCGCAGGCGGTAACGCATAATTTTTTTCAACCTGCCCTTTCACTGTTGACGCCATTGCATCCCACCTTGTCCTTTAGTATCCAAATGGTACCTACTATGCAAAAGGTACTGACAGACCAATAATGGCGTAACTGACCAACGAGAGGAAGGGTTATGTCACGATTAGCAGGTAAATACGCGTTGATTACCGGGGGAACCAGCGGCATCGGGCTGGAGACGGCCCGGCAGTTTATTGCCGAAGGAGCGACCGTGGCAATCACCGGGCGCAGCGCAAGCGGGTTAACAGCGGCTGGCGAAATGCTAGGGGATGTCGTGCTGTTGCACAATGACGCCGGGGATATCGGCCAACAGCCGATTTTGGCCGCGCAGTTGGCTAAAAGCTGGCCCCGGTTGGATATCTTGTATATCAACGCCGGTGATGTCACCCACCTGCCGTTGCAGGAATGGGATGAGCAGCGTTATGACCAACTGATGAACACCAATCTCAAAGGCCCACTGTTTTTGATCCAGGCTCTGTTGCCGTTGTTGGGCAACCCTGCCTCGGTGATCCTGTGTGGTTCCGTCAGCGCGCATATTGGCCTGGCGCAAAGCTGCGTCTATGCCGCCAGTAAAGCCGGGATTTTGTCTTTGGCGCGTTCACTTTCAGCCGAGTTGCATCCGCGCGGAATTCGCGTCAACGGCCTCAGCCCTGGCCCAACGGCAACTCCGGCACTGGGCAAGCTGGGTTTACCGGCACAGGCTGAACAGGCGTTGCGCGAAGAGATCCACGCGCTGGTGCCGATTGGCCGCATGGGGACCACGCTGGAATTGGCCAAAGCCGCCGTATTCCTCGCGTCTGACGAATCCAGCTACATGGTGGGCAGTGAACTGCTGATCGACGGTGGCGTGGGGAATTTAGCGCGGAGTTGAAAGGCTGTTGTAGGGGCGCTGCATCTGCGCCCAATGAGATCATGCCACTGTTTGTTCCACACGTTTAGCGCTTCAGCAAAACGTCTAACCTGGCTTTCACCCCACACCATTCATCATCGATGATGCTGAACCTGACCGAGTTACGTTTGCGCCCGTCGGGCATGATGCGCTCATGGCGTACAATCCCCTCCTGCTTGGCACCAATGCGCAGAATTGCCGCGCGTGACCTGTCGTTCAGTTCGTCGGTGGTGAACTGCACCCGTACCGCCTGTAAAACCTCAAAGGCATAGTTGAGCAGCAGGTATTTCGCTTCGGTATTCACGCCGGTGCGCTGCACCGATTGGCTCAGCCAGGTGTGGCCGATTTCCATTTTGCGATTACCCCGGTCGATTTTCCAGAAACGGGTGCTGCCGATAATGCATCCGCTATCCCGCTGAACAATGACAAACGGCAGCATGGAACCAGCATCACGGCCCGCCACGGCAGTGGCGATATAACTGTCGATCGTACTGGCACTGGGCACTGCGGTCACCTTCAGGTTCCACAGTTCGCCATCAGCAGCGGCGCTCAGCATTGCCTCACGGTGCTCTGGCTGCAAGGGTCGTAGTTCGATTTGATTGCCGATCAACGTTGATGGTTTGAGCACGGATGGGTTGGGCATTTTTCCCTCTCTTGCAGCATCGATGGACAGCCATCAGCATCGCAATAAACAGGGAAAAAAACCAACAAATTAAGCAGGGTGTACACTGAGCCCGTTCAGCTTACTTGTTCTATGTACCAAAGCGCTGATTTATTACCCGGCGGGATTAGGGGTAAAATTCGCGTGGGTGCTCTGGATCTTTTTGTCCTGAGCATGAGCAAGGGATAGAAAGAGAAAAGCCCCGAATCGATGTAAATCAACCCGAGGCCACTCTTATGCTCCAACAACATAAAGGTAGCCTCTTACCCACCGAAAGGCAAGGACAAGGAGGCTATCATGCCGCAAAAATTAGTAGTAATGGCCCTGGTTATTCTCTGTATCACCGTACTGGTGTTTACCTGGATGACCAGGAAAAGACTCTGTGAGATCCGCATTCGTAGCGGAGAAACGGAGGTTGCGGCCATGATGGCTTACGAATCCGCAAGGTAAGGCAACCCAACGGCGGGGCTTGCCCCGCCTGTTGGTTGTTTGAGCTGAGATCCATGAGCACCCCTCCCTATCTTGTTAAGCCATCCCACACAAAAGAGCCCGCAGCCGCCATAGCATAGGTAAGAAAAACAGGTGCAAAAACCAATGAGTTATATAGAAATTCGTCACCGCAAGAAACGGGTAAAAAACCAATAAATAACAAGGATGAGCACAGAGCCGGTTCAGCTTACTTGTTCTATGTAACAAAGCGCTGATTTATTACCCGGCGGGATTAGGGGTAAAATTCGCGCGGGTGCTCTGGATCTTTTTGTCCTGAGCATGAGCAAGGGATAGAAAGAGAAAAGCCCCGAATCGATGTAAATCAACCCGAGGCCACTCTTATGCATGAACACCATAAAGGTAGCCTCTTACCCGCCGAAAGGCAAGGACAAGGAGGCTATCATGCCGCAAAAATTAGTAGTAATGACCCTGGTTATTCTCTGTATCACCGTACTGGTGTTTACCTGGATGACCAGGAAAAGACTCTGTGAAATCCGCATTCGTAGCGGAGAAACGGAGGTTGCGGCCATGATGGCTTACGAATCCGCAAGGTAAGGCAACCCAACGGCGGGGCTTGCCCCGCCTGTTGGTTGTTTGAGCTGAGATCCATGAGCGCCCCTCCCTATCTTGTTAAGCCATCCCACACAAAAGAGCCCGCAGCCGCCATAGCATAGGTAAGAAAAACAGATGCAAAAAAAACCAATGAGTTATATAGAAATTCGTCACCGCAAGAAACGGACAAAAAACCAATAAATAACAAGGATGAGCACAGAGCCGGTTCAGCTTACTTGTTCTATGTAACAAAGCGCTGATTTATTACCCGGCGGGATTAGGGGTAAAATTCGCGTGGGTGCTCTGGATCTTTTTGTCCTGAGCATGAGCAAGGGATAGAAAGAGAAAAGCCCCGAATCGATATAAATCAACCCGAGGCCACTCTTATGCCCAAACACCATAAAGGTAGCCTCATACCCACCGAAAGGCAAGGACAAGGAGGCTATCATGCCGCAAAAATTAGTAGTAATGTCCCTGGTTATTCTCTGTATCACCGTACTGGTGTTTACCTGGATGACCAGGAAAAGACTCTGTGAGATCCGCATTCGTAGCGGAGAAACGGAGGTTGCGGCCATGATGGCTTACGAATCCGCAAGGTAAGGCAACCCAACGGCGGGGCTTGCCCCGCCTGTTGGTTGTTTGAGCTGAGATCCATGAGCGCCCCTCCCCATGTTGTTAATCAACCCATAAAAAAAGGGAGGCCTAAGCCTCCCCATTAACTCCCCTACCTGAATCAGTTGTTACGGATGTATTCATCCATATCGGTTTTCAGGTTGTCGGATTTGGTACCAAAGATCGCCTGAACGCCTGAGCCAGCCACAACTACACCGGCAGCACCCAGTTTCTTCAGACCAGCCTGGTCGACCTTGGATACGTCGGCCACGCTAACGCGCAGACGGGTAATACAGGCATCCAGGTTGGTGATGTTTTCTTTACCGCCGAATGCCTGAACCAGCGCAGCAGACATTTCAGAACCGCCCTGAGCCACCTGCTCGGAAGCATTGTCTTCACGGCCAGGGGTTTTCAGATCCAGTTTGGCAATCAGCACGCGGAAGATGGTGTAGTACACCAGACCGTAGATGACACCAACGATTGGGAACAGCCAGATTTTGCTGCTGTTGCCGCTCAGTACGATGAAGTCAATCAGGCCGTGTGAGAAGCTGGTACCGTCACGCATACCCAACAGAATACAGATTGGGAACGCCAGACCGGCCAGGATCGCATGGATTACGTACAGGATCGGCGCAACGAACATGAAGGAGAACTCGATCGGCTCGGTAATACCGGTCAGGAACGAGGTCAGCGCAGCGGAGATCATGATACCGCCGACTTTGGCACGGTTTTCCGGCTTGGCTGAGTGCCAGATGGCAATCGCGGCAGCAGGCAGACCATACATTTTGAACAGGAAGCCACCAGACAGCATACCCGCAGTTGGGTCACCCGCCATGTAACGTGGAATGTCGCCGTGGAACACTTGACCGGCCGCATTGGTATATTCACCAATCTGCATTTGGAACGGAACGTTCCAGATGTGGTGCAGGCCAAACGGTACCAGCGCACGCTCAACAAAACCGTAGATACCGAATGCCACCACAGGGTTCTGATAAGCCGCCCATTCGGAGAAGGTCTGAATAGCCGTACCGATTGGTGGCCAGATGAAGGAGAGGATCACACCCAGAATGATAGCGGCCAGACCAGAGATGATCGGCACAAAACGCTTACCGGCAAAGAAGCCCAGGTATTCTGGCAACTGAATGCGGAAGAAGCGGTTAAACATGTAGGCAGCAATGGCACCGGAGATAATCCCCCCGAGCACACCGGTATCCGCCAGGTGTTTGGCCGCAATCTCTTCGGCTGGCAAATGCAGCACCAGCGGCGCAACCACGGCCATGGTTTTCACCATGATGCCGTAAGCCACTACCGCGGCCAATGCAGAAACGCCGTCGTTGTTTGTGAAGCCCAGGGCAACACCGATAGCGAAGATCAACGGCATATTGGCGAATACGGAACCGCCGGCTTCCGCCATCACGTGAGAGACTACCAGCGGTAGCCAGCTAAAGTTGGCGGAACCCACGCCCAGCAGGATACCTGCGATAGGCAATACGGAAACCGGCAGCATCAGCGATTTACCTACTTTTTGCAGGTTGGCAAATGCGTTCTTGAACATAGTTGAGTGTGCTCCTGAGTAATAGTGCTTTGCTACTTCTCGCGAATTTTCGCGTTGCAGAGGGGGGAGAGAAAACCCCTGCATTTTCAGGGTGTCTGAGCACCCCTTTAATTTTTACGCAGAGTAAAATAAATACCCTGAACAATGTTTGATGGCAGTCACGTTTCGATGAATCTGACCGGCCATTTTTCAAAAATCGTCTACTTTTTGTGAAGAAAGATGAAAATTTGCCCGACCGTTCCCCTGAAACGGGTGGGAACATTACCCGTTTCGAGGATTAATTACGAGCTTAAAAAGAATTAGATTATCGCCAGCGGTTTGCTAAGCCTAGACGAAGGTTCAGAGTTCAATGTGAAACAAACGTGAAAAGTTGGTGGTGGTCGCTTGCGCCAGGTTTTCTAGACTGACGCCCTTCAATACGGCCAGGTATTCTGCGACGTCACGCACATAGGCGGGTTGGTTTTCTTTGCCGCGATGAGGCACCGGCGCCAGGTATGGCGAGTCGGTTTCCACCAGCATACGATCTAATGGCACATAGCGGGCCACCTCGCGCAGCGGCTCGGCGTTACGGAAAGTGACAATGCCGGAAAACGAGATATAGAAGCCCAGATCGAGCAAGGCTTTCGCCGTTGGCAAATCTTCGGTGAAGCAATGCAGCACGCCGCCGCAATCCTGTGCGTTCTCTTCACGCAGAATGGCCAAGGTATCGTCACGCGCGTCACGCGTATGCACAATCACCGGCTTGTTGAGATCCCGGCCAATACGAATATGTTGGCGGAACGACTCTTGCTGTAACGGGATATTGTCTTGCTGATAGAAGTAATCCAGCCCGGTTTCCCCCAGGGCAACCACCTGCTCTGCCGCAGCCAGACTGCGCAGTTCGGCATAATCGTAGCCCCCCTCCAGATTCAACGGATGAACGCCGCAGGAGAAGGCGACATCGTTACGTTGACCGATCAGTTGGGTCATCGCCTGGTAACCCGGCAGCGTGGTGGCAACCGCCAGTACAAAGCCCACATCCTGCGCTTTGGCTTTGACCAGAGCATCGTCCACGCTGTGGTGCAAGGTGGCGAAGTCCAGGCTGTCGAGGTGGCAGTGAGAATCTACTAATAACATGATAATTAACTCTTTTACAACGAATGAGGGGGTGAGTAGCCGGTAGCGCCGAGCATCTGCTCCCAACCGAGTAACTGTTCTGTCAGCAACAGCTCGCGATTAACGCCGACCACGCTGAGTAACTGATGGCGGCAGTTAAGCCACTGCTGCATGATTTGCTGGAGCGAAACGCTGCTCAAACGGCTGGCCAATTGCTGGACCAGTGGCAATTGATCCTGGTTCAGAGCATAGCTCGCGGCACCCTGCTGGTATTTCATCGCGTCCATCAGCAACGCGCATAGCCAGTGTAGCCGGTCCGCCACGTCGTCATGGTTCAGTGCCGGCAACAGGGCCAACATATCGCACTGCGGCAGAGCGGTGTTCAAGGCGTTGCACAGTGCGGCCCGCTGTTGCCAGCGATTCGGTTGCAGCAACTGTTCGGCAGCAAGGGGAGCACCGTCATGCAAGCGTAATGCGGTCAGGCGATCGACCGAATTGCCCGCGCCCTGGCGGTTAAGCCATTGCAGACTCAGCTGTTCATCCGGGCTGGCCAGATGCCAGTAGAAACAGCGGCTACGCAGTGTCGCCAGCAGGCGTGAGGGCTCACGGCAACCTAGCAGGAAGTAGGTATTGGCCGGAGGTTCTTCCAGGGTTTTCAGCAAGGCGTTGGCGGCGGCCTCGGTCAACAGTTCTGCCTGCGATAGCCACACCACCTTGGCTCCCCCCTGCTGGGCATGGGAATAGAGGACCTCAATCACCTGGCGGATAGGTTCGATACCCAAGCTACTCTTGCCCTTTTCCGGGGCCAATACGTGGTAGTCCGGGTGGTTGCCTGCCAGCATCAACCGGCAGCTGTGACACTCACCGCAGCTCTTTTCACCATTGCGCTTTTGGCAGATCAGCCAACGGCTAAGGGCATAGAGTAGCTCAGCATCGCCGTTGCCCACCGCCGCATGCAGCAGTAATGCGTGATGGCCACGCCCAGCCGCATACTGCCCCACCAAATGACGATAGGGAGCGTTAAGCCACGGGTACCAGTTCATTACGCCCCTTCCTGCTGTTGCAGCCACTGTACAACCACCTGGCGAATATCGGCGGTGACCTGTTCCAGCGTTTGTGCCGCATCTATGGTAACGATGCTCGCATCCTGCGCCGCCAGTTCAAGATAGCGCGCGCGGGTACGTTCAAAGAACGGCAGCGCTTCTTGCTCAATACGGTCTAACTCTCCGCGCGCACGCGCCCTTTGCAGGCCTACCGACGGAGGCAAGTCGAGATAAAGGGTCAGGTCGGGGCGGAAGTCACCCAATACCGTATCACGCAGCGAACTCATCAAGTGTGGATCGATTCCCCGGCCCCCGCCCTGATAGGCTTGCGCGGAAAGGTCGTGACGATCGCCCACTACCCAGGCTCCCCGCGCCAACGCCGGTTGGATAACGGTTTCCACCAGTTGCACCCGCGCGGCATATATCATCAGCAGTTCCGCCTTGATGGTCGGCAAATCGCCGTCTGCGCCGCATTTAAACAGCTCGCGCAGCTTCTCCGCCAGTGGCGTACCACCCGGTTCACGGGTAAATACAATGTCATTAATACCCTGCTCGTTAAGCACGTTGACCACGGTATTGCGCGCGGTGGTTTTACCCGCACCTTCCAAGCCTTCAATCACTACAAAGTTACTTTTCATTCTTTTCCTTTTGTACCTGCCGATAGACACGCACCGCAGCATTATGGCTTGCCAGGTTGGTGGTGAACGTATGGCCACCCTTGCCGTCGGCAACAAAGTACAAATAATCGGTTTTAGCCGGATTGGCAGCGGCTTCCAGTGAAGCACGGCTCGGCATGGCGATCGGCGTTGGCGGCAGGCCACTGATCACATAGGTGTTATAGGGCGTTGCCGTCTCCAGATCCTTACGGGTGATGTTCCCGGTGTAACTGTCGCCCATGCCGTAGATCACCGTAGGATCGGTTTGCAAACGCATGCCCAAACGCAGGCGATTGATAAACACCGAAGCGACCTTGGTGCGTTCCTCCGCTACAGCCGTCTCCTTCTCAACGATCGAAGCCATCGTCAGCAACTCTTCCGGCGTTTTGTATGGCAAGCTGGTGTCTCGCGCATGCCAAACGTCCTGCAATGCCTTGTACATCCGCAGCTGCGAGCGCTTTAACAATGCCTGATCGGTGGTTCCCGCCGTATAGAGATAGGTATCTGGATACAAACGGCCTTCCAGCACGCCACCTTCCGGCAGCCCCAGTGCCTTGGCGATTTCCGCCTCGCTTTTACCTGCCAGGGTATGTTTGACGTATTTGGACTCTTGCAGCACCTGCAGCCAATCTTTCAGACGCAACCCCTCGATAAAGCGCGCGCTGAACTGGGCTTCTTTGCCGCTCGCCAACAGTTTCAGCATCTGGCGCACCGTCATCCCCGGGGTTAAACGGTAGGTACCCGCCTTGAATTCGGCCAGTTCCGGCTCCAGGCGCAGTAACCACGGGAACCAACGGCCATTGTGGATCAGCTTGTCGCGTACCAGCAGCCCTTCCAGCGCAACACGGCCAGTGCCTGCGGGCAGTTTGAAGTAGGTTTCCTGCCCAATCGCCAGCGGAGTCTCGGCAAAGCGTTCAATCCGCTGATGCCCCCAATACAGCGAAGCCAACGCCAGGAGCAGCAGCAGTACAACAATCTTGAGCTTTTTTCTCTTCATCGATCAGCCATCATTAACAGTGTGGTCGCAAAAAATCATACAGTTGGCGCGAAGGGTAGCGCCATGATTGTGCCCTATTCACCGGCAGCAACGGCATCAGCGCGTTGCATATCAGCACTTCCTCCGCATCGGCCAGCGTCTCCAGCGGTTCACTGACGTAATGCAGTAGATACTCGCTGCCCGCCAGAAGTTCAATCACGCGGCGGCGCATCACACCGGCGACACCGGCCTGATCCAGATTTGGCGTAAAGACGCTTTTTCCTTTACGCCAGAACAAATTAGCCGCACAGCATTCCACCAGCATACCCGCAGTGTCAAGCACCAGCGCCTCATCGGCATCGGCCTGGTCAAGATGTGCGCGGATCAACACCTGCTCCAGGCGGTTAAGGTGTTTCAGGCCAGCCAGCAATGGATTACGCCCTAGCGCTACCGGGCTGAGCGTCAGGCTGATCCCTTCCTCACGCCATGACAGGTAATGAGCGGGATAGGTGCTGCGTGAAACGATCCGTGTAGGAGCAGCGCAGCCGCGCGGGCTGTAACCTCGTCCGCCGCTGCCTCTGGTCAGTATCGCTTTGACCACGCCAAGGGACAGAGAGCCTGCCGCATGGCGCATCTCAAGTTCCAATGCCGCCCAGTCCACTGCAGGCAGCAGCAACTTCTGTGCCGCCTGCTGCATGCGCTCAAGATGCCAAGGGAAAAGATCGATGTTGCCATCCACTACTCTGGCGGTGGTAAAGCAGCCGTCGCCAAACTGCAAACCGCGATCGCTGGCTGCCAGGGCGTCATGTTGTTGTCCATTGATCCAGTACATGCGTTTCCTCACTGTGTTATCACTACAGCATAACAGGCGCATACTACGATAAACGGCCTGGAGCCATAAAAAAAGCCCGGTCAAAATGCACCGGGCCTTTATCAACTTAAGTTGGCAATAATTATACGCGACGGAAAATCAGCGAACCATTAGTGCCACCGAAGCCGAAGGAGTTACACAGCGTGAACTCCATATCTTTGGTCTGGCGCGCTTCGTGTGGTACGAAATCCAGATCGCAACCCTCATCCGGATTATCCAGATTGATGGTAGGTGGAACCGCCTGATCGCGCAGAGCCAATACGGTAAAGATCGACTCAATCGCCCCAGCGGCACCCAGCAGGTGGCCGGTCATCGATTTGGTGGAGCTGACCATCACCCGGTTGGCATCGCTGCCAAATACGGATTTCACCGCTTGGGTTTCTGCCTTATCACCGGCCGGCGTGGAGGTACCGTGCGCGTTGATATAGCCAATCTGTGACGTTGTCACACCTGCATCACGCAGTGCGTTTTCCATCGCCAAGGCGGCACCAGCACCGTTTTCCGGTGGTGATGTCATGTGGTAGGCATCGCTGCTCATACCAAACCCGACAATTTCGGCGTAAATTTTCGCACCGCGTTGTTTTGCGTGTTCGTACTCTTCTAGCACCATCATCCCCGCACCATCGCCCAGGACAAAACCATCACGGTCTTTATCCCAGGGGCGGCTTGCGGCCTGTGGGTTGTCATTGCGGGTTGAGAGCGCACGAGCCGCCCCAAAGCCGCCGACACCCAGAGGGGTACTGGCTTTTTCTGCGCCACCGGCCAGCATCACATCGGCATCATTGTAAGCAATGATACGTGCGGCATGGCCAATGTTATGGACACCTGAGGTACAGGCAGTAGCGATGGAAATACTTGGGCCACGCATGCCGTACATAATGGTCAGGTGACCGGCAATCATGTTCACAATGGTCGAGGGCACAAAAAACGGACTGATTTTCCGTGGGCCACCGTTAACCAGTGAGCTATGGTTCTCTTCAATCAACCCCAGGCCGCCGATACCAGAGCCGATAGCGGCACCAATACGATTGGCGTTCGCCTCGTTGATATCCAGCCCCGCATCCTGCATGGCTTGCATGCCGGCGACGATGCCGTATTGAATGAAGGCATCCATCTTGCGCGCATCTTTGCGCGAGATGAAATCTTCACAGTTAAAATTCTTTACCAAGCCAGCAAAGCGCGTTGCATAGGCAGTAGTATCGAAATGGTCGATCAGGCTGATGCCACTCTGACCGGCAAGAAGAGCATTCCATGTGGACTCTACAGTATTGCCGACAGGAGACAACATGCCCAGTCCGGTCACAACTACTCGACGCTTAGACACGTTTGTCCTCCAAGGAGGGAAAATATGACGCTAGGGATAGAAAAAACTTAGGCGGTCGAGTGACCGCCTAGATATGTTCGCTTACTGCTGGCTAGCGTTGATGAAATCAATAGCTGCTTGCACAGTAGTGATTTTCTCAGCTTCTTCGTCTGGAATTTCGGTGTCGAATTCTTCTTCCAGAGCCATTACCAGCTCAACGGTGTCAAGAGAATCAGCGCCCAGGTCTTCAACGAAAGAAGCGTTGTTCAATACTTCTTCCTGCTTAACACCCAGTTGCTCAACAATGATTTTCTTAACGCGTTCTTCGATAGTGCTCATACTCTTAAATTTCCTATCAAAACTCGCTTTCGCGATGGTTTTCGTAGTGTATAAAATGTTGAAAAAGATGCAACTAAATCCCGGCTGGTCAAACCACGATTTTACGCTATTTTGCGGTTTTTACCTCAAATAACGCAAATAGTTTTCGCATTTTTTAAATCATATACATGCCGCCATTGACATGTAACGTTTCACCGGTGATGTAGCTGGCCTCGTCAGAGGCTAAAAATGCAACAGCGCTGGCGATTTCTTTAGCTTCCCCAAGCCGGCTAGCCGGAACCTGAGTCAAAATGCCTGCGCGTTGATCTTCTGTCAACGCCCGTGTCATGTCCGTCTCAATAAAGCCAGGAGCCACGACGTTGACCGTAATGCCACGTGAAGCGATCTCACGTGCCAAAGACTTACTAAAACCAATCAGACCGGCTTTAGCCGCCGCGTAGTTAGCCTGCCCTGCATTCCCCATGGTGCCAACAACGGAACCGATAGAGATGATACGGCCAAACCGCTTTTTCATCATAGCTCGCATTACCGCTTTTGACAGACGGAATACGGAAGTCAGATTGGTGTCCAGGATATCCTGCCACTCCTCATCCTTCATTCGCATCAGCAGGTTATCACGCGTAATCCCGGCATTATTCACTAAAATGTCGATTTCGCCAAATTCTGCACGAATCGAGGTCAAAACGTTGTCGATAGATTGAGCATCAACCACGTTCAGCATATAGCCTTTGCCGTTCTCACCCAGATAGCTGCTGATGGCTTCAGCACCGCTCTCGCTGGTAGCGGTGCCGATAACCTTGGCGCCACGTGCAACAAACAACTCTGCAATAGCCCGGCCAATACCGCGGCTTGCGCCGGTGACCAGGACAATTTTCCCTTCGAAGCTCATGGTTATCCTCTTTTACTGTTCCAACGCCGCAGACAGGCTGGCAGTATCGTTAACCGCTGCCGCCGTCAAAGTGTCGACAATGCGTTTGGTCAGGCCGGTCAGCACTTTGCCTGGGCCCACTTCCAGCAGCAGAGTCACACCCTCTGCCGCCATAAATTCTACGCTTTCCGTCCAGCGCACCGGGCTGTACAGTTGGCGAACCAACGCACTGCGGATAGCTTCTGGCGCGGTTTCTGCGCGTACATCAACGTTATTGACTACCGGGACTAACGGCGCGTTGAAGGTGATGTCTTGCAACGCTACAGCCAGCTTATCGGCAGCCGGTTTCATCAGTGCGCAGTGCGAAGGCACGCTCACCGGCAACGGCAGTGCACGTTTGGCACCGGCCGCCTTGCAAGCTGCGCCTGCACGCTCAACCGCTTCTTTGTTGCCCGCGATAACGACCTGCCCCGGAGAGTTGAAGTTCACCGGTGAAACTACCTGGCCTTGAGCAGACTCCTCACAGGCTTTGGCAATCGAGGCATTATCCAGACCGATGATGGCGTACATGGCACCGGTACCTTCTGGTACCGCTTCCTGCATCAGCTTGCCGCGCAACTCGACCAAACGGATAGCCGCAGCAAAATCCAGCACACCGGCACACACCAGCGCCGAGTATTCACCCAGGCTGTGGCCGGCCATCATCACAGGCATGTTACCGCCCTGCTGCTGCCAGACACGGAAGATGGCAACGGAGGCCGCCAACAACGCTGGCTGTGTCTGCCAGGTTTTATTCAGCTCTTCTGCCGGGCCAGTCTGCACCAACTGCCACAGATCGTAACCCAAAGCCGCTGAAGCGTCGCTAAAAGTTTGTTCCACAATGGGAAACTGTGCGGCCAAATCGGCCAACATGCCAACGGTTTGTGAACCCTGGCCTGGAAAAACAAAAGCAGTTTGCGTCATTTTTTTATTCCTGTTGAATCAAAAACGAACCAGCGCCGAGCCCCAGGTAAAGCCACCGCCGAATGCTTCCAGCAACACCAACTGACCACGCTGGATGCGCCCGTCGCGTACGGCTTCGTCGAGCGCCGCAGGTACCGAGGCGGCAGAAGTGTTTCCGTGACGATCGAGCGTCACTACCACTTTCTCCATCCCCATACCCAGTTTTTTTGCCGTTGCGCTGATGATGCGCAGGTTGGCCTGATGCGGAACCAGCCAATCCAGTTCACTGCGGTCAAGATCGTTAGCCTTCAGCGTTTCATCAACGATATGTGCCAGTTCGGTGACTGCCACTTTAAACACTTCATTACCCGCCATGGTGACGTAAGCAGGATGATCCGGGTTCTGACGATCTTTATTCGGCAGAGCCAGCAGATTGCCATAGCGACCATCGGCATGCAGATGGGTAGAGATAATGCCCTGGTCCTCAGAAGCCCCCAGCACTACCGCGCCAGCACCGTCGCCAAACAGGATGATCGTGCCGCGATCTTCAGGATCGAGCGTGCGCGACAGCACATCTGAGCCGATCACCAGCGCATGTTTTACCGCGCCGTTCTTGACGTACTGATCGGCCACGCTCAAGGCGTAGGTAAAGCCAGCACAGGCCGCCGCGATGTCAAACGCCGCGCAGTCCTGAATACCCAGCATCTGCTGCACCTGGCAGGCAGAACTTGGGAACGCATGGCTTGAAGTGGTGGTCGCCACCACGATCAGGCCGATATCTTCTTTAGCCACACCCGCCATTTCCAGCGCGTGAGACGCGGCGTGGAAGCTCATGGTTGCCACGGTTTCATCCGGGGCAGCGATACGACGTTCACGAATACCGGTGCGAGTCACGATCCACTCGTCAGACGTATCCACCATTTTTTCTAAGTCAGCGTTGGTGCGCACTTGTGCGGGTAAGTAACTCCCCGTACCGAGAATCTTTGTATACATGAACGATCAGTCACTCTTGGGTAATACAGCTTCAAGGCGCGCAGCAATCCTGTCCGGAACTTGCCGCTGCACCGCCTGTACAGCCTGTTCGATTGCCACCGCAAACGCGTTTTGGTTTGCAGCGCCGTGGCTCTTGATCACGGTTCCCCGCAATCCTAACAGACATGCACCATTATACTGGTCGGGGTTCAGATGACCAAAACGCCTTGCCACCCTTTTTTGTAACCAACGACCCAACAATTTTAACCACCACGCCTGTTTTCCCCCATCGGAGGATGACTTGAGTAGCGACAAGAACAGTCTTATCACACCTTCCATGGTTTTCAGAGTGACGTTGCCGACAAAGCCGTCGCAGACCATCACATCGGTTTTACCGGTGAGCAGGTCGTTGCCTTCCAGATAACCAATATAGTTGATTGCCTGCGTTTTTTTAAGTACGGCGGAGGCTTCGCGGATATTATCCAGTCCTTTGGTTTCTTCTTCGCCGATATTGAGCAGTGCCACACGTGGCTGCGCGATACCCAATACCTCTTCCGCCATCACTGCTCCCATGACCGCGAACTGCACCAGCATCGTGCTGTCGCATTCTACGTTGGCCCCCAGATCCAGCACCACGGTTTTACCACGCTGTTGGTTAGGTATCACGGTCATCAACGCCGGGCGTTCAATGCCGTCCAACGGTTTGATCAGCAGCTTGGCCAGCCCCATCAACGCCCCGGTATTCCCTGCACTGACACAAGCCTGCGCCTCACCGCTTTTAATCAACTCCAGCGCAATGCGCATAGAGGTACCTCGGCTGGCCCGGATCGCTTGTGAAGGCTTCGCGTCACCGGCAATAACCGATTCGGCAGGTACGACTTGCAAGCGTTCCAGGACAGACGGATCGGCTTTGGCAAGTAACGGGGAGATGACGTCGGGATCGCCGACTAACAGGAGATGAAGCTGTAAATTAGAGGCCAGTGCCTGCAATGAAGCAGGCACTGTGACGCAGGGACCGAAATCCCCGCCCATTGCATCTAACGCCAGGGTTAGACGAGTCAAAGTATCGCTGACTTAGCCGATAACCTTGCGACCGCGGTAGAAACCGTCGGCAGTGATGTGGTGACGACGATGAGTTTCACCGGAAGTCGCATCTACAGACAAGGTGGTGGTGGTCAGGGCATCGTGTGAACGACGCATGCCACGTTTGGAACGGGTTGGTTTATTTTGTTGTACGGCCATGGACCTTACTCCTCGATTACTTACGCTTTAAACTGGCTAATACGGCAAATGGATTTGGTTTCTCCGCCTCAGGAGGCAGTTTGCCAAACACCATGTCCGCTTCGGACACTTCACAGTGTTCAGATTCATGTACCGGAACGACAGGCAGTGAAAGAATAATTTCATCTTCAATCATTGCCAACAGATCGACTTCGCCAAACTCGTCAACTTCGATCGGTTCGTACGCTTCCGGTAATGCCTCAGCCTGCTCATCATTGACGACCGGGCTAAAACAATATGTTGTGTGGACCTGATGCGCAAACGGGACACCACAGCGTTGGCACATCAGCGTTACCGCGACGTCCGCATGCCCTGTTATCACCGCGAGGCGCTGGTTATCAATATCAAACGACAACTGCACTTCGACATCGCTGTCCACACTGACCACGGAGTCGGCAACACGTGTAACCAGCTCAGGCGCATAGGAACCAACATAGTCCAGGCGTTTCTGAGCGGTACGTACCGCATCAATGGTCAAGGGTAATTTTACCTTTTGCATAGGGCGCGCATATTAACTTTGTAACGTCATAGAGTCAAAGAAAAAGGCCCTAAAACGGCACCTTTCACCAATATTCGCTTCCAGAGCGGCCGACAGTTTAAGATGAGCGACATATTTACGCTATGGTTTGTGGAAAAAATTATGCAAAGACTCTTACTCGCCTCAACGTCAGTCTACCGCCAGCAACTGTTGGAGAAGCTGCACCTGCCCTTTATTTGTGCGGCACCGCAAACCGATGAAACACCGCTGCCCGGTGAAAGTGCCGAGGCTTTAGTGCTGCGCCTGGCGGCGGCCAAGGCTCAGGCGCTGGCTATGGCCTACCCTGATTATCTGATTATCGGTTCCGATCAGGTCTGCGTGATCGCCGGAGAAATCACCGGTAAGCCCCATAGCGAAGAGAACGCCCGCCAGCAGCTACGTAAGGCCAGCGGCCAGCAGGTGACCTTCTATACCGGTTTGGCGCTCTATAATAGCCGTAGCCAACGCCTACAGGTGATGTGTGAACCTTTCCACGTTCATTTCCGTGCCTTGAGCGAAGTGGAAATCGAAACCTATGTGCGCCTGGAACAGCCGCTCAACTGCGCAGGCAGCTTCAAGAGTGAAGGTTTGGGGATTGCGCTGTTTGATAAGTTGGAGGGCCGCGACCCGAATGCGTTGATTGGCCTGCCGCTGATCGCATTGTTGGAAATGTTGCGGGCTGAAGGGGTCAACCCGCTGGTATAAACTTATTTTTTGGCTGCGGCGGTCCGTTGGCGCAATACCTGCAGGCAATGACGCAGCTCGTCATCCATCGGCGCTTCGATGCGCATCGTTTCGCCGGTGGCAGGATGTTCAAAGCGCAGCGCTGCCGCATGCAGGAACAGGCGTTTCAGGCCGGTGCCCGCCAATTGGCGATCGAACTCCCGGTCACCATAACGGTCATCAAAGGCGATCGGATGCCCAGCATGCAAGGTATGCACACGAATCTGGTGGGTACGCCCGGTGATCGGGCTGGCCTTCACCAGCGTGGCATGTTCAAAGCGCTCTTCGATCTTGAAGCGGGTCTCCGAAGGTTTGCCTTCGCTGTTGACGCGGACAATGCGCTCCCCGCTCTGCAAAATATTCTTCAGCAACGGTGCCTGCACCGCTTTGCAGTGCGACTGCCACTCGCCGCGCACCAACGCCAGATAATCCTTCTGCATCCCCTTGAGGCGCAACTGCTCGTGCAGCGAACGCAGCGCCGAACGCTTCTTGGCCACCATCAACACGCCGGAGGTGTCGCGATCCAGACGGTGCACCAGCTCCAGAAAACGTGCTTCCGGACGTAATGCCCGCAATCCTTCGATCACGCCAAAACTCAGGCCACTGCCGCCATGCACCGCCGTTCCCGAAGGTTTGTTGAGTAGCAACAGGTGATCGTCCTCATAAAGGATGCAATCCGCCAGGGCAGCAACTTTATCCAGCTTGGCAGAAACCGGCGCATCTTCACGCTCGGCGACCCGAACCGGAGGAATGCGCACCACGTCGCCCGCCGCCAGTTTATATTCAGCCTTGATGCGGCCTTTATTGACCCGCACCTCGCCTTTGCGCACGATGCGATAAATCATGCTCTTCGGCACGCCTTTCAGGCGGGCAAGCAAAAAATTGTCGATTCTCTGACCGGCTTCATCGTCAGAAATCGTCACTAATTGTACTGCGGGAATGTTCGTTTTCATGGGGCGGGATTCTAAATAGAGCGCGTCAATAGCGCCACCTCTTTTTATGTGCTTAACTGTCTCTCAGACTGTGAAAGAAACGCCAGCGAACAATAAGGCAGCAAGCCAGGTTGATCGTTTGCGGTTTCCGCCACAGTTAGCGCAAAGTCACCTTGCTATAAAGGTACTTGCAATGGAATAATGCTGTGACTTTCCGTGCCGATCCCCTTGAAACGAGGAGAATTGCGGAATTATACAGTTTGTCTGGTTGCACAAAAACGCAGCAATGGCGTAAGACGTAATGTGAAATCAAACAATTAGCGGGCTGCGGGTTGCAGCTTGGCCGGCAAATGGAATCAGATCTGTCAACATACATCAGAGGCTATTCCCTGAGTCAAAAGCGCTGTGTTTCACAAAGAAATACAGGCTTACCGAGATAATGCGCCCCTATGCAGGCGACAACCGTGAGGTTGACGGCTTTGCGAGAAGACACGGGGTTTTCGGTTTTAACCTGGCCATGAGGTTATTTTGCCCGCAGCTTTGTCGATAATGTAAAAAAAACGAGTAAGTTAAGATGAAAAGAATGTTGATTAACGCAACTCAGCAGGAAGAGTTGCGTGTTGCCCTTGTAGATGGACAGCGGCTGTACGATCTGGATATTGAAAGCCCTGGCCATGAGCAGAAAAAAGCGAATATTTACAAAGGCAAAATCACTCGAATTGAACCTAGTCTCGAGGCCGCGTTCGTTGATTACGGCGCTGAACGACATGGTTTCCTTCCGCTAAAAGAAATCGCTCGCGAATACTTCCCAAGCAATTACTCTTCCCATGGTCGCCCAAACATCAAAGATGTGCTGCGTGAAGGCCAGGAAGTCATCGTTCAGGTTGATAAAGAAGAACGGGGTAATAAAGGCGCTGCCTTGACCACCTTCATCAGCCTGGCCGGTAGCTATCTGGTTCTGATGCCGAACAATCCGCGTGCCGGTGGTATTTCCCGCCGCATCGAAGGTGACGACCGTACCGAACTGAAAGAAGCGCTCTCCTCGCTGCAATTGCCAGACGGCATGGGTCTGATTGTCCGCACCGCTGGCGTTGGCAAATCTGCCGACGCTCTGCAATGGGACCTGTCATTCCGCCTCAAGCACTGGGAAGCGATTAAAAAAGCCGCCGAAGGCCGCCCTGCTCCGTTCCTGATCCACCAGGAAAGCAACGTTATCGTGCGAGCATTCCGCGATTACCTGCGTCCGGACATCGGCGAAATCCTGATCGACAACCCGAAGGTACTCGATCTGGCCAAAGAGCACATCGCTGCCCTGGGCCGCCCGGACTTCAGCAGCAAGATTAAATTGTACAGTGGCGAAATCCCGCTGTTCAGCCATTACCAAATCGAATCACAGATCGAGTCCGCGTTCCAACGTGAAGTGCGTCTACCTTCCGGTGGTTCCATCGTGATCGACACCACCGAAGCCTTGACAGCTATCGATATCAACTCCGCGCGTGCAACCCGCGGTGGCGACATCGAAGAGACCGCATTCAATACCAACCTGGAAGCCGCAGATGAAATTGCTCGCCAATTGCGCCTGCGCGACCTGGGTGGCCTGATCGTTATCGACTTTATCGATATGACCCCGGTTCGTCACCAGCGTGAAGTGGAAAACCGTCTGCGCGATGCCGTCCGCCAGGATCGTGCCCGCATTCAGATTGGCCGTATCTCTCGCTTCGGCCTGCTGGAAATGTCCCGTCAGCGCCTCAGCCCGTCACTGGGTGAGTCCAGCCACCACGTGTGCCCGCGCTGTACCGGTACCGGCACCATCCGTGATAACGAATCGCTGGCGCTGTCTATTCTGCGCCTGATCGAAGAAGAAGCGCTGAAAGAGAACACCAAAGAAGTTCACGCCATCGTACCGGTTCAGGTTGCTTCCTACCTGCTGAACGAAAAACGTGATTCTGTCAGCGCGATCGAGAAGCGCCAGGGTGGCGTGAAAGCGGTCATCGTGCCAAACGATCAGATGCAGACTCCGCATTACTCCGTGCTGCGCGTACGCAAGGGTGAAGAAACACCAACCCTGAGCTACCTGCTGCCGAAGCTGCATGAAGAAGAAATGGCCCAGCCGCAGGATGATGCGCCAGTCGAGCGCAAACGCGAGCAACCGGCTCTGGCTTCCTTCTCTCTGTCACAGGATGCTCCTCCGCAGGAAGAAGAGCCTGTGGTTAGCAAGCCTGCCGTTGCCGCCAAACCGGCAGTTGCATCAGCCCCTGCTGCTGAAGCCAAACCTGGCCTGTTGAGCCGTCTGTTTGGTGGCTTGAAGTCACTGTTCGCCGGTGAAGAAACGCCAGTGGTTGAAGCTAAGCCGGTTGTAGCTGAGAAAACAGAAGACAGCGACAACCGCCGTCAGGATCGTCGTGGCCAACGCCGCCAGGGTTCTGGCCGTAAAGGTGAACGTGGCGAGCGTAAAGAACGTGGCGAAGGGCGTGACAACCGTGAACGTGGTGATCGTGAGCCACGCGAAAATCGCGAGCCGCGTGAACCACGTGAAAACCGTGACGACCAGCGCCGCAACAACCGCCGTAACGCACAGCAACAAACCGCACCAGCGGCTGCCAATACCGAAGTGCAGACTGAAGAAGCAGCCAAGGTACAGCGCGAAGATCAGCAACAGCGCCGGGAACAGCGTGCCGAGCGTCAACGCCGTCGTCAGGAAGAAAAGCGCCAGGCTCCGCAAGACGTCAAAGTGCCAGAAACTGCGGAAGTCGTTGTTGCCAGCCATAGCAATGACGAAGATGAAGACCGTCATCAGCAGCCAACGCAGCGTCGTCAACGCCGTCCACTCACGCAGAAAGTTCGCGTCCTGTCGGCGGAAGAAGAACTGCATCGCGCCGCTGAAGAGCTGTTAGCGCCTAAAGCGCCAGTTGCCAAGGTAGAAGAAAGCCAGGCTCCGGTAGTGGCTGAGAACGTTAAACTGTTGCCACAGACCATTGCGGCCCAGTCTGAAGATGACGCGCAAGCTGATAACCGTGGAAACGGTGAAAACGGCATGCCACGTCGTTCTCGTCGTTCTCCACGCCATCTGCGCGTCAGTGGTCAGCGCCGTCGTCGCTATCGTGACGAGCGTTATCCGAACCAGTCGCCAATGCCGTTGGCCGGGGCGTTTGCCTCACCAGAGATGGCTTCAGGCAAGGTTTGGGTCAGCTATCCTGTGGCACAAGCCGCCGTCTACGTTGAACACGAAGAAGCTCAAGCGCCAGTGGCGGTAGAAACCGTAGCCGTTGCTGCTGCACCGGTGGCTGTTGAAGCCGCTCCTGTTCAGCCTGTAGTCAACGAAGCGCCAAGCGTAGTTGAAACCGCTCCGGCAGTAGCTGAATCGGTAGCAGCACCGGTAGTTGAAGCCCCGGTTGAAACCGTAGCCGACGTTGTCGTCGCTGCCGAGCCAGCCGCTGTTGTGGTAGATGAAACCGTTGTCAGTGAAACAACTGAGGATGAGACGGTTGCAGATGCCACGGTACAAGCTGAACCCGTTATCGCTGAGCCCGCAGTGCAAGAGCCTGTAGTTGAAGAAACTGTAGTGGAAGCCGTTGTGGCCGCCCCTGCAGAGGCTACTGTAACCGCAGAGCCGGAAGTCGTGTCAGCACAGCCAGAGGCTGCTCCAGCTCCAGTGCAAGAGGCCCCAGTGGTTGCACAACCACAACCGGCACTCTACAAGCATATCGCTACCGCCCCGATGACCAAAGCGCCTGCGCCGGATTATCAGCCGGAAGCCGCGAAGACCAGCGAGTGGCAGCGTCCTTCCTTCAACTTTGATGGAAAAGGCTCTGCTGGCGGCCATGCAGCGGCGAATCAGGCCGCTGCTCCAGCGACCAAACCGCAGCCGGTTAACGACTAAGTTAATCCCTGCCATAAAAAACCCGCCTAGATGGCGGGTTTTTTCTTACTACTGAACACTCATGCCCTTCTTTTCAGTTTGTTAACGCCCAATGCCCAAGTTGCTCTGTTCGCCTAAGCCAACTGATTTCAACTTGTCATTAACTAACAGATGCATCCAAACCGTTTTCCGCTTATCCTTTCACCCCGGCGTGAATAACCCCCGTTTATTCGCTTTTATTAAGATTTTTTGACCGCCGGAGCTCTGCACCATGACCGCACAACCCCAAGCCCTGAAAATCCGCCGCCCTGACGACTGGCATATCCATTTGCGTGACGACGACATGCTGAAAACGGTTCTGCCCTATACCAGTCAGGTGTTTGGCCGGGCGATTGTGATGCCGAACCTGGCCCCACCGATCACCACCGTTGCCGCGGCACGTAGCTATCGTGAACGTATTCTGGCTGCGCTCCCCGCAGAACATAACTTCACGCCGTTGATGACCTGCTACTTGACGGATTCCCTCGCTGCGACGGAGCTGGTCAACGGGTTTGAGCAAGGGGTGTTCACCGCTGCCAAGCTCTATCCAGCCAATGCCACCACCAATTCCAGCCACGGCGTGAGCAATGTGACCGGGATTTATCCCCTGCTTGAGCAGATGCAGAAGATCGGTATGCCGCTGCTGATCCATGGTGAAGTCACCGATGCCAGCGTGGATATCTTCGATCGCGAGGCTCGCTTTATCGACCAGGTAATGGAGCCCGTGCGCCGCCAGTTCCCGGAATTAAAAATCGTGTTCGAGCATATCACCACCCGGGAAGCCGCTCAGTACGTGCAGGAGGGCAATCGTTTTCTTGGTGCCACCATTACGCCACAGCACCTGATGTTTAACCGCAACCACATGCTGGTAGGCGGGATCCGGCCACACCTGTTCTGCCTGCCAATCCTCAAACGTAACATCCATCAGGAAGCGTTACGCAGCGCCGTTGCCAGCGGTTGTGACCGCTTCTTCCTCGGCACCGACTCGGCACCTCATGCCAAACACCGTAAAGAGACCAGCTGTGGCTGCGCAGGGGTATTTAACGCCCCGAACGCGATGCCCGCCTATGCCACCGTATTTGAACAATTAGGCGCGCTGGAGCACCTGGAAGCCTTCAGCTCGCTGAATGGCCCCCGCTTCTACGGCTTGCCGGTTAATCAGGACTTTATCACGCTGCAACGCCTGCCGGTGGCCCAGCCAGAGGAGATCACTTTGGGTAATGAAGCCGTGGTGCCCTTCCTGGCCGGTGAGACCATCAACTGGTCAGTGACAGACTGCTAAATATTTTATTTCTGCTCTTGCCTCCGGCGCCAGTTGACTGTATAAATATCCAGTAGACAGTTCCGGGGGCAATTATGCGTGTTGAAGTCACTATAGATAAAACCAAACCACTGCCGCCGGGGGCTATCGAAGCCCTGACCGGCGAATTCAGTAAACGGGTCAATCGCCAGTTTCCTGACACTACCGTCCAGATCCGTTATGCCGGTGCCAATGGCCTTTCCGTCATGGGCGGTGCCAAAACAGATAAAGACCTGATCGAGGAGATACTCCAGGAAACCTGGGAAAGTGCCGACGATTGGTTCAGTGCAGAATAATTCTGCAATGTCGTTGTTGCCGGGGGTCGCTCTCCGGCTTTTTTGTTTCTGCCGTATCGTCGTTTTGCCTGGAAGAAACAGCACTTGTGGTCTGTAATGATTAGACAACTTATGGTGCAACAAAGGTATAAACAATGGTTCCTGATAAAGACAAGCCCGAAGAAGCGATGACCTTTGGCGAGTTGCTGGCCCTGATCGCCGATCAAAAACGGCGACTGAGCGTACTCGAGGTCGCTTTCTCTTATTTGTCTTTTGGCTTGAATGACAAAGCCAACCAGTTGCTGATCCACAGCCTGAAACTGGAAGCACAAAATCAGAACCGCGATCCTGAAATGCAAAAGCATTTCGCCCATTTGGCAGCCGAATTGGAAAGTCATGCGCACGTGAAACTTCCTCCTGCCGCCGAAGAGTAATATTGTTAGATGACTTAAGCACGGGCGCAGCATGCAGCTGCCCCAACCCTTTACCTAAAACCCCCAGCTATCCACTCCGCTAGCCGATTAATTACGCAAAAAATATTTATTTGCAATAAACCGCAGGAAAACACCCCACGCCAGATCCTGAATGCGTATACTGTAAAAGCTCACCATGAAGGTGAGACACATTGATCCTCGTTAGTAACTCCAGCTAGTCACTACTTGATAAGGGGTCTTTATGGACAGAAATGATGAAGTAATACAGACACATCCGCTTGTTGGCTGGGATATCAGTACCGTCGATGTTTATGATGCCATGATGATTCGCCTTCATTACCTGTCTTCACTAGACCAAACAGCCGAAGAAGCGCAAGTGGATCGGACTCTTTGGCTAACCACAGACGTTGCCCGCCAATTAATCAATATTTTAGAGGCTGGCATCGCCAAGATAGAATCTACGGATTATTTAGACCTTGATCGAAGAAAACATTAACCCATTCACCCTCAACCGCTAAGGCGTCGGCAATTAACCGGCGCCTTTTCTTTTGTATCGACCCGCATCGGTTCATGGTGCATTACCGCCGCCAAACTCTTATCATATCTGCCATCAGCGACACATCAAAGAAAGGACATGGCACGTGGAATATGACTTGATCATCGTGGGTAGTGGCTCGGTTGGGGCTGCTGCAGGCTATTATGCGACAGCCGCAGGCCTTAAGGTCTTAATGATCGACAGCGCTTTCCCCCCGCATCGTCAGGGCAGCCACCACGGCGATACCCGTATCATCCGCCATGCTTACGGCGAGGGCGAAAAATATGTGCCTTTTCTGCTGCGTGCCCAGGCACTGTGGAATGGATTAGAGCAGAAAAGCGGCGACAAGCTGTTTCATCCCTGTGGCGTGCTCACCCTGGGGCCACAAGACAGTGAATTTGTCACCACGGCACAGCGCAGTGCCAAAAACTTTAACCTCAATACCGAGTTACTGAGCGCCGAACAGATCCAACAACGCTGGCAAGAGTTCACCGCGCCAGCGGGTTATGTCGGCCTGTTCGAACCAGATGCAGGAATACTGCGCTCGGAACTGATTGTTGCCAGCTACGTCAGATTGGCCAGAGAAGCGGGCTGCGCCCAACTGTTTAATTGTCCGGTAACCGCCATCGAGCCAATCGAACAAGGGGTTGAGGTCGTGACTTCAGAGGGGCGCTACCAAGGGCGTAAAGCCGTGGTCTGCGCGGGAACCTGGGTCAAAAATCTGTTACCACAGCTTCCTGTTTCACCGGTGCGTAAGGTGTTTTCGTGGTATCAGGCAGATGGTCGTTACAGCGAAAACAACCGCTTTCCGGCTTTCACCGTTGAAGCGCAAGACGGCTGCCACTACTACGGTTTCCCCTCTGAGAATGACGGCTTAAAGGTCGGTAAACATGATGGTGGACAACCGATGGAGACAGCGGATCAGCGCAAGCCGTTCGGCTCCCTGGCCAGCGACGGTACCGAAGTATTCGGCTTTCTGCGCCACTTCCTGCCAGGGCTTGGCGTCTGTCTGCACGGTGAAGCCTGTAGCTATGATATGAGCCCGGATGAAGACTTTATTATCGACACCCTGCCTGACTGCCAGCGCCTGATGGTGATCACCGGCCTGAGTGGCCACGGATTTAAGTTTGCCAGCGTACTGGGTGAGATAGCCGCGCTGTTTGCGCAAGATAAGCCTTCATCCCTGGATATCACGCCCTTCAGCCTGCGGCGTTTCTGACCGTTCAATCCCCTGTTCGCCCCGCTCTGGCCAGCGGCAGGGGAAAACCCCAGCGATATGAATACACCAACCTACTGATATTAATGAAAAATAAGCTATGGACGGAAATATCTTCCTATAGCCACTGGATTTCCGAATTGATCCCACAACCGGGTAAGGCCTATTTTACATAATTAGGCTCTAGCCGTTTTGTATCTTCAACAAGGACGTCACTATGAAACTACTCGTTGTGGACGAATGCTGTTTCACTCGTATTGGGATCGCCAACCACTTTACTGACAACGTGTTTGCGTCAGTAAACTGCTGCCCAGACATCGACACCGCGCTTCCTCTACTGGCCAGTTTCAAACCCAGCCATATTTTGGTGAATCTGTCCAACTACTGCCGCTGCACAACAGACAATCAACTGCTTTCAGCGTTTATCACGGCGGCCTGGCGTGCAACGGTATATATTTATCTGGATGCTCCTTATCCCTACAGTGAAAGCCCGCTGCGTATTGCCAGCAATACTTTTTTATTCAACAAAACCGTGCTACCCATTGCGCTAAAAACGCTAAGTAAAAGCCCAAGTGAGCTAATGAAGGATGAAGAGGCTCATTCGCTTTTCAGCCCGCAAGAATTGACGGTAATGCGCTATTGGATGTCCGAAATGCCGAATTATCGCATCGCCAAAAAATTACAGATCAGCGCCCATACGGTGTACGTGCATAAACGCCATATCACCGAGAAAATAAACGTGCGTAACCGGCTTGAATTTTATTCACTGTATAACATACTGCGTTATTTCTATCCGCCAGAACCCACCACCTTTAAGCCGGTGGGTTCGGCTTCGTTAGAGCTGCGGGCCGCCGTTTAAGCCTTATTTCGGCGTGATTTCGTTTATCTGGCGCCCATCGCCGAGGAGCATGGCCACCTTGCGTCCTCCGTCCATAGTTTCCAACGTGATGCGCGCGATAATGGTCAAGGGGACCGAAAGCAACATCCCCACGGGCCCCATCAGCCAGCCCCAGAAGATCAGGGAAAGAAACACCACCAACGTAGAAAGCCCCAGCCCACGGCCCATGATCCGCGGTTCCAGCATATTACCGATGATCAGGTTGATCAGGATATAACCCGCAGCCACCACGGCCGCATCGGCAAAGCCGTTAAACAGCAAAGCCTGGATCAGCGGCGGAATAGCGGCAATGATCGAACCAATATTGGGCACATAGTTGAACATGAACGCCATCATGCCCCAGATAAAGGCAAAACGAACGCCAACCCAGCTCAAAAAGCCCCAGACGATCAGACCTGTGGCCAGGCTGATGGCGGTCTTGATCACCAGATAGTGCGTGACCCCTTGCAAGGCCCTGCGGATAGTGGCCATCCCTTCGGTGGGATTATCCAGCGCCTGCTGCAGCTTAAAGGGCAAGACCTTTACCTCAAACAGCATAAAGACCACCGTCATCAATAACAGGAAGATGCTGGTCATCGCGCCGGAAAGTTGCCCTAGCAGGCGGGTCACCAGGTTCATGGTGGCGCCAGGATCGACATATTTGACCACCGCATCTGCCGAGAAGGTAATATCCAGATTGAAGCGTTGCGCCTGGTATTGCAGTTCACTCAACTTCTCCAGCATCATGCCCCGATACTGCGGCAAGGAGCGAGCAAACTCATTTAATGAAGCACCCAGCATACCGATCAAGGTCAGCAACAGCAGGACAATGGCAATCACCAACAGCGTCACCCCCAGCGCTCTGGGCACCCGAAAGCGTTCCAGTAGCAGCACCAGCGGGTTTAACACGATGGCCAAGAACACCGCCAGCAGGAATGGCACCACAATATCTGCCGCCGCCTTTATGCCAGCCAGGATCACCACCAGCATGGCCAGCATCATGATCAAACGTAGCTTGCGGTCATTAAACTCGGGTATGCCCATGAAAGTTCCTTGTGTGATACTGGCCCGCCAGGCCATTGATAAATACATGTTAGCAAATTATTCCTTGCTGTCGCAGGCATATCATCCTCAAGTTGCTGAAGGAATTAAATTAATCTTGGTCGACAGAGTGAACAAATAATCGTCGCTAGTCGTTATTCAATTATTTGCCAAGGTTTTTGGTGGTATTTACGAAAAATGACAAAAGCTGACAATGAAGAATAAAGTCGATAGATTTCAATTGGCCAGCATTTCCCCAATATCGCCAAAAAAACACCCTCTCCAACGATTCCTTTGACCAACTTGCCACAACTCAAACAAATCTACTGATTAATATTTTTATGATGTTACTTAGTTAAATTTATTATTGATTTATGTTTCTTAAAGTTTAAGTATTGCTGTCGGTAAATGAGTTTTGTAAGGAAAACTGATGCTCTGGAAAAATACCGCCGACCGCTTTGGTCACGTTTCTGTACTGATCCACTGGCTGGTGGCGCTGACCGTTTACGGCATGTTCGCCCTCGGATTATGGATGGTGACGCTGGGCTACTACGACGTTTGGTATCACCAGGCGCCGGAGATCCACAAAAGTATTGGCACGCTGCTATTTATCGTCATGGTGGTACGAGTGGTTTGGCGTTTTATCTCGCCGCCGCCCAAGCCCCTGGCAAGTTATAGCCGTCTTACGCATATCAGTGCCGTGCTCGCCCATATCGCACTTTATACCGTGCTGTTCGCCATCCTGATCAGCGGCTACCTGATCTCGACCGCCGATGGTCAGGCAATCAGCGTATTTGGCTGGTTTGACGTACCGGCCAGCGTGACCGGTTTGCCACAGCAGGCCGACACCGCCGGGACTATCCACCTTTATCTGGCTTGGGCCGTCGTCGTGCTTTCAGTACTGCACGCCCTGGCCGCGCTTAAACATCACTTTATTGATGGTGATGTGACTTTGAAACGGATGCTGGGACGCAGCACCGATTAACCCTTTGGATTTATGGAGATATTGCTATGTTGAAGAAAACCGTATTAGGCTTGGCCGCGGGTGCCCTGCTGTTAAACGCCGGTTCCGCTCTGGCTGCCAACTATAAAATCGACAAACAAGGCCAGCACGCCTTTATCGAATTCCGCATCCAGCACCTGGGCTACAGCTGGATTTATGGCTCTTTCAAAGATTTTGACGGTGGCTTCACCTTCGATGAAAAAGACCCTGCTAACGACAAAGTCAACGTAACCATCAACACAGCCAGCGTAGACACCAACCACGCCGAGCGTGACAAACACCTGCGCAGCGCCGATTTCTTGAACGTCGAAAAGAACAAGCAGGCTACCTTTACCTCTACCGAAGTGAAAAAAGACGGTGAAGGTTATGCCGTAGTCGGCAACCTGACGTTGAACGGCGTGACCAAGCCGGTCACGCTGGCAGCCAAACTGGTCGGCGAAGGTAAGGATCCTTGGGGCGGTTACCGCGCTGGTTTCGAAGCCAACGGTAAAATCAAGCTGAAAGACTTTGGCATCACCACCGACCTCGGCCCGGCTTCCCAGGAAGTTGAGCTGATCATCTCGGTCGAAGGCGTTCGCGAGAAGTAATACATTCTTTATACAACAAGGGCGCTGAATTTCAGCGCCCTTGTTTCTATTTCTATCCTACGCGCAACACCCTACTCTTTCGGTTCTGGGATATGCATGGTGGTTTGCAACAGCCCTTTGGACTTATTGAAGATTTTTACGCCATTCTCGCGGCCAGCCCGGCGGGCTCGCTGTTCTTCACGCGGTAATTTCAGCTCTTCACGGCAGGTCTCGCTGCAGCAGCCAGCAAACTTCTCGGCACAGCTTGGGCACTGGATAAACAGCAGATGGCAGCCGTCGTTCAGGCAGTTGGTGTGAGTATCACATGGCGCACCGCACTGATGGCAGTTGGCGATCACGTCCTCTGAGATACGTTCCCCCATGCGCTCGTCAAACACAAAGTTCTTGCCGATGAACTTCAGTGGCAACCCCTTCGCCTTCGCCTGGCGGGCATACTCGATAATACCGCCTTCCACGTGATAGACGTTTTTGAAGCCATTATGCAGCATATAGGCGCTGGCTTTCTCACAACGGATCCCACCGGTACAGTACATGACAATATTTTTGTCTTTCTGCTCCTGTAGCATCTCCACCGCCATCGGTAGCTGATCGCGGAACGTGTCGGAAGGCACTTCGATCGCCTTCTCAAAGTGCCCGACCTCGTACTCATAGTGGTTGCGCATATCGACGAACACCGTATTCGGATCGTCGATCATCTGGTTAACGCGATCGGCCTGCAGATACTCACCCACATTGGCAGGGTTGAAGGTCTCATCTTCAATCCCATCGGCCACAATACGTTCACGCACTTTCAGACGCAGTACCCAGAAGGATTTGCCATCGTCTTCCAGCGCAATATTCAGGCGCACCTGGTCCAGAGCCGGGTGCGAAGCAAACAACACGGTTTTGAACGCGTCAAAGTGACTCTGCGGCACGCTGATCTGCGCATTGATGCCCTCTTTGGCCACGTAGATACGGCCAAACACCTTCAGCTTATCGAACTGAATATACAGGCTATCGCGAAATGCTTTGGGGTCGTCAATGGTGAAATATTTATAAAAAGAAACTGTGGTGCGTGGCTCGGTTTCGGCCAGCATACGCGCCTTCAGTTCCTCATTAGAAATTCGGTTATGTAACACTGGCATGGTGTACTTTCCTGTCTTTCGGGAGGTGACTGATTGAGTGCCCACGGGCCGTTAGCCCGCGCGCGGCGCACATCATACCCGAAAATAGGCGGCAACACAGCATTAACCCGGCGGCAATGATTTCCGCACAAAGCTTGACGTTATTGGCAAATACCGATAAGCCTAGTGCAAGTTGTAGCAACGAATTTTGACGGACCATGAGGAAATTATGAGCCAGCTGTTTACTCCGATCACCCTGGGGCTACTGCGGTTGCCTAACCGTATCATTATCGCCCCCATGTGCCAGTACTCTGCCGACAACGGTAAAGCCACCGAATGGCATACGATGCACCTTGGCCATCTGTCTCTTTCCGGGGCGGGTTTGCTGATTGTGGAAGCCACTGCGGTATCACCAGAAGGACGTATTTCTCCGGGGGATCTGGGCCTGTGGGACGACGCTACCGAACAGGCACTTGCCGACGTGGTACAGGCGGTGAAAAAACACGCCACCATGCCTTTGGGGATCCAACTGGGACACGCTGGCCGCAAAGCTTCCTGCGCTCTTCCCTGGCAAGGTGGAGCCCAGTTGGCCAGGAGTGAGGACGGTTGGCAAACGCTCTCTGCCTCTGCCCAGCCCTTTAACCCTCTGGATGAGGCTCCACAGGCCATGAGCCTGGAGCAAATTGAGCAGTTGAAGGCGCAATTTGTTGCAGCGGCACGGCGTGCCGACCGTCTCGGCTTCGATCTGATCGAACTGCACGGGGCACATGGTTACCTGTTGCACCAGTTCCTTTCGCCACTGGCCAATCAGCGCACCGATCAATACGGCGGATGTCTGCAAAATCGGATGCGATTGTTGCTGGAAATTTTCAGCGAGGTGCGGGCGGTGTTCCCCGCCAACAAAGCGCTTGGCGTGCGGATCTCCGCCAGTGACTGGGTTGAAGGCGGCTGGAACGAACAGCAGTCCGTTGAGCTGACCAGCGCTTTAAAGGAATTGGGCTGCGATTACATTCATATTTCCAGCGGCGGCCTGTCGCCGCAGCAAAAAATCCCGGTGGGGCCGAACTACCAGGTCCCCTTTGCCGAAACCATCAAACATAAAGTAGGGATACCAACCATCGCCGTGGGGTTGATCACCGAACCGGAGCAGGCAGAAGCGATCGTCGCCACCGGTCAGGCCGATATGGTCGCGCTAGCGCGCGGTATTCTCTATAACCCACGCTGGCCGTGGCACGCAGCCGCCAAACTGGGGGCCCAAGTGCAGGCTCCGCCGCAGTATTGGCGCTCAGAACCACACCGGGTGAAAGGATTGTTCAAAGACCATTAAAACGGCCTCAAGCGGGTGTCTAGCGCCCGCTTGACCATTCCGTTGCCCCAGAAATAACCGCTCCAGCCAGCAGTCCGCCCCCCGCTACGGCTAGCAAAGGGTTGTACTGCATATAGGCACCAAGACAGCCAAGTAACCCACCGATCACCAATAGCCCAGCGCTTAACCATGATGTCAACATAGTTACCTCCTGAATCAATAAACGGATAAAACACTGCCTGACTTATAGGCCGATTCTTACTTCATTTGGCCAAAAAACCAACAACCGCACCTAATTTAGGCCTAAAAAGGGTGTTTTAATGCGGTGAGTTTTCCTGTTACATAAGAAAAATGTCACAATACGCTACTATAAACGGCAGAAAACCATTGCATAGACCGAGTCGTTCAAGCAACCCGTGGCCAGCAAAAAATTCTGATGGCGACCCACAACAAGACTTATGGCAACTCGACGTGCCTATGCATTTTATCTGTTATTACTGTTAAATGACTGCTTCTAAGCTGAGAACCTATGACGCAAGTTCCTTCTTTCAATCGATCTTTACTGCATCCACGCTACTGGCTTACCTGGTTTGGCATCGCCTTACTCTACCTGCTGGTCCTGCTGCCCTACCCAATCATTTATCGTTTGGGGACCGGATTAGGTCGCTTTTCAATGCGTTTCCTCAAACGCCGGCGAGCGATAACTGAGCGTAATCTGGAGCTGTGCTTTCCGGATATGCCGAGAGCCGAACGTGATGCGTTGATCGCCAAGAACTTCGAATCCGTGGGGATGGGGCTGTTTGAAACCGGCATGGCCTGGTTTTGGCCCAACTGGCGTATCGAGCGCTGGTTCAGCGTCAGCGGCCTGGAGCACATTCAAAAGGCACGGGACAATCATCAAGGGGTGCTGCTGATCGGCCTGCACTTCCTGACGCTGGAGTTGGGTGCTCGTATCTTTGGCATCCACAATCCGGGGATCGGCGTCTACCGTCCACACGACAACAAGCTGATGGACTGGCTACAGACCTGGGGCCGTATGCGCTCGAACAAATCCATGCTGGATCGTAAAGACGTCAAAGGGATGATCCGCGCCCTGAAACAGGGTGAGATCATCTGGTACGCACCGGATCATGACTACGGCCCGCGCAGCAGCGTGTTTGCCCCGCTGTTTGCAGTGGAAAAAGCAGCGACCACCACCGGCAGCTATGTGTTGATACGCATGGGGAAACCGGCGATCATTCCCTTTACGCCACGCCGCCTGCCAGAAGGTAAAGGGTACGAACTCATCATGCAGCCAGCAGTGGAAAATTTCCCGCTGGATAACGAAGTCGAGGCTGCAGCCTTTATGAACAAGGTGGTAGAAAAAGAGATCCTGATGGCGCCGGATCAATATATGTGGCTACACCGCCGCTTCAAGACCCGCCCAGAAGGTGAGCCTTCTCTCTATTAATCGCTACGGGCCGAGATGGCCCGCATGATATTGTCGCTTTCCCAGCAACAGGAGCTTCTATGTATATCGTCAGCCTGACCTACCACCGCCCGATTGAAGAAGTAGAAGGCCATCTTGAAGGGCATATCGCCTGGTTGAAGCACCATTTTCAAGCTGGCAGCTTTATTGCCTCTGGCCGTAAGAACCCACGTACTGGCGGCGTGATCCTGGTAAAAGACATGGAGCGCTCCAAGCTGGATGCCATCCTGGCAGAAGATCCCTTCGTCGCCGTGGCCAATTATGAGGTGACAAACGTCGCTCTCACCACCACCAACGCCGGATTCGAAGCCTTGGCCGGTGTCTGAAACCCTCGTTCCCGCGTTGTCCTGCGCGGGAATAATTGTCATTCCCTGTTTTAAAACTTTATTTCATTTTCACGCAAAATCACACAGTTGCTCAATTGATAACCTGCGTTATTAGGCGCATACTTACCAGGCTAACTTTTTTTGCCTTGCGTAATCGCCAGGCATATCTTCCCCCGCACGGAAACCTATGGCCCCGGCAGCAGAACCTATCAATTGGCAACGTAACCTGTTCATCACCTGGCTGGGCTGCTTTCTGACCGGTGCGGCCTTTAGCCTGATCATGCCGTTCCTGCCGCTTTACGTTGAAGCTCTTGGTGTTACCGGCCATCAGTCGCTGAATATGTGGTCCGGATTGGTATTCAGTATCACTTTCCTGTTCTCCGCTATTGCCTCACCGTTCTGGGGCAGTCTCGCCGATCGCCGTGGGCGTAAGCTGATGTTGCTGCGTTCTGCGCTGGGAATGGGCATTGTAATGGTGCTGATGGGCATGGCGCAGAACATCTGGCAGTTTCTGGCACTGCGCGCGGTGCTGGGGCTGCTCGGCGGCTTTATTCCCAACGCCAATGCGCTGATTGCTACCCAGGTGCCGCGCCATCGCAGCGGCTGGGCGCTGGGCACTCTATCGACCGGCGGCGTCAGTGGCGCCCTGATTGGCCCATTGATTGGCGGTTTGCTGGCTGACCAATATGGCCTGCGCCCCGTGTTCTTCATCACCGCCACGGTGCTGTTTATCTGTTTCCTGCTGACGCTGTTCTGCGTACGAGAACAGTTCACTCCGGTACAGAAAAAAGACATGCTGCATGCGCGCCAGGTGTTTGCCTCGCTCAAAAGCCCCAAGCTGATCCTCAGCCTGTTTGTTACCACCATGATTATCCAGATCGCCACTGGCTCGATTGCCCCAATCCTCACGCTTTACGTGCGCGAACTGGCGGGCAACATCAGTAATCTGGCATTTGTCAGCGGTTTGATCGCTTCGGTACCCGGCGTTGCCGCCTTGATGAGTGCGCCACGGCTGGGCAAACTGGGCGACAGGATCGGCCCAGAGCGGATCCTGGTGTTTATGCTGGTGATTTCCGTGCTGTTGCTGATCCCGATGGCCTTTGTCCAGACACCGTGGCAACTCGGCGTGTTGCGCTTCCTGCTCGGCGCTGCCGATGGCGCACTGTTGCCTGCTGTGCAAACCTTACTCATCTACAACTGTACCAATCAGGTTGCCGGGCGAATATTCAGCTATAACCAATCTTTCCGAGATATCGGCAACGTTAGCGGCCCACTGCTCGGCGCTGCCATTTCTGCCAGCTATGGATTCCGCGCGGTATTCTGCATGACAGCGCTGGTGGTGCTATTTAACGCGTTCTATTCCTGGTGGTGTCTGCAGCGGCGGCCAGCCAGAACGCGTGAAGACACGTTGCAAGAAGAGTAATAGCGCTATTTATCGCCAGTTGTTCTGATAAATATTACCCAAGCCCCGTTTCCCTTACTTTTACTATTGTTACCATCCCGCTTCATCCCGCCCCCAATCTCGAAGAATAATATTATTAACACCTTGTTTTTATACATAAAAATCAAAAACAGAGCAATAAACCACCTGTCAATAAAAATAACGCCACAACCAACATAAAAACCAATAAAGTAGATGTTTGTCGACTTTTCGTCTAAAAAATGGGATACAGGTACTAGACAAAGCCACCATTCAGTTATCAAATGGTTAAATAATATCACGCCAGAAGTAACATTCTGACCAAGTGAATAAAATAGCCTGCAGGGTTTTCAAGCTTAATAGGCACTGCGGCTGAGGTTTTGTCAGGTAATCCGCATCAGCGGGATTACCTCACTTACAGACACAGACATACCACAGTATCTGCTGCCGGCGCGCAGCACATTATATTGGGAAGACTTTATGCAATCCTCTGTTAATCAGAAAGAAAGCCGGACGTTCCTCGGCCATCCATATCCTCTCGGCTCGCTGTTCTTCACTGAAATGTGGGAGCGCTTCTCGTTTTATGGCATTCGTCCGTTACTGATCCTGTTTATGGCCGCCACGGTTTATGACGGCGGCATGGGTTTGGCGCGCGAAAACGCCTCGGCGATCGTTGGTATCTTTGCTGGCAGTATGTACCTGGCGGCACTGCCGGGTGGCTGGTTAGCCGATAACTGGCTCGGCCAGCAAAAAGCCGTTTGGTACGGTTCGATTCTGATCGCTTTAGGCCACCTGTCGATTGCCCTGTCCGCTATTATGGGCAACGACCTGTTCTTCGTCGGCCTGATGTTTATCGTGCTCGGTTCCGGCCTGTTCAAAACCTGTATCTCGGTGATGGTCGGTACCCTGTACAAAAAAGGCGATGCACGCCGTGACGGTGGCTTCTCGCTGTTCTATATGGGTATCAACATGGGCTCCTTTATCGCCCCGCTGATTTCCGGCTGGCTGATCCGCTCACACGGTTGGCACTGGGGCTTTGGCATCGGTGGTATCGGGATGTTGGTGGCCTTGGTGATTTTCCGTGTGTTCGCAGTACCGGCCATGAAGCGCTATGACAGCGAAGTGGGTCTGGACTCAACCTGGAACAGCCCGGTTGCCAAGAAAAATGGCGTGGGTGCCTGGCTGATTGCGCTGGCCGTGGGCGTTGCCGCGATCGTGATTATGATCTCACAAGGTATCATCGTGATTAACCCGGTCGCCGTTGCCAGTATGCTGGTTTACGTCATCGCCGCCTCGGTCACGCTGTACTTTATCTACCTCTTCTTCTTTGCTGGTCTGAGCCGCAAAGAACGTGCGCGTCTGCTGGTCTGTTTTATCCTGCTGATCTCTGCCGCCTTCTTCTGGTCGGCCTTCGAACAGAAACCGACCTCGTTCAACCTGTTTGCTAACGATTACACCAACCGCATGATCGGCGACTTCGAGATCCCGGCGGTATGGTTCCAATCGATTAACGCACTGTTCATTATCCTGTTGGCGCCAATCTTCAGTTGGGCCTGGCCAGCTCTGGCCCGTAACAAAATCCGCCTGAGCAGCATCACCAAATTCGTGATTGGTATTCTGTTTGCCGCCGCAGGCTTTGGCCTGATGATGCTGGCCGCGCAACAAGTGTTGGGCAATGGCGGCGCTGGCGTGTCACCGATGTGGCTGGTGGGCAGTATCCTGATGCTGACGCTGGGTGAGCTTTGCCTGAGCCCGATTGGCCTGGCGACCATGACGCTTCTGGCACCGGATAGAATGCGTGGCCAGATGATGGGCCTGTGGTTCTGTGCCAGCGCGCTGGGCAACCTGGCCGCGGGCTTGATCGGTGGCCACGTGAAAGCGGATCAGTTGGACATGCTGCCAACCCTGTTCGCCCGCTGCTCTATTGCTCTGGTGATCTGTGCCGCCGTGCTTATCCTGCTGATCGTCCCGATCCGCCGCATGCTGGAAAACACCCAGGGCAAAAGCGGTGACAAACCGGTCACGCATGCCTGATAGACACTAAGTAATCAGCCTTTAGCCAGCGCAAAGCGCTGGCTTTTTTATGCCTGCCAGGCACGTGCTTGCAACACCACGCGATAACCATCCAAATCTTCAAACGTTTGTCCATGCACATCCCAATAAGGGTTGTAGGCCTGCACTCGTTCAAAACCACTGGCTAGCATCCGATCGCACCTTCTCTGCCAACATGTTATTTCCGGCACATAAAATACCAACAGGTTGTCCTGTGTCGGTGCGCGTCCAACCAGTACACCACGGTGATGAGTGAATTCCAGATGATAGGCATGGCGCGGATGGCCAAGCATAATGCCATCGAACCCCTGGTGATCTGCAAACTCACCCAGTTGTTCAAACCCGAGCCCCTGGCAATACATTTTGGCAATCGCGGCCAAATGATCGGTGGGCCGGGCGATCCGTAATACCGCGTTGGCAAGCTCCATATTTCCTCCCGTTGGCAAACAGCTAGCCTAAGCCGTTTCATGGCAAAACGGCGTACAGGAAATGCGCTTTGCGGTAGCGGCAAGACATGGCATGCTGCAACAGACACGTCATCAGGATCCAGAGGAGAAACAATGCTGTTTAACGTCGATTTTCTCCCAGAGAATCAGTCTATCGTGCCATTTTCAAAGGACTATCAGGATGGTGATAGCGAACCGGATCACAGCCACAACTGCGCTCAACTGATCCATAGCCTTAGCGGTGTGGTACAGGTGAATACACACGTGGGCAGTTGGGTAGCCCCCCCAGGCCGTGGCGTTTGGTTACCGGCCAAAGTGGAACATAATCTGCGTTTTAGCGGTAACGTGGCGATACGCACGCTGTTCGTCGATCCCCTGGCCCGTGCCGATTTACCTGCTCAGTGCCAGGTTGTGCAGATTTCTCCCTTATTGCGTGAACTGATTATCAGCGCGATGGATATTCAGCCCGGCTACCGGCCCGGCGGACGAGAAGAACGTATTATGGAACTGATCCTCGATGAGTTGCGTATGCTGCCGATCCTGCCCCTACACCTTCCCGAGCCACGCGATGGCGTCTTATTGGCCCTGTGCCAGCACATTCAGCAATCTTTGGCGCTGCCTTGGGAGTTGGAGCTGGCGGCGCAGCACATCAACGTCAGTGGCCGTACGCTGTCCCGTCGCTTCCAACGTGAGACTGGCCTACGCTTTAGCGACTGGGTGCGTCGTGCCCGCCTGCTGGCGGCGCTCAACGCCCTGGCCGCCGGAAGATCGGTGCTGGAGGTGGCTTTGGATCTGGGCTATGACAGCCCCAGCGCATTTAGCGCCATGTTCCGCCGCCTGCTTGGCGTTTCCCCCAGCACCTATTTTGCCCAGGCTCAGCCAGCGATCACGGCAAACAGCGGCCAGCCACGTTGAACAGAGCCTGGAGCGAGGCACTGGCCGAGTCGGCGTCAATCCCTACGCCGTAAATTGCCTCCCCCCTTGCTGGGGTACAACGGATATAGGTTACTGCCCGGCTATGGCTCTGATGCCCCAGGGTGTGTTCATGGTAATCGTCGATAGCCAGCACCAGGCCAAAGCGCTGGCATAACGCATCTACCGCGCTGGACAACAGCCCATTACCGCTGCCTTGCAACTGCATGGGTTCCCCCGCCAGAGCCACCTGCGCCGTAAAGCTGTAAGCCGCCCTACCCTGGCTTTGCGTTTGATAGCTGAGCAGCTGTAAGCGCGGCTGTTCCACCAATCCGTAACTGTTGCGGAACAGTCGCCAGATTTCCGCCACCGTCATCTCCTTGCCGCTTTCATCCGTGGCCTGTTGCACCACTTTGCTGAAATCGATCTGCAAGCCACGTGGCAAACGCAATCCATGATTCTGCTCCAGCAACCACGCGGCACCGCTTTTGCCAGACTGGCTGTTAACGCGGATCACCGCCTCATAGCTGCACCCCACGTCCGCCGGATCGAGCGGCAGATAAGGCACCTGCCATAACCCATCTTCACGCTGCTGTTGGGCGGCAAAGCCTTTCTTGATGGCGTCCTGATGCGAACCCGAGAACGCGGTAAACACCAACTCACCGGCATAAGGATGGCGCGGATGTACCGGTAACTGGTTGCACTGCTCCACCACTTCAACCACTTCCTTCAACCGGCTGAAGTCCAACCCTGGCGCGATGCCCTGGGTGTACAAATTGAGCGCTAACGTCACCAGATCGACATTGCCCGTGCGTTCGCCGTTGCCAAACAGGCAGCCTTCCACTCGGTCAGCCCCCGCCAGCATGGCCAACTCGGCGCAAGCAACACCGGTACCGCGATCGTTATGCGGATGCACGCTGATGGTCACCTGCTTCCGCTGGCTGAAGTGGCGACAGAACCATTCGATCTGGTCGGCATAAATGTTCGGGGTACTCATCTCCACGGTGGCCGGCAGGTTGATAATCATGGGCCGCAGGCGTTCAGGTTGCCACACGTCCGCTACCGCCTCACAGATTTGCAGGGCAAACTCCAGCTCGGTAAAGCAGAAAGTCTCTGGAGAGTACTCGAAGCACCAGTCGGTTTCCGGATGTCGATCGCACCATTGGCGAATACGGCGTGCGCCATTCACCGCCAGCGCCACGGTAGCGGCCTTGTCCTGCTTGAAAACGATATCGCGAAACATCGGGGCGGTGGCGTTATACAGATGCACGATGGCACGTGGAGCCCCTTGTAACGACTCCATCGTGCGATCGATCAGATCGTCTCGTGACTGCGTCAGCACCTGGATTGAGACGTCATCCGGGATCAGCCGTTGCTCGATCAAGTGACGCACAAAGTCAAAATCGGTTTGCGATGCGGAAGGAAAAGCCACCTCGATTTCCTTAAACCCGCAGGCCAGTAACAGTTGGTAGAACTGTAGCTTGCGAGCGTTATCCATCGGCTCGGCCAACGCCTGATTGCCGTCACGCAGATCGCTGGAACACCAGCGCGGTGCCTGCTGCTGGGTACGCCCCGGCCACTGACGATCGGGTAAATCGATGGCCGGGAACGGCCGGTACTTGCTTGCTGGGTTGGCTAACATCCTGATTCTCCTACAGACCAAAGGGTGTAGCCATTATTTCCTGCCCGTAGCCAGGCGTCTCCCGGCTGATGGACAATCATCGTCGCAAAACGGACAACAAAAAATTTGCATCCTGCGACGATGCGACAACAATTAATGCTGATGTTCCCCAAGATGATTGAAAAAGGAGATGAGCATGAGCCTGTATGCCACGCTGGAAGAAGCGATCGAAGCCGCTCGCGAAGAGTTTATCGAAACGGCGGAAGGCGGCGATGATGATGAGCCGCCGGTACCCCAACAGTTTAACCTGCAGAAATACATCATGCTGGATGGCGATACGATGTGGCAGGCCGAGTTTTTCGAAGAGGAAGGTGAGTCTGTCGAATGCATGACGATGCGCAGCGGTGCTGCCGCCCAGGCCATTTTTGACGGTGACTACGACGAAATTGAGATCCGCGCCGAGTGGATCAACGAAAATACGCTGCATGAGTGGGAGGAAGGGGATTTTCAGCTCGATCCTCCGCTGGATACTGAAGAAGGCCAGAGCGCTGCCGACGAATGGGATGAACGTTGAGCCAGTTGGGTGGGCGCCTGGTCGCCCACCCTCGCCTTGACGCCCCTGGCTACGCATTGCATGCTACTACATTCTCCCCCTTGACACAGGCAGGTATCATGCTCATCAGGCAAGCGGTTCCCAGTGATTATCCCGCAATTCTGGCGCTACAGGCGCAAAATACTCCAGAGCAACTTAGCCCCCAGCAGCGGCAACAGGGCTTTATCGTCTCGCAGATGAACGAAAAACAGCTGGCAAGTATCAACAGCGGCCTGGGTATTTTGATCGCTACCGAAGAAGAACAGTTGGCTGGTTTTGTCTGCCTGATGCCAACCGACGCCCAACCCCGACCGCCGGTAGTGGATGCCATGCTGCACACGTTGGCCACACAGCGGTTTCAAAGTCAGGCATTGGATCAACAACGGGTATTTCTGTACGGCCCGGTATGCCTGAGTGCCGATTGGCGGGGAAAAGGCGTGCTACGCCAGTTGTTTACAGCGGTGAAAGCGCAAACTCAGCAGGATTTTGACGTTGGCGCGCTGTTTATTAATGAGGATAACCCGCACTCGCTGGCCGCCCATGTCGCTGGCCTGGGAATGACGTCGTTGACCACTTTCGATTGCAATAACCAAAGCTATCAACTGGTGGTCTTCGCAACCAGAGGCTAGAACCTATTCGTAAGGCCCGTGCTGAGCATCAAACGGCAGCATAAAGGTATCCACCACCAGCGAGAGCGGTACATCAATCACCATAACACTGCGCCAGGGAGTATCACGCAAATCCCATTGCACCCCTGGATAATATTGGTGCCCGTGGCCTGCACCAGGCACCGTACGGCTGATAATGCTACCGCAGCCAGATAATGTCGTCGCCATAGCGGCCAACAGTGCCAGACGGACTAGTGAAGCCATTTTCAACATCCAAACTTTTTTGAGATTGAAACGAAAAAGGGGAACACGCAGTGCGCATTCCCCTTTAATTAATACTAACCGTCAGCGTTGGCCGACGGGGTGAGCCAGTTCATTATGCGGTAATTGCCGATAATGTTCGCGCCAAGCCTCGCCCTGCGGCAGCAGCCAAATGCGCTGATGCAGGCGTGACAACGCCACCGGATCGCTTAGCAGCTCAAGGCGTTTGGCTTTCGCCAACTTCTCTGGCCCTACTTCCAGCGCCTCGTTCACCCGCTCTTCCCGCGTCCGATCGATAATGGCGCGCAGATGGTGACGAGCCGTTGCCAGCGCGGCAGCCAAGGCGTTGTAGGACGGGTCCACCGCAGCATGCATAAAACCGTTGCGCAAGGCACGCTGGCGATTAAGCTGCAGATAGGTGTCTGTGGCAACCAGCTCACGCGGCGGATCGTACTCTTCCGGGATCAGGAACAGCTTGGCTCGCTTGCTCTTGAGACCGAGCGTAGCGCGACTCGACAGCGCCGAAACAAACGGTGACAGGATCAGCGAGAAGACGATCGGTGACAGCCACCACAGGAAGTTCAGATCCAGCAATGCCATGCCGCCACCCCAAACCAGCCCCAGCAACATTTGCGAACCGTGACGCTTGAAGGCTTCGCCCCAAGGGGTGTCATCATCATCACGCTGCGGCGAGTTCCACACCACTTCCCAGCCCAGGAAGGCGCTGACCACAAACACGGTATGGAACAGCATGCGCACCGGCGCCAACAGCACAGAGAACATCACTTCCATCAGCATGGAGATCAGCAGCCGGATCGGCCCGCCGTACTGCTTCGAGCCTTTTGCCCAGACCAGCACGATACTCAGCAACTTCGGTAAGAACAGCAGCACCATGGTGGTAGAGAACAGCGCAATCGCCAACTCTGGCTTCCACTGTGGCCACACCGGGAACAACTGCCGGGGTTGCAGGAAGTATTGTGGCTCCACCAGGGTATGTACTATCTGCAAGGCAGTGGACAGCGCCAGGAACATAAACCACAACGGTGCCGACAGGTAGGACATCACGCCTGTCAGGAACACCGCGCGGTGTACCGGGTGCATGCCTTTTACCAGGAACAGACGGAAGTTCATCAGGTTGCCATGACACCAGCGGCGGTCGCGTTTCAGCTCGTCCAGCAGGTTAGGCGGTAACTCTTCATAACTGCCCGGCAGATCGTAGGCGATCCACACGCCCCAGCCAGCACGACGCATCAGTGCGGCTTCCACAAAGTCATGGGAGAGGATGGAACCGGCAAACGAGCCCTCACCCGGCAACGGTGCCAACGCGCAGTGCTCGATAAAGGGTTTTACCCGGATGATGGCGTTATGACCCCAGTAATGGGATTCGCCCAACTGCCAGAAGTGCAGACCAGCGGTGAACAACGGGCCATAGAGGCGCGTGGCGAACTGCTGCACACGGGCATACAGCGTATCCATGCCTGAGGCTTTTGGCGCAGACTGGATGATACCGGCGTTCGGGTTGGCTTCCATCAAGCGCACCAGACCGGTGAGGCACTCGCCGCTCATCACGCTGTCCGCGTCCAGGATCACCATGTAGCTGTACTCACCGCCCCAACGACGGCAGAAGTCGTCGATGTTGCCGCTCTTGCGTTTCACACGACGGCGGCGACGGCGGTAGAAGATACGGCCGTGGCCCTCAACATCGCGGCACAGTTCCATCCAGGCTTTCTGTTCGGCGACGCAGATATCGGGATCGTAACTGTCGCTCAGCACATAGATATCGAAATGCTCGAGCTGACCCGTCGCCTTCACCGACTCATAGGTTGCCCGTAACCCGGCAAAGACCCGTTCGACATCTTCGTTACAGATCGGCATGATCAACGCGGTACGGTGCGCTGGGTCGATCGGCTCATCACCTTTGATAGTCGAAGAAATGCTGTATTTATCTTTGCCAATCAGCAGTTGCAGGAACCCCATCAGCGCCGTCCAGAAACCGGCAGAGACCCAGCAGAACAGAATGGCAAACAGGATCAGAATACCGGTCTGCAAAAGATAAGGTAATATTTGCAACATCGACTGCATCAGATCCTGATCGAACATGGCGATAGGATCGATCAGCGCCCAGCCCTGATAAGGCAGGATGGTTTTCATGTACCAGGTGGCGATACCGGTTTGCACCAACATCAGGATCAACAGCACGTAACGGCGCATTGAACCAACAATACGCCAGCGGTTTTCCGCCTCGGCTTCTTCTTTGCTGGCATGACGATTGTGCGTCTTACGGCCCAGCAGAGTATCCCAGAAACGCCCCACCGGGTTGGTGCGCCAGGCTTCAGGGAACATGGTGGTCCGTTTTACCGGCGGCGTGGCTTTCAGGATGGTGCGCCCTTCCGGGTCACAATCAAAATCGTCATCATCGACAGCATCCGGCCAAGCCTGGCTGATGCGTGCCTTGACCGAGGCCAAGGCAATGTCATCGGCAGGCAGCGACGCCACATTGACATCAGCGGCTCCCATCTGCCGATGCAAAGCCTCCAGTGCCGGGGTATCACCCGCCATCACTTGTTGTTTGAGCACCCCTGACCGCTCATCGGTCAGGGGCATTGCCGCAAGATATTCCTGGGCAGTTTCAGTAGACTTATTCATTGGCAGGTAGCTGATAGCTCCAGGTTTCCGTCAAGGTCTTGTCACCGTTGACCAACGCAGCACGCATTTCTACCGGCTGTTTCTCGTCTTTCACTTTCAGACGCACCGTCAAACGCCAGCCTTTGGTGACCGGATTATAGCGAACGCTGTTTTCCACCATTTCGCCGTTGTCACCAATGCTGATCTGAGAAGCCACCGGCGTATCGGCATCCAGCGCTTTCAGTGCCGGGCCGACGAAGTCAACCAGGAAGGCCACGCTGCCGTCCGGCTCGCGGATCAGGTTTGACTGCTTCACATCACCGGTTGAACGCATGGTTTTACCCACGTAGCCGATATCCTGTGAATGCAGCTTCTCTTCGTCGCGGGTGAAGTACAGGCGGTAGTTCAAGGCCAACGGCGTTTTTGCATCAGGCAACACGTCCGGCGTCCAGAACGCCACGATGTTATCGTTGGTTTCATCCGCAGTTGGGATCTCTACCAGCTCAACCTTGCCTTTGCCCCAATCGCCGCGCGGCTCAACCCAGGCGCTTGGACGCAGATCGTAACGATCGTCCAGGTCCTGGTAATCACGGAAATCGCGGCCACGCTGCAGCAGACCAAAACCTTTCGGGTTTTCGATGCTGTAAGTGCTGACGGACAGGTGCTTAGGATTGTTCAGCGGACGCCAGATCCACTCGCCGTTACCGGCATGGATAGACAGACCGTTGGAGTCATGCAGCGCCGGGCGGTAATTCAGCGTTGGCGAAGGATTGCTCGGCCCGAACAGGAACATGCTGGTCAACGGTGCCATACCCAACTTGCCCACTTTGTCGCGCAGGAACACTTTGGACTGGACATCTACCGTGGTATCGCGGCCGGGGTAAACCACAAAACGATAAGCGCCGGTAGCACGTGGAGAATCCAGCAAGGCATAAATCACCAGGTGTTTGTCGCCCTGCTTAGGACGTTCGATCCAGAACTCGCGGAAACGCGGGAACTCTTCGCCAGATGGCAAGGCGGTATCAATCGCCAGCCCACGGGCAGAAAGCCCATAAACCTGCCCTTTACCCACTACGCGGAAATAGCTGGCGCCCAGCATGCTCATGATTTCGTCGTTCTTATCCGCACTGTTGACCGGATAGAGCACTTTAAACCCGGCGAAACCGAGCTTCTTCACCGAGTCGGGATCGTGCTTGACGGGGCCAAAGTTGAAATAGTCCGGGCTGTATTTGATCTCTTTGACGCTGGTGGCCGTGACCTCATTGATGGTAACCGGCGTGTCGAAGTACATCCCTTGATGGTAGAACTCAAGCTTGAAAGGGGTTTTCAGCTTACTCCACACGGCTTTATCGTGATTGAACTGGATCTGCTGATAGTCCGCGAACTTCATATCGCGAAACTGAGAAGGAAGGTTGCTCCTCGGGGCTTCAAAGCCTTTTCCTGCCAGATCCTGTGCCTGTTTGGCCACATCGTCGATAGAAAAAGCCCAAGCCTGCGAACTCAACAACGTGCATAAAACGGTAGCACCTAACCAACGTACGCTCGTGGCGCGTGGTTTTTTTGATAATAGATTTACTAGCACATCCCCCCCTATTCGTGTGCTCAAAATATTCAAAATCCATATTAATGGATTATTCTGCTCGCCGACAACATGATAAACGTGAGCTGATGTTTACGGCCTAGAGTTTAAGCAGTTGTGCAGCGTAGCAAGCCGTGCTCCAAGACGCTATGGAAAAATGTCGGTCGCTATAGTAGGGTTTGAGTTTGCGATTACCCCATTGCCGACTTATTAAGCGGGTTTACACTCCCCTGATGCAACCACCAGCGGTAACCTATGACTAACAGCACTAACCAGCGCGAGTTTTTCCTGGATTCGATCCGGGCCTATTTGATGCTGCTGGGCATTCCTTTTCATCTTTCTCTGATTTACTCCAGCCACTCGTGGGCGGTAAACAGCGCGGCCCCGTCGTTTTCGCTGACGGTGCTGAACGACTTTATTCACGCCTTTCGCATGCAGGTGTTCTTCATTATCTCCGGCTACTTCTCCTACATGCTGTACGAACGCTATGACAGCCACCGCTGGTTGAAGGTACGCCTGGAGCGGGTTGCCATTCCGCTGTTGAGCTCTATCCCATTGATTACCCTGCCACAGTTTTTTTTACTCAAGAACTACACCGATAAATTAACCGGTTGGGATGATTTTACCCCTTATCAAAAAATAAACGTGGCGGTTTGGGAGTTGGTCTCCCATCTGTGGTTTTTATTAACCTTGTGCTTATTGACCTGCGCCTGTTTTTATCTGTTTAAAAAAATTAAGGCGATAAAAACGCCGATGGCACCGCGGCCAATAAATAAAATGACCACTCTCAGCAATATCTCATTGTGGTTTTTATTGTATGCCTTTATATACGGCGTGTTTCATCGCATTATTTTAATCACCGCCCCGCATCTACTGTCTAACGGTCTGTTCAACTTCGTGGTGATGGAAACCCTGTTCTACCTGCCGTTCTTCATTGTGGGTGCCTATGCGTTTAAGTACTCATGGCTGAAAGCGGTGTTCCTCAAACCCTCGTGGCCAGCCGTACTGGGCTCACTGCTGCTGTTGGTAGCCTACATGCTCAACCAGAAACTGCTGGCGCACAGCAGCTTCGGGTTTGAACTGGAGATCATGATCAAAGCCGTGCTCGGGGTCCTGATGGCCAACGTGGTGTTCGCATTTGGCCATGCGCTGCTCGATTTCCATTCGCCCCGCATTACCTATCTGGTCAACGCTTCGCTGTTTATCTATCTGGTTCACCATCCGCTGACGCTGATATACGGCTCCTTCGTGACTCCGCTGATCGATAATAATCTGCTGGGTTTCCTGCTGGGTCTGGTGTTCGTCTTTGCTTGCGCCTTCCTGTTATATGAATTGCACAAGCGCATCCCGCTGTTACGCTTCCTGTTCTCTGGTAAAGCCTAACCTCCTGTGTAAGGGCGTTGCTTGCAGCGCCCTGCAAACATAATGTGGCCCTCTCAAGGAGACCGCATGCTGCGCCCGCTTAGCTATAATTGATCGGTGGTCAGGCACATAGTGCTCAACCTATCACGACCCGTTGATGCAAAGTTGTGCTGGAGCATATTGCGGTGAGTTGTTATAACTACCGTGCATAAGAAAAAATCCACATCCCTGCCTTACGGTAGCGATTGGGCTCACGAACCCTAAGGGATGGCGCATCACCATCGCGTGCGCCGGTAACATTTCCCTTCCGTCACGACAGAGAGGATTTTTAATGACCGATAAACCGACCGCGGCAACCGAAGCCGTAGCAGAAAACGCCACACTACTGAAAATCTTGGGTAGACTGCTGTCCGCACTGGATTCTTCCATCAGTGGCAAAGATCGCAGCGTATTGGTCACCGAGCTTTCCAGCCTCAACCTGGACGGGATCTCTGAGGCCGAAAGGAAACTGGCAGCCGAATTAATCAAGCGTGCTCTGCAATCACTCGATCACTAACCTCACGCCTGCAAACCATTAAGCCTCCTGCTGGGGGGTTAATGGTTTTTCATCAATAACCTGTTTCCTACCGTCCTCAATGAGCTGATAAATAGGCACAAAAACCGCAATACCCACCTTTCACCTCTCTTTTCATCAAAATTTGCGGCAAGTAGCCATAATGACACCGTTTTTTTGGCAATCAGCCTTGGCGTTGCACAGGACAAACAGGCTATTATGATGCGGTGTCTTTGCTTTGGCGCCCCCCCTTTCAGCTCAACTCGCAGGAGAACATTATTTTGGATGCCAGCACGATCAATAGCTTGTTCATCATCGGTGCCGTGTTGGTGGGAGCAAGTATTCTGCTCAGTTCTTTCTCTTCACGCCTGGGTATTCCCATTCTGGTGATCTTCCTGGCGATAGGCATGCTGGCCGGTGTTGACGGCCCTGGAGGCATCGCCTTCGATAACTATCCCGTCGCTTATCTGGTCAGTAACCTGGCTCTGGCCGTGATCCTGCTCGACGGCGGTATGCGTACTCGCGTCAGCTCCTTTCGTGTCGCGCTGTGGCCAGCATTGTCACTGGCTACCATCGGCGTACTGATCACCGCCGGTCTGACGGGCCTGGCCGCCGCCTGGCTGTTTAACCTCGATTTGATCCAGGGGCTACTGATCGGTGCCATTATTGGATCGACCGATGCGGCTGCGGTGTTCTCACTGTTGGGTGGCAAAGGCCTGAACGAGCGTGTCAGCGCGACGCTGGAAATTGAGTCCGGCAGCAACGACCCGATGGCGGTGTTTTTAACCATCACCCTGATTGCCATGATTTCCGCTGGCGAAACCTCGCTAAGCTGGATGTTCATCGTCCATCTCTTGCAGCAGTTCGGCATGGGCATCGTACTCGGCCTGGGCGGAGGCTGGTTGCTGATAACGCTAATCAATCACATCAAGCTGGCGGAAGGGTTGTATCCGCTGCTGGCGGTAAGCGGCGGCATCTTGATCTTTGCATTAACCACGGCCCTGGATGGCAGCGGCATTCTGGCGGTCTATCTGTGCGGCCTGCTGCTGGGTAACCGCCCAATCCGTAACTACCACGGCATTGTGCAAACCTTCGACGGCCTGGCCTGGCTGAGCCAGATCGGCATGTTCCTGGTGCTCGGCCTGTTGCTTAACCCGCACGACCTGTTGCCTATCGCCATCCCTGCCCTGCTGCTCTCGCTGTGGATGATCCTGTTTGCCCGCCCGATATCGGTGTTTATCGGCCTGCTGCCGTTTCGCAACTTCAACCTGCGCGAACGCATGTTTATCTCCTGGGTGGGTTTACGCGGCGCGGTGCCGGTGATCCTGGCGGTGTTTCCGATGATGGCCGGGCTACCCAATGCCAATCTGTTCTTTAACGTCGCGTTCTTTGTGGTGTTGGTTTCACTGCTGTTGCAGGGCACTTCGCTGTCCTTTGCCGCCAAAAAGGCCAAGGTGGTGGTGCCACCGGCATTAGCCCCGATCTCCCGCGTGGGGCTGGATGTTCATCAGGAAAACCAATGGGAGCAGTTTGTCTATCAGCTAAGCGCAGAAAATTGGTGCGTTGGCGCGGCGCTACGCGAACTCAAGATGCCACCGGGAACGCACATTGCCGCGCTGTTCCGTGGCAAAGAACTGTTACACCCTAGCGGCAGCACCCGCTTGCTGGAAGGCGATACCCTGTGCGTTATTGGCCATGAACACGATTTGCCTGCATTGGGTAAACTGTTCAGCCAGGCACCAACGGTTACGCTGGATGAGCGGTTCTTCGGTGATTTCATTCTGCAATCTGATGCGCGCCTGAGTGATATCTCTCAGGTCTACGGCCTGAATCTGCAAGACGGTGTGGACGATCAGCAAACGCTCGGCCAGTTCGTTAGCCGGTTAATCGGGGGCGAAGCCGTGGTGGGGGATCAGGTGGAATGGGATGGTTTGACCTGGACTATCGCGGAGATGGATGCTAATCAAATCAGCAAGATAGGCGTCAAGATCGTCACCGATTAACCCGTTAATCGCCATTAACCATTCCCTTGCGGGAACTAATCCGGCCCGGAAAACTCTTAATGACAGTCATTAATGCCCGCCCCAGCGTTGAGGTGGGCCGTTTGCGGCACATCAACCGTCGGATAAGATCTTGAGCAGCAAAACGAAGTTCTTTTCAGCCTTGACCGTCATCGCTTTAAGCGTTGCCTTGCTGGATTTGGGTATCGCCGATTTGGTCCATCGAATACTACTTGGATGATGTAACCTGATGCAAAAACAACAAGAGAAAGATTTACTGGGAAAAGTGCTGCTGACCGTTTCTGCCCTGTGCCTCGTTACCGTGGCCGGGCTGTTGATCTGGGGTTTTGTGCTGGATTGAGGCTATGTCTGGCGGGCGGGCATAAAAAAACCGCCGCAGCGGTTTTTTTGGCAATTCAATCAGATTTTGCAGCCTTCGCAGTCTTCTTCATCCTCAAGAATTTCAGGAACTTCCCTAGCCTTCTGCGCCGCATTTTTTTCCGCTTTGGCTAATTCATCATCAATGTCAAAATCAAAAATATCATCACTCATCGCTATTTCCTAAGAATAGTCTCATGCCAACGGCTATTATAGCCAACCTCGACACCGGTGCAACCTATTCAGCTCAGCGCGGCTTGTGGCACTGACGGGGTAGCTAATTTTTTGGCATAAGCCAGATCGTAAACGTCATAGAAATCAATCTCGCCCTTGTTGGCGATGATTTCCTGCATACGGGTTTTCAACACCGAGCTTACCGTAGGTTCGTTCAACAGTGCCTGAATAGCCTGCGGCGACAGTGCGCGCGTAAAGTACCATTCCCCATTGTAACAAACTCGCAGATCCAGTACGCCGATGTCCTCAAAGCGGTAAACCGGCTTGATTTCTATCAGCAGCATGGCAAACATAAACAGCACAAAGGCAGTAAAACCCAGGAACGAATACAGCCCCATGTAGGGCACCGGGTACATCACCGCGATCACCGCAAAATAGCCAGCGAACATGGCAAAACACAGCCAGCGATGGGTACGTGCAAACTCGCTGTTGAAGCGCGGCTTACCATCACGCCCTTCCCGCCGGTTAATCTGTTCTATCTCCGCAACCAGGATGTTCTTAATTGTATCCATCGCCATACCTTAATGCCTCAGCGCATCGTGACTATCACCAATCTCAGCCCAAGCTATCACAATGACAGTTTATTGAGGTAGATCAATTCCTGCATTATTCGCCGCAAACTGTTATAGGATCAGCGTGACTGTGATGCCCTTCCCTGCCCCTGCGCGACCATAAACATACGCTGTGCAACATCATCCGCCTGCTTGATTTTACGTTTCTGCGGTTCGTCACAGCGATGTGCAGCACGTACATAGGCGATTTCATGTGCCTGATCGATCATCGAAATCACCTTGTCGCACGCTGTTTTATCCATATTACCCAAAATGGTGGTGATGATTGCCTGGTAGGCATTGGAGGCCGCAGTGAGTGCCTGTTCACGGGCTTCCAATGCCTCTATACGCTGCAAAAGCACTTGAAGCAGTTCGGTATCAGACATATCCACCTCCACTCACCAGGCAACGCTGCCTGTAATAAGTGTAGCAAGGGTTGCGCTATCATGATGGGTTTCAATATGTTGCTACTGGGATAGAATAGCGGCACATCCTTTGGGACCTTCAATACCTATAACAAGGAGCATCACATGCCATCAAAACGTTATCGTTCTATCCCGTTGCTTGCCGCGCTGTTGCTTTGCGCCTGCTCCGCCTCACAAAGTAGCGTTGAAAGACACGCTCGCCATGCCACCTTCCAGTTGGCGGAGGCGCATTTCGGCCCTGATACGCGCACCGATATCTCAAAATCGACGAAAGCCGCCATCCCATTCTTTGAGCAGTTTTACCAGGCAGGAAAAAAAGATCGCCAGGATGGACTGACCCGCGAAAAGGCACAGCAAAGGGTGAATGAGTTCCGCAACCCTGATTTTTTACCTGAATCAGAGCAAAAGGCGACGATGTATAATCAATCCTATACGGCTGACTCGCCGAAAAAACAGCGCGAGATCCTGATCGAAAATGCTATCGCCACTTACTGGGATGGCTATGACGGCAAGCCTTAACCAGACGACCAGCTAACAGCACCGCCTCTGCTCTTGCGTCTGTGTGGGGGCCTTAACTCTGTATCATTCCTGTACTGTTCGGGGACATCGTAGACAGGTGTTCGGGGACATACTGAACACTTTTCAACCCCCTTTATTGATGAAAATCCACCCAGCCCTCAAACTTTCCTGCCGTAAAAGTCACTGAAAAACATAACATTTTTTACTCGGTTTGATTCAAGCTCCAGATAACGCTAAGCTATATGACAAGAAAAACTAATCCTAAGGATGACTTTTTTTGTTTAAAACCCTAATTATTGTGATGAGACTCTCAGAAAAAAACCACGAGGACGATCTGCAAAACAGAGGTAACATTAGCCTGACTGATATCTTGACCAATAAAAATGAGCGGGCCGACGAACTCGCCGACGATCAATTTTGCATGGGATGATTTATGAAGCTAAGAAAAAAAAAGCATAAACCACTACAGATTAATGACATCACTATTATTGATGACAGCAAGTTAAAGAAAGCCATTACCGCCGCCGCATTAGGCAACGCCATGGAATGGTTTGACTTCGGTGTTTACGGCTTTGTCGCCTACGCACTTGGCCAGGTGTTCTTCCCTGGCGCCTCGCCTGGCGTGCAGATGATTGCCGCTCTGGCCACCTTCTCGGTTCCTTTCCTGGTACGTCCTTTGGGCGGTGTCTTCTTCGGTGCCATGGGCGATAAATTCGGCCGCCAGAAAGTGTTATCCGTTACCATCATTATCATGGCGATCAGTACCTTCTGTATCGGCCTGATCCCGTCTCACGCCTCGATTGGCATCTGGGCCCCTATCCTGCTGTTGCTGGCCAAACTGGCACAGGGCTTCTCCGTCGGTGGGGAGTATTCTGGCGCAGCCATCTTTGTGGCCGAGTATTCACCGGACCGTAAACGCGGATTTATGGGTAGTTGGCTCGACTTTGGCTCCATCGCCGGCTTCGTATTAGGGGCAGGTGTGGTGGTACTTATCTCCAGCATCGTGGGTGAGGCCAACTTCCTCGACTGGGGCTGGCGTATTCCGTTCTTCCTGGCAGCACCGCTGGGTATCATTGGCCTGTATTTGCGCCACGCCCTGGAAGAAACGCCAGCGTTCCAGCAGCATATGGACAAAATGGAACAGAACGATCGTGCGGCAATTGAGAACCCGCCGAAAACCTCGTTCAAAGAGATCGCTACCAAGCACTGGAGAAGCCTGCTGGTGTGCGTAGGTATCGTGATCTCGACCAACGTAACCTACTACATGCTGCTGACCTACATGCCGAGCTACCTGTCGCATAACCTGCACTATTCTGAAGACCATGGCGTGCTGATTATCATTGCCATCATGCTAGGTATGTTGTTCGTCCAGCCACTGGTCGGCATGACCAGCGACCGCATTGGCCGTAGACCCTTCATCATTGGCGGTAGCCTCGGTCTGCTGGTGCTGGCCATCCCTAGCTTTATCTTGATCAACAGTAACGTTATTGGCCTGATTTTTGTAGGCCTGCTGATACTGGCCGTGTTGCTCAACTCCTTTATCGGGGTAATGGCCTCCATTCTGCCTGCGATGTTCCCTACCCACATCCGTTACAGCGCGCTGGCGATTTCATTCAATATCTCGGTACTGGTTGCGGGTGTCACACCAACGCTGGCCGCCTGGCTGGTCGAAACCACCGGTAACCTGTATATGCCAGCCTATTATCTGATGGTGGTAGCAGCGATTGGTCTGGTTACCGGCCTGTATATGAAAGAAACGGCCAACAAGCCGCTGCGCGGTGCTGCTCCTGCCGCCTCTGACCGCTCAGAAGCCAAAGAGCTGCTGCAGGAAACTTACGATAATATCGAGCAGAAAGTCGAAGATATCAGCCAGCAAATCGCCGATTTGGAGAAGAAAAAGCAAACGCTGATCGACCAGCATCCAAAACTGGATTAATTCTCCACGGTGAACAAACAGGCCAGAGCTCGTTAGCATAACGACTCTGGCCTTTTTATTACTCTCAATGGGCGCTGCATGAAGCCGGTCAAGATGTTGCCAGCGGCCTCGATCTGTTTGCTTCCCCCCACGAACATGCTAACTTGCCATGACTATTCAGGAAGGCCGTAGTTATCAGGTTCGGATACCTCATTGCTCTGCGCCCCTTAACTTCACCAGTAATAATCAAGGGGGTGCCCTTGCCCGCCCGGCTTTTCAATCCCGTCGCCATGTACCAAGGGTTGCCAAACGACGTCTATTTTATTGCCTTAGCCAGGTTTGTTCTTGGCCTTGGTAATTTCATCATACCGTTCATGGTTCTGCTGCTAACGCAAAAACTAGGCTATTCAACAACCCTTGCAGGTGGCCTGGCGATGGGAGTCACAGGATCCTATCTTTTGGGGAATCTGGTCGGCGGCAAGATGTCCGATAGTTTTGGCCATAAGAACATGATGATTTGGGGAGAGATCGTCGGTTCGATAATCTTGGTCGTGAGTGGTTTCTTTACCGATTGGCACACCCTGCTGCCCGCGTTGCTTTTTGTCAGCTACTTCTTTTTTGGTGTAGCCCTCCCGGCAAGTAATGCCCTTGTCGCCGACCTATCTACCCCTGCCAATCGCAATGCTGTGATGTCGTTAAGCTATCTTGCCTACAATCTGGGCTCTGGCGTTGGCCCGGTACTGGCTGGCTATCTTTTCTGGAACTACACCGCCTGGATTTTTTGGGGCAATGGCCTCGCTGGCCTGATAGGCGTAGTCATCGTTTTATTGTATGTAGCCAATCCTGCCGACAATCGGACAACAAACTATCGGGAACATTCCGAACTGGAAACAGCCACAGAAGCTTCGGTATGGCAGGTGTTCAAGCAAAGGCCTAGGCTGCTGGTATTCGGCGTGTTGTGTATGCTGCTGTGGTTTTCGTTAAACCAAATGACCATGACTACCCCGCTCTACCTTAGCCATATCTTTGGCCAGCAAGGGCCGGTTTTGTTTGGCCAGTTAATGACCTCCGCCAGCATTTTGGTGGTGGTGATGACACCGCTGATTATCAGAATGACCATCAACATCTGCGACATTAAAAGCCTGGCCATTTCCGCGTTTGCGTTAGCGTTGGGATATGGCATTACCCTGCTATCCCCTCTGGTTGCCATGCAGTTTATTGCCTGGTTTTTCCTTACCATCGGCGAGATCTTGCTCGTCACCAGGGAGGGCATTTATTTAGCCAATAACTCCCCACGCAGCCATCGTGGGCGCATCAGCGGAATAATCACCACCATTCGGAGCCTGGGCCTGATGCCCACGTATATCTTGATGGGGGCGTATATACAAAGTTATGGCTACCAGGACGCCTGGACATTAATCATTGGTATCTCATTGCTTACGGGAGGGATGTTGGTGGCCCTTTCGGCCCAGCAGAGAAAGGTTGGCGAGAAATCATTAGAACAGACCTGACTCACAGACGTTAGCTGGCCAAGGAAACTTGGCCATACTGATAACGCTAGGAAGTCTTAACGCCACTTGCCGATGGTTTTACCGTCACGATAAAAATACCCGCCATAATGACCAGCAGGCCAATACCCAGCGTGAGAGTCAATTGCTCCCCCAGGAAGACAACGGACATCAATAAGCCTATCACCGGCACTCCGAGCATCGCCGTTGACATGCTGGTGCTCGACAACCACATGCTGGCGGCATTCACCGCAACAAAGCAGAATGCGGTCGCCAGCGGCCCCATAAACAGCAGTATTTCGATTAACGATGTAGAACCATCGCCGGTATACGGCCCTTCAAAGACCCGAGCCATCAGTGCTAACGGTACGCTTGCCAGCAGCATCTGCCAGGGAGCAAGCTCATACGCGCTGCACACCCCTTTATGATAACGCAGGTGCAAAATGCACATCGCCCAGGCAAATGAGGCCGTCAGCAACATCAGGTTAGCCACAATCAGAACCTTATCGCCCCAGTTAAACGTGAACGGGTTGAACAGCACAATTACCCCGACACCACCCAGCAACGATCCCATCAGTTGCCGACGTGAAAGCGACTGCCGGAAAAATAACACAGCGATAGGCGTGACCCAGAGCGGCGTGGTGTAAGCCAGGATAGCGGATCTGCCTGCAGGCACTTCGGTCATGGCAAAGGCACCGAGCACGGTAAATGTCAGCATTTGCAGCAACCCGACGCTCACCACCAACGGCCAATCCTTGCGGGGCGGGAATCGCAGCTGTTTGGTCAATATCTGTAGAGCAAACAGGCACAGCGCACCACTGACAAATCGGGTGGTAGAAAGCCAAATCGGCGTCATATGAGAAAGCCCAGCCTTCATCACCGGCCAGTTCGCCCCCCAAATCACAATGGCCCCAACCAGCAGCAGGACGCCCTTGATTTTCACGCTATCGGGCGCGTAGCTCGACACGTTTGGCGAGCCGGTTAAGTATTTACCCTCAGTATCCACAGCGGTTTCTCATCCATTCATTCAATATGCCAATTTTATCTGGATAACCGGGGAAACTTTCTCTTATTATGTTTATCAAATCGGTTTTTATGAGTCATTTTAACCTCATAAATCATATTTTAAGGGTAAATTTTCTCATATGAAGAAGCTTGATCGCACAGACGTCGCCATTCTGAACTCTATGCAGACGAACTCGCGGATCACCAATGCGGAGCTTGCCCGTTCGGTCAATCTATCCCCAACCCCCTGCTTCAACCGTGTAAAAGCCATGGAGGAGTTGGGCATCATCAGGGGACAAGTGACCTTGCTGGAACCGGCTGTGCTTGGGCTCCATGTGAACGTATTTATTCAGGTGAGTTTGGAAAAGCAGGTTGAAGGTGCACTCAGCAACTTTGAACAGGCCATTGATCAGCGCCCAGAAGTGATGGAGTGTTACCTGATGACGGGCGATGCCGATTATCTGCTGCGGGTATTGGTGCCCGATATCCGCGCGCTTGAGCGTTTCATTCTGGATCATCTGACCAAGATACCGGGCGTAGCCAACATCCGCTCCAGCTTTGCCCTCAAGCAGGTACGCTATAAAACGGCGCTGCCGCTACCGGCCGAAGGCATCAGCATAGTCTCGACGAAATAGCCGTTTGATCACGAGTCACGCCTGAGCTGACAAACTTCAACCTGAAATAAACTGCGCGGAAACGGGCGCCTCCGCGCATAGAAGGATTATTTTTTCTTGGCTGTAGTCGGGTTTGGTTTGGCTTTCTTTGGCTTGGCAACGACTTCTGCAGCAACGGTTGACTCTTTAACCGCTGGAGCCGATGTCTTGGCCCTCGATTTTGCCGCTACGGGGGCCTTGTCGACATTGTTTTTTGCTTTGGCCGCAACCACTGCAGGTTTACTTGGCAATGTAGCCATCTTAACCTCCGAGGCAGGGAGCGCTGTAGGGTTGTCCTTAGCCTGAACAGCACCGGGCTCTGCAGCTAATGCCTTATACTTTTCCACCAGGTTTTGGTAAGTGTTTAACGCTTTGGCACCATTAAAGGCGTTGTCAATTTTCCCTGCGCGGATCAACTCGATAACCACCTGCTGGGCCGCTAGCTCTGGATGTTTCGCCGGGTTAATAATCTCAATTTCAAATTCCATCGTCATCTCCTGAGTGAATAGCCGAGTCTTGTAGCATACCAGTTGCCGCTGGCAACAAAATCGGGCTGAATCCATTCAATTTATAAATCGACGATAGAGAAGCCATAGCGCTCCGTTTATATTCGACCACCGTGCTTCGTTGCTTGTTGAATCGCGTTAAGGGCTATTGAGTGCTAGATTTAGATATACCCCTCAGCCACCGAAATACCCGGTCCGTTTCCGTGGCTATAGATCGGCTCATTTTGGAGGAACTACAATGTCAAAAAATGCTGCTCTTATGCTGACACTTACCCTACTTGGCATCGCCCCAGCCCACGCCATCAACGCAAAATTTGCCCAGCAGTTGGAGCGTTCTGGCTGTACCCAAGTGACCGAGACTCAAGGCTGTGACATTCACAAAACCAAGGCCGAGAATGCCAAGGCCGGCTTTGGAGCCGCCCCCACTGCTGACACCAGTGCCAGCCCATATGCCGGTGAGTGGGTTGCCACCTTTCCAGAGACGGGGGCCACGGTAGCGACAATCAGTATCGATGGTAAGGATCGTGTATTGGTGAACGGCAAGCAGGTCAAGGCAAAAAAATCTGATGGCGCGCTGGTGTTCAGAAGTGGCACCATCACTTATACCATTCAAGGAGATCGTCGCCTCAAGGGGCAAGATGTCTGGGTGGATAATGATGCAGGCAGCAAAGGAGTGATTAATGCCAAATAGAGAAAACGAGGAAAATAGTAGATCGCAGAACTAGCGGCACCAGCAGCTCAGTACGCTAAAGGATTTTTTGGGTTTCCTTTAGCATTTTCAGCATGATTTTCCCTGAGTCAGGGGCACTTTTGTAAATACTCAATGCTTTATTTCGGTATATCCCACGATACGTTTTGGCCATGAGCGGGAGAGGTATGAGCACAAAAGGGATCATGCCCGCACCAAACGCTGCCAAACCAAACACCCAGTCCATTAGAGTAACGATCAGTAGAACAAAGCAGTAATGGGCTGCGAAAGCTATACCCGCGCATTTTTTGGCCCAGCCAGGTACAAACAGCTGCGCATAGATCTTGTCATTTCCAAACTCTTCCACAATGCTCCGGGCGGTGGCAAGCATACCCGAAAACCAAAAACAGGGTATATATGTGATGACCAATGAAAACACGACAATAATATCCCACTGACTCATGCTTACTCCCCTGTTTTTATGGTGCGAACCTTTCAGTGTTATTTCCATGAAGATGGGATAGTGACAAGGACTAGCATAAAATGACGTGCTATGCACTTGATTATACCAGCTAATTGTTCTGCATTACACCTTCGAGGATAACGCCCAAGGCAAATCAAATGTTTCAGGTATCTGCACAGCTATCGAAGTATCTCGCTTTGCCGAGCCGCGTCGATTTGCGCCCCTACTTTAGCGGCGATCTCAACCGCTTTTTTTACTACCTCGCCTGCGTTTAATTTGGAACCTACGACTAATCGCCTCTCTACGCTGTCGCAAAATTTTTCTAACCCAGGGAAACTTTTCGCCATGAGTTCTCTCAGCGCTTGACTATCACATTCATCGTCATTGAACTCGTCCTTCACCCAGATAAGCCTTAACGTGAATTTCGATTTTTCATCATCATTTTTGGTCTCACGAAAGATATTCAGATAAATTGGCCAATATCCATCAGAGCTCTGCATCAGCGATTGCATCTCTGCCGTGGAAAATCTAAGCCATAAGCGTCCATGCTCAATGTTTTCATGATCAAGGTCTGGTAATTGCTTGCGCAAGCTGACCAAAACAGAGCCGATCCCTCGGGCTTGCACCAAGAGATCGCATAACTGACGGTTTTGTTGAATGAACAGCAATAGTTCGCTTTCTGGCCCACTAAAGTGCAGAGGTTTCCACTCTGTTGGACCTATCCTTCTGGTTTTTTTGATCGCTTCCACCACAGTCTCATGCTGTGAAGCTAACTCTGCCGCCAGCTCTGAAACGCGTTTTTCGTTCGGGCCTTGCCATCCCGTCTGCTTTTGGCAGTATGCCATCAGCAGTTGGGCAGCTTGGTTATTACGCTCTATGTGATGGCGAGCCCGATTTGCAGACGCTTCCAACCAGCTATAGTCGAGCAAAGCCCACTTATTGCCTAACGACTTTAAATGTTCTTCGGTGTACTGCGACAAATCGCGATCTACCACCAAATAGGCAAAGTCGTAATCTTTAAACACCTTGCGACTGCTGATTTGAGCATTCACAGCGGTGTAATAAGAACTCAGTTGACCTTCCGTTAAGGCGGCTCCAGCCTTATTTTCTATGGTCACGACGATACGATTGTTCGGATCAATCAAAAATAGGTCAAGACGCCCCCTTTTATTGGCCTCGCTGATTGACAAACTGAATTCCCTGGCGATGAACGCAGAACCGAAGCTTGATGTGCGTACACGACCTGGTGTCCATTTCTCAAAGAAGGCCTTATTTGAGAACTTATTCGTCTGTGCGCCTGCATTGTAGGCAGCCACCAACAAGTCCTTAACCACGGCATCACCTTGCCCATGGCCTTCGTTAGGATGGAGACACCAGGCGAGCATATCGGAGTGTTGTGTTTCAGACAGCGAGATAACGTCCAGAAAGTCGTCCGAAACCTTTACACACTCGACCAAGTCGACCAATCGATTATCAGAGAGAAATGAATACAGGTCCTGCGATTCCATAGCTAATTGTCCATTAATAGTTGGGATTGCTGGAAACTCTTTGGGAGATTTCCGTAGTAGGAATAACGAGAAAAAGTTGCAGGGGGTGCCGCTAGTGGGGTTGAATAGTATGCCGACTGCGACTTCTATCTTCCGAGAGCCTCTTCCGAAAAGGTTCCAAAGCAGATTTCAGGCACAAAAAAACCGCCTCTCGGCGGTACGACATTACTACATATTGCTTTGATTATTCTTAGTGTATTTTCCTGGTACCCGGGGCGGGACTTGAACCCGCACAGCCATAAGCCGAGGGATTTTAAATCCCTTGTGTCTACCGATTTCACCACCCGGGCTCGGGAAAATTGGAGGCGCGTTCCGGAGTCGAACCGGACTAGACGGATTTGCAATCCGCTACATAACCGCTTTGTTAACGCGCCTTAATTCTGTTTTGCCTTTGCAGGCTAAAGCTCGCAATCACCAGCTTTACTAAATTTGGAGCGGGAAACGAGACTCGAACTCGCGACCCCGACCTTGGCAAGGTCGTGCTCTACCAACTGAGCTATTCCCGCATTAATCAGAACTTGCTGATTTTTTTAAATCTTTTGGCAACTCACCGCTGCCGTCTGATGCGATGCATTCTACTTATCTGGCGTGGTGAGTCAATAAAATTGTTATCTCACCGGGTTCGTTTGCCGATTTTTACATCGCTTCGATCAAGGTTCCAGCAAATCGCGGCGTGCCGCGTTCAAATATTGGAACATTGACCAGAAGGTCAGCACGGCCGCGATGTACAGCAAGCCGAACGACAGATACTCCACCGTAGGCTCTGGCCGCCACAACAGGCCAACCAATGACATCATCTGCGCCATGGTTTTCACCTTGCCAATCCACGAAACCGCCACGCTGCTGCGCTTGCCGATTTCCGCCATCCATTCGCGCAACGACGAGATAATGATCTCGCGGGCAATCATGGTTGCCGCAGGCAGAGTGATCCACCAGGTGTGATAATGCTCCGCTACCAGCACCAGGGCCACCGCCACCATCACCTTATCGGCAACCGGATCGAGGAACGCACCAAAGCGGGTTGTCTGCTTCCAGCGACGGGCTAAAAAGCCGTCAAACCAGTCGGTTACAGCAGCAAACACGAAAATGACCGCACAGAGCATCGGAGCCCAGACGAACGGCAGGTAAAACGCCAGGACGAAGAATGGGATCAAAACTACGCGGAACAGGGTAAGCCAAGTCGGTATATTCAATTGCATAATGCTGGTAACTATCTGGCTGGAGTGGAAATTAAGAGTATGTTGCTACATTGCCCTCAGTGTTTCAATGCATTGTAGATCTTTTCTGCCAATGCTTGTGAAATACCCGGCACTTTTGCAATTTCCTCAACGCTGGCGTTCAATAATGGTTGAAGTCCACCCATATACTTCAACAGCACCTGACGCCGTTTTGGCCCAACGCCGTCAATCAGTTCAAGGGCGCTGGTGTTTTTGACTTTCGCCCGTTTCTGGCGATGGCCGGTGATCGCATGGTTGTGCGAGTCATCACGAATATGCTGGATCACGTGCAGTGCCGGCGAGTCCGAAGGTAGCGAAATCCCCTCCCCCTCAGGGACGAAGAACAACGTCTCCAGCCCGGCTTTGCGATCGCTGCCTTTGGCAATACCGATCAACAATGGTTTGTTCTTGTCCCAGGTCACGTTGAGCGAATTGAACACGTCAATCGCCATACCCAGTTGCCCTTTCCCGCCATCAATAAAGATGACGTCCGGGATCTTGCTCTCTTCCAGAGCTTTGCCATAGCGCCGTTTCAGCACTTGCGCCATCGCGGCATAGTCATCACCCGGCGTGATGCCGGTAATATTGTAGCGCCGATACTCCGAGCGCAGTGGACCATTGCTATCGAACACCACGCAGGAAGCCACGGTCTGCTCGCCCATGGTGTGGCTGATATCGAAACACTCCATCCGGTTTATTTCGGTCAGGTTCAGCGTTTTCGCCAGTTCCGCCAGCCGCTGATGGATAGTCGATTGCTGAGAAAGCTTGGTGACCAGCGCCGTCGAGGCATTGGTACGTGCCAGCTTCAAGTAGCGGGCACGGTCGCCACGCGGCTTGCTCTGGATCTGGATCTTGCGGCCAGCCAGTTCGCTTAGCGAGCTAGCCAGCAGATCTTTTTCCGGTAACGTAAAGTCCAGCAGGATCTCGGCTGGCAAAGTGCGCGCCTGGCTGCCTTGTAAATAGAACTGGCCCACAAAGGTCTGCACCACTTCACTCAATTCTGTACCACCCGGCACTTTCGGGAAGTAGCTGCGGCTGCCTAACACTTTACCCTGGCGAATAAACAGCACGTGTACGCAGGCCATACCCGCATCGAAAGCCACGCCGATCACGTCCAGATCGTCGCTGTCTCCTGAGACAAACTGCTTTTCCGTTACTCGCCGTACCGCCTGGATCTGATCGCGGATGCGCGCAGCTTCTTCAAAATTGAGCAGTTTGCTGGCGTTTTCCATCCGCGCAATCAACTGGTGCAAGACCTGCTGATCCTTACCGGACAAAAACAGGCGCACATAGTCTACTTGCTGACGGTAATCTTCCTCACTCACCAAACCGGCGACGCATGGCCCCAGACAACGGCCAATCTGATACTGCAGGCAAGGACGGGAGCGATTGCGGTAGACGCTGTTATCGCATTGACGCACGGGGAACAGTTTTTGCAACAGCGCCAGCGTTTCACGCACGGCGTAAGAATTGGGGAACGGGCCAAAGTATTCACCTTTGGCATGCTTGGCACCACGGTGTACCGTCAGCCGTGGGTGGCTATCGGCACTCAAAAAAATCAGCGGATAGGATTTATCGTCACGCAACAGAACGTTATATCGGGGCTGATACAGCTTGATATAATTATGTTCCAACAGTAGCGCCTCGGTTTCCGTATGGGTAACGGTAACGTCAATTTGCGCGATATTTTTGACCAGCGTTTCCGTCTTGCGGCTACTGACCTGAGTGCGAAAATAGCTCGCGAGACGTTTTTTCAGGTCCTTGGCTTTACCCACATAGATCACCGTCCCCGTCAGATCATACATGCGATATACGCCAGGCTGACTGGTTACGGTTTTAAGAAATGCCGGTGCATCAAAACGATCATTCACTGCTTAACAATGTCTCCGCGTTGAACAGCCCGTGTCTGATCGCCAGATGGGTCAATTCAACATCCCCGCTGATATTCAGCTTGGTGAACATACGATAACGATAACTATTCACTGTTTTAGGGCTGAGATTCAGCTGTTCTGAAATCTCATTCACTTTCTTCCCTTTAGTGATCATCAACATAATTTGTAATTCACGCTCAGACAAGGTACTGAACGGGTTTTCCGCCTGCGGCTCCAACTGGCTTAATGCCATTTGCTGGGCGATGTCCGAAGCGATGTAGCGCTGGCCGGCATGTACCGAACGGATCGCATTAATCACCTCTTGCGGTGCTGCGCCTTTGCTCAGATAGCCAGCTGCGCCCGCCTGCATCACCTTGGCAGGCAACGGATTCTCAGTATGAATAGTCAACATGATGACTTTGATATCGGGCGTGTAACGCACAATCTTACGGGTGGCTTCCAGCCCCCCAATACCCGGCATATTCATATCCATCAAAACGATATCGACAGTGTTGCCACGGCACCATTTTACGGCATCTTCACCGCATTGTGCTTCGCCAACAACTTTAATGCCTTTGATATCTTCAAGAATGCGTCGTATCCCTGCGCGCACCAGTTCGTGGTCATCAACAAGAAGAACGCTAATCAAGGAAAATTCTCCAAAATAAGGGAGTAACGCAATCAATCAGCCTCTGTCATCTAAACAGATATTACTTGGTTTTCAGCAAAGAATGAATACAGATTAATACTTACTCTCGGTTAACTATGGTCAGGTTTGTCGACCCCTGTACCACCTTTGTTACGATTAAAGCACTGGTTAACGGATAAAAAACCATCAAGCCTATTAGGCTCAATACATTACCACCATGATACGCCATTTTACGCCTTCTGGCGGGAAAATTAATCGCTGTTTTCACAAAACCAGATAATAACCACCCTGCCAATTATCACCCGTAACTATATGAATTACAAAAAAATAACAAAATTACGCCATTTTTAATCACGTACAAACCGCTGTAGGTAAACCCTTATTCAGAATACATAACCGTTGTAGATGGGGAAAAAGGTGACATTTCAAGAGAAAATAACCGTCCTAAATGTCAATAGCTTGCAGATGAAATAGTTATTCATCACGTCGAATTAAGCCAGTATTACTTTATAAAATCCACGTTATCTGAAAGCGCACATCCCGTCGCTAACTATAAATGAGTATACAGAGGAATTACACCTCTAGCGCAAAAAAATGCCCTGCCGACCAGCCCTAACGGGCATCGTGCCCACGCCACGCGGCCTCAGCGATACGAACTGCCGATGCTGTGATATACTCCGCGCCCTAAATGAGGCACGGGGTCTGCCTGGGTGGGTCGGCAGCGGGTTGTTGTGCATCAAACCACATTTCATATTTCACTTCAGGCTTACGCCTTAAAATTCAGGAGATAAAATGAGCAACGTTGACTTCACTACGTCTGCAAACCCGCAAGCGCTGGCCACCGAAGTGGCCTGCCTCAAAGCTACTTTGACGTTGATATTAAAGGCAATTGGCCAGGCTGATGCCGGTAAAGTGATCATCAATCTGGAACGTTTTGCCGCTCAGGTAGATGACCCGGATCAGGCTGAAATCTTCAAGAACAGTATTCAGCAGATCAAGCACGCCTACCGCCAATAATCCGTGCGCTATCAGGCCCCCGTTTGGGGTCTGATAACGGCTTGGCGATGTAATTAACGCCCCTCCTGAACGGTTGAATGATAAGTTTCGTAACAGAATATTTTCTATCATTAACTTAACCTACATTCACTCTAGCGCATTAATCATTAGTTGAAAAAACAACAATAGGATTAGTCCCATTTAATCATTAATAATATTGTGGGATTTTTATTACCCCATTATTGTTCACGACGCGAATAAATAGCCCTATAGATTAGGAATTAACTTACCTTTCGCGCAGTATCTGCACGGGCATGCTGGCCAGCACCGTTTTCTTTGGGGGGGTGATTGGCCCGCAAGGTGCGGGCCGGGTTTGATGAAGACTCACTACTGATTATCGGACTACCATCACCGAGATCTTGGCGTGGCGGACAATGGCGGCCGCATTCGAGCCGAGCAGGTAGGTTTTGACACTAGGACGGCGAGAGCCAATCACGATCAGATCGGCTGAGATTTCCTCGGCAAGTTGTAACACCTCGTCACGTGGCGAACCGAAGCTGATGGTATAAGAAAGACGCTCCAACGGCAGGTCGATCTTCGCCATGAGTTTCTTCAACCCCTCCACCGCCTTCACTTCAGCCTGATTTTCAAACTCTTTGATGCCAAACGAATAGGCGGTGACAAACGCAGAAGCATCCGGCAAGGCATGGAAGAAATGCACCTTGGCCCCAGACATCTTGGCCAGATACTCCACGTGTTCGAGCGCATGTTCAGTCAATACGTCTTCTGCAAGATCTACCGGTACTAAAATGGTCTTGTACATATTCAATCCCCTCTCTGTATTACCGTGATGAACACAGCTTACCGCTGGCCAATGGGAGCTTGTACCTATTTATGATGCTTTTGTGATCAACAGGTGTAGCTGGTGGCTTCTCGACCTTTTGACCCTCGTTACTCAACCAATGATTTATACTTTTGTGATTTGAACCGCAAAACCAACCAAATGTACGCTGCACGCCCGGCGATCCACTGCCAAGCCGCGCCAGCTGCAGCAATAAACTGATTAGAACTCAACTGCTCCCCGCGCAAAGCCCGCTATTAACGCCCCTCAAGCACAGACAGAGATCAGCATTAGTTTAATCGCCTTTTAGCATTAGTTTTTCTCATGCGAATTTTATAAGCCCCTGTTTAATCAATGAGATAACCACTGCTGGTACTGTTCATTTGCCGCGGTAAAGAGTAATCTTCCGCCCCCTGGACGTCCGATTTGCCTCCCCCTGAGTAAAGAATAATCGGCTTTGATCCCACCTCATTATGTTGTAAAAATGTTGCACAAAGGTGGTGATATTGAGTTACCTTACTTTTGTCGGAAAAACCGGCTAATACAGATAAAAAAGAGCCACTTCAGAGCTCGCCATTCCACTCATGACAGGTAAAAACAGGACAGCATACGATGGTAGATCATTCTAAAATAGCAGTGGACGCCACGCCCGGATCAGAAGATCACCTCAGGCGAAACCTCTCAAACCGACATATCCAGCTGATCGCTATCGGCGGTGCCATTGGTACAGGTTTGTTTATGGGTTCCGGTAAGACCATCAGCCTGGCCGGGCCTTCCATCATCTTCGTGTACATGATCATCGGCTTTATGCTGTTCTTCGTGATGCGCGCGATGGGCGAGCTGCTGCTCTCCAATCTGCAGTACAAATCTTTCAGCGACTTTGCTGCCGATCTGCTCGGCCCCTGGGCAGGGTTCTTCACCGGTTGGACTTACTGGTTCTGTTGGGTGGTGACCGGTATTGCCGACGTGGTGGCCATTACCGCCTACGCGCAGTTCTGGTTCCCCGACCTCTCCCAATGGATCGCCTCTTTACTGTGCGTGTTGCTGCTGCTCAGCCTGAACCTGGCAACGGTGAAAATGTTCGGTGAGATGGAGTTCTGGTTTGCGATGATCAAAATCGTCGCGATAGTGGGCCTGATCATCGCCGGTCTGGTGATGGTGGCGATGCACTTCGAATCCCCAACCGGCAGCGTAGCCTCCTTCTCCCACTTATGGAATGACGGCGGCATGTTCCCGAAAGGCATTAGCGGCTTCTTTGCCGGTTTCCAGATTGCGGTGTTTGCCTTTGTGGGTATCGAGCTGGTGGGAACCACCGCGGCCGAAACCAAAGATCCGGAAAAAGTGCTGCCACGCGCCATCAACTCCATCCCGATCCGCATTATCATGTTCTACGTTTTCGCGCTGATCGTGATCATGTCGGTAACGCCTTGGAACTCGGTGGTGGCCGATAAGAGCCCGTTCGTCGAGCTGTTCGTACTGATTGGTTTGCCAGCCGCAGCCAGCGTGATCAACTTCGTGGTGTTGACCTCTGCCGCCTCTTCCGCCAACAGTGGCGTGTTCTCCACCAGCCGTATGCTGTTCGGCCTGGCGCAGGAAGGCGATGCGCCTAAATCCTTTGCCAACCTGTCCAAGCGTGCGGTACCGGCAAACGGCCTGACCTTCTCTTGTATCTGTCTGCTGGGCGGCGTGGTGCTAATCTATCTGATCCCGAACGTCATGACCGTATTCACGCTGGTCACCACCGTGTCGGCCATTTTGTTCATGTTCGTCTGGACCATCATCCTGTGCTCGTATCTGGTCTACCGTAAGCAACGCCCGGCACTGCACCAGAAATCGATCTACAAGATGCCTGCCGGTAAGTTGATGTGCTGGGTATGCATGGCGTTCTTCGCATTCGTGCTGGTGCTGCTGACGCTGCGCGAGGACACACGCCAGGCGCTGGTCGTCACGCCGCTGTGGTTTATCATTCTGGGGATCGGTTATCAGTTTGTGCGCCGTAAGAAGGCGGCCTAACCCTAGTTATTACAACGCCGCGTTCTCACGCGGCGTTTTTACAGTTGCGGCATGCAGCGCCCGCCCCTATGTCAACTCTACTGGCTTTGGTTTACGCCGAATACGCAACTCACTGACAATCACCCCCAGCACAATCAACCCTGCGCCAATCAGCGCCAACCCAGGCAAACGCTCACCGGCGATACGGCCGACTATCCCAGCCCATACCGGTTCACCGGCATAAATCACCGTGGCACGGGTAGGTGAAACGCTGCGTTGTGCCCAGTTCATCGTCAGTTGGATCACCGCACTGGCGATCCCCAGCCCTACCGCGCTGTAAAGCAGATAGTTGGAAAACGCCGGAACCGACTCCCCGGTAGGAGCCATCATCAAAAACGATAACAACGACGCAGTAGCCAACTGTACAATGGTCACCCGCCGCACATTGACCTTGCCCGCAAAAGCACCGATTAAAATCACCTCGATAGCGATCGCCAGCGCACTGACCAACGTCAGGAATTCACCGCCGCTGAATGCCAGGCTGGAACTGCTTGGCCCACTCAACAGCATCAGCCCGACGAAGGCCAGCAGAATGCCAATCCAGGACATAATCCCCGGCATACGGCCAAGGACTAACCACTGCAATAACGGCACAATCGGCACGTACATGGCGGTAATAAATGCCGACTGGCTGCTGGTAATGGTTTGCAGCCCCATGGTTTGCAGGCCATAGCCGAACATGATCGAGGTGCCGATAAACACCCCGGCCTTGATTTCGTACCAGGTCATCCCCCGCAGCGAACGCAGAGAAAACAGCACCAGCGCCAACGTCGCGGTGCCAAAACGTAGCCCGACAAAAAAGAATGGCCCGCTGACCAGCATCGCCTGATGCACGGCCAAAAAGGTGCCGCCCCAGAGCATGGTGATAAGGACCAGCACGGCCTCCTGGGGTTTGATTTTCAGAAACAGCGCGGGAGTAGAGTTTTTCTTGACCGTTGACACTGACTTGCCCTTCCTGCTGGGTGCAATAAAATACACAATTTCTGCCAGTATGGGGAAAAGGCTAGCAATGGGCAATATCGTGCCGGATTGGCAGCAGCAATCGCCGCCCGGTGCCGAGGGTTGACAACCCATCCTCCTGGGTCTTTTTACTCTTCCTGGGCCGGGACTTCCGGCAGCGTTTCCAACGGCGGCTGTATCCCCTCAGAGATGTAATCTACGGCAGCCAGGGTGCGCTCGTTGCCCATAGCGTCTTCCACCACCACATGTTTGATAGCGCCATCAGAAAGTATCACTCGCTTAATGCCACGTTCGGGTTCCATATCTCCTCCCTGTGTGAATATCTGCCCCTCAAGTTTAGCCTGTGCAGCGCTTGTCGGGTTGCGGTCTAAGCGTTTATCTGAATACCCTTCGCATTTTTTATCATAGGGCACCGGTTATCAGAGCTCCAGGCGGCAATACACTTTGTATAGACAGCGAAAAACCATCACTAGCAGTTATACATAGAAGGCAAACCATCAATCATCCCTATCTTGTTTGCGGAACCCGAGCAGGGTTAAAATGCCGACCAGCCTACCGCTCACCCGTTGAACGTCCGGTCGATTCAAGCTGTGTCCGCCTGTCAGCCAACCAAAGCCAGGCGTTCTATTTTTTGCGTACTGCAAAGGGAAATAAGTCAGTGTCTAAAGATTTTGATGAACTAATAAGAGACATGGATCTTATTATTGAAAATGTAGACAGTTTCAAGGCTATGGCCCCACGCATGCCGCCACCGGCGGTAGAAGCGCCGCCAACAGCCCACTCCTACGATTCATTCTGCGAAAACATTGCGCTGAAAGTGGTACTGAAGGTTCTGCTGTCATCGGTAGACAAGATCGTCAAGGTGCAAATCGCCAACCGGGTTGAGCAAGAGATCACCCAGATCGAGCAACAGGTCGTCTTGGCTGGCGGTGGCCCGGTTGCGCCCGAAGACCTGGCGCAGATGACCCACTACGTGCGCCGCACCGTTCACGATTTACTCAATTGAGTTCCGCCAGAAAAACGGCGATGCGTCAGGGATGGATTACTTCAGGCCGGATAGCAAGGCTTGGCGAGTATCGGCATTCAGGGATGGGTTGAATAATCATCGGGCATACCCGAATCAAGCGTACTCCAGGCGTTTCGGCTGCAAGCCGGGCGTTTGGGGTTTCGTCACCTTGACGGCTTTCGCCGGATCGCCTGCCACAAACTCCAAGGTGGGCGAGTAGTAAAAAGGCAACCATGCCTCGAAATTCTCTTCCCACTCCCATTTGACTGGGCATGGCCACAGAATATCTTCGTGCAGAATGTAATAGATCCACCGCCCATGAGGGCGGCGCGGCTTAAGTGTTTTCATAATGCCATCAATACTTTCTCACCTGTTGCGAGCTGGCCGCGAAATCGGTCGCTCAGTCATAATACCTCAGTGGGGCCACTTGAAGCGAGGAGCACCACGAAACGCGGTGCTTAACAGGTAATTATACGATAAAGGCACGGATTTTGCGGCAAAGTAGCGGAGTTTAATCCGCTACTTTGCGCAATGCATTACTGCAAAGTGATGGTAAATCTTACTACATGTTCAGTGAGGCATAGTGCGGTTGGCAAGTTAGCTTGCTCTTGTCACTATCCTCTGCCCTAAAGGGCGTATCCCTGGTGAAGCACAATATTCTCTATTCGGTATACTCTTGAGAAAGGTCAATTATTCCCTTCTCTTACCAACAACATACCCATTTTTTGCCACCAGGAAAACAGGTGAAAAACACCCTTGTAATCATTGACAATAAATGTTAACAAAAGCTAATCAATACAGAGACCTTAATGAACATTTGAATTATTAGCATGAAAAGGAAAGATTGACCATGAAGATTAACGTAACGGACACTCCAAATCCGCAGGATGAAGAGTTCGTGATTGACAGCCTCTGGGCGCACAACCATCAGTATGATGCGGTAGATATTCATCCGTTATTCCTGACCGTCACCGACGATCGCGGGCAGATTGTGGCCGGGCTGGTTGCCAGAACCTGGTGGGGTGGATTAGAAGTCCAGTACCTGTGGGTGGGCGACGAGTATCGTAAAAAAGGCTACGGCCGTGATCTGATGCTGCGGGCAGAACAGGAAGCCGTCAAGCGCGGTTGCCATATGGCCTATGTCGATACCTTCAGTTTTCAGGCGCAGGCGTTTTACGAAAAACTGGGGTACCAGCCGTATGGCAACTTAGCGGGTTATGCGCACCGCCATACTCGCATCTATTTAGCGAAAAACATCTGATAGCGCTGAAGTATGAGGGGTTCAAATGGATTCATTTTGGCAGAGCAATGAATTATATTTAAAAGGTCTCATCACCATGATGGAACATTTAAATGAGCCTTGGGGCATTAAAGATTTATCTTCACGCCATATTTATATGAATAAGGCGGCCTATCTTTATACCAACACACCTCTCAATTTCGATATTGCGGGCAAGCTTGATGCCGAGTTCCCCGCCGATTGGGCAGAGTTTGCCCCCGACTTGCAAGAACACGACAGGAAAACCGAAGGAACGCGGGATCGCGTAGCCGTTATCGAGACGCACTTCTGGTACGGCAGCGACAGCCTGGTCCCCTTTATCAGCGAAAAACTGCCTATTTATAATGACAAGGAAGAGCTGGTTGGCACCATGTGGAACGCCCGTCCGCTGGACAGTTTTTCACCGCTAAAATATATCAACCAGCAAAAGCCCAGCATATTAACCACCGAAGTCAGCATCCAGATTTTTACCCAGTCGGAGCTGGACATCATATTTTTAATGCTGCAACGCTACACCAACAAAGAGATTGCCAGGTTATATGACGTCAGCAATAAAACCATAGAAAATAGAATCTACAACATCTACCAAAAAGCCGATGTGCATACGCTCCAGCAGTTCGAAGAGTATTGCAAACAGGTGAACTTGGACAGCTACATTCCAGTACGCCTGATTGAAAAAGGCATCCAATTTATTTAAACGTTAACGAGAGATTATCGTGATTAAAATTGAAGACTACCCACTGAGCCGGGTACCGCAGGATAAGAGGGTCTCCTTCCTCAGCGTCGCCATCGTGCATATGGGTATGCTAACGGCCTTGGACCAGTTTATGCTGGGTGCCGTGTTGGGCAACTCAATGACCCTGACCGATGCCTTTATCGCCATCTCGATTGGCAGCTTGATTTTTGGGGTCGTGACGTTTGGGCTAGGTTTGGCCGGGATGAGAGAAGGTATTTCCGGCAGCCTGCTGGCTCGCTGGTGTGGCTTTGGCCGTATAGGCTCGGTGCTTATCGGCCTGGTAGTGGCCGTCAGCCTGTTGGGCTGGTTTGGCATTCAGAACGCCATCTTTGCCAAATCGCTTAACTTCGCCTTGGGCGATCGCCTGGGCTTCCCGCTGTCGGCCTCACTCTCCGGCCTGTTTTTGACGGTGCTGGTCGCTTTTGGTTTTAAAGCGCTGCGCATCACAGCTCGTATTGCTGTGCCGCTGTTTATCCTGCTGGTGTTCTTTATTTCCTATCACGTCCTCTCCGGGCAGAAACTGCATGAGGCCATTCTGCTGGCACCGATGGGGGACGCATTGACCATCAGCGCGGGCATCACCATCGTCGTTGGCGGTGCCATTGTTGCCAGCCTGATGACCCCTGACCTGACCCGTTACTCCAAAAACAAACGCCACGTGTTTGGCATTACGCTGCTGACCATTATTGCCGGTGAATTCGTGGTTAACGGCCTGGCGATTTTTATTGCCAAAACGCTCGGCACCGCAGACGTGGTGACGATCATGGCTCAGAGTGCGGGCGGTATCGGTTTGTTGGTGGTGGTATTCTCCACCCTGCGCGTTAACGATCTGAACCTCTATTCGTCGTCCTTGGGCGTGGTGAATGCGGTTGAAGGGATCACCGGTAAAAAGCTGAAATATACCGCGACCACGGTGATTATCGGTCTGTTGGGCACGCTGCTTTCGGTTCTGGGGATCCTGGATCGGTTTGTGGATTTCCTGACCGTGCTGGGCGTGGTATTCCCACCGATCCTCGGCGTCATGCTGGTGGATTATTTCGTGCTGCGCAGCCACCGCGATGCGCTGGACGCCAGCCGCCAGCTCGGCCAACTGCCGCAGGAAACGCCACTCATCGGCTGGGCAGCGATTATCGCCAGCATTGTCGGTAGCGTGATCGGCCTGGTGACGGAATGGGGCGTGCCAACCATTAACTCACTGCTGGCAGCCAGCGTGATTTACTGGCTGTTTAAACGCCTGTTTGGCCGTGCAACCAACCTGCAAACTGCTTAATTTGTCGAATTAACAGGGTCGAGCATATGTTCGACCCTAGCTAAGCGGGCGGCGTCCCTACAAGGTAAAATCTTGGTGGTGGTATCAGCCGTTCAGGTCGCGTTACCGGGAATAACGATATTACTGTCCGCCAACGATCCCATCTGATTAAACATCACGCAGGCCGCATCCACGATATGCATGGCAATGGCGGCACCGCTGCCCTCCCCCAGCCGCATATCCAGATGCAGATAAGGTGCCAATTGCAGGTGCTCGAGTGCGGCAGCCGCGCCCTTCTCCGCAGAGAAATGGGACGGCAACAGGTAATCCCGAGCCTGAGGCGCAATGCCGCAAACCGCCAGCGCGGAAGAATATGAGAGAAAACCATCGAGGATCACCGGCAAGCCGGCCGCAGCAGCCCCCAGCATCACGCCAGCCATTCCTACCAGATCGTATCCACCCAGCTTCGCCAACACGTCCAACGCGTCTTGGGTATCCGGCTGATTTACCTCAATCGCCCGACGCACCACGTCCACCTTGTGGTGCAAACGATCGCTGGGGAAATTGGCCCCAATGCCGACTACTTCCTGCGGATCGCGGCCGGTAAAGACGCTAACTAACGCAGCGGCTGGCGTAGTATTAGCCATCCCCAACTCACCAACGCCAAACAGCTTCACCCCAAGCGCCGCCTGTTCCAGCGTCAATTGAGCCGTGGCCAACAGCAACTCCTCCGCCTGCTGGCGCGTCATTGCCGCACCACGCGCAATGTTGCCGCTGCCGCGCCCAACTTTCATGTCGATCAGGCCCGGCAAGGGTTCGCTGTCGATGCCAACATCCACCAGCTTCACCTCGGCACCGGCATTGGCCGCCAATACGCAGACGCCGGTATTGCCTTTCACCATATTCAGCGCCTGGATCACCGTTACTTCACGCGGTGACACCGCTACCCCTTCGGCATAAACGCCGTGATCGGCCATCATGACGATGATTTGCTTGCGGCTGGCGACCATCCCGCTAAAACCGCGCATCCCGGCCAGTTGGGTTGCCAACTGTTCCAGGCGGCCAAGGCTGCCCGGTGGCTTAAGCAGGCCATCAATCTTTGCCGCTGCCTGTTGCATGGCAGCCGCGTCCAACGGCTTAATCAGGTCGATTAACGATGACAATGTTTGCATACTTTATTCTCTACTTGCAGGCTGCCAATGAGCCTGGCTGTTAAATACCTTTAGCGTGACAAACCCCTGGTTGAGTTCCACCACGCTGTAGGCTCCCTGGGTAAACGGGAAGTGCCACATCCCGGAGGCAGGCAGCTTTAGTAACCCTGCCAGCAACAGGCTCAGGGAGCCTTGGTGCGCCACCAGCAGACGATCGCCATCGCCCTGTTCGTCCAGCAGACGTTGGGCCTGCAGGCTAATCCTCTGGGAAAACAGTGGAAAGGACTCCCCCGCTGGCGGGCAGGCTCGCTGCCAATCCGCCACCCAGTCGGCCCAGGCTGCACTATCCTGCTGCTGCAAATCCTGGTGATGGCACATTTCCCAGTCACCAAAATTCATTTCGTTAAAGCCGCCGTCAGGTTGGATCGCCAGTTCCCGCTGCCCAATCACAATCTCGGCGGTATGCCGGGCACGTAGTAACTCACTGCTGATCGCCTGGGTAAAAGGCACCTCGGCCAGCCATTGTGCGATCTGCCTGGCCTGCTGTTCACCTTGCTCGGTCAACGGTATATCGGTCATGCCACAAAATACGCCCTGTCGATTCGCCGCCGTTTGCCCGTGTCGTACCAAAAATAGCCGCATAACGCCCACTCACAGCAGTGCCAGTAAGAAGATCAATTCGGCAATTTCTATCGCCGCCCCCAGGGTGTCGCCCGTTTGCCCGCCCAGACGGCGGCGCAGATAGGCCCGCAGCAACAGCACGGCGATCAGCGCACAGCCAAGCGCAAACAGCCCCTGCCCTAACAAGGCGACCAAAGCGGCCCCTAGCGCCAGAGTGAACAGCGTTTGCCCCCCGCTGATCTTGCCAATGTAAAGGTTCCCCAGCCCGTTACCTTCACGGGCATAAGGCTGGCGATACATCATCAATACCACCAGGCTCCGGCAGGCCACTCCCGCTGCCGCCAACGTGGCCAACATCGGTACCCCACGCAGTGCCAGTTCGCTGATCACCAACACTTTGGCCACGACGATAAAGATCAGCGCCAACCCCCCATTGGTACCAAGGCGGCTGTCACGCATGATCTCCAGCATTTTTTCCCGGGTGCGGGCCGAGAACACGCCATCACAGGTATCGGCCAATCCGTCGAGGTGAAAGGCGCCGGTAACCAGAGCCAATGCCAGCACGTAGCCCAATGCCGCCAGCGGCACCCCACACCAGGAGGCCAACAGGGTAAAGACGGCCCCACCGATTGCACCCACGATCAGGCCAATCAAAGGGAAACCGACGATGCCGCGCTGGTAATTATCCATCGCCAATCCCTGTGTCCAACTGGCGGGCAGCGGGATACGCGTCATCAGTTGCAGGGTGGCCCAAAATAGTCGCAGACTCATTTGATCTTGACCTCAATACCAGAAATCACCAATAGCACCGACTCGGCGGCGGCGGCCAAACGCTGGTTAACACGCCCGGCAATATCACGGAAGTGTCGTGCCAAACGGTTTTCCGGCACGATGCCCATCCCCAGTTCATTGGTGACCAGATAGATCGCCGCCGGACTGCGGGCGCAGGCGGCCAGCAGATCATCGATCTGCCGTTGGATTGCCGTTTCAACCACGGCAAAATCGATGCTTTCCACCGGCGTCTCCCCGGTCAGGTCAAACATCAGGTTGGCGATCAGCGTGGTAATACACTCCAGGATCACCGCATCTCCCGCCCCCGCCTGTTGGTCGATCACACTGGCCAGTTGCTGGCTCCCCTCCCAGGTACGCCAATGAGCGGGCCGGGCTTGGCGATGCAGCTTGATCCGTTCGGCCATTTCCTCATCGGTGACCACCGAGGTGGCGATATACAACACCCGGTCACTGACACCGCTCGCTAACCTTTCGGCCAGCGAACTTTTGCCGCTGCGTGCTCCGCCGGTGATCAGGATCATTGTGCCTCCGTTTGCTGGTGCTCGGTCATCAAGCGGTAAATTTTATCCATATCAATATGTTCCCGCATCTTATCGGCCAACAGATCAAACTGTTGCTGCTTGTAATCGGCATAATCGAAATCCGGGCCGTCGTAAACCGCTAGCCCTTTACGCTGGCGCAATTGGTTTAGCAGCGCACGGCAAAAAGGCGCGCTGTCGAATAAGCCATGGATATAGCTGCCCAGCACGTTACCGGTGGGGTTCACTGCACCGTCGAAGGCGCTATCCGGCTGCCCATTGCGTAGGGAAAGGCGGGAGAAAGGCGTAGCCTCTGAGCCAAGCTGGGTGGTGCCCATATGGATTTCATAACCAACGACATCCTGCTCGCCACAGCCAGACCAGAGGCCGGGCAACCCAGGCTCACATTGTGCTGTCACCTGCGTAGTGACTTTTTGCGGTGCGAAGCGGGTGGTGACATCCAGCAAGCCCAAACCCGCCATCTGTTCCACACCGGACTCCACGCCATCAATAATGTGCTTACCGAGCATCTGGTAGCCGCCGCAAATACCCACGATCTGCACTCCGGCCCGGTGCTGATCCTGTAACGCCGCCGCCAACCCGCTGTGCTGTAGCCACTGCAGATCCCCCAGGGTATTTTTGCTACCCGGCAGGATAATCAGATCGGCACCGGCCAGCGCCGCCGGGTGCGAAACATAGCGCAGCCCTACGTCCGGCTGGGCCGCCAAGGCATTAAAATCGGTAAAGTTGGACATATAGGGCAGTTGTACCACCGCGATGTCCAGCTCATGGCTACTGCCTGTCGGGGCATATTTGCCATTTTGCAACGCCACACCATCCTCATCTTCCAGATCGATATTCAACCAGGGCATCACGCCCAGCACCGGCACACCGGTCAGCGCCTCAATCTGCTCCAAGCCCGAATAGAGCAAGGCAATATCACCACGGAATTTATTGATGATCACCCCTCTCACCCGAGCTTTTTCTTCCGGTTCTAGCAGTGCCAGCGTGCCATAAATGGCGGCAAATACCCCGCCGCGATCGATATCGGCCACCAACAGTACTGGCGCATCGGCAATCGCCGCCATGCCCATATTGACGATGTCGCGGTCGCGCAGGTTGATTTCTGCCGGGCTACCCGCCCCCTCCAGCACCATGATGTCGTAACCGCTGGCCAGGCTGTGATACACCTCGCTGATTTGTTGCTGCAACTGCGGCTTATACTCGTGATAACTGACTGCGTCCATATTGCAGGCCACTTTGCCCATCAGCACCACCTGTGCCTGGCAATCGCTGGTCGGTTTCAACAGTACCGGGTTCATTCGCACATCGGGTGCGATACCGGCGGCCTCGGCCTGAAAGATCTGCGCCCGGCCCATCTCTTCGCCACGGGCGGTAATGCCAGAGTTGAGCGCCATATTCTGCGATTTGAACGGCGCACAGCGATAACCATCCTGCATGAAGATCCGGCACAGGCCGGCCACCAGCACGCTTTTACCCACATCAGATGCGGTTCCCTGCACCATCACACACCGTTTCATCACATGTTCTCCGCGTCGCGCTAGCTGAGCCGCGCAAACCATTATTATTTCAAGCGCCAAGCCATAGCAGGCGTAACGCTGCAAACAGCAGCAGAGCCAACAGCGAGGCCGTCATCATCAGACGCGTACTGCGTGGAATATCTGCCAGCTCGATCTCCCGCCGAGCCTCACCGATCCACGGCTTTTCGACCCGCTGACCAAAGTAGTTGTTAGGACCGCCAAGCCGCACTCCCAGCGCTCCAGCCACGGTCGCTTCCGACCAGGCGCAGTTGGGGCTGGTATGCTGATAGCGATCGCGCCAGCCGATACGTAACGCCTGGCGATAGTCCAATCCGTGCATCCGGGCCGCACAGCTCAGCAGTAGCCAGCTAAGCCGGGCGGGTAACCCGTTGGCGAAGTCATCCATCCGCGCCGACACATAGCCGATGGCGCGGTATTTCGGCGTTTTATAGCCCACCATTGAATCGAGAGTGTTAACCGCTTTATACGCCATTGCCAACGGTGCCCCACCGATCAGTAAAAAGAACAGCGGCGCAATTACGCCATCCACGCTGTTTTCCGCCACCGTTTCCACCACCGCCCGGGTGATTTGCGGCTCTTCCAGTTGTGAGGTATCCCGCCCGACAATCCACGACAGCTTGCGGCGGCTCTCCTCAAGATCGGCACTTTGCAGTGCCCGGTGAACCTCCATGGCCGCCTGTTCCAGGCAGCGCCCGGCGAGCAGGGTATAAATCAGCCAGACTTCCGCCAACCAGCCCAACCACGGGTGGATATGCTGCATCAGCGTTAAAAAGCTCCAACTCACCAGCCAAACCAACCCAACGACGCCCAGCCACAGCAGCCCGCCGCCAAGTTTTAGCGCCCTCTCGCTATGGCAAATCCGGCGGATCGCGCGCTGTAGCGCCGTGATCAGGTTACCGATCCAGCGCACCGGATGCGGCCAGTGTGGCGGGTCCCCTAACAGACTGTCGAGCAGAAAGGCCGCGAACCAGGCTAGCAGCGTCATGGCGCGCACCTTATCGAAGCCTGATGGTGGGTTAATGGCATAAAAAAATCCCGACCTCTCGGGCGGGATTTGGGTGTCAACAGGATACGACCAAGCGGTGCAACATAGCTGCTCGTATCTCATGACAACCCCCTTCCCACCGAAGGTGTTGAATGTGTGACCAACTGGTCGGTCTTCTGGCTTAGCGTCATCCTTATCCACTCCCTTCCCAATCCTCAGATCAGTGGCGCAGTGGACTCGTCGGCATCACAGCAGCGGGGGCTGCGGGGGAGTTACACCCCCTTCCCAACCACAACCTGTTATCGTTCAGGGTGTGGGTTATCCAGTTGGCAATAATTCGGTTAATTACCACGTTTTCGCTTCAATAAACGCAACGCTTCAATTTATCGCTTAGTTATCATCTCGATAGCCTCGACAATCGCCATGCCATAATAACCTGTTGATCTCGCGAATACACGCCAAGATCTGGCATTCACCAGAGCGACAGGTTTGGTTTACGCCGGATCAACGGCGATTACCCTGTGTTATCCTGCACGCAAACTTGACAGGGGGAATAGCAAAACCGTGAGTGAACATGGTGGTAACGTACTGGAAATGGCGTTGAAAAGCGGCCTGGATCCGGCCGAGATTATTGATTTCAGCGCCAATATCAATCCATTGGGCATGCCGGCCAGCCTGAAGGTGGCGATTATCGAGCATCTGACCAGCGCCGAATGCTATCCCGACGTTGAATACCGGCGTCTGCATGCAGCATTGGCAGGGGGTCATCACTGCCCGGCGGAAAATATCATGGCAGGCAACGGGGCCACCGAGCTGATTTACGCCATCGTGAACCGGCTACGCCCCCGCACGGCGCTGCTCCTAACGCCTGGGTTTGCCGAATACCGCCGGGCATTGCAGCGGATTGACTGCCAGATCGAGGACTTCCCGCTGGATGAAGCCGGTGGATTTCAGCCCGATGAGCGGTTGCTACAGGTGCTGGCCGAGCGCCAACCGGACTGCCTGTTCCTGGCTACCCCCAACAATCCGACCGGGCTGATGCCAGACCCCGCGCTATTGCAGGCCATTGTCGCCTGTTGTCGCCAGCACAATATTGCGTTGATCGTTGATGAAGCCTTTATCGACTTTCTGCCAGATGCGCCGGGGCTGATCCCACAAATGGCGGACTATTCACGCCTCTACATTCTGCGTTCATTAACCAAATTCTTCGCCATTCCCGGGCTGCGGCTCGGCTATCTGGTCAGCAGCGATCGCGCTGGCCTGCAACAGATGAAACAGCAGCGCGAGCCCTGGACCATCAATGCCTATGCAGCACTGGCAGGCGAAGTGATCCTTGACGATCTCGATTACATCCAGCAAACCCACCAATGGCTGGCCGAGCAGCGTGCCTGGTTGTTTGACGCGCTGATAGCCTTGCCGCACTTGCGTATCTGGCCAGGGGCAGCGAACTATATTTTCCTACGCTGCCTGCGCCCCGGCTACGATCTCCAACAGGCGTTGTTGCAGCACCGCATCTTGATCCGCCACTGTGCCAACTACCCTGGCCTTTCCACCGACTATTATCGGGTGGCGATCAAGAGCGAAGCGGCCAACCGCAGGCTGATAGCCGCGCTGCAACAGGTACTGGAGGAAGGCTAAGGCGCAGGAGTTTTTAGGCATCAAACGTTAATCTTTGATTATCGGAACGGATGCAGTATGGCAATTACGGCGGAGTGGTTGTCTCATACACCAGGCCGTCGCTATTGCCCAACTTAGGGTAATCGAAATCATGGGCTGGAAAGCGGAACAGGCGGTTACGCCAGCGATCAAACTGCACGCGATAGTTATAGCTATCAGGCAGTTTTTTCATTCTGAACCAGTGCTGGCCGCCATCGGTAGAGACTGTCATATGCAGCGGGTCGTTGAACGCTTTCTCCATCATCAGCAGATCATTACCCGCATAAAGCGTGCCTAAGGCTTTTTTACCGGTTTCCAGCAGCGGTTGCAGCGCGCCATTCTCCCGCAACCGGTTCAGGCTATAAAGCCACCGTGGCCGCTGGCGTAAGACAAAATCAAAATCCCCTTGCGGGCTGATATCGGCCGCAACGATATCTCCGCCCACCCACTGGCTGGACTGGATTTGAGCTGATTTCAGATTGAAATCAAGCAGCAATGAAGCAGTTAACCGATCCTGTTCCCCGGTATTATGGGGCTGATTACTGACTATCACCCGATCGCCGCCGTTATAGTACCAACTGGCCGCATAGAGAGCAGGGTCGATCCCGCGTTCCGTTAACAACCTGACCAGATCGAATACCTGTTGCCAATGCTGGCCGAGATCGTCCGACCGGTAGAGTTTACCCTGTTGAACCAGCAGCACGCTCTGCGCTCCAGAGAGCCCCAAAAGCTGATAAGTCTGGTTACCACCGGGGGCTTGCCACTGGGGTAACCAACACCAGTTACGCCCACCATCGGCAGAATAAAATACGGCATCTTTACTATAAGAACGGGCGCCGAACACCACCAGGCAATGCCCCTGAGCATCACACTGTTGCTCAGCCACGTAGCCCAAAAAACGGGCGCTGACGCGCAGCTTGCCATTCTCTTCGATGATGAGTTGGCTGACCGGGATCGTGGCGCTGTCATCATAGCTCCGGTGCCGGATTGTTCCACGGCCAACCTTAGCCTCCAGCATCAAACGTAACATGGTGGTATCAGGGGATATCTGCAGGTTTAACAAAGGGGGAGCAATGTCTGCCAGCACATCGATCTGCACCGAATTTTCATAGTGATAGATCAGCGTATTCTGGTCACGCTCAATATTCGTGATCCGTGTATTTATTACATCGCTGATACCCGTCAACAGCATCCCTTGTTGAAAACTGCTCAGGCGTTCCCCACTCATAACTACCGCAGGACGTTCTGCCTGATAATTTCGCTGCCACTGCCAGTCGGGGGCAAACCCGGCAAAGCTGTCGATATAAAACAGCATCCAGGAAATGATAAGCCCCAGTGCCAGCAGGATGATGCGCGTTAGGCTATTGCTGAACATCAGGGGACTTCCTGAATATAGGCTTTGCCACCGTTGCGTTTTTTAAACAATACCAACAGTTGGCGGGCAAAGACAAAGCGCGCCGCACTGAGCGAGTTCCTGCGCGTTATCCAAGTGCAGACCTCCACCAACAGCATGAACACGCAGAAAATCATGATGCTCATCAGAGCAAAGTCATAAAACATGACTGCGGCGTCCAGCCAGTCCCACTTATCCGGCACACTGCCCTGCTCCCACCAATCATGCAGGGTGAAAAACACCAGCATCACCAGTAAAAAACAGCAGCAGCCAAACATCACTTTATACATCAGCTTGAGCTGGTGAAAAGAAACGGCAATCCCGCCGAGCTTGAGATAGGCGCTGCCATCCCTTTCATTACACAGGCCCAGCACCGCATTATCTTGCTGATTGACCACCAACATCAGCGGATCTTCGGCCGCCAGGAAGAACGGATGTTGCCGATAGAACAGCGGATTAAGGTCTTCCATCAGCGAGTTAATTCCGCTACGAAATGAGAACCGCTCTCCATTGCAGCTAAATTGGTACTCGATAAAATCCCGGCGGCTTTTGCCTCCGCCGGTAAAATCGCGGCGGGCGCTAACATCGGCAGCCTCTCCGCTCACGCTGGTCAAGGTGACTTTATCGGCCAATAGCAAATCATTCGGCAGCAGCGCATCCAGATCGTTAGCCAATTCTTTGCTGGCCTGTAGTGAAGGCGCACCGCCTCCCGGCTCGGTTAATGATTCGGTGGTGGTAATGCAAAGGGAAGTGTCGCCTTGTTTGACGCTCTCCAGCCCTTTTAACAACCTACGCGTGTGACGGCTGGTTCCCACCATCAGCGTATGAAACGAAGCCACGAACCACCAGCAACCAAAGATGAAAACAAAAAGCAGTAGCACCATCACCCAGATATTCAGCAACTGGAAATAACCCACTGCTGAGAGCGTCATCACTATGATCGCGCCCACCAGCTTCATCAACGCAGCCGGTTTGCTAAGGTCGGCCAGCTTCGGTTGTAGCTCCCCCTTTTCAGGCGAAACCAGCCAATGCAGCCAGTAGCTGCCATCAGCCAACTGATGGGCACCGATATACACACGATCCCCCGATACCAAACGGTATAACACTTTGGCATCAACAAACTGTTTGCTGTAGGTATAGAACACCTTGTCCCCGGCCAAAATGCGCCGTAGCTTACTTTCGCTGGGCGCGTTGAGATTGTGGCGGATAAAGGACAGCTCATAGAAGCAGATTTTTTTCATGGTTGCTAACGACCAGGCACGGATTAAAAACGATGTTCGAGCAACTTATCCTGCTCTACGGGATAGGCTTTACCATCGAACTTGAGCTCGACGCGAGTCTTGGCAACGATGCTGTTGCTTTCCACGCAGTCCTCCCCTTTTTTGCTGGCTTCCTTATGCGTCGCCATCGTCTGTAGTTGCAGATCCTGGAAGCCGTTGTGTGCGTTCTTGCCAAGCGCCAATGCGCGATGAGTCGTGGCAAAATCCCCGGCACACTGGCCATCCCACTCACCGCTATATTCATTCATGGTGAGATTGTTGAGCACCAGATTGACTTGCCGATCCTGCAGGGTATAGAGGTTAAGGCGTTCGATGCTAAGGGGATTGACCGAGGAGGAGCCCCGGTGGATAAAACGCACCCCGAAGGCGCGTATCGCCGGAGATAATTGATAGCGCGCGGTGTCGATGGTCACGCTACTGGTGTAGATGGCATCATCCATAATCGCCCTTGGATGATATTTGCTAGCCAGCACCTTGCCGGTCTGGCTATCAACCACCAAAACGGCGACGTCAAAGTCGGTAAAATCGAGTTGGGCCTCTTCCTTGGGTTCCAGCATCAGTACCGCAATGGTTTTATCCGGGGCATAGGGCCACACCTTACAGGTGGACAGCTCGGTATTCATGCTCACTTTGGCGGCGAAGGGTTTAGCCAGATCGGCTAGGAGGGGCTGGCAATCGGCCAGAGAAGAAAAAGAAACCAGGCATAACGCCAGTACGCCTATCACCCTGTTCATAGCAATATTCCCTGTAATTTTTTAATTAACTCATGTGGTTAAAAGTTGTGCGACAGCACAGTATCAAGCGCACATAGCTAGCAGGGAATCTAACGATAAAATTGGCACAAATCCAGCCGCTTGTTATTTTTTGAGATCAACAGGGGAGACTGCTGGCAGCTATCGCAAAGTCACTGCCAGCAAACTAGGGTTAATAGATTGATAGACTCAGATCACACCGCTGAGCAGGCCGAGCCCCAGCAGCGATGAGCCGCCGCCAATCACCCGCGCCCAGCCACTGTGCGTAGACGAAGATGCCATCAGATAGCCGATACCCAACCCCGCCACGTGCAGCAGCGCCGTTGCCATCACCATACCGGAAAGCGCCGCCACCGAATGGGAAAGCTCCGCACCGTGGGCCAGGCCGTGGAAAATGGCAAAAGCGCCAATAATCAACGCGCCCGTTATCGCCGACAGTTTCAGCTGTAAGGCAACCATCACACCTATGCCCAGCAGCGAGGCGGCAACGATAAATTCAGTGCCAGGTACGGTGACGCCCGCCATGCCAACCAACGCGCCGGTCAGCAGCAAACAAGCAAATGCCAGCGGCGCCAGCCACCACTGCTTGGTATTCATGGCGCTCCAGATACCCACCAGAACCATGGCGACCAGATGATCCATCCCGGTCAGCGGATGGATAAAGCCTTCGGTAAAGCTTAATACGTGATGCGCGCCGCCGTCATGGCCCACATGAGCAAAGGCCAGCATGGGGAACAGCGCCAGTAGGGATACAGCCACAGCTTTGACATTAATACGCATAATGAATACCTAAGTTTTCCTGTGAATGAAGGTGGTGGTTTTACTCATAAAAACAGTTAATTACGTTATAAATTCATCCTTATGCCTGCCTTGAAAGTCGGTTGGCGGCAATCAGCGCCTGCCCCAGAGCCAGACCGCCATCGCCAGCTGGTAAACGGGATGGCAGCAAGACTTGTAATCCGTCTAACTGCTGGATCAATAGTTGCCGCAGCAGCGCGTTATGCATCACTCCACCGGACAGCACGACGGTATTGATGCCGTATTGCTTTGTCGCGTGGCTAGCCAGTGCGGCAAAACCCTGGGCCAAGGCAACATGGAACGCATAAGCACGCTGCGCCGGGGGAGCTTCATAGGCCAGCCATTGCCGCCAGAAGGTGGCCAGATCCAGCTGATTGCCAAGCAGCGGCAGCGAAACCGGCGGCTGATGAGGCGGGCTTTGCCATGCCAAGGCCTCCAACTGGCAGGCAGCCTCCCCCTCCCAGGAAATTTGTGGCGGCACGATCTGCAATGCTGCTGCCACCGCATCAAACAAGCGCCCGGCGGAAGAGGCCAACGGCGAGTTGATTTGCCGTTCTACCGCCCGCAGTAAGATCGTCGCCTGCGGTTGAGGGATTGCGGCGGCCTCTGGCAACGTCTGCCAATCGGGGACAAAACGCTGTAACTGGGCCAACAGGTTGCGCCACGGCTGGCGAGCGGCCACATCGCCCCCGGGCAATGCCACTGCGGGCAACCCGCCTAAATACTCACAATGCTGATAATCCACCAGCAGGCATTCACCGCCCCACAGTTGCCCGCCAAGACCATATCCCAGCCCATCCAACGCCAGACCAATCACCTTACCGCCGTCGCGCGGCCAGCCATGTTCCACCAGGCAGGCAACCAGATGGGCATGATGATGCAGCGTGGTGACACAAGGGATCGCCCGCTCATTGGCCAACGCCTGGCCCTGCTGGTGGCTGAGATAGCCGGGGTGAGCATCGATGGCGATCGCCTGCGGCACCACACCGTAGATTTCGCCAAAAAGCGTCAGCAATCGTTGTTGCTGTTGCCGGGTGGTTTCATCTCCTAGCGAGCCTAGATGCTGGCTGACTACCGCCCGGTCATCCCACAGCAGGCAGAAGGTATTCTTGCTGTCGGCTCCCAGTGCCAGAATGGCCGGTTGGGTGGTAAAGCCAGGGGGTAAGGGCATCGCATCGGGAACATAGCCACGTGCCCGGCGCAACATCTCGCTCCCCTGCCCGGTCAAGCGAACTAGAGAGTCATCGGCTCGCTGGACGATCTCACGGTTATGCAGCAGCCAGACGTCGGCCACACCAGCGAGTTCTTCCAGTGCCTGTTGATTGCTCAGAGCTGGTGGTTTACCTGCCGGGTTGCCGGAGGTCATCACCAATGGCCGCGCTACCTGTTGCAATAGCAGATGTTGCAGTGGATTAGCCGGTAACATCACCCCTACCTCATTGAGCCCCGGCGCAATCTCCCCGCACAAGGGACTTTGCGGGTGAGCCATTACCAGCACTATCGGGGCTGGTGGGCTACGCAACAGCTTTAACAGTGCCGTCGGCTCCGCGACCTGAGCACATTGTTGCAGCCAGTGAGTATCCGGCATCATCACCGCCAGGGGCTTGGCAGGGCGATGTTTGCGCGCGCGCAGGCGCTGTACCGCAGCAGAATTGGTAGCATCACAGGCAAGATGAAAACCGCCGATCCCCTTCACCGCGACGATCTGCCCGGCAATCAGCGCCTCAGCGGCCAGTTGCAGCGCATCGTCGGCGCTGGCAGTAGTTTTGCCTGCGGCATCGCTGAGCCATAGCTGCGGGCCACACTCCGGGCAGGCGGTAGGTTGTGCATGAAAACGACGGTCGGCAGGATCCTGATACTCCGCCAGGCACTGCGGGCACAGCGGGAAAGGCTGCATCGAGGTATTGGGCCGATCGTAGGGCATCCGGCGAATGATGGTAAATCGCGGGCCGCAGTGGGTGCAGTTGATAAACGGATAGTGATAGCGCCGGTTATGCGGTGAGTTCAGCTCTGCCAGGCAGGCATCGCAGGTGGCCGCATCCGCCACGATATGGGTATCCACTTGCCCTGCACCGCTAGTGGCAATGATGAAACTCGCTGGCCGTTGCGGCCAGTTAAAAGGTGAAGAAATGACGCTATCGATCCGCGCCAGAGGCGGGCACTCTTGCGGCAGTACCCGCAAAAATTCCGTTATGGCGGGCGATTGCCATAGCTGGACGATCACCCCGGCGCCATCATTGCTGACCTCGCCGCACAGGTTAAAGCGCCGCGCCAGCAGCCAAACGTAGGGACGAAATCCGACCCCTTGCACCTTGCCCTTAATCCGCAGGCGAAGGCCGTTGCTGCTGGCGATATTCTCCGGCTCAAAATCTGCCATGTTGTCTCGACTCTCCTGTTAGTCCAGCGATCAATCTGTATCTCCCTCACCCCAACCCTCTCCCCAAGGAGAGGAAGCTGATTCGGTGCCGTGGTTGAGTACCGCGACCGACCTGTTGTCCTCAGCCATGATCAGGTGACTCTCTGCAACTGAAGCAAACTCGGTCGGTCCCCTCTCCCTGCGAGAGAGAGCTGATTCGGTGCCGTGGTTAAGTACCGCGACCGACCTGTTGTCCTCAGCCACGATCAGGTGACTCTCTGCAACTGAAGCAAACTCGGTCGGTCCCCTCTCCCTGTGGGAGAGGGTTAGGGTGAGGGGCAATCCCCACGGCCAAACACCTAACAGATCCGTGGCAAAGGCTCATCCAGCGGCAGATCCAGCCGGCGGGAAACCCCGAACAGCCCGGTGAGGCTCACCTGCTGGCGCTCGGTGGTATGGCCAATCACCGCCGCATCGCGCCCCAGCGGATGCCGATGCAGAGCAGCCAATACTTCCGCCTCAGCCTCGGGCGCCACCACCAACACCAGCTTGCCTTCGTTGGCAAAGTTGAGCGCATCCAGCCCCAGCAGTTCGCAAATTCCCCGCACCGCCGGTTTCAACGGCAGTGCCGCCTCGGAAATCGCCATGCCACAACCGCTAGCGGCGGCAAACTCATGCAGCACCGCCGTTACGCCGCCACGAGTCGCGTCACGTAAAGCTCGCACTCCGGCAATCGGTAACAAGGGAGCAATCAGCGGAGCCAGCAGCGCGCAATCGCTGCTTAATTCACTCTCCAGGCCCAGCCCTTCACGCAGGTTCAGGATGGTTGCGCCATGATCGCCCAAGGTGCCGCTGACAATAATGCTGTCCCCAAGGCGGATGTTCGCAGCCCCCCAATTGACGCCAGCCGGGATGGTTCCCAAACCGGTAGTATTAATAAAGATTTTGTCTGCCGCGCCACGGGGCACCACTTTGGTATCGCCGGTCACAATCTGGATCCCGGCCTGCTGCGCCGTGCTGGCCATCGACTGGACGATGCGTTCCAGCGTGGCATACGGCAACCCTTCCTCCAGGATCATGGCGCAGCTCAGATAACGCGGCTGGGCACCACTGACGGCCACGTCGTTAGCGGTGCCGCAGACCGCCAGTTTGCCGATATCACCACCGGGGAAGAAAATGGGGTCGATAACATAACTGTCGGTCGATACGGCCAGACGATCGCCCGAGGTGGCAAGCTCATCCAGTGAAATTCGGGCCTGATCTTCCCGAGCATTTAATGCCGGATTGGCAAAGGCGGGCAGCATGAGTTCTTCAATCAGGGATTGCATGGCGCGGCCACCGCTACCATGGGCAAGAGTAATTTCCCGCCCGTTGTTCTCTTCACGCATTATGCGGTCTCCCTGCGATACTGATAGTAAGCCGAGCAGGCCCCTTCCGAGGACACCATCAAGGCACCAAAGGCATTCTCTGGCGTACATTGCTTGCCAAACAGCGGGCAGGCATCCGGTTTGCAGCGCCCGGTCAACACTTCGCCACAACGTGAACTCGGATCGTCCGCTACCCGCTGCGCCTGCGGTTTAAACCGCAGCTCTGCATCAAAATCCGCATACTCAGGTTTGATTTGCACGCCAGAGTGGGCAATCTCACCCAGCCCGCGCCATTCGCTACTGTCTTTCAGGCCAAATACCTCTGCCATTGCCCGCTGGGCCAGAAGATTGCCCTGTTCCGGTACGATGCGCCGGTATTGGTTTTCTACCGCACGGCGGCCATCACGCAACTGTTCCAGCAACATCACCAAACCCTGCAGAATGTCTAACGGTTCAAAGCCGGTCACCACCAGCGGCTTATGATAATCCGCAGCAATGAACTGATAGGGCGCGTTGCCGATCACCATGCTGACGTGGCCCGGTGCCAGGAAGCCATCGATGCGCACATCGGGCTGCTGCAACAGGCTGCGTAAGGTGGGGATCAGAGTGATATGTTGGCAAAACAGGGTGAAATTGCGCAGCTGACGCTGGCTGGCTTGCTGCAAGGTCAAGGCGCTGGCGGGCATGGTGGTTTCAAAGCCCAGGCCAAAAAACACCACTTCGCGCTGTGGGTTATCCGCCGCCAGCTGTAGCGCATCCAGCGGCGAGTACACCACCCGGATATCGGCACCACGGCGGCGGGCATCCAGCAACGACCCATTGCGGCCAGGAACCCGCATCGCATCACCGTAGGTGCAAAAAATCACCTCCGGATGGGCGGCAATCTCCAGGCAGCTATCAATGCGCCCCATCGGTAATACGCAAACCGGGCAGCCGGGGCCGTGGACAAATTCCAGGCTGTCCGGCAACAGTTGGTCAAGACCGAACTTGAAGATCGCGTGGGTGTGACCGCCGCAGACTTCCATCACCTGTAGCGGCAGGCGCTGCGACTGGGGGATGGCTAACATCAGCGTTTCGATGCGCCGTAACAGCGCCTGGCATAACGCCGGATCGCGGAATTCATCAACGTAGCGCATTGGCATCCTCGTCATCCCGTGCCAGCCCGACGGCGCGCATATGCTGCAATGCTGCCAGCGTTTCCAGCGCTTCCTGTTCGTCTAGCAGGCTCATGGCAAAGCCGACGTGCACCAGCACCCACTGGCCGATCAGATCCTGCGGTGAGCCTTCACAGACCAGCGCGATATTGATCCTGACCGCCACGCCGCACACGTCGGCCCAGGCCAGTTGGTGGATATCCTCCCCCACTGCGGTCACCTTGCCGGGCACACCGAGGCACATTATTGTTCCCCCAGCCAGTTCAGCCAGAGATCCATCCCCTCGCCGCTGGTCGCCGACAGTGCGATCACCTGGATGGACGGATTAACCTGGCGGGCAAACTCGATGCATTTCTCTACAGAGAAATTAACGTAAGGCAGCAAATCGATCTTGTTGATAATCATCAGCGTTGCGGCAGCAAACATATGAGGATACTTCAGCGGCTTGTCTTCCCCTTCCGTCACCGACAGCACTGCGACCTTATGCCGTTCGCCCAGATCGAAGCTGGCCGGGCAGACCAGGTTGCCGACGTTCTCGATAAACAGCAGGCTGTGATCCTGCAAATCCAGGCGGTGTGCCGCGTCGTGTACCATTTGCGCGTCCAGATGACAGCCCTTGCCGGTATTAACCTGAATGGCCGGTACGCCCGTGGCGCGAATACGCTCGGCATCGTTACTGGTTTGCTGGTCGCCCTCAATCACCGCGCAGGGCAATTTGCCCGCCAAACGTTCCAGCGTGGCCGTCAGCAAGGTCGTTTTGCCCGACCCGGGGCTGGAAACCAGGTTCAGCACCAGAATATGCTGCGCGGAAAAGTGTTCGCGGTTGTGGGCCGCCAGATGGTTGTTCTTGCTCAGTACGTCCTGTTCAATCTGCACCAGACGGCGCTGCCCGATACCCGGTGCATGGCTGCCCGCCTCGCCGTGTCCATAGTGCAGGTCTTGCGAATGTGGTTGCACCTCTGGCGTAAAGCGTTCCGCCGCAGCGACACCTGCGTAATGGTGATGCACATCGCCCTGGTGGTAATAGTGATGGTGATGATGGATCACCACGCCTGCCGGTGCTTGATGTTCCCCGTCGTGGTGGTGATGGTGATGATGATCAGGATGATGGTGGTGAGCATCATGATGGTCGTGATGATGGTGGTCGTCATGGTGATGATGTTCATCACCTTCGATGGTTTTTTCGCCACTGGCGCAACCGCAAGTCGTACACATCGTTATTCACTCCTCAAAATTATTCCACTTCCAGCTGCTTTAACCGCAGGCTGTCACCGCTCTCAACGCGCAGTTGGTGGCCGCCGCACTGAGGGCAACCTTCATCATGTTGTTCAATCTGCACGCTCATGCTGCAACTCCAGCACCAGGCGCGGGCCGGCTGGTAGTCCAGCAATAGCTGGCACCCCTCTGCCAGCGTATGGCGGGATGCCGAGGCGAAACTGAAACGCAGAGCGTGCTCTTCAATACAGGAGAGCGCCCCAATTTCCAGCCACACCGCCGTCACCCGTTTAGCTCCGTGCTGCCGAGCCTGCTGCTCTATCAATTCCATCGTGCTCAGGCACAGGCTGATTTCATGCATCTACGCCGTTCTCTGTGACAGACCAAATAGCGCCCTGCGCCCAGGATTACTGGGGATGTTGCCATCCACCACCGGTAGCGAAAGCGCCATCCGCGCACTCTGTTGTGCCAACGCCAGCGCCTGCTCGGCCCCCAGATGGCGATCCAACGGAGACATCAGTGAACAGGCCAGGTATTGCCCGCAGCCCGCAATCTCACCGACGATAAACCTCACGCTGCCGCAAGGCAGATTCAGCGCCAGCTTGTCCCCTACCGCATAGGGTTGCCAAGCCTGCTCAGGGCCGGGCAACACCAGCAGGCTAAGCATCCACGGCGTGAGAATGGTGCCAACCCACTGCTGTTCAAACAGTTGAAAACCACAGGCACACACCGGGATTTGCGGTTGGAAAAACGGCAAATCCTGCATCTCACCGTCGGCGATCGCCTGAAAGGCGGTTTCCAACAGCGCGCTGGGGTTGAGCTGAAAACCGTTAGTCACAGTCTGCATTCGCCACCTCTTTTGGCTCCGCCACCACGCCGCTCTCTTGCAGCGCCAGCAACACCTGGGCCAACGCTGGCTCAATCGCCTGGCTGACCACGGCGCTCAGACCAATTCCGGGCTCCAGCGACTCTGGCACCACGCCCACCAGGGTGAGCCGACGCGGAAACTCATCCGTCAGCCGCAGCGCCATCAGCACGTCGGAAAGCCCCAGTTGATGGGGCGAAACCTTACAGGTAAACAGCGCCGGGATCTCTTCGTCATACAGCACCGCGACGCTGCCGGGTTTGGCACCGGTCAACACCGCATCCGCCACAATCAGATGATCGCGATCGGCCATCATTTCCATCAGTTCCATCCCCGAGGTGCCGCCGTCCAGCACTTCAACATGGGCAGGTAAGCGATAGCGCTGCTCAAGCGCTTCGACGATGCGCACGCCCACTGCTTCATCGCCCAACAACAAATTACCTATGCCTAATACCAAGATTCTCATTACAACACCTTGACCCTGGTCACTTCATTGCCGGTGGTGTCTACAATATGTACCGCACAGGACATGCACGGGTCGAACGAGTGGATAGTTCGCACCACCTCCAGCGGTTTGCTCGGATCGGCCACCGGCGTGCCAACCAGTGAACGTTCGTAAGGACCGGGCTCATCGTTAAAGTTGCGGGGTCCGGCGTTCCAGGTTGAGGGCACTACCGCCTGATAGTTGGCGATCTTGCCGTCCTTGATCACCACCCAGTGCGACAATGCACCGCGCGGAGCTTCGATAAAGCCCACGCCCCGGATCTCACCGGTCAATGGAATATTCGGTGGGATAAAGGTTTCATGGTCGCCACTGCCGATATTGCTCACCAATGCCTGCCACTGCTGACCCAGGGTTTCATGCAGCACGCAGGCATGCACCGTACGCCCTACAATGCGGCCCAGGGTCGACGGCAGTTGATCGGCGGTTAGCGCTTTGCCGGTCAGGGCCTGGTAGTGACTGTTGACCTTGGCAAAATATTTCTGGGTTGGTGGATGCTCGGCTTGCAGGGTACACATCAGCCACGCCAACGGCCCCATCTCTACCGCCTTGCCGTAGAAGGTTGGCGCTTTTACCCAGGAGTATTTGCCATCTTCCTGCCAGCCGGTGTAGTTAGGCCGGGTCAGCCCTTCCCACGGTGCCAGCGGTTCATCGTCCTGATACCAGGCGTGTTTACCGCTCTCCTGAATGCCCTTGATCAGATACTCATCGCGCTGGTTGGCGATCGGACGGAACTTGCCGTTCTCCAGATAGCCACCCGGCATCAGGAACTGGTCGCCTTTACGATCGATCGGCAGCTCCGGCACGCAGAGATAGCAGTCTGAGCCTTTGCCGAGGGTTAGCCACTCAGGGTAATGCGCCGCGATCACCGCGCTGTCCACCAGATAAACCTGCTCGATAAAGTCGCCCAGGCGATCGATAAAGGTTTTCAGGTACATCAGCCGCTCGAGGTTCAACACGCTAGGGGCATCGAGGTTGATCGGGTTAGCCACCCCGCCCACCGCCAGGTTCTGAATGTGCGGCGTTTTACCGCCCAGTATTGCTACCACGCGGTTGGCATCACGCTGGCATTCCAGCGCCTGCAAATAGTGGGCAACGGCGATCAGGTTAATCTCCGGCGGTAACGCCATGGCCGGGTGCCCCCAGTAGCCATTGGCAAAGATGCCAAGCTGGCCGCTGGCGACCAGATCCTTGATCTTCTGCTGCACCCGGGTGAACTCTGCAGCGCTGTTCAACGGCCAGCTGGACAGGCCACTGAGCAAATCGGCAGCCTTCTGCGGATCGGCCTTCAGCGCGGAGGTCACGTCCACCCAGTCCAGCGCCGAGAGCTGGTAGAAATGCACGATATGGTCGTGAATGCTGTGGGCGGCCGCAATGATATTGCGGATGTATTGGGCATTGACCGGGATCTCCATCCCCAGCGCATTTTCCACCGTCCGCACGGAGGCTAACGCGTGAATGGTGGTGCACACGCCGCAGATCCGTTGGACGATCATCCACGCGTCACGCGGGTCGTTACCTTGCAGGATCTCTTCCATTCCGCGCCACATGGTGCCTGAGGACCATGCTTTAACCACCTTGCCGTCTTCGATTTCACAGTCGATGCGCAGGTGGCCCTCAATACGGGTGACGGGATCAATGGTGATGCGTTGGCTCATGCTCTACCTCTAACTGGTTGTTTTCATTCTTGTGTTGATGCGCAGGCAGCACCGGTAACAACCGGATCAACAGGATGTACGCACAAACTTCAATTGCCACAAAGCCGATGGAGATCAGCAGTTCGCTGGCCGTCGGGAAATAGTGGTAGCCATTGCCAGGGTCGTAGGCCAGCAACGCGTAATTCAGTCGCCAGAACGACGCCCCGCAGACCATGCTCAGCGCGCCGAGAAACAGCAGGCGTGAGTTGCGGCGGTTACGTTTCCAGCGGAACATCACCAGTGGCACCAGCATCAACAGCGTTTCCACCCAGAACGAGATGGCAAAGCGATCGAGATGCCACAGATAGTCCGTTTTGCCGCGCCAGATCAGTTCCCCAAAGCGCAGCACAATAAACAGCAGTAAGAACCCATCGATGATGTAGGTCATGCGGGCAAACAGCGGCGTTTCCTCCGGCCCTTTCCCCCGCAGCCCGGCCTGCACCAGCGAGCCTTCAAATATCACTATCGAGAAGCCCAGGATCCCCGCCGTCAACAGCGAGAACAGCGGCAGCATTTCGTAGCTTTGCCACAGCGGGTGGATTTTGATCCCCGCTGCAATCATTAGCGATCCCATGGAGGACTGGTGCATGGTTGGCAACAATGCGCCAAGGGCGATCACCAGGAACATCACCTTGTTGAGCCGTTTGAGCGACACCTTCCAGCCCAACCGCTCCAGCAGCGCAGGGGCGAACTCCAGCGCGACAATACCCACGTAGATCGTCATACAGACTGCGGTTTCAAACAGCACCGACGAGGTGTTGAAATGGCCGGGAATATAAAAGTAAGGCAGGTTCCAGTAACGGCCCACATCGATGGTGATCGACAGCCCGCCCAGCGAATAGCCGAACAGGCTGGCTAACAGCGCAGGCCGCACCAGTGGGTGATATTCCCCCCGGTTGAACACATACACCGCCCAGGCCAACGCCCAGCCGCCGCAGGCCAAACCGGTGCCCACCAGCAGATCGAACGCGATCCAGATCCCCCAGGGATAGCCGCCGTTCAGATCGGAAACATCGCCCAACCCCAACACCAGACGTTTGAGGATCAGCAACAGGCACAGCACCACAAAGGGTGCCAGCATCATCACCGGCCAGCTCACCAGCCGCCCGCCGAGTGGCTGCGTTTTATGCGTCGTCATGTTTATCGTCCTTCTTGTCCTGACGCTCGTTTCGCTGGTTGCGCTGCACCAGGAAGGTGATCCCGGCCAGAGCGGCAAACGGCAACACCATGCCTTTGTACAGCGTGTGCTGGATATGCTCGGAACGCGCACCGGTTGACAACTCCTCTAGCGCTGGCAAACCGAGATCCTCGAAAGGCACACCGGTCAGCACCAGCACCTGCGTTCCGCCGCCCTCATGCTCGCCATACAGATGCGGTTGGTAATGCGGCAGCGGATGTTCGTAATGGTCGTTGCCCTGTAGGGTTTGGCGCGGGTAACGGTAATTCTCACCGGGCTTGCTGGCCAGACGCTGCTTGGCTTCGGCCATTAACTGCTCGCGGGTGCCAAAGATCACCGCCCCGGTTGGGCAAACCTCGACACAGCCTGGCAGCCCGCCCTGATCCAGCCGGGCCACGCCTTTCTGGTTACAGAGTTCGCATTTATGGATCTTGCCGAACGGGTTGTCGTAGTCGTATTTCGGCACGTTGAACGGGCAGCCCACCATGCAGTAGCGGCAGCCGGTACAGACATCCGGGTTGTAATGCACGATGCCGGTTTTGGCATCTTTATGCAGCGCCTGAACCGGGCAGACAGAAACGCAGTTGGGATCGACACAGTGCATGCACTGCTTTTTGATATAGGCGTAGCCGTTGTCCACCTGATCTTTGTGCTTGCCGTCTCCGCTGGTCCACACCTGAATAATGTTATTGGTGTAAGGGCTGAGCTTGTCGTTGTTCGACCAGGTCGCTTCGGTACCCGCGTAGGCATAGGTTTCGCCATGCGGTTCATCGGTATGGTTGATACGTTGGCATTTGCTGACACAGGCCTGGCAACCCACACACAAGGTCGAGTCATACAGCATGCCCAGCGAGTTGGGGATGGGCGGCTTGTTCTCCGGCCCGGCCTGCGCCGCAGGGGCAACCCCTGCCAGCATCGCGCCACCGCAGGTCAGTTTTAGAAAGTTACGTCGATTCACGGCTTACTCCTTGCTTGGCGGCTGCTCGTCGTCTTTACGCTGCGTTTTCTGCTGCCGCCCCAGCTCTTTCACCGCCATCAGGCTGACACCGGCAACCAGGCCGACCACGCCGCCAAGCAATCCCATCGCCGTTGGGCTGACGTGGCCCCCTTCCGGACTGAGCACCTCGGGTTTGGCGTTGCGGGGGGTAGGATTTTCGACGCTGGCCAACTGGGCGATCCCTTTGGTAAAACCGATCCCCTCCTCGTTACAGCCGTAGCATGGGTGGCCGATCCCGACCGGCCAGATGCCACCGCCCACGTCGCAGAACTCCAGCGTTGAGCAGTTACCGTAGGTTTCTGGCCCCTTGCAACCGAGGTGATACAGGCACCAGCCCTGCCGATGACCGTCATCACCAAACTGTTTGGCAAAACGCCCGGCGTCAAAGTGCGGACGACGCTCGCAGTTTTCATGGATCAGGCGGGCATAGGCGAACTCGGGGCGATTTTTCGCATCCAGCGCCGGTGGCCGTTGGTAGGTGATGATATGGGCCACCGTCGCCAGGAAGTTGTGCGGGTTGGGCGGGCAGCCGGGGATGTTGATCACGGTTTTGCCGGGTAAAATCTCCTGCAGGCTGACTGCGCCGGTCGGGTTAGGACCGCTGGCCGCGACGCCGCCCCAGGCGGCACAGGAGCCGATGGCGATCACCGCAGCGGCATGTTCTGCCGCATTACGGATATGCTCAACAATTGGCTTACCGGCCACCATGCAGTAGACGCCGCCATCCTTCATCGGAATTGAGCCGTCGACCACCAGCACGTATTTCCCTTTGTATTGCTCAATCGCGCGGTGCTTGTTTTCTTCCGCCTGTTCACCGAATGCAGCAGAGAGGACTTCGTGGTATTCCATGGAAACCACGTCAAGCAACAGGTTCTCGATCGTTGGGTGAGTGGCCCGTAACAAGGACTCCGTACAGCCGGTACATTCCTGAGCCCCGATCCAGATAACCGGTGGCCGCTGTGGCGAACCTACCGAGTCGGCTATTTCGGCGGCGGCTTTGGTACTGAGCCCCATGGTGGCGGCCAGTGCCGCACATAACTTCATAAAATCGCGGCGATTCACGCCATCCCGGAAAAATGTTTGATTTTCCCTTATCATTATTATCTATCCCCTGTTGATGACCGACATGCAAGCCCGTAAACACAGTATGCGGGTGGTTAATATATTGTTATTTTCTGGCTACCCTGAGTTGATCTTTATCAACCTTTGCTGAGGTAACAGTTAATATTTGCGTAACATGAGAAAAATCGCTTCAGCAAAAAATATTTTTCTTGCATATTTATCTGGCTGGATTTATTCGCGCACGTATTTAAATAACAATAACTCTCATTACCTTTTAAATTAAAAATCCTAACCCCGCTAAATAAGTCACCAAGCAAACAACAAGAATAATAATGTATTCACATGCGTCGTTTTGTAACAATTAATACCTCCCTGCTTCAGCATAAGTTTTACGACACAATCAAGCGTGATGAGTATAGGAAAGGCCGGAGCAGGAAAACACGTAATATGCCGTTTTACTTTATAATTTTATTGCAGAATCATCAGCGGGGCCTAGCTTGGTAACGGTGTTGCGGGATGTCGACCTTTTACCGGGTTTTTCCTACTACTGCGACGGCTGGCGGGGATTGGTCATCATGCAATCCATCGTGAATTAGTCAATGAATGACTTTGCTAATCCCTCTGACTCGCGCGTACAGGGGGGCTTATGTTGCACGAGGCCATAACAATATTGTATCGACGCTGGATTTAAATCACCAACCTCCCCTAATCCTGCCAACCAAATATGCTATAGATTGAGTCCTTGGACTGAACATAGCGCTTGCTGTTTTGAAAAAAAGCAACCCACCCGTTTTATTCGCTTGCGAAAAGCCAAAACTTGACCTCAAGCAAACTTCATCTGCCCCGCGCACGAGTATACTTATTAAGAGGTGATCTAATTATCAAGCTGAGAGATAACTTTGCATAGCTAATATTACCAATGCAACTTCATTAATGCAGACGGCTTTATTCGCTACAGGTTAGCACTTTTAATATATCACACCACGGTTGCCTGGCTTAAAACGTCTTGCCAAGAGACATCATGGGTTAATAGCAAACCAGACATCAGGCGTTATCGGCAGCGAAATAGGCCAGCACAGGGAGCACTATCATGAACGATAACCACAACCCGGACCTGCTTCATCACCCGTTCAGCCGTCGTAAGCTAATCAAAACCGGCTCGGCTACCGGCTGTTTACTGGCCGCCACTTCGGGGCTGGTGCTGCCCTTCCGTAAAACCGCTGCCGCCGAGCCGTTGCCAAATGCCCAACAGCCGGAAGACAAGGTGGTCTGGAGTTCTTGCACCGTAAACTGCGGCAGCCGCTGTGCGCTGCGCCTGCACGTGCGGGATGACGAAGTTTACTGGGTGGAAACCGACAACACCGGCAACGACCAATATGGCAACCATCAGGTGCGGGCCTGCCTGCGCGGGCGCTCTATCCGCCGCCGTATGAACCATCCGGACCGGCTGAAATACCCAATGAAACGCGTCGGTAAACGCGGTGAAGGCAAGTTCAAACGCATCAGTTGGGAAGAAGCGCTGGATACCATCAGCGGCCAGTTGAAGCACACCCTGGCGCAATACGGTAATGAAGCGGTGCACGTGCTGTACGGTACCGGGGTCGACGGCGGCAATATCACCAACTCCAACGTGCCTTATCGCCTGATGAACTCCTGTGGCGGCTTCCTCAGCCGCTATGGCAGCTACAGCACCGCGCAGATCACCGCCGCCATGCCCTATCTGTACGGTGCACAGCAGGGCAACAGCCCGGATGATATCGCCAACAGCAAGCTGGTGGTGCTGTTTGGCAATAACCCGGCGGAAACCCGCATGAGCGGTGGCGGTGTGACCTACTATCTGGAGCAAGCCAGAGCAATCTCTAACGCCAAGATGATTGTCATCGATCCGCGCTATACCGATACCGCCGGTGGCCGTGAAGATCAATGGGTGCCGATCCGCCCAGGCACCGATGCTGCGTTGGTTGCGGGCATCGCACACGTGTTGATCAGCGAAAACCTGGTGGACCAGCCGTTCCTGGATAAATACTGCGTAGGGTATGATGAAACCACCCTACCCAGCAGCGCGCCAAAAAACGGCCATTACAAAGCCTATATCCTCGGCCAGGGTGACGATGGTATCGCCAAAACGCCAGAGTGGGCGGCTCGTATCACCGGGATACCGGCCAACACCATTATCCAACTGGCGCGCGAAATCGGCATGACCAAACCGGCCTATATCTGCCAGGGCTGGGGGCCACAGCGTCACGCCAACGGTGAACAAACCGCCAGGGCCATTGCCATGTTACCGATCCTGACCGGTAACGTCGGTATCAACGGCGGTAATACCGGCTGCCGCGAAGGCAGCTTCGATCTGGGCGTCGAATGGTTCGACATGCTGACCAACCCGGTACAAACCAAGATTTCAGTGTTTACCTGGACCGACGCCATCCTGCGCGGCCCGGAAATGACCGCCAAGCGTGACGGCATCCGTGGCAAAGACAAGCTGGACGTGCCGATCAAGTTTATCTGGTGCTACGCCAGTAATACGCTGATCAACCAGCATGGCGATATCAGCCGTACCCACCAGATCCTGCAAGACGACAGCAAGTGTGAAATGATCGTCGGCATCGAACACTTTATGACGTCGTCGGCCAAATACTGCGACATCCTGCTGCCCGATCTGATGCCAACCGAGCAGGAAGACCTGATCTCTCATGAGTCCGCAGGCAATATGGGCTACGTGATCCTGGGCCAGCCCGCCACCACGCGCAAGTTTGAACGCCGCCCGATTTACGAGATCCTTTCCGAGGTGGCCAAACGGGTTGGGCCACAGGCCGAAGCGACCTTCACCGAAGGACGCAACCAACAGCAGTGGATTGAATACCTGTGCGAGAAAACCCGCGAACGCAACCCGGAGATGCCAAGCTATCAAGAGATGAAAAGCGCCGGTATTTATAAGCGCAAAAGCCCGGAAGAGCACGTGGTGGCCTTCAAGGAGTTCAGAGAAGATCCGCAGGCCAATCCACTGAAAACGCCATCGGGCAAAATTGAAATTTATTCCGAACGGCTGGCGGAGATCGCTGCTACCTGGGAGCTCGCACCAGAAGATGTGATCCACCCGTTACCTGTCTATGCCGCCGGGTTCGAAGGTTGGGAAGATCCGCTGAGCAGCCAATATCCGCTACAGCTGTTTGGTTACCACTACAAGGCCAGAACCCACTCCAGCTACGGTAACATTGACGTGTTGCAGCAGGCTTGCCCGCAGGAGGTGTGGATCAACACGCTGGATGCGCAGGCGCGCGGCATCAACAACGGCGATCGGGTGAAGGTCTTTAACGGCCGGGGCGAAACGCAGATCCAGGCGAAGGTAACGCCACGCATTATGCCCGGCGTCACGGCGATGGGCCAAGGTGCCTGGCTGGCGGCGGATATGTTTGGCGATAAGGTCGATCACGGCGGCAGCGTAAATATTTTGACCCATCATCGCCCTTCCCCGCTGGCTAAGGGCAACCCGCAACACACCAATCTGGTGCAGATTGTGAAGCTGTAGGTGGTTTGGGGCTGGCTGAACTCGGCCAACCCCTTCAATACCGTTGTGGCTACATAGCGATGCTGTGGCAAGGCTATGCATCGGTCAACCCGGCAGCGACCGATCTAAGTTATCTGACATTGCGCAGCCATCAGCCACAGGCGGCGCTTATTGACGTAGGAGATTTTGACGATCGGTAACCAATAACCGATATGCATGTCTGCCGGGACAACGGTGGTCTGCGTATTCAACTGCGGCGCGGAGAATTAATGCTGACGGTGGAGGTGAGCGACGGTAGCGACTCGCTACCGTACTGGCATACAACGCAAGGTGCGGTATGACTGCGATTTAACCATCAAAACCACGACAAGATTGGCCCCAAACTGATATAGCTTGTATCAACTTGATAATCTTATGCTTATCAATATGATAAATTATCGTCGCACAGCGTCTTTGCCATACCGACCTTGGTGCGGCCTCCCCCTCTTAGACCACCAAATACTCTCCCCTTACGCCATAAACCAGATTCACTTCACAAATCCCACATCCGGCTGATTTCTCAAGCCATTATGGCCTGTAAGTTGCTGCTGTTGGCTATCGCGACTTTTTCTCTCACCGAGGAGAGCAGGATGCCTGTAGGAACCTCGCCCGAACGCGTCGATGCGCAAGCCAAAGTCACCGGCCGGGCACGTTATACCGACGATATGACCATGCCGGGTATGCGTCATGCCAAATATGTTCGTAGCCCGATTGCCCATGGTCTGGTTACGCGTATCGACACCAGCAAAGCCCTGCAACTGCCAGGGGTGGAAGCCATATTCACTTATCAGGATGTGCCGCAGCATGGTTTTCCGACGGCAGGCCATGCGTGGTCATTGGATGCCAATAAGCGTGACGTAGCGGATAAACAGTTGCTGACCCAGCATGTACGTCATCACGGCGATGGAGTGGCGATCGTGGTCGCCTGCGACGCGTTAACGGCAGAGAAAGCCGCCATGCTGGTTGAAGTGGAATATCAGGCACTGCCAGTGATGACCACAGCAAAAACCGCGCTGGCAGCCGATGCGCCGCTGTTACACGGCGGTAAAAGCAATCTACTGAAACAGCACCAGCTCAACGGCGGCGATCCCGTGGCAGCATTGGCTGCGTCAGAGATCGTGATCGAAGGCAACTACAGCACGCAGGTAGTGCAACATTGTCATCTGGAAGGGGTGATTTCCTACGCTTACATGGACGAGATGGATCGCATCGTGATCGTCTCAAGCACCCAAATTCCCCATCTGGTACGCCGTGTGGTAGGCCAGGCGCTAGATCGGCCATGGTCATCCATCAGGGTGATCAAACCCTATATCGGCGGCGGGTTCGGCAATAAGCAGGACGTATTGGAAGAGCCGATGGCCGCATTCCTGACTTGGAAACTCGGCGGCGTGCCGGTCAAGGTTGAACTGAGCCGCGAAGAGTGCTTTTTGGCATCTCGTACCCGTCACTCGTTCTCCATCAGCGGTAAGATGGGCATTAACCGCGACGGCATCCTGCAAACCTATAGCCTGGATGTGCTCTCCAATACCGGGGGATATGCTTCTCACGGCCATTCGATTGCCTCCGCCGGGGCCAATAAAATCGCCTATTTGTATCCGCGTATCGCCTTCGGCTACCAAGCCACCACCTTTTACTCCAACCTGCCGAACGCCGGTGCCATGCGCGGCTACGGTGCACCTCAGGTGACCTTTGCCCTGGAATGCATGATTGACGAAGCCGCCGCCCAACTGGGGATGGATCCACTGGAAATGCGGCTCAAAAACGTCGCCCGCCTGGGGGATGTCAACCCGCTCAATCACAAGGAGATCAAGAGCGCCGGGATTATCGAGTGCCTGCAAAAAGGCCGGGAACTGTTTGAGTGGGATGCCCGTCGTGCCGCCTGCCTGAACCAAAGTGGCCCCATCCGCCGCGGCGTTGGCGTGGCCTGCCTGAGCTATGCGTCCAATACCTATCCAGTTGGCGTCGAGATTGCCAGCGCCCGGCTGTTACTGAACCAGGATGGCACCGTCCATCTGCAAGTCGGCGCGACGGAAATTGGCCAGGGATCGGATACCGTGTTTGCACAAATGGCGGCGCAAACCATCGGCGTGCCCTTCTCTTCCCTCTACGTTATCTCCACCCAAGACACCGATATTACCGCCTACGATCCCGGTGCCTTCGCCTCGCGGCAAAGCTATGTTGCAGCCCCTGCCATCCGCCAGGCCGCTACAGAGTTGCGCGCCAAGATCCTGACCCATGCAGCCTTTATGTGCAGCCAACCCGAATGGGCGTTGGATGTGATCAACGGCGAGGTGGTGCTGAAGGAGATGCCGGAAAAAGTGTTGTGCTCGGTGCAAGAAGTTTCCATGAGCGCCCATTACGATCAGGAGGTCGGTGGGCAGATTATGGCCGAGGTGTCCTGCAAAACCCGCAGCAATCCGCCCGCCTTTGGCTGTACCTTTGTTGACCTCACCGTCGATATTGAGCTGTGTAAGGTCACCATCAACAAGATCATTAACCTGCACGATTCCGGCCAGATCCTTAACCCACTGCTGGCCGAGGGCCAGGTGCATGGCGGCATGGGGATGGGCATCGGCTGGACGCTGTTCGAAGAGATGATCATCGACGAGCAAAGCGGCATCGTGCGCAATAACAATCTGCTGGATTACAAGTTCCCTACCATTCTCGATCTGCCAGAGTTGGACTGTGCGTTTGTCGAAACCTATGAGCCGCAATCTGCCTATGGGCACAAGGCGCTGGGTGAGCCGCCGCTGATCTCTCCCGCCCCGGCGATCCGCAACGCCATCTGGATGGCAACTGGCGTGAAGATAGATGAGTTACCACTAACGCCCAAAACGCTCTATCGCTATTTTTCGCAAGCGGGCCTGATCGAGTAACTGGAGAAAATTATGTACGATATTGCGCACTATTATCGGGCGACCTGCATAGACGATGCCGTGCGGCAATTAGCCGCCGATCCGCAGGCCCGGTTGATTGCTGGAGGTACCGACGTGCTGATCCAGCTCCATCATATGAACGGTAAATATCGCCATCTGGTGGATATCCATGGCCTGAACGAGCTGAACGGTATCGAGCTGCTGCCGGATGACACGCTGCGCATCGGCAGTGGCACCACCTTTAGCCAGATTATCGATTCACCGTTGGTGCAACGCCATATCCCGATCCTGGCAGAGGCAGCCGCGACGATCGCCGGGCCCCAGGTGCGGAATATGGCCACGCTGGGCGGGAATATCTGCAACGGTGCCACCAGTGCCGATTCCGCCTCACCCTGTGTGGTGATGGAAGCCGAGCTGGAAATCGCTACCCCCACAGGGCTACGCCGCACGCCGATCCAAGGTTTCCACACCGGTCCAGGCAAAGTCGCGTTAGGGCAAAATGAGGTCGCCGTAGCATTGCTGTTTAGGCCACAGCACTATCAGCACTTTGGTGCCAGCTATTACAAATACGCCATGCGTGGTGCGATGGATATTGCCACCATCGGCTGCGCGGCGGCCTGCAAAATTGAAAATGGCCACTTTAGCGCGGTGAAAATCGCCTTTGGCGTAGCGGCCCCAACACCGATCCGTGCCCCAAATGCCGAGGCCGCAGCTCTGGGTCAGCCATTCAATGCGCAAACGCTCGCCGCCGTGCGTGAGGCGGTCATACGTGACGTGCTGCCACGTTCATCCTGGCGTGCCAGTAAAGAGTTCCGTATGCAAATCATCCGTACGCTGGCAGAGCGCGTGCTGGCCCAGGCGGCCCAACGTGCTGGAGGAGAGTTATCATGTTGATCAATTGCACCATCAATGGCCGCCCCTATCAGTTCGAGGTCGATCCCCGCCTGTCGCTAATGGAGTTACTGCGCCAGCAAGGGCTTAACAGCGTCAAACAAGGGTGCAGCGTGGGCGAGTGTGGTGCCTGTACCGTACTGATCGACGATGTCGCTACGGACACCTGTATTTATCTGGCGCTCTGGGCCGATGGCAAAACCATCCGCACCACCGAGGGCGAGGTGAAACAGGGCAAACTGTCTGCCGTACAGCAGGCTTATGTGAATGTGGGGGCGGTGCAGTGTGGTTTTTGTACGCCGGGACTGGTGATGACCAGTACCTCGATGGTGGAACGTTTTCGCGGCCACCGCCTTACCGAGCAGGAGATCCGCCGCGGCCTGGCTGGGAATTTATGCCGCTGCACCGGCTATACCTCGATCGTCAAGGCAGTGGAGCAGGCGCAGCAGCTGGATGAGGAGATACCGCGTTGAGAAACGCGGGTAAACGCTAGTGGCGGATTTGCGCCAGCTCTTCTTCTGAAAGACCGGTCAGCTGTATGACCATAGCGTGATCGAAGCCCTTAGCCAGCATGGAGAGCGCTATCTTCAAGATGGCTTCTCGCCCTTCCTTTCGCCCTTCCTTTCGCCCTTCCTTTCGCCCTTCCTCAATACCTTTCTCTATACCTTTATCGAAACCTTTCTGCTCGAGATATTCTGCAATAGTCATCAATTCCTCCTCATGCTGCGGCGCGCGTCTGGCCAATTCACGGAGCAGTCTCTCCGGTTTGGTCGTACTCCCCATCTGCAGCATATAGTTAATCAACGATATCAGTTGTTCTTTAGTAGTGTATCCGGCCAACAATAATGTGACCAGTCGTTCCTGTAGTTCGAACAGATCGCGATGGCGCACATGTTTTTGTAACAGCTCCAGAATGGCCATACGGCGGTGTTGCATGATCTCATCGTCGGGAATGACGGTAACGTCAACTAAAGGAAAATGTCCCGCGTAAAGTTGCCTAGCCAATTCTGGGTCACTGAACTCCTCAAGCCAACTCATCGAATACGGGTAAGGTGTGGTCTGCCCGTGGTAAAAGAGCATCGGGATAACTAATGGTAGCCGATCGTGACCCGCCTGAAGATGGCGTTGCATTGCGGCAATGGCGTAACGTACCAAACGGAATGCCATATGCTTGTCGGGCGAACTTTGGTGCTCAATCAGAGCATAGACATAGCCGTCATCCTTACCGGTTTTCAGCGAGTAAAGCACATCGGAGTAATAAGCACGCAGGTCGCGCTCGATAAAACTACCTGGCTCTAGCTTTAACGTATTCAGATCGCAACTTTGCAGCAAATCTGGCGGCAAATGCATTTCCAGAAAGTCGCGGGCGGTGGCGGGATGGGTGAGGAACTGCTTAAAAACCGCATCATGTGGAGTGGGGGTAGGCTTTTTCATGTCGGTCATCCTGGACAAAACATGAGCAAAACCTACTACAAGCTGAACGTGGTTAAAATTACCTACGTGCAACCTCTGGAGTCAACTCGCAAAACGAGGTTGAACGCTGATAGTGGGCGCAGCATGCAGCGCCCCTACCTTTAGCATCGAGTGCAAGTTGGTCAGCAATCTGCTCGGTTACTTCATTAAATCGCCCAGCCACCGGCATAGAATACCACCAGCGCCACCGCGATAATCACCGTGCCAATATTCAGTTTGCGCCACTCGTTAGAAAACACGCGGCCAATCACCAGCGTGCTGAAGCCCAGCATAATGCCGGTGACAATGTTACAGGTCAGCACGATAAATACCGCGCACACCAGGCCAGACATGGCATCGACAAAGTCGTCAAAGTCCAGCTTGGCCACGTTGCTCAGCATCAGCAGGCCCACATACATCAGCGCCGGTGCCGTCGCATAGCCGGGGACCAGATAAGACAGCGGTGACAAGAACAGGATCAGCAAGAACAGTACGCCCACCACCGCCGCCGTCATGCCGGTTTTACCGCCAGCAGCCGTTCCCGCAGCAGACTCGATATACACCGCAGCCGGTGAGGCCCCAACCAACGCAGAGAACATGCTGCTCATGGAGTCGGCGGTTAATGCCCGGCCACCGTTGATAATCTGCCCATCCTTGTCCAGCAGGTTAGCCTGCCCGGCGACCGCCCGGATGGTGCCCGTGGCGTCAAAAACAGCAGTCATTACTAATGCCAATACGCTGGGCAGTATCGCCGGATTCAACGCCCCTTTGATATCCAGGCTGAAAATCAGCGAGCTACCGTCCGGCCCGGAGAGGCTGGGCAACGCAAACAGCCCCTGATATTTCACATTAGGATCAAAAATTAGACCGATAACGGAAATACCGATGATCACCAATAAGATCCCGCCCGGCACACGTAATTTCTCCAGCCCGAGGATCATCGCCAGGCCGAGCAGCGACATCATCACCGGGAAAGACACAAACGACCCCAGCGCCACTGGCAAGCCGTCCAGCGGGTTCTTGATCACCATGCCGACGCCGTTGGCAGCGATCAGCAGCAGGAACAGACCGATACCAATCCCGGTGCCATGCGCTATGCCCATCGGCAGGTTACGCAGGATCCATGAGCGCACCCCGGTTACCGAAATGGCGGTGAATATCAGCCCCATCAGGAAGATCGCCCCCAGGGCAACGGGGATGCTGATATGCTGGCCAAGCACCAGGCTGAAAGCGGTAAACGCCGTCAACGAGATGGCGCAGCCAATAGCCATCGGCAAGTTTGCCCACAGGCCCATCACCAGTGACCCCACACCGGCAACCAGGCAGGTAGCGACAAACACCGCCGCAGGAGGGAAGCCCGCCTTGCCCAACATGCCGGGCACCACGATCACCGAATAGACCATCGCCAAAAAGGTGGTCAACCCTGCCAATACTTCCTGCCGTACGCTGCTACCCCGCTCGCTAATCTTGAAATAGCTGTCTAGCGAGCTGGCCGCTTTTTCTGTCGTCGCCTGCGATAAATTATTAGACATATCAATGGCCTCTGAAAGTTTACACTCACCTACCCTGCGGGCTTGACGTTACGGCACTCGCTGGGGTAACACCAATCCTGGCAAATTGCAGTGCGGTGGTTTTAAGTACGTTCATACACCAGCCAGCCATCGACATAGGTGCGATAGATCGACCGGTCATCCCCTAGCGTCATCATGACAAACAGCTTATCCATCAAGGTTTTTGAGTTGTCGTAGCGCAGCTGTTGCAGCGGCGTGGCCGTCGGCTCCAGCACCACAAAGTCCGCCTCTTTCCCCAGGTTGAAGTTACCAATGGTGTCCGCCAGCCCCAGAGCATCGGCCCCGCCCAACGTCGCCAGATAAAACGCCTCATACGCTGAGAGCCGGTAGCCCTGCAGCTGCATGATTTTGTATGCCTCGTTCAACGTTTGCAGCATGTTGAAGGTGGTGCCCGCGCCGATGTCGGTGCCCATCCCCACCCGCACCTTTTTCCGCCAGGCGTTGGGCAAATTAAACAGGCCGCTGCCGAGATACAGGTTGGAGGTCGGGCAAAAGGCGATGGATGATTGGGTTTGGTGCAGACAATCCCACTCGGCGTCTTCCAGATGCACACAGTGGGCAAATACGCTTTTTCTGCCGGTCATGCCGTAGTGATGGTAAACATCGAGATAACTTTTACGCTCTGGGAACAAGGCTTTCACCCAAGCCACTTCATCCTTGTTTTCCGACAGGTGGGTATGCAGGTAAACATCCGGGTATTCCTGGCGCAAGCGTTTCACCATCTCCAGTTGTGCCGGTGAGGAGGTTGGCGCAAAACGCGGGGTGATGGCGTATAACAGGCGGCCATTGTTATGCCAGCGCTCAATCAGCGCCTTGGTTTGGCTATAGCTGCTTTCTGGGGTATCCAGCAGGTAATCGGGCGCGTTGCGATCCATCATCACCTTACCGGCGATCATCCGCATATTGATATGGCGCGCCGACTCAAACAGCGCCTCTACCGATTCGGGATGCACGGTGCCGAACACCAGCGCAGTGGTGGTGCCATTACGCAGCAGCTGCTTGATGAAAAACGCCGACATCTCGCGGGCGTATTCCAGATCGTTATAGCGCTTCTCCGCCGGGAAGGTGTGCTTGTTCAGCCAGTCCAGCAGTTGTTCGCCATAGGCTCCTACCATTTCACACTGCGGATAGTGAATATGGGTGTCGACAAACCCTGGCACGATCATTTTACCGCTGTAGTCGCGTACCCGGATGCTGTCGGGGATCTGGTGGTGCCCCTCTTCCCAGTCGCCAAACCACTCCACTCGCCCATCACGAATGATCAGTAGTCCGTCTTTAATAAAGCGCAGATGGCCCTCGATTTCTTCCGGATGCTGTACGGTGCGGGTGATATCGAGAAAACTGCCCCGCACGGCCTTGATTGATTGTTCACGCTCCATACTGAAATTCCTTGTCGCCATAAAACGGATGTTGCCAGGCGGGCGCCGCATACAGCGCCCCTAAGTAACCTTTGTCAGCAATCTCAATCGGTGTTTTTTTCCGCTGTAACCACCTCGAACTCGGCCTCCTCGGCGTCAGGTTTTTCACGCGGGTTCTGCGGTATCAGCAAATTGAGGAAAATGGCCGTGAGCCCACCGGCGCAGATCGGGTTTTCCACCAGCACATAAATCGACTCGGGCAAAATACGAAACACTTCCGGATCGTAAGAGACGCCAAGGCCCAGCCCCAGCGAGGTGGCAACGATGATGGTTTCGCGACGGTTTAAACCGTCAGAGATAATGATGCGTATCCCGGCGATGGCGATCATCGAGAACATCAGTGTCATGGCGCCCCCCAGCACTGGTGCGGGGATAGTGGTAAAGAAGCGGCCAATGACGGGAAACAGCCCCAGCACCACCAGGATCACGGCGATATATTTGCCGATATGGCGCGAGGCGACGCCGGTCATCTGGATCACGCCGTTATTCTGGGAAAATGTCGTCAGTGGCAACGAGCCCAGCATGGCGGCAATCACCGAGACCAGCCCATCGGCCAGCACTCCACCGCTCAGGCGTGCGGTATATTCATCCCCCTTGATGGGCTGCTCGGACACTATTGCGGTAGCGGTGATACTGCCGACCGCCTCCAACACGCTGAGCAGATAGATGATGCCAGCTACCAGGAAGGCATGCAGATCGAAAGAGAAACCGTATTTAAAGGGAACGGGAACGGTCATTACCGGCAGGTTTTGCATCACCGAGAAATCCACCATGCCCAGGCACAAGGCCACGACATACCCGACAATCAAGCCGATGGCGATGCCCCCCATGCGTAATAATGCGTTCTGGCAACAGTTAAACCCGATCACCACCAGCAACACCAACAGGCCGATACCGATATTTTCATAGTTGCCAAAAGTGCCGCTGCTTTTCGCTGAATAACCGCCGCCAAAATCGATAATGCCCACCTTGATCAGGCTCAAGCCAATCATCAGCACCACAATGCCGCTCACGGTGGGCGTGATCACCCGTTTCAGATAGGGCAAAATAAACGAGGAGCCCACCACCAGGAATGCACCAACAAAAGAGATGCCCAGCAGCGTGGACATGATCGCTTCCACATGCAGGCCATCGGCTTTCATTGTGCTACCCAAGGCGATCATTACCGTCACAAAGGAAAAGTTGACCGATTGAATGGACAATAAGCCGGAGCCTACGCGGCCATAGCGATTCACCTGCAACCAGGTGCCAATCCCTGAGGCTATCATTGCCATCGATACCAGATAGGCCGTGACGTCCGGCGGCAACCCCAGCGCGGTGCCGACGATCAGTGCAGGTGCCACCATCGGCACAAAAATAGCCAGTAAATGGGTGATTGCCCCCACGATGCATTGGTCGAAAGGTGGTTTATCTTCCACCCGATAAATAAGGTCGTTATTTGAAGTAGGCATATCAGACATCTCTTTACTCCATTCCAGTAAATTTGATCATCTGATTCAATAAGCTCCACGCCCTGCACTTTCGCCATGTTGATCCCACGGGCTAGCCTGAGCGATGAGCTCATATATGGCGGCAATAACAGATTAGCCTTTGGCTAATATATTGAATCGTTTATACCCGCCACCGGTTTAACTCGGCAGGTATAGCGGGATAATGACCGTAATTGGCCACTATCCCGGTACGACTTATTACAGAGTCTACGCTGACAGCTTATTTAACCCCCTCAAAATCTTCTCAGGGGTGAAATGCCATTCGCGCAGCCAAACGCCACAGGCATCGTGGATTGCCATAGCGATGGCCGGGGCCGCTCCGTTGACGCCAATCTCGGAGATCGACTTGGCCCCATATGGCCCCACCCGATCGTCGCTGGGCACCAGGAACGCCTGGAAATCCAACGGGATATCACCAATCTTCGGTGCGCCATAGCTTTGCAAATCACGAGTGATCGGCGAGCCTTGGCTGTCATAGATAATCTCTTCCGTCATGCTGTGGCCGATGGCGCGCATTGAAGCCCCGTAGATTTGCCCCAGCGCCAGCTCCGGGTTAACCGGGGTGCCGCAATCGAGCAAGGCATAAAACTTATCCAACCGGATCTCCCCGCTGCGCACGTTGACTGCCACCTCGGCAAAGTTGGCGCCAAACGGGAAGGCAAAGTTAGAAGAGATATAGCTGGCGGTGGCCACCAGGGTGCCAAAGCCGGTGCCCGTTTCTGCCTTATGGGCAATCTGGGCGAACGTCACTTCGCCCTGTTTACCGCGCACCACGCCTGGAACCACCAGCGTGACGTCGCTTTCTGGCTCACCCAGCATCTGCGCGCCGTGGAACAGGATTTTTTTCCTGAGATTTTCCGCCGCATTCTTCGCCGCATTGCCGGAGAAGCAGGTTCCGGAAGAAGCGTAGGCCCCTTTATCAAACAGGGCATGGTCGGTATCGCCGGAGATCACATGTACGTCTGCGAACGGGCAGCACAACACTTCCGCCGCCAGTTTGCCCACGACCGTATCCAGCCCGGTGCCGATGTCCGCCCCGCCGGAATGCACGATAAAGGTGCCGTCCGACTCAAGCTTGATCATGCAGTTGGCCTGATCGATATCCGGAATACCGGATTTTTGCATGATAATCGCCACGCCACGGCCAATCTGCCAGTCTCCCTGACTGACTTTCGGTGAGCGCCACTGGATCAGCTCACGCCCTTTGCGCAAGATCGGCTCCAGCGCACAGCTGGCGGCACTTGGCACCGAAGTCGGCATTTTTCCTTCGCCAATCGCCCCGAGGATTTTCAACTCTTGCCCTTCAACTACCCGATTACGCTCGATGATATCCAGCGGATCCATCTGCAGTTTTTCCGCCATTTCCGCCAGGATCATGGTCAGGGCGAAGTTGCCTTTTGGCGCACCGTAACCCTGATAAGCCCCGTTTGGGCAGATGTTGCTGTAATAGGTGGTCACCTGGAAATTGACGTTATCGCAGGGATAGAGCGGCAGCGACAGCGCCGGGCCGTTGCTGGGCACCGTCAGCGCATGGTTGCCATAAGGGCCGGTATTGGCCAGGAAGTTCATATCGATTGCCGTCAGGCGGCCATCTTTTTTCGCACCAATCTTCACCCGCACCTTGGCCACGTGGCGTGAGGTGTTGCTGATGAACTCTTCTTCGCGGGTGTAGTGGAAATAAACCGCACGGCCGGTTACGCAGGTTGCCCAGGCACACACTTCTTCCAACAGGATATCCTGCTTGGAGCCAAAACCGCCGCCGACCCGCTCTTTGATCACGTGCACTTTATGCTGCTTGAGCCCGACGATCCTGGCGACCTGGCGGCGCAGGTGCCAAGGCACCTGGGTTGACGCGTGGATCACCAGCCGATCGCCGTCCATGTAGGTGTAACAGACGTGCATTTCCGCCGGGCACTGCTGCACCTGTTTGGATTCGTAGGTGCGCTCCAGCACCACGTCCGCCTCGGCAAAACCTTGATCCACGTTGCCAATGCGTCCATGTACCGCGGCGGCAATATTGCTGTGGGGTTTGGCACCAATCGGGAAATTGATCGTCACATGCTCGGTGCCACGCTCTGCGCTACCCTGGTTCTGCTCGGCCAGGTCCTCCGGTGCGCCGTGGACGTAAACAATCGGCTCGTCGTGTACCAGCGGTGCCCCTTCCGCCATCGCCTCATCGATCGACATCACCGGTTTAAGCACTTGATATTCGACATCGATCAACGCCAGCGCGGCCAACGCAATCTCTTCGCTCTCGGCCACAACCGCCGCCACCCGGTCACCCACGTGGCGCAGCTTTTGGCCAAACATCCGGCGATCCAGCGGTGAAGGTTCTGGCGCGCTTTGCCCACCGGGGGTGTAATAGATATCCGGGCAGTTGCGATGGGTGATCACATGCACCACCCCAGGCAACGCCTCGGCTTTGCTGACGTCCAGATGTGTGATCAAGGCATGAGGATGCGGGCTGCGCAGCATCTTGATGATGCAGGCATTGCGGGCCACGCGGTCCTCCACATAGCAAGGCTTGGCCTGTACCATTTTCGCCGCGTCCACCTTAGGACACAGCTTACCGACCACGTTCAGATCGCTGCGGAATTCGGGAGCCGCGAGCGACTGGAATTCAGGATCGTTACGGCGAGCCACCGCCAGCGCTACGACCTGATAGAACTGCTGATAACCGGCATCACGGCTGAACAAGCCTGACAGCGCATCGTCTATTTGCGCGCGCGTTGGTTCCTCAATGCGGGCCAACAGATCCGTCAGGATCAGCGCCGCCGCCGCATCGTTATAGCCGGACTGGACGATCCCCACGTCCACCATTGCCTGTTGCACCAGGCTGAGCTGGTTCCAGCTCCCCAGCGCTTCGGCCGTGGTCACCGCGCTATTATCCAACTGGGCGGCGATCAGCAACGAGGCGTTGACCACCACACCGTTGAGCAGGATCGCGTCCGAACCGGCAAAGCCGAAGCCGTCATCGCTATTGCGGACCGAATGCATTCCCAACGTAAACAGCAGTTGCTGGACGTTTTCGCCGGGTTGGCACTGCATTTCCTGCGGGATGCCGTTAAGCGTAAAGCGAATATTCATCATGCTTTCTCCCCTGATGCCTGGCAAGCCGCCAACAGGTCTGCCACCACCACACCGGTGATATAGCGCTTATAGGCGCGGCTGCCACAGATGTCGTCTGGCGGAGATATCATCTGCGCCACTGCCTGCTCCAATGCCGGGCCACTCAGACCACTGTTCTCTGCATCTCGCAGGCGGCCAGGAGCCATCACACCGCTCAGGGCGATACGAATTTTCGCCTGCGCATCGCGGGATACCGCCGCAGTCACCACCGGCAACCCCGCCGCTGAACGGGCAATTTTACGGGTAGCGCAGGTACGGTAAGGCTCCGGCAGTATCACCGCCAGCAGTAATTCACTGCCGCCGCACAGCGGATAGTCTTCCAGCGCCATCGTCTTGCCGCTGCCCACCACCACCTGGGCACTCAATGCCAGCAGCACCGGCAGCAGCACCGAATCTTTCGTTGCCGAAACGACTTCACCACCCAGCGTGGCCTGATTGCGAATATGGCGGGAATAGACAAAACCCAGCGCCTCACGCAGGGCCTGCGGGATAAGCTGGGTATCCATTAAACGCTGTAAGGTAATGGTGGCACCGATATGCAATGCCCCCTGCTGCCAGCTCACCTGATCCAGCCCCAGCTGCGACAGCCCGATGGCAATCTTTTGCCGTGTTTTAGTGGGTGTGGCGTTTAGTTTGCTGCCGCCAGCGAAATAGACGGCATCCTGCTGGTACTGGCGTTTTAGCTCTAGCGCCTGCTGTACCGATCCTGGCCGATAGAATTGCTCAATCATGTTGCACCCTCATCAATGTCAGCCGCCCCGGTGTTCGCAGGGCGGCGACCGGTTTACTTCAAGGTATCCATACGCTGCCACAGCTTGGCCGCTACCTTGCGCGCCTCGGCGTAGATCGGTTCCACATCGAACGGGAACTGGCGATCCTGATAGACCATGCGGCCTTCCACCATCACGCTGTTGACGCTGCCAGCCCCCATGCCGAAGGCCAGATGCCCGCCGATATTCTGCGCCGCCAGCGGCGTGGGTGACGGGTAGTCGCAGATGGTCAGATCCGCTTTGTAACCGGCGGCCAGGCAGCCGAAGTTGGCGCCAAAGTTGCGCGCCAGCAGTTGATTCCCTTTGGCCAGGAAGCGGGCAAAGCTATCCGGCCACAACGGCCCGCCCGCATCACGGTGTTTAAAGAAGGCAAACTTCAGCTCTTCAAACATGTCTGAGCCGATGCCGTCGGTGCCGAGCGCCAGGTTGCGGTACTGCGCCAGCTGATGGTTATAGCCCACGTGGTTGTTCATATTGGAGCGGGCGTTGTGCACCAGGAAGGCATCCTGCTGGTTGATCAGTTCGATGTCCGCTGCAGACAGATACAGACCGTGGGCGACCAACGTTTTTGACCCGATCAGGTCGTATTGCGCCAGGCGCTCGATCAGATCCTTGCCATATTTGTCGTGGCTATGGGATACGTCATAGCTGTCCTCGGCGGCGTGGATATGCAGACCACGGCCGGTACTTTTAACCGCCGCTTGCAGCATCTCCAACCCGGCATCAGAAACCGTGAACGGTGCGTGAGCGCCAATATGCGCCTCCACCAGGTAAGGCTCCTTACCGGCTTTTTTGGCGACGTCGATCAACTGGGCAAAAGCAATATTCTCCTCCACGCCAGCCCGCAGTTCGCGCTCCCCGCCGTTGCGATCGGTGGTTTCAAAACAGGTCATGCCGCGCAGCCCGGTCTCGATAAAGCCTGCGCGCAGGGTTTTCAGCGAACCGGCGATAAAGTTGGGCGAGGCGTGGTGATCGATCACCGCCGTACAGCCGCTCTTGATGGCTTCCAACGAGCAGATCAGACCGCTGTAATACAGCGATTCCTCATCCAGCGCCCGATCCAACCGCCACCACAGGTTCTTCAGCGTGGAGATAAAGTCCGGGCTGGGCGCGATGTTGGCCATAATCCCGCGTGATAACCCGGAGTAGAAATGGTTGTGGGCGCACACAATCCCTGGCATCACCCATTTGCCGTGCATATTGCGCACTTCCGCCTGGGGATATTTGGCCGCCAACCCTTGCCCCACCTCTTTGATCAACGCCCCTTCAATGGCGATATCGATACCGTGCTGTACGCTGGCGGGGTCGAGCTGCACGCCGGTTGCATTGGTTAATATCAGCATGACTACACCTCCACCTGGCCAAGGAGATAATGATGATGAGTGTGCACATGGCTGATAATGCGGCACATCTCCTCTAGTTCCGGCGGCACTTGCTCAAGCTGGCCGTCGCTATCGATCTGCAGTTGGTAAAGCTTGCCGTCCTGCCGTACGCTGACCTGCGCCCCATCCACCAGGAACCCTGGATTGGTGCTGTTGGCAAAGTCCTGCGGCAGGCTGTAGATCGTTACTTTGTCTTGGTATGGCTTACCCTGCCACGGGCAGAACTGGGCGCAGTTGCCGCATTCATTGCAGTAGGCGTCCAGATGCAGGGTCTGGAAACGATCCTGGAAGCCCGGTATGGCAATCGACACGTTGGCGCGGTTCGGGCAAACGTCGACGCATTTGCTGCACACGTAGTTACATTCCAGGCAGCGCTGGGCCTCTTGGGCCACGAAGGCCTCGCGCTCGGTTTTATCCACCAGCGCTACCGAAATAGCGCCTTTGCGGCGATAGATTTCCGCCGGATCGACGTTCGACCAGTATTTGTCGGCGTGATGGGTTTTGACGTTCTCCCGCGCCAGCACCGTTTCAGCGGCGTTGCGGGCGCTACCGATGGCAGCAACAATGGATGACGGGCCACGCTGCACGTCGCCGATCAAGAAGACGTTCGGCCGGGTAGTTTCGCCGGTGGCGGTGTTGACCTGCGGATAGCCTGCGTCATCCAGCGGTACGCCCAGCTTATGCAGCACTTCCTCGTCAGCCTGCTCGCCAATGGCGGTGATCAAGGTATCCATTTGCAGCGTCAGGGTCTGTTCGGTGGCGACCGGGCGGCGGCGCCCCTTCTCGTCCGGCTCTCCCAGCGCCATCACTCTGGCCGTCAAGGTACCGTTGGCATCAAAGTGTTCCGGATTGGTGAGGAACATAAACTGCACGTTGTCCTCTACCGCCTCCTGATACTCTTCACGGTAGGCTGGCATCTCATTGAGCGTGCGGCGATACAGCACGGTGACGTCCTGCACGCCAGGCGCCTTCAACGCGGCCCTGGCACAGTCCATTGCCGTGTTACCGGCACCGACCACGGCCACGTGTTTGCCCAGGTTCATCGGCTTACCGAGGTTGAAATCGCGCAGGAACGGCAAAGATTTGTGGACGTTGCGGTTATTGCCCGCCAGCTTCACGCCGCTGTTTTTATCGGTGCCGATACCGATAAACACGTAGTCAAAGCCCTGCTGTTGCAGTTTGTCGACGGTCAGATCGGGATCGCAGCCATAAACCATCTTCACGCCGTGGGCGGCCACAAAGTCGATATCGTGCTCGATAAGCTCCGCCGGGATGCGGAACTGTGGAATGATGTTTTTCACCACCCCACCCGCATTCGCCTCACGCTCAAACAGCGTAACCTGATACCCGGCCCGCGCCAGGAAGTACCCGGCTGACAGACCCGCCGGGCCAGCTCCCAAAATGGCAACTGGGCGTTTGCTGCCAGAGCCAGCCGGTTTATGCCAGCGGCGCTGATACTCATCCCAGCCCTTCTCCAACGCCACCTTTTTCAGTTCGCGGATGTTCAGCGCGCTGTCGTAATCAAGACGGGTGCAGTTGTACTGGCACTGGTGATCGCAAATATGCCCGGTAATAGCTGGCAAGGCGTTGCGTTGATAAATCAGCTCCAGCGCATCGGCATAGCGTTGCTCACCCAGCAGCCGGATATATTCCGGGATATCCTGTTTGATGGCGCAGGCGGTGACGCAAGGAGCCACATAGCAGTCAATCATCGGTAATGGGCCACCCGCGTCGATGCGATCCGTTGATTTCCAGTGTTTCTGGGTGTATTCCATGCTGACGGCCTTGTCTGCCAGCACTTGCAGCTTATCGACATCGATGCGCGTCATCTGCCAGCTATCGGAAGCGTCCAGCTCTTGCATGCACTCCGTCAGGCGTAAATAGCCACCGGGCTTGAGCAGGTCGGTGGCCATGGTGATTGGCCGGATGCCGGTGTCAAAAATCTCGCGGACGTTAAACTTGCTTGCCCCGCCGGAATAGGAAATCGGCAGTTCCCCGTTGAACTCGCGGGAGAGAACCGCCGCTACGTTGATGGAAAGCGGGAACAGCGCGCGCCCGGACATATACATCTCTTCACCCGGCAAGGCGCCTTTATGGTTGATCGCCCCCAGGGTATTGGTCAGTTTGACCCCGAAACCCAACTTCTGCTGTTTCCCCAGGGCGGTCAGGCGGTGCAACATCGCGATCGCCTGCTCCAGTTTGAGATCGTGCTCGAAAGATTCTTCTTTCAGCCCGACATAATCAAACCCGCAGCTATCCAGAATGGCACGCACGCGCGGATAACCCAGCAGCGTCGGGTTTAATTTGACAAAGGTATTGAGCCGTTTCTCTGCCAGCATATAGCGGCAGATGGCTTCAATTTCATCTGGCGGACAACCATGCATGGTCGAAAGGGTAATACCGCTGACCAGTTGCGCTGGAATATGCTCTGGCAACTGTGCCAATGCCCCGCGTTGGGCGGATAAGGCGAACTGGCTAATAAAGCCCTCATCCTTAACCCATGCGGCAAGAATATGTTGATACTCGGCATATTTCGGGTGCTGTGCAGAGTCCATCATGTTATGGATAAAGTCCTGCATCGGCGGCTGTTTAATCCCGTCGAGGTTATAACCCACGCTCATATTGAAAATGAAGGATTTACTTTCCCCCTTGGCCCGTGGATCAAACATCTCTTCCAGCAGGTGCAGGGCAAACCAGGCTTTTAAATATTCATCATAGGCTTTGAGCAGCGTGAACTCTGTTGACCATTCGGTGTTGAAGCATTCGTCTTCGGCATCGATACAGGGCTTTTCCAGCTCCAACCTATCGAGGATCTGCACGGTTTTCAATTCGATAAAGCGTCCGCCGGTCAACCAGGAAACGATGATATTCTGCGCCAACTGAGTATGCGGGCCTGCGGCCGGGCCAAGTGGCGTTTCACAACTTTCATTGAAGACGTTAATCCGCCGATCGTCATGTTTGCGATAAAACTGCTTTTCTGGAATACCAAAAATAGACCGGCTCTCATGATATTCATCAAAAATCCGGGTTAACAGCGCCTTGAACGGAACGGGACGCATTAAATCTCCCATAGCTTTATCTCCTTGCGGCGAAATGCCTGAATGATGAGTCTGTAAAAACCTGAGGACGGTTTTCCACAGCGGATAGGCATAACGCAGCAACAATCAGGCCAAATCTCCCTACGGGGTTGGGCAGCAGTTAAATTCGTGAGGTAGTTCTAATTGTTAATTTTATTTGTGAACGGGCTCACTATCGCAACTGAGAATAACAATCAGTGCAGGTAGTCGCTTAATCATCACGGCTACGCTAATAGAATCAATTATCAAAAAAACATCGCCAGCTATCACTTTGATACGGCCAAATAGCACTTCGCTTAAAAACGAGACCGCAATCGATAAAGTATGAATGTTTGCCAAATATCGATTACATCAAGGTTGTTTGCGATTAAATCGGCACTCTATCCTGAAAAAACTGCATATTGGTTATCGGTTAAATCACCGTTATTTACCCCGTTTTCTGACTCACAAAATAGGCTATTTATGACGCCCAGCTTCAGAGAATTATTCAGTGAGGAATATCACCGCCTCGATCGGGGCCAGCCGCTGCTGATCGCCCTGATTGGCGCCGGGGGGAAAACCAGTACCCTGCACTGGCTGGCGCAGGCCTTTTATCACCAGGGCAAACGCGTGCTGTTCACTACCACCACCAAGATGTACTTGCCCAACGCTGCCGACTACCACCACCTATTGATAGGCCAACCGCCCACCGCCAGCAGCACCCCGGCCATTACCGCCTGCTTTAGTCATTATCAGCCGCAGGATAACAAGGTTATCGGGTTAACCCCCGAGCAAATCGACGCAATCAAACAGCATGGATCCTTCGATGTGATCCTGGCCGAGGCGGACGGCTCCCGAGGGTTACCCCTGAAAGCCCCGGCAAGGCATGAACCTTGCATCCCCTCCCGCAGTGATTGTGTTATCGCGCTAACCGGAGGCCAGGTGATCGATCGTCCCGCAGACCCACAGCAAATTCACCGTTGGGCGATTTTCTCCGCGCTGACGGGGGTCGAGGCCGGTGAAATACTGGATCACCGGGTATTCGACACTCTGATCTCGCACCCCGAAGGGATGTTCAAAGGTACGCCCTCTCAGGCGCGGCGGGTCTGGCTGATCAATCAGGTTTCTCATTGTGATAATCAACTGGCAGCCAGGTGGCAAACCCTGCTGCGGCCAGAGCTGACGCTCAGCGCCATCTGGTTTGGCGCAGTGCAGGAGACCCCGGCGATCCACCACCTGATACGGCGCTTAACACGATAATATTTCTGAGGTTATTGACGAGGTCATCATGAATATCTTCGCCGAAGCTGCACGTTTAGAAGAACAAAACCGGCCCTTTGCGCTCGCCCAGATTATCGAAAGCCGTGGATCTACACCGCGCCATTCGGGACAGATGTTGGTGATGGCCGATGGTGGCTGTATTGGCACCATCGGTGGCGGCATGATCGAACGCCTGGTGATTGAACAGGCAATTGCCGCCATTTCGGAGCGCAAGGCCAGGGTGTTTCATGGCCGTATGGCACGAACCGGGCAGGACGCGGTAGGCTCGGACTGCGGAGGCGCGATGTCGGTATATATCGACGTGCATGGTCTACGCCCGCGCCTGATATTGATCGGGGCCGGGCACGTCAACCGCGCCATCGCAAGCGCCGCCAAGCCGTTGGGCTTTGATATTCACGTTGCCGATATCTACCCGGCCAGCCTCGACCCGGCGCTATTTCCGGTGGGCACTACCCTGGTTCATGGCGAGACCTTCTCAGAGGCCATCGACAAGATGAATATTGATCCGGCCAACTTTGTGATCATCGCCACCAACAATCAGGATTGCGAGGCACTCAACGTGCTGATCGAGCAGCCGTTGCGCTATCTGGGATTGCTGGCCAGCCGCCGCAAGGTGCAAACCTTTACCCAACAATTGCGCCAGCGCGGCGTAGATGATGAGAAGCTTGCCAAACTCCATGCCCCGGTCGGCTACAACATCGGCGCAGAAACGCCGGAAGAAATCGCCATTAGCGTGCTGGCTGAACTGCTGCAAGTGCGCAACCAATCTGCTGGCGGGCTGATGAAAAATGACATCCGCTTAACGCGCGACAAACTGGTGGTGATCCGTGGCGCAGGCGATATCGCCACCGGCGTGGCGCTGCGGCTGTATCATGCCGGTTTTCAGGTCATCATGCTGGACATTGCCCAACCGACCGCCATTCGCCGGACGGTGGCATTTGCTCAGGCGATGTTTGACGGCAAAACCTGCGTAGAGGGCGTCACCGCCTGCCTGGCCAACGACGTCAACGAAGCTTTCGACATCATCAACCGTGGCGAGATCCCGCTGCTGGTTGATCCAGAGACCCGCAGCCTGGAGCAGCTCAAACCCCGTTTTCTGGTGGATGCCATCCTGGCCAAGCAAAACCTGGGGACCCATCGCAATATGGCCCCGATTACCGTGGCTCTTGGCCCTGGCTTCAACGCCGGACAGGATTGCGATGCGGTGATCGAAACCAATCGCGGCCATGCGCTGGGGCGGGTGATTTATCAAGGCTACACCCATCCCAATACCGGCATTCCCGGTAATATCGCTGGCCACACCACCCGTCGGGTGATCCGTGCACCCGCCGATGGCATTATGCAATGTCGTGTCGCTTTGGGGGATTTGGTGCAGGAGGGGGATGTGGTGGCCCACTGCGGCGAGGTGCCGGTGATTGCGCCGCTTTCCGGTATGGTACGCGGTTTGCTGCATGATGGGCTAGAGGTCAAAACCGGCACTAAAATCGGTGATATCGATCCGCGCGGTACGCTAGCAGATTACACCACGGTGTCAGATAAGGCGCGGGCCGTCGCCGGGGCGGTGCTTGAAGCCATTATGAAACTTGGCCGCAGATAACGATTGTTGACTCACAAGGGGTGCAGTATGCAGCGCCTCTTGTGAGTCTGGTGTCTGTGATTAATGGCTAATCACCGTACCGGTTTTGCCTTCAATGCCCTGCTGAGCCTTGCTCAAGACCGTGATCAACGCCTGACGCCCTGGCTTGGATTCGGCAAACGCCACCGCCGCTTCTACCTTCGGCAGCATTGAGCCTTTGGCAAAGTGCCCTTCTTCGATAAAGCGCTGGGCATCGGCAATGCTCAACTGCTCCAGCCATTGCTCATTCGGTTTGCCAAAGTTGATCGCCACCTTTTCCACTGCGGTGAGGATGATCAGCATATCGGCATCGATCATCTCTGCCAGTTTGGCACTGGCCCAGTCTTTGTCGATCACCGCGCTGGCTCCCCGCAGATGGTTACCTTCGCGGATCACCGCAATACCCCCGCCTCCCGCGGTGATCACCACCTGCCCGGCCTCCATCATGGCGCGTACCGTTTCTTTCTCAACGATGTCGATCGGCTTGGGCGAGGCAACAACCCGGCGGTAGCCACGGCCCGCATCCTCTACCATGTTGTAACCATTCTTGGTCAGTTGGCTGGCTTCGGCCTTGGTAAAGAACGAACCAATCGGCTTGGTGGGATTGAGAAACGCCGGATCGCTGCCGTTGACGATCACCTGAGTGATCAGCGTGGCTACCGGTTTGACGATATTGCGATCGAGCAACTCTTCACGCAGGGCGTTTTGCAGGTCGTAACCTATATATCCCTGGCTCAACGCGACGCACACCGACATCGGCAGCATCGGCGTATGGGCTTCACTTTTTGCCGCCGCCTCAAACGCCAGGTTGATCATGCCCACCTGCGGGCCATTGCCGTGGGTGACCACTACCTGGTGACCGTGCTCGATTAAATCGACAATCGCCCGCGCGGTGGTTTTGACCGCCTGCATCTGTTCCGCCAGGCCCTCACCCAATGCGTTACCGCCCAATGCCAGCACTATTTTCTTGTTCATGTTGATCCTTGTTGTTTAGTGAGGTGTTACCCCATTTTTGCCGCGATCTGGGCATTGAAAGGCCGACGACGCAAGAACTGCCCGTACCCTTGCCGCCCGGTAAATTCGCCATTACGCGCCACGACCTCGCCCCGGCACATCGTCAGCACCGGCAAGCCCTGGCACTGAAAACCTTCATAAGGGGAATAGTCCGCCTTGTCATGAAGCCGAGCATGGCTGATAGCCGTGGATTGGCGCGGATCAAAGATCACCACGTCAGCATCTGCACCGGGGTTTAGATTGCCTTTACGCGGCCACAGGCCGAACAACCGCGCCGGGTTGCTGCTGGTGAGCGCCACAAAGCGTGAAGGGGAAATCCGCCCGCTCATCACTCCGTGAGAGAACAGCAGCATCATGCGATTCTCGACCCCAGGCAGGCCGTTCGGGCAGCGGGTAAAGTCCCCTGCCGCCATTGCCTGCCGTTGGTGGTAAGGGAAAGTACAGTGATCGGTAGCGACGGTATCGATCGAACCGTCGGCAATGCCCACCCATAGGCGATCCAATTCCCGTTGGTCACGCAGCGGCGGGCTGAGGATGTATTTCGCCCCATCTTCACGCAGGTAACATTGTTCGTTGAGCAGCAGATACTGCGGGCAGGTTTCTACCCACACCGGTTGGCGCTGTTGGCGTGCCAGACGTAAATAATCCAGCCCCAGCCCATTGGATAAATGGACGATATACAGCGGCGCGTTGTCTGCCAGATGGGCCAGATTGATCATCCGGCCAATTGCTTCAGCCTCACATTCCAACGGGCGACTTAATGCGTGGTGGATCGGTGCTGTTTTACCTGCGGCCACTAGATCAGCGCGGCGCAGAGCAATCGCGGCATCGTTTTCTGGGTGAACGGTAGTCAATGCCCCAACCTGCCGCAACTGCCTCAAGGCTCGCAGCACGTCGGTATCATTGATCTTGTAGAGATAGGTCAGATACAGCTTAAAGCTGCTGATCCCTTCGTCATGCACCATGCTGGCCATCTCTTCGAGAATGCCGTCGTCAATATGCTGGATCACGCCGTGAAAGCCGTAATCGATCGCCGCATTGCTGGCCGCATACTGGTGGTAGACGTTGAGCTGATGATGGAGATTGCAGCCCGCCGGACCAAATCCCATATGATCGATAATGGTGGTAGTGCCGCCACAGGCCGCCGCGCGGGTGCCGCTGAAAAAATCGTCGCAGCTGCGGGCGATGCCGACATCAATATTGAAATGGGTATGGACATCGATGCCGCCGGGCATGACATAACAGCCGGAAGCATCAATCACCTCACAATGGCTATCAACTTCGATCGCCGTGTCGCGCTGGCAGATCACCCCGTTTTCAATCAACAAATCCTGAGGATACTGCCCGTCGCTATCAACCAGAATGCCGTTCTTAATCAACTGCTTCATTGCTGGCACTCCATAAAAAAAGCCGGCGGAGGGTGCCGGGTATTTAACCGTGTGATGCTTGCTGGATAAGGTGCTATTTGGGCTTCTCACCCTCTCCCGCTGGGAGAGGGTGAGGGGTCGCTTATTTCTGCAACTCTCCCAGGTAAGCCAAAGGCACCGCGGCATACATAGCCGCGCAGGTCACCAGATGGTCTTTCCAGGTTTTCTCGTTCGGCGCGTGGGCTTCAGGCTCCTTGCCCGGACCGAAACCGATCACCGGAATACCGTGGCGCCCCATGATGGAAACCCCGTTGGTTGAGAAGGTCCACTTATCCACCACCGGCTGCTTCTTGAACAGGCCCTGATAGGCCTTGCTCAGGGTTTTCACCGTGATGTGATCTTCTTCGACCTTCCAGGTTGGGAAGTAGCATTCGGTTGGGTACACCAGACCGGTGTAGGACGGACGGCTATAGTCATACATCGACACGACTGCCTTGGCGGCCTGTACCGCTGGTAACGCACGGATCTCGTCCAACGCCCCCTCCCAGGTTTCGCCCCAGGTCAGGCGGCGGTCGATAGATACCGCACAGCTGTCTGCTACCGCGCAGCGGCTAGGTGAGGTAAAGAAAATCTCTGAAACGGTGAGTGTGCCTTTGCCCAGGAAATCGTCATTGCCCAAGTTGCCGGACAGCTGTTGCAATTCGTTGAGGATTGGGCCCATTTTGAAAATGGCGTTGTCGCCACGCTCCGGCGCCGAGCCGTGGCAGCTGATGCCTTGCACATCCACGCGGATTTCCATACGACCACGCTGGCCGCGGTAGATCTGACAGTCGGTCGGTTCGGTGCTGATCACAAACTCTGGGCGGATGTTGGATTGCTCAATAATGTACTGCCAGCACAGGCCATCGCAGTCTTCTTCCTGCACGGTGCCGGTCACCAGCAGCGTATACTGATCTTCCAGCCCCAGATCCTTGATGATTTTGCCCGCGTAGACCATGGAAGCCATGCCACCTTCCTGATCCGATGCGCCACGGCCACCGATGATCTCGTCGTTTTCCATGCCCTGATACGGGTCAAAGGTCCAGTTCTTGATGTTGCCAATGCCGACGGTATCAATATGCGCGTCCATCGCAATCAGGTGTGGGCCGTGGCCAATATAGCCCAGGATGTTGCCCATCGGGTCAATCTCGACCTTGTCGAACCCGACCTTCTCCATCTCTTTCTTGATACACAGCACCACCAGCTTCTCGTCACAGCTTTCACTCGGGATGGCGATCATGTCCCGCAGGAAGCGCGTCATCTCATCTTTGTATTGGTAGGCTTTCTCTAACACCAATTCGAAAGGAATTTGCTTTGCCATTGTGTTCTTTCTCCAATTTTTTATAACCCCTCGCTGCTGCGAGAGGTTGAGTAATCTGACGGCGGTGGTTAAACCGGAAGCTTCCCTTCCCACACCACTTCGCGATAGTGCTTCACGTCGGTATCGCCTTCGGAGCTGATTAACAGCACTACCGACTGGCTATTCAGACCGAGTTTTTGCATCAGCTGCGCACGTTGCGGGCTGTGATGTACCGCAGCCAACACGCCCAACCCGACGGCACCAGACTCGCCGGAGATAATTCGCGGATCGTTACCCAACGGATTACCCAACACCCGCATCCCTAACGCCGCCACGCTGTCCTGGCAGGAAATAAATTGCGTGGCGCAGTTACGCAGCAACGGCCAGCCCAAGGGGTTAGGTTCACCACAAGCCAGACCGGCCATGATGGTGGCCATATCGCCGCCCACGTTGACGATTTCCCCTTTTACCCCGGAGCGATAAACGCAGTCGGCCAGCTCGGGTTCGACAATCACCGAATGCAGCTTATCCGCACCAAACACGTCTACCAGATAGCCCAGCACGCCCGCGGCCATCGCGCCGACACCGGCCTGTAACAGCACATGGGTTGGCCGCTCGATCTGCATCTGCCGCATCTGTTCGGCCGCTTCGTCTGCCAGCGTGGCGTAACCCTGCATGATCCAGGTTGGGATCTTGGTGTAGCCTTCCCAGGCGGTGTCCTGCACCACTTGCCAGCCACGTTCCTGGGCCGTTTTCATGGTCAGGCGCACGGTATCGTCGTAGTTCATATCGGTGACGATGCACTCGGCACCCAGGTTGAGAATGTGATCCACCCTCTCCTGCGCCGAGCCTTTAGGCATATACACCACCGCATGCTGGCCTAGCTGTTGCGCCGCCCAGGCAACCCCCCTGCCATGGTTGCCGTCGGTGGTGGTGGCGAAGGTCATCTTCTCGGTCGCCATGGCTTTGAACTTTTCAAAAGAAAACGCATTGATATCAATCTGGTACTTTTCACACAGCAGCTGGGCAATGGCGTAAGCACCGCCGAGCATCTTGAAGGCGTTTAAGCCAAATCGTTTGGATTCGTCTTTGACCAGGATTTTCCGCACGCCAAATAGCTGAGCGAGATCGTCCAACGCGCATAACGGCGTTGGCTGATAACCCGCAATCTTTTTATGAAACTCGCGCGCTTTCTGCGCTTGCGCCTTAGAGAACAGAGGGGAGGTTTCGCCGTTAAAATAACGGTTATCCTCTATCGCCACTTTCAATGAAAAAACCGACATAACCGCTACCTCTTCTGGTCGCATTAACTTTCACCGCGCAGGGACACCGCCCGGTATCCCTGACCAGGTAAATTTATTTAATGCGTTTTTCTGCTTCTTTCAGTAATTGATCCAACACCAGACCCGGGTTGGAGAATTTGCGCGCCATGATCATCGCCGCGATGATATAAGGCTTCCAGCTGGCTTCCTTATAGGTGGCAATACGGTACTTCTCGAATACGCTGGCACAGACTTCCCCTTCACTGCAGGAGACATCGGTGATGTCCGCTGGCAGGCAGTGCATATAGAGCGCTTCGCCGCCTTTGGTCAGCTTCATCATCTCTTCGGTGCAGTGCCAGTTTTTGTAGTAGGCGTTTTGCGCCAGGCACTGTTGCTCCAGCGCCTTGAGGCCCGCGTGATCGTTGGCACGCAACAGATCGGTACGCTGCTCCATGACCTTGTACGGCGCCCAGGATTTCGGATAAACGATGTCCGCGCCCTGGAAGGCTTCGGCCATCGAGGTCACCTGCTGGAAGCTGCCGCCGGAAGCAGCGGCGTTGTTCTTCGCCACCTCGATCACGTCTGGGATCAGGTCGTAACCTTCCGGATGGGCCAGCGTCACCTTCATGCCAAAACGGGTCATCAAACCAATGATGCCCTGCGGCACCGACAGCGGTTTGCCATAGCTGGGCGAATAGGCCCAGGTCATGGCGATCTTCTTGCCTTTCAGGTTTTCCAGGCTGCCGAAGTGCTCCTGCAACCAGGCCAGATCCGCCATGGCCTGGGTGGGGTGATCGATATCACACTGCAAGTTGACCAGTGCTGGGCGCTGTGGCAGCACACCCTTCTCAAATCCTTCATCCAGCGCGGCCCCCACCTCACGCATATAGGCGTTGCCTGCCCCCAGATACATGTCGTCACGGATACCGATGGCATCCGCGCAGAAGGAGATCATATTGGCCGTTTCACGCACCGTTTCCCCGTGGGCGATCTGCGATTTACCTTCATCCAGATCTTGCTGCGCCAACCCCAGCAGGTTGAGCGCCGAGGCATAAGAAAAACGGGTACGCGTGGAGTTATCACGGAAGATGGAGATGCCTAAGCCACTGTTGAAAATCTTGGTGGCAATGTTTTCTGAGCGCATGGTTTTCAGCGATTCCGCCAGCTTGAGCACCAGTTCCAGCTCGTCACGGCTCTGTTCCCACGTCAGTAAAAAGTCCTTTTGATGTAAATTGGACTTTAACGCGCTTATTTCCTTAATTAACTGGTTAACTGTTCTCATCTTTGCCCCTAAATAGAGAGTGTGGTGGTGATCCGTTAAAACAAGTGCCTAACCTTGGAATAACCAATACGCTTTTTCAGCGTCTGGCTACAGGACAATCAATAAGCGTGCCAACAAGGGAAAAGTTAAGCTGCGTAACATAAAACTGCGGAGTATTATGATGGCGATCACATAAAATGGGGTTTTCTGGGCGGTTAACGTGAAATTTACAGTCAGGGTGTTACTGGCAAGGGATAATTCCCTACGGCGTAAATCTGCCATTTATAATTATCAGCCTTTCTCGCAACCCAAAATGATAGCAATTAGCGCGCAGTATCATTTTGATAATAAAATGTGATGCTAACAGCAGAATCTCTATTCTCTGTGGGATTAGCTTGATGACTATCAAATTATAGCTGACCGTAGTGTATTATCGTTTCTTTTTCAATGACGATAGCGGGAGACGCGTGATGATAGCACCGGCCACTGCCCAGTCGGCTCTTATGCAGATCCAACCGACAATTTTGCGCTTTACCAAAATGCTCTCCAGCGTGTTGCTGCTGGAGGTAGAGATTGTCGATGCCAACCTGGTACGCGTGGCAGGCACAGGCCCGTATGGCAAACAATTTGGCATCAAGCTCGGCAGCAACTCCTGGTTGTTGAAATATGTGCTTGATACCAAAAACGAAAAAATAGTCACCCACTCCCGTTACGACCCGGTGTGCGAAGGCTGCACCAGCAAAGATGAGTGCCAGGAAAAGGCCTTCCTCGGCATTCCTATCCTGTTCCAGGATGCCTGCATCGGCGTGATCAGCCTGGTGGCCTTCACCCTCGAACAGCAGCAAAGGTTACGGGATAACCTGCAAGAGTTCTCGGGCTACGTGCGCAATATTTCCAACGTTTTCGTTTCCAACTTATTGGAGACGCAAGGCGGCAGCAGTGGCTTAAATAAAGTGCTTTTCAGCCTGATTGAAAATATGGATCAGGGGGTGTTAATACTCAATGAAAAGAGCCAGGTGAAGTTCGCCAATATGATGGCCTTAAAACAGCTCAATATGCCGCAGGAAAATATTATCGGCAAAACATTTACTATTCGCGCCCTCACCTTCCAGCAAAATTACACCAGTGGACATCTGCAACATATTCTCTCCTTCGACGATAACCAGGAGATTATGATTGGCCAGCTGCATCAGGTTCAGGATCATCAATTATTTTTAATGGCCTTCCATCAATCCCATTCCTCATTTAACGAAACGCTGACCCTGCAAGACCCGCGCATTGAGCAGTTGGCAGGGGAAAGCAAACCGATGCGTCTGCTGAAGAGCTTAATCACCCGTATTGCCCCCAGCCCCTCCAGCGTATTGGTGGTTGGCGAAAGCGGCACCGGCAAAGAGGTGGTGGCGCGGGCGATCCACCGGCTGAGCAACCGCAGCAATAAACCCTTTATCGCCATTAACTGCGCCGCCATTCCGGATCAGCTGTTGGAGAGTGAACTGTTTGGTTACCTGAAGGGCGCATTTACCGGCGCTTCGGCCAATGGCAAGGTGGGGCTGATCCAGGCGGCCAATCAGGGAACGCTATTCCTGGATGAGATCGGTGATATGCCGTTAATGTTGCAGGCCAAGCTGCTGCGCACGGTGGAATCCCGTGAAGTGTTGCCGATCGGCTCCAGCAAGCCGATCCCGGTCGATATCCGCATTATCTCCGCCACCAACCAGAATCTCGAACAGTACATCGCCGAAGGCAAGTTCCGTGAAGACCTCTATTACCGCCTGAACGTTATCCCCATCACCCTGCCACCGCTGCGTGAGCGCGAAGGCGATATCGAACTGCTGGTGCACTACTTCCTCAGTTTGCACACCAAGCGGATCGGCATTATCTACCCCGGCATCTCGGCAGAGGTACTCGAGCTGCTACGCCGACACCGCTGGCCAGGCAACGTGCGTGAACTGAGTAATTTGATGGAGTATCTGGTTAACGTGGTGCCGAGCGGTGAGATCATCGATACCTATCTGCTGCCGCCCAATCTGACTCGTGGGCAACATCTGGAGGCTCGCGCCAGCGTATCTACGTATAAGGCCACAGAGAGTTGCGAAAACCACGATATGGCGGGGCTGGAGAGTATGGAGAAGCTGATGATTGAGGAGGCGCTGAGCCAACATGCGAACAAGAAGGTGGTGGCGGAGAAGCTGGGGATTGGCATCGCGACGCTGTATCGCAAGATAAAGAAGTATGAGCTGTCTTCTCATTGAGGGGGGAGATTAATCGTGTGCCGGGCTGGCGCGTTTAGCTGGCTAGCCCAAGACTGTCCTTGTTCCTGCTATCAATATCTCTTTTCAAGGCGTATAGCGCTCTTATATCAATCTGCGAAATGCATCGCATTATTCTTGCTTCAAAGAACCTCAATTTACATATGAAAAAAACTGGACCCAATAAAACTACATATTGTAGTATTTACATCACATCGTAGTAAAATGTTCGGTATGTTATGGTTGTCTTGTGACATTCAGGAACCAAGACGACTATGGCGATCAGTAGCGAAGAACGTGATTTTTTCATTGCGTTGGGAAAACGCATTACCAGACTGCGCAAAGAACGCACCATTACTCAGACCGAATTGGCTGAGCAGTTGGGCGTTTCTCAACAGACAGTGCAAGCATGGGAGGCTGGCCGCCGTCGCATCAAGGTGTCTTCACTCCCAGACGTAGCAAACATTTTTTCGGTTTCGCTAGAGGAATTGTTTGGAGCAACGGCGGAGTCTTCCCTCCACGAGAGTGTCCCGACTCCGAAGTGGCAGCAGCAGATAGAAGCGATTGCTAATTTGCCGCAGGAAAAACAGCAGATAATTTCAGAGATGTTAAGCGCAATGATTGCACAGGCGCGTAACTAACTGATAAGTAACGCGGCGATAACGGGTTGCAGCCCACTATCGCCGCTCACCACAAGCAACTAAGCAGGAGTTGATTATGGCTAAGAGCGATTCTAAGTCAGGCACCACTGTAAATAAAGCACCCAAGACAACACGCCATTACACCGTGGGCTATTCACCCAACCGAGGCATCAAGAAGCCCGCGCCACAGCTGCTTATCAAGGGCTATTGGCTGGAACAACACGGCTTTTTAACCGGACAGCCGGTGACGGTTAATATTGAACAAGGAAGATTGATTATCCAAGCGGAGGGCAATGTATGAACGGAACACATATTTTACAGGCAACCACGGGCGGAGTTATTCCTGAGCTGATTATTGATGGCGAGGAGATTACCAAGGCGGGATTTGTGGCGGGGACTGTATTTAAGATAGAACCGTACCAAGACGGGCTGGTAATAACATTGATTTCTGATGAGGGGGAGATTGAGCGGTTATTATTTGAGGTAGACGCTCATCCCCATATTGGTGCGGACTGGATACGGGATAACGGTGAGCTGTATCTGGCAGGAGACTGGCTGACACAGTGTGGCCTGACCGGGCAACCACTGGCGATCAGCGTAATGCCCGGCAAGGTGGTTATTCAGACTCAGTAAAGTAATATTTAATTATGACAGTAACCAAAAGCAAAGCCGTTTATCCGGCTTTGCTTTCTTTACTAACTTTGTGGTAAATCATTTGGAGCCCAAACAGACCTGCTCCACTTTATTTTATTCTTATCCAAAAAACCCTTGATCTTACACTCGAACTCATATGTGAAAAAATCGTCATTAGTTATAATAAACTCAATGACATGGTTGTCATCGCACAACATTTCATCAAGGCGATCGATTCGATCAATCACTCGCACATCATAATCAGTCAGTTTAGCTTTTGCTATATCACGCCCCTTATCATCCTTGTAAGGAAGAGATATACCGAACGCCTGTTCTAGCTTCAAAATCAACTCACTGAACGGAACATCTTCCTCTAATACAAAGATCAACCATCGCTTGGTATTCAACATATTCTTAGCACCCCGACTTCCCAAGTCTTCTCTGAACATCACCTTTTCGGGCCATTCCATCTAGCTCATGCGTATAAAAAATCCTAAAGCCAAAAGGTTCCTTTCTTAAACCTGGAATAGCTTGTCTTAACTTCGCATCGATAGATGCTTCTATTGACTTCATACCATCTAACAGAGCTGCATCGCGTCGCCTGTTCGTAAATTTACTATTACTTGCCAAGTAATCCGATTTAATAAACCCATCCACATCAAAGTCTTTTAGATTAATAGGTCTAGCAAGAGTCGGATCATGGGATTTACTTATTCCGCTTGCGGCACTACCTCGGTATCCAACAGTTGCGTTTGGATCTATTTTCTGTATCGCAGGGAGATGCTCTAGCAGGATCGCATCTATTTGCTGTTGGATACTACTTAAGCTGCTAAGTCCTAGCGGATCGATCCACCCCAGCGGGTTCGGCGCGTACCGGTATAAATTCAGCCCCCCCATTAGCCCTATCGGGTCAGGCTGCGTAAACCGGCTGACCTCTGGGTCGTACTACCTATTCGGATTGTAATCGGTCATAGATTTTACATCGTAGTTCATATGCTACCGCCATACTGTGATAGTCTTTATCTGTACAAAATTATTTTAAATCAATTGGTAATCTTAATATAGATTATTGAGATTCAAGAATATCTTAAGATCAACGCGATGCTCGACCAAGCGAGCATTAGAGTTCAATAGAGCCATAATCAGCGTAATACCCTGCAAGGTGATGATTCAGGTTAAGCAGGGTAATATACTAGCGTAGCAACAGGATAATATATAGGCACTGCAATCAATAAAAATATTTAGCTGGGATAGCTTAATCCCCCTCCCAGCTTTAAATATATTAAAAATTAGAACTAGTTTCCTTTTAATATAATTTCACTTCTGTAATCCATTCCATTTCTGATCCAAAACATTTCATGATCTGGAAGTGTACCATTTTTACAAAAGTCCACTAACTCACCGCCCCATCCATCTGGAACATATTGTTCGTAATGTATACTCTCTACATATTCAGAATACAGCCTCCTAGAATCAAAATCAATGAATAGATCTGGAAGCAAATCGTATATATCCCACCATGTGGTTTCTAAAGAAAGACGCTTATAAAATTCATTAGCTATATCTTCCTTATCAAAAAGATATCCATCATTCCTTAAAAGATGAATAAAACCACCCACATTAGTTTCATCTACTATGGCTATATCATACCTTTCCTTATGATCATCAAGGTTAACGCTTTCTATTCCATGCTTTATAAAATCACTAATCCACTTTATTCTATCCAACACCCACATTTCTTTAAAAGCAGCAAACCAGTAAAATTCCCCTTTATTTTTTATTATAACAAGAGCGTCTTCATCTTTATTAATATTCATATACCACCTCAAAACTATTTAATCGCCCCAGAACCAGGTATGGCAACCTCTTCCAGCCACTCCGCCCATATCGGAGGCAATTCATAAGATCGGCCGGGCGTTGTCGGATCAACTCGTTTTGGCGCCAATCCTCCTTGGTTCAATGGGTTAGTACGATAACCAGCCTGTGGTATAGCGCTCTCTTCGATAAAATCCGCCATCCACTTTGGTACTTTGAAACTAACTACTTGCGCACCACCACCTCTTATATCAAGGAAATGTTGGGCATGGGAACTATCTCCAAGGCTGATATTTAATGTTCCACGCTGAATTTTAGGACTGTTAGCAGCATTCAAAGTTATTCTGTTACGGCTAGCATTCGGTGGAATTCCCCCCTGAACCCTGAATACTGACTCAGTCGTACTACCACAACTCAACCCCAGTGGATCGATCCAAGAGAGAGGATTCTGGGCATACTGGTAAAGATTCAGCCCACCTTTTAGCCCTATCGGGTCAGGTTGGGTGAAACGCCCCATCGCCGGATCATAGTACCTGAACGTGTTGTAATGCAGCCCCGTTTCTCTGTCAAGGTATTGGCCCTGTAATTTCAGGTTCTGTGGCACTACCGCGTATTGCTTATTCTCCTCCTTGAGCGCTTCCCCCCACAGGCTGGCATGCCCACGCCAGACGATCCTACCCGCTTCATCGGTGAGTTCTTCCGGCATTCCGTTCAGATGGTTATGGTAGTAATACACATCCACTGAATGGTGCGTCTTCTCTGTCTCCACATCTTTATAGTGGAACGTGTCGATCCTAGCCAACGGTTCATAGCTAAAGTTGTTATAGGTATACAGGACGTTGTTTTTCGGTTTGTCACTGGTGTGCTCGCCACTGAGCACCATCCCATTCCAGTAGAACGTCGTAATTTCTGGTTCAGAGACCGGAGTATTTTCTATGGCTCGACGATGCAGGACCTTGTGCGTCCGACGTCCCAATGCGTCATAGCGATATTCCGCATGGGTAAGGTCGGGATGATTATCGAACCGCACACCTACCAGGCGATGCTCACTGTTGTAATCGAAGTGCTGCCTTATCCGCTTGCGTTCGTTGATGCGCACAGCAAGGCGGCCAAAGGCATCATAGCGATAAGTATACCCCTCGAACTTCATGACCCGGTTATGAACCACCATCGGTGACGTACGATCCAGGAGGTTAGCCGCTGCGTCATACAGATAATCGGCAGAGTCATAGCCTTTCGCTTTTCCGACGATCTGGCCTACCGGATCGTAGTGATATTGCTCATCCTCACGTGGCCCATACTGGAACGGCCGATCGCTATTCCCGTAATTAACAATCCGTTCGACCAAATTGTCGCGGGCATCATAGCCATAACGCTTATCGATAACCGGAGCAAAGACGGTGGCACGGGCACCCAGGCGAGTGATATTCGCCACAATACGACCACTAGCGTCATACTCCGTCTGCTGCTGGAGATCGCCCTGGGTACGACGAACCTCCCGGTGGAGTCGGTCACGATCGTACTCAGCTAGCACCCAGGTCTGGTCATCCTCAACCAGATTCGTTTGCTGCAAGTGTCCACTACCGTAATAGAGATGACGTAGCGCGCGGCCATCCGGTAGCACCGTGCTTAACAGATTACCCAAAGGATCATAGTGATGCTGATACTGACCGCCATGATTCTTCTCGCCGGTAAGTTGCCCCTGATTGTCGTAGCTAAACACCAGCGAATCCATGGCATCAGGTTCACGCTGTTCAACAGCGGCCTGCGCCCATTCGGCTCGGGTAAAACGAGTGATCGTGAGCCCCAACTTTTCGTAACGGTATTCTGTACGACTGTCATGGGTCATCTTGACGCGTAGCCGACCAATAGCATCGCGTTCAAAGTGAGTAAAGATAGGCGAATACCGTAACGCAACCGCTTCACTGTCCGGGAAATGTGCCAGCGCAACCAACTCGCTTAACGCGTTATACTGGTATTGCTTGCATTGGCCACTCAAATCATATTCGGCCGTTAAGCGGTGCAGCGCATCATACTCAAACCGATATGCCTCCCCCTTTTCATTCGACAAACGGATCAGTCGACCTAGAGTATCGTACTGGAAACGTACACTCTGCTGTTTGGGATCCCAACGTTCGGTCACCTGTCCACGACGGTTACGGGCAAAACGGGTAATATCCCCCGCCGGGCTGATGACTTTTTCCAATTGCCCTGAAGAGTCATACTCGAATTGAGGTTCGCGCCCATCTGGCAGTTTCTGCTTCTCCAACAATCCGCCAGCGGTAAAATGATACTGGGTTGCAGCCCCACTTGCGTCGGTAATACGCTGCAACCGTCCCCACTCGTCATATTCCACACGCGTCATGTAGCCGGAGCAATCCGTTTGGCGGATCACCTGCCCGCGTGAGTTGTACACGTAGTGATTTTCGTTACCCTTGGCATCCACCAGACGTATCAGGTTACCCAAGTCATCGTAATCATAACGGGTGATCTGTTCGGCAGGGTCAATGGTAGAGATCAGATCGCCACGTGCGCCATATTGGTAATACCAGGCGCCACCGTTAGGCAATATTCGCGAACGAGGGAAAGCAAAATCCTCATCCCACTCGGTGAAGAGCTTTTCATTTTCAGGGTTGATACTGGCAGTGAGGTTGCCACGGTCATCATAGTCAAAACGGTAAATACCGCCTTGCGGGTCCGTCGCGGAACGCAATTGTCGCTTTTCATTCCATTCAAACTGCCAGCAGTGACCATAAACATCGGTATACTCGGTGATCTGGTGCTGAACGTCCCAGCGCCGTATGCTTGTTCCGACTCCGGTTTGATTGACGCGCAAAGTCCGTTGCGGCAAATCATATTCCAGTTGATAGGCTTCCAGGCACTGCTCACCATCCATTAGCCAGTGCTCTGCAATATAACCCTGCTGTTCAGGGTCGCCCTCATCCCGAAGCTCGTCCGGTACAGTCAACCATTGCCAGCGGTATCTCGCCTGTAATCCGGTAACGAACTGGTGCATGATCATCAGATGGTGTTCAAGATCATAGGCAAAACGACGGGTAATTCGGCCATCCGCATCCTGAACGGTCACTAATTCTCCGGCGTCATTGTAGCCATATTCCACCAGAACACGTTCGTTATGCTCATCGCTCTGCTGGCAGACTTTATGTAATCGCTGCGGATGATCTGGGTGATAAAGGAGCTGAACCGATACCGCCTGCACCTCGTCATAAATATGCGTCAGTTGCCCATCTGGATTATAGCGATAGGTCAGGCTGTTCTCATGGCGATCGAGGGATTTTGCCAGTCGCAGCCGGTTGATATGATGAGGATCGGCTTCAAACAGTTGATAATCACCGTCAGGGGTTTCACGCAGGAAGATGTTATTGAGGCTGCGGTACATCCGGAAGCCTTCATCAACATAATAGAACGTGCTACCCAGCGCCATGATCCCCAGCGGCAGATCACGTCCAGAACGGTCGGTATAGATAACCTCCTCTTCACCCGGAAAACGGGTCGAAGGTTCCAGGCGTAGTGAAACCTCAAACGGCAGCGACCAGCCACGTCCCAAAATACTCGAGTTCGCATTACGGCTGTTATAAATGCGTTGCCAATACAGCGGATATTGCCCTTGTAGTACGAAGTCACGATCTTCTTCGCCGTACAAAACCTTGGCTCCAGTGGCCGCATTCACCGGGTTCGAGACAGCGGAGGCCGCCTGACCAAGCGCGCCCCCCAAAGTACTGCTCACTCCAACGCCGATCGCCGATCCAATCGCCTCCGATGCGAGGGTACAACCTACTTTCTTAAGGCAATTGCGCAGCCCTCCACTGAGCAATGCACGTAATCCCCCGGCCAGCAGGCCCACCCCGGCAGAGCCAATAATCTGCCCTAGAAAATCTGCTATCGGGTTTTTGCCGCTTCTGATATCACGCACTACCACACTACCACCGCCAATACGCACCCGTGGCGCACCGTGGGTATGTTGGATCACGGCTTCACAAGTACTGCGATCACCATTACGGCTGGCGGGTTGGCTGTTGATAAGAACTTTTTTTGACCCTTCCGCCAGATATAATGGCCCGCCAAAGGCATGCCATTTGGTGCATACAATCAGGTCTTGATCTTTGGGGGTTGCTGCAGGATCTTTGGCGGCGGCCACCGGGGCTACAATGCCATCCCAAACTCCCTCCCAAAACCCTTTTTTGGGTTCTCCATTATCGGGTGGCGGCGGCGCAGTGGGTTCCGCTTTATTCTCGCTGAACAGAGACTTAGCCATTGACCCCGCAGCCATTAACATCCCTGGTGGCGTCAACATAAACGCTTTTTTCGCCACGCCTTCGGCGATCGCCAATGCTTTGTTTTTCGGTGGATTCTGCCGTTCGTCTTCTATCAGAGCGTAAAGACGTTCATGCGGAATGCTCCCTGCGGCACGGGCCGCTGGCAGGCTTTTGGTCTTTACGTTTGGCGAGCCGGTCGTAATGGTCGCATCCAGTGAGGTCCCCCCAAAGAATTCACCAATGCCGTCAGAAACGGCATCAATCGCCTCCCCCAAGACAAACCCACCGGCAACGCCCGCTGCCAGCCCGACCGCCAGCGCAGCACCTCCCGTCGCCGCCGTCGCCGCCACCGCGGCTAAACCAATGGCGGTATAAATGGCCCCTTTGACGACGCCACTAATAACATCAGCCAAAAACGAAGTATGCGCTAATGTGTCATCTTTTTTTGCTGCCAGAAAATCCCCAGCCATGATGCTATCCTTTGCAAATCAGTGAAGAACGAGGCTATCGATAATTCCCTGCCAATGGGCAAAATCAGCTTTAGAAAAAGCCCTGGGTTGTGAATAGGCCATCACCAATAGTCGGCCTTGCGCTTCGGTGAATAGCAGGCACTGGTACATCCGCTGCCCCTTCTGATCGAACTCACAGTGCGCCTGGTAGGACTGGCGTTGTTCGTCAGGGCTGTTGACCGTGACCTTTTTCCGCTCATCCAGCAAAAAGTTTTTCATGGCGTGTTTCAATTGCGCCATCTGCTGGTCGTAATATCCTTCCAGCGATTGCCCTTCCATCAGACAGGCACGAGTAACCACTAATGCAGCCTGTAGTTCCTTGAATTTTATTATGTTAATGCTTTCATCTTCGAAGCCATTTGTCAGGCTAAAACAACCTTCCTGGATCTGATATTTCATTTTTCGTCCCTTTCAATGCTTATTATTTTTTAGGTGGTGAGAAAATGGCTTTAACGGCAGCTTTAATCGCCGCAGCGTCAGGGCCAGCTTCAGTACCCGGCCCACCACCATCCATATTCAGATCCAGCACACCACCCGTCGTAAGCTGGCCATTGGCAGAACCGTAAAAATTAAAACTTTTACAAATCAAACTGATATTACCGCCGGTATCCAGTTCAATCACCGCATCACCACAGACCAATCGTATACCTGTCGCGGAAGAGAGCAGCAGAGGACCTTGTACCGCTTCCTCTCGCTTGCCTCCAATTATCGTGGTCTGATCCCCTTGTACTGCCACACTGTGATTGGCACTCACCGTTAAGTTATGATTCTGAATGACGGCAATAGTCTGATCTTTCAAAACCGTTTCGGTATGGTTAGCCATGACGGTTGTACTGCGATCATTCAACACAATCGTACTCATATCCTTCTGGGCATGCAGAAACAGCCCCTCGCCCCCCTTGGCATCCTCGAACCGCAATTCGTTGAAGCCCTCGCCCTTATGGGTCTTGGAGCGGAACGCCATCTGGGTCTTGCTGGCAGGCAGCGATCCCGGTGGGATATTGTTGGCGTGATAGGTACGCCCGGTGACGATCGGTTGGTCCGGATCCCCATGCAGGAAATCAACTACCACTTCCTGGCCGATACGTGGGATGGCCAACATCCCCCAGCCCTGCCCGGCCCACGGTTGGGTCACGCGGATCCAGCATGAGCTGTTGTCGTTGCTTTTACCGTAGCGGTCCCACAGGAATTGCAGGCGGATACGGCCGAACTCATCACAGTAGATTTCTTCCCCGGCGGGCCCCACCACCATCGCGATCTGTGGGCCGTCCATGCTCGGTTTCGGCATCGGCGTCGGCCGCCAGGTCTGGGTGTGCGGCAGGAAGACGAACTGGTTGCTCAGCGTGGTGCCTTGCCCACCAGACTCCTGCTCTAGCGCTTGAGGCTGGCTGCCACTGTGCTGAATGCTCAGCAGTTGCCACTGGTGGTTCAAATCGCTACGCGGGTGGCTGGTCAACGTAAACAGCAGCCCCGGCTGCAGGGTAAAGTCGTTACTCTGCCCATTCCCCAGGTTGGCATCGTTGCGCAGGGCTTCCAGGCGGTAATGGGTAAAGGCCTTGCCGTGCTGTTCATCTTTGAAACGCCCAGGGAAATCGAAGTGTTCGTAGTCTGGCCGCTGATTTTGCAGTTCGCTGGCCTGTTCATTAAAGGCCGCCGACCACTGCGGGTTTTTAAAGGTGTAATCCTTCAGTTCCACCACGGCGGTACGCACCTGTGCGCTACGGGTGAAGGTGGTGACACACAACTCCAGCGCCTGAGAGGCTACGCCTGGGTTATACGGCAGCACAGCGCCCTGCGGCAGGGTGCCCACGTCATCGGTGTACACCACGATGTTTTTGCCTTCGGGGTATTCGAAGTAGTAGAACATCCCCTCTTCGGCGGCCAGCCGCTGGATGAAGTCAAAATCCGATTCCTGATACTGCACGCAGAACTCACGGGCCGGATGGGGGTTACGCAAGCCAAAGGCAAAATCGGTGATGCCGTTCTCTTTCAGCAAGGTGGTGATGATGCTTTCGATGCTCTGCTGCTGGAAGATGCGCGAGTTGCGCCGCAGCGTGGTGCGCCACAGTGCCGGGCGGATCACCATGCTATAACGAGTCTGATGCAGGCCGGTATCGCCCTGTTCAAAACTCGCCACCATGCCGGTGATGCTGCGTTGCACTACCCCTTCACGCTTGATCACCAGCGTCGCATCTTCATCCAGCACCGCGGCAAAGTCGATGGCCGGATCGGCACTGGCCAGGCCCACGTTCAGCACGAACGGTGAAGAGAGCATCTCGGTCAGGCTGAAATCCACCACCACAAAGGTCTGCGGAGGCAGGTTCGCCGTGGAGAGCGTGAACTGCAACCCACTCGGTTCCGCGCCGCCCATCAAGGCACTGGCAGCCGAGGACGCCATCGCCGTGGCGCTGCCGCCGCTGGCAAAGCTCATCGGCTTGACGCCCGCAGATAAGGCCATGCCCGCGGCACCACCACTGCTGACAATGTTCATCGGCTTCACGCCCGCGGATGAGGCTATGCCCGCTGCGCTCCCCCCGCTGACAATGTTCTTAGGATTGATGCCTACGGATGAGGCTATCGAACCGGCCTTTTTAGCAATATCCGCCGCCTGCGATACCACCTTGCCCGCCTTGCCGCCTACAGCGCCAGCCGCGGCTCCCACCATATCCACCACCTGATCGCCACTGACTGACGGCGTCTCCGTGGCCACAATGTTCTTCGGCTGTACGCCCCCCTTGGGGGCGTTTTTCTTGTCATCAGCAAACATATCTTTTCCTTCCTGGAGGTTAGCGGGCAGATGCTGCCTGCTGCGTGAGTTGGTGATAGCGACTGAGCAGTGCATTCCAGCGCTCGTCTATCTGCTTGAGCAGCACCGGTGAAGCCGGTTGTTGTTGTTCGACCGAAACCGCCAACTGCCGCAGCAACTCTTCCAGCGGCGTTTCACGGTTCAGTTCATTTTGCATCTGATAAACCTGCGTTTTCAGATAGGAAAGCGTCAGGCTGCCGCGCGTTTGTTCCTGTTCAAGCAGCTTGTCCGACAGCGCCTGCAAGCGCTGCTGCACCTGGAAATAGCTGCTGTCGGCCCGCTCGCTGCCGAGCCGCGCCTGTAGCAGCCGTTGCCAACGCTGGCTTTGGGCAATCTGCTCCGGATCGGTCGGCCACAGCTGGTTGGCCAGCGCCACCGAGGCATCGGCGGTACGCAACCCGGCCAACGGAGAAAGGTTCTCCAGAGTGTTCAGTTGCTGGCCGTAGCCGTCCAGAGTCGGTTGGGCCAGCCACAGCTGCACCGAACCTTCTGGGGTGGCGGCCAGCCCCGCCAGCCGCTCCTGCATTGGTTTGACCTGCATCAGATAAGCCGCACCGGCAACCACCAGGCTGCACAGCACACCGCCGCCAAAGCCCCAAGCCGTTGCAGCGCGTTTGGCCGCTTTGGGGATGACCGGTGGTGGCGGTGCAAAACGCACTTCCACATTGGGCAACGGTTGTTCTATTGGCTGTGGCGCGGGCTCTTCGTAGGCCGGAGGGGGTTCATTCGCGGCCGGTTTTGCCCCCGAGAACAAGGTGTGGATCGGCTCCGCTTCGGGCACCGAGAGATACACCATCGAGGGCATCTTCAGCGGTTGCGCCGGTGGCTGTTTGGCCGCTTCATGAGCGGCTTCCAGCCGTTTGGCGGTGTTCTGCATCAGGTACAACAGGTTTTCAATGCGTGGCACGCGTTTGAGCTCAACCTGCTGCAGTTTGTCGCACAGCAGTTGCAGCGCCCGCTCGGCGCGGTATACCAGGCGCAGGTCGTCAATGCCGAACTCGTGCTGGCGCAGTTGGCTACCGACGCGGGCGTTGAACCACTCCAGTATTTCCGAGCGGGCCTGCGGCTGCTCTGGCCACAGTCGTTCCCATTGGCTGACCACCATGCCCGCCAACAGCTCGCAGCTCTCGGTAAACCCGGCCAGCCCGTGCCTTTGGGTACGCGCCAGGGCGTAGTACACCGTGGTTTGCAGATCGACTCCGTTGGTGCGGAACAGCGTCAACGCCAGCGACTCAATCAGGCGCCAGTTAACCTCTGGCCGCGCCGGGTGGTTGATCTTGTTGATCTCTTCACGAATGGCGCTGAATTCCGGCCAATGGCGCGGATCGCCGCCGGTTTGAATGATGATATTTTCTGAGGCTTCGCTCATGCGGACTCATCCTTAAAGCGTCTCTCTGCCAAGCGCGGCAGAGAGACGGGATAACAACGATTAATACAGCGTGTCTGGCAGAGTGAACTTGCTGAACAGACCGCCAGCGAACGGGTTGTCGGACTCATCCACATGGATGCGGTAGGTCATCTCGCCGCCGTCCACTTTGAAGCGGACGTCGAACGAGTTGGTGCCGACGTTGGTCAACTCACCGGCGTTGATCAGCCGCAGCTGTGCCCAAGGGCCGCTGAAGGTGATGCTGCGCGGGGACTTGCCGTTTTCATCCGGAACCAGCGTTACCTTGCTTTCTACCCCGGCCCGCATGGAGTTAGGCCAAACCAGATGCACCATATTGCTGCGGCCATGGGCGTAATCCAGCAGTTGCCCATCCAGGTTCAGCACGCTGCGGCGTTTGTTGCCGCTCAGCACCACCGGTTCGATGGCGAACTGGGTGCCCAGGCCGTTTTGTGCCGAGAAGAAGGTTTCGCGGATCTTCTGCGCCTGAGCCAGCTGTTGCAGCACGTCTGGGCGGATTAACAGTTGCCCGTCGCTGCCGCTGCTCAGGTTGTTATCCACGAACGGCTTCAGGTTCTGCTGGTAGAAGCTGTCCAGGGTGCCTTTCGGGCCGAAGAAGCGTTCAAACTCGCTCAGCGGCACGTCCTGCTGCGACTTAGGATCGAACGGATAACGGCCAGCCAGGTAGGTGTGATACTGCTTCACCACCGTCTCGTTCCACTCGACCTCCAACGATTGGATGGCTTCCATCATCACGACGCGCCAGGCTTGCTCGGCCAAATCCCCGACCCAACGGTTCAGCGGTTCCGGCAGGTTTTTCGCCAACTGCTGAACTTCGAAGATCGGGTCGCTGCTGTTTTGATCCAGGCGCAGCTGTACCGCCTTCATGGCCGCTTTACCCGGTGCCGGTGAGTTTTGGATCGCCAGCAGGTAACGGTGCAGTTCGGTCAGCTTTTGGTAGACGCTTTGCAGCACGCTGCCTTTGTCACCGTTCTCCAACAGCACGGCGGTTTCCGGCGCGAACTCGCGATTGATGCGGCCCAGCAGTTGATAATCGGATTTTTGCATCAGCTCCTGGCGTTCTTTACCCTGCAACGCGTCAGGCACCGCAGGCAGCCGGGTGTTATCACTCAGCGTCTGCAAGGCACGGCGGAAAGGCTGTTCGCCGCTGATCACCTGTTCGATGGCGCTGATCGCCTGCGGCAGATCTTCAAACTCACCGACCGACAGGTTATTCATCGCCGCACGCCAGGTGGCGGTATAGTCACCGATATACTGCTCGGTCACCTGCCGCTGGATCTCTTTGCGATCCGCCTCGCTATACTCGACGTTTTTGCTGAGATCCAGCACCCAGCTGTCCATCACCGTCAGATCCACCAGTTGGTCATTCTGCTTGGTGAAGTAGTTCTGCAAACCGTTGCGCGTCAGGAACTGCGGCACCACCAGCAGGCGATCGTTGTTGGAGATAAAGATGTCATCAAAGCTGGCACCGATCTGATCGCGCAGGTTCAGGGCCGGAGGCAGTGCTTCCTGTGCCTTGATGCGCAGGTTCTGGTACACCCGCTGATAAATCGACAGCTTGCTCAACTCGCGCTGTGCCAGCTGGATCGGCTGGCGATAAGGGATAAAGTTCTTGATGGCAACCTGATCGCCACTTTCCCGCGCGGCACGCCAATCGGTGTGCTTGAGCGCATAGTCCAGATGGCCCATCAACTGCTGTTGCACTTCGCGCTGGCCGTTAAACTGCTGGCTCCAGCGGTCGCCCATAAATTGTTCCACCAGCGCCACGTTGCGGCCGCTGCCGTCTTCCAGCATGCGCATCACACGCAGGATCTCGAGTTTCTCTTCGCTGCCTGAAGGCGCAGCATTCAACTGCTCCAACAGGCCACTCATCAACGCCGGAACAAAGCGCTGCTGCAACAGCTGCAGATAGGTGCTTTCCACATAAGGGCCGATGTTGTTGCCTTGATACAGGCCCATGTCCGCCAAAAGGCTGTTGCGCTCATGGTAGTTGCCATAAGCCAGCGTGGCGTCACGGATCGGGTTCAGCAACGGCAGCTGCAGGTTGCCATAGCGATCGTCACCCTTCGGCGTCGGGATGGAGAGGAAGGTTTTGGCCTGGGCAAGAACCTCTTGTCCGGCACGGTAGTTGCTCTGATAGTAGTATTGCCAGCAACCCCACAGCGTCAACGCCACCACGGCGCCCACGCAGGAGAACACCATCAGGCGTTTTCTGGAGTTACGCAGCCACAGGCCGTTTTCCCCCGCCAAATTCGGTTCCGCCAGCAACACCTGATTAAACAGCTCTTTGGTGAAGTATGGGGTCGTTTCGGCGACCGGCCAGGTTGGGAAGGCCTGCGGCGACAGGTGATACTGCACGGCGGCAGACTGGGTAAACACGTCATCCATCTGTCCGCGCTGTTGGGCAGAAGTCAGGTAGATACCGCGCAGCAGCGGCTGTTGATGATCGCCGCTGTAGAGGATCCCCTCCAGCAGTTGCACCACATATTCTTGCAGGCCCTGCATCTGGCGGGTAAAGCTGAACAGCTGGCTACGCTGCCCGGCATCAACGCCGTTGAGCATCATGTCTGGCATCGCGCCGTTCAACTGGGCGATCCATTGTTGCCAGAACTGCTGCAACTCTTTGCGCCACACCTCCGGCTCGGCGGCGTTCAGGCTGAATGTCACCCCCAGCACCGCTTCGCGTTGCGCCTTATCCAGCGTCTGGTACATCGCTTCAAACCCGTACAGCAGGTCCAGTTTGGTAAACACCACGTACAGCGGCAGTTGGCTATGCAGCGCCTGGCGCACATCCTGCAAACGCTGATGGAGGCTGGCAACCATGTTTTCGCGCTGAGCCTTGTTCGCCGTCAGCAGTTGATGCAGATCGACGGTGAGGATCAGGCCGTTCAGCGGCTGGCGTTTACGGTGTTCAACCAGCCAGTTCAGCAGGCTTTGCCATAGGCGGCTATTGAGCGCCGCTTTGCCCACAATGGACAGCGTTGGCTGCTCGATCAGTTCACCTGCCGGATCGATCAGTACGGCCTGTTCACCCAGCCAGCAGCGCACGCGCAGCTCACCGGCGTCTTCCACGCTGGTCAGTTCCGGGCTGGCGATTTCGGTCAGCTTGTAGCCTTCTTTAATCAGGGTGCTTTTGCCGCTGTTGCGTGTGCCAATCACCATGTACCAAGGCAGGCGATAGAGATAAGCCGGGGTATTCAGCCGCCGTTGCAGCTGCTGCTTCCAGACGCCCAGATACTGGTCCTGCTGTTCGATATCGGCCAGGATCGGATCGTCGACCTGCGTTTTGGCCTGCAGCTGCAGCTTTTCCAACTGCTGTAAACGCCGCACCATTTTGAAGGTGAGCCAACATACCGCCAGTAACACCACCAATGCAGTCACTAACCAGCGGCTCAGCAAAGGTTCGAACGGTTGGTAATCCTTCAGCTTCCATTCCGGCCCGTAAATCCAGACCCAAATCAAGCCGATACAGACCAACAGCGCCAGCACCACCGGCACCGAGGCTTTGATGCGCGGAACGGCCGGTCTGGCAAAATGAATAAATGAGGGCAATTTCATGCGTTAACGCTCCTGTTCCCTTCCCTGGCCATCACGGCTTGAGCTGCCGCTGCTTGTCTGTGAGCAAGGCGATCAACGCCGGTTCCCATTCGCTTAGCTGCACTTGCTGCCCCACCTGCAACAGGTTGTGGTAGTGCTGCTGTGCCAGCGCCGTCATCCCCGCTTTTTCCAGTAACTGGGCGCTGAGCAATTGCAGGTAAAAACGGTCCCTGGGTTCGGCTTGCTGCGATTGCCGATCGATCATCTGTAACGCGGCTTCCAGTCCTTGCTGTTGATAGCATTGCCAAATTTCATCCTGTTCAATAGTGTTACCTCCCCCTTTGGCACCCGTATCCTGCTGTAACCAGCTGGCAGATTCAGGGGAGAGGAAGGGCGTCATATCGGTAAAGTAAAGGGTGGTTAACGCCGGCATGCGCTCGATAAAGGCGCTCAGTTCGTCGCGTATGGCCTGCGCAACCCCTGCGTATCCCAGCCGAATAGCGATCTGTGCCGAAAGCGCGTGGCCATCCAACCAGTAAGGGGCCAGCGCCAGGCTCTGTTCTACCTGTTGCCACAGGGCCAGATCCGCAGTGGCCACGCGCCCCAGATAATCGGCCATGCGATCGACAGAAACGGCTGCCAGCGGCGTGCGTCCATCGGCCTGCGCTATCGGTGGCGCGGTCAAACTGCCCCACAGGGCATGACGACGCAGGCGGAAACCAATGGCGGCCTCGGGGTGCAGTTCACACAGCAAATCCGCCATTTTCAGCAGCGTTTGCCGCCAGGCTTTATCGCTGGAGCTATCAATGCTCAGGCTGGGGCTGATCGTTCTGCTGGCAGTGGTTGATGTCGATGCCGCACCAGACTGAGGGCGTTCTTCCTCCTCAACCACCGGTTCAACGGTGCGAGTAGGCAACCGCGCATAGCTGGTTCGCAGGCTATCCACCTCTTTCGCCAGGGCCGCTTCATCGCTGTGCCACACCTGGGCCAGATGTGCCAGCAAACCTTGCACATCCTGGCGTTGGGCATCCGTCGCCCGTTGGCTAAAGCTGCCGCTGGCGCTGTCAAAACGCTTGAGGATCTGCTGGGCAAAGCGGCGCTTATGCAGCGGGTTCAACGGCCAGGCGCTGGTCCAGAAGTTCTGCACGTAGGCGGTCAGCAAGGAGATCGCCAGCATCAGGTCGCCCGGTTCGCCGCCGTGCTGCAAGGTACGCAGCAGGTGCACCACCAAACGGAAGTCTTTGCTTTTTTGCGACAGCAGAGCCATCGCCTGCTGCTGAAGGTCATCGATATTCAGCGAGCTGTGGGTCAGTGAACCCACTTTGACCATCTGGCTGTCGATATGCTCCCATTGCGGATCGTCATCGGCCAACGCCTTGGCGGTCTGCTCGGGCGTCAGCGGCGTCAGCAATAATGCATGCCAGGGATGTTGTGACGTGCTATCCATAGTCCTCACCAGTGGCAGGCGTTACGCAGCGGTTTCAGCGCTGGCGTTAACTGCGAAATATTAAATGTCAGACGGGGTAACCCGCCGTTGGTACCGTCGATCGTCAGCGTCTGCGCCGACATCAACCGCTTGATTTCATCAATACCGGCCAGGCCCCGGCTGGATTCCAGCAGATAGCCGTTTTCACGCAGGAACCACTGCACGTTAAACCGGTCGCTATCCGCCGTTAGCGTCACCGCACCGTCTTTTTGCGGACCGACCAAGGCGATCTGCAAACGGGTAATGTTGTCGATGCAGCTCAGCATCAGCACTGGCCGCGGTGGTGGCACACCAATCGCTGGCGTGGTCAGCACCACCTGCCGGTTGTTGCCCTGCCCTTCGCTTATCAGGAATGCCGTCGAGTGATCGCGGCGGCCTTTTTCCTGCGCCATGGCTCGCTGCCAGGCTGGCCCGGCCTGTACCTGACCAGGATTGTCGCCGCTGGCCGCTGACAACGCGTTGTCGTAACAGTCCAGACGCACCAGCGGCGAGCTTTCACTGCGGCAGTTCATCAGCAGCGCCAACTGATGCGCATCCCCTTCAGGCTGCGACAGCGACAGGCCACTTAGCCACTCGGTGGCTGAATGGCTGCCGGAAAGCAGTAACGAACCGATCAATAACCACGTATTCATAGCTAACACCTGTATTTCGCCAACTTGTAACCCAGGGTGCGCGGCGTGATCCCCAGGCTGTCGGCGATGCGGTTTTTGTCATTGCCGTACAGACGCTGGCGCTGCGTCAGTACCGCGGCTTCAAACGCCTCCACCGCGCTAGACAGGTCATCTATCTTGCTGTAATCGCGTGATAGCTCTGGCGAGGTGGAAACGTCGGAGGTGCTCAGCGAGACCATCAGCTCATCCAACTGTTTTTCACGCACCTTGAACATCGATCGCAGCTGGACCAGTTGCGATCGCAGATGCTCTACCTCTTGCAGCTTGTTGAGGCGGTGCTGAAAAATCTGGCAATAGATAGAGAACATGCCCCGGCTGTCCACAAATCGATCGATATCCTCGGCAAACACCGCAATCACCCCGCAGGCCCGCCCCTGAAAATCAAACAGCGGTACGCCATACATGCTGCAACCGTTGGGCAACGCCTCAATAAAGCCGCGAAAACCGTCATCTTCAATGCGCACCCCGCGATTGAGCGCGTACCAGACTTCGGGCGCGCCATTACGCAGCACCCGCACCAAAGGGTGGTTGGTGTCTTCGATATCGGCTTCCAGCTTCACCGTAGCGCGCCGGTTGGCATCAGACAGGCGGAGGCATTCCAACTGCCCCTCACTGGCGTTGAACATCGCCACCATCAAGCCGTCGAACCCGTGACGGTGGTGATCCAGCGTCAAAAAGCCATGGACCAAATGCTCGACCGAATCGTTTTCCAGCAGCGCCAGTAAGCATTTCAGCCGTTGCCTCATAGCGCCTCCTCGACCTGTGCGGTAAACGCATTTCCCTCCGTGGCAATGCGGATATGGCTGATTGCCGTACCTGCCGCCATTTTTTGCAATAGCAGTAGGGAAACCGGTGGTAACAACGCCCCGTCGATAATCGACTCCAGCATGCGCGCCCCGTTCTCGGCACGGGTGGCGCGCAGCAGGATCTCTTCGATCACCTCAGGCTCAATCACCACTTCGGCGTTAAAGCGCTGGCGCAGCAGGTTATCCAGGCGTTTGAGCTTGCCGTGGATGATGGTTTGCAGCGTGTCCTTGCCCAGCGGCAGGTAAGGCACCACTTCCATACGCGCCAGCAGGGCCGGTTTGAAGAAGGCCGCCAGCTCGGGATAAAGCAGTTCGCCCAGCAGTTCCGGCTGTTCGGCGTGATCGACAATGGTCTGATAGCCCAGGTTGGAGGTCAGGAAGAACACCACGTTTTTACAGTCGATGATGCGGCCTTCGCCGTCGGCCAGTTCACCCTTGTCGAACGCCTGATAGAACAGGTTGAGCACGTCGGGGTGGGCTTTTTCGACTTCATCGAGCAGCACCACCGAATAGGGTTTCTGGCGGATGGCTTCAGTCAACACGCCGCCTTCGCCATAGCCCACATAGCCCGGCGGTGAACCGATCAGGCGCGAAACGGTGTGTTTCTCCTGGAACTCGGACATGTTGATGGTGGTGAGATAGTGGCGCCCGCCGTACAACAGCTCGGAGATCTGCAATACGGTCTCGGTTTTACCCACGCCGCTTGGCCCCACCAGCAGGAAAGCACCCATTGGGCGACCCGGACGGCGCAAATCGGCCCTGGCGGTCAGCAGATGCTGATGCAGGCAGTGGATCGCGGTTTCCTGGCCTTTGATCTGTTCGCCAAGATACGTTGGCAGCTCGGTGACCACCGACAGTTCACTCTGCGACAGGCGGTTTAACGGCACGCCGGTCCACTCGGCGATCACTGCCGCGATCTGATGTTTATCCACGTGTGGAGAAACCAGGGTCTGATGCTGTTGCAGTTGTTCCAGCTCGGCACCCAGCGCAGCCAGATTAATAACCTGTTCTTCCGTCGCGTTTTCTTCCTGCGTCAGCAGCTCTGCCCGCAGGGCGATGATCTGCTGCACCAACTGCTGCTGGGTTTGCCAACTGGCATTCAGGTCCGCCAGTTGCTGTTCGATCTCAGCGCGCTGTTGTTGTAACACCGATAAACGCTCATCCGGCTGGCTCAGGTTGAGGCGCTGTTCACGCTCCAACATCTGGATTTCCATCGCCTGCTGGTGCAGCTGCGTTTTCAGTGCCGATACCTGACGCGGTGCCGAAGTCAGGTTGATCGCCACCCGCGCGGCGGCGGTATCGAGCACGTCGATGGCCTTGTCCGGCAGTTGGCGGCCAGAGAGATAGCGATCGCTGAGCACCGCCGACGCCTGTAGAGCCTCGTCGTCGATCAGCACGCCATGCGCCTTCTCATAGATAGTGCGCAGGCCGCGCATGATCACCGTGGCCTCTTCGGCACTCGGCTCAGAGACTTTCACCAGTTGGAAACGGCGCGACAGCGCGGCATCCTTCTCAAAATACTTTTTGTATTCGCTCCAGGTGGTGGCGGCGATGGTTTTCAGCTCACCGCGCGCCAACGCCGGTTTCAGCAGGTTAGAGATATCCAGGCCACCCTGCTGATTACCCGCGCCGATCAGCGTATGGGCTTCATCAATAAACAGGATGATCGGCGTGGCCGACTGGGCAACTTCCGCCATGATCCCTTTGAAGCGCTTTTCGAACTCGCCTTTTACCGCCGCACCGGCCTGCAACGCGCCGAGATCCAGCGTCATCAGTTCGCTGTTGCGCAGCTTTTCCGGCACCTGGCCGTCCACGATACGCAGCGCCAGGCCTTCGATCAGAGCGCTTTTACCCACGCCTGCCTCACCCACCACGATCGGGTTGTTCTTGCGGCGGCGGCACAGGATATCGATCATCAGGTCGATTTCTTCGTCGCGGCACAGCACCGGATCTAGCGTACCTTTACGGGCCTGCTCGGTCATGTTGCTGGCATAGCGCGCCAGTAGGCTTTCGCCATTGGCGGCGGCAGTTGCGGTTTTATCGCCCGCTTTCGCTACCCGGGGGGCTTCTGCGGAATCGGCGGTCCAGTCAGCAAAGTTCTGGCGCAATAGCTCGCGATTCACCGGGGATAACAACCGGCTGGCCGCCGGTGTTAAATAACGCATAGGGCTCAGCAGTAAGGTCAGTAACATCACCCCGCCGCGCAGCTGGCTGTGATCCATTTCGGCCGACGCCAATAGCCAACTGTCCTGCAACCACTCCACCAGCAAAGGGGAGAAGCTGGGATAAGCCTGAGTGACCGACTGATAACCTGAAATACGTTGATCGAGTGACTCACGCAATGCGTCAGTGTCCACGCCAGCATGATTAAGGATCACCCTGACGTCGCTTAAGGGGCTGGCGACCATCTGCATTAATACCTGCGAGACCGTCACTTCCGCTTCCTGCAGGCTGACGCAGTGCGCCGCCGCGGCCTCCAGGGCATGGCGGGCGATGGGATTAAGGCGGTTTACCAGCGTGGGCAAGTCAATTTGAATCATCTGTGCTTCCTAGCTCAATAAATTGTTTAGCTGCTGCAAAATATCCTGAGTCTGTCCATGTAACTGGATGGCATAGAACAGGTAAATCACCGTCAACAGGCCTAAGCCACCCCATAGCAGGTGCTTGATGGTCAACCGTTTACTCAGGTAATAACGCCCGCCGGTGCGGCTTTGTTTCTGGTGCAAGACGGTCGCAGGCGCTTCACCGCGCAGCTGTTGCAGTTGGTGATGCAGCCGACGGAACAGCCGTTCAAAGTCATCGCTGTTTTGCAATGTCACCTTGTAGCGGCCGCGATAACCCAGGCAGAAACACAGGTAGATGAACTCCAGCAGATCCTGATAACGTTTGGGTTCGCCCATCAGGCGTTCCAGCAGGACGTACACCTTCTCGCCGCCCCAGGTTTCGTTATGGAAATGCACCAGCAAGGACTGCTGCAACCAGCCATTTTGCGTATTCCAACCGTGCCCCAACGCCGTCTCATCGATAAAGGTACAAAGCACGTAGCGGAACGAAACGATCGCCCCTGGCTCGTAGCCTTTGGTTTGCAGGAACTGCTCAATGGCGCGGATATCCGTTACCACCTGCTGATAAAGCTGGTCTGGCAGCGGCTGGTTTTCCATATCTTTCAAGCGCAGCACCATGCCGAGTAACGGCGTGGCGGCGTCCACCATCGCATTCAGGCTCTCGCCGCGCAGCGGGAGCTGATATTGCCGATACGAAGTAACGGTTTCCGTTTCGGGCAGCGCGGGGTTATCCGTGACGGCATGCATTTTCATTAGCTGCTCCTAATCGCCCAGAACTGCATATCCAGTTCAGGGAAGTCACCCGAAACGTGGAAGGCAATCGCATTGCTTTGCAGGACCTCTTTCCAGGTCGGGCTTTGCCGATCCAACATGAAGTAGGTATAGCCGGAATGGTAAGGCAGTTGACGCGGGGCGGCAGAGAGCGCCACCAGCGGTACACCAGGCAGTTGCAGGCTAACCAGCTCACGGATTTTCTCCAGCGAGGTGATCTTGGTTTGCTGCACGAATTGTCGACGCAGCTGTTCCTGCGGGATCTGCGCCCGAACGGCCAGCACAAAGTCAGCGCTGCGCAACAGATCGCTATCGTTGATCGTCCCCACACGAATGCCGTTAGGCTGTGGATGCAGCTGTACCGAGATAGCACGCGGTGTCAGCACCGTGCTGAGCGTTTGGCGCATCGCCAGGAACAGCGGCTGGAAGCAATCGGTCAGGTTGTCATGGTTATAAACGATGAAGCTGCCTGCCAGACGTGATTCGTCGGTAAAGGTGCGCAATTCGCCGCAGGTTTGCACCAGGTGGCTATAAAAATCCTGTGGGTGCAGCACCGCCTGATGAGACAGATGGGTGAACAAAGGCTGCATGCGGTTAAACACCTGCAGCATCATGAATTCGGCCACGTCGGCAATCCCCTGCTGGCCCGGCGAACCGATACGTTTGGCCAACAGCCGGGCGCGCTCCACCAAGGTACCCTCCACTTCATCCATAAAGTCTTTCAACTGTACGGAGGCGTGCAGAGTGGTGCAGGTAGGAATAAATTCTTCATCCAGGATCAGCGAGCCGTCCGGGTGCTTCTCTTTAATGCGGCAGACCGGCAGCACGGAATAGGCGCTGAGATCTTCGGAGCCCTGCATCAAACGCGGTGCCAACTGGGCCAGCAGCAGCTGGCTGACATCGCCGCCGTCGGTATGCAAATCGCGCACGTCATCGGTATGTTCGGCGTAGCGGATCGCCCCAGGCAGTGGGCTGTGCGGGCTGGCAACCTCATTGATGGTGTCGTTGAGCATCGGCAACGCCAGATAGATATCGCGGCTGGCGGCATCGTTGCAGTTCAGTACGTCCAGCGGCTTGGGCGCGCAATCCTGATAAGGAATATCAAACACCGTGCCATCGGCCATGCTGCCGCTGGCGTTGGTCAAGCCGATACGCCCCAGCTTGAGCAGTTCCTGATTGATCTGCAGCGAGTGGAAGCCATAGGTGTAATTGGTCAGCGCGGTGATACGGCGCTGCAGCTGGTAATCGTTATGTCTTTGTTGCTGTTGAAAGTGTTGTGGCTTAATGAACAGGCCTTCGCGCCAGATCACCCGATTCTTGGTCGGCATGGTTATTCTTCCTCTTTCCTTAAGTCGATTTCATCCGCTTTAACGTGGATCAGCACGCCGTAGTTATGACCAACATCTTTGATCTTGATGATTTTTTTCCATTCAGCGCGATCAACGTCGGCATAGTAGGCAATCACCCCCAGATAGTGGGTCTTCTCTTCCAGCTCAATAGCGGGTAACGGTTTATATTGGCTCGGCAGCAGGGTGTATTCCTGATGGTCGATGTAGTTCTTACTGAGCGTTTTCTTCAGTATTTCCGTGTCGAGCTGGTCGTAGTCGGCGGCCAGCAGTTTGGAATCATCGCTCAGGTACACCACCGCAATCTCGGTCGGCGCGGCCTCGCCTTTCTCATTGGGGTTGATATTCGCGTCCGCCAGCAGCGTCAACCGCAGCGTAGAAGGCTGCTCGGTAGCGCGCTCCGGCTTCTTGTTTTTCCATATCGTGCAGCCTGACAGCATCAGCACCAGGCATAGCGCAGTCGTCAGAAAGTATCCTCTGCCACCTTTCATCGTTCGCTGTCCTTCATCCCCTGGCGCAGCGCCTGGTCGTAAGCCTGTTCATACACTTCGCCAAACAGCTTTTCGAAGCCCTGCTGGCGGCTGGAGGCCAATTCCTGGTAGTAGTTTTTGTACATTTCCCAGGCCCAGGCGGAGTCTTGTTCCTGGCGCTCGTTGCTGCGCATGTAATGGCTAAAGCGCGTCAGCAGTCGCTCTGGGGAGAAGGCTTCCAGCATGGTGCTCAACGCCTGGGCAATCGCCTGTTGGTTGGCCTGATGGTGCAGGCGCAGGTTATGCAGGCTCTCGGCCACCGCCGCCGGGGCGGAAAGGTGGACCGGGCTTTTTTGATCGGCAAACAGCAGGCTGAGCGTGGTGTCGTAGTCCATATTCAGACGCAGCGGGTTATCTTCGATTGGGCGCAGATGTTTGTCCCGCAGGCCGTGTTGGCTGCGCTGCAAAGCCAATAACCCTTCAATGGCAGCCCTGAGCGTTTTACCGGCTTCTTCGAGGAAGTCATTGGCCTCCTGGCTGTTGCGGATTGGCAGTTGCGCGCCAAAACCCCGCATCAGCGGCGTGATCGCCACGTGCTGCTGTTCCATCTTGCTGTCTGACGGTGCCTGCTGGCCGGAAAGAAAACTGCTGATTTGCGGCAGATCGATAAACTCCTGATCCATGGCACTGTCCTTGGTGATATCAGAAAGTGGAGAAGAGAACAGCGGATCGCGGTAGCGATCCTGTTGTAATGATTGATCGGCACCGGTGAGGGTGCTCAGAGGTTCGTGCATCGTCAGGCTTTCGGTTTCCAATACCCGCAGCGGGTCGTGGCTGAAACCGTTAGCGACCGTGGCGGCCAGGCGGTTGTCCTGCTCATGATGGGAAGGCTGCGCATTGCCTCCTTCCATCATCGCTTCCAGCGGGTTGCTGTAGCTGGAGACCAGCGATTCCGGCGAAACCATCAGCGGATCGATCATATCGGCGTTCGAGCGGCTGATATGGCTCTTGATGGCCAGGTTGCCTACGCTGATCTCGTCACCTTGCTGGATGCGCACCAAACCGGAGTTTGCCGTCAGCATCGACTGATTAATACTCACCGCACCGTTGAGCACCCGCAGGCAAAAGGACCCATCTCGCCATTCAATGGCAAACTGTGAAGGGCTGATATTGCCGCCCTGATCCTGAATAGACCAATGATGGCTGCCGTCACTGCCCACCACCCCACCCTGTGCATTAAACAGGCTGCTGGCCGGTTTGCCACTTTCCAATCTGTCGCTATTGACGACTCGCAATGATAGCGTCGGTTGCTGTTTATCCATGATCTCTCTTCCTGAATCTTGATTGTCATTCCATAACGCTAATGGTTACGTGGGGCTGTTGCTCGGGTTCCCCGAGGAAGCTGGTCCAGCCCAGCAGGTTGTTTTGTTCTGTCCCCAGGATCATGCCGCCCACCTGCTGCTCTGCCAGACCCAGGCGTAAATCCCACGAAAACTGGTCGCGCATAATGAAAGCCACAAACATCTCTAACGGCTCGTAATTCTCCCCGTTAGGTAAAAATGACAAGAACTGTTCACGCGTCAGTTGGTTAAGGCACAACTGATATTTGCCGCTGCGATCCGCCACCTGCGATCCCAGCGAGAAATTGACGCCCAGCACCGATTTCCCCTGGTATTTCTGGCCGCTGACCTTCACCCTGCCGCCCAGGCGGTTCTGCTGCTCCGGGGCGATTTTGACCTTGCGCAGCTGCCAACTTTGCAGCGTCACATCCGCCAGGTTGAAACAGTGTGCCACCAGGCTGCAAATCACTTCCGGTGCCCGCCCAGGGCTGGCCAGCAAGCCGGCATAGGCCAGCATTTTGCCGTGGTGGATACGCAGTTTTTTGCGGATCGCCTCGTTACTTAATCCCACTAGCGCAAACATGCGCTGCGAGACATCATCGTTACCGCCCTCGTCAAAGCAGATGTAGTAGCGGTATTTGCGCCAAATCTGATGCAGCAGCGTTAACAGCCGGTGGTTGAACACGTTGAGAAAATCCGTCAGGCGGTTTTCGTTCTGGGCATCTTCCCAGGCCAACGAGTCCAGGTAATAACCGGGCAACGGCGACTGGCTGCCATGCAACCCAAGGAAAGAAACTTCCAGCTCAAACTGGCCGCGAGCGGAAGTCTCCAACGCGATCACGTCACGGGTTGGAAAAGCCAGGCTGGCGGTCGATTTAAAGCGGATTGCCTCATCGGCTGGCCTGGATGAACCCGGGGATTTTTGCCACGCTACCGCCATTTGGTTGAGCAGCTCGACCAATTGGTAAAAGTTATAGCGTGACACGTCCAGCACTGGCTCAGGCGGTACGCCTTCACCCGCGCTTACATCAATGCATGTTGACCCGTCTGTACCGGCCATTGGTAACATTCCTGATTATCAAGATTGATGACTTTCAAAAGGTGGAACGAGTTGACGCTGGCATACAGGGAGAAGAAGCGTGCCAACACCGTACCAAACAGGTAGAGCTCACCTTCAGAACCAAAAGCGCTTTGCTCCAGCCAGAGGGTGGTTTGCAGACCTCTGACCGGTAAACCCCGGAACAACCTGTCGATCGGCTGGGTTTCGATACGCGAAATCGCGTCCAGTTTTTTTTGCGACGACCGAGCGGATTGCCGGTTGTGTACGCTGGGGAAATCATAGGTTTGCAGGATCTGTTTTAACGAATCCTTGTCCAATAATGACATGTAGTTCAATGACATATTGGACAATAAAGACCATTGCAGGCTGCCATCCAACACCGGATACAACGGTACCGAAGGCCGGGTAATATTACGGAAGGTGGCAAAGGACGGGCCTGCTTGCGTCCGTTGGCAGATATCACCCACGCGTAGCGCCAGCGGTAATTCGCGGTTGGTACAGGTCATGCTGACCGACACGTTTTCTTGCGACAGCGCTACCTCCGTCTCATCACTGCGCACAAAGGAGATGTAATGCTCAAAGCCCTTACGGAACAGCGAGTTTTTCACCCGCAGGCGGTAATAGAGCATGTTGCGTTCCTGCGCAGGTTCCACCTGATGATGGAAACTTTCGAACGCCGGATAGCTTCTGGCCTGCCCCCGCCCGCTGCCTTTGGGATCTTTACTTAACCAGCTCTCTACGCGATCGATCGAGAAAATCTCGTAGCGTTCAGGATGATGGTAACTGGCGCACAGCGGATATTCGGTTTGTGTGCCATCCAGGGCTATCGCCTCGCTATCGCGTTTGAACAGGTTCACCGCAGGGGTGCAGTTCAGGCGCAGGGTGGTTGGCCGTATCTTGACCTCAGGAGGCAATGGCTGGGAGAAATGCAGATTGAGGGTGAACTCGCTGGCTTTCAGATGCGCGGGGAAATCCACCACCCCAGCCACGTCAAAGAACAGGAAGCCTTCCGGGAAACAGAAATACTCCTGCAGGATACGGTAGCCGACATAGGCGTTTTTCGGGTAAGGCAATAGCGCATCTTCGCGCTCAAAGCCCACCGGGTTGAAATCAAAGTCCGGCATCGGAATAGTAATGCCGTTGACCACCAGGTCGGCCCGTTCGAAATAGTGACTGATCCAGAAATAGAGCTGGGTACTGGTGTAACCGTCCTCACCCAGATAGAAACGCAGTTTATCGAGCCGCATTTCCTGCACGTTCAACTCCGCCTTGGCGCCGAAGTGAATGCTCAATATCCCCTGTTCGTTGCTGTTGTTGACGGCGATATCCTGGATACCCATCGGGAACAGCCAGACATCCCGGCACAGCGTGAAGCTGCACTGGGGGCCGTGTGTTTCGCTGTCGTTTTGCAACGCGCCACGTTCCGCCCTTTGCGCAATCGGGACGCTCTCGATCTGGCTACCGCGCTCGATCAACGTCGCTTCAGTGAGTGCACTGCTGTTCGGCGTGTATTCGACGATGGTCATGCTGGGCACTGGCCGCAAATAGTTCGGCCACAGCATATTCAGCAGGCCGTGTGTCAACTCCGGAAACTGGTCATCGATCTTTTCGCGCAGGTTGCCGGTCAGAAAGGCGAAGCCTTCCAACAGGCGCTCAACGTCCGGATCGGAACCCTGTTCGGATAAAAAGGCAGCAAGATGCGGCCGTTCGATTGCGGCATCCCGCCCTAATTGCCGGAGGTAATCCAGCTCATCCCTGAAGTACTTTTCGAACGACATTATGCTTCCTGGTTTAGGCAGTAACGGCGGTTGCTGTCCAATTGGATATTGAACTCAACCACATCGCCGATATTGTCGAAATCAACTTGAGCACTGATATGGAAACTCAATAACAGTGGGTCCCCCTGATCCACCAGGGATTGAACGGCAACCTCGGAAATTCTTGGCTCGTAGCGTTCAATACACTCCTTGATGGCCTGCTCAATACTCTTACGGAAATCAGACGTGGTTGCCGTGGCATCATTGAGATCAATAACCCCCAGGCCTGCAGCACTTTGGCAGGCTCCGGGGCGCGAATTGAGGACTTCGTTCAAATGCTGCTTGATTGAGATTAATAGCTCTTGAACACGGCTATGTGAGGAAGGGCCTAAGCCCTTCCCCTGGATACGCTCAAACAAGCTGGCAGAACTTCCTCGCTCCCAATTAAGAAGCGCAGCCATGGCCTGTTATTCCTTATCCAAACGACCAACCAGCGAGAGCTCGAAACTGGCTCCCATGTATTTGAAGTGTGGACGCACCTGCATCGCCACCTGGTACCAGCCCGGATCCCCTTCGACATCCAGAACCTGGATCTGAGCAGAACGCAGAGGGCGGCGGCTGCGGACATCGGTCGGTGGGTTTTCCTGATCGGCAATGTATTGCTTGAGCCAGATGTTCAGCTCACGCTCCAGATCCTGACGCTCTTTCCACGAACCAATCTGCTCACGCTGCAGCACTTTGATGTAGTGAGCCAGACGGTTGATGATGAACATGTACGGCAGTTGGGTACCCAACTTGTAGTTGGTTTCCGCCATCCGGCCTTCATGGGTATTCGGGAAGACCTTCGGCTTTTGGACCGAGTTGGCCGAGAAGAACGCCGCGTTGTCGGTGCCTTTGCGCATGGTCAGGGTAATAAAGCCCTCTTCCGCCAGCTCAAATTCACGACGATCGGTGATCAGTACTTCGGTCGGGATCTTCGCCTGTACCTGGCCCATCGCCTCATAGAGGTGAACCGGCAGGTTGTGCACTGCACCACCGCTTTGTGGCCCGATGATGTTCGGACACCAGCGATACTTGGCGAAGCTGTCTGTCAGGCAGGCGGCCAGCAGGAATGCGGTGTTGCCCCACAGGAAGTGTTCGTGATCCTTGCTGACGTCTTCGTAGTAGTTGAAATTCTTGATCGGATTTTCAACGGTGGAATACGGTAAACGCAGCAGGAAACGTGGCGTGGTCAGGCCCAGATAGCGGGAGTCTTCCGACTCGCGCAGCGCACGCCATTTGGTGTGTGCTGGCCCTTCGAACACCGACTTCATGTCTTTGATGGCTGGCAGCTCGGTAAAGCTGTTGATACCAAAGAAGTCCGGCGCAACGCTGGAAAGGAACGGCGCATGTGCCATGGCCCCAACGGCGCTGACGTATTGCAGCAGCTTCATATCCGGGGTGCTGTTGCTGAACGCATAGTTACCGATGATGGCTGCGGTAGGTTCGCCGCCAAACTGGCCGTAACCGGATGAGTACACGTGCTTGTAGAAACCAGACTGGATAATTTCCGGCGAGAACTCAAAATCTTCCAGCAGCTCTTCTTTCGTCGCGTGCATGATGTTGATTTTGATGTTTTCACGGAAATCGGTGCGATCCACCAGCAGCTTCAGTGAACGCCAGGAGGATTCGATTTCGCGGAATTCTTTGGCATGCAGAATTTCGTCCATCTGAGCACTGAGCTTTTTATCCAGCTCGATGATCATTCTGTCGACCAACAGCTTGTTGATCGGCTCTTCGTTGGTGCCGGTGTCCAGAATGCTGCTGATAAATGCAGCAACGCCCTGTTTGGCGACGTCATAGCCATCATTACCCGGCATCATGCGGGTCTGAGACATGATCTCGTCTAGCAGGAAAGTGGTACTGGTAGGCTCGGCAGCTAAAACCGCATTTTCTTCATGTAAAGACATACGTTAAATTCCCTCTTTCCGTCTCAATTATTTCTGATTAAGAATGTCCAATTCCTTTAGCAACTGCTCACGCATTTCTTCATTGCCTAGGAGATCTTGCAGACGAGAACGGAAGGCAGGAATGTTACCCAGAGGCCCTTTCAGGGCGACCAGCGCTTCCCGCAGTTCCAGAATTTTTTTCAGTTCGGGGACGTTTTTCGCCACGTTGTCCGGTGAGAAATCGTCGAGGGAATTGATCGCCAATGCGACCGGCATCTCTTCTTTCCCCTCACCTTCCAGGTGATTGGGTACAGTGAACGAAAGGTTGATATTGGCTTCGTTCATCACCGCGTTGAAGTTGTTCTTGCTGACGGAAACGACCTGACGTTCTTCAATCGGGGTGTCTTCACGAACCCCCTTGAGGTCGCCAACCACCATCAGGTTCAGTGGCAGTTCAATTTCAGAGGTTTGATCGCCCGTATTAGGAACGTACTTAATGTTGATCCTTTCCTTGGGGGCAACACTGCTTTGATTATTCTTACTCATCACTCGTCCTTTTAGTCACAATAAGGGAATACCAGCTAATGTTTGTTGAATGAGCACCGGAAAATGACATTCAGATATCATCCATGCTAATAGAGTTAGCACCATCCATTCAGATAGCAAATCTATCACCGTAAAACTAAATACCTTCGTTTATGTCGCACTAAGGTCCAGGAGTAATCCTATTTCGCACGTAAATATGGGAATTTTCCCATATTCCGCAAAAGCCTGCGAATTATCCTAAATAATATCAAAAAGCCCGAAAAATCAGTTTACGGCTTCCGACGAAGCTGGACATTTCCTGCATTAGCATAGCTTCACTGAATGTATCGTCCTCGATCTGACAGGTAAAAGTCCATAAATTTTTCTTTACTAAGCTTCCTAATAATTTATCACCTGGCAAGAGCAACTTTCGGCTTATGATCATAAAAAATAATTTCACAAAAATTTATAAACTCATTTAAAACAACAAGTTAAAAAACAATGTAATTATTTTAATTATGGTAACGACACAAACCATAACTATCATCAATATTTAAACCAGCATAAAACACCAATAATGCAAATATTATAATTTTTTATCCCATTAACGATACCAATAAACATTGCAAATTTGTGAGTGGCTTGGCACTAGGGAAAGTCCCGATTATAGTGATGGCCGAAGTGAGAAGTGGGGCAAGTGACATTCGAGGTCGATTAATATCGGCTAGTCGGTGTGACTAGCATTGAGTTAATACCAAGCTAACTGACAAGGATCTTTAAGATGCCAACTCCAGCTTATATCTCTATCACAGGGAAAACCCAAGGTAATATTACCGCCAGCGCATTTACCGCTGAATCTGTCGGTAACATCTTTGTTCAAGGCCACGAAGACCAGATGCTGGTTCAGGAATTTGAACATATCGTTACCGTACCAACCGATCCGCAGTCTGGCCAGCCATCAGGGCAGCGTGCACATAAGCCATTCCGCTTCACTGTGGCTTATAACAAAGCTGTTCCATTGCTGTATAACGCATTGGCCTCTGGCGAAATGCTGCCAACGGTTGAATTGAAATGGTACCGCACCTCGATCGAAGGTAAACAAGAGCACTTCTTTACCACCAAACTGGAAGATGCCACCATCATCGATATCGACTGCAAAATGCCACACTGCCAGGATCCAACCAAGGCTGAGTTCACTCAACTGGTTCGCGTTTCACTGGCATACCGTAAAATCACTTGGGAACACACCACCGCCGGGACTTCGGGTTCTGACGACTGGCGTGCCCCAATCGAAGCCTAAGGCCAGCCTTAGCTTCACCCAAGCAGCCAATCGAAAGATTGGCTGTTTTTATTTCCGCCTACCACCAAGCTCGATGGCCAGCTGCTAGCCGCCAATCAGCTTGCCTCTGACAATGACTTTACCCGGTTTAATATGGTGATCGACGGCCCGGCGGATAGCCAACCCCAACGCCTGCCAGGCGATTTCATGCAGATCGTGGGAAATACAGGGGAAATTAAAACCGTAAATTGCCGCATTAGAGACTTCATCAATACCGAACAGCGAGACGTCTTTCATCAGCGCCAAACGGTGATCGACGCAGGATTTGATGATACCTAGCGAGATCTGGTTATTGCAGCCGACAAAATAGTCCGGCGGCGGCTGGCGATCGAGATACTCGTTGGTCACGCGCAGGGCGGCATCCATATAGAAATCCGCATGGATAATCTCCAGGCTCGCCACCTTGCCTTGCAGCGCAGCAATCAGCCCGGTAACCCGCTCTTTGGCCACGTTGGAATCCTCTGGCCCGGAAACCACCACCACCTTTTGGCTGTTCTGCTCCAGCAGATAACGCCCCGCCTGTAAACCACAGTCCAGATTGTCGATATACACGCCGCTGCAAAACGCCCCATCCAGTTCCCGATCGACCAGCACCACCGGGATGCCGAGTCTTTCCAGGTTTTTCAGGTAGCCGGGCGTGTAGTTTCGGTCCGATGAAATCACCGATAAAATGATGGCGTCCACGTTGTAGCCAATCAGTTTATCGATAATGCGGTTTTCATTCTCCTGCGACTCATAAGAGTCAAACACCAGCGTATCGTAGCCCGCTTTCTGCGCCTCCAGCGTCATCAGCCGGGTGAGTGCGCCAAAAAACGGGTTGGCCATATCAGGGTTGACGATGCCGATCGTTTTGCTTGCTTTAGCCCGCAGATTGCGTGCGGCGGTGTTCATCACATACCCCAGACTCTCCGCCGTCTTGAGGATGCGATCGAGCGTATCGGGGTGGACTTTGTCCGGCTGGGAGAAGGCGCGGGATACGGTAATTTTGCTGACATTTGCAAGCGCTGCGACGCTCTCTAGCGTCGCTTTCAGTGGTCGATCGGCCGCCAAGTGTGACTCCTGGTTGGAACATCTCATTTTGTATCATGACAAGGTGATCAAGGATTATCACCTCTTATGTAAATACTCTCATCACCGCAGCATCAGCCGACGCGCCGGACGTTGGGATCGGTAAAAACATCTAGATCATCACGGCTTTGCGATGAGAACTCAGAAACCACCGCACCAAGCTTACCTGCCTGGAACCAGTGTCTGGTATTAGGCTTGATTGTATATTGTTCTCCCGCGCGCAACAAAATATAACGCTGGCAGGTATACCACTGTTCGAACCCGGCTGGAGGTTGACAGGCTGGGGTCCCCCGCTCGGTGTTCAAGGTCAGGGCATCATCATCTACAAACAGATAGACCTCCCCCCAGCGGCAGCGGAACGTTTCCTGTTTGCCCGGCGTATCATCAAACGGCGGATGGAGATGCTCCGGACAGGTCTGGTGTGGGAATAGCACCAACTCCTTGGCGCAGTAGCGCGGGGTGTTAATGTAAGTCAGTAGCTGTAACCCCGAGCGCGGGTAATCGGCCAGGCCGAAATCCGTCAGCTCGATCTCCCGTTTTTCCACGTCGGTCAACCGTATGCCACAGCCTGCAAGCAAGGTTTGGGTTCTTTCTAGCGCATCGATAGGTCGCTGCATGATGTCCTCGTTAACGTTAATGATATCGATACCATCATAGTTAACATCGCACGCCAATAAATGTGATCTTCACGACTATTTGACATCATTAAACCAACAACTTTTAACACAAAAGCAAAAAACACAACCAACATCACACATTTTTAGCCCGTCCGCGCTTACTATCCTGCTCATTGAAAATGATATCGATACCATAAAAATGATACGAAAGGATGATAACCATGCAAGCATTAGTGCTAGAAAAACCCGGTAAAATCAGCATCCAGGATTGTCAGTTTGATGAAGTCCTTGGCGAAAACGATGTACAGGTCAAGATCCATTCCGTCGGTATTTGCGGCAGCGATGTGCATTACTATCAGCATGGCCGTATCGGGCCGTTCGTGGTTAACGCCCCGATGGTGCTCGGCCATGAGGCTGCCGGCGTCGTCATGGCGATTGGCAAAAACGTTCGCCATCTACAGGTTGGCGATCGGGTTTGCATGGAGCCTGGCATTCCCGATCTGCAATCACAGCAATCCCGTGCAGGGATATACAATCTGGATCCAGCCGTTCGCTTCTGGGCCACGCCGCCGATCCACGGCTGCCTGAGAGAGAGCGTCATCCACCCTGCCGCCTTCACCTTCAAACTGCCGGACAACGTCAGCTTTGCCGAAGGTGCCATGGTGGAACCCCTGGCCATCGGGATGCACGCCGCCACCAAGGCTGCGATCAAGCCGGGTGATATCGCGCTGGTGATTGGTGCTGGCCCCATCGGCGTGGTGACCGCTCTGGCGGCGTTGGCCGGTGGCTGCTCAGATGTGATCATCTGCGATCTGTTTGCAGAGAAGTTGCAGGTGGCCGCCAATTATGAGGGGCTGCACGCGGTCAATATCAAAACCGGCAACCTGGCGCAAAAGGTCGCCGAGTTGACCAGCGGCAACGGCGTCGACATCGTGTTCGAATGCAGCGGAGCCAAACCGGCCATCGGCGGCGTCAGCGAGCATATTGCTCCCGGCGGCACTGCGGTACTGGTCGGCATGCCAATTGATGCCGCACCAATGGACATCGTGGCCGCCCAGGCCAAAGAGGTCACCTTCAAGACCATTTTCCGCTATGCCAACATGTATCCGCGCACCCTGCGTTTGCTCAGCTCCGGCAAGTTGCGGGTACAGCCGCTGATCTCGCAAAGCTTCAAGTTCAAGGACAGCGTGGCCGCCTTTGAACGCGCTGCGGCGGGTCATCCAACCGACATCAAAATCATGTTGGAAATGGAGTAACTCATGGCGCTCTATGCAGGCATCGACTGTGGCACACAAGGCACCAAGGTGGTGATTGTCGATGGCACATCCGGCACCATCGTGGGCGAAGGCAGTGCGCCGCATGAGATGATCAGCGACTCTTCCGGGCGCCGCGAGCAGTTGGCCGAGTGGTGGATTGAGGCATTGCTGCTGGCGTTTCGTCAGGCAATCGACAGCGCCAGCATTGATCCAGCGGCGATTGTCGCCCTGTCGGTTTCCGGCCAGCAGCACGGCTTCGTTGCTCTGGATGAGCAAGGCGAAGTGCTGCACGCGGTAAAACTATGGTGTGACACCGCTACCAAGCGGGAAAACGACGTTCTGCTGGCAGGCCTGGGTGGCATCAAAGGTTCCCTGCAGAAGCTGGGGCTGATGGTAGCGGCGGGCTATACCGCGTCCAAGATCCTGTGGTTCAAGCAGCAACATCCACAGCTGTGGGCACGGTTGAAAACGGTGCTGTTACCGCATGACTATCTCAACTTCTGGCTGACCGGGGAACGGGTGGCGGAATTTGGCGATGCCTCCGGCAGCGGGCTGTTTGACATTCGTCAGCGCGGCTGGGATCGCGATGCCGTAGCGCTGATCGACGATAGCGGCCTGCTGTGGAATGCCCTGCCTCGCCTGATCAACGCCGAGCAAAGCGTTGGCTATCTGCGCCCGGAAGTGGCGGCGATGCTGGGTCTGCAACCTAATGTCCGGGTGGCCAGCGGCGGCGGCGACAACATGATGGCGGCAATCGGCACCGGTAATATTCGCCCCGGCATCGTGACGATGAGCCTCGGCACCTCCGGAACGCTGTTTGCCTATGCCGATCGGCCGGTGGTCAGCCATTCTGAAGCGATTGCCGGTTTCTGCTCCAGCAGCAACGGCTGGCTGCCGCTGATTTGTACTATGAACGTCACCTCTGCCAGCACCTCGGTACAGCGTCTGTTGCACCAGGACATAGCCGGATTTAATCAGGCCCTTGCCGCCACCGAACCCGGAGCGGCAGGCGTGATGATGCTGCCGTTTTTCAACGGCGAACGCGTTCCGCAACTGCCCGCAGCCAAGGCCAGCCTGCATAACCTGGACAGTGACAACTTTACCGGGGCCAACCTGTGCCGGGCCGTGGTAGAAAGCGCTACCTATGGCCTACGCTACGGCCTCGACCTGTTCCAGCAGCAGGGAATTTCCACCAGCGAAATTCGCCTCACCGGCGGCGGCGCTCGCAGCGCTTGCTGGCGGCAGATCGTCGCCGACGTGATGAACTGCCCGGTGGTGTGTCTGGCAGAAAAGGAAACCGCTGCGCTGGGTGCTGCCATTCAGGCCATGTGGTGTGACAGTCTGGCGACCCAACCCGAGCTGTTGGCCTCAGAAGAGTTAACCAGGCTATGCCAGCGCTTTGTCCGGCTGGATGAAGAGACCCGCGTGATGCCGGATCCGCAGCGCCAGCGGCAATATGCCGATCTGTATGCCGGTTACCTGAACCTACTGCAAAAAGAGTATCCCGAGGTGAAGCTATGACACGCGATCCCCAGACCAAAGCCCCGGCCTACTTGCTGGAGGTCACCGGCGTGAGGAAGTCGTTTGGCTCCGTCGTCGCGCTGAAAAATGCCGAATTCTGCCTGCGCAAAGGGTCGATTCACGCGCTGTGCGGCGGCAACGGTGCCGGGAAGTCTACCTTTCTCAGCATCCTGATGGGCTTTATCCAGCCCGACAGCGGCGATATTTTCGTCAATGGCCAACGCTGTGAATTTGCTCATCCGAAAGAGGCGCTGGCGGCTGGCATCGCTATCGTGCAACAAGAGCTGAGCGCCATCCCCGATCTGACGGTAGCCGAAAACATCTGGCTGGGGCGCGAACCCCGCCGCCTGGGCTTTGTCGATTTCAAAACCATGAACCAGCAGACCGCTGCGCTGTTGCAGGACCTGCATTTTGCCCTGTCGCCGACGGAAAAAATGCGCAACCTCAGCGTGGCGGAACAGCAGTTGGTGGAGATCGCCAAGGCCCTCTCCCACTCCGATGCCGACATCATCATCATGGATGAGCCTACGTCGGCCATCGGCGAGGAGGACGTGCAGAAAATCTTCCAGGCGATCACCCGGCTGGCCGCCAAGGGCAAAGGCATCATTTACGTCTCGCACCGTCTGTCCGAGATCTTCCAGATTGCCGACAGCTACACCATTTTCCGTGACGGCAGCTATATCCATGAAGGTTTGTTGCAAGATATCACCCGCGAGCAGCTGATTGAGCACATCATTGGCGGCGAGTTCGAAAGCGAGTTTGCCAAATTCAATCAGCCCGGTGATGAAGTGATGATGGAGGTGCAACACCTGTGCTGGGGCAACAAGATCCGCGACATCAGCCTGACGTTAAAACGCGGCGAGATCCTGGGGATTTACGGGCTGGTGGGGTCCGGGCGCAGTGAGTTCCTCGATCTGATCTTTGGCATTCAGCACGCGGACAGCGGCACCATCCAGATCGGCGATCGTCAGCTCGCCAAGCATTCACCACAAGAATCAATCAACAGCGGTCTGGCCTATGTGACGGAAGACCGCAAGGATACCGGCCTGGTGCTGTGCCGCTCGGTGAAAGAAAATATCAACGTGGCTTCGCTGGGTGCCATCAGCCAACTGGGAATGATTAACCCGAGCCAGGAACAGCAGCGCGCCAACGACATGATCCAGCGCTTCAACATCAAAACCCCCGATGCCGACCATATCGTCGGCAACCTGAGCGGCGGCAACCAGCAGAAGGTGGTATTGGGGCGTTGGGCCTTGCTCGATCCGCAAATCATGCTGCTCGATGAGCCGACACGCGGCATTGACGTGGGGGCCAAAAAAGAGATCTACCGCTTTATGTCCGAATTCGCGCTGAAGGATAAAGCGATCATCATGGTGTCTTCCGAGCTGTCAGAAATTATCGGTATGAGTGACCGCATTCTGGTGTTTCGTAACGGCATGCTCGCCGGTGAATTATCGACTAAAAACGCCACGCAGGCGGAACTAATGAAACTGGCCGTATAGCCAGGCAATCAACTCATTATTTTAAAGAGAACTTACTATGAATGGCACCCACTCATTAACGCCCGGGTTGGCTTTTTTTACGCAAAATAAACGGCATCTGCACAAATACGGCATTATTATCGCCTTCTTCGTGTTGTGTCTGATCGTCACGGTGATTGGCGAAGTTCAGGTGGCGCAAGATGCCTGGAGCAGCAATTACTTCTTGAGCGATGAGAACATGCTGATCGTTCTGCGCCAGATCTCGATTAACGGCATTCTGGCCATCGGCATGACCTTTGTGATTATTACCGCCGGGGTCGATCTTTCCGTAGGCTCGGTCTTGGCGCTGAGCGGCATCGTCGCCGCCCGCTTTGCCACCACCAACAGCGGGCTGTCTATCGGCGATACCGCGCATGCCGTGATGGTGCCGCTGATTGTCGCCTTGGGCATCGGCATCGTCTGCGGGCTGATCAACGGCACCATTCTGGCCCGCTACCGCTTGCAGCCTTTCATCGTCACCATGGGGATGCTTTCCGCCGCCCGTGGCCTGGCGCTGCTGACCACCGACGGTAACCCGGTTTCGCAACTCAACAGCGATTTCCGCTGGTTAGGTAATGGCTATGTGCTGGGCATTCCGGTGCCGGTGATTATTTTTACCGCCCTGTTTGTGCTCGCCTGGATCCTGCTCAATAAAACCATCTTCGGCCGCCATGTGTATGCCGTGGGGGGCAACCAGAAGAGCGCCCGCACCTCGGGCATCAGCGTGATACAAATCAAGGTGTTGGTCTACACCCTGTGTGCTGCCCTGGCGGGGATCGCCGGTTTGATCCTGACGGCCCGTACCGGTTCCGCGCAAACCAATGCCGGTAGCGCCTACGAACTTGACGCCATTGCCGCCGTGGTCATTGGCGGCACCAGTATGGCCGGCGGCGTCGGCACCTTGGTTGGCACCCTGTTCGGCGTATTGATTATCGGCGTGATGAATAACGGCCTCGATTTGCTCGGTGTGCAGTCCTATTACCAGCAGATCATCAAGGGCGCATTGATTGTTGTCGCCGTGTTGCTCGACCCGTCACGCAAACAACAGCGTGACTAACTTACCTCATAACAACAAAACCCCTATAACCAGGAGTCACCATGAACAAGATGACCAAAATTGCGTTGCTCACCTCCGGCCTGCTGCTGGGGACCTCAACGCTGGCCCAGGCCGCCCCGGTGAAAATCGCCGTGTTGATGTACGGCATGAAGGCCGAATTTGTCCAACTGATGGAGAAGGCGGCGAAAGAGCATCCTGAGGTTAAAAATGGCAACGTACAGCTCACTGTTTACGACGGCCGCTACGACCCGATGGTGCAGAACAATCAGGCTGAAACCGCCCTTCAGACCAAAACTGACGCCATCATCATTAACCCGATGGACTACGAGGCCAACATCGACGTGGTGACCATGGCCAACAAGGCCAAGATCCCGGTGGTGGTCACCAACGCCCGTTTGAATACCGATCAGATGACCTCTGAAGTGGTCTCTGACGACGTGCTGGGCGGGTATCTGGAAGCCAAAGCGGTACTGCAGAAAATGAACTGCCAGGGCAACGTGGTGATTATCGAAGGGCCAAAAGGCGGCAGCGGTGAGATCCAGCGCGGGCAAGGCAACGACAAGGCCATTGCCGAATGTGGCCCAGGCAAAATCAAGGTGCTGGAGCGCAAGACGGCCAACTGGTCACGCGCCGAGGCGCTGCCGCTGATGGAAAACTGGTTGCAGAAACACCGTGGCCAGATTAACGGCGTCATCGCACAAAATGACGAAATGGCCTTGGGGGCAATTGAAGCTATCAAGGGTGCCAATCTGAACGTGAAAGACTTTGCGATTGCCGGGGTCGACGGCGTCTCTGATGCCATTCGTGCCGTACAGGCCGGTGAGATGGTGTCGATTCTGCAAGATGCTCATGCCCAGATGCAGGGTTCTATCGATGTAGCGCTGCGCGCGGTAAAAGGCGACAGCTATCAGCCACAGTCGGATATCTGGAAGCAGTATGCAGGCCAGATGCAGTGGGATAACGGCACGGCTAAACGCTATTCGGTGCCATGGACCGTGGTGACCACCGAGAACGCCGCTCAACTGCTGGATGCGCGTAAGTAATCATTCGTCAACCCACCCCAGGGTTTTGAGCCTGGGGTTAATAGGATTAAAACGGGCGCAGCATGCGGCGCCCCCTTCACCATCAATTCACCGAAATGCCCCACTTCTTCATCCGCGATAGCAGCGTAGTGCGTTTCAGCCCAAGACGCTGTGCAGCCCCGCGTGGCCCGGCAACCACGCCGTTGGTTTCTCTCAGCACGCGGAGCACCCGTTGGCGCTCATCCTCCTCCGGCGATACCTTTTCCATGGCAGCGACAGGCGGCCCCCCTGAGGATTGCGAATACTGCAATTCGGGTAGCGGCAGCTCAAGCACCGAGCCGCGCGTCAACAATACCGCCCGCTCAATCACGTTCTCCAGTTCACGCACGTTGCCCGGCCACGACATCTGGCTTAATAACCGCAGCGTTTGCGCCGGGATACTGTCGATGGTGCGCTTCATGCGGCGAGCAATTTTATGGGTCAGGAACTTCACCAACTGGGGGATATCTTCAGGCCGTTCGCGCAGCGGTGGAATAACGATCGGAAACACGTTCAGACGATAGAACAGATCGCTGCGAAATTCACGATCGGCCACCATCTGCTGCAAATCCCGGTTGGTGGCGGCAATCAGACGGATATCAACGGAGATCGGTTTATTGCCACCGACCCGTTCAAACTCCCGCTCCTGTAACACCCGCAGCAGCTTGGGTTGCAACTCAATGGGGATCTCCCCCACTTCATCGAGGAATAGCGTCCCCTTTTCCGCCAGTTCAAAGCGGCCCATACGTTGGGTCGAGGCCCCGGTAAACGAGCCTTTTTCATGGCCAAACAGGTCGCTCTCCAACAGGCCCGCAGGCATCACCGCACAGTTCATTTTCACCATGCGCTGGTCACGTCGTTCGCTCAGATTATGGATCGCTCGCGCAATCAGCTCCTTGCCGGTGCCCGTTTCCCCGAGGATCAGCACCGAACAGTCGCTTTTAGCCACGATTTCGACCTGTTTGAGCACCGCAGACATCCCCGCGCTGCGCCCGACAATCTCGCTCAGATCGGGATGATTGACGTTGATCTGCTCGGTCAGATACAGGTTTTCATGCACCAGGCTCTCTTTAAGCCGGTTGATCTCCTGGCAGGCCAGCGCATTATCCACCGCGATGGCAATACGCTCGGCAATCTGTTGTAGCACCCGTAAGTTGGCCGCGTTAAAACCATCGGCCTGGCATTGCGCCAGCTTCAGCACCCCCAGCTTCTTTTGGCCGAATATCAGTGGCAATACGCACAATGCCTCGATCCTGCCCTGTGAGAGTTCAAACAGCCGACGTTCATAGCCAGAAAGCTGCTCGGCATTTTTCAGGTTCAACAGCAGCATTTCGCCGCTGCGCATCACCCGTTCGGTTAAGGTGCCAGCCAATGCCACGTTGTACTGTTGGCGTTCGGCAGTATTGTTGTTCAGATAGTGGGTGGAGTAGATGGTGAGCTGATCGGCGTGGTTACTGCGTAATACGATACTGATGGCGTCACTGTTGAAAAAGTGGTGAATTTTCTCCGAGATCTCCCCCATGACATCATCCAGATCCAGCTTTGACAGCACCGCATTGGTGACATCCACCAAGATACGATAGTCATCCAGCTCATGACGCAGCTGGTGCTGTTGCCGTTGCGCGTTTTCCAACAAAACGATCTGCTGCGTGGCCAGCGCCACCACTTCCATCAGCGTTTGCAACTGCACCAGGCTGGCATCGCTGAATGGCTCGCTTCCGCTACGCAGTAATTCACAGCCACCGAGCGGCCGCCCGCCCGCATGTAGCGGCATCAAACAGTATTGGTTGAAGGGAGGATGCAACTTCAGGGCGCGGATTTGCGGATAGCGATCGTGTAGCTCATCAGCCTGCCAGCGTTGGGGTAACGAGCTGTGTTGAAAGCGGCTCACCGGGCCATTCGCCAGCAACGTTTCGTCCTGATAGTTTACCGACTGCAGCGCTTGATCCAGCCCGTGAAAACTCACCCGTTCACTGTGCGGATCAAATAGCACCAACGCGACGCTGTCGGCCAATTGCATGCGCTGCAATACCTGACGCAATTGCAGTAACAGATCGATGAAATTATGCTGCCCGAGCAGCATGCGTGTAATTTCGAGCAGGTCTTGTTGTTCTAAGCGTACAGTCGACATGGTTTATCACTTGTCTGAGTCACGAAGATTATTGCCAGCGAACATCCTCACAAAGAATAAGGTTTGTTAATGGTAATTTCTCCCGACCGGATCAACAAAACACCGCAACAGGAATATCATTTGCCGGGGATAGCACAATTTATCGCCGTTCCTGCTCGGTCTCACCTGCCAGGAACAACGCAACATCCTGCTCCACTTCCCCCATAGCCTGGAGTGCCGACAAGGTTTCCTGCGCTTCGTGCTCGTCCAGGCGGCTCATGGCAAAGCCAACATGGATCAACACCCAGCTACCGATTAGCGCTTCTGGCGGTTCATCGTCCTGGCACACCAGGGCAATATTCACTTCTCGTTGCACACCGCAGACGTCAACCCAGGCGTGCTGGGGTTGGTTTGCGTCCAGCGCCACAACCTTACCGGGAATGCCTATACACATGCCTTTTCCTCTTGGTTATTCAATTTCCAGGCGCTTGAGTTGCAAGCCGTCATCCGCCTGCACCCGCAGGTTGCGCCCGCCGCATTGCGGGCAGACCAGGACCTGGGGAACCAGCAACTGGACATCCGCCCGGCAGTCGTGACACCAGCACTGTGCCTGTTGTTCGAGCAGATATAACTCGCAGCCTTCGGCCAAGGTGCCGCGACAAACCATGTCGAAGCAGAACCTCAGCGACTCCGCCTCCACGCAGGAGAATGCGCCGATCTCAAACCAGACGGCGGTAATGCGCCGGGCCTGATGTTGCCGGGCATGTTGCTGCATCATTTCCATCGCATGATGGCACAGGGTTATTTCATGCATCTGGGCTCCGTTGTTCGGCGATTAATCACCGATGCTTCAGCTAGTGCAATTACGGTGCCAAGGTGATCCCATGGCCCCTCACCCTAACCCTCTCCCACAGGGAGAGGGAACCGATCGAGTTGGGCTGAAAGTATAGTGATCCTTCATAAGCACCGGCTGACTCACCTTCGCTAAAGGGGGCGACCGAGGTTGCTGATATGACAGCCCTTCTCCCAACAGAGTAGGGGTTATCAGCTCTCTCTCCCCTAAGAGAGGGGACAGTCCGAGACGCAAATTAAGTCCCGTGATCGACCACAGCGCCAATTTAACTCCCCCTCCACAGGAAAATTGACTTAACAAGCCGCAACTTTATTCCCGCACTTATCGACAACGCCGATCGGCTCCCTCTCCCCGTGGGAGAGGGTTGGGGTGAGGGGCAAACCGTCATTTTTGCTACCGATTTCGACAAAAATGACGAAGTGACGACGCCAACCCTGGCGGAACGTGACGAATATCCCCTCCCGCTTCGTCGTTTATGCCCATCCGCCGTTCATGCGCGACACATAAAATCACAACCAACTGTTTTATATCAATTTATTAGGCTTGGCACGTTTTGTGTATAGCTAACGGCAGCACAGACCTACAGGCTCGCCGCCTGGGGTTTAACGATGGAAGGTAATCAGGAGTGACTGATGAACAGGTTTATCATGGCCGATCCGCAAAAATGCATCGGCTGCCGTACTTGTGAGATCGCCTGCGTAGTGGCCCATAGCCAAAACCAGGATGTCTCGGCGCTGGATGCCGCCAACTTCACGCCTCGCCTGCATCTGCTGAAAGGCGGCAATGTCAGCACCGTGGTGCTGTGTCGTCAGTGTGATGATGCCCCCTGCGCCAGCGTTTGTCCCAACGGGGCCATCAGCCAGAGCGACGGCATGGTCAAGGTCACGCAGGAGCGTTGCATCGGCTGTAAAGCCTGCGTCATGGCTTGCCCATACGGAGTGATGGAAGTGGTCACCCGCCCGATGGCCCATCAGGGTAATGCCTTGATGTTCCCCGCCGCCGAGAAGGCGGAAGCGCACAAGTGCGATCTCTGCACCGGACGTGCCAATGGCCCGGCCTGTATGGAGTTTTGCCCCACCGATGCGTTGCTCTGTGTGGACCAACAGCTACTGCAAAAAATGAACGCAGAGAAACGCCGCCGCGCCGCCCTCAATCCACTGTCGTTGGCGATATAAGCATGAACCGCTTTCTGTCGGAGGAACGGCCATGAACCGCTTTGTTATTGCGGAGCCTCAACACTGTATCGGATGCAATACCTGCATGGCTGCCTGTACCGAGGTGCATAAGGCCGAAGGGCTACAGTCGCATTCCAGGCTGACGGTGACCCGGGTCGGAGAGCAAACGGCGCCGATACTTTGCCGCCAATGTGAAGACGCCCCTTGTGCGCGCGTTTGCCCGGTCAATGCCATCACGCACGGCGAGCATGCCATTGAGCTGAATGAGACCCTGTGCATTGGCTGCAAGCTATGTGGCCTGGCCTGCCCGTTCGGTGCAATTACGCCGGCGGGCAGCGGGCCAGTCAATATCCCGTCGATGTTTGAGCAGTACGTCCCGGCAGAACTGCTGCCCGACGTGCCAACCAGCCCCGCAAACCAATCGCCCTATCTGTCCTGGAATGCCGGGATCAAAACGGTAGCGGTGAAGTGCGATCTCTGCGCCTTCCTCGCCGATGGGCCAGAATGCGTGCGCATCTGCCCAACCAATGCCCTGCATATCATCGATGAGCAGCAGCTTGAGCAGGAAGCGCAGGCCCGGCGTTTGGCGCGAGCCGGCCAGGTCGCGATCGGCTGGCCATCCTCTCCTTCTCTCGTCAGGGGGCAGAAATAAACATGGACTCTCTCACTCTACTGTTTTGGGCCTTGGTGATGTATGTCGCCGGTGGCGTGTTATCACTGCTGCTGTTTCGCCGGGAGCGCCTCGCCATTTTGCTGGCGGGCATCAGCGCGATAATGGGTGGCCTGTTAGGGTTGTGCAGCGCCGTCCCGGTCCTGTTAAGCGGGCAACCCCTCACCTTCTCTACCCCTGGCCTGTTCTCGTTTGCCGCCTTTGTGGTGCGCATGGACTCGCTGGCGGCCTTTATGCTGGTAGTGATTTCGCTGTTGGTCACCGTTTGCGCGTTGTATTCCATCGCCTACGTGCAGGAGTATCGCGGCAAAGGCGCCGCGAGCATGGGGTTCTTTATGAACCTGTTTATCGCCTCGATGGTCGGGTTGGTGGTGATGGATAACGCCTTCTACTTCATTATTCTGTTCGAAATGATGTCGCTGGCCTCCTGGTTCCTGGTGATCGCCGATCAGGATGACGAATCCATCAGCGCCGGTTTGCTGTACTTCTTTATCGCCCACGCCGGTTCGGTGCTGATCATGATCGCCTTCTTCCTGATGTGGCGGCAGAGCGGCAGCCTGGACTTTGATTCCTTCCGCACTCTGTCGCTTTCCCCTTGGATGGCGTCGGTGGTGTTCCTGCTGGCCTTCTTTGGCTTTGGGGCCAAGGCAGGGATGCTGCCGCTGCACAGCTGGTTACCGCGCGCCCACCCGGCAGCTCCTTCTCATGCTTCAGCGCTGATGTCCGGCGTGATGGTGAAGATCGGCATCTTCGGCATCATCAAGGTCGGGATCGATCTGCTGGGTGCCACCGAAATGTGGTGGGGCATCGTGGTGCTGGCCTTCGGCGCGGTGTCTGCGGTGTTGGGAGTGCTGTATGCGTTGGCCGAGCACGATATCAAGCGCCTGCTGGCCTGGCACACGGTGGAGAACATCGGCATCATTTTAATGGGCGTGGGCGTGGCGATGGTCGGTATGGCTAGCGGACACCCGGTGATGGCGGCGTTGGGCCTACTCGGCGCGCTGTATCACCTGCTCAACCATGCGGTGTTTAAAGGTTTGCTGTTCCTGGGTGCTGGTGCCGTGATTTGGCGTGTACATACCCGCGATATGGAACAAATGGGCGGCCTGGCGAAGCTGATGCCGCTCACCGGGCTGGCGTTCCTGATCGGCTGTATGTCGATCTCCGCCCTGCCGCCACTGAACGGTTTTATCAGCGAGTGGTATACCTACCAATCGCTGTTTTCCATGAGCCACGACGGCAACTTTGTGATGCGCCTCAGCGGCCCGATTGCCATGGTGATGCTGGCGATCACCGGGGCTCTGGCGGCGATGTGCTTCGTCAAGGTCTACGGCGTCAGCTTCTGCGGCGGGCCGCGCAGTGAAAAAGCGGTGCAGGCTCGCGAAGTGCCATGGCAGATGACGGTCTCCATGCTGTTACTGGCCCTGCTGTGCGTATTGCTCGGCGTAGGGGCCAGCGCGGTCGCTCCCGTTCTGGCCCAAGTTGCCATGACGCTGGTCGGCACTCATGACGTCACCGTGGTGCAAGGCTCAATGCTGGTGCCGCAACTGGCCAGCCAGGCCATGTTGTCACCGGCGCTGACCTTTATCCTGCTGATCGCCCTGCCGCTGATCCCAGCGGCGGTGTATCTGCTGCTGAAAAGCAATCAGTCCAGCTTCCGTCGCCGTGGCGACCCGTGGGCCTGCGGCTACAACTGGGAGCAAGCGATGGCGGTATCTGCCGGGGGCTTTACCCAGCCACTGCGCGCCATGTTTGCCTCGCTATACCGTCTGCGCAAGCAGCTCGATCCAACTCCGGCATTAGCGCGAGCACTGGAACAGACCACCGCAGGGGCAACCCGCGCCGAGCCGTTCTGGGATGACTGGATCATCAATCCGCTGGTCAAGGCCTCTCAACGCCTGGGGGTGCGGTTGCAGGGCATGCAGAGCGGTGACTTCCGCTTCTATTGCCTGTATGTGGTGATCGCCTTGGTGATCCTGCTGTTGCTTGTCGCGGTTTAAGGGAGAAATAGCATGTCGATGCAGGAAACACCGTCGTTAATGATGGGACTCTTCGCGCTGATGCAGGCGCTGATAATGCTGGCGCTCGCGCCGCTGTTCACCGGGATCTCCCGCCAAATCCGCGCCCGGATGCACTCGCGCCGTGGCCCTGGCATTTGGCAGGACTACCGCGATATGGGCAAGCTGTTCAAGCGCCAGGAGGTGGCTCCTGCGCAGTCGGGCGCCATCTTCCGCGTGATGCCTTATGTACTGCTGAGCAGCATGTTGCTGGTGGCGATGACGCTGCCCATCGTCACGCGGACGTCGCCGTTTGCCGGTGCGGGAGACTTGATCACCCTGCTCTATCTGTTCGCACTGTTTCGCTTCTTCTTCTCGCTGTCTGGTCTGGATACCGGTAGCCCGTTTGCCGGGATCGGGGCCAGCCGCGAACTGACGCTGGGCGTATTGGTAGAACCTACGCTGATCCTGGCGTTATTGGTGGTGGCGTTGATTGCCGGTTCCACCAATATCGGCACCATCAGCGTCACCCTGACCGAAGGATGGAGTTCTCCAACGGCCACCCTGCTGGCCATGCTGGCCTGCGGTTTCGCCGCGTTTATCGAAATGGGCAAAATCCCCTTCGACGTGGCAGAGGCGGAACAGGAACTTCAGGAAGGGCCGCTGACCGAATACTCCGGCTCCGGCCTGGCGCTGGTGAAATGGGGGATAGGTCTCAAGCAGGTGGTAGTGGCCGAGCTGTTCCTGGCGGTGTTTATTCCCTTTGGCAAGGCGGTGGAACTGACGGTGCCCGCGCTGGCGCTGGCGGCAGTCATCATGCTGGCCAAACTGCTGGCGGTGTTTGTCATCGCCTCCATTGTTGAAAATACCTTGGCGCGTGGGCGGTTCTTGTTGACGCATCACGTTACCTGGCTCGGTTTTGGCGTAGCGGCGCTGGCCTTTGTCTTTTATCTAACCGGTCTGTAGCCGCCAGGAAACCCATTATGGAAAATACGCTCTGTTTGCAATATACCGCCCTCGCCACGCTGTTGCTGCCGTTTATCGGCGCGCTGCTGACGGCCTGTGTGCCGCAACGGATGGCCAAGTGGATCTGTACCCTGTTTGCGCTGCTGGCCACGCTGGGGACGGTAATTATCGGTTGGTTATTCCTGGCCCATGGCAAGGCGGATACGACCATCACGCTGCTGCAATACGGCAACGTGGCGCTGTTCGGTTTTATCATCGACCGCATCAGCACGCTGATTGTCTTCGCGGTGGTGTTTCTTGGCCTGCTGGTCAGCCTGTATTCCACCGGTTACCTCACCACGGCCAACCGCGAACATCCCCATGAGGGCAGCAACCGCTATTACGCTTTTCTGCTGATCTTTATCGGCGCGATGGCCGGGCTGGTAATGTCCTCCACCATTCTGGGGCAGTTGCTGTTCTTCGAGATCACCGGCGGCTGTTCCTGGGGGCTGATTAGCTACTACCAGACGCCGAAAGCACAGCGCTCGGCCATGAAGGCCCTGCTAATCACCCATATTGCCTCAATCGGTTTATACCTAGCGGCGGCAACGCTGTTCCTTAATACCGGCACCTTCGCTCTGAGCGCCATTGCGCAGCTCAACGGTACGGCCAGCCTGGTCGTATTTGGTGGCATCCTGTTCGCGGCCTGGGGGAAATCGGCCCAGCTTCCGTTGCAGGCCTGGCTACCCGATGCCATGGAAGCCCCTACCCCGGTGAGCGCCTATCTGCACGCCGCCTCTATGGTGAAAGTGGGCGTCTACATCTATGCCCGCGCCATCCTTTCTGCGGACTCTGTGCCGCATATTATCGGCTGGGTCGGCATCGTCATGGCGACTATCACCCTGATTTACGGTTTCCTGATGTACCTACCGCAAAAGGATATGAAGCGCCTGCTGGCCTGGTCCACCATCACCCAGCTCTCCTATATCTTCCTGGCGTTATCCATTTCCATCTTTGGCTCTAAAACCGCCTTTCTTGGCGGCGTGGCCTACATCTTTAACCACGCGTTTGCCAAGAGCCTGTTCTTCCTGGTGGCCGGAGCACTGAGCTACAGCTGCGGCACCCGGATGCTGCCCCGCTTGCAGGGCGTGATGAACAAGATGCCGCTGCTGGGCGTAGGATTCTGCGTGGCCGCGCTGGCGATCACCGGGGTGCCGCCGTTTAACGGCTTCTTCAGCAAGTTCCCGATTTTTGCCGCCGGTTTTGCACTGTCGCGCGAGTTCTGGCTGATGACGCCGCTGATGGTACTGGTGCTGATCGAGTCGGTCGCCAGCTTTGCCTGGTTCATCTATTGGTTTGGGCGCGTTATTCCCGGCAAACCCAGTGATGAGGTGGCACAGGCCGCTCCGCTGCCGCTGGTGATGAGCGTGGTGCTAGTGATTCTGATCGCGATGTCGGTAGGTTCCAGCGTGATTGCCGTCGCCTGGCTTGGATAAGGGAGTTGATTATGACTGGTTCACTGATCGTCAATAACCTCGCGGGGCTGATGATGGTCACCTCGCTGCTGGTGATTGGCGCCAAACGGCCCGTGGCCTCGTGCTGGCTCTATGCCTTGCAGTCGCTGCTACTGGTGCTGATCTTCTTTACGCTAGGGCAAACCCTGGGCGCCCACCAGCTCACGCTGTGGGCGATCAGCGCCTTTATCACCAAGGTGGTGCTGGTGCCGGTGATCATGGCCTATGCCTTTCGCAAAATGGACGATCCCTCGGCGAACGGCAGCCTGATCGGCCCGGTGATGCTGATGCTGGCTGCGGCGGTGATCGTGCTGCTGTGCTGGTTTGTGGTGGAGCCGGTGCAGGTGCCATTGTTGGCCTCGCTGAAACCGGCGCTGGCGGTATCGCTGGGGCATTTTATGCTCGGCCTGCTGTGTATCGTCACCCAACGCAACATCCTCAAACAGGTGTTTGGCTACTGCCTGATGGAAAACGGATCGCACCTGACGCTGGCGCTGCTGGCGAATCGCGCGCCGGAGCTGGTGGAGATTGGCATCGCCACCGATGCCATTTTTGCGGTGATCGTGATGGCCGTGCTGGCGCGCAAAATCTACCGCACGCTCAACACGCTGAATGTTGAACAACTGACGGCGTTGAAGGGGTGAGATGATGAATAATTCCACCATGCTGTTTCTATTACTGCTGACGCCGCTGGCCTTCTCGCTGTTGACCTTTGCTTGTCGGTTGCTGGGCAATGCGGCACGGGCCTGCGTTACGCTGCTGCACTTTGTCGGTATCATGCTGCTGCTGGCGATTTCCCTGTGGGTGGTGATGCAAGTGTACCAGCAAGGCGATATTCTGGCTGCCGGGCGCTGGCTGCACCTGGATAGCCTCAGCGCCCTGTTCCTGGCGATCCTCGGCATCATCGGCTGCCTTACCGGGCTTTACTCTATTGGCTATATGCGCCATGAGGTCGATGAAGGCGAGATATCGGTAGCGACGCTGTGCCACTACTACGGCTTCTTCCATCTGTTCCTGTTCACCATGCTGCTGGTGATCACCAGCAATAACCTGATCCTGATGTGGGCGGCCATCGAAGCCACCACGCTCAGCTCGGCGTTTCTGGTGGGGTTGTACGGGCAGAGTTCCTCGCTGGAGGCGGCCTGGAAGTACATCATTATCTGTACCGTCGGGGTGGCCTTCGGACTGTTCGGTACCATTCTGGTATACGCCAACGCGGCCAGCTTTATGCCCGATCCCAACGACGCCATCTTCTGGACGGAAGTGCTCAAGCACGCCACGCAGTTGGATCCGATGCTGATGCATCTGGCGTTTGTGTTCATCCTGATTGGCTTTGGCACCAAAACCGGGCTGTTCCCGATGCATGCCTGGCTACCGGACGCCCACAGTGAGGCACCAAGCCCCACCAGCGCCCTGCTCTCTGCCGTGCTGCTCAACTGCGCGCTGCTGATCATTATCCGTTACTACATCATTATCAGCACCACGCTGGGCCATGACTTTACCGGCACGCTGTTGATGGTGTTTGGCTTCCTCTCCGTCGCGGTGGCGGCCTTCTTTATTCTGGTGCAGCGCGATATCAAACGGCTGCTAGCCTACTCCAGCGTAGAGAACATGGGGCTGATCGCCGTGGCGATCGGCATCGGTGGTCCGCTGGGTATTCTGGCGGCGCTGCTGCATACCCTGAACCACAGCCTGGCAAAAACCCTGCTGTTCTGCGGCTCCGGCAACGTACTGCTGAAGTACGGCACCCGCGATATTACCGTGGTGAAAGGGATGCTGAAATGCATGCCGTTCAGTGCCGTGCTGCTGGCCGGGGGGGCCTTGGCGCTGGGCGGTATGCCGCCGTTCAACATTTTCCTCAGTGAGTTTATGACGGTCACCGCCGGGCTGGCGGCTGGCCATATTACGTTGACCATCGTCTTGTTGCTGCTGCTGACGGTGGTGTTGGCCGGTTTGGTCCGCATGGTGGCCAGCGTGCTGTTCGGCGACAAGCCAGAAGAGGTCAACAAAGGCGAACTGGGGATACTGACGACCTTACCGATGCTGATCCTGCTGGTATTGATGCTGGTAATGGGCACCCATATCCCGCAACCGGTCAGCCGACTGCTGGAAAACGCGGTCCACATCGTGATGAACAACAAGCCTGGCACTCATGCCCAGCCACTGAGCTGGCCATGGGCCGTTCAGAATCATTCCTCTGCGGCCGAACCTCAGGCAGGAGAAGTAAAGTGAGCTACGAAACCCACGTATTGACCCTCAACAACGACGAGAAACTCGGCAAAGGCTACCTGGCCAAAGTGCGCGAGAAGTTCCCCTCCGCCCTGCTGGATGCCGAGTGGCAAACCGCCAACCAGGTCACCATCACGGTCAAGCTGAACTCATTACCCGAGATTGTGGAATACCTCTATTATCAGCTAGGCGGTTGGTTGCCGGTGCTGTTTGGCAATGACGAACGTACCTTGACCGGGGACTTCGCCGTCTACTACGTGCTGTCGATGGAGGAAGGAGAAAAGTGTTTTATCACCGTCAAGGCTCAGGTTAGCGCCATCACGCTGGAGTTTCCGTCGGTTACCCCACGCGTTCCCGCCGCCGTGTGGGGCGAGCGTGAAATCCGCGATATGTACGGTTTGATCCCAGTAGGGTTGCCGGACGAGCGCCGTCTGGTGCTGCCGGACGACTGGCCAGACGATCTGTACCCGCTGCGTAAAGACACCATGGATTACCGCCAGCGCCCTGAGCCAACCACCGATGTGGAAACCTACCCGTTTGAAAATGCGGCCACCGGCGAGTCGCGCGTGGTGCCGATCGGGCCAATGCACATTACCTCCGACGAGCCAGGGCATTTTCGCCTGTTTGTTGACGGCGAGCGCATTGTCGATGCCGACTATCGGCTGTTCTACGTGCACCGAGGCATGGAGAAGCTGGCCGAAACCCGTATGGGCTATCAGGAGGTCACCTTCCTTTCCGACCGGGTCTGCGGGATCTGCGGCTTTACCCACAGCGTGGCCTACACCACCTCGGTGGAAAATGCGTTGGGGATCTATGTACCACCCCGCGCCCATGCCATCCGCAGCATTCTGCTGGAGGTCGAACGGCTGCACAGCCACCTGCTGAACATCGGGCTATCCAGCCACTTTGTCGGTTTCGATACCGGCTTTATGCAGTTCTTCCGCGTGCGTGAAAAGTCGATGACCATGGCGGAGCTATTGACCGGATCGCGTAAAACCTATGGGCTCAACCTGATCGGCGGCGTGCGCCGCGATATCCTCAAAGAACAGCGAGTTAAAACCATCAAGCTGATCCATGAGATGCGCGCAGACGTGACGCAACTGGTTGAGATGCTGCTCGCCACGCCGAATATCGAGCAGCGCACCAAAGGCATTGGCCTGTTGGATCGGCAGATCGCTCGCGACTACAGCCCGGTGGGGCCGATGATCCGCGCCAGCGGCTTCAAACGCGATATGCGCTTTGACCATCCTTATGCCAACTACGGTTCGTTGCCGAAAACGCTGTTCACCTTCGACGGCTGCGACGTGTATTCACGAGTGATGGTACGCGTGCAGGAAGTGCTGGATTCGCTGGCGATGATCGAATACGGCCTGGATAACCTGCCGGGCGGCCCGCTGCTCACCGAAGGTTTCCGCTACCAGCCGCACAAGTTTGCCTTGGGCTATGCCGAAGCCCCGCGCGGTGAAGATATCCACTGGAGCATGCTGGGGGATAACCAGAAACTGTTCCGCTGGCGCTGCCGGGCGGCCACCTACGCCAACTGGCCGGTGCTGCGTTATATGCTGCGCGGTAATACGGTTTCCGATGCCCCGCTGATTATCGGCAGCCTCGATCCCTGCTACTCCTGTACCGACCGCGTCACGCTGATCGATATCAACAAGCGCAAAGCGAAGACCGTACCGTACAAGGAGATTGAACGCTACGGGATCGAACGCACCCATTCACCGTGCAAGTGAGGGAGGCAGCATGCTGAAACTGTTTAAAACCATCCTGAAGGCCGGTGAAGTCACGGTGAAATACCCGTTTAAGCCGCTGGAAGTGTGCCCGGGGTTTCGTGGCAAGCCAGAGTACGATCCTGAGCAGTGTATCGCCTGTGGTGCCTGTACCGTGGCCTGCCCGGCCAATGCATTAACCATGGAAACTCATGAGGCCAGCGGCGAACGAGTCTGGCAGTTGTTCATTGGCCGTTGCATCTTCTGCGCACGCTGTGAAGAAGTTTGCCCGACGCGAGCGATCCAGCTGTCGGAAGAGTTTGAAATGGCGGTGATGCACAAACCCGATCTGTATATCCGCGCCACCTTTACCCTACTCAACTGCCGCAGTTGCCAGCAGCCCTTTACGCCAACCAAATCGGTGGATTACGCCCTGGCGTTACTGGCCCACGCGGGTATGGGCACCGACGGCATTGAGGCCTTACGGCCCCAGTTCGAGACCTGCCCCGCCTGCAAACGTAAACAGGCCCTGAGCCAGCATCGGCCGATGAAACTGAGCCAGCCGGCGGGAGCGAAATAATATGACGATGCCCGATATCAAGGTCAATCATCACCGCAGTACGCCGATCACCGTTGATGAGCAGACCGCCAAACTCAAAAGCAAGCTGCTGAAGGATATCAAACGCTCGGCCTACGTTTATCGCGTGGACTGCGGCGGCTGCAACGGCTGTGAGATCGAGATCTTCTCCGCCATCACGCCGGTATTTGATGCCGAGCGTTTTGGCATCAAGGTGGTCCCCTCACCGCGCCATGCCGATATTCTGCTGTTTACCGGCGCAGTCACCCGGGCCATGCGCGTACCAGCACTCCGAGCTTACGAGTCGGCACCCGACCCGAAAATCTGTATTTCTTACGGGGCCTGCGGCTGTGGCGGCGGGATTTTCCACGATCTGTACTGCGTCTGGGGCGGCAGCGAATCTATCGTGCCGATTGATGTGTGGATCCCCGGTTGCCCACCGACGCCTGCCGCTACCCTCTACGGCTTTGCCGTGGCCCTGGGCCTGCTGGAGCAAAAGCTGAAGGGCGAAAACCACCTTGAGCAGGTAGACGAAAAGGCAGCATTGCTGCTGCCAGGCATCCCACTGCATACCCGCGTACTGATTGAACGCGAGGCACGCCGTCTGGCGGGCTACTACCAAGGCCGTATGATCAGTGACCGCTTTCTCTCCCTGTTGGCCGGTGCCAGCATGGATGCGGCCACTTTGCGCCTGGAAGAATGGTTGAAACAGGAAAACGACCCTCGTCTGCGCGAGATTGTCGCTTGCCTGGTTGACTGCCTGCAACAGGAGCTGACCCATGCAAAATGAAGGTAAGGCGGTGTTCTGGTCGTTACGCCAGAAGTTTCTTGATAGCGATGACGACATGCCTGCCCAGGCGCAGCAGGTGATGTATTACTCGCTGGCGATTGGCCATCACGTGGGGGTAATTGACTGCCTGAACACCGAGTTGAGCTGCCCATTGCCGCAATATCAAGCCTGGGTTGAGCTGTTCCCGGAAGGTGAGGCCCAACGCAAGATGCGTGGCCTGCTGACCTTTGGCGAAATCACCATCGACTCCACCCACACCAGCCTACTGGCCAATGCCTTGGCCCCGTTGATTGATAGCCAACCAGCGCCCTTTAGCGAATGGAGTACCAAGCTGCTCGGCCTGCTCGCCGAGATTGAGCGCGAGCCTGCTATCTATCTGATTGTGAAAAAGGTGACGACCCCATGAATGTCGTCCTTACCGTAGGCAATAGCATGATGGGTGACGACGGTGCCGGGCCATTGCTGGCCGAAATGATGGCTGACGCGCCAATCGAGGGTTGGATCGCCGTCAACGGCGGTTCCACCCCCGAAAACGTCACGCATCAGATCCGCGATCTTAAGCCCAGCCGGTTGGTGATTGTCGATGCCACCGATATGGAGCTGGCTCCTGGCGAAATCCGTATCGTCAATCCTGACGATATTGCCGAGATGTTCTTTATGAGCACCCACAATATGCCGCTCAATTTCCTGATCGACCAGCTACGTGAGGATATTGAGGAAGTGATATTTCTCGGCGTTCAGCCAGACGTGGTGATGTTTTATTTCCCGATGACGGAGAAAGTGACACAGGCGGTACGGGCGATTTATCAGCGGTTATCAATATGGGATACGGGAGAAGGTTTTGAGCAGTTGTAAACCTCTGCCAATGATTATCGAGTAATACAGGCGTGCCATTAATCCACATCAAGTCAGCGTGGCACAATTTATGCTTCAAATAAGTGAGACACATTTTTCGTCACCGGGGAGATTTTCAGGCCCAGTGGCGTGTTGAGCAATGTCGAACAGGTTTAAACAAGGAGTGCTGGAGATGAAAACAGTCATCACGGTCTGCCCCTATTGCGCTTCAGGTTGCAAAATCAACCTGATAGTCGACAACGGCAGGATCGTTAAGGCCGAAGGCGCTAACGGCGTGACCAATCAGGGCGAGCTATGCCTGAAAGGGTATTACGGCTGGGATTTCGTTCACGATACCAAGATCCTGACGCCACGGCTGAAAACGCCGATGATCAGGCGGGAACGAGGTGGCAAACTGGAGTCGGTGTCCTGGGAAGAGGCCATTGAGTTCGCCAGTTCACGCCTGCTGGCCGTTAAAGAGAAATACGGCCCGAATGCGATTATGACGACCGGTTCCTCACGTGGGCCCGGTAACGAAGCCAACTATGTGATGCAGAAATTTGCTCGCGCCACCGTCGGTACCAACAATATCGACTGTTGCGCACGCGTCTGACACGGCCCCTCGGTTGCAGGTCTGCAGCGATCGGTCGGTAACGGCGCCATGAGTAACTCAATCTGCGAGATTGAGGATACCCAGTGTATTTTTGTCTTCGGCTATAACGCCGCGGACTCACATCCTATTGTCGCCCGCCGCATTCTCAAGGCGAAGGAGAAAGGAGCCAAAGTCATTGTTTGCGATCCGCGCTATATCGAAACGGCGCGTATTGCGGATATCCATTTACCGTTGAAAAACGGTTCCAACATCGCCCTGATCAACGCGCTCGCTCATGTGATGATTGAGGAGAACCTATACGATCAGGCGTTTGTTGAGCAGCATACCGAGCAGTTCGATGAGTATCGCGCCATCGTGGCGGACTACCCACCGGAGTCGGTTGAAAAAACCACGGGCCTCACCGCCCAGCAAATCCGTGAAACGGCACGCATGTATGCCAGCGCGCCGACGGCCACCATCCTGTGGGGCATGGGCGTCACCCAGTTCTATCAGGGCGTGGAAACCGTGCGAGCGCTGACCAGCCTGGCGATGCTGACCGGTAACCTGGGCAAGCCGAACGTCGGGGTTAACCCGGTGCGCGGGCAGAATAACGTTCAGGGTGCCTGTGATATGGGCGCGTTGCCAAACACCCTGCCCGGCTATTTCCAGGTCACGGATGCCGAGGCACGGGAAAGGTTTGCCAACGCATGGGGGATCGACGCGATGCCAGCCGAGATCGGCTATGCGTTGAGCGAAGTGCCGCACAATATCGACCATGGCAAACTCAAAGCGCACTACATCATGGGGGAAGATCCGCTGCAAACGGAGCCGGATTTAGCCACCATCCGTAGAACCTTTGAGAAGCTGGATTTGCTGATTGTGCAGGATATCTTCATGACCAAAACCGCCGCAATTGCCGACGTTGTTTTCCCGGCAACCTCCTGGGGCGAGCATGAAGGGGTGTATACCGCGGCAGACCGCGGCTTCCAACGCTTCTATAAGGCGGTGGAGCCGGTGGGCGATGTGAAGACGGACTGGCAGATCATCAGCCTGATGTCGACGGCCATGGGTTACCCGATGCACTACAACAACACGCAGGAAATCTGGGACGAACTGCGCGAGCTGTGCCCACTCTACTATGGCGCTACCTACGAGAAGATGGTGGATCTGGCCTACATTCAGTGGCCATGCCCAACGTTGGATCACCCAGGTACCCCTTATCTGTACGAAGGCGGGGAATTCTCTCGGCCCGGTGGCAAAGCAGAGTTCTTTACCTGTGAATGGGCTCCGCCGATCGATCAGCTCAGCGATGAGTTCCCGTTCGTGCTGTCGACGGTACGCGAAGTGGGCCATTACTCCTGCCGTTCGATGACCGGCAACTGTAAGGCACTGGTCGCGTTGGCCGATGAACCAGGCTATGTACAGGTCAACTCGGAAGACGCCGCACGGCTAGGGATTGAGGATCAGGCCTTGGTGTGGGTACGTTCACGTCAGGGCAAAGTCATTACCCGTGCCAACGTCAGCGAACGTCCTAACCGGGGTGCGATCTACATGACCTACCAATGGTGGATCGGTGCCTGTAACGAGCTGGTGGCGGAAAACCTCAGCCCGATAACCAAAACGCCGGAATACAAATACTGTGCCGTGCAGATTGAGCCAATTAAGGATCAAGGGCAGGCAGAACACTATGTTCAGCAGGAGTACAGCAAGATCAAACAGCGCCTCCGCGAGGCCGCTGCGGGCTAATCTGTAAAAGCCGAACCCCAGGGACGAGGTTCGGCTTTCCACGCATCTCTCACCACCCGCTATTCATCCTCACACTTCTGCCAGTGGCTGCCATACTAAAATTCCCAATAGACGATTTATCCCGTGGCTCACACCCCCGCACAATACCCCCTTACTTTATAAAGGATTGATCGTTTTCAACGATCGGTCTGATCTTATTGATCTGTACAACCAATTATCTTTGTCTTTCCGCCACCTATAAGATCGCCTTTTATCGTTCTCTGGGATATATCAGCAAAATATGACGTTCGCGATGAGTGCTGGCAAGGCCGTGTTACCTGACCGTCGCTTGCCCAACGGACTACTGCACCGCGATCGGGTACAGCGCATCCTGGTGATCAAGCTGCGTCACTTTGGTGATGTCCTGCTAACTACCCCGTTGCTCAGTACGCTGCGCGCCAATTACCCCAACGCCCTGATTGACGTGCTGGTGTATGACGGTACCGAGGCGATGCTGGCGGGCAATCGGGATGTCTATCTGACCTATACCGTCGATCGCAGCCTAAAACGGCAGAGCTGCAAGGCACAGTATCGCGGTGAGCAAGCCCTGTGGAACAGTCTCAACACTGGCCACTACGACCTGGTGATTAATCTGTCCGACCAGTGGCGGGCGGCGTTGTATTGTCGCTTTCTCAAACCGACGTTCAGCCTGGGGTTTGCTTACCCCAAGCGTAATAACCGGCTGTGGCGGGCTTGTCATTCGTTGTTGGTGCCGGTGGACGGACATAACCAACGGCACACCGTGCTCAATAACCTCTCGATTCTGTCCCCATTGGCCTTACCCACCTTGGAAACCAAGGTGACCCAGGCTTACCGGCAGCGCGATGTCGATGAGATTGACCGCCTCAGCCAACATCATCACCTGACGGATTTCGTGCTGATCCAGCCTACTGCGCGCTGGGCGTTCAAAACCTGGTCGGTGGCGGGATTCACACGGGTTATCGATCATCTCACCGCCAGCGGAGAAACCGTGGTGCTGACCTGCGGGCGTTCTGCCGATGAGATCGCCCTGATAGCCACTATTCTGGCCCACTGCGCCATGCCACAACGGGTGGTCAATCTGGCCGGTCGCCTGGACCTGCCGGAGCTTGCCGTCTTGATCGATCGGGCGAAGCTGTTTATCGGGGTGGATTCGGTAGCGATGCATATGGCCGCCGCCCTGCAGACGCCTTCCGTCGTGCTGTTCGGCCCCAGCAATCTGCAACAGTGGTCGCCCTGGCAGGCTCCGCACATCCTGTTATGGGCAGGCAACTACCGCTCATTACCCCACCCCGACGAGGTGAACACCGCTACCCCGGAACGTTATCTGGACGCCATTCCCGCCAGTGAGGTTATCCGGGCCATAAACCGCCAGCTCACCTGCTTGGAAATCCCAACTTCCCGCACGGTGAATGACACCGTGTTTAATTAACCCTGATTTGAGCCACTCCATGCCATCCACCGAACCCTATTCCGTATCGTTACTCTCCCCTGCCCGCTTTCGGCTATTTGGCTTCACGGCATTTTTGCTCGGCGTATCCCTGCCGACCTCCAATGCGCTGATGAATGCTTCGCTGGTGTTAGCGGCGCTATGTCTGCTGTGGCAGCGTGACTTTCGCCACCTGATGCCTTTGCTCAAACAACCGCTGGTATGGCTGCCCGCATTGATGTTTGCACTGCTGGCCGCCTCGTTATTGACCCAGCACCACGAATACGGCCCGAAGATGGTCGGCAAGTATCAAAAGCTACTGTTTGTGTTGCCCTTGGCACTGTTCTTTATCACCGACTCCAGGCTTATCACCCGCTTTATCAGCGGTTTTCTGATCGCCAATGCCGTGATACTGGCGATCAGCCTGATTTCGGGGGTCGGGCATGTAACGCTGGGTGGCCTCGATCCACAGAATCCAACGGTGTTTAAACTGCAGATAACCCAGAACGTGTTTATGGCGTTTGCTGCATTGATATGGCTAACCCGTGCTTTTGCGCAATCAGGTGTGCTGCGTTGGTGCTATGGGGCATTGGTTCTACTGGCAACGGCGAACGTACTGCTGATGGTACAGGGGCGTACCGGCTATGTGGCGCTATTGGTCGGCGTGGGGCTTTGGTTACTGCTGACGCTACCCCGCTGGCAGCGGCTGGGGGTACTAGCCTGTGGTTTGCTGCTGGCCATTATGCTGATTTTTATCCCCAATAGAGCGACGGAGCGCCTGACGCTCGGCCTTGCTGAGGTACGCAATTGCGTGTTGGCCCCGGCAGAGCAGGCCTATCAGGCTTGCGACAACTCGATGGGACAGCGCACCGCCTTTGCCCGCGAATCGCTGCGCCTGATAAAACAGGCCCCACTGCTGGGTAACGGGGCCGGGAGTTTCTGGTATGGTAATGCGCAGACCGGTTACGGCGTGCATAACCCGCACAATGAATACCTGCTGGAAACGGTACAAAATGGCTTGCTGGGGCTGGCGCTGTTTCTGGGGTGGATGTGGTGCTGCTTCCGAGCAGCCTGGCGGCAACCAACAGCCTGCCGCAACCTGCTGGTTGCCGTGCTCGGTAGTTATCTGGCCTGCCACCTGTTCAACTCGTTCCTGCTCGATTCCGCCGAGGGGCATCTGTTTATGGTGTTGGCTGCCGTGCTGGCAGGCTACCGAGTTGCTTCGTCCCAGCCAGATCCTGCTCGACGTTAAGGTCTGTGGAAATGCCGTCACTGGCTGACCGGTACTGCAATGCAGGACCGGTCAGCGATGCTTAGGTTATTTCCTTTTCGCTGACAATGACTTTTGACACCAGGCCATAGTCGATCGCTTCTGCCGCTGGCATCCAAAAATCGCGCTCAATATCGTGCAAAACCTTTTCCAGCTTCTGCCCGGTTTGGCTGGCGATCAAGGCCGCGATCCTTTCCCTGATGCGGATAATTTCTCTGGCCTGAAGTGCCACATCGGTAGCCTGACCGCCAATACCGCCGCTAGGCTGGTGGATCAGAAAACGGGTATTGGTCAAACAGAAGCGGCGTTCCTTGGGGACCGCCAAGAACACATTAACTGCGGCGCTCCCTACCCAACCGCTGCCGATCATATTGACAGGGGCACTAATAAAGCGGACGACATCGTGGATCACATCACCCGACTCTACATGGCCGCCTGGTGAACAAATCAGGAAATTAATCGGCTCGCAAGCCTCGTCGGACAGCGCCACCAGTTGCTTGACGACATTGTAGGCCACCGTGTCGTTGATTTCCCCAAACAACAAGATAGTTCGCGACTTGAAGGTTCTCTCGTCCAAAAAGCCATCGCGCTGAGGGGGACTTATTGCCGTTTTTTCTGCCATCTTATACCTCGTCTGTTTTATGGATCGTCCCCGCCATCAAGCTCGGGGTCCGTGGTTAGTGCAGCACTTTACTCAACCGGATGACTAATGACTGGTGAGCGAGTAGCCCTGAATTCTGGCGCCAGAGTCGCCAGGGCCAATATCGCCAAGCCGGCACCAATCCATAATGCTCCCGGTAAGCCCAGTCCTGCGCTGATACCTACTCCGCCAATCCAGGAACCAACCATAACACCCAGCATAATGCAGGCCGTATGTACCGAATTAACCAACATGTTGTTCCGGCCAACCCGCGCGCCACGCGTCACCAAAGCTGGATTCATCGACACCCCCGTCAGGCCAATCACCACCAGCGCCGCCACGGCAACCGCTTTGATTTGGCCGAACATGGCAAAGATAACCATAGCAGCAATCGTTGCCACCAGGCCGACAACAATCACCGCGATGGTATGCGCATCAGCCAGCCGGCCCACGATAGTGTTCCCTACCAGCGTTGCAAGGCCGTAGATGACGAGCAGGAGTGGCACCTTTGCCGGTGAGAAGCCGCTGATATCGGTCAGGATCGGTACGAAGTAGGTGAAGCCAGCGAAAGTCGCGCCAATAAGCAGCAGGCTGGTTGCGTAGATCCCCCACAGTTTACCGCTTTTGAACGCGGCCAATTCCGATCTCAGCGATGACGTACCTGATGGCGCTGGCATCGCTGGCATCACCTTCATGACCAGCAGCCCAACCAGTAAGGCAATGACGGCCACGGCCATGAAGCTCACGCGCCAGCCGAACCATTCCCCCAGCAAAGTCGCGCCTGGCAGACCGAACACGGTCCCCACCATTAAACCGCCGAGGACTACTGACGCCGCCCGGGCAAACAGCTTCTGGTCAACAAGTTCAGCGCAGGTTGTCAGTGCCACACCGAAGAACGCCGCAGCGGCAATACCGGTGATGACCCGTGCAACAACCATGATGTTATAACCTTGCGCCATAGAACCAATGACTTGGCCAACGATGAACAAGGCAATTAACCCGAGCAACGCATTTTTCCGGGAGACTTTGAGTAGACCCACCGTCAGCAGTGGTCCACCAATAGCCATCGTGCCAGCATAGATCGTCACCAGATAGCCAATGGCCGAAAATGACACGTTAAACTCCGCCGATAATTCAGGCATTAATCCTGAAACCATATATTCGCTGGTCGTGAGCGCGAAAATGCCAGCACTGAGCAGATAAACTATAAAAGACATGGTAATTAACCCTCCCGTAATTCAGTGATGGAAAAAATGAGAGATATCGCCATGCATAAGAGGATGCCAATACTGGTTACATAGGTCATAAGGACTTCCTTGTCATTGTTATCTTACCAATTAATAACGAAATTAATTCACAACAAAACATTAACAATCTATACGCCTGAATATTCCCCCTGTCAAATTAAGTGATAATCCGCTGTACGCTTGATCGGCTGGTTCAAAAGTCACTTAATTAATTGAACGAGAAAATATAATTCAGAATAATATTCATTATTTTTATATTTCTTTTCCAGGCTTGATCCGCCCTATATAGCCAGGAATTTCTTTTGCAGGTTTGCGAGAGCTGGCGAATGGAGCCCTCAATAAGCAAATGTGTAAGGTTGATAGCCGCTGTACGAGGCCTAATCCAATGCCGGAAAAACGCCGATGATGTGGTGCCCCCTTTTTCTCCAAAGATTTAAGAGGAAGATGTAAAATGCCCTCTTAAATCCCGGAAGAAGATACGGCTTGTCTTGGGTTAATTCAGTTTGGCTTTGGAAAAATCACTGCCCATCAAGCTGACGCTATAGCCACTAACGTTGCTGCGCGTGGCATAGAAGGTTTTGCCATTCGCCAGCGCTATCCACGGAGCCTGCTGGTAGAAGATTTCCTGCGCCTGACCGTAGAGTTTTGCACGTTCGGCAGGGACGCTAGTCAACCTGGCCTGCTGTACCAGACCATCATAGGTTTTATCGCACCAGCGCGCGGCATTCGAGCCGGTTTTGATGCTGTTGCAACCCAGCAGCACCTCGGCAAAGTTATCCGGATCGCCATTATCAGACATCCAGCCAAACAGCGCGGTGTCATGCTCGCCCTTACGCATACCGGCGAGATACTCTCCCCACTCGTAAGAGACGATTTTCGCCTTCACGCCAACCTTTTCCCAGTCGCTTTGCAGCATTTCCGCAATACGCTTGGAGTTCGGGTTATACGGGCGCTGCACCGGCATTGACCACAGCGTGATCTCAAAGCCTTTTTCCAGCCCGGCCTGTTTCAGCAACGCCTTGGCTTTTTGCGGATCGTAGCCGTAATCCTGCAGGTCTTTATCAAAGCCCAGCATATTTGGCGGCAACGGCGATTTCGCCACCGTGGCAGAACCTAAAAATACCGCGTTAACTATCGCCTTTTTGTCAGTCGCGTAGTTTAGGGCTTGGCGTACCAACACGTTATCTAGCGGTTTTTTCTCGGTGTTAAACGCCAGGTAACCGACGTTCAGTGCATCCACCTTATGTAGGGTCAGGTCTTTGTTTTTATTGATTTCATCAAACTGTACCGGAGCCGGCGCGGGGATAATCTGGCACTCGTTGGTCTGGAGTTTCGCCAGGCGCGTCTGTACGTTCGGCGTTATGGAGAAGATCAGATGCTTGGTCGGCACCTCTCCATCCCAGTAATTAGGGTTGGCAGCATAGCGGATCAGTGAATCGACTTTATACTGCTGCAAAACGTAAGGGCCGGTGCCGATTGGCCAGGTATCCACGTATTCTGGCGTGCCTTTTTTCAGCATCGCATCGGCGTATTCGGCAGAAAGGATCGACGCAAAGTCCATCCCCCAATCTGCCAGAAACGCGGCGTTCGGCTCGCTGAGAACAAACTGAACGTGGTAATCGTCCAGCTTTTTCACTTCCTTAATCAGCGTATCCAGACCTACGTCGTGGAAATATTCGTAATTGCCCTGCGAAACCTTATGGTATGGGTGATTGGCATCTTTCTGGCGTAACACCGAAAACACTACGTCGTCAGCATTAAAATCGCGGGTCGGCTTGAAGTTTTTGTTGCTGTTGAATTTCACCCCTTGGCGCAGGGTAAAGGTGTAGGTTTTGCCGTCTGGGGAAATTTTCCATTCGGTTGCCAATGACGGCGTTGGCGTGTTGTTAACCGGATCGAAATTGATTAAACGGTTATACAGCACCTGCGAGCTGGCAACGAACGTTGGGCCAGAGCTGGCAATCTGCGGGTTGAACGACTCCGGTGACGCCTCGGAGCAATAAATCAGCGTATCGTTGGCTGCCGCCATGGCAGCACTTGCCGGTAAGAGTGTGCTCAGCGCCAGCGCGAGCAGCGTTTTCCCTGTAGACATGGTCATCGCCTTGTTTGACTTTTTTCAGGCGACAATCTCAGCACGGACGGGGAACCCAGGCAAATAACCAATTGCTCTCAGGTTATGCCAAAACCGTTGTTTTTGCTGTTTTATTCAGCTAAACGGGCGCAGCAATGCCACGCCCCAACAAAGTGAACACCCTTAGCTCAGCAGTAGCCCATCATCATCCAGCTTTTCGCCACGAGTTTTCTCAAACATCGCCAACAGATCGGTAACCTGCATGTTCGCCCGTTGCTCACCGACAACATCCAGCACCACCCGCCCCTGGTGCAACATCACGGTTCGATGGCCATGATCCAAAGCCTGGCGCATGGAGTGCGTCACCATCAGTACCGTCAATTGCTGCTCGGCGACAATGCGGTCGGTCAGCGCCAGCACAAAAGCCGCCGTTTTAGGATCGAGCGCGGCGGTATGCTCATCCAGCAAGAGCAAACGAGAAGGCTGTAGCGACGCCATCAACAGACTGACCGCCTGACGCTGCCCGCCAGACAGCAGGCCCATGTGATCCCCTAAACGATTCTCCAGCCCCAGTTCCAACGTGGCCAACTTGTCTCGGAATAGCTGCCGCTGTTTGCTCTTGACCGCTCGCTGAAATCCTCGCGTTTGACCGCGCTGCAGAGCCAGTGCCAGATTCTCCTCAATGCTCAGCCCCTCACAGGTTCCCGCCAGTGGATCCTGGAATACACGGGCAACCATACCGGCACGACGCCAGGCGGGCATCAGGGTAACGTCCTGTTCATCAATAAACACTTGGCCGCGATCGGGGGTAATATCACCGCTGACCGCATTGAGCAGCGTAGACTTCCCTGCCCCGTTACTGCCAATGACCGTCACAAACTGCCCTGCCTCAATGTTCAAAGACAGGCCACGTAATACCGGGTTCTCCAGCGGGGTTCCAGGGTTAAAGGTTTTAAACAACTGCTCGGCACGCATCATGATGGCTGCCTCCCCCGCTTGCTTTTCAATTTTTGTTTCAACTTCGGCAGGACCAGCGCCAACGTAACCAGTAGCGCGGTGATCAGATTCAGATCCTGCGCCTGCAAGCCGATAAAGTCTGCATTCAGGGCCAGTGCGATCATCAGGCGGTACAGCAACGCCCCTAACAGGGTTGCCATAGTGATCAGGAACAGGCTACGGGCAGGCAACAGTGTCTCACCAATGATCACCGCCGCCAGCCCGACGACGATGGTGCCGATCCCCATGGAGATATCCGCGCCCCCCTGAGTCTGTACGTACAGCGCCCCCGCCAGCGCTATCAGCGCATTGGACACCGCCATGCCGATCACCGTCAGCCGACTGGTCGCAATCCCCTGAGCGCGCGCCATGCGCGGATTCGCTCCGGTAGCCCGCAGCGCAAGGCCGACTTCTGAGGTCAGGAACGCGTCGAGCGCCAGTTTGACGACGACGACCACCACCAACAGCAATAACGGCTGGATCAGCCAGGCGTTGTCCTCAACCTGGCTGATGAAAGGAGTGAAAACGCTGGGTAAGCCGATCAGGGCCAGGTTTGGCGCGCCCATAATGCGCAGGTTGATGGAATACAGGGCAATCATCACCAAAATGCTGGCCAGCAGTTGCAAAATACCGAGCCGCACGTGCAGCCAGGCCGTCAAACAGCCGGCACCGGCACCCGCGATAGCCGCCAGCAAACACGCCAGCCAGGGATTATAACCGCTGACAATCATCACCGCGGCAACCGCGCCCCCTAAAGGGAAGCTGCCATCGGCCGTCAGATCGGGAAAATTGAGCAAGCGAAAGGAGATCAATACGCCCAACGCGACCAGCGCAAAGATCAGGCCGATCTCCAAAGCGCCCATCAGGGAAATTAACGACATGCGTACCTCATAAACAGCTTGGCCCGCCACCTGCGGCAGGCCATTTACACCCGATGTAAACCATCATTCAACGCAGATCGTTATTTGATGACTTCTTGTGCTGATTGCACCAGTTCCGCTGGCAGAGTGACACCCTGCTTCTGGGCGGCGGCAGGGTTCACGCTCAGGCTGAGCTTATTGCCTACCTCAGGAGCTATTGCACCTGGCTTCTCGCCCTCTAACAGACGGACGACGATTTTACCGGTCTGGCGGCCCAGATCGTAATAACTCATCCCCAACGCCGCAGCTGCACCACGTTTGGCAACGCTATTGTCACCGGCGATCAACGGGATTTTAGCCTGATTGGCAATGCCGACCAGCGACTCGTAGGTGGAGATAACGTTGTTATCGGTATTGGTGTAGATCACGTCGACTTTGCCTACCAGGCTTTTGGCCGCTGGGGCTACGTCGATGGTACGTGCGGCAGGGACCTCAACCAGCGTCATCCCGCGTTTGGTTAATTCATCTTTCAGCTCTTTGACCACCACCGTCGAGTTGACTTCCCCTGGGCTGTAGACCATACCGACCCGCTTGGCATCGGGTTTAACCTGCAAGATCAGATCGACCTGCGGGCCAATGGCGACGCTGTCTGAAACGCCGGTAACGTTGGTGCCACTCGGCTGCCAGCTACTGACCAGCTTGGCCGCTACCGGGTCGGTTACCGTGGTAAACACCACCGGAATGGTCTTGGTAGCCGCCACCACGGACTGCGCCGCAGGCGTTGAAATCGCCACTATCGCATCGGGCTTGTCACCGATAAATTTACGCGCAATCTGCCCAGCGGTGGCCGTATTTCCCTGCGCGCTTTGGAACTGGACCTTGACCTTATCCTTGTCATACCCCGCAGCCTTTAGCTCATCAATCACCCCATCACGGGTGGCATCCAATGCCGGATGGTCAACGATAGAGAGGATCGCCACGGATTTCGGCGCAGCCGCGTAACTGCTGACAGCAAATAAAGCGGCGGCGAGAGCTACAAAAATATTTTTATTATTCAAAGGCATGGTCATATCCTTTTCAAGTTGGCGTGGGTGCCAGAGGGGGTGATTAATCATCCTAGCACAGTGTTTTACCGCCATCTATCGGATAACGTTTTGTTATCATGTGGTTAACATACAGAATGAGAAGAAAACACTCGGGCCGGTTACATGGGGCAGTGATTCGGGTCACAATCCGCCACTGTTGGCCTCTCGTTGTTCGATGCGTAGGCCATTAAACAGCGCCCACAACCCGCGTAGCGAGCGGGTAATGGGCACCGATAAGAACACATTAACCGCGGCGCTCCCTACCCAACCGCTGCCGATCATATTCACCGGAGCGCTAATAAATCGGATGACATCGTGGATCACATCACCCGATTCTACATGGCCGCCAGGTGAACAAATCAGGAAATTAATCGGCGCGGAGGACTCGTCAGACAACCCCAGCAGCCTTGCAACAGTCACCAGCCAGCCGGTAAATAACCAAACAGTGACGCAATTGCATAGACCGCACTTCCCAGATACAGCAGTACAATACTCACCTGCAACAGCGGATGCGTGATCCAGTTACATTGCCAGAGCGGTACCCGGTCGCCATTTTTGCGGGCGCCCCGCAAAATCAGTATCGGCATGATCGACAAGATCACGCCACTGAAGACACCGGCGAAATACAACGCATTGACGAAAGAAACCAGACCACTGTAAGCCAGCGCGAACGGTGGCAAAACGACCACCATCAACACGCCGAAGCGTCGCAACGGCCGTTCGTCGTCCCCCAACCTGAACTTATCGAAAACATTACTCACGAAGCTGCCGCCCAACCCCCAGTAGGATGTCAGCATGGCACATAGCGCAAAGATATTGGCAGAGAAGAAAGCCCATTGGCCGAGCGCCTGCCCCCACGAGATCGTCGCCACGTCAGAAATATTACCCAACCCACTGAGCGCGATCACCGACATCGGCACCACTGCCAACAGCACAAAAGTCGTTACCATCCCGACAATAATGGCCTTGGGAAGTTGTTCTGGCTTATTCGCAAAACCACGCGCCATCTCAGGCACAATATATTGGGCAGAAAAACAGAACACCACCACACTGAACACGGGCACCATAAAGAGCCAATCACCGTCAAGCAGGTTGCGCATCTGGGTGGTCTCTTTCAATAGCGTCGCGATAACCAGAGCGCTCAACATGACAACCATGCCGATACTGATAAACTTTTCGCCACGACCAATGGCCTTCAAGCCGAGATACAGAACCAACGCCGCTGGGATAAAAAACAGCAGGCTGCCGAGCGCAGGCGAAATGCCGAGCAGGGATTGCAATAATTTGCCGCTACCAGACATGTAAGCGGTAAGCGCGCCGATACTATTGACACATACTGAAGCGAACATGACCCATGAAGCAAAACCGCCGACATAGCGCTGGGCCAAGCCGCTTAGCTGCAGATGTTCTCGGGTACGAAGGGTGGATTCAGCGACATACAGCATAGAGATGGTGGTTACACAGCCAACCAGTACCAACCAGAATAGCAAAGGTAAATAACCTGCTTTACTGGAAGCGTACGCGATAGAAAGCACGCCTGCACCGATATTAGTGCCGACGATCATTGCGACCCCTTCAAGAAAAGTCAGTGATTTGACGGGTGCAAGAGTCCGTTCCCCTGCGGCTAATGCCGGGGAAATGCCGATGTTTTCGCAAGACACATATCATCCTTTGATACCCGGTAGCGTTAATGACCAGGAAAAGTTAGCGTCTAGAGGGTTGGCTGTTACTTTTCATTCACAAAAATGAAACAACCTCACTTGGTTATACAGTGTACGGCCCTATAAACGAGTGCCAATCACGATTACTTGAGGGATCCAATTGTGTTCTTTAAGGGGGAATTATTATTGCAGCGATTCAGCGAACAGCATGATGGCAAGCGGCATCGCGGCTTTATGAGGCGAGCCGCACCAGCGATCTTTGTGCTTCGGGCGATTATTGTCTGGCTGGTGTGTACGAGGATTTTTGCAGGACGTGATCAGAGGGCATAAAAAAGTGTGGGAAAGTCGTCAAATGGTTCGCCTGCTGAGGTTAGGATAACCAGCATCATTTCATAACAATCCCATTATATCAGCCCTATTCCGTCACTACCCGTCAGCCCTCTGATTTTACAGGCTCATCGTTTTTGCCGTCAGCTTTTGTGCTCAATGGATAAAAACGCCATGAGTTTTTAAACAGCAAATTGCCATGAATTAGAATGACATTTTGTTCAATAAATCTCAGGAATATGTTTCAAAGGATAGTCTGGTGACTGATATTTTCCGATTTCGCGTTTAGGCAGTTTAATCTTCATTTTTGGCAACCGCTTGTAGGGAATATGCTGCAAAAAATGGTGGATAACATTTAGTCGAACCCGTTTTTTGTCTTCTGAATTAGCAACAAACCAGGGAGCCCAAAGGCTGTCTGTGGCAGCAAACATGTCGTCCCTGGCTCGGGAATAGTCGTCCCAGAGTTCGAAAGAACGGATATCTATCTCTGAAAGCTTCCATGTCTTGCGGCCATCATCAATACGTGCACGCAGTCGACGCTCTTGTTCCTTTGGGCTTACATCCAGCCAGTATTTGATGAGAATTATGCCAGACTCCACCATTAATCGTTCCACCATCGGAACCGTCTCCAAAAATTGATGCGTCTGCTCTGGCGTACAAAAACCCATAACTCGCTCGACGCCAGCTCGGTTATACCAACTACGATCGAAGATAACGACCTCTCCTGCTGCTGGCATGTAAGGCATGTAGCGTTGCAGGTACATTTGGGTTTTTTCACGTTCGGTTGGGGCAGGAAGGGCAACAACACGGAACACTCGTGGACTGACTCTTTCGGTCAGTGCTTTTATCGTACCGCCCTTGCCAGCCCCATCGCGTCCCTCAAACACGATGCAAACTTTCAGCCCCTTGGCAATCACCCAGCTTTGTAAATGGACAAGTTCTTCGTGTAACAACCTGAGCTCTTGCTGATATTTTTTTTCCGGGATTTTTACCGTGCCTTTTCCTTGTGGCACACGTTTGCCTGATATGCGCTTGGGGTTCTTTTCTTTTGCAAGACTGGCATCGGGTACGATTTTGTTTTTCTTTCCGTTAGTCATGAAGTTACCCCACAATATCATCAATATGACGCTAGCCAGACGTTGAACGTCCCCTCACAGCGCTTGGAGGGCTGCGTATGCAGGACGGATAAGGAGTCAGGAGCCGATGAGCAACCACGTGGTCTCATCTCATACCATATCGTAGTTGTTATTTCTTCATGCTGCGAACGGAAGGCCGCTTCATTATGTCTACTGTTGTTGGAAAAGTTGCATTGGTCACGGAGAGAAACAAGCTGTTGATGGAGGAACAAATAGCTAAATAACTTGCATACCGTCCTATCCCTACCTTTGGCCGATATGGAGCGGATGGTATATTTACTGGATAGCATAAAACGAAAAACCCCAAGCCTTTTGAGCTTGGGGTCATTCATAATATGGCGGAGGAGCAGAGATTCGAACTCTGGAACGGTTTCCCGTCGACGGTTTTCAAGACCGTTGCCTTCAGCCACTCGGCCACCCCTCCGTAATGCAGCGAACTATAAACACAGCCGATCCCGTTGTAAAGCCTGAAACCGTTCAACCGAACGAAAAAACGGCACCTGCAAGCTGACCGATGAAGAAATCAACAATCAGGGGGCAGCAATACCCTAGTAGTCACGTAGGGTAAAGAATGGTAAACAAACTTTAATCAATGGCTTGCACTGCACTATCATCATGATCAATTTTGTGATGACCTGATAAGAGAGATCATATGGACCGCATTGTCGTCTCATCCTCCTCGCGCGACTCTTTGCTAAGCACGCATAAAGTCCTGCGTAACACCTATTTTCTGCTGTCGTTAACGCTGGCCTTTTCCGCACTGACCGCAACCGCCAGCACCATGCTGGGCTTACCGGCTCCTGGGCTGCTGTTAATGCTGGTCGGCTTTTATGGTTTGATGTTCCTGACCCATAAGCTGGCCAATAGCCCTGCCGGTATTCTGGCAGCCTTCGCCTTCACTGGCTTTATGGGCTACGCCCTTGGCCCGATCCTGAGCTCGTTCCTGAACGCTGGCGCGGGTGACCTGATCATGTTGGCGCTGGGTGGTACCGCAGTGGTGTTCTTCTGCTGCTCGGCCTATGTGCTGACCACCCGTAAAGACATGTCGTTCCTGTCTGGCATGATGATGGCGGGCTTCGTAGTGCTGCTGGTGGCGGTTATCGCCAACCTGTTCTTGCAGATCCCTGCCCTGCACCTGGCCATTAGCGCACTGTTTATTCTGTTCTCTGCCGGTGCCATGTTGTGGGAAACCAGCAACATCATTCATGGCGGTGAAACCAACTATATCCGTGCCACCGTCAGCCTGTATGTTTCGCTGTACAACATGTTTATCAGCCTGCTGAGCATTCTGGGCTTCGCCCGCAGCAACTGATACAGCACTTTGTTTTGACCTGAGCCCCGCAATGCGGGGCTTTATTTTTGCCGGAGCAAAAGTTTGCTAGACTGTGGCCCGCAATGAATTACCGATCACCGAGGCTGTATGTTGGAGTTTGAAGGTCAGACGATTGAAACTGACGCCCAGGGCTACCTGAAAAACAGCGCCGACTGGCACGAAGGGCTGGCCCCACTGTTAGCGGCACAGGAAGAGATTGAACTGAGCGAAGCGCATTGGGAAGTCGTACGCTTTGTGCGTAGCTTCTATCAGGAATTTAATACCTCTCCGGCCATTCGCATGCTGGTCAAGGCGATGGCGCAAAAATACGGCGAAGAGAAAGGCAGCAGCCGCTACCTGTATCGCCTGTTCCCGAAAGGCCCGGCCAAACAGGCGACCAAGATCGCCGGGTTGCCAAAACCGGTGAAGTGTATCTAGCTACGGGTTAATAGCGAATACTGAAGCCCTTATATTCGGCAACCCCACGCGGTTCCACCAGCACGCGGTCAACGCGGGCGCTACGTGGGCCGCCGCTTTTCAGCCACGCCATCAGTTGGTCAACGGCCTGTTGTTCGCCACAGGCCAGCACTTCCACGCTACCATCATCCAGATTACGCGCATAGCCAGTTAACCCCAAAGCCGTAGCCTGGTGTTGAGTGTTATAGCGAAATCCTACCCCCTGCACCACACCATAGACATACGCGGCAATACAAACTTGTGTCATAATCGGCTCCTGATCGATTTCATTACAGGCATTCTCTGCGCTGATGCCCAGAGTGTGTCACTCTTTTTTCTCTATCTGGCAGCATACTTAATTATGACCGCACGCTTGATCCTTGCCAAAGGACGTGAAAAGTCCTTACTCCGTCGCCATCCGTGGATTTTCTCTGGCGCTGTTCTCCGTGTCGAAGGTAAAGCCCAGTCCGGCGAAACCATCGATATCCATGACAGCCAGGGCAAATGGCTGGCACGCGGTGCCTATTCACCAGAATCGCAGATTCGCGCACGCGTCTGGACCTTCAAGCAGGACGAAGAAATTGATATCGCTTTCTTTATCAGCCGCTTGCAGCAGGCACAGAGCTGGCGTGATTGGGTCGCAAAGCGTGACGGGCTGAACGGTTATCGCCTGATCGCCGGTGAATCTGACGGTATGCCGGGGATCACCATCGATCGCTTCCAGAACTTCCTGGTTTTACAGTTACTGTCCGCCGGTGCCGAATATCAGCGCGCCCCGCTGCTTTCTGCTCTCCAGCACTGCTACCCAGAATGCGCGATCTACGATCGTTCAGACGTTGCCGTACGTAAGAAAGAGGGCTTGCCGCTTACCCAAGGCCCGGTGCTGGGCGATCTTCCCCCGGCCCTGCTACCGATCACCGAGCACGGTATGAAACTGCTGGTGGACATTCAACAAGGCCACAAGACCGGTTTTTATCTCGATCAGCGTGATAGCCGCCTGGCTGCGCGTAACTATTCCGCAGGCCGACGCGTGCTCAACTGCTTCTCGTACACCGGCGCTTTCGCGGTGTCTGCCTTGATGGGCGGGTGTGAGCAGGTCATTAGCGTAGATACATCGCAGGCCGCGCTGGATATCGCCAAGCAGAACGTCGAACTGAACCAGTTGGATTTGAGCAAGGCCGAGTTTGTACGTGATGACGTATTCCAACTGCTGCGCAACTACCGCACGCAGGGTGAGAAATTCGACCTGATCATCATGGATCCACCGAAGTTTGTCGAAAACAAAAATCAGTTGGCCAGCGCCTGTCGCGGTTATAAAGACATCAATATGTTAGCCTTCCAGTTGCTGAACCCGGGTGGCATTCTGCTCAGCTTCTCCTGCTCTGGCCTGATGCCGACCGATCTGTTCCAGAAAATTTTGGCCGATGCTGCCGTAGATGCCGGGCGTGATGTACAATTTGTAGAGCAGTTCCGACAGGCTGCCGACCACCCGGTGATTGCGACTTATCCTGAAGGCTTGTATCTGAAAGGGTTTGCCTGCCGGGTGATGTAACTTGAAATGCGCTGTTTTTGTCCTCATATAGAGTTCAATGCACTGTTTCTCAGGAGGTCATATGATAGCCAGCAAATTCGGTATCGGTCAGCAGGTTCGTCACCGGCTGCTGGGGTATTTGGGGGTAGTGATTGATGTCGATCCAGAATACTCTCTGGAGCACCCAAAAGCAGACGAGATTGCAGCCAATGACGAGTTGCGCCTCGCCCCGTGGTATCACGTAGTGATGGAAGACGATGAAGGCCAGCCTGTTCACACTTATCTGGCCGAAGCGCAGTTGGCGGGGGAAGCGCAGGATGCACATCCTGAACAGCCTTCTCTGGATGAACTGGCGGAATCCATTCGCAGCCAGTTGCAGGCCCCCCGGCTGCGTAACTAAGCGTCAAGCCTGAGAAACCAGCGCCTCTACGTAGAGTAACGGGTTGAAGTCTATCAGCAGTCTCAAACGCCAGGGCCAATCCTGGCGTTTTCATTCAATCAGCGTGCCAGCCCCAGTCGCGGGATCTCAATCTTCGGGCAACGATCCATAATCACCGTTAACCCGGCCTGTTTGGCCAATGCTTCCGCCTGTTCGTTGATCACCCCGATTTGTAACCACAACACCTTGGCGCCTATCGCAATGGCCTCTTGTGCCACCCCATACGCCGCCTCCGAGTTACGAAACACGTCCACCATATCGACAGGATGAGGAATATCCTCCAATGAGGCATAAACCACCTGCCCAAGCAGCGTCTGCCCGGCCAGCTTCGGGCTCACCGGAATGACCTGATAGCCTTGCGCCAGCAAATAAGCCATTACGCCATAGCTGGGCCGCGCCGATTTATCACTGGCCCCCACTAGCGCAATGGTTTTGACCTGCTTGAGTACCTCTGCAATTGCTAGGTCTTGCATTTTTCGCTCCTGATGTTTTCCGAAAAGCATTTTCATCAGTGTAACCGAAACGCCAACATCGGTTAAAATTTGTTATCAGTCTGCATCTATACTGCCCGCAGGCTGGTTTGAGCCAGATCATATTTCAAATATCATCAAAATGTGTGTAAATGTAAATTAAACGGCATTCTGAAAAGATTTGACATAACTAGTGGCGTATCCAACACTAGTCATACTGTTTCACGAAAAGGAAGTAACAATGAAATTTGGTCTGGTGGTTGCGGGGCTGCTTGGATTATCGCTAAGCGTTTCGGCCGCAGCTACGACCCTGAAGCTTTCCCCGGACATCGAGCTGATGGTGGTCGACGGCAAGCAAATGACGGGCTCGTTGTTAAAAGGAGCCGATAGTCTGGAATTAAATGACGGGCAGCATCAGCTGTTGTTCAAAGTCACCAAATCCGTACGTAAAGAACCACGGTCTCAGATGTTTTACACTTCATCCGCGCAGATTGTGGTGTTCAATAGTCAAAACGTCAGCGCCGTCACCATTGAGCTACCGCGTATCGAGAATGAGCAGGATGCCCAGCGGTTTGATAAAGCGCCGAATTATAAAATTCTAGGTAACCACGGCAAGCCGTTGGCAATCAAACACGATGTATTACCACTAACAACCCCCCCCAATGGGAATGACCTGGAGAAGATCGTTGCCGATTATAACGCTCAAAATCGCCCGGCCTCCGTTCCGGCGTTAGCCCATCTGCGTGCCAGCGTGATCTCGGCGACACAGGGTAGCCCAGCGGTTATCGCCCTGAACGGCGACAACGTTGCCGAGGAAATGCTGCAATACTGGTTCCTGCGCGCCGATCCCGAGACGCAAAAACGGTTTATCGCCTGGGCCGGCCAATCTCGCAACCGTTAAATGCTGCCAACCACGCCTTTATGCCGCAAAGGCGTGGTTTGGTCGCAATTTCCCGCGTTAGCACTAGGCAGTGAAATCCAGTTTCAGTAATCTGTGGCGAATCATTCGATTTTCCAAGGACAGCGACATGGAACAAACCACCCGCACCATCGCAGCACGCAAGCATATTGCGCTCGTTGCTCACGACCATCGCAAGCAGGCCTTGCTGAAATGGGTTGAAGACAATAAGGAAGTACTTGCCCAGCATCAGCTGTATGCCACGGGCACCACCGGCAATTTGATCCAGCGAGCCAGCGGTATCCCGGTGCAGAGCATGCTGAGTGGCCCGATGGGCGGCGATCAGCAAGTCGGTGCACTGATCTCCGAAGGCAAGATCGATATGCTGATCTTCTTCTGGGATCCGCTAAACGCCGTCCCTCACGACCCCGATGTCAAAGCCTTGCTGCGCCTGGCCACGGTCTGGAACATCCCGGTGGCGACCAACCGCTCCACCGCCGATTTCCTGATCGACTCCTCGCTGTTCAAGAGCGAAGTAGTGATCGCCATTCCTGATTACGAAAAGTACCTCGCCGAACGCCTGAAATAATACCAAGGCCTGGTGTAGTGCCAGGCCTGTGGTTTACGGCTTTCTTTGCGACGGCACGCCAATCTCTTGCAACTGCTCGATAAATACCGACGGGCGTTCGCGATCTTGTAATAACCAAACCTGATGCCTGGCCCGCGTGAGGGCGACATAGAGCAAACGCCGCTCCTCCGCATCCGGGAAATCCTCAGGCTGAGGCAATAAAACCTCTTCAAGCACGGATTCACGGACCTCCGCCGGGAATCCATCCTTGCCTTCATACAGCCCGGCAATGATCACGTAGTCAGCCTGCTGGCCTTTGCTGGCATGAATGGTCATAAACTCGATATTCAACTTCGGCCAACGCGTTGCCGCCTTTTGCAACACCTCAGGCTTGAGATGGTGGTAGCGCGCCAGCACCAAGATCCGTTCTTGCGGCTTCGCATAGCCACTTAGCTTGTCCAGCAACGCTTCCAACTGCTCCTGCGGCAGGATAACCACCGACTTCTTGTTGCCCTTGGTCAGGCTATTAAGCGGTTTTTTCAACTGGTGCGGGTTCTGTTGTATAAAGCCGTTGGCCACCTCACCGATCCGATCGTTAAAGCGGTAGGTGGTATCCAGCGCACACTGCTCGCCTACGCCAAAGTTCTCGGCAAAGGCGGTGGTCAGCGACAGCTCTGCCCCGCTGAAACGGTAAATTGCCTGCCAATCATCGCCGACGGCAAACAGGCTGGTCTGCTTGTTTTGCTTACGCAATGCCGCCAGCAGTTGCGCACGCTGTGGTGAGATATCCTGGAACTCGTCCACCAGAATATGCTTCCACGGGCTGATAAAGCGCCCCTTTTCCAGCAGATTAACGGCTTGATGGAGCAGCCCGGCAAAATCGACCGCTCCCTCATCCTTCAGCGCGGTTTTCCACGCTTTTAGCAACGGTGCCATCAGGCGAATGCGTTTGCTGAACAGGTCGCGGATCTCTTCATCGGCCTGCTCTATCATTTCGGCCTGGCTACCTCCGTGGGTGCGCATCAAGCCAAGCCAGCGCTCCAGGCGCCCACTCAAACGCTCTGCCAGACGCCGGTCATGCCAGAAATCGCCCTCAGGCAATTCCCACTCCAGCTCTTCCGTTAACCATTGCCGCCAGCCTTTGGCCTGTGCTTTCTTCTCGCTGCACTGCTGTTGCCAGTGGGTAATTAGTAACGTCCTGCGCGCTTTACTGTCACTTTCCAGCTTGCTGATCACCGGCGCTTTCCGGCTACCCTGCTGGATAATCTGTAGCGCCAGCGCATGGAACGTTTTCGCCTGGATCGCCACGCTGCCCAAACGTTCCTGGATACGTTCGTTCATCTCTTCGGCGGCTTTGCGCCCAAATGCCAACAACAGGATCTGCTCAGGCTCGGCCTCTTGACGCAGTAGCAGCCACCCCGCCCGCGCCACTAGCACCGAGGTCTTGCCACTACCGGCTCCTGCGAGAACCAGCACGGCATCCTCGCCGTTCACCACGGCCCGGCTTTGCGATTCATTCAACGGTGACGTTTCAACGGTCTGGAAGAAATCCTGGTGGGTTTCCAGCATCCGGTCGCACCACCGCTGATTGCGTTGCGCCACGCTGCGCATACCAGATTTGAGCCACTGCAGGCACAAGTGATAACTTTCACGGCAGTTTTCAAACTCTTCCAGCCGCGCCACCGGCATGGGCAATGCGCCAAACGACTGGTGGATCTGCTGCTGCAAGCTGCTCAATTCGGCACGCTTGAACCACTTGTCCTGTTGCTCAATTTGGCGAATATGATCGACCTGCTGTTGCAATACCTCAGCGCTCACTTCACTCATCTCGCTGCTCCACTGCTGCCAGGACTGCTGCAGATAGTGGTAAAAGCGCTGGGTTTCCTGCCACTCGGTACCGTGCAGACGCACAACCTTTTCATCCGGCAGTTCGAACTCAAGCTCCCCCCAGACGATCCCGCGTTTACAACGCACCTGAATCAACTGGTTGAAAGGGATCAGGTATTCATGCTTCTCACCGCTCACCTCAACCCCGGCATGCAACAACCGTACGCGGTTGTAAGGATGCTGTGCCAGGTGCTTGCCCAGCGATGTCGCTTTAAGTTCCATATGCCCACGCCATAATCATGTTCAGAGTTGCCGCCAGTTTACCCGCGTTAAGCAATGGCACTCTAGCGTTAAAAAAAGGGTAGAATAGTTTTTGCGTTATGCTGATGAATACTTCCCCCGTGCCGTTTGGCCATCATTAGAGCAGAATGACGACTATGCGTACTGTATTGAACGTTCTTAATTTCGTATTGGGTGGTTTTTTCACCACACTTGGCTGGCTGATTGCCACCTTCTTCAGCGTCGTGCTGATTTTCACCCTGCCATTGACCCGTTCCTGCTGGGAAATCACCAAAATCTCCTTGTTGCCATTTGGCAACGAAGCGATCCATGTCAATGAATTATACCCAGAGAAAAGCAATGCCCTGCTGGCTGCCGGCGGTTCTTTACTGAATATCGTCTGGCTGGTCCTGTTCGGCTGGTGGCTGTGCCTGTCACACATTATTGCGGGTATCGCCCAGTGCATCACCATTATTGGTATTCCGGTAGGCATCGCCAATTTCAAGATAGCCGCTATCGCCCTGTGGCCAGTCGGCCGCCGCGTCGTGCCGGTTGAGGTGGCCCAACAGGCGCGGATCGAGAACGCCCGCCGCCGCTTTTAATCGCGTTAACCTTTCTCCCATTTAGGAGCTTGTCGTGCTCTCTTTAGCACCCAAAATTCGGCGTTATACCTATAACAGCAACCTGCTTTATAACCTGCGTATTTTTATCGCGCTGGCTGGAGCCTCTGCGGTACCCTGGTGGTTGGGCGTCCCTAAACTGACCATTCCGTTAACGCTGGGTGTCGTTGCCGCCGCGCTAGCGGATCTGGACGACCGGCTGGCAGGAAGATTGCGAAATCTGCTCATTACACTAGTTTGCTTTTTTGTGGCCTCGACATCGATTGAACTGCTGTTTCCTTACCCCTGGCTGTTTGCCCTCGGGCTGACGACCTCAACCTGCGGCTTTATCCTGCTGGGGGCATTAGGGCAGCGTTACGCCACTATCGCCTTCGGTGCCTTGCTGATCGCCGTCTACACCATGCTTGGCACCTCCATGTACGACGCCTGGTACCAGCAACCGGTTCTGTTGATTATCGGTGCTATTTGGTACAACTTGCTGACGCTGATCGGCCATCTGCTATTTCCTATCAAGCCCCTGCAGGAAAACCTGGCCCGCTGCTATGAACAGTTGGCCAACTACCTGGATGCCAAGGCCAATCTGTTCGATCCAGATGCCGAATCGGACGCCGACCTGCCATGGGTTGACGTGGCGATGGCCAACAGCACCTTGGTCAGCACGCTGAACCTGACCAAGGCTTCACTGCTGACCCGCTTGAAAGGCGACCGTGGCCAGCGCGGCACCCGCAGAACGCTGCACTACTATTTTGTCGCTCAGGATATCCATGAACGCGCCAGTTCTTCTCACGTACAGTATCAGGCGCTAAGCCAACAGTTCCGCCACAGCGATATTCTGTTCCGGTTTCAGCGGCTGCTGGCCAAGCAGGCCCGTGCCTGCCAGCAACTGGCGCAGTCGATACTGCTACGGCAGAAATATCTGCATAGCCCGCGTTTTGAGCCCGCTTTTTCACGCCTGGAAGAGGCGCTAACCCGGATTACCATTACCCCAGAAAATCGCGAACTGACCAGAGCGCTATCCCATCTGCTGAAGAATTTACGGGCAATTGACGCTCAGTTGGCCAATATCGAGTCTGAGCAGTCCTTGGCGAGTGGCCAGACCGAGGAAAACAACCTGTCAGACGACCGGCTCACCGGTTGGAGCGATATTCGCCTGCGTATCAGCCGCCACCTGACACCACAATCCGCCCTATTCCGCCACGCCATCCGTATGTCGGTGGTGTTGTGCGTGGGCTATGCGTTTATTCAACTGACCGGGATGCAGCACGGTTATTGGATCCTGCTGACCAGCCTGTTTGTCTGCCAGCCTAACTACAACGCCACACGCAGGCGCTTGGCGTTAAGGATCATCGGCACTCTGGCGGGCATTTTGATCGGGCTGCCGATCCTGTATTTTGTGCCCTCACTGGAAGGGCAATTGATCCTGATCGTGATCTCCGGAGTATTGTTCTTCGCCTTCCGAACCGTGCAATATGCCCACGCCACGATGTTTATCACCCTGTTGGTCTTGCTATGCTTTAACCTGCTGGGCGAAGGGTTCGAAGTGGCTGCCCCGCGCGTCTACGATACCCTGCTGGGTTGTGCCATCGCCTGGGCAGCGGTGAGTTTTATCTGGCCAGACTGGAAGTTCCGTCAGTTACCGGCCATGGTGCGCAAGACACTGAATGCCGACTGCCGTTATCTGGATGCCATTCTGGTGCAGTACCATCAGGGCAAGGATAACGGCCTGCCTTATCGTATTGCCCGCCGCGATGCCCATAATAGCGATGCAGAATTGGCGTCGGTGATCTCTAACATGTCTGCTGACCCTAAAGCCGATAAAACCATTCAGGAAGCGGCATTCCGCCTGCTGTGCCTGAACCATACCTTGCTGAGCTATATTTCCGCCCTGGGCGCCCACCGTGAGCGCCTGGAAAGTGCCGCCGTGCTGGACTTGCTCAACGATGCGGTTTGCTATGTTGATGGTGCATTACACCACGACGCTCATGATCGTCAGCGTATCACGCAGGCACTAGAAGCCCTCTCCGAGCGTATTACTGCGCTGGTTCCGGAGCCGGAAAGCAAAGAACAGCTGGTGTTGCAGCAAATTGGCCTGGTGCTCGAATTGCTACCCGAGTTGACGGCACTCAATACACAAATTACTCAAGCCGGTTGATAGTTCAAGGATGTGGGCCGCAGGCGCGGTCTTCTGACCGCGCCTCAAAGGTGGGAAAGAGCGCGTTGTTTTCGAACCATTCGGTCAACGCCTCCCTTTGTAGATTAGGCAAGGCGGCATGGTGGTAGCCCGCCATGGCCCCCGCCAGTGACATCAGCACTTTCATGCCCAGATTTTTTTGCTGTTGCAGCAACTTCAGATAGCTATCTCTGGCCCCCAACAGGCGAAAATCATAAATATTGCATATGCCTGCTCGCCACAGCTGGCGCTCTAATGAGGCATCAATATTCGGTAAATCTTTCAATCTGCCATTGCAGCGTTTTTTTACCTTTATCTCTTTACGCGTCTCACAGATAGCCTGCCAAGCAAGCGCACACAGTTCGCGACGCTGCCGCCACAACTCTTCATTCACCCAGTAATAGCGCATGACCATGGGGACCCCTCGCTTTAAATAGGTCATATTCACCATGCCACGCTCACGAAAAGCGGTTTCCAGACTTTCCGTTGCACGCAAATACAGCTCACCTTCGGTAATGACCGCAAACATTGTGCCGTCCGCCAGCAGGCCATAGCCGCCAAACTGCGAGCGTAGGGCAATATTTCCCAGGGCGGCAAAGCAGGACTTTGCCTGTTCGATCCTCCTTAACGATCCTCCATTCATTTAACTCTCCTTATATGAAGCCACAGCCATTAGGCATGTTTTGGTTGGAATAAACGTAACGGGAACAACTAATTAAAAAAAATACGCATTATCCCTAGTCGTGCCAATCATAAATTCAAGACGTACAATAAATAATCTCAATTATGCGAAGCGTTACGAAAATTTGGGTTGATCTTCTGTTTCGATGGCTATACTGTATATACATACAGTAACACTACGGGCGGGAGACGACATGCGAACTCAATCACTTTATCAACCTCATTTTAGCCAATCCCCAATGCCGGCAAAGCAAGCGGTGATCCCTGCGCAAGAGGGCAACGAAAATGGCCTAATCAGTGAGCTTGTTTACAATGAGCGGCAACCCGCCGTAGCTCAGTTATTGGTGCCTTTGTTGCAGCAGTTGGGCAAGCAATCACGCTGGTTACTGTGGTTGACCCCGCAGCAGAAACTGAGCAAAACCTGGCTGCAGCAGGCCAGCCTGCCGGTTGATAAGGTCGTACAGCTTAATCAGATCAATCCACTGGCTACCGTAGATGCCATGGAGAAGGCTTTACTGACAGGAAATTACAGTGTGGTGCTAGGCTGGTTACCAGAATTGACACAAGAGGATCGTCTAAGGCTGAGTCGAGCGGCAGAATTGGGCAATGCCTATGGGTTCATTATGCGACCCCAACGTGACATCGTTGCTGCCGACAGACACTGTTCAACCTTAAAAATTCACTCTTCTTTGTATCATTAAGTAAATTTAGGACTTTTCCCATCACTTTTATCGCTTGGTCTGGCAATCGCAGGCAGATCGGGCGAAAAGCGAGGTTGGCTGCGGTTCGGCGCCACCTTCCATGTTAAAAAAAGACTCGTTTAGCCCCCCGATATGTTAGAGGATATGTCTAATTCCATGTTTTTTTTTAGAGCTTTATCACATCACACTTGTAACTTTCGCGCCACGTTGTAGACTTTACATCGCCAAGGTTGCTCTATAACGCCAGAAAAACTGGCAGAGTAACAAACGAGGGCTCAAACCTTGGCGAAGGAATTTAAACCAAGGGCTTAAAGCAGCTTTAAAGCTCATTGCCTATTTGGATGATAACGAGGCGCAAAATGAAAAAGACAGCTATCGCATTAGCAGTGGCACTGGCAGGTTTCGCTACAGTAGCGCAAGCCGCACCAAAAGACGACACTTGGTACACTGGTGCCAAACTGGGTTGGTCCCAGTATCATGACACCGGTTTCTACGGTAACGGCTATGAGAATGGTATCGGCAACGGTCCTACTCATAAAAGCCAACTGGGTGCAGGCGCGTTCTTGGGTTACCAAGCGAACCAATACCTGGGCTTCGAAATGGGCTACGACTGGCTTGGCCGTATGCCTTACAAAGGCAGCGTGAACAACGGTGCTTTTAAAGCTCAAGGCGTTCAATTGGCAGCTAAACTGAGCTACCCAATCATGGACGATCTGGACATCTACACCCGTCTGGGTGGTATGGTTTGGCGTGCAGACTCGAACGCTCACTACGGTGCAACCGATCAGCGCCTGAGCAACCATGACACTGGCGTTTCTCCACTGGCAGCAGTGGGTGTTGAATACGCACTGACTCGTGACTGGGCTACCCGCCTGGACTACCAGTGGGTTAACAACATCGGTGACGCAGGTACCGTTGGTGCACGTCCAGACAACGGCATGCTGAGCGTAGGTGTTTCCTACCGCTTTGGCCAGGAAGTTGCTGCTCCAGTAGTAGCTCCAGCTCCAGCCCCAGCTCCAGTTGTTGAGACCAAGAAGTTCACTCTGACTTCTGACGTTCTGTTCGCGTTCAACAAAGCGACCCTGAAGCCAGAAGGCCAACAAGCTCTGGATCAGCTGTACACCCAACTGAGCTCACTGGATCCGAAAGACGGTTCTGTTGTCGTTCTGGGCTTCACTGATGCAGTAGGTTCAGCAGAATACAACCTGCGCCTGTCTGAGCAACGTGCACAAAGCGTTGTGGATTACCTCGTGTCTAAAGGTATCCCTTCAGACAAGATCTCTGCACGTGGCATGGGTAAAGCTAACCCAGTTACCGGTGACTCTTGTGGCTACCGTTCAGGCCGCGCAACTGCAGCTCAGATCGCATGTCTGGCTCCAGATCGTCGCGTAGAGATCGAAGTTAAAGGCATCAAAGAAGTTGTTTCTCAGCCTCAGGGCTAAGTAAGCGCTTCTTAGTAAAAAACCCCGCATTGCGGGGTTTTTTTTGGCCTTAACATTGGGTAATGCTATTTATCATCCTTACCCAGGATCGCCTGTAGATCCTGTTTCAGCGATGACATCTGAGTGGCATACTTCTCTTTGCGCTCGGCATCTTCGATCAGTTGTACGATGGTTTCCGATAGCGTGACGCCACGGCGATGCGCCAGCGCAGCTAAACGTTGCCAGACCAGGAACTCCAGATCGATCGATTTCTTGCGCGTATGCTGATGTTCTGAGTTAAAATGACGCTTACGCCGGGCGCGGATGGTTTGCTTCATCCGGTTATCCAGCGTCGGATTCATGTGCTCATCGATCCACGCCAGCACTTTGACCGGTTCATTTTCCAGCTTCAGCAGTTGATCAATAACCTCCTGAGCAAGGCTGTTTTCAATGTAGCGGGTGATCGCTTCACCTTCCCGGTGCTTTTTCACCAGGTACTTCCATTTCCAACCGCTCTCCAGATTTTCCAGTTGCTGATATTTCATCATGAACTCTGCTGTGACCGTGTAACTTTAATAAGCATAACAGCTTTAGCCAACTTTTCCTCGGCAATTACCCGCCGTTTTTGACTGTTTTTTGCACTGTCATCGAGCAATGTCAAACTCCGATGCTCAACAATGACTCTGGAGGTATCAAGCTGGCGTTATTCTTGTATAATCGCGCTTTCCCTTTTTGACGATTGCATCTAACACTTTGACCAATAACCGACTTGAATGGCAATCTCTGTTGCCTGCTGCTACGCCTTATCAGGCGATTTTCGATTCCGCTGCTCAATTGGCACCCGTAGCCTTTTCTGCAATCCAGCCCCGTTTGGAGAATGCGCTGACGCTGTTTTTGCATCCGCTGTCTCTGCCACGTTTTATGCTGTTGAAAGCACAGGAAACACGTGAGTATCTGGCGTTGATCGCCCGAGCGGCAGAAGAGTTGCAACCGCAGAATACCGTTAAAGGCAGTCACTACGTGATTGAAGGCGACACCGTCAGCATTAAGAATGCCATGCGCGGCGATGAGCCTTTTGCCGCAGGCGGTGCTTGCGTATACCAGGAATGGGTTGAGCCAGAACAGTTATTTGGCTGCGTCAGAATGCATAATGGTGCGATCACCTTGCAGCCGGGCCTGGTCCATCAGGCTAACGGCGGCGTGCTGATCCTGTCGGCGCGTGCCCTATTGGCACAGCCGCTATTGTGGCTGCGTCTCAAGCAGATGATTACCCAGCGCCAGTTCCAGTGGCTGACGCCAGATGAAACCCGGCCACTGCCGATTTCCATCCCGCCGATGCCGTTGGAGTTACGCCTGATTGTGGTGGGCGATCGCCATGGCCTGGCTGATTTCCATGATATGGAGCCTGAAGTCTGCGGGCAGGCCGTCTACGGTGAATATGAAGACGATCTGCAGCTCACCGAGCCAAACGATATGGTGCAATGGTGTGGCTATATCAATAGCGTGGTCGCCGAGCAGCAATTACCACCGCTGGCAGCCGACGCCTGGCAGCCTCTGATGGTCCAGGCGGTGCGCCATACCGGTGACCAGGGTAGCCTACCGCTATCACCACTGTGGGTCAGTCAGCAGCTTTCTGAGGCCGCTCTGTATGCCGAAGATGATCAGATCACCGCTAAAGCGTTAGAAGCGGCGCTGAATGCCCGCGAATGGCGTGAAAGCTATCTGGCAGAACGCATGCAGGACGAGATTGAGCTGGGCCAGATCATGATCGAAACCGAAGGTGAGGTGATTGGTCAGATTAACGGCCTGTCGGTGCTGGATTATCCAGGGCATCCGCGCAGTTTTGGCGAACCTTCGCGCATCAGCTGTGTGGTCCACCTGGGCGATGGCGAATTCACCGATGTGGAGCGCAAGGCCGAGCTGGGCGGCAATCTGCACGCCAAAGGTATGATGATCATGCAGGCGTTCCTGATCTCCGAATTGGATCTCGATCAGCAGCTCCCCTTCTCCGCCTCGATCGTCTTTGAGCAATCCTACGGCGAAGTTGACGGGGACAGCGCCTCACTGGCCGAACTCTGCGCCCTGATCAGCGCATTGTCACAGCAGCCGATCACCCAGCAAATCGCCGTGACCGGTTCCGTTGACCAGTTTGGTAATGTGCAACCGATCGGTGGCGCAAACGAAAAAATCGAAGGTTTCTTCGAGGTTTGTCAACGCCGTGGCCTGACGGGCAAACAGGGGGTGATCCTGCCAGCCAGCAACGTACGGCACCTTTGCCTACGCCCAGACGTCGTCGAAGCGGTGCGTGTTGGGCAATTCCATCTGTGGGCGGTAGATAGCGTTGCAGAAGCCTTGCCGTTATTGACCGGCTATCCGTTCGCCGAGGAGCAGCAGCCTAGCTTGCTGGCCGCTATCCAGGAGCGAATTGCACAGGCCATGTTGCCAGAACGGCGTCCGTTGCCGTGGCCATTGCGCTGGCTTAACTGGTTCAGCCGTGGCTGATCGGACTTGTTCAGCGTACACGTGTAAGTTAAGCTGCGTCCTTCATCAAAAAAAGGTTTACTGAGAACATGGTAGATAAACGCGAATCCTATACGAAACAAGATCTCGAAGCATCGGGCCGTGGCGAACTGTTTGGCGCCGGTGGCCCACCGTTGCCATCAGGCAACATGTTAATGATGGACCGCGTGGTCAAGATGACCGAAGACGGTGGTAGCTACAATAAAGGCTACGTAGAAGCTGAGCTAGATATCAATCCGGATCTGTGGTTCTTCGATTGTCATTTTATTGGCGATCCGGTTATGCCAGGCTGTCTGGGTCTGGATGCCATGTGGCAGTTGGTAGGGTTCTACCTAGGCTGGATGGGCGGTGAAGGCAAAGGCCGTGCTCTGGGCGTCGGCGAAGTGAAATTCACCGGACAGGTGCTGCCAACCGCCAAAAAAGTCACCTACCGCATCAACTTCAAACGCGTGATCATCCGCAAGCTGATTATGGGCGTGGCTGATGGCGAAGTGCTGTGCGATGGCAAAGTGATCTATACCGCCAGCGATCTGAAAGTGGGCCTGTTCAAGGACGCTGCGGCGTTCTAACGCCTTACGGCGGCCTCTCTCGGTCGCCGTTTATTTCTCCCCTCCTTTGTTATTACTGTTCTGGTCGTTTTATCGCCACACAGTGACTACAATAAATGTATCCACTAAGAGGGCAGCATGAAAAAAACCAGTTTTGCAACGACCCCCTGCCCAATCGCCCGTTCGTTGGGGCGCGTGGGGGAATGGTGGAGCATCCTGATCCTGCGCGATGCCTTTCATGGCCTGAGCAAATTTGACGAGTTTCAGCAAAGCCTGGGACTCTCCCCCACGCTGCTGACCCGCAGGCTTAAATTTCTGGTGGAAAGCGGCATTCTGTATAAGCAACGCTACCAGACTCGCCCGGTACGCTACCAGTATCTGCTCACCGAGCGCGGCAAGGATTTCTTCCCGGTGTTGGTGACGTTGTTCCAGTGGGGCAATACTCATCTGACTGAAGGGGCACACAGCGCGGAACTGGTCGATCGGCGCAGCGGTCAACCAATACAGCCTCTATTAATCGATGCGCTAACCCAGCAGCCTATCGCCCTACAGCACATCACGTTGGCGGCAGGCCCTGCGGCCGGAGAGGCCATGTCACGCCGTGCTTCTCTGATGCAGCATCACTACACCTTACTTAATGAATCATCCAAGGAGTCACTATGAGCAGTCGTCGTATAGTTATCACCGGTATGGGGGCCGTCTCTCCTTTGGGTTGCGGCGTAGAGCCGATCTGGCAACGCCTGTTGGCGGGTCAGTCAGGGATCAGCCCGCTACCCGAAGAGATGGTGGCAGATTTGCAGGTCAAGATCGGCGGCCAGGTGCCCACGCTGGAGCAGGATGCCGCTGCCGGTTTTGATCCCGACCTGAGCGTGGCACCGAAAGACCAAAAGAAAATGGACCGCTTTATACTGCTGGCGATGGCCGCCGCTGACGAAGCCATTAAGCAGGCTGGCTGGAGCGCCGATAGTGAGGAGAAACAGGAACGGACGGCCACCGTGATCGCCTCTGGTATTGGTGGTTTCCCAGCTATCGCCCACGCGGTGCGCACCACAGATAGCCGCGGGCCGAAGCGCCTCTCTCCTTTCACCATTCCCTCCTTTTTGGTTAACCTGGCCGCGGGCCATGTCTCCATCAAGCATCAATTCAAAGGGCCGATTGGCGCACCGGTCACCGCCTGTGCGGCAGGCGTGCAGGCCATTGGCGATGCAGTGCGGATGATCCGCAACGATGAAGCCGATATCGCCTTATGCGGCGGAACGGAAGCCGCTATCGATACCGTCAGCCTGGGGGGCTTTGCCGCTGCCCGAGCCATGTCAACCACGCCAGCGGATGCCGCTAGCAAAGCGTCACGCCCGTTTGACAGCGCCCGCGACGGCTTTGTGATGGGTGAAGGTGCCGGGATGTTGGTGATCGAGACGTTGGAACATGCGTTGGCACGTGGTGCCAAGCCGTTAGCAGAGATTGTCGGTTACGGCACCAGTGCGGATGCCTACCATATGACCTCCGGGGCCGAAGATGGCGACGGCGCCTATCGGGCGATGAAGATTGCGCTGAAACAGGCTGGTGTCACGCCCGATCAGGTTCAGCATCTGAATGCGCACGCCACCTCAACCCCGGTTGGCGATCTGGGTGAAATCAACGCCATCAAACACCTGTTCGGCACCGATGGGCATATCGCCATCACCTCCACCAAATCGGCCACTGGCCATCTGCTGGGAGCCGCAGGCGGACTGGAAACCATTTTCACCGCGCTGGCACTGCGCGATCAAATCGCTCCGGCCACCCTGAATCTGGATAATCCAGACCCTGCCGCCGCCGGTCTGCATCTGGTGGCCAATAAGGCGGAACCGATGGCAATGACCTATGCCCTGTCGAACGGATTTGGTTTTGGGGGAGTCAACGCGAGTATTTTGCTGAAACGCTGGCAGGAATAATTTTACGCTTAAAACGAAAACCTCCGCTTGTTTGGCGGAGGTCGTTCCTTAATTCATGACAGAGAGCCGCTTAAGCGGTCACAGCCCTGTCCTCCATGGCTTTTCGCCACCCTCCCAGCCAGTTAGCCCGGGCATCTAAAGATTGGTAGGGACAAAGTTCCCTCGAACGCCCTGCAATACCTGCTTGGTAACCGCGTGATTCAGCCCGCTCCAGACGATCTCTTTTCTGTCTCTTCATGCCTCGTTTCCCTCGTTGTTACTCTGTGGAAAGAAAACAATGGCCGCACGAAATACAGCCACATTTAAGGAATAGCCCTAAATGGCGAGAAGATCAACGTTCAAATTTCATACCGTTGTCATATTTGTGAGCTATGCACGGCGCATAAGCTAAGTGGCTGATATTGCTGGTCTGGATTTAATTTCATGATAATAAAAGAAAAAAATCCCGGCAAGGCTTTTACTTTGCCTTACCGGGATGGCTTTAGAACGAATTATTACAAGCTATGATTAAAGGCGAGCTGCCTGTGCGGCAATCTCCTGCGCTTCCTGCAACCAACCCTGGGCCAAGGTGCGGACCAAAGCGTCATAGCCATCTTCACTCTGTTTCAATTCCAGGTTGAATGGCCGTTTGATCAGCCTGCCCTGATGGCTCAACACCCATTCACCACGGACGATCGCTTTACCGTCGTAGCGGCCATGGAAGCCGCTGATGGTGACGTTAAGCACATCCTGATCGCTGCTCATCGGCTGTGATGACACCACCCAACCCGGCAAAGCGCTGCCCAGGTTGGTTACCAATGTCTGTTGCAGTTGCTGATCCAACGGGCTGGCCCACAGGTTGTTTTGCCCAATCACAAACTGCACGTCGTTGGTCTGGTAGACCACCCCACTCTGCGCCAGGAAATCCGCCACGCTGACGTGCTCCAACCACAGCTGGCGTGACGCCTGGGTGCCACTCACCTGAGTCGGGGTTCCCAACGCCGGTAACTGATAGTAAGTCTTGTTGGGCGTACTGCTACAGGCGCTCAGCAACAGCGCCAGAACTACCGGGATCCATTTTTTCATTTTTTGGCCTTCTTCGGCTGAGGGTCATTACTGCCCGCGGCTTCAAATACCAGGGCGTTGCTCTTATCGTTCAGGGTACGCAGCACCGGTTGCAGCTCACGCAGCACCTGATCGAGACGTTGCATATCGCCAACCATTTTGTTGTAGGCTGGTGAGCCTGGCTGGAACCCCTTCATGCTGCGATTGAGTTCTTGCAGGGTTTTCTGCATATCTTCAGGCAATGCCTTCATCTCTTTACTGCTGATGATGTCATTGAGCGACTGCAGGGTTTTCTGCGTTTCTTTCATGGTCTTCTGGCTTTCGGCCAGCGTTTTGGTCGCTTCGTTGATCATTGGATTGATCGGCATCGAATTGATCTTGTCCAGCGTCTGCATCAACTTCTGCTGGATCTGCGCCAGGCCACCGCTGGTGGTTGGCAACAGCGGATAGCCGAACAACTCACGCGGCCCCTTCCACGCTTTCTCCTGTGGATAGAAGTCCAGATCGATATACAACGCGCCAGTCAGCAAGTTGGCTGACTTCAGCGCGGCACGCAGGCCACGCGACTCTGCATCTTTCAAATGCTGCGCGATATCGAAGTTCTTGCCCAACTGTTGATTAAAGCGCTCAGGCTCAATACGGATCAGCACCGGAATACGGTAGTCGTTATCCAACCGCTGGCGCATACCCTCTTTGTAGAATGGCACTTGCCCCACGGTACCCAAGCGAATACCCCGGAACTCAACCGGAGCCCCCGGTTGCAGCCCACGGATTGATTCGGAGAAGAACACCAGATAATCGGTATGCTCGGTATACAGCGAATCCTGAATATTGCGCTGGCTATCGAACAGAGCAAACTCGGCCTTTTCTTTCACCGCTGGGCCACGCTCCCAACCTTCTGGCACGTCAAAGCTGACGCCACCGCTAAACAGCGTCGCCAAGGATCCCATTTCCACACGCATGCCTTGTGCGGACATATCGAAGGCAACGCCGCTGTCTTTCCAGAACCGGACGTTGGTAGTGATCAACTGATCGTAAGGCGCGGTAATAAACAGCTGATAGCGCATGGAGCGCAGCTTGGGATCGAAATAGCTGGTTTCCACCGAGCCAACGCGGTAGCCACGGAACAGTACCGGATCGCCAGCGTTCAACTGGCCGGATTTGTCACTGTCCAGTATCACGCGCAACCCTTTGGCATCGGGAGAGGCCAGCGGCGGAGCATCCAGCAGCTGATAATCCGCTTTTCCAACCTTGCCCTTGTTGCCCGGTTGCAATTCAATGTAGGCACCGGAGAACAAGGTCCCCAGCCCGGAGACGCCTTCACGGCCAATCTGCGGTTTCACCACCCAGAAGGCCGAATCGTCACGCAGTAGCTTTTCCATGCCGGAGTTCAGGCGAGCCTGCACCAGCACTTTACTCAAATCTTCGCTCAGGGTGACGCTTTCCACCGTACCGACATCCACACTGCGGCTTTTGATCTTGGTTTTTCCCGCTTCCAAACCTTCGGCGGAGGTCGTGACCAACGTCACTTGCGGCCCTTGATGGCTGAAGTGATAAAACAGGATCCACGCACCGATCAACGCGGTGACAATGGGAATGATCCACACCGGCGACCAGCGCTTGATCTTCTCAACATCCGCGACGCCATGATTACTTTCCGTCACCTTGCGGCTCCTTTTTTATTGTTTCATTTGCGCGATCCCAGGTTAAACGGGGATCAAACGCCATAGCAGCAAACATGGTGAGAATGACCACCATGGCGAACAGTAGCGCCCCAATGTCTGGATAAATACTCATCAACTGTCCCATACGTACCAACGCCGAAAGCACGGCGATCACAAACACGTCGATCATTGACCAACGGCCAACAAACTCCACCACTTCATAAATCAGATGCATACGCTCGCTATCGGCATTGGCCTTGCCTTTGCCATTGGCATCCAGGCATAGCCAGCCAATCGCCAACATCTTGAGCGAGGGCACCATAATACTGGCAATGAAAATCACCATCGCCACCGGATAGGACCCTTCTCCCCATAGCAGCACCACCCCGGCCATGACCGTTGATGGCATTTTATTGCCCAACGCCTCGGTGATCATAATCGGCATCAGCATCGCCGGAATATACAATATGATCGAGGTGACCAATAACGCCATCGTCCATTGCAGGCTGTGGCGGCGGCGTAAATAGCCCACTGTGTGACAACGCGGGCATTTGGACTGCTGGGCGGGCAGGATGGCCGTACAGCAGGAGCAGGAACGAACTCCCTGACGCAGACCGGTACGCCCAACCTGCAACGGGCGATCAATCAACGGGGCGGGTTCAATATCCTGCCACAGCCAGCGGCGATCGACGCATTGGAAGGCTCGCACCTGCAGCAGGCAAAACAGACAGTAAGGGACGAAACTGGAACCAATGCCGATATCACCATAAGCCATCAGTTTGACAAAGCTAACCAGCACGCCAGCCAGGAAGATCTCGACCATACACCAGGTCTTCAACTGGAACAGCACTTTGGCCATCCAGATCTTCCATTGTCGTGGTAGCCGCACCCTGGCACACAGCAGAATAATCGCCAACATGCAAAACGCCGGGATCAGTTGCACAAACACCATAAACAGGGTGGCCATGCTGGCATAGTCTTCTGCCACCATCACCTGAGGAATTTGGATCAGTTTGATTTCATTGCCCAGACCGGCAACGCGCATATTGATAAACGGGAAGATATTGGCTAACACCAGCATGAATAACGCGCTGAGGGCAAAACCAATCGGTTGTTTGCGCGGTTCTGCCCAGCGGGCGCTGAGTGTCGTTTTACAACGGGGACAAACGGCCTTGGAGCCTGATTGCAAAGGCGGCAACGCCACCAGCATATCGCATTGTGGGCACAGTATCAGGTTATCCTGTTGAGGCTCGCCATGCATCGCATGACTCTGCTGCTTATGACTTTCGTGGGAACACACCATTATCCTCCTTAACCGTGTCGCTCATCGGTACAGCCTGGGTTGCCCACAGCAGCAGCGTGCGGGCAACCCGTTTCCGATCAGCCGTTTTTCATTGCTTCCAGCTCTTCCCAACGGGCAAAGGCTTGTTCCAGTGCCTGCTCCGCAGTGGCAAGATCGGCCAGCACCTGCTGGGTTTCGCTGTGCGGGCGTGAGAAGAATCCCGCATCACTCACCTGTGCCTGCAAGGCTTCAATATCCACTTCCAGCTGTTCAAGGCGCTGCGGCAACTGCTCCAGTTCGCGCAGCAGGTTATAACTCAGTTTGGCTGCTGATTTCTTGGGCTGCTCGGTTTTTTTCTCCGCCGCAGCCTTGGTTTGGCTGGTGGCTACCGTGCGGATCGGCTTGGCGGTGGCACGCTGATGGTGTGCATCGTAGTAGCCCCCGACGTAAGTGTCGATCACGCCATTGCCTTCGAAAATCCAGCACTCGGTCACGGAGTTATCAACAAACTGACGATCGTGGCTCACCAGCAATACGGTGCCCTGGTAGCTATCGATCATCTCTTCCAACAGTTCCAGCGTTTCGACGTCCAGATCGTTGGTTGGTTCATCGAGGATCAGTAAATTACTCGGCTTAAGGAATAATTTTGCCAGCAGTAGGCGGTTACGCTCCCCGCCCGACAACGCTTTGACCGGCGTCATTGCCCGTTTAGGGTGGAACAGGAAGTCCTGCAGATAGCCCAGCACATGGCGCGAACGACCATTGACCATCACTTCCTGCTTACCTTCCGCCAGGTTATCCATTACGGTACGTTCTGGATCCAGCTCGGCGCGGTGCTGGTCAAAGTAAGCCACTTCCAGCTTGGTGCCACAGTGCACTCGCCCGCTGTCGGCTTTCAGTTGACCGAGCATCAATTTCAGCAAGGTGGTTTTACCACAGCCGTTTGGCCCCACCAATGCGATTTTGTCACCGCGCTGCACCTGAGCACTGAAGCCCCGGACCAGCACTTTGTCGGCGACCTGATAATTGACGTCTTCCATTTCGAACACAATCTTGCCCGAACGCACGGCCTCTTCCACCTGAATCTTGGCGGTGCCCATCACTTCACGACGTTGTGAACGCTCGTTACGTAACGCTTTCAGAGCGCGCACCCGGCCTTCGTTACGCGTGCGGCGTGCCTTGATGCCCTGGCGGATCCAAACTTCTTCCTGCGCCAGTTTGCGGTCAAATTCGGCGTTCTGCAGCTCTTCCACCCGCAGCGCTTCTTCTTTGCTTTCCAGGTACAGCTCGTAGTTGCCCGGCCATGACACCAGCTTGCCGCGATCGAGATCGACAATGCGCGTGGCCATATTGCGGATAAACGAACGGTCGTGCGAGATGAAGACGATGCTGCCCTGAAACTCTTTCAGGAACCCTTCCAGCCAGTCGATGGTGGTGATATCCAGGTGGTTGGTAGGTTCATCAAGCAGCAACACGCGCGGTGAACTGACCAACGCCCGGCCCAGTGCCGCTTTGCGCAGCCAACCACCGGACAGGGAGGACAGCTCCGCATCGCCGTTCAGCCCCAGTTGCAACAGGACTTCACTGATACGGCTGTCTAGCTGCCATAAGCCCTGATGATCGAGGATCTCCATAACCTGCGCCATACGCGTCAGGTTCTTTTCGCTCGGATCCAGCTCCACCTGATGTGAGATAGCATGATACGCCTTCAGGTGTTCCGCTTGCTCGGCCACGCCTTCGGCCACAAAGTCGAACACCGTGCCGCCGATATTGCGCGGAGGATCCTGCTGCAAACGCGCCACAATCAGATCCTGCTCGTAAATGATGCGCCCATCGTCCAAGGGGATCTCTTTACCCAGGATCTTCAGCAGGGTCGATTTACCGGCCCCGTTGCGCCCAACCAGGCAGACGCGTTCATTGTCTTCAATATGAATTTCGGTGTTGTCTAACAAAGGTGCATCGCTGAAAGAGAGCCAGGCACCGGACATGCTGATTAACGACATAGTAATTATTTTCCTTCGCCGGCGTGGGTGACCAGCCAGCAGTTGTGGATCTGACGGTTACGGGCAAAGTCTTCTGACTGTGTCTTGGCGGTAATTTCTTTCGCCTCCAGACCCAGTGCGTTCAGACCTGCCAGATCCATCTGGAAACCGCGTTTGTTGTTGGAGAACATGATGGTCCCGTTACGGCGCAGTATCCGTTGTAAATCTTTCATCAGCGCCAGATGGTCGCGCTGTACGTCAAAGGTGTTCTCCATCCGCTTGGAGTTGGAGAACGTCGGCGGATCGATAAAGATCACATCGAACTGTTCGTCGGCATTGTGTAGCCAGGACAGGCAATCTGCCTGGATCAGGCGGTGCTGTCTACCGGTCAGGCCGTTAACCCGCAGGTTCTTCTCCGCCCATTCCAGATAGGTACGCGACATATCCACCGTGGTGGTGCTACGTGCGCCCCCCAACCCGGCATGTACGCTTGCGGTGCCGGTGTAGGCAAACAGGTTGAGGAAGTCTTTGCCTTTGCTCATCTCACCCAGCATACGGCGAGCGATGCGGTGATCGAGGAATAACCCGGTATCGAGATAATCCGTCAGGTTGACCCACAGCTTGGCATTGAACTCTTCTACCAGCAGGAACTCCCCCTTCTGCGCCAGCTTCTCATACTGATTTTTGCCCTTCTGACGTTCGCGGGTTTTCAGGATCAGCTGATTCGAAGGCAGCTCCAGTACCGCTAACGTGGCGTTAATCACGTCAAACAGGCGCTGGCGGGCTTTCTGCGCGTCGATGGTTTTCGGCGGCGCGTACTCCTGCACCACCACCTTACTGCCATAGCGATCCACCGCCACGTTATAGTCAGGCAGATCGGCATCATACAGGCGATAGCACTCGATCCCCTGCTGCTTCGCCCATTTGTCCAATTTCTTCAGATTCTTGCGCAGACGGTTGGCAAAGTCTTCTGCCACCTGCACACCACCAGCACCCTGCGGGTTTTCTGCCAGTTGGTAGTTTTTCTGTACGCAGTCCAACGGGCCGTTTTTCGCTTTGAACTGGCGCTCTGCGCGCAACTGCAGGCAACTGAGCAGTTCCGGTGAGGCGCTGAACAACGAAAGCTGCCAGCCACCAAAGTGGCTCTTCATGATGCGCCCTAACATATTGTGCAGCGCAATCAGGGCTGGTTCGCTCTCAAGGCGTTCACCGTATGGCGGGTTGCTGACCACCGTGCCTACCGGGCCTTCCGGCAGTGGGTTGGTCAGTTTGCTGACGTCATTAACGTTAAAGGTGATCAATTCGGCCACGCCAGCGCGGCGGGCGTTCCCCTTCGCCATTTCAATGACGCGGCGATCGATATCGGAACCAAAGAAGCGTGACGGGGTTTCTTGCAGGCCACGTTTCGCCCGCACCTGCGCTTCAGTGATCACTTCACGCCACAGTTCGGCATTGTGGCCGTTCCAGGCGGTAAAGCCCCAATGTTGACGATGCAGGCCAGGCGCGCGATCGGAGGCGATCATCGCCGCTTCGATCAACAGCGTGCCAGAACCGCACATCGGGTCCAGCATCGGCGCCCCTGGTTGCCAACCGGAACGTTGGACAATCGCTGCCGCCAGGTTTTCCTTCAACGGAGCCTGGCCGGTAAGATCGCGATAGCCGCGCTGGTGCAAACCTTCTCCGCTCAGATCGAGCGCTACGCTGGCCATATCACGCTGCAGGAAAACGTTCACCCGAATGTCCGGCTGCTGTTTCTCTACCATTGGCCGATCGTTGAGCTTGCGGGTAAAGCTGTCCACAATGGCGTCTTTGACCTTCAGTGCACCATATTGGCTATTGCGGATCTCTTCATTGAGGCCGCTGAAGTGCACCGCAAAGGTTTTATCCAGGCCAAATATCGATGGCCAGTCAATGGCCTGCACACCGAGGTACAGATCCAAATCGCTGTGCACGCGAAATTCATTCAGCGGCAACAGAATACGCGAAGCCAGGCGGCTCCAGAGCAGGCTTTGGTACAGAAGACGATCGTCACCCTGAAAATGTACTCCCCCCTGCACCACTTTGCAGGAGTGAGCGCCAAGCCGCTCCAGTTCGCTTTTTAACAGTTCTTCCAGTCCACGCGCCGTGCTGGCAAACAGAGTGTTCATATCGTGCTTATCACCAAAAAGAAAATTGTTGCGCATTATAGCTAATCCAGACCGCTTGTCATAAAGTTGCTCCCTTCTATTTCATTTATCGCACGGAGGCAGGGGTGATCACGCTCTCCCGACTTTACGTTCATCCGGTCAAATCACTACGGGGTTTGCAGCTTTCTCACGCTCAGGTGGCCAGCAACGGCCTGGCTTTTGATCGCTCTTTCATGATCACCGAGCCAGACGGTACCTTCATCACCGCCCGCCAATACCCGCAGATGGTGCTGTTTACCCCGGCGTTGTTGGCGGATGGTCTGTTTCTGACCGCACCGGACGGTGAAAGCGCGGCGATCCGCTTCATTGATTTCGCCCCCGATGCGCAGCCGACCGAGGTGTGGGGCAACCATTTCACCGCGTTGATCGCCCCGGTGGCCATCAACAGTTGGCTAAGCGGTTATTTTCAGCGCGAGGTCCAGCTGCGCTGGGTTGGGCCTGAATTAACCCGCAGGGTAAAGAAGCACCCGGAAATTCCGCTCTCCTTTGCCGACGGTTACCCTTATCTGCTGATTAATGAAGCCTCGTTCCAGGATCTGCAGCAACGTTGCCCAAGTAGCATCAGGCTGGAGCAGTTTCGCCCAAACCTGGTGGTGACCGGTAGCCCGGCCTGGGCAGAAGATGGTTGGCAGGTGATCCGCGTCGGCGACGTGATGTTCGATCTGGTAAAACCCTGCAGCCGCTGCGTATTGACCACGGTCAGCGTCGAACGTGGCCGCAAACATCCGAGCGGCGAGCCGTTGAGTACGCTACAACAGTTCCGCACTGCCGATAATGGCGACGTCGACTTTGGCCAAAACATGATTGCCCGTAACAGCGGTATTATCCGCGTCGGCGATAGCGTTGAAGTGTTGTCAACCAAACCGCCGCGGCCTTATGGGGCAGGTAAGGTCGTCGAAAGCCTGCAGGCACCGCAGGACAGCACCACCAGCGTGAGCATTGAGTATCAAGGAAAGGTGTTTGCCGGTAATAACCAGCAGATCTTGTTAGAGCAGTTGGAGCAGCAAGGCATTCGCATCCCTTACTCCTGCCGGGCTGGCCTGTGCGGCAGTTGCAAGATAACGCTGGTGGAGGGCGAGGTTGCGCCGCTAAAGAAAAGCGCAGTGGCTGCCAACGGCACCATCCTCTGTTGCAGCTGTATTCCTAAAAGCGATGTGAAGCTGGCGTAACGCTTATTACACTGCCCTGTCGTAAGCCGGGGCAGACTGTTCATCCGGGATGCAAGGTTTCAAGCGATCGTGCATCACTTTTATCGCATCCCCCAACACCATGGTGCGCCCAGCCAACGCCAGCTGATTTTGTGCCAGCAAGCACAGGCTGGCATTATCCCCGGCTTCCACCACCAGCAGACGCGCCTCGACACCGCTATCCATCACCTTCACCGCCGCCAACTCGCCATTTTTTGGGCGTAGCGGATAGTGTTGCTGAGCAAAATGCCAGCTCTTGGGCATCAGGGGTTTGAGAAAACGGAAGGCCACCAGCGCATTTAATACCAACTCGGCACGTTGTTCATGGCTGAGCTTTATCTGTTTGCACTGTTCTTCATAATCAAAATAAAGCGCTGCATCATCGACGCAGAATGCACATTCAGCGAAGGCGTCCGGGGTTAGCATTTTTGCCGGAAAGCGTGAACGGAAGATCATACCATTGGCTAAATCGAGCATCAGTCGATCGTGCTCAGCGTCAAAATACCAACGCCAATTGTCGTCAGGTTTTATCTTCATTGCTTATCCTTCTCACCACATGCCAACGCGTATTACGCAAAAGGCGATTTTATCACCAGAAAGGTTGCTTAAACATCGGATAATTCCGCTACCGAACAAAATATAGACGAGCCGGGGGCAGAAATAAACCCCCGGTCGAAAATGAAAGGTAAAATATTAGATATGGGTAACGATATCTTTAATCAAACGCGGTCCGTGGAAGATAAAACCGGAATAAATTTGTACCAACGTTGCCCCGGCCTCCATTTTTTCCCGCGCCGCCGTCAGGGAATCAATTCCACCAACGCCGATAATCGGCAAGCGCCCTTGCAACTCTTGCGACAAACGGCGGATCACTTCAGTGCTGCGTAACTGTACCGGACGGCCACTTAATCCCCCTGCCTGATCGCAGTAATTCAACCCCTGAACCAGTTTACGATCGAGAGTGGTATTGGTGGCAATGACCCCATCTATATTATGACGCACTAAACTGTCCGCTATTTGGATCAGTTCTTCCTCTGAAAGATCCGGCGCGATCTTTACCGCAACCGGCACATATTTGTGATGGCGAGCCTGCAATTGGGCCTGCTTATTTTTTATCGCCGCTAGCAGATCGTCCAGCGCTTCACCATACTGTAAGGATCGTAATCCCGGGGTATTGGGTGATGAGATATTAATCGCGATATAGCCGGCATACGGATAAACCTTATCCATACAGATCAGATAATCGTCTTTGCCCTGCTCGACCGGCGTGTCTTTATTCTTGCCGATATTGATCCCAAGCACGCCACCAAAATGGGATTTCTTAACGTTTTCAACCAGATTGTCTACGCCGTGGTTATTGAACCCCATGCGGTTGATCAACCCTTCGGCCGGGACCAGGCGGAACAGACGCGGTTTATCATTACCCGCTTGCGGACGCGGCGTAACGGTACCGACCTCAACAAAGCCAAAGCCCATCGCGCCAAAGGCATCAATGCACTCGCCGTCTTTATCCAGACCGGCGGCCAAACCTAATGGGTTGCTAAAAGAGAGCCCCATGCAGCTCACCGGCTTGCTCGGCACCGACTGACGGATAAGAAACTCTAGTGGGGTGCCAGTAATACGGCGCAGTTGACTGAAGGTCAATTCGTGAGCGCGCTCGGGATCGAGCTGGAACAAGGCTTTCCTGACGATGGGGTAGTACATGTACTCTCCTGATTTCCCGGTGATATCCTGCTGACTTGAGGTCGCAAGTCAATCGCTGTGCCTGATGGGGATACAGGTGGGGATCATGCAGAACGCCGACACGCCGTAAACCCATCCCTGGGGGCTCGCAATCGCGCATCCTTACGCTCAACGGTCGGCTAACCTGCATGATCCCCACCTGCTTCAGGCTTTCGGTGTTGCGGTTATTTAGCGACAACCTCAAGTCAGCAGGATAGGCCTGTCGACCGGGGGCGTATTATCCGGTATCCCCTCGCCAATTGGAATTGATTAAAGGCAAAAAAAGCGCGTTTAGCGCAATCGTTTCCCTTGTATGGTGCTACTTCCCCGCTTTTCCCCCTTTACGCATATCAAAATCAAAAAATGAGATTTAAAAATCACCCCCTTTTGCTGTTAGCTTTAAAACACTTTACGAACATTAATTTAACATTGATAACTTTTTGATATAAGGAGTGGCGATGCGCGTTTTATCTCTAGCTGGCAGCCCAAGGCTCCCCTCACGCTCGGCGGCGCTGTTACAACTGAGCCAACGCTGGCTACAACAGCAGCAGGTGGAAGTGATCCCCTATACCCTGCACGATTTTCAGGCGGAAGACCTGCTGCGCGCCAATTTTAACAGCCCTGATATTAAAGCCTTCGCCGCGCAACTTGCCGCTGCGGATGGCCTCTTGATCGCCACGCCGGTTTATAAGGCATCGTTTTCTGGCGCGCTGAAAACCTTACTCGATCTGCTTCCTGAACGCGCGCTGGAACACAAAGTGGTTTTGCCGCTGGCCACCGGCGGCTCCATCGGCCACATGCTGGCGGTGGACTATGCGTTGAAGCCAGTGTTGACGGCGCTGAAAGCCCAGGAAGTGCTGCACGGCGTGTTTGCCGATGACGGCCAGATAGTACTTAACGGTGAACAGGCCCAGCTGTCCGATGGGGTGGCCGCACGCCTGCACGAAGCGTTGGACAGTTTTTATCTGGCGCTCAACCGCCGTAAACCGCCGGTGCCAAACACCGCCGCCTCTCTGTTAACCCGGCAAACTGCCTAACCGCCTAAGGAAATCATCATGCCCCTCTCTTTCCGCCGTTGGCTTAACACCGGTGCGCTGGCCGCCATCATGGCGCTGGCGCTGACCAATACCGCCGTCGCACAAGATAACGCGCCTGCTCAGTTTCGTATTGGCTATCAAAAAGGCTCGGTGAGTCTGGTGTTGGCCAAAACCCACCAGTTGCTGGAACAACGCTTTCCTGCCACCAACATCAGTTGGATCGAATTCCCGGCGGGCCCGCAGATGCTCGAGGCGCTGAACGTCGGCAGCATCGATCTGGGCAGCACCGGCGATATCCCTCCAATCTTTGCCCAAGCGGCCGGTGCCGACCTGCTGTACGTCGGCGTAGAGCCGCCGAAACCCAAGGCGGAAGTGATCCTGGTGCCGGAAAATAGCCCGATCCACAGCGTCGCCGAGTTGAAAGGCCATAAAGTGGCCTTCCAGAAAGGCTCCAGTTCACACAACCTGCTACTGCAGGCACTGCAAAGGGACGGCCTGAGGTTTACCGATATCCAACCGGTTTATCTGACGCCCGCCGATGCCAGAGCGGCCTTCCAACAGGGCAACGTCGATGCCTGGGTGATCTGGGATCCCTACTATTCTGCCGCGTTGCTGCAAGGCGGAGTGCGGGTATTGACCGATGGCAGCGAACTGAACCAGACCGGCTCCTTCTACCTGGCCGCTCGCCCTTATACCGAAGCCAACGGCCCGTTCATCCAGCAGGTGCTGGCGGTGCTGACCCAGGCCGATGCGCTGACGCATAGCGATCGGGCGCAGAGCATTACCTTGCTGGCCAAGGCGATGGGCTTACCGGAGGCGGTGATTGCCAGCTATCTGGATCATCGCCCGCCAACGGCCATCAAACCCTTAGGGGACGCGACCATTGCTGCCCAGCAAAAAACCGCCGATCTCTTTTTCGCCAACCGGTTGGTTCCGGTGCAGGTCGATATTTCTCAACGCGTCTGGCATCCAGCCGCACAATAATCAGGAGAGAACTCTATGAGCATTAACGTATTCTGGTTTTTACCGACTCACGGCGATGGCCACTATCTGGGGAGTTCAGAAGGGGCACGGGCGGTCGATTACGGTTATCTTCAGCAGATCGCCCAGGCCGCTGACCGGCTCGGTTTCGGCGGTGTGCTGATCCCAACGGGGCGCTCTTGCGAAGACTCTTGGCTGGTTGCCGCTTCATTAATTCCGGTCACGCAGCGGCTGAAATTCCTGGTGGCCCTGCGCCCCGGCATCATCTCCCCGACCTTGGCAGCCAGGCAGGCCGCCACGCTGGATCGGCTTTCCAACGGCCGCGCCCTATTCAATCTGGTGACCGGTGGCGATCCGGAAGAGCTGGCAGCGGAAGGTTTGCACCTTAACCACACCGAACGCTATGAAGCCTCCGCCGAGTTTACCCACGTATGGCGCAAAGTGCTGGAAGGTGAAACTGTCGATTTCGCCGGTAAGCATCTTCAGGTAAAAGGTGCCAAGCTGTTGTTCCCGCCGGTGCAGCAACCTCGCCCACCGCTGTATTTTGGCGGCTCCTCTGAGGCGGCACAGGATCTGGCAGCCGAGCAGGTCGAGCTGTATCTGACCTGGGGAGAACCCCCTGCCCAGGTAAAAGAAAAAATAGAGGAAGTACGAGCCAAAGCAGCGGCCCTGGGGCGCAAAGTCCGCTTCGGTATTCGCCTGCACGTTATCGTGCGCGAAACCACCGCAGAAGCCTGGCAGGCGGCCGACCGTTTGATCGCCAACCTCGATGATCAAACCATTGCGGATGCACAGAAAGCTTTTGCCCGCTTCGACTCCGTTGGCCAACAGCGTATGGCGGCCTTACACGGCGGCAAGAAAGACAATCTGGAAATCAGCCCTAACCTGTGGGCCGGTGTCGGATTGGTGCGTGGCGGTGCAGGCACGGCGTTGGTGGGCGATGGTCCGACGGTCGCTGAGCGCATTCAGGAATATGCCGATCTGGGCATCGACACCTTTATTCTTTCCGGTTACCCGCATCTGGAAGAGGCCTATCGCGTAGGTGAACTGCTGTTCCCACATCTCGATCTGGCGACCAGCGAACAACCGACCCAGTTGCGTGCGATCAAGCCACAGGGCGAAGCGGTCGCCAATATCTATATCCCACAAAAAGTGTCACAAAGCTGAGGAGAACAGTGATGGCGATCGGTGCACAACAAATTCTGCACCGGCTGGCCCCCTGGGCTTTGCCGGTAGCGCTGGTGATTGGCTGGCAGACCGCCGTTGAGGCGGGTTGGTTGTCTAACCGTATCTTGCCCGCGCCGAGTGCCGTGGTGGCAGCCTTTTGGGCCTTGACCAAAAGTGGCGAGCTGTGGCAACACCTGACCATCAGCAGTTGGCGTGCGCTGATTGGCTTCAGTATCGGTGGCAGCATTGGCTTGGTATTAGGGTTCATTACCGGCCTGTCCCGTTGGGGAGAGCGTTTGCTCGACAGCTCGGTACAGATGATCCGTAACGTGCCGCATCTGGCGCTAATCCCGCTGGTGATCTTGTGGTTCGGCATCGACGAGTCCGCCAAAATCTTTCTGGTGGCGCTGGGGACGCTATTCCCGATCTATCTGAACACCTATCACGGCATCAAGAATATCGACCGTGGCCTGCTGGAAATGGCGCGCAGCTACGGCCTGAGCGGCTTTAGCCTGTTTACGCAGGTGGTGTTACCCGGCGCGTTGCCTTCGATCATGGTCGGCGTGCGTTTTGCGCTCGGGTTTATGTGGTTAACGCTGATCGTCGCCGAAACCATCTCCGCCAACTCTGGCATCGGTTATCTGGCAATGAACGCCCGTGAATTTCTACAGACCGATGTAGTGGTGGTCGCCATTATTCTGTATGCCCTGCTCGGCAAACTGGCCGATGCCTGCGCACAACTGCTCGAACGTGTCTGGTTACGCTGGCACCCGGCCTATCAACTGAAATCAGGAGAAGCATAATGACGGCCCCGACTCGTATTCCGCAAGGCACCCCCATTACGCTGGAAGGCATCGCCAAGCGTTATGGCAACCGCACCGTGTTGGACGATTTGCAACTCCGCATCACCGCGGGCCAGTTTGTGGCCGTGGTTGGCCGCAGCGGCTGTGGTAAAAGCACCTTATTACGCCTGCTCGCAGGGCTGGAAACGGCCAACAGTGGGACCCTGGTGAGCGGTAATGCCCCACTCAGCCACGCCAAAGACGATACACGTCTGATGTTTCAGGATGCTCGCCTGCTGCCATGGAAAAAGGTGATCGACAACGTGGGGCTTGGCCTGAGCGGCAACTGGCGTGATGCTGCATTGCAGGCGTTAACCACCGTTGGGCTGGCCGACCGTGCCAATGAATGGCCAGCCGCGCTGTCTGGCGGGCAGAAACAGCGTGTCGCCCTGGCCCGTGCGTTGATCCATCGCCCACGTTTGTTGCTGTTGGATGAACCCTTGGGGGCACTGGATGCGTTAACGCGTATTGAAATGCAGGGGCTGATCGAAACGCTTTGGCAACAGCATGGCTTCACCGTACTGCTGGTCACGCATGACGTTAGCGAGGCGATCGCACTGGCCGATCGGGTGCTGTTAATCGAAGAAGGACGTATCGGGCTGGATCTGACTGTTGATTTGCCACGGCCGCGCCGAAAAGGTTCGGTAAAGCTGGCAGAGTTGGAAGCAGAAGTGTTGGCAAGAGTGTTGGCGCCACCGCAAACTGTTGGGACTTCCCGCCGGGTGGCAAATTAATCAGGGGACGGCAAATGCCGCCCCCTTGCTTTTACGCGTCTAACGCCTTGGTGATCTTCTCAAACAGATCGCCAGACAGGTTCTCCAGCCCTTTCAACTGCTCCAGCGCCTGACGCATCAACGCCTGACGAGAGGCATCGTAACGCTTCAGGCGGATCAGTGGTTCAATCAGCCGCGCAGCAACCTGTGGGTTACGCTTGTTCAGATCGCTGAGGATCTCCACCAGGAACTGATAGCCGCTGCCGTCTGCCGCATGGAACGCCGCCGGGTTAGCCGAAGCGAACCCACCAATCAACGAGCGGGTGCGGTTTGGATTACTCAGGCTGAATGAACGGTGTTGCAACAGCGAACGTACCTTACCGAGTACGTCTGCCGCCGGGCTGGTGGCCTGGAGGATGAACCACTTGTCCATCACCAGACCATCGTGATGCCAGCGCTCATCAAACTCGGCCATCAAGGCATCACGGCAAGGCAACTGTGCCCCCATCGCCGCAGCCAGTGCCGCCAGCGAATCGGTCATGTTGTCAGCCTGCTGGAACTGTTGCACCACCAGCTTGTCAGCCTGCTCTACATCGCCGAAAGCCAGATAGTGCAGACAAATGTTACGCAGCGAACGCTTGGCAATATCGCCGTGCTCAACCCTGTACCCTTCAGTTTTGTTAGCGTGATACACCGCCAGCCACTCATCGGCCAGCTCTTTAGCCAGGCAACGGGTGATCGCTTCATGCACCGCAGAGATGGCTTGCGGATCGATGATGGCGAACAGCTCGGCAATTTCGTTTTCCGATGGCAGCGTAAGGATCTGCGCGGCCAGGGCCGGATCCAGCTTCTCATCCAGCAGCACCGCCCGGAAGGCATCTGCCACGTGCAGCGGCAGCGACAACGGCTGTTTCTGCTGATATTTGGCCACGTTCAGCTTGATGTAAATGGCCAGCAGGCTCTGGGCGGCATCCCAGCGGGAAAACTCATTACGCGCATGCTGCATCAGGAACGTCAGTTGCTGATCGCTGTACGGATAATCCAGCTTGACCGGTGCCGAGAACTCACGCAGCAGCGAAGGAACCGGCTTATGCGCGACGCCATCAAACACAAAAGTCTGTTCGGAGGCGGTGACGTTCAACACGTTATTGACCGGGGAACCGTCTTTCTGCAAGGCAATAACGTTGCCTTCGCTGTCGTAAAGCTCAATATCCAGCGGAATATGCAACGGCAGTTTTTCTGGCTGATCGGCCGTCGGCGCGGTTTTCTGGCTGACGTGCAAGCGGTATTGCTGATCCTCGGCGCTATAGTCATCACGCACCGTCAGCAGCGGCGTGCCAGACTGGCTATACCAGCGGCGGAACAGCGACAGATCGACGTTGGAAGCGTCTTCCATTGCCTGCACAAAATCATCGCAGGTGGCCGCACTGCCGTCGTGGCGTTCGAAATAGAGCTGCATCCCCGCCTGGAACTGTTGTTCCCCCAGCAGCGTGTGCAGCATGCGGATCACTTCGGATCCTTTCTCATACACCGTCAAGGTGTAGAAGTTGTTCATCTCGATCACTTTATCCGGCCGGATCGCGTGCGCCATCGGGCTGGCGTCTTCGGCAAACTGCGCCCCACGCATAACCCGCACGTTATCGATGCGGTTGACTGAACGGGAACCCAGGTCGGAGCTGAACTCCTGATCGCGGAACACGGTCAGCCCTTCTTTCAGACTAAGCTGGAACCAGTCGCGGCAGGTCACGCGGTTGCCGGTCCAGTTATGGAAATATTCGTGGCCGATCACCGCTTCAATATTCAGGTAATCCTTGTCGGTGGCGGTTTCTGCCTTGGCCAACACATACTTCGAGTTAAAGATATTTAACCCTTTGTTCTCCATCGCCCCCATGTTGAAGAAATCCACGGCGACGATCATGTAGATATCCAGATCGTATTCCAGGCCAAAGCGGGTTTCATCCCACTTCATCGAATTTTTCAGCGAGGTCATGGCCCAATCGGCACGATCCAGGTTGCCACGATCGACAAACAGCTCCAAGGCCACCTTACGACCAGAACGGGTGGTGAAGCTATCGCGCAACACGTCGAAATCCCCCGCCACCAGCGCAAACAGATAGCTAGGTTTCGGGAACGGATCCTGCCATTGCACCCAGTGACGGCCGTCTGCCAGGTCACCTTCAGCCACCCGGTTGCCGTTCGACAGCAGGAACGGATAACGTGCTTTATCGGCGACGATGCGGGTAGTAAAACGGGCCAGCACGTCTGGGCGATCCAGATAGAAGGTGATATGGCGGAAGCCTTCGGCCTCGCATTGGGTGCACAGCGCTTCACCAGACAGGTATAGCCCTTCCAACGCGCTATTTTTCGCCGGATGGATGTCGTTGACGATCGTCAGGGTAAACTGAGCCGGTAGTTGTTCAATCACCAGTTGGTTTTCCTGCTGGCGATAGGCGCTCCACGGCTGCCCATCAACTTGAATACTCACCAGAGTCAGGTCTTCGCCATTCAACGTTAATGGGGCACCGGCGGCACCCTGCCGTTTGATCTGGCTGACGGCGGTAACGCGCGTGGTGTCTGCATCCAGTTCAAAATCCAGGTCGATATCGGTGATGGTATAATCTGGGGCGCGATAATCGTGGCGATACTTCGCCTGTGGCTGTTGTGTCATAAAAACCCTTTGACGTCTCAGTGAGTTACAGATCCCGGACTCGAAGCGCACCGCCGTGCAGGACGACGCGGTACCTCAATGGCCCGATTGTGAATAAACTGTATCACAGCTATAAAAAAACCCAGAAATGGCAGCAAATCGCACCAAGAAATCACACGACTCACGCAGACATTCGCTGTTGTTTGCTATGCTCCAGCTACCCTGGCGCTTCACTTAACGTCAAACTCAGCATTTTATGCTTAAGCAGGCGCAGTTCCGTCCCCGTTGGCAACCGAATTGCGGAGGAAAACCAGCGGTAGCAATGATATAATCATCCAAGAACCAGTAGGAGAAACAGATTGGCATGAAAGTAAAATACCTGATCTATTTCTTCACCTTTGCCATCATGCTGTCCTTTGCGGTTTTTATCGCCAATGGGCTGATAAAGGCCCGTGCCAGCCATGAGCAAAGCTTGGAAAATCTGTACAAAATCAGCAGGACCAAAGAGGTGGCCGAGGCCTTTCAGGCTACACTGCTGGCACACCGGTTAAAACGATTAGGTCTGGCGGATAAATCCGTCACCCAAGCTGAATGGCAACAGGCCGATCAACAGGCACGTGAAAAAATCGCGATTGTTAAATCCAATGTCGACGCCGACCTCGCTCTGCGCTTGGGCATTCGGCAAAAGATTGCCATACTTTCCATGCTCGATTGGATGGAAAGGCTGCTGGATAACGATTCGCGTCAGGTCACGCAAGTCGATACTGCCAACAGCAATCTGTTCAATATCAACAGCGCCTATTATATCGTCCAGACCACCAAAGCCTTCTACCGTTATACCTACGACACTCGGCTGATCAATGCGGACTCATTTCTATTTTTGGAGGCCGTTCGCCTTAATAACCGGCTGAATATGTCGCTGACCGAACTGATCGATCAGATTATCGACGTCAATCTCAGCAGCCAGGAACGCAAGAATGCTTATCTGAAGGCCATCCAGTTGACCGGGGTGTTCACCCCGCTCGGTACTCGTTTGGCGTTCTTAAAGCTAGCCTATAACGATCCGCAGATTGCTGAGCTGGTGGATGAGATACTCCGAAATATCTCCAGTCATCGGATCAGCAACATTTCAGACGGGTTATATCAAGCCATTACCCATAATACCGTCTATGACATCAACCTGATCGCCGGCTATATCGAGGAGATGGACAGACTTTCCCAAAGGCTCTATGAGCGTAGCTTTGAGCTGGAGATGGCCGCTTCCGAAGCCAAAATGTATGATAGCCAGACAGCCATCTACGGCATGATTTCTCTGAGTGGGCTGATTGCCCTGTTCATCCTGCTGCCTTCCATGATCTTCTGTTCCAACATCACCCGCTGGCTGACCAAAACGCATAAAAATATTCTGCGCCTGTCACAAGGCGATATGAATATTGATGACAACGACGCGTTTTACAGCAAAGAGCTGATCGCCATCAGTGACGCCATCACCCAGCTCAAACAATACAATCAGGTCAAGATCGCGCTGGAAAACGAAAAGCAGCAGCTAATCAAAGAGCTGGAAGTCTCGTCATTCTTCGATCCCTTAACCAACATTTATAACCGCCGCAAATTTTTCCTCGAGTGTGAGATGCTTGCGCAGAGTAGCTATCCGCTGGCGTTCTGTCTCATCGATATCGATAACTTCAAGCGTCTTAACGATACCTATGGCCACGATGTCGGCGACCGAGTGCTGGTAATGTTCGCCCAGTCGTTAAGTAACACCTTCCGTTCCAGCGATATCTTTTGCCGCTATGGCGGTGAGGAGTTTGCCCTGCTGCTCGGCCACTGTTCCCTGGAAAATGCCCGCAGCATGATGGAAGCGCTGCGTGAACAAACCCAACAAATGTGCCTGGAGTTGCTCAACGGAAAACGGGTGCGCTTTACCATCAGCTGTGGTATCGCTGCCGTAGGCGACCTGTCACAACTGCATCCAGCCATCAAACAGGCCGACGAAGCGCTCTATTTTTGTAAGAAGAGCGGGCGCAATCGGGTCAGTATTTATACGCCAACCGGTTTTATCTGAATCTGTGTTTAAAATAATTAACCTCATAATTTTTATGAGTAAATCAACTAAGCCATTCAGTTTATTGGATTAAATGGCTTTTTCTGGCTGAGGTTATGCCGCCGGTAAAATAAAGGCACGTTTTATCCTCGACCCGTTCCGGCCATTTGTGGTGTGATGAGGCTTCAATAACAGGATAATCCGGGTATACTCCCCCCACTTTTTTGATTATCCGGATTTGGACACGCGCCTGACGAGGATGCTGTAACGCGATATGACTCTATACGCTTCCCCGATTTTGACTTCACTGCTTGATACTGACGCCTACAAGCTTCATATGCAGCAAGCAGTGTTCCATCGCTACCCCGCAATTACCGTTGCGGCGGAGTTTCGTTGCCGTGGCGACGAACTGCTGGGCGAATATGCCGACGAGATCCGCGCGCAGGTTGCCATGATGAGCGAGTTGGCGCTAACCGAAGCCGAACACCGCTATCTCTCCAGCCTGCCTTTCTTCCATCAGGATTACCTGAGCTGGCTGCGGGAGTTTCGATACGATCCGCAACAGGTCAGCATTAGCAATCACGACGGCAAATTGCATATCCGTATCGCTGGCCCCTGGCGCGAAGTGATTATGTGGGAAGTGCCGTTATTGGCAGTGATCAGCGAAGTCGTGCACCGCCAGCGCTCGCCACAGGCCACGCCAGAGATGGCCATTAGCCAGTTGCGCCAGAACCTGGCGCAGTTCAAGCAACTGAGCGGGGATATTGATATTTCACGCTTCAAGCTGATGGACTTTGGCACCCGTCGCCGCTTCTCCCGCGAGGTGCAACAGGCCATTGTCAGCACGCTGAAAACCGAATTCCCCTATCTGGCTGGCACCAGTAACTACGATTTGGCGCATCGGCTGGATCTGATCCCGGTTGGCACGCAAGCCCATGAGTGGTTCCAGGCTCATCAACAGATTAGCCCGGTACTGGCCAACAGCCAACGTGCCGCCTTGCAGGCCTGGCTGGATGAATATCCCGCTCAGCTCGGCATTGCACTGACCGACTGTATCACCATGGATGCGTTCCTGCGTGATTTCGGCAAGCAGTTTGCCCAGAGCTATCAAGGTCTGCGCCACGACTCTGGCGATCCGATCGAATGGGGTGAAAAAGCCATTGCCCATTACCAGCAATTGGGGATCGATCCCATGAGCAAGACGCTGGTGTTTTCAGACAATCTGGATCTGGATAAGGCTTTGGCGTTGTATCGCCACTTTGATCGGCGCATCAACCTGGCGTTCGGTATCGGCACGCGTCTGACCTGCAATATCCCCGGCGTCAAGCCGCTAAATATTGTGATCAAGCTGGTCGAGTGTAAAGGCAAGCCGGTAGCCAAACTGTCCGATAGCCCAGGCAAAACCATCTGCCAGGACCCCGCGTTTGTCAAAGCGCTGCGCAAAGCCTTCGATCTGCCGCTGGTGAAGAAAGCCAGTTAAGGTGCCCCCTCTCTCCAACCCTCTCCCACTGGGAGAGGGAACTGTACGGCGCTGCATTAAAGAACAAGAGTCAGCCGGGGATACAAACCGTGTGGGCATTTCTCACCGGCGTTCCCCCTCTTCCTTTATATACCTCCTGTTTTTTTATCCCACTGCAATAAATGTTGTCTCATTCTGATGATTTCTGCTTGTGCTCTGCAACGCGGCAAGTAACATAGCAACATCCCCAAATTCTTGGGTTGTTAGCCTATTTCTGAAAAACTTATAAGAGAGAAATCTATGAGCGTAGTGCCTGTAGTCGACGTACTGCAAGGTCGTGCTGCGGTTGACAGTGAAGTCACCGTGCGCGGTTGGGTACGTACCCGGAGAGATTCTAAAGCTGGTATCTCCTTCCTCGCCGTTTATGACGGCTCCTGCTTTAATCCGTTACAGGCCGTCGTTAATGATTCTCTGCCGAATTATCAGGACGAAGTGTTACGCCTGACCACCGGCTGTTCCATTGAAGTGACCGGTACCGTGGTAACTTCGCCGGGTGAAGGCCAGAGCTTCGAACTGCAAGCCACAGCCATCAAGGTGGTGGGTTGGGTTGACGATCCTGACACCTATCCAATGGCGGCCAAACGCCACAGCATCGAATACCTGCGCGAAGTTGCCCACCTGCGCCCACGCACCAACCTGATTGGCGCAGTTGCCCGCGTTCGCCACACCTTGGCACAGGCAATCCACCGCTACTTCCATGAGAACGGTTATTTCTGGGTTTCCACCCCACTGATCACCGCCTCTGATACCGAAGGTGCCGGTGAAATGTTCCGCGTCTCCACGCTGGATATGGAAAACCTGCCACGCACTGATAAAGGTGCCGTCGATTTCAGCCAGGATTTCTTCGGTAAAGAAGCCTTCCTGACCGTATCCGGCCAGTTGAACGGCGAAACCTACGCCTGTGCGCTGTCAAAAATTTATACCTTTGGCCCCACCTTCCGTGCCGAGAACTCGAACACCAGCCGTCACCTGGCTGAATTCTGGATGATCGAACCGGAAGTTGCCTTTGCTACCCTGGACGACGTTGCCGGGCTGGCCGAAAGCATGCTGAAATATGTCTTCCAGGCGGTGCTGGATGAACGTGCCGACGATCTGCAATTCTTTGCTGAGCGGGTAGATAAAGACGCCATCGACCGTCTGAAGCGCTTTGTCTCTTCCGATTTCGCCCAGGTGGACTACACCGAGGCGGTCGAGATCCTGCTCGCTTCCGGCCAGACCTTCGAGAACCCGGTTTCCTGGGGTATCGACCTGTCGTCTGAACACGAACGCTATCTGGCCGAGCAACACTTCAAGGCTCCGGTAGTGGTGAAAAACTACCCGAAAGATATCAAAGCCTTCTACATGCGCATGAACGAAGATGGCAAAACCGTTGCGGCGATGGATGTGCTAGCACCGGGCATTGGTGAAATCATCGGTGGTTCTCAGCGTGAAGAACGTCTGGATGTGCTGGATCAGCGTCTGGCAGAGATGGGCCTCAATAAAGAAGATTATTGGTGGTATCGTGACCTGCGCCGCTATGGCACCGTGCCACATTCTGGTTTTGGCTTAGGTTTTGAGCGTTTAATCGCCTATGTGACCGGGGTGCAGAACGTCCGTGACGTGATCCCGTTCCCAAGAACGCCACGTAACGCCAGCTTCTAAGTCATAAAACCCAGCATAATTTAAACATTTTCTTTACATAATAAAGGCCAGCTTAGCTGGCCTTTCGCATTTTTGATTATTGACCTGCATCACAAAGTTCCCCAAAATACACAAATTGTTACACATCGTTTCTTCCTGAAACCTGATTACGACATTGGTAGCATTTTCGTTCTAGATAAACCTGCCCGTGAATGGAACACTGCGTGCAGACACAGGACGACACCAATCTATCAACAATAGTTCCAAAAGAATTATTGGCGGCAGTGGCAAGGTGTCCGAATAAAACCAATGAGGGTAATAATGATGATGAAGCGCAACATTCTTGCAGTAGTGATCCCAGCTCTGTTAGCAGCTGGTGCAGCCAACGCAGCTGAAATCTACAACAAAGACGGCAACAAACTGGATCTGTACGGTAAAGTTGACGGCCTGCACTACTTCTCTAAAGACAAAAGCGAAGATGGCGACAAGTCATACGTGCGCTTTGGCTTCAAAGGTGAAACCCAGATTACTGACCAACTGACCGGTTACGGCCAGTGGGAATACAACGTGCAAGCTAACCACGCTGAGTCACAAGGTACCGAAGGTACTAAGACTCGTCTGGGCTTCGCAGGTCTGAAATTTGCTGAATTCGGTTCATTCGATTACGGCCGTAACTACGGCGTAGTGTATGACGTTGAAGGCTGGACAGATATGCTGCCAGAGTTCGGTGGCGATACTTACACCACTACCGACAACTTCATGACCGGTCGTACCAACGGTGTTGCTACTTACCGTAACAACAACTTCTTCGGTATGGTTGATGGTTGGAACTTCGCTCTGCAGTATCAAGGCAAGAACGAAAACGACAAGCGTGAGCTGAAGAAACAAAACGGTGACGGTGTTGGTGTTTCTACCACCTACGCAATTTTGGATACCGGTGTCAGCTTAGGTGCAGCATACTCTTCATCTAACCGTACCATTGACCAGAAAGATAACAGCACTGCTGGCGGTAACGTAGCTGATGCATGGACCGTTGGTGCTAAATACGATGCCAACAACGTCTACCTGGCAACCATGTATGCGGAAACCCGCAACATGACTCCATACGGTAGCGCGTCTAACACCATCGCTAACAAAACTCAGAACTTTGAAGTGGTAGCACAGTACCAGTTCGATTTCGGCCTGCGTCCATCTATCGCTTACCTGCAGTCTAAAGGTAAGAACCTGGCTGGCCCTAACGGCACTGACAACGATCTGGTTAAATACATTGATGTAGGTACTACTTACTACTTCAACAAAAACATGTCTACCTACGTTGATTACAAAATCAACCTGCTGGACGAAAACGACTTCACTCGTGCTAACGGCATCGCTACTGACAACATCGTAGCTACCGGCCTGGTTTACCAGTTCTAAGTTGTTGCACTTGATGACGGCTCGCCGTCAGCTAAGTTAAAAAACAGGGCTTCGGCCCTGTTTTTGTTTTTAGCGCTTCCGCCAATTTTTTATTCTGCCAATCCGCCCTTCCCCGTCATTTTTTGTGCTGAATCTGCCGCCGTCACAAGATCGAGGTGTTTTTCTCGCAAACGGTTGGCAAAGCCGATAACTGGCGCTACCCTGATGTTTCTGTCTGCTTAACTCTAGGCCATGGAAGCATCTGACATGTTTGAAAAAATCACCGCTGCACCTGCCGATCCAATTCTGGGTCTGACCGACATTTTCCGCGCGGACAAGCGTGAGAATAAAATCAACTTAGGCATTGGCGTCTATAAAGACGAAACCGGCAAAACGCCGGTGCTGACCAGCGTTAAAAAAGCTGAACAGTATCTGCTGGAAAATGAGACCACCAAAAACTACCTGGGTATTGAAGGTATTCCTGAATTTGCTAGCTGCACGCAAGAGCTATTGTTCGGCAAGCAGAGCCCAATCATTGCCGACAAGCGTGCACGTACCGCGCAAACCCCTGGTGGTACCGGTGCCCTGCGCGTAGCGGCCGACTTTATTGCCAACCAGACCAACGCCAAGCGTATCTGGGTCAGCAATCCAAGCTGGCCAAACCATAAAAACGTCTTTGGTGCCGTTGGCCTGGAAGTGTTGGAATACAACTATTACGACGCCGCCAACCATGCGCTGGACTTCGACGGTCTGCTCACCAGCCTGAACCAGGCTCAAGCAGGCGACGTAGTGCTGTTCCATGGTTGCTGCCATAACCCTACCGGTATCGATCCAACCGAAGCACAATGGGCTCAGTTGGCTGAACTGTCCGTAGCCAAGGGTTGGTTGCCGCTGTTCGACTTCGCTTACCAAGGCTTCGCCAAGGGCCTGGAAGAAGATGCCCAGGGTCTGCGTATCTTTGCTGCCAAACATCAGGAACTGATCGTTGCCAGCTCCTACTCGAAGAACTTTGGCCTGTATAACGAGCGTGTCGGTGCCTGCACCGTGGTAGCTGCCGATGCAGAAACCGCCGAGCGTGCCTTCAGCCAGGTGAAAGCCGCGATCCGTGCCAACTACTCGAACCCGCCGTCACACGGTGCGGCCGTAGTTGCCACCATCTTGGGTAACCCAGCGCTGCGCGCCATTTGGGAACAAGAGCTGACCGACATGCGTCAGCGCATTCACCGTATGCGCCAGCTGTTCGTTAATACCCTGCAGGAGAAAGGGGCGCAGCAGGATTTCAGCTTTATCATCAACCAGAACGGCATGTTCTCCTTCAGCGGCCTGACCAAAGAGCAGGTTCTGCGTCTGCGTGATGAATTTGGCGTGTATGCCGTTAACTCCGGCCGCGTTAACGTGGCAGGGATGACGCCGGACAATATGGCGCCGCTGTGCGAAGCCATCGTTGCCGTGCTGTAAGTTGATTTTGCATTGAAAAAGGGGCGCATTTGCGCCCCTTTGTTCTTTTGCGAGAGGTGTCTTTACCAGATAGCCGGTTCTTCGCGCAGGAACGGGTTGGTTTGACGTTCATGGCCAAAGGTAGACATCGGGCCATGTCCTGGAATAAACGCCATATCGTCGCCCTGAGGCAGTAATTTGTTGCGGATTGAAGCGATTAGCGCCTGATGGTCACCGCGCGGGAAATCGCTGCGGCCAACGCCACCGTTGAACAACACGTCACCCACTAATGCCAAACGTGCCTGTTCGTTGATAAAAACGATATGACCAGGTGTATGGCCAGGGCAATGCAGTACATTCAGCGACATTTCGCCCACCTGCACTTTATCCCCCTCTTCCAGCCATTTGGTCGGCGTTAGAGCGGCGCATTCATCCAGGCCAAACATACGGCTCTGTGCTGGCAAACCTTCAAGCCAGAAGGCATCTTCCTTATCTGGCCCATAGATCGGTACCTGATAATGCTCGGCCATTTCTGCCGCCGCGCCTACGTGATCGAGATGGCCGTGCGTCAGCAAAATCTGGCTGACCTGCACGCCCTTTTCGGCAATGGCAGCCTTCAGTTTTTCCGGATCGCCACCAGGATCGACCAGCGCCGCCTGTTTGGTGACGTCGCACCAGATGAGCGTGCAGTTCTGACTGAACGCCGTAACGGGGATAATATGGTATTTCATAAAGCTCCAACGACAACGGCACCACGCCCAAGGGGCGGGTGCCATTCAGCGATCATGATGCACAATGATTACCAGGTCCGCACCGGGCCGGTATCGATGTGCACAAAGTTACTACGTGGATAATAGCCTACCCCGCCGGCGCGCATTTTTAACGCCGCCTTACGGATATTACTCAGTTGGATCCCTTCGATATGGAAATCCATCGCCTGGCCTTTGGTGTGGTAGCTCTGCTTGGCCACGCCACGGCTGTGCTCACGCATTTCGGTATTGGTCGCCATTGAACGGTAGCCGGAAATCAGCTGTACCGGTTTGCTGGTACCCAGCATTACCTGTAGGCGATAGAGATGATCAAACAGAGCCGGATCGATGCTCTTGACCTTATTGGCCCGATAGTCACGGAAGATATGGTTCAGGCGTGCCAACTCTTCTTTATTGTAACCTTTACCGTTGAAGAACTCGGCCTTGATGGATTCGCCGGTATTAAGATTATTCAACAACAGAATACGTGGGCGAGAGGTAGAAAGACTGGCAAACGCCTGCCCTGGAAGCAGTGCGATACCCACGGCGGCGCTACCTAACGCCAGCCATTTACGGCGATGATGATCAATTTTGTCCATGACTCTTTAAACTCGGCAAGAATGTCAAAATATATGCACAAAACTGCGCACTGCCCGAACCATAACCGCCAGCGTATGCGGAGTCAACCCGCGATACGCTGTGGTTTACCCGTGCTCACAAAAAACAGAGCCTGTTACTGGCCAGACATTCAGACCGTTATTTATCTAGAATTACTGCATTTATTGCATCAATTTTTCGGCCTGAGCCAAAATTTGTGCACCCGATCTCACTGTCGCATCATAATTGTAAATATCTGTACGGAACTGTGGCTTGCCATCATCAGAGACCCAGGCCGTCAGGTAATACAGTTGCACCGGGATGTTCTGGCGGATGTTTACATACGTCGTATTGCCGCCTTTCAGCGTGGAGGAAACACGCGCGTTGTTCCAACCGGCATCCTGTAACAACATATTGGCCAAATCGGAAGCCTTGTTAACGCGCACACAGCCAGAGCTTAACGCCCGGATATCCTTCTGGAACAGGCCGTGGTTCGGGGTATCATGCAGATAGATGGCATCCGAGCTCGGCATGTTGAACTTGAAACGCCCTAACGAGTTGCTGGTCCCCGGCGCCTGCTGGATGCGGTAAGGGAAATTGCGTGGTGAAACCACACTCCAGTCAATCATTGCCGGATCGATCACTTGCGCATCGTTGCTCCAGCCAGAGAATACCCGATAGCCGTGTTTCTGGAAGTAGCTCGCATCATGCATGGCCTTGGGCACGATATCTTCACGGATCAGCTTGGTTGGCACGTTCCACGGCGGGTTGACCACCACGTTATTCAGCGCACTGCTCATCAGTGGCGTTTTGCGGCTCGGGCGGCCAACAATCACCCGCGAAGATAACACTTCATTACCATTCAGATAGTAGGTGAGCGAGTAGTTCGGGATGTTGACCATAATGCCGGTATCAACGTGCCCAGGCAGAATGCGCAGGCGCTGGATGTTCAACGCCAGCAGTGAAGCTCGAGTTTGTGGCGAAACGTTCAGCCATTCACGCGTCCGGGCACCGATAACGCCATCAGGCGTCAGCCCTTGCCAGGTTTGGAAGCGTTTGACCCCTTCCACCAGATCTTCGGTGTAACGATTATCCGTTACCGAAACCGGACTGGCAGGTTGTACCTGCGCGGTCGCTTCTGGAGAGGGAGCAAGATCTTTGATCGATGCCGCGCCCGGGCTTACGACAGCCGCTGCGGTAGCACGATCCTTCTCTTCATCCACCGACAGATCGTCATCCGCCGCCGGGGTCGTCGCGCTGGCGTTGTTGACCTGAGGCTCAGGCGAAGCAGATGCTACCGCCGGAGTGGCGATTAGCATTCCGGTACGCGCCAGAATATCGCGCAGTGCGGGAATATCGTCGCTGAGCTGACCTGGACGCAGGCTTGCACCATTGGTCATTTGTGGCCACGGGCGCCCAGCCGCCAGCATTTCGCGCAGCGCCAAATGCATTTTGGCGTACTGAGGATGCTGCGGGGCCAACGAGTTGATATACGCCAGCGTTTTGCCCTGATGTATCGAGAGCTGCCACTGGTTGATCACCGTATTCGCTGGCACCTTCAGCTTGTAAGGAACATTGCTGTACAACCAGTTGTTGCCGTTAGCCCCGATTGAGGAGACAAACTGCAAATAACCCAGCATCGCATCCGACAGCACAATATCACGTGCCATATCGGTGATGAGCGGATCGGTCAGCAGTTTTACCCATTGAGTAAACTGCGGCTGTACGCCAGAAATGGCCAACTCAGCCAGTTGCTGCTGAAATTGCTGTACCGCTTCCCGATCTTGCCACATAGGCTGCATCTGATTGGCAGCGTACAGCGGTGCCAAAGTGGAGAGATAATAAGGCACAACGCTTTTCGGCAATGCCGCCAGCAGTTCGGCACGACTTTGTGCCACGGACATTCCCGATGACGATGACGCCACCGGTAACGCCGGAACGGTTGCCCATGCGGAAAACGACACGGCAAAACCACACGCTATTGCGCAACTCAATGCCAGACGTCGTACTGAGTTTCCATTTTTAAGCAACATCCCTTGCCCCCTGTAGGCTCACAAAAATACCGCACGGACTATTATTAGTTTCAGTATACAAACAGAACGGCGCTTTTGCTCTCAGCGCCGTAAATAACCGTTTCATTCCAGCTTACCACTGGCAAAAAAAACACGCCTATCATCCTCGTCATACAAAAAAATAGCCACCTTCAGGCGGCTATTTTCAGATTTATAGTGCACTTTTTTAGCTTTGTGGCGTTTATTCCGACACCGAATCTAAAGCTGGTTGTTCACTGGCGAACCCACGCAGGCCAACCACGTGCACATGCTCATGGTTCTGGAACACCTTACGCACCAGTTTATAGGTAGTCCCTTTTTCCGGGCTGATGTTTTCTGGCGCGGCGATAATCAACTGCATCTCCAGACGATCGCACAGCTCAAACAGCGTGGCGATGGATTTGGCATCCAGACGCGCGGCTTCATCGAGGAACAGCAGGCGGCAAGGCGAAATATCTTTACCCCGCAGGCGGCGTGATTCCTCTTCCCAGCTCTGCACCACCATGACCAGAATTGACATGCCGGTACCAATCGCTTCCCCGGTAGACAACGCGCCACTTTCCGCACGCAGCCAGCCGTCGGAGCCACGGAACACTTCCACTTCCAGCTCCAGATAGTTACGGTAATCCAGCAGCTCTTCACCGATGGTTTGTGGCGTGCGCTGGCCCATATCGATCTGCGGGTTCAGGCGCTGATACAGCTTGGCTAACGCTTCCGAGAAGGTCAGACGGTTGCTGTTAAACAGATCCTGATGCTGTTCCTGCTGCTCGGAGAGCACATCCAGCAAGGTGGCATGCGCTTCCCGTACGTTGACGTTCAACCGCACGCTCTTCACCTGACCGAAGGAAACCGCTTGCAGCCCCTGGTTAAGCATTCGGATACGGTTCTGCTCGCGCTGAATGGTCTTGCGGATAATGTTCGCCACGCTCTTCGAACTGATCGCCAGTTTCTGTTCGCGGGCGGTCAGCTCTTCGGTCAGACGGCCCAGTTCGATCTCCATCTGTTCGATAGCTTCGACCGGATCGTCGGTGCGGATAATATCCTGACGGATACGCTCGCGCAGATGCTGATAGACCGCGATAAAGAACTGGATCTTGCGCTCTGGCCGTTTCGGATCTTCCGACAGGCGCAGCACGTCACGCAGATGTTCGTTATCCGCCACCGCCAGACGCAGCGCACCCAATGCCTTATCCGACATCGAACGCAGCTCGTCACCGTCCATATAGGCCAGTTCACGACGGTGCAGACGGCGTTCAACCCCGTTGTCTTTCACCAGACGCATCACGGCACACCAGCCCGCCTTGGCGGTCACCACCTGCTCACGCAGTTGGTAATAATCACGCTCCAGCTTGCGCAGTCTCTTTTGCAGGCTGTCCATTTCCGCTTCGCAGAAGGTCAGCTGTTTCTCCAACTGGTTACGGCGGTTACGGTTATTACTCAGCGAGGCATGTAATTCGTCCCGGCGCTGCCGCGCGCGGGCTTCGGCATTAGCATCGGCCTGCACGCCAATGTCTACCAGTTCCTGGCTCAGCTCTTTAAGCATGTCGCGTTTGGCGTCATAAGAGCTTTTCAGCGAGGCCAGTACCTGGCTGTATTGCGTAAACTGGGTCTGATACTGGCGCAGTTGCTCGCGGGCGCGGGTACGTTCCGCTTCCGCATGTTCCAGGCGTTGACGCAGTTTATCGTTGAGATCGTTATCGGCATTCTGCATGCCAGCAGAATCGGTATAGCTGAAGTGAGCGCGGCGCTGTACCACTTCCGTCAGGGCAAAGGCTTGTTGTTTGGCCTGGCGTTGGGTGGCCTGGGCCTGTGCATAGTCCTGCTGAAGCTGCTCATGTTGCTCCGGATCGCTTTGCAGCACCGATAACATAGGCTCCAGCTTGGCCAAGGAAACGCCGTGCTGTTGGATATAGCGCGCAGCATCCTGCGCCTCTTCCATTTCCTCGCGGATCTCTTCGACACGATCCTGCAAGGTTTCATCATTCAGCAGTGAGACCAGCGGCATCAGGCGGTTGAGTGCGGAAATGCCCTCTTTGGCCTGATCGTATTGCTGACGCTGCTGTTGGTTCTGCGCTTCGTGGTTATTGAGCGCACGCTCAATTTCACCACGGCGGCTGTTCAGAGCACGGATATCCGCTTCAGGATCCGCGTCAAACGCCACGGCGAGGTGCGAACCGATAAAGCGGCTGAACGCCTGGTGAGAACGCTGGGTTTTCTGCACGTCAAATGACAAGGTGGCGTAGCGTTCGGCCAAGGAGTCACGTTCTGCGTACAGCACTTCCAGGCGATTTTCCCGGGCAGCACGGCCAAACAGCGGCACCTCAGGGTAGCGCGAGTAACGCCACTGGCGATCGGCGATTTTCACCACCACCGCTTTTTCTTGCTCTTCGACGGCGAACACGCTGTCGTCAAACGACTGCGGATCCCCTTCGATCAGGTAGAGATCTTCCGGGCAGTCTTCCAACCCTTCCAGCATCTCGCGCACCAGCGACAGATCCGGCACCACAATCGCGTGGCGCGACGGGCCGTACAACGCAGAGAAGTACGGGGCATCGTCAATGGTGACATCGTCATAGATTTCAGACAACAGCACACCGCCAAAGCGCTCCGCCAGCGTTACCAGACGCTGATCTTCTGCCCCGCTCGGCTGGCTGAGACGTTCAATCTGCGCTTCGATTTCACGCTTGCGGCTGGCCACTTCATCACGTTCAACCGTGGTTTCGCGTTCGCGCTCCAGCAGTTGCTGCATGTATTCGGTAACCTGCTGACCATCTTCGAAGGCTTCACCGCTCTGCTCGCTGAGCTGGGTCAGTGAATCCTGCGCGGCCAACCAAATCGGTGCCCTGGCAGTCAGCTCCTTGATGCGCTGCTGGATCTGCTCCAGCTCCTGGCGCATTTCCATCCGGCGCTCACCGGCCTCGCTGACGCTTTGGGACAACGATTCCAAACGCTCTTCCAGCTCTTGCTGCAAGGCATCAAGTTCATCCGGCTGATAACTCTGCCCGTGACGTTTGCAGAACTCCTGCAACAGACGTTCGGCATCCTGCTGCGAGCGCAGACGTTGCTCCAACTCGCTCAAACGCATCCGCAACGGCTGCACACGCTCGGCCTGATGCTGCTGCGAAGGCCAGTCACGCAATAGTTCACGCGCGGTTTGCCAGGCTTCACTACGGCTGACTTCGCCCGCAATTTTACCCACCAGCTGATAGGCCTGCTCGAACTGGCTGTGAGCGGCATCCGCCACGCTTAACTTTTGTTCCAACTGCAACAGGGACTCTGTCGCTTCCTGCTCACGCGCCTGGAAGGTATCCAGCCACTCTTCGGCATTTTCGGCGGTGAGTTCCGGCACCTGACACAGCGCACGGGCGCGCTCAAGAGCCTGAAGTGCCTGCTGATATTGAATGGCACGGGTTTGCTGCACGTCCAACGCCTGCTGGTAATCGGCGAGCTGGCTTTTCAGCTCATCCACCTCCAGCTCTGCGGCTTCGGCACGCGCTTCGTTTTCCGCCTGCTGCTCGCTCGCTTCGGCGACAACCTCATTCTGTTCTTCCAGACGGTAGGTCAGCTCTTCCAGATCGCCTTCATAGCGTTCGATCTTTTCCTGCTGGCGCATTGCGGTCTGCACCAGATTGAGGTGATCGCTGGCGGCCTGATAATCGGTTTCCAGATCGGATTCGGCACCGCTTTGCTCAGCCAGCTCACGCGCCATTTCAACGTGGCGGAACTGCTCGGCGGCCAGTTGTTTGCGGCTGCTCAGTAACTCGTTGCGCAATACCAGCGCCCCATCCAGATGGATACGCCGTTCATTGGCATGGCGCATGTAGTCTGCGGCAACGTACGAGGTCGCTTCGGAAATCAGATGCTTGAACAGGTCGCGGTCCGACTGGGTGACGCGGATCGCTTCCAGCGTCATGCGGTTCTCGCGCAGAGCGGCTTCCATATCCTGGAACGCTTTACGCACGCCGCCGTTTTCCGGCAGCAGGTAATCACGCAGAGAACGGGTAATGGCACTGGAAATCCCGCCGTACAGCGAGGCTTCGATCAGACGATAGAACTTGCTACGGTCGGAGGAAGTGCGCAGACGCTTGGGCAGCACCCCCAGATCAAACATCAAGGCGTGGTAATCGGTGATGGAGTTGAACTGCTTGAACTGCACCCCTTCCATCTCTTCAACACGCTCTTTCAGTTCCTGCAACGAAAGAACCCGAGCCTGACGCTCACCGACGGTCTCGGTCAGCAGTTCGGTCGGTTGCACTGCCGTTGGCAGCCCCTGAATGGTGAAAGGTTTGATATCGACCTTACGATCGCGCCCCGCAACCTGTTGCAGACGAACCCCGACCACCACACGCTGGTGGCGTGAGTTGACTACGTCCAGGGTTGAGTAGCAGACACCGGCACGCAATTTACCGTGCAGGCCTTTGTCGCGTGAACCGCTGGTGGCGCCGGCTTCGGTGGTGTTACGAAAGTGCAGCAGCGTCAGATCCGGGATTAGCGCCGTGACGAAGGCCGCCATGGTGGTGGACTTACCGGCCCCGTTACCGCCCGAAAGCGTGGTGACCAGCTCATCGAGATCAAAGGTTCGGGCAAAGAAACCGTTCCAGTTAACCAGCGTCAGTGAGCGAAATTTACCGCGTTCAATCATTCCTGTTCATCCTCTGCACTGTCCTGGGTAGCTTCTGCCTGCGCATCTTCCGCATCAACGTCATCGTTCAGTGACAGGCTGTTTTCTACCGGCATCGCCTCACCGTCGCGGATCATCCGCAACTGGGCTTCGCGCGGATCGTCACCGCTACGCACATCGGCACCGAAGCGGAACACCGCCTCGGTAATGCGGAATTTGCTGTTGTCATTGCCCATGAAATACACCATGCCCAGACGGCGCAGGCGATTGAGCGAGGAGCGCACTTTTTCATGCAGCTTCTGACGGTCAAGATCCGAACCGGTGGAGCGCTGGTTGACGAACTTCAGCAGCTTGCTCTCATCCGCCAGGCTCAGCAGCTCATCGTACAGCTCCTGCTGGCTGAAAATACCTTCATGCGCCAGGCGCTCGGGGCTCAGGTAGAGGTAGCACAGGATCTTGCCGACCATCATGTCCAACTCGGAAAGCACCGAGCGTGGAATGAGCGTGGTCGAGCGCGGGCGCAAATAGAAGAACCCTTCCGGCGCCCGGATCAGCTCGACGCTGTAACGGGTATAAAACTCTTCCAGCTCGTCTTGAAAATCCATGAGGAATGCGTGGTTGTCCAACTCATCGATACCGATGTGACGACCTGCGCGCAATTGGCTGTCCAACGCCGGAAACAGCGTGTTAGACAATGCCTTGGCCAGCTTGACTGGCATTACTTGTTCAATATTTGTCGATGACATGGGCCTGTACCTTGGCTCCGTAATCATTGATTGCCTGCCACTGCGCGGGCAACCCTGAAAAATCAGCTTCAGCCACACCAAGGCGCACTGCCTGGTCGACCACTATGCGGGCAACGTCAAAGTGACGCACACGCGGATATTGCGCCAGATAATCGCGCATCACTGCCCCTAAATCGAGCGGCATCTTTTGTTCCTGATAAATCTTCAGTGCCTGTTCGATCATCGCTGCCAGCTGTTCGCGAATTTCGCTGAACTCTTCATATTCCAGATCTGGCGGCAGTTCCCCGGTGACCTCTTCACTGCGCAACGCCAGCTCTTCGTCACGCATATCGAGCAGACGATCGGCGTTGGCATGGGTCAGCGTCCAAGGATTATCGAAGTAGTTTTGTACCGATTGGCGCAGGCGTTGGGCAAACACGCGGTTTTTATCCATATCGATGGCGGTACGGATAAACTTGTGCACGTGGCGATCATAGCCGATCCACAGGTCAATCGCCTGTTGGCCCCAACTGATGATGCGATCCAGCTTGCTTTGCAAATCAAACACCAGCTTATCGACAAAGCCCAGCTCCATCTCACCCAGCGTGGCGTCCTGAATACGCAGCAGATTGGCCTGGAGTTTATCACCTGCGGCCTCCAGCGTATCCTGCAGTTCACGCAAGGTACCGGAGGTTTCCGACAGCAGCATCTCACAGCTGGAGATCGCCGCACGCCAATCCTGGTTGAGCAGCGCCGCGATATCGGTTTTCACGCTCTGTTGCTGTTCATCCATCAGGCGCTGGGTCAGATCGATACTGTCGAAGATTTCCGCTACCGAGTATTTCAGCGGAGCAAAGACGTTGCGGTGCCAATGGAAATCATCGCCACCCTCTTCGGCAGCGTCTGCGGCACGCTTCAACTCTTCCGCCACGATCGACAGCTGCATGGAAAGACGCAGGGTCGAAAACTCACGCTGGCGGATATAGTAATCGGTAATACCAATACCCAGCGGCGTCAGGCGATAGATGGCATTGCCGTCCGCCAACTCGCTGGTAAAACGGTTCAACAGGCGCTGGCGCACCATGTCGTTAATCGCATTGTTGGCGCGTATCGCCACCGTTTCATGCGTCTGTTCAAACCCTTTGCTGACATGGCGAAATGCATCAACCAGCTCACCTTCGCTCATCTCGCCGTCCAGCCGCTCACCATTTAACGTGGCGATAGCCAGCAAAAACGCAAGACGCTCAGTGGGGAGCGAAATAGAGAAATCATTTTTCCGTGCCCAGGCGACCAGTTCGGGTACTGTCTGGGAAAATTCACTCATAGTTCGTCCTTCAGGTTCGGTTTATGCGCCGAGACGTGAATATAGCGCCCCAAACTCACGTAAGGCTCTTGCCGACAATAAAGCTGTTCAAGCGCCAGTAACTCTTCAAATTTTTGGGTCTGTAGCTGCCTGCTTTGCAGATAATCATGGAAAACCCTCACGCCGGTTTTGCCTGAAATCTGCATGCCCATCTGCTCCAACCAGCCGTAGACCAGCGGTGGGCTGTGTGGATACTGCGGCGACAGCGAGCGCTTGCGACGCCGCCTGACCTCGGGATCCACCAGTTGGAAGTTGCCCAACACCACATTACGCATCAACAAACCGTTGGCATTAAAGAACATCAGTGACAGTGCGCCCCCGGGCACCAGGCAGTCATACAACGCCTGCAAGGCCACCTGCGGTTCGGCGATCCACTCCAAAACCGCATGGAACAATATCAGATCGACCGGTTGTGCCAAATGCTGACCAATCTCTTGCGCCGAACTTTGTATGAATTGCATGTTCTGGCTCACACCTTTCTGCTCGGCCAGCAACGCAGCGCGTTGGATCATCTCACCAGAAAGATCGCACAACAAGACCTGATGTCCTAATTCTGCCAGTTGGCAGGCCATGTGGCCTTCGCCCCCACCAGCATCCAGAATGCGCAGCGGCCGCTGTGGCAACTGAGCCAGCAGCGTGGTCAGATCCTGCCAGACTACCGCCTGACGGATTTTCCCCTTGGTGGTGCCGTAAATATTACGCGCAAACTTCTCGGCAATATCGTCAAAATTGCGATCCTGCATGGACAACGGCTCCGCTGATTCTATCTTGGCCGACGGCAAAGCGCCTGCCCATTCAAACCTGCTATTTTGGCACAGACTGGCTTAGAATAAATCTTCTTGCAGCATGAATGCGGCCAGATGTCGTTTTTTCGCCCAAAAGGACCTGATTTTTGATGTTATTTCACTTAAAAAAATTTATTGGCGGCCTGATGATGCCTCTACCCGCCCTGCTGTTGTTAATGGGGCTGGCATTATTGCTGCTGTGGTTTACCCGTTGGCAGAAATGCGGCAAAGTCATATTAAGCCTGAGTTGGCTGCTGTTGCTGTTGCTCAGCCTGCAACCGGTCGCCGATCGCCTGTTGAAGCCGTTAGAATCCAGTTACCCGACCTATAGAGGCAACGGCCAGATTGACTATATCGTGGTGCTTGGCGGCGGTTATACCTATAACCCGGACTGGGCCCCCAGCTCTAACCTGCTCAACAACAGCCTGCCACGGGTGACCGAAGGCGTCAGGCTATACCTGTCGCACCCGGGTAGCAAGATGGTCTTTACCGGTGGAAAAGGCGCGAAAACGCAAAGCAGCGCGGCCACCGCAGCACTGGTGGCGGAAAGCCTGGGTGTGCCTGCCAACGACATCGTGCTGGTGGACCGCCCGCGGGATACCGAACAGGAAGCCGCAGAGGTCGCCAAATTGGTAGGGAAACAGCCGTTTGCGCTGGTGACATCTGCCAATCACTTGCCGCGTGCCATGCGCTTCTTTGAGGCTCAGGGCCTGCACCCAATCCCGGCTCCGGCCAATCAACTGGCCATTACCTCACCGCTGAATATCTGGGATCGGGTGATGCCTTCCGCGATGTTCCTTGGGCACAGCGAACGGGCGGCATATGAAACGCTGGGCAGCCTGTGGCAGCAGCTAAAAGGGGATGGTGAAGTCAGCAGCAATTAGTGAGCCAGCCAGGGCCGTAGCTGTTGTGCGGCCTGATCGAACGCCGGGCGATCCAGCTTGCCGGTATGGATCATCCTGGCTACCGCCTCCCACACCACATAAAGCCAACGACGAGACAGGAAAGACTCCGCCACTGGCGCACGCTGTAGGTAGTGGAACAGCAATTGATCCGGCATCCCCGCCTCGCAAAGCCTGAACAGCTCATATTCCCGTGGCGCCCACAGCATCATGCCTGGGTTGAGCATCGCCAGCAGTTGGTCGGTTTTGGCATCTTTCAGCATGCTGCGTAACCCCAGATTACCGTGCACCAGCACGCAAGGGTCATCAAAATCGGCAAAGAAGTCGATCAGCATTTCGCGCGTGCGGTACAGCAGGCGGCGGTCTGCCATGCTTAACAGCGGCGAGTTCATATTACCCAGAGTTGACCAAAGTACTTCGATACGCTGCTGGTACCAACTGCACCAGTCATTCTCCTGCGTGCTGTCAACCGTGCCCACGCAGCCGTGGCTATCGATACGGTGCCAGGCCAGCATGCCGTCGACAATCTGGTCCATCAAGGCTTCCCAACGGGCCAAAGTCCGGGTTGGAGCCTCGACCGAGACGCCACGCAGGCGTTCGATCAGCAATATCTCTTTGTAGGGCGCTTGCCGGGTGTAGACCACGCCAAACACTGTTGGCAGACGAATGTCCCCTTCACGCGCCAGCATGGATAACTTGTAAGCTTCCTGCTGGGCAATGCCCTCACAGACGAAGCTTTTCGCCATCAGCGGGATCGCATGATCCTGGCGATCGTACAGTGAATACAGATGGGCATAAGGCTGTTCGCTGACGCGTTCCAGACGACCGACGGACTCTCCCAGCACAATACTCAATTCGGCACGCAGCTGCTCCATGGAACGACCCCCTCCACATTAAGGATAAGCAACTGTCATCATTGAACGGTGAGCGGAGAAATTCTTCAATGCAGATCAATAAAAAGGGTAAATCAGGGAATTGAGATGGCCGGGGTCTCCGGCCAATAGATGACTCAACGCTTGATGCTGTCCCGCACTCGTTGCAAGTCTTCCGGGGTATCGACACCGACGCTCGGAATGGCCTGCGCCACCGCGACGTGGATCTTTTCGCCGTACCACAGCACACGCAACTGCTCCAGCAGTTCAATCTGTTCCAGCTGGCTTGGTTGCCAGTTGACGTAGCGGCGGACAAAACCGGCGCGGTAAGCATAAATCCCGATATGCCGCAGCAGGCTATTGCCAATAGTCTCTTTTGATTGAGCAAAACGCTCACGATCCCAAGGGATGGTGGCACGTGAGAAATAGAGCGCATAGCCTTGCGCATCCATCACCACCTTGACCGCATTCGGGTTGAAGGCTTCTTCTGCGGTTTCGATCGGTACCGCCAGCGTGGCCATCCCTGCGCTACTGGCCGCCAGGTTTTCTGCCACCTGACGCACGATAACCGGCGGGATCATCGGCTCATCGCCTTGCACATTGACAATGATTTCATCATCGGCAAAGCCACATTTTTCGATCACTTCCGCCAGGCGTTCAGTGCCGGAATGGTGGTCCGGGCTGGTCATGCAAACTTCACCGCCGGCAGCCTCGACCGCTTTGGCCACTTCTGGGTGGTCGGTGGCGACAATCACGCGGGAAGCCCCTGATTCACGGGCTCGTTCCATCACATGCACCACCATCGGCTTACCGTGGATATCCGCCAACGGTTTACCCGGCAAGCGGGTGGACGCATAACGCGCCGGGATGATAGCGATAAAACTCATGCGTGTTTCTCGTCCAGTGGGATGGTGCGCGCTTCGTTTTCCAGCAATACCGGAATACCATCACGTAATGGGTAGGCCAGGCCGTCCAGTTTGCAGACCAGTTCCTGATGTTCTTTGTTGAAATAGAGCTTACCGTTGCAAACCGGGCAGGCAATGATTTCGAGTAAACGGTGATCCATGCTTCCTCCAGGGGAAGATATGCTAACAGGGAAAGTGCGTGAGGATAGCATAACGCCATAGGACCGGTTAATCACCGCCTGATTTGCTCAGACGGTTGCCGAACGGGAAATTTTTCTGCGGGGGTTGAATCACTCCATTAGCAGGCGTAGAATTTTTTGTGATTTACATCACAAAAAAATGAGAACCTGCAAATGATCAAACGTCTTCATAAAATCATCGCGCTGTTTGCCAACTACAGCAACTAACAAAGCTTAGGGCGAAGGGCGTTAGTTATTCTACTTCCCAGCCCTGCCCCCACTCTGCGGCCAACAGCGCCGGAACATCGCCCAGCGAAATCTGCTGCGCCCCGTGCCATTTCGCCGTACGGGTGATTGCCTGACGAATATCCTGACAACGCTGCTTACCCAGCTTGACCCCAGATTCAAGATGGAAACTGATCGCTTCAAACACGCCCTGTTTGCGGTGCATTTTCGCATCTACCCGGCCAATCAGTTCACCCCGTTGCAACAACGGCAAAGTGAAATAGCCGTACTGGCGTTTTTCTTTTGGCGTGTAGCATTCCAACCGATAGTCAAAGTTGAACAGTTCCAGCGCGCGCCGCCGATCCCACACTACCGGATCAAAAGGAGACAGCAGGCAAGTTACCGTAGATTTCAACTTCCCTTGTACCGCCAGCGCCAACTCGGCTGCCAGCGACTGATGGACATAAAATTCCCCTTCCAGCCCGTCGATAGCGATCTGGGAGATCTCTCCCTGCTGTAATAGCATTGCCAACAACGGTCTGGGGGCGACGCGTTTCAAGCGGTAATAATCCGCCAGCCATTCGGCTTTAAACACGCCGAGATAGCGGCAACTGCGGGTGAGCATCTGTTGCTGCGCCGTCGCCTGAGGTAAGGCATGTACATCATCATCCCACTGCGGCAATAAACGTTCGGTGAGATCGTAGACACGGTGAAAATTACGGCGTTCAGCCACCATCAACTTGCCAGAGGTAAACAGAATTTCCAGATGACGCTTTTCCGGCTTCCAATCCCACCAGCCGTTAGCGCCTTTCTTTTCGGCGCTAAAATCGGCCGAACGCACCGGCCCATTTACCGCGATATGCTGTAGCAGTTCATCGAGAGCCTGTTGGTGCTGTTGCACCCATTCCTGCGAGTATTTCCACCCCATCCCCTGAGGTTGCAGCATGCGGTGGCGTAACAGACCAAAGTCATCGATAGGGAGAAAACAGGCTTCGTGCGCCCAGTACTCAAACAGTTTGCGGCTAGCCAAGGCCTGTTCCAGCCATTCTGGCCGATAATCACCCAAGCGACTGAACAGCACCAGGTAAGGGCTGCGGGCCACCACGCTGATGGTGTCAATTTGCAGCAACCCCATACGATCGATGGCGGTAATCACATCATCGGGGCAAGCCTGGCGTTTGATCGGGGATAGCAGCCCTTGAGCGGCAAGATGAAGCGCGCGGGCAGAGGAAAGCGAAATAACGGGGATTGGCATCCTGATATCCAAGGGTCATTGAGCAATGGCCTGATGATAGAGGATCCTGGAGAAATTTTCTTCGCCAGTGCATGGGGTGGCGGCACCGGCACTGGCGAGGAAAGTTTGGGTCAGAACGCGATAACGTCTGCCGCTGACAGCCCGTGAGAGCTACGATAAATCGAGAACTCGACGTTCTGACCTTCGTTTAATGACTTGTTCTTGGTATTGGCGATAGCACGGCGGCTAACATAAATTTCGTCACTACCATCGACCGGTGAAATAACACCATAGCCTTGAGCCTGATCAAACCATTTCACTTGGCCCATTTTTAGCATTGTATTCTTAAACATATTTTATATCCTTTCACTTGAGCATCCTTCACAACGTTATTTTTGTTATTGTGTGGACGCTACCAGCCCATCCTAAAGTTTCTCGTAACAAACCTCTCGTGAGCAAAAATTAAAAAACCCGCACTACGGCGGGCTGTTTGAGCTTAATATCTTCCGCATAACTCAGCATAAACGCGTCATTATGGTTGTATTAAGCTCTCTATACGCTATTCCCTGTAAACTTACAGAGCAACAACGTTGGCGGCAGCCGGCCCGCGCGGGCTGTCCTGAATGGTATACTCAACACGCTGGCCTTCTGCCAGAGTCTTGAAACCTTCGGTCATGATTGCAGAGAAGTGTACGAATACATCTTTGCCGCCATCTTGTTGTTCAATGAAACCAAAACCTTTACTTTCGTTGAACCACTTAACCTGACCAGTCTTCTTAGACATTACTATTACCTTTTAAATATTTACAAAAACCTGCCCTATGGCAATTTGGCCGTTTTTCAGAATCATTACTTATGGGAGGTACTTAGAAGGTTCGTCTTTGAAGCGGAATCAGATGATAACGTCTTGGGAGGAACTACTTAATCTATACTCGTACATAAATAGCGCTGCATCACAGGCCGGTATGCATTAACTCATAAACTCATCATCAAGACAAGAGGTTTATCACACTTTTTAGCTATATCCGCCAAAAATATTCCTATCACACTGATTTTCAAAATTTAAACCCCTCTTTTTTTTAGCTCACCGAAAGAGCATTTCGCTCATCACTCACCACTTGGGGTGATACCTGCAAATGAGAGCCAACGCATAAAACACTAATATCGTTAGCCAATCGATAACAAATCACGAACCAACTGACTAGACTTGAGTCAAAAACACGGTGAGGTGTCATCTGGCCAGCACTATTGGCGGCCTAAACCGCATTTTTCAGATTTTATTGAGCTAAGGAGCTAGCAGTATGATCGACCAGCACTTCGTCTCGCCGAATGACATTCGCGCCAAATTTTCCCTGGCAATGTCGGCCATGTATCAACAAGAGGTGCCACTGTATGGTGACTTGATCGAACTGGTCGCTGAAACCAATCGGGAGGTGCTGAGTAAAGATTCAGCCTTGGCACATGGGTTGCAGATTACCGGTGAAATCGGTCGATTATCGATGGAGCGCCACGGCGCTATCCGCGTCGGCACGGCAGCTGAATTGCAGACTTTACGACGACTGTTTGCCGTCATGGGCATGTCTCCTGTGGGTTATTACGATCTCACCGCTGCTGGTGTCCCCGTCCACTCCACCGCCTTTCGTGCCGTACATGAAGCCGATCTGCAAGTCAGCCCGTTTCGCATCTTTACTTCGTTGCTACGGCTGGAACTGATTGAGAATGTGGCGCTACGCGAGCTGGCACAACGGCTGCTGGATCGCCGCTGCATTTTTACCGAGCGGGCTTTGGAGCTGATAGCGTTACATGAAGTTCAGGGCGGGCTGGATGCTGAACAGGCGCAAGAATTCGTTGCCCAGGCGCTCGAAACCTTCCGTTGGCACCGTTTGGCCACCGTCAGCGCCAGCGAGTATCAACAGTTGCACAATCAACATCGCCTGATCGCCGATATCGTCGCCTTCAAAGGGCCGCATATCAACCACCTGACACCAAGAACGCTGGATATCGATCGAGTACAGGCGGCAATGCCAGAACGCGGGATCCCGCCTAAAGCGGTGATCGAAGGCCCACCTACACGCAACTGCCCTATTCTGCTACGCCAGACCAGTTTCAAAGCGTTAGAGGAACAAGTCCTGTTTATCGAACCCGACGGTCATCAGGTTGTGGGCCATCATACCGCGCGTTTCGGTGAAATTGAGCAACGGGGCGTAGCCCTGACCGCCAAAGGGCGAGCGCTTTACGATCGCCTGCTGCAGGCCGCCCAGGATGCATTACAGGTTCCGGCTACGGAAGATAATGCTCCACGCTATTACCAACTGCTGGCTGAGCATTTCCAAGCCTTCCCGGATGATTACAATACACTGCGCGTGCAGCAATTAGCCTGGTTCCGCTATTTCCCTACCGAATGCGGGCTGGCGGCTAAAGAGACCGTTGAGCAGCACAGCACGCTTGAACAGCTCATCGCACTGGACTACATCCGCTTCCAGCCGTTGGTGTATGAGGATTTCCTGCCGGTCAGCGCCGCCGGAATTTTTCAGTCTAATCTGGGGGGGAGCCGCCATGCGCAATACGCGGCGTCATCAAGCCGTGCGGCGTTTGAACAGGCATTAGGGGCAGGCGTGATTGATGAGTTAGCGCTTTATCAGCAAACGCAGCAGCGCTCACTGCAAGCTTGCGCGCAAGCCTTGGGCTTGCACGCTTTGGAAGCTTAGATTATTTGATTAACTTCTGAATTCCTTGCAACAGTTGCTCGGCCTGCTCGGTGGGAAGTACCGCTTCAACCGGTAAATACCACCAGTCAGGCTGGGCAAATGCACGGCATTTCACCGCATCCTTCTCGGTCATCAGCAGCGTTTGGCCTTGGCTCGCCAATGCGGCTAACTGCCCGTGGTTGTATTCCTGGTGATCGGCAAAAGCAACCTCGCGCTCGACTTCAACCCCCAACTTTTCTAGCGTGGCGAAAAATCTTGGAGGATGACCGATCCCTGCCATCGCCACCACGTGGGGTAATTCGATCGCCGGGCGGCGCTCACCGCTGGCGATATTCACCGCATCCTGCGCCTGGAGCTTCATGGCGATTTCCCCCGGCTGGGCAACACCGCCATTTGCCACACAGGCATCCACCGTCTTTAAGCGGGATACACGCTCACGCATTGGGCCAGCGGGTAGCCACCAGCCGTTGCCGAAGCGACGAACGCCATCGATCACCACCAGCTCAAAATCACGCTGTAAAGCATAGTGCTGGAGGCCATCGTCGGTGATGATCAAATCAAGCTTGCCCTGGTTCAACAAGGCTTGCACCGCTTCGGCGCGCTTTGGCGAAATAGCCACCGGTGCCCCGGTGCGCTGAAAGATCAACACGGGTTCATCACCGGCTTGCCGGGTGGTAGTCTGAGCATCCAGCACCAGCGGATAGACCGCCGACTTGCCGCCGTAACCTCTGGAAACCACGCCGACCCGGTAGCCACGCTGTTGCAGCTGTTCAACCAACCAGATCACCATCGGTGTTTTACCGTTGCCACCCGCAGTAAGGTTCCCCACGATAACCACCGGCACCGGCGCACGCCAACTCTTGCGCAAGCCACAGCGGTAGCTAAGGCGGATCAGGCCGCTCACCAGGCCATACAGCCAGGAGAGCGGCAACAGCAGCAGGTAAACCAGTGAACTACCTGACCAGATGCGCTCTATCATTACTGACCAAACTGCATGCGGTGAAGTTGTGCGTAAGCCCCTTTCTGCTCGATCAACTCGGCATGCTGGCCACGTTCAACGATACGCCCATCTTCAACCACCAGGATCTCATCGGCTTTCTCGATAGTCGACAGACGGTGGGCAATCACCAATGAGGTACGGTTTTTCTGCAGTTCGTCCAAGGCCGCCTGGATCGCACGCTCGGATTCGGTATCCAGCGCGGAGGTGGCTTCATCCAGGATCAGGATTGGGCAATCTCGCAGCAAGGCACGAGCGATGGCAATACGCTGACGCTGACCACCGGAAAGCATCACGCCGTTCTCACCGATCACCGTATCCAGACCCTGCTCCATTTTATCAATGAAGTCGGTGGCATAGGCCATACGCGCCGCTTTCTCAATCTCTTCACGGCTGTAGCGCTCTTCACGAGCATAGGCAATGTTGTTGGCAATGGTGTCATTGAACAGGTGGACGTTCTGTGAGACCAGGGCAACCTGATCGCGCAGCGAGGCCAGGGTATATTCCCTCAGGTCGTGGCCATCCATCAGGATCTGCCCTTCCTGCACGTCGTAGAACCGCGTCAGCAGGTTGGCAATCGTCGATTTACCCGAACCAGAACGACCAACCAACGCCACCGTTTTACCTTCTGAAATGCTCAGATTGATATCACGCAGCGCTGGGATCTCGCGCCCAGGATAGGCGAAGGTCACATTACGGAATTCGATATCGCCTTTGGCACGCTCAACCTGGCGAGTACCGGTATCCTTTTCCTGTTCCAAATCCAGGATCGAGAACAACGTCTGGCAGGCCGCCATGCCGCGCTGGAACTGGGCATTCACGTTGGTCAAGGATTTCAGTGGGCGCATCAAGGCAATCATGGCGGAGAACACCACGGTAATGGTACCGGCGGTCAGCGTATCCATCACGCTAGGGAAGCTTGCTGCAAACAGCACAAACGCCAATGCCAATGAGGCGATCAACTGAATAATAGGATCGGCAATAGAAGAAGCCGAAACCAGCTTCATCCCCTGCTGACGCATGCGGTTACTGACGGTGTTGAAGCGCTCGGTTTCCACCTGTTGGCCACCAAAGATCAGCACTTCTTTATGCCCTTTCAGCATCTGTTCTGCACTGGTCGTCACCTGCCCCATGGTGTTTTGCATATTTTTACTGATATTGCGGAAACGTTTGGAGACCAGGCGGATCGCGAAGGAAACGATCGGTGCCAGCACGATCAGGATCAGTGAGAGCTGCCAGCTGTAATAAAACATCATGATGAACAGGCCGATGATCGAGGCCCCTTCACGCACCACGGTAACCAACGCGCTGGAAGAGGATGAAGCTACCTGTTCCGAGTCGTAGGTAATACGTGAAAGCAGAGTTCCTGTTGATTGCTGGTCAAAAAAGGCCACCGGCATTCGCATCATATGGCCGAACAGGCGGCGGCGCATCTGCATTACCACCATGCCAGACACCCAGGAAATACAGTAGCTGGAGACATAGCTGGTGATGCCACGCATCAGCATCAGGCCAATCACGACCAACGGCATCCAATGCAAGACTCGGCTATCGGCTTTACCAAAGTCGTCTAATAACGGTTTGAGCAGGGACAGCATCAACGTATCCCCCGCGGCGTTTAAAACCAGCGCAATGGCGGCGACCACCAACCCGGTTTTAAACGGTGTGATCATCGGCCAGAGGCGGCGGAACGTCTGCCAGGTGGACAGATCTTTATCATTCATCATGCAAATACCAGCATCGGAAGAAATAGCGGCCCATTCTACTCATTATCCCCCTCAACGCCAAACCACTGATGATACCAACGTGGATTTAGTTGTTCGCGAAAGCCTTTAACTTGCCAATCATGACGATAAAAAAACACGCTGAGCTGCCCTGAGCGGGCCGTATCACGCCAGGGAATGTGATTTTCCCGATAGCGTTTGACTATTTTTGCTGCCGGTAACCGCCAGGCGTTATAGCGGGATGCCGAGGCAAACGCCAGCTTGGGGGCAACGGCACGCAAAAATGGCGGCGTTGAAGATGTCTTGCTGCCGTGATGAGGCACCTGAAGGATAGTGCTGGGTAAATTCGCACGTTGTTTCAGCAATGCCTGCTCAGCTCGGCGTTCAATATCACCCGTCAGCAACAGGCTGAACTTGCCGTCATCGACACGCACTACGCAGGAATCATCGTTAGCGGCATAATCCACCCTTGCAGGAGGCCACAACACCTGAAAGTTTAGCTCTCGCCACACCCATCGCTGCCCTTGTACGCAAGGCAGGTGGCCAACGTTAACGATCGGCGTACGCACGCTGGCCTGTGGAAACGCCGCTTCGAGTACCGGCAAGCCGCCGATATGATCCAGATGGCTATGGCTGATCACGATTTGCTCCAGCGAGATCTGCCGCCAACGCAGGAATGGCAAAATGTTGCGCTCTGCCGCGCTGGAGGCTTGCCAGCGGTTGCCCGTATCAAAGATGACGGCCTTACCTTCTCGCTCGATCACCACCGCCAGGCCGTGCCCTACGTCGAGCATATCTACCCGCCAGCGATAATCTGGCGATCTTTCCCGCCCGAATAGGCAACCTAGCACCACAACGGCACAACCAACAGGAAAGTGATACCACCAGCGAAAACGCCAGCAAACCACGGCTAACCACCCAAGGGCGCTAAATTGCAGCAAGGCAGCCCCAACCTCTAGCCACCCTTGCTCGAGCCCGGGAAGCGGCCATAAGGCCCAACTGACGGTAAGATCGGCCAATTGCCAACACCAGTGGCTTACCGGCGGAATAAAAAATAGCATCAATGCCAACAATATCAACGGAACCGACAGCAGAGAAACGATCGGTACCGCCCAAAGGTTGGCGGGTAACGATGTCCAGCTCAAGCCATGAAACAGGCCAAATTGTAACGGCATCAGCAATAGCGTCATACCTAGTTGCATGTGTAACCAACGCAGAGGTGCCCAACCCCAAGAAGTGCTGAAGCGCCTGGGCAACGGTGCCCATTCGAACCAAAAGATTAAGGCCGCAACCGCCAGGGCGGAGAGCCAGAAGCTGTCCGAAAGCACCGACATAGGATCGCACAGCAACAGCAGGCTGATACACCACAGCCAGATTTGCCAGGAAGTGCAGGAAACTCCTTTAAGGCGCAGCCAAAGCCACAGAGACAAGGCAATAAAGGCCCTCATTGCCGGAGGTTGCCCACCTGCCAACCACACATAGCACAGCGCCATCAACCAACTGACGACCAGCGGCAAACGGTAGCCGATGTAACGCGCGGGCAATAAAAACTGCACGCCACGCGCCAGCCCCCAGGCAAAGGCAGCGGCCAGGGAAATATGCAGGCCAGAAATGGCCATCAGGTGAGCCACGCCGGTTTTCATCAGTTGCCCACGCAGTTCATTACTCATCAGCGAGCGTTCGCCAAACGCCAGCGCCAGCAACACCGGGCGTTGCGTCAGTGGAATGAACGATTGATCCATTTGTTTGACGATCAGTTGGCGCCAGTTGCAGCCCTTATCCAGTGCCGTTGCGGAACGTACAAAGCCACGCAACGGTTGCCGATTAGCAATGGCCCAACGCTGCCCGTCAAAGCCCCCTTCATTCAGGCTGCTATGTACCGGACGGAAGCGAATCTTCATTGCCCAACGTTGCCCCGCACAGGGCTTTTCGCCACGCCAGTTTGCCGTAAAGGACAATGCAGGAACCAGCCATCGCCCGCCAACCTGCTCAATACGCAGTTGCACCTGTGGCGTTTCAGCCCCGTTCAGCCAAATGCTACGCACGGAAGCAATCACGGCTTTATCGCCGTTGGTCGTCAACGTTGCGACTTGCTGCATCAACAGGCTGGCACTGCCGGTGGCGTAGATAAAGCCCAGCAGGCAGCAGCATAGTGCCTGGCGCCATGGATTCGGCTTATATCGCCAGAGCCACAAAGCCGCAACGGCTAGCCCCATCAATAAAGGCCACGATGGTAAGTGGGGCAAAAACAGTATCGGCAGCATCCCCATCACCAAAGCGATGGCGGCCCTATCCAGTGAGATCCTGATTTCCGCGCTCCTTGCCAAGTTTATCCTGCAACAAATGTGACTTCTCAGACGAATAACCGCCAGTTGCAGGTTGCTACTCAGGAAAGGAGGTCGTAAACAATCGGTTGGCTATTTGGCATTTGCAGGAAAGGTTGCGGAGCGCAGCGCAAATTTTGGCAGGTATGGGAGGGTTTTCAGGCGAAAAAAAACGGCACCCTAAGGCACCGTTTTATATTCTTTACAAGCAACAACACTATGGGTGGTCAGCGACTAGCCATAGATATTGGCACGGTCACGTAACTCTTTACCTGGCTTGAAGTGAGGGACGTACTTGCCGTCCAACTCAACTTTGTCACCCGTTTTAGGGTTACGGCCGACGCGCGGAGCACGGTAGTGAAGAGAAAAACTGCCGAATCCGCGGATCTCGATGCGCTCACCTTCGGCTAGCGTAGCTGCCATGTGTTCGAGCATCTCTTTCACTGCATCCTCAACGGCCTTCGCCGGAATATGAGATTGCTGGCCAGCAAGTCTTTCAATAAGTTCAGACTTGGTCATAGTTCCTCCAAGCTTTGCAGCTAAACTACCGTATCGGGGCGGTCAGAAACCGCCCCCCGTCATTACTCGCCTTTAGCCGCTTTGAAGGCTTCAGCCATAGCGTTAGAGAAGTTGCTTTCTTCCGGTTTGGTGTTGTTAACCGTAGCGATTGCATCTTTCTCGTCAGCTTCGTCCTTCGCACGGACGGACAGGCTTACAACGCGGTTCTTACGGTCAACGCCAGTGAATTTAGCTTCAACTTCGTCACCAACGTTCAGAACCAGAGTTGCGTCTTCAATACGGTCGCGAGAGGCTTCAGAAGCACGCAGGTAACCTTCTACGCCGCCTGCTAATTCAACTGTAGCACCTTTGGCGTCAACTGCAGTGACTTTACCAGTAACAATAGTACCTTTCTTGTTCATAGACAGGTAGTTATTGAACGGATCTTCAGCCAGTTGCTTCACGCCCAGGGAGATACGCTCGCGCTCTGCGTCAACTTGCAGAACCACAGCTGCGATTTCGTCGCCTTTCTTGTATTCACGAACTGCTTCTTCGCCTGCAACGTTCCAGGAGATGTCAGACAGGTGAACCAGGCCGTCGATGCCGCCGTCCAGGCCGATGAAGATACCGAAGTCAGTGATAGACTTGATTTTACCTTCAACGCGGTCGCCCTTGTTGTGGGTTTCTGCGAACTGCTGCCATGGGTTGTTTTTGCACTGCTTCAGGCCCAGGGAGATACGACGACGTTCTTCATCGATGTCCAGAACCATCACTTCCACTACATCGCCCACGTTAACAACTTTGGACGGATGGATGTTTTTGTTGGTCCAATCCATTTCAGAAACGTGTACCAGACCTTCAACACCTTCTTCGATTTCCACGAAGCAGCCGTAATCAGTCAGGTTGGTAACACGACCAGTCAGCTTGGTGCCTTCTGGGTAACGTTTAGCGATAGCAACCCATGGATCTTCGCCCAGTTGCTTCAGGCCCAGAGATACACGAGTACGCTCGCGGTCGAACTTCAGCACCTTGACAGTGATTTCGTCGCCCACGTTGACAATTTCGCTTGGGTGCTTAACGCGTTTCCAAGCCATGTCAGTGATGTGCAGCAGGCCGTCAACGCCGCCCAGATCCACGAATGCACCGTAGTCAGTGAGGTTCTTAACGATACCTTTAACTTCCATGCCTTCCTGCAGGTTTTCCAGCAGTTGATCGCGCTCTGCGCTGTTTTCGGATTCGATTACTGCACGACGAGAAACAACAACGTTGTTGCGCTTCTGATCCAGCTTGATGACTTTGAACTCAAGCTCTTTGCCTTCCAGGTGCAGAGTGTCGCGAACTGGACGCACGTCAACCAGGGAACCTGGCAGGAACGCACGAATACCGTTCAGCTCTACAGTGAAGCCACCCTTAACTTTGCCGTTGATAACACCGACGACAGTTTCAGCTTCTTCGTAAGCTTTTTCCAGCGTGATCCAAGCTTCGTGACGCTTAGCTTTCTCACGGGACAGCAGAGTTTCACCGAAGCCATCTTCAACAGCGTCCAGCGCAACGTCAACTTCGTCACCAACCTGGATTTCCAGCTCGCCCTGGGCGTTTTTGAATTGCTCAGCCGGGATGGCAGATTCAGATTTCAGACCGGCGTCAACCAGTACGACATCTTTATCGATAGCAACAACAACACCACGAACGATGGAACCCGGACGGGTTTCGATTGTTTTCAGGGATTCTTCAAAGAGTTGAGCGAAAGATTCAGTCATGTTTAATCTTCAGGGTTCTATAGTTTAACGTCCATTTAGCGTCCCGCCGAATGGGGTTGTTTCACATACCTTGCCATTGGCTTCCTGCCGACAAGGTTTAGGTTACAGGGGTAAAATTTTACCCGATATATTCAGTTACTGCTATGCAGTACGATGACAAATATGACAAAAAGCTAAAAACGCCGCCGCGCTTATTGCTGCGGCAACGCCAAAACTTCATGTGCATATGCCAACGCCCGCTGGATCACTTCCTCGATCGACATGCTGGTAGAATCCAACACGAGGGCATCGAGAGCCGGTACCAGTGGCGCAATAGCCCGATTACGGTCACGGTCATCCCGTTCCTTTATCTCGGCTAAAAGACGTTCAAAGTTAACATTAAAGCCCTTTTCCTGCAACTGTAGCATGCGACGATGCGCACGCTCTTCGGAACTGGCGTCAAGGAAAATTTTAACCGGCGCATCCGGGAACACCACCGTGCCCATGTCACGGCCATCGGCGATCAGGCCCGGTGCCTCGCGAAAAGCGCGTTGGCGGCGCAGCAGCGCCTCACGAACTCGTGGGAATGCGGCCGTTTGCGAAGCCGTATTGCCAACGGTTTCGGTGCGGATCTCATTACTGACGTCCTCACCTTCCAAAATAACCTGCAGCTTGCCGTCCTGAGCAACAAAGCGGACGTCGAGATGGGCGGCCAAGGGGACTAACGCCTCTTCAGAGGTGATATCCACCTGATGGTGCAACGCTGCCAGGGCCAGTACGCGATAAATCGCGCCGGAATCCAGCAAACGCCAACCAAGGGATTCTGCCAGCGCCTTGCACAGCGTGCCTTTGCCTGCACCACTTGGTCCATCAACGGTTATCACCGGAACTGTAGCCGTCATTTCTCTCTCCTTCAGGTAGGAACCTCACAGGAACACGCCCTGCTGTCTGCCCAAGTAGGAGCAGATTCGGGGGCGTATTATACGCGCCTGTGGAGTTTACTGTTACCGCGAACTGTCTGATTGCCGAAAAGATGGGCACTAATCGCAAAAAAGGCCTCAAACGAGGCCCATTGATAACGGATATAGAGAAGATTAGGCCAACTGGCTGATACGCGCCAACTGCTCAAAATAGTCCGGGAAGGTCTTGGCGGTGCACTTCGGATCAAGAATGGTCACCGGCGTATCGGACAGCGCCACCAGCGAGAAGCACATCGCCATACGGTGATCGTTGTAAGTGCCGATCTCGGCAAACTGCAGCTTGCTTGGCGGCACAACGTGGATGTAATCCTCACCTTCATCCACCTCGGCGCCAACTTTGCGTAGTTCTGTTGCCATCGCCGCCAGACGGTCGGTTTCTTTTACCCGCCAGTTGTAGATATTGCGGATGGTGGTCGGCCCGGCCGCGAACAGCGCGGTGGTGGCAATGGTCATCGCCGCATCTGGAATGTGGTTCATGTCCATATCGATGCCTTTGAGCTCACCGCGGCTGCACTCGATAAAGTCATCGCCCCAGGTGATGCGCGCGCCCATTTTTTCCAGCACGTCGGCAAATTTGGTATCGCCCTGCACGCTTTTCTTACCGATACCGGTAACACGCACTGTGCCGCCCTTAATCGCCGCAGCGGCCAGGAAATAGGATGCTGAAGAGGCATCGCCTTCTACCAGATAGTCGCCTGGTGAACGGTAAGTCTGCTGCCCACGGATATGGAACACGCGATAGTTGTCGTGCGTGACTTCCACGCCGAAAGTCCTCATCAGGTGCAGGGTAATATCGATATAAGGTTTGGAAACCAGCTCACCCAAAATATGGATAGCGGTGTCTTGGGCCGCCAACGGTGCCATCATCAGCAAGGCGGTCAGAAACTGGCTGGATACGCTGCCGTCAACGCTTACGTCGCCGCCGCGGAAACCGCCACGCAGGCGCACAGGTGGATAATCGGTTTGTTCAAGGTAATCGATTTGCGCCCCGCCCTGGCGTAAGGCATCCACCAGATGGCCGATCGGGCGCTCTTTCATGCGCGGTTCGCCGGTCAACACCACGTCGCCCTCTCCCAGACACAGTGCTGCCGCTAATGGACGCATTGCCGTACCGGCATTACCGAGGAACAGCTCCAGCGGCTGCGCGGCAACCAACGGGCCAGCATTACCCTCAACGGAACAGGTGGTGCGATCGTCGGAGAGCTGGTAACTCACTCCCAGCGCCTGCAAGGCATTCAACATATGACGCACGTCGTCGCTGTCCAGCAGGTTGGTCAGCCGGGTCGTTCCCCGCGCCAGTGCAGCCAGTAGCAAAGCCCGATTGGATACGCTCTTGGAGCCGGGTAAGTTGACGGTGCCATCGACCAAAGCAACCGGTTGTAACGTCAGGGAATCCACCATGTGAACACAACTCTCCAGAATCTGATAAACGAAACGGCCCCGGGATAATGCCGGAGCCGCTTTAATGCAAAAGGACAACAGCGGTACGACCGCCCGTTCAATGCGGGCGGTGGCAATCAACCATGGCGGCGTTCAAAGTCGACCATAAAGTCGGTCAGGGTCTTCACGCCGGCCAGCGGCATCGCATTATAGATGGAAGCACGCATGCCGCCTACTACGCGGTGGCCCTTCAGCGCCTGCAGGCCAATGGCTTCTGCTTCGCTCAGGAACACTTTATCCAGCGCAGGATCGGCAAGCTGGAACGGCACGTTCATCCAGGAGCGGTTGGCAACGGCCACACGGCTACGGTAGAAGTCCGACTGATCGATAGTGCTATACAGCAACTCGGCCTTGGCCTGGTTACGCTTTTGCATTTCCACCAGGCCGCCCTGCTCTTTCAGCCATTTGAATACCAGGCCAGACAGATACCAGGCGAAGGTTGGCGGCGTGTTGAACATCGAGTCGTTTTCTGCCAACACGGTGTAATCCAGGATCGACGGGACTTCACGGCGTGCTTTACCCAGCAGGTCATCACGCACAATCACCAGCGTCAGGCCAGCGGGGCCAATGTTTTTCTGTGCGCCCGCATAGATAACGCCGAAACGGCTGACGTCCAACGGACGGGAAAGGATGGTCGAAGAGTAATCGCCAATCACCACTTTATCGCCAAAGTCTGGCGTTTCATCAATGGCCACACCGTCAATGGTTTCGTTCGGACAATAGTGGACGTATGCCGCGTTATCGCTCAGTTGCCACTCTTTCATCGGCTTGATGCCGCTTAAGCCGTCAACGGTGGTTTTGACGTCGATCACGTTGGGTTGGCAGTATTTTTCCGCTTCGGTGATCGCGCTGTGCGCCCAGTAGCCACCATCGATATAGTCGGCGGTGGTGTTATCACCCAACAGGTTCAGTGGCAACGCGGCAAATTGGGCACGGGCACCGCCGTGGCAGAACAGCACTTTATAGTTGGCGGGGACTTTCAGCAGATCGCGCAGATCCTGTTCGGCCTGTTCGGCGACGGCGATAAATTCTTTACTGCGATGGCTGATTTCCATCACCGACGTGCCAAGACCGTGCCAGTTGCACAGCTCTTGTTCCGCACGACGCAACACTTCAACCGGCAGCATCGCCGGGCCTGAGCTAAAATTATAAACCTGAGTCATTTCCCCTCACCACATTCACTGTGCGCCGTAAAAATCGGCTTTCGACATATGCCCGAAGTTAACGCTGATGTTAACCAACTCTATCGGTTTTATCACTCACGTAACCCGGCTGCAATGCTTATTGTTCCAAGGGTGAGAAACTGGCGAGACCGCAAATAACAGGCTCTGCGGCCTCAGGGTTTATTTATGCCATAAAACGCTGTGACACTGGCGTATTCAGCGGGTTAACGCGGTTTTTTGTGCTGTATTCAGCTTACCCGGCTATGGGACAAGGCTGCGATCCATTTACGGTTACCACAGCGTGGGCAGTCGTGTTCGGGTGATGGCGTCAAGGTGGAGATCAGGCTACACATCCCGCAGGCATAGTCACCCTCCACATCAATCTCAACCACGCTTTTGACGCATTGTGCCGGTAACACTGGTAATCCTGGCCGTACCTGCTCATCCGGGTAGAAATACACCGATATGGTGCCGTTCACCTCCAGGATGGCCAATCTCACCTGCCCAAGGTGCTCAACACCGGCCTGACGGAGTTCCATAAAGAACTCATCATGGGTGATATTTTCCCGGCACAGGATATCCCAATCGAACAGCCCCTCACTGACCAGAATCAGCGGCTCGCCCTCCATCCAGGTCTGGAGTTTTTGAAAGCGATCCATCAACCAGGTGGAAAAGCGGTACATCACCATCATACAAACGAAAACCATCAGCACCGGTAGCAAAGGAACATCGTGATAAAACGCGACGTCACCCGCGGCGGACCCCAGAGTCAGGATGATCAGCACTTCAAACAGCGACATTTGGCGTACGCCACGGCGCCCGGTCATTTTTAAGAAGATAAACACCAGCAGAAAAGTGAACAGGCAGCGTAGCGCCACCTCGGCCAGGAACTCTGGCGTGGTCTCGTCAAATGCCATTCTTTGGATATCAAATGCCTGCATGAAATCGTTCCTGCGAAAAGAGATTTCCTACAGCATAGTCGGAGCGGGGAAAATGGGGGCATTACGCCCCCACTTGAGTCAGGGATCAATACTGATTAAACATCGCCTGGATCTGTTTGGCGTCTTTGGTTTGAGTTAATGCCAGTTGCAGCAGAATTCTCGCTTTTTGCGGATTCAGCGTTCCGGCTGCCACAAAACCGAGTTTAGTATCATCCACTTCCGCATCTTCAGTAGTGGAGCCAGTAGGCACACGGGAGGAACGCACTACCGCTACGCCGTTATGGGCCGCCGTGGCCAGCGTATCAAATACGGTTTTATACAGGTTGCCATTACCCACCCCGGCGCTGACGATCCCTTGATAACCTTCGGCGATCAGCGCCTTGGCTGGCGCGTCGGACGCGTTGGCATAGTTATAGATAATACCAACCGTCGGCAGCGTACTCATCTGGTCGACGTTAAACGGCGTTTCGCTGGTGTGCTTGCGCTGTGGCGAACGTTGGTAGTCGATTTTGCCGTTGTGGATGTATCCCAACGGGCCAAAATTAGGTGACTGGAAAGTCTGTACGCCGGTGGTATTGGTTTTGGTCACGTCGCGGCCATCGAGCACCGTATCATTCATCACCACCAGCACGCCACGCTTGGCCGATTGAGGGTCAGCGGCTGTGACAACTGCGTTATACAAGTTAAATGGACCATCGGCACTCATGGCCGTTGCCGGGCGCATCGCCCCCACGATCACGACCGGCTTATCGCACTTGACGGTGAGATCCAGGAAATAAGCGGTCTCCTCCAGCGTGTCGGTACCGTGGGTGATCACGAAGCCATCGGTTTTGGCACAGTCCGCATTGATTTTCTTGACCAGTTTGAGCCAAACTTCGTCATTCATATCCTGCGAACCGATGTTGACCACCTGCTCGCCCTGCACGTTGGCAACCTTTTTCAACTCCGGCACGGCATCTACCAGCGCTTCAACACCCAGTTTACCTGCGGTGTAGTTAGACTTGGTGGCCGAGTCGCCGCCACCAGCGATAGTCCCGCCGGTGGCCAGCAAGGTGATGTTAGGTAACGCCAGAGCCGAGCCGCATGCTCCGGCCAACAGTAGTGCCAACACGCTGAGTTTCACTGATTTCATTACGTTTCTCCATTATTGTTAACCCGCTGAATTATCGTCTTTATCCCTAGAAAAACTGTGACTTCTGATCGGCTTTAGGAATACGTGGAGCTTGAGAACAAAACCCCGTATCATTGCGCGTTTTTAGTACGCCACATAAGTGAAGACAATGACGCAAACTTTTATTCCTGGCAAAGACGCGGCACTGGAAGACTCCATCGCACGTTTTCAGCAGAAATTAACCGATCTGGGTTTCAATATCGAAGAAGCCTCCTGGCTGAATCCGGTGCCACACGTCTGGTCAGTGCATATCCGCGATCGCGATTGCCCGCTGTGCTTCACCAACGGTAAAGGTGCCAGCAAAAAGGCCGCGCTGGCTTCCGCGCTGGGCGAGTATTTCGAGCGCCTGTCGACCAACTATTTCTTCGCCGATTTCTATTTGGGCCAACAGATTGCCGAAGGCGATTTCGTTCACTATCCCAATGAGAAATGGTTCCCGATCCCGGCTGACAACTCACTGCCACAAGGCATCCTGGATGAGCGCACGCACGCTTTCTACGATCCGGAGCAGGAACTGACTGCCAGCGATCTGATCGATCTGCAGTCTGGCAATAGCGATCGTGGCATCTGCGCCCTGCCATTCACCCGCCAGTCGGATCAGCAGACCGTTTATATTCCGATGAACATCATCGGCAACCTGTACGTGTCCAACGGCATGTCCGCTGGCAATACCGCCAACGAAGCGCGGGTTCAGGGCCTCTCCGAGGTGTTCGAGCGTTATGTGAAAAACCGCATCATCGCCGAGTCCATCAGCCTGCCGGAAATCCCGAGCGAAGTGCTGAACCGCTATCCTGACGTGGTTGAGGCGATCGCCAAGCTGGAAGCCGAAGGTTTCCCGATCCTCTCTTATGATGCTTCGTTAGGCGGCAACTACCCGGTGATCTGCGTGGTGTTGTTCAACCCTGCCAACGGCACCTGCTTTGCCTCCTTTGGGGCTCACCCTGATTTCGGGGTCGCGCTGGAGCGTACGGTTACCGAGCTGTTGCAAGGCCGCGGCTTGAAAGATCTGGATGTGTTTACCGCCCCAACCTTCGACGACGAGGAAGTCGCCGAGCACGCCAACCTGGAAACTCACTTCATCGATTCCAGCGGTTTGATCTCCTGGGATCTGTTCAAACAGGATGCCGACTATCCGTTTGTCGACTGGAGTTTCAGCGGCAGCACGCAGGAAGAGTTCGCCACCCTGATGAGCATCTTTAATAAAGAAGATGCCGAAGTGTACATCGCCGATTACGAGCACCTGGACGTGTACGCCTGCCGTATCATCGTACCGGGGATGTCCGACATCTATCCGGCAGAGGATCTGCTGCTGGCAAACAACAGCATGGGCGCGCACCTGCGTGAAACCCTGCTGCAACTGCCGGGCAGCGAGTGGGAGCCGGAAGAGTACCTGGCTCTGATCCAGCAGTTGGATGATGAAGGGTTGGACGATTTCACCCGCGTACGTGAATTGCTGGGCATTGCCTCTGGTAAAGACAACGCCTGGTACACCCTGCGCGTTGGCGAACTGAAATCCATGCTGGCATTGGCCGGTGGCGATCTCGAGCAGGCACTGATCTGGGCCGAGTGGACGCAGGAGTTCAACGCCTCACTGTTTACCCCAGAGCGCAGTAACTACTATCGTTGCCTGCAGACACTGCTGCTGTTGGCGTTGGAGCCAGAACGCGATCCTGCTCAATATCACACGGCCTTCGTGAAGATGTATGGTCAGGATGCGGTTGACGCTGCCTCTGCGGCCATGAGCGGTGAAGAGCGCTTCAACGGCCTGTTTGCCATCGACAGTGAATTGAAAGCCCTGCCGGCCCACCAAGCGCTGTTGGCGGCTTACGAAAAGCTGCAAACTGCCAAACGCCGTCACTGGGCGCAGGCATAAGCCAGATTGATACGCCGGTAGAACCTTACCGGCGTTACTCCCAAAGAAGCAGCCTTGACCCGATTGCCGATCAAAAAACAGGCAAACCCTGACGTTGAATGTTTTTATCAAAAGCGCACTTATCAGCCAACAGGATAATTAAATCGCCAATTGTTACGTCAGCGTGAAATATTAATTAACCATCAATTAATGCTTATTCATCAAAAAGCGACAATAAGTACAAAAATTTAACCCTTCCCAGTCCAAAACGGCGTTAACTTCAAAATTTTTTGTAAACATTAAAAAATATTTTTTACATTAAAATCAATAATATAACTCAATAAACCCTACTAAATTTGCGGTTTTAAGCCGTTTTACTTCCGCGCGTTATGATCCAAGTCAATTTTTACCCTATACTGCTTTGCTAGTATCTCAGTGTGTTGTAATAACCCTTAAGAGCGAGAGTTAGTGTGAGAGCTGACAACCCCTTCGATATGCTGTTACCTGCCGCGATGGCGAAAGTTGCCGAGGATGCGGGGGTGTATAAAGCCACCAAGCATCCGCTGACGACTTTTTATTTAGCGATCACCGCAGGTGTGTTCATTTCTATCGCCTTTGTTTTTTATATCACAGCGACCACCGGCACCGCCGCCATTCCTTTCGGCCTCGCCAAGCTGGTGGGTGGTATCTGCTTTTCCATGGGGTTAATGCTGGTCGTCGTCTGCGGGGCGGACCTGTTTACCTCCACCGTACTGACCGTGATTGCCAAAGCCAGCGGGCGTATTACCTGGGGGCAATTGGCTCTTAACTGGTTAAACGTCTATATTGGCAACCTGATTGGTGCCCTGTTCTTCGTTGCTCTGATCTGGTTCTCAGGCGAGTATATGGCGGCCAATGGCCTGTGGGGTTTGAACGTATTGCAAACCGCCGACCATAAACTGCACCACACCTTTATCGAAGCCGTCTGTCTGGGCATTCTGGCTAACCTGATGGTTTGCCTGGCCGTCTGGATGAGCTACTCCGGCCGCAGCCTGATGGACAAGATGTTCGCCATGATCCTGCCGGTAGCCATGTTCGTTGCCAGCGGCTTTGAGCACAGTATCGCCAACATGTTTATGATCCCTATGGGTATAGTGGTTAAGCACTTTGCCACGCCAGAGTTTTGGCAAGCCGTGGGGGCAGCACCCGAGCAATTCGCTCATCTGACCGTAAGCAACTTTATCATCGACAACCTGATCCCCGTCACCATCGGTAACATCATTGGCGGTGGTCTACTGGTTGGGTTGACTTACTGGGTAATTTATCTGCGTGGCGGCAAACAGAATCACTAATCTGTTGGCTGGCACGGCGCCGGGTTTACAAAGAAATCCACATTAGAAGGTAGGTGTATAATGACCGAACTTAACGAGAAGTTAGCGACCGCTTGGCAAGGTTTCAGCGAAGGTGACTGGCAGAAAGAAGTCAACGTACGTGACTTCATCCAGAAAAACTACACTCCTTACGAGGGTGATGAATCCTTCCTGGCTGGCGCAAGTCAAGCCACTACCACTCTGTGGGACAAGGTTATGGAAGGGATCAAACTGGAAAACCGCACCCATGCGCCAGTTGATTTCGATACCAACGTCGTCTCCACCGTGACTTCTCATGATGCGGGCTATATCAACAAAGATCTGGAGACCATCGTTGGTTTGCAGACTGATGCTCCTCTGAAGCGCGCGCTGATCCCATTCGGCGGCATCAAGATGGTTGAAGGTTCATGCAAGGTTTATGGCCGTGAACTGGATCCACAAGTGAAGAAAGTGTTCACCGAATACCGCAAAACCCACAACCAGGGCGTATTCGATGTTTACACCAAAGACATCCTGAACTGCCGTAAGTCTGGCGTGCTGACCGGTCTGCCAGATGCGTATGGCCGTGGCCGTATCATCGGTGACTACCGTCGCGTTGCTTTGTACGGTATCGACTTCCTGATGGCCGACAAGCTGAACCAGTTCAAGTCTCTGCAGACCCGTCTGGAAAATGGCGAAGATCTGGAAATGACCATCCAGCTGCGCGAAGAAATTGCTGAACAGCACCGCGCCCTGGGGCAGATTAAAGAAATGGCCGCCAAATACGGCTACGACATTTCCGGCCCAGCCAGCACCGCTCAAGAAGCCGTGCAGTGGACCTACTTCGGCTACCTGGCCGCGGTGAAATCCCAGAACGGTGCAGCCATGTCCTTCGGCCGCGTATCTACCTTCCTGGACGTGTTCATTGAGCGCGATATCAAGGCCGGTAAACTGACCGAACTGCAGGCGCAGGAACTGATCGACCACCTGGTCATGAAACTGCGTATGGTTCGCTTCCTGCGTACTCCTGAATATGATGAGCTGTTCTCTGGTGACCCAATCTGGGCAACAGAATCCCTGGCCGGTATGGGTGTTGATGGTCGTACGCTGGTAACCAAAAACAGCTTCCGCTTCCTGAACACGCTGTACACCATGGGGCCATCTCCAGAGCCAAACATGACCATCCTGTGGTCTGAAAAACTGCCGTTGAACTTCAAAAAATACGCCGCGAAAGTGTCTATCGACACCTCCTCCGTACAGTATGAAAACGACGACCTGATGCGCCCAGACTTCAACAACGATGACTATGCCATCGCCTGTTGCGTCAGCCCGATGATTGTCGGTAAGCAAATGCAGTTCTTCGGTGCGCGTGCCAACCTGGCGAAAACCATGTTGTACGCAATCAACGGCGGCGTTGATGAAAAACTGAAAATGCAGGTTGGCCCGAAAGAAGCCCCAATGATGGACACCGTACTGGACTATGACAAAGTCATGGAACGTATGGACCACTTCATGGACTGGCTGGCCAAGCAGTATGTGACCTCGTTGAACATCATTCACTACATGCACGACAAGTACAGCTATGAAGCTGCGCTGATGGCTCTGCATGACCGTGATGTTTATCGCACCATGGCTTGTGGTATCGCGGGTCTGTCCGTAGCAGCCGACTCCCTGTCTGCCATCAAGTACGCCAAAGTATCCACCATCCGTGATGAAGACGGCCTGGCTGTCGACTTCAAAATCGAAGGTGAATACCCGCAGTTCGGTAACAACGATTCTCGCGTAGATGACATCGCTTGCGACCTGGTAGAACGTTTCATGAAGAAAATTCAGAAACTGCGTACCTACCGTAATGCGGTACCAACTCAGTCCGTGCTGACCATCACCTCTAACGTGGTTTATGGTAAGAAAACCGGTAACACCCCAGATGGCCGTCGTGCTGGCGCTCCATTTGGTCCAGGTGCCAACCCAATGCACGGCCGCGATCAGAAAGGTGCTGTAGCCTCTCTGACCTCCGTAGCCAAACTGCCGTTTGCCTATGCGAAAGATGGTATCTCTTACACCTTCTCCATCGTGCCTAACGCGTTGGGTAAAGATGACGACGTGCGTAAAGCCAACCTGGCGGGTCTGATGGATGGTTACTTCCACCACGAAGCGTCCATCGAAGGCGGTCAGCACCTGAACGTGAACGTGATGAACCGTGAAATGCTGCTGGACGCGATGGAAAACCCTGAGAAATATCCTCAGCTGACCATCCGCGTATCGGGTTACGCAGTGCGCTTCAACTCGTTGACTAAAGAACAGCAACAAGACGTGATTACTCGTACTTTCACCCAGTCGATCTAATCGCGGTTTCTCCGGGGCGGATCACTCTGCCCCACTGAACAAGTGTTACCAAGGCCGGATATTCCGGCCTTTTTACTAAGTCCCCCCTGACTCTGGTCTTGAGTCTGTTTTGCCAGGTATCTACGCTGCTGATTAGCCTGTGATGGGTATATACTGCATGGATATCTGGCAAAACAGTGAACCGGTACGTAACCGGCCAACAGGAATCGTTTTACCTGGCGCCTTTTTTCGCCACATCGTTGATCCCTGCCTGGCGGTTACCAGCCTATTGTAGACTGCGTTTGACAGTCGATTTTGGAGAAACCCGCAATGTCCTTGAAAGGCCGCATCCACTCTTTCGAATCCTGTGGCACCGTTGATGGCCCTGGTATCCGCTTTATCGTGTTCTTCCAGGGTTGCCTGATGCGCTGCCTGTACTGCCATAACCGCGATACCTGGGACACCCACGGCGGCAAGGAGGTCACGGTTGAAGAGCTGATGACTGATACCGTGGCCTACCGTCACTTTATGAACGCTTCCGGCGGCGGCGTAACGGCGTCCGGCGGCGAAGCGATCCTGCAGGCCGAATTTGTTCGCGACTGGTTCCGCGCCTGTCACAAGGAAGGGATCAGCACCTGTCTGGACACCAACGGTTTTGTCCGCCGTTACGACCCGGTGATCGATGAGCTGCTGGATACCACCGATCTGGTGATGCTCGATCTGAAACAGATGAATGACGATATTCACCAGAACCTGGTGGGAGTTTCCAACCATCGCACGCTGGAGTTTGCCCGTTATCTTGCCAAGCGTAATCAACGCACCTGGATCCGCTACGTGGTGGTGCCGGGCTGGTCTGATGATGATAAATCGACGCATCTGCTCGGTGAGTTCACCAAGGATATGACCAATATCGAGAAGATCGAGCTGTTGCCTTACCACGAACTGGGCAAGCACAAATGGATCGCGATGGGTGAAGAGTACAAGTTGGACGGCGTTCATCCGCCTAAGGCCGACACCATGGATCGCGTGAAGGGGATCCTGGAAAGCTACGGCCACAAAGTGATCTATTAAGCTCCCCAGATGCCCCTCACCCTAACCCTCTCCCACAGGGAGAGGGGACCGAACGTGCCACAGCTTAACTCATATACCTAACTTCAACACCGAGTCGCCCCTCTCTCTCATTTGGGGGATGGAAACGGGCCACAGACTGACTTCTGCACCTGACTGCAGCGCCGAATCAGCTCCCTATTCCTTCGGGTGAAATCCCATACATTTACTCTCGCACCAAACTCCGGCTCTAATGACCTTAGTCTGTCACAGAATGACTCAGGCCCCAAAACGGCGCCGAATCAGCTCCCTCTCCCTGTGGGAGAGGGTTGGGGTGAGGGGTCAGGCCGCAGCCAACGGGGTGTGGTGATGGTCAGGTTTCTTCAGCAGCATCATCAAATAAACCAACGCCACCCCCGCAATCATCACAAACAGCAGCCGATCGGAGTAGCTCTGCATCAGCATCGACGTCATCGCGGGCCCTAGCAAGCTGCCGACGGTATAGCTCATCAACAATGTCTGGTTCATCGCCACCAACTGATGCGGCAGCACCTTTTCGCAGGCCCAGGACATCGCCACCGGGTATAAGGTAAAACCAGCACAGCCCAGAATAAACAGCGCCGGAGCCATTGCATAGTTACCCAGCATCGCGATGCTGGCAAGGATCACCACGAACACCTGAATGCGCAGCACCAACAGGCGGCCATAGCGATCGGCCAAACGCCCTATAGGCCACTGACCCACGATGCCGGAACTGACCAGCAGCGCCATCCAGTAACCCACGTTGGCATCACTCATCCCCTGATGGTTTAAATACAGCGGCATCAGGCCGTACAGCGAGCCCAGCACGATCCCCGAGATAATACAGCCGTTGATGCCCAACCGGGCGTCACGACGTTTAAACATCTGCCAGATTGAGGCCTGCTGTGGCTCGTCATCTTGGTTATTAACCCGCGCAAACAGCATCGGCAACATAGCGGCCATAACAACGGCGGTCACCCACGGCACCACATCCAGCAGCTCGGTTGAAACACTGCTTAGCAGCAACTGCCCCGCAACCGTACCGAGGTAGTAAACTATCATATACGCCGCCAACAGTTGGCCACGGTTACTCAAATTACCGCTGCGCAACAGCGCGCTTTCAACGATCACCCAAATCCAGGCACACCCTACCCCGGCAAAGAAGCGCCAGCCGATCCAGCTCCAGAAGTCCAGCGACAGCACCATACCCACGGTAGCGAAGGCAAAGACCAGACAGGCAAGATGATAGCTGCGGGTAAAGCCAATCCGCTTGATCAGTTTGCCCGCCACCAGCGTTCCCATCAGGTTCCCGGTAAAGTAAGACGAACTGACCACTCCCACTTGCCAGGTTGGCAATTGAGCATGGGTTAACCAGAGGGGAACCAAAGTGTTCAAAACGGCGATGGAAACCGTAAGCAGCAATAGGCCGCAGAGCAACATAAGCACTGGGCGAGAATATGCGGACATAGTGAAATTGAAACCGAACAGACAGAGTAGAGTGCGCGCATCATGCCACTGGCGATAAAAAAGTCAATCGGCGGTTAACGGGCGATCGCACAATATGTTTAACAACGGGTTAAAACTGGCTTTATAGCTGTTCCGGCAACGATTTTTCACCCGAAGCTGCCAGGGAAATATGCCCGTGAAAGCAGGATAGCTTGCACAGCCCGCAGCCATTACACAGCGTATCGTCACACTGCAATTGGCGGGCACCGTTTTCAGAAAGCTGGAAGGATAAAGCCTGTTGCGGGCAGTTGATGGTACACATCCGGCAACTGTCCTGGCGCCCCAGGCAGCTATGGCTGATTTGCGGGCGCAGCAGCGTGTCGCAGGGCATTTTGTCACGCAGCGCCCCGGTTTGGCAGGCGGCGGTGCATTTGCGGCAGACATCACACTCGGTGAAATCGATGCTCAATACCGGCTTGCCTTGCTCGAGGTTCAATAAACCGTACGGGCAACTGCTCACGCAACCGCCACAGCCGTTGCACAACGCGCTGAACAACGCCTCCGGCAAAGCCTGAGGTGGACGAGCCACCGCAGGCAATGTCACAGAAGGCGTATCCTGTTCCGGCAAGGCTTTACTACGATCCAGCCAACCAGTCAGCAACCGGCGGCGGCTATTGCCTTGCGCAGATAACTGCTGGTCGTTGTTCATTAGAAATACAGCTCCAGGCTCGGCACCGGTGACGGGCACTCTTCCGCCCAGGCTGCCAGCGTGATTTGTGCCAGCTGAGCCACACCTTGATAGAACGGATGTCCGGCATGTTGCTGCAGCAGCTCCAGATAACGCGGAGCCCACGGAAGAATGTGCAGCGCAATCAGCCCGGAAATCATTTTGTGCTGCTTTTCTTCGGCCAACCAGGCCGCCATCATCAGCAAAGTGCCAATATGGTCTTCCGGTTCATTCTGGTCGCGCTGGGCTTCGATACCGTTCACCCGCAGCCATTGGCGCAGGCGCAGCGTCGAATCACCAAACAGCACGCTCTCTCTATCCAGATAGACCGAGCCCCAAGGCGGAGCAACCAGCGTATGCGGGCCAACAAACAGGCGTTGATAAGCTTCTGACAGCGTCTCTGGCTGGTTTCCAGTCAAACCTTCCGCAATCAGGGCTGCTGCCTCTTGAGCGCCTTCATAAGGCCATTCGGTCAACCACTGCGGGTCGGCCAGGGAGTCCAGTAAAGGCTGGCACTCTTTGCTCTCCGGTGGGGCATACAATAAAACACCTAGCACACGGCCAGTCAGGGCAATTTTTTCAAGCATCATAACTTGGGGCTTCTCCAGGGGCGCAGCTAGGCCGCGCCCAGATTAACGTTAGCCAGCCACGGCCATGCCAACGGTCATATGCAGGCCGTAGAACACGCCACGGCCAATCAACTCACCGGCAAAGACTAACACAAAGCCCAAGATCAACCCCATGACACTGGCGTTACCACGGCGCAACTGCGGGCAAATCCAGCAACCCAGGCCGAGAACCAGCAATACCAGCCGCCATACCATCAGTTGACCGTATTCCGGGATCAGCGCCGACGCCTGCTGTACCGAGCTGCTGATGGTCGCCAACTCACTGCCCTGCAACAGCGCCGAGCACAGGCTAAGCAGCAGCGCCAGCACGCTGATCATCATCAGTTGACCACGACCAGCCACTTGCAGACCGGCGGCCCGCAGCAGCAACACGCCCAACAGCGGCCCGCCGATAAACACCGACAGGAAGAAGTTCAGCGTGGTGTAACCGTTGTGCCAAGTCGGTACGGTATCAATCTGGTAGACACGCGTCATGGCGTAGACAAACAGCAGGCCTAGCACCATGGTAAGCACCAGCCAGGCTTTACCCAGCGCCGGCGGCATTTTTTTCAACACGGCCAGCAGCCAATAGAGGCCACCAACCGCAAAGAATACCGAACCGCTGGCGATTTCATTACTCAACGCCGACTCACCGATGCGATTGAGCGAGTTAAAGGCCCTGATCGGCGTCCCCAGGTGCATCACGGAGGCGATAAAGGCGATCCCCATCAGCAACCACAGGAAAAACATAGAACCGTGTACCGCCTTGCTCTGGCGATCGGTCAGATTACCGGCGATCAACGCCAGCCCCATTACGATGACGCCGCCCACCACAAACTGCCCTAATACGGTGAACACCATCAGCGGCCATTCATGCCATCCCGTTCCCATTTTAAACCTCCTTCGGATTAGCCAGATGGCCGGTAGTGTCACCACTCGGGCGGCTGTTGGCGTTAGGTTTCAGTACGATGCACGGTTTGGTGAAATGCGCGGCCGGTAACGGTGCCACTTGCGCCAGGGTGCCATGTTGTTTACGCAGTTCGTCGATCGGACCAAAGTCCAGGGCACGCAGCGGGCAGGACTCGACACAAATCGGCTTTTGGCCAACGGCGACGCGTTCGTAGCAGCCATCGCACTTGGTCATGTGGCCTTTCGCTTCGTTGTACTGCGGTGCGCCGTATGGGCAAGCCATATGGCAGTAGCGGCAACCGATACATATCTCTTCGTTCACCACCACAAAGCCGTCTTCCCGCTTGTGCATGGCGCCACTTGGGCACACTTTGGTACAGGCCGGGTCTTCGCAGTGGTTACAGGCGATCGACAGGTAATAGGCAAACACGTTCTGGTGCCAGCTATCGCCGTCCTGCTGCCAGTCGCCCCCGGCATACTCGTAGATGCGGCGGAAGCTGACGTCCGGGGTCAGGTTTTTATAGTCTTTGCAGGCCAGCTCGCAGGTTTTGCAGCCGGTGCAACGACTTGAATCAATGTAGAATCCATATTGCGTAGTCATCAGCTACTCCTTAAAGTTTGGCGACCTGGACCAGATTGGTGTGAGAAGGATTGCCCTTGGCCAGCGGCGACGGCCGCTGGGTGGTCAAGACGTTGATACTGCCAGCATGATCGATACGGCTACCATCTGGCGCATACCATGCTCCTTCGCCCATTGCTACCACGCCCGGCAACATGCGCGGCGTCACCTTGGCATTAATACGTACCTCACCCCGATCGTTGTAAATACGGATCAGGTCTCCGTTGGCTATGCCGCGGGATTGCGCATCAATCGGGTTGATCCACATCTCCTGGCGGCAAGCGGCCTTCAGCACGTCGACGTTGCCATAGGTAGAGTGGGTTCTGGCCTTGTAGTGGAAACCGGTCATCTGCAATGGATACTTGCCGCTTAACGGATCGTCGAGGCTTTCGAAACCGGCCGCATACACTGGCAGCGGATCGATAACGTCGTCCTTGGATAATTCCCAAGTCGCTGCCAGCTCTGCCAATTGGGCAGAATAGATCTCGATCTTGCCTGAAGGCGTTTTCAGTGGATTAGCTTGCGGATCGGCCCGGAATGCTTTGTAAGCCACATGGTGACCATCGGGATCGCGCTGCTTGAAGATCCCTTGCTTGAGGAACTGTTCAAACTCCGGTAGCGCCGGAATGGCTTCGCGGGATTGCTGATAAAGGTGACGCAGCCACTCTTCCTGAGTCCGCCCCTCGGTGAAGGCCTGCTCAACCCCCATACGCCGGGCGATCTCGCTGGTCATTTCATAAATGTTCTTACATTCAAACTGCGGCTTGATCGCCTGATCGGCGAAGATGACGTAGCCCATATTGCCGCTTGAGGCATCCAGGCAAAAGTCCATCTGCTCAGAGGCGGTGCAATCTGGCAGCACCAGATCGGCATATTTCGCCGACGAGGTCATGTGGTTATCGATTACCACGATCATCTCGCACTTCTTCTCGTCTTGCAGAATGTCATGGGTACGGTTGATTTCTGAGTGCTGGTTGATCAGACAGTTACTGGCATAGTTCCAGATAAACTTGATCGGCACGTCCAACTTGTCCTTGCCCTGCACGCCGTCACGCTTGGCGGTCATTTCCGGCCCACGCAGAATGGCATCGGTCCACATAAACATGGAGATGCTGGTTTTAACCGGATTCTCCAAGGTCGGCATCCGAACAAACGGCAGGCCGTAGGAGCCTTCGCGCGCCCCCGTGTTACCGCCATGGATCCCGACGTTACCGGTGAGGATCGGCAACATGGCGATGGCGCGTGAGGTCAATTCACCGTTGGCATGGCGTTGCGGCCCCCAACCTTGGGAAATGAACGCCGGTTTGGTACTGCCAATTTCGCGCGCCAGTTTGACGATGCGATCGGCCGGGATACCGGTAATTTTTGAGGCCCAGGCAGGCGTTTTCTCAATGCCGTCTTCACCTTGGCCCAGGATATAGGCCTTATAGTGCCCATTAGCTGGAGCCCCCGCAGGTAAGGTTTTTTCGTCGTAACCCACGCAGTATTTATCCAGGAACGGCTGATCGACCAAGTTCTCGCTGATTAACACATGCGCCAACCCGGCAACCAGTGCCGCATCGGTGCCAGGACGAATCGGGATCCACTCGTCTTCCCTACCGGCAGCGGTATCGGTGTAGCGCGGATCGATCACAATCATGCGCGCATTCGAACGCTCACGCGCCTGCTCCAGCAGGTAGGTGACCCCACCGCCGCTCATGCGGGTTTCGCCTGGGTTATTGCCGAACAGCACCACCAGCTTGCTGTTTTCGATGTCCGTCGGGCTGTTACCGTCCGCCCAACCGCCATAGGTATAATTCAGCCCCATGGCGATCTGCGCGGTGCTGTAGTCACCATAGTGGTTCAGATAGCCGCCGCAACAGTTCATCAGACGCGCGATCAACGTAGAGCCCGGTGGCCAAGAGCGGGTTATTGTGCCCCCCAAGGTGCCGGTGCCGTAGTTCAAATAGATGGCTTCATTGCCATAGTCTTTGATGATGCGCTTCATGTTGTCAGCGATAAGCTGGTAGGCTTCATCCCAGCTTATCTGCTTGAATTTTCCTTCGCCCCGCTTGCCCACGCGGAGCATGGGGTACTTCAGGCGGTCCGGGTTATACACGCGGCGGCGCATTGAGCGCCCACGCAGGCAGGCACGAACCTGATGCAACTCTTGGTACTCATCGTTGCCAGTATTATCAGTTTCGACATATTTGATCATACCGTCGACCACATGCATCCGCAGGGGACAACGGCTACCGCAGTTTACCGTACAAGCACTCCACACCACTTTTTCTTCGGGTTTGGCAAGGGCGGATGTCGGAGAGGTTTCAGCGTTGGCACGACGGCTGAAAGGCAGGGAAACGCCACCAACGGCAAGGGCAAGCCCGCCAATGGCACTATTTTTGACCAGCTTTCGTCTGGAACACTGAAAGCCGGTTAGAGGTTTTTTGGGGGACTCGCTCATAATATTTCGCTCTGGGTTGCTTCAATCAGCCAGGGGTATGGCTACAGGAAAATCTGCAATCAACTACGCAGATCGGTTTTAAAATGGCAGGTAATGGTTTTTTTATTTTGACCTGCTCTAGGTGGAACTATCCTCCTAAATAGGTAGTTCCACCTTGTTCACAATCAATAAATAGTTGATATCACTGCCATTGTTGATAATGATTATTATTTCATACCTTTTCGATCTCGATCAGATTGGTATGCTGCGGGTTACCTTTCGCCAGCGGCGATGGCCGGTGGGTGGTGAGCGTATTCATGCAGGCACCGTGATCGATACGATCGCCGTTCATGTTGGCCTGATGCCAGGCTCCTTGCCCCATAGCTACCACGCCTGGCATGATGCGCGGTGTCACCTTGGCGGCCACGCGAACTTCGCCACGGCCATTGAATACCCGCACCGTTTCGCCGCTGGCAATGCCGCGCTGGCTGGCATCCAGCGGGTTAATCCAGACTTCCTGCGGGCAAGCCGCCTGCAGCACATCGATATTGCCGTAGCTGGAGTGGGTCCGGGCCTTATAGTGGAAACCGAACATTTGCAGCGGGTAGGTGTTACGCAACGGATCATCCCAACCTTCAAAGGTTGAGGCGTAGACCGGCAGCGGGCTGATGGTCTCGTCCTTCTCCAGCTCCCAACTGTTGGCGATCTCTGCCAACTTGGCAGAATAGATCTCGATCTTGCCTGAAGGCGTTTTCAACGGGTTAGCTACGGGATCGTCACGGAATTTTTTATAGGCCACAAAGTGCCCATTCGGGTCTTTACGCTTGTAAATCCCCATGCTGCGCAAGGCTTCATAGGAAGGTAGCTGCGGGTCCTTCGCCAGCATTTTGGCGTACAGGTATTGCAGCCACTGCTCCTGGGTGCGCCCTTCGGTAAATTTTTGGTGTACCTCAGGCCCAAGGCGACGCGCCACCTCGCTCATCACTTCATAGATAGGTTTACGCTCAAACTTGGCAGAAGTGGCCGGCTGGATAAAAATCAGGTAGCCCATATTGCCGGCATAATCGTTCGGGATGATGTCCTCCTGCTCGACCGTCATCAGATCCGGCAGCAAAATATCGGCGTATTTCGCCGAAGAGGTCATAAAGTTTTCCAGCACCACGATCATTTCACACTGGGAGTCATCCTGCAGAATGTCGTGGGTTTTGTTGATATCGGAGTGCTGGTTGGTAATGGTGTTACCGGCATAGTTCCAGATGAACTTGATCGGCACGTCCAACTTGTCTTTGCCGCGTACCCCATCACGTTTGGCGGTCATTTCCGGGCCACGGGCGATGGCATCGGTCCAACTGAAGCAGGAAATCTGCGTTTTTACCGGATTTTCCAGCACCGGCATCCGCTCTATGGTGATGGTATAGGTTGATTCACGCGCACCGCTGTTACCGCCGTTAATCCCTACGTTGCCGGTCAGGATAGGTAGCATGGCAATGGCCCGCGAGGTGAGCTCACCATTTGCCTGGCGCTGTGGCCCCCAACCTTGAGAGATATAGGCCGGTTTGGCACTGCCAATCTCACGTGCCAGCTTGATGATGCGCTCGGCCGGAATGCCGGTGATTTGCGATGCCCACTGGGGAGTTTTCTCAACACCGTCCTCGCCCTGCCCCAGAATATAGGCCTTGTAATGACCGTTGGCAGGTGCACCGGCGGGTAAGGTTTTTTCATCGTAACCCACGCAGTAATTATCCAGGAACGGTTGGTCGACCAAATCCTCGCTGATCAACACATGCGCCAATCCGGCGACCAATGCGGCATCAGTGCCTGGCCGGATCGGGATCCACTCATCTTCTCGCCCAGCAGCCGTATCCGTATAACGCGGATCGATGACGATCATGCGCGCGTTTGAACGTTCCCGTGCCTGCTCCAGAAAGTAGGTGATACCACCGCCACTCATGCGGGTTTCCGCCGGATTGTTGCCGAACAGCACCACCAGCTTACTGTTTTCGATATCAGAGGTACTGTTACCTTCATTGCTGCCGTAGGTATAAGGCATGGCGCAGGCGATCTGGGCAGTACTGTAGGTGCCATAGTGGCTGAGAAAACCGCCGTAACAGTTCATCAGGCGGGCGACCAGCGAGGCATAGGGTGAAGAACGGGTAATATTGCCGCCGACAATGCCGGAGGTGTAGTTGATATAAACCGCTTCATTGCCGTATTTGGCGACGATACGTTGCAGGTTGGCGGCAATTTCGCTGTAAGCCTCTTCCCAACTGATGCGTTTGAATTTGCCTTCGCCACGTTTGCCGACGCGTTTCATCGGGTAATTCAGTCGTTCCGGATGGTTCATGCGCCGCCGCATGGAGCGGCCACGCAGACAGGCACGCACCTGGTGGTTGCCGTAAACATCATCGCCCGTGTTGTCGGTTTCCACCCAGTAAACTTCATCATCGCGCACGTGCAGCCGCAAGGCGCATCGACTGCCACAGTTAACCGAGCAAGCTCCCCACACCACTTTATCCTGCGGCACGGGTTGTACCGCGGTGCCGACCGTTTCTGCCACGGCATGACGGCTAAAAGGCAACGAAAAACCGCCAGCAGCCAGGGTCAAACCCGCTACCGTGCCGGATTTCATTAGCGTACGGCGGCTGATACCGTTGGATGATGTTGCAGATTTTTGCTTCGACATAGCTCACTCCAGGTCTTGCCCGAACAACGGGAAAAGTCATGCCTTGGTCGGCAGAGACAGGAGGAAGCTGAATTAGTGCTGGGTGGTTTGATGTGGAAAAATAATTCCCCCTCCATAGATAAGGATATTACTCACAAGGAGGTAAGAAACTTTGTCTGCTATCAATAAATGGTGCTTTCATTCGTAAATAAAAAACATTCATACAAAAAAAGCGCCCGTAGGCGCTTTCGATACACTATTTCGTTACCACCGTGAGGTGGGTTAACCGATATATTCCAGGCCGCCCATGTAAGGGCGCAATGCTTCTGGCACCTGAATACGGCCATCTGCCTGCTGGTAGTTTTCCAGCACGGCAACCAGAGTACGGCCTACGGCCAAACCAGAGCCGTTCAGCGTGTGCACCAGGCGTGGCTTCTTCTCGGTCTTGCTGCGGCAACGAGCCTGCATACGACGAGCCTGGAAATCTCCCATATTGGAGCAGGAAGAGATCTCGCGATAGGTGTTCTGCGCAGGCAGCCACACTTCCAGATCGTAGGTTTTACAGGAACCAAAACCGATATCACCGGTGCACAGCAGCACTTTACGATATGGCAGGTTCAGCAGCTGCAGCACTTTCTCCGCATGGCCGGTCAACTCTTCCAGCGCATTCATCGAGTCTTCTGGGCGCACGATCTGGACCATTTCGACCTTGTCGAACTGGTGCATACGGATCAGGCCACGGGTGTCACGCCCGTAAGAACCGGCTTCTGAACGGAAGCATGGTGTATGCGCGGTCATCTTCAGTGGCAGATCTTCTTCATCGAGGATCTCGTCACGCACCAGGTTGGTGACTGGCACTTCCGCAGTTGGGATCAGCGCATAGTTGCTGCTTTCAGATTCTTCTTCCAGCGGTTTGGTATGGAACAGATCTTCACCAAACTTCGGTAACTGGCCAGTCCCGTACAGCGTGGCATGGTTCACCAGATAGGGCACGTAGGTTTCCAGATAGCCGTGTTGTTGCGTGTGCAGATCCAGCATGAACTGGGCCAACGCACGGTGCATACGAGCCATTTGACCTTTCATTACCACAAAGCGCGCACCGGTCAGTTTCACCGCTGCGGCAAAGTCCAGCCCACCGGCCATTTCGCCCAGCTCAACGTGATCGCGTACCGGGAAATCGTACTGACGCGGTTCGCCCCAGCGGCAGATTTCCAGGTTTTCGCTATCGTCTTTGCCATCCGGCACCGCATCGTCCGGCACGTTCGGCATCACCAACGCGTAATCACGGATCTCGTTCTGCAGCTTATCCAGTGCGGCCTTGGCAGCATCCAGCTTGTCACCCAGTTCGTTCACTTCGCGACGCAGTGGCTCGATATCTTCACCGCGCGCTTTGGCCGCGCCGATGGATTTCGATCGGGAGTTACGTTCTGCCTGCAGTGTTTCAGTTTCTACCTGCAGAACCTTACGGCGCTCTTCTTGCGAACGCAGCAGATCCAGATCGAGTTTAAAGCCTCTGCGAGCCAGTTTTACGGCGACTGCGTCTAGCTCATTACGCAGCAGATTGGGATCGAGCATGCTAATCCTGTGCTTGTTGTTATTGAAAGAGAAATTGTGTTTTATGCCGCAACGGTATAGCCGCATAAAAGAAGTGTGATACCCGCTAACCTTACCGCAACGGCAACGCTAGCGGTAGCGTTTTGTCTGGCTATTTTGATCCTGCTCAGCCAGCCATGCCAACTTTTCACCGATTTTGCCTTCCAGCCCGCGCGAGGTTGGATGATAGTAGCGCGTGGTGGCCATTTCCGCCGGGAAATAGCTCTCTCCGGCCGCGTAGGCGTTGGGTTCGTCATGGGCATAGCGGTATTCTGCGCCCAGACCCATTTCTTTCATCAGCTTGGTCGGTGCGTTACGCAGATGCTCCGGCACGTCATAGTCCGCCATCTCTTTGGCATCACGCATGGCGGCTTTAAAGGCGGTATAGACGGCGTTGCTTTTTGGCGCACAGGCCAGATAAACGATCGCCTGTGCAATAGCGCGTTCCCCTTCCGCAGGGCCAACGCGGGTGAAGCAATCCCAGGCGGCAATGGCCACCTGCATTCCGCGTGGATCGGCGTTGCCAACGTCTTCAGAGGCAATGGCCAACAGGCGGCGCGCCACATATAGAGGATCGCCACCAGCAGTAATAATACGTGCATACCAGTACAAGGCGGCATCCGGTGCCGAGCCACGCACGGATTTATGCAGCGCTGAAATCAGATCGTAATAGCGATCGCCTTTGTTATCGAAGCGCGCGCTGCGTTCACCGGAGACCTCTTTGAGCAGCTCCGGGGTTAATACCCGCATGCCTTTGCCGTCGATTTCCGCCATATCGGCCATCATCTCCAGGCTGTTCAAGGCGCGGCGGGCATCGCCACCCACCAGTTCTGACAGCATGCGCTTGGTTTCCGGCGGCAGCGCGATGTTTTGATCGCCAAAACCTCGTGCCTTGTCTTCCATGGCCTGATCCAGCACTTGGCCGATGTCGTCCGCCGTCAGCGCTTTGAGCAGATAGACCCGCGCGCGGGACAGCAACGCCGAGTTCAGCTCAAAGGAGGGGTTTTCCGTGGTGGCGCCGATGAAGGTAATGGTGCCGTCTTCGATATGTGGCAGGAAGGCATCCTGCTGGCTTTTATTGAAGCGGTGGACTTCGTCAACAAACAGGATGGTGCGGCGGCCTGCATCGCGGTTTTGCCGGGCGCGCTCGATAGCTTCGCGGATCTCCTTGATGCCGGAGGTTACCGCTGAGATGCGCTCAACATCGGCCCGGCCATAGCGGCCAATCAACTCTGCCAGCGTCGTTTTCCCGGTTCCCGGCGGCCCCCACAGGATCATAGAGTGCAACTGCCCAGCCTCGATGGCGCGTGGCAACGGCTTGCCCGGGGCCAGCAAATGCTGCTGGCCAATGTATTGTGCCAACGTGGTTGGCCGCATACGCGCGGCCAGTGGCTGGAACTCATTATGGGAAAAATCGAGTGACATGTTGCTCACGTAGACCTCACTGGCGCTGGTCGTCCAGCGTCACCCCCTTCGGTGGGGTAAATTTGAATTTGGCAGCATCAACGCTGCTGCTCTGCTGGCTCTTCAACTGATAAGCGCTGCGCTGGCCATCTTGCTCAACCGCAGCAAAGCTCTTGATGGTGCCGCTATTGGTCACGGTGATGGCAAACTGCTTCAGATTACCGCTGCTGGCCTTTGGCGTCAGTTCAAAATCATCGCCCTTCTGCTTCACGTTGTATTTTTTCCAGTCGTTAGCATCGTTACGGGTGATCAGCATAAAGGGCGTATTGCCAGTGGCGTTCTTCAGCCAGGTGGCCGTCACCTGCTCGACGAACGGGTTGTAGAACCACAGGGTCTCGCCGTCCGAAACCAGCACGCTCTCATCCGGCGAGGTCATGTGCCAGTTAAACAGATTGGGGCGTTTTACCCATAATTCGCCTTCCCCTTGCTGCACAGCAGCGCCGTCACTACTGGTGACAGATTGGGAGAAGCTGGCATGGAAACTGTTTACTTTCGCCAGACGACTTTGCAAATCTTGCGCAGCATCCGCCAACACGGAAGTAGACGCGAATCCCGAAAGCAGACAACAGGCCATCAACAGTTTTTTCATTATTTCAGCTACCTTATGAAATGCGTTTACCGCAAGCTGGGTCAATATAACCCTGAACACCTCCACTCTACCCGAAGCGCTCGGCCGACAGCCAGAGCACGATTCCGATAAAGCAGGGGTTTACGCTTCTTTGCACAAGGGCCGCAAAGCGGCCCTTTTATGATGGTTACAGCGCCTGAAGGCAATCAATCATGCCGTGGCGGGGCAAGTACCTCACGGTTCCCGTTATGCCCCTGCTCGCTGACAATGCCCTGCGCTTCCATCTGTTCGATGATACGCGCGGCGCGGTTGTAGCCGATGCGGAACTGACGCTGTACACCGGAAATCGAAGCGCGGCGTTTATCCACCACAAACTCGACCGCCTGATCGAACAGCGGATCCAGCTCTTCGTCACCGTCCAGACCACCGCCTGCGCCACCCTCACCGTCTTCACCGGCGCTGAGAATACCCTCTTTATACTGCGGCCGCTCACGCGCTTTCCAGTCTTTGACCACGGCATGAACTTCCTGATCGCGGACAAACGCCCCGTGCACACGCACCGGTATTGAAGAATTCGGCGCCAGATACAGCATGTCACCCATCCCCAGCAAGGATTCCGCTCCGCCCTGATCGAGAATGGTGCGGGAGTCGATCTTGCTCGATACGGTAAAGGCGATACGCGTCGGGATGTTGGCCTTGATCAAACCGGTGATAACGTCCACCGAAGGACGCTGGGTTGCCAGCACCAGGTGGATCCCCGCAGCACGCGCTTTCTGCGCCAGGCGGGCGATCAGCTCTTCAACCTTTTTGCCCACCGTCATGATCAGATCGGCAAATTCATCCACCATCACCACGATGTACGGCTCTTTTTCCAACACCGGCGGCGTGATATCCATGCTGTCGCTTGGCTTCCAGAACGGATCCGGGATTGGCCGCCCCATCGCCTCGGCCTGATCGACTCGCTCGTTGTAGCCTGCCAGGTTACGAACTCCCAGGGCAGACATCAGCTTATAGCGGCGCTCCATCTCTGCCACGCACCAACGCAATGCATTGGCGGCGTCTTTCATGTCGGTAACCACATCGGTCAGCAGGTGTGGGATGCCTTCGTAGACCGACAGTTCCAGCATTTTCGGGTCGATCATGATAAAGCGCACTTCTTTCGGCGTGGCCTTATACAGGATGCTGAGGATCATGGCGTTGACCCCAACCGACTTACCGGAACCGGTGGTACCGGCCACCAGCAGATGCGGCATTTTACCCAGATCGGCGACCACCGGCTGACCCGCGATATCTTTACCCAATACGATCGCCAGAGGCGATGGGTTGTCGCGGAAGGCTGGGCAATCCAGCACTTCGCGCAGATACACGGTTTGCCGTTTGACGTTCGGCAGTTCCAGGCCGACGTATGGCTTACCCGGGATCACCTCCACCACACGCACGGCGGAAGTTGACAATGAGCGGGCCAGATCGCGCGACAGGTTGGAGATACGCGCGGCCTTGACGCCAGGAGCCAAATCCAGTTCGAAGCGGGTAATGACCGGGCCAGGCAGAATATCGACCACGTCGGCCTTGACGCGGTAATCCGCCAGGCTGGCTTCCACCAGCCGCGCTTTCTGTTCCAGCGCAAAGGTATCGACCGGTTCGACCTCTTTCGGGGCCTCGGTCAACAGATCCAGCGTTGGCAGTGGCGTAGTCGGTTTCTGCAGCGGCATATCATTACGCATCAGGAATGGATGGATCAGGCTGTCCATCGCTGGTGCTGGCGGTTGCTGCTGAACGGGTGGCTGATAAGTCTGTTGCGGCTGGTAACCAGGCGCAGGGTTAGTTTGCGGACGCGGCGCCTGATAAGCGGGCACCTCAGGCTCAAACTGCCCGAACGGCACATCGTCTTCCAACTCGCTTTCCAGCTCGATGCTATCTTCAAGCTGTGGCGACAAGGTAAACAGCGGCTCGGTTGGGCCGTCATCCACCAGATCCGCCATCGGTGAGAAACTGTAGGCCTGGCGGGTATCCACCGGGCGAGTTACCGGAGCCGGTTCTGGTTGAGGCTGCGGTTCTTCTACGCCATAGCGAGCCTGTTGCTGCGCGGCAAATGCCTGACCGAGTTCGGCCTCACGCTGCGCATCTTCGTCATCTTGTTGTTCTTGCGAATACTCTTCGCCATAGCGCTGGCTTTGCTGTTCGGCAAAGGCTTGACGCAATGCAGCTTCTTGCAGGACTTCATCTTCTTCCTGCGGGTTGCTGAACGGTTCTGGCTGAGGTTCATCCCCACGGTTGCGCTGCTCCTGCTCCGCGATCCGCTGCGAAGGCAGCTTGATGCCGTAGGAGGCCAGCTCACGCCGGGTTGGAATACGCACCGGATTTGGCCGTGGCAGTTCCGGGCCGATGCCCTGCTTGATCTGCGAGCTCGCATCACTGGTGGCTGTAAACGCAGGCATGAAGGTGTTGTTCACCGCGCCAGCGGTTGCTGTGGCTGCGGCAACCGCCGCTGGCTTCACTACCTCTCTGGCGCTGAAACCCGTTGAGCCAATAACATCGTCGCTATCGCGCTGAGCCGCAGAGAAATCAAACGGTGACGGCTCTGGTTTTGGCGTAACGGGGGTCTGCCAGTCACCCAGGCGCGGCTCATGTTCCTCACGATAAGGCTCAGTTACGCGCGTCGTTCTCGGTGCCGGTGTCTCTTCAGGCAGTTCAAACGAATACAGCGGCGGCGTGTCTTGTGGCTGCGCAGGGGTTAATGGATGCTGATTGATGGAAGCAGGCGCTGTCGGGGCAACGGTGACCGGAGCCTGAACGGCCGCTTTCGGCATTACCGGGATATCAGTAACGACCGGCGCTGGCTCGGCAAGCGGGAGGTCATCATCGCTGGCACGCAACCCACTTAATAAAGGATCTGCGGCATCTTGCGCTGCTTCTTCGGCGGTTTCGGTCACGGAAGAGGCAGAGAACAACGCGTCGTCCTCATCTACTGCCAGAGCAGCAGGTGCCACAGGTTGGCCGCTTTCTTCGCGATCGTCGAACACGACATCGTCATCGTCGTGATAGCGGTCTTCACGGCGTGAACGGTTAGTCATAAAGGTAGCGGCGCCCAGCACGACACCACCAATTTTTTCCGCAATCACCAGCCATGACCAACCGGTGAACAGCGTTAGCCCCACTGCCCAAATGCCGAGCAGCGCCAAAGTGGCGCCAATGCCGTTAAACCACGGCAACATGGCATTGCTTAGCAGGCTGCCAATCACCCCGCCGGAAGCGAAGTAATAGAGATCGTCAACGTTCAACGCCGCCAGGCCACACGAGGTAAGCACCAGCGCCAATGTGCCGATCAAACGTAACGAGAGCCCAAAGAAATCGACGTAATCGCCGTTATCGCGCCGACGGTAACCAGACAGGCACAACACCAGCATAATCGGTGGGATCGCATAGGCAAGGACCCCAAAGGTGAAGAACAACGTGTCGGCCAACCATGCGCCTACCCCGCCGCCCAGATTGTGGATAGGCTCATGCCAGGCAGTTTGCGACCAACTAGGATCGGAAGGATTGAAACTGACCAATGCAGCCATAAGGTAAACGGCAAAAATTGCCACCACGATCAACACAGCCTCGAGCAAACGTCGCCCACTGCTGAGTTTTTTCAGGGTAACTTCTTTATCTTCTGTGTATTCCTGGCTCAAGAAAGGCACTCCAGGTTCCTGTTGACGGATAGAGTAACGGCGCCGAGAAGTTTCCCCGGCGCCAAAACTGTATGAATAAACAGGAGTGTAACGAATTTAATCAGGTTTTGCACCTGCACCTTACCGTGTTTTGATAACCAGACGGTTACTCTGTTTGACTTCTTCCATCACGACGTAAGTACGGGTGTCATTCACCCCCGGTAAACGCAACAGAGTTTCGCCCAACAGCTTACGATAAGCTGACATATCTGGTACACGGGTTTTCAACAGGTAGTCGAAATCACCGGAAACCAGATGACACTCCTGAATTTCTTCAAGTTTTTGTACCGCAGAGTTGAATTGCTCAAACACATCCGGCGCACCGCGGTTCAACGTGATTTCCACGAAGACCAGCAGGGAAGCGTCCAGATAATGCGGGTTAAGCAATGCGGTATACCCATGAATGAAGCCTTGACGCTCAAGACGGCGCACACGCTCCAAACAAGGGGTTGGGGATAACCCCACGCGCTTTGAAAGTTCGACGTTCGAAATGCGCCCATCCTTCTGCAACTCATTAAGGATGTTGCGATCGATACGGTCGAGATCTTTACCCGGGCGTTTTTTAGTATCTACCATTATTATTGTCTCTCTTATGTTCTTCCCTGCACTTGCCACACCCTAGCCAACGTCAATGTGCAAGGATTTGTTCCAAGCGAAGACCCGATGCCAGTGTTTAGCGGTTCATCCCCCTGAGGGAACAGGATACGTAATACCAACCGCCCTTGTGCTTCGTCACTCTTTGTCACTACCATCTTCCGCCGTTGCCCAGCCTGTCTGTCACCTCTGGGCAACGAATTCAAATGATTTACGTTCAGAAATCCATCAACCCCGTCAGGGCAAACCCTCCCTCACCCGTCGCGCCCCGACAATATTCTGCCTGGGTGGCGAAAATGCCTACGATTTGCAGCTGACACGGGGTTAATTTCTTCTTCCAATGATGTTTTCGCAAATGCGCAGCGGATTGTCAAAGTAAAAGAACTAAAATCAGTAGAACGTACCGCCAGCAAAACTGAGCACCTGATTTTTTATTAGGAATTTCCCCTACCCGAAACCGGGTAGTTGCCCACATAAACCCGACAAAAAACGCATTTTTAACCCATTGCTGTACAAAATTATTGCTGCTGTTACCTCTCCCAGCCCAAGGATAAAATCGCGGCTAATAGGCGCTGATTATCAAACAAATCGGTAACAACATCCCCTGGCGCTTTTTTTACTGCCGTATTTTCCCTACAATCGGTTTCATTGTCCGCCATTGTGGGAAACGAGGTTATTCATGGGCACGGCTAAACATAGCAAATTATTGATCCTGGGCTCTGGCCCGGCTGGCTACACCGCAGCGGTTTATGCAGCACGCGCGAACCTGAACCCGGTATTGATCACCGGTATGGAGCAAGGCGGTCAGCTGACCACCACCACCGAAGTCGAGAACTGGCCAGGCGATGCCGAAGGCTTGACCGGCCCGGCGCTGATGGAGCGGATGCGTGAGCACGCAGAAAAGTTCGACACCCAGATCGTGTTTGACCATATCAACAGTGTCGATCTGCAGAACCGTCCTTTCCGCCTGTTGGGTGATAGCGGCGAATATACCTGCGATGCCTTGATTATCGCTACTGGCGCATCGGCCCGTTATTTAGGCCTGCCATCGGAAGAAGCTTTCAAGGGCAAAGGGGTCTCCGCCTGTGCCACCTGCGATGGTTTCTTCTATCGCAACCAGAAGGTCGCCGTAGTCGGTGGTGGCAACACCGCCGTGGAAGAAGCGCTGTATCTGTCAAACATCGCCTCTGAGGTTCACCTGGTGCACCGCCGCGACACTTTCCGCAGCGAAAAGATCCTGATCAATCGCCTGATGGAAAAAGTGAAGAACGGCAACATCATCCTGCATACGAACTGCACGCTGGACGAAGTGTTGGGCGATCAGATGGGCGTCACCGGGATGCGCTTACGCAGCACCAAAGACGCTGAGCAAACCAAAGAGTTAGAGCTTGCCGGCGTATTTATCGCGATCGGTCACAGCCCGAACACCGCGATCTTTGGCGGGCAGCTTGAGCTGGAAAACGGCTATATCAAGGTGCAGTCCGGTATTCACGGCAACGCGACCCAGACCTCCATTCCTGGCGTATTTGCCGCAGGTGACGTCATGGATCACATTTACCGCCAGGCGATCACCTCAGCCGGAACCGGCTGTATGGCCGCACTGGATGCCGAACGCTATCTCGACGGTATCGCACAGGCCGAAGTTAAGTAAGCCCCCATCAGCAATGATAGCGAGGCGGCCTGTTGGCCGCCTTATTTCTATCCCCCCGCCCCTCAAAGTTCAAAACAACCCCATCCGCGCTAAAAACGTGACTGTTACCCAAGTGATGAAAGGGATATTTAGTTCACGTCTACCGAGTGACGAGGTAACATTAGCGTTCACTTGTCTTATTTTCCGCTGAGACAAACACTTTTTTAACAGTACGTTAACCAAGCCTGCTACAACAGGCATCGGCGACGCAGACACCTGATGAAAAAAACCAGACAGCACCAGTTAACCCGTTGGCTCAAAACACAGAGTACGTTGGCGCAGCGTTGGCTACGTTTATCCATGCTGTTAGGCCTGGCAAGCGGCATTTTGATCGTCGCCCAGGCCTGGCTGTTGGCCTCACTGCTCCATGCGCTGATTATTGAACATCAGCCCCGTGGCGAACTGGTTTCGTCGTTTATCTGGTTGGCCGCCACCTTTGCCCTGCGCGCCTTCCTGAGCTGGCTGCGCGAACGGGTTGGCTTCATCTGCGGGCAGGTCATTCGCCAGCGTATGCGTTCGCAGGTGCTGGATAAGCTGCAACAGCTTGGCCCCGCCTGGATCCAGGGCAAGCCCGCCGGGAGCTGGGCCAGCATCATCGTTGAGCAGATTGAGGATATGCAGGATTACTATTCCCGCTATCTGCCGCAAATGTATTTGGCCGTGTTTATCCCAGTGCTGATCCTGATCACCGTCTTCCCGATCAACTGGGCGGCCGGGTTTATCCTGCTGGCTACCGCCCCACTGATCCCGCTGTTTATGGCACTGGTCGGTATGGGTGCGGCCGATGCCAACCGCCGTAACTTTGTCGCGCTGGCAAGGCTCAGCGGCAATTTCCTCGATCGCCTGCGCGGCCTGGATACTCTGCGTCTGTTTAATCGCGGCCAGGCGGAAACCGATCACATTGCCAAATCCTCAGAAGATTTTCGCCAGCGCACCATGGAAGTGCTGCGTCTGGCCTTCCTCTCCTCCGCCGTGCTGGAGTTCTTCGCCTCGATTTCCATCGCCGTGGTGGCGGTCTATTTTGGCTTCTCCTACCTCGGTGAACTGGACTTTGGCAGCTATGGCATGGGCGTAACGCTGTTTGCCGGTTTTCTGGTGCTGATCCTGGCACCGGAGTTTTTCCAACCGCTGCGCGATCTGGGCGCCTTTTACCATGCCAAAGCCCAGGCCGTGGGCGCTGCCGAAGCGCTGGAAACCTTCCTGGCCGCCGAGGGCGAGCAGGTTGGCAATGGCTCTCAAACGCTAAATAGCGAAGAACCACTGACCATACGGGCACAGCAGTTGGAAATCCTCTCGCCCAATGGGGTAGTGCTTGCAGGCCCCCTTGATTTTACCTTGCCTGCCAACCGGCGCATTGCCTTAGTCGGGCTTAGCGGTGCGGGGAAAAGTTCGTTGTTGAATCTGCTGCTGGGCTTCCTGCCCTATCGTGGCTCGTTGCTGATCAACGGCATCGAACTGCGCGAGCTGGATGCGGTTAACTGGCGTCAGCAACTGGGCTGGGTGGGGCAAAACCCCCATCTGCCAGCCCAAACTCTGCGGGACAATATTCTGCTCGGCTACCCACAGGCCAGCGAAACCCAATTGCAGCAGGCCGTCGAACAGGCTTACGTCAGTGAATTCCTGCCGCATTTACCGAAGGGATTGGCAACCGATCTGGGCGATGGCGCTGCCCGCCTTTCCGTTGGGCAAGCTCAGCGTGTGGCCGTGGCGCGAGCACTGCTCAGCCCCCGCCGCTTGCTGTTACTGGATGAACCTGCGGCCAGCCTGGACGCCCACAGCGAACGTTTGGTGATGCAGGCGCTGAATGCCGCCTCCCATCAGCAGACCACGCTGTTGGTCACGCACCAGTTGGAAGATACCGAAGATTATGACCAGATTTGGGTGATGGACAGCGGCAAAATCGTGCAGCAGGGCAACTACGCCACGCTGAGCGCCCAGCCCGGTCTGTTTGCCAAACTGATTGCACACCGCAGCGGGGAGCTATAATCATGCGCGTTTTGCTGCCATTCCTGGCGTTGTATCGCCGCCACACGTTTCTGATTTTACTGGGTATCGTGCTGGCTATCGTCACCCTGCTGGCCAGTATCGGCCTGCTGGCGCTGTCCGGCTGGTTCCTGGCCGCCTCTTCGCTCGCCGGGTTGGCGGGGTTGTATACCTTCAACTACATGCTACCGGCCGCTGGCGTACGGGGCGCGGCAATCTTCCGTACCGCCGGGCGTTATGCAGAACGGGTCGTCAGCCATGACGCCACTTTCCGCGTGTTGTCCCATCTGCGGGTATTTACCTTCCGCAAGATCCTGCCGCTGTCACCGGGTGGTATTGCCCGCTTCCGTCAGGCTGAGCTGCTTAACCGCCTGGTTGCCGACGTTGATACGCTAGATCACCTCTACCTACGCGTTATCTCGCCAATGGTCAGCGCTGCGGTGGTGATTGTGGTAGTCACCTTCGGCCTCAGTTGGCTGGATGTTCCGTTAGCCCTGACGCTGGGCGGAATATTGTTATTGCTGTTGCTGGCCGTTCCGCCGGTCTTCTATCGCGCAGGTAAGCCCATCGGGGGAGAGTTGACCCTGTTACGCAGCCAGTACCGCACCGACCTGACCGCCTGGCTCCAGGGGCAGGCCGAACTGGTGGTGTTTGGTGCGCTGGACAGTTTCCGGCATAAGCTCAACGCAACCGAACAGCGCTGGCAGAGCCGTCAGTGGCAACAGGCTTCACTTGGGGGGATTGCCCAGGCGCTGATGATCCTGGCAAGTGGCCTCACCGTTACGCTATTGATGTGGCTTGCCGCTGCGGGGATCGGTGGCGATACCCAACCCGGGGCCCTGATTGCCCTGTTTGCCTTTGCCGCCCTGGCCTCTTTTGAAGCCATGATGCCCGTCGCCGCCGCGTTCCAACATCTGGGCCAGGTGATCGCTTCGGCGACCCGGGTCAAGCAGATCATCGATCAGCAACCGGAAGTCACCTTCCCTGCCAGTGGCCCAGCCTCACAGCCGGGCGCAGAACTGCAACTGAGCGAGGTGTCCTTCACCTATCCCGACCAGCCGCTGCCGGTGTTGAACAACGTGACGCTGAACATCGCCGCTGGTGAGCACATCGCGCTGTTGGGCCGTACCGGCTGTGGTAAATCGACCCTATTGCAATTGCTGACCCGCGCCTGGAATGCCGACGGCGGCCAAATCCTGCTCAACGGCCAACCATTGGCCAGCTATGATGAAGCTACGCTGCGCGCCATGACTACGGTAGTGAGCCAGCGGGTGCATATCTTCAGCAGCACGCTGCGTGAAAACCTGCGTATCGCCGCACCTGCGGCCAGCGATGAGGACTTAAACCTCGCACTGCAACAAGTTGGTCTGGATAAGCTGCTGGAAAATGAGGGGCTGAATGCCTGGCTGGGTGAAGGTGGCCGCCAGCTTTCCGGCGGTGAGCAACGCCGTCTGGGCATTGCCCGTGCCCTGCTGCATCAAGCCCCGCTATTGCTGCTTGATGAGCCAACCGAAGGGCTGGATGCCGAAACCGAACAACAGATCCTGGCCCTGCTCCGCCAGCATTGTCGCGGCAAGACATTAATTCTGGTGACTCACAGACTCTATGGGCTGGAGCATTTCGATCGCATCTGCGTGATGGACGGTGGCAGTATCGTGGAACAAGGCAGCCACGCGGCGCTAATGCGCCAGCCTGGCCGTTACGCCCAATTCCACCAACGTATCAGTAATCTATCGCTGTAGAACCGCCTGTGGGCGACGCTAAGAGGTTTTATGCGCATTGTTAAGCTGTCATCGCAGTCTGTAGCGTTTCCCTCACCAGAGGCCGCCCTGCACGATCCTAACGGACTGCTGGCCATCGGTGGCGATTTGACGCCTGCGCGGCTGCTGGCAGCCTATGAGCGCGGGATCTTCCCCTGGTATTCGCCTGGGGAAGCCATCCTATGGTGGTCACCGGACCCTCGAGCGGTGCTGTTCCCAACGGATTACCATGTCAGCCGCAGCTTCAAGCGATTCCTGCGCAACCCGCCGTTCCGCATTACCCTCAATCATGATTTTGCCGCCGTGATCGCCGCCTGTGCATACCGCCCCGATGAAGGCACCTGGATCGGCGAGGAGGTACAGCGTGCCTATTTACAACTGCATCACCTTGGGCACGCCCATTCCATTGAGGTGTGGCAGGGGGAAGAGCTGGTCGGCGGCCTGTACGGTGTCGCCCAGGGAGCGCTGTTCTGCGGTGAATCGATGTTTAGCCGCACCACCAACGCATCAAAGTGTGCTTTATGGGCGTTTTGCCGCCATTTTGCCGGTTATGGAGGAGAATTGGTTGACTGTCAGGTGCTTAACGCTCACACTGCCCGGCTTGGAGCGAGAGAAATTCCCCGCCGCCAATTTTTGCAGCAGTTGAGCAACCTTCAGCGCAGGGTGTTAGCGCCGGAATGCTGGACAGCGCAAGTCATACCCCCACAGCTGGTTGAACTGCCCTCCCAAACTGACTAATTTTGTGGAATCGGTGCATTGTTCACCGACACTCCTTTACATAATGTGGGTTTTTCGGCATTATCTTGCCGGTTAAAAACTAAGGTAGTTACACCTAGAGGATTCGATGGCCAAAGAAGACAATATTGAAATGCAGGGCACCGTTCTTGATACGCTGCCGAACACCATGTTCCGTGTTGAATTGGAAAACGGGCACGTGGTTACCGCTCATATCTCCGGTAAAATGCGCAAAAACTATATCCGCATCCTGACGGGTGACAAAGTCACTGTAGAGCTGACCCCGTACGACCTGAGCAAAGGCCGCATTGTCTTCCGTAGCCGTTAATCGGCTCACCCGTCGCCAGCCACTGGCGACACCGAGGATGTGATCCCTCAAAAGAGCCCTTTCCGTTTACCCCCGCAGCAACGTTCTCCACCGAGTTGTGTTGGCGCAGGTAAACTGAGAGGGCTCACTCATTTTGTTGAGGCGAATCTGTTCGCCCCGACCTGGTTCAATTTCGTAGGCCGTGAAATTCACGTATAAAAAAAGCGATGCCAAGGCATCGCTTCAGACTGCTGACGAACCCCACATTTTCAGGTGGGGTTCTTCTTTTTTAGCGACCGCAGGTCGCGATCGCGATATTTTTCCATAACCACCTCATTTGCGACGTCTGTTCGCCCAAGGCATCTTGCTGGCCTTCCCAAGAGGCTTTCCACCACCGGTAAAGACAATAAAGTAGCGCCAGTAGCGCTATCTTCTTCATATTCTGCGCCGTGGCCGCAAGCAGGCACTGCATTTGTACTTTCGACAGCCCACGGAACCGCGCATATCGATGACCATGGTGCTGTTTCGCATCCGCGAAGCTTCTCTCCACCGTTTCCTTGCGCCGGGCGTATATCTTTTTGCCCCATTTCGTCAGCCGCAACCTGTTGGCCTCTTCTTTTGACGCCTCCCAGACGTGCCGGGTTATCGTTTTCTGCGCCTTGCTGTTCTGCGTGCACTGTCCTCTCTGCTCGCACCGCTGGCACACTGCCGGGTCTGAACGGTAATGCCGATAACCGTTGCGGTCTGTCGTGCCGTATATCAGCAACTCGTCTGCCGGGCACACATACACATCACGCGCCTCGTCATATCTGAAGTGTTTTTTCTGGAAGTCATTCTGACCTTTGTGCGGTCTGCGATAGCCAGGAACCAACGTGATACCCATTTCCTGCGTCAGATGGCACACCGCTGCGGTGAAGTAACCCGCATCCACACCCACGGCGACCGTATCAAGGTTGAACCGCTCCACCTGCCGTGCCAGCCTGCCGATGAACGGCTGGCTGTCGTGCACATTGCCCGGTGTCACATGCGTATCCATGATGATGCCGTGCTTGCCGTCCACCGTGCGGTGGTCCAGATAGAAGAAGCCCTTTGGCTTGTTGTCCCGGTGCATAAAGCCGCTTTCCGGGTCGGTGGTGCTGACTTTGGTGTTCTTAACGGCGTCGTTTTTGGTTGTTTTTCTTGCGGCGGGTAGCGGCTTTTTTTCGCGTTTCTTCCTGTCGGCCTCCACGGCGTCATTCAACTGTGTGAAGTATTCACTGACCCCTTCAGGGCGCAGTTCATTCACGGCCTTGCGCGGGTTGGCATCGGCTTTCAGGTGGGTACTGTCGGTGTAAAGCACACGCCCGTTGGCCATGCCCTGACCCAGAGCCTGTAACACGATATGGTCAAAAATCTGCTGGAAGACATCGCTGTTGTTGAAGCGACGGATACGGTTCTGGCTGAGAGTTGAGGCGTCCGGGACCTTCTCGGTCAACCCCATACGCAGGAACCAGCGGTAAGCGACATTGACCTGGATTTCCTTGACCAGACGGCGTTCGGAGGGGACCCCGAAGAGGTAGCCCAGCAGCATCATTTTAATCAGGCGAACGGGGTCGATAGCAGGCCTGCCGTTATCGGGGCAATAGAGATGAGCAACGGCATCGCGGATAAATTCAAAGTCGATGGCGGCATCGATTTGACGAACCAGATGGTCTTCGGGAACCAGTTCATCAAGGGTAATGGTTTCAAACTGGTACTGATGGGGAGAAGGTTCTTTGAGCATGGCAGTCAGTCCGTTTTTTGCACTGACCTTATTAGATCAAAGTCCTGGCCTCACGGCCAGGACTTTGTCATCAATCAGAAGCGATGCCAAGGCATCGCTTTTTCGTTACCAGCCTACCGCTTAGTGCACCGCACCTTCATCCGCTTTACGCTTCTGCGCGCTGAGGAAGTGGTAAGTCAGCTGTTTCTTGTCTGCGTCCAGCTCGACTTTCACCGAGCCGCCGTCCACCAGTGAGCCAAACAGCAGTTCGTTGGCCAGCGGTTTTTTCAGGCTTTCCTGCATCACACGCGCCATTGGACGAGCGCCCATCGCACGGTCATAGCCTTTCACCGACAGCCAGTCACGCGCTTCGTCGCTCACTTCCATCGACACGCCCTTCGCATCCAGCTGCGCCTGCAGTTCGACGATAAACTTGTCGACCACCTGCTGGATCACCGCAGGAGACAGATGGTTGAACCAGATGACGTTGTCCAGACGGTTACGGAATTCTGGCGTAAACACCTTCTTGATCTCGTCCATCGCGTCGATGCTGTTGTCCTGTTCGATCAGGCCAATCGATTTGCGTTCGGTTTCACGTACCCCGGCGTTGGTGGTCATCACCAGGATCACGTTACGGAAGTCTGCTTTACGGCCGTTGTTATCGGTCAGCGTCCCGTTGTCCATCACCTGCAACAGCAGGTTGAACACGTCCGGGTGCGCTTTCTCGATTTCATCCAGCAGGACCACCGCGTGCGGATGTTTGATCACCGCATCGGTCAGCAGGCCGCCCTGGTCGTAACCGACGTAGCCCGGAGGTGCGCCAATCAGACGGCTGACGGTATGACGTTCCATATATTCGGACATATCAAACCGCAACAATTCGATATCCAGCGCCTTCGCCAGCTGCACGGTAACCTCGGTTTTCCCTACCCCGGTCGGCCCGGCGAACAGGAAGGACCCCACCGGCTTGCGATCCTGGCCCAGACCGGCACGGCTCATCTTGATCGCTTCGGTCAGCGCCTCGATGGCCGGATCCTGGCCAAACACCAGCATTTTCAGGCGGTCGCTCAGGCTTCTCAGCACGTCGCGATCGCTGGCAGAGACGGTCTTTTCCGGGATACGCGCAATACGTGCGACCACGGATTCAATATCCGCCACGTTGACCGTTTTCTTACGCTTGTTCACCGGCAGCAACCGGCTACGCGCACCAGCCTCATCGATCACGTCGATTGCCTTGTCCGGCAGATGACGGTCGTTGATGTATTTCACCGACAGCTCTACCGCAGCACGAACCGCTTTAGCGGTGTAACGCACATCATGGTGCGCTTCGTACTTGGTTTTCAGACCGTTGATGATCTGAATGGTCTCTTCCGGCGTCGGCTCGGTAATGTCTATTTTCTGGAAGCGACGCGCCAGCGCACGGTCTTTTTCGAAAATATTGCTGAACTCCTGATAGGTGGTGGAACCAATCACCCGGATCTTGCCGCTCGACAGCAGCGGTTTGATCAGGTTGGCGGCATCCACTTGCCCACCGGAAGCCGCACCGGCACCGATGATGGTGTGAATTTCGTCGATAAACAGGATGCTGTTCTTATCCTGCTCCAGCTGTTTGAGCAGCGCCTTGAAGCGCTTCTCGAAATCGCCACGGTATTTGGTGCCCGCCAGCAATGAGCCAATATCCAGCGAATAGAGGGTGCAGTCTGCCATCACCTCTGGCACGTCGCCCTGCACGATCCGCCAGGCCAGCCCTTCGGCAATGGCGGTTTTACCTACGCCGGATTCCCCCACCAGCAGCGGGTTGTTTTTACGGCGGCGGCACAGCACCTGAATGGCGCGCTCCAGTTCACGGTCACGGCCAATCAGCGGATCGATACCGCCGACGCGGGCCAGTTGGTTGAGGTTGGTGGTGAAGTTTTCCATACGGTCTTCCCCTCCAGGCTGCTCTTCGTTTACCGGGTTTTCCGCATTAGGTGCCTGGCCCGGCTCATCTTTACGTGTACCATGTGAAATGAAGTTCACCACGTCCAGACGGCTGACGTCGTGTTTACGCAGCAGGTATGCCGCCTGGGACTCCTGTTCGCTGAAGATCGCCACCAACACGTTGGCACCGCTCACTTCGCTCCGGCCGGAGGACTGCACGTGGAATACCGCACGCTGCAGTACACGCTGGAAGCTGAGCGTCGGCTGAGTATCGCGCTCCTCTTCGCTGGTGGGCAGCGTTGGTGTGGTTTGTTCGATAAAGGCTTCCAGCTCCTGGCGTAACGCGGCCAGATCCACCGTACAAGCCTCGAGCGCTTCGCGCGCGGCAGGGTTGCTGAGTAACGCCAGCAACAGGTGCTCCACGGTCATAAACTCATGTCTGTGCTCGCGCGCTCTGGCGAAAGCCATGTTGAGACTGAGTTCCAATTCTTGATTGAGCATAGGCACCTCCCCAATAGATTGCCTTTTCAGGCTTTTTCCAGCGTACAGAGCAACGGATGCTCATTCTCCCTTGCGTAACGGTTCACATGGACCACCTTGGTTTCCGCGACCTCAGCGGTGAAAACACCGCAGATCGCCTTGCCTTGATAGTGGACCGTGAGCATCAGTTGCGTTGCACGTTCAATATCATAAGAAAAGAACTTTTGCAGAACGTCAATCACAAATTCCATCGGTGTGTAATCGTCGTTGTTAAGTATAACTTTATACATTGACGGCGGTTTTACCGCATCGATTTGTTTTTCTTCAGCCAAGTGTTCAATATTTAGCCAATCGTTGCTATTGCCCATTGCTGCTCATCTTCTCTGCCATGCCTCAGTATATGGGGCCATGTTCGGGTTATTCAAACGGGAGTATCAAGACTATTTTACCATCTTCGCGGTTAACGTGCCGCAGCACAACGCGATTAATCACCCTTATCGCGGCCACAATCTGTTACCAAACCATGTCAATAGCGTTAACTACTTCAAACTTTGGTGAACTGCCCGACGCGGTCATTGGCCGATCCCTTGACGTGTTGATCATTTGCTCTAGAGTGTAATTTTGTGAGTTGTTGGTCTTTTGACCAGTTGGTACTCACCTGGATCAGTTATTCATCTCATTTTAAAAATAGCATTGCGAGGGATGTAGCAACATGGAGACGGGTACTGTTAAATGGTTCAATAACGCCAAAGGGTTCGGCTTTATCTGCCCGGAAGGCGGCGGTGAAGATATCTTCGCGCATTATTCAACAATTAAAATGGATGGCTACCGAACGTTGAAAGCGGGCCAACAGGTCAGGTTCGACGTACATCAAGGGCCGAAAGGGAACCACGCGAGCCTGATTATGCCGCTGGAAAGCGAGGCAATGGCCTAAACGCTCCCCTTCAGCCACTTCTGCACTGTCAACTCAAAATGCCAGCCGCCATACGGCTGGCATTTTATTTTTGCCGTTACTCGCGCGCCAAGGCGTCAATCGGATTCAAGCGAGCAGCACTGCGTGCCGGCAGATAGCCGAACACCACGCCAATACCGGTGGAACACAAGAACGCACTTAGCAAGGCGACCGGCGGGAAGCTGATCTGCCAGCCCGGCATCACCAATTGCACCAGCAGGCCAATCGCGAACGACAGCGCGATCCCCAGCGCGCCCCCCACCAGGCAGACCAGCACCGCCTCGATCAGGAACTGTTGCAGGACATCGCCAGAGCGCGCCCCCACCGCCATGCGAATGCCGATTTCACGCGTCCTTTCCGTTACCGAGACCAGCATGATATTCATCACCCCAATCCCGCCAACCACCAGCGAAATCACCGCCACCAGGGTCAGGAACAGTTGCAGCGTGCGGGTGGTTTTCTCCGCGGTTTGCACCAGGCTGTCCATGTTGTAGGTGAAGAAGTCTTTCTTGCCGTGGCGCAGCGTCAGCAACCGCGTCAACTGCTGTTCCGCTTCCTGGCTGTTATAGCCCTCACGGATACGCACGGTGATCGAGTCAAAATAGTCATTGCCCATCAGGCGATTGGCCATCGTGCTATAGGGCACCCATACGCTCAGCGCCTTGCTGCTGCCGAACATCGACTGCTTTTCCTTGGCCACACCAACCACCGTGGCTGGCATATTGCCGATCAGGATCACCTCACCCACCACGTTTTTTTTATGCGGGAACAGCCGCCGCTGGGTATTGGCGTCGATCACCACCACCTGCGCCTGGGATTGCACCTGTAGGGCATCGATGCCTACCCCCTGGGAAAGCGTCATGCCGTAAACTCGGAAAAATTGTTCACCGACGCCCGCGACGTTGGCGGCCACATCAATATTGCCAAACCGTAGCCGCATGCTGCTGCTGATATTCGGCGAAAGCGCACTGACATAGGGTTGTTCACGCAACGCGCTTAGATCGCCATACTTCAACGCCTGGCGGAAGCTGGGATCGTCATCACCAAAGTCTTTGCCGGGATAGATGTCCACGGTGTTGGTGCCAATGGATTTGATGTCTGCCAGGATCATCTGCTTGGCCGCGTCGCCGATCACCAGGATTGAGACCACCGAGGCAATGCCGATGATGATCCCCAACATGGTTAACGCCGTGCGCATCTTGTTGGCTGCCATAGCACGCCAAGCCATCACCAACGCCTCACGGAAACGGCCAGCTACCTGCTGCCAGGAAGGCGCTGGCGCAGCCATATCCAGCATTTTGGCCTGCGGGTTACCCTGCGCCTGTGGCCGAGAGTCGGCGATGATTTCACCGTCGCGGATTTCGATAATCCGCTCTGCCTGCTGCGCTACCGCCGGATCGTGCGTGACGATAATCACCGTGTGCCCCTGCTCGCGCAGTTGCTTGAGGATCGTCATCACCTCTTCACCGGAATGGCTGTCGAGCGCACCGGTCGGTTCATCCGCCAGGATCACCTGACCACCGTTCATCAAAGCCCGCGCAATACTGACACGCTGCTGCTGCCCCCCCGAAAGCTGGCTTGGCCGGTAGGTGATACGTTCCCCCAGCCCCAGACGTTGCAACAAGGCCGCCGCCCTTTCGCGCCGTGCTGCCTTGCCCAGCCCGGCATAAACCGCAGGCACCTCCACGTTATGCGCCGCACTCAGATGGGGTAGCAGATGATAGCGTTGGAAGATAAAGCCAAAGTGCTCGCGCCGTAGCTGGGCCAGCGCATCGCCATCAAGCGTTGCCACATCCTGCCCGGCCACACGGTAAGTCCCGGCGCTGGGCTTGTCCAGGCAGCCGAGAATGTTCATCAGCGTCGATTTACCGGAGCCAGAAGCCCCCATAATCGCCACCATCTCACCAGCGTTGATGCGCAGACTGACGTTTTTCAGCACGTCTATGGTCTGGTCGCCGGAGAGGTAGCTACGCCGGATATCACTCAGTTCTAACAGTGCCGTCATCAGCTGGCCTCCGCGCCGCCGCGGCTGACAATCACTTCTTCACCGGCCTGCAACCCACTGACAATCTGCACATCCACATTGTTGCGAATGCCGATCGTAACTTCGCGCTTCTCTTCCTTGCCCTGTTTCAGTACCGAAATGTGGTAACGGTTATCGGCGATCTGATCCCCCAATGCCGCCAGCGGGATCACCAGCGCATCGCTGACGCCAGCCAGCTGAATATGCACCTGCGCGGTCATTTGCAGACGCAGCAAGCCCTGTGGGTTTGGCACTTCGAAACGCGCATAATAGAAAATGGCATTGTTGACCTTCTCTGGCGTGGGCTGAATGTCTTTCAGCTCGCCGTCAAACCGTTTGCTCGGATCGCCCAGCACGGTAAACCAGGCTTTCAACCCCGGCTTGAGGTGGATCACGTCCGCCTCGGAAACCTGGGCCTTCACCATCATGCTACTCATGTCTGCCAACGTCAGAATGTTGGGCGCTTGCTGCGCGGCGATCACCGTCTGGCCCTGCAAGGTGGTGATCTGAACCACATCACCGTCCATCGGCGCTTCGATACGGGTATAAGCGAGATTGATCTTGGCGGTATCCAGGCTGGCCTGATTTTTGGCGATCTGTGCTCTGGTGGTTTCAACCTGCGCTTTTTTTACCGCCAGCTCAGTGGTGAATTTATCCAAATCCTGGCGCGACACCGCCTGCACCTTGGCCAGTTCGCGGTTACGCTGCAAGGTCACCGCCGCAAGTTGTTGCTCTGCCAAAGCCTGTTGCAGCTGGGCTTGCAGTTGCTGCAGCGTGGCTTCGCCTTCGCGAATGCTGTTTTGTGCCTGTTCGGGATCGATAATGCCGAGCAGTTGGCCTTTTTGCACCTTATCGCCAATCTCGACCTTCAGGCTCTCCAACTGTCCGCTGACCTGAGCCCCCACATCAACCTTACGCACCGCGTCCAGTTGGCCGGTTGCCAATACGCTTTGCTCCAGATCGCGTTTAGCGACCTTGACGGTTTTAAACTCCACCGGAGCCGGATGGCTAAAGTGCCAATAAGCCACAACGGCAAGCACCACCAGAACGGCGCACACCAGCAACCCACGTTTCTTACTTTTGAATAACCACGTCAATGTTTGTTCCTACCTATTTCCTGTCATTCTCAGGCTGCCAACCATGGCAACCCAAGTAAATTAGCATGTTGCGTTTCCGATAACTAAACCAAGGCTCAACGTATTTCGAGCAAGGCAATTTTGCCGTACCGTATTGAACTTCTGTTTAGTGAAGCCTTGATGAAATAGTCATTTAGACACAGACCAGGATTTCATCATGTCTCAGCTCAGCTATCCACTCATATCGGCCAAACCGGCCAGCCAACTGATGACGGCACTGATCAACGGCGAGAAAGTGCCCAGCAATGCCTGGAAAAAAACGTCATTCCGCCTTAAGTTTCTTGGCCGTTCGCTACTGTGCTGGCCCACGACTCGCAGCCTGCTCAATACGCTGGCCGCCAACCCGCTGCTGGATGAGATTTTAAGCGCACAACCCAATCTACCCTGCAAACTGCATCGCCCCTATCTGGCGAACAACATGAGCCGCATCGACCGTCTTTTTGCCCTGCGTGATCACTACGATCTGCTCTCTCAACGCATGCCGCTGAAGGTGCACCTCGGCCAACTGGGTAGCCATCCCTTTACCTTAAGCCGTGCACAGGACAAAAATGGCGAGCAGATCTGCCTGCAACTGGCCTCTCTGGACCACTTGAATAAAGAGGGTGAAACGACCCTGCTGTTGCGCAATAGCCAAGGGATCATGCTGGCTGAAATGACCTTCACCTTGATGAATTACCAGCAACAACCCACGTTATTTATCGGCGGTATGCAAGGCGCCAACTCCACGGTGCCGCACGCTGAGATCCAGAATACGACCAAAGCCTGCCACGGCCTGTTTCCAAAACGCCTGGTGTTGGAAGGCATTTGCCACCTGGCCCAACAGCTGGGGATCCGGCAGTTGATCGCGGTAGGCAACACCACCCATATTTACCAGAACTGGCGCTACCACCACAAAAAGAAAAGCCAGCTGCATGCCGATTACGATCAGTTCTGGCTTTCCATGGGCGGCAAGCAACTCGATAACGGCTATTTCCTGTTACCCGAGCACATTGGCCGCAAGCCGATGGAAACCATCGCCAGCAAAAAACGCGCGGAATATCGCCGCCGTTACCAGTTACTGGATGAGCTTCAAGAGGGGATTAGCAAACACTTTTGTTAATCCGCCCGGCCCCGCGCCAGCCACATCACGCGGGAGAACATTTTCTTCAACAACGGTGGCACCGAGTCGGTGCCCCACGCCCCGGCCTGCATGGCCACCTCAATCGCCAGATCGGGTTTTGAAGTGTGATGCACCGCCTTGAGGATCACCTTACGCACCGGCATCTGTACCTTTAGCGGTACCGAAGCCACCCGGTGATAAACCGAGCTGAATCCTTCCCGATACATGAAATGTTCCATATCCGGCGCAGGCAGTGCGGTCAAACGATCGCGCTCGTTATCCTCGTGGTTATCCAGCATGCTGCGCACGGCATTGGCATATTTCTTCCCGGCTTCGTCGCCATCCACCAGGGCGTGCCATTCAATGCCCATGCGCCGGGCAAACTTCAGCAAGGGTTTCAGCCCGCATTGGGCAAACTCAATGACCCGCACACCTTCGGACTCGAAACGATAGCCACACTGGCGCGCCAGTTCGTTAAGCAGCCAGACCTCGGTTTCCCCTTCCACCAGCAGCCAGCAGCGGGCAAACAGCGAGGCGGGCCGGTTAAAGCGGATATGGAACGCTATGCGCCGCCCATCCTCCGCACTTAGCCCCTTTGGCCCGAGGCGATAGGTGGCAACCCGGGCCGATTCGCGCACCAGGCGGCAAATATGCTCCACCGGCACCAGCGACACCAGCTCGCTGGAGTTGGTGGTGGTAATACGTTGCAACGGCATCTGGTTGAGCAACCCCCAGGCTACCGACAGCATGATGGGATGCAAGCGCGTTTCCGGGTCTTCTACCAGCAATAATGGCCGTGCATGGGGATCGAGTTTTACGTTTCCCTTGGCCTGCAGTAACGTAGAGAACATCCCCAGCAGGATCAGTCGCATGCTGCGGCTGTTAGGTTCGGCAATCATGCGGTTGATGCTGTCTAGCGATCGCCACGCCTGTTGTTCCGGCTGGCGACGATGGCGAGGCCCGGCAATCTGCGAACCTTGCTCGGCAAAATAGTGTTCAAGCAGTTGCTGCATCGCCGCCAGGCCCTGCCGTAGTTCGGCGTTAGTCAACTTTTGCGGATTGCGCACCAGTTCGCGCGTCAGTTGATCCAACTGCTGTGCCAAGGCTTCGTTATCGGCAGGGAGACGATCGCTGAGTGAGCTGGGCCGCAGGCGGCGAATAAAGCGCGCATCACGCAGCCGCAGCACCGGATGAATACGGATCAGGGCGTGCACCAGTTGATCGATATGGTGCAGGTGCAATGCGTTGCCCTCGGCATCAAGAAAACGCCGCCAGGTGCATACCGTGCCATCATCGTCTAATTCCCCCACGCAGCAGTAGTGGATGCGGCTCAGGTTATCTTCCCCCTTCGACCACAGCGGCGAAAGATGGCGATAGCGCGGCAGATGCGCATGGCCGGTATCCTTTTCACAAAAGGTGAAGATAATCTGCAAATGGCGATCTTTGGCCGCCTCGTCGCCAGGTGGGAAGTAGAAATCTTTGGCTTCAAAGCGGTACAGCGTCTGTTCGGGGGCCAGCAAAAAGGTCATGGCGTCCAGCAGGCTGGACTTGCCCCAGGCATTTTCCCCAAGTAGCACGGTATTATCATCCAGCGTCAATGAAAGCCGGTTGATACCGCGGAATCCTACAATCTCAATACGCTCCAGGTACATCTGCTGACTCCTTTATTCGCCTGATACCTTGAGGATGAGCAATAAAGCCATTACAGGTCAAGCAGACATTGCCACCGCGTGCTGCAAACCGCGTAAATCCGCCACTTTACTCCGCCGCCCATTTTGGTTAGCGTGTTAGGTTTGCCGTATTCCCTCCAGATTAAAGGACGCTTGTTTCACATGTATTCAGGACTGCTGATTATACTGATACCGCTAATTGTCGGTTATCTTGTCCCCTTGCGTAGCGTCACCCTGATCCGGGCCATTAACCGGCTGCTGAGCTGGATGGTGTATGTGATCCTGTTCATTATGGGGATCAGCCTGGCATTCCTGGAAAACCTCAGCAGCAACCTGATGCTGATCTTTCAGTACACCCTGGTGTTTTTTCTGTGCATTTTCTGCGCCAATCTTCTGTGGTTATCGCTGTTTGAACGCCGCCGCCCCTGGCACAGTACTCACAAGCAAGAAACATTGCCTTCACGCCTGCATATGGCGTTGGAATCCCTGAAGCTCTGTGGGGTGGTGGTGGGTGGCTTTGCCTTGGGACTCACCCAGTGGCACTGGCTGCAATTTGCTGGCCAAGGCAGTGAATACGCCCTGCTGTTTCTGTTGCTTCTGGTGGGCGCACAGTTACGCAACAGTGGGATGACGCTACGCCAGATTGCCCTCAATCGCCGTGGCATGATGGTCGCCGTGGTGGTGGCGCTCAGTTCGCTGGCGGGTGGTGCAGTGGCCGCACTGCTGCTGGGGTTGCCGCTGAAAGCCGGTTTGGCGATGGCTTCGGGTTTTGGCTGGTACTCCCTTTCCGGCATCCTGATCACCGACGCCTATGGCCCAGTGATGGGCAGCGCCGCCTTCTTCAACGATCTGGCTCGTGAGCTGGTGGCAATAATGCTGCTCCCTACGCTGGTGCGCCGTAGTCGCTCCTCTGCGTTAGGTTTATGTGGTGCCACTTCGATGGATTTCACCCTGCCGGTTCTGCAACGCAGCGGCGGGATAGAAATGGTGCCTCCCGCCATCGTGCACGGATTCTTGCTGAGCCTGTTGGCTCCGGTGTTAATCGCCCTGTTCTCCTGATACCCACGGGCGCGGCTCGCCGCGCCTGCTGTCAAAGCGTAATAATTCCCATCCGCACGCCAACTTGTTCTAAATCAAACTTTGTTAAAGTTGTATCACAAAAGCCTTTTTAAGGTTGCGTCATCGATCTATGCTTCAAAACAAGCATTATAAATGCAACTTTAAAAAAGGAAGCGATTATGTTCTGTGTGCAATGTGAACAAACCATCCGGACACCGGCAGGTAACGGCTGCTCCTACGCTCAAGGGATGTGCGGCAAAACGGCAGAAACCTCCGACCTGCAGGATCTGTTGATAGCGGCGCTGCAAGGGCTCTCTGCCTGGGCCTTGCAGGCGCGTGCATTGGGTATTATCGATCATGATGTCGACAGTTTCTCCCCACGCGCCTTCTTCTCTACGCTGACCAACGTTAACTTCGATTCCGAACGCATTATCGGCTATGCACGTGACACCATTGCCCTGCGTGACTCGCTGGCGGTTCGCTGCCGCCTGCTCGACGCCAGCGTGCAGGTCGATCATCCGCTGGCCCAGCTGCAACTGGCTGGTAACGATATGCCTGCGCTGTTACAACAGGCCGCGCAGTTTGCCCTCAATAAAGATAAAGCCGAGGTAGGCGACGATATCCACGGCCTGCGGATGCTGTGCCTGTACGGCCTGAAAGGGGCCGCCGCCTATATGGAACATGCCCATGTGCTGGGCCAGTTCGACAACCAGATCTATGCCGATTACCACGCCTTCATGGCCTGGCTGGGTACCCAACCGAGCGATCTGGACACCCTGCTGAACAACTCGATGGCCATCGGCAAAATGAACTTCAGCGTGATGGCTATTCTGGATCGCGGCGAAACCGGTGCCTTCGGCGATCCGCAGCCGACCACGGTCAACGTGCGTCCAGTGGCAGGCAAGGCGATCCTGATCTCCGGCCACGATCTGAAAGATCTGCGCTTGCTGCTGGAACAGACCGCAGGCACCGGCGTCAACGTTTATACCCACGGCGAAATGTTACCGGCCCATGGCTATCCAGAGCTGAAAAAATTCCCGCACCTGGTGGGTAACTACGGCAGTGGCTGGCAAAATCAGCAGACCGAATTTGCCAAATTCCCGGGTTCGATCGTCATGACCTCCAACTGCATTATCGATCCGAACGTCGGCAACTATGGCGATCGCATCTGGACGCGTAGCATCGTTGGCTGGCCTGGTGTCAACCATCTGGAAGGGGATGATTTCAGCACCGTGATCGCTCAAGCTCAGCAGTTGGCTGGCTTCCCTTACAGCGAAATCGAACAACTGATCACCGTCGGTTTTGGCCGCCAGGTACTGCTCAGCGCCGCCGATACCGTGGTTGATCTGGTAGTACAGAAAAAACTGCGCCACGTATTTCTGGTGGGTGGCTGTGACGGCAGCCGTGACGAACGCAGCTATTTCACCGATTTTGCCCGCAGCGTGCCGCAAGATTGCCTGATCATGACGCTGGGGTGCGGTAAATACCGCTTCAACAAGCTGGACTTCGGCACGCTGGAAGGGCTACCGCGCCTGCTGGACGTTGGCCAATGTAACGATGCCTACTCCGCCGTGATGCTGGCGGTCAAACTCGCCGAGAAAGTCGGTGGCACGGTCAACGATCTGCCGCTCAGCCTGGTGCTGTCGTGGTTCGAGCAGAAAGCGATCGTCATTCTGCTGACGCTGCTGTCGCTAGGGGTGAAAAATATCGTCACCGGCCCAAGCGCCCCGGCCTTCCTGACCGACAATCTGTTGGCGGTGCTGAATGAAAAATTCGGCCTGCGTTCGGTCACCACCGTAGAGCAGGATATGCAAACCCTTCTCGGCTAAGGCCGTTGTTCCGGGGCTGCCCATCGCGGCGGCCCCGTTTGTTTTGAGGTGCCCCATGAGCCAACCCAGCCCACTTTGCCCCAACCCGATGCAGGTGCACTCGCTGCAACAGGAAACCGCCGACGTCTGGACGCTGAACCTGATCAATAACGACTTTTATCCTTATCAGCCCGGTCAGTTTGCATTGGTCAGCATTCGCGACAGTGCAGACACGCTGCGAGCCTATACCCTCTCCTCTTCGCCCGGCCTGAGTCCTTTTATCAGCATCAGCGTACGTTGTCTGGCGGATGGCCTCGGCTCACGCTGGCTGACGCAAGAGGTCAAACCTGGCCAAACGCTCTGGTTATCAGACGCCCAGGGAGAATTCAGCTGCGTGCAACACCCCAGCGATCGTTACCTGATGCTGGCTGCCGGCTGTGGCGTCACGCCGATCATGTCGATGTGCCGCTGGCTGGTGGTGAACAAGCCGCAATGCGATATCCGGGTGATCTTTAACGTCCGCACCCCGGCCGATGTGATTTTTGCCGAACAGTGGCAACGGCTATGCGCCGCCCATCCGCAATTGCAACTGACATTGATGGCTGAGCAGGATGCACTGCCCGGCTTCCTGTCTGGCCGCATCAATGAACAGGTGCTGCAACAGGCCGCGCCGGATATCGCCTCACGTACCGTGATGACCTGCGGCCCGGCCCCATACATGCAACAGGTTGAGCAGCTTTGTCTGGCGCTCGGTGTCCCCGCTGCCAACTTCCATCAGGAACAGTTCCACACCTCGGCAAAGCTGGATGATGGGAAAAACGAACAATTAACATTGCGCATCGGTCAGCCGCTGCGTGAATTCCGCGTACCGGTCGGCAGCACCTTGCTCGCCGCTTTAGAAGCCCATAAATTACCGGTCAATGCCGCCTGCCGGGCTGGCGTTTGCGGCTCGTGCAAAACCCGTATTATCGACGGCCAATACACCACCACCAGCACCATGACGTTAACCCCGGCGGAAATCGAGCAGGGTTACGTGCTAGCCTGTAGCTGCCAGCTACAAAGTGACGTCACCCTCGCCTGAAGCTTTGCCCCATCTTCCCGATGGGGCACATATCGGTAAGCGTATTCCCTGATGCCCTTCTACACTTTCTGTTTGCCTTTAATCGGGCGAGTACCCCTCATTTTGGATAATGACAGGAGGAACTATGAAGCAAACAGTAGCCACGCTGATCGCCAAAACGTTGGAACAGGCCGGGGTAAAACGGATCTGGGGCGTCACCGGCGATTCGCTCAACGGCTTGAGTGACAGCCTGCACCGGATGGGAACCATCGCCTGGATGGGCACCCGCCACGAAGAAGTCGCCGCCTTTGCCGCCGGTGCCGAAGCGCAGCTCACCGGCCAACTGGCGGTCTGCGCAGGCTCCTGCGGCCCGGGCAACCTGCACCTGATCAACGGCCTGTTCGATTGCCACCGCAATCACGTTCCGGTGCTGGCTATCGCTGCCCATATTCCTTCCAGCGAGATCGGCAGCGGCTACTTCCAGGAGACTCACCCGCAAGAGCTGTTCCGCGAATGCAGCCACTACTGCGAGCTGGTGTCCAATCCAGAGCAACTGCCGCGAGTGCTTGAGATCGCCATGCGCAAAGCGATCCTCAACCGGGGTGTCTCAGTGATCGTGCTGCCTGGAGATGTCGCCCTGCAAATGGCGCCAGAAGATGCCAGCATGGTGTGGCATACGCCTGCGCACCCACTGATGCAGCCACCGATGAGCGAACTACAAAAGCTGGCAGAAACGCTGAACAGCGCCAAAAATATCACCCTGATGTGCGGCAGCGGTTGCGCCGGATCGCATGACGAAGTCGTCAAACTGGCCGAACTGCTGCAGGCCCCGATTGTGCACGCCCTACGCGGTAAAGAGCACATCGAATGGGATAACCCTTACAGCGTCGGCATGACCGGGCTGATCGGTTTCTCCTCCGGCTACCACGCCATGATGAACGCGGATACCTTGGTGCTGCTAGGCACTCAGTTCCCTTATCGGGCGTTTTATCCTGGCAATGCCAATATCATTCAGATCGATATCAACCCCGGCAGCATAGGCGCTCATTGTCCGGTTAATATGGCGCTAATGGGCGATATCAAAACGACGCTCAGCGCCTTGCTGCCGCAGCTGCAAGCCAAGAGCGACCGCAAGTTCCTGGATAAAGCGCTGGAGCATTACCGGGAAGCGCGTAAAGATCTCGACGGATTGGCTACAGCTAACGATGACCAGCCGATCCACCCACAATATCTGGCACAGCAAATCAGCAACTCAGCCACGGATGACGCCATCTTCACCTGCGATGTCGGCACGCCGACGGTGTGGGCAGCTCGGTATTTGAAAATGAACGGCAAACGCCGCCTGCTCGGTTCGTTCAACCATGGCTCAATGGCCAACGCCATGCCGCAGGCGATTGGTGCCCAGGCCACCGAACCGGATAAGCAAGTGATCGCCATGTGCGGTGACGGTGGCTTCACCATGCTGATGGGGGATTTTCTGTCGCTGGCGCAGTTGCAGCTGCCGGTCAAGGTGGTGGTATTCAATAACAGCGTGCTGGGCTTTGTGGCAATGGAGATGAAGGCCGGTGGCTACCTTACCGACGGCACCGATCTGCACAACCCGGATTTTGCCGCTATCGCCAATGCGGCAGGCATCAAAGGCATTCGGGTAGAAAAGGCCTCCGAGCTGGACGCGGCATTGCAGGAAATGCTGGCCCATCCTGGCCCGGCCTTGCTCGACGTGGTCACTGCCAAACAAGAGCTGGCGATGCCGCCGCAGATTAAATTCGAACAGGCTAAAGGGTTCAGCCTGTATATGCTGCGCGCCATCATCAATGGCCGGGGTGATGAAGTTGTCGAACTGGCTAAAACCAACTGGCTGCGTTAATCGCTTCTGGGGGCAATGAAGTTGGTTGTCCCCTGCATTTTCCGCTTTTGCCCCGCGCTAATCCGGTTATGATGAAAGCCACTTCCTCATCAGCTACCAAGGACCCGTATGCTTATCGATTTACGCAGTGACACCGTTACCCAACCTAGCGCAGAGATGCGCACCGCCATGGCTCAGGCTGACGTCGGCGACGACGTGTATGGCGACGATCCCACCGTCAACGCCCTCCAGGCTGAAGCGGTCAGACTCTCTGGCAAAGAGGCGGCATTATTCCTGCCTACCGGCACCCAGGCCAACCTGGTAGCCCTGCTGAGCCATTGCCAGCGTGGTGAGGAATATATCGTTGGCCAGCAGGCGCATAACTACAAATATGAAGCCGGTGGTGCCGCCGTACTGGGCAGCATTCAGCCACAGCCGATCGAAGCCAATCCCGATGGCACGCTGCCGTTAGATAAAGTCGCCGCCGCCATCAAGCCTGATGATATTCACTTCGCCAAGACTCGTCTGCTAAGCCTGGAAAACACCATCAGCGGCCGCGTGCTGCCGCTGGAATATCTGCAACAGGCCTGGCAGTTCACCCGTGAACACAAACTTGCTCTGCACATTGACGGCGCGCGCATTTTCAACGCGGCGGTGGCACTTAACGTACCGCTGAAAACCCTCGCCCAGTATTGCGACACCTTCACCATTTGTCTGTCGAAAGGCCTGGGTGCACCGGTCGGCTCCCTGCTATGCGGTAGCGAAGAGTTTATTCAACGTGCCAACCGCTGGCGTAAGATGACCGGCGGCGGTATGCGCCAGGCCGGTATTCTGGCGGCGGCCGGGCTCTATGCGCTGGAGCACAACGTCGAGCGGCTGAAAGAAGATCATGACAACGCCAAATGGCTCGAACAACAGCTACGTGACATTGGCGTGGATATTGCCGAACCGGGCGCACAAACCAACGTGCTGTACCTACGCCAATCCCCGGAGCTGGCGGCCAAGCTCGGCCCCTGGATGCGCGAACGTGGTGTGTTGATCAGCGCCGGGCCGTTAACCCGTATCCTGACGCATCTGAACGTTAGCCGCCAGGATCTGCAAAAAGTCGTCGATCTATGGCGGGAGTTCTTGCAGCAGCACGCTTGATTTTTTGCAGTAACACCGGGAGGCCCCGCTTCCCGGTTCTCGCCAAACCCGTTATCTCAGCCTAGTTTCAAAACCTGAAGGGATATCATCTATGAGTCATAAATTGCGCCAGACGTTATTAGCTCTCACCCTCGCTAGCAGTGGAATGATGTTTACCTTGCCAGCCAGCGCCGCCTCAGCGCCGGCCCAACAGCAGACACAGGCTCCCGGCTATTACCGCATGATGTTGGGTAACCTGGAGGTGACAGCGCTGTACGACGGCTATGTCAAACTGGACGCCAAGCTGTTCCATGGTGTCAGCGAGCCGGATATGCAAAAGCTGTTCGCCCGCATGTTTACCGACAGCAAGTCGGGCATACAGACGGCGGTTAACGCGTTTCTGGTGAATACCGGTACGCATCTGGTTTTGGTCGATGCCGGTACCTCGCAGTGTTTTGGACCGACGTTGGGTGCTATCAAAAACAACCTGCGCGCGGCAGGTTATCAGCCAGAGCAGGTTGATATGATATTGCTGACGCACCTGCACCCCGATCACGCCTGCGGCATCACCGATCAGGGCAAAGCCGCCTTCCCTAACGCTACTGTCTATGCCTCCAAGGCCGATGGCGATTATTGGCTGAGTAAAGAGATAGCGTCCAAAGCCCCGAAAGACACGCAGCCGATGTTCAAAATGGCCCAGGACGCCGTGGCCCCTTATGCCGAACAGGGCAAGCTGAAACTTTATAGCCCTGGGGAGCAGTTACTTCCTGAGTTGGAGGTGATAGCGACACCGGGCCATACGCCTGGGCATACCTCATACCTGTTCAGCTCCGGCGGCCAGAAACTGCTGTTGTGGGGGGATATCGTCCACAGCCACTCTTTGCAGTTTGCCAAACCTGAAGTCGCGGTGGACTTTGACACGGACTCCAAACAGGCGATCGCTACCCGGCAGAAGGTGTTTGCCGATGCGGCTGAAAACAAGCTGTGGGTTGGCGGAGCGCACTTACCGTTCCCTGGCCTGGGCCACGTACGCGTCGAAGGCAAAGGCTATGCGTGGGTGCCGGTTGAATATGCGCCGGTGGTCGTTGGCGAGAAGAAACCTTAACGTAGATTGTTGACAACGGGCGGCGCATGCGGCGCCCGTTTAATGACGCATAGTGCGGTAACTCAAACCACCATCCGGCCATAGAGCCAGTAACCCACAACCAGTATCAGCAGCAGGTTCAGCACTACGCTGAGAATAAAATAGGTTTTGAACGGCTGTTTCTGTGTTTTATGACGGAACATCCGTTGCCCGATAATGGCCCCTATCCAACCGCCCAGCACGCCGAACAGCAGCAGGGTGATTTCCGGCACCCGTTGCCAGCCTTTGCAGGCGGCCAGCTTATCGACGCCGTAGATCAGCAGGGTTAGCAAGTTTACCAGCAGCAGCCACGTCCACAGCGGAGCGGGAAAACACAGGCTGCCAGCCAGAGCAATTAGCAGCAGCAAATAACACAGGGAATTGATTTTCATCGGGCATGGGCTCGTTGCTTGATCGCCGCGTAGTGTGAACCGCCCTCCGTGCAGATGCAACTATTGATACTCATACATAAAGTGCATTTATCCCGCTAATTTGGCATCCTGTCGTTCATGCTCACATTAACATCAATAAACTAAGGCAGCGCAATGACCTCCCAACGTATTCTGGTTCTTGGAGCCAGCGGTTATATTGGCCAACACCTGATCCCCCGTTTGACCGAGCAGGGCCACGAAATCACCGCCGCAGCACGCCGTATAGAATGGTTGGAAGAGCAAAACTGGCCGCACGTAAGCTGCCGCTACGTGGATGTCTATCGCCCAGAAACGCTAACGGCGGCGCTATGGCAGATCGATGCCGTTTACTACCTGATCCACGGCATGGGCGATGGCGATGATTTTATCGAAAAGGAGCGCCAGGCGGCGGAGAACCTGCGCGATGCCTTGCGAGGATCCAACGTTAAACAGGTTATTTTCCTTGGTGCACTGCAACCAGAGGGCAATAGCTCCCCCCACCTCATCGCCCGTAAACTGACCGGCGAAATCCTGCGTCAAAGCGGCATTCCCGTCACCGAATTGCGCGCCAGTATCGTGGTTGGCCCTGGTTCAGCCGCGTTCGAAATTATGCGCGATATGGTCTATAACCTGCCGATCCTGACGCCACCGCGTTGGGTGCGGTCAAAATCGTCCCCGGTCGCACTGGATAACCTGCTCACTTACCTGACCGAGCTACTGCAACATCCGGCGCAGGAAAACCGGATTTTTGACGTGGCCGGGCCGGAGTACATCAGTTACCAAACCCTGTTCGAGCGCTTTATCAAGATCAGCGGCAAAAAGCGCTGGCTGATCCCGGTGCCGCTGCCGACACGCTTTATCTCGGTATGGTTTATCAGCATGATCACGTCTGTGCCAACCTCGATTGCCAGCGCGCTCATTCAGGGGCTGAACCATGACTTACCTGCCGATGGCAAACCGCTGCAATCCTTGATCCCACAGCCACTACAAACCTTTGATGAGGCCGTGAAGGAAACGCTACGCCGCGAAGACGAGGTGGTCGACTCTGCCGACTGGGGTTACGATCCTGAAGCCCGAGCCCGCTGGCGCCCCGGTTACGGTTTCTACCCCAAACATGCAGGCTGTGAACTGGATACCCAGGCCTCCAGTGAAGCGCTATGGCACGTCGTGCAGCAGTTGGGCGGCAAAGAGGGATACTTCTACGCCAACATTCTGTGGCAAATCCGTGCCCGCATGGACGATATGTTCGGCAACGGCGTCGTTTATGGCCGACCGCAGCGTGACACCCTGGAAATCGGCGATCTGGTCGATGGCTGGAAGGTGATCACCAAGAAGCCATTACGGCAGCTGGCATTAATGTTCGGGATGAAAGCTCCGGGGCTTGGTCGCCTGACCTTCAGCATCAAAGACCTGGGCGATCGCCGCCAACTCGATGTCCGCGCCTGGTGGCATCCTGCCGGTTTCAGCGGGCTGTTATACTGGTTTGTCATGATGCCCGCCCACCTGTTTATTTTCCGTGGCATGGCCAAACGGATTGCCCAATTGGCCGAAGAGTACGATAACCAGCGTCCTCATTAGTCGAATTCTCGATCAACCGCACAGTTTGCTGCTGCGGTTAGGTCCTTTCTCATTGCATAGCGCACAAAATCACGAAAGAATGGCACCTTATTTGCTGGGGCGCGCTAAAACGCCCTCAGCATCCTGATTTTTGGTGAGAACAGAGTGAGTTATGAAGGTATTGGTCACCGGTGCAACCAGTGGGTTAGGCCGTAACGCCGTTGAATATCTCCGCCGCCAAGGCATAAAAGTACGTGCCACCGGGCGCAATCAGGCCATGGGTTGCCTGCTGGAAAAAATGGGTGCCGAATTCATCCATGCCGATCTCACCAACCTGATCTCTTCACAGGCCAAAGCCATGCTGGCGGATGTCGACGTGCTGTGGCACTGCTCCGGTTTCACTTCCCCATGGGGCACGGAAGAAGCCTTCGAACTGGCCAACGTCCGCGCTACCCGCCGTTTGGGGGAATGGGCTGCGGCCTACGGTGTAGAACGGTTCATTCATATTTCGTCGCCGGCAATTTACTTTGATTATCACCATCACCGCAATGTGGATGAAGACTTCCGCCCGATTCGTTATGCCAACGAGTTTGCCCGCAGCAAGGCCGCCGGGGAACAGGTGGTGCAACAGTTGGCGCTGTCCAACCCGCAAACCCATTTCACCATCCTGCGCCCACAGGGGCTATTTGGCCCACACGACAAAATCATGCTGCCGCGCCTGCTGCATATGATCAAACATTACGGTAGCCTGCTGCTACCGCGTGGCGGGGATGCACTGGTCGATATGACCTATCTGGATAATGCGGTACACGCCATGTGGCTGGCCACCGTGAAGGAAGAGACTCCTTCTGGCCGGGCCTACAACATCTCCAACCAGCAAGCCTGCACGCTACGCACCGTGCTGCAACAGCTGATCGATGAGTTGGGCATGAAGTGCCGCATCCGCTCGGTGCCCTACCCGATGCTCGATATGATGGCTCGTGGCATGGAAAAGCTGGGCAGTAAAAGCGATAAAGAACCCGTGTTGACCCATTACAGCGTCGCCAAGCTCAATTTCGATCTGACGCTGAACACCACTCGCGCACAGCAGGAACTGGGTTATCAACCCGTGGTTTCGCTTGAAGAAGGCATTAGCCGTACCGCTCGCTGGTTGAAAGAGCACGGTAATCTGCACGGGCTATAACCCCCTCACCCCAACCCTCTCCCACAGGGAGAGGGAGCTAAGAGTCCCTGCACATTTGGCAGTAAAAAGATAATCTCAGCAAACTCGAACGGTCCACTATGGGAGAGCGTGAGGGCATTTCTTTTGGCGTTAGCGCATAGCTCCGTATTTGCTTAGCAACGCCTCTATAATCGCCTCGCTTTCTGCATCTGGCTCACCGCGATAATCGCTGGGCCGGAAATGCATCTGAAACGCCGCTACCAGATTCCGCTGCTGCTTGGCATCCCATGTAGGATCAACGCCATAGCCGTAGCGCGCCAGCTTTTCCAACAGTGATGCCATCGCCACCGGCTCATGCTTATCACGACCTGCCAGGTAACGTTCCACCTCCCGCTCATCCGGCCAGGCACCAATACCTGCCTGCGCCAGCTGTTGCCATGGGAAGAGTGGACCAGGATCCTGTTTGCGCTGCGGGGCGATATCGCTATGCCCTACGACGTCCGTCGGTTGCAGCGCGTAACGCTGAACAATATCGCGGCTAAGTTGGATCAGTAACGCAATTTGCTCTGGCGTATAAGGCTGCCAGTCTGTCTCCAGCAAGTTACGCGTAAAGCCCCGGTTGACGATCTCAATACCGATCGAGGTATCGTTCAAATTGGTACGCCCACGCCAGTTGCTGGCACCCGCATGCCAAGCTCGCAGCTCTTCGGGCACCAGTTGATACGCCACCGGTTTACCGCCCTGCAGTGGCGGATGGGCGGGCAGCAAGTAATGGGCGCTGACGTGCTCGTCCGTCAGCGTTTTCAGCGAGGAGTGAAAGTCTTCTGCGGTGTAATGCATCACCAGGAAACGAATACGCTGATCGGCCCCCGGTGCCTGATGCAGGGTTTCCAACTGATAGCTACCGTGATCCACCAGCGTGCTGGTGGATTGCTGTTGGCACCCCGTCATAACGCCAATGGCGGCGATCCACAACCACTTGGCCACAGTATGCTCCTTTCCGCAGTGATGCGCCGCCATCAGGGGATGACCGAGTCTGGTACAGTCTCAGCCGCTTGCAAGGTTTGCATCAGCTTGCGTCTATCGTAATAACACTTGCCCCACGACGCCAGGCAGGACGCCCCTAGCGCGCCTTCAATCGAATCATACATGGGATCGAACTCGCCGCTAAAGAAACTAAACAACACCCTTCCCAGCGTGGCGGCTCCCCCAATCAGCAACCAGGTCATCACCTGGGTTAGTTGGCTGATTTTCAGTTGCAGTTCACTGCTTCCCTGCTCGGTATTTTCATTTCACTTCCTGGTTATCTCACGTTATCCCCGTTTAGCGGCTGACTTTTACCGCGGTGCCACTGACGCTGACCATCAGCATGGTGCTATCTTTACCCACGGTTTGATAATCGATATCGATGCCGACTACCGCGTTAGCCCCCAGTTCTTTGGCCTGCTCCTGCATCTCCTGAAAGGCCAGCTGACGTGCCTTGCGCAGCTCTTTCTCGTAGGCACCGGAACGGCCACCAACGATATCACGCACACCAGCAAAAAAATCGCGGAAAATATTGGCACCCAGAATCGCCTCGCCGGTAACTACGCCGCAATATTCGGTGATGGTAAACCCTTCCAGGGTGTGGGTAGTGGACAATTGCATCAAGAACTCCTTATAAAATCAAATCATTGCTGTGGTAGGACAGCTAATTTAAGCGGATGTTCTGTGGCACAATGGCACACAGCACCAATGCAAGGACCAAAAACGCCTTTATACTGTAGGCTAGTCCCGTGGTTTTCGGTCTTCATGGTTGAGAGACTTTTACATAAGGTTATGAGATGAAAACAAAAACGCTTGCTGTTGTTTTACCCTTGGCCCTGTTCTTAAGCGCCTGTACCACCGTCGAACCGGCCTTTAAGGATGTTGGCGTCCGCACTGGCGCCTGCGTGGACGGTGGCCCGGATACGGTAGCCCAGAAATTCTATGACCTGCGCATTCAGCAAGGCCCAAGCACCGCTCTGCCGGACAGCAGCCGTCTGGCACAGTTGCAGCCTTACCTGAGCCAGGTGCTGTATCAGGATCTGGTCAGTGCCGCTCAGCACCCTGGCAAACACACCATCACCGGCGATCTGTTCTCTGGCAATGCCCAGGGGCCAACCAGCGCATCGGTTGCCAGCGCCTCCACCATTCCTAACACCGATGCCAAAAACATCCCGCTGCGTGTACAGCTGACCCACCAGAAAGAAGGTGCCAGTGCAATCAACTGGCAGGACGAAGTGCTGATGGTCCGTGAAGGCACCTGCTGGGTAGTTGACGACATCCGCTTCCTCAACATCCCGCCGCATGCCGCCAGCGGTACGCTGCGTCAGGTTCTTGAGAACCAGTAACACCAAGATGGCAGCCGGGTGTATCACCTTCCCGGTTGCCAATTTCCCCCTCATAAACGCTCAAAATTCCATCGCCTTGAGAAAAATAGCTAGCTATCTCACAGAGTACGCGACAAATCCGCCATTCAGCCAGCGCTCACGGTATCTTCTGCTATTATTTAGTCATTCTGCGACGTACTAATAAATTTTAACTCACAAAGATTGCATAAGTATTCTGTGGAAGTTACCATTCCCGGCATCAATGTCTATTCAATTTCAGCGCATGAGTATTCAACTAAAAGATATCAACTGCTTTTATGGCGCACATCAGGCGCTGTTTAACATTACACTGGATTGCCCTGCTGGCGAGACTCTGGTGCTGCTTGGTCCAAGCGGCGCGGGTAAGAGTTCGCTGCTGCGGGTGCTTAACCTGCTGGAAATGCCACGCTCTGGCCACCTGCAAATCGCGGGCAATCAGTTCGACTTTAAACAGTCACCGGGGGAGAAATCCATCCGCGAACTGCGCCAAAACGTGGGCATGGTGTTCCAGCAGTACAATCTCTGGCCGCATTTGACCGTGGTGCAAAACCTGATCGAAGCGCCCTGCCGCGTACTTGGCCTGACCAAGGCACAAGCGATGGCGCGTGCCGACAAGTTGCTGACCCGGTTACGCCTGACCGATTTTGCCGACCGTTTCCCACTGCATCTCTCCGGTGGCCAACAACAGCGCGTAGCCATTGCCCGTGCGCTGATGATGGAACCTCAGGTGCTGCTGTTCGATGAACCTACGGCCGCACTGGATCCGGAAATTACCGCGCAGATCGTCAGCATCATTCGCGAGTTGGCGGGCACCGGTATTACTCAGGTGATCGTCACCCATGAGGTTGAAGTCGCGCGTAAAACCGCCAGCCGCGTGGTGTATATGGAAAATGGCCATATCGTCGAACAGGGCGATGCCAGCCACTTTGCACAACCGCAAACCGTAGAGTTTGCCAATTACTTATCACACTAATAGCGATATTTGCTGTTCTCAGGGAGTTTGCGATGAAAAAACTACTAATCGCCGCCGTTCTGGCTGGCATCAGCGTTTCTGCCTCAGCAGCCGAAACTATTCGTTTCGCTACCGAAGCTTCCTACCCTCCGTTCGAATTCGTCGCGGCGGATAACAAGATCCAGGGCTTCGACGTCGATCTGGCCAACGCTCTGTGTAAAGAGATGCAGGCCGAGTGTACCTTTACTAACCAAGGCTTCGACAGCCTGATCCCAAGCCTGAAATTCAAGCGTTTCGATGCCGTGATGGCCGGTATGGATATCACCCCTGAGCGCGAAAAGCAGGTGCTGTTCAGCAAGCCTTACTACGATAACTCGGCCCTGTTTATTGCCGAGAAAGGCAAAGTGGCCGACGTGGCCGCGCTGAAAGGCAAACGCGTTGGCGTGCAAAACGGCACCACGCACCAGAAATTCCTGACCGATAAACACCCGGAAATCACCACCGTGGGCTACGACAGCTACCAGAATGCCATTCTGGATCTGAAAAATGGCCGTGTGGATGCGGTGTTCGGCGATACCGCCGTGGTTAACGAGTGGCTGAAAGAAAACGCTGCGCTGACCGCCGTGGGCGATAAAGTGACCGATAAAGACTACTTCGGTAGCGGTCTGGGCATTGCCATGCGCCTGCAAAATACCGAACTGCAGGGCAAATTCAACGCCGCCCTGGATAAAATCAAGCAGGATGGGACTTACGAAACCATCTACAAAAAATGGTTCCAGCAGTAATCATCATCCATGAATGAAATCCAACCTTTAGCTAGCGCCGCCGGGATGACCGTCGGCCTTGCCGTTTGTGCCCTGGTCCTCGGCCTGATCCTGGCGATGCTGTTTGCCGTCTGGGAGTCATCCCGCTGGAAAGCGGTCAGTTGGCTCGGCACCGCCTGGGTGACCCTGCTGCGCGGCTTGCCAGAAATTCTGGTGGTGCTGTTTATCTACTTCGGCTCTTCACAACTGCTGATGATGCTGTCCGACGGCTTCGTCCTGAACTTCGGCCTGTTCCAGTTACCGGTGCAACTGTCCATCGACAATTTCGAAGTCAGCCCGTTCCTGTGCGGCGTTATCGCCCTGGCCCTGCTCTATTCTGCCTACGCGTCGCAAACGCTGCGTGGGGCACTGAAAGCGGTGCCACTGGGTCAGTGGGAATCCGGCCAGGCTCTCGGGCTAAGCAAGACGGCTATCTTCTTCCGCTTGATCATGCCGCAAATGTGGCGTCACGCGCTGCCGGGGCTGGGCAACCAGTGGCTTGTGCTGCTGAAAGATACCGCGCTGGTGTCGTTGATTAGCGTTAACGATTTGATGTTGCAGACCAAAAGCATTGCCACCCGCACTCAGGAGCCGTTTACCTGGTATGTGATTGCGGCAGCAATCTATTTGGTTATCACCCTGCTGAGCCAGTACATCCTTAAGCGGATCGAGCTGCGCACCACGCGTTTTGAGCGGGGGCCTGCCTGATGCTTGAATTCATCCCCGAAATCCTCAAAGGCTTGCATACCAGCCTGTCGCTGACGATCGTCGCACTGATTGTTGCCTTGCTGATGTCGCTGGTGCTGACGGTGATCCTGACGTTAAAAACCCCGGTGCTGACGCAGTTGGTGAAGGTCTACATTACGTTGTTCACCGGTACGCCGTTGCTGGTACAGATCTTCCTGATTTACTACGGCCCTGGCCAGTTCCCGGCGATCCGTGAATATCCCTGGTTGTGGAACCTGCTGTCGCAACCTTGGCTCTGCGCGATGATTGCCTTGGCGCTGAACAGTGCGGCCTACACCACCCTGCTGTTCCATGGGGCGGTACGCGCTATCCCGGCGGGCCAATGGCAATCCTGTGAAGCGCTGGGCATGTCACGTAAGCAAACGCTGCGTATTCTGCTGCCGTATGCCTTCAAACGTGCCTTGTCATCCTACTCTAACGAAGTGGTTCTGGTGTTCAAGAGCACCTCGCTTGCCTATACCATTACGCTGATGGAAGTGATGGGCTATAGCCAACTGATGTACGGCCGGACTTATGACGTGATGGTGTTCGGTGCCGCTGGCATTGTGTATCTGTGCGTGAATGGCCTGCTGACGTTATTGATGCGTTTGGTTGAACGCCGCGCTTTGGCTTTTGAACGTCGTAATTGAATCAAGCCTCGCTGAACTAGCCCTGCCATGCGCAGGGCTTTTTTATGACCGAAAATAATTTTCTAGTCATTTATATTGAATAGTCATTCACTAAATGGCATTGTTATCGGCATAGCCACTCACAATGCCCTTGGGGCGTTGTCAGAAAAAAAGGTGGCGAGACAACAATCAAATTTACGACAGGAGCCGTACCGATGAAAAAGCTGTTACTTGCCGCCACCCTTCTCGCCGGGATCACCTTTAACGCTGCCGCCGCAGACACCATCCGTTTCGCCTCTTCAGCGACCTACCCGCCGTTTGAATCTCTGGATGCCAATAACCAGATCGTCGGTTTTGATATCGATTTGGCCAAGGCCTTGTGCAAGCAAATGCAGGCCGACTGCACCTTTACCAACCAGGCCTTTGACAGCCTGATCGCCGCGCTGAAATTTAAAAAATATGACGCGGTGATTTCCGGTATGGACATCACACCAGAGCGTAGCAAGCAGGTAACCTTTACCCAGCCCTATTATGCCAACTCGGCTATCGTCATTGCTCAGAAAGGCAAGTTCACTACGCTGGCGGATTTGAAAGGCAAAAAGCTGGGGATGGAAAACGGCACCACGCATCAAAAATACATGCAGGACAAGCACCCGGAAATCAATACCGTGTCTTATGACAGCTACCAAAACGCCGTGCTGGAGTTGAAGAATGGCCGTATCGATGGCGTGTTCGGTGACACTGCGGTGGTTAATGAATGGCTGAAGAATAACCCGGAACTGGCTGCCGTAGGCGAGCATGTAACCGATGCACAGTACTTTGGCACCGGCCTGGGCATTGCCGTACGCCCGGACAATCAGGCACTACTGGCCAAGCTGAATGCTGCGCTGGATGCGATCAAGGCGGATGGGACCTACAAGGCGATCAACGATAAGTGGTTCCCACAGTAATACCCTCCGTTAGACTAAAGGCCCTCACTGGAGGGCCATTATTTCCGCACCAGTAGCGTCAACACTTCGTAATGGGCAGTATGCGGGAACATATCAAATAGCTGCACGCGCTCAACTCGGTAATCCGGCAGCATCGCCAAATCCTTCGCCATACTTAACGCATTACAGCTGGAATAAAGAATATAACCCGGCGCCATGCGGTTGAGATAATCACACAGCTCGTGGCCAATCCCCCGGCGCGGCGGGTTCACCAAGACCAACTCCGGAACTTCCCCCTCAGCGGTAGCAAATCGGGTCGAATCCAGCGCCTGGAAATCCACCTGCTGCAAGCCGAGGGTTTGCGCGGACTGTTTGGCACAGGCTATCGCCTCGGCGCTGATTTCAATGCCGGTCAGCCTGGTTTGCGGCTGTGCGCAATGCAACCCGAAGCCGCCAACGCCACAGAACAGATCCCACATGCTGGCGATACCTAGCGCCCGTACCCAATCCCGTGCGGTGGCATACAGCTGGCTGGCCACCTGCGGATTGGTTTGAAAAAAGCTCTGCGGGCGAATGTATAACGGCACCTGGTTGAATCGCTCTTCCAGCGCCTGCTGTTCGGTCAGCGGGATTTCATGCTCACCTTCCATGATCGCCATGTGTACTGGCTGAATATTGGCGGCGATCACCTTCAACTGCGGCAACTGTTCTTGTAACCAAGGCAAGGCCGCACGCAGTTGCGCCAGCTTGCTTTCGGAACGCAGCACAAAGCGCAACATCAGGCCGCCGCTGAAGGTGCTTTCCGTCAGTAGTAAATATTTCAGCTCGCCACGTTTGCGCGCCACGTTATAAGGCGTTAACCCGGCACGAGGGATAAACTCTTTTAATACCGCGAAAATCGGAGCAAAGCTGGCCGGGTACAACGGGCAATCACACAGGTCTACCGGCGTGCCATCACGGTGCAACATGCCAAGCAACGGCCGCTCAACGCTACCGCTGACCACCATTTTCGCCTTGTTGCGAAATGCACTTTCTTCACCCGTCACCGGTTCTAACCACTGCGCGACATCGCGATCCGCCAGCAAGGATTGCAGATGATGTTGTTTTTCTTCCAGTTGCTGGGGATAAGGTTTTTCCAGCCACTGACAGGAACGGCAGGTGCCCGCCGAGTACAAAGCGCAATGCATGAATAGTAACCGTTAACTCAGGATGACCAATGAGGGCGCAGATTGTACCACCCAACGCGGATAAAAACTTACTTACCAGGCAGTAGAAGATAAAACGCCGCCCGGTCAGGCGGCGCTTAAAGCTCGATTAATCTTCAGTAGTATCAGCCACGAGCGGCCCTTTGCAGTTCACGCGCGCGCTGTTTTTCCGCCCGCGCCATAAACCACCAAGCAATAAACCCGATGATCCCCACCACCAGCAGGATCAGCGTTGCCAAGGCGTTGATCTCCGGGTTAACCCCCATACGCACGCTGGAGAATACCAGCATTGGCAAGGTGGTAGCCCCAGGCCCGGCCACGAAGCTGGCAATCACCAGATCGTCCAACGAGAGAGTAAACGCCAGCATCCAGCCCGAGATCAGCGCCGGGGCAATCATCGGTAAGGTGATCACGGAAAACACTTTCAGCGGTGTAGCACCCAGATCCATCGCTGCCTCTTCTATTGAACGATCCAGCTCACGCAAGCGCGAACTGATAACGACCGACACATAGGCAGTACAGAAGGTGACGTGCGCCAACCAGATGGTGAACATCCCGCGCTCAGAAGGCCAACCAAAGGTATGCCCCATCGCCACAAACAGCAGCAGCAGCGACAAACCGGTGATCACGTCTGGCATAACCAGCGGTGCGGTGAGCATAAAGGCAAACCCGGTCGACCCCCGGAAACGCCCAAAGCGCACCATCACCATCGCGGCAATGGTGCCGAGGATCACCGCCGCCGTGGCGGAAGCCGCCGCAATGGTCAAGCTCAGACCAACCGCGCTGATCATCGCCGAATCATGGAACAGTTCGATATACCAACGGAACGACCAACCCGCCCATACGGTAACCAGCTTGGAGCTGTTGAACGAGTAGATCACCAGCATCAGCATCGGTGCATACAGGAAGGTGAAACCAACCACCAGAATCGCTATGCGCCACGGTGAGCGCACTACCGGCAAGTTATTCATCCCTGCCCTCCCATTTCCTTGTTCTGGTGCTTGTGGAACCAGAGAATAGGTACAATCAGCAACAGCAGCATCACGGTAGCAACCGCCGAGGCGACCGGCCAGTCACGGTTATTGAAGAACTCCTGCCAGAGCACGCGGCCAATCATGATGCTGTCTGGCCCGCCGAGCAGTTCCGGGATCACAAACTCCCCCACCGCCGGGATAAACACCAGCATCGAGCCGGCAATAATACCGCCACGGGTTAACGGCATGATCACGCTGAAGAAGGTTTTCAACGGCTTGGCCCCCAGATCCAGCGAGGCTTCAACCAGCGAGTAATCAAGGCGCGTCAGCGCGGTATAAATTGGCAACACCATAAACGGCAGATAGGAATAAACGATGCCGATATACACCGCCAGATTGGTATGCAGGATCACCAATGGCTGATCGATTACCCCCAGCCACATCAGGAAGTTGTTCAACACCCCGTTGTTCTTCAGTATCCCCATCCAGGCATACACGCGGATCAGGAATGACGTCCAGGAAGGCAGGATCACCAACAGCAGCAGGATGTTGCGGGTCGACGGTTTACTGTGCGCCACCGCCCACGCCAGCGGATAGCCGATCACCAGGCAGCACAGCGTTGAAACCGCCGCGATCTGCAAGGATTGCAGATAGGCATCGATGTATAACGGGTCATCGGTCAGTTGCAGGTAGTTGGCAAAGTTCAGCGCAATATCGAGTTTGCCGTCTGCCCAACTCATCAGATCGGTATAAGGCGGTACCGCCAAAGCCAGCTCAGACAGACTGATCTTGAACACGATCAGGAACGGCAGCATAAACAACAGCAGCAGCCACAGCAGCGGTAGCGCGATCACCAGTTTGCGGCCATGGGCCATCTGCAAACGTTGGATAAACGCCTTAATCGGGCCGGGTACTTTTGCCGGAGGCTCCGGCGAACGTTCAGAAAGCAATGTCATGATAGTTACTCCTCACTTTCTCAACTACACCGTCAGAACCACACAGCTGTCGGTGTCCCAACATAGGCGCACTTCATCACCCCAGGTCGGCATGCCTTTGCGGAAGCGATGGCCGTTCTGCAACTGCGCACTGATCATCTGCCCGCTAAGCAACTTCACGTGGTAGATCGACAGATCGCCTAGATAGGCGATGTTCACCACCTCACCCACCGCAAAGTTGCAGCCGTCTTCCGGCACTTCCTCACACAGCATGATCTTTTCCGGGCGCAGAGCGACCTGAATAGGTACACCGTCTACCACCGATGAATCAGGATCGACCTTAAGCGCATGCCGTAAACCCGGACTTTGCAGGATCAATGCATCGTCTCGCCGCTCCTGCAACACGCAATCGAACACGTTGACCGAACCGATAAACTCGGCGCTGAAACGGCTGTTCGGGTGCTCGTAGATCTCTTCCGGCTCACCGATTTGCACAAACTTGCCGCGGTTCATGATGGCGATACGGCCAGCCATGGTCATCGCTTCTTCCTGATCGTGGGTGACCATGACGCAGGTCGCGCCCACGCGCTCCAGGATATCGACCACTTCCAGCTGCATGCGATCGCGCAGTTTTTTATCCAACGCGCCCATTGGTTCGTCCAGGAGCAACAGCTTTGGTCGTTTTGCCAAACTACGTGCCAGTGCCACACGCTGGCGTTGCCCCCCGGAGAGCTGGTGCGGCTTACGCTTGGCGTATTCCTGCATATGCACTAGCGTAAGCATTTCGGTGACGCGCTCGTTGATTTCCGCGCGCGGCATTTTGTCCTGCTTGAGGCCAAACGCAATGTTCTGCTCCACCGTCATATGGGGGAACAGCGCATAGGACTGGAACATCATATTGACCGGGCGTTGGTATGGCGGCACGTGCGACATGTCCTGACCGTCGAGGACAATTTGCCCTTCCGTCGGCTGTTCAAAACCGGCCAACATGCGCAGCAACGTCGATTTTCCACAGCCAGAAGGCCCCAACAGCGCAAAGATTTCGCCCTTGTAGATCGTCAGGCTGACGTCTTCTACCGCATTCTGGCCGTCAAAGGTTTTGGTGAGGTTACGGATTTCCAGCAGAGGGGTGAACACCTTCTGCGATTTGGCTAGCGGACGAGGGATAACGTCGTTCAATCGGGGTGCTCTCCGGCTAAAGCAGTACGAACAACCACAGCAATTGCCATGGCCCAAAATGGCAATGCAGGCGGGTTAACCCCGCCTGCCGATCATCAGAATCGGGTATTTACTTCCCGCTTTTAACTTTAGTCCATGCCCGCGTAACTACACGGTCAAGTTTTGGCGACTGTACGTTCAGCGTATACAGTTTGGCGCGAATATCTGCCGGCGGGTAAACGTTCGGGTTATCACGCACCTCGGCATTCACCAGCGGCGTGGCGTCTTTCACCGCGTTGGCATAAAACACGTGATTGCTGATATCCGCGATCACCTCTGGCTTGAGCAGGAAGTTCAGGAACTGGTAGGCCGCATCTTTGTTTTTGGCATCGGCTGGCATCGCAAACATGTCAAAGTAGGTCAGCGCCCCTTCTTTTGGGATGGAGTAGGCCACATTGACGCCGTTTTTGGCTTCCTTGGCACGGTTGGCTGCCTGCATGATGTCGCCAGACCAGCCAATGGCCACGCAAATATCCCCGTTAGCCAGATCGTTAATGTACTGGGACGAGTGGAAATAGCGGATATTCGGCCGCAGCTTCATCAACAGATCGTTGGCCGCACCGGTGTAATCTTCCGCACTGGTGCTGTTAGGATCTTTACCCAAATAGTGCAAGACGGTGGCATAGACTTCGCTTGGCGCATCCAGGAAGGAGACACCACAGCTTTTCAGCTTCTCCAGGTTTTCTGGCTTGAGGATCAGATCCCAGCTATCGACCGGGGCATCTTTACCCAGCACCGCTTTGACCTTATCGACGTTATAGCCAATGCCGGTGGTCACCATCATGTAAGGGATACCGTACTTATTCTCTTTGTCGTTATGCGCAACCAGTTGCAGCATCTCGGGATCAAGGTTTTTGTAATTAGGTATCTTGCTCTTGTCCAGCGCTTCAAAAATACCGGCTTTGGACTGGCGCTCAAGGAAGTTGGAGGAAGGAACCACCAAGTCATAACCGGTGCTGCCCGCCATCAGTTTGCCTTCCAGAACCTCGTTGGAATCAAAGACGTCATACACCACTTTGATACCGGTTTCTTTCTGGAATTTGGCCAGGGTATCCGGCGCAATATAGTCGGACCAATTGTAGATGTGCAGCGTATTGTCTGCGGCCGACGCGGTGAAGCAAGCCGTCATCAGCAAGCCGCCAACCACACCCGATAACCACTTTTTACGTTGGGTGACCATCCGTAACTTCCTCCAAAACAAGGGGTAAATTTGTATCCTGAGAGGATACAACGCCTTTGATTAGCCGAGCGCAATCGTTGCGATCGCGAGTGAATAGCTATGCAGTTGATTGCATGCGATTTTCTCACCTGCCAGCCCACGAGGTCACAAACAGGAGCGTGAGCCTTTAGCAAGATCAGCAGCATAACCGGAGTTGCCAGACGGTGCCAGCCTCCAGGGTAAAAAACGCCGTTTATCGATTAATTATGCACGGGTGCTGTATGTGATGCGGTAATAACGCCCTAAAAGACGATAAATATCTGGCAATCAGGGGAGATACGCAGGATATCTGTTTGTGGGGAAAAGTTCGGGCTGCGTGCCGCCAGATCTGCGGCACACATAATGTACAGCGAAGATTAATGCAGCATCGGTTGGCTGGCTACGGTAGCCGGGTTCTCTTCTTCCTCACCCATAAACAGCAGATCGTTCGCCCTGGCTTCCAGGATCACCATCGAGATCTGTTCTTCGCCCTGTTGCATAAAGTGGGCAAACTGCTCATGGGCCACGCCCACGGCAATGCTCAAAGACTGGCAAACGATCAGCTTTGGCAAGTTATCGTCTTGAATATCAACAAAGGCCTTGATGGTCAGCGAACTGGCATTGATTTGACTGAGATCGGCCACCAGCGGGATCAGTGCAGTTGGCTTCACTTCGGCCAACGCGGAAAACAGGATCACATTATCCACCAGATCGAGCTTGGCATCGAATACGCCGTCAAAGTTTTGCATGTGCGGCAGGTGTAACGCCTGGCAAGAGTCACATTCAAAAAACGAGATCCCCAACTGATCCAACCAACGTCGTAATAACGCTAAATCGGGGACGATGAGTGAATCCATAAATTACCAGCCTCACAGGGTTCAAAGACATGAAAAGGCGCATAGCTTACGGAATATTCAATCGAGATGCCACGATCAAAGCCGCTTAATTCACTAATACGGTCACATCGCACAACATGTCCGCACCTGCTATCCCCCGTATACGCTTGGCGCGACAGAGGAAAACGCCATTTATCACCCGCCAGATTTCAGACGAAAGCCAGGCCGGGCTCGTTGCTCAATATACTCGATCATCATGCCGGCAATATCCAACCCGGTGGTGGTTTCAACGCCTTCCAACCCCGGTGACGCATTCACCTCCATCACCAGCGGGCCACGATCGGCACGGAGGATATCAACCCCGGCAACATCCAATCCCAGCGTCTCCACGGCCTTGATCGCCGTAGCGCGTTCCTTGCCGGTAATATGCACTCTTCGAGCGGTGCCGCCACGGTGCAGATTCGACCGAAACTCCCCAGGCTTTGCCTGGCGTTCAATCGCGGCTACTACCCTGCCGCCAACGACCAGGCAGCGAATATCACAGCCATTGGCTTCACGGATATACTCCTGCACCAGGATATGGGCGTTCAGGCCACGAAAGGCGTCGATCACGCTCTCCGCCGCCTGGCGAGTTTCGGCCAATACCACGCCGATCCCCTGCGTCCCTTCAACCAGCTTCACCACCAGCGGTGCGCCGCCCACCAGTTCGATCAAATCACCGGTGTCATCCGGTGAATGCGCAAAGCCGGTAATGGGCAGATCAATCCCCTGGCGCGCCAGCAGTTGCAGCGAACGCAGTTTGTCGCGCGCGCGGGTAATGGCCACTGACTCATTGAGTGGATAGCTGCCGAGCAGTTCAAACTGGCGCAGCACGGCAGTGCCATAAAAGGTAATAGCGGAACCAATACGCGGGATCACCGCATCGTAATGTTCCAACCGGCGGCCACGATAATGAATGCTCGGTGCCGCCGGGTTGATATTCATATAACAAGACTGCGGATCGATAACATCGATACGGTGCCCACGCTGCTCTGCAGCCTCACGCAGTCTTTTACATGAGTACAGCGAACCATCGCGCGAAAGAATGGCAATTTTCACTCGTCACCCCTAAAGGCGTTGATCACCTGCATTGGCAGGCATTCCCCATAGCCGCGTTTAGTCTTGCGGTCCCTGGTCTTGTTTATCTTTTGGCGGGGTACGCCGATCGTTCTGCGGCGGCTGGCCACCGCGCAGTAGCGGGCCGAACCCTTGAACTACGCGCCAGACCAAAAACGCGGCTGCAGGAACCATCATGAAGACGCCTAGAAAGATCATGCCAACCGCCGCCTGCTGCGAAGCCAGCATACCCGGTAAGCGGACGTAGTCATGAATACTCAGATAAGAGAGTATCAACAGCACCATGCCCAATCCTTCAAGCACCAGCACAGAACGCGGTAAGTCACCGAATGAACGCATATTTTTTTCTCCAGACTCACTGTGTCCAGTGTAGTAAATTCGCCATCGCTGCAACAGCTCTAGTTGATTAATCGGTTCTATAAATCAGACCAAGAGGCAGATCCTGCTTTTTTTTAGCTCAGCCAACGGGCATAGTAAGCGCCATGACGTGAGTGATTGCGCAACTGAAGTCTTTTTATGACGGAAGGAATGTCGTTACAATAACGGTTAATGATTAATAACAGACTAGGAGTGTTACATGTTTGCTGTAATCTTCGGGCGTCCGGGCTGTCCTTACTGTGTCCGTGCTAAAGAGCTGGCAGAGAAATTGACTGAAGAGCGTGACGATTTCAACTTCCGTTATGTTGATATCCACGCCGAAGGCATCACCAAGGCCGATTTGGAAAAAACCGTGGGCAAACCGGTAGAAACCGTGCCGCAAATCTTTATCGATCAGACCCACATTGGCGGCTGCACCGATTTTGAAGCCTACGCCAAAGAAAACCTGAACCTGTTCCAGTAAGCTTCAAGCTCGAACAAAAAAGGCCACCGAACTCAGGTGGCCTTTTTTACGATTAGGGTTTTTGCTGCCGATAGAACTGTTGCCACGCATGGAACACCATGCGCATTAATAAATACAACATCCCACCCAACACACACCAGAATACGGCGCTGACCGCATAAGCCAACTCCTGCCAAAACGAATGGCCGGGGGTCAACCAAAAGTGGCGAATGAGTAAACACAGCGGTACCGCACACAGTGCGCCAAGCAAGGGACACAGAATACGCTGCTTGCTCGACAAATAGCTGGCGATAAAACCGGGAATAATAAACAACAGCAGGCCGGTTTCACCATGATGCTCGGATTCTGTCACGCCGACGGCACCGCTCTTCAGGCCCAGAAAAACCAGACTAAACAGTAGAAAACAGCTAAAAATGCCCACCCAGTATCGATAACTTACCATCCACCTCTCCCCTCCATACCCGAAAATGACGGATATCGCGATGTGACCGCTGACTACATCGTAAAACACAGCCTATCGCACCGACCCTGCGACACACAGCCGAAATCGACAGCGCTGGCTGAACTTTTTCCTTGGTCAAAAAGGGTTAAATACGTATGCCGACACAGCTTTATGCTGGCTGTCATACGTGATAGCGACTAGAATAAGCGCCGCCATTCGATGGTTCGGATCGCCTTCCGATGGTTGGTTGTTATCTAAGCTTTATCCATATACTCTATGGCTGAATCTAACTCTTATAGTGTTCTTTATCAAGAACTTACTGGTAAACAATAAGTTATCCCCCGTGAACATAAACGTCGCAAGTTTGTTAAACGGTAACTACATCCTGTTACTGTTTGTGGTACTCGCCCTGGGGCTCTGCCTCGGAAAGGTTCGTCTTGGCTCCGTTCAACTCGGTAATTCCATTGGCGTTTTAGTGGTCTCGCTGTTGCTTGGCCAGCAGCACTTTGCCATTAACACCGAAGCGTTAAGCCTCGGTTTCATGCTGTTTATTTTTTGCGTCGGCGTTGAAGCGGGTCCCAATTTCTTCTCAATTTTTTTCCGCGACGGCAAAAACTACTTCATGCTGGCGCTGGTGATGGTCGGTTCAGCGATGGTGATCGCCATCGGACTCGGTAAGCTGTTCCACTGGGATATCGGCCTTACCGCCGGTATGCTCGCCGGTTCGATGACCTCCACACCGGTATTGGTGGGTGCAGGCGATACGCTACGTAATACCATCACCAGCGGCCCGGCACTGCTTGCAGCCCAAGACCATCTGAGCCTGGGCTACGCCCTGACCTACCTGATTGGCCTGGTCAGCCTGATTTTCGGCGCTCGTTATCTGCCAAAACTGCAGCATCAGGATCTCTCTACCTCTGCCCAACAAATTGCCCGTGAGCGCGGCCTGGATACCGATAGCCAGCGCAAGGTTTATTTGCCGGTGATCCGCGCCTATCGCGTTGGCCAGGAACTGGTCGCCTGGGCAGACGGCAAGAACCTGCGCGAGCTCGGTATTTACCGCCAAACCGGTTGCTACATCGAACGAATTCGCCGCAACGGCATTCTGGCCAACCCGGACGGAGATGCGGTGTTACAGGTCGGGGATGAAATCTCACTGGTCGGCTACCCTGATGCTCACGCACGCCTGGACCCAAGCTTCCGTAACGGTAAGGAAGTGTTCGACCGGGATCTGCTGGATATGCGCATCGTAACCGAAGAGATCGTGGTCAAAAACAGCAATGCGGTAGGCAAGCGCCTGAGCCAGTTGAAGCTGACCGATCATGGCTGCTTCCTCAACCGCGTGATCCGCAGCCAGATTGAAATGCCGATCGATGACAGCATCGTGTTGAACAAAGGCGATGTGCTGCAGGTTAGCGGCGATGCCCGCCGGGTAAAAAGCGTGGCAGAGAAGATCGGCTTTATCTCCATTCATAGCCAGGTTACCGATCTGCTGGCGTTCTGTGCCTTCTTTATCATCGGCCTGCTGATCGGCCAGATCACCATTCAGTTCACCAGCAGCTTCTCCTTTGGTATCGGCAACGCCGCAGGGCTATTGATGTCCGGCATCATGCTGGGCTTCCTGCGTGCCAACCACCCGACCTTTGGTTATATCCCTCAGGGCGCGTTGAATATGGTGAAAGAGTTCGGCCTGATGGTGTTTATGGCTGGTGTGGGCCTGAGCGCAGGGGCAGGTATCGGCAATACCCTTGGCGCAGTAGGTGGCCAGATGCTGATCGCAGGCTTGATCGTCAGCCTGGTACCGGTAGTGATCTGCTTCCTGTTCGGTGCCTACATTCTGCGCATGAACCGTGCCCTGCTATTTGGTGCCATTATGGGGGCACGTACCTGCGCCCCGGCGATGGAAATCATTAGTGACACTGCACGTAGTAATATTCCTGCGTTGGGATATGCAGGCACCTACGCCATCGCTAACGTGTTGTTAACCTTGGCAGGCTCGCTCATCGTGGTGATCTGGCCAGGACTAATGGGGTAGCAAGGCGATCTGAGAAGTGCCGCTACGGCGAAATATTTTTTTATTTTTCTAGCAACGGGTAGAACTTTTCGATCGGGACATAGTCTGAATTAGTGCCACTGCTTTTCTTTGATGTCCCCATTTTGTGGAGCCCGTTAGTCCCGCCTTTTTAGGTTCAAGATTAGCGGGTTTTTTGTTGCCTGAAATTTACGCCTGACCTTCCCCCATTGATTTACACATCGCGATGTTAGTAATGAGACGCTGAAGGCCATTTGGACGCTAGCTAGTACGATCCATGAGATTTGGTGACCCAAATAAGCGGGGAGAAAGTTCAAATGGCTCCAGCCCGAAGAGAGCATGCGCCCAAGTCGGTGCTACGCGTTATCGGGCTTGAACGTAGAGCTATCCGCCTTGATCACGGGCTTTCGGGACTGCGACGGTGCCACAATCAACTGAGGGGCACAGCCTAAAATCCGTCGCCACTCAGACTCTGATGTAAAATAACGGCCTTATTTGATGTTCTGAAGAATGCTTTTCGGTACCCAGCCAATATCTTGATCCGAGAGTCGCTGGCACCATACCCAGCCATTTAAGAATTTTATCGCCAGCAACTCATCTCCTTCATTAACATCAAGTTCTTTGGCCGTATAGTCATCTTTCGCTATACCATGGCCAGGTTTGTCGCTTCGTTCTATCAGCTGTTCTGGCACCCATCCACCGGAATGATTAGCTATGGTACAGAAATACCAATTATCCCAACCTTCATCGCCCTCATATATGTCCCCTATCGTAAGCGAAGTTCCAGTTGTGAACGTTATAGGATCTGGATACTCACTTCGATGTCGCCCAGTTGCGATAAATTTCATGTTGTTCCTCATAAAACATCACCTACCTTCTTCCGATGCTTTCAATTATCTGTATGCATATACAGTTTGCAACTATTAATTTCATTGCAAGCTGATCACGCGAAGCTTGCTTAAACCTTAAATAAATCAACTGATTGATATATATAAATTTAATTCATTCGACGCACTGACACTTCCAACACCGAACGTTAGGGTAAGGCAATCGCGGACTATTAGGTTATATTCTTTCCCAGGCCGACAACCTCCACTACACCGGCCTGTAAATCTTTCCATTCATGCATCAGCAAGCATCAACATTTAACCCAGCTTATATTGATGCTGGTTGGGCAGATGACATAGATGATGTGATACGCTCAGGTACGCCTTATACTCAACCCTGTCGGTACGACACATAAATGCCGATCAGCACGTTTACACCAGCAGCATATTACTCATTGAGCAAAGTATCCAAAAAGAAATTAACGCATTTCTATATTAATGCAATATAAAATACCGAATGCAGGAGTGCGTGAAAGCTGGAGGAGACTTCTGTTACAAATAACGTTATCCGCAACATCATATTTTACACTAACAGAATTTAACCTATCGAGGTTATTGACAACACTATTCTTTTAATGACAACGTAGTGAAGCACCGAGGCATTGTCGCTCCATAAAGGGCGTCTGACATCGGTTATAAATATCATTTACACTATGGAGGTGAGCATGTAAAACCAACACAATAACAGCACCAGAAATAAAACACCGAATTTTAGCAGTTTAATGATTATTTATGTGTCATTTCACAATCCCAAAAGGATTTATAGGATTGCATCATGAAAATGAGTTTCTTAGCTTACCTTTTTCTAGTTTTAACCAGCTTCTTTTTTAGTGAGCACTTAAGTGCAGCTAGCACAGGCACGCTTACGGTGAAGTTTGGTCAGACAACGGAGGATACGTTCAAGATAACTCACCCTGAAGCGGTAAATGTGGGGTTTAACAGCGAACTGAAAGGGAATATCTATAAAGAAACACCCGATAACAATAAGGACAAACGAAGTGATATCGTTTTTGAAAGTACTAAAGATGTTTTTGTCTTGTTTGATGAGAATAAAAATTTAGCGGCATTACACTTACAACTGAAAACCGATCAGTTTAGCGTTATCAGTGCAATTCTAGCTAAAAAATACACCACCGCCGTAAAGAAAACCTCGTTTATCGGCAGTGACTATATGGAACTCTACAACGCCGGTGTTTTGATTTATTTGATGGATCCTTTCTTCTTTTCCAATACCTCACTCTTCTTTATAAGAACCGATGTGAGAAATAAAATCCTAAAAAACATCCCCACTAACCTGCTTGATGATGAGCTCAAGGTACTGAACTACCTTGTGGAGAAAAGCTTTCAATCAACAAAGTAATCAGATAAGTGCCCCTGCTATAATGCTGAACAATACCATAACAGAATAGCGGGCGGAGTTAAAATCAGCATCCAATCACCAGAAAAGCTAAAAAACACAATAAGATATACTTGATCTTGGGTGTGGCAATAGCGTGCTGGCGAGAAGCAATGATTCGGCCTCTATATCCATGGGCGAATCACTGCTCTGACCTAATTATTGTGATGCCTTTCACTCTCAACGCCATTCAGATCCAACGTTTCCCCATCAATGTTTTTCGAGCGGTACTACGAGCATATCAACCGCAATATGGTTGATCGTGCGGCGCGTACTGGATATCAAACGGCTCCACATATCGTGGTGGTGACCAAAAATCACCAAATCAATCCCCTTCTCACGGATGGCACTATTCAGCGCTTCACTGAGTTCACCACGGCCAATGATCACTTCACTGATGGGATACTCCGCCTGCTGCTGGATAGCGTTAAGCATATTCTTAACTCGTTCGGAGAAGGTCTTATCGGCATAGTTGAATTCGCCACTACCAAACTCGCTGTAGTGGTTAGCTTGCTCATCGATATAAATCAACGACAGCTTGGCCTGCAGTGTGTCAGCCAATTCAGCCCCCTTTCGCACTAACAGCTCGGCATCGTCACTCAGATCGGTTGCAATAACGATATGTTGATAAGTCATATTGTCGGCTCTCCTAATTACCTAATACCCAGCCTGATAACCTACCTATTAATTCTAGTCTAGCCTGAGAGTGGTTGCTTATCCTCTTGTCATTTTACTGCTGGAACAATCCATCTCGGCACCAGGCACTACTGCAAAATCTGTAGGCAGCGCCCCAACGTTGTGAGCCAACTGCGGTCTCGGTTAACCGATTCACCTTTATCTCCTCTGCCCCATCTTCCATTACAAAAAAGTTCAGAAAATAAAGAAAATATAAGATGGTGTGATATACCCGGGAACTCCTTATACTCGGCCCTGTCGATAAGAAAAATCACCTGACCACCAACGACCACCCCTTTCCCCTCACATTCGACGCTTACTCTCAGATTAATCCAAATTAAGGCTTAATCATTTACCCATGATTGGCCTTGAGTGCCGGAAACGCCACGCGCCATCATCAGGATAACGCAATGTCAATTTCTTCCTCTGCCCGGGTCGCAAGCAATAGCTTGGTTGAACCGGGGGCGATTATCGGTGCGCGCGTCAGCATTGGCCCTTTCTGCATCATCGCAGCCGGCGTCGAGATTGGTGATGACACGGTAATAGCCTCCCATGTAAGCATTAACGGCCTCACCCGGATTGGCTGCAATAACGTTATCGGGCAGTTTTCCATCATCGGCGAAGTGAATCAGGATTTGAAATATGCTGGTGAAGCTACGGACGTGGTGATCGGCGACAGAAACAGGATCGGCAAGAATGCGACCATTCATCGCGGCACCACTCAAGGCTATCGGCGGACAACCATCGGTAATGACAACCTGTTCTTAAACAACGTCCACATTGGCCATGATTGTATTGTCGGCAATACTACGGTTATCGGTGATAACTCGGGGCTGGCCGGGCATGTTGAGCTGGATGATTTTGTGCAGATCGGCAATATGTGCGCGATACATCAGTTTTGTCTGCTGGGTGCCCATGCGCATATCGCCCATCAGTCCGGCGTGGTGCAGGATGTTCCACCTTTTGTCAGTGCCAGTGGCAACCACGCGGCCCCCATCGGGGTAAACGATTCAGCGGCAGCTTTCCAATCACTTAGTGAGCAGCAACAGCAGGTGATCCAAACCCTGTATAACATGCTTTATCACAATGCGTTGGCGATCAATGAGGTGAAACAGGAAGTGCAGCGCTTGAGCGAAACCTATCCGCTACTGCAATGGTTTACTTCTTTCTTCTCACGCTCGGCGCGCGGTATTATCCGCTAGGCGCTGCCATTGAATATTCAGATGGGCGCCGCATGCGGCGCCCCTACGTAGCGGAGTCTACAGTCGTTTATTTCGTTACCGCACGGCCAGTATTTTCGCTGGCAGACCAGATGCGATAGCGCACCTCGACGTCCTTCGGCACGTAAACCACGATCGGCAAGCGGCTGTTATAGCGCTGCATCGCGGCATCCCCCAGATGAGCGGCAACGAACTCCTGACGCTTGGTATTATCCGGGCAAGCCATCATGGTAGAGGCCGGAGCCGAGAGCTTCGGCAGTACAAAATAGTCGTAACCCCAACCGGCCAGCGTTTTACTCTCCAGATTGCCGCCCATCATGTGGCGGTTGCAATCCACTTCCAGCGTTTGGCCAATCAGCAGCTCAACCTTAAAGTTTTCTTCATTCTCCTGCTTGGGTAAATAAATGACCTGCCGGCTCATGCCCGGCTCCGCTTTCGGGAACGGTGCTACTTTTTCCAACGGCTGCATATTGAGATCGTCAGTACTTGCGGTGGTTGCAGCAACGGCGTTGACAGACGCGGCCATCAGCAGGCTGGTCACTACCATAGAAAGCTTGTTCATTTTTTATCCTTACAATTCATAACCTAAATACCTAATTACGCTAGCATACTTTACGCCGTTAAATTATAGGTCAATTCTGGATATCGTCCCCAAGCCGCTCGCCATCCATTAAGGTTTTCTTAAGACGGAATGATTACAGTAGCCTGATCCATTGCCGCCTATGAGCCTTCGTGTGAACCCATCAAACGCCAAACAATCGTCATTAAATCAATCCTCAACGACTAGCCAAATTCAGACTGACGCCCTTTACTCCTTGCCCGCATCCTTTTACCGTTGGCAAGCCTTTGGGCTGTTGGTGGCTGCACTGTTGTTTATCTGGCTGTCACGCAATGAACAGCTGGATTGGGCAGTCAGTAATTATTGGTATGACGCCGCCAGCCAGCGTTTTCCGTGGCAGAACAACTACTGGCTGGATCTGATCAACCATCGGTTGTTAAAGATTTCGGTGATCGCCGGAGCGGTGCTGGCGTTGTTTTGGGGAATTTATCGCCGTAACGCAAGGCTGATCGTCGCCATGCTGTTGATCGGCACTGGGCCGTTGGTGGTGGGGATCCTGAAGGCCACCAGCGCACACTCATGCCCTTGGGATCTGCTGGAGTACGGTGGCAAAGCAATGTCATTTCCACTGTTTGGCACCACGCCAGCGTTTCCGGGGCCTGGCCGTTGCTTCCCCGGTGGCCACGCTTCCAGCGGCTTCGCCGTGATGGCGCTGTTCTTTCTGTTTTATCCGCAACGCCCGCGCCTGGCTTACTGGTGCTGGCTGGGCGGCATCACGCTTGGCATGCTGATGGGCTTTGGCCAGATCATGCGGGGCGCACATTTTCTTTCCCATAACCTGTGGGCCGGGTGGTGGGTTTGGTTCAGCCAGGTGGCTGTTTATTGGTGTATTAGCGGCTATTTCCGCCGTAAAACGAGGTAAGACTTAATGGAGCAGTTGAACTATCTTCTTTTCGCCTGGATCAATGCCACTCCGGCCAGCCCGGAATGGTTAATCGATCTTGCCACTTTCATCGCCCGGGATCTGATCGCCATTATCCCTCTGCTGATTGTTGGCCTGTGGTTCTGGGGGGCACATGGCCAACTGGCAGCACAGCGAGAAGTGGTAGCCAAAACGACCATTGCCCTGTTATTTGCCATGTGCGCTTCGGCCGCTATCGGTGCGCTGTTGCCCCATGAGCGCCCGTTTGTCACCGGTATCGGCTATACCTTCCTGGCGCATGCACCAGATAGTTCTTTCCCCAGCGATCATGGTACCGCCATCTTCACCTTCGCCCTGGCCTTCTTGTGCTGGCATCGCGCCTGGTCCGGACTTTTGCTGATGGTCGTGGCAATCGCCATTGCCTGGTCCCGGGTATTCCTCGGCGTGCACTGGCCACTGGATATGGTGGGCGGTTTCCTGGTGGGTTGCGTAGGCTGTCTGTTTGCCCAATTGGTGTGGAACCTGTTTGGTGATGCCATCGCCCAGCGTCTGACCCGCCTGTACCATTTCCTGTTTGCCTTCCCGATCCGTAAAGGATGGGTCAAGGAGTAATACCTGCCTGCGGGGGCTTGCCCCCGCCAGCTATAGCATACCGGTCGTCACGCGGAACTCCCGCATCTCCCCCGCTTTTAACATCACCGCCATTGGTATCGCTGCAACCTCTGGGCTGCAACTGGCTGGCTGAACAAATGCTGTCGCTCGCGAGTTGGCTCGTGGCCGCCGTAAGACGGCATAGCTGAATTGGCCGGTGGCAAAACGGGTTACATACCTTCTGCCGCACGGCGCCAGCATAAAGAACTCGGCCTGATCAACATATAGCGAGAGATCGTCAGAACAAATGACCTGCTGCGGATTATCACGGATATTGAGCGCACAGCCCGGCAGATTTTGGCGGAAAACGGCACCTTCCTCACAGGCATAGTTCATATGGCACATATAACTTAATGGCTGAGCCTGCTCGGCCAGGTTGTCGATCACCATTTCAATACTGAACTGTGTGCTGTTGGCGGCTAGCTGAACGGCCGGTTGGATGCGGCAAGGGCCATCGGCAGTGCGGGCTCGTATAGCGATCGCTTCCTCTTCGACTTCCAGCCAGACATCAATCACCGGACCATGATTAGCAGGCAATCCTTGGTGAGAGGCAAAACAGCCACGGGCATCATTACGTCGAGGCTGCAGCTGGCTGGCTTTTGCTTTGAGAGACTGGCCATCAAACACCGCATCCCAAATCATCAAATCCTGGTAGGGCAACAACGTTAAGGTACCCCGCTGATTTTGCAGCACCAACGCGGCGATATCACCAGGAAACATAAACGCGGTCACCGTAAAACCAGCGCCGCGATACACTTCATTCGGCTCTATGCCGAACAATCCAGGGCTCAGATTAATGATCGTCTTCATCTTCTTTCCTCAGGGGGCAGCCGTTGCACAGTGAACGGATTTGTCAATATACAGTCTATGTTATTTAAATAACATTTTCCAGCAAACACTGTGTTAGACGTTGCTGTAAAACTCCAGTTCTCCCTAAAAATTACTGTTAATACAGCTTGAAACATCAATGTTAGAAATGTTAGGATTATAACATCACTAACACCACAGAACGTTTTTACCCCCATAGAGGAAATGACCATGACTACTGAACAGATTGATTACGCTCGCTATATCGACCATACCCTGCTGGCTATGGACACCACGGACAGCCAGATCAACCAACTGTGCGAAGAAGCGCGTCAGCATAATTTCTATGCCGTTTGCGTTAACTCGGGTTATGTCCCGTTGGCCGCTCACCTGTTGCAGGATAGCAACGTTAAAGTATGCTCGGTTATCGGCTTCCCTCTGGGGGCTGGTTTGACCGTCTCCAAGGCTTTCGAAGCCAAAGCTGCCATTGCCGCTGGCGCCCAGGAAATCGACATGGTGATCAACGTCGGTTGGCTGAAAAGCGGCCTGAATGACGAAGTGAAGGCCGATATCGCCGCGGTGCGTGAAGTTTGCGCGGCTATCCCGTTGAAGGTAATATTGGAAACCTGTCTGCTCAGCGATGAACAAATCGTTGTAGTTTGTGAAATGTGTCGTGAACTGGATGTCGCTTTCGTTAAAACCTCTACCGGTTTCAGCACAGGCGGCGCTCGTGAAGACCACGTCAAACTGATGCGTGCTACCGTAGGCAGCGAGATGGGTGTCAAAGCCTCTGGCGCAGTGCGCGATCGCGCTACCGCAGGGAAAATGATTGCCGCCGGTGCAACACGTATCGGCACCAGCTCGGGCGTTGCGATCGTTTCTGGCGATGCGGCTGACACCGGTAGCTACTGATTTTCGCTAGCTCTATCTAGGTATAGCGACATCTAATGCGGGGTTGTGCCCTCAGTGCGAACTGGGTCTGCACAACTCCGCATTATTGTGTTGGAGCGAACGAAAGAAACTTTTGGCTCCTTTATCCCTTTCGGCCACACTTGAGAAACTTGGGGTATAAACCTGTAGGAAAAACTGATGGAAACCCGGCGCGACGAACGTATCAACCGGCTAGTTCAGGCTCTAAAGCGTTCTGACAAGATCCACTTAAAAGAAGCAGCCGCACTGCTCGGCGTCTCGGAAATGACCATCCGGCGCGATCTCAGTGCCGAACCTGCTGCAGTGGTCTTGCTTGGGGGTTATGTCGTAGCCGATCCGCGTATCAACGGGGTCACCAATTATTTTGTCTCCGACCAGAAAGCCAAACAGGTGGCGGAAAAGCGCCGTATTGGCATGTTGGCGGCACCGCTGGTCAATGAAAATGACACGGTGTTCTTTGACTGTGGCACCACCACCCCGGCCATTATCGACGCCATTGCCGATGAACTCCCCTTTACCGCCATTTGCCACTCACTCAACACCTTTCTGGCGCTGCAGGACAAGCCCAACTGCAAGGTGATCCTGTGCGGCGGTGAATTCAAACCGAGCAACTACATTTTCACCGCTGTTGGCCAACATAATGAGTTGGACCACATCTGCCCTAACGTGGCCTTTATTTCAGCGGCAGGCATCACTTTGCAGCACGGCGCAACCTGCTTCAACCTTGATGAACTGGCGATGAAACACAAAGCGTTGGACAAGGCGCAGCAAAAGATCCTGGTCGCCGACCACAGCAAATTTGCCCAAACCAAGCCTGCCTGCATCGGGCCGCTGGCATTGTTCGATAAGGTGATCACCGATCGCCAGCCTGACCCCGAGTTCATCGAGTTTTTCGACCAACACGCGGTCACTTTGCGTTTCTGATCTTGGCCTCACTGCCGATTTTATGCCGTGTCCCTGGTGCTACTTGAGGGACGCGGTTGCAAATTCTTCGTTAAACTCAGGCTTTTTTTTAAGCAATTAAACTTAAAATATTCCTATTGGCCGATAATTACAGGTTAATGGATTGCAACAACTTGCTCGCGTTATTATTCTGCGCAGAACATTATTGCAGTAATTTGCATCAAATCTCCCCCGGATAAAATGGCTCCTTACCTTCAGCAGCCTCGTTATGCTGACTTTTGTTTAAAAATTATCAGCTATTTTTAATCAAATTATCAGGATTTATCCTTATTCATATGATGATTAAGATCGTCTTATTACGGTCATCCGTTTCTAGCCACAGAAACAATCAAAATCATTAAATAAGTTTAAAAACAATAAGATAAGTTTTCCCCTCACAATAACCAAACGTGATCTAAATCACTAAAATAGCTTAATCCGGCATTTTCGCTAGATCCAAACCAGCACATAAAATATATTGCTCGCCCTGCCACACAAGACAGGTTTTTATCCGGTTAAACATCATACAAACCGGATAAAGGTTGTGGGATTGGTGAGAGCGGTTGCAGCATGATGTTTTGCACAAACGCGTAACATTTGCATGAAAATTTACAATAATAGCCTTTAACCGCACACATCACGCATTTGGGAGCAAGATCACGGTTGTTTCTGCTGTAAATCGTTATCTTGCCGCCAACAAAATCGGTGGGCAGTTGCTCCTCCGACAGAAACATCGGCGTTGACCCCGTTAACAGCAGAAACCATTTGGACAGGTTAGCAACATCATTAGCCTGGTAAACAATTCAGAGGCGTAATTCAACCTCTAGTTGTAACAACTGATTTTACCACTGGCGGGATAGCAACTTATTTCACCAGCGGATTTTAAACTTAAGTTTTTCTTTTTATTTTAAATTATCGTGTTCACCTCGGAGATATTTATGGACACTACACAGACCGGCACTATCGCCTCTGCAGCCTCAGGTTCCAGCACGGCCTGGCGTAAATCAGATACCATGTGGATGTTGGGCCTCTACGGCACTGCCATCGGCGCTGGCGTCTTGTTCTTGCCAATCAACGCCGGTATCGGTGGTTTGATCCCGCTGATCATCATGGCCATCATCGCCTTCCCGATGACCTTCTTCGCCCACCGTGGCCTGTGCCGTTTCGTTTTGTCCGGCAAAAACCCAGGTGAAGACATCACCGAAGTGGTAGAAGAACACTTTGGTATCAGCGCAGGTAAACTGATCACCCTGCTCTACTTCTTCGCCATTTACCCAATCCTGCTGGTTTATAGCGTTGCGATCACCAACACCGTGGACAGCTTCATCACCCACCAATTGGGTATGGCCTCGCCACCACGCGCCATCCTGTCGCTGATCCTGATCGTTGGACTGATGGGCATCGTGCGTTTCGGTGAGCAAGCGATCGTGAAGACCATGAGTATCCTGGTATTCCCGTTTGTTGGGGTGCTGATGCTGCTGGCGCTTTATCTGATCCCTAACTGGAGCAGTGCCATCTTCGAAAACGTCTCACTGGCCGGTTCTGGCGGCAGCCTGGGCCACGGCCTGGTGATCACCCTGTGGCTGGCAATCCCGGTTATGGTGTTCTCGTTCAACCACTCACCGATCATCTCCGCCTTTGCTGTAGCAAAACGCGAAGAGTACGGCGTGGACGCTGAGAAGAAATGTTCCCGCATCCTGGGCTACGCACACATCATGATGGTGCTGACCGTGATGTTCTTTGTTTTCAGCTGCGTGCTGAGCCTGTCCCCGGCGGATCTGGCCGAAGCCAAAGCGCAAAACATCTCCATCCTGTCTTACCTGGCTAACCACTTTAACAACCCGGTTATCGAGTACATCGCACCAGTCATCGCCTTTATCGCCATCACCAAATCCTTCCTGGGCCACTACCTCGGCGCTCGTGAAGGCTTTAACGGCATGATTGCCAAATCGATGAGAAGCCGTGGCAAGACCATCACCACCCACAAGCTGAACCGCATCACTGCCATCTTCATGCTGGTGACCACCTGGATCGTTGCCACGCTGAACCCAAGCATTCTGGGCATGATCGAGAACCTGGGTGGCCCAATCATCGCGATGCTGCTGTTCCTGATGCCGATGTATGCGATCCGTAAAGTGCCTGCCATGCGCAAGTACAGCGGCCACATCAGCAACGTATTTGTGGTCGTGATGGGCCTGATTGCCATCTCTGCCATCCTGTACACACTGTTCGGTTAATAGCGCTCAGCCGGTGCCTTATGGCACCGGCTATCTCGAATCTCCCCTCCTACCCCGCCGCGAACTCAAGCATGACCCATATGCCCCCTAAACGGCAGGCTGAGGGAATTAACTTCAAGAAGGAAGCGAGACTATGGTCAGCGTTTTCGATATTTTCAAAATTGGCATCGGCCCTTCCAGTTCCCACACCGTCGGCCCGATGAAAGCCGGTAAACAGTTTATTGATGATTTGCAGGCTGCCGGGCAACTCCACGATACAACGCGGGTGGCGGTTGACGTCTACGGCTCACTGTCACTGACGGGTAAAGGGCACCATACCGACATCGCGATTATTATGGGCCTGGCGGGTAATCTGCCCCATGATGTGGACATCGACAGCATCGCCGGCTTTATTCGTGATGTAGAACAGCGTGGCCGCCTGTTGTTGGCAAAGGGTGAGCACGAGGTCGATTTTCCACAGCTTGGTGGCATGAACTTCCATAGCACTAACCTGCCGCTGCACGAAAACGGCATGTCGATCAGCGCCTATGCTGGCGATCGGTTACTGCACAGCAAAACCTATTACTCCATCGGCGGCGGATTTATCGTTGATGAAGAAAACTTCGGCCAATCGGCCAACAATAGCGTCGCGGTCCCCTACCCTTATCGCTCCGCAGTGGATTTGCAGCAGCACTGCAAAGATACCGGGCTTTCGCTTTCCGGGTTGGTGATGCAGAACGAACTGGCATTGCGCAGCAAAGAAGAGATCGAAGCGCATTTTGCCGACGTCTGGCAGGTGATGCGTGCAGGTATCGAACGCGGTATGAATACCGAAGGGTTGCTCCCTGGCCCAATGAAGGTACAACGCCGTGCTGCCGCCCTGCGCCGCATTCTGGTCACTGGTGACAAGAACAATATCGACCCGATGAACGTAGTAGATTGGATCAATATGTTCGCGTTTGCGGTTAACGAAGAGAACGCTGCGGGTGGCCGGGTGGTGACGGCGCCCACCAACGGTGCCTGCGGTATCATTCCAGCGGTGCTGGCATATTACGACCAGTTTATCCGCCCGGTGAACACCAACTCCTACAGCCGTTACTTCCTGACTGCCGGTGTGATCGGCACGTTGTACAAGATGAATGCTTCAATCTCCGGTGCCGAAGTGGGCTGCCAAGGGGAAGTCGGCGTGGCCTGCTCCATGGCGGCAGCGGGTCTGGCGGAGCTGATGGGCGGCAGCCCGGCGCAGGTTTGTATCGCCGCAGAGATTGCCATGGAGCACCATCTGGGGCTGACCTGTGATCCGCTGGCAGGACAGGTTCAGGTGCCTTGTATCGAACGTAACGCGATTTCTGCCGTAAAGGCAGTCAATGCCGCACGTATGGCACTGCGTCGCACCAGCGAGCCGCGTGTGTGCCTGGATAAGGTGATCGAGACCATGTACGAAACCGGCAAGGACATGAACTCCAAATACCGCGAGACATCTCAGGGCGGGTTGGCCATCAAGGTTGTAGCGTGTAATTGATCTGGCAGAAGGGGCCACTGTTGGCCCCTTATCAAACAAAGATTAGCCGAAAATACCGCCAAACCACTGGGTCAGTTTCATCATCACAAAGTCCCACATGCGGCTAAAGAAGTTCCCTTCTTTCACTTCCTGCATCACCACCAGCGGGTGCTGATCGATAGTTTTGCCATCCAGTTGGAAATCGATGGTGCCCACCACCTGATTTTTCGCCAGCGGCGCTTCCAGCGTCGGTTGGTTAAGCTTGTAGCTGGCCTTCAGGTTTTTCATCTGCCCTTTGGGAATAGTGACGGCGGCATCCTTCGCCACGCCCAACGGCACCTCGCCCACGTCGCCAAACCACACTTTCTGCGTTACAAAGGCTTTATCGGCCTTGATCGGCGTTGCGGTTTCATAGAAACGGAAGCCCCAGGTCAGCAACTTCTCGCTTTCGCTAAAGCGCACACGGTCGCTCGGAGCCCCTAGCACCACCGAAATCAGGCGCATTGGGCCATCGGTGGCCGAGGCGACCAGGTTATGCCCGGCCCCGCCGGTGTAACCGGTTTTGATACCATCCACGTTCAGGTTGGTACTCCACAGCAGGCGGTTACGGTTTATCTGGCGGATCTTGTTGAAGGTGAACTCTTTTTCTTTATGCAACGCGTACTCATCGGGCACGTCGCGGATCAGCGCCTGGCTCAGCAACGCCATATCACGTGCGGTGCTGTACTGCCCTTCGGCATCCAGGCCATGCACGGTCAGGAAGTGGGTATTTTGCAGACCGAGGGACTTGCCATAATTGTTCATCAAGCCAACGAACGAATCCTGGCTACCCGCCACGAAATCCGCCAAGGCGATGCTGGCGTCGTTACCTGACTGAATGACGATGCCTTTATTGAGTTCCGATACCGGCACCTGATCGCCGGGTTTGATAAACATCAAAGAAGAACCCCGCAGCACCGGGTTGCCGGTTGCCCAGGCATCTTTGCCCACGGTGACCAGATCGTCCGGTTTGATTTTACCGGCTTTCATCGCCTGGCCAATCACGTAGCTGGACATGATTTTAGTCAGACTCGCGGGATCCAGGCGTGTATCCGCATTGCCTTCTGCCAGGATCTTGCCGCTGTTGTAATCCATCAATACATAGGCTTTCGCATCGACCTGCGGTGCGGCCGGAGCCTCTGCTGCCTGTACGGTAGGCACAACCAACAACATGACACCTACACTGAGGGCCAATTTACCAAGAGGAGTAGAACGGTTATTTTTCATCATGACGTCGCCAGAGTGTCCATTCAAACCATTGAAATAGCGTTAACTTTCAAACATGTTCACGTTTTCAGCCAACCAGCGAGAGTGGCACCAGGCCGCGCTGCCAACCGCGAAATACCCAGCGGCTCCCATTTGGGCCAACGCGGCACCGAAAGTGCCCTCGTTGTGAGTTTATTAGATTGCTCTTATTTTTGCAGGGTTTAGGCTGATTTTTCTGCATTTTTACATAACTGTACGTTACCGCAGAGAAATTGGTTGGAAATCAGGCTATGTGCCAGGTTATGCAAACTTTCAACAAACCGTCGCCGCACTGTCATCAAAGTTACTTATGCTCTGCGCATTTCACCGTGGCAACTGGCTCGACGCCGCGAGTATCCGTTATCCTGTAGCCGCAGCATTCCTTGCCGGAGAAATATTGATGGATTTAGCCCTGTTCGACCTGGATGAAACCCTGATTGATGATGACAGCGCCAGCCTGTGGGTTCGCTGGCTGGTGGCCGAAGGGTTCGCCCCGGCAGAGTTGGAACGCCAAGAGCAGCTGTTGATGCAATCCTATTATCAGGGCCAGCTGTCGATGGAAGATTATATGCAGGCAACGCTGGTTCCGCTGGTGGGCCTGAGTACCCAGACCGTCGCCGGTTGGGTGCAGCGCTATATTCGCCGGGATATCCTGCCCCGCGTCTACCCCGCGGCACGCGAACGCATGCAATGGCATCGCGAACGGGGCGACTGCATTCTGGTGATTTCAGCAACCGGTGAACACCTGGTTGCCCCCATCGCCAAGCAACTGGGAGCCGATGGCGCGCTGGCTATCGGTGTCGAAGTGGCAGAAGGCCGTTTTACCGGCAATACCTACGGCACCATGACCTATCAGCAGGGTAAGGTCATCCGCCTGCAACAATGGCTGCAGCAACACCCTGATCTGCAATTTGCCCATAGCCACGGCTATAGCGACTCCATTAACGATAAAGCCATGCTGGAATACGTCGACAGCGCCACCGTTATCAACCCGAATAGCGATCTTGGCGCGCTGGCAGAAAAGCACGGTTGGGAAGTCTGCCACTGGGAACGCTGATTTCAAGGTGACAAAAACGGCTTTGTAGCGTAGGTATGAGGGTTACTTTTATCCGTCGATGAGGAGGTGCTTTGTGCTGACCATTTGGGGCCGTGAGAATTCTACAAACGTCAAAAAGGTGCGCTGGTGTGCCGCAGAGTTAGGGCTAAATTACACCCATATCAACGCCGGAGGTGCCTACGGTAAGGTTAACGAAGAGCCCTATCGTTCGCTTAATCCCAACGGCCTGGTGCCGCTGTTGCAAGATGGGGATTTCGTGTTGTGGGAATCCAATACCATTGTGCGTTATCTGGCGGCCAAGTTCGGCCAGACGCCATTCTACCCGCAGGATCTCCAGGCTCGTGCTGCGGCAGAGAAATGGATGGACTGGAACACCTCAACCATCACCGCCCCCTTCCGCAACGTGTTCTGGGGCATGGTTCGCACTCCGCCCGAAAAGCGTGATATGGCCCTGATTGAGGCTGGCATTGCTGAACTGGAGCAACACTTTGCGATCATCGAACGCACATTGGCTGAGCAGCCCTACCTCTCAGGCCAAGAGTTCGGCATCGGCGATATACCGCTCGGCAGCTTTGTTTACGCCTGGTTTTCCATGCCGATCGAACGCCAGCCTAGCCCGCATATGGAACGCTGGTATCAACGGCTGTGCGCACGCCCTGCTTACCAGCACGCGGTGATGATCCCACTCACTTGATTGCCAAGGTGTCCCAGATGGGGCACTTCTTACAACGCAGGGACGCAAAAGCATGTCATTGTTTTATTTACAGGTACGCAGAAACCATCTGACCCTGAAAAGCCTCGATACTCAGAAGACCGCCTCTAGAGTTGGCCCTTTCAGCACTCAACGGCTGCTGGTCGGCCAGTTTTTTATTGCCGAATACTGCCTGTATAATCTGGTACCAGAGTTTTTCCCTGGCTTTCTCAATCAGCTTAAGCGCCGCCATTTGCGTCATGACATAGTGATCCATGCAATGGAAATGCTGGAAGGCGGCGTAAGCCAGGTAGAGCAGCGGATCCTGCAGGAAATTACCGTTGCAAGCTTTCCCAAAGGATATCACTCAGTATATGCGGACCCGCATCCCCTGAGTGATGATACGGTAAAACGCATTTTATTAATGAATTCTGACCAGGTGCTTACCGCCGCCGATCTTAAACTCACCTAAATTTCAATATGTTGCATTTTTCCTTTGCTGTGCTTAAGTTAGTTGAACCATCCAGGAGGCATAATGAAAATCACCGTAACAGACGCACTACAGCCAGAAGATACCGAAGAGATTCGCAATCATTTGAAGACTTTTAACCACCAATTTGTGGGCGATATCCTGAACAAAAACATCGGGGTTTTTGTCTTGGATGATCAGGGGAATAAACTCGCTGGGTTAACCGGCAGTACCGTAGGCAGTTGGTTAAGCATCGATCTGTTGTGGGTTTCTGAGACATTACGCGGCGAAGGTGTAGGCAGTAAGCTCATCAAGAAAGCAGAACAGCAGGCAATAGCGGATGGCTGCAAATTTGCGCGTGTAGATACTTTCAGTTTCCAGGCTCGGCCATTCTACGAAAAACAGGGTTACCAATTGCAAATGACATTGCACAATGCGCCGGTAGAGCATGAACGCTATTTCTTCACCAAAACCCTCACAGACTGACAGGTAACGCGATGGAAACCCAGGCAATGGTAATCAACTGCGTAGCGTACAAGGCCGGAAAACGGCTGACCGACGTGACGATTGAGGATATCAGTGAAGTGGTCAAGGAGCCGGACACTTTTATCTGGCTGGGCTTGTGGCAACCGGAAGACGCGTTTATGCGCAAGATCCAGGAGGAATTCGGCCTGCACGATCTGGCGATCGAAGACGCCTTATGTGCCCATCAACGGCCGAAAATAGAAACCTACGGTGACTCGCTGTTCATCGTGGTGAAAACCGCACAGTGGATGAAAGAAGAAGTCGAATACGGTGAGACCCACTTTTTCGTTGGTAAAAACTTCCTGATCAGCGTGCGCCACGGTGCTTCCTCCAGCTATGCCCCAATCCGCGCCAAGGCAGAGGAAAACCCCAAGCAGCTTTGCCATGGACCTGGCTTTGCGCTGTATTCGGTATTGGATTTTATCGTCGACAACTATCGCCATATCGTCGGCAAGTTCGAAACGATGATCGAAGACATCGAGTCCAACATGTTCAGGTCGGAGTTTGACGAAACCGCCATCGAAAACGTCTACAGCCTGCGCCGCCACCTGCTCGGCCTGCGGAATGCCGCCCTGCCGATGGATGAGATCTGCAACCAGCTGATCCATCTGCATGAGGATGTGATCCCTAAAGAATTACGGGCCTACGTTCGCGACGTGCAGGACCATACCCGGCAGGTCGCCAGCACGCTAGATGATATGCGCGAAATGCTGACCAACGCCATGCACGTCAATCTGGCATTGGTGACCGTCAAGCAAAACGAAGTGGTTAAGCGATTGGCAGGCTGGGGGGCGATCCTGGCCATTCCAACGGTGATCTTCAGCCTGTACGGCATGAACTTCGCCGATATGCCCGAGTTGAAGTTCCCCTGGGCTTACCACACCACGCTGGGCGTCACCGTCGCCGGTTGCTTCTTCCTGTACCAAAAACTCAAGCGTTCCGGCTGGTTATAGATCGCCATCAAAACGGCCTATACTGCCAGGGTCGAGACTGCTGCTGGCAACGTTACGTTGGGGCGCTGCATGCGCCCGTCTGGCTTTGTCATCAATCTGGGCCGTTTTTGTTTACGCCGCCAACATATAACGGTGTAATTTCCCGTTGCCCAAGTGTAAAATCCGCCCGTTTCTATTTTGGATTGAGCTATGTCACAAACTATGACCCCAAAAGCCCCCCGTGTCGGCTTTGTCTCACTAGGTTGCCCGAAAAACCTGGTTGATTCTGAACGGATCCTGACTGAACTGCGTAACGAAGGTTACCAGGTAGTGCCCCGCTATGATGATGCTGAGCTGGTGATCGTGAACACCTGCGGCTTTATCGACAGCGCCGTTCAAGAGTCACTGGAAGCAATCGGTGAAGCCTTGAACGAGAATGGCAAGGTGATTGTGACCGGCTGCCTCGGTGCCAAGGAAAACCAAATTCGTGAGGTGCACCCGAAGGTCCTGGAAATTACCGGGCCGCACAGCTACGAACAGGTTTTGTCCCACGTTCACCAATATGTGCCGAAACCGGAGCATAACCCCTTTACCAGCCTGACCCCGGCGCAAGGCGTGAAGCTGACGCCAAAGCACTACGCCTACCTGAAGATTTCCGAAGGCTGTAACCATCGCTGCACCTTCTGCATCATCCCATCGATGCGTGGTGACTTGGACAGCCGTCCGATCGGCTCCGTGCTGGATGAAGCCAAACGCCTCGTGGAATCTGGGGTGAAAGAGCTGCTGGTGATCTCACAAGATACCTCGGCCTACGGCGTCGATGTCAAACACCGTACCGGTTTCTGGAACGGCCAGCCGGTAAAAACCAGCATGGTCAGCCTGTGTGAGCAGCTTTCCAGCCTGGGTGCCTGGGTGCGTCTGCACTACGTTTACCCTTACCCACACGTGGATGACGTGATCCCGCTGATGGCAGAAGGCAAGATCCTGCCTTATCTGGATATTCCACTGCAGCACGCCAGCCCGAAAATCCTCAAGCTGATGAAACGCCCTGGCGCGGTTGAACGCACGCTGGAGCGCATCAAGCGCTGGCGCGAAATCTGCCCGGACCTGACGCTGCGCTCCACCTTTATCGTTGGCTTCCCAGGGGAAACCGAAGAAGACTTCCAGATGCTGCTCGACTTCCTGACCGAAGCCAAGCTGGATCGCGTTGGCTGCTTCAAGTTCAGCCCGGTAGAAGGTGCTGCCGCTAATGAACTGGCCGACCCGGTGCCAGAAGAAGTGAAGGAAGAACGCTTCCATCGCTTTATGCAGCTGCAGCAACAAATCTCCGCCCAACGCTTGCAAGATAAGATTGGCCGCGAAGTGCTGGTGCTGATCGACGAAGTGGATGAGGAAGGTGCCATTGGCCGCAGCATGGCGGACGCACCGGAAATCGACGGCGCGGTTTACCTCAACGGTGAAGCCAATGTCAAAGTCGGCGACATCGTCAAAGTGAAGATTGAGAACGCCGACGAGTACGATCTCTGGGGTTCCAAGGTCTGATTTCGACCACCGCGGAAAACAATAAAGGGGTTAGCAGTAATGCTAACCCCTTTATTTATTGTTGAACTACCAGCTAGTTACTTTTCGTCTGGCAGAGCATAAGCAATGACATAGTCACCCCGCTCTGCGGCCTGACGAGCACCACCCGCGCTGATGATAATGTATTGCTTGCCGTTCTTCGGCGAAACAAAGGTCATTGGGCCGGACTGGCTGCCCACAGGCAGACGCTCTTTCCAGATCTCTTTCCCGGTTGCCGTATCGAAGGCACGCAGGTAGAAATCCTGAGTACCAGCAAAGAACAGCAGACCAGATTGAGTAGACAGGCTAGCACCCAGCGTTGGCATGCCAACTTCCATCGGCATACGCATTTTGATCCCCAGCGGCCCCGTATCCTGCACCGTACCTACCGGAACCTGCCACACCAGCTTGCCAGACTTCAGGTCTACCGCTGACATGGTGCCAAACGGCGGCTTCTGGCATGGAATGCCCAGTGGGGAGAGGAAGCGTTCACGGATCGCACCAAACGGCGTACCGTCCATCGGAACCAGACCCATTTCGATGCCGCTGGCGCCGGTCGGCACCTTGCTGCGTGGCACCATCGAGTTGGCCAGCCCCAAACGCATATCGTTAACAAACATGATGGCATTGTTCGGATCCACCGAAACGCTGCCCCAGTTCATCCCGCCCAACGAGCCAGGATATTGTAGAGCACGGTCGATACCCGGCGGTGTATAGACGCCCTGGTGACGCATCCCTTTGAACTCGATACGGCACAGCAGTTGATCGAGCGGCGTTGCGCCCCACATATCTGACTCGGTCAGCGTCTGGTTGCCAATATTCGGCATTCCCACCGAGAACGGCTGGGTCTTGGAGTAACGTTCGCCAGGCACATTGCCTTGCGGCACTTCACGCTCTTCCACTTTCGCCACCGGCTGACCGTTCTCACGGTTGAGCATAAAGATCATGCCCTGCTTACTGGTTTGCACCAGCACGGGTGTCGTACCACCCTTGCCATCTGGCAGATCGTACAGTAACGGCTGGGAAGGCAGGTCAAAGTCCCACAGGTCATGGTGCGTGGTTTGGAAATGCCAACGCACTTTGCCGCTGGTGGCATCAACAGCCACAATGGAAGAACTGTATTTATCATCCAGCTCGGTACGCTCGCCGCCAAAGAAGTCAGGCGTGGCGTTACCGGTCGGTAGATAGATCAGATTCAGTTTGGCGTCGTAGGACATTGCGGACCACACGTTCGGCGTACCGCGCGTATAGGTTTCACCCGCTGGTGGCAGCTTGGTAATGGCCGGGTTACCCGGATCCCATGCCCAGGCAAGTTCACCAGTATGCACATCATAAGCACGCACCACACCAGGAGGTTCGCCGGTAGAGAAGTTGTCCGCCACGCGGCCACCGACCACCACCAGGTTACCCGCCACCAATGGGGTTGAGGTTTGCTGGTAATAACCCGGTTTAACTTCGCCCATGCCCGCTTTCAGATCGACGGTGCCGTTATCACCAAAGTCGGCGCAAGGTTTGCCGGTATCGGCATCAATGGCAATCAAACGCGCATCGATGGTTGGCAGGAACAGACGGCGTTCGCACATGGCCGGGGCCGAAGCGTTAGCGGCAACCACTGGCGATGAGGCAGGCTGAGCCGCATTGTCGTAATAACCCAGGCCACGGCAACGCTGCCAGTTAGGGGCTGAGGCTTTAGGATCGAAGGACCACAGTTGTTTGCCGGTATCGGCCTCCAACGACAGCACTTTGCCGTAGGCAGTACAGACATACAGGGTATTACCGATCTGCAGCGGAGTATTCTGGTCTTCTGCACCGGAACCGTTGCTTTGTGGAATATCGCCGGTATGGGCAATCCACGCCACCTTCAGCTTGCTGACGTTAGACTTGTTGATCTGATCCAGCGCGGCAAAACGGTCACCGTGGGTGGTATTCCCCCAATGTTCCCAGTTTTTCTGCTCACTACCGGCAGCCACCGGTTTAACCGGAATATCTTCCTTGGCCGCCACCAATGGCGTAGGCACAAAGGTGTAACCAAATCCGGCCACCAGCGCAACCGCCAGCAACCCAGCCAAAGAATAGCTGACGAAGCCGCGAACCGGATGACCGGCACGTTTCTTCAACCATGGATAGGCCAACGCGGCCAGGAAGGCCAGCACGCCGAACATAAACAAGCGTGAGAACAACGGCCAGAAATCCAGGCCAACGTCCCACAACGCCCAAATCAGGGTGAATACAAAGGCCAGCGCATACACCCATATGCCCGCAGGTTTGAGCTTGATCACCAGTACCGCAGCGATCAGCATCATCACTCCCATCAGCCCAAAATAGAGGCTCCCTCCCAATGAAGCCAGGTAAACGCCGCCGATTGCCAGCGCGAGGCCGATGACGCCCATCAGCCCCCCCAGCAGCCACATCAAGTAATTCCCTATACTTCGTTTATTGCCTGTCTTTGCCATATTCACTTTCTCCCACCGCTAGCAACGCGCAAATTTTGGCGCACTCACTGGTGTAATAAATAACCATCCCAAGATAACAACTCAACGGGGGTTAGGTTCCCCGCTGTACTACTGCTTACTACTCAAATGAATAAGCAACACTCATGCCCCCACCCCAGTTTCTGCCTGGAGCGGGTTCGAAATAGCGGCCATTGCCTTCGTTGACAATCACCGAGCCGACGTACTGGCGATCAAACAGATTGTCCACCCGGCCAAAAACGGTAAATTGCCAGTTCCCTACCGGGTAGCGATAACCGGTATTCAGCGCCGCCACGGTGTAGGACGGTGCCTGCTGTGAATTCTGATCGTTGGTCTGGATATCGCTCATGTAGCGCAGTTCAGCACCGGCGAACCAACCCTGCGGCGGCGACCAGGCCAGCGAGGCGTACCCCATATTGCGGGCAATCCCCGGCAGGCGGTTGCCCTTCGGCACCTGCTTTGCGGCAGAACAGATGTTGTCACCGCAGACATCATCACGGTAAGTGGCATCCAGCAGCGTCCAAGCCATTTGCAGACGCCAGTCGTAGCTGAACTGTTGATCCAGCGCTAACTCCAGCCCACGGCGACGGGTTTGCCCCGCATTCTTGTAGCTGGTGCGCCCGTTGCTGCTCTCATCAACGACAATTTCGTTTTTGGTATCGGTTTGGAACAGCGCCGCGCTGAACAGGCCGTTGCCTACACGGGTCTTGCTTCCCAGCTCAACGGTATCGCTGGTAGCAGGTTTTAGACCGAGATTGAGCCCCGCCACGCCACCTGGGCGATAAGAGAGTTCATTGATGGTTGGGGTTTCAAAACCACGCCCGGCGGAAGCATACACATTCCAGGCCTTGGTCAACGCATAGTTGAGCGAGCCTACTGGCAGCCACTGGTGATAGCGGGCATCGCCACTGTCATCACCATTACTGCCGGTAATATAGCGATCGTTGGAGTCGAAATTGACGGTGCTGAAGCGTACCCCAGCATCCAGCGTCAAACGTTGGGTCAGGTTCCAGGACGTTTGCAGATAAGGGTCCACATTCCACATTAGGTTGCGTTCATCCCGCCGTAGATTCCCCTTGGCCCCCAATTCGTTAATACCGTTGACTACCGTGAAATTCTCATAGCCTTTGCGCTGCTCGGTCATGGTTTCGTAGTCGAGCCCGCCCGTCACGCTGAAGGGCAACGTGGCGATTTCACCGCGATGAGTCCAGCGAGTATCGATGCCCTGGTAATGACGCGCCAGAGAGATCACTCCGCCGGGATGTTGTTCACTACGCTGCTGTACGGCTACAGGAATTGACTGATACTGCGTGGTTTCCCGCTCACCGGCGTAAGTCATGATGCTCAGATCGTCATTGGCGCTCATCTGGCGTTCATAGCGTAACCCGGCCTGGGTCTGAGAAATGGTTTTACGCGTGTTGTATTGATCTGCTCTTGGTGCCTGGCGCGGATTGTCGTGCCATTCGGCTTCGGTTAAACCACCGGGATCGTCGGCATTAATATCCACCGAGTTAAACAACAGCGTCAGCGTGCTGACATCATCAATGCGCACACCCAAACGCGCGTTACCCAGGTTCTTGCGTGCCCCACTGTGGTCGCGGAAACCTTCGGTGGTAAAACGCGTCGCGGAGACGGCGTAGTTCACGTCACCTGCGTGCGTGCCATCGCCGGTTGCACCGCTGGCTTTCATGCCGTAGCGCCAGGTGCCGTCACTACCGCTATACATGCCCGCTTCAATCTTGTCCGGCTGTTGGCCGGTTTCGGTCTCTACGTTGATGACGCCGCCGGAAGCGTTGCCATACAGAGCGGAAAATGGCCCACGCAGGACCTCCACCTTATCCACTGAATTGAGATCGATATTCGACGTTTGCCCCTGACCATCCGGCATGGTGGCAGGAATACCATCCACATAAATACGTACGCCGCGTACTCCGTACATTGAGCGCGAGCCAAATCCACGGATTGACAGTTGCAAATCTTGCGCATAATTCTGGCGATTTTGAATTTGCAGCCCCGGCACGCTGCCCAGCCCTTCGGAGAGATTAATCTGCGGCCTGGCCTGACGAAGTTCATCGCCATTAAGCACGCTAACCGCAGCCGGAGTACTCAATTCTGAAAGACCGCTGCGCTTGGCCGTAACCACCATGGAAGATGGGTCCACTGCCCGATCGCTGGCCTGTACGTTTACCGTCATACACAGAGCGCAAGGTAACAGCGCAGAAATGGCGATAGGTGAGATCGCTGTATTTTTTTTATTAATAAAATTCATGTAAAAACTGCCATTAGACGCTTGAGAGGATAGGTACCTTTTAGAAAAAACCGAGCGTATGTTAATACTTATCGCAACAATTTGAAAATAGCGGAGAGAAAATCAAACTTCCGTTAACTCGAATTTTACACGAATGATAAATATAGATGATGTTTATCAGGAAAGGGAATAGGAAGGATTTAGATTATTACTTTCAATATCAATGCGTAAAATTAATTTCCTTGTAATTTAGTCGAGTTTAATAATCAAACTGACAGATTAAAAATAAGCAAAGTTATTTTAGAGGGATACTGCCCCGCAAGCTGCGGGACAGTTTGATTGTGTTAACCGATCGGCATGCGATTCGGGTCTGGGTATTGATATTCAAACCCCAGCTCGTTACAGATACGGCTACCGTCCACCAGCCGCCCTTCTTGTTCATCTTCTTGCGCAAACTGCGGAGGTTGCAGATGCAATTGCTCGGCTAGCGCCGGGTAGAAATCACGTTTGAGCGGATGGCCTGGCGCACAAAGATTATAGGTGTGCCCGCCCTTCGGCAGCTTCAGTAGCAGTTGAATGGCCGCGATTACGTCATCCTGATGCACCAGATTGACCCCGTGCGAACCGCCCTTGACGTCAACCTTACCCGCCAGGAAACGCCCTGGATGCCGATCCCCACCCACCAGCCCTGCCAAGCGCAAAACGTCCACCGACGTGTTGGGCAATTGATGCAGCCAAAGCTCCAACTCTTCCAGCACCCGGCCAGCCGACGTCACCGGCTTGAGCGGCGAATCTTCCCGAACGGTGCCGGTGGTTTCACCGTAAACCGAGGTGGAGCTGGTAAAGATAATATGCGGCACACCAAACGCTATCGCGCTGTCTACCAGCATACGTACGGCATCAAAGTAGCTTGCGCTCCCCTCGACGGTGCGGCTGGCTGGCAGAGTGATCACCAACGCATCCGTGTACAACAGCTGTTCCAGATCGTGAGCTTCGCAAATCAGCTCCGGCGTCAGTTCTAGGCGATAACATTCGATACCACTCATCCGCGCGGCTTCTACCCCATCCGGAGTAGTTTTACTGCCAACCACTTCATACCCGTGGCCCATTAACGATAAAGCCAGCGGCATCCCTAACCAACCCAGACCCACAATGGCGACTTTTTTCATCAGTATGCCCCTAAGAATCGACTAACAAGCCCAACTTCACCGTTGCAGAGGACCCCTTGCCACACCGCAGGCGATAGTCGGATACTCCCCTAGGCTACGCCACCGCGCTGGTGGTTACAATCGGTTAACCTTAAGGTTGAGTAAAGCTGCGTCCGGCTAATAACTCAGTCGCTTTCAATAAATTAAATTCATAACCACAAAAAAGGGTTGCAAGTTATACAACGGATAGTTTAGCTTAATTAGCACCTCAGCACTGGCTGACCCAATTTTAAAGAGAAATGACATGACTCGCGTTCAGTTCAACCACCATCATCACCATCATCCTGACTAGTCTTTCAGGCGATGTGTGCTGGAAGACGATTCTCGAATCTTCCAGTGGCGCGTAGAACGAACTAAACGCAAGAAAGAGCCCTCGGAAGATATCTTCCGAGGGTTTTTTTTGGCTCCGGACAGACAGAAAATATAATTTTAATAACAAATTCATAAAATTACAGATTAAACAGAGGTTACCATGTTGGACAAAACACGTTTACGTATCGCCATGCAGAAATCAGGCCGCCTGAGCGAAGAGTCTCAGGAATTGCTGGCCCGCTGCGGCATCAAGATCAACCTGCAGCAACAACGCCTGATTGCCTTCGCCGAGAATATGCCGATCGATATCCTGCGTGTACGTGATGACGATATCCCTGGCCTGGTGATGGATGGCGTGGTGGATCTGGGCATCATCGGTGAGAACGTGCTGGAAGAGGAACTGCTCAACCGCCGTGCTCAGGGCGAAGACCCGCGTTACTTCACGCTGCGCCGCCTGGATTTTGGGGGTTGCCGCCTGTCGCTGGCCACCTCGCTGGATAGCGAATACTCCGGCCCGCAAAGCCTGCAAGACTCCCGCATCGCAACCTCTTACCCGCACCTGCTAAAGCAATACCTCGATAAACAGGGCGTTCGTTTTAAATCCTGCCTGCTGAACGGCTCGGTGGAAGTGGCTCCGCGCGCAGGCTTGGCAGACGCTATCTGTGACCTGGTGTCTACCGGTGCCACCCTGGAAGCCAACGGCCTGCGTGAAGTGGAAGTGATTTACCGCTCGAAGGCCTGCCTGATCCAGCGTGACGGTGAAATGCCGGAAGCCAAACAACAGTTGATCGACCGCCTGATGACCCGCATCCAGGGCGTGATCCAGGCGCGCGAATCCAAATACATCATGCTGCACGCGCCAAGCGAACGCCTGGATGAAATCGTCGCGCTGCTGCCGGGTGCCGAGCGCCCTACCATTCTGCCACTGGCAGGCTCTCAGAACCGCGTAGCGATGCACATGGTCAGCAGTGAGACCCTGTTCTGGGAAACCATGGAAAAACTCAAAGCCCTGGGTGCCAGCTCCATTCTGGTGCTGCCAATTGAGAAGATGATGGAGTAACGCCATGCCAAACTTCAATACCGTCGTCAATTGGGGCAGCTGCAGCGCGGAACAGCGCGCGGAGTTGCTGATGCGTCCGGCCATTTCGGCTTCGGACAGCATCACCCGCACGGTGCGCGAGATCCTCGATAACGTGAAAGCCAATGGGGACAGCGCGCTACGTGAGTACAGCGCCAAGTTTGATAAAACCGAAGTCGCGGCATTACGCGTAACGGCAGAGCAGATTGACCAGGCCTGCGCCCGTCTGGGTGACGAGATCAAACAGGCGATGGCCGTAGCCGTCGCCAACGTGGAAACCTTCCACAATGCACAACAACTGCCAGCGGTGGACGTAGAAACCCTGCCCGGCGTGCGTTGTCAACAGGTGACCCGCCCAATCGATTCGGTGGGTCTGTATATTCCTGGTGGCTCAGCACCGCTGTTCTCCACGGTATTGATGTTGGCGACCCCGGCACGCATTGCCGGTTGCCGCCGCGTGGTGCTGTGTTCACCACCGCCGATCGCCGATGAGATCCTGTATGCCGCCAAACTCTGTGGCGTGCAGGAAGTGTTCCAGGTTGGAGGCGCGCAGGCGATCGCCGCCATGGCGTTTGGCACGGATTCGGTACCACGGGTAGCGAAAATCTTCGGGCCGGGCAACGCCTTCGTCACCGAAGCCAAACGTCAGATCAGCCAACGGTTGGACGGTGCGGCCATCGATATGCCTGCTGGCCCTTCCGAAGTGCTGGTGATCGCAGACAGCGGCGCAACCCCGGCGTTTGTCGCTTCCGATCTGCTGTCTCAGGCCGAGCATGGCCCGGATTCACAGGTCATTCTGTTAACCCCAGACGCCACGATGGCCGAAGCGGTCGCCATGGCGGTTGAGCAACAGCTGGCACAACTGCCACGGGCAGAAACCGCTCGCCAGGCTCTGGCCAGCAGCCGCCTGATTGTGGCGAAGGATTTGGCCGAGTGTGTCGCCATCAGCAACCAGTACGGCCCTGAGCACCTGATTATTCAGACCCGCAGCGCGCGCGATCTGGTGGACAGCATCACCAGTGCCGGCTCGGTGTTCCTTGGTGACTGGTCGCCGGAGTCCGCCGGGGATTATGCTTCAGGCACCAACCACGTGCTGCCAACCTATGGCTATACCGCCACCTGCTCTAGCCTGGGGCTGGCGGATTTCCAAAAGCGCATGACGGTACAGGAACTGACGCCACAAGGCTTTATGACCCTGGCCCCGACCATTGAGATCCTGGCTGCCGCCGAGCAACTGGTCGCCCACAAAAACGCCGTGACCCTACGCGTCGCCGCGCTGAAGGAGCAAGCATGAGCATCGAAGAATTAGCACGCAAAAACGTGCGCGAGCTGACCCCGTATCAGTCGGCCCGCCGCCTTGGTGGCAAGGGTGACGTCTGGCTGAATGCCAACGAATACCCGATTGCGCCAGAGTTCCAACTGACCGCCCAGACCTTCAACCGTTACCCAGAATGCCAACCCGCACTGGTGATTGAGCGTTACGCTGCCTACGCCGGGGTGAATAAAGAACAGGTGTTGGTCAGCCGTGGCGCAGATGAAGGTATCGAATTGCTGATCCGTGCCTTCTGCGAGCCAGGCCAGGACGCTATCCTGTTCTGCCCACCGACTTACGGCATGTACGCCGTCAGCGCCGAGACGTTTGGCGTAGAGCGCCGTACGGTCGAAGCCAAACAAGATTGGCAGCTCGATCTGCCTGCCATTGCTGCCAGCCTGGATAACGTCAAGCTGATCTACGCCTGCAGCCCGAATAACCCGACCGGTAACCTGCTCGATCCCAACGATCTGCGTAACCTGCTGGAACTGGCCAAAGGCAAAGCTATCGTCGCCATCGATGAAGCTTATATCGAATTCTGCCCGCAGGCGTCGGTTGCTAGCTGGCTGAGCGATTATCCGCACCTGGTAGTATTACGCACGCTGTCCAAAGCCTTCGCCCTGGCTGGCCTGCGCTGTGGCTTTACCCTTGCCAATGAGGACGTGATCGCCCTGCTGCTGAAAGTGATTGCCCCGTATCCGCTCTCAACCCCGGTGGCCGATATCGCCGCCCAGGCGCTGAGCACCGAGGGGATCCGCGTTATGCGCCAGCGCGTCACCGAGATTGCCGCCAACCGCAGCTGGCTACAGCAGGCGTTACAAGACTGCGCCTGTGTCGAGCAAGTCTTCACCAGTGACAGCAATTACCTGCTGGTTCGCTTTACCGCCTCAAGTCATGTCTTTAAAACCTTATGGGATCAGGGCATTATCTTGCGAGACCAAAATAAACAGCCTGGCCTGTCCGGTTGCCTGCGGATCACCATCGGCACCCGTACCGAATGCCAGCGCGTCGTTGACGCACTCAATACTCTGCCCGGCGCATAGGAGCCAACGTGAGCCAAAAATATCTCTTTATTGACCGTGACGGCACGCTGATTGCTGAACCCCCGGAAGATTTCCAGGTCGACCGCCTGGATAAACTGGCGCTGGAGCCGGAAGTGATCCCTGCCCTGCTGGCCTTGCAGCAAGCCGGTTTCACCCTGGTGATGATTACCAATCAGGACGGCCTCGGCACCGCCAGCTTCCCGCAGGAAACCTTCGATCCACCGCACAACCTGATGATGCAGATCCTCAGCTCACAGGGCGTCAAATTTGACGATATCCTGATCTGCCCGCACAAGCCGGAAGACCATTGCGAATGTCGTAAACCGAAGGTCGCCATGGTCAAAGGCTATCTGGAGCCGGGCGTGATCGACGTGGCCAACAGCTATGTGATTGGCGATCGTCAAACCGATATCCAACTGGCGGCCAATATGGGTATTCAGGGGCTGCTGTATCAGCGTCAGGCGCTGGGCTGGCAGGCCATCACCCAACAACTGACCAAACGCGATCGCTATGCGCACGTTAACCGCGTGACCAAAGAAACGCAGATTGACGTTAAGGTCTGGCTGGATCGCGAAGGCGGCAGCAAGATCAAGACCGGCGTCGGCTTCTTCGACCACATGCTGGATCAGATCGCCACCCACGGCGGCTTCCGGATGGATATTCAGGTGAACGGCGATCTGTACATCGACGATCACCACACGGTAGAAGACACCGGATTGGCGCTGGGCGAAGCTCTAAGTAAAGCCCTGGGCGACAAACGCGGCATCGCACGCTTCGGCTTCGTGTTGCCGATGGATGAATGCCTGGCCCGTTGCGCACTGGATATCTCCGGTCGCCCGCACCTGGAATATAAAGCCGAGTTCAACTACCAACGCGTAGGCGATCTTAGCACCGAGATGATCGAGCACTTCTTCCGCTCGCTGTCTTACACCATGGGCTGCACCCTGCACCTGCGGACCAAAGGCAAAAACGACCATCACCGCGTCGAAAGCCTGTTCAAGGTGTTTGGCCGCACGCTACGCCAGGCGATCCGCGTTGAGGGCAATACGCTGCCTAGCTCGAAAGGAGTGCTGTGATGAACGTGGTGATCCTGGACACCGGCTGCGCCAACCTCGCCTCGGTCAACTATGCGGTGCAACGCCTGGGCTATCAGCCACAGGTGAGCCGCGATCCAGAGATCGTGCTGCGCGCCGACAAACTGTTTCTGCCTGGTGTGGGTACTGCACAGGCGGCGATGGACCAGTTGGAACAGCGCGACCTGATCGATCTGATTAAAGCCTGTACCCAGCCTGTGCTGGGGATCTGCCTGGGCATGCAGTTGCTGGCAGCCAGCAGTGAAGAAAATGGGGGTATCAAAACGTTAGGGATTATCGATACTCCGGTAACACAGATGACCGATTTTGGCCTGCCTTTGCCCCATATGGGCTGGAACCAGGTTACGGCGCAGGCCGGCGATCATCTGTTCCGCGGCATCGAGGATGGTGCTTACTTTTACTTCGTTCACAGTTATGCGATGCCGATATGCTCAAGCACCATCGCTCAGGCGAACTACGGCGAGCCCTTCACCGCCGCCGTACAAAAAGACAACTTCTTTGGCGTGCAGTTTCATCCAGAGCGATCTGGCAACGCCGGGGCGCAACTGTTGAAGAACTTTCTGGAGATGTAGGCAGCATGATTATTCCCGCTTTGGATTTGATCGACGGTAACGTAGTGCGCCTGCATCAGGGCGATTACGGCCAACAGCGCGACTACGGCAACGATCCGCTGCTGCGTCTGCAAGACTATCAGCAGCAAGGGGCGCAAGTTTTACACCTGGTTGATTTGACCGGGGCCAAAGACCCGGCGGCTCGCCAGATCCCGCTGTTGCGTAAACTGCTGGCCGGGGTAAGCGTGCCAGTACAGGTTGGCGGCGGTATTCGTAACGAACAAGACGTTGCCGCGCTGCTGGAAGCCGGAGCCACGCGCGTGGTCATCGGCTCCACCGCAGTCAGGCAGCCAGAGATGGTACAGGGCTGGTTTGAACGCTACGGTGCCGATGCCATGGTGCTGGCGCTGGACGTACGCATCGACGCCGCAGGCCGCAAGAACGTGGCTATCAGCGGCTGGCAGGAAGACTCGGAGGCCACGCTGGAACAGGTGGTTGAGCAATATCTGCCGTTTGGCCTGAAGCACGTGCTGTGCACCGATATCTCACGCGACGGTACGCTGAAAGGTTCTAACGTGGGGCTGTATCAGGAAGTGTGCCAACGTTATCCGCAGATCGCCTTCCAGGCTTCTGGCGGCATCGGCAACCTGGACGATATCGCCCAGTTGCGTGGCAGTGGTGTGGAAGGGGTGATCGTCGGACGCGCCCTGTTGGATGGTAAATTCAGCGTTGAGGAGGCTATCGCATGCTGGCAAAACGGATAATCCCTTGTCTGGACGTCAAGGACGGGCAAGTGGTCAAGGGCGTGCAATTCCGTAACCACGAAATCATTGGCGATATCGTGCCGCTGGCCCAGCGCTACGCGCAGGAAGGCGCCGACGAACTGGTCTTTTACGATATCACCGCCTCCAGCGATGGCCGGGTGGTTGATAAAAGCTGGGTATCACGGGTTGCGGAAGTGATCGATATTCCGTTCTGCGTGGCCGGGGGCATCAAGAGTGCCGAAGACGCCAGCCAGATCCTCTCCTTTGGGGCGGACAAGATCTCCATCAACTCACCTGCACTGGCCGACCCAACGCTAATCAGCCGCCTGGCAGATCGCTTTGGCGTGCAGTGCATCGTGGTCGGGATCGACACCTGGTATGAAGCCGCAACCGGCAAATACCACGTCAACCAATATACCGGCGATGAAAGCCGCACCCGAGTCACCGAGTGGCAAACCCTCGATTGGGTGCAGGAAGTGCAAAAGCGTGGCGCTGGGGAGATTGTGCTCAACATGATGAACCAGGATGGCGTACGCAACGGTTACGATCTGGAACAGCTGAAGCGGGTACGTGAGGTGTGCAAGGTGCCACTGATCGCCTCCGGCGGTGCCGGTACCATGGAACACTTCCTGGAAGCCTTCCGGGATGCCGACGTTGACGGCGCGCTGGCGGCTTCGGTATTCCATAAGCAAATCATCAATATCGGCGAACTGAAACGGTTCCTGGCAGAGAAAGGCGTGGAGATACGCGTGTGTTAACAGAACAACAGAAAGCTAAGCTGGATTGGGCAAAAACCGACAACCTGATGCCGGCAATCGTACAACATGCCGTTTCCGGCGAAGTGCTGATGCTGGGCTATATGGATCAGGCAGCTCTAGACGTGACCGAGCAAACCGGCAAGGTGACGTTCTTCTCACGCACCAAGCAGCGCCTGTGGACCAAAGGCGAAAGCTCAGGCAACTTCCTTAACGTGGTCAGCATTACGCCAGACTGCGATAACGATACCCTGCTGATCCTGGCCAACCCAATCGGCCCAACCTGCCATTTGGGCAACGACAGTTGCTTCCATCCGGCAAGCAGCGATTGGGGCTTCCTGTACCAGCTTGAGCAATTGCTGGCTTCGCGCAAAACCGCCAGCCCGGATAGCTCATACACTGCCAAGCTGTATGCCAGCGGCACCAAGCGCATTGCGCAGAAGGTGGGTGAGGAAGGCGTAGAAACCGCCCTGGCCGCAACGGTGAACGATCGCGAAGAGCTGACCAACGAAGCTTCCGACCTGATTTACCACCTGCTGGTGCTGTTGCAGGATCAGGAGCTGGATTTGAGCAAGGTGATTGGCCGCCTGCGCGAGCGGCACGAAAAGAAATAATCCTGTTTTGCAGGTAATAAAAAAGCCGCCGGGCGTTAACCTCGGCGGCTTTTTTTATCGTTCAACGTGCGAGGTTATTCCATCCATTCGGTATGGAACACGCCTTCTTTGTCGGTACGCTTATAAGTGTGAGCACCGAAGTAGTCACGCTGCGCCTGGATCAGGTTGGCAGGCAGCACCGCAGAGCGGTAGCTGTCGTAGTACGCGATCGCCGCAGAGAAGGTTGGCGTTGGGATGCCGTTCTGCACCGCATAGGAAACCACGTCACGCAGCGCCTGCTGATACTCATCGGCGATTTGTTTAAAGTAAGGTGCCAACAGCAGGTTGGCGATGTCGGCATTCTCAGCGTAGGCATCGGTGATCTTCTGCAGGAACTGAGCGCGGATGATGCAGCCGGCACGGAAGATCTTGGCAATTTCGCCGTAGTTCAGATCCCAGTTGTTTTCCTTGGAGGCCGCTTTCAACTGAGAGAAGCCTTGCGCATAGGAAACGATTTTACCCAGGTACAGAGCGCGACGAACTTTCTCTACAAACTCGGCTTTCTCGCCGCTGAAGGCTGCAACTTTCGGGCCGGTCAGGACTTTAGAAGCCGCTACGCGCTGGTCTTTCAGAGAAGACAGGTAACGTGCGAACACAGACTCGGTGATCAATGACAGTGGCTCGCCCAGATCCAGAGAGCTCTGGCTGGTCCATTTGCCGGTGCCTTTGTTGGCCGCTTCATCGAGGATCACATCAACCAGGTATTTACCCTCTTCGTCTTTCTTGGTGAAGATGTCTTTGGTGATGTCGATCAGGTAGCTGTTCAGTTCGCCCTTGTTCCACTCGGCGAAGGTGTCAGCCAACTGCTCGTTGTTCAGATTCAGCGCCTGCTTCAGCAAGGAGTAGGCTTCTGCGATCAGCTGCATGTCGCCATATTCGATACCGTTGTGCACCATCTTCACGTAGTGGCCAGCACCGTCGGCACCGATATAGGCTACGCATGGCTCACCTTCGGCCACAGCGGCGATTTTCTTCAGGATTGGTGCCACCAGCTCGTAAGCTTCTTTCTGGCCACCAGGCATGATTGAAGGCCCTTTCAGCGCCCCTTCTTCGCCACCGGAAACGCCGGTGCCAATAAAGTTGAAGCCCTGAGCAGACAGCTCGCGGTTACGACGGATAGTGTCCTGATAGTAGGTGTTACCACCGTCGATCAGGATATCGCCTTTATCCAGGTGCGGAGTCAGCGAGGCAATGGTCTTGTCCGTAGCTTCGCCCGCTTTTACCATCAGCAAAATGCGGCGCGGTGTTTCCAGCGATGCAACAAACTCTTCGACGGTGTAGTGCGGCACCAGGTTTTTGCCCGGGTTCTCTGCGATAACTTCGTCAGTCTTGTCGCCTGAACGGTTAAAGATAGAAACGGTATAGCCACGGCTTTCGATGTTCAAAGCCAGATTGCGGCCCATCACCGCCATGCCGACAACGCCGATTTGCTGTTTGGACATTAGGAACTCCTGTCTGAGGATGACACCTGTATCACGGCTCTTGGCCAACAGGTTTTTGATGTGGCCAACATGTTAACTCAGGATTGTGTTCGCTGGGTAGTGATTGGTGCGATAGGTCACATAATTGCATAAAGAGTGTACTTGGGCGATTGACTTCAAGTTCTCATCTACTGGACGCCTGATTAGCCACTACTTTTTCATAAAGTGTTTTTCAAAGAAGTGCCATGAAAGCGAAGCCATCACTAATGTTAAGGCTAAAACTAGCGTGAGCGACTGCCCATGGGATAGCCAATCAAGTTTTTTGACAGATAGCAGAATGGGTAGATGCCAAAGGTAGATGCCATAAGAGATAGTGCCACAATAATAAAGTGGATATAAAACTCTCTTAAGAATCGGTGTTACTTTAAGAGAACACAGAGACAGAATGATCATGCCGAATGCTGATGCCAACAACGTTCGGAAAAATACCACCATCCATGGATAGTTCCAGAATGATGCATATTCTAGATAAATTGATAGGGCTACTGTTGTTAAGAGCGCCGCAATAGCCATCAAAGAGACCGTAGAGTATCTTCGATTAGACACTATTTTCACCCCAAGATCAGAGGTTATCAATCTGGCCAAAAGGATACCAATGGCAAACTCATCAAGCATCCCTGGGAGTTGGGTGGCACTAACAAATAATTTAAACACACCAAGAGGTTGATCTAAGTTTATCAATGAAAAAGCAGCAAATCTCCACGCATATGATACGGTCAAGGCAGACAGCAATAACACCCACCAAGGAACACGCTTCAGCCAACCAGCAAACAAAGCAATGAAAATATAAAACTGCATCTCCACACCTAAAGACCAGTTGCTTCCATTGATTGCCCCATGCAAATTGTAATTAAGATTATGAATAAACAGAAGGTGAGTAGATATATTTAATGCAAAATCATTAAAAAGTAGCGTAGGTGATATGAAAATAACAAACACTATTAACGTCAAGTAATGTAATGTAATGGGACAATTCTACGCAATCGCCTTTTCATAAAGGACGGTATGAATTTTTCAGTCCCATTGTTCTCCAGTTGTTTAAAAGCAGACATGGCGATAACAAAACCGGAAATCACAAAAAACATGTCAACGCCCATCCAACCAAATCGGAACCAAAGAAGAGGTCCGCTGGTAGGAAATGATGACCAATTGAAGTGCTCGATCACATGGTAAACAACGACAGATATTGCAGCGAAACCCCTTAAAATATCTATAGAGTCAAAGTGATATTTGACATTTATCTTTTCGGCTTTGGCCACAGACATTTTTATTATTACCTTTAATAAGAGAACCAACAAGGAACGATATGTTATTTTTATCGATTACACCTAAAGTAAGAAGATACCTAACAATACCGAGTTAGTTTACTTATCATCCTCAACACGAGCAAATTGCGGCATGTTATTTTCAGCTCTAGGGAGTTTACTTAAACAACGATTATTTAAATCCTTTCTTTGTTGGTCGAAGAACCATCCCCACTTATTGAAGTATTTCACGGCAGAAATAATATGGTAAGCTAAAAAACGCTTATCTCTGTAAGAACGTCGCTGTGACTCGTGAACAACAACCGAGTCAGGACAATAGCTTACCCTGTGGTTTTCGCAAATTCTCCTTGACAAATCAACATCTTCAAGGTAGAGAAAGAAGCGCGTATCAAAATAACCAACGTCACGAACAGCCTTATTACTCACTAACATAAAGCAACCAGAAAGCGAAGGTGCGAAGAACGGTTTACTATAATCCGCAGAATGGAGTTCGTAGTCTTGATTCAGCGAACTGGTAAATTGAGAGATAAATCTCCGCATAAATAATTGATAAGGTGATGGCAATGTTTTACACGCATGTTGTAAACGCCCATCAGGGTAAACAATTTTGGGAACAGCCAAGTCAATATTACCTTGTAGGCAAAATTGATATAGCTTATCCACTTCACCTTTCTCAAAATCAATATCTGGATTACAAATTAAAAAATGGCCTGTGTGCTCTTCGAAGCGAGAAAATACCTGATTATGGCCAGCACCGAAGCCTGCATTCTCCTGAACGCGAATAACTTCAATTTTGGGATTATCCAGTTCTAGCAACCAGTGGCAATACGCGCCATTATCTACAATAACCAGCTTTGAAACACTCTCCTCCTCTAACAAGGAGGTTAAGGTTCTGCTTACAGATTGATACTCATGTCGATACAACACAAGAGATGCAATTATTTTCACTTAAAACACCAAATTAAGTACGTGGGTATTCCGGCGAACACATAACGACTCCATCATGTTACCTCCTAAAAATCCACTAAATGTATCATCCGAAAAATCATATATCAGCCAGTATCAATAGTATTTTAAAATCAGTCAGTTAAAAACCTTTCATCGTCAGAAAAAGAAAAAAGCCCTGTATTTTATAAACGTTTGGTTTAATACAGGGCATAGATAATTGATCAGATATTTTAGTTCAGAAAGCGGCGCTTGATGCCTTTAATACCTTCATTTTTAAGCACTTCCCAACCTCTTTTACCTAGAGTCATACCAACCCGTGGATTTGTCAGGGAACGCTTTATCATACTCACAAACCGATCTTTATCGAATTCAGCATTACCACCACGGAAACCAGGGGTCAGAACAATACTGAATTGGCGTAAAGCTTCATCTTTGGTTTGTGGGTCAAACAGCTCAGGATACTCTTTTGCACCTTGCGTAATCCACCATTGATTATAGGTAGTGACGTCAAAAGGCGTTGGGAAAGCATTCTGTAGGTCAATTCGTTCGCGGTAAACGATACGTTGCGCTTTAGAAATTGCCGAGCCGTCAGAGTGCTGACCATATGCCCAAACCACCTTAGCTAATGGATCCTGAGCCAAGTTCTTGGTTTGATCGTCATACCAATCAATAAGTTTATGCACATCAGAGTTTTCACCCGCATTTTTGGATGCCATGATCCTATGCGCACCACTGTCGAAACCGGTAAAGTGGTAGAAGCCTAGCGGTTCACCATCGACAAAATAGTTACCTTGAGGATCAATAGTAAATTCACGGGTGGTCAGGTTCCATGTCGCAACGTTGTGACGGCTAGAACGCATAATAGCAACATCAGTAAAGAATGCAGGTACCAGATCAATCCAGCGCTGGTCAGTAAACAAACCATTAGGAATGTCCGCGCGGCAGAAGTGATAGATACGCTCCCCCCACCATTTAGCGAATGACAGGCCTACATCTGTCGCGGCAACTGCGCAGAATCCAAGGTTGTAAACACCGTGTTTCAGGCTGCAAATTTCATTATCCATTACCGCTGACAACGAAGTCTCTGGCTTGGTTTGATGTGGAGTCAACACCACATTCGCTGAATCAAGAGCTTCCAGGATATCATCCAGGCGTGAGAAAACCACCGTGTCTGGATCAAGATAGATAACTTTCTTGCAGCCTGGTAACTGTAACAATCGCGCTAACATGAAAGGCTTGATGGCCGTCGCCAGTTCAACGATGGTATGGCAATAAGCCCAACCTTTCCAATCAGGTATATCCAATTCAGAAACGGAAACAACTTCATCAAAAGGCTCGTTGCTCAAGTCAATTTCGGGCCTTTTTTCATCGGCTAAAGCAAGATGAATAGTCCATTCTGGGTGATATTTCCTGATGGACTGAAAAAGCATTCTCACTTTAGGAATGTAATTGAATGCCGCACTGGTAAAAACATGAACTTCAGACATATCTGCCTCATTGGATTGAATATACTTGCCGGTGAAATTTTACCAACTCTTGCAATACGATTCCAGCTGACATAGAAGACAAGACTAAACCATCTTGATAAGTTCTAAGGCGTTCAGCTGGCGCTCCCAGATCAAAACTAGCAACAGGATAACCTAGCTCCATCATTTCCTGAACCACATAAGAAAACGTTTCAGGCCAAATAGATGGGAATAAAATTATATTAACACCATGCTTTTCAAGTAAACTTGGCAACTCATCATGCTTGTATGCCCCAGTTTGAGTAACAATATCAGCAGGACAGGATGATTCAACGGTACCAACAATAACTATTTCCGCAGGGTATTGCTTATCTTTTATTTCTTGAGCCAACTCCTTAACAATTTGCGCCCCCTTATGATAACCGATTATTCCGACGACACCTATTTTCAACTGCTGTGTCTGCTGTATATTCGCCTTAGCTGGGAGGTAATCTACAGTATGAGGAATAACAACCGCATTCTCTTCTTGGATCTGCGGGTAAACACGCCGATAGAGACCCAGAGTGTTTTGAGAAAAAGTAACAATTTTGTCAGAGGCGATCATCAATCCCCCCCACTTGTCCCGCCACTCTTCGATATCATTTGATTCAAATAAAGTAGTGAATCCAAAGGTATTGTTACGTAAACATGAAGCACAAACTGACGGATCCGGTATGTCACAATACTTCCCTTGGTCGTTAATCAGGAAGTGGGAAGGACATAACGGGAAGAGATCATGGGCCTGAGTCATCAGTTGAGCATTAGTTTTCATTTTTAAGCCGATAAGAAAACCTGGTATTTCTTCCGGATTTGTAAATGAAACACCTGTATTATAGACAATCTCTTTTATATTTACGAAGGCAAGCAAGTCATAGATAAATTTATAACCAGGTATTTTAAACTTAAACTCGCCTTTTTCACCGCGAACGATTAACTTATAAGATAATGTAGTTATATCAAAAGAAAGCACCAGTGCCGAGTAACCAACACTCATTTTTTCTTGAATCAATCGATTTCTATAATGGTTAACCCCACCACCCAAATCATGATCGATTAAAAAGATGACTCGTTCTCTTTCTGCAGGGTTGAGAAATGCAACAATATCATTAGGTGAACCAAGGTTTTTACTCGGAGTTTTATTTTTATACCGACTGAATTTTTCATATAATAATGAAAATTTGCCAGATTTTATCAACATGAAGGCACGTTTTAGCAACACCGTAAACTGTTTAAAAATCAGTTTCTTCGATGTTGCTCCGCCACTATCCACATCTATAGTTACATTTAGACAACTGTCTGGTATCTCAACGCTTTCAGTCGAACCATCTGAATAGGTACATAACAATTTTAGATCTACAATCTTAGCTTCTGAACCAAATGAACCATAAATAATATATCCAGAATGCTTGGCTTGTTCAAAGCTTGAAAAATAAGCACCTACATCATCCCTGCACTTCCCATAGTCGATTTTCAGAACATTATCAGTATCACTTTCGGGCAAAGATAAACAAAGCTTGGTAATACTTTTATCTTCATGAAAAATCCATCCATAGCTGAAGATAGTTCCATTTTGTTGTACAAAGTAATCGATCGACCAATGCAGTTTACTCATCTCAGTTCCTATTACCTTTAATGAGTCTGGAGAATTTCCCTAAAACTCCAGACTGATACATCTGTAACTCAGCTTCCAACTTATGAATTTTATCTAATCGCTCATATGCAAAACGTTCAGCAATATCTTTTGCATTGTGCAAAGCTGCAATTTCAGCGAGCCTGTCATGAGCCAGTTTTTCAGCAATGTCTTTGGATTGCTGCTGGCTGGCAATCACTTCTTTCGCTTGGTGCAGGCTCTCTTTTATCTGGGTAAAAGACATGGAAACACATTCAGCATCATTCACCTCATAGAGACCGGGTAAAACATGTTCCGGGTACCAGGTTATGAGTGAACTTTCCTGTTCTCCCGTTGAGAAAGCATGTAATGCAGACTCTAACTGGAGATAATCGTCAAGCAAGGATTTATCAGCAGAGAAAGACAAAGCCTCAAAAAGCTGCTGGATGAACTCCCCCCGTGTAAGAGAAGAGCCAGAATCAGGAATTGCAAAGCAAGAAATCTTACCTAGTAGGGACAAGGCCGCACGGAAAACCAAGTGGCCAACGGTTAACCCTTCTTTTGCCAACCATTCACGTTCAAAATAGCGAGGTTGCCCTTCTGCATCGATGACAAAGTTGGACGGAATTGCATCCAGATAAGTCGGAGGTAACATGGTACTCTGGGTAAATTCATCATAACTCACCCCTTCACCACGCAGTGCTATTTCCAGACACTCGATATAATAACGGAAATAGCCAGCTACGTACTCCATTGACCACCCCGGAGTCGTCACAATCTTGATAAACTCTGTCGATAATGAGGGGCCTTTGATATAGGTTTCATAACCATCAAGTCTAAAGCCGATAAGTTTATCATCCGGAGCCAAGACGTCACTCAGCAACTCTCTTTTAACAACAACCTGATTTTCCGCGGTATATTTAAAAACCGTCTTTTTGCTAAATGGACGGTGCCTTTCCCCACCATAATGCACAGCAAGCAGATTTTTATCAAAAACCTCCGCAGCGGTATTACTGGCAACCAATAGGAAAGAGTTGCTCATTTCAACCGCTAGTTTGTTATTGAAAACAACAGGCCATGCTAGCTCAGGAATTAAATGCAGCTTCTCTGGCAACTGCATATCGGCGCGAACTGACTGAGTGGCAAAAACAGAGGCATCAAACTCATCACTGTTGGCACCTGCCTCCGTTACCACCGATACAGGCAGTTTATAATCAGGGAAAGGCAATAACGTCTGTACTGAAGATAACCCTACCGTTGCAAGCTTCTCTAGCAAGACATGATGACCGTAGGTTTCAGCCTGCTGCTTCGTATAGCGACCTTCAATGCCATACATAACCTGCCCAATATGATCCTCCCGCGCACCAGCAAAATATTTGAGTCCCAACTGGTTTTCGATCGCGATCAATAATTTACCATCAGGTTTGAGACGCGCTTTGATGTTGTTAAGCATGCTGATGGCGCTATCACTACCTTGGCTGAACAAATTGGAGTATTCAAGTACGCCAATCAAGGTAATCACATCAAATTTATCTTCACATTCAAAGTCGTCGAAACGTTCACTGACAACGGTTACATTGGCCAGGTCCAGCGTTCTGGCTCGTGCTATTGCAGCACGTCTTAGGCTACCTTCAAGAGCAAGAACCTCGGCTCCCGACTCTCCCAAGAAACGAGTAATCGCACCACAGCCGGCACCTATCTCAAGTATTTTGACGCCTGGGGTGAAGAGCGAATTTAATGGCCGCAGTAAATTAGAACGTAAGCTGGAAAAATGATAGGTGGTTACCCAATCAGAACACTGTGCTCTTAGTTCCGGAGATGATACGCTTCGATCTTTAGTATTGTTGACGATATTTAATAGTAGATTTTCTTGAGCATCGCCATCGCTATAAGGAATACCAGTGTAATCAATACGAGCCCAGACGCCTGAAGCTTCGCGAAAAGAATAAAGGTTAGTATCTAAAAACATAATTATTTACCAAATGAAGAGTTAATTTTTAGGTTTAGTTCTAAGTTTGTCATCCCTGAAAAAGATTCCACAGTTGGCACAAGGAAATGAATTACATCGTATCGCCTATCATGCGGTACCACCTCATTATCCTTCATAGAGGCGATCCCTAAAGAAATGAAATAATCACCAGCGCCTAGTTTGTTATCGAATTCAAATTCAACAATTGAGTGGGTATTTTCCCGACCATGTTGAAGGGTATCTTCATTTAGCAAATGTGAATTTGTATTATATACAGTCACTCCTTCCTTGGTTTTCACTGCAAAACCAATGATAGGGTTATGTATATTCTTTTCGAAATAAATTGAACACCGAATTTTTATCTTTTCGTCAGCATAAACAGTTGCAGGGTTAAGGCGTTCACCAGCAAATAATTGATAATCTAACCAGGAAGCGGCACGATCACCCCAGCGATATTCGTTTTTATTATAATTAGCCTTGGTATTAAAGCAGTCTGCATCCAAGCTCAAACCCGACGCAACAGATGACGCTGAGTTTTGGGTATTGTTACCTTGGGCACTAGCTTCAGTTACCACATCATCTTTGGCTGGACTCTGGGTTTTGCCAAACAGTATATCCATATACTTATTGACAGCAACTTTAGGAGAACCTTGATACAACTTATTTCCACCACTAAGAAGAACCGCTTTGTCGCAATGCGTGACAATCTGCTCACCAGAGTGGGTCACTAGCAGGATACTAGTTCCATTATTCTTCAACTGTCTTAAACGGTCAAAACACTTCGCTTGAAACTTAGCATCGCCAACGGCCAAAGCCTCATCGACAATAAGGATATCAGGATCGACTTGTGCCTGCACTGCAAAGGCCAGCCTGACCACCATACCGCTAGAGTAGGTTTTGACCGGCTGTTCAATAAAGTCTCCGATATCAGCAAAGGCGGCAATAGCATCGAATTTATTATCGATTTCCGATTTGGAAAGACCCAAAATTGCAGCGTTAAGATAGATATTTTCTCTTCCGGTAAACTCGGGGTTGAATCCTGAACCTAACTCAAGTAGGGCAGCTATTCGGCCTGTTGTCTCCACAGTACCACTGGTCGCAGTCAACGTACCGCAAATAACCTGCAAAAGGGTAGATTTGCCACTGCCATTTTTGCCAATAAGACCAACGGTCTCGCCTTTCATAACGTCAAAAGAGATACCATTTAACGCCCAGAATTCTTTATAGTAATTTTCTGATTCACTAGTGATAAGGCGTTTTAATTTCGGCAATACAAACTGTTTTAATCTGTCATGCGGATTATTATAGACATAGAAACATTTTCTTATGTCTTTAATGCTGATAGCTATATTATCAGAGGACATCTGCAAATCCCTTTCTCGTTTTTTGGAAAACAAAAAAACCGAACCAGGCAAAAACCAAGCAACCGACTAAATAGATGATATAACTAACCAAAGAAGGAGTAACACCAAAATACATGACATCTCGGAATTGTGCGATAGCAGGTGCTAAAGGATTAAGATTTAGCAGCGGCCTATACTTTTCTGGAATAGCGGTAATTGGATAAAATATAGGCGATAAGAACATAAGTGCAGTGACCAAAATCGTAATCATTTGCCCTACATCTCGCAAAAATACGCCTAAAGAAGACAGCAACCAACCTACACCGGTAACAAAAATGAACAATGGTAATAATATAACTGGAAGCAGAAACACAGTAATATGTGGAATGCCAGCTTCAAAAGTATAAAAGATCAGCCAAACAACAATACTTATTGCTGCATGAAACAATGCGGAACATGCGCTAATTATGGGTAGTATTTCTAATGGGAAAATCACCTTCTTGACATAGTTTACATTAGATAATATTAATCCTGGTGATTTTATTGCGCATTCGCTGAAAAAGTTAAAAACAATCAACCCGGCAAATAACACCAATGCAAACTCAGCTCTGGAGGTACTCTCTGTACTCCAACGCGCGTTAAAGATAAAACTAAAGACAAAAGTATAAACCACCAGCATAAAGATAGGGTTAAAGAAAGACCAAAGAATGCCAAAAACCGAACCTTTATATCTGCCAGACACTTCTCTTTTGGTTAGATTAAGAATAAGTTTTCTATGCAGCCAAAAGCTCGATACTATAGCGATTGGTGATGAACTGTTGCTTTTTTTCATCAAAATATTCCAATAATTATTGCTGAACTCACACAGATTACCTGGAAATGGTTCACATGGGTTTATATATCGAATTATAATTGGTCATTCATAAACCTGAAATGCATATGAGTAATTTCCTATAGACGATAATTGGTTGGTTGTATCTCCGCCCTTTACCACAATAGAGGACACTTGCCATGTTCATTAATTCCCCACAGTTTGTGCCATTTAAAAAAGGAATCAATACTCAGTAAAACGAAAAACCACTAGTGCAAACAATGGGAATAGTCAATAAGAAAAATCCCATTAATATAGCATGTTGAATATTGCGTCAACGTCATGAAAATCCAGTATTTTCAACCAATATCTCCATCAGATTGCCCAAAAAAAGGCACGCTACCGCCCTTGGCATGCAGTAGCCAATAGATATATCTTACCTTTAGAGTGGATTTTTCCCCGAAGAGGGACAGACTACTTGCCATAACAGCTAAAATAGACTATCTGGGTTCGTCCACACAAAACTTCGGGCCATATGCTACCACCATATCGATTAAAACACCTTTAGATTCTTGATAGTTTCAGTATGTTCTTAATTGAATAGCGGTAAAAACAACCAGCTCACTAGCAATGATATGGACCAACGGCTTTTATTGAGTAAGGAAACGTCTTCGAATAGGTGTTCAGTGGACAAATGATAGGGGGATGCAGGGAGGGATATTATTGAATATAATCATAAGGATATAGGTTACTAGATGTTTTGAGATCGGTATCTTAAACGTAGTCGGCTGTGCCCAGCCGGTTCGCTGGGCACGACGCAATGCACTTACTAACTTTCTATGCTAGATCCGAACAGCTCTTGACTACATTGCCGACTCTATCTTGCCACTGGGATAGCACAACTCCACACGCTTTGATTTTTTCGCAATTTAACAGCGAATACTTCGGTCTTTGTGCTGGAGTTGGGTATTGATCGGTGGTGATAGCGTTAACCTTAGGGCTACGGGTCAAAAGGCCTTGCTCACACGCAGAAGCGAAGATAAATTCGGCGAATTCGTTCCAGGTAACATCTTTGTCACCGCAGAAATGATAAATGCCACCTTCCGCATCAGCTTTCAGCAAGTCGATGATGGCGGCAGCAATATCACCAGCGTAAGTTGGGCAACCGCGTTGGTCTGATACAATGCCCAAAACGTCGCGATCTTGCGCCAGACGCAGCATGGTTTTCACGAAATTGTTGCCATACTCACTGAATACCCACGCGGTACGGATAATGATAGCTTCTGGCTGGGTAACCATGACAGCAATCTCACCATCGAGTTTAGTCTTACCATAAACGCCTAACGGGTTGGTTGTGTCATTTTCGCAGTACGGCGTATCAGCGAGACCATCAAAGACATAGTCTGTTGATACATGAACCAGTCGGCAATTGGCAATTTGGGCTGCCAAAGCCAGGTTTTTAGGCCCTTGTTCGTTGATCAGCTTAGCCATTTCACAATCATTTTCCGCTTTATCTACGGCGGTATAAGCTGCAGCATTCACTATCACATCAGGCAGGAAGGTAAGTGTGGTCTGCTTAACCTTCTCGAAATCAGTAATATCTAAAGAATCACTGTCGGTTGCTAGTACTTCCCAACCTGCAGGTAGGCGATCGATAAAGCAACGCCCTAATTGCCCATTGGCGCCGGTCAACAAAACCTTCATTGGCCTAGCTCCTTAAACAGTTTGCCAATTTTATCTTTTTCAGAGAGTAGTGGATTCTCTAATGGCCACTCGATCCCCACCGCTGGATCGTTCCATAACAGACAGCCTTCATGTGCAGGATTGTAATAGTCCGTACATTTATATTCAAAGTCTGCGACATCAGAAAGTACAACAAAACCATGAGCCAAGCCCGGTGGGACCCAAAACTGGGTTTTGTTTTCTTCGGAAAGGATCACCCCTTCCCAAGCACCGTACGTTGGAGAGCCTGGACGGATATCAACCGCGACATCAAACACTTCACCACGCACCACTCGTACTAATTTACCCTGAGGATTTATCTTTTGGAAATGCAGGCCACGCAGCACACCGCGTGATGAACGCGAGTGGTTATCCTGAACAAAATCCAGATCGATATCTAACATTTCCTGGTAACGTCTCTTTTCAAACGTCTCAAGGAAAAAGCCTCGTGCATCGCCAAATACCTTGGGTTGAATAATCTTCACACCATCGATTTTGGTATCTGTGACTTGCATTCTATTTCTCCAAACTCAGTTGCAATAAATACTGCCCGTACAATGTCTTACTAAGCAGTTTAGCCTCAGCCTCTACTTGCTCACGAGTCAGCCACCCTTTGCGGTAGGCGATCTCTTCCAAGCAAGCAACCTTGAACCCTTGGCGATTTTCGATCGTGTGTACAAACTGGGAAGCCTCAATCAGGCTATCGTGAGTACCGGTATCCAACCACGCAAAACCGCGCCCAAGCAACTCAACGCTGAGAGCCTCTTTATCCAGATACATCTGGTTGAGCGTGGTGATCTCTAATTCACCACGTGAAGAGGGTTTGACCTGCTTCGCCATCTCAACAACATGATGATCATAGAAGTAAAGCCCGGTAACGGCCCAATTGGATTTTGGTTCCGCTGGCTTTTCTTCCAAAGATAATGCCCGGAAGTCATCATCAAATTCCACGACGCCAAAGCGTTCAGGATCCATTACCTGGTAGCCAAATACGGTTGCCCCCTGGTTACGCTCAACGACAGACGTCAACTTCTTGCCAAAACTCTGGCCAAAGAAAATATTGTCGCCTAATACCAGAGCACAACTGTCCCCATTGATGAACTCTTCACCAATCAGAAATGCCTGCGCTAATCCATCTGGGCTAGGTTGAATTGCATAGCTCAATGAGATGCCAAAACGACTTCCGTCGCCGAGTAACCGTTTAAATGACGGCATATCCTCTGGCGTGGAGATAATCAGAATGTCGCGGATCCCCGCCAGCATCAATACTGAAAGCGGATAGTAAATCATCGGCTTATCGTAGATCGGCAAGAGCTGCTTTGAAACACCACGAGTAATAGGATAAAGACGTGTGCCTGACCCACCCGCTAAAACAATACCTTTCATTTTCACACCTTAAATTAGCGGGTTAGACCCAGACGTTCCCCGGCATATGAACCATCTTTAACACGGCTCCACCAAGCTTGATTAGCCAGGTACCACTCAACCGTCTTTCTAATACCGCTCTCGAAGGTTTCTTGCGGCTTCCAACCCAATTCACGATCAATTTTCGAGGCATCAATGGCATAGCGCATGTCATGACCAGGGCGATCGGTAACAAAGGTGATCAGGTCTTCATACTTAGCCAGGTTACCTGGCTTATTCGGCGCCAATTCATCTAGCAAACGGCAGATCGTTTGCACGACTTCGATATTTTTACGCTCGTTATGGCCACCAATGTTGTAGGTTTCACCTACTTCACCTTCACAGACCACTTTGTACAGTGCTCGTGCGTGATCTTCGACATACAACCAATCACGTACTTGAGTACCGTTGCCATAGATCGGCAACGCTATACCTTCAAGAGCGTTAAGAATTGTTAGCGGGATCAGTTTTTCCGGAAAGTGGTAAGGACCGTAGTTGTTAGAACAATTCGTTACGATAGTTGGCAGACCATAAGTGCGTAACCAAGCCCTGACAAGGTGATCGCTTGAGGCTTTCGAAGCTGAATAAGGGCTGCTTGGTGCATAAGGTGTGGTTTCCGTGAACAGGTCATCGGTACCGTGCAGATCGCCGTACACCTCATCAGTGGAGATATGATGGAAGCGGAATGCCTTCTTGGCCTGCTCACTTAACGTTTGCCAGTACTGGCGGGCCGCTTCCAACAGGGTATAGGTACCCACAATATTGGTTTCGATAAATGCGGCGGGACCATCAATGGAACGATCGACGTGGCTTTCGGCTGCCAAGTGCATCACAGCATCAGGCTGGAACTCGGCAAAGACACGGTCCAGTTCCTGACGATTACAGATATCCACCTGCGCGAACTGGTAACGTTCGCTGCTTGCTATTGGCGTTAAAGACTCGAGATTGCCAGCATATGTCAGGCTATCTACGATCAAAATTTGGTCTTGGGTATCGTTGATGATGTGCCGCGCAACGGCGGAACCAATGAAGCCAGCGCCACCGGTAATGATAATTTTCATATAACCCTCTAAACAGCCAAGCGTGGCCCATTGCAGCCACGCCAGTGTCTATGATTTCAAATTAACCAAACGTTACTCTGTAGTAACTTGGCTATAGTGACCTTAGAATCCAATCACTTAAAAATCAATAAATTAAAGTATTACTTATGTTAAAGAAGCGTAATATTGTACAAGAACCAACATTCATTCACCATCAGAATACAGGCATGAAAATAAAACGCGGCTATCAGCGATAGCCTTTTGGGTTCTTACTTTGCCAGTTCCAGGTATCGCGCATCATAGTGTCAATACCTCGAGAGACCTCCCAACCAAGTTCTTTCCTGGCCAGGTTGGCGTCGGCCCAGAACGCAGGCAAATCACCATCACGACGCGGCAAGATCTGATAAGGGATAGCGACGCCGGAGGCTTTCTCGAAAGCATGCACCATCTCCAGCACCGAGAACCCAACACCAGCCCCAAGATTATAAGCTTTGAACCCTTCGACCTTCTTCAAATGATCCATGGCCATCAGGTGGCCTTCAGCCAGATCCATCACGTGGATGTAGTCACGCACACCTGTACCATCTTCCGTTGGATAATCACCGCCGAAAACACCCAGTTTCTCCAGCTTGCCGATAGCAACCTGCGAGATAAAAGGCAGCAGGTTATTAGGGATGCCATTAGGATCTTCGCCGATCAGGCCAGACTCATGGGCACCGACTGGGTTGAAGTAACGTAATGCAATAATCGAGAACTGCGGCTCTGCCTTAGCAAAGTCCTGCAAGATTTGCTCAACCATCAGTTTGGATGTGCCATACGGGCTAGTTGTACCGCCAATAGGCGTGGTTTCAACGTAAGGTACTGGGGAGTTTGCCCCATAGACAGTGGCGGAGGAGCTGAAGATAAACTGATGAACTCCGGCACGACGCATTTCATCCAGCAGCACAAGGGTGCCAGAGACGTTGTTCTGATAATACTCTAAAGGTTTGCGGGTTGACTCCCCTACCGCTTTGAGGCCAGCAAAGTGGATCACCGCCGAGATACGGTGACCATCGAAAATGCGATTCAGACACTCCGGATCTTGAATGTCGCCTTGGTAGAAGATGGCTGCTTTACCTGTTAGCTGCTCCACACGGTGCAGTGACTCTTCGGATGAGTTCGATAGGTTGTCTAAGACGACAACCTCTTCTCCACGCTCCAGCAGGGCCAGAACGGTGTGGGAACCGATGTAGCCGGCTCCGCCGGTGACTAGAATTGCCATCTGAACTCCTTGCAAGCGCCTGATGCGCTGAAAATGAATATTTTGAGCTGCTATTCTAACCTTCCGGCCACTAAGAGTATTGAGTCATGATAAAAATTTTACTCAAAAAAAAGGCCACATCTCTGTAGCCTTCTCGAAGTCTTCCGTGTCAAAGCCATTCACCATGCCCACTGCGCCCATTATAGTTGCGTGGAAGGCATTACCATTACTTAGGCTGAATAGTGATAATCTCGTCAATACGATCCTTCCACGGTGACAAGATGACACCTTGGTTTTGTATTTTTTCGCAGTTAAGGACGGAGTACTTTGGCCTTCTGGCTGGCGTGGGATACTGTGACGTCGTAATCCCATTAACAATCGGTGCCTTGGCTAAAACGCCTTGCTTGATTGCTGCTGAAAAAATAGCTTCAGCAAACTCACTCCATGCCACAGTTTCATCGCCACAGAAATGATAGACCCCACCTGCTGCATTTCTCTGCAAGAGCTCGATAATTGCCTGAGCAATATCGCCTGCATAGGTAGGGCAGCCAAACTGGTCGGATACCACACCTAAAGTGTCACGATCCTGCGCGAGCCTTAGCATAGTTTTAACGAAATTATTTCCGTACTCACTAAAAACCCAGGCTGTACGAATAATCAACGCATTCGGTAGGTGGTGGCTAACCGCAATTTCGCCGTCCAGTTTAGTTTTGCCATACACCCCTAGCGGGTTAGTGGGTGCGGTTTCAATATAGGGAGTAATAGCCTCACCATCAAAAACGTAATCCGTAGAAACATGTACCAGGCGAGCCCCAACTTCATTGGCCGCCAAAGCCAAATTCTTCGGACCTACTTCATTAATCAATGCCGCGATTTCATGGTCAGTTTCTGCTTTATCAACAGCAGTGAATGCCGCAGCATTCACGATAACATTCGGTCGATAATCAACTACAGCACTTTTTACCTTAGCAAGATCAGTGATATCAAGCACATCTGCATCAGTTGCCCACACATCCCACCCGGCTGGTAAGCGATCCTGGAAGCAACTTCCCAGTTGCCCTTTCGCGCCAGTTAGTAAGATCCTCATAGTACTAGATCCTTGAATAACTTGCCGACTTTATCTTTTTCGGACAACAATGGATTATCGATCGGCCATTCAATACCAACCTGTGGATCATTCCATAGCAGACAGCCTTCATGTGCTGGATTGTAATAATCGGTGCATTTATATTCGAAATCTGCAACATCGGAGAGCACAACAAAACCATGAGCCAAACCCGGCGGAACCCAGAACTGGGTTTTGTTTTCTTCGGAGAGGATAACCCCCTCCCAAGCACCGTAAGTTGGAGAGCCAGGGCGGATATCCACCGCAACATCAAACACTTCACCACGCACAACACGAACCAGTTTGCCCTGAGGATTTATCTTTTGGAAATGAAGGCCGCGCAATACACCGCGCGCAGAACGCGAATGGTTATCCTGAACAAAATCCAGGTCAATATCTAACATTTCTTGATAACGTTTCTTTTCAAAGGTTTCGAGGAAAAAACCGCGAGCATCACCAAATACTTTCGGCTGGATGATTTTAACACCATCGACTTTTGTGTCTATTACCTGCATTTTATAACTCCCCAATCAGATGCGACAAATACTGGCCGTAAAGTGTTTTGCCAAGTAATCTGGCTTCTTCAGCAACTTGTTCACGAGAAAGCCAGCCCTTACGGAATGCGATCTCCTCCAGACAAGCGACCTTGAAACCCTGACGTTTTTCAATGGTATGAATAAACTGAGATGCTTCGACCAGGCTGTCGTGAGTGCCGGTATCTAACCAAGCAAATCCTCGCCCAAGCAACTCGACATTCAGCTTACCAGCATCCAAGTACATTTGATTAAGCGTAGTGATCTCTAACTCACCACGGTGGGATGGTTTAACCTGCTTTGCCATTTCAACGACTTCATTATCGTAGAAATATAACCCGGTAACAGCCCAGTTGGACTTAGGCACAGCTGGCTTTTCTTCAAGGGACAATGCGCGGAAATTGTCATCAAACTCAACCACGCCAAAACGTTCAGGGTCCATTACCTGATAACCAAACACCGTAGCACCAGCATTTTTTTCAACCACATTTTCAAGTTTTTTACCGAAACTTTGGCCGAAATAAATATTATCGCCCAAAACTAATGCACAACGTTCACCATTGATGAACTCCTCACCAATCAGGAAGGCCTGAGCCAGCCCATCAGGGCTTGGCTGGATTGCATAGCTCAGCTTAATACCAAAGCGACTTCCGTCGCCCAGCAAGCGTTTGAACGAAGGCATATCTTCGGGAGTAGATATAATTAAAATATCGCGGATCCCGGCCAGCATTAACACCGAGATCGGGTAATAAACCATTGGTTTATCATAAATCGGTAGCAGTTGTTTAGAAACACCACGTGTAATCGGATACAGACGAGTGCCTGAACCACCCGCGAGTACAATTCCTTTCATTTCAAATTCCTAAATTAAATTAACGGGTTAAACCCAGACGTTCACCAGCATATGAACCATCTTTAACACGGCTCCACCAGGCTTGGTTAGCAAGATACCACTCAACCGTTTTTCTAATACCGCTCTCGAAGGTTTCTTGCGGTTTCCAGCCCAGTTCACGGTCAATTTTTGAGGCATCAATCGCATAGCGCATGTCGTGACCAGGGCGGTCAGTCACAAAGGTGATCAAATCTTCATACTTGACCAGTTTGCCAGGCTTATTTGGAACCAATTCGTCCAGCAACCGACAGATGGTCTGCACCACGTCTATATTCTTACGTTCGTTATGACCGCCAATGTTATAGGTTTCCCCGACTTCACCTTCACAAACAACCTTGTACAAAGCCCGTGCGTGATCTTCTACATACAACCAATCCCGAACTTGAGCACCATTACCGTATACCGGTAAAGCTTTACCCTCGAGCGCATTGAGGATCGTCAACGGTATCAACTTTTCAGGGAAGTGATAGGGTCCATAATTGTTTGAACAGTTGGTCACAATAGTCGGTAAGCCATAGGTTCTTAGCCAAGCTCTGACAAGATGATCGCTTGAGGCTTTCGAGGCTGAGTAAGGACTACTTGGCGCATAAGGCGTTGTTTCCGTGAACAGGTCTTCCGTCCCGTGTAAATCGCCATAAACCTCATCGGTTGAGATATGATGGAAACGGAAAGCTTTTTTAGCCGAGTCATCCAAAGCTAGCCAGTACTGACGCGCGGCTTCTAAAAGAGTATAGGTGCCCACAATATTCGTTTCGATAAATGCGGCAGGCCCATCAATGGAACGATCAACATGGCTTTCGGCTGCCAGGTGCATAACCGCATCAGGCTGGAACTCGGCAAATACACGGTCTAATTCTTGACGATTACAAATATCTACATGTTCAAATTTGTAGCGTTCGCTGGTAGCGATAGTGTCTAAAGACTCTAGATTCCCGGCATATGTCAGGCTATCTAAAATCAATATTTGATCCTGGGTATTATTAATAATATGACGTGCGACGGCTGAACCAATAAAACCAGCGCCACCAGTAACTATAATTCTCATACTAGCCCTCTATAGATATTCGTAAAATATTGAGCAAAAACTGGAAGCTATAGCAAAAATTAAATAATCTCGCTTGTATTAATCCTTTTTTTCCTGATTATGTGGGAGAGATCAACAAAAGGCTTCTCAATATATTGATAAGTATATACTGAAAAAAACACTACCAGCATAAGCGAGAAAGGCATATAGATAAAAAACTCAACCCAACCATTCATTTTATTTACATCAAACAAGAAAATGAAAATGACGAAGAATACTATTCCATGCATAAGATATATACTGTAGCTTATCTCACCAAGTCGAATGGAAGACTTTAACTTTAAAAGGCCAAAGAGAGAGTTGCCAAATATAATTGGCATAAGAAAAAACAGAATTAATATGTCGCTTAAAAAAACAGAATAATGAGGCGTTATAAATATCACAAAAACTAGTGACAAAATGGATATTACACTCCAGATAGAGGTTGACATCATCCCGCTTAGCTTCTTATTATTCAAACTTTGGACAAAAGCGATTCCGCCTCCAAATATGAAATAAATTAAATAATGAGATTCGAAACCAAAGCCGTTAATATTAAAATAAGAAATCCCAACACCTACGATAAGTGAAGTAATTGCTAACGTACGCTCTTTCAATAAAATAGCAAGAATAGGTAGTGTCAAATAGAATACCCACTCATACTTTAATGTCCAAGTAACACCTGCCGTTATTCTCCTAGCATCTGTATCTCCATTTATTGAATAGCCGACATATAACAACCACCGACTGACCTCCTTGAATAACTCAAAGAAGGATACATACAATACACCTTCACTTAAAACAAATGTAAGTATAATGGTTACTAATACAGACAAAAGATAAAGTGGTGTTATCCGAAGAAAGCGCGAAAGGTACAATGGAGACCATTGTGTTTTGATATGGAGCCGATTATCTCTAAGGATTTTACCTAAGAATAAATAACCTGTTATTATAAAAAAGGCTGAAACCGCAACCTTACCTAAACTATTTATATATTGTACTTCAGGTGGTAGCCACTTTCCTGTTTTAATCCAAAAATAAAAAATATAATAATGATGAACTGCTACCATCAATGCAAGATAACCTCGAGCACCATCTATACAACCAGCTCGATTACCGATTGGCAATTCAATTTTTATTAACCGTGAATTAATGATTTTCATAAATAAAACGCAAAAAATCATCGCGATTATGACAAGAAAACCAAAATAAAACTCAATCGACATCAGATACTCCGCTTAATCCATACTGCATAAAACGCAGCATGTTTTTAAACTCTAGAGAAGTGAGGGAAGTCCAATATAAGGTCAGTTAACTTAATATGCTGATTTATTTATAAAGCCTTTAAATACCGTAAGAAATATGATTTTGAGATCAAGGAAAATACTCCAATTTCTTATATATTCTAGATCAAACTCAATACGTTTTTCCATTTTGTCTAGAGTATCTGTTTCGCCACGCCAACCATTTATTTGTGCCCATCCCGTGATGCCAGGTTTTACTTTATGTCTAAGCATATACCCTTTAATTAAAGTCCGATACTGCTCATTATGAGCAACGGCATGAGGGCGCGGCCCTACAATTGACATATCGCCTAATAATACATTGAAAAACTGGGGCAATTCATCTAGAGAAGTCTTTCTTAATACTTTGCCGACTGATGTAATTCGTTTGTCGCCCATTGTAGCTTGCGTAATTACGCCACTATTCTCCATTACATTCATACTTCTGAACTTCCAGACGCTGATAGGCTTTCCGTCCATACCATATCTCGTTTGCTTGAATAAGACAGGCCCATCAGAAGTGAATTTAACCATACATCCAATTATTACAAGAACAGGTGAAATAAATGCAATAATAACACTCGATACAACGATATCCTCAGTTCTTTTAAGTATTTTATTTAATCCATTCATGGGAGTGTCGAATAGAGAAACCATAGGCACTCCATTTATCTCCTCAGTTCTAGATTGTAAAATATTAAATGTTAATACGTCTGGAATTAAAAAGACCGAGCACGTTGTATCCGTGAGCTCTTCAACAACTTTTTGAATAATGGCCTCATCTTTCATTGGTAAAGAAATATAAACATTCTCAATTACTCCAGCCCTAGCCATTTCAACCAAAGTTTTTACATCTCCACCGTATGAAATTTCTGAAGGTAGATTCAATGGTAAATCACCAAAAACGCCAACTAAGTTAAAACCTAGCCAAGGAGACTTTATGAAATGAGTAGCAAGGTTGATACCGACTGGTAATGTCCCAAGAATTGCCACATTTTTAGTATTATATCCAATACGTCTTAGAAAACCGATTACATAACGAACGGAATAACGGCTGAAAAAGAGACCAATAGATACTAGCACGTACCATTTTAGATAAAGAGAAAACGTAACATCAATAAACTCAAAAAATGAGACAATACCAGCAGTTAATAGCAAACATAGCGACCAGTTTTGATACATTAATCTCATTTCCACATAAAAACTGACTCCTCGCCATGAACGATAGGAGTCAGTCATTCCACTTAGCATTTGAAATACGACCAAGGACGATAATATCATCAACCAATGTTTGTAAATAAAACTTTCATTACTAAACAAACAAACAATATACAATGCTAAAACCATTACAAAGATATCAGTGAATCTTTGTATTATAGATATAATTGATGTATTTGTTCTAAACGTATTGATTTTATATTTCATTGAGCAAACCTATTGACACCATTTCCTTGGAGTTTAACCTCTAAATCAAATACTATAAAGGGTGCGTTCTCAGGAAAAATAATTAACCAGGATAAGTAGTTGTCCTAAATTTACTTTGCCTCACGGCTTTTCTATAGCCAAGAAAATATCTAATTACACAATAACAGCATAATGAATTCACCATCAATTTCTATTTTATGAATTATATAGATGACTAAAATAAATTTGAAATTATAATAGACAAATTGGCTTGCTGGTGTTGTTTTTTATTTCAAAAAAAGAAAGTTACAGTCTCATTCTTTAATGACTTCTTAATGCAAACCATATGAAATTTGGCTAGTGCAAACAATTTAAATTATTTCTAATGTTATTGCGCCATTTTAGAGGCTATAACAAGCCTCATTTTATAAGCCATGATGATAATAGCTTTTCATATTCACTCAATACCTCACGCCAAGTAAAGCGTTCATTAAATCTTTCGACAGATGAAGCCTTCATTCGTGCAACCATGTTCAGATCTGATGTAATTAAATCAATTTGCTCAGAACATTCACTATCACTAGAGAAAAATAGCGTTTCACTGCCAACAACCCAACGATTAAAATGATTGTCATGAGCAATAACAGCATTCCCTGCTCCCAAGGCTTCGACAAGAGAAGGGTTTGTCCCACCAACTCTGTGTCCGTGCACATATGCCAATGAAAAATATCGTAGCGCAGACACAATCGAGGAGTCATAGATTGCCCCTAAAAATAATACATCTTCACTAGCAGAGTCTTTTACTAATTTATGATAGTTATTGTTGTCATTATAGTTGCCAAGCACAACCAATTTAATGTCTCTTTTCTTACTAGAAAAACCCTTTACAATTTCAAGAATGGAATTCTCTGGCTCAGCACGCGCAATTACCATCAAATATTTGTGTGGGGCAATACCATAACGTTCGAGAACGTCGACTGGGGCATTATCTATATGTAGAGCGCCATAAGGTATCATTGTTACTTTATCGCTTTTAACCCTGGTTTCTAAGTGCTCTTTTATTCGAGGATGATCGGCAATTAGGTGACTGCCAAACCAACAACCAAATCGTTCATTGAGCCAAAACCAACTTTTTGCTATAGGTCCCCATTTGTCTCTCTTCCACTCAATTCCATCCATATTAATTATATTTTTTCTGCGGGAAAGATAGTGCAAGATATTAAAAATTGCCGTGTTATATCCCAGAGTTAGTAACAAATCATCACTTTTAAGTGAGTGCAGGATGGATTTTAGATCAAAAACAATCGTCCCCAAAGCCCCTTTTTGTGTTACAGGAATGTGGATCAATTTAACCCCGTTCCACATCGATTCGTATGTATCACCGCTATCCTCCTGGCAATAAACCGTTACTTGCCAGTTGTTATTCACCAAGTATAGCGAAAGGTACTCTGCAAAAGTTTCAAAACCACCATGTGCCGCAGGTATTCCCCTAATGCCTAAAATTGAAAGCTTCTTCATCCGACTAAATCCTATTTATAAAATGACAAATTTTTGACTGGTAAATTTCGACCGAAAACTTTGCTTCGTAAGTCAAACGAGAGTTTCTGCTCATAGTAAGATAGTCGATTGGAGAAAGTCTCTCAATAATTGTTAATATCTCAGCAAGTGAATCTTCATTTCCAGGTTCAAATAAGTAACCATCGAAACCATGAGTGACAATCTCTTGCAAACCGCCATGATTTGCAGCAATTACTGGCTTTGATGCTGAAAATGCTTCGGCAGCTACTCGGCCAAAAGGTTCCGGTTTTGTCGATGGCACAACAATGTAGTCTGCCCATTTAAAATAAACACTTGGATCATTTACAAAAGGAATAAATTCAATATTTCTTTCTAATGAATATTTTACAACTTTTTCGTTTAGCTCTTTTTCTAAATATTCATAACCTGTAAATGAACTACCTACAATCTTGAGCTTAAGATGGCAGTACTGGTCCTTATTTAGGTTGGAAGCTATTGAATCAATCAATAATTCGTGCCCCTTCCATGTGTTGATCCTACCGATTAAAAGTAATTTACTACAGTTATCTTCACTGTCCTGCTTTTCCGTAATAGGTAGTCTATTGAGTGCATAATTAAAATCGTCAACGCCATTATAAATAACCTCTCCAGGCAAATTAAATGCTCTTTTTGTAGCCTCAGAGTTAAATATTAGATAGACCCCTGACACTCTAAAAAGAAGTGAAAAGAATTTAATTTGCTTAGTTGATGGGATCTCCCTTACATGGCAAACTATTTTTTTATGGGAAAATCTGAAGAACGTCGCGGCAAGAATGGCAGAAACCATTACAACGGTATTAATGTATATTGCATCATACCGCCTGAACTTAAACGTATTATGCAAAACTGCTTTTGCGAGCTTAATCAAATATGAAAATGGCTTTTTAAGTTCCTGTTTACGTAAAATGCCATCGGCATAATAATTTATATCAAGGCCTTCTTTTTCTATAAGAGTGGATAACTCACCTTCAAAAGGTAAAACAACGTCAACTTTATTTTCTTTTTTCAACCCAATAATTGCAGAAAGAAAACTTCTATCAGAGCCGTAAAGCTCTGCACTTTGGTGGAGACATAATATCCTTCGTTTCATCAAAAACCACCTACAAAATAGATCATAACGCACAACAGATATGAATAAGTTACTTGTTTGCCAAACAAAGAGATTTAAGCAAAGTAATTATTATCATTCAGTCCGAGTTCATACTTTTAAACCCGTGTCTCATATGCACAACCATCATTGGGAACAAAATGGCATTAACCAATGTCACCGCAGAGAATATTGATATCGCTGCACCTACACTTTCAAAGATGTTAGATAAAATAAATGCACTAAATGGTACTGAAAGAATAACACCATAGATCACAATGTTCATTTTCTTTACGTCAGCTATGACCTGAAAATAATAACCACAAGCAGAGGTGCTACAGTTTATTGCATACCCAAGCATCACAATTATTGCAGGTAGTAACATTGAATTATCTAGATAGGTAAAATAAACCAAAAAGAGAAGACAACAAAACACGTAACCACTGGAGAATACACTCAGAATTATAGTATTTGTTTTGACGATTTTCTGTATTTCATCCCATTTTCCATATTTTAACATCCCAGCCATCTGTGGAGTTGATACACTATTTATAGCAACAGAAATAAATGACGTAATCATAGCAAAGCGTTGGATTAAATTAAAAACAGAGGCAAAAACAGGCCCAAGGACGAATGAGGAAATCAGGTATGGCATCCAACCAAGTAACTGGGTGCCAAACGCTGAGAAAATAAATTGGTTATTCTTTTTCAACCTTGCCATATGCAACTTCATAGATAGATACTTTCTATTTATAATAATTGGATAAGCTATTATTTTAGAGAACCTCATCGAGATCATAAAAATAAATAATGCAGATAGATAAAATGAAACAACTAAAGGAAAAACCCCTATATCCATATCTAACGTCATTGTGCCGAATTTCATAACAAGATAAAGAATTAAGAATGCCAAAGGCTGTAGAACGTTAAGACCTAATGTTTGAGTTATTACTTTTTTCTTAGCCTGGAATATGTAAAAAATGATTGATGCCGAACTTGTCAGGGGTAATGTTAACCCTATGCTAATAATCAGCAGTATCTCTGTAGATATATCATTACCAAACCATGATAAGGCATATAGCCAGCCTAATACTAAAAACAATATCGATAGCGGAACTGACATGAAAAACGAACAAAAGAAGCTATCGTTAAATTCGTTATGCCGTTTCGTGAAATTATAATTATGGTAATTCCTGACTAAAAAAATGTCAGCACCAAATCGGCTCAGTACATTAGTTATTTGAAATAGCGTATAGGCTATAAAAAACATTCCCGAAACGTTTGCATTCTCTAATTTTAGTACAGTCAACTGTAATACAAGCACAGTCACAGCACCAAGAATACGCGATAAAAAAACACGCAGCTTGTAGTTATTAAACAATGAGATCGTTCGTGTTATTATCATATTATAAATGTTCTAAAAAAAGTTTAGCATAACGTATATCTTTGCTTCTGATAATTTGCTTAATTGCAAAAAAATATGTAAACAGTTTCACTCTAAGTTTATAAAGCGGAATATCATCAAAAACATATTTTTTAGAGCTTAATAAATTACAATGCCTTCGGTACTTTTCTTTAAATGGTATACTAATATCTCTTAAGGCTGATTCATGTTGCATAATCACGGGCATAATATAGACACCCAGATTCAACTTTGATACTTCTCTAAAAAATCTCGTATCGACACCATAGAAGCTTAAGCGCTCATCAAAGGTCGGTATCAACTCCTTATCTTTAAAACTGATTACAGTACCACTCATCATCGCAACTAAATTACTGATTTCGGAAACGCCGTTGCTAATATCTTTAAGAGCGAAGCCTCTGACCCCCTTTACAAATCCTGGGGATATCATTGTGTTATTTAAAAAAATCTTCGGTATTGCAACTTTTGCATTACTTTTTGATTTGATAAAATCCTGAACGGCTTGAGCATATGAACAATCAATAACTGAGTCATCATCGAGAATAACAACCCACTCTAATTTATCTTTATTCTTATCAATTACCGTATTGTAAATTACCGATAATTTTTCGTTATTCCCTGTATGATAATACTGGAGATTATCTATTGACTCTGATAATTCATTGCTAATGGTGAAGCCGGCTTTTGAATTATCCCAAATCGCTAGTGATGGCATTAGCCCATAATTGCTAAATATTACCTTTCTATAGCTGTTTATTGTCTTTGTTTTTTCTGGTTCTTTAGAATAAACAACACAGATGAATAATACGTTTTCCACTTAACCTCCTATTCAACAATCCTGGTCATTTATTTATCTTTAAATACTTCACTTATTTTTTCCAAATATGAAAAACCATATTTTTTTGTTGGCTCAATATATGAACCTTCACCATACTCATTCCAGCAGCAAATAATAACGGTATTCAGTGTGTTTGCCGGGTTAGCATCCAAGATCTTTTTTGCCTCTTTTAGATGTGTATAAAATTGGTTTGGTGTACTGTATGAGTTATCGTGCTGTGAATCTTCACTGCCTCCCCAAGGACGTTTATCCCAGCCCGACGTCAACGGGATCACATAAGGTAACTTGGTATGTTTTAAGATTTGCTCCCAAGTGAATTCATACCCATCAGTAAGTTCTGGATAGCTTTTTGACAAAGGAATAATGCTTTTTGCTTTATTATTCATCATACCAAGGTGATAGTTGTACGCACTGATAGCGTTATATGATTGTTCAGGAAGAGTTGTAGTTAAGGCGTTGACATTAGCATCCGAAGAACCAATAAAATATATACCTTTTAAACCAGATTGAATTGCTTTATTTCTTGCCCTATCTAAAAGTTCTTTCGGTTTAGCGCCAAACGAAGCCGCATCTTGTGCAAGCATTTCGGGAGAGAAAATATACACAACAGGCATTTCTTGTATTTTTAGGTATTTTTCATTCTTAAAATAATGCGCTATCCAATAGTCAACTATTTTATCAAACTCACTATAGCTCTCTGGTGTACCCGTGTGATTTGCCCATAAGAGAGTAAATTTAACATTTGTTCTAATGGAAGTGACAGATCTGAGATATGAGTCAATAGCATAGGTTCGGTTTTGGGTACCCGTTCCCTTGTCCCAATACCAATCATACGCTATAAATTTTACATTATATTTATCCATCCATTGAAGTTGTTTTTTGGTGACAGAGTCATCCCCTTCTTTGTACCAGCCCAATAGCGGTTCACGCTCTGGAAATAGTTTAATTTTCGACCAGGCATCAACATGCTGACGGTTCCAGCCAGGATAGTAATAAACACCTACATCAGTTGCTTTACTAGATAATGAAGTGAATACAACAAGCGATAGAATAAAAATGGATAACTTATGCATAAAATTCCTTATGATTCTTATAAACCATAATACTGTTATCACAACTGACAATAAAAATATATAACCATAGCTTTACTAGATTTATATCCTTGCTGAATCATTACTTATACTTCTGAAGTAATAATAAATGAAGCAAACCATGAACATCATGTTTTGTAATGTATCCATAATACCTGTTGATATAGTGAATATTATATAGCCAACAATAAATCCGAGATACATTTTTCTAGCTGATGCATTGCTAATATATAGCGCAACTTTCTTATATAACGCAATAAAAAATAAGGAGTAAGCGATTAACCCTAGGCCCCCTTGATCAATCATTAACCTAAAAAGAATACTTTCAGAATTGTATAAGTCTTCTTCCTGTTCTGAGGAAACAATGTTCCTAGTTGCATCGAGTCCATTTCCCCAGACTGGAGAAATTAGCAAATATTTCATTGATACTGCTAATTGTCCCCCTCGCATGGCTAAATCAGACCCATTCATATCTTGCCCAACTTCTGGGTTAAATATGTTAACTACCGAGTAGACTTTATCTCGAAATACATCCGATACGGAGAATGTGATAACGAATATCATTAATAAAACAATTATACTTTTTAATGACTTTGCCAAACCTTGCATTGTCGCAAATATCAAGACAGCGATACCAAAGAAAATCAGTGGACTACGAGAGTTTGTTAATAATACGGAAAGCATTATGACCACAGTAATTATTATTATTTTTAAATAGTCTTTTATGATAAATTTCTTCTTACTGAGCTTGATCGTATAGTATGTTAATAAGCCAATGACTAACAGTGCACCATAAGTAATCGGATGAGATATCGTTCCTTGGGCACGAATACCACGCAAAGTATCGGCATAAGTCCTTGCTAGCACTCTTCCTGTTTGCGTTGTCGACTCAATGAATTCAATATATGGGTTATAGTTAATGAGGTAACAAACTGTCCCATAGATAGCAAGTAAACAATAAAAAGCCGTATATTTTTTTGCTAAAGAAATTAGCTTCTCTGTGGGCAACACACTAATATAGTGACAGAATATGTACATTGGTGCAAAAACCTCAAGAACCAATGTAACTAATGTTAACAAGCCTGAATTATTGCTAGTGATATTTAAAATAACGGATATTGAACTGGCAGCCAATAGCAAAACTATCACTTTATTAAATGGAATATTCCGTACTCTTAATCGTCCTGTCAATGCAACTCGGAATGCATATGCGATGATCAGTGATAAACATAGGAATTTATATAAACTAATGACTGGTAAAGCCGGTGTATCTATTAGTAATAATGCTTTTGGTGTTAACAGCGTCCATATTGGTATAAGAAGAACTGACATTCGAAAAAAGAAAAATATCGATAGACAACCGACTAATGAAAATATATAGACCATGTTATATATAAAACCTCAATGACTCATGAGCATTGCCCATCTGAATCAACCACAGCAATGCATAACAAAATCAAGTTAGCACTGCTGTGGGATATTCGATTATTTACTACTATTCTTTACTATTATATTCATAATGATAGTAACCATAACTATACTCTGCTGACGCTTTTCTTACCACAGCATTCAGAATAGTCCCTTTAATTTCAATCCCATTCTGCTCGAAACGTCTATAGCTTACTTCAACTTCTTTTACTGTATTACCGTCAGCTTTTGCAACAAGCAACGTCGTTCCTACAAGACGCCCTATTATCGCTGCATCTGTAACTGCCAATATAGGTGGCGTATCTACGAGAACTAGCTCATAGTTTTCAGATGCCCATTCCAAAAACTTTGAAAATCTGTTACTCATTAACAACTCAGACGGATTTGGCGCAATTAATCCTCGTGAAATCATATCCAAATTATCAACTTTTGTTTTTTTCACGATCCCAGCATAGTTATCCATATTTACTGATAGTATATTAGAAAGGCCAACATCGTTCTTTTCATCTAGAACATCATGAAGGTACCCTTTACGAATATCACCATCAATTATTAACACCTTCTTGCCTGTTTGCGCGATAACAGTTGCAAGGTTAGTTGTAACAAATGTTTTCCCTATACTTGGACTGGTCCCCGAGATCATCAGAATATTATTTTTCGCATCAATCATCGCAAAGTGTAGCGTGGTTCTAAGGCTTCTTATTGCCTCAACCGCAATGTCAGTTGGATTACCTAACGCTAAAACTTTATTTGACTTGGTATTAGTTTTCCTTCCTTTAAATCGTAGCAGTTTTTTATCCGCTTCAACCTGCCACTCCGATAAAGGTATACTAGCATAAACATTAATCCCTCTCTCTTCTAACTGCTCAGGGCTATCGATTCCTTTATGGAAAATGATCTTGAGCATAACAATAACACATGAAATTACCAATCCCATAATTGTGCTTACTAGGACCAGCATTAATTTCTGTGGCTTTACTGGCTCGGGGAATGTTACTGCGGCATCAATAATTCTAACATTACCGATAGTACTCGCTTTATTAATACTTAACTCTTGCTGTTTGTTCAAGAGTTGCATATATACTTCTTGTCCAGACTGTACATCTCTCGTTAAACTCAGTATTTCTTGCTGCGTTTTCGGCATTGCGCTAACTTTTTTACTGAGTTTTTCTTTTTCTTTCTCTAAAGTATCCTTCTTTTCTAATAATGCTTTGTATGATGGATGCTCCTTAGTGTACAGCTTAGATATTTCTGCTTCTTTGAAAGTCAATTCGTTTAATTGAGTATCAACTGCGACCATGGTGTCAAGAACAGACTTGGCTTCCAACGAAAGATCGACTGAATCATTTTGTTGACGGAAAGAGTTCAACTTTCCTTCAGCTGTATTCAAAGCGTCCTTTACTTGCGGTAGTTGTTCAGTCAAAAACGTTAAACTTTTACCTGCCTCTTCAGATTTCCTCTCTATATTTTGCTGTAGATAATTATCTGTTATGCTTTTTAACGTTTTCTTTATTAATACAGGATCCTCACCTAACAATGTTAACGATAGCACACCAGTATCTTTACCTTTGTCTGCGATTGTTAGACTATCAAGAATATCATCCCTAACATCGAGCTCTGATTTTTTCACAATCGTAAATGCATCACCTACTTCTGCATCAACGTCGCTTACTCTGATGGTTACATCCCCAGACATTACCGTATCACCAATTTTTCCATTAATAATGGAGTCATCAGGTAATGTTATTTCATAAGTTTCCTTTCCTGTTATTTCTAATACCATTTTTTTATCTAAAAAATCAACAGGAACGCTTAATATTGGAACAGAAATTAAAGCTTTTTTATCTTTCTCTAATCGAGCTATTCCCTTTCCAAAAATAGGAAAAAATCTCTGTGATACTATTGTGGTTAAATTCAACTCTTCGATTGTTTTTCCAATTACCATTCTAGATTTGATAATTTCAATTTCAGGAGCTGATGGGGATTGGCTATTAGGTAATATCTGTGATATATCCTTTAATAAGGATGTCCCGACATTCTGTTCGATCTGTACTAATGCTTCTGCTTTATATACAGGTGTCGCCAGTATCACATACATAACACCAATAACAGAGAAAAATGTGGTGACCCCGAGAATGAGCCAGCGATAATCTATAAACGCCCCAACCAGACGAGTAATATCTAATTCATCATCGTTATCCCGCGACTGCTGCACAGGTAATTTATCTTTCATCATTTAAAACCTAAATTAACGATTAAGTTTATCCGCCCAAGCTAAAGCTGAGGAATTTAACTGGCTATACACATATTCAAAAACTTCCTTACTCTTCCGGTAAGGATCACCAATTGGCTCTTGGTTATTCCAATGCCCAAATAACATTACCTTCCCTCTTACTTCAGGAGCAATATTGCATACTGTCTCTAAATGTTTTGGCTCCATTACAAGAATTAAGTCGTATTCCAAACATTTTTTTCGGTTCAACTGATTAGCAATATGCCCATCAAGTGATAAACCATTTTCCTTCGCAACTAATGCTGACATTTCATCTGCTGGTTTGCCAACTAGCGCGGCAACACCTGCAGATGCAACTCTTTTCTCAGGCATTAATTTTTTGAGTAACCGCTCTCCGATAGGAGAGCGGCAAATATTCCCAACACAAACGACTAGAATAGAATCAAACATATTAATTCCACTGATTGATGAAGCGTACAGTTTCCGTCATATCATGTACACCGGTGATAGTCGGAACTAGCTGACTAATAACTCGGTTCCAACGTACAACAGGCGCAGTTGTGACATAAACAATGTCATAAGGTTGGAGTTGGAACTCTGTCCCCATAACCAAAGCCGAAGCATCTGCAGCATTCAGCTGGAAAATATTAGCAATCTTATTCCCTTCAGTACCGCGCAACGGGCGAATAACAAACACCCCAGTTGCATCAGACATCGCTTGATCCATACCCTCGGCATTACCCAGAGCTTCGGTTAGCGTCATACCACTTCGATCCATCCGCAACGTTGACTGTTTTTTCACTTCCCCCATAACAAAGACTTTTAAGTCATCATTGCGGGGAATATAGAGAATATCGCCAGGATAGAGTAAATGGTTTTGCGTGAGGTCGCCTTTTTGCATTAGCGCTTGAAGAGAAATACGCTGCTCTTTACCATTATGCGTTAACACCACATTGCGCCAATCCGCGTTTTCGGAGAGACCGCCCGCATTATTGATAGCATCCATAACGGTCAACGGCACGTTTGTTATCGGCTGCTGGCCTGATTTTTCTACCTCACCAGTTACATAGGCTTTTTGTGAGCGGAAAGAAGCAATACTCACATCTACTTGTGGGCTTTCTATATATTGCGCCAAACGGCTAGCTATATCGTTGCGTACCTGACTAGCCGTCTTCCCTACAACCTTCACCTTACCAATGTACGGGTAGAAGATTGTACCGTCAGCATTCACCCAGTTACCGGTGTCACTAGCACTACGGTATTGGCCTGCCGGAGTAGTCAACTCCGGATGATCCCAAACGGTCACCATCAGCACGTCGCCCACACCGATACGGTACTCATAGCTCTGCAGATCACGTTCCAAGGCTGGGTTGGTTTGCGCGATGACCGGTTTTGGTCGCATTTTCTCAACCAGGCTCGGCGTCATCGGGTAGATATTGACCAGCTTATTCAGGTTAAAATCGCTGTCTTCCTGCTTAACAACGTTTTTCCCGCTGGTAGAGAGGTGTGAGCCAGGTACTACGGTACAACCGCTGATCACACTGATTGATACCAGGAGCGGTATCAGCTTCCATTGTTTCTTTGCCATCGAATTTTCATCACTTTCAAAGTAAGTAAACTTGCAACGCTAAAGACCTGGCCAACCATGGCCGCTTGGGGGTGGTGCTTAGCAAAATTTTTTGTTTGCGCTATGTACGGCAGTCCTGCGATACATGCATGAAAGCACTCATTGAGCAAACGTTGAGTCTGGGTTTGCTAAGATGTCTCTCAAACTCGTAGTGACTGGCGCATGCACCAGGAGTGTTTTCATGTGCGAACGAACGCGGGCAAGTCAAAAGGCCCGCTGAGATTTCCGCAGGCCTCTAACTATAAAGATTTTTCCGCTCTTTTTCAGTACAAATTACTACAGTTTTAGCTGCTCGGCCCATTCGCGGAAGGCTTCGCCCTGCGTGGGGTGGCGTAAGCCATAGGTCACAAAGGCTTGGAGATAGCCTAGTTTTTCACCGCAGTTAAACGATTCCCCTACCAGTTCCATCGCTTCTACCGTCTGTTGTTTCATCAGGTCAGCAATCGCATCGGTCAGTTGAATTCGGCCCCAGGCGCCTGGCTGTGTTTTTTCCAAAATCGGCCAGATGTCGGCAGAGAGCACATAACGGCCAACAGCAGAATAATTGGATTTCAGTTTCACTTCACGGCTTGGCTTCTCAATGATCGACGTCATGCGTGAGCTCTCCCCTGGTTGCAGGGTCGTGGTCTCACATTCTGCCACCGAGTAGTCATACAGCACGTTTTCATCCGCAGGCTGCACCAGTACCTGGCTCAGCCCATTCTCTTCGAAGCGGGCAATCATATGCGCCAGGTTGTCTTTGTGCATATCCGCCTTGGCGTCATCCAGCAGCACGTCCGGCAGCACCACCACGAAAGGTGAATCACCTACCAGTGGTTTGGCACACAGTACCGCATGCCCCAATCCTTTCGGTTGCCCTTGGCGGATGTGCATCAGGGTTACGCCCTTCGGCGTGATGGATTTAACTTCATCCAGCAGCTGACGCTTCACGCGCGCTTCAAGCATCGCCTCAAGCTCATAAGACGTATCGAAATGGTTTTCGATCGCGTTCTTGGAGGAGTGGGTAACCAGAATGATTTCCTTGATCCCGGCAGCCACGCATTCGTTGACGATATATTGGATCAACGGCTTATCAACGATCGGCAGCATCTCTTTCGGGATCGCCTTGGTCGCAGGCAACATGCGCATACCCAAACCAGCAACAGGAATGACGGCTTTCAACTTCATCGACATGGTGTTCCTCTTAAAATCTCGTGGTCGTGCTAACCGGCTCAGGCAATTACTTGCTGTTCAGGGTCTGTTTCATCCACTGGGTGAAGTTTTCGCCTTCGGAAGGGTGGCGCAGGGCATACTGGACAAACGCCTTCATATAGCCCAGTTTGTCACCACAATCGTGGGATTTGCCGCTCATATGGAAAGCTTCTACCGTTTCCTGCTCCATCAACATGGCAATAGCGTCGGTCAGTTGGATTTCATCACCAGCACCCGGGGGAGTTTTCTCTAACAATGGCCAGATATCGGCAGAGAGAACATAGCGCCCTACTACGGCCAGGTTAGAAGGTGCATCTTCCCGTGCAGGCTTCTCTACCACCGCAGTCATTGGCGTACTTGCACCAGCGGCTAACGCCACGCCGCCGCAATCGACCACACCGTATTTGGAAACGTCCTCTTCCGGTACTGGCTCAACCATAATCTGGCTAAAGCCGGTTTGCTCAAAACGCTGGATCATTTTGGCCAGGTTTTCTTTCTGCAGATCGGCAGTAGAGTCATCCAATAACACGTCTGGCAACAGCACCACAAATGGGTTATCCCCAATCATTGGTTGAGCACATAACACCGCATGCCCCAATCCCTTGGCTTGCCCTTGACGTACCTGCATCACCGTTACATCTGGCGGGCAGATACTTTGAACTTCGGCAAGCAGTTGGCGTTTTACCCGAGCTTCCAACGTCGCTTCCAGCTCAAAGGAAGTATCAAAGTGGTTTTCGATCGCGTTTTTCGATGAGTGCGTGACCAGTACGATATCCTTGATACCCGCCGCAACGCATTCACTCACGATGTACTGAATCAATGGCTTATCGACCACAGGCAGCATTTCTTTAGGGATCGCCTTGGTTGCAGGCAGCATACGGGTGCCCAAACCTGCTACTGGGATAACGGCCTTCAATCTTTTTTGCATAAATTTCTTCCACCGACAAATAACAAGTAAGTGTAACAGAGCCAGGATAAGTGGTAGAGCCTTACGTTCAAATGAATTTTTAACTATAAAAATCAATTAATTAAAATATTAAAGTGACGTTTTAGGCACGCTACCGCCCTTGGCTTGCAGCTACCAATGCACTGTAGACAATGTTTGAACTGACGAGCGTGCAGCCGACTCCACGCTCGTAGATGAACCTGAGGTTCTGTTCAGAATTTAATGAGAGGCAAGTCGCAGAGTAAGGAAAAGGCAGAGCCTTCCTGGCCAAGTGGTCAGTCTTGCTATCATTTATAGGATGCTAAGATTCTTATACTATTGACCCGGTGAAACAAGTCTTAGTGGCTGCATTAAGACCTTTTCAGAATAAGACTACTAGGGATACTCGATTTTTAAGATTTTACTCGTTTAGCTAATTTACAACAAATTGATTATAAAGATAATTATCTAAGTGCAGGATTTATAAGCAGCTATTTGTTCCCTGTTTTCTGCTATCAGCCCCCTTATTGACCAGATCCTGACGCTGTTTAATTATTCTACTGGCATAGATTACCCGCACCTCGTGCGGATTTAGTGTTGAAATCCCCTCCCTCAGCGTCCATCATTCTCAAAGCGGCATAAGCCGTCGAACTAAAAGGTGAAATTAGGCGTATGGAATGGATCGCAGATCCAACAATTTGGGCCGGCTTGGCCACCCTGGTTGTACTGGAAATCGTACTGGGCATTGACAACCTGATCTTTATCGCCATTTTGGCGGAGAAATTACCTAAGAAACAACGTGATAAAGCCCGCATTGTCGGTCTTTTACTGGCGCTGGTGATGCGCCTGTTGCTGCTGGCCTCGATATCCTGGCTAGCCACCCTGACCAAACCGCTGTTTGTGGCCATGGGGCACGCTTTCAGTGGCCGCGACCTGATAATGCTGGTCGGGGGTATCTTCCTGCTGTTTAAAGCTACTATGGAGCTGAACGAGCGGCTGGAGGGTAAAGACGAGGAACACCATGGGACACGCAAAGGTGCGCGTTTCTGGCCAGTGGTCGCGCAGATTGTGGTACTGGATGCCGTCTTCTCGCTGGATTCGGTGATCACCGCAGTCGGGATGGTCGATCATTTGGCCGTGATGATGATCGCGGTGTGTATCGCCATTGGTTTGATGTTGCTGGCCAGCAAACCGCTCACGCGCTTTGTGAATGCTCATCCCACCATTGTTATTCTGTGTCTCAGCTTCTTGCTGATGATTGGTTTCAGCCTGGTGGCCGAAGGCTTTGGCTATGCGATTCCGAAGGGCTATCTCTACGCAGCGATCGGTTTCTCGGTGATGATCGAAGCCTTGAACCAGTTTGCCCAGTTTAACCGCCGCCGTTTCCTTTCCAAGGTGCGGCCTTTGCGTGAGCGTACCGCAGAAGCCGTATTGCGCATGTTAAGCGGCAAGCATGAAGAGGCCGAGATCGACAGCCATTCGGCACATCTGCTGGCAGACAGCTATAACGAGAATGGTGAAATCTTCAACCAGCAGGAACGCCATATGATCGAGCGGGTGCTGGGCATGGCACAGCGTACCGTCAGCAGTATCATGACTTCGCGGCACGATGTGGAATACCTTGGGCTTAACGGCCCGCTGGATAAATTGACGCAGCTGTTGGAGAAAAACCAGCATACGCGCATCGTGGTAACCGAAAATAGCGCCAGCGATGAGCCATTAGGGGTGATCCACACCATTGATGTGCTGAAACAACAGTTGCAGCAATCACCGCTGGATCTGCGGGCCTTGGTGCGCCAGCCGCTGATCTTCCCGGAACAGTTAACGCTGCTGTCTGCGTTGGAGCAGTTCCGCCAGGCCAAAACCCACTTTGCGTTTGTGGTGGATGAGTTTGGTTCGGTCGAAGGGGTGGTGACGTTAACCGACGTGATGGAAACCATCGCCGGTAATCTGCCTGAGGCCGATGAAGAGGTGGATGCACGCCATGATATCCAGCAAACCAGCGAAGGTTGCTGGATTGCCAATGGCCATATGCCGCTGGAAGATCTGGTGCTGTATGTGCCACTGCCGATAGAAGAAAAGCGGGAATATCATACCTTGGCAGGCTTGCTGATGGAGCATTGCCAGCGCATTCCACGCGAAGGTGAGCAACTGAAGATTGGCGACTATCTGTTTGAACCGTTGGAAATCAGTAGCCACCGCATCGTGAAGGTGAAGATCACGCCGTTAGTGACACCTAACGAAGAGGACGAAGAGTAAATCTTTACTGGGCACCCACTTGAGGTGCCCAGCATTGATGTCAAACGGGCACAGCATGCCTACATAGCTTACAGGTGCACTGGCACCAGCAACTCCGTCGCCACAATCACCACCACCAGCCCGACAATCACCGGTACCGAGGTACGTTTCACTACTTCGAACGGTGAGATTTTTGCCATACCAGAAACCGCTACCACTACGCCAGAAACCGGCGAGAGCGTACGGCCCAGGTTGGAAGCTTGCAGCATCGGGATCACCAGGTAAGCCGGGTTAACCCCCATCTGTGCCGCCAGTTTCGGGATCAGCTCAACAAACGCATAGAACGGCGCATTACCAGAGCCGGTCGTCATCGCCGCCAGCATGGTGATCACCACCAGCACCAACATCATGATGATACCGCCGGTACCAAACGACTGTGCCAGGCTGATCAAGCCGCTGATGAAGCCAACGGTGCTCAAGCCTTGGGCAAACACCCCAGCTGCCACCAACAGCATCACCACGCTGGCAAACGCATCGGCCATGCCACGGTAAGCCACTTCTAAACCGGCGAACACCGTTTTGGCGTTGAAGCTACGGATAAACTCGATCACCGCAGCCATGAACATACAAATCACCAATACGGTAATGATGTGCAGCTCCGGCCCCCATTTACCATCAAAGACCAGTACCCCCAGGATCGGGGTAAACGGCAAGATGGCGTAAAAACCGGGCGCATTGGTAGTGATTTCACTCACGTCCATGATGTGGTGCTGTTCGTTGGCTTTACGGTCGAGATAGCGTTGCCAGAAGAAGTGGGCAATCGCCATACAGATAATGGCAGCGATAGAGATCGGCAGCGTGGTTTTGAAGGCGAAATCCACCAGCGGCATTTCGGCCGCCTTGGCGGCCAGCACCACATCACCCGAAGTAGGCGAAAGGATAATGGCTGCAGGAGAAGCACAGATAGCTGCCGCCGCACCGCGGCTGATCCCCACGTTAACCATCAGCGGGAACAGCGTTGCCATCAATAGCACGCCAAGCCCTGTCGCCGAAGAGACGGCCAGTGACATCAGGCAGGCAACAAAGTAGGCCGCAATCATCAGTAAATAGGGGGAATTGATCATCTGCAATGGACGGGACGCCAGCTTGACCACCACGTCATTGGCGCCAATGTGCGTCATGTAAGCGGCGAAGCCACACAGCATCATGATCATCATGCCGAGATCGCCACCGCGGCTCATCAGCAGGATTTTGACATATTCGAAAATATCGGTGGCGCGCCACCCGGTCGACGTCGCACTCGCGGGCAGCAGATTTTTGCCCATAAAGGCACTCACCGCCAGCAGCACCAGGCCGCCAACCATTAACACCCCAGTGGCAGAATAGCCCTTGATGATGTAACGGCCAACGAACACCGCTACCAAGGCTCCAATCAGAAGTTCCATTATTATTCCTCGATTTAATTATTTTACTTCAGCTCATCGCCCGATAGCAGCCGATTGACGCCACACTCTGCCGAAAAGCACTACAAGATATTATGACATTCATCAATGTTACAGGGGGAAACTATCAACAAATCGTGAAATTCCCAGCCAGGTCGCTTTGGCGATAACCTTCCACCGGGCGGGTAGATGTCGGAAGCCGCAGCCAGACAGCCCAGAGCAAGCAAACTGACCATCAAACAGGAAAATAATTGATTTAATTTCAATAAATTAAATGACTCATCTCTCCCCTATCTTACATACAGCCGACATAACATTGTGATCATGATCTGAATTTGTAGAATCTTTACGTCAGATGTTAACGATGTGTGAGTTTGATCAAACAAATGTTTTCTCCAGTTTGGTTATATGATCGCCAATGTTCACGTTGTCATTTTCAGTAAAGAGTTTAACTTTATTATCAACATCATGAAAAATATAACTTAAATAAATATTAACCTTTTTATTTCCCTAAAAATGACAACGTCAACATTGGTTTCGTATCGCTATCTAGCATGATAATGGAGAGGAAAATGAGTCAGTTACCCGAAAAGATGAGCGCGGTGGTTTGCCATGGCCCGCAGGATTACCGGTTTGAACAAGTCCCTACCCCGCTACCTAAAGCCAAAGAGTTGGTGATCAAGGTCGAAGGCTGCGGGATCTGTGCCGGCGATTGTAAATGTAAAAACGGTGCCCAGATGTTTTGGGGTGAAAACCCTTGGGTAAAACCGCCGGTCGTGCCCGGCCACGAATTTTACGGCCGTATTGTTGCCATGGGAGAAGGTACAGAGCAGAAGTACAAGATCGGCGAACGCGTCATTGCCGAGCAGATCGTGCCTTGCTGGGAGTGCCGTTACTGTAAGTCCGGCAGCTATTGGATGTGTGAGACGCACAATATCTACGGCTTCCAAAAGGATGTGGCCGAGGGGGGAATGTCGGAATACATGCGTTTTTCCGCCAACGCCATCGTGCACAAGATCCCGGAAAGCCTCAGCCATGAAGATGCCGTGCTGATCGAGCCGATGGCCTGCGCCATCCACACCGTTGCCCGTGGGGATATCCAGCTAGACGACGTCGTAGTGCTGGCCGGTGCCGGGCCGTTGGGTCTGTGTATGGTGCAAGTTGCCAAGCTGAAGACGCCGAAAAAGCTGATCGTGATCGATGCCATCGACGAGCGCTTGGAGCTGGCAAAAGCCTTCGGTGCCGACGTAGTCATCAACCCGCTCAAGGAAGATGCCGATAAAATCGTCAAGGCGTTAACCGGCGGCTACGGTTGTGATGTTTACATCGAAGCAACCGGCGCACCGATTGGGGTTACCCAAGGATTGCAGATGATCCGTAAGCTCGGCCGCTTTGTCGAGTTCAGCGTGTTTGGCAAGGAAACCACCGTTGACTGGTCAATCATCGGCGATCGCAAAGAATTGGATATTCGCGGTGCGCACCTGGCACCTTACAGCTATGAAATTGCCATCGATCTTTTTGAACGCGGTCTGGTGACCTCCAAAGGCGTGGTGACCCACAGCTATTCATTAAAAGAATGGGATCAGGCATTCGCCCTGGCCGATTCAACGGATTCCATCAAGGTTATTTTAGTTCCTTAATATTGAGTGATTAGTTTTAAGCAAACAATAATAACGCCCTTTGATGGCGAGGCCGACTTCTGGCCGATAACGACCTAATTATTATAAATAACACTGAAAGAAAAATACCGCCCCTACAACAGGAGAATAAACTATGTTTTCATTATTCAAGAAAACCTTACCCGTGATGCTCGCCGGCGGCATGCTGCTGGCCAGCCAATCGGCATTAGCCAAACAGATCACCATTGGCGTTTCATTCCAGGAAATGAATAACGACTATTTTGTCTCCATGAAACAGGCATTAGAGCAGGCCGCCGGTGATATTGGTGCCAAACTGTATATTGCAGATGCCCATCATGACGTCTCAAAGCAGATTAATGATGTGGAAGATATGCTGCAAAAGAAAGTCGATATTTTACTGATTAACCCGACAGATTCGGTTGGCGTGCAGTCGGCGGTGATCTCGGCCCACAAGGCCGGAGCGGTGGTCGTGGCGATCGATGCCCAGGCCGAAGGCCCGTTGGACTCCTTTGTCGGTTCGGAAAACTATGATGCCGGTTTCCAGGCAGGTGAATACCTGGCCAAATCCCTGGGCAACAAAGGCAAAGTGGCGATCCTGGACGGTATCCCGGTGGTGCCGATCCTGGAACGCGTCCGTGGTTTTGAAGACGCCATTAAAAAGCACCCGGAAATGAAGATTGTCACCAAGCAGAACGGTAAGCAAGAGCGTGATACCGCACTGACTGTGACCGAAAACATGCTGCAATCTACTCCCGACCTGGCCGGTATCTTTAGCGTCAACGACGTAGGTGCCCTGGGCGCATTGGCAGCCATTGAGAGTAACGGTGCCAAGGTCAAATTGGTCAGCGTCGATGGCCAGCCTGAAGCGATTAAGGAGATCCTGAAACCGAACTCACCGTTTATCGCCACCTCCGCGCAGTTCCCACGCGACCAGGCACGTATTGCCTTGGGGATTGCTCTGGCCCGCTACTGGGGTGCCAACGTACCAAGCACCATTCCGGTGAAAGTGAAGCTGATCGACAGCAGCAACGCCAAAGGCTTTAGCTGGTAAATGCCCGGCCTCGAGTTTGATGACCACGCGGCAATGCTGCTGAATGTGTAGTTTGCCTCAAACCAACTCATTGATTATCAAAGCGGGCGCAGAATACGGCGCCCCTACAACACAACGAGCCGGTTGAGGTTTGTACCCGACCTATTGATTTCGCAACGGTAGGTATAAAACCCGGAGGAGTTAACCGTGACGGCGTTATTAGAATTAAAACAGATCAAGAAGTCCTTTCCGGGCGTGAAGGCGTTGGACGGTATTGACCTCACCATTCAACACGGCCAAATACACGCCTTGCTTGGGGAAAACGGAGCCGGTAAATCGACGTTGGTGAAAATCCTGTGTGGTATTCACCAACCGGATTCTGGCGAAATAATCATGGAGGGCACCAGCCGCCAGTTTGATAATTATCGGCAGGCCATTAACGCCGGAGTGGGGATCATATTTCAGGAATTCTCGCTTATTCCTTATATGAACGCCCTGGACAATATTTTCCTCAATCGGGAAATCAAGAACCGCTGGGGATTATTAGACCGTAAAGCCATGCGAAAAAAAGCCGAGGCTATTTTCAAACGGCTGACGGTGAATATCGATCTGGATTGCCCAGTGGCGCAGCTGAGCGTGGCGCAGCAACAGTTTGTCGAGATTGCCAAGGCGCTGTCGCTCGACGCACGCGTACTGGTGCTGGATGAGCCTACCGCCACCTTGACGCCGGGAGAAGCCGATCACCTGTTCAGCGTCATGAACGATTTGAAACTGCTGGGCGTCGGCATGATTTTCATCTCGCACCACCTGGATGAAATCTTCACCATCTGCGACCAGATCACCGTCTTGCGCGACGGCACCTATGTGCAAACGCTGCCCACGGCCGATACCAACGTGGATGAACTGGTGAAGCTGATGGTCGGGCGCAAAATCGAAAATGCCTTCCCGGTGAAATCGCACCCTGTCGATACCTCGGTTCGCCTGCTGGAAGCCAGCATTCAGCGCACCAAGCATCAGCAGGAAGATCGCTTCCACCTGTTCAAAGGCGAGATCCTGGGATTTGCCGGATTAGTGGGCTCGGGCCGTACAGAGACAGTCTCCGCATTGATCGGTGCCAGCGCCTGCTATCGCAAGCAGGTCACCCTTGGCGGGCAACCAACCACCCTGCGGAACCCGGCTTTGGCATTGAAGCAAGGCATTGGCCTGCTGCCGGAAAGCCGTAAAACCGAGGGGCTGGTGCTGCCCTTTTCCGTGGCACAGAACATCACCCTCAACCGCCATGAGCGGTTCGGCAAGATATTCGTTAACGCCCGCAAGGACGACGATATCGTTCAGCGCCTGATCCGCGCGGTAGGCGTGAAAACCCCGGACGCGGATACCGCCGTCAGCACCCTGAGCGGCGGCAACCAGCAAAAAGTGGTCATTGCCCGCTGGCTGAACAATGACTGCAACATCCTTATTTTTGATGAGCCTACCCGTGGCATTGACGTCGGCGCCAAATCCGAAATCTATCAGCTGATGCAACAGCTCACGCAGAAAGGCATTTCTATCATCATGATTTCATCCGAGTTACCGGAAATCATCGGCGTTTGCGATCGCGTGCTGGTGTTCCGTGGCGGCCACATTGTTGCCGAATTGGCAGGGGATGAAATCGAGTCTCATAACATCATGCTTCATGCAACCGGGAGTGCATTATGATCGGAATTGAACAATCCCCACCTACCCACGCGGCCCAGAAGCAGAGCCTCGGCAAGCGCTGGGAGAAGTTGCTGCACCACCCCGCGATGCTGCCTTTTATCGGCTTCGCCATTCTGTTCCTGCTGATGAGCGGGCTTAATGACAGCTTCCTGACGGTCAACAACCTGACCAACGTAGCACGCCAGGTGTCGATCAACGCCATTATTGCGGTGGGCATGACCTGCGCAATCCTGACTGGGGGCATCGATCTCTCGGTCGGGCCGGTGATGGCACTGTCCGGTTCCATTGCGGCTGGCTTGATGCTGGGAGGGATCCCTATTCCTCTGGCGATGGTCGCCGCGTTGGCGATCGGCGCCCTGTTTGGCCTGGCCAACGGCGCCTGCATTGCCTATCTGCGCATGCCACCGATTATCGTCACCCTGGCCTCAATGGGTATCGCCCGTGGTTTGGCACTGCTGTACACCGGCGGCTACCCGATTTCTGGCTTGCCGGACATGTTCTCCTTCTTTGGCCGCGGTTCCGTACTGGGTATTCAAGTACCGGTGCTGATCATGGTTGGCGTTTATATTCTGGCCTACCTGATGCTTAACCATCTGCCGTTTGGCCGCTATGTCTACGCCATTGGCGGCAACGAAGAGGCCGCGCGCCTGAGCGGTATTCGCGTACCTCGCTACAAAGTCCTGGTGTATGTGGTGAGCGGGACAACAGCCGCACTGGCTGGGTTGGTACTCACCTCACGCCTGATGAGCGGGCAACCCAACGCCGGTGAAGGTTTTGAACTGGATGCCATCGCCGCCGTAGTGCTTGGTGGGGCCGCCATCTCCGGTGGCAGAGGCGCCATTATCGGCACGCTGGTCGGCGCCATGATGCTTGGCGTACTGAATAACGGCCTCAACCTGATGAGCGTATCGCCTTACATCCAGAACGTGGTCAAGGGTGGCATTATCCTCGCCGCTATCTACCTCAGTTCCAGCCGCCGCAAATAAGCTAGGGAGAACCGATATGGGATATTTTCTGGGCATTGATATTGGCGGCACGCTGATCAAGGCAGGTCTATACCGGGCTAACGGTGAGGAAATTGCCGTAGCGGAGTGTGATGGGGAAACCGTTTCCCCGCAGCCCAATTTCTCTGAGCGCGAGATGGAGGTTTTGTGGTGTGACCTTTGCCAAACCATTCGCCAGGTACTCAGCATCGCGGATATAACCGGCGAGCGAGTGCGTGGCGTGAGCTTCTCATCACACGGCAAAGGGCTATATGCCATTGATAAAAAGGGCCAGCCGGTCCGCAACGGCATTGTTTCTTCGGATACTCGTGCCGGGGCGATGGTGGTTGAGTTACAGCAGCAAGGTATCGAAGCCGTCACCTACCCGCGTAGCCTGCAACCCATCTGGAACAGCCATCCGGCAGTACTGTTACGTTGGTTGAAACAGCATGAGCCCGCGCAATATGAGGCGATTGATCGGGTGCTGATGGCCCATGACTACCTGCGCTTTCGCCTGACGGGTGAAGCGACGGCGGAGATCACCAACATCTCCGGCAGCAACCTGTTCAACCAGCAAACGGCCGACTACGACCCAGTATTGATGGCAGCTTTCGGCATTGAGGAAGTGGCCGATAAAACCGCGCCGCTGCTAGGTTCCGCCGAGCTTGCCGGGCAAGTGACCGCCACTGCCGCCGCCCAGTGCGGATTACCCGCAGGAACGGCGGTTTATGGCGGCCTGTTTGATGTGGTTGGTGCGGCCTTATGCTCAGGAGTGGTCGACGATCGCACCCTGAGTGCCGTGGCGGGTACCTGGTCGATCGCCACCTGTGTAACGGAGGACCTCCTCCCCTCCTCCCATCCCTTTGCCTGGGGGCGTTATTGCATGGAGGGCCGCTATTTTGTTCACGAAGGCAGCCCAACCTCGGCGAGTAATCTGGCCTGGTTCTTACGGCAGTTTTGCGACAACGACCATCAGCGCTATGCGCAGTTTAACCGTTGGGTACAAGAACGCAGCAAGCAACCGAGCGACATCACATTCCTGCCCTATCTGTTCGGCTCCAACCTCGGTAGCAATCTGCCGGGCGGGCTGATTGGCCTGAGCGGGCACCATGACATGGCCGATATCGTGCACGCGATCTATCAGGGCATCGTGTTCTCTCATCTGGTTCATCAGGATCGCCTCGTGGCGCTAAATCCCCGCGTAGAGCGTATTCGCATGACCGGCGGCCCCACGCAGTCCGACGTCTGGATGCAGATGTTTGCCAACGCCGGTAATTTGCCGCTGGAGGTGGTGGACATCCAGCAAAGCGGCTGCCGGGCTGCGGCGATCTGTGCCGCCGTTGGCGCCGGGGAATACAGCAGCTTTACCGAGGCCGTGCAGGTCATTCAACCTGAAGTCCACACCTATTATCCCGAGGCGGCGGCTAACCGACGCTTACGCGATCGCTTTGCGGGCTACCTGAATATCGCCCAAGCATTAAATGAGGCTAACCAGCATGCAAACCACTAATACCGTCTCACTTGGGCTGTACGAAAAAGCCTTGCCAGCGGATCTTGATTGGGCACAACGCCTGGGTATCGCCAGCGAGTTGGGTTTCCAGTTTATGGAGATCTCCATTGATGAGCAGCCGGAACGTCAGCAGCGCCTGGACTGGGATCGTCAGCAGCGGCTGGCACTGATCAACGCTCGTTTTGACAGCGGTATCACGGTGCCCAGCATGTGTTTATCCGCCCATCGTCGTTATCCGTTTGGCAGCCATGATGCCGCCATCCGCCAGCAGGCGCGCACGTTGATGGAAAAGGCGTTGGATTTCGCCGTCGACGTCGGGATCAGGAATATTCAGCTAGCGGGGTATGACGTCTATTACGAAACTGCCGATCGCCATACGCGCCAGCGGTTTATCGAAGGTATGCAATGGGCGGTAGAGCTGGCGGCCAAGGCACAGGTGATGCTGTCCGTGGAGATCATGGATACCACCTTTATCAACAGCATCAGCAAATGGCGCGAGTTTGCCCGGCAGATTGCAAGCCCGTGGTTTACCGTCTATCCCGATATCGGCAACCTCAGCGCCTGGGGCAATGACGTCGATTTTGAGCTGGAGCAAGGCATCGACAAGATCACCGCCATCCATTTAAAAGATACCTTACCGGTGCTGCCTGGCACCACAGGGCAATTCCGCGATGTGCCTTTCGGCAGCGGCTGCGTGGACTTTGCCCATACGTTTGGCGTGTTAAAACGGCTCAACTATCGCGGCCCATTCCTGCTGGAAATGTGGACGCGCAACGATGGTCAGGATATCCAACATATCACCCAGGCCAAGAGCTGGATCGAGCAGCAGATGAAACAGGGAGGCATCACATGTTAAGCGAGTTGAAGCAGCAGGTTTTGGCGGCCAATCTCAGCCTGCCGGGTTATGGTTTGGTGACCTTTACCTGGGGTAACGTGTCGGCGATCGATCGCCAACAGGGGCTGGTGGTGATCAAACCTTCGGGGATCGCCTATGAGGTGATGACGGTAGACGATCTGGTGGTGGTGGATTTGGACGGTGTGATCCAGGAAGGGCAGCGTAAACCGTCTTCGGATACCGATACCCATTTGGCGCTGTATCGCGCCTTTCCCGAGATTGGCGGCATCGTCCATACCCACAGCCGTAATGCCACCATCTGGGCACAGGCTGGCCAGGCGATCCCGGCTCTGGGCACCACCCATGCCGACTATTTTTATGGTGACATTCCCTGTACCCGCCCCATGCGTGAGGACGAGATTGCTGGCGACTATGAGCGGGAAACCGGCCAGGTGATTATCGAGACGTTCCAACAGACGAAGCGCGATCCGCAACAGGTGCCGGGGGTGTTGGTCTATTCTCATGGGCCGTTCGCCTGGGGAAAAACGGCGGCGGATGCGGTGCATAATGCGGTGGTGATGGAGGAAGTGGCGGCAATGGCGATGGCCACGCGGCAATTGACTCCGACGATCCCGCCCATGCAACCCGCGCTGTTGGATAAGCACTTTTTACGCAAGCACGGTAAAAATGCTTACTACGGGCAGTAACAGGATGCGATTAGCCTGATAATTCAGATAATGACCCCTCACCCTAACCCTCTCCCACAGGGAGAGGGGACCGATCGAGTTCGTTGATTGCCCTGAGTAAGACCTTGCCTTTCTTGTTTTTACTCCCTACTTTCCGAAGCTACGCGGGCTACGTATGTGCACCGTACAGCTCCCTCTCCCTGTGGGAGAGGGTTGGGGTGAGGGGCCATCACTCGACAAGCAACATCCCGGTAAAAAATTCCCGTCTTAATGGTTGATCGCTGTGATTATTTTTAATCGCATTAAACAATAACTCCGCCGCGATTTCCCCTAACACCTGCGTATCGTGATAAACCCCGGCAATATGCTGCCCATAATCCCGCGCCTTGGGCGGTTCATCGATCGAGAAGAATTTCACCCGATGGTAAATACCCAGCTGATGGCATAAAGAAATAGCACCCAGCGTGATAATACCGTTGAGGCCCACGATATAATCCGGCTGATGCCGTTCATCGGCAAGATATTCTTTCACCCGTGCCTCTTGTGAAATAAAATCATAGTCGCCATTGATAATGGTGATTTTACTCCCCTTCTCCTCCAGAGCATCAATAATCCCCTGGGTTCGCGCCAAGGTAATTTCCGAGTCGGCCGGACCACCCAGGATCAGGATATTACTTTCCGGCTGCTCGGCCAGATATTTCCCGGCCAGTTTGCCAATCTCTTGGTTGTTGAGGAAAACGCCACTAAGCTGTTGATTATAAATGTCCCTGTCGATCAGGATCAGCGGAGTGTGATAGCGTTCGGCCTGATCAAGGTAGGCGGGTTGATAGTGCCGATCGTCGCGTACGGCAGAGAGCAAGATGCCCCGAGCCTTATAACCGAACAGCGCCTGTACCGCCTGCATTTCAGCTTCTTCACTGCCGTCGGTATCAAACAGCATAATCTGATAGCCCTGCATGCGGGCAATACGCGATACGGTTTGGATCAGGTTGGAATAAAAAGGGTTATACATGCTACTGGTAACAATGCCGATAATTTGGCTGCTGCTTTTCTTTAATCCCTGAGCGAAAGCATTGGGAACATAATTAAGCTCTTTGGCAATAGCGTGAATTTTCTCGAGCGTTTCAGACTTGACCAGTTCGGGTTTATTAAAAGCACGGGAGACAGTGATATTGGTCACGTTGGCTCGGCGGGCAATATCCACAATGGTGGCATTAGAATTCGCTTTTGACACCGTCAATCCTTGCTTTATTCATTAACAGATCCCTTATTGTAGGGAAGCCATCAGCAGTATGCCAGATGAATATCAAAGGTATTGATTTTGTCGTCCGGGGGGCAAACCCGCGCTCATCCAACCTAAAGAGAGCGCGGGCAGTGTTTGATAAGGTTTACAGCTTATCGAGCAGTTTTTTCAGATCCTGGCCATCCTGGGACCCTTTATTCTTCTCCGCCCACTTGTTCAAGGCGTCTTTGGCACGATCCTGCAGCTTTTTACGCAATAGCTGATCGACCTGCAGTTGATAATTGAGCTGATCCCAAGGGCCATAGACGCGCAGAGGGATCGGCGTTTCGCGCAGTTGTGCGATTAACGCATTGTTGCCCTGCCAACCTCCCGTGACCAGAACGTTCATGGTTAAATCGCACTGTTTGCCAGGCATATTGAGCGTACCGCTGCCGGTCAGGTTCATCACCGGTGATTCTGCCTGTAACTCGCTGAGCGTGATCTGCCCCTTGCTCAAGCTGGCCTTGGCGCTCATTTGTTGCACCGCGGTGTAGCGCTGGTTGTTATCCTCACCACGCACGCTACTGTCATTACGCGCCACGGCTTGCTGGATAAGCTGTTGAATATTCAGGCCATGAAGCTGCGCATTCTGCATGGACAACTCCGCCGTTCCTTGCCAACGATGTTCGAAAGCCTTGGCATTGAGGCGGTCGCCGCTCAAATCGCCCTGCATGTTGAACGTGCCGGTCAGCGCCAATGGCATGTCGAAGGCCTTGAGTACCTCGCCCAGCTCAATGTGCCGTAACTGCGGCTGCAGTTTAATCAGCGGCTTATCAGTTCGCGCATCCATCGAACCAGGCAGGGAGAAATCACCGCCGGCCAACTTACCAGACAGCGTACCCACCGTCATTAATCCCTGTTGGTTGCTTGCCTGCACCGCCAACTGACTAATCAACATCCCACGGTAGGTAACCTGGTCCGCCTTCAGCTTGAGCTGTGCGTTGAAGTCACGTAACACCTGTAAATTCTGTTGTGGATCGTCCGCCTGATTGGCGATTACCGGGGATGCGGTCACCGGCTGCGGTAGCTTCTCCTCATCAGGGGTTTTTGTCTGCCAGCCCGAGAGCGCATCCAGATTGAGTTGTGTGGCACTGAGATCCAGGGTGTAAGCAGGCACGGGGCCGAACTGCGCGCTAGCACTCCCCGTCAACTGGCTATCATTGGCACTGAGCATCAGTTGGCTCAAGACAATCTGCTGCGAAGCCTGCTGATAAACCGCCTGTACGCTCCCTTCCCCCTTGATGGCACCGGCAAGAATATCTGCGCCCTCAAGCTGGTAGCTAAACTGCGTGACCTGTGCACCTATCTGGCGGGGAAACTGTTGTAGATCGAGATTAGCCGCCAGGTTGAAGCTCAGATCGCGTTGGTCGCGATTCACCCGACTGGAAAGCTCGATCTGCGCCTGATGCTTTTCATTTTGCTGCAGGGTTAAATTGATATCGCGAACGTTAATCTGCTCGTTGTTGGCTCGTTGCCAGATCAGCAGGCTGTCCACCACCCGCAGGTTGTCGATATCAAATTTCCACAGGGATCCCGAGCCATCATCCGCCTGGTTACCACCGGGGGCGATAGGGGCATCGGGCTGGTTTTGCTCTGCGCTGTCGGGGGTCAGGCGGATAACGGCATTTTTCAGCATCACCTGCTTAACGTAAAGCTGGTGGGAAAGGAGCGGCAGCAGTTTGACATCCAGACGCATATTATCTGCGCTGACCGCCGGAGCCGCTGCCCCTGGCGCCGTCAGCGTCATTCGCCCGGCAAGAATGCTCAACTGTGGCCAGACGTGCCAACGAAGGTCGCCTTCCAGCGTCAGATGATAGCCACTGCTCTGCTCAACCTTCTTGATCATATAGCCGCGGAAATCATTCGGATTAACCAACAGCACCAAGGCAGACATCCCCGCCACCAGCACCACCAGCAAAATCACCAAAGTCGTCAGTAGTCTTCTCATGCCATCCTCGTGTCAGCGTAATACCGGTTCGCTGTTAATCCTTGTCAATACGACTGGCCACGGCCCCTTGCTGATCCCTGTATTTCGCGTCCTGGCGGCTATTGTATGGCCGTGACGCAGGCCCGGAAAGCGGTTCAAAACTCAGCGCACCGATCAACATGCCAGGGCGTAATGCCAACGGCAGCTTACCTGAATTATAGAACTCCAGCACAATACAGCCTTGCCAGCCTGGATCGATACGGTGTGCGGTAACGTGCACCATCAATCCCAGGCGGGCTAACGAAGAGCGGCCATCGAGCCAGCCAACCAGATCGTTGGGGATGGTGACCGACTCCAGCGTCACCGCCAGCGCCAGTTCACCCGGATGGAGGAAGAAAGCTTCGCCTTCCGGCAGCACGATTTCATCGCTCATTACGCGGTCTAGAGCGGCGCTCACTTCATCCTTTGGGCCACTGAGATCGATAAACGCAGCGGTATGGCCACGGAACACGCGGAACTGATTGCCCAGACGGACATCCACTGTGGCCCCGTTAATGCGCTCAATGGGAGGACGCGGTGAAATCACCAGTTTTCCGTTATCCAGCCAGGCTTCGATATCGCGGTCGCACAGTCTCATTATTTTCTCCATTCCATCAAGGCGCATAAACTTATACGAAAATTGCCACACAACGGGCTCAAGGTCTATGTCGGGACTCAAATAGTTCGTTAAAGACCAGCAAAAACAGGCTGGCCTGTTAAGGACTTATTCAAAGAATTGGCTGATTTTTGCCTTCAGGATATCTATCGCGATACGGTTTTTACCCCCGCGCGGTACGATAATATCGGCGTATTGCTTCGAAGGCTCAATAAACTGCAGGAACATTGGGCGGACGGTTTTCTGGTACTGCGCCATTACGGAATCCATGGAGCGGCCACGCTCATTCACGTCGCGCTTCATGCGGCGCATCAGGCAAATATCCAGTGGGGTATCGACAAAAATCGAGAAGTTCATTTCCTGGCGCAGGCGGATATCCGTCAATAACAGGATCCCTTCCAGGATGATGACTTTCTTGGGTTCGAGATGGATCGTCTCTTTCTTACGCGTATGTTCGGTGTAGCTATACAGCGGCAACTCAATCGCCTGGCCGGATTTCAGCATTTGCAGATGCTGGAACAACAGGTTGTGATCCATGGCGCTGGGGTGGTCATAGTTGGTTTTGACCCGCTCTTCCATGGTCAGGTGCGTCTGGTCTTTGTAGTAACTGTCTTCCGGGATCACACCGATATGTTGATCGCCAACCTGATCGCGGAGTTCGCGGTATAACGTACTGGCAATAAGGCTTTTTCCGGAGGCTGATGCGCCAGCTATACCAATAATGACGCACTGATGCGACTTGTCAGTCATAAAATTAAAGACCTGATTTCATATGTGGGGAAAGGGGGTATAAAACAGGTCAATTATAGGGAGTTAGTGCTCTCGGCGCCAGCGTTTAGACGGTAAGGCGGGAGATTATCCCCACAAACCGGCGTAATTGACATACAGAGTATCTTTTGCCGGAGGATTTAAGATTTTTTACGCTACTGCAAATCGGCGACTCAGGGTACAATTCACGCCATCATCAAGACCGTCTTCGATCCTATTTCTTAGAGTAAAACCATACATGAACTGGCATTTCCTGACATTCTTTGGTGACAGCATGCTGCTGCTGCCCTGCGCAGCCATCGTCTTTATTATTTTACTCCTGTCCCCTACCAGCAGAAAACCGACCTGGCAATGGATGCTGCTGTTTGGTGGCGTGGGTGCCGTAGTTTGCGTATCGAAGCTGGCGTTTATGGGCTGGGGTATCGGCAGCAGCCACTGGGATTTTACCGGGTTCAGCGGCCACTCGGCCCTGTCTGCCAGTATCTGGCCGGTGTTGCTGTGGTTGCTCTGTGGGCGTTTCTCGTCGCCGGTCAGGCGCACCGCGGTGATCGTCGGCTATCTGTTGGCCGCCGCGGTAGGGTATTCACGTTTGGTGATACACGCCCATTCCACTTCTGAGGTGATCACCGGTCTGGCACTCGGCTTTATTGTCAGCAGCACCTTCTTAATGCTGCAACGTGGCACGCAGCCACCACGGCTGTCCTACCGCAAAATTGCCGTTACGCTGGCTCTGCCCCTGGTCCTGATCAATTCCGGCACTGCAGCACCGACCCAGGGGTTACTGGAAAGGATTGCCGTGACTATTGCGCCAGTAGAAAAACCTTTTGTGCGGGCTGATTTGCACAAAAAACCACAGGTTTCAGCACCTCAGAGTCGTTAATGCCCCCTCACCCTAACCCTCTCCCACAGGGAGAGGGGACATAACGTGCCACAGCGTTAATTACTACATCTAACCTCAACATCCGTCGAATACGTTTGCCACAGATTGACTCCTGTACGTCAACGCATCTCCATACTGCTCCCTCTCCCTGTGGGAGAGGGTTGGGGTGAGGGGACAAAGCGGGCGCGTAATTCTGGGCGTATTAGAGCGCGCGGAAAGAGATCTCGGTAGGGATGGCTTCCCCCTGCCAGTACATCTGAGCCGCAACGCGCCCCGCCAGTTGACGGTACATTTCGGCAAACTCGCTGTCCGGGCGGCTGACCACGGTCGGTTGCCCGCGATCCAGATCTTCTCGCAACGAGATATGCAACGGCATCTGCCCCAACAGGCGGCTATGGTATTTCTGCACCAGCTTCTCTGCCCCACCGGTACCGAAAATTGGTTCGTGATGACCACAGTTGCTGCACACGTGCATGCTCATGTTCTCAACGATGCCCAATACCGGCACATGCACCTTTTCGAACATCACAATGCCTTTAGCGGCATCAAGCAAGGCGATATCCTGAGGCGTCGTCACCACCAGCGCACCGGTCACCGGGATATTCTGCGACAGGGTCAGTTGGATATCCCCGGTCCCCGGTGGCATATCCAGTACCAGATAATCCAGATCCGGCCACAGCGTATCCTGCAACAGTTGCAGCAGCGCCTTGCTGGCCATCGGCCCGCGCCACACCATGGCGTTGTCGTCGGTCACCAGGTAGCCGATTGAGTTGGTCGCTAAACCGTGCGCCATGATCGGAGCCATATGCTGTCCGTCCGGCGAGGTTGGGCGTTCATGTTCAGTGCCCAGCATGTTGGGGATCGACGGGCCATAAATGTCCGCATCCAGGATACCCACTTTGGCACCTTCGGCGATCAGCGCCAGCGCCAGGTTGACCGCGGTGCTGGATTTCCCCACCCCGCCTTTGCCTGAGCTGACGGCAATAATGTTACGCACACCCTTCACCCCGGCCTGGTCGTTGGCGCGTTTCAAGGTGGTGATATCGTGCTTCAGCTTCCATTCGATAGCCTGAACGCCGGTCACGCGCAGCAGTTCGGCGCTTACCGATTCTTTCAGCGCCTCAAACCCACTTTGCCAGGCAAACGGCATGACTAACTCGATATGCAGGACATTGTCCAGCAGCGTACAGTGGTGAATGGCTTTCAGTGCGGTCAGGTTGTTTTTTAACGTCGGGTGTTCGAAGGCGGCCAATACTCCGGTCACCAGGGCGCGCAGAACTTCAGGGTTGGTCTGCTCAGGGGATTTGGCGTTCATCCCGGCTCCTTGATTTTGAATGGGTAGCAACCCGATAAGCATATCAGAACTGCAGGGTAACTCGCTCGTATAACCCGAAAGAAACCGCCCTAGCAGCAGAGAGCGCGATCGGGTAACATCAAAGACCCTTTTCACTCATTAAAGAAAGCAACTTTTCATTATGGCTCAAGTCGCGAAAAAATTATTGGTGACGTGCGCGCTACCGTACGCAAATGGTTCCATCCATCTCGGCCACATGCTCGAGCACATCCAGGCAGATATCTGGGTTCGTTACCAACGAATGCGCGGCAACGAAGTTCATTTCATCTGTGCGGATGACGCGCACGGTACGCCAATCATGCTCAAAGCACAGCAGATGGGTATCCCGCCAGAAGAGATGATCGCGGAAATGAGCCGCGAGCACCAACAGGATTTCGCCGGTTTTGGCATCAGCTATGAGAATTATCATTCGACCCATAGCGAAGAAAACCGTGAACTGTCAGGTATCATCTATGGCCGCTTGAAAGAGAACGGTCATATCAAGCGACGCACCATTTCTCAGCTTTACGATCCTGAGAAAGGCATGTTCCTGCCGGATCGTTTTGTGAAGGGCACCTGCCCGAAATGTAAATCTCCGGATCAATATGGCGATAACTGCGAAGTTTGTGGCGCAACCTACAGCCCAACCGAGCTGATCGACCCTAAATCCGTGGTTTCCGGCGCCACTCCGGAAATGCGTGATTCTGAACACTACTTCTTCGACCTGCCCGCTTTCAGCGACATGCTGCAGGCCTGGACACGCTCCGGCGCGCTGCAAGAGCAGGTGGCAAACAAGATGCAGGAATGGTTCGAATCCGGCCTGCAACAGTGGGATATCTCCCGCGATGCGCCGTATTTCGGCTTCGAAATTCCGGATGCTCCAGGCAAATATTTCTACGTCTGGCTGGATGCGCCAATCGGTTACATGGGTTCGTTCAAGAACCTGTGCGATAAACGCGGCGATCTGGATTTCGACGAGTTCTGGCGTAAAGACTCCACTACCGAGCTGTATCACTTCATCGGTAAGGATATCGTCTACTTCCACAGCCTGTTCTGGCCAGCAATGTTGGAAGGCAGCGATTTCCGCAAGCCAACCAGCCTGTTTGTGCACGGCTATGTGACGGTGAACGGCGCCAAGATGTCCAAGTCGCGCGGCACCTTCATTAAAGCTGGTACCTACCTCAAGCACCTGGATGCCGATTGCCTGCGTTATTACTACGCCGCCAAGCTCTCTTCACGCATCGACGATATCGACCTGAATCTTGAAGACTTCGTGCAGCGCGTGAATGCCGATATCGTGAACAAAGTGGTCAACCTGGCTTCCCGTAACGCTGGCTTTATCAACAAGCGTTTTGCCGGGCAGTTAGCCGACCACCTGGCCGACCCTGCGCTGTACCAGACCTTTGTGGATGCTGCCACCAGCATTGCGCAGGCCTATGCCAGCCGTGAAACCAGCCGGGCGATCCGCGAAATCATGGCGCTGGCCGATCTGGCCAACCGCTATGTCGATGAGCAGGCTCCTTGGGTAGTGGCGAAAGAAGAAGGCCGAGACGCCGATCTGCAAGCTATCTGTTCGATGGGCATCAACCTGTTCCGCGTGCTGATGACCTACCTGAAGCCGGTTCTGCCTGCGTTGACCGAACGTGCCGAAGCGTTCCTCAACTGCGAACTGAGCTGGGATGGCATTGAGCAGCCGCTGCTGGGCCATCAGGTGAGCACCTTCAAGGCGTTGTTCAACCGTATCGATCTCGACAAAGTGAATGAAATGGTCAATGCATCAAAAGAAGATCTGGCCGCCAGCCAGAAGGTTGTCAGCGGCCCGCTGGCGGACGATCCGATCCAGGACACCATCAGCTTTGACGATTTTGCCAAGGTCGATATGCGTATTGCGCTGATCAAGAGCGCCGAGTTTGTTGAAGGTTCTGACAAGCTGCTGAAGCTGCAGTTGGATCTGGGTGGCGAATCACGCCAGATCTTCTCCGGTATTCGCTCTGCCTACCCTGATCCTTCACTGCTGGAAGGGCGTTTGACGATTATGGTGGCCAACCTGGCGCCGCGTAAAATGCGCTTTGGCGTTTCCGAAGGGATGGTGATGGCGGCTGGCCCTGGCGGCAAGGAGATCTTCCTGCTCAGCCCGGACAGCGGCGCACAGCCTGGTATGCAGGTTAAGTAAACTTCTGTAATATCGAGAAAAGTCCCCTCACCCTAACCCTCTCCCACAGGGAGAGGGGACTGATCGAGTTCGTTGATTTTCCTGAGTCATACCCAACCTTTCTTCTTATTCATTTCTTTCCGATCTAGTAATACCTATCGAGTTCTTTGATTTCTCTGAGTCATACCCAGCCTTTCTTCTTATTTATTTCTTTCCGATCTAGTAATACCTATCGAGTTCGTTGATTTCTCTGAGTCATACCCAGCCTTTCTTCTTATTTATTTCTTCCCGAAGCAGCACGGACTAATTATATGCTCCGGGCAGCCCCCTCGCCCTACGGGAGAGGGTTGGGGTGAGGGATATCTCAGAAGCCAGAATGAGGGGAAACACGATCCTGCAAATGCCATAAAATCACCTGTCTCACACCCTCCCAATTAAGTAAAACCTCATCATTCCAAAAACGAATCACGGTAAAACCTTGCTGCTCTAGAAAATAGGTGCGCTGCTGATCATATGCCACCTGCCCCGAATGCTGACCACCATCCAGCTCAACAATCAGCTTCGCCTGCCAACACGCGAAATCAGCAAAGAAAGGCCCAACCGGAAATTGCCGTCGGAACTTAAACCCCGCCAAGCGGCGATCGCGCAACTGCAGCCACAAAGCTTGTTCTGCCTCTGTCATATCAGATCTTAAACGGCGCGCCTTAATCAGCGTGATTGCACTCTTCATCAGCCAAGATTAGCGCCACCAGCACCGTCGATCTCCCGGTTCCTGCCAAAACTGCGCAACCCATCCAAACCAATCGTTATATCACCTGAGAAAAATTCATAAGCCTGCGGATTCCCAATTGCCAGGCATCTGGTTATGATGCTGCATTGCACCAAATAGACGTCTAGACAGAAAGATATCTAAACATCCAATTTTACCGGGTACTCTTCACCTGCTTCGGAGCCAATAATGAAAACGATAAAGACCTCACTGCTCGCCCTCAGCCTGCTGACCAGCCTGCCCCTGCTGGCCGCTGAAGCCACGCTTGCCCCCGTTCCTGACGCTATTGCTCAGCATCAAGGGCAGATCCGTGTGGCGGTGATCCGTAACCTGGGTTCCGATGACAACACCACCCAGTTTTTGGCCGGAGCAATCCAGGAGGGGCGCAAGCTCGGTTTCAAGGTCGATACCTTCCTGAGCAACGGCGATGACGCGCGTTTTCAGGACTTCGTGAACCAGGCCATCAGCCAGAAATATGACGGCATCATTCTTTCTCAGGGCCGCGCGCCCTATTCCACCGATCTGGTCAAGCGCATCGCTGCGGCAGGTATCGCGGTGTCGGCCTTTGATACCGACGTTAGCGGCGAGATCCCCGGCGTCACCGTTTCCCAACAGGATGATGCCTCGCTGGCCAATCAATCCTTCGGCCAGTTGATCAAAGACTTCGACGGTAAGGCCAACATTATCAAGCTGTGGGTTGCAGGCTTCCCGCCGATGGAGCGCCGCCAGGCCGCTTACCAGCAATTGCTCAAGCAAAATCCAGGCATTCATGAGTTGGAATCGATCGGGGCGGTTTCCTCTGACGTCCAGGGCGATACCGCCAATAAAGTCGGTGCGGTGCTGGCCAAATACCCGAAAGGTAAAATTGATGCCATCTGGGGCACCTGGGATGCCTTCAGCCAGGGAGCCTATAAGGCGCTGCAAGAAAATGGCCGTACCGAGATCAAGCTCTACAGCATCGATATCTCCAACCAGGATCTGCAACTGATGCGCGAAGCCGGTAGCCCGTGGAAGGTCAGCGTCGCGGTAGATACCAAGCTGATCGGAGCCGTCAACCTGCGCCTGATTGCCAACAAGCTGGCGGGTGAGCCAACGCCTGCCACCTATCAGTTTAAAGCCGCGGCCATCCCACAGGCCTTGCTGGTCAGCCAGACCGGTCCAATCAACGTAGCCTCGCTGGGTAAAATTATTCCAGGCTGGGGCAGCAGTGAAGATTTCATCCAACCCTGGTTTGCCACCCTGCAGGCCAAATCCGGCAAATAATGCTGTTTTACCGAGGGGCTACAGACGTAGCCTCTTTTTTTTAAACAATTTTTCCGTTCGCCCCTTCTCAGCACCTCAAAATAAGCTACTGTAGTTGCACTGACGTAATAACTGTATGCATCAACAGGTTTGGTTATGAAGGGATTCCCCCCACTGATTAAGATATTGCTGGCAAGTTCGCTGGTGCTGACCATAGGCCGTGGCGTCACGCTGCCCTTTATCACCATTTACCTGACCGAGCATTTCCACCTGCTGCCGAAAAGCGTGGGGATTATCTTGGGCGTCAGCCTGACTATCGGCATCATCAGCAGCTTTTATGGCGGCTATCTGGTCGATCGCTTTAATAAAAATCCACTGATCCTGCTCGCCATCCTGCTATTTTCACTGAGCTTTTTTGCTATCCCATGGGTCTCGCACCCCGCTGGCGTTATCCTGGTGCTGGCCATCTTACATACCGCCTATGCGGTGCTCAGCATCGCCATCAAGGCCTGCTTTGCCAGTTGGTTGCCGGTAAACCAGCGTATCAAGGCCTTCTCGATCAACTATACGCTGGTGAACGTCGGCTGGGCCGTCGGCTCATCATTGGGCGTGATGGTAGCCGGTTACAGCCCACTGCTGCCGTTCTACCTGTCCGGCGGGTTGGCGTTACTGACTGTGATAACCCTGAGCTTCCGCCTGCGCAGCTATCCATCGCCACCGATAGAAGACACCGGCAACACTCCACCGTCGGTTCTCAACTTCCGCCAGACGTTGAATGTGCTGCGCAGCGATCGGCGGCTGATTTATTTCACTCTTGGCAGCACGTTAGGCGCGGTGGTGTTTGGCCAATTTACCGGCTATCTGTCGCAGTATCTGATCCTCGTTAGCGATGCCGAATTTGCTTACAAAGTGATTGGCGTGGTGATGATCGTCAACGCCTGCATCGTGATCGCCCTGCAGTATCTGCTGAGCCGCGGTATGCGCCAGGACAACATGCTGCGCTGGCTGATGCTGGGCACGCTGTTCTTCGTCCTGGGGCTGATCGGCTTTATGCTGGCAGGGCTTTCGATATGGCTATGGGTGCTGGCCATGGCGATTTTCACCCTGGGGGAAATCATCGTCATTCCGGTTGAATATATGTTTATCGACTTTATCGCCCCGCCGCACCTGAAAGGCAGCTATTACGGCGTACAGAGTCTGAGTAATCTGGGTGGTGCCATCAACCCGGTGATGTGCGGTTTCCTGCTGAGCTATGCGCCACCGCCGGTAATGTTCCTGGTGTTGATCGCCGCCGCGTTGTTCAGCCTGCTGTTCTTCTTCCTCGGCCATCGGTTAGCGGAACAGCAAAAGCCACTAGCCAGCCTGAGCAGCGCGGAATAGCCTGGCCCGCTACACTTAAGGCGGGCCACAATCTTGCCAAAATGGCATGATAGGCATAGCGAGAATTCATGATGCGTTTTGTGGCGTAGCTCACAGTTTAATTGTATGATGAATACGTCAACATCAACGAGAATGCACTATGGGCAACCTATTTAACCTGTGTTGGAAATATGTCAGGGCGATCGTGCTGATCTACCTCAGCCTGTTCGCCGGTAACGCCATTGCGGCGCTGCTGCCGATCGCCATCCCCGGCAGCATTATCGGGATGTTGATCCTGTTTGCCTTGCTCTCCTCACAAATTTTACCGGCCAAATGGGTCAAGCCTGGCTGCCATCTGTTTATCCGTTATATGGTGCTGCTGTTCGTGCCAATCGGCGTCGGCATCATGAAGTATTACGACCAGATAATTGACGATCTGGCTCCGCTGATCGTGTCTTGCCTGATCAGTACGCTGCTGGTGTTTGTGGTGGTTGGCTATACTTCACATTACTTCCATCGCGAGCGTCCCATCCTCGGTAAAGCAAAAAATGCGGAGGATGAACAATGATGCAAAATATCTGGTGGTCCTTGCCGCTGACCCTGGTGGTATTTTACGCGGCACGCAAGCTGGCGCAAAAGCTCAACATGCCATTGCTGAACCCATTATTGGTCTCGATGGCGGTGATTATCCCGCTGCTGTTGCTGACCGGCATTCCTTATGAACGCTATTTTCAAGGCAGCAAAATCCTCAACGATCTGCTGCAACCGGCGGTGGTCGCCCTTGCTTTTCCGCTATACGAGCAGATCCATCAGATCCGCGCGCGTTGGAAATCCATCATCACCGTCTGCTTTATTGGCAGCATGACCGCGATGATCAGCGGCGGTGCCATTGCCCTGCTGATGGGGGCCAAACCTGAAATTGCCGCCTCGATCTTGCCAAAGTCGGTGACGACCCCAATAGCCATGGCGGTAGCCGAGTCGATTGGCGGCATCCCGGCCATCAGCGCGGTGTGCGTGATTTTTGTCGGAATTCTGGGGGCGGTTTTCGGCCATTCGCTGCTTGGCCTGTTACGGATCACCACCAATTCATCGCGCGGTTTGGCGATGGGGACCGCCTCGCATGCGTTGGGTACAGCACGCTGCGTAGAAATGGATTACCAACAGGGCGCATTCAGTTCGCTGGCTTTGGTTATCTGCGGGATTATCACTTCGCTGACCGCGCCGTTCGTATTCCCGATACTGCTGCGGCTGTTTGGTTAACGGCTTAAAACCTGCGATACATCTCGCATTTATAAGTTTCATTGCAGTTGTTTCATTAAAAAATAGATACAAGTCACATTTTGTTGTGGGCCGGTTGCCTAGAATGTTAACCCGTTAACTTGTAGAGAGACTTCCTTATGCATTCTCGCTTTCACTCCGCCTACAGCGAATTGCCTGCGGCCTTGCAATCCGCCCTGCTGCCCTATTTAGATGCGCCTGATTTCGCAGCCATGTTCAAGGCCGAGCAGATTGCGGCGATCAAGCAACAGTGCGGGTTGGATGACGATGCTCTGGCCTTTGCTCTGCTGCCATTGGCGGCGGCCTGCTCGTTAACGCCGATTTCGCATTTCCACGTTGGGGCGGTGGCGCGTGGCGTCAGCGGCAACTGGTATTTTGGTGGCAACATGGAATTCCGTGGTGCACCTATGCAACAAACGGTGCACGCGGAACAGTGCGCTGTCACGCATGCCTGGCTGCGTGGCGAAGCCAAGCTGGTTGCGGTCACCGTCAACTACTCGCCTTGCGGCCACTGCCGCCAGTTTATGAATGAGCTTAACAGCGGCACCGAGTTGGAGATCCATTTGCCTACACGGGCAACCGCCACTCTGGGTGATTACCTGCCTTACTCCTTCGGCCCGAAAGATCTGCAAATCAGCGAGTTGCTGATGGATCCGGTCGATCACGGCTTCCAACTGACGCTGGATGATGAACTGGCGAAAGCGGCTCTGGATGCCGCCAACCGCAGCCATGCCCCTTACAGCACCGCCCATAGCGGCGTAGCGCTGGAAGCCGAAGACGGCAAGGTTTACGCTGGCCGCTATGCAGAAAACGCCGCGTTCAACCCTAGCCTGCCGCCATTGCAGGCCGCACTGATCCTGATGAATGTCTCCGGTGGTGATTGCCAGAAAGTACGCCGTGCCGTATTGGCCGAAGCGGAAGGCGCAATCCTGACCCAGTGGGATGCCACCCGCGCCACCCTGGCGGCCTTGGGCTGCGAAGACGTCCAACGCGTGACCTTCTGATCCCTCAGGCGGAGCCACCGTGCTCCGCCGCAATCCGGCTAAAAAACCAGCAACAAGCGACAATTCCTCATTATTTACTAACAAATGCTGTACATATTTTGCCGATATCTTAGGATCGGCAGTAATAAAGCTTACCCTAGGCAAAGAGTAGAAACTGATGGAACTGGAATACGAAAGCAAACGCCCTCTCTACATCCCCTACGCTGGCCCCATTCTGTTGGAATTTCCGTTGCTGAACAAAGGCAGCGCCTTTTCCGAAGAAGAACGCAGTAACTTCAACCTGCACGGCCTGCTGCCGGAAGCGATAGAAACCATCGAAGAACAGGTGGAACGTGCTTACCGTCAGTATCAGGATTTCAAGAACGATAACGACAAGCACATCTACCTGCGCAATATCCAGGACACCAACGAAACGCTGTTCTATCGCCTGCTGGATTCGCACCTGAGCGAGATGATGCCCATCATCTATACGCCAACCGTGGGCGAAGCCTGCGAGCATTTCTCTGACATCTATCGCCGCGCACGTGGGCTGTTTATCTCCTACCCGAACCGCGATCGCATCGACGATATGCTGCAAAACGCCACCAAGCAGAACGTTAAGGTGATTGTGGTCACCGACGGGGAACGCATCCTTGGCCTAGGCGACCAGGGCATCGGGGGCATGGGTATTCCTATCGGTAAGCTCTCTCTGTACACAGCCTGTGGCGGCATCAGCCCGGCCTATACCTTGCCGGTGGTGCTGGACGTGGGCACCAACAACCCGCAGCGCCTGAACGATCCGCTCTATATGGGGTGGCGTCATCCACGTATTTCTGGCGACGAATATCACGCCTTTGTGGAAGAGTTCATCCAGGCGGTGAAACGTCGTTGGCCGAACGTGCTGTTGCAGTTTGAAGATTTTGCCCAGAATAACGCCACGCCGCTGCTTAATCGTTATCGTGATGAGCTGTGCTGCTTTAACGACGATATTCAAGGCACCGCCGCAGTGACGCTGGGCAGCCTGATCGCCGCCAGCCGTGCCGCTGGCAGCCAACTGCGCGATCAAACCGTCGCCTTCCTGGGGGCAGGTTCCGCAGGCTGTGGGATTGCCGAACAGATCATCGCACAGATGAAATCCGAAGGGCTGAGCGAAGAAGAAGCCCGCTCTCGCGTGTTTATGGTTGACCGTTTTGGCCTGCTGACGGATAAGCTGCCGAACCTGCTCGATTTCCAGAGCAAGCTGGTGCAGAAAAGTGCCAATCTGGATCAATGGCAGGTGGAAAGCGATGCGATCTCCCTGCTGGAAGTAGTGCGCAACGCCAAGCCGACCGTGCTGATCGGCGTCTCTGGCCAGCCGGGGCTGTTTACCGAAGAACTGATCCGTGAGATGCACAAGCATTGCCCGCGTCCGATCGTGATGCCGCTGTCCAACCCAACCTCCCGCGTGGAAGCCCGGCCAGAAGATATCATCACCTGGACCGACGGTGCTGCACTGGTCGCCACTGGTAGCCCGTTCTCACCGGTAACCTATAAAGACCAGCTGTTCCCGATTGCCCAGTGCAACAACTCCTATATCTTCCCGGGGATTGGCCTTGGCGTATTGGCTGCAGGGGCAAAACGGGTCACCGATGCCATGCTGATGGCCGCCAGCCGAGCCCTGGCCGACTGTTCTCCGCTGGCTACCGACGGCCACGGCGCACTACTGCCGAATATCGATGATATTCAAGGCGTATCCAAATGCATCGCGATGGAAGTGGGCAAAGCCGCTCAGTTGCAGGGTGTAGCAGTGGTGACGTCGGAAGAGGCGTTGTCTAAAGCCATCGAGCATAACTTCTGGCGTCCGCAGTATCGTATCTACAAGCGTACCTCGTTCTAAGTTCCTCACCGGGCCTGTTAGTCAGGCCCGGTTATCACGCCAAGACCAGATTTTGCTGAAAAATGCAGCGTAACACCTGCGGTAAACGGCTCATTGCTTGCGTCTGCCGGGCAGGTAAAGTAGCCTTGAGTCTTACTTTAGCCCTCGTTCGCGCAAGGCATCAACATGTGGAAACGCCTGATAATTAGCCTGTTCATCATCATTTCGGTGCTGATGCTGTCGGCTATCGCGCTCGATCGCTGGATAAGCTGGAAAACCGCGCCTTATATTTACGAAGAAATGCAAACGCTACCACATCGTCAGGTGGGGGTGGTGCTTGGCACCTCCAAATATTACCGTACCGGAGTGCTTAACCAATATTACCGCTACCGTATTCAAGGGGCGATCAACGCCTATAACAGCGGTAAGGTGAAGTACCTGCTACTGAGCGGCGATAATGCCCAGCAAAGCTACAACGAACCGATGACCATGCGCCGCGACCTGCTGGCCGCTGGCGTTGCGCCTAGCGATATCGTGCTCGACTATGCCGGTTTCCGTACCCTCGACTCCATTGTCCGTACGCGCAAGGTGTTCGATACCAACGACTTCATCATCATCACCCAGCGATTCCACTGCGAGCGCGCCCTATTTATCGCCCTGCATATGGGTATCCAGGCGCAATGCTATGCGGTACCTTCGCCAAAAAATATGATGACGGTGCGCGTGCGCGAGATCTTTGCTCGCCTGGGTGCCCTGACCGATCTGTATATCCTCAAGCGTGAGCCCCGCTTCCTTGGCCCATTAATCCCGATATCTGCGATGCACAAGGTGCCGGAAGATGCACCGGGTTACCCGGCTGTGTCGCCGGAGCAGTTGGTAGAGCTGGAGCACAAGCTGGCGGCGGAGAAGCTTAAGGCCCAGCAGCAGAAGAAGAGCTGAGTTCACCTCACGCTCCAGCGATTGCCCCTCACCCTAGCCCTCTCCCTGTACAGACCGGGGACATGGTAGACAGGTGTTCAAGGACATGGTGAACACTTTTTAACATCCTTTACCCATGATGATCGACCTATTTCTCAGGTCGATCATCCCCACTTTCGTGCTGTACCACCATATCTCGTAGTAGCCCTCTCTCTCACTTTCCTTCAGCCCGACATATTCACCGATAAAGGCCTTGCCCACTTTCAGACCCATCCCTTTCAGGCTTAGTTTTCCACTGACATCCACTTTCCTGACCAGGACCCCCTCGTCATACTCGGCTGCCGCCGGATTGCCATTGTATTGTCGCGATGAAGGCTGATAACGGGACGCTGGCACCGCCATTGACAGGGCTTCGTGTGGGCGTTCCAGGTTGTAGGTATCTCGCCAGGCGTCGAACACCTCCTGCAACTGCGCGGCATGGGTAAACCACCGTCCCTGCAGGAGCTCTGCCTTCAGGCTGCGGTGGAAGCGCTCCAGCTTACCCTGAGTCTGAGGATGATAAGGCCGAGAGTGACCCACCCGGATACCCTGACGCATCAGCCACAGTTCCAGCGCGGTCCAACTGCCCGTCGTGTCGCCCCAGGGGGCACCATTATCCATGGTCATTCTCTCCGGCAAGCCATAACGTTCGAACACCGCTATCAACTGTGACTGCACGGTGACACGTCGCTCGTCCGGGCAGTGCGCCAGACAGAGCGAGAAGCGCGAATGGTCATCCAGCAAGGTCAGCGGATGACAACGCCCTTCGGCGAAGGGGAAGTGGCCTTTAAAGTCCATCTGCCAGAGTCGGTTCGGGGCGTTATGTTCAAAGCGTCCGACGGTGGGCGCCGGTGACGGACCGCCCGGTAGCAGGTCATGGCGGCGCATGAGGTTATGCACGGTGCTGGCGGCCGGTAACGTATGCCCCTGCATCTCGAGCCACCGCTTGAGCTTGCGTGCGCCCCACATCGGATGGGCCAGGTGTGCAGCGCGGAGATGTTGGACAACGGTGTCAGAGGTTCTGCTGGGGGAATGGTGTGGCACTCGAGAACGTTCGTTCAGACCGGCGCGCCCATCAGAGTGCCAGCGATGTAACCACTTGTATGCGGTAGCAGGCGCTATGCCGAACTGACGGCATAGCGCACGGATATTAGCGCCTTCTTGCGAGGCGAAAAGCACAAACTCGGTACGTAATGACATGGCAGATCTCTCATCCCACGGCATAAGCAACTCCACTCAGAAGTACTCATACCTATGTTGTAAGTGTCTACCATGTCCCCGAACAAGTGTTCATGATGTCCCCGGTCTGTACACTCCCACAGGGAGAGGGGACCGTACGTGCCACAGATTAACTCCTGCGTCTGACCACAACACCGAATGCGTCATGGCCACAAATAAACTCCTGTCCCTGAACGCAGCTCCGTTCTGCCCCCTCTCCTTTTTGGGGAGAGGGGACCGTATGTGCCACAGATTAACTCCTGCGTCTGACCACAACACCGAATGCGTCATGGCCACAAATAAACTCCTGTCCCTGAACGCAGCTCCGTACTGCCCCCTCTCCTTTTTGGGGAGAGGGTTGGGGTGAGGGGGAACAGCGACGAATGGAATAACAGTAAGATGGCATATCTGCCGTGTTACATAGCAAAAGCAAAACGGCCAGCAGATGCTGGCCGTTAACGTAAAGCGCAAAACAGACTTATTTTTTCTTGGCGTACTTCAGGGAGTCCAGCGCTACCGCAAAGATGATAATGCTCCCCTTGATAATGTACTGCCAGTAAGGGTTCACGCCGATATAGGTCAGGCCGTAGTTGATGACGGTAAAGATGATCACCCCGGTCACCACGCCCAGCACCGTACCTACCCCACCGGCGAACGACACACCGCCGACCACACAGGCCGCGATTGCATCCAGTTCATACATAAAGCCGAGGTTGTTGGTGGCGCTACCGATACGGCCTGCCTCCAGTAAACCGCCAAAGGCGTAGAACACCCCGGACAGCGCATAAATCATGATCAGGTTCAGCGGAACGTTGACGCCAGAGACTTTCGCCGCTTCCGGGTTACCACCGATGGCGAAGATATTCTTGCCAAAGCGGGTTTTATTCCACAGCACCCAGACAAAGGCGATCGCAATAATGGCGTAGAAGGTGATATAGGACAGCTTGAAGTCACCGAATCGCAAGAACCCTTGGGCAAAGGTGGAGAATTTCGGATCGAAACCGGCCACCGGTGAAGCCCCCACGTAATCGTAATACAGGGAGTTAATCCCATACACGATGATCATGGTGCCCAACGTAGTGATAAACGGCGTCACGTTGAGATAGGCGATAATCAAGCCGTTGACCAGGCCAATCACCGCGCCCACGGCGCAAACCAGCAAGATCACCAGCGGGATCGACCAGGTTTCCATATGCGGGAACACTTTGTTGACGTTATCCATCGATTGCAGCAGGGTCGCGGCAATTACCGCTGCCAACCCTACCTGACGCCCTGCAGAAAGGTCTGTCCCCTGCGTGACGATCAGCCCGGCCACGCCCAGCGCAATGATAATACGCACCGAGGATTGGGTCAGGATATTACTCAGGTTCATCAGGCTTAAAAAGGTGGGGTCCTGGATAATAATAATCGCCAGTAACACCAACAGGACCAGATAAATGCCACCTTCTTTAAAATAGGTGAACAAGGTTTTTTTATTCAGTGCGCTCATAATTACGATCCTTAAAGATGCAAGGAGGCTAGCCGCAATATTTCATTTTGCGAGGTCTGTTTGGTATTCACAATGCCCGCAACCTGACCATTACTCATCACCAATATTCTGTCGGTAATTCCCAAAAGCTCCGGCATTTCGGAAGAGATTATAATGATCCCCTTGCCCTTCTTCGCCAATTCGGTCATTAACTGGTAAATTTCAAACTTGGCCCCCACGTCGATACCGCGCGTTGGCTCATCCATCATCAGGATTTCCGGCTGTGTCAGTAGCCAGCGGCCAATGATCACCTTTTGCTGATTACCGCCGGAAAGCGAACCGATATTGGTATGGTGGCCCGGCGTTTTCACCCGCATGGCATCGATCACCCATTGGGTGTCGCTTTTCATCCGGTTATTATCCAGCAGGCCCATCTTGTTTTTGTATTGGCGAATATTGGCAATCAACGAGTTAAAGCCAATATTCAGGTAAGCATAAATACCGGTGGAACGACGCTCTTCCGTCACCAGGGCAAAACCGTGGTTGATGGCTTCGTTAGCACTGTTATTGTTGATATGTTTACCGTGCAGCTTGATGGTGCCGGCCACCTTTTCGCGGATGCCAAACAGGGTTTCCACAATATCGGTGCGCTTGGCGCCCACCAGCCCGGCAATGCCCAGGATCTCTCCCTGATGCAGATCAAAGGAGATATCGCGGATCGAAGGCTGGCGCAAAGAGGTCAGGCCTTTCACCTCTAAAATCACCTCACCCGGCGTATTCTGACGATCGGGGAAACGCTGGCTCAGCGAACGCCCAACCATCATTGAGATAATCTTGTCCATATCCAGCCCTTCCAGCGGCTGGGTGGCGATCCATTGGCCGTCGCGCAGAATGGTGATTTCATCGCATAGCTGGAAGATCTCTTCCATCTTGTGCGAGATATACACGATGCCGCAGCCACGTTCTTTCAGCTTACGAATAATGGTGAACAGATGATTCACCTCCTTCTCGGTCAGAGAAGAGGTTGGCTCATCCATAATCACAATTTTAGCGTTGTAGGAGAACGCCTTGGCAATTTCGATCATCTGCATCTGGGATACCGACAGCGTGCCGACTTTGGCACGGGGATCGATATCAATATCCAGTTCGTCGAAAATTTCCTTGGTGTCTTTGTACATCTTGTCCTGATCGACAAACAGCCCTTTGGTGGGATAGCGACCCAGCCACATGTTGTCCATCACGGTACGTTGCAATACCAGGTTCAGTTCCTGATGTACCATCGAAACGCCCTGCTCCAACGCCTCTTTGGAACTTTTGAAATCGACTTCCTGCCCCTGAAACAGAATACTGCCGGAATCTTTATTATAAATGCCAAACAGACATTTTAATAAGGTGGATTTTCCGGCGCCGTTCTCCCCCATTAGTGCATGAATGGAGTTTGGACGTACGCGTAAATTCACTTTGTCTAATGCCTTTACGCCGGGAAACGACTTACTGATATCCGTCATTTCCAGTAGCCACTCACGAGAGTTTTCGGCCATAAATAGTCCTGGCTAATTCTGGAACCAGCACTCTCCCAAGCTGGCTTGCAGCAGTGGAGAATTAACGGGTTCTTCTAATAAGTTCCCCCGCCTAAATACCGGCGGGGGCATTTCTCTCTATCTCGGGTTATTTCACAAACTGAGACAGGTTATCTTTATCTACACCCACGTAAGGAATACGTACGATTTTATCGACGATCTTCCATTGGGTGCCGTCAGCAGCAGGTTTGCCCGCGGCCAGGTTCTTCGCCAGATCGAAGGTCGCCTTTGCCTGATTGTCGGCATCGTTCAGCACGGTACCGGCCATCGCCCCGGACTTCACCATTGCCAGTGCTTCTGGCAGGGCATCGACACCAAAGACCGGAATGCTGCTCTTGTTGTGAGCTTTCAGGGCTTCAACCGCCCCCATGGCCATCGCATCGTTGTTAGCGATTACCACTTCGATCTTGTTGGCGTTAGGGCCAGACAGCCAGGCGTCCATCTTGTCTTTAGCCTGAGCGGTATCCCACATCGCGGTGTCCATCTGCAGTTGCTGAGTCTTATCGCCTTTTTCATTCAGCGTTTTGATCACGTAGGTGGTACGCGCTTCTGCGTCCGGGTGGCCTGGTTCACCTTTCAACAGCACATATTGGATCTGACCGTCTTTGTTCAGATCCCAGGCTGGGTTGGCTTTCCAGTGTTTGGCAATCAGCTCGCCCTGGATCACGCCAGACTCTTTAGAGTCGGTACCAACGTAATAGGCTTTGTCGTAGCTATCCAACGCCTTGCGGGAAGGTTCTTTGTTGTAGAACACCACCGGGATATCGTTGGCACGTGCCTTGTCAATCACCACCGGAGCGGCGGCCGGGTCCACCAGGTTGATCGCCAGCGCTTTTACGCCTTTGGCAATCAGTACGTCGATCTGGTCATTCTGCTTGGACTGGTCATTCTGTGAGTCATTCATCAGCAGCGTGACATCCGGAGAGGCCTTGGCATCTTTTTCGATCGCCTTACGCACCACCGACATAAAGTTGTCGTCATATTTGTAAATCGTGACGCCAATGCGGGTATCAGCATGCGCAGCTGCGCCAAACATCATGCTTGCGGCCAGCGCGGCCAGGGTGAAAACCTTCTTATTCATTGTCTGTCTCCGGTTTGTAGAGGATCGTACTCGGTATTAAGCCTTTAGCCACAATGCACACAGTTGGGCGTGGCAGTTTCAAAAGAATTCCTGTCATCCGTGTTGCTTGTTATTCCTGTGATGCTGTGTCAGCGCCAGATTAAAAGCTTGGCTGGCAAGAGCCTTTGCGCTGGAAAACGACTAGAGCATAGACGGCACTATGTTAATAATCTGTGAATTTTCTCACAGATTGAAAACGGTTACACACTATTAAATGTTCAGAGAGTGACCGAAGCCTCACTTTGCCACGGCGCTACAGAATGGCGGCGTACCAGCGTCGGCATAAACAGGTGTGAAGCCTGAGGTTCAAGCTGCCCGGCAGCGCCCTTCAGCGCCAGCTCGGCAGCCAGGGTGGCCATTGAAACGATCGGATAACGGATGGTGGTCAGCTTGGGGCTGGTATAGCGGGCAATGGGGATATCATCAAACCCCACCAGCGAGAAATGCTGCGGCACTGTGATACCGTTTTCTTTCAGTACCGCCATCGCACCGGCTGCCATGGCGTCGTTATAGGCGAACACGGCGCTAAGGTGCAGGTTGCGACCCAGCAGTTCAACCATCGCTGCCTCACCCCCCTGCAGGTCCGGTGAACCATAGGCACGCCAGCTATCCGGTGGGGAAAAACCTGCCGCGGCCATCGCCTGGCTATAGCCTTGCTGGCGCAGCGGGCCGTCTTCGATGGGGTGATCGGAACCCAGGTAACCGATCCGTTGATGCCCCTGCGAGAGCAGCAAGCGCATGGCAACTTCAGCGCCAAACACATTATTCAGGCCAACGCAGCGGTGCTCGTAGCCCGTTACAATTCTGTTAATTAACACCATGCCCGGGATCTGATCCATAAAGGCGATCAGTTCCGCGTCACCTAACGCTTTTGCATGAACAATCAAGGCATTGCAGCGTTGACGGATCAGCACCTCGATGGCATGGCGCTCTTTGTCCGCCTGATGGTAACTGTTGCCGATAAGCAGGTATTTGTGGTTTTGCTGCGCCACTGTGTCTACCGCTTTCACTAACGCGCCGAAGAACGGATCGGAGACATCCATCACCACCACGCCCAGCGTTTCACTGCTCTGGGTAGCCAAAGCCTGCGCGTTGGCGTTTGGCCGATAACCCAGTTCCGCCACCGCCTTCAGCACCTGTTCGCGGGTCTCTTTGCTGGTCAGGGCACTGTTGTTCAGCACTCGCGAGACGGTAGCGACGGACACACCCGCACGCTTCGCCACATCGCGAATGGTGGTTGAATGCACAGAATTCATGAAACGTCCCGAGGTCGACAGAGTAGACAGTGGCGCTATCCTACCCCGTTTGTCATCCTCCTCAGCGTGAATTACGTCACAGGAAAGAAAACGTTTACATACAATTTTTTAACCTACCTGCGCCAGATCTCATTTTGTCGGCTGACGTAGACTTTCGCCCGCAGCAAGGGAAGTCAGCTTGCGCCATAGCCATTCCATCGGGCCCTGCGCGAAGTACCGCAGCCACAGTGTGGAAAACAGCAGGTTAGCCAGCCACACCAAGGGAACGACCGCCAATAGCTGCAAACGGTCGAGCTGTTGATAGAGGCCAAAATGAAAGAACAGCGTGCTGCAAATCAGGGTTTGTAGCAGATAATTACTTAGCGCCATCCGCCCAACCTGGGTTAACCAGTGGCTGATACGCAGACGGGAAAGCGTTGGCCAAAAACCGTAGACCAGAGCCAGGTAGCCAATAGCCTGCAGCGGCGAGCCCAACTCACGCGGCACCTGCAGCAAAAAGCCACTCCAGCGATAATCCCAATTCAGCTGCCACTGCAGCAGCACACCGGGCAACTGGATCAGCAATGAAAGCGGTATCAGCCAGGCGGCCTGACGGCGGTAATAAGCAGGCGAATAGCTGTTACGCAGCCAACCGCTGCGCATCATGCCTGCACCAAACAGCATCAGCCCGGCCAGTTGCCAGCCATACTGCGCACCGATGGCTATCAGGCTGGAAGAGAGCAGATCCAGACGGCTGCGCCAGGCTTCCGGTCCGCCTTGCAGCTTCCAGAACTTCTCGTACTGCAATTCGGCCACGCTCGGCTGCCAGAAACTGCCCGGCTCACCGTGAGAGATAAACCCTAGCAGCAACAATACCGCCACGCCGATCAGATACAACACCGCCCCTGTTTTCAACAGGGTGAAGGTATTCTGCGCGTCGCGGATCATCCTCCAGCACACCAGGCCGATCAGCCCGTAGGCCAGCAGGATGTCCCCATCCCATAAGAAAATGGCGTGCCCCAAGCCAATCAGGACCAGCCAGGATAACCGGGCACGGATCCAGACTTTGCCCCGCCGTAATAGCAGTTGCAGACCGGCACCAAACAGCAGCGCGAACATGGCCAGGAACTTGACCTGAGCGAACAGATCCAACAGTGCCCAGGTCCAGACATCGCGTGTAGAGGGCATACCCAGATAGGCAGGGTTGAGATAGGCGGCTTTCGGCAGGCCAAACGCGCTGATATTCAGCAACAGAATGCCAAGGATGGCGATACCGCGTACGCAGTCCAGCGTAGCAATGCGTGGTAGCCGGGGAGTTTCGTTAGCGTTCATGTTCTTCCGCTGTATTTCTATCAGTAAAAAGGCGCCCACAGGCGCCTTCATCGTCATAGCTCAGCCATCAACCGTGATGGTGACGCACCGCACGCAGGAACTCCTGGCGCGTATTCTGGCTGGACTTGAACAACCCACCCAGCGACGTGGTGGTGGTAGCACTGGTAGCGTCACGAATACCGCGAGCCTTGACGCAGTAATGTACCGCATCGATCGATACCGCCACGTTGTTGGTGCCTAACAGCGTTTGCAACGCCACCAGGATCTGCTGAGTCAACCGCTCCTGTACCTGTGGGCGACGGGCAAAGAACTGCACGATGCGGTTGATTTTCGACAGGCCAATCACCGAGTCTTTGGGAATATACGCCACGGTGGCTTTACCATCGATGGTGACAAAGTGATGTTCGCAGGTGCTGGTCAAGGTAATATCACGCACCGTCACCATTTCGTCCACTTTCATCTTGTTTTCGATGACGGTGATCTTCGGGAAGTTGACGTAATCCAGGCCGGAGAAGATCTCATCGACATACATTTTCGCAATACGGTGTGGCGTTTCTGCCAGGCTGTCGTCGGACAGATCGAGGTTCAACAGCTGCATGATTTCCGTCATGTGCTCTTTGATACGGCGCTTGCGCGTCTCACGATCCAACACTTCCCCACATAGCGGGGTTTCCAGGCCGCGCGCTTCAAGCGCCGCGTGCACCAGTGCAGCTTCATTACTTAACGATGTCATGGCGATGTATCTCCAGCAGGCGGCCCCGGCAATATCCCCGTGGTCTTTCAAATTGCAGCGTTGTTATCGGCTGTTGGTTACTCGCCCCGAGTGATGAGGAGCAGTATACAGCGCCCCTACAAATCCAGGGAAAGAGCTAACTGCAGCTTGAAAGACGACGGATAGATAACGTGAACCCGATCAATATTTTCCCCCACTCTAGATGAGAGTGAGACGTTTATCCAGTGATTGTGTTTCATCCTGGTATGAAAAATCCGCATCCAGCCCGTAGCAGGCTGGCTGCGGGTATCCCACATTTTTTGTATGTATTTTACTCAAGATAACCTTGGCTTGCTGGCCATGGCCCGCGCCGGGGTATTGATCACCAGCACACCGGCGATCAGCAGCCCCAGCACCGCTACATACAGCGCGGGTTCCAGGCGATGCGTCAGCGCCGTTGAAACCGCCGAGAGCATCGGGCCCACCAACTGACCGATGGCATAACCCGTGGTCAACAGCCCGGCCATATAGCGTGCGTGATTGGGAGCCAACTCCCTACCGTGCTGGATAGATAGCTGGACCACACTGAGGAATCCACCGCCGGTTAGCATGGCCCCTAATGCCAGGCCGGTAACACCCGGCACCACTTCGGCACAAAGCACGCCCAGTGCCTGTACCCACAGCGTGATTGCCAGGCGGGTCTGCGTGGTGAGCCGATGACGGGTTGCAATCCCGATGATAATCCCCAGCACCGCCGCACCGCCAAAAATCGGCCAGACAAACTGGGCGAACAGGCTGTCAGGGAAACGGGCCGCCGCCATCTGTGACAGGAAGGTCGCAGGCAGGATATAGCCAAAACCCGCCAGGCTGTAGCTCCACACCAAACGCCTCAATGCCGGGGTGAGCACCAACGGCTCAGGCTTCACATCGGGGCGATGCAACTCCCCTGCCCTTGGCAAGTTAATGCTTATCGCGGCAATTAACACCAACGCCAATGCGCCATACACCAACCAGGCCTGCGAAGCGCTCAAGCCCCAGCTGTTGATCGCCACCGCCAGCATGCCGCTGATGAATATCCCGGCCCCAGGCCCGGCAAAGACCGCAGCACTTAACGCGGGACGGCCATAATGCGCCAACCGCTCGTTAGTCCAAGCCGCCACCAACACCATCGACCAACCGCTGGCCCAACCAATCGCAAAGCGCACTGCACCATGCAGCCACTCGCCCGACACCAAGGCAGACAGCAGCGTCAGCGCCACTGCTCCCCACACGCCAAGCCACAGACGGCGCTCCACATGGCGGCTGGCACGCATCGCATCATAGGCACCGCACAGGTAGCCCAGGTAGTTCAACGCCGCCACCAGCCCGGCCCCGGTCAGGGTGAACTGGTGCTCAGCAATCATCAACGGCACCTGCGGGGTAAAGGCAAACCGGCCAATCCCCATCGCCACGATCAAAGCAATAAAACCACTCAAGGCTATTTTTAGCGCCATCGCTGTATCCAACCTGTTAAAAGAAAGTTGCGGCTAGCATGCCGCAGTATTACACTCACAAAAACTGAATAATACTCATCAAGTTCATCACGAAAAGAGAAGGTTATGGATCTCACCCAACTGCGCATGTTCTGCTGCGTGGCCGAAACTGGCTCCGTCGCCCGTGCCGCCGAGCAATTGCACCGCGTGCCGTCAAACCTGACCACGCGCCTGCGTCAGCTCGAGCAGGAACTGGGCACCGATCTGTTTATCCGTGAAAAGCAGCGCCTGCGCCTCTCGCCGATGGGCCATAATTTTCTCTGCTACGCCCATCGCATTCTGGCGCTCAGTGAAGAAGCCATGAGCATCACCCATGCCGGGGAACCGGCCGGTAACTTTGCGCTTGGCTCGATGGAAAGCACCGCCGCCACCCGGCTACCTACTTTGCTGGCAGCTTATCATCAGCGATTCCCGCAGGTTTCCCTTTCGCTGGCTACCGGCACCTCAGGAGAAATCATCGAGCGTGTACGCGCAGGAACCCTGGCCGCCGCCTTGGTAGATGGCCCGTTGCAACATGATGAACTGAACGGCTGCGTTGCTTTCCCCGAACGCATGGTGGTGATCACCTGCCTGGACCATCCGCCCATTCACAGCGCCCAGGATGTCAAAGGGGAAACCCTGTTTGCCTTCCGCGCCAGCTGCTCTTATCGCTTGCGCCTGGAGTCCTGGTTCAAGCGTGACGGTTCATTGCCAGGCACCATCATGGAGATCCAGTCTTATCACTCCATGCTGGCCTGCGTGGCCAGCGGTGCCGGGCTGGCGATGATCCCGTATTCGGTGCTCAACCTGCTGCCCGGCTACAAGCGGGTCAAAGTTCATGCACTCCCTGCCGACATTGCCGAAACCGCCACCTGGCTGTTATGGCGGCGTGATGCGTTTGGGCCAAACGTCCGCGCGTTAAAACAACTGATTATAGAACAGGCTGAAAGTTCGGAGGTGGATGCCGACTCCATCCTCCTGACAGAGTAGCCAAAATCTGCACCACTAGAATTTAATGAGGAGAGAATCATGGAATTTATCAAAACCCGTGCTGCCGTAGCTTGGGGACCGAACCAGCCGCTGAAGATTGAAGAAGTCGATCTGATGCCGCCACAGAAAGGTGAAGTACTGGTGCGCATCGTCGCCACCGGCGTTTGCCATACCGATGCCTATACCCTGTCAGGCAAGGATCCGGAAGGCGTGTTCCCGGCGATTTTGGGCCACGAGGGCGGTGGTATAGTCGAAGCGATCGGCGAAGGCGTGACCAGCGTTGCCGTCGGCGACCATGTGATCCCGCTGTATACCCCAGAATGCGGCGAGTGCAAATTCTGTAAATCCGGCAAAACCAACCTGTGTCAGGCCATCCGCGCCACCCAGGGCAAGGGTCTGATGCCAGACGGCACCACCCGCTTCTTTAAAGACGGCAAGCCGATTTTCCACTACATGGGCACCTCCACCTTTGCTGAACGCACCGTAGTACCCGAAATCTCACTGGCAAAAATCAGCAAAGAAGCACCGTTGGAAGAAGTCTGTCTGCTTGGCTGTGGCGTCACCACCGGCATGGGTGCGGTGATCAACACCGCCAAGGTCAAGGCTGGCGATACCGTGGCTATCTTCGGCCTGGGCGGCATCGGGCTGTCGGCGATTATCGGCGCTCAGATGGCCGGTGCCAGCCGCATCATCGGCATCGATCTCAACACCAGCAAGTTCGATCTGGCTCGCAAGCTGGGCGCGACCGATCTGATCAATCCAAAAGATTACGATAAACCTATCCAGGACGTGATCGTCGAACTGACCGACGGCGGCGTCGACTTCTCCTTTGAATGTATCGGCAACGTCAACGTGATGCGTTCGGCGCTGGAGTGCTGCCACAAGGGCTGGGGTGAGTCGGTCATTATCGGCGTTGCCGGCGCCGGTGAAGAGATCGCGACCCGTCCGTTCCAACTGGTGACTGGCCGCGTCTGGCGCGGTTCTGCCTTTGGTGGCGTAAAAGGCCGCAGCCAACTGCCGGGGATCGTGCAGCGTTATCTGGACGGCGAATTCGCACTGAACGACTTTATCACTCATACCATGGGGCTGGAGCAGATCAACGAAGCGTTCGATCTGATGCATGAAGGCAAATCGATCCGTTCCGTGATCCATTTCGATAAATAAGCCAGGAGGCAGAGGATGACGATGTCATTAGAACTTCTCGAAGAGCACCGCATGTTCGGTGGTTGGCAACAACGTTACCGTCACGCGGCGCAGAGCCTGAATTGCAACATGACGTTCAGTATCTATCTGCCACCACCGCGCGACGATAACCCGCCGCCGGTGCTGTATTGGCTGTCGGGTCTGACCTGCAATGATGAAAACTTCACGCTGAAGGCCGGTGCCCAGCGCGTTGCCGCAGAATTAGGGTTGGTGCTGGTGATGGCGGATACCAGCCCGCGCGGCGATGAGGTGCCGAATGACGAAGGTTACGATCTGGGCCAGGGGGCGGGGTTCTACCTCAATGCCACTCAGGCTCCTTGGGATCAACACTTTCGCATGTATGACTACATCAGCGATGAGCTGCCAGCGCTGATTAGGCAGCATTTCAGCGTCAGCGATCGGCAATCCATTGCGGGCCACTCGATGGGCGGCCATGGTGCGTTAATGATGGCAATGCGTAACCCGCAGCGTTTTCGTTCGGCATCGGCCTTTGCGCCGATCGTCAACCCTTGCCAGGTGCCTTGGGGTCGTAAAGCCTTTGCTGCCTATCTGGGGGATGACGAAACGCAGTGGCTGCAATATGACAGTTGCCATTTGCTGGCCAGCGGGGCGGAACCGCTGCCGATGTTGATCGATCAGGGTGATGGGGATCAATTTCTGGCAGATCAGCTGCAACCGGCCAAGCTGGCGGAGTTGGCACGCCAGCGTGACTGGCCGTTAACCCTGCGCATTCAGCCAGGTTACGACCACAGCTACTTCACCATCGCTACCTTTATCGAAGATCATCTGCGTTTTCACGCCGAGCATCTGTTTAAATAGTCGATATCCCCCTCACCCTAACCCTCTCCCTCAAGGGAGAGGGGACCGATCGAGCTCGCTGTTTTTTCTGTGTAATACTCTAACTTTCTTTTTACTTACCAAACACTTACCGAAGCAGCACGATCCCACCCAAGGCTCAGGGCAGCTACCTTTCCCCTCAAGGGGACCGATCGAGTGAGTTTGAAAATGCAGTGACGCACCTTGGATGAAGGAGTGATCGAATTTGCTGAGATAGCCTCTTTAACTTCCAAAAGAGCAGGGACTTTCAGCTCCCTCTCCCTGTGGGAGAGGGTTGGGGTGAGGGGTCATCCCTTCAGCTTCGGATCCAATGCATCACGTAGCCCATCGCCCAACAGGTTAAAGGCCAGCACGGTAAAAAAGATTGCCAGGCTGGGGAAGATCGCCACATGCGGAGCAATCACCATATCCGCCCGCGCTTCATTAAGCATCGCTCCCCATTCCGGCGTTGGCGGCTGCGCCCCCAATCCCAAGAACGACAGGCTGGCAGCGGTAATGATTGAAGTACCGATACGCATGGTGAAATAGACCACGATCGACGAGATGGTGCCCGGCAAGATATGCCGCAGAATGATGGTCCAGTCCGAAGCCCCAATGCTGCGCGCCGATTCAATGTAGGTCAGATGCTTCAGCACCAGAGTATTGCCACGCACCAGGCGCGCAAACGCCGGAATGCTGAAGATGGCCACGGCAACAATCACGTTCGCCATGCCACTGCCCATGATCGCCACCACGCCAATCGCCAGCAGAATACCGGGGAAGGCAAACAGCACGTCACTGATACGCATCACGATGCGATCCCACCAGCCTTCGTAATAGCCCGCCAAGAGCCCGAGCACCGTGCCAATCACGCTGCCAACCAGCACCGAGAACACCCCGGCGGCCAAAGAGATCCGCGCGCCCATCAGAATACGGCTGAAAATATCCCGGCCCAGCGAATCCACCCCGAGCCAGTGCACCAACGAAGGCCCTTCATTGAGCCGATCGTAATCAAAGAAGTTTTCCGCATCAAAAGGCACCAGATGCGGTGCCAGCAGCGCAGCGGCCACCAGCAGCAACACAAACACGCCAGCCACCATTGCGACCTGCTGGCGACGAAAGCGCCGCCAGAACTCATGCCAAGGCGTACGCACCGCGTTGGGATTAATCACCGGCATTGCCTTGAGCGCGGCATTACGTCGCCAATATTTCATCATACGGCCTGCCTATTGGTAACGAATCGAAGGGTTGATTGCCGCATACAGCATATCCACCAACAGATTAATCAGAATAAACTCCAGCGAGAACAGCAGCACTTCGGCCTGGATCACCGGGTAATCGCGCATTTCTACCGAATCCACCAGCAAGCGCCCCAACCCCGGCCAGTTAAACACCTTCTCGACCACGATCGAGCCGCCCAGCAGGAAACCAAACTGTAGGCCCATCATGGTGATCACCGGGATCATGGCGTTGCGTAGCCCGTGTTTGACGACCACCAGTGACTCCGGCACCCCCTTGGCACGGGCTGTGCGCATGTAATCTTCCTGCATCACCTCAACGAACGAGGCGCGGGTGAAGCGTGCCATCACCGCCGCTACCGCAGCGCCCAGCGTGATTGAAGGCAGGATGTAATGCTGCCAGGTATCCGCTCCAACCGTCGGCAACCAACCGAGATTGACCGAGAACACCTGCATCAGCAGCATCCCCAACGCAAAGGCCGGGAAAGAGATGCCCGAAACGGCCAGCGTCATCCCCAACCGGTCCGGCCAGCGGTTACGCCATACGGCGGAAATCATGCCGATCGCCATGCCAAAAATCACCGCCCACACCATGCTGGCGATGGTCAGCCAGAAGGTTGGCATAAAGCGCGAAGCGATCTCTTCACTGACCGGGCGTTTGGACACCATCGACGTGCCGAAATCGCCCTGCAAAATATTGACAAAGAAATGCACAAACTGCTGTGGCAACGGCTTGTCCAGCCCCAGATCCTGGCGCACCAACTGGACGACGGCTTCGTCGGCCTCCGGCCCCGCGGCCAACCGCGCCGGATCGCCCGGCAGCATATGGACAAACAAGAACACCAGCACGGCCACGATCAGCAGCGTCGGGATCAGGCCCAGCAGACGTTTTAGAAAATAATTAAGCATTGCGCATAAATCCCCCTCACACCGCCCTTCCCGTCAGGGAAAGGGCGGCGCTCAGCCCTTATTTCAAATCCGCGTTATCAAAGTTGAACGAGGTGTCCGGCATCACGTAGAAACCGCTCAGCTGTTTGTTGTTGGCAGACAGCAGGCGCTCGGTCACCAGGAAAATCCATGGCGCATCGGCCCAAATGCGATCTTGGGCATCTTTGTATAGCGCCTGCTTCTGGGCACGATCGGTGGTGGCCAACGCTTCGGCCAGATCCTTGTCCACCTGCGGGTTGCTGTAGAACGCAGTGTTGAACTGCTTAGGCGGTGCGGATTGGGTGGCGAACAGCGGCGTCAGCGCCCAGTCGGCTTCCCCAGTTGAGGCAGACCAGCCGGTATAGAACATGCGCACACCGGTATCCTTCACGCCGACGCTCTCTACCTGTGCCGCACGTTGGCCCGCATCCATCGCGGTGACGGTTACTTTAACCCCAACCTGCGCTAGCTGCTGCTGAGCAAACTGCAACACTTTCTGCGCGGTACTGTGGTTATGGGATGACCACAACGTGGTAGTAAACCCGTTCGGATAGCCTGCTTCTTTCAGCAGCTCACGCGCCTTGGCCGGATCGTATGGCCAAGCGTTGTAGAGGGTGGCAAAATCAATGGCCGGAGGCACCGGGCCTTGCGCCGGAACGGCAAACCCAGAAAACGCCACCTTAATCAGCGCGTCCTTGTTGATCGCATAGTTCAGCGCCTGGCGCACCTTCGGGTTATCGAACGGTTTCTGCGTCACGTTCATGCTGATGTAGCGTTGCAGGATCGACGGCGCGGCCACCAGATCCAGCTTGCTGTTTTTCTCCAGCACCTTGGCTTGCTCATAAGGGATGGGGAAGGCAAAGGTCGCTTCGCCGGTTTGCAGCATTGCCGCACGGGTGTTGTTATCCACTACCGGCCGCCAGGTGATGCTGTCCAGCTTCGGTAAGCCCGCTTTCCAGTAGCCGTCGAATTTCTTCACTTTCACATAGTCGGTCTGGTTCCAGGTTTCGAACTGGTAAGGGCCGGTGCCCACCGGGTGGAAACCAATCTCCTTGCCATACTGCTTGATGGCCGCCGGAGAAATCATCGCCGCCGCCGGGTGCGCCAGATTGTTGATAAACGCCGAGAATGGCGCTTTCAGCACGATCTTGACCGTGGTGGGATCGACCACTTCGGTCTTATCGATCATCTTGAACAGGTTATAGCGTTTCAGGCGATTATCCGGGTTACTGGCGCGATCCAGGTTAACCTTGACCGCTTCGGCATCGAATGCGCTGCCGTCGTGGAATTTCACCCCCGGCTGGAGCTTGATGGTGTAGGTCAGTCCGTCTTTGCTGACTTCGTAACTGTCCGCCAAGACGTTCACCAGCTTCATATCCTTATCAAAGCCAAACAGCCCCTGATAGAAGGATTTGGCGACCGCCTGCGACAAGGTGTCGTTGGCATCGTACGGGTCGAGCGTGGTGAAGTTGGACGCTACGGCAATCACCGCATCCTTGGCAGCCCAAGCCGGGCCAGCAGCGGCAGCCAGCAGTACGGCGGCCAAAACATTACGCTTGAATGTGTGCTTAGTCATATTGCTTAACTCTCCTGAGGCAAGGCTAAAAAGCACCGGCGATAGGGTGGCGGGCCACAAAGTGCCCTGGCCCTACCTGCACTAAAGGTGCGGTAACGGGTTCATCGTGCAGCCCACGGATCGGGCTGGGTATTTCATCCACCAGCAACGGCTGGCGTTTATGCGCATGGGTTGGATCGGCCACCGGCACGGCGGCCATCAGCTTACGGGTATAGGCGTGCTGCGGGTTTTCGAACACCGCACGGCGTGGGCCGATCTCCACGATCTGGCCCAGGTACATCACCGCTACGCGATGGCAGACGCGTTCCACTACTGCCATATCGTGGGAAATAAACAGAAATGCGATGCCCAATTCACGCTGTAAATCGAGCAGCAGATTGACAATTTGCGCCTGAATCGACACGTCCAGCGCGGAGACCGCCTCATCGGCAATTACCACTTTCGGATTGAGTGCCAGCGCGCGGGCAATGCAGATACGCTGGCGTTGGCCACCGGAGAACTCATGCGGATAACGCCGCGCATGTTCCGGCTTCAGCCCTACCCGCTCCAATAGCCAGGCGACCCTTTTTTCTGCCTCCGCCCCACGAGCGACATTGTGCACCAGCAACGGCTCCATGATGGAGAAACCAACGGTGAGCCGTGGATCCAGGGAAGCGTAAGGGTCTTGAAAGATAAACTGAATATCACGGCGTAAATGCTGTAAGGCGGAACCTTTCAAGCGGTTGATCTGTTGACCGTTGAAGGTAATGGTGCCGCGTTGGCTGTCTACCAGCTTTAACAGTGAGCGGCCAGTGGTGGATTTACCACAGCCGGATTCGCCGACCAACCCCAGCGTTTCACCGGGATAGAGATCGAAGCTGATATTTTCCACCGCATGCACACGGCGCGTGACGCGGTTGAGAATACCGCTGCGCAGATCGAAGCGCGTAACCAGATTTTCTACCTGCAGGATCGGCGCAGCTCCTGCGGGTATGGTGTCTTGCGGCTGGTCGTTATCGTCAACGCCAGCCAACGGAAATTTTGCCGGGAAGTCTTTATCTGCCATCGCACCCAGCTGTGGCACGGCAGCCAACAAAGCTTGAGTGTAAGGCTGCTGAGGAGCGGCGAACAACGCCCGCACAGCCCCCTGTTCCACTTTTTCGCCTTGATGCATCACCAGAACCCGATCGGCAATCTCCGCCACCACGCCCATATCGTGGGTAATGAAGATCACCCCCATCTGCATTTCCTGCTGCAACACGCGGATCAGTTGCAGGATTTGCGCCTGAATGGTGACGTCCAGCGCGGTGGTAGGTTCATCGGCAATCAGCAGCGCCGGTTTACACGACAGCGCCATGGCAATCATCACCCGCTGGCGCATCCCGCCAGACAGTTGATGCGGATAGCGGCCAAGGACGTTTTTGGCCTCGGGAATGCGCACCAGATCGAGCATACGCAGCGCTTCACGTTTGGCGCTGCGGTGATCCATCCCCTGATGCAGACGCAAAGATTCGGCGATCTGCTCCCCCACCGGAAACACCGGGTTGAGCGAGGTCATCGGCTCTTGAAAAATCATCGCCATATCGGCGCCGCGCAAGGTTCGCAGGGTGCTCTGTTTCGCCTTGGCCAGATCGAGCACCTGGCCGTTACGCCGGCGAAATTGCATTGTGCCGCTGGTCAACTCACCGCCACCCTGCTCTACCAGACGCATCAACGCCAGTGAGGTGACCGACTTGCCGGAGCCGGACTCTCCAACGATCGCCAGCGTTTCGCCACGGTCGACGTCGAAGTCCAGATGACGCACCGCCTCAATGAAGTCGCCTTCTTGACGAAATTGCACGCACAGATCGCTCACTGCCAGTACACGCTCGGGCGGTAAAATCAGCCCACGTTCTGCCTGTGGCTGGATGGCCGTATCGGTCATTTGCCCTCCCGGCAAGCGTTCAGCGGTAGATGCCTACGGAAGGGGCATCGCCGACGTAGCCGAAACCGCGATACATTCCTTCACTGTTAAACGGCAGTGCGACGTTGCCAAAACGATCGATGGCGATCAGCCCACCGCTGCCACCCAGCGCCAACAGCTTTTCCATCACCACTTTATCGCAGGCCTGTTGCAGGGTTAGACCGGCATATTCAATCAATGCAGAAACGTCGTAGGCCGCGACGGTGCGCATAAAGATTTCGCCAGTACCGGTGCTGGAGACCGCTACCGTGGCGTTGTTGGCATAGCAACCAGCGCCAATAATCGGCGTATCGCCAATGCGCCCTGCCGCCTTATTGGTCATCCCGCCGGTTGATGTGGCCGCAGCCAGGTTGCCCAGAGCATCCAGCGCTACCGCCCCCACGGTGCCAAATTTGCGATCGGGATCCAGTGGGTCGCCGCTGAGCGCCGCCGCGCCGTCGTGATCGAGCAACACCCGGCCCTGCTCAGCCTGAGCACGGTGCAGTTGGTCAAAACGTTCCTGGGTAAAGAAGAAATTGGGCTCGACCATTTCCAGGCCATGATTGGCGGCAAATCTTTCCGCCCCTTCGCCGCCAAACAGCACATGAGTGCTGTTTTCCAGCACCGCACGCGCGGCCAGTACCGGGTTGCGTATCCGGCTGACCCCGGCGACCGCCCCTGCATCACAGGTACGGCCATCCATCACGCAGGCATCCAGCTCATGGGTACCCTGGTGGGTAAATACCGCGCCCTTGCCTGCGTTGAACAGCGGGCACTCCTCCAGCAGCCTGACTGCCTCCGTGACCGCGTCCAGTGCGCTGCCGCCTGCGGCCAAAATAGCCTGCCCGGCAGCCACAATGTCGGAAAGCGCCCGGATATAATCTTGTTCTTTCTCTGCACTCAATGCCGCACGGGTAATTGCGCCCGCACCACCATGAATGGCAATCACTGGTTTGCTCATTGACCTGACACCTGTTTCTATCCGCGGCAATTCAAGCAGGTACCGCATGAAAATGGAGAGAGAATTATTATTTCGTGTTTTTCGACTATATTTAGCCCGGCAATCGATGTAAAGCACAAACTGGTCGCCAAGCATTAAGCGTAGCCTGCTTAGACTGTTTTGTGCATAGAAAGAGCTAAACGTTATAAAAACAGTAGGTTATCTGGTTTTTTATTTATCGCTGACAGATTTAACCAGCCTATTGGCGGCAGCAGGAAATAGACCGGTCTGGCTCATGTTTAATAAGCGTTATCCCATGCCCCTTCCCGCTATTCCCCACTTACACGCCAATGAAAAATATTCAGAAACCCGAACCCGGTTGTTGCAGAAATTCCTGCTCCTCAAACGTAGATTCCCGGCCTAATATCTCGTTACGATGGGGATAACGTCCAAAACGATCGATTATGGCTTTATGACGTATTTCAAACTCCAACTGATCACCATTATTTAATTGGCGAAACAGCTCCAACGCCTGCTGGTGGATCAAGGCGGATTCGGAATGCATAAACGGCAAATAAAGGAAGCCGCGCTGCTCAACCGTCAGGTTTTCACATAGCCCAGTGGCGATCGCTTCCTGAGCCAGCACCAGCGCCATTCCGTCACAAGCAAAGGAGCGTGGTGTGTTGCGGAACAGATTACGGCTGAACTGATCGAGCACGATGATTTCCGCCAGTCTGCCTTTGATGGTTGCACGCCAATGTGCCAGTTCCCCCTGGGACGCCGCCTGCCACAGCTGGCCAAAGCGGGTGTGCAGCAAACGGTCGAACTCATCGTCCTTCTTAAACCACATGGCTGGGTCGATCTCTTCGAACCAAAAATCCAGTACGTGCTGATGCATGGCTGTCTCCTGTTATTGATTTCAATGCGTTAACCTGGTTTCTCCACCACGGCGTTATCTGCCATAATAGCCCCACTTTGCCGAAAAATTCGCGCACGCCGATTACGGAGTTTTGTTTATGGATCACTGTCATACTTCTGACCTCATTTCTCTTGAGCAGGCACTGGAGAAAATGCTCTCCCAGATCGCGCCACTGCAACAGAGCGAATCTATCGCCTTGACCAGCGCAGCCGGGCGCATTACTGCCACCCCGGTGGTCTCCCCTATCGATGTCCCGCCCTTCGCCAACTCGGCGATGGACGGCTACGCGGTACGTCTCAGTGACCTGAACGGCAACTCTCCGTTACCGGTAGCAGGTAAAGCCTTTGCCGGGGCTCCGTTTACGGATGCCTGGCCTGCCAACACCTGCGTACGCATCATGACCGGAGCGCCAATTCCCGCCGGTGCGGATGCGGTGATCATGCAAGAACAGGCTGAAGTCACCGAGGCTGGAGTGCGTTTCAACGCCCCGGTAACCGCCGGGCAAAATATCCGTTTGGCGGGTGAAGATATCCTGCGCGGGGCGAGCGTGCTGCCCGCCGGGATCACGCTGGGGGCAGCACAGCTGCCACTGCTGGCTTCTCTAGGCGTGGCCGATGTGCAGGTGATGCGTAAATTGAAGGTGGCGGTATTCTCTACCGGAGATGAATTGCAGCCTGTCGGCCAGCCGCTGCAAGCCGGGCAGATCTACGACACCAATCGCTTTGCCGTACGCCTGATGCTGGAACAGCTGGGCTGTACGGTGATCGACCTGGGGATTATTCGTGATAATCAGGAAGCATTACGCGCGGCCTTTATCCAGGCGGATAGCGAGGCCGACGTGGTGATCAGCAGCGGCGGCGTTTCCGTCGGTGAAGCCGATTACACCAAGCAAATGCTGGATGAACTGGGTAAAGTCAGCTTCTGGAAGCTGGCCATCAAACCGGGCAAGCCTTTTGCTTTTGGCAAACTCCAGAACGCCTGGTTCTGTGGCCTGCCTGGCAACCCGGTCTCTGCGGCTTTGACCTTCTATCAGCTGGTGCAACCGCTGCTGGCCAAACTGGCCGGTCACACCGAATGGCAACTGCCACCCCGCCTGAAAGCTCGCGCCCTGACGCCACTGAAAAAGTCGCCGGGCCGCCTCGATTTCCAGCGCGGCACCTTCACCAGCAATGCCCAAGGCGAGCTGGAAGTGAGCACCACCGGCCATCAGGGCTCCCACGTTTTCAGCTCATTCAGCCAGGGTAACTGCTTTATCGTGCTGGAACGCGAACGCGGCTCGGTGGCCGCTGGTGAGACAGTGGAGATCGAACCTTTCAATGCGTTGCTAAGGAACTGAACATGCTGCCGGAATTAACCGATGCACAAGCGCTGCGCTACAACCGCCAGATCGTACTGCGGGGTTTCGACTTCGAGGGTCAGGAAAAGCTGCAGGCGGCGCACGTGCTGATCGTTGGACTTGGCGGACTGGGCTGTGCGGCGGCGCCTTATTTGGCTGCCGCTGGCGTCGGCCATCTGACGCTGGTTGATTTCGACACGGTTTCCCTCTCCAATCTCCAGCGCCAGATCTTGCACCGGGATGATCGCATTGGTATGGCGAAGGTCGAATCTGCCCGCATTGAGCTGGGCTCCATCAATCCTCATATCCGTATTGACACCCTGGACACTCACCTGGATGACGAGCAAATGGCGGCGCAGATTGCCGCTTGCGACGTGGTGCTGGACTGTACCGATAACGTGGCGACCCGCGATCTGCTCAACCGCCTGTGCCATGCACAGCGTAAACCGCTGGTCTCAGGGGCAGCCATCCGCATGGAAGGCCAGCTCAGCGTCTTTACCTATCAGCCGGAACAACCTTGTTATCGCTGCCTGAGCAGGCTGTTTGGCGAAAATGCGCTGACCTGCGTTGAGGCGGGTGTGATGGCACCTTTAGTCGGCACTATCGGTACGCTGCAGGCGATGGAAGCCATCAAGCTGTTGGCAAACTATGGCCAGCCGTTGATGGGTAAGTTGTTGATGTTTGATGCGATGAGCATGCAGTTTCGCGAGATGAAGCTGCCTAAGGATCCACGTTGTGAGGTGTGTGGTAAAGATGCGGCCCCTCACCCTAACCCTCTCCCACAGGGTGAGGGGACAGATCGAGCTCGTTGATTCTTCTGCGTAATACCTTTCGTTCTCTTACTCATCACGTTCCGAAGCAGTCCAAGCTAATTAATCGCCCTGGACTGCTCCCTCTCCCTGTGGGAGGGTTGGGGGAACAGATCGAGTTCGTTGATTGCCCTGGGTAAAACCTTGCCTTTCTTGTTTTTACTCCCTACTTTCCGAAGCTGCACGGGCTAATTACCTACTCCGGGCAGCTCCCTCTCCCTGTGGGAGTGTACAGACCGGGGACATCATGAACACTTGTTCGGGGACATGGTAGACACTTACAACATAGGTATGAGTACTTCTGAGTGGAGTTGCTTATGCCGTGGGATGAGAGATCTGCCATGTCATTACGTACCGAGTTTGTGCTTTTCGCCTCGCAAGAAGGCGCTAATATCCGTGCGCTATGCCGCCAGTTCGGCATAGCGCCTGCTACCGCATACAAGTGGTTACATCGCTGGCAGTCTGATGGGAGGGCCGGTCTGAACGAACGTTCTCGAGTGCCACACCATTCCCCCAGCAGAACCTCTGACACCGTTGTCCAACATCTCCGCGCTGCGCACCTGACCCATCCGATGTGGGGCGCGCGCAAGCTCAAGCGGTGGCTCGAGATGCAGGGGCATACGTTACCGGCCGCCAGCACCGTGCATAACCTCATGCGCCGCCATGACCTGCTACCGGGCGGTCCGTCACCGACGCCCACCGTCGGACGCTTTGAACATGACGCACCGAACCGACTCTGGCAGATGGACTTTAAAGGCCACTTCCCCTTCGCCGAAGGGCGTTGTCATCCGCTGACCTTGCTGGATGACCATTCGCGCTTCTCGCTCTGTCTGGCGCACTGCCCGGACGAACGACGTGTCACCGTGCAGTCTCAGTTGATAGCGGTGTTCGAACGTTATGGCTTGCCGGAGAGAATGACCATGGATAATGGGGCCCCCTGGGGCGACACGACGGGCAGTTGGACCGCGCTGGAACTGTGGCTGATGCGTCAGGGTATCCGAGTGGGTCACTCTCGGCCTTATCATCCTCAGACTCAGGGTAAGCTGGAGCGCTTCCACCGCAGCCTGAAGGCAGAGCTCCTGCAGGGACGGTGGTTTACCCATGCCGCGCAGTTGCAGGAGGTGTTCGACGCCTGGCGAAATACCTACAACCTGGAGCGTCCACACGAAGCCCTGTCAATGGCGGTACCGGCGTCCCGTTATCAGCCTTCATCGCGACAGTACAATGGCAATCCGGCGGCAGCCGAGTATGACGAGGGGGTTTTGGTCAGGAAAGTGGATGTCAGTGGAAAACTGAGCCTGAAAGGGATGGGTCTGAAAGTGGGCAAGGCCTTTATCGGTGAATATGTCGGACTGAAGGAAAGTGAGAGAGAGGGCTACTACGAGGTATGGTGGTACAGCACGAAAGTGGGGACGATCGACCTGAGAAATAGGTCGATCATCATGGGTAAAGGATGTTAAAAAGTGTTCACCATGTCCTTGAACACCTGTCTACCATGTCCCCGGTCTGTACAGGGAGAGGGTTGGGGTGAGGGGCGTGCGGTAAAGCTCGAAGGGATCAGTTGATACCCTGGCTACGCAGATAGTCTTCGTAGTTGCCGGTAAAGTCGATCACCTTGTTCGGGGTCATTTCCAGAACGCGAGTGGCCAGCGAGCTAACAAACTCACGGTCATGGGAAACAAAGATCAAGGTACCTTCATACATTTCCAACGCCATGTTCAGTGACTCGATGGATTCCATATCCATGTGGTTGGTCGGTTCATCCATGATCAGGATGTTCGGGCGCTGCATCATGATCTTGCCGAACAGCATACGGCCCTTCTCACCACCGGACAGCACTTTTACGCGCTTCTTGATATCGTCCTGGCTGAACAACAGGCGGCCAAGAATGCTGCGTACCGCCTGCTCATCGTCCTTTTCCTGCTTCCACTGGCTCATCCAGTCGAACACGCTCAGGGTTTCATCGAACTCGTATTCGTGATCCTGTGCGTAGTAACCAATTTTGGCGTTTTCGGACCATTTCACCGTGCCGTGATCCGGCTGCAGGTCACCCACCAGCGTTTTCAGCAGGGTAGATTTACCGATACCGTTGGCACCCAGGATCGCCACCTTCTCGCCCACTTCAACCATCAGGTTGAGTTTGCTGAACAGCGGGCCGTTGTCGAAGCCTTTGGCCAGCGCTTCCACTTCCAGCGCGTTACGGAACAGCTTCTTGTCCTGTTCAAAACGGATGAACGGGTTCTGACGGCTAGAGGCTTTCACCTCTTCCAGTTGGATCTTGTCAATCTGGCGGGCACGAGAGGTAGCCTGCTTGGATTTGGAGGCGTTGGCACTAAAGCGGCTAACGAAGGACTGCAACTCGTTAATCTGCGCCTTCTTCTTGGCGTTGTCAGACATCAGGCGCTCACGAGCCTGGGTAGCCGCCGTCATGTATTCGTCGTAGTTACCTGGGTAGACACGCAGTTCGCCGTAGTCCAGATCCGCCATGTGAGTACAAACCATGTTCAGGAAGTGACGGTCGTGCGAAATGATGATCATGGTGCTGTTACGTTCGTTCAGCACCTGCTCCAGCCAGCGAATGGTATCGATGTCCAGGTTGTTCGTTGGTTCGTCGAGCAGCAGGATTTCCGGATCGGAGAACAGGGCCTGAGCCAACAGGACACGCAGTTTGAAGCCGGGAGCGATCTCGCTCATCGGGCCATAATGCTGTTCTACCGGAATACCTACGCCGAGCAGCAACTCACCGGCACGTGCTTCTGCGGTGTAGCCGTCCATCTCGCCATAGGCCACTTCCAGATCGGCCACTTTATAGCCGTCTTCTTCGCTCATCTCCGCCATGGCGTAGATGCGGTCGCGCTCTTCCTTCACCGCCCACAGTTCGGTGTGGCCCATGATCACGGTGTCCAGCACGCTGAACTGTTCAAAAGCGAACTGATCCTGGCGCAGTTTACCCAGGCGCTCATTCGGATCCAGGAACACGTTACCGCCGCTCGGCGCCAGATCGCCACCGAGGATTTTCATGAACGTCGATTTACCGCAGCCGTTGGCTCCGATCAGACCATAGCGGTTACCGCCGCCAAATTTGACAGAGATGTTTTCAAACAACGGCTTACTGCCGAACTGCATAGTGATGTTGTTAGTGCTTAACACAGCGCTCGCTCTTAATTTGATTGGGAATGTGATTTGGCGCGTATTATGCCATAACGGCGTTCAGAGATCGCGAGGATTTTTGGTTGATATTTAAGCACAGTTTTACATTAACCGGAATATGTACAATAACCATACAAGGAGCGATGTCATTATAGGGCTTATTTTTTGTTATTAGCCTATCCCTAGCAGGCAAGCTAATAATTCTTATCAATAGGTATAATGTAAGTTAATGCGATTGAAACAATTATTGTGCCACCGATGTAAAGCACCCTCTCCATTATTGTGTCAAAATGAAAAAAGAAATAAACACATAGCAGAAAACAGATGGAGCCTAGCAAGTGAATCAACGTGTTTGCTATAGTGAAGCACACTTTGTCTTTAAATTTTTTTCCCATTTAGCTCTTTCTCAACAAGTGATACTATTTTATTAAACGGTTCTTGCCCCTGTTTCTGTCTAACAGAGAGCGCATCAATAAACGGATCAACAAATGGTTGAATCAAGAAATAAAGAAAGTCTAAATCGCCTTTATGTCTGAGAGCATAGTACACAGGGAGATTTTTATCTTTCAACTCTTCTGACTTGTAAATGCTTCTTGTCGCCAGGCCACCAGTCAACAAAATAGTGCTAACTGTGCTAATTCTAAACGCTAACAGTCTAGAGTAGACGGCTGTTTTAAGAATTACATTTGCTAATTTACCACTAAGATATGCATTTGTTATCATCCTTCCTGCTATAGAGCCAACAGTTTTTGCATAAATTGAATCTTGTGTTTCTTTAGATGCGTTTTTATCAAATTCATCAAGTACGGTTTTAATGCTTTCTACTAAGTTTTCATTCTCAAGTATACCGCACTTAATAGCTTTCATCATTCGCATCGTGTCACCTTGATTGCGAGATCTATTCTCCGTATCAATGTATCCATAAGCAAGATAACCGTAATCAATAGGTATGCTTGCAACTCCATGTGCTAGTCCTACGAGCATCTCTGGCGTCAGTATCACCTGCACTATTCGCTTAGCTATTGCTTGATATTCCATATCATCTCCTTTTGAAGCGGCCATCATACAATATGATTAATATGTTATCAATTTGTGTCGTTTATCGCATAAACCTGTCTTTATGCCTAGGTATTCACTTTATTTGCTCAGAATAAATTTGTAGTTACCTTCCGAGCATGGACAAACAAGCGAAAATGTTTCGCGAGCAGACTAAGACCATAAAGCATAGCCCTGAAAACATGATATTTATCAGGTATTTTATCTATTATTTTTACATATGAAACAACATTGTGATGTTGTTAGTGCTTAACACAGCGCTCGCTCTTAATTTGATTGGGAATGTGATTTGGCGCGCATTATGCCATAACGCAACACAGAGATCGTGGGAAGTTTTGGTGAAGATTTGCTCGGCGCTCGGGGTGTGGAGATATTCGCCAGCTAAATATCTCCTGCAGAACGAATTAACGGATAACCAAACCAGTCATTTTTACCCCATTTCCTTGACCTGATCTTGCAACATCGCAATAAATGCTCGTGAAGCTGCACTGCGGTAGCCCTCTTTGCGTTGCAACACCACGGCATGGCGTTCGGGCATGGGAACCGACAGCTTGATAGGCAGCAGCAGCGGATTACTCCGCGCTATGGCCTGCGGCAGAATGGTCGCGAGCTGGCCGTGGCGCACAATCTCGACGATGGCGCTAATCGCATTCGCCTCCATGGCAACCTGAGGATAAATCGCGTGTTGCTGGCAATATTCGTCCACGTAATGACGCGTGGCGAAGTCACCGTTGAGTAGCACCAACGGCACCTGCTGCACCTCCGCAACGCTCAAGGCAGCGCGGCGCTTGGCAAGCTGATGCCCCTTCCCCACCATCAGTTGCAGCCGCTCCGTGAACAGCCTGGTCGCGGCTATATCCGCAGAGTGAACCGGCTCGAAGGCAATCCCCAGATCCAATTGGTCATCGCACAATAACGCCTCCATCTTATCCTGCGTCATCTCACGGATGTTGAGCGTAATACCTGGGTAGCGCCGGAAAAAGCCGTCGACCAACGGGCCAATCAGGTAGGAGGTAAAGGTCGGCGTCATCGCCAAACGCAGGTTACCGCGTTGCAACGTCGCGACATCCTGAATGGCCCGCTTGCCTGCATCCAGATCCTGTAACGCCAGCCTGGCATAGCGCATCCACGCCTGCCCCGCATCGGTGAGTTGTACCCTGCGCCCGGAACGGTCGAACAGCTCTACCTGCAGCGTCTCTTCCAACTGCTTGATCTGCTGTGACAAGGTGGGCTGAGAAACATGCAGCACCTCCGCAGCCCGGGTGAAGTTCCCCTGCTCCGCAACCGCCAGAAAGTAACGTATGTGCCGCAGTAACATAACGCCTCAACTATTAGTGATACCTATCGAGGTGATTATAAATGAGTCTTGGACCCTATAGCTAGAAAAGTCCATTCTTGCCTCCATTGAAAGCAAGCCACACATTGATGGAGTCACCATGCAAGAGGTTATTGACGGTTTTCTGAAGTTCCAGCGCGAGGCTTTTGTCGAGCGCACAGAGCTGTTCAAACGCCTGGCCACCAGCCAGAACCCACGCACCCTGTTTATCTCATGTTCCGACAGCCGATTGGTGCCGGAGCTGATCACCCAACGTGAACCGGGCGACCTGTTCGTCATCCGCAACGCAGGCAATATCGTGCCTTCTTTCGGGCCTGAGCCCGGTGGTGTTTCGGCCTCGGTGGAATATGCCGTTGCCGCGCTGGGCGTAGAGGATATCGTGATTTGCGGCCACTCCGATTGCGGCGCCATGACCGCCATCGCCACCTGCAAATGCCTGGATCACATGCCCACCGTAGCCAACTGGCTGCGTTATGCCGATGCCGCCAAGGCGGTCAATCAGGCCAATGAACACGCCAGCGAGCACGATCGTATTAATTCGATGGTGCGAGAAAACGTCATCGCCCAACTGACCAACCTGAAAACTCACCCTTCGGTCGCGCTGGCGCTCGATCGAGGCAATCTGCGACTGCATGGCTGGATCTACGATATCGCTACCGGCTGTATTGATGCATTAGATGGCAATACCCGCCGTTTCGTACCGCTGGCGAGCAACCCAAGCGTCACCGCCAGCCCAGCTATGCAACGTTTCTAATCGACCCAAACCTCTAGGAGTTAACATGACACAATCACTACATAGCGTTTCAGCACGCCAAAGCCTGACCGACGTCATCATGGACGCTAAAGTCCGTAAGGGCCTGACCTTCGAGGCGATTAACCAAGGCACCGGCTTGAGCCTGGCGTTTGTTACTGCCGCGCTGCTCGGCCAGCATCCGTTACCGGAACAGGCCGCCCGTGCAGTAGCGGCAAAGCTGGATTTGGATGAAGATGTGGTGCGCCTGCTGCAAACCATCCCGGTGCGCGGCAGTATCCCCGGCGGTGTGCCGACAGACCCGACCATCTATCGTTTCTACGAGATGGTGCAGATCTACGGTTCAACCCTACGGGCGCTGGTGCATGAACAATTTGGTGACGGAGTGATCAGCGCGATCAACTTCAAGCTGGATATCAAAAAGGTCCAGGACCCCGATGGCGGTGAACGCGCGGTGATCACGCTGGATGGCAAATACCTGCCAACCAAGCCATTCTAGGCCGTTAAGCCACAAAGTAAGCTAAATTCAGCGTCCGGAGAGAGGCGCTGAACTTCCTTTTGGCGCACACTTATTGTACCGACATGATCAAGGTGGCAGATGCCGTGAAACTGCCGGTAATGGACTTGGTCAAATCCCGGGCCACCGGAGCTACCTGTAACTCATCTTGCCCAAAGCCATCAAGCAGCGTAGTACTAAATTTTTGGTTCGGTTTGACCACTTGGCCGTTACGGCTGACCACTATCCCAACGTCATCGGGCAACGTGGTAGCGATCAGCTCTGACGAGAAAGCCGCTGGAGCCGCAATGAGATTAATATCAACATCTTGTGTCACAGCAGTGTTGCAACGGTATTGTAGCGGTATGGTTTTGACATAACGGCTGCCATCGCTGCTAAGCTTGGTATTATCGATATCACCAAAGTCCACCTCAATGGCAGCACCATAGTTAATGGTACATACGACGGGTACTTGAATCAGTTGCCCCGCAGTCGACATACTCATAATTGGAGTGTCATTAACCACAGTCGGTAAGTAATAATCACCTTTACTGACTAAACGGTAGCCTCGGAATAACTTGACCATGGGAGGAACTTGCACCACGCCCCCCAGTTGATCGCGGCGTAAACGCAACGTAATGGTGGATCCCCCGTCACGAGCAAATGTAATCCCTCTGGTATAACGGCGGTTCGGCATGCCATCTCCACCATTCTCTCCATACAGAATTCCTGCCGAGGGAACAACATGATAGCCCTCCCCCAAGAGGTTGATTTTAACATCAAAATCTTCGTTTACCTTATAAAAGCCATTACCAAACTCCGAGGGCGGTAAATCTATCCGAGTAAGGTAATAACTGTATACGGTTGGAGTCGTACCCGCAGCGTAGTTGGACCAGCAATTCACATAATAAAAACTAGGTACGCCACTGTAGTTGAACGCAGCCGTGGCTCCCGCCTTGCTACTAGAAAAACTCCCTTTGGTCAGCGTGACACGGAAATCATTATTCCCATAATATGGCCAACAGGTCTGTTCCACCTCTTTAGCATTCGCTACTATTGGAATAAAGCATAATAAGGCAAGGATCCATTTCACTGATATAGCACCCCTAATGATGTTGGTCATATAGTTAAAGCAACTCTATCGCATTGCGATTATTAAGAATGAAAGAGTAAAGCTCTTTATTATTTTGTAAGTTCAGCTTTTTCATTGCGGTTTTCTTCTGCGTAAAAACGGTCTTGACATTTTTCTTCAATATCCAGGATATGCTGGTTAAAGAGCACTCCTTGGACAGTAGCTTAATAACCTTTATTTCATTAACCGATAGCCGAGACCGACCACAAAAGTGGCATGACTTCGAAACAACACCGTCATGTTCAATGTACTTCATTTTCTCACGGCTTGCCAACTGACGAAAAACTCTTTCCATTACAATGGCCAGGGGCTCATCTCTATATATAACCGGCAGATGTCTTAAGCATTCGCACTCCAGGTTTCTTTCTTTACCATCCTGTTCACGTTCAACAATGGGAAAAAAAATCCCGTTGAAATCATGCTTGATATAAGGCATAGCCAGTAAGCAATCGGCTCTTGGTTCGACTTGGTGAAATATGATATCGGCATGTCGTACTTCACTCGGCCAATCAAAAAATTGAAATAACTTTCCACGACATAAAAGTTCCTGCTCCAGGCAAAGCCTTAGCCCCAATGCAAAGACTGCATTGCTATCCTTTATAATTACTTTCAGCATAATTCCCTCTAGAATGCTACAATGTTAAATTATCCCACTGCAATTTTGTCACCTGTTATTATGGATAAACCAAGGTAAATGCCACATTCGCGGTAAAATCACCCTCAACAATCCCTTGACGTTCAATAGCCACCTCTGATGCACTGACGTAAGCGGCAAATTTCAAGGTACGGCTTCCGTCATGGAGCAAATAAGATTTAACCGTTTTATTAATCTCCAGCGGTTTTCCATCCTCAGTCTCCAAGCCTATCGCAATACCTTCCGCCATCCCGTTTACTGCCAGCAAACCAGGCTGTTGCATGTCCTCAACACCTCTGAAGCCAATCTCAACGCTGTTCCCCAAGCTGATATCACACTCTTCCAAGACAATAGAAAAACCATAACTGTGGGTGCGTTGATGCAGATAAAGCGTATTCTTAATGACATTACCTAATTTAACGGTTTGTTTAACCGATGCCATACTGAGAGTACAGGGTTCTTCGACCAACTCACCGTGTAGATACATATTATGATCCTGCGCCAAACTGACGCTATTGACCCCCACCAGCATCCAGACACAAAATATCATCCGATAAAGCATCACGTTTCCTTCCACTTAAAAGTAGCTAGATACCAATGTTGCCACCGCATTGAATGGCCCTGCCTCCAAAGGCATCGATGCATCCTTTTTTACTGGCACCGCAATAAAACTGAACGTTATTGGGTCTGGTGCATCAAAAAATCGATTTAGAGTAATAGGCTCACCGTGAATATCTTGAATGGCAATACCCAAGTTGTTAACGTTGGTGGTCAATACATTCCCCATTCCACCTAACGTCTCGCCTTGCAGTTGTAAGCGTAATTTTTTATCCCCACCTTGCTTACAATTTAGGGAAACCGCAGTGACTTGTGCATACTTGATACCGTCTACTTTTTTAATCCCCACCCTGTCAAAATTGACGTCAATGGTTTTGCCACCGTTAAATTCACAGGCGGGTTCGAAAATGCGCCCCTTGAAATTCATAACCGTGCCGCCATCGGCTTGTACCTGCGATACGCAAAGCATCAGGAATAGGGATAGCGCAGGCAAAGATTTACATAGCATAGGGCCTCCATCCAGCGTGCGGGATCACAGACTGATTAGTCATAATTCAGCTGAAAATTAACCACTGCGTAAAAAGCGCCGGGAATAAGCCGCTCGGCCGTACGCTGTGGGATAACGTAAAAAGTTAAGCGATTATCACCAGGCATTAATAGTTGAGCCTGACTGGGCATCCCTGGCCATAACTGGCGATGTTGCTCATCCTCCAGTCGTAAAGCCAACCCCCTAGCCTGGCCTGTAACCGCGACCAGCCTCCCTTGCTGCTTTTTGCTGCGCAAGGTGATTGATACCGTTTGCTGGCCCGCTCCCCAGACCAGGTTATTGCCATATGCTGCACGGCGAGTTACCCCACCCCAGTGCCCACAGTCGCGCAACAATAAATGGAATGCTACGGGTGGCGCTTCGTCACCAAACTGGTTTAATGCATGGCTGGCGATCCCCCCCAGGCTGACGGTTTGGTCTTCAGAAACCATCTCGAGCGTACAGGCCGATTCGACGATCGAGCCTTTAACCGCCAATGAAGCAAACATGCCATCCACCTGGGCGTGGTTTTCTGCCAACGTTGGCAATGACCAAGCCGCCATTGTGCTAACCAATCCCCATTTAATGAGATCCAAGGCTTTCATCACCTTGTGCCGTTCACGCTACAGCGCTGCTGCACGCAGGTAAATGCCAGTTCAGGCCGCCCACCGTAATCGTTGATATAGGTGACAACAGGCGCGTCATAGACTGTTGATTTCACATCGGTACGGCTTTTCGGCGCCAAAGTTACCGGCACAAAGCCGTTGTCTTCACGGCCTTTTCCCCGCGCCGCAATCCCCGATACGGTGATGTAGTAAGGCGTCGGGTTTTCAATCTGGTAACCCCTGGCGGTTTTATGCAGCACCAACTGATTTTGCCAAACTGCACCGGGTTTCGTCACAATGGAAGCCGGGCGATAAAACAGCTTCACTTTAGTCTGTAAGGCAATTTGCATCACATTGGATTTATCACTGCGCGGAGGAATTTCGCGTAGATTAAAATAAAATAACGTTTCCCGATCCTGAGGCAACGCTTTAGCCTCAGGCAGGGCTGAAATTCTCACCATACTTTTGGCACCCGGTTCAATACGCTGAATCGGAGGCGTAACCATTAACGGCCCCGCGACTTTCTGCTGTTCATGATCCTCGACCCACGCCTGTGCCAAATAGGGTAATTGCTTATTCTCATTACTGATATTTAAACTAATCGCTTTGCTGCCGCCTTCATAAATCACCCTGGTGCGATCCAGAGCAATCGCGGCATAAGCCGTATGAATAGACGTGATAGAGAGAAAAACAAACGCCATGAAAGCTGATTTACTCATAATATGATCTCTTGATTACTTGATGGTGTGGCACGGTAATAATAAATTCCCTTCAACCAGCAATGGTTTAGGCAGTGATACCTGACACCCTTTTGTGCCATTCCAGTTCACACTGAGCGATTCCCCGGCAGTGATACCCGATAGATAGGCCAGGCCGCCGTCACTGACAATGGCCAGTTCTCGCCCCTTTGGGTTAACCACGCTGGCCCCAAATGGCGGATGCTTGCCGTCTGGCATGACAATTACCGCCAGTGCTTTTTCACCTTTCAGCAAGGAAAAACGCCGATAGCCAATAGCACCCTCGGTTAACGTCGATTCGACCACCCCTTTGCTGACTTCTACATCATCAGCAAGCTGGTTAATATCTACACGGGTATCCGTGCGGTAATAACTATTCATGTTCGCCAAGACGGCGATCCCAAAGCGATTACTGTGAACTGCCCCCCCTTCTATCGGTATACCAGCAATTCCCTCGGTACTTAGCATCAGACGAGTACCACCATTAGTTCCTGCTGGATGCAGTGCAGCCCCTTTTGACGTTGCGGTTAACCCCCCCTGCATGGAAAACCCGGCAGAAGTGGTGCTATTTTGGACGTAAGCCGCATTCAGGCTGATTTCGCTGCTATCACCACGGTGAGTGTAAAAGCCATTCACCTGCGTCGCCGTTTGCTGACCTCCCAGAGTGTTAACCCCGGCGGCAATTCGGTAGTTATTATTGATATCGACGTTATTGGTATAACTCAGCGCCTGATTCAAACGGTTATTTGAACTCTGTCCGCTATACCCCAAACTCTGGCCATTGCCCAACGGCACGGACAGGCTGACAAACACGGCATCGTTATAACGCTGCTGATATTGGCTACGGCTAGCAGACACGTTTAGCGACAGATCCTTATGCCCCATAAAATCAAAGTAACGGCTTACCGACAGGCTATAGCTGTCCTCCGGCTGGCGATCCCAATAGCTTTGGTGGGTATAGGTGGCATACAGGCTCAGTTGGGCAGCCGTAAAGCTTTTATTAGCCGTTATGGTATACATCTCTTTACTGTGTGCGACGGCGCTCCCCCCAAAGCGGCTATCCAGGTATTGCCCCATCGACATAAAATCACGCTCAGAAAAGCGATATCCTGCAAACGTGACCTCACTGTCAAATTCATCAAAGCGCTTGGAATAGCTCAGCCGATAGGACTTGCCTTTCTTCTCGCCGTCTAACCCTGGTAGCCTGGCGATCGACTGGGTCACATCTGCCGACAACGCCCCCAGCATAAACAGATTCCGCCCCAGCCCAACAGAAACGGCCTGATAATCATTTGCCCCAACGGCGCCGCCATAAAGCGACCAGTTGTTGGCTACCCCCCAAGAGAACTCGCCGCTAGCAAACAAAGGCCCTTCTATATGATGCTGATAGGTAGAAGGACGGCCTACGGCGGTTTTATAACGCACCGTCCCCGGCCGTGTCAGATAAGGAACGTTGGCGGTATCCACAGCAAAGGTTTGCTGGGTGCCATCTTGTTCATTCACGCGAACATCCAGCCTGCCGCTGACGGCACGGTTCAAGTCCCGGATACGAAACGGCCCTGAGGCAACGGTAGTTTCATAAATCACCCGCCCTTGTTGAGAAACGGTCACCGTGGCGTTGGTTTTAGCAATACCGCGGACTTCAGGGGCATAACCACGCAGGTTAGGCGGCAGCATACGTTCATCGCTCGCCAAGCCCACACCGGTAAAACGGAATGAATCGAAGATATCGGAATAAAAATAGCTTTCACCCAGCGTCAGCGTGGCATTCAAACGCGGTAACGCCCGGTAAGCGTACCAGCGGCTCCAGTCGAAATGACGTTGCGCCTGACGTGTTGCAGAGGAGAACTCATAGTTACCCTGATAATCTCCCCGAAGCCGCCAAGGCCCGATATTAACCCCTGCGGTACCGCTAAGACTGGCATTTCTTGAGCTTCCCCCCTGGTACATTTTGCTGGTTACTGCGTTGAAGCTATAGTCCAGCAATATTCCCGGAATGCCATTATCCCAGCGGGACGACGGCGACCAATTAGGATCGCTGTATTCCAGAAAGGCCTGAGGAGCACTGACGTAAAGCGTACCGCTGGCGATATCGCCCTTCAGCGTCAAACCCTGTAATGCAGAGAAGTCCGCACACTCTTTCTGGTGCCAAAAAATGACCTTGCTAGCAGCCTCTTCCGTCAGGCCCAGTCGGCCGACCAACTCGGCTGGGAAGCATAGCTTGGTGGTATTGGCAACGTTGGCGTCAGCATAAAAGGGGATGGTTTGTTCACGATCGGCAATATTCTGTTCATTAAGATAAACAGCCATAATATAATTGCCCGGCATCACATAGCCTAGCTGTGAAAATCGTGATAAATCAACGTTATTTCGATCTTCTGCGTCTAACACATCGAGGTTGAATTCTATTGCTTGCGATAGTTTACTGAATCCCAGTAGTGAAATGAAAATCGCCACAGTAATCTTATTGATTCCATTCATAGTTCAATCCAGAAATAAAGGTCCATTTTCAAAATACAAATAAGATTACTTTTAAGAAAAAATGAGGATCATCGATAGCTAACGACTATATTCATCGTGGTGTAGTAGCTCCCTGATGTCACTTCCTTGCCATTAGCCACTAAAAATATATTGTATTTTAATAGCATTTCACCTGAATCAATCGGAATATCAGGCAAAGGAACCCCAGGCGTAATTTTATGGCCTTGTTCATCCTGCACTATGAGTGCAAACCCACGGTCCTGTAAAGGTTCAACATATCCATGACTGCCAGGGCTAAAGGTCACTTCTATTGACTTATTTCCATCCCCGCCATCGTCGGAAAAAACGCAATTAATCAGCCTTATTTTAAATGGATAGGCTTGGCTGATCCCATTGCGCTCAAGCACTTTTAGTGGAATAGTCCCCAATTCAACCGTTTGAAAAGCATTATCCGGAGAGATTGCGCAGGCAGACTCAAAAATAGCCCCTTTTAATTTAACCGTTCCCTGTGCCCATACCGTCGTATTAAAGTTAAACAGGGTCATAAACAACAGAGTCTGGATGACCTTACACATGACAATCCATTGTTAATATCCGCCACTTAAGTCACATAAAATGAAGCATAGGGTATATACCCTATGCTTCCCTATCTATTAAGGGTAAGTCAGCGTAAAGTTGGCAACGCTGGAGAATTCACCTGGCGTTACGGTACCATCGGCTTTATTACCTTGCAGATAAGCAGAGAAGTTCAGTTTGTTATTGCCTGCCAGCAGACCACGTGCCGTAGAAGGCACGCCCAGCGTAATTTGCGTACCGCTGCCATCAGTCAAGGCAACGCCTGCACCTTTGGCAGTACCGGTGATCCCCAGCAACTTATCATTCTCAGTATCTTTAGAACCACCAAAAGTGATGACGACGTTTTTCTTCGTTGTAGTATCACACTTTTCCAAATCAATGGTAAAATTGCGTGGTGTAGAAGTTCCCGCCTTTGCCAATAATGAGTTTGACACCTGGCCAAGATCGACAGTTTGGTTAGAACTCTCAGGCGTAATTGAGCATGGCGCATCAATAATAGAACCGGTAAAGGTAATGTTACCGCTACCCTGATCGGTTTCTTTAACCGGGTCAACTACTGGTTCTGCAGCCATCGCCCCAAACGCAGAAATACCGGAAGCCATCACCATTGCCATTACAATTTTATTCATTTTCATAACTATTTCCATTCAGTTAATTTTGACTTTAAACTTCACTTGATCAAGAAGTGGCCAAGACGCGCACCTTTCTCAATTCATGCACCACAACCGTAATAATCATCTACAAAGCTGCGATGGGGATTATCTTAAGCTGCCAATTATAAAATAGTGCAATGAACTCTTCTTAAAAGATAAAAAGTAAGGTGATTTAATATAAATCACTTTAAAATCAATTACATAGTTAAATTTAAAATGATATTATATCGTTATTTAAGAAAGTTTAAGATACATAAAATAAAAGGCCATGCTCGCGAAATCTGCATGGCCTTAATTGGGGAGTAATAAGCTAATGATAAAAAGGGTTGCGTTTAGGACTACTTAACAAATCGACATAAAAGTTGCGGGATGGGATTCGTCGATATCAGATAGCCATTTTCCCCATTACGTTGAATACCGACATTAGTCCAGCCATTCGGCTCCCTGATATAACTATAAAGAAATTTTTTAGCCAAGGGTTCGGGCAGAGTATCAAATGGCGCAACATTGAGCTTGTCGGTTCGAATGAGAAATGAGTTATTATTGCTCACCGTATAACTTACCTCGGCATCTCGTTTAATGGTATATTCATTGCCTTGGTCGGTGAGTGTTCCACTATAAGAGATTACACCATGTCCATTTGAAAACAAGAAAAATATCCCCGCTTGTATAACAACCGTTTTTTTATCTGAGACATAGTCATATTGCACCTGTGAGTAACAGCTGATGCCTTCCCGAAGCTGTCTTTTATGCATATAGTCAATTAAAATGACAGCTACTGCCGTTAGTGACAGTATAGACGCAATTAAACACCATTTTCTTTTCATGATTAGCTCTCAATAAAGTAGCGATATCTGGACCTACAGCTGCTTCCTTTATCTAAAGCATCACCATCACAAACAATCAAAGACTCTCGCGGCAAACCAGTATAGAGTGAGATATAAACCCGCTCATTATTGTCACAATGTAAATCAGCCTGAATGGGTAAGTTCCCCCCATTGTTTTTCACTTTGTTTATAAAGTAACCATCAACGTATAGCTGACATTCATTATAGTCTCCCCAGTACGAGTAATGATAAAATCTGCTTTGTGTTTTGAGATAGTTACCGTAAGTAAAATCAGTCACTGCGGCAATGACAATAAAAAGTAAAATGCCAAATGAAAATACCAAGCTCACCTTTTTAAGGTTATGATGAAATAGAGTGCCATGACTACTTACATCACCTAGTCCATCATCAGGGGTAGGTGTAGACAACGTGCAACTGGCCATTTCAGCCTCATTGCCTATCCTACTATCAACGCACTCTTCATACTCAGCAATCTCTACCGTATCTGCCACCAGCATACCGCGCCTTGGGATGGTGATAATAATATCCTCCTCAAGACCTAGTTGCCGAAAGGCCTTTCGTATCATGGCAATGTTTTGGTACAGCGTATTGGTGTTAATGGGAATGCCATATTTTTCCCACACTTCCTCAAACAGTTCTTTTTGTGTAGTAATTTCAGGTTTATTTTTTAACAGAATTTGTAAACAGTTATTCGCTGGTGTGGTGAGGACAATTTCATCATGCTTGCTCCCGATATCCGTCAGAGAACCTGAGCTTTTATCGTAGATAACATGATGATTTAAGATGATTTTACTGCTCATGCGCACTCTTCTACATTAGTATTCTTAAAATTTTACTTATACGCATATAGAATAAAGTATGGCTATAGATTAATCAACAATTTACTAGGAAAATTCTCATATCACTATCACGATCTTTAAAGTGTCATTCTGAATATAACAAACCGCGCTGAGCGCGGTTAATTGTGGAGGAGGTATAACGCCAAAGCATAGCTATCAATACGAATTTAATCAGGATGAAAATGGCGGCTATCCGCTGGAGCCTCTTCACGCGGTTCCAACCCATAATCCCGCACCACCTCGGCCACCCGCAGCCGGTAGTATTCCAGCACCTCATGCCTGCCACGCGCCTGGGCCCGACGGTGTTGCTCCAGGTTGCGCCACTGCTGTACCGCCGCCTCGTCACGCCAGAACGACAGCGAGAGCAACTTGTCCGGCTCGCTCAGACTCTGAAAACGTTCGATAGAGATAAAGCCGTCAATTTCTGCCAGCAATGGTTTCAGCTCCGCCGCCAACTCTAGATAGGTTTCCCGCTGCCCAGCGGCAGCCCGTAGTTCAAAAATCACCGCGATCATCATCGTTCTCCTCGGCAGTATAAAATTCGGGTACGCGCGCATTTTGCGAAACGCGCCAACGAAAATGGCTTAACAGTTCGGGCTTAAGGTGGTGATTGAATAAATGGCCGATCCCCTCCAAGGCGATCAACCGTGCCCAACGTTCTCCCGGGCAGCGATGAGCACCATAACCGAAGGCAAAACTTTCCTGCGGCGTTTTCAACTGCACCAATACGCTCTGCCCCACCGCCAGCTCTTGACCATCAAGCAATGTAGCCTGTCGCGCAAACCTGCGGGTAGTCTGGATCGGCGGAGTTTGCTGCAACACCGCCTGGATCAACGCCCATGCCGGTTGATGGCGCTGACTTGTCAGTAACAGCGTCTGGCCGATTAGTCCGGCGGTCCCCTCACAGGCTTGGAACAGTAGCCCGATGGCATTGGCGATCGCCAACGAGCGATCGCCAATGTGTTGGCACAGTTGTTCAAACAACGGTCCATCAGCCAGTTGCATCCGGATCTGCAACTTCCCGGCAGCCGCCGCCCCCACAGCCATCTGCTCTGCGCTGCCGCCAGGAGCAATACAGCGCACAAAGTCCAACACCTCATCCACCAAGACAGATCGATCCTGATGGGCCACGCCCAATAAGTCAGCCAGTACGCAGATCGGCAAAGCGTAGTTAAACCGGGTGAGCTGCTCTGCCGTTGTCAAACTGGCCGCTAACCATTGAGCCACGTAAACCGTGGTCTGGCGGATCTCATCATCGGTGATAGCGGCCAGCGCCACCTCGATCGCTCCCTTTAATTCACGCTGCACGGCACCATCATTCATACGTACCAGAGAGGCGAAAATCGATTGAGCGGGCGTCCCAATTAAAGCTGCGGGCACCGGCTCATCCGTGGGGCGAACGCCGAGTTGAGGATGGGTTAAGGCTTCACGCACCGCTTGCCGCGATGCAACTGAAAAGGGGCAGGCCGTCATGGCAATTTCCTTCCGATAAGCATAGAGAGCAGCCATTGTCGGGTTAGACGAGCAGCAATACTTCGGTTATTCTCGAAGTATGAATGACAATACGCTTGAAGACCGCCTGGCCGCACTGACGGCCGCTATCGCCGATCGCACCCGAGCGCGCATGCTGTGCCTGTTGATGGATGGGCGCGCCTATACCGCAACGGAGCTGAGTGCGGCGGTGGACGTCGCGGCATCCACAGCCAGCAGCCATCTGGCACGCTTGCAGGAACAGAACCTGATCGGCTGCGTCAAACAGGGCCGCAATCGCTTTTACCGCCTGGCGGGCAAACCGGTGGCCGACATGCTGGAAAGCCTGATGGCGTTGGCCGGCGTAGAACGCCCAACGGTCAAAAGCAGCACCCCGGCCTCATTACGTTATGCACGCACCTGCTATGACCACATGGCAGGTGAGATCGCGGTTCAAATACATCATCAGTTGCTGGCGCGGGCCTGGCTAATCGGGGATAACGACTATCAGCTCAGTGAGTCTGGGCAGGCTGCCTTGACACAGTTGGGTATCGACTGCTCCCCGGCCCCGACCCGGCGGCGCTTTGCCTGCGATTGTCTGGACTGGAGCGAACGCAAGGCCCATCTCGGTGGCGCACTGGGCGCTGCCATGTTAGCAGCATTTGAAAAACGCGGATGGGTTCAGCGCCAGCTAGACAGCCGTGAGCTGCAACTGACCGCCACAGGTCGAAAAGCACTGAGCGCACATTTTGGCCTGGCGCTTTGAATACCTGGCGCGCTAGCTTTACTGCCATACTCAATGAGTTTTCCTGTTGACGATCCCGTCGCTTCCGAGGAGTTATCATGTCCGATATTACCCTGTTCCCGATCGCCAAACGTTGGCCCGCCAAACATCCTGAACGGTTACAACTCTACTCGCTGCCGACCCCTAACGGAGTGAAAGTTTCCATCATGCTCGAAGAGATCGGCCTACCCTATGAGGCCCACCTGATCGACATCGGCAAAAATGAAACCTGGACGCCGGAGTTCCTGTCGCTCAACCCTAACGGTAAAATCCCGGCGATCCTCGATCCTGCTGGCCCGGACGGTAAGCCGTTTGCGCTGTTCGAGTCCGGGGCAATCCTGCTATATCTGGCAGAGAAATGCGGCAAGTTGTTACCCAAAGACCCCGCCCAACGTTATGAAACCATCCAGTGGGTATTTTTCCAGATGGCGTCCGTGGGGCCAATGTTCGGCCAGCTAGGCTTCTTCCACAAATTCGCCGGGCGCGAATATGAAGACAAACGGCCGTTTGAGCGCTACCAGAAAGAGTCCAAACGGCTGCTGGGTGTGCTGGAAGAACGGCTGCAAGGGCGTGATTGGATTATGGGGTCGGAATATACCATTGCCGACATTTCTCTACTCGGCTGGGTACGCAACCTGATCGGTTTTTATGAAGCGCGCGACGTGGTGGAGTTCGACAATTTCCCCCTTGTTGGCCAATGGCTGGAACGTGGACTGGCAAGACCAGCCGTACAACGCGGCATTAATATTCCTGCCCGCCAAGTCTGATAACCTATTGGGATTGCCAGGAAAGGCTATCCCTTTTCCCACCTCGCTCGTCATAAAAATGTCACTTTCCTGCTCTACTCTCCGATGTAACAAAATAATGCCAACAATATTTTTGTATTACGACAAGGAGCCCTACCCATGCAACAGTCCGTTTCTCTGATCGCCGGTGCCCTATTATCCGCTCTGTTATGCTCCACCGCCCTGGCTGACAACAATCAACTCAACAACCGCGCGGCTCGTGGCGATATTACCGAACCCGGCGGTGCACGCCGTTTGGCAAGCGATCAAACCGCCGCACTGCAAGCATCGCTGTCGAATAAAACCGCTAAAAACGTGATCCTGCTGATCGGCGACGGCATGGGCGATTCGGAAATCACCGGCGCACGCAACTATGCGGAAGGCGCAGGCGGTTACTTCAAAGGGATCGATGCTTTGCCGCTAACCGGCCAATACACCCACTACTCGCTGGATAAGAAAAGCCATAAGCCGGACTATGTCACCGACTCTGCCGCCTCGGCCACCGCCTGGGCTACCGGCGTCAAGACCTACAACGGCGCGTTGGGCGTAGATGTGAACGGCAAAGATCAACCGACGATTTTGGAACTGGCCAAGGCCGCGGGTAAAGCCACCGGCAACGTCTCTACGGCGGAGCTGCAAGATGCCACACCGGCAGCACTGGTTTCGCACGTAACCTCCCGCAAGTGCTACGGCCCAGAGGAAACCAGTGAGCAATGCGCCAGTAACGCGCTGGAAAATGGCGGACATGGTTCTATCACCGAGCAGTTGATTAAAACCCGTGCCGACGTCACGCTGGGCGGCGGAGCAAAATCCTTCGCTCAGTTGGCGAAAAGCGGTGAATGGCAGGGGAAAACGCTGAAGGCCCAGGCCGCCGCATTGGGCTACCAATGGGTGGAGGATGCCGAAAGCCTGAACGCGATTAACCTCGCCAATCAGCAAAAGCCGCTGCTGGGCCTGTTTGCGCCAGGCAATATGCCTGTACGCTGGAAGGGACCGAAAGCCTCCTACCACGGTAATCTCGATCAGCCTGCGGTGACCTGCGAGAATAACCCAGAGCGCAGCGCCAATGTGCCAACGCTGGCAGCGATGACCGAGAAAGCCATCGAGTTGCTGAAGAACAACCCGAACGGTTTCTTCCTGCAGGTCGAAGGAGCGTCCATCGACAAGCAGGATCATGATGCCAACCCATGCGGCCAATTTGGTGAAACGGTCGATCTGGATGAAGCGGTACAAAAAGCGCTGGAGTTCGCCCGCGCCGACGGTAATACCCTGGTGATCGTCACCGCCGACCACGCTCACTCCAGCCAGATTATTGCCGCCAAAGCTAAAGCACCGGGGCTGACCCAATCATTAACCACCAAAGACGGCGCGGTGATGACCATCAGCTATGGCAATTCGGAAGAAGGCTCCCAGGGTCATACCGGGACTCAGCTGCGCGTTGCCGCTTATGGCCCGCATGCCGCCAACATCGTGGGGCTGACCGATCAGACCGACCTGTTCTTCACCATGCGCGACGCCATGAACATCAAGTGATCCACACGGGCACAGCATGCTGTGCCCCTTCCTATCTCCCTATCCCCCCGCCCAATTCACTATACCCCTAGCCCTTGCGGAGCATTTTTCGCCACGTCAATTATCCAAGTTTACCCTTGCGTAACTGCCGATGCGCGCCTATTATCAAAGAATAATCTTGGATTATTAAGTCCCATTTGACGGTTACCCGAATGTCGTCGCTGCAGGAGAATTAAACCAATGGATCGCGCCAATATCATTCACGATTTGCTGAACTGGATCGAAAACCACCTGGATCAACCGCTGCTGCTGGATAACGTGGCTGCAAAATCTGGCTACTCCAAATGGCATCTGCAACGTATGTTCCGCAGTACCACTGGCCATGCGCTCGGCAGCTATATCCGCGAACGCCGTTTGTCGAAGGCCGCACAGGCATTACGCGCTACCCCCCGGCCGATTCTGGACATTGCCCTGCAGTTCCATTTTGATTCCCAGCCTTCATTTTCCCGGGCCTTTAAAAAGCAGTTTGGTGAAACGCCGGCGGTCTATCGCCGCACGCCGCAGCAAGATGAAGTGGCGCTCTCCTCAGAGCACAGCTATCGGCACAGCACACCGAGCCTGCATTCACTCTACAAACGCCAATGCGTAGACGAAGGCTGCACCAACTGGGTCGGCCAGCGTTAAAAACAAAAAGGCCAACGGGTGTCTAAACCCATTGGCCTTTTCAGCACCCGCTAAACGGGCGCAGCAGCGCTCTTAAGTATTGAACTGGCTGACGTCTTATCAGTTATATTCTAGGGTAAAGGTGGCAATCGACTTGATGGTGCCGCCCTTCATTTTTGCTGCGGTCTGGTAGTAACGCGCCTTGAGCGGCAAGGTGATGGTATTGGTCTGGTTGGCAATGGTATGCCCGGCATATACCGCCGTGCCGCTAGTGATTGGCGTTGAGTTTTTGCCGGTCAGCAGTTGGACACCAACGCCGCTGGCGGCATTGCTATCCTGTACCGGCTGGAGCACACCCGGTGCATTCGAGGTATCGCGGGTATAGTCAAAACGTACGTTCACCAGCCCCTCCCCTGTACCACCAGGCAACAGTTCCGTCCCCGAACCACCTACGCAGTTGATGTTAATCGAAAAGTCCTGCTCTGCGGCAGTACTGCCCACGCCTTTGAACGCCGCAGTAGCTACCGTACTCAGGTTGATCACCTTATTTTTGGAACCGGCGTCCACCGAACAGGATGAGGTGACGATAGTGATACTATTCGCCAATACGTGAGAGATCAGGATCGGTCTGGAAGGCCCCGTCCCATCCGCATAGTAAGAAGAATACTGCCCGGGGGCTAACGAACCGGTACCGGTATTCTGGGCAATTTTGATCACCTCAACCACAAAATACCCCTCAGCCAGATACACCCCGCCGTTGCGGTAGATCTCGTGCGGGTAATAGGCACCTTCCTGCGAGCCGATCTGGCGATAAAGCCGCAGCCCCACCCCCGGTACGTTGGTAGTCCAGATTTTGTCACTGATCGAACTCGGCCCACCTTGTAAAATGCGGCCGTACAACGTGCTATTACCGCTGCAAGAAATATTGTTATCCCGACTGATATCGAATTTGCCAGTGGCCAGGATATCGCCCACCTTGGTATCCGGCGTAATCAATACCCTGCCGACGTTCATGATGATGTCCTGCGGCCTGGTCGTGTTAACCCGGCATTGAGCATAAGCCTGTTGCCCGGCCAACATCAGTAACATAAACAGCATGGCTTGTTTAGGGCGCTGGCGCATGGCGGTGAATTTATGGATAAGGTTGATCATTTGCAGCTCGCCTCGATAATTTCGTAATCAGTGCTGTTTTGTGCTTTGGCCTGGTAGTTCACGGCACACTGTTGTGTCGGCTGAGTCCCCCATTTCACCAATAGCAGCCCCTGTAACGCTTCGGTACGCAGATAGATACGGCTGCCCTGGCCGACGATGCCGACCACCTGGTTACGGGTATCCAATACTTCGGCACCAAAAGGTAACGCCGTGTTGTTCGGGCCTAACGCATGGATAATCAGCGCCTGGCCTTTGATGGTCTTGAACTCCAGCTTGGCAATCGCACCGGCATAAGGCGCAATTTGCTGGCTACTGCTTTCCAGCTCAACATCGCGTGACATGCCGTTAGGATCCAACGTGACGTTGGTCATACGGTAGGGAGCAACATAAGGCACCACCGCATAACCGTTGTCATCTATTCGCACCCCAGGAGAGTTGGTGACGATGGCCCCTGCTGCATCCGGCGCTTCAACCAGCACCATGGTTTGGCCACGCTGAGGCGTCATGGTCACGCCGCCGCTATGGGCCACAATGCTGCCGGAAGCCCCGATCGACGACTGGCGGAAATCTCGGCCATAGCTGTAAGAACCGTTCATGGTGGCGAAACGACTGCGGTATTCCCCATTCACACTGGTATTGGTCCCGCCGCTCTGGTCGTTAGCCAAGGTGGCGCTGTAGCTGATGTTGTTATCCTCCCCGGTGGAGCCGTTAATCCCGATGCGGCTGCTGTCGTAGCCTTGATCGTTGTACGCCAATGCGCTGTTCAGGCTGATGTTTTGCGAGCCAATGTTGAACGGGATCGAGAAGTTCAGGAAGTAACGGGTTTCGTCGTGGTTATAAGTATCGCTGGTACGCATGGCGGACAAACCGTAGGTAACCCGGCCGATGAAGTTGTTGTAACCCACCTGATACTGTTTGGAGGTACCGCCACGGTTCCAGTAATCGCGCACCGAACCGGTGATATACAGCGATCCCAGATTGGCACCCAGCCCCTGGTTCAGCGTGAGCTGATATTCACTGCGCTGGCGGTTAACCGCATCGGCACTTAAGCCCCGGCTCTCGTTATCACGGGCATACACCGCATCACGCAGTGACAGATAGCCGGAAGTCGAGTAGCGGTAGGCCGCAATGGTGAAGTTGGTGTTGGTTTCCGACATCAGCTTGCTGTAGCTGATTTTGTAGCTCTGGCCGGACATATCGCCCTGTTTCAGGCGGGTGTTGGCCTGAGTCACGTCGACGGCAAAAGCCCCCAACGGTGTTGCCACCGCACTCCCCAGCAGCACCGCGCTGTAACCGTCACTCACGGTCGCACCGGTATAGCCGGTCAGAATATTGGTAAACCCGCGCTGATAAGTCGCCTGGAACATCTCGGGCAAGGTATGTAAATTATCATCGCGAACTTGGCCTGCGGTTAACGCATAGCGCTGGATCCCCGGGCGCAACATCTGCGCCACCGAAGCATAGGGAACGCTAAACTGGCGCACTGAACCATCGGCTTCATTGACCGTCACGTCCAGATCGCCGCCGTAGCCGGTAGGGAACAGATCGTTTATCACGAACTCGCCCGGCGCTACCGTGGTTTGGTAGATCAACTGGTTGTTCTGGCGAATTTCTACCAGAGCGTTGCTTTGCGCCACGCCGCGCACTACCGGCGCATAGCCGTTAAGGGAGTCCGGCAACATGCGATCGTCGGTACTCAGTTGCGCACCGCGAAAACCGATCGAATCAAAGAAGTCCCCGCTGGTAAACGCATCCCCCAATGTCAGCATACCGCGCACAGCCGGAATGGCACGCTGCGCATAGGTGGCCGTGTTCTGCCAATGGGTGCTTTCCTGACTACGCCAGTTCACGTTCGAGTCATGGCGCAGTTGCCAACCGGCAATGTTCACCCCGGCGTTCATCGTCAGATAAGCGTTGGTCGAGTCCGAGTTGCCACCGGAATTGGAGCTGTGCGAATTAAAGGCGTTGAAGTTATAGGACAGAAAACCAGCGGTGATGCCGCGATCCCAGAATTTCGGATCGACATAACCCCGTGCGGTACGGCGTAACGCGACCTGCGGAACGCTGACATCCATACGCAAGGTGCTAGTATTGAGGCGGTAAGACGCTTCCGGCACCCATTCCCCCAGCGGCTTGCAGCTGCTGGTCGTCACCGCCGGATCGCTGCCCATTGCCGCAGTATCGACGCCAAACTCTTCCAGAGACAGCAGGTTAAAGCAGGTATCGGCACTGTCTTTACCCGGCACGCTCTTGAATTCGATGTTCTTTTTGCCCTTCCATTCCCCATTGACGTAAACATCCAGAGAATATTTCCCCGCCAATACCGGGTTGCCGTCACGAAAGCGCGAAAGATCCACACCCTGCGCCTGGCCAACCAGGAAATTGCTGTTGAAAGTGGCTTCGACCGGTGCAGCGGCCTGGTTGGCATCGCTTTGAGCCGCTGCCAGGGAAAATGCCGGGGTGGTCAGGCAAAGGGCACTACCGGTCAACAGCAGGATGGATCTGTAATTGAAAAGTGCCGACTTGACGGCGGCAGAGATAGGTAACTCGTTCATATCCATGCATTCCTTTACCAAATTAAGCGTCCCCACCGGCTGACTTCACCTCGTGGCATGGGGCTTTCCAGGAGTTACTTTTGCTGATTTTTGCTGCGTTGAACCCGGCCACCAAAGTCATTGATGGTGGTGTACTCAATATCAGCGATGCGTGAACTGTCACCGGAAAAGGCCAGCGTTTTTTCCTGGCCTGGGGCCAGCATGTCGCCATGCGGTGCCAGCGCGACTTTCTTGCGATTGGCAACGGCATTGATTTCGGTGAAAGAAACATAAAACGGCGTGGGATTTTTCACTTTCACACCGCCCGCCACGAAGCTCCACTGCAGTTTTTCTGGCGCGTCATTGGCTACGCCGCTCAGACCTTCCGGCCGATAGAACAATTTCACACGGGTTCTGAAGGCCACCTGCAGGAAGTTTTCTGGCGTAGTGTCGGCGGCCGTTCCGGTCGGTGCAGGGGGAATTTCCAGCACGTTCAACCAGAACAGAGATTCTTTGTCTTGCGTCAATGCCGAAGTCGTCAGCGAAACACGCAGCGCCTGGCCGCCGTTAGGCTCAATACGGCTGATGGGAGGCGAAATAATAAAGGGAGCCTTGCTGTTTTCTGGCGTCGTTTCCGCGTTGCCCTCATCGATCCAGGCCTGGATCAACGCCGGCGAGGTCCCATTATTGGACAATTGGACGGTCACTTCCCGCTGTTTGGCCGGATAAATAACGCGAGTGCCGTTAACAATAACGCTGGCAAAAGCGCTGCTGCTGAAAAGCACAGCCATCAGCAATACGCTGTATTTCTTAAACGATGTTTTCATTTTAATATCACTACTATAGAAATACAGCGGGGGAAAAGTTTCCACCCGCCAGAATAAATACCCGTGCTTTCACCCCCTGTAATTAGAGGCTATCAGGGCGAAACTATTCGCCCCGAATGCTCACAGGGAGGAAACAACATTTAACTATAAAATGGACGGGTAATAACTTATTGGTAGATGATGGTGTATTGTACGTTTGAGGTTACATCACCGGCGCCCGCAGCGGCAGTTGCGAAATATTCCGCATAGTAGTTCAGGTCTGCTGAATCACCTTCATTGGCAACGGTAACCCACTGGGAGTTGGTCTGTGCGCCGTTGTTGGTGGCAGCCAGAATTGGCAGGAACTGGTTGTTGCTACCCAGCAGCTGGATTTGCACGTTGGTTGCGGCATTGGTTTTGGTTTGGTTATTCAAACGACCCGTTTTGAAATCAACGGTTGAACCTGGTTCGAAATAGGTTGCTACCTGGCCTTTAGAACATTTGGTCAGGTTAATTGCGAATGGAGTACGGCCCGCGGTGGCGCTAACCGCATTCAGGGTAGAAGAAGATACGGTTGGCAGAGTAACGGTAAAATCTTTACCACCTGGGGTGCTGATAGTACAGGTCTGGTCGGTCACTTTACCGTTGAAAGTAATAGTACCATCGGCAGCCTGTGCTGAAAGAGAAGGAATGGCGGTGGCGCATACAGTCAGTGCTAATACAGCGGACAGCTTAGAGATTTTCATATTTTCGACTCTCGGTGAATTAATACATCCGTTAAGTACATTCAACGATGCTACTCCCTGTCAGGAATGAAGCCCGATGAATCCATTGCCCGGCGAAATATAGTCCAAGAACATTCTCATTGATAAATCGTTTAAAACATTCATAACGCCCCTCACGATAGGAAAAAACTATCAACAAATACCTATCGATCGATATTGACGATTTACCCGGTTCGTAATAATCTTAATTAGTCAAGTTTAGCGGTCAAAAAATTCGATAAAACGCCGAAAAACCAGAATATAACTCTGTTAATGCGCTTTCAGCCATCTTGAGCGCAAGCCTGTTCCCTCTGAAATTTCAATCTTTTAGGGGAATTTACCACCAGGTAAGATGATTCTTTTTTTAATAAGATTATTACCAATAAACAGCCATTTTTTTCTTTGTTTATTGTTTAAAATCATACAGATAAATTTCAATCAAAGGATTGAGGAATGCGCAGCGATTTTAACGATAAAAATAACGGCATTAATTATGTTTTTCAGCCTATGTTTGCCAAATCGGGGCAACTGCTGGCCGTTGAATGTTTATCACGCTTCTCTTTTGATAGCGAATTTGCGCATTTCTCTCCAGAACAATTCTTCCAGCAGGCCGACCGGGAAACCCGCGTTGAGATCCTGCATCAACAAATTGAATTGATAGAAAAATACCGAGACTGGTTTCAACAACACCAGATCATTGCCACCATCAATGTCGACGACCATTCGCTGCAGGCGCTGGCAAACGGTGTGTTGGCCGATAAAATCCGCGCGATGAATTACCTGCATTTCGAAATCAACGAGAACGCCAGCAGACTGGTAAAAAACCGTGTCCATAACGATCCTTCTTTGAATAATTATTCATTTTGGCTCGACGATTTTGGTTCCGGCTATGCCGGGTTTTCCGCCTTGTATAACAGCCGTTTCCGCTTCGTAAAACTCGATCGACAACTGCTGTGGGACTTTATGAAAAAGCCCGGCGGTGAAGGGTTGATGCGCGCCTTGCTGCGTTTTTTTCACCTGAATCATTACCGGGTGATTATCGAAGGAGTTGAAACGCATGAACAAAAAAAATGGTTGGACGAAATGCCTTATTATGCACTGCAGGGGAAGTTGTGGCAGGAATCCAGCATCAAAGATTTAAATCAGCTGCTTGCTGCTGAATACTTTTAACTCATTATGGGTATCCCCAATATGTCTAAAAACAATGTCCTGGTGATTAGTGAGTGTAAGTACAGCTATGTCGGGCTTTCAATGCTGTTGAAAAAGCATTATGGCAAGTACGATATCAAGCTGTTTTCGGACTTTATGCACGGTGGTGCGAAGGCGGAGAAAATTATCAAGCATGATATTGCGCTGATTTTCACCTCGCAAAATCTGGAACAAAGCGTCAACGTGATCGAAAGCCTGGTGTCTGTGCATCAGCAACACATGAGCTCAACGCGTATTCTGGTGTTTTATGATGATGAACGGGTGGCCAAACTGTTGGCGATCCTGGGGATCTCGGTGGAACTGGTATCGGCACGTATGCCGCTTTATTTACTAGAAGAAAAAGTGGAAAACCTGTTGGCGAGTGAAGAGTCTGGGCAATTAAAGGTGCAGAAAACCCGCGAGCTCAGCCCAGCAGAAAGCGATGTGATCTTCAACCTGTTGCGCGGCGATAGTCTGCTGAACATTGCGGCCAAGCGAGGCACCCATCCGAAAACCATTTTTTCACAGAAATACAGTGCATTGAAGAAATTGCGTCTGCGAAATATGAGCACTATTTTCGTCGCTGGCAATTGAGCAACAGGGGCGGACTCAGCAATTGAGCGCGCCCCTTGCCGTACCAGAGACAGGATAGCTGGCGGTCATGGCGCCTTTTACTGGCTCATAGCGTCTTTCTTCATACCCTCTTTAGCCATGGAATCTTTCTTCATGCTGTCTTTGGCCATGTGATCCTTCTTCATATCATCTTTGGCCATTGAGTCCTTCTTCACGCAGTCTTTACCCATGCACTCTTTTTTCATGCCCTGTTTAGCCATCCCATCGTGAGACATCTGGCTCATACCGTCCTTTTTCATCGCATCCTTGCCCATGCTATCGGCCGCATTGGCTCCGGTGATACCCAGCATCAGTGCGCTACACATCATCATGGCAAATAACTTTTTCATGGTATTTCCTTTTCTTGGTTAATCGGCACGCGTCGTGCCATGAAACTGCACCGGCGGCAATCAACTACCGCCAAACCAGTTGTAGCCTTGGTCTTCCCAGTAACCACCGGGAAAGTGGTTGGTGACTTCGATCACTTGAATATGTTTGGGATTCTTGTAACCCAGCTTGGTGGGCATCCGCAGTTTCATCGGATAGCCGTATTTACGCGGCAAAATCTGCCCGTCGTAGGTCAGCGCCATCAGCGTTTGCGGATGTAACGCCGTGGCCATATCGATGCTGGTGTAATAGTCATCGGCACATTTAAAGCCGATATAGCGGGCGTTAAGATCTGCGCCAATCGCCTTCAGGAAGGTGGCAAACGGCACCCCACCCCATTTGCCGATGGCGCTCCAGCCTTCGACACAGATGTGCCTGGTGATCTGGCTGATTTGCGTCATCTGGTGCAACTGTGCCAACGTCCAGGGTTGCTTGTGCAGTACCAGCCCCGCCACTTCCAGACGATAATCGTCACCGTTGATATCCGGCGCCTGATCCTCGCTATAGAAGGCATTAAACGGGAATGGCCGAGTGATCATCGATTCGGCATACTCTGGTGCCAGATGGTTGGCATTGAACAGCCAGCCCTGAACCCGATCGTTGAAGCGTGAGATGCGGCTCAAGGCCTGATCTACCTGAGCATTATCACTGAGATCGCAGCCAGTCAGCATCGCCATCCCCCCCAGGGTCAAGCCATTGCGCAGAAAACGGCGGCGCGACGACGATGCCAACTGGCGCGCTAACAGACGTTGCGCTTCTTTAACGATATCCTGGCCTTCGCTCAGGCTGAGAGGTTCTTTTTCCGTTTTCATCGGTGTCTCCTTAGCGTCCACGTAACATGGCCAGCAGCGTACGTGGCACCAGGGCCACCATCACCAGATGGATCACCACGAAGCCAACCAGCGCCGTCATGGCAAAAAAGTGGATATAGCGCGCCGCGTCGTAGCCCCCAAGCAAGGTACGTAGCAGAGGAAACTGCACAGACTTCCACAACACCAGCCCAGAAAGCACCATCAGGATGCTGACCACGATAGCCACCAGATAAGCCACACGCTGCACCATGTTGTAGTGGCGCAGATCGGCGTGTGACAACTTGCCGCACAGTGCGGCCCAGAGATCGGCCACAAACTGCTTGGGGCTGAGCGGCCAGAATTGGCGTTTAAAGCGGCCACTGAACAGGTTGATCAGCAGATAGCACAGGCCGTTGATGCCAAACAGCCACATACCGGCAAAATGCCATTGCAGCGCGCCCCCCAGCCAACCGCCTAGCGTCAGCTCGTTGATAAAACTAAAGTTAAACAACGGGGAAGCGTTATAAATGCGCCAACCGCTGGTGACCATAATCAGCATGGCAAGTGCGTTCAGCCAATGTGTCAGCCTTAGCCACAGCGGGTGGATAAGGGTCTGTTTCGCCGTGATCATCGCTTCTCTCCTGCCCCGTATCGGTTGAATGTCTGCAGTATTCAACGGATTTGTTCCCCAAGACCTCACGCAAAGTTAAATAAAATGTGATCACTTCCAAGGTGGGGGTTGTGTAGACTTCAGGTAGGCCAGTTAACCGCGGTAGAGAAAATGGAAAAGGCAAAACGAATTTTGATCGTCGAAGACGACGGACATATCGCCGAACTGTTGCAACTTCATCTGAGCGATGAAGGCTATGACATCAGCCATGCGGCCGATGGCAATCAGGGTATGGCAATGCTGGAACAAGGGGGTTGGGACGCGCTGATCCTCGATCTGATGCTGCCGGGTATCGATGGCCTGGAAATCTGCCGCCGCGCTCGCAATATGACACGCTATACCCCCATCATTATCACCAGCGCCCGCTCTAGTGAAGTCCACCGGGTACTGGGGTTGGAACTGGGTGCAGACGACTATTTGGCTAAACCCTTTTCCATGCTGGAGCTGGTGGCCCGCGTAAAAGCCCTGTTCCGCCGCCAAGAGGCGATGACCCGTAATCTCCGGATGGAAGCGGGAACGTTAAGCGTGAACGGGCTGGTGATCGATCCCATCGCCCGCGAAGTGTTTCTGAACCAGCAAGCGGTGGAACTAACACCGCGCGAGTTCGACCTGCTGTATTTTTTCGCCCGTCATCCCGGCAAAGTGTTTTCCCGCCTCAGCCTGCTCAATCAGGTCTGGGGCTATCAACATGAAGGGTATGAACACACGGTGAACACCCATATTAACCGGCTACGGATCAAGATTGAGCGCAACCCGGCAGAACCCGAGCACATCCTGACCGTGTGGGGCATGGGCTATAAATTCGCGGCTTCGCCGCAAGGGTAAAAGATGAAAAATCTCACGCTGACACAACGCCTGACTCTGGTTTTCGCCCTGCTGCTGCTCATCTGTTGTTCGATCTCCGGTTGGTTACAGGTGCGCAGCAGCACGCAATATAGCCAGGCGGTGATCCAACAGCTGTCCACCAATCTGGCGCAACATATCGCCACCAGCAACCCCCTGTTGAGTTCGCAGGGCTGGAACGATCGGTCGGTGCATACCCTGTTCGATAAACTGATGGCGGTTAATCCGAGCGTTGAGGTTTATCTGCTGGATAAACAAGGCAATATCGTCGGTAACGCGGCGCCTGCCGGGCACATGAAACGCCAAAAGGTCGATCTGTTACCGATACAGACATTGTTGAACGGGGCCGAAATGCCCCTCTATGGTGACGACCCGCGCAATCTTGATAACCAAAAAGTCTTCAGCGCCGCGCCGCTGCGGGTAAATGGCGAGATTGAAGGCTATTTGTACGTAGTGCTGCTGGGGGAGGATTATGATGCGCTGGCCAATAGCGCCCAGATCAACTCTGCCATTTATACCGCGCTGTGGTCGATGGGGCTGGTGGCGCTGTTCGGCCTGCTGGCTGGGGGCTTTGCCTTCCACTGGGTGACACGCCCGATCCGCCGTCTGACCCAGCAGGTTAGTGCGCTGGATGGCGACGGCATCTCAGCACTGCAAACCTATGCCAATGCCCCTGCGGAGAGTCATAGCCGTGATGAGGTCAGCCAGTTGCAGCAGGCATTCCGCCGTATGGCACAGCGCATTACCGAGCAGTGGCAAGCCCTGTCACAACAGGACCAACAACGGCGCGAGTTTATCGCCAATATCTCTCACGATCTGCGTACTCCATTGACCTCGCTGCATGGTTATCTGGAAACACTGTCGGTGAAATCCGCCAGCCTGACCCCCACCGACCGTCAACGCTATCTGGAGATCGCCCTGGCGCAGAGCCGCAAAGTCGGGCGGTTGGCGCAAGAGCTATTTGAGCTGGCCAGGCTGGAATACGGCGTGGTGAAACCTCAGAAAGAACCTTTCTCTCTCAGTGAGTTGGTGCAGGACGTATTCCAGAAGTTCGAATTGGCCGCCGAGGCTCGCCAGCAGCGCCTGCTTGCCGATATTCAGCCGGGCATTCCCCAGGTGTTTGCCGATCTGAGCATGATGGAACGGGTGCTGACTAATCTGCTGGATAACGCGATCCGCCATACGCCAAGCGGTGGAGAGATCGAAGTGCGCCTGTGGCCGCAGGGTAATAAGGTGATGGTTCAGGTCAATGACAGCGGACCTGGCATTCCCTTGGAACTGCGCCCAGATCTGTTTATCCGCCCGTCAATTCTCAACCATGCCCGCCGCCATGCGGGGGGTTTGGGGCTGATGATTGTCAAACGCATTCTGCAGTTACACGACAGTGACATTACGCTAGTGGATCAGCCGCATGCTGGAGCCTGCTTTCGTTTCTCCGTGTCGGTACTTTAACTAAAGTACCGACGGCCAGTCCCCAGGGAAGGGGGCTTACGGCATGTCGGCGTCCTGTACCTCTTCGGCACAGCGATTTAATTAAGCAACTCATAATAGGATAAGGCCCCTAATGTCGGCACTTTAACGACTTCATTGGCTGGCTCACCAAACTCCCTCTCCTGGCCTATCTCATCATTGACCACGTTGACCTGATAGGGAATGAGATTGGGGATAATGGCATAACCGCGGCTGTCGGTAACCACATCAACCTGCTCAGGGATCGTCGCATTGGGATGCTTTTTGCTATAAACCAGTGCGTTAGTGTCACCTAACGTTGGCCCTAAGGTAATCCCCGCCTGGTGGGCAACCAATGAACCTGAGCTGTTCGCCGAGTAAAGCGCATAGTTTGTTCCAGACTGGTATCTGATCGCAGATTCACCGGCGGCGTAGCGGTAATTGGCACTCGCCTGATAACTTGCCTTGCTCTGTTTGCCCTTGCGGCTAATCACCCGGTAGTTAAGGTTGTTATTTAAATGCCTACCGCTAACGCCAAGCTCAGTTTGATAGTGATCATAGGGGTTATAGCTGTATCCCAGATTCAGACTGGTGTTATCAATCCCCATTCTCTTTAAGGGTACCCTGAAGGTAATACCAAACAGCATTTCATTTTTTTGCGTAGGGTATTGATAGTATGACAGGTCAAGATCATAGGAAACGTTGACGGTGTTTTGCATAAACCTCAGCGAGTAGAACGTCCGCTTGCCTTGATCTTCTTTGTATTTTTCCTGGTTAATATTGAATGACAAGCTCTGTGAAGTATCAATCAACGCACTTATCGAAAAATCAAAACCATATTCTTTTTTATAGTAATCACAGCAATAATAATCTGTTTTAGCATTATAGGCATAACTATTGAAATCATTAAAGTGAGGCTGTAGATAATACTCGCCATTTAACCTGATGCTGGTATTCGCCTTGTTGAAATTAGCCACATACTGTAAACGCAACTTCTCACCGTTTACCTTGCCCTGCTCTGCCGATGTTATACTGCTGTACTGGTGATTAAAGGTGACATCACCGAATTGATTGAGTCTTTGACCAATACCTAATGAGTGGCTGTAGTAATTGGGCGATATCAGCGCTCCGCCAAATAAAGAGCTTTGTGCAGTGAGACCATATCCAGCGCCTCCCTGAAAGAAAATGGGATTAGACTCTTCCATTCTCTCACTACTCATAAACTTGCCGAATGAGACATCATATTTCCACATGTTCTTATCCAGGATATTGTCCAGTCGACTCCAAGGTACATCATAATAAGCGATGCTACCGTCGCTTTCTCTCACCGTCATGGTAATAGAACCCGATTTGTCAAACAGTTTGATATTTCTCAGCACGAAATCCCCAGCTTGAACCATCGTGCGGTAAACCGGTTTGCCGTTCTGCCGGATCTCAACTTCAGCATCACTGGTGGCCACACCATATACCCAAGGCAACACTGGCCCCTGTGACGAAGGAAACATATTATCGTCAGATGACAATTTTATCCCACGATTAGGGAAGGGATCCAGATAGAAAGTATTATTGTAGCCCTCACCAAAATACAGACGAGAGTTTATCGCGGGGATGTCTCTTTCAGCGTAAAGATCGGAAAACCTTATCCGTTTCTGTGGCATACCCTCATTATCATGAAATTGCCGTGATCTTAATCGCCAATGTTGGTAGTTGATGCCAGACTCTAACTCAACGACTAAGTTATCTTTTCTTTTTCTTCTGATATAACGTTCTCCCTGATATTTTTTATAGTTAACATCATAGTTTATCAGGATAGCTGGAATACCCTCATCTCGATACTCGATAGCCAGGCGAGGATCGGCCTTGACCTCCGTTGACTCTAAGAATGTAAAAAAAAGAAAATTCACCTTATCAATTAAGGTAACGGTAATATTTAATGGATAAAGATCTTTAACTTTGATACAGCCGGTTTCTGGTACCTCACTCATGTTTTCTGGTGAGAGGATTTCCCATTCTATAAGCTTTTTTCTATCAAAACACGGAAAACCGTCCTCCGCCATGTCCAATTCAATATGACCGATATCCCGATCCCCTTGGGAGATGTAAAAATACTCACCTGCATGGGCAAAACAGGCTGCCATGAATAGAATAGGAAAAGCGAATAAACTTTTATTCATATTGTTCGGGTGGGAATAATAGAATTTATAAAAATGCACCGGCAGTCATCATTAAACATGCCGGTACATTATTATTGAATTAAAACAGTTTACTTACCTTCGACGGAAGGTAGGATCGCATCCAATTTATCCAACTCACTCATCATGGCACGATAAACATAGAGTTTAGACTGAGCATGGCGCCCATCTAATTTGTTTGTTGCGCCAAGATCACGCAGCTTTTTGAGCAATTTCTGAGTATTTGGTTTGTTGGCATCTGCCTTGGGAATGGCGCTATATTCTGCAAAGAGATCCTGCCACTCTGCTTCCCAAGCCTCTTGCTGGTTGTACCCTGGCGTGATTGCAGTTCTGGTTTTAGCGGCAACGGAACCACAATACTTATGTGCACCACCGCGTGTGCCGTAAATAACCCAGAGAGGCGATTTTTCCCGAGGATCATTGCCATATGACTGGATATCACTGACGCACTTGGTAACTTCATTACGCATATTTTGCTCTTGGCTGCTGATACCAGCAAAAGCATTCGCTGAGAACACCAGAGTACCGAGCATCAAAAGCCCAATTTTGCTTTTATTCATCTATATAGATCCTTCTAGAATAATTAATTAAAAACATGAATACGCCGTTCTTAAAGGCAGAAGGACCTTAATTTATAGCATTTATTAAGACAATAAAATTCAGCTAAAATGTTTTACTTTCGGATCTTTCATGAGAAATTCTTTAATATAACCAGTAAATTCTCAACTTAACACCGGAAATGATAATATTATCACGCTATTAATAACACCAGACTGGTCGTTTTATAGTCACTTGTAATGTAAAACAGCGAACGGTTCGCTTACCAGTGTTATATATATCATTAATATAAATCCTGGAATGAAGAATAAAACCAGAATAAAAGTGATTTGCACTAATTTAAGCCAGGTAGATTGACAGTGGAATTGTTTGAACTAACGCAACTGGCATTACCTGAGAAAGAGCCCTTCTCTCTCAGTGAGGTGGAGCAGGATGTATGCCCGAAATGGCAGTTTCATCCCAGTAGCGGGTTCTGAACGCCAACAGCAGCTGCATAAAGCCAACCTGATTCAGCCCCAACTTGCGCATAATATTCAGCTTATGGGTGCAGACGGTCTTATAGCTGCGCCCGATAACCTGAGCGGCATGCTGTGCATTGGCTCCGGCAACCATCAATCCCAGGATACGCCATTCACAACCTGATAATGGCCGCAGTTCCTGCAACAACAGTTGCCGCATCGCTGGGCTACGATAACTGGCGGTGGGATGAGCCGCCGAAATGGCTGCCAGTAAATAATTCACACTATCGCGCTTGGCCACTAATGAGAGGTGTTTTTGCGTTGCAAGCAGCGACAAAATATCCGGGTTGATGATATCGGTGAAAACCACCAAAGACGCCTTTGGCCAAAGCGTACCGAAGCTCAACACGAATCGCACTACCTGATAAATTTCTTCGGTATGATGGTAGAGCTCCATAATAACCGTTTGCTGTTCATTATCATTGAGTGATGAGACAATATCTTTCAGTCGACTTAGATGGCTGATTTTTTTATTTTTCGGGTCAATCAACGCCTGCAGGCCGATCTTTACCAAAGGATGGGGCTCAAAGAGAATAGACGTCTCGTTATAGAAGGCATACATAATTAATTATCCAATTGAAAATATTTTATTTTTTAGTTTATAAAAACCACCTGAAACCCGCGTTCCTTGCCGAATGGTCAATAAAATCCAATCTGGCTAATTAAATACAACTTTTATCCACGTTGATAAACTTATCGTTATAAATAATAAATTTCTGACCTTGCAGTTTGATACCCGGATGCGACAGCGTATCCCCTGGGCGTAAATACTCGGTGATCCCCTCTTCATCAGTGCTATCACAACCGGGTTTCAGCAGAAACTTAAAAAAGGTATTACCGGTGTTTTTGAGCGTACCGCGCTGCTTGTCAAGCTGGTAGTCAAACAGGGTGACACGCGGTCTGACCACCAGAATGGTATCCATTACCACGATCGGCTCCAGATTGGCACCGGCTTTGTTGCTCTGCCCGGTGGTCAGCAGGTTAGTCGGTACCTCGCGAAATGAGACACGATAATAACGCTCTTTATTATCCTTCGGCCCATGGTAGTAGAACTTGTAATATTCCCCCTGTCCTGCCCGCAGCGTCAGTTGCTTGGGGGCAAACAGCAATTCACCCTCTGCCGGTCGGGTTCGCACCTCTTGCTCCCCTGGCCGATCGATGGCACGAATGGAAACCTGATAAAACCGGGCGCTGGCGTTATTGTTCAACACCCGTTTGGCGACAAAGGACTGATCCTGATCCATCGCAAACGTCATGGTGCCCACGTTGATCGCCCCGGCGGTAAAGGGCAGGAAGATTAGCCATAGCAGCAGAGTTTTCACATCATCCCCTTAATTGATATTGCGCCAGGTTGCCTCAACGTGGATTTCACCGGCGGCATGCACATCACCATACCAGGCGTTACCTTCCACCGTTTTCAGCGAGATCGGTGCGTTCATCGGGATCCTGAACTTGACCTTGGTCTTGTTCATCACCCCCACGTCACCGGAAATATCGTTCCATGGTGTGCTGCTCCACAGGGCGTTGGTCATATCGTGCCACTGGCTGTCACAACCGGCATCAAACACCTGCTCCGTCCCCGTGCTGGTAGTAATACTAAGCTGGGCCGGGAATGGAACCTTCGTGGTATTGTCTGGCGAGGAGAAAATACAGTAGTTGATCCCTCCCAGTGACTGCGTTGGGCCGGTCGCCATAACCCTGACCTGATCGGCATTGGTCTTAGCGCTAGTGGTCACAATATAACCAAATTCCAACGGTGGCTCTGAAGGGCCAACATAGCCTTCCCGGTGCGGGCTGTTATCGAAATCCTCGGAAATAATGCTGATACTGAAATCACGAGGCTTGATGATCAGTTGGTTAGAAGTCGAGAACTCATACCAACCCGATTCCGGCGAGGTGGTGTTCTGGAAACGGAAGTTAATCAGATCGTGCGTACCGCCGTCGGTGATCCCCAGCTTGACCATCTGTTTGAAGAAGTTACTGGCAAAAAACACGTAAACGGCATTGCTGCTCTTCAACTCGTTAAACGTATAGTAGCTGCCGGTACCCGAGGTATTTTTCCAACTGTTGCCATTCAAACTGAATTGCAGATCGGCCGCATTAACCGCCGATGACAGTGCGGCATGGTTGATCGACGGAAAAATATGGATCGAGGTGTTACTGACGCTGCCATCCGTTTGCAGATCGTAGCTGACCATCTTGCACATGATACCGCTGCGGGCACCGACGGTTTGGTTGCGGCAGTCCGCATTACCTTCACCGATGATCGGTATCCCATCGCTGTTGACGAACACTTCCGATACCGCATTGGTATTGATGAAGCGCAGGTGTGCCGCCTTGGCATGGGTGACGGTACGTCGATACCAGGTGCCTGAGCTTTGATCCTTGCAGCGTTCGCCACTGCTGGCACTGTAGACCGCAGAAGTCTGACAGCCGTTGATCTGCATGCTGAATGACTCACCAGCCCCCATCTGCCTGAGGTACTGATAAAAACTCGGTGACATCATGCCGTGCATCCATTTTTGATTCCCGGGAGTAACAACCACCCCATAGAACCCTTTTTCATCGCTGGTCTCTGGCAGGATCAGACTGGTTTCCATATTGCAACCGGTATACCAGTTGATACAGCGCAGGCCAAGAAATGGATTTTTGATCGGCGCATTTTCCAGCCACATATCGTAACGCCAGTTGGCTATCAGACCATAGTTGAAACCATTGTCGACGTAGCCCAGACTTTGTTGATAAATGGTGCCGGATCCGCCATATTTCAGGCCGGTCCATTTATTGGCACCGGTCATACGCGGATCTAGCCCCCCTGCCGGGGTCACAAAGAAGTTATCGTCCGCATTGTTCTCAACAAAGACAAACTTCATCGTGGCGGCATCTCCCAGATTGGTCGGGTTCACCGCCTGCGCCGGGGCGATGCTCAGCAGGCCGCCGATCAACAGCGCCAAACGTATGCTATTAGCCTTCATTGTTCATATCTCCTGGTTGGCCCACTTTGGCGTAGGACTTCAAGCCGCGGCAAACCACGTCGCCTACCCAGACCGCACCCTGTGCCTTGCTCAGATCCAGCGCCACCTCACAGCTTTGATTGTGGCGGTAGGTAAAATCGATTACCGGGAATTTCTTATCCACATCCATCACGAACTCCCCTTTTTCATCCGTACGGGTACGCCCGATATGGTTGTTGATATTGGCGTTGGCCAGCAGCGTGCCATCCTCGGCCTTGATACGGCCAAATACCGTGACCATCTGTTTGATTTGCGGTTCGATGACCGCCACGTTGCCCGGGTACAGCGTCAGGCTGTTCTTACGATTGGTGACGATATCGAAGCTTTCCGCCGAGTTTTTGTTGTTCATCAACTCCACCACATACTGACCATAAGGGGACAGGGGCAGATAGTTCTTGTCGCCGGTCAGCTTGACGACGCGGCCATCCACGCGCGCGGTCAGCATGCCTTCATTTTCCAGGCCGGTATTGATAATAATCCCTGAGTTACCTTCATTGCGTCCACTTGCCGCGATATGACGCCCCTGCCAACCGACGCTGCCGTTAGCGGTCAGGCTGGTATTCACGTAGCCGTCTGCGGAGCTGCTAACGTTGACGGTGCCGGTAGAATACTTGGTGTCAAAACGGGCGTAGGCACCGCCGTTAAAGCTGTTATCCCCGTTGGTATCCCCGGAGATGGCGCGCGACAAATTGGCCCCCACGGTTCGGATCGGCCCATCGGCAATCTCTTTACGCGCCGCAATATTGGCCGTGGTGTAGCCGTTCTGGTTAGAAACCCCGGCGCTGAACCAGTTGCCCAGTGGCAAGGAGAAATCGAGCGCAATGTACTTGCCGGTATTACCGCCGGAATGGCCATTATTGTATCGCTGTACCCCCGCACGTATGCCCAGCGTGCCGTAACGGCCGGTGAACAGATTCTGGTAGTAATCCACGTTGTAATAATGGCTGCTATTTTTCTTGTCGTCGTTATAACTGACGCTGAGCGTGCCGAGGTGAGGCACAATCGCCCCCAAGTTCAGCGAGCCGCCGATCGCCCGGTTATGGGCATCGTTTTGGCGCAGTTTGTTGCCGATCACCGTTTTTTCTTCGTTGGCCCACAGCGTACTGAAACCACCGGGCAGCGTGGCGCTCACGGTGTTGATCAGCGTCCAGGATCGGTCCGTGGCTACCATGCTCTGCGTGCTAACCTGCACCGCATCGATGATCGGTATGCTTAAACGGCCTTCCGCCACCGAAGTACTGTCCAGGGAATAGCCGGACAGCGCCCAGTTAAAGCGAGACAGGTTGCCAGAGGCTGAAGCCCCCAGCAGGTAGCTATCTTTAGCCTCAGCGAAGCGATCGTTGTCGCCATGCCACTCATCCATACGCACCATACCGCCCCAATACTGCCAGAACATCGGCGCACCCGCGGCGTGCAGCGGACTATAGAGTTTGTTAACCCGCTGCATACGGCGGCTGATCACCTGACCATTGACGATCACCTCAACCTGCACATCGTAAATACCGAAAGGCAGCGTGCCGGTATCCACTTCGTGGTTACCCATGGAGAAATTCTGTACGCTGAGCAGGCGGCCATCACGCGACAGGTGAACCTCCCCCGCCGAGGGGAAGAAAGCGACAATCGGCGTTAACGACTGGGTATTATCAAACACCGTCGAATTGGCACGGCTGCCATAGGACATGCCGTAGATTTTGCTCGAATTGATGGTGGTCACTGGACCCAACGATTGCAGGTTCCAACTGTCGAGCATGCCTGCGGCAAAGCGTCGGCCAGCGAAGTCACGCTCATACATCACCTTATACAGCGTCGAATCCTGGTTGCTGCTGCCAATCCCATAGACAGAACCGTTCACTTCCACATGATGCTCACGCAGAGAGGTGACGTTATTCAGCGATAAATAGCTGGAGGTAAAACCTTCACTGGCTTTGGTGCGGTTGTCGTAAACGCCCAGGTTATAGGCTAGCGTGCTGCTTATCTCATCAACACTCGACGCACCAATATCGCTGGCGCGCTCACGCAATACCGTCCCCAGGGCCGATTGCTTCACCACCAATTGCAGGTTCAACTGGCGGAAATCCAACGCCAGCCAAGCATCATCCGACAGCGTGATGCGTTGCTTATCGTCAAAGTTGGCATCATTGAGCGCATTGAGCTGCTTGGTGATCGCGGCGGTCAACTGTGCGCCACCCTCGTTATCTTCCAGGGTAATTTCGCTGATTTTCAGATGGTTATCATCAAGCACCAGCAATGCGCGCCCAATGCGTTGATCGTCTTTCAGGGTGCTGTTTTGTTCAAAATGCAGCAATAACGGGATGCTCATCCCCTCGCGCAATGCCATGCTGAAAGTCTGGGGGATCAACACGCCATCAATTTGGGTTAACCCGGCGGCAAGAGCCGACTGCCCAGGGATCATCACGGCCGGGATAACGCTCATCCCCACCGCTACTGATATCTTGAGTAATGCACTATCCAGTGCTAGTTTCACGTCTAACTCCTTGAACTATTATGCATCCCTTTACTGCAACATCCCGTGGCAGCCCAACTCAGTGTTATTTGACTTGAATAAATTGCTCTCCATACCAAAGCGCAACGTGGCTTTTCTTATCATTGATATCCACTTTGGACAGGCCACGATCTTTACCTGGCATGACAAAATAGTTTTCCTTGCAGTTGCTGCCTTCTTTCTTATTCTTGCAGGGGCCGTAGGCCACCATTTTGAAGGTGGCATTGCCGGTATTGGCGATTTTGTTATTGGCAAACTGATGATTAAAATTAACCTGACGTGGCGTAACCACTAAAATGGTGCCAATACGCGCCGAGGTGGTGGCCACGCCATTGCGTTTGGCGGTATTCTGCCCCGCATCGGTTAATGCCTGATCAAACCAGACAATCCGGTAATAGCGTTCTTGATTATCTTCTGGCCCCTTATAATAAAAACGGATCACGTCCCTGGCGTTGGCTGGCATCATCAGGCTGGCGGGTGACAACAGCATTTCGTCTTTCGTCGCCATCGGGATCACGGTGCCCGATTCCGTCGGGTCGGAAATCCTTTCTATTTTTATATTCACCAGGCGGCCGCTATCCGTCGTATTTTTAATTTCTTTACTTAGCGTCGCGCTATTACTGGGCATAAAGGAACTGATCGCACCAACATCCAGCGCCAAAGCGCTGTGGCACAGAGACAGCAACAGGGGAATAGAAAAATAGAAACGATTCATAGCGGTATTCCAAACTCTTTAGCTGACAAAAACAGGGGGTTTCCCCCCTGTTAGGACGCATTACTCTGGGGAAAAGATTATGCGGTAGTCCAGGTAGCGTTGAACTCTACGCTCACGTCACCACTCCAGATACCTTCAGGCAGGGTGCTGAAATCCGTCACCGCAGTTGTGCCATCAGCAGTTGCGCCGATAATGGTGAAAGTGAACTGGTCCTGCGCGCTGGTACGAACGGCTTTGTCGTAAGCTGCAGACAGTGCGCTCAGGTTACCACCCAGAACACCGGCCTTAACGTCGATCATGGTAGTTTGAGCGGTTTTGCCTACGTTAGCGCCGTTGTAGTCAACGCCGACTTCCAGGGTAGAACCCGAGGTGTCAAGCTGAGTCAGAGTATTGGATACCAACTTGGAGGTCAGTTTAAAATCGGTGGCGGTTCCTTCGCCCTCGATAGTCACGTCGAACAGACCTTTCTGGCTGTTGAAGCCTTTGATGCCTTCAGCATATTGGAAAGACAGGCTGCCGATTGGCGTCACAACCAACTTGCTGGTGGTATCTTTCTTGGCAGTGGCTGACCAGGTAGCCAAGGCTTGTGCGGTAACGTCTGCTGCCTGAGCGGTGCCCACTACTGCGAATGCTGAAACGATTGCCAGAGCAAGTGTGATCTTTTTCATGGTAAAACTCCCTAAGTTATAGATTTCTATTGTCCGTTAAATGTACCGATCTTTGTCATCTCCACTCACTCCGGTATTGCCAGTTGCTAGCGGGATAACGCCAAGTATTGATATGCAACGTGAGTATGCCTCTCGTCCTACTTGGCGAGAAAAATCTTAACCCAAATAAATCTTAAGATAATCATTAACTAGTAAATGTGAAATATTTAGATTTAAATTCTGCATTTAATCTTTTTAATACTCAATTAAGGATAGAAATCCCACCCATGCAAGGCGAGTAGCAGAATTATCCTAGATTAATTCGATCAAACATTAATCACGTTATAACTACCGTTATTCGGCGTCCATTCTGGTGAAAAATCAGCCTGTACAGTTATTGCCTGTCAGTTAAGGCAACCCATTTCCCCTCACCCCACCCCTCTCCCAAAGGGCGAGGGAGCTAGTACGGTGCCGTGTTCAAGTGCAGAGAAAAGCTGCGACAGGGTTGATGCAGAAGCAGTGTGCCGTAATAAAATTGTGGCACGCTCGGTCCCTGCTTCTTTTGGACGAAGGAGCCAGTACGGTGCCACGTTCAAGGTGCAGAGGTGAGCGGAAAGAGGGTTATTGCAGAGACGGTGTGCCGTAATAAAATGGTGGCACGTTCGGTCCCCCTCTCCTTTTGTACGAGGGTGGCGGTACTACAGGTGCAGAAGTGAGCAGAGAGAGGGTTGAGACAGTGTGCCGTAATAAAGTTGTGGCACGTTCGGTCCCCTCTCCTTTTGGGAGAGGGCTAGGGTGAGGGGCATTACTGTTTCGGGATAGTGAGCCAGCGGAATAATAAGGGGGATAAATCACTGTAACGATCGTACTTGAGGGGAGATAACGTTAGTAAAGTGGTTAAATCTCAGGCCACGATGTTCTGGCTGTCGGTCGTTCACCCCGCCAGCCAATCAGCATCATTCAATTACAGGGAGGATTCGCTTTCCAGACCAGAGCAAAGTTCAATCTTATGCTCTCGCAAAATCTTGCAGCGGAGAAAAAATAGCCGTGAGATGCCAGAAATATACGACTTCACCTGATTTCCACGTATCAGCAACAGGTATTCATCCGGCTGGCATTGGATTTTTTGCCTTGCCACCTGCGCCAGCACATCATCGCTGAATACCGGATCTGCCCTAACCGTGGAGTACGACATAAATACCGCGCAGTTACCCGATTTACCCAGATAGCTCTCTTGCCGGATACTTGGATTGAAAATATAGAACGCTATGCCTGCCAACACCACACACACGAAGCCCAGCATCCCCCAACCATAGCGCAAGGAAGCACGGGAGAACACCTTGCCTACCACCACGGGTATGGTTTTAGCGACTGATACCGGCGGTTCGGCACCAAGGATCGGCGTATCCTTATCATCTTCACAAGACACAATCTGGATTTCGCTGTGCAGCATAAAACCCACCTTGGGAACAGTGACGATCACCTCCTCATCAATTCCCAGCGCCTTGATCACTCTACGTAACTTGCTCACGCACTGGTTAAGATTATTGTTACTGGAAATCATCCCATAATCATCCCACACCTTTTTGAAGATCACTTCACGGCTCACAGCATCGCCCTGGTGGACAATAAGTAACTGCAGCAAGCGCTTGGATGGGTTGGAGATGGTGACAGTATCGTCAAACAGATCGCTCAAACTCAGCGTTCCGCTATCGACATCGAAGATAATACGGTCATTAAGCTTATATTTCATTATATTCACGACTTTCACTATAAAAACAGACAGCCCAGGCATTAATCGTTAATAAAATCATTTAATTAAAATTAAAAAAAAGCCTTCGTGAACGTTTTTATCGCTAGTAAATAGACCGCGGGTAATTGTCATTAACTGTGGCATTTTTCCTTCTCCCTGGAATAAGAATTTTCTCATGACCAAAACAAAGATTATCGAAACACGCTGATTATTGATATATTGATTCGTTAAATTTCATAAGGATAGATTTTTATGTTGCCATAAATTTATTTTTAGCGAAAAAATTCACCAAAACACCTTGCAGAGCCTGTTTTAATGTAAAAATATCGCAGATTTAACCATCACTAAGATCTTACAGGACTGGGAAAGTCGATGTTTTCGGCTAGCGTTGATAACCTTTATCATTTAAATCAATGGTTTTAACCTGTCACTCTGCCAGATAACCGCCTTGGCATGACACTGACTTTACATAGCGATATAACCTGGTATTAACCATACTCATTAGGGTGTATATCAGCACCGCATTAAGGTGAATCCATAAAAATAACTCATTAACTTTTTATAGGTAAATATTATGTAGTAGCGGGCTGACGGTGCCACCGGCTGGCACCTGGACGTGATGGAATTATTGCGGCTCAATGCCTGGATTATCTGCTGTGGAGTCTGTAGCCACGATCTTGGGGCAGCGATAACCACCCCGGTGTTTATCAGATTGGCGGGATTGAAAGTCACTGCATCGCAGTAAGCAACGTAATATTTGCCTGCGTAATCGCCTCACGCGCCGCTTCCGGCAGGTGATCGTCAGTGATGATCACCTCAAAGACCGAAATCGGCAGCGCCAGATAGGTGGCCACTTTGCCATATTTGGACGTATCACTTAGCAAAATGCGACGGCGGCTGGCCTCAACGATGGCGTTTTTCACCACCACCTTATCCTCGTTCGGGGTAGACAAACCACGCATACTCCATGAAGAAGCAGAGATAAACGCCAGATCGATAAACAGATTACGTAAAGCCTGAGCCGCAGCGGCCCCCACGCAGGAACGGTTTTCCCGGCATACCGTACCGCCGGTGTGGATCAGCTTGCACTGGCTATGTTCCAGCAGATAGGCGGCAATAACAAAATCGTTGGTCACCACGGTGATATCGTCACGATCGCCGAGCTGACGAGCCAGGGCCAACGTGGTGGTGCCTGCATCCAGGTAGATGCAGCTGTTGGCCGGGATCTGCCGCGCGGCCAGTTGCCCAATGGCAGCTTTCTGCTGGCTGAACATCCCTTCCTTATCCTGATGCGAAGGCTCAATCGCCACTCGTTCGGCCGACTGCACACCGCCAGAAACGGGCAGTACGCTGCCCTGCTCTTCCAGTTTTTGCAGATCGCGCCGGATGGTCATGTGTGAGACCCCGAGCCTTTCGGTCAGTTCAGCTATGCTGACTGCGCCGCGCTCGGACACCAGCGCCAAAATTTGTTGGTGGCGTTCAACAGGTATCACGGTTCCCCCTCTGTGACTACGATGATAATAATTGTGATTTTACGTCAATTTTCGTGCGACGGTAGTAAAGCTTTTCAGGCTGTGAAGTCAGTCATAAACATAAAAAACATTTAAAAGCATTATATTAGCAAGCGTAACCGTTTTTTCGACCGTCTGTTGCATTGTTAATAATTGTGAAGGTGATCACCGATATCCGCGTCAATAACGCTTACATTTAACACATCAAAACAAATAATCACTAAAATTAACAGAGGTGCATCATGGCACAACCAGGAAACTACGCAGTTTGTATCGTCGGTTTAGGTTCAATGGGCATGGGCGCGGCAACGTCCTGCATCAATGCCGGGCTGACTACCTATGGCGTCGATCTCAACCCTCAGGCACTGGCGGCGCTAAAGCAAGCCGGTGCCAAACAGGCCGCCACCAGCGCAGCAGACTTTGCAAACGAACTGGATGCGGTGCTGCTGTTGGTGGTTAATGCCAACCAGGTAAAACAGATCCTGTTCGGGGATAACGGCCTGGCGGCACAGTTGAAACCCAATACGCCGGTGATGGTGTCATCCACCATTGCTGCTGCGGATGCCAAGGAGATCGAACAGAAACTGTTGGCGTATAACCTGCCGATGCTGGATGCCCCGGTTTCCGGCGGTGCAGCCAAGGCCGCGGCTGGCCAAATGACCGTGATGGCCTCGGGCAGTGAGAGCACCTTTGCCCAGTTGCAACCGGTGCTGGATGCCGTCGCCGGGAAAGTGTACCGCATTGGCGACGAGATCGGCCTGGGGGCAACGGTCAAGATCATCCATCAATTGTTGGCAGGCGTACACATTGCCGCCGGTGCTGAGGCGATGGCGCTGGCCGCACGCGCCGGTATCCCGCTGGACGTGATGTACGATGTGGTCACCAACGCCGCGGGTAACTCCTGGATGTTTGAGAACCGTATGCGCCACGTGGTCGATGGCGACTACTCACCAAAATCTGCGGTAGATATCTTCGTCAAGGATCTTGGGCTGGTGGCCGATACCGCCAAAGCGCTGCACTTCCCGCTGCCATTGGCCTCCACGGCGTTCAACATGTTCACCTCCGCCAGCAACGCAGGTTTCGGCAAGGAAGATGACAGCGCGGTGATCAAGATCTTCGCCGGGATCGAACTGCCAAAGAATAAGGAGAACTCATAATGTTACTCGGAGTGATTGCAGACGACTTTACCGGTGCCACCGATATCGCCAGCTTCCTGGTGGAAAACGGTTTACCTACGGTCCAGCTCAATGGCGTACCGCAGGATGATACCCCTGTCGACTCGCAGGCGGTGGTGATCAGCCTGAAATCGCGCTCCTGCCCGGTCGACCAGGCGGTCGAGCAGTCGTTGCAGGCTTTAGCCTGGCTACAGCGCCAGGGTTGCCGCCAGTTCTACTTTAAATACTGTTCTACCTTCGATAGCACAGCCCAGGGCAATATCGGGCCGGTTACTGACGCCTTGCTCGATGCGCTTGGCGAACAGCAAACGGTGATTTCCCCTGCGCTACCGGTAAATGGCCGCACGGTCTATCAAGGCTATCTGTTCGTGATGGACCAGTTGCTGTCGGAGTCCGGTATGCGCAACCATCCGGTGACGCCAATGACCGACAGTAATCTGATGCGGCTGATGGAGGCTCAGGCCAGCGGGCGTTGCGGGCTGGTCAACGCGGCAGAGATGGATCGTGGCGCCGGTGCAGTGCAGGAAAAACTGCAACAACTGGCACAGCTTGGCGTGCGCTACGTGGTATTGGATACCCTGAACGAACAGCATCTGCTGACACAGGGCGAAGCGCTGAAAACCATGAAGTTGGTCACCGGAGGTTCAGGGCTGGCGATCGGCATTGCCCGCCAATGGGCGCAGCCGGGCCAGGAAAAAGCCCAATCTGCCGGAGCACCACAGGGGAAGAAAGCCGTGGTCCTTTCCGGCTCCTGCTCCACCATGACCAACAAGCAGGTAGCACGCTACCGCCAACAGGCTCCGGCACAGAGCATTGATGTCTCTCGCTGCATCACAGCAGGCGAACGCAGCGCCTACGCAGCAGAGCTAAGTTCATGGGTAGAACTGCAGGCCGCACAGCCACTGGCCCCATTGCTGTATGCCACCGCCGAACCGGAGCAACTGCAACGAACCCAGCAGCAATACGGCACCGAAGCCGCCAGCCAGGCGGTAGAAGCCCTGTTTGCCGAAGTGGTTAAACGCCTGCAACAACAGGGTTTCAGCCGCTTTATCGTCGCCGGCGGTGAAACCTCTGGCGTGGTCACCCAGGCATTGGGGATCCGCGGCTTCCATATCGGCCCTTGTATTTCTCCAGGCGTGCCTTGGGTACGCGCAATCGAACAACCGGTATCACTGGCCCTGAAATCGGGCAACTTCGGCGATGAAAACTTTTTCGCCAGAGCACAAACGGAGTTTTCAGTATGACGATGACCGCTGACACTGAACGGCTGGCAAGGGAAGAGATGGTGCGCCTGGGGGCTTCGTTCTTCCAGCGCGGCTACGCTACCGGTTCAGCAGGCAACCTTTCGCTGTTGTTGCCAGACGGTACCCTGCTGGCCACCCCAACAGGCTCCTGCCTGGGGGAGTTGCAGGCAGACAAGCTGTCGAAAGTCAGCCTGAGTGGTGAATGGATTTCTGGCGACAAGCCCTCGAAAGAGATCAGCTTTCACCGCGCGCTGTACCAGAACAACCCGGCGTGCAAGGCGGTAGTGCACCTGCATTGCACCTATCTGACCGCGCTTTCCTGTCTGCAAGGGCTGGATACGGCAAACGCCATCAAGCCGTTCACCCCTTATGTGGTGATGCGCGTCGGCCAGGTGCCGGTGGTGCCTTACTACCGCCCCGGCGATCTGCGGCTGGCGGAAGATCTGGGCAAGCTGGCCCCAAGCTACAAGGCTTTCCTGTTGGCGAACCACGGCCCCGTGGTCACCGGTGAGAGCCTGCGGGAAGCCGCGAACAATACCGAAGAAATGGAAGATGCGGCCAAGCTGATTTTCACCCTCGGCAACCGCCCAATTCGCTATTTAACCGATGATGAAATTGCCGAGTTACGGAGCTGAACCATGCCAAAATTTGCTGCCAATTTATCAATGATGTTTACCGAGCACTCGTTTCTGGATCGTTTTGATGCCGCTGCGGCGGCCGGATTTAAAGCGGTAGAGTTCCTGTTCCCTTATGATTACCCTGCCGATCTACTGGCGGATAAACTGCAACAAAATGGTCTACAGCAGGTGTTGTTCAATACCGCGCCGGGCGATGTGGGCGCAGGCGAATGGGGGCTGGCGGCATTGCCAGGCCGCGAGCAGGATGCCCGTGTGGATATCGATCGCGCTCTGGAATATGCCATCGCCCTCAAGTGCCCTAGCGTTCACGTGATGGCTGGCGTAGTGCCGCCAGGGGAAGATATTGCCCGCTATCGGGAAACCTTTATCAGCAATATCCGTTACGCCGCCGACGCCTTTGCCCCTCACGGCATCAAGGTGTTGATCGAAGCGCTCAGCCCACCGATCAAGCCCAACTATCTGTTCTCCAGCCAGCATCAGGCGGCAGAGCTGGTGGCCGCCATCGATCGCCCGAACGTGTTTATTCAGTTCGACTTCTTCCACGCGCAGCTGGTGGACGGCAATATCGGCAATCTGATCGCCTCATTGGCCGGGCGCTATGCCCATATCCAGATCGCCTCGGTGCCAGACCGTAATGAACCCGATGACGGTGAGCTGAATTATCCTTGGCTATTCGCCCAGTTGGATAAGGTGGGCTACCAAGGCTGGATCGGTTGTGAATATAAACCTCGTGGAGAAACGACGGCGGGTCTGGGTTGGGTGAAACCTTACCTGTAATCAAGCACTCGTAGCGCCAACACCAGTTCCAATAACATAAAAAATAAACGCACCCGTATCGCCCCAGGGCGATCGCGGTGCCGGACTCTTACCTGAATTAAAGGCTATGCTATGTCTCCAACTATGCTACTGATCATTGCCGTACTGGGTGTCGTACTGCTACTATTGATGGTCATCAAGGCGAAGGTTCAGCCGTTTGTCGCCCTGCTGGTCGTTAGTCTACTGGTCGCGCTTGCCAGCGGGATCCCAACCGGTGAAGTCATGAAAGTGATGACCGCCGGGATGGGCGGTGTACTCGGCTCGGTGACCATTATCATCGGCCTGGGTGCCATGCTGGGTAGAATGATCGAACATTCGGGCGGCGCAGAATCCCTGGCGCAGCGTTTCAGCAAAGCGCTGGGGCCAAAGCGCACCATTGCCGCGCTAACCAGTGCCGCATTCGTCCTGGGCATTCCGGTGTTTTTCGACGTCGGCTTTATCATCCTGGCCCCGATCATCTATGGCTTTGCCAAAGTGGCTAAAGTCTCACCGTTGAAGTTTGGCTTGCCAATGGCCGGTGTGATGCTGACGGTCCACGTTGCTCTGCCACCACATCCAGGCCCGGTCGCGGCGGCGGGGCTGTTGAATGCCGATATCGGTTGGCTGACCATTATCGGCCTGGTCATCTGTATCCCGGTGGGCGTTATCGGTTACTTCGCGGCAAAATATCTCAACCGTAAAGCCTACCCCCTCTCCATTGAGGTGTTGGAACAGTTGCAACTGGCAGCCCCTGAGCCAGCACCAGAGGGCAAAGCCCCACTCAGCGATCGGATCAATCCGCCGAGCGCCGGGTTGATTACCGCGCTGATCGTGATCCCTATCGCCATCATTATGCTGGGTACCGTTTCTGCAACCTTGTTACCTGCCGGTTCACCAATCCGTGATGCCTTGTCATTAATCGGCTCACCGGGCGTAGCGTTAATGATCGCCCTGGTGTTGGCGTTCTATCTGCTGGCTATCCGTCGCGGCTGGAGCCTGCAACACACCAGCGATGTGATGGGCGGCGCGTTACCGACAGCGGCAGTAGTCATTATGGTTACCGGTGCGGGCGGAGTGTTTGGCAAGGTGCTAGTCGAGTCTGGCGTGGGTAAAGCGCTGGCAGATGTGCTGACCACCATTGGCCTGCCGTTAATCCCGGCTGCGTTTATCATCTCGCTGGCACTGCGTGCCTCGCAGGGATCGGCTACCGTCGCCATTCTGACGACCGGCGGGTTGCTGTCCGAAGCGGTTATCGGGCTTAACCCGATGCAGCTAGTGTTGGTCACGCTCGCCACCTGCTTTGGCGGTCTGGGGTTATCCCACGTTAACGACTCCGGCTTCTGGATTGTCACCAAATACCTTGGCCTGTCAGTGGCCGATGGCCTGAAAACCTGGACGGTATTAACCACCCTGCTCGGTTTAAGTGGCTTCGTCTTTACCTGGCTGCTGTGGCTGGTAGTGTAACTTCCCGGTATTGCTAGAGCCAAAGCAGTTCGGCTACAGTGGTGAGTATCTTGAGGCGTTGCTCCGGCAGCGCCTTTTCTCTTGTTCAGGAAGCGAGCCATGACCATTCACACCGTTGCCCCCACCTTGATCACCGAACGTCTGATCCTGGATGCCCACCGGCTGGAAGATTTTGACGATTTGGCCGCCATGTGGGCCGATCCTGCGGTGGTGCGCTATATCGGCAGTACGCCACGCGACAAGGAGGACAGCTGGGGCCGCCTGTTACGCTATATCGGTCACTGGAAATTGCTGGGTTACGGCTACTGGGCGGTGCGGGAGAAAAACAGCGGCAGGTATATTGGCGGCATTGGCTTCGCCGATTTTCACCGAGATATTCACCCCGCACTCGATGTCCCCGAAATGGGCTGGACGCTGATCACGGCTGCACACGGTAAAGGCTATGCTACCGAAGCCTTGAACGCCGCGCTGGTCTGGGCCAAAGAGAATTTCTCACAGGACAAAGTCGTTTGTATCATCTCGCCGGATAACCGCCCTTCGCTTGGCCTGGCGAAAAAAGTCGGCTTTGTGGCAAGCCACCGCAGCGAATACCACCAACTGCCAACGGTGGTGTTATACCGACCGCTCTGAGTCCAAGATATCCTGGATAAAATTATCCCGTAGCGCATCAGGCCGCTGCGGGTTCCACGCCAGCCCAACCTGCCACTGCGTCTGCTCGCCGCTCAACGGCAGAATGTCGACCCCAGCCGGAGCAATAAACGCAATGCTATGTGGCAACAGCGCCACGCCTATCCCCGCCGCCACCAGCGCCAGCAAGGTTTGGATGTCCTCTGCCTGCTGCACCACGTTTGCCCGCAGCCCCTGAGCGGCAATAAAACGCAGCGCTTGCTCACTCAACCCTCGGCCACGCGAAGGTTCCAACTGCAACAGAGGCAAACGGTGGAAATCCGCCAACAGGTTCTCCTCCTGCAACGCCATCGTTCGCGGTGCGGCCAGCACCAGCCGATCGTTCAGCAAAGGCAGTGCCTGCAGAGGAGCAACAACGGGCAAACGCACAAAGCCAGCCTGTAGATCGCCACTTAGCAACAATTGGTATTGCCGTTCCGAAGGAAGATCCTCCAGGCCCACCACCACCGTCGGAAAGCGCTGGCGAAAAGCTGCCACCCGTTGCGGGGCCAGATGAAAACTGGAAAGCCCAAAGCCTAAGGCCAGACGCCCGGTTTCCCCCTTCACTACCTGCAACGCATAATGATGAAACTGCTGGTAATGGGTCAATAATTCCCGCGCTCTGGGGAGGAGAGCTGTACCGTTGGCAGTCAGTTGTGCACCTTGCCGGCCCCGTTCAAACAGGCGGGTGCCCAACTGCAGTTCGATGGCTTGAATTTGCTTGCTCAACGCGGGCTGGGTGATGCACAGCCGCTCAGCAGCCAGGTGATAGCGCCCCAGTTCGGCCAAGGCAACAAAGGCACGTAGTTGACGATTATCCATTCCATTAGGTTATCAAAAGAGGATTTTAATTGATTATACAGTAATCGATACGGCTGCTGTAATTAACGGACAAAAAACCCCACAGGAGCTTGCTATGACCACGACCCTTCGTGCTGCGTCGGTACAATTTCAACACCACGCCAACGACAAGAACTACAATCTCGGCGTTATGGAAGACTTTATCGCCCAGGCCGCCGCCGATAACGTGCAGGTCCTCGCCTTCCCGGAAATGTGCATTACCGGCTACTGGCACGTACGCCATCTGGCCGACAGCGAAATCACCGCTTTAGCTGAACCTATCGCCACCAGTCCTTCGTTGGCGCGCATCCGCCCACTGGCAGAACGGTACCAGATGGCCATCGGCGTTGGATTGATTGAGCAGGGTGAAGACGGCCAGCTGTACAACGCTTATGCGGTTTGCCTGCCGGATGGCCAAACCCATGTGCACCGCAAGCTCCATCCTTTTGAACACCCGCTAATCGCTAAAGGCGATAGTTATACCGTGTTTGACACCCCTTGGGGGGTACGCATGGGGATCCTGATCTGCTGGGACAACAACCTGGTGGAGAACGCCCGTGCCACCACGTTGCTGGGTGCCGATATTCTGTTCGCGCCTCACCAAACCGGGGGGACAAATTCACGCAGCCCGCACGGAATGAAGCCGATACCGCTGGCTCTATGGCAGCAACGTAAAGAAAATCCGACGGCTATCGAAGAGGCTTTTCGCGGCGAAACTGGCCGCGGTTGGCTACTGCGCTGGCTGCCTTCTCGCGCCCATGATAATGGCCTGTTTATTTTGTTCAGCAACGGCGTAGGGCGAGACGATGATGAAGTGCGTACCGGCAATGCGATGCTGCTGGACCCTTATGGCCGTATCCTGTCAGAGACCTGGGCGGCGCAGGACGCCATGGTCACCGCCGATCTGGATCTGAGCTTAATCCCCATGAGCAGCGGGCGGCGTTGGATCCACGGCCGTCGGCCAGAGCTCTATGGGCTGCTGACCGAGCCGCAGGGATATGAGCGCGATCCCCGTACGGCGCGTTTTTCATTGCAACCGACCACGGTATTGGGCAAGCCAAATAAATCGATGGATTAACACGTTTGTCTGCAGTTTCAATCTGTTACTGGCAAAAAAAATCCGCCCCTAAGAGGCGGATTTTCATTGAGCATGGCCAGCAAGGCCACGCGCTCATGCCCGAAAGCATGGGGAAATCTTAGAAGCGGTAACCTACGCCCACGTTCCAGGTGCCAACGTCAACGCTGCGGATACGGCTCTGCTCGTAACCCACGTCCAGAGCAACCTGTTGCATTGGGTTGAACTGCAGACCAGCACCGTAGGTGAAGCCGTAGTCGCTGGTGTTGTTGTTGTCAGTACCGTTTTGAGCGTTGGAAGTGAATTTACCATAGCCCACACCGATCACACCGTAGATGCTCGCCCAATCGTTGAAACGATAAGCCGGGCCGGCAGTGATGGAGTTGTATTGTGCTTTGTTGTAGAAGCCGTCTTCAGAACCGTTCTTTTCCAGATGGGTGAAAGAACCGATCACACCCAGTGGGCTGTTGTCGTACTCGTAACGGTACTTCAGGTTGAAACCGTCGGCCTTGTTGGCAACGCCTTGGAGATCGCCCTGGGCATAGCCAGCGGACACGGTGCTCTCACCAGCAAATGCGGTACCTGCTGTTACGGCCAATACACAAGCTGCTACTGCGGAAAGACATGCAATTTTTTTCATAACCACCTCAAACGCGTTTTATTATTAAAGTGCTTCAATTTCTCATACATTGAAAATATAGCAAAAATTAGCGTGAAACTCTGCCTTTAAATGAGTGTCTAAATCTTTGTATCGTGTAACAGAAGATTTCAAGAACACTATAGCATGCTAATTTCCCTACATTTTTCGCGAATTATACTCCTTTTTGTGACGCGAATCACCTATCTGAGTTCCAGAATACTCTTAAAAAAAGCGCACTTATTGCTTGCTTGAACCAAGTTGGCGCATATTTTTGACAGATTCAACTCGGCCCCCCGTTTTTCGCCAACACCTTGCTGCCAATTCCTTTACACTGTGCAACACCTGTACTCAATACCTTCCCAGACGTTGGGGAGCTCCATAAGGCCAGAAAGGATGTCTTCGTCTGTAACCACTAAAGCGTCTTCCACGCTGGTGCCCGTGTGTTTACTGATCATTGCAATGATCTCGATCCAGAGCGGGGCTTCATTAGCCAAAAGCCTGTTCCCGCTGGTGGGTGCCGAAGGCATCACCACCCTACGCCTGAGCATCGGTACGCTGATCCTGTTTATCATTTTCCGTCCGTGGCGCATGCGTTTCGCCGCCGGTAGCCGGTTGCCATTGCTGATCTATGGTCTGTCACTGGGGGCAATGAACTACCTGTTTTATCTTTCATTACGCACGGTGCCACTGGGCATTGCGGTGGCGCTGGAGTTTACCGGTCCGCTGGCGGTGGCAATGTTCTCTTCCCGCCGCCCGATCGATTTTATCTGGGTGGCGCTGGCGATTGCCGGATTGTGGTTTCTGCTGCCGCTTGGCCACGATATGGGCAGTATCGATCCCGTGGGGGCAGCCTGTGCGTTGGGTGCCGGTGCCTGCTGGGCGATATACATTATTTTCGGCCAGAAGGCCGGGGGAGATCACGGACCGGGCACCGTAGCCGTGGGGTCATTGATCGCCGCCATCGTATTCTGCCCGATCGGTGCCTGGCAAACCGGCAGTGCGCTGTTGAACGTGGATATTCTACCGGTAGCGTTGGCCGTCGCGGTGCTGTCTACCGCGTTGCCTTACTCGTTGGAAATTATCGCGTTACCCAAGATCCCCGCCCGTACCTTTGGCACCCTGATGAGTCTGGAACCGGCAATGGCCGCCCTTTCCGGCATGATCTTCCTCAACGAACACCTAAACCAAACGCAATGGTTGGCATTGGCCGCCATCATTACCGCCTCGATGGGGGCCACGCTAACCATCAAACCCAAGCCAAAAGTTGAAAGCCTCTCGTGAGCCCGCTGGCGCCTGGCAGCAAGCCTCCGGCGCCTCGCTCAAAAGGTTGTATGATTGCAAGCCAGTTAACTTTTTTCCTGAACAATAATAGACATACTCTCAGCAGGTCTTTTATTTATTAGGGAGAATCAGGATGATCTATGGCAGTTTGTACAACCCCCGCTTCGGGCGTGGTCTCTCACCCGCTTTAGCCAATATCCTCAATACCGTACGTCAGTATGATTTGCCTAACCTGCCGTTGGGCCGGCACGAGATCGATGGTGATCGGGTGTTTATGAACGTGATGGAGCTAATGACGGAGCCAGCAGAAAGCAAACGCGCCGAGCTTCACCAGGAGTATCTGGATATCCAGATCCTGATCGGCGGCGAAGAGCGGATCGATTTTGGCCTGCCAGACAGTTGGGAAAGCAACGATCCTTACGATGAAAGCAAAGATCTGCAATGGCTGGATATCAAACGCGGCGCGCAAACCCTGAATCTTACGCCGGGCATGTACGTGATCTTTTTCCCATTGGAGCCACACAAGCCCGGATGCCAGATAGCTGGATCAAAAAACATCAAGAAAGTGGTGGTGAAAGTCCACTACGAACTGCTGCTTTGACGCTAAAGAGCCGGTCGCTTGACCGGCCTCCCCCTCACCAGACGCTATTCCACCGCAATTGGAGTATCGACCAGTTTAACGGCACGGTCACCTTGCAGCGTTTTTATCCTGTTTTGGTACTCTTTTACTTGTTCAGCATTTTTCAGCAAAGTGTAAGTCAGCTCGAAATCGGTACTCTTTCCGGGCTGTAACTGTTTGATTCGCCCCTGCTCACGTTCGATTTTTATCGGGTACGCATAGCTGGTCCCTGGCTCGATCCCGGTAACATAGCCCTGACGTTCAGTATCCGTGTTTTTCCACAACGTCAAAACCGGTAACTGGCGGGTATCAAAACCCATTGCCACTCCCCGATCCCCTTTCTTGTTGTTCATCATCGCCAGGGTTTTTCCTTGCGGATCACTGTAAGGCACGATGTTGAACACCATCTCATCGAAGCCTTTGGTAGGCCCCTGGTAAGTATGCCAGTCTTTCAAACCGCCCTTGGCATAATCATTAAACGGAGAAATCTCCTTGATTGCCGCACTGAACACGGCTCCCTCTTCCAGCAGCGGCTTACCGAAGTTACTGTGATAAATAATCTGATAGTCACGCGGATAATCAGCATGATTGGTTAGACGATCGTGAACCGTAAACTGCTGCGTGCCGGGAACGTAACGCAGCTCAGTCCAGGTTTCCAGATTACTTTTCTTAAAGGTATTCTCTTTCAGCAGGCCGCGGATACGGATTTCATACGGCGCTTTTTCAGCAATATCCACCACCACCTTGGAAGCCGGAGTATTTCCTGCACGGCCATGTAACGTATACAGTGTGCCGTTCTCTACGCCCGGATGCCCGGTCCATTCGTAGCCGCAGCGCACCATCATTTCGTTAAAGCCGTCAAGCCAACCCACCCCGTTGCGACTCTCCAGGTTGATATAAGCCGGATTGACCACTTCGGTCACCGGCGAATCCCACCCCAGCCTTACGCCGGAACCGTTGACATGCAGAATATCCATACCGCGCGTTGGGCTAAGAGTGATGGTCAACCCCTCACTCGTCAGGGTAAGGACTTTCGATCCCTCTTGCTTGCCACCATGCAAAATTTGCTGTTGCAAGCTGAAACGCGGAGCGGGAATTTTCAGCTGTGAGCTGTCAATCCGCCAATTGCCAAGTTCAATACCGTTCTCACTGTCGGTCAATACGATAGTTTGAGCACCGGCATAGCCAGAAATCAAGGAGATAGCGAGCGAAAGTACAGTAAGCTTGTTCATTTATTGTTCCTTCCTGGTTAGCTGAATGGTTTTAGCAAAACCATCACAAACTAAGTTCTTAGCCCATTTTAAAATGCGATGAGGGTCACTTTTTCTACAATGAGCATGGAAAAAACAAAATTTGCGTGACTTATAGCGGGAAAAATTATGAATACTGAATCATATCTAACAAATTAATCAGATAAAGATCATGTTTATAGCTGAAGCAATTTCAGCTTAGACAGAGTCACATACCTAGTGAACATAAAAAGCTGAATCGAATAAAGCTCCCTAGCAGAGGCTAGCCAGAAAAGCCGCGGTTTCCGCCGGAGAGCGCAGTTGGATAAAACGAATATGGCGATTGGCGGCATCCTGCTGCTCTGCCAGATACTTTATACGATTCTTGCGGTAGGTTTTGAGGGTCCACAGGATGATCGACTCACGGCTAAAGAAAGACCGGCGAAAGCTCTCGCAATTGCCAGTATCGGGCCATAGCTCAGTCTGGTGCCAAGCCCGCACCGCTGCGCGGCGAACCGCCTGCCACAGCGTGCGACAGAGTCCGTAGTCAACCCAGACAACCCAATCAACGTCCCGCCATTTCACGGCTTTGGTCCGGGTATAGTTGCCATCCAATACCCACCCCGCAGGGGCTGATACCAACGCCTGTTCGACCAGATGCAAAAACTCGTCATCCGAGGCACCTTGCCAGTTTGGCCGCCAGTAAAGCTTATCCATCTCGATATAAGGTACGGCCAGCTTTTGCGCCAATTGGCGGGCAACGGTGCTTTTACCGCTGCCGCTGGTGCCCACCACGTTAATTTTCATGCTTTCCGACGATATCCATTTTAACTGACTTATAGACATCTTATATTACAATAGGTCTGCTGCATTTCACTCAAGAAGGTTTATAGAATTAACCTTAAATGTCAGTCTATGCTCAGATCCAATAAAACGTTTAACCCCCTCCGCATCGGGTAATGCTGATAAAGCTCCTTTTTGTGTCGTCGCCAGCGCGCCACAGGCGCTGGCTTGCGTCAGGGCTAATTTTAATTGTTCAAAATCAAGCAAACCATTTCCAAGAGAGATATTTGCCAATAGCCCAGCGATAAAGGCATCTCCTGCCCCCGTCGTATCTAAACTGTTCACCTTGTACGAGTCTACGTGTATGACCAAGTCTTGCCATAAGACAATAGCCCCTTGGATACCACAGGTGACAATTTTGAGGCTAGAAGGAAATCTCTTTAGTATTTCCAACGCTTTTTCATCATGAGTAGTACCGGTTATCCAGTATAATTCTTCTTCTGAAAGTTTTAAAATATCGGACTGATTAGCAAATTGCGTTACCGTTGCCAGCATCTCCTGTGGGTTTTCCCACATTGTCTCCCGCAGGTTGACATCAAAGCTCAACATGCCACCGCGTTGCTTTATTAAGCTCATCGCCTTGACCAAGGTCTCCCGGCTCTGCTTGGCAACCAGAGCCAACGAACAAAAGTGCAATATATCATCCTCAAAATCGGGTAGATTTTTAGAGGATAAAAACTGGTCGGCAGAAGGATTTACCAGAAATGTAAAACTGCGATCGCCATCATCCCCCAGCGCTACCAGCACGGTACTGGTATGATAGTGCTCATCAAATTGTATATACTGCGTTGCGACTCCCTCTGAATAGAGAGTTTGCTGGAGAAAGTGGCCAAATGGGTCATCACCGACTCTGCCAATAAAACCACAATCACATCCCAAACGAGCTGCACCCACAGCAACATTTAACGGCGCACCACCAGCACAAGCTTTATATTGCCTATCTGGCTGAGGTAATAAGTCGATTACCGCATCGCCAATTGTCCACAGTTTCATAGTGTTTCCTTAACCACCCAATTTTAGAATAAATATTTGAAGCGCACCCTCATGCCATAGCGCATATCGGTGTCACCTGGATTTATCGTCGAAGCATCCAGCCAGGAAGCATAAGCCCCTAGGTAGGTATTAAAGTTTGGCATATCCATAATATTCGGCAGTTGCCAGGAGGTATGAATGGTGTGAATATCGTAGTTTCCCGGTGCCAGGATCGCGCAATCGCTGTCACAGTCAGCATTCACACTGTTCATATTGAAACGGTCGATTTTGTTATGCGCGTAGATATAGCCCAGCTCAACGCGATGCCATAGCGCATTGATACCGGCGCTGAAGTTCTTTTCATCCGTCGCATCAAGATATGCGGTGCTCAGGTTCACCACCGCCCCGTTCTGCGTATCGGTTTTCAGCGTATTCCAGCTCATGGTCATACCGTAGCCGGTACGCCTGGACTGGTCGACCCAAATGCCCTGCTGATTCTGATAGCCGTAGGCATTATTAACGAGGTTGCTCTCCAGCGCTGCAGCCACCGACCACTCGCCGGATTGCCACGCGGCAACAGGGCGCACGTAAACCACGTTTTTACGGCTATCCAGCGCGTTGCCGTGATAGTTCTGGTCGACAAACAGCGAACTGCCGTCCTCCACCAGCGTATTCACTTCAAAATACCAGTTATCAAGTGTTTTACTGAGCAGGAAGTTGCCGCCGCTGCTGCTGCGCCCGCGCCCCTCTTTCATCATGTAAATGTAACCGTAGCCGTCGGAATACAGGTCATTGGCCGTATTACCAGAATATTCAATAAAGGTATCCTGATTAAGCGGAAACATATCAAAGGCCTCAAAACGACCCATTTTAATCTTCCAGTCATCTTGCTGGCCGAAGAAAAATGCCGCATCATCAAGATTCATTTTGCCATTCATATCCGCCAGCGGCTGTACGCTGAAACCGGCATATTTCCCATTCGACCCTTTACGTAATCCATCAAAGCCAAGCAATATACGCCCGTTAATATCCCAGCGTTCTTTATCGCCTGGCGCCCAGTTTTTATTAGCGCTGGTTTTCAACGAGGTCAGGCTGCCGGTACGGCTAGCGCCATCCATATTAAACTCAACGTCACCATAGAATTTTAATTCGCCATAGTCATTAAGCCGTAATGCCGGTTCGGTCGGCGTCGCGCTGGCCACCGTTACCGGTTTGTCCTGCCGTTTCAGCGCACGAATCTCCGTCTCCGCACGGACGGCCCGCTGCTCGGTCTCTTTCAGTCGCTGTTCCAGGTGCGCCAAACGCTCCTCGATAGATAGCGGTGCTTGAGCGTTCGCGCAAGCGCTTGCTAAAAACGTGAGCAAACAGCCGACCCGGACTTTTTTTACCTGTAAACCATCATTATTTTTCATCGTTAATCCATTATTATTTAATTTATATTTATGGGTGAAACTCGATGATGAAGACAATAATTATCCACCCGCTATGACAAACGGGTTGTTAACACATTTAAATCTATGCTTTAAATCGTTCGGGATGCGGTACCAGCATGCGTAATACTTTATTTACCACATCCCTGACATATAAATAGATTATTCGAGCTGCCAGGCCCCCGCATCTGATAGGGAGGCCGAACCGCTCCAGGCAAATAGCATTAGCTCACGGCGCGCAGCGTCCGGGTAAATACGACTGCTGAGGCACGCTTCGCCATCATTAGCAAAAACTTCCACGGAGGAGCTATCAAAGAACAACCGCAGTTTCAGCGATGCTCCGGCTGTCAACGGTACGCTACGTACCCCGCAAAGGCCATACTGCGGATAACGGCGCTCCAGAACCAGACGCTGCATCTGCGCATCGACATAAACGCGCAGCCCCTCGCCGAAGCTGATGCCATACTGTTCTGCGCTGCTGTTAGCACAATCCCAGTTTAGGATCACCTCCATCGCTTCGCAGTTTTCTACCATCGTGGTCTGCTGATTTTTCAACGTACTCACTGGCCATGGGAACCATGCGCCGCGCAGACCTTCTACCTCTTTGGCCGGACGCATTTGCAGACGGTTATCTGCGCCGAGGCTCAGTTCTCGCGGAAGAGAGAGCATTCCCGCCCAGCCATCTTGCTGTTCGGGCAACGGCGATTCCCACATATCCAGCCAGCCGATAACGATGCGGCGGCCATCGGGAGTCAGGAAGCTTTGCGGTGCATAAAAATCGTGGCCGTGGTCGAGTTCAATAAACTCGCTTTTGCGAACAAACGGCTGCCCCGGCTGCCATTCACCGAGCAGATAGCCGCTCTGGAACAGATTACGGTTGTTGAAACCTCCAGCCGCCATCCCCTGAGGAGAAAACATCAGGATGCGTTTATCCCCGAGGGTGAAGAAATCTGGGCACTCCCACATATAGCCCATCTCTTTTTCCGCCTCATCAAGGACACCTGCATCGTGCCACTGATGCAGGTCGTCCGAACGGTACAGGCGCACCTGGCCGGTCTCGCCATCGCGAGCGCCGACTATCATGTACCAGCTATCCCCTTCACGCCACACCTTAGGATCGCGGAAATGGTGCAGACCCGGCGGAGTATCTACCACGATCCCCTGACGCTCAAAGCAGACCCCGTCGCGGCTAGTCGCAAGACACTGCACCTGATAAAGGTTAGCCTCATCGCTGGTGTCGCCATGGAATTTATGCCCGGTATAAATCAACGCCAGAGTATCGCCATCAACAACCGCCGAGCCAGAGAAGCAGCCGTCTTTATCTTCCGGGCCTTCCGGAGCCAACGCGACCGGCAGGTGCTCCCAATGAACCAGATCTTTACTGCGCGCATGGCCCCAGTGCATCGGCCCCCACTGCGTGGAATACGGATGATGCTGGTAAAAAGCGTGATACCAGCCGTCAAACCAGACCAGACCGTTAGGATCGTTAATCCAGCCCGCGCGCGCGGCAAGGTGGTAGCGCGGATACCAACGCAAGTTCAGCGTTTCACGTTTAGCCTGCAGTTCCTGTTCAGCCTTGGATATTGAATACGTCATAGTCTTTACTCTTTTCAATCATATAGCGGAAGGTTGCGACATCAGAGGATCTGAAGATAACTTACTGGAGCGCAACAGGAAGATGGAGATAAAGGTGGTGCAGAACACCAGTAGTCCCATAATCAGATAGGACTGGGCAAAGCCGTATTTTTCGTAGCTATAGCCTGCCAGCGGCGACAGTACCGAGGCGATAACCGAGCTGGTGCAGGCGAACCCCACCAGATAGAGGGTGGCAGACAGGCGTTTGTCGAAATTCAAGCTGTTGTATTTAAAGATAGCGACCAGCAGAATCGGCAGTTCTACCGCGTGCAACAGTTTAGTGATGGAAATCAGCAGCGGCCCTTCGACCAGCCCGGAGGCCACCATACGCAACGCCATCACCATCCCGGCGAAAATCAGGCCATTTTTCGCACCGATGCGGTTAACCAACCACGGGGCGCAGAACATCCCGGCGGCTTCGAGGAATACCTGGAACGAGTTGAGGTAACCGTACATGGCGTTGCCTTCCTGCAACGTGGCGAATTGTGAAGAGAAGTAAACCGGGAACTGCTGATCGTAAACGCCGTAAATACAGGTACCGATGACGAAAAACACCAGCGCCCAGAAGCGCGGTAGCGTCAGCAGACGCAGCACGTCATCCAGCTTCACTTTGCCACCGGACACCGCCTCCTGCATCGCGTGCGGTGCAGAAGACACCCGCAGCCGCGCCAGCAGGATAAAGAACACCAGACCGGCACAGCTGGAGACTGCGAAGTTTAGTTTCGGGTTGATGTTAAACAGAAGTCCTGCGAAGAAGGTCGCTACCGCCCAGCCCAGCGATCCCCACATCCGCGCCTTACCGAATTCGAACTGGCTCTGGCGCGCCACGCGTTCGGTATACGATTCCAGCACGCCGATACCGCCGTTAAAGGTTATGCCGATATAAATCCCACCGAAGAGACTTCCGAGCAATATATTGATTTGTAACAGATAACTAAACAATAAATAGGCTGGTCCGGAAAGGATTAACAACCCGGTAAGGGTCCAGAGCAGGTTTTTACGCAGGCCGAGTTTATCCTGGATAAAGCCGTAGCAGATTTGCGCCAATAGCGCGGAGACGGACAACACCGCGTAGATAATACCGGTATCCCCCGCTTTCAGCCCCACTTCCTGGTGCAACCAGATCGAGAGCAAAGAGCCAGTTGAGGACCAGGACACGAAAAAGAAAAACAGTAATGCACTGAGTAGTGGGTAGCTATGAGAGTGATGCGCTTTCATTATGGCATTCTCGTATTGGAATAATGCTCGCATGGTAACGTTAACAAGTAAAAAACCGCTTGTCGTTTTGCTGAGATTCATGATGTTAATCACAAAAGTTAACGTTAACATCAAAAAAATGAGATCATGATCAAAAATCACTCGCTACGGTTCTTTTAATTTCTACGACAGAATAGCCGCTGAACCTTTTACATCAGCAACGTCGTCGTATAGCCTGTTGCCTGAAGGTAATGACGGGAGTAATAGATATGGCTTCTCTTAAGGATGTGGCGAAACTGGCCAATGTGTCGCTCATGACGGTTTCGCGCGCGCTCAATAGCCCAGAAAGGCTAAAGCCTGAGACCCTGGCACGCGTGCAGGTCGCCATCAAGGAGACCAATTACGTTCCGGACCTGTCAGCGAAAAAAATACGCGGCGCCCATGCCACGCCGAATACTATCGGGGTGCTGGCCCTCGATACTGTGACCACGCCATTCTCGGTGGAAATCACTCTGTCTATCGAAGAGACCGCCCGGGCGTATGGCTGGAACAGTTTCGTGGTAAATATGTTCTCTGACGATAACCCAGATACCATTGTCGACCTTCTGCTTTCACACCGGCCAGACGGCATCATCTACACCACCATGGGGCTACGTCAGGTGCCGCTGCCGACCAAACTACTCACCCTCCCGTGCGTGCTGGCCAACTGTGAAAGTTTGCACGATCCCGTAGCCAGCTATATTCCGGACGACGAACAAGGCCAGTTTGAGGCGGTGCAGGCTCTGCTCGCAGCAGGTAATCGTCAACCACTCTGCCTGCATCTGCCACAACACCATCTTGCCACCTTGCGCCGCCGTCAGGGATTGGAGCGCGCCTGCCGGCAAGCAGGTATCAACCCTGACACTCTCATGCATGTCTATATGGAGCATGGCGATGAGCACTACCTTGATATCCCGGCCATTGTGCTAGCACATATCAAACAGGGTAATCCGATGTTCGACTCGGTCATTTGCGGCAACGATCGTATCGCCTTTATGGTCTATCAGACGCTACTGGCGCAGGGCCTGCGCATCCCGCAAGATGTGTCGATCGTGGGTTACGACAATATGGTTGGCATTGGCGAGCTATTCTTACCGCCGCTCTCGACGGTACAACTGCCGCATTACGAAATAGGTCGCCATGCTGCGCTGCATATTATCCAGGGCAAGACGGAGACTGATACGGTCAAAATACCCGCGCCCTTACTCAACAGAGACTCGATCCATTGCAACCTGTGATGGTACAAAAAAGAGTTACGGCGAACACCCTGGGGATAATTGGCTATCAATATGAATTAATGGGAAAATAATCCCTATTTCGACGTTCAGAAACACTCTGCAATAATTGCGCATTGAAATATCCCTTCAATCGGTGTCTATTATTAGTGGGGGATCTCAACCGTTACCCTCCAAAAGCTTAAAAAACGTTTATTATCAATATCTCACGAATCACCAAATATGTCATACGCCTTTCTGATGAAAATATCCAGCAGTTATCACCTATTTATTTAATCGCCCTTTTCGCCCTGCAAAATAAATTTAAGCTGCTATAATTTCTCCCGTAACAAAATAGGATTACACCCATCAAGAAGAGGATATCTATTATGAGTACCGCTAAACTGGTGAAAACGAAATCTTCTGACCTGTTGTACACACGCAATGATGTGGATGAGAAAACCAAGCAGGCCGCCATCAAGGCGCTGAACCATCAGGTTGTGCAGTTTATCGATCTGTCGTTGATCACCAAGCAGGCGCATTGGAACATGCGTGGTGCCAATTTTATTGCCGTTCATGAAATGCTCGACGGCTTCCGCACCGCCATCACCGACCATCAGGATACTTTTGCAGAACGTGTCGTACAACTCGGTGGCGTTGCGCTGGGTACGGTACAGGTGGTGAATGACAAAACCCCGCTGAAAAGCTACCCGACCAATATTCACAGCGTGCAAGATCACCTGAAAGCGCTGGCCGATCGTTATGCAGCCGTCGCCAACGATATCCGCCAAGCCATCACGGAAGTTCCGGATGAAGACACCGCAGACATGTTCACCGCCGCATCGCGCGATCTGGACAAGTTCCTGTGGTTTATCGAATCCAACATCGAATAAACCAGCCATCCTGGCGCGAAACAACAGGTTGTGGGCCTTGCCCCAGCCTGTTTTTTTATCTGCAAGCAGAGTTGTATAAAAAACAGGCTGGATTACACTGGTTATGATCCAATCAGGATTGCAAGCATTCACAGGTTCAATAGTGAGGTGGGCATGGCAGGCGGATGGACAGCGGACGGCGCGGTGCAGGATCAAATCGACTCAACGGTAGATGATGCCGTACAACGTGCTCGCAAGGCGCTCGGCCACGGCGAAAGCGAACACTATTGCCAGGAATGTGGCACAGAGATCCCCGAAGCCCGACGTCTGGCGCTGCAAGGAGTGCGCTACTGTGTTAACTGCCAGGCGGAAATGGATAAAAAACAGGCTGCCAGCAGCCTGTTCCAGACTGCTGACGAACCCCACATTTTCAGGTGGGGTTCTTCTTTTTTAGCGACCGCAGGTCGCGATCGCGATATTTTTCCATAACCACCTCATTTGCGACGTCTGTTCGCCCAAGGCATCTTGCTGGCCTTCCCAAGAGGCTTTCCACCACCGGTAAAGACAATAAAGTAGCGCCAGTAGCGCTATCTTCTTCATATTCTGCGCCGTGGCCGCAAGCAGGCACTGCATTTGTACTTTCGACAGCCCACGGAACCGCGCATATCGATGACCATGGTGCTGTTTCGCATCCGCGAAGCTTCTCTCCACCGTTTCCTTGCGCCGGGCGTATATCTTTTTGCCCCATTTCGTCAGCCGCAACCTGTTGGCCTCTTCTTTTGACGCCTCCCAGACGTGCCGGGTTATCGTTTTCTGCGCCTTGCTGTTCTGCGTGCACTGTCCTCTCTGCTCGCACCGCTGGCACACTGCCGGGTCTGAACGGTAATGCCGATAACCGTTGCGGTCTGTCGTGCCGTATATCAGCAACTCGTCTGCCGGGCACACATACACATCACGCGCCTCGTCATATCTGAAGTGTTTTTTCTGGAAGTCATTCTGACCTTTGTGCGGTCTGCGATAGCCAGGAACCAACGTGATACCCATTTCCTGCGTCAGATGGCACACCGCTGCGGTGAAGTAACCCGCATCCACACCCACGGCGACCGTATCAAGGTTGAACCGCTCCACCTGCCGTGCCAGCCTGCCGATGAACGGCTGGCTGTCGTGCACATTGCCCGGTGTCACATGCGTATCCATGATGATGCCGTGCTTGCCGTCCACCGTGCGGTGGTCCAGATAGAAGAAGCCCTTTGGCTTGTTGTCCCGGTGCATAAAGCCGCTTTCCGGGTCGGTGGTGCTGACTTTGGTGTTCTTAACGGCGTCGTTTTTGGTTGTTTTTCTTGCGGCGGGTAGCGGCTTTTTTTCGCGTTTCTTCCTGTCGGCCTCCACGGCGTCATTCAACTGTGTGAAGTATTCACTGACCCCTTCAGGGCGCAGTTCATTCACGGCCTTGCGCGGGTTGGCATCGGCTTTCAGGTGGGTACTGTCGGTGTAAAGCACACGCCCGTTGGCCATGCCCTGACCCAGAGCCTGTAACACGATATGGTCAAAAATCTGCTGGAAGACATCGCTGTTGTTGAAGCGACGGATACGGTTCTGGCTGAGAGTTGAGGCGTCCGGGACCTTCTCGGTCAACCCCATACGCAGGAACCAGCGGTAAGCGACATTGACCTGGATTTCCTTGACCAGACGGCGTTCGGAGGGGACCCCGAAGAGGTAGCCCAGCAGCATCATTTTAATCAGGCGAACGGGGTCGATAGCAGGCCTGCCGTTATCGGGGCAATAGAGATGAGCAACGGCATCGCGGATAAATTCAAAGTCGATGGCGGCATCGATTTGACGAACCAGATGGTCTTCGGGAACCAGTTCATCAAGGGTAATGGTTTCAAACTGGTACTGATGGGGAGAAGGTTCTTTGAGCATGGCAGTCAGTCCGTTTTTTGCACTGACCTTATTAGATCAAAGTCCTGGCCTCACGGCCAGGACTTTGTCATCAATCAGAAACAGGCTGCCAGCAGCCTGTTCAATCGCCGGGGCAGCAAAGACAGCCAGCTGCGTTAACCCTACTTCCCTTCAAAACACGCCTGTTTGCACCAAATGAAATCGGACTATGGCTATAAAGTTAGAGTTAGTTATCATTATTGATCGATAATTGTTAATTATCGGTTGTTTCCCGGCTATTGTTTAGTTGATGATAGCTCAATTGCACCACCAAGGTCTCACTGCACCATTTTGGTGCCCGCAAGTGGTGCATAAAAATTATAATTGGCTATCCAAACCCAACATCATAACGCAACCCCTTGTTTTTATAATGATTGCAAACTTGGCACGATTCTTCCATAGCACAAAATGCAACATAAAAAATGGGTAATCCGCAACCTGTACAGGAATTCCTCTCATGAAGTCTATTTTTAAAGTTTCCCTGGCCGCACTTTCCCTGGCCTTCGCCGTTAGCTCTCACGCAGCAGACAAGCTGGTTGTCGCCACGGACACCGCTTTCGTGCCGTTTGAATTCAAACAAGGTGACCAATACGTCGGTTTCGATATCGACTTGTGGGCGGCGATTGCCAAAGAGCTGAAGCTGGATTACACCCTGAAGCCAATGGACTTTAGCGGCATTATTCCTGCGCTGCAGACCAAGAACGTCGATCTGGCGCTGGCCGGTATCACCATTACCGACGAACGCAAAAAAGCGATCGACTTCTCCGATGGCTACTACAAAAGCGGCCTGTTGGTGATGGTCAACGCTAACAATGACAGCGTGAAAGGCATCCAGGATCTGGACGGCAAAGTGGTGGCAGTGAAGAGCGGCACCGGCTCGGTGGATTACGCCAAGCAGCACATCAAAACCAAAGATCTGCGTCAGTTCCCGAACATCGACAACGCCTATATGGAACTGGGCACCAAGCGTGCTGACGCCGTGCTGCACGATACGCCAAACATCCTGTACTTCATCAAGACCGCGGGGGCTGGCAAGTTCAAAACCGTTGGCGACTCCCTGGAAGCCCAGCAGTACGGCATCGCCTTCCCGAAAGGCAGCGACGAGCTGCGTGAAAAGGTGAACGCCGCACTGAAAACGCTGCGCGACAACGGGACTTACAACGAAATCTACAAAAAATGGTTTGGTACCGAACCTAAGTAACTGATGAAGTTAATAAGCCAGTAAGTTATTAATTGAGCACAGGGGAGGTGTACCCGCCCCCTGTGCTTTGTTGTTATTGATCCCCTTGCTTGGGATCACCGGGAGATAACATTATGCAATTCGACTGGAGCGCCATTTGGCCCGCCATCCCAATTTTGTTAGAAGGCGCCAAGATGACCCTGTGGATTTCGGTCCTCGGTCTGATTGGCGGCCTGATCATCGGCCTGGTTGCCGGTTTCGCCCGCACCTATGGCGGCTGGATCGCCAACCATGTGGCACTGGTATTCATTGAAGTGATCCGCGGTACGCCGATTGTGGTACAGGTGATGTTTATCTACTTCGCCCTGCCCATGGCCTTTAGCGATTTCCGCATCGATCCTTTCACCGCCGCCGTGGTCACCATCATGATCAACTCGGGCGCCTACATTGCGGAAATTACCCGTGGCGCGGTATTGTCGATCCACAGCGGTTTCCGAGAGGCCGGCCTGGCGCTGGGGCTGTCACGCCGCGAGACCATCCGCTATGTGATCATGCCGCTGGCACTGCGCCGCATGCTGCCGCCACTGGGTAACCAGTGGATCATCAGCATCAAGGATACTTCGCTGTTCATCGTGATCGGTGTAGCGGAACTGACCCGTCAGGGGCAGGAAATTATTGCCGGTAACTTCCGCGCGCTGGAAATCTGGAGCGCCGTTGCGGTGGTGTACCTGATTATTACCCTGATGCTTAGCTTCGTGCTGCGTCGTCTGGAAAGAAGGATGAAAATCCTGTGATTGAATTTAAAAACGTCTCCAAGCACTTTGGCCCGACCCAGGTGCTGCACAATATCGATCTGCATATCAAACAGGGTGAAGTGGTGGTGATCATCGGGCCTTCTGGCTCCGGTAAATCAACCCTGCTGCGCTGCATCAACAAGCTGGAAGAGATCACCAGCGGTGAACTGGTGGTCGACGGCCTGAGGGTGAACGATCCGAAGGTGGACGACCGCCTGATCCGCCAGGAAGCCGGTATGGTGTTCCAACAGTTCTACCTGTTCCCGCACCTGACGGCGCTGGAAAACGTGGCCTTTGGCCCAATCCGCGTACGCGGTTTGAAAAAGGCCGATGCCGAAAAGCTGGCACACACGCTGTTAGCCAAGGTTGGGTTGGCCGAACGTGCTCACCACTACCCTTCCGAGCTTTCGGGTGGGCAGCAACAACGTGTAGCTATTGCCCGGGCGTTGGCGGTGAAGCCTAAAATGATGCTGTTCGATGAGCCAACCTCGGCGCTCGATCCAGAATTGCGTCACGAAGTGCTGAAGGTCATGCAGGATCTGGCCGAAGAAGGCATGACGATGGTGATCGTGACTCACGAAGTCGGCTTCGCTGAAAAGGTGGCCTCACGCCTGATCTTTATCGACAAGGGCCGGATTGCCGAAGATGGCAACCCTCATGACCTGATCAACAACCCGCCAAGCCCACGCCTGCGTGAGTTCTTGCAGCACGTTTCCTGAAGCGATAATAATAAGCCCCGCAAGGGGCTTTTTATTGATGGCAATGTTGCTCAATTACAGGTTCTGCCGTAGGGGCGCAGCATTGAACTGAACCCCAAATGTTGGACAAACATCTGACATTTGGAGGTACAGTTCTGATGAAGTATTCACTTCAGTTCAAACTTGACGTTGTCCGGTACTATCTTGCCGGACTCGGCGGTCAAAAACAGACCGCTAAGAAGTTTTCTATTGCCCATGTCCAACTACGCAGATGGATTGCCGCTTATCAGCATCATGGGGAACAGGGGCTGCGGTTAGGACGCAAGCAACATTACACACCTGACTTCAGGCTCTCTGTTGTCGAATTCGCGCTTTTAAATCCGCTCTCTTTAGCGACAGTCGCCGCTAAATTCAATATTCCTTCTTACCTTACTGTGGAACGCTGGATTAAACTCTATCGGGAGAATGGGGCTGAAGCCCTCAACCTGAATAAGCGTAGTCGCCAAATGCGTCAGCATCCCAAAACCCCCCATGCCGATAAATCGCCTGATGAGTTGACCCCCGAAGAGATGCGGGAGGAAATCGAGTTTTTACGTGCGCAGAATGATTACATAAAAAAGTTGAGAGCCTTGATGCAACAGAAGGAAGCCCAGACTCGTCGAAAAGGGCAAAAATAATCAGAGCATTGAGGTCAGAACACCGTTTGGAGGTTTTGCTGTGGGCCGGAAAACTGCCGCGCAGTACGTATTACTATTGTTGTAAAAGCCATCAAGCACCGGATAAGTATGGTGAAACCAAGCAGCAAATAATGGCTGTTTTTAACGAGCATAAAGGCCGTTACGGCTATCGCCGGGTGACCAGTGTTCTTCGAAAGATGGGGGCTGTGCTAAATCATAAAACCGTGCAAAAACTGATGGTTGAGCTGCAATTGAAATCGCCCGTTCGCCGTAAAAAATACCGTTCGTACAAGGGACATGTCGGTAAAGTGGCCCCGAATACCTTGCAGCGCGATTTTACCGCTCTGGAGCCTAACCAAAAGTGGGTGACCGATATCACGGAGTTCCGGGTGGCGGATAAAAAGCTGTATTTATCGCCGGTACTCGACTTGTTTAACGGTGAAATCATTGCCTATGAGATGTCCCGTAAACCTGTGTTCAGTCTGGTAAAAACGATGCTGGATAAGGCGCTCAGTACGCTAAAAACGGAAGAAAAGCCGTTGCTGCACAGTGACCAAGGTTGGCACTATCAGATGGCGGCTTATCAGCATCAGTTGCAGGAAAATGGGATAGAACAGAGCATGTCTCGCAAGGGTAACTGCCTGGATAATGCGGTAATGGAAAACTTCTTTGGCCATCTGAAAGCTGAACTGTATTATTTACAACGCTTTGAGAGTGTGGAACAGCTGTCTGAAGAGATAGACATGTACATAGATTACTACAATAACCATCGTATCAAACAGAAGCTCAAAGGCCTGAGCCCTGTGGAGTACAGAACGCAGGCTTTGATGGTTGCTTAATTTTAAACCGTCCAACTTCTTGGGGTCAGTTCACATGTGCACCCGTTTAACCGCATCAGATACCAAACCTCAGTGGATCACATCGCTCTGTTTGACCGAGGTAAACGCCTGCATCAGCTTGACCACGTCCTGCATACCCACATTGACCTGATTGATTACCTCCCCGGCATCCTTGGCTAGCGCCACGCCCCCTCCCGCCTGTTCCACGCAGGTCACCATCTTGTTGATTGCCGCCGTTACCCCTTGCTGAATGGTTTTGGTGACTTGCTCAATCTCGCTGGCCGCTTTACGGGACTGTTCGGCCAAGGTACGCACCTCATTAGCCACTACGGAGAAACCGCGCCCATGCTCGCCCGCATGCGCCGCTTCGATCGAGGCGTTAATCGCCAGTAGATTGGTCTGGGCGGCAATTTTGCGGATCGCCTCAACCATATTGCCAATCTGTTGCGAACAGCGCCCCAAGTCGCTGACTACGTCCGAAGTCTGCCGTGCGGCCATCTCCACCTGCTGCATCCCCTGCACCGCCTGCTGCACAATGATCGCCCCTTGGGCAGCGGTTTTATCGGTCCCCATGGAGAGATGATGGACATTGCGCACCATTTCCTCTTCATGCTGCTGTTGGAAAGTCTGGCGGGTAATGTCCTGGGCGATTTTCACCACCTTTAATACCCGCCCTTCAGTGTCGATGATTGGGTTATAGCTGGCCTCCAGCCATACCCGCTCTCCACGCCGGTTGAGGCGTTCGAAACGCCCGGTCAAAAACTCCCCCTGTGCCAACCGTTGCCAGTGCTGATGATACTCGTCAGAGTCGGCGAACTCTGGCGTACAAAGTATGCTGTGCGCCTGGCCGCGTGCTTCTTCCAGCCGATAGCCCATCAGTTCGAGCATATTGTCGTTGGCATCCAGGATAATGCCGGTTGGCGAGAAGGTGATCATCGCCATTGAGCGATTCAACGCCGCTAACAGACTCTGATGCTCCTGAGCCTGAGTAATACGGCGGGTCACCTCGCTGGCAATCTTGATGATCTCCACCACCTCACCGTGCTTATTTAACACCGGGGTATAGGTTCCCTGCAGCCAGACTACTTCACCATCCTTGCGAATACGCCTGAAATTATCGGTAATAGCTTCGCCGCTATTTAACTTTTGCCAATGCCGCTGATAGGCCGGGCTGGCGACATAGCGTTGATCGCAGAAAATACGATGATGCTGACCAATCACTTCCTGGCGCTCAAACCCCATCGTTTGCAAGAACAGATCGTTGGCACGTATTACGGTGCCGTCGGGCTTAAATACGATCATCGCTACCGCGTCTTCAATGGCTGCCAATTCAGCATGCCACGGGCTATTTGACTGACGGAGGTTTAAAAACATCGGGTAAATCCTTCTGGCAGATGGAGTTAACGGCAAGCACTCTCTATTTTTCTGCATTTCTTGCTCGCCTGTAAGCGCGCTATCGCCCTGAACATTGCGCACGACAATGCTCCAGATTAACTGGATAAAAATGGTTATTAAGCTATGTAATGATTGTTTTTTTAACTAATGAACAGCGTGGGAATTTATTAACAGTATTGAGGATAACGCAAGCCAGACGGAATGAAAGGAACGACAGAATAAATAATCGTTGCCGGCTCGATCGCCGGCAACGGTCGGGCAATTACTGCCAGCGTTCTGCCGCCCAGGCGGCTTGCTGCTCGGCATCAAGGAAGGTCCAGGCCACAAAGCGGCTAATCTTCTGCCCCTGTGCCATTTCGATGGTGCGCACCTCAGCGGCCCCGGCCTGCTTGAGCGCATAATAAATGGCAGGCAGCGTGGTGTTTTTCGAGATCAGCGAGGTGAACCACAGGCAGTTCTTCGCTTTGCCGACGCTCTCTTCCACCATCTTGCGCACAAAGGCCTCTTCGCCCCCTTCGCACCACAGCTCATTGTTCTTGCCACCGAAGTTCTGCACCGGCTTTTCTGCCACCGCCCCTTTGCCCAACTTATGCAACTTGAGGCGGGTGCTGGCGCGCGCTTCCTGCTCGGAACCGTGGAACGGCGGGTTACACAAGGTAGCATCGAAGCGCTCGGCAACGCCGATAATGCCGTTGAAGATACAGTCCTGCTGTTTCTGCTGGCGCAGACGCACGGTATTTTTTAACGTCGGGTTCATGGCCACGATCATCTTGGCAGCCCCCAGCGAGACCGGATCGGTCTCCGAGCCGGTAAAGCGCCAGCCATATTCGCGCTGGCCGATGATTGGATAAATACAGTTGGCTCCCACGCCGATATCCAGGATCGCCACGCCTTTGCCACGAGGGATCTCGCCGCCGTTGCTGGTCGCCAGCAGATCGGCCAGGTGATGCAGATAATCGGCACGCCCCGGGATCGGCGGGCAGAGATAGTCGGCCGGAATATCCCAATGTTCGATGCCATAAAAGTGCATCAGCAAGGCGCGGTTGAGCATTTTCACCGCGGCAGGATCGGCGAAATCCACCGAGATATCGCCCCAGGCGTTGGGCTTCACAAAGGGTTCCAACCCCGGACAGGTGGCGATCAGGGTAGGGAAATCATAGCGTGAGCGATGGCGATTGCGCGGATGCAGGCCGCTTTTCTGCTGCGGGAAACTTTTCTTTTTTTCCACCGTGACGGGCTCTCTGAAAGGGTTTTCTGGCGCGTAAGATAGCATAAAGCCCGGCGAGGCGCTTGCCGCTGAGGTGAAAAGCGCCAAGTTACACTAGAGTTGGCTGCGCTGTGCCCAGTAGGCCAGCAGGTGCAGGCTGGCAGAATAGTAATCCTCATCGGGTGCCAGGCGATCTTTTAGCGGCCCCCGATCCCCCACCGTCAGATCCCTGACCGCCCTCATCCCCTGACTTTGATTATAGTCGGAGCGCTGGCCGCTCAGCACATCCAGCCAGGCCGGTGTCGCCCGGCGATCAAAGCCGCGCCAAAAGCTGGCAAACGGACTCAGTGACAGGCTGTCAGCCTTGTCCCAATAGAGATAGAGCGGAACCCGCACCGCATCAAAACCAAATCTCGGCGCCCAGTCGCTGGCAGGAGCCATTTGCCCATTGGCCTGAAGCGTAACCCAGTCGCTGGGCAGATGCTGTTTGCCAAAGCGCATTCTGCTGACCATCGTCATGCTATCGTCGATGAGCTTTTTCCACGCTGGCAAATGGCTTTCCTGGTAAAACGCGTGCCAGGCAGGAAAGACAAAATAGGAAGGATTAACGATCACCGAACCGTTTTGCCTGAAACCGTTGGCACCAGGTAACATCACCCGATATCCGGCATAGTCGATCACGGTATGTTTGAGCAGGGCTTGCTGAATCTGCGCCGAGGAGGTCAAGTAGGCAGGCACATTCCAGCGTTTCCCCGCCTTCAACAAAGCCCAGGCGATTAAGATATCGCCATCGGTGGCATTATTTTTATCGGCTATCGGCACCGCTTTCCCCGGCTCATAGCGCCAGGAAAACAGGCCGATATCCTGGCGATACAGGGTGTTGCGGGTCCATTGCCAGAGGTTGTCAAACGCGGGGCGGTCGTCATTGTAAACCGCCAGCAGCATGGCGAATCCTTGCCCCTCGGTATGGCTGACATTGTTATTGCCGGTATCGACAATCCGCCCATCAGCTAATAGAAAACGCTGTTTGTATTGCCCCCAACCGCTGTCGGCAGCCTGCGCACCAAGGGAAAACATCAACCCCAGCCAAAGCAGGAGTACGTGGAGCCTACCAAACCTGCTTTTCGTCATCATGTTTACCTGCGTTGCTCGTTTCTGTAGCAAAAGACCAGGGTGTTATCCTTGGCCGGGCTGTGCCAGCGCAGGGAAACATGCGGTTCTCCGCCCTGAGCCAGCAGCCAGGCGTCATAGGCCCCCTCAAGCACCGTGGCAAAAGAGAGTGCCCAGACGTCCTCGTTGGCCGGATCGGCACTGTGCGGGTAGGCATAATGAGTCAGGATCATCTGTTCGCCATTCGCCTCAATCTGCACCCTGCCCCAGTCAAACTGACGTAGTAAGGCATTGAGAGCATCCTCCAACTCTCCCACCGTTTCCGCCTCAGGTAATGGCAGCTTCTTCGCCAGGTTGCTCCCCATCAAACGCAGAAAATCGCGGCTATCCGCAGCATCAGCAGAAGCCAGGATGCCGGAGAACACCACTTCGATCAGATCCTGCCAACCCGCCTTAAACTGACGCTGGCGATAATAATCAAGCTCATACCAGGTAGTGTTAATATCTTGCATGGTTATTTTCCATCTAACAGATATTTAAAATAGAGCAAAGCCGTGCTCTCGGAATAGCTGCCGAAAGTGTCATAACCCAACTGCCCCCCAACCAACACGCTTGGCGTGACCTTATAGGTTCCCCCCGCCTTCAGGCTGTAACCAATGCCACTCTTGTCCTCGCTGGCATATCTGGCCTCTTTGCCGTACCCCTGGCTGACCAGGCTTTCCAGTTGAGACTGGAGATTCGGATCGTTCGGGTAGTACAGGCTTTCCTGATTGTTATAGGTCTGATAACCGACGTTGCCGCTCAGCATATAGGTGAAGTTATTCTGCTTTTTGGTGTACTCCACCGGCAGCGAGATGCTGAGATAGTCCTGCGGGCTGAAGTAACCCCCTTGGCCATAGCTGAAATAGCTGAGGTTTTTGTCAAAATCCATATAGTTGACGTTAACGCCCACCTTCAGCTCGCTATCATCATCCTTATAAGGGCGGATGTAGGCTCCAAGGATGCCGGTCACGCTATGGTTATCTGCCACGTTATCACCCACGTAGCTGTAATATCCCGCGCCACCGTAAGCTCCTAGCACGCCATCATCGTATCCAAGATTTACGCCGCCGCCGTTCTTGGTCACCGCCCCCCATTTCTTGCCGGTGATGGTATCTTCGGTCCCGACATAGGAGAGCAGGCTATCTTTTACCGCGCGGCGTTCAAGCGTCATATCCAGCGTTGAGTGCTCGGTCAGCTTGGGTGACCATTTCACGCCACCCACCACCGAACTGATGCCGCTGCCCATTGGCGTACTGCCCACGTCCAGCTTATAGCTGTCGCCGCTTAACGCTAACGCCAGTTCAACCCCGGTATCTTGCTGCTGTCCCGGTGAGTCGGCATAGATATCGTTAGGGCCAAAGGTTTTCGGCTGCGTCACCAGGCCCGCCAGCGTCTGCCTTTCGTTAAAGGCCTGATCCTGCGCCACCGTGGCGGCGGCGCACTCTGGCGAAGTGGCGTCAATAGAACACAGGCTATCGCGGGTGGCATGCAGTTGCTGATAGCGCAGATCGGCGGCCTGTGCGGCAGCAATCGAGTTCTGTGAGGCAATGACGGAGGCCTGAGTTGCGGCCTCGATAGCCCTGGCCTGTTGCAGCGCCCCGGTACCAAAACGGCTGTTGGCGCTGTCGGATGGCGTCCCGGATTTCAGCATCACCGGCGTCACATCAACACTGAGCCTGCCATTATCGAACGGCATGCCTGACAGAGTGATCGGGCTTCTCACTTCCGTGATATTACTCAGGCCATTTTCACCACTGCTGTTATCGCGCAGAGAAATGTTTCCCTGAACCCAGGTGGCAGTCTTGTCCTGCACCTCGTCCATCAACTTATCAATCTGCTGCAAGGTAGGATTTTTCACCACCGCCGCAGGAGCACTAGTGTAACCCGGGGCAGCAACCTGCCAAGGCAGCACCTCACCGTAAGCCGAGGAGGAGGTATTCACGCTCGACGATACCGTGCTCTGCGAGGCAAACGGGTTATCCGCCAGCCGCAAACCGCCAATCACTGCCGGCCCCCCGCCTGGAGCACCTGTTACGCCATTGACCCGGTTTTTCGCCTCGCGCAGAAACACCATCGCCTGTGGATAGTTGCCGTCCGCTTGAGCAACGCGCGCCGCCAGCAGCAACTGATCCGGCGTTTTAAGCGCAGGCAAGCCGCGCAGCAACTGTTTGGCCCGATCGACATCGCCTTCGGACAATGCGACCCCAACGGCACCTTCGCGCGCCCCCTGGTTCAGACTGTCACGGCTGAGCAGGTAGTTGTAAACCTGCCCGGCCTCTTTGTTCATATTGCCAGACTGATAGAGCCGCCCCATCGCCAGCATGATATCGGTATTTTGCGGGTCATTTTGCAGCGCGCCGATCAGCTTGTCATACGCGGCGCTGTACTGCCCCTGCAAACGCAGTTTATCCGCCTCATTGATCACGCTGCCGTTGCGCAGTTGGCCAATCTCGCGGGTTGAACTGCGCGCCCGCAGCGCCGGGTTATTCAGCCAGGCATCGGCCTCCTGGCTTAACCCAGCCTGATTGAGCACCGCGATCTGGGCCGCGTAATCGCCCGCATTCCCTTTAACCCCCAGGCGCATGTTGTCACGCACCAGTTGGATCGCCGTTGAGGTATCCCCCACCGTCATCAAATCTTTTGCCAGTTCCCCAAGGGCCGCGGGTTCAGTCGGCGGCTTTTGCGCCAACTGCCGCAAGATGACCGCTGCGCTGGCCGTGTTGCCCTGGCGAAGATAACTTTCTGCACTGGCCCGCTGCTGGTTGGCCGATGCAGTGGCCGCCAGAGCCCGCATGCTGCTGTTCTGCCTCCCTTGCGGGATACGCGCCATCAGGGTGGACACGTTCAGCCAGTCGTTACGTTCTGAGGCAAACAGCGCTGCCGCATACAGGCTGTCTGGCGAAGCGCCAACCTGCATCAGCGGGGAGATCAAGGTTTGCGCCTGCAACTCTTGCCCCTGTTTGTTCAGGATGCGTGCCATATCCAGCCGCACCCAAACGTTCGATGGCTGCTTTTCCAGCGCCTGTTGCAGGATCATCATCGCTCGCTGCGGATCGCCATTCTGCATGGCAGCCTCGGCCTGCCTGCGCTGAGGATCGACATTCACTCCCGCCACTGCCTGCGAGACTTTAGGCCGTTGATCGGCTGGAATAGTTTGCAGTATCTGCGCAGCTTCCGGACCTTTATCACGCTGTTGCTGCAACAGATAATACAGCCCCAGCCTGGCATCATTATTCTGCGGATTTTGCGTCAGCAAGCCGCGATACATCTGCTCAGACGCTGTGAAATCCCCTTTCTTGCGAGCCAGGTCGGCCCGGAACAGCGTCGCCGCATTGCCCTTATCCCCGGTGGCTCGGCTCAAGGGCGCACTGATCGCCAAGGCTTCATCCAATTGCCCTGCGTTGGCAGCCTGCTTGGCTTTATCCAATGTCGCATAAAACGCCGCTTCCTGAGCCAACGCTCCCCACTGCGCACTCTGTGGGCCGCCCTGTTTTGCCGCCTGGGTGAGGTAGTTCTCTGCCTGCGCGAAGTCTCCGCTGCGCATCGCCGTAAATCCCATCCCGGCCAAAGCATCCGCATCATTCGGGTTGCTCGCCAGGATAGCGGCAAACTGATCCTTGGCGCCGCCCAGATCCCCTTTATTCAGTTCGGAGAACCCAACGCCTTTGGCCGAACCGGCAATAGTCTGCTGATAATAGCCAGCCACGGCCTTGTCCTCCGGGTGCCGTTGCTGATAGGCATCATACAGCGGCTTGTCTGCCGGCAGCGGAGCCAGCCACAGCAGCGCCTGTTTCAACGCCTGGTCCGCTTCATTATTGTTCGGGGCCATCGCTGCCAACATATCGATCCCCTCACGGCGGGTCGATTCCTGATAGGTCAGCACCTTGCCCAGTACCACGCGAGTTTGCGAGTCATTGGGTTGAATAGTTAGCCGCTGCTTGAGGCCATCAATCGCCTCCTGCCTGCCAGCGGGTGACCCCGCCAAGGTGAGGTAATACTCGTTGGCGAGGTTATCGATTGGTGTCTTGCCGTTGAACACCGCCTGATAGGCCGCAGTTGCCTGGGCAAACTCCCCCTTGGCCGCCAACTGCCGAGCCTGCGCTAACAGATTCTTGGAGACCGATGGAGCGGCTTCGGTGTTACTCAACGCCTGGAGACGGGGATCGTTGGGCGCAACTGCACTCAGTTTTTTGCGCCAGATTTCGGCTTTGGCCTTATCCCCGCCCTGCATGGCATACAGGGATAGCAGATACATTGCCTCGGCGTTGTTCTCGTCGATCAACAGGATTTTCTGCAACGCTCCCTGAGCCAGTTCGTCATGCGATTTGTCATGCCAGTAAGCCGCCTGTTGAAACAGGGCTTTCAGCGCCGGGTTATTGTCATCCGCCAGCGCCGACACCGAAAAAATCGTCAGCCCGGCCAGGGAGACCCAATACAGTTTCTTTTTCAGCAATAGGTTCATTGGCGGCTCCTGTCTAGCTTCTGGTCGAGACGTGCTTTAACGTTCATCTTCTGCATCTCTCCCCAGGCGTTTGGCGGCGTGCTTGCGTAGCAAAATATACAGCCCCAGCCCCAACACCACGGAAATCCCCAAACCAGTCAGGGATAAAAGCACCACATGTTTACTGGCATACCAGATAAAGATCAGATACCAGGGCAGTTCCCCGCTCGGGAACTGTTCGCCAACCTGGAAACTGCGTACGCCGTTCTGATCGGTGATCACCGCCAGATCGCCACGCACCCCAGCGTTGATCCGGGCCGATTTCAGATCGCCATAGATTTTGTTCAAGCCATCGTCGGAAGAGGCGCTAGCCACCACCACCACCCGTTGCGGATCCCAACCGGAACGGAAGCTGAAAAATCCACGCCAGTCCGTCAATGAGGAGAGATAGCGATCGGCGTCGATGCCCTGGGTTCGCCAGTTACCTTTCAGGTAGGACTGCAATTTTTCCAGCGTAGACTGCGCCTTCACCACCAGCCCGCCGCTATCGTTTAGCGCAAAAGGCACCTGTTGCAACAGCCGCTGATAGAAGGCGCTCTGCGCCAGTGAGGCGACCACCAGCACGTCTTTGCCCTTGAAGTCGTCCAACTCGCTCTCGTTGCCCCGCAGGCCAAAGCGGATATCCACGTTGCCAATCGAGCTGCCGGTAGCCGCACCTGAGCGAGCGGTCAGGTTCAACAGCATGCGTACTTCGCTGGCCGTGGGTTTTTCCGCCATTAACAGCACGGTTTGCGAAAAATCTGCCAGCTTGGAGAATGGGAAGGAAGCCCCGACGTAATACGAGAGATTGGGCAACTCGGTGAAATGGTAGGTATCGCTCAGATCAATATACGAGTTGGGCCCGATATGGCTCTTGAGGGTATTACTATCCGCCGGATCGCAGGAGGTACCGTTTTTCGGCACGATAGAGAAATAAAGCTCCAGCATGTTGTCGCCGTAAATCAGATACGGTGGCAGGGCCAAGGTGTATTGTTCCTGGCGAATGTCGCCGCCAAACTGGTGCCACAGCAGCTCCAGCAGTCCGTGTTTGTTCACCGAAAGGTTACGCAGGAAGGTGCCGTTCAGCGTGGCGCTGAGCTGGGATTTATTCTCATCGATCCAGTTGTCGGTGGGGAAACGGTAGTTGATTTGCAGCGGGACGTTTCTGCCATCCCACATAAACAGGTCCGGGGCGGCACGAAAAGCAATGCGCACCGCATCATGGTAAACGCCAGTGACGGTCAGTTCCTCATTACTGGCCACCAGCTTATCAAAGCTGACCGGCTTGCTGGTATCGATCCAGCGCGGGGCGTCATAGGGCTGGCGCAGCGGAATAGTCACCGGCTTCACCGCCAGCGACGCGGTTTTCTCCGGCAACGGCTGGCTGACCAGACGATAGGCGGCCTGGCGCATCTCGGTGGCGTTACGCCCCATTACCAGCAGCAGCTTGTAAACCGGGTTCAGCGGATTATCAATCATCTGGATGGTAGGTCCATCGGCCTGTGGCAGAGTCAACTGGCCAATCTGCTCGCCGGGGCGCGCAAAGATAATGCCGTTCTGCTCAGGCAAGCTGTCCTGCAACACCTGGAAGTTCAGGTTGTTATGGCGCGTAATTTTCCCCAGATAAGAGCTGACGATAGCGGCTGCGGCCACCTCTTCCGGCCGTTTTTCCTGGCCGAAGATCACGTCCACCAGGGTGGGTTGCATGGCCTGAGGATCGAAGAACGGGTTAGGGAATCGGCCAAGGTTCGGGCTGATATTCAGCACCTGGTTTTCCAGATGCAACTGGCTGGTTGGCAGCACCTTGAGCCAATACTTATTGGCCGCCCCCTTTTCGCACAACATGGCCGCATTGCTGCCGTTGCCGATGCTGAAACTCAGGTTGTTGCGCGCCACAATCATCGCGGCAGGGATTGGCACCCGCAAACTCACCTTGGCTTCTTGCAATTGGTTAAGCTTCTGGGTGCTCAAGGGTTGTCCATTGAGCATCAGTTGCAGTTCGGTATCGGTTCCCATCAGCGCTGGGGAGATTTCGAGATCCAGCACCAGATTGCCGTCCGTCACCACCCAATCCGAGGGTAAGGTAAAGGTGAAACCGGACTGCTGCTGCCAGTTGCTCAACGTCAAGCCATTGCTCTGCCCCATCTCGCCCACGCTGAGCGTAGAAGCAACCGACTGGTTGAAAACGGTGGCCGGCGGCGAAGCGATATCAAGCGGAGCTGTTTGCTCAGCACTGCCCGGCACTGCACCCGCTGGTGGAGCATCAGTTGGGCGCGGCAAGGTCGGAAAACCTGGTACCTCAACACTCTCGCTGGCATAAGGCGTTGCAGGCTGCGGATCGGCCGCTATCGCCAGACCAGAAAGCCCCATCCCCAACATCAGGCCGCTGACCAGGGCAATGAACGTAGATCTGCCTGTCGGCAACTTGGTTTTCACCCGACTCATAGGGCTTGTTCCTTATCCCGCTTTAACTCAGGCCGTTTCTGCTGCTTTTTGGCCCGCCGATCGCGCCAGGAAAAATAGAACAACTCGAAAATGCAGCGCAGGACGCCCAGCAACGAACGTAGTGGCCGATCCTGTGGGAAAGGTTTGGTCTGGATCCAGGCATCCGCGCGCGCCAATACCACCCGTACCAACTCCCGCCGTTTTTCAATCGGCATCTCTTTGAACATTAAGCGGGTCACCGACTTGTCGGCATCGATCAGCTCTACCGGGAAACTGACGGCGCCGGACTTGAGCGATATTTCCACCTCTTCGATCGGATCGTTGAGGAAACGTTCGTCCGGCGTTTTCAATTTGACCCCGCCCATCGAAAGATCCAGGGTTTCGGTACGCATCGCCGCGCCGCTGGCAAAATACAGCACCGCAGGCAAAGTGGCATCGATACGGATGGTTTTTCGGACCTGGCGTGTTTCCCGCGCTACGGCAATGGCGGCCAGCAGGATAATCATACTGAAGCTGGCCCAGGCGATGTTCAGCATAATAACCTGCGGGTTGGCTCCATAGTGATCCGGCATCAACAGGCGGATCACCCCCCAGGCGGTACCGATTAACAGCAAGGACACGGCGATAATATGTGGCCGGACAATATGGAAGTCGAAATAGTTAACGTCCAGCAACGCGCCTTTATCCGTCACGTTAAACTTGCCGTGCTTTGGCGAGATCATCGTCAGCAGGGTTGGTATCACCAGATGGAAACACATCACCGTCTCATAGATTTCCCCCCAGAACGAATAACGATAGCGCCCGTTGGCTCTGGAATTGATATAGATAGACATCACCAGATGCGGTAACACATAGGCGAAAATCAGCCCGGCGGAGGAGGCAATGATATTGAGGTTGAACAGCAGATAAACCAGCGGAGCCACGCAGAATATCACCCTGGGTAAGCCGTACTGGAAATGCAGCATGGCGTTCAGATAGCATAAACGCTGCTGCCAGGTCAGGCCGCGCCCCAGCAAGGGATTATCCACCCGGAAGATCTGCGTCATGCCACGCGCCCAGCGGGTACGTTGGATCACGTGCAACCCCAAGCGTTCGGTAGCCAGCCCGGCGGCCAATGGCAATGCCAGGAATGCCGTGTTCCAGCCCCGGCGCTGCATCTTCAAAGCGGTATGGGCATCTTCGGTCACGGTTTCTACCGCAAAACCGCCCACCTCTTCCAGCGCCGAACGGCGGATCACGGCACAGGAGCCACAGAAGAAAGTGGCGTTCCAGTTATCATTACCCTGCTGCACCGGCCCGTAGAACAGTGCGCCTTCGTTAGGGACTTTGCTCGCCTCTGACAGGTTGCGTTCAAACGGATCCGGGGAATAGAAGTAGTGCGGAGTCTGGATCAACGCCAGGCGCTCATCCACCAGGAAGCTGCCGACCGTCGCCTGCAAGAAGGCGCGGGTTGCCACGTGATCGCAGTCAAACACGGTGATCAATTCACCCTGCGTCACTTTCATCGCGTTATTCAGATTGCCCGCTTTGGCATGGTGGTTATTGTTGCGGGTAATATAGCCTACGCCCGCATCGGCACAGAATACGGCAAACTCATTACGTTTGCCGTCATCCAGCACGTAGATTTTCATTTTGTCTTTCGGATAGTCAATGCACTGCGCCGCCAGGATGGTGTCGCGCACCACGTCCATACTTTCGTTGTAAGTAGGAATATAGACATCTACCGTTGGCCATAGCGACGTGTCGTCGGGCAGCGGTTCAATAGTGCGTTTTAATGACCAGGTGGTCTGAATATAACCAAACAGCAATATCACCAGGGCATACAGCTCGGTGATAAACAGGGCAATACCTAGCACAGCCTCCAGAGTACTGTTGAAATGCAGGGTTTCTGTCGCGCGCCAGTAGATGTAACGTAATGACATCAGGGTCGACATCACAATCATTACCAGGGTAACTTTTTTGCTTTTACTTACCCCTAAGATAAATACGATCGCAATGCAGATCAGGCCAAAGATATACTGATTATCACTGCTCATGGGGGCAATGATAATCAACAGGATAAAAGGTAAGGCCAACAGCAGTAAGAAATAAAAGAGTATTTTATTCATAACTAACCAGACAATCCTTACGAAGAGCCATAAATAGACGTAGTATGATGATACGTCCCATCTCCAACACTAAGCCCTAAAATTACTGCGACCTTTTTACTGATCTGCTCAATATCAAATGCAGCAGCCGACACTGGGCTAATATCCATGATCGCCCGTTGCGATGCATTGGCCTCAGGGACACACTCATCGCGGTGGATGGTACCCAGTAGTTTGTCTTGCAAACGCTGCTCAAAGAAATGGGTCACATCCCTGCTCAACGTACGCCGCATGTCACTCTGGTTGACCACATAATACTCGCCGACCTCATTGCTGGCGGGCGCACTCATAAATTTATGCTGCTCAATAGTGGGCAATAAACTGAGCGATGCGGTATCGGCCAGCAACACCATAATGCGCATGTCCGCCGCGACCTGCATGGCCTGTACTGCTGCGTTACGCCCTGGCGGCATATCGGCAATTACCACCATGCCGGGGATCTTCAGCACCGCACTCAGGCCACGTTGGATAAACATTGGCTCATTGAGCAGATTGTCATCGAACTGAAGTCGCTGCTCATCGGTGACGTCACCGTAAGGTAAAACGAACAGGTTCGGCCCAACCTTGAGAATAAATTGGCTCCAATCGGATAAACTCGCCGACTGAGCAACAAAACCTCGGTTATCGGAAATAGGCACGCCAAAATGCAGCCTTAACGCATTCTGCGAGTCGAAGTCGACCACCAACACCTTACTGCCGCTACGGGCCAATGCATAAGCCAAATTAGCAGTAACCGTGGTTTTCCCTACCCCTCCTTTCGGAGAACAAACACAAACTAACGGCATGAGGCAATAGACTCTAAAAGTGGTTTGAGTAATATATTGCGACCGGCATCCATCACCTCACCGGCAGTCGACATTTTCTTGCTGAACATCTGCTTGAAACGTTGATTCTCTGGCTGTGGGGCTGGCGATGGGGTGCTTGCAAGCGAATTAAAAGGGTTACCCTGAGCAGGAAGGGGACGTGAGCTTTCCGGCTGGGCATTTTTGGTAAGCTTAGGCTCCGCCGGAGGAGCGAAACGATCAAAATTATGAGGAATGTGGCCGGGCAAGGCGCTATTTTCTGTTATCACCGTCTTGGGTTGTACAGGTGGTTCGCCCGCTAAAGGTGCGCTGGAAAAAAGATCCGTACCAGCGATCGGCGTTGGCTGCGAGCTGTTGGTAGGGACACCCCCATTGCCTGCTACCTGCTCAACAATAGACCAGCGATACGGCGCCGATGCTACATCGTCTCGGGGAAACTCTTTATAATCAATCCCTTTGAGATTTGTCTTATCTTTAAATCCTTGGACATCATCATATTTACTCATAATCCCGACCTATAAGCTTACGCTTGGCACTGTATGAATACATACAAATCACGAATGTGAAATAGCGTGATCTATAACCCAAATACAGAATGGAAAATCGTCTATGTATTTTAAGCGCTTCTCTTCTTATGATTTAGATAGAGTAGCTTACAAGTCCTTTTTTACAACCAAGATGGAGCAAACCTCCGTCATCGATGGAAAGTCATGCAAGACCCCAAAAGCTGGTGAGCTGAGTGTAATCTACTTCTTTAAAGTTATACACTGAGTTTTAAACGTTTTTATTCCGTCTTATCACATATCCCACCAGCTTATGCCATAATTTAAGTGGTTAGTAATATATAGTCTGGTATTGGAGATTTTTTTACTTAAAATAACCAACATAGCAGTGATAAATACTCGGAGCGAAGGTATTCACCCCGAGTAATAGCAGGTAATAAGGGAGATTATCGCAACCTGACCAGCCCCTGCTCCAATGTCTCCACTTGGCCGGTAGCGACCAGGCAGCAGGCAACCTGCCGAGCGATAGGCTCGGGAATGGCAACCTCACCAGCCAGACAACGCTCCGTCCAACGCGCCGTAGTTGCGGCATCCTTGGCGGCAGGCACCTCAGCCAACGCATCCTGTTCTGGCCGTTCCAGCAAAATCTGCTGCTGACCACCGACGATATAGTGGATTTTTGGACAGCGTTGCGGATTGGCGTAAGCCTCCCCTTCGGTGCCATGCATCAGCAATCCCCGTGCACCGATCTGGCAGAAAAATGAGGCAACGCGCTCGACGTATTCCGGATGAGAAACGCTGGCGATGCGCAGCACGTCCTGCTCACCAAATGGCGTCGCCAATTTTGCCAGGGTGTGGGCACTGTTACGCACGCCCATATTCCAGCGCAGGCCAAGCTGTTTTTCCAACGCTGGCGCCAGCGCCGACACGGGGATAAACACCACATCTCCGCCGTCCAAACGCCGTTGGGCAGTCTGAGGTACTTCAGACCACGGCACCCCAAGCTCACGGAAAATCTCTGCGCTGGTGACACGCGTGCTGTCGTTTACTACGCCGTGAACCACGACCGGCAACCCTACCCTGGCCAGTAACAACGCCAGTAACGGCGTCAGGTTGGCCTGTTTACGAGCGCCGTTGTAACTGGGTAGCACCACCGGCATCGGGCGGCCCTGTGGGGGTTGCAACCGCATCACCTGCTGTTGCATTGCCTGATAGAAGCCAAGCATTTCCTCCTCGGCCTCTCCCTTGATACGCATGGCAATCAGGATGGCTCCCAACTCCAGGGGCGGCACGGCATCGGCCAGCATCGCCTGATAGAGCTCGAAAGCCGTTTGCCGATCCAGATCGCGCGCATGGTTCTTGCCACGGCCTATTTCTTTGATAATTTTGCTGTAATCCATCGTTCGCCCTGCAGATAACATTTGCACTAAGCATACCTTATCCGCGACGGCGCTCAACCTCATCGGCAAGTTGCTGCTGGCAATCGTCACCGGCTCGCAGGCCGTCGATCACCCCGTCGATATCTTCAGCGCTGCGGTTCTGGCTCATTTTCCATTTCCCTTCACGCCGGGTGACGGCGATTTCGATGCCAATAATGCCTTTGATATTGGCGGCAATATACTCCGCAGGCGCATCGTCAAGACGCCAAGGTTGCGGCTGGTTACCTTCATGCACCGCCGTCAGTTCCGTCAGCAACTGACGCAACCAGGCGCTATCTTGCGTGACCGTTGGCGTTCCCCACATGTGTACGGCGGCATAATTCCAGGTCGGCACCGCTTTGCCAGTGCGCCGCTTGGTTTCATACCATCCCGGCGAGATATAGCCTTCGGCCCCTTGGAATACTATCAGGCATTCTTGCCCGGCTTGCAGCACCGACCAATGTGGGTTACCTCGCGATAAATGCGCCCTGAGTGTCAGTTGCCCTTGCTCATCGGTATCTATCAGAAAGGGGATCGGATCCGCCATCAGCCCTTGGGGTCCCTGGCTAATGAGCATCCCCAGTGGGTTGGCACGCACCAAGGCTATCTGGGCGTCCAAATCGTCTTCACGGAATGACGCTATCTGGTACATGGCTGACGTTCTCCTTATTTTATTGCTGAGAGCTTGCGGATATAGCGAGATCTAGTGGATTAAGGAAGTATCCGCAAGCATAAAATAGAATGATGTATTCCCCGTCATACATGGCATGAAAAATGGGGATCTATGTCGCTATAGCAGCGATCGCCGTAGCAGTGGGGTTCCGGTGATAACTGATAAATTACAACGCAGCGCCGGGCAAACCGGCGCAATAATGCTTTAATCGCCCCTAGCTAGCTGCCGATGGGTGAAGATCAGCAAGACCAAAGCAACCAGCATCGCCAACAGGCTGTAACCCATTGCACCAGCAAAGGCGCTGGCATAATGCTGTGGATCTGCGCCCCCGGCCAGCAACGGAACAAAGAACATGCCGCTGGCCGCAATCCCCAGAGCACCGCCTACCTGCTGCACCGTTGACACCAAGCCAGCCGCCATACCGGCCTGATGCTCCTTCGCCAAGCCAAGCACCCAATTAAGCAATGGCGTCATACTCAATGCCTGGCCAAAGCCCAAAATCATCAGGCCGGGTAAAAGTTGTAACGGATGGCTGAACGCTCGCCCCCATAACACCTGTACCACCAGCAATACCATGCCACTGGCGTAGACCACCACCCCGCCTGCCAACACAATATTCCCCCAACGTTGCACCCAGCCCGGAGCCAAAAAGGAGGCCAGCATAAAGGCGGCACTGGCCGGAGCAAACAGGCAACCCGCCTGGAACGGCGTCAGCCCTATTCCGGCCTGTAACAGCAGGGCAAAACAGAGAAAGAATGAGGATGCGGTGGAGTAAATCGCCAGCACAATTACCGTGCCGCGGGCAAAGTGACCTTGGCGAAATAGCGCCGGATCGAGCACCGCATCACCGGAGTGACGGGCAAGTTGCCGTTCCCAACGCACAAACCAGGCTAACAGCGCCACTGCCAGCACCATCATCGGCACGGTCCACCAAGGCCAGTGACGCGATGGGCCTTCCAGTAACGGGAACAGTAGCAGCAGCAAACCGCCAGCGGCCAGCAGCAGACCTTTAGCATCCAGCCGCTGCGCCTGCTCCAGCCTTGACTCCGGAATACGTCGTGCCGCCATCACCGCCAGCACGCCAATCGGCAGGTTGATCAGAAAGATCATGCGCCAACTGCTGCCCAGAATATTGGCCTCGATAATAAAACCGCCCAACACCTGGCCACAAATCGCCGCCAACCCCAGCGTCATCCCCAAACGAGCAAAGGCTCGCCGCCGCTGCTCTTCGCCATACAGTACGCGCAATAAGGCATAAATTTGTGGAAACAGCAGCGCCGCCGCCGCACCTTGCAAAAAGCGGGCAACAATCAGCACCCACAGCGAACCTGCCAAACCGCAAAGCGTCGAGGTCAGCGCAAAAGCCAACATGCCATAGCTAAACATACGCCGCCGACCGAAGCGGTCTCCCAAGCGTCCGCCAGCAATCAGCAAGATGCCGAAGGCCAGTTCATAACCAGCGATAATCAGCCCAACTTCAGCAAAGCTGGCGTTGAACTGTTGCTGGATCACCGGCACCGCTACGTTAACCACAAACAAATCGAACATGGTGACGAACCCACCGAGTAACAACACCGGCAGCCCCGGTAATCCGGCCTTTCTGTCAGACAAGGTATGCTCCATAACGCCTCCTGATAACATGATGGCGGCAGTATGGAACATGCTTTAAACTGTTACTATATAGCCAATTATACTATTACCAAGAGTAACAGGACCCGCCGATGCCACCACGTACCCTTAACCGCACCCGTCAAGAGCTGGCAGATTTCCTGCGTATGAAGCGTGAAAAACTCTCTCCCCAGGCCGTTGGCCTTCCGAGCGGCACGCGGCGGCGTACGCCTGGGCTAAGGCGTGAAGAAGTTGCCGCCTTGGCTGGCGTGGGCCTGACCTGGTACACCTGGCTGGAACAAGGGCGGGAAATCAATGCTTCGGTGGGATTTCTGGAGGATCTGGCGCGGGTTCTGAAGCTGGATGCGACCGAACGCTATCATCTGTTTTTACTGGCGCATCAGCGGCCCCCGGTAATAGCAGGCCACCAGTGGTGCCAGGTCACGCCGTTGGTACGCCGCTTGCTGGACGATCTTACCCTGCGCCCGGCCTATGTGATGAACCTGAGCTGGGATATTATCGCCTGGAACCCGGCGGCAGACCGCCTGTTTGCCATCGCTGAGCGTCAGCCACAGCAGCGCAATATGCTGTGGATGCTGTTTGCCGATCCCGAACTCAATCAACGGTTGATGGGATGGCAGGAGCAGGCCCCGCAAATCCTGGCCAGCTTTCGCCGTGATTACGCCCGCGCCCCGCAAGATGCCACCATGTTGCAACGCATTCAGGCTCTGAGCGAAGTATCCCCTCAATTTCGCCAACTGTGGCAGCAGCACGATATTCATGGCCGCTGCCAGGGGCAACGTACTTTCCTGGTTGCAGGGGCAGGTGAAGTGACGTTTGAACACGCCTCGTTTATTGTCGATGAAGACAACCACCTGCGGTTGGTCATGTACAGCGCACAGCCTGATTGTCCTGCCAGTGCCGCCTTTGAGGCAATGCTGTAATCAGCGGGTACGGCGGCGAGCAAACGGATTCTTACGCTTTTTCTCTTTCTTGGCGGCCTCTGCCGCAGATTTCAATGCCGCCTTGTGGGCTTTGTCCGCTTCCGGCACTTCGCGCTGTTCGATCGGGAACACCGGCAGCGCCGCCAACAGGCGTGAACCATAGCTTTTGGTCAACAGACGGCGGTCATAAATCACGATTTCACCGTGGCACTCGTTGCTTCGGATCAGGCGGCCCACCTGTTGGATCAGGTTAAACGACGCGCTTGGCAGGCTCTGCACCTCAAACGGATAACGATTGAGGGATTTAAGCCATTCGCCCTCGGTGAGGATCACCGGGCTGTCGATCGGCGGGAAGGCAATCTTGTGGATATGCACCTGGGTCAGCAGTTCACCTTTCAGATCCAAGCCTTCGGCAAATGACTGTAGCCCGACCAACACGCTGGCAGTGCCCTTCTCTACCCGCTTACGGTGTTCTTCCACCAGCCGGTAGCGTGGCTGATCGCCCTGCACCAGCAACATCAGACGCAGATCGGTGACATAGCTGAGGAAGGTCTGCATCGCACGGTGGCTGCTGAACAGGATCAGCATCCCTTTATGTTGGCCGCTGGCCTGCTCGCCACGGAAAAAGCGCGCCATCTCTTCCAGATGCTCGGCCTCGTTGGCCATCGCCGGTTCAAAACGCATCTTGGGAATGACGATTTTACCCTGTTCGACGTGATTAAACGGCGAAGACAGCGTTTCGAAGCGATCGCCCGCCTTCTCGCTCAGCCCGCTCATCTCTTGCAGCCGTGAAAAACTATTCAATGAGCGTAACGTTGCCGAGGTGACCACCACGTGTGGCACCTTGCGCCACAGCAGTTTTTCCAACTGATCGCTGACGCGGATGCCCACGCAATGCAGATAAAGATGGGTAACGTTATCGCGCAGTTCACGCGCAATCCATTTGGAGATCGGCGCATTGGAGGATTTATCCATCGCCGCCAGCCGCCACAGCTTGCTCATCGCTTCCAGGTAGCCCAGCGTGCGGCTCATCTGGATGATGGACCGATGCAACCGCACAATATCGTGCTTGCCGGTCTGCTCGGTGAGGTCGTTAAGAATAAATTCGGCCAGGCCGCGCAGGCCGTCCGTCAGTTTGAACAGGCGCGCGCAGATCTCGACCATTTCGGCAGGAAGTTCACCCATTTCGAAGCGATATTCGGCGTTGCCGCTGTCTGGCGGCAGATAGGCGTTGGCCTGGTGCTCAAAAATCTGGATCAGCTCGCGCAATTCTTCACAGTGGTTTTTTAGCCGTTCGCTATTGGCCAACCCCGGCGGGTTCTTTGGCCGGTACTGCGTCATGCACTGTTCCACCTGGCGCACGATCATATCGAGCTGGAGGTTGGTTGACAGCGCGGTGATCTCACCGTCAATCTCCAGCGCATCCCGTGCCACCTCCGGCAGATGATGGCCTTCGTCCAGCACCAGCAGCAACTCTTTCGGGTTCGGCAATACCGACTCGGTTTCCAGCGCCGCCATCACCAGCGCGTGGTTGGCTACCACCACGTCGGCGGTTTCAATTTCTTTGCGGGCGATGTAGAACGGGCATTCACGAATATAGTGGCAGTTGCGCCCCAGGCAGTTGGCCTTGTCGGTACTCAGCTTGCCCCATAGGGGGTCATCGATCGATAGCGGGTAGTGATCGCGCAGGCCATCCCATTCATGGCGCGCCAGGGCTTTCGCCAGCTTTTGGCACAGCGCCTGCTCTTCACCACTGGACGGCGCCAGCTCGTCTTCGTCCAGGTACAGCATCAGATCGCCCTGTTCGACCACGTCGGTGCTCATCGCCGCGAGATTACGCGGGCAAACATAGCGCCCACGGCCAAACGCGCCGGTGAATTTCAGATCGGGAATGATCTTTTTCAACAGCGGTAAATCTTTGCTGTAGATCTGATCCTGCAGCGCCACGTTGGCGGTACTGACCACCAACGGTTTGCTTTCGGCACGGCCAACGGCAATACCCGGTATCAGGTACGAGAGCGTTTTACCCACGCCGGTTGGCGCTTCGATCGCCAGATGGCGAGGGTAATCGCCGGCCAGAGTCTTCGCTACTTCAGCGATCATCTGTCGCTGAGGGGCACGGGAAATAAAATCCGGTATTTGCTGCTGCAGGGCTTTGTACCACTGGCCGATCTGATCTTTAACTGCGGGGGAAAGCGCCATTCAACTCTTATCTATACGAAATGATGGCGCTATTGTCCCACAGACCGCCCGCGGCGTCAGCCCGAGTTACGGTTGGCTTACCAACATTGCGAAACGCACCGCAATGCCCCCCTTCTCTCACAGTGAAACAGTGATTTTTTTGCGTATAACCTCGCATGTTTGCACAATAGGCCCCCCTCCTCTGAAACAAAAAACGCCTCTCCTGGATTATTTTTCACCCTTCGATATCCATTTACCTAACCTGTCATAAATACATCACACAACTGCGGTAAAAAATCTTCGCTGCGCTAACTCCGGCAGTAAAGTAAAACAGCGATACAGCTGATGATAAGCGTCTTTCAATCGTACAAAGCAGGGAACACCATGAAACCTAATCTTCTTGCCGTTATTGCGGCACTTTTTATTGCTCAGACCGCACAGGCAGCAGAGATCTACAATAAAGACGGTAACAAGCTTGATTTTTATGGCCGGGTAAAAGCACTGCACTATTTCTCTGACGATACCAGCAATGATGGTGATAAAACCTACGTACGTATCGGCTTTAAAGGGGCAACCCAGATTAACGATATGCTGACCGGCTACGGCCAGTGGGAATATCAGATCGCCGCCAACCATAGCGAATCGGATGGCACTAAAGACACTAAAACCCGTCTTGGTTTTGCTGGTTTGAAAGTGAAAAACTTTGGTTCATTTGACTATGGCCGTAACTACGGCGTTATTTACGACGTTGCTGCCTGGACGGATATGCTGCCGGAATTTGGCGATGACACCTATATCAAAACCGACAACTTTATGACCGGGCGCGCCAACGGCGTGGCTACCTACCGTAACAACGACTTCTTCGGCCTGGTCGATGGCCTGAAGTTCGCGTTGCAATATCAGGGCAAGAACGAAAACGATGCCCGCGCCAACAGCAAAGCTAACGGCGACGGCTTCGGTCTGTCTTCCAGCTACGAAATCATCGATGGCGTCAGCGTTACGGCCGCCTATGCCTCTTCTAACCGGACTACCGGTCAGAAACAGAGCAGCTATGGCAAGGGGGATAAAGCCGACGTGTGGGCAACCGGCCTGAAATACGACGCCAACAGCGTGTATCTGGCCGCCACCTATGCGGAAACCCATAACCTGACGCCAATTTCCGGCACCGCGACCATTAATAATACCCCTACCTCAGTAAGCGGGTTTGCCAATAAAACCCAGAACGTGGAAGTGGTTGCGCAATATCAGTTCGACTTTGGCCTGCGCCCGTCACTGGCTTATGTCCAATCCAAGGCTAAAGATATTGAAAATATCGGTGACACCGACCTGGTGAAATATATTGATGTGGGTGCTTACTATTACTTCAATAAAAACATGTCCACCTATGTGGATTATAAAATCAACCAACTCGATGACAACAACAAGCTAGGTCTAAAAAACGACGACGTGATTGCCGTGGCTTTGACCTATCAGTTCTGATTTACGCTGTGACACATAACCACTACTGCAATTTATAGCTACGGCTATTTCTGAAGTGACTTCGCCGGGCGAATTCGCCCGGCTTTTTCATCACGATGATTGCTCAAAAATCCGACACAAACAGCTTAATACTTGCCTGATTGGCCAATCGCAGCTAGATATAGAGGTCTCATCGCTGCCTTTGGAACCGCCATGCCTATCGATAGCCAGTTCGAGTTTCACTCCGCCTTGCACTACAGCAGCATGCAGCTGGCGCAAATACTCAGCCACTGTTTCGAGAACTACATTGTTCCCTTTGTGATCGACGGCGAAACCTTTAGCAGCCGCTTTGCCGCCGAAGACCTCAGCCTGAACCACAGCATTGTCGTCACCCACCAGCAGCACCCGGTGGCGCTGGCCCTGATCGCGCGCCGGGGCCAACATAGCCGTGTGGCGGCCTTATCTATCCGCCCGGAAATGCGTGGCAGAGGGTTAGGCAGGACGTTGATGCAACGCATTATTGCGGATGCCCATACGCGAGGCGATCGCCGGCTTTCGCTGGAGGTGATCGCCGGTAATCAAGCGGCTCTGGCACTGTATCAACAGGTGGGCTTAGCCATCACCCGCACGCTATGGGGATTTCACGCCCCCTTGGCAACCCCGGAACCCTCGGCAACCTTGCAACCGATCGACCCGTTGGCACTTGCCCAGCAGATGACCGCCGACGGCCAACATGGCTTGCCGTGGTTAATTGCCCCAGAGTCGCTGTATAAACTGCCCGGCTCCCCGCGCGCCTTCACTCTGGAAAAGCAGGCTTTTGCTTTGGTGATACCGGGCGCACAGCAGTGCCATCTGCGCATGATTTATGTGCCGACAGCGCTTCGCGGCCAAGGCCAGGCACGCCTTCTGTTGCAAGCACTACAAGCACAGTTTGCCCCGCTGGCGCTGTCGGCCAACGTATTTGTTCCGGACGATATCGCCCCCTTCTTCCAGCACCTTGGCTGGCGTGAAGATCCTTTGCGTCAGTTTGAAATGACAATGGCGATCTGATGCTTTCCCCCTGAATTATTCAGGGGGAATATTCTGAGGCACGGGTTATAGCAGTGTACGTAGCAGAATAAACATCAGCATACTCAGCACCACGACCGCCAGCGTATTGCGCAGGAAAACGGCCAGAACAATAGCGAATACGGCTCCCCATAGATAAGGGTTTTCGGGCAGTGCGCGCCACTCATCCCCGTTGAAGGCGATGATTGGTCCGCAGATGGCAGTCAGTACCGCGGGTACCGAGAAGCTCAACAAAGTTCTCATCCGTTGCGATAAGCGCACCGGTAGGCCAGGTGCCAGAAAACAGTAGCGGTTGAAGAAGACGATCACGCCCATTAACACAATGGTCAGCCAGATCATTCTTTCCCCCTGCTGCACAGCAGCCCAACCAACATCGCCACCACGGTGGTAATAATCAAAGCGCCAGGTACCTGATAATGGTGCAAGCCAATCGACAGCACCAAGGATGTCAAGACGCAGGCCAGCACCGGCAGATTACGTATCAACGGCACAATAATGGCGATAAAGGTCGCCGCGATTGAGAAATCAAGACCGTAGCTATCGAGATCAATGCTGCTGGCCGCCACTACGCCGAGCAAGGTGGCCAAGAACCAGCTCAAATAAAACGCCAGCCCTGCCCCCAGTGCATACCAACGGTTAAAGCGCGCTGGACCATGATCCCCCGTCAGAGCAAATAGCTCATCGGTCAGCAAAAACGCCAGTGCTACCCGCCACCGCAGCGGTAGCGGAGCAATACATTCCCGTAGGCGCAGACCGTAGAGGAAATGCTGGGCGGTGACAAAAAAGGTGGAGATCAGGATCGCCAGCATACCGGCACCGGTCTTGATCATCCCCATCGCCACCAGTTGCGAGGCTCCGGCAAACACAATCGCCGACATCCCCAGCCCCTCGGCCGCCGTCAGGCCACTCTGGATCGCCATTGACCCCGCAAGTATCCCCCAGGGCAATACCGCCAGGCACAGCGGCAGAATCGACACGGCCCCTTGCAAGGCCGGACGCAGGCGCAACGTTGGCGGCTCCGTGAGTGTTGATTGGTAAGTCATTCTTTTCTCCTTCGAACGAAGAAGTAGCATAGCGCAGGAAAGAGAGCGAGTATTGTATACGCTTGCGTATTTATCTTAACGATTTGACATAGTCACCGGGCGTCACGCCGATGGACTTGCGGAAATGACGGTGGAAATGGCTCTGATCGTGAAAACCGCAGGCCAGTGCCGTTTCCAGCACGCCATTGCCCGCTTTCAACAGCTGGCGCCCTTTACGCAAACGCGCCTGGATCTGGTAGGCATGAGGCGGTAAACCGGTCACCTGTTGAAACTGACGCAACAAATAATAAGGGCTCAGCCCGGCTTTCTCTGCCAATTCAAGCAGGGAGATATTGGCCTCGGGGAAATCATCCAGAAAGGCTTTGATCCGCGCTATCTGGCTTTGTGCCTTACTTTGCACGGCAGGCACTATGCGGCTTTTGCCGTGGCGCAGCATTAACCAGGTCAGCGCCGAAAACACCAATGTCTCCTTCACCAGACGGTTTTCATTACTGCGCATCATACCAAAGGCTAATCGCAACTGCCCGGCTAGCCCGGCGTCCTGCACCACGGGATTAGGGAAATAGGGCGTAGCCCCGGCGACGGTTTTCAAATCGCGGGATAAGAACGCCAGCAGTTCCGGTTTGGGATACATGGCCTGATAGGACCAGCCGTCTTCGCTGGCAGAGCTGCCGGTATGGATATCATCGGCGTTGACCAGGATCACACTGCCCAACGGCGCGACATGCTCGCCGCCAGTACGGTAAAAACGCTGGGCTCCCTCGTCAATCACGCCTACGCAGAAACCCTCGTGACTGTGGCGGGAGAAGGTCTGGCGGCGATAGGTGGCCTGCAACACTTCCAGCCCGCCGAGATCGTCGACGTGCATGAAATTAGCCTGTTCCTGACGCCCTTTCCGGCTCATGCTCTTCGCCATGCTTACCTTCCCCGCTGAATGAAAAGCATTCTAGCACTCACCTGAACCAGGCGTTTGTACAAAATTGCTCGGATCCTCGGCAGGCTGGCTAATGGCCGCACTGCGCCAGGCGCTGTAGATCGCCAACAGCGGGGCCAAGGCAAACAGCAGGAACAGCCAATGAGCAGCGGAGGACGCGCCCTCGATCCCGCCCGGCGCGGTAAATCCGGCCAGATTGGTGACCATCCCCGCCAATGCCGCGCCAAACGCCGTGGCGAAGAGTTGCACCGTGGTAATGGAAGCCCCGGCAATATCCTTATCGGCCTGAGGGGCCACCTGCAAAATGCGCGTCAGCAGGTGCGGCCAACCAAAACCGATCCCGAAACCGACCAACGTCAAAGCCAGCACGATCGGCCCCAGTGCCTGCCAGTGGCCGTTAGAAGGAATTGGCATCAGCACTGCCAACCCCAGCAAACCAAGCAGCACCAGGATCGGCCCGCTGATTATCGCCAAACGGATCCCCACGCCGCGCCAACCGGAGCTAAGGATTTCTGACAGTGTCCAACCCGCTGCCATTGTGGCGGCAATATAACCGGAAATCAGTGGTGACTGACCATGCAGAGTTTGCAAGAAGTAAGGCACAAAGATCTCGCTGGTCATGCCGATCACCAACAAAGTCACTGTCACGTACAGCGAAGCCAGCGCCGAACCACGACGCAGTGCCTGATGTGGCAACAGACGAGCTCGGGAATGTCCCTCACGCCGGATTAGCCCAATCAACAACAACAACGCCAGCACAATCCCGCCCACGTTTAGCCAACCGCTCTCTGCCAGGCTGCCAGCCGACACCACCAATACCGCGCCAGCCAGCAGCAACAACTGCATCAGCGGTAACGGCGTTGGCCGCTGCTGCGGTTTACCCTTGGGCAGAATACGGAACGTAAAAGCGGCGTACAGCACCATGATCGGCAGCAGAATACCGAACGCCCAGCGCCAGGCGTTCAATTCGGCAAAAATCCCGCCGACGGCTGGCCCCACCAACGTGGCGATCCCCCACATTGCGGAGATCAACGCCATGGCGCGTGGCCAGAGTTTCTGTTCAAACACCAGGTTAATCATCGCGTAGGACAGGGCAAAGATCAGGCCACCGCCAAACCCCTGTACCGTGCGGCCAATCAACATCACCGGCATGGAAGGGGCCAGCGCACACAGCATCGCTCCCACGATGAAGAACAGCGACGCCACCAGATAAGCGCTACGCGCCCCGTAGCCACTCAGCAAACGTGCCGACAGTGCCGAGCCTAATATCGAGGCCACCACAAACAAGGTGGTGTTCCAGGCATAGAGATCCAACCCACCGATGTCCTGCACCACCGAAGGTAAAATGGTGGTCGCCACCAGAATATTGATCGCATGCAAAGCGACGCCAAGCGACAGTGCGATGGCACTGGCGGCATTTTTGCCGGAAAAGAGATCGCTCCAACGGCTGTTCTCATCGGTTATCACGGTTATCGTCCTGTTTTCAGAGGAATGGCATTGAGTTGATCTTGCTATTAGGCTAAATTTAACAAGCAATATCTTGGAATAATTAAGGGCGAGGCGCTGTAATATGTCAAGAATTAACTTGGAAAATGGCGAATGCACCGCACATTCGGTCAGTGACCGCTTGCTGAAGCTGTTGAAAACCCACGGTCCGCAGCAAGCCTCAGAAGCGGGAAAGGTCCTCGGCACCACTGGTGAAGCCGCTCGTCAGCAATTCGTCAAGCTGGCAAAAGAGGGTCTGGTGGAAGCCAAGGCAGAAACCCGTGGCGTTGGCCGCCCGGTACAGCTCTGGCAGTTGACCGCCGCAGGTAACGCCCACTTTCCCGACGCCCATGCCGAATTAACCGCCCAACTGTTGCGCACGGTGCGTGACAAACTGGGTGAACAGGCGATGGACCTGCTGATCGACAGCCGAGAGCAGGAGACCCTAATTAATTATAAACAGGCGATGGTCGGTGCAGCCGATTTACGTGAACGTGTTGCTCGTCTGGCGGCTATCCGTTGCCGTGAAGGGTATATGGCCGAGTGGAGTGAAGAGAAAGACGGCGAGTTTCTGCTGGTGGAAAATCACTGCCCCATCTGCAGCGCCGCGGCGGTTTGCCAAGGATTTTGCCGCGCCGAGCTGAACGTATTTACCGAGGTGCTGCAAGCCAAGGTTGAGCGCAGCGAACATATTCTTACCGGTGCCCGCCGCTGCGCCTACCAGATCTCCCAGTCGTAATCCCTTGATTGTAGGCCAGGGACTGGCAGCCTCCCCCGGTAGCACGACACCACTAAACGAGTAGAAAAGCATTGCTTATCGGCCATGCCTTAAGGTTTACTGAGTGTCCTAACGATTTTTCACCCTACCGAATAATAACCCATGCTGAGCCAACAAAATCGTCATCTCCTGCCGTTAATCGGGGCGCTGTTTACGTTATATATTGTCTGGGGATCGACCTACTTCGCTATCCGAGTGGGGGTGGCAAGCTGGCCCCCCTTGATGATGGCGGGCATTCGTTTTCTGATTGCCGGTATCATCCTGTTCGTTTTCCTGTTGCTGCGGGGCCATGCCCTGCCCACTCTGAAACAGTGGGTCGCCGCTGGCACCATTGGCATTCTGTTGCTGGCCGTGGGTAACGGCCTGGTCACGGTAGCCGAGCATCAGGATGTGCCTTCCGGCATTGCCGCGGTGATGGTCGCTACGGTTCCGCTGTTCACCCTCTGCTTCAGCATGTTTTGGGGGATCCGCAATACCAAGCTGGAATGGACCGGTATCGCCCTTGGACTGGTGGGCATTGTGTTGCTCAACACCGGCAATAACCTGGTGGGCAACCCGACCGGCGCGCTGTTAATCCTGTTGGCTTCCGCCAGTTGGGCCTTTGGTTCGGTACTCGGCTCACGCATTTCACTCCCTGCCGGGCCGATGGCCGGTGCCGCAGAAATGCTGGTGGCCGGCGTGGTGCTGACCATCGCCAGCCAACTGAGCGGTGAGCATTTGGATAAAATGCCCACCTTCAGCGGCTTTATGGCGCTCGGTTATCTGATTGTTTTCGGTTCAATGCTGGCGATCAGCGCCTATATGTTCCTGCTGAAAAACGTACGCCCAGCGGTAGCGACCAGCTATGCCTACGTCAATCCGGTGGTGGCGGTGCTGCTCGGCGTCGGTTTTGCTGGCGAATCCCTGGGCCCGCGCGAGTGGCTGGCGTTGGTGATTATCGTCTCGGCGGTGGTGTTGGTGACGCTGGGTAAATACCTGTTTGCCCGCCCGGCCAAGGCACAACAGGTCAACTAAATGCCCCCCCCTTACCCTCTCCCAACAGGAGAGGGGACCAAATGTGCTACCTATTAACTCCCGCGTCTGAGCACTGCACCGCAACAAAACTTGAAGCAACATACCCCCAATTAAACGAGTGTTGTTTCACCCGCTGAAGGGGCTATAATTCCCGCTGTTCTGGACAACCTGCGAAATCATCATTATGCGGAAAAAAGCGTTCCTCATCGTCATCGCCTTATGCGCCTTCGGCTCTCTGGGCGGCGTGTTTCTGGCCGGGCTGAATATGTACACCCGTTCCACCACGCCACAAGAAGAGACCACAACCACCAGCGATGCCGCTACCGATAGTGCCCCAACGGCCACTATCCAAGCGAAATAACCCGCTTTATAACGCCGTGACGCCAGCGTTGGCCGCCAGCCTTTCAAGCTCGGCCACCCGCTGATAAGCAGTACGCGGCACCAGACTAAAATCGCCGATCAGCAGGCTTTCACTGGCCGTATGGTTGACCATGGCACTGGCCGCGGTGCGCAGGATTGCCAATTGTGAGTCTGGCGTTCCGGCCGCCGTGATCAACGGCAAACCCGGTACCGCAGCGGTACGGCCAATAATCTTCAGGCCAGCAACGGCTTGTGGCCGTGCCCGTTTCAACAGGGCAAAGCTGATACAGTCGATGGCCGCAATATCCGCCTGCCCCTCCAGGATCATCTCCAGTGAACGATAGTGGCTGCCAGAGGCGATCGCCTGGCGGAAAAAATGCCCTTCCTGCGCCAGCGGCGCAATCAAGGCTCGCAGACTGTTATACCCCGACTGTGAATCCCGGCTGTTATACGCCACCACGCGATCGCGGAAATCCTCAAGTCGCTCTGCCGGTTCCCCCTCACGCACCACCAGCCAACTGCTGTAGTTCGCTCCGCTGCAACCTTCCACACGGTAATGGTAAGTCCCCACCAACTGTACCTGTGGTAACACCGTCACCAATGGATAACCGCAAGTCTGGCTAAGTAGCAGATCCGGCCGTTGCCAGTGTTGCGGCAGATCCTGCGGCCAACTCAGCGTCTGGGGAACCTCCGCCATCCCCAGTTGCCGCAGCTTATCGCGTAGCGCCTGCCAGAACGGTTCCACCTGTTGGTGGCTAACGCCGTACATCGGTAAAGAGACTATCGCCATGGAAGTTACCCCGCAGAAGTTGAGACAGTCAGCCGTTGCTGACGCCAGGCGGTGAGGTAGCGTACCCAGCGTTCGAACAGCATGTCGGTAATGATCGCCAACAACGCCACTACCACCGCTCCCTGGATCACATACGCCGTATTGAAGCCACTCAGGCCAATAATGATCGGCGTTCCCAGCGTTTTGGTGCCCACCGTTGAGGCTATGGCCGCCGTGCCGATATTGATAATCACCGAAGTGCGGATCCCCGCGACGATCACCGGGGCCGCCAACGGCAGCTCAACGCGCCACAAAATTTGCCAGCGGCTCATCCCCACCCCTTGAGCCACTTCACGCGTGCCCGCCGGAACCGACTCTATCCCGGTCAAGGTGCCTTGCAGGATCGGTAATAAACCATACAGCACCAGCGCAATAATCGCTGGCTGCTCACTAAAGCCCATTACCGGTACCGCCACCGCCAATACCGCAACCGGTGGAAAAGTCTGCCCAACGGCAACCACGGTTTCCACCAATGAGCGAAACTCCCGCCCGGCACCGCGCGTCACCGCAATGCCAGCGGTTACGCCAATCATTACCGCAATCAGGCTCGATACGGCTACTAGCGATAAATGCGCAACAACCAGCGAGAAAAAGCTGTCCTGCTGATACACCGGCCGCTCCAACTGTGGGAACCAAGCGGCAAACAGGCCGTGCAGATGGTTCATGCCGAAGACCAACGCCACTAGCAGAGCAAATGTCCACGGCAGCGGATCGCGCCACCAGCGCGTGATGTTCATGATAGCGCCTTGTGTGTAATCAAATCGCTGAAATGCAACACGCCAAGCGCTTGCCCCTGTTCGTCAACCACCGGCAAACGTTCGCAGCCTCGGGCAACAAACACCGACAGCGCCTCACGCAGGCTCATCATGGCCTGGATGGGTTCCCCTTCCGCCTCACCCGGCCGCACCCTTTCGGCTACCGTGCCCAACGCCAACAGCTTGATCCCCCTATCGCTGCGGCCAAAGAAGTCACGCACAAAATCATTCACCGGGTTGGTCAGCAACGCCAACGGAGTGCCCTGCTGCACCACTCGCCCCTGATCGAGCAGTACGATCCGATCGGCCAACCCCAGCGCCTCATCGATATCGTGCGTCACCAGTACGATGGTGCGGCCAGAAAGTTGATGAATACGGGCAATCTCAGCCTGCAACGAGGCCCGGGTCACCGGATCGAGCGCACCAAAGGGTTCGTCCATGAGCAACACCTCAGGATCGGCGGCCAGCGCCCGTGCCACCCCAACCCGCTGTTGCTGTCCGCCGGAAAGCTGATGTGGATAGCGGCGGCGGAACAGCTCCGGCTCCAATTGCAGCAGCTCCATCAGCTCAGTCACCCGATCGCGGATCCGTGCTCTTGGCCACTTCAGTAACTGCGGTACCGTGGCAATATTCTCTTCTACCGTCCAATGGGGGAACAGACCGATCGACTGGATGGCATAGCCCATTCGGCGGCGTAAATCCTGCGGTTTGAACTTATGGATCTCCTCACCGGCAAACCTGATCTTGCCTTTATCATGCTCGATCAGGCGGTTGATCATCTTCAACGTGGTGGATTTGCCTGAGCCGGAAGTGCCGATTAGCACGGTAAACTCCCCTTCCGCCATGCTCAACGAGAGATCGTCCACCGCCGGTTTCCCCTGAAAAATTTTGCTTACCCGGTCAAAGTTAATCATCTGGCAGTCACTTCCAACATTGAAATTATGAATTTAAACAGCGAATCGACGATCACCGCCATGGCGATCACCGGGATCACCCCGAGCAACACCAGATCCAGTGCGCTGCTGAGTAATCCTTGAAACACGATCGCACCAAAACCCCCGGCACCAATCAGCGCTGCCACCACCGCCATTCCCACGGTTTGTACCGCCAGGATACGCACGCCGGTCAGGAACAGTGGCATTGCCAGTGGCAGCTGGACGCCAAAGAAAATCTGCCCGCGCGTCATTCCCATGCCGCTGGCGGACTCAATCACGCTGGCGGGCACGCTTTGCAAACCGGCGACCACGCTGCGCACCAGTGGCAACAGGGCATAGAGCACCAATGCCACAATCGCCGGGGCCATGCCGATACCGCTAATGCCTAAGTTCGCCAGCCAAGGTAGCGCCGCCGCCAGCCCGGCCAACGGGGCGATCAACAGGCCAAATAGCGCAATGGAAGGGACGGTCTGGATGATATTCAGCGTGGAGAAGATGGGACCCTGCCAGCGGGTTGAACGAAAACACAGCACGCCCAACGGCACACCAATCAGCAGAGCCGGTACCATGGTAGCCAGCAAGATGGTCAAATGCTGTAGTAATGCAGCGTCAAATACCTCTTGCCGGTTGTGGTACTCCTTCAGCAGGGAAAGCTGGTCCAACTGATGGGTAAACAGCAGCAGCGCGGCAGGTAGCAGCACCAAGACGTTACCCAGAATACGCCACAGGTGCGAGGGAGTGATCCGCATCATGGCATCTGCGGCGATTAGGCCACTCAATGCTGCCATTAGCGCACAGCCGCTGCTCCAGGATGTACGTGCCAGCGGTGAGCCCTGCAATGCCAGTTGCTGCGCGGTATAGCCGCTCAACCAAAAGATCATCGCCAATAGAACAGCGGCAACGCAGGCGGTCAGCAGCGCCCGATTGCGCGTGGGGGTCAACAGGCTGAGCACGGCAAACACCAATAATGGCAGCAGCAGCCACAGCGCGGGGCCGTGCAACAGTGAAATCAGAGAGATACTCTTGCCAGACAGTAGGCGATTAGGAGCATAACTGAGGAACGGCAGGCCAAAGGCCGCAAGCAGCAGCAAAACAAACAGAGTCAGTAATACACGGTTTTTCAAGACAATAATCAAAATCACTCCCCGGTACCCGGGCATCCCCTTGGTCTTTCAGGCGGTAATATTGCCGACTGGGTCGCTCACCGCTGCCCGGTCGGCGGGATCAAGGTTACTTAATCAACCCTTTCTGTTTCAGGTAATTGACCGCCACCTGTTTGGCATCCTGGCCTTCTACGGCGATCTGCGCGTTCAACTGCTGTAAGGTTGGGCCGTCGAGCGTAGCGAATACCGGTTTGAGCAGTTCGGCGATATTGGCGTGCTGTTGCAGCGTTGCCTCACGAACAATCGGAGCCGGGGCGTAAATTGGCTGTACGCCCTGTGGGTCTTCCAACGTTTGCAGGCCCAGCGCGGCCACCGGGCCATCGGTCCCATACGCCATCGCCGCATTCACCCCAGAGGTTTGTTCCGCCGCCGCCTTGATGGTCACCGCCGTGTCACCGCCAGCCAGTGACAGTAACTGATCCTGATTAAGCTTGAAGCCATAAGCATTCTGGAAGGCCGGTAGCGCGTCCGGGCGTTCGATAAACTCTGCCGATGCCGCCAGTTTGAACTTACCACCGTCGTTAATCCACTTGGCCAGATCTGCCAGGGTTTTCAGATGGTTGGCCTGCGCCACGTCCTGGCGGACGGCGATCGTCCAGGTGTTGTTAGCCGGGGCGGCATCCAACCAGACGATCTTGTTCTGGTCATAGTCGAGCTTTTTCACCTTCTCGAACCCGGCCTGAGCGTTTTTCCACGCCGGATCTTTTTCATCGGAGAAGAAGAAGGCACCGTTACCGGTGTATTCCGGGTAGATATCAATCTCGCCGGAAGTGATGGCACCACGTAATACCTTGGTGGTGCCCAATTGCAGTTTATTGGTAGTTTTGATGCCGTTGGCTTCCAGCACCTGCACAATGATATTGCCAAGCAGCGAGCCTTCGGTATCAATTTTAGAACCCACGCGTACCGTATCGGCCGCCTGTACAACACCGCAGGCTCCCGCCAGAACGGTCAATGCCAATGCCAAAAAACGTGCGCGTAATGGGGTAATAGCCATGCTTTATCCTCTTTGATGATACTTTCCGGCTATTTCGCCAGATCGATTGGAAAATCCTGCGCGGTATGGGTCCAGCCTATCACATGCTGCTTCTCGACTCTCTCCTGTTCAAACGGGTGTACTTCAACGGCAATCGGCGTCACGGCATGATCGACAAACCAGTTGCCATAGCCCTGCACCACAAACCCCTGGCTGCGTTGCCGGTAGGCCTGCTGCTCTGCCAGATAGACTTTTCGCAGCCCATACCAAGGCAAACCGGGTAAATCATGGTGCACTAAATGATAGTTCAGATTGAGAAACAGCAGTCGCCAAGGCCAGGAGGCCTCATTAATAATAGAACGTGCCTGCGGAGCGTCCACCGCGCGATGCTCATAAAACGAACGGATCTTGGTCAAACCCAGCGCCGGGTAGCTCACCACCTGCAGATAAAAGGCGGCAGAAATGCCCTGCGTTTGCAGCCAGGCAAGCAGAGCTACCAACAGTGCGCCGTGTACCAGCCACATCGTCAAGGTCCGCAGATCACCAGCCAATATGGCTTTCAGAGCGTTGGACAGCGTGGTGATAATGTCCCAGGCCGGGCCAAGCGTGACCCGGCCAATCAGGGTATTACGCACCTTGGCCAACAGAGGCAGCCAAACAGGAAATCGTTGCCACTGCGCCCGGCTGAAATAGTAACTTTCCGGATCTTCGGCAGGTTGGGTCAGATGATCGTCGCGATGATGCTGAATATGGCTGTCGCGGTACAGCCCGTAGGGATACCACACCGCCAGGGGAAGCAGGCCGAACAGTTGGTTGAGCCGCGGCCACCGGGTGGGATGGCCGTGGATCAGCTCATGCTGCAAAGAGAGATACCAGGTAGTCGCCAACGTCAGCAATGGTGCGCCCAGCCAGGGGCCGAGCAGCTGCCAGTAATGCACCACGCCGAACCAACTACCGTAAACCAGCAGCATAATGCCCCAGGTCGGCAGCTCCAACCGCCAGATCCATTGCCGGTTAAGCTGTTGGATCCAGGCTCGTTGTTCGCCATGCAGATAGTGACTATGGGGTTTGGCTGAGGGCATTTTCCGGCTCGCTGAGGCTATTTTTCTCAGTATCGGCGAAGCGGATCGGCGCTCAAAATAACAAAAGTGGTAAAGCAAAGTTAAAAATCAGCATCATGACGTTAGCTGCGTGGATAACAATCCTGGCGGGCAACAACAGGCTATGCGTTAACCTACCCTGCCTTGCCAACCTTCAGAGTCATTGCCCCGTCACGGCATAAGCTTGCAACCGCTCACGCCACCAGAGGCTGGCCAGGCCGCTGGCACTTTCTCGCCAGCCGAAGTAGGCGGTGTCGCTATCGCGCTCTGCCTCCACGCTTTTCGTGACCAACTGGCCGGTTTTCAGATAAGGTTCTGCCAGATAATGAGGCAGATAGCCACAGCCCAACCCGGCCAGCTGCGCCTGCAATTTGGCCTCAAAACTGAATACCGTCAGTTGATCCTGCTCATCCAGCACGTGCAGACTTTGCGGCGAATTCACCCGCGACGAGTCATGAACCACCACTGCGCGATGCTGGCGGATGCTGCTTTTCTGCAACGGTTCCGGCTGGGCGGCCAACGGATGGTGCGGGGCGACGGCAAACACATACTCCAACTGCCCTAGCGGGCTAAAAGCATAGCCCGCGCGCGAAGGCGGCTCACAAATCGCACCGATGATAATATCGGCACAGCCGTGTATCAGCGCCTCCCAGGAGCCAGCCAGCACTTCGTGGCTGAAACGCAGCCGGGTGTGGTGGTGATTACGGTAAAACTCATCAATCAGCGGTAGCAGCCGGGCAAAAGGGAACGATGCATCTACCGCCAGGGTGAGATCGCTCTCCCAGCCACTTTCCACATAGCGCCTGCTGCTCCAGATCTTGCGCAGCGCGTAGCAATATCCGCCCCTTTTCCAGCATCAGCTTGCCGGTGGCGGTGAACTTGGCCCGGTGGCCGGAGCGATCGAGCAGCGTGATCGCCAGATCGCTCTCCAGTTTCTGCACCATGTAGCTCAGGGCAGAAGGCGTTTTAAACAGCGCGGCAGCCGCTGCAGCAAATGACCCATGACGATCCAGTGCGTCCAGGATCAATAGCGCTTCCAGGTTTAGTCTCACCCCTTTCTCCCATAGATAAAAAAACTTAACAAGAAGGTAAAAATTCTACGCTATCTTTGAAAACGGCACCTACCTACCATTCATTCCATTGATACAGCGCATCCGTCTTATTCACGGTAATACAATTGGAAGGTACATTATGTCGAAGTTTCAACTGCTTGATCCGAAAAATTCCGCACTCATCTTTATCGATCATCAGCCGCAAATGGCTTTTGGCGTGGCCAATATCGATCGCCAACAGCTGAAAAACAACGTGGTAGCGCTGGCCAAAGCCGGCAGCATCTTTAATGTTCCCACTATTTTTACCTCGGTCGAAAGCGAAAGTTTCAGCGGCTATATCTGGCCGGAATTGCTGGCGGTGCATCCAGAACTCACCCCTATTGAACGTACTTCGATGAATTCCTGGGAAGATGCGGCATTCGTTAAAGCCGTCGAGGCCACCGGCCGTAAAAAACTGGTGATCTCCGCCCTGTGGACCGAGGTCTGCCTGACCTTCCCGGCATTGATGGCAATGGAAGCCGGATATGAGGTTTATGTGGTTACAGACACCTCTGGCGGCACCTCAGTGGATGCTCATGAGCGCGCTATCGATCGCATGGTACAGGCTGGGGCGGTTCCGGTGACCTGGCAACAGGTGCTGCTCGAGTACCAACGCGATTGGGCACGCAAGGAAACCTACGATGCGGTGATGGATCTGGTACGTGAACACAGCGGTGCCTACGGGATGGGCGTTGACTATGCTTACACTCTGGTGCATCACGCTCCGGCTCGCAACGGCAAGTAAAACCGCGCAGGGCTCACCTTGACTGACCGCAATACCCTCCCGGCCATGTGCCGGGATTTTTCAGGAGTTGGATCCATGTCCCATCAGCAACACGTTACGCTGGTGATCACTCACCATCTGACACCCGGCCAGGAACCAGCCTATGAAGCCTGGTTAAAACGCATCATGCCCGATGCCGCCCGGTTTGACGGCCATCTAGGCGTTAACGTCATTCGCCCCTCCGGCAGTGAGCAGGCTTATACGGTGCTGGTCCGCTTCGATAATCTGGACAATTTATACCGCTGGATCCACTCGCCGCAGCGTCTGAAATATATCGAAGAAGTCACACCACTGCTGCTGGAGAGCGATCATATTGAGATCCGCCCCGGAGCCGAGTTCTGGTTCACACCTGCCAGCGCCAACGTACGCCCACCGGCCAAATGGAAACAGTTTTTAATCACCCTGCTGGTGATCTTCCCTTCGACCAATCTGGTGCCCTGGTTTTGGGGCAAGTTACTGCCGGGACTGAGCGGCACACTGGCTGGGCATTTACTCAATGATGCCAGCGTTGTCGCCCTGGTGGTCTTCCTGTGGATGCCGTTGGTTACCCGTCTGTTTCACCAATGGCTCACCCGCCATTAAAGGAAAACGTTATGAGTCACACCGCATCATTGATCATCAGCAACGGTAAATTCCATACCGTCGATCGCGAAAATCCCACCGCTCAGGCCGTGGCGATCAAGGACGGTAAGTTTCTGGCCGTCGGTAGTGAGAGCGACGTCATGCAATACGCCGGGCCGGAAACCCAGATCATCGACCTACACGGCCATACGGCGGTACCCGGCCTGAATGATTCACACCTGCACCTTATCCGGGGTGGTTTGAATTACAACCTGGAGCTACGCTGGGAAGGCGTGCCTTCGCTCGCCGACGCCTTACGTATGCTCAAGGAACAGGCGCTGCGTACGCCCAGCCCACAATGGGTCAGAGTGGTTGGCGGTTGGACCGAGTTCCAATTCGCCGAGCGCCGTATGCCTACGCTGGATGAAATCAACGCCGCCGCCCCAGACACGCCGGTATTTATTTTGCATCTGTACGATCGCGCCCTGCTTAACCGTGCTGCGCTGAAAGTGGTGGGCTACACCAAAGATACGCCAAACCCGCCAGGGGGCGAAATCCAACGCGACGGTAACGGCAACCCAACCGGGATGTTAATCGCCAAGCCCAATGCCATGATCCTCTACGCAACCTTGGCCAAGGGGCCGAAGCTGCCGCTGGAACAACAGGTAAACTCCACCCGCCAGTTTATGCGCGAACTCAACCGCCTGGGCCTGACCAGCGCGATTGACGCAGGCGGCGGTTTCCAGAACTATCCCGAGGACTATCAGGTCATCGCGGAACTGCACGATAAACAACAGTTGACCCTGCGTATCGCCTACAACCTGTTTACCCAACGGCCAAAGCAGGAGTTGGAGGACTTCCAGCTGTGGACGGATATGCTCAAACCCGGCCAGGGAACGGACTTTTACCGCCATAACGGCGCGGGTGAAATGCTGGTGTTCTCGGCGGCCGACTTCGAAGACTTCCTGCAACCTCGCCCGGATTTGCCTGAAGGTACCGAGGATGAGCTGGAACGCGTGGTGCGCCATCTGGTGGAACACCGCTGGCCGTTCCGTCTGCATGCCACTTACGATGAATCTATCAGCCGGATGCTGAACGTGTTTGAGAAGGTTAACCGCGAGATCCCCTTTGCCGGTCTGCACTGGATTTTTGACCATGCAGAAACCATCTCAGAGCGTAATATCGAGCGGGTGAAAGCCCTCGGCGGCGGCATTGCCGTACAGCACCGCATGGCGTTTCAAGGGGAATACTTTGCCGAGCGCTATGGCATCGAAGCGACCAAACAGACGCCTCCGGTAGCTAAAATGCTGGCGGCAGAGTTGCCGGTTGGATTAGGCACCGACGCCACCCGCGTCGCCAGTTACAACCCTTGGACAGCGCTGTACTGGCTGGTTTCTGGCCGCACGGTCGGCGGTATGGCAATGTATGACGACCAGGCTCGTCTGGATCGTGAAACGGCATTGATGCTTTGGACACAGGGCAGTGCCTGGTTCTCTACCGAACAAGGCAAAAAGGGCCAGATCAAGGTGGGACAGCTGGCGGATATAGCCGTGCTGTCACAGGATTACTTCAGCGTACCGGAGGAGCAGATCAAGGGAATTGAGTCGGTCATGACCGTGGTGGATGGCAAAGTTGTCTATGCTGCGGGCAGTTTCTCGCCGCTCTCTCCGCCGCCGTTACCGGTATTGCCTGAGTGGTCACCGGTGGTCAACGTATCGGGGCATTATCGCTCAGCACCGCCCGCAACCACCGGCAAGGTGGGTGCATTAAGCCAGGCACACCAGTGTTGCGGCCCTTGTGGCGTTCATGCTCACCAGCATGACATTGCCCGCCGTTCCAGCATTCCCATCGCCAACGAGAATGCCTTCTGGGGCGCATTCGGCTGTTCTTGCTTTGCGTTTTAACCGTTCAAGGGCCTTGCATGTTGCCTAGTGGGTGCAGCAAGCAAGGCCCTACGGGACAGCGCCGCTAGCCGTCTCCCGGTAACAGAGTCAATCGCGGTTGATATCCAACCAGCGGCGCTGTTCGGCAGAGGCGGCAATCGCATCCAGCACGCAGGATACCTTCCAGCCTTCCTCAAAATCTGGCCACATCCGATCACCCGCGGCAATACCATTGACCAGATCGCGGATCTCCACCGTTTTCTGATCGTTAAAGCCGATACCATGCCCGGCGCTGATACAAAACGCAGCGTAATCCGGGTGTTTCGGCCCTACCATGATGGTTTTGAAGCCCTGCCGCTCCGCCGGTTCGTCATGACGATACAGTTTCAGTTCGGCCATGCGTTCCTGAGTGAAACTCAGGGTGCCCTTGGTGCCAGTGACCACATAGGTCAGGCCCATTTTACGCCCGCAGGCAATGCGTGAGGTTTCTATGGTGCCCATTGCGCCATTGGCAAAGCGCACCAGTGCGCTGGCCTGATCTTCGTTTTCGACTTGGCACATCTTGGCCGGGTTGTTCGGATCGGGCCGCTGTTTGATCAGGGTTTGCATATCGCCCGACACCGCGACGATATCCCCCACCAGATAATGTGCCATGTTCACGATATGAGCCGCCAGATCGCCCAACGCCCCCAACCCAGCGGTGGCTTTGCGGCAGTGCCAGTCGATCGGCGTACGAGGGTCGGCCAGATAATCTTCATTATGCGTACCGTAAAAGTGCACCACCTCGCCAATTTCACCGTTGGCGATGATTTCCCGCGCCAGCTGGCTGGTCGGGTTTTTCATATAGTTGAAGCCAACCAGAGTTTTGACCCCTTTGGCGCGCGCGGCCTGCACCATCTCGGCGGCGTCTTGCGCATTCAGCGCCAGCGGCTTCTCGGAATAAACATGCTTGCCCTGCGCAATGGCCGCTAGAGCCATCTCTTTATGCAGAAAGTTCGGGGCACAGATATCCACCACGTCTATGGCGGGGTCGGCCACCAGTTCGCGCCAGTCACCGGTTGAACGAACGAAACCAAACTCCGCCGCACGCTGGGCTGCCAGCTCGGGGGTAACCTCCGCCAGCATCTCCAACACCAACCCCCCTTTCAGAGGGAACACCGTGCCTGCCTGTGCATAGGCGATAGCATGACAGCGGCCAATATAGCCGGTACCGATCAATCCAACGCGCACCTGTTTCATGGTTTTCTCCCTTGCCTGTCATTTGGAAAATAAAAATCATTATGTATTTATATGAAATTTAAATTTCATTAACAAGCCGATAATCAACTTTGCCACGGATCCGTGACTGCCCTCATAAAACGCGGTGGATAAAGAACACAAAGCAAGCAAAGTAGTGGGAAGGTACGGCTGGCATAATGCTAAACCCCGCTGCTATTATAAAGCCGAGCATGTGGCCTTGATGCCACACTTTCGCCCCCTCAACAGAAGACTCCTCATGCCGCCGAAAATCTTGCTCAGTGCCTGCCTGGCCGGTTTCAACGTCCGTTATAACGCCTCCAGCAAAACCGTTATCGATACCACCTTACAGCAGTGGCAAAAGGAGGGACGATTAGTGGTGTGCTGCCCCGAATTGGCCGCAGGTTTCTCTACGCCGCGCCCACCAGCAGAGATTGCGGCCGCAGCTAATGGCGCTGAAGTGATAGCCAACCGGGCCAGAGTGATCGACGCGCAAGGGAACGACGTTACCGACCAGTATCTACTGGGTGCCCATCTGGCGCTGGATACCGCTCGCCTGCATGGCTGCCGCTTTGCCCTGCTGAGCGATCGCAGCCCTTCCTGCGGGAGCCAGACCATCTACAACGGCGCATTCAACGGCCAAACCCAGCCCGGTCGCGGCGTCACCGCTGAGCTGCTACGCCAACATGGCATCGAAGTATTTTCCGAGCACCAGCTCGACGCGTTGATCGAGCGTGTCCGGCTAGTCGAGCTGGGCCAGGCGATCCGCTAGCCGCTGACGCAGATGGGCAATGCCCTGCGGGTGCCGCACAAATTCATCCGCAGGCATCATTTGCCAGCGCTGCCCCTCATTACCGAAGCGGATCGCCGCAATCTGTGCGAGGGTGATTTCCCCCACCATAAACCAGGTAGGCGGCGAGCCAGGGATGATCCCGGCGTAACGCTGCTGCCAGACAATTTGCCGTGCGGGCAATAGAATGCCGAACTCCTCCTCGGTTTCCCGTTGCACACATTGCATCGGGGTTTCATCCCCTTCACGTCCGCCGCCGGGCAAGTCCCAGCAGCCGGGCCAGGGGATTGCCGGGTTGTCATCGCGCAGGTAAACCAGCACCTGGCCGCCGTACAGCAAGGCGATTTTCGCCCCGCCAAAGTCTTGGTCAATCATCTGCCCTGCCCCCTTTCAAACCGCAGCATACCAATATGCAAGATCGTTGAGGTATAGTGAAAACCTTCTTTGTCCTGACAGGCGAACAATAATCATGAACTCTGCTTTTTTAGTGACCGCGCAATGGCTTGAGCAACATATCAACGATGAGAATCTAACGCTGGTTGACGTGCGTATGGCGCCTGTCGGCCAGGTGCCGAAGCAAGACATGTTGGCCGAATTTGAGCGGGGCCATATTCCCGGTGCGGTGTATTTCGATATTGACGACGTCGCGGATAAAAATACGACGCTGCCGCATATGCTACCCACGGCAGAAGCCTTTGCCGCCGCCGTAGGTAAACTGGGCATCAATGACCAGCAGACCATTGTTTTCTATGATGGAGGCAATCAGTTCTCTGCCCCACGCGGTTGGTGGACGTTCCGTAATTTCGGCGCGCAGAACGTATTCGTGCTTGATGAAGGTTTGCAGGGTTGGACATCACGCGGTAACGCCTTGGAGACCGGCCCTGCGCAGCCTACTCCTGCCACCTTCCGCGCGCACTTTAATGCCGAAGCGGTGGTGGATATGCAGCAGGTGGAACAAGCGATGAACGACCAACGGCAGATCCTCGATGCCCGTGCCGCACCGCGTTTCTATGCCCAAGCCCCGGAACCGCGCCCAGGCCTGCACCGTGGCCATATTCCGGGCAGCATCAATATTCCGTATGGCGATCTGCTGGAGAACGGACGTTTCAAATCACTCGAGGCGCTGAAAAAAACCTTCGATGAAAAAGGGGTCGATATCGACGCGCCCACCATCGTCAGCTGTGGTTCTGGCGTCACCGCCGCCGTACTAGCCTTTGGCCTGCAATCACTGGGCGCCAAGCAGGTGAAACTCTATGACGGTGCCTGGAGCGAATGGGGTGCGCTGAGCGGCAAGCAGCCGATCGCCCAAGATGAGTCAACTAACCACTAACAGAGAGGCTGTCGTGTTCAGGATCCGTCAAGCGTTGCCCGCTGACTTAGCAACCGTGAGGGAAATCGGGATTGCCAGCTACCTTGCTCACTTTGCCGAACTTTGGCAAAACCAGCAGGAGTTGCAGGCGTTTCTGTCCAAGGATTTTGCCGAACAAGCGTTGGAGCCCTCATTGCAAGACCGCGATACTTGCTGGCTGCTTGCCTATGAAGAGGAAACACCGGTTGGCTTTGCCAAGCTTAATTTCGACAGCATGCAGGCTGCGACCGCAACCCTCGGGGCCGAGCTGCAGAAGATTTATTTCCTGCCGCAGTTTGCCGGACGCGGCTATGGGGAGCAGCTATTTGCCGAAGTACAGCGACGAGCCGTTGAGAGAGGGCAACCCATCCTGTGGCTGGACGTGCTGAAAAGCAACGTGTCTGGCCAACGCTTTTATCAGCGGCAAGGCATGACGATCGTGGGTGAGGAGAGCTATACCAGCGTCAGCCAATCCGTGGCCATGTGGGTGATGGCAAAAAACCTATAGCCACTTGGCGTTATGGGTAAAGGAGATAGTCAGCCAGCGGTGCGGGCTATCTTCACCAATAGCGTCGGCTATCTGGTCACGGATTTTATCTAGCTTGTGTACGCCGCTGTGTTCCATCTCTGGCGGGATCACGATGTGGATCTCAATAAACAGCCCACGGCCAACGCGGGTGGCGTAATTGGAATAATCCAGGAAGCCATACTCCAGCGTCAGCTGCGCCATGATGGATTCCACCTTGGCATCCAGGTTGTCCGGCGTCATCTGCAATACCTCCTGAATGGCAGATTTTACCGTTTTGATCGGCACCGGGATCAAGACCAGCGTCAACAGTGCCAGCGCGACAGGGTCGGCATAGACGTTGAGGTATTCATAACGGGTGCCTTCCATTAGCCAGGAAAGAATAAAAGCCACTAATAACGCCGAACTGATGCAGGCCGACATCAGCCAGCTTTTGTTATCCAGCGCGATCAGTTCCGATTTAACCTGCTTATTCAGCCGGGTTTGCTTAACGTAGAGGGTAAAGCAGAAAAGGCTGACGGTAACGGCATAGACAATCGCCCAGCCCAGCTCGAGTTCGCGCCCTCCGTCGGCAATGCCTTTGACAGCGTTCACAAAGGCATACAGACACAGCAACGTCAGCAAACTGCCGTTAAATGCCAGCACCAGCGGTTCGACATGCCAGAACCCATACTGAAAACGGCGGCTATGGGGTTGCCCCAACAGGCGGGACACCAGCAAGGATAATGAACACATGCCCGCATCCAACGCCGAGAACATGCCGTCAAACACGATCGACATGGAACCACAGACAATCCCAAACACGATCCCGGCACTGGCAATAAACAGCGTGCAGAAGATCGACCTGCGCAGTATTTTTTGTTCTATTGCCGTGCTGGTTAACACCGGCGGCAACGTGGTGGGTGCTGTCGTCATAATTCCCTCATTTCAGTCGGAAAGTTCGGGCATGTTCTACCGCCAGGCGGCATCGTACTGAGTATGATCGACAAATGCAGGGGGCACAAAAAAAAAGCGCCCTCAATGAGGACGCCTGATGTCGTGATACGCAGGATTATGCGCCGCGTATGCGCTGGGTCAGCCCTTTCAGGAAGTAGCGCAGCATCTGATCGCCACATGGGCGATAGTTTTTGGTGCCTTCTTTGCGGAACAGCGCGCTCAGCTCAGGCTTGGAGATACGGAATTCCACCGCGGTAAAAATCTGGTGCAGATCGACATCTTTCAGTTCAAACGCCACGCGCAGCTTTTTCAGCACCAGGTTGTTGGTGATCGGCAGCTCTACCGCCGGTGCCGGGAATTTATCGTCTTTGCCACGCTTGAAGAACACCAGGCCATTGAGGAAATGCGCCATCACTTCGTCGGGGCAGTTGGCAAAACCCGGCTCGCCTTCCTTGATCATGTAGGTCCCCATGGCTGCGACATCGACGTCAAAACCGTCCAGCTTGACGATCTCTACCATCTTCGCGTCATTAATAGCCAGCATGTAGCGCACGCTGCGCAGCACATCATTGTTAATCATGGAATAGCCTTTCGCTTGTCAATCAGGAGAGGCGTGCAGCGCTGCACACCTTGCATGGCGGCAGTATAGGGATCCGGCGGGGGTTTCTCAATGGAATTTCCACGGGCAAACCAGGGTTTACCCGCAGAGGTTAATGATTTTTCGGGTAAAGCGGAATTTCTTCGCCAACGATATATTTGTTACGTAGCATGGCAGAGATCTTGTCCATCAGCATCACGATCACCACCAGGATCAGGGTGATAAACATCACCACGTCCCAGTTCCACAGCCGCATGTTCTCGGCATAGACCAGGCCGATCCCCCCTGCCCCGACAAAACCTAGCACCGCCGCCGAACGGGTATTGGACTCAATCTGATACAGGCTCAGCGCCAGAAAGGTCGGGAAGGATTGAGTGAAAATGCCGTAACGGTGTTTTTGCAGCCCATTGGCACCCACCGCCGTCAGCCCACGGCTTGGGGATTTATCTACCGCTTCGTGGCCTTCGGCATACAGTTTGCCAAGCAGGCCGATATCCTGCATTACGATGGCCAGCACCCCGGCCAGCGGCCCCATACCGACGGCACGCACGAAAATCAGACCCCAGATGGCCATATCGATGCCCCGCAGAATATCCAGCAGACGGCGTACCAGTGTCGCAATTGGCCGTAGAACAGGCGAGGACATCACGTTGCGCGCGGCAAGAAACGACAGCGGTAAAGCCAGCAGCGTTGCCGTAATGGTGCCAGCAAACACGATCGCCAGGGTGATAAAGATCTGTTGGAAATAATAGCCAAACGGCCAGTTGGCAAAGTCGTGCCAGACAAACATACGCATAAAGTAGCGGCTAATCTGTTGGCAACCGTTGGCAAACTGCGGCCAGGAAATGCCAAACACCAGGAAGAAGAAAACGTAATACAACACAATCGCCACGGTAATCATGCCGAGGGTGCGCAGATAGCGCCCTTGGCGTGAGAAGATTTCCGGGTTCTGCTGCTTGAGCTGCTGCAAATTGGTGGTAGAGATCGGCTGAACGGACATTAGGCTTTCCCCTCGACAACGCGTTTACGTAATTCACCGGAGGCGTAATCCAGCAGCGAAACCACCACGATAATCAGCAGCAGCGTCATGCTGACCTGATCGTAACGGTCGAGTTTGATATTGGTCATCAGTTCCTGACCTATTCCGCCCGCCCCGACCAGGCCGAGGATGGTTGACTGGCGAAAGTTGATTTCCAGCCGCATAAAGCTGTAGGACAGGAAGATCGGTTTGACCTGCGGCCACAGGCCGAAACGCATGCGCTGTAACGGCGTGGCCCCACAGGCGGCCAGCCCGCGCACCGGCTTGTTGGAGGCGGTTTCGATCGATTCATAAAACAGCTTGGTCAGGCTGCCGATGGTGTGTAGCGCCAGCGCCATAAAACCGGGAATGGCACCGATGCCAAACGCCATCACAAACATCACCGCCCAGGCCAGCTCCGGCATGGTGCGCAAGAACGCCACCAGCGTACGAATGGCAAAGCGCAGCGTCGCCGGGCTGTGGGTATTATTGGCCGCCAGAAAGGCCAGCCCGCCCGCCACCAGCACGGAGAGGATGGTGGCCGCCAGCGCCAGCTGTAAGGTTTCCCAAATCAGCGGTAATTGGATATGCAACCGGTAGCCCCAATAGGCGAAGGAGCCTTCGGTATGGCCGTCGGCGAACAGCAGCGGCCAGTGCAGTACCGGGATGGTTTCTGCCAGATAGTCAAAGAAATGGGGGATCGACACCCAGACGGTATGCAGGTTGAACTCGGCAATATTGCCTGCGCCAAGATAAAGCGCTACCAGCCCGAGCGACCAGAGCAAGGTTTCACGCTTCTGCTTACTGCGGATCCGTTGGTAGTAGTGTGCGAAGTCTCTATTCAAAATCGCTTCCAATATTTTATGGCTGGATAAATAGGCCCCTCACCCCAACCCTCTCCCACAGGGAGAGGGAGCTGATTCGGTGACGTAATCAGGGAGGGAGTCTGCCTGTAGCCGGTTTTTCCCTTCAAACCTCGGAGCCACGGTCAGATTCATTAGTCTGGCAGTAGCTCGATCGGTCCCCTCTCCCTTTGGGAGAGGGTTAGGGTGAGGGTCGGGAACGAAGCCGCCTTAGCGATCGCCCTTGGTCAGCTCACGCTTCATATCGATAATGGTCTGGTATTCCGCCAGCTTGACGTCGCCAATGTGCTGCTTGCCGCCCATCGCCTTGATAAAGCACTGATGGTTGTCGGTATCCAGCTTCTTGATGGCGGTAACCACCTTGGCTTTGAAATCCGCAGGCAGGGAGTTGCTCACCAGGATCGGGCCATTCGGGATCAGCGGCGACTGCCAGATAATGCGGATCTGCTTCATCAAATCCGGATGATCCATACGGATCATGCGGTTGAAGGCCCCGCTGGTATAACCGGTGTTGTAATCGCCAATCATCGAGGCCCAGGTGACCGCACCTTCAAACTGGCCGTTCAACACGCCGAGTACGTCCTGCTCATGACCACCGGAGAAAGTGACGCTGGAGAAGAAGTCGTTGTATTTGTTATCCGGCGTGCCGCCAAACTGCTTCTTGAACACCTGGTTTGGCACCAGGAAACCGGAGGTCGAATCCGGATCCGCAAAGCCGAAGGATTTCCCTTTCAGGTCTTCCAGCTTTTTGTAAGGGCTGTCGGCTTTCACCACCACCACCGAGTGATATCCGCGTGACTGATCGGTATCATCCACCGCGATCCCCACCAGATCGACGGCCTTGGGATCCTTGATATACACCGAAGCAAACGACGACGGCGACATGCTCAACACCAAATCGATCTTGCCCCCGAGCAGGCCCTGGATCACGCCAGAGTAGTCGGAAGAGTTACGCAGCTTGGTGTCAACGTTCAGCTCTTTATCGAGAAAATCTTTCACACACTGGTTATCGCCAATCTGTTGAGTGGCGTTCTGCCCACCCAGGATCCCCAGGTTCAACTCTTTCGGCGCATCCGCTGCACCTGCATTAAATACCATCATTACGCCGGCCATCATGGTGGTCAGTGTGAATACTTTTTTCATTGCGCATGCCCTGTGTGTAAAGGTGACGTTCAAGTGATTAATGGATCTGATTGGCTTCTTCGCCATACAGTTGCTGCAAAATACGTTCGTTAAGCTGCGACGGGTGGCCGTCGAAAATGATTTTGCCCTGGGCGATACCAATCACCCGGGTGCAGTATTCCCTCACCAGTTCGACCGAGTGCAGGTTCACCATCACCGCGATATCGTTCTCGCTGACTTTCTGTAGCGCATCCATAATGCGGCGGGTGTTTTTCGGATCGAGCGAGGCGACCGGCTCATCGGCCAGCAGAATTTTGGGGTTTTGCATCAGCGCACGGCAGATGGCGACACGCTGCATTTGCCCACCGGACAGGTTCTCGGCACGTTGCAGCGCATGCGGCAGCATATTCAGCCATTGCAGTAGCTCGATAGCCCGCGCACGGTCAGCATCGTCGAACACTTTGAAGAAGGATTTCAGCGTCGAGGTGTGGCTGAGGCGGCCTAGCAGCACGTTGGTGATCACATCCAACCGGGGGACCAGGCAAAAATCCTGGAAGATCATGCCACAGCGGGCGCGCCACTGGCGCATCTGGCGGGCCGAGAGTTGTGCGATATCCTGTGCCACCCCATCGTCCTCAAAATGCAGCATCTCGCCGCAGCTGGAAGGGATGGTGCCGTTCAGCGTATGCAGCAGGGTAGATTTACCGGCCCCGGAGCGGCCAATCACCGCCACAAACTCCCCGGCGTGCAGATCAAAATTGATGTCGTCGAGGACACGTTGTTGAGATTGGTAAGCCTTACCCAAGCCTTTTACCGCCAATACCTTGCGTAACGGGATGGGTTGCTGACCTGGATAGTCGGTCGGTGCCAGTTTTAACAGTGCCTGCGCCATATGATTTCTCTGATTTCAGTGGCTAATCTTATGGGCACCTATTAACGAATAACTGTATGACACGCAGATGATGGTTTTATGGCCGGGAAATGACGTTCAACGTCATTTCCCGTGATTGGCAGGATTAAAATAAGCGGGTACTCGCTTTTACTGCGAGCCGATTAATTTTTATCGGCGTTCTACTTCGCTCAATGCCGCACGCATCCCGTGGTCAAGAATGGCTTGCAAATCGGTGGTCACGGCAACAGTCAGCCCAGGAACGGCGTTGAGATTTTGCCCCCAGTGCGCCTCATCGGCCAGCACGTTTTCGACCAACGCCGCGAGCGTCATATCGTGATGTTCTACTCCAGCCCACAACGTTGCGAACCTCGTCAGCCAATGGGCATCATCCTGTAATGCATAGCTACCCGCCTGTCGTTCGCCACGATAGAAGGCCAACAACGCGGCCAAGGCAAAGGTCAGCCGTTTCGGCAGCGCGGCATTTTTCTGTTGGCCTGCCAGTAACTGCGGCAAAATACGCGTGCGGAATTTGGTCATGCCGTTCAGCGCAATCGACAGCAACTGGTGCTGAATAAACGGGTTACGGAAACGGTTCTGTACCGCTTCGGCAAATGGCCGTAACTCTTCCTGCGGCAGATCGAGCACCGGCATAATCTCTTCGGCAATGGTGCGTGCCACATAGCCGCCGATCTGCTCGTCGCTCATGGCCTCGCCCACGGTATTCAAACCGGCCAGGAACGCCACCGGCACCAGCGCCGTATGTGCCCCGTTAAGGATCGCTACCTTGCGTTCTTTATAAGGTTTGATGTCATCGACGATGTGGACATTCAGATCCAACTTATCCAGATGCAGCTCTTGCGCCAGCCACTGTGGGCCCTGGATCACAAACAGATAGAAATGTTCCGCCGTGTCGAGGAAGCTATCTTGATATCCCAACTGCCGTTGCCACTGTTCTACTTCATCGCGTGGGTAGCCCGTGACGATACGATCGACCAGCGTTGAGCAGAAGGTGTTGCAATCGTTCAGCCAATCGGTAAAGGCCTGCGGTAACTGCCATTGCTGCGCGTAGCGCAATACGTACTCTTTCAGCGCTTCGCCGTTGTAGTCGATCAGCTCACACGGCAGCAATACCCAGCCCTTGTCTGTAGCACCGTCAAAATGCCTGAAACGCTCAAACAGCAGCCGTGTCAGCTTGGCCGGGAAACTGGCAGCAGGAGCGTCGGTGAACTTATCGTCCGGTAAATAACCGATCCCCGCTTCGGTGGTGTTGGAGAATACGAAGCGGATCGCCGGATCCCGAGCCAACGCCAGATAGCTGTCGTACTGGTGGTAAACGTTGATTTCCCGATTGACCGAGCGGATCAGGCGCGGCTCGCAAACCGCCTCCCCCTGCTCGTTCAACCCACGGATAATGGTGGTGTAAAGGCCATCCTGAGTATTGAGCGAAGGTGGCTGCTGGCTGTCGATTGGCCGCACCACCACCACGCCGGCATTCAGCCCGGTATGCTGGTTTAGCAGGTCGATTTGCCAATCGACAAAGGCGCGCAGGAAATTACCTTCACCAAACTGGATAATGCGATCGGGATATTGCGCACCAGGAAATTCACTACGATTGAGTTGTTTCATTATTGTTCCTTGCATCCGGCGATCCCCCAGGCTGCAAATTACTCTCGGCAAGATCTGGGGAGTCATCGAGTTAGTTAAAATGAATCACGCCTTTAATCAGCTGTTTATTATTAATGACTTCCGCTTCATAAATATCTGCCAGCGTGGAAAACTCGAATTGATGGGAAAGCATCATCCCGGCAGTGATTTTTCCGGCGGCCATTAAGCGCCCAACCTTGATAAAGTCTTCTTTGGTGGCATTGCGGCTCCCCATCATGGTGGTTTCCTTTTTATGGAATTCCGGATCGGAGAACTGCAGATCGCCCTTGAACAGGCCGACAAACGTAATGCTGCCACCATGGCGGATCAGGTTGACGCTATGGTTCATCGCATGCTGATTGCCGGTGGCATCAATGATTTTTGCCGCCAGCATGCCGGAGAATTGGGCTCTTAAGGCAGCGTCAAACCCGGCGTCTGACGGATCTAACGTGGTTAGCCCAAGCATGTTTTCCACATGGCTTCGGCGCTCTGCGCTGGTATCGGCCACGATCACGGTTGCCCCGTCCGCCTTGGCGATAGCCGCAACCCCCAGGCCAATCGGCCCTGCTCCTACCACCAATAGATGATCGCCCTGCTCGATGGCCGCTCGGCGTACGGCGTGAGCACTGATGGAGAATGGTTCAATCAGCGCCGCCGCTTGGGGCTCAACATCATCCACGGCCAGCAGGTTGCTCACCGGCACGCTTAAAAACTCGCTAAAGCCGCCGTCTTGATGCACGCCAATCACCGAGATATTTTCACAGCAATTGGGCCTGCCGCTGGTGCATGCTCCGCAGTGATGACAGGAGACATAAGGGATCACCGCCACACGCTGGCCGACGCGCAATTCACCAACCTGGCTACCGACGCTGACAATCTCGCCGCATATTTCATGCCCCAGCACCCGCGGGTAGCTGAAGAACGGTTGTTGACCAGACCAGGCGTGGATATCGGTACCGCAAATACCTACCGTCAGTATTTTGAGCACCGCTTCATCCGGCGCAGGCTGCGGTATCGGCCTTTGTTGGTAAACCAGCCGGGTCGGCTCCAGACAAACTAGCGTATTCATTGTGGTCATAATCCCTCCTCCTGTGATGTGGCGCTGTTATCCCGCAAAAAGAACAGGTGCATTGCGCTGATGAGGAGAATTTGTGAGTCAGCACAAATTAAACCGGTTTAAATGGGTTTTAAATACTTAAAAAACATCTAAACCCACAGAGGGATCTCATGAGCAGAACGCAAAACCTCCGCCAGAACGTGGTTAATCAGATGATCGACGGCATCATCAAGGGCCATATCCGCTCACCGCTGCCTTCCCAGGCGGGGCTGGCAGAAATGTATAACATCAGTCGCACCACAGTGCGCCACACGCTAACGCATTTGCATCAACGTGGGGTTCTGGAGAAGGTCAAGGATGATTATGTGATCCTGCGTATGCCGCTGGCAGAAGACGGCTTTGAATGCATGAGCCACTCGTTGGACGAGCAAGGCAAGCTGTTTGAGAAAGCGTTCTATCAGATGATTAACCAAAAGCAACTGCGTGCGGGGGATTCATTCACCGAATTGCAGCTTTCACGCGCGGTTAACGTCAGCCCGGTAGTGGTGCGGGAATTCCTGCTGCGCTTCAGCCGCTTTGACCTTATCGACAACGTACGCCGCGGCCAATGGAGCATGAAAAAGTTTGATCAGAACTATGCCGAGCAGCTGTTTGAACTCCGCCAAATGCTGGAAACCCACGCGCTATCACGCTTTATCAACCTGCCCGCACAGGATAGCCGTTGGTTGCAGGCCAAGGAGTTGTTGAACCGTCATCGCGAGTTGCGCGACACCATCAGCGACAATTATCGGCTGTTCTCTCAGCTGGATCGTGACTTTCATACCCTGATCCTGTCGGCCGCCAACAATCCGTTTTTCAATCAGTCGCTGGAAATCATATCGGTGATCTTTCACTTCCACTATCAATGGGATGAAACCGACCTGAAGCAAAGAAATATTATTGCAATTGAAGAGCATATGGCCATTTTAAGCGCCCTGATCTGCCGCAGCGATCAGGAGGCCGCCCGTGAGCTGCACCGCCATCTTGATACTGCCAAACAGTCGATGATCCGTTCCATCAAACAGGATGCCTGCTGATTTTTATTGATAAAAAACCGATGAAAACGGGATTTAAAACCGATTAAAAACAGCAAAATCGTAACCGCCGCACGGAACCGGTTAAAAAAAGCACCATGAGACATTTTCGCCGCCTAGGCTCATTGCCGAAAGACATACCGTTGTTAACACCGAACCAGGGCCATGCCCCGGAAGAATAATTATTATTAATACGGAATATAGAGGCGAGTGATGGAAAAGATAACCACCGTGAGCACTGGGAAAGAACCGGCGGACAGTTATTCAGATAGCATTAATCCTATACCCAAAGGCGGCATAGCGGAGCGCTCAGCAAGAATTAAAAAAATCCAGACTACGGCAATGATCCTGTTATTTTTTGCTGCCGTGATTAATTTTCTCGATCGCAGTTCGCTGTCCGTTGCCAACTCCACCATTCGTGAAGAAATGGGGTTGAGCGGTACCGAGATCGGCCTGCTACTTTCCGCCTTTTCGCTGGCCTATGGGATTGCTCAATTACCCTGTGGACCGCTGCTGGATCGCAAAGGTCCGCGTATCATGCTGGGTCTGGGAATGTTTATCTGGTCTGCGTTCCAGACGATGTCGGGCATGATCCACAACTTTACCCAGTTTATCTGGGTGCGTATCGGCCTGGGGATCGGCGAAGCGCCAATGAACCCTTGCGGCGTGAAAGTCATCAACGATTGGTTCAACATCAAAGATCGCGGCATGCCGATGGGGATCTTTAACTCGGCCTCCACCATCGGGTTAGCCATCAGCCCACCCATCCTCACCGCCATGATGCTCGTGTTAGGCTGGCGCGGGATGTTCATCACCATTGGTTTACTGGGCATTGCCTTGTCCATTGGCTGGTACATGCTGTATCGCAACCGTGAAGACATCAAACTCACCGAGCAGGAGCAAAGCTATCTCAACGCCGGTAGCGTGAGCGCGCGCCGTGAACCAATGAACTTCAAAGAGTGGCGATCGCTGTTCAAGAACCGCACCATGTGGGGAATGATGATCGGCTTTAGCGGCATCAACTACACCGCCTGGCTGTATCTGGCCTGGCTGCCGGGCTACCTGCAGACCACCTACCATCTGGATTTGAAAAGTACCGGTATGTTGGCGGCAATCCCGTTCCTGTTTGGTGCGGCGGGCATGCTGTCAAACGGCTTTGTCACCGACTTCCTGGTGCGCCGGGGCATGGCTCCGCTCAAGAGCCGTAAAATCTGTATCGTCGCCGGTATGCTGCTTTCCGCTGGTTTTACCTCCGTCGTGGCACAGGCCACCACCACCTCCAGCGCGGTGGCATTAATCAGTATGGCGCTGTTCTGTATCCACTTTGCCGGTACCTCCTGCTGGGGGCTGATCCACGTGGCGGTCACGTCCCGTATGACCGCCTCGGTGGGCAGCATTCAAAACTTTGCCAGCTTTGTGTTCGCTTCGTTTGCCCCGGTGATCACCGGCTGGATCCTGGATACCACTAATTCATTCAGCCTGGCACTGACCATTTGTTCCTGCGTTACCCTGATCGGGGCGCTGTCTTACGTGTTTATCGTCAAACACCCGATCACCGACAGCGCGGCCTGATCGTCAGACTTCCCCTCTCCAATCGGAGAGGGATACTCAATCCAAGGCAAAAAAATCCAGACCCAGAGCAGACTTGACCTGTGCCAAGGTGCCCTGGGTCACCTGGTTAGCCCGCTGGCTGCCCTCTTTCAGAATGCGCATCAGCTCGCCCTTATCGGCGCTGTACTCCGCCCGCCGGGTGCGAATAGGCTCCAGCAGCGTTTGCAGGCAATCCTCCAGCAGCCGTTTAATCTTCACGTCACCTAACCCGCCCTGACGATAGTGTTCCTTCAGCTGTGCCACCAGCGCCGCATCCTCGCAAAACGCGTCCAGATAGGTGAACACCATATTGCCTTCCACCTGGCCGGGATCGCTGACGTTCAGGTGGTTGGGATCGGTAAACATGCTCATTACCGCCTTGTGCACTTGGTCAGCGCTGGCCCCCAGCATGATGGTATTGCCGCGTGATTTCGACATCTTGCCCTGCCCGTCCAGCCCCGGCAGCCTTCCTACGCGGCTCAGCAACGGCTGGCACTCCACCAGCACCTCGCGATCGACGATACGGTTAAAGCGCCGGACAATCTCGTTGGTCTGCTCCAGCATCGGCAACTGATCTTCGCCGACTGGCACGTGAGTCGCCCCAAACGCAGTGATATCCGCCGCCTGGCTGACCGGGTAAATCAGGAATCCGGCAGGCAGGCTGCGTGAAAAGTCTTTCTCGATGATTTCGCTTTTCACCGTGGGGTTACGTTCCAAGCGGGCAACAGTGACCAGATTCAGGTAATACATCGTCAATTCGGCCAGCGCCGGAAGCGCCGATTGCAGACACAGCGTGGTCTTGGCAGGATCGATCCCCACCGCCAGATAATCAGCCACCACGTTTAGCACGTTGGCACTGATTTTTTGCGGATTGCTACCGTTATCGGTCAGCCCTTGCAGATCGGCCACCATCACCGTTTGCTGATGATGATGCTGTAGCTCAACACGTTGGCGCAGTGAACCGACATAATGACCCAAATGCAGTGAACCGGTGGCGCGATCGCCAGTCAGAATGGTGTAACTCATAGCCTTGCTCCTGGAAGTAAACAGACCGCCGGATCAACGCTATAAAAATGCCGCCAAAACCGGCGGCATTAAAAAAGAGGGATGAATACCCGTGCCGCCCTTAGAAAAGGCGCCACCAGCTAAAACAAGATGTGAACTGCGGGAAGATATTCATCCGGCTACGGTACACCCCGCTCAGAACCGCGTCAAGGGCGACATCTGGCTCAGAAACTCACTTCGGCTGTAGGCACGGCGCTGATCGCCACGCCAAAACTCTTGATACTCGACAAGGTAGCATTATGGTGAGCACGGATCTGTAACCCACTGGCGTGGGGTTTGTCGTGGCTGGTATGTGCATCTGCCGCCAGCACCACCGGGTAACCCAGGCCAGCGGCCCGGCGGGTGGTGGTATCGACACAGTATTCCGTGGAATAGCCGCAGATCACCAACTGTGTCACCCCTTCAGCAATCAGCAGCTTGCCCAGATTGGTACGTAAAAAGGAGTCTGGCGTGGTTTTATCAACCCGATGATCCCCCGGTTTTACCTGCAATCCCTGATGGATCTGCCAGGCTGCGCTGCCTGCTGATAGCTCTTCATGAGCTGTCTGATGCTGAATAAAAATCACTGGCACACCAGCCTGCCGGGCACGTTCACTCAGCTGATTAATCCGCGTGAGCACCTGCTCGGCCTCTGCTGGCGGGGGATTAAACAAGCCCTGCTGCACATCGATAACTAACAACGCTGACTTCATAGCTGGCTCCAAAAGCGATCGTTAAATAGACAGTACCCCGCCCTCGTTAAACGAGAGGTTGGCGTGGACGGAAGATATGGTCAACGCCCTGTTCACGCAGCCTTGTGACCAAATCGTGGCCACCGTTGGGCGTGGCCTGCGCCAATTCCCGCTCGGTGGCAAACACCGGGCTGGCCCAGAAAATATTCACCGTATCACCGTATTGTTTAGGCAATACCAAGTGCTCACTGTAGGGGTAAAATGACGAAGAGAGCACATAGCCTTCATAGCCCTGCGGAGCCACCGCCGACGCCAGCGTATGCCCTTCGCCAAACCAGGTGATGTTCGCCCAGGGCACATGGGCAAATCCCGCTAACGCGCTGGCCATCTGCACCGCGTTATCTTCGGTCATATACTGCCCATCGATGGCGATTGCCATCTCCATCCTGCGGAACCTGGCGGCATCGTCGTTGAACAGAATCTCTACCCACGGCATCGGCCGGATGCTGGCCCCCATGGTCAGGAAATAGTAAACCCCGTCGCGCTCATGCTGGGTGATGGCCATCGGCGGCCATTTGCCCTGATCGATAGCGTAATACTTCACCGAAGGGCCAAAGTGTTGTTCGTACTGTGCCTGGTACTCACTCTGCATTTTTGGCCAGGGGTTACCCTCTTCCCGCTGCCAGCTACGCCAGAACTGCCGGGTATTTTCCGCCAGCGCATATTGCGTATTGGTAGATGCGGAGCCCAGCGGATAGGCCAATGGATTCTCTTTGATGCAGCTTGCCGAATAGCAGACCGAGTGATCGATGTATAAACTCCAGCCAGGGATCACTGCTAGCAGTTGCCCGTGATACCACAGGGCAGCCCCGTCGTCGCTTTCCGTCCAGATCACCATCAGCCCGGCGGGGTCCAATGGCGCTTCGCCTTCCAGATTACGGCAAAACTCGGCCGCCAACATGGGGGGAAGACCGGCTTCCATAGCGGCGAGATCTTCCTGCTGCGGAGCCGTAGTCAGGTTGCGCAGCCAACAGGCACGTACCTGAAAACGTTCACTGTATTCTTCCGTTGGGTAGATATAAAAATAGGCGGCCCGGCTATCTTGCTGAACCACCGCGACCAGCGTTTGATTCTCGTTATTCACTTCAGCAAGTACGTTTGACTGGTTCATATCACCTCAAGGGGTTGCTGGCGCACAAATAGGCTGCACGCTAAAAATAGAATATTTCTCTGGGCCAGTGTAGAACGCATCATCAATCGGGATCACGGGCAATAGTCTCAAAAGTGGCAGCGCTGGCTAACATTGCGCTGAAGCGCTCTTATTCATACGCCGCATCGCCCGATGGTAGGAGCCATTGCGTACCGAAGCCCGCAGCACCCGCCCAACACCGCCAACGCCAATACGTACGCACCGCCGCCGGGTCACTCCAGGGGTAAATCCCAACTGTTGCTGCGCCCAGTCCGGCAACAGATCGATCCCTGCCTGCATCACCAAAGCGCCGAACGGCCGCGCCAGCGTGCTGGGGGCCGGGGCAGCCAGCAGAATGCGCGCCACTTCCAGTGTGCGTTCATCGCAGACCAACTGAGGGCGCATCTGTTGCAGATAATCGTCAACCGCCGCACAGGATTTTGGGACATCGCGCGCGCCCAAGGCTTCCGCGACGCGAGCCGCTTCACGGTAGTAGGTATCCTGTTGAGCGAGAGACAGATGTGGATTGCGGTAACGCAGGTGCGAGGCCAGGAAACGGCTGCTTTCGGCGACATGGACCCAGGTGAGCAGATGCGGATCGCTGGCGGCATATGGCTGGCCGTTATTGTCGGTGCCGTTGACCTGTAAATGGATGGCTTTGACTTTGGCGATCAGGCGTTGCGCCTCTGCACTGGGGCCAAACGTGGTGACAGAGATAAACTGGCTGGTACGACGCAGGCGCCCCAGCATATCCTCGCGGAAGTTGGAATGATCCCACACGCCCGCCAAGGCCAACGGGTGCAGCATCTGCAATAGCAACGCACTGACGCCGCCGCAAAGCATGGAGGTGAAGTCACCATGCACTTGCCAGGTGACCGACTGCGGGCCAAACAGCCCCGGATCGCCAGCCGGATTTTCAAAATCAATCCCGCCGAGTGCCAGCCCGGTCAGGCTGAGCACCTGTTTCTCTATCGCTGCGCGTATCACTTCCATCCCCCTGTCCACGGCCTATGACGCAGTTTATCATAGTGAGGGGCTGAGTCTGCGCAACTCGCTATGTTGATAGCTTACTTGATAATAGATTGAGAATTTCGATGATAACAATAAGAACCCGCGTGGCTGCGGATAACGCGCAGCTAGTTGAAATCTGGCAGCGTTCGGTGCGCGCCACCCATCACTTCCTGGCCGAAGAGGATATTGCGCACCTGTATCCGCTGATACTCAACGACTATCTCCCGGCGGTCAACGTCTGGGTTGCCGAAGATGCTGCCGGGCAGCTATGCGGCTTTATCGGCCTGGATGGCAACAAAGTGGAAATGCTGTTTATTGATGCCGATCGGCGTGGCGAAGGTATTGGCAAGGCCCTGCTGGCTGAGGTTGAGCCCATGCATCAGGAACTGCTGCTGGACGTCAACGAGCAGAATCCGCAGGCATTGGCGTTTTATCAGCATTACGGTTTTGTGGTGACGGGCCGCAGCGAGCTGGATGGCCAAGGCAAGCCTTTCCCACTACTGCATATGATGCGGACAGCGCGGTAAAAACGGGCCCCTTTCCCGCAATGAGAGAGGGGCTGTCTAGCGGCAGATCAAACTTTGTTACCCACCTGGCTCAAACGCGGCCATACCATCATGGTGGTCTCCAGCAGCCGCAGCAGATCTTCACGGCTGGCCCCTTCACGCGCCTGGGCGGACATGCCTTCAATCAGGCAAATAATATATTTCGCCAACAAGGCTGTATCGGTGCGAGCCAGCAATTCCCCTTGCTGCACCTTACGGTCAAAGCAGGCTTTCAGGCTGGTTTCCTGCGCAAAATGCTTGTTGCGCAGCATCTCGGCCAGATCGTTTGAGGAGGAGGACAAGGCGGCGTTGGCACAAACCATAAAACAGCCGCTAGGGTTTTCCGGATCGGTAAATACCTCTGCCGAGGTGCGCAGATAGGCTTCGACGATATCGGCGATCGGTAACTCCTGGGCCAGCAGGCGGTTGTAACATTCCACGTAGCGGCTCAGATAGCGCTCAACCGCGGCGCGAAACAGCCCCTCTTTGTTACCAAACTCCGCATACAGCGTCGGCGCTTTAGCCCCGGTCGCCTCCACCAGATCGGCCAACGAGGTGGAATCATAGCCATGGCGCCAGAACAGCTCAAGCGCCTGCTCAACGGCCTGATCGCGATCAAACTGCTTCGGCCTGCCGCGTGATTTCTTCGCGCATGCGTCTTCATTATTGATACTCATAGCCCCTCACTTTCCCGGTGGCCCAACTCGGGCGCAATAAATAAATTATCGATCGGTACAAAAAATAGTACGCCGCCGATGATAAGCGAGCAACTTTTAATTAGCGATCGGTAAGCAATGCGGCCAATGGCGCTCCTTACCGGGAAAAAAATAGCATCCAATCCGGGTTGCGTCTGGCTACAAAGCAGGCGAAAGCTATCACCAAATAAAGATAAAGACATTAATTAACAATAATTTATATTGAAATAATGCCATAAACCCCCTTACCTGGCAGCTTACGGCTTAAGTGGAATAGCACGAATTAATTAACGACCACTAAAAAAACATTTGCAATCGCTCGGGCAGGAGCCTAACATTAAGTTATCGACCGTTAAGTAATTAAACGGGCTAACACAAAAATTTTTATTGCTCATCTAGATGATAGGAAACCATTATGAAAAACCTGAAAATGACCCTCACCGCCATCGCACTAGCTTCTGTCTCTTTCGGTAGCTTCGCCGCAGAGTTGGTCAGCAGCCAACCGGCCGATCTGCAACAATCCGGCGTGATCACCGTGAGTGGCGCTTCTGACCTGTCATCGCTGGAAAATAAACTGGCGGCAAAAGCGGATGCAGCCGGCGCCAAATCCTTCCAGATCATCGCAACAACCGGTAGCAATAAACTGCACGGCACCGCGATTATCTATAACTAATCGTTCAACGGTTTTATGCAAAGAGGCGGCCCGGGTGCCGCCTTTTGCTCGTCAGCCAAACCAGCCCAATAACCCGAACCACAGATAATCCAACGGTACCAACAGCCCAAAGGTTAACAGGGCCAGCAGCAGACACAGTTTCAGTCCTTCGCGCGGAGGAACTTTCCCCATCCCCATTGCCACCACAATCGGTGATGCCTGATACGGCAGCAGCGGCGTGGCATAGCCAATCACCTGAGTCATCAGTACCGTGGTTAGCGGCAGGCCGCTCCCCTCTGACAGAACCTGCGCCAGCGGCGTGAACAGCGCGGGTACGCCATTGGCCGTCACCACAAAATTCAACAGCGTCGTAATACCGATCAACATGCCAAAAGCGGTAAATGGCCGATCCTGGGTTTGCGGTATGACGTTCAGCAATGCATTGCCTAACCAATCCCCCAACCCGGAGTGGCTCACTAAAGCCGTCAACCCAAGGATCCCCGCCACATAGAGACAGGTGCGGATGTTGACACCGGCCGCAAACTGCTCACCCGTCAGAAAACCAATACGCGGCAACAGGCAAACGCAGGCGGCAGCCAACCCCACCCAGGCGGGAGCGATGCCGTGCCAGCTATCGGTGATCCACAACAGCACCGTGATCAGCAACAGCGCGATCAACCGCCATTCGGCCACGCTAAGAGCACTCTGCTCAATAGTTTTTTCCACCGGCTGTGGTTTGGCGCGGAACAGCCAGCAGATGCATAACGTGAGCAACGCGCCTTTTGCCAACCCCAGGATCGGCGCATGTAGCAACAAGTAGGACAGATAGGTGAAATGAACACCGTAGGCACTTTCTGCCGCCCCGCTCATCACCAGATTAGGCACGTTGGCCGGCAAAATGCTGGCCGAAAGCTGGAAGGTGCCAAACCCCACCGCTAACGCCAGGCCATAGCGGCCACGCGAGCCTTCCGCCAATCCGGCACGTTCGGCTAACGCCATGATAATCGGCATCAGCAGGGTTATACGCCCCATGTTCGACGGCATGACAAAGGCCAGCGCATAGCTGATGGCCACCACGCCGCCAACCAGCCGTGGCCAGGAACCGGCCAGTAGCGGCAAAATACGGTTGGCCAACCGATCGGCCAGCCCCGTAGAACGAATGGCCGTTCCCAGCACAAAGCCGCTCAATACCAGCCAGAATGCCGATGAGGCAAAGCCGGAAAACACCACGGCCGTCGGCGCTAGCTGCAACACCATTACCGCAGCAAAAAACAGCAGCGCAACCAGATACTCCGGCAAACGCGACGTTGCCCATAAGGCGATCACCACCAAAGTCACCAGCGCGGAAACGCCCATCGGGTAATCCATCATCCCCACTCCCTGTCATCGTTAGCTTTTTGTTATCAACTGGTTATATCTTCACATAACGCAAACGCCCGAACGGTGAAACGGCTCACAGTTCACGGGCGGCGGGTAAATTGGCCATACTCTCCCCGCGCCAAGAGGCTACTCTGCTTACAGGCTGGCGCCACGTATTTTCCCTTTTGCCAAAAGTGGCCCATGCTTAGAGGGGCCGAGCATTTGGCACACGTTTACTGACGAACCGGGGTACTGACTGATGACGAAAAAGACCACGCTGTTACAGTTTTTCCATTGGTACTACCCGGATGGCGGCAAGCTATGGCAGGAAGTCGCCGAGCGTGCCCCTGCCCTGGCCGAGCTAGGTGTGACCGATCTATGGCTGCCACCAGCCTATAAAGGGGCTGCGGGTGGCTATTCGGTGGGGTATGACAGCTACGATCTGTTCGATCTGGGGGAGTTTGATCAAAAAGGTACCCGCGCCACCAAATACGGCGACAAAGAGGCGTTGATACAGGCCGTTAATAGCCTGCGCGAACACCAGATCCGGGTGCTCTATGACGTGGTGTTCAACCACAAGATTGGCGCCGATGAAAAAGAGCAGGTGCACGTCTATAAGGTAGATGAAGATAACCGTAACGATATCGCAGAAGTTGGCATCGACGCGTTAGCCTACACTCGCTTCACTTTCCCAGGACGGCAAGGAGCCTATTCCAAATTTATCTGGGACTACACCTGCTTTAGCGGCGTCGATTATATCGAGCAACCGGATGACAAAGGCATCTTCAAAATTGCCAATGACTACGGCGAAGAGGGGTGGAACGATCAGGTTGACGACGAAAATGGCAACTTTGACTATTTGATGGGCGCTAACGTGGAGTTTCGTAACCACGCCGTCGTCGAGGAGCTAAAATACTGGGCACGCTGGTTGATGGAAATCCTGCCTTGCGACGGGTTCCGGTTGGATGCCACCAAACATATCCCAGCCTGGTTCTTTAAAGACTGGGCAGATCACGTGCGCGATGCGGCACAGCGCGATCTGTTTATCGTGGCCGAATACTGGTCACACGATCTGGCGGCATTACAACAGTATTTAGCACGGGTCGATGGTAAAGTAATGCTGTTCGACGTGCCGCTACAGCTGAAATTCCATCTGGCGTCAAAACAGGGCGATAGTTACGATATGTCGCAGCTGTTTACCGATACGCTGGTCGCCGTCGATCCTGCCCATGCGGTAACTCTGGTGGCAAACCATGATACTCAGCCGTTGCAATCGCTCGAAGCGCCGGTCGAACCCTGGTTCAAACCGCTGGCCTACGCCCTGATCCTGCTGCGTGAACAAGGCGTTCCTTGCCTGTTTTACCCGGATCTGTACGGTGCCAGCTATAGCGATCAAGGTGATGACGGCCAGGAATACCAGATTGACATGCCGGTGATTGCCGAACTGGAGAAACTGATCCAGGCGCGTCAACGCTTTGCCAACGGCGAACAGCACGACTATTTTGACGATCCGCACTGCATCGCCTTCAGCCGCAGTGGCACTGCCGAGCAACCAGGTTGCGTGGTGGTGATGACCAACGGGGCCGAAAGCAGTAAAACCGTCGCACTGGGCGAAAATTTTGCGCATAAATCCTGGCGTGACTTCCTCGGCAACCGCGAGGACGATATCATGACGGATGAGCACGGCAGTGCAGCCTTCCCGGTCAACGGCGGCAGCGTTAGCGTCTGGGTCATGGCCGAAGCAGAGTAAGGACCGCCGGGGAGGCAATGTACCACCCCGGCGGCAAAACCCATTTTTGCCTTTTTGGTCTGATTTTTCATTATGACCATAAGCAAATATTCACAGCGGAGCCTAAATAGGGTACAAGGCTGCATGAAAATTCCAAAACGACTCCAGCCATTGGTAGATGATGGTTTAATCGACGACGTCATCCGCCGTTTGAAAAGTGGCAAAGAAGCCGACGTATTTATCGTGCGTTGCGGTAAAGAGATCCGCTGCGCCAAAGTGTACAAAGAAGCCGATAAACGCAACTTCAAGCAGGCCGTGAACTACCAGGAAGGCCGCAAGGTGCGCAATAGCCGCGACGCTCGCGCCATGAGTAAAGGCTCCAAATTTGGCCGCCAACAGCAGGAAGAGGCCTGGCAAAATACCGAAGTGGACGCGCTATACCTGCTGGCCAAGGCTGGCGTGCGTGTGCCACAGCCGGATATCTGCCTGGACGGTGTATTGCTGATGGAGCTGATCACCGATGAAGAAGGGCTGGTAGCCCCACGCCTGAGCGACGTCACCTTAACGCCGGAACAGGCGTTGAACGATCACGCCTTGATGATGAACTATGCCGTACGCATGCTCTGTGTTGGGCTGGTTCACGGCGATCTGTCAGAGTTCAACGTGCTGATGGATAAAGACGGGCCGGTGATTATCGATCTGCCGCAGGTGGTAGATGCCGCCGCCAACAACCACGCTAAAAGCATGTTTGAGCGCGATATCAACAATATGACTCACTACTACGGCCAGTATGCGCCGCAGTTGCTGGGCAGCAAGTATGCCAAAGAGATTTGGGCGCTGTACCAGGAAGGCAACCTGACGCCGGAGACGGAGTTGACCGGTAAGTTTGTTGAAACCAGCAAGCGGGCCGACGTTGACTCGGTGCTGGAGGAGATCCAGGCGGCCAGTGATGAGCACCAGCGGCAACTGATGGCGCGTAACGAAGAAGAAGATTGATATTCAGCATCAAAATGACCCCTCACCCTAACCCTCTCCCACAGGGAGAGGGGACCGATCGAGTTCGCTATCAGTATAGAAATTTACCTAATCACGGCACTAAATCAGCTCTCTGTTGCAGTGAAATAGCTTGTTCGCAGTACCTGACGACAACGCAGAATCAGCTCCCTCTCCCTGTGGGAGAGGGTTGGGGTGAGGGGCCTCAAAGCCAACGCCTTACCCGCCGGCAAAACGCCTCGTAGTCTTGGCCAAAGTTGGTAAGTAGGAACGCCTCTTCGCGCGGGATCTGCACACGATCCAGGTAGGCAAAAAACAGCCCCCACCATAACCAGACGCCGATACCGCCCAGCAATAGCCCCCAGGCCGCCAACAGCAGGATCTGCCCCAGATACACCGGATTACGGCTGAAACGGAAAACTCCGTTAACCAGCAACGCGCTGACCCGCTGAAATTTTTGTGGATGCAACGTGGTGCCAGCCCGGTGAAAAGCATAACTGGCACTAAACATAATCATCACAGAAGATACCGCCAATACGCCTGCGGCCAAGAGAATAAGCAGGTTATCTTGCCAGTCCCCCTCGGTTAGCCAGCGGGTTGCCGCCATCCCCGCAGCACAAACTGCCATCACTACCGGCGGCAAAGCCAGCCGCTGCAACCACGCTACCATTTTTTGTTCCCTCTCGACCACACAATGCAATTTGAGCTATAACAAGCTCTCCCTGTAATAACGCCAGAGAAAAACAATGAGCCAATATGCCCCACAATTCTGGCGCGATGAACGCCTGCCGTTCGTTGAGGCCCGTCACGTCGAAGATGGCCGCAAGCTTTGTTATGCACTACACAGCCACGAGTTTTTCTGTATTGGCACCATCACCGCCGGTACCAGCACCTATGTTAGCGGCGATCAGCATCTCCAGGTTAACACCGGTGACGTGGTGATCATCAACCCGCAACAGACGCACGGCTGCAATCCCATTGGCGACCAACGCTGGGCCTATACCATGTTTTATATTGACCAGCACTGGTTGGCAACGCTTCAACAGGACCCTGGCGCAGGCTTCGTGCCGTTCAAGCAGATTATGAGCCAGGATAAGACACTGTTTAACGGCCTGAATCAGCTGTATGGGGTACTGACCGATCCGCTCTGTTGCCATCTGGAAAAGCAGATTGCCCTGGTGGATTACTTCAGTAACCTGCCACAGTTACTCGGCGAATCTCCGGTTCCACAGCAGGATATGACCCCTAAATTGGAAATAGCTGCGGCGTTTATCCGCACTCATTGTACCCAGTCGCTGACGTTAGAGGCGATCTGCCAAGCATCGGCCCTCTCCCCTTCTTACCTGATCCGCGCATTCAAGAAGCGCTACGGTATGACGCCTCATGCCTACCTGGTCAATCAACGCGTCCAGCACGGCCAGCGGCTACTGAAACAGGGCTTCTCGATTGCCGCCGCCGCCAACGAAAGCGGGTTTGCCGATCAGGCGCACTTTCAGCGCACCTTCAAACAGCTGCTGGCAGCCACCCCCGGCCAGTATCAGATCCCCTCGGCCAGCAAGTAACAGGCGCTGAACGCCAGCAGCAGCGCCATCAAGCGGTTAAAGCGCCGCAGATTGTGCGCCCGTTGCAACAAGCTGCTCAGCATAGCTCCGGCGTAGGCCCAACAGGCTATCGACAGGTAGCAAATCACAAAATAGAGCCCGGCAAATTGCCACAGCAGCCGCATCTCCCCATCACCGACAAAGGCCCCCATGCTGGCGACAGAAGCCAACCAGGCCTTGGGGTTCAGCCATTGCAGCAAGGCACCATACCAATAAGAAGGGGTTTGCTGCCGATTGCCCTGGCTCAGTGTCCCGTCATCCGCTGCAAGCTGATAGGCCATATAGAGCAGAAAAGCCACGCCAGCCCAAAGGATCACGGTAGTCAGCCCCGGCCATAAGGTAAGCACTTCATGCATTCCCAAACCAACCGACACCAGTAATAACGTGAAACCCAAGGTCGCACCGGTCACATGCCGCAGGCTGGTCGTAAAACCAAACTGCGCGCCACAGCTCAGTGCCACGATGTTCACCGGACCTGGGGTAATGGATGAAGCCAACGCGAAGGCGGCCATAGAGAGGTAAAGCGTCATAGTCAGCACCTGTAGAAGATAATTACAGGTGCCAGCGTGCCGGGTTACAGCGGGAGAGTATTGAACAAAATTGCCCTGCTTCTTCACCTTGATTTTCAGGGAAAGCGTTCAAACTCATAAGACTTGGCGCCGGGAACGGCATCTCTTGTTCATCGGGTGCAGATTGCGCGATCTCCTAGCGGTTTGTGGTAATATTGAGCGCAATATCATTCTGATCCTGTAGGTGCCCACATGGCATACATTCCAAAAAACTACGCGAGACTGGAAACCGGTTACCGCGAAAAAGCACTGAAAATCTTCCCGTGGGTCTGCGGGCGCTGTTCACGCGAATTTGTTTACTCCAACCTGCGTGAATTGACGGTGCATCACATCGATCATGACCACAGCAACAACCCGGAAGACGGTAGCAACTGGGAAATGTTGTGCCTGTACTGCCACGATCATGAGCACTCAAAGTACACCGAAGCCGATCAGTATGGCTCCACAGTGGTGGCAGGTGAAGATGCGCAGAAAGACGTAGGGTTAGCCACACATAACCCCTTCGCCAATCTGAAAAACATGATGAAAAAGTAGCGTTATTCCCCAAGCGGGGCCGCAGCATGCATGCGGTTCCGCCACATCCCTACCTTAATGACTTCACAAAACACCAACCTGTTAAGCTATTAACTTAGTTAAATTCAACGCTCATTTTAGCCCTTTTTCTCAGCCAATAACTCACTAAGCTAGTAAGTTACTAAACAAACAAACCCACAAGTTAAGACTTTCGCTACTTGGCAAGCCACGGCCAATGGGGCATATTGTCGTCATACGCACTTGTTAACTCATTTAACTACCAACCTAGCAAGCGCATTAACTTATTAAGTTAGCTAATTGATAAGTTATCTGCTTGGCAACTTGAGAGATGGCAACATGATTGTTTTGATTGGTTCGCAGAAAGGCGGCGTCGGCAAATCGACCATGGCGGTAAACATCGCCGGATATCTGATCCTGCAACAGAAGAAAACGGCCATTATCGTCGATGCCGACGATCAGAAATCCATCATGACCTGGTTCAACGACCGTCAGAATGTTGAAGGGCTTCCGCAGATCCCGGTGGTGGCAGCCTCAGGCAAGATTAAAGAAACCCTGCTGGAACTGAACCGTCACTACGATTATGTGATTGTCGATACCGCTGGCCGCGACAGCGCAGAATTACGCTCCGGTCTGCTGGCCGCCGATCTGTTCATCTCGCCGTTGCGCCCTTCGCAGATGGACCTGGATACCATCGGCTACCTGTCCGAGATGTTCTCCACCGCCCAGGAATACAATGAAAAGGTAAAAGGCCACATTGTGCTCAACCTGTGCCCAACCAATATCTTCATTAACGAAGCCAACGAAGCGGCCGAAGTGCTAAGCGAATACCCGGAACTGAAGTTGGTGAGCAACCGCCTGTGCGATCGCAAAATTTATCGCGATGCCTGGGGCGAAGCGCTAACCGTGCATGAAGCGCACAATGAAAAAGCGCAGCACGAAATCGAAAGCCTGGTAACAGAGGTGATCCTGTGAAAAAACGTACGCCAACCCACCGCATGTCGGAAGATGAATTTATCAACAGCGCCACTTCGCATACGTTGATTGTTCCCGCTCCTGCCGCCGTTGCCGAAAAGCCCCAGGGCCGTAAGCGCATTTATAAAGCGCTGTCCGTCAGCCTGACGGATAACCACGTGGAGATGATCGACGAAGTGATCGGTCATGCGGCGCGTAACGGCATCGTGCGCATCACCCGTTCTGATGTGATCAAGTTGGCCATCGACACTTTGGCCGACAAGAGCGAGGCGCAGTTGCTGGCCTTGCTAAAGAAGATTTGATCAACTCAATAACTCGCCAGCTTAACAAGTTAACAAACGAGTAAGCTGGCAAGATTAATAAGCAAGTTACCAAGCTGTCACGTTATTAAGCTATTAACTTAATGTTATTGATAGTAAAGCCTTAGTCTAACGCCAACATGCCCATACGCTGTAAAATCCTCTGCCCTCGAACGCCCAGAATAAAGGCTACCAACGCCTGCGCAGCCACGCAGCTTTCATCCAGTAGACACAATCCATAGGTCACTTTGAAGTCGATCACGGCTGGCAATCTACGTACTTTTAGCTGAGCGTAGGAGGCCAAGGTATCTGCATAGCTGGCGTAGCCAAGAAAGATATCTGCCAGACCTTCAGCAAGCAGATATTCCGCCGCCAACCGGCTCGCCGGTATTGGCGCAGAATCTGGCCCACCAACCAACGCCACTGCTCTGCTACGCAATGCGCTCCCCTGCCCCGGCAAGCAATGCTCCAGGCGATCGAACAGCTGTTGCGCATAGTCGCCGGAAGGATCGGCTACCGGTGTCGAGGTGCCAACACGCCATTGTGGGTCGCACAGCAACGTCAGCAAATCCGGCTGCGTTAACTCCGGGGTATTTCGCACCGTGGCGCATAGGCGATTGCGGGTAAACGGCTGTACCGCCTGCGCAAAGCCAAGTGCCACTAACCGCTGTGGATGTTCGAGATTGGCAGAGGCAAACACCTGCGGCCTTTTCCCCCGCTCAATCCGTTCCCGCAGCATCCCTGCCGGGCCAAAGGTGGCCTCGACCCGGTGACCGCTCTCCTGCTCAAACGCCGTCAACAGCGGAGAAAACGCCAGCCTCAGGCTTCCTGCGGCAAAAAGAGTAATGCTATTCACAATTGCGCTCCCGTTGGCTGTGGAAGATGGGCACCAACGTTTCCAACTGGCTGCCTGCAAAGGGAACGGATACCCGTTCAATCGGCAGATGGAACAGCGGCGAAAGATTGTCTGCCGTCAGAACCTGCTGGCAACTGCCCAACTGATGGCTCCCTTCTGCCCCCAGCAAGAGTGCACGGTCTGCCACGGCATGAGCATGATTAGGTTGGTGTGTCGAGAATATCACCGCCATCTGCCGTTCTCGTGCCAGTTGGTCGATCATGGTCAGCACCCGGTCCTGATGATGTAAGTCCAGTGCCGAGGTCGGCTCATCGAGGATCAGCACTTCACAGGCCATCGCCAACGCCCGGGCTATCAACACCAATTGGCGTTGCCCGCCGGAAAGGCTGCCAAACTCACGATCGGCAAATGCCTGCATATCCAGCGAATAAAGGGCCTGTTTGGCTAACTGATGATCCTCAGGCGAAGGCGAACGAAACAGCCCGACATGCCGAGCCCGGCCCATCAACACAATATCCAGCACCTTGTAGGCAAACGGCGGCGTGAAATACTGCGGCACAAACCCTAATCCGCAATGAACGACAACGCTCCCTTGCTGTAACGGCAAAGTGCCCAGCAAGAGTTGCATCAAGGTGCTTTTGCCACGCCCGTTGGGGCCAAGCACTGCCAGCACTTCCCCCCGCTTTAACTGCAAATCAAGTTGTTGGAACAACTTGGGTTGCCCTGGCCAACCAAAGCTCAGGTTGCTGACCTGTAGCAGCGTTTCAACCATTCCAACCCCTTACCTGCGCACGCTTTAACAGCAAGGCAAACAAAGGAGCGCCGATCAGAGCGGTGAGAATACCCAGAGGAATTTCACTGCTGCTTAAGCTGCGCGCCAAATCGTCGATCAGCACCATATACAGTGCTCCAAGGCACATCGCGGCAGGTAATAAACGCCGGTGGTCCGGCCCCACCAGCAGGCGGGCCAAATGCGGGATCAGCAACCCTACCCAGCCAATGCTGCCGCTGACTGCCACCTGTGCTGCCACAATCACCGCACACAGCATCAGGATCAGCCAACGAGTTCGTTCAACGTTAATCCCTAACGCAGCCGCATCCTCATCTCCCAATGAAAGCAGGTTGATACGCCAACGCAGGGCCAATAACAGGCCACCGGCCAGCAGTAGCGGCAGGAATAACATCAGCAACTTATGGCTATCCGCCGTCGCAAAGCTGCCTAGTAACCAGAATACGATGCTAGGCAGCTTCTCTTCGCTATCCGCCAGATACTGCACCAGGCTAACGCAGGCAGAGAAAAAGCCGCTAAGGATCACCCCGGCCAGCACCAAAGAAAGAATATTACGCCGAGCGATGGCGCTGGTGATGGCAAAAATCAGCAACAGCGCCAACATGCCAAAGACGAAAGCACTCAGCAACAGCACCAATACCGGCAGGCCAAGCAGGATCGCCAAAGCGCCACCAAAAGCAGCTCCAGAAGACACGCCGATAATATGTGGATCGACCAATGGGTTACGAAATACCCCTTGCAGTGCCGCTCCACAAAGCGCCAAGGCCGCCCCCGCCCCCATAGCCAACAGCACACGCGGCACACGCACGCCGAGGATCACCTGCCGTTCGATCGCCGTGATATCTGCATGCTGGCCGATAGCCGGTTCCAACAAAATCATCAGGCTATGACCCGCCGTGACCGGATAACGGCCAATACCCAGGGAGAGCAGCGCGCAGCAGGCCGTAAGCAGTAATAACAGCCCCAGTTTCATTTGCCGCTCTGGCAGCAACTGGCGCGGTAATAGCGTTGGTAGTAGGCGTCTACGTGCTGTTGCAGATCAACATCGGTGAAACGCTGTGGGTAGAGCGTTTTTGCCATCCACAATTCCCCAAGCGCCAATGCTTCCGGCATTGGATAGCCCCAGGCTTTAGCATATTCCGGCATCCGGTAAACCCGTTTGTGTTTTACCGCGTCAATCGCCTGCCACTGTGGCGAGGTGAGGATCTGCTGCACCACGTCGGAGTAACGTTCCTGCACAAAGATCACCGCCGGGTTCCACTTCAGCACGTCTTCGATGGAAACCTGCTTAAACCCCTGAATATCTTTGGCCGCTACGTTCACGGCACCGGCATGTTGCATCATCAGGCCGGTGTATTTACCCGAACCGTACGTAGTGAGATCCGGGTTAGCCATATAGACCCGCACCTGTTGATCCTCTGGAATATCATGCAAACGCCTAGCCACCAACGCGCGCTGTTGGAAAACATCTTTCACCATCGCATCCGCCTGCGCCTCACGGCCCATCACCTTGCCAATCAGGCGAATACCATCCTGCAGGCCAAGGTTATAAACCCGATCTTCATTTTCTATTACCGGATTGATTTTCCCAGCCTGAGCCGCTGGTTCACGGCGCAGCGAGATTGCCACCACCGGAATACCGGCACGTTCGATCTGGGCGATCATATCCGCCGGGGCATAGTTGGCCACAAACACGACCTGCGGGTGCAGAGCCAGCAGGCTTTCGATATTGACCGCCGTAAGATCGCCCGGCATGGGCATCTTGGCCAGGCTTGGAGCCAGCCGTAAATAGTTCGGCCCCAGCTGTTTCTGCCAACTGCTGAGCACGCCAACCACTTGCGGCATGGCGTCTAGCTGTACCAGCAGGTTTAACGTCTGATGCTGTAGCACCACGGCACGAGTAATGTGGTCCGGCAACGTCACGGTGCGGTTGAGTTGATCGGTAACCTGGCGATCCGCCAAGGCGGCGGATGAGAAAAGAAGAGCAAGCAGTAATAGACGTTTGAACATGGGCGTTTCCGGCGGGCTATCGTTATATACAAAATAATATAGCGATAGCCGCCATGAAACAATCTACCGGATCAAACAACGCATTGAAAAGGCAAATTGCTAACGGTTAACGGAGCGGGCAATGCGGGTATAGGTGTGGCGTACGCCGCGGATCGCCACGCTGTAGGCAAAGATATTCTCCGGCAACGCCAAGCCAAGATAGCCGGTATCACCAATATGATGCAGATCGGCCCCTGCCATTTTGCTCATCAGAGCAATCTGGCGAATGGTTTGCACATCGGCCCCCTCCTGAGAAGTGCCGATGGCGGTCATCGCCAGCGCGCCCTGTTGCTGAGTAAACGTAATCAGCGAGGCGACCTTTTCCTGCGACATGCCGGGGATGGTGCCCGGTGCTGGCAGCAGAACGATATCAGCTCCATTTTCTACAAACAGTGCGATATCTTGTTCAGTGATCAACTGACTGCCGCTTTCACGCACAATCCCGGCACCGTGCATTTTGCCGGTCACCAGCACCAGCTTATCGCCCACTTCGTCACGAATGTGCTTCAGCGCCTCTGCGATGGCCTGGTTGCTGACGCCGTTATTCGGGTTACCGGTCAAAACCACCATGCGAGCGCCAAGCTCATACAACTTTCGGGCGTTTTCCGCCGTGGCCGCGCGCCCCGCCGTCATCTGCCAGAACTCATTATGCGTGGTGGCAAACGCCGGATCGACGGCTTCCAGATTGACCCCGATGACGCGCCCGGTCAGCCGTTGCAGTTCGCGTATGGCATTCTCAGGCGGCACATCGCCAGGCAGCCCGGCAATGTGCGGCTGATTGACATCAAACAGGTTCAGCAGCAGGATGTCGGCCCCCTGGCTGGCGGCCAGCTCGGCATTGGTAACGTTATTGAGTAGCGGCTGAGTGACCGCGATGCTCTCACTGACCAAGATGCGCCCTTCGCTGGCACGGATGGCGTAGATCAGATCGTCTTTGCTGATGTTGGCCAGATCGCTGGCGCTACAGTCCAGATATCTTTTCATGATGCAATCTCCGGTGATTTTTATCGTGAACCACTTGGTATTTGATGAGGGGACATGGCGTCGGAGCCGGGATACCTTGTCCCCTCACAAACTTATTTCAGGATAAAGCTCTGCTGTTGCAGGTTGTCCGAGTCCAGGCCAACAAACACGTTGAATTTACCCGGCTCCGCGCCCCATTTCAGGCTGGCGTTATAAAACTTCAAATCGTCCTCGGTAATCGGTAATTCCACCCGCTGTTCCTGCCCGGCACGCAACGTCACCTTCTTGAAGTTACGCAGCTCCTTGATCGGGCGGCTGACCGAGGCGGTCACATCCTGCACATACAGCTGCACCACGGTGGCACCGTTATATTTACCGGTATTCTTCAGCATCACGCTGGCGGTGATTTTGCCGTCGCGCGCCATTTCGGGGCTGGAGAGCTTGAAGTCCGACAGGGCAAACTGGCTATAGCTCAGACCATACCCAAATGGATACAGCGGGCCATTCGGCGAATCAAAGTAACGCGAAGTGTACTTGCCCGGGTTTTCCTTGCCGAACGGTCGGCCAGTGTTGAGATGGTTGTAGTAAATCGGGATCTGCCCCACTGAGCGCGGGAAAGTCATTGGCAGCTTGCCGGAAGGGTTGTAGTCACCAAACAGCACGTCGGCGATGGCGTTACCGCCTTCGGTGCCGCTGTACCAGGTTTCCAGCATCGCATCTGCCTGTTCACTTTCCCAGCTCAATGCCAACGGACGGCCATTCATCAGCACCAGAACCAGCGGTTTACCCGTGGCTTTCAGCGCCGCGATCAGGTCACGCTGGCTTTGTGGAATGGTGATATCCGCCCGGCTGGAGGCTTCATGAGCCATCCCCTGCGCCTCACCCACTACCGCCACCACCACGTCGGCCTGTTTGGCGATCTTCACCGCTTCATCAATCATCTGTTGTGGCGGACGCGTGTCAAAGGCTACCGCAGGTTCATACTCGTTCAGATAATCAATAATGCTCTTGTCCTGAGTAATATTGGCCCCTTTGGCGTACAGGATGCTGGCCTTATCGCCCACCGCATTCTGCAACCCTTCACGCACGGTGATCGACTGCTTCACCACGCCTGCGGCTGACCAACTCCCCATAATATCGCGCTGGCTGTCGGCCATCGGCCCGATCAGCGCAATGGTACCCTGCTTTTGCAATGGCAGCGTCTGCTTGTCATTTTTCAGCAGCACCATCGTTTTACGGGCAATCACACGGGCTTCCGCACGGTGCAGACGGCTTTCGGCATTGGTATCCTGCGGGTCGGAACCAACCGGGCCAAGGTGGTTATACGGATCTTTAAACAGGCCCATATCATATTTGGTGTTCAGCACGTCGCGGCAGGCTCGGTCGATCTCACTTTCAGAAACCAAACCCTCCTTCACCAACCCCGGCAAGTATTGGTCGTAATACTCGTCGCTCATGCTCATGTCGACGCCGGAGGTGATCGCCAAGCGCACCGCGTCGCGCGCGTCCGCGGCCACGCCATGCTTAATCAACTCTTTAATCGCGCCGTGATCGCTAATGGTGATGCCTTTAAAGCCCCACTGGTCGCGCAGGAGATCTTTCAGCAACCATGGGTTGGCCGTCGCCGGTACGCCGTTGATTGAGTTTAACGAAACCATCACGCCACCGCTGCCAGCATCTACCGCCGCCTTATACGGCGGCAGGTAATCCTGATGCATACGCAACGGGCTCATATCGACGGTGTTATAGTCACGGCCGCCTTCAACTGCACCATACAAGGCGAAGTGCTTCACGCTGGCCATCACCGAACCCGGCTTGGACGGATCGCCATTCTGGTAGGCATCCACCATCACTTTGGCAATCTTCGATACCAGCCAGGTATCCTCACCGAACCCTTCGGAGACTCGGCCCCAACGCGGATCGCGGGTAATATCCACCATCGGCGAGAAGGTCATGTTCAGGCCGTCATCGCTGGCTTCCTGCGCTGAAACACGTCCGCTCAGGGCGATAGCCTCCAGATCAAAACTCGCCGCCAGCCCCAGGCTGATCGGGAATACGGTACGCTGGCCATGTACCACATCATAGGCAAAAAACAGCGGGATCTTCAGGCGGCTGAGCTGCATGGCCTGATCCTGCATGACGCGGATATCTGGCCGGGTCACGGTGTTGAAGATCGCCCCGATCTGGCCTTTGCTGATGCCGTCACGAATGGCCTCTTTCGGGTTATCTGGCCCAACGCTGATCAAACGTAGCTGGCCGATTTTCTCTTCCAGCGTCATCTGCTTCATCAGGTTGGAGACAAAGGCATCACGCTCCTGAGCATAGATCCCTTGGGTCACACTGCTTTCCTGCGCAAAAACCGGGCTGATAGCCAGGCCAGACAACATACTCACCACACAAAGCCATTTCATAGTTTGATTCTCAGGCACGTCCCCGCCGGCAATGTCGGCCAGGAGGCATTAATAGATGTGAGCACGCAGTTTGCCATACTCTTTTTGTTTGCAGAATCAATTCGTCTGCGTTGTTGTTAGCAGATGATGCAATCTGCTCCGGCTAGCTTGCGCCTCTGCCCCTAGCCACTCCACCAGCCGGGTTAAGGCCGCAGGCACCACCGCATGTTCGGGGTAAACCAGATAATAGGCGGCACCGCTGACCACGCTGATCGGGAACGGCGTAATAATGCGATTGGCCTGAATATCCTCCTCTAGCAGGCACAAATCGCCAATGGCGATACCACAGCCCTGTAATGCGGCGCTCATCGCCAGATCGAGCGTATCAAAATGCTGTGACTTGGCAGAGGGCAACGCCGTCTGCCCCGCCGCTTTCAACCATAGCAACCAATCACGGCGATCGCGCGTAGGATGCAGCAAGGTTGTCTCCGCCAGATCGGCAGGTTCTGGTGGCCGATCCAGGCCAGGCAGATAGTTCGGCGTGCAGACCGGCGTCAGGATCTCATCAAACAGATGGTGCACCACCAGCCGTTTGCCCTGAGGTTTGCCAAACACCACCGCCGCATCAAAATGCTCGCTGCCAAAATCCAGCCCGTGCGATACCGACGCAGTCAGTTCGATATGCATCTCTGGCCGTTCATTCTGCAGGCGAATAATGCGCGGCAATACCCAGCGCATCGCACAGGTTGGGCATTTGACGCGTAGCGTACCCGGCTGCTCCCCGGCCTTGGCCAGCGCTTGCGCCAATTGCTCTAACGCCAGTTGTACCGGTGCCAACAGCAGCGCGCCCTGTGGCGTCAGCGTTAACCCACGCGCGCGGCGGCTAAACAGCGGATAACCCAGTTGCTGTTCCAAACCCAGGATCTGGCGGCTGACCGCGCCCTGCGTCAGATGCAGCGTCTGGGCGGCATGGGTGAAATTGAGACGCTCAGCGACCACCACAAAGGTTTTCAGCACGTCGAGCGACGGTAGCGATGTTTGCATAATAAATCCCGATACCTGCATTTATTTTCACTATCAGCCATGATCTGGCTGCATGGCAAGCATGACGAATTTTCTCTTGTTAGCCCATCCTAACTGATGCTTAATCATTCGACACTCGATTCTTTTGCCAGGAGCCCCCCATGCACAGCGCCTGTTCGCAACGTTCGAAACTGCCGGACGTTGGCACTACCATTTTCACTGTGATTGGCCAACTGAGCGCCGAACATCAAGCCCTGAATCTGTCGCAGGGCGCCCCCAATTTTGCCTGTGATGTGCAACTGGTTGAGGACGTTGCCCAAGCCATGCGTGCAGGTCATAACCAGTACGCCCCGATGAGCGGCGTAGCGGCACTGCGTCATGCACTGGCGGAAAAAGTTGAGCGGCTGTATGGCGCCCACTATGACGCCGACGACGAAATCACGGTGATCGCCAGCGCCAGCGAAGGGTTGTACTCCGCCATCAGCGCGCTGGTCCATCCCGGCGATGAGGTGATCTATTTCGAACCTGCCTTCGACAGCTACGCCCCGATTGTGCGTCTGCAGGGGGCGACCCCGGTTGCCATCAAGCTTTCACTGCAAGATTTAACCATCGACTGGAATGAGGTGGCGGCGGCAATCAACAGCAAAACGCGGATGATCATCGTCAACAGCCCGCACAACCCTACCGGCAGCGTATTCGATGAACACGATATCGAGCGCTTGACTGCCCTGACCCACAATACCGATATCGTCATTCTTTCCGATGAAGTGTATGAGCACGTGGTGTTTGATGGTGGCATTCACCACAGCATGGCCTGCCATCCTGCTCTGGCAGAGCGCAGCGTGATCGTCTCTTCCTTTGGCAAGACCTATCACGTCACCGGTTGGCGCGTCGGTTACTGCATGGCACCGGCAGCGCTGATGGACGAAATCCGCAAGGTGCACCAATTTATGGTGTTCTCTGCCGATACCCCGATGCAATACGCCTTTGCCGCCGCCCTGAATAATCCACAGAGCTACCTGGGGTTGGCGGAGTTCTACCAGCAAAAGCGCGATCTGCTGGCAGCCGCGTTGCAAAAATCACGCTTTGAGTTACTGCCCAGCCGTGGCAGCTTCTTTATGTTGGCCCGCTTTAGCGGTTTCAGTCATGAAAGCGACAACGACTTTGCGGTCCGTTTGATCCGCGAAGCCAAGGTGGCCACCATCCCGCTGTCGGCGTTCTACAGCGACGGCACTGATACCGGCATTATCCGGCTTAGTTTCTCGAAAGATAATGACACCCTGCTGGAAGGCGCTCGCCGTCTGTGTCAGGTGTGATCCATTGATTTTTACCATGGGGAAGCAACAACAATGAAAAAAGCACTGAAAACGCTGATCGCGGCGGGATGTTTACTGGCAGCCGGTTCCACACTAGCGGCAGAGAATAGCCTGCGTTTTGGGCTTGAAGCCCTGTATCCGCCTTTCGAGTCCAAATCCGCCAGCGGCCAGTTGGAAGGCTTTGATATCGATCTGGGTAACGCCGTGTGCGCCGCCGCACAGGTCAAATGCAGTTGGGTAGAAACCTCGTTCGACAGCCTGATCCCGGCGTTGCAGGCCCGCAAATTTGACGTGATTAACTCGGCGATGAACGTCACCGAGCAGCGCAGGCAGGCGATTGCGTTTACCGATTCGATTTATCAGGTGCCAAACCGCCTGATTGCCAAGGCCGACAGCGGCCTGCAACCCGATGCCAAATCGCTGGCGGGTAAGCACGTCGGCGTGTTGCAGGGTTCCATTCAGGAAAACTATGCCAAGGCACACTGGGCACCGGAAGGGATTGATGTCGTATCCTATCAGGATCAAAACCAGGTCTATCTGGATCTGACCGCTGGCCGCCTGGATGCCACCTTGATCATGGCCCCTGCCGGGCAGAGCGGTTTCCTGGCGCATCCGGATGGTAAAGGCTTCGCGTTTGTTGGCGATGCGGTACAGGACGATAAAATCCTGGGCGAAGGGATCGCCTTCGGCCTGCGTAAAGATGACACCGCGACGCTGAAAAAGCTCAACGACGCCATCGCCAAGGTGAAGCAGCAAGGCACCATTGGCGAGCTGTCCAAGAAGTACTTTGGCGATATCGATGTCACGGTGAAGTAAACCGTTGTCTTCTGGCACTCTTCAACTCGGAGAGTGCCAGGAAAACGCCATTTACTTGCTGTCAAATACCGAACTGTTCAACCCGCGATCCTGCTGATGCCGCTCCAGCGCCAGTTCAATCAATATGGTGATCAGTTGGCTATAGCTCACCCCGCTGGCTCCCCACAGTTTTGGATACATGCTGATATTGGTGAAACCGGGCAACGTATTAATTTCGTTGATAATCACGTTATTGTCCGGCGTCAGGAACACGTCGACGCGCGCCATACCCAGGCAATCCAGCGCCTTGAAGGCTTGCAATGCCACCTCGCGGATTTTATCGCTGACGTCCTGATCGATCGCCGCCGGTACCACCACCTGCGCGCCTTGCTCATTAATGTATTTGGTGTCGTAAGAGTAGAACTCATCGCTCAGGACGATTTCGCCACAGACGCTGGCCTGTGGATTGTCGTTGCCCAATACCGCGCATTCGATCTCACGGCCAACAATAGCCGACTCTACCAGCACTTTATGGTCGAAGCTGAATGCCAAGGCGATGGCCTTTTCGAACTCAGCCTGGTCATGCACCTTGCTGACGCCAACGGAGGAGCCCTGGTTCGCCGGTTTAACAAACAGCGGTAACCTCAGGCTCTCACTTAATTGAGCAAAGCTGTACTTGTTGCGGTTGGAACGCGTCAGCGTGACGAACGGCGCTACTGACAGCCCGGCATCCCGCAGCAGACGTTTGGTGACGTCTTTGTCCATGCTGACGGCGGAGCCCAGCACACCCGCCCCCACGAACGGCATATTCGCCATGCGCAGCAGCCCTTGCAGCGAGCCATCCTCCCCCAAGGTGCCGTGGACGATCGGGAACACCACATCAAGCTGCCCCAAAGCACCGGCACCGTCGGCTTCAATCAGTTGCTGTTTCTCATACCCAGGGACCAACGCCACGTTTTTATTCGAGTGGTTCAGCGCGATCAACGCCGGGTTTTCCGCATTCAGCAGGAAGTTGGAGGCATCGTTAAGGTGCCACTGCCCCTGCTTATCAATGCCCAACAGCGTGACGTCAAACTTCTCTTTGTCGATGGCATCCAGAATATTTTTTGCCGACTGCAGCGAAACCTCATGCTCCGCCGATTTGCCCCCAAAGATCACCCCAACACGTAGTTTAGTCACGCCTTAAATCCTTCTTAAAAAAGTCATGGCAACAAAGCCGACGATCACAATAAACGCATTGTGCGACCCCGGCAATGACCATTGGGCCTAAAATGCCTGCGCCACAGAATGCCAAACCCACAGCATCCAAAACGTATACACTCCGTATATTGTTCACTTACGGAGTCGGCTATGGGGATTGTAAAAATCTCGGAGACGCTACATGACGATCTCAGGCTCGCCAGCCTGACCATGTCGCGTTCTATCAACGCACAGGCAGAACACTGGATCAGGATCGGCATGCTGGCAGAGCTGAACCCAGAGCTAACCTATCCTCAACTGGTAAAGAAAATGATGAAAGATAATGCGCTGACGCTGAAGGAGATTGTTGGGTGAAAGATATTGTGATTAAAACGCCGCAGGAGATTGCCATCATGCGCCACTCCGGCGCGCTGCTGGCCAAGGTGTTTGCCATGCTCGATGAGGTGATCCGCGAAGGCATCACCACCATGGAGATCAATGACCGTACCGAAGCCTTTATCGTCAATGAGCTGAAATCACGCCCTGCCAGCAAGGGCCAGTATGATTTCCCCTACGTGCTTAATACCTCGATCGACGAGGTGATCTGCCACGGTATCCCGTCGGCCAGCAAAATTCTGCGCTCGGGGATGATCGTCAATGTCGATATCACTTTGGAAAATAATGGTTTTATTGCCGATTCCAGCAAGATGTATTGCATCGGTCAAACCACCCCGCTCGCCAAGCGCCTGGTCAACAATGTCTACGAGTCAATGTGGCAAGGTATTCGGGCTGTGAAACCCGGTGCTACGCTGGGTGACATCGGCCACGCCATACAGCAACATGCAGAACAGGCGGGTTATAGCGTAGTACGGGAATATTGTGGGCATGGCATTGGCCGTGAAATGCACGAAGGCCCAGCGGTGCTACACTTCGGCCTGCCCGGCACCGGCACGGTGTTGCAGGAAGGGATGGTGTTTACCATCGAACCGATGATTAACCAGGGCGACCACCGCATCAAACAGAAGAAAGATGGCTGGACCGTGGTCACCCGTGATAAAAAACTTTCTGCCCAATGGGAGCACACCGTGGCTGTGACCGCTGACGGCGTGGAGATCCTGACGTTGCGTGCAGAAGAACGTGAGGCGGGATATCAGGAACGCTATTAAACATTAAACCCCGTTGCAACCCGGCGGGGACATGGAGATGGGCATGACGCAGGCATTTATCACTCAGTTGAAGAGTATCGTTGGCAACGCGCAAGTGCTGACCGGCGAGCGTAGCACCGAACGTTATCGCAAAGGTTTCCGCTCCGGCGGTGGCAAGGCATTGGCCGTAGTGTTCCCCACCCGTCTGCTGCAACTGTGGCAGATCCTGCAAGCCTGCGTTGCCGCCGATAAGATTGTCATTATGCAGGCGGCCAACACCGGCTTGACCGAAGGCTCTACCCCCAGCGGCCAGGATTATGACCGTGAGATTGTCATTGTCAGCACCCTGCGGCTCGATCATATTCAAGTATTGGATAACGGCAAGCAGGTGGTCGGCTTCCCTGGCAGCACGCTCAATAAGCTGGAGAGGTTACTGAAACCTTATGGCCGTGAACCGCACTCGGTGATCGGTTCTTCCTGCATCGGCGCCTCGGTGATCGGGGGAATATGCAACAACTCCGGTGGGGCGCTGGTCAAGCGCGGCCCAGCCTATACCGAAATGGCGCTGTACGCCAAGCTGGACGCCGATGGCCAGTTACGGTTGGTCAATCATCTGGGGATTAACCTGGGCGATACGCCGGAAGAGATCCTTACGCGGTTGGAAAAGGGCGATTACCGGCCAACGGATGTTGAACATGGCGAACTGCGCGCTTCGGATAATGAATACGCCAGCCGGGTGCGCGATGTGGATGCCGATACCCCTTCCCGCTTTAATGCCGATAAACGCCGCCTGTTCGAGGCTTCCGGCTGTGCCGGGAAGCTGGCAGTGTTTGCAGTGCGTCTGGACACCTTTGCCAAAGAAGACAAGGAACAGGTGTTCTATATCGGCACCAACGACACCGCAGTTTTGACCGAGCTGCGCCGCCATATGCTGAGCCAGTTTGAAAACCTGCCGGTGGCCGGGGAATATATGCACCGCGATATTTTCGATATCGCCGAGGTGTATGGCAAAGACACCTTTATGATGATCGACAAACTGGGCACCGATCAAATGCCGCGTTTCTTCACCCTGAAAGGCCGGGTGGATGCCACACTGAACAAACTGCCACTGATACCGCACAACCTCACCGATAACCTGATGCAGAAGCTGAGCAAGCTGGCCCCTAACCATCTGCCGCCGCGCATGAAAGAATATCGCCAACGCTTTGAACACCATCTGCTGCTGAAAATGGCCGGCCCAGGCGTAGAGGAAGCCCAGCAGTATCTGCAAAGCTATTTTGCCCAGGCCAACGGTGACTTTTTCGTCTGCACGCCTGAAGAAGGTAAGAAAGCGTTCCTGCACCGCTTTGCCGCAGCGGGCGCCGCCGTGCGCTATCACGCGGTACATGCCGATCAGGTCGAGGACATTCTGGCGCTGGATATCGCCCTGCGCCGCAACGATACCGAGTGGTTCGAAACCCTGCCGCCAGAGATCGACAACCAACTGGTGCACAAGCTGTATTACGGCCACTTTATGTGCCACGTGTTCCACCAGGATTACGTGGTGAAAAAAGGCGCGGACAGCCATGCGCTGAAAGAACAGATGTTGGCGATCCTCAATCAGCGTGGTGCGGAGTATCCGGCCGAGCACAACGTCGGCCATCTGTATCATGCCAAGCCGGATTTGCAGGCTTTCTATCAGGATGCCGATCCTACCAACAGTTTTAATCCCGGCATTGGCAAAACCAGCAAGCAAAAACACTGGGGTAACAACATTCAGTAACATTTTATCCTATCCCCTCACCCCAACCCTCTCCCACAGGGAGAGGGAGCTGGTAGAGCCTGCCCTTTTGGGAGCAAAGGATCATCTCAGCACACTCGTATTAAGCCTCTGCATGCGGGGCGCTAGCGCGTTATCGCTCTTTATGCCCCTGTTCTTCTGCCCAGTCGTCTAGACTTAATGTTCTGAATAAGGCGTCTGTCAGGCGTCAACATGAGCGACGAAAGGAGCACTTCATGCCATACCAGACAGTAAACCCCTTTAACAATCAGCTAATTAAAGAATATACCCCGCATAACGACGATCAGGTGGAGCTGGCGCTGGCCCAGGCCGATGCGCTGTATCATTCCGACTGGGCCAAGGGTGAAATCATCCAGCGCCTACCCGTGTTGCATAAGCTGGCCGATCTCATGGAGAGCCGGGTGGAGGAACTGGCGAACATTGCCAGCGTTGAGATGGGTAAGCTGATCGAGCAAAGCCGTGGCGAAGTAAAACTGTGTGGCCAGATTGCCCGTTACTATGCCAATAATGCGCAAAAATTCCTGGCCCCGGTAAGCTATGAGTCCAGCCTGGGTGAGGCCTGGGTCGAGCATCATCCCATTGGGGTGTTGATGGCGGTCGAACCTTGGAACTTCCCTTTTTACCAACTGATGCGTGTGCTCGCCCCTAACCTGGCGGCCGGTAATCCGGTATTGGTCAAACACGCCAGCATCGTGCCACACTGCGCCGAAGCGTTCGAAAAGCTGGTGCATGAGGCCGGGGCGCCCAAAGGCGCCTATACCAACCTGTATATTTCCCAAGACCAGGTGGCCAATATCATCGCCGACGATCGGGTGCAGGGCGTAGCACTGACTGGCTCGGAGAAAGCAGGTAGCATCGTGGCAGCTCAGGCGGCCAAGAAGCTGAAAAAGGCCACGCTGGAACTGGGAGGTAACGACGTTTTTGTCGTGCTCGACGATTGCGATCTCGAGAAGGCCGTTAAAGTCGGCGCCCAGGCGCGACTGAACAATGCCGGGCAGGTCTGCACCGCCGCCAAGCGTTTTATCGTGCAGGAGAAAGTGGCGAAAGCGTTCCTGCAACAGCTCACGGAGCATTTCAAGAATGTGAAAATGGGCGATCCACTGGATGAAACCACCACCTTAGGGCCGCTATCTTCCAAGTCGGCTCTGGAAGGGTTAACCGAGCAGGTCAATGAGGCGGTGAAACAAGGGGCCAAACTGCACCTGGGCGGCAAGGCGTTACAGCATGAAGGTAACTTCTTTGAACCCACCATTCTCACGCATATCAGCCGCGATAACCCGGCCTATTTCACCGAGTTCTTCGGCCCGGTGGCGCAGGTCTATGTGGTGAGCGATGACGAGGAGATAGTGAAACTGGCCAACGACTCCCACTACGGGCTTGGCGGGGCCATCTTCAGCACGGATATTGAACGAGCCAAAAAGCTGGCCTCACGCATTGAAACCGGCATGGTGTATATCAACTCCTTGACCGATACCGCGCCTGAGCTGCCGTTTGGCGGCGTGAAACGTTCCGGCTTTGGGCGCGAGCTGTCAGATCTGGGGATTAAGGAGTTTGTGAACCAGAAGCTGGTGATGGTAAGCCATAGCTGAGTTTTTATACTCGAGGGACGCTAAGCGGGCGCAGTATCCTGCGCCCACTATAAAAATCAATCAGTTAGTTTAGCCAACCCTGCGACGGCCATTTCAAGATAGGTGCGTGGGCAGCCGAGATTGATGCGGATAAACCCCTCCCCTTGCTCGCCAAATCCACAGCCCATCGAAGGCGCAATTTTGGCCTGTTGACGCATGGCTAGCTGCAAAGCATCATCATCCAACCCCAGCGCACGGCAATCCAGCCAGGCCAGATAGGTGCCTTGTGTTGATATTATCCGGCACCATGGAGCCGCCTGCTCCAATGCCTGTGTAAACCAGCGCCGGTTCTCAGCCAAATAAGCCAACAGGGCATCAAGCCACGGACCGCCCTGCTGGTAAGCCGCCGTTGCTGCCGTCATGGCAAGCGCGTTGAAAACGTCTAACCCATGCGCATTGAGCCGTTCGACAAATTGTTCACGTAGCGCCGTATTCGGGATCAGGAAATTGGAGATGCGCAGCGACGACAACCCAAAGGTTTTACTGGCAGAGGTGGCTACAATCACCCGATCGTGCCACTGCGGCCCCAGGTGTAACACCGAGGTAAAGCGCTCATCTGGCAGGATCAAATCCGCCCAGATCTCATCAGAGATCACCGTCACCCCATGTTGCTGGCATAGCGTCAGCAATTGCGTCAGTTCCTGCGGGTTCCAGCAGCGGCCGGTTGGGTTATGCGGATTGCACAGCACCAGCAACGGCGGCTTTTCCCGCTGCAACATATCGGCCAACTGGATAAAGTCAAAGTGATACTCCCCTTCCCGCTCCTGCAGTGGGTTCTCTAGTACCCGCCGACCATTGAGAGCGATCACCTTCTTGAAGGAGCCATAAAAAGGCCCCTGCACCACGACGCCATCACCGGGCTGGCTGAGCATCTGGATCAGCAGAGCAATCCCCGGCACAACCCCTTCGATCGAGGTAAACCATTGCCGTTCCAGCGGCAGTTGGTGACGTTGGGCAAACCACTCTATAGCCGCCCGGTAGTAAACTTCGTCACGTTCGCTATAGCCAAATACGCCATGATCGACACGCGCATGCAGAGCCTGCTGCACTGCTGGCGGGCAAGGAAAGTCAAAGTCTGATACCCACATCGGCAACAGGTCGGTTTCATGCAATTGCAGATAATGCCCCATGAAATCCCATTTTACCGAGCTGGTATGGTGGCGATCGACCACCTGGTTGAAATCAGGCTGTTTCATTTGGCATCTCCTGCTGTTGAGCCTCTGGCGTCACTCTGGCGATGCCAAAACCGGTAAAGCCGTAAATCAAGGCGAAGAAGACCGCCGCGTAACACTGCACCGCCCAAGGCAGCAGATCCAGCGTGTTCACTCCCAACGTGGTGGCCATATAAACACCGGCCGCTGTCCAGGGAATGAGGGGCTCAATCACCGTACCGGCATCTTCAATGGTGCGTGACAGGTTGGTGTTATCCAATCCCATGCGGCGATAAGCATCCTTATACAGCTCAGCAGGAATGAGCAGCGCCAGTTTGCCGTCGCTGGTCGCTCCGGTGACCAGGATGGTGGTCCCCACCGTGGCGGCAATCAGTTGGCCGGTGGTGCGTACCACTTTCAGCAACCGGTTGATAATCACCGTCAGCGCACCGGTCAAGGTCAGCGCACCGGCAAACGAGAAGGCACAGAGTACCAGCAGGATGGTGCTCATCATTGAGAACATGCCCCCCCGGTTAAGCAAGCGCGGAACATCGGCGATCACACCGCTGATATCATGCCCGCGTTCAGCAAACATCGACAGGTTGAAGCCGTCCATCAGCGCGTTCAGGCCCTGTTTCAGGCTAAAGCCCTGCATCACCACGGCGAGGCCGATCGCTAGCACACAGGCTGCCAGCATGACCGGGATCACCGGTCGTTTGGTTACCGCCCCCCACAGCACCAGCACCGGCGGCAGGATCAGCAGCAGGTTGAAATGATATAGGCTTTCCAGCCCAACAATGATGTCAGTGACCCGCTGTGGCGTGGCAACCGTTCCCACCACGCTGCTATGACCGGCGATCAGGTAAACGGTGGCTGCCAGCACAAAGCTGGGCAGTGTGGTGTACATCAGGTGTTTGATATGCGCATAGAGATCGGTTTCGGCCACGATGGCGGCAAAGTTGGTCGAATCCGACAGCGGAGAGATTTTATCGCCGAAATAGGCCCCGGAAACCACCGCGCCAGCCGCCGCAGCCAACGGCACATCCAGCCCCGCAGCAACGCCCATCAGCGCAACGCCGACGGTCCCCGCAGACCCCCATGAGGTGCCGGTACAGACGGAGATCACGCTGGTGAGGAAAAAGGCCGCGATCAGAATATATTGCGGGCTGATCACTTTCAGCCCCCAGTACACCATATAAGGAATGGTGCCGCTGATCATCCAGGTACCAATCAGCCCGCCGACGCAGATCAGGATCATGATCACCGGCATAGCCTTCGCCAGTTTGCTGACGATCGAGTTGATAATGTCATCCCAGCTGTAGCCCTGCCACAGTGCCAACCCGGCAGCAACGGCCGCCGAAAGCAGTAACAGCGGTTCAATACGTAATTCCCACACCCCATAGCCGACGATCAACAGCGTCAGCATGGCAACGATCGGCAGCAAAGCCAGCCAAAGGTTGAGCGTTTTCTTACCATCCATAGGTCACCCCGAATTGTTATTGATGTGCCGCTAGCGTAGTGAATCCTGATTTCTCGGGGTGTGAGCTAGCGCCTCAAGCCATGTAACCGCTTTCATGACGGATAACTTTGTGAGGCAGATCTCAGAACAACCTCTGGACAAGTTATCCCTGCCAGCGAGTGACCGAATCACGCAGCACCAGTTCAGCGCTAAACATGTTATTTTGCGGCGGCACCCCTTGTTGTTGCTGGCTCAGCAACGCCAGCCTGGCAGCCCGCCTGGCCATACGCTCGATGGGATAATGCATGGTACTTAACGCGGGATACAGATAGCGCGCCAGCACCACATCATCAAAGCCGATAATCGACAGTTGCTGCGGCAAGGGGATTTGGCGCTGGTGCAAGGCTCGCATCATGCCGGCGGCCATCACATCATTAAACGTCACCGCGGCCGTAAAACGATGACGGCTGGAAAGTAACTGCTCTGCGGCCAATTCGCCCCCCTCTTCATCAAAGGGCACGCTGATCACCCATTCACCCGGAACGTCGATTCCCGCCTGTGCCATCGCGTTGCGGTAGCCCTGTAAACGCAGTTTGCGATCGTCGATGGGCAAATCGGCGGTCACACAAGCAATACGCCGATGCCCCTGTTGCAGCAAATGTTCGGTCGAAGCCTGAGCCGCGCTGAGGTTATCCAACCACACGCAGCGGTTGGCAATGGCAGGAAAGTAGCGATTGATGATCACCAAACCGGGGGAATGAGCAGCATAGCGCAGCACATCGGCATCGCTCATGCGGGTGATGTGGGCGACAATCGCCTCACAGCCCTGGTTAATCAGAAAATCCAACCCGGCCTTTTCGCGCTCCGCCTGGTGCCCGCCGCTGCACACCATCAGCTTCGCCCCTTCTTTGCGGGTCACTTCCTCCACACCGCGCGCCAGACGCGAGAAAAAAGGATCGGCCAGATTGCCGGTCAGCAGCCCCAGCATGTTGCCACTGCGTTTGGCTAACGCCAGGGCCGCCGCATTGCGGTGGTAATTGAACTCGCGCATCGCTTTTTCGACACGCTCGCGGGTAACAGGCTCAACATAGGCGGTATTGTTAATCACCCGAGAGACCGTCGCAGCGGAAACTCCGGCTCGCTGCGCCACCTCTTTCATTGTCGCCATCAATTATTCCAGTCGGTATCATTTGATGAGTTGATAATAAGCAGGCGGGAGTAACAAATCCAGATGAGCGAGTTCGGCTCCTTTAAACAAAAGCCCCTCATACCCAAGGATATGAGGGGCAACGATCACGCTAACATCAGAATAACCAGGAACCATATCCCCACATTAATACCGTCAGACCGAGCAACAGCTCAAGCAACAGAATGCCCATAGCCAACGTCGAGCTGGAGAAGATAAATCCCTCTTTACGATCGATATTCAGGAAATGCGGAATGCCGAGATACAGCAGATAGCCCGAATAAGCCAGGCCGATAATCCCGACGAACAGGCACAACCAGACCACCGGGTACAGCGCCACTAATCCGCTGAGGAACATTGGAGTCGCCACATAGCCCGCAAAGACCATACACAGATGCAGACTTGGCCGCGACTCATAACGCCGCGCCATCCAGTGGATCACCTTGCCCATGATCGCCACGCCAGCCAGCATCAACAGATAAAACGCGACGGCGGTGTAGAAAGCGGTGAACATATCCAGGCGAATTGCCTGCCCTTGGCCAGAGAGCCAGCCAAGCTGTGTGGTACCGATAAACGCACTGACCACCGGTATTAACGCCATTAGCAGCACGTGGTGGGTATACAGGTGCGAGACGGATTCATTCTCGCTTTTGATCTGTTTCAACTCGACGTTGGGATGGGTCAGTAGACCCCAGACATGATTGACCATGAGACACCTCCTCACTTCGCCGCCAACCGCGATCGGCGAACGGAAAACACACCACTGGCGGTTCAAACACCGCGCAAGGGTTGCGGCTATCAGGCTCTCTGCCCTGCATCAATTATAGTCTTTGGCTGAAAAAACGTACGCTGTCAGCGGCCTGTGGGTTACTCTGCACTATAATCAATATGTTGCGTTATTTGATGGAGGGAGACCATGACAACCAAGATCCGCACCCGCCAAAGCGGGATTAATAACGTCCAGGCCGGACAGAACGTGATGGTGATAGAACCCAGCAACCTGTATGGCTGCCAGTTGGGGGACGACGTGTTTGTCGGCCCATTTGTCGAGATCCAGAAGAACGTTTGCGTGGGCGCGCGCAGCAAGATCCAGTCGCATAGCTTTATCTGTGAATACGTGACCTTGGGCGAAGATTGCTTTATTGGCCACGGCGTGATGTTTGCCAACGATCTGTTCAAAGGGGGCACCCCAAATGCCGACCCGGCAAGCTGGGGGCACACGCAGCTCGGCAACCGAGTTTCTGTGGGTTCTGGCGCCACCATACTGGCCGTGGAAATCTGCGATGACGTGGTGATTGGTGCTGGTGCAGTAGTCAGCAAAAACATCACCCGCAAAGGTATTTATGCGGGCAACCCCGCCAGGCTGCTAAGGGAGCTGGAATAATTGCATCAGGCGATCGGCATCGAAATTATCAGCGAACTCCCCTTCGGTTACCTGGAATACGGTGATTTTTCCTTTGCCGTCTCCTGTTACGCCCAGCCCTGTTTTGATAAGCCAGTCGAGCTGTGGCCGACCCAGCCAGTGGCTCCTTTCAATAAAGTCTACCCGCTGGCCCCGTTCCTTAATGACGATGGGGAAACCTTCCTCGCTCGCTACCAGGGGGAAGCGGTAGGGCATATCACACTCAGCAAAAACTGGAACGACTATACGCTGATCGAGGAGATTGCCGTTAGCCACCACGCTCGCCGCCAAGGCGTAGCCACGGCGCTATTGGATGCCGCACGTCATTGGGCACGAGAGCAGGACACCGCCGGGCTGATGCTGGAAACGCAAAACAATAATCTGACCGCCTGCCGCTGCTATCAACGCTATGGTTTTGTGCTGGGTGGCATCGATCATTTACTCTATCGTGGGCAACCGGACATTGCCGATCATGAGATCGCGCTGTTTTGGTATCTGCCGTTCAATAATGAAGTGGGCTATTGATCTACCACTTTTTGGGTGACGTTAGGTTTACCTTGCGCACGCCATACTGGCCAAACCAATGATCGCTTGGGAGAGAGGGATGCGTGGCTTGGCCCTGATAATATTGTGTACGACGCTGATGGGTTGCAGTGGTAAACAACCGGCCAAAATCCCGGTAGAATCGCTACCGCAACAGGTGAAACCAATAACAATGGCGATAGCAATGGACGATTACACAGTAAACAAACTGCAGGCAGCGCTGGCTCTGCATGCAGCGGTACCGGAAATCGATAAAGGGCGGGCCATTGAGATGCTCTCGCAGACTTTCCTGGAAACCCCTTACCTAGCCAACCGGCTGATCGGTTCCGCCACCACAGCGGAACAATTGGTGATCGATTTCCGTGGGGTAGATTGCTTTACCTATCTGGATTACGTGCAGGCGCTCAGAACCGCCACCAGCGAAAATGAATTCGTCGAAAATGTGATTCAGACGCGCTATATCAATGGGGACATCAGTTTCCCGCAGCGCAAGCATTTCTTCACCGACTGGGCACACACCCGCCAGATCCTTGCCGATGACGTCACCCCGCAACTCAGCCCGCATACCGTCACCGTGGTAAAACAGCTCAACCGCAAAGCGGATGGCGAGCTCTATCTGCCTGGCATCCCAGTCACCGAGCGCAGCGTCACCTATATCCCTAGCGAATTTATTGATGAGCAGGTGATTAGCCAATTACAGACCGGTGACTATATCGGCATCTATACCAAGCTGCCTGGGCTGGACGTTACCCATACCGGCTTCTTTATCATGACCCCAAATGGGCCGGTACTGCGCCATGCTTCCTCGCGCACGGAAAACCACAAAGTGATGGACTCGGCGTTTGCCAGCTATGTGCTGAATACGCCGGGGATCGTGGTGTTACGACCACGCTGATCGCCGGGTTATGAGCTATAAGAAATTGTGCTTAACCAGGATTTGACTTGGCTACGGCCATAGGTTTAGCTGTTGGCACAACACTGACCGATCTTATTGTTTTTACAGGGAGTCACTCATGGCAATTGTTTGGCGCTGCACCGCTTTGGCCGCAGCATTAGCAGCAACGTTGTTATTACAAGGGTGCGATCAGAAGGCCGATCAAAACCATATCAAGGTTGGCGTCATTAACGGTGCCGAGCAGGACGTGGCAGAGGTCGCCAAACGGGTGGCCAAAGAGAAATATGGCCTGGACGTGGAGCTGATTGGCTTTAGCGGTTCGTTGCTGCCCAATGATGCCACCGACAAAGGGGAACTGGATGCCAACGTATTCCAGCACCGCCCCTTCCTGGAACAGCAAAATAAAGATCACGGCTACAAACTGGTGGTGGTAGGCAATACCTTTGTGTTCCCCATGGCTGGCTATTCGAAAAAGATCAAATCACTGTCAGAGTTGCAGGACGGCGCGGTAATTGCCATCCCGAACGATCCCACCAACCTGGGCCGTGCGCTGTTGCTGCTGCAAAAGGTTGGGCTGATCGAGCTTAAGCAAGGCAAAGGCCTGCTGCCAACCTCGCTGGATATCAGTGCCAACCCGCACAACTACCAGATTATGGAGCTGGAAGGTGCACAGCTGCCCCAGGTATTGGACGATCCGAAAGTCGCGGTAGCGGTGATCAGCACCACCTACATCAACCAGATTGGCCTGACGCCGACCAAAGACGGGATTTTTATCGAGGATAAAGATTCGCCGTACACCAATATCGTGGTGGCGCGCGAAGATAATAAAGATGCACAGAACGTGCAAAACTTCGTGAAAGCCTACGAGTCCGATGAAGTCGCCAAAGCGGCAGAGAAGATCTTCAACGGCGGTGCCGTCAAAGGCTGGTAACTCCCCCGCGATCTGTTGCAGGCGCTGGTTGTTGGTGCCTGCAACGCGCCACAAAAATTCCCCACCTCCCTGCTTGACCCTCACGTAACGTCAGGCTGGCTCGCCAGCTTGGATGAGGGGGTAACACCTAACGCAATGGCATACCTTTCGTCACCTAACACATTTGTCAGCATGAAAATGCCATCATTTTTTCTTATCCCCACCAGACAAAAAGCCAATTTATCTTGTCGCCAGGCGCGGAGCATAATGCCTTGGTACTCTGATTTATCATCATAAAAGGGAGATCTATGTCACTTGCACCCCCACCGCGGGCAACGCTAAGCGTCTCCGATGCCGGCACTGAGGATATGGCTGGCATTCAACAGATATATGCCCATCACGTGCTTTACGGGCCCGCCTCGTTTGAAGAAACGCCTCCGATGCTGGATGAGATGCAACAGCGCCGCCAAAACGTCTTGGCTGCAGGGTTGCCATGGCTGGTGGCGAAGATGGAAGACCGCGTCGTGGGCTATTGCTATGCCACGCCGTATCGGCCGCGACCCGCTTATCGTTATACCATCGAGAATTCGGTCTATGTCGCAGAAGGCCTGCAAGGCCATGGAATTGGCCAGGCGTTACTCGGCGCATTGATTGACCGCTGTGAACACGGCCCGTGGCGGCAGATGCTGGCAACGATTGGCGATGCTGCTGGCAATGCAGGTTCCCTTGCCTTGCACCGCAAGCTAGGCTTCACCAGCATCGGCACCCTAAGCGGCGTCGGGTTTAAATTTGGCGGTTGGCTGGATACTCACATTATGCAGCGGCCACTGAATGGCGGCAGCCATACGCTGCCTTAGGCTCTTTCCGGGCAAGCTGCTGATTTTCATCTATAGTTAATCTTGTCGTGGCTTAGCTATCTCAGCGTGCATTCACGCATTCACTAAACATAAACAGTCGGGAGAGACGGATGAAAATTTTTCTGTGGATTATTGCGATTATCTTTATTGTTGGCCTACTGACCATTACCGGTGTGTTCAAACTGATCTTCTAGTTCTCCCCCCCATTGGGCGCATCAATGCGCCCTGCATCGCTCTGCAGTGATGTAAGCATATCAATGAGCTCAGATTCTTTTCGAGCCGCTTCCCAACTCTCTTATATTATTGTCAAAATCCGCTAAAAATCGTGTTGAATGCCTTCATTGCTACGTTAAAGAGAGCACAGGATGGCCTCAATTCATCACCTAACTCTTCCGTATCCTTTGGAAATCAACCGAGACTACGGAAAGCCCTACGTCACTGGTACCTTTGAAGTTGGAGGCAAGCTATTCCTTGTTGTGTTCAACAAAATAGCCACAGCGACAGAGGCTCGAGCCAAAGGCTACGCTATCAACATGCCTGACATACCTTTTCCGCCCAATGGCATGGTAGAAATCTTTTTCGACGCTCTGAGCGTACCTGAAGAATACGGCCAATTTAGACACGTGCCGTTGCCGGGTGAAAACGGATCCAGGGTCTTGTTCAACGTTGCCAAGCTGGTGAGACTTCATTATAGTGTTTGCAAACCTGGTGGATATTTGTTCTATGCGGCGCCTGATGTTCACAGTGAACGCAAAGTTGATCTGGTCATCATCTATAATAGCCTGCTAGGGTTACGGAACCCGCAAAGAACCCAAAGTGATACCAGACTCTGTCGATTGCCAGCTGGTTGGTACGCTTATAACGGATTGTGTGCAGATGGGAGGGGTTATGTCATTACTTGCTGAAAAACCTGTTGGTAACAAAATATTGGCCCGTCAGCGCCTAATGATGCAGATGGCTGCTACCCAGGTTGTGAACCAGAAATTACTGACCGGGGAGTTTGAGTTGCGTGATGGGAAAATCGCCAAAGGGAAAAACTTCCCTGAGCCCCACCATCCGCAACTTCACCACGAAGGTTAAGCCCACAGGCAAAACGCCGTGTTGCCGACAGCGCCAACGTTAAAAAAGCCCAATCTTTATGAGTTCGCGCTGTCAACACCCGAAAAAACACATTTCGGGTGTTTTTCACTAATCCGCAGTATCAAGCCTTAAAACGAGCCCGCACCGAACCAATCCCAGAGACCACCAGCATCACAACGCCACCTGCGATCAGGCCAAACACTGCATTCAGCAGCGTTGGGGTCAGGCCCCCAAGAATGGCACCAACGCCAGGCACTACCGTAGAATAACTCGCCCAGTCGGTGAACAGGTGATGCACCGGCGGTAAGCCGTGGGTCAAAATACCGCCACCCACCATAAACATGGCCAGGGTACCCACCACCGACAGGGTTTTCATCAGATAAGGTGCCGCACTGACGATACCGCGCCCTAACGATTGTGCTAACGCGCTACTCTTACGGGCCAGGTAGAACCCCAGATCGTCCAGCTTGACGATGCCTGCCACGATGCCGTACACCCCAACCGTCATCACAATGGCGATGCCACACAGCACAATCACCTGCTGACTAAAGGTGGCTCCGGCTACGGTCCCCAGCGTGATGGCAATGATCTCGGCGGAGAGTACAAAGTCGGTACGAATGGCGCCTTTGATTTTGCGCTGTTCATAGACCGCAACGTCCTCACTGGTATCCAGTTCCGCTTTCTCTTCTGCCTCTGCACCCTTGCGGTGCGTCAGGCTGTGGTAAACCTTTTCAAACCCCTCAAAACAGAGGTAAGCCCCACCGACCATCAGCAGCGGCGTAATCGCCCAGGGGGCGAAAGCGCTGATCAGCAATGCCAGCGGTACCAGGATCGCCTTGTTGATAAACGAGCCTTTGGCCACCTTCCACACCACGGGGATTTCGCGATCGGCCTTAACACCACTAACCTGTTGGGCATTGAGCGCCAGATCGTCTCCCAGCACCCCGGCGGTCTTTTTGGCCGCCATTTTCGTCATCAGTGAAACATCATCCAGTAACGAAGCGATGTCGTCGATCAGGGTTAATAAGCTACTGCCTGCCAAAATGCACTTTCCTTATTAAAGGGTGGGATAGCCATACCGGTTTAGCATAGCGGGTTAAAAACATGAAGAGGGGAAATCCTAATGATTTTACTGCAGGTGCAGGCTTAAGTCGTGAATTTTGCACAATGGGAAAGTGATAGCCTGCCGTAACAGACGGCAGACTAATAAGTCACGTTTTATTCCGTGTCGTTCTTCGCCAGGGCGGCATCTTTCTGGCGGCGATAATCCCGCGCCGCCGCGGGGATCGGCGTTACTTTGCCGGTTTCAATCCAGGTGCGCAGGCGGCTAGCATCCGCAAAATGGGTATATTTGCCAAAGGCGTCCAATACCACCAGCGAAACGGATCGGTTGCCGATCACGGTACGCATCGCCAGGCAGTGTCCGGCCTGATTGGTAAAACCGGTTTTGGTCAGCTGGATATTCCATTTCGGGTTGTAGACCAGATGGTTGGTATTGCGAAACGGCAGCGTATAGTTGGGATCCTTGAAGGTCGCCATCCGTTCGGTAGTGGTGCTCAACTGGCCGATCAGCGGGTACTGCTTGGTCGCCAACATCAGCTTGGTCAGGTCACGCGCGGTAGATACGTTATGAATCGATAGCCCGGTCGGTTCAACGTAACGGGTATTAGTCATGCCTAGCGCTTTGGCTTTGGCATTCATCGCCTTGATAAAGGCGTTATAGCCCCCTGGATAATGATGCGCCAAACTGGCCGCGGCCCGGTTTTCCGACGACATCAACGCCAACAGCAGCATATCCTTGCGGCTGATTTCGCTGTTCAACCGCACCCGGGAGTAGACCCCTTTCATTTCTGGCGTCTGGCTGATATCGACCGACAGCATTTCGTCCAGCGGCAGGCGGGCATCCAGCGTCACCATCGCCGTCATCAGCTTGGTGATCGAGGCGATAGGCACCACTTCATCGGGGTTACGTGAATAAATCACCCGATGTGTTTGCATATCCAGCACCATGGCACTGCCAGAAGCCAACTCAGGCTGGGAGGCCTGCACTGCGGCGGTTTTATTGCTGGCTAATGCACTCGGCACCAGGCCAGTACCGGCTTGCAACGCGAGCAGGGTTAGAACCAAAACACGGATTTTCACATGTATTACTCTGTAACGGAGGAGAGAACCGACTGCGTTGAATTATAAGTGAGGGGTATAGAATTGCACTGTGATTGTGAGTAGCTATTTGTGACAAAATCTATCGGCGCAAAATTTATGCAACCCGCGAGCGTACTGGGTTGTACGCCCGCAAGGTAAAAGTTACAGCGCTGGCTGCCAGGCAGATTGCGGCAACAGGTACAATCCGGCAGCATGCTGCTCACCGGCACCGACAATATGTCCGATCCCGGCGGCCATCACGGCCAGGGTCACATCGAAGGCATTCAGGCTGTCGCCGTAGCCTGCCGTCAGGTTGAACATCGACCCGTTGGCCAGCAGATACAGCGTTTTGTCTGCCAGTTGGTAAGCGTTCACAAATGGCATTGGCTCGCTGTGCGGAAGGCCTTGCAGGAAACCGACGTCGATCTCTTCCGCCACATGCCCAACGTTGAGGATAAACACCCCATCCTTGGCCCGTTCCAGATGCCGTGCAGACAGCACGTTTTTGGCTCCGGTGGCCGTGGCAATCACGTCGGCCTGCTCTACGGCAGTGGCTAAATCAACTACCGCCCAACCATCGTAGCGCGCTTGCAAAGCCCGGGCCGGATCGATTTCCGCCACGATAACTTGCCCGCCATAAGCCTTGGCAGAAGCGGCTACGCCCTGGCCCACCAGTCCATAACCAATCACCACCACACATTTTTCATGCAACGTCAGATGGGTGGTCTGGAAGAAGGTATGCCAGGCGGTCAGCCCAACCATGTGGCGATTATGCAGCCCTTCTTTTACCGGCAGGTCATCCCAGTTAAAGATCGGGTAACGCGGTGCAATGCCCCCCAAGCGGCTAATGCCTGAACCGGTCGCTTCCAGCCCAGCCTTGATCTGTGGGCCATTGGCAGATTGATGCAGGCGAGTGGTCAGATCGGCTCCCATCTCACACAGGTGAGTCGGCCCCCAGGCCAGCGCGCGGTCGAAAGATTCAGACCAGTCGGCATCGCTCATATCACGCCAGGCGTGCGCTTGGGCACCGTGACGTTCCAGCCAGGCCACTACGTCATCCTGTACCGTCGTCGGGTTACAGGTGGTGAGATAAATGGCTGCGCCCTTATCCAACAGCCCGGCTACCAGCGGAGCCATTTTCAGATCCAGGTGCATGTTACACGCCAGACGCACGCCGTGCAGGTCCGGTAACGCCGCCACTGCAGCGCGGGTACGCGGCATATGGCGCATGGCCCACTTCAACTCACTGTCAAAATCCTGATACATCGGTTACTCCTCTACTACGCCACGCCGCCAGGGCATGGCAGAATGATTAATCTGCATCGCATGGCGGCTATTATCACTTATCTCGCAGCAAAAAACCGAGGTGACCATCATGGCAGCAGCATGAGTTATGGTTTTTCCGAGCTATCAGGGGGGAGGAACCGCCGAACAGATTGTTCGGCGGTACAGGCCGCGATGGCGCAACTCACGGCCCGATATCAATGATAAGACTAGAAGAGGTAACGCACGCCTAAAGCAAACTCACTGGAAACCAGGCGTGCTTTCATTTGCTCATCTTTTAACCCACGGGCATTGGTAAAGTTATTGTAACCACTTTCAATCTTGCCCATATCCACGTAGCGGTAGCCCAAATCAAGATTGAGCCGCTCCATGGCCGCATAGCTGATCCCTGCGCCAATGGAGTAAGCCAGATTATTTTGCGTGCTTGCCGCGTATTGGCGCGAGGTATTGCCCTGCCAGCCGTCGGATTTTACTTTGGCGATACCCAGGCCAACCGTGCCATAAACCGAGAAGTCATACCCTAGCGCGTAGTCACGATAGGCATTGAGCATCAGGCGCTGAGCGTCCACTTTGTGGTGATTGTAGCTGCTGGCAAAGGTGGTTGAGCCGCTGGTGTATTCGCTTTTCTTTTTGAACACATACTCTGCCTCACTGCGCCAGCCATTGCCAAATTGATAGCCTGCAGCGATAGCCCCGTTATAGAAATTATGTTTTTCGTCACCGCTGACAAAATCACCCACACCTGGGCGGCTGCTGGTATCCATATCTTCTGCGGATTGCCTGGCGTGCAATAGTTTTATCGCCCCATAGTATCCCTCTAAATAATCATCGGCTAAAACATTACCGGAAACAACGGAGAGGGAAACCAGCAGTACCAGAGGTTTAATATTCATGCGTTCCTCGCTTGAAAGGTTATTTATGATGAACAATGAAGGTTCAGCTAAAATAACCAGCACGCAGCGGTGTCGCAATTCGGTTGAATACCTACTGCCCTAGGTATTTTTACTTAACTCTTGGTGGAGAAAACAGCTCACCATAGACTTTCATTAACTTCACCGACGAGTTAATCGCCAGTTTGGCAAATAAATTGGCGCGATGGGCCTCTACCGTGCGCGGCGAAAGCTCTAGCTCCAGAGCAATTTCCTTGCTGGATTTCCCTTGCATAATCAGCCCGGTGACTTCCAGCTCCCGCGCTGAGAGCGTCTTGAGCCTCTCTTGTAACTCGGCGGTTGCTTGCCGCTGTTGTTGCAACGTTCGCTGATGCTCCAATGCCCCAGCGACAGTTTCGATCAGCAGATCGGCATCAATGGGCTTGGTCAGGAATTCAAAAGCCCCGTTTTTGAAGGCCCGCCGGCATAAATCAATATTCCCGTGGCCGGTCATGATGATAACGGGGATATCCAACCCCTGTTGTTGCCACTCTTCCAGTAGCGTGATGCCGCTTTTGCCCGGCATGCGAATATCCAGCAGCAAACAGCCGCACAGCGCCTGCGGCTCCCCCATCCGCTGTTGAAAATCCAGACTATTTTCATAAGCCAGCGTTTGCCAGCCCATGGTTGCCAATAGTGAAGTTAGCGAACTACGGATGGCCCGATCGTCATCAATCAGATAAATAAATTGTTCCATCACTCCTCCTGAGTGTTAAACGGAAACCATAGGGTAAAACGCGCTCCCTGGCCGGCCATATTTTCCACCGTAATAGTGCCGTTCAGGCGCTGAACCAGAGTTTCCGTCAGCGCCATGCCCAGCCCCAATCCCTCTTGGCGAGTCGTGAAGAAGGGAATAAAGACCTGTTGTAATGCGGGTTCAGAAAGCCCTGGCCCACCATCGGTAATCATCAGCTGGATCCCTTGATCCGAGTATTCAGCATCGATTGCCACCCAACCCGGCTCCGGCTGATTGGGCTGTTGTGCCTGAATCGCGTTGGTCACTATGTTATGGAAGATTTGTTCAACCCAGAGAGGATCGGCTCGTAGAGTGGGTAACGCATCGGGCATCCGGTTAACGATCCTGACCTTGCCCTTGTTGATCTCATCTTCCAGCAGCATAGTGACGCGCAACCAGACCTTATGCAGATCGACCTCTTGCAATACTACCTGCTCATGCGCCAACTTTTGCCGAAATTGCAGCAACAAGGTGCTGATGCGTTTGATTTGTATCACAGCCGCATCAAGCAATGGCACGGCTTTATCCTGCTGCTGTTGGTCTAACAGGCGCAGGGCGGCCTGGTTATAACTTAACACCGCAGTCAACGGTTGGTTGAGTTCGTGAACCATACTGGCCGTGATTTCCCCCATAGCGTTAAGCCGAGTCAATTGCGAGAAGTGTTCACGCAAAACGGCAATATTGCGTTGGCGTTTTTGAATACGGTATTGGTCGATAAAATAGACGACAGCAGCCCAGAAAACCGGCAGCAGCAATAACAGCAACCAAGGCAAACGCGCCCAATCAGGGTCGTTTCGGGCGGATAATGCAAAAGGCTGAGAGGCACTGCTGATCCCCTTGTCCCATTGCCAATACGCTGGTTGAGCATGATCCCCCTGCTCAAATAAAGGTTTGTTGTGCCAGCTCAGGCCGATCTGCCGGAAATCATGACGCTGGGGAATGTCCGTAAATAACAGCGCAGGATCGATCAACAGCGCAAAATGTTGGTGGGCCAGCCAGTAAGTTCCCTCTCCCGTTGGCGTCAAGGTCGGGATTGGCTGTGCCTGTGGCATGCGTTTCCATGCCACAATCTGCGGGAATTTTTGCTGGACGATGGCAGGATCGCTGGACACCGACAGTAAGGAAAGCACCGTCTCAAGTTGGGATAATTTAACCGTCACCTCACGATATAAAATACGATAGGTGACTGATTGCTCTTCATATTGCTGTTGCAAAGCATAAATTATCACCCCGCTCCCTGAAAACAGAGATAGAACCAACCAGAGAGCAACCTTGAGCATAATATCTCCATGTCATTGGCAGACGAGTTTATTAATAACGGATTAAACACTATGCGAATGCAAGAATCTATTATTAACATCGGGCCGTTTCAATTCCCCCCGCTGCGGGGACAGGGTGTTATAATCCTATTTCATCGCAATGAAGGAACAACAATGACGGATTTAGCCCACTACATTACCCAATATGGCTACTGGGCACTGCTGATTGGCTGCCTGCTCGAAGGGGAAACCATCACCCTGCTGGGAGGAATTGCCGCACACAACGGATTGCTGCGCCTGCCGCTGGTGATTGCGGTGGTCGCCATTGGCGGCGCCTTGGGCGATCAGGTGCTCTATTTTGCCGGGCGCCATTTTGGTGGACGGGTGCTTGCCCGTATCGAGAGTCAACAAGCACGCATTGAACGCGCCCAAAAGCTGATTGCCAGCCACCCGATTTTATTTGTGATTGGCGTACGTTTTATGTACGGATTCCGGCTTATCGGCCCGGTGCTGATCGGTGCCAGCAAGCTGCCCCCCTCGCGCTTTATCCCGCTGAATATTCTGGGGGCTATCCTGTGGGCCACGCTATTTGTACTGCTCGGCTATTTTGGTGGCCAGGCCATCAGCAGTTTTGTCAGCGGTAGTGACAAAAAGCTGTATAGCCTGCTGTTGTGCGTGGTGGTGATCGCCGCTATTCTGCTGCTTCGCTACTGGTGGCGGCGGCGTCACGCACAATAAGACTATTTGTTGAGCATCAGCTTCAGGCCCAGTAAGGCCAGCACGCTGCCGCCCAGGCGATCGAACCAGGCTTTGAAACGCAGGTAGACGCGGCGCGGGCGCGGTGACGACAGCACAAACGCCACAAAGGCATACCACAGCAGATCGACGGCCAGAGCAATCAACGGCAACACGATATACAGAACCATGGGGATCTTATGGCTAAGCAACGCCGCAAACACGCTGCCGAAGACGATAGCGGTGTTCGGGTTGCCCAGTTGGGTTAGCAGCCCGGTGGTGAACGCCCGGCGAAAGCCTAGCTGCTGGCCGCCAACCGTTTCGATCATCAACGGCTGATTAGCTCCGCGCAGCATTTTGAACGCCAGATAGATCAGATAGGCCCCCCCCAGCATTTTCAGCGTGGTATACAGCCAAGGCAGCGCCAGTAGCAGCGACTGCAGCCCCAACAAGGCGATTAGTGCGAAGATAAAACAGCCGATCCCCATCCCCAATGCCACCGCCATCCCATCGCGCCGTGACGAAGCCACCGCCGTTCGCGCTACCAGAATAAAGCTTTGCCCTGGGCTCATGGCGCCAAGCGTAATAGCCCCGGTAATGCTGAGTACCGATAATAGCGTTTCGTTGATCATGCTCTTTTCCCTTGCCTGATTCCGTTACTCAAATTAACGCGCTGGATAAAATAAAAGCAATAGAAACGTATGGATACGGGAGAAAACTGCGCCACGTTCCCCCCCGGTCAAGCATTGCCCTGCATCATCAACGCCAGCAACTCCCTGGCCGCCTTCTGTTGCGGCTGGTGCTTCAACCAAATCAGGTGCACCGGCAGACGCAGTTCGTTTTTGGTATTTTTAAATTTCAGGCGGATCAACCGGCCCTGCTCCAGCAATGGTGCAGTTAACGACAGCGGAAAGTTGCCCCACCCCAGTCCAGCTTCCACCATGCTTAGCGCCATCGGCAAACTGTCAGTACGCCAGAAGGATTCCGCTACCTGTGGGCGTTTATCGGCCATAGGCAAATCCCCGCTGGCCACCATGATCTGCCGCACGTTGACCAGTTCCTCCAGAAACAACTCGGCACCGCCAGCGTTCAGAGCTGAATGCTGTGCCGCAATGGTTGCCACCAACGACTCGCTACCCACATAGTGAAAATGTTCCTGGCTGTTCACGTCCAGCCCGCCGAATGCCAGGCACAGGCTGACCCGCTGTTGATGCAGCATATGCAAAACATCATCTTGTGGGGCAGTCAGCACCTCGATATCCAACAACGGGTAGCGCTCCGCCAACGCTTTAACCGCCGCCAGTAGACCGCTGCTGTTGATATCCGATGCCACACCGATCGACAGCCTGCTTTCCAGCCCCTGAGAAAGCTCAATGGCGTGGATCTGCAGCTGCTTGAGCTGTTCGGCGATCAAGCGTGCGTGGGGAGCCAGTGCCAATGCCAGCGCGGTGGGCACCGGTTCGCGGTGCGAGCGGTCGAATAGTTGAAAACCCAGCTCCGCCTCCATATTGGCGATCCCCATGCTGACCGCCGAAGGCACGCGCCGCAATGCCCTGGCTGCCGCCGAGAATGATCCGCGATCCAACACAGCCAAAAACAGTTCGATATTGTCACTGGAAAAATTCATCACCTTACCTGTCAGTAAAACTGACAGCTCCTGACTTTTTCTATCAATAGTATTGACGTTATCTTACGCATCGGGTTGCCGGACGTCATCAGGCACGAAAAATAAAGCAGGAGAAAAGCATGCAAGGCGTGAAACGCAAACTGGTCTATGTGACCGCTTATGAAGTTATCGGTATGGTCATTTCGGCCCTTGGTTTGGCACTACTCTCTGGCTCCGCCCCGAGCAGCACCGGGCCGTTGGCGGTGATCATCACCACCATCGCCGTCAGTTGGAACCTGATTTACAACTACTTGTACGAATTCTGGGAAATCCGCCAGGCATCACGCACCCGCACGCTGAAGCGCCGCATTCTGCATGCGGTGGGCTTCCAACTGACGCTGGTGGTTTACCTGATCCCCCTGATCGCCTGGTGGATGGAGATTTCTCTGCTGCAGGCCTTGCTGCTGGATATGGCGCTGATCGTGATTATTCCCTGCTATACCTTTGTATTTAACTGGGCATTCGACAAAATATTCGGGCTACCGACCTCCGCCCTGCCTGCCACCGAATCGGCCTGAGTCAAACACTCTCCCCCTGAACCGCAGTTTTTTTGCCTCAATTCCCTAGAACGGGTAGCATGCCTCGCCGTTATTTAACGGCGCTGGTATCAACCATAAACTGCGGAATGTTGCCATGACCTCATTCCCATGATGCAAACAGACAGGAACAGGACGAATAATGCACTCAGAGAAAACGACTGCACATGACAAGCAGGCGGCCAGAAAACGTTGGTTAGACTCACACGAATCCGGTTACCACAAAAGCATGGGTAAACGGCAGATACAGATGATCGCCATTGGAGGCTCAATCGGCACTGGCCTATTCCTTGGCACTGGCGCACGTCTACAGATGGCGGGTCCGGCACTGGCGCTGGTATATCTGGTATGTGGCGTGTTTTCTTTTTTCATCCTACGCGCCTTGGGCGAGCTGGTATTACACCGCCCATCCAGCGGCAGTTTCGTTTCCTATGCACGCGAATTTCTCGGTGAAAAGGCCTCCTACGTTGCAGGATGGATGTACTTTCTTAATTGGGCGATGACCGGCATTGTCGATATCACCGCCGTAGCGCTGTATATGCATTATTGGGGTACCTTCGCCGAGGTTCCCCAGTGGCTGTTTGCCCTGGGGGCACTTGGGATTGTGGCTACCATGAATATGATCGGCGTGAAATGGTTCGCCGAAATGGAGTTCTGGTTTGCGTTGATCAAGGTTGCCGCCATCTCTCTGTTCCTGGTCGTAGGGGTCATCTTCCTTGGCGTCGGCACACCGGTAGCGGGTAATACAACCGGGATCCACCTGATCACCGATAACGGCGGCATGTTCCCACACGGTCTGTTACCTGCTTTGGTATTGGTACAAGGGGTGATCTTCGCCTTTGCCGGTATCGAACTGATAGGCACCGCCGCTGGCGAGTGTAAAGATCCGGAAAAAATGATGCCAAAAGCGATCAACAGCGTGATCTGGCGTATCGGTTTGTTCTATGTCGGCTCGGTAGTACTGCTGGTTCTGCTGTTACCCTGGAACGCCTATCAGGCTGGGCAAAGCCCGTTTGTCACCTTCTTTTCCAAGCTTGGCGTACCCTACATCGGGACCATCATGAATATCGTGGTGCTGACCGCCGCCCTTTCCAGCCTGAACTCTGGTCTGTACTCAACAGGCCGTATCCTGCGCTCACTTTCCATGGGGGGCTCAGCACCAAAGCTGATGGCTAAAATGAGCAGCCAGCAGGTACCTTACGCCGGTATTCTGGTGACCTGCGGCATCTATGTAATTGGCGTGGTGCTGAATTATCTGGTGCCATCGCAGGTGTTCGAAATCGTGCTGAATATCGCTTCACTGGGCATCATCTGCTCTTGGGCATTTATTATCGTTTGTCAGATGCAACTGCGTAAGGCGATCAAGGCGGGGAAAGCCAAACCGGTGGCGTTTAAAATGCCAGGAGCACCGGTCACCTCGTGGCTGACGCTGTTGTTCCTGTTAGCGGTGGTGATCATGATGGCCTTTGATTACCCGAACGGCACCTGGACTATTGCCACCATCCCCGTGTTGGCCGTGTTACTGCTACTTGGCTGGTTTGGCCTGCGCAAGCGTGCCGCACAGGTGATGCTGGAACAACAGGCTCACGAACAGCATAGCGAGCCTTAACAGCTTCCATTTGCAGGTCTACCCGGCCCCGCGCCGAGTAGACCTGGTCAGCGACTCTAGGCAAACCGTGATTTAACCCATTCGCGCAGCCGTTGAATATGCAGGTACAGCGCAGGAATAAAGAAGATCCCGACCAGGGTTGCCAGTAACATCCCGCCAAACACGGTAATACCGATAATTTGGCGGCTCATCGCCCCGGCACCGGTAGCAAACACCAGCGGCATCACCCCGAGAATAAAGGAAATGGCCGTCATCATCACCGCCCGGAAACGTTGCCGGGCGCCGTCCTGCGCGGCTTCGCGAATGCTGGCCCCCTCTTCACGCCGCGCCTTGGAGAACTCAACGATCAGGATGGCATTCTTGGCCGCCAGGCCGATCAGCAGGACTAGCCCGATTTGGGCGTAAACGTCGTTGGCGAACCCCATCATGCGTAACCCCGCGACCGCTCCTGCCACCGCGAAAATCACCGACAGCATCACCACCAGCGGGATACTCCAGCTTTCATACTGAGCCACCAGGAACAGATAGGCGAACACCAGCGCCGCCAGATAGATCTGCAGGGCTTGGTCACCGGTTTGTTGTTCCTGCCAAGACAGGCCGCTCCAACTATAGCCGTAACCCTTTGGCAACTGCTCGGCCAATAAAGACTCCACGGTTTTCATCGCTTGCCCGGAGCTAACCCCCTCGGCCGCAGAACCGTTCACCGATACCGACGGAAACTGGTTGAACTGGCTGATAAAAGGCGCGCCGATGGAAGGCGTAAGCCGTACCAGATTAGCCAGGCTCACCAGAGCGCCGGTGTCGCTGCGCACGTTCAGGCGATTAATTTGTTCGGTGCGTTGCCGGAAATCCATATCGTTTTGCAACTGCACCCGGAACATACGGTTATTGACCGAAAAATCCCCCACGTTCAGGCCGCCAAGCGAAACTTGCAGCGTATTGAAAATCCGGCTGACCGGCACCTGCAATAGTGCAGCACGTTCACGATCGACCGCTAGATCGATATCCGGCACCACGGCGCTGAAGGTGGTAAATACCCGGCTCAGCTCTGGCCGCTGGTTGGCCGCAAAAATAATCCCCTGGGCCACCTGAGCCATCTGCTGCGGCGTTTGCCCCTCCAGCGCCAGCAGGCGTAAATCAAAACCGGCGGCGTTGCCTAGCCCGGCGATGGCCGGTGGATTAACCACCATGATCATCGCCGAGGGGATTGCTGCCAGCCGGCCCTGAAGATCGGCTAACACCCGGTCAACATGTTCGCGTTGGCCCCAAGGTTTGAGCATCACGATGGCGAAGCCCGCATTGGGCGAATTGCCCCCGCTCAGCAGGCTGAAACCGGTAATTTTGATCACATCTTCCACCGCCGGGTTTTGTATCACCTGCTGATGCATCTGATCCATTACCGCCTGGGTACGTTCAAGGGAAGCTCCATCTGGCAACTGTACGTTGACGAAGAAGTAGCCCTGATCCTCCTCCGGCAGGAAAGAGGTTGGCAGACGGCTATAGCCATACCAGGTGGCCAAGCCAACGACAAAGAGTGCAATCACCGTGGTTAAAGCTCGCTTGCTAGCCAATGCGGTCATGCGAACATAGCCATCGCGCATCCGGTTCATACCCCGGTTGAAACCACCAAAAAAACCGGTTTGCGCCAGCTCACGCCGCCGGATCAGCGTGGCACAAAGCGCCGGGGACAGCGTCAACGCGTTGATGCTCGACAGGATCACCGCCGCCGACAGGGTCACGGCAAACTGACGATACAGCTCACCGGTAATGCCCGGCAGCACCGCAATCGGCACAAACACCGCCATCAGCACTAACGTCGTAGCGACGATCGGCCCGGCAATCTGGCTAATCGCCTTGCGGGTTGCTTCTGCCGGGCTAAGAGCGGGATCTTGGGCCAGCAGACGCTCCACGTTTTCCACCACCACGATGGCGTCGTCTACCACGATAGTCAGCGCCAGGATAATGGCGAACAGGCTCAGGGTGTTGGCGGAGTAGCCGAAAACATACAGCACGGCGAAAGTACCGAGCAATGAAACTGGAATGGTGAGCGCCACGATAAAGGTGGCCCGCAGGCTCTGTAAGAACAGATAAACCACCAGCAACACCACCGCCAGGGTTAACGCCAGCGAAATGGCAATCTCGTGCAGCGTTGCCGTTACCGGGCGGGTAGAGTCATATTTGATGTCATAGCTCATATCGCTGGGGAAGGACTGCGACAAGCGTGCCATCTCCTGGCGTACCGCATTGGCAACATTCAGCGCGTTAGCTCCCGGCGTGGGGTAAACCACCAAAAATGCCGATTCCTGTTGGTTCATTGAAGCATTAACCTGGTAGTTTTGTGCCCCCAACTCGACCCGCGCCACGTCACCCACGCGCACCGTACCGCCATTGGCCCCGCTGCGGATAATCACCCTGGCGAACTCCTGCGGATCGTCTAAACGCCCCTGCCCGCTGATGGTCAAGGTTTGCTGCTGCCGGGAAGGCGAAGGCGCGGAACCGATTTGGCCTGCTGCGGCCTGCACGTTCTGCTGCTGCAACGCTTGCACGATGTCCTGCACGCTGATATTCAGCGACTCCATACGCTGCGGATCGAGCCAGACGCGCATGCTGTAATCCCGGGCGCCAAACACCTGCACATCTCCCACACCGCTGATGCGGGCCAAGGCATCGCGCAGTTGGATACTGGTGTAATTGCTCAGAAACAGCGTGTCACGGCTGCCCTTGGGAGAGAACACGCTAACGCCCAACAACAGATTCGAGGCCCGCTTGCGCACCGAAACCCCGTTGTTATTCACCTCTGCCGGTAGCTGCGCGCTAACCTGTGAAATACGGTTTTGCACCTCCACGGCGGCCATATCCGGATCGGTGCCACTGGCAAAGGTAATGCTCAGTTGATAACCGCCGTTGTTGGCGCTGGTCGATTCCATGTACAGCATGTTGCTGACGCCGTTGACCTGAGCTTCGATGGGCGATGCCACCGCCTGAGCCACGTCACGGGCGCTGGCTCCAGGATAGAGCGCGCTGACGGAAACCACCGGTGGCGTGATATCGGGGTACTGCTCCACCGGGATCACCTTGAGAGAAACGATCCCCACCAGGGTGAACACCAGCGCAATCACGATGGCGAACTTCGGCCGCCGGATAAAGAAATGCAGCATCAACGTCCCCTTATGGTTGCGCGTTGGCGCTGGAAAGAATGGCGTTCACCTGTATTCCGGGCCTGACGTGCTGAACACCGGAGATAATCACCTTTTCGCCAACCTTGAGCCCGGCGTTCACCTGATAATATTGCTCATGCTGTTCACCAAGAGTTACCTCGCGCACCTCCACGATATTCTCCGGGGTGACGACCAACACAAAGTGGCCCTGCTGGTTTTGCTGAAGCGCGGCGATTGGCACCAGCGTGACCGTCTGCGGTTGCTCGGCGGTCAGGATCACGTTCACCACGCCCCCGGGCAGCAGCAGATGATTAGGATTGGCAAAACGGGTCCGTAACGTGACGGTACCAGTGTGGGCATCGATCTGGTTATCTACCGATTCAAAAGTGCCCGGCTCCGGGTAGGATTTGCCGTTGGCCAGTTCAAGACGGGCAGAAAACTGCCCTTCGGCAAGCTTGCCCTCCCCATTCTGACGCTGATAGGCGGCGGTAATATAGTCCCGTTCATTGATGGAGATCGCCACGCGGATCGGATCGAGCTGAATAATGTTGACCAGTGTGCCACTCGCCGCGTTGACCAGGCTGCCCACATGAAAACGGCTGTGGCCGATGCGCCCGGCAATCGGCGCATAAATTCGGGTATAGCTGAGTTGTAACTGCTGCGTATTAAGCAGTGCCCGCGCCTGGGCGACCGCCGCCCTGCTGGTATCACGCTCGGCTGCCGCGGCATCAATATCTGCTCTGCTAACCGCGCGGTTATTGCCTAACTGCTGCAAGCGCGTCAGGTTTACCTGAGCCAGGTTGGCTGTGGCCGTCGCGCTATCCAACTGAGCCTGAGCCTGTGCCACGGCAGAATGGTGTAATGCAGGCTCGATCTCGTACAGTAAATCCCCTGCCTTGACCATTTGCCCTTCGGTAAACGGCCGCTTGGCGATAAACCCTTCGGTACGGGTCTTCACCTCCACGGTTTGTATCGCCTCGATGCGGCCAAGATAGTGCAATGCGCGTTCGGGTTGGCTTTGTTCAATCAGCGCCACGGTCACCGCTGGCAGCGGTGCAGCAACGATCGGTGTGGCTATGGCCAGCAGCCACAGTGCCATAAAACGGGAGAACAGAGATTTTGTCATCGGCAGCAAGATCGCTCATCAATTAATCTAACTTGATGAAAATTATAGTTCACCCATAGCAAGTCAGAATGAGCTCTGCTGACGATTTCTTGCCAAGACGCAAGCTCGCTTACGCCTTAGCCTACCAACGGTTTACTGTGCCGTATAACCACCATCAATGCTGTAAAAGGCCCCGGTGGTGAAACTGCTGTCTATAGAAAGCAAAAAAACCACCGTTTTCGCTACCTCTTCACGCGTAGCCATTCGCCCCATTGGATGAGAGGCCGCCATTTTCTCCCGCACCAAGGCGGGTAATTTGGCCATCGATGGCGTATCGACATAGCCAGGCCCGACGGCGTTGATGCGTATCCCCCGATCGGCAAATTCCAGAGCGGCGGCCCGTGTCAAACCGATAATGCCATGCTTGGCCGCGGTATAAGGTGCAATGCCCGCAATACCGACCATGCCATTGACGGCGGAGAGATTCACTACCGCGCCACCGCCTGCCGCTGCGATAGCGGGTAATCCGTACTTCATCCCATAGAAGGTGCCACTGAGATCGGTTTCAATCACCGCGTGCCAATCTTCGATGGGGTATTCATTCAGCGGCACATCATGCGGCCCGGTGATACCGGCATTATTGACCAGCAGATGCAATTGCCCACCAAGGGCTAGCGTTTGCGCTACCGCACTGCGCACCGATTCAGGATCGCGAGCATCCATAACCAACGGAAATACCGATTTGCCTGTCGGATCTATACGTTGCGCCGTTGCTGCCAGTCTTTCGCTATTTCTGGCGGTGATCGCTACCTTCGCACCGCGATCGACCAACTCTTGAGCAATAGCCTCACCAATCCCGGTGGAAGCACCGGTCACCAGTGCCACTTTACCCGTAAAATCTTGCATAACGCCTCCCGATCGCTTTGAGTTAGGCGTTCAGGCTAAGGCTTGAGCATGACAGTTTCTGGCAGTGGCGTTCCTCCAAAAATGCTGAAGCATCACCCCATTGGCAAAAGGATAAAACGAAAAAGCCCTGACAATATTTGCCAGGGCTTTTAGGTTACTGCATATTTAAAATTCAACATTAATCAACTTACTAACTGGGTACTACTTTCGATACTATTTAAAATGTACTTGTTTATCACAGATAATATTGGGTATTAAAAAGCTAACTACATCCTCCCCTATACTGGCTGATTTACAAATTTTGACTTACCTACCTCATAATAATTAGCCGAGGCAAAGCAAGCTAAACTGGTACATTCCCCCTCGCGATATAAACTATTGACGCATGGCTTTACTTTCATTGCAACAAACTTACAGGATAAAATTAACAAGTTGCAACATTAACACTTGAGAAACAGAGCCTTACATCATCGCGTTATGGTACACACCCTGCGATCGTCGGTACTGACTACGTGGCCTTAAAGCATTGTCCTTGAGCCCGAACTGGCTACTCAACGACGACTTCCCCATACAACAGAACTTCGTGGCCTTTATCGCAATATCACTAAACAACTTATTAAAAGTAATCTTTCAATCTGTTATTTAGCTAAGCAGCTAACTATCAATTTCCTGCTGCTGGATACTAATCTACGACTTTTTCAAACTATGTCAATACTGTTTTTAACAACATACGTTTATTCGCTAAATCGCTAATTTTAAACGGACTGAAATCGATACGCATTTGTCTTTCTGGTTAATTACAGACGGCGTTCACATGCTCGCAAGCTAGGTGGCCACGACCTGTCAGGAAGACGAGTGTATTGCATTGGCACAAGCGGCTTTACGCCAGCGATTTTCAGCACCGCACATATTGCTTCCCCGACTGCCGCAATTCCCGCTAATTTATGCAAAATTTCCCGTCTAGCGAGAATTCTGGTGGACATACCACGCTATCTGCAACACATCGGCTTCACAGGCACACCACAGGCCGATCTGCAAACTCTGCAACAGCTGCATCGCTGCCATATGCTGGCGGTGCCCTTCGAGAATTTGAGCATTATCTATCATCAGGGAATCGATCTCAGCGAGGCCGGGCTGTTCAGCAAAATCGTCGAGCATAATCGCGGGGGGTTTTGCTATGAATTGAACCGGATATTCGCCCTGCTGTTGCAGCAGATCGGCTTTAAGGTGACGTTTATATCCGGGGAAATCCACGCCAGAGACGGCTCTTTTGGTCCGCCATTTGACCATATGGCGCTGGTGGTGACCCTGGATCAGCCGTATCTGGTCGATGTAGGGTTTGGTGATTCTTTCCTCGCCCCGCTGAAAATCACCACCACCGAACAACAACCGCAGGCCAGCGGTACCTTTCATCTTGAGCAAGACGGTGAGTGGTATCATCTCGAGCGCCGCAACGGCGATCGGACCTCCCACGCCAAGACGCTTTATCGCTTTACCCTGCAACCCCGGCAGCCGGAAGAGTTTAGCGACATGTGTCACTATCACAGCACTTCGCCACAGTCGCATTTTACCCAAAAGCTGGTGTGCTCCCGCCCCACAGAGGATGGCCGCATCACCCTCAGCGAGTTAAAGCTGATCGTGACCCAAAACCATCATCGTAAGGAGTCTACGCTGCATTCGGAGGAAGAACGGTTGGAGGCGCTGCGACACTATTTCGCCATTGAAATAAGGAGTTAGCGGCAAATCACCCGTGCAATATCCTTGGAGTTGTTTAACGTGCGGATCTCGGTAAACAGCTCCGTGGCTTCCTGATACTCTTTGCGCAGGTAGCTGAGCCACTGTTTGATGCGGGCGACGTGATATAAACCGGTATCGCCCTGCTTTTCCAGATGCACGTACTTTTGCAATAGCTGCACCACCTGCGGCCAAGGCATACGCGGTTCGTTATATTTCACCACCCGGCTCAGGTTGGGGATGTTCAACGCTCCACGCCCCAGCATTACCGCGTCGCAGCCGGTGGCCTGCATACAGGCCTGCGCACTTTGATAGTCCCAGATTTCCCCGTTGGCAATCACCGGGATGGTCAAACGCTGGCGGATCTCACCGATCGCCTGCCAGTTGATGCGATCGGCTTTATAACCGTCCTCTTTGGTACGGCCATGAATGGTGATTTCGGTCGCCCCCGCTTGCTGCACCGCATCGGCAATTTCAAAGCTGCGGGAATCCGAATCCCAACCCAAGCGCACTTTTACCGTCACCGGCAGATGCGCTGGCACCGCGGCGCGCATCGCTTTGGCACCCTGATAAATCAGTTCGGGATCTTTGAGCAAGGTGGCCCCGCCGCCGCTGCCGTTGACATGTTTGGACGGGCAACCGCAGTTCAGATCGACACCGTAAGAACCCAGTTCAACCGCCTGAGCGGCGTTTTCCGCCAGCCATTCGGGATACTGGCCCAGCAGTTGCACCCGCACCTGGGTGCCGGATGGCGTTCTGCTGGCATGGTGCAGTTCCGGACACAGCCGATAGAAGGATTTGGCTGGTAGCCGCTGATCGATCACCCGCAGGAATTCGGTGATGCAGAGATCGTAATCGTTCACCTCGGTGAGCAATTCCCGCACCAGAGAGTCGAGTACCCCCTCCATTGGAGCCAATAATACGCGCATGCCTACCCCTGCTATCTAAGAGGGCGCAATGATACGGGCGAAAGAGGGAGCCAACAAGCCTCCCGCCGATAAAATTAGCCTAGCTTGCGCAGCGGCTCACCGGCAATAAAGGCCTGGATATCGGCAATCGCTTCCCGGAAATAGGTGCGGTAGTTATCATCCGCGACATAACCCACATGCGGCGTAGCCAGCACGTTGGGCAAACGGCGCAATGGGTGATCGGCTGGCAGTGGCTCTACTTCAAACACGTCCAGCCCGGCACCGGCGATCTGCCCTGTTTGCAGCGCCTCAACCAACGCTTGTTGATCGACAATTGCCGCGCGTGAGGTGTTGATCAGGAATGCACTGGTTTTCATCTGCGCCAGCGCCTGGCGGTCGATCAGCCCACGGCTGCGATCGCTTAACACCAGATGGACCGAAACAAAGTCACTCGCTGCCAACAGCACCTGTTTTGACTCGGCAAGTTGCACACCGAATTCCTGTGCCCTTTCAGCCGTCAGATTTTGGCTCCAGGCCACGACGTTCATACCAAACGCCTGTGCCACCTTTGCCATCTGGCCGCCGATCTTGCCCAGCCCCAGTAAGCCTAACGTTTTCCCATGCAAAGTGATGCCAACATGTTGCTGCCAAGGCCCGTTGGCACGCAATCCGCTGCTTTCAGCCACCAGATGCTTGGCCAAGCCGAGGATCAGCGCCCAGGTCAGTTCCATCGGCGCTTCAGAACCGCTGGCGGTGCCACAAACGGTAATCCCTTGCCGGGTTGCCGCTGGCAGATCGATCGAAGCGTTGCGCATGCCTGAGGTGATCAGCAATTGCAGTTTTGGCAAACGGGCAAGCAATGCGGCGGTGAACGGCGTGCGCTCTCGCATAATCACCACGATCTCGCAGTCGTTGATGCGGCTCACCAGTTGGTCTTCATCATCAATATGCTCGCGCAGGGAGAAGACCTCAACCTGCTCGCCAAGGACGGACCAATCCGCCATCGTCAGCGCTACCCCTTGGTAATCATCAAGAATTGCACACTTCAATTTCATCTGGATCTCCTGAAACAGGCGAAAAAAAACCGCCAATAATTGGCGGTTCAGTATAGATCACTAATCGAGGATCACTCAGAGGGTTTATGGCTACGCGGACGGCGCGATGGAGCACCTGAACGTGGTTTGCCGTCACCCTGCGGGCGAGCACTGCCGCCGCCGCGATTTTCACGCTGACCGCCGCCATTGCCACTACGCTGGCCGCCACCGTTACCGGTACGCGGAGCGCCGCCGCCGTTGCCACGCGGAGCACCACGGCCACCACCAGCCTGACGGCCATTGATGATCGGTTCGGCTTTGATGCTTGGGTCCGGCTCATAGCCTGGCAGCGCAATACGTGGAATTTCACGCTTGAGCAGGCGCTCAATATCACGCAACAGTTTGTGTTCATCCACGCAGACCAACGAGATCGCCTCACCGGTACGTTCGGCACGGCCAGTACGGCCAATGCGGTGGACGTAATCTTCCGGTACGTTTGGCAGTTCGTAGTTCACCACGTGTGGCAACTGATCGATATCCAGGCCGCGCGCAGCGATGTCGGTAGCTACCAGCACACGGATTTTGCCGTCTTTAAAGTCGGCAAGTGCGCGGGTACGTGCGCCCTGGCTTTTATTGCCGTGGATAGCCGCAGCGGTGATGCCATCTTTATTCAGTTGTTCAGCCAAATGGTTGGCACCGTGCTTGGTACGGTTAAATACCAGCACCTGCTTCCAGTCACCTTCGCCGATCATCTGGGAAAGCAGTTCACGCTTACGCTTCTTATCGACAAAGTGAACGCTCTGTTCAATTTGCTCAGATGCGGTGTTGCGGCGAGCCACTTCTACCGAGGCCGGGTTGGTCAGCAGTTTACTGGCCAGCCCTTTGATCTCATCGGAGAAGGTCGCGGAGAACAGCAGGTTCTGACGCTTGGCAGGCAGCTTGGACAGCACGCGGCGGATATCATGGATAAAGCCCATATCCAGCATGCGGTCGGCTTCGTCCAGCACCAGAATTTCAATTTTGGACAGATCAACCGCGTTCTGATGTTCCAGATCCAGCAGGCGACCCGGCGTTGCCACCAGGATGTCGACGCCGCCGCGCAGCTTCATCATCTGCGGGTTGATGCTCACACCACCAAACACCACCAGCGAACGCAGGCGCAGGTGTTTGCTGTAAGCCTCAACGTTTTCACCGATTTGTGCAGCCAGTTCACGGGTTGGCGTCAGGATCAACGCGCGCACCGGGCGGCGGCCTTTGATTGGGTGATCGTGTTTGCTCAGCAGCTGTAATAGCGGCAAGGTAAAACCAGCTGTTTTACCGGTGCCGGTCTGGGCGCTGGCCATCAGGTCACGGCCTGCCAATACCACCGGGATTGCCTGGCGTTGAATTGGCGTAGGTTCGCGATAGCCCTGTTCTTCAACAGCGCGCAGAATTTCAGCACTTAAGCCGAGGGTTTCAAATGACATAGTAGAGAAAAACTCCAGATCCCCCCTAACCTAAACAAATGTTCGGTGCAGTTTCCGGGAGGATGATCAGACGGGGCATAAGGAGGTACTCGCACTTTTTTGCGGCACATCCTCGGCATGACCTCGAGGGATTGGCACAAACTGCAGTGCACCAAGCGCGAGAGTGTAGCAGAAATCGAACAAGAAAAGGCAATTTTACGTGTTCACAGCACTTTTCGCCGAGCAAGCTCACGGAAAAGCAAAATGTTCTGGCCTGTGGTTTACATTTTAGCCCGTCCGGCCTAAAGTTAATCATATGATTGATTAACTTTTTGGGTCAACCTATGTCCTCTGCAGAAAACCCGCCGCTAAGCCCTCTCAAACGGGGTGAGCAAGCGCGCCAACAACTGCTCACCGCCGCGATTGAAGTGTTCGGCGAATATGGCCTTTCGGGTGCCACCACGCGGCAAATCGCCCAGCGTGCCGGGCAGAACATCGCCGCTATCACCTACTATTTCAACTCGAAAGAGGGATTATACCTGGCGGTAGCCCAGTGGATTGCCGACTTTATCCAGCAAAGTTTCCGCCCACTGAGCGAAGAAATCGAACGTTTCTATCAACTGCCCGCGGAGCAACGCCAGCCGGAGCGTTATCTCTACCATCTCAAAAGCGGGTTGCTGGCCTTCAGCCAACTGATGACCGAGCCCCACACGCTCAATCTGAGCAAGATTATGTCTCGCGAACAGCTTTCGCCAACCGATGCTTATCCGCTGATCCACCAGCAAGTGATAGCCCCGTTGCATCACTTACTGTGTCGCCTGTTAGCGGGCTACACCGGCATCGATGAGCGTTCCACCAAAATCGTCTTGCATACCCATGCGCTGATCGGTGAGGTTCTGGCATTCCGCGTTGGCCGGGAAACTTTGCTACGCCAGGCAGGCTGGCATCAGATCGCGGCAGAAGAAGCCGAGCAAATTAGCGAGGTGCTGGCCGAACATATCGACATTCTGGTTAACGGGCTACGCCAGCGTTACGCCGTCTAACTTTCCGTCTTGCAGTCAAGGAACATTATGAACAAGAAAAGAGTTGCCATTGTGGGTATAGCGATCGTGCTGATCGCCGCTGCGGCCTACGGTTTCTGGTCTTACCAACGCCAGCAGGACAAGCCTTTGACGCTGTATGGCAATGTAGATATCCGCACGGTCAACCTGGGTTTCCGCGTTAATGGCCGGTTGGCCTCACTGGCGGTAGACGAAGGGGACAGCGTGCAACAGGGGCAGCTGCTGGGCAAACTGGACGATGCCCCTTACCAGAACGCGTTGCTACAGGCACAGGCCAACGTTGCCAGCGCCAAAGCCAAACTGGATTTATTGCAGGCAGGCTACCGCAACGAGGAGATTGCTCAGGTACGATCCGAAGTGGCGCAACGGCAGTCGGCCTTCAGTTATGCCGACAGCTTCTTCCAACGTCAGCAGGGGCTATGGGCGAAAAAGGCCACCTCTGCCAACGCCCTGGAAGATGCCCGCACCGCGCGTAATCAGGCGCAGGCAAATTTGCAGGCGTCGAAAGACAAACTGTCGCAATACCTGACCGGTAACCGCCCACAGGAAATCGAACAGGCCAAAGCCAATCTGGCACTAGCCGAGGCAGCACTGGCGCAAGCCCAGTTGGATCTGCATGACACCACCCTGCTCTCACCGTCCGTTGGTACGGTAATGACGCGAGCCGTGGAGCCAGGCACCATGCTCAGCGCTGGCAGCACAGTGTTTACCCTATCGTTGACGCGGCCGGTATGGGTTCGTGCCTACATCAATGAAGCCAGCCTGGGTAGCGCTACGCCAGGTACCGAAGTCTTGATCGAGACCGACAGCCGCCCTGGCAAGCCTTATCACGGCAAGATCGGCTTTGTTTCCCCCACCGCGGAGTTCACTCCCAAAAGCGTAGAAACGCCAGATTTGCGTACCGATCTAGTCTACCGCCTGCGGATCATCGTCAACGATGCCGATGATGCCTTGCGTCAGGGGATGCCGGTTACCGTCCATTTCACACAACCGTAAGGAACCGTGATGGCACAGGCACATACGATTGAACTGGTGGCGTTGGAAAAACGCTTTCCATCACTCGATAAACCAGCGGTAGCCAGCCTGACGACCACGTTGCGCAGTGGCGCGGTGACCGGGCTGGTTGGCCCCGATGGCGCGGGCAAAACTACTCTGCTGCGCATGTTGGCAGGTTTGCTGCTCCCCAGCAGCGGCAAGCTGACCGTCGCCGGGTTGGATCCGATCGCACAGGATCGCCAGTTGCACGCCATTCTCGGTTACATGCCGCAAAAGTTTGGGCTGTATGAAGATCTGACGGTGATGGAAAATCTCACGCTTTATGCCGATCTGCGCGGAGTCACCGGCGATCTGCGTAAGCAAACCTTTGAGCGGTTGCTGACGTTTACCGATCTGACCCGCTTTACCGAACGTCTGGCGGGTAAGCTTTCCGGCGGGATGAAGCAAAAGCTAGGGCTGGCCTGTACGCTGCTTGGTCAACCTCAGGTGCTGCTGCTGGATGAGCCCGGCGTCGGCGTCGATCCCATTTCACGTCGTGAACTGTGGCGAATGGTGCATGAGCTGGCCAACGACGGCATGCTGATCCTGTGGAGTACCTCCTATCTAGACGAAGCTGAGCAGTGCCGCGAAGTGCTGCTGATGAACGAAGGTGAGTTGCTGTTCAGCGGCGCGCCACAGGATCTTACCCAGCGCATGGCTGGCCGTACCATTTTGATCGACACCCCAGCCGGTAGCCACCGATCGCTGTTGCAGAGGGCGATCTGCCTGCCTGCGGTTAGCGACGGTGTGATCCAGGGGAAATATCTGCGGCTGATCCTCAAGCCGGGTGAAGATCACCAGCAGGTATTGCGGGATCTGGATCTGCCACAGGCCGAATTAACCGAGGCCGATCCGCGTTTTGAGGATGCGTTTATCGATCTGCTGGGCGGCGGCCCGAACAGCAAATCCGCCCTGGCCGAGATCATGCCTACGGTAACGGGCGACAACTCGGAAACGGTGATCGAAGCACAGGGGTTGACCAAAAAATTCGGCGACTTTGCGGCCACCGATCATGTGGATTTCAAGGTGCAGCGCGGCGAGATTTTTGGCCTGCTTGGCCCCAACGGCGCGGGCAAATCCACCACCTTCAAGATGATGTGTGGCCTGCTGGTACCTAGCGATGGCAAAGCGCTGGTGCTCGGTATGGATCTAAAAACCAGCTCCGGCAAAGCGCGCCAGCATCTGGGCTATATGGCGCAGAAATTTTCGCTGTATGGCAACCTGACGGTGGCCCAGAACCTGAAGTTTTTCTCTGGCGTTTATGGGCTAAGCGGTAAGAGCCAGCGCGATAAAATCGAGGAGATGTCTCGCGCCTTCAACTTCGCCCCGATCCTCAACCAAACGCCGGATTCGCTTCCGCTCGGTTTCAAACAGCGGCTGGCGCTGGCCTGCGCGCTGATGCATGAGCCAGATATTCTGTTTCTTGATGAGCCCACCTCGGGCGTCGATCCCCTGACCCGGCGCGAGTTCTGGCTGCACATCAACGGCATGGTGGATAAAGGCGTGACGGTGATGGTCACCACCCACTTTATGGATGAAGCGGAATACTGCGATCGTATCGGCCTGGTGTATCGCGGCAAAATCATCGCCGCCGGTACGCCAGACGATCTCAAACAGCAGATAGCCAGCGAGCAAAACCCCAACCCTTCGATGGAAGAGGCGTTTATCGAACTGGTGCAGGGTTACGATCGGGAGGAGACAGCATGAGCAGCGACAACGGCTTTTCCTGGCGGCGGCTGCGGGCATTGTGCCTGAAAGAAACCCGGCAGATATTGCGCGATCCCAGCAGCGGACTGATTGCCTTCGTCATTCCGTTGATGCTGCTGTTTATCTTTGGCTACGGCATCAATCTGGATTCCAGCAAGCTACGGCTGGGGATCCTGATGGAGCAGCAAAGCGAAGAGGCTCGCGATCTGGCCAATGCCTTTATCGGCTCGCCCTATATTGAACCGACCGTCAGCGATAACCGCCAGCAGCTGATCCAGATGATGCAGGCTGGCAGCATCCGCGGCCTGGTAGTGATCCCCAGCGATTTTGCCGAGCATTTGGCAAGGCCCAACGACCGCGCTCCGTTGCAGGTCATTACTGACGGCAGCGAGCCCAATACCGCCAACTTTGTGCAAGGCTATACCCAGGGGATCTGGCAAATCTGGCAGCAACAGCGCGCCACCGATCTGGGGCGTGATGACAAGCCACTGATTGAAGTCCAGATGCGCTACTGGTTTAACCCGGCGGCCATCAGCCAGCACTTTATTATTCCGGGGGCCATCACCATTATCATGACGGTGATCGGTGCCATTCTGACCTCGTTGGTAATCGCCCGCGAATGGGAGCGTGGCACCATGGAGGCACTGCTTTCCACCCAGGTCACACGCAGCGAGCTGCTGCTGTCCAAGCTGGTGCCGTACTATTTCCTGGGCATGATCGCCATGGTGCTGTGTATGGTGGTTTCGGTATTTGTACTCGGCGTGCCCTACCGTGGCTCCCTGCTGCTGCTGTTCGTGATCAGTAGCCTGTTCCTGGCCAGCACGCTCGGCATGGGGCTGTTAATCTCGACCATCACCCGCAACCAGTTTAACGCGGCAATGGTAGCCCTGAACGCCGCCTTTTTACCTTCAATTATGCTGTCTGGATTTATCTTCCAGATCGACAGTATGCCCGCCGTGGTGCGTGCGGTGACCTATATCATTCCGGCGCGCTACTTTGTCAGCACGCTGCAAACACTGTTCCTGGCGGGCAACATCGGCACCGTGTTGGTGATTAACCTGCTGTTTTTGATCGCCTCGGCGGTGGTGTTTATCGGCCTGACGGCCTGGAAAACCCAGCGGCGGCTGGATTAAGGGGAAGCCATGTATCACCGTCTCTGGACGTTGATCGTTAAAGAAATGCAGTCGTTGCTGCGCGATCCGCAGACCCGCGCGATCCTGATTATGCCGGTGTTGTTGCAGGTGGTGTTGTTCCCGTTCGCCGCCACGCTGGAAGTCACCAACGCCACCATCGCGGTGTACAGTGAGGACAGCGGCCAGCACTCCATTGAGCTGACTCAGCGCCTCGCCAAAGCCAAAGCCTTTTCTCACGTGCTGTTGTTACGCAGCCCGCAGGAGATTAGAACCACCATTGATAATCAGAAGGCGCTGCTGCTGGTCCGCTTCCCGGCCAACTTCTCACGGGATATCGCCAGCGGTAATACCGCGCCGTTGCAGTTGATCCTCGATGGTCGTAACTCCAACAGCGCGCAGATCGCCGCCAACTATGTGCAACAGATCGTGCAGGACTACCAGAATGAGCTGATTGGGCAGCGTACCAAGCCCAACAACAGCGAACTGGTGGTGCGTAACTGGTATAACCCGAATCTGGATTACAAATGGTTCGTGGTGCCTTCGCTGATCGCGATGATCACCACCATCGGCGTACTGATCGTTACCTCACTTTCCGTCGCGCGTGAACGTGAGCAAGGCACGTTAGAGCAGTTATTGGTTTCGCCTTTAACCACCTGGCAGATCTTTATCGGCAAGGCGGTACCGGCCCTGATCATTGCCACCTTCCAGGCTTCGATCGTGTTGTTTATCGGTATCTTTGCCTATCAGATCCCGTTTGCCGGTTCGCTGCTGCTGTTCTATGGCACCATGCTGGTTTACGGGCTGTCTTTGGTGGGCTTCGGGCTGCTGATTTCTTCGCTGTGCGCGACGCAGCAGCAGGCATTTATCGGGGTGTTTGTGTTTATGATGCCGGCGATACTGCTTTCCGGCTATGTCTCGCCAGTGGAGAATATGCCGGTTTGGCTACAGCATCTTACCTGGGCCAACCCTATCCGCCACTTCACCGATATCACCAAGCAGATCTACCTCAAGGATGCCGGTTTCGGCATTATCTGGCACAGCCTGTGGCCATTACTGGTGATCACCGCCACCACCGGCAGCGCGGCCTATGCCATGTTCCGGCGCAAGATTGCCTGAATTTCGGGCGTAAAAAAACCGACGGGTGAGGTCGGTTTTTTTACTTTCCGGCACTGAGTTGGTGGCTCTAGCCGGAGTGAGGCAGTCCACATCTAACGTAATCAGTATACGCAGGATTTGATTGATTTTCAAACTACCGCATAGACGATATAATCAGCAGGTTAGCTCTGTTTGCTGCGGAACTCTGGTCTGCGAGGGAAAGTATTCAAGTCCTGGCTGGAGTGACGGGTGGTGCCGGTTCTGGTGCTCTAGCCAGAGTGAAGCAGTCCACATCTAACAATGAAGGGCAACCCCTATAACAGGCAGTGTAAGGGCAAGTAGGGGGCTTTCACTCCATTTATGGAGAAAACGGGTGAAAGCTTTAATCGATAAAGTTCTCATCGTTCTGAAAGCGCTGGTTGCGCTGCTGGAACTGATCCGCCGGTTCATCGATTGATGATGGTGGAAACGTAGCTAAGGCCGGGGAGTTAACCACTCTCCGGCTTTTAATATTTCTGTGCAACGGTGAAGTGAAGCGCTATGGAAATGATGTTAAACCGTAAACAGAATGCGTAGAATATGCGTACTGTAATTTAATTGCTTATGGAGGGCGATTTGACGGAATCGGCGGTAGTTAAGGACAACACTTTTGACAGCATGGTCCGTTTTGGGTTGAAGATGGCCTGGTTCAACCTGTTAGCCTTGGTCATTATACTCATGGTAGCCTCTTTCGTGCCTGACGAAACGGCGGAGTGGATCGTTCTCGTAGTGAGTATCCTCTGCTTCATCAATATAACGATGAATATCCTGGTATTTTGCTTTGCTTTGGTTGGACTATTTAAATCCAGATTAAAGTGGTCAGCATTGCTAGCTATGTTTATCGTTTTAGTGAGTTTTGCACTTTATCTTATTGTAATAATAGCATCTTTCCAAACCAGCTAGATTTTAAATATGCAGGGCAATATCTAGCTGATTGCCCTGCTCGCTTAACCTTTCAAATATTCATTAGTTAGTAATGTTTAGGATTGCGCAATTTTTTCAGCCGATTTCTTGGTAAAACCTTCTATCGGGTTCCAACCATCCAACCCTTTGACTTCTTTGAGATAGTAGGCATAGTTGGCAATCATGGCACAAGTACCTGCATAGGCAATATTAATACCGCGGATCGCTGGTTCCAGATTCATTGCTGTCCCAGCATCAATAATTATCAGAATCACATTAAGCACTACAACCGCACCGAATAGCACCAACCCTTTCTTCCATAAACCAAGAATGCAGAAATAAATAATACCAAAGAAAAAAGCATAAAAGTTAAAGACATATTTAGTACGGGCGAGGAATTTCATATTTTTTATCGTGTCTTTGTATTGCTGTGAGTGGATATTTCCAGCCACACTGTCAAACAGAGCAAAACGATCTTTCCATTTTTGACTTAATTCGGTCTTATCCATGATAGCTTTTCACAATCCATATTATTATCATCCTAAGTAAAAGACAGATATGACTTTTACCCTCCCTATCCATCGGATATTAAACAAAAAAAACCTTATAGATGTCAAGGTGATAATTTTTCAACCAGAAACCAGAAAAATCCCATAAAAAAGCCCCGTGTTAAAACGGGGCCAGATATTTATTGCTGAGCTAGCGTATTAGCGGCGGTTGCCGAAGATACGCAGGAGCATCAGGAACAGGTTGATAAAGTCGAGATACAGCGTCAATGCGCCAACGATAGCGTATTTGCGGAAGCTGTCTTTATCATCGGCATTCAGCTGTTCACCCATCGCTTTCAGTTTCTGGGTGTCATACGCCGTCAGGCCCACAAATACCAGCACGCCGATATAGGTGATTGCCCACATCAGCGCCGGGCTTTTCAGCCAGATGTTCACCAGTGAAGCCAGCACAATACCAATCAGCCCCATAAACAGCATACTACCGAAACCGCTCAAATCGCGTTTGGTCGTGTAGCCGTACAGGCTCATCGCGCCGAACATACCCGCAGTGACCACGAAGGTGCTGGCGATCGAGCTATAGGTGTAGGCAATGAAGATGCTCGATAGCGTTAACCCGGTCAGCGCCGAGTAAAGCATAAATAGCCCAGTGGCCATGGTGCCGCTCAGGCGGTTAACCATGCCGGAAATCACAAACACCAGGCCCAACTGCAGGATAATCAGCCCAAAGAAGGTGATCTGGCTAGAGAAAATAAAGTTGATGATCGCAGGCGTATGCGCTGCATACCAGGAAACAAATGCGGTCAACAGCAAGCCACAGGTCATCCAGCCATACACCTGCGCCATATAAGCCTGAATGCCGCTGTTGGCACGTTCAACGATCGAACCATTACGTGGATATCGGTCCATGACGGTTACCTTTTACATGTGAGCCAAGTTTCGGGGAACTTCCCCTGCCAATAGTAAGCGTATCACAGAAAACGCTACGCGAAACGGGCAAAGGTATTGATTTATTTCCGCTGTTGAGGCGCGATTTACCAACGCTTGGCGGCTTGTTTATCCGTATCGCGAGCCTCTACCCAGCGGTCTCCCTGCCCGGTCGCCTCACGTTTCCAGAAGGGAGCTCGGGTTTTCAGGTAATCCATAATAAATTGTGCCGCCTCAAAGGCCATACTGCGGTGGGCGCTGGTCACGCCGACAAACACAATTTCATCACCAGGAAAGAGATCACCGATACGGTGGATCACCGTTACCCGTTGCAATGGCCAACGGGTTCTTGCCTCTGCAACGATCTCTTCAAGGGCTTTTTCAGTCATGCCAGGGTAATGCTCCAACGACAGCGCGCTGACGTCATCCCCCAGATTGTGATTGCGTACCTTGCCGGTAAAGGTCACCACCGCGCCGTCATCATCACACTGTGCCAGCCACTGGTATTCTTCACCTACGCTAAAAGTTGCCTGGCCAACGCGGATACGAGTATTTTCCACTGTTAACCTCCGGTTACCGGTGGAAAGAAAGCCACTTCATCACCGGCTTGCAGCGGATGCTCTGCGGCCACCAGCGATTGGTTGACCGCCGTCAGCAATTTACCGGGCTCCAGCGCCAGCGCCCAACGATCGCCACGCTCGCACAGCGATTTACGCAGCTCTTCAACCGTAAGATACTGCGCTGGCAGGTTCAGCGTGCTGGTGCCGACCAGTTCACGCACCTGGGCGAAAAACAGAATAGTGATCATAATTCCACCTTAAAATCACCGGACTTGCCGCCGCTTTTTGCCAGCAGCCGCACCGGGCCAATGACCATATCTTTCTGTACCGCTTTGCACATGTCGTAGATGGTGAGCGCGGCCACCGAAGCGGCAGTCAACGCCTCCATTTCAACCCCGGTTTTACCGGTCAAACGGCAGCAGGTTTCGATACGCACGCGGTTAAATTCCGGCTGCGCTTCGAGCTGTACTTCCACCTTGCTCAGCATCAACGGATGGCAAAGGGGGATCAGTTCCCAGGTACGCTTCGCGGCCTGAATACCGGCAATACGCGCCGTGGCGAATACGTCGCCTTTATGGTGGCTGCCGTCGATAATCATCGCCAGCGTTGCCGCCTGCATTTCAACAAAAGCCTCGGCACGGGCTTCACGTACCGTCTCCGCTTTGGCAGAGACATCGACCATATGGGCCTCGCCAGCGGCGTTAATGTGGGTTAGCTGCGTCATGGATTATTTCTTCAAATGGGGTAAGAAGTTGCACGGGCGATGGCGCGCGTCCAACTGTTCTTCAATAATACGTTCCCAGGCGGTACGACAGGCGCGGGTGGAACCCGGCATGGCGAAGATCACCGTCTGGTTGGCAATACCGGCCACCGCGCGGGACTGGAGGGTCGCGGTGCCGATCTCTTCGTATGACACCATGCGGAACAGTTCGCCGAACCCTTCCACTTCACGGTCAAACAGCGGCAATAGCGCTTCTGGCGTATTGTCCCCGGAGGTAAAGCCGGTGCCACCGTTAATCAACACGGCCTGCACGTCATCGCTGGCAATCCATGCGGAAACCTGCGCACGGATCTGATAAATATTGTCTTTGACCAAGGCACGAGCCACTACCTGATGGCCGGTTTCCTGCGCGGCTTCCTGTAGATATTGCCCGGAGGTGTCGTCCACTTCAGTGCGGCGATCCGAAACGGTCAGAATGGCAATCTTTGCCGCAATAAATTCACTGCTGATTTGGCTCATTGTGTGTTGTGCTCCTGCTCATTGGATGCTCGGTTAGACTTGGCGTTGCCCCCTCACCCTAACCCTCTCCCACAGGGAGAGGGGACCGATCGAGCTCATATTAATCATCTGGCGTTCCCCGAGGCTATAGGGGACGTGTTAACCGCCGATAAACGATAAGTTCTGCGTGAGACCGCTATTGCCCTGATGCAGGAAGTGGGTCTGCTTTTTGGTTTGCAGCCCGCTTTGAATGCGCATTTTCAGCTGTTCCAACTGGCCGTCATCCGCCAGCAGATCGCGTAGGGTAATCCCTTGCTCACCAAACAGGCACAGATGCAGATTGCCAATGGCGGAAACCCGAAGGCGGTTGCAACTGGCACAGAAATCTTTTTCGTACGGCATGATCAGCCCAATCTCGCCCTGATAATCCGGGTGGCTGAATACCTGCGCCGGGCCATCGCTGCGGCCACGGACTTGGCGCTGCCAGCCCTGCTGCTCCAACTGCAGGCGGATCACTTCGCCAGACACATGGTGCTTGCGGAACAGATCGCTGCCATCGCCGGTTTCCATCAGTTCGATAAACCGCAGTTGGATTGGCCGATCCTTGATCCAGTTAAGGAAGCTGCCCAGCTGCTGGTGATTGACATCACGCATCAGCACCGCATTCACCTTCACCTTGCTGTAACCGGCGGTAAAGGCGGCATCGATGCCCTCCATCACCTGGCGGAACTTGTCCTGGCCGGTGATGGCATGAAACTGGCGTGCATCAAGGCTGTCTACGCTAACGTTAATCGCCGTGAGGCCCGCATCACGCCAACTGGCCACATCACGTGCCAGACGATAGCCGTTGGTGGTTACAGCCAAGGTTCGGATGGCCGGGTTTTCGCGCACGGCGGCAATAATGTCGGTAAAATCGCGGCGTAAAGAAGGCTCACCGCCGGTCAGGCGTACCTTTTCGGTACCCAGTTCGGCAAAGGCACGGCTAACGCGCCGAATTTCATCCAGAGAGAGGAAGGTCTTGGGGCTGCCGCTCGGTTTATAGCCATCCGGCAGACAGTAGGTGCAACGAAAGTTACACACGTCGGTGATCGACAGGCGCAAATAGTAGAATTTGCGCTCAAAAGCATCAATAAGTTGCGGCACCTGTAACACCTTCCAAATACGGGAGATGCGAGCGTTTCCACTCTGCACCCTGGTGGCTGACTTCGCCACGGCCAAGATACCCTATCGCTCCAAAGAACAACGTAGGTACCAAGGCTAGGAGTTTTGATCCCATCCCCGCTACCTCAAGTAGCCGGAACGAAACCGTGGTTTTCCAGAGAATTCTAGCGCTAAACAGCCGCGATAGCCAATGTGGATTAACGCTATATACTTGTGTATACAGCGAATTTTCACCCTCTCAAGTCTGGATAACCATAATAAACAACCGTTACGCCAGCGAATTGACCAGAATCACGCAAATCGCACTCTTTATCGCGTTTTTGTGTCAAATCCGCTACTTTATGCAGGCAGTCTACCTACCCTGAGTTAAGGAATTTTATGCGCAACCGTACCCTGGCCGATCTTGATCGCGTCGTGGCATTAGGTGGTGGTCACGGTCTTGGCCGTGTGATGTCTTCGCTGTCGTCGTTGGGCTCTCGCCTGACCGGCATTGTCACCACGACCGATAACGGCGGTTCTACCGGCCGCATCCGCCGTTCTGAAGGCGGCATTGCCTGGGGTGACACCCGTAATTGCCTCAATCAGCTGATTACCGAGCCTAGCGTCGCCTCGGCGATGTTTGAATACCGTTTTAGCGGCAACGGCGAGTTGGCGGGGCATAACCTGGGGAATCTGATGCTGAAAGCCTTGGATCACCTGAGCGTGCGCCCACTGGAGGCGATCAATCTGGTTCGTAGTCTGCTAAAGATCGACGCGGCGCTGATCCCGATGTCGGAGCAACCGGTCGATCTGATGGCCCACGATCATGAGGGGCACCAGGTCTACGGTGAAGTCAATATCGATCAACTGAGGATCATGCCGCAAGAGCTGATGCTCTCACCGCCGGTACACGCCACCCGTGAAGCGGTTGAGGCAATCGCGCAGGCCGATCTGATCCTGATCGGGCCAGGCAGTTTTCTTACCAGCCTGATGCCACTGTTGCTGCTAGAAGATCTGACTCAGGCCCTGCGACGCAGCAGCGCCAATATGGTGTATATCGGTAACCTGGGCCGCGAGCTGAGCGTCGCCGCAGCCGCACTGACGCTGCAAGACAAACTGGCGCTGATGGAAGAGAAGATCGGCCGTAAAATGATTGACGCCGTGATCGTTGGCCCGGCGGTGGATACCAGCGCCATGCAGGATCGCATTGTGGTGCAACAACCGCTGGAAGCCAGCGATATCCCGTATCGCCACGATCGACAACTATTACGCCAGGCGCTGGATACCGCATTGGAACAGCTAGCTAGCCGCGGTTAATCTTGACCACGGAGCCAAGGATTGTCGCTAACGCTGTCGATGTAGAGATCTTCCACCTGCTTGCGTGCCCACGGGGTACGGCGCAAGAACTTGAGGCTGGATTTGATGCTCGGATCGCTGCTGAAGCAGTTGATGCGAATACGCTCTGCCAGCCCGTTCCAGCCATATTGGGCTACCAGCTTGTTCAGCAGTTGCTCCAGCGTAATGCCGTGTAACGGGTCTTTGGATGGGGTTGCGGTCATGGCGGCTACTCGTCTCAATACTTGGGGCGCACACCTTAATCAGCAAACGGGCGTACGGCAAGAAAATTTACCGGGGCGTGCATACCACGCCCCTTGGGTTCATTATGATAGCGCGATAAATTGCTCGCGCAGCTGGTGAATTTCATCACGCACCGCAGCAGCCTGTTCGAACTCCAGATTCTGCGCATGAGAATACATCTGTGCCTCCAGCTCCTGGATTTTTTGCTCCAGCGCTTTGGGGGTGAGCAGTTGGTATTGCGCCGCGCTCTCTGCCGCTTTGCCCTTCCCTTTGTGCTTGCCACGGCTGCTTGGTTGCCCAAGCTGCAGAATATCCGCAACCTTCTTGTTCAGGCCCTGAGGTACGATACCGTTGGCTTCGTTATGCGCCTGCTGCTTGGCGCGGCGGCGTTCCGTTTCACCGATCGCCTTGGCCATGGAATCGGTGATCCTGTCGCCATACAGGATCGCTTTACCGTTGAGGTTACGCGCCGCTCGGCCAATGGTCTGGATCAGTGAGCGCTCAGAACGCAGGAACCCTTCCTTGTCTGCGTCCAGGATCGCTACCAGCGACACCTCTGGCATGTCCAGGCCTTCCCTTAACAGGTTGATGCCCACCAGCACGTCAAACTCGCCCAGACGCAAATCACGGATGATTTCGACACGTTCTACCGTATCGATGTCCGAGTGCAGATAACGCACCCGCTCCCCGTGCTCTTCCAGGTATTCTGTCAGGTCTTCTGCCATGCGTTTGGTCAACGTGGTGACCAGTACGCGCTCGTTGATAGCCACGCGCTTGCGGATCTCGGAAAGCAGATCGTCCACCTGAGTGGTCACCGGGCGCACTTCCACGATCGGATCCAGCAGGCCGGTTGGGCGCACCACCTGATCGATAATATCGCCGCCGGATTTCTCCAGCTCATATTTGCCCGGCGTGGCGGACACGTAGATGGTCTGCGGTGCCGCAGCGGCAAACTCTTCAAAACGCATTGGCCGGTTATCCAGCGCCGAAGGCAGGCGGAAGCCATATTCCACCAGCGTCTCTTTACGCGAGCGGTCGCCTTTGAACATGCCGCCGATCTGCGGGATGGTGACGTGGGATTCATCTACCACCAGCAACCCGTCAGCCGGCAGATAGTCGAACAAGGTTGGCGGTGGCTCGCCCTCACCGCGCCCTGAAAGATAGCGCGAGTAGTTTTCGATACCGGAGCAGTAACCCAGCTCGTTCATCATTTCCAGATCGAACTGGGTACGCTGCGTCAAGCGCTGTTCTTCCAACAGCTTGTTGTTTTCCAGCAGCACTTTGCGCCGCTGAGCCAACTCCACCTTGATCTCTTCCATCGCCTGCACGATACGTTCACGCGGGGTGACGTAGTGAGATTTGGGATAAATGGTAAAGCGTGGCACCACCTGCTCAATCTGGCCGGTTAGCGGATCGAACAGCGACAGGCGTTCGACCTCTTCGTCGAACAGTTCAACGCGCAGCGCCAGCTCATCCGATTCCGCCGGGAAAATGTCGATCACTTCGCCACGCACGCGGAAGGTGGCGCGCTGGAAGGCCTGATCGTTGCGGGTATATTGCAGCTCGGCCAGACGGCGCAGGATCGAACGCTGATCGATGATCATGCCCTTGGTCAGGTGCAACATCATTTTCAGGTACAGATCCGGATCGCCCAGGCCGTAGATCGCGGAAACCGAAGCCACCACTACCACGTCACGCCGTTCTAGCAGCGCTTTGGTGGCCGACAGGCGCATCTGCTCGATATGTTCGTTGACCGAGGCGTCTTTCTCGATAAAGGTATCGGAGCTAGGTACATAGGCTTCTGGTTGGTAGTAATCGTAGTAGGAGACAAAATATTCCACCGCATTCTCGGGAAAGAACTCTTTCATCTCGCCATACAGCTGGGCCGCCAGGGTCTTGTTGGGCGCCAGCACCATGGTGGGCCGGTTGAGATCGGCGATCACATTGGCGATGGTAAAGGTTTTACCCGAGCCGGTAACCCCCAGCAGCGTTTGGTGCGCCAGGCCGTCTTCCAGCCCCTCTTCCAACTTTTGGATGGCTTGCGGCTGATCGCCGGCCGGTTTGAATTCGGAATGCAGTTTGAAATGTTTGCTCATATCCCCATCATCTTTCAGGTTTGCGGCCAGACGGTAGCGGCCTAATTATGGAAAGACCGGAAGATTTCCGCCAGTGCCCATGATACTGGATATAAAACCAGCTTCAAGCGGATTTACGCTATTACGGCCGTTAACGGGGCGCGAACGCACCGGCAAGGTGACAATACCATGACATTTTTATTGTCAATCACCCTGTTATCCCCAGAATGCGATACAAATTAACTTTTGGCCCGGATTGCGCTGAAAAACTGCCCATCGACACATTAACGATATCCGTTGGCTTGATTTTAATTAACCTGTTGATATTAAATTACTTTAATAAAAAGACGAGAATGCGGACAACCTGCGCACAACCCGCGCCCGCTCTCTGTTCACACCGCTTTTCTAAGTATAATGCACAAGGTTATCCACAGGAATAGTGGATAACTCTCACTACCCCATGGGGGGCGGGAGTTGCGGAAAGAACGCTTTTCCCAATGAAACGTCAACTGAGTCGGTTTTTTAGTTATTTTTTTACAATAATTCTGCTTTGGTTATGCCGATTAATGCTAAAAGCCGTGATAACTAAAACGCTCTTTTCGCTATTTTGCTTTTCAGGGGTTGCAAGTTGCGGCAACAACCTTTAGGGCTTGCACCAACAGTTCGCCGTGCCGCACGGTAACGGTGCAAAAAACGCCCAAGTTAACTTTATTGCCCTGACAGCCCCCTGCATACCGGGCTTAAATCAGTTAACAAAACACTAACAAACCACCTTTTTTGTTGCGCAACACCTGATGGCCTAGGAATTGCATATCCTGGTTCAGGGGCGTTACCTTGCAGAAGAACCGGCAAACTCTGGCGAAAATCGGCCGCAGCCAGCTCGGTTATCTTCGGCGAAAAAGTTCATTGCATACCAAAACCCCCCCCTAGAGCCGCCAAACGACCGGTAGCGGCCATTTTCCAATTTTTAGCCTGAGCCGCGATTAGGGTAATCAGCACAGCATTTTCCACACCCGGGAGAGACACCGCTTGCTGCGGTCAACGTTATCCATACGTGAATATCGGTCTTGGAGGAGATGCCAAATGTTAAGCTTAAGGGCGGTAAACCAATATTATGGGCAACAGCATACGCTGTGGGATGTCAGCCTTGAGTTACCTCGTGGGCAATGCACCCTGTTGCTTGGCCGCAATGGAGTGGGCAAAACCACGCTGATCAATTGCATCATGGGACACCTGCCGATCGTCAGCGGCAGCATGACCTGGCAGTTGGCGGATGAGCCACCGCAAAACCTGTTGCCACAGCCGGTAGAAAACCGGGCGTTACTGGGCATTGGTTACGTGCCACAAGGGCGGCAAATCTTTTCCCAACTCAGCGTTGAAGAGAACCTGCAGGTGGCCTTGCTGGCCGGGCGTGACAAGGTCCGCCGTATGCCACCCATCATTTACAATCTGTTCCCCCGGCTGCAGGCGATGCGTATGCGCCGTGCGGGCGACCTGTGCCAAAGTGAGCAACAGCAGTTGGCATTAGGCCGCGCTCTGATGCTGGAGCCGGAACTGCTGATCCTGGATGAACCCACCGCCGGTATGTCACCTTCCCTGGCGACGGAGATCGGCCAGGTACTCCGTAAGCTGAATCAGGAACTGGGCATGACCATTTTGCTGGTTGAGCACCAACTCCCCTTTGCCCGCCATCTGGCCGACCGCTTCTACTTGATGGATAAAGGCCGTAACGTGGCCAATGGCACGCTGGGGCAGTTGGATGAGGGGCTGATTGATGCCTATCTGACGGAGTGATTTGGCCCCTCCGTGGGCCATCAGGTTAAGGGTTCAACCTGGTTAAATCGAGATACTGTCCCAATGCCTGCTGTTCTACCTGCGGTAAATGTGGGATCTCGCCCAACAGGGGAGCGGGCAATAGGCGGCAAAGAGTGGCAAGGTACTCTTGATGGCGTTTTCCTGGCGGGGTAACGTCATTGGCGATCCAGCCTGCCAGGGTCAGACCTGACTGTTGGATCGCCAACGCAGTCAACAAAGCATGATTGATGCAGCCAAGCTTGATGCCCACCACCAGGATCACCGGCAGCTGCTCCTGCTGTGCCCAGTCGGCAAAGGTTTCATGCTCAGAAAGTGGAGTGAACCAACCGCCGGCACCCTCTACCAACAGCCAGTCCGCACGTTGTTCAAGATGACGTAAACCGGCGGAAAGCCGTGCCAGCGAGATAGGCCGCCCTTCGGCCTGGCTGACAATATGCGGCGAAGTCGGTTCGGCAAAGGTGTAAGGGTTCACTACGGCGTAATCCAGCGCTACGCTGCTGTTTCTCTGCAGCGACAGCGCATCGCCGTTGCGTAACCCTTCATCGGTCATCTCACTGCCTGACGCCACCGGTTTATAGCCAGCACAGCGCCATCCCGCCGCGCTGGCGGCCTGTAGCAAGGCGCTGCTGGCCACGGTTTTTCCCACTTCGGTGTCGGTTCCGGTAACGAACCAGCGCTTAATCACGATAAATCACTCCATAAACCAAATGATAACTGAGAGGAAACTGCCCGTCCCGGCAAGGATAGGCAGCCTGCAATGCGGCAAGCCGCTGGCGGGAAAGCAGGCCAGCCTCGCGTCCTTGATGCAGGTGAGTCGCACCGATGCCCTTTAGCGATCGCATCAACGTCATCACGTCGGGATAACTGAGCGTTTGCCAATTTGCCGTAAGCTGGTGCCGGTAGGGATGACAGGCGGCGGCGATCTGAGTTGGCGGCAGGAAGTCATTAACATGACGCTCGCCATCGACTTGCTGCCAGGCGTCGCCTAACTCGTGCAAAGCCCCTTGTGCCAAAGTAGCGAACAGGATCAGTCCACCGGGCCGCGTCACCCGATACAACTCAGCCAGCGCCAGAGGCAAATCGCTGCACCACTGCACCACCAGGCTGCTAAAACAGATATCCACCGAGGCGGTCGGCAAAGGGATATGTTCGATATCCCCCAGCAAATAGCGATCCGCCGCTTGCTGCTGACGGGCAAATGCCAGCATGCCCGGAGCCAGATCCAGCGCGCTGACCTGCTTGCCCAGCTCGCGCCAGCGACGGCTGAAATAGCCCGTGCCGCAACCGGCATCCAACACCTGTTGGCCTGGATGAGACAGCCCCATCCCCAGTAAGCGTTCACCAACCTCCCGTTGCAGCACGGCTGCGGTATCGTAGCTCGCCGCTGCCCGGCTGAAGGCCGCCGCCACCGCCTGCTTGTTCACCGTATCAATGGCAGACGTCATGCAGTACCTCCAACAAGCGATCGATATCCTGTGGCTGGTGTGCCGCAGTGAGCGTAATACGTAACCGCGCCCCCCCCGGCGGCACCGTCGGCGGACGAATGGCGCTGACCCACAATCCCTGCTCTCGCAGGCGCTGCGCCAAATCCAGCGCCTGTTGGTTATCCCCCACCAGCAACGGTTGGATAGCGGTATCCGACGCGGTTAGCGTTAACGGCAGACCCGCCACCCCGGCACGAAAATGCTGGATGTGTTTTTGCAGCCGACTACGTAGTTCATCCCCTTGCTGAATACAGCTTAACGCGGCCTGCAAGGCACAGGCTTGGGCGGGCGGCATCGCGGTGCTGTAAATCAGATGGCGGGCGAATTGCAGCAGATATTCCGCCAACGGCTCATCGCAGAGGATCGCCGCGCCGCTGACGCCAAATGCCTTGCCAAAGGTGACGACCAGCACTTCCGGGTGCACACCTTGCTGCCAGCAACTGCCGCGCCCCTGCTCGCCACGTACGCCAATCCCGTGCGCATCATCCACCATCAGCCAGGCACCTGCCTGCTGCGTCAACCGATGTAGTTCGACCAACGGTGCGCTATCCCCGTCCATGCTGAACACCCCTTCGGTGATCGCCAACTGTTGGCCTGCACAGTTTTTTTGCAGCAAGGTGGCCAATGCCTGGGGCTGGTTATGCCGAAAACGCCGCAGTTGCGCCGGTGAGTGAGTGGCCGCTTCCAATATAGAGGCGTGGCTGAGCTTATCCGCCAAAATGCGATCGTCGGCCTGCATCAGGGCAGCCAGCAATGCCTGATTGGCCGCGTAGCCGGAAATAAACAGCAGCGCACGCGGGTAGCCGAGCCACTCCGCCAGTTGCTGCTCCAGCTCATGATGAGCATGGCAAAAACCGGTGACGTGGCCGGAACCGCCGCTGCCAACGCCGTAACGCTGCGCCCCCTGCTGCCAGGCGGCAATCACCTCAGGATGTTGGCTCAGGCCCAGATAGTCGTTGCCAGAAAAATTCACATAGCGCTGGCCGTCGAGTTGCAGATAGCGGCCATTACCGCCTTGATTCACCTGACGTTGCCGATAAGCAGCGGCTCCTCGCCGCTCCTCAAGCGCCTGTTCGATCCGTTGCTGCCAGCTCATTACAGCGCCGCGTTGTAGAATTCGGCGGTATCGGCGTGCAGCAACTGCTCGGTCAGCACCTGTTGCTGCTGATTGTCGCCCTGTTCGGTGGCGGTTTGCTGCGGATTCAGGCCCAGCTTGCGGAACAGTTGCAGATCCTTGTCCTCTTCCGGATTAGGCGTGGTCAGCAGTTTGCAGCCATAGAAGATGGAGTTGGCCCCAGCCATAAAGCACATCGCCTGAGTCTGCTCGCTCATCTGTTCACGGCCTGCCGACAGGCGGACGTAGGACGTCGGCATCATGATGCGGGCAATGGCAATGGTGCGGATAAAGTCGAACGGATCGACATCGTCATTATCGGCCAATGGCGTGCCTTTCACCTTCACCAGCATATTGATCGGCACGCTTTCCGGGGGTTTGGGCAGATTGGCCAGTTGCACCAACAACCCGGCGCGGTCACGCACCGTTTCGCCCAGCCCGACAATCCCACCGGAGCAGACTTTGATCCCGGCGTTGCGCACCTTATCCAAGGTATCCAGACGTTCCTGATAGCTGCGGGTGGTGATGATGTTGCCGTAGAATTCCGGCGAGGTGTCCAGGTTATGGTTGTAGTAATCCAGCCCCGCTTCGGCCAGCCGTTCGGCCTGCGCGCCATCCAGCGTGCCCAGCGTCATGCAGGTTTCCATCCCCATCGCCTTGACGCCCTGCACCATCTGTTGCAGATAAGGCATATCGCGCTCATGCGGGTTTTTCCAGGCAGCCCCCATACAGAAACGGCTCGAACCGGCCGCTTTGGCCTTGCGCGCCGATTCCAGCACCTGTTCCACCTGCATCAGCCGCTCGGATTCCAGGCCGGTTTTATAACGCGAACTTTGCGGGCAGTACTTACAGTCTTCCGGGCAGGCACCGGTTTTGATCGACAGCAGCGTACTGACCTGCACCTGTTGCGGATCAAAATGTTGGCGGTGAATAGTCTGTGCTTCGAACAGCAGTTCGAGTAAGGGTTTATCAAACAGGGCCTGGGCTTGCCCCACTGTCCAGCGAATGCGGTCGGCCATTTACGGCGTCTCCAAAAGGGAAAAAAGTGTCGTCAGTGTAGAGTTTGCGATTATACTGTCAACCATTCTATTAAAATTTGGTTTACGGTTAATGTCTGTTTCCCCCTGCGATATTGAATTCGATCGACGCCACATCTGGCACCCTTACACCTCCATGACCCAGCCCTTGCCTTGCTATCCGGTGGTGTCCGCCAGCGGCGTCGAGCTGCAACTGGACGATGGCCGCCTACTGGTGGATGGCATGTCTTCCTGGTGGGCGGCGATCCACGGTTACAATCATCCACAGTTGAATCAGGCAGCCGTACAGCAGTTGGAAAAAATGTCGCATGTGATGTTCGGTGGCATCACTCATCCTGCCGCTATTGAACTGTGCCGCAAGCTGGTAGCGATGACGCCGGAAGCGTTGCAGTGCGTATTCCTGGCAGATTCCGGATCGGTGGCGGTCGAAGTGGCGCTAAAGATGGCGCTGCAATATTGGCAGGCCCGTGGTGAACGGCGGCAGCGCATTCTGACCTTACGCCATGGCTATCATGGTGATACCTTTGGCGCGATGTCGGTCTGCGATCCGGACAACTCCATGCACAGTCTGTATCAGGGCTATTTGGCCACCCACCTGTTTGCCACCGCACCGCAATGCCGTTTTGACCAGCCTTGGGACGAACAGGACATTGCCCCGTTTGCCGAATTACTGGATCAGCACGCCGGGGAAATAGCCGCTGTGATCCTGGAGCCAGTGGTGCAAGGTGCCGGTGGAATGCGCATCTATCATCCAAGTTATCTGCAACGCGTGCGGGAGCTGTGCGATCGCCACCAAATCCTGCTGATTGCCGACGAGATCGCCACCGGTTTTGGCCGCACAGGCAAAATGTTTGCCTGTGAACATGCCGGCGTAGTGCCGGATATTCTTTGCCTGGGCAAAGCGCTGACCGGTGGCTATATGACCCTTTCCGCCACCCTGACCACGCGCCACATAGCAGAAACGATCAGTAACGGAGCCGCAGGCTGCTTTATGCATGGGCCAACCTTTATGGGCAACCCGCTAGCCTGTGCCGTAGCCTGCGCCAGCCTGTCCTTGCTCGAGGAAAATCACTGGCAACATCAGGTCGCCGCCATTGAAACACAGCTTAAACAGCAGCTCTTACCGCTGGTGGCATCACCCAAAGTGGCCGACGTGCGGGTGCTTGGGGCGATTGGCGTGGTGGAAATGCATCAGCCGGTGGATGTGGCGTTGCTACAACGTGGCTTTGTCGAACGCGGCGTGTGGATCCGGCCCTTCGGTAAACTGATCTACCTGATGCCGCCTTATATCATTACGCCAGAGCAGCTCACCCGGCTGACGGCAGCAATCGCCGTGGCGGTGGAGTAACGGTTTTAAGGTTGTATTGTGGCGGCAAACCGATCTAGCTTAGGGGTTCGGTATTTTAGACAACTGGGAGTCATTATGGCTTTTCGTTTGTACAGCAGCGATCTGCAAGACGGCGCAAAAATGCCTGAACGGCAGGTATTTAACGGCATGGGCTACCATGGGGATAACCTCTCCCCTCATCTGGCCTGGGAAGATGCACCGGCGGGCACCAAGAGCTTTGCCATCACGGTTTACGATCCCGATGCCCCTACCGGCTCCGGCTGGTGGCACTGGGTGGTCGCCAATATCCCGGCAAACGTGCATGAACTGCCGCCAGGTGCGGGTTCCGGCAAACCGGGGCTACCCGCTGGCGCAGTGCAAACCCGTACCGATTTCGGTAAGGCCGGTTACGGTGGTGCGGCTCCGCCACAGGGTGAAAGCCATCGTTATCAGTTCACCGTGCATGCGTTGGACGTGGAAAGCATTCCAGTGGACGCAGAAGCGAGTGGCGCGATGGTCGGTTTTAACATCCACTTCCATAGCCTTGGCAAAGCGACGTTGACGGTAAAATACAGCTGAGAAACGTTGAGGGGCGAAGCGCTTCGCCCCGATTTTTAACCCATTATTTTGCCAGTACGCTCACCCACATTGGGCCTTTGCCCACCGGGTAACGCGCCAGATCCGTCAGCTCACCGCTGTTTTGGTCAATCTGATACACGCCGATATGACCAGATTTCTGCCCTGCCGCAATCACGAAGCGACCGCTGTGATCGATATTGAAACCGCGTGGCTGCTCTTCTGTGGCATGGTGGCCAACCACCGCAATCTTGCTGCCGTCTTCCGAGACGCTGAACACGGTTAAAATGCTGGCGGTGCGATCGCTGGTATACAGGAAACGGCCGTTTGGCGTGAGGTGGATATCCGCCGCCCAGCGGGTGCCGGTGAAATCGGCAGGCATCATGTCCAGGCTCTGCACCAGCGTATATTTGCCACCGTTGGCTTCGATAGCGAACACATCTACCGTGCCATCCAGTTCATTGACGCAGTAAGCGAATTTATCGTTACCATGGAATGCCATATGGCGCGGGCCTGCACCGCTTGCCGTGGCTACGGCTTCTTGGCCGTGTGGCGTCAGTTGGCCCTGTTGGCTCAGATTGAACAGACGGATGCGGTCCTCTTTCAGACATGGCACCAGCAGCAATTGATTGGTCGGGTCAATATTGGCCGAATGCGGCGCGGTCAGGCCATCGATCTGCTGGGTAGGCGCAAGCACTACGCCATCATGGCCAATCGGGCTGATGCTGGCACAGTTGCCGCTGTAAGACGCGGAGAACAGATAACGGCCCTGCAAATCGGTGGAAATATGGGTTGGGCTGCCTGGCAGTGGTGCCATCCCTGCCTCATGCAGCGTGCCATCTTCGGCGATACGGTAGCTGACAATGCCAAACGCCGGACGTACCCCAACATACAGATGAGTCTTGTCCGGGTGGATCGCCATCGGCTGTACCTGCCCCGCGACCTCGACCGTTTGCAGCAGCGCCAGTGCGCCCTTGTCGTCTAACTGCCATACGTGGATCTGCTGGCTCTCCGGGCTGGCGACATAAACGATTTGCTTCATTTGCTCTCCTTAATGAGAAAGGGTAACCGGTTTCAGTTTGTTCTAGCTTACGCGACATTTGTGACATGGCAACCCTGGCAGGTTACGCAGTTTTATCGAACGGTTATCCGGTGTACCATCGAGGTAATTTTCTTGCTAACTATAATGAGACCGCTATGAGCTACCGTGTTATTGCCCTCGATTTAGACGGCACTTTGCTAGACAACCAGAAACGTATCTTACCGCAGTCGCTGGCCGCGCTGGAGGAAGCCCGCGCCGCCGGGGTGAAAGTCGTAGTGGTCACCGGCCGTCATCACGTGGCTATCCACCCGTTCTATCAGGCGCTGCAAATCGATACGCCAGCCATTTGTTGTAACGGCACCTATCTGTACGACTTCCAGCAGAAAAAGGTACTGGCGTCCGATCCGTTGGCAAAAGAGCAGGCCAAGCAGGTACTGCAACTGCTCAAGCAAAACGCTATTCACGGCCTGATGTATGTGGACGACGCCATGCTGTATCAGGAAACAAGCGGTCATGTGATCCGTTCGCTGGCTTGGTCTGAGACTTTGCCGGTAGCCCAGCGCCCAACGTTGTTGCAGGTCAACAGCCTGATGCAGGCGGCGGATGACGCGCAGGCCATCTGGAAGTTTGCCACTTCACATAGCGATCTCCCAGCGCTGCGCAGCTTTGCCGAAATGGTAGAAAAAGAACTGGGCCTGGCCTGTGAATGGTCCTGGCACGATCAGGTGGACATTGCCAAAGGCGGTAACAGCAAGGGTAAACGCCTGCAGCAGTGGGTGGAGTCACAGGGGTTGAGCATGGATCAGGTGGTCGCCTTTGGTGACAACTACAACGACCTGAGCATGCTTGAAGCCGTTGGGCTGGGCGTTGCCATGGGTAATGCCGATGATGCCATCAAGGAACGTGCAGACCTGGTGATTGCCGATCACCTGCAGCCGGGTATTGCCGAAGTGATCCGTTCTCGTGTGCTGAATTAACAAAAACGACCCCTCACCCTAACCCTCTCCCACAGGGAGAGGGAACAGATCGAGCCGCTATTAATTACAGAAAACTACCCTACCACGGCCCTGTATCAACTCACTTTTCGTAGGGAAAGGGACCGATCACGTTGGGTTGAAAATTCGGTAACGCACCTTGCATGAGGGAGCGGTCGAGTTTGCTGAAGTGACCTCTTTATTTCCAAACGAGCAGGGGCTAATAGCTCCCTCTCCCTGTGGGAGAGGGTTGGGGTGAGGGGCCATCGCGGCTGATCGACACGCTCTTGACCTGTGCATACAGCCACTGACCGGGCCTGATAGCCAGATCGTCACGTGCCCATGGGGTGATGCGCGCCCAGAGGATGTTTTCCCCGACCATCAGCTTCACTTCAACCTGCCCTGCCACATCCAGACACTCCGCCACCTTGGCGGGCAAAATATTACGAATGCTGCTGTTGGCTGGCGGTTGCAGCACTAAAGAAACGTCGGCAGCGTTGATACGAATACGCATCTGGCTACCGACCGGCGCTTCAATACCGCCGACCCACAGCCGCTGATCGCCCAGTGCCAGCGCGGTCATGGCATAGCGCGGGTGATGTTCAATCACGCTCACGCTCAACACGCTGCTCTGATCTTCTCGCTGTAGCCAAGGCCGCAGCGCGCTGCTGGCCCAAACCTCCTCCAACCCGCCGTACGCACGCACCTGGCCGTGATCCAATACCATCACCTGCTCTGCCAGGCGCAAGATCTCGTCCATGCTGTGGCTGACATAGAGAATGGGGATATTGACGTCCTGCGCCAGCCGCTCCAGATATGGCAGCAGCTCACGCTTGCGTGGCATATCGAGCGAGGCCAGCGGTTCATCCATCAGCAACAGTTCCGGCGCGGTCAACAGCGCCCGACCAATCGCGACACGCTGTTTCTCTCCGCCGGACAGGGTCAAAGGCAAACGGTTCAGCAATGGTGCAATCCCTAACAGCTCGACAATGCTGTCAAACTGGCCGCGCATATTGGCCGCCATACCGTATTGCAGGTTGCCACGCACGCGATAATGCGGGAACAGGCGCGCATCCTGGAAAACATAGCCAACGCGGCGTTTTTCCGGCGGCAAACAGACACCACTGGCGGTATCTACCAGCGTGCGGCCATTAAGCACAATACGCCCCTGCTGCACCAGCGTCAGGCCGCCGATAGCATTGATCAAGGAAGTTTTACCGGCCCCGGAAAGCCCGAAGATCGCGGTGATCCCCTGAGCCGGCAGATTAGCCTGCACGTTGAGATTGAGATCGCCAAGCTGCTGGGAGAAATCCAGTTCTAACATCTATAAGCCCATACGCTTGCGGCCCCAGCGGGCCAGCCATTCGGAAACCATCAGGGCAGCCAGGGCCAGCACGATGGCAATCACGCACAAACGCGCCGCCGCCGCCTCGGCCCCTGGCGTTTCGATCAGGGTGTACATTGCCAGCGGGATGGTACGGGTTTCACCAGGGATATTGGAAACAAAGGTGATGGTGGCGCCAAACTCGCCCAAAGAGCGGGCAAAGGCCAGCACCACGCCAACGATCACACCGGGAAGCGAAAGCGGTAAGGTGATGGTGAAAAATACCCGCCACGGGTTGGCACCCAGGGTACGGGCCGCCTGTTCCAAGCGGATATCTACCGCTTCCAGCGACATGCGGATAGCACGTACCATCAGCGGGAATGCCACCACCGCCGAAGCCAGGGCGGCACCGCGCCAGCTGAAACTGAAGCTGAAACCAAACCAGTTATATAACCATTCACCGATAAAGCCGCGCCGCCCCATGGCAATCAGCAGCAGATAGCCCACCACCACCGGTGGCAAGACTAACGGCAGATGAACAATGCTATCCAACAACGATTTACCGGGGAAATTGCAGCGAACAAGGATCCAGGCCATTAAAATACCTAGCGGCAAACTGCAGATCACCGCCAGGCTGGAGACTTTCAGGCTCAGTTCGACCGCCTGCCATTCATACTCACTTAATATCATTTACGCGGGGTGAATCCATAACGTTCGAAGATAGCCGCAGCGGCCGGAGTCTTCAGGTAATCGTAGAAAGCCGTCACGGCTGGCGTCTGGTGATCTTTAACGATGGCCATTGGATACTCAACCGGCTTGTGGCTGTCTTCCGGGAAGATGGCAATCACTTTGACCTTGTCGCTGGCCACGGCGTCCGAGCCGTAAACGATACCCAGCGGGGCTTCTTCGCGCTCAACCATGGCCATAGCGCTGCGCACGTTATTGGCCCGCGCCAGCTGCGGTTCCAGCGTGGTCCATGCCCCGAGGTTCTGCAACGCTTCTTTAGCATAGATGCCCGCGGGAACATGATCCGGATCGCCTACGGACAGGCGGCCACCGTTGAGCAATTTGGCCCAGTCGGTTTGCTTGTTGATAGTGATTTTATCTTGTTTGGCCGATTTGGCGGCGATCAGCACCAGTTCGTTGCCTAGCAGAGTATAACGAGTGTCTTTCACTATCTGCTGCTTATCAATGGCATAATCCATCCATTGCTGATCGGCAGAGATAAACATATCCGCAGGCGCCCCTTGCTCAATCTGGCGTGCCAGCGTTGAGGAGGAAGCAAAAGAGGAGACGACTTCGACGTCTTTGCCTTTCTGGTATTCGGTGGCGATATCTTGTAAGGCGTTGGTCAGCGAGGCTGCGGCAAACACGGTGATTTTCTCCGCCGCAGAAACCTGTGCCACCAGCCCGCAAGCCAATGCCACACCGCCAACCCAGTTAATCCATTGCTGTTTCATTGTTTTCTCCGCAAGTTAACCATCATCACATCGCTATGTAAAAAATAATATAACGCAGCGAGAACGATTGTCATGCGGTTTATCGGCAAAGCGAGAGATAACTTGAGAAATACCCGCCAAGAGAGCTCGGCGGGCATTTGGGAGGGGGATTAGCTGCGGTTTTCTTTAGGATGGCCAACTTTGGAGAAGATGTTGAACACCTCGCCCAAGCCATAAATCAAGCCTAAAATAATGGCCATCACTACCGGCACCATGACCACGGCAAACAACAGACTTTTCAATAATTCTAACATCGTAGCCTCACTTGACTGCTTTAAACCGCTGCGTAGGCTTCACTGTAAACCAAAACGCAGGCGAAAACGCGGTTATTTTACCGACTGCGGGAAATTTGTAACCGGCTAAACGTGCTCAGTTGGCGCTTTGCGGCAAATCGGCGACAATAGCCTGACTTACTGCCTTATAAGGACCCATCATGCAGGCCGAGATCCTCCTTACCTTAAAGCTGCAGCAGAAACTGTTCGCTGACCCACGCCGCATCGCGCTGCTCAAGCAAGTGGTGCATACCGGCTCGATCAGCCAGGGAGCCAAACTGGCGGGGATCAGCTACAAAAGCGCCTGGGATGCCATCAACGAGATGAATCAGCTGGCCGAGCAGACGGTGGTCGAACGCGCTACCGGCGGCAAAGGCGGCGGCGGCGCGCAGGTGACCCGTTATGGCCTGCGGCTGATCCAACTTTACGATCTGCTGGGCCAAATCCAGCAGAAGGCCTTTGACGTGTTGCAGCAGGACTCTCTGCCGTTGGACAGCCTGTTGGCCGCCATCGCCCGTTTTTCCTTGCAGACCAGCGCCCGCAACCAGTTTTTCGGCACCGTGATTGAACGCGACCATCAGCAGGTCCAACAGCATATCAGCCTGCTGCTGGCCGACGGCAACACCCGCCTGACCGCTGCCGTGACTCAGCAAAGCGCCGACCGGCTACAGTTGACGCCGGGCAAAGAGGTGTTAGCCCTGATTAAAGCGCCTTGGGTGAAACTCAGTACCGATCCGGCTTCGACCGGCCTGGCCGATAATGCGCTGCCGGGAAGCGTAGCCAGTATTCAGCCTGGTAGCGATCACAGTGAGGTTCTGGTCACGCTTAACGGCGGAGAAACGCTATGCGCCACCGTCAGCAACCAGGAACTGGCACAGTTGAAACTGAGCGTCGGCACGCCGGTACACGCCTTGTTCAATGCCGATCGGGTGATTGTCGCGACGTTGTGTTAAACGCAACGTCACGTTGCAGTATTGCCGATTGACATCTTTTCCGCTTGCGCCTATTTCTAAGGAAATTAATTGCAGAATAGGGAACATAGGATGTCGTCGTTGCACATTTCGCAAGGTTCATTTCGTCTAAGCGATACCCGCACGCTGGAGCTGGATCGGCTTGATATTCAGTCCGGCGATAGCTGGGCATTCGTCGGGGCTAACGGCAGCGGGAAATCCGCGCTGGCCCGGGCGCTGGCCGGTGAGCTGACGTTGCTGAAAGGCGAACGCCACAGTGATTTTCGTCAAGTAGTGCGGCTCTCCTTTGAGCAGTTGCAAAAGCTGGTCAGCGACGAATGGCAACGCAACAATACCGACCTGCTTAGCCAGGACGAAGACGACACCGGGCGCACGACGGCGGAAATCATTCAGGAAGAGCTCAACGATCCCGCTCGCTGCACACAGTTGGCTGAGCAGTTTGGTATCACGCCGCTGCTTACGCGCCGTTTCAAATATCTCTCTACCGGTGAGACCCGCAAAACTCTGCTGTGCCGTGCCCTGATGGCCCAGCCCGATTTATTGATCCTCGATGAGCCGTTCGACGGGCTGGACGTCAATTCACGCGCTCAGCTCGCCACTCTGCTTGGCGAACTTTCACAGCAAGGTTATACCGTGGTCCTGGTGCTCAACCGGTTTGATGAAATCCCAGACTTCATTGAGCAGGTCGGCGTACTGGCCGATTGCACCCTCACCAGCCAGGGGCCACGGCAACAGGTGATGGCCGATGCGCTAGTCGCCCAACTGGCGCACAGTGAAAATCTCAACGGCTTGACGCTGCCAGAAACCGAAGATCCCACACAGGTCATCAGGCTGCCGGACGATCGGCCACTGATCGTTCTGCGTGATGGCGTAGTCAGCTACAACGATCGCCCCATCCTCAACCAACTCAGTTGGCAGGTTAACCCCGGTGAACACTGGCAGATCGTCGGCCCGAACGGGGCGGGAAAATCCACCCTGCTCAGCCTGATCACCGGCGATCATCCGCAAGGCTACAGCAACGATCTGACGCTGTTTGGCCGCCGACGCGGTAGTGGAGAAACCATCTGGGATATCAAACGCCATATCGGCTACGTCAGCAGCAGCCTGCACCTGGACTATCGGGTCAGCTCCAGCGTGCGTAACGTGATCCTGTCCGGTTTCTTTGATTCGATCGGTATTTATCAGGCAGTTTCCGATCGTCAGCATCAGTTGACCTCACAATGGCTGGCGCTGCTCGGGCTTGGCGCTATGGGCGATGCTCCCTTCCATAGCCTGTCCTGGGGCCAGCAACGCCTGGCGCTGATCGCCCGGGCATTAGTCAAACATCCGGCGCTGCTGATCCTCGATGAGCCACTGCAAGGCCTGGATCCGCTAAACCGCCAATTGGTAAGGCGCTTCGTAGATGTGTTGATCCAACAGGGCTCAACCCAGTTGCTGTTTGTTTCACACCACGCAGAAGACGCGCCGCAATGTATCACCCACCGTTTCTCCTTCATCCCTGAAGGCGATGGCTACCGCTATCAGCAAGACGTCCTGGCGTAACATACTCGGGATGAGTGCTACAGCGCTCATCCTGAGGACATATCCGGCAACACTTCCTCCACTACGCATCACATTTGGCCTTTTATCCTTAAAGGGTACAGAAACGTTTTGGGAGAAGGTATGTCCGCCGCGCTGATTATGATTGACCTGATTGAAGATCTGGCTGGCCCTAAAGGGCGGGCGAATCACTGCCACGAACAGCTCGTAACGCGTGATGTGATCGCGCACGTCAATGCTGCTGCGGCCTACGCGCGGGTGCGTAAAATCCCGGTGATTTGGTTGCGCACCGGTTTTGCCGACAATTACCACGATATTCCCCGACACTCGCCGCTGTTCAATCAGCTCAAACATATCGGCGCACTGCGTTTAAGTAACGGGGGATGCCATTGGCTGGCCGGTCTGGAGGTAAAAACCGAGGATCTGTGCCTGGAAAAGAAAGGGCTCAGCGCGTTTGCCGGTAACAATTTGTTAGCCTGGTTACAGCAGCACCGCTGCCACCACCTGTTATTGGGCGGTATCAGCACCCCGCTTGCCATTGAGAGTACCGCCCGACAGGCGCACGATGCAGGCTTACAGGTAACGGTGCTACAAGATCTGTGCGCCGCCCCAACGGAAGAGATCCACCAGCAGAGCCTGGAGACCTTGCAGAACCTTGGGGAGGTTATGCGTTCGCAGGCGTGGATGCGCGGTTAAAACCACGACACCATAAGTTTGAGACAGGAGGGAGTCATGCAGCACAATTAGAAACAGCTAGTTAGCCGTTATAAGCACGATTAACTACTGTCCCGACCTTTATATTCATCCTGTTGTGCTACTATCCCATTTAGTGCTCATTTATATTTAACCAGACATTAACACGCCGGATTTCCGGCATTGAGCGCCGTGTATCTATTTAAAGGGATAGCTATTATGTGGGGCGTACTTTCGGCTTCGTTGTTTTTTTTGCCATTTAACCGGCTGATTGCCTCAGTAGTATTGGCGGCGGCTGCTGCAATGGGGGTTTACCATCATGTCCTGACGCCCGTCGGGCTGGGCTATCTGGCGGTTATCGCCATTGCCATCTGGCTTCATCAACACTATCGCCAGCAGCGCAGCATCGCGCTACCGCTGGAGGTATTTTTAGTCGCCTGCTCAATCGCTCTGTTTTATCACCTGATACCGGGCTTCAATAACCAATTGATGGTCGATCAGGTCAAAGTGGGCCCGATGAGCTCGCTGTATTCCATGTATTACAACTTCGATAAGGCACTGGTCCCCTTTCTGCTGTTAGCCTGCCTGCCAACGCTATTTAACGCGGACAAGCCTGACAAACAAGTAGGCGTCAGCGCCTGGCTGATCCTGGTGCTCTGCATACCTGCGGTGCTGCTGTTGGCGGTGGCGCTCGGTGGGCTGAAAGTTGAGCTGCATCTACCCTCCTGGATCCTGGCCTTCATTATGGCCAACCTGTTTTTTGTTTCGATGGCCGAAGAAGCGCTGTTCCGTGGCTATTTGCAGCAGCGTCTGCGCCAGTGGCTGGGTGCCTATCCGGCACTGATTATCACCGCCCTGCTGTTTGGAGCCGCTCACTTTGCCGGTGGCATGTTGATGGTGGCATTTGCCACGCTGGCAGGGGTGATTTATGGCCTGGCCTGGATGTGGAGCGGCCGTCTGTGGGTGCCCATTCTCTTCCACTTTGGGCTAAATCTGGTCCATTTGCTGTTCTTTACCTACCCGGCTTACCAATATTAGTCCCCCTCCAGGCCGGCAAAGTTCTCTGCCGGCCTGTCCAGTGTAATCGCTACCACTTAACCCACCCCGCTGCCTTGCCTACCTCAACCGAATTAAAGCCTCAATCGATGTAAGCGATTCCATTTTTCGCGCTAGATCACCTTTTTCTCACCGCGGCCGTGCTATCTTCTAGCCATTATTTTCCAAAATGCACTCGGCTATAGTCGGTCACGCAGCAGGTGAAAGCGATTACAATTAGCCCCGTCGCTAGATAAAGGAAGCGCAATGCCTGATTTCAATCCTATCGATCATCCACATCGCCGTTTTAATCCCCTTACCGGGCAATGGGTGCTGGTATCTCCGCACCGGGCCAAACGCCCGTGGCAGGGCCAGCAGGAATCCCCCGCTCAGGAAACACTGCCAGCACACGATCCCGACTGCTTCCTTTGCCCCGGCAACACGCGCGTAACCGGTGATAAAAACCCTTACTATCCAGGCACCTACGTGTTCACCAATGATTTTGCCGCCCTGATGCAAGATACCCCGCAGGCGCCGGAAAGTGACGATCCGCTGATGCGTTGCCAAAGCGCCCGTGGCACCAGCCGGGTGATCTGCTTCTCCCCCGATCACAGTAAAACGCTACCGCAGCTGACGCTACCCGCACTGGAACAGGTGATCGCCACCTGGCAGGAACAGACCGCCGATCTGGGGCGCACCTACCCCTGGGTACAGGTGTTTGAAAATAAAGGGGCCGCGATGGGCTGTTCCAATCCTCACCCGCATGGTCAGGTATGGGCCAACAGCTTCTTGCCGAATGAAGCCGAACGAGAAGATCGCCTGCAACAGGAGTATTTCAGCCAGCATCAGTCCGCCATGCTGGTGGACTATGCTCAGCGCGAGCAGGCCGACGGCAGCCGTACGGTGGTGGAAACCGAGCACTGGTTGGCGGTTGTCCCTTACTGGGCAGCCTGGCCGTTTGAAACGCTGTTGCTGCCAAAAGCGCCGGTACAGCGCCTGACCGACCTTAGTGCAGCACAAAGCCGCGATCTGGCCATTGCGCTGAAGAAACTCACCAGCCGCTATGACAACCTGTTCCAATGCTCTTTCCCTTACTCCATGGGCTGGCACGGCGCGCCCTTCAACCAGGCCGATAACCGCCACTGGCAACTGCATGCCCACTTCTACCCGCCGTTACTGCGCAGCGCCACGGTGCGTAAATTTATGGTGGGCTATGAAATGCTGGCGGAAACCCAACGCGACCTCACCGCAGAACAAGCCGCTGAACGCCTGCGTGCGGTCAGTGATATCCATTACCGCGAAGCCGGAGTGAAATAATGAGTCTGAAGCAACTTACCCAAGCCCTGTTTACCGAACACTTTGGCTACGCACCCACCCTGACGATCCAGGCTCCGGGACGAGTCAATCTGATCGGCGAACACACCGATTACAACGACGGCTTCGTCCTGCCCTGCGCCATTGATTATCAAACCGTGATCAGCGGGGCTCCACGTAACGATCGCCAGATCCGCGTATTGGCCGCCGATTACGAGAACCAGCAGGATCAGTTTTCGCTGGATGAGCCTATCGTCAGCCACGCCAATCTGCGCTGGGCCGACTATGTGCGCGGCGTGGTGAAACACCTGCAGACCCGCGATGCCAATTTTGGCGGTGCCGATCTGGTGATCAGCGGCAACGTCCCGCAGGGCGCCGGGCTCAGCTCTTCCGCCTCACTGGAAGTGGCCGTCGGGCAGGTGTTGCAGGCGCTCTATCAATTGCCGTTGGACGGCGTAGCGCTGGCGCTGAATGGCCAGGAAGCGGAAAACCAGTTTGTCGGCTGCAACTGCGGCATTATGGATCAGCTGATTTCTGCGTTGGGCAAGAAAGATCACGCCCTGCTGATCGACTGCCGCTCTTTGGAAACTCGGGCGGTGCCAATGCCAGCCGATGTCGCCGTGGTGATCATCAACTCCAACGTCAAACGCGGCCTGGTCGACAGCGAATACAACACCCGCCGGCAACAGTGCGAAGCGGCGGCTCGCTTCTTCGGCGTCAAGGCGCTGCGCGACGTCAGCCCGGATCTGTTCTTCCCGATCCTGCACGAACTGGATCCGATCGTGGCCAAACGGGCGCGCCATGTGATCACCGAAAACGATCGCACCCTGGCCGCTGCCGATGCCTTGGCCGCTGGCAACCTGAAGCTGATGGGCAAACTGATGGCTGAATCACACGCGTCGATGCGTGATGATTTTGAAATTACTGTGCCCCCTATCGATACGCTGGTCGAGATTGTGAAAGAGGTCATTGGCGATCGTGGCGGTGTGCGTATGACCGGAGGGGGCTTTGGGGGGTGCATCGTGGCCTTGATGCCGCAGGATCTGGTAGAGTCGGTACGTACGGCGGTAGCCCGCGAATATCCACTGCGAACCAACGGCCTGCAAGAAACCTTCTACGTCTGCAAAGCTTCACAAGGATCCGGTCTATGCTGAGTGATAACTCCGCCGTTGCCCCAGACGGCCAGCCCTTTATTCTCACCACCCTGAAAAATGCCGCGGGAATGACGGTCACGTTGATGGATTGGGGCGCAACCTGGCTTTCCGCCTTGCTACCGTTGAAATCAGGAGAGCAACGTGAGCTGCTGCTGGGATGCCAAACCCCGCAGGACTATCTGCACCAGGGGGCCTATCTGGGGGCCACGGTCGGGCGCTATGCCAACCGTATTGCACATGCCAGCCTAAACATCGATGGCAAGCCACACCCGCTGATCGCTAATCAAGGGGAGCATCAACTGCACGGCGGGCCAAACGGCTTCCACGCTCGCCGCTGGCAGATTGTGAATCAGGATGAGCAGCAGGTGGTTTATCAACTCCATTCGCCAGACGGTGACCAGGGCTTCCCTGGCAACCTCGACGTTACGCTGACTTATCGACTCACCGCCGAACACCGGCTGGAGATTGAGTATCAGGCACAGACCGATCGCGCCTGCCCGGTCAATCTGACCAACCATGCTTATTTCAATCTGGATGGCGCAGGCCACGACGCCCGACAACAGCGCTTGCAACTGTTCGCCGACCGTTATCTGCCCGTGGACGGCGATGGCATCCCCAGTGCCGAACTGACGGCGGTTGCAGGAACCGGGATGGATTTCCGCCAGCCGAAAACCCTGCAGCAAGATTTATTACGCGACCGCGATCAGCAACGGGTTAAGGGTTACGACCATGCTTACCTGTTACACGATACCTGCCACGGGTTGGCAAGCCCGGCGGCTCACCTGTGGTCTGCCGACGGCAAGGTCGCGATGACGGTGTTCACCACCGCGCCAGCGCTCCAGCTCTACAGCGGTAATTATTTGGGTGGCACACCGGCGCGCGACGGCGGTAGCTACCAAAATTACGCCGGCATAGCGCTGGAAAGCGAGTTCCTACCGGACAGCCCGAACCACCCGGAATGGCCACAGCCGGACTGTTGGCTACAGCCTGGGCAGCGTTATCAGAGCGCAACGCACTATCAGCTTATTCCTATCTGAGCCGCCACGCCCCTTGTCATGCGGTAAGGGGCGTGATTGTTATAATTGCTTACATTGCACCCCCAGGCCGTTACCTTTCCTTATTGCCAACCCCGCACTAGAATCAGGCTACCGTGGTATACACAAGCCCGTGAGTGATATCACAATTTTCGGCCTGCTGGCCGTTCAATAGCTGAAGGAACACCTAATGCGTCTGATTACTGCACTTCCATTACTGGCAGGTTTATTGCTGAGCACCAACCTGATGGCTGCCGACACCGCAGCAAAAACGCCTTCTCCGGCGCAGGCTGCCCAGCAAAAACGCATGACCGATTGTAATCAACAGGCTACCACCCAATCGCTGAAAGGTTCTGACCGTACCACCTTCATGAGCACCTGCCTGAAGGCCGAAGGCCACCATACCGAGAAGGCCCTGACACCACAGCAGCAGAAGATGAAAGACTGTAATGCCGACGCCGCTAAAAAGAGCCTGAAAGGTGACGAGCGTAAAACCTTTATGAGTAGCTGCCTGAAAAAAACCTCCTGATACATTAACGCTGTGGCGCGGATGAATAGCTCTCGTTCGCGCCCTTCGACCAGCCTGAACGATTCAGCTTTTTCCTTTGCGCCCCTCTTACCTTGCGGCCAAAAATTGGCTATGGTTAACACTATGCCTAGTGGCAGTAAGGGTTAGACAATGTCGCACGTCGTACGAAACCCTCGACTTTTAGTGGATATATTCACGGGTATATCGATTGCCGAGTAAGTAGCAGCAGAATATAATGATATTCGTTATCATTAAACCTTCAGATTATTAAGGAGTTAAGCTATGGCTGTAACTAAGCTGGTTCTGGTGCGCCACGGCGAAAGCCAGTGGAACAACGAAAACCGCTTCACCGGTTGGTATGATGTCGATCTGTCCGACAAAGGCCGTACCGAAGCAAAAGCAGCGGGCAAGCTGTTGAAAGACGAAGGTTTCTCTTTCGATTTCGCTTACACCTCCGTACTGAAGCGTGCTATCCACACTCTGTGGAACATTCTGGATGAGTTGGACCAGGCCTGGTTGCCTACCGAAAAGTCCTGGAAGCTGAACGAACGCCATTACGGCGCGCTGCAGGGTCTGAACAAGGCTGAAACCGCAGAAAAATACGGTGACGAGCAGGTCAAACAATGGCGTCGCGGCTTCGCAGTCACCCCCCCAGAGCTGACCAAAGAAGATGAGCGCTACCCGGGCCACGATCCGCGTTACTCAGCGCTGAGCGAAAAAGAGTTGCCGCTGACCGAAAGCCTCGCGTTGACCATCGATCGCGTTATCCCTTACTGGGACGAAGAGATCCTGCCACGCATCAAGAGCGGTGAGCGCGTGATCGTCGCGGCTCACGGTAACTCCCTGCGTGCACTGGTGAAATATCTGGATAACCTGAGCGAAGACGAGATCCTCGAGCTGAATATCCCAACCGGCGTGCCGTTGGTGTATGAGTTCGATGAGAACTTCAAGCCAATCAAACGTTACTACCTGGGTAATGCCGATGAGATCGCAGCCAAAGCTGCGGCCGTCGCCAACCAGGGTAAAGCGAAGTAAGATTTCGCCTCTGAAATGCAACAAGCCCCCGGTGTTGAGCCGGGGGCTTTTTTTATTGCTCTTTGATCCTCGCTGCTTCGATAGCCTGCAAACGCGCCTGCATCTCTGGATGAGTGCTTAACCACTCCGGCACCTCCAGTGCCACGGTTGACGTGCTTGCCGCCTGCTGCAATGCGCGGTAAAGATCTTCCATCGCCAATAACGAACGCCCCTGGCGCTGCATTTCCGCGATTGCCCAGTCGTCTGCCTCACGCTCCACGCTGCGGGAGAACTGCATTTCATGCATAAATGAGGCCGATTGCAGCAAAGTATCGCCGATGCCGCTGACATCGCCGGTCATCCACATAAACGTCAGTGCCACCAGTGATGAACGCACCACCATGCGCATAGGATGACGGTACGCATGATGTCCCATTTCATGGAGCATCACCGCGGCCAGGCCGTCTTCATTGGTCGCCAACTTGGCAAGATCGTCGGTGATCACCAAAGTCCCGTCAGGTAACATGAACGCATTGGCAACCTCTGGCACCGCCAGTAATTTCAATTTGAGCGGAGTGCGCTCGTGCCGCATCTGCTCCGGCATCACCTGCAAGAATAGCTTCTGTATCGCCTGCTGTTTCTCGGCAGGCAATTGCGACGGCTTGAAGCCACTGGTTTGCAGGAAATCGAACGTATGTTTACCCAGCTTCTGTTCGGCCGCGGTAGGAATGCGCATGGCGATTTCACTGCTCGCCCAGGGGAGAACCAGGAAAACATAGGCCAGGGTCAACAGGACGGTTAGCAACAACGTCAGCAACACGCCACGCTTATAACGCTCTAAGCGGTGCACCAACCCCGGTGAACGGCGTTGATAAAACCACTGGCGGAATGACGCATCATTGGCGGGTACAAACCGGCCACCGTCTGGAAAGGTCAGCGTCAGAGGAATGCGTCCCAATGACTCGGATACGGTAATTTGCGCTAACGAAAAATAGCGATGCTCGCCATCATATTGCAGCGTTACCCCATCGCCCATATCGTTTAACAGCAGCCGGGCCGCCTGTTGGGCGGCCCGGCCAGGGCACTGATAGTGTCCTTCAAGGATCATCAGTCTTTACTCAAAAACTGGTGCCCAGATCGAGCGCCTGTACGGCTTCTTCAGCGATAGCGGTATTGGCCGTATCGTGATGAGCCTGTACCGACAACAGCGACAGATCGCCTTCAACCTGGGTTGACTCAGCAATATAGCGAGCATGACGTACGTGTGCCACCGGAGCTGCAAGGCCCAATGAGAACACGGTGATCAGGCTGTTGGTGATCAACAATCCCATATACGGCAGAGTCTGCATGGAAGAACGCAGTTTAACCTCACCTTGCAAGGTGGTTTGGTTGAACACGTAGTTACGCTGAGCGACAACCATATAACTGCTGGAAACCATCACACCTAGCAACAGCACCAACATCATCATGAACAGGCTACCAATATTATTTGCCATCTGGGCTTGCAGCATTGCATCGGACATACCGCCAAACAGCGCCATTTGGAATAAGCTGACAAAGAACGAGCCAACCAGGACCAAGGCGATGACCAGGAATGGCAAGAAGATCAGCAGGCTGAACAGTGCAATCTTAATGAACTCTGCTTTCTTGAATTCGGCCACAAAAGGTGAAGTACCAAAACGCAGGTTGTTCACATACAGATCATGTTGCAGGGTAGCCAGGATACCATTGATAGCGGCCAGCATCGGTACAAACAGGATGACCGTAATAGCTGCCAGCACAAGGATCGCAGTCGGGCTGCCCAGACTGCTGCCAATCAAACCTAATACGATCATAACCGCATACAGGCCAATCACTAGCAGTATCGGGCAGAACAGTAATACCCAGTAGGCACGCCCGGTCTGGCATAAGTAATTGAAGCGAACACCACGATAGCTAGACATAATAGCGTTATAACGCCAGCTACGGATGATAATCCAAGGGATCAACGCAAGGAGTGCCAGCATGGCAATCATGCCAAGCAATGGGCTGATAAATAAAAGAATATAGAACAGGATCACGGCGCCGATCACCAGCAGACGGCCCTTGAGGATTTGCATTGGCTGCGCGTGGTAATCAAAGCGGTCGCCATTCAATTCGGTATTGCCATAAAAATAACGACGACGGCGCACCGTTGCCCAGGCTGAGTATATTCCCAACGTAATAGCCGTCAGTAATATGTTAACCAACCAGATTGCGAAATACTCCCCACCCGTACCACGAAAATAAATTTGATGCCGAGAACTATTGTTTTCCATCAGCTATTCATCCTGAAATTAAAGTCATTCACCATCATGCCCTTATTTTTAGATTGGGTATTTTGGTTGTAAAAAACGCATCATCATAATCATACCGTGCGGCAAGAGCAAATTGTGTGTGACTAGTAACAGTTACGCGAGATGAAAAACAGCGGCGGACAAATAAGATGTTTCCTGGAAATAAAAATTATGGGCGGTAATACCAACTTATTATCATCAAAAAAGGCCCAACGGAACGAGGAAAGCTCTACGAAATTAGTATAATGTCAGATTTTATTCTGGCGTTATTGTTGCAGGAGTCAATTCTTAAAATCACCCTAAGGGTTGGGCCCCGCAGCAATGCTGCAGGGCCACAAACACGGGTAGCTTATCGGCTACGGCGCGCCTTCACCGCTGCGGCCAGATCGCGCAGTACGGTTTCGGTATCTTCCCAGCCAATGCAGGCATCGGTCACGCTTTTGCCGTAAACCAGCGGCTCGCCGCTTTCCAGGCTTTGATTTCCTTCCACCAGGTGGCTTTCGATCATCACCCCGATAATGGCTTTTTCACCACCACGCAGCTGCTGGCAAACGTCCGCGTTCACCTCCAGCTGTTTTTTAAACTGCTTGCTGCTGTTGGCGTGGCTGAAGTCGATCATCACCTGTGCAGGTAAGCCCGCTTTGGCCAGCCCCTCTTTCACTTCTTTCACATGGGCCGCGCTGTAGTTTGGCTCTTTGCCGCCACGCAGAATAATGTGGCAGTCGCCATTGCCGCTGGTGTTAACAATCGCGGAATGACCCCATTTGGTGACGGACAGGAAACAGTGCGGTGCGCCAGCGGCATTGATAGCATCGATCGCGACCTTGATGGTGCCGTCGGTGCCGTTTTTGAAGCCCACCGGGCAAGACAGGCCAGAGGCCAGTTCACGATGCACCTGGGATTCCGTGGTGCGTGCGCCGATCGCTCCCCAGCTCATCAAATCTGCCAGGTATTGCGGAGTGATCATATCCAGGAACTCGCCCGCAGCAGGCAAACCGCCGTCATTGATATCCAACAGCAGCTTACGCGCCAGGCGCAGGCCTTCGTTAATCTGGAAGCTGTTATCCATTTGCGGATCGTTGATCAGCCCTTTCCAGCCAACGGTGGTACGTGGTTTTTCGAAATAGACGCGCATCACTACTTCCAGCTCACCACTGAGCTCCTGGCGCAGGGTCATCAGGCGCGCGGCATACTCTTTCGCCGCTTTGGTATCGTGAATGGAACAAGGCCCAATCACCACCAACAGGCGATCGTCATTGCCACGCAGGATGTTGTGGATCGATTGGCGAGCCAGTGACACCGTCTCTGCTGCCTGAGCCGAAGCCGGAAACTTTTCCAACAGGGCCACCGGCGGCAGGAGTTCCTTGATTTCTTTAATGCGTAAGTCGTCGTTTTGGTAATTCATCACTTTTCCATTCGGTATCGGGTGTATCGCACAGCGCGTAGAGTAGATTTCACCAATCTAGCTTGTGAGGCTGGCGCTGTAAATCACCTTTAGATCCCATAATCACCATCGGCAAATATTCAGCTCTCTACCAGGGCAGCCTATAATGAGCTAAGTAACGGCCAAGATTGGACTTTGGCACCCGACAAACTTTGCAATAAGGATAAGTAATGACTGGAGCTTCCCATGTCCATCAACCTAAAGACGGCAACAGTAAGCGCCTACTAGCCGCATTTTTAGTCACCACCCTCTTCATGGTTGTCGAGGCCGTGGGCGGGTTGCTTTCTGGTTCACTGGCGCTGCTGGCAGACGCCGGGCATATGCTGACGGATTCCGCAGCCCTGCTCGTCGCGCTGATGGCGGTGCACTTCTCACAGCGAAAACCCAACGCCCGCCATACTTTTGGCTATCTGCGCCTGACCACGTTGGCCGCCTTTATCAATGCTGCCGCATTACTGCTGATCGTCGTATTCATCCTGTGGGAGGCCATACGGCGTTTCTTCGACCCACAGCCAGTGATGGGTACCCCAATGCTGGTGATCGCCGTAGCAGGTCTGCTGGCTAACCTGTTCGCCTTCTGGCTGCTGCACCGCGGCAATGAAGAGAAAAATATCAACGTGCGTGCCGCTGCCCTACATGTTCTTGGTGATCTGCTCGGCTCAGTCGGGGCGATCGCAGCAGCCATCATCATTCTGACAACCGGTTGGACCCCCATCGATCCGATACTCTCGGTCCTGGTTTCCTGCCTGGTATTGCGCAGCGCCTGGCGCTTGCTGAAGGAGAGTTTCCATGAACTGCTGGAGGGAACACCGCAGGAGGTTGATATCAAAAAGCTGCAAAAGGATTTGTGCCTGAATATTCCGGAAGTCCGTAACATCCATCACGTGCATGTCTGGCAGATTGGCGAGCAAAAGCTGATGACGCTCCACGCCCAAGTGATTCCACCACACGATCATGACGGGCTGTTACGCCGCATCCAGGCCTATTTGCTAGAGCATTACCAGATTGGCCATGCGACGATCCAGATGGAGTACCAGCATTGTGATACCCCTGACTGCGGCATTGCGAGTGACCACTCACACTCCAGTCATCTGGGGCATCATCATTAACATCCAGGGGCGCTTGTTGCGCCCCCTGACGTATTAAGGTGCAGAAGAAAACGGCTGGGAGTGATTCTTCGCGGCACTGCGTATCCATAGCCAGGAGCCATTGAGCGCAATCAGCGTCAAAATGACGTATTCCAGCGCCATGGCGTACACGCCCTGGTAAGCAAAGATCGCCACGCTGATCACATCAATCACTACCCACAGTAGCCAGTTTTCGACGTATTTGCGCGTCATCAGGATCATGGCGACGATAGACAGTACCATCATGGCTGAATCCCAGAACGGGAAAGCGTCCGGTTGCAGTTCTGGCATCTGTACGTTAAGACCCAGCCCCTGCATCACCGCCACCGCAATTTGCGTCAGATAGGCAAATACCCGGTCGATATTAAACGTCATCAACGCAATACCAACTACGCACACCGCCCCCCATGCCAATGCTTTAGGCAGCGGCAACCAACGGATCTGCAATTCGGCCTGATTATCCTGCGTCTGGCGGCTCCAGGCGTACCAGCCGTAAATATTGGCCACGAAGAAAAACAGCTGCAACAACAGGCTGGCGTACAGCTGGATCTGAAAGAAGATCACCGCAAACAGCGTGACGTTGATCAGGCCAAACAGATAGTTGATGATTTTCTCTTTGCTGGCATACCAGATACAGAGTAAACCAAACAGCGTGCCGATAGCCTCAATCCACGACAGGTCATAACCCCCTGCGCCAATCGGAATATGGACCAGAATGTTGCCGGTGCTGAAAAAGCTCATGTCTATTCCTTAAAAAACGTAAGCCTGGATTCAGGCGTTGCCTTTAACCTGCATTTTCAACTGCGCTGCAAAGTCCAGCATGCGGTTGAGCGGGATCAGCGCCTGGTCACGCAGTGCGCCATCAACAAAAATCTCATGCTGTGAGCCCCCTTGTTCCAGCCCTTCGGCAATAGCCTTCAGGCCGTTCATCGCCATCCACGGGCAGTGGGCACAGCTACGACAGGTGGCCCCCTCACCGGCAGTAGGAGCTTCAAACAGTTCTTTATCCGGACAAGCTTGCTGCATCTTGTAGAAAATACCGCGATCGGTGGCCACGATCAGTTGCCGGTTGGGCAAGGTTACCGCCGCCTGGATCAGTTGGCTGGTCGAACCGACGGCATCAGCCAGATCGACGATCGCCTGCGGTGACTCTGGATGCACCAGTATCGCAGCCTCCGGGTATAAGGCTTTCATACGTATCAGCGCCTGGGTTTTAAACTCGTCATGGACGATACAGGCCCCCTGCCAGCACAGCACGTCCGCCCCAGTCTGCTTCTGCACATAATTGCCCAGATGGCGATCCGGCGCCCAGATGATTTTCTCCCCCAGGCTATCGAGATGTTCAATCAGCTCAACGGCAATGCTGGAAGTAACCACCCAATCGGCACGCGCTTTGACGGCTGCTGAGGTATTGGCGTACACCACCACGGTCCGATCTGGATGGCTATCGCAGAACGCGGCGAACTCTGCCTCAGGACAACCGAGGTCCAGCGAGCACTCGGCATGCAGCGTTGGCATCAGCACCTGTTTTTCCGGGCTGAGGATTTTGGCCGTCTCCCCCATAAAACGCACGCCAGCAACCAGCAAAGTAGACGCAGGATGTTGGCTGCCGAAACGCGCCATCTCCAGTGAATCGGCGACGCAACCGCCGGTCTCTTCGGCCAGCGCCTGGATCTCCGGATCGGTGTAGTAATGGGCCACCAGGACCGCATCACGCTGCTTGAGCAAGGTTTTGATCTTCTGCCGATAAAAAGCCTTCTCTGCGACGTCTAACGGCACCGGTTTCGGCGGGAATGGATATATCGCCGCATTGACATCAAACATTTCACTCATCGCTGTTATCTCTATGCTAGGCTGTGGGTCTGCTTTTTAGGCTGTATCTTGCCGCTTGCTCAACCGCCTCGTTTTATATACTAAACAAAATACCTAATTTTTGACTAAAAGTCGCTTAACATTTCTTTCTATGGATAGATTTGTTTAATGGGCTGAAATTTTGGTTGAAATGAGAAGCTTTGAGCTCAAAAGATAACGGCTAGGTGCAGTGATTTATAGGAGAGTGGGTCTGGCAGGATGACCGGCCGCCGCCGTTGTCTCGCAAGCGAGACTCGAACCTGAGCGCAGGATCTCACCCACACGACTGGTGCGATATGGTGCGCTGGAGTTTAGAGTTTAGTACTTTGGAATTTTTAAGATGGTGGGTCTGGCAGGATGACCGGCTGCCGCCGTTGTCTCGCCAGCGAGACTCGAACCTGAACGCAGGATCTCACCCGCACGACTGGTGCGATATAGTGCGCTGGAGTTTAGAGTTTAGTACTTTGGAATTTTTAAGATGGTGTGTCTGGCAGGATGACCGGCTGCCGCCGTTGTCTCGCAAGCGAGACTCGAACCTGAGCGCAGGATCTCACCCGCACGACTGGTGCGATATGACGTGCTGGAGTTTGGAGTTTAGTGCTTTGGAATTTTTGAGATGGTGGGTCTGGCAGGATGACCGGCTGCCGCCGTTGTCTCGCAAGCGAGACTCGAACCTGAGCGCAGGATCTCACCCGCACGACTGGTGCGATATGACGTGCTGGAGTTTGGAGTTTAGTGCTTTGGAATTTTTAAGATGGTGGGTCGTGCAGGATTCGAACCTGCGACCAATTGATTAAAAGTCAACTGCTCTACCAACTGAGCTAACGACCCACTGATGTGGTTTACTGCTGAACCGCGTTAGCAACGAAAGGAGCTCGACTGCAATTCTTTACCAACTCATCAAGAATTGGTGGGTCGTGCAGGATTCGAACCTGCGACCAATTGATTAAAAGTCAACTGCTCTACCAACTGAGCTAACGACCCACTGACGTGGTTTACTTCTTAATACAAGAGCAACGAGGAAGGACTCGACTGCACATAATGGTGGGCCTGGCAGGATTATCGGCTTTTGCCGTTGTCTCGCTTCGCTCGGCTCGAACCTCTAACAGTTCTTATCCTCACGATTTGACTCACAATTAAATCTTAAAAATGGTGGGTCGTGCAGGATTCGAACCTGCGACCAATTGATTAAAAGTCAACTGCTCTACCAACTGAGCTAACGACCCACTGTCGTGGTGGGTGATGACGGGCTCGAACCGCCGACCCCCTCCGTGTAAAGGAGATGCTCTACCAACTGAGCTAATCACCCACTGTCGTGGTTACTACTCCACTCTTTACCAATTCGCTATGAATTGGTGGGTCGTGCAGGATTAGCGGCCATGCCGTGGTCTCCCTACGGTCGGCTCGAACCTTTGACGGTTCTCATCCTTCACGATTCCAGCTTTACCAACTCATTAAGAATTGGTGGGTCGTGCAGGATTCGAACCTGCGACCAATTGATTAAAAGTCAACTGCTCTACCAACTGAGCTAACGACCCACTGTCGTGGTTTACTACTAATTTCCTTGCTGCTTTAACATCTTGCAAGTTGTCTTGGCAACGGCGGCATATATTACTAATTTATCTCAGCAGCGCAACCTAAATTTTGGCGCAATAGGTTCAACTGCTTGTTCTTCACGCGAATGAGCCCAGAATTCGGTCAAATCGACTAACTTCTGGGCTCGATTTTTACTTACAAACTCGCTTCGCGTTTCTTGGCCTGCTTGGCCGCATCGCTGGTCGGGTACGATTTGATCACCTGCTGGTAAACGGCTTTGGCTTTATCAGCCTGCCCTTTTTCCTGCATGATCACCCCAACTTTATACATCGCGTCCGGCGCCTTGGGTGATTTTGGGTAACTCTTAACCACCACTGCATAATAGTATGCCGCGTCCTCCTTCTTACCCTTGTTGTAGTACAACTGGCCCAGCCAATAGTTGGCATTAGGCAGGTAAGTGGATTTCGGATACTGCTTTATGAAAGCCTGAAAAGCGGAGATCGCCTGGTCATACTGCTTTTTTTCCAGCGCCAGTGAAACAGCGGCGTTGTAGTCGCTGTTTTCATCGCCCGTACTAGCCGCAGCGGCTGTCGCACCCGCAGGGGCGCTGCCAGCACCGTCAGAGGACGCCGCGGCGGCTGTACCACCTGCGGCCCCCGCTGCTGCACCAGCGGAATTCTGTGCGCCACCCTGGCTAAGGCTATCCATCTGTTGATAGATCTGTTTCTGGCGTTCAACCACCTGATTCAACTGATACTGACTTTCCTGGATCTGCCCACGGAGCGTATCGATATCGCGTTGGTTGTCAGAGAGTTGTTGCTGGAGTTGGTTTAAAAGCTGGCCCTGAGCATTACTGATACGCTCAAGTGATGTGACACGGTCTTCGACCGAGCCGGACCCGACATTACTGATTGGCGCTTGGGCAGTAGCGGCCCATGGGACCGCTACGCCAACCAGTAACGCCAGACTCAACAGGTGACGTCTGAAGTTACTGTTCATGCGATTCTCTTAGTAAACCAGAACGGCACGACGGTTTTTAGCATAGGCTGCTTCGTCGTGGCCCAGTACTGCTGGTTTTTCTTTACCGTAAGAAACGATAGAGATTTGGTCAGCAGAAACGCCTTTGCCTTGCAGGTACATTTTAACTGCGTTAGCACGACGCTCACCCAGAGCGATGTTGTATTCTGGCGTGCCGCGCTCATCCGCGTGACCTTCAACAGTCACTTTGTAGGATGGGTTGTTACGCAGGAAAGCAGCATGCGCATCCAGCATCTGAGCGAACTCAGAGCTGACGTCATATTTGTCCAGGCCGAAGTAAACAATGTTGTTACGTTGCAGTTCTTGCATCTGCAGACGTGCTTGTTCTTCAGAAGACAGGTTGCTGCTGCCGTTTTCTGTACCAGTGCCAGCGCCCATACCGGATTGATCGTTATTAGCGCTTTTGTTAGAACTACAAGCTGCTACAGCCAGAACTGGCAGTGCCAGCAGAAGCCCTTTCAGCACTTTGTTCAGTTGCATTTCTTTGATCCTTTTATAGTTTTTGCCATACATATTTTAAACATGCATCACAGATACGGCGACCAGGCAGGGAATTTGACCTGTCCATCGGTTGCCGGAAGACGCGCTTTGAAGCGCCCATCAGTCGATACCAACTGCAGCACGGAGCCCATACCTTGCGTGGAGCTATAGATCACCATGGTGCCGTTTGGTGCGATACTAGGCGTTTCATCCAGGAACGTGTCCGTTAACATTTGAACGGCTCCCGATCCAAGATCTTGTTTGGCGATATGCTGAACTCCATTGTTGGAGCTCACCATCACCAGGAATTTACCGTCGAAGCTGACATCAGAGTCCTGATTCTGGGCACCTTCCCAGGTCAGACGCTGTGGTGCGCCGCCGTTAGCGCCAACCTTATAAATCTGTGGGCGACCGCCCTGGTCAGAGGTATAAGCCAGAGATTGACCATCTGGGAACCAGCTCGGTTCAGTGTTGTTGCTACGGCCATCGGTGATCTGGCTGATTTGGCCAGAACCCAGGTTCATCACATACAGATTCAGACTGCCACTTTTGGACAGCGCGAATGCCAGGCGGCTACCGTCTGGAGAGAAGGCAGGTGCACCGTTGTGACGAGGGAACGAAGCTACCTGACGGATTGCGCCATCAGACAGGTTCTGGATCACCAGCGCTGATTTACCGCTCTCAAAGGTCACGTAGGCCAGTTTGCTGCCATCCGGCGACCAGGCCGGTGACATCAGTGGCTCTGGTGAACGATGCACTGGAACCTGGTTATAGCCGTCGTAATCCGATACGCGCAGTTCGTACGGGAATTTCCCGCCGTTGGTCTGCACCACGTAAGCGATGCGGGTACGGAATGCGCCCTTGATACCGGTCAGCTTCTCAAACACGCCATCGCTGGCGGTATGAGCCGCATAACGCAGCCACTGTTTGGTCACTTTAAACTGGTTTTGTGCCAATACGGTGCCAGGTGAACCTGAAGTATCGACCAGTTGGTAGGAAACCAGATAGCTGCCGTCGGCACCAGGCTGAACCTGGCCAACCACTACGGCATCGATGCCCAGCGCAGTCCAGGCCGCTGGCGTCACTTCAGACGCGGTGGTAGGTTGCTGCGGCATACGTGCCACATCAATCGGGTTGAATTTGCCACTGTTACGGAGATCTGCACCAACGATCTGGCCAACATCTTCCGGAGGCGTGCCTGGGCCCGCCCATTTAAATGGCACCACGCCAATCGGGCGAGCGGAGTCGACCCCTTGGGTGATTTCAATGCGAACTTCCGCATGCAGCACGGATGCCCACAGAACAATAAGACCTAACGCTACTCGAAATGCCTGCTTCATCTCATCTCCCTTATCCAGGCGGTATGCCTGCGATAATTTAGCAGAATTTTAACAAACCAACGCCAACAACACTACATATTCCCTGTTGGTTACCTTGGTACATCCATGCGTTTAACTCGGTTTAAGACAATCATTATTGAGGCTTAAATGTAAGAGGAGCATTCTTAAACGCCTCATACACCGCCTGGCTAGGTGGCTTTGGAATACGAGCCTGCTTAGCTGCCGCCAATGCGGCCTGACACAAGGCAGGATCCCCACCTTCAGCCTTAACATCAATCAACAAGCCATCCGGTGCCAATTTAATCCGTAAATCGCAGGTCCTTCCTTTGTAAAGATCGGCATCGTAAAACTTGCTCTGTATTGCGGCGGTAATCTGCCCCAGGTAACCATTAATCTCGGCACCGCTTGCCCCCGCAGTTTTGGCATTACCCTGCCCTGCCGGTTTACCGTCACCTTTAGCCTTGGCACCGCCACCTTTCGGCGCATTTTTGCCATCGGCCAAGCTACCGAATAAATCATCTACATCAGCAGACTGTTTAGCTGCTTCAGCAGCGGCCTTCTTCTTAGCGTCTGCGGCTTTCTTGGCGGCAGCAGCCTTCTCGGCAGCGGCGGCTTTTTTAGCTTCCTCTGCTGCCGCTTTCTTCTCGGCGTCAGCAGCGGCTTTCTTCTCTGCGGCTTCAGCAGCCTTCTGTTCTGCGGCAGCGGCGGCTTCTTTCTTCGCCTCTTCCGCCTGCTTTTTAGCAGCGGCGGCAGCGGCAGCTTCTTTCTTGGCTTCCGCTTCGGCTTTCTTCTGTGCGTCTGCCTGCGCCTTGGCTATTTTATCCGCCTCGGCTTTGGCTTTCGCCGCAGCTTGCTCAGCTGCCTTCTGTTGTTCTTTGGCCTTCGCCGCAGCGGCTTCTGCTGCTTTCTGCTGCTCAGCGGCCTGTTGTTGCTGCTCGGCAGCTTTCTTCTGCTGTTCGGCCTGTGCCTTGGCGTCCTGCGCGGCTTTTTCCTGCGCGGCCAAACGCTCTTGTTCCAATTCTTTCAGGCGCTGCTGTTCCGCCGCCTGCTTCTGCTGCAGCTCTTCAGCCTGCTGCTCCGCCTTCTTCTGGCGCTGCTTTTCTGCACGCTGTGCATCGCTGCTCTGTTGCTGTTGGCGATTGTACTGCTCTACCACCGCCCCTGGATCGACCATCACGGCCCCGACCACGGAACCATCACCGCCGCCGCCTGCACTACTCATTTCAGTATTTTCGTACAGCGAACCCCAAATCAACAGGGCAATCAATAGAATGTGCAGAACCACCGATACAATCACGGAGCGGTTCAGCTTATCATTTTGCTCAGTTGCCTTTACCAAAATAGAATCCCAAAAACTGCTGCTTAAACGGGGTTCCTGCGCCACAGGGCAGGAACCGGGTTGCCACTGACCTTACGGTTAGATTGGCTGGGTCATCAACCCTACGGAAGCGACACCCGCCTGATGCAGAATATTCAATGCCTTGATAATCTCATCGTACGGTACTTCCTTGGCCCCACCGATCAAAAACACCGTCTTCGGATTAGCTGCCAGACGCGACTTGGCTTCGGCCGCCACCTGCTCAGGCGGCAACAGCTCCATACGGTTGTGATCCACCACCAGGGTGTACTGACCTACGCCGGAAACTTCAAGGATCACCGGTGGATTATCGTCGCTGGACACCGTCTTGGAATCGGTGGCATCAGGCAAATCAACTTCAACGCTTTGGGTGATGATTGGCGCAGTTGCCATAAAGATCAGCAACAGCACCAACAAGACGTCCAGCAGCGGAACAATGTTGATTTCCGACTTCAGCTCACGCTTGTTACGACCACGAACTCTCGCCATGCTACCCTCCTACTTCTTATTTGCTGTCGCTGGAGAAGGCCTGACGATGCAGAATAGCGGTGAACTCTTCCATAAAGTTGTCGTAATTCTGCTCAAGCTTGTTAACGCGCTGATTTAGGCGGTTATAGGCCATAACGGCAGGGATCGCGGCAAACAGACCGATGGCCGTAGCGATCAACGCTTCGGCGATACCCGGTGCTACCATCTGCAAGGTGGCTTGTTTTACCGCACCCAAGGCGATAAAGGCGTGCATGATCCCCCACACGGTACCAAACAGGCCGATATACGGGCTGATGGAACCCACGGTGCCGAGGAAAGGAATATGGTTTTCCAGCGTTTCCAGCTCACGATTCATCGAAATACGCATCGCACGCGTTGCGCCTTCGATCACCGACTCCGGCGCATGGCTGTTGGCACGGTGTAAACGGGCAAACTCTTTGAAACCGGAATGGAAAATCTGCTCTGAGCCAGTCAGGCTATCGCGACGTGCCTGGCTTTCCTGATACAGACGGGAAAGCTCGATACCAGACCAGAATTTGTCTTCGAAGGCTTCGGCGTCGCGAGTGGCCGCATTGAGGATGCGGGTACGCTGGATGATGATCGCCCAAGAAGCCACTGAAAAGCATATCAAAATCAGCATGATAAACTTGACCAGCAGGCTCGCCTTCAAGAATAGATCTAGGATGTTCATGTCAGTCACTGCTTAAACTCCGCGACAATAGACTTAGGAAGCGCTATCGGCTTCATTTGGTGTGGATCAATGCATGCAATCAATACATCGGCCTGACTCAAGAGAGTACCGTCAGAATTAACAATGCGTTGAGCAAACGTAAGAGAAGCCCCGCGTATTGAGGTGATTTTGCTCTGCACTTCCAGCAGATCGTCAAGACGAGCTGGTGACAGATAATCCACCGTCATACGCCGGACAGCGAAAGCGACATGTTCTTCACTGAGCAGCTGCTGTTGATGAAAGTTATGTTGACGCAGCATCTCGGTGCGCGCTCTTTCATAAAAAGCGACGTAACGGGCATGGTAGACCACACCACCGGCATCGGTGTCTTCAAAGTAAACACGAACCGGCCATCGAAACAACTTATTACTCACGAGACTTCCAAACCAAGGCAATTGAACGATTGCTACTATACGCAAGACGGATCGGGTTGGGAATGGGTTACTGAATGGGAATGAAAATAATTATGGGCCTGAACGGCCCATAACCGGGGGGATGCGTAATAGATTATAAAGAAACGTAAAGTAATCCTGCGGCCAGGATCACAATTGCAGGTAATGGCGCGAAAAATGCACGCCAAAACGTGCTCTGTGATCGGAAGCCGACACCGTGAACAATGCCTGCACATACTGCCCAGATCAGCAAGATACCCTGCCAAATCTCTAATGAGCTGGTACGTGCTGCAAAGCGGCTAGGATCCCAAAAGATACATCCCGCCAAAATCACCGCCAGCACCAATGAAAGGGCCCGAACCGGGCCCTTGTCGGTGATAGCGTACAGCTTATCCACCAGTGACGAACTCATCACTTACCGTCTTGCTGCGCTTTTGAATCTTCACTGTGCTCAAGCGCCAGCGCCGTGATGATACCGAAGGCACAGGCAAGAAGCGTTCCGAGGATCCAGGCAAAATACCACATGGTTTAGCTCCTTTTGCTTAGTACAGCGAATGCTTATTTTTTTCGATGAAGTTCTTATCCAGGCGACCAAACATTTTGTAGTACGCCCAAGCGGTGTACGCCAGAACGATTGGCACGAAGATAATGGCAACAACGGTCATCACCTGCAGTGTGAACAGGCTGGAAGTCGCATCCCACATGGTCAGGCTGACGTTAGGCACGGTGCTTGATGGCATAACGAACGGGAACATGGTTACCCCAGCCGTCAGGATCACACAGGCAATCGTCAGTGATGAACTCAGGAACGCCATCGCAGCTTTGTCCAAACGGGCAAACAGGATAGTGAACAGTGGCAGAACCACGCCCAACGCTGGCAGTGCCCACAGGGATGGATACTTGTTGAAGTTGATCAACCAGGCACCCGCCTGATGAGCGACTTCTTTACGCAGTGGGTTGGATTCCGCTGCCGTATCCAGTGCTGAGGTGATCACGAAACCGTCGATACCTTTCACCAGCCAGATACCCGCCAACAGGAAGCATACGCCCATCACCAGCGCAGAAATCTGCGCTGCAGCGCGTGAGCGCAGGTGAATCTCGGCAGTGGTACGCATCTGCAGGTAGGTTGCCCCCTGAGTCACCAGCATGGTCAGGCTGACAATACCGGCCAGCAAACCAAACGGGTTCAGCAGTTGGAAGAAGTTGCCGGTATAGAACAGACGCAGATATTCATCGATATGGAACGGTACGCCCTGTAACAGGTTACCGAACGCCACGCCGAACACCACCGCAGGCACGAAGCTACCGACAAAGATGCCCCAGTCCCACATGTTACGCCAGGTGCTGTTTTCCAGCTTCGAGCGGTAGTCAAAACCGACCGGGCGGAAGAACAAGGCAGCCAGCACCAGGATCATGGCCACATAGAAACCAGAGAACGCGGCAGCATAAACCATTGGCCAGGCGGCAAACAATGCGCCACCGGCGGTGATCAACCACACCTGGTTACCGTCCCAGTGCGGGGCAATGGCGTTGATCATGACCCGGCGCTCGGTATCGGTTTTACCGATAATGCGCATCAGTATACCGACACCCATATCGAAACCATCGGTGACGGCGAAACCGATCAGCAGGATGCCAACCAGGAGCCACCAGATAAATCGCAGTACTTCGTAATCAAACATATCTTGGACTCCTGTTTAGCGCGCTTCCTGCACGGCGGCAGTCGGTTGTTCAAAGTGGTAGCGGCCAGTTTTCAGGCTGCTTGGACCCAGACGTGCAAACTTGAACATCAGGTACATTTCAGCCACCAGGAACAGGGTATACAAGCCGCATATCAGCCCCATCGAGAACAGAATGTCGCCTGCGGTCAGCGAAGAGGTGGCGACTGCGGTTGGCAGCACCTCACCTATCGCCCACGGCTGACGGCCATACTCCGCCACGAACCAGCCCGCTTCAACGGCAATCCAAGGTAATGGCAGGCCGAACAACGCAGCGCGAAGCAGCCATTTCTTCTGACCGATACGACCACGTACCACGCTCAAGAATGACAGGCCGATAATAAACAGCATCAGCACACCACAGGCCACCATGATACGGAAGGCGAAGTACAGTGGAGCAACGCGCGGGATAGAATCTTTGGTTGCCTGCTGGATCTGTGCTTCCGTTGCGTCGGTGACGTTTTCGGTATAGCGCTTGAGCAGCATGCCGTAGCCCAGATCCTGTTTGGTATCGTTGAATGCGGTGCGCACTGCTGGATCGGTATTACCGCCACGTAGCTCTTCCAGCAACTGGTAAGCTTTCATACCGTTACGGATACGCACCTGGTGCTGTGCCATCAGTTCGCGCAGGCCGATAACCGGGGTGTCGATAGAACGGGTAGCAATCAGGCCGAGCGCCCAAGGAATTTGAATCGCGAAGGAGTTCTCCATTTTCTCCTGGTTCGGGATCCCGAACAGGGTAAATGCGGCCGGAGCCGGTTGAGTTTCCCATTCCGCTTCAATGGCAGCCAGTTTGGTTTTCTGCACGTCCCCCATTTCGTAACCGGATTCATCACCCAGCACGATAACAGAAAGGATCGCAGCCATACCGAAGCTGGCAGCAATGGCGAACGAACGCTTGGCAAAAGCAACGTCACGCCCTTTCAGCAGATAGTAAGAGCTGATACCCAGCACGAACATCGCACCGGTGGTGTAGCCTGAGGCCACGGTGTGAACAAACTTCACCTGAGCGACCGGGTTCAAAACCAGCTCGGAGAAGCTGAGCATCTCCATGCGCATGGTTTCAAAGTTGAAGTCGGAGGCGATTGGGTTTTGCATCCAGCCGTTGGCGACCAGGATCCACAACGCAGACAGGTTTGAGCCGAGGGCAACAAACCAGGTGACCGTCATGTGCTGGATCTTGCTCAGGCGATCCCACCCGAAGAAGAACAGACCGACCAGCGTCGATTCCAGGAAGAACGCCATCAGACCTTCGATAGCCAGCGGGGCCCCGAAGATGTCACCGACGTAATGAGAGAAGTACGACCAGTTGGTCCCGAACTGGAACTCCATGGTCAACCCGGTGGCCACACCCAGAGCAAAGTTGATTGCAAATAACTTGCCCCAGAATTTGGTCATATCTTTATAAATTTGTTTGCCGGACAGCACATATACCGTTTCCATAATTGCCAGCAAAAACGCCATACCCAGCGTTAATGGGACAAATAGGAAGTGGTACATCGCCGTTAAAGCAAACTGTAAGCGCGACAGTTCGACAATATCAAACATCTTGACTCCTTGCTCCTCGCAGGAAGACTCCGACTTGCGGTTATCGGTATTACTCCCGAAAGAGTAGCCGGTAACGCCCCGCAGTGAATGCCCTTAAACACAACAAAATTTGATCCAGCCTCTCCGCTTTCAACCGCACGTTCAGAGCCAGACCACGAGGGACGGGAGCAAAACGCACCAATGAAAACCGACAGCGGGTAACAAATGCAACAAGATCAACCATCCGTAATTACACAATGGCATGATACTCGCCAAAGCCCATACAATAAATAGGTATTTGCGTGACACAGGTTGGACTTTTGGCTACAGGTCAAAAATCAGCCTAAATAGGTAGCCAGGCCAATATTGATCTAAAACAATTTAAGCCTATCTGCATATTATTGCTAGGCTCATTACGCAATTTGCTGTAATTTCCCAGCGCCCATGTTAAGCAATGGTTTAATTGTTTTTTATTGATATCTTTGTGTTAAATAAATGTAATTTAAAATACCCCCAATTGTATTACTTCAGCATTACCATTCGATAGATATTAACTTTTTATTTCCAATGACGATTGCAGTGAGTTAACTCACAAATCTGCTTTTTGCTAAGTAATCATAGACCATGTTGCGAGGTTGATCCCAGAACCTGCAAGCACTGAGTGGTCGGCTCGCACCTCCAGCAACAATGCCTTGCAAAACGCCCTTCTCTCTCAGTGACATACAAAAAAGGCCGCCCAAAGGCGGCCAAACATGTCGAGATATTATTATTTGCTATACGGTACTAACGATTCAGGATCGCCTTCACTGCATCACCGATATCAGCCAGGCTGCGTACGGTTTTCACCCCTGCCGCTTCCAGAGCCGCGAACTTCTCATCCGCAGTCCCTTTGCCGCCGGCAATGATGGCGCCAGCATGGCCCATACGCTTGCCTTTCGGTGCAGTAACACCGGCGATATAGCCGACTACCGGCTTGGTGACGTGCTCTTTGATATAGGCTGCCGCTTCTTCTTCCGCGCTGCCGCCAATCTCACCGATCATCACGATAGCTTCGGTCTGCGGATCTTCCTGGAACAACTTCAGAATATCGATAAAGTTGGAACCCGGGATCGGGTCACCGCCGATACCTACGCAGGTAGACTGCCCCAGACCGGCGTCAGTGGTTTGTTTTACCGCTTCATAGGTCAGAGTACCTGAACGGGAAACGATACCCACCTTGCCTGGCAGGTGAATATGGCCAGGCATGATACCGATCTTGCATTCGCCCGGGGTGATCACACCTGGGCAGTTCGGGCCGATCATGCGCACACCGGCTTCATCCAGCTTCACTTTCACGGTCAGCATATCCAGAGTTGGGATGCCTTCGGTGATGGTGATGATCAGTTTGATGCCTGCATCGATGGCTTCCAGAATGGAGTCTTTGCAGAATGGCGCTGGCACGTAGATAACAGACGCGGTAGCACCGGTCGCTTCAACAGCTTCACGCACGGTGTTGAACACTGGCAGACCCAGGTGCTCAGTACCGCCTTTGCCCGGAGTCACGCCCCCCACCATTTTGGTGCCGTAAGCGATAGCTTGTTCGGAGTGGAAGGTACCCTGGCTACCGGTGAAACCCTGGCAGATTACTTTGGTGTTTTTATCGATTAAAATGGACATTATTTACCCTCCACTGCCGCAACAACTTGCTGAGCCGCATCAGTCAGGCTGGTCGCAGCAATGATATTCAAACCGCTGTCCGCCAGTTTCTTGGCGCCCAGTTCGGCGTTGTTCCCTTCCAGGCGCACGACCACCGGGACGTTAACGCCCACTTCGGCTACCGCGCCAATGATACCGTCAGCGATCAGATCGCAACGCACGATGCCACCGAAGATGTTCACCAACACCGCTTTCACCTTGTCGTCAGACAGGATGATTTTAAAGGCTTCGGTCACGCGCTCTTTGGTTGCACCACCACCCACGTCCAGGAAGTTGGCTGGTTCGCCACCGTGCAGTTTCACGATGTCCATGGTACCCATCGCCAGACCGGCACCGTTCACCATGCAACCGATGTTACCGTCGAGGGCAACATAGTTCAGCTCCCACTGGGCCGCACGGGATTCACGCTCGTCTTCCTGAGAAGGGTCACGCATTTCACGCAGTTCAGGCTGGCGGAACAGGGCGTTGCCATCGGCACCCAGCTTACCGTCCAGGCAGATCAGATCGCCCTGCTTGGTCACTACCAGCGGGTTGATCTCAACCATCGCCAGATCGCGCTCCAGGAACAACGTTGCCAGGCCCATAAAGATTTTGGCAAACTGGCCGACTTGCTTACCGGTCAGGCCCAGTTTGAACGCCAGCTCACGCCCCTGGTAAGGCTGTGGGCCTGCCAGTGGGTCGATGGTCATTTTGTGGATCAGTTCCGGGGTCTCTTCCGCAACTTTCTCAATTTCAACGCCGCCTTCAGTAGAAGCCATAAACACTACGCGACGGCTGGCACGGTCAACTACCGCCCCCAGATACAGCTCTTTGTCGATATCGGTGGCCGCTTCTACCAGGATCTGGTGAACCGGCTGGCCCAGCGCATCGGTCTGGTAAGTCACCAGGCGTTTACCCAGCCAGGCTTCGGCAAAAGCACGGATATCTTCTTTGCTGTTAACGACTTTAACGCCACCAGCTTTACCACGGCCGCCAGCATGAACCTGACATTTTACCACCCACGGGCCGGAGCCGATTTTAGATGCGGCTTCTTCTGCTTCACGCGGAGTGGTACAGGCGTAACCGGTTGGTGCTGGCATGCCATACCGAGCAAACAGCTGTTTTGCCTGATATTCGTGTAAATTCATGATGTTCTATCCATTCAGGTCAGAAAGTTTTAGCCGGGTCACTTTCGCGGTATTCCGCATGACTTATCGGCCACATAGCACAGGGTGTGGGCGCGGCAAAAACCACGCCCTTGCAAGGATTAAACGTCCAGCAGCAGACGAGCCGGATCTTCCAGCATGTCTTTCACCGTTACCAGATAACTCACCGACTCTTTGCCATCGATCAGACGATGATCGTAAGACAGAGCCAGATACATCATCGGCTGGATCACGACCTGACCATTGACCGCCATCGGGCGATCCTTGATGGCGTGCATACCCAGGATGGCGCTCTGCGGTGGGTTGATGATCGGGGTGGACATCAATGAACCGAAGACGCCGCCGTTGGTAATGGTGAAGTTACCGCCGGTCAGTTCTTCCACGGTCAATTTGCCGTCACGGCCTTTGATCGCCAGCTCTTTGATTTTCTTCTCGATGTCCGCCATGCTCATGGAGTCAACGTCACGCAGTACCGGGGTTACCAGGCCGCGCGGGGTCGAAACCGCAATGCTGATATCGAAGTAGTTGTGGTAAACCACGTCGCTGCCGTCGATAGAGGCGTTCACTTCCGGGAAGCGTTTCAGCGCTTCGACTACCGCTTTGATGTAGAAGGACATAAAGCCCAGACGTACGCCGTGGCGTTTTTCGAAGGCTTCACCGTACTGCTTGCGCAGATCCATGATCGGCTGCATGTTGATTTCGTTGAAGGTGGTCAGCATCGCGGTGCTGTTCTTCGCTTCCAACAGGCGCTCGGCCACGCGTTTGCGCAGGCGGGTCATAGGAACACGTTTTTCGCTACGACCGCCCAAGGCTGGCTGAGGTGCCGCCGCTGGGGCTGCTGCAGCCGGTGCCGCTTTCTTGCTGGCAGCCAGGTGCGCTTCTACGTCTTCACGCGTGATACGGCCACCCACGCCGCTGCCTTTGATGGCGGCAGCATCGAGATCGTGTTCGGCAATCAGGCGGCGGATCGCCGGGCTGAGTGCGTCGTTGTTCTCTTCTTCCAGGCTGGCGGTTGCACGCTGTGCCGGAGTTGATTCAACGCTCTGAGCTTTCGCTTCGGTCGGCTTGCCAGAGCTGTCACCCTGACGGATACGCCCGAGAAGCTGACGTGAAGTCACGGTTGCGCCTTCGTCTTCCAGGATCGCTTCCAGTACGCCGGCTTCACTGGCAGGCACTTCCAATACGACTTTGTCGGTTTCAATTTCAACCAGCACTTCGTCACGCTGAACGGTGTCACCCGGTTTTTTATGCCAGGTGGCGACGGTCGCATCGGCAACGGATTCAGGGAGGTCAGGAACCAGAATATCTACGCTACTCATTAGCTTTCCTTTAAATTTTTTCTTCAATATTCAGCGCGTCATTCACCAGAGCCTGCTGCTGCTTCTGGTGTACGGACATATAACCCACCGCCGGAGAGGCAGAGGCTGGACGTCCTGCGTAACGTAAAGAGGCCCCAAACGGGATCACTTCACGGAAATTGTGTTGGCTGCAATACCAGGCACCCTGGTTCAACGGCTCTTCCTGACACCAGACGAAATCATGCACGTGGGCATACTGTTCCAATACCGCTTGAACGGCCTGATGCGGGAACGGATACAGCTGCTCGATACGTACGATGGCCACGTCTTTCTGGTCGTTCTTGCGGCGTTGCTCCAGCAGATCGTAATAAACCTTACCAGAACACAGCACCACGCGTTTTACCGCTTTGGCATCCAGCTCGTCAATTTCGCCGATGGCCGGTTGGAAGGTGCCGTTTGCCAGCTCTTCCAGGGAAGAGACTGCCAGCGGATGACGCAGCAAGGACTTCGGTGACATCACCACCAGCGGACGGCGCATACCGCGCAACGCCTGACGGCGCAGCATATGGTAAACCTGTGCCGGAGTGGACGGGATGCACACCTGCATGTTCTGTTCTGCACACAGCTGCAGGTAACGTTCCAGACGCGCAGAGGAGTGCTCTGGGCCCTGGCCTTCGTAACCATGCGGCAGCAGCATCACCAGGCCACACATACGGCCCCATTTCTGCTCACCGGAGCTGATGAACTGGTCGATCACGACCTGAGCACCGTTGGCAAAGTCACCAAACTGCGCTTCCCAGATGGTCAGGGTGCGCGGCTCTGCGGTGGCGTAGCCATATTCGAATGCCAGAACGGCTTCTTCAGACAGCACCGAGTCCCAGACTTTGAATTCGCCCTGGCCGCTGTGGATATTCGCCAGCGGGACATAGACAGAACCATTTTTCTGGTTGTGCACCACCGCATGGCGGTGGAAGAAGGTGCCACGGCCAGCATCTTCACCGGAAATACGGATTGGGATGCCTTCATCAGCCATGGTGGCGTAAGCCAGCGTTTCCGCTGCGCCCCAGTCAAACGGCTTGTTGCCTGCGGCCATCTCGGCACGATCGCCGTAGATTTTCGCCACGCGCGACTGCATTTCGATCGCTTCCGGTACGCTGCTGATGCGGCGAGCCAGTTCCTGCAGGCGCTTCATCTCAACCTTGCTTGGGTACTCTTCGTCCCACTCATGATTCAGGTATGGCGACCAGGTAAAGGAGTGCAGGTTCATCGGACGCCACTCTTCAACCACGCAGTCACCGCGATCGAGAGCATCGCGATACAGGTTGACCATTTCCGTGGCATCTTCCAGGCTGGCAACCTTCTGTTCGGTCAGTACGTCAGCGTAGATTTTGCGTGGCGTTGGGTGTTTCTTGATCTTCTGGTACATCACCGGCTGGGTAGCACTTGGCTCATCGGCCTCGTTATGCCCATGGCGACGGTAGCAGACCAGATCGATCATCACGTCACGTTTAAAGGTGTTACGGAAATCCAACGCCAGACGAGTGACAAAGGCCACCGCTTCCGGATCATCGGCATTCACGTGGAAGATAGGAGCCTGCACCATCTTGGCAATATCGGTACAGTATTGGGTAGAACGCGCATCCAACGGGTTGGAGGTAGTGAAGCCAACCTGGTTGTTGATGACGATACGCACCGTACCGCCCACTTCATAACCGCGAGCCTGCGACATGTTCAGGGTTTCCTGAACCACGCCCTGCCCGGTGATTGCTGCGTCACCATGAATGGTGATTGGCAGCACCATGTTGCTGCGCGCTTCGTCCAGACGGTCGCGGCGGGCACGTACAGACCCCATGACAACCGGGCTGACGATTTCCAGGTGCGACGGGTTAAACGCCAGCGCCAGGTGAACCATGCCGCCTTCGGTTTCCACGTCGGAAGAGAAGCCCTGGTGATATTTCACGTCACCGGTGCCCAGGTGTTCTTTATGCTTGCCGGCAAACTCGTCGAACAGGTCGGCCGGTTTTTTACCCAGCACGTTGATCAACACGTTCAGACGGCCACGGTGGGCCATGCCCAGCACCACTTCACGCGTGCCGTTTTTGCCTGCGTGACGCACCATTTCTTTCAGCATCGGCACCAGCGCATCGCCACCTTCCAGCGAGAAACGTTTGGCCCCAGGGAATTTGGCACCCAGGTAACGCTCCAGCCCTTCGGCCGCCGTCAGTTCGCTCAGGAAACGGCGTTTCTCATCGGTGGTGAAGCTGGCACGCCCCGCTACCGATTCAATGCGCTGCTGGATCCAGCGTTTCTCTTCGGTGTTGGTGATGTGCATATACTCGGCACCGATCGAACCGCAGTAGGTCTGCTTCAGCGCCGCGTACAGATCGCTCAGCTTCATGGTTTCTTTGCCGATGGCAAAAGAACCCACGTTGAAGGTTTCCTGGAAGTCGGCTTCGGTCAGGTTGTGGTACGCCGGATCGAGATCGGGAACGCGCTCCTGCTTCCACAGGTCTAACGGGTCGAGGTTGGCGTGCTGATGCCCACGGAAGCGGAAGGCGTTGATCAGCTGCAATACTTTGACCTGCTTGGCATCGGTTTCAGGATCGTTGATGGTGGTGTTATAACGAGCAGAATCTTTCGCCAGGCGGCGGAAGTAATCTCGCGTTTGGGAGTGGAGCTGATCGGGTTTGACACCCGCAGTTGGTAGTTGCTGGAAAATCGAACGCCAACTATCTTCAACGGAACTCGGATCGGTTAAAAAGTCTTCATAGAGCTGCTCTATGTAGGACTGGTTCGCGCCCGCCAGATAGGAGGAATCCAGCCAGGCCTTCATTGCGCCGTTCTGCATTTTGATCCCTTAAGCTTTAAAGCTTCAGTTTTCGCCGTGGTTAACATAATTACCGTAATGGTACGCTTAACGGTTCACTAGACGTGCTTATACAAGTGCACGTTCTGTTTTGGACCTTGCGGCCCCATACAAGGAACCTCTAAAAACCGGCGGGACAAACCTGATTGCCTTTAACCACAATCACGGGTCAGTTTTTAGAGATACCCTCTTGGGATGTGCGCCGGTAAAGCCACCGGCGCAGCATCTCGTTCTGTTTATGCGCCTCGTTGCAGCAGCATAGACTTGATATGGCCAATTGCACGGGTCGGATTCAAGCCCTTAGGACATACACTGACACAATTCATAATGCTATGGCAGCGGAAAACACTGAAAGCGTCGTTCAGATCGTCCAATCGTGCTTCAGTTTCCGTATCACGGCTGTCGATCAGGAAGCGGTACGCCGCCAACAGACCGGCCGGGCCAACAAACTTGTCAGGGTTCCACCAGAACGATGGGCAAGAGGTGGAGCAACAGGCACAGAGAATACATTCGTACAATCCATCCAGTTTTTCCCGCTGATCCGGCGTTTGCAGGTGCTCACGCGCCGGAGGATTCTTGCCATCATTAATCAAGAACGGCTTGATTTTTTCATACTGGGTATAGAACTGCCCCATATCCACCACCAGATCACGTACCACCGGTAACCCCGGTAGCGGGCGGATCACAATCTTGTTGTTGCCTTTACGCAACGACGAGACCGGGGTGATACAGGCCAGACCGTTCTTACCGTTCATATTGATGCCGTCTGAACCGCACACGCCTTCACGGCAAGAGCGGCGGAAAGATAAGGTCGGGTCCTTTTCTTTCAGCTGGATCAACGCATCCAGCAGCATCATGTCACGGCCCTCTTCCGCTTCCAGGCTGTAGTCCTGCATGTGCGGGGCGCTATCGACATCCGGATTGTAGCGATAGATAGAGAATTCAAGTTTCATCAATCGAGCTCCGCAATTAGTAAGAACGCACTTTCGGCGGGAATGCCGCGCGCAGCTTCGGTTGCATGTTCACTTCACGACGCGTCATGCTTTCCGATTGCGGCAGATACAGCGAATGGCACAGCCAGTTGGCATCATCACGCTCCGGGAAGTCGAAGCGGCTATGCGCGCCACGGCTCTCGGTACGGAAGTTAGCCGACACGGCGGTGGAATACGCGGTCTCCATCAGGTTATCCAACTCCAGGCATTCGATGCGCTGGGTGTTGAATTCGCTGGAGGTATCATCCAGGCGTGCGTTCTTCAGACGTTCACGGATCACTTTCAGCTCTTCCAACCCTTTCGCCATCGCATCACCTTCGCGGAACACCGAGAAGTTATGCTGCATACAGGATTGCAGTGCCTTACGAATTTCCACCGGATCTTCACCAGAACGGGTGTTGTTCCAACGGTTCAGACGATCCAGTGAAGCTTCGACGTCCGATTCGCTGGCTTCGCGGCTATCGCCCTGCTCTGCCAACGACTCTTGCAGGTGCATACCGGCAGAGCGACCAAATACCACCAGATCCAGCAGCGAGTTGCCGCCCAGACGGTTGGCACCGTGTACCGATACGCAGGCAATTTCACCTACCGCGAACAGGCCCGGGATCACCACGTCTTCGCCTTTCTCATTCACGGTCAGCGCCTGGCCGGTCACTTTGGTCGGAATACCGCCCATCATATAGTGGCAGGTAGGAATGACCGGGATCGGCTCTTTCACCGGATCGACGTGGGCAAAGGTACGGGACAGTTCCAGAATACCCGGCAGGCGGGACTCCAGCACTTCTTTACCCAGGTGGTCCAGTTTCAGCTTGGCATGTGGGCCCCAAGGACCGTCACAGCCGCGGCCTTCACGGATCTCAATCATGATCGAACGTGCCACTACGTCACGGCCCGCCAGATCTTTGGCATTTGGCGCATAACGTTCCATGAAACGTTCGCCATGTTTGTTCAGCAGGTAACCACCTTCACCGCGACAACCTTCGGTGACCAGTACACCAGCCCCGGCAATGCCGGTTGGGTGGAACTGCCACATTTCCATATCCTGCACCGGTACACCGGCACGCAGCGCCATACCGACACCGTCACCGGTATTGATGTGGGCGTTGGTGGTGGATTGGTAAATACGGCCTGCCCCACCGGTAGCCAGAATGGTTGCCTTGGCCTTGAAGTACACGACTTCACCGGTTTCGATACAGATAGCGGTGGTACCGACTACCGCACCATCCTGGTTTTTCACCAGATCCAGCGCATACCACTCGGAGAAGATGGTGGTGTGGTTTTTCAGGTTCTGCTGATAAAGGGTGTGCAACAACGCGTGACCGGTACGGTCCGCCGCCGCAGCGGTACGGGCCGCCTGCTCGCCACCAAAGTTCAGTGACTGGCCGCCAAACGGGCGTTGATAAATGCGGCCATCGTCCAGACGGGAGAACGGCAGGCCCATGTGTTCCAACTCCAGAATCGCTTCCGGGCCGGTTTTACACATATATTCAATGGCGTCCTGGTCACCGATATAGTCGGAACCCTTCACCGTGTCGTACATATGCCATTCCCAGTTGTCTTCGTGGTTATTGCCCAAGGCTACGGTAATGCCACCTTGTGCAGACACGGTATGGGAACGGGTCGGGAATACTTTGGAAAGCAGGGCACAGGTTGAGCCCGCCTGGGAAATCTGCAGCGCCGCGCGCATACCTGCGCCACCAGCACCGATAACAACTGCATCAAACTCTCTGATTGGCAGTTTCATTTATGCACCCCACACGACGATTGTTCCGTACAGTAAATAGACCAGCAACGTGACGACAATCGCCAGTTGCAGCACCAGACGTAACGCCAGTGGCTTGATATAGTCCGTCAGCACCTGCCACATTCCCACCCAGGCGTGAACCAGGATCGACAGCAATGTCAGCAAGGTGAATACTTTCGTAATGGAGGTGGCGAAGAAGCCGCGCCAGATTTCATAGGTGATGTCCGGAGCCGTAACGACGAAGCCCAGGATATAGAGCACATACAGGGTGATGACGATGGCGGAAGCACGCAGTAACAACCAGTCGTGTACGCCGTTACGTCCTAATGCAGAAACGTTGCTTACCATACGAGGACTCCAGCCAGAATTGACAGCACGACGGTCAGACCGAACGCCACCTGGGCAGAACGGGTACCTGCGGCTAAACTCTCTTCGATATAGCCAAAATCCATTAACAAGTGACGAATGCCACCGCAAATGTGATAGGCCAACGCGGTGAGGATCCCCCAGAAAATGAATTTCACGAAGAAGCTATTCATGATGGCGGCAGCGTGCAGGAAGCCCTCTTGAGAAGAGAGAGAGATACCCAGCAGCCAGAGGAGAATGCCCACGGCAACGAAAGTAATTACGCCAGAGACTCGGTGTAAGATGGACGCTATCGCAGTTACAGGAAACCGGATCGTTTGCAGATCCAGATTGACAGGTCTTTGTTTTTTCACGGTTTTGCCCACACAGCTCTTATTATTTTCCTTCCTCCGGGCCTGGGTGGGGATCAGACAGCGTCCAAGAGCTTTCACTCTTACACCTCACGCGCTCAAACATCGACATCCTAGTGCTTAAACGGCGCGTAGTGATAACGCTGGGTGCTCCTACTTCAGGGTAATCCGGAGACCTGGCGGCAGTATAGGAGGTTCACATTCTTATTACAATTCCCATACAATCCCTTTGGTCACATTTCCCCAGAACAGTGATTTAGATCACGATTATTACATTTAGCACGAAATTAATTATCTGATTTGACAAGAGATCAACATTTCCATTACAAATAGGGCAGCAATCAACCCTATGATGCACTAGCGGTCACCGGATACACTTCCCCCTAAGCACAAGTTATGCAACAGTGTAGCGATAGTGTATGTGGTTAACATTCCAAACAGATCGTAGGTAATGATTAAAAGAAAATAACGAATCCCGATGAATCGTTAACGGCTGCTAACCCGTCTTGTTCGCCTGGTGCAAACTCTGTCCCCTACCGGCGCAAATGCGCTGTCGCTCACAGAGTTAGCGTTCGCTCGACTTTATTGCGGGCAACCTGCGGAGATTTAAGGTATTTCAGTTGTTAGAGGTTTTTAAAATAAGGCGTTAAGGAGACTGTAAATGACTGATAAGAAAGCGACGCTAAGCATCAACAACGGCGAAGCTCCGATCGAACTGGGCGTGCTCACCCCTTCACTGGGCCCTGATGTTATTGACGTACGCGCCCTGGGCTCCAAAGGTTATTTCACATTTGATCCCGGCTTTACTTCTACCGCTTCCTGTGAATCCAAAATCACGTTCATCGACGGCGACAAAGGTATCCTGCTGCACCGCGGCTTCCCGATTGAGCAGTTGGCAAAAGAGTCCTCCTACCTGGAGGTGTGCTACATCCTGCTGTACGGCGAAACCCCGAGTGCTGAAGAGTTCGAAACCTTCAAAACCACGGTAACCCGTCACACCATGATCCACGACCAGATCACCCATCTGTTCCGTGGTTTCCGCCGTGACTCGCACCCAATGGCGGTGCTGTGCGGGGTAACAGGTGCCCTGGCTGCGTTCTATCACGATGCGCTGGACGTCAACAATGAACGTCACCGTGAGATCACCGCTTTCCGCCTGCTGTCCAAAATGCCTACCGTGGCAGCGATGTGTTACAAGTATTCCCTTGGCCAGCCGTTTGTTTACCCACGCAACGACCTGTCCTACGCCGGTAACTTCCTGCGCATGATGTTTGCTACACCTTGCGAAGAGTACGTGGTGAACCCAGTGCTGGAACGCGCCATGGATCGTATTCTGATCCTGCATGCCGACCATGAGCAGAACGCGTCCACCTCCACCGTACGTACCGCCGGTTCATCCGGTGCCAACCCGTTTGCCTGTATCGCGGCCGGTATCGCTTCCCTGTGGGGGCCAGCGCACGGCGGTGCCAACGAAGCGGCACTGAAGATGCTCGAAGAGATCAAAACCGTTGAGCACATCCCTGAGTTCATCAAACGTGCCAAAGACAAGAACGACTCGTTCCGTCTGATGGGCTTTGGCCACCGCGTGTACAAAAACTACGATCCACGCGCCACCGTGATGCGTGAAACCTGTCACGAAGTGCTGAAAGAACTGAACAAGAAAGACGACAACCTGCTGCAGGTCGCGATGGAACTGGAACACATCGCGTTGAACGACCCGTACTTCATCGAGAAGAAACTGTACCCGAACGTCGATTTCTATTCAGGTATCATCCTGAAAGCGATGGGTATTCCTTCTTCCATGTTTACGGTGATCTTCGCGATTGCCCGTACCATCGGCTGGATTGCCCACTGGAACGAAATGCATGACGAAGGCATCAAGATCGCTCGTCCACGTCAGCTGTATACCGGCTATGCCGAGCGTGAGTTCAAGTCTCAGGTTAAAAAGTAAGCTTTAGCGGGGCGTCATAGTCGCCCCAACTCGGCTAATGACCCTATCGACTTAACGCTGCCTCACTGGCAGCGTTTTTTTATGGCTTACTGCTGGCAAACCGGGCACCAATAGAACGGCCGCGAAGATAGCGCCGTTTTCTCGATCATCGCGCCACAGCGCGGGCAAGGCTCACCGCTGCGATGAAACACCTTGAAGCTGAACAGCGTACCGTGATGGCGATTTTCATCTACCTGACCACGGGTCTGATATGAAATGCGTGGAATATCCAACAGCGCCTGCGCCAACTGATGCAGCGCATCAGGGGTGAGATCCTGCGGCTTATGCTTGGGTGCCAGTTCTGCCTGCCACAAAATTTCGGCTCGCAGGTAATTGCCCAGGCCAGCCAGAAAAGACTGATCCAGCAGCATTCCGCCCAACTGGCGCTTACAAAACGTCGGCGATAACAGCCGCTGTTCCACCTGCTCTACGGTCAAATCCATATCCAGCACGTCAGGACCAATACGTTTTAAGAACGGGTGTTGCTCGATCTCACCGCGCGGCGCAATGGTGATATCCGAAGCGCTATACAACAAAATCGCCCACTCGGCCGTCTCCAGTCGCACGCGCAGATCGCGCTTGGTTTCTGGTGTTTCGCCCGCTCGCACCACCTTCCACACGCCGTAAAGCTGGTTGTGGCTGTACATGGTCAAACCGTTGGAGAAATCGGTTAACAAGGCTTTACCACGCGGTTCGATGGCAGTGATACGTTCACCGACCAGCTCGGCCTGATAGTGTTTCAGTTGCGGGAAAGCAAACCAGACTTCGGTCAGTGGTTGCTCGATCATCACCGCCGCCAGCTTATCTGCCGCCCGGCGGATCTCCGGCCCTTCTGGCATGGACAACTCCTTGATTGAAAAGGGTCCGGCAAGCCGAACCCTAGGGTTAACATGGAGGTAGCATAAATGACCTTAGTGCGTGGCGCCACCCACCACTTTCAAGTCATGCTCCACCTGCAAGGCGATCGAAATTGCCATTTCCAAAGCAAACAGCACCGTCTGGGCTGCCATACTCGGCGCACCAGGATGCTGTGCCGCCTGCTCAGGCAGGTAAGGGATATGGATAAACCCGCCCTTCACCGCCTGCTGCCCGCTTAAGCGGTGCAACAGACCGTACATCACATGGTTGCAGACATAGGTCCCGGCGGTTTGTGATACCGAGGCCGGAATGCCAGCCTCACGCATCGCATTCACCACCGCCTTGATCGGCAAGGTGCTGAAATAGGCCGCAGGACCATCTGCCACAATGGCCTGATCGATCGGCTGCTGTCCCTGATTGTCGGGAATACGCGCGTCATCGACGTTAATAGCGACGCGTTCCAGTGTGATGTCAGTGCGCCCGCCCGCCTGGCCGATCGCCAGTACCATCGCTGGCTGAACTTCATCAATGGCCGCGTTCAGCACAGTTAATGCCTCACCGAAGACGCAAGGTAGCTGGCGCGCGATAATGTGCGCCCCGCCAAGCTCCAGATCGTTAAGCTGCTTCACCACCTCCCAGGATGGGTTGACACGCTCGCCGCCAAACGGCTCAAAGCCGGTAATCAATACTTTCTGCATGCGTTCTCCTAGAGGAACATCAGGAAATAAAGCAGGAATACGTTAACCAGCAGCAACGTGACCCCGGTCGGTATCTGCGCCTTGATGACCGCATTCTTGTCCGGTAACTCCAGTAACGCTGCCGGTACAATATTAAAGTTAGCAGCCATTGGCGTCATCAACGTGCCGCAATAGCCGGAGAACATGCCGATAGCCGCCATCACCGCGGGGTTACCGCCGTGTTGCAGTACCAGGATCGGGATACCGATACCCGCAGTGACAATCGGGAAAGCCGCAAACGCGTTCCCCATGATCATGGTTAATACGGCCATGCCGATGGCATACACCGCTACGGCGATAAAGCGGTTATCTACCGCCAGGTATTCCTGCGTTAAATGGGAGATGGCAGTGCCAACGCCCGCAACGGTGAACAGCAGGCCAAGAGTCGCCAGGATTTGCGGCAGGATGAAGGCCCAGCCGATGGAATCCAGCAGACGACGAGCTTCCTGCACTGGCTGCGACATTTTCTCACGGGTCATCTTCACCGCAATCACCAGGCCAAGCAAACAGCCGAGGGTCATGGAGAACAAGGTAATCAAGGTGGAGTGGCTACCGCTGCCAAACACCGCCTGTTGCAAGGCCGGGATGTTATTGAACAGCAGCACGCCGATCACCGTGACGACCGGGATCGCCAGCGCCGGGATAAACAGACGGTTGCCCAAGCGTTTGGCACTGGTTTCGCGCTCTTGCTGGCTGCGCTGATGATAGCTACCAAGACGCACACCGCCAAAACCGGCGATCAGAGCCATCACCACCACCAATACGCCCACGGTGATATGCAGTTGACGCTTGGCTTCAGCCCCTGAGCCAAATAGCCCATAGGTCCAATCCCCCACCAGGAAGATCAATCCGTATAAGGCCCAGAACAGGCCGGTAGAAATACGGCGTGGGTTGGCCTTATCGCGAAACGACATTGCGGCGACGATCAGTAATACCGCACCCGCCAGCCAATAGAGATATTGTTGTTGGAATATCATTGGCCTTCTCCCTTGGCCTGCAACGCAGCCTGGTTAAGTTTGCTCAGTTCAGCGTTGAGTTGTTTGTCCATGCGGTACAAACGGAACGAGTGGATCAGAAAGGCAAAGATCGCCGTTGGGATCCCCCACAGCGCAATGTGCAGCGGTTCGGTCTGAATGCCGCCGGATTCCAGCATAAAGTTATGCATAAAGATGATCGCGCCAAAGGCGACAAAAATATCTTCACCAAAGAACAGCCCGACGTTATCGGTCGCGGCAGACATTGCCCGCAGACGATAGCGCACACGTTCCGGCAGTTCCCCATAGCGGTTTTCCGTGGCCCCCTCCGCCATCGGTGCCAACAGCGGACGTACCATTTGAGGTTGGCCGCCCAGGCTGGTCAGCCCCATTGCCGCCGTTACTTCACGCACAAACAGGTAGACGATCAGTAAACGCCCGGCGGTGGCGCTTTTGATTTTGGCAATCCACGCCTGCGCACGTTCTTTCAAACCGTGGCGCTCTAACAGCCCGATAATCGGCAGCGGCAACAGCAGGATCAGCGGCAGGTTACGGGTATTGAGGAAGCCCTCGCCAAGCTTTTCCAAAATGACATCCAGCGGCATCAACGCCGCCAGCCCGGTGATAATACCGGCGGCGATCACCACCAGCACCGGGTTAAAACGTAATACAAATCCAACCACGATGGCAGCGATGCCTATCAGTGGCCAGAGGTTTACCGCTTGTTCCATATTCACTTCCCTCTTGTCGCCCTCGGTCTTGCGGGCAATGTTGTGTTTGCTGTAGTCATTATTTTTTTATGCGGCGCTGACGCCAATCTGCTGCTGAGCAAAGCTCTCTCTCAGCTTCCTGGCATAGGCCAGCGCATGTTCCCCGTCGCCGTGCAGGCAAACGGTTTCAGCCTTGACGGAGGCCCAGCCCCCCTCAACGGTTCGTACACGCTGGTGGCGAACCATTTCCAGCGTCTGTTGCAATGCCAGTTCATCACTGGCAATCAGTGCTCCTGGTTGCCCACGCGGCACCAATGTTCCATCGGCCTGATAGCCGCGATCGGCAAACACTTCCTGCCGCGTCGCCAACCCCAGCTTTTCACCTGCGCGGATCAGTTCACTGCCGGCCAACCCCACCAGACGCAACGAAGGGTCTACCGCCAACACCGCGCGGGCAATGGCTTCCGCCAATTCCGGCTCCACCGCCGCCTGGTTGTAGAGCATGCCATGCGGTTTCACATGGGCCATCACGCCGCCTTCAGCCCGGGTAATGGCGGCCAGCGCCCCCAGCTGATACACCACTTGGGCATACACCGTTTCTACCGGTAACTGCATCCGAGTGCGGCCGAAGTTTTCCCGATCCGGGAAACTGGGATGGGCACCAATCGCCACACCGTATTGCAACGCCCAGCGCACCGATTGGCGCATGGTCTGGGCATCCCCGGCATGGAAGCCGCAGGCAATATTGGCCGAGCTGACCAACTGCAACAGCGCTTCGTCATTGGCGCAACCTTCACCGAGATCGGCATTTAAATCGACGATCATTTAACCCCCCAGGCAATCTGTTGAATAAAGTGATCCTGCTCAGCCTTGGCGCGCTGCGCCTCTGCCAGGGTGCAGGGGATAAAGTGAAGTGCATCCCCCAGACGGATCTGCGCCAAGTGGAAGAGATCCGCCTCGATTACGCAGGCAATTCGCGGGTAACCTCCGGTAGTCTGAGCATCGGCCATCAAGACGATCGGCTGGCCGTTGTGTGGGACCTGGATGACGCCGGGTATCAGGCCGTGGGAGAGCATTTCCCGTTCAGTGGTGCGCGTCAGGGCGCTGCCGCCGTGCAGGCGATAACCCATGCGGTTACTCTGCGGGCTAAGCTGCCAGGCGGTACGCCAGAAGTCGTCCTGCGCCTGTTGGCTGAACTCGTCATATTCTGGCCCGGTCAACACTCTGATCCGGTTGCTGAACAGCGGCTGTTTCACGCCGATGACCGTGGTCGGCAGCGCCTGGGGCTTACCCGCTGGCAACACGTCGCCCTCTTTCAACTGCCGGCCTTCCAATCCACCAAAGCCCGCTTTCAGATCGGTGCTGCGTGAGCCCAGCATCTCCGGAACATTGATGCCGCCAGACACCGCCAGATAGCTGCGCATCCCGCGTTTAGGCATCTTCAGCGTCAGTTGCTGGCCTTTTTTTACCGGATAGCGCCAGCCCGTCCATAAAGATTTGCCGTCCAACTGAGCATCGCAGCCCGCGCCAGTCAGCGCAATCCACCCATTATGGGTAAATTCGGCACTGAATTGCCCCAGCGTGATCTCCAACCCAGCCGATTCGGGCGAATTGCCCACCAGCAGGTTGGCTATTTTCAGCGCGGGGATATCCAGAGCACCGCCCTGGCTGATGCCCAAACGCCGGAAACCGTTACGCCCCAGGTCCTGGACGGTGGTGTAAATACCGGCTCGCAAGATCTTCAGCATACGCCCCCCTTTTGCGGTACAAAGCGCACGTTATCGCCCGGGCGCAGCAGCGTCGGCGGCATTTCATTCGGATTAAACAGCGCCAACGGCGTGCGGCCAATCAGTTGCCAACCGCCCGGCGTGACCAGCGGATAGATCCCCGTCTGGCCGCCACCGATCCCCACAGAACCCGCAGCAACAGACAAACGAGGTTCCGCACGGCGTGGAGTGGCCAGACGCTCCGGCATCCCCCCCAGATAGGTAAAACCAGGTTGGAAGCCCAGGAAATAAACCACATACGCGGTGGACGAATGGCATTCCACCACCTGTTGCGGCGTCATACCGGTATGGCGCGCCACCTCATCCAGGTCGGGGCCATATTCGCCGCCATAGATCACCGGGATATCGACATCGCGGGACTCTGGCACCAGGCTTTCGTTGCCCTCCCATCCTTGACGCAGCAGCTCCAGCATCGCCTCGGCATCAGCCTGCGGCGTATACAGCAACAGCGTCAGGTTATTCATTCCCGGCACCACTTCCCGTACGTCAGTGTGGTGATTCAACTTTTCTGCCAATGCCCAGATGCGCTGCTGACTTTGCAGCGTCACCGGGGGTGCCAATTCAAGCACTACAGCGCGTTCCCCTAGCAGGTAATATTGTGCTCGTTGCACCCCTATCTCCTTATACTCGTCGTGTTTCAAGCCGCAGCATGACTGACCGCTCACGAACGAATGAGCGGGTCACTGGGTAGCAACTTGAAGTTCACAGGGTATTTTATTATTTGAAAAGCGTATCAGTTATGCGGGACGTAACGTCGGCTGTCAAGAGAGCAACCTTCGGGAATATAAGGGATTAGCGGCGCTAAAGGGTTCGTTTTACCGAACCCATAGGCAAATTAGGCCGGATTGGGGATATCGATAAAGGTGACGTCAAAGCCGTGATGTTGCGCTAACCACTCGCCTAACGCCTTGATCCCACCACGTTCCGTCGCGTGATGGCCGGCGGCAAAAAAGTGCACGCCCATCTCCCGCGCCGTATGAATAGTTTGCTCAGAAACTTCTCCGCTGATAAACGCATCAACGCCAAATCGCGCCGCGCTGTCGATAAATCCCTGGCCGCCACCGGTACACCAGGCCACCCGACGGATTGCCTGCGGGGCATTATCGCCACAGTGCAACACCGCTCGGCCAAGACGGCTCTCGATACGCTGTTGCAATTCACCCGCACTGAGCGGTTGCTCAAATTCGCCGTGCGGCACCAAAGGTTCGATCTCACCGATCACGCGGATGCCCAACGCCTTTGCCAACTGCGCGTTATTCCCCAGTTCCGGGTGTGCATCCAGCGGCAAGTGGTAGCCATACAGGTTGATATCGTTGCTCAGCAGAGTTTTCAGCCGGTTACGCTTCATGCCGCGCACCGCGGGTGCTTCGTTTTTCCAGAAGTAACCATGATGCACCACTATGGCATCCGCCTGATGTTCCACCGCCGCATCCAGCAACGCCTGGCAGGCCGTCACTCCCGTCACGATACGCTGCACATGTGCCCGCCCTTCCACCTGTAGGCCATTTGGCGCGTAGTCCTGGAAGGCCGCACAGTTGAGTTCGCTGTTGATCAGATGTTCCAGATCGAGGTTATGCATAGTCATCTCACTCTCATTCAAAATTGTTGCCGATCGCCCTGTTCCATCAGGATAAATTTCACCCCCAGATCGTTGCCCTGATCCAGCTGTTGCTTGATGGTAGCACGCACATCTTCCCCCTGTTTCAGGCTGGGCTTGATGTGGCTGATGATCACCGGCAGATCTTTTAACGATCCCTCTCCGCCGCTGTACTGCTGGAGGTTTTTCAGCTCCTTCAGTAGCCAGGCCGGGGTCAGATGTCCATACAGATGCTTGTCATCCACCTCGTTCGGGTAAGAGGTTTCGATAATCATGCCCTTCAGCTTCTTCTGCTCAATCAGCGGCCCCAGTACGCGCCAGGCGCCATCCAGATTGCGTGACTGTTCCAGCGCATCCGGCCCGGTATCGCCAAAGTAGGCAAATGACCCTTCACGGTCGGCCACCAGCAACATCGAAGAGGGGTAGCGATCGTGGCTAAGTGGGTACATCACCCCGCTCAAACCGGTCAGGCCCAGGGTCACACGCTGCAGCGGGCGCACCGTTTGCAAGCGGTAAGTGCCTAGCCGCGAGCCATTACCGGCATCGGTAAAATTGGGCCAGGCTTTCCAGTTAAAATAATGATTGCGCAGCGTCAATACGGTATCAGCCTGTGCATAAACGGTTTTTTTACTGTCTTCCGGTGAAGCAAGGATCAACCCAGCCACGTGATCCAGATGGCCATGGCTAATGAAGTAACCGCCAATCAGCTGACGGAAAATATAGCCCTGCGGAGTTAAGGGAGCGGCCAGCTCGGGCGTGACCTGCGGAAAACTGCCCTTTTCCAGCCCTTTGGCAATCCCCGGCAGCAACGTCCCGGCATCCAGTGCCAGATACTGCGTCTGGTTATCACTGCGGATCAGATAAGAAGTCAGATTACCGTCACTGACGCCACCGTCGACGCCCAGCGCCACTACGTCAAAACCGGCCACGGCCAATGCGGAATAGCCGCCCAGGCACAAGGCCAGTAGTTTCTTCATCATCAGGAAGCTCCTTGCTGTTACTTTAATGTCCCCCTCGCTTGGCCGCTTCAAAAGCCGCCAACGTCTCCAGCCGAGCCTGCTGGTGTTGGACTATCGGCGGCGGATAATTCAGAACCTGCTGCTGCTTTTCCGCCCAGCGATGGGGTTGATGGAGCTCATTGTCCGGTACATTCGCCAGTTCAGGCAACCATTTACGGATAAAAGTGCCTTTTGGATCAAAACGTTCGCCCTGAGTGGTCGGGTTAAAGATGCGGAAATAAGGTGCGGCATCGGTGCCGGTAGAGGCGGCCCACTGCCAGCCACCGTTGTTGGCGGCCAGATCGCCATCCAGCAATTGGGACATGAAATACTGTTCACCGGCGCGCCAATCGATCAGCAAGTCCTTGACCAGGAAGCTGGCCACGATCATCCGCAGGCGATTATGCATCCAGCCGGTTTGATTGAGCTGACGCATGGCAGCATCGACAATCGGGTAACCGGTATTGCCCTGTTGCCAGGCCAGTAACGCCGCGTCGTTGCGTTGCCAGCATACCTTATCCGTCCAGGCGATAAAGGGACGGTGCTTGCATAACGCAGGATACGCTACCATCAGGTGACGATAAAATTCTCGCCAGATCAGCTCATTAAGCCAACTGAAAGCACCGCTTTGCGGATTTTCCAGCACATCGGGGCACTCGACGCGCAGACGGTTGACACACTGGCGGGGAGAGATAACGCCAATAGCCAGGTAGGGTGACAGATTGCTGGTGCCGGCAATGGCGGGCAAATCGCGCTGTGTCGCATAGTCTTGCACCCGCTCTCGGCAGAAAGCGCGCAACCTGTGTAATGCAGCCTCTTCACCTGCGGGATAGCCCTCTCCCACCTCAGCCAAAGGATAATCGAATGCCACCGCTGCGGTAAAACCAACGGCTTCCCCACGCGGGCGTGGTGCTGGCAGAGAGCTCACGTCGGTCTCGGCCAACCGCTGGAGAAAGGCTTTGCGAAAAGGCGTATACACCTTGTACATCTCGCCGTTGCCGGTTTGCACGCTACCGGGAGGCAACAGCAGGCTATCATCAAAGCTGTGGAACCTCACCTGCCCGGCCAACGCCTGCTCAAGGCGGGCGTCACGTTGACGCTCATTGATTTCATACTGACGATTATAATATAGGGCCGTAACCTGCTGGCGCTGGCAGAACTCCACCAGCCAGTTAACCGAACCGGCAAAATCGTCGCCCTGATGGCAAATCAGTTCAATGCCCCGAGCCGCCAGCACCGCTTGCACCTGCAACAGATTGGCGTGGATAAACGCCGCCTGACGTGGCGCCATATGGTGCTGGCGCCATTGCGCGGGGGTAGCGATAAATACCGCCAGCACCTTGGCTTGCGGATCGCTACAGGCGGCAGAGAGGGCTTTATTGTCGGTAATGCGTAGATCGTTACGCAACCAGACCAGATGCGTGGTCATAACACTCCTTGCAGGTTAATGGCCTAGCGCAGGCACAACGCCTCCGGATAGGGCTCAAAATAGCGCTGTTGCGCCAGATAGCTATCAGGATATTCGGCCATGTCATGTTTTAACAGCGTAATCGGTAATCGGTGCCAGCAGCGGTTGCATCCCCTGGCGATAGTGGTCGATAAGCCTGGCCAGTTCCTGCGCTATATCTTGTCTCCCACCAACGGGTTAATGCTAGAAGTGTAGAGGATTTAGTGCGTTAGTGCGGCCTAAAACGCAAAAACCCCCGCCAAAGGGGCGAGGGTTCGTAGTAGTGCAACGGGCCAGGATTAATAAAAATCGCAGGACGCCGTTTCTGCCTGTTGCAGCCAGACCGGTTTATTGCTGGTTTTTGACCAGACGCGGTGTAAATAGCTGTAAAAACGTGCGCGATCGGCACGGAACAGCATCACCGGCAAGGCAAGAACACCGATCAGAATCACTGCGCTACGGCGCAGGAGGACCCGATGCAACGGATAGGCTTGGTAGTTAGACATACGAACCTCCTTAAAAACATCCGCGCCAGGTTGTCAGGACCCGACGCAATGCGAAACGATAAATGATGACCAAATGGAAACTGAGCAAAATATTACCGCATAGGTTGTAATTTTACAACTCATCCGACCACTAAAATGCGCAAAAAGAGCACAAAAAAGGCCTCCGTAACGTAATTTTGTTACATCAAGGTTAATAACTAACTTAACATTAGTTACATTGTGGTTTCTTGGCGTTGCTGGGATCATTTAACGGATTTTTACGCCAACAACCCATCCGCCCACGCCCTTCCTGCGTATAAAACCGCCAATTTCTGCCGTTATTTCAATCATTTTTATACTTTTTTTACACCCGGCCCCGCTATTTTTTCATCTTCTTTCTACTGCCCTCCCTACACTCAGGCTATCAAAAACAACACCTCTGGAGGTGTCCCGTGAGTTTCAGCGTTATTGGTGGTGCGCTGTTGGTTCTGCTGCTGTTGGGCTATCTGGTTTATGCCCTGTTTAATGCGGAGGACTTCTGATGGCAGCTTCAGCCTTCTTGTTGATCGCCAGCTTTGTGCTGGTGCTTCTGGTGCTGGCTCGTCCCCTGGGCAGCTTTATAGCTCGCCTGATCGAGGGAGAGCCACTACCGGTCCTGCGCCATGTGGAAGCAGCCGTCTGGCGTTGCTGCGGTAATGACACCGCCGAGATGACCTGGTGGCAATACGCACTGGCGATCCTGTGGTTCAATATCCTCGGTTTAGTGCTGCTGTTGGTACTGCTGATGGCACAGGGTTCCTTACCGCTCAACCCACAAGGGTTCCCCGGTTTATCTTGGGATCTGGCGTTCAATACCGCCGTCAGCTTCGTCACCAATACCAACTGGCAGGCCTACAGCGGGGAAAACACCCTCAGCTATCTCAGCCAGATGGCCGGGTTGACGGTGCAGAACTTCCTGTCTGCCGCCACCGGTATCGCCGTTGCCTTTGCCCTGATCCGGGCCTTTGCACGCCGTTCCAGCGCCACCATTGGTAACGCCTGGATCGATATCCTGCGCATTACCCTGTATGTGCTGTTGCCACTGTCTCTGCTGATCGCGCTGTTCTTCGTCAGCCAGGGGACGTTGCAGAACTTCCTGCCTTACCTGCATGTGACCACGCTGGAAGGGGCACAGCAGACCTTGCCGATGGGACCCGTAGCCTCGCAGGAAGCGATCAAGATGCTCGGCACCAACGGTGGCGGCTTCTTCGGTGCCAACTCGGCGCATCCGTTTGAAAACCCAACCGTATTGACCAACTTTGTACAGATGCTGGCGATCTTCCTGATCCCTTGCGCCCTGTGCTTCGCCTTTGGTCAGGTGGCCGGTGAAAACCGCCAGGGTCACGCGCTGATCTGGGCCATGGCACTGATCTTTATCGTTGCGGTGATCGTGGTGATGAATGCTGAGCTGGCTGGCAACCCGCATCTGAGCGCGCTTGGCAGTAGCAGCAACATCAATATGGAAGGTAAAGAGTCCCGCTTTGGCATTCTCGCCAGCAGCATGTTCTCGGTGGTGACCACTGCGGCCTCCTGCGGTGCCGTCAACGCCATGCATGACTCCTTTACCGCGCTGGGTGGCATGGTGCCGATGTGGCTGATGCAGATTGGCGAGGTCGTGTTCGGCGGCGTCGGTTCCGGCCTGTACGGCATGCTGCTGTTCGTGCTGCTGACGGTATTTATCGCCGGGCTGATGATTGGCCGCACGCCGGAATATCTCGGTAAGAAGATCGATGTTTATGACATGAAGATGACCGCGCTGGCGATCCTGGTGACGCCGACCTTGGTACTGCTGGGCACCGCGTTGGCGATTGCTACCGACGCCGGCCGTACTGGCATCCTCAACCCAGGGGCGCATGGCTTCAGTGAAGTGCTGTACGCCTTCTCTTCGGCAGCCAACAACAACGGTAGCGCCTTTGCTGGTCTGAGCGTCAACACGCCGTTCTACAACCTGCTGCTGGCCTTGGCGATGTTTGTTGGCCGCTTCGGGGTGATCCTGCCAGTGCTGGCCATTGCGGGTTCGCTGTGTGTCAAAAAACGCCAACCGGCGGGCAACGGTACGCTGCCAACCTACGGGCCACTGTTTATCGGCCTGTTGGTCGGCACCATCCTGCTGGTCGGTGCCTTGACCTTTGTCCCTGCACTGGCGCTAGGCCCGGTAGCCGAACATTTACAACTGTGGTTGGCCAATTAACAGTCATAACAGAGAGAAGAACAAGATGACTCGCAAACAACGCGCACTGTTTGAACCGGCACTGATGCGTACCGCGCTGATCGATGCGGTGAAAAAGCTGGACCCACGCGTTCAGTGGCGTAACCCGGTGATGTTCGTGGTGTACCTCGGCAGTATCCTGACTTCGGTCATTTGGCTGGTGGTGCTTTCAGGCAACGCCGAAGGTAGTGCGACCTTTACCGGCAGCATCGCCATGTGGCTGTGGTTTACCGTGCTGTTCGCCAACTTCGCCGAGGCGCTGGCGGAAGGACGCAGCAAGGCTCAGGCAGAAAGCCTGAAGGGCACCAAGAAAACCAGTTGGGCAAAGAAACTCGCCACGCCGAAGCGTGATGGCGCTACCGAGAAAGTCTCGGCCGAGAGCCTGCGTAAAGGGGATATCGTGCTGGTGGAAGCCGGTGACACCATCCCTTGCGACGGCGAAGTGCTGGAAGGCGGCGCCTCGGTCGATGAAAGCGCCATCACCGGTGAATCTGCACCGGTGATCCGTGAATCCGGCGGTGACTTCTCCTCCGTGACCGGCGGGACGCGTATTCTGTCCGACTGGCTGGTGGTGCAGTGCAGCGTCAACCCGGGGGAAACCTTCCTCGATCGCATGATCGCGATGGTCGAAGGTGCCAAACGCCGTAAAACCCCAAACGAAGTGGCACTGACTATTTTGCTGGTGGCGTTGACTATCGTGTTCGTACTGGCGACCGCAACCCTATTCCCTTACTCGCAATACAGCGTGGAAGCCGCAGGCAGCGGCAGCATAGTGTCGATCACCGTGTTGGTGGCCTTGCTGGTCTGCCTGATCCCGACCACCATTGGTGGGCTGCTGTCCGCTATCGGCGTCGCCGGAATGAGCCGTATGCTGGGTGCCAACGTGATCGCCACCAGCGGGCGCGCCGTTGAGGCCGCCGGTGACGTTGACGTATTGCTGTTGGATAAGACCGGTACCATCACCCTAGGTAATCGTCAGGCGTCCGAATTCCTGCCGGCACCGGGGGTAAAAGAGCAAGAGCTGGCCGATGCCGCCCAACTCTCTTCGCTAGCCGATGAAACGCCGGAAGGCCGCAGTATCGTGGTGCTGGCCAAGCAGCGCTTCAACCTGCGCGAACGTGATTTGCAGGCGTTGAACGCCACCTTCGTGCCTTTCTCTGCGCAAACCCGCATGAGCGGCGTCAACGTGCAGGACCGGATGATCCGTAAAGGGGCTGTAGATGCCATTCGCCGCCACGTCGAATCCAACAATGGCCACTTCCCACGTGCGGTAGATGAGTTGGTGGAAAGCGTCGCTCGTACCGGCGGTACGCCGTTGGTGGTCGCCGAAGGGCCACGCGTATTAGGGGTGGTGGCGCTGAAAGACATCGTCAAAGGCGGGATTAAAGAACGCTTTGCCGAACTGCGCAAGATGGGCATCAAGACGGTGATGATCACCGGGGATAACCGCCTGACCGCCGCCGCCATCGCAGCCGAAGCCGGTGTGGATGACTTCCTGTCGGAAGCCACGCCAGAGGCCAAACTGGCGCTGATCCGTCAGTATCAGGCGGAAGGACGCCTGGTTGCGATGACCGGCGACGGCACCAACGACGCCCCTGCACTGGCGCAGGCCGACGTGGCGGTTGCCATGAACTCGGGGACGCAGGCGGCCAAGGAAGCGGGCAACATGGTCGATCTCGACTCCAACCCGACCAAGCTGATCGAAGTGGTGCATATCGGCAAGCAGATGCTGATGACGCGCGGTTCACTGACCACCTTCAGTATCGCCAACGACGTAGCGAAGTACTTTGCCATTATTCCGGCAGCCTTCGCGGCAACCTATCCGCAGTTGAATGCGCTGAACGTGATGCAACTGCACTCCCCCGCCTCGGCGATTATGTCGGCGGTGATCTTCAACGCTCTGGTGATCGTCTTCCTGATCCCACTGGCGTTGAAAGGGGTGAGCTATAAGGCAATGAGCGCCGCCGCACTGCTGCGCCGTAACCTGTGGCTGTATGGTGTGGGTGGCCTGCTGGTGCCGTTCGTGGGCATCAAGCTAATCGACCTGCTGCTGACCGCGCTGAATATGGCCGGCTAAGATAACGAGGAATTTATGATGTCTTATTTACGTCCTTCTCTGGTTATGCTGATCCTGCTGACGGCGATCACCGGTATTGCTTACCCATTACTCACTACCGGGCTGTCACAGTTACTGTTCAGCGGTACGGCCAATGGATCGCTTCTCTATCAAGGGGATAAAGCAGTCGGCTCGGCATTGATTGGCCAGAACTTCACCCAACCGGGGTATTTCTGGGGTCGCCCTTCTGCCACCAGCGATTCGGCCTATAATACGCTGGCATCCGGCGGCAGTAATCTGGCCGCCACCAACCCGGCGCTGGATAAAGCGATCGGTGAGCGGGCAACGCAGCTGCGCCAGGCTAACCCGGCGATGAGCGGGCCGATCCCGGTCGACCTGCTGACCGCCTCCGGCAGTGGCCTGGATCCACAGATTTCACTGGCGGCCGCCAAGTACCAGTTAGCACGTGTCGCCAACGCTCGTCAGTTGCCGCAGGAACAGATTGCCAAACTGATTGATGAAAACACCGATCGCGCCACGCCTAATTTTATGGGGGAATCGGTGGTCAACGTGCTGAAGCTGAATATGGCGCTGGATGCGTTGAAATAACGGCAAACGTGATAAAACGTCGCTAAAGGGTTCGGCATTGCCGAACCCGCTTTGCATGGGTAAACAAGGAACTTTGATGGTGGATGACGAACTGCAACGCCCCGATCCAGACAGCCTGCTGGCGTTAGCCAATGAAAAGCCACGCGGCAAACTGAAGGTCTTCTTCGGTGCCTGCGCCGGGGTAGGTAAAACCTACGCCATGTTGCAGGAGGCTCAGCGGCAACGGGCGCAAGGGCTAGACGTGCTCATTGGCGTTGTGGAAACCCACGGGCGCCAGGAAACGGCGGCGTTGCTACAAGGGCTGTCGATCCTGCCAGCAAAACGCATCCAACATCGTGGCCGCCAGGTGCAGGAATTCGACCTCGATGCCGCTTTGGCACGCCATCCGGCCCTGATCCTGATGGATGAGCTGGCACACAGCAATGCCCAGGGTTCACGCCATCCCAAACGCTGGCAGGATGTGGACGAACTGCTGGATGCCGGTATTGATGTGTTGACCACGGTGAACGTCCAGCATCTGGAAAGCCTGAATGACGTCGTCGGCGGCATCACCGGGGTGCGGGTCAGGGAAACCGTGCCTGACCACGTGTTTGACGAAGCGACCGAAGTGGTGTTGGTAGACCTGCCCCCTGACGATCTACGCCAACGGCTCAACGAAGGCAAGGTCTATATCCCCGGCCAGGCCGAACGCGCCATCGAGCATTTCTTCCGAAAGGGTAACCTGATCGCCCTACGTGAGCTGGCACTACGCCGCACCGCCGACCGTGTTGACGACCAAATGCGGGCCTTCCGCGATAACCAGGGGCGTGAAAAAGTCTGGCACACCCGAGACAGCATCCTTCTGTGCGTCGGCCATAACAGCGGTAGCGAAAAGCTGGTGCGCATTGCTGCAAGGCTCGCGGCACGCCTTGGTTGCCACTGGCATGCCGTGTATGTCGAAACCCCCAAGCTGCACCGCCTGCCGGAAAACCAACGGCGATCCATCCTGCGTGCCTTGCGGCTGGCGCAAGAATTAGGGGCTGAAACCGCCACCCTTTCCGATCCTTCTGAAGAACGCGCGGTACTGCGCTATGCCCGGGAACATAACCTGGGCAAAATCATTATTGGCCGCCGTGGCGAACAGCGCTGGAAGCTGCGCGGCAGCTTTGCCGATCGTCTTGGCCAGCTTGGGCCGGATCTCGACCTGGTGATTGTCGCGCTGGAAAACGATACGCCGCAGCCGCAGGCCAAAGAGCATGATAACCGCGCCTTTAGCGAAAAATGGCGATTCCAGCTGCGGGGCTGTGCCGTTGCCGTGGCTTTGTGCGCGATCATCACGCTGCTGTCGCAATGGTTACTGCCGGGCTTTGATTCGGCCAACCTGGTGATGGTTTATCTGCTGGGCGTGGCGATTGTCGCCCTGTTCTTTGGCCGCTGGCCTTCGGTGCTGGCCGCGGTGATCAACGTCGCCAGCTTCGATTTGTTCTTCGTGCAGCCCGAATGGTCGTTCGCCGTCAGTGATATGCAATACCTGCTGACCTTTGCCGTGATGCTGACCGTCGGTATCACCATTGGTAATCTGACCGCCGGGGTACGTTATCAGGCCCGAGTTGCACGCTATCGTGAACAACGGGCGCGGCACCTGTATGAGATGTCCCGTGGGCTCAGCCAGGCATTGAGCAGAGAAGATATTGCCAAAACCAGCCGTCATTTTATCTCCAGCAGCTTCCAGGCCAAAACCGTGCTGCTGCTGCCGCAGGAGGATGGCTCCCTGCAACAGATGGTGGGAGAAGAAGGTGGCTTGCTGTCGGTGGATGAAGCCATCGCCCGCTGGAGCTATGGCAAAGGCTTACCCGCCGGGGCCGGTACCGACACCCTGCCCGGCGTGCCATACCAACTGCTGCCGCTCAGCACCTCCAAACAGACCTTTGGCCTGCTGGCGATTGAACCGAACAATCTGCGTCAGTTGATGGTGCCGGAGCAACAGCGGCTGTTACAGACCTTTGCGGTGCTGATCGCCAGCGCGCTGGAGCGCCTGCATCTGGCCCGCAGTGCCGAAGAGGCCAAGCTGGATGCCGAACGCGAACAGCTACGTAACTCGCTGCTGGCCGCCCTCTCTCACGATCTGCGTACTCCGCTTACCGTGCTGTTTGGTCAGGCAGAGATCCTGACGCTGGATCTGGCCACCGAAGGCTCCAGCCACGCCCCACAGGCCAGCCAAATCCGCCAGCAGGTGCTCAGTACCACCCGCCTGGTAAACAATCTGCTGGATATGGCGCGCATTCAGTCCGGCGGTTTTAACCTGCGCAAAGAGTGGCAATCGCTGGAAGAGATCGTCGGCGCCTCGCTGCATATGCTGGAACCGCTGCTGGTATTGCACGAAATCAAGGTGGAGTTGCCGCAAGAGATGGTGTTGATCAACTGTGATGGCAGCCTGTTAGAGCGGGTGTTCACCAACCTGGTGGAAAATGCCAATAAATATGCCGGTGCCGATGCTATCATCGGGATCCGCGCCCACGCAGTTAAGGACTGGCTGGAAGTGGAGGTTTGGGATAATGGCCCCGGCATACCGGAGGAACAGACCCAACTGATATTTGACAAGTTCTCCCGTGGTAATAAAGAGTCGGCGATCCCCGGCGTCGGTTTGGGGTTAGCGATTTGTCGTGCCATTATTGAAGTACACGGCGGCCGCATCTGGGCGGAGAACCGCGCCGAAGGCGGAGCCAGCTTCCACTTTATGCTGCCGTTGGAAAAGCCACCCGAACTGGATGGAACAGATTTTGACTTATAACCCAAGAGTAGAGGCCCCGTGACCACATCGCCGACTAACATTCTGATTGTGGAAGACGAGAAAGAGATCCGTCGCTTCGTGCGCACCGCGCTGGAGAGCGAAGGGTTACGGGTGTTTGAAAGTGAAACCTTGAAGCGTGGGCTGATAGAGGCCGGCACGCGCAAGCCGGATCTGATCATTCTTGATTTGGGGTTACCCGATGGCGACGGGCTGGACTACATTCGCGATCTGCGCCAATGGAGCGCGGTGCCGGTGATTGTCCTTTCCGCACGCCATGCCGAAGAGGACAAGATTGCCGCGCTGGATGCGGGTGCCGATGACTATCTCAGCAAGCCGTTCGGCATTGGTGAACTGCTGGCTCGGGTGCGGGTTGCGCTACGCCGCCACGCCAATAGCCAACAGGAAAGCCCACTGTTCAGCTTCTCCGATATCACCGTCGATCTGATCAACCGCAGCGTCTTGCGTAACGGTGAAGATCTGCATCTGACGCCCATCGAGTTCCGTTTACTGTCCGAGTTGCTGGCCAACTCCGGTAAGGTGATCACCCAGCGGCAGCTACTCAGCCACGTCTGGGGACCCAATTACGTCGAACACAGCCACTATCTGCGCATCTATATGGGCCATCTGCGGCAAAAGCTGGAAGCCGATCCGGCGCGGCCCAGGCATCTGCTCACTGAGACCGGCGTCGGTTATCGGTTTATGCCTTAATCCTGCGACGATGTGGGCCCTTTCTTCAGTCCGATCATAAACGCCTTAAACGAGTCACGCAGGGGCTCAAACAGCGGATGCTTGCGGTTTTCTATCATCACTTCTGAGAACAGCTTGAGCCCGACGGCAAAGGCCGCGCTGTTCTGTTCGCCAAAGTTCAGATCCTCTCGCCCTTGAATGCGCTCAACAATGGCCAGAATATCGTCGTGATTTTCTACCTCAAACACCAACTCCGGCTTGTCGACGGGTTCGCCTTTACGGTCTGTCAGGGCTTCTACGGTAATGCGGAAACGGTGGCCTGGCATCAGTTATCCTCCTGTGGCTGTTTTGGCGATACCATTTCGGCTTCGATAGCCTCCACGGCGGTCAGCAGTGCCTGATTGATACGCCCGACCTGCTCCTGAGACAAATCCGCACGCATCATGTTGCCGCGCAGCAGATAGCGCAGGCGATTCATCACTTCGGAGATCCCGTCGGCCAGATTACCCTCATGGCGATGATCGCGCCCCGCGCCAGCCAGACGAGCAAAAATCACTTCGATGGCTGCCTGATGCTTTTGCAGTTCCTGCTTGCCGAGTTCGGTAATTTGGTAGCTCTTACGGCCATTGCCAGCCACCGCGGGTTCCAGGAAGTCTTGCTCCTCCAACAGCGTGAGGGTTGGGTAAATCACGCCTGGGCTTGGCACATACAGGCCGGAAGAAGCCTCTTCGATCGCCTTGATCAGTTCGTAGCCGTGGCTAGGTTTACGCTCTACCAGCGCCAGCAGCACCAGGCGCAGATCGCCATGCTCAAACAGGCGATGACGCCCGCGCCCGCCCCGGCCATGTTCTTCACCACCACGGCCGTGTTCCCCGCGGCCAGCAAAATGATGACGGCCGCCACGGCGGTGGTGGCAATGCCCCTCTTCCCGTTGGTCGTGGTGACCATACGAAAGGTGACGTGCAAATCGATTAAACATCATGGTTGTTACCTCTTGATTGATGATATGAGCATCGATGCATTTAGATATATCTAAAATACGTCGATGGCTCTAATCTAGATCGATATATCTAAATGCGCAAGAGGTAACCTGCAATTTAGATATATCTAAATTGCAGGCATAAAAAAAGCGCTGTAAAAACAGCGCCTTTTCATTATCGAAAGAGAGATTACTTGGCTGAAGCTAACACTTCGCTGACGATCTCGACTGCTTCATGCTCGATCTTTTCGCGGTGCTCGGCACCCAGGAAGCTTTCGCAGTAGATCTTGTAGGCCTCTTCGGTACCCGAAGGACGAGCGGCAAACCAGCCGTTGTCGGTCATCACTTTCAGGCCGCCGATAGATGCGCCGTTACCCGGAGCTGCAGTCAGACGCGCGGTGATAGGATCGCCCGCCAGAGTGCTGGCCTTGACCATTTCCGGAGACAGCTTGGACAACGCCGCTTTCTGTGCGGAGGTTGCCGGAGCCTGGATACGGTTGTAGCTTGGCGCACCGAAGCGTTTGGCCAGATCGTTATAGTGATGCTGCGGGTTTTCACCGGTGACCGCGGTGATCTCGGCCGCCAGCAGGCACATGATGATGCCGTCTTTATCGGTAGACCAAGGCGTGCCGTCGAAGCGCAGGAACGAAGCACCGGCGCTCTCTTCGCCGCCGAAGCCGAAGCTACCGTCGAACAGGCCATCAACAAACCATTTGAAACCGACCGGCACTTCCACCAGTTTGCGGCCCAGATCGGCCACAACGCGGTCAATCATCGCGCTGGAAACCAGCGTTTTACCCACGGCAACGTTGGCACCCCATTGCGGGCGATGCTGGAACAGGTAATTGATGGCAACGGCCAGGTAGTGGTTCGGGTTCATCAGGCCCGCAGGCGTGACGATACCGTGGCGGTCATAGTCAGGATCGTTGGCAAACGCCAGATCGAACTTGTCGCGCAGGGCCAGCAGGCCAGCCATTGCCGATTCGGACGAACAGTCCATGCGGATGATGCCGTCATGGTCCAGGTGCATAAAGCGGAAGGTCTGATCGATGGAGTCATTCACCAACGTCAGATCCAGCTTATAGTGCTCGGCAATGCGCTGCCAGTAGGCAATGCCGGAACCGCCAAGCGGGTCGACGCCCAGCTTCAGGCCCGCACGCTGAATGGCTGGCATATCGACAATGTCCACCAGCCCTGCCACGTAAGGCTGCACCAGATCCTGCGCATGCAGATGGCCGCCAGTCCAGGCTTTATCCAGCGATTGACGCTGCACGCCCTGCAGCTTGAGGCTCAGCAGTTCGTTGGCACGCTTTTCAATCACGGAAGTCAGGTTGGTATCGGCTGGGCCACCGTTTGGCGGGTTATATTTGATGCCGCCGTCTTCAGGTGGGTTATGCGAAGGCGTAATCACGATGCCGTCTGCCTGCGCGCCCCCTTTACGGTTGAAGCACAAGATGGCGTGTGACACGGCAGGGGTTGGCGTAAAGCCGTTGTTTTCCTGCACCACCACGTCAACGCCGTTGGCGGTCAGCACTTCCAGCACGGAAATAAAGGCGGGTTCGGACAGCGCATGGGTGTCTTTACCCACGTAGCAAGGGCCAGTGGTGCCCTGTTGACGACGCACTTCGGCAATGGCCTGAGCGATCGCCAGGATATGTGCTTCGTTAAAGCTCTGACGAAGCGCGCTGCCGCGATGCCCTGAGGTGCCGAATTTCACCGCGTGTGCAGCATTACCGGCCTCTGGTTGCAGCACATAATACTGCGACGTCAGCTGGGCTACGTTGATCAAATCACTTTGCTGAGCGGGTTGCCCGGCACGTGGGTCATTAGCCATCGACTACTCCCTAAAATGCCAGTACTGTGGCCGGGCAATGAGTCGCTTACGGCCACCGTGACGGGCTGTTCGCTAAATTAGACGGTGCCGCAAACTTTCTCGATCAGTTCCGCAGGGAACTGCATGGCCTGCATGATGTGTTCGATCATGCTGCGTTTGCGGCCGGTGTTGGTATTGGTGATCACCCAGTAAGGCGTACCTGGCACATGCTTGGGCTTGGTATGCGTTCCGTTGGCCAGCAGCGTTTGCTGATCGCCAGCAAAATAGGTACGGGTACGGCCATGCAACGAATCCGTTGCCGCGGCAAAGCCCGCCGCATCGAGGGTGTACAAGGTGGAAAGTACCAGCATAAAACGATTTACAGCTTTGCTCTGTTCGGCATATTCGTCCGACAGCAGCAGCTCGCGCACCGCACGCACGCGATCGCGCGGACGCTGTGCTGCAACAGCAGCCGCTGACGGCTCTGCCTGGCCACTGGCAACCACAGGGGCCGTGCGCACAGGCTGGCCTGCTGTAAACTTCAACATACGCCGTAAAATATCAGACGCACTTTCACCGATATGTTGCGTGTGGCTGGCAATATAGCGGTAAAGTTCTTCGTCGACTTCAATAGTTTTCATCTTTATCCAGTACGTTTTTTCTACTTATGAACCTGAAGCCAATTGGTGCATTCAAGCCATGGGATTATAAGGTTAAAAGCGCGGGCGCGAACACTACAATGTTCTCCCAAACGGCAAAAGCAGACTTTAGCCAATCGCCCTGGCCGCCAACCCCTCACCATACCATGAAATATCGGCAAAATTCTGCGAACCAACCAATAATCTCTCTGGTCATGTTAACCTAACTCATTATCTCAAGATCATGAACTTCACCATGAAATTACATTATCAATTACTGGCCGCAGAGGCTGCCACGCCAGCGAACCTACCGATCGTGCTGATCCACGGCCTGTTTGGCAATCTGGATAACCTGGGCGTACTGGCGCGCGACCTGAACCAACAGCATACGGTGATCAAGGTCGATCTGCGCAATCACGGGCTGTCACCACGCGCAGCAGAGATGACCTACCCGGCGATGGCGCAGGATCTGTTGACGCTGTTAGACGACTTGCAAATCGAGCGAGCCATCGTGATCGGCCACTCAATGGGCGGCAAAGCAGCGATGGCATTGACCGCGCTAGCCCCGGAGCGGATTGAACGGCTGGTGGCGATCGATATCGCCCCGGTGGATTACGACATCCGCCGCCATGATCAGATCTTTACCGCACTGCAAGCCGTCACCGATGCGGGTATCACCCAGCGTCAGCAAGCTGCGCAGCTCATGCGAGCCACGCTGCATGAAGAAGGCGTGATCCAGTTTCTGTTGAAATCTTTCCATGCTGGCAGTTGGCGGTTCAACCTACCAGTGCTGATCGAGCAATATGAGAACATTATCGGCTGGCAAGAGGTTCCACCCTGGCCGCACCCGACGCTGTTTATCCGTGGTGGCCTCTCGCCTTACGTGCAGGATAGCTACCGCGATGACATAGCCCGCCAGTTCCCGCAGGCACGCGCCTATGTGGTTGCAGGTTCCGGCCACTGGGTCCATGCGGAGAAGCCGGACGCTGTATTACGGGCAATCCACCGCTTTATTGACCAGCCCTGAGCCCAAGTGGCGAAAAAACGCGCTAGAGAGAATAGCTTAGCGCGTTTGTAGCTAAGTTAGGCATTGTCGTCGCTCCATCTGCTGGGGTAATATGGCGCGCTATAATTTTGCCACCCTGTCCAGGTGTGAAGCTGCGCTTGGCTGGGGGTGAATTTGGGTTAGGGTTAATTGGCCCGAATTGTGTAAATCGAACCGTCTGGAAGCGTAAACCGCTTTTTGATGCAAACTCCCTTGCAGTAGCGCAACAATGGCAAAAGAACAAACGGATCGCACGACGCTGGATCTGTTCGCAGATGAACGCCGTCCAGGGCGCCCGAAAACCAACCCGCTTTCCCGAGATGAACAGCTTAGAATTAATAAGCGCAATCAGCTACGACGGGACAAAGTGCGTGGATTACGGCGTGTGGAGCTGAAAATCAACGCAGACGCGGTAGATGCTCTCAACAAACTGGCCGACCAGCGCAATATCAGCCGCAGCGAATTGATCGAACAAATGCTGTTGGCCCAACTGGCAGAAGAACAGCCAGAACACTGATCTCTGCTGCCGCACGCGCGGCACGGCGTTAAGGATGACGCCAGATCGGTTCCACCTCCGCAGAGGCATCGCATAAACGCGATAAAACCTCAGGGCAAATTTCTGGCATGATACGCATTTACGGCTGAGCAAGCCTGCCCTTGGCAGCGCCTCAGGCCGCGTTTACGCAACACATTCATTTGAATTAAAAGGTTATCTTTACTATGGCTCATGTAGGCATTTTCTTTGGCAGCGACACTGGCAATACCGAAAACATTGCCAAGATGATCCAAAAGACGCTTCAGCAAAAATTCGGCAACGACGTGGCAGAAATCCACGACATCGCCAAAAGCAGCAAAGAAGATCTGGCAGCGTTTGATATCCTGCTGCTCGGTATCCCAACCTGGTACTATGGCGAAGCCCAGTGCGACTGGGATGATTTCTTCCCGACGCTGGAAGACATCGACTTTAACGGCAAGCTGGTGGCGCTGTTTGGCTGTGGCGATCAGGAAGACTACGCGGAATATTTCTGCGATGCGATGGGCACCATCCGCGACATCATTGAACCACGCGGTGCGGCCATCGTCGGCCACTGGCCAACCAAAGGCTACCATTTTGAAGCCTCCAAGGGTCTGGCTGATGATGATCACTTTGTCGGGCTGGCCATTGACGAAGATCGTCAACCTGAGCTGACCAACGAACGTGTAGACGCCTGGGTCAAGCAAATCAGTGAAGAGCTGAGCCTGGCCGAGATCGTCGGCTAAGCCTCTGCCCCGGCGGATACGTAGCACATAGTAAGGGCGCCGTAGAGCGCGCCCTTCTGTTATCGGCATCACGGATTAGAGCAATAGAAGCTACAAGTTTGTAACTTCCTACCTCGCCACGGTAGACTGAGATATCGGTTTATCCCATCCATCAAAGCTTTGCATGATTACCCTGTAAACGTGCAAAGATAGGTTTGTTAACAACCGGCGGTTTCTATTTGCAGCAACCGGTTCTATAATGAGACGCAATTAACGCTTTGTGCCAACCGATGCCATAGGCGAGAACGCCTCAACTTGATTAGCATAGTAACAGGACTGAATCCGCATGACTGATAACAACTCCGCATTGAAGAAGGCTGGCTTAAAAGTCACTCTTCCGCGACTCAAAATCCTGGAAGTCTTGCAGGATCCGGCATGCCATCACGTCAGTGCGGAAGATCTGTACAAAAAACTGATAGATATGGGTGAAGAAATTGGCCTGGCCACGGTATACCGCGTGCTGAACCAGTTTGACGACGCAGGTATTGTGACCCGCCACAATTTTGAAGGTGGCAAGTCGGTTTTCGAACTGACTCAGCAGCACCACCACGATCACCTGATTTGCCTGGACTGCGGCAAAGTGATCGAGTTCAGCGACGAATCTATCGAAGTGCGTCAGCGCGATATCGCCAAGCAACACGGTATCAAGCTCACCAACCACAGCCTGTACCTGTACGGCCACTGTGAAACCGGTGATTGCCGCGAGAACGAAACGCTGCACAACAAGAACTGATCCTGGCCCGCCAGAACGCGAAAACCGCCTACACGGCGGTTTTTTTATGCCTAAATGACAGATAAAAAAATCCCCGGACAGGCCCGGGGAAAAATATCCACTCAATTATCACAATTGCAGTTTTCTCTCACCTCGCACTATCTCAGCCCACCTACCGACACGTAGGCGGGCGGAGTTCTCACTTACGCTTTTACTGGCTCGGCACGGCTGAAGCGTTTGCCATCCGGGCTAATCGCGCGGATTTGCACATCTCCCGCTACCGCAGGGCGCGCTTTATCGTCATAACGCTGCCACTGTTTGCCGCCGTCGGTGGAATATTCAATTCCCAGGCCCGGCAGAGCAATATTCGCCTCCAACTTGCCACCGATGATGCGTGCACCTGGGACCGGCAGGCGATAACTCACCCCCGCTTTATCCATCTTGGCCAGCTCACGTTGGCCAATCAGGTTGGCAAAGCGCAGCCAGTCCTGATCCAGGGTTTTGGTATCGACCTGATGGGTTTCGCCACCTTTGTACTCACGGCCAGCTTTGTAATCCTGTTCCCAGCTTGCACGGTGCCATGCACGTTCTGCAAGCGACACGGCACGTGGGTAAATCATGTATTCCATCTGCTGGTCGGTACGTACCACTTCGCTCCACAGCTGGGCGGAAAGACCATATGCGCCCGGCCATGGTTTGTCGCTCTTGGCGGTGAAGTGGTTACCGTCACGGTCCACCGAGGTTTCGGCGTTCTGCGGCAGGTTGTTCGGCGCAAAGCTGAAGATCTTCTGCTCGTCACTGAAACGGGTGCCCCAATAGTAACCATGCTCGTCCGGGCTGACTTCATACGGGAAGTCCATGTAGACGTAGTCCGGGTTAGAGATCACCACGTCATAACCCTTGTTCGCCCAGTCGTTAGCCGAGTCGAAACCACCCCAGTACAGGGTATCCCAGAAGTTCACCGCCACATGGTTGGTCGCGAAGGCCTTCGAGTCTTTGGCATCTTTCAGGCCGTCCTGCCACGCCTGCATTCTGTCAATGCCGTGTGCTTTCACCAACTGGCTGACTTCCAGACCGAAGTAGCTTGGCAAGTGTTCCATATCTTCCACTTTGCCGTCTTTGATGATGGCCTGGCAAACCTGCGACTTGGCCCACGGCTTGTCTTCTTTGCTCAGATCGAGGATGCCCTTGCCCGCTTCCGGGTTTTTCACGTCGGTATAGCCAGCGCCCAGACGGATGTTCTTCGCTTCGTCCCCACCAAAGTGCCAGGTTTTCAGCGGTTGGCCGGCCTCTTTGTGCATCTGGGCCACTTCGCCAATCACTTTGTCCACGAAGTTTTTGGACGAATCCAGGCATGGGTTCAGGTAGCTCTGGCGGTTGAAGTACTGCACCGAGGTGGTATTGGAGGTATCGGTCGGATCCACCAGGCGGAACTCGTTGGCTTCTTTCTCTTTCCCTTCGGCAAGCAGTTTCTTGTAGCGAGCTTCCATGGAAATTATCGCCGCACGGGCGTGCGCCGGCATGTCGATCTCAGGGATCACTTCAATCTGGCGTGCCTGAGCATATTTAACGATGTCGATATAATCCTGACGGGAGAAGAAGCCGCCATGCGGTGCCGGGCCAGAGCCGTATTGTGGCATCAGGCAGGTGGTCTCGCTCAGGTCATGACAACGCTGGCCTCCCACTTCGGTCAACTCAGGCAGGCCAGGGATCTCAATGCGCCAACCTTCGTCATCGGTCAGGTGGAAGTGGAATTTGTTCAGCTTGTAGGCTGCCATTTGATCCAGCAGGCGTAATACGGCGTCTTTTTGGTGGAAGTTACGCGCCACGTCCAGGAAGATGCCGCGGTATTGGAAGCGCGGTGCATCTTTGGCATCCAGCGTCGCGATCTTCTTGCTGCCATCCGAAGGGATTAACGACAGGATGGATTGCAGACCATAGAACACCCCAGTCTGATCGAAACCGACGATCTCGGCACCTTTCTCGCCGATCTTCAGCTGGTAGGCACCAGGCACGGCCTGATCGCCTTTGAATGCCGCTGGCTTGATATCCGTCTTGATTGGATAACCGTTCGCATGGCTCTCAATGCCCAGCAGTGCAAAACGCTCGGCTGCTGCATCTGCCGCTGGCTTGGTCAAGGCACTCAGTTCCAGCGCCACGCCTTTGCTCAGGTCAATATCCTTCGCGTGGACTTTAACTTCCATCGGGGTTGGGATGATTTGCCCACGCAGCGATGCCATCGGCAACACTTTCAGATCCTGGTTCTTGGTGAAGCGGCTTTCCGGCACCATCAGAATGTTGTTGTCATCCTTGGTACGCTTCCACTGGTCGCCGGTGAACGGGGCAACAAACTGGTGAACATCTTCCGTATCGGTATTCGACAGGATCTTCGGCTGAGCATCGCCGGAAGTGGCATACCAGCGCGGCAGGAAGTCGGTGCGGAACAACTGCCAGTATTCAGCGATAATCGGGATTTCCACCGCCTGATTGGCCGGGAAGCTGGTGAATTTGTCCGTCGGTTCCAGCTTATACAGATCGCCGGTAATGTGGGTGATTTTGAACTGGTCGTTATCGACCTTCAGCGTCTGGCGCGGGCTGTGGAAATAGATCGCCCAGTCTTTATCTTTGATTTCCTGATTGCCGTTGGTCAAGGTGATCAGCACCTTGTGGCAGGACGCCCAGTCGGCACCCAGCTTGGCACAGTCTACGCCGTTCTCGGCGGCACGGTTGTCCAACATCTTCAGATTGACCTGCAACTGGCTGAGTTGATCAACCACCTGCTGGTTGGCCATGGCAGAACCCACGCTGCCCAATAACCCAACGGTAGCCGTCAGGGCGGCGAGAGCACTCATCTTAAACTTGTTCATCTGCAACCTCTTGCGTAATCAGTTGTTGTTAGCGCGAATTTCTTTCCACAGCTTGCCGCATTTGGCGTCATACGCCTGGCCATTGCCGGTATGGGCGGCCTGGATGCAGCTTTGGTAATCCAGCACCCGCACGGTTTCCTGCTCAGCGAACTGTTGGTGCTGTTTCTCTTGCTTCAACACGTTCAGCACCGCCTGGCAGGCCTGCAATTTCTCTGGTGAACCTTCCGCGGTATTGATACAGGCGCTGTAAGCCTGGCGCAGCTTGACGTCTTCCGGTGGCGCGGCCGACTGCGAGCAGGCGCTAAGCCCGGCAACCGCGACCATAATCAGCATCAGTTTTTTCATGGTTAAAGTCCTGTGGCATTTCCCCGGCAGCCTGGCCACCGGGGAGGCGCATTAGAAGATGGTGAACGGTGCGATAACGATGAATTTGACGTCTTTCTCGTCCTGGAAGATGTTGCCGTAACCTCCGCCCCAGCTTGGGATATCGGAATGGTTGTCATACTGCGTGAAGTGCAGTTTGAACAGGGTGCCTTTGGCGCGCCCGTCCTGCATGGTGTACATCGCATCCAGGCTGTAAGCGCTCTCTCTCAGACGCTGGCTCTGATCGTATATCGGGTTGGTGCTTGGCTTGGCGTCCCAGGCGTAAACGTAGGAAGCGCCGACGGCCATGCCAGGCAGGTTCCAGTTGCTGAGGTCATACATCACGCCACCGAACACGGCTTTTTCGCCGTTGGCGTTAAAGTCGGAGCGGTTATCCCACCAGATATCGAGGCGGCCGTTTGAGGAGGCGTAGGTCGGGGTCATACGCTGCAGGAAGAAGCCTTGGTTACCTTCCGCCTTGACCATGGTGCCTTCCAGACGCCAGTTGAACTGGCCGGTGGTATAACCGAAGGTCAGCGCCTGCAACCATGCCAGACCATCATAGATGCTGTTCGGATCGCGATTATCACCGATGCGGTCTTCTGCGCCGTAGAACTGGTAGCTGGTGGTCATTGGGTTGCCAGCCAGGTCAAACTTGTAAGACGCCTTGGTGAAATACTGATTCACGTAGCCTTGCGCCTGGCCAAACGCGGCTTCCAGCACCAGGTCGTTTTTGAAATCGTATTTGGCACCCAGCGAGTGCAGGTAGGACACGTTGGTCTTGCGATCGTTCTGACGGAAATCGTCCATCTCGATGTGCCAAGGCGCCTTGTACTTGTTGGTCCACATGTAGGAGAAACTCAACGCACCTGAATCGCCATAGTCAAAATTGGCACCGGCTTCAGCCCCCTGGTAGGTACCCGGCATAAAGCTCCAGTGCGGGGCCAGCAACGTTTGCCCGGTTGGCTGGATATAACCGGCACGCGCCCAGACCGGGCCATACTTGAACTTACCGGCCGCTTTATACAGGCTGATACCGCTTTTATCGCCGGAGTAATCTTCGTCATAGGTACGGTTACGGCTGGAGAACGCGATTTCGTTCGGGTGGCCACTCTCGCTGGATTCGGCCATTTCGATGGCGGTGAACGCCGCCACATCGATACCAAACATGTCCGCCGCATAGCCGGAGGTGAAATCCAGGTTGGCGTTCCAGGTAGAGTGAGAGAGGTTGGTTTTAAAATCACCGGTTTCAACGTCTTTACGATCGCGTTGACGTTGCCAGTAATAGACCCCACCGGTCAGCGTAGAATCGTCGATAAACCCTTCCGCTTGCGCTTCTGGGGCCAGAACGAATCCGCTTCCTAATAGTGCACCCGCGACTGCGAGCGCCAGCGTTTTACGCTGAGCACCGTGCGTACCCATAAGAAAATTCCTCTTTGACTTTGACTTTAAAGTGCGCCCGCCTGCGTTCACCACTGCCCTGCACGGTCGCTAATATAAAAACCCTAATCGGGTAAAATTGTGCCGGGTGATAAAATTCACCTCGGCCTTGATACTGTAGCTAGACTATTTTTCGCGACGCGAATTATCAAATGAAAAGTGAGAGAGATTTGTCAAAGTATGACAAGGTGCACACATTGATGATAATTCGTTACAATAATGAGCAAGGTCACTATTTATAAATAATTTCCAATAAAATCAGATAATAAAATCTTAAAAAAGCTAATTCCCTGTGGATTGAAAGGTTTCAGCAAGCGAAAAACGCCGATTGGCGCTAAAAATGAGAGCGCTCTATAAATGATATTAATTCGCATCGCGAATATATAAGTCGAGATGATGAAAAATGACACGCAGTGATAACCAAGTTAATTCTTAGAAAAAAACAAGCGTGATCACCGCTAACAACACAGCGCAAGGGAGGGTTGGTTTTAGGGATAAAAAAAGCCGAAACGGGCGCAGCCTGTGTGCACGGGACTAGGTGCGGAAATTTGTAGGGGACGAACATGTTCGTCCCAAGTGGGTCAGGCAGTTAACCCTCCGTCGAGGATCAGGCTCTGTCCTGTCATATAACGACTGTCATCGCCGATCAGAAATACAGCCGCCCTGGCGACCTCGCTGGCCTTGCCCAAACGCCGCAGCGGGATTTGTTTGCGCAGCGCCTTCAGCGCCTCCGGTGGGATCGCGTCTGTCATCTCGCTGTGAATGATCCCCGGCAGCAGGCAATTCACCCGGATGTTAAAGCGCGCCACCTCCAACGCCAGCGACTTGGCCAGGCCTATCATCGCCGATTTACTGGCAGCGTATGCCGTCTGCCCCACATTGCCCTTGATCCCCGTTACCGAAGACATCAGTACGATAGCTCCTTCCCCCTGCCCCATCATGGCTGGCAGCAGGTGCCGGTTCCAGTAGAATACGGCATTGAGGTTAGTGTCGAACACTTGCCGCCAGCGCTCGCTAGTTTGTTGGATATGCAAACTGTCTTGGGTGATCCCTGCATTATGGATCACCGCCACAGGCGCTCCGAGGCGGATCAACAGTTCTGGTGCTACAAGGTTCACCGCCTGCTCATCACTGCCATCGCAAACAACGCTTTCCACCCAGCCAGGCAAGCCGGCACAGGCCTCAATCACCTCGGCTGAGGGCGATCGATCGCTACGGCAGGTCAGCACCACGTTCCACCGTTTGGCCAACTCTTCCACCAGCGCGCGGCCAATCCCCCGGCTACCGCCGGTCACTAAAACCCATTGTCTGGTCATAGGCTTATTTATGCTGTTCGGCCAGAGATTGGCACAGTTCACCCAGTGTCATATTGGGTTTATCGATAAACATTTCGGCACTCAACGTGGCGCCAAATTCACGCTTGGCCAGCACCATCAGTTCGACGTAATCCAGGCTATCGAGTTTTAGCTGATGCAAGGGCATCTCTGGCGAGAGGTCGTCCATCTCGAGATCTTTGGCGTCACAGATCATTTCGCTGACGGTGAGGTAAATTTGTTGGTACTTTTCCATGGTATATCCTTATGTTTTTAACTGGCCAACGGCCAGGTTTTCAAGGTGACTGCCGTTGTTATCAGCGGTTGCGACAGCGTGTTAGCCTGGATCTCCGCCCGTAACACCCAGCCGCTGTGTTTATCCCCCATGATCAACATTGGCGAAATCTGGTAGTACAGCCGCTCGGCAAGGTGAAAATGGGGATCGGGAGTAAAAAACTGGGCGCTAAAGTGGGTTTCATGGTGTGTCTGCACCACCGGGATCTGCGCGAACACGTCGAGCAGCGTCTCGGCAGCCAGTTCGGGAAACGCTGCGCTCAGCGTCGCCAGCGTTGCCGGCGATTGCACCAACATCTGAAATAACAGCGCATCAAAGAACCCCCAAGTCTGAGTGATATCCGAGACCTCTCCGGGAAATCGGCGGGCTAATGCCATCACTTCAGCCATCGTCAGCGAGTGTTCCTTCACGCCAACACTCAATGGCAAGAGTGGTGCCGAAGTCAGCGTGCTGCTAAAACAGCGTTCCTGCGTGGTACTGTCCAGCAGCGTACCGGTCACCGAGCTTCCCTTGCTGGCTATCTGCAACTGATAGGACGTCTGGCACAACACTGGCTGGCGCAAACGTGCGCGGAAGGTATAGCCATCCTGATCCGGCGCTGCAGCCAGCAGGGCTGTGCTCAGGTGGCGTTTCATATCCAGCATCGCACGCATCCCATGTACGCTCAGCTGCGCCACACCGATTTTGCGCGCCTGTTGCAGATCAAAATGGATCGGATTGTAATCGCCAGAAAATGCGGCCCAGGCTTCAGCATCTTGCACGGTATAAGTGAGGTCCATACTCATGCCTGCCCGATTACCAAGGCCGCATTGGCACCGCCAAAACCAAAGCTCAGATTCAGCGTATTTTGTAACGATGCAGAGCGATGCCCCTCACCGATGTAATCCAGATCGCATTGTGGATCGGCATTCGTCAGGTGACAGGTCGCAGGCATCACCTGATGCTGCATGGCTTGCAGGCAAATAATGGATTCAAAACTGCCCGCCGCCGCAATCAGATGCCCGGAGTAAGATTTGGTGCTGGAAAGCGGTGTGCTAAAAGCGGCTTCACCGAAGGCCAGTTTGATGGCCTGTGTTTCGTTCAGATCGTTGAGCGGCGTAGAAGTGCCATGCGCATTGATATAGTCGATATCCGCCGCCGCCAATCCCGCCTGATCCAATGCTCGCGCGATAGTCTTGACCCGGGCAAGCTTGTCTTCGGCTGGGGCAGTAAAATCGACGGCATCGGAATAATTACCGTAACCTTTGATTTCGCCAAGGATAGTTGCCCCGCGAGCCAGCGCGGCTTCCCGCTCCTCCAGGCACAAAACGGCCGCCCCTTCGGATAGCACAAAACCGTTGCGATCCAGGCTGAACGGGCAGCAGGCCTTGCGGATATCTTCCTGCTCGCTCGCCAACGCACGAAGGATGTCGATGTTCCACACTGCGGCATCGGTACGCAGCGACTCCCCGGCCCCGGCAAGCATCATGGAGGCGCGACCACTGCGGATCACCTCAAAAGCATCACCGATGGCGATCGTCCCGGTCGCACAGGCCGCAATCGGGCTGTTTTGATAACCGCGCAGGCCCCAGAACAGGCTGCACGCCGCCGTAGCCGCATTCGGCATCGACAGGAAACAGCCAAACGGTGACCCCAAACCCGTGCGCAGATAGCCTTCATAATTCATATGGGTTTCATCCTGCCCCGCCCAGCCGCTGCCCATAATCGTGCCGCACTCCAGCAGATCGTAATGGGCCGCCGGGCTGTCGCCCTGAAACGCCATGCCCATAGCCTCACGGGCCGCTGCCAACACCAGCCGGGCAAAACGCGGCAGACGGCGACGGATCGCCGCAGGAACCCCTTTCAAGCTAGGCTCCTCGTCGATCAGCCCCAGAAAACGCGACTGGATCCCGACGCTGGATTTATCGTAATAACGGTAACCTAGCTGATAATCCATGATCGCCGCCCAGCTTTGCGCTGCATTCATTCCCAGCGGCGTCACCGCCCCGTAACCGGTGACCACCACTCGGCGCGGCATTAAACCTTTATTCATGATTTCCCCTTTCCCTGTCATTGTCTTTTGCCACACCACCACCCAATGCCAGCCAGAGTTTCATGGTGGCATTGAGGTAGCCGTACTGCAGATCCGCCAGATTATTTTCAATGGTCAGCAGGGCATCTTCTGCATCCAGCAGAGTCTGGAAAGAAACGGCTCCCGCCTGGTATTGGCTAGTCGCCAGCGCTAAACGCTGCTGGCCTAGCTGCAGATTCTGCTGCTGGTTTTTTCTTTGCTGCTGATAGCCAAGCCGCTGCGTCATGGCGTTATCCACATCGGATAAGGCGCTGTAGACCGTGCTGCGAAACACAATCGCCGCCTGCCTGACATCCAGATCCGACTTTTCGATGGTCAGTTGTACGGTGTTCCATTCCACAAACGGTAAGGCAGCGTTAGCGCCCAGTGTTCTGGCCGGGTTACTGAACCACTGCTGGAAAACATGACTGGCAGCCCCGAGTGAGGCACTCAGCGAAAGCGTCGGATAAAAGCCAAGGCGGGCCACATCCGAACCTGCCAACGCCGCGCGCAGCTGGCTTTCCGCCGCTTTCACATCCGGGCGGCGGGCGATAACCTCAACCGGCAGCATCTTGGCTATCGGTACATCCTGGTGGGTGTCCAGAGAAGATCGCTCTACCTGACGATCGGTGGGCGAACGGTTGAACAGGATGGCCAACGCGTTGCGGGCCTCCTCGCGCTGTTGTTGCAACAGGCGCAGACGGTTTTCACGCTCGATCACCGATTGCTGAGCCTGCAATACATCAAGTTGCCCAGCCGCGCCTGCTGCGTAACGGGACTGCACCATGTCGAGCGTCTGCTTACTGATTTCCAGCCCGGTTTGCTGTTGCGTGATCTGCTGATTGAAGCTGGCGATCTGCCAGTAATAGCGCGCGGTATCACCGATCAATATCAGCGCGGTGTTTTGCCGATCCTGCTCCGAGGCCTCAACCTGCCACTGAGCCTGCTCTCTGGCCCGCGCCAGCTTGCCCCACAAATCCAGTTCATAGCTCAGATCCAGCGAGGTGCGGTAAGACTCCGTCGGGGTGGTATTGCTGCGCAGGTTTTTTTCATTGCTGGCGCCGCCGCTAACCGCCACGTCCGGCGTCAGGTTGGTATTCGTTAACCCCGCAGCCAGCCGCGCCTGCTGTAGCTGCAATCCGGCAATCGCCAGATCGTTGTTACTGGTCAGCACCCGACCAATCAGTGTCGAGAGCTGTGGATCGTCAAAGCTGTCCCACCAGCGTTGGCTGTGCTGTAAATAACCTGCCCCGCTCTCCTGCTGCCGCCATTCGGAGGGCACAGAAAGCATGGGCTGCTGATAGTCACTTTTGACTAATGAGCCACACCCCGTCAGCAATAAGGGGAATAGCAGTATCCAGGAAAGTTTGCCCATCATCATTCGCGTGCCAGCGCCTCCGTAGGGTGAAGGCGCGCTGCATTACGCGCTGGGAAAAAGCCAAATCCCAGGCCGATCAGCGCCGAGAATCCGCAGGCCAGCACCATCGGTGGCCAGGTAAAGATCATGGAAAACTCCTGCGTTACCCAGGAGAAAATCACCCCGGCCAGCCCGGCACCGATAATGCCAATCAGCCCACCCAGCGAACAGATCACCATCGCTTCGATCAGGAACTGGCGCATAATATCCGCAGGACGCGCCCCAACCGACAGGCGGATGCCGATCTCATGGGTTCGTTCGGTCACGGAGACCAGCATGATATTCATCACGCCAACGCCCCCCACCAGCAGGGAAATTCCGGCGATGGCGGTAATTAGCAGCGTCATGGAGTCCGACGCCTTGCGGATGGCCTGCGTCATCTGGTCATTGGTCTGGGTGAAAAAGTCACGCTGGCCATGCGCCTGCTCCAGTAATGCTTCTACCCGGCCTTGCACCTCACGCAATGAAATACCGTCATTGACCCGCAGGGTTATCGATTCGATCGGCATATTGCCGGACATACGTTCCAGCAACGCGGTGTATGGCATCCACGCCCCAAGCATCATGCCGCTGAACTTGCCGCCTTTACGCTCGGCAATACCGATCACCCGATAAGGCGTCCCCGCCAACTGGATGATCTCCCCCTCGGGCAGTTCATCCGGTTCAAACAGCGTGGCGCGCAGTTCTGGATCGATGATCACCACCGGTTCACGCTCGTCCAGATCGCGCCCGGTAAAGCCGTTGCCGGAGAGGAAATGCAGGCCCTGCACGCGAAAATACGCGTTGCTGATGCCGGAAATCGACACCATGGCCTGCTTGCCTCCCCGTACCGCTTTTACCGTATTGCTGACCAACGGCGACACGCTATCGACATAAGGTTGCTCCGCCAGCAGTTCGACATCGGACACCGTGAGCGCCCGCGCAAAATCGGGGCGGAGATTATCCCAGCCCAGTCCCGGCCGGATCTCCAGCGTACTGGTGCCCAGCTGGCTGATCTCATTGAGAATACTTTGCCTAGCCCCTTCCCCGACCGCCATGGATGACACCACCGAAGAGATACCGATGATGATGCCCAGCATCGACAGAAAGGCCCGGGCGCGGTGCCCCAACAAGGCCCGCCAGGCCATCTTGACGGCCTCTTTCACGCTTTGCCAAAACCTTGTACGGCCAGTAGCCACCGCAACCGGCAGCGCTGGCGGGGCCTCCAACGGCGCGACGGCATGATTGGCCTTATCGGAAATAATCTCACCGTCGCTGATTTCAATGATGCGCTGTGCCTGGTTGGCGATATCACGATCATGGGTCACGATAATCAGAGTGTGTCCTGCCTGGTGCAGCGCGTGCAGGATCCCCATTAACTCCTGGCCGCTGGCACGATCGAGCGCCCCCGTCGGTTCGTCAGCCAGAATGATTTCCGCCCCGTTCATCAGTGCCCGGGCAATACTGACCCGCTGTTGCTGGCCACCGGAAAGCTGGGCCGGTTTGTAATGGATACGCTGCTGCAACCCAAGCCGGGTCAGTAAATACTCGGCCCGTTGCTGACGTTCAGCCGTCGGCATCGCCGTATACAGAGCCGGGATGGCGACGTTTTCAGCGGCGCTGAGGTACGGCATCAAATGATAGCGCTGGAAAATAAATCCAATGTACTGGCTGCGTAATTGAGCCAACTGTTCGCTACTGGCCTGGAGGGTGGAAATACCCTTGATGGACATCTCCCCCTGCGTCGGCTTATCCAGGCAGCCGATAATATTCATCAGCGTGGATTTACCCGATCCGGAAGCGCCAATGATCGCCACCATTTCACCCCGCTGAATGGTGAGTGAGATAGATTTCAACACCGCCACCGTCTGCAATCCGGACACAAAATGGCGGGATACGCCGCGCAGGGCGATCAAAGGCTCATTATGTTCAGCCATGATGATCGCTTCCCGTCACCGAGGAGCTCAACACCACGCGATCTCCCTCGTTGAGCCCTTCTTTGACTTCGGCAAACTGCCGGTCATTAAGCCCAATACGGACCCAACGTAGCTCAAGCTGCTTGCCATTCATCACCTGCACCTGATAGCGGTCTGCATCCCGCTGTGCACCAAAGGCGGCAACCGGCACTCGCAGGATATTCCTGGCCTGTTCGGTGATGATAAACACCTGGGCAGTCATTGAGGTTCGTAGCAAACGCTGGGCGTTGGCGATCACAAATACGCCGTTGTAATACACCGCAGAGGCTTGTTGGCTGGAGGAAGTCGCAAGGCTGTCGTCCAGCAAGGCCTCGCCAGGCGCTTCCTGGATCGATCCCATCACACTCTCATAGCGCTTTTTCGGATCGGCAACCACGTAAAACCACAGGGGCTGCCCAACGCGAACCTTGAGGATGTCCGTTTCTGAAATACGGGTATGCACTGACATGGTATCGACATCCGCCAACACCAAAATGGTGGGTACGGTTTGAGAAGAGACAATGGTTTGCCCCTCTTTGGTGACAATCCCCAACACTTCACCATCAATCGGCGCGACAATGCGGGTAAAGCCCAGGTTGGCGCGGGCCGTTTCCAGCTCCATCTGCGCCTGAACGATTTGGGCATCATTCACCTTTAGCTGGGCGACCTGCGTCTGGAGCTGGGCCTGGGCTTTCTGCAACTCACTTTTTATGCCGGAGCCTTCGCGATCCATTCTGCGCTGCCGGGTCAGTTCCTGCTGATACTGTTTAAGCATCGCCTGAGTGACCTGTTTCTGCGCCTGCGCGCTTTGTAATGCCGCTTCTGATTTACGCAGCGCATTCTGCTGCAACGTAGGATCAATCTCCGCCAACAGTTGCCCGCGAGTGACGCGATCCCCCTGTTTCACATACAGCTTTTGCAGTTGCCCGTTGACCTGCGCCCCGACGCTGACTTGCAGCAACGGTTTAAGTACCCCGGTAGCCAGCACCGTTTTCTCAATGTCACCACGGGTAATTTCGGCAGTATTGAGGGCACCCTCTGATGTTGGCGTCATGAAATACCAGACAACCGCACCGCTCAATGCGGCCAATGCCAATACCACCATCAGCAACTTCGTCCCTGTCATTTTAATTTTCATGAGTATGCTGCCGCTGTCAGGTCTGGTTGCGATGCGAACAGGGTATCAACCTGCGCCATCCCCCCATTGTCCATGCGATAAACCCGATCAAACATCGACAGCACGCTTTCGCTGTGTGTCACGGTGATCAGCGTTTTTTGATGTTCACGGCAATGGGCAAGCAAGGTCGTCATCACCTGATGCGCCGTATTTTCATCCAGGTTGGCCGTGGGTTCATCCAGCACCAGCACCGGGCAGTTGCTGTACATTGCCCGTGCCAGCAACAGGCGTTGGCGCTGCCCCAGGGATAACCCGGCATGGCTTTCACGGATCAGGGCGTTGAGGCCACCCGGCAGTTTTTCAACGACCGAGTGCAGATTCAGCCCCTCAAGGGAACGTTTAATCCGCTGGTGTTGATGCTCATCCACGTTCTCATCAAACAGCGTGATGTTCTCTAGCACCGAGGCATTGAACAAAATATCTTCCTGACTTTGCAGGAAGAACAAGGTGTGTAGCTGCCGATAATCGACCGGTTGACCATCGACCACCACCTCACCTTGCTGCGGAGCCATCAGGCCGGTCATCACTTTCAGCAGCGTGCTTTTGCCCGTCCCCGACTCCCCGACAATGGCAATCCGTTGGCCGGGTTGCAGCGATATCGACAAATCATGCAGCACCGGCAACTGGGCATCGTAGGCAAAGACAATATGGCGAAAACTCAACCGAGAGCTGAACTGCGGGAGCGTTTTAGGTGCCGCTTCATGCTCTGAACTGGAAGGAAACAGATCCCGCGCACGGGTATCAATGACGTGCAGCTGGTTCTTTTGCAAAATGGCGTAGAATATTTTGGTGATATACGAGGTGAAAATCTCCCGCACAAAACTGTAGGCAAAAAACTCCCCCAGCGTCAGGCCCCCCTTTTTCAACAATGGCAACGCCAGCAGCATGAAAAACACCATCTCCAGGCTACCGATCAACTGATACAGGCTGCTTTTGACCTGCTCATAGATCCTCTGCTGCTGCTGGCAGGTAAACAGAGACAGCGCGTAGCGGGCAAACACGCTTTTGCGCTGGCTGTCCAGCCCAGCGGATTTGATGGTGGAAAAACCCTGAATGCTTTCCAGAATAAAATCGCTTTGCTCCGCCGTTTTTACCTGCAACTGCTGGGTGTAATAGCGATCGCGATAGATGGCCCAGATGCTGATCAATCCCATTAGCGTCACGCCAACGCCAGAGACCATCGCCAGCAGCGGGCTCATGTAACACATAACGCCTAACGCGATAGCACCGATAATCCAATCGGTACGCAGGCCGTTATCCAGCTCAATCTTGATGCCGGACGCAAGCTGCCAGTTGGAAAAGCGGCTGAACACGTCGCCCGGTGCGCGTTTGGCAAAGAAGTTGAGCGAATTACCGAGTAACCGCGAGAAACCGGCAACGCTGTTGACCACCACAAAGCGTTTGATAAACCGCTCCGTAACCCAACGCACGGCGAAGGCTAGCAGGGTAGAAACAAAAAACGCCAGCAGGAAATAGAAATACGGGAAGTCGGCGTCACCCGCCGAGGAGTAAACCTGATTGATGGCGCTGCCTACCATCGTCGGCATGATGAACAGGGTTAAGGAAATCAAAAAGGCCAGCACCATCAGCCGATAGATACCCGGCATTCTGGCGGTCTCTTTCAGGCTCATGCACTCCAGGGCTTTAAAACCCGTACTGCGCTTTTTATCAGCCTGTGCCTTTGGGTCGGGTTGTCTTTCACTGTCCAGCACCAGCGCGTAGCCGCTGATTTCCAGTTTTAATGCATCGATGGGCAACAGCTGCTGGCCTATCGCCGGGTTCATCACACAAATATAGTTGCCTTGGCGGTACGCCAACAGCACATAGTGGCTGGCACCGTAGTGTAAAATGGCAGGCAACGGCAGCTCCGCCAGCTCACCATGGTCGAAAATCACCGGGTAAGCGGGTATGGCCAGCTCAGAGAGAATGGTACATAACGTGGTCAACGAGGTGCCATGCTGCGACGCTGGATAGCGTTCACGCAAGTTCTCCAGCGGGGCATCGATGCCCTGCGTCTGCGCCAGCATGGCGATGCAGGCCAACCCACACTCATTGGTTTCACCTTGAAAAACCTGCGTCGGGATTATCTTTTCCATGATCTGACTTCTTCAATTTCCAGATTATTCATTGATAAAAAATAACGAATGCAAGTGCCATAACAGCCAGTCTTCAGGATGCCGAGCTATCGACGCTTCAATGATTTCCGGCAGCCTGGCCTTCAGGCTGCGAGCCTGAACCGGTGGCTCAATATGGATTTTGAGTTCCTGGTCGTAATACAGGTAATAAAAAACCACCTGCGCCGATAACGCCCGGGCAATGCGTATCACTCCGCTGTGCAGATTGGCAGGGCGATCAAAAAGCCGACAAGGTAGTTTTGCCGTTGCTGCCGTATTGGCATTGACGGTGTAATCGGGGGTGATATCAGGGAAGATCATGATGTTCCGCTGATGATCCGCTGCCTCCATGATCGCCGCCATCAGGTTGCCGGCAATTTCCCGGCTATCGTCATGGATCGAACAATAAGCAAGATTGACCTTTCCTAGCTGACGGACTTGTTCCTGATAGATTTCCACACTGCTGGAAACGATCACCGTTGCCTGACCAGGGAAAGCCGCGCCCCCAACCATCCCGGCCAACACATCGGAAACCATATGCAACGGAGCTAGCACCACCGGCGAACCAGCTTGATGCAAAGGCTCCACCACGGCATTCAACTGTGCTTTACAACGCTCCATCTGAGCCTGTATCTGTGGGCTTTGCCCATAGGTAGCGGCCAGATCCAATAGCCGCCGACGATAGCTCATCCCGGCAAAATCCAATTTACGGCCATCGCCAAGCAAGCACTGCTTATTGGCGGCGGCCACGAAAGCACGCCTACGCTCCCCTCGGTCTCCCAGCCGCAACCTTCTGCCCCACGCCGCCAGCACAAGAAACCAACGATAATCACCGTGCTGCAATAACCAACAGACGGCACCTCTCTGTGCTTTGCGCAAGGGCGCCAGACTACGCATCAGCGTTGCCAGGCTATTTCGCCATGCCAGATAGGCCCACACAGCAAAGAAACGCATTAGGGCTCCAGCGGTTTGTCATGCTGTAACAGCGACAACAGGTGGTCAGCAAACTCGGGGAACTCACGATCCTGCAGTGCCAACCATTTCCTGTTGACGATAAAGCTCGGCGTTGCGTCTATGTTGTAATAGCGGGAGACCTCGGTCATATAGCTCAGCAAGGCTTTCACCTGCGGGGTCTGGCTAACACGGACGTACTCCGCGGGATCGATGTTTTGCTCCTGAAGCCAGATATCACGATTTTTAGGGTTACTCAGATCGACCTTGTCCCGGATAATTGCGTCATAAGCGCTTTGACGGTGCTGCGGTTCAATGCCCATTATCGTTAACGTCGCAAACAACGAGGAAAAACTGGCCAAACCATTCATCTGCTCGTTATTGATATGCAAACGGACCAACTTGCTCCCGGCAGGCATCCGCGCTTCCAGCTTATCCAGGTTTTCTTCATTCAGGGCGCAGTAGTGGCAGCCATAAGAGAAGAGTTCGATAAGGGTATTGCCTTCTTTGATCGGACTATTATTAACCTTATTATTATCGAAAGCGATCAGGCTTTGCTGATCGTCATTAGTATTCAATACAAAATAGTGAAAATAGGCTGTCGTCATAAGTGATGAAACAATAATAACCACTAACGTATACAGGGTAATAAACAGAGGGGTTCTGAACATAAAAACTCGTCCTAAAAAGGCCTGCTAATTAGCTTTATCGTTGCGAAACAGGCTGACACGAAAAAGTCGCATCAGCACTGAAATAAACGCTGAATAAGGGTCCACGTTATCCGCCCTTACTGGACACAGGCTTGAGCGTAACTCGGACTCAACACCCCTCTATTCAAAGGTAGTAAGGACGGTGGCAGCAGGAAACCTTTACTCAGTATTACTGCTCAATAATACCGCAATTGGCCAGCGCAGTAGGTTTAGAGTCCTGGCTGATGACTTTACCGGTTTTGTCGGTACAGGTTGTTACCATATTGCACTTAAAACCAGAGGCGACATATTTGGTAGTACAGGTTTTACAGGTACCGCCGACGATTGAGTTGGCTTGAGAAACAGTAAGCTTTTTCACAACATAATCCTTATATAGTGAGTATAAATCAGCCTTGGCATTATCTATCTTGATAGAAAATAACCATGCTTAGTATAAAGACACAATAAAATATGCCTTTATTAAAGCATGCTGATTATTATTTACCACCCTGTATTTCGGGCAAGAATAGCCGATCAACAAACGCAGATCAATGAATTTATGGCTAATACGCAGAGCGCCAAAATATAAGTATAAGTGGTCGCAACCTTTCGTTATTTCGATATTTAGTAATAGGAATAAGCCAAGGTGAGCGACTCAAAATTTACGCAAAATAAAATGCAGGCCAGATAAATCCCGCGAGTTTATTACCCTGATTTTATTATGGGCGTAGAGTGACAGTTAACAGCACGCAGGCCAAATGACCAAAATCAGGGACAGTCAGCGGGAAGGGAAACGACATGAGGGTAGCATTCAAAGCAAAACAGAAGATGTCTCTTGACCAGAAGATCCGATCAAGAGACAAACAGGCAAGGAAACACGCTAGGCTTGGCTAAGCTTAAGCGCCAATCTTGGCCCAGGTGTCACGCAGGCCTACGGTGCGGTTAAACACCAAACGATCGGCCGTAGAATGGCGGCTGTCGGCGCAGAAATAGCCTTCACGCTCGAACTGGTAGGCTTTCTCCGGCTGGGCAGTTGCCAGGCTTGGCTCAACAAAGCCTTGCTTGATAATCAGCGATTCCGGGTTGATGGTGGCGAGGAAGTCCTCTGCCGCCGCCGGGTTAGCCACGCTGAACAGACGATCGTACAGGCGAATTTCTGCCGGTAAGGCGTGTGCAGCAGACACCCAGTGGATCACGCCTTTCACCTTGCGGCCATCGGCAGGATCTTTGCTCAGCGTATCGGGATCGTAGGTGCAGAAAATGGTGGTGATTTCACCCTCTGCATCCTTCTCTACGCGTTCAGCCTTGATCACATACGCATTGCGCAGGCGCACTTCTTTGCCCAGCACCAGACGTTTGTACTGCTTGTTGGCTTCTTCACGGAAGTCTGCACGATCGATATACACTTCGCGGCTGAACGGCACTTCACGGCTGCCCATCTCCGGCTGGTTCGGGTGATTAGGCATGGTCACCATTTCCACGTCTTGCGACATGTTCTCGATGATCACCTTCACCGGATCCAGCACGGCCATGGCGCGCGGTGCGTGCTCATTCAGATCGTCACGAATACAGGACTCCAGCGCCATCATCTCGACGTTATTGTCCTGTTTGGTGACGCCGATACGCTGGCAGAACTCGCGAATGGAGGCGGCCGTATAGCCACGACGACGCAGGCCGGACACGGTTGGCATACGTGGGTCATCCCAGCCTTCAACGATCTTCTCGGTCACCAGCTGGCTCAGCTTACGCTTGGACATGATGGCGTATTCGAGATTCAGGCGTGAGAACTCGTACTGACGCGGATGGCAAGGGATGGTGATGTTATCCAGCACCCAGTCGTACAGACGGCGGTTATCCTGGAACTCCAGGGTACACAGCGAATGGGTGATCCCTTCCAGCGCATCGGAAATGCAGTGGGTGAAATCGTACATCGGGTAGATGCACCATTTGTTCCCGGTCTGGTGGTGTTCCGCAAACTTGATGCGGTAGATCACCGGATCGCGCATCACGATAAACGGCGAGGCCATATCGATCTTGGCGCGCAGGCAAGCGGTACCCTCGGCAAACTCGCCGTTACGCATCTTCTCAAACAGCGCCAGGTTCTCTTCAACCGTGCGGGTACGGTACGGGCTGTCTTTGCCCGGAGCCGTCAGCGAGCCACGGTATTCACGGATTTGCTCGGGAGAAAGCTCGTCAACATAGGCCAGGCCTTTGTTGATCAGCTCAACCGCATACTGGTGCAGTTGATCGAAATAGTCCGAGGAATAACGAACGTCGCCGCTCCAGGTAAAGCCTAACCACTCCACATCGTGCTTGATGGAGTCGACAAATTCGATGTCTTCTTTTACCGGGTTGGTGTCATCGAAACGCAGGTTACATTGGCCCTGATAATCCTTGGCGATGCCAAAGTTCAGGCAAATGGACTTGGCATGGCCGATATGCAGATAGCCATTAGGCTCCGGTGGGAAACGTGTATGAACCGACGTATGCTTCCCTGATGCCAGATCTTCATCAATGATCTGACGGATAAAATTGGTTGGGCGGGCTTCTGCCTCACTCATGTCACTATTCCTCAAATGCAAAGCGCTACACATATAACCTTCTATGTTCCAATAAGCCGCGCCCAGAAACAACCGTTATTCGTCAAGTTCCCGTGCTGCAAAAACAAAAAAAGCGGGAAAAGATCGCTCTTTTCCCGCTGATACTGCTTACCGCCCGTTTAACGCCCGGGCGGAGCCAGGGTTAAACCCAACTTATTTCTGGATCTCAAACAACTTGGTTTGACCAGCAACCACATTGCCGGTTGCCAGCGCCGTCAGGCCAGCATAGTCGTCAGCATTGCTGACCACTACCGGGCTGATCATCGAGCGCGCGTTGGCGTTCAGGTATTCCAGATCCATTTCCAGGATAGGTTGGCCTGCTTTCACCTCAGCACCCTCTTCCACCAGGCGTTTGAAGCCCTGACCGTTCAGCGCCACGGTGTCGATACCCATGTGCACGACGATCTCCGCGCCCTTGTCTGTTTCCAGGCAGAAAGCGTGGTTGGTGTTGAAGATCTTCACCACGGTGCCATCAGCTGGCGCCACGACGGTTTTATCGGTTGGGCGAATAGCCACACCGTCACCGACCGCTTTGCTGGCGAAGGCTTCGTCCGGCACCTGATCCAGAGCCACCACTTCACCGGTTACCGGCGCCACCAGCGCTTCCAACACGGTTTTAGCAACGTTAGGAACAGCCTGCGGTTTAACTTCTGCCGCAGCGGCTGCGGCGGCTGGAGCAGAGGCTGCCGCTACCGGGCCTGCTGCAATCACTTTAGTCATCGCACTGGCAATCAGTTCGGCACGAGTCCCGACAATCACCTGCACGCTTTGCTTGTTCAGACGGATCACGCCAGAAGCACCCAGGCGTTTAGCCAGAGCATCGTTCACCAACGCAGAATCTTTGACGTTCAAACGCAGACGGGTGATACAGGCATCAATCCCGGTCAGGTTGTCAGAACCCCCGATGGCGCTCACATAGCGACGAGCCAGGGTAGTGGTTTCATCTTCGTTTTTACCCGCAGCGGTATCCACGTCATAACCGTCGGTTTCGTCACCGGCAACCGCCAGTTCACGGCCTGGGGTCATCAGGTTGAATTTTTTGATGGTGAAGCGGAACACCACGTAGTAAATAGCGAAGAACACCAGGCCTTGCGGGATCAGCATGTACCAGTGAGTCGCCAGTGGGTTACGCGTTGACAACGCCATATCCACCAGACCGGCACTGAAGCCAAAACCGGCAATCCACTGCATGCTGGCCGCGATGAACACGGAGATACCGGTCAGAATGGCGTGGATCACATACAGCACAGGCGCAACGAACATGAAGGAGAATTCCAGCGGCTCGGTGATCCCGGTGAAGAAGGCAGCAAACGCCCCCGCCATCATGATACCCAACACTTTCGCTTTGTTCTCAGGACGCGCGCAGTGGTAGATGGCCAGTGCTGCACCTGGCAGACCGAACATCATGATTGGGAAGAAGCCTGCCTGGTAACGGCCGGTGATACCGACAGTGGCTTTACCCGCTTCGATAGACTGCGAGCCACCCAGGAAGTTAGGAATATCGTTAATACCGGCAACGTCAAACCAGAATACCGAGTTCAGCGCATGGTGCAGACCGACCGGAATCAACAGACGGTTGAAGAAAGCGTAGATACCGGCACCGGCAGAGCCGAGCTTTTGGATCTGTTCACCGAAGCTGACCAGACCGTTGAACACCACCGGCCAGATGTACATCAGGATGAAGGCAACCAGGATCATCAGGAAGGAGATCAGGATTGGCACCAGACGGCGGCCGCTGAAGAATGACAGCGCTTTCGGCAGTTCAACACCGCTGAAACGGTTGTAGACTTCGGCAGAAATGATACCCACCAGGATACCCACGAACTGGTTCTCAATTTTGCCAAAGGCGGCTGGAACCTGATCGAGAGGGATCTTCTGAATCATTGACACGGCGGCAGGTGAACACAGCGTGGTCACTACCAGGAAGCCGACAAAACCGGTCAGTGCAGCAGCACCGTCTTTGTCTTTGGACATACCGTAAGCCACACCAATGGCGAACAGGACCGACATATGATCGATAATGGCCGCACCAGATTTGATGAACAAGGCTGCCAGAGCATTGTCCCCACCCCAGCTAACCGGGTCAATCCAGTAGCCGACACCCATCAGGATGGCCGCGGCAGGCAGTGTGGCTACCGGAACCATCAAGGCCCGACCCACCTTTTGTAAATAACTAAGAATGTTCACCTTTTCCCCCTATTCGTCCGATGCCGGACCCTATTGGCAGTTTATTGAGATAACTCACTACCTTTTTAGAAATAACGCTTGGCACGTATCACTCATGCGGAGTGTAAAAAAATTATTTCGTATCGCAAATTAAAACCTCCTTTTTTGTGACAAATGTCACCAAAAAGTAGTGTTAAACTGCCACATTGCTAGCCATCGCACAAAACTTATTTTATCATTCAAAAAATCAACGAGCAGTAATCCCGAATACCCGCTTCACAAAGCTGAGTTACGCTTTAAGCTACGGTTGTTGCCCGTACCAGTATAGACACAGTTTATTCTACCTAGAGGTGTACGATGAGACTTATCCCACTACAAGACACTACTCAAGTCGGCAAATGGGCCGCGCGCCATATCGTTCAGCGTATCAACGCCTTCAAACCGACCGCAGATCGCCCGTTCGTCCTTGGCCTGCCAACCGGTGGCACCCCGCTGGAAGCCTACAAACACCTGATCGCGATGCACAAAGCCGGTGAAGTCAGCTTCAAGCACGTCGTGACCTTCAACATGGACGAGTATGTTGGCCTGCCGCAGGAACACCCGGAAAGCTACCACACCTTCATGTACCGTAACTTCTTCGACCACGTTGATATCCCACGTGAAAATATCAACCTGCTGAACGGCAACGCACCAGACGTTGACGAAGAGTGCCGTCAGTACGAAGCCAAGATGAAATCCTACGGTAAAGTTAACCTGTTCATGGGCGGCGTAGGCTTCGATGGCCACATTGCGTTCAACGAACCAGCCTCTTCACTGGCTTCACGCACCCGTATCAAAACGCTGACCGAAGAGACCCGCATCGCCAACTCCCGCTTCTTCGACGGTGACGTGAGCCAGGTGCCAAAATATGCCCTGACCGTTGGCGTAGGTACCCTGCTGGATGCGGAAGAAGTGATGATCCTGGTCACCGGCCGTGGCAAGGCACAGGCGCTGGAAGCCGCAGTGGAAGGCAGCATCAACCACCTGTGGACCATCAGTTGCCTGCAGCTGCATGCCAAAGCCGTGGTAGTTTGTGACGAACCGTCCACCATGGAACTGAAGGTGAAAACCGTTAAGTATTTCCGCGAGTTGGAAGCGGAAAGCGTTAATAGTCTTTAATTTTTTGCAGGGGGCTACATGTTCGCTTTAACCCAATGCCGGATTTTTACCGGCCACGACGTGCTTGATGACCATGCGGTAGTGATTGCTGATGGCCTGATTGAACGAGTCTGCCCACTGGCCGAGCTGCCAGCAGGCATCGAAACGCGCGATCTGGGTGGCGCCATCCTAGCCCCCGGTTTTATCGACGTGCAGCTTAACGGCTGCGGCGGCGTGCAGTTTAACGACTCACTGGAAGCCATCTCGGAAACCACGCTGGAAATCATGCAGCATGCCAACGAGAAATCCGGCTGTACCAGCTATCTGCCAACGCTGATCACCTGCAGCGACGATTATATGAAGCACGGCATCAACGTGATGCGCGCTTATCTGAAGAACCATCCCAATCAGGCCCTTGGCCTGCATCTGGAAGGGCCGTACCTGAGCCTGGAGAAGAAAGGCACCCACAACCCGGCGTTTATCCGCAAGCCTACCAGCGAGATGATCGACTACCTGTGTGCCAATGCCGACGTGATCAGCAAAGTGACCCTGGCGCCAGAAATGGTGGAACCACACTTTATCAAACAGCTGAGCGACGCCGGGATCGTGGTGTCCGCAGGCCACTCCAACGCCACTTACGATCAGGCACGCGTGGGTTTCGCCGCAGGCATTACCTTCGCCACCCATCTGTACAATGCCATGCCGTACATCAGTGGCCGCGAGCCGGGCCTGATGGGCGCGATCTTCGACACGCCAGAAGTGTATACCGGCATCATTGCCGATGGGCACCACGTGGCCTGGGCGAGTATCCGTAACGCCAAGCGGGTAAAAGGTGATAAATTGGTGCTGGTCACCGATGCTACTGCACCAGCAGGCGCGGATATCGATCAGTTTATTTTCGCGGGTAAAACCATTTATTATCGTGACGGCCTGTGCGTTGACGAAAACGGCACACTGAGCGGTTCCGCACTGACCATGATCGAAGCGGTGCAGAACAGCGTAGAGCATGTCGGTATCGCACTGGACGAAGCGCTGCGTATGGCAACGCTCTACCCGGCTCGCGCTATCGGTGTCGAACAGCGTTTAGGCACCATCGAAGCAGGCAAGGTCGCCAACCTGACCGCCTTTACCCGTGATTACCAAATCACCAAGACCCTCGTTAACGGCAACGAGGTTTAATCCATGAACAGCGAGTAGAATTATTGATGAGCACTGGCGGACAAGCACAAATAGGGAATGTTGACTTAGTTAAGCAACTTAACGGCGCAGCAGTATATCGCCTGATCGACCAGCAAGGCCCGATCTCGCGCATTCAGATTGCCGAACTCAGCCAGCTAGCCCCCGCCAGCGTCACTAAAATTACTCGCCAACTGTTGGAGCGCGGGCTGATCAAAGAGGTCGATCAGCAAGCCTCCACCGGTGGCCGCCGTGCCATTTCCATTGTCAGTGAAACCCGCAATTTCCACACCGTTGCCGTCCGCCTGGGCCGCCATGATGCCACCATCACCCTGTACGATATGGGCGGTAAGTCGCTCGGCGAGGAGCACTACCCTCTGCCGGAACGCACCCAGGAGACACTGGAAAACGCACTGCTCAACGCCATTGCGCAGTTTATCGAAAGCTACCAGCGCAAACTGCGCGAACTGATCGCCATTGCCGTGATCCTGCCCGGCCTGGTCGATCCGGCTTTAGGTGTAGTGCGCTATATGCCGCACATCAGCGTCGATAACTGGGCGTTGGTCGAAAGTCTGCAGCAACGCTTCAACGTCACCAGTTTTGTCGGCCACGATATCCGCAGCCTGGCCTTGGCGGAGCACTACTTCGGGGCTACCCGGGATTGTGAAGACTCCATTCTGGTGCGCCTGCACCGGGGCACCGGGGCCGGGATCATCGTCAACGGCAAAATCTTCCTCGGCAATAACGGCAACGTGGGGGAGATTGGTCATATTCAAATCGATCCCCTCGGCGAGCGCTGCCACTGCGGTAACTTCGGCTGCCTGGAAACCGTGGCGGCCAACGCTGCTATCGAACAACGCGTACGCCACCTGCTGAGTCAGGGCTACCCAAGCAAAATGACGCTGGAAGACTGTAGCATTGCCGCCATCTGCAAAGCCGCCAATCGCGGAGATTTGCTGGCCAGCGAAGTGATCGAACACGTTGGCCGCTATCTGGGCAAGGCGGTAGCCATCGCCATCAACCTGTTCAACCCGCAAAAAGTGGTGATCGCCGGTGAAATCACCGAAGCGGACAAAGTGCTGTTACCCGCCATCCAAAGCTGCATCAACACCCAGGTGCTGAAGGATTTCCGCAGAAACCTGCCGGTGGTCACTTCCGAACTCAATCATCGTTCAGCGATCGGCGCTTTTGCCCTGGCAAAACGGGCAATGCTCAACGGTGTACTTCTCCAACGGCTGTTAGAAAGTTAAACTGCCTGTTTGGCAGGGATGCACTTCTGGCTTTTTTGCCCTGCCGTTTATCATGAGACCAGCAACAATGACTATCAAAAACGTGATATGTGACATCGACGGCGTGCTGCTGCATGACAATACCCCGATCCCTGGAGCCGATCTGTTCCTGGCTCGTATTCAGGAGCAGGGAATGCCGCTGGTGGTGCTAACCAACTACCCATCGCAAACCGCCCAGGACCTGGCCAACCGCTTTGCCGCCGCTGGCCTGGACGTGCCAGAAAGCGCTTTTTATACCTCAGCGATGGCGACGGCCGATTTCCTGCGCCGCCAGGAAGGTAAAAAAGCCTATGTGGTGGGCGAAGGCGCACTGATCCACGAACTCTACAAAGCCGGCTTTACCATCACCGATATCAACCCGGATTTCGTGATCGTGGGTGAGACCCGTTCCTACAACTGGGACATGATGCATAAAGCGGCCTTCTTCGTGAACAACGGGGCACGCTTTATTGCCACCAACCCGGATACCCATGGCCATGGTTTCACACCGGCCTGTGGGGCTTTGTGTGCGCCGATCGAGAAGATCACCGGCCGTAAGCCGTTTTATGTCGGCAAGCCTAGCCCGTGGATTATCCGCGCCGCGCTGAACAAGATGCAGGCACATTCGGAAGAGACGGTGATTGTCGGGGACAACCTGCGCACCGATATCCTGGCTGGCTTCCAGGCCGGGTTGGAAACCGTGCTGGTGCTGTCTGGTGTCTCAAACCTGGACGATGTTGAATCCATGCCGTTCCGCCCGAGCCATATCTTCCCTTCCGTGGCGGATATCACCATTTTTTAAGCCGCAAGCAATGGCCCCTCACCCTAACCCTCTCCCACAGGGAGAGGGGACCGATCCAGTTCGCTGATGTTTTGGCGTTCTTCCCTCAGTAGCAAAGGTTCGCCTTAAACATCCCCCTTATTGCAGATCAAACTTCTGCACGTGACAACGACTCTGCGCTGGCTCCCTCTCCCTGTGGGAGAGGGTTGGGGTGAGGGGAAACATCGATCATCAAAATGTCTGAAAATTTATCTCGCCCTCGCCTCATTCGGTAATAAATTAGATATTCGTCAATTTTTACCGCTAAAAAATGCATATCCGCTAATTTTAGCACCCCACCCCAAGACTATTTTTCAGCGTAACGTTAAATCGCTTGCATCTACCTCAGCTTTTGACGCATTTTCATTATCAGAAGGCAGCAAAGCCGCACCGTTACTGAACATGCAGGCACGCTGTACATCACATCACCGCCATAAAATGTCGTTAGGAGAGTTTGTATGTGTTCTATTTTCGGTGTGCTCGATCTGAAGTCCGATCCGGTTGAATTGCGTAAAAGAGCGTTGGAACTGTCGCGCCTGATGCGCCATCGCGGCCCAGACTGGTCCGGTGTTTTCGCCAGCGATAAAGCCATTCTGGTTCACGAGCGCCTGTCGATTGTTGATGTGAATAACGGTGCACAACCGCTGTACAACGCTGCACACACCCACGTATTGGCGGTTAACGGTGAAATTTATAACCATCAGGCCCTGCGTCAGCAACTGGGTGAACATTATCAGTTCCAGACCGGCTCCGACTGCGAAGTGATCCTGGCGCTGTATCAGGAAAAAGGCCCGAACTTCCTGGACGATCTGCAAGGTATGTTTGCCTTTGCCCTATACGACACTGAAAAAGACGCCTACCTGATTGGCCGCGACCACCTCGGCATCATCCCGCTGTATATGGGGCATGATGAGCACGGCAACCTGTATGTCGCTTCTGAGATGAAGGCGCTGGTGCCGGTCTGCCGCAGCATTAAAGAGTTCCCGGCGGGCAGCTACCTGTGGAGCCAGGACGGTGAAATCCGCGAATACTACCAGCGTGACTGGTTCGACTATGACAACGTCAAAGACAACGTCACCGATGCCAACGCCCTGCGCAACGCGCTGGAAGAGTCGGTCAAAAGCCACCTGATGTCCGACGTGCCTTATGGCGTGCTGCTCTCCGGCGGGCTGGATTCCTCGGTGATCTCCGCCATCACCAAAAAATATGCCGCACGCCGGGTAGAAGATGATGAGCGCAGTGAAGCCTGGTGGCCACAGCTGCACTCCTTCGCCGTCGGGCTGGAAGGTTCCCCGGATCTGCGTGCGGCTCAAGAGGTCGCTAACCACCTTGGTACCGTCCACCATGAAATCCACTTCACGGTACAGGAAGGCCTGGATGCCATTCGCGATGTGATCTACCACATCGAAACTTACGACGTCACCACCATCCGCGCCTCCACGCCGATGTACCTGATGTCACGCAAGATTAAAGCGATGGGCATCAAGATGGTGCTGTCCGGCGAAGGGGCTGATGAGGTGTTCGGCGGCTACCTGTACTTCCATAAGGCGCCAAATGCCAAAGAATTCCACGAGGAAACCGTGCGTAAGCTGCTGGCGCTGCATATGTACGACTGCGCTCGCGCCAACAAAGCGATGTCTGCCTGGGGTGTAGAAGCCCGCGTGCCGTTCCTGGATAAAAGCTTCCTGGACGTGGCGATGCGCATCAACCCACAGGATAAAATGTGCGGCAACGGCAAGATGGAGAAGCACATTATTCGCCAATGCTTCGAGTCTTACCTGCCAGCTAGCGTGGCCTGGCGCCAGAAAGAACAGTTCTCCGACGGTGTCGGTTACAGCTGGATCGATACGCTAAAAGAAGTCGCTGCCAAGCAGATTAGCGATCAACAGCTTGAAACCGCACGTTTCCGCTTCCCGTACAACACGCCAAACAGCAAAGAAGGCTACCTGTACCGCGAAATTTTCGAAGAACTGTTCCCACTGCCAAGCGCAGCGGAATGTGTCCCTGGCGGCCCTTCCGTAGCCTGCTCGTCGGCAAAAGCCATTGAATGGGACGAATCCTTCAAAAAGATGGACGACCCATCAGGCCGCGCCGTAGGCGTACACCAATCCGCTTATAAGTAAACCGTCAGCGCTTAACCTTCGGCGGGCCTGATGGCCCGCTTTTTTGTGGATGTTTTCAACCGTTAATGGCCTAATCTGCCGAATTTATCACCATAATGTTCACAACCCAGTCAAACAACCCGTTCAGTCGCTTTTTCGGGAAAAAACTTGTTGACGCAAATCGGCCATATACGCATAATGCGCCCCGCAACGCCGATGAAGGTTGAGCGAAAAAGATGGCTACGTAGCTCAGTTGGTTAGAGCACATCACTCATAATGATGGGGTCACAGGTTCGAATCCCGTCGTAGCCACCAATCTTTTTTGCGGGAGTGGCGAAATTGGTAGACGCACTAGATTTAGGTTCTAGCGCCGCAAGGTGTGCGAGTTCAAGTCTCGCCTCCCGCACCATTTTCTTTCATCGTCGTGCATGCAGCAGGTGGGGTATCGCCAAGCGGTAAGGCACCGGTTTTTGATACCGGCATTCCCTGGTTCGAATCCAGGTACCCCAGCCATCTTTTTCAGGATGGGGCGCTGTAACAATTTGATTGTGTTATTGGGGTATCGCCAAGCGGTAAGGCACTGGTTTTTGATACCAGCATTCCCTGGTTCGAATCCAGGTACCCCAGCCATACAACGCAATTGAAAGTCACAAAGATTAGTGAATGGCTACGTAGCTCAGCTGGTTAGAGCACATCACTCATAATGATGGGGTCACAGGTTCAAATCCCGTCGTAGCCACCATGCTGTCTGTTTTACATTTGGGGTGTCGCCAAGCGGTAAGGCTCTGGTTTCTGATACCAGCATACCCAGGTTCGAATCCTGGCACCCCAGCCAAATTTAGAAAAGCTCGCTTCGGCGGGCTTTTTGCTTTTCTGAGTTCCTACGTTTGGATAAATGGGCGCAACATTCGGCGCCCCATGTCATCACAGACCTAATGCATACTTCAGCGCCCGCTCTTTCAGCTTGCCCGCCCTTTCCGCCACCATCAACGCCAGATTGCGCGCCACGCCCAGCGGAGCCAGGTTATTGCTGAACGCGGTATAAAACAGATCCATGCCGCTTTGCATCAGCAGGTTATCGGTACGACGGCGGCGCTGATAGCGCATCAGCACCTCTTCACTCGCCCAATTTTCTCCCTGCTCACGGGCGTCGGCCACGATCTCCAGTAACGCATCCACATCGCGATAGCCAAGGTTCACCCCCTGCCCGGCCAGCGGGTTGATGGTATGCGCAGCATCGCCGAGCAGCACCAGCCCGGATTGCACATAGCGTTGCGCGTGACGGCGCACCAGCGGGAATGATCCGGCGGCATGAGCCTTCACCGTGCCCAAGCGGGAGGGGAAAGCCGCCGCAATCTCTTGTTCGAGTTGCGCCATAGGTAACGCCTGCAACTGGCGAATACGCTGCGGACTGTCATACCACACCAGCGTTGCCCACTGGTCGTACAACGGCAGAAACGCGCGTGGGCCAGTGGGGAGGAATTGCTGCCAGGTCACATCCTGCTGCGGTTGATCGGTTTCCACGGTGATCAACATGCAAGACTGACGGTATTGCCAACCGCTGGTGCCAATCGCCGCCAACTTGCGCACCTGTGAGTGAGCACCGTCGGCACCCACCACCAAACGCGCCTGTATGGCCTCTGACGAGCTTAATGTCACCTGCCATTGGTCATCGGCTCGATGCATCGCCTGCAGCCTGGCAGGGCAGTACAGCGTTAAATTCTCGCACTGTACCAACTGCTGCCATAGCGCGAGCTGCAAAATACGGTTCTCGACCATAAAACCCAGTTCTGGCAGTCCCAGCGTGGCAGCATCAAACGCCACCCGTGAGGACTCCCATTCCCAGGTTTCCAGCCTGCGGTAGGGTGCCGATCTCATCTGCAACACCGCAGGCCAGGCATCAAGCTGCTTCAACAAGCCAACGGAGGTGCAGCCAATAGCGGAGATCCGCAGGTCCGGCGGGCTTTGGGGATCGAACGTATTGGGAGCCTCATGCTCTAACAAAGCGACCGATAACCCGGCGCGAGCCAGCCCCAGTGCGGCAGCGGCTCCCACCATCCCACCGCCAACCACCACGGCATCAAAGCATTTTTGTGAAGTGTTCATTTTGGCTATACTTTTGGTTAAAAGGGCATCTTGGTTCAGTGTACCGGATTTTTAATCTGGCTTCAGGTCGCATGCTACTGCCACTCCGCTGGTCACCAGCGCGCCAAATGATTACAATGGCCTTCCTGCATGGCGCGTAACGCAACTTTCTCTCCGCACTGAGTAATGGCAAGTCAATGACGAAAAAACTACATATCAAAACCTGGGGTTGCCAGATGAACGAGTACGACTCATCGAAAATGGCAGATTTACTGGGAAGCACACACGGCTTCGAGTGGACTGAAAACGCTGAAGAAGCGGATGTGTTGCTGCTCAATACCTGCTCGATCCGCGAGAAGGCGCAGGAAAAGGTTTTCGCGTTGTTGGGCCGTTGGAAGCAACTGAAAAAGAACAACCCCGATCTGATCATTGGCGTCGGCGGCTGCGTTGCTTCACAGGAAGGGGAACATCTGCGCCAGCGCGCGCCCTGCGTTGACATCGTTTTTGGCCCGCAGACATTGCACCGCCTGCCGGAGATGATCAACCACGTGCGCGGTTCGCATAGCCCGATCGTGGACATCAGCTTCCCGGAAATCGAAAAGTTCGACCGCCTGCCGGAACCCCGTGCCGACGGGCCAACCGCCTTTGTCTCAATCATGGAAGGCTGCAACAAATACTGTACGTTCTGCGTGGTGCCTTACACCCGCGGTGAGGAAGTCAGCCGCCCAAGCGATGATGTGCTGTTTGAAGTCGCTCAGTTGGCCGCCCAAGGCGTACGTGAAGTGAACCTGCTGGGCCAGAACGTCAACGCCTATCGTGGCGCAACCTTTGATGGCGGCATCTGCTCATTTGCCGAACTGCTGCGCCTGGTGGCCTCCATCGACGGGATCGATCGCATCCGCTTTACCACCAGCCACCCGATTGAGTTCAGCGATGACATTATCGCGGTGTATGAAGATACGCCCGAGCTGGTCAGCTTCCTGCATCTGCCGGTACAAAGCGGTTCAGATCGCATTCTGACCATGATGAAACGCGCCCACACGGCGCTGGAATACAAAGCGATTATCCGCAAGCTGCGTCAGGCTCGGCCCAATATCCAGTTCAGCTCCGATTTCATTGTCGGTTTCCCAGGGGAAACCCAGGCCGACTTTGAACAGACCATGAACCTGATTGCCCAGGTGAATTTCGACACCAGCTTCAGCTTTATTTACTCTTCGCGCCCCGGCACTCCGGCGGCAGACATGGTTGACGACGTCAGTGAGGAAGAGAAAAAACAGCGACTGTATCTGCTGCAAGAACGGATCAACCAGCAGGTGATGCAATTCAGCCGCCGTATGCTGAGCACCGTGCAGCGTATTCTGGTCGAGGGCACCTCACGCAAGAGCGTGATGGAACTCTCTGGCCGCACCGAATGCAACCGGACGGTCAACTTTGAGGGCACCCCAGATTTGATCGGCCAGTTCGTCGACGTCGAAATTACTGAAGTGTTAACCAACTCTCTGCGCGGTACCCTGGTCCGCACCGAACAGCAGATGGAACTGCGCGTGCACCAATCCCCTCAAGTGGTGATTGCACGTACCCGTAAGGAAGATGAGCTGGGCGTCGGTAGCTACCAACCCTGATCGCCCCGCCACCTTGGCATTTTCCTTTTTCTCTGCCGGGCAGTCATTGTCCGGTAATTTTGTTTTTTTATTTTGATTATGAGGCGACACAATAATGCAACTCCCACACTGCCCGAAGTGCAATTCCGAATACACCTACCAGGATAACGCCCTGTTCATCTGCCCTGAGTGCGCCCATGAGTGGAGCGACAGCGCGGCCGTTGAAGATGCCGATACCCTGATTGTCAAAGATGCCAACGGTAACCTGCTGGCCGATGGCGATGCGGTGACCGTGGTCAAGGATCTGAAGGTCAAAGGCAGCTCTTCCATGTTGAAGATCGGCACCAAGGTGAAGAACATCCGCCTGGTCGAAGGCGATCACAACATCGATTGCAAAATCGACGGCTTTGGCCCGATGAAGCTGAAATCCGAATTTGTGAAGAAGAGCTGATTTCCGCTGTTAACCTGCTGTTGGGCCAAACTATTTGGCCCAATTCTGCCCCCTCCCCCCTTGAATTCCCTTCGCTGCGCACAGATAGATCAGAGGTAAACTTGCGCCAGTGCGGTACACCATGAATAATTCAGGGTAGAGCTGTTCGGGGGTTGCCCTGAATGCCCGCGCTGAAATCGCGTTACGTGACATCAACCAGGCCCTGTTGAGCCTTGAGGAATCGTTTGAACGTCGCAACACAAGAAATCCTGTTGGAGCCCGCAGACAACCAACGCCTGTTGAGCCTGTGCGGCCCGTTTGATGACAACATCAAACAACTCGAACGTCGGCTGGGGATTGAAATCAACCGCCGTGACAACCGTTTCAAGCTGGTCGGTAAAAACCTGTGCGTGGTTGCCGCCGCCGATATTCTGCGCCATCTGTATGTAGATACCGCGCCGATCCGTGGCGTGACCCCAGATATCGATCCGGAACAGATCCACCTGGCCATCAAAGAGAGCCGGGTGCTGGAGCAGGTGGCAGACAGCGTGCCGGATTACGGCAAATCGGTCACCATCAAGACCAAGCGCGGCATGGTGAAGCCCCGCACGCCGAATCAGGCGCAATACATCACCAATATTTTCGCCCATGACATCACCTTTGGCGTTGGCCCGGCGGGTACCGGTAAAACCTATCTGGCGGTTGCGGCTGCGGTAGATGCGCTGGAGCGCCAGGAAATCCGGCGTATCCTGCTGACCCGCCCGGCGGTTGAAGCTGGCGAGAAGCTGGGCTTCCTGCCGGGTGATCTGAGCCAGAAAGTCGATCCGTATCTGCGCCCGCTGTATGACGCCCTGTTTGAAATGCTGGGCTTCGAGCGCGTGGAAAAGCTGATCGAGCGTAACGTGATCGAAGTTGCGCCGCTGGCCTACATGCGTGGCCGTACGCTGAATGACGCCTTTATCATTCTCGATGAAAGCCAGAACACCACCATCGAACAGATGAAGATGTTCCTGACGCGTATCGGTTTCAACTCGAAAGCGGTGATCACCGGCGACGTGACCCAGATCGACCTGCCACGTAATCAGAAATCCGGCCTGCGCCATGCGGTTGAAGTGCTGTCTGAGGTGGAAGAGATCAGCTTTAACTTCTTCCACAGCGAAGACGTGGTGCGCCACCCGGTAGTGGCCCGTGTGGTGGTCGCCTATGAAGCCTGGGAAGCCGCCGAACAAAAACGCAAAGACGCCATCGCCGAACAACGTAGACGTGAGGCACCGGTTGCCTCTGAACAGGAAACACCATGAGCCAGGTTATTCTGGATTTACAAATTGCCTGCGCCAGCAGTGAAGGATTACCGGATGAAGCCACCTTCCAGCGTTGGCTGGAAGGGGTATTGCCACAGTTCCAGGAAGAGGCCGAAGTCACCATCCGCCTGGTGGATGAGGCGGAAAGCAATGAGCTGAATCTGACCTATCGTGGTAAAGACAAGCCGACCAACGTGTTATCATTCCCGTTCGAGGCACCACCGGAAGTCGAACTGCCGCTGTTGGGTGATTTGATTATTTGCCGTCAAGTGGTTGAACAGGAAGCGGTTGAGCAACAGAAAGCGCTGGAAGCACACTGGGCGCATATGGTTGTTCACGGTAGCCTTCATCTGCTAGGGTATGACCACATCGAAGACGATGAAGCCGAAGAAATGGAATCTTTGGAAACCGAGATAATGCAGGAGATGGGTTACCCAGACCCTTACCTCGCGGAAAAAGATCCCACCTGATGTTAGCTGAGCACCCCGCAGCCCCGATTGGGGCTGTCGCTAATTTTGATAACTCAATAGAGTGATATTAACTAAAACGCCATGAGCGACGACCATTCACAAAGCAATGACAGCCCCAGTCCCAAGAAGGGGTTCTTTACTCTTATCCTTAACCAGCTGTTCCATGGTGAACCCAAAAACCGTGGCGATCTGGTAGAGCTGATCCGTGATTCCGAGCAAAACGACCTGATCGATCCCGATACCCGTGACATGCTGGAAGGCGTGATGGATATCGCCGAGCAGCGCGTGCGCGACATCATGATCCCGCGCTCCCAGATGGTGACGCTCAAGCGTAACCAAACGCTGGAAGAGTGCCTGGACGTGATTATCGAATCCGCCCACTCGCGCTTCCCGGTGATCAGCGAAGATAAAGATCACATCGAAGGCATTCTGATGGCCAAGGACCTGCTGCCGTTTATGCGCGCAGACTCCGAGCCGTTCAGCATCGACAAGGTGCTGCGTACCGCCGTGGTGGTACCGGAAAGCAAGCGGGTTGACCGGATGCTCAAGGAGTTCCGCTCCCAGCGTTATCACATGGCGATTGTCATTGATGAATTCGGCGGCGTCTCTGGTCTGGTGACCATCGAAGACATTCTGGAGCTGATTGTCGGAGAAATTGAGGACGAATATGACGATGAGGAAGATCGTGACGTTCGCCAACTGAGCCGCCACATGTTCACCGTGCGGGCGCTGGCGCCGATCGAAGACTTCAACGACACCTTCGGCACCCATTTCAGCGACGATGAGGTGGACACCATCGGCGGTCTGGTGATGCAAGCCTTCGGCCACCTGCCTGCGCGCGGGGAAACCATTGAAATCGAAGGTTACCTATTTAAAGTTGCGATGGCCGACAGTCGACGTATCATCCAGGTTCATGTCAAAATTCCGGACGACGCCCCGCAACCGAAACTGGAAGAATAACTTATCCATGGCTAAAGCCTTATTACTTGATCGCCAGCGGGTTCGCGCCCTGCTGGCGCTTTTGACCGGTGCCTGTGGCACGCTGGCCTTCTCCCCTTACGATATCTGGCCTGCAGCGATTGTTTCGCTGTGCGGCCTGCTGGCCGTGACCCTCAACCGCACTACCAAACAATCCGCCCTGCTCGGTTTCTGCTGGGGTATGGGGCTGTTCGGTAGCGGCGTGAACTGGGTTTACGTCAGCATTGCCGATTTCGGCGGTATGCCGTTTGCCATCAATATCTTCCTGGTCGTGCTGCTGGCCGCCTATCTTTCGCTTTATACCGGGTTGTTCGCCGGTTTACTGACGCGGATCTGGCCACGTACCACCTGGTGGCGGCTGGCCATTGCCGCTCCGGCGCTATGGCAACTGACCGAGTTCCTGCGCGGTTGGGTGCTGACCGGTTTCCCCTGGTTGCAATTTGGTTATACCCAGATCGACGGTCCGCTGAAAGGCATTGCACCATTGCTCGGCGTGGATGCGATCACGCTGATCCTGATGTCCCTCAGCGGCCTGCTGGTCTTTGCCCTCAATCAGCGGCGCATCACCCCGGCGGTCATTGCTATCGCCATGCTGTTGCTGCCGTGGCCGTTGCGCCAGATCCACTGGTTTACGCCGCAGCCGGATAAAGCGGTGAACGTCGCCATGGTGCAGGGCAATATCGAGCAGTCGATGAAATGGGATCCGAAGGCGTTGCTCAGTACGCTGCAAACCTATCTGGATGAGAGCCGTCCGTTGATGGGCAAAGTGCCAATCATCATCTGGCCAGAGTCGGCTATTCCCGATGTAGAGAGCAATCAGAACGCTTTCCTGACCATGATGGACGATCTGATGCGCGCCAAGAACAGCAGCCTGATCACCGGTATCGTGGACGCTCGCGCTACCCAGCAAGGCACGCAGTTCTTCAACAGCGTGATCGTGCTTGGCGAGGAACAGCCTTACAGCTACCCGGCAGCCAATCGCTATGACAAACATCACCTGGTGCCTTTTGGTGAGTTTGTGCCGTTGGAAACGCTGCTGCGCCCGTTGGCTCCGTTATTCGACCTGCCGATGTCCTCGTTCAGCCGCGGTAACTATGTGCAGCCGCAGCTCAGCGTACGCGGTTATAACCTGACGGCAGCCATCTGCTATGAAATCGTGCTGGGCCAGCAGGTACGCGATAACTTCCGCCCGGATACCAACTTCCTGCTGACCGTGTCCAACGATGCCTGGTTCGGCCACTCCATCGGCCCATGGCAGCACTTCCAAATGGCGCGTATGCGTTCATTGGAACTGGGCAGGCCGTTGCTGCGTAGCACCAATAACGGTATCACCGCCGTCGTTGGCCCAACCGGCGAAGTGTTGGCATCCATCCCACAGTTCACCCGCAAAGTGCTGGAAGTGAAGGTGACACCCACTACCGGCATCACGCCATATGCCCGCTTTGGCTCTGCGCCAGTGTGGATCATCACCGTGCTGCTGGGTGGCATCGCGCTGCTCATTAGCTGGCGCCGCAGATAAGTTCTCTTTGGGCACGGTGCCTTACCGTGCCCTCTTCATTTCTTGTTGCCCCCTCCCTTCTGATGTTTCTGGCATGCTCCTTGCTTTAATTACCCTGTAGAACGTTGCTGATTTACTTTAACTGACATCTTGTCGCATCCGTGCACAACTCCAGCGCAAGTCTCGCACCTCGGTGGTGCATCAGGGGTTTATTGCATTCATTTGGTGCGCGTGATGTCTCAAAAAATGAAACAACTTAGTTTCATCTTGTTCACAATCGGTTATTTTCTATCGTAAATCGGCATTAGGACTATCTTTATAGCTCAGCCGTATAAACTCGCTCTCCCTGAGTGCGGGCAATCACAACAGCATAGGAGTTGGACCATGCAAATGCGCAAATTGGCGTTATCGTTACTGCTGATCGGAATGGCGAGTAGCGAAGCCCATGCGGAAGAACTGACCGGTACGCTGAAGAAAATCAAAGATAACGGCGTGATTGTTGTTGGCCACCGTGAATCCTCAGTTCCGTTCTCCTACTACGATAATCAGCAGAAAGTTGTGGGTTACTCCCAGGACTATTCCAACCAAATCGTTGATGCCATCAAGAAGAAATTGAACGAGCCCAATCTGCAGGTGAAAATGCTGCCGATCACCTCGCAAAACCGCATTCCACTGTTGCAAAACGGCACCTTCGATTTTGAGTGTGGCTCGACCACCAACAACCTCGAGCGCCAGAAACAGGCTGCCTTCTCTGATACCATCTTCGTCGTCGGTACCCGTCTGCTGGTCAAGAAAGGCTCCGACATCAAAGACTTTAAAGATCTGGCCGGTAAAGCCGTGGTCGTCACTTCAGGCACCACTTCCGAAGTGTTGCTCAACAAGCTGAACGACAAAGATCAGATGAAAATGCGCATCATCAGTGCCAAAGACCACGGCGATTCCTTCCGCACCCTGGAAAGTGGCCGTGCAGTGGCGTTTATGATGGATGATGCCCTGCTGGCGGGCGAGCGCGCCAAGGCCAAACAGCCGGATCAGTGGGAAATCGTTGCCACTCCACAGTCCAAAGAAGCCTACGGCTGTATGATGCGTAAAGACGATCCACAGTTCAAAAAGCTGGTGGATGACACTATCGCTCAAGCTCAGACCTCTGGCCAGGCAGCCAAATGGTTTGAGGTTTGGTTCAAACAGCCAATCCCACCAAAAAACCTCAACATGAACTTCGATCTGTCCGACGACATGAAGCAGTTGTTTAAAGAGCCGAACGACAAAGCACTGAACTAATAAAAAAATCAAGCCAGCCAAGCTGGCTGCTGTAGATGACCGTAATAGGACAGACAGGTATGCGGGAGGCCGTTCCCCTCCCGCATTCTTTCCTAGACACGATTCAAGGCACACCAAAAAGCCAGCCTGACTGGCATGCGCCACGATTGCACGGTCATCAAGTTGTAAGGTTTGTAAGGTGTTTTGCACCTGTTTGCCGGAGTTAGTTATGTCAATAGATTGGAACTGGGGTATCTTTCTGCAGCAGGCCCCGTTTGGGAATACCACCTACCTAGGCTGGATCTGGTCCGGCTTTCAGGTTACGGTCGCCCTCTCCGTCTGTGCGTGGATTATTGCCTTCTTTGTCGGTTCACTGTTCGGTATCTTGCGTACCGTGCCCAACCGTTTTCTCTCCTCACTAGGTACCTGTTACGTCGAACTGTTCCGTAACGTGCCGCTAATCGTGCAATTCTTTACCTGGTATCTGGTGATGCCGGAGCTGCTGCCAGCCGATATCGGCATGTGGTTCAAGAGCGAGCTCGATCCCAACGTGCAATTCTTTGTTTCTTCCATGCTGTGCCTTGGGTTGTTTACCGCTGCGCGCGTTTGCGAGCAGGTGCGTGCCGCAATCCAATCCCTGCCCCGCGGCCAGCAGGCTGCCGGGCTGGCCATGGGCCTGACGCTGCCACAAACCTATCGCTATGTGCTGCTGCCCAACGCCTATCGAGTGATCGTGCCACCGATGACCTCGGAAATGCTCAACCTGGTCAAAAACTCCGCCATTGCCTCAACCATCGGGCTGGTGGATATGGCCGCTCAGGCCGGGAAGCTGCTGGATTACTCCGCACACGCCTATGAATCCTTTACTGCCATCACCCTCGCCTATGTCGCTATCAACGCGGTCATCATGCTGTTTATGCGTATTGTCGAGAAGAAAGTGCAGTTACCTGGCCATATGGGGAGTAAATAATGTACCAATTTGATTGGGGATCGATTGTCCCAAGCTTCCCGTATCTGCTGCAGGGGCTGGTCGTCACGCTGAAAATTACCGTGACGGCTATTGTGTTCGGTATCCTCTGGGGCACCGTTCTGGCGGTGATGCGCCTGTCGTCGATCAAGCCGATCAGCTGGTTTGCGGCGCTGTACGTCAACCTGTTCCGCTCCGTACCGCTGGTGATGGTGCTGCTCTGGTTCTATCTGGTGGTTCCAAGCTTATTACAACAAGTTCTTGGGCTGTCACCGAAAACCGATATTCGCCTTATCTCGGCTATGGTAGCCTTTTCGCTGTTTGAAGCCGCGTACTACTCGGAAATTATCCGGGCAGGCATTGAAAGCGTCTCGCGCGGTCAGTCCTCTGCCTCACTGGCGTTGGGCATGACCCAGTGGCAATCGATGCGGCTGGTGATCTTGCCGCAGGCGTTCCGCGCCATGGTGCCGCTGCTGCTGACCCAAGGGATCGTGTTGTTCCAGGATACCTCGCTGGTGTACGTACTTAGCCTGGCCGACTTCTTCCGCACCGCGTCAACCATTGGTGAGCGTGACGGTACACAGGTGGAAATGATCCTGTTCGCCGGTTTGGTCTATTTTGTTATCAGTCTCGCCGCCTCGGCGCTGGTAAGCTATTTGAAGAAAAGGACTGTTTGATGATATCCCTGAAAAATGTTTCTAAGTGGTACGGTCACTTTCAGGTTCTGACCGACTGCACCACCGAAGTCAAAAAAGGCGAAGTGGTGGTGGTCTGCGGTCCTTCCGGCTCAGGCAAATCGACCCTGATTAAAACCGTCAACGGGCTGGAGCCGATCCAGAAAGGCGATATCGAGGTTAACGGTATTCAGGTCAACAACAAGAGCACCAACCTGGCGCAACTACGCTCCAAAGTGGGGATGGTGTTCCAACATTTTGAACTGTTCCCTCACCTGTCGATCATTGAAAACCTGACGCTGGCGCAGGTTAAAGTCCTCAAGCGCGACAAGGCCGCCTCACGCGATAAAGCCTTGAAGCTGCTGGAGCGCGTGGGCCTGTCGGCACATGCCGAAAAGTTCCCAGGGCAGCTCTCTGGTGGCCAGCAGCAGCGCGTGGCGATTGCCCGTGCGCTGTGTATGGATCCGATCGCCATGCTGTTTGATGAGCCCACCTCCGCGCTCGATCCAGAAATGATCAACGAAGTGTTGGACGTGATGGTCAAGCTGGCGCAGGAAGGGATGACCATGATGGTGGTGACCCACGAAATGGGCTTTGCCCGTAAGGTAGCCCATCGGGTGATCTTTATGGATGAAGGGAAGATTGTGGAAGACACCAATAAGGATGACTTCTTCAACAACCCGCAGTCAGAACGTGCCAAAGACTTTTTGGCCAAAATCCTGCATTGATTTACCAGATGCGCCCTGCCCCCCAGGGCGCATCAATAGTGCTTGTTTCTTTCGCACTTTCCCCCGATCCTCAAAGCATAATGATAACGCTGAAGGAGAAAGTGATGTCCCGCCCTATTATTATCGATTGTGATCCAGGCCTTGATGACGCTATTGCCCTTGCCATGGCGCTACGTGCCCCTACGTTGGATGTTAAAGCCGTCACCACTTCCGCCGGTAACCAGACACCGCAAAAAACCCTGCATAACGCACTCGGCCTGCTGACGCTGATGCAACGGCAAGATGTCCTGGTCGCTGGCGGTGCCGCCAAGCCCTTGATGCGCGATCTGGTCATTGCCGATTACGTGCACGGTGATACCGGGATGGGCAACACCCATCTGCCAGTACCGGATTTTCAGCCAGTCAAGCAAACTGCGGTCGAGTTAATTGCCGATCTGCTACGTACCAGCCCAGAGCCGATTACGCTGGTGGTCACCGGCCCGATGACCAATATTGCCTTGCTGCTGTCACAGCACGCAGAGTTGAAAAGCAAGATTGAACGCATCGTGTTTATGGGCGGTGGGCTGAATGCTGGCAACACCACGCCGGTGGCCGAATTCAATATCTACGTCGATCCGGAAGCGGCCGAAATTGTGCTGCAATCCGGCGTGCCTCTAACCATGGCCGGGTTGAACGTCACCCATCAGGCATTGGTGTTACCGCAGGATATCGAACGCATCCGTAGCATTAATAATCCGGTGGCGGCAGCGGTAGCCAGCATGCTCGATTTCTACCTGCCGTTGTATCTCAGCCACCCGCGCGGCCTGCCGGGTGCCGCCATGCACGATCCTTGCACCATCGCCTGGCTGCTGGCCCCGGAGCTGTTTGAAAGCCGTGAGCTGTGGGTGGGTGTGGAGACCCAAGGTCACTACACCGTGGGCATGACGGTAGTGGATGAGTTTGGCCAAAACGGTAAACCGGCGAACGTCGAGGTGTTGACCCATATCAACCGCCAGGGCTTTATCGATCTGATGGTCGAGTGTGTTTCACGTTATTAAATGCCCCCTCACCCTAACCCTTATGTCTTGATCTTCTCCGCCTTAGCGGAGAAGATCCCCGACTGATCATCGGGAGATAGCCGGTGAGCTCCCCCTAACCCTAGTGCCTATGAGCCCGTGGGAGAGATTGTGCCCCGGCTGTCTATTTCCCTGTCGCCTTGTAGACCGAACGGTATCCTGTGCCTATGAGCACCTACATATAAGGATGGTCCGGCGATAAATTTCAGACATGGTTATGGAGTGCCATAATGCGTAGAACCCCTGTCGGCGTTGATATCGCTAAACACAAATTTGATGTCGCCGTACTGCTGGACAATCAGAAGTATAAAACCAAAAAGTTTGCCAATACCCCTTCTGGATGCCGCGAGTTCGCAGCCTGGTTGAGCCGCTTTGGCGACTGTCATGTCTGTATGGAAGCCACCGGGAGCTACAGCACGGAACTGGCCACTTATCTGGCAGACAACAACTACCACGTCAGTCTGATGAACCCGGCGTGTATCCATTCCTTCGGCAATACAGAACTGGCCCGGAACAAAACGGACAAAAGCGATGCAGCGATGATAGCCCGCTACTGCGCACTGCATCAGCCTGCCCCGTGGTTCCCAGCCCCGTTGAGCGAGCGCCAGTTGACCGCGTTGGTCAGGCATCTTAAGAACCTGGAAGAGATGCGTCAGATGGAAGAAAATCGCCTGGAGGTGGCCGAAGCAGTCATCGTCCCTTCACTCAATGAGCACATCGCCACGTTGGATGAACTGATACGAGAAACGAAAAAGAAAATCAGTCAGCACATCGATGATAACCCTGACCTGAAACGGGACAGCGAGTTGCTAAAAAGTATCCCTGGAGTGGGAGAGATGCTGAGCTCCAGCCTGCTGGCCTTCGCAGGAAACCTGCGTCGGTTCACCAGCAGCAAGGCCCTGGTAGCGTATGCAGGACTGAATCCACAGCGATGTGAGTCGGGGATGTTTAAAGGGAAAAGCCGGTTATCGAAAGTGGGGCACGGTGAGCTGCGAAGTGCGTTATACATGCCCGCGGTAGTGGCAGGCCAATACAATGTTGTGGTTAAAGACTTAACAGAAAGGCTGAAGTTGCGTGGGAAGTCGGGCAAAGAAAGAGTGTGTGCGGCGATGCGAAAGTTGCTGCAACTGGCCTATGGTGTGGTGAAATCAGGAAAGACATTTAATGCGGAAATACCGCTTGCCGGATAGCCGACAAGACGGTATCTCTCCCATAGGGAGAGGGAACCGATCGAGTGTGCTGATTGCCCTGTGTAATACCTTGGATTTCTTGTGCTTATGCCCTACTTTCCGAAGCTGCACAGCCTTATCAAAGATGCCGAACAGCCCCCTCGCCCTTTGGGAGAGGGTTGGGGTGAGGGGACAGAACGTGCCACATCCTCAACTACGTTATCTACATCAGTCCTGTAACAAACTAACACCTGCAACTGAGCACAACTCCGAACCCGCTTTTTACCGCTACGCCGAGGCCTCTGGCAGGTGGGGCTCATGCAGGTTAGCCAACCGCTGAGCGCATGGAGGCGCGATTGCGAGCCCCCATGAACGGGTTTACGGCGTGTCGGCGTTCTGCATAATCCCCAGCTGAAGTACCGTCACAATCAGCTACTCACCGTAGACATCATACCGACGTCAAGGTGCTAGCCCATATCAACCGATTGGGCTTTATCTCGACATAGAGCAATAACTCCGGACTGGTTTACTTTCGTCCGATAAAACAAGACAATGCAGCCACAATGATACAGGGAGAGACGAATGAAAGGATATTTTCGCAAGTTACTGATCGGTTTGCTAGCCGTCGTTATTGTGGCCGCGGCACTGTTTTTTTGGGTCCGGTATGAACTTAAGCAGGATGCCACACTAGCTTTTAACCAAAACAGCATCGTCAAAGAACATCTAGGTGAAGTGACCGTGGAAGAACTCGGTCTGAGTCAGTTTTCGGCCCTGCCACAGTGTCAGGATGGTTGCGAGCACTATCTGGTTACGTTAGAGGGTGAAAAAGCTAGCGCTACTGCCGTTATGGACTTTGCAAAAGGGGATACTGAACTCTCCAATGCGATATTGTGTCTGGCTGACGGCACCAATATCGCTCTGACAGAAGATGCAGTGGCTTTGGTACAAAACGACACCGAAGAAACGCACTGCCAGTGATGCTTTCTCAATAAGCTGTAAATTCCCCTCATGCAACATGAGGGGAAATAGCCTTAAGGCTCAAACGGCCGGCGTTGGAACTGATCGTGGCCGCACTTCGGGCACAAAGGCAGCACTTCCGGGGTATAGAAAGCCAGATGGTGATGGCATTTCTCACACACCAGATTGCCCAGCCCGACCACCTCGCCGCTGTGGTAGACGCCGTGATGGCTGACATCCTTAAACACCTCTCGCCACTCTAACTGGGTTTTATCGGTGATATCCGCCAGTTCCTGCCACAGGCTTTCTTTAATCACGCGCATAAACACGCTGTCGGTGAATTCCTCCCGGCTCTCTTGATAGCTGCGGGCGAACTCTTCCAAATCGCGGCGCACCGCCCGGGTCAACTGCTCCACTTCCGTACGGCTGAGTTCCTCCACCTCATTCAAACGTTTCTCGGCGCTGGCGACCAATTGGTCAATGTCACGCTCACCGTTCTTTAAACGTTCCGTCAGTGACGTCACCAACTCGCGGTAATACTGAGCAACCTTGTTCATAGCTTCTCCTCGATGAACTACTGCGACAGGACTTCTCCCCTAAAACTACTCGTTATTATTTTAGTCGTAAATCACTGATGTGGCTTGGCTAGGTGAGGTTTTGGCAGATTGTGAGTCACATCATGGCACAGATATTTTTTTAATACGTCGAGTCAGACCGCTTGGTGTTGTTGCTGGCAGGTCTTATCAGCTATGCTATGCAGATCTAAAGATACTCACAGAATGCTACGGATGTAGCTGTTACACACCTACAGGACCATCGGCCGCCATGCAAGAGCAATACCGCCCCGAAGAGATAGAATCGAACGTACAGCTTCACTGGCAAGAGAAGCAAACTTTCAAGGTTACCGAAGACGCCAGCAAGGAAAAGTATTACTGCCTATCCATGCTGCCATACCCTTCTGGTCGTCTGCACATGGGTCATGTTCGGAACTACACCATTGGCGACGTGATCTCCCGCTACCAGCGTATGCTGGGCAAAAACGTGCTACAGCCAATTGGCTGGGATGCGTTTGGCCTGCCAGCCGAAGGCGCGGCGGTAAAAAACAAAACCGCACCGGCCCCTTGGACCTACGACAACATCGAATATATGAAGAACCAGCTGAAACTGCTGGGCTTCGGCTATGACTGGGATCGCGAGATCGCCACCTGCGATCCTGACTACTACCGTTGGGAACAGTGGTTCTTCACCAAGCTGTACGAAAAAGGCATGGTCTACAAGAAGACTTCGGCGGTGAACTGGTGCCCACACGATCTGACCGTACTGGCCAACGAACAGGTTATCGACGGCTGCTGCTGGCGCTGTGATACCAAGGTTGAGCGTAAAGAGATCCCACAGTGGTTTATTAAAATCACCGATTACGCCGATCAACTGCTCAACGATCTGGACACGCTGGAAAGCTGGCCAGAGCAGGTGAAAACCATGCAGCGCAACTGGATTGGCCGTTCCGAAGGGGTAGAAATCACCTTCGACGTTGCCGACAGCGCTGAGAAAGTCACCGTTTACACCACCCGCCCAGACACCTTTATGGGGGCTACCTATGTCGCCGTTGCCGCAGGTCACCCGCTGGCACAGCAGGGCGCGGTCAACAACCCGGCGCTGACAGACTTCATCGACGAATGCCGCAACACCAAGGTTGCCGAAGCCGAAATGGCCACCATGGAGAAGAAAGGCATGGCCACCGGCCTGTTTGCCATCCATCCGTTGAGCGGTGAGAAGCTGCCAATCTGGGTCGCCAACTTCGTCCTGATGGAATACGGCACTGGCGCGGTAATGGCCGTCCCTGGCCACGATCAGCGTGACTGGGAATTCGCCACCAAATACGATCTGCAGATCAAACCGGTCATTTTGAACCTGGATGGCAGCAAGCCAGACGTCAGCGCCGAAGCGATGACTGAAAAAGGCACCCTGTTCAACTCCGGTGAATTCGACGGCCTGGATCACCTGGCAGGCTTTAACGCCATCGCCGACAAGCTGGTGGCCAAAGGCGTCGGCCAGCGCAAGGTGAACTACCGTCTGCGCGATTGGGGCGTGTCCCGTCAGCGCTACTGGGGGGCTCCAATCCCAATGGTCACTCTGGAAGACGGCACCGTAATGCCAACGCCAGAAGACCAGTTGCCGGTCATCTTGCCGGAAGATGTCGTGATGGACGGCATCACCAGCCCGATCAAAGCCGATCCCGAGTGGGCAAAAACCACCGTTAACGGCCAGCCGGCGCTGCGTGAAACCGACACCTTCGACACCTTTATGGAATCTTCCTGGTACTACGCGCGCTACACTTGCCCGCAGTACGATAAAGGCATGCTGGATCCGGCTGCGGCCAACTACTGGCTGCCGGTCGATCAATATGTTGGCGGGATCGAACACGCCATCATGCACCTGATGTATTTCCGCTTCTTCCACAAGCTGATGCGTGATGCTGGCCTGGTCGATTCAGACGAGCCTGCCAAACGCCTGCTGTGCCAAGGCATGGTGTTGGCCGATGCCTTCTACTACACCGGCACCAGCGGCGAACGCGTCTGGGTATCTCCGGTTGATGCCACCGTCGAACGCGACGAGAAAGGCCGCATTGTCAAAGCAACCGATCCTGAAGGCCGCGAACTGGTCTATGCTGGCATGAGCAAAATGTCGAAGTCGAAGAACAACGGCATCGACCCGCAGGTGATGGTAGAAAAATACGGCGCGGATACCGTGCGTCTGTTCATGATGTTTGCTTCCCCAGCCGAAATGACGCTGGAATGGCAAGAATCTGGCGTTGAAGGGGCAAACCGCTTCCTCAAGCGCGTCTGGAAACTGGCTTACGACCACGTTGAGCAAGGGGCGGTTCAGCCACTGAACGTCAGCGAGCTCAATGAAGATCAGAAAGCCCTGCGCCGCGACGTGCATAAAACCATCGCCAAAGTCACCGACGATATCGGCCGCCGCCAGACCTTCAACACCGCCATCGCCGCCGTGATGGAGCTGATGAACAAACTGGGCCGTGCGCCGCAGGAAAGTGAACAGGATCGCGCGCTGCTGCAAGAGGCCTTGCTGGCCGTGGTACGTATGCTGTATCCGTTCACGCCACACGTCTGCTTCACCCTGTGGCAGGCGTTGAACGCCGAAGGCGACGTAGACACGGCACCATGGCCGGTAGCAGACGAAGCCGCCATGGTGGAAGATTCCAAACTGGTGGTGGTACAGGTTAACGGCAAAGTGCGGGCAAAAGTCACCGTGCCAGCCGATGCTACCGAAGAACAAGTGCGTGAGCGCGCCGCCCAGGAACATCTGGTGGCCAAATATCTGGAAGGGGTCACGGTACGTAAAGTGATCTATGTTCCAGGCAAATTGCTTAACCTGGTTGTGGGTTAACTCAAGGAGGCTTTGTGCGACATCGTATTCTGACGTTGTTGCTGGGGTTGGCGGTGCTTGTCACCGCCGGCTGCGGTTTTCATCTGCGCGGCACCGCGCAGGTGCCCACAGAATTGCATACGCTGATCCTGGATAGCTATGATCCCTTTGGCCCACTAACCCGTGCCGTGCGCGAGCAATTGCGTCTAAGCGGGGCTACCGTGGTCAAATACGATCCGGCCCACAAGGAAGTCCCGTCACTGCGCATCGTCAATTCGACGCAGAGTCAGGATACGGTTTCGATCTTCCAGGACGGTAAAACGGCCGAATTTCAATTGGTGATGACGGTTCAGGCCCAGGTATTGATCCCAGGGCATGATATCTACCCGATCAACGTCAAAGTCTTCCGCTCTTTCTTTGATAACCCGTTAACCGCCTTGGCCAAAGACGCCGAGCAGGACATCATTATGCAGGAAATGCGTGAGCAGGCTGCCCAGCAAATTCTGCGCAAGATGCTGGCGGTGCACGCAGCGGTGCAAGAAACGCAAAAAAAAGCCGCTATCGCTGGTGAAAAAGCGGCCAGTGCCCCAGCACAATGATCCGTCTTTATCCTGAACAACTTGCCGCGCAGCTCCGAGAGGGGCTGCGCGCTTGTTATTTATTGAGCGGTAATGAACCCTTGTTGCTGCAGGAAAGCCAGGATCTGATCCGCCAGGCTGCCCAACAGCAACAGTTCACCGAGCACTACAGCATTTCCCTGGATGTTCATACCGACTGGGATGCCATCTTCAGTATCTGCCAAGCCATGAGCCTGTTTGCCAGCCGGCAAACCCTGTTGCTGATTTTCCCCGAGAACGGCCCAACGGCCCCGATCGGCGAGCAACTGGTCAAGCTGTCCGCTTTGCTGCATGACGATATCCTGTTGGTACTGCGCGGCCCACGCCTGACCAAAGCCCAGGAGAACAGCGCCTGGTTCAAGGCTCTCAGCGCCAATGGCGTCATGGTCAGTTGCCAAACGCCGGAACAGGCACAGCTGCCGCGTTGGGTTGCCCAGCGAGCCAAATCCATGCAGCTGGATCTCGATGACGCAGCCAATCAACTGCTGTGTTACTGCTATGAAGGCAACCTGCTGGCACTATCGCAGGCGTTGGAACGACTTTCGCTGCTGCATCCCGATGGTAAACTGACGTTGCCCCGCGTAGAGCAGGCGGTAAACGATGCAGCCCACTTCAGCCCGTTCCATTGGCTGGATGCCGTGCTGGCAGGCAAGAGCAAACGTGCCTGGCATATCCTGCGGCAACTCCAGCAAGAGGATGTCGAGCCGGTGATCTTGCTGCGTACCCTGCAACGGGAACTGCTGATGCTGCTGAACCTTCAACGCCGCATGGCGCACACCCCACTGCGTACGCTATTCGATCAGCTCAAGGTCTGGCAGAACCGCCGTAGCCTGATTACTCAGGCTCTACAACGCCTTTCGGGTGAACAATTGCGGCAGGCAGTGCACCTGTTGGCGCAAATTGAGCTCACCCTCAAGAAAGACTACGGCCAGTCGGTTTGGCCGGAGCTGGAAACCCTGTCGATGCTGCTCTGCGGCAAACCTCTGGCCACGAGTGTCACCGATGCCTACTAGCCCGCAACAGCCACATACCCTGCACGCCTTTTTCGGTGGCACCTTTGACCCAATCCACTACGGCCATTTGCGCCCAGTGGTGGCCTTGGCTAAAGAAGTCGGCCTTGATAAGGTCACGTTGTTGCCCAACCATGTGCCTCCCCATCGGCCACAGCCGGAAGCCAACGCGCAGCAGCGGCTAGCCATGGTTGAGCTGGCCATCGCAGGTACCCCGTTATTTGCCGTGGACGATCGTGAATTGCACCGCACCACCGCGTCCTACACCATCGAGACTTTCGAAACGATTCGTAAAGAACGTGGCGCCGCAGCGCCTCTGGCGTTTATTATTGGCCAGGACTCGCTGCTGAGCCTGCACAAATGGCATCGCTGGCAAGACCTGTTGCACTTCTGCCACCTGTTGGTGCTGGCGCGCCCGGGTTATAACCAGCAGATGGATACGCCAGAACTGCAACGCTGGCTGGAACAGCACCAAATCACCGATGCCGCCCTGCTCAGCCGCCAGCCGCACGGGTTTATCTACCTGGCAGATACCCCTTTACTGGAGATATCCGCCACCGAGATACGCCAGCGCCGTCACCAAGGCATCAGCTGTGACGATTTACTGCCGCGCCCGGTGCAGCGTTATATCGAGTTACAGGGTTTATATCGATAGGCCGCATGCTATACTGCGCCGCTATTTTTCAGGTATCCGCTGAAAACCCCAAGGATCTTGGCTAGCTGGGCAAAACCAGCAGGCTTTCAGCGGCATCCTGCCGAAACCATCACGATTCAGGCCAGTGACTTTGGGCAGTTGCCCTCAGCTTCCTGATGAACAGAACAACCCGAGGGGGAACCTTTGCAAGGTAAAGCGCTCCAAGATTTCGTTATCGATAAAATTGATGACATGAAAGGCCAGGATATTGTCGCTCTAGATGTTCAGGGCAAATCCAGCATCACCGACTGCATGATCATCTGTACCGGCACTTCAAGCCGCCATGTGATGTCGATTGCCGAACACGTCGTGCAAGAAGCCCGCGATGCCGGTATGGAACTGTATGGCATGAAAGGCCAGGCCGTTTCCGATTGGGTAGTGGTCGATCTGGGCGAAGTGATTGTGCACGTGATGCAGGAAGAAAGTCGCCAATTGTACGAACTGGAAAAGCTCTGGGGTTAAGCGGTGAAACTGCAATTGGTTGCAGTCGGCACCAAAATGCCCGACTGGGTGCAGACCGGCTTTATGGATTACCTGCATCGCTTTCCGAAAGATATGCCGTTTGAACTGACCGAGATCCCGGCGGGCAAACGCGGCAAGAATGCGGATATCAAACGCATTCTGGAAAAAGAAGGCGAGCAGATGCTGGCAGCGGTGGGCAAAGGTAACCGCATCGTTACGTTGGATATCCCTGGCACCCCGTGGGAAACGCCCCAGTTGGCACAACAGCTCGAGCGCTGGAAACAGGATGGCCGCAACGTCAGCCTGTTGATTGGCGGCCCTGAGGGGCTGGCTCCGGCCTGTAAAGCCGCCGCTGAGCAAAGCTGGTCGCTTTCCCCGTTAACGTTACCGCATCCTTTAGTGCGTGTTTTGGTGGCAGAGAGCCTCTACCGCGCCTGGAGTATTACTACAAATCATCCTTACCACCGGGAGTAACCGGTGGTGACAGTAACAGAGTGAAAAAAAGCAGCGGGATGAAAATAGAACGTAACCCTTTTCGCGACTATACGGCCGAGTCCGCCCTGTTTGTACGCCGCGCCGTGGTGGCGTTTTTTATCATTCTGGTGCTGACAGGCATCCTGATTGCCAATCTGTATAATCTGCAAATCGTGCGTTTTGAAGATTACCGCACCCGCTCCAATGAAAACCGCATCAAGCTGCTGCCTATCGCCCCCAGCCGCGGCATAATTTACGATCGTAACGGAACCCCGCTGGCGCTTAACCGCACCATTTACCAGTTGGAACTGATGCCGGAGAAGGTGGACGATCTAAAAGCCACGCTGGAGGCCTTACGCCCGGTAGTCGATCTCACCGACGACGATATCGCCAACTTTGAAAAAGAACGCAAGCGCTCGCGCCGTTTCGTCTCGATCCCGGTGAAAACCCCACTGACCGAAGTGCAGGTGGCCCGTTTTGCCGTCAATCAATTCCGCTTCCCCGGCGCGGAAGTCAAAGGCTATCAACGCCGCTATTATCCTTATGGGTCTGCCCTCACCCACGTGATCGGTTACGTGTCGAAAATTAATGACCGCGACCTCGAGCGCCTGGACAAAGACGGCCAGCTACGCAACTATGCCGCCACCCATGATATCGGCAAGCTGGGTATCGAACGCTATTATGAAGATGTCCTGCATGGCAAAACCGGCTATGAGGAGGTTGAAGTCAACAACCGTGGCCGGGTGATCCGCCAATTGCATGAGCAACCCCCTTCCGCCGGTAAAGACGTTTATCTGACGCTGGATCTCAACCTGCAACGCTATATCGAGCAGTTGCTGGTGGGTAGCCGTGCCGCCGTCGTGGTCAGCGATCCGCGCACCGGGGGAATTTTGGCGATGGTTTCCAACCCTAGCTACGATCCCAACCTGTTTGTTGATGGTATCTCCAACAAGGATTATCAGGGGCTGCTCAACGATCCGAACCGCCCGCTGATCAACCGTGCCACCCAAGGGGTGTACCCTCCGGCCTCCACGGTTAAACCCTATATTGCCGTTTCCGCCCTAAGTGCCGGGGTGATCACCAAAAATACCGTCGTGTTCGATCCGGGCTGGTGGCAATTGCCAGGGTCAGAGAAACGCTTCCGCGACTGGAAAAAATGGGGCCATGGCCGCCTCAACGTCACCAAAGCGCTGGAGGAATCTGCGGATACCTATTTCTATCAGGTAGCGTACGACATGGGGATCGATCGCCTATCCACCTGGCTGACCAAATTCGGCTACGGCGAATATACCGGTATCGATCTTTCCGAAGAGCGTTCCGGCCTGATGCCAACCCGCGACTGGAAATTCAAACGTTACAAGAAACCGTGGTATCAGGGCGACACCATTCCGGTGGGCATCGGCCAGGGCTACTGGACCGCTACGCCAATCCAGATGGCCAAGGCGCTGAACACCCTGATTAACGACGGCAACGTCAAAGATCCGCATCTGCTGCAAAGTACCAAGATCAACGGCGTATTGGTGCCGTTCAAGCAAAAAGAGAGCAAGCAGATCGGCGATATCCATTCAGGCTTCTGGGAAATAGCCAAAGACGGCATGTACGGCGTTGCCAACCGGCCTAACGGCACGGCGCGCAAGTTCTTTGACAAGACACCGTATAAAGCCGCGGCAAAATCGGGTACCGCGCAGGTATTCGGCTATGAAACCTATAACGCCCACAAACTCGCTGAACACCTGCGGGACCATAAATTGATGACCGCCTTTGCGCCCTACGATAACCCAACGGTTTCGGTGGCCATCATTTTGGAGAACGGCGGTTCAGGCCCGGCGGTAGGTACCATTACCCGCCAAATCCTCGACCACATCCTGTTGGGCGACAACAATACGCAATTACCGGATGCAGTACCGCTGCCGCCAGGTATAGAAGGTGATTAAGGTAGAACATGACTGAAAGCCAACAAAAGGGCTCTATCTGGACCAAAATCCATATCGACCCGACATTTCTGCTGTTTATTCTGGCCTTGCTGATCTACAGCGCCGTGGTGATGTGGAGTGCCAGCGGCCAGGATATGGGCATGATGGAGCGCAAAATCGGCCAGATCCTGATGGGGCTGATCGTGATGGGCGTGATGGCGCAAATCCCGCCGCGGGTTTATGAAAGCTGGGCACCCTACCTGTATATTTTCTGCGTGATATTGCTGATCCTGGTGGATGCCTTTGGCCAAATCAGTAAAGGGGCGCAGCGCTGGCTGGATCTGGGCTTTGTGCGTTTCCAGCCTTCGGAAATCGCCAAGATCGCCGTGCCACTGATGGTGGCACGCTTTATGAACCGTGACGTGTGCCCGCCTTCGCTGAAGAATACCGGCATCGCGCTAGTGCTGATCTTCCTGCCCACTTTGCTGGTTGCCGCACAGCCCGATCTGGGCACCTCGATCCTGATCGCCGCCTCTGGCCTGTTTGTGCTGTTCCTGTCGGGAATGAGCTGGAAGCTGATCGCTGTGGCTGCCGTAGCGCTGGCCGCCTTTATCCCGGTGTTGTGGTTCTTCCTGATGCACGGCTATCAGCGTGACCGCGTGATGATGCTGCTCGATCCGGAAAGCGATCCGTTAGGGGCCGGTTACCATATTATTCAGTCGAAAATCGCCATCGGCTCTGGTGGCCTATCGGGTAAAGGCTGGCTGCACGGCACTCAGTCTCAGCTGGAATTCCTGCCGGAACGCCATACCGACTTTATCTTCGCGGTGTTGGCGGAAGAACTTGGCCTGATCGGCGTACTGGTGCTGCTGGTGCTGTATCTGCTGGTGATTATCCGCGGGTTGATGATTGCCGCCCGGGCACAGACCACCTTTGGCCGCGTAATGGTCGGTGGGCTGATGCTGATCCTGTTTGTCTATGTGTTTGTTAACATTGGTATGGTCAGTGGCATTTTACCGGTAGTTGGCGTACCTTTGCCTTTGGTCAGTTACGGGGGGTCGGCGCTGATCGTACTCATGGCTGGGTTCGGCATCGTGATGTCGATCCACACGCATCGGAAAATGTTGTCTAAAAATCTATAAGAGGTGTGCAATGCGTAAGGAATGGCTTTGGGTCGGCGCGGTTGCTGCTGCGGTATTACTTTCCGCCTGTACCACGACGGAAGAAACACAGGCTCCGGTGCAACAAGCCTACAACGGGCCGGTGACCGAAATCGGCGGCGTGGAGCCTCACTATGAACCCTATAACCCTGGTACCCTGCAGGATTATAAGGTTAATGGCGACACTTATCGTATCGTGCAAGATCCGCAGAACTTCTCGCAAACCGGCCTGGCGGCCTGGTACGGTGAAGAGGCCAACGGCAACACTACCGCCATTGGTGAGCGGTTCGATCCCAATGCGCTGACCGCTGCACATCCCACCTTGCCTATTCCTAGCTATGTACGCGTCACTAACCTGGCCAATGGTCGTCAACTGGTGGTACGCGTGAACGATCGCGGCCCTTATACTTCTGGCCGGATTATCGATCTGTCCAAAGCTGCCGCCGATCGCCTCAACCTGTCCAGCAACACCAAGGTGAAGGTCGACTTTATCAAGGTTGCTCCAGACGGCACGTTGAGCGGCCCTGGTACCGTGGGTACCGTCGTCGCCAAACAGAGCTACGCCCTGCCTCCACGCCCGGATCTCAGTTCCGGCAGCGGTATGGATGCACCGATGCAGCAATCAGCACCGATTGCCGCCCCTGCCGCTCAAACGATTGACAACGGCAGCATGAACTACAACGACAACAGCACTACCCCTGCCGCCTCCACTGGTCGTAGCGGTGGTTTCCTTGGTGCGCCGCAGCCGTTAGCCCCTGGCGTATTGGAAGGGACAGAACCCCAACCGGTCATCAGCGCGCCAACTGCAACCCCGGTTGTGGCCACCGCAGCCGCAGCCAGTACCAGCGGTAGCTATGTCGTACAAGTAGGTGCCCTGAGTAATGCCGAGCGTGCGCAAAGCTGGCAACAACAGCTGAGCCAGCAGTTTGGCGTTCCTGGTAAGGTCGCCGCCAACGGCGCCGTCTACCGCGTGCAGCTTGGCCCGTTCAGCAATCGTCAACAGGCCGCACAGCTGCAACAGCGTCTGGCCAGTGAGGCACAACAACAGTCCTTTATCACTGCCGCACCCTAGTCGTGAAACTCGGCAGGCCGATGCCGCCGACAGCAGGTCGTTGACTTATCTGAAACATTTTCTTTCAGGTAAATCTGTGTAAACCCCCTACTGTCGGCCGAATGGCTAATGCCTGCCGGGGCCCCGTCTGCTATAGTGTGACTCGTTTTTTAACTTAACTTTTACGGATGTTGTAGTCCCGATCATGAAACAGGTAACCTCTTTTCGCTTAATCAAAAGCCTCACGCTTGGCACTGCCATCGCGCTCAGCGCAGCGTCAGTTGCCCACGCAGACGACGTTAATATTAAAACCATGATCCCAGGTGTGCCGCAGATTGATGCCGAGGCCTACATCCTGATTGATTACAACTCCGGTAAAGTGTTGGCGGAATCGAACGCCGACGCACGCCGCGACCCTGCCAGCCTGACCAAAATGATGACCAGCTACGTCATCGGCCAGGCGCTGAAATCCGGCAAGATTGGCCAGGACGATCTGGTCACCGTGGGTCAGGATGCCTGGGCTACCGGCAACCCGGTGTTCAAAGGTTCCTCACTGATGTTCCTCAAGCCGGGGGACCGCGTACCGGTCTCCAAGCTGACTCGTGGTATCAACCTGCAATCCGGTAACGATGCCTGTGTCGCCATGGCGGACTACGTCGCAGGTAGCCAGGATGCGTTCGTGAACCTGATGAATACCTACGTCAAACAGCTCGGCCTGCAAAACACCCACTTCCAAACCGTGCACGGCCTGGATGCGGAAGGTCAGTTCAGCTCGGCGCGTGATATGGCGTTGATCGGCCAGGCGCTGATCCGCGATGTGCCAGACGAATACGCTATCTATAAAGAAAAAGAGTTCACCTTCAACAATATCCGTCAGATGAACCGTAACGGTCTGCTGTGGGATACCAGCCTGAACGTCGATGGGATTAAAACCGGCCACACCAATTCGGCGGGTTATAACCTGGTAGCTTCAGCGACGGAAGGCCAGATGCGTCTGATCTCCGCCGTGCTGGGTGGCCGTACCTATAAAGGCCGCGAAACCGAGAGCAAAAAACTGCTGACCTGGGGCTTCCGCTTCTTTGAAACCGTCGCACCACTGAAAGCAGGCAAAGAGTTCGCTTCTGAACCCGTTTGGTTCGGCGATGCCGATCGCGTTGAGCTGGGCGTAGACAAAGATGCCTACCTGACCATCCCACGCGGCCGGATGAAAGATTTGAAAGCCAGCTATGTGCTGAACACCCCGGAAATTCATGCTCCGCTGGCCAAAAACCAGGTCGTTGGTACCATCAATTTCCAGCTGGATGGCAAAACCATCGATCAGCGCCCGCTGGTGGTGCTGAACGAAGTGAAAGAAGGTGGCTTCTTTGGCCGCATCGTGGATTATATCCGCCTGATGTTCCATCACTGGTTCGGTTAACCCTTGAATCGGCTGAGTTCGGCCCCATATAACAATTAACACTAACTCCCGCCCCGGCGGGAGTTATAATTTAGAGATCCGCCACAGCTGGAGCGCACCTACATGCAAAAGACTAAACTGAACGAACTGCTCGAATTCCCTTGTACCTTTACCTACAAGGTAATGGGTCTGGCACACCCCGAGCTGGTAGACCAGGTGGTTGAAGTGGTGCAACGCCATGCTCCAGGGGATTACAATCCTCAGGTCAAACCGAGCAGCAAAGGCAATTACCACTCCGTTTCCATCACCATCACCGCCACCCATATCGATCAGGTGGAAACGTTATATGAAGAGTTGGGCAATATTGAAATTGTCCGTATGGTGCTGTAATTACAGCATAACTCCCTGCCAGCCAACCTGGTTCAGCGCCACCGCTGTCCGGGTTGCTCTGGTTCGCCAGGGATAAATGCTGGTCGCGGGCCAGAGCGCCCGGTATAATGTTTTTACCACTTCTGTAACCTGACGATGCCCCGCTTGCAACACAATAAGATCATTCTCCGTCAGCTAGGGTTGCAGCCCTATGAGCCTGTATCCCAAGCCATGCACAGCTTCACCAATCACCGCGACGAATCCACGCTCGATGAATTGTGGCTGGTGCAGCATCAAGCCGTGTTCACCCAAGGGCAGGCCGGTAAGGCAGAACATCTGCTGATGCCAGGCGATATCCCGGTGATCCAGAGCGATCGCGGCGGCCAGGTCACCTATCATGGCCCCGGCCAGCAGGTGATGTACGTGATGGTGGATCTGAAGCGCAACAAGGTGGGTGTTCGCCAACTCGTCACGGCCTTGGAAGAGACCGTTATCAATACCCTCGCCCATTTCAAGATCGAATCACGCGCGCGCCCGGATGCGCCCGGCGTGTACGTGGGTGAACAAAAGATTTGTTCATTAGGCTTGCGGATCCGCAAAGGTAGCTCATTTCATGGCCTGGCCCTGAATGTCGCTATGGATCTCACCCCTTTCCAACGCATCAACCCCTGCGGTTATGCCGGAATGCAGATGACACAAGTCAGCGCGCTGGCACCAGGTGTCGGGATCGCCGATGTGCATCCCATTCTGGTACAGGAATTTGTACATTTACTCGGCTACCAGACGGTCGAGCTTCGTAACTGGAACCTGCACGATTATGAGTAAACCGATTCAGATGGAACGCGGCGTCAAATACCGCGATGCAGACAAAATGGCGTTGATCCCGGTAAAAACGGTCATCACCGAGCGCCAGGAATTGTTACGCAAACCCGAGTGGATGAAGATCAAGCTCCCTGCCGACTCTACGCGCATTCAAGGCATCAAGGCCGCGATGCGCAAAAATGGCCTGCATTCGGTCTGCGAAGAGGCGTCATGCCCCAACCTGTCTGAGTGCTTTAACCACGGTACCGCCACCTTCATGATCCTGGGGGCCATCTGTACCCGTCGTTGCCCATTCTGCGACGTGGCCCATGGCCGCCCGGTGGCTCCCGATGCCAACGAGCCGGAAAAGCTGGGGCAAACCATTGCCGACATGGCACTGCGCTATGTGGTGATCACCTCGGTTGACCGTGACGATTTACGTGACGGTGGCGCGCAGCACTTTGCCGACTGCATTACCGCCATCAGAGCCAAAAGCCCGAACATCAAGATCGAAACCCTGGTGCCAGACTTCCGTGGCCGTATGGATCGTGCGCTGGAAATCCTTACCGCCACGCCACCAGACGTGTTTAACCACAACCTGGAAAACGTGCCGCGTGTTTATCGCCAGGTACGTCCCGGGGCTAATTACGAGTGGTCATTGAAGTTGCTGGAGCGCTTTAAGGAAGCTCACCCCTCGATCCCGACCAAATCCGGCCTGATGGTGGGTTTGGGTGAAACCAACGCGGAAATCGTGGAAGTGATGCGCGATCTGCGCCGTCATGGCGTAACCATGCTGACGCTGGGGCAGTATCTGCAACCAAGCCGTCACCATCTGCCAGTGCAGCGCTATGTCAGCCCGGCGGAGTTTGACGAAATGAAAGAAGAAGCGATGGCAATGGGCTTTACCCATGCTGCCTGCGGCCCGTTTGTGCGCTCGTCCTATCATGCGGACTTGCAGGCCAAAGGCTTGGAAGTGAAGTAACCGCGGTAATCTTTTGTTACGCTTCCCCCGCGATTAACGCCAAAAAACGGATGTCCTTGCGGCATCCGTTTTTTATGGCTCAACAGCAGGGGCGCTTAAACGTCTTTCTTTTCGACGCTCTGCTGCGCGGTAGGCGTTTCAGCCGTATTCTGTGCAGGAGGGGTGTCATCGCCCACCGCTTTTTTAAAGCCTTTCAGCGCAGCACCCAGATCCGCGCCCAGAGTACGCAGTTTGCTGGTGCCGAACAGCAAGACGATCAACACCGCAATGACCAGCAGCTTGGTAATACTGATACCTTCCATATTCACCTTCTTTATTCATTTATGGCTGCAGGACGCAGCGCTGGAACAAACTTTGTCTATGGGTATTTAGCGACTTTATTTCGGCTATAACAACAACCAGTTGTAACAAGGTGAGATCTACCCAAGATGTTCTATGCTTAGATTATAGGGCATATTCTTAGCTATTCGCTTTTTTCCGGCTCCAGGCCGGCTGCATAATTCATCACAGGGATACATGGGATGCCAACAGCTCTATCGGCTATTAACACCCGGCGTGCGGGCCTCAACTTCGCCAGGCGCCTCTACCTGCCACGTATTGTCGGCCTGGGGATTGGTTTCTTGTGCGTACTGACGGCGCTCTATCCAGTTCATCAGCCGGTTGGCGTGTGGATCTTGCTGGCAGTGAATGGCTTTATCTGGCCACATGTCGCTTATCAATGGTCTATCCGCAGCGAAGCCCCCTACGCCACCGAGATCCGCAACCTGCTCATCGATGCACTGCTAGGTGGGATGTGGGTTGCCATCATGGGTTTCAATGCGCTCCCCGCCGTGGTGATCCTGTCGATGATGGGGATGAATAATATCGCTTCCGGTGGGCCGTCTCTGTATTTCAAAGGCCTGATAGCGCAAATTATCGGGGCGCTGGTGACCAGTGCGATACTGGGCTTCCCCTTTACGCCACAATCCACACCGCTGCAGGTTTATCTGTGTCTGCCGATGATCTTCATCTACCCAGTCTTCCTGGGTTATGTGACCTACCAAACCGCCAAGCGGCTGGCAGAAAAGCAACAGGAGTTATTGCGCATCAGCACGCGTGATGGCTTGACCGGCGTGTTTAACCGCCGCCATTGGGAACACCTGCTGCACAATGAGTTTGATAGCTGCCGGCGCTATAATCATCCGGCTACGCTGATCCTGATGGATATTGACCATTTCAAAGCCATCAACGACACCTTCGGCCATGGGCTGGGGGATGAGGCGCTGATCGTTCTGGCGGAAGAATTGGTGTTAGGGCTTCGGGCGATGGATATCGTGGGGCGCTACGGCGGTGATGAGTTTGGCGCGGTGTTGCCAAATACCAGTGCCGAACAGGCCAGCCTGGCGCTCCACCGCATTCAGGAGCGCCTGAACGAGGTCGTCTTCCGTGAAGCCCCTGGGTTAAAGCTGAATATCAGCGCCGGGGTCGCCGATTACCAGCCCGAAATGCCCGGCTACCAGGAATGGTTGAAGGCCGCCGATACCGCACTGTATCGGGCAAAAAATAATGGCCGCAACCGGCAGGAACTCGCCGTACATCAATGCTAGCCCACTAGTTTATTAAGTTGATAGCTTAATGACTTGATAAATTGGTTGGAGAAATGGCGTCGAGAAATAGCGTAACAGGTGTGCGGCGTTAACTGCGGTTATTGAAGTGAGTCATTCCTGTCTGGCTGAAGCTACTACAAAACCACAGCGACAAGGTGTAAAATCTGCCCCGCGCGATTGTTTCGCGCCAACAAACGGAGATGACATTCCTCCATAACCGCCTTTCACAGGCTGATGATGTCTACGTAACCTCTCAGAGAGGTGCGTAGGCGCTTGCCTGAACCTTTCTGAGCATCTTCCATCTTTAGATAGGGTTTATCACCATGTGGAGTTCTTTACTGGCTGTATTTATTGGCGGTGGTTTGGGTAGCGTCTTGCGCTGGGCAGTGAGCCTTAAGCTCAACCCTGTACATCCTCATATTCCCTTGGGCACTTTGACCGTAAACCTGGTGGGGGGGTTTATCATCGGGCTGGCCTTGGCGTTGTTTATCCGTATGACACACATTGACCCAGTTTGGAAACTGCTGATCACTACCGGCTTTTGCGGCGGGTTGACTACCTTCTCTACCTTCTCGCTTGAAGTGGTTTATCTGTTGCAGGACGGGCGCGTTGTCTGGGCCATCACCAATATGCTGCTCAACCTGGCGGGTTCGCTGGCGATGACGCTGTTGGCCTTTATGCTGGTCAGAGCGTTCTACGGCCAATGAAATCTCGGGGCTTAATGTTTTCTTAATCTGCCATCGGGATAATCCTCGCTCAGTAACCTGTGCTGAGTGAGGAATTGAATGTTTACCCTGCCAAAAACCACTACTGAATGGATTGTCACCCTGACGTGCGTGCTGATCGTCCTGGCCTTCATCAAGGTTTACCTGTTCTCTTAACCTCCCTGGACTGAAAAAAAAGCATAAAAAACCCGCTCATGGAGCGGGTTTTAACAATTTTGGCTACTGTAGCTTAGATAGCGATAACGTTAGCAGCAGATGGCCCTTTGGCACCGTTCGTGATTTCAAATTCTACACGCTGGCCTTCAGCAAGAGTTTTGAAACCATTGCTAGCGATGGCAGAGAAGTGAACGAAAACGTCCTTGCTACCATCTTCAGGAGTAATGAAACCGAAACCTTTAGATTCATTAAACCACTTAACGCTACCTTTAATCTTAGACATCAAACTTACCTTTAACGTGAATGTAAGACACAAAATGTGTGTCCAATACAGTACAGCAATTAGACGGGATTTTGTCCACAACACAGATCACATAAAATCGATAAAAAGTGAAAAAGTCGGTTATTTACCCTGTAAATTGATGTCCGCGGTTACCAGAGACGGCCAAGGCAGCCCAATCAGCCAAAAAACCGTTGAGCGACCGATTAAACACCTATGTGGCCCATTGTTGCCCCTGAACCCGCCGTTTTTAGGTTTTCGTCTTGCTGATGAAACACCGTCCCCCCTGTCACTGCAAGGCATTACGCGTTATCATTAGCGCTGTTACGAACGACCTGATGAGAATGACCATGAACGGCAAGATAACGACTTTTTTTGAAGACAAAGGCTTCGGTTTTATCACCGACGAGAACGGGGAAAATCGTTATTTTCACGTGATTAAAGTGCAAAACCCAGAGCTGATTAAGAAAAACGCGCTGGTAACCTTTGAGCCAACCAACAATACCAAAGGGCCATCGGCCTATGCGGTAAAGGTACAAGCACCAAGCAAGTACATCACCATCGCCAACGAGAGAATCAAAATCTCCAGCATCAAGTCCTTCGATACCTTCACCAAAGAAGTGCCGGTCAAGGTGGAGGTCGATAAAGAGAACACCGTGTTGTCCGTTGGGTTGCTGATGAACCGTATCCGTCCGCAAGTCGCCGAAGCGCCACAAACCGCCACGGAAACGCTGCGTATGCTCTCAATCACCACCTTCCAGAACGCGACTCACGTCTTCTCTGAGCATGAAATCGATATCGATGAAACCGTGCAGGCGTTGAAGACCCTATAGCCCCTGAAAACATTGGAAGCTATTTAATAGCACCTGTGTTAGCGTGGGTTTTCACCTGACACAGGTACGCGATATGTCTGAATCCACCAGCGTTAAAGGTTACAATAACCGCACCACTCAAATTGCCTGCCCAAAGTGTGCTTATGTTACCGAACAGCAATGTTCAAAACTGCGTAAACTCAGTACCTTGATTTGCCCTAACTGCGGCACGCAATTCGCACCAAAACAGGGCTGAAACGCTATTTGAATATGACATGGTTGAGGCTGTTGCCGCTGACCATGTTAAACGATTCGACGCAGTTACGGCCCTGGGACTTGGCACGATAAAGCGCAATGTCGGCCATATTCATCAGCTGTTCCAGTGATTTATCCTCATTCATTGCCAAACTCGCCACGCCCACACTAATCGTGATCCGCAATGGCGCCTTGCCGTTGGGGTTCAGTTCGGCGCTTTCTATCCGCCGGCGCAAATGTTCCCCTAAGGCCACGGCCTGCGTCCCCAGCGCCCGCGGCAGCATAATGGCAAACTCTTCGCCCCCCAGACGGCCAAATAACTGGTCGTGGCGCAGTTCACGCCGCAAAATATGAGCGAATGCCGCCAGGACGTGGTCACCGATGGCATGACCATGGGTATCATTGATCAATTTAAAGTGATCGATATCGATTAACAGCAACGACACCGCCTCTTTCGTACGCTGCTTCTGTTCCAGCATTTCCTTGCCTTTGCGCGTTAAAGCACTACGCGCCAGAGTCCCGGTAAGGAAGTCGTGATTCGCACTGTGTTCCAGCCGGCGCAGCAGTTTACGGCTAACGGCAATCGAGCTGGACAAAATCAGCGGCCCCATCACCAGCATGGCGATGCCCAAACGGGCTGACATCAGGCTGTCCATCACCGCCCCTCGCGCTCCCGGCGTTTCATACAGCATCAGATTGGCAGAAATGCTGACAATCTCCGTCACGCCGGTAAGAAACGTCAGCAAGGTGACGGTAAATAAATGATAACGCACGGCACACCATAACAGTGCAGGGATGGGGAAGGCTATGGCGCCCGGTCCACCGATATACACGCTAAGCGCCAATGAAAGCAACAACGCCAGCAAAGGCAGGCTGGAGCGCAATTGCCAGCCAAATTGCAGGCTCAGCAATTGTTTTAAGCGTGGGGCGGCAAGCACGACCGGCAGGATTAACAGGTTGGTCGAGAACTGTTCGCTAAACCAGGACATCCAGGCAATGATCAGCGTATTGTTGTATTGACTGTCAGTGCGTAACACCGACAGCGTTGCCGACAGCGCGGCCCCAAGCAGACAGGCAGTAAACATATACAAAATTGCCTGGGGCTTGCCCATACGCCGTTGAGACTTGGGCAGCATCGACATCACGGCATAGCCGGTGGCAATCAGCGCCATATTGCAGGCATTTAGCCAAAGTGCCAATGGCCAGTTTTCGCCGGTGCTGAGATCGGCAGCGATCATGCCAAGATAGGTACCTATCCACCCCAACATCGTCGCATAGCTAGGCTTACGCAGCATCAAGCCAAGCAAAATAGCATTCACCGGCCAAAACAGGGAGAGTGACCCTAACGGACGGGTGAAAATACCAAACAAGGAAAGCAGGTAAGCCAATAAAAATACATTGACCAGCAGAACCGTCGCTGGCAAACGCTGTCTTTCTGCGCTCATGAAATAACCTGCGAGGCAATAATAACAACACTGACTATAAGCATGCTTTCTTTCCCCAAAAAAGTCACAACGAACCACAACGCCCATTAAAATGGTCAATTAAATCAATCAAAAACCTTATCTTGTCTTATTAGCTTAATTCGCCGCTGAAAATTTAAAATCCTGTTCGCCAGACTCATCCCTTTAACGAAAGCGATTGTTAACAGCATAGTCTAAATTGTTAACGCTATTGAAATAACAAACTATGAGAAATTATAAGGGTATAAGGTTAAGACTCTTCTTACTTATGGGTTATTTTCCTGCAACGCCAGCAGAAGCGCAATGAGAAAAGCCCGTAAAGCGCTGCGGGCTGGCTGGAGATCGACAACTAAATTGACAGTTACGGCGCAGGCCCACAGGCCAGTACGGGTAGTGATGGTAAAACAGCAAGCTTAAGCAGACCCTAGGGGGAAAAAAGCCCGGCTAGGAACCGGGCATAAAGTAACGAAATGCAGTGTTAGCCCAAACGGGCTAATAACTGGCTTATCATAACCCTCAATTGTGCAGAAAAAGTGGATCACTCTAAGCTCCCCCCTCTCTCTTGAACAGCAAGTCACCTCGCTATCTAACCGCTGCCAGCCGGGGTAATACCTTGAGCACACTGGACGCGCAAAAAAAATCCCGCACAAGGCGGGATAAAATCAAAGGGATGGTAATACACTACAGGACTAACACAACATCATCGGGCTGGAATAACCTTACCAGCGCGAGTGTATAGAAATGTCATGCTTGGGTAAGGATGATGTGCCAGATGTAACGCCTGATAGAAGGCACTGACAAACTAGTAGTTTTACTCTGACAGAACATTAATTGTAACCAATGGCAACATGGTTTTTTATGGTGTGTGCAGCATACCAATCGCCGCTTAACGGGTAAATTGCAGACCTTGCATTACAAACCCCTTGGAAACGCCATTGCGTCAAGGTTTATTAATGAGCTATCTCTGCCGTAATAAAAACCAATCTGTAACAACGCTATTTTTCTGTAAGAGCTCTCCCATGTCCTATTTTGCAAGTTAGTGCTATATTTTTTAGGCCCCCCCCCCCTACTTCATGATGAGAAGTATATGAAAAAAAATCGTTTTGGCGTTGCCGCGGCCGCTTTGGCTGCGGGTATGTTGCTGGCGGGATGTACCTCCAAGGTTGCAGAAACTACGCAGTATTCCGGATTCCTGCAGGACTATAGCAAGCTGCAAAAAACGGAAACCGCCAGCGGGCATCAGGTATTGCGCTGGGTAGCTCCCGGTTTTAAAGAGTCTGACTATCGTGGCATCTATATTACCCCGTTGGTCTTCTACCCACCGGCAAAACCCACTGCTCGGGTGAGTCAGCAAACGCTGGATCAGATCAGAGAATACGCCAGCACCTCACTAAGAAACGCCGTTGCACAACGTACAACGCTATTGCCTACCCCATCAGGCTCACGCGTCCTGGTCGCTAAAGTCGCCATTACTGCGGTAACGGCTGAAAACGAAGGGGTGCAATTCTATGAAGTTGTTCCTATTGGAGCCGTCATTGCCACCACCATGGCCGCCAGCGGACACAGAACGCAAGACACCGCGTTATTCATGGAAATCAAACTGATCGATCAAGATACCGGTAAAACGGTCCTGGCCGTAGTCCGTAAAGGCTTGGGTAAAACGGTCAATAATGAAAATGCCCCAATCACCTTGGCCGACGTGAAGAAAGCCATTGATGATATGGTGACGGATATTGTGAACTTTCCGAAACTATAATTAGTGCTGCAAAAGAGGGGGAAATAGTTTTCCCCCTCTTTTCCCCTGCTCCCTCTTTCCCATTTAATATGTGAGCACCATCACATTCCCCCGTTGTCGATAAACAAGCTGGGACAAATGTCCCGAGCAATATTCTAATATCAGAGCCAGCTTCCAGTTTTACGCCCTTTTTGACATTGCCGTCGGACCGGCGTCCTGTCCTTACCTGCCGAGGAACTTTATAGTTAACGCTATGCAGAACGACAAAAAAAACAGTGAATGGTTGAGCGTTGTCGAGCTGGTTACCGGTGATGCCATACTTTACGACCTGCTGAAATATTGCCCGTTGGCTATTTTACGCCGTTGGCAGTTGCAGCAAGTCAGGCCAGGTACGCTGATATGTCAACAACATGAAATTTGTCATGAATTTCACCTGATAGCGCAGGGTAATGTGGACGTATTTATTCACGCCGACGATGGGCGTAAATATTTACAGGCACGCTACCACGCCGGAGACATGCTGGGTGAGCTCGAGATCTTTGAGCAACGGCCGTATATCTGCTCGGTAGAAGCGACCAGTGAAGTGACGTTACTGACGCTTTCACGCAGCGATTTTTGCCACTGGCTGACGGTCGACAATTACTTCAACCAGAAAATCATTCAGTCGTTCAGCAGCCAGTACTATCAGCTGTCGAAAAAAGCGGGCGAAGACAGTCTCTATTCATTGCACCAGCGCGTCTGCCATGCGCTGTGGCAAAGCTACCAACACCAGGGGGCCAAAAATGAAGGAGAAATCACCATTAATAAACAACAGCTCAGCGAACAGTTTGCCGTGGCCCCACGCAGTATCAACCGCATCCTGTTTGAACTGCGCGAGCAGCAAATTATTACGGTCAACGGTGAACGGATTGCGGTAATCGATCCAGTCCGGTTACACCAACAGGCCGAGTTTTAATTTTTGGCCTTAGTGCCAACCAGTATAAAACACAGGTAAGTTCCATGACTCAACTACAACCGCATATCCGGCTTAGCCGGCAGATGACACACGCCCATTACGCGCTGTTACCGGGCGATCCACAACGCGTCGAACACGTTGCCCGCTTTCTGGAGCAGGTGGAGGATTTTGGCCAAAATCGCGAATACCGGGCGCTGCGCGGTTGGTTTCGTGGTGTGGAAGTCCTGGTGATTTCCACCGGCATGGGTGGCCCTTCTACCGCCATCGCCGCCGAAGAGCTACATCAGATCGGCGTCGACTGCCTGGTGCGTATTGGCAGCTGCGGCGCGATGCAAAGTTCAATGAAGCTGGGCGATCTGGTGATTGCCAGCGCGGCAGTGCGCGATGAAGGCACCGGCAATGCCTATATCCCCGCAGCCTACCCGGCCAGTGCCGACTGCGGCCTGGTTTATCTGCTGCGCCAACAGGCACAAAAACTGGGATACAGTACGCACTGTGGCTATGTGCGTAGCCATGACAGTTTCTACACCGACCGCGAACAGGAGATCACCGATTTTTGGTCGGCCAAAGGTATTCTCGCCGCCGATATGGAAACCGCCCCGCTGATGGTCGTTGGCGCACTGCGTAATATGCGCATTGCCTCTATCCTGAACGTGGTGGTGGAACACCAGGGCTGCCTGGAACAGAGCATCAACGACTATCAACAGCAGGAGCATTCCTGCCAACGTGGCGAGGAACGCGAAATTGTGCTCGCGCTCGAAACGCTGTATCAGGATCATCTTGAGAGGACGCAATAATGGATTTTTTCAGCATCAATAACGTCATGGTCAACATTCCTCTGGGGGAAGGTGGCTATGCGCTGTCATGGATCGAAGCCATAGGTACGGTGTTTGGCCTGCTGTGCATCTGGTTTGCCAGCAAAGAGAAGATTATCAACTACCTGTTTGGTTTGATTAACGTCACGCTGTTTGCCGCTATCTTCTTCCAGATCCAGCTGTATGCCAGCTTGCTGTTACAGGTGTTTTTCTTCGCCGCCAACCTGTACGGCTGGTATGCCTGGAGCCGTCAGAACGAAAATAATGAAGCCGCGCTGAAAATCCGCTGGTTGCCACGGCAAAAGGCTCTCACGCTGCTGGTGGTTTGCGTGGTGGCCATCGGCCTGATGTCGCTGTTTATCGATCCGGTATTCGCCGTGCTGACGCGCATTGCCATCGGCATTATGCAGGGAATGGGGCTTTCGGTGGTGATGCCTGAACTGCAACCAGACGCCTTCCCACTGTGGGATTCCACCATGCTGGTGCTGTCGATCGCCGCCATGGTGCTGATGACGCGCAAATACGTCGAGAACTGGCTGCTATGGGTGCTGATTGACGTGATCAGCGTAGTGATTTACGCCATCCAGGGGGTTTATGCCATGTCGTTGGAGTATATTTTACTGACGGTGATTGCGCTGATGGGGTCGTTTGCCTGGATCAACAGTGCGCGCCAACATGGCTCAAAGCCGTTGCAACAAGAGACAGCACTCAAGGCAATGCCTTGAAAATGGCGGATATCCCCCCCATGTAACCTGTGTTGTCTGCCATTTCGGTAGGTCTAGCGAAAGGAAATGAACATGTTAGAGAATTATTTTGGCTCTGGGATCGCTCCAACGGAAGAGCAAAAACGCAGATTACTGGCGGTGCAGGCAGCACTGGAACTGTTGAAGGCAACGCTGTCTGACACCAACGACGGCAACGGTGTCGAATACCAGTTGAAAACGGCAGAAAAGCACGTCAGCTCTCTGGCAGATGCCATCCAGGCAGCCGTAGAGAAGAAGTAACGTCCTTGCCTTGCCGAAACCCCTGCACAATCCACGTTGTGCGGGGGTTTTTATTGTCTGCTCTCCTCAAAAAAACTGCTTACCTCCCCCCGATGTCTTTATCCGTAATATATATTTGTGCCAGCACTCACATATTTAACCAGGGAATTTTTGATTCCCATTCACAACATATCCCCTCTTCCTATAGTGTAAAAATCAATCACCAAGACGGCGATAACTAAAAAATCAAACCTGGACTTTCTTATCAGCATTAAATCATGTGCGGCGTAGGTTGCTCATTGGCTCGCTATTTTCTGTTTATTATTAAATAAATTACCTCAAGCACAAGTCGTTAGAGAGATTAATGCATCCAGCTCAACTCATTATTTTTTAGTGAGTCGCTTTAGTTCGCCTCATATTAATAAAAAAACAAGAAAAATGACTTACCTTACACAGGATCATAATAATGAAAACAATACCTCTGGCATTACTCCTTCCTGCCCTGCTAGCCACCAGCGCCGCCGAGGCGGTGACGGTCTATAACAGTAAAGGAACACAACTCGATATTTATGGCCGTATCGAGGCACAAACCGGCAATGAATGGACAGATGAACACACCAATGCCACCAACCTGACCGGCCGTCTTGGCTTTGAAGCCAAACAAAAGCTCGATGAGCAATTCGGCCTGTTTGGCAAGTTGGAATGGCAGGTTAATACTCAGAAGAACGATACCGAAGTCGCCGAAGATAACTGGGATATTCGTTATGGCTATATCGGGATTGACGGTAAGGATCTGGGGAAACTGATGGTTGGCCGTACGCGCAACCCGATGTACCAGTGGATGGGCATCACCGATCGTTACATGAACTACACGGCTAACGTTTACTCCAACTGGGTCGGCACGCGTATCGACTCCTCCTATCAATGGAACCGTCAGGACGGCACATTACAATATGAATACACCTATGGCGGGCTGGACGTTCGCACCGCCTACGTGATGGGTAACGGTGCAAGCGATAGCACCGTTGACGATGGTTATATGGCCAGCCTCGGCTACGCTTTTGAATTCCCGGTGATGGGTACGCCACTAAAAATCAAACCGGTGATTGCCTGGCAGAAAATGACCAAAGACCCCAAAAATACCAGCCTAAGCGGCAACTACACCGATTATACCCAAAAAGGGATTGGCATACGCCTCAGCTACGACAAGGCTTATCTTGGTATCAACGTTGGCCGACAAACCTACGAGCAAACCGGCAAGCCAGATAAAGATTATGATGCCTTCGACTCGCTGGCCGAATACTGGTTTACCAGCAAAGTCGCGCTACGTGGTGGCTACTCGCAGTTGATCGAGTCTGAAAATGATTACGCCCACCGCAAACAGTGGATCTCTGAACTGGAATATCGCCTGAAAAAAGATGTGCATCTTTCTGCCACCTACATTTATGACGATCGGCAAAGCTACGATTCGGCAGAAAACCTGTGGGTACTTGGGTTACGTTACGAATTTTAATCACTGCGCAAGGATGGAAAACATGAACAATTTTATCAGTTTATTCGCCGTGTTAGCGTTGAGCGCCAGCGCCAGCCACGCAGCCGTGCTGCCAAAAGAGAGCGGTAGTTTCGATTTTACCGTGCCACAAACCGGCAAGAAGATGGAGGTCTTCAGCTACCAGCCTCCTGGTGCCAATGCCAACACCCCAGTGGTATTTGTCCTGACCGGGCTGAACCGTAATGCCGATGAGTACCGCGACTCGTGGGTAGAAAATGCCAAGAAAAACAAACTTATCGTCATCGCCCCGCTGTTCTCCGAAGCCGATTATCCCGGTAACGACGGCTATAACCTGGGGAATATCGAGAATGCCAAAACCCACCAGGTCAACCCTAAAGGGGAATGGGCTTTCACGGTCATTGACGATCTGTTTGCCGATATGCAAAAACAGGGGATCACCAAACAACAAGACTATTATTTATTTGGTAACAGCGCTGGCTGCCAGTTTGTTCACCGAATGCTGACCTTTGTCCCTGAGGCGAATGTCAAAGCCGCCATTTGTGCGGCAGCCGGATGGTGGACCATGCCAGATGTGGAAAACCCCTGGCCCTATGGCCTGGACAATGCCCCGGTGAAAGTGACGCAAAAACAGCTGGCCGACTACTTTGCCAAACCCGTGCTGATCACCGTCGGTGAAAAAGATAACGATCCGTATCACCCTTTGCTGCGCCGCTCTTATGAAGCCATGGCACAGGGAGATAGCCGGTTAACCCGTGCACAAAGCTATTTCCTGACGGCGCAGCAGAAAGCCAAACGCTATAAGGTCGACTTCAACTGGCGCTTTACGACCTTGCCCGACGTTGGGCATAGCGGCTCGAAGATGTCTGCCTATGGCGCAGAGCAATTTGCCTGGTTTGAACAGCATGGCGAGTTCAAGGTACAACCGTAACTTGAGGAGAACGCGCTACTGCCAAAGCAAGCGGTAGCGCGGGTCAGAAGGGAATGAGAGATGACACACACTTCTGACAAGGGAATTTTTGATTCCCCTTTTTTCTCCCTTGGGTTTTGTTATTAATGAAGGAAGAAATGGCGTAGAGGGGAAAACTGACATGAACAGAGCGGAATTCACTCAACGTATTGCCAGCATTGATAATCTGACCGAAACGGATCGGCGTATCATCGACTATTTTGACAAACACTTTGAGTCCATTCCCTACAGCAAAGTGATCGATGTTTGCCATGAGATCAACATAGCCAAGTCAACCTTGGGGCGATTTATGATGAAGCTCGGCTTCACCGGCTTTCGTGACTTCAAAGAGTCCACCATCGAGCCAGAGCAGCGCAGAAACATCTCCCCCATAGAACGCTTCGACAACAGCAAAAACAGAAAAAACGGCATCGAATTCATAGAAAAACACTGCGGCGAGATCACCGATAATATCAACAATACGTTGAAAAACATCAATCGCCAGCATTTGGAGAAAACCATCGCGCTGATTTGCGATCCGGAAAAAAGGCTGTATGTGATTGGCAGCGCAACGGCACATGCCTTGGCCGAGTATTTTTATCTGCTTGGCCGCTATATCAAAAAAGACATTGTGCTACTGGATGCCAATATTGCCAATTTACCGCATAAGCTAATCGACTCGAGAAAAGGCGATGTGCTACTGGCGATTTCTTATTATCGTTTTTCCAGCGTGACGACAAGGTTGATAAAATGGTTTTATCAACATCGTGGCGATACCATCGTTATCACCGATAATGCCGTCAATCCGTTCAGCCACTTCGCCACGGCGATGTTGCTGATGGAGAGCCAGCATAGCGGGCTGTTCAGCAGCCGCAGCGCGGGCTTCGTATTAATCGAGGCGCTGGTCAATTATATGGGCGAAGTGAAAAGCAACGAATTAAACGAGAACTTCAACGTCATGGAGTCGTTATTCGAGGCATTTAACGTTTTCAATAAATAACACCAACACCAGGCAGTATTAATATTCAACAACCATCTTTATAGCCCTGTTGCTTCAGGGCTAAGCATTGACTTACCAGAATGCCATGTAGCAATCCATCTCTGGCGTTTATTTAATGAAAAGAGGCTTTATCATGAGCAGTGAAAACAGCGCAATCCCTGTTTGCCCTGAGCAGCAAATTCTACGTACCTCACAGGGGAATTTATCTTTCCGCGCCTGCGGTAAGGGCGAAACCCTGATCTTTTTACACGGTATTCTGGGCAGCTCAAAAGCCTGGCCATTCCAGTTTGCCGCCTTTTCTCCCCGCTACCGCGTCATGGCCTGGGATGCACCGGGTTATGCCGACTCCGCGCTGGTTCCGGCAGAGATCGACGCTTTTGTGCTGATGCTGCATGAGTGGGTGCAACACTGCGGGGCAGAGAAAGTCTCCCTCGTCGGGCATTCAATGGGCGGCACCGTTGCCAGCCGCTACGCCGCCCGCTATCCAGAGCGGGTAAAAAACCTGGTGTTGTCCTGCACCCATCCCGGCTATGGCGCGCCAGAGTCGGCCCCAAGTTCGGAAAAGCTGGAAAAGCGGCTGCAAGAGCTTGCCGAAATCGGCCGCGAAGCCTACGGCAGAAACCGCGCTCGAGATCTGCTGCCCTTCCCGGATGTGCCCACAGCGGTGCTGGACTATGCGGCAGACATTGCGGCAGGCACCAATCTGGAAGGCCTGAGGCGTGCCACTCGCATGTTGCAACTCGCCGACAACCGCCCGCTACTGCCCCAGCTCAAGATGCCAACGCTGATCCTCACCGGTGAAAAAGACGCCGTGGTGCAACCACAGCTCAAAGCCGATCTGCTGGCGCTGGTGCCTTATACCCAACATATCGAGATGCCCGGTATGGGCCATGCGCCTTATTTCCAGGCTCCGGATTATTACAACACGCTATTGCATGAGTTTTTTGCCAAACACTCATAAGGGGAAATGATGACTGGATTTATCATCGGGATGATCGTTACCGTATTGGCGGCCTGGTTTATTATCAAAAACTACCAGCCGCAAACCGTGTTACTGCTGGCGGGGCTGAGCCTGCTGCTGATCACGGCGGTGTTCTTCCCCGAGCAATCGATATTGTACGGCAAGGCCAAATCCATCGGCTGGGTTGGCGGGGATATTTTCGCGTTCGTGAAAGAGTCTTTGACCACCCAGGTGGCGGGCATCGGTTTGATCATTATGGCGGCGGGCGGTTTTGCCGACTATATGGATCACATCAAAGCGTCGAACTCGATGGTAAATCTGTGCATCAAACCCTTGCAGATGATCAAGGCTCCTTACCTGATCCTGGCGATCGGCTACATCTTATCCCAGTTGCTGCACGTGGCGATTTCCAGCGCGGCCGGTCTGGCGATGCTGCTGTTAGTCACCTTCTTCCCGGTGTTGGTGCGGCTTGGTGTCAGTAAAGCCGCCGCCGCCTCGATGATCGGCATGTCGGCGTTTATGGATCTCGGCCCGGCGGTGGGCACCGCCAACCTGGCAGCCAAACATGCCGGTATGGAAACCGCCGTCTACTTTGCTCACTACCAACTGCCGGTCGCCACCGGCGTGATGCTGGCGGTAGCGGTACTGATCTTCTTCACCGCACGCTACTTTGACGCCAAAGACGGGCATATCGTCACCCAACAGCAGGTGGAACAGTCAACCAGCGAAGATACAGCCAAGGTACCGGCATTCTACGCTTTCCTGCCGGTGTTCCCGGTGATACTGGTGATCGTCTTCAGCCCGCTGGTGATCAGCAGCATCAAGATTGACGTGGTGACAGCGATGATTATCGGCACTCTGTTGGCATTTTTCTGCGAGTTGCTGGTACGGAGAGATTTCAAAACCGCCTGCAAAGGCATCCAGGTGTTCTTCAAAGGCATGGGCACCATGTTTACCAGCATCGTTTCCCTGCTGGTGTGTGCCGACGTTTTCGCCCAAGGCTTACAGATCATCGGGGCCGTTGACTTCATTATTCACACCGTTCAGGCCGCGGGCTTTGGCTTTGGCAATATGACGATCGTGATGGCCCTGCTGGTCTGCGTGACCGCGGCGCTGACCGGCTCCGGCGTGGCGGCGTTCTTCTCCTTCTCTGGGCTGGCTCCAGGCATTGCCGCCAAGTTTGGCGAAAGCGCCGTCAGCATGATCCTGCCAATGCAACTGATGGCCGGTATGGGAAGATCGATTTCCCCGGTGGCAGGGGTGATCATTGCCGTCAGCAAGGCCGGTGAATGCTCGCCGTTTATGATTGTCCGCCGTACGCTGATCCCCGCTGTAGGCGGGATGATCACCATGCTGGTGCTAAACGGCATCTTGAATTAACACCCTGTTAAAACTCGGGGCAGGGAACTCTCTGCCCTATCATCAAATCCTCGCCAACTGTCCATTTCCTGACCATAAACCTGGTCTTTTCTGAAATGTTTCACCGCCTCTATATCGCCTGGTTTTCCCTCTGTACACTGCCTGAAATTACCCCTCACCCCAACCCTCTCCCACAGGGAGAGGGAGCTGTCTGGAGTCTGCGGTTAGCCCGCGCAGCTTCGGAAAATTGGGTGTAAGAACAAGAAAGGCAAGGTATTACGCAAGGCAATCAACGAACTCGATGGGTCCCCTCGCCCTTTGGGAGAGGGTTAGGGTGAGGGGAACCAAAAACACCAAACCAAAACGTCGAATTTATTAACAAGGAGTGTTGATATCATGTTCTCAAAGATCATGTTTATTCTGTTTGCCGCCACCGTGGTATTGGTGCTGATTAACTGGGAACGCCTGTGGGACTATATCCGCCCAATGGTGTAATTCAACATAACCCTGCCCCTGCAAAAAAGGGGCAGGTAATTCACTGAGCGCTAACGATGGTACAGTCCCATTGCTGGTTTACCTCGCTCTGATTAGCGGGAACGCAGATCTAGCGCCACGTCGACGATCATATCTTCCTGGCCGCCCACCATGCGGCGTTTACCCAGCTCGACCAGAATATCCACCGTGTTGATACCGTATTTCACCGCGGCCACTTCACAGTGGCGCAGAAAACTGGAGTAAACTCCGGCGTAGCCCAGCGCCAACGTTTCACGATCGACACGAACGGGCCGATCCTGCAATGGGCGCACCAGATCGTCAGCCGCATCCATCAAGGCATACAGATCCGTGCCATGGTGCCAGCCAAGTTTATCCGCCGCCGCAATAAACACCTCAAGCGGCGCGTTACCGGCTCCTGCCCCCATCCCTGCCAAGCTGGCATCCACGCGATCGCACCCTTCTTCCACCGCCACCATCGAGTTGGCGACCCCAAGGCTGAGGTTATGGTGCGCATGGATACCGGTATGCGTTTCTGGTTGCAACACCGCTTTCAAGGCTCGGAAACGGGCACGGATATCGTTCATATTCATCGCGCCGCCAGAATCCACCACGTAGATGCAGGTTGCCCCGTAGCTTTCCATCAGCTTGGCCTGGCTGGCCAGATTTTCCGGCGTCGTCATATGGCTCATCATCAGGAAACCCACGGTATCCATGCCCAGCTCACGGGCATAGGCGATATGCTGTTTGGAGACATCGGCTTCGGTACAGTGAGTGGCGACACGCACTACCCGCGCCCCGGCGTTATAGGCATCCTTCAAATCGTGAATGGTGCCAATGCCCGGCAGCAGCAAGGTGGCGATTTTAGCGTGGGTGGTCACGTCCGCCGCCGCCGCAATCCATTCCAGATCGGTATGTGCGCCAAAGCCGTAGTTGAAGCTGGAGCCCTGCAGACCATCGCCATGCGCCACTTCAATCGAATCCACCTTCGCCGCATCCAGCGCCCTGGTAATGTCCTGCACATTTTGCAGCGTATATTGGTGACGGATCGCGTGCATCCCGTCGCGCAGGGTCACATCCGAGATAGTGATTTTTTTCTCGTTCATAGCCGTTCTCCAGCAACGTGTGCCATGGCCTGAGCCATTCGCTCGGCGGTCGCCAGCGCAGCGGAAGTCATGATATCAAGGTTGCCTGCATAGGCAGGTAAGTAGTGCGCCGCGCCTTCAACCTCCAGAAACACCGAGGTTTTCAGGCCAGAAAAACGGCCAATCCCCGGTAAGTTAAGCGGTGCATCGGCAGGGATGACATCAAACTGCACTTGCTGCTTCAGCCGATACCCCGGCACATAGGCCTGCACGGCCGCCGCCATTTCGTTGATTGAAGCTTCAACCTTGGCCTGATCGACGGCTTCACTCAACACATAGACGGTATCGCGCATCATTAAGGACGGTTCCGCCGGGTTCAACACGATAATCGCTTTGCCCCTCTCTGCCCCGCCAACCACCTCGATGGCCTTGCTGGTGGTTTCGGTAAACTCATCGATATTGGCGCGGGTGCCCGGCCCGGCAGACTTACTGGCAATGGAGGCGATAATTTCGGCGTAATGAACTCTGGCCACCCGAGCTACCGCAGCCACCATAGGGATGGTCGCTTGACCGCCGCAGGTCACCATATTGACGTTGACCTGGCTGAGATTTTGCTCCAGGTTCACTACCGGCACGCAATAAGGGCCAATCGCCGCAGGCGTCAGATCGATCAGCCGGATCCCCGGTTTGGCCGCCCGCAGGATGGCATCATTTTTAACATGAGCACTCGCGCTGGTGGCATCAAAGACAAAATCAATGTCGGCGAACTCAGGCATCAGGATCAGCCCGTTAACGCCGGTATGACAGGTTGCAACCCCCATCCGGCGAGCACGAGCCAGGCCGTCCGATTCAGGATCGATCCCCACTATCGCCCCCATCTCCAGATGCTTGGCGTTACGCAGGATTTTAATCATCAAATCGGTACCGATATTACCGGAACCGATGATCGCCACTTTTCTCTTGCTCATCATTGGCTGTCCTCATAGAAGTGGGCAGAAACCGTGCCGACGCCTTCAATTGTTGCCGTAAAACTGTCACCTGCTTGCACCGGCACCATCGGGCCCAGTGCTCCAGTCAGCACAACATCACCCGCTCGTAACGGCGTGCCGAGGCTGGCCATTTTGCGTGCCAACCAGACGGCAGCATTAATCGGATGCCCAAGACATTCACTTCCACGCCCGCTAGACACCACCTCGTGATTGCGCGTCATGCTCATGCCGCAATGTTGCAGATCCACCTCATCGATGCGACGCACCGGGCCACCCAGCACATACACGCCACAGGAAGCGTTATCCGCCACGGTATCGACAAACGCGATCGACCAGTCCTTGATGCGGCTGCCCACCACTTCCAGCGCTGGCAATACCCACTCCACTGCGCTACATAACTCATCGAACGTGGTATCGGCATGCGGTAAATCACGATCCAGCACCAACGCAATCTCCGCTTCGATACGGGGCTGCATCACCCGCGAAAATGGAATGTCCTGGTTGGTGCCGTAGCACATGTCGGCAAACAGGGTGCCGAAGTCCGGCTGGTCAACTCCCAGCTGTTGCTGAACCTTGGGATGGGTGAGCCCTACTTTGCGCCCCACCACTCGGCGGCCAGCAGCCTGCCAATGCTGTACGTTCAACTGCTGGATGGCATAGGCCGCCTCGCCGTTGTCGAGGCCGAGGCGATCGCGCAAGGGCTCAATCACCTTGCCGCTGAACTCGGACTGCCGTAGCGCCGCAGCCAATTGCTCCAAATTGTCATCACTCATCATTTGCTCCCTGATTAATGCTTGAGGAAATCCACGACCATGCGGTTAAAGCTGTCGGCATGTTCCCATTGCGCCCAATGCCCACAGTTGCTGAACACATGCAGTTGTGACCCGGCAATGCCTGCCAGCAGGCGCAGCCCGGTATCCATCGGCACAAAACGATCGTTACGCCCCCAGACGATCAGCGTCTGGGCTTTGATTTCACCCAGGCGCGGGCTGAAATCCGGGAACTGCTTCGGATTGACCGACAGGCTCTTGACGAAGTTCTCCAGGTGGTCACGGTGCGCCAGAATATTGTCGAGGCGGGTTTTGAACAGCGCTTCAGTCAGATCGCTGGGATCGTAAACAAAAATGTTCATCATTTTGCGCAGGTTCTCGATGTTTGGCTCACGGTAGAGCCCCTGCAGCAGCTTGATCCCTTCCGTTGGCATCGGCACAAACGGGCTAGCACCACCGGTGCCGCCCCCCATCAACACCAGTTTGCCAACGCGCTCAGGCCAGCTCAGGGTAAACGCCACGGCGCTGTGGCCGCCCATCGAGTTCCCCAGCAGATGTACCTGCTCCAGATCCAGCGCGTCCACCAGCCCTTTCAAAATGCGGGCATTGAGGTCCGAACGGGAACCGGTACTGACGATCGAATCGCTCTTGCTCCAGCCAGGGAAATCCAGCAGGATCACGCGATAACCCGCCGTCACCAGCGGTTGAATATTACGGCTGAAGTTCGCCCAGCCGCTGGCTCCGGGGCCGGAACCGTGCAGCATGACCACGGTTTGCGCGCCGCTGCCGCAGTCGTTGTAATGGATACGCAGGCTGGCTTCACCCTCTTGGATCTGCACGAAGCGGCTGGTATTTTCTTCAGTAAGGTCAAAAGATTGCGATGTCATGATGGTGTTCCTTTATCGTTATTATTTCCGCGGTGCGGCGCTAATTGAGCCGAACCCGGTGATCCACTCGGGAAGCTCGCGGTAATAGCGCCCCTCGCTCTGATAAGGACCAAACGCCGATAGCGCAGCAAAGGCGGCCATCCAGGCTTTAACCTCATGGGTTGAGCGGCCAGCGATCGCCGACAGTTCGTCATTGCCCAGCCCATCCAGTTCCGCCAACTGTCCGCCGGAAAGAATGTCCATAAACTGGTTGTCCCAGAGCGGGTTGAGAGGATGTAAGGTGCTCTGATCCTGCACAAAAGCACGGGCAGCAGAGATAACGCGGTGCTGGCGTAATTGGCGCTCGTCTGCCGGTAATTGGCGGCCACTGCCCAACAGGCGGTCACGCATATGAGCGTCAGCCTCGGCCAACTGAGGTACCGGCGGCTGGTGCGAAAGCCCACCAGAGCCCAGGATCAATACTCGTTTATCCAGGCCACGGGCAAAACGCCCGATAGCTTCACCCAGCAGGCGCGTTCGCTTGAAGCCAGGCAAGGGTGGCGCGACCCCATTGATAAATACCGGCAGCACCGGGTAGTTCGCCAGGCCACCGAGCAAATACTCCAGCGGCTGGGCAAAACCATGATCCACCTGCATGCAGTAGGAAACCGCAACGTCGACCCCCGCATCCAACACCGATTGAGCGCAGGCCTCAGCCAGCTTCGCAGGCACCGGCAGCTCGCCAGCGGCACTGCTGAAGTCACCTATCGCCGTAGCGGCCATACCAATGCAGAACGGCGGCATGATGTCGTAGAAAAAGCCGTTGTAATGATCTGGCGCGAACAGGATCACCAGTTCAGGATCAAATGCCTGGATCCGCTGCCGTGCGTCGGCAATAGTTTTTTCCACTTCGGCCAGCACCGCTGGGGCCGGATCAACGTAGCCCACTAACGGGGAATGAGAGAGACAATGAAGATAAGCGTTCATATCAAGCCACCTTGTTTTTAATCATTAGCGTGTTTAGCGCGGAACGGCTATTCCAGACGGTCCAGGTTCCGGGCGTAAAAGCCCCCCCTCACCTGCTCGCGACACCAGATCAACTCCCTCTCCTGCGTAAGAGAGTGGGGTGAGGAGGGGAAACCGGTTAGCCATGACAGGGCTAAATCAAGCTCTTTAATGCAACCTGTGGATCAACCAATAGCCTTTCATCTATCTGGCTACCTTGCTGGATCAGCCTGCGAAGATGGCGCATTTCCCGCCCCTGGTTCAGCGTGATGGCCCCCACCAGCCGACCCTCTTGCCACCCAAACCAGATGGCGCTGTGCGCCTCAACGCTGCCGCGCACCAACCAATATTCGCTCTGCATGGCCCCGATAAACTGAATATTGCTGTCGAACTGATCGGTCCAGAACCACACCGGCACCGTGGGCGGTAACGGCTGATCCAACATGGCACAGGCCGCCACCAGTGCCTGCTGGTTGGCGTTATCCCAGGTCTCCAGGCGGACAAGTTGCTCACCCTGACGGCGTAAGGTGACATCTCCAGCCGCATAAATATTGGCAACCGAAGTACGGCAATGGTCGTCGACAATGATGCCGTTGGCAGTCGCTAACCCTGCCTGGATAGCCAGACGATCGTTGGCTTCAATGCCGATGCCATAAATCACCGCGTCACCCATCAGCCGTTCACCGTCCTGCAACGTCAGCACTACGTTTCCCTGTTCCAGAGCGGCGTGCTCAATCTGGGCATTAAGGCAAAGACGCACCTGATGCTGTTGATGCAGGCTCATCAGATAATCGCGCACCGGCGGTGGAGCATTGCGCCCCATCACCATCGCCGCCTGCTCAATCACCGTCACCTCACAGCCACTCTGCTTCGCACTGGCTGCCAACTCGAGGCCAATGGTGCCGGCACCGACAATCAGGATCCGTTGGTTGGCAGTCAGTGCTTCACGTAACCGCCTGGCATCTGCCGCAGTACGCAAGGTATGCGATTTATCACCCAACGCATCCAGCGATATGAGCCGTCGAGCCTTGGCCCCAGTCGCCAACAGCAACCGGTCCCACTCCAGTTCTTCACCATCAGCCAGTAGCACCGTGTGCTGTAAGGTATCGACCGCGACAACCTGCGTATTGCGGCGCAGGACAATGGCATTCTCCTCATAGAAGGAAGCAGGCAGAATGTCTTGCAACTGCGGGGTGGGCGACAGCAACATGGCTTTCGACAAAGGGGGACGTTCGTACGGAATTTCCGGCTCTTCGCCGATCAGGGTGATGCCACCGGTAAACCGTTGTGCGCGTAGGGCTGCGGCCGCCATAGCTCCGGCCTGACCACCGCCGATAATCACTATCTGTTTCATGTTGGCTCCTATAGCTGCAATCCACCCACCACGTGGCGAATACCCCGAATGGCCAGGCCCGCATCGGCATTGATCATCACGCCGCTCAACGTCCGGTTGTTACGGCGCGAGGCCAGCATCAGGTAAGGGCCGGTAAAATCTTCCGGCGCAGGGGAAAATTGCAACGGCAAAATGGCGGCAATCTTTTCCGGCGTCAGCGATTGCATAATCGAGGTGTCGTGCTGCCCAAGCGCCTGTGGACCACGCAAGTCACTGGCCATGCCACAAGGCCCGACGCCATTGACCCGAACCTTGGGGGCCAGTTCATAAGCCAACTGACGGATCAGCCCTACGTCAGCATGCTTGCTGGCGGTATACAGCGGGCCGCCGCCGCCGGGATACCAGGCCGCATTGGAAAGCGTGAAGATCATACTGCCGCAGGAGTGGATCAATGCCGGAGCACTGGCTTTGGCGCCCAACAGATAGCCTTTGACGTTAACGGCAAACAGCTCGTTAAAGCCGGACTCCAACTGCTCCGCCGGTGTCGCCAGCAACGAGGCATTATGATCCCAGATACCGGCATTGCCGATAAAACAGTCCAGACGCCCAAAGCGGGACAGCGCCATCTCCACCGCACGCTGATTATCGGCAAAGGAAGTCACGTCACCCTGCACAGCCACAACCTGCTCGCCAAACTGCTGCTGTAACCGGCTGACCTTTTCCGCTGAACGTTCCAGGGTCGCCACCCTGGCACCCTCCTCGATAAATCGCGCCACCAGAGCCAGCCCCAAGCCTGAGCCGCCACCGGTTATCAGCACTACGTCATCTTTAAGATCGGACATCAGACGCCCTCCGGTAAATCGATAAACACGGCCCCCTCTAACACGGTGACCTGGTAGGTTTGCAGCGACTCCGTGGCGGGCATGCACAATGCTTTACCGGTCTTCAGGCAAAAGCTGGCCGAGTGCAGTGGGCATTCCACGGTCGCGTCATCCTCGATATAGCCCTCAGACATCGACGCATTGCCGTGGCTGCAACGATCGTTGATCGCGTAATATTCACCGCCCACGTGAAACAACGCGATCGTCGGCTCAGTATCGAGCCGGAGAGCTTCCCCCTCCGGCAACGCCCCAACAGCACAAGCATGGATTCGTTTCATCAGAACAGGATGCTCATGTTGTGGGAGGTGATAACCGCCTGATCGAGAATGATTTCACGCCCACACAGTCCCCAGCCCTCTTCGGTTGAACGGCGGCGCAGCAGATCGGTACGGGTGCCAACGTAGATGGTTTCATCACGCTCTTTTTGCGACCGGTAAAGCAGGTAGTTCACTCGCACGGAGAACACATCGGCCTGTGCCGTTTCGCTGATAATGCAGTTGTTGACCATATGGCGAGTGCGGGACGGCGGCTCTTCAGCCCAGGCCATCCCGGTTTCCAGACGCGCGATCCGGCGTTCAAGCTGTGATTTGGTGTCGTTGAAAATCCAGGTGGTCGGTGGTTGAACGCCTTTGCGCCGATCGCGAGTCTGGGCATTGACCCTAGTGCGCATGGTGTAGCTCAAATCATCGTCAAGCAGTTCCAGCCAGGCACGGAACGCCCAATCATCTAACAGGGCGGCTTCGCGGTAGAGAAACTGGGTAATCTGATGCTGGAGTTCCATAGAGATCGGATGGCTCATTTCATCACCTCCTGCTGGTAGGCTGCGGTTTTCTCTTGGACTTCCTGCCAGGTATCGCTGCTCAGCAAATCCGCCCAACGTTGGTACATGCCGCGCGCGGCGGTTTCAGAAAAGATGTAGTTGGTAATACCGGGGATACCGTCTTCACGGCGTTTTTCCTGATTCAGCCCCATCTCCAGGCATAATGGATTGTGACGGGCCTGGTGGCCTTTGAGCAGTTTCTGGATCTCAGCCCAGTTTTCCGAATCATCCTGCTCAAGGAAACCGGCAGGGCCAAAGGCTCGAGTGGCGCTATTTTCAAACGCCGCTTTGGTTTCCGGCGAGGCGGCCTTGTCGGCAATGCAGAACGCCCAAACCTCAACCTGATCTGGCCCACGGGGATGCCAGACACGCATAGTGGCGGTGCCATTGAGCCAGGAAAGCGTAGGGAAAATATTGTTATGCCCGGCCAGGCGCAAAGCACGGATCTTGCCCAGACGCTGCTCGGCTTCGGGGTAGCTTTCCCGGTAGTAGCGCGAGACTTCACCATCAACCCACACGTTGGCGTCCGGCTTTTCGGTAAAGAAGAAGCCGCAGCCGTGGCCATCCTGACCGAATTGCACCGCGTCTTTGGCGGTTTCCCACACCGGGCGTGCGGTCTGGTCATTACCCAGTTTTTTATCGCTGCCATCCTGCATGCCGCCCAGTACCTGTACCGCCGAGACATGGCTGAACAGGGCATGATACTGATCGCTGGCGAACTGCTCGGCCGGGAACTTCCAGTTGCAGTTAATTACCCACTTCTGCACGCCACCGACAATTTCGGTGCCGCCTTCCCGCCGATCCAGCAAACCATCCAGATACCAGGCCATATCACCCAGATACTCTTTGAGTGGCGGAGCACTGGTATCCCAGTTGCCAAATATCAGGCCTTTATAGCTTTCGACACCAGGCACTTCCTTCAGCCCCCAATGCGATTTGCACAAGCCTTGTGGATAGGCGCGCGGCTCCAATGGCACCTCAGTCAATTCGCCATCGATGCCATAAGACCAGCCGTGGTAAGGGCAGGTAAAAGCGCGGGTATTGCCGCTATCTGCGTAGCTGACACGCATCGCACGGTGGCGGCACTGGTTGAGAAACGCCTTGATGGAGCCATCTTTCTGACGGATGACGACTACCGCGTCTTCACCCATGTAGGTGTTAAAGAAATCGCCGGATTTGGGGATCTGACTTTCATGGGCCAGAAACAGCCAGCAGCGGCCAAATATACGCTCAAGCTCTAATTGATAAATGTCCGGATCGGTGTAGAACCGTGGCAGAACTTGTCCATTCCGGGTGTCGATCAGGCTATAAACATCTAATTTTGCGTTGGTGGTCATATTATTTGATCCTCATCCAAGAGATGTATTGACCTTCGTAGGGGTTACGCAAAGGATGTTGCTTTCCAGTTACTATTTTGTGAAATAGTAAAAAACGACCGTACCAGACATTTTTTCTATGATGGGAGAAAAAGGCATGGAGCTAAGACACTTACGTTATTTTGTCGCGGTAGCCGAAGAACTCAATTTCACCCGGGCCGCCGAGAGGCTACATACGTCGCAGCCCTCATTGAGCAGCCAGATAAAAGATCTTGAGGGCTGTGTCGGCGCGCCATTATTAATAAGAAATAATCGTCAGGTTTCGCTAACCCGCGCCGGAGAGGTGTTTTTACATCAGGCGATCAATATTCTTGAATTGTCAGAGCAGGCAAAACAGCTGGCGCGTAAGGCCATGGAGCAACAGGTTCGGCTGATCATTGGCTTTGTACCCTGTGCGGAAGTGAATATCCTGCCCGACGTTCTGCCCCAGTTACGCCTAAGGCTACCGGCGTCCAGTATCGAACTGGTGAGTATCATTACCACTCAGCAAGAAGATAAGTTATTGAAAGGAGAGATTGACGTTGGTTTTATGCGCCGCCCGATTATCAGTAATCAACTGAACTATCGGGTGGTTTATCGTGAGCCCTTGGTAGTGGTGATGCCCATCGATCATCCACTAAGTCAAGAATCGCAGCTAGAACCGCACCATCTTGATGGCGAAAATTTTATCAGCACCGATCCGGCCCACTCCGGCGCGTTACACCAGATGGTGACAGCCTATCTCGCCGAGGCCCGGTGCAAGCCCAATATCGTGCAGGCAGCAACCAATATTCTGGTCACCATGAATCTGGTGGGAATGGGACTGGGCCTGTCCATTGTGCCGCGCTATGTCAGCCATTTTCAGTCATCGAACGTGGTCTTCCGCCCGCTACCGGCCAGTGCACCACAGATCGAATTATTGATGGCGTGGCACAGAGAGAACAGCAGCCCGGCGCTGGCACAAATGATTGACCTGGTGGAAGAGCAACCTGAGGTTTAGCAGCATCCAGACCTTTTTTCTTTCAGTCTCAGAACCCACCACTTGGGGCGGGTCTTTGAGAGATTGCTAGGCGACAGCTTCGCGCTTTTCCTTACGCACCACGTTGACCCGCCAGATGCCAAAGCACACCAGCACCAGCGCCACGGCATAACGCCATTCCATGATGCTTTCCTGTAAGAAAATGGCCGACAGCACCGCGCCGGAAACCGGGATCAGGAAGTTGAACGGCGCAATCATGCCCACGCGGTTATATTTCAGCAGCAGGCTCCAGAGCGCAAAAGCGACCGAGGACAGCAGCGCCAGGTAGCTCAGGATCGCCACCGATGCCCAACCGTGGAACTCTAACCGCCCCCCCGCCAGATATCCCCCTACCGTCAGCATCACGCCGCCGATGGCCAGTTGCCAGCCGGTCATGATAGTCGGATCGACGGTCTGCGAAATCCGCTTGCCATACAGCGTTGCGGCCGAAAGGATAAATGCGGCGATCACCACAAAACCGTCCCCCAGCCAGCTAAAGCTGAAGTCCATCAGTTGACTGTTGAAGTTCACCACCATCACCCCGGCAAAGCCCACCACGCAGCCGACGATTTTATTCATGCTAAGACGATCGTTTTTATAAATGAAATGCGCCAGCAACACGCTAAAGAAGGTGCCGGTCGCGTTCATGATCGATCCTTTTACTCCAGTGGTGTAAGCCAGACCGATATAGAAGAAAACGTATTGCAGCGCCGTTTGCGTGCTCCCTAACACCACCAACTGTGAATACTGGTGCCGTGACAAACGGCCGATGGGTTTACCCTGCAAGATGGCAAACAGCAGCAGCAAGGCCCCGGCAATCACAAAGCGGTAACCGGCAAAAACGATCTTGCCGGGGAGATCGTCGGTGGCAATCTGGAAAATGTCATAACCGTTTTTAATCGCCGGGTAGGCACTGCCCCACAGCAAACAGCAGAAAGCCGCACACAGCCAGACGAACTTCGGCTGGGTAAACAACGACAGGTTAGTCTTCACGCCCCTTTCCTTTCAAAAAATTAAAATCCCGTTTCATAATTGCGTATTATCCGTCAAAACAAAAAAATAGCCCGCTGTTTAATCAATAATTTGGCTGATCTCTTCGCCGTCACAACGCGTTATGATAGGGCAGGATAATCAACACTCAGGAGAACATGGCGTGTCTACCGCAACCTTTAGCCGTTTAACTTCCCTTCTTGACCAACACCAAGCCCGCTATCGCGTGGTTGAGCATCCCACGGCAGGGAAATCAGAAGAAGTCGCCAAGATACGCGGCACCCAGTTGGGGCAAGGGGCGAAAGCGTTGGTGTGCCACGTCAAGGGCAACGGCATCAAGCAGCACGTGCTGGCCATCCTGCCCGCCGACCAACAGGCCGATCTCGGCGCGTTGGCACAGGGTGTTGGCGGGACTCGCGCCTCTCTGGCCAGCCCGGTGGAAGTCGACCAACTGACCGACTGCGTCTTTGGCGCGATCCCGCCGTTCAGCTTCCACCCGGATTTGCTGCTGGTGGCCGATCCGCTGCTGTTTGAGCGCTTTGACGAGTTGGCCTTTAATGCTGGCACGCTGGAGCGTTCGCTGATCCTCAACACTGGGGATTATCAGCGCATTGCTGAGCCTAGACTGGTGAATTTCGTCCGCATGGCGTGATTTATTGTTGGCGCAGTAGCAGCTTGGCCATATTGATGGCCTCAATCAGCTGTGGCCGATTAACCCGTGGTGATTGGCTGTCCAACAGGCGTTGCCACAAGTTTATCGCCTTGGCATATTCCGTATGCAAAAAGGCATCGGCAGCCAGCAGCATCAGCGCCGAGACCTCATCCTTATCCAGTGCCAAGGCCTTTGCTATATTGCTCTCCACCTGTGGGGTAATCCGCTGCCCCGCCTGGTAATAAAGCACCGTTGCCAACGCCGAGTACAGTTCAGCATTCGCCCCCCGCAGAGCCAAAGCCCGCTGATAGGCAACCTGCGCATCGGCAAAATTATCGTTAAACAGATAATATTCTGCCAGCTGCGCCCACAACACGCTGTCTTGCGGTGACTGCTCGATCTGTTGCTGTAACTGCTGTAACTCGCTTTCGGCCTGCTGCTGAGGCGTGAGCGGTTGGACAGGCAAGCTGCGCATATGCTGTTCGGCCAACACGGTGGCCGGGCGGCCGCTGGCCACATACCAACCCGCGGTGAGGCCAAGCACCAGCACGATAAACAGCAGAGGGTAAGAGCGCGATTTCATTCCGCTTTCCTCCGCCGCCATAACACCAGCCCGATCGCCCCCAACATCAGCGGTGGCAGCCCCCAAAGTAACAACGTAGAGGACTCAAAAGCCGGTTGGTAGCGGACAAAGTTGCCGTAGCGTGCCGTCATAAAATTCATGATTTCCGCCTGCGTTTTGCCTTGTTCGGTCATGGCGAACACCTCATGGCGCATGGCGACCGCCGCAGGGGCATTGGACTCCAGCAGGCTCTGATTCTGGCATTGCGGGCAACGGATCTGGCCTGCCACTGCCAGCGCCCGCTCCTGCATTTCCGGCGAGGTGAATGCCCAGGTATCGACGATCTGGGCCGCCAGCGGCAACGTGATGCTCCCCCACAACAGCAGAGCGATTAACCAGCGCATGCTTGCCTCCTTTGGCAACCGGTAGCCAACACGCCAATCATCATCAGCGCCCCTCCCCACCAGATCCAACGGATGCCGGTCTGTACATAAAAACGCATGGCGTAACGCTGCTCGCCGCTTTTTTCACCCATCACCACGTACCAGTCATGGAAAGCGTTCCAGTCGATGCCGGGCTCAAACATCTGTTGGCGGCGGGCGGTATAAAACCGCCTTTCAGGCGTCAACTGAGCCACGGGCTTGCCTTGCTGGGTAACCTCAATCACCGCCTGTTCACTGGTGAAATTAGCCTGAGCCAGTAGATCTACCGAACGCAGCGTAAATTGGTATCCCGCCAGGCTGACCGTCTCACCCACGGTGACGTTCAGGCTGATTTCATGGCGTTGCAGCGCCGAACTGGCGATGCCTAACGCCGTCAGCAGCACTCCGGCGTGAGCGATCCACTGGGCATAGCGCCGCCGCCTAAATCCGCCGTAACACATCAACACCAAACCCAGCAGCCCAAACGGCAGCAGCACCAGATTGAAATAAGGCGCGCCGACCGAGATCTGCCCCCATCCCATCATCCGATAGAGCATCGGGTACAAAGTACCCACCAGCACGATCAGGGCGGCGGAGCTGAGAAGCAACAGCGCGCCGAGCAACGCAGGTTTCACCGGGAACGTAACGGTTTTCCCCCGGTTGGCGCGTAACGCATAGATTAAAAATGACGACCCGCTAAGAAAGGCAAACAGGATAAACAGCGGCAAGGCGCGCTGCTCATCCAGCGCAAAGGCGTGTACTGAAACCAGAATGCCAGAACGCACAATCAGGGTGCCCAACAGGCTGAGAACAAAGGTGCCCAACGTCAGCAATAGCGACCAATGCAGCAATCCTCCAGTACGCTGGCCGACCGCTAAACTGTGTAACAAAGCGGTCGCGGTCAGCCAAGGGAGCAGTGAAGCATTCTCCACCGGATCCCAGAACCACCAGCCGCCCCAGCCCAGTTCGCTGTAAGCCCACCAGGACCCCAAAATGATCCCGGCGGTAAGGAAACACCATGCCGGTTTGGCCCAGCGCAGGCACTGCCCGGCAATCTCGGCGCTAAACTCCCCTTGCAGCAAAGCAGCCAGCATCAGAGCACTACAGGTGGCAAACCCGGCATAGCCCAAATAGAGCAGCGGAGGGTGCAGGATCAGGCCGATATGTTGCAGCATCGGGTTCAGATCGCGCCCTTGAAGCGCGGCGGGAAAGAGCCGAACGAAAGGATCGGAAAAGAACAGGATGAAAAGCAGAAAACAGCCGACGATCAGCGCCAGAATGGCCAGCGTGAGCGGCTGTAGTGAGCATAGTGATTTGGGGCTGAACAAGGTAAAACAGGCAGACCAACCAGCCAGGCACAGCAGCCAGAGCAGCAGCGAGCCTTCGTGCCCACCCCACAGCGCCCCGGCCTTCATCAACGGTGGCAACTGGCTGTGACCATGTTGGGCTACGTACATGACCGAGAAGTCATTACTCAAAAACAGCTGTAGCAGAATGGCGAAAGACAGTGCGATTAACACAAAAATGCTCAGGCTCCAGCCACGCGCTGGCAACAGCCCACCCCAACGGCGATCCATCAACGTCAACAGCGTGATGCCAGCCAGCAGCAGCGACGCCGTGCAGGCCAGCAATAACGCAATAAATCCCAGCTCGGGTAACCACAACACATCTACCGCCTTATTCTGCTACAACATGCCTTCAGGCAACCGTCATCTGCCCGGCATACAGAATGAAATAACGCAGCAACAGCACACCACACAGGCTGGCGCCGCTGATCAACAGGATATGGAAATGCGCTTTCCCCCAGCCCAAGGCCTTCAGCAGCAATGGCATAATCAGCCCACAGCCGACGACGCCCAACCAGAACCACCAGGACCAGAACCCACCGCCAAGCGCGGCCGACAAGGCACGGAGTTTGCCGTCATCCCCCAGCCACAGGCCGATGAAGAACGCCGCCAGCAGGAAGATCTCCAGCCACACCACCGGCGTCTCCAGGCGATGCAGGAAATGCACTTCCCGGCTGTGCAGATGACCTTTAGGGCCGAAGGCCGCCACCAGCAGTGCCACCGCGATCCCGGACGAAACGCCCGAGAACAGGAACAACACCGGTAACAACGGGTTATTCAGCATCGGGTAGGACTTCAGCGCCGAAAGCAGGAAGCCGGTATAAGCCCCCAACAGCACCGCCAACACCAGCATCACCGTTTCTATTGGCCGCAACAACGGCAGCAAGCGCTGCAGCAGGCGCGGGATCACCGCCAACTTTGGCAACCAACGCTGTTGTAGCGCCGCCACCTCGTCACGGAAAATCAGCGCCAGCCAGACCACCAACACCACCATGTAGACCTGGAACAGCATCACCCCCATCGACATCACCGAGGTGAAGCTATAGTGGAACATCAGTTTCCAGAAGGTCCACGGACGGGTCAGGTGGAAAATCAGGATCACCAGCCCAAGCATGACCGAGGTTGGCGCGACAAACAGCGTGGTCAACATTACCCGGCTGTTAGAGGCCCCCTCCTCTGGATGATAGCGGCGCAACAGAATAGCCAGGGTGACCAGACCGGCGGAGATGCCGATCAGGAACAGGTAAATCGCAATGGGCCAGTCCCAGACCAGAGAGTCAAAATGAAAGGCAGAAGTCATTGACTTGTCTCCCCATATTTAAACGGCACGCGATACATTTTTGGCCGTGTCCCTAACGCTATCTTGTAGCGATAAGTGGTCTTTTGCTGCAACAGACGCGAAATATCACTGTGCGGATCGTCGAGATTGCCAAAGGTTAATGCCTTGGTGGGGCACGACAATACACAGGCTGGCTGCTTGCCCTGACGCAGGTTGGTCTTGCGGCAAAAATCGCATTTATCCGCCGTTTTGCTCACCGGATGAATAAAGCGTACCCGGTAAGGGCACGCAGCGATGCAGTATTGGCAACCGACACAGAGATCCGGGTTGACGTCGACAATGCCGCTGGCGGCATCGATAAACGAGGCACCCGTTGGGCAGACATGCACACAGGGAGCGTCATCGCAATGCTGGCACGAATGGCGGAAAAACCGGTACTTCACGTCCGGAAATTGGCCTATCGGTTCGCTACGAACGATCTCCAGGCGTGAAACGCCCACCGGCACCTGATTGACTTCGCGGCAGGCATCGATACAGGCGGTACAGCCGATGCAACGCGATTCATCGTGGATCATGCCGTAACGGATGCCATTGACGTTCATGGTGCGCGCCAACAGCTTTTCCGTCAGGGTCGAGCCAGCCGCCAACACGCCAATGCCTACGATAAAACGGCGCCGTGAGCAGCTCATGGCTGCCCCTTATCCAGCCTTACGGACGCTGGATTAAACGCGGGATCATCCTGTTGTTGACGGTGGCAGTCCACGCAGAGCTTGATCCGCCCCTTGTCGCTCAGGCCTTGTACCTTATCTTGCTGCGGGTGCAACGTATGGCAGCTGGCGCAGCTCACCTTGGCCAAATGCACATCATGTGGCCAGAAGGCTTTTTGCAACGTCTCTGGCAAATGACAGGACATGCAAACGCTGTTTTGCTGTTCCACGCCGAACATGGGCTCGTTGAAACGCATCACATCCTTCACGCCCTCACGGTGATGCAGCGAAGGTGAGCCGTGACAGTTGGTGCAGGTCAGCGGCAATTTGTTATTCGGGTTAATGGCTCCCGCATGTTTACCGTGCATCGCATTCTGTTGCGGCTTGTGGCAGCGCAGGCAGGCCTCATCCGGATTACGTTGCAAGGTGACTTCCGCCGATTGCTGTTGAACCGCGGGGCTGTCGGTCTGGGCCGATACCGGTAATACTGTCAGCCAAAGGCTACAGGCAAGCACCCCGGTAGTTAATAACGAACGCAGTACGCTCATATTGACTCCATTTGTTTACGCCCCACACACGGGGCGGAGGGGTTATTTGCCTAACAGCCCGGTTTTACGTGCCTGTTCTTCCCACTGCGGTACCACCGTCTTGAGGAATTCCTGCTTTTCGGCGTTCAGCTGCGGCATGTCCATACCCAGCGCCAACTGTGCCTTTTCCTTGGTGGAGATGTCCGGCAGCTTGACTTCGGTGGTGATGCCCTTGGTCGCTAACAGACGGATCAACTGAGTACGAGCCTGCGCCGCCTGATCGAGCGCGGTGCCCAAAATGCGCAATGCCACTTCTGGCGCATGCATTTGAATACCGTGGGAAGCGATGGCAAAGTCCCAACGCCACTGTGCATGACGGATATGGGTCAAGATAGGCTTCATCTCGGCTTCGGTCGCTCCGGCATCCCAGGCCGCTTTCGCTTCAAAGTGCGCGTGAACCAGTTGGTCTTCTACCTTCAGCTTGATCTCGTTGATATCCTGCTTACGTTTTTCGACCACCGCCTGCATGCTGGCTTTATCCTGGGTGTGGCAGTTCTTGCAGGTTTGTTCGAAGTTATCGAACGGGTTGCCAATTTTGTGATCGGTATAGATCTTGCCTTGGGCGTTTTGCACTTTCGGCATATGGCAGTCGATACAGGTGACGTTGTTCTTGCCATGAATACCCGCGCTCCAGGTTTCATATTCTGGATGTTGGGCTTTTAGCATTGGCGTCTTGGACAGCGGGTTGGTCCAATCGGAGAATTCGATATTGTCGTAATACACTTCCATGTCATCGACCGTGGTGCCCTTGTCCCAAGGGAATTTCACCGCTTTGTCTTTACCATCAAAGTAATACTCAACATGGCACTGCCCACACACCATCGATTGCTGATCGAAGCGGCCTGCCTTGTCAAACGGCTTACCTATCGTTTCCATGGCACGAGCCGCGTAAGGGCGGGAAAGGTGTAGCGCAGGTTTACCAGCGGCAAAATCAGCGGAAGCGGTATTGTGGCAATCCGCACAGCCGAGGTTATTGACGATTTCCGGCCCGCCACGCGCCCATTTACCGTGGAAGTAGGCCGCTTCGCCCTGTTCGGCGATCACCCTGGCAACGTCCGGGCTTTTGCAGCTCCAGCAGGCCATTGGCAACGGCCCATCTTCTGCCGTTTTCGGTGCACCGGTACGCAAGGATTCACGAATATCCGTGATGGCATAGGCGTGACCACGTGGTTTGTTGTAATCCTTGGCAAACGGGTACCCGGCCCAGAGAATAACCAGGCGCGGGTCGCCAGCCAAAGCATCTACCCGATCTGACTGCTCGGAGGTCGCCTGCCAGGACTTATATTGGTCAGGGTGAGGTGCAGAGAAGGTTTCATTCTTGGCTTCAACCTTCTGCGGTGTGGCGGCAGGTGTCGCCTCTGCCTGTACCGAGAAAGAGAGAAAAACCGCGTACATCCCTGCCAGAAATAGCATCAATAACTTGCTTACCTTATTCATAAGCATCCCATCCATTTTGCCTGCTTGAGAGCAGTGCTTTTATTAGTCGTTAAGTTCTTGTTAGAACAGATTTTCGCCATTACACCGTGCGTAGGGATACCATAGACCACACAAAAAATGTTGTCTTTGGTCAAGTTCCGGCAGGTTGTTCAGTTGTTGATTGAATTTTGCGAGGCAGCGCAAACTCGAACTAACTCTAATGAGTTATTGAAAGATAAGGGGTTGGATGGGGAAACAAAATGATGACACGTACTCGATGTTACTCCTCCCCCCCCCCCCAAAAAAGGAGAGGGACGAGTTCGGATCGGTAGTCAGAATCTGCGGCATGTTGCCCCTGGCCATCGCGTGCAAAAAAACCGCATTTTTTAATTGACTGACCGTCAGTCAATTACTACCGTAGCGCTACTCCATACAAAAAAGAGGGATTTAATATGGTACGTACAGTGAAAACACCAGAGGTGCGCCGGGCTGAAATTTTGCAGGCGGCAAGCGAGCTGTTTCAGGAAATCGGTTATGAGTCGACCTCTGTTGATTCCATCGTCCGCAGCGCAGGTATCGCCAAGGGGACGTTTTATTACTATTTCAAATCCAAAGATGAAGTCCTGGCAGCGCTGGCACAGCAACTGTGTGCCGAGATGGTTACCCGCTCACAAATCATTGCTGACGATCCGCAACTGGGGGCGATTGAAAAGTTCTGCGCCATCATAGCCTCGCAGAATCAAACCGTAGAAGCCGGGCAGGCTTTGGTTGAGGACTTACACCGCCCAGAGAACCGCGCATTGCATGAGCGCAGCAATATTGAAACGGTGTTGGCATTTGGGCCGATCCTGGCAGCAGTGGTGGAGCAAGGAAACCAGGAAGGCGTTTTTCAGGTTGATGATCCGCTATCGACAGTGCAGTTCATTCTCGCCGGTTCGCTGTTCCTGTTCGGCCACCAGATGTTTAGCTGGACGCCAGAAGAGCAAGCCGCACGTATGCAGGCCATGTTGTTGCTGATTGAGCGCGCCTTCGGTGCCGTTGCCGGGTCTTTTGCCGCCGTATTAGGAGCCAGTATCCAAGGAGGGGAATAAGCTATGATCCCGGTGATCCGTTATTCTCCGCTACGCTTTTTTGGTCTGGTTTTTGCGTTTTCATGGTTACCGTGGGCCATAGCAGCCTATCTGAGCCATTCGCCGGATAGGCAGCAGTCGACGCTCTTCGTGGCTCTGCTGGGATTACTTGGCCCAGCCCTGGCAACAGGGGTGATGATATGGACGGCCCAAGACCGGCGGTTGTGGAGGGATATTCGCAGCAGAGTATTTTCTTTGGCAGGGATAACGCTGGGCCGCACGCTAACCCTATTGGGATTAATTCTGCTGCCGTTACTGACGGCCATTTGGCTGTCAGTGCGGCTAGGTTTGGATACCACCCAGTTTGCTTTTTCCAGCGGCTTTCTGCCCATGCTACCGCTGGCACTGATCGCCTCGATGCTGGAGGAACTAGGCTGGCGCGGTTATGGCGTCGATAGCCTGAGGAGCCGTTGGCCAATGCTGTTGCCCACCTCGTTGATATTTTTTGGGCTATGGGCACTCTGGCATTTACCCTTATTCTTTATTGCAGACACCTATCAGCATCAACTATGGCAGGCCGGGGGAATATACGTTACCAACTTTTTTATCAGCATGTTTCCTGCCGCCGTGCTGGCCAATTGGTTCTACTATCGTTGTCAGCGTAGCATTCCGGCAGCCATTTTATTTCACTTTACCCTGGTGATGGCGGCAGAGCTTATGCAGGTTGCACCGCTGACCAAATGTATCTGGACGGCCCTATTATTGTTGATAGCCACTTTACTTATTGCCATTGAACAAGAGCTATTTTTTAAAGAGTAAGTAACATTACGTCATTAACACCTTAAAAAGAATTAAATTTCAGTTGTCAGCTTATTAGCGGCTGATGGCAACCTTTTGACCTAAATCTGGAATATCTATCATGATGGAATATAATATTATATCTGTTCGTAAGCCACTTTTCTCAGTTAATGCCCTATCGCTGGCGGCCATATTATTAACGGGCAATGCCTATGCTGGCGACTGGTCGGTAGGCGCTGCCGTTCTGGCAGAACAGTTACCCTATCGCAACTATGACGCACAATATATACCGCTACCGATTGTGACTTATCAAGGAGAGCAGTTTTTTATTAATAGCCAAGGGATCGGCATTAATCTATTGCGTTCAGAAAAGCACAATCTGCATTTGGCAGTTAACTACTCCCCGCTAAGCTTTAAGCCTGCGGATAGCGACGATCCGGCGATGAAGACGCTGGACAAGCGGCGAGCGACCGCCATGGCAGGCATCGGTTATCAGTATCATGCCGATTGGGGGAGCCTCAACGCTGATATTGCTACCGACGTGCTAGGCTATAGCGATGGGGTGATTGCCGATGTCGGCTATCAGTATCGCTTCCAGTTTGGCAAATTGCAGCTGGTACCCGGTTTCGGCATGCGCTGGCAAAACCGCGCCTTCAATAATTACTATTTTGGTATCAACGAAGGGGAATCACAGCGCAGCGGGATGCCACAATACCGGGCGAAAAGTGGCGTCACATCTTACATTTCTCTCGCCAGCTATTATGCCATTAATAACGACTGGCAGCTGTTCCTGATGGGATTTAATGAGCAGATGAGCAACACGGTGAAAGATAGCCCGATGACCGACCGTGATTATAGTATCAATGCCGTGGCCGGTGTTTTATATAGTTTCTAACAGTCCTGAAAATGCGGCAATATTACTGAATTTGTAGAGACGAACCTATCCGCCTCAAGTTAACCTATGGCTCACTTTACGGGCACAGCATACTGCTGTGCCCCTTGTAGTCAGGTCAACTGATTAATGTCTACAGTCTCGACCTTTACTTATCAGAGATTATGATAAGTTTAAAAATGATTTTTAAGGAAATCTTTCATTTTATCTTTCAACTCAACAAGCTTGGTCTTTGGAGACTGTTTTCACTCGGCAATAATCTTTGGCGTCACCGCGACATCAACCTCATGAAAATTGACGGTATCACCATGTTTGTACTGAGCATCATCATTCAAACCCCAAAACGCAACTGGGGTATAAGAAATTGAAATATAATTAACCGACCGAATGTGTAACAACAATAGAGCAATTGACTTAACACCAACAACAGAGCAATCGGAAATTAATGTCATACAATTCCTACACGTGAAGGCTCCCGCCTACAGCACAATATGAACGAACCGATATCTCCCGCTGCGGCACAACGCTATATTCTCCCACCCGAAAATATTGATAACGACTTTATTTATTCATTAGAGATAACAGAGAGGGTTTAGTGACTGAAACAATTATTGCCGCGCTACTGCCAATTGTCGTGACGCTTATGCTGGGTTTTTTAGCCGGTTGGCATCACGACTTTGACGCCAAGCAGGGCACGATCCTCAATCGCATGGTAATGCTCTATGCACTACCATTGACATTGTTCGCCGGGATGATGGGACTCACACGCTCCGTGTTACTAGAGCAAGGGAGCATGGCGATCGTGATATTGATTGGTATGGTGGGGGGATATGTTGTCATCTATCAACTTGCGCGTCATGTTTTCCGCCAACCGAGTAAGATCGCTGCACTGTTGGCACTGGCGATTAGCGGCCCTGCAGTACCTTTCGTCGGTGTGCCAGTGCTGGGACATTTGTTCGGCGATCTCAGCACTATCCCTATCGCACTATGTAGTATCATCATGAACCTGTTCCAGGTACCGGTAACGATACTGATTCTTTCGTCCGGTAATGCCGATGGCACTAAAACAACGTTCAAAGACAGCCTTATTCATACCTTAAAAGAACCCGTCGTGTGGGCTCCTATTTTGGCGCTGATTTTATTGCTGTGCGATCTGCATATTCCAGCGCAAATCCGTTCGTCTTTACAGCTTCTCGGTGGAGCAACCGGCGGAGTGGCCCTTTTCGCTTCGGGTATCATTCTATATTCCTTCCACGTGGCGTTCAATCGTACGATTGCAATGGCCATTTTGGCAAAAAATATCCTACTCCCGTTAGCAGTGCTAGGGGTGGCATTATTATTTAAAGTTGATACCACTACGTTAAGCCTTTCAGTCATTAGCATTGCGATCCCAACGGCATCTATCTGCGTAATACTGGCTGTGCAATACAAAACAGCAGAACAAGAGATGGCTTCGACACTCTTTTTCAGTACGCTTTTATCCATCCTCACCATGGGCGGATTCTTGTATTACCTTCATTGAGCGCTCAATTATCAATAAATACCAATACATTTAAATTGCCGTTAATTAATCAGGAGTCTTACCATGTTGAATGACCAGCAGAACGTCGCCGAGTTTATTGTTTCCTGCCTTGAAGCCGAAGGCGTTGAGTATGTCTTCGGTATTCCCGGTGAAGAAAATATTAAGTTAGTGCGCGCCATCACTGCGTCTGAAAAAATTCGCTTTATTCTGGTACGTCATGAGCAGGGTGCCTCCTTTATGGCTGATATCTATGGCCGCTTAACCGGGAAAGCGGGCGTATGTACTGCAACGCTTGGCCCAGGTGCCATCAATCTGCTGCTGGGCGTAGCCGATGCACAAACAGACTCCAGCCCTCTGGTCGCCATTTCTGCACAGGTGGGCCTGAACCGTATTTATAAAGAATCACACCAGATCGTCGATCTGGTCGCCATGTTTAAACCCATCACCAAGTGGGCGGATACCATCCTGACGCCAGCTGCGGTGCCAGAAATGGTGCGCAAGGCATTCAGTCTTGCTCAGCAAGAACGTCCAGGGGCCACTTATCTCGCCATCCCGCAGGACATTGAAGCGATGCCCATGCCAGCGGCACTCACCCCAATTCAACCGGGGAACGCGGTTAATACCTATCCCGCACCAGAGCAGATCCAACAAGCCGCTGAACTACTGCGTAATGCGCGTTACCCGGTGATTTTGGCTGGCCATGGCGTGGCCAGAACCAAGAGTTCTGATGCACTCACCGCCTTAGCAACGCGCTACCAGGTTCCGGTTGCCACCACCTTTATGGGCAAAGGCGTTATCAGCGACAAGAGCCCGCATGCGTTGGGCGTGATGGGCTTTATGCGTCACGACTATGAGAACTTTGCGTTCGATAAGGCCGATGTCATCCTGGCCATTGGCTATGAATTACAAGAGTTTGCGCCAGAGCGGATGAATCCGCATGCAGATAAAAAAATCATTCATATCAATACGTTCAGCGCCGATACGGACGAACATTATCGTGTCGATGTCAGTATTGAATCCGATATCGCACAGGCAATCGCGGCGCTGACCGCCGAGCTGGGTAACGCTCCACTGCATACCGTGCCGAGTACATCCAACATTCGCAAACTGCGTCTGGAAGAGCTGGATAAAGGCCAAAAAAGTTGCGATTTCCCCCTGAAACCACAACGTATTGTCGCCGATATCCGCAACGCGATGGATGATAACGACATTGTGTTAGCCGACACTGGCGCAATCAAAATGTGGATGTCACGCCTCTATCCGACCTATCAGCCGCTGACCTGTCTAACGTCAAACGGCCTGTCCACTATGGCCTTCTCTCTGCCAGGTGCGCTGGGTGCCAAACTGGCCTATCCCGAACGTAAAGTGCTAGCGGTAATGGGTGATGGCAGCTTTATGATGAACTCACAGGAAATTGAGACCGCGGTACGTGAAAACATCCCGTTGGTGGTACTGGTTTGGGTGGACGGCAGCTACGGCCTGATTAAGTGGAAGATGGATATCGAAGAAGGCGCGCACGACACCGTCGACTTTGGTAACCCTGATTTCGTGAAGTATGCGCAAAGCTTTGGTGCCAACGGTTACCTTATTAATAGCGCAGAGGAGTTATTGCCAACGTTGAACAAAGCCTTCAGTGAGAGTGGCGTGTCTGTTATTGCCTGCCCGGTGGATTACAGTGAGAACATGAAATTGGTGAGCAAACTCGGTGAACTGACTATTTCACTTTAAGTCTCTGACCGCCCTTGCTCTCGCAGGTTACTGGGGGCAAGGGAAACATTCACTATGGCTCTTGGTTGATACCCACATCACTCCCGATAAAGCAAATCCCCATAAATCCCAGTCAGCACCCCACCCGGAGCAAACTGCTTTTTGATCCACTGGGTCACCTGCCCGGTTGCCGCATGCTGTGTCGCCAGCAACATGCTGGAATCCTGCCGTGGGTTATGAATGGCGCGGGTCGCCAATAGCCCTTCCGCTACCGGCTCACGCGCCATATATTCCGGCAGGAATCCAATCCCCTCCCCTAAAATCTGGCATTGGCACTTGGTGTTAAAGTCCGGCACCAGGATTGCTTCCTGCCCGTGCAGCAACCAGCCCACCTTCTTGTTGATGGTATGCGCAGTGTCTTCCACCATGATGTTGGGATAAAGCCGTAGCTGGCTCTCGGAGATCGGCTCTGGCATAAACGCCAAGGGATGATCGGGCGCAATGGCGAACACCCAACGGATGGCGCCGATTTCGGTGTAATCAATGCCGCCGCCGTCCAGTAACGTATCCGGTGCGCCAATGGCGATATTGGCCTGGTTGTTGATGATGGAATCCCAGACGCCGTTGTATACCTCGGTGGTCACCGTGATATGGCAGGTGGGGAATTGCTTCTTCAGCACCTGTAACAACCGAGCGGTATGCCGTGGGGTATAGAGCAACTGATTGATACAGATGCGCACACGCGCCTCTATGCCCTGAGAGATAGTATCAATACCGCGCTTGATGGCATGGAAGTCGTTGAGCAGGTCGGTCGCTTTACGGTAGAAGTAAAAACCGGACTCGGTGAGTTCGATGCTGCGCGTGCTGCGGTTAAACAGCACGACGTCCAGCCCGGTTTCCATCCGTTTGATGGTATAGCTGATGGCCGAGGTCGTCAGATCCAGCTCTTTGGCCGCCTTGCTGAAGCTGCCAAAACGCGCCGTGGTGGTAAATGCCAATAGGTTTTCTTCGGTAAAAATAGAATTCATGACTCCTCCTCCCCCCTGGGCGCATTGTTGAATGTATTTGTAAATCCTATGACACGCAACCAGTATTGAACAAAATTTAACACTGCCATTACAACTGATTTGAAGACAATCACACTTCTGATTATTAGTTTGGAGCCTGATGTGGCGGGAGGTGACAGCCTATTGCCCGCAGAGACGTTTGCCGCGACAAAAGGCGTAAAACATAAGAGAAAGATTGCGCCGACGCACAGTTTGCCTTTATTGTTGAATTACTTTCAATAATTACACCCTTTGCGATGAATGATTCTTAAGCGGATGTTTTTATCCAGCATCTGTTGCTATTCTCAGTAGCAATGAAAGCATCCAAAGCCCACTGGAAAAATAGGGAGCTAGAATATGTCTGATAAAGCGCTAATCACAGAATTTCTTTTTGCGGCGGAACAGGGCGACAGCGACGCGCTGAAAAGCTGCCTGAGTAAAGGGGCAGATATCAATGCCACCAACCGCCAAGGCCGCACCGCAATTACGCTGGCCAGCCTGAATAAACATTACGACTGCGTGGAATTATTAATCGCTGCCGGTGCCGATATTGATAAGCAGGATCAGACCTGTTTTAACCCCTTCCTGCTGAGCTGCCTGAATAATGACTTAACGCTGCTACGCCTGGTATTGCCAGCCAACCCGGATTTGGATCGCTTAACACGCTTTGGCGGTGTGGGTATTACCCCAGCCAGTGAAAAAGGCCACGTCGACATTGTGCGTGAATTATTGACGCGTACCGAAATTAACGTCAACCACACCAATTTTGTCGGTTGGACGCCGCTGCTGGAAGCTATTGTGTTGAATGATGGTGGTGCGAAACAGCAAGAGATTGTCAAATTACTGCTCGATCACGGTGCCAATCCGCATATGACCGACAAATATGGTAAATCTCCCCTGACGCTGGCCCGTGAAAAAGGCTATCACGAAATTGCTGAACTGCTGGTTGCCGCCGGCGCTTAACAGAGGAGAAATGCCATCGCACAGCCGCAGCGGCAGTGCATTACAGCGTTATCGGCGGAGGTGGCGTTCCCCCGCCAGCGGCTAAGTGGGCAGGTCGAACAGGTTTTTTCTCGCGCGGTAAACCTGTTCGTTCCCGAGCAGAACATGCTCTACACGTTATTAAGCGACGAGTACGATAACGCCCCCAATAGTTGCCGCATAGCGCTCAGGCACTGTGACCAGATATTTAGCCCAGGAGATCGCGTCGAGTTTTCTCAGGGTGGCATTGAAATAGGTCAGCATAGTTGGATTGATTTTTCCCACTGTCAGACATGGCAACAGCCTGACCTGTATTTAACCGAAGCAAGCAGAGCATCTATTGCTTGGCACCAATGGGGGGCATGCATTAACCAACAGGCTTCATCCGGTAATTCGCTGTTTAATTACCGTGGCGAGAATATATTTTATCGGGAAATGGCCAGATTATTACAACTGCATCGTGATGCGTTATTTCTGGCGATACGGCACAATGAAGATCCCTACGAAGCCTTACATTCTCTCATTGGTTTTGGAATTGGCCTGACGCCTTCTGGGGATGATTATCTGGTTGGGCTTTGCTCTATATTACTGCTGCCCGGTCATCCAGCGCAAAAGTATCGCGAGGTTTTTCTGGCGGTGCTGAAAAAAGTACAACATAAAACCACGTTGCTAAGCGCTATTACATTAGAGGCGGCAATCAATCAGCGTTACCGACAGGTGATAAGTCACCTGTTAGAAAAATTAGTGCACGACGATCGTCACCTTATTATCGATACCATTAACAAGATTAAACAGATTGGTTCAAGTTCGGGCTGCGACATGCTGTATGGCATGGCCGATGCCTGCCTCTTGACCTCATATTTTGGAGAAAAATATGTCCATCAGGATAGTGGTAAAAAACAACACCTGGTTTGACTCTGTTTCGCTGATGTCTATTTCCACCAAAGCGAACAAACTTGAAGGCGTTGAACAAGCGTTTGTGGCCATGGCCACGGAGATGAACAAAGGAGTGCTGGAAAACCTGGGCTTGTTAACCCCAGAGCTGGAAGCCGCCAAAAACGGCGATCTGATGATCGTGATTAAGGGGGCCAGCGATGAAGCTAACGAGGCCACCCTACAGGCGATCGAAGCCTTGTTCACCCACAAAGATAAAGGTGGCCGCCACGAAGCGCGCTATGCCACTCTCGCCAGTGCGAAAACTCATATTCCGGAGAGCAACCTCGCGGTGATCTCGGTAAACGGGTTGTACGCGGCACGTGAAGCCCGTCAAGCGCTGGAAAACGATCTCAACGTGATGCTGTTCTCCGATAACGTCTCCATCGAGGATGAATTGGCGCTGAAACAGTTGGCGCATGAAAAAGGCCTGCTGATGATGGGGCCAGACTGCGGCACCGCCATCATTAATGGCACCGCTTTGTGCTTTGGTAACGCGGTTCGCCGTGGCAACATCGGTATTATCGGCGCATCCGGCACCGGTAGCCAGGAGCTGAGCGTGCGTATCCATGAGTTTGGCGGCGGCATTTCGCAGCTGATTGGCACCGGCGGGCGCGATCTGAGTGAGAAGATTGGCGGCCGGATGATGCTGGATGCGATAGCGATGCTAGAGAACGACAACGATACAGAAGTGATTGTACTAGTCTCCAAGCCCCCTGCCCCAGCCGTGGCACACACCGTGCTCGAACGTGCCCGTGCCTGCCGTAAACCCGTAGTGGTTTGCTTCCTTGGGCGCAATGAGCCACCAGCCGATGAGCCAGGATTGCAGTTTGCGCGTGCAACCAAGCAGGCAGCGTTAAAGGCCGTGCTGCTTACCGGCATCAAAGAAGAGTCTCTCGACCTGCATCCACTGAACTGGCCGCTGATTGAAGAAGTGCGTGCCAAACTGACACCGCAGCAAAAATACATTCGCGGTCTGTTCTGTGGCGGCACCCTGTGCGACGAAGCGATGTTTGCCGCACTGGAAAAATACGACGACGTCTACAGCAATATTCAACCTGACCCGGCCATGCGCCTGCAAGACCTCAACCGCAGCGTGGCACACACCTTCCTCGACTTTGGCGATGACGACTTCACCAATGGCAAACCGCACCCGATGATCGACCCAACCAACCGCATCCAACGTCTGTTGCAGGAAGCGCGCGATCCCGAAGTCGGCGTGATCGTGATGGACTTCGTGCTTGGCTTTGGATCTCACGAAGATCCGGTGGGCGTAATGATCGAGGCGATCAAAGAGGCTAAGGCGATTGCGGCCAGCGAGGGCCGACCGTTGGAGATCCTCGGCTATGTGCTAGGTACCGATCTCGATACGCCGTCGCTACAGCAGCAGTGCCAGATGCTCACCGATGCGGGCGTGATCTGGGCTAGCAGCAGCACCAATACCGGATTGCTGGCGCGTGAATTTGTCTGTAAAGGAGGGAAAGCCTGATGAGCCACTCATTATTTAACCAACCGCTGAACGTTATTAACGTCGGTATCGCCATGTTCAGTGATGACCTGAAAAAACAGCATGTGCCAGTAACCCAGCTCGATTGGACTCCGCCAGGCCAGGGCAATATGGCGGTGGTTGAGGCGCTCGATCAGATTGCCTCCCCAAGCCTTGCCGAGAAAGTGGCTGCCGCCAACAAACTGGCGCTGGAACGCATTATTCAGTCGCATCCGGTGCTGGTAGGTTATGACCAGGCGATCAACGTCGTCCCAGGTATGACGCGCAACACTATTTTACATGCAGGCCCGCCGATCACCTGGCAGAAGATGTGTGGTGGGATGAAAGGCGCGGTCACCGGTGCGTTGGTGTTTGAAGGACTCGCAGCCAACCTCGACGAAGCAGCAGAATTGGCAGCTTCTGGCGAAATCATCTTCTCGCCGTGCCATGAGCATGACTGTGTCGGTTCGATGGCGGGTGTGACGTCTGCATCGATGTTCATGCATATCGTAGAAAACAAAACCTACGGCAACCGCGCTTATACCAATATGAGCGAGCAGATGGCGAAGATCCTGCGCATGGGAGCCAATGACCAGAGCGTGATCGACCGCCTGAACTGGATGCGCGATGTGCAAGGACCGATGCTGCGCGATGCCATGAAGCTGGCCGGTGAGATCGACCTGCGGCTGATGCTGGCGCAGGCGCTGCATATGGGCGACGAGTGTCACAACCGCAACAATGCGGGCACCACGCTGCTGATCCAGGCGCTGACGCCGTGGATTATCCAGGCGGGCTACCCGGTTGAGCAGCAGCGCGAGGTCTTCGACTTTGTCGCCAGCAGCGATTACTTCTCCGGCCCAACCTGGATGGCGATGTGCAAAGCGGCGATGGATGCGGCACACGGCATTGAATACAGCACCGTGGTCACCACCATGGCGCGCAACGGCGTTGAGTTTGGTTTGCGCATCAGCGGGCTACCGGGCCAGTGGTTTACCGGCCCGGCACAGCAGGTTATCGGCCCGATGTTTGCAGGCTATAAACCTGAAGACTCGGGGTTGGATATCGGCGACAGCGCCATCACCGAAACCTACGGCATTGGCGGTTTTGCCATGGCGACCGCCCCAGCCATCGTTGCACTGGTAGGGGGCACGGTGGATGAAGCGATCGATTTCTCGCGCCAGATGCGTGAAATCACCTTGGGCGAAAACCCCAACGTCACCATTCCCCTGCTGTCGTTTATGGGGATCCCAACGGCGATCGATATTACCAAGGTCGGCAGCAGCGGCATCCTGCCGGTGATCAACACCGCCATTGCCCATAAAGATGCGGGGATTGGCATGATCGGTGCCGGGATTGTCCATCCACCGTTTGCCTGTTTCGAGAAAGCAATACTGAGTTATCGCGACCACTACTGCCAATAAAAAAATAACGGGGCTAACCCAGCGTTAGCCCCACCTGACACCAGAGAGTTGTTCACCTGCAGGACCAATGGCGATCCCGTGGATCGTCGAGAGTTGTTAAACGACCTGTGAAGGATTTTCCATGAACAAAATGAAATTAGAATGGAAACGCGGTGACTGGGCAGCCTACTTCGGGCTGATGACCAATAACCTGACCAACCTGCTCACCATGATGGGGCTGCTCATCTTCGTAGTGGGTATCCCAAAAGAGATCGTCTACGGGCGCATAGCCCCGGCCTTTGGTCTGGCCGTGATGATGGCCAGTATCTGTTACACCTGGTTTGGGCTGCAAATGGCTCGCCAGACCGGGCGGAGCGATGTGACCGCGCTGCCGTCTGGCCCGAGCGCACCGTCTATTTTTACCGTGACCTTCCTGGTGCTGATGCCGGTATATCAGTCCACCGGCGATGCGGACTTTGCCATTTCGATCGGCCTGGTGTGGTGCTTTGTTGAAGCGCTGATCCTGGTGGGCGGCTCTTTCCTCGGCGAAACCATCCGCAAGATGATCCCGCGCACCGTGCTGCTCTCCTGCCTTTCCGGCTTGGGGCTGTTGCTGCTGGCGATGAACCCGATGCTGCAAGCGTTCGAAGCGCCAACCGTTTCGTTCATCGTGCTGCTGCTGATCTTTATCAACTGGTTTGGCAAAAAGCCCATATTCGCCCGCATTCCGACCGGTTTGCTGCTGCTGATCGCCGGTACCGCGCTGGCGTGGATCTCCGGCCTGCAAAGCCCAGATGCGATTAAAGCCTCGATGTCTTCCTTTGGCTTTAACCCGCCGGGATTCCATGTTGACAGTTTTATGCAGGGTCTGCCACATGCGCTGCCGTATCTGGCCTCCGCCGTCCCGCTGGGGCTGGCGAACTACATCTTTGACCTGGAAAACATTGAGAGTGCCCATGCTGCCGGTGATGAATACAACACCCGTAAGGTAATGATGGCTAACGGGCTTTCCTCCATGTTCGGCTGCCTGCTGGGCAACCCGTTCCCGGTGACCGTGTATGTCGGCCACGCCGGTTGGAAAGCCATGGGGGCCAGCATTGGTTACACCTTGGCTTCTGGCTTGACGATGTTCCTGGTACCGCTGTTCGGGCTGGGTGCCTTTATGTTGGCGGTGATCCCGATGACGGCGATCGTGCCTATCCTGGTGTTTATCGGCGTGGTTACCGCCAACCAGGTGGTGAGGGAAACGCCGAAAATCGAAGTCCCGGTGATCTTCATCTGTCTGTTCCCGTGGATCGCCAACTGGGGTTTAACCGTGGTTAACAGCGTGCTGGGGGCGGCGGGCACCTCGGGAGCCAAGCTGGGTGCAGAGTTGCTGCATAGCAAAGGCGTGTATTACCAGGGGCTGGTGCATTTGGGTAGCGGTGCGCCGCTGGCCAGTATGCTTTGGGGATGTGTCGCGATTTTCGCCATCATCAACAAACCGCTGCGTGGTGCGGTAGCGGCGGCAACCGGTGCGCTGCTGGCGCTGTTCGGCGTGATCCATGCGCCAGCCGTGGGCTTTGCCGAGGGAAGCTCATTGCTGTTCACACTGGCTTACCTGATGATGTCGGCCATGTTTGTACTGAAGCATTTTCTCGATAGCCGTGAAACGGTGGCCGCCCCGGTACAAGAGCCCCCTCACCCCAACCCTCTCCCACAGGGAGAGGGAGCTGCCCCGAGATCACAACTAGTCCGTACAGCTTCGGAAAGTAGGGAGTAATAAAAGCCAGGTATTACACGGGAAAATCAACGAACTCGATCGGTTCCCTCTCCCTGTGGGAGAGGGTTAGGGTGAGGGGCAATCATCAGCTCCCGCCCCTGTTTAAACGGCCTTTTTAATCGGAAAACCCAGATGAAAGAACTCGTCGTCGTCGCCATTGGTGGCAACAGCATTATCAAAGACAACGCCAGTCAGACCGTAGAACATCAGGCCGAGGCGGTGAAAAAGGTCGCAGACTCGGTGCTGGAGATGCTGGCATCGGATTACCACATCGTACTCACCCACGGCAACGGCCCGCAGGTGGGGCTGGAGTTGCGCCGTGCCGAAGTGGCTCACGAACATGAAGGGCTACCGCTGACCCCGCTGGCCAACTGCGTGGCGGATACCCAAGGCGGTATCGGCTATCTCATTCAGCAGGCACTCAATAACCGCCTGGCGCAGCATGGCGGGCAGAAAGCGGTAACCGTCATCACGCAGGTTGAAGTGGATAAACAGGATCCCGCCTTCACCACCCCAACCAAGCCGATTGGCGCTTTCTTTAGCGAACAACAGCGCGATGCGTTATTGCAGCAATACCCAAGCTGGCGGTTTGTCGAGGACTCTGGCCGCGGCTATCGCCGGGTGGTCGCCTCACCGGAACCCATCAGGATCGTGGAAGCCGACGCAATCAAGGCACTCACGCAGCAAGGGTTTGTGGTGATCGGCGCGGGTGGCGGTGGCATCCCTGTCGCGCGTGATCCACAAGGGGATTACCAAAGCGTCGATGCGGTGATCGATAAAGATCTCTCCACTGCCCTGCTCGCCAGGGAAATCCGCGCCGACGTGCTGGTGATCACCACTGGCGTAGAGAAAGTGTGCATTCACTTCGGCAAACCGAATCAGCAGGCGTTAGGCCAGGTGAACGTGGCCGAAATGACCCGCTATATGGCAGAGGGGCACTTCCCTGCTGGCAGCATGCTGCCGAAGATCGTCGCCAGCCTGGCGTTCTTGCGCGATGGCGGCAAACGCGTCGTCATCACCTCGCCGGATTGCCTCCCCGCCGCACTGCGCGGTGAAACGGGCACCCATATCGTTAACCTCTGAGAGGGAAGAACAGATGAATGAGAACAAAAGCCGCCGTGAGTTTTTGAGCCATAGTGGCAAAGTGGCTGCGGCCTGCGCACTATTGGGTGCAACCTCCTCCGTCGGTTATGCTGCTACCCCGGCAACCGCGAACTGTGAGACGGACCAGCGCATGAAAATTAGCGACAAACACTATTATCTGGATAACGTACTGCTGGAGGCGGGTTTCGAATTTGACGGAGCAACGCCGGTCAGTACCCACACCGAACTGAAAACGCTGGAAATCAACCAGGGCAAGATCGTTGCCCTGCGCGATAACCGCCAGCATGCGGACAGTACGCTGCCGGTCTACGACGCTGGCGGCAAACTGATGCTGCCCGCCATGCGTGATATGCACATCCATCTGGACAAAACCTTTTACGGTGGCCCATGGCGTTCGCTGAATCGCCCGGCAGGCACCACCATCAAGGATATGATTCGGCTGGAGCAGAAACTGCTGCCGGAGCTGCAACCTTACACCCAAGAACGGGCCGAAAAGCTGATCGATCTGATTCAGTCCTACGGTTCCACTACCGCTCGCAGCCATTGCAACGTTGAGCCAACCTCCGGCCTGAAAAACCTGGAGAATCTGCAAGAAGTGCTGGCACGTCGCAAGTCTGGCTTTGACTGCGAAATTGTCGCGTTCCCACAGCATGGCCTACTGTATTCAAAATCAGAGCCGCTGATGCGTGAGGCAATGCAGGCAGGAGCACACTACGTCGGTGGCCTGGACCCGACCAACGTCGATGGCGCAATGGAAAAGTCGCTCGATAGCATGTTCCAGATCGCGCTGGATTATAACAAAGGGGTGGACATCCACCTGCACGAAACCAGCCCGGCAGGCATTGCGGCGGTGAACTACATGGTGGCAACCGTCGAGAAAACGCCACAACTCAAGGGCAAACTGACCATTAGCCACGCCTTTGCGTTGGCGATGATGAATGAACAGCAGGTCGATGAAATCGCCACCCGCATGGCGGCGCAGCAAATCACTATTGCCAGCACGGTACCGATTGGCACTATGCATATGCCACTCAGCCAACTGCGCAAGAAAGGCGTGTTCTTGATGACCGGCACCGACAGCGTGATCGACCACTGGTCGCCGTATGGCCTGGGTGACATGTTGGAGAAAGCCAATCTCTATGCCCAGCTCTACATTCGCCCGAATGAGGGAACCTTATCGCGCTCGCTGGCTATCGCCACCGGTGATGTCTTACCGCTGAACGATAAGGGCGAACGCGTATGGCCGAAAGCCCAGGACGATGCCAGCTTCGTGCTGGTTGATGCTTCCTGCTCCGCCGAGGCGGTAGCGCGTATTTCCCCAAGGACCGCCACGTTCCATAAGGGCGAGATGGTTTGGGGCCACGTTGGACAAGGCAGTAAGGCTTGAGGGTTTTTGTGGGATTTTAAATTGCATTAAGCCCCCTTGCCGATAGAGAGGGGGCCACGTCAAAAACCTTAGGACGCTAGTTTTAAAGCGTATTTAAGTTACCCTCATTACGGCTCAGGAACCTGCTGCAATGGCTGATGGTTCCGCCAATCTTTCACCTGACGCAGATCGAAAAAGGTGCAATGGCGCAGATCCGGAGCCCACATCTTCAGATAGTCACCCTGCACGTCATAATCTCCGTATTTGGGAGGAAGGATGATCTCTCCCTGCTCGCTGAATATCCCCAAATGCCGCTCGTTGCTGTCGGGTTGTGAGACCATAATGGCATAACCATCAATTTCAGGAAGATAGCTCAACTGGCTACCGGGATGGTTAAACAGCACTCGTCCTTGCCGATTAATCAGGCTGACCTGTTGTTTTTCCCCAACTACCATCAACTTATCGCTATCCTTAATGATATCAATACGCTTACCCGTTGCCAGTACCTTTCCCTCAACATCGATCAGGTACTGGCGCTCCACATTTCTGGCATACTTGTCTTTGCCAGGGGTGAGATCGTTAGCTATAAAGATACCATCCTGCCATTGCAGTTCGTCCCAAGTGGGCTTCACCAGCCAGCGGAGACGGCTGAGATCATAGAGCCCCAGATTGTCACCCTCGCCAGCAACCATCAGCCGATTATCAATAAGGTCTTCGAAGACTGGCATATGCAGCAGCAGCTTGCCCCGCTCATCAAAGATAAAGCCGTCCGGCGTTTGGCTGTAACTAAAATCCCCATGATCTTGCCATTTCCTGGCTACAATAAAGGACTGATGCTCGCTGAATTCAAAATAACCGTCCGTCGGATTTGGGATCAGCAAGTTACCCCTGCTATCAATCAAGCCTTCATTTATCACAAAAAACCGATCGGTCGGCTCGCCTGGGACATACCGCTTGATACTATACTTAAATAAATTTTTTCGCTCTTCGGCGGGAATTTTTAACAGCGTAGTAGTGTCAAGTTGGCGAAGCACCGATATTAGTAGTATCCGCTCTGCCAAGTTACTTACCTCATTAGGCACGGTAAATTTCAGCGTCAGCCCATTACCCGCATCACGATAATAGTCATAACCTTCTTCGCCTGTATCACCATAAACCAAGATATCTCCGAATTGTTTACCTTCTGGGTGCTCCCGCTGAGCTTCACTCATCAGTTCGGCTACAGGCTTGGCAAACAACGCAATATCAATATCACGCTTAAAGTCTTGAGAGCTAAATTTTATTGCTACCCTCCCCATCGATGACCCAGGATCAACAAATCGCAAGGGTTTTTCCAAATTATTTTCCACGGCTTGGCGAATAGCCTGATGAATCTCAACAATGTCAAACAGCTCACTCACCTTTGCCTGATACTTCTTCTCCAACTCTGCCTGTGGCAGGATGATATCGGCCATCGAAATCAGGTTGTTGCCACGATAACGCCAGTCCATGGTACGTAAAAAAGAAAATGCGGTTGCCGCATCGTTGAGCGATTTTGTATGGCTCAGACCGATAAAATAGCGTTTCGCCACGTCGTCGTATTGAACATAAAGCGATTCCAAAGCGCCAGACTGGTTATAATAAACGGCCCCATTGGCTGACTGGAACACCACCCCACGCTCTTCAGACAACCACGTCACCAAGCTGAAGTCCTCTCTTTTGCCGTTAACCACCATCAGGTCTCCTTGGATCCCCAGCGACGGATCGGCGAAGCTATAGATCAGGGTATGCTTATCATCCTTATCGATAACCAGCCGATTCATTCGTCGCAGGTAGATCCCGGACTCTCTGCGGTTCAGCGACGCTTCAACCTTCAAGGGCAACTTAATGTCAAAACCACCAGAAGGGGAAAACAGCAGCCCAGCAAAATCAGCCATCGGGATTTGCTTGAATTCTTCACGCTCATGATCAAGCTGCACCTGCCAGGCTTTGACCTGCTGTGCAAAATTCTGTTTTAGCTCCACTAATTTTGGTGACGCAGTATCCGCTTTTTTTAACGTTGAGGTAATCTCACAAGAATAAAAACCGCAAGCCCAGGTTTTGTCCGATACTAGCGTGATGGTATGATTACGTCCGGGCTTGATATTGTACCAGACATCGTTTAACTCCACTCGCCCACCCTGCACCTTGCTGCTGGTTTTACGGCCATCCATATACCAAGCTATCTCTTTCGCAGTCACACTGAAATAGACGTCATCCAGAGAGTTCTTCAGTGAAGCAACCATCTGTTTTTGAAACCCATCACGATCGCTGCTATCGTCTTGGTCGTGACTATTATCAAACTTGATTTGAACATCTTCAATCAGGTAATCACCGGCTTCACTATTATTTTCTCCATCGCATCCCGTCAGGAGTAATACTACCATTGCAATAGTTACATACTTCTTCATCACACGCTCCCTATGGACTTCTTTTAAAAATTCACCACGCGTTACTCTGATAAAAAACCGTATGAACGAGGCTAGTCAGGCACATCAATGGAAAAGCCACCAATAGGCCGTACCCAACACGCAAAAAAATGCCGATACCGAGATTAGTATCCGCACCCACATGCGGCCTTTAGTCAAAGAAAAAACGAAATGGGCAATGTTATAAGCTAATTCAACGAAAAATGAAATAACCCCTATAACAAGCCTGAATAATACCTCACCGATAATCTCTAACATTCCATGTCCTTACTATCCAGAAAGGCCACACCGTATCAGCTAGCCGAACAATAAGCCACTAACTGACCGGGAAAAACAAACGCAAAATGGCCCCGCAAGCAGGACCATTCATTACACGACACAAGCAGTAAATCAGCTTAAATCCACATCCTTGCTGCCAAACAGCCAGGTCAGAATAAATCCGGCAATATAGGAGATCAATATACCGGCGACATACACCAGCATGCCCGCGAAAATCCCCTTGGCTGAGGTCATTAATGGAATCGACACCAGACCCGAAGGACCAAACACCGTATTCAGCCCCACCGGCAACCCCATCCAAGCAACCAGACCGATAAAGAAACCACCGACCGCGCCCCCCAGACAGGCGGTAACGAATGGCTTCAGGCGCGGTAAGGTGACACCATAAATCAGCGGCTCACCAATCCCCAGCAGGCCGGGGAAAATGGCCCCCTTAATCTGGGTACGCAGCAGAGAGCCTTTAGGCGAGCGAGCAAACAGTGCCAGCGACGCCCCCACCTGCCCTGCACCGGCCATCGCCAGAATAGGGAACAGCGAGTTAAAGCCCTGCGCATCCATCAAGGCAAAGTAAACCGGCACAAAGCCCTGATGAATGCCAAATACGACGGCAATCAGGAACAACCCGGCCAGAATGGCGGTGCCGAACGGGTTGCCGTTCAGGTGCATAAACAGCCATGACATGCCCTTAAACAACTCACCGCCAACCGGCATGATCACCACAAAGGTAATAGCGCCAGTGATCAGCAGGGTAATTGACGAGGTCAGGATCATATCCAGATTATCGGGGATCACCCGACGTACCTGCCTTTCGATCCATGCGCCCAAGATACAGGCCAGTAGAACCCCAATGATGTTACCGCGTGGGTCGATCGCCAGCCCAAAAAAGTCGCTCATCCCTGCGTAGTAGCCGGTAGTCCCTTCTGGTACATAGCGTAAAACAAACAGCGAAGCGATGATCGCACCGTTAACCCCGGTGCCACCAAAGGCCTTCTGAGTGTTAAAGCCAATCAGGATACTGAGGAAGGTAAACAAACCGATGCTGAACACTTTCATGTAAGCGATCAGACCTTTGAGCCATGCGGCCGGCGCCACGCCCTCCACGATCAGCGTTTGCTGCATCAGGGTAGCGATCCCCAACAACAACCCTGCGGCAATAAAACCTGGGATCAACGGCGTAAAAATCGTGGCAAACTTAGTCAGAAAATTATGCACCGCACTATTTTGCTTGGCTTTCATCTGCTGCTTGTTTTCACTTGCCAAGGTCTGCAAGTCAGCTTGCTCGGCATTTCCCCGTTCCTGCTGCGGCTGCGCCGTTAACAACGCATTCATCATCTCGCTGGCAGTTTGCGCTTTGCCAGGACCAAGGATAACCTGCAGTTGATCGTCGCCGTTAACTACCCCCATTACGCCAGGGATCTTCTTCAACTCATCGACTCGTATTTGCTGACGATCTTTTAACGTCAGACGCAGCCTGGTCATGCAGTTACCGCAGATAATGATATTTTTACTGCCACCCACCAGGAGTAAAATTTGCTCTATCATAGGAACGGTGATTTTCGCCATGGTTATGCCTGTATCCCTTGCAGTGCTTGACGGATAAATCCTTTGTTTTTACTCAAAACCGCGCTGGCCTCAGGTGCAGACAAGCCGCCGAGGATCATGACAATCGCGGTTTTGCAGTGGCGCTGACATTGATTAAGTGCCTCTTCCGCCTCTTCCGGGCTGCACTCCGTGGCTTCGACCACGATATTAACCTGGCGCTGTATAAGCTTGGCGTTGGTGGCCTCCACATCGACCATCAGGTTGCTGTAAACCTTGCCGCTGCGGATCATCGTACCGGTGGTGATCATATTCAGAATTAACTTCTGCGCCGTTCCCGCTTTCATGCGCGACGACCCCGTCACCACTTCTGGGCCCACCACCGGTTCAATGGCGATATCCGCCGCCTGGCTCATTGCGCTATTTGGATTGCATGAGATGGCCACGGCAGTCGCCCCAACGCTACGAGCATACGCCATAGCCCCCAGTACATAAGGGGTGCGGCCACTCGCTGCGATACCAACCAGCACATCACGTGCATTGAAACCGAGATTACGCAGATCCTGTTCGCCCATTTGCGGATTATCTTCGGCATTTTCTACCGCCTGTAAAATCGCGGTATGGCCCCCAGCGATCAGCCCAACCACCTGCTCACGCGGTGTACCGTATGTTGGTGGGCACTCACTGGCATCCAGGATCCCCAACCGGCCAGAAGTCCCCGCACCGCAATAAATCAATCGGCCACCGCAGGCAAAAGCGTCTACCACCAGATCCACTACCCTGGCGATTGCTGGCAAGGTAGCAGCTACCGCCAGCGGCACTTTTTGGTCTTCGCTGTTGATCACGGCGAGCATATCCAGAGTGGGCAACGTATCAATTTGCGAACTGGCCGGGTTGCGGCTTTCCGTCACCATCTGGCTTAAATTTATCTTCATAGGGGCTTCCAATGGGTTAAGATTTTCGACAATGTTAAGGAATTATTTATTCGGCAAATGTGATAATCGTCACGGTAAGTCGATTCCAGGCGCGAGGTAAAGCAGGAATAAAGCGCAAAAAAAACCGCCATTTAAATTTTAATTTTCAACAATTTCAAATGAATAAGTCAAAGGAATGAAAAGACCCCGAACTGGAATAATCTATTACACACAGTGGAGATATTGTTGATGTCAGTCCTGAACGAAATCACCTGGTTGCTGCCAAGCCTGGCCGAAAACCAGCAAAAAATCGCTAAATATATCCTTGATAACCCGGAAGCCGTCCTGAGCATGTCTTCATCCCAGTTTGCTGAAGATGCTGGTGTCAGCCAGTCAGCCATCGTCAAGTTTAGCCAGAAAATCGGCATGAAAGGCTTCCCCGCACTGAAAATTGCCATCAGTGAGGAGCTGGGCAGAAATAACCTGTTCAAGTCCTCTCCGCATAAGGCCTTGCATAACGCCATCTCGTCGGAAGATTCTTTGATGGTGGTGGCACAAAAACTGGCTCATGAGAAAAATACCGCCATCGTAGAGACGACAAAAAGGATCGATTTCCCCATTTTCCAACGGGTGGTTGATATCATCGATAACGCTCAACGCGTGCAGATCGTGGGTATTTGGGGCTCGGGCCTCACCGCCAAAGATTTGAGCTACAAATTACAAAAGATCGGTATCCTGAGCCTGGTGGAAGCCGACCTTCACGTCCAGATCGCCACCGCACAGGCGCTAACCCCCAAAGACGTTCAAATCGTTATTTCTTTCAGTGGCCGCAGGAAAGATATGCATATCGCCGCCTCGATGGCAAAAGCACAGGGAGCGACGGTGGTCGCCATAACCGGCAGCAAGGACAATCCTTTAGCCAAAATAGCCGATTATGTATTGGAAAGTGTCTCTGATGAAAACGAGTGGCGGAGTTCTTCGATTTCGTCCAGAACCGCACAGAATACCCTGACGGATTTGATTTTCCTGGCGTTAATGCAACGACGCAAAGAGATAGCCAAACCTCTGGTGCTGAATGCGAGCATGACCATTAATAATCTGGACGACTGACCAGCAGAAAAAACCGAATACCATTAAAACAATGACAAGAATTATCTTAACTTTTTATGACAGGGTTAAAATAATTACCGCAAGATATTCTTGCCCTTAAAGGGTTATTCTTTGCTCGCCCCCTTTACCAATCAAGCTGGTCGATACAATGCCGGTATAAAAAACCGGCATTATTCCTTTACGCATCACAAACACGAATCGATCAACTGTGATAATTATCACTTTATTACCTGATTTGGAATGTACAATCGCCGGAAATTGATACCTCGGAGTCATCCCATGAAAAAAATAATACCGGCCATCTTTTTATTTAGTGCCGGAAGCTACGCGGCCGCTATTCCAGAAGCCCAACTAAAAGAAATGTGGCTTTCCCCCAAAGACGCGGCTGAAAAGCTCAGTACCGACATGAGTTTTGCAGAAAAACTCGGGCAAATGTTGATGGTTGACATTCGTTCCTGGGATGAAAACAGTAGCGAAAGTAAAACGCCTTTTATTGAGATGAATACCCACGTCAGTAAAATGATGACTGACTATCATTTGGGCTCAGTGATCCTGTTCCGTGAAAACCTGATTAACACCCCACAAACGGTTGAGTTGATTAATAATTTCCAGCATGCACGGACTAATTTACCGCTGTTTATCAGTACCGATCAGGAAGGCGGATATGTTACTCGTCTACGTGTGGGCACCGAGATGCCGGGCAATATGGCCTTGGGGGCTACCGGTGTGGCCGATTTAGCCAAACAGGCTGGGAATATTCATGGTTATGAGTTAACCAGCCTTGGGTTTAACTTTAACTTTGGGCCGGTAGTGGATGTGAATAACAACCAGAATAATCCAGTCATCGGCGTTCGCTCTTATTCCGACGATCCGATTCTGGTTGGGCAATTAGCTCGCAGCTATATCGAAGGTATTCACCAATATCCGGTGCTCACCTCTCTGAAGCACTTCCCTGGGCACGGCAACGTCGCCTCGGATACCCATTTTGCCCTCCCCAGCGTCAACACGGATAAGGCTTCATGGCAACAGACCGAACTGAAACCCTTTGTCGACGTGATGCCCGATACCGATGCCATCATGACCGCCCATGTGGTGGTGCCAGCGCTTGATAGCACCCTCCTGACCAACATCAAGGGAGAGAAAATCGGTACCCCGGCCACCTTATCCAAAGCAATCTTGACCGATACCCTGCGTAATCAACTCAAGTTTGATGGGCTGATCCTGACGGATGCCATGGACATGGGGGCCATTACCGGCAATTTTGACCGTCATTGGTCCATCAAGCAGGCTATTTTAGCCGGTAATGATATTGTCTTGATGCCTATAGGGATTAAAGACAGCGCCAGTATTGAACAACTCGGCGAACTGTATGCTTATTTGCAGGCCGAAGCGGAAAAAGATCCGGTGCTGAAGCGACGCATTGAAGATTCTGCGCAGCGGGTGATTTATACCAAGCTCAGCAAACGCATCTCCCCTGCGCCTCATGATGCTGCCACGGCTGAAACCATTGTCGCCTCCAAGGCGCACAAGGATCTGGAAAACGCCATTTCGGAGCAGGCCATTACGCTGATCAAAAACGACCGGGTGCTGCCTTATGCGCTTAAAGCACAAAACAACATCATGGTCTTTTCGGACGAAGGCCCGCGCAATGAGTTAATCAACAAGCATTTAGCTCAGATTGCCAATGAGTTGAAAGTGGGCTTAAACGTCAAAGATCAGGTGGTTAAACTGGATCAGGACACATTAACAACGGAAGAAATTGAGCAGCAACTGCAAGATCAACAGTTGGTTATCCTGGCCACCTACAACCTGAAGCTCAACCCGGCCAACGCCCAACGCATCATCGACGTCGCCAATAAGCAAAATATCCCTCTGGTGGTGATTGCAACGCGTAATCCCTATGACATCGCTTATTTATCGGGCGTAAAAGCCAATATTGCGATTTATGGTATTACCGGTTTTGATGTGACCAATAACGTCCGTAACAGCCTGGAAACCAACATCCGCAGTGGTTTAAGAACGCTATTCAAGGGGCCAACAGGGGAGAGCCTCGCAACGCCTCACGGTAAATTACCGGTTGATATTAAAACACCAGATAATAATAACGTGCTCTACCCACGCGGTTACGGATTAACAGCATTATAATATCTCTGAAGGTAAAACATGAAGATCTTAACAGGGCTAGTGATTTTCAGTGCTGTTCTCATGGCACAACCGGTATTGGCTGATGAGTCTGAGTCGGATTATGATCAGGAGATCATCAAACTCAATAAACGTATTCAGCAAATCGAAAAAGAAAAGAAAGCAGCACAGGATAAGCTTAAACAGCAAACCTGGCGCTTCGATACCTATATTGGTACCGAGCAGGAGATAGACAGTGACGATCGCTGGAAATATATTCGCGGGAGTGTAGCGACCTCGCCTTATGTCGGTGCCTTTATTTACCAGAATGATTCATTATGGCTGTATGACGTTCAGTTTTTGAAAACCTATCTGGATAATACGCCAGAATATGACCGCACACGTTGGCAAGCAGGCGTCACCAGAACGTTTCCATTCACTCTGGCGGGGAAAAATGGCAACACCAAATTGCGCCTCGGTTATCGTAACGACAACTGGCATTATCCGTCTATCAGCAACCCAGCTCTGGCAGCACCGGAATACAAAGGGGATATCCGCAAGGGCGAGGAGCGGCACGAGATCTGGATCCGTCCACAAGCCTATTACAAGTACTCTGATAGCCTGAGCTTTAATGCCAGCCTCTCCTTCCGCCTGATTGACCGCAAGTTGGATTATGCGCGGGCAAAAGGAGATTATGGGGTTTATAAACGCGATTGGAGCCAGATCAATGAGCACTTCGCGGGGGCGAACCTGACGTTTAACCAGAAAAACTCCCTCTGGCTGAACTATCTGTATATCGATGAGCAACTGGTCAATACGCTGTATAACAAGGAGCATTTCTTGTGGGCGATTTACCGTTACAAGTTCGATAGTGGCGTGATGTTAATGCCTTATACCCGCCAGGCGCTGACCAAAGGGACACAAAGCTTCCGCGACTCCAGAAACCAGGAAACGGTTTATAAAGAGAAAGACCGAAGCCGCTACGGCTTCCAGGCAATCTATCCGTTTACCAAGCAGACGTCGCTGTTTGTCGACAGTTACTACCGCCCGGAACAAACCTGGATGAATGGTGATAAAACCAGCAACAACTTCTGGTTCTGGGCGCTGGAACTGCGGCATAACTTCTGACGGGTATTTGACCCTATTAATGGAGGGAAACAAGGAATGAGACACCTGCTACTGACGGTATTATTCCTGTGCTCGTCGTTGGCTATCAGCGCTGGCTATGCCAGCGCTGTACCAGGCATAGTGCTAGGCGTCGATCGGGAACAAATCTATGGGCCACTGCTTAAAAATAAACGCGTCGGCCTGATGGTGAACCAAAGCTCAATCAATAAACAGGGCCGGCACACCATCGATAAATTGCTCGCCGAGCAGGAGAAATATCAATTTACCGTGACCACCCTGTTCTCGGTAGAACACGGTATCCGTGGTAATGCCGATGCCGGGCTGGGCGACGATAACCATATCGATAAGCACAGCGGCCTGCCTATCGTGTCTTTGTATGGCCGGGATGAGGATGGGCGGTCTCGCGCCCATCCCACCGAGGCACAGTTAGCCAATGTCGATATCGTTATCTACGATCTGCAGGATGTGGGCGTGCGTTTCTTTACCTACACCATTTCCCTGCACCACATGCTGGAAAGCCTGCAAAAATATCATAAGAAAATGATGGTATTCGACCGGCCCAACCCGCTAGGCAGCCATGTGTATGGCCCTATTCTTGAGGAGGCAAATATCTCGGGGATTGGTATGCATCCAATACCAATGGTGCACGGGCTCACCTCGGGGGAGTTTGCCCGCATGATCACCGGCGAGGGTTGGCTGACGAATTTCAATGATACCAACTGGCAGGCCTTTGGCATCAAAGAGTATCAGTTCCCCGCTGAAGACCTGATGGTTATCAGCATGGCTAACTACCGGCATGACACCCCATATTCACTGCCAGTACGGCCATCGCCGAACCTGCGCAGCGATCTGGCTATCCAACTCTACCCTTCTTTGGGGCTGTTTGAAGCCACCAGCGTCAATATGGGCAGAGGTTCAGACCATCCGTTTGAACAACTGGGTTTTCCTACGCGTCAGTTTTACGTCAATACCTGCTATCAGGTGGATATCAACCAGCAGAAAACCGGCTGGCCACAGGCAGGCAAGGAAGTGTGCGGGGAGATTTTGACCGCTACAGATATCAGCCAGGTTAAACCAACGATACGTTACCTGGTCGACTGGTGGTTCAAATTCAAGACTGCGGGCTATGAGATGGTGATCCCTGCGGCAAAAGAAGCGCAGTACCTGGATTATCAGGAGGAGTTCTTCTTGATACGCCCTCAGTGGCTGGCCAAGCTCACCGGCACCAGCAAACTGGTGACGCTGCTCAATGACGCAAGCGAAAGAAAACTGTCTGTTGATGAAACGGTCCAGTTCATCGAGGCCCAGTGGCAACCCGAAGTGGATAGCTATATGCAACTGCGGGAGAAATATAAGCTTTACCCTTAACGAACCTGCAATGACACAAGGGGCGTAGCATGTTACGCCCCTTACAAACTCAGCCATTATCACGTTATCAAGCTTTCCCTTTTCCAATGTCTTTGACTTTTGGTGGCGGTAGTCTTTGCCACCATTTTTTTGTGAGTCACCGTTCAATGGGCGCGTCATGCCATCGAGATGAGGTTTCTATGGCCCCCTCTTATGTTCTACTCACCTTACCCTGACTCAGCGCCAGAACGGACGGCTGTAGTCTCGCTTGATATCATCCCGGCGTAGACCGATATCCTTTAGCTGATCGCTATTCAGCCTTGCTAGCGTATTGGCAGCTTTGCGCCGCTCATTCCATCGATTTGCCCATCTGTATGCTTTTAACCATAAACGGACAAAAATATGACGGCGTTTGTTTTTTGTTCCCTCAGCTGACAAGCAGCCACCATCAATTTGATTTTCAATAACATTACTCATAATCAGCTCCCCGTCAGTCGATGAGCCTTTAGCATGATGCTTGGGTGAAAAACATTACAGATGCAAAGCCCGGCTATTATTTCCATACAGATATGTGCTAAACAGTCTGAATGGTAAAAATCAGCGCCATCTGTACTGGTCCCCTCTCTTTATCAGGTGTTATCTATGACTCGCTACCAACAATTAGCCGATATCCTTAGCCAGCGCATCAAAGAAGGGTTGTATGTGCCCGGAGAGCGGCTGCCTTCCGTTCGGGTGTTGAGTGACGAGCACGGGGTCAGTATCAGCACCGTACAGCAGGCCTATCGGCAGCTTGAAGAGTGCCTGCTGATCGAAGCGCGGCCGAAATCGGGATACTTCGTGCGCTGTAGCTCAAATCTTCCAGCGTTACCCGCGCTATGCAGCCATGCACAAAGGCCGGTCGAGATATCTCAGTGGGAAAATACGCTGGAGTTTTTGAAGGCCAGCGCGCAAGACAATGTGCTACATCTGGGCGTCGGCACGCCGGACCTGTCTGGCCCAGGCCTGAAAATACTCAGCCGTTTGCTGGCCCGTATCAGCCTGCATCAAAGCGAGGAAGTGCTGGATTACGACAGTATTTACGGCACCACGGTGCTACGTGAGCAGATTGCCCGCCTGATGCTGGACAGTGGCAATCATCAATCGGCAGACAATATCATCATTACCTCTGGCTGCCATGGTGCACTGGCTATTGCCTTAGGGGCCGTTTGCCAACCTGGCGATATTGTGGCGGTGGATTCCCCCAGCTTTCATGGCGCGATGCAAACGCTGAAAGGGATGGGGATGAAGGTGATTGAAATCCCCACCGATCCGGTGGTGGGGATCAGCCTGGAGGCGTTGGAAATGGCGCTGGATCAGTGGCCGATTAAAGCCATCCAGCTGACGCCAACCTGTAATAATCCGTTGGGTTACAACATGCCGAATGAGCGCAAGAAAGCGCTGTTGACGCTGGCGCAGCGCTATGACGTGGCGATTATTGAAGACGATGTGTATGGCGCGCTAGCTTATCAATACCCACGCCCGCCGACCATTGCCTCCTTCGATGAGGATGGCCGCGTATTGCTATGTAGCTCCTTCTCTAAAACCGTTGCGCCCGGTCTGCGGGTTGGCTGGATTTCTCCAGGGCGTTACTTAGAGAAAGCGTTACATATGAAGTACATTTCCGCCGGGCGGGTCCCTACCTTACCGCAATTGGCTATGGCTGAATTTATTAAGCAAGGACATTACCTCCAGCATTTACGCCGCATGCGCCGCCAGTATCAACGTAATCGCGACATTATGACGGGTTGGATCATGAAGTATTTCCCGCCGAATACCTGCCTGAGCAGACCGCAAGGGAGCTTTATGTTATGGGTGGAGCTGCCTTATGGATTCGATAGCCTGCGCCTGAACCGCTGCTTGTTGCCACAAGGTATACAGATTGCCGTCGGATTTATCAGCTCTGCGGCAGGAAAATACCGCAATTGCCTACGGCTCAGTTACAGCAAGCCCATGACCCGCGAGATTGAGCATGCGATTCAAAAGGTGGGTAACACGATTTATGAATTGCTGGAGGTGGAACAGCCAGCAATAGCGGCGGAAAAGCAAAACCAATAAGCCAGTTATCAGTAGGATGCTTGGTGCCACCGGCCCACACGGCGATGGCCCATATCGTTGCTAACGATCCGAAAATGGAACTCAAGATGGTAAATATCAATAAATCGCCATCCTGAGCACCTCTTTTCTCACTGGCCATATTTCGAACATATTTCGCCCCCCAAGCTTAATAAAAGCATTCCGCCGGTGTGTATAGACTGTTTTTATCGAGATACATAAAAACTGGCTAATAGAAGTGGCATTCATACCATTAATCGTATGAGTGAGTATGGTTTTTTCTCTTTTGGTTAACTTCCCTTTTTGCAAATCTATCGAAGGTTTCTCATGCTCAAAATCTTCAGTTATCTTATCTAGAATATTTTCAATGTTCGCATAGGGATCCAGTAAAATATTTTTTTCAAAAGCAATGTTGAAGTTTGATCTATTATTTACCGGAATGACAATCAGTCGACCAGGAAGTGGGTTGCTTGAAATTAATAGCAATATTTCATTAATATAATTTGATGTATAGAAAATGTATACATCGTCACTTTTTAAATTATTTCTTGGGATGCTATTCAACTCATGGAAGTCTATATTGCTCACTTCTCTTTCATCGTTTTGGAGATATGCTTTAAGCCCAATGAAGAAATAGTGATTTTCAGTAATGACTTTAATATTCATTGACATGTCATTAGTCCTTATGGTTTATATGTAAAATCCGTTGATATAAACACTTACCGACGGTTTGCCAAGCCCCTAAACAGTATTAATTTTTATAACGGATGACGACGCTCGGGCTGTTTGTTATTTCGGCGTCGTCTTTTATTGTTAATAATAGCTAATGGTAAACGTCACTTTGCCATTCGCTTTGCCCGGTGTAGGCGTTGTCGCCGTTTGAATATAGCGAGCAGCCAGAGGCACACGTATCGTCGAGGTGCCGTCCTTAGGTAAAGTTACGGTTTGTTCAGCCGCAAAATTAAACAGCGTCGGCGTTTGACTGCTCTCTCCCCAACCGAGCTGAATACCTACACCTGAAGCGGCCCCAGCTACCGTCGAATCAATGGCCATAATCCCGTTGGCGGAATCCACAACGGACGTTGCAGGGGTTAATCGCACACCAATAGTGTTATTGAGTGAGGTCGTTGAGGTGCCTGCTCCGGTATTGTAATTCATTAACAATGGCGCATTAGTCGAATTATAAAAACCGTAGAATTTAGGGCAATGAGTCAGGGCAATGGAAGCATCGATCCAGGGGGTTGTTGAATTTAATGCTCTAAAATTCTCAGCGATTGCATAAGTTCCCAATGTCACAGCGACATCCGGCGTCGTGCAGGTTTGCGCTGATACCGTGATTGACCCTTGAAAACTGAAAATCCAATTATATACCGGCAGCCCACTGGTTGCGGCGGCATTAGTGTGGCTGGTTTGTGAAACGTCCATACCCTGCGTAACGGTAGGAAAATTGGCACCACTGGCAGTGTAAATTCCGGGTGTAAGCGGGCCGGTTTTAATCAGCGCGATATTTCGTATATTGCTCTCACCTGATTGGATAAGTAGTCCACCTAATTCTGACCCAAGAAGGTTCTGCGCCTCTGCATAACGCTTGGTTGTTGTTAAGGGGGTTCCCGAGGCACTCAAGATTGCCACGCCGATACCGGGAATACCGGTTTGATAGACTCCGCCTGCATAAGGGCCCGTTGTCAGATTAGCAGAAGGCTGCGGAGTATTTGATACAAACGCTGTGGAAGTATAATAAAGGTATTTTCCAACATCCGACGCTGGCCATTTTATGGTAAAAGTCCCATCTTTCATAATCAGACTCGCCTGGTAGAGCACGGTCCCCACCGGTACATCTACACCGGCAGAAATCTGTGGCGGGCTCAAGGGAACGACTACTGTTTGGACACCGGTGTTTAACGTCACAGTCACAGCGGCCCAGTTAGCAGGGCTGGCTGTCGTTAAAAAAACTCCCCCCAGCACACCTAACAGGTTATTGATCGATAACTTCATACGTCATTCTCCCTCTTTCTGACCGGCCCCACCGGACCTATGTCAGAAAGAAAAAATAGTTGTGATGCTTCGGCGGTTAACCGTTGTCAACGACCGATTCTGTGCTGTTCTTGGCCAATTTCGACTTATGGGTACCGGGGAGGGAACCCGCAGTGCACGGGGAGGTGAATCTCTGTATCTGGCTCTGTTGTTGCCCTTTGACCATGGGCAGCAAGATATAACTGACGGTGCACTGCATCTCACCACCTTCGCCCCATTTCACCCGCAGTTGTCCCTTGTCTTCTGCTACCCGTGCGTACAGTTGCCCCCCCTGTCCAACCGACCCCACGTTATTACCGGTGCTGTCAAAAATATCCGCCCCGAACGGGACCGGCTCCCCTCTATAGGTCGCAATCACCAGGATTGGCGTGCCCTGCTTGGTGTTGTATTTCAGCCTCACCACAGCCCCGAAGTACGGCGCCACTTTCTGACTGGTATTGTCCAACTCCACATTGGCCGCAGTACCTGTCGGATCGATACTGACTTCATTCATCTGGTATGGGTTCAGGTAAGGCACCACCGCATAGCCACGTGAGTCGACACTCACCCCTGGATACGAGGAGACCTTGGCCCCTTCGGCTCCTTTAGCTTCCACCAAGGCAAAGGTGTCCGAACTGTAAGGCGTAAAGGTCACTCCTCCCGCATGCGCAATAACCGTGCCATTCATCCCGGCCGACGCACTCTGGTAACCTTTACCGGTGCTGACCGTGCCGCTCAACGCCGTAGCCGAGCTGCGGTAACTACCGCTCAGCGACCCACTGGAACCCATGCCCTGGTTGGCGTTCATCGCCGTCACGCCATAGCTAAACTGGTTATCCTGCCCTGCGGTACCGGATACCGTAGCCTGCTCGCCATAACGCCCACTGCTGTCATGCGATAAATCCATGCGTAGCTGAGGCGTGTGGGTTTCATCATTACGCCCCAACGGCAGGCTGAAACTCAGCAGATAGTTGGTCTGTGACCCACCCAGACTGGAGAAACTGCGGTTGATACTCAGGCCATACGACAGGTTTTTGTATCGGTTGTTGTAACCCATCTGGTACTGCTTCTCAGTACCGTCTTTGTTCCAATAGTTCTGCAACGATCCGCTGACATACAGTTGGCCCCAGTTTTCTGGCAATCCCTGTGCGGCGGTGACCGTCAGGCGATTTTTCGCCCGCCAGATAGAATCCGGCGAGAACCCCTGCGCTACCGCATCGCGGGTCTGCATCGCAGTCATAAAGTCCATGTAGCCACTGGTTGAGAAGCGGTATGCCGCCAGCGTCAGGTTGCTGTTGGTTTCACTGATCAGCTTGCTGTAACTCACCTGATAGCTTTGCCCACTCAGGCTGTTACCCGGCTGATGCCGGCCACTCGCATTAGTGGCGTTACCCAAATGGGTGCGTGCCTGTGTGGCATCAAAGGCCAAGGCCCCTATCGGCGTCCCCACCGCAGCACCCAGTTGCAACGCATAGTAATCCTGGCTGGCTTGCATGCCGCCATAACCCGTAACCGAGTTGGTCAATCCAAGCTGGTAGGTTGCCTGGTAAAGCGCAGGTTTCTCACGCAGGTTATCGCTGCGTACTTCACCCGCAGTGATCGAATACCGTGATGAACCTGGGCGTAAGAGCTGTGCGACCGAGGCATACGGCACGCTGAAAGTCTGCTCGGTGCCGTCTGACTCACGCACGGTGACGACCAGATCCCCACCGTACCCGGTCGGGTACAGATCGTTGATCAGAAACTCGCCGGGGGTAACGTTGGTCTCATACAGCACCTGCCCCCCCTGGCGTACGGTGACACGAGCGTTGGTGCGGGCAATGCCACGGATATCCGGCGCGTAACCACGCAGGGACTCCGGCAACATCCGATCGTCGGTCGTCAGTTGAATGCCGGTAAACGGCAGCGTATCGAACAGTTGTCCGGTGGTGTTCGACTGCCCCATCAGCACGCGCGCCTTGAGCTGCGGAATATCGCGCTGCAGATAAGTATTGAGGCTGGTGTACTGGCTCTCACCGTTGTCCGTCCGGGTGTAAGAGCCGTTATGGCGCAGGTACCAGGCCCCGACGTTCACCCCGGCATTCACCCCGGCATACATAGAATTAAAGGTGCTACCATGCGACTCACTGGTGTAACCATTGACGTTGTAGCCCAGCAATAATGCCGGTACACCACTGTCCCACAGTTCCGGATTCACGGTGCCCCGGGCCGTACTCAGCGTGTAAGCCTGTGGGATCATGATATCCAGACGCTGTTCATTACTGTCATAATTAACTTTGGACTCCGGCAGTTTACGCACCAGATCCATACATAATTCGCCCTGGCCTTGCGGACCTAAAAAATCCGCCGGCAGCCTATCATAATTGAATGGTATATTTTTAATCAGCTCGCGGGTCAGGCAGGGATACACAGATTTGTCCGCCCGTGCCTTGAATTCAATATCGGTATTACTGACAAGTTGATTGTTAATGTATAAAGCAGTTTTATATACCCCAGGCAATCCCGTAGACCCATTGGCAAAACGGCTAAGATCCACTGACTTCTGATCGTCAACATTCAGGAATGAAGCATCAAACTCCAGATTTTTTGCGATCTCGGTCGGAGGGTTAATGGAATTTTCAGCACTGGCGCCACCCACGATAAACGTCGATAAGATAGCCATCGCGAGAGGGGTTAATTTTCTCTGGGATCCATACTGCAAATTTTTTGACATAACGCATCCCTTCATAACTCATTCCTGAATAGTGACAATCCTGTCACGCCGAATAGAGTATTTATGCAGCGAAACTATTATTTAATGATGGCATTGAAAGAATTAACTGCACCGTAGTCATTAACAAAATTCCCTGTCACGTTATTGCCCGCCTTCACTGGCAACGTAAATGTCTGTGTTCCATGCGGGGCCACCATCTCACCTTCCACCGTTTTCCCATTCACCGTAATGCTCGCAAAGGAGACATGATAAGGGGTTGGATTGATGGCCTGAAGGCTATTTCCTTTTGCACTCCAGGTGACAGCTTTGACGGCATCATTGGCGTTCCCCACCAACCCGACGGGCCGGTAGAACAGCTTGATGCGCGAGCGGAACGCCATCTGCAACAAATTATCCTCGGCTTTGGCCATTTTTTTGGCCGGTATCTCGAGCACGTTGAGCCAGAATACCGATTCTCTGTCCATCGGCAATGCACCGCCGGTGTAGCTGATACGCAAGGTCTGGCCTTTGCTGGGTTCCACACGGTTCATTGGCGGGGTTAACACAAAAGGTACCTGAATAGCGGCGGGTTTAGCCGCGGTATCGCCAGTATCGATCCAGCTTTGTATCAGCACAGGAGAAGGGCCGACATTGTTGAGTTTGACACTCACCTCTTTTGCATCAGACGGATAGATCACCCGAGTGCCGGTGATCACCACACTGGCCAGGCTGCTGGTCGTAAACAGGGCTACGGCTACCAGACAGAAGGCATGGGCGGTGTTCCGGGGAAAAAACGACATGATAAGCTCCTTGCTGACATGCTGAATGGGGGAGGGTTTCCCCTCCCACCAACGTATTACTTGTACTGAATGGAATAAACAACGTTACTCAGTACGGTACCCGCAGTGGTTGCACCGTCTGCATAGTACTCCACGGCATATGGCAGGTTGGCCGTACCCGCAGTCAGGTCATATGGAACATAAGTGGTATTCAGTCTCTGGTTCTGGTTACCCGCCTGGATCACAGCTTGAGTGGAGCTTGAGCCGTCACGCAGTTGCAGGCTGACATTACTCGCCGTACCGCCCATGTTTTTCAGGTGGCCGGTCACCAGATCAACAGAAGTTCCTGCTTCGAAGAAGGCAGAAACCGTCTGCAAGGTACCTGCGCAATTGCTCAGTGCCATGTTGAAGCCTGTACGTCCTGCGGTCTGGGCAGCGGCTGTCAATTGGTTGATCCCGATGGTTGGCAATTTCACGGTTGCGTCTGCCGCTTGACCATCAACAATAACGTCGCAGGTTGTTGCCGTCAGTTCACCATTGAATGTGATAGTCCCAGTAGAAGCAGCCTGAGCCAGGCCAACAGAGCCAAATAAAGCGACGAGAGATGCAACGATTGTTAACTTTTTCATATATATTCCTACATACCTTGTGTTGTTAAACCATTCTAATGTCCATTAGAATGACGGGGTCATCCATGTGATATGGATATATCTATATATGCTTTATCAATTACAGGAGAAACTCATTCGATAATTAAAGACTTGACCCTTTCATTATCTACAGAGTAGCCGATACCACGCACGTTGATTATCAGATTATCACGAAGACCAATTGATAACAGCTTGCTTTTTAGCTTTTTAATTTCTTGCCAAAGTCGTTGATTAGATGATGATAGACCAAACTCATCCCAAACGTTTCTCATAATGTTATTTTTGCTGATGACTTCTATTCTTCTATTCTTAAGTAAAAATGCTAATAATCGGGGTTGCATTTCATTCAAAAGAACAAGCCTGAAAGACAATGGGCGTTCCTCATCTTCATTGATGAAATACATCAGCCTTCTGTGATTTACATTGAAGTAAATATCTTCATCGATTAGGAATCCATGCAAATTATCTTCCATAACTATCTCGGCTAATTTTTAGATTTTAAAAACCACCCATAATGTGGAGCTATTATAGCTGCAAATTGGCGTATAACAATCCATTCTAAATAATGAAAATCCCATCCATTAAAAATGGAAATCGAGATTTTATTTTTAAAAAACCAGGAATAACAGAGTTTATATCTACTTAATTTTTAAAAATGAATCTTTCAACCAATTTCACTTATTCCGTTTTATTAGCTAAATATATTGAATGTACAATCTTATCGGATTTTTCTGCCATGGCGTTGAATTTTATAATATTATTCATATAGATACACCAATTTCATCATTAGGATTTATCTAACACCACCTCCGTCAAAATGAGCAAAATTGCGCATCATGTCGCTATACAGTCCGTGATGGACCAGTAATTTTTGGCGCCTGAATAGCCCGTTAATGAACGGACTACGTTTGGCCATGATCCTGTCTAGCCCCGTACGGCCGTTGTGCTGGGATATTAAGAGCCGGGCGTTGACCCGAGCAGCCGTTATCTCAGTATCTGAACGTTTGTGACAAGGTCAAAAAACGGACATGCACCTTTCTCAACGACTACACTTGTAAAATTGGTTTGATCGCGTGTGTTCTCTTGATGTTGCGTTGTTTACGAACAACGTTCTCCCTACGATCCCACTAACGGACTTGGTATGAAGATTGAAATTCTTAAACAGGCGGTTATGGATTCGCGAGACGGCATCACCATCTCTGACAATGCCATAGACGACAATCCTTTGATTTTTGTAAACCCGGCTTTCGAGAGAATGACCGGCTACTCCTTCGAAGAAATTACCAACATCAACTGCCGATACCTACAAAATAACGATCGGGAACAGCCAGAGCTGGAGATTGTGCGCAACGCCGTTAAAAATGGCGAGTACTGCCTGGTAACCTTGCGAAACTACCGCAAGGATGGAACCATGTTTTGGAATGAGTTAAGCATATCGCCAATTCATGATGAGAGTGGGGCTGTAACCAATTTTATCGGGATCCAAAAAGACGTAACACCAAGAATGATAATCCAGCAACAGCTTCGTGATGAGCATCGGTCCCTCGAGGAAATGAAAATACACTTCGAGCAACTCTCCATAAAGGATGGACTCACCGGGATTTATAATCGTCGCTTTTTTGATACGCAGTTCGACATTCAATGCAAAATTGCCATCCGTAATGGTGACTCATTGATGCTCGCCATGATTGATGTCGATCACTTCAAATCATTCAATGATATTTATGGGCATCAGGCAGGCGATGCCGCGCTAATACGTGTCGCTGATTGCTTGAGTCAGTCTTTCAAGCGGGGGTCTGATTTTGTAGCCAGGTATGGCGGCGAAGAATTTGTCATTCTCTCCAATGGGATGACCAAAGACCAGGCAACGCTGTATGTGCAGACGCTATGCCAACTCGTACGGGATTTGAGAATACCGCACTCCGCATCCAGCACTGGGTACTTGACTATAAGCATCGGTTTTTCAGTTCATACATTTGGCCAACTGCCCTCGCCTAACGTACTACTGACACATGCCGATAAAGCGCTTTACGTAGCTAAAGCCCGGGGCAAAGATCAGTTTTTCAGTCTTTAGCAAAACCCGCCGTAAACCCTCGACAAATACGGACGGGGATATAAGGCAAAAAGCCCGAAGGGATTTAAAGATCGGTCAGGCGTTGACTGACTCTGAATGTAGGCTCCGAGAGTCTAAATAGTTGCCCCTCCTGCGTTACAGACAAAGTACGATCTTGACCACAACAGCCCTGACACTTGCAGAATTTGTGGGCCGACGGCCGGTCACACCGTATCCGCACGACCTCCTCCCTATAACAACGCGGAGCGTTTATGTTCTTGGTCTTTCGAGAGGAACAGGTTATATTTCCATTATTCTGGAAATATAGAATAAAGGTGTTTATGGAGCTTTCAAAAGCAGCGGATACCCTGAAAGAACTGGGGCATCCAACACGTCTGAGTGTGTACAGAGAGCTGGTTAAAGCCGGGCATCAGGGGCTACCTGTAGGAGAACTGCAAAAGCGGCTTGAGATCCCTGCTTCAACATTAAGCCATCATCTGTCAGCGCTGATTTCAGTTTCCCTTGTGCATCAGGAACGGCAAGGACGAATACTTTTTTGCCATGCTCACTATGAAAGTCTGGACGCACTGATCGCCTTCCTTACTGAGGAATGTTGCACTGGTAGCGCTGATTGTTCCACTACTGCCATAAATCTAAAAAATGGAGAGATAAAATGACGGACGAGCTTAAGAACGTTGACAGAGGTTTATTCGACACGTCAATTAACGAGGGGAGATTCGGTGTTCCTGCCATTCAACATCCTGCCCGCATTCTGATGCTTTATGGTTCTGTACGCGAACGTTCATACAGCCGACTGGCAACTGAGGAAGCAGCAAGATTATTGACTGCGATGGGCGCAGAGGTGCGGATCTTCAATCCTTCTGGCTTGCCTCTTCCTGATGATGCACCTGAATCGCATCCTAAAGTGATGGAGCTACGCGAGCTGGTTCGTTGGTCTGAAGGGATGGTGTGGTGCTCACCTGAGCGGCATGGTGCGATGACCGGCATCATGAAGGCCCAGATTGACTGGATACCCCTATCGGAAGGCGCAGTTCGTCCTTCTCAGGGTAAGACGCTGGCCGTTATGCAGGTCTGCGGTGGCTCTCAGTCTTTCAATGCCGTAAACCAGATGCGCATTCTTGGCCGTTGGATGCGGATGATCACCATTCCAAATCAGTCCTCAGTGGCGAAAGCCTGGCAGGAATTTGATGAGGATGGCCGTATGAAACCATCATCTTTTTACGACCGCATTGTAGACGTGATGGAAGAACTGATGAAGTTTACTCTTCTGACCAGAGGGAGTTCAGCTTATCTCGTTGATCGCTACAGCGAACGAAAAGAGTCGGCAGAAGAGCTTTCCCGGCGAGTCAATCAGAGCAAGATTTGAGGCCTGACATGAGTGATTTGATTGCTTTCAATTCGTGTGTGGCGTTTTTTCAGGCGGCAACATGAGACTGGGCTATCCCACGTTTTGACATCAACCCACCGGAAAATGGCGAAGTAACATAAAAAAAAGCAGGGGGGAGTTACTTCTCCCCTATTTTCCTAAGCCTGTAGTTTTGGGTTTGAAATTCCTTGTTTTTTTATTATAGTTCCCGCATAGCTCATGTGACTGGGCTTGATTTGATGGCTGGATGAATGTGTTTTTACTGGCTACACACTCTTCTGAAAGTAACTAAAGCAGACCTGAGGCCTAAATTTTATCATGTGTATTACGCCACCCTGAGTTTTCCCTTCCTTCGTCGTACTGAGCCAGCCTCTGCACGCACTCAATAACGTCCCGTCTGCGGATGTGTTTTACCGTACATAAATTTTTGCCCTCAAGGGCTGACTGTATCTAAAAACCGAGAAATAACCATGTTGCTGTCCTCAACGCGTAAGGACTGGCTGGGTAACGTCCGTGGTGACGTACTGGCCGGAATTGTTGTCGCGCTCGCACTCATTCCAGAATCGATCGCCTTTTCCATCATTGCCGGTGTCGATCCCCAGGTAGGGCTCTACTCTGCTTTCTGTATCCCGGTAGTTATGGCTTTCTTTGGCGGGCGTCCGGCGATGATTTCTTCATCCACAGGTGCAATGGCGCTGCTGATGGTGACGCTGGTTAAAGACCACGGCCTTCAATATCTGTTGGCGGCTTCCATTCTGACGGGGGTCTTCCAACTGATAGCGGGTTATCTGAAATTAGGCAGACTGATGCGTTTTGTCTCACGCTCAGTGGTAACCGGATTCGTCAACGCGCTGGCAATTCTGATCTTTATGGCGCAATTACCTGAACTGACTAATGTGACCTGGCATGTTTATGCCATGACTGCGGCGGGTCTAGGAATTATTTATCTCTTCCCGTACCTTAACAAAACCATTCCTTCACCACTTGTCTGCATCGTGGTGCTGACTGGCATTGCCATGTGGCTGCATCTGGATGTACGAACTGTAGGTGACATGGGTAAACTTCCAGACAGCCTGCCTGTCTTCCTGCTTCCCGACGTGCCGCTAACTATCCAGACACTGCTCATCATCCTGCCATATTCTGCGGGGCTTGCGGTTGTTGGCCTGCTTGAGTCAATGATGACCGCTACTATCGTGGATGACATGACCGATACCCCCAGTGACAAGAACCGGGAATGCAAAGCGCAGGGTATCGCCAATATTTGTGCGCCCTTTGTCGGAGGAATGGCTGGGTGTGCGATGATCGGGCAGTCGGTTATCAACGTAAAATCAGGCGGGCGTGGGCGACTTTCTACTCTCACGGCTGGCTTAGTGCTGCTTTGCCTGATTGTGTTCCTACGTGACTGGGTATCTCAGATCCCCATGGCAGCGCTCGTCGCGGTGATGATTATGGTATCCATCGGAACGTTCTCCTGGCGCTCGATTATCAACCTGCGTACACATCCACTTTCAACCAGCGTGGTCATGCTCGCCACTGTCGCTGTCGTGGTTGCAACACATAATCTGGCCTTTGGCGTGCTGACTGGCGTACTGATAGCCTCTCTCAACTTTGCCACAAAAATATCCCGGTTCATGAGAGTCACTTCTGTTCTTGAGGATTCGAGCCGAACCTATACCGTTACCGGCCAGGTTTTTTTTGCCTCGGCAGACCGCTTTACCAGACACTTTAATTTCCGCGAAACCATTGAGCATGTGGTGATAGATGTTTCACATGCCCATTTCTGGGACATCACATCCGTCAGCGCTCTGGATAAGGTGGTCATTAAGTTCCGCAGAGAAGGCACGGAAGTTGAGATCCGTGGGATGAACGAAGCTACCAGCACCATCGTTGACCGTTTTGGTGTTCACGATAAACCCGAAGCACTCGAAAAAGCAGGCTTCTGATACTTCGTTAACACGGGTCCCCAGAAAAAAGGGCGAGAACTCTCGCCCTTTCATCATCTCGACTATTTTACCTACACAATCAACTTAAGCGATGCCCCTTTTCATCAACCACCTTCTCACCGTCTTCCTTGGTAAACGCACTTTTCTGCGCCTCCGGAAGAATATCCAACACGACTTCTGAAGGGCGGCACAGCCGGGTTCCCAGCGGCGTCACGACAATGGGACGGTTAATCAGGATCGGATGCTGCAACATAAAGTCGATGAGTTGATCGTCAGTAAAACGGTCTTCGGCAAGCCCTAACGTTTCATACGGCTCAACGTTTTTACGCAGCAGAGCCCGTACTGCAATGCCCATATCGGCAATAAGTTTGCCCAACTCATCGCGTGATGGTGGTGTCTCAAGATAATGAATAATAGTCGGTTCGGTGCCGCTGTTACGGATCATCTCCAACGTATTACGCGAGGTGCCGCAGGCCGGGTTGTGATAAATGGTAATGTTGCTCATATCAGGATCTCATTACAGAGTAACAGAGAGACGTAGCGCCAGCGCGGCCAGCGTTACAAACAGCACAGGCAGCGTCATGATAATACCGGTGCGGAAGTAATATCCCCAAGTGATCGTCATGTTCTTCTGTGAAAGTACGTGCAGCCACAACAGCGTTGCCAGGCTACCAATAGGAGTTATTTTAGGCCCCAGATCGCAGCCAATCACATTGGCATAAATCATTGCTTCCTTGATAACCCCTGAAGCGGTGCTGCCATCAATCGACAATGCGCCGACCAGCACGGTAGGCATGTTGTTCATGATAGATGACAGGAATGCGGTCAGGAGCCCTGTGCCAAAGGTTGCGGCCCAAAGCCCTTGGTCTGCCAGTAAACTCAACACGCCAGAGAGATATTCTGTTAGTCCGGCATTACGTAAACCATAGACAACCAGATACATCCCCAGTGAGAAAATCACAATCTGCCAGGGCGCACCGCGCAGCACTTTACCGGTGTTAATGGCATGTCCTCTTTTAGCGACGACAAACAGGATAGCGGCTCCAACAGCCGCAATAGCGCTAACCGGGATCCCTAATGGTTCCAGCACAAAAAAACCGACCAGCAGAAGAAGTAATACAATCCAGCCGGTTCTGAACGTCGTCGGGTCCTTGATTGCGAGTGCGGGTTGTTTCAGACGTTTCAGGTCATAGGTCGGTGGAATATCTTTACGAAAGAACAGATGCAGCATCACCAGTGTGGCAATAATGGCGGCAATATCCACCGGCACCATCACTGAAGCGTATTCAGTGAAACCCAGATGGAAGAAGTCTGCCGAAACAATATTGACCAGGTTCGACACAATAAGCGGTAGGCTGGCGGTATCGGCAATAAACCCAGCGGCCATAACGAAAGCCAACGTAGCGCTTTTACTGAACCCGAGAGCCAGTAGCATAGCGATAACGATCGGTGTCAGAATGAGAGCCGCACCATCATTGGCAAATAGCGCTGCCACCGCCGCACCGAGCAGAACGATATAGGTAAACAACAGGCGACCACGGCCATTTCCCCAGCGGGAAACGTGCAGAGCTGCCCACTCAAAAAAGCCAGACTCATCCAGCAGCAGGCTGATAATAATGACGGCAATAAAGGTTGCGGTGGCGTTCCAGACGATATTCCACACTACCGGGATATCCGCAATGTGTACCACCCCCGACACCAGAGCCAGTATCGCGCCCAGAGTGGCACTCCAGCCGATCCCTAACCCCTTCGGCTGCCAGATTACCAACACGATGGTCAGGATGAAAATTGCTCCTGCCAGTAACATAAAACCTCCTGACAGGGCAGCGTAACTGCCCTGTATCTGTTAAAAATCAACCTGCGAGCTGTTTGAGTTTGTCGATACCTGTTGGCTCTACTGCAAGAACAGGAACCAACGCAACACGGTTAGTATGCTGGCGCTTAACGGCCTCTATTTGAGGTAGCTCCTGCTGCGCACGCTGACGAAGCAGCGGTGAATGAGTTTCCGCGATGGAAAGACTGTTATTGATAATCCAGCCCCAGGGATGGATCCCCGCCCGTTCAAGATCGGCCTGCAAATTTGCCGCCTCCAACACGGGGGTAGTTTCAGGCAGCGTGACCAGTAAGACTTTGGTGCGCTGCGAGTCCTGAAGCTGCATCATCGGCGTCGTGAAATGAGCTTTATCTCCCATTTTCTTTGCTATCTCCCGGTGATATGCCCCGGTGGCATCAAGTAACAACAATGTATGCCCGGTCGGTGCCGTATCCATGACAACGAATCGTTTACCCGCTTCCCGGATCACCCGCGAGAAAGCCTGGAAAACAGCAATCTCTTCAGTACAGGGAGAGCGTAAATCCTCTTCCAACAGATGTTTCCCCGCCTCATCCAAGTCACGTCCTTTGGTTTCAAGGATATGCTGACGATAACGTTCTGTTTCAGCATGAGGGTCTATTCTGCTGACCTGCAGGTTATTTAGGCTTCCATTGAGGGTTGTACTGAGGTGCGCAGCAGGATCTGACGTCGTGAGATGCACATCAAATCCCATCTCGGCCAGCCTGACTGCTATTGCAGCAGCCATGGTTGTTTTACCCACGCCACCTTTGCCCATCAGCATAATCAGGCCATGTTCACTGCGGGCAATCTCGTCAACCAAAGTGGACAGTGACGGGAGCGATGGTTGTTGCAGCGAGTGTTCTTCAGCGAAGGAAACTGTTTCAGGCCCGGAGGCGAGAAGCCCCCTTAGTGCAGGAACGCCAACCATATTTACTGGTTGAAGGAATAAGGTGTCCGTTGGCAGACCGGCCAGACCGACAGGAAGGGTTGCCAATGCCTCCTGCTCCCGGCCCCATATTGCAGCCGCCAATGCATCGTTTACCGCTGCTGTTTCAGGTAAAACACCGTTGATGACCAGATACTGATTTTTGAGGCCAATCGCCGCAAGCTCATTATGAGTACGGGCGACCTCCTGCAGCGTGGATTTTTGCAGTCTTGCCACTAAAACCAACCGCGTACGCTCCGGGTCAGACAAAACCTTAACGGCGTGCGAATATTGCTCACGCTGTTTTTCCAGCCCTGCCATCGGGCCAAGACAGGAAGCCCCGTCTGGATTGCTCTCAATAAAGCCACTCCACGCTCCAGGTAACTGGAGAAGGCGAATGGTGTGGCCCGTAGGCGCGGTATCAAAAATGATATGGTCAAAACGGGTCAATAATGATGCGTCAGTCAGCAACCCGGTAAATTCATCAAAAGCTGCAATTTCTGTGGTACATGCACCTGAGAGTTGCTCGTTAATACTGTTAACGACATCATCAGGCAGAATGCCTTTGATGGGATCAACAATTCTGGCTCGATATTCCTGGGCGGCTGCCTGTGGATCGATTTCCAGCGCTGAAAGTCCTGGTACAGAGATCACAGGCAGAATGGTGTTGCCAATAGTCTGGTCAAAGACCTGGCCGACATTTGAAGCCGGATCGGTGCTGACAAGCAGAACCCGCTTGCCCTGCTCCGCCAGACGGATAGCCGTGGCGCAGGAAATAGAGGTTTTACCGACGCCCCCTTTACCGGTAAAAAACAGGTAAGGGGGAATATTCTGTAAGAATTTCATCTGTCCTCCAGACATGTTCAGCAACAGGAAGTCTTACCGCCACAGCAACCCGTAGGAGCTAATCCTATCTTCTCCAGTGGTATACTAAACCAGCGAGCCAACTCGGCACGTTTCGGGTATCGCCCTGCCATTACCGTTTCTCCGTCCAGTAACAGCAGTGGCAGTCCTTCAGCCCCCGATGCCTCAAGGAACGCTTTAGCTTTCTCGTTTTGTACAAAGTTCATGGGTTGCTGCGCCAGGTTATAACGGTCAACCTGGACGCCTCGCTGTTTCAGCCATTGCACATCCGCAGAAAAATCAACCAGAAACTGCTCGACCTCAGTACCGCAAACGCCGGTACTACAGCACATCGCTGGGTCAAACACCGTTAACGTTTTCATTTTTAACACCTCACATTCGAAAAAACATATGTGTATAGGTAAATTTTTTTAAAGACAAATAGCCTTGCCGCTGCCAGAGCAGTTGGCTGATACCAGCTTGCGAGCAATGCTCTGAACGTCTTCTTGTTGGCTTAACCAGGCCTGCTCGATAACCTGAGCAGCCCAGGAAGGAATATGCGGAGATAATCTGTAGTGAACCCATTTCCCCTGCTTACGATCCAGCAACAGTTCGCTTTCCCGTAACATTGCCAGATGGCGGGAGATCTTGGGCTGCGACTGCTCCAATGCTGCGCAAAGATCGCACACACACAACTCCCCCATCTCCTTGAGCAGGAGCACGATACCCAGACGGGTTTCATCGGATAGGTTTTTGAAGAGCTGTAAGGGGGTAAGCGGCATAGTTATCTCCTGATGATCGACCTTAATCATAATCGGATTGGATATGGAGTCAATTATATATTCGAATTTTCATATGTGAAATCACGAATAACCGCAAACGTTGATGCCAGTTTGCCTTGTAACGTGATAGCACGGCACAATTTTATCACTGGCTGAGCAAAGTAAATGATCCATACCCGCGAATATCCCTGATTGCGTAGGCTTAAGCTTTTTATGGATGATTGATCCTATTGCAAAATAACCCGCGTCGTAGAGTTTTCCAAACTCAGCCACGCGAACTTTTGCAAATGTAGTCATACAGGCGCTGGGTATCCGCCAGTGAACAGAGCCGCGTTCCAAGATTAAGCGTGGCTGCACTGCCTGCTGCAACGCCGAACCGAACCATATCCACCAGCTCTGCCCCGTTCGCCAATTTCAGCACCATCGCGCCTACCATGCTGTCACCTGCCCCGACGGTGCTAAGTTTCTTCACCGGTGGCGGGACTATCTGTATACAGGTATCACTATCAACCGCGAGAGCCCCTTGAGGGCCGAGTGATACAATAACCCGCTCAGCTCCGCCCTGTTGTACCAACGCCTTAGCGGCAGCCCGGACATCATCAGGATGCTCCAATGACCGCCCGATAAGCGCAGACAGTTCATTCTGATTCGGTTTTACCAAAGCCAGCCCCCCTACATCCAGGCAGGCCTGTAAAGCATCCCCGGAACTGTCGACGATACACTGCAATCCCATGGCTTGCGCCTGCTTAATCAGGTCGGTTAATTTTGCCAGCGTGGTGCCCGGTGGCAAGCTGCCACTCACCACCAGAATCGAACCATGGGGGATCTTCTGCACCTTCAACAGAATCTGGTCAAACTCGGCATCATTAACCCTTGCCCCTGGCATAACAAAACGAAACTGTTCACCGCTATTATCCACATGGACATGCAGGTTCTGCCTTGTCCAGTCCTGAGCTTTCAGGGTTTCTGTAACAATGCCTTCCCGATCAAGCAACTCTTTTAAATGCTCACCCGTTGGCCCACCAATGGGAAAAATCGCACTGGCTTGCCCACCAAGATAAACAACGGCACGGGCAACATTGATACCGCCCCCACCAGGTTCAAAAATGGGGGTGGTGCAGCGCAGTTTCCCTTCAGGGTAGATCTTGGGAGTGGTCGTCGCACTATCGAGAGAAGGGGAAAGTGTTAAAGTAAAAATCTGAGTCATGATGGTCAAATCCTCTTTTTCTGATTTTACTTTGTTGATTTGGTTGAGGAGCAAAAGGGAAAATGTGGGTCATGCACCGAAACTGGGAGCATTTATCCGAGCCTGAATATATCCGTACACCACAAGTATATACCCTAGTTGTCTTGAGCATCAGGCGGGCGGGAAACGCTGTTTGAAGAAGCGATATCAGCATCTCTTATCGAATCCATTAGTGTATAAAATTTCATCGAACGGGGAACCCGTCAGTTGGTGTGGATTGATACAGGCAAAATCAGTTAGCGTCTTGACGCGCTAAAATCAGCTAATCCACTGAATTTCAGGCATAAAAAAACCCTACAGGATTCGAATACATCAAGTATTGATATGTTTTATATGGATAAAATCGTGTTCGATAAAATTTGTACCAACATTTATACCAACAGATAAATTTGTTAGAAAATACAGCCTATTATCGCTGGACTAGCATGCCCGGATAATGCTTGGCAATGATATCATTCATTCTCTCAGTCAGCTCAGGTCGCTTGAATGTCAGATGAGCGGTTCCTTTCTGAAAGTAACGAATGCTGAAAAATGCATCTTCGTAAACATCCTTCGAAGGGTTATCACGAATATGCTCCATCAACCGAGTAGTAACATCACCACGGTTGTCAGGGATGGGTTTTCCATCCAACAGAAACAGCATTCGCTCCAGGTCCGCCAGTTGATCCCGCCGCCAGCCCCAGTTCAAACTAAAGCCCCAGCGGCTATGCGTCACCAGATTGTTGACGATGATCTTTTTACCAAAGCTGCAAGGACTATTGGTTTTGTAATCCCACGACAGCCCTTTAAAGACATTGATAATTCCGCGCTCAAATACATCCATTTTGTTCAGATGTAGCTGCTCAAAAGTACTCAGGACATTCGCTTCGCTGATGGCAGGCAGATCCCCCTCCTCCAGGTTCTTATGCCACTGATCGCGAGCCTGAGCATCCATCAAGGCCATAATGCCAGACTTCAACATTAAATCGCGCCAGATACTGCGATCGATATTGCGGGTGATCGCAGGCAGCGCTTTATCAACCTTTTCGGTCATCCAGCTATCGTAACGGTGCCCGGCTTTCATCGCCCAGTCTTGCGCTGTGCCACCGCCAATTTCTGAGGTTAGCCGTGATATGGCATCAAGCTGCTCAATGATCTGTTGAATCTGCATAAGCGCGGAATCGCGACCAGTAACAATGCGCTCGATACTGGTAGAAAGGATGAGTTCATTATGTTCCGTCAACACGTCGGGTTCTGTTTGCATCGTTAATCGCCCATAAAAGCAAACACGCCTGCCAGGAGTAGCAGGCGCATTATGCGATGAATAAAAAGAGTGGAAAGTGCGGAGGTAAAAATCAGGAATGAGGCTCGAAAAAATTTACGTATTCATCAGCCCGGTAGCACGCCTTGCTCTGAGAATATCGGTGGCGGTCAGGAATGGCGTCTGCTCCTGCCAACTGAAACCCTTACGATCAGTGCGCACCAGTTCATAGCGATTCACCAGGAAATTCACTGCATCGGCAAGCGTGATCCCTGCCTCGATATGTTCCTGGATGGCCGTGTCATCATGGAATGGTGTGTCGTTGAGTGTGAGGCCGTAATGGTGCTCCAGCAGATACGTTAACAGTTGCTGCCAGACCTGTACGGGCGACGGGCGTGACGAAACCGGCACCGAGGCCGGTACAGATGAAATCTGCATGAGTTGAGTCCTGATAAAAGAAGAAGAGAGAAGGTGTTACTGGGTTGGATAAATAGAAATGTAAACGTAGCCGCAGCTACCACGGGTATCAGCGATGCAGGTTAAACTCGCAAGCTGAATGGTCACCTGATGTTGCTGACGTGGATTTAGCTCGCCGGAGCGCAGCAAATTTTCCAGTTGTTCTATAAACAGCGGGAAAGCCTGATCCAGTTTCTGTAATTGCTCCGGGCTGAAGCTCCCCGTCAACCCAGCCCTGTCAGTCAGGTAATGCAGCCGGTTACCTTCCTGAACCAATCTTGCGCCAAATTGTGGGGTGATATCGCTTTGTAACCCCCATTCATGAGGTGGTGTTAATGGCATGAAAACCTCCGTTTAAAGCAAACCCTGCTCAGCAAAAGAAACCACTTTATTCCCAACCACAAGATGATCCAGCACTCGCACTTCGACCAGTGCCAACGCTTTTACGATCCGCTGAGTAACATGTTTGTCCTGCTGGCTGATTTCTGTCGTACCTGACGGATGGTTGTGTGCCAGGATTACTGCAGCGGCGTTGTGGCGCAGAGCCGCTTTCACCAGCTCACGGGGATGTACTTCTGTATGGCTGATGGAGCCCGTAAACAACGCTTCGTGCTCAAGCAGGCAATGCTGGTTATCAAGATACTGAATCGCCACGGATAATCTAGACACTTCTGAGCCGTTGATAATATTGATTTTCATATTCCGTCGGTGACATATGATCACTCGAACCATGCCGACGCTTACTGTTATAAAACATTTCGATGTAATCAAAAATATCACTGCGGGCTTCTTCCCGCGTTCCGTAGATCTTTTTCTTTATCCGTTCACGCTTCAGTAGCTGGAAAAAACTTTCTGCAACTGCGTTATCGTGACAGTTACCACGACGGCTCATACTGCCCTCCAGTCCAAGTGATTTCAGGAATGACTGCCATTCATGGCTTGTATACTGACTACCTTGATCAGAATGAACCAGCACCTGTTTTTGAGGATTACGCCGCCACACGGCCATCAGAAGCGCATTCAGGACAATATCTTTTGTCATCCGGGGTTGCATTGACCAGCCGATAACTTTGCGCGAAAACAGGTCAACAACCACGGCCAGATACAGCCAGCCCTCGTGGGTTCGGATGTAAGTTATGTCCGTTACCCAACGTTCATCCGGTGCTTCCGAGTTGAACTGCCGCTGGAGCCTGTTGGGTGTCACGATACTGGCCTCCCCTTTACGAGCTCTTGGGCTTCGGTATCCGACCTGAGCCTTTATCCCGGCACGCTTCATCAGCCGCCAGACCCGGTTAATCCCGCACTGTTGACCGCTATCTCGCAGGTCGAGATGGATCTTACGATAGCCATAAACGCAACCGGACTCCAACCAGAACTGTTTGATTTGTCCTGTCAGCCTCATATCTGTCTGATGCCGTGGTGAATGTGGCTGCTGAAGCCAGGTGTAAAACCCACTTGGATGAACATCCAGCACCCGACAGAGCAGACGAACAGGCCAACAACAGGTGTTATCACGGATAAAGGCGTACCTCAGTCGGACAGCTTTGCGAAGTACGCCGCGGCTTTTTTTAATATGTCCCGTTCGTCAGTAACTCGTTTCAGCTCTTTTTGGAGTCGGCGGATCTCGGCCTGAGCATCTGACTGTTCTTTGTTGGTGGAAGAGTCAGGCCCGTACTTCTTTATCCAGGCGTAAAGGCTGTGGGTGGTGATGTCGAGACGTGTTGCAACGCTGGAAACAGAATGGCCACGATCAACAACCTGTTTGACCGCTTCAATTTTAAACTCTTCAGGATAACGCTTACTGCTCATGTGCACCTCTCTTTAGGCCATTTTAAATGACTCTGAGGTGTCTGTTAAACCCGTGGCGATTCATCGTAACAGGTCTGGCCTACCCCCACCCGATTGTGCATTGACGCTCATCTTTTAGACAGATATTGTGATGTCATATTAAAAATATGAGGTTTTGTAATGAATGAGCTCCTTTTACCAGAGCAAGTTAAAGCTGCAAGAGCTCTTCTCGCTTGGTCTCAACAAGAACTGGCCTCCAAAGCAAATGTGGCAACATCTACACTTGCGGATTTTGAGCGTGGCTTTCGTACTCCAGTAGCAAATAATGCACAAGCTATCCGTGATGCCTTAGAAGCTGAAGGTTTGCAGTTTATAGCTGGTGGGGTAGTTGAAAGGGGTATGTTGCAGCAACCTGAAAATGTAAAACCTGGTTCTTTGATGCGCTGGATTAATGCAACTCACCTTTCACAGTGGGGTGAACGGAGAGATGGTCAGAGTGGTATTCCTGAATTATTACGACGTTTAATTTTTGCAACGGTAGGTCCTGCCGCAAAAGTTCATTTCCCATCAGATGAGAGTGTGCAATATCCTGGTTGGGATGGTGAGTGTAAAACGAATTTGGGTTTGGGCTTTGTTCCTGAGGGTGATTCTGTTTGGGAAATTGGTGCTCAACGTACCTCTATCCGCGCTAAGGCAGAAGAAGATTTTAATAAAAGATCTGGGAATCCACTCGGGTATAGTCCAGACAAAACAACGTATGTATTCGTTACTCCACAACGCTTTCCTGGTAAAAATAAATGGGTAGAGGAGAAAAAATCTCTCAATATTTGGCTGAATATCTGTGCCATTGACGCTGATGATCTTGTCCATTGGTTAGAAATTTATCCTGCGGTCGCTCAGTGGTTGTCAGTAAAAATAGGTCATCGGCCACAAGGATTACGTAATATTGAAGAGTCATGGAACGAGTGGATTCACGCAACGAGAACACCTCTCACTCCTGATGTTATCTTGGCCGGACGTGATGAAGAACAAACAAAAGTCCTTAGATGGTTAAGAGATTCACCGCAACAACTATCGGTGCAAGCCGAAGCTCCCGATGAAGCACTAGCTTTTCTTTATGCATCTATAAGTCCTCTGCCTGAAGAGTATAAGCTGTTCTATTGGAGCAAATGTGTCGTAGTTGACAACGCAACAACAGCCCGGCAACTAGCTGGTTTAGGCACGCCATTAATCATTGTTCTCACTATTTCAGAACCGGGGATTGCACAATCTCTTGTTAATAATGGTCACCATGTCTACGCTATCTATGGTTCAGATGTGTCTCATCTATCCGGTCATTCAATACGCCTCCCCCGCCCCTGGAGATTTGAGCTAAAAATAGCATTAACTCATGCTGGATTAAATGAGGAGGATGCTCATCGTTATGCCCACGCATCAGGTCGCAGCATTACGGTATTAAGGCGTTTAATGCCCATAGCCCCAAACTATAAACCACAATGGGCTGAACATGTTTCATCTGAGCTTATTGCCGCAATGTTCGCGGGGGGTTGGGATGAAACCTCATCTCAAGATCAAAAAATTATTAGTGATTTAGCTGGTTGCTCTTATAAGCAGGTAGAAGAAATCTTGGCACCGTTAGCATCCACTTTTGGTGGTCCATTAATTCGTTCTGGTAATCTTTGGAAAGTAGTTTCATTACGAGATCTTTGGACTCAAGTAGGTAATCAGCTAACTTCCAACCAACTAAAGCGCTTTGAGAATACGTTCCGTTCGGTGATGAGCGCCATTGACCCCCATTTTGAGACTCAACCTAATACCGATACCTTCTATGAAGATAATAGCGTAATGAAACCATCAGGTAGTATCAGACGTGGCTTAACAGAATCGATGATTGCCTTGGCTGTTTTCCCAGAGGTAGCAACGCTTATTACGGATGTATCTTTTCATGTGAATAGTGCGGTGTATAAGTTGCTTAATAATGCAACTGGGCCACTTTGGTGGTCTTTGTCTCAGGATTTCCATAATCTTGCAGAAGCAGCCCCAACGGTATTTCTAGACGCTGTAGAAGCTGGGTTGGAAGGCGATTCACCTCAAATTTTGTCATTATTCCGAAGTGATGAGGGGATAATGCAACCCACAGAGTATCTTTCAAATTTGTTATGGGCATTAGAGATGTTAGCACGTAGCCCGCGTTATCTAATGCAATCTGCACTTTTACTGGCTTGGTTAGATGATGTTGATCCTGGAGGTCGATGGGGAAACCGTCCGGCAGTTTCTTTAAGGCGGATTTTTGTTAGTTGGTCACCACAAACTTATGCTAATTCATCACAACGTATTAAGGTCATTGATCGGATCATCTCGCTGCATCCAATTGCTGGTTGGAAGTTATTGCTCGCATTAGCACCTCGTTCACACGATACTTCAGAACCTTCTTCTATGCCAAATTGGCGTGATTTCACTCCTAATGAGCCGGAGTCGATTACCTGGTCCTCTGTTGCAACAGCAGCATGTGAAATCGGTGACAGATTATTAATGTATATAAATGGGAGGTGCGAACGGTGGTTTGAACTTTTTCACCTTTGGGGGAATTTTGATTCAAACTGGAAATTTTCAGCAACTAAGCAATTAGCTGATTACTCCCTTAACCTCACATCTTCTGATGAAAAAGAAAGGTTGTGGAATGAGTTACGGCGTTTTTTACAGAGAAACCGTGGCTTCAAAGATGCTCCATGGGCTCTGTCTGAAGAAGAATTAACACCGTTGGATGCTATATTTCTTTCACTAACACCAGAAAATGTCGAGGAGCGTTTTCGCTGGCTATTTTGTGCAGGGGCCAATGAGCTAGGCGAAAATTATGATTGGCAAACACAACGAAATAGGCTCGAAGAGAGACAATCGGAAGCAGTAGAATTTTTACTTGCAGAACTTGAAGTTGAACAAATATTTCATTTCTCTTCAACAATTACGCTGCACTACGATTTTGGTCTTGCTTTAGCACGATCCTCAACAAAGTGTGGGTATAAACATATTCTAATGAAAAAAGCCCTAATGTCTGGTGATTCAGATATAGCAAATATTGGTTTAGGCATTCTTTATGGACTCAAAGCCACGAAAGGTTCAGAAAGCGAAACTTGGGTTCAAACATTATGGGAACAAGCTATAACTGCGAATTGGGGGGAATTAGCGGAAGTACGCATTGCCCAAGTATTACCAACTGTAATGTCGCTTTGGCTTAAAATTGAGTCAAGACCAGGCAATATTAGTAAAATATATTGGGAAACGCTCCCTGTATTTATGATTTCCGGAAATGTAGAGGCTAAATATGTCATTGACTATTTACTTTTGGCAAATCGGAGTCACGATGCCCTTGCGTGGCTTGCTAATAATCTAAAAACGAAACCAGATGGTTCGCTTATTATTAGAGCAATGCATGCTGCTGTAAGCGCCAAAGAAAAATTCAATAATGATAATACGATGTCGAGCTATTATATCGGTATTCTCCTGGATTATTTGGAGAGTGATGTAAATACTTCAAAAGAAGAAATTGTGAGGCTCGAATGGATCTACTTCCAAGTCTTACGCCATTCACGACATCCAGCTAGGAACCTACATCAGGCTCTAGCCCAAGATCCTGTATTTTTTACTTCCCTAATGAAATTACTCTACCTGCCTAAAGAAGATAGTGATGTGGTTGAACCTGAACCAACAAATCCTAAGCAAGCCCGTGATATGGCAAGCCAGGCATATCAAGTTTTGCATGATTGGAGCATCGTACCTGGAACAGATCAACACGGGACTATTGACTCTTCTGCGTTGATGTCGTGGGTCAAACAAGCTCGTCAATTATTGAAGGCTGCAGGTCGTGGTGAAATTGGTGATGACAAGATAGGCATGATTCTCTCTGCCGCAAAACGAACAAAAAATGAAGCATGGCCGCCAGAACCTGTTCGAGAAGTTCTTGAGTATGCACGGAGCAGAGCAATGGACGATGGTTTTAAAGTTGGGGTTTACAACCGTCGTGGCGCAACTATACGTATGCCACATGATGGAGGGGAGCAAGAACGAATACTGGTAGAGCGCTATAAACAAGATGCTGATGATCTTCGATTTGAATGGCCTCGTACGGCAGCTTGCCTAGACCATATTGCTGCAAGTTATCAACAAGATGCAATTCGGGAGGATCTCAGTGCGGATCAAGGAGATTGGTTATAAGTTTTTTAAAAATTCCCTAGTTAAAATAATCGAAGGAAATATATATTTTTCAGTAAGATATATATTTTCCAACTGAGAGTTCTCCAGACGCCATTTGAACAACAGATTGACGTTGATACCGTTCTCGAGCTCCAGTTTTGATATGTATCCGTTGGGTTCACAGTAGGGACAACAAGCCGTTGCCTAAATTCAGGAACATAGTTGTACTTGCCACGGACACTGTTCTTATTCGCATGCTTAAGCTGTAAGATGATATATATTAGCTCAGACTTGAGCTGACAGTTTTCTCAGGCAGCGCACAATATAATCTGACAGTTGGTTTTGAGCGAGAAACGGACATTTTCCTCCAAGAGGAGGAGGGAACATATCTAAAAGTGAACGGTGCGGTTTTCATGGATACTTACAGTGTTAATCTGGTAATAAAGATTGCCACCACTTATTCAAAATGGAATGGGTCATAAAGTTGAATGTGTTTAAATTAATAGGAACATCCTCATCCACCCATGTTCCACCTAAGGTTGAACATCCTCTCGCTCGCTCAGCATACCCATCCCATACTTCAGGGTGGGAACACATCGGCTCAGGGAATGGCTGCCCTCCATGTAATGCCTTAGAACGGTAGCTATATATTTTTTTAAAAATCGCTGACAACGATTCTATTTTCCAATCAATTCTTCCTGATTTTGGCCTCGCTTGAGGTTCATCTGGAAGGAAATAGAGGCAAAAATCTACAAACTTCTTTGTCGCCCCAAATGAATCTTTAAACTCGTTAGCAATAATAGGAATTAAATGTCTAAATTCATTGGTATCCAAGTTTTCATATAATTCAGGTTTGGCATGTTTAAATCTTTCTTCTTTAGATGCATTGGATTTTGCCCACTGGCTGGCCGCACATTCTAGGGCTGACACCATCAATAGCCAACTCATGTTTGGAGATGACTCGCATATCCATAATGCATTTTGATAACTTCTGGCTGTTCTAATTAAATGATTGAAATTCCTTTCACTTAAGATATGTAAATCGTTAAGTACCTTAAGGTTATTTATATCAATATCTTTGATAGCATTAGGTACTATGGGTACGTTATGTTTAAACGCTAAGACAGGTGGAAAAGAACTCTCTGCTTGAATCCTTCCGAAATCACCTGTGTGGTTATCATAGTGACGATTAATTGATCCAGCATGAAAACGGACACCAAGTAATAAACTTGAAAGCGCAGCTATTTCATCATTATACCACCCACCATGATAATCCTTTGTATGACTTTGAGAGCTAGAAAGAATCATATTGTTTAGGTTACTATACCACTTTGTGCGCACTGTAATTGAAGATGCAACAGTGGATGGTTTGGTTCTCCTGGGTAGCATATTCAGAAAACAGTAAACAGAATTATCATCAACCTCCCCAATTGGTTGACTGTCGGAATAGAGAGAAAACTCAGTAATACACCATAAGTCACTTCCTTGATGTGCCAAGCTTAAGTTTTTGTAAGATAATAGACTTGCATACATATGATTAATGGGCATTTTCACTAGATTAATTTTTAGTAGGAAGTAGGAGGTAGGAGGTAGGAGGTAGGAGGTAGGAGGTAGGAGGTAGGAGGTAGGAGGTAATCTAAGGGATTGTGTTTACAAACGCAAACAGTAGAGGAAATTATTCCTCCAAACAGTGATTTGCTCCCCACAGATTGATGCAGATAGATGTTAACAATGTCCGCTGGCACAGAGCGAACATTCATTGACGCCATGCCAGTGTCGATGCAATCGCTCGCCTGGACGTTCAGGTTATTCTGTCCAGCGCTGGCAATTCATCACCACCGGCTACGCGGGCAGCTCCACATCTGCTGGCAACCGTTTAAGGGGGTTGGTGGCACACTGTGCCGTCTGATAGTATTTATACCTCCCGGCGTTTCCCCTCCATAATGAGTAATTCGTGCCATGATTTTTTATACCCCTTGAAATCGAAAACGGGATATATGTTTATGAACGCGCTGACCGCCGTGATTTCAGCACTTTTGTCTGTTTTCCTCTCAGTGCAAAAACAAATAATTTTGAGCATGTGAAATCATCCTTGATTTAAAACTATCAGTAGTAGGAACGATTAACTCAGTTGCCAGGGCGTCTTATCGCACAGCATTTGTATCAAAAGTTCAAAAGATCACTTGGGCGGCCAACATTAGTTCCTGCCAAAGCCTCAATTTTGGATTGAGCATAGGCAATGGGAGAGGCACCACTGAAAACGAGCCACGATACAATCTCGGGATTCGCTATCGAAGTGAACTGGGCAAAATTATCGATGTTTTCTTTGGCTAATAATACGCGCTTGAGGTGTTTCTTGAGTTTATCTGGTTTGCCCTTTATGTCATCACCTTGATATTCAGATAGCTGCGAGGCAACTTCTGAGTAATTACGAGCAAGTGAGAGGTCCTTACATTCGATGACGAGAATTTGATTGCGGTCTGAGCGCCAGGCAAGAAGATCAATATCCCCCGGATCACCGGGGAGATTCCTGCGAAGAATTTCAGGAAATCCTATGCCACGTCGAACTGTCCAACCTGTTTCACGAAGTTCTCTCTCCAAAGTTTTTTCGAATGTGTGTCCTTCCCGCGCTCCACCTAACCAAGTGTCTCTCATGCCCTCTGTGCGAAAGAAGTCACGCTTAAATTGCCCAGTGTATGCACCATCGAAAACGTATTTAAGGGACAGGTTCAAGAGTCCTGGTGCGATAACAATTAGTGGATCGTGACTCTCTTCAATCTGTAACAAGGGACGAACAGCAACTGAAAGGCGCCGGCCAAACCTCCAGGGATATATATCAGAAAGGTTAAATCCATCGGGCACCACATCCCATTTCGGACGCGCGCTGAGGGTAAACTGGTTGAGGAACGCATCAATAATTTCATTTGCGAGCCCAGCCGATTTAGCAGCATCCGCTAGTTGGCTTCTTCTCATCTCGAAGATCGCTGATTTTTGCTCTATTCCGATGGACTCAAGGAACTGGATAAATCGCATTCCATCCTCGAGAGTGAAGCCCATTTCTGCTTTCCAGAATGCAAGGAAAATATCGGTTTCGTCCTCGGTCGTTTCAGCCGCAACACTATCTTGTTTGTTATTCTCATCATCCCCTCCGGCAGTTTTCACATTCACATAGTGCTGCTCAAATTGTGCCGCTTGTTCCTCAAACCGTTCGTTAGTAACTTTTGAAAGCATCGGTTCAAGCACCATTTTGCCGAGTTCATCGCGAAAGAGGAGATCACCTAAGGGGGAGATGCGAATATCAGCAGGCAAAGCACCGAAACGTACGGCATCTGACATACCACCTATGCGAAAAAGCAGTGATGCCCGTGCAAGAAGTTTACTGAGTGCCATATCAGAAGGTTCAATTCCGCCGTTTGTCGGGCATACACAGATGGCCAGTTCAATGATTAGCCGGGAAGTTAACGCTGCGCCCGCATAACGACTCATTTCTTGAGCTATCGTCTCTTCGACAGCCTCTTCTCCTGCATGCAACCCAAGGACCGCTGCTGCAGTACTACGCCAGTGCGCCTCTTCACAACGTGCCTTTACAACGTTTTCAAGTAATCGCATTACTGTCTGTTTACGGTCAAATCTTGAAAGTTCGCTTTGTAAGTCTTGGAGCAGCACATCAACCACATCATTAAGGAGCTTTCCAACTGCCTTTTTACCCTGATATCGTGATGGTGCATCTGCCGAAACAGCACGCCATGCTAGCTCAATTCGGGCTGCGGCTGAGTCGATATCTTCAATAGCTAAAAGGCGTTTAGTTAGTGAACGGCCTAAATACTGGTTGAAGTCAGATGCCTGCATTATGTGGAAGCTGCGAGCTCTGTCATTGGGCACCGCTATCTGCTCAACAGCGACCCCTTTGTCTACTGGCTCTTTCATCCGAAGAAGTGTGGCAAACGCCGTACCGAGTGCGCGCACCAGAGCTCGTTCTGCACGGTTATCCGGTAGACGAAAACCTGCAAGATACCCATCTTGAAGAACCACGCGAATCGCCCCATGCTCATGGATTCGTTCAAGTCGCCAAAATGTATTCATATCATCAGGAAATTTCTCACCATCAAATCGGTCGATATTGTCGTTACCATCAAAATGCAGATACACCTTTAATGATTTTTTTATTGGTTGCTTTCTCAAGACCTCCAGTGCCTCGCCAATCCGCCCAATCCATGTTCGAACCATTTTGGCAAGTTCAACGAGGAGCATCCAATCTTCCATTTCTGGGGCTTCGAGCGTTACCCAAAGATTACCCTGCCCCTCATATACACAGGTCAGCCGTTGCGCTTCAAGATCATCAATTGATGCGTAGCACTTGCTCTCACGTTCGGTTGGAAAGAAATCTTCTGCCGAAGGCCTCATCACTCGATGCCATTTACCAGTGTTGTCACTAATGCGATGCCGGTCATACCCTGTGTCTGCCGCTATTCGTATATCACGGAGTAAATTCGTGGGAATCATTAACATTAGCGGGTGTTCCGGCGTGATACGGTCATCTGGTAACTGGCCATGAGGAACCATATGGCCATCATTGGCACGTATCCACCCAAGAAGATTGAGAGTTCCGCTCATATTGATTAACCGAACACCAGCTTGCTTGATCATTTCGACTGCGTCTTGCACACGCCAGAAGGCAATTGGTGACATATCGGGTAATGCCCCGAACCGGACAAAGTCCGCACCAGACATCCATTCAAATTGCCAACCATCTGGCAGTTGGGGGGGCACACCCACAAAACCCGCCCCCCACCCACACTCAACGCGCACGACTATGCCACGCTGGAAGCCGGGTTGTTTGGCGAGGTCAACTGTAATTTGTTCAGCAGAGTTATCTAGAAATTGCGTGGTCTCCTCATCTAGCTGTAGCAAGTTGTTGAAACCGGTATCGGCGTATTGCTGTATAGAAGGCAAGACGAACTGAAGTACCATCAAATGACCAGCATCCACGAAGGAGGTTACCATCGTTGTTCGGCTCATTTTGTACTTCTGCCATGTCAGTCTTCTTAACCTTCTGCCATTGCCGAAGACCGGCATCTCGGAGAAGGTGCGGCTATAGACGTTAGCTAACGCTTTGTCTAGCTCGCTCAATTCTTCTGTGCGCTTTGCAAATGTTATCACTGCCTGGCGAAGTGCAATGGTCATGGCGGTAGGAAGTACAACCACAATACCATCGCGTGTGCGGAGCAATGGCCGTTGTTCAAGCATTCCCTCCCCAGGGACCTGATTTCCAAGCGTACTTATATGAGAGGGTTCAAGAATGAAAGGTGCTAAGTCAGCGACTTTGATCCCCTCAGCTCGAAGAGAACGCTCGGACAACGTTACCCTTGAACTGAGCGTTTTCTCATCAAGACCAGCTGTGTCAAGAGAGTCAGGGAATTCGTCTGTTCCTTCCTGAAAGCGATGAAGGCCAGAGCGAGCACAAATGGCATCTGAGAGACGGAGAATTGCCTGTATAGCGAGTTTCAGCGAGCGATAGCGGTGCGTATCCGGCATGTCGGATACAATTTCGACCATTAATTGTGTATAAAAACCTGCTGCCTCCCAAACCCCCTCTAGCACACGGTAATCACCTTTTTTATTATCAACAAGGGAGACGAAGACGTCCTCAGCAGGATCTTCTCCAACGATACTACTCGACTCGCCAATAGCGACATACCAGCGTTTCACGTCATCGATATTTGCTATCTGCTGACCTTTGCAGTGAATTAGTGCAAGGCTCGCCAGGAGCTCGAAGCGCAAACACTGAGATTGGTGTGCCGGGAGAGTAAGAAGGCTGGCGAGTAAAGCTACTGTGCTGTCACGCTCAAAATTGACAAACTCAGTGACAACCAATGCGTTGCTCTTTGCTATGCCATCAAATGAGCATTCAAGCGTTATTCCATTAGCCTGCTCGTCCATTTCTTCAAGCAAGGTATGTACATCCATATGAGAGAGATGCTCGTTCACGGGAACTCCTGGCTAAACGTTTTTCAACTTGGATTGAGGGCTAATAGCAAAGATGAGAACTTTAAGTCAATGTATAACAGCTTTTTTTTTGATTTTAGTCTCTTTTACCGTACCTTTTAAAGATGACTAATATCCATAAGCAGCATTTTGAAATTTTTTCCGACTCTTGTTGGTTTTAGTTCGTATTTTTAATTCAACCAAACTGCCCCTTCAAAGCAGTACCGGACAATGCCAAGGGTAATGTGCTGCTCTGCTCCCTTACAGTCGACTCAGTGCGGGCTTACTAACGTCCGCTCCTGGCACGGAGCGGACAGAAAACAAGCTCAGAAGGCCAGTTCTACTCTCAAGCGTTCACCAGGCTACGCCGTCGTGCTTTGCCTACCGCTACAGATCGTCAATGCTTTCACAGCTTGCGCGGAATATTCATCACCTGCTTAGACCGTGCAGGAGTGCCAGAACAACGGATCGAAGCCATAACTGGACATACGCGAAAACGGAGGCTTTCAGAACGTACAGTAAAGGAGCAGGGATTATTGAGCTATCGAAGTATGTAGAGTTGGTGAGTTATGACGGGATAATATAGGTAAACGGAATCAAGGAGGTTATTGATGGCTCACGCATTCTACTACGGTAAACGACCTGGTCGAATGGTCGATTTATTGAACCAAGAAGCGGTTAACCATATCAACGATATGGAAACGGGTATGTGTGCTTTCTGGCATCGAGGATTTGTGCGGCTTCGCTATCCAGATGGTTCATGGGTGAGCTTATACCTGAGTAGCAATTTTGGAAGACGGGATGGTTTCTGGTGTGAGCTTCAACCTTCAAATGAGCGTTGGTTCTCTTCTTACTATCTTGAACCAACACTAATGGGAAGCATTCATTGCCAAGCCTTAAATGAAGATTTGGTCAGAAATATTTGCGATGGTGAGTTAGTCCCTGAAGTTCTGGAACTTATTGAAATGCAAGACTCAGAGAAGACAAAGCAAGTAATGGCGAAGCAGCGTATTCAGCAAACAAAATGGGCAAGTGCAGTTAAAGCCCTCGCGGGTTTCAGGTGCCAAGCTACTGGAACTGAATATGCCCTTGAAGCCTGCCATATAAAACCATTCTCGGAGTGTAATAATCAAGAAGCGTGGGATATTATGAATGGCATCTGCCTTACTGCCAGTGTTCACTCTTTGTACGATTCTGGGATTTATGAGGATTTATCTCCTGATGATCCATTAACCACTATTATCGACATAAAAATATTACAAAAAAGCCGGGATTAACCTGGCTCTTATGACTAACCGCCTGAACTGTTTTGACCACTGCTCATTGAAAGTGTGAGTGCTTGGGTGAAGCTGGCTTGTGAGGCTCTCGCCTGAAAATCCACATAATCAGCAAGTCTGCTCGAATCGCTGACGATGGTGAGCGGTACGGATGCCTCAAAGTTTAAGTTAAACACTGGTGCAAGGTTGTATGCTGGCGCATTGCCGCCAAGAGACATAGTACTATCACGCAGAGATTGCCCTGATAGGCCGTATTGATTAGCCGCCGTCCCTGCTTGCTGATTACCAAATCCGAGCCAATCAGCTACAGCTGGGCCAAACGATCTTGTGTCCACCCCTGTTTTTTGTTGTAGCCAATCAGCCACCGCATTCGCAGAACCGCCCACAGCACCATCGTATACCGCCTGAATCGCTGGCTTATCTTTATCAGCAAACCAATCAGAAACGTTTATTTCGTCAAAATTCACAAAAAATAAGCAGCAGAAAAAACCGGCAATACCAGCATCACTACTGGCACTGCCGCTCCCCTTCAGAAAAACCACCTCACCCTAAGCACGACGCCCAAATTCACCATGCACCACATTCCCATCACGCTCCAAGTTATCCATATAATCAGCATACCACTGCATCATTTCACGCCTGTCGTCCAGATACTGCGCATGGTTGTAAGTACCACGAATCGTATTCTTATCGACGTGAGCAAGCTGTAACTCAATCCACGCCGTGTTATAACCCTGTTCATGCAGAATGGTGCTCATCGTGTGGCGGAAACCGTGCCCTGTAGCCTTTCCATGGTAACCAATGCGTTTCAGCACTTGGTTGACACTTGCCTCACTCATTGGCTTTGTAATGTCGTTACGGCCAGGAAAGACAAGCTTAAAACGTCCAGTAATTGCCTGTAGTTGCTTTAACGCATCCTGCACTTGCTCAGATAGCGGGACCATATGCGGGCGTCCCATTTTCATACGTTCGACAGGAACTTCCCAAATACCACGCTCAAGGTCGAACTCTTCCCACTCGGAAGCACGTAGCTCAATAGTCCGAACTCCTGTCAGAAGCAAAATACGTGTTGCAAGCCGAGTAATCGGGCTGCCACTGTATTTAGTTAATGCGTTCAGGAACTCAGGTAATTCGTTAGCCAAGAGGTGAGGATAATGTTTTGACTTCGCGGTGGTAAGTGCTCCCGCGAGCTCTGATGCTGGGTTGTTCTCCGATCTACCGGTAACAATCGCATAGCGGAAAACCTGATTGCAGGCTTGGCGGATTTTCCGGAGCTTATCAAAAACACCCCGCTTTTCCAGCTTGCGTAGGGCTTCCAGCATTTCCAGAGGTTTGATTTCGGCAATCGGTCGTTTACCAACATAAGGAAAAATATCGTTCTCAAACCCTTCCATCAGGTCTTCAGCGTATCCCTTCGACCAGTTAGGACGTTTGTATTCGTGCCACTCTAACGCTATGGCCTTGAAGTTGTTTTCAATACCTGCTTTACGAGTTTGCTTATCAACCTTCTTCTGCTCGCCAGGGTCAATGCCTGTGGCAACCTGCCTTTTGGCCTCATCCCTGCGTTGGCGAGCATCCGAAAGTGTAATTTCAGGATAAACGCCCAGCGCCAATGTCTTCTGCTTCCCATCAAAGCGGTACTGCAAACGCCAATACTTGGAACCATTAGGATGCACCATCAAATGCATACCTTCACCATCAGTAAGCTTGTAAGGCTTATCCGTTGGTTTTGCACTTCTTACCTTCACATCGGTAAGCGCCATTTGCTGCCCTCCGTTGCTGGTTATTGGTATAAGATTTCATTGAACAGGAATGTACCATCACATATACCAACAGATAGTACTTGATGTGTGTTGATACGGGTAGAATCAGGTAGAGTTTCGACGCGCTAAAATCAGCTAATTCACTGAATTTTAGGCATAAAAAAAGACGTCTATTGACGTCTGTTTACTTCAAAATGGTACGCCCTACAGGGCTCGAACCTGTGACCTACGGCTTAGAAGGCCGTTGCTCTATCCAACTGAGCTAAGGGCGCATTGAAATGCGGATGCGGCAACCGAGGTTGCGGAGTTGGATTATACGGTCAGAGGTTATCGAGTCAATGCCTTTTGACAATGTGACGGCGGCAGAGGTGTTTTATGGCGATTTTTCGCACACAAAAGCTATGATAAGTCACCCTAACGCGATGATCTGGCTACGCTAATCCCCTGCCACAATACCTTCTCATCAACCGCTTGTGGTTCAGCCGCCGGTGCCAATAAGCGTGGGCGTGGGTTTGGCCCCTGCCCTGCTTTTTGCGACAAGCAGGCACGAGCCGATCGCACCACGGCGTTAATATCCCCCCAATCGGCCTGCGGAACGTTTAGCACATTACAGGTCCGCGCCAGCATTGCCCTCGGCAACTCACTGGCTGGCAAGACATTCATCGATGCCAGGCAAAGTGGCGTAGCAAGCAGCAATGCCAACAGTAAAAGAGCGCTACGCATCATTGGCGGCCCCTTTTGTAGCACTGCACCATGCGCTGGCTCCAGGAAGGACGGCCCTCTTTCGGCTTACAAAGCCGATGTAATGCCTGCAACAACGCCACCTGCGTCGGATGCAGTGAGGAATCAAACACCGTTTCACCAATATGCCGCTGTTCATCTGGTGGATTTCCACCAGCTTGATGCAATGGATAGAGCCGAGTAATCGTCTGCATGATCCTGCCTCCATAGGCCCCAAACACTAGGGGCAATGGGTAAAGCCTAAAAGACTGTGGGTAAAAAAAGCGTAGAGGATCATTCCGTTGGTGTAAAAAATGTCTAAACCGCGACGCAATCGTGTGCTTATTCTCTGCATTAACCCGATCGAAAGCCTGACAGCGCGCCTCTCTTCTGCCAAAATAGCGCCATCCCCCGCTTTTCTTAAATGATGGATTTCCTCACTGATGGCAGCAAAGATTATTGATGGCAAAACGATTGCGCAGCAGGTTAGAAACGAAGTGGCTGAGCAAGTGAAACAACGTCTGGCAGCTGGCAAGCGTGCGCCGGGCCTGGCGGTGGTACTGGTTGGTGAGAATCCGGCTTCGCAGATTTATGTCGCCAGCAAGCGCAAGGCCTGTGAGGAAGTGGGCTTTATCTCCCGCTCTTACGATCTGCCCGCTTCCACCACCGAGCCTGAACTGCTGGCGCTGATCGACAAATTAAACGCCGATAAAGAGATCGACGGCATTCTGGTGCAACTCCCTCTGCCTGCGGGCATTGATAACGTGAAGGTGCTGGAGCGCATCAGCCCGGATAAAGACGTGGACGGTTTCCACCCTTACAACGTCGGCCGCCTGTGCCAGCGTGCGCCTAAACTGCGCCCTTGCACCCCACGCGGTATTGTCACCCTGTTGGAACGCTATAACATCGATACCTATGGCCTGAATGCCGTGGTAGTGGGTGCCTCCAACATCGTTGGCCGCCCGATGAGCATGGAGCTGCTGCTGGCGGGCTGTACCACCACCGTCACGCACCGCTTTACCAAAAACCTGCGCCACCATGTAGAAAATGCCGATCTGCTGATCGTGGCCGTGGGCAAACCTGGGTTTATTCCAGGTGATTGGATCAAACCGGGTGCGATCGTGATCGATGTCGGCATCAACCGCCTGGAAAGTGGTAAAGTAGTCGGCGACGTAGACTTCGAAGCCGCAAGCGAACGTGCGGCCTTCATTACTCCGGTCCCAGGTGGCGTCGGCCCCATGACCGTTGCTACACTGATCCAAAATACCTTGCAAGCCTGCGAGGAATTTCACGACGTTCAACCTAACTAAGTTAAGGCAGTATGGAAATTTTCAATCTGGAAGGTCACCCTCATGTCGAACTGTGCGATCTGCTGAAGTTCCAGGGCTGGTGTGACAGCGGCGGTGCCGCGAAAGAAGTGATCGCCGAAGGGCAGGTCAAAGTAAACGGTCAGGTCGAAACGCGTAAGCGCTGCAAGATCGTTGATGGCCAGAAGGTCAGCTACAAAGGCATGAACGTCACGGTTAAAGCCTGATTGTTCAAGCGCCAGGAAAAAAATGCCGGGTTGGCTAAGCTACCCGGCATTTTTGATCTACTCAAACCTGTTAATGCTCCAATGCAACGAAGCACACGTGTTGCATAGCACGCAACGTGCCATACAGTTCGTCCAGGGTCGTCCTTTTCCTTACCGTTAGCTTAAAGTTAACTTCAATCTTGTGCTTTTTGACGTCACGTATCGTCATTGCATCAATCAGGTTTCTTTGCTGATTGAGCTGGGCCATCAAGCTGGCTAGCCCTGCCTGCTCATCGAGTATCAGCCGTACTTTGACCTTCCCCAGATAGTGATCCCTCGATTGCAGCAGGAAAATATAGGGGCTGATTTTTATCGCCAGTAAAAACAGTGCAGTAGCCAAGATTGCGTGCAAATAAAAACTGGCTCCGCAGGCAATCCCCACTCCCGCCGATGCCCAAACGATCGCGGCGGTCGTCAGACCGGAAATGGCGTCATCACGGCGGTGCAAGATCACCCCAGCACCCAGGAAGCCCACCCCACTGATAATCTGTGCGGCCAACCGCATGGGATCGCTGCGAATATTGACGGATATCTCGGCGTAATACTCCGCAGACTGAATCGACACCACCGTTAATACGCAGCTGGCGACGGCAATAATCACACAGGTTTTAAACCCAACGGGCTTGCCCTTGGATTCACGTTCCAGGCCAATCACGCCCCCCAGAACAAACGCCGCGACTATTTTGCCTACCGTCGCCAGATGGAGCGGCCCCAACCCGCCCAGCACCGATAACCAGCTGTCCATGTTGCTTCCTATTGCTGCGCAGGCTTCATTGCCGCCGGCGTTTTCTGTTTAGAAAGATCGTCCTTAAAGAAAATAAAGAAGAACACCGAGACAACGGCGGCGATAATCGCCGAGAACAGCCAGAAGCTTTCCCACTGCGGTAATGCCTGCGGGCCCTGCTCAGTCACGGTGCTGTTGAAGATCTGGCCGCAAATGGTGGACGCGAACAACAAACCAAAACCATTGGAGACGATAAAGCGCAGACTCTGGGCCTGAGCTTTGATTTCGGGCCGTGCTTTACGGTCGACATAGATGTCCCCTACCGTAAAGAAGAAGTCCCAGCAGAAACCTTGCAGCATCAGGCCAATGAGGACAAACGTCATGTTGGCGTCAAGCGCCGCCTGAGAGAACAGCACCGAGCGGATGATCCAGCACACCGCGCCCATCATCAACGTCACCTTGAAGCCCGCTTTCAGTAGGAAGAACGAAAGCAGGAACATAAACACCACTTCACAGGCGATCCCTACCTGCATCATGGAGGCGGCGTTATCAAACCCGAGCGCTTTCAGGAACACAGGTATATAAGCGGAATAGGCGGTTTTGGGGATCATCAACACAAAGATGCTCAGCATCAGAATGGAGAAGTTACGATCTTTAAATAACGACAGCGCATCCAGGCACAGCAGATCGCGCAGGGTGAAGGTGCTGCCCTTGGCCTTCGGCGGTGTATCCGGCAAGGTAAAGCAGTACAGCCCCAACCCTACCCCAGCGGCCGAAGCAATGTACCAGGTCATGGTATCGCCGGAATATCCCATCTGCCCGATGATGAAACCTATCGCCATAAAGCCGAAGGTGCCAAACACGCGGATCACCGGGAAGTACTTCACGCCGTTGATATGGCTAAAGCTGATGCTGTTGGCCAGCGCGGTAGTCGGATAGAACAGCAACCCGACCAGGAAGATCATCACCAACGTCATGGTAGTGTCCTGCGCCTCGATAAACTGCGGTACACACAGGATCACCCCGGCGTTGATCAGGTGCAGGATCGCCATGACTTTCTGAGAAGCAAAGAAGCGATCTGCAACCATGCCGATAAACAGCGGCGAGAGTATCGTTGCCAACCCCAGCAGCGCATAGGATGAACCGATAATGGCCGCCATACCGTAGGTACTCAGCACCAGGCCCATCGTCATATTCCAGGCACCCTGCATGAAATACTGCACAAACATCATGATCAGCAGGCGAGGAGTCTTGTTAAAGTCCATGAGATCTCCCCCTATGCCACGTTAACGGTCAGGCCGTCATACGCAACGGTGATGTTTTTATCACGACAGGCCGCCACCAGTTCCTCATGCAGCAACTTGCCGCTGTGAGAAATATGTGACACCACGATCTGGCTGTCTGAATGCAGGCACTCCATCGCACGCAGCTTCTCTTGGGCGGCAAACACGGTTTCCAGGCTCATATGATTGTCAGTGCGATCGTCGCCGTTGAAACCGTAGGTGCATTCCAGCACCACCAAATCCAACGCTTTGCCCTGTAGCCACTGCCAGGTGAGTTCAGGGAACCAGCCAGAATCATGACCATAAAAAATCGTCTGGCCGTCTTTTTCGATCACATACACGTAGCACAGCTCCCACTTGGCATGGTTAGCCAGCAGCGGTGTGATCTTGTAGCCATGGCTTTCTACGGTGACAAAAGGCACCAGGCAGTGGAAACCAAAACGCTGTTTGCTGTAACCCGGTAATACCGCAGCACAACCGTTGATCGCCCGGTCGTTACCAAAAATCTCCAATGGATGGTCGATATCGAAGCCGTAGCCCTCCATGCGGCTAAACAGCTCACCGACGTTGAAGTGATCTGGATGTGTATGGGTAAACAGCAGGTCGGTGAAGCCACTCGCGTCCAGCCCATCACGCAACAGCTGTTGGCTGAACTCCGGGGCGACGTCGATCAACATCACATCATCAATAATCGCCGAAGAGTGGGTACGCAGATCTTTCCCCTTGAGAAAACGGGCCTGTTGGCAATGTTCACAGCGGCAAAACGGATTAGGGATCCCTTCAGAGGCAGCCGATCCCAGGAAATGTATTTTCATTTTTTATCCTTTTTATTCAGTACATTACTGACCTATCGTTCCTATCGCCTTCGTTAAGGTGAACCATGAAGGTGATTTTGGAACGTGTCAATCATAATCCCGAGGCCAAAAAACGGTTAACACTGCAATGCATATTGGTGATCGGCTTCAAAAATTTAATTTAATATTCAGCAAAATCAATTCACTAAAAATAACATTTGGTCATTATTACGTTTTTCATCAATTTAGTGACATCGGTTTAATTAAGTACAAATAACAGTCACTTAATTATGGAACGATCCAAATTTCATGCTTGGATAGAAATCGAGATAGCGGAGCGCTCATGCCGGTGTTAGCATCAAAACAGGCGGCTCAAAGCGGTGGGAAAATGGCAACTATCAAGGATATAGCGAAGCTGGCGGGGGTATCTCATGGCACCGCTTCCAACGTGCTCAACGGGCGCGGCAATGTCAGCGTTGAAAAGATCGAGGCGGTCAAACAGGCCGCCCAGCAAATGGGTTATCAAATTAATGCCCAGGCGCAGTCGCTACGCGCCAGCAAAAGCAGTGGCGTTGCGCTGATCCTGCCCGATATCAACAGTGAGCAGTATCACCAGCTCTACCGCGGGCTTCAGCAATCGTTACGATCTTCTTTCCCAGGCGATCTGGATCTTTACGTCACTAACGATCTGCCCTCTGCCGAAAGAGATATCTTGCAGACGCTGGCCGCAAAATCCTACCAAACCATCGTTACGGTCTCCTGCCTTGCCGACAGCGAAAGCTATTATCAGACGCTGCGGCTGCCAGCGGAGCAGATCCTGTTTGTCTATCGCCATCCAGCGCAGGCCAAGGCCACATTCAACCTGAACTTTTGCCTGGCTGGCCAAGCCATTGCCAGCGAGATCGCCCGCGATCAGCCCGCACACGTTGGCGTGCTTTGTGAGCCACTCGCTTATACCAACGGCCAGTGTTTTGTCGAGGCATTGAAAGCTACGCTGGCACAGTTAAGCCCATCGACCCAGCTCACTGTCGTGCCATCACCGGCCAGTGAATGTCACACCGCCGCTTTCGCTTTTTTTGCTGGCCAGCCGCCACAGGTACTGATTGCTCAAGACAGCGATAAAGCCCGTTGCCTGACGCAGGCGGCCTATCTGGGGAGCGCGGTCCCCTGCCCGCCGATCTGGCAACTCAGCGATAACGAACCCGCCGTAGTAGCCAATCAGTACCACTATCAGATGGATTACGCCCGGCTGGGTCTGGAAATCGCCCGTTATATCTGCGGATTAGTGACACTGGCCGATGAGCAGATACTGGATAGCCGCGGCTTTGCTCTCGACGTTCAACCCATGCCCGCCTTTTCTGAGCAGTGTGAAACGCTGAACATGCTGATCTTGCCTAGCCCCTCCACCGATGCGCTGAAAAAACTGTTGCCGCATTTCTATCGCCAGACCGGTATCAAGGTGAATCTCGCGGTTTATCCTTATGATGAAGTGTTTGAGATCCTCTCGAATCTGCATCTGCATCCTTATTACGATTTGCTGCGTATCGATATGGCCTGCCTCCCCTGGTTTGCAGAAAAGGCCCTCACGCCGTTGGCAGAAATTGCCCCAGCGCTACCGGAACTACTGGATAACTTCTCGGAAGAAATTGGCCATCATTTCAGCCAGATTGACGGCAAAGCCTATGCGTTGCCGTTTGATGCCAGCACCCAGTTGCTGTTCTATCGCCGCGATCTGTTTGAAGACCCCACGGTCAAACGCATGTTCTATGAGAAATCCGGCAAGGAACTGAAGATCCCGACCAGTTTCGACGAATTTGATGACATTACGGCCTTTTTCACGGCAACTCATCAACCCGGTAACCCGCAGCGTCCGATAGGTTCATCAACGACTCTCGGTAGTTCCGGGTTAATTGCTACCGAGTTTCTGCTGCGCTATTACGCATTAGGTGGGCGGCTAGTGCACCAAGACAAACCGGTGCAACTGGAGGCAACATCAGCCATCGAAGCGTTGCGGCAATATCAGCAACAGCTTACCGTCACCACCAATCTCAACAGTGAATGGTGGAACGCTGCGGTGGCCCAGTTTGAGCAAGGCCAAGTGGCGATGCTGATCATGTATATGAATCTGTTCAACGACGTCGCCCACAGCCCTCTATCACCGGCAATAGGTTTCGCGCCAGTTCCGGGCAACATCCCGCAGATGGGCGGTGGCTCGTTAGGCATGTCTCGTTTCAGTGATAAGAAGGCGCAGGTAGAACAGTTCTTCCGTTGGCTGTATTCGGCTGAAATTACCGAGCATCTGGTGCTTTTGGGCGGTAACAGTGCCCACCGCAGCATCTATCAGAATCAGCGCATCCTGCATCTCTATCCGTGGTTCAACCTGCTACGGGATAATCCTAGTACCGGCATCCGTGAATCTCGGGGTTTACAGGGCGAGTTGTTCAACCTGCGCCATGCGGAGATCATTATCGGCCAGGGCGTGACCAACGTGGTGAACAAGATAATGGATCCGCAGCAAGCCATTGATTACATCAATCAGCGACTGGTCAATGAAACTCAAGCCTGAAGGAAGCCATGTTTGCCACCTTACCTGTAAGAATGGGCCGTGCCAAGGAGAGGTATTTTCCAACTGCGGCGAGATTGGCCGCAGTTGGAAATCTATTACCTATAATCCTTACTCACAGCTGGATTTACCGGTTTTATGATTGATGGCACCTTTGGATATCAACAGATTAGCAACATCAGTAAACCCATTTTCACAGGCACCACTGAGAGGACTGGCGTCAATTTTTGGATTTTCGTTCTTCGCCACCACATTTATATCCGGGTTAAACTGCAGAATGTATTTTACCACCTCAAGTCTTCCATCCACTGCGGCGACCATAAATAAAGTTTCACCATCTTGCTCGACAGCATCCCAGTCGACATCACCCTTTAAGCGCTCATGAAGATATTTTACAACCTCCGCGTTTTTCCCCATGACGGCTGATTTGACCGAATGATAAACATCAGCCCTATCCGTTGCTCGAATATCAGCACCCTGTTCGGTAAGATACTTAACCATATCCAAATAACCAATAAAGGCAGCCCATCCTAAAGCGGTCTGTCCCAGGGAGGCTTCATCCTTCGCTTCCAGATTCTGCCCGGCCTCCACCATTTTTTTTACCTCTGACAAATTTCCCTGTTTAACTGCATCGAACCAGGCTGCATCAGGGCCTTCTGACGGTTTCTCATAAAAGATACGATGTGACAGCAATTTATCATTGGCGATTTCATGCATCTCTTCATAGCTAAATCTAAATTTTGATAAATCAACTGCAGATTTATTTTCCTGAGCATGTAAGCCAAGGGGTAAAAATGTAAAAAAGGCGGCTGTAAATATAATATTTTTTAAGTTCATAATTAACTCCATGTAATATAATTAATTTGAGCGCATTCCTAAACAATAGCTCATCCAACATATCCGTTATGTGCCGTTCTTATAAAGATTAAAGATACTAGTATTCCCACAAAATAATCACAACGCATAATTTTGCACAATAAGTTCAAAAAAACTGATTAGCTATAACGATTTATGCAGGGGTGTTTTTAAGCCACCCGCTTGGCGAAAATGAGATTTGATGGGTAAACCAAAGGAGAGATCCTAGTGGCAAGGACCCACTTGTAAAAAAGTGGGTCCTTGCTCTGATTACTATTTACTTACGACGCCAGCTGGTCCCCTGCGGGCCATCTTCCAGCACGATATTCATCTCGTTCAACCGATCGCGAGCGGCATCTGCCAGCGCCCAGTCTTTGGCGGCACGCGCGTCGTTACGCTGTTTGATCAACGCTTCAATCTCTGCCACTTCCGAGTCGTCCGCTTGCGCGCCACCTTGCAGGAACTGTTCTGGTTCCTGTTGCAGCAGGCCCAAGACCTTGGCCAGCTTACGCAGCTCTGCCGCCAACCCATTCGCCGCCGCCATGTCTTCGCTCTTCAGACGGTTTACTTCACGCGCCAGGTCGAACAACGCGGAATAGGCTTCCGGGGTGTTGAAGTCGTCGTCCATGGCTTCACGGAAGCGCGCTTCAAAGGCTTCACCGCCAGCAGGTTTGGCATTAGCGTCGGTGCCACGCAGTGCGGTATATAAACGCTCCAGCGAAGCGCGAGCCTGCTTGAGATTCTCTTCGCTGTAGTTCAGTTGGCTGCGGTAGTGGCCAGACATCAGGAAGTAACGCACGGTTTCGGCGTCGTAATAACCCAGCACGTCACGGATGGTAAAGAAGTTGTCCAACGACTTCGACATCTTCTCTTTATCAATCATCACCATCCCGGAGTGCATCCAGTAATTGACGTACGGGCCATCATGCGCGCAGCTGGATTGGGCAATCTCGTTCTCGTGGTGCGGGAACATCAGATCGGAACCACCGCCGTGAATGTCAAAATGGGTGCCTAGCTGTTTGCAGTTCATGGCCGAGCATTCAATATGCCAGCCAGGACGGCCTGGACCCCAAGGTGATTCCCAGCTTGGTTCGCCCGGCTTGGACATCTTCCACAGCACGAAGTCCATCGGGTTGCGTTTTACATCGTCGATTTCCACGCGCGCACCGGCTTGCAGTTGCTCCAGATCCTGACGGGAAAGCAGGCCATATTGTGGATCGCTATCGATGGAGAACATCACGTCGCCGTTGCTGGCCACATAGGCATGATCGCGTGCCAACAGGCGTTGGGTGATCTCGATGATTTCTTCGATATGATGGGTGGCTCGCGGCTCCTGATCCGGGCGTTCGATCAGCAGCGAATCAAAATCGGCGTGCATCTCTGCCAGCATACGCGTGGTCAGTTGATCGCAGGTTTCACCGTTTTCTGCCGCACGACGGATGATTTTATCGTCCACGTCGGTCACGTTACGCACGTAGTTCAGCGAATAGCCGAGGTAACGCAGGTAGCGCGCTACCACGTCGAAAGCAACAAAGGTACGCCCGTGGCCGATATGACACAGGTCATAAATGGTTACCCCGCACACGTACATACCGACTTTACCGGCATGAATGGGCTTAAATTCCTCTTTTTGACGACTCAGGGTATTAAATATCTTTAGCATCAGGGCTGTCCGTGGTGTGCGTGATAACAAACATATCCGCATATTGAAACCCGAAGGCTGTTCTATTGCAAGGTCAAGCCCAAGGATTGCTGAATTGATCGGCAGAAAATTGCGTGGGATCGGAATTAACCTGATCCTGACTAAGATAACAACACGTGTATTTCTGCCGCGAAACTGCCACCCTAGCCACTGCTGACTGATTAATTGAGATATGTTATAAAGTCGGTCTGATTGCTCACACGCCTTCCTATGTGACAGCTCATTTCATCTTGCTAGGACTAAAACTATGGTTACTTTCCACACCAATCACGGCGATATCGTTATCAAGACCTTTGCTGACAAGGCACCGGTTACCGTTGAAAACTTCCTGAACTACTGCCGTGAAGGCTTCTACAACAACACCATCTTCCACCGTGTCATCAACGGCTTTATGGTTCAGGGTGGTGGTTTTGAACCTGGTATGCGTCAGAAAGACACCAAAGCAACCATCAAGAACGAAGCTAACAACGGCCTGAAAAACACCCGTGGCACCCTGGCAATGGCTCGTACCAACGATCCACACTCTGCCACCGCCCAGTTCTTCATCAACGTGGTAGATAACGACTTCCTGAACTTCCGTGCTGAAAACTCCCAGGGTTGGGGTTACTGCGTATTTGCCGAAGTGGCAGAAGGCATGGACGTGGTCGAGAAGATCAAAGCGGTAAAAACTGGCCGCAGCGGCATGCACCAGGATGTACCGGTTGAAGATGTCGTGATCACCAGCGTTACCGTCAGCGAGTAATCGCGGCTGCATGAGCACGCTGTTCATCGCAGACCTGCATCTATGCGTACAGGAACCGGCAATTACTGCCGGTTTTCTGCGTTTTTTGCAGCGTGAAGCCGTTCACGCCGATGCGTTATATATCTTGGGCGATCTGTTTGAAGCCTGGATTGGCGATGACGACCCCGAGCCGTTACATCGCGAAATTGCCGCCGCACTAAAGGCGTTGCACCAGGCCGGAGTGCCCTGCTACTTCATTCACGGCAACCGCGATTTCCTGTTGGGTAAGCGCTTTGCCAGGCAGAGCGGCATGATCCTGCTACCGGAAGAGCAAGTCGTCGAGCTGTATGGCCGCAAGATCCTGATCCTGCACGGTGATACCCTGTGCACCGACGATCAGGCCTATCAAGAATTCCGCAAGAAAGTTCATAACACCTGGATCCAACGTGCTTTTCTGGCTCTCCCCCTGCGCTGGCGCTTGAAGATCGCCGCTAAAATGCGTGCTCGCAGCCAACAAAGCAACCAATACAAATCCACCGCGATTATGGACGTCAACCCGCAGGCCGTTGAGCAGGCCATGTTGCGCCACAACGTCCACTGGATGATCCACGGCCACACCCATCGCCCAGCAGTCCATCCGCTGGCATTACCAAACGGTAAAGCCCATCGCGCGGTGTTGGGAGCCTGGCATACACAAGGCTCAATGATTAAAGTCACGGCAGATGCCGTGGAACTTATCGAGTTCCCCTTCTAGGCCGTTTTCCAGCTTTTGATGGTAAAAACCGTCGACGCAACCGTTTTCCTCTCCCTGTACCCATGATATGCTCTACGCCCTCATACGGCCTGCCAGCCGACGTTTGTCCACATCACAGGAGCCATGCACTCATGGGAGCCACCGCTACTTCAGCCGCCAACGCTGGGGTTAAAATCGCAATCGTAATGGGTTCAAAAAGTGACTGGGCCACTATGCAGTCCGCGGCCGAAGTTCTGACCACGCTGAATGTCCCGTTCCATGTCGAAGTTGTCTCCGCCCACCGCACGCCGGACAAGCTGTTCAGCTTTGCCGAACATGCCAAGGCCATGGGTTTTGACGTGATCATCGCCGGTGCCGGTGGTGCTGCGCATCTGCCAGGCATGTTGGCGGCCAAAACGCTGGTTCCGGTGCTGGGTGTGCCGGTGCAAAGCGCTGCATTGAGCGGTGTCGATAGCCTGTATTCCATCGTGCAGATGCCACGCGGCATTCCGGTGGGTACGCTCGCCATCGGCAAAGCCGGTGCGGCCAACGCCGGGTTGCTGGCAGCACAAATCCTGGCGCTGCACGATGCCGGGCTGGCACAGCGGTTGGCACAGTGGCGTCAGGCACAGACCGACGAGGTGCTGAACCATCCAGACCCACGGGAGGATGCATGAAGCCGGTTTGCGTACTGGGTAACGGCCAGTTAGGGCGTATGCTGCGCCAGGCCGGTGAGCCGTTGGGCATTGCGGTTTATCCTGTCGGTCTGGATGCCGAGCCGGAAGCGGTGCCCTATCAAAACGCGGTGATCACCGCAGAGATCGAACGCTGGCCAGAAACCGCCCTGACCCGCGAGCTGGCGACACACAATAACTTCGTCAACCGCGATATCTTCCCGCGTCTGGCCGATCGCCTGACGCAGAAGCAACTGCTCGATCAACTTCATCTCGCTACCGCGCCTTGGCAATTGCTGGCAAATGCTGGCGAATGGCCCCAGGTGTTTGCCACCTTGGGTGAGTTGGCGATCGTTAAACGCCGCATGGGTGGTTACGACGGCCGCGGCCAGTGGCGTTTGCGCCCGGGCCAAGAGGCTGAGTTACCGGCGGATAACTATGGTGAATGCATCGTCGAGCAGGGGATTAATTTCTCTGGCGAAGTGTCGTTGGTGGGTGCCCGTGGTCACGATGGCCTGTCGGTATTCTATCCGCTGACCCACAACCTGCACGAAGAAGGCATTCTGCGTACCAGCGTGGCGCTGCCACAGCCCAACCCGGCGTTGCAACAGCAGGCCGAGCAGATGTTGGCTGCGATCCTCGATGAGTTGAACTACGTGGGTGTAATGGCGATGGAGTGCTTTATCGTCGGTGACAGCCTGTTGATCAACGAACTGGCTCCGCGTGTCCACAACAGCGGTCACTGGACGCAAAATGGCGCTTCCATCAGCCAGTTTGAGCTGCATTTGCGGGCTATCCTGGGGCTGCCGCTGCCTAAGCCAGTGGTGAATACGCCTTCGGTGATGGTCAATCTGATCGGCACGGCGGTGAATCAGCAATGGTTAGCCCTGCCGCTGGTGCATTTGCACTGGTATGAGAAAGAGGTGCGTGAGGGACGTAAGGTGGGTCACCTGAATCTCAACGATCCCGATGCGGCCTCTTTGCAACAGGCGTTGCAGGCATTAGCGCCGCTGCTGCCAGCCGAGTATCAAAGTGGCTTGGCCTGGGCACAGCAAAAGCTGGGATAATCCGTTCACAACTGCAAATTAAGGGTTCAGCCACGCTGAACCCTTTTTTATTCGCCGCTTACCCTTCGTAGCTGCGAAACAACGCCCGGCCGCGCAGCAGGCGCACGCCAAGCCAGCCGCCACACAGCGAGAGCAGCAAGGCACTCAGCAGCGGTAACGCCCACCACAGCACCGGCGTAGGTGCCCACGGGAAGTCGAACACCTTGGTCTGCAACAGCCAAAGCGCCGCTTCTGCCCCCACCGCCGCCGCGATCCCGGCCACCAGCCCAAGCAACGCAAACTCGCACCACAGCGTACCGCGCAACAGGCGTTTACCTGCGCCTAGCGTGCGGTAAACCACCAGCTCCTGCCTACGTTGCCGCATCCCTACCTGTACCTGTGCCAGTAACAGCAGACCGCCGCAGATCACCACCAGCACCACCATCACCTCCAGCGCCCTGCTCACCTGCTGCAACACGCCGCCGACCTGCTTGAGGATCGAACCGATATCCAGCAGGCTCAGGGTTGGGAACTGGCGGTTGAGCTGGGTCAGCACCTTGCCGTCACCGTCATAGCGGAAGCTGGTCAGCCAGGTTTGTGGTTGGCCGTCCAATGCACCCGGCGGGAAGATAAAGTAAAAGTTCGGCTTCAGGCTTTCCCAATCCACCTGCCGCAGGCTGGTGACTTTGGCGCTGAACGATTGAGTATCGCCGCTGAACGTCAAGGTATCGCCCAGCTGGATCTTGAGCCTGCCGGCGATCCCTTCATCCATCGAGACCTCGCCGGTTTTCGGCGGCCAGGAGCCTGCCGTCAACGGGTTATGGTCCGGCAGATCGCGTTGCCAGGTCAGATTCAGTTCACGGTTCACCGCCTCGCCACCGGGATCGTCTTCATGCACCCGCTCCGTCGCCACCTGCTGGTTAATTTCCGACAGGCGTACACGCACGATGGGATAAAAGGTTTCCTCATGCAGCTGATGCTGTTGCAAGAAGGCTTTCACCTGTGGAACCTGTGCCGTGGTCATATTCAACAGGAAATAGTTCGGGCTGTCTGGCGGTAACTGTTGTTGCCAACGATCGAGCAGATCGCCACGCAAGACCAGCAGCAGGGCCAGTAACATAAACGACAGCGAGAACGCCGCTAACTGGCTGATCGTCACCCAAGGCTGATGCAACAGACGATTCACCGCCAACCGCAGCGCCAGATTTTTCAGCGTGATGCGCCGCAGCAGCAACAGGCTGCCCCAGCCTATTCCCCCCAGCAGCAAGGCCAGCACCACCATACCGGCCAGAATGGCCCACAGTAGCGTACTTGCCCCCATTAATACCGTCAGTAGCCCGACCACAATCACCGCAGTAGCTGGCAGGAAGTAACGCAGCGGCCAGACGTTGGCTACCACATCCCGGCGCAGTACGCGCAGTGGCTGAGTCGCCAGCAGTTGCCGGTACGGGCGCAACCCAACCAGCAGAGAAATCATGACCAGAGCCCCCATCGCCCACAGCCACGGCCAGCCCCCGGCTGCGGGGAGTTCCCCCGGCAACACCGGTGCCAACAAGCGGATTAACACCGCTTCAAACCCGAGACCAATCACGCTGCCGCAGGTTCCCGCCAGCAGTAACACCGCCAACCACTGGCCAATAATCAGCTTGCTGAGCGCCTTTCTGCCAGCCCCCAGGGTTTTCAGCACCGCAATCAGGTCATAGCGGCTGCGGCAATAGTGACTCATGGCTACCGCTACGGCGGCAATCGACAGCAGCAAGGTCAGCAATGCCGAAAGCAGCAGGAACTGTTGGGAACGCTGTAGCGATTTGCCTAACGCACTGCCGGACTCCTCTAACCCATACCAGCGCTGATCGGGTTTGAGCTGCGGTTTGAGACGTTCTTCATAGCGTTGAATATCGGTTGGCGCACCGGCAAACATATAACGGTAGGTCAGGCGGCTGCCCGGCTGTACCGCTCCGGTTTTATCCACATCGGCCAGATTGATGATAATGCCAGGTGCAGTCTGGAACGGATTGAAACCGGAGTCCGGCTCCTGCACGATTTCACCGGCGATGCGTAACGTGGTATCCCCCACCTCCAGATTGTCGCCGACCTTGATATCCAATAATGCCAACAGACGCGGAGCCACCAGCACGCTGCCCGGCACAGGTTTGAGATTGGCTGGCAGGGTTTCCAACTGCCCATACAGCGGATAGGCCGCATCGGTAGCCTTGACGTTGGCCAGTAGCGGACGATCCCCTGCGTAGGTCATGGTAGTAAAAGAGAGCTGGCGGCTGACTTTCAGCCCCTGTTGTTGGGCATCGAGCAGCCAGCCTTCCGGCACCGGGCGCGCGGTACGCAATACCCGATCCCCGGCGATAAAGTCGCGGCTTTGCTGGCTCAAGCCTTTGTCCATGCGATCGCTGATGCTGCCCAGTGCCAACACGCAGGCCACCGACAGCGTCAGCGCCAGCCAGACGATCAGCAGCGAAGGCGAACGCCATTCACGCCAGAACCAACGCCAAATCATGCTTCCTCCCACAGCTTGCCTTCACGCAAGCGCAGCCGCCGCTGACAGCGAGCCGCCAGGGTCTCGTCATGGGTGACCAGGATCAGTGTGGTGGCGAAATCGCGGTTGAGGGAGAACAGCAGATCGGCAATGCGCTCACCAGTCTGGCGATCCAGGTTGCCGGTGGGTTCATCGGCGAACAGCACCCGAGGGCGGCCACTGAACGCCCGTGCCAACGCCACACGCTGTTGCTCCCCGCCGGAAAGTTGCGCTGGCAGGTGATTAAGACGCTTGCCTAATCCCAGCTGTTCCAACAGTTGCACCGCTTGGTCCCGGCTTTGACGATCGCTTTCACCACGCAGCAGCGCAGGGAGTTGTACGTTTTCCAACGCGTTCAAGGTGGGGACCAGCATGAAAGACTGGAACACAAAACCGACGTTTTTTGCCCGCAGCGCAGCTCGCCCTTCTTCATCCAGCGCGGTCAGCGATTCCCCCAGCAGGCTAACTTCGCCTTCGCTGCCGTCGTCCAGCCCGGCAAGGATGCCCAACAAGGTCGATTTCCCCGAACCGGACTCGCCGATCAGCGCAATTGTCTGCGCGGGTTTGACAACCAGCTCGACTCCGGTAAGGATGGTAAGCTGATGCTCACCCTGACCAACGTGTTTACTAAGATGATGAACTTCAAGAACGTTTTCCGCTGGCATCTTCCCTTCCTTTTGCTGTTGGGATTATTCAGTTTACGTGCTGTCGCGGCCGATACCTTATTGATTTTGGGCGACAGTTTAAGTGCTGGCTATCGGTTGCCGGTAGCGCAAGCCTGGGCCACTCGCCTGGCCGATGAGTGGCAGAAACAACCTGGCCACCCGACCGTGGTCAATGCCAGTATCAGCGGTGACACCGCCGCTCAGGGGCTGGCACGCTTGCCCGAGCTGTTGAAACAACATCAGCCCCGCTGGGTGCTGATCGAGCTGGGGGCCAACGATGGTCTGCGCGGCTTCCCGGCTGCGGATATCGAGCGCGACCTCAACCAGATTATCACGCTGGTTTTGCAGGCGGGGGCCAAACCGCTGCTGATGCAAATTCATATTCCGCCAAACTATGGCCGCCGCTACACCGAGGCCTTCGGGGCGCTGTATCCTGCGTTGGCCAAGCAGTTCAACATCCCGCTGCTGCCGTTTTATATGGAACAGGTGGTGATCAAACCGGAATGGATGCAGGATGACGGTTTGCACCCCAATCAGGATGCCCAGCCGTTTATCGCCACCTGGATGGCGCAACAGCTGGAACCACTAGTTAAACATGAGTCTAACTGAATAGGGTTAGCTACTAGGTAAAGTTATGCAAAAAGCGGTATTGATAACCGGCTGTTCCAGCGGGATAGGATTGATTGCAGCGCAAGATCTGCGTAACCGTGGCTATCGCGTGCTGGCCGCCTGCCGTAAGCCGGAAGATGTGGAAAATATGCGCCAGCTTGGGCTGGAAGGCATTGAGCTGGATCTGGACGATAGCGCCAGCGTAGAACGCGCCGCCGCGCAGGTGATCGAGCTGACCAACGGGCGGCTGTACGGACTGTTCAACAATGCCGGTTTCGGCGTTTACGGGCCACTCAGCTCGGTTTCACGCCAACAGCTGGAACGGCAATTCTCCGCCAACCTGTTTGGCACCCACCAGCTCACCCAGTTGCTGCTGCCAGCCATGCTGCCGCATGGTGAAGGACGCATTATTCAGACCAGTTCGGTGATGGGGTTAATCTCCAGCGCCGGGCGTGGGGCCTATGCCGCCAGCAAATTTGCGCTGGAAGCCTGGTCGGACGCATTGCGCATGGAGCTGCACGGCAGCGGCATTCAGGTCAGCCTGATCGAGCCAGGCCCGCTGACGACCCATTTCACCCAGAACGTCAATCAGGCGCAGAGCGATAAACCGGTGCACAATCCAAGCATCGCCAAGCGTTTGACGCTGCCTGCCGAAGCGGTGTTACCGAAGCTGCGCCACGCGCTGGAAAGCCCCAAAGCCAAGCTGCGCTACCCGGTTACTCTGCTGGCGCATACCATGAGCATCCTGCGCCGCCTGCTGCCGGGCCGTGCACTGGACTGGTTATTGCGCAGTAATGGTTAAGCAAACGGGGGCCAAGGGTTGAAGCGCGCCGCTTTGCCCCCATCTAGAGTAGATTGGCTCCGCAAGATCAGATTAGAGAGAAACCATGCTAGCTCAAGCCGTTGTTGATATTAACGAAACTAACCTGCACCAGACTCTGGAACAGTCCATGTCCCAGCCGGTGCTGTTCTACTTCTGGTCGGATCGCAGCCAGCACTGTCTGCAGCTCACCCCGATACTGGATAAACTGGCGGCGGAATACGCGGGTCAGTTCGTTCTGGCGAAGGTGGATTGCGATGCCGAGCAGGCAATCGCCGCCCAGTTTGGCCTGCGTTCCCTGCCAACCGTCTATCTGTTCAAGGATGGCCAGCCGGTTGATGGTTTCCAAGGGCCGCAGCCGGAAGAGATGATCCGCGAATTCCTGCAGCGTTTCCTGCCAAAAGCCGAAGACCTCAAGCTGGCGGAAGCCACTGAGCTGTTGCAGGAAGACCGTGCAGCAGAAGCTCTGCCTTTGCTGAAAGATGCCTGGAGTCTCAGCAATCAGCGCAGCGATATCGGCCTGACGCTGGCGGAAACCCAGATCGCCCTGAACAAGACGGATGATGCCGAAGCGGTGCTGGCGACCATTCCATTGCAGGATCGCGATACCCGTTACCTCGGCCTGGTAGCGCAGATTGAGCTAATGAAGCAGGCTGCCGATACGCCAGAAATTCAGCAGTTACAGCAGCAGGTTCAGCAACAGCCGGAAAACGTCGAGCTGGCCGTGCAGCTAGCCTTGCAACTGCATCAGGTTGGCCGCAACGAAGAAGCGCTGGAATTGCTGATGGGTCATCTGAAAAAGGATTTGGCGGCGGCTAACGGTAGCGCCCGCAAGACCTTGATGGATATTCTGGCCGCACTGGGGACTGGCGATGCGCTGGCCGCCAAATACCGCCGCCAGCTGTATTCACTGCTGTATTAATCGAACATGGGCGCAGCCGCACGGTTGCGCCCCGCATGAAACATCAAGCCTCCTGCGCCGGTTTCCCCTCTTTGACAAACAGCATGGCGATAAAACCCACCACCGTGATCATCGCGGCAAAGTAGAACCCCGCATTCAGCGTCCCCGTGCTGTCGGCAATAAAGCCGGTCACGTAAGGCGCAAAGATCGACGCCGCCATACCAAAGAAGTTATACAGCCCGAAAGCGGTGCTGAGCGCGGCACGCGGTGCGTTGTCTGCCACCAGTGCGATCAGTACCGGGTTGAGGCTGATTTTGCCGATAAACCCATACAGCACCAATACGCCAATCAACGCCGCTTCACTGGTGGAATAGACGATGCCGAAGATCGCCAGCAGTGAGAAAGGCAGCATAAACAGCACCACCGGTTTTCTGCGGCCCAGCTTGTCGGAGATATAGCTGCAAATCAGCGTCCCCAGTACCGAGATCCACGGTACGATGGAGGCGATGCTGGCGGCGTGCACAATATCCATGCCGCGTTCTTTTTGCAGGTAATACGGCAGCCAGGTAATGATCACGAAGAAGCCGTAGATCGAGCAAAAGATGGTGATATAGGCCATCAGCAGGTTACGGTTTTTAAACAGATCCAGGAAACTGAATTCGCTCTTTGTTGCTGTAGCGGCTGGGGTATCGCCCGCACTTTGCGGCGCTTTTTCCCGAATGAAAAACAGCATCAGCAGCGCCACAATCAATACCGGAACCGCCATCGCCAGGAACGGCATCTTCCACGAAGTATGAAAATGCTCGATCATAAAGCTGGAAAGGTAATACCCCAGCGCGATACCAAACGACATCCCACTGCCGATCACCGCACTGCCCAAGGTGATCCATTTCTTGGGGATGGCCTCGGAAGAAAGCGCATACTGCGGGCCATAATAGACGCCTTGCGAAGCGCCGGTCAGCATCCACAGCACGATAAAAATCAGAAAGTTGGATGAGATGCTGACGGCAGCGATAAACAGCGCAAACAGCATAAAGCCGCTAACCAGAATGCGTTTTCTGCCCAAGCGGTCGCCCAATAGTCCGGCAGGCACCTGTAAAAGGGTGTAGGTCAGAAAGAACAGGCTGCTGATTAAGCCCAGATGGCTTTTTGACAGCCCGAACTCGGTTTGGATCTGCGGCATGATGGGGCTAAGTACCGAACGCCCGGCATAGATAACCACCCAGCCGAGGAAGAAGATCACGACGGTTTTAATCCAATAGGGCACTCGCTCTGTTTTTATAGTTTGCATATTCATTTTCCCTTGGTTGATGGGCCGCTAGGCCCACCCAGTATTACGGCGTAATTAATGTCCCCGCGGTGCCTGCCAGTACCGACTCGATATCTTGCAGAGCACCGATATGTGCCACCTTGCCGCTACGCTGTACAAAGCGGCTGACCGCCATGATTTTTGGCCCCATCGAACCATCGGCTACCGCCATCGGGGCCAGCTCTTGGGTGGTGGCCGAGCGAATGGCTTTTTGCTGCGGCGTGCCCCAGTGCTGATACACCGCATCCGCATCGGTGAGGATCACCAGGTGATCGGCATCCAGGGCTTCGGCCAGTAATGCAGAGGCCAGATCCTTGTCGATCACCGCTTCGCTACCGATCATTCCCTGTGCGCTGGCCACCATCGGAACGCCGCCACCGCCGTTGCAAATCACGATGTGGTTTTTCGCCAACAGCAGATTGATCGCTTCAATATCGACGATCTTTTTCGGTTCAGGGGAAGGCACCACCCGGCGCAGGTATTTCCCATCCAGCTTCATGCTCCAGCCATACTTTTGTTCCAGCTCGGCTTGCTGCTGTGGCTCATAAACCGGCCCGATAAATTTGCTGGGTTCCCGATACGCCGGATCTTCGCTGTCTACCAAGACGCGAGTCAGCAACGTGGACACCGGCTGAGCAGGATGGAACGCCCCTAGCTGCTGGGCCAGCATATAGCCGATCATGCCCTGGCTTTCCGCCACCAGAATATCGAGCGGATAAGGAGGAACATCGCGATAGGCCAGGTTTTGCAGCGCCAGCAACCCTACCTGCGGGCCGTTACCGTGCACGATGGCGATGCGGTATTTCTTGGCCAGCTTGCCAATGGCATCGGCAATTAACGCAATGCTCTGGTACTGATTCTCTGCAGATAACACCGCGCCACGCTTTAACAGGGCGTTGCCCCCCAAGGCAATAACTAACGTTTCCATTCGGATATCCATTTTTTAAGTAATAACAGCCCATACCGAACGACACTTGGTATGGTTTTGCGCTGATGAATTAATAAAGACGATTGATAACCATGACGCCCAGTAAAACGCCCAATAGCGTATCCGCACCGGAAAAATGGCCGGTTGCCAACATGTCGTTGATGGCTGCGGGTAATTCTTGGGGCCTGAGTAAGGCATGTGCCAGAAGTTGTACCGGGGTGGAGAAGATCCCCTGCTCGGCAAACTGCAAATAGTGGACGCTGACCAGGGTGGTCAGCTGGTTTAAAGGTTGGCTGGCGGCAAAAAAGGACGGCAACCTTGCGACATCCACGCGGATATCGAGATGAGCCGCCAGCAACATGCCCAGCACCGTGTCATCATTGCTTGGCGTCAAGCCAGGGCCTTTGCCAAGCACGAGGCTCCAGTCTACTTTCTGCCCCAACAACCAGGCGGTAAAGTGCTGCTGTAGCTCGCGAATTTCCAGGCAATGCGGCTGTTCAACCAGGCTATCCAAGCGACCAAACAGACCGGTCTGGGCATCAACATCGGCCAGCGCGGTAGCCAATGGCGGCAACGCAATTTCTCCGCTCACCTTCAGGCAGAGATCCAAACACCTCCCCTGGCGGTAGATGGCAATGTCCTCAAGCTCAATCCCCGTCGCTGAAAGCTGGCAATGCTGGGCTGCAGGCAGGCTGTCAAAGATTTCATCGAAGTCGTCGTCGCCAATTTCCCAGCCCATCGGGCTAAGCCCACGTCCTTCACGGTGCAGCGTCAGTAACCGATCGTTGGGCGAGAGAAAGTTGATGGCATTGTTAAAACGCCCCACGCAGCGTAACGGACCGTAATCTTGCGTGGCATAGCGGCTGATGGCTAACGCGGTGATGTCCATAACTTGCTCCCTAGCCCGGAGTTACCTCCGGGCGAACCGGTTGTTACGCGCTGATGCCCAGCTTTTCTGCCAGCGCTTCGATGGCTTTTTCAAAGCAGCCTAATGGAGCACGCACGGTACCGGCACCAATCTGCCCAACCCCGGCTTCACGGTGTGCAATCCCGGTGTTGATCAACGGCGTGATACCGGTTTCCACCACCCGACGGGCATCCAGACCCAAGCAGGCGCCTTGGAAGTCCCAGGTTGGGATTTGCAGCATCATGTTGCGTTCCAGGTAAATCTCGGCCATCTCTTCGGAGATATCGGTCGCGGCACTCATGCCACCGGCAGCACCGACAAAGCGGGTCACGCCTGGTGCAGCGACCATGGCCGCGCCGCCAATGCCGAAGGTCTCGGTAATGGCGCTATCGCCAATATCCGGGTTGGCGTCGGCCTGGCTATAGCCGGAGAAGAACAGGCCTTCCGGCGTATTGACCGGCGCGGTAAACCATTGGTCGCCCATGCCGCTGATCTTGATGCCAAAGTTTTTGCCGTTACGGGTCATCACCGTCACGATGGTGCCTTGTTTAATCTCGGCCCCGGCATCCATGGCCGCCTTGCAATAGGCCATCGCCAGGTTGAGGAAGAACTGATCGGTGATGCTGAGGAATTGCATGACCTTGGCCAGTTCAACGTTGTCCCGCTCAAGCAGGCTGATTTTCGGGGCCAGCAAACGCATCAGCAGCGCCGACGCTGCGATATTACGCTGGTGGAACTCGTCCCCCATGGTGATGGCCTGAGCCATGACGGCGGTGAGGTCAATCCCCTCATCGAAGGTGGCCAGCACTTCTTTCAGTACCGGTGCCAGTGAGTCACGCATCCAGCGCAGGCGCGCCTGCACGTCTGGCCCATAGGCACCAAAGCGCATCACCTTACCGATCCCTTCGTTCAGGTTGCAGTAGGCATGGTTGCCATGAACGGTGTTTTTCACCACCACCAGCGGCATATGCGCCGAGGTGATCCCCCCCATCGGGCCAACGGCACTGACGTTATGGCAAGGGATAAACTCAATCTCGCCGTTCTCCAGCAGCGCCAGCGCCTGTTGCTCGCTGTCAGCCCACTGCTCAAACAGGCAGGCCCCAATGCAGGCACCGCGTACCGGGCCGCTCATTTCCGCCCAGGTGACCGGCGGCCCGGCATGCAGCAGTTTTCTCCCCTGTGCCAACTGCGGGATCAGGTTTTTCGCTAAATCAACATCCTGCCAATGTGGGCGGGCTTCACGGATCCTGGCGATAACGGCAGCGTTTGCTTGTTCAATAGTTGCGGTCATATCAATCCCTTACTTTAAATTTTTCAGTATGTTAGCCAATCGTTGATTACCACCGGCCACCGGAGCCCATTGGTAATGCACCACTGAAATTTCGTTGGTTTGCAGATCGTCGGCAAAGCTACGCAAGCCTGCATTGATCACGGAAACACCGGCCAGCATGGCGGGTGCGGGTTCGTTAGTACCCTGCGCTGGAGGGGCGATTAACTGGCAGGCCAGCGCTACCGCTTCAGGCAACGAATTCATCACGGCAATGCCCGCCTCGTTGAGCGTGGCAATCTGTTTGGAGCGCTGCTGGGGATCTTGTTCGGTGCCTGTCACCGTGGCGATAACTGCCAGCGGATGGGCCGTACCACGCTGTTCGCGTACGCGTTTGACTTCGGTAGCCAAAGAATCTGCGGGATCTTCCTGGGCGCCATAGCCAATCACCACATCCAGCAGCAACACGCCAATCTGCGGCTGCTGAGCAAGGCGAGCGATTTCCTGATTACGGGTAGACGGGTCGATCATCGGGTGCGGTTTACCCTGGGTGTAGAAATCGTCCCCCATATCGATAATGCGGTGCCCGTCGGCGTTGAGCATTGAGCCATGCTGATGCTTGCTGTCGGCCTCCACGCCCAACCGATCGGCCAGCAACATGGCGCATTCCGCCGCCAGCGTGCCACCGGCATACAGACCGGAGATTTTGCCACCGCATACCGCAGGTTGCTGTGCGGCCATTTGCTGCACGTTTGCCAACATCGCTGCCAGGCGGGCGGCTTCATCCAACGTCGCGGCAAAGGTGATGTTATCTTCCTGCTTCAGTGCGTTCTTGGCACCAAGGAACAACGCGATAACCGGCTTGCCAAGGGTCTTCATCTCATTGATAACCCGTTGACGTACCGCTTCGGCCGGGGGCTTGGAGACAAACGCCAACACCTGGCTTTGCGGATCGGCCGCCAACATACGCAGTGCGCTGATAGCGCTGATGCCACCGATTTCGGCGGTTAAATCACGCCCACCCAAGCCAATGGCATGAGAGACACCCTGCCCGGCCAGGGTAATTTGTGAGGTCAGCTCCTGGATACCCGTTCCCGAAGCGCCAATGATGCCGATCATGCCTTTAGGAGCGACGTTGGCAAAGGCCAGCGGTGCCCCGGCAATATTGGCCGTGCCGCAGTCTGGCCCCATCACGATCAGGCCCTTGTCACGCGCCTTGGTTTTTAGCGCCACTTCCTGCTCAACGCTGACGTTGTCGGAAAACATCATCACGTTGCAGCCATCGTCCAGTGCCTGATCGGCCAGTTGCGCGGCATATTCCCCGGCAATGGAGATCAGCACCATATTGGCATCCGGCAGCTTCTGCCGCGCCATGCGCCAACTGCGTGCCTTGAGCAGGCGTTTACCCCCCTGCTGCCCCTGGGCGATGGCTTTCAACGCCAGGTCTAACGCTTCACCGATTTGTGCGGTGATGCTGTCATCGGCAGATTCCGCCTTGATCGCCACGCAAATATCATTGGGAGTCGCTTCACTAAATTGCGGATGCCAGAAGCCGGTCGCTTCAAGTAAGGATTTATTGGCCGGCGTCCCCATCATGACCGATATTTCTTCGACGTTGGGTGATTCACTGAGCTTACGGGAAATTAGCATCAGGCTGACGGAATCCTGAAAGCTCCCTTTTTTTATAAAAGCATGGATCATAGTGATATCCTTAAAACAGCATGTGAACTTCGCAATGGGCGTTCTCAGATATTTTTAGTCACCTAGTTATTTCAAACCCCATATTCTTATTGGCCAAGCTACAAATAAAACCCGTTGACGAAGGTGAGTCTCATCACACTTTGCCCATTGTTAGAAAAAATCATCAAGTCCGGCGGGGATTAATTGAATTCAATCGTCAGAAAGACGGCGCTTTGTTAAAAATAATCTAACAATGGTAATGCCATTCAACGAAAATTTAAGCCAATAAAATAATAGCCGTCTGGATCACATTATTACAGCCCCAGGTTTATACAGTAGGCGTTAGAGATAGTTTAAATAAACCGTAGTAATGAAAGGACTGTCTATGAAAGTCTCTAAGCAGCAACTGCATCAACTGATTCAAAATAAAATTCATTCTGCAGGCCTAAGCCAGGAACACGCCGGGATTGTCGCGGACGTTTTGGTCCATGCGGATGCGCGCGGGATCCATTCCCACGGCGCGGTGAGGGTAGAATATTATTCTGAACGCATCAGCAAAGGCGGCACCAATAACAACCCGCATTTCACCTTTGAAAAAACCGGCCCTTGCAGCGCAGTTTTTGATGGCGACAACGGTGCCGGGCACGTCGCGGCCAAACTGAGTATGGATCGCGCCATCGAAATGGCGAAAGAGAACGGCGTAGCGGTGGTAGGCGTTCGCCGCATCGGCCACAGTGGTGCGCTGTCTTACTTTGTGCAACAGGCCGCCCATGCGGGCATGATTGGCATCTCAGTGTGTCAGTCGGATCCGATGGTCGTCCCTTATGGCGGCGCAGAGGTCTATTACGGCACCAATCCCATCGCTTTCTCGGCACCGGCCGAAGGCGACGACATCATGACCTTCGATATGGCCACCACGGTTCAGGCCTGGGGCAAGGTGCTGGACGCCCGCTCACGCAACGTGCCAATCCCGGATACCTGGGCGGTAGATAGCGAAGGCAATAACACCACCGATCCTTTCGCCGTCAGCGGGCTGTTGCCTATCGCCGGGCCAAAAGGTTACGGCCTGATGATGATGGTCGATATTCTATCCGGCGTGTTGCTTGGCCTGCCGTTCGGTAAACACGTCAGCTCGATGTATCACGATTTAAGCGCAGGCCGGGAGTTGGGCCAGCTGCATATCGTACTCAACCCAAGCTATTTCACCAATGAAGTGACCTTCCGCAAACATATCAGCCAGGTAATGAGAGAACTGAACGAAATCAAACCGGCACCTGGCGTGAAACAAGTGCTCTATCCTGGCCAGGGTAGCCATATGCGTGAAATAGAAAATGAAAAGAATGGCATCGATATTGTTGACGACATTTATCAATATCTGATTTCTGACGATATTTACCAGCGTTCCTACGACCATAAAGATCCGTTTGCCAGTTAATCGTCAGATTAATTAAATCAGGCGGAGAAAAGCTATTTTCACCGCCATTTTCCTTATCAACCCTCCCGACAAAGCTGAATTGGCGCATGTCTCAGGGACGTTACAAGCAGGCAGATAAATATGAAGAATTTCCAACAAGAAATTAGTGAAACTTCTGGCTGGTTATCCAAGATCGGGGCAGATCCCAGCGGTGGCATGACGCGCTTGCTGTATACCCCTGAGTGGGTGGAAGCCCAACGGGCGCTGAAGCAGGCTTTTGAAACCGCCGGTCTGACAACCTCTTTTGATGCCGTCGGCAATTTATCCGGCCGCCTGCAGGGCAGCAAATATCCCGATCAGGTGATCCTTTCTGGCTCGCATATCGATACGGTCGTCAACGGCGGCAACCTTGATGGTCAGTTTGGTATCGAAGCCGCCTATCTGGCGATCAAACATCTGAAAGAGACTTACGGCGCTCCGTTGCGCACGCTGGAAGTCATCTCGCTGGCCGAGGAGGAAGGCAGCCGTTTCCCTTACGTTTTCTGGGGCAGTAAAAACATTATCGGCTCCGCTCGTCCGGAAGAAGTCAAAAGCATCTGTGATGCCAAAGGCGTGAATTTCGTTGACGCCATGCATAGCGCAGGCTTTGACTTCCGCCCGCAAGACCAGCCGCTGCGCAAAGATATCGCCGCCTTCGTTGAACTGCATATCGAGCAGGGCAAAGTGTTGGAGACCGAAGGTAAAACCATTGGTGTGGTCACCAGTATCGTCGGCCAGCGCCGCTACGATATCAAACTCAAGGGCGAGGCCAACCACGCAGGCACCACGCCGATGGGCTACCGTAAGGACACCGTTTATGCCTTCAGCCGGATCTGCTGCGAATCCATCGCCAAGGCCAAAGCGGAAGGCGACCCGCTGGTGCTGACCTTTGGCAAGGTCGAGCCCAAGCCTAACACCGTCAACGTCGTGCCTGGTTTCACTCATTTCACCCTGGATTGCCGCCACACCGACAAAGCGACGCTGCTGCGTTTTACCCAAGAAATCGAAGCCGATATACAGCGTATCTGTGCCGAAATGGGCATTGAGGTCGAGATCGACCTGTGGATGGATGAAACGCCGATCCCAATGGACAAACAGCTGCTGGCCTGCGTCAGCCATCTGTGTGAAAGCCATAAGATGAACTACCGCATGATCCACAGCGGTGCAGGTCACGACTCACAGATTTTTGCCCCACACGTGCCGACGGTGATGATGTTTGTGCCAAGCATTGCCGGTATCAGCCATAACCCGGCGGAAAAAACCGAACTGTCCGATCTGGCCGAAGGGGTGAAAATTCTGGCGCATACCTTATATCAACTGGCCTATACCGAGCAGGGAGCCCGCCTATGAGCAACAGCAAAACCGCCTCCAACACCGGGTTTGATCCGCTGTACTGGAAAAAAATCGTGGTGGTCCTGTGCCTGGGCTGGGCGGTGATCTGGATTTACCGCACGGTGCTGACACCGATCTTCCCTGAGATCCAGGCGACCATCGGCTCGCATTCCAACGCCGAGATGGGCCTGATCGCCAGCTTCTACTTCTTTGCCTATACCGGGATGCAGATCCCGGCCGGGATCCTGGTGGATAAGTTCGGCAAAAAGGTGGTGCTGATCCCAGGCTTTTGCCTGTTCATCATCGCTACCTTGCTGATCGGCAACGCCACCAGCCTGACTATGATCTACGCCGGTAGCCTGCTGGCCGGCATGGGCTGTGGCTCTTACTATGGCTCGGCTTACTCGCTGTCATCAGAAAACATTCCGTTGGAACGCCGTGGTTTAGCCACCGCCATTATCAACAGCGGTTCTGCGCTGGGGATGGCCATTGGCCTGATCGCCTCCAGCCTGCTGGTGAAAAGCATGGGGATGGACTGGCAAATCATGCTGTTTATCATCACCGGCCTGCTGGTGGTAATGACGGTGGTGTTCTTCCTGGTGATCAAGGGGGGCTCCTACACCGCTTCTCTGGCCGCCAGCCCGGCGGCCTCTGCGGCCACGCCAGTGGAAGAGACCGAAGAAGCCAGCGGGTTGTTCAGCCTGCGGATGATTTCCGCCTACGTGATGTATTTCGCCACCTGCTATGGCTACTACATGATCGTGACCTGGCTACCTTCCTTCCTGCAACAGGAACGGGGGTTCGAAGGCGTGGCCATCGGCTTCTCTGCCGCACTGGTGGCCTTTGCCTCCGTGCCCGGGGCGCTGTTCTTCAGCCGTATGTCTGACCGTTTCCGCGCCAAGAAAGTGCAGTTGATCATCTTCTTGCAAATCTGTGCCGCCGTGACGCTGGTCTGCACCGTGATCTCACCGGACTCCACTACCCTGCTGGTCAGCCTGATCCTTTACGGACTGCTCGGCAAGCTGGCGGTGGATCCGATCATGATCTCCTTCGTGGCAGATAACGCTCCGAAGAAAGGCTACGGCACCAGCTTTGGCGTGTTTAACTTTTTCGGCATGTCCTCTTCGGTGATTGCTCCATTCCTCACCGGGGTGATCTCCGACAGCACCGGCTCCAAGGTGATGGGCTTCTATATCTCGGCCGCCATCCTGCTGATCGGCACCGTGATCTTCTTTACCGTCAACGTATTGATGAAACAGAAAAACAATCGCCAAACGGCGGCACAAGCATAATTTTTGTTGTAGGGCTGCGGCCCTGACTAATCAGGAGAATTAACGTGGGTTATATCAATAATCAGATTGGCTATCCAAAAGATATCCTGGCTTCGCGCTCCATTATCAAACGCGACAACTATGCCGTGATCCCACCCGATGGCCTGGTGCGTAACATCATTCCTGGCTTCGAGAATTGCGACGTCACCATTCTTGCCACCCCGAAACTGGGCGCCACTTTTGTCGATTATCTGGTGACGCTGCATGATGGCGGCCGTAACCAGCAAGGCTTTGGCGGTGAGAATATTGAAACCTTGGTCTACGTTATCGAAGGTAACATCACCGCGTCAGCCGACAGCACCGATTATCCACTCACCACCGGCGGCTATCTGTATTGTCCTGCTGGTGTGATGCTGCGCCTGGAGAATACCAACGGCGGCAAGCCAAGCCAGCTGTTCCTCTACAAGCGAGTCTACAACCGCATCAAGGGCTATGAAGCCCATGTGGTGAGCAACAACGTCAACAAGCTGGAAAAAATTCACTATGAAGGGATGAGCGATGTGATCCTGCAAGATCTGCTGCCTAAGGATCTGGGGTTCGATATGAACATCCACATTCTTTCCTTCAAACCAGGTGCCAGCCATGGCTACATCGAGACCCACGTGCAGGAACATGGGGCATATATTCTCAGCGGTGCTGGGGTGTATAACCTGGATAACGAGTGGATCCCGGTCAAGAAAGGGGATTACATCTTTATGGCTGCCTACGTTCCGCAAGCCGGTTATGCGGTGGGCCAGGAAGAGTTTAGCTATATCTACTCGAAAGACTGCAACCGCGACGTCGATTTCTAACCCCGCTTCAAGGCCACGTTGAGTTTCGCGTGGCCTATTTGATTGAAACAGAGTCTTATTGTTCATTCAGCAATCAATCTTCCCAACACCGGGTCACCTATTATTCTCCCCACTTTTAATATCACCACCATAAACATTATCCTCTTCACCATTAGGCAATAAAAAAACCATACCCATCTGCCAATGAAATAGATCACCACATAGGCAGAGAGAGCATGGTTTTTTATCAATCGGAGCGACTATCAGTAACCGATATTCTATCGGCTATTATTTATTAACCAGTTTTGCCGGAACGCTATAGGTCAGTATTGCCCCCAGTATCATCATACTGGATAGCACACACATCGCGACCAGATTACTTTCCGTAGTATTTTTAAAGTAACCAATAATATAAGGAGAAATAAAGCCCCCTATATTGGCAATCGAGTTAATTAACGCTATCCCAGCGGCAGCGCAGGTACCGGTAAAGATAGCATTTGGCAAACTCCAGAACAGGGGCGAAGGCACCAGGCTGGAGGCGACGGCAATACATAATGCCACCATTACGATGACTTTATTATCTGGGAACAGGCCGATAAAGATCAGCGAAACCGCAGCTATACAGAAAGGAACAATAATGTGCCAACGCCTTTCTCGATGTTTGTCAGAGCTGCGCGCAGCCATTAGCATAGCGACAACGGCCAGCATATACGGCAGCATGGTCAGCAAACCGATATCCAACACCGAGCTTACCCCCGTATCACGGATCATGGTTGGCACCCAGAAGGCCAAGCCCCCTTGCCCCATCACCGTGCAGAAACAGATCAACCACATTTTAGTGAAGGCAGAAGACTTCAACATGGTCTTCATTGTCCACTCCTGCGCTGCGCCATCGGCACCTATCTTTTTCGATGTTCCCTGCACCATATCTTGGGTGATCATCTCTTTTTCTTGTGGACTGAGCCACTTAGCACTCTGATAGGTATTATCCAGGAAGAAGAAAATGACGACCGCAATCAGTAATGCACGCGGCCCACTGATAAAGAATAACCATTGCCAACCGGACAGCTCAAACATGCCATTCATGTTTTCAATAATCCAACCGCAAAGTGGCCCACCAATGATGTTACTTACCGGTATCCCGCAAACAAACAACGCCGTCATTTTTGCCCGCTGGCTTGAAGGGAACCACAGTGTCAGATAGAGGATCACCCCCGGATAAAAGCCGGCTTCGGCTAACCCCAGCAGGAATCGTGCCAGATAAAACTGTGTGGGATTGGTAATAAAAATACTCAGCATTGAGATCGTGCCCCATACCAACATCAACAGGGCAATGACCTTCCGCGCACCATACTTACTCAGTAAGATATTACTGGGTACACCGGCGATAATATAACCAATAAAAAATACGCCGGCACCGAGGCCATAAACCGCCTCCGCCATCGACACATTACCTTGCAGAATATCCGGCATCATTTGGAACTTTGAAAATGATATCCCCACGCGATCAAGATAACCGACGATATAGCTAATCAGTAATATCGGCATAATTCGCCAGGCTATTTTACGGTAGAGTTTAGCCTTGTCGGGACTGGCCAGAATAGCTTGATCAATCGCAGCATTATTGGTCGCCATATCGGATCTCCTTGGTTGGCATCCTGCTATTTCAGATTTTATTTCAGTATCATTGGATTAACTCGCCCTGGTTATTAAAGACAGGGCGGTGGGAATTTAAACAATATTGATTAATTGCTGTATTATAAATGCTAACGTGGTTTTACCTTATCCCACGGAATACTATTCTCAACCAACACCGCCAGCAGCACACCAACCAACAGGCCATTGCTGAATAGCGGCCTGATGGTGATCGGTACCCCCTGCCAGAAGGAGGAAGGCATACTCATCAGGAATACGCCCAAAAACAGCGGTAGCGCCAGCCGATAAATGTTGCGGCTATTCAATTCGATCTTGTTGATAAACAGCACCGAGGAGAACAGCAGAGGCAGATAAGAGGCCAACATAACGGCACTGCTGACCGTGAGCGGAATACTGCAGAAAAATTGCGCTAGCGGCGTCAACATCCCCACCAACAGGAATACCACGCTGCCAATAATAAACGAGCGCTGGCTGCTGTCTTGTGTCTGGGTCAGCAGGCCAATGGAAGAGACAAAAGGCGAGAAAGGCACCACGCCTAGTGGAGCAGCCAGGCAAGTCAGTCCGCCTGAAACCATAAAGCTACGCCGGAACAGGCTTCTGCCCGCCGGGCCGTCCGCATAAAAAATATCGGTGCCGCGAATGGCGGCAAAGTTATTCGACACGTTGACCAAACCGGTCAGGACGGCGCTGATCACAATTCCCCCATGTAATTCCTGCGGCCACCCGAGTGGGAACAGCACCCAATCGCTGCCCGTGATAGGCGTTCCGGTGGGTGCAAACCACCAGCTGTAAACGCCCCAGCCAACCAGGGTGCCGATTAACAGCGCATATTTGCCGATCGCCCGCGGTAAAAAGGCAATAATGGCGATAATCAGCAGCAACACCGTCAACGCCCAGTAAAAGGCCGGGTAGTTAATGGTCACGACGCCGGTATAAACGCCAAAAGGTAACCCCAGCATCCCTTTCATAAAGATGGTGATTAACTGCGCCCCCAGCAAAAACATAAACGTAGCCATCACCGCCGGACGGAACAGGCGTGCCAGGTGAAACCCCAAGCCGCTAACCCCAATCAGGATGGTCAAAATGCCAGAGATCAGGATCCCCACCGCAAGGCTGCCACCAATTTCTGGCAGCGGCGTGCCGTTGGCCGCTTCCGCCAGGGTCAGAGTTAAAATGGTCACCCACCATAACCCCGTTGGCCCTTCCATAATGGCTCGCCGATGGCCCAAAAACACCTGCGCCAGGCAGGCCAGCGCCGTTGAGATAAAGGTATATTGGGTAATACAAAAGGTCACGCCGGCGGAGAGGTTGAATGCCGATTGCAGGGTCGGCGGGATCACCACCGTATTGCAGAAAATGAAAAAGAACCACTGCAGGCCCGATAACCAACTGCTACGACTGGCACATAACCCGTTCATGGGTGCTTCCTTCATATCCAATATCTCATCATTCATGCGCCCGCCCGGTGACGGGCGCTGATTAACATCTGTTATTGCTGATGTTTAAGCACAAATTTACCGATCGGACGAACGCCAAAGCCCGCCTTGATATCGTAAATCACTTCGCCACGCAGGAGGGTTTTGGCCACCCGGGCGTTGATTTTCCGCCCCACATACGGGCTGACCTTATGGCGATACTCGAGATCGCCGCTAGCCAGTACGTAGCTACTGTTGGGTTGAATGAACACCAGATCGGCATCTTTCCCTACAGCAATGCGCCCCTTATGCTTCAAACCAAAAATATCGGCGGCGTTGGTCGCCATCAATTTGGCAAACACCGGCAGTGACATGCCCCTTTTCTGCACCGCTTCATCGAACATGATATCGACGCAGTTTTGTATCCCGGCGATCCCGCCCCAGGCCTGCATGATATTGCCCGCTTTCATATCCGGTGGGCATGGCGAGTGGTCAGACACCAGGCAGTCTATCTCACCGTTAAACAGCTTATCCCACAGCCCTTTTTGGTTCTGCGCATCGCGGATCGGCGGTGAACACTTGGCCAGGGTGCCAATTTCCTCAAACTGGTCGGTATCCAGCACGAAGTAGTGCGGGCAGGACTCACAGGTGACCTGTTGCCCTTCCAGACGAGCGCGAGTCACTTCTGCCACCCCTTCCGGGCTACTGACGTGGCAAATATGCAAGCGGCAACCCGCGACCTTGGCCAGATACAGCACCCGGCGGATCGCTTCAACTTCGGTAAATACCGGGCGAGAGGCAACATAATCGTGTGCCGTTACGCGTCCTTCCGCCTTGGCCTCTTCCCCCAACGCATCGCAAATCAGGGCGTTTTCGGCGTGTACCGCCACCAACTGATCCAGCTTGGCCAAGGTCTGCAAACCTTTGAAGTATTCAAAGTCGTTCACGTCGCGGAAGTCATTGCTGACGCTGCGATCGCCACAGGTCGCTACAAAGCATTTATAGGCCACCACGCCAATCTCATCGAGTTCATGTAGCCGATCCAGGTTGTAGGAAACCAGGCCACCAAACTGGGCCGCATCGATGGTGAGCTTGCCTTCTGCGGCCGAGAACTTCATTTCTATCGAGGCTCTGTCTACCGTGGCTGGCAACTGGTTGAGCGGCATTTCGACCATGGTGGTGATACCGCCCTTGGCCGCAGCTCGCGTACCGGTTTCATACCCTTCCCAATGGGTACGGCCCGGTTCGGACATATGCGCATGGGCGTCGATCATGCCCGGTGCCACCACCATTCCGCTGGCATCAATCTCCGTTTTAGCGCCGGTAAGACCATTGCCGACGGCAGCAATCTTGCCCTCTTTAACCGCAATATCGGTAATGATGGCATCATGTTCTAAAACAACCTTACCGTTCTTGATAATTAAATCATATGACATAATCATGCTCCTTCGTGAAATTAAAGTATCATATTATTACGCTTAGGGTTATTGACTTCTTTCTCATATTCACTTCAGGTATATTCTTGCCGATTAACTACTGTTCTACTTTTGAGTAGCGCATATAAACAGAATGCGCTGATAACGCCAACAAACCAGGAAACCCGTGATAAAGGTTCGAGTATCTCAATGAACTTACCGCCCAACGACAGCAACACGGCAAACAGCGTTACAATAAACGCCACGCTGTTAAAGCCGTTATCGTAGTATTTATAATTACCGGGTTCGATATATAAGGTGTCTAGATCGATCTCGCTGCGCATCACGATGAAATAATGCGCCATCATCACACCAATCACCGGCCCTAAAATTCCGCCGATCACATCCAGGAACAGGTAAATACTTTCCTGATTCTCCATCAGTTTCCACGGGCAGATAATCAGGCTGATGATGCTGGCAATCACCACGCCATTTTTGTAGGTGAGTTTTTTCGGTGCGATGGCGGCAATCTGGTAGCCCGCAGGAATGATGTTACCGGTCGCGTTGGTTGAGATGGTCGTCATCAGGATCACCAGCACCGCAAACACCGAGGCGAAAATACTGTCCCATTTCTGCACGATATCCAGCACGTTCCAGGTATCAACCCCGTAATGAATACTGGCCCCGGCCAGGATACAGACGCTGGCGACGGCAAATAATAGATATCCCACAACCAGACCCAGCGTTTGCCCCCAAGCCTGCTGGCGGAAGCTGCTGGCATTCTGGGTAAAGTCCGAGGCGCTGACCGCCGGAGCGGCCCATACCGCCACCACCGCATTGATCACCACCAGGAACATGAAGCCGCCGTTGTTAGTCGTTATAGCATTGGCTGGAACATAGGCGATGATGTTGTCCAGGCCAGCGATGGAGATAGCCCAAATGGCCATGCCGCCAAACACCACGTAGATGCAGGGGTTGAGGATCGCGGTAAACTTGTTAAGAATGCTGCCACCACCCAGGCCGATAGCCACGTTCACCGCCCAGAAAATCAGGAAGGCAATCAGCCCAGGCAGGCCGATCCCCAACAGGTTGAAATCCCCACCCAAGGTCAGAAACTGTGGCCACAGTTTGCCAATCAGGATCAGGAAGGCCAGCGAGCCTGCGTAACACTGCAAGCCAAACCACATGATGGCGGCCACGCAGCCTCTGAGGATCCCTGGAAACAACGCGCCACGCACGCCATAAGAGGCACGTAGGATCATGGCAAAAGGAATACCGTATTTCGAACCGGCAACGCCGTTCATCACCATCACAAAGGCAATAATAAAGGCGCTGAGAATAATGGCGGCCATAATGCTTAAGGTGGAAAGCCCAAGAATAAAGAAGCCCCCGACGGCCACATAGTTGGGAACGTTATGTACCGAACCCATCCACAAGGTAAAATAGTTAATTCCCTTCCAGGTTTTTTTATCCGCTTCTTTGGGTAATAGATCCTCATGATAGCCGCGCCGTTGGTAAATCTCTCTCTGCTTATTGCTAATAGATTCCATGACAGGTCCTTCTTATATTATATAAGAAAATAGCGTAGGTAATTTTTTGCTTATTATCACTACAACAAACCGATGTTCTAATCTTTATATTAGTCAAATACCAATACGGCCAAGACAGACAGGAATATAACCATTAAACAAATATACGGTAACCAGAATTCAAGTTGCAGGCGGAAGGCACCTGCAACTTGTTAAGCCTTACTCTTTAGCCAGCCACTTTATGGTTAGCCATAATTTCCAACGCCTGTACCAACGCGGAATGGTCCAGATCTTTGGCCCCATTGGCCGCACAGAGATTGAACAGTTCCTGGCAAGTGGCGGTATTTGGCAAACTGAGCGCCAACGACTTCGCACCCTGTAGCGCCAGATTGAGATCCTTTTGATGCAGGGAGATACGGAAGCCCGGCTCAAAGGTCCGTTTAATCATCCGCTCACCGTGCACTTCCAGAATGCGCGATGAGGCAAAGCCGCCCATCAGCGCTTCACGGACCCGTGCCGGATCGGCACCCGCTTTGGCAGCAAATATCAGCGCTTCGGATACCGCTTCGATCGTCAGGGCCACAATAATCTGGTTGGCGACCTTGCAGGTCTGGCCGTCGCCATTGCCGCCGACCAGCGTAATGTTTTTCCCCATCAGGGCCAGCAACGGTTTTACCCGCCCAAATACGCCTTCGTCACCGCCGACCATAATGGTCAAGCTGCCCTGCTTGGCCCCGACTTCACCACCGGAGACCGGCGCATCCAGGTAATCGGCGCCCAGTTGGTTGATACGTTTGGCAAACTCCTTGGTCTCCAGCGGCGAGATAGAACTCATATCCACCAGGATCTTGTTTTTGAGCGGCGCTTCGGCACAGCCATTGGCCGCAAATAACACCTCTTCCACCTGAGGCGTATCGGGCACCATAATGAAAATGACGTCAGCCTGCTCGGCCACCTGCTTGGGAGTAGCACAGGCGATGGCCCCTTTTTCCACCAGCTCCGGCGGAACCTGATGCAAGGTGTTGGCATACAGCTGATGGCCGCCTGCGATCAGCTTATCCGCCATTGGCGTGCCCATGATCCCTAAACCAATAAAGCCTACTTTCATGATGTGTCCCTCAATGTTGATATTGCTTAATCCATGACAGGCCGGCAGCGGTCGTTGTCGCAGGTTTGTATTCGCAGCCAATCCAACCGCGATAGCCCATCTTGTCCAGCGCGCGGAACAGATAGTCGTAATTGATTTCCCCGGTGCCTGGCTCATGGCGCCCCGGATTATCGGCAACCTGGATATGCGCGATTTTCTGTAACAGCGTTTCCATGGTTTGGGCCAGTTCGCCCTCCATGCGCTGCATGTGATAGATATCGTATTGAATAAACAGGTTAGGGCTCGCGACCCAATCCATCAGCTCCAACGCCTGACGAGTGGTTTGCAGATAGAAGGCGGGCATATCGTATTTATTGATCGGTTCAATCAACAGACGAATATTCGCCTTGGCCAACTCCCTTGCCGCATAGCTCAGGTTAGCGACCACAATCTCATCGGTCTTATGTTTGGCGACGGACTTATCCGGGTTACCGATCAGGCAGTTGATCTGCGCACAGCCCAGCGCACGGGCATATTCCACCGCCAGACCTACGCCATCACGAAACTCGGACTCGCGCCCTGGCAGGCAAGCGATACCCCGCTCACCCGCAGCCCAATCCCCGGCTGGCAGGTTTTGTAATACCTGCGTGAGTTGATTCTCTTCCAGAGCGCCCCTCAACGCCTGCACGGAATAATCGTAGGGAAACATATATTCAATCGCCGTGAATCCCTGCTCTTTGGCACAACGAAAACGCTGCATAAAATCGACTTCGTTAAACAACATCGATAAGTTGGCTGAAAACTTCGGCATGAGCCTGCTCCTTACTGATAGTTGAAGTAGCTGACCGAGGTCGGCGCATCTTCTGGCGACTCGGCAACGGGTTCGAATTCATTGACGTTGTCCAGCTCGGTCCCCATCGAGATGTTGGTGACCCGCTCGAGGATAATCTCCACCACCACCGGAACCTGATGCAGACGCATCAACTCTTGCGCCTGTTGGAAGGCCGGAGCGATATCCTCAGGCTTAACAACGCGGATTGCTTTACATCCCAACCCTTCGACTACCTTGACGTGATCCACACCGTATTCGCCCACTTCCGGGTTGTTGATGTTTTCATAGGACAGTTGGACGCAGTAATCCATATCAAAACCGCGCTGCGACTGGCGGATCAGCCCCAGATAGGCGTTATTGACCACCACGTGGATGTACGGCAGCTTGAACTGCGCGCCAACGGCCAACTCTTCGATCATGAACTGGAAGTCGTAGTCACCCGACAGCGCAATCACTTTGCGCTGCGGATCGGCGGCACACACGCCCAAAGCAGAAGGAAGAGTCCAACCTAATGGGCCCGCCTGCCCGGCATTAATCCAATGGCGTGGTTTGAACACGTGCAGCATCTGTGCCGCCGCGATCTGCGAAAGCCCGATAGTGGTGACGTAGCAAGCATCACGCCCGAACGCCCGGTTCATCTCTTCGTAAACGCGCTGAGGTTTGATTGGCACGTTATCGAAATGCGTTTTACGCAGCAGAGTTTGTTTGCGCTGGAGGCAGGTTTCCACCCACTGTGAGCGATCTGGCAGCGTCCCTTGATCCGCACGTTCACGAGCTCTTGCCACTAACATTTGCAGGGCGATTTTGGCATCGGAAACAATGCCCAGATCCGGGCAGATCACGCGGCCAAGCTGGGTTGGTTCGATATCGATGTGGATCACCTTACGCCCGGCGGTGTATTTATCTACCGAACCGGTATGGCGGTTAGCCCAGCGGTTGCCAATGCCAAACACCAGATCGGAATCCAGCAGGTTGGCGTTACCGTAACGGTGTGAAGTTTGTAACCCGGCCATCCCTGCCATCAACGGGTGATCGTCCGGGATACAGCCCCAGCCCATCAGCGTTGGGATCACCGGTACGTTGCAGGTCTCCGCCAGCTCTTGCAGCAGGTCGGCCGCGTCCGCGTTGAAGATCCCGCCACCGGCAATGAACAAGGGTTTGCTTGCGGCACACAGCATGTCCAGGGCTTTGTCGATCTGCGCTTCAGTGGCCGCCGGTTTGTAAGCCCCCAGCGAGGAATAGGTTTCCGGATCAAACTCAATCTCGGCCATCTGTACGTCATAAGGCAAATCGATCAGCACCGGGCCTGGGCGGCCAGAGCGCATTAAATGGAATGCCTGCTGCAGCACGCGGGGCACCAGCGCCGGCTCCATGACCGTCACCGCCATTTTGGTGACCGGCTTGGCGATCGATTCAATATCTACCGCCTGAAAATCTTCCTTATGCAAACGTGCCCGGGGAGCCTGGCCGGTGATGCACAAAATGGGAATGGAATCGGCAGAGGCGGAGTAAAGCGCGGTGATCATGTCCGTTCCCGCAGGCCCCGAAGTCCCGAGACACACCCCGATATTGCCGGCTTTGGCTCTGGTGTAACCTTCCGCCATATGGGAAGCGCCTTCAACATGACGCGCCAGATAGTGTTTGATGCCGCCGTGTTGACGCATCGCGTTATAGAAAGGGTTGATCGCCGCGCCAGGCACGCCGAATGCGGTATTCACGCCTTCCTTTGCCAACACGTACATTGCCGCATCTACTGCTCGCATAATTGCCATCTCAACGTTCTCCTAAATTTTGGAAAAATTTTCCAAACTTAAAATAAGTTCAAAAAAACCCGTTCAGGTAATAAACGGGGAGGTAACCTCATCCTGCAGCCGCGATCGCGGCTACAGGTTTTGCTTTAAACGTGCTATTTCTTGCTGCGCGACTCGCCTAGCGCGGTACTGATGTCGTTGGCTACGTCACGCACCAACTCCCCCAGTTCCTTGAAACGATCGCTGCTAACGCGCGAACTAGGCCCTGAAATAGAGATGGCCGCAATGACGTTGTTGTTACGGTCAAAGATCGCCGAAGCCAGGCAATTCAGGCCAAGAGCGTGCTCTTCAGCATCAACGGTATAGCCCTGCGCCTGCGATTGCGCTAAATCCTTACGTAATAGATTTACGCTGGTCAGGGTCTTCGGGGTAAACGAGTGCAGCCCCGAACGTACAAACAAATCCAGCATCTCCTCTTCCGCCAGCGGATACAGCAGTGCTTTCCCTGCCCCAGATGCGTGCAGCGGTAAGCGGCTGCCAAGTGGCGCGCACATCCGCACCATGGCCTGGCACTCACATTGACGGATCAGCACGGCGTCAAAGTTATTCCTGATGGCCAGATTGGCGGTTTCCCCTGATAGCAACATCAGCCGCCGCATGTAAGGGCCCGCCACCGAAACCACGTCCCGGTCATTCATATAAGCCGCACCGACGGTAAACGACTGGATGCCAATATGCCACCAGCCAAGCTGGGGATCCTGAAAAACGAATTCCGATTTCTCTAATACTTTCAATAATCTGAAAGTCGTTGATAGCGGTAACTCCAACTTCTCGGATAGCACGGAAACGGACGAACTTCCTCCGGCATTGGCCAGAAACTGCAGGATCTCCAACCCACGATCCAACGCCTGCGCGCCTTTCGTCGCCCCTGCTTCTGTCGTTGGTCTTCCCTTTCTGCGTACTTCGTTCATTCAGGCTTTCCTTATTTAGCTCAAGGTTTCTCCGCTATAATAAACAGCCTGTGCGCTTGGGGACAGCGCTATCCAAGCACAACCCGGTAAGTCTCTGGCAATGCTTTGACGATACAGTTGTCGGCACCGCCACGATCGACCGTGAAAAAGTCTGTGATCGCGCCATAAGCAAACAGCGGATGGTGCCAAACATTGCGGTGATAATTCACCCCTTGCTTACCGTTGGTGATAAAGGCGCGCAAAGTATGTAACGGAATTTCATCCCCTTCCCCGGCTTCAGCAACAATCACCACAAAGCGTTCTCCCTTCATCGGCATAAAAGCCTGCGAGGACAACGGGTGTTTCTCCAACACGGAGAACTCCAACGGCAGATCGCAAGGCTCAGATCGGTTGATGCTGACCAGCACCCGATGGTCATCGGCGACCTCCACCTTGGCAAGGTCATGATATCGTTCTGTTTTCCCACCATTAATATGGAAAAAGGGCGCGCCCTCGATCTGCAATACATTCCCATAAGGTGCAAAGGCTTCAGGCGTTAACTCAACGGCAATCAGGTCCATCAGTTTCTCCAGGATCGTTTCAAAAAGGAACATGACTGAATGGGTTCACTCTAGACAGGTCGCCTGAATTTTAAAAGTTAATATTGGAAAAATTTTCCACAACACGATCTGCTGCACATTTTTTGTGCCGAGCAGAAAATATTTAATTAATAATCAAGGCATTAAAAAAAACACCTCCGCGATACAGTTCGTTAACAGAGTTGTCACTTTCAGCGGTATTCAGCAGAGGAAGGGCAATAAAACGTGAGCGAGATCACGGTAAGCGGCTTTATGACTAACCCAAGGCAACTAAGGTAAGTAAATTCTTTTGCAACACTAGGAGAACGATGGCCGCACCGGTTAAGGAATCGATATGCTGGATCACGAAACAATTAGATCGTTTATCAAAGTCGCGGAATGCCAGAGCTTTTCCCGCGCCGCCGAATTACTGCACAAGACCACTGCCACCATCAGTTACCGCATCAAAACGTTGGAAGAAAGCATCGGCACCCAGCTGTTCATCCGCACCACCCGCAGCGTAAACCTGACACCCGCAGGTGAATACCTGCTGGAACGTTGCCGCCAATGGCACAACTGGCTCGACTCCATGCCCGATGAGCTACGCCAGATCAACGACGGCGTGGAGCATCAGGTCAACATCGTAATCAACAACCTGCTGTACAACCCGCTAAGCGTCGCCCGGCTGTTGGCCTACCTGCAACAGCGTTATCCCTTCACGCAGTTTCATATCTCGCGTCAGGTGTATATGGGAGTATGGGATTCGTTGTTACACGGGGATTTTCAGCTGGCCATTGGCACCACCGGCTCTGAATCACTGGCCAATGACGTCAGCGTCTTGAAATTGGGGGGGATCAGTTGGGCTTTTGTGGTCACGCCAGATCATCCGCTCGCGGCCTGCCAGGACACGGCACTGCACGAAGATCGGCTGCGCAGCTACCCGGCAATCAACGTGGAAGATACTTCGCGCAACCTGACCAAACGCGTTGCCTGGCTGCTGCCCGGCCAAAAAGAGATCAAGGTGCCTGATCTGCGCAGTAAACTCGAATGCCACCTGCAGGGGCTGGGCGTCGGGTTCTTGCCGAAAAATCTGTGCCAACCCTATCTGGATAGCGGCCAGTTGATCACCCGTGACGTCGTCAATCAGCGGCAACCGTCACCGCTCTCTCTGGCCTGGCGTAACGACTGTGGTAAAGCCGTGGAAGAAATTGTCACGCTGTTCCAACGACGCGATGAACGCATCACCGGCTTTCTGCAAGGTATTGATTTACCCGTTTAACACGCGATTTTATCGCTTCTGGGCCTGAAGTTACCTAATCGGCAGCAAACCTGATAGAAACGGCGTATTCGCCGTGAGATCCTGAGGTTTTCTGCAAAAAACAGTCTTATCCTGGTGATGTATTAGGCATTCCCTCTGTCACTGGCGTAATATCTAGCAATATGTCTGACAGGAGGTTGTGCCATGTTTACCATTATTCCGATCGTGATCGTTGTCGCGCTGATTATCGTCTTTTCAAGCATCAAAATTGTCCCGCAAGGCTTCCAATGGACGGTAGAGCGCTTCGGCCGTTATACCAAAACGCTGATGCCGGGTTTAAACCTGGTAGTGCCTTTTATGGATCGTATTGGCCGCAAGATCAATATGATGGAGCAGGTGCTGGATATCCCTTCCCAGGAAATTATCTCGCGCGATAACGCCAACGTGTCAATCGATGCCGTTTGCTTTATCCAGGTGGTCGATCCGGCTCGTGCCGCCTATGAGGTCAGTAACCTCGAGCAGGCGATCGTTAACCTGACCATGACCAACTTCCGTACCGTGCTCGGTTCCATGGAGCTCGACGAAATGCTGTCACAGCGCGATAGTATCAACAGCCGCCTGCTGCATATCGTCGATGAGGCCACCAACCCTTGGGGCGTCAAAATTACCCGTATCGAAATCCGTGACGTTCGTCCACCGGCCGAACTGATTGTGGCGATGAACGCCCAGATGAAGGCCGAACGAACCAAACGTGCCGACATTCTGGAAGCGGAAGGGGTACGCCAAGCCGCGATCTTGCGCGCCGAAGGGGATAAGCAATCACAGATCCTGAAAGCCGAAGGCGAGCGCCAGTCGGCGTTCTTGCAGGCAGAAGCGCGTGAACGTGCCGCCGAAGCAGAAGCACGGGCAACCCAACTGGTATCTGACGCGATCGCCACCGGTAATATCCAGGCGATTAACTACTTTGTAGCCCAGAAATACACCGACGCATTGCAGAAGATTGGCTCGGCCAATAACAGCAAAGTGATCATGATGCCGCTGGATGCCAGCAGCCTGCTGGGCTCTATCGGCGGTATTACTGAATTGCTGAAAGACAGCAAAGGTAAGTAATTATGCTGGAACAGATCGCAGCAAACCCACAATGGTTCTGGATCTCGCTAGGCGGGCTGCTGTTGGCCGCGGAAATGCTCGGTGCCAGCGGCTATCTGCTGTGGAGCGGCGTTTCTGCGGTGATTGTCGGGGTGATTATCTGGCTGCTGCCGGAGTTGAGTTGGGAGTGGCAAGGCTCGCTGTTTGCCGTGATGACCATCGCCGTGGCCTATCTATGGTGGTACTGGCTGCGCAAGCGGCCAACGGCAACCAGCGGTTCACCGGTACTCAACCAGCGCAACCGTCAACTGATCGGCACCCGCGCCACGCTGACCGAGGCGATGCATAACGGCCATGGCCGCATCAATATCGCCGACAGCAGTTGGCGCGCGCAAGCCAATGAGGATCTGCCAATCGGCACCGAAGTTGAAGTGGTGGCGGTCGAAGGCACCACCTTGGTGATCCGCGCCATTATCCGCTAGCCTTGGTGGCAGCAGCCTGCCAGATTATTAATGATCGGGCACTCTGCGCCTTCATCGCCAGGGCATTGATCCGCCAGCGCCAGCAGGCGTTGGCGCATTTCCCCCAGTTCGCTGATGTGCTTTTCGATATCGGCGACTTTCTGCAGCGTGCGGGCTTTGACATCGGCACTGTGCCGCGCCGGATCGTTGAACAACGCGACCAGTTCACGGCACTCGTCAAGGTTGAACCCCACCTGGCGAGCCTGGCGCAATAACGTCAGTTCTTCAATATGCCTGGCGCTGTAGCTGCGGTAGCCGTTGTCCGTACGGATCGGGGCGGTCACCAATCCTTTCTCTTCATAAAAACGGATGGCTTTGCTGGTCAAACCGGTTTTTTTGGCAACGTCGCTGATATTCACTTTATCCCCCTTGACCTTACCCTTGCAGGAAGGTCCATGTACCCCACTGCACCCAAGTGACAGTAGTAACTCAATAAATTATAACCCCATTACTCCCCAATTACCCCCTTTTGACCTTCTATCTGTGGACGCAGGGACATGCTAGCAAGAGGATTTAAACTTATCGCATCCGTCCGGATCCCCACGTTTTGATAATATCGTCAACCTCCTGGGAAATAGGGTTGCGGCAACGGGGGCGAAGACACAAGGCAAATACTCACCAAATACAGTCCGTATATCGCCTGACGGGGCTGTACCTGAAAAGATTGTCATATCTCGATGCTTTCAGTAATACGCAGCAACACGCTCGTAACATATAATCAAACCTCATTTTTCCTTTTCACGGACGTGGAGTTATGAACATTTGTAGTAAAGTTAATTTACGTATTTTTTTGTGGGCAACCTTCATCGGTGGCGCGATCAGTTCGCTGGTGAAGTCAGGCTCAGAGGCTAATATGCCGCCGCGCATCGTCGGTGAGGCATCGCCGCCCGCCCTTAACATTGATGCCTGGCTTGGCTGGCTGGGAATTAACTCCCATTCTATGGATTATGTTTATCAGAGCGTAACGATCCCCGGCGCAGTGATGCTTTATCACTGGATGTTCAGCTTCATCTTTGCGGGCCTTTACGTTCTGGTTTCGGCTTATACGCCCAAAATCAGGCTCTGGTATGGTGCGGCTTACGGTATTGTGATCACGCTGGTCATGCACGGTTTCCTCATCCCGGCGCTAGGATTCAGGCATCCCGCCTATCTCTCAGGTGAAACTGGCTGGCTCTGGAACCTGAATGGGTATGAGTTCTGGAGTGAACTGATCGGCCACATTTGCTGGTCAATCTCCATTGAAGTGAGCCTTATCGCTGTGCTGGCGTTGTTTGCCCGACCAATCACGGGGATGTGGTCAGCGAACAACATGAAGTAAAATATTGCTAAGACGCTTAAACCAGCCTTCGGGCTGGTTTTTTTATACCCAAAGAAAACCCCGCAAAATTCGGGCCTGATGTCGGAGCGTGGCCGAGTTGTAGACAGCGTTAATACAAATCCTTTTCTATCAAAATAATATTCTATTGACCTTCCCCTTGCTGGAAGGTTTAAGATCATTCTCAATCAAAAGAACCTAGGCGGTCCACCGCCATTATTTTGCGAGGAAAACCATCATGTCACAAACTACCGTGCTGGCGTTGCAGGGGCTCTCCTGCATGAACTGCGCGCAAAAGGTGAAAAAAGCCTTGGAAAGTCGCGCGGACGTCGAACAGGCCAACGTCAACGTTCACTACGCTAAAATCACCGGTGCAGCCCCGGCTACCGAGCTGATTGACAGCGTCGTTGCCGCTGGCTACCAGGCAGAAATCGCCCATCAGGCAGACACCGAGTTACAACTTTCCGGCCTCTCCTGCATGCATTGCGTGGGCAGCACCCGTAAAGCGCTGGAAGCGGTGCCGGGCGTGATCGCCGCCGACGTGACCATTGAGGGGGCCAAAGTCTATGGCGATGCCACTCCAGAACAGCTCATCGCAGCGGTCGAGGATGCGGGCTATCACGCCAGCCAGGCGGGAGCCAATAGCCACCCAAAAACTGAGCCGCTGACTGAATCTGCCCCAACCTTGCCGGAAACCCAGGCAGCGGCCCCCTCTTCACTTCCGGCAAGCGAGACTGACGATAGCATCCAACTGTTGCTCAACGGCATGACCTGTGCCAGCTGCGTCAATAAAGTCCAGACGGCGTTACAGAACGTCCCGGGCGTTGAGCTGGCGCGGGTAAACCTGGCGGAACGCAGCGCACTGATCACCGGTAAAGCCACACCGCAGGCGTTGGTCGCGGCGGTAGAGAAAGCTGGCTATGGCGCAGAGATGATCCAGGACGAAACCAAGCGCCGTGAACGCCAACAGCAAACCGCACAGGCTAATATGAAACGTTTCCGTTGGCAGGCCGCATTAGGCTTGGCGGTGGGCGTGCCGTTGATGGCCTGGGGCGTGTTTGGCGGCAGTATGTCGCTGACGCCAGAAACCCAGCGGCCGTGGCTGATAGTCGGCATCATTACTCTGGCGGTGATGGTGTTTGCCGGTGGCCACTTCTACCGCAATGCCTGGCGATCGTTGATGAACGGCAGCGCCACTATGGATACGCTGGTCGCCTTGGGGACAGGTGCCGCCTGGTTATACTCCATCAGCGTCAACCTGTGGCCAGACTTCTTCCCCATGGAGGCACGGCACCTGTATTACGAAGCCAGCGCGATGATCATCGGCCTGATCAACCTTGGTCATGCCATGGAGCAGCGCGCGCGGCAGCGTTCTTCCCAGGCGCTGGAACGGCTACTGGATCTCACTCCGCCAACCGCCAGGCTGGTCACAGAACAGGGGGAGCAAAGTATCCCGCTGGCAGAGGTGCAATTGGGCATGACCTTGCGCCTGACGACTGGCGATCGCATCCCGGTTGACGGCGAGATCGTGCAGGGCGAAGTGTGGATCGATGAAGCCATGCTGACCGGCGAAGCGTTGCCGCAGCAAAAAGGCGTCGGCGATACGGTGCATGCTGGTACGGTGGTAGACGACGGCAGCGTACTGTTTCGCGCGGCGGCCATTGGCACCCAAACCACGCTGGCACGTATTATCAAGCTGGTGCGTCAGGCGCAAAGCAGCAAACCGGAAATCGGTAAGCTGGCAGACCGCATCTCGGCGGTATTTGTGCCCACCGTGGTCGCCATCGCCCTGTTCAGCGCCGCCATCTGGTATTTCTTTGGCCCACAACCGCAGTTGGTCTACACCCTGGTGATCGCCACCACGGTGCTAATCATCGCCTGCCCTTGCGCCTTGGGGCTGGCAACGCCGATGTCAATTATCTCTGGCGTTGGCCGGGCCGCGGAGTTTGGCGTGCTGGTGCGTGACGCCGATGCGCTGCAGCAGGCCAGCAATCTCGATACGTTGGTGTTCGATAAAACCGGTACTCTGACGGAAGGCCAGCCGCGCGTGGTGGAAATCATCACCTTTAACCAAGTGGATGAACAGCAGGCCTTGCGTTGGGCCGCAGCACTGGAACAAGGGGCTAACCACCCGCTGGCCCGTGCCATCGTCGAACAGGCTAAAGGGCAGACACTGCCTACGGTAGAGCAATTCAGGACGTTGCGCGGCTCCGGCGTCAGCGGTGAGGTTGAGGGCGTACAGCTGTTGCTGGGTAACGCCAAGCTGTTGCAAGAGAATCAGATCGCGACCGATGAGCTCACGCAGCAGATACAGCAACAGGCTGAACGCGGTATCACGCCGGTGCTGCTGGCCGCCAACGGCAAACCTGCCGCGCTGATCGCCATCCGCGATCCGTTACGCAGTGACAGCGTGAGCGCGCTACAGCGCCTGCATCAGCAAGGCTATCAACTGTTGATGTTAACGGGCGATAACCCGGTAACCGCCAACGCGATTGCCAAAGAGGCCGGTATTGACCGCGTGATTGCTGGCGTGTTACCCGACGGTAAGGCCGAAGCGATCAAGCAGTTGCAGGCTCAGGGCCACCGGGTAGCGATGGTCGGTGACGGCATCAACGACGCCCCTGCTCTGGCTCAGGCCGATGTCGGGATCGCCATGGGCGGCGGCAGTGATATCGCCATCGAAACTGCGGCGATCACCCTGATGCGTCACAGCCTGAACGGCGTGGCGGACGCGCTGGCCTTGTCGAAGGCAACGCTGCGTAATATGAAGCAGAACCTGCTCGGGGCATTTATCTACAACGCACTTGGCATTCCCATTGCCGCCGGTGTGCTGTATCCGCTGACGGGCACCCTGCTCAGCCCAGTGGTCGCTGGCGCGGCAATGGCACTCTCCTCCATTACCGTGGTCAGCAACGCCAACCGATTGCTGCGTTTTAAACCCAAGCAGTAACCCTCAACCGGGGCGCAACCCATCGCGCTCCGGCCTTTTGAGATAATTCCTCTGCCCTCGGGCTTTATTGTCAGCCACTTAGCGTTTAGCATGGGGAAAAGCCAGCAGCCATCCTGCACGCTGGTGGAAAGGATCAGGAGCCACGCTGTATGGGTCAACTGTTACGCCGCATTGCTACCTTTCTCGGTATTATTTCCCCGCAGAGCTACACCTACCCGGCCTTGGACATCAAGCTAACGGGAAATCGCCAACTGCATTTGGTCGGCAGCATTCATATGGGCACCGTCGATATGTCGCCCCTGCCTGCCCGGTTGGCAACACGCCTGCGCCAGGCCGATGCGCTGATCGTTGAGGCCGATATAACCGGCTCCTCCTCGCCATTTGGCCACGCTGAACCCCAACTCGAACTTGAAGAGCGTCTTGGCGATGAAGAATTCCAACGGTTACGGGTGCTATGCCAGGAGCTGGGGGCGGATGTAGAGAGCTTCTCTGCCCTTCCCGGCTGGCAGGTAGCGCTGATGATGCAAGCGCGGCAGGCACAGCGGCTGGGTTTACGCGCCGAATACGGAATTGATTATCAGCTATTGCAAGCCGCTAAAGTACAGCAGATGCCAGTGATCGAACTGGAAGGGGCCGAAGAACAGCTAAGCATGCTGGAACAACTGCCAGAAGGCGGTATGGCCCTGCTGCACGATACGTTAGAGCACTGGCACACCAACGCCCGTTTGCTGCAAACCATGGTGAGCTGGTGGCTGGACGCCAAACCGAACGCCACGTTGGAAACGCTACCCTCCACCTTCAGTGCCGAGTTGTACGACGTCTTGATGCACCGCCGCAATCGCCACTGGCAGCAAAAGCTGGAAGCGTTACCGCCGGGCAACTATGTGGTGGCGGTCGGCGCTTTGCATCTGTATGGCGAAGACAATTTACCGGCCATGCTGCAGGCACGATAAAAAAGTGGCCAATATCGCTATTGGCCAGTCAAAGAGGAATTTTTCATATTTTAGTTATACGCATTGTAACCGTGTTAACGATTACAATAGACAGGGTAGCAACCTGACGAACCTATTGGCAACTGCCTTTCATCCTCCTTGGCACAGGTTGCTCATTCGGCTCCATTTTTATCGTTTCGTTGCCACCGATGACAACTTCCCACAGTTTTGGAAAAGAAATTATGACACCCGCAGTGGTTCTGCTTGAAAAACAAAAGGTGGCCTTCACCCTCCACGCGTATCACCACGATAGCGAAGAAACCAACTTTGGTGACGAGGTGGTAAAAAAGCTGGGGTTGAACGCCGAACAGGTCTACAAAACGCTGTTGGTGGCCCTCAATGGTGACGCGAAAAACCTGGCCGTTGCGGTAACGCCAGTAGCGACCCAGTTGGATTTGAAGAAGGTGGCGAAAGCGCTAGGGGCCAAGAAAGCCGAAATGGCCGATCCGACAGTGGCTCAACGGGTGACGGGTTATCTTGTCGGCGGGATCAGCCCACTCGGGCAAAAGAAACGTTTGCCCACGGTAATCGACAGCCCAGCGCAACAGTTTGCCACCATTTTCGTTTCAGGCGGCAAACGCGGGTTGGATATTGAATTGGCGGCCAGCGATTTGTGCCGTCTGTTGTCCGGCACCTTCGCCGAGATCGCCAAACGGGACTGAACACAGTAGGCCGTTACCTTACTCAGCAACGGCCTAGTACCTTACTTGTAAACGATCTCGCCTTTAGGCTCGTACGCCGCAGCATCCAGCGGTGAGTGCTTTTCGATATACTGCTTGAGCACTTCCGCATCGATAAAGCCGGTATTGACGTAGCTTGGCAGGGTATCAATCTTCGGATAACCATCGCCACCCAGGGCATTGAAGTTCAGTGTCGCCATACGATAGGTCTTGTCTGCCTGTAAGGGTTCTCCCTTGATCTTGACGTCGCTAACGCCTTTGCCGTCCGCCACCAGGCTGACGTTGGCGAACTGCGCATAGGCCCCGGAATCCACCTTCATATTGGCTACCGCTGCCAGATATGGCTCAACCTCGCTGCCTTTCATTTCGACATACACCAGCGTGTTGCCAAACGGCTGCACCTTGAGCACGTTTTTATAGGTGATATCACCGGCCTCGATCGAGTCACGCACGCCACCACCGCTCATCACGGCAAAGTCTGCGTTGGCGCGTTCCATCTGTGCAGCTAACAGCACGCGCGAAAGGTTGGTCTGCACGAAGCGGACTTTACTGCGATCCCCTTCCAGTTTGCCGTTGACGCTGCCCACCTTCACTTCCAACTGAGCCTTGCCCTTGTCCTGGAACGGCGTCAGCAACTTCATCATCGACGGATCTTCCTGGATCTGTTGGGTGTAATACACCCGCTCGCTGGTGCCGTCGGCTTTCTCTACCTTTTTCTTCAGGTTGATCGGGATCAGTTGGTAATGCATCAGTTTCAGTTCGCCGTTGCGGAACTGGAAGTCGGCACGACCAACGTATTTACCCCATTCGTGAGCCTGGACGATCCAGGTACCGTTTTGGCGATCTGGCGCGCAAGGCGTGCCCGGTACGTAATCCACCTGTTTGTGGTTTTCACTCGCCATACAGACCGGATCTTGCGAATGCCCACCGACAATCATATCCAGGTAGCCCGTAGGCAGGCTACGTGCCATCTCCACGTCCCCCGGCGCGTTAGAGCCATGGTTACCATCGTCGTAGTGGCCCATGTGGGTAGCGGCGATAATCACGTCCGGCTTTTCATCTTTGCGCAGCTGTTCCACCACCTGCTTGGCTTCTTGCGCCGGAACACGGAATTCGATATCGGTAAAGTATTCCGGGTTGCCGATTTTTGCAGTGTCATCGGTGGTCAGGCCGATCACCGCAATCTTCACCCCTTGCTTTTCAAACAGGGCATAAGGCTTGAACAGGCGTTGCTGAGTGCTTTTTTGATAAATGTTGGCGGACAATAGCGGGAAAGAAGCCCACTTCTCCTGCTGGCGCAACACGCTGAGCGGGTTGTCGAATTCGTGGTTGCCGATCGCCATCGCGTCGTAGCCGATCAGCGTCATGCCACGGAAATCGGGTTCTGCATCCTGCAAATCCGATTCTGGCACGCCGGTATTGATGTCCCCACCGGACAGCAACAGCACGCTACCGCCTTTCGCCGCCACTTCCTGACGGATGCTGTCCACCAGCGTCTTTTGCGCCCCCAGGCCGTACTCGCCATGATCGTTCTGCCAGAAATGGCCGTGATGATCGTTGGTGTGCAGGATGGTGATATCGTAGGTTTTATCCTTTTCCCAAGCACTGACTGTTCCTGAAAACAACGTCAGGGAAACAGCCAACGCACATGCGGAGGTGTGAAGCGAAAAGCGCATGGCAGATCTCCATGGTTAATAATGGGTATTTTTTGATAAGGACGAAATTGTAACGCGAATCGGCTGCAACTAATTTCAAATTTTTGCGACATACGTCAAATTATGTCGGAAAGGCACGGCCGGTTCGAATTTTATCGGCACTCCCAATAGCACATAATGATCGAGAGAGAATCTGCTACCCCGTTGTCGGACGAAAGATGAACGTTATAAGATGTCAGCTTTCTCCTCTCACTTACCAGGCTAATAATAATATGACTGACCGTAGTGAAACGGACATTCCACCGGTAACCCGCAGCGCGGCCAAAGGCACGGCGTTCTCTATTCTCGGTGCTATCAGCGTTTCCCACCTGCTCAACGATATGATGCAATCGCTGATCGTGGCGATTTACCCGATTTTGCAAGCCGATTTTAGCCTCAGCTTTGTGCAGATCGGGATGATCACCCTGACCTATCAGCTCACCGCCTCACTGCTACAACCGCTGATTGGTTATTACACCGATAAACACCCGCAGCCTTATTCGCTGCCTATCGGCATGGGATTCACCCTGTCGGGCTTACTGCTGCTTTCGGTGGCCAACACTTTCCCTCTGGTGCTGCTGGCGGCCGCTTTGGTGGGCACCGGTTCCTCCGTATTCCATCCTGAGTCATCCCGCGTGGCGCGCATGGCATCCGGTGGACGGCACGGTTTGGCCCAGTCGCTGTTCCAGGTGGGCGGCAACTTCGGCAGTTCCCTCGGCCCGCTGTTGGCCGCGCTGATTATTGCCCCCTACGGCAAGGGCAATATCGCCTGGTTCTCACTGGCTACGCTGCTGGCCATTGTGGTCTTGTTGCAGGTCAGTAAATGGTATAAGCAGCAACATCGGGCGGCCCAAGGCAAGCCAAAAGCCGCTTCTCTGGTCAAACCGCTGCCAAAACGTACCGTAGTGTTCTCCTTAAGCATCCTGCTGGTGCTGATCTTCTCCAAATACTTCTACTTGGCGAGCATTAGTAGCTATTACACCTTTTATCTCATACATAAGTTCGGCGTTTCGGTACAGAATGCCCAATTCCATCTGTTTGCCTTCCTGTTTGCCGTAGCGGCAGGAACCATCATTGGCGGGCCTTTGGGTGATAAGTTTGGACGTAAATATGTCATTTGGGGCTCCATCCTGGGTGCTGCTCCCTTTACCTTGGCTTTACCCCATGCTTCTCTCTACTGGACCGGGGTTTTGACGGTGATCATCGGGGTTATTCTGGCCTCGGCCTTCTCGGCCATTCTGGTGTATGCGCAGGAGCTGATCCCCGGCAAAGTGGGGATGGTTTCCGGGCTATTCTTCGGTTTTGCTTTCGGTATGGGCGGGTTAGGTGCGGCAGTTCTTGGTTATGTCGCCGATTTGACCAGCATCGAGCTGGTTTATCAAATCTGTGCATTCCTGCCGCTTATCGGCATTATCACCGCATTGCTACCAAATATGGAGCATAACCAGCAATAACCCTGATACAACCCCGGTTTAGCGCAGAAGTTAAACCGGGTTATCCACTCCGAAACCCCATTTAATCCGGTCAATTACGCCATAATTCCCCTTCCTTCTGCCAAAATAGACGAATAGTCTGGTTTTTTACAAAAAACCCTAAATTAGCTAAGCAATGAAAGCACAAATGCAATAAACTAAATGTATCCTTTCGTAACACCCGTGAGCACAACCAGAGGAGTATGGATGCATAATTCAACACCCTTGATCACCACTATTGTTGGAGGGTTAGTACTCGCCTTCCTCTTCGGAATGCTGGCAAACCGCCTGCGCATCTCCCCGTTGGTAGGGTATCTGGCCGCAGGCGTTCTTGCCGGCCCGTTTACCCCCGGTTTCGTCGCTGATACCTCGTTAGCGCCGGAACTCGCGGAGATTGGGGTGATCCTGCTGATGTTCGGTGTTGGTCTCCATTTCTCGCTTAAAGATCTCCTCGCTGTAAAAAATATCGCTATCCCTGGGGCCATTGCCCAAATCGCCGTCGCGACGGTGTTGGGGATGGGGTTGTCCAAACTGATGGGCTGGGATTTGGTTTCCGGCCTGGTGTTCGGCCTGTGTCTGTCCACCGCCAGTACCGTGGTACTGCTGCGCGCCCTGGAAGAACGGCAACTGATCGACAGCCAACGCGGGCAGATCGCCATCGGCTGGCTGATTGTCGAAGATTTGGCCATGGTGTTGGCCCTGGTGCTGCTGCCGGCGTTTGCCAATATGCTCAACAGCGATACCGCCAGCACCACACAGCTGCTCACCGAGCTGGCCATCACCATTGGCAAGGTTATCGCCTTTATCGCGCTGATGATTATCGTTGGCCGCCGAGTGGTGCCTTGGATCCTGGCAAAAACCGCCAGTACCGGCTCGCGCGAGCTGTTTACGCTGGCAGTGTTGGCACTGGCGCTGGGTATTGCCTACGGCGCTGTCGGCCTGTTTGACGTCTCGTTTGCCCTGGGTGCCTTCTTTGCCGGTATGGTGCTGAACGAATCGGAACTGAGCCACCGCGCAGCACACGATACGCTGCCGCTGCGTGACGCCTTTGCGGTGCTGTTCTTTGTCTCGGTCGGTATGCTGTTCGATCCGATGATCCTGATCAACCAACCGCTGGCGGTGTTGGCAACGCTGGCGATTATCCTGTTTGGTAAATCGGTGGCGGCCTTCGCGCTGGTCAAAATGTTCGGTCACTCCAAGCGTACCGCGCTGACCATTTCCGCCAGCCTGGCACAGATTGGTGAATTCGCCTTTATCCTGGCCGGATTGGGGGTCACGCTAGGCATGATGGATCAGCATGGCCGCAATCTGGTGCTGGCCGGGGCGATCCTGTCAATCATGCTCAACCCGCTGCTGTTTACCTTGCTGGAACGCTATCTGGCCAAGACGGAAACCATCGAGGATCAGATCCTGGAAGAAGCGGTGGAGGAAGAGAAGCAGATCCCGGTCGATATCTGCAATCATGCCGTCGTAGTCGGTTATGGTCGTGTTGGCAGCCTGTTAGGGGCAAAGCTGACCGAAGAAGGCGTGTCGATGGTGGTGATAGAAAACTCTCGCCCACGGGTTGAAGCGCTGCGCGCTCAAGGGATCAAAGCGGTGTTAGGCAATGCGGCCAATCCCGAGATCATGGAACTGGCGCGGCTCGACTGCGCACGCTGGCTGCTGCTGACCATTCCCAACGGTTATGAAGCCGGTGAGATCGTGGCCTCGGCCCGCACCAAGCGCCCTACTCTGGAGATTATCGCCCGCGCTCATTACGACGACGAGGTTTCGTATATTTCCGACCGGGGTGCCGATCAGGTGGTGATGGGTGAACGCGAGATCGCCAACAGCATGTTGAATATCCTCAAGCTCGATTCGCTGTCGGACGAAGAGAAACTGGCCGCCTGCCCAATCTGACGCCATTAAGCCGGTAAGAGCGCTAAAACAGCGCTCTTACCGGTTGTTGGTTACCGTTCCCAGTAAGACTCTTCCAGACTGTCTTCCCGCTCCGGCAACCCACGGGTCAAACGTGGAGAGTGCTGGTTAAGTACCTGATAGCTAACGCGGTTAGCATATTTGCAGACCTGCGCCAATGAAGAATAGGTCAGGTAGCTACGCACATGCTTGCTGGAGTTTGGCACGTTGTTACGGTGATAGCCGTTAGCGGCGATATCATGCAGCAGCGCAGACAGCGCACCGTCGCCCGCACCGTTGGTATTCATGATCTTTTCCGGGCCGCCCATATACGGGGCGATATGCGAATAGACCTTGAGCGCGTTTTCGCAGCTTGCACGGCGCATCGCACGGCTGAATTCAAAGCGGTTAAACTCGGCGATATGGCCCGGCAACAGCGGATGCTGGGTTTCACGCTTGTTGGCCTCTTCGGTGTAACCTGCCATATACAGACCGTTTGGCCCAGCGGTACACAACACCAAATCTACCCAGTCCAATGCCATCTCTGAGGCCATCAGCGGATCGCTCAACCCAGTGAGTTCCAACGCCTCATCTTCGTTCATCGCCAGAATGGAGACATGCTCTCTGAGAAAATCACGCCACCACAACGGATTATCCGCAATGACGTACTTGGTGCCCAGCGTCAGCACCACCGGCACATCATGCTTTTTGGCAAACGTGATCGCCTGCCTGGTGGCTTCCGGCATGGGTTCACCGGGTTTGCAACGCACCAGATAGGAGGTCAGTACCAACGCGGCAGCCCCTGCGATCACCTCTTCAGGAATGCTTTCCGGGCGTAGCTGGTTCATCTGGCCTGGGCTGATGGCAAAGGTGCGCTCGCCGCTCTCGCTAATCAGCGTAAAGCAGCGGCCAATGGCTCCATCCACCGCTTGCAGGTAGTTGAGATCGGTACGGCTGGAGGTGTTGCACAGATAGCGATAGGCATAGCTGCCAATTTTGACGTTGCTGCACATCACGCCGAGCAGCACGGAACGATCGTCCGCCAGTACCGAGTAGTTGTGCAGGGTGTTACCGATGGTGCCACCGGCAAATTGATGGGTGATCAGGTTATTGTCGCTCAGTTCCTGATACAGCGCCTCGGCAACGTCGTCTTCAATGACCAGCGAATGGCCCAGGCTAAGTCCGTAGCGTTCGACAAACGCGTCATCCACTTTAGCTTCGATATCCACCAGCGTCTGATCGATACCGACGACATAAGAGGTACTGACTTCATTTTCAGGCTGTGTCTGCTGCAATAACGGATCGCGAGCGTTGACCGGAAAATAATGTTTGGATTTACGTTTACCAGGAAATTTCATGTGATTGGCGGTGAGTTGCGGTGAACAGGCAGGAATGTTAGCACATTCCTGCCTGATTGCTGCGTTTTCACGTGAGCATTTTGCCAGCCGAGCGGTGAAAAGCCGGCTTGATTACAGGCGTTGCCCCACCAGCTGTTGCATCATATCGATATGGGCGGCGTCATCATTGAGTGCCGGGATGTATTCAAACTTCTCGCCACCCGCCTCCAGGAAGATTTCGCGGTTCTGCTCTTTGATCTCCTCCAGCGTTTCCAGGCAATCCGCAGAAAAGCCGGGGCAGATCAGTTGGATATGCTTCACGCCTTGCGCTGGCAGACTCTTCAGGGTTTCGTCGGTGTACGGCGTCAGCCAGGGCTCCCGACCGAAGCGCGATTGATAGGTCATCATCACCCGATCTGGGGCCAGCGGTATGGCCGCCGCCAACGCGCGGTAGGTATCTTCGCAACGTTGCGGATAATCATCACCCAGCGTGGCGTAGCGTTTGGGAATACCGTGGAACGACATCACCAGGCGGTCGGGCTTACCGTGTTCGGCGAACGCCCGCTCAACGCTTTGCTGCAAGGCCAGGATATACGCTGGGTGCTCGGCATAGTCACGGATAAAGCCAATCGATGGCAGGCGGCGATAGCCTTTCAGCACCCGCGCAACACCATCCCAGACTGCGGCGCTGGTCGAGCACGAATATTGCGGATACAGCGGCAACACCACCAGATTGGTCACGCCCTGTGCCAATAGGCTGTCGATCGCCTGTGCCAGACTGGGTGATCCGTAGCTCATACCCAGTTCCACCGGGGTATTCGGCATACGCGCCGCCAGCTCCCGCTGTTGGCGACGGCTGTAGACCAGTAACGGTGAACCTTCGTCCATCCAGACAGATTGATAAAGCTTTGCCACACGCGGTGAACGGATCGGCAGAATGATGCCGTTAAGAATTGGCCACCAGATCAGCGGCGCAGTGTCGACCACCCGGTTGTCACTGAGAAATTCTTTCAGATAGCGTTTTACCGCCTGCGGGGTAGGTGCCTCTGGCGTCCCCAGATTCACCAGCAATACCCCGTGTTTCTCTTGTTTCATTCCGATCCCCTTGTCCTTCCCGGCAAATACCCTGTTATTTCTCAGCGTATTAACAGCCACTCATGCGGCCTATTGTAACGGAAAAGCGCCGGACCGGAACCTATATCAGTAACAGGTAAAACGGGGGTTATTTTTGCGCCAACTGCCAGACGGCAGCCACGTTGCGCGCCGTGACTTCCAGGTTATGGGCCGCGTCCGCCAGCGCCTCTGGCAGCGTCACGATGCGGTCGATCACCGAGAAAGCGGCATCGATGCCGTGTTGATGCACCACCTGATAGTCTTTTGACAGGCTACCGGCAATGGCAATCACCGGTAATTGGTGGCGCTTGGCTACCCGCGCAACGCCGATCGGGGTTTTGCCGTGGATCGACTGGCTGTCGAGCCGCCCTTCGCCAGTGATCACTAAGTCAGCATTACGTACCGCGTCTTCCAGATGCAGCGTTTCGATTACGATTTCGATGCCTGGCCGCAGCTCAGCTGCCAGAAAACCGATCAGTGCCGCTCCCATGCCCCCGGCAGCACCCGAGCCGGGCACCTGCAATACCTTGCGCCCGGTGCTCTGCTCCAGGAGCGTGCCGTAATGATGCAGCGCCTTGTCCAGTTGCCGCACCTTCTCCGGCGTGGCCCCTTTTTGTGGGCCGAAGATTGCTGAAGCCCCGTGATCGCCACACAGCGGGTTATCCACGTCACAGGCTACCGTGATCTTCACCTGCTGCAAGCGGGGATCCAGTTGGCTGAGATCGATATGCGCCAGTTGCGCCAACGCCGCACCACCGGGCCGTAATTCTTGATTGCGGTGGTCGAGTAGCTTAGCGCCCAGCGCCTGCATCATGCCCGCCCCGCCATCGTTGGTTGCGCTGCCGCCGATCCCCAAGATGATCGAGTCTACACCTTGTTGCAGTGCCGCCAGGATCAGCTCACCGGTGCCAAAACTGCTGGTCACTAACGGATCGCGTTCGTCACCCGCCACCAGATGCAGCCCGGACGCGGCTGCCATTTCGATCACTGCGGTTTTCCCTTCCCCCAGCAGACCATAAAATGCTGCTGTAGGTTTGCCCTGCGGCCCGCTAACCTGCACATTGATGATTTCCCCACCGGTAGCGGCCACCATCGCATCGACGGTGCCCTCGCCTCCGTCCGCCATGGGCAGCAACACATAGTGCGCCTGCGGATAGATTTGCCGGAAACCACGCTCGATCGCTTCTGCGACACCCTGAGCACTCAGGCTCTCTTTAAAGGAGTCGGGGGCAATTACCACTTTCTGTAGGGTGTTCATCGACAGCGCCTTAATCTTCAGAGGATGCCACTGCATCGGTTAGTGAATACCATACCCTGCCGACATCGGAAATTCTTTAGCGATAGACACAAACAAAAGGGTAAAAAACAACGTTATTTTGTGCATTCACACAATTCAATCCTGCATTAACATCCCGATATACAGTTGCAAGACGTCCGCCAATTGGTTGATCTTCAGGCCAGTCGTTTTTTCTACGCGCTGTAGGCGGTAACGCAGGGTGTTAACGTGAATATGCAGCTGTGCCGCAGTCTTGGTTTGGTCACAATTCTGATTGAAATAGTGGCGCAGCGTGTTTCTCAGCATCCCTTTTTCATCCTGGGCGCTCAATTGCCGCCAGGGCCGTGAAAGCTCCTGCGCTCGCCAATCCTCTCCTAAATCGCACAGCAGCGAGGGCAGCGGGTAGTCATCATAAAACAGCGTGTGCTGGACCAGTTTGAGACGGTGCGCCATGGTTTGCACTGCTCTTGCGGTCTGAATGGAGCGATAGACGCCCTCCTCACCACTGTAAAAGCCCCCGACGATCAACCGCAGGCCAAAGCGTTGCTGGATCTCATGCTGGAGCTGCTGGGCCAGCTTGCGCTCCTGCTGTACGTCCCACACGCCCTGTTTCATACAGGCCGGGCGCAAGAGCACAAGTTCATTAAAGCTGGTCATGGTGATCAGCGCCTCACGCTGGGTGATCTCCAGCTCTGCCAGCAAGCCTCTCAGTACCTGCGGCTGCGGTTCATACAGCTCTAGCAGCCAGACAATGCGTGGCTGTTGCAGATCCAGCTCTAAATAGGCCGCCATCGCCTCGCGCGAACCAGGTTCACTGTGCCCTTGCAGCAGTTGGTTGGCCAGTTCTTCCCGGTAACGCTTTTCCCACTGATGTTGATCGAGCATCGCAGCCTGTTCCACCATCAGCTCTGCCGCCATTTTCACCAGCTCACCATAGGCTCGCACCTGGGCCGGATCGCCGGAAACCCCAATCGCTCCCACCAGTTGATTACGAAAGCTGAACGGCAGATTGATGCCGGGCTGCACGCCCTTCAGATAGTGTGCCGTTGCCTCATCAATCTCCACCACCCGGTTTTCGGTCAGGGCCAATACCGCCCCTTCGTGGCGCTGATACAGGCGCGAGGCGTTGCCGGAAGCAATAATGACGCCGTTGCTGTCCATCACGTTGACCGAATGGTGAATGATGCTCATCGCACGTTGCACGATCTGGCGCGCGGTCGCTTCTTGCAAAAAATTTGTCTGCCTGGACATGCGGCTCTTCCTGTCGAGCGAAACGGTAGCACTGATAACCTAGCATGAAGCGGCAAAAAAAAACGCCGGGCAGCAACCGCAAGCCCAGCGTTTTCTACAGCCTTGACACCGATTAGCCCAGAATGGCCGCCAGCTCAGCGCTCACTTCCGTCACCTTACGGGTGCCATCAATCTTGTGGTAAGACGTATTACCCGCCTCGGCTTCTTTATGATAGTAAGACACCAGCGGCGCGGTCATCTGATGGTATTCCACCAGGCGCTTACGCACGGTCTCTTCCTGATCGTCTTTACGGGTGGTCAGCTCTTCGCCGGTGGCGTCGTCTTTCCCTTCTACCTTCGGCGGATTGAATTTGATGTGGTACACGCGGCCAGATGGCGCATGCACGCGGCGGCCAACGATACGATCGACGATCAGTTCGTCCGGCACGTCGAACTCCAGCACGTAATCCACTTTAATGCCGGCTTCTTTCATCGCATCGGCCTGTGGAATGGTGCGTGGGAAACCGTCCAGCAGGAAACCGTTACGGCAGTCTTCCTGGGTAATACGCTCTTTGACCAGCGCAATAACCAGCTCATCGGTCACCAGCTTGCCGGCGTCCATGATTTCTTTCGCCTTTTTGCCCAGCTCAGAACCGGCCTTAACGGCTGCGCGCAACATATCGCCCGTGGAGATTTGCGGAATGCCGTATTTCTCCATGATGAATTGAGCCTGAGTGCCTTTACCAGCGCCTGGAGCGCCCAGCAGAATGATACGCATTGCGTAAATCCCCTTGCTATGTATTTCCCTTCATTCTTCGGGCCGCGGCCGGAAGTCTATCGGGTTTGAGTTTTTATTAAATTTCGAAAACACTCAACCTTACCATTTCTGAGGGGGGTGGCTCAAGGTAGCGAGAGGAAATCGGTTGCGGAAAGATCGGGCTGAAACGAGGCAAGCAGGAGAAAAATTTGACGGGAATAGAAGAGATTACGCCCCAAACCCTAAGGTCTGGGGCGTATTTTGCTGATTAAGCGGACAACAGCTTATTCATGCGGCGGATAAACTGGTTTGGATCTTCCAGCGTCCCACGCTCTGCCAGCAGGGCCTGATCCAACAGCAGATCGATCCATTCGGCAAATTGTTCGTTATCGCCCACATCGGATGCGCGTTTGACCAACGCATGCTCCGGGTTCAGCTCGAAGATATACTTCACTTCCGGCGCAGCCTGCCCCGCAGCGGCAAACAGTTTGGCCATCTGGGTGCTCATCTCGTCGGCATCGGTGGTGACGATGGCAGGGGTATCCGTCAGGCGGTGCGTCAGACGCACGTCCTTCACGCGCTCACCCAACAGCGTCTTGACCCGCTCGATAAACGGCTCCAGCTGCTTCTCGGCCTCTTTCTGCTCTTCGGTTTCATCCGCCAGTTTATCCAGCGCTTCATCCGCTTTGCTGACCGACTGGAACACCTTACCGTCAAACTCGGTCAGGTAGCTCATCATCCACTCATCGATACGGTCAGACAGCAGCAGAACTTCGATGCCTTTCTTGCGGAACAGCTCCAGGTGCGGGCTGCTCTTGGCGGCGGCATAACTGTCGGCGGTGATGTAGTAAATCTTGTCCTGGCCTTCGGTCATGCGGCCAACGTACTCTTCCAGCGAGACGGTTTGCGCCGAGCTGTCATTGTGCGTAGAAGCAAAGCGCAGCAGTTTGGCGATGGCCTCTTTGTTGCCGCCGTCCTCCGCTGGGCCTTCTTTCAGTACCATACCGAATTGCTGCCAGAACTTCTGGTAGGCTTCCGCGTCGTCTTTGGCCAGCTTGTCCAACATCTGCAACACGCGTTTGGTCAGCGCGCCACGCAGGTTCTGGGTAACACGGCTGTCCTGCAGGATTTCACGCGAAACGTTCAGTGGCAGATCGTTGGAATCGATCAGGCCACGCACAAAGCGCAGGTAGTTCGGCATGAACTGCTCGGCGTCATCCATGATAAACACGCGCTGAACGTATAGCTTCAGGCCGTGTTTGTGATCGCGATTCCACATATCCCACGGCGCCTGGGCCGGGATGTACAGCAGGCTGGTGTACTCCTGCTTACCTTCCACCCGGTTGTGGCTCCAGCTCAGCGGATCGGTAAAGTCATGGGCAATGTGCTTGTAGAACTCTTTGTACTCTTCTTCGGTCACGTCAGCTTTGCTGCGAGTCCACAACGCTTGCGCCTTGTTGATTTTCTCCCAGGTGACGGTGCCGTCTTCTTCATTCTTGGTTTCAATCTCTACCGGCAGTGCAATGTGATCGGAATATTTACCAATCACCGAGCGCAGACGCCAGCCGTCGAGGTATTCGTCTTCGCCTTCACGCAGGTGCAGGGTAATTTCGCTGCCGCGATCGGCCTTGCTGATATCGGCGATGGTGTAATCACCTTCACCGGCAGACTCCCAGTACACCCCTTGATCTTCCGCAGCACCGGCCGCGCGGGTACGCACGGTAACTTTGTCCGCCACGATGAACGCCGAGTAGAAGCCCACGCCGAACTGACCGATCAGTTGGCTGTCTTTCGCCTGATCGGAGCCGATAGACTCTAAGAAGGCCTTGGTACCCGATTTGGCAATCGTCCCCAGGTTTTCGATCACTTCTTCGCGGCTCATACCGATGCCGTTATCGGCAATCGTCAGGGTACGCTTCTCTTTGTCGAAAGACAGACGCACACGCAGCTCGCCATCACCTTCATACAGTTCCGGTTTGGAAAGCGCGCGGAAACGCAGCTTGTCCGCCGCATCGGAGGCGTTGGAAATCAGCTCACGCAGGAAGATTTCTTTATTGGAGTACAGCGAATGGATCATCAAATGAAGCAGTTGTTTGACTTCAGACTGGAACCCACGGGTTTCTTGACCTTTCATACTCATTGATTACCTCAAAGACAGTAATGACCAAATCATGCAATGAGGATCAAATGGGGTTAACTCTGTGGTTTTTCAAGCGGCTGGCGGGGAATTTTTTGTCAACGGATTACGGGGCAGAGGACTGCCCCGTACAGAATCATCAGAATTTGATCGCGTGGCGTCCGGCCAGGGAGTGCGACAGCGTGGTGCCATCCACCATTTCCAGTTCACCACCCACCGGAACCCCGTGGGCAATGCGGCTGGCAAGTACGCCATATTGGCCACACATCTCGGCGATGTAGTTGGCCGTGGCGTCCCCTTCCACCGTCGGGTTGGTGGCCAGGATCACTTCAGTGATGGTTTCCTTCTCCAGCCGTTGCTCCAACCGATCCAGGCCGATATCGCCTGGGCCAATGCCGTCTAACGGTGACAGATGGCCCATCAGCACAAAGTAGCGCCCGGCAAACTGGCCGGTCTGCTCGATGGCGTGAATATCCGCCGGGCTCTCCACTACGCAAATCTGGCCGTTTTGCTGGCGGCGCACATTATTGCAGATGGTGCAGGTATCCTGCTCGGTGAAGGTACGGCAATCGGCACAGTGTCCGATCTCCGACATGGCACGGGTCAGCGCCTGTGCCAGCCGCATACCACCGCTGCGATCGCGCTGCAGCAGTTGGAAAGCCATACGCTGCGCCGACTTCGGGCCAACGCCCGGCAGACAGCGCAGTGCCTCCATCAATGATTCAAGGAGCGGGCTGGTTTGCATCAGAACGGCATCTTAAAGCCTGGCGGCAACTGCATCCCGCTGGAAACCGACGCCATCTTCTCTTTCTGGGTTTCTTCGATGCGACGTGCTGCGTCATTGAAAGCGGCAGCGATCAGATCTTCCAGCATCTCTTTGTCGTCTTCCATCAGGCTTGGGTCGATTTCTACCCGGCGGCAGTTATGTGCCCCGTTGATGGTCACTTTCACCAAGCCTGCCCCGGATTCACCCGTCACTTCCAATTTGGCAATTTCTTCCTGCATCTGCTGCATCTTTTCCTGCATTTGCTGGGCTTGCTTCATCAGGTTACCCATACCGCCTTTACCAAACATAGTCGTCTCTCATAGCATTGGCCGCGCACCGTGCGCCGCGTTAAATAGGGCGAATACTCTCTTCATCCAGATCTGCATCGAAGAACCGACGCAAGGTCTGGATATTGGTATCCGCAACGATGGACTGGCGAGCCTGCGCCAGTTTTTCTTCATAAATGGCTTGCCGCCACTCCAGCGGAGTCCGCTCCGCCGGATTATCGTCTTCCACCACGCTGAGTTCAACCGTGCGGCCATGTAACTCACTGAGTGCCTGCGCCAGTGTCTTCTGTGCCGAAGGCGAATTCAGATGACGCTGCGAAGACCGCAGGTGGAGACAAATGCTGTCCGGAGCCAGTTGCTGCTTAAAGGCGTTTAACGCCAGTTGCTGCACCAGTTTCGGTATTTTTAGCTGGTCGATCTCTGCCGCCCAAGGATCGCGCTCGATGGACTCAACCACCAGTTTAGCCGACAGCTCAGGCGTTTTTTCATGTTCGAGCGCCGTACGCAACGCTTTTGGCGTGGCCAGCGGTTCCGGCGCGGCTTCAGGTTCGGTAAGCGCACGCCAGCGATAGGCCTCCGGCTTGGCCGGCTTCTCCGTCACGATCCTTTCGGCCTGACGCTTCTGGCTGCGTTCGGTTACCGAGGCTAAACGCTCTAGTGCCGAGTTAGCCGGCCGCGCTATTCCTGGCGCCGCCGGCTCATTCTTTTTTGCGGTGGATGCCCCCTGTTGCCGCAGCAACTGGGTTCGCGCTTTAAGTAACTGCGCGGTAGCATCCGGTAAATTTGTTGGTTGAGTATTCTGCACTGACGCAGCCTGCCCCAAGGGAGGTGGGGCATCTGGATAGGGAGAAGGTGGCGCAACGGCCATATTCCCCTGCGGCTGTGCGGGCGCGGTCTGTACCATGGCCACCGGCTCTGGGATCACCGCTTTGGGGTGAAACGCCAGCGCGCGCAGCAGGGTCATCTCTACGCCCATACGGCGATCCGGGGCAAAGGCCAACTCTTTGCGGCCAACCAGCAAGGTTTGATAATAAAGCTGTACGTCCGTTGGCGGCAGGGTACGCGCCAGCTCACGTAACCGCTGCTCAATCGCAGCGTAATGATTGTCCAGCACCGAGGGCAGCAGTTGCACCATCGCAATGCGGTGCAGCAGCGCCAGCGTCTCCACCAGCAGGTTTTCCCAATCCACGCCGCGTGACGCTGCCTGGGCGACCTGCGCCATCACTTTTTCACCGTCGGCACTCACCAGGGCTTCCAGGATGGCCAGCGGCTGCTCATCATCCAACGTCCCCAGCATCTGGCTGACGGTGTCGGTCGTCACCTGCCCCTGCCCCATGGCAATCGCCTGGTCGGTCAGGCTGAGGGCATCGCGCATACTGCCATCGGCGGCGCGTGCCAACAGTTGCAACGCGCGGGCATCGCTGGTGATGTGCTCTGCCAGCAAGACGGTTTCCAACTGGGTGCGGATTTGTTCCACGTCCATCGCTTTAAGATGGAATTGCAGGCAGCGAGAAAGAATAGTGACCGGCAGCTTCTGCGGATCGGTGGTTGCCAATAGGAACTTGACGTGCGCAGGCGGCTCTTCCAGCGTTTTCAGCAACGCATTGAAGCTGTGGCGCGAGAGCATGTGGACTTCATCGATCAGGTAAACCTTGAAACGGCCACGCGCCGGGGCGTATTGCACGTTATCGAGCAGATCGCGAGTATCTTCCACTTTGGTTCTGGAGGCGGCATCGATCTCGATCAGATCGACAAAGCGCCCCTGCTCAATTTCACGGCAGTTATCACATTGGCCGCAGGGCGTCGCAGTGATGCCTGTTTCGCAGTTCAAACCTTTGGCCAACAGACGCGCAATGGTGGTTTTACCCACGCCACGCGTGCCGGAGAACAGATAGGCGTGATGGATCCGCCCCAGAGAGAGGCCATTAGCCAGCGCCGTCAGGACATGCTCTTGTCCGACAACCTCTGCAAACGTTTGGGGGCGCCACTTACGGGCAAGAACCTGATAGCTCATTAAGACTTCATCACTGATTTATGGAGTAATTTCAACCCAAGTAGTACACCACAACGTCGAGGACATTGCCATGTGGGCGGCCTGCTGGTACCGAGGTTGAACCGATACCCTTTATCGTCCGATGGCCACTCACACTTTAGTGTAACAGTACGCCCGCCGTCATTCCTATAACTTTGCATCATGCCTGCCAGACGCGAGCTTGGTGGCCAGTCAATGACAGGAAAACACCTTGGCGAAGGTTAACCACCTGAAAGAATTTATACTGTGTTTGACAGGGAAGAGCTATCGAGTTGAAACGGCCAACGAACGCCAGCCGTTAAAGCTTTAGTGACGAATCTGGGCCAGCTCGTCTTCGGTCAAACCCGTTGCCTCAAGCACGGCCTCACGAGCCATGCCCATTTTGAGTAGGCTACGAGCGACGTCCAGCTTACCTAGCAGAACACCTTCTTCGCGGCCTTCTTCACGTCCTTCTTCACGTCCTTCTTCAAGCCCAGCTATTCGGCCCTCTTCTCGACCTGCAATTCTGCCTTTCTGCTCCAGCTGTTGTGCGATCGTCATTAGTTCGTCTCCGTGTTCGGGCACTCGTTGTGCCAGCTCGCGTACAAAGGCTTCGGCGTCAGCGGTTTCGCCAGCCTGTACTAAATAGTGTACCAACGATATCACCTGTTGCGAAGAAAGATATCCCGCCAGCAAGATGGTCGCTAGCCGGTCGGTCAGTTCTGTGATGTCGCGTTGGTGGATATGTTTCTGCAACAGCGTCAGTGCGGCCATGCTGCGGTGATTCATAATTTCATCATCGGGAATAACGGTGACATCCACCACAGGAAAATCAGCACCGTAGAGTTTTTTCGCCAGCTCAGGAGCGTCAAACTCCTGCAACCAATTGGTTGAATACGGGTACGGGCTACGTTTGCCAGCGTAGAACAGTATAGGAATAACCAGTGGTAGCTTTTTGTGCCCGGCCACAAGATGACGCTGCATGGCGGCGATGGCATAACGCAGCAGCCTGAAGGCCATATGTTGATCTGGCGTTGACTGATGTTCGATAAGCACATGAATATACCCATCGCCCGCCACGGTTTTCAGACTATAGAGAACATCACTGAAATACTGGCGTAAATCGTCCTCAACAAAAGAACCGGATTCAAGCTTCAGAGTGCTGAGGTCGCAAATCTTGCGTAGTTCTGCTGGCAGATGGATTTCGAGGAAATCCTGTGCTGTCCCTGGGTGCATTAGAAACTGTTTGAATACCGCATCGTGTAAATTGAGTTTGCTGTTTTTTTTCATAATCGCTCGCTTTTCAACCAAACCTGAATGGACCTTATCATATGAAGCCGCAGGTTAAAATGTTGTCGCGAGCCAAAGTATTGGCGTTTTCAGTAAGGAAATTATGAGGATAGAAGGCAGTAGAGCGCGCGGGGATGTGGCTGTTATACGTCAACCCCGCAGCGAACCACGGGGTTGTCTATCGAAGGTATCAATGCCCGGCGAAGTCGAGCAGGCAGTAGCAATTAATACCCAGATTATTCAGGCGCGTTTCGCCCCCGAGGTCCGGCAGGTTGATGATAAATGCCGCATCTGTCACTTCACCACCCAAACGGCGGATCAGCGTGGCGGTGGCTTCGATCGTGCCACCGGTGGCCAGCAAATCGTCAACGACCAGTACTTTGTCGCCAGCAACGATGGCATCGGTGTGAATTTCCAGCTTGTCGGTGCCGTATTCCAGCTCATAGCTTTCGCTCAGCGTCGCACGCGGCAATTTACCCGGTTTGCGTACCGGCACAAAGCCAACGCCCAGCGCCAACGCCACTGGTGCCCCGAACAGGAAACCACGCGCTTCAGTACCCACCACCTTGGTGACGCCCGTATCGCGGTAACGTTCGACCAGCAGTTCAATACTGGAAGCATACGCCAGCGGGTTTTCCAACAGGCTGGTCACATCACGGAACAGAATACCCGGCTTCGGGTAGTCGGGAATGGTTTTGATACTGTCTCTAATATACTGAAGCTGTTGCGCAGTCGCGGTCATAGTTATTGCCTGATAAAACTACCTGATAACTTCCACACAGGCCTGCAACCACCACGCTTTGAACAAAAAAACGTCGGGAGGAAACCTGCGCACGAAAACGCCCAAATCTATGCAAAAAGGCGGATAAATGCAACTGACGCCGCACGATCAGCGCTGTTTTTGTTGCGGCAGGTCAATAACTGGCAGCCTGAGCATAAAGGTCAGCAAAATAACCAGGATCGCCAGCAGTACACCTCGCACCCACCAAAGGTTCACCAACCAGAGGGAAGCGGCAAAAGTCAGGACAATAACCAGCACCGCTTTCCACTTGGCTCCTGGCGGTAACGCCTTATGCTGTTGCCAATGCCGCAAATAAGAACCGAACCAGGAGCGATACAGCAACCAATGATGAAACCGCGGTGAAGAACGTGCAAAGCACCAGGCAGCCAACAACAGAAATGGGGTCGTTGGCAGCAGTGGCAGCACCACGCCCAACGTTGCCAGCACCACGGCTAACCAACCCAGTATAATCAACAACCAACGAGTCATGCCTGTCCTTACCTATCATGATGGCCCGTTTACTGTAGCATCCTTGGCCATAATGCTGCCAGTTGGCGGCTTTATCCATCCGAAGCTTGTCTGATCTCTCTTTCACGGGCAAGCTTAGGCACTTACTGCCTTATCAAAGGATCTCACGTGACTACGCAACGCTTATTACAGGCGCTTGAACAACAGATCGCCGCCCTGGCCAGCGAAATCCAACCGCGAGGTGATACTCCGATCTCGCAGGCGCGGTTTGACGTTGCCCTGTTCTCCAACCACGGCACGCGGTTACGAGATTATCTGGCCGAGATACAAAAGAACTTTGCCCAGCTACAAACGGCGGTCAAAGACAACCGTACCGCCCACGTCGCCTTTCTGGCAGAAAAGCTGGTGGCACAGCTCACCGCGTTACAGCGCGAAATGGCGACCCAGACGATACGGCGTAAAAATCAGCCGAAGGAAGTGGCGGTGGTCGATTTGTACCATAAGCTCGCCGAACATCAGGATTATGAACGCCGCCTGATCGCCATGATCCAGGACCGCGAAAGTCTGTTAGGGCAACAAACCACCTTCGCCGCGCAGAAGAAATTACAACAGGAACTGGCCGCATTCGAGGGCAGATTAGTGCGTTGTCGGCAAGCGTTGGCGCGCATAGAGCGCAGTATCGAGCGAAAAGAAAACGGTTTTTGAATATTTGTCACAATATTTTAATGATTATTCCCCTCCCCGCGCCAGGTTCACTATACTCAGCCAAAGCACAATCTCGTCTCTCCTGCGTTTAAAACACGGGAAGATCCCTTTACTCACACCAACGTTGGACTTATGTCGCTAGAGAATGCCTCCCCAGAATTACAACTGGCGGTAGACTTGATTTACCTGCTGGAATGCAACGAGATCGATCCGGCAACGGCGCTGGCCGCGCTGGACATTGTCAGAAAAGACTATCAGGAAAAGATGCAGCGTGCAGGCATCACCTCACCATATTTGCCCGCGGGCCAATGATCATGGCCCGCTAGCGTTATCACCAGGTTCCTACACCGCAGGGTGATCACCGATGCCTGGAACCTGCGCCCGCTTGACCTCCTGCACTTCGTTGCCCTGCTGGTTATGCAGGTACACTTCCAACTGGTTGAAGGCGATATTAATGTCGTTCTCACGGCATAGGCGGTCAATCGCCCGGTTCAGTTCATCCACGGTATAGCTGCGATCGCGCAGCTCACGCACGTACAACCGCAGCTCATGATCCAGCGTGCTGGCACCAAAGTTGAGGAAAAACACCATCGGCTCAGGATCCGTCATCACGCGCGGGTTTTCATGCGCCGCCTGCAACAGCACCGCCTTGACCTTGTCCAGATCGGAGCCATAGGCCACTCCCACTTTAATCAGCACGCGGGTAATGGTGTCTGACAGTGACCAGTTAATCAGCCGCTCGGTGACAAACGCTTTGTTAGGAATGATCACTTCTTTACGGTCAAAGTCCGTAATGGTGGTAGCGCGAATCCGGATCTTGCTGACCGTCCCGGAGTACGTGCCGATGGTGATGGTATCGCCGATCCGCACCGGGCGTTCAAACAGAATGATCAGGCCGGAAACGAAGTTGGCAAAGATTTCCTGTAAACCGAAGCCCAAACCTACCGACAGCGCCGCCACCAGCCACTGGAGCTTGTCCCAAGAGACGCCCAGCGATCCTAACGCAGTGATGGTCCCTACCGCCGTGATCAGATAGGTCAGAATGGTGGTGATGGCGTAAGACGCCCCCTGCCGCAACTGCAGGCGGGATAACACCAACACTTCCAGCAACCCCGGCAGGTTACGCGTCATGACGTAAGCGACGATCACCGCCAGGACGGCCACCATCATATTACCCAACGTTACCGCCTGCGGTATCACACTGCCCGCCACGTTGCTGGAGTAATGCCATAGGGTAACGCTGTCGAGGTAGGAGATCACCGTGACCAGATCCGACCATATCGCATAAAACGCACTGGCGAAGATCAGAAACAGCACCATGGTGGTCAAACGCAGCGACTGCTGGTTGATTTGATCCAGCGCCAGTGGGGGTTCCTCTACCGGCTCGTTACCTTCGGCCCCCTCTTTCTCTTTGGCCTGGTTTTGTCGGCGCGCAAGGGCACGGCGATAGGCCAACCGACGAGCGGCCACGCTCAGGCCACGGATCGCTGCCAGATAAACGATATTCCACAGGAAGTACAGATAGAGGCTATCGATCCAACGGCCAGCCAAACGTAACGTGGTATAGAAGTAACCGGCAAACATCAGCCCTAGCAGGATCACCGGTGTGGCAGCCAGCGCAGTGACCATCAGCAACCGCACTTTATGGGAGTCTTTTTCACGCCAATGGTCGCGGCAGATAGGGAACACCAACACCGATAATAGCGCCAATGTTAGGATCACCACCACCTGGCCAATAACATCTTCGACCAATCTCAGCGGGGCTTTTTCGCCCAGCACTGACCAGAAGATCAGTGGTAACAGGGCAAGTCCCAACCTGAAGGTCTGGCGGCGATAGTGCGCACAGCGATCGGCCGGGATATTAAAATGCCGCTGCGAAATACCTCCCGGGGCCAGCATGCGGAAAGTGAAGCCAAACACCAACCAGAATAACGCCAGCTGTTGTGACAAGGCCCAGATAAAATCGCTGATGCTGAAATCGGCCCGATAGAACCAGAACCCGGCACCGAGCAACAGTAAAGAGCCCGGTAACACCTTTAATAAGGTGAGCAGAATGGCTTTCGGCGTATGCAGTTGGCTATCGCGCTTTAGCTGGCCGACATCATTGGCCAGCTTTTGCAGATGCCTGTCAATCAGGCGGTAGCGCCAGCGCAGTAGGCCAATCACTACCAGCAACGGGATCAGGAACACCAGGGCATGCAGTCCGCCCAACATCAACTGTCCGGGTTCGAATTTAAAATCCAGCCCGGCCAGCTGTTCTTTCACCGCGCCAGGCAGCCCCTTGAGCCAAGCGAAATCGATAGGCTTGTTGCTGTTAACCCAGAAAATCTGCTGGGTCAGCGTGTCCTGTACCGAGTTATAAACGCTGGTCAGTTGCTGCTGATTAATCTGCAGGTTGATGGCCAACGACAGTTGGTTATTGAGCTGTTTATTCAGTTGATCGAGCAGCTCACGGCGCATATCGACAATTTCATTCAACGCGTCAAGCACGTCGCCGTTGGCCTTTTCCTTACTGTCCGCCACCAGCTTATTGATGAAGTCATCGCCCTTGAACAGCTCATCGCGCTGCTGGTTGATCTCAAACTGCTCCAGCCGTAAATCCGCGATCTGGGTGCTCATGTCCGCCACCAATGTGCCCGGCGGCAGGTTTTGCTGCTGCTGATAAAGAATGCGCGATAACACCAGGCTGCCCTTCAGCACCTGGATCTGCTCTTTCAGGTTTTGTTCCGATTGCAGGCCGCGATCGAGCCAGTTTTTCACCTGAATATTTTGCTGGAACAGGGTATTACTTTCTTGCGTGGCGGTGATCAGCCGCTGGCTGATTTGCCGGTTGATGTTCAGCTCTTTGCTCACCAGTTTGTCGCTCTGGATATCGCTGGTATCCTCCGGATTCTGCGCCTCTTTCGCCGTTTTTTCCGACAGCGTCAGCCGTTTGCTGTTTACCACATCCTGCAACATCTGCACTCGGTGATCCAGGGCATCGATGTTCATGGTGGTGTAATCACGCTGCTTCTGGAGCAGGTCTTGTAACGTTGTGTTGGCATCCAGGCTTCTGCGTTGCAGGTCTATCTCAGCATTGAGCAACACCTGCTCCGTATTGAGCATGACCTGCTGGGTGCTGCGTAATACCTGCTGCCCCGGTGCACGATCGCTTAGCAGGTTACGGATTTCCTGCAGGCGCTGGGAAGCCGTGTACATACTGCTCTGTACGCGCTCTGGCTGGGTCTGCAGTGAGATAAGCTGGCTGTTGTAGGTGGAGAGGCTTTCCTGGGTGTCCTGCAGTTCGTCCAACGTCTGATAGAGGCGGCTTTCCAACTGACGCAGGGAAAGCGGTAGCAGTTCGGCTCGCGTCACCGCTTCATCAGCCGGATTTTTCAGCGACTCCAGATCCCGTGTGACCTGTTGTAACTTGGCTGGGGCCTGCTGAACCTGCTGTTTAAGCTGATTGACCTCTTGCTTGATACGATCGATGCCGTCAAGCAGTTCCAGCGTGCGATTTAAGTCCTGTAGAGAGAGCTTTTCGACCGGCGTCAGGTTTTTCTGTTTGTTCAGCGCCTCTATCTGGCTCTGAATGTCACTGCGCGCAGGGAGGTCGCCGCTTTGTGCCGCGAACGCGCCCAAAGGCAGAACCAGCGCCGCCAACAACAAAAACCATAGCGTAATAATGCGGAATTGGCCCGCAGCGTAAGACAGGGAAACAGTTTGTACTACGGGGAGAATACGCCTGCGACTCATGATTTAGCGTCGGTTTAACCATCAAGCGTCAAGGTTATCACGATCGCAGGTCGGCGATGAATAAGAAAAGCATTGCAGGACATGAATCGCCTGGGACTCAGAAAGTCAGCACTTTCTCTGCCGCCAGCGTCCACTGGGCCAATTCCACCAGCGTGCCAATTTCTACGCCATCGGCCAGCTTCAGTTGGCTGACGCCACGGGCATCGGCACAGGTTTTACAGAGTTTGACCGGTACCTGCTGCGCCGTCAGAATTTCCAGCATCTGCTGCAAATGATAACCTTCACGCGGCTGCTGCCCGGCAATGCCCGCCACGACCGCATCGGACATCAGAAACAGTTTTAACTGCAGCTTGGGCTGCTGTTCTTTCAGGGTGATCGCCAGACGTAGCGCATTGAACAACGATTCCTGGCCATAAGCCGCACCATTGGCAATCAGTAACAGAGATGACATTTGGATTCTCCTTATCGAGGTCTACCGGGCTGGCGCGTTCACACGTAGAGAAGGGCTAAGCTGCGCCATTTCGAGGAAGCTGTCGACCAAGATACTCGCCTCGGCTTTGAGATCAAAGCTTTCCGGCATAAACAGCCAGTTCTCCATCAGGCCGGTGATGTAAGCACGCAGGATGATTGCGGCCCGGCGGGTATGCAGATCGGCAGGGAGTTGCCCGTGATCCATACTGTTGCGTAAAACGCGCTCGATACGATCATAGCCTTCAAGGTAAAGCACCTTGCGAGCGTCATGTAACGGCATCATTTCGCCAATAAATTCGCATTTATGGAACACGATCTCCATCAATGCCCGGCGCCGACAGTCATCGACCGTAGCGGTCAGAATATAAATCAGAATCTCTCTTAAAATACGCAGTGGATTATCGGGATACTTTGCCTGATACTCTATCTCCAGATCGCCTATTTTCGACTCTGAGAGCTCCCAAACTTCATTAAACAGGTCTACCTTGTTCTTGAAGTGCCAGTAAATTGCACCACGCGTAACCCCGGCAGCGGTTGCGATATCAGTCAAAGAGGTTGCCGAAACGCCACGCTCGGAGAATTCCCTCACTGCGGCGTCGAGGATCTGTTGTCGTGTTTCTTGCGCCTGCTGTTTGGTTTTTCGTGCCATGATGTTGTTTTTTAGGGGCGGTGTGATTTACATACATTCGCGAATGTATGTACCATAGCACGCAGATAAAATTAACGCAGCAATGGGTTTTAAAGCTTGTGATCCATTGATCAATTTGAAATCGGACACTTGAGGTTTTTCTATGAACAAAAACAGAGGGTTAACGCCTCTGGCGGCAGTTCTGATGCTTTCAGGCAGCTTAGTGCTTACAGGATGTAACGATAAAGAAACCCAGCAACAGGCCCAACACCAGGCTCCTGCCGTGGGTGTGGTGACGCTGAAGGCTGAACCTCTCAATATTACTACCGATCTTCCTGGCCGTACCGCAGCATACCGCATCGCCGAAGTTCGCCCTCAGGTTAGTGGCATCATCCTGAAACGCAACTTTACTGAAGGCAGCGACATCAAGGCGGGTGTTTCACTGTATCAAATCGATCCAGCGACCTATCAAGCCGCTTATGACAGTGCCAAAGGCGACCTGGCCAAAGCCCAGGCCGCGGCAGAAATCGCGCGTCTGACGGTCAACCGTTACAAGCCTTTACTGGGTACTAGCTACATCAGTAAGCAAGACTTCGATAATGCCAACTCCACCCTGCTGCAGGCTAACGCTTCCGTGATCGCTGCCAAGGCCGCAGTAGAAACCGCGCGTATCAACCTGGCTTACACCAAAGTGACTTCCCCAATCTCTGGTCGTATCGGCCTTTCATCGGTAACCGAAGGGGCGCTGGTGACTTCCGGTCAGGCCAATGCGCTGGCTACCGTGCAACAACTGGATCCGATGTATGTCGACGTGACCCAGTCAAGCAACGACTATCTGCGCCTGAAACAGGAATTGGCTAACGGCACCCTGAAACAGGAAAACGGCAAGGCCAAAGTGAAACTGCTGCTGGAAAACGGCCAGGCCTATGCGCAAGAAGGAACGCTTGAATTCTCCGACGTGACCGTTGATGAAACCACCGGTTCCATCACTATTCGTGCCATCTTCCCTAACCCGAACGATGCCTTGCTGCCAGGTATGTTCGTGCGCGCCCGTCTGGACGAAGGCGTGCGTACCGATGCCTTGCTGGTTCCGCAACAGGGCGTCACCCGTAACCCGCGTGGCGAAGCTACCGCGATGGTTGTAGGTGAGGACGATAAAGTGGAAGTGCGTACGCTGACCGCCGCGCAGGCGATTGGCGACAAGTGGTTGGTGACGGCTGGTTTGAAACCGGGCGATCGCGTCATTGTTTCTGGCCTGCAGAAAATCAGACCTGGCGTTCAGGTGAAAGCGCAAGAAGTTGATAGCAAGCCACAGACTGCGTCTGAACCCGAGAAGAAGTCATAAAAAGGAGCCGGTAATACATGGCTAAGTTCTTTATAGATCGCCCCATATTTGCATGGGTAATCGCCATCATCATTATGTTGGCGGGCATCTTGTCGATCATGAAGCTGCCTATCGCGCAATATCCGACCATTGCGCCACCAGCAGTCACGATCTCCGCCAACTACCCGGGCGCTGACGCCAAAACGGTGCAGGATACCGTAACGCAGGTTATCGAACAGAATATGAACGGTATCGATAACCTGCTGTACATGTCCTCCAACAGTGACTCGTCCGGTAACGTCCAGATTACGTTGACCTTCAACTCTGGTACTGACCCTGATATCGCTCAGGTACAGGTACAGAACAAGCTGCAGCTGGCAATGCCGCTGCTGCCGCAGGAAGTACAGCAACAGGGCGTTAGCGTTGAGAAATCAAGCAGCAGCTTCCTGATGGTAGCAGGCTTTATTTCCGAAGATGGCAGCATGACGCAGGAGGATATCGCGGACTATGTAGGTTCCAACATCAAGGATCCTATCAGCCGTACCTCTGGTGTGGGTGACGTTCAACTGTTCGGTGCCCAGTACGCGATGCGTATCTGGCTTGATCCCAACAAACTGAACAACTACCAACTGACCCCGGGCGATGTTATCGCTGCGATCAAGGTTCAGAACAACCAGGTTGCTGCAGGCCAGCTCGGTGGGACTCCACCGGTGAAAGGCCAACAGCTGAACGCCTCGATCATCGCGCAAACCCGCCTGACCTCACCGGAAGAATTCAGCAAGATCCAGCTGAAAGTCAACCCGGACGGCTCGCAGGTACGCCTGAGTGATGTGGCCAAGGTTGAACTGGGCGGTGAGAGCTACAACGTCATTGCCCGTTATAACGGTAAGCCTGCTGCCGGTATCGGTATCAAGCTGGCAACCGGTGCCAACGCCCTGAACACGGCGTCAGAAGTGAAGGCAGAACTGGCCAAACTGGAACCGTTCTTCCCTGCAAGTCTGAAAGTTGTTTACCCTTATGACACAACCCCATTCGTTAAGATTTCCATTAACGAAGTGGTAAAAACCCTGATTGAAGCGATCATCCTGGTGTTCCTGGTGATGTATCTGTTCCTGCAGAACTTCCGCGCTACGCTGATCCCAACGATCGCCGTACCGGTAGTATTGCTAGGGACGTTCGCCATCCTGGCAATGTTTGGCTTCTCGATAAACACCCTGACGATGTTCGGCATGGTGTTGGCGATAGGCCTGCTGGTGGATGACGCCATCGTGGTGGTAGAAAACGTCGAGCGTGTCATGGCTGAAGAAGGCCTGCCGCCAAAAGAAGCCACCAAGAAATCGATGGAACAGATCCAGGGCGCATTGGTGGGTATCGCCATGGTGCTGTCAGCGGTATTTATCCCGATGGCCTTCTTCGGTGGGTCAACCGGGGCAATCTATCGCCAGTTCTCGATCACCATCGTTTCCGCCATGGTGCTGTCGGTATTGGTGGCGTTGATCCTGACGCCTGCGCTGTGTGCCACCATGCTCAAACCGATCCCGAAAGGCGATCACGGCATCAAGACCGGCTTCTTCGGCTGGTTCAACCGCCTGTTTGAGAAGAGCACCCACCACTATACCGATAGCGTAGCGAACATTTTGCGTAGCACCGGGCGTTATCTGGTGATCTACCTGCTGATCGTGGTTGGTATGGCGGTGCTGTTCATGCGCTTGCCTTCCTCGTTCCTGCCGGACGAAGACCAGGGCATCCTGCTGACCATGGTACAAATGCCAGCGGGTGCCACTCAGGAACGTACCCAGAAAGTCCTGGACGAAGTTAACCGCTACTACCACGAGAAAGAAGGTAACAACATTAACTCGGTGTTCACAGTTAATGGCTTCGGCTTCAGCGGCCAGGGTCAGAACACCGGTTTGGCGTTTGTCAGCCTGAAAGACTGGTCTGAGCGTAAAGGTGAAGAGAACAAGGTACCGGCAATTGCTGCTCGTGCAATGGGAGCTTTCTCGCAGATTAAAGACGGCTTGGTATTTGCCTTTAACCTGCCAGCGATTGTGGAACTGGGGACGGCGACCGGCTTCGACTTCCAGTTGATCGATCAGGCTAACCTGGGTCACGAAAAACTGACCGCAGCACGTAACCAGCTGTTGGGCATGGCGGCAGAACATCCTGATTTGCTGGTCGGCGTACGCCCGAACGGCTTGGAAGATACGCCTCAGTTCAAACTGATCGTCGATCAGGAAAAAGCACAAACGCTGGGTGTTTCCCTGAGCGATATTAATACGACTCTCGGCACCGCACTGGGCGGCTCGTATGTGAACGACTTTATCGACCGCGGTCGTGTGAAGAAAGTGTACGTGCAGGCTGATGCTCCGTTCCGTATGCTGCCTGATGATATCAATAACTGGTATGTGCGAGGTAGCACCGGGCAGATGGTTCCGTTCTCCGCCTTCTCCACGGCGAAATGGGAGTTCGGTTCACCGCGTCTGGAACGCTACAACGGTCTGCCATCAATGGAAATCCTTGGCCAGGCTGCCCCGGGTAAGAGTACCGGTGAAGCGATGGACATGATGGAACAGCTGGCGGCGAAACTGCCAAACGGCGTCGGCTATGACTGGACCGGTATGTCCTATCAGGAACGTCTGTCCGGTAACCAGGCTCCGTCACTGTACGCCATCTCATTGATCGTGGTGTTCCTGTGTCTGGCTGCTCTGTATGAGAGCTGGTCGATTCCGTTCTCCGTTATGTTGGTTGTGCCACTGGGCGTCATCGGTGCTCTGTTGGCCGCGACCATGCGCGGGCTGGAAAATGACGTTTACTTCCAGGTAGGCTTGTTGACAACCATTGGGTTGTCGGCGAAGAACGCGATATTGATCGTGGAATTCGCCAAGGACCTGATGGATAAAGAAGGTAAAGGGCTGATCGAATCAACGTTGGAAGCGGTACGTATGCGTCTGCGTCCAATCCTGATGACGTCACTGGCCTTTATCCTCGGGGTTATGCCGCTGGTTATCAGCAGCGGCGCAGGCTCCGGCGCTCAGAACGCGGTAGGTACCGGCGTAATGGGCGGGATGGTGACAGCTACCGTCTTGGCAATCTTCTTCGTACCGGTGTTCTTCGTGGTGGTTCGCCGCCGCTTCAGTAAAAAGACTGAAGATATGGAACACGCCCATCCGGTTAAGCATCACTGATGCTTTCCTACTGACAACCAAGGCCGCGCAAGCGGCCTTTTTTATGCCTGCTAGTTAGCCAATAGACCCAACGCTGATCCACGCAATTTTGAGGTTGATCCCGATCCCAGAGAGGTGCATAATAATTGTTATAGTATAACATAACAATTGAGGTTATCATGAAGGCAGGCATCCATCCAGACTACCGCACCGTGGTATTTCACGATCTTAGCGCCGATACCTACTTCAAGGTGGGGTCGACCATCAAAACCGATCGCACTATCGAGCTTGAAGGTAAAAGCTGGCCCTACGTCACCATAGATGTCTCTTCCGCTTCGCATCCGTACTACACCGGCAAGCAGAAAGAGTTCTCAAAAGAAGGCAGCACCGCGCGCTTCCAGCAGCGGTTTGGCCATTTGGTTAACAGCAGAAAATAATCGGGGTTGATGATGCAAGTATTGAGTTCACTGCGTTCGGCGAAGGGTCGCCATCCGGATTGCAAAGTTGTGCGCCGTCATGGCCGCGTCTTTGTGATTTGTAAGTCCAACCCGCGTTATAAAGCGGTACAGGGACGTAAGAAGAAGCGTTAAGCCAAAGTGTCACTGGTAACCAAAGCCCCGTTGCTGCTCAACGGGGCTTTTTTATTGCCAAATGCCACTGCAAAGGGAAAACCACCGCACGCGGTGGGGATAAAACTTACTTCATGCTGCCAACAATGGCCTCGACGTTGTGTTTGAATGCCTGCACATAGCTGGCTGCCGGGCCTTGCGGTTTGGATAGTGCTTCAGGATACAACTCACCTCCCGCTTTCGCCCCCGTTGCCGCCGCGATCTGCTGCACCAAGCGCGGATCCGTTTGGTTCTCAATAAAATAGGCTTGGACTTTTTCCTGCCTGATCTGCTTGATCAACCCGGCGACATCGCTGGCGCTGGCTTCAGCCTCGGTAGAAAAACCGACCGGGGCAAGGAAAGTGACGCCGTATTCTTGGCCAAAATAGCCGAAAGCATCATGGCTGGTCAGCACCTTGCGCTTTTGCTGTGGCACCGCTGCGAACTGTGCTTTGGCCCAACCATCGAGCTGCTGAAGCTGTTGAATATATTCACCACCACGTTGGCGGAAATAGGCGGCATCTTCAGGATCCGCAGCGATCAGCGCATGCATCACGTTGGTCGCATACTGCACGCCATTGTTCATGCTGTTCCAGGCGTGTGGATCGGTGACCTGTTTGCCCTCTTCTTCCATGCTGCGCGACTCGATCCCTTTGGATGCGGTGATCACCGGCCCCTGATAACCGGAAGCCTTCACCAACCGATCGATCCAACCTTCAAGCCCCAATCCGCTGACAAACACCACATCGGCCTGCGCCAGCTGCTTGCTGTCTTGCGGCGATGGCTCAAAACTGTGCGGATCGCCATCAGGGCCAACCAGCGTGCTGACCTTTACATGTTCACCCCCCACCTGTTTGACGATATCGCCAAGAATAGAAAAGCTGGCCACGGCCTCAACGGTTTTCGCCTGCGCTAACGGGCTGGCGAGCAGAGCAGCTGCCACCAGCGTTATGGGTAAAGATTTCATGTTTTCTCCTTGCAGATAGCACTTCTCAATGACGCGCACGGCGCAACATCCCGCCACGCGTCCCAAACAAAATCGACATTAAAAACATCACGCTGGCACTGAGGACAATCGCCGGGCCTGCGGGCAATGAAGCGTAGTAGGACCACTCCAGACCAACCAGGCTAGCGAGCAGCCCAATCCCCATAGCCACGGCTAATGTCTGCGGTAAATCTCGCGCCCAAAACCGGGCGCAGGTCGCCGGTAGCATCATCAGACCTACCGACATCAGGGTGCCAAGGATTTGAAAACCGGCCACCAGGTTGATCACCACCAAAGCGAGAAAAAGCCCGTGGATCCACGCCAGCGAGCCTGGTGCACTGACGCGTAAAAAAGTGCTGTCAAAGGATTCAATCACCAGAGCCCGATACAGCACTGCCAGCATCATCAACGAAATACTGGCGATAATGCCTACCATAACCAACGCCTGCGCATCCACCGCCAGGATCGAGCCAAACAGGACGTGCAGCAGATCAACGCTCGAGCCGCGTAAAGAGACCAACGTGACGCCCAACGCCAGCGACCCCAGATAGAAACCCGCAAAGCTGGCGTCCTCTTTTAACGGGGTTTTGCGGCTCACCAGCCCGGACAGCATGGCTACGGCCAACCCGGCAATAAATCCCCCTACGCCCATGGCTACCAGTGACATGCCAGAAATCAGATAGCCGATTGCTGCACCGGGTAATACCGCATGGGAAAGCGCATCACCCACCAGGCTCATCCGGCGCAGCAATAAAAACACGCCTAGGGGTGCAGCGCTCAGCGATATTGCCAGGCAGGCAACCAATGCCCGGCGCATAAAACCGAAAGAGATAAAAGGATCGAGCAACAGATGGAGTAGCGTCATTACGCTACCCCCCTCTGATTAGCCGCCGTCGAATAATGCGCTAACACGCGCTCGGCGTTATCCCAATGGCAGAGTTCAGGGGTGAGCAACAACGCTTCGGGGAAATGGTTGGCTACGGTAGACATATCGTGCAATACGGCAATCACCGTTCTTCCCTGCCGGTGTAACTGCGCAATGACCTGCAGCAACAGTTGAGTGGTTGCCGCATCGATGCCGGTGAAGGGCTCATCCAGTAAAATCAGTGGCGCTTGCTGGACCAGTAAACGGGCAAATAGTACGCGTTGCAGCTGCCCACCGGATAACTCCCCCACAGCCTCACGCGCCATGGAACTCATGCCCACGGTGTCTAACGCGCCAGCAATAAGCTGCATGGAGCGTTTATTCACACCGCCAAACAGACCGCTTTGTGGCCAGCAGCCCATAGCGACCAAATCCTGAACCAGAATAGGAAATTGACGATCCAGCTCCGCCAGTTGTGGCAAATAGGCCTTCGCCGGAGCCTTCCCGCCCGCAAAATGTAGCTTGCCGCCCAGCAGCGGGTGCAACCCGACCAACGACTTCATCAACGTAGATTTGCCGGCGCCGTTAACGCCAATCACCGCCGTTAATGAACCGGCGGCAAAACGACCGCATAACGGCGGAAACAGAGGAACGTGGTCATAACCCACGATGGCATTTTGTAGCGTTATCATGGCAGCGCAACCGCCCACGTAATGGCTAGCCATAGTAAGGTCAGCAATACGCTAACGGCTCCGCAGCGCAAGACTGCGGCTGAGGTAAACAGGGTAACGGGAAGGAAAGGCAGCATGGTTATCGCCAAAAAGATGACACAAATGTGATAATATAACATCACACAATCTAGAGATCCTCAAGTCGTTCAAGTGCCAATAATGCAACGGAACGTAACATTTCCAGGTTATCGAGCCGATGCTGCTGGGTGAGCGGCAGAACTATCGAGCGGTAAAAATCTCAAAGCTGGGTAAAAAAGCGTTAATCAGTGAAAAGTTTGCCCATCAAGGCTGGAAAAGGAGTAAGATAGAGGCATAGAATGTGATACAACCAGATATCCAAATGCTAGTAACGCTAAGCCGTTGTTCCGAAGTAGACACACTTTCTGTGAAACAATTAAGGAAAGTGGTCGATAATCAATTATCTGACTTGGTACCGGCGCTCACCAGTGGGCTAAGCTTTTACTCCGAGAATGCACGCTATGTGGAAGGCTCATTAGAAATTATTGAGATTAACTGCATCGGTAATAGCGAGTATTCAATGAGTTACCGCTATCAGTGGTCGATTTTTAACGCATGCCTGGATATCAGTGGTGACGAATACATAAATGATTCTGTCACTTTTACCGTGACGGAAAAGGGTTTGGTGTTTGAGGTTATCGACAACTCACGGCCATCAACCGCTGACGAATTGTAAGTTTCGGTAATAGTAACAGGCTAAATGGCAAAAAATGATTTATATTTAATATGCTGAAAGTTTATTAAGCCTGAGCTAAGCTTCACAACATATGATGTAAATCAATGTACTCACAGAGTGTTATCAACACCGAAATTAAGACTGACGGGGGATGATATGGATGAGTATTCGCCTAAAAGGCACGATATTGCTCAACTCAAATTTTTGTGTGAAAATTTGTACGACGAAGGCATCGCTACCCTGGGTGACAGCCATCACGGCTGGGTAAACGATCCAACGTCCGCCGTCAATCTGCAGCTTAATGAGCTGATCGAACATATTGCTTCGTTTGTAATGAGTTTTAAAATTAAATACATGGACGAAGGTGATTTATCGGAACTGGTCGAAGAGTACCTCGACGATACCTACACGCTGTTTAGCAGCTACGGTATTAATGACTCCGATTTGCGTCGCTGGCAAAAAACCAAGGCACGCACATTCAGATTGTTCTCAGGAGAGGGCGTCTGTACCACAATGAAAACTTAGGGGATAATTATCCTCAAATAAATTTATGGTTAATAAGACTAAAGGTTATCATGACAAAAATTGACTATCTGATGCGTTTGCGTAAATGCACCACGATTGAAACCCTTGAGCGCGTGATCGAGAAAAATAAGTACGAACTTTCTGACGATGAGCTAGAGCTGTTCTACTCTGCCGCCGATCATCGCCTGGCCGAACTGACCATGAACAAGCTATACGATAAAATTCCGGTCGCCGTTTGGAAATTTGTAAGATAATCAAAGTAGCCTTGCGTTGAGCCGATAATATTATCGGCTTCAATGGTCGCTCAGATTAAGCATTATCTTAAAAACTCAAGTTTACTTGCCCCTGAGTTGAAAATCGTGCAGTAGCAACTGGAAACAGTTTTCAATTAAAGGTGAGTGATTTTGTTTTGCGCTGCGCATAAGTGCCACAGTGCGGTTAAGTAATGGCTGTTGTAATTGAATAACGGTTAATTCTTCATCGTTTAAATGCGTCGTATAAAGCTGCGGCAAAATAGCCACCGCTAATTGTGACCGCACCAAACCATACAGCGTTTCCAGAAAATCGACCTGATAACGCGCCGTTAAGTTCAGACGATGGCTTTCCGCCAGTGCCGATACCAATCGACTGCTATTCCCTTTCGAAAATACCGCAATATCTCTGTTTGCCAATTGCCGCCAGGGCAGATGATATGGATCCGCCAAGGGATCGTCCCGGCGCATCACCGCCACAAACGGATCTTCCTGCAACGGATAAATCTCAAGCCGATCTGGCACCGAGCTGTCCAAAGCCCCTATGCCGAAATCTATCTGCCCATTTTCCAACTGTAGCAGCAGGGAATCATTGGTTTGATCGTGGAATTCTACGCGTAACCGCGGGAAATGTTGCGCCAGCAATCGCGGTACCGCAGGAAACAGCAGGTTGCTCACCGAAGGCACCAGACCGATACGTAACGTGCCATCCCCTCCGGCCAACATGACGCGCTGCATATCATCAAAGGTAGCGTGAGCCACATTCAGCAGCCGTTGCGCATGCGGCAGGATCGCCGTGCCTAGTTCCGTCAGGGTCACTGCAGAGGCCGTTCGATTGACTAACTTCCCGCCAAGCACGGTTTCGACTTGCCGCAGCGCACTGCTTAACGCGGGCTGGCTGATCGCCAGACGGCTGGCGGTATCAGTGAAATGTCGTAGCTGCGCCAGGGTTACAAAGTACTGAATTTGCTTGAGGGAAAGCGCGGGTAACCGTCGCCATGGCTCGGACATAGGCCTAACCTGCCAGGAAAAGAGGTAAACGTTTGCCACAGCATAAACGTTTCTTATCACACAATAAATTAAATCATCTGTGCAAAGCTTACGCCCCCGCCTACAGTAACTCCCTTACTCTTATTCCGGGGATTATCATGACCACCTTTTCTGTCAGTAACGGTGAACGCCAACGTGCCGTACAGGCTGCGCTGGGGAATACGCCGTTTGATCTCTTGCTGAGCAATGCCAACCTGATCGACATGGTCACCGGGGAAATCCGCCTGGTTGATATTGGCATTGTCGGCCCGCTAATCGCCAGCGTTCATCCTTGTGGTTCCTTGCCAACGGCACATCGGACGCAAGACCTGGCGGGAGCCTACCTTAGCCCTGGTCTGATTGATACCCATGTGCACGTTGAGAGTTCCCACCTGCTGCCAGAACGCTATGCCGAGATCGTCGTCGCACAGGGCACCACCACCATCTTCTGGGACCCGCATGAATTGGCGAACGTGCTTGGCGTTGCGGGAGTGCGCTACGCGGTAGATGCCAGCCGCAACCTGCCTCTGCGGGTGATCTGCGCGGCGCCCTCCAGCGTGCCTTCGACGCCTGGGCTGGAAATGTCAGGTGCCGACTTTGGCGGCAACGAGATGGATACCATGTTAGCCTGGCCCGAAGTGGGCGGCGTGGCGGAAGTGATGGATATGCACGGCGTGCTGCACGGCAGCGAACGAATGCAGGAGATCCTCAACGCCGGGCTTAACAGCGGCAAATTGATTGAAGGCCACGCGCGCGGTTTGAGCGGTCCGCAGTTGCAAGCCTATCTGGCCGCAGGCGTAACCTCCGATCATGAACTGACCTCTGCTGCCGATGCTCTGGAGAAACTACGCTCTGGGCTGACGCTGGAGATCCGAGGTTCTCATCCTTATCTGTTGCCTGAAATTGTTGCGGCATTAAAATCGCTGCCGCATTTCTCCTCTCAAATCACTCTCTGCACTGATGATGTACCACCCGATATGCTGCTGGAGAAAGGCGGCGTTATCGCCCTGCTCAATCTGCTGATTGAACACGGATTACCGGCTACCGATGCACTACGGATGGCTACGCTCAATGCCGCCATTCGCTTGCAGCGAAACGATCTTGGCCTGATTGCCGCAGGAAGGATCGCCGATCTGGTCGTCTTTGACTCCCTGGAATACCTCCAGGCCAGCCGGGTTTACGTTGCTGGTCAGTGTCTGGCAGAGCAGGGAAAAATGCTGGCTCCAGTACAAGCTACTCCAGGCGTATCCGCACCACGTGACACGCTCCATCTGCCACCATTGACCGCAGATGATTTCATCATGCGGGTTGCGGCCATTCGTCACGGACAGGCCACGTTGCGCCATATCAAAGGGGCACGTTTCACCCAGTGGAATGAAACCACGGTAGAAGTCCGCGACGGCAAGGTACAGCTCCCGCCGGGATTCAGTCTGATTTGGGTACAGCATCGCCACGCCCGACACCCAGCCAAGCCTCAGTTGGCATTGCTGGAAGGTTGGGGCGAACTACGGGGGGCGATTGCCACCAGCTACTCTCATGATTCGCATAACCTGGTGGTGCTGGGCCGCGATCCTAATGACATGGCGCTGGCCGCTAACGCGCTGATCGCTACCGGCGGCGGCATGGCTCTCAGCCAGAACGGTGAAATATTGGCGCAGGTGGCCATGCCGATCGCCGGTATGCTTTCCGATCTCCCCGCTGCACAGTTGGCGCAGCAGTTTAAAAACCTGCGCGATCTGAGTGCCAAGGTTGCAGACTGGGAACCACCCTACCGGGTGTTCAAAGCGATTGAGGGCACCTGCCTGGCATGCAATGCCGGACCGCACCTGACGGATTTGGGCCTGACCGACGGCACAACACGCCAGATCGTTGATCCGCTGGTTGCCTGCTGGGAAACCCCGGCATAAACATCATATAGGTAAGGCATCGGCGGCTTGTCGGTGCTTTTATTGGGGGGGAGAAAGCTAGAAATTGGTGGAGGCCCTGCCAGCTACATCCCGGCACACACGTCACTCGCTACGGCTGCTTCCTTCCGGATCTGACCGAGTTCACCAGTTAGTGTTGCGGGAGAACCAACAGGGCCCCCATTGACGGCTTCTTGAATTGCGAAGCGGTGGGCATTATCGGTGATGGCCAGGCAAATAGCAAGCCAACCGGGAGCAACCGCTGTTTTCTTACCCATCTCCCCCTATCGCGCACTCGTTTGGATTGGTTACCAAGCAGCAATGTTGCTAAATTGTCAGGAGCGAAATATTCGCCGCCCAACTCATCACGCAGGAAGAGAGCCATGCAACCAGAAGACGCAACCTTCAGCCAGCGCGTATTTCATATCCTGGCCGCCATTCCTCCTGGCAAGGTCACCACCTACGGCGAAGTTGCACGGCTGGCAGGCTCACCCCGGGCGGCACGCCAGGTTGGCGGCGTATTACGGCGTTTACCAGAGGGCAGCACCCTACCCTGGCACCGGGTCATTAACCGCCACGGGCAGATCTCACAGCAGGGTGAAGATTTTCAGCGCCAACGGCAGGCGTTACTGGCAGAGGGAATTATTTTCGGCCCGCAGAGCACGGTTGATTTTGAACTGTATGGCTGGCACGGGTAAAAACACAGCCTTTGGCCAGGGGCGCAAAGGCTGAAAGATGCAGGCATTACTGCTTACGGAGCTGGGGTCGGAGTGACCTGAACCGGAACGTTTTGTACCGGTACCAGCAGCAGATCGGCCTGGGTCCCATTGCGGTTAATCACTTCCTGGATCGTGTCGGTGATAAACATCAACTGGCCATTCACCGTAATCGCCGCGCTCAGGATGATACGCGCATTAGGCTGAATGTCCGCAGGGTTATACGGTAGCGTAAAGCGGAACGGACTCTGCATACCCTCGGTACGTATCGCCTGCTGTGAAATCACTCGTGAAGGGGCATCAGCAAGTGATGCATCGGACAGGGTCACGGTCAGTACCGCATCCGGTGGCAGCGCGATACGCTGACGAATATTAACTGAGCCCTTGACCACCGGGCCTTGGATCTGCGTTTGCGAGGCCGCAGCGTTAGCCGTCTGCGTTGGCACATCCGCATTCTTGTGGGCACAGCCTGCCAGTGTGATCGTCAATGCAGCTGCTCCCCCTACCATTTGCCAGAGTTTCATGGGTCGGTCTCCTTTATTATTAGTTACATGTTAGTGGCTTAAACCACCACACTGATTAAACCTAGCACAAAATACTAACAAATGCCTATCGGACTAGACCTAAATAGCCCGAAGGGCTCATGACGCATGCCTCTGGCTGCAACAGCTTCCTTCGCCGAAATAACGCAATATATTGACGTCCTGCCATCATATTCAGCACACTGCGCAACATGATAACTAAAAGGATCGCCACTTTATGAGCCAGGCACTGCACAACCTCCTCGAACTGCTGGATTTGGAAAAAATTGAAGAAGGTTTATTTCGTGGCCAAAGCGAAGATCTGGGGTTACGCCAGGTCTTTGGCGGTCAGGTGGTCGGCCAGGCGCTGTATGCTGCCAAGCAAACCGTTCCTGCGGAGCGTATCGTTCACTCCTTCCACAGCTATTTCCTGCGCCCTGGGGATAGCAGCAAACCGATTGTTTATGACGTAGAAACCCTGCGCGACGGCAATAGTTTCAGCGCGCGGCGCGTTAGCGCCATTCAAAATGGCAAACCCATTTTCTATATGACGGCCTCTTTCCAAAGCCCCGAGCAGGGTTTTGAGCACCAAAACACCATGCCGGATGTTCCACCGCCGGAAGGATTGATGTCGGAGTCAGAAATTGCACAAAAGCTGTCGCATATGCTGCCGGAAAAGGTGCGCGACAAATTCATTGGCCCGAAGCCGATCGAAATGCGCCCGGTGAAATTCCACAACCCGTTGAAGGGCAGCGTGGAAGAGCCTTATCGCCATGTCTGGTTCCGCGCCAATGGCACCATGCCGGACGACCTGCGGATCCATCAGTATCTGCTTGGCTACGCCTCTGACTTCCACTTCCTGCTGACGGCGCTACAGCCGCATGGTGTCGGTTTCCTAGAACCGGGAATGCAGGTGGCGACCATTGACCATTCAATGTGGTTCCACCGTCCGTTCCGCATGGACGATTGGCTGCTGTATGCGGTAGAAAGCACCTCAGCCTCAGGTGCCCGTGGCTTTGTGCGCGGCCAGTTCTACACCCGCGACGGTGTGCTGGTAGCCACGACAGTGCAAGAAGGCGTGATCCGCAAGCGCGATATTTAAATGAAAAAGGGGCGATGTTTCCATCGCCCCCTCAGGGTTTAATTCAACGTATTTTACTGGTTGTAAGCATTCTCGCCGTGGCTGTTCACATCCAGGCCTTCGCGTTCCTGCTCTTCCGATACACGCAGCCCCACCACGGCCCCGGCGACCTTAAAGGCGATAAACGCGGCCACGCTTGACCACACCAGCGTCACAACAACGCTCATCAACTGGACCCATACCTGATGCCCCATGGTAACGCCATCGGCATAGCCCGTTCCGCCCAGTGATGAGGCGGTAAAGACACCGGTCAACAGACAGCCAACGATACCGCAAACCCCGTGCACACCAAACACATCGCAGGTGTCGTCTACTTTCAGCCATTTCTTCAGCGTAACCACGCCCCACAGACCAGCAATACCACCTACCAGGCCGATAATCAGCGCACCGCCTACACCCACGGTACCTGCCGCTGGCGTAATCGCAACCAGACCCGCGATACAGCCCGAGCAGGCTCCCAGCAGAGAAGGTTTGCCCCGTACGACCCACTCGGCAAAGGTCCAGGAGAGGATTGCACCGGCAGTGGCTATTACCGTATTGAGGAACGCCAGCGCTGCAATACCGTTGGCCGCACTGGCTGAACCGGCGTTGAAGCCAAACCAGCCGATATACAGGATCGAGGCTCCGGTAAATACCATCGGCAGGTTGTGTGGCTTGAAGGCCTCTTTACCATAGCCGGCACGTTTACCCAACAGATAGGCCCCCACCAGACCAGCGCTCGCGGCGTTGATATGCACCACGGTACCGCCCGCAAAATCCAACGCGCCGTCGGTTGCCAGGAAACCACCGCCCCAAACCATGTGCGCGATTGGCAAGTAGGAAATCGTGAACCAGATGGCGGCAAAAATAACCACCGCAGAGAAGCGGATGCGCTCAGCAAAGCCGCCCACCACCAACGCCACGGTAATGCAGGCGAAGGAGCACTGGAACGCCACGTGGATCATCTGGCTAAAGGTGCCGGTCAGGCTATCTATCCCGATCCCTTTGAGCATCACCGTCTGGAAACCACCGAAGAACGCGTTACCTTCGCTGAACGCCAGGCTGTAGCCGTAAATAACCCATAGCACACACACCAGGGCAAAGGTGACGGTCACCTGAGTCAACATTGAGAGGACGTTCTTCGAGCGCAACAGACCGCCGTAGAACAGCGCCACACCCGGTAAAGTCATAAACAGCACCAGCGCGGTGCAAATCATCATAAAGGCGTTGTCCGCCTTGTCTGCCACCGCCGGAGCGGCCAGAGCCAAAGAAGGAACCAGGGTTACCAAACTCAGGCCCAACGTGGATAACAGTCTTTTCATTATCAATCCATCCCCATTCAGTTGACTGAGCCTGCGATCACAGAGCCGCTTCGTCGGTTTCGCCGGTACGAATTCGAATCACACGTTGCAATTCGGCAACGAAAATTTTGCCGTCACCGATCTTGCCGGTGTAGGCCGCCTTGCTAATCACATCAACCACTTCATCCAGTTGGTCATCGGCAATAGCGATATCAATTTTGACCTTAGGTAAGAAATTGACGCTGTACTCTGCTCCGCGATAGAGCTCGGCATGACCCTTCTGGCGGCCAAAGCCTTTGACTTCGGTTACGGTCAGCCCCTGAATACCTACAGAGGATAAAGCTTCACGCACGTCCTCTAACTTGAATGGTTTGATCACCACGGTAACCAGCTTCATATTGCCTCTCCACGATTAAGCCCAAAAACTTACCCCCGGTACGAGTCACATAAAGCAAAGGCTGTGCCACAAATTATTTTTTATTTAAATTCAATTGATTATATAGAAATACCCACAACCAGAGGCCAGCACTGGACGAAAGCAGAGATCGCAGCCGGAAGATTGCGCACTTTTTTGGTGCATTACGCGTTGGGAAAGTGCAGTAGGAGGGAGTTGAAAAGCGCTATTGCCTGTTGGTGGTGCGGGCTCCTGGAGCGGAGCCCTTGCTTAAGATTATGCGGGCTGAGTTTCGTCGCGCGTCGTGGCTGCCAACTCTTCACCCACCAGTTGTAGCTGATACATTTGGTAGTAGCGACCCCGCTGTGCCAACAACTGCTGATGGTTCCCCTGCTCCACGGCATGACCGCGATGCAGTACCAGAATAGAGTCGGCATCCACAATGGTTGAAAGGCGGTGGGCGATCACCACCAGCGTCGTCTGCTCGCGGATCAGCCGTAGGGCGCGTTGGATCGCCTGCTCGGTGCCGGAATCTATATTGGCGGTCGCTTCATCCAGGATCAGGATCTGCGGTGCCTGGACCAACACACGCGCCAAGGCCAACAACTGCTTCTGTCCTACGGACAGGTTATTCCCCTGCTCTCCCAGGCGCGTATGGATCCCCTGAGGGAAGTTACGCACCAGTTCACCCAGTTGCACCGTTTCCAGCGCCTGCCAGACCGCCTCTTCACCGATAGAGCGACCAAGCGTGACGTTTGCCAGCACCGATTCCGCCATTACCACCGGATCTTGCTGCACCATGGCAATGCCTTGGCGCAGGGTACGATGTGAAAGGCTGGACAACGGGCGGCCATCCAGACGAATTTCCCCTTCGCTCAGCGGGTAATAGCCCATCAACAGGTTAGCCAGGGTGCTCTTTCCGCTGCCGGTATGGCCCACCAGGGCAACAAAACCCCGTGACGGCACCTGCAACGAGATATGTTGCAGCACTTTTTTGTCGCTGCGGTAGGCAAAACTCAGGTCGCTGATATCAATACGGCCGCTCGCCAACGGGCGATCGTCACTGCCATAGCTCTGCTGGCTGCGATCCATCAGCTCGAAAATACGCTCACCGGCCACCACGGCCTGCTGCAAAATCGATTGCTGGGCGGTCAGCTCAATCAACGGTTCGTTCAAACGGCCAAGATAGTTGATGAAGGCATACAGCACCCCCACGCCAATCGCGCCTTCACCGCTGAAGCCAAACAGCATCAACAGGCCACATAGCACCAAGGCAGAGAACAGGCTAAGCAGTGGCCGTAACAGAAAACCATCCAGGCGCAGCGTCTGCATCCGGGCGGTGTAATGCGAGCGGCTGGCCGCACTCATGCGCTCGCCAAAACGGATCTGCTGACGGAACTGCTGGATCACCCCCATGCCGCTGATCACTTCGTTGAAGCCATCGTTGATATCCGCCAGGTAGCTACGCATCCGCCTCACGATCGGCGTGCTGTAATATTGATAGATCCCCATCACCACCATCACCGCCGGGAAAATGCAGATCGCCACCAGCGCCATGCGCCAGTCCAGGCTGAACATCGCCACCAGCATCGCCCCGATCAGCGCCGCACTTTTCAGTACCGTGGACACCACCATCACATACAGATCTTTGATCACTTCGGTATCGTTGGTCACCCGCGAGATCAATTGCCCAACAGGCTGGGTATCAAAGGCGCTCAGCGGTTGGCGCAGGGCTGCATCCATCACATCGGTGCGTAACCGTTGTACCACCCCGACCGCCACCCGATTAAACAGGATGGCCTGGAAATAGTGCAACGCCGCAGCAAGCAGTTCCAGCAGGATATAAGCCACCGCCAGGGAGCTGACGATCATCAGCGGCAGCTGTCCTTTGGCAACGTAGTTATCAATGAAGTAGCCGATCAGAATTGGCCCGGCGACTTCCGCCGCCGCCGCTACCCACAACATCAATACCGCCAATCCCAGGGGTTTACGATAAGGCGAGCCATAAGCCAGCAAACGTTTCAGCGTTGGCCACATAGTTTGTATCTTACTCATCGGCCAAAACCTCCTCGGAGCTATCAGGAGCCTCATCCAACGCCGCTTCCAATTGCTGATAACGATGCATGTCGCGATACCAGCCAGGCTCACTAGCCAATTTCCCATGCTGCCCGCGCTGTACCACCGAGCCGTGTTGCATCACCAGGATTTCGCTGGCTTCCGTCAGGGCCGAAAGGCGGTGCGCGCTGATGATCACCGTGCGGTTTTGCCCCCAACTGCGCAGGTTATGCAGGATCTGGTGTTCGGTGCGCCCATCCACCGCCGAGAGGGCATCGTCGAGGATTAGAATTTCCGCCTCCAGCAGTAGCGCCCGCGCGATGGAGATACGCTGTTTTTGGCCGCCAGAAAGCATCACGCCGCGCTCACCCACCTCGGTCTCGTAACCCTGAGGCAAACGCAGAATATCTTCATGCACGCTGGCCAGGCGCGCGGCCTGTTCAATCTGTTCCTGAGTGGCCGCCGGGTTGCCCAAGGCGATATTATTGGCCACGCTATCGGAGAACAGGAACGGCGTCTGGCTAACGACCGACAGGCGTGAACGCCACTCGTCGAGCTTGATCTGGGTGAGTGGCAAGCCGTGATAGCTGATATGGCCGTCATCAATATCAAACTGACGCTGGATCAACGAAAGCAACGTCGATTTACCCGAACCGGTAGGCCCACACAATCCCAACATTTGCCCAGGCTGCAGCTGTAACGCCACGTCATGCAGCGCGGGTTTGTTGGTTTGCGGATAATGGAAAGCGTTGATTTCCACACTCAGGTTGCCGCGCCCGGCGGGCAGATCGAGTTCACCATCCTTCACGGCCGGTGCCTCTTCCAGCAGGCTGCGGATACGGCTATAGGCGGCACTGCCGCGCTCGACGATGTTGAACATCCAGGCCAGCGCCAGCATCGGCCAAATCATCAGGCCGAGGTACATGACAAAGCTGGTCAGCTGCCCCAGCGTGAGGGAACCGTTAACCACCATCCAGCTACCGCCGCCGATCGCCAGCAGGTTAGCCGCACCGATAGCGATGTAAATCGTCGGATCAAAGCGCGCATCAATTCGCGCCACGTGCATATTCTTCGCGCCGGTTTGCGCTGCCACTTCGGCAAACTGGTTGGACTGATGATCCTCCAGGCCAAAAGCCTTGATCATACGGATGCTGGTCATGCTCTCCTGTGCCTGATCGTTAAGGCTGGAGAACGCGGCCTGCGCCGACTTGAAACGCTGGTGCAGTTGATCGCCATAGTATTTGATGACGATCGCCATGATCGGCATCGGGATCAGCGAAAGCAGGGTCAATTGCCAACTGATCTGGGTGCTCATCACAATCAGCACCGCCAGCCCCATCACCAAAGAGTCCACCAGCGTCAGCACGCCTTCACCGGCCGCAAACACTACGCGGTCAACGTCATTGGTCGCTCTGGCCATCAGATCGCCGGTACGGTGGCGCAGATAGAAGGCCGGGTTCTGGCGGCTGAGTTGGCGATAGAAGTTTTCCCGCAGTTCAACGGCCAACTGGTAGGAAGCCCCAAACAGCAGCACTCGCCACACGTAGCGCAGCAGATAAACCACAATGGCGGTACCAATCATCAACCCAAGCCAGGCCATCAGTACCTTGTTGGACATCTGATCCTTGGTGACACCATCAACAATGATGCCAACCAGCTTAGGCGGCAGCAGTTGCAGGATGGCAATGGCAATCAGTAGCACCACGGCCCCGAGGTAGCGGCGCCACTCGCGGCGGAAATACCAGCCGATTTGAGCAAAGAGTCTCACGCAGTTTTATTCCAGACAGTATCCGACAAATTCCCGGCTGCAGCCCTGCAACCTTAACATTCAACAGTAGAGTGACGATTTCACTCTGGCACGGGTAGCGCCGTGGTGTATTTGATTTTTTCCATCGCGAAGCTGGAAGTGACATCAATCAGCCCCGGCACGCCGGTCACCAGGCGTTTATAGAAATTGTCATAGCTTTTCATGTCCGCTACCTCGACCTGCATCAGGTAATCATACTCCCCCGCCATACGGTAAAACGCCAACACTTCCGGCATCTGGGCGGTGAGATCGACAAATTTCTGATACCACTCGCTGCTGTGCTGCTGGGTTTTTATCAGCACAAACGCCGTCAGGCCAAGCCCGAGCTTTTCATTATCCAGCAGCGCGACACGCGCGCGAATGTAACCTTCATCTTCCAGCCTTTTTAGCCGTTTCCAGCAAGGCGTTGAGGTCAGATTCACCGCTTCGGCCAGCACTTGCAGCGATTGCGTACAGTCCTGTTGCAGCATGCACAACAGTTTACGGTCTGTTTTATCCAACATAAGGTGATTTCATAGAAAATATTTCTCCCATTAGGCGATTAAACAGGAAAAATGGCAATCCTTTTTTCTCGCTGAACCGCTATGCTACTGCATAAATTAAGACCCTATTTTGAGGCCAGATCATGACAAACGCTTGGGTAAAATATGCTATTGGTGAAATAGAAGCGGATTTCCAACGCTCCGCCGATACGCACTTGATCCGCTTGAACCTGCCGGAATTTCCCGGCATCTATCTTTACCTGAAAGATGAAAGCACCCATCCCACCGGCAGTCTGAAACACCGCCTGGCGCGTTCGCTGTTTCTTTATGGGCTCTGTAACGGTTGGATCAACCAGAACACGCCGATTATTGAAGCCTCATCGGGCAGCACGGCGGTATCTGAAGCCTATTTTGCTCGCCTGCTCGGCCTGCCGTTTATCGCGGTAATGCCTTCCTGCACGGCTAAACGTAAGGTCGAGCAAATCGCCTTTTACGGTGGCCGCAGCCATTTTGTCGATCATGCTGCCCAGATTTATGCGGTGTCAGAGGAGTTGGCCAAAGAGCTAAACGGCCATTATATGGATCAGTTCACCTTTGCCGAACGCGCCACCGACTGGCGTGGTAACAACAATATCGCCAACAGCATTTTCCGCCAGATGGAGCGCGAACCGCACCCGGTTCCGAAACACATCGTGATGAGTGCAGGTACTGGCGGCACTTCGGCAACGCTTGGGCGCTACATTCGCTATCAAGGGCATGATACGCAACTGACCGTGGTCGATCCGGAAAACTCGGTGTTCTACGACTGCTTCCATCATGGCGATCGCACCCTCATCGGCAGCTGTGGCAGCCGCATCGAAGGGATTGGCCGCCCACGCGCCGAACCGTCGTTTATCCCTTCGGTGATCGATAACATGCTGCGCGTGCCAGATGCCGCCAGTATCGCCACCATTTATTGGCTGGAAAATATTCTTGGTCGCAAGGTTGGTGCTTCAACCGGGACCAACGTCTGGGGAGCACTGCAACTGGCCAGGCAGATGCGGGATAAAGGCGAGCAAGGTGCCATCGTCACCCTGCTATGCGACAGCGGTGAACGCTATCTGGATACCTATTACAACAGCGACTGGGTCAGCAACCATATCGGCGATCTGACGCATTACAGTACCCAACTGGCTAACTTGTTAGAAAAATAAGTTATTAAGTTATTAAGTTATTAATGCGAAGTTCAGGGGATAAAAAAAGCCGGGTAGTCATACCCGGCCGGCTGTAATGCTAATACCTCAGAATTCGGGGGAATAGGTGAGGTGTGGTGAACGCAGCCAATGTTGTAAATAGTGAGCCACCGCCTGCTGTTCGCAGTGGCCGATAACCTGTAGTTGGGGCAGTAACGATTTCAACTGTGGCAGGGCATTGCCCATCACCACGCCGTGCCCGACTCCCGCCAGCATTTCCTTATCATTCATCGCATCGCCAAAGGCCATGCAATCAGCCAACGTCAGCCCCAGATGGCGGCTCAGCTTGTCCAATGCTGCACCCTTATTGCAACCCTTTGGCAGCACCTCGAGGCAATCATAGGCCGAGAAGCACAGATCGGCACGGGTGCCGAAATGTTCACTCAACTGTGCCTGCAGTTTGACCAGTTCTTCATGAGGGGCACAGAAACAGACTTTGCTGTTGCCAAACGCGGACAGACGACGCAAATCGGTGAGTTGGAAATGAAAGCCACTGAGATGATGTGCAGCCAGCATTTCCGGCACCGCGGTTTCGGTCAACCATCCCTCATCACGAAACACGTGCATGCTGGCAGAGGTGCGCCAGTGGGTATGCAACACCTCTTCGGCAATCTCAGCCGGTAAGTCGGTAGCATGCAGTTGCTACCCTTGCTGATCATAGACGCGAGTACCGTTACCGGTGATCAGGTAACCTTGTAAACCCAGTTGCGCCATGATCGGCTGGGCATCGAGGTAATGCCGCCCGGTGGCAAAGGTCACCACCATTCCCCTGTCGATAAGCTGCTTTAACGCGCTCAGCGTTTCCGGCCCGACACGGTGATCGGGGGTCAGCAGGGTGCCGTCCATATCGAAAGCGGCCAGGCGATACATAGGAACCTCGTAAATGTGAGCACAATGGCAATCAACGCAGTATGGGGTGGTATTTGCGGAAGTAATAGTGAACAATTTGCCTAAACGCTTCCTGATTTATCTTTCATCACTTGTCCCCTTAGGATAACGCTATGCGCCTGGTTCATCGCCTCGGTCAGTATCAACGTTTGTACCACCAGCTAGGCAGCGCGCCGGTGGCGATCACGATCGGTGAATTAGCTGCGATCTTCTATTGTAGCGAGCGGCATGCACGCACTCTGGTGCAGCAGTTGCAGCAACAAGGCTGGCTAAGTTGGCAATCACAGGCCGGCAGGGGGAAACGCGCGCAGTTGCAGTGCCTGAAAACCCCCGATGAACTGCGGACTGCGCATCTCCAACGTTTACTGCAACTGGGCGATCATCAGGGGGCCTTGGAAATGGCGCAGCTGGCGCCACAGCATCTGCAAGAGTTGCTAAGCCCCCACCTCGGCGGCCAATGGCAGGAGGGCAGCCCTACGCTGCGTATCCCTTATTACCGCACATTGGAAAAGCTCGATCCGTTGACGCTAAGCGGCCGTGCGGAACAGCATCTGGTGGCGACCGTTTATGCCGGTTTGACGCGCTTCAATACCGGTTGCCCCGAGCCACAGCCCGATCTGGCCCATCATTGGCAGATTAGCGAAGACGGCCTGCGTTGGCAGTTCTTTCTGCGCAGCCAGCTGCGATGGCATAACGGCGAGGCCTTGACGGGCCAACAACTATTGCAAACCCTCAACGCCCTGCAACACCATCCGCGCAGTCAGCCATTATTGAGCAGCGTGGCGGCAATCAGCCTGCCGCATGCGCTATGCGTCCAGTTCGATCTGCAAATGCCCGATTATTGGCTGGCGCACCGGCTGGCGGAACTGCCCTGCCTGATGACACATCCAGAGTTACCGAGCCTCGGCGCAGGCCCGTTTAAGCTGGCACTAAACGAGCCGCATATGGTACGGCTGGAACAGCATCCTTACTACCATCTGCAACATCCTTATCTTGAAAGCATCGAATACTGGATCACGCCAGAGCTGCCAACCCGCAGTACCGACACCAGTTGCCAGCACCCGGTACGCATCACGATCGGCCAGCAGGAAGAACTGGCACAGGCGCGGCCGGTACAACGCAGTATGAGCCAAGGGTGGTGCTACCTGGCAATTAACCAGCGCCGTGGCGTACTGAGTGAGGCACAAGGGCAAAAGCTGCTGATGCTGATCCAGCGCTCAGGGCTGCTGGCCAGTTTGCCCATCCAGCAAGGCGTGATCATGCCAAGCCATGAAATGCTGCCGGGCTGGGCGATCCCTGAGCATGATGTCAGACAGGATGTTGAGCTGCCCCCTCGGTTGACGCTGCTGTACCATCCACCGATCGAACTAGAGAGCGTGACTCAGGCTTTGCAACAATTGCTGGCGGAGCATGGCTGCCAATTAGAGGTCCGCTATTATTCCGGCAAACGTTGGCAAAGTACCGAGCAGGTAGCCCAAGCCGATCTGTTGCTGGCCGATAACCTGATTGGTGAAGCTCCGGAAGCGACGTTAGAAAGCTGGCTACGTCGCGATTTGCTGTGGCAAGGGATTTTGCGAGAAGAGGATTGGCAATACCAACAGCGAACCCTGCAACAGATCCAGCAATGCCCAGCACCACTGCAACGCTACAGCCAGCTAAAAGCGTATTATCAACAGTTGATGGGGGCGGCGATCCTCACGCCCCTATTCAATTATCAGTATCAGGTCAGTGCCCCTCCCCGCATACAGGGCGTGATGCTCACCGCCTACGGCTGGTTTGATTTTTGCCAGGCTTGGCTGCCACCACCGCTGGATGATTAGGTTGCCCTACGCTGTGGCGAGCATTTCTGATAGCATCCCGCATGTGTGTTATGAAGCCCAATAGCGCCAGGTTCAGGCCAGTAACGCTTTAGCCTGGGAGTAAAGGGCATAAACCGGCCGCCCGAATGTGCATCGGGAATGGCCCTAGCCAGAAGGTAGATTTATGAAACGCGCAGTCGTCGTTTTTAGCGGTGGACAAGACTCCACGACCTGCTTGATCCAGGCATTGCAACAGTATGATGAAGTTCACTGCATCACGTTCGATTACGGCCAGCGTCACCGCGCCGAAATCGAGGTGGCCCAGGCCCTATGCCAAACCCTGGGAGCCAAGGCGCACAAGGTTTTGGACGTTGGGTTGCTCAATGAGCTGGCCATCAGCAGCCTGACTCGCGATAACATTCCGGTCCCCACCTACGACAGCTCGCAGACCGATGCCTTGCCAAGCACCTTTGTGCCTGGGCGCAACATCCTGTTCCTCACCCTGGCGGCGATTTATGCCTACCAGGTGGAAGCCGAAGCCGTGATCACCGGCGTGTGCGAGACGGATTTCTCGGGCTATCCGGATTGCCGCGACGAGTTTGTTAAGGCTCTGAATCAGGCCATCGTGCTGGGGATCGCCCGTGATATTCGCTTTGAAACTCCACTGATGTGGCTCAACAAGGCTGAGACCTGGGCGCTGGCGGACTATTATCAACAATTGGAACGTGTTCGCCATGAGACGCTCACCTGTTATAACGGCGTTCAAGGCGACGGTTGTGGTGAATGTGCGGCCTGCCACCTGCGCGCCAACGGATTGCAGCAGTATCAACAGGACAAGGTCGGCGTGATGGCCAGCCTGAAGCGGAAAACCGGCTTGGTTTGAACTCGTTTATGGGCGGCGATAGCGTCGCCCAGTCAATCAGGACTGCTGATCCTTTTGTTGTAGTGCCACCAGGTGTTCACGCAGTGCGCCTTCAATCGGCAGTGCCCGCTGGGTTTTCAAATCGATACAGACAAAGGTCAGCGTCGCGTCGGCGACCACGGTCCCCTCCGGCTCCAGCAATACCTGCTGGCTCAGCACGCCGCTCTTGCCATTGAGTTGCAGCATCTGGCTATCGATGCGTAGCTTATCCCCCAATACGGCAGGCTTACGATAATTGATATTGATGTTCACCACGATAAACGCGATGTTGTTTTGCGTCATCCAGTGGAAAGCATCCAGATCCTCCAGCCATTCCCAGCGCGCCTCCTCCAGGAATTCCAGATACCGGGCATTATTAACGTGTTGATAGACATCAAGATGATAGCCACGAACTTTGATATAAGTCTGCATAGTGAAACAACCGCTCCTGCTCTGGTGATAGCGAATTAATACCGGCATACCCGTTCAGTATTATCCCTCCTTGCTGGCAGCATGCTTGTACCGCAGGGCTTGGCAAAGAGTTTGCGATGGACGACTGGTATGACCTGTAAAATGTAGCAGAGCAGCGCGGCTGCGAGGGCACTTTGCCACGCAGCCGCGAGCGGGATCACATTTTCAGCCGATCACGATTTCTTTCCACCAGGGAGGGGCCGATCCCCGGCACCTCCTGTAGCTGGTCTATTTCGCTAAACGGCCCGTTCTGTTCGCGGTAGCGCACTATGGCCTCTGCCTTTTTCAGCCCTACGCCGTTCAACACGGTGGCTAGCGCCTCTGCATCTGCCTGGTTAATACTGACCTTGGCTTCACCTTCGCCTGGCGCTTCAGGGCTGACCTTAGGCGACACCACCGCGGCCTGTGGTTGCCCCTGAGAGGGTTTCTCTGCGGCAATGGCCGAGCTCCCTATCAGGCCAAACAGCGCCGCCGCCAAGAGTAGCTGGCGGATAACGGTAAAACGGATAATGGCTTTATTTTCGCTAAGTTGCATGCTGTATCCTCCTTGTGTTTGACAGCTTGGATACCTTGCCGCAGCGGCGGAAGATCGGCAAATGGCAGAGTTTAAATGTGGAAAAGGCCGCGAAAGCGGCCTTTGAATATTGCAAGCTGTTGCAAAGAAATGCGGTGCTTATTCCCGTCCACTGCAGGGAGGAATACGGGCGCAGCATGCTGCGCCCCCTACAAAACCAGAGAGCGGAGATTACGGCTGTTGCTGCTCAGCGGCACCCATTTTGATCTTGGCTTCTTTGCGCAGGTTAGTCAGCAGGGCATCGAAGGTCACGCTAGCGCTTCCTTTCTCCATGTTGCTGACGAAGGTTTTCATTTCGTCTGCTGGCAGAGTGCCTGGCTTAACGCTATCCAGAGCGATCAACACCACGTTCCCTTGAGCATCCTGTGACATGCCGTAAACCACTTTACCGGCTTCCGGGTGCGGCAGTGCGAAAACGGCTTCCACAAGTTGGCTGTCTTCCGGGGCGCGTGCCATTTTCTGTACGCTGCCGAAGCTCAGACCAGCGGCTTTCATCACCTCATCGCCTTTGCCCTGCTTCAGCTCAACCAGCAGTTTTTCACCCTGCAGCTTGGCTTCTTGCAGTGCCTTGTTGTGTTTGACCATCGCGGTTACGCGATCTTTCACCTTGTCGAAAGGTTCAATCCCTTCCGGCTGATGGGCCACAACGCGAACCACGAATGCACGGTCACCGTCAACGGTGATGACGTCAGAGTTGCTGCCTGGTGCGCCGTTCTCGCCAATCAGCGAACCATCGAAGATGGCCTGCACAACCGGCTTGAAGTTCAACGCAGCAGGTACCGAGTCACGGGTAAACCATTCGGTGTTAGCCGCCTTGATACCCGCAGCTTCTTCCGCTGAGGCCAGGGACTCGTTATCGCTGGTCGCCGCCTCGCTGACTTTCTGCTGCAGCGCATAGTAGGCATCTACCGCTTTTTCCTGCTTGAGCTGCTTGGCGATAGCATCATGCACTTCGCTCAATGGCTTCACCAGCGCTGGCTTGATATCGTCCAGGCGCACGATCAGGTAACCCACTGAAGACTTCACTACGCCAGACAGTTGGCCTTTCTCGGTCAGGTTTGCCTGTTTCAGTTCGTCTGCCGTGGTATCTGGTTCCATCCAGTCCATTTCGCCACCGGTACGGCGCGAGATGATGTCGGTAGATTTCTCTTTCGCCAACGCAGCGAAATCGCCACCGTTTTTCAGCTCTTCCAATACCGCTTTGGCATCCGCTTCGGTTTTAAGCTGGATCACGCTGAATTTTTTGCGTTCCGGCTGGCCAAAGCTGCTCTGGTGCCCATCGTAATAGGCGCTGATATCCGCTTCGGTAACGGTCACAGTATCCTGCAATGCCGCGGCATCCAGCGGGATAAAGCTCACTTTCACCTTCTCTGGCGCGATGAAGCTGTTTTTATTCTGCTCGAAGAAGGCCTTCAGCTCTTCGTCGGTGACGGTTTGCTTGGCCATCATGGCATTGAGATCGATCGTCGCCAGACGCACATCGCGCTCTTGCAGAACCAGGGCAACCATAGACTGTGCTTCGCTTGGTGGGACGATATCGGAACCGCCAAAGCCCTGGATCATCTGCTGGTTGATTAACCGCTGGCGTGTATATTGCGCATATTGATCGGCGCTAAAGCCCGAACGGGTAATCAGGTCGAGATATTTGGCGTTGTCGAACTTGCCGTCCGTCTGGAAATAGCTTTCTTGACGGATGGCCTCTTTCACCTGATCGTCACTGGCGCTCAGGCCCAGCGTCTTCGCGTACTGGTCCAGCAGCGACTTGTCGATCAGTTGAGACAGCACCTGCTGGCGCATCTGCTGCATGTAGCCTTCGTTGCCAGCCATAGCAGAGAAACGGTCACCCAGTTCCTGCTGCATACGGCTACGTTCACTCTGGAAAGCCTGTTCCAGCTGGGCGCGTTCGATCACCTGGCCATTTACTTTCGCAGCGTAATCGCCGGCACTTCCCTGATAGCTGACTACTCCAGTCAAAAGAAATGACAAGATAATCAGCCCCAGGATGATTTTTAGCACGACGTGGTTAGCAGCCGCGCGTAAATTGTCCATCATAGTGTGACAACACTCCGCTGTGATGTGGATTAACAACCCTTGTGCAGGCGCGTTCCCTGCGACAAAAATAAAAAAAGCGCATCAACCTGATGCGCCTTATATCTTACCTTACCAATACCGCTGCGTCAGGTGATTGTTTACCGGCGACGCGATGCGATTAAACGCCGTAATCAGTTTACTGCGTCTTTCAGGGCTTTCCCTGCACGGAAAGCCGGAACTTTGGCTGCCGCGATTTTGATCTCTTTACCCGTTTGCGGGTTACGGCCGGTACGAGCTGAACGCTCACGCACGGTGAAAGAACCGAAACCAACCAGAGCCACGTCATCCCCTTCTTTCAAGGAATCGGTAACGGAAGCAATAATGGCGTCCAAAGCACGCCCTGCTGCCGCTTTAGAAATATCAGCACCCGCGGCAATTTTGTCGATCAGTTGTGACTTATTCACTCTATCATCCCCTCTAGAATTCAAAACGTCGCACCGAAAAAATCCCTACGGTTACGACAGCGCTGCTGTTATATCAATCCCGTCGTGCCTTGGCAAGCCACCAAACGGCAGCGAAACGCGAGCCGACAGGGATCTAACTTAGCGGCACAAAAAAATACTGGCAAGTCCGAATTGGCTTGCCAGCATGAGTTTTATCAATGGTTTTTGCTATACGTCACTATTTTACCGCTACCGGCTGTGCGCCGAAGGCCGGATTGACCAGTGCGATGTTCAAAACTTCATCGATCCGCTGTACCGGATGGATCTCCAGATCGGCAATGACGTTGTCCGGGATCTCTTCCAAATCGCGCTTGTTCTCGTAAGGGATCAGCACGGTTTTGATACCGCCACGGTGTGCCGCCAGCAGCTTCTCTTTCAGGCCGCCAATCGGCAACACATGACCACGCAAGGTGATCTCGCCGGTCATCGCCACATCGGCGCGCACCGGGTTGCCTGTCAGGCAGGAAACCAGCGCGGTACACATGGCAATACCGGCGCTTGGGCCGTCTTTCGGCGTCGCCCCTTCCGGCACGTGGACGTGGATATCACGTTTTTCATAGAAATCGGCGTTGATGCCCAACTTCTCTGCACGTGCACGTACCACGGTCAACGCGGCCTGGATCGACTCCTGCATCACTTCCCCCAAAGAACCGGTGTAGGTCAGCTTGCCTTTGCCCGGTACGCAGGCAGTTTCGATGGTCAGCAGATCGCCGCCCACTTCCGTCCACGCCAGCCCGGTTACCTGGCCTACGCGGTTTTCGGTGTCTGCACGGCCGTAATCAACACGCTGAACGCCCAGATAGTCCTTGAGGTTCTCGCCGTTGATCTCGATGTGTTTGAGCTTCTTGTCCATCAGCAGCGACTTGACCGCTTTACGGCACAGCTTGGAAATTTCACGCTCCAGGCTACGCACCCCGGCTTCACGGGTGTAATAGCGGATGATGCCGATAATGGCACTGTCATCTACCGTCAATTCGCCTTTCTTCAACGCGTTGCGTTCAAGCTGCTTCGGCAACAGGTGCTGTTTGGCGATGTTCAGCTTTTCGTCTTCGGTGTAGCCAGAAAGACGGATCACTTCCATACGGTCCAGCAGCGGTGCCGGGATGTTCATCGAGTTCGAGGTCGCCACGAACATCACGTCGGACAGATCGTAATCCACTTCCAGATAGTGATCGTTAAACGCCACGTTCTGTTCCGGATCCAGCACTTCCAGCAGGGCTGAAGCCGGATCGCCACGCATGTCGGATGACATCTTGTCGATCTCATCGAGCAGGAACAGCGGGTTTTTCACCCCAACCTTGGCCATTTTCTGGATCAGTTTACCCGGCATGGAGCCGATGTAAGTCCGGCGGTGACCGCGAATCTCTGCTTCGTCACGTACGCCGCCCAGCGCCATACGGACATATTGGCGGCCGGTCGCGCGAGCGATCGACTGCCCCAGCGAGGTTTTACCCACGCCAGGAGGCCCTACCAGACACAGGATCGGACCCTTGATTTTGCTGACGCGGCTCTGCACTGCAAGATACTCAAGGATGCGGTCTTTGACGCGTTCCAGGCCGTAGTGATCGGTATCGAGCACTTCCTGCGCCTTGAGCAGGTCTTTTTTCACCTTGCTGCGCGCATTCCACGGCACCTGGATCATCCAGTCGATATAGCCACGCACGACGGTCGCTTCCGCAGACATCGGCGACATCATTTTCAGCTTTTGCAGTTCCGCTTCGGTTTTCTCACGCGCTTCTTTCGGCATTTTGGCCGCTTCGATCTTGCGCTTCAACGCCTCGTGTTCATCCGGCGTGTCGTCCATCTCGCCCAGTTCTTTCTGAATCGCCTTCATCTGCTCATTCAGATAGTACTCGCGCTGGCTCTTTTCCATCTGTTTCTTGACGCGGTTACGGATGCGCTTCTCAACCTGTAGCAGGTCAATTTCCGACTCCATCATCGCCATCAGGTACTCAAGACGCTCGGTGATATCGAACATTTCCAGCACCGACTGCTTGTCGCTGAGCTTCAGCGGCATATGCGCAGCGATGGTATCCGCCAGGCGTGCAGCGTCGTCGATGCTGTTCAATGACGTCAGCACCTCCGGTGGAATTTTTTTGTTCAGCTTGATGTAGCCTTCAAACTGATTGATCGCCGTGCGCACCAGGACTTCCTGCTCACGCTCGTCGATAGCCGGTGATTCAAGATATTCAGCCTGGGCAGCGAAGTGTTCGCCGCTGTCGGAAAGCGTGGTAATACGCGCACGCTGTAAACCTTCGACCAGCACCTTGACCGTGCCGTCCGGCAGTTTCAGCATCTGTAAAATCGATGCAACGGTACCGACCGAGAACAGATCGTTAATGCCAGGTTCATCCGTCGAGGCCTCTTTCTGCGCCACCAGCATGATCTTTTTATCGTGATCCATTGCGGCTTCGAGGCACCGAATCGATTTTTCCCGGCCAACAAACAACGGGATCACCATGTGCGGATAAACCACCACGTCGCGCAATGGCAACACGGGGATTTCAATGCGTTCGGAACGCTCAGGGTTCATAGAGCTCTCTCTTAGTTTAATTTCCGCCAGGATTAGGGGGATCTCATGAGACGCCAGCATCAAACGTTTCACAAAATCTGGATTATGAGTATATGGGGATGAATCTCTGACATTCAACGGTAACAATGTAGAGAAAAAGAAAAGGGGGATAAAATCCCCCTTTTACGATTAACTTTCTGGTTTGACTGGCTAATTATTCGCCAGAAGCCTGCGCTTCCGGTTTGCCGTAAATCAATAACGGCTTGGATTGGCCAGCGATCACCGATTCGTCGATCACCACTTTATCTACGCTTTCAAGCGACGGCAGATCGTACATGGTGTCCAGCAGCGCGCCTTCGACAATCGAACGCAGACCACGGGCACCCGTTTTACGCGTCATGGCCTTCTTGGCGATGGCGTTCAGCGCTTCCTCACGGAATTCCAGATCGACCCCTTCCAGATTGAACAACGCCTGATATTGCTTGGTCAAGGCGTTTTTCGGCTCTTTCAGGATCTGGATCAGTGCCTCTTCGCTCAGTTCGCTGAGGGTGGCAACCACCGGCAGACGACCGATGAATTCCGGGATCAGGCCAAATTTGATCAAGTCTTCCGGCTCTGCCTGCAACAGCAGTTCGCCTTCGGTGGCTTTTTCAGATTCACCCTTCACCGTGGCACCAAAACCGATACCGGAACCGGTGTTAACACGCTGGCCAATCACCTTATCCAGGCCGGCAAACGCACCGCCACAGATAAACAGGATCTTGGAGGTGTCCACCTGCAGGAATTCCTGCTGCGGATGTTTACGCCCACCCTGTGGTGGAACCGCCGCAATCGTGCCTTCGATCAGCTTCAGCAGCGCCTGCTGCACGCCTTCGCCCGAAACGTCACGGGTGATGGACGGGTTGTCTGACTTACGTGAAATCTTGTCAATTTCATCGATATAGACGATGCCGCGTTGGGCTTTCTGCACGTCATAGTCGCATTTCTGCAACAGTTTCTGGATGATGTTTTCCACGTCCTCACCCACGTAACCGGCTTCGGTCAACGTCGTGGCATCGGCCATGGTGAAAGGCACATCCAGGAAACGTGCCAGCGTTTCTGCCAGCAAGGTTTTGCCGCTACCGGTTGGGCCGATCAACAAAATATTGCTTTTACCCAGTTCGATGCCATTGCTGGTATCGCCGTTACGCAGGCGTTTGTAGTGGTTATAGACCGCCACCGCCAGCACTTTTTTCGCCTGTTCCTGGCCGATAACATAATCGTCCAGGTGGTGACGAATTTCGTGCGGTGTCGGCAATGAATTACGCTCGCGATGCGGCGCAACTTCTTTAATCTCTTCGCGAATAATGTCGTTACACAGATCAACACATTCATCGCAGATATACACTGACGGACCGGCAATCAGCTTACGCACTTCATGCTGGCTTTTGCCGCAGAAAGAGCAGTACAGCAACTTTCCTGAACCGTCTTTGCGCTTATCTGTCATGAGTCAAACCTCTTCTTTTGTCTTTGTCCCGCACCATTACGCGGCGACAATGCGCCCAAACTTTATACCGGGAACGCCGATAACGCTGTTTAAAGCGAGCCAGGCTCGCTCTGAATACTATAGCCTATCGGCCCGCAAGCCGCGCGCTACCCATAACCCTTCAGGCGGCAGGTACGCTCTACAGCTTGCGGCCCTTTGGGTATAGTTTTAGCTGCGGTGCGTCAGAATGCTGTCGACCAGACCGTATTCTACCGATTCTTCCGCCGTCATGAAGCGGTCACGTTCGGTATCACGTTCGATCTGCTCCAGCGATTGGCCGGTATGTTGTGCCATCAGCTCATTCATCCGAGCCTTCACCTTCAGGATCTCACGCGCATGGATTTCAATATCCGTTGCCTGGCCCTGGTAGCCGCCCAGCGGCTGGTGGATCATCACTCTGGAGTTTGGCAGGCAGAAACGCTTGCCCTTGGTGCCTGCCGTCAGCAAGAACGACCCCATGGAACACGCCTGCCCCATACAGATGGTGCTGACGTCCGGTTTGATAAACTGCATGGTGTCATAGATTGACATACCCGCCGTGATCACGCCGCCCGGTGAGTTGATATACAGGAAAATATCTTTTTCTGGGCTTTCTGCCTCGAGGAACAACATCTGCGCCACGATCAGATTAGCCATATGATCTTCAACCTGGCCGGTCAGGAAGATAATGCGCTCTTTCAGCAGGCGGGAATAAATATCGTAAGAACGCTCCCCGCGCGAAGTCTGCTCTACCACCATCGGCACCAGTGCCATGTTAGGTGCAAATTGGTCTCGTTCGCCACTGTATGACATTACCGTCTCCTAATAGAAATTGCCTTGGCGCCATTGTCTGTCGATTCTACTTGAGAACGGCCATCATGACTACGTTCAAGCCATCGACAGGCTCCACACTGATTTGACGGCGCTATCATTCCGCCAGGCGGATAAAGCGGCCCATACTGTTGTAGGAATTGGGGGGTCACAGAGCGAATTTCAAGCCCGGTGAACAATTTCACCAACATCCCTGTGTGGCAGGCAAGGTCACAACCACTGGCCTTCCGCTACCGCCACTCATCCTCGTCCCAATAAATATAGTGCATATTGCCACAGTTAAGCCGAGATTAATCAGTCACGTGGCAAAAGAAAAGCCCGTAACCAAAGTTACGGGCCTTGTAAGGAACTCCCTGCTACGGCAATGGACCTGCCATCAGGCCGTTCCTGGCATCAACCAGCATTAAGCTTGTTGAGTCTGGTTCATCAGCTCGCTGAAGGTAGTGGCTTTTTCGGTCACTTTCGCTTTAGCCAGCAGGGCTTCTACCGCTTGTTCTTCCAGAGCAACGTTACGCATGTTGTTCATCAGTTCTTTATTTTTGCTATAGAACTCAACAACTTCGCTCGGATCTTCGTAGGCGGAAGCCATTTCTTCGATCAGGGTCTTAACGCGCTCTTCATCGGCTTTCAGATCGTTGGTGCTGATCACTTCGCCCAACAGCAGGCCGACCACAACGCGACGTTTGGCTTGCTCTTCGAACAGTTCGCGTGGCAGTTCCAACGCTTGCTTCTCGTTGCCACCAAAACGCTGTGCAGCCTGACGACGCAGAACGTCGACTTCGCCGTCGATCAGTGCCGCTGGCACGTCGATTTCGTTAGCGTTGACCAGACCGTCGATAGCCTGAGTCTTGATGCGGTTACGCACGGCGCCTTTCAGTTCGCGCTCCATGTTTTTACGCACTTCGGTACGCAGACCGGCGAGAGAACCATCAGCCACGCCGAAACGCTTGATGAACTCTTCAGTCAGTTCTGGCAGCTCGCGCTGTTCAACTTTCTTCAGCACGATAGCGAACTTGGCCGCTTTCCCTTTCAGGTTTTCTGCGTGGTAATCTTCTGGGAAGTTGACGTCGATGGTGAACTCTTCACCGGCTTTATGACCCACCAGACCTTCTTCGAAGCCTGGGATCATGCGGCCCTGGCCCATAGCCAGAACGAAATCGGCGGCTTTACCGCCTTCAAACTCTTCACCGTCGATAGAGCCGGTGAAGTCAACGGTCACGCGGTCTTCAGCAGTGGCTGCGCCGTCGGTGTCTTTCCAGGTCGCCTGCTGCTTACGCAGAGTTTCCAGCATGGTATCAACATCGGCGTCGTTAACTTCAACTACAGGTTTTTCAACCTCGATGCTTTCCAGGCCTTTCAGCTCAACTTCTGGATAAACTTCGAATTCCACGGTGAAAGCGAAATCTTCGCCTTCTTTATACTCGCCCGGTACGTAGTTTGGTGCACCGGCCGGGTTGATTTTCTCTTTGATGATCGCGTCAACAAAGTTGCGCTGCATCAGATCGCCCAGCACGTCCTGACGGACGGAGGCGCCATAACGCTGTTCGACGATGTTCATTGGCACTTTGCCTTTACGGAAACCGTCGATACGTACGCTTTTAGCTGCGTTGATCAGCTCTTTCTTTACTGCCTGATTGATAACATCAGCGGGTACAGTAATAGAGAGACGGCGCCCAAGGCCTTGAGTGGTTTCTACTGAAACTTGCATCTTGTTACCTCAAAAAAATCACAGTGCTCGGTCAACTCCGTTCCAAGAACCAGGACGGCTACATTAAAAACCGAGTTCCCTGATGTCGAGAGCGTTCCGAAACCATTCCGGAAAAAATAGACGCGACATTATAGCGGCGCAAGCGTAGCTAGTCGAGGATGGCAAGGCAGCACTGGCGCGTTAAAAATCACACTTTTGCCGATTTTTCGCCCAAACACCTTGATGCCATGGCCATCAGAGCTGCAAACGCCTTCGGCTTTGTCGTCGTCAAAAACAGCAACGGCCCGCAGGCCGTTGCAAAATTCGTCAGTAGTAATACCTTAAATACGGGTAAAAGTTCCACTGATACCGTAAATTTTAGGTATTAAGCCAGTGTGCCCGCCCCACGACAAGGTGGTGAAGCCGGAACGGTATCCTGCAGCCCTTCCCACTCTTTCAAGGTATAGGTATGCAATGCCAGCGCGTGTACGCCGTTTTCCAGTTCCTCCGCCAACACGCCATAAATGGAGCGATGGCGGGTCAGGAACCGTTCGCCGACAAAGCGGTCGCTCACCAACACCACTTTGAAATGACTTTCGGATCCAGCGGGAACATTATGCCGATAGCTCTCATCAGTCACTTCCAGATACGCGGGTTCAAACGCCGCCCTTAACTTTGCTTCTATTTGCTCGCGGATCATAGGATCTCCTTACAACACCGGCAGGCTACCAGGTTCTACTTTAATATTAGTCGGTTTTGCCCCCTGCAGAACATGGCTATCGTAAATCCCACCGCTCTTTGCTGTAAAAAGCATCAACAAAAGCGGCTCAGTTGAGGTTTATCCGATTGAGCCTCGCAAAAAAGCCTGTTTTTATTCTGGTTGAGGAAAAATTTACGTCACGGCCACCTTCAACACTTCCCCCCGTTGTTGGCAATGCTATGATGGCGGCAATTTATCGTTGACTCTAGCGCTTTGATTATCAAGCACCCACAACCCTGCCCGCGGGCTTGAACAGCACCGGGTATAAAACCACGATTGATGAGACAGTCATAATGTTAAAAAAACTTTGTCTTCCGCTGCTGGCTGCACTGCTGTTGGCTGGCTGTGCTACCAGCACCAATACCCTGAACGTAACCCCGAAGATCGTGTTGCCACAGCAGGACCCAACCCTGCAAGGGATCACCATCAGCATTAACGGTGCCGATCAACGCCCAGACCAGGCGCTGGCCAAAGTGAACCGTGACGGCCAACTGATCACCCTGACCCCATCGCGCGATCTGCGCTTCCTGCTACAAGAAGTGCTGGAAAAGCAAATGGGCGCGCGTGGCTATATGATTGGGCCATCAGGTGCGGTTGATTTGCAGATCGTGGTGAATACGCTGTTTGCCGACGTTTCCCAAGGCAACCTGCGCTACAACATCACCACCAAAGCGGATATTTCAATCATCGCGCAGGCCAAAAACGGCAACAAGCAGGTGAAGAACTACCGTTCTACCTATAACGTGCAGGGTGCCTTCACCGCCAGCAATGAAAAAATCACCGATGCGGTCAACACCGTGCTGGGTGACGTCATCGCCGATATGGCTCAAGACACCAGCGTCAACGACTTTATCAAGCAAAACGCACGTTAATCAGGCAATGCGTTGCCTGTACTTCCGGGCAACGCAGACCAGGATCTCATGTCGAAACAGTATCTGAATATTTTTACCCAGCGTAACTCCGTCATCCTGTTGGTGTTGGGCTTTGCCTCGGGGCTGCCGCTGGCATTGACCTCCGGCACGCTGCAAGCCTGGATGACCGTCGAAGGCCTAGATCTGAAAACCATTGGTATCTTCTCACTGGTAGGTCAGGCCTACGTGTTCAAGTTCCTCTGGTCTCCGTTTATGGATCGCTACACTCCCCCGTTCCTTGGGCGGCGGCGTGGCTGGCTGTTGATCAGCCAGTTGCTGCTGGTAGTGGCCATCGTGGCGATGGGGTTTATGAATCCGTCACAGCACCTGTGGTGGCTGGCCACGCTGGCGGTGGTGGTGGCATTCTGTTCTGCCTCACAGGATATTGTTTTTGACGCCTACAAAACCGATCTGCTGGCGGCCGAAGAACGCGGTGCCGGGGCCGCAGTCTCGGTACTGGGTTATCGCCTGGCGATGCTGGTTTCCGGCGGGCTGGCCCTGTGGCTGGCCGATCGCTATTTCGGCTGGCAGGCGACTTACTGGTTAATGGCCGGGCTGATGCTAATTGGCGTAGCCGCTACGCTGATGGCACCAGAACCGGACGACAGCATTCCTGCACCGCGCACCCTCGAGATGGCAGTAGTCGCTCCGCTGCGTGACTTCTTCGCCCGTAACAATGCCTGGCTGATCCTGTTGCTGATCGTGATGTATAAGATGGGTGACGCCTTTGCCGGGAGTTTGAGTACCACCTTTCTGATCCGCGGCGTCGGCTTCGATGCTGGCGAGGTCGGCCTGGTGAACAAAACGCTCGGTCTGTTTGCCACCATCATCGGGGCCCTGTTCGGCGGCGTCTTGATGCAGCGTCTCAGCCTGTTCCGGGCGCTGATGCTGTTCGGCATTTTGCAGGCAGTGTCCAACATCGGTTACTGGCTGTTGGCGATCACCGCTAAAAACATCCTGACGATGGGCAGCGCCATTTTCCTGGAAAACCTGTGTGGCGGTATGGGCACGGCAGCCTTTGTCGCCCTGCTGATGACCCTGTGCAACAAATCCTTTTCCGCCACCCAGTTTGCCCTGCTCTCGGCGCTCTCCGCCGTTGGCCGTGTTTACGTCGGGCCGATTGCCGGTTGGTTCGTGACCGCCCATGGCTGGCCACTGTTTTATCTGTTCTCCATCGCGGCTGCGGTTCCAGGCCTGTTGCTGCTGTTAATCTGCCGCCAGACATTGGAGTACACGCAACGTACCGACAACTTCATGCCACGCACTGAGTTTCGTGCCGCCTACCGCTGGGCATTGCGTCTGTTGGGCATCGGCTGCTCGCTGCTAGGCGTATGGCTGCTGTTGCTGATCGCCAACGCGCTGAATTGGACCAACTGGCCCGACCTCGCCGTGCAGCTCCTGCAAACCGGTGCCATGCTGAGCCTGGTGGGGATTATCATGGGCAGCCTGTTGGACTACCTGGCGTTGCGCCGAACGCAATTAGCGTGATTTTTTTGTTGGCCGATAAAATTCGGCCAACAAAAAAGCATCAGAAAAACGAATTTATTTCGTTAAAAATTTAATATTTTCGCCAAAGCTATTTTTTTACCCGAGTAAAACGCTCGGAAATAGATTTTAATTCACCTCAACAAAACAAAAATTTTACATTAAATAAACCTTTTTGCGCCTATTCAAACATCGCCACCGCTGACGCCATATCCTGACATACCCTTGGTTTTCCATGACATAGCATCCCCCCGGAACGATTCAGCTCGCCAACACGTTGTTGCCATTAGTAAATTGTCACCTTACGTTACATGTGTGACCCCCTTAACAGAAAGTGTCAACAAGCCGCTGACACTCTCTTAAGTATGTTTACAGTACTGCAACCTTCCCGTAAAATGCCCGCACACATGAAACGACAATATAGAGCCTTGGTAATTGGGGTCGTTAGATGAGACTTAAGAAATACAATAAAAGTATTGGGATGTTATCCTTAATTGTCGCCACCGTTCTGCTAAGCGGTTGCGATATGGTGTTGATGGATCCCAAAGGAGCAATAGGTGTTGAGCAACGAAGACTGATCCTCACGGCAATCGGCTTGATGCTGATCGTTGTGGTGCCAGTGATCTTCATGGCATTTGCCTTTGCTTGGAAGTATCGTGCTTCCAACAAGAGCGCCAAGTACAGTCCGAATTGGTCACACTCCAACAAGATTGAAGCGGTCGTCTGGACCATTCCAATCATTATCATCGCCATCCTTGGCACCATAACCTGGAAAACAACCCACGCGCTGGATCCATTCAGGCCGATTGTCGCCGACAAAAAGCCAATGACCATCGAAGTGGTATCGTTAGACTGGAAATGGCTGTTCATCTACCCAGAGCAGGGGATCGCGACCGTTAATGAGCTGGCTTTCCCGAAAGATGTTCCCGTCGAATTCAAAGTCACCTCTAACTCGGTAATGAACTCGTTCTTTATTCCTCAGTTAGGTGGGCAGATTTATGCGATGGCCGGGATGCAGACCAAACTGCACCTGATCGGCAACGAAGCAGGCAAATACGATGGTATTTCCAGCAGCTTCAGTGGCCGTGGGTTCTCCGGCATGAAATTCACCGCCATTGTCACCCCGACCGAAGGCGACTTCGATCAGTGGGTAGCCAAGGTGAAAGAATCGTCTAATACCCTTAACGCCACCAGCGATTTTAACAAACTGGCAGAGCCGAGTGAAAACAACCCGGTTGAGTACTTCTCCAGTGTCAAACCGAATTTGTTCAAAGAGACAATTGGCAAATTCATGGGTGATATGCACATGCACAAAGGCGCAGAAGCTTCCGCGCATCAGGGCATGGACATGAGCCAGGGTATGGACATGAGTGAACATGCTCACGCCGGAGCCGAGGAATAATCTGATGTTGGGAAAATTAACACTTGATGCGGTTCCGTTGCATGAACCGATCATCATGGTCACCGTTGCTGCAATCATCGTTGGCGGGCTGGCCCTGCTGGCGCTGATCACGTATTTCGGCAAATGGAAGTGGCTGTGGAGCGAATGGCTGACTTCGGTCGACCATAAAAAAATCGGTATCATGTACATCATCGTGGCTATGGTTATGCTGCTGCGTGGTTTTGCTGATGCCATCATGATGCGTAGCCAGCAGGCGCTCGCGTCTGCCGGTGAGGCCGGATTCCTGCCGCCGCACCACTACGACCAGATCTTTACCGCGCACGGCGTCATCATGATCTTCTTCATGGCGATGCCTTTTGTGGTAGGTCTGATGAACGTGGTAGTGCCGTTGCAAATCGGTGCGCGCGACGTTGCCTTCCCGTTCCTGAACTCCCTGAGCTTCTGGTTCTTCGTGGTCGGCGTAGTCTTAATCAACATCTCGCTGGGTGTCGGTGAATTCGCGCAGACCGGCTGGTTGGCCTATCCACCGTTGTCGGGTAAGGAATACAGCCCTGGCGTCGGGGTCGATTACTGGATCTGGAGTCTGCAGATTTCCGGTCTGGGTACCCTGTTGACCGGTGTGAACTTCTTCGCCACCATCCTGAAGATGCGTGCCCCTGGCATGCCGATGATGAAGATGCCTGTATTCACCTGGGCAGCACTGTGTACCAACGTGCTGATCATTGTCTCCTTCCCAATTCTGACTGTCACCGTCGCGTTGCTGACCCTGGATCGCTATCTGGGCACCCATTTCTTTACCAATGATATGGGCGGCAACATGATGATGTACATCAACCTGATTTGGGCCTGGGGTCACCCAGAGGTGTATATCCTGGTTCTGCCAGTGTTCGGTGTGTTCTCTGAAGTTACCGCCACCTTCTCGAAGAAACGCCTGTTCGGCTATACCTCACTGGTATGGGCAACCATCGCGATCACCGTCCTGTCGTTTATCGTTTGGCTGCACCACTTCTTTACCATGGGGTCAGGCGCCAACGTTAACGCCTTCTTCGGGATTGCCACGATGATCATTTCCATCCCGACCGGGGTGAAAATCTTCAACTGGCTGTTCACCATGTACCAGGGCCGTATTCAGCTTAACTCCGCGATGCTGTGGACCGTGGGCTTCATCATCACCTTCTCCATCGGTGGGATGACCGGCGTGCTGCTGGCGGTACCGGGTGCCAACTTCGTGCTGCACAACAGCCTGTTCCTGATTGCCCACTTCCATAACGTCATTATCGGTGGTGTGGTGTTCGGTTGCTTCGCTGGCCTGACCTACTGGTTCCCCAAATCCTTCGGCTTCCGTCTGAATGAGACCTGGGGTATCCGCGCATTCTGGTTCTGGATCATCGGTTTCTTCGTCGCCTTTATGCCGCTGTACGCACTGGGCTTCATGGGGATGACTCGCCGTATCAGCCAGAATATCAATCCTGAGTTCCACCCTCTGCTGCTGGTTGCGGCTGGCGGTGCAGCGCTGATTGCCTGCGGTATTCTGTGCCAAGTGATCCAGGTTTACGTCAGTATCCGCGACCGCGAGCAAAACCGCGATCTGACCGGTGACCCGTGGGGTGCACGTACGCTGGAGTGGTCAACCTCTTCACCACCTCCGTTCTATAACTTCGCCGTAGTGCCAGAAATTCACGATCGTGATGCGTTCTGGGACATGAAAGAAAAAGGCGAAGCCTATAAGAAACCCGCGAAGTACGAGCCGATTCATATGCCGAAGAATACCGGCGCCGGTGTGATTATTGCTGGCTTCAGCCTGGTATTTGGTTTCGCGATGATCTGGGATATCTGGTGGATGGCGATTGCTGGCTTCGTCGGCATGATCGTGACCTGGATCGTCAAGAGCTTCGATGAAGATGTTGATTACTATGTGCCGGTTGATGAGATCGAGCGCATTGAAAACCAACACTATGAACAAATCAGCAAAGCAGGCGTGAAACATGTCAACTGATACTCTGACCAACCATAGCGCAGCCCATGCCGAGCATGGGCACCACGACGCAGGAGAAACCAAGGTCTTCGGATTCTGGGTTTACCTGATGAGCGACTGTATTTTGTTTGCGAGCTTGTTCGCAACCTATGCAGTACTGGTGAACGGGACCGCTGGCGGTCCCACTGGGAAAGATATCTTCGACCTGAATTTTGTACTGGTTGAAACTTTCCTCCTGCTGTTCAGCTCCATCACCTACGGTATGGCGATGATCGGCATGAACAAGGGCAAGGTCAGCAGCGTTAACACCTGGCTGTTCCTGACCTTCCTGTTTGGCCTCGGCTTCGTGGCGATGGAGATCTATGAATTCCATCACCTGATCGCCGAAGGTTACGGCCCAGACCGCAGTGCGTTCCTCTCCAGCTTCTTTGCGCTGGTAGGTACTCACGGTCTGCACGTAACCACCGGCCTGATCTGGATCATCATCATGATGATTCAGGTGAGCAAGCGTGGCCTGAACCCAACCAATAAAACCCGTCTGATGTGTCTGAGCCTGTTCTGGCACTTCCTGGACGTGGTCTGGATCTGCGTATTTACCGTTGTCTACCTGCTGGGGGTAATGTAAATGAGCCATTCATCCCATGATACCTCTCACGGCGGCGCAAGCCACGGTAGCGTGAAGTCATATCTGACCGGCTTTATCCTGTCGGTCATCCTGACGGTAATTCCATTTGCGATGGTGATGAGCGGCAGCGCCTCTCACTCCACCATCCTGGCGGTTGTGGTCGGCATGGCGGTTATCCAGGTGATCGTTCACCTGGTTTACTTCCTGCATATGAACACCTCATCGGAAGAGCGCTGGAACCTGGTGGCATTGCTGTTCACCGTTATGATCATCGGTATCGTTGTTGTGGGTTCACTCTGGATTATGTACAACCTCAACATCAACATGATGGTCGATTAAGAGCAGAGCTGGACGTGATGATTAAGCAATACCTGCAAGTAACTAAACCAGGAATTATTTTCGGTAATTTAATTTCTGTCGTCGGGGGATTCCTGCTCGCTTCCAAAGGGAGCATCGACTATCCCCTGTTTCTCGCCACCCTGTTAGGGGTCTCGTTGGTGGTTGCCTCGGGCTGTGTATTTAACAACTACATTGACCGCGACATCGACAAGAAAATGGAGAGAACGAAGAACCGGGTGCTGGTAAAAGGCCTGATCGCGCCGAGTGTGAGCCTGGTTTACGCTACCTTGCTGGGTATTGCTGGTTTTGCACTGCTGTATATCGCAGCCAACCCGCTGGCCATGTGGCTGGCGGTGATGGGCTTTGTGGTTTATGTCGGCGTTTACAGCCTGTACATGAAACGCCACTCGGTATATGGCACGCTGATCGGCAGCCTGTCTGGAGCTGCGCCACCGGTTATTGGCTACTGCGCGGTCACTAACGAGTTTGACGCTGGTGCGTTGATCCTGCTGGCTATCTTTAGCCTGTGGCAGATGCCGCATTCTTATGCGATTGCCATCTTCCGCTTTAAAGATTACCAGGCAGCCAATATCCCGGTGCTGCCGGTGGTGAAAGGCATCTCCGTTGCCAAAAACCATATTACGCTCTACATCCTGGCGTTTATGATCGCCACGCTGATGCTGACCCTGGGCGGTTATGCTGGCTACAAATACCTGATCGTCGCAGCGGCGGTGAGCGTGTGGTGGCTGGGCATGGCGTTACGCGGCTACAAAGCGGAAAATGACAGCGTCTGGGCGCGCAAACTGTTTGTGTTCTCAATCGTGGCCATTACTTCACTTAGCGTAATGATGTCGATCGATTTCAGTGCCAGTGCTACACCAGAAACCCTGTTAACCTACGCTTGGTAAACAGCGGATGTCTGCCCTACGCTTGGTAAACAGCGGATGTCTGCGAATGGGCCGCTCAGCGGCCCATTTTATTTGTTTCAGAGAAAAGCACGCCAACTGTAATATCTGTTAAACAACATTCGATTTACCCCCCCTGCCCTTCGCACTAGAATGACGCAACTTTGCCGAGGCTATTCCAACAGGCTAAGTCCCCCCTACTTAGCCCGTTGGAATAGGCTTTACTGAGGTCAAGATGAACGACAATATAATGACGCCCCAAGAACGCCGTGCGACCTGGGGCTTGGGAACCGTATTCTCACTGCGCATGCTTGGCATGTTTATGGTGTTACCGGTACTGACCACCTATGGGATGGCGCTGCACGGTGCCAGCGAGGCCCTGATCGGCCTGGCTATCGGTATTTATGGCCTGGCGCAGGCGGTATTCCAGATCCCCTTCGGCCTGATTTCGGACCGCGTTGGCCGTAAGCCACTGATCGTCGGCGGGCTGCTGATCTTCGCCCTTGGCAGCGTGATCGCAGCCTTAAGCGACTCTATCTGGGGCATCATTCTTGGCCGTGCATTGCAGGGTTCCGGGGCGATAGCCGCTGCGGTAATGGCGCTGCTGTCGGATTTAACCCGCGAACAGAACCGTACCAAGGCGATGGCGTTTATCGGCATCAGCTTCGGTATCACCTTTGCTATCGCCATGGTGGTGGGCCCGATAGTGACCCATGCTTTCGGTTTGCATGCGCTGTTCTGGATGATTGCCGTGCTGTCACTGGCTGGTATCGCGATTACCTTACTGGTCGTCCCTTCTGCCGACGAACACGTGCTGAACCGGGAATCGAGCATCGTGCGGGGCAGTTTTAGCAAGGTGCTGAACAATTCGCGGCTGTTGAAACTCAACTTTGGCATCCTGTGCCTGCATATCTTGCTGATGTCCAGCTTCGTTGCCTTACCGTTGGCGATGGAAAAAGCTGGGCTGGCCGCTGCGGACCACTGGAAAGTCTATCTGGTCACCATGCTGGTTTCCTTCATTGCCGTAGTGCCGTTTATCATCTATGCGGAAAAATACCGCCGTATGAAGCAGGTCTTTATGGGCTGCGTGGCGGTACTGTTTTGCGCCGAGGTGGTGCTGTGGTTTTCTGGCCAGCATCTATGGGGCATCATTGCCGGAGTGCAGCTGTTCTTTATGGCGTTTAACGTCATGGAAGCCATCCTGCCTTCGCTGATCAGCAAAGAGTCCCCGGCGGGTTATAAAGGCACGGCGATGGGGGTTTACTCTACCAGCCAGTTTATTGGCGTGGCCATCGGCGGCAGCGTGGGCGGCTGGTTATATGGTTTTCAGGGAGCAGGGTTGGTCTTTATCGCCGGTGCGGTACTAGCCGCCGTCTGGTTTGTGGTCAGCAGCACCATGAAAGAGCCGCCTTACGTCAGCAGCCTGCGTATCACGTTGTCTGAACTGGCGGTAAAAGATTCGGCGTTGCAAAGCCGTTTGCTGGCTCAGCCGGGGGTAGCGGAAGCGGTCGTAGTTCCCGAGGAACGCAGCGCTTACGTGAAGGTAGATACCAAACAGACCAATCGCGGTCAGTTGGAAGCCCTGATCGCAGCGCTTTAAAACAATAGGGCCGGTTTACCGGCCCTGCACAACTTAATCGCGGAAGTTTTTAAACTGGAACGGCTGTCCCAGATCGGCACCACGGATCAGCGCCATCACGCTTTGCAGATCGTCGCGTGCCTTACCGGTAACGCGGATTTCATCACCCTGGATCTGCGCCTGTACCTTCAGCTTGCTGTCTTTGATCAGCTTGACGATCTTCTTCGCCATTGAGCTTTCGATCCCCTGCTTGAGCTTGGCATCCACGCTGTAGGTTTTGCCACTGTGGGTCAGTTCTTCCGGGATTTCCAGCGCACCGCCTTCAATGCTGCGTTTCATCAGTTTTTCGCGCAGGATATCGAGCAATTGCTGCACCTGGAAGTCAGACTCGCTGGCGACCTTAATGCTTTGGTCTTTCTCGTTCAGCTCAAAGCTGGCCGGTACGTTACGGAAATCCCAACGGGTGCTGAGATCGCGGGTAGCGTTATCAACGGCGTTGCGAACTTCCTGCATATCAATTTCGGAAACGATGTCGAAAGATGGCATACTTCTCTTCCTCCTGAATGGGTGCTGTATGATTTCGTTGCCGTGCATGATACCCGCTTTGCGGTTTCAGGCAAAATTCAGATATACGCCTGAACAAGACGTTCAACAACAGAAAAGCCTATAATCAAAAGGATGCATCAGTGGTCTTTCCGAAAACCAGGGAGATGAAATGAAAATAACCATTCTTGGTTGCGGCGCGCTCGGACAACTGTGGCTAGCCAAACTCTATCAGCAGGGCCACGATGTACAGGGATGGTTACGGGTGCCCCAGCCATTTTGTGCGGTCAACGTCATTGAACCCGACGGCACCTCGTTTAACCGTAATTTACCCACCAACGATCCTGAACACCTGCGGCAAAGTGAGTTGCTGCTGGTCACGCTGAAAGCCTGGCAGGTTTCCAGCGCGGTGACGGCATTACTGCCCAAATTAAACCCTCGCTGTGCCATTTTGCTGCTGCATAACGGCATAGGAACTCAAGAGGAATTGCCACCGCACAGCCAGCCGGTGCTTCAGGGAATTACCACCCATGCCGCACGCCACGATGGTAACACCATTGTGCACGTCGCCAACGGCACCACCCACATCGGCCCAACGACCCAGCAAGCCACCCATCTCAGCCATCTGGCAGAGATCCTGCACCAGGCTCTGCCCGACGTTGCCTGGCATAACAATATTGCTTCTGCCAGTTGGCGCAAGCTGGCGGTCAACTGCGTCATTAACCCGCTAACCGTGCTGTATGACTGCCGTAATGGCGATCTGCAACGCTATCCTGAGCAGATAGAGCTTATCTGCCGTGAAGTGGCTAGCGTGATGGAGATGGAAGGTCACCACACCTCGTGCGAAAGCCTGGTGTTCTATGTGATGCAGGTGATCCAGTCAACGGCGGACAACATCTCCTCAATGCTCCAGGATATCCGTTCTCAAAGGCACACCGAGATCGACTACATTACCGGTTATTTGCTGCGTCGCGGACGCAGCCACGGCATTCCGCTGCCAGAAAATACCCGGCTGTTTGAAATCATTAAACGCAAGGAAAATAGCTATGAGCGCATCGGTATTGGTCTGCCTGGCACCTGGTAGTGAAGAAACCGAGGCCGTAACCACCATCGACCTGCTGGTTCGCGCCGGTGTCAAAGTAACGACCGCCAGCGTTGCCAGTGATGGTGGCCTGACCATCGTCTGCTCACGCGGCGTCAAGCTGCTGGCAGACGCCCCCTTGGTGGCAATTGTTGATGACCACTTTGACGCCATCGTCTTACCAGGTGGTATCAAGGGAGCAGAGTGTTTTCGCGATAGCCCGTTGCTGGTGGAAAAAGTTCGCCAGATGCATCTGCAAGGCAATATTGTCGCCGCCATCTGTGCGGCACCGGCCTTGGTATTGCAGCATCACCAACTGTTCCCGATCGGCAATATGACCGGCTTCCCTGGCCTGAAAGAGCAAATCCCGGAAGAGCAGTGGATGGAAAGACGCGTCGTGTTCGACCCACGCGTCAACCTGCTCACCAGTCAAGGGCCAGGCACCTCGATGGAGTTTGCCCTGAAACTGATCGATTTGCTGTTGGGTAAGGCCAAAGCGGCTGAGATAGCGGCACAGCTGGTACTGATCCCCGGCATGTACGACTTCCGCGATTGAAGCAATATTGGCAGGCCGGCTGGCCTGCCAAGCCAATGGCTTATTCGCTGATGGTAAAGGTCAGCGTTGAAAGCAACACGGATTCATCACATTTCGCCTTATCCGCATAAGGCAGTTTATGTTCGGTTTCGACTACCCAATATCCTGCCTTCAGCGGGTAAACGTTGACTTTGCCCTTGCCGTCGGTCTGATTCAAAAAGGCTTTGGCATGACTATGCGTATGCCCGTGGTGCTCGTGTTGGTCGCCAAAACCGGCAAACGTCGCCGTCACATCGGCATTCTTTAGCGGTTTCCCGTCATACAATACCTGTATTGGCAACGGCTGCCCTGGCTTGATGGTGGCCGGGTTGGCTAACGGGATAATTTCCAGCTGCAACCCCTGCGGCTGGCTGATGACTGCGGTCTCTGTCGCCCCATCGATGTTCACAATGGTTTTGCCAAACATGGAGGCCCGCTCGCAGTAAAGCGCGTCTGGCATTTCCGTCCTGCTCTGCTGTTGCCATCCCGATTTATTTTTCGACCAATAGGTGGGGTTATAGATAGCGATAGCGGCATAGCTACCCTTGGCTAACGGTTTATCCGTCACGAACTGGTAATTCTCTTTACCAGGCTTCAGCATCAGATCCCCATTCTTACCGATCAGCTGTGCCGGTGCGAAAATGTGCAGGCGATCTTCAGGGATCGCTTCTGCGGTAGGGAACTCATCTCCATAACCGAGCTCTATCGTGCTCTGCCCGCCCGCAGCGGGTAACGCATTAACCCATAACGAATGGGCCTGCGAATGGCTGACAAACCAAAAAGGCAGTATCGCCACCAACTTTTTCAACTGCATTAACCTGCTCCTTTCCCAATCCACACAAAAGATATGTTATAACGTAACAATAAATAAACCAAAGTAAGCCACTATGTCAAAGTTATTCGAGGGGAAAGAGAAAAAAAGAGGATCAAGCAGAGGAAGTGGTCAAGGATAGCAACACCAGAGAAACGGCATTGCTACCCTGCAACGCAGATTACGGGCGGTAGACTTTAACGTTAGCGTAGCCCTGCTCCAGCAGGTACAGCGCTTGCAAACGGCTCATTACGCCGCGCTCACAGTACAGCAGATAGGTTTTGCTCTGATCGAGATCGGCAAACTGCGTGCCTAACTTGTAGAACGGCAGCAGTTTGACTTCCACCTGCGCCAATTGCAGCGGCTTCTCTTCCTGCTCGTCCAACGAGCGGATATCCAGGATCACTTCGTTAGCGCTGAATTCAGCCACGGTTTCTACTTCGGCGACCTGCTGACTGGTTTCTTCTGCGATAGTGCGGATATCGACGTTACGCGCTTCGCGCACCACGCGATTGAGGATCTCGAAGTCAAAGTGCCCTTCTTCCTCTTCAATCCTGGTTTTGATTGCCTTGACCGTCGGGCTTTTTGAGATCACACCACAATATTCCGGCATGGTCTTGGCAAAGTCTTCAGTGCCGATTTCACGCGCCACGTTGATGATGTGCTCTTTATCATGCGAGATCAGCGGGCGCAGGATCAGGGTATCGGAGGCGTTATCGATCAGACGCAGGTTGGTCAGGGTCTGGCTGGAAACCTGGCCCAGCGCTTCGCCGGTCACCAAAGCCTGCACATCATAACGTTCAGCAACCTGGGAAGCGGCACGTACCATCATGCGTTTGAGCACCACGCCCATTTGACCATCGTCGACCTTTTCCAGGATCTCACCGACCACCGGTTCGAAATCGATCGCCACAAAGCGCACCTTGTGTGAGCTGCCGAAGCGGTTCCACAGATAGTAGGCAACCTGCTTGACGCCAATTTCGTGCGCCGCGCCACCCAGATTAAAGAAGCAATAATGTACACGGCAGCCACGGCGCATCAGCATATAACTGGAAACACCAGAGTCAAAACCGCCGGAAATCAGTGACAGCACATCTTCCTGAGTGCCAATCGGGTAGCCGCCAATGCCTTCGCGGCGCGCCTTGACCAACATCAGCTTGTCGTCATCGATCTCCAGATTTACCGTCACCTGAGGGCGAGAAAGTTTGACGCGCGCGCTTTCAATATGCTGGTTCAAACCGCCACCAACGTAACGCTCTACATCCTGCGAGCTGAACTCATGCTTGCCGCGGCGTTTCACCCGCACGCAGAAGGTCTTGCCTTCCAGTTGCTCGCGGTAGGTTTCCAGCGTCTGCTCAAAGATGTGGTGGACATCGGTATAGGCGCGATCTTCCACTTCCAGGATATGGTGAATGCCGGGAATACGCGTCAGGGCATCGGCAATCACCGGGCGCTGATCTTCGTTTTTGGCACGCACCTCGATAAAATCCCAGTGACGGACAACCGCCAGAGTTTCATCATACTGCTTCAGGACGTTACGGATGTTGGTAGTCAGGATCTTAATGAAGCGCAAGCGCACAGATTGACTCTTGATGGTGATTTCCGGGAACAATTTAATGATAAACTTCATGGCGGTCTTTATAGTCTGATGAAAATTAGGCAATACCTCTGCCCTATGGGTTTCAGCGGCCGTGGTTAGCTGCCACTGCAAGGCTATTAGGTATACAATGGCGATAAGATTGATAAAATCGCGGGCTGGCCGAGCTTTTATCAATCTTATCTGGGCGCGAAGTATATCACTATCTGCATGCGCGCCGTGCACAAAACCACATAGACGTGCCATGATTTGCTAATCAAGATCCGCTAGGATAGGCTCGGGCCCCACTGTTCACATGATGATGTAAAAAGAAAACTATGGCGAAAAAACCTGCACAATCAGACAGTAAAGAGCAAAGCATCAGCTTTGAGAATTCTCTGAGCGAACTCGAGAGTATCGTAACCCGGCTGGAATCTGGCGAGTTGCCTCTGGAAGATGCGCTTAATGAGTTTGAGCGTGGCGTCCAATTGGCTCGCCAGGGCCAACAGAAGCTGCAACAGGCGGAGCAGCGAGTACAGATCCTGCTCAACGACCAGAACGACGATGCCGCACTGACCCCTTTTACCCCGGACGCTGAGTAATTACGATGTCTGAGTTCCACGATCAGTTACAGGCCTTCCATCAGCGCAGCGATCGCGCACTGCTTGGCTATATCGCTCCGCTGCCGTTCAATGATGGCAAAATGGTTGAGGCGATGCGTCACGGCGCCTTACTGGGCGGTAAACGACTACGGCCTTTCCTGGTTTACGCCACCGGGCAAATGTTTGGCCTGAGCCTGGAGAATCTGGATGCCCCAGCGGCGGCGGTGGAATGCATCCATGCCTATTCGCTGATCCATGACGATCTGCCAGCGATGGATGACGACGATCTGCGCCGCGGCCAGCCAACCTGCCATATCAAATTCGGGGAAGCTAACGCGATTCTGGCGGGCGATGCCCTGCAAACGCTGGCTTTCTCGATCCTGGCCGACGCAGACATGCCCGATGTAGCCCTGCGCGATCGGCTGGCGATGATTTCCGAACTGGCCAAAGCCAGCGGCGTTGCCGGTATGTGCGGTGGCCAGTCGCTGGATCTGGAAGCCGAAGGTAAGCAGATCGATCTACAGGCACTAGAACAGATCCACCGCCATAAAACCGGCGCGCTGATCCGTGCCGCGGTTCGCTTGGGGGCTTTGGCCGCCGGTGAGCCGGGCCGTGCTGCACTCCCTGAACTTGACCGTTACGCGGCCGCCATAGGGCTGGCGTTTCAGGTGCAGGACGATATTCTCGACGTCGTGGGCGAAACCGAAAAAATCGGTAAGCGCCAAGGCTCCGACCAACAGCTTGGCAAGAGTACCTACCCTGCACTACTTGGGCTTGACAGCGCCAAGTTAAAAGCGTGGGATCTCTATCAGGAAGCCTTGGCCGCATTAGACTCGTTGGCCACACAATCTTATAACACCGCACCGTTACGTGCATTGGCCAACTTCATTATTGAACGCGACAATTAACTCCTCTGATATGAGTACTGAATGAGTCTTGATATAGCCAAATACCCGACCTTGGCCTTAGCGGAAAATCCTGAAGAGCTCCGCTCATTGCCAAAAGAAAGCCTGCCGAAGTTGTGTGATGAACTGCGGCAATACCTGCTGGACAGCGTCAGCCGCTCCAGTGGCCACTTTGCGTCTGGGCTGGGTACCGTCGAGCTGACGGTGGCACTGCATTACGTCTACAACACTCCTTTCGATCACCTGGTTTGGGACGTTGGCCATCAGGCTTACCCACACAAGATCCTGACCGGTCGGCGTGACCGCATCTCGACCATCCGCCAGAAAAACGGCCTGCACCCTTTCCCGTGGCGCGCCGAAAGCGAATATGACGTGTTGTCCGTTGGCCACTCTTCAACCTCGATCAGCGCGGGTCTTGGTATGGCCGTGGCCGCCGCGCGTGAGGGCAAAAACCGCCGTACCGTCTGCGTGATAGGCGACGGTGCCATCACCGCAGGCATGGCGTTCGAAGCCATGAACCACGCTGGCGACATCACCCCGGATATGCTGGTGGTGCTGAACGATAATGAAATGTCGATCTCCGAAAACGTCGGAGCGTTGAATAATCATCTGGCGCAGCTGCTGTCTGGCAAGCTCTACTCCACGCTACGCGAAGGCGGCAAGAAGGTACTCTCCGGCGTACCGCCGATCAAAGAACTGCTCAAGCGTACCGAAGAACACCTCAAAGGCATGGTGGTCCCCGGCACGCTGTTTGAAGAGCTGGGCTTTAACTACATTGGCCCGGTAGACGGGCATGACGTGCAGGGATTGGCCGCTACGCTAAAAAACATGCGTGACCTGAAAGGCCCGCAGTTACTGCATATCATGACCAAGAAAGGCCGTGGCTATGCTCCGGCAGAAAAGGATCCGATCAGCTTCCACGCGGTGCCAAAATTCGATCCGGCCAGCGGCACCCTGCCAAAAAGCGCTGGCGGCCTGCCAACCTATTCCAAGATCTTTGGTGAATGGCTGTGTGAAACGGCGGCCAAAGACAGCCAACTGATGGCGATCACGCCAGCCATGCGCGAAGGTTCCGGCATGGTGCAGTTCTCTCGTGACTATCCGCAGCAATATTTCGACGTGGCGATCGCCGAGCAGCATGCGGTGACTTTCGCCGCCGGATTGGCGATCGGCGGTTACAAGCCGGTGGTGGCGATTTACTCTACCTTCCTGCAGCGCGCCTACGATCAGGTGATCCACGACGTAGCGATCCAGGAGCTGCCGGTGATGTTTGCCATCGACCGCGGTGGGATTGTCGGTGCAGATGGCCAGACCCACCAGGGCGCCTTTGATCTTTCGTTCCTGCGCTGCATCCCTAACATGGTGATCATGACGCCAAGTGATGAAAACGAATGCCGCCAGATGCTGTACACCGGTTATCACCATAACACGGGCCCAAGTGCGGTACGCTACCCACGGGGCAACGGTACGGGTGCAACGCTGGAACCTCTGGCCCCATTGCCGCTCGGTAAGGGCATCGTGCGTCGCGAAGGGGAAAAGATTGCCATCCTCAACTTTGGTACCCTGTTGGCGGAAGCCGCTCAGGTCGCCGAAGCGATGAACGCTACGCTGGTAGACATGCGTTTTGTCAAACCACTGGACGAACAGCTGGTGCTGGAAATGGCCGCCAGCCACGAAGTGTTGGTGACGCTGGAAGAGAACGCCATTATGGGCGGCGCTGGCAGCGGGGTTAACGAACTGCTGATGGCCAAACGTCGTGTCGTGCCCGTACTGAATATTGGCCTGCCGGATGAATTTATCCCACAGGGCGGCCAGGAAGAGATCCGCAGCGATCTGGGCCTGGATGCGGCCGGTATTCAGCGCCAGATCGAAACCTGGTTGGCATGATTTAACCAAAAGGGCGTCCCACTGGGCGCCCTTATCAATCCCACCCTTCAACGCCACGCCCATCATTTCTGCATCATTTTCCGCTACAGTTATTTTTTGAACGGTACACAGGAGAGAGGCATGAAATATCTAAAGTTAGGTAACACCGATCTCAACATTTCCCGCATCTGTTTGGGTTGTATGACCTATGGAGAACCCTCACGTGGCAACCACGCCTGGACGCTGCCAGAGGAAAGCAGCCGCCCGTTGATCAAGCAGGCGCTGGATGCGGGCATCAACTTCTTTGATACCTCCAACAACTATTCCGATGGCAGCAGCGAGGAGATCGTTGGCCGGGCAATGCGCGACTTTGCTCGCCGCGACGAGGTGGTGATTGCCACCAAAGTCTATAACGCCATGAGCAACCTGGAGCGCGGCCTGTCACGCCCCAAGATCATGCAGTCGATCGACGACAGCCTGCGGCGTTTGGGTACCGACTACGTCGATTTACTGCAAATCCACCGTTGGGACTATGAAACCCCGATCGAAGAAACGCTGGAAGCCCTGCATGACGTAGTAAAAGCGGGTAAAGCACGCTATATCGGGGCCTCTTCGATGTACGCCTGGCAGTTTGCCAAGGCGCTGTACACCGCCGATCTGCACGGCTGGACACGTTTTGTCAGCATGCAGGATCAGTACAACCTGATCCAACGGGAAGAAGAGCGCGAAATGCACCCGCTATGCGCCGCCGAAGGGATTGCCGTACTTCCCTGGAGCCCGCTGGCTCGTGGCAGACTCACACGCCCCTGGGGCGAAACTACAGCGCGTCTGGTCAGCGACCTATATGGCAAAACCTTGTATGACGCTACCGAAGGGGTTGATGCCCTGATTGCCGAGCGCGTAGCCACTATTGCTGAAGAGCGCAGCGTTTCGCGAGCGCAAATCGCCCTGGCATGGCTGCTGAGTAAACCAGTGGTTACCGCGCCGATTATTGGTGCCTCACGCAGCGAACACTTGGTCGATGCCTTAGCCGCCGTTGATCTGGAGCTAACATCGCAAGAGATTGCAGAGTTAGAAACGGCCTATGTGCCACATCATGTGGTCGGCTTTGAATAGCAACTGAGGCGTACTCAAAAATGCAAAAACCCGACTGGTGAGGTCGGGTTTTTGCGTTTCGGCCGATACTCTGACCAGGGTGGTAGAACTATCCCTAACTAACAGTCTCAGTATGAGACCAAAGAGACTCATACCGCAATACTAATGGCTATTGAGCGGCACCGAAGTGATCGTAACCACTCCAAGGCAGTTCAACCTCTTGCTGATCGCGGTAGAACTTCATCCCTTCAGATTGCGGGCCAATCTGGCCAATACAGGTGTAGTCCGCACCTAAATGGCTTAATGCCACTTCCAGCGCACCCCGATTGATCTCTGGCACGGTGAAGCACAGTTCATAATCTTCACCGCCGGTCAGCGCCCAGCGCAACGCCTGATCTTCATCGGTATTGCTGGTCAGCGTCTGCGACAGCGGCAACTCATCCAGCTCGATACGGGCACCGCACTCAGAGGCGTTCAGCACGTGTCTCAGATCGGAAATCAGGCCGTCGGAGATATCGATCGCCGAGCTAGCCAAATCACGCAGCGCCTGGCCTTGCAGCACACGCGGATGCGGGCGCAGATGGCGCGCCAACAGATATTGTTGAGCAGCCCGATCGCTCACTTGCAAACGATCCTGCAGGATTGCCAGCCCGGCGGCGCTGTCGCCCAGCGTACCGGTCACGTAAATCCAATCGCCAATGCGTGCGCCACTGCGGGTTAGCGCCCGCCCGACCGGGATATGGCCGTGGATCGTCAACGTCATGCTCAGCGGGCCACGGGTGGTGTCACCGCCAATCAGCTGCATGCCGTAATAATTCATCTGTTCGAACAGGCTATCGCTAAACGCCTTGAGCCACTCTTCGTCCACTTCCGGCAACGTCAACGCCAGCGAAAGCCACGCGGGATCGGCGCCCATTGCCGCCAGGTCGCTCAGGTTAACCGCCAGGGCTTTGTAGCCGAGATCGGCGGGATCGATATCCGCCAGGAAGTGAATACCCGAAACCAGGGTATCGGTACTGATGGCTAAAAGCTGTTTTTCCGGCACTGTAAGCAGTGCGCAGTCATCGCCAATGCCGAGCTGTACGTCGCGGCGCACACTTTTGAACCGGTCAAAATAGCGGGCAATGAGATCAAATTCGCCACATGCCATAATTGGTCTTCCAAAGAAGTAAGGCCGGTTTCCCGGCCTTACATTTTATTTTTTCCTACGGATGCTGGGGGCTGCTTTATCCAGCACGCCATTGACAAACTTGTGGCTATCTTCTGCGCCGAAGGTTTTCGCCAGTTCGATCGCTTCGTTGATGGCCACTTTGTAAGGGACGTCTTCACGCATTTTCAGCTCGAACAGCGCAATGCGCAGTACGGCTCTTTCCACCTGGCCCAATTCTTCGAGCTGACGCGACAGGAAGGGGGCCATCAGGCCATCCAGCATACCTGCGTTGACTGCCACACCGGACAGCAGCTCACGAAAATAGGCGACGTCAACATCTTTGACATCCTGCTCCGTCAGGAACTGGTGTTCAACATCGGCAATGTCATTTTTAGACAACTGCCAAGAGTAAATCGCTTGAACAGCGCACTCACGAGCGCGACGACGAGCAGCAGGTTTCACGGAATTCCCCTTAAACTAAATTCAGGCTTTAATAGCTTTGATTACATTAATCATTTCAAGTGCGGTCAGGGCGGCTTCTGCGCCTTTGTTGCCCGCTTTGGTGCCGGCACGCTCGATCGCTTGTTCGATGCTTTCGGTGGTCAGCACGCCAAAGGCAACCGGGATCTCGGTATTCATGGAGACTTGGCCCAGACCGGAGCTGGCTTCGCCCGCCACATACTCGAAGTGCGCGGTGCCCCCACGGATCACCGTACCCAGAGCAATCACCGCATCATATTTGCCGGTGTTAGCCAGCACGCGTGCGGTTAATGGCAGCTCGTAAGCGCCTGGGACCCAAACAACGGTGATGTTGTCATCAGCAACCTGGCCGATACGCTTCAGTGCATCAATGGCACCTTGCAACAGGCTGTCGTTGATGAAATTGTTAAAACGTGCAATTGCGATCGCCACACGGGCATTTGGAGTAGCAACAACACCTTCGATAACTTTCATGGGCTTTCCTTAAAAATGGGTTCAATACCCCGCAGGGGGGCGGATTCTATCATATTCTTTGCCCGCCTGCGCGGCGCTTTTGTAAAACGCGGCTGCACCGGCAGGTAAAGGTTATATTCTCTATTTGGCGGTTAAGCGCAGGCGCAGATCGGGGCCAATCTGGCGCACCTCGCTAAAGACAAACTCCGGCGCATCGGCCAACTGCGTCAAACCCGGCAGTTGGCACAGCCCGCGGGCATTATCCCCCAATAATTTGGGCGCGATGTACACAATGAGCTCATCCACCAGCCCGGCCTGCAGCAGCGCACCGGCAAGCTGTGCGCCCGCCTCGACCCAGATGCTGTTCACCTGGCGTTTGGCCAATTGCATCATCATCACCACCAGATCGATACCGCCGCCGTGCAGTGGGAAGGTTAATTGCTCCACGCCCGCAGGCCAAACCCGATCGTCTGGCTGCTGGCGTGCCAACCAGGTCATCCCCGGTTGCTGCACGACCCGGTGCTGCGGCGTAACCCGATTCTGGCTGTCTAGAATAATCCGCAGCGGCTGACGTAGGTTGTCACGCGGGTAAATCTGCTGGGTTTCACTGCTCAGTTCATCCCAGCGCACCGTCAGCGCGGGATCGTCGGCCAACACGGTCGCGCTGGTGCTGAGGATCGCCGAACTGGCCGCCCGCAGCTCCTGTACATCCCGCCGGGCCTGTGGTGAGGTGATCCATTGGCTTTCACCCGAGGCCATCGCCGTACGGCCATCCAGTGAAGCGCCCAGCTTGAGCTGTACATAGGGAAACCCGGTGCGCATACGCTTGAGGAACCCCAGATTGACCGCTTCCGCCTCTGCCAGCATTACGCCGTGGCGCACTTCGATACCCGCCTGTTGCAGCTTGTATAGCCCACGCCCGGCAACCTGCGGGTTGGGATCTTGCATGGCGGCAACCACGCGGCTGACTCCCGCGGCAATCAAAGCATCTGCACAAGGTGGCGTACGGCCATGGTGGCTACAAGGTTCCAGCGTGACATAGGCCGTGGCCCCCCGCGCCTTTTCCCCCGCCATGCGCAAAGCGTGCACTTCCGCATGCGGCTCACCGGCCCGCAAATGGAAACCTTCACCCACAATGCTGCCATCGCGCACGATAACGCAGCCCACGTTCGGGTTCGGCGTGGTGGTAAAACGCCCCAGGCGCGCCAGCTCAAAGGCGCGCGCCATATAGAATTCGTCGTTTTGCATGCGGATCCTGTTAATCCTGCAGTTTGGCGATCTCTTCGCCGAATTCGCGAATGTCTTCAAAACTGCGATATACCGAAGCGAAGCGGATATACGCGACCTTATCCAGCTTCTTCAACGCATCCATCACCAGGTTGCCGACCATTTTGGTGGGCACTTCACGCTCGCCGGTAGCACGCAGCTGGGATTTGATGTGGTTGATGGCGTTTTCGACGTCGTCGGAGCTGACCGGGCGCTTTTCCAGCGCTTTCAGCATGCCACGGCGCAGTTTATCTTCGTTGAACGGTTCGCGAACCTCATCACTTTTGATCACTCGTGGCATTACCAGTTCGGCCACTTCAAAAGTGGTAAAACGTTCATTACACACCAGACATTGGCGACGACGGCGCACCTGCGATCCATCACCCACCAGGCGGGAATCAATCACTTTGGTATCAACGGCAGCGCAGAAAGGGCAATGCATAACTCGTCCTGATAAGCGTTTACATAGTTGAGCACAGTTTACCCCGAACTAACGCCACAACAAAGACCGCCGGGCATTTGTTGCGAATTGCGTCCATCATTGAGTAATAAAGCACCCCTAAAAGGCACTGGACATGACTTTGGCCAGCGATCGGTCTAAGCTGGTAGCCAGTGTGATTGAAGAGGAAATTGCCGTTATGACAATCCGTTATCGTCAGGTTTGTCTGCTCACCGCCATGATCCTGCTGGCCGGTTGTGCACAGAACCGCGAAGTGCCGAAACTCACCAACCAGGTGGTTGAGCTGAAACAGGTGCTGGGGGAGTTGACCGAGCAGGCGACCGCCCTGGAGCGCCAAAATCGGCTTAACCAAAGCTCAACCAGCGGCGTCTACCTGCTGCCAGCCGCCAATAATGCCGCCAGATTACACAGCAGCGTGGGTGAGCTTAGCCTGTCGCTCAACTATGTGAAGAGCGAGGCCAACGGCAGCCAGGCAATACTGTATGTGCGTACGCTCTCAGGCCAATATCTGCCAGGCTTTACCGCTACGTTGGAGTGGGGCCAGCTGGATGCCGCAACCGGTATGCCTCTGACCGCGCAGGCGCAGTCGCAACAAATTCAGAGCGCCAGTTCGCTGCTGCCAAAAACCGAGCAAATCTTTGAACTGCGCCTGAGTGGCGTAACGCCATCGCAACTGGGCTATATCCGTGTGCATAGCATAGAGCCCATTGCTCAACGTTGATACGACGAGTCACCCAATCCCCGCTGTTCACGGGGATTGGGCCAGCAAGATTAACCCAAACGCTGCAGCTTTGCTGGTAACCCCTGCCGTACCGCCGCCCCGCTGACCCAGTCCAGCCAGCTATTGCCGACTTCGCGAGTCGGATCGGCCAATCCCAGATCGTTGAGGTTGATCCCTGCGGCAATGCGTGGATCCGCCGCCAATGCCTGCCCATCCAGCGAATGAACCCTTGCCCCCATCTCTCGATGCCCATAGCCATGTTCAATGGCAATCACACCCGGCATCACCCCGTCGAGCAAGCTGATTTGCGCTTCCACGCTGCCGCCCGGCGTCTGCAACCTGACCCGGTCGCCATGTTGTAGCCCATAGCGCTCGGCATCTAGCGGATTGAGCGCGACCAGATTAACTGCCTTCACGGCCCGCAAACGCTCGATAGGAGCAGTTGAGCTGCTCATCAGGTGCGACTTGAACGACATCAGCCGGAACGGCCACGCCTCGCTCGGGTAGTGCTGCGCCACGTCGGAGCCGTCGGCAAAACGTGGTGGATAATAGGTTGGACAGCCGCTATAGCGCTCCCCGGTCATGGCATGGCGATGGCGTGCCACCTCTTCATTCCAGATATTCAGCCCCTGCTTCCACTGCGGACCGGTCGCCTCCCCTTGCCAAGCCTGCTCATGAGGCGCGAAACGGCCACCACGCGCCAGCACATAGCCCACCCGCAGCCGCTCGTCCGGTTTCAACACCTGATTCAGCGCCGGTTGCAGACGATCAACGCCGGTCAGGCGCAGCTCGCTCTCCGTCGCCTCAGGCACTGGCTCACCGGCAAACGCCACGTTGGCCGCTGCACGCAGGTAGTAATCTTCGGCACAATGCAGCCCGCAAGGGTTACCTTGCGCATCCTGCAACGCCCCGTCGCCGAATCCCGGCAGCCCCATGGCCTTCGAGAGCGCAATAACAAAGCTCTCCAGCGCGATCGGCTGCCCATCCGCCGTCTTGGCTGTTCGCGCAGGCACCACTGGCCAACGGGCGGTACTGGCCTTGACCATTACGCCAGACCAAGGGGAGGTAAATCCCCAACTTTCAAAGTTATGCGTATCCGGCACGATATAGTCCGCCAACGCGCTGGTTTCGTTAATAAAGGCGTCGACGGAAATGAACAGCGGCAGATGCTGCGGATCCTTCAGCCTGCTCTCCACCACGTCGCGCAACCCAGCTACACCATAGAGCGGGTTGCCCATGTGATTGATCCAGGCTTTCAGCGGATAAGGGTATCCCATCAGCGCCGGAGCTAGCTGCTCGGTAAACTGACCAGCCACAAAGGGATACCACGGCCCCCGCGCCGGATAAGGATTGACACCTTGTTCCACCTTGCGGCGATATTCATCTGACTTTTCGTACGCCTGCTTACTGCGCGACAGCACCAATCCTTTCGGCTTCACCATCTCACGGAAAGTGGCGAGATTGTAGCGTGGCCCTTCGGCAAACTCCTTGAACTTGCCGCCGCCTACTGAAACGCCCCCCTTGAGATTAAGGTTACCGATCAGCGCATTGAGCATCATCACCGCCCAGCTGCTATAGAAACCGTTGCCGCTCATCATACCGCCATGGGAGATCACTGCCGCCTGCCGCTGATAGGACGTAAACTCCTTGGCCAACGCCGCAATGGTTTCAGCGCTAACGCCACACTGGGCGCTGTATTCAGCCAGCGTAAAGCGTTGCGCCGCCAATTGTAGACAACGCAAGCTGGAGCGCACCCGTACCGATGAGCCATCGGCCAGTTGAACCTGCTGCTCAACCAGCAGTTGTCCACGCATGGCCTCGGTGGCGGGTATTGGTTCGTTTCGCTGTGCGTCCCACACCAAGGCAGGGCTTTCCTCATCACCGCCAGCCCCACCTACCAGATGTGACTTACGCAGGAACTGGCCGCACAGAGGATGATCGTCATCGATCACCACCAGATGCGTGGCATTCGACCAGCTTTTTTCACCGGCCGCCTGCATGGCCGCCTCTGCGGGTAACGCCAGATAATCGGCGTTATAACGCTCCTGGTCGATAATCCAACGGATCATGCCCATCGCTAGCGCTGAGTCCGTCCCCGGCAGTACCGGCACCCAGCGGTTATGATCGTTGGCCAGCGTGGTGGTTAACGGCAGCGCCGGGGCTACCACCACATAGCGGAACTCATCGCGCAGGCGGGCATTGGCTAACTGACGCCCCTGCCGTTTGAACGGGTTACCGGACTGTGCGGGTGACGTCCCCAGAAACAGTGCAAAGCGCAGATGATCCCAGTCGGGTTTCACATGGGCGTTTTTGTCCAGATCGCCCATCAGCGCTCCGGAACCGGCCCGATAGGCTAGACCACAGTAAGCGCCATGATGGCCGAAGTTGCGCGTGCCAAAGGCGTTTTGTGCAAAGCGTTTGATAAAGGTATCCCGCCCCTCATCACCTGCGTTGGTGACCAGCAGTTGGTTAGCCTTCGGCCCAAGCGTTGGCTGTGCCGGATCGAGCGGCGTTTGCAGATCGCGGATGGCACGTAATCCCTCCACTGGCCCTTCACCAAACAGATCGCCGCCTTCAACCACTTCCTTGATCAGTTGTTCAAAACTGATGCGCTGCCACTGCCCGCCACCGCGCGGCCCTACCCGTTTCATCGGTTCCAGCACCCGGTAGGGGCTGGTCAGCCCTTCCAGCAGAGTAGCACCGCGAGCACAAGCGGTTGAGCGCTGTTCCAGACCAGCATCACCGCCTAGCCGGTTGAGCGCATCACTCACGGGCAAACGATAAGGAAAATGATGATCGTGCGACAGCGGATGATAAGGGTTACCCGCTACGCGCAGTATCTGATTGCTGTCACGATCGACCCGCACCCGTAGGCCGCACAGCGTCCAGCAGCCAAAACATTGCGTCATGGAAACTGCCTGCTGCGGATTGGCCTGCCAGCCTTCGGGATGTTGGCGGCCTTCTGGCGGTAACGCATTGGCACTGATCCGGTCCAGCGTCAGTTTTCCACTGCTGCCGTCACGCAGGCCGGTAAACACCTTCTGCACCATTTCGCTGTAGCTGGCACCAAACACGGCCAGCCCACCCAAAGCGAGCCCGCCTTTCAACCACTGACGACGCGTTGACTTAGCCATAGCGTTTTTTCTCCATCAACCCATGCTGTAATTCACGAACCCCGATGATCAATGCCAGCCACAGCCCGAAGGTTCCGAGGATGGCCAATAGCCCCTCGCTGCCGAGCGGTAACACATAGGGGTTGAACAATATATTGAACTTGGGCAGTGTCTGGGTTTGCATCAGCAGCATCCAGCGCACGCCCCAACAGAGCAACAACGCTGCCACGCATTGTGCTAACAGACCTGCCGTCCCTAGCGCCCGATGACGCGATCGCCAAGCCGAAACCAGCAATAGCAGGATCAAGACAGCAAATGTGCTGCCAACCCATGACCAAGCGCTCCCCTGGGTGGGTAACTGACGCAACGCAGCAGCGGAGTCACTACCGTCCAACCACCAGCCCAGGCTGGAGAGGCACAGCAACAGCAGAGAGATCCCTTGATAGCGTGCCAAGCGCGATTGCCATTGCGGTTCGTGACGTAACCAGTAGGCCAGCATTGGCGGAACGGCCTGCATAGCGGTGAGCAGCAATAGCCAAGGCAACCACAGGCTGTACCACAACGGTTGTGAACGCAGCACGGACACTTCGCGGCCGGTATAGAGCAAGATGCTGACGGCTGAAAGCAGCGTGGCCAAGGCTATCCAGCGCAACCATTTCTCTTCTTGCCAAGCGGGCCAGATCTGTAACCAGCGCGCCCAAAATGGCAGGGCTTTTGCCCTCAGTTGGCAACGCAGCAGCAAAATGAAATAGGCCATTACCAGCAAGGTAAACAGCGGCAAAAACACCGAGCCAAGAGACATCCACGACCAAGGTGCAAAATGGGCATAGAAGTGCCAGATTCGAGCGGGCTGATGTAAATCCGCACTCAGAGCCAACGGAGCCACGGTGCCGCTCACCACCGCCAACGAAACGGCGGTCAACTCCAGCCGAGATGCCTCAGACGCTGAACGCCAGCGTAGCCAGGCCGCAATGGCAATGCTGCTACATGCCAGGCCGATGAAAAAGAAATACTGTACCGCCCAGGGCAACCAGGCGATCTCCTGTGGGCGAGCCATCACTTCACGGATCATGAGTGTACCTCCTGCCACAGCGCCGGTTGTCCCCGGACATGGCTGACAAAAGCCTCATCCAGCCCCAGATAAAACACCTGCGGGTGCGTCCCCTGCTCGGGTTTCAGCACCTTTAGTTCCCCTCGATGCTGTTCCAGCATGCGCCTTAAAGTGCCTTGTTCATCGTTGAGATCGCCAATCATGCGCGCACCGCCGACGCAGGATTCCACGCAGGCAGGCAACAGTCCGGCATCCAGGCGGTGGACGCAGAAGGTGCATTTATCCGCGGTTTGGGTTTCATGGTTGATAAAGCGCGCCTCATAGGGGCAGGCTTGCACACAGTAGGCGCAGCCGACACAGCGCGTGTTATCAATCACCACAATGCCGTCCTCACGCTGGAAGGTCGCCTGTACCGGGCAGACCGGCACGCATGGCGGGTTATCACAATGATTGCACAGGCGCGGTAGCAGCACGTTGGTGGGGATACGCTGGCTATCCGTGACGACCTGATACTGCAGCACACTGGTGCGAAACTGCCCCTGCGGCAGCTGATTTTCTATCGCGCAGCTAACCGTGCAGGCCTGGCAGCCAATACAGCGGCGCAGATCGATCAACATTGCCATACGCTTTTTGCCGTCGCCTTCACGCCGCTCGGGTTGCAGCTGCCAGCCGGAGTGCGCCAGCGGTACCAATGCGGCTCCTGCGGTCAGGACACCGAGGCGTTGTAAAAATTGCCGTTTTCCACTATCCATTGATTTCTCCCAAAAAGTATCAACCGGGGAGCTGATACAAAGGAGTGTAAAAGTGGCGTACGACCGCCCATATTGTGGTTTACCACATTCCCTACTGCGGCTTGATCCAGGACAATTCCTGCTGGCGATCGAGATCATAAAAATGGAGATGATGTGAAAAAGGCAGTACTGATGATCTTGCTATGCGGTTGGTTGAGCCCGGCCTTGGCGGGGCAATGGACTATCGCCGTGCTGGCATTACGCGGCGATACACATGCGCTGGCCCAATGGCAGCCGTTAATTAACCATCTTAACCGTCAGTTCCCAGACGAAAGCTTTCAACTGTTGCCGCTGAACCTGGCCGATATGGGGGAAGCCGTCAGCAACGGCCAGGTCGATTTTCTGCTCACCAACCCGGCGCAGTATATTCAGTTGGACAATAGTTATCCGTTACGCTGGTTGGTGTCCTTACGCTCCGGGAAAAATCAGCAGAACGCTTCAAACAACGTAATAGGCAGCGTGATATTGGTACGCCGCGATAGCCCAGTAATCAACGCCGATCAGCTCACCGGAAAAAAAGTGGGCGCGGTCTCCCCTGACGCCTTTGGCGGCTATCTTCTGGGCTATAAGGAACTGTTGGCCGCCGGCGTACATCCGGAAAAAGATCTGCAACTGCACTTCAGCGGTTATCCGGTGGACGCCCTGCTTTATCTGCTGCGCGATCGGGCACTGGACGCGGCCATCGTGCCGGTTTGTCTACTGGAAGAGATGGAGAAAGAGGGATTACTCAAAGCCAATGATTATCGTGCCCTGCTGGCCAAACCCAGCGCACAGCCCTGCCTGACCAGTAGCGTGCTTTATCCCAACTGGTCGTTTGCTGCCTTGAACCACGTCCCCGATCCCCTGGTCGACGAGCTGACCCGCCAACTGTTGCAAATGGATACCCCAGGTCTCCCTGCCTGGGGCGCTCCCGCCTCATCTCGCCAGGTAGATCAATTGCTGCGCGATCTGGATCGCCATCCGGCACAGCGTTCACTCTGGCAAGAGATACACAGTTGGGCATTGCAACATCTGCTCCTGCTTGGCGCGCTCGCCGGGGGCATGCTACTGCTTGGCACTAACCACCTGTGGATCGGCCACTTGGTACGCCAGCGTGGGCGCGAGCTAGAACAAATGCATCTGACGCTGCGGGCCAGAGAAGCGGCGCTAGCCCGGGCGCAACGTCTCAGCACTCTGGGTGAGATGGCCTCCGGCTTTGCTCACGAACTTAACCAGCCTCTGGCGGCAATACGTCACTATGCCGAAGGCTGCCGTATTCGCCTTGAACGCAGCGATCCGCAGCACGAGCTGTTGCCGATCCTCGAACAGATTGGCCAACAGGCGCAGCGCGGGGCAGAAATCATCGTCAATCTGCGCCAATGGGTCAACAAAACGCCACACCATGAGAGCGCACAATGGCTAACGCTGCGCCCCCTGGTGGAAAACGTCATCAAGCTGATGCGCATCGAACAGCATTACCCTCAGTGCCAGTTGGCCATCATCATCGCCCCGAAAAGCCAGTTGTTTAGCCAGGCCACGCTGTTGGAGCAGGTGCTCACCAACTTGTTAAGTAACAGTCTGCAGGCCGGTTCACAGCAGATCACCCTGAGGCTGGAAACCGATGGCGATCGCCAGACGCTGATACTGGAAGACGATGGCGGCGGCCTCAGCGCCGAACAGTTAGCACAGCCGTTCGTGCCTTTTCGCAGCACTAAATCTGAAGGTCTTGGCCTGGGGCTGGTGATCTGCAAGCGGCTGCTAAGGAGCCAGCAGGGGGAGCTGACGCTGGAAAATTATTCGATATCGCCACAACGGCAGGGGCTACGCGTTACCCTGCTCTTCCCTGGGATCAAAAAGGAAACACGCCATGGCGCTGATACATCTGGTCGATGACGATCTGGCAGTCACCGACGCCAGCCGCTTTTTACTCGAAGGGTTGGATTACCGGGTGAAGATCTGGAACGACAGCCAAAGCTTTATCGACCAAGTCGACCCTTACCAATGCGGCGTCGTGATGCTGGATATTCGCATGCCGGGGATCGATGGGCAGCAAATCCATCAGCGGCTACGCGAGCGGGAAAGTACGCTGGCAGTAGTGATCGTTACCGGCCATGGCGATATCGCCATGGCGGTAGCAGAGATGAAATTGGGGGCGTTGGATTTCCTGCAAAAGCCGATTGCCACCGCACCGCTGATCGCCGCGTTGGAACGGGGGATCGCCCATTCTCAACGCCAAGTGGAGCGCTACCAGTTGCAGCAGCGTTACAGTACGCTAACCTCACGCGAGCGTGATATCGCCAGCGCCGTTGCCGCCGGTATGACCAACAAGGCCATTGCCGATCGTTACTTCGTCGCCGTACGCACCGTAGAGGTACACCGCTCTAAAGTGATGGAGAAGATGCAGGCCGCCAGCCTGGCGGAATTGGTGAGCTCGCTGAATCTGTTGGCGACCCAGGAGCAAAAAAAATGCCGGTCAGCGTAAACTGACCGGCATCTGGTTCAGACGGTGTGTGGCTTATTCAGCCACACACCGGGCAATCACGGCAGGATCGAAGGCTGATCGGCGCCCTCTTTCTCCACTTTCTGCTGCAGCATGTGTTCGCGTTTCATACCCAGTTTCAACGCCAACGCAGAGGCGACGTAGATAGAGGATATGGTACCGATAGACACACCGATCAGCATGGTCAGGGAGAAGCCCTGCAGCATCGCGCCGCCGAAGATGTACAGCATCAGAACCACCATCAGCGTAGTGGCGGAGGTCATGATGGTACGGCTCAGCGTCTGCGTCAGCGAGACGTTCATGATTTCGTAAGGCGTACCGCGACGGATCTTGCGGAAGTTCTCACGAATACGGTCAGATACCACGATACTGTCGTTCAGCGAGTAACCGATCACCGACATCAAGGATGCCACGATGGTCAGGTCAATCTCGATATGGAACAGCGACAGCACGCCCATGGTGATGACCACGTCGTGCGCCAGGGCGATAACGGCCCCCGCGGCCAAACGCCATTCAAAACGGAAGCCCACGTAAATCAGGATACAGATCAACGCCACCAGCAGCGCCATGCCGCCGGTTTGTGCCAGTTCTGCCCCTACGCTCGGGCCAACGAATTCAATACGCTTGACGGACGCATTCTTATCGACCGATTCGTTGATCACGCCAATAACTTTGTTACCCAGTTCCTGGCCTGCAGTACCGACCGCCGGTGGCATACGCACCATTACGTCACGGCTGCTGCCAAAGTTCTGGATAATCGGGTCCTGGAACCCGGCTTTTTCCAACGTATCGCGCATCAGGTCCAGATTCGCGGGTTGTTCCAGAGTAATTTCAATCACCGTACCACCGGTGAAATCCAGACCCCAGTTAAACCCACGCACGGACATGGTGGCGATCGACGCGACCAACAGCACCAAAGAGATGCCGAAGGCCACGTAATCCCAGCGCATAAAGTCATAGACTTTACGGCCGTAGTTGAGTTGTTCAACAGTATAATCCTGTGCCACAACGCACTCCTCAGATAGACAGCTTGTTAATGCGCTTGCCGCCGTAAAGCAGGTTGACGATGGCACGGGTACCGACAATCGCGGTGAACATGGACGTCGCCACACCGATTGCGGTGGTAATTGCAAAGCCCTTGATCGAACCGGTACCGACTGCGTACAGAATGATCGCGGTGATCAACGTCGTAACGTTGGCATCAACGATACTGGAGAACGCGCCTTTATAGCCCTCATGGATCGCCTGCTGAATGGATCGCCCATTCTTCAGCTCTTCCTTGATACGTTCGTTTATCAGTACGTTGGCGTCAACCGCCACCGCGAGCGTCAGCACGATCCCGGCAATCCCCGGCATGGTTAGCGTCGCCCCTGGTAACAGAGACATCACGCCAACGATCAGCACCAGGTTAGCCATCAACGCGGTAGAGGCGATCAGGCCAAACTTGCGGTACCAGACCACCATAAAGACGATCGAAGCCACCAGGCCCCACAGGCAAGCTTCCAGGCCCTGGGTGATGTTCTGTTGCCCCAAGGTTGGACCTATGGTCCGCTCTTCCACGATCTGGATAGGCGCAATCAACGCACCGGCACGCAGCAGCAGCGACAGCTGACGTGCTTCGTTCGGGTTGCTGATACCGGTGATACGGAAGCTGTTACCCAGACGTGACTGAATGTTCGCCACGTTGATCACTTCCTCCTGCTTCACCAGCACGGAACGGCCGTTGGCATCTTTCTTGCCGCTGTCTTTATACTCCACGAACAGCGTCGCCATTGGCTTGCCAATGCTGTCTTTGGTGAAGTTGGACATGGCAGTACCACCAGCGCTGTCCAGCGAGATATTGACCTGCGGCTGGTTGTACTCATCGGTGCTGGAGGTGGAGTCTGTAATGTGGTCACCGGTCAGGATAACACGCTTGTACAGCACAACCGGTTGGCCTTCACGGGTGTATTTCACCTCGGAGTCACCCGGCACACGGCCATTGGCCGCAGCGGTCGCATCCGCGTTGGTATTTACCAGCCGGAATTCCAGCGTAGCGGTCGCACCCAAAATTTCTTTGGCGCGCGCGGTATCCTGGATACCCGGCAACTCAACGACGATACGATCGGCACCCTGGCGCTGTACCAACGGTTCGGCAACGCCGAGCTGGTTAACACGATTACGCAGGATGGTAATGTTCTGCTGCACCGCATACTCACGCGCTTCGCTCAGGCGAGCGTCGGTCATCGTTGCTTTCAGGGTGTTGGTGCCGTTGGCAGAAAGCACCAGATCGCGCTGACGTGGCGTCATGTAGCTGATGGCTTGATCGCGAGCGGCATTGTCACGGAAGCGGACTTCCACGCCGTTGTTGTCCAACTTGCGGATCGCAGCGTAAGGAATGCCCTTTTCACGCAGTTCGCTGCGCAGGGTATCCATGGTTTGTTCTTGCAACTTGCTCAGCGCGGTGTCCATGTCGACTTCCATCAGGAAGTGCACGCCACCACGTAAATCCAGACCCAGCTTCATCGGCTCAGCGTTGAGCATCGCCAGCCAGGCAGGCGTTGCCGGGGCAAGGTTCAATGCGACGACATATTTGTCACCCAGCTCCGCCATCAAGGCTTCACGGGCGCGCAGCTGAACGTCAGGATCTTTAAAGCGAGCCAGGATGGCGCCGTTTTCCAGCGCAATCGACTTGCTCGCAATATTGTCTTTTTCTAATACAGAACGGACTTGGTCCAGCGTAGTTTCACTGGCGGCGACTCCGCGCGCGCCAGTGATCTGTACGGCCGGATCCTCTCCGTAAATGTTGGGAAGCGCATATAGCAGTCCGACGAGGATCACCACGATCAACATCAGATACTTCCACAGAGGATAACGGTTTAGCACGGCAGTTCCCTTAGGGAAAACAAAATTACAGGGCCTTCATAGTACCTTTCGGCAGAACGGCCGCCACGAAGTCACGCTTGATCATCACTTCCGTGGTGTCATTCAGCGCGATGGCAATGATACCGGTATCTGCCACTTTAGTGACACGGCCAATCAGGCCACCGGTGGTCAACACTTCATCACCCTTGCCGATGGAGTCCATCAGTTTTTTGTGCTCTTTAGCACGTTTCTGCTGTGGGCGCAGGATCATGAAATAGAAAATCAGGCCAAACACCACCAGCATAATGATCAAAGAGTACGGGCTACCCTGAGATGGAGCCCCTGCTGCTGCCACTGCATCGGAAATGAAAAAGCTCATTAAAATTCCCTCATTAAATTTTCAATTATTAATTCAAGCGTTTAAAGGTGGTATCGGTTTACCGATCCGACCATAAAAATCCGCCACAAACAGCTCTAATTTACCCTCTTCAATGGCCTGGCGTAAACCCGCCATCAAACGTTGGTAATAGCGCAAGTTATGGATGGTGTTCAATCGGGCACCGAGAATTTCGTTGCAACGATCGAGATGATGCAAATAGGCACGACTATAATGGCGACAAGTATAGCAGTCGCATTCACTGTCCAGCGTGGAGGTATCATCCTTGTGCTTGGCATTACGGATTTTTACCACACCGTCCGTCACGAACAAATGGCCGTTACGGGCATTACGCGTTGGCATCACGCAGTCGAACATGTCGATGCCGCGACGCACGCCTTCAACCAGATCTTCCGGCTTGCCAACCCCCATCAGATAGCGTGGCTTATCTTCTGGAATTTGTGGGCAAACGTGTTCAAGAATGCGATGCATATCCTCTTTTGGCTCACCTACCGCCAAACCGCCCACAGCGTAACCATCAAAGCCGATCTCCACCAGCCCTTTTACCGATACATCACGTAAATCTTCGTAAACGCCGCCTTGGATAATACCGAATAACGCATTGTTGTTATTCAGTTCATCAAAACGCTGGCGGCTGCGCTGCGCCCAACGCAGAGACATTTCCATCGAACGCTTGGCATAGTCCCAATCCGCCGGGTAAGGCGTGCATTCGTCGAAAATCATCACGATGTCAGACCCCAGGTCGTACTGGATCTCCATCGATTTTTCCGGGCTGAGGAACACCTTATCGCCGTTGATTGGGTTACGGAAATAAACGCCTTCCTCTTTAATCTTGCGCATCGCCCCCAGGCTGAACACCTGGAAACCACCGGAGTCGGTCAGGATCGGCCCGTGCCACTGCATAAAGTCATGCAGATCGCCGTGCAGCTTCATGATCTCCTGCCCTGGGCGCAGCCACAGGTGGAAGGTGTTACCCAACAGGATCTGCGCACCGGTGTCTTTCACTTCTTCCGGCGTCATACCTTTGACCGTGCCATAAGTCCCCACCGGCATAAAGGCCGGGGTTTCCACTACGCCACGCTCAAAGACCAGGCGGCCGCGACGAGCACGGCCATCGGTTGTCTGTAATTCGTACTTCACAAAACCTCCAGCGTCAGAGATACAGTCTGACGTCATTAAAACAGGACCACGCATTGTGCGTAGCCCGGGAATTTATTCCCCGACGGATTCGCTTTCCGCCAGTGGATTACGGCTGATAAACATCGCATCGCCGTAGCTGAAGAAACGGTACTGCTCGGCCACCGCCTGATGATAGGCGTTCATGGTGTTTTTATAGCCGGCAAACGCCGAGACCAGCATGATCAGGGTGGATTCTGGCAGGTGGAAATTGGTTACCAGCGCATCGATCACCTGATAGTGATATCCCGGATAGATAAAGATGCTGGTATCGCCGAAGAAGGGCGCGATCAGCGCATCCTGGCAGGCATTAGCCGCGCTTTCCAGCGAACGCACCGACGTGGTGCCCACGGCAACCACCCTTTTGCCCCGCGCCTTACAGGCTAATACCGCATCCACTACATCCTGCGGCACTTCGGCGTATTCCGCATGCATCACATGCTCTTCAATGGTTTCTACCCGCACCGGCTGGAAGGTGCCAGCGCCAACGTGCAAGGTGACAAACGCCATCTCAATGCCCTTGGCGCGCAGCGCAGCCAACAGCGGCTCATCAAAATGCAGGCCAGCAGTCGGGGCCGCTACGGCACCTGGCTTTTCGCTGTAGACGGTCTGATACAGTTCGCGGTCGGCGTCTTCATCCGGACGATCGATATACGGCGGCAGCGGCATATGGCCCACCGCGTTGAGGATGGTGAACACGTCACGATCGTCGTTAAAGCGCAGTTCGAACAGCGTGTCATGGCGCGCGACCATGGTGGCGGCAATGCTTTCGTCATCGCCCAGCAGCAGTTCGGTACCCGGCTTGGGGGATTTAGAGGCACGCACATGGGCCAGCACCCGATGATCGTCCAACACCCGCTCGACCAGCACTTCTATCTTGCCGCCGCTGACCTTGCGGCCAAACAGGCGCGCCGGGATCACGCGGGTATTGTTGAACACCAGCAGATCGCCCGCTTCCAGGTTATCCAGCAGATCGGTGAACACACCGTGCGTCAGGCCTCCGCTTGGCCCGTCCAGCTGCAGCAAACGGCAACCGCTGCGCTCAGGCTGTGGATAGCGGGCAATTAAAGACTCGGGGAGCTCAAAAGAAAAATCGGCGACGCGCATGGGTATTCACTTCTTCAGCTAGCTAATTGGGAAAAAACAGGCGGTACAGTCTAAAGCCGCGGGCGACAAGCAGCAAGGAATAAGGAGGAATTGCATGACTTGGGTTATAGTTGGCAGATGAATTTTCTCGCTCATCTCCATTTGGCCCAGCTTGCGGAAAGCTCGCTGCTTGGCAACCTGCTCGCCGATTTCGTGCGCGGCAACCCCGCAGGTGATTACGATCCGGCGGTCGTGGCTGGCATCATGATGCATCGGCGCGTCGATGTTCTGACCGATATTCAGCCGGAAGTCAAAGCCTGCCGTGACTTTTTCAGCCCGCAATTCCGCCGCGTAGCCCCTATTACGCTCGACGTGGTCTGGGATCACTTTCTGGCTCGCCACTGGCAACAGCTTGAGCCAACCTGCAGCTTACGTACCTTCACCCAACAAGCTCGCAGCGTGATTGTGCCGCACCTGCCGCAAACGCCGCAGCGTTTCCAGAATCTGAACAGCTATCTTTGGCCCGAACGCTGGCTGGAACGTTACGCCGAGCTGCCGTTTATCAGCGATGTATTGGCAGGCATGGCTAGCCGCCGCCCACGGCTGGCCGCATTGGCTGGCTCCTTTGCCGACGTGGAACGCCAGTATCATCAGCTTGAAACACAGTTCTGGCAGTTTTATCCTCGTATGATGGAACAGGCCAGAAACAAGTCATTGTGATCGCCGGATAAAAAACCCTATTACTCATCCAGTTAACGGAATGTGGCTTTTTGTCCTTGCCCTTTTGTACGAAAAGGTTATTTTGAAAGACTGCTGAATTTATTCTCTCGGTTTGATAGGTGGAAGCTATCTCATTGATTGGTCTTTCACCCTTCCCTCACCGAGTGGTGGCCCTTATACTGGCCCCTGCTTTTACATCAACCCATTGAACTACTATTACAGGAGTAATTATGGTCCTGGTAACTCGTCAAGCCCCTGACTTCACCGCTGCAGCCGTTTTAGGCAATGGCGAAATCGTAGAAAACTTCAACCTGAAGAAGCACCTGAACGGCAAACCAGCCGTACTGTTCTTCTGGCCGATGGACTTCACCTTCGTATGTCCTTCTGAGCTGATCGCTTTCGATCACCGCTATGAAGAGTTCCAGAAGCGTGGCGTTGAAGTTGTAGGCGTTTCCTTCGACTCAGAATTCGTCCATAACGCATGGCGTAAAACCCCTGTCGACAAAGGCGGCATCGGTGAAGTGAAATACGCAATGGTTGCTGACGTTAAGCGCGAAATTCAGAAAGCTTACGGCATCGAACACCCAGAAGCGGGCGTTGCCCTGCGTGGTTCTTTCCTGATCGACAAGAACGGCGTTGTTCGTTCCCAGATCGTGAACGACCTGCCAATCGGCCGTAACATCGACGAAATGATCCGTACCGTTGACGCGCTGCAATTCCACGAAGAGCACGGCGAAGTGTGCCCAGCTCAGTGGGAAAAAGGCAAAGCAGGTATGGGCGCATCTCCAGACGGCGTAGCTAAATACCTGTCTGAGAACGCTTCCAAGCTGTAATTTCAGCCTGTAAGTGTCAGAACCGGTCAGCCCTGCTGGCCGGTTTTTTTTATGCCCAAAATCGGTGCAACCGCCCCCCTCCTGTGCAATATTCCCCTGTTTCGCTTCACATTTTTCACTCTGCCGACCGCCGCATCGCCTATTCGTAGCTACTCTTCATAGGTTGGCCTGCGCTTTGCAGCACCTGCGGGACAAATAATAAAACAGGGATCAACACAGGAGTCGTTATGTTTTTACAAAAATGGAGTCAACCGCTGACCTTGGCAGCCTTGCTGGTCAGCAGCCAACTGTATGCCGCATCAACCCCGGCGGTGGAAGCGCAAAATGGCATGGTGGTCACCTCGCAGCATCTGGCCTCTCAGGTCGGCGTCGATATTCTCAAGATGGGGGGCAACGCGGTGGATGCGGCGGTCGCGGTCGGCTATGCCCAGGCGGTGGTTAACCCCTGCTGTGGCAATATCGGCGGCGGCGGTTTCATGACCCTGCACCTGGCCGATGGCACCGATACCTTTATCAACTTCCGTGAAACCGCTCCGGCGGCGGCCAGTGCCGATATGTATCTGGATGCGCAAGGCAAGGTGAAAAAAGACGCCAGCCTGTACGGTTATCTGGCCGCTGGCGTGCCGGGAACGGTGCTGGGGATGGAGACCGCACGTAAAAAGTACGGCAAGCTGAGCCGCGAACAGGTGATGGAACCGGCTATCAGGCTGGCCCGTGAGGGCTTTATCCTGACGCGGGCCGATACCGATATTCTCGACACCACCGTCGCACGCTTCAAACAAGACCCGGAGTCGGCCAAAATCTTCCTGCGTAAAGACGGTTCTGCGCTACAACCGGGCGATCGCCTGGTGCAAACCGACTTGGCTAACACGCTGGAAGCCATCGCCAAAGAAGGCCCCTCCGCATTCTATCAGGGCAAAATCCCGCAGGCGGTTGAAGCCGCCGCCAAACAGGGGGGAGGCATCCTCACCGCCGCCGACTTCGCCAACTACCAAGTGACCGAGGCTACGCCGATAACCTGTAGCTATCGCGGTTATAAATTCGTCTCTGCGCCACCACCTAGCTCCGGCGGCGTCACGCTGTGCGAGATCCTCAATATCGTTGAGGGTTACGATCTGAAAAGCATGGGCTTTAACTCGGCTGCGACGATCCATACCATGACCGAGGCGATGCGCCATGCCTATATGGATCGCAATACTTATCTCGGCGACCCCGAGTTTATCAAGAATCCGATCGATCGGCTGGTGAGCAAAAGCTACGCCGATGAGATCCGCAAGAAAATCGTCGCCAATCAGGCTACGCCTTCTGTCAATGTACAACCGGGGATGGAGCCGCACGAAAAGCCGGAAACCACCCACTATTCGATTGTCGATCATGAAGGGAATGCGGTGTCGACCACCTATACCGTCAACGGCCGTTTTGGTGCCGTGGTGATCGCACCGGGTACCGGTTTCTTCCTCAACGATGAAATGGATGACTTTACCGTCAAGGTTGGCGAGAAAAACCTCTATGGTTTAGTGCAGGGAACGGCCAACGCCATCGCCCCCGGTAAGCGCCCACTATCCTCCATGAGCCCTACGCTGGTGACCAAAGACAACAAAATCTTTATGGTACTCGGCTCGCCAGGCGGTTCACGCATCATTACCATCACGCTGCAGACCGCGCTGAACGTGATCGATCATGGCATGGCGCCGCAGGAAGCGGTGGATGCGCCAAGGATCCATCATCAATGGTTGCCGGATGAGGTCTATTACGAGCAGCGCGGTGTCTCTGCCGATACGCTAAAAATCCTCAAAGAGATGGGCTACAAGATGGTTGAGCAAACCCCTTGGGGCGCTGCGGAGCTGATTCTGGTGGGATTACCGGGTGCAGCGGGTGTCACCCCGGCCAACTCGGGTAACGACTCTGCCGTTTCTGGACGCGTACGTGAGGGCTACCTGTACGGAGCCAACGACGTACGCCGCCCGGCAGGATCTGCAGTGGGATACTGACGGATCGGGTTTACCCGCCAATTGGCGGGTAAACCTTTAGCCAACTTTAACCACGTAGCCGCCACACGCTGGCCGACTCGGCCGCTAACTGCAACCGCAGGCCACCTTCCTGTGCAATAAGTTCACCTTCCCCTTCCACAAGCTGCCATTTCCCCTCTCGCAACAGCGGGCTATAAGGCAGTTCGACTTCTCCGCTATCACTTCGCTGCAACGCCACCAGCACCTGCTCCCGCTGGTAAGTACGCACAAACACCAGCGTCTCCCCCTGCGCATACAGCACCTGGCAGCCGCCACGGCGTAACGCCTTGCTCTGCTTACGCAGTGCCGTCAGGCGGCTGAACAAGGCCAACAGCGGCCGATCCCATTGGCTTTCATCCCAAGGGAACGTCTTGCGGCAGAAGGGATCGTTGCCGCCATCCAGACCAATCTCATCACCGTAATACAGACAAGGCACGCCAATCCACGCCAGCAGCCACACCGCCGCCATCTGCATCCGGCGCGGATTGTTATCCAGCAAGGTCAAGAAACGCGCCGTGTCATGGCTATCCAACTGATTGAACTGGATCAGTTGGCGGTTATGGGGCAATCCGGCCCGGTAACCGTCCATCCAGTGCGCACAGTCTGCCGCATCCAGCAGTACCGGATGATAAGCCACGTCGACACCGGCCAGAAACGCCCTAACCGGCAAGGCAAAGCCCATATAGTTCATGGCAGCGTCTTCAACTCCGGCATGCAGCCAGCGGCGCGCGTCGCCAAAATGTTCGCCCAGCACATAGGCATCCGGGTTCTCTTGCTTGATTGCCTGATACATTCCGGCCAGGTGATGGAGGTTTCCCGCTGCACCGCCGTTTTCCCCCAGCATATGCACCACGTCCAAGCGCCAGCCGTCGATGCTGTACGGTGGGCGTAACCAATGGCGTACCACGCTGTTGTCCGCCCGATAGATAGTATCGACCACCTGCGGTTCGGCAAAGTTGAGCTTGGGCAGATTGGTATTACCCTTCCAGCTCAGCACGTTACCGTCCGGATAGAAGTTGAACCAGCTACGATACGGGGAATCGGGATGATGGCATGCACCACCCTCTGCCTGTTGATAACGATCGAACCACGGATGGGAGTCTCCGGTATGGTTGAATACGCCGTCCAGCACCAGTTTCATTCCCATCTTGTGAGTGCTTACTCGCAAACGCAGCAAGGCGTCGTTACCGCCGAAGTAGGGATCGACCTGATAGTAATCTTCGGTATCGTACTTATGGACGCTGGGTGAGGTGAATATCGGGTTCAGATACAGGGCGGTGACGCCAAGCCGCTGCAAGTAGGGCAGCTTCTCGCTGATGCCGTCCAGATCGCCACCGTAAAAGGTCGAGGCAGCATGCTCATCTGCCAACGGGTGTTGCCAGTCACGACGTATCACGTCACTTCCGGCAGCATGATGGTGATAACTGCCATTCTGGATGCCATGCTCCCCACCGCTGCTGGCAAAGCGATCGGGGAAGATCTGATAAAACACCTGATCGGCTACCCAACCTGGGCTGCTATCCGGCTCATCCACGGCAAACTGAGCCAGTTGCCCCGGCGGGGTCAGCGACCAGCCCTGCGGGCCAAACCACTGCTGACGATCGGCCCATAGCAGTTTAAAACAGTAGCGCCGTACCGGCTCCCCTTCGTGCAGCGTCAGGCTGGCCTGATAGCGCCAGAGCCCGTCTACCGCCTTCGGCTTCATGATCAACAGCCACTCTTCATTGTCCGGCTCGACGCGTAGAAAGACCTGTTCGGGCAACTCGTCACTTTGTAACCACAAAGCGATCTCCAGACGCTGCCCCTTATTCACCATGAAAGGTGGAACCGGCTGATGCCAGGCATTTAGCATGAATTTTCTCCTGATGTAGCAAACCCAATCGACGACGAATGCAATGCCACGCACCATGCCACGTTGAGCACCGTTCTCCCTCATCTTTGAGTGATAAACTCGGGGATGAGCCGAGGGGTGGAGATGCTGATTTACAATGTAAAAGTGGGTAAACAGACACATATCATGCCCGATAACCTTTAGGCTAACGGGTTTTAGATTTATTGGATGTTTTTTAAGTACTTTGGAGGGAGCTAGCATGCAACAACAAATAAGGCACTGGTTGGAAAGTATTGGGCTGGAATTCACCGACATGATGTCACTGGCGATGGTGCTTGGGCTGATTGCACTGATTTCCGTGGTGATCCATCTGGTACTGCACCGCGTGGTACTGACCGCTATCCAGCGCCGTGGCCAGCATTCACAGCATCTCTGGCAGCAGGCCATCACCCAGCATAAACTCTTCCAGCGCGCCGCCCTGCTGCTGCAAGGGGTGATCATCAACGTGCAGGCGGTACTGTGGCTGCATAATGGCAGCCAGACTCAGGCAATTATCGTTACTGCGGCGCAGGTGTGGATCCTGTTATTCTCACTGCTGACGTTGTTCTCACTGCTCGACACGCTGTTGGCTCTGATGCGCCAAAGCCAGCTTGCCAATCAGCTCCCGCTGCGTGGCATCTTCCAGGGCGTGAAACTGGTCGCCGCGATCTTTATTGGCATCATGATCATCTCACTGCTGATGGGCCGCTCACCGCTGCTGTTACTCAGCGGTTTGGGGGCCATGACGGCCGTCTTGATGTTGGTGTTTAAAGATCCCATTCTCGGCCTGGTCGCCGGGATCCAGCTTTCCGCCAACGATATGTTGAAAATCGGCGATTGGCTGGAGATGCCTAAATACGGTGCCGATGGCGCGGTGACCGACATCGGCTTGACCACGGTCAAGGTCAGAAACTGGGACAACACCGTCACCACCATTCCCACCTACGCACTGATCTCTGATTCGTTCAAGAACTGGCGTTCAATGTCTGAATCCGGTGGCCGCCGCATCAAGCGCAGCATCAATATCGACACCACCAGCGTCCACTTCCTGACGTCAGAGGAGCAGGAACGCCTCAACCGTAACCCCCTGTTGCAACGCTATCTGAACGATAAAACCCAGGAGCTGGGTAAGTACAATCAACAGAGCGAGGTGGATCTCAGTTCGCCGCTCAACGGCCGCCGCCTGACTAATGTCGGTACTTTGCGTGCCTATTTGGTGGCTTATTTACGTTCGCACCCGGGGATCCACCAGAATATGACGCTGATGGTGCGCCAATTGGCCCCAACGCCGGAAGGGTTACCGCTGGAGATTTACGCCTTTACCAACACCACTGTGTGGGCAGAGTACGAAGGAATTCAATCGGATATCTTCGATCATCTGCTGGCGGTGATCGGCGAATTCGATCTGCGCATCCATCAGACACCAAGCAGCAACGACATGCGCAGCATGCTGGCAAACCTGCAGCCCGCGCCCAACAATTCCTAACGTAGCCTGACGAAATTATTTCTGTTGGTAATTATCTTCAACCGATTGCCAACAGATATCTCCCCTGACTTTCTTTCTGCCGCCGAATGGCTATTAATACTCACACGCCATTTTACCGTTCGGAGCAGGCATCTTGTTAACATCGTCAAAACACCGTCTGATCACCCTATTGGCCACGCTGATGTTTGCTGGCTACCTGCACAGCGCCACGCTGGACGAAAGCCAGATGAGCCGCACATTGCAACCGGCGCTCAGTGCCTTGAGCAGCAATATGATGGATATTCGTGAAGTGCTGGCGCGCTGCTCTGGAGAAGGGAAGGAAGAACGGTTATGCGAAAGCAATCTGGTGATGGAGGCCAGGGCCACCGGAGGGGACGATCCCGAGGAACACAGTTAAAAAAACACCGGTTCAAGGCCGGTGTCCGCTTGCTGACAAAGTCGCAATATAAGGGCGCAGCATGTGAACTGACCCCAAGAAGTTGGACGGTTTAAAATTAAGCAACCATCAAAGCCTGCGTTCTGTACTCCACAGGGCTCAGGCCTTTGAGCTTCTGTTTGATACGATGGTTATTGTAGTAATCTATGTACATGTCTATCTCTTCAGACAGCTGTTCCACACTCTCAAAGCGTTGTAAATAATACAGTTCAGCTTTCAGATGGCCAAAGAAGTTTTCCATTACCGCATTATCCAGGCAGTTACCCTTGCGAGACATGCTCTGTTCTATCCCATTTTCCTGCAACTGATGCTGATAAGCCGCCATCTGATAGTGCCAACCTTGGTCACTGTGCAGCAACGGCTTTTCTTCCGTTTTTAGCGTACTGAGCGCCTTATCCAGCATCGTTTTTACCAGACTGAACACAGGTTTACGGGACATCTCATAGGCAATGATTTCACCGTTAAACAAGTCGAGTACCGGCGATAAATACAGCTTTTTATCCGCCACCCGGAACTCCGTGATATCGGTCACCCACTTTTGGTTAGGCTCCAGAGCGGTAAAATCGCGCTGCAAGGTATTCGGGGCCACTTTACCGACATGTCCCTTGTACGAACGGTATTTTTTACGGCGAACGGGCGATTTCAATTGCAGCTCAACCATCAGTTTTTGCACGGTTTTATGATTTAGCACAGCCCCCATCTTTCGAAGAACACTGGTCACCCGGCGATAGCCGTAACGGCCTTTATGCTCGTTAAAAACAGCCATTATTTGCTGCTTGGTTTCACCATACTTATCCGGTGCTTGATGGCTTTTACAACAATAGTAATACGTACTGCGCGGCAGTTTTCCGGCCCACAGCAAAACCTCCAAACGGTGTTCTGACCTCAATGCTCTGATTATTTTTGCCCTTTTCGACGAGTCTGGGCTTCCTTCTGTTGCATCAAGGCTCTCAACTTTTTTATGTAATCATTCTGCGCACGTAAAAACTCGATTTCCTCCCGCATCTCTTCGGGGGTCAACTCATCAGGCGATTTATCGGCATGGGGGGTTTTGGGATGCTGACGCATTTGGCGACTACGCTTATTCAGGTTAAGGGCTTCAGCCCCATTCTCCCGATAGAGTTTAATCCAGCGTTCCACAGTAAGGTAAGAAGGAATATTGAATTTAGCGGCGACTGTCGCTAAAGAGAGCGGATTTGAAAGCGCGAATTCGACAACAGAGAGCCTGAAGTCAGGTGTGTAATGTTGCTTGCGTCCTAACCGCAGCCCCTGTTCCCCATGATGCTGATAAGCGGCAATCCATCTGCGTAGTTGGACATGGGCAATAGAAAACTTCTTAGCGGTCTGTTTTTGACCGCCGAGTCCGGCAAGATAGTACCGGACAACGTCAAGTTTGAACTGAAGTGAATACTTCATCAGAACTGTACCTCCAAATGTCAGATGTTTGTCCAACATTTGGGGTTCAGTTCACATGCTGCGCCCCCTAAATGAGTCTCGTTCAGTCCTGCTGCGTCAGCACGACCTGCTTTTTCTGGCGGTTCACCTTGATGTAGTAGCCCAGCAGCAGCACCGCGACCCATACCAGCCCGGCATACAGGGAAATACGCGTCGTTGGGAAGTAACCGATCAGGCCGATGATAAACACCAGGAAGATGATGGCAACCACCGAGGTGAATACCCCACCGCGCAGTGGGAACGCCAGCTTGCTAACCTGATCCTTGCTCAAGCTGCGGCGGAAAGCGATCTGCGAGAACAGGATCATGATCCACACCCACACGGTGGCAAAGGTCGCCAGTGAGGCAATCACCAGGAACACGCTTTCCGGCATGATGTAGTTGAGATACACGGCGATCAGCATGGCCGCCATCATCACCACTACAGTCACCCACGGAATACCGCGTTTGGAGATTTTGCTGAACACCTGCGGGGCATGCCCCTGCTCCGCCAACCCATGCATCATACGGCCAACGCCGAATACATCGCTGTTAATCGCCGACAATGAAGCGGTGATCACTACGAAGTTAAGAATACCAGCCGCAATGGTGATCCCCATATGCTGGAAGGTCAGCACAAACGGGCTACCGTTGGTCCCCACCTGGTTCCACGGATAGATGGACATGATGACGAACAGCGTCCCGACGTAGAACACCAGGATACGCCAAGGCACCGAGTTGATGGCTTTAGGGATCGACACTTTAGGATCTTTGGCTTCACCGGCGGTAATGCCAATGATTTCAATCCCACCGTAGGCGAACATCACCAGCTGTAGCGACAGGATCATGCCAATAAAGCCGTTACTGAAGAAGCCGCCGTTGACCCACAGGTTATGTATCCCGGTCGGTTGCCCTCCGTTGCCGATGCCCCAGAAGATGATGCCGATACCGGCGACGATCATGATGATAATAGTCGCCACCTTGAAGAACGAGAACCAAAACTCCAGCTCACCGAACACCTTCACGCTCATCAGGTTGATGGCACCGATGATCAGCACCACGCTCAACACCCAGATCCAATGCGGCACTTCCGGGAACCAGACGCCCATGTAGATGCCGAAGGCCGTCACGTCGGCAATGGCAACGATCAAGATCTCAAAGCAATAGGTCCAACCGGTAATGTAACCTGCCATTGGGCCGAGATAATCCTGGGCATAGCGCGAGAACGAGCTGGCCTGCGGATTATTCACCGACATTTCGCCCAGTGCGCGCATGATGATAAAGGCAATGATACCGCCGATCAGGTAAGCCAGCAGGACGCTGGGGCCAGCCATTCTGATGGCCTCTGCGGAGCCGTAAAACAGACCGGTACCAATGGCCGAACCCAGGGCCATAAAACGAATGTGGCGCGTGCTGAGGCCACGCTTGAGCTTATTGGCTGGAGCTGCGGTGGGTGACTGTTGTTGCATGAAAATGACCCGTCTTTATTTAAACGTAAAAAAGCCACGGACAAGTCCGTGGCCTAAAATTCAGACCGTAGGTTTAAGGGTGAGCAGTCACTTGGCTGCGTGCAAAAACCCGATCATAAATCGCGACCAGTACCAGCATCAGCAGCGAAGGTGGCAACCATGCCAGCCCCTGCGCCGCCAGCGGCAGGTGATTAGTCCATTCTGGCATCAAATGCTGGAAGTTGGACGCTTTCACCGCATCAAGGATACCAAACAACAGGCTGACTAACATCACCGGCGCAACAATACGTGATGCACTGGTCCACCAACGCAGGGTGAAACTCAGCAGCACCAGCACAATGCAAGGTGGATAGATCGCAGTCAGCACCGGGATCGAAATCTGGATCAGGTGGCTCAGGCCGAGGTTGGAAACCACCATCGAGAACAGGCCGAGAATGAATACCAGCGTTTTGTATGAGAACGGCAGGTATTGTTCAAAGAACTCCGCACAGGCACAGGTCAGGCCCACCGCGGTCACCATACAGGCGATGAAGATCAGCGCCGCCAGGAAGAAGCTGCCCAGGCCGCCGAAGGTATTTTGCACGTAGGCATGCAGCACTACCGCACCATTGGTGGCATCTGGCGTCAGCACGCCGCTGCCGGAGCCCAGTTTGAACAGGCTCAGGTAGACCAGCGTCAGTCCCACACCGGCGATCAAACCGGCCAGGATGGTATAACGGGTCAGCAGACCAGCGTCCTTCACCCCACGAGAACGTGCGGCGTTAACGATAACGATACCGAACACCATAGCGCCCAGCGTATCCATCGTCAGATAGCCGTTAACAAAACCGGAAGAGAACGGCACGGTTTGGTAGGCATCCACCGCCGGGATCGGCGTCCCAGCAGGCCACAACACTGCGGCAATACCCAGCACGGCCAATGCCACAATCTTCAGCGGAGCCAGAATATGGCCCACGGTGTCAAGCAAGCGGCCCGGATAGAGCGAGATGCCAATCACCAGTGCGAAATAGACCAGGCTGTAGATAAACAGCGGCATGGCACCGTCACCGGTCAACGGCGCAATACCCACTTCAAAGGAAACGGTCGCGGTGCGCGGGGTGGCAAACAGCGGGCCAACGGCCAGATAGCACACCGTTGCCAGCAGCAAGCCAGCGCTACGGCCAATCGGTGAGCTTAATGCATCAACGCCGCCGCCAACGCGAGCCAAGGCAATCACGGTGAGAACCGGTAGACCGACGGCGGTGATCAGGAAACCAATTGCCGCAGTCCAGACGTGTTCGCCAGACTGCAAACCCACCATCGGCGGGAAGATGATGTTCCCGGCTCCGACGAATAAGGCAAAGGTCATAAAACCCAAAGCCAGAATATCTTTTGACGCTAAACGATGACTCATAATCTGTTGTGCTGCCTGTTGAAATAAAAAATTGCCGATAAGCATGGTGGCAAAAGTGCCCCACTTCGGTTCGGTTGCCGGCCTGCTCTCTCATCGTAATACTCATGGGCAACAGACAGCGCGCAATAGCGGCGTCTGACCTTGATAAAGGCGAATACGCATGATGACGAGCAGATTTTTAGACGTTTTTTCCCGTGCTGAATTCCAGGCCGCAATCACCGCGGAATGCTGAGGAAAATGGAGGTTTAGTCCGGCAATAGGGGGATAGTTAAACGTTTATAGTGCCAAAAGGCAATACGCAGGACAGAAAGCAGAGTGATCGTCCAGATAATATTGCTCATCCAGTCGAACATAGGGGTTATCAATAAATATGCACTACATGATTTGTATTATTTTTGAGCACATCACTCACGAAATGTGAAACAAATGGTTACATAGTGCGTGAAAACACCAATAACCAGACACTAAACGCGTGTCATGTGCTCATTTTACTGGCGTTTACCAGACCGACGCTGCGATATTGACCACGCTACGCAGCTTATCCCACTGCTGCTGCTCACTCAGGCTGTTGCCCTCTTCGGTAGAGGCAAAGCCACACTGCGTGCTCAAGCATAGCTGTTTGATATCGACGAACTGCGTTGCTTCCTTGATACGTTGTTGCACCACCGCCGGATCTTCCAGCTCACCGGTCTTGGTGGTGATCAACCCTAGTACCACCTGCTGTTTGCCCGGCCTGATAAAACGCAGTGGCTCAAAACCGCCAGATCGTTCGTTATCATATTCCAGGAAGAAGGCATCAATATTGACCTGGCCAAACAGGATTTCCGCTACTGGCTCGTAACCGCCTTCCGAGATCCAGGTGGAACGGAAGTTACCACGACAAACGTGCAGACCAATGGTCAAATCATCCGGTTTTCCGGCAATGGCTTTATTCAGCACCTCTGCGTAGGTTCGGGCCAATTGCTCAGGATCTTCACCCCGCTCACGGATCTGGCGCTTCTGATCGTCGGAGCACAGATAGGCCCAGACGGTATCGTCAAGCTGCAGGTAGCGGCAGCCAGCGTCGTAAAAGGCTTTGATCGCATCGCGGTAGGTTTGTGCCAGATCGTCAAAGTAGCTATCCAGATCCGGGTAAACCAGCGGGTCGATCGCCTTACGGCCACCACGGAAATGCAGCACGCTCGGGCTCGGGATGGTCATCTTCGGTACAGCATCACCGGCTACGCTTTTCAGAAAACGGAAATCCTCCAGCATCGGATGGTTGCTAAAACCCAGTTTGCCGGTCACCTTGATGCTGCGGGCTTTGGTTTGCACGCCGTTAAACTGAATGCCCTGCTCAACGTCGTAGCCTTCTACACCATCAAGCCCTTCAAGGAAGTCGAAGTGCCACCAGGCGCGACGGAACTCGCCATCTGTCACGACCTGTAAGCCTATCTCTTGCTGTTTGCCAACAATATGGCGGATTTGCTCGTTTTCTACTGCGCGCAACTGAGCCGCATCGATCTCACCATTCTGGAACTGCTGACGGGCCGTTTTCAACGCCGCAGGGCGCAACAGGCTACCGACAACGTCGGCGTGAAAGGCATGGCTGGCTTTGGACATGTTCTGCTCCGATGATGCACTGAGGGCTTACCGCCGTCAGTTCCAATCATTGACAAGTTGAATTATTACGCCGGGTTACAAATGGACATCCAGACGTCTACACTGCTTGGGTGCATCCTTTCATGTCACCGGTCACCCGGCAATGGAGAAATTTTCATTGGTGTTGAATTAAATTCAAGTTGGCCGGACTACTCCAACCCCAATAGAGCGCGGGTTTTGCGCAGCGTATCTGGCGGCAACGGCAGATAGCCGTCGTGATTTACCAGATCCTGTCCCTGCGCAGACAGTACACGGTCGAGGAATGCCGCCGTCAGGGGCTCCAGCGGCTGGTTGGGAGCTTTGTTGATGTAGATATACAGATAGCGCGCCAACGGATAGCTACCGTTACGCACGTTGGTTTCGCTAGGTTCAATATAACGGTCACCCGTTTCTGCCAGGGGCAACAGCCGCACCCCGCTGGCACGAAAACCAATGCTGGCATAGCCAATGCCGTTTAACGATCCGGCCACCGCCTGCACCACCGAGGCCGACCCCGGCAGTTCATTCACCCGCGCCATAAAATCACCACCGCATAACGCACGCAGCTTGAAATACCCATAGGTACCCGAGGCGGAGTTGCGGCCAAAACGTTGCAAGGCACGCTGCTGCCAACCGCCCTGCAGCCCCAGCTCTCCCCAGCGGTTAATCGGCGTGTTTTCCCCGCAGCGGCGGGTAGCGGAAAAGATTTGATCCAGCTGTTGCAGATTCAACCCACGTAACGGATTGTCCTGATGCACCAGCACCACCAGCGCATCAACCGCGACCGGCACCGCCAGCGGAGCATAGCCATAGCGGTGCTCAAATGCCGACACCTCCGCCGCCTTCATTGGCCTGCTCATTGGCCCAAGCTGCGCCGCTCCTGCCGCCAATGCGGTGGGTGCCGTCGAGGAACCGGCAGCCTGCAGTTGCAGGTTCACGTTGGGATAGTGTCGGCTGAAATCCTGCCCCCATAGCGCCATCAGGTTGGCAAGGGTATCGGAGCCCACGCTGGACAGGTTGCCGGAAAGCATGCCATCCGGAGCAGCCACGGCCCCGCGGCCAACCAACAACAGTAGGCAAAGCAGCAAAGCTTGGGTAAATCGATTCATGGCGGGCGACCTGTTAATTTTTCACCGCATTCTCTGCTAAAGCCGCGGGAACAATCAACCGGTTAGGCAAGGTAAAGATAAAACGGGTGCCGATGCCTGGCTCGCTGAGGATCTCCAGGCGTGAATCATGATGGCTGAGCGCATGCTTCACGATCGCCAACCCGAGCCCACTGCCGCCGGTCTGGCGCGAACGTGCTTTATCCACGCGATAGAAACGCTCGGTCAGGCGCGGGATATGCTCGGCACCGATGCCCGGCCCGTTATCGCTGACCTGGAACTGAGCCCCGTGCGGCGTCTGCTGCCAGCTCACTTCGATGTTGGTACCCGCCGGAGTATGGTTGACAGCGTTGTACACCAGATTGGAAACCGCGCTGCGCAGCTGATCCTCATTACCGAACACCTGCAGATTTTCATTCACCCGGAAATTGATCTGGTGATTACCACTGCTGAGCGACTGCGCCTCACGCTGCAATACCCGCAGCATTAACGGAATATCAACCTTCTCGTTCATATCCACGTTTGGCGCGGCCTCTATCCTGGAAAGCGTGAGCAACTGCTTTACTAACCCATCCATGCGTTTGGTCTGCTCTTGCATGGTGCCCAAGGCTTTGCCACGCAGCGAACCATCCAGCTCTTCATCGCTCATCATCTCCAGATAGCCTTGCAGCACCGTTAGCGGCGTACGCAGCTCATGACTGACGTTGGCAAAGAAGTTGCGTCTGGCCCCCTCCAGTTGACGCATCTGGGTCACATCACGGGCCACCATTAGCAATTGGCCTTCGGAGTACGGCATGATACGGAATTCGACAAAGTGCTCGTTATTCAGCTGTAGCGTCAGCGGCCGGGTAAATTCTTGCTCTTGCAGATAATGACTGAATTCCGGATAGCGCAGCAGGTTGAGAATGTGTTGGCCGTTATCTTCCGGCCAGCGAAAGCCCAGCAGATGCTGTGCCAGGCCGTTACACCAGAAGATATTGCCCTCAACGGTGGTCATCACCACCGCATCCGGTAAGGATTCGGCCCCACTACGGAAGCGTTTGATCAACAGCGCCAGCTCACGGCGGCGGCGACGGTTACGCTGCTGCATCTGGTACAGACCATAGAACAGCGGCTCCCAGCTCCAGCGGCCAGGCGGCGGCGTCATGCTGCGGTCCACCCACAGCCAATGGGAGAGTTTGAGTTGGTTATAGAAGTTCCAGGCCAGCGCAGCCAGCACCGAAACCAACAGCAGCCAGGGCAGATAACCGAAAATCAGCCCCAGCAATAAGGCGGGCAGGCAAAAAAGGGCCAGCTCCAGCGACAGCCTCTTCCACGATAAACGTTCTAGCACGGTAACCTCTCCAGCGCAGTGCGATCAGTAGCGCGTTGAGAACCGATAACCGGTGCCGCGAACGGTTTGAACCATCTTGTCATGACCACTGCTCTCCAGCGCCTTACGCAGCCGGCGGATATGCACATCAACGGTGCGGTCTTCCACATAAACGTTAGTGCCCCAGACGTGATTAAGCAACTGTTCGCGGCTATAAACACGCTCCGGATGAGTCATAAAGAAGTGCAGCAGCTTGAACTCGGTCGGCCCCATCTCCAGCGCCTGCTCATTGGCCATCACCCGGTGTGAGGAAGGATCCAAGCTTAGCCCCTGCATTTCAATCACTTCTTCTACTGCCATTGGTGAAATACGGCGCATTACCGCCTTGATACGTGCCACCAGCTCCTTGGGGGAGAAAGGTTTGGTGATGTAATCATCCGCCCCAACTTCCAGGCCACGTACCCGATCTTCTTCTTCACCGCGCGCGGTCAGCATCATTACCGGGATATCCCGGGTCATCGCCTCACGCTTCATATGCTTGATAAACTGAATGCCGGAACCTCCCGGTAACATCCAGTCCAGTAACACCAAATCAGGGAACGGCTCAGACAGGCGCGTGACGGCACTGTCATAATCCTCGGCTTCCAACGGTTGGTAACCATTCTGTTCCAACACAAAGCACACCATCTCACGGATCGGCGCTTCGTCTTCCACCACCAGTATGCGTCTTGCCATCGTCAATCCTGCCAATGTGTTAGCGATCTCAGTTGATTGCGGTCGCCATTATGCGTCAGTTTTGTGACACTTTTATGAAAAAATAGCCCGTTCGAACGCAGTAAGCATAGCGATTATTTCTGACGGCAAACAAAAATCATTCGGCTCTCTACTTGATTGAGCCACGACAGGAGAGATCCCCCCCTTTATAATCGTCGCCATTATGTTGTCGCCCTGGGAGTTTTATGCGCCTGATCCATACCTCCGACTGGCATTTGGGCCAGTACTTTTTCACCAAAAGCCGCGCCGCCGAGCATCAGGCCTTTTTAGGTTGGCTGATCGAACAGGTGGAACAGCAGCGGGTGGACGCGCTGATCGTCGCAGGCGATTTGTTCGATACCGGCTCTCCGCCAAGCTACGCACGCGAGCTGTACAACCGCTTTGTGGTGGAGCTGCAACGCACCGGCTGCCAGCTGGTGGTGCTGGGCGGCAACCACGACTCCGTAGCCACGCTGAATGAATCGCGTGAGCTGCTTTCCTGCCTGAACACCACCGTGATTGCCAACGCGCAAAGCGAGCTTGAGCAGCAAATTGTGGTGCTCAACCAGCTTGATGGCCAACCTGGTGCGGTGCTCTGCGCCATTCCGTTCCTGCGCCCACGAGATCTGCTCACCAGCCGCGCCGGTGAGTCTGGCAACCAAAAGCAGCAGGCCCTGCAAGAAGCCATCGCCGAACATTACCAAAACCTGTATCAGGCAGCTTGTGCGCGCCGCGATGCGTTGGGTTTGCCACTGCCGATCGTCGCCACTGGCCATTTAACCACCGTGGGCGTCACCACCTCGGATTCGGTGCGGGATATCTATATCGGCACGCTGGACGCTTTCCCGGCTCAAGCGTTCCCTCCTGCCGATTACATTGCGTTGGGGCATATCCATCGTGCGCAGAACGTCGCCAAATCGGAGCATATCCGCTACAGCGGCTCGCCAATCCCACTGAGCTTTGACGAGTTAGGCAAAGCCAAAAGCGTGTTTATGGTCGATTTTGCCGACGGAGCATTGCAACAGATCACGCCACTGGAGATCCCTACCTTCCAGCCCATGCAGCTGATCAAAGGTGATTTGCAGCAAATCGAGGCGCAATTACAGCAGTTTGCCGATTATCAGGGCGAACTCCCGGTTTGGTTGGATATCGAAGTGGCCACCCAGGATTACCTCAGCGATATTCAGCGCCGCATCCAACAGTTGGCGGAAGATTTACCGGTTGAAGTGGTGCTGCTGCGGCGCAGTAAAGAGCAACGTAGCCAGACCCTTGCCCAGCAGGATAAAGAAACCTTGAATGAATTAAGCGTGGGCGAAGTCTTCGAGCGCCGGTTGGCGTTGGAAGCCGAGATGGCCGAACCGCGCCAACAACAGATGCGGCAGATGTTCCAGCAGGTGGTAGAAACCTTGCATCACCATGAGGAGCCATCAGCATGAAGATCCTGAGCCTAAGGCTGAAAAACCTGAACTCGCTACAGGGCGAGTGGAAAATCGACTTCACGGCGGAACCCTTCGCCAGCAACGGCCTGTTTGCCATTACCGGCCCCACCGGAGCGGGTAAAACCACCCTGCTGGACGCCATCTGCCTGGCCCTCTATCACCAGACACCACGCCTGGAAGTTAGCGCCAGCCAGAACGAATTGATGACCCGCCACACCGCCGAATCGCTGGCCGAAGTGGAGTTTGAGGTCAAAGGCGTCGGCTATCGCGCCTTCTGGAGCCAACGCCGGGCGAAAAACGATCCGGACGGCAACCTGCAGGCACCCAAGGTGGAGCTGGCACTGCGGGCAGACGGCAAAATCCTGGCGGATAAAATTTCCGATAAAAAAGAGCTGATTGCCGCGATCACCGGGCTGGATTTTGGCCGCTTCACCAAATCGATGATGCTGTCACAGGGCCAGTTCGCCGCCTTCCTGAACGCCAAGGCCAACGAACGTGCCGAACTGTTGGAAGAACTGACCGGCACCGAAATTTATGGACGGCTATCGGCACAGGTATTCGAACAGCACAAACAGGCGAAAAACGATCTGGACGCTTTGCACCACCGTGCCAGTGGGATTGAACTGCTTAATGATGAGCAGCGCCAGGCGTTGGAAAACCAGCTCAACGAGCTCGGCGCTGAAGAGCAACTTCTCAGCCAACAATCACAGCGGCAACAACATCAGTTGAGCTGGCTGCAACGCTGGCACGCCATCCAGCAACAGACTCAGGATTATCAGCAACAGCTGTCTGGCGTGCAGCAGGAGTATCAACTGGCCGAACCGCAGTTGCAGCAATTAGCTCGCAGTGAGCCCGCCGAGAAACTGCGCCCGTTGCTCAATGAGCGTAATCGTTGTCAGCAGGATCGTTTGGCGTTACAGCAACAGATCGAACAGTTGGCTCAGCAGCAAGAGCGTCAATTGGCCGAACTGACCCCGTTACAACAGCAGTTGGAGCAGGCGCAAAAGGCCAGACAGGCCCAGGCGGAACATCAGCAACAGCAGCAGACGCTGATGGATGACAAGGTGTTGCCGCTCGATCATCAGATTGCTCAGTTACAAAACCAACTGGCAGAAGCGCATAAACAGCATGCAGAGAGCCAGCGGCAGAGCGATGAGCTGCGGCGCACGCTGGAACAACTCACCGAAAGACGCGGCCAACTGGCTACCCTGGCGGGTCAATATCAGACCAGACAGCTTGAACTCACGGCAGCGCTGGATAGCCAACTCCAGCAGCAAGCCACGTTAGAGGCGCAATCCCCTCTGGAGAAACTGCGTCACCGCCAGGCCGAACTGAGTGGCTTGCGCCCGGTTCGCCAACAGTTGTCGAAACTGACCTTACTGTTCCAGCAGAGCCAGCAGCGCCTTGAGCAACAGCGGCTCGAATTCACTTCGCGCCAAAAACAGCTGACCGAAGTAGAAACCCAGCTCGATGCGGTGCGCCAGCAGTATAAACAGCAAAAAGCGCACCTGACAGACGTTGAGAAGACACTCGAACTGGAAAAACGCATCGTCAGTCTGGAAGCCGAACGGGCGCGTCTGCAAACCGATGCCCCCTGCCCGCTGTGCGGCTCCACGCACCATCCGGCGATCGAGCAATATCAGGCTGTCAAACCGTCAGAAACGGAGCAGCGCGTCGCTCAATTGCGCGCCCAAACCGAAGAGCTGCACACTAAAGGAACAGAGCTGCGTGCACGCAGTGAAAGCCTGAAAGAGCAGCAGCAACGCTTGCAAACACAGTTGAACCAGGAACTCGAGCAGCAGGAAAGCTATCTGCAAAACTGGCAAACCCTCAGCGCGCCCTTGGCCTTCGACTTTACGCTGCAAGACAGCGCCCGGTTAACCGCTTGGCTGGAGGCTTGCGATAGTGAGGAACAGGCCGGTCAGCAACTGCTGTTGCAACACGAACGGCTCGCCAAGGCCGTGCAACTGGCGAAGGATGCCCTGAATGCCCTGCAAACCGAACAGCAGAGTTCGCAACAGGAAGCGGCACGGTTGAATGAGCGCTTTGAACTGCTGCAGAAAAACCAGCAGGAAACTCAACGCCAATTGGCGCAGTGGCAACAGCAGTGCCTGACGAATGAAACTCAGCTGCTGGCACAGCGTAACGAACGCATCGCGCTGTTTGGTGAGCGAACGGTGGTTGAAGCCCGTGAGCAGCTACGCACGGCACAAATCGCCGCAGAGCACGCCCTGCAGCAGGCCACGGAGCAATTGCACAAAGCGCAGGAGCAGCGCGATCGCCTGGCTGGCCAGTGGGTCGGTTTGCAGCAACAGCAACAACAGCAAGCCGAACGGGGGCAACAGGCCGAACAGCAATGGCAGCAGGCCTTGGCCAGCAGCACCTTCGATGATGAGGCCGCATTCAACGCCGCGCTGCTGGATGACGACGTACGCCAGCGCTTACAGCAGCACAAAGAGCAGTTGCAGGAGCGTCAGGTGCGGGCCACAACGCTGTTGGCGCAGGCCGTACAAGCTCTGGAACAGCACCGTCTGGAACGCCCTGCGGATCTGGATGAAAACCAGGTCAATATTGAGCAACTCACCACCGCGCTCAGCGAACTGGCAGAGCGGCTGAAAACATTACAGCTGCGCCAGGGCGAGGTACGTAACCAACTGAGCAGCGATGCCGAGCGCCGCCTGAATCAACAGTCCCTGTTCGAACAGATCGCCCAAAGCCAGCAGCAGTACGACGACTGGAGCCTGCTCAACCAGCTTATCGGTTCCAAAGAGGGCGACAAGTTCCGCAAGTTCGCTCAGGGCCTGACCCTGGATCATCTGGTGTACCTGGCCAACAACCAGCTTGGCCGCCTGCACGGGCGCTATCTGTTGCAGCGCAAAACCAGTGATGCGCTGGAGCTACAGGTAGTAGATACCTGGCAGGCAGATGCTCTGCGCGATACCCGAACCCTTTCCGGTGGTGAAAGCTTCCTGGTGAGTCTGGCGCTAGCGCTGGCCTTGTCCGATCTGGTCAGCCACAAGACCAGCATCGATTCGCTGTTCCTGGATGAGGGCTTCGGCACGCTGGATGCCGAGACGCTGGATACCGCGCTAGACGCCTTGGACAGCCTTAACGCGACTGGCAAAACCATCGGCGTGATCAGCCACGTTGAGGCAATGAAGGAGCGCATCCCGGTGCAGATTAAGGTGAAAAAGGTCAATGGCCTGGGGGTCAGCCGACTGGACGCGCAGTTTCGCATCGAATGACTGCTACTGAGGTTTACGTCAAGAGGTAACTACGGCCAGAAGTGTGATCGTGGCGACAGTACAGGCTGAAAAGCATTGAGCCCGCGCCGACAACGGTTATCATGATAATGATTACAGGATTGTCACTGTGCATACAGGCAAAACCTGACCTCCGGGATCGCTCCTGGGCGTCGGGTTTTTTCGTTTTCAGCGGGCCGGGAATAGCCATGAAAATCGCTAAAATACTCAATAATAACGTAGTGATTACGCTGAATGACCATCAGGAAGAAACGGTGGTTATGGGGCGTGGCATTGGCTTTCAAAAGAAAGCCGGGGAAAGTGTGGATGAAAGCCTGATCGAAAAGGTGTTCACCCTCAACAGTGGCGAAATGAGCGAACGCTACAAAGAACTGCTGGCGGAGATCCCGCTGGCGTGTGTCACCACTGCCGACAAAATCATCACCCTCGCCCGCGAGCGGCTGCCGGGGAAACTGCATAACATTGTCTACATCACGTTGACCGACCATATCCATTTTGCGCTGCAACGCCACGCGCAAGGGTTGGATATCAAGAACGCGCTGCTGTGGGAGATCAAAAAACTCTATCCAAACGAGTTTGCCATCGGGCTTGAGGCGCTGACCATCATCGCCCAGCGTCTGGAAACCACGCTGCCGGAAGACGAGGCCGGATTTATTGCCTTGCACCTGGTCAACGCGCAGCTCAATGACGAAATGCACAACACCCTGCATATCACCCGCGTGATGCAGGAGATCCTCAATATCGTCAAATACCATTTCCGTTTTGACTACAACGAGGAGTCGCTCAGCTACCATCGCTTTGTCACCCACCTGAAATTCTTTGCCCAGCGCCTGTTAGGCAAGAATTACGTCAACAGCGAGGACGATTCGCTGTATCAGGTGGTGAAGGAGAAATACCGCGAGTCATTCGCCTGTGCCGGCAAGATCAACCAGCACATCGAGAAGAGTTACCAGCATCAGCTGACCAGCGAAGAGATGCTGTTTCTGACCATCCATATCGAGCGGGTACGCAGCGAAAGCGAAAAGAATTACACGCCGAAGGAGTGAAGCTGGGGATCACAACGGGCACTGCATGCAGTGCCCCTACGAAGGTATGTTACACCTGAGGCCAGAGCCAGGCGGCACCGCGCACACCGCTCGAATCACCGTGAATTGCCTTACGGATTGGCGTTTCGCACTCGCCGCCAAATACCCAAGGTTTTACCAGTGACGGCACCGTTTGATACAGCCGTTCCACGTTGCTCATCCCGCCTCCCAGGACAATCATATCGGGATCAAAGAGATTGATAACGTGCGCCAGAGACTTTGCCAGCCGCATTTCGTAACGCTGAATAGCCAACTCTGCCACCGCATCCTGTTGTGCAGCCAGCGCCATAATTTCGTGACCTTTTCGCGCCTGACCACTCAGCCGCGCATAGTCGGTGGCGAAACCGGTCCCGGAGATAAAGGTTTCAATACAGCCTTGCTTGCCACAGTAACAGGGCACCTCGGAGCGAAAACGCAGTTCATCCTCATCCAGCCACGGCAACGGGTTGTGTCCCCACTCGCCGGAAATGCCGTTGCCCCCGGCATGCACCTGGCCGTTTATCGCAACTCCAGCCCCACAGCCGGTGCCAATGATCACCGCAAACACGGTTTTTTTTCCGGCAGCGGCCCCATCCGTGGCTTCCGATACCGCCAGACAGTTGGCATCGTTGGCTAGCCGCACTTCGCGCTGCAGCATGGCAGAAAGATCTTTATCCATCGGCTGGCCATTCAGCCAGGTAGAGTTGGCGTTTTTTACCAGGCCGGTAAAGGGCGACAACGTGCCTGGGATCCCCACGCCCACCGAGCCTTGCTGGCCTGTTTTTTCCTCCGCCAGTGTCACCAGCCCGCAGATAGCCTCCAACGTCAGCTGATAATCATGACGAGGGGTGGCAATGCGATGACGGAACAGTTCTGCCCCATCGTTAGCCAACGCAATCACTTCAATTTTGGTGCCACCCAGATCGATACCAATACGCACAATTTCTCTCCCCAATTCAGCACGACAACAAACTTGCCGCCCAGTGTAGCGCATAGCCCGGCTCACGCCACGCTCACCGAATGTGACACCAATGGCAATTCCCCTATCTGGCTGTATGAAACGCGGCAGCGGACGCAAATCAACGGGAATGAGGCGATTTTTCAGCGTCAATTCGTTATTATGCCGCCCTGCTTTTGATGAATCTGCGTGCCAAATGCACGCCCAGCCTGGGATAACATTATGCTGTGGTTTAAGAATTTGATGGTTTACCGTTTGAGCCGCGACGTTGCGCTAACTGCGGATGAAATGGAAAAACAGCTCAGCGCCTTTGCCTTCACCCCGTGTGGCAGCCAGGACATGGCGAAAACCGGCTGGGTTTCCCCGATGGGCTCTCACAGCGACGCACTGACGCACGCGGTTAACGGCCAGATCATGATTTGCGCCCGTAAAGAAGAGAAGATCCTGCCCTCTCCGGTACTGAAACAAGAGCTGCAGGCCAAGATCGAAAAGCTGGAAGGCGAACAGCATCGCAAACTGAAAAAAACCGAGAAAGACTCCCTGAAAGATGAAGTGCTGCATAGCCTGCTGCCACGCGCCTTCAGCCGCTTCAACCAGACCTATATGTGGATCGATACCGTTAACGATCTGATTATGGTCGATGCCGCCAGCGCCAAGCGCGCCGAAGATATGCTGGCGCTGCTGCGTAAGAGCCTGGGTTCTCTGCCGGTAGTACCTTTGACCATGGAAAGCCCGATCGAGCTGACGCTGACCGAATGGGTCCGCTCCGGCGAACTGCCAGCAGGCTTTATCATTCAGGATGAGGCCGAACTGAAAGCCATTCTGGAAGAAGGCGGGGTGATCCGCTGTAAGAAACAGAACCTGATCAGCGACGAGATTGCCGTGCATATCGAAGCGGGCAAGCTAGTGACCAAGTTGGCGGTAGATTGGCAGGAACGCATTCAACTGGTGCTGGCCGACGACGGCTCACTCAAGCGCCTGAAGTTTGCCGATACCCTGCGCGATCAGAACGATGATATCGATCGTGAAGATTTTGCCCAGCGTTTCGACGCCGACTTCATTCTGATGACCAGCGAACTGGCGGCCTTGATCAGCAATACCATCGAAGCCTTGGGTGGCGAAGCACAGCGCTAATAAACAAAAGGGGCGCAACGTTGCGCCCTCTGGGGAATGCCGGGGAAAATCTTCATCCCCGGCCAAACAACACTGATTACTTACTCAGATAACGACACAGGTAGGCCGTCGCATCGGCAACCTGAACGTTGAATTCACTCTGCGCAGGCACAAAGAACTTCTCGCCTGGCGTAAACACCTGCCAATCCGGTGCGCCCGGTAACAGCACTTTCAATGCCCCGGTGATCACCGTCATCTCTTCCGGCTGTGCGGTACCGAAGGTGTATTCACCCTCTTCCATCACCCCGACGCTGGTACGACCGATGCTGCTACTATCGTAACCGATAGACTTCACTTTCCCGGCAAAATACTCGTTCACTTTCAGCATAGACTGGCACCTGCGTAATCATCTTTGAGGGATCTCCATATTGGGGGATGAAACCGGGTCTGTCACTGGTTTTTGATGCGAAATGCGATCGTTACGCATGGCAAAACATGAGCGGGATCAAACAATGGGTTCGGCGGCCAACGTTCGGCGTTCTATTGCTCATTCCATCTGGCGGAGATCACGGTTATTTCCGCTGTTGAAAATGGCTCAGGCTGCCATAAAGCGCCAGCAGACGGTCATATTCAGCAGGATCGTAGAAACTGCAGGTACCACGCCCAAACTCTTTGGCCACTTCCACGGCAAACTTCACCGCCAGCGCGATATCCACCTCATGGCTGGCACCGGTGCCACAACCCGGCACTACCGATTCAGTACAGATTGCCACACCTACTACTGGCGCTGCCGTAGCAGTTGAGGGTTGCAGGATACTGTTGAGGTGATGAACGTCATTACCATAGGGCGTAATGTCCTGCATGGTGATCGGGAAGGTCACTGCCGGGCGGCCACTGGTCATTTCCATGATACGCAAAAGGTCTTCCGACACCCGCAGGATGTAGCCCTGTTTCACCGTCGGTGATAGTGCATAGCCCTTGTGGTTGATAATACGATTGCCCTTGGTGGTATCGATCGACAAAATGGCATCGGCTTGCGGCACCACTTCGTTATCATTCATCGTGACGTCATCGATGGGCGAATCCATAAAATCGACCGGATCGTGTGGGCGAGTGGGTGCGTTCGGGCAAATATGCGTAGTGATCACCACGTCACCAGGCAGAACGTCACCTTTGCGCTGCATTTCTGCCAGCTTTAGCGCACTGGCGATCGCCGCAATCGCCCCATCACCGTCTGACACCAATCCTATACGCGTGGGGCGAGCTCCAATGCCGCCCAACCGGCCAATAATTCCCAACGTTGGCGCATCACCACCGGATTGCTTGCCTGCAATGCCAGGGATCTCGATGCGGACAAAGTCCGTGGTGCCCTTCTCACCGCTGACACGATGAGTGCTGGCCTTGACCGACGGGTAGTGGGCAAACAGATCGACCACGTCCTGCCCTTTGACATAGGCATTATCAATCAGCTCAAAGACCTGCAGCGTTTGTTGCAAACTCATGTTAATCCCTCGCAAATGTTGCCTGATAGGTTTATGCCTCCCGCAATTGCAGGCACGGCGTTATTTTCCCTTGCTGGAAAAGATCGAGTTGAAGAAGTTGTATAGCGCATCACCGGCAATAAACCCGGCAGCCATGATCTCCATCGGCGCGCGGCCTTTATCCCCCCAGCGTTTGATGATCAGAATGCGCAGCGCGATACCGGCAAGCACCGCCCATCCTGCCAAGGCATTATTAATCAGCAAACCTGTCGCAAGCAGCACGCCGAGCTGGCGTTTAGGCCCCCCAATAAACTGCACTATCGCGCCTGGTATGGCCCAAATCAGCAGGCTGGACGCAATACCGGGCTGGGCTCCTGCCTCGATGGTTTTGGCATATACCCGGGCCACCGGTGGGATCAACTCCTGCAGGAAATAGCTGGTGTAAGAGAGATAAACCACGGGAATGGCGATCACAAAAGCAATCATGGCGGCAATCAGCTGAATACGCCGCCCCAGCAGTTCCTGCTGTAAATCCTTACCGTAACCCCGCAAGATAAAACCGGCTTTAAGATCAAAGCCCATATCGGCAAACGCTGGCCCGGTCGCTGCGGTAAACCCAGTGAGAATGCACAGCGCCAGAGGAGGGAAACCAAGCATGATCCCAACGATCAGCGTGATCAACGCCACCGCAAACGCCGGAAACCAGCCGGAATGCATCGCCGCAATGCCGACGATAAGTTCATGTACAAAGGCAGCAAACGCGGCATAGATGACAAACAGCACCAGCATGGTCAGCGACATTTCGCTGTATAACCCGCCCCCCAAAGCCAGCATCCCGGCAATCACGACATATCCGACAGCCCCCAGACCCAAGGCCTTGCGTACTTCGCTGTCAGGTTGGGTATAGGTAGAGGTCGAACTTTGATTTTTGTTGCGGATCACCTGCACCACCTGGATCAAGGCCACCAGCCCGGCACCGACCATCACGCCATGCGGAATATAGTGCGCATTGATGTCGACACCGGTCAGCGGCTGGCCATAAGCGCGCAGCAACAGGCCAACACCGAACATGCTCAGCGCCCAGATATTGCCAATAAATGCGGTACCGAAGGCCGCCATAGGGATCTTCAACATGGAGCCTGCAATCCCCACAGCAACGCCGACAACCAGCAACCAGGCCTGTTTACCACCACGGTCACCGGCCTTGATAGCCTCCGCCGCCGCGACTCCCGGGGGCCAGGCATTCGCCGCCGGGAACACTTTAGTGTCAAACATCCGGTACAGCAGGTAAGCATCCAGCAGCATCGCCGCCGCTACGCCGCAAAACATCGGCAGGATCAATTGCGGTTGTCCCATGACATAAGGCACGGCAATCGGCATCAGCAGGCTATTGGCCGCCCCGAAGGTGGCTGAGGAAATTACCGTTTGGGCCAGATTCTGAGTGTGTATCGAACGATAGCGTTGGAACATGCGCAGCGGGATCCGCGCCAGCAACATGGCGATCAGCGCACCGATAATCGAAGTATTAGGCGTCACGCCCAAGGTGGTGATCAACTGTACGCCAATTATCGCCCCGACGACGGATAACAGCACCATCACCAGTAACGTACCGATATCTTTCAATGGATTACTCGTTATATCTGGTTTCATAAATCCACCCTGTGAATATCCCTGCTAAATGGCAAAAATAATATTTCGGACACAGATTGCCGATAGAGTTCCATTATTCGAAACTCTACGCGGTGAAATAAATTATTTAGTGCCTGCCTTGGCCGCATTAATGGTAGAACGACTCTCTCTACCATTAACTCATCAGCGAGATGCCCTGGTGTTGGCGCGCTAATCAAGCCGGTTTACGGTGAGCTAATTGATCTGTTGCCAATAGTCATCACCGAGTTTTTCTGCCAGTTGCCGGGAAACCGTCATTAATGCCTCAAGCACCTGGGGAGAATAAGGCTGCTCCTCGGTCTGAGAGGGGAAAGAGAGACATAACCCCACAGTCTCACTACGGTGCTTATTCCTCACCGAGGTTGCCAATGAACTGATACCCGGCAGCGTTTCATTACGGGCCAATGACCAGCCCTGCTGCCGAATGGTTGCCAACTTTTGCAGCAACGCCTCCAGCGTTTTGGGAGAGTTTGCCGAAGCGACCTGGTAGCCAGCTGCGAAACGCTCACGCACCTGCTCATCACTTTCCCGCGCCAATATCGCGCGCCCCACAGAGGTTTCTGCCGCTGGCGAACTGGCCCCCACCGGTGTCACCACCTGTAAGAAATGGCGGCCAGGCAGCGTACGCATCACCCAATTCTCCCGCCCCTCCAACACCGATATATAGCCGGTACAGAAGGTTAACTGATTAAGCTGCATCATCGCTGCCGTGGCACTTTCCACCAGCGGAGTGGAAAGATAATGGCTGGCCACCCCAAGCAGCAGATAGCCAATATGGTACTGACGGCTTTGCGGATCCCGCTCTAACAGCCCCTGGCTTTCCATCGTTTGTAGCAGGCGCGATACGGTGCTTTTTGGCAGCCTCAACCTTTCGACGACATCAGTAAAAGAAATCCCCCCTTGGCCATGCGTTATCTGCCGTTGAGAAAATAGTTTTAATACCGCAGCCGCATTTTCCAAGGTAGTCATGGCTCGCCTTGTTCCACTATATGGAACCTAGTTCCCAATCGATATTTAGAAACCTAAAACCCACACCTCTTATCGTCAAGCAGTTTATTTTTATTACACGGTGAAATCACAGCGAATGATGCTTTAATATTGAAAATACTGCACAGATCGCCAAGTTATTTTTCGAGCGAGTTGGTTTATATCCGTCTTACAGCGTTAATATCAGCATAAGATACCAATATTCACCAAATCATCAGCGCGGCGGATGCCGCTATTAAAAGATTGCGCAAGATATAAATCGCGAGAAGTCTCGAACAGAATGATGAGGATGGACCCAAAGGCGGGGAAAAACCGGTCATGGATAGTAGAACGCAGTTGAAAAAATGAAGCCGGTTTATACCGGCCACTTGTTGTTACACCGCTGGCTATTCGCCCAGGCTTTCATCTTCGTAACGCCGCTTGGCGTCTAACGCTTCTTGCTCGGTTTCATGCTCGCTGATCAGCGTATCGGGTTTGGGGTGATCGGCCCGTAGCTCATACCAACGAACCTGCTTGCCCACTTCGCCCTTGTCTACGGCCTTGATACGCGCCGCTCTCGGGTAGGGAGGTTTACTCGGCATAGTGCTCTCCAATGTGATGACCTGCGGTTAAGTATAGACAACCACACGGAAATGCCAGTTATCGGCGCGCCCCCAAATCCCGATCCTGGTGTTCACCGGCCAGCAACTGCGTCAATTCAACACAGGACTGGATCTGGCCATCACGCACGGTGAAATGAGCCAACACCCTGATCTGGCTCTGGCTGCCATCACGTTTTTCAATATTCACCCAATGATGGGTGAAGACATTTTCCCCATCAGCGGCGATGGCGAGGATCTGAAGCTGCATGCTGCAGGTGATCTGTTTAAGCAAGGCCATATGCTGGATAAACTGCGGGTAATCTAGCGTATGACCATCCACCGTCTGGTGATAGTGGCGGCTGAACAGATTGGCAATCAGCTCGGGCTGGTGTTCAGGGTTAGCTACAATTTGCTGTAAAGCCGTAAGGACAAGGGTTTGGTGGATCATGCTGTTTTCTCCGGTGTGATAACGCCCGAAGAGCATAAAGGCAATCAGCAATGGCATAATAACCGTATCAAGCTATTCAATAACGCTAATCGGCCAATCTGATGAAACTGCACAGCGAACGTTTGTTGCACGCTAAAAAACACCTGACACCCTGGCATCAGCATCAACAGGGGCAGGTCTATCTGTTAAGCCACGGCATGATGATGTTGGAAACCGCGGGGCGGCAGTGGGCAATGACCGCCGGTAACCTTGGCTGGCTGCCGCCCCACTGTCCTCATCAGGCACTGGCCTGCGGCAAAGTGATCGGCTGGATCCTCTATTTACCCGAGAGCTGCTGCAATACACTGGCGGCAACGCCACGCTTGACCGCTGCCAACGCCTTAAGCTCGGCGCTGGTTGAACGCATTGCACAGTTTTCCGCGCCGCTTGAGATGGCGCAACAGCGTTTGGTGCAGGTTCTGCTTGATGAGATGCGAAGCGAGGAGGCCGAGCCGCTGCAATTACCGCTGCCGCAAGATGCCCGGTTGCTGAAGATTGCCTATGGCTTATTGAACGATCCCGCCAATGTGCGCCAACAAAGTGAATGGGCTGCATGGGCGGGCTTAAGCCCCCGCACCCTTAGCCGACGCTTTATGCAGGAAACCGGCATGAGTTTTTCCCGCTGGCGTCAGCAAGCCAGGGTGATCCGTTCGTTGGAGGCGCTATCGGCCGGTATGCCCGTTGCTAACGTCGCCAACGAATGTGGCTATGATAACGTCAGCGCCTATATTGCCGCCTTCCGTCAGCGATTTGGCATAACGCCAGGGCTTTATTTTACTTAGCGGCATACAGTTAAGCGGGCGCAGCATGCGGCGCCCCCTACAGCACATAGCGAGTTGGTTGGGGTTGGTCAGTGAGATCGTGGCACAAGGTGTGGCCTGGGTAAATTACTTCACCGCCTCGCCTTGCAAGACCGCCAAGATTTGCTCGACTACCTGCTGGGGATTAGCGGTGCCATCCATAACATGGTGCGCGGCCTCCTGATAGAGAGCCTCACGTACCGCCAGCACTTCCAGCATTTCTTCGGCGATGGGACGGCCAGTGAGCGTTGGGCGCTGCCCCTCTTCCGGAAACTCTGCCAGCCGTTGCGCCAATACGCTGGCTGGGGCACGCAGGTAGATCACCGTGCCATGCTGGCGCATAAAACGCCGGTTCTCTTCGGCCAGGATCGCCCCGCCGCCAGTGGCAACTATGGTTGACGGTTGGGTCACCGCTTGCAGGGTCTGGGTCTCGCGCTGACGAAAACCCTGCCAACCCACCTGTGCGACCATTTCCGCTACGTTCATTTGCGTGGTTTGCTGCATAAACAGATCGGTATCGATAAACCGATAGCCCAGCGCCTGCGCCAATGCACTGCCGACCGTGGTTTTACCTGCTCCACGAGCTCCTACCATAAAAATGGCTTGTGTCATTACGGGTTGTCCCTTTTGCGGTGACTGAATGCATTAGATTGCCTGCGAACCTGCCCGCAGGTCGATCGAGCGTTGGCGTTGTAACTGCATCATACCGCCCTGAATCTGTATTTCAATCTTTACGATAGTGTAAATTCCATAGCACAGCGGCTATTGGCAGCAAACCCATGCTTTACCTCCTGCGCCAGAAGATGCTGTAGATACGCATCCAACCGTGCAACAGGAATGGTGCGAAAGCCAAGGCGCTGGTAATAAGGTGCATTCCATGCCACTTGTACGAAAGTCGTTAGCGTTAACCGTTGGATGCCTTGGTGCAAGGCCAGCCCGGCAATCTCTTCGACTAGGCGCTTGCCCACGCCTTGCCGCTGCCAATCGGCCGCGACCGAAAGCTCGGCGATATGCCAGCTGTGCGCAAAAGGCTGAACCGCGATAAAACCGGCGATCTGCTCAGTTGGACTAGCCATCACCCACTCCCGCTGCTGAGCAATAAAATCGACGTGCTGCTGCGGGCTCATCACCTCGCCTTCGGCAATAAACTGTAACTCTGGCTGCTGGCGAAACAGTTGGGCGGCGGAACGTTCAACCGCGACCAACTGCGGGATATCCTGCGGTTGTGCCAAGCGTAGCTTCAGGTTCATGTCTGGCTCCTGGTTAGCGGCCGGCTATTTAAACAGATTTTGCCGCAGGCAGAAATCACCAATAGCGCCATATGATAATGACTCTCATTTAAATATTCAATCAACAGCGAAGATACGGCATCCTCTTCCCTGAACAACCTCAGCAGATAAAAAGCCAAAAGCAGTCGCCACACGGCGGCCTTGCAGGCTAAATTGGTATCTCAACACCGGGGGATAAATATGGCTCAACAGATTGTTACGCTGACAGACTACCCACACTTTGCCGATGTCTGTGCCGCTTGGGCATTCGGCCAATGGGGTTCACAACGAGGTGGCACGTTAGAACGTACCCGCCAACGCTTTGCTTTGTGCAGCAAACCCAGCGAGGACTTCCTGACGCTGCTGCTGATTGATGGCGAACGCCCACTGGGGATGGCCAGCCTGTGGCCAAGTGACGACCATCATCGCATGGATCTCTCCCCCTGGTTAGCCGGTGTCTTCGTGCACCCAGATCATCGGCGGCAGGGTATTGCCCAGCGCCTGGAGCAGGCGATCGTCAGCGCGGCGCAACAACGCGGCCATCCCGTTCTGCATCTGATCACCGATCACAGCGAGGCGTTGTACGCCGGTTGGGGCTGGCAGACTATTGAGCGCCGCCAGCAATATGGCGACGAAGTGGTGGTAATGGAAAAGCGATTGTGACCGGTAATCAAGTGTCACCAGGCATCATAAAATAAAAACCAAAAAGGCTGCGATAATAATCAACCAACACAGTATTGGACAGATTATTATCCGCAGCCGTCTATACCCGTCGCCTTTCAAGCTGCAGCGTTGTTACCTGCACTTACACACCCCAGTCACTTACTAAACGTAAGCTCCTGGGGATGAGTAAGTTTGTCGCCTAGCTGCAGCTTGAAATTCATAGGGTAATTTATATTGGCCGAGCTAACTGACCACTTAACTATTTATCGTGACTTAATTAACGATAAACTTCTGCAGTACCGCGCCAAGCGCTGGAATCCCCTGGATTATCCAGGCCAATGATTCGATAGTGCGTTGCACCGTCTTCAGTCGCTTTTTGTTTCAACGCATGGATAGCGTCATCCGGTGAGCCGCTGATACCGGAAACTGACACCACGCCGATGCTCTGCATGCTGCTGGCTTGAGCGCTATCAACCTGTTTGGCGCCCATGGTTGCGGCCATGGTGGAGAATGAAGCGGTGGCGATCAGTGCTGCTGCAATGCATGGTAATAGTTTCATGATTGACTCCGTTATTTTCATTTGAACTCGTTCTCAGTGAGGTTAATTATGAGTTAACCATTGAAAACAGACGTCATCCAATGTAAAGAAGCTCAATCATTGTGAGCAAAATAAGGAGAAAGTGAGAGTGGGTATTTCCTGATAGCGCATAACTTTATTTATAGCGCAAATTTTACGCTCTATTTGAAAAAATTAATAATTATATTTAGTCAACTGAGGTAACCCGGTTTATTTTAAAGCAATTTTCCTTCTCTCTGCCCACGCTTAACGGATAATTAGGCCAAACCTGGCCCAATTATCCGGCAGACATTCCTCTATCGACTTGCTACACCCGCTCAGCGTAATGGCTCTGGCAGGGTTAACACCCACAGTTCACTCAAGGACTCTGGCTGTGCCAATGGCCGCAATTCAATCGTCGTGTTTACCGGTTTACCTGCCAAACTCAGTTTCCCTTGCTGATCCAGCTGATAGTCGCCAATCTTCTTCCCTTCAGGCTCGGCGTTGACCAGCTTGGCCTGCAAACCAAAATCATTGTCGTTAATCACCGCCAGTGTGCGGTTATCGATCAGCGCCAATCCTTCCACCTTCTCCTGCTGCCAACCCAGTTTACGCAGATCGACCACTTCACGTTTCTGAGCCAGCTTCACTCCGCGCTTGGCCAATTCGCTGGCATCAGCAAATTCCAACGCCTTACCCTGGCCGTCGAACGACGTCAGATCGCTGGCCTGGCTGAGATCAGCCAGATAGATCTTGTTCATCATCTGTTTGTCTTTGTCACTGCCCTGTTCGATCAGCAGGATGTGTTGATTATCGACCGCCACGATATCGCCAATCTTGGCATCTTTGGCTTTCTGGTAACGGGTGATATCGATCGGATAACCATACATGGCCGTTTTGCCACTGGCAGGGTCAAAGCTGACCAAACGGGTAAACTGCGCCTGGTTTTTACTCTTGCCATCGATATCCAGCGTGCTCTGCACCGCGGCCAGGATCCGCCCATCCGGCAACCGGGTTACGCCTTCAAAACCCCGGTTCGGTTGACGCCATTTAATGATGTTAGGCAGACCGCTGGCAACCGCCTGCTCACCCGCTAACGGCGTTGGGCCATATTTCGCCAGGATCTTACCCTGGCCATCGATATGGATCAGGAAGGGGCCATATTCATCACACAGCCAATAGCCTCCCTTGCCGTCTGGCGTGATCCCTTCGGTATCCAACCCGCGTTTGTCACTCGGCAGCGGCTTGAGCGTATCCGTCAATGCCACTTCATTGGTTGAGCCAATCAGGTTGCCAGGCAACGGCAAGCCGCTAATAGGGCCTTTATCATCGTGCAGAGGACGGGCTTGGGTGGCAACGGCCTTACCGCCACCAATACGGATTTCCATCAATAAGGGAACAAAAGCCGGATTGGCAAAAATCTTGGCCTCCTGTTTGCCGACTGCTGGTGCATCGGCGTTCGGGCCACGATCGGTCACGGTAGTCAGCAGTAGATCCCCCCCTTCCTGGCCATTAAATACCAGCCCGGAACCAATCCCTACCGGTAGCCCATTGGGAAACTGGCTGGCAAAAGCGCCGGAATAGCCCACGCGATCGCCATCAGGAAAGCTGACGTTGTAACGAGCAACGCCAATATCGGCAGCATGGGACAACAGCGGTAATACAGAGGCCAACAACACGCCAAGCGGTTTGATTCTCATAGCATTAACTCTTTGTAAGGGAAAGTAACAGCCTGAGAGCCTAACCATCGACAGTGACACTTTCATGACAGCAGGATCTAAATGAGCGGATAACAAATAGAAATAAACAATCAGCCCATCATTATTGAGTGATAAAAACAAATTGAAAAATAAGAATTAACCAACGAGATAAATAAAACAGATGATTAATCCTATAAGAAATAAGAAAATTACCTACCGCCAAGATAAAAAAACAGCAAAAGGAGGATAATTTCTTAAAATAATCGCTTTCGCATAGACAAAATAAAAAGATAGGGCTTTAATACCGGCCGTCATCGAAGGTGTGCGCGAAAATTTATGCTATAGGCCACTACAATATTAAAAAGGTGCTCTATAGTTTTAGTGCTAACGCCCGTTAGTTTTTTCCCCAGCAGGATGGAGTCTATGTCAAAGCGACTTTTTGCCGAATTTTTCGGTACTTTTTGGTTGGTGTTCGGTGGTTGTGGTAGCGCAGTGCTGGCCGGAGCGTTTCCTCAATTAGGTATTGGTTTTGCTGGTGTGGCTTTAGCGTTCGGCCTTACCGTGGTAACCATGGCCTACGCTGTCGGCCATATTTCTGGTGGGCACTTTAACCCAGCGGTCACAATGGGATTATTTGCAGGCGGCCGTTTCCCTGCCAAAGATGTTATTCCCTATGTGGTTGCTCAGGTAATTGGTGGTATTGCTGCCGCCGCGGTACTTTATTTTATTGCCAGCGGAAAAGCCGAGTTTGATGCAACTGCCAGCGGTTTAGCCTCTAATGGCTACGGTGAGCATTCACCGGGTGGCTATTCTTTACAGGCCGCCATCGTTATTGAATTAGTACTGACCGCATTCTTCCTGATCGTTATCCATGGTGCGACCGATAAACGCGCACCGGCAGGCTTTGCGCCCTTGGCCATCGGCCTGGCGTTGACGCTGATCCACCTGATCAGTATTCCTGTTACCAATACCTCAGTTAACCCGGCACGTAGTACCGCCGTGGCAATCTTCCAGGGTACCTGGGCGTTGCAACAACTGTGGGTATTCTGGCTGGTACCGCTGATCGGCGGTGTTATCGGTGGTTTGATCTACCGTTGCCTGTTAGAAGACAAGAAGTAAGCGTGGATTTTCAGGGCAGCCCACAACGGCTGCCCTGAAATTTTAACCTTTCACCGCTTCAAACATCATGATGTCACTGGTAAATGTGCCGTCGGCCTGAATCGCAAAGTGTTGGCGAACATCTTCTGCTACCCCCTGCTGTAACGCACGGATCGCCGTGACAAAATGCTCAGGCGTCCGCATCCGCGCCACCCAACTGCTGAACTCCAGATCCAAACGATCGGTCGTGACTTCCCGCACCAACAACCCAGACTCGGTCAACATGCTTAGCCACTCACCTGGTGCATAGTTGCGCACGTGTGAAGTATCCCGCAGCACTTCGACCGTTTGCAGATAGATATCCAATAACGGATGCCCCGGGGAGACCACATCCATAAAGATGGCTCGCCCGCCTGGTTTCAATACCCGTTTAACTTCACGCAGTGCCCGACCCACATCGTGCCAATGGTGTGCCGAGTAGCGGCTGATCACCACGTCAAAGCTGGCATCATCAAAGGGTAACGACTCCGCTACGCCCTGCTGCAGCTGAATATTCTCCAATCCCTTTTCCTGCGCCGCGTTGCCAACCACCGTCAGCATCTGCGCCGACAGATCGTACGCCACCACCTGCCCGACATGGGCCGCAGCGGTAAAGCTGGCGTGCCCTGCCCCACACCCCAGATCGAGCAAGCGGGCCTCGGTACTCCCTGCCAACAGCTTGGCCAGGCGTTGCAGGTCTTTCCCTTGCGCATGTACCGCACTGGTCAGGTAGGCATTGGCCTGTTCGCCAAACTGGCGGTCGACCGCATTTTTATGGCTGTTGCTGATGCTCATAGCTGCTCCCATTATTATCTGGCTTACGCCGGTGCCGAGATGGCTGGTAATGACTATAATCAAGCAGCTATACGGGTACAATATGAGCAGTTATCCTAGTATAAACAGGTACCACCCTAATGGAATCAGACGCAATATCCAGCCAGAAAGCCCTAGGTGCCTTTTTGCGTGCGCACCGCGAGCGGATCACGCCAGAAATGCTGGGCCTGCCCACCGCAACACGCCGCCGCACCAGTGGTTTGCGCCGTGAAGAGCTGGCACAAATCAGCGGCATTAGCGCCACTTGGTATACCTGGATAGAACAGGGGCGCGAGGTGTCAATTTCCCCCTGTACGCTGGCACGCATCGCCACGGCGTTACGGCTGGGCCATGCCGAGCGGCACTACCTGTTCACCCTGGCACATATCACCGATCCTGAAAAAGAACAGCCGCAGGAGACGGTTAATGCCGCCGTGCTGCAAAGCGTGCATCAAATAACCGTGCCCTGTTATCTGCTCGATCTCACCTGGAATATGGTGGCCTGGAACCCACAGGCGGAGGAGCTGTTCTGCGATTGGCTTAAGCAGGCAAAAACCCCCAACCTGCTGCACTTCATGTTTTTTCACCCTCAGGCGAAGGTGCTGGTCAGTGACTGGGAAAATCGGGCTCGACGAGTGGTGGCCGAATTTCGTGCCGAAACCAGCCATCATCAGGGAACGGAAGAGATACGCGCCTTTGTGCGCAATATGACCCACAACAGCGAAGCTTTTCACCATTGGTGGAAGCAGCAGGACGTGATGGCCCGTGAAGGTGGTGAACGTACCTTCAGCCACCCACAGCAGGGGGAGCGGCATTTTCAGCAGGTCACGTTCTACCCGGCGGAGCACAGCGGGTTGAAGTTGGTTATGTTAATGCCGTTATGCTAGCCCGCTAAAAAATTATTGCGCCTGGCAAACGGCGTTAGCGGGTTTGGTCACTGTCAATCTTCGCCAGAACCTGGCGGTAGGCTTTGACTTTCTGACGTTTTTTCAGCCAGGTAGTGGTTGAAACAACAAAAATGGCACCGGACATGGCCAATACGCCGGTAGGATGACCATAAAACGCCATCAGAGCAAAGTAAGCGGCTGAAACAATTGCCACCCATTTCGCCGAATTGCCGACGGCATTTTTTTCTAGACTCAACCGACGGAGAGCTTCTTCTTCACTGATCCCCATACGCGCTCCTTGTGAAATTAACACTCCATTATATGTGGAGATCCCGCTGAATTTTCAATCGGTTTCTCAGTAAAGATGCGTAAATTTCAATACGTTGTTCGCAGCAGGAACGTTCGCGGTCGGGAAATTTGAGTATGACGCCCGGCACGGAGAGCATTTTCTGTACCGGGACATCAATTTTACAGATTGCTGCCTGAGGTAGTCAGCGGCATCGCGCCAAACTGACCGCTGTTGAAATCACGGAAAGCCTGTTGGATCTCCGCCTCGTTATTCATCACGAAGGGGCCGTAACCGACGATGGGCTCATCGATAGGCTCACCACTCAGCACCAGCAAGCTGACGTCACCATTTGCCTCAAGGGTGATGGAGTCGCCAGCGCGATCCAGCAGCACCATTTGCGTTTCCCGCACAATCTGCTCGCCGTTAACCAGAATCGCCCCATGCAGCATAACCACGGCCAGCGTATGCCCTTCTTCCACCTGCAAGGTGGTGGTATGCCCGGCGTTCAGCTTCATATCCCACACGTTGATCGGGCTGAAGGTACGCGCTGCGCCAGCATGACCGCCGTAGTTCCCGGCAATCACCCTGACCTGCCCGGCGTTATACGCCAGAGGCACGACAGGAATATCCTGGTTGAGCAAAGTCTGGTAACCCGGCGCCGCCATTTTGTCTTTGGCTGGCAGGTTGACCCAAAGTTGTACCATTTCTATGGTGCCCCCTTTCTGCGAAAAGTCTTTGGAATGAAACTCTTCGTGCAAGATGCCTGACGCTGCCGTCATCCACTGCACATCGCCAGGGCCGATCACCCCACCGCTGCCGGTGGAATCGCGATGCTCTACTTCGCCCTGATAGACAATGGTGACCGTTTCAAACCCGCGATGGGGATGCTGCCCCACGCCACGTCGGCCACTGTGCGAACGGAATTTGGTTGGCGCAGCGTGATCCAGCAGCAGGAACGGGCTCATCTCTGCGCCCAGCTCGTTATATGAGAACAGGGAATTCACCAGAAAACCGTTGCCGACCCAGTGAGCTTCCGGGCTGTTATAAACACCAAGGATCTTTTTCATCTTAAACTCCTGTTGCAGGCCTCGCGGCCTAACGTTGATGACAGAAGTTTAGTCCAAGGCGATTTGCCGCAGTAGTCGGCAAGATATACACTCAGTGTTCTATCAATAGAACGATAAGGGCACCGATGCAGACAGACCTGAACGATCTGTATTTCTTCGCCAGCGTGGTAGACCATCAGGGATTTGCCCCCGCAGGGCGTGCGCTGGGCATTCCCAAATCGAAGCTCAGCCGCCGCGTGGCGCAGTTGGAAGAACGGCTCGGCGTACGCCTGATCCAGCGTTCAACCCGGCGTTTCTCGGTGACCGATTTGGGGCAAAGCTATTATGTGCACTGCAAGGCGATGCTGGTTGAGGCCGAAGCGGCACAGCAGGCGATCGAACAAACCCGGGCGGAGCCTTGCGGCACGGTACGCATGTCTTGCCCGGTGGCGATGTTGCATACGCGTATCGGTAGCATGGTGGCCAGGTTTATGGCGGATTATCCACGGGTGACGGTACATCTGGAGGCGACCAACCGCCGGGTCGATGTGGTGGGTGAAGGGTTGGATCTGGCGGTTCGCGTCAGGCCACCGCCGTTAGAAGACAGCGACCTGGTATTGAAAATCCTGGCTCAGCGCAGCTGGTGCATCGCAGCCAGCCCGGCATTGGTACGCACCATCGGCGCTATCGATTCACCTGCTGGGTTACAGCACTACCCAACGCTCGATCTCGGCCCGGCGAGAACGCAGCATCAATGGCAACTCAGCGGCCCAGAGGGGCAAACGTTTCAGTGGGAGCATCAGCCCAGACTGGTCACCGACGATATGCTGATGCTGCGTACCGCGGCGATTGCTGGGGCCGGTATCGTTCAACTGCCGACCATGATGATGCACGACGAGATCCTGCGGGGCGATCTGGTGCAGCTGTTGCCCGGCTGGCAACCTCAGGGCGGCGTGATCCACATTGTCTATCCCTCACGCCGTGGCATGCTGCCAGCGGTACGGCTGCTGATAGATTTTCTGGCTCAGCAGTTTGCCACCCTGGAGGAAGCGTGATCAGGCGGTGATTTCGATCGCGTTGCCGTCTGGATCGCGAATGATGGCCTCATAAAAGCCATCACCGGTCCAGCGCGGTGCCGCCTGCAAAATCCCCTCTTGGCTGGCCCGCTGTGCCAGTTCATCCACCAACGCCTCGCTTCCGAGCGACAGTGCAATATGGGCCCAGCCAACGCGTTCCTCCCCTTTCCCCCCCGGCAACAAGCCAGGCACGCACATGATCTCCAGCGCGGGGCCATCCGCCAGTTGAACAAAACGCGAGGTAAAGCCTGGGCGATTCTTGCTCACATACTCCTCCCCTGCTACGCCATTGAAATAGCGCTGCCAGAAGCCGACCTGAGCCTCAATATCCTCTGTCCATAGGGCAACATGGGCGATTTTCATCCTCATTCTCCATCATCTGCGGAAATATACAGCACGCTACCGCCACTGAGAGTGACCTGCTGCTCGAGCTGCGCATGGCCGCCACGGGCAATCACCAGATAATCGACCTGGTTGGCGGGCATGAGCGTATAAGGCGCATAGGTATTGAACTTGTCGCGGGTACACAGCACCGCGACGTTGCCAGCGCGTGCCAGCATTTGCTTCTTGAACTGCGCCTCCTGATAGCGCAGCGCGGTAAAGCCACTGTCGGGATCGTAAGCACAAACGCCGGTGAAGGCGATGTCGAAACGAAACGCGGCAATCTCGGCCAATGCCTTGGCATCGACGCTGCCGCCGATTTCTGCATCTAGCTCACCGCCTATCAAAATAGTACGTATCCCAGGGCGTTCCAGCAGGCGGCTGGCCACGCTTAGCGCATTGGTCACCACGGTGAGTTGCCGATCGCGGGGCAGCAGATCGGCCAGATAAAGATAGGTACTGCCCGCATCAAGAAAGATCACCTGCCCGGTCTGGATCAGAGGCAAGGCTGCCTGGGCCAGCCGATGTTTTTCATCGCCACTAATCTTAACCCGCTCGGCCATATAGCCACCGGCAGGCGTGAGCGCCAACGCCCCACCATAGATCCGTTTGCACAGGTTTTGCGCCGCCAGTTGGCGCAGATCGCGGCGGATGGTGGCCTCGGTGGTATGCAGTTGCGCCGCCATTTCAATCGCCAGCACTCGCCCCTGCTGTTGCAAGGTGGCGAGAATGGCTTGGTGGCGCTCATTGGGCAGCAGTTTTGACATTCTGAAGGTCCGGCAAAGTAACAACGAGCACAAATGTATACAAACGAACACAAACGTACAATCGTTTTCTATAAAAAGCGCTTTTGGCGATTTTCGCCGCCAGGATGTTGGCTATACTGGAAAAAGTTACGTTAACGCAGATGTAACGCTCTGATTAATCACCCATTGAAAGGCAAGTTGCGGCTTGAAAGGAAAAACAATGCTATTGAGAGTTGCAAGCTGGCTGTTTCAACTGCCTGGAAGGCTATTGGCACCGATCTTCCGCAATCGACTGACCCTGTTGATCTTCTTTATGCTGGTTGCAGCTGGGGTTTTGCTGGCTAAACGCCACTTGAGTGAAGGGGAACAGGAGGAGAGTTTTACCCTTGCCGCCCCCCAAAATTACGTGATCCAACGGGAAGCCCCATTACGGGAGGCACGCCAACACTGCGTTGGGCCGTTGCCAGATAATCAGGGCAGCCCATGGCCCGCTTCGGCAGGTTATCTCCATGAGCCAGATTGGCAAGCAGGCAGCAAATTGCAGACGTTGACGCTGGATAATCAGCACAATGAATTTGCCGTGTTGGTCAAACTGGAGAACACCACCAAGCAACTGCTGGCCGAGGTGTTCCTCCCGGCCGCCAGCAGCTTCAATATCAAGCTGGAGCCCAACGGCCGCTATGTGATGAAGGTGAAAAACATCCACAGCGGTTGTAGCTTCCGTAAGGCCCTCTCGGTGGCAGATCGGCCCGATGGCAGACTGCCATTAACCTTTTCAGAGGAGGGGCCAAACCAATATCATCCAATCAGTGATAGGGAGTTCTAGCACGGTTATCGGGTTACTTTTTCGCTGGATGGTCGCGGCGGAACAGCTCCCAGCTGTCAATCTCTTGCCCATCAGGCAAAGTGCAGGTGGAATACTGCCCCTGAGCATTCTGTTTGGGGTTAAGCTTGCCGCCAATCTGGCTGCAATACACATCTGCCGGATTCGCCATACCAATCACCTTTGGCGGCGCAGGCGCATCATCATTGGTTTTCGCCGTACACCCCTGTAACAAAGCTACACTAGCGAAAAGAGAAAGTATCAGCATCTTGCTCATTGAGATTATCTTCACCGTGAGTTGAGTAGGAGCATCGCTGACCCCAGGGGATCAGGAAATAAAGGACATACCCTGCTTGAGCACCAGATCGCAGGCTTTCTGCTTCACCTTCTCGGTGATTTGCGAGGTGCCAAGGCTATTGAGATCCAGCGTGTTGCCCTTGCCGGTAAGCAACAGGCCACCCAGACCTTGCTGATAATCTTCACTGTTGGCATTGGCCGTGCTGGTGATGCCCAGTTTATTCAGCAGTTGGTCTTTCACCGCTTCGGTGCCGTTCGCCGATAGAACGTTATTCTGCACGCAGTACTGCAAGATCCCTGCGGCGTTGGTCATGCTGGAGGAGCTCAATGCTTTATCACCGCCGTTGAGTAATCCACTCAGCGAAGACAGCGACATGCCACCGCTGCTGGTGCTGGTGCTGCCACCCGATTTGCTCAGTTCTGTGGCGGCACTGCCAAGGGAGTCCATCAACCCGGCGGCCTGGGCACTGCCCGTAGCCATTACCGTGGTCAAGCTCAGGGCCAACAATAAGCGATGTTTGGTATTCATAACGGCAAGACTCCTGTTTAACTGCAAAATGATGGCGTAATTAACACCACGCTTAGCTCGGACGCCGTGCCAACCGACAAGTTCCGTTTATTCGGACTGCCGCGCATTTTTCAGAACATCGGCAAGTCATCACAACTGCCAGCGTAACCAAGCGAAGAACACGTTACCGTTGTTGTAAGTACCCGGAATATAGGTGGCCTGGAAGGTCAGTTGCTTATAGCCGATCGAGGCCAACGGCAGCGGCGCGGGGATCGGGATATATTTCCAGTTGTCACGAGCGGTCACGCTGGCGGTAAATCCCAGCCCCAGACGGAAGTCCTCCCCTTCAATCGGTCGCCAGATCTTCTCATAGGCATAACCGCCGATCGGCTCCCACTTGTTGAAGGAGTCCTTGAACGCCATCAGGTAGATCGCGTGCCAATCACCATCGGCATCAAACCGTGAGATGCCATAGCCAGCCCCCCAAGGGCGCTCGTTATACTCGTCGGTCTTTTCCTTGTCGTAGGTCCAGCGGTTGTGCCAAGTGATCGCCGGGAGATAGAGCTCCTTATTGGGCGAGTTGTTCCAGGTTTCCGCCACGTTGCCGGTAAAGCGCCCCCACCAGCCTGGATCTTCTGCGTGCGCGGCATTGCTATTTTCCGCACTAACCTCGGCGTAGGAAGGCAGTGCAGGAAATATCAACGCCAACCCCCCGGCTAACAAGATCCTTTTAACCACCATTTCACAACTCCTGTAAAAATAAAACCGGGGATTCTTACCGATCGTCCTATCCTGAGCAAGCCGTATCTTACTGGTCCGATGCTTTTATCGCCCCTCGTTGAGAGAAGGTTAAGTTTGGTGCGCGATGGCGTGCTAGCGGCATACGTGCTCAAGTTATGCGCCTGGATACGCGTTGTCTGTCAGAAAACTCCGGTTATCCTGCTTGCACCTCAACGACTTATGGAGGAACCTTAGCTTTTATTTGCCGGGGGGATAAGTATGGTTATTGGTCCATTTATTAATGGTGCAGCAATATTGGCCGGTGGCATTGCAGGGGCAATGTTGGGCCATAGACTACCGGAGCGGGTGCGCCTGGCATTGCCAATGACCTTTGGTATTACCTCCATGGGGATGGGCATAGTGCTGATTGGCAAGGTAGCTCATATGCCGGTGATGGTATTGGCGCTGGTGCTGGGAGCGCTGCTTGGCGAGCTTTGCTACATCGAACGAGGCATCAGCCGCATCGCAGGCTGGGCCCGTAATCTGATGTCTCCCAAAGGCGCTGTCAGAGAGGACCAGAAAGAGTTTCTGGAGGCATATGTCGCCATTATCGTGCTGTTTTGTGCCAGCGGCACCGGCATCTTTGGCTCGATGCACGAAGGGATGACCGGGGATGCCAGCGTGCTGATTGCCAAATCTTTCCTTGATCTGTTCACCGCGCTGATTTTTGCTTCCACGCTTGGCCTGGCCGTAGCGCTGATCGCCGTCCCGCAGTTGGTCATCCAGTTAGCGCTGGCGTTTGGTGCCGTGTTCATTTTGCCGCTGACCACACCGGCAATGCAGGCCGATTTCTCTGCCGTTGGCGGATTAATGATGTTGGCCACCGGCTTGCGCATCTGCGGCATCAAGCTGTTCCCGGTAGCCAATATGCTGCCAGCATTGGTGTTGGCGATGCCGATTTCGGCAGCCTGGATTATGTTCTTCTGAGCGCCACTCTCCCACTCTAAATTATCTTCCTCCTGGCGTAGCGAAAAATTGACGCCCAGCCAGGAGAGAAGTGAAGATGGCGGAAAGTACCTATCTGGCGTTCCCCTTCTGCCCTTGCCGCGATTTTCAGCGGCCATCAATGCAAGAAAAGTACCGCCCCCTGCGAAAACCGTTCTTGCTACCCCCTTGGGGTCGTAAACTCCTTGATACGATAAGCAATCCTTCCCCAAACCCGCTCAACTTGAACAAGCCACCACTTTCACCAACTGTTAATGCTGACGCCCTACAAGCGACTCGCATTTTCAACGATTAACCGCGCGACATCGCCAGCCGTTCCCTGCTGCGCACGGTTAAATAACAATAAATTGACGTGAATGTGGAGCAATCAATGAGGATCACCATAGGTTCATTCATCCTGCAACAGCTGCGTGCCCTGAAAGTGGATCGCATCTACGGCGTGCCCGGCGATTACAACCTGGCGCTGCTGGAAACCATCGAGCATGACCAAGAGTGCGAATTCATTGGCAACTGTAACGAGCTTAACGCCGCTTACGCCGCCGATGGCTATGCCCGTCTCAAAGGCGCCGGGGCGTTGATCACCACCTATGGCGTGGGCGATCTGGCGGCCCTTTCCGGCATTGCCGGAGCCTATGCGGAATCAGCTCCGGTGATTTGCATTGCAGGTACACCACCGCTGCACGCCATGCAGGGCAATGCGCTGCTGCACCACTCTCTGGCAGACGGCAATTTTGATAACGTGATGAACTGTTTCCGGCAGTTTACCGTGGCGCAGGCGCTCATCACCCCGGAAAATGCCGCAACGGAGATCCCGCGGGTCATTGCCTGCGCTTGGCAACGTAAGAAGCCGGTTTACCTGCAGCTACCTTCAGACATTTGTGAAGTGGAAATTGAGGTTGCCGATAACCCCGCCCCATATCGTTTGCCAAGCAGCGATGCCAGCCATCTTCAGCTTGCCAGCGCAGCCCTGCTCGCACGGATTAGCCGTGCTAAACGGCCAATCATCCTGATCGATCAGATGGTCGAACGATATCACCTTCAAACGCAGGTGTTAGCGTTGGCGGATAAATTCGCCATCCCGCTAACCAATATGCCCACGGCAAAATGTGCGATCTCAGAGAACACGCCGGGCTGGCAAGGCGGCTACAACGGCGATCTGTCTCGCCCCGAGTTGTTTGAGCTGATGGCCGAGTCAGATTGCATCCTCAGCTTTGGCGTACGCCTGGTGGATTCCACCACCGGTTATTTCAGCCAGCAGATCCCAGAGCAGTCAGTGGTGGATATTCAGCCTTTTTCGCTGAAGCTGGATAATCTGTCCTATCCGGCGGTAACGGCAAGCGAGCTGCTGCAAGCGCTATTGGAGAAAGTTCCTGCCACCAGCCTGCCGCCGCTGAAGCCACTATCCCGGCCGCAACAAAAACTGGCGCAGCCAAGCAGCGAACCGCTCGATCAGGACTATTTCTGGCAGCGGATACAGCGCTTTATTCAGGCGGATGACGTGCTGGTCGTTGAAAATGGCACCTCTGGGGCAGCGATCGGCGGCATGCGGATACCAAATGGCGTTACGGTGGTCAACCAACCAATATGGGGATCGATCGGCTATACCTTACCGGCATTACTCGGCACGATGATGGCCGCGCCCCAACGGCGGCAGTTGCTGTTTATTGGTGATGGCTCCTTCCAGCTCACCGCCCAGGAACTCTCAACGCTGTTACGCCATCAGCAAAAGCCGATCGTCTTTCTGATCAATAACGACGGTTACACCATTGAGCGCTATATCCTTGGCGAAACGTCATCTTATAACGATATCGGCTCGTGGGATTACGCAAGACTCCCGGCGGTGCTAAGCCCGCAGACCCAGGCGTTTTGCGTCGCGGTAGCAACCAGCCAACAGCTGGAGATGGCGCTGGAGCAGGCTTCGCGTCAGGACCAGTTGGCGTTTATCGAGGTGAAATTGCCGAGGATGGACTCCCCACCGGCGATGAAAGAGTTCTGCCGCCGCTGCAACAGCTTTAACTTTGGGCTGCACAACCCAAGGCGCATTGGCTGATAAAACCAGGGCCTGGCGCAGGGATACCGCCAGGCCAAACTGAACGGGTATACTGTGATCCTATCAACGGCTAGGCAAAAGGCCATTAAAGATGTATTTTATATACATCAAATATAGAGGAACACCATGATGGATCAGCAGCCCACCCTGCCAGAAAACTACTACACCCAAAAATACTCCCTGACGGCCACCCATTCCGAAGTCCTTGAGGCAGCCAAACTGATCGCGCCCGGCAAGACGCTGGATCTGGGCTGTGGCAGCGGTCGCAATGCGCTGTATCTCAACCTGAAAGGTTTTGACGTTACCGCCTGGGACAAAAATGCTGCATCAATCGCCGCGATAAACCAGATCATAGCCACCGAGCAGCTTGCACATATCAGCGCCAGTGAGCAGGATCTCAATACTCACCGCTTTAGTGGCCAGTACGACTTTATCCTGTCTACCGTGGTGTTTATGTTCCTGGACCGCCAGCAGATCCCACACATCGTGCGCAATATGCAAGACAGCACGGTCAAAGGAGGCTACAACCTGATCGTCGCGGCCATGGATACGCCAGATTATCCCTGTACGGTGCCCTTCTCATTCACCTTCAAACCGGATGAGTTAGCAGACTATTATCAGGATTGGGACATCATCAAATATAACGAGAACCCCGGCGAGCTGCACCGCGTCGATGCCGAGGGCAACCGCATCAAACTGCGTTTCGCTACCTTGCTGGCGCGTAAATAGCCCGCAAGTGTCACGCAGTACAAACCCATTGTCAGGCAGATGAAAACCGCGTTGGGCATAACGCTATAGACTGTTAAGGGTAACGAACCGTTTATTCCCTTAGGAGGGCGTATGCCTAATGTGACCATACTGGACAGCGTAGTCCGTTTCCTCGATCGTCAGCACGGCCTGTATATCAACGGCCAATGGCAAACCTCACAGGCCGAATCGCGGCTGGCGGTCTATAACCCAGCCGACGGCAAACAAATCTCCTGCACCGCCGATGCCAACGCCGCCGACGTGGAGCTGGCGGTCACCTCGGCCCATCAGGCCTTTACCACTGGCGTTTGGGCACAACGCCTGCCCGCCGAACGTGAGCGCATTTTACTGCGCTTCGCCGATCTGGTTGAGCAACACGCCGAGGAGTTGGCCCAGTTGGAAACCCTGGAACAGGGGAAATCCATCAACATCTCCCGCGCCTTTGAAGTGGGCTGCACGCTGAACTGGATGCGCTATACCGCCGGGCTGACCACCAAGATCGTCGGGCAAACCCTGGATGTCTCCATTCCGATGCCGCCGGGAGCCAAATATCAGGTCTATACCCGCAAGGAGCCGATCGGCGTAGTCGCCGGGATTGTCCCCTGGAACTTCCCGCTGCTGATTGGCATGTGGAAGGTGATGCCAGCGCTGGCTGCGGGCTGTTCCATCGTCATCAAACCGTCTGAAACGACGCCTCTCACCCTGCTGCGTATAGCTGAGCTAGCCAGCGAGGCAGGAGTACCACCGGGCGTGTTTAACGTGGTGACCGGCAAAGGAGCTATCTGCGGTAAGGCGCTGACGGAACATCCGCTGATCGCCAAAGTGAGCTTTACCGGCTCCACGCCGGTGGGGAAAGGGATCGCACGCGCGGCGGCGGATCGGTTGACCCGCGTCACGCTGGAGTTAGGCGGTAAAAACCCGGCCATCGTGCTGAAAGATGCCGATCTGCAGCAGGTGATCGAAGGGTTGATGGCCGGCAGCTTCCTCAACCAGGGGCAGGTCTGCGCCGCCAGCTCACGTATCTATATTGAAGCCCCGATTTACGATCGGCTGGTCGCCGGTTTTGAGCAGGCAGTGAAGTCGCTTTCTGTCGGGCCGGGGATGGATGGCAACGCCCAGATCAACCCGCTGGTGTCCAAAGAACACCGCAACAAGGTGGCTGCCTATCTGGATGACGCCCGCAACAAACACGCCGAGTTGATCACCGGAGCCGCCGGGCCTGACTTGCAAGGCTTCTATATTCCCCCGACGCTGGTGATCAATCCCGATGACAGCCTGAACCTGGCGCGGGAAGAAGTGTTTGGCCCGGTCGTCAACCTGATCCGCGTAGCGGATGCCGAAGAGGCGCTGCAGAAGGCCAACGATACCGACTATGGCCTGACGGCCAGCCTGTGGACCACCAGCCTGCAAGCGGCGATGGCTTATACGCCACGCATTCAGGCGGGCACGGTGTGGGTCAACACTCATACGTTAATTGATGCCAACATGCCGTTTGGCGGCTTCAAGCAGTCTGGCAGCGGCCGTGATTTTGGCCCGGACTGGTTGGATGCTTATACCGAGTCCAAATCGGTGTGTATTCGCTATTAGTTAGCACTGCATTGAAAGAGTCAGGGGGGCGAATCGCAGAGTTCGCCCCCCTGTGTTATTTGCCGTCACACGATATCGCTGCTTCCCCTCACCCCAACCCTCTCCCACAGGGAGAGGGAGCTGGTACGGAGTTAGGCTCAGGTGCAGGAGTCGTTCTTTGGCATACTGCTGACAAACGCCAACAGAACCAAACCATAGGGGTGCTGCATGCTGCGCCCGTCTGGATAATCAATAGATTGCCGGAGCTCGCTGTTCCTCTACTCCTTCAATCTCTCTCACAGGGAGAGGGAGCTGGTACGGAGTTAGGCTCAGGTGCAGGAGTCGTTCTTTGGCATACTGCTGACAAACGCCAACAGAACCAAACCGTAGGGGCGCTGCATGCTGCGCCCGTCTGGATAATCAATAGATTGCCGGAGCTCGCTGTTCCTCTACACCTTCAATCTGGCTTACTGCTGCTTTTGCCCGTTCAGATTCAGTGTTGGCGTTTCATCGAAGAAGTTCCATGGTTTCAGCAAGGCGTGCACCCACTCAGTTGGCATAATCGGCCACTCTTCCGCTCGCGCCACATGGGTGGTGCCGGTGGTGAGCCAGACCACGTCGTCGGTATTGTCTATCGGCTGGTTGTCCGCCGTGTACTTGCCCAGCCCGGTATCGTGGATCGAGCGGTTGGGGTATTTGCCTTCCGGATAGCGTTCATTCGGGTTGTAGCGGATCACCCACAGTTGCCGATCCATAAAGCTCAGGCGGTGGTAAATCCATTCGTCATTGCCAAAATTGGCCCCCTTGGCGATCGGGTGCGTACCGCCCGCATACGGGATCAACTGATAGGAAACCGGGTTACCCATCTTGTTCAACCGGCTCGGGTTGCTCAGCAAACAGAGGGTAGAAGGATCGAATTTCTGTGCCGCCTGCTGTTCGGTAGTCACTTTCACCTGATCGACCTGCATGGTGCTGGTGCGCGGGCCGCTCCGATCGTTAGGCTTCACATCTGGGTTCAACTCCACCAGGCTGTTATTTTCGCCATCCACATCCATATCCAGCCGGAAGTTGTAAAGGATAGCTTTCGTCGCGGGGATATAAATAATCGCAGAAACAAGAAGAGAATATGGGGGAAAAGGAAAGGTACGACACCATCCATATTGCCGTACCTTGACTATTACTTGCGATTAAGCGCCGCAGCGAGCCAGATCGGCTGGTTCACGAGTCAAAAATTCACCGAACTTGCCTTGGCAGGTGGCAACGCGACGGCAAACGGTTACCGCAGAGGTACCGGTACCTGTGGTTTGACGCTCATAGGTAATAACACAGCCAAGTACATAACCACCAATAACATTTGAAACTTCAGATGCGTTTAATTTCTTCATAAATATATCCTTATAGTAATTACCAAAATGAACTTGCAATATTTTTCTAGAAAATAACTTTAATTTAACGAGATATTATCGTCTTAAAGCGATTAAATTATAATAATAGAATAAATCCACAGTCAACATTAAAGCCTTACCTATCCCACGTTATGGATTGGTCTTGATTAAAAACAAGAATAATCCATCATTAACCCCCTAAACATACATTCATTATATGATTAATAAAAAATTATCTGGTGTAAGATATTACAATATCGGCAACAGGAATAAACCCAGCTGACCAGTTATCATCGCATTGGGCTTTATTGAATAGAGTTCATCCTGGTAAGTCCCCAACAGCAGAACAAACACGAGTTGATTACGTGATCTTTATCACTGTATAAATAAACAGCACATATAACATAACCAATCAGGAACAACAATCAATACCACTGGAGAATACCATGAATAAAAATATCGTTAGCTGGTTTGAAATTTATGTTACTGATATGCCACGAGCAAAGAAATTCTATGAGGCAGTATTCGACACGCAGTTAGAAAAACTGGAAACCGAGGGCATGGAATACCTGATGTTCCCTTACCAGGAAGGGGGGGAAGGGTCTGGCGGCGCACTGGTTAAAATGGCTGGCGTGCCAGTTGGAACGGGCGGCACCATGGTTTATCTGTCATGTGAGGATTGCGCCGTAGAAGAAAGCCGCATTGTGCCAAACGGCGGTGAAATCCTGAAAGAAAAATTTGCCATCGGCGAACATGGTTTTATTTCCATCGCCAAAGACAGTGAAGGCAACGTGATTGGCCTGCATTCCATGAAATAATACCCCTCACCCTAACCCTCTCCCAAAGGGAGAGGGGATCAGATCGAGTTCGTTGATTGCTCTGCGTAATACCCTATCTTTCTCCTGATAGGGTTATGGAAATTCGGCGACATACTATGGATGAGGGACGATCGAGTTTTCTGAGATTATCTATTTACTTCCAAAAGAGCTGGGGCTATCAGCTCCCTCGCCCTGTGGGAGAGGGGATCAGATCGAGTTCATTGATTGCTCTGCGTAATACCCTATCTTTCTTCTTCTTACTCCCTGGTGTGGTTCTTAAAATTAGCAGACACACCATGGATGAGAGAGTATTAGAATATTCTGAGATTATCTATTTACTTCCAAAAGAGCTGGGGCTATCAGCTCCCTCTCCCTGTGGGAGAGGGTTGGGGTGAGGGGACAACCAAATAGCTACATTATTTATTACCCGCATCGTTTCCCTCCCCTGTAGCTTATTAATAAATTTGACAAAAAGTCAGTTTTGTCATTTATTGAATGCCGCTGATCGCTCAGCCACACCCGCCGTCAAATCAGATAAAAAAACTGACTGAGGCCGATAAAAACTCTTTTTTATTTCACCAGGAAAGGAATATGCCGCTGCATTTACGCCATTTAGTCTTAATACCGCTATTAACGTTGGTGGCTTGCCATCAACCTGCTGCCACCAATCCCACTCATTCTCTTACCGCTACGGTTAAAAGTTCACCGGCGGCGGTGGTAAGCAATGCCCGGTTGGAAATCTCACAAAGCGCGCTGGAATATAACACCCACAAAATTCAGCAACTGTTGGGCGATAAAACTACCCTTTGCGCCATTCTGAAAGGCGATGCCTACGGGCACGACCTTTCGTTGGTGGCACCCGTGATGATCAAGAATCACGTGCAGTGCATTGGCGTGGCCAGTAACCAAGAGCTGCAAACCGTGCGCGAACTCGGCTTTAAAGGCCGCCTGATGCGCGTGCGCAATGCCACTGAAGCAGAGATGCGCCAGGCTACCGACTATGACACCGAAGAGCTGATCGGTAATCTGGAGATGGCGAAACGCCTGGATGCCATTGCCGCCCAACAGGGCAAAACCCTGCGCTTCCATTTGGCACTGAACTCTGGCGGTATGTCACGTAACGGCCTGGAAGTCAGCGAAGCTGCCGGATTGACTGAAGCCAAGGCTATCTCTGCATTACCCCATCTGAAAATGGTCGGCATCATGTCCCACTATCCTGAGGAAGATGCAGCGGCGGTGCGCAAGGATCTTGCCCGCTTTAAGGTGCAATCCCAGCAGGTGCTAGACATTACCGGGATCAAACGCAGCGACGTGACCTTACACGTTGCCAATACCTTTGCGACCCTCACCGTGCCGGAGTCCTGGCTTGATATGGTGCGCGTTGGCGGGGTGTTTTATGGCGATACCATTGCCAGTAATGACTATAAACGCGTGATGACCTTCAAGTCATCCATCGCGGCACTCAACCATTACCCTAAAGGCAATACCGTCGGTTACGATCGTACCTACACCCTGAAACGCGATTCAGTATTGGCGAACATCCCAGTGGGTTATGCCGACGGTTATCGCCGTGTGTTCAGCAATGCCGGTCATGTATTGATCCAGGGGCAGCGGGTGCCGGTGGTGGGTAAAACCTCGATGAATACCGTAATGGTGGATGTGACCGACGTGAAAGGCGTCACTCCTAGTGATGAGGTGGTGTTCTTCGGCAAGCAGGGTAATGCAGAGATCACCGCCACTGAAGTTGAAGACATCAGCGGTGCGCTGTTTACCGAGATGTCGATCCTTTGGGGCGCGACCAATAAGCGTGTTCTGGTGGATTAATTAACTCCCCCAGGCAAAGGCTTGCGCCGAGACCTGGGGGAAATCTATACCGTTTACTCGTCGAAGAACCAATACCCCTGATTAACCAGACCCGTTAACTCGGCAACGAACGCCGGGTTTTGCAGCGCCTCACCTAACTCTTGCTTACCGACGATAGTGTAACGGCATAGGGCATCGGCGGCTTTAGGCTCGACGGTATCCAGACGCTCGCTGTTGATAAAGAAGCTGCCGCCAACCTCCAGCACCCTTAAGCCACTCAGGCGAGTCAGGACGGCACCGTCCATCAACGCTTCGATAACCTCATCTTGCTCGTAAGGCGGTTGCGCTGGGGCAATGTCCAACTCGTGGCGCGGCGTGGTCACGAAGCGGCCAAACCACTGTTTGAAATCTTCCGGCTGATTAATCATCTCGGTCATCATGCTGCGCAGGCGATCGAGCTCATACTCTTCAACCCGGCCCGGATGTTCCCGGCAGGTTAAATCAGGATCGCTGTAATGCTCGCCCCCGAGATCGTTTTCCAGCGCATAGTCCGCAAAGCTGCTGATTAAATCCCTGCCGTTAGGGCCACGGAAGCCAACGGAGTAGTTAAGCGCGGTTTGGTGGGTAAAGCCGTCGTGCGGGAAGCCCGGTGGAATATACAAGATATCGCCCGGTTCCAGATCTTCATCGATAATCGGCTCGAAAGGTTCCACGTGCAGCAGTGCCGGATGCGGACAAAACTGCTTCAGCGGCAGTTTGTCACCCACGCGCCAGCGGCGGCTCCCCATGCCCTGGATGATAAAGACGTCGTACTGATCGATATGTGGCCCTACGCCGCCGCCAGGGACCGAGAAGGAGATCATCAGATCGTCCAACCGCCAGTCCGGTAATACACGGAACGGGGTAACCAACTCCGCTGACGGAGCATGCCAGTGGTTAACCGCCTGGGCCAACAGTGACCAGCCGGTTTCCCCCAGATTATCAAAATGCTCGAACGGCCCGTGGCTCGCCTGCCATTGACCATGGGTTTGGCTGACCAGACGGCTGTCTACCTCAACCTCCATCGCCAGACCGGCCAACTCGTCCGGAGTAATCGGATCGACAAAGTTCGGGAAGGCATTTTTTAATACCACAGGTTGTTTTTGCCAGTATTTCTCTAAAAATTCGGGCCAGTTAAGATTCAGTTGATAAGCCATGGGTCCACACCAGTGAGAAGACAAACGGGCCTGATTATAAAGAGGCTGCCACTCATGCCGCCTTGTCATTGGTCAATGACTGGGCGTTAAACTGGGCAAAAAGAAGGTATTGGGGGATATTGGTGAATGGGCAGGGACGAACAGGTTCGCCCATGTCTAACATATTGAATATATTAACGGGCGCTGCATGCAGCGCCCGTTATTGCAAGTTCAGTGCACAGTGAAGAAACGATTAATGCACTTGCTTGTCATCGACAAAAATATGGTGCGCAGAGCGTGCACGCGGGTGGATAAAGAAGTGCCCTTCTGGCGCAGAATCCGTGCTTACAGGCACCAGCTTGAGGTTGGTCGCCTTCAAGCGTTTATCATGCAGCGCATAGATAATGAACGGGATAGCCACAACCACCAGGAAACACACCACCAGCATAGTCACGTACATATGGTCGGCTTCAAGCCCGGCCAAACCTGAGGGCGGGAAGAATGAGACCACAAAGGCAACCGCAGAGGTGAGTAAACCAATCGTAGCCACGGTAAGCTTGACCACATTACCCCCCGGAATATTGAAGACACGTTCGTTTTCCGGCTGTTTGCGTACCAGTTTGATGTAGCCCAGGAACAGCAGGAAATAGCTGCACAGGTAGATCACCACGGTCAACGCCAGCGCAATCAGGAAGGACATGTTATTGCCGCCCCCGGTGTTGGTCAGGACAATCAGCGCAATCGACGTAATCACCAGTTGAGAAATCACCAGTGCAACCGGCACACCATTCTTGTTCATTTTGGCAAAGCGAGCAGGCAAGATCCCTTGTTGTGCGGTAACCAACATGCCGCGAGACGGCCCAACAATCCAGGCGGCGATTTCTGCCAATACCCCTAACAACAGCAGTGCAGCAATGACGCGAACAGCCCATTCAAACTGCGGACCAAAGTGCGAGATCAACACGCTGAAGGTTTGCATTACCCCCGCAGAAAGGTTGATTTCACCATGAGGGATCACCGCTGCGATAGACAGACCGCCGACAGAGCTTAAACAAATGGCCGCCGCCATCAGTAACAGCATGGCAAGCGGGTAATCCCGGCCTGGATTTTTCATCTCGTTGACGTGAGTCGCCGAGGCTTCAACGCCCATATAGCTCAGGATAAACGCTACGAACACCACCAGCGTGCCCATTTGGGTAAAGTCTGGGAAGAAGGTAGAGGCGTTCATTTCGATGGCCAGTGGCGCACCAGAATGCAGATAGCTGACGGCCAGGATCACCAGGACAGCCGCCGGTAATAGGATGCCGGCAAAGAAGCCAATCTTGGCAATACGCGCAGTGTTTTTGGTGCCACCGAACTGGGTGAACGCCAGACCCCACAAGATAACCAATGCCGCGACGGTTTTAACGACCGGGTCTTCGTTCAGTTCAGGCCACTTGAGGATATAAGACAGCGCCCCCAGCACAAAATAGAGCATAGGGATAAAACCTATGGCAATTTGCAGATAGCCAAAAGAGATGGCGGCAAAGCCCCATTTCTCACCCAGCGTTTTAGACACCCAGGTGAATACCCCACCTTCCTGCCATCCTTTTACCGTCGCCATCTCGGCGGCGCATAGGCCAACGGGAATGAACCATAGGAACCCACCTAACAGCAGGAAGAAGATGAGAGAAAAACCCGAGGTTGCAAAGGTCGGATATTCATAAACCGCCATTACCATAGATGCGGTAATAGCAAAAAACCCTAACAACGTTAATTGCTTTGGAGCGGCGCTTTTTTCTGTGCTCGCCATAACGATTCTCCTGCAGGAAGAGGTTACTCTTCCCAACGAATATTGGTGGGGGAAAAAGCGGGGCTGGCATCGACGCCGCCCCGATATAATAAAGCTCTGGCCTTAGCCGTGATGGAATCCGCTACCTTGTTGCGCAGACACTGGGTTGATGACAGGGTGATTCTCGAATTCAATCAGTGCCCTTTTGATATCGTCGATCAGCAGGCAACCGAGGTCGTAGCTCACGCCGTGACGCACCAGGATGCGTTGAATAACCAGATCTTCACGGTGTGTCGGCATCGAATAGGCCGGAACCTGCCAACCGCGAGCGCGCAGTTTTTCCGCCAGATCGTAAAGGGTATAACCACCGATCGCCGCGCCGTCTTTCAATTTCCACGCCAGCGCCGGGATGCCTTTATCGCTGTCACCATCAAACAGGATTTCAAACGGTCCTAACTTGCCAATCTCGGCCGCTAAATGCTGAGCCGTGGCGTAGCAAGCGTTGTGAATTTTGGCGTACCCTTCGCGGCCAAGGCGCAGGAAGTTGTAATACTGCGCAACGATCTGGCCACCGGGGCGTGAGAAGTTCAGTGCGAAGGTTGGCATGTTGCCACCGAGATAGTTGACGTTGAAAATCAGCTCTTCGGGCAAATCCGCCGCTTCACGCCATACCACCCAGCCAGCACCCAACGGCGCCAAACCAAATTTATGACCGGATGAATTAATGGATTTCACCCGTGGCAGGCGGAAGTCCCACTCCAGTTCTGGCGAGCAGAATGGAGCCAGGAAAGCGCCGCTGGCACCATCGATGTGCATCGGAATATCCAGGCCAGTTTCCTGTTGCAGGCGATCCAGCGCATCACTGACCTCTTTCACCGGCTCGTACTGGCAGGTGAAGGTCACGCCCAGGGTTGGCACGACACCAATGGTGTTTTCGTCAACGCGCTTGAGCACTTCTTCCGCATTCATGATCAGACGATCGCCTTCCAGCGGGATTTCACGCAGCTCTACGTCAAAGTAACGAGCAAACTTGTGCCAGCAGATCTGTACCGGGCCACAAATCAGGTTTGGTTTATCGCTAGGCAGCCCCTGCTCGGCACGCTTTTTGCGCCACTGCCATTTCAGCGCCAACCCTCCCAACATGGCGGCTTCTGAGGAACCGATGGTTGAACAGCCAAGGGTGGTTTCCGGCGTTGGCGAATTCCACAGGTCGGCCAGCATTCTGACGCAGCGGGCTTCAATTTCGGCCGTTTGCGGATATTCATCTTTATCGATCATGTTCTTGTCGATAGACAGATCCATCAGTTCGCGAATTTCGTCATCCACCCAGGTCTGGCAGAACGTCGCCAGGTTTTGGCGGGAATTACCGTCCAGCATCAGTTCATCGCGGATGGCATTAAAGACGTTACGTGGATTGCGCTCGGTAATTGGGAAGGTTGACTTAGGTAATTCACCCGCCAAATCTTGTGACGCGTAAACATCATCATTTTCATTATAAGCTGGGGTGTTATTTGCCTTGTTCATAATAATAACCTTTTAAGATAGACCTATTAATCAAGAATTAAATTCGCGATATCAGGTAGCATAAATAGCGTTATTATTTGAACGCTACGTTCGCCACAAAACTTGATAAGGATATTAAAACAGGACTCATAACGAAGATATCAGAGCGATTGGTAAATACTGTAGGCGCGGGACTACACCCGTAGGCTTGTATCAAGGGGCGCAGCGTGTAGCGCCCCTTGTAAATATATCTATGGGTGGGAAAATGCCTCAATAGCTGCATTCAGCCCCTTCAGCAACTTTTCCAGCTCGCGCATGCCTTCTTCGATCACCGCCTCATGCTGTTGTGTCGCCAGCGCATTTTCCAGTTCTTCGCTAAGCAGATGTAACGACGTGGCCCCCAGCAGTTGAGCCGTACCATTAATGCGGTGTAAATGGGATTGCAGAGTCGGCCAGTCCTGAGAGTGGAGTGCCTTTCTCGCTGCCGCCAAATCTTGGTCATTTTCCAGGCGGGATTGTTCAAGCATCTGGCGCATCAGGGCGCTGTCACCCAGGCTGAGTGCCTGCAGCGTTGCCATATCGATAAACTCGCTGAGTGGATCGGCCTGCGAAGGGCCTGTCACACCTTGTAGCGCAGCTTCCAACTTCGGTAAATCTACCGGTTTAAACAGGCACAGGTTCATGCCCATCGCCAGGCAGCGCTCTTTCTCTTCGGCCTGTGCGTTGGCAGTTAACCCCCAGATAATAATGTCCCGATTGAATTCACGTACCCGGCGGGTCAACGTTATGCCATCCATATTAGGCATGTTGAGATCGGTGATGAGCAGATCGTACGGATTGGCCTCGATCAAGGCCAGAGCTGCCACACCATCAATGGCCTCATCGACCCGATAGCCAAGCGTAGCCAACTGACGACGCAACAGAAGCCGGTTGGTGGGGTGATCGTCCGCAATCACAATCCTCAGAGCTTTAGGGCCACTGACGGGCGATTTTGGTGTAAATGAAATGGCGGCAACCTTTTCCAGGTCCGTAACCGCGGTGGTGAGCGTCACCGTCATGGTGGTGCCCCTGCCCGGCTGGCTGGCCATGTCTATGGTACCAGCCATGCGTTCAACCAACTCACGGCAGATCGTCAAACCCAATCCCGATCCGGTCTGTTGTTTACCCCACTTGGTCTGACTAAAGGGCTTGAACAGATGTTGCTGTTCCTGCGGGCTAATGCCCGCCCCGCTATCTTTCACGCTCAGCGTCAGGCAAGTGCGGTCGGTGCCCTGCGCATGCGTTTGCGCTATCACTTCGATCCCACCCTCAACGGTAAATTTGATGGCGTTACTGAGGAGATTGGCCAGCACCTGTTTTACCGCCTGCGGATCGAGCCACAGCGCCTGCGTTTTTTCCAGGCGGTAATCGACCGACAGCCGCAGGTTTTTCAGCGTGGCCACCCCTTCAAAACTACTGACCGTCGTAGTTAACAACGAGGCCAGATCTACCCATTCTGGCGCCAGCTCAAAGTTACCAGACTCAATTTTTTCCATATCCAGCACATCGCCAATCAGGCCGAGTAGTGACTGAGCGGTGGAATAAGCCAGTTGAATAGATTCCTTCTCTGCTGCCGGACTTTGGCTATGGGTGGTCAGTAACTCCAGGAACCCCATGATCGCACTCACCGGCGTACGGATCTCATGGCTCATGCTAGCAAGGAAAGTGCTTTTGGCTCGATTGGCATCAATGGCCTTGTCTTTCTCCACCTGCAACGCCTCCATCAACTGCCTGGATTCAGTAATGTCCTGCCAGCCACAAATCAGCGTGGGCGGCGTGTTGGCGGGTAGTTGGCACAGCGTTAACCAGTGCAGGATCAGGCGCTCTTCCGTGCCATTATTCAACACCAGTTGATGAGGGATAACCTGGTTGATTTGCAGCCCTTGCTGGATATTGGGTTGAAGCGCTGCGAAAATGTCTGCCAGAGGATGACGGCGATCGAACAATGAATGATGCATCGCGGCATGTAACTCGGGGGTGAAGAAGGCCCCGAAGGCGCTGTTGTAGCTTTCGAGCTCACCTTCCACCGAAATAACGTACACCGGCACGGGGATCGAATTGAATAAGGTCTGGCGAAAACCGAGCTGATACTCAAGCGCAGCCTGTGCCTCTTTGCTTTTACGGATGGCCCGCAGCAGATAGGCTCCCCACAGCAAGCTGCTGACAACCAGCAGCGTAGCCAGAACGATCACCAGGTAAAAAGGCCGGTTATAGAGATTCCAGGTGTCAATTTTCACTTCGGGGGTTTTTACCCACTTCCCGGCCAAATTCATCAGCTCTTTGGGGGGAATATCGTCGATGGCCTTATTCAGAATGCTTTGTAATTCTTGCGAGCCACGTGGAATGACAAAGGCGATCTGGGCGGTGCGCTCGTCGGGAATACGGAAATAGCTCAGCCGATTGGGATAGTAGTGATCGATGATGTAGCGCGAGGCGAGCTGTGTGGACACCACTGCGTCAATTTCCCTCCGATCCAGCATGCTCAGCGCTGCGCCGGTGTTCTCTACCTCAACCCATTGCACACCCGGATATTTGGCTTTTAGTTTTTCCGATAACGTATGGTAGGCCGGAATAGCGACTTTCATGCCAGGCTTCATCGTTTCGGTCTGCTTGACCGCAGCGCGGGTGACGATCACAAAAGGAGTAGCCAAAAACGGATGAGTAAAGGCCGCCTGTTCTTCCCGCTCTGGGCTGTACGTGGCCGAGGACAGGATATCCCAATTGCCACTACGTATTATGCTGGCCATCTCTTCATTGGAATTGGCAATCACCGGTTCAAAGGTCAAACCGGTTTGCAGCTGGATCAGGTTAAGGATATCGCCAACTATCCCGCGTATTTCCTGGTTTTCATCCACCATGCTAAACGGGGCGTAATAGGGATTTATCACTATGCGCAATTTGCGGTTTTTTTCCAGCCAGCGCGTTTCCTGTGGGGTAAAAGCCAGGTCCCTGGTTAAAAAGGTGAGGTTACCCATATCAATCCAGGACTGAGCAATCTGGCTATGCTGAGGTTCGGTCAGTGAACTGATAAATCTGTCGACAATGTTGACCAATTGCCGCTGACTATCGAGCGCAATAAGCACGTCGCCGCTTTGCGGTGCTCGCCAGAACTTCACCATTCCCAGCGTCTGGTAGAAATCGCGCGCGATAATAAAACTGGTGGTGAGGTTATTGCCGAGAAAGTAGTCACTCTGATGACTGGCAACCGAGGCCAACGCCTGATATTCATCGGCAAAAGAAATGACGCTGGCGTTAGGAAATGCCTGTTTAATAAATGATTCTGGGGGATAATCCCGGGTGATCGCTATCTTGAGCTTATCGCTATTATCGTGAAACGGCTTCATCACCTCGGCAAGCCGCGTCACCAGGGTTGGATAGCCTTGCACCAGCGGCAAGCTGGCAATAAAGGGAGCCTTTTGCGGGCTAATCCTACCGGGCGTAGTGAGAACAAGATCGACGCGGCCCGCAAGCAGTGCCGCCAATGCCTGTTGCTCATCGGCGTAGAGTTTGACGTTTACATTGATATTCAGAGCTTTTCCAAACAGCGCAAGGTAATCCGCATTCATTCCCCAATAGCGTCCGGTGACGCTATTCATACTCAACGGTTGGGATTCAACTCCATACACCGCAACGGTAAGACTGTGCTTTTGCGCCAGCCAGATAAAGTCGTCGTGGCCCAAGTAGATGGCCGGAGGCGTGACCAGGTGGTTAGTCGCCAGCGCTAACGTGATCGGCCCGTTGATCACAGCCTGTGCAGGCAGCATCAGACACAGTAAAACCAGCCAAAACCCCAGTACCCGTTTTAGCATGCACTCACCCAATTTTATTACGGTTGGCGAAAGCAAACAGATCGGCCAACGAGCTACAGCCGAGCTTCTCCATTAAACGGCTTTTATAGGTGCTGACCGTTTTATTGCTGATAAACATCGCCGCCGCAATCTGCATATTATCTGCACCGCCGAGGAGGGAACGCATCACCTTAATCTCCTGGCTGGAGAGCGACAGCAGCATTTCCTGTTCCGAAGAAAGGCTGCCGACAAAACCGTTTAGTGAGAAAGGAAAATAGCTGTAGCCATTCTGGGCAGCATGCACCGCGGCGATAATATTGGTCATCCCCTCTTTTTTACTGATAAAAGCATTGGCCCCGGCATCCGCGCTACGCTTGCCGTAGAACAGATCGTTTTTGGCGGAAACCACGATAATGATTTGGCTGAACTGCTGCTTTCTGAGTTTTTCAACCACCTCAATGCCGCTCATGATGGGAATATCGACGTCGACAATCACCACGTCTGGCTGCTGCTGCGCCACCTGCAGCAGCGCCTCTGCCCCGTCCGCTGCCTCGCCAATAACGCTAATACCTTCACTTTCCAGCAGGTTCTTGATCGCCATACGAGCCAGAGGGTGGTCGTCAACAATTACGGCGCGCAAAGACTTGGTTTCACTCATTGTCGTTTCCTGGTGATATAAAAAACACGGGCAGCGTTGGTCAGCGATGTTTCTTCGCTCACGCTATATTTTAAGGATTTCAAGCTATCTACGAGCTTATAGCATAACCCTGTTTATAGTTCTAATTCGCTGTTGCCCCAACTCCTGTAGTCACGGGGTGGACTTCACGTGTAGGACGCTGCCTGCAACGATTTCCGATGTCTCTGCTGGGTTACGGCAACGCCCGCTTTTATAATCACTACGAACCTTCAGCGTTTCCTCCCATAGGCCTATGCCGCTTTAAGCTGAAGGTGATTAACCAAGCCATTCAATGATTAAATTACGCGCTGTGCTTATTGCCCACAGCAGCGTAATGGTTTGCTATTGCTCATAAAACAGACAAGCAAGGGTTTTGCCATGCCACAATTACCGCAGCCAGACAGTAACCAGGTGAAAACACCATTAGAAAAAAGAAAGCAGTGGCTGCTCATTTTTCTAATGGTGATTATTATTGCGGCCATGGCCAGTGCAACCTGGTGGTATTTCAATTCGCGCAATGTGCAAAGCACCGATGATGCCTATGTGATGGGCAATCAGGTCACTATTTCTTCGCAGGTTAACGGCAGCGTGGTCAGCGTAAATTACACCAATACCGATTTAGTCCAGCAAGGGGATGTCTTGGTCAATTTAGATGATACCGATGCCAACCTCAACTTTAAAAAAGTCAAAAATAAGCTGGCGGAAACGGTGAGAAAAACCAAACAGATCTATATCAACGACGCCCAATATAACGCCAATATCGCCCAGGCTAAAATCGCTTATCAGCAAGCGCAGGCCGATTATCTACGCCGCACCAAGCTGATGGGAGCGGGGGCCTTTTCAAAAGAAGACCTGCAACATGCGCGTGATGCCGTTAACAGCAGCAAAGCGGCGCTGGACGTCGCTATCGAACAATATCGCGGCAATCGTATCCTGATCCAGAACTCCACGCTTGAACAGCAGCCGGCCATCCTGTTGGCGGCAGAACAAATGCGCGAAGCCTGGCTCGCGCTACAGCGCACCAAAATTCGCAGCCCGGTGACCGGCTATGTCGCTCAACGCAATGTGCAGGTGGGTGAAACACTCAGCGCTGGCCAGGCCTTATTATCCATCGTCCCGGCCGATCAGCTGTGGATTGACGCCAACTTCAAGGAAACCCAGCTCAGCGGCGTGCGCATTGGGCAAAAGGTGAGCGTGGTGAGCGATCTCTATGGCAGCAATGTGGTATTCGACGGCGTGGTTGAAGGCATCAATATGGGAACCGGCGGTGCGTTCTCGGTGCTGCCCGCGCAGAATGCCACCGGTAACTGGATCAAAGTGGTTCAACGCCTGCCGGTGCGTATTACCCTGGATGCGGAACAGCTCAAGGCATACCCATTGCGAATTGGCTTATCCACCACGGTGACCTTGCGCGAAAACAACACCAACGGCCCTGCGCTATCTACCACCCAACGCCTGAAACCGGCTTACCAAAGCCAGGCGCTGGTGCTCGATACCTCCAGTATCGACGCGGAAATCCAAGACATCATCAAAGCCAATGCGATGTGATTTATGAGCAATAACAACACACTGCTGCCGTTAAAAGGCTGGTCGTTGATCCTGGTGACGCTGTCGCTTTCGATGGCGACCTTTATGCAGATGTTGGACTCCACCATCTCCAATGTCGCCATTCCCACCATTTCCGGGTTCCTGGGGGCCTCTACGGACGAAGGAACCTGGGTGATCACCTCGTTTGGTGTCGCCAACGCGATCTCCATCCCGATAACCGGGCGTCTGGCGCAGCGGTTCGGTGAGCGTAAGCTGTTTTTAGCTTCGGTGACGTTGTTTGCACTGGCGTCGCTGTGCTGCGGGTTCTCCACCAATCTCGATATGCTGATCTTTTTCCGCGTCATTCAGGGATTGGTCGCAGGCCCGTTGATCCCACTATCGCAAAGCCTGCTGCTGCGTAACTACCCGCCAGAGAAGCGTAATATCGCGTTGGCGCTGTGGTCGATGACGGTGATTATCGCCCCGATCTTTGGCCCGATTATTGGCGGCTATATTTGCGATAACTACGACTGGGGCTGGATATTTTTAATCAACGTTCCGTTCGGCATCATCGTCGTTGCCATTACCGCATGGAAGCTGAAAGGAAGAGAAACGCCCACCGAGCCGGTAAAAATCAACCTGTTCGCCCTGAGCCTGCTGGTGCTCGGTGTGGGTAGCCTGCAAATCATGTTGGATAAAGGCAAAGACCTCGACTGGTTTAACTCTACCACCGTGATCGTGCTGGCCGTGATCGCCGTGGTCGCGCTGATTTTGCTGATTATCTGGGAAGCCACCAACGATAACCCGATCATCGATCTGAGCCTGTTCCGCTCACGTAACTTCAGCATCGGCATCCTGTGCATCAGTTGTGCGTATCTGATTTATGCCGGAGCAATTGTGCTGATGCCGCAGCTGCTACAGACGGTGTTTGATTACACCTCGGTGTGGGCAGGGCTGGCCTATGCCCCCATCGGGTTGATGCCGCTGCTGATCGCGCCATTGATTGGCCGCTACGGCGATCGTATTGATATGCGGGTATTGGTGACCTTTAGCTTTATCGTGTATGCCGGTTGCTATTACTGGCGTGCGATGACGTTTAATCCGGCGATTGATTTTACTGCCGTGGTGCTGCCGCAGTTGATGCAAGGCTTCGCCGTGGCTTGCTTCTTCCTGCCGCTGACCACCATTTCATTGTCAGGGCTCGCACCAGAAAAATTCGCTGCGGCCACCAGCCTGAGCAACTTTTTCCGAACGTTATCTGGCTCGATCGGCACGTCACTCACCATGACCCTGTGGAGCCACCGGGAGTCATTTCACCATGCGCAACTGACGCAGTCAGTGACGCAATTCAACCCGGCTGCGATCAGCCTGGATCACCAACTGCAACATCTGGGGTTCAATCAGCAGCAAGCCGCGACCTATATCAACGATCAAATTACCCAGCAGAGCCTGCTGATGTCGGCCAACGATATTTTCTATCTCTCTGCCGGGGTATTCCTGATGCTGACCTTGCTGGTGTGGTTCGCCAAGCCGCCGTTTAATACGGCCAAGGCCGGGTGACTAGCTCTTGAAAGAGTTACCCTCCCGGTCCCGCTTTAGCAAATGAACTTGGGCTCAAAACCAATACAGCCGTCCGCTCGGGCGGCTTTACAATTCCCCACAGTAAAATCTCATAATGCGGTAATATATTCACACCCCGGCAACAAATAATATTGCACCCAATAGTGTGAGCCTGTTCAAGACGAAAAACGCCCAATAATGCTATTTATTCTGCATGGTTTTCTCTAACGTGGATCTGCGTCATCATGAATCATTTAGAACTGCAGGCACTGCGTCAGCTTTTTTTTATGACGGTCGAAGAGTGTGCGACCTATATTTCATCTGACAACAATTTAGCTACATGGCTGCAATGGGAGCGTGGTGAAAGTGAAATACCGGCCGCTATTATTGATACATTCACAAAAATGATTAAAAAAAGAAAAAACCACATCAATGCCATCATCGACAAGATCAACAATCGCATTGGTAATAACACCATGCGCTTCTTCCCCGATTATGCGTCCTTTCTGGCTGTCTACGCCCAAGGTGATTATCTGGAATGGAAAATTTATCAGTCGGTCGCCGCACAACTTTATGCTTATGATCTCGAGCGGCTATGTTAACCCTGACTAATAGGACACATCGCGCTCATTAATCTGGATGGGATTTAATAAGGACGGCTTATCAACACCGCCTGCCCATAGTTTTGACTGACTATCACTCCTGACCGCAGGTTAACGCCTGTAACAATCTCGTGCCCAACCGTTTTTCCCGGCACGAATTATTTATTATGAACGAGTTTCAGAGCAACAACCTATGGAAAACAAGTATGTACCAACGGCCTTGGGGCTGTATCTGAATTATCTGGTGCACGGTATGGGGGTGATATTAATCAGCTTGAATATGCCTTATCTGGCAGAACAATGGCATACCGATGCCGCAGGCATTTCGATCGTCATCTCTTCTTTGGGCATTGGCAGGCTCAGTGTGTTATTAATCACCGGCATGTTATCCGATCGATTTGGCCGCAGACCCTTTATTTTTCTGGGGATAGTGTGCTATTTGGGCTTCTTTTTTGGCATTCTGCTTAGCCCCACCATTATTGTCGCTTATGTATTTGGTTTTTTAGCTGGCGTTGCCAACAGTTTTCTCGACTCGGGCACCTACCCTACGCTGATGGAGGCGTTCCCCAAGTCGCCAGGTACCGCCAATATCTTGATCAAAGCCTTTGTCTCCGGCGGCCAGTTTATGTTGCCGATGGTCATCAGCCTGCTGGTCTGGGCTGAGGTCTGGTTTGGCTGGTCGTTCCTGATCGCTGCTGGCATTATGCTGCTCAATGGCCTGTTCCTGCTGCGCTGCCCATTCCCCACTCATCCGGGGCGACGAGTGGCCACCGAACCCGATTTGAATGCGGATGACAACCCTCGCTGTTCCATCGTTGATCTCATCAGCTATACCCTATATGGCTATATCGCCATGGCCACCTTTTACCTGATCAGCCAATGGCTGGCACAGTATGGCCAGTTTGTGGCGGGTATGAGCTATACGATGTCGATCAAGCTGCTGAGCATCTACACCATCGGCTCACTGATGTGCGTGTTCATCACCGCCGGGCTGGTAAAGAAAAGGTTTAAATCAACTACCTTTCTGATGCTGTATACCTTTATCTCCTTCATTACCTTACTCACCGTTTGCCTGTATCCCAACATGTACGTCGTGATGGTTTTCGCCTTTGTTATCGGCTTCTCTGCCGCAGGCGGGGTCATGCAGCTAGGGCTGACGCTGATGGCGACCCGCCTTCCCCACGCGAAAGGCAAAGCCACCGGCATCTATTACAGCGCTGGCAGCCTGGCAACGTTCACCATTCCTTTGATTACCGCCAAGATTTCCGAAACCAGTATCGCCAACATTATGTGGTTCGATACCGCTATCGCAGCCTGCGGCTTTCTGCTGGCGCTGTTTATTGGTTACCGTAGCCATAAAGAGGCCAACCGTCCCCTTAAGATGGTACAGATGGCCAGTTAATCCCACCAAATTACCTTCTCTGACTGTTAACTTTCTTATGCTGTATCTCCCTCTCCCCAAGGAGAGGGAATTGATCCAGTGCAGTGTTCAGGTACGGTTTCCACAACTCATTACGAACTCGATCGGTCCCCTCTCCTTTTGAGAAAGGGTTAGGGTGAGGGGCCATTATTTAGATATAGAAACCTGGCTTTATTCCTCCGACCGACACCACATACAATATTATTATGACCGCGTGCAATATCAGACAGTATTCCGTCAGCAGCTGATCTCCAGACAAAGTAAATAGCTTGTTAATAACCATTCGCCTTCACCACGCCCAAAAAGGAAACACCGTGCAGCAGCCTTCCATACCTGATTTAACCAGCGAAATATCGGCACAATTCGGCAACACCATCAAGCGCCATCTCAGCATCTTCCCCTGCAATAAAGTTGAAAACTAAAACGGCATATTACGTATTTATCACCTACTGCATTACCTATACTCAGCACACGTCAGGTTGCCGGTGTATTGGCGGTTATCCATGACCCAAGTTATTTACCACAGTGTGACTTATCGGGATGTTTTCACCCATTACTTTCCCGCAATGATTAATTAAAAAGAAAGGCCACCAGAACAACAGGTCCCTGGATCCAAAAACGTAAAAAATTAGCGACAAGCGGAGAACAGCATGAGCCAGAGCAAGGCCTTCAAAGCGCCATTTTTATTAGCGGTCATCAGTATCTATTTGAGTTATTTTCTCCATGGTGCCAGCGTCATTACGCTGGCACAAAACATGACGCCACTGGCCGAGAAGTTCGGCACCGACAACGCGGGCATTGCCTACCTGATATCTGGCATTGGGTTAGGTCGGCTAGTCAGCATTCTGTTCTTCGGCGTGATATCGGATAAGTTTGGCCGCCGCGCCGCCATTTTGATCGGCGTCGCCCTGTATATTCTGTTCTTCTTTGGCATCCCGGCCAGCCCTAATCTGATCGTCGCCTTTGGCCTGGCGGTGTGCGTTGGCGTTGCCAATGCGGCGCTTGACACCGGCGGCTATCCGGCCCTGATGGAGAGCTATCCCAAGACGTCCGGCTCGGCGGTGATCCTGGTGAAAGCCATGGTCTCTTTCGGCCAGATGTTCTATCCGATGCTGGTCAGCTACCTGCTGGTCAGCCACATCTGGTACGGCTACGCGATGGTCATCCCGGGGATCCTGTTCGTCCTGATCACGTTGCTGCTGCTTAAAAGCAAGTTCCCCAGCCAGCTGGTTGATGCCTCCGTGGCTAAAGAGTTGCCGCAGATGAACAGTAAGCCGCTAGCCTGGTTGGAGGGCGTCTCCTCCGTTATCTTCGGCGTAGCCGCATTCTCTACCTTCTACGTGATCGTGGTCTGGATGCCGAAATACGCAATGGCATTTGCCGGTATGGCGGAGGCCGACGCGCTGAAAACCATCTCCTGGTATAGCCTTGGCTCGCTGATGTGCGTGTTTATCTTCGCCCTGCTGTTAAAGAGCACCGTGCGCCCGGTATGGGCCAACGTGTTTAACGCCGGTGTCTCGGTGATCGCGGCAACCATTATCTATCTGTATCCCTCACCGCTGGTTTGTAACCTTGGTGCCTTTGCGATTGGTTTCTCCGCCGCCGGTGGGATATTGCAGCTTGGCGTCTCCGTCATGTCGGAATTTTTCCCGAAAAGCAAAGCCAAGGTCACCAGCGTTTATATGATGATGGGCGGGTTAGCCAACTTCTTGATCCCATTAATCACCGGTTACCTCTCCAACATTGGTTTGCAATACATCATCCTGCTGGATATTGCCTTTGCCCTGCTGGCCTTTGTTACCGCCATCATCGTCTTCATTCGCTATTACAAAGTATTCAAAGTCCCGCAAAGTGACCTGCGATTGGGCGAGCGCTTTTTCCAATAACGCAAAACAGCAATTACGCAGGTTTGCGTCCCACACGAACATGGTTAGACAAGGAGTTTAGAATGGATGTAACCGCAAAATATGAGCTTATCGGGCTGATGGCCTATCCGATCAGACACAGCTTATCGCCAGAGATGCAAAATAAAGCGTTGGATAAAGTCGGGCTACCTTTTACCTATATGGCTTTCGAAGTCGATACCACCACCTTCGCCAGCGCGATTGAAGGGCTGAAGGCGTTAAAAATGCGCGGCACCGGCGTCTCGATGCCTAACAAGCAGTTTGCCTGCCAGTATGTCGATGAATTAACGCCAGCGGCCAAACTGGTTGGCGCTATCAACACCATCGTCAACGACGACGGCTATCTGCGCGGCTATAACACCGACGGTACCGGGCATATTCGGGCCATCAAGGAAACCGGTTTTGATATCAAGGGCAAAACCATGGTGCTGGTCGGTGCGGGTGGCGCTTCTACCGCTATCGGCGCACAGGCCGCCGTTGAAGGCATCAAAGAGATCAAGCTGTTTAATCGTAAGGACGAGTTCTTTGAACAGGCGCTCGACTTTGCCAAACGGGTCAACGACAACACCGACTGCAAGGTAACCGTGACCGATCTGGCAGACCAGCAAGCGTTTGCCAGCGCCATCGCCAGCGCGGATATCCTGACTAACGGCACCAAAGTCGGGATGAAGCCGCTGGAAAACGAGAGCATCGTTAGCGACATCGCCATGCTGCGCCCGCAACTGCTGGTGACGGAGTGCGTGTATAACCCGCACATGACCAAGTTGCTGCAAATGGCCCAACAGGCAGGTTGCAAAACGGTGGACGGTTACGGCATGTTGTTATGGCAAGGCGCCGAACAGTTCAAACTGTGGACTGGCAAAGATTTCCCACTGGAATACGTTAAGCAGGTGATGGGATTCGAGGCGTAGCATTCCCGTAGCGCGTGGTGATGGGCTTAAATCACCACCTTATTGATTGCGGCAAAACAGCATGCAAAAGGTAAAAATGAAAACCATAACCGTAAAAAACATTGTGTTCGGCGAAGGCGCGCCAAAAATCATTGTCTCGCTGATGGGCAAAGATATCCCTGCCGTGGTGGCTGAGGCGCAGGATTATCGTCACGCTGATTTCGATATTCTGGAGTGGCGCGTCGATCATTTTGCGGATGTCGCCACGCTCAGCAACGTGCTAGCCGCCGCCCGTCAGATCAAAGAGATCATTGCCGACAAGCCGCTGCTGTTTACCTTCCGCAGCGCGCAGGAAGGCGGTGAGCAGGCGTTGCCCCCACAGGCCTATATCGCGCTCAATCTGGCGGCGGTGGACAGCGGCCTGGTCGATATGATCGATCTGGAGCTGTTTACCGGCGACGAACTGCTCAAAGAGGCCGTGGCCCATGCCCACGCCAAGAACGTCTTGGTCATCATGTCGAATCATGATTTCCATAAAACGCCGCCGCAGGAGGAAATCGTCAAGCGCCTGTGCAAAATGCAGGAATTGGGAGCCGATATTCCGAAAATCGCCCTGATGCCGCAAAACAAAAGTGACGTATTGACGCTGCTGGCCGCGACGCTGGAAATGCACGAAAAGCATGCCAACGGGCCGATAATCACCATGTCGATGGCCAAAACCGGCATTGTATCCCGGTTAGCGGGCGAAACCTTTGGCTCTGCGGCCACCTTTGGCGCGGTCAAGAAAGCCTCCGCGCCGGGGCAAATCTCCGTCACGGATTTACGCACCATATTAACGATACTGCATTAATTCAGTGGCGTACTGATATTACTGTCGGCGGGAATAATCGTCTTTCCGCCGAATAAAACAAGTCACTAAAAAGAGCAATCAATTTTTCATGCAGCTTAATTGCGGCATCCGCGCGCCTGCGTGCGAGTTTGGTTGCCCCGCAAAATAAAATAAATGCATCGGTCATTAACAGGAGTAATTATGGAACTGGTAAAACCGAAAAGAATTAATGGCAGAGTCCCGGTATTATCGGCACAAGAGGCGGTAAATTATATTCCTGACGAAGCCACCTTATGCGTATTAGGGGCCGGTGGCGGTATTCTGGAAGCCACCACCTTAATTACCGCGCTGGCAGACAAATATCAAACCTCGCAAACCCCGCGTGACCTGTCATTAATCAGCCCGACAGGGTTAGGCGACCGCGCCGATCGCGGTATCAGCCCACTGGCACAGGTTGGGCTGGTGAAATGGGCACTGTGCGGGCATTGGGGACAATCCCCACGCATCTCCGATCTGGCCGAACAGAACAAGATTGCGGCCTACAACTATCCCCAAGGCGTGTTAACTCAGACCCTACGGGCCGCAGCGGCGCACCAGCCGGGGATTTTAACCGAAATCGGGATTGGTACCTTCGTCGATCCGCGCCAGCAAGGCGGCAAACTCAATGAGGTGACCACAGAAGATCTTATCAAGCTGGTCGAGTGTGGGGGGGTGATCAATTCTGGATGGTGGGAAAAATCGAAACTTCGACACGACGCCAAGACTGGCGCGGGTTTTGAGGGATTGGTTGATTTTGGACTGCCTCCGTCAAAATAACCAAAAATACTTTTTTATGCGGTAAATTCTGGACTGAATAACCTCTGCATTAATCACGTTTAAACTTCATTTAAACGCATATCATTAAACCATGATCTATACTAATTTATCCCTTTATCTCAATGAGTAACGAGCGAAACGACTTTATTAATAAACCCCACTCAGCATTAGCCGAACAGCATGCGGGGTTTAGCCAGCTTGCTTGTGAACCGGCAGGTTCAGCTCATTGGTTTTACTATCCTCAGGTGCCCCCTTTTTAATCTCGCCATGAAGTTGCATTAGTTGCAGCCTTTCGTTCTCAGGGAGCAATGAAAACTCAGCGATTGACTCAATGCTCTGTAAGGCTCTCATAATGCCAGATATGCCATGTTGAACGATGACCTGTGCTAGTTGCTGGCGCTGCTCATCAGTCATCACCTCAATCACCCCCATCAACTTACTATCGTAATATATTGCGATGCTATCGTTTTTATCAGCTTCTACATCTCCTGTAATGAGCCATTCCATTGGAGCACTACACGCCTGTGCTATGGCCTGAATCTTATCAATGCCTGGGTAGCTGCGCCCTTTAAGGTAACTTCTCACCGCAGACTCTGAGATGCCACATACGTTGGCCAAGGCCACATTAGTCATGGCGCCCATCGCAATTTTTAACCGTTCTGAAAAACGGTTTATTCCTGGCATCGAAATAAACCGCTTTCGGTCTTTCGCTGTACTATCAGTTTTATTCATGTAACACCATGATTCATATCAAGATTAATTTATTCGGATTAATTTGCGAATAAACCACTTGAAATCGGTTTATTGTGCGATTAGATTGTGTGTAAGCGATAATCATATTTAATTATCGTTTTAGATAAACGAGGAAGGATATCAACGATGCAGTTGCTAACACAAGACATGGCGAATCTGTTTGTTTGCGCCGGTGAGGACTGGTCAAGCAAAGCGATAATCGCAGCTCTCGATCGCAAGGGTGTCAGCCTGAGCGATTTAGAAAGCGAACTGGGCGTAGGTAAAAACGCGATTCGTAATGTTTTCTACCGTAAGTGCGGCCGTTACGAAGATGCAATCGCACAAAAAATCGGTGTATCTCCAGAGCTTATCTGGCCGAGTCGTTACATTGAAACCGTTTTTCGGATTAGGGGATAAGGAATGTCTATCTGGTTGACTGTTCAGGAATGTGCAAATTTGCCCGGCTTTCCGAGCATGCTTCACAATATCCGTAATAATCTGAATAAACGTGCAGGTGGAAATTCTGACCTACGCCGTCGTCGTACAGGTTCAAAGGCTTTCGAATATCACGTTGATTGTTTACCACGTGAAGCCCGTGAGGTTGTCCTTGCCCGCCATTACCAACAGGTTGTCGAAGTGGCCAGCGATACTGCTGTGGTTACCACTGTCACGGCTGAGCGCAAGACTGGTATTAAACCCCGTGAAGAACTCGACATCCTGAACCAGTGCCCGGCCCTGCTGGAGCGTGAGGTCAGCCAGTTGACCGACAAGCAAAAAGCCGTGGCAGATGCACGTTCGGCGCTGGCACTGGAGGTGTTAAAACTTTATGACCAAGCTGGTCTGAGTCGTCTCGCTGCTGTCAATTACATTGTCGACGGTTCCCGCGCCGGAACACTGCCGGGGCCACTGATGCAAATGGCTGAACTGGCGAACGCTCGCAAAGGTAAACGCCTGGGCGTCAGCCGTAGCAGTTTGCAAGAATGGTATTCCGTGTATCTGCTGACGGTTAACGACACCGAAAAACGCCTGGCCATGTTGGCACCCGGTCACCATAAAGCGAAGAAGCCGGAGGACGTCAGTTGGTTGCCGCGCTTCCTGGCGTACTGGCGCAGCCCCAACGGGCCAACCATGCGTTTTTGCTACCGTGATTTCGAGGCTGACTGGAAACACGAATTTCATGACCAGCCCGCCATGCTGGCGGTGATGCCGTCTTATGACGCCATTTGCCGGGTGATGAAGAAGCTTCCAAAGCGGGAACGGCTTCGCGGTCGTGTCAGTGGTTCCGCTGCACGGGCGCTGGAAGTTTACAGCCGCCGTGACTGGTCCTGTATGCCGGTTAATGGCTGCTGGATTTGCGATGGGAAATCACTGGATATGAAAGTGAAGCACCCTATCAGCAAAACAGCATTTACCCCGGAGTTGACGCTGGTTATTGATGGTCGTTCACGTTTTGTTGTGGGCTGGAGCCTGTCCTATTCCGAGAACGTGCGCGGCGTTTCTGAGGCGTACCGCTATGGCATACAACGCTATGGTAAACCGTTGTTTGTCTATACGGATAATGGTTCAGGCCAGAAAAACAAGACGCTGGACGCGGAAACAACCGGTATTTTCCCTCGCATGGGGATCGAGCACATGACCGGTATTCCCGGTAACCCGCAGGCTCGTGGCATCATCGAGCGGCTGAACGGCGTCATTCCATACGCCATCGCTCAGCGTGTACCGACATTTAATGGACGCGGCGCAGATCGTGACAACCTCCGCCGTCTGATGGTGGCGGTTGAGTCAGCCGAGAACGCACAGAGCCAGGGTAAGCCACTTAACGTCCGCCAACGGCGGGCAACAGAAGCGGTGCCTGAATGGGAGGATGTGCTGGCAATCATCCAGGAGGAAATCGAGCGTTACAACAACAGCCACGAACACAGTGAGCTGCCCAAGTACAACGGCAAGCACCTGACCCCGGCCCGTTACCGCGAAGCGGTTCTGGCCACGGAGGGCGACGAAATCGAGTATCTGACCGAAGTGGAACTGCGCGAGATGTTCATGCCGGAAGAAAAACGCACCGTTGACCGTGGCTGGATCCGCCTCAGCAATAACCGCTATTTCTCTCATGGCCTGGCTGATTTTGATGGCGTTGAAGTCCGTGTCGCTTATGACCCGCGCAACGCTCAAGAAGTCATTATCCGCAGGATGGACGGTTCTTATATTTGTAAGGCTATCTGGAACGGCAATACAAACGCCGCAGTTCCTGAAACTAAAATGGCTCAGGGTATTCAGGAGCGTGCCAAGCGTCAGGTGGCTCTGCTGGACAAGAAAAAACAGCGTGTCATTGAACAGGCTACCCCGGTCATTGAGCATAAACCAATGCCCGACTTTGGGATGCTTCTCCAGGGGGAGATACAGCAGGCAGAACAGCACGATTACCATTTTTTAGAAGTTGATCGGGAACAGCATTTAAAGAAGACCGGCACACACCATGAATAACGAGGTAACTATGATTGCTCAATTATCAGAATTAATGGCCCGTCGTAACTGGTCACAGACACAAGTCGCCCGCGCGTTGGGTAAAAGTCCGGCCACGCTTAATCAGTATTTACAGGGGAAATATAACGGCGACGTTAAAACCCTTGAGCTGGATATCGTTGCATTGATTGCTAGAGAAGCCGAAAAGGAAAAGAGCCAAAAATTAACAGTTTCTTTTATTCGTACCTATACCGCCAGCAAATGCCTTGAGGTTATTCGTATGGCCCACCTGGACGGCGATATCAACGTTATTTATGGCGATGCAGGGATGGGGAAAACCATGGTGATGCGTCAGTATGCCGCCGATAACCGCACAGCCCTTTTGCTTGAAGCGGATCCGGGCTATACCGCCCGCGTGGTGCTTGAGGAACTGTGTGCCCGTCTGGGCCTGAACAAGCGCGGCAACATGCACGAGCTGAGCGAGGCCATCATTGTGGCGCTTAAAGACTCCGGGCGTATTTTGCTGATTGATGAGGCGGAGAACCTGCCACATCGTGCGCTCGAAACCATTCGACGCATCCACGACAAAGCCGGGATCGGCGTTGTACTGGCAGGGATGCCCCGCCTGATTATTAACCTCAAAGGTAAACGCGGCGAGTATAAGCAGCTTTATAGCCGCGTTGGTTTTGCGCTGCCGCTGGGCGACGTTCTACCACGTGAAGACATTGACTCCATAGCAACGAGTGTCCTCGAAGATGCCAAGGACTCAGCGGTCAGTGATGCACTGTTCTCTGCCTGCAAGGGCAACGCCCGCCGCTTGTTTAAGCTGCTGCGCGGCGTCAATCGCTACAGCCTGCTGAGTGGCGAGCATGTTGACGCTGGGGCTGTCCGTAAGTTCTCGGAGATGCTAATCAACTGACTTTTTTGAGGTGATAGTCATGTTTAACGGCTTAAAAAATGAAGAGTTGGTCGAGTTAATGGAACGTGCAAGCAATGTCGTTAAGGCACTCAGCATTCAGGGCGTGACCGTGAAATCGATCACACTGGCTAGCAATAAACCCGTGATCCGGGTTCAGCCCTGCGGTTATTGCGATCAGCAGATCCACAGTGGTCGAGCTGTTTATCATGAATTTGGTTATTCCGCTGAGGGGCGTTACCGTCAAGGGCAGTTTACGTCGGGCGGCTGTAGGGTCGTCTGGTCTGAGTCGATTCACTAAAGAGAGGATGCAATGGCTATTATTTTAAAGATAACCATCCAGGAAAATAAAACTGGCGTTAATACGAATATTTATGCTGAAGGTCCATGCACTACAGCAGAGTCAGGACAAGCCAAGTTTATTTATAACACCATAATTGGCGCATTAAGTAATCAGCCCGGTTATAAAAATTCCGGGGAAGATGTTTGTAAAACCATTCATATCAATAGGAGTAATGACAATGTCCACTAATGCCCCTGAAAACACCATTCCAGACGGTTACTGGAAAGATGCTCGCGGCGTACTGACGCCTGAAAGCCTGGTTAAACCGGTAGATAAAGAACGTGATGCCCTGGTCAAGGCCATTGTGGAACGCGCCAAACCGTTGCAAGAGGCGCTGCGTGATTTTAAACAGGATACATTTGCTGACATTCAGGCACTGGTTGACCTCTCTGCGGAACAGTACGGGGCCACTATTGGCGGTAAAAAAGGCAATGTCACCCTGTACAGCTATGATGGTCGATTCAGAGTGCAGCGGGCCATGCAAGACCGCATCGCCTTTGATGAGCGTATTCAGGCCGCCAAGGAGTTGATTGATGCTTGTGTGGCTGAGTGGACGAAGGACGCCCGTCCGGAGCTGCTAGCCATCATTGATCGGGCATTCTCTACCGATAAGGAGGGCGAGATCAACCCTGGTCGCGTGTTACAACTCCGTCGCCATGATATTACCGACCCTCGCTGGTTGCGGGCAATGGATGCGCTTGCAGAGGCTGTCCAGGTTATCAGCAGTAAAAGCTATATCCGTCTCTATGAACGTGTCGGAGATTCCGATAAATACGTGCCAATTTCTTTGGATATTTCAGGGGTGTAAACGCCATGAACGCCGCAAAATTTAACCAGGCGCACTCAGTCGGGGCCGCATTCATCCACCAGGTACATCCTGATCCGTGTGGTGGCACCGTGGTCAGAACGGTAGACGTGGCTCGTGATTTCAAATGTGGTTGCGTAGTGGAAATAAACCGGGAGCCTTATTTCGTCAAAGTGGAAACACTGACTCCCACACACTGATTTAATTATTTATTAACTTGCCCTTTAAATATTGGCGTAAACCCGCAGGGACTGACTTACGCCAAATTCAGGAAAATAGAGAAAATGAATAAAGAAAAGTATTTATCAAAAATTAAAAAACTTCTTAATTTGGCGCGTAAAGCAACCAATGCCAACGAAGCCGCCGCCGCGCTGCGTCAGGCGCAGAACTTGATGAAGCAACACGGTGTAAGCGAGTCAGACGCCGAATTCATCGATATTAGCGAAGCGAGTACCAAAGGCTCCCCCAGCAATGCGCAGACACCGCCTAAATATTTGGGCTGGCTGGTTGAGGTTATCAATCGCGCTTTCGGTGTTCAGGCCATGTTTGACTGGCGTTATGGCAAGTACGGCACCCCTCGTCGGATCATGACGTTCTACGGACCAGACAGTCGCCCCCAGATTGCCGCCTATGCCTTTGATGTTTTAGCCAGGCAAATGACCGCAGCCCGTAAGGAGTTTATCGCCAAGATCCACAAGAACACCAAACCTGCGACCAAAATCGCCCGGGGCGACCTTTTCTGCGAGGGCTGGGCTAACGGTGTCTATCAGATTGTGGCTGAACTGGCCCCGACAGAGTCCGAGACCACATTAATGGCCGCCTATAAGCAGCGCCAGATGGACTCTGGCGCGATTAAAACCAGCGCTTACAGAGAGGCTCGTGAATGCAGTCGTAGCAACGAGGCTTCAATAGCGGGCTATATCTCTGGCCGAAATGCAACATTGAGCCACGCCGTCAACGGCACAGCAACCGAGACCAAATTGATTGGCGGTGCAGCATGAAAAGCATCATCGCTCCGCCTGTAGACCTGAAAATCATGATTTCAGGGCCGATGACAGGACTCCCCGATTTTAATCGTCCTGCGTTCAATGCAGTGGCAGAGAGTCTGCGCCTGTCAGGCTTTACGGTATACAACCCCGCCACGCTGACCGACGGTTGGACACATGAGCAGTATATGGTCACCACTCTCCAGTGGGTTGATGAAGTCGACGCGCTGTACATGTTGGACGGCTGGGAGCACAGCAAAGGCGCAGTCATGGAGTTTGATCGCATTCTACGTCACCGGGTCCCGCTATTTAAATTCCAGTCACTGGGCGCGTTCAGGGCAGCAATGGCGCGTAGCAAGATCCTGATCCAGTCGCTTACTCATAAAGACGGAGGTCAACATGTTGAATGTTAAGGGCTGTGAATATCGCGATAACGGCAAATCCCGTGTTTACACCATGAGTAATCTCTCCACAGCAGTGGAAGTCCCGGAATACCCAGGGAAGGCACGGATCAGGTTTTACGACATTCGGGGTTATGCCATCCACAAAGGGGCGGTGAAACAGGAAATGAAGGCCGCCATCGAGCGCTACAAAACCAAATGGAGATTAGCCAAATGACCAACATCATGATCGATATCGAAACCTTGGGTAAAAAACGCGGGTGTCCGGTCCTTTCCATCGCCGCCGTAGAGTTTGATCTACAGACCGGTAATGTGGGCGAAACCTTCTACGAGCGAATGGGTTATGACGCGGCTCTCGCCTATGGTTTGCCAGAAATAAGCACCCTGGAATGGTGGGGTAAACAGAGTGCAGAAGCTCGCGGCGAAGCGTTTAACGGTAAGCGATCCCCTGTCAGTGTTGCGTCTGAGTTGCGGGCTTTCCTGCATAACTCCGGTGGTGGTCGCTGTATCCAGTGGGGTAATGGTTCGGTCTTTGACATCAGTATTCTTGAAGGATGGTTTGACCGCGTTGATCCAATGGTTGAGGCCAAGGGCGACGACATCTACCCCTGGAAGTTTTGGGATGTTGCAGACCTGCGCACCCTGGTGCGCCTGTCTGGAATTGATGTAAAAGCGATCCCGTTTGCCGGTGAGAAGCATAATGCGCTGGCCGATGCCCTGTATCAGGTGAAAGTTGCTCATGCCGCCTATAGCGCCCTTCCATCATCAAGCCGTGCCGCTCGGCGTATCAAGGAGTTGGAAGCCATCGCCACCGACAACGCCCTTAGATTCCAGAAGGCACAAGATGCGCTGAAGCACATGGCCCTGATGAACCGTCCCGAACATCAAGGAGGAGAAGATGGCCAAGTCAGCAACTGACCGCAAGGCAGAACAACGCGCAAAACTGGCCGCCAGCGGGGGGCTGAGGCACGAATTGGTACTGACTCAGCCAGAGACCGAAGCGCTGGAGAGAAACCGCCAACGCCGAAACCCGGGGCGCTCTGCCTACAGCCGCAATGAGTATATAAGCCTGCTGATCCTCTGTGACGATCAGCGTCTTGAGCGGCAAGAGAAGGCGCTGGGGAGCTGCCAGCGCTGCGGCAAGGTTCTGCCTGGTGGCTGTAACGGTGACTTCAAAGGTGAAGCGGCCTGTTGGTTTACCCGTGACTGTCTTTCGATGAATTTAACCAGCGCCGTGACCGGTCACGCCAACTTGCAGGGGGAATGACACAATGAACGCTCGCTATATCCCGACAGATAACGCATTGCTGGACGTCATTTCAAACCATCCATTATCAGAAGATTGGAATGGAAATTACAGTTTGGCAACGTGGAGGATCCGAAACACAATCAATAGGTTACACCCGAACATGTACGCAACGACGACAACGTTACGTCAACACCTTCATGGTATGGCCCTGCGTGGGCTTCTGACATCGGCAAACAGCCATGGAAATAATATTATCTGGACACTGGTCACACAGGGGCGGGAGGGATAATGGCGAATCTCATTAAAGTGATCCACACAGGGAAAAAAGCCCTGGGTTGGGACGATGAGACCTACCGTGCCGTGCTCTACCGCATCGCCGGACGTACCAGTTCAACACTCTGCACGGAGGCACAGCTGGAGCGCGTCATCGCCCATATGCGAGAAAGTGGATTTACCCCGGTATCGTCAAAGCGTCATGGCCGCCGTCCCTCAGTGGCCAGCAGCCATAAAGGGCTTTTAAGCAAGGTCGAGGCGCTGCTGGCTGATGCGGGCCGTCCGTGGTCTTATGCGGTCAGCATGGCGAAGCACATGTTTAACCGTGAGCGCGTGGACTGGTTGACAACGGACGAACTCACCAGGCTGATGCAAGCCCTGGTTATCGATGCCAAACGCAGGGGGAAACATGAAAATCACCGTCAACCATGAGGAACTGGCGAGAACAGAAGCCCTCCTGCCCGAGTCGGCCAAAGTGTTGTTGCTCATTCTGGGGTATCCCGCGACAGCCAGGCTGATTGACCGTTTTGGCGGTGTCACATTATCGGCTAAAAGTGGCGCGGCTCAGGAGCGTTCCGGCGGCGTTCATTCGCTGTTACGTGAGGTGCTCAGCGATGAGGAATTGAAGAAATTAATCGCCTACCTGGGGGCCGCGCAGTTTTATATCCCCCGTTGTGATGCGGCACTGAGGCAACTGCGCAACACCCGATTTGTGGCGGCGGTTGCGGAGCGCCAGGAGGCGGGTCTTTCAATTCGCCAGGCGATGGCGGTATTATGCCCGCAATTCGGGATCAGTGACCGCATCGGCTGGCAGCTAATCAGTAAGCGACTTAACCAGGATAAACAGACGCAACCCGGGCTGTTCTGATGAACATGCGCCCCTCTGGCGACACTGACTCACTCTTGCACTGGAGATTTATCATGACAAATTATGCCGCGCTGGGCGAATATAACGCGTAATCCCAGCAGGCTAGCGATGCTGCCAGCCGCCGTTTTGCGTTTATGAAGAAGCATGGCTACCATGCTTAACCAGCAGGCAGAACAGTATGAGACCGTTTTAGACACCTCACTGTTAAAACGTTCTCTTGACGACGTCACCTCAGCCGAGCGCGAAATGCGGGCGGCTGTCGAAAGAGCCAATCAGGCCGCTGCATTGTGTAACAAACCCATCATCACCCTGCCTTCCCTGTCAACATTCTGATTAATCAGCGCCCCGGTAAAAGGGGGCGCTGAAGCCTTTCCAGCGTTTCTCCCCCTCACTTTATTCCACAATCCCCCTACTTGTTAACGTGGCATTGCCATCCGATAACCATCAAGCGAGAAAAGTATGAGCGATCAGGGATTCTGGGAAGACTCATTGAAATGGATAGCTGACAACGCCCCCGCCCTCTATGCAGGTCTGGCGGCTATTGGCGTGTCGTCGATGATGAACATAAAAGATGGACAACCCAAAAAATACACCATTACCAGCGCCATCGTGTGCGGGATTGTTGCGACCAGCCTCAGTGGACTACTGGAACATGTTGGCTTGCCATCAAGCGCCGCTGCGCTGGTCGGCGGGATCATTGGCTTCATTGGCGCGGACAAGCTGCGCGATATCGCCAACACCCTCGCAAACCGACGGCTCAATGGGGCCACTCAGGACGGGAAAAATGAAAATAAGCAATAACGGCCTGGCCTTGATTAAAGAATTTGAAGGCCTGTCGCTGAAGGCTTATCCCGATCCGGGGACAGGAGGAGCGCCCTGGACGATTGGCTGGGGTCATACTGGGCCGGAGGTTAAACCCGGCTTAACCTGGACTCAGGCGCAGGCTAAACAGGCGTTAAACGATGACGTGGCTCGGTTTGAGCGTGATGTAAGGACGCTCGTCAAGGTCGAGATCAATCAGAACCAGTTCGACGCGCTGGTCAGCTTTGCCTTTAACGTTGGGAGCGATATCGACGAGGACGACGTGCCCGAGGGACTGGGGGACAGCACGCTGTTACGCAAGCTCAATGCTGGTGACTATGAGGGTGCTGCGAATGAGTTTGTGAAGTGGAACAATTCCGCAGGCAAGGTCATGAAGGGCTTAACCCGTCGCCGCGCCGCTGAGCGGGATTTGTTCCTGAAACCATGCCGCTAATCACAAAAGGCCTGTTAGTGCTGGCGACGATCACGGTGGGGTATTTCGCTGTGGACAGCTACTTCACCACGAAAGCAACGGTGAAGACGCTCAGGGATGAGAATACAACCCTCTCCGACGCCTTGACCGCCAGCCGTAAGCAGCACAACGCGGAGCAGGTTACCGGTCAACAGGGTGTGACATTCAGCCAGCAGGGAACGGCAAAGCAGGAGAAAGCACAGATTGAAATCCGTCAACAAATCATCCGGGAACCCTGCGCGGGCCAATCTGTTCCTGATGCTAGTGCTCAGCGGTTGTGGCGGTACGCCGAGCAAACCCGCGCCGCAGCCCTATCAGATGCTGCCCGCGAACCTGACCGCGTCCCGGCTGGCTCCGCTTCCCGGAAATAATCCCGGGCGGCTGACCTACGGGGAGTCAGTGACGTGGAACATCGGGCTGCTTGAGGCACTCCGCCAGGGAAACTGTGACAAAGCATTGATCCGGCAGATTGAGCAAATCAGGGCCAGCGGGGAAACCGGCAAAACGTTACCCCCTCCGCCTGAATGCAAATTATTAACCTCAGAGGATGAATAACATGGCTTTCATTAGTTTTCAGTCATACGGATATAGCGCTGAGCCTGTTCGCGTCATGGCTGAGCGCATCACCCATTTTTATGGAGTTGATTACAACGGCAGAGCCGGGACCACCCTCGTATTAGACACGGGGAACGAGGTGATTGTCGGTGAATTCTCCAGCGACGTCCAACGCAAGATTGAAGAAGCTCAGAAGGGGCGCTAATGGCCTGGCCGAAGGAAACACGGGACAAAGTCCGCACGGGCTACATCTTTGATCAGCTCACACTTGAGATGGTCGCGCTGAAGCACTCGGTCCCGTATGACACTGCGAGACGTTGGAAGATGCTGGCCGCCAAGGACGGTGACGATTGGGACAAACTGCGGGTTGCCCACACCCTCGCCGGGGACGGCCTGGAGAACGTGGCCAGAACAGTCCTGATCAGTCTCGTTATCAAATGCCAGACCACGATGGATCAACTTAACCAGAACCCGGACGTTCACCCGAAAATGGCCGTCGAGTTACTGGCCAGTCTGGCGGACAGTCTCAGTAAAGCGGTATCGAGCAGCAAGAAGATCCTTCCGGAAACGGACCGACTCGCCACCGCGCTGGAGGTTATCCAGAAACTGGGGGCGTTTATCAGCGACAAACACCCGACGCTTTATGCCTCGTTTCTAGACGTGCTGGAAGGCTTTGCCTCATCGCTGGAGTCTGATTTTAGTTAACGTTTAACCCCAGTCCAGGTTAACCCGGGCTGTATACCTTTTGGGGGTGTCATGCAAAAGCAAATCATAGGTAATGCAACGCTGTACTGCGGCGACGTTCTGGAGGTATTGCCGACGCTTACCCCCGGATTTGATGCGGTCATCACTGATCCGCCATACAGTTCCGGCGGTCTGCACAAAGGCCAGCGGGCAGCAGCGCCTTCTGAAAAATACACCGGTAATAACAATTATGCCGAGTTCAGCGGCGATAACCGGGACCAGCGCAGCTGGGCGTTCTGGTGTTCCCACTGGCTGGGCATGACGACGCGACTGGTTCGCCCGGGGGCCTATTTCATGATTTTTTCCGATTGGCGACAGTTGCCAACGCTGACCGATGCTATTCAGGCCGGTGGCGTTCTCTGGCGGGGTCTTATCGTCTGGGACAAAACACTGTCCTCACGCGCTCCCCATACCGGCTATTTTCGCCACCAGGCCGAGTATGTGGTCTGGGGAAGCCTCGGCAAGCTGGATCAGTGTCAACACGGTGGCCCGTTCCCGGGCGTCATCGTTGAGCGGGTCAACCCAGCGGAGAAACTCCACATGACGGCGAAACCGGTCCGGGTCATGGAGCAACTCATGAAGCCGCTGGCTCCCGGGGCGCACGTTCTGGATCCGTTTATGGGGTCTGCGTCGACAGCCATCCCTGTGCTGGCGCGGGGCGACAGCTTCACCGGGATTGAACTCTCACAACACTATTTTGATATTGCCTGCGCCCGCATTGAGAAGGCCGTGGCAGAACAGGCTCAGGTGTAACGTGGCAAAGCGGAAAATATCGATAAAGGAATTTCAGAAGGAATTACAGGAGTATATCGCCAACCTTCGCCAGACCATCGAAGCCGAGTGTCTGGGTTTCGCTGTCGACCCGCAGGCGACCAACGCGCGATGCGCTGCCGTGGCCGATCCGGTCACCGGGTATGATTATTTTGTGGAGACGTATTTCCCGCACTACGTCCGTAACCCGGCAAAAAGTGAACTGCACAAGTATTTATTCAAGCGACTGCCGCAGATTATCGCCAGCCCTGACGGTGAGAACGACGCCATCGCGGCCCCGCGTGGCGAAGCAAAATCGACGCTGGTCAGCCAGTTGTTCGTTTTGTGGACCCTTATTCGAGCTATCAAGCATTACCCTGTCATCATTATGGACTCGATAGACCAGGCGTATCCGATGCTGGAAGCCATCAAGGCGGAACTGGAGTTTAACCCACGTTTAAAAAACGACTTCCCGGAGGCGTGTGGCCAGGGACGCGTCTGGCGGATGGGGACCATTGTCACCGCCAACAATATCAAAGTCACGGTCGCGGGTAGCGGTAAAAAGCTGCGTGGTCTGCGTCATGGCCCGTACCGTCCTGACCTGGTTATCCTGGACGATATCGAGAACGACGAGATGGTCCGCAACCATGAGCAGCGGGACAAGCTTCACGACTGGTTAACGAAGACCGTCATGCCGCTCGGGGAAGCGGGCGGGAAAACCGATATCGTCTACATCGGTACTATTCTCCACTACGATTCCGTTCTCTCCCGAACGCTGGATAACCCGATGTGGAAAACTGCCCGATTTAAGGCTGTGATCCAGTGGCCCGCCAACATGAAGTTGTGGGACGAGTGGGAAGAACTGATCCGCAACAAGCAGGTACAGGAAGCCGAACGCTATTACATCGAGAATGAGGCCGCCATGCTGAAGGACGCGATCGTTTCATGGGCGGCGCGTCCGCTGCTGGCACTGATGAAAATCCGCGTTCGTGACGGTCACGACACCTTCGACAGTGAATACCAGAACGACCCGGTCAGCGGCGAGGATGCGCTGTTCGTGGGCTGTATCAATTTCTGGGTGAACCGGCTCAACGAATGGGTATTTTATGGCGCGGTTGACCCGAGCCTCGGCAAGAAGAACAAGAAGCGTGACCCGTCCGCCATTCTGGTCGGGGGCTTTAATCGCTACACCGGGATCCTGGACGTTGTGGAGGCCGATATCCGTCGCCGTTTACCCGATAAAATTATTGAAGACACCATCAAGTACCAGCGCGAATGGCACTGCCTTTGCTGGTCCATTGAGGCGGTCCAGTTTCAGGAGTTTTTACGCACCGTGTTAGTTGAACGTTCCGCCAAATTAGGCGTCCCGGTTCCGGCGCTGCCGGTCATTCCGCTGGAAGATAAGGCCCTGCGTATCGAGTCGTTACAGCCGCACATGGTCAACGGCCTGATCCGTGTCAGTCCGGCACACCAGACCCTGATTGACCAGCTCAGACACTACCCGAAGGCAGACCACGACGACGGCCCGGACTGTCTCGATATGCTCTGGCGGCTTGCGGTCTCACGCAGTGCGAAATTTCAGGTCCACACGCCACGCGGTGCTTCGCGTGATCGTGATGGTCGTTTTGGTTCAGGAGGGGGCTGGTAATGGCCATTGTTGACAGGTACGGGCAACCGTTACAGCGCGAGGCCCTGAAGACGGCGCAGACGGTGAAGGTGGCGGAGCGCCTGCGCATTTATCCCGATCACCCGTCACGCGGGTTGAATATTCGCCGCCTGCCGCGCATTCTGGAAGCCGCCGAGCAGGGCAACCTGTCCGCTCAGGCGTGCCTGTTCGGCGATATGGAAGAACGCGACGGCCACCTGTTCGCCGAGATGGAGAAGCGGCGCAATGCGCTGTTAACGCTGGACTGGTCCATCGAGCCGCCCCTGAATGCCAGCGCTGAGGAGTTGAAACTCACCGCCGCCGTGGCCGATTGGATGGGCGGGATCCCCAATATGGAAGACGTCATCCTCAACGGCATGAGTGCCGTCGGCTATGGCTTCAGCTGTCAGGAGATGGCGTGGGAACGGGTCGATAACATCTGGTTGCCGGAGTCGCTGACCAAGCGCCCTCACCACTGGTTTAACACCTTGCCGGACCAGGGCGACGAAATTCGTCTCGACGATGGCAGTTATCAGGAGGGGAAAAGTGGATCGGCGCTGTGGCCGTTTGGCTGGCTGGTTCACCGCAACAATGCCCGGTCTGGTTTCATCGGCTCGTCGGGACTGTTCCGCGTGTTGGTCTGGCCGTATCTGTTCAAGAACTTTGCGCTGCGCGACCTCGCCGAGTTCCTGGAGATTTACGGCCTTCCTGCACGTATTGCCTACTACGCTCAGGGGACCAGCGACGAAGACCGCGACCAAATCCTTCAGGCGTTGGTCCATCTCGGTCATGAGGCCGTGGCCGCCATTCCGCAGGGGAATGAAATCAAGTTTGAAAGTGCGGCGAGCGGGCGTGAAACGCCCTTTATGGCGATGATCGACTGGTCGGAACGTACCGTCTCCAAAGCGATTTTAGGCAGTACGCTGACTAGCCAGGCCGACGGTAAAACCTCGACCAACGCGCTGGGGAACGTCCACAACGAGGTCCGCCACGATATCCTGACCGCCGACGCCCGTCAGTTGGAGGGGATGTTTCTAAGCCTCACCCAGATGATGGCCGCCCTCAACGGCTACGGCCATATCAGAACGCGACGCCTCCCGCGTTTTGTCTTCGATACCCAGGAAGAAATCGCGTTTAAAGACTGGGCCACGGCCCTGGCCACGCTGGTGAACGATGTCCGTCTGCCGGATATCCCGCAGTCGTGGGTCCGCAAAAAAATCGGCATCCCGACACCGAAGGATGGCGAGCCGGTGCTGGCGCTGCCTGCGGTCAGCGATAACACCGCCAGCCTCAGCCGTATTCGTGAGGACCTGCGCCTGGCCGCGTTGAGCCAGGCGAAGGAAGACGACGACCCGGCACAACGCGCCATCGACCGCGCCGACCTCCCAGCAGAGGCGATTAATCAGGGGATGCAGGCGTTACTGACCCCACTGGTTGCCGCACTCCAGCAGGGCCACAGCGCGGATGAGGCAATGAACATCCTGGCGCACGCGTGGCCGACCCTCCCGGATGCAGCACTGCGGCAGTTGCTGGAGCAGGCCCTTTTTGTTTCGGATATCTGGGGGCGACTGAATGCCGACAGCTGACGATGTTGATCTGGGGTACGCCTACACGCTGGCCCCAGAAGAGGCGATCCGTTATTTCGAAAGCAAGGGCTACGCCATCGGTTTCAACTGGCACGACGTGCAGACGGTGGCCCATGCCCGGGCGTTCACGGTCGCGGGCGTTCTGAAACTCGATGTGTTGCAGGATATCCGGGGCGGGTTGCACTCGGCACTGAAAAACGGCGACACCTATCAGGAGTTTGTGAAGACCCTGCAGCCGGTACTGGAGGCGAAGGGCTGGATGGGGAAAGGACTGGTCGCCGCTCCTGATACCGGGGAACTCCAGGGTAAGCAGTTAACGCCGCGCCGACTACAGACCCTGTTCAACACCAACATACAGTCCAGCTATAACGCAGGCCGTTACGTTCAGCAGATGGCCAACGTGGCCGACCGTCCCTATTTTGAGCGCGTCGCCGTGATGGACATCCACACCCGGCCCAAACATGCCGCGCTGAACGGTTTCACCGCCCCCGCAGACGACCCGGTCTGGGAATTCCTCTACACCCCCGACGGGTACGGTTGCCGCTGCCGTATACGCGCCCGCTCGCAGTCTGACGTCGACAAGTATGGTCTCAACGTTCAGCGCAGCGAAGGTCGCCTGGTGGAGGTTGAGCAAGAATACTGCCAGCCCGGGAAGACCATCAAGACGATGGGTCTCACGATGCCGGATGGCAGCGTCTACACCGCCGACCCGGGGTTCGGGTTCAATCCGGGCAAGGTGGCCTATCAGCCGCAACTGGAAAAGTATGATTACCTGTCGGCGCGTCAGTACGTTACCGGCTCCCTGACCGGTCCCGATTTTGCACAGGGCCTGAAGAACGTCACGCAGTTGGACAAACAGCAGCACTACCCGGTCGCCGTGCTCTCCCCGTCCCAGGTCAGGCAGACCGCCGCCGAGTTTCAGGCGGTCAACATCGGTGCAACTGTCATGCAGCAGTTAGCCAGCACTGGCGCACCGCCCAGGCTGTCAGATTACGTCCTGATGCAACAGACCATCGAGAACGCGCAGCAACTCACGCAGGACGGTAAAGCCTGGCGCTATGCGATGAAATCAGGCGACCGCTGGTCGGTGGCCACTGTCGATGGTGACGAGCTGATCGCCTGGTCAATGCAGGACACCCCGGGGACATGATGGACATTAAAATAGACCTGACCGCCTATAACACCACGCTGGGAAAACTCATCCGCTCAACGACCCAGCGGCATGACCTGATGACGGCGCTGGCGGGCACCCTGCTCGATGTGGTGGAAACCAATTTCCAACACGAGGGCCGCCCCAAGTGGATGGGCTGGAGTCCTGCCTATGCCAGGCAACGCGGTTCCGGACAAATCCTCCAGAAGTCCGGGCGACTGGCGGCCAGTATCCGCGCCGCCGTAACGAATGACGACGCCACGGTCGGGACAAATGTTCGCTACGCGAGGATCCACAACGAGGGCGGCGAGATTAAGCACTCGGCCAAAAGCCAAAATCTCTATTTCAAGCAGTACAAGAACGGCAGCGTCAGCCGCCAGTTCGTCAAAAAGCGTAACAGTAATTTTGTGCAAAGTGCCACGGTCGGTGCCTATACCGTGAAGATGCCAGCGCGTCCATTCCTGCAAATTGTTGACAGCGATATTACTGATCTGGAAGACACCGCCAATCGCTATTTTGCCCGAGTGATTGACTAAGTGCATACAAACGCGCTGTAATCCCCGCTACGCGTTTTTGTCCCCTTGAATGCAGTCCGATGGCTCTGACCCGGTTAAAACCGCGCAGGCGCGTTTTTAAAAAGGGTTTAAAAGCGGTTTGGCCTCCAGTCCCCCCTGCATTAAACACACCTAAGCGCTGAACCCTCTCAGCCGCTACCGATATTCCAGGCGCGTCATCATGCGTGTCATGAAAACACGTATCGCGGCTTTAGCCCTCGAAATCAACAGCACCGCCAACGAGATCCAGCTGTTCCCCGCCGGGGAGTTTGCTGGCGTCGATGGTCGTCCCTTCGATGTCGACGGCGGCAAATGGATCATTAACGCCGAGTTGGCTGCCGCTCTGGTGGCGCAGGTCGACGCGGCAAAAAACCCTTTCGTCATTGACTACGAACACCAAACGCTGCACAGCGCCAAGAACGGCAAGCCCGCCCCGGCTGCGGGCTGGTTCAGCAAGGTGGAATGGCGTGAAGGCGATGGTCTGTATGCGATAGGCGTCGAATGGACGGCCAACGCGGCGGCGATGATTGCGGCAAAAGAATACCGCTTTATTTCCCCCGTCTTTAGCTACAACAAACGTGGCGAGGTTCGCCAACTGCTTCACGCCGCGCTCACCAACACCCCCGCGTTAGACGACATGGACGAGGTGATGCTTGCCGCTGCCAGTCGTCTGGCGTCCTTATCAACCGAATCGGAGACCACAACCGTGGACGAAGAATATTTAGCAGAGCTACTCACCAGCATTCGCTGGATGCTGAACCTGCCCGTCACTGCAACCCCGGAAGAAATCAAAGCCGAACTTCAAAAAGTGATCGACGCGATTTCGACGGGCCAGGGAACAGCTGCCGCCTCTGTCGGGCTGCTTGCGCTGCTGGCTCAACGCGATGAACAAATCGCCAGCCTGTCAGCCAATGCGTATGACCCCTCGAAACACTCCCCGATTGAGGTCGTCACCGAATTACAGACGCGCCTGGCGGCAATGTCGCAAACCTCCAGCACCGCTGAAGTCGACACGCTGGTTCAGGCCGCACTGTCGGATGGCCGCCTGTTGTCGGTTCAGGAGCAATGGGCGAAGGACTACGGCAAAAAGGACCTGGCCGCGCTCAAGTCCTGGCTGGGCAACGCCCCGAAAATTGCCGCCCTGACTCATCAGCAGAGCGAGGATTTTATTCCACCGAAGCCGGAAGACAAAATCAGCGTGGCGCAGTTAACCGCCGAACAAATCGCACTGTGTAACCAGTTCGGCAACGACCCGGCAGAAATGGCCAAATTACTGAAGGATTAACACTATGGATCGTAATACGTGGCGTAAAGACGGGCTGCGCATCGCCTTAAAGGTCGCCAGCGGTGTGAAAATTTACGGGGGCCATATGGTCGCCATCAATGAGGAAGGTTTCGCCGTGCCCGCCGACAGGGGCAGCGACACCGATAATCTGGCGGTCAGCGGTGTTTCCGACGAGTTCGTGGATAACACGGGCGGCGCAGACGGCGACGTGATCGTGCTAATCCGGCGCGGTGGGGCTTTTTGCCTGGCTAACAGCGCATCCAAACCGGTGACGCAGGCGTTGGTCGGCAGACGTTGCCAGGTGCAAGACAGCGTGACCGTCGCCGTTGATGCCACCTCGAAACGCACTGCCGGTACTGTGATCGAAGTGTCTCCAGACGGCGTCTGGGTTTACATCTCTTAAGGAGTCATAAAAAAATGATTGTTAACAAGGCGAATATTCAGCTGTTTTTCGTCAACCTTAAAACCACGTTTAACGGGGCATTAAAAACCGCCCCGACGCAGTGGCAAAAGGTGGCGATGAAAATCCAGTCAACGGGGCGCGCCAATGATTACAGCTGGCTGTCCAGCTTCCCAGGTATGCGTAAGTGGATTGGTGACAAGGTCATCAAATCACTGGCGGCCTTTAAATACACCGTCATTAACGATGACTGGGAAGCCACCATCGAGGTCGACCGCAACGACCTTCAGGACGACCAGACCGGGATTTATGCCATCCAGGCCAAATCCGCGGGAGAATCGGCGGCACAGCTGCCTGACGATCTGGTCTTTGGGCTAATTAATACGTCGTTCAGCACCCCGTGTTACGACGGCCAGTATTATTTTGACACCGACCACCCGATGGGCGATGGCGTCTTCTCCAACAAAGGGACAAAAGCGCTGTCCTGCGCCTCTCTTGCAGCGGCTCAAGCGTCGTTCGGGGTGGCGCGTACCCAAATGCGCAAGGTCAAGGACGATGACAATCGACCGCTGAATGTGAACCCGAATATTCTCCTGGTCCCGGTAGCCCTGGAAGACACCGCTCGCACTCTGATGACGGCTGACCGCCTGGAGGATGGCAAGGTCAACATATACAAGGGGACCGCCGAGGTTGTCGCCGAGCCGCGTTTAACCAGTGACACCGCCTGGTTCCTGCTGGACACCAGCAAAGCGATCACGCCGTTCTTCTATCAGGAACGTGAAGCCCCGCACCCGGTTGAACAAACCGATCTCAATGCGGACGATGTTTTCAACCGCAAAAAATTCAAATTCGGCGCAGAAGCTCGCGGCGCGGCAGGTTTTGGTCTGTGGCAACTGGGCTACGGTTCTATCGGAACGGAGGCATAAGACATGGAAAAGGTTATCGACATCACCGCCAAACGCGACGGTTTTCGCCGTTGCGGTATGGCCCACAGCGACACCACTCAGACCTGGCCGCTGGATACGTTCACGCCTAAACAGATTGCGGAGCTTCAGGCCGAGCCGATGCTGGTCGTGGCCATCCGTAACCAGGACGATACGGCAAACAGCGGAGGCGGCCAGCTCGATGTGCTAAAGCAAAAGGTTCTCCAGCTTGAGGGGGATATTCAAATCCTGGTGACGCAGGAGTCCACCGCCAAGGATGAGATCGCCACGCTGACCAAAGACCTGGAAACGGCCCGTCAGTGCGTGACTGACCTGACTGCTGCACTGGACACCGAACGTCAGACATCTGCTGACCTGGCGACGCAGTTGGCGGCCGCCACTGAGAAGAAAGGGAAATAACCATGCCCTACGCCACACCAGAGCAGTTCGTTAAAACCTTCAGCGAACGGGAGACCGTTTCACTGACCGACGAAAAGCGCACCGGCACGGTCGACAACGACAAGCTGACCTTTGCGCTGGAGCGTGCCAGTAACGTCATCGATGGCTACCTGGTGGGGCGTTACAAAACACCGTGGCCGGACAGCCCGGGGATCCTGATCGGCTACTGCTGCGACATTACCCGCTACCAACTGGCCACGGATCACCGGATTTTGTCCGAGGAAATGCGCCTGCGTTATGACGACGCGATCAAGTTTCTGGAGAAAGTGGCCAGCGGCAAGATAAACCTCGGGCGCGACACGTCCGGTGGCGTGATCCCGTCATCGTCTCAGATGCGGATTTATTCGGGTGTTCGCCAGTTCGGTCGTGAGTCTACTGACGGGGGGGCGTTTTGATCACCGATATTGAACTGGCCCTGGTCGACCGTCTGCGTCGTGGTCTTGGGCAGATGATCCTCGATGTCACGACCTACGCAGGCGAACTGGACGACGACATGGGGAAAATCCTCCGTCGCCTCCCTGGTGTCTGGGTCACGTTCGGCGGGATCCAAAAGACCGAGCGTTGCAGCACATCTCGCCAGAAGCGGAGAGTGACGGGCCGTTTTGTGGTCGTGGTCGGCGACTACAACACCCGTGACGAACAGAGTACCCGGCACGGCGGCGTCAATCTCAATGAGGTGGGGACCAACCTCCTGGTGGAGTCGGTGCGCCGACTCATCACCGGGCAGGATTTGGGGATGAAAATCGACTATTTCGAGCCTGGTCGGGTCCGCACCTTGTTTAACTCGAAAACGGAAGACAAGGCGGCATCGGTCTTTGCCTGTGAATTTGATACGACGTGGATTGAACTGGCGCTGGAGAATGGCCAATGGCCTGAGCGATCGACAGACGCGGACGCACCGGATGCCGCGTTTAATACCTACAGGAGTCAACTGTCTGACCCAGACCCTGATTTACTGCATATCGGGATGCGCTATCACTCATCAGGAACGGTAGCGGCAGATGACCCCGAAGACCTGCTCGAACTGAGGAAAGAGAACAATGGCAACAATCAAGGTTAAAGCAGCCCCGGGGGTGGATAAATTCCCGAAGGAGCGCGACGTAAAAAACTACATCACCGGGGAGCCGGTCGAGGTTGAAAGCTCGGCCTATTACCGCCGCGCCCTCAAAGAGGGCGATTTGCTGCGGGTTAATGAGGTTACACCGCCAGCGACGTCCGGCAGACAGGCTCCGGCCAGCAAAGCCGACACCGCGCAGGATAAAGCAACCAAGAAGGCGTCAGAAAATGAGTGAGATCCAGTTTGACACCATCCCGAACAGCATCCGCAAACCGGGAGTATACATTGAGTTTAACACCCGTCTGGCGGTTAACACGCTTCCGGGGAACCCTCAGCGGGTTCTGGTGATCGGGCCGATGTTACCCTCCGGCACTGCCGAGCCGCTGACCCCAGTCTCTGTGTTCTCTGACGACGAGGCCGCGACTTATTTCGGCGCGGGTTCGCTGGCAGCCAACATGGCCAGCGCGGCCATTACCGCCAACCGCTACCTTCAACTGGATGTTATCGGTATTGAAAATGGAAACGCCGGGGTGGCCGCGAGCGGTGGCTTGAAGATTGCAGGCACCGCCACAAAGAGCGGGACGATCACGGTGTGGATTGCCGGGAAACAGGTTGCGGTGAACGTGGGCAGCGGCGACAAGCCCGACACTATCATTCCAGCCCTGGTGGCAGCGATGGCGCAGGATCCGACGCTCCTGGTCTCCGGTGCGTATGACTCACAGGACAGCCAGCTTACGCTCTCCGCCCGCACTTTTGGCGAATGGGGTAACGGTATCACGCTACAGGCCAGCACCACCGCCAGCGGCCTGACGCTCACCCTCACTCCCATGGCGGGCGGTGAAATGGACCCCGATATTCAGCCCGCGCTGGATGCCGTCTTTGCGGCGGGCCATAACATCCTGATCTGCCCGTTCAGCACCGATGACGCACTGGCGGCGCTGAGTGAACACCTGACCAGCACCGGTAGCGCAATGGAGCAACGTGGCGCGGTCGGTTGTGCGGGCTGGGTCGGCAGTCTCGGTACGGGGACGACGCTCGCCGCCCAGGTGAACAACGGGCGAGTGTCCATTCCCTGGTATCGCGGGTCGCAAAAGTTGCCCGCCATCCTTGCGGCAACGTATGGCGCAGTGATGGCCAGCGAAGAAGACCCCGCCCGCCCACTCAATACCCTCCCGCTGAAAGGGATGGATATTGTTTCCATGACGCAGCGAGAAGGCCGCAATGAACAGGAAAGCGCCTTGTATAACGGTCTTACCCCGATTGAGGTCGGCCCGGGTAATACGGTGCAGATTGTCCGTGCGGTCAGTTCGTACATCGTCAATCAGCAAGGCGTCGAGGATCCGGCCCTGCTGGATATTACCTCTATCCGTACGTTGGATTACACCCGGAAAGCCTGCCGTGAACGTATGAGCCTGCGCTTTCCGCGTGAAAAACTCAATATACGCACACCGCCAAAAGTTAAAAGCGAGCTTTACGACGTGCTGACCAAGCTGGATGACGCGGAAATTCTGGAGAACGTGGCCGCCAACAAGGACAAGCTTATCGTCAAGCCAAGTGAGTTTGATCCAAACCGCTGTGATTCGGTCATCCCGGTTGACGTCGTCAATGGCCTGCATGTTTTCGCAGGCCGTATCGATATGATTTTGTAAGGAGGGTTACCGCATGGCGCTTGAAGAATACGTCGGTTCGATTGTGCTGGAGATTGACAGCCAGGAAATCGAAATCACCGACCTGGATGTACAAATCGCAACGGGCCGCAAGCTCGTTAAAACGATGAACAAAACCGGCAAGGCAAAAGGCTTCTCCCGGGGTATCGCGACCTATGAGCTGTCTGTATCGGCGGTTATTCCTGATACCGACGAGCCGGACTGGGAGGGTCTGGAAGGCGTGAAGATCTCCATTTACCCCCTGAATAACAGTGGTAAACGGACGTCATACCTGGATTGCTTCACCCTGGATGTGGGTGAGAAATATACGGTCGACAATGAAGCTAAAGTCGATATCAAACTGGCTGCTTTGAGGAAGGTTGACGCATGACACAGGTCAAGACAGAGACCGGGACCCTGCTGGATGGGATCCCGTTCGGTGACACCGTCCATTGTGAATTTGAGATCCGCTTGCCGGTGATGAAGATGACCGGCCAGGCCCTCGAAGACACGGAGGAAAAATACGGCACCATTGAAGGCTACGCGGCTGATTCGTTCTACAGAACGGCGGTTTTTGCGTTGGCGCTTATTCGCCTTGGCGATATTCCTGCTGAGGCGCTGACGGCGGAGCTGTTAAACGACAATCTGACCGAAGACGACTATGACGTACTGAGTGCAGCGATTAAGCGACTGAAGGTAAAGCGGAACGGCGGGAATCCCGGCTCGCCGGGATCAGACTCGCCGCCCTTGCCCTCGGGCGATACGGCATCACCGAAGAACACATAATGCAGATGAGCCGTCCGGAACTGGACGGCAGACTGGCGGCCCTCAGCAAACTGAACGGCAACAAGCCCGGTAAAAAGGATCCTGCCGTCACTCACAAGTCCTTTAAGTCCCGCAGAACGAAACGTAAAAAAGGGAAAACGCGCAATGGCCGGTAACTTCAAAGTTGGCATGACCCTGACGGCAAAGGATGACGCCTCTGCGGTACTGGCCAAGGGCCTGAAACTCACCACCAAAGCCGCTAGCGATGCGGAAAAGGCGGTCGGAAGCGCTGGCGACGCGGCGAAGAAAAGCAGCGAGCAAGGTGCTCGAGGGGCCAGAACAGCGGCGGATGAGTCCCGACGCGCTGCGGCAGCCCGTGAAAATCTTGGCGTTCGTGCCGAGCGTACCATCCAGCGAGAAATAGCCCAGACCATCGCCAGTTACAACCGACTGACGCGTAGCGGCGTTGTATCCGCCCAGGAGCAGGATAAAGCCTTCAGGTCGATGAAAGGCCGCATCCGGGAACTGCGCCAGGAAATGCGCGGATTCAGCCGGGTGGCTGAAGCCAAACGCATTGGCGGTAATACCATGAGCATTGCGGGAGGGCTGGCCGCTGGTGTCGCCATGACAGCCGCCCCCGTAAACCGTCAAATGGTTTATGAACGCCAGCTCTCCATGATGGCGAATACTGCATTCAGCGACGGCGGCCAGGCCGGGCGGTTGGCGGGACGTGACAAGCTGAAAACCAGCATTCGCCAGGCTGTCGGTTACGGTGGTGGCACCAAAGAAGACGCCTCGGAAGCGATGAACCAGATGCTGGCCAGCGGCGTGGTGTCTTATGACTCTGCGAACACGCTACTGCCGGAAATTATGAAAAGCGCCACCGCCTCCGGTGCGTCTGCGCTCGACCTTGCCACGCTGGCCATCAAGGGAAAGCAGTCTTTCGGCCTGAAGGATGAAGACATTTCCACCATGTTGAATATGTCCATCGCCGCAGGTAAAGCCGGTAACTTTGAACTCAAAGACATGGCTCGCTGGCTGGCACCACAGATGGCCACTGCGGGGGCTGCGGGGATGAAGGGCATGGACGACTTCGCCAAGCTGTTGACCCTGAACGAAGTCGCCGGGGTCACGGCAGGCAGCAGCGACGAAGCCGGGAATAATGTCGTCAACCTGCTGGCCAAACTCACCAGCCGTGAGGCGGCAGACTCCGCTGCCCGTATCAAGATCAACGGCCACGGCATCGACTTGCCTGGCACACTGGCGAACGCCCGTGAAAAAGGGATTGACCCTATCGAAGCATTCTCCCGGGTAGTGGATAAGGTTGTGGGCAGCGATAAACGCTATCAGCAACTCCAAGCGAAGATGGCCAGCACGAAAGACGATGGCGAACGCAGAGCCGTGATGGAGTCGATGGCCAGTCTTCTGGAAGGGAGCGGCGTTGGTAAAATCATGGCAGATCGCCAGGCGCTGATGGCCTTGCTGGCTTACCGTAACAATCCGGAATACCGAAAACAGGTCGAGGCTGAGATTAACCAGCAGCGCACCTTGCCTGTCGGCAAACGGGCCGGGGATGAAGATTTTGCTTTTATTACAAGCACCAACGATTACAAGGTTGAGCAGGCAAAGAACACGGCCGATTTTGCGCAGATGGACAGCGTAAAAAGTCTGGCCGATGCGGCGGGGGCAGCGTCGGGAAAATTGACAGACCTGGCGCAAGAATTCCCGGGGTTGGCGACTGCCGCCGCCGGGGCGGCGACCGCTATCCAGTCGATGACCGCTGCGGCAGTGGCCTTTGCAGGACTCAAGTTTATTAGCGGAGGGGGGAAAGGTGATGGCGGGTTATCAGACACCGTCGACAGTCTGAAAGACACCGCTGGCGTCGCGGAAACACTGGGCATAGGCGTTTCGGGTGCGCTCGGGGCAGCGTCAAAAATAGCCGGTCCCGCCATGGCCGTGACCTCTATTGCCACGTTTACCACGGATGAGGAAGATACCGCATTAAACGGCAGCGAGGAACGCTGGAAACAGATCCGCGCCAACTACCCGCAGTCCACCATCGACGCCGCCCGGAAAAAATACCAGCCCTGGTATCAGTTCGGAGAAGGTTACTCAACGGAAAACGAGCAATGGATCCAGCGTTATCTGGCCGACCAGCAGAGCAGCGCCGGGAATGCGTCCGTTTCGCCAGACCAGGTCACTGCCGTCACGCAAGGAGGGAGCGGTCAAGGTACGACACCCGGGGTGAGGAACAACACGCCCCCTCAGCAGGCACAAGCCGGATCACCGCCCACGACCCCGGTTAATGTCACGACACAGTTGGTCGTTGATGGCCACGTTCTGGCGGAGGCGGTCAACGCCTACAACGTGCAGGACGGTAACAGAGGCACAGGAGGATCCCAATAATGGGCTGGGCTGACAATCTGCAAATCGCATCATTCAGGGGCGTGACGTTTGACGTCACGGCCACAAACGAACAAATCAGCCGCGACCACGCGCAGTATGAATACCCACACGTCGACGGTGCAGACGTGAAGGACCTGGGGCGCAAGCCAAGGACGTTCCGCTTGACGGCGTTTCTGTGGGGTAATACTTACGAATACCGGTTACAGCGCTTGATGGCGGTCCTGGACGAGCCTGGCGACGGCGAACTGATCCACCCGGTCTATGGCTCTGTCCCGTCAGTCATCGTCACCCGTTACGACATCCAGCACGATGCAGAGGCTCCTGACAGCTGCACGGTGGAGCTGAACTTCCTGGAGAACAGAACCGGGTTCAGGCTGTTCAGCACGGCATTACCGGAGATGTTCGGCAGTGCATTATTCGACGAACTAGACCAGCTCACCGACGAGTTGGGCGACTTTTTCGCCGCGATCACTGCGCCATTAAATACCGTTAACAGTCTCATTAAACGGGGTAAAACCATTGAGTCCGCACTCATTAACACGCTGTTGACCTTTAAAAGCGACGTGCGCTTTAGCGCCGAGCAGTGGGTCGGGCTGGCCAGTGCCCCTGATACGTTTATTCAGGAGCTGGGCAACGTTCTGGAGGTTCACACGGCGAACGTGGCCAGCGCAGTGCCCTCACTGGCACTGTCCGCTCCCGTGACGACACTCGGGATAGCTCCCCGCGCCCCTGACGTGGCAACGCCATCGACCGTGATCTCCAGTTGGAATGAGATTGTCAGCGACATGGACAGCCTGGTCGACTTGCCGGAGTCCTTTATTAATGGCGACGTGACCCCGAGCGTCCCGCTGCCATCGGGTTCGTCGCTGTCTGACGTGCAGGACGTTAAAGCGGCGTATTCCATTTCAGCCGTGGCGGAGTTGGCCAGCGCGGCCTGTGCGATATTATCAGATGAAGCACAGACAACCTTACTCACACCTGACGATATCGAACGGCTGGTCCACGACGTCCGCACCCGGATCCAGTCTGCCATCACGTTCTTGCGTTCACGTTACGAGCCAGCGCGGGCGCTGATAACCGAAACCACGGCACCGGTCGGGATCATGTGGCTGACGCTGGTCGACCGACTGGAGACCATCGGGCTGGCCGTACAAGGTTTAGGTCTGCTGGTCCTGTCGCGTCGACCACCGCTGACGCGTAAACGCGTCCAGACCGATAGCTGTCTGCGCCTTCTGGCGCATGACTGGTACACCGACCACAACCGCGCAGCAGAGTTGCTTCGCCTCAATCCACAGGTTCGGGATCCGAACCTCATCACCGCCGGGATGGTTCTCAATGCCTACGCAAAATGATGACCGGGAAGTGATCAGCCTGGTCATTGCTGGCCGATCTCACGCCGACTGGTCAAGCTATCGCATCGACAGCGATTTTCTAAAGCCTGCGGACGCCTGGCAATTATCGCTTGGCCTGCCGGATAAGGTCTTTCCGGCGGACATTGTGCGCGGCGCGATCGTCAGGCTACAGGTGGGCGGTGAGACCGTCCTCAGTGGTCGGATTGATACAGTCAGCCGCATTGTCTCCCGGCAAAACTATTCGCTGGCACTGAGCGGGCGCGATGACGCGGCCATTCTGGTCGACTGCGCCGCGCCGGTGTTCAGTGCCAACCAGCTTGGCCTGGACGACGTGATCGAGAAGATAGTTCGCCCCCTGGGGATCGGTAATATCCGCATACAGGCCGACAGTGCGCCACGTAACGACAAGGTGACGATCGAGCCGGGAACACGCGCATGGGACGCACTGGAAAAAGCCGCCGCCGGTCGCGGTCTCTGGCCCTGGATGGCGGCTGACGGGACGTTAATCGTCGGTGGCCCTGACTACTCGGCAAGCCCGGTCGCTACGCTGGTTCTGAAGAATGACGGTGCGGGTAATAACGTATTATCCCTGGAAGATAACCGCTCCATGAATGGCTGTTTTTCAACGCTGACCGCGCTGGCACAGAGCCACGCCCGCAGCGCAGACAGTCAGAGTGATACCGCGCCGCTCCCCATCGATATCTGGGACGATAACGGTGGCGTCAGACGCAACGCCGTCAGCGACAATACCGTTGACAGCCAGACAGGCACCCACAATATGAAGGCCGTCGCCACCGACCCAACGGTGTCGTATTACCGTCCGCAGATCATCACCCTCGGGGACACCAACAACAGGGAGCAGGTGAACTACAGAGCAAAAAAAGAGATGAGCGACGCCCGTCTGTCAGGCTGGGATATCAGCGCCGAGGTAGCGGGCCACAGAACCCCGGAGGGCATCCTGTGGGAACCTGGTCAGCGGGTCCGCATTGTCAGTGAACCCCACGGACTGGACGCCATTTTCTTCCTGATGGGTCGCCAGTTCAGTGGAGGGCGCAATGGCCAGACCACCCGCCTCAGATTTAAAGAGGATGGCGTGTGGATCCCCGACGCGTTCCCGCGTGAGAAAAAACGCCGCCACCGCCGTGGCAAGAAAGACAATAACGACGTGGCCATTGTGGACGTATAAGGGGATTACGATGTGGCAAAAAGTGAATCAGCGCATTGCGCAGGCGCTCCAGAACATCCGTCAGGCGTTCCGTGTGGTCACCGGCTCAGCCAACAGCACAACGAAGGTCCAGATGATCCAGCTCAGTGGTCTGGCCGGGGAGCGGCTGGACGGGGCGGAGTATTTTCAGCACTACGGCTACACCTCCAACCCGCCCGCCGGGTGCATGGGAATAGCTGTCCCGCTCAATGGCCAAACGTCCCACACCGTCATCGTGGCGACTGAGCACGGCGGCTACAGACTGACGGCGCTCAAGACCGGCGAGGTGGCACTGTATACCGATGAGGGCACCCGCATCGTCCTCAAGCGCGGGAAGATTATCGAGGCGACCTGCGACGTCTACCGCGTCAAGTGCAAAACATATGAGGTGGACGCCGAAGAAAGCGCCGACTTTACGACGCCTAAAGTCACTGCCAGTCAGCAGGTTATCGCAACGGGGAAAATCAGCGGTAACGGCGGTATGGACATCAAAGGCGGTGGTGATGGCGCAACGGCAACGTTTGAGGGTACACTCCGCCAGACCGCTGGCAATTATGAGACAGATGGCGACGTGAAAGCCGGAACCATTTCACTGACGGGTCACGACCATCCAAACGGCAACGGCGGCAAACCCACTGGTCACCCCATCCCCTAAACGCTGAACCCCCTCAGCCGCTACTCCCTGGTCCATGCTGCCACACTGGCAGCATGGACCAGAATATTTCCCCCACGACCGGCGATTACACTCACAGCCGGATTGACTCACTTCAGAACGCGGTTTATCTGCGCCTTGAAACTCCGCTCGGGAGTTACTGGGCAGACCCCGCGCTGGGGTCGCGTCTCCATGAACTGAAGCGGGATAAAGACCTTCCCCAGGTCAGGCTGCTGGCCATTCAGTATTCAGAGCAGGCGCTTCAGCCATTGTTGAATGACGGACGTGCGCAATCCATTACCATCGACGCGCAAAAGGGTCCGAAGGGGTGGCTGTTCTTGAGCGTCACGGTTCAAGACAGCGCTGGCTCGCCCCATACGTTCAAACACCCCGTAAGGATCACCTGATGACGTTCCCTGTCCCTACTGTTGCAGAAAGCACAGCCCGCCAGCTGCGTGATATTAAAAACGCGCTCCCGGATGAAAACATCGATACCGGCACCGACAGCGATTATGGCGTCCGCGCCAATGCAGTGTCCGGCGTAGCGGATGGTCTCTATGCTCACCAGGGCTGGATCGTCCGTCAGATTTTCCCCGATACCGCCGACACCGAAAATCTGGAGCTGCATTGTCGACAGCGTAATATTTACCGCAAAAAAGCCACCCATTCGTCAGGCAACGTCACGATCACCGGCACGGTCGGTGAGGTGCTCGAAACAGGCGCACAAATCCGGGGGGAAGGCGTCAGCGTGTCGACCACTGAAACCTGCACCATTGGCGATGATGGCACTGGCCAGGTCGCAGTAAAAAGCACGGCAACCGGCGTCAGCACCAACACGACAACGGCAAAGACAGCGACGCTGGTCAGCCCGCCTGAAGGCATTAACACTACGGTGACGGTTAATCCTTTGGCGGGTGGCACCGAGACAGAATCGGACGCCAGCCTGCTGGCGCGTTACCTGGACATCCTGCGCAAGCCTCCTGCGGGCGGGAACAAGTACGACTACAAGCGCTGGGCGTTAGAGGTCGAGGGAGTCACATCTGCCTATGTAGCGCCGCTACGGCGAGGGCTTGGAACCGTGGACGTGGCCATTACGTCAAATAATGAACTGCCGCCGCAGGCGCTGATAAACGCCGTTCAGTCCCATATTGATGAAATTCGCCCGGTCACCGCGAAGGATACGTTGGTACTGGCTCCGACGAAAAAGGCGGTTGATTTTGTGGTTCAGTCTGCCGTCACTGGTCTGACGATAGCGCAGGTCACGCCCTTGGTTCAGTCGGTCATTACTGACTTTATGAACCGATTGGAGCCTGGGCAAACACTTATTGTTTCCCAGCTCGAAACCGAAATTTCACTCATTAGCGGCATAACCGACAGGAAAATAATAACGCCTGCCGGAAATGTCCCGGCAATGATTGACGCGACAAAATGGGAATGGCTGCGCCCCGGGAATATCCGCGTGGAGCCACTGAAATGAACACGGTTGATTTATTCCGAGCCTTGTTGCCGCCGCTCAGTTATGACCCTAACGGTCAAAATCTCTCTGCTGAGTTAACGGCGGAGGCGAATTTGATGGACACGGTTCGAGCGTCAGCGGCCAGCGTTCTGGCATCCATTACGCCATTTTATTCATCGGTGACGCTCTCTGATTGGGAGCGGGTTTATGACGTGGTCCCGCGTGATGGGGCTACGCAGCAGGAACGCCGCCAGAATGTGTTGGTCAAGATGGCCGCCACAGGGGGGCTGTCTATTGCGTACTTTACCAGCCTGGCCGCCAGTCTCGGTTACACCATCACTATCAGCGAACCCCGAGCCTTTCAGGTCGGGGTTAACCGGTGTGGTGAACGTCTTTATATCGAAGGGATGCGCTGGGTATGGCAGGTGAACGTTTTGCAGGCCGTTACCCCGAAATACCGATTCCGGACGGGAGCATCGGCAACGGGTGAGCCATTGTTAGCGTTCGGTGAATCTATTTTAGAAAGCACATTTAAGGACCTTAAACCGGCCTTTACAGATTGTTATTTCACGTATGAGGATGACAAATAATGCAAGGCTTAATGCCACCGGTCAATACGCCGGATAAACTGTTCCACGATGGCGATCCGACGCAGGGGATTGAAGGAACCATCGTCACCGCTGAATGGATGAATAACTCACAGGGTGCAGTCCGTGACGCTCAGCAGGAAATAATCAACGTGCTGAAGTCTGCGGGTATTGAAGCTGACCCCGCCAAACAAGACCAATTACTGGCGGCAATCAAGAAAATCACCGGCACGGCTACGGAAGGTTATATCAAACGTGGTGAGTTTGGTATTGGTGGCGAGACGCAAGAGGTTTCTAAAGAAGATACATTAACAGTGATTAAAGGGATGGCAAGCGGCAACTATGCTGTCAATGCGCCTTCACTTGACATGCCTTCAACAGCCGTTTCCTATGAGCTGGATTGGTCATTAATGTCAGCCATTGGTAACCGGTCTGGGGTTTTGATTGCCAGAGCATTGACCGATAAGGGACAGGTTAACGATAAACACTGGCGAAACTCGTTGCGTAATGGAGTTTGGCAAGGGTGGATAATGATTTTCGATGAGGCTAACCCACCTCCGGCTCCTGATGGATTACTGCCTGTTGGCTCACCTATCCCTTGGCCAAGCGATACGCTTCCTGCGGGTAATGCGTTTGCATTTATGCAAGGTCAGACGTTTGACAAGGTCAAATATCCTAAACTTGCCCTTGCCTATCCTGGTGGTGTAATCCCGGATATGCGCGGATGGATGATTAAAGGTAAACCGGCCAGTGGACGAAATTTATTAAGCCAGGAGCAAGATGGCATTAAGTCGCACACGCACGGTGGTACAGTCAATGCGACAGATTTGGGAACAAAGACAACGTCAGCTTTCGACTATGGTTCAAAACAAACAACGGCGTTTGATTACGGTAGTAAAGGTACTGATGTTCAAGGAAGTCATGCGCACACATATTACCAACCAAATTATCCTGGAGGAAATGGTGCGTCAGGTAGCCAGTTTTCTTTATCATCTACTCCAGCAACAACGTCATACGCAGGAGAACATGCCCATGCCATCTATATTGGCGCTCATGATCATTGGGTCGGTATAGGTGCACACAGTCATACTTTAGCTCTTGGAAGCCATACACATGGATTGACCATTAGTGCAGTGGGTAATGTGGAAAATACCGTCAAAAATATCGTCTTTAACTATATTGTGAGGTTAGCATAATGTTTGAAATGTCAGGTGAAGCGCAAACCATTAAAGTTTATAATTTCATGGCTGATACAAAGGAGTTTCTCGGTGTCAGCGACTGTTATATTCCTGCTGGTACAGGACTCCCCGCTTATTGCACAGTTATAGAAGCTCCCAAAGCCGCTGAAGGCTGTGTTGTTTGCTTTGACAACGATGAGTGGCAACAGAAAGAAGATCATCGAGGGAGGATAGTTTGGGAGAAATCCACGCGTAGAGAGATGGTTATAGAAAAGCCAGGCCCAATCCCTGATGCTTTAACGACACTGAAGCCCACATCAGATTATGATGTTTGGGACGGGAAAGTATGGGTTAAAGATGAACAGGTCGAAAGAAATCAGATTATCAGTAATGCTGAAGGTAAAAAGAGAATGCTTTTAGCTATTGCGACAGAGAACATCAATACCCTTACTGATGCTGTTGAGTTGGAGATGGCTACAGATGAAGAGAAAACGCAACTCATCGCCTGGAAAAAACACCGTATTGAGTTAAGTAGAGTTGATGTAAATGAAGCACCAAATATTGACTGGCCCGTCATTTAATGCATCGTTTGAACACTGCCGGACTTCCTGCCCATAATTCGTTGGATGGGATGTCTGATTTTACGACGCTATTTGCTGCAATTACACTATTATCACCGATAGTTACACCAGGTAAAACAACGACACCAGCGCCGATCCACACATTTTTACCAATTGATATAGGTTGTGAAGTTGTTCTGTGTTCCCCTAACCGTCCATCAGCTGAGACAGGGTGAGTAGGAGTACACAATTTAACCTGCGGACCTAATAATGAACTATCACCAATGATAATCGATGCGTTATCAAGGAATACGCATCCAGTGTTGATATATACGTTTTCTCCCAATGATATGTTACCAAACTCAAAGTAGAAAGGAGGCGTGATAGTGAACTCTTTACCTACAGTCACGCCTGTTTTCTTGAATAATTCGCGCCTGCGCCTTCCGGATAAATTGACGCTGTTAAAAATCAAACAACATTTTTTCGGAGATAATTTTTTCCGAAATATCGATAAGAAGTGTTGCAACAATGTACCCTCTGCTATCTAGATAGAAACCATAGCATTCTAATGGAAAGTGGAAGGGGGAGCCAGTGTTAGAGCATCTTTACGTTGCGGCATACCTTTATAGGCTTTTGTACTCTACAATCTCCCGCCTACGCCTTTGTGCATTACTCAATGCCTTTAGAACCGCTCCATCTTTTGCTACATCAGGCTTAGGTATCGCACCTTTGAGTCAGGCCACTCGAACCATTCATGGGAAACGGAACGCCCGGCGTTGCCGCAGTGACGTCAATGTGACGCTTTATTGGAATGAAAATTTGATGTGGATTGCACGAGAATTGAGGAAGCCCCTCAGTAAATTTAATTAGTGCATTCAATCCCGGACTGTCCGAAATTTACTTTTTTTCGCACTCTGAGGCAGTCCAGAACTTATTGCAAAACAGTCCAGAAAATTTCGCCGCGCTACACGAGATCGATAACCAGGAATACCTCTACTACAAGGCTATTGCGCCCAACGTCGCCTTTATTCGCGCCACCACCTGCGACAGCGAAGGCTATGCCTCGTTCGAAGATGAGGTGATGTATCTGGACGCGCTGGTGATTGCCCAGGCGGTGCATAACAACGGCGGCATCGTGATGATGCAGGTGCAAAAAATGGTCAAGAAGGCGACGCTGCACCCTAAATCGGTGCGCATCCCTGGCTATCTGGTTGATATCGTAGTGGTCGATCCACAGCAGACGCAGCTGTATGGCGGCGCCCCGGTAAACCGCTTTATTTCCGGCGATTTCGTGCTCGATGACAGCACCCAAATCGCCCTGCCCCTTAACCAGCGCAAACTGGTGGCGCGACGTGCACTCTTTGAGATGCGTAAAGGAGCGGTGGGCAACGTTGGGGTGGGCATTGCCGATGGCATTGGGCTAGTCGCCCGCGAAGAGGGATGTGCCGATGATTTCGTGCTGACGGTCGAGACCGGCCCCATTGGCGGTATTACCTCGCAGGGCGTGGCCTTCGGCGCGAACGTCAACACCCGTGCCGTCCTGGATATGACCTCCCAGTTCGATTTCTACCATGGCGGTGGGCTAGATGTCTGTTACCTGAGCTTTGCCGAGGTGGATCAACAGGGCAACGTTGGCGTGCATAAATTCAACGGCAAAATCATGGGCACCGGTGGCTTTATCGATATCAGCGCGACGTCGAAAAAGATTGTGTTCTGCGGCACCCTCACCGCCGGCAGTTTAAAAACCAACATCACCGACGGCAAGCTGAATATTGTGCAGGAAGGGCGCGTCAACAAATTCATCAAGCAATTACCAGAGATCACCTTTAGCGGCAAAATCGCGCTCGAACGGGGATTAGACGTGCGCTACATCACCGAACGCGCCGTCTTTACGCTCAAAGCCGATGGTCTGCACCTGGTTGAAATTGCCCCCGGCGTCGATCTGGAAAAAGACATTCTGGCAAAAATGGATTTCGCCCCGGTTATTTCCCCGCAGTTAAAACTGATGGACGAAAGACTGTTTATCGACGGCGTCATGGGTTTCACTTTACCTGAAGCGGTATATTAAAAGGAGTAAGGCTATGGACTTTTCTTTAACTGAAGAGCAGGAACTGCTGCTTGCCAGTATTCGGGAACTGATCGGCAATAACTTTTCGGAAGAGTATTTCCGCACCTGCGATCAGACCTCAACCTACCCTACCGAGTTTATGCGCGCGCTCGCCGATAGCGGTATTTCCCTGTTAGGTGTGCCAGAAGAATTCGGCGGTATTCCGGCGGACTATGTCACCCAGATGCTGGCGCTGATGGAAGTCTCCAAATGTGGCGCACCGGCGTTCCTGATCACCAACGGCCAGTGTATTCACAGCATGCGCCGTTTTGGCTCAGCCGAACAGCTACGCAAGACAGCAGAAAGCACGCTGGCCACCGGCGATCCGGCCTATGCGCTGGCCCTGACCGAACCGGGCGCAGGTTCGGACAATAGCGCCGCGACCACTACCTACACCCGTAAAAACGGCAAGGTGTATCTGAACGGGCAAAAAACCTTTATCACCGGTGCCAAAGAATACCCGTATATGCTGGTTCTGGCGCGCGACCCCGAGCCCAAAGATCCGAAAAAGGCCTTCACCCTGTGGTGGATGGAATCCAACAAGCCGGGCATTAAGGTCAATCCGCTGCACAAGATCGGCTGGCATATGCTGAGTACCTGCGAAGTTTACCTCGATAACGTTGAGGTGGATGAGAGCGATAGGGTGGGTGAAGAAGGCATGGGCTTCCTCAATGTGATGTACAACTTTGAAATGGAGCGCCTGATCAACGCCGCACGCAGCGCCGGTTTCGCCGAGTGCGCGTTTGAAGATGCCGCCCGTTATGCCAACCAGCGTATCGCCTTCGGCAAGCCGATCGGCCATAACCAGATGATCCAGGAAAAGCTGGCGCTGATGGCGATCAAGGTCGACAACATGCGCAATATGGTGATGAAAGTGGCCTGGCAGGCGGATCAGAAACAGTCACTGCGCACCAGCGCCGCGCTGTGTAAGCTCCACTGCGCCCGTACGGCGATGGAAGTAATTGATGACGCCATCCAGATCATGGGCGGGCTGGGCTATACGGATGAGGCTCGGGTTTCCCGCTTCTGGCGTGACGTACGCTGCGAAAGGATTGGCGGTGGCACCGATGAAATCATGATTTATATTGCTGGCCGCCAGATCCTCAAAGACTACCAGAGCAAATAAGGCACTAAAACGCCAGGAGGTAGCCAATAAGCCAACCTCCTGGCGCATTATCAATAAGCCACCAGCAGATTCAACCCGGTAAACATGCCTGTTCCACCAAGTTATTATTGAACTGCTTACGATAATCACTTGGGGAACAACCGACATGACGCATAAATAATTTGGCAAAATGGTCGACGTTTTCGTACCCAACCCGCCAGGCGATCTCATTGAGGCTATTATCGGTATTGGTCAGCGTAAACTTGGCCTCGGTGATCCGGCGTTGAATAACGTAATTAATCGGTGATATATGATATTCACGAGCAAACTCATGGCAAATATAGCTGACACTGGCGCGGAATTTTTTAGCTAGCTGTTCGAGCGTAATCTTCTCACGATAGTTATTATTCAAATAAACCAGTACATCCTTCACCAGCACATCTTTCTTTATGTATCCCAACTCTGAACGGTAAGCGTTTTTAAAGTTTTCATAAAACAGTGCGGTGAGGGCATAACCATAAGCATCATAAATCGATGAGGTTAACTCGTTTTTCTGCTGGGGCAATCTCACGCCGAGTTCATGAAGGATCGCTTTTATCACCTCCCCCCCTTGCCCAACGGAAACTACCGGGCAGGAGTGAGGCTGTAAAATCTGATTCTCTTCCCAGCCCTGAAACTTGAAGCCATGGACGGCACAGGTATAGGTGGTAGCCGGAGAGGTGCAGTCTGATGCTACCGCATGGAGCCGACCAGGCTCAATAACCACGATATCACCAGCGTGTGCCACGTAGTAAGAGGAATCGATGACCAGCCTGGCCACCCCCTGCTTAACGTAAATCAGCTCGCTCTCATCATTATGCACATGATGCCCAGACTCCCAGTTGGGATCGTCACTGATGACGAACCGCGAGAGCTTTGGCGTCATCCCCTGCGCAAAAAGGGCTTCTTTTTTATTATCGAAACAGCGCTGAAACATGGCAACCTCCACACAAAAACGTTGGCTTTGGCAAAATGATCAGTGGCTAAAATAGAGCGACAGAAAACAATATACAATATGAGCCCAGACGACTAAAACAAGATAGTTTGCCCCACGTGCAAGATGGCACGAAAATAAAATCACCACGATCGCGCCGCCAGCTTACCTTGCTCATTGGCAAACCATTTTCCCGCACAACAATCCATCCGTTATTAGCCGTTTTTTTGCAAGATTGTTAGCAACAAAAACAGATTATCCAGTCGTAAATCCCCCTGCGCACTCGCAATATATTGTCATGCTTTTTGTCCTTTCCGCTGATAGAACGCTCTCTGCCGCCAGCGAGCGACCCACAGGAGATACCATGAAAATAATAACCTGCTTTAAGCTGGTCCCCGAAGAGCAAGATATTGTGGTTACCGCACAACGTACGCTCGATTTCGATCACGCCGAAGCCAAAATCAGCCAGTTCGATTTAAATGCGATCGAGGCCGCCACCCAGCTGGCAACAGAGAACGATCACATTACCGCACTCTGCGTGGGCGGCTCGCTGCTGCAAAACTCCAAGGTGCGTAAGGACGTGCTGTCGCGCGGCCCTCATGAGCTTTATCTGGTGCAGGATGCGCAACTGGAAAATGCGCTGCCGATGGATACCGCACACGCGCTGGCTGCCGCCGCAGACAAAATCGGCTTTGATCTGATGCTGTTTGGTGAAGGTTCCGGGGATTTATATGCCCAGCAGGTGGGCCTGTTGGTTGGGGAAATCTTGCAGCTCCCTACCGTTAATGCCGTCAGCCAGATCCAATTTGCCGGTGAACGTGTACTGGTTGAGCGCACGCTCGAAGAAGAGGTCGAGGTGCTTGAACTACCACTTCCAGCGGTTATCTGCGTGACCTCAGATATTAACGTTCCCCGCATTCCGACGATGAAGGCGATCCTCGGCGCCGGCAAAAAGCCGGTCAATCAGTGGCAAGCCAATGACATTGCCTGGAGCCAGACGCCGCCTTTGGCCGAGCTGGTCGAGATCACCGTACCGCCGCAGAAACAGCGCCAACGAATCATTCTGGAAAACGACTCGCCGGAAGCCATTGCCGAGCTGGCGGACCATCTGAAAAAAGCGCTGAACTAACCCACGACTGGAGAAAATCATCATGAGTAAACTGACAAACGTATGGGTGTTCAGCGACAACGTTGAGCGCTACGGCGAACTGATGGCAGGCGCACGCCAGTGGGGCGAGCATGTTTATGCCATCGTGCAGGACAGCGAACAGGTTGCCAGGCTCAAGTCACTGGGTGCCGATGGCATCTACGTGCTGGAGAAAACCTCCACACTGCAGCGCATTGAAAATTATGCTGAAACCCTGGCGGACATCTTGAAAGAGGTCAACGGCGAACAGACTCCGGCCCTGGTGCTGATGGCAGCCACCAAACGCGGTAAAGCACTCACCGCCCGCCTGGGTGTGTTACTGAACGCAGCGGTAGTGAACGATGTGACCGCCGTGCACGTCGACGGGGCTGATTTCATCGCCGAACACCGTATGTACGGCGGATTGGCCTTCGGTAAGGAAAAAATCAATACCACCACTGCCATCATCACCCTGGCTCCCGGCGTGATGGAGCCTGCCGCCGCCGACCCGGCTCATGACTGCCTGGTCACTCAACTCAGCTATGTTACCCCGCGCCAGGAAATCCTCTGCAAGGAGCGCCGTGCCAAAGCGCTGAGCAGCGTCGATCTCAGCAAGGCCAAACGCGTGGTTGGTGTCGGACGTGGGCTGGCTGCACAGGACGACCTGAAAATGGTCCATGAGTTGGCAGCCCTGTTAGGAGCAGAAGTTGGCTGCTCTCGCCCTATCGCCGAGGGCGAAAACTGGATGGAACGCGAGCGCTATATCGGGGTATCTGGCGTGCAGTTGAAATCCGATCTCTACCTGATGTTGGGCATTTCCGGGCAGATCCAGCATATGGTCGGCGGCAACGGCGCCAAGATCATTGTCGCGGTGAACAAGGACAAAAACGCCCCGATCTTCAACTATGCCGACTACGGCCTGGTGGGCGACATTTACAAAGTGGTCCCAGCCCTGATCGACCAGTTAGGTCGTTAACCCTTTGATTCACTGCACGCATCTCGCCGCACACCCGCGGCGAGATAGGGAGCATAAGCATGTCGGACGATAAATTTGATGCCATCGTGGTCGGTGCTGGCGTCGCTGGTGCCGTAGCCAGCTACGTGATGGCGCAGGCCGGGTTGGATGTGCTGGTCATCGAGCGTGGCAACAGCGCTGGCAGTAAGAATATGACCGGAGGCCGCCTGTATGCCCATAGCCTGGAACGCATCATGCCTGGGTTCGCACAGGAGGCGCCAGTAGAGCGCAAGGTCACCCGCGAGAAGATCTCATTCATGACGGAGGAAAGCGCCGTCACGCTCGATTTTCACAGCGAGAAACCGGATATTGCCGCCCAGGCGTCTTATACCGTGCTGCGCAACCGGTTCGATCCCTGGTTGATGGAAAAAGCCGAACAGGCGGGAGCACAGTTTATCTCGGGCGTCCGCGTCGACGCGCTGATACGGGAAGGTAATCAGGTCACCGGCGTGCAGGCGGGCGACGATATCCTGAAGGCTGACATAGTGATCCTGGCTGACGGCGTGAATTCCATGCTCGGCCGCTCGATTAACCTGTTGCCCCCTTCTTCGCCACATCACTATGCCGTAGGCGTCAAAGAGCTTATCGGTTTATCCCCCTCGGTGATCGAAGATCGCTTTAACCTCTCTGGCAATGACGGGGCCGCCTGGCTGTTTGCCGGTTCCCCGTCCAACGGCCTGATGGGGGGAGGATTTCTCTATACCAACCGGGACTCCCTCTCTCTAGGGCTGGTATGCGGTCTGGGAGAGATTGGCCACGCGGGGAAAAGCGTGCCCCAGATGCTGGAGGACTTTAAGCAGCACCCATCCATTCGCCCGCTGATCCAGGGGGGAAAGCTGCTGGAGTACGGTGCTCACCTGGTTCCGGAAGGTGGCAAGGCGATGATACCCACGCTGGCTGACGGCGGCGTAATGATCGTCGGCGATGCGGCAGGATTCTGCCTGAACCTGGGCTTTACCATACGCGGCATGGATCTGGCCATTGCATCGGCACAGGCGGCTGCCAATACGGCCATCGCGGCCAAGCAGCGGCAGAACTTTTCCGCCAGTAGCCTAGGAGAGTATAAGCACGCTCTGGAGCAAAACTGCGTGATGCATGAGGTGCACCACTTCCGCAAAATCCCTGCGCTGATGGAAAACCCGCGCCTGTTTACGCAGTATCCGCGCATGGTCGCGGACATCATGGGGGATATGTTCACTATCGATGGCAGCCCTACCCAGCCCGTGCGCAAGGCTCTAATGAAAAGGGTGAAACAGATTGGGCTGATGAATTTATTGAAAGACGGCATCAAGGGGGCGACAGCGCTATGAGCAGCGAAAATCCGGTCAACGTAGACGTCAAACTGGGCATCAACAAGTTCCATGTTAATGAAGGCCATCCACACATCATTCTGGTGGATAACCCCAACATGGAGGAGTTCCGTAAGCTGATGCTGGCTTGCCCTGCCGGGCTGTATAAGCAAGACAGCACAGGCAATATCCATTTCGATTCTGCCGGTTGTCTGGAATGCGGAACCTGCCGCGTGCTGTGCGGCGACACCATTCTTGAGCAGTGGGAATATCCTTTGGGGACGTTTGGCGTCGAGTTTCGCTACGGCTGATCCTGTTAGCGTCTGTCTGAAAGAGCGTGCCAGCCCCTCACCCCAACCCTCTCCCGTAGGGAGAGGGAGCTGATAGCCCTTGCACTTTTGGCAGTAAAGAGACCCTCTCAGCAAACCGCTCCTCACTCATCAAAGGTGAGTCACTACAATTTCAAACACGCTCGATCGGTCCCCTCTCCCTGTGGGAGAGGGTTAGGGTGAGGGGCAATGTTTACCGGACCAGAACAGTTCACCCCCCCAGAAATAATGAATAGAGATAAACCAATGAGTGTCACGATAAAACTCAATCTTGAGCGCCGGGCCAAATACCGGCAACAGGGTTTTTGGGGCGATGCCTCGCTTGCCGATTACTGGCATCAAACCCAGCAGGCCATGCCGGAAAAGATTGCCGTGATCGACAATAGAGGAACTTCCTATACCTATGCCGCCCTCGACCGCGCGGCAAGTAGCTTGGCAGCATGGCTGATCTCCTGCGGTATTCAACCGGGTGACCGCATCGCCTTTCAGCTTCCCGGCTGGTGTGAGTTTACCGTGATCTACCTGGCCTGCCTGAAAACGGGGGCGGTTTCCGTTCCCCTGCTTCCCTCCTGGCGAGAGGCAGAGCTGGTCTGGGTGCTGAACAAATGCCAGGCCAAGGTGCTGTTCGCGCCAACCTCGTTCAGAAATACCCGGCCAATTGAGCTCATCTTGCCGCTATGCGATCAAATACCTGGCCTGCTTGAGGTGGTGGCCGTTGATAAGCTTTCCCCCGCAACAACCGTCCCCGCACTTAGCCAGTTGCTACGGGATGTTCCACCACTGATTACACCGGTCAGCGTGCATGGCGATGAGCTGGCCGCCGTGCTGTTCACCTCCGGTACCGAAGGCAAACCCAAAGGCGTGATGCTGACGCACAATAATATTCTGGCCAGCGAGCGTGCCTACTGCGCGCGGCTTAATCTCACCTGGCTGGATACCTTTCTGATGCCCGCACCGCTGGGGCATGCGACCGGTTTCTTGCACGGCGTGACGGCCCCCTTTCTGATTGGCGCACGCAGCGTTCTGCTGGATATCTTTAATCCGCTCGATTGCCTTGCCCTGCTGCAACAAGAGCGCTGTACTTGCGTGCTCGGAGCAACGCCTTTTGTCTATGACCTGTTATGCACCCTGCAACAACAGCCGCACGACATCTCATCGTTACGCTTCTTCCTGTGCGGCGGCACCACCATCCCGAAAAAAATTGCCCAGGATTGCCTGCAAATGGGCATTAAACTACTCAGCGTCTACGGCTCGACGGAAAGTTCGCCACACGCGGTGGTCAACCTGGACGATCCCCTTTCCCGCGTGATCAACACCGACGGTTTTGCCGCACCTGGGATAGAAATCAAAGTGGTGGATAAAGAGCGTAACCCACTCCCCAACGGTGAAGAAGGCGAAGAAGCCTCACGTGGCCCCAACGTATTTATGGGATATCTGGATGAGCCCGAGCTGACTGCCCGATCGCTGGATGAGGATGGCTGGTACTACAGCGGTGACCTGTGCCGCATGGATGCCGACGGCTACATTAAAATTACCGGCCGCAAGAAGGATATTATCGTGCGTGGCGGGGAAAATATCAGCAGCCGCGAAGTGGAGGATATCCTGATGCAACATCCACGTATCCATGATGCCGCGATTGTCGCCATGCCGGATGAACGATTAGGGGAAAGATCCTGCGCCTACGTGGTGCTGAAGGCCGCTTACGGCTCACTCACCCTGGAGGAGGTCATCGCGTTCTTTGGCCGCAAGCGGGTCGCCAAATACAAATACCCTGAACACCTGGTGGTGGTGGACAACCTGCCGCGTAACGCCTCAGGCAAGATACAAAAATTCCTGCTACGTCAGGATATTATCCAGCGTCTTGGCAAAGAGGTTAAACAGGCAGCCATGGGAAGAAGAGACGATGTTCGCGTTACGGAACAAGCAAAATGAAAGGCTCTGGCAACAGGGCTCGAACCTGTGTCCAGTCGGATGGAGAGCCGACTGCTCTACCACTGAGCTATACCAGAGTTTGGGCTATTATCTACGAGCCGTCAGCCCGGTCAAGCGGGCTAACCGCCTTTACCGGAAAAATAGCCCGCCTTGCGCAGTATCAGGGCGATCTCCGGCTTATCCACCACCACGCCATGAACCAGCTCCGGCGTTGGCACAAAAGGCACTGCCTGCCGATTGCGGCGTGGGCCGATCCAACCCTTGTTATAAGGATCGACGCCAAACTGCGCGCAGACCCGCTGCACATCGGCTTTGGTACAACTGCTGGCACCAGAAAACACTTCCCAAGGCAACGGCAGATGCGCCCACACCTGAGTATCCGGCTCCAACCCACCGCCAGTCTGATAGTGCCAGGCGGCGACGTCCCCAGCCATAAGGCGTAGCACTTTACCTAGGCACATCTGTTCGACCATCTCCTCCATGCCTAATACGACAGCCAGCGCAAGCCAACCTTGCCTGGCGCTGTTCCAGGCTCCAGCCAGGGCATTCCAGGTAGAGGAGTCATCGCCACGCTTTACTATCATGGTCTGGCGATTGAAGGTATTGCGTTGCCAGATCAATTGCAGCAATCCGGCCAGCTCGTTGAGCTGTGCCAGATAGAGAGTGAACAAGCTCAGCTTTTGCCGATCGTCGAGGTGCTTTACGATGTCACGTTCCGGCATGATATGGGCAATGGCGTACCAGCCCGCCGATGTCGGCGCCTGTTGTACCCGCGCCAGCAGCATCTCGCCAATCTGGTCAAAAGCACGATCCTGAGCCTGGTTGGTAAACACGCTGCGGCGGTTCATGCGGGCGGAAAGCCAGGCAATAAAGCAGGCAACGTCCGGCGTGGAAGCAAAATCCTCATAGCGGATCATCATTGCCAGCCCCGATTTGGCCATCCGGGTCGCCTGGTATTTTTGCGTTTCCAGTTGGTAGGTCGCCAGCTTGCTCTCAAAGCGCTGCAGAAAACGGAACAGCTTGTTATAGCGCCGTTTGGAGATATCCATGCCCGCCTGTCGCCGCTGCGCACGGCTGAAACGGTCGACGATAAAATTATTACTGCCTGGAGCTTTCTGGATCTCCACCGACAGTTGCTCAATCAGTTGGCGAACCTGTTGAATATCGCTGCAATCAACGCTGTCCAACACCGGGGCACCAGCAAATAACTCTCCTGCCTTCGCCACCTGTTTCTCTGGAGCGACCGGTTGACGAAATTCCTGCATCATCGAGGTCATCTGTACCAGGCCGGACTTCAGTGACCCAGTCGCTGCCTGCCGTAGCTGAGCCGTTTCCACTGGAGTCAGGGAATCTCCCAACTGCGTGAGGATCAGTTCAGCCACGTCTTCCGGCCGTAAGCGTTTTTGCAGGGAGGAGAACAGCTGAGCAAGGTTATCCATCAGGCTTAATCCGTTAAAAAGTTAAAATCTTGTGAGGTCAGGTGACGCTGGCTTCAGCCTGAGCATCTTCCAGATGACATATTGTTGACTATTTTGATAGAGGTCAATTGATCAACCCGTTTAGTCGTGAAATGTCCCCTGCGACCAAGTTAAACTCAGCGAACCTGGCCGCTTTGTTATTCCTACCGCGTTCACCGTGGAGCACAAAATTGTTTAAATACCGGATCAATTGGCTAGCGCTGATCGCTGTCGTCGCCTTGCCCACCGCTGCCAATGCGGCCACACACGTGCAAGTGGGATTTTCGCCAGAAGGCTCGGCGCGGGCGTTGGTGCTGAATATTATCGGCCACGCACATCAGTCCATCCAAATGATCGGTTATTCTTTCCAGGCACCCGATATCACCCAGGCGCTGGTAGCGGCGCACAATCGTGGAGTGGAGGTGCGCGTGGTAGTCGATAAACGCCGGAATCAGGGCAAAGCCAGCCAGGCTGCAATTAACTACGCGGCCACTCACGGCATACAGATGCGCATCGATGGGCATTATCATATTCAGCACGACAAGACGATTATTGTCGATGGCAAGACGGTGGAAACCGGCTCGTTTAACTATGCTCCCTCAGCTGAAACACAAAATAGCGAAAACGTGGTAGTACTGCGCTATATGCCCGACGTTACCAGGCAGTTCATCGCGCACTGGCAAAGCCGCTGGGATTTGGGCCTGCCTTACAAAGTGAGGCTTGAAGCCACGAAACTGCCATAATAAGTTCATCTGCAAGCGTTGCCACTTCGGGCAAGATACAAAAATTTCTGTTACGTCAGGATACTATTCTGCGCCCTGGTGAAGATGTATGCTCTGAACTCACCCACTGATAGTCAAAGCGGGCGCAGCATGCAGCGCCCCTACGGTCGAATATGTGAGACCCTACCATTCAGTTAAGGCTGGCATGCCTGGACCCGATTAACGCGCCCCAAAAACGCCATATTCCACGCTCGCCAGGTAAAAACAGAAGGCCTCTCTGACCATATCGATAAAACGGGGTTTAAGCTCAATGGTCTTGCCATCTTGCCTCAAGTTCAATAAATCTAACCGCTCGGCTGCCTGAAAACATCGCTTGATATGTGAGCGGGATACCGAAAACTCCGTCGATACTTTTAAGTAATTATATTGCACCGTTAACGTTCTTTGCCTGAGACTTTCCATATACAGGTGAAACATCATCATATGCCCCCCATCCTTGGTCAAAAATGCACGGCTATCTGGCACAACGTCATACACAAACATTTCTTTCCCTATGACTTGTATATAATTTTTGAAAAAATCCGCCATGAAATCATCGTGATCAAACCTCTGTGCAAGAGCGAACTCAGGGTAGATCATCGCGTAAGCCAGCAGCAGGGTATCAATCAACTCACGAACCTCATTTACCCCTTTGGCTGTCGGTTGGTAAGTTAATTTGCGTTTATCCTGTTCATCACGCCTGATCGCCAAGCGCCCTCCTACCTGCAAGAAAGAGATGAATGAATCCAAGGCATTAGCACTTAACAATTCATGGTTAATGCAAAGCTTCTTAACCCCTTTAAAAGAAGGGTTTTTAAAGGTGTAATAACCACCTAACATGGACCAAAAAATAATATTCCGATTGGCTTTAAACATCACTTTAAAATAGAGAGGATGAGTCATATAAATTTTATGAATCGCATTATAATAAATCTCCACTGCAGCATCTAAATCCTCACTTAGACCAATCTCACGCCTCCTACCATTGATTATTGAAACGACCACACAACAAACTCCACTCTCAGTTTATTTATCGCTAAAAATACGCAGAAAATCAAAAAACACATAACCTACCGATAATACCAAATAATGTCAATGATTGTAAAAATTATTAAAAATTATAACATAAAAAACAAACTAACAGATTGAATTAAAAGGGTTTAATAAATATTGCCACTATAATTATAACTCCTCTAATTTATAATTAATAATAATTATTACATATACCAAAATTAACAACAAAAATGGACAGTGAGTAATCCAGGATACTGTGTAAGTCTGCCTATCCTCAAGGGAAGACAAGCTAAAAAGGACACCTAGCTAATGATTTACGGTGTTTAAGAGATCTCACACCTGGCAACAAGATAAGGCGCTATGTGTGAGGTCTTTTATATAAGTAACCTCAAGGAAAGGTATAGCCGATTTATACCAAAGACAGCATGTAAATATGGAGATTAAAAATGACTATCAAGAAAACCCTGCTAGCCGCTACCGTATTAGCCTCTTTAGCGCTGAGCGGTACCGTTCTGGCTGAGGTTCCCCCTGGTTCCCAAGGCAATGGCCAGATCCTGTTCAAAGGTTCGGTGTTAAAAGCCCCTTGCGGTTTAGCTCCAGGTATTGATGGCGACAACCAATCGATCAACTTGGGACAGGTTGCCGACTCCCAGTTGACCACTATCGGTTACAGCACCCCTATCGAGTTTAAAATCAAACTTATCGGCTGCACATTTGATCCCAAGGCTGCCGCCGAAACCAAAGTCAACGTCCGCTTCGATGGCATGTCTGTCGGTGGTGCCAATGGTTTCCTGGGGGTCACCGGTGATGCCAAGGGTTTGGCCATCCGTCTGTTAGATGCCGCCAACAAGCAGGTTAAGATTGCGACAAAATCCGAGCCTTATAGCTTGCGCACCGGAGACAACACCCTGCAATTCTCCGCTCAGGTCGTTGCCTTGGATGGGGAAGCGGTTATTGCCGGTCACTATGACGCATTGACCAGCTTCTCTCTGACCTATCTCTAAAACCCCCAAATCCAGTAGTAATTATCACCTAGCAGGTATGGCTTGGCCAAGCCTGCTACTTACCGACGTTCAGAAACTATTATCATGAACAATAAGAAAAATTACTCACCCGCTTCATCCCTATTGTTTTTTATCATTGTTGCACACTCAGCCTATGCAAAAAACAATGATATTGAGTTTGAGACCAGAGCCTTGGACATCCTCGATAAACAGAGTATCAGCTTGAGTAATTTTTCACGTCCTGATTATATTCCAGCGGGAAACTACCTGCTGTCGTTAAAGTTGAATAATAGAACTGTTGGCACCCTCCAGTTCCAGTTAATCGACATCGAGGGGGACAGCAAGGTTTGCTTTACCCCGGAACTGTTGCAGAAATTTGATTTAAAAAGTAGTGCCTTGCAGGGAATAATGGAACACCACGCACCAGGGGATAGCACCTGCATTATCGTTGAGGATTATGCAGGCAGCACGGTGAGAATCGATCGTAAAAAGAGCGAACTGCTGCTGACGATCCCGCAGGCAGCGTTAAAGTATAACGATCCCAACTGGATACCACCGGCGCAATGGGATGAAGGCATTCCCGGCATCCTGCTTGATTATAACGCCAGTGGCAACGTCTATCAGAATAAGCAGGGTTCAAACTACCTGTCATTATCTGGCTACGGGACTGCCGGTGTGAACTACGGTTCCTGGCGCCTGAGAAGTCACCATCAGGCATTTTTATATAAAGGCCGGCAGGGCGAAAAGCAATCGCGCTTCAGCACGCCAACGGCTTACCTGGCGCGCTCACTCAATGATGCCGGTGCTCATTTAACTCTCGGCAGAAACTTTCTTTCATCCGATGTTTTCGACGCCATTGACTATACCGGGGTTGCCATTGTCAGCGACGATCGCATGCTGCCACCGGCATTGCGTGGCTATGCGCCGGTCATCGAAGGAGTTGCCAACAGCAACGCCAAAATTATCATCACCCGGGGTGATAATAACGTTATCTATGAAAAGTTGGTGCCGCCCGGCAACTTTATCATCAACGATCTCACCGACATGACCTCTGGCGAGTTAAAAATAACCATCCGCGAGGAAAATGGTGAGGAGAGAACGTCAACCATTCAAACCTCCAACGTTCCTTTCCTGACGCGTTCCGGTCATGTCAGATATAAAGTCATGATGGGGCAATCAAATAACAATGGAAGTTTCAATCCGTATCTCGCCACCGGTGAAGCCTCTCTCGGCATCTTTTCAGGAACGTCACTGTTTGGCGGCTTTATCCTTACCGATAAACAGTACTACGCTATCAACGGGGGTATTGGTTACGATATGGGCATACTGGGTGCCCTATCCTTCGACTTGACCCACACCGATGCACAGCTGACAGACTCCCGCCCGCGGGGCCAAAGCTACCGTTTCAACTACTCGAAAATGTTCGACAGCATTGATAGCCAAATTACCTTTGCGGGCTACCGTTTCTCAGAGGAAAGCTTCCTGACGCTCAATGATTTTATCACACTGAAAACTAGCCCGGATTATATCAGCACCAGCAAGGAAAGTTACAATATCGTCGCCAGCAAGAGCTTTAGCGATCTCGGGTTCTCACTGAACGCCATTTATACCAAGCAAACCTACTGGCAGGACGTTTCCGACAGTAATACCTACGGGTTAAGCGTGTCAAAATCCTTTGACTTCGCCGGCCTGAAAAATATCAATACCTATCTCTCGGTAAACCGCACAGAGTATAAGAAAAGCTTTTATTCACAGAGCCAGAAAAACAACAACTCAATCTACCTGAGTTTTAATATCCCATTAGGTGCCAAAAGCTATATGAATACCGCTATGCGTACCAATAACGGTAAATTATCACCGAGCCTGTCCTATACCAATAATGTTGACCCCAATAATACCTGGTCCGTTGGCGCCAACGCCTATGAGGGCTTGCGGCAAGGTAAGATCAATGCCAACTCCTCGCAAAAAATGGCCAAGGTCGCCACCACCTTAAACGCATCGATGAGTGACGACGATTACTATCTGGGCGGCAGCATCAAGTCCGGGTTCACGACCACCGCTCATGGCACCGTTATGCACCGTGACGGCTACGCCGGAAACTCAAGACTGCTGCTCGACACTAAGGGTATTGCCGGTGTTTACGTTGGCAATGGAGACCGCAACGAGCCCACCAACGCCCAAGGCTTGGCCATCATCAACGACGTCCCGGAATATTACCGTACCGATTACTCGATTGATACTAAACGACTCCCCGATGATGTTGATGGTTCAGTCGCCAACATCCAAACGGTGCTAACCAAAGGGGCGATTGGCTATCGCAGACTCAAGGTTTACCGGGGGATCAAAGCCTTTATTCGGTTAACCGATCCCCAGGGCCGACCGATCCCGTTTGGCACCACCGTTGAAGACGCTGCTGAGAAGAGAAGCGTTGGCATGGTGGGTGAAAATGGCGAGGTCTATATTTCCGGAGTCAGCAGTGATTCCACCCTAAAAGCGATGGATGCGGCTGGCCGACACTGTTTCTTCAGCCTGCAGGGCCAGAATGTATCGCTGTCTTTCACCTCTTCTACGGTATGTAAAACCCAATAATCTCACAAGGATATTCCCATGTTCCCACAGGCTACCAAGCTATTTTTTATCCTGATGCTAGCAGGTTTTAGCGTCTCCCAGGCCAACGCGGCGATCTCTATTGATAGAACTCGCGTGATTATGATGGGTGATGAAAAATCGGCACCGGTTAATATTATTAACCACAGTAAAAAATTACCTTATCTGGCACAAAGCTGGCTAGAAAATGAAAATGAAGAAAAAATAAACTCCCCCCTTACCGTGCTGCCACCGCTACAACGGCTGGAACAAGACACTACAGTGCAGGTAAACATTACCCCGTTGCCGGCTGCGGCTCAATTACCTCAGGATAGAGAGTCATTGTTCTTCTATAACCTGCAGGAGATCCCACCAAAATCTGAAAAGAGCAACGTCGTGCAGTTAGCTTTACGGATTAAAATAAAGGTCTTCTACCGCCCTGCGAGCCTGAAAAAAATGGCCATGGAGGTTTGGCAAGAGAAGTTAGTGCTTACCCCCGTCAATAATGGCGTGAAGATCGTCAATCCTACGCCTTTTTATATCGTTATCCCGACCCTCAGCGTAGCGAGCAAACCGCTATCACTGTCGGATGAGGCTATAACGCTTAAGCCGCTGAGTGACGTCACTGTGCCAAACGCGCTGGTAAAAAACCAGGCCATCCAACTACAGTACATTAATGATTATGGCTCTTATAACGCAATAAATTATCATTGCACAGCGAGCCAGTGCGATGTGGTAAAAGACGATAAAAGTCGCCCTTGATATTGAGGCTATTATTATGATCAAGTTTATCCTGAGCTTCTGTATAGGGCTTTTCTCTGTTAACACCGCCTGGGCTGAGTCAGTTATTGCCTGCGATTGGACGCCAAGCCCTAGCCTCATTCCTGCCGTAAGCCTCGGTAGCCTGATCAAGGGAAGGATCCAAAGGGGCACTGAAGATATTAATTGTTATCAAGACGAAGAGGGTATTAAGCATTGTGACAAAAAAGATATCTGGAAAATTCCCAACGGCATCTACTCCACCAGCCAAACCGCCAGGGTAATCTGCATCAACTTTGGCGATAAAGCAGAGATGATCACCTATAAGTTTTCCAAGGCCAGCGATCTGGATATTCCCATCCCTGCCAATTCTAACGTATGGAAAAACCTGACCTTAACGATCTCCGGTGCCGGTTCGCAGAGAACCTTTAGCAATATTGAAAACATGGAACACGATAAGCAGTTTACCTGGAACGATACCACTTTGGCACCATGCCAAAAAACTTGCTGGGATCTGGAGCTCGCCACGCCACGCTATACCAAGAGTTTAACGTTTAATTTTCGCGTACAACCCAAAATATTTAAAACCGATTATAACGTTAACCCTTTCTATGATCTGCAAGACTCGGTCGGCGCCCTGTGGATAATTTCTGGCTCGGATACCGATATGGCCTGGTCAACAACCAGCACCCCCTACTTGATTATCTGCGGCCTAAACGGAAATGACGGATCGACTTCCTGCGGTACTAACAGCAGCATCGGTAGCGGAGGCGGGGGCGGTTCGATGAGACCACCGATCAAGCAGTGTACCTTGACCGTTGTCACCCCGGATGTGGTGGCATTCCAGCCGATCTCCTCTGACGATCTCAGCCGTGGCAGAGTCCGTAGTGAGGACTTCACCATGACCGTGATAAAAGGACCAGACCAATCCACCACCTGTATGGGTAGCGCCTATAATCTGCCCGGTGAAATCAAAACCCAAGGCGGTTACCCAATCAGCTCGACCTTTTGGGGGATTAGCCATAGCTCAGGAGCGCCACAGGGTATCGGCCTCAAGCTGTTTGATTTAGGTAAAGGTGCATACTTGAAATTCAACCAAAAATACTCCAGCTTTATTAGTGATATCAGCAGCATCAGCGAATCAAAAAGGATGCGGGCTGAAATATCCGCCACCACCAAGGATCTAAAAAAAATCAAGGATGGTGAATACAGCCAGGTGCTGACCTTCGAAGTTGCCATGCCGTGAATGTTATTGGGAAGGAAAGCAATGATGAACAGCAAATGTTTACTTCTATTTGCCGCAACGCTGTTGCCCACCGCTGCTCATGCGGAAATCAAGGCGAGCAGTAGCACTCAGTTTGTGGGCAGGATTACTGTCGCCACCTGCAATATCGTGGTCGGTGATGATAATCAAACGATCAACATGGGCGAAATATCCAGCTCCGAGCTTGATGCCAAAGGGAAATCTACACCGGTGCCCTTCCTCATCAATTTATACGGCTGCGATACAGAAAATAAGAACGTCAAGATTGCGTTCGACAGAACGGGGACCGGCGCATCTGGCAGTTTGATTCCGGTTGATGGCATGAGTGGTATCGCGTTAGGGCTGCTGGACAGTGATGGCAGCCCGCTGTATTTTGGCAAAAAGAATAGCGGCCAAAAAATTAAAAAAGGCGATAACACCCTGCTTTTCTCGGCTTACATCGCTAAAACGGGGCCGATTAATTCAGGATCATTTAGCCGCTTGCTGCACTATACGCTGTACTATGATTAACCTTATGTGTGCAGTCTTTACCTTGCTCAGTTGAGCTTGGGCCAATTCGCCTGCCAGGCTAAGATTGCCGACCAGGTCAGCCACAAAAAATCCGCAGTACCAGCACAAACAGCAGGGTTCATTCGCTTATTAATGAATCCTGCTAATTAACCCTAGCGAATTACTCCCTCTAATCAATTAAATCACGCCGAGTAAAACTTTTCACACACCACAGATCGGCCGATCGATACCGCGACCAGCGCTTTCTTCTCGCATCGCGATCCGGCCAGGGTGGAATAGCTAGCCAGCCGCAAACTCGACGTTTAACGATAAAATAGGAGGAACTCCCGAATGCAAACACGTTATCTCGGTAAGTCCGGGCTGGAAGTGTCAGCGCTCGGCCTGGGCTGCATGGGGTTGAGCTTCGGCAACGGATACGCGTCAGGCCGTTGAACTGATCCGCGCAGCCGTTGAGCGTGGCTGGCACCGTGATAGCAGGCTGCGCACCGCATGTTCGCCCGCCGCTTTGGTAAAAACTCTCTCCCTCGCCACGGCGAGAAAAACCTGTAGCTCATTGAAGTTTTCTTTCAGCATGCGTATTTCCTTGGTTGACGTAAACCTTGCCAGTTCGCACAGAACTTATGAAATGGGTTCATAGACACTACCATTTTAGCCCCGTTAACGACCAAGGTTGCTGATAAATCGCCAACAAAAATGTTCTCATACCGCCAGATTTTTTGGATGGTGCTATATTTTATGAACTGACCTCTCCCCACCGAGAGGATATATGAAAAGACATCCTTTTAGCATTGCCTTAGGTGTTTTATCTACCGACATGTCATTGTCGGCGTGCACTGCCAAAGTAGATGAAAAATATCACTATTCATAAATTATTATCCACTACAGTCAATGATAACCCACTACTACACGCCTAACAGACAAGGTGGCGCAACCCATAGCGCACGTACCTAATCCGTCGGGTGAGTTTACTTAGCCGAGGCCACCATGTTCTTAAATTACTTTGCGTTAGGCGTACTCATTGTTGTTTTCCTCGTTATTTTTTACGGGATCATTATTCTCCATGACATTCCTTATCTGATTGCAAAATCACGCAATCATCCGCATGCAGACGCGATCCATGTTGCGGGTTGGGTCAGTTTGTTTACTCTGCATGTGATGTGGCCTTTTTTATGGATATGGGCCACGTTGTATCGCCCAGAGCGCGGTTGGGGCATGCAAGGCCAGCAAGATCCCTTTGCCCGCTTAGAGCAAAGAATAACCGAGCTGGAACAGAGCATCAGCGAAACCAAAACACCTTCTGCGGAGTAACTGCATGGACTTGCTCATTATTCTTACCTATGTCGCGTTGGCCTATGGCATATTCAAAATATTTAAAATCCCGGTAAACAAATGGACGGTCCCCACCGCAGCATTGGGTGGCGTTGTTTTAGTCGGCGCCCTGATTTTATTAATGAATTATAACCACCCTTATACTTTTCAAGCACAAAAGGCCGTGGTTTCCATTCCCATTACTCCGCAAGTTACCGGCATTGTCAGTGAGGTCACTGATAAGCAGAATACCTTTATAAAAAAAGGGGACGTACTTTTTAAAATAGAGCCCACCCGATACCAGGCACGTGTCGATAGATTACAGGCCGATTTAATGACGGCAATCCATAGCATCCAGGTGCTCCAGGGGCAATTAGATGAAGCCGTCGCCCATACCTCGGGGGTGATTGCCGAACGCGATCGTTTATATAAAGACTACCAGCGCTATCTTAGAGGAAGCCGGGCCAGGGTAAACCCGTTCTCCGAAAGCGACATTGATAACGCCAGGCAAAATTTTCTGGCGCAGGATGCGCTGGTGAAAAGTTCATTGGCTGAACAGGCACAGATAAAAAGCCAGTTAAGCAGCGTCGTCAACGGAGAACAGTCGCAGATAGTCAGCCTCCGTGCCCAGTTAACAGAAGCCAAATACAATCTCGACCAAACCGTGGTTCGCGCCCCCAGTAATGGCTATGTAACCCAGGTGCTTATCCGCCCAGGAACCTACGCGGCAGCGCTGCCACTGCGCCCGGTGATGGTGTTTATCCCGCAGCAAAAACGGCAAATCGTCGCGCAATTCAGACAAAATTCGCTGTTACGCCTGAAATCGGGCGATCAAGCCGAGATCGTCTTCAATGCGCTACCTGGCCAGGTGTTTCAGGGGAGACTGACCAGCATACTTCCCGTCGTTCCCAGCGGGACGTACCAGGCGCAGGGAACCCTGCAATCATTGAGCATGATACCCGGCTCCGATGGCGTGCTGGCGGTGATTGAGTTAGAGCCGAATGCGGATGTTGATGCTTTGCCAGATGGGATATTTGCCCAGGTGGCGGTGTATTCCGACCACTTTACCCATGTTTCCGTAATGCGTAAGGTGCTGCTGCGCATGACAAGCTGGATGCACTATCTCTATCTTGATCATTGATCGTAACAACGCGGCCGGATGAATGGATAGCGATAGTCCAATTTATGACGCTGATCTGGCGCATCATCTCGTAGAAAGACGATGGGCTTTGGGGAAGTCATTGTATCGACAAAGGCGTAAACTGATTTCCGGTAGACAAACGTGTATTTTTTGCCCCTGGGAGGCCTGATGCTTGATTCCTTTTACTGGATTAATGAACCTGAACAATGGCAGTGCGATCACGGTAAGTTAAGCGTTGTCACAAATGACAAAACCGACTTCTGGCAAAAAACCTGGTACGGGTTTGAGCGTTTTTCAGGGCACATCTTCGCCACCGACGTCAGTGAAGATTTCACTTTTCAGGTAAAGGTCTGCGCGGACTTCACCACGCTGTATGACCAGGCCGGGATCATGTTCATGACCGATGACCAGCACTGGCTTAAAGCCGGTATTGAGTTTAACGACGGTGCCCCCGCAATAGGCAGCGTGCTGACGCTGGAGAACTCAGACTGGGCAACCGGCACCTTTGCGGGGGATCCACGTGAGTTCTGGCTTCGCTTGACCCGCAAAGGCAACAGCCTGCGATTACAGTACTCAATGGAGGGTCATCACTGGCCGCTGCTACGCTTATGTTATTTTCCGCAAGGCGCAGCGAAAATCGGTGTGATGTGCTGCACGCCTGAACGTCGTGGGTTATCGGTGGACTTCCTGAATATCACGCTGACTCCACCGGTGGATAAAGCCTTGCATGACCTAAGCTAATCGTTCGAGTCTATGCGATTCAGTATGCTGGATCGCCTTCACTGCCCGCGCGACAACATTAACGCTGATGTATCAAGGATCACACTTTTCAGTGCCAGCTTATTCCCATACAAATAATGTGTGTTACTATTCCCGCCGTAAAACCCTTTCAACTCATACCGAGGCTTTGATGCTGGAGAATGTAATCATCCGATAATCAGCTGCCCGACCTTTCCAGGCCGGACTGATTATCAATGCGCCGAAATCGAATGCGGACACCGCTGGGTGTTTGCACGTTTTGCACATGATGATTAACAGGTTTTTCAGCATGAATTTATCCCGTCAGGAACAACGTACCTTACACGTTCTCGCCAAAGGTGGACGTATTGCGCACGTCCGAGATGCCTCCGGCCGCGTCACTTCCGTTGAATGTTATAGCCGCCAAGGGCTGTTGCTCAGCGACTGCACGCTAGCCGTATTCAAAAAACTCAAAACCAAAAAGCTGATCAAGTCCGTCAATGGTCAGCCATATCGCATCAATACCAGCGGGCTGAACAATGTTCGCGCCCAGTTGGACAACCGCTAAGGAGAGTGTCATGGATATCCCACGTATTTTCACTATCAGCGAAAGTGCTCACCGCATCCATAATCCGTTCACACCCGAGAAGTACGCGACTCTCGGCGCGGTGTTACGTATGGAACCAGGTACGCGAGTGCTCGACCTCGGCAGCGGTTCGGGGGAGATGCTCTGCACCTGGGCACGCGATTACAACATCACCGGTACGGGTATCGACATGAGCCCGTTATTCAGTGCACAAGCCAGGCTGCGAGCAGAGGAGCTCGGTGTCGCCGAACGCGTTGAGTTTATCCATAACGACGCTGCCGGTTACGTAGCCGATGAAAAATGTGAAGTAGCGGCCTGCGTCGGTGCTACCTGGATAGCCGGAGGTGTCGCCGGGACTATCGAACTGCTGAGTAAAAGCCTCAAGCCTGGCGGGATCATCCTTATCGGTGAACCTTATTGGCGTCTGTTGCCACCGACGGAAGAGATCGCCAAAGAGTGTGGCGCTACTGCCCTTGCCGACTTTCTCCCCCTGGCAGAGCTTGTCACCTCTTTTGACACGCTCGGTTACGACGTCGTAGAAATGGTGTTGGCAGATCAGGAAGGTTGGGACAGGTACGTAGCGGCCATGTGGCTGACGATGCGCCGATGGTTGGAGGCAAACCCCGATGATGAGCTCGCAGAGGAAGTTCGGACGCAGTTGACGAGCGCGCCTAAACGCCACGTGGCGTACACGCGTGAATACCTTGGCTGGGGAGTTTTTGCGTTGATGGCTCGATGATCAAAAGCTGCGAGTGAGCCAATAGCCAGAAACAATAAGGGCGCAGTATCTACACACTGCGCCCTTTAGCATCATTTAAACCTGAACCTAGCTGCGCACCAAATCGTCGCCGTAGCCAATCCACTTATAGGTGGTCAGCGCATCCAGCCCCATCGGGCCGCGGGCGTGTAGTTTTTGGGTGCTGACCGCAACTTCTGCGCCCAAACCAAACTGGCCGCCGTCGGTAAAGCGGGTGCTGGCGTTGACGTATACCGCAGAAGAATCCACCGCACGGACAAAATACTCGGCGTTGCTCAGCGAGCGCGTCAAAATGGCATCGGAATGGCTGGTGCCGTGGGTGCGAATATGATCGATGGCCTGATCGATATCTTCCACCAGCGTCACGTTCAAATCCAACGATAGCCATTCGTCATCGTAATCTTCTGCGGCCACTGCAACCACCTTCGCTGGCCCTTCCTGCAACAACGGCATGGCGTTATCGCTGGCGTGCAACGTTACCCCAACGGCGGCCATACGCGCGCTCAATGCAGGCAGGAAGCTGTTAGCGATAGTCCGATTAACCAGCAGGGTTTCGACCGAGTTACAGGCGCTTGGCCGCTGTATTTTGGCATTTTCGATGATGGTCAGCGCCTTGTCGTAGTCTACGCTGTCGTCTACATAGATATGGCACACGCCGATACCGCCGGTGATCACCGGAATGGTCGATTGCTCGCGGCACAGCTTATGCAGCCCGGCACCGCCCCGTGGGATCAGCATGTCTACATAGCGATCCATTCGCAGCAGTTCATTCACCAACTCACGATCCGGGCTTTCGATCGCCTGCACCGCCGCCGCTGGCAGCCCGCACTGTTCCAGCGCCTGCTGGATCACTTTCACCGTCGCCTGATTGGTGTGGTGAGTCTCTTTACCGCCGCGCAAGATCACCGCATTACCGGTTTTCAAGCACAGGCTGGCGACGTCAATGGTGACGTTGGGGCGCGCTTCATAGATCACGCCAATCACCCCGAGCGGCACACGACGGCGCTCCAGCTTCAGGCCGCTGTCCAGCAGATTGCCGTCCAGCACGTGGCCAACCGGATCGCTCAGGCGGCAGACCTGGCGCACATCGTTGGCGATCGCCGCCAGACGCGCTGGAGTCAACAACAGACGATCCAACAGGGCTTCAGTCATCCCGGTGGCACGCGCCTGCGCCATATCCTGCTCATTCGCCTGTAGAATTTCCTCGCTGCGGGCTTCCAACATGTCGGCCATCACCGCCAACACCTGGTTCTTTTTCGCCGTGCTCAGTACCGCCAACTGCCAGGAAGCCTGTTTGGCGGCTTTCCCCATCTGCTCGAGCATGTTCACTCCTTAACTTACGATCATATCGTCGCGATGCACGGCCACCGGGCCATATTCATAGCCCAGGATCTCGCTGATTTGCTGCGAGTGGTGCCCGGCAATCATGCGCATGGCATCGCTGTTATAACGGCTGACGCCATGAGCCAGATCGCGCCCCGCCAGATTGCGGATGCGGATCACCTCACCACGTGAGAAATCACCTTTAACATCGCGGATGCCCTTCGGCAGCAGTGAACTGCCACGGGCCATCATGGCTTCTACCGCTCCATCGTCAACGGTGATCTCACCCGCAGGCGGTGCACCAAAGATCCAGCGTTTACGGTTCTCCAATGGGGTTTCCAGCGCATGGAAGCGTGTGCCCACCGGGTTGCCTTCAATCACATCTGCCACTACGCCCGGCTTGCTGCCAGCAGCGATAATCACATCAATGCCAGCACGGCAGGCCACATCGGCGGCCTGTAGCTTGGTACCCATGCCGCCGGTACCCAAACCGGAAACGCTGTCGCCCGCAATGGCTCTCAGCGCATCGTCAACGCCATGCACTTCACGGATCAACTCGGCTTGCGGGTTATTACGCGGGTCAGCGGTATATAAGCCCTGCTGATCGGTCAGCAGCAGCAGTTTATCCGCCCCGGCCAAAATGGCAGCCAGTGCAGACAGGTTATCGTTGTCGCCGACTTTGATTTCTGCGGTGGCAACCGCGTCGTTCTCATTAATCACCGGGACAATGCGGTTGTCCAGCAGCGCGGTCATGGTGTCACGCGCGTTGAGGAAGCGCTCGCGGTCTTCCAGATCGGCACGTGTCAGCAGCATCTGCCCGATATGAATGCCATAGATCGAGAAAAGTTGTTCCCACAGCTGGATCAGCCGGCTTTGCCCCACCGCCGCCAGCAACTGCTTGGAAGCGATGGTAGCGGGCAATTCGGGGTAGCCCAGGTGTTCACGCCCGGCAGCAATCGCCCCGGAAGTAACAATAACAATGCGGTGGCCCGCTGCATGTTGCTGGGCGCATTGGCGCACCAGTTCGACAATATGGGCACGGTTCAGACGCAGCGAACCGCCGGTCAACACGCTGGTACCCAATTTCACAACCAATGTCTGGCTGCCGTTCATAATAGTTCTGCCGTTGGAGTTAAAAGGAATGCATGACGTTGTAACAGGAGAGACGCGTTATGCCAACAGGCACAACGCGATTTCGGCGTAAATTTGCGGGGGAATTGATTTAGGCGGAGAGTTTTATCGGCTGTTCAATGAAATCATCGGCGGGTTCAAGCTTCAGCTCCATGGTGGCAAGCAGTTCACCCAGGCGACGATGGAACACGCGCAGCGTGGTTTCCAGCTTCTCTTTCACTTCAGCGTCTTTAATCTTTTCCTCGTTCCAACGCCCTTCCTTGTCAAACAGACCAAAGTGGTAGCTATAGGTGAAACGGGAATTATCGGCCTGCAGTTCGATCCACCAGCCCCAGAACTCGCGTTTTTCCGGTACTGGCTTGACGTTGACGCAGACCGCCAGGCAGTCAAAGAAAAAGCGGTCGTTCTCACATTGCCCTTCGCGCAGGTACGGCCCCAGGCTGGCAAAGCGTTTCATTAGTCGGCTTTTAGGGTGGCCACTCGGTAGCGTCATTTTTCAACCTCCACAATGTAGTCCACCCTTTTTAACAAACTGTTAAAAATTAGCAACTAGTTAGCGCATTTTATCTCTTAGCCAATCACAAATTTGCAGTAAGGATTGATGGAAACTCTGATAAACCGGCGTACGCGGGATGGCGATCAGTTTGCCGCTCAGCGAAGAAGACGCGATCAGCTGCGACTCTTCTTTGGGGCTAAGCGGATCCTCATCCCAATAGGCGGCCAGCATCGGCGTTGGGCAGCGGCGGCCCAACAGCCCCTGGGTTTTCAGGGAATAACGGTTCAACTCGGTTTTCAGCACGCTGTCAGAAGCGTTGGCCATACCCATGCGGCTAGCCAGCACGTCCATATACATATCCGGCACGTGGTCCTGGCATTTCAACTCACAGAGCAGGCTATGCACCACCGGCCCAACGCAGGCCACACCGCGCAAACGCTGCGACTCCAGATAGGCCAGGCGTACCGCCACGTTGGCACCAAAGCGGAAGCCGAAGGCGCTGACACGCGTATGGTCAACCCAGGGCACGGAAGGCAGTTGAGCCAACACCTGCTGATGCAGGAAGCTGGAGTCTTGCGTCAGCTTCCACTTATAGGATGAACCGATGGACGGCATATCGATGGTCAGCATCGCAATGCCGTACGGCGCCAGATAATCACGGAACAGGCGGTGGTAATCGGTCTGCAAGGTATCCAGGCTACCGCACATCAGTACCGTTGGATACGGCGCCTGGCCGTTATCTGGCATATGCAGGAAGCCGGTGATGGAACTGCCGCCCTCAATGGCGAACTCCAGCTCTTTTAGCTGGTACGGCAGCAGCAATGCGGCTTCTTCATAGGCGCGATTGGAGAGCACCTCTGCCTGTTCGGCCAGCTCATCCCCTTTCAGATGCGGATAACCAGCAATGCTGTAGAGATTGGCGGCATTGAGCCAATACTGCCCGCCGACCAGCGGATCTTGTTGCTCTAATGCCCGCTGCTGCCACAGCATCCCCTGGCGCACCCATTCGTAGATCCAGTTGCCGTTTCGGTAACCGACCACGGTATCCAGCAGGTGATCGTCGCTATGCTCTGCGTTAGAGGCCGCAATGCGCGCCAACACTTCGCTGATCTCCAACGGATCGGTGCCGCGCCAGGTCCACAGCAGATGGTTGAGCATGCGATACCAGTTGCCATCGGTGTCCCCCTCCAAGGCGGAGTGCATATCAGCACCTACCGCATGATGGGCACGGGTGACTAACGTCGAGGTTTCGACATGTTTAAATGAAGGTTTGAACAGTACTTCGGAAAGGTTGGCCTGTGCCATGGTAACAACAGCCTCCTGAGACTTACATCAAGGCTTGAATAGCCGGGATATCTAGGTGCTAGTGTACCTAACTCTGGAGGTAGAAGGCGGGGAATTTACCGAATTTGACGAAACCGCTGGATAAACAACAACGCCCGGTATTGCCGGGCGTTTGAAGCAGAAGCTGATTAACGGCCGCCGATTGGTGGCACGAAGGTCACCGCCATATCCCAAGGCTGCTCGATCCAGGTGTCCTGCGGGATATCAACCACGTAATCGTCAACCAGCGGGCGGCCAGCAGGCTTGGCGAAGATGGTCACGAAATGGGCTTTCGGGTACATGTCGCGGATCGCTTTGGCGGTGCCGCCGGTATCCACTAAATCGTCAACTACGATAAAGCCTTCACCATCGCCCTCGGCGCGCTTGAGCACCTTCATTTCGCGTTGGTTGTCATGGTCATAGCTGGAGATGCAGACGGTATCCACATAACGGATGCTCAACTCACGTGCCAGCAGTGAAGCAGGCACCAGGCCGCCACGGCTTACGGCAATGATGCCTTTCCATTGATCGGCAGGCAGCAGGCGGTGAGCCAGTTTGCGCGCTTGCATTTGCAACATATCCCAGGTAACAACGTATTTTTCGCTCATAGAATGGTGTCCCAGCCAGCAATGATGTGGCTTACTCAGTAGTTCAGGGGGAAAAAAGGTTGCGCGAGATTATAGAGACTGCGCGCCACGAATACCAGTTGAACCGAGGCGTTGATGCGTTTTTCCTGTGAATATCCTTGTGACGAGCCGCGTGGCTTATCGGCGCAACCGCCCGTAAAACGGGGAACCCAAGCCGATAAACAGCGTCATACGGGGCGCGCACAGCCGCGAATAAAATGATATTCTCAGGCTCACGTGCCTGAAGCACAGATAGCTACTCACCCTAACCGCACAGCATTCACTCCTTGCTGAAAATGCTGTCACAGGAGACTTATAGTGTCTGAATTGTCTCAACTTTCGCCACAGCCGCTGTGGGATATTTTTGCCAAGATCTGCTCAATCCCACACCCTTCTTACCATGAAGAAGCGTTAGCGCAGCACATCCTCGACTGGGCCAAAGAAAAGAACCTGCATGCCGAGCGCGACCAGGTCGGCAATATTCTGCTGCGCAAGCCTGCCACCAAAGGTATGGAAAACCGCAAGCCGGTAGCGCTGCAAGCGCACCTGGATATGGTGCCACAGAAGAACAACGATACGGTTCACGATTTCACCAAAGACCCGATCCAGCCTTATATCGACGGCGAATGGATCAAGGCTCGTGGTACCACGCTGGGTGCCGATAACGGCATCGGTATGGCGTCTGCGTTGGCGGTGCTGGCCGATGACAGCGTAGAGCATGGCCCGCTGGAAGTCCTGCTGACCATGACGGAAGAAGCCGGTATGGACGGTGCCTTTGGCCTGCAGCCAAACTGGTTACAAGCCGACATCCTGATCAACACCGACTCCGAAGAAGAAGGCGAAATCTACATGGGCTGCGCCGGGGGGATTGATTTCATCACCACCCTGCCGCTGCAACGTGAAGCACTGCCAGCCGGTTACCAAACGCTGAAGCTGACCCTGAAAGGGTTGAAAGGCGGCCACTCCGGTGCCGATATCCATCACGGTCTGGGCAACGCCAACAAGCTGCTGGCCCGTTTCCTGTTTGCCCATACGCCTGAGCTGAACCTGCGTCTGCTGGAGCTGAACGGCGGTACGCTGCGTAATGCCATCCCACGTGAAGCCTCTGCCGTAGTAGCCGTTCCGGCTGCCAAAGCGGATGCGCTGAAAGCCCTGAGCCAGCAATTCCTGGCTACGCTGCAAAACGAACTGTCTGCCAAAGAGAAGAATATTACCGTTCTGCTCGAGCCAGCCACCACCGCTTTGCAGGCACTCACCACAGACTGTCAGAGCCGCTTGGTGGCACTGCTCAACGGCACCCCTAACGGCGTGATCCGCATGAGCGACGAAGTGAAAGGCGTGGTAGAAACTTCGCTGAACGTTGGCGTGGTGACCACCAGCGAGCATGAAGCCGAAATCATTTGCCTGATCCGCTCCCTGATCGACAGCGGTAAAGACTATGTGGTGGATATGCTGACCGCCTTGGGCCAACTGGCCAACGCCAAAGTGGCCCCGAAAGGCGGCTATCCGGGCTGGCAGCCAGATGCCAAATCTCCGGTGATGCAACTGGTACGCGAAACCTACCAGAAGCTGTTCAACAAGACGCCAAACATCATGGTGATCCACGCCGGGCTGGAGTGTGGTTTGTTCAAGAAGCCTTACCCACAGATGGATATGGTGTCGATTGGGCCGACCATCACCGGGCCGCACTCGCCGGATGAGCAGGTGCATATCGCCAGCGTTGGCCAATACTGGACGCTGCTGACCGCCTTGCTGAAAGCGATTCCTGAGCGCGGATAAGATATTGGGCCCAGTTTAACGCTGGGCCCAATAACTCAGTTGAAAAAACTATCGGCCCTACCTGTCAGGATTGCGTTTCCTTGTTAGCCAGATTGCCGCTAATTTCATTCATCTGCGACTGTATCAGCGCTGCGCTAACCGGTGGCAGCAGGAAAGCAAACAGGATTATCAGCCAGGTCTTATACCTTGCTTGTTGCCCATGGCTTTCAATTATCGCCCGAAGAGTATCGTTTAGCGTGGAGAAAATTGCTGGCGTGACAATAGGCACAACAAAAGCCGACCACCCAGCCCCTCTAGGGGTTAGTAGTGTCGCAGATTGGCTATAGTTTCTGATTTCCGCATGTATTTTTACCAACCAATAAATATTGTAAAACGGCACAAAATACAGCAGGAAGGTCATTCCAGGTTCGCGGTATGTCGGCGTAAGAGGAGCAGCCTGTCGTATCGGCGGCGCCACATTAAATAACTGTGGTTTCATCGGCATCAACAACAATGTGCCAATGATCGCCGGTGTCGCTAATACTGCAAAAAAGTATGTTGGATTGCCAAGCAACAGATCCATATCAAAAACCCATCCTGCCAGAGGCGCAATGGATAAATTATTCAACAACTTCAATGTTGCCATCAACCCAAATGCCAAGACATAAGTTTCTGTACTGCCGACTGCACCAGCAATAAATGCAGGGATGATCAGTATGATAGCCCCTATCCCCAGCCCTATCAGCATCTCTCCGGCCATCAGCGCAACAACGTTTTCCACATTGAAACAGAATAATGCTATACCCAGTAAATAGAAGGCACTAAACAGGTACAGTAAATAGTAGCTTTTCATCCGGCTGGCTATCCAGGCCAGAATCACACCAAATAAAAAACCGGCCTGTTGGAATGAAAATGCGACGCCAATCGTTGAATAGGACAAACCTGAACTTTGCTTCATATAAAGCGCCGAATATATGCTCAAGATATATTGACTCGAAGCAATAAAAACAAAATAAAAAACCAGCCCCCAAAATCGATAGCTACTGTGTAAATCGGCCCACGTCCATTTTGTTGCGGACGCCTGGTGATTCTTTTCCATTGTTCCTGCTTCCCTGTAAGGATATAACCCAAAAAAATAAGCGTTGATTGTACCTAGGCTAGTGCTTTAAACATACTCGTTTTTTACCTCACCACGTCAGTACCAACTGCCGCTCCAACTGAGGATCGAGCAGCGTTACGTGTAGGCCAACCAGGCGCACACCTCGCCCTTCCCGCCGCTCCTGCCATGCCTGGCGGGCCACGTTAAGCAAATCCTCAATATTGAGCACCGGCCAAACGTGCTCCTGGGTGGTTTGCTGGAAATCCTGGAACTTCAGCTTCACTCCCTGGCGGGCGATATGCAGATCTGGTTTGACCTTGCGCAGCCGCATTTCCAGCTCGGGGTAGAGCTTTTCAACGATCAACGCCTCGCAATCTTCCCACTCATGAATATCGGCCACCAACGTTCGCTCAACCCCTACCGATTTGCGTAAACGATCGGGAGACACCTCACGCTCATCGATACCCTGGCAGCGTTCCCACAGCACCCGGCCAAACTTGCCGAAGCGCTTTAACAAATCGGCCAGATTATAGTTCTGCACATCGGCGCAGGTGATTAGCCCCACCTCTTCCAACCGTTTGGCGGTGACCTTGCCCACGCCGGGGATTTTACTTAGCGGCAGCTGCTGCAAGAAAGCGGGTACCTGCGCCGGTGTGATGACATATTGGCCGTTTGGCTTGTTCAACTCGGAGGCTATCTTGGCGAGGAATTTGATCGGGGCAATGCCTGCCGAGGCGGTCAGGTTCAATTCAGCAGCAATTTCCTGGCGGATCTGTTGGGCAATCAGGGTGGCGGAGCCGTTGCATTGGGTGCTGTTGGTCACGTCCAGATAGGCTTCATCCAGAGAGAGCGGTTCTATCAGCGGGGTATAGCGGGCAAAGATTTCACGGATATGCAGCGAGGCTTCTTTATAGGCCGCCATGCGGCCCGGTAATAGCGTCAAGTGCGGGCATAGCTTGAGCGCCGTGGCGGTGGGCATAGCGCTATGCACGCCATAACGGCGCGCCGGGTAGTTGGCGGTGCTGATCACACCACGCCGATCGGCGCTGGCACCGATAGCCAGCGGGATATCGCGCAGGCTGGGGTTGTCGCGCATTTCTACCGCTGCGAAGAAGCAGTCCATATCGACATGAATGATTTTACGCATCGCGCCTCCAATAACACTGTATAAGTATACAGCCAATTATTAAAAGCTCAATATGGAGAGTGTAGACTAGTGACGCCCCTCACCCTAACCCTCTCCCACAGGGAGAGGGGACCGAACGTGCCACAAATTAGCTCCCGCACCTGACCGCAACTCCGCACTAGCCCCCTCTCCCCAAACAAGTGTTCATGAGGTACTCGGTATGTACATTGGGAGAGGGTTGGGGTGAGGGGCTGTGCAGCGCCCCTACATGGAAAACCAGTGTGGCTAGAGAATTCGGTGTTTTTCCAGCATCTCGCGGCGTTGCGCTTCCTTCGCCATACGCTTTTTGCGCGCATCGCAAGGCTCCGGGCAGTCGCAGACCTTCTCCACCCCCAGCGCGGTAATGCCGCCACAGCTGCCCTGCAAGGTTTTGCGCTTGAACACATAGCCCAACGACATTCCGCCAACTACCAGCAGAAACAGCACAAAGGATGCAGCGAACATCGTCAACATAACGTCTACCCTTTCTTCAGATAGGGTTTGAACGCGTCGGAATAGCGCTCCTCAAACCCCTTGGCGGTTTTCACGATCATAAACACCGGGATCCCCAGCAGGTTGGCCAGTGCCATACCCCGCTCCGGCCCCATCACGTTTAACCCGGTAGAAAGCCCGTCCGCCGTCATACACAGCGGGCTGATCACCGTGATCGACACTAAGTTGTGGCGGATCGGTTTACCGGTGAGCGGGTCGATAGTATGAGAATAGCGCACTCCGTCCTGCTCGAAGTAGTTTCGGTAATCCCCGGAGGTCGCCATCGCCATCTCACCCGGTTCGATCACCAGTTGCGCCTGCTGCTCCCCCCCGGCGGTTGGCCGTTCGATAGCAATGCGCCAAGGCTTCTTCTCACCGTTATGGCCACGGGTACGAACCTCCCCGCCAATATCAACCATGTAGTTTTTGACGTGCTGCGATTGCAGGTACTGGGCAATCACATCAACGCCGTAGCCTTTGGCAATGGAAGAGAGGTCGACATAAAGTTCAGGAATGCGCTTGACCAGCGCATTACCTTCCACCGCCAGCTTGTCGATCCCCGTCCAGTTGCGGCGCTGTTCCAACTCGGTGGCGCTCGGCACTTTATCCGACCGCCCTTCCGGGCCAAAACCCCACAGGTTCACCAGCGGCCCGACGGTCACGTCCAGCGCGCCGTCGGTCACACGGTTGATGCGCAGCGCTTCCAGCACCACTTCCGTGGTGGCAGCAGAAACCGGGAAAGGCTTGTCTACTTCCCGGCTGGCGTTAAAGCGGCTCAGCTCGGAATCAGGTTGATAGGTCGACATCTGATCGTTAACCTGCACCAGCCGTTTGTCGATCTCCGCTTGCAGCGTTGCCACCGGGGGCGTTCCGTCCCCAGGGAGATAACTGATCGAGTACGACGTCCCCATGGTTTTGCCACGCAGGTTTTCCTGCTGCGGTTTACAACCGGTCAGCAATACTGCGGTGGCCAGGGCCACCACCATCATCCAAGCCTTCATTCCATCGCCGCCTACAGCTCGCATTTAACCACCAAAGTCATCGAGCATGATGTTTTCATCTTCCACGCCCAAGTCCTTCAGCATCTTGATCACCGCCGCGTTCATCATCGGCGGCCCACACATATAGAATTCACAATCTTCCGGCGCTGGATGGTTACGCAGATAATTTTCCAGCAGGACATTATGAATAAAGCCGGTGTAGCCCGTCCAGTTATCCTCTGGCTGTGGATCGGAGAGCGCCACATGCCAGGTGAAGTTTTCATTCTCTTCTTGCAGGTGGTTAAAGTCGTCCTCATAGAACATCTCACGCAAGGAACGCGCACCGTACCAGAAGGTGATCTTGCGCTTCGACTTCAGGCGCTTCAACTGATCGAAGATGTGTGAACGCATCGGCGCCATACCGGCCCCGCCGCCGATAAAGACCATCTCGGCGTCGGTGTCTTTGGCAAAGAACTCGCCAAACGGCCCGGAGATGGTCACCTTATCCCCCGCCTTCAGCGACCAGATATAGGAAGACATAATGCCCGGCGGCACGTCCGGGTTGCTCGGCGGTGGCGTAGCGATACGCACGTTGAGCATGATGATGCCTTTCTCATCGGGATAGTTGGCCATTGAATAGGCGCGCACCGTCGGCTCTTTGACTACCGAACGGTAACGGAACAGATTGAATTTATCCCAGTCGCCACGGTATTCCTGCGGCACGTCGAAATCGGCATAGCTGACTTCATGCTCGGGCGCTTCGATCTGGATAAAGCCGCCAGCGCGGAAAGGTACATCTTCCCCATCCGGAATGCGCAGTTTCAGCTCTTTGATAAAGGTGGCTTTGTTATCGTTGGAGATCACCTCGCAGTCCCATTTCTTCACGCCGAAGATCTCTTCCGGCAGCTCGATTTTCAGGTTCTGCTTCACGTTAACCTGGCACGCCAGGCGGCAGCCCTCTTTGGCTTCACGCTTGCTGATATGGGAAAGTTCGGTTGGCAGAATATCGCCGCCGCCCTCTTTGATCACCACCCGGCACTGGCCGCAGGAGCCGCCGCCGCCACAGGCCGAGGAAACAAAAATCCCCTGGCTGGACAGCATGTTCAGCAGCTTGTCCCCCGCTGGGGCGGTAAAACTCTTGTCTTGATCGCCGTTAACCTCAACGGCAATGTCACCGGTGTTCACCAACTTGGATTTGGCAAACAGGATCAGTAACGCCAGCACCATCACGATGCAGGTAAACATCACCACGCCTAAAATAATTTCCATAAATGCTTCCTGCCTTTACAACTGGACGCCGGAGAACGACATAAAGCCCAATGCCATCAATCCGGTGGTAATAAAGGTAATGCCCAGGCCACGCAACCCGGCTGGCACATCGGCATACTTCAGTTTTTCACGGATCCCCGCCATGGCAACAATCGCCAACATCCAGCCAGTGCCGGAGCCAAAGCCGTACACCACGGATTCCATAAAGTTGTAATCACGCTGGACCATGAACGACACGCCGCCGAAAATGGCACAGTTCACCGTGATCAACGGCAGGAAGATCCCCAAGGCGTTGTAGAGCGCCGGGAAGAAGCGATCGAGGATCATCTCCAGGATCTGCACCAGCGCCGCAATCACGCCGATAAAGGTAATGAAGTTGAGGAAGCTCAGATCGACGCCTTCCACCAGCGCCCCATCACGCAGGATCAGGTTATAAACCAGGTTGTTGACGGGTACCGAGATGCCAAGGACCAGCGTCACGGCAATCCCCAAGCCAAACGAGGTAGAGACCTTCTTCGACACCGCCAGGAAGGTACACATCCCCAGGAAGAACGCCAGCGCCATGTTCTCAACGAACACCGCACGCACAAACAGGCTGATATAGTGAGCCATCGGCGGTTACTCCTTTTCTATCTGCGCTGGCTTGAGGGAACGCAGTCCCCAAATCAGCAGGCCGATGATAAAGAACGCACTCGGCGCCAGCAGGAACAGGCCGTTGGGCTGATACCAGCCGCCGTTCTGCACCGTTTCCAACACCGTAATGCCAAACAGCTTGCCCGAGCCGACCAACTCGCGCAGGAAGCCCACCAGGATCAGGATCACGCCATAGCCCAGCCCGTTGCCGATACCGTCCATAAAGCTCTCAATCGGTGGCGACTTCATGGCGTACGCCTCGGCGCGGCCCATCACGATACAGTTGGTGATGATCAGCCCGACGAACACCGAAAGCTGTTTGGAGATTTCAAACGCATAGGCACGCAGCAACTGATCGACCACGATCACCAGCGAGGCGATGATCGTCATCTGCACGATGATGCGCACGCTGTTGGGGATATGGTGGCGGATCAGCGAAATAAAGAAGCTGGAAAACGCGGTGACCAGGGTGACCGCAATCGTCATCACCACCGCCGTTTCCAGCTTGGTGGTCACCGCCAGCGCCGAACAGACGCCAAGCACCTGCAGCGCGATCGGGTTATTGTCAAACAGCGGCCCCAGCAGGACCCGTTTAACCTCTTTGGAATCAGCCATTTTTCAGCGCTCCTTCACGAACTTTCTGCAGGAATGGGCCAAAGCCGTGCTCGCCCAACCAGAAATCAAACGTATGCTGTACGCCGTTAGCGGTCAGCGTCGCGCCGGACAGGCCATCCACACCGTGGATATCCCCTTGCCGCGCTCCGCCCTTCACAATGCGGATTGCCGGGTTGCCGTTGTCATCAAACAGCTGCTTGCCAATCCACTGTGCACGCCAGTTGGCGTTCTGGATCTCGCCGCCCAGCCCCGGGGTTTCACCATGCTGATAGAAACTCAGCCCGCGCACCGTATTGCCATCAGCATCCAGCGCGACAAAGGCGTACATCATCGACCATAGGCCAGTGCCGTAAACCGGCAACACAATCTTGTCCACCGCTCCGCTTTCGTCGCGCACCAGGTAGATTTCCGCCTGATTGCTACGGCGGCGGATACCGGCCAGATCCTGCTCGGCGGTCAACGCCCGACTCTTGGCATCGCTGCGTAGCGCGGCGGCCAGATCGAAGGTGCCCGCATCGCCAGGCACAAACTCACCGCTGTCCAGATCCAGCAAACGCGGTTCGATGCGCTTGCTAAAGGTGGCTTTCACCTGTTCGCCAGTCATCCCCGGTTGCAGTAAACCGGCTACGTCCAGGATATTGCGCTGCTTATCCAGCAACCGCTGTTCCTGCTGTCTGGATTGCAACCCAACGGCGGAACCCGCGACCACCACAGAACACACCAGACACAGCAGCAGCACTACCAGCAGCGTTTTGCCAATGCTGTCATTTTTAGATTCATTCGCCACGTGCTTTTCTCCGCTTGATGTTGGCCTGCACCACCAGGTAATCGAACAGCGGTGCGAACAGGTTGGCGAACAGGATCGCCAGCATCATGCCTTCCGGATAGGCCGGGTTGACCACCCGTATCAGCACGCACATCACGCCGATCAGGATGCCGTACCACCACTTCCCTTTGTTGGTAAACGAGGCGGAAACCGGGTCGGTAGCCATAAACACCATACCGAAGGCAAAGCCGCCCAGAACCAGATGCCAGTACCAAGGCATGGCAAACATCGGGTTGGTGGTTGAGCCAATGGCATTGAACAGATACGCCGTGGCGATCATGCCAATCATCACGCCAGCCACGATGCGCCAGGAAGCGACACGGCCAAACAGGATAATCGCCCCACCGATCAGGATCATCAGGGTTGAGACTTCCCCGATCGAACCAGGGATGTTACCGATAAAGGCGTCCATCCAACTGATGGATTGTCCGGTGGTGACGTTGGTCAGGCTGTGAGCTCCGCCAGCGCTCCATTGCGCCAACGGTGTCGCACCGGAAAAGCCGTCTGCCGCGGTCCACACCAGATCGCCAGAAATCTGCGCCGGATAGGCAAAGAACAGGAAGGCACGCCCCGCTAAAGCCGGGTTGAGGAAGTTACGCCCGGTGCCGCCAAAGATCTCCTTGGCGACTACCACACCAAAGCTGATGCCCAGCGCGGCCTGCCATAACGGCAGGGTTGGCGGCACAATCAGGGCAAACAGAATGGAGGTGACGAAGAAGCCTTCGTTGATCTCATGTTTGCGTACCATCGCAAACACCACTTCCCAGAAGCCGCCCACCAGGAATACCACGGCGTAGATTGGCACGAAGTAGGTCGCACCGAGCACCATCTTGCTGATCCAGCCCGCATCCGCGCCGAGCGTTGCCCCAAGCATCTGCGCCAACCGGTAATGCCAGTCCCCCGCCAGCACCTGTTGCAGCTGATCGCCACTGTACAGATGGTGCAATGCAGGAATGGTCTGCTGGCCCACGTTATACATGCCCCAGAACATGGCCGGGAACACCGCCAGCCACACCAGGATCATCATGCGTTTCAGATCGATGGCATCACGTACGTGCGAAGCCCCGCGCGTTACCGTGCCGGGGGTGTAGAACACCGTCGCCGTTGCTTCAAACAGCGGGTACCACTTTTCCAGCTTGCCGCCCGGCGTGAAGTGATGCTCAATCTTGTCAAAAAAATTCTTCAGGCCCATCGGTTATCCTTCCTGCTCAATCTTGGTCAGCACTTCGCGCAGCACCGGGCCATATTCATACTTGCCGGGGCAAACGAAGGTACACAACGCCAGATCTTCTTCATCCAGCTCCAGACAGCCCAGCGCCTGGGCACTGTCCGTATCGCCCGCCAGCAGATCGCGCAGCAGATGCGTCGGCAGAATATCCAGCGGCATCACCCGCTCATAATTGCCGATCGGCACCATCGAACGCTCACCGCCGTTGGTGGTGGTGGAGAAAGCGAACAGCTTGTGCTTGAGGAAATGGCCCAGCGTGGTACGAGTGATGGAGAACTTGTCCGATGCCGGAGCAATCCAGCCGAACAGCTCTTTCTCCCGGCCTTCCAGCAACACCGAAACCTGGTTGTGGAAACGGCCAAGCCAGGCACTCGGGCCGCTGGCATGGAAGCCGCTCAGCACCGAGCCGGAAATCACCCGGTTCTCACCGGCCTTCAGGCGGCCCGCCGTCAGTTGATCCAGGCTAGCCCCTAAACGGGTGCGCAGCAGCACCGGCTGTTCCACCTGTGGCCCCGCCAAGGCGACCACGCGCTGGGTATCCAGCTTGCCGGTAGTAAACAGGGTGCCGATGGCGATCACGTCCTGATAACCGATATGCCAAACGGTTTTCTTCAGGCTGACCGGCTCCAGGAAGTGAATATGCGTGCCCACCAACCCCGCAGGGTGCGGGCCAGCAAACTCGTTGTAATCAATCTGCGCGCCGGCAGCCGTATCCAGCCGAGTACCCGCTGCGTGGCAGACGTGCACCTTGCCGTCTGTCAGGCGTGCCAATACCGTCAGCCCGGCATTGAATGCCGCCAATTGCTCGTTGATGATCACCAACGGATCCGCTGCCAGCGGCTGAGTATCGATAGCGCTGACGAAAATAGCGCGCGGTGAAATGCCAGGCCGGGGGGTTCTGCTAAATGGGCGAGTACGCAGTGCGGTCCACAGGCCACTGGCGATCAGATCGCTTTCAACCTGTTGGCGCTCCAGCATCGGCAAATCGGCCTGCTGATAATAGGCCAGTTCCACCTGCTCTTCGCCGCCGTTGTCGATGTCAATCACCACCGATTGCAGCATGCGGCGTTCGCCGCGATTGATAGCGGCGATCTGCCCGCTGGCCGGTGCCGTGAAGAAAACCCCAGGGATCTTCTTATCTTCAAACAGCGCCTGGCCTTTTTTAACACGATCGCCAACCTGTACCAACATGGAGGGGCGCATACCAACATATTCCTGGCCGAGCAGCGCCACTTGCGTGACCGCTGGGCCATCCTGGATCGCCTGCGAAGGGGCCCCAGCTATTGGCAGATCTAACCCTTTTTTTATTTTGATCATAGGATTTTTACGATGTTTTGAATTTTTACACGCCCAACCAACCCAGAGGCAGGCACAAAGCATGCAGGATGATGAGGTGACCCAAGCCCCCTCCGGATGAACACGATGACCTCATGCCCAACTTGAAATATTCACACTGACCGCCGACATCAAGGTCAATGATTAAGCCAATACTGCAAAATGTTAAAACATTGCTATCAACGATGGTGGAATTGTTGCTATTTCACACAATATCCCCGTACTGATCACCGATTAATAACGCTGCAGCATGGGTAAGATATTAACATTTTCGACGGAATTTTTCCGTGCTATCTAGTGACCTGAGTCGAGGAAATGCAATTAAACAGCTGTTATACCTTGACACTACTCGTTAAAAACGTGGGTTCATTTCACTTTTACCGAAGATTGTAGTTTTTTTATACACTTCGCATATTGCTAAAAAACAACACGCTGGTAATCTGACGGGGTTAAATACGACATCTCGTCAGTGGCATGCTGGCTACGTTCTCTACACCAGCAAATAAATATAAGCAGGATAAATTAAGAATGAGCAAAATCGCGCTGTTGTTTGCGATGCTATTTTGTACGCCGCTGATCACGGCGTGCAGCGCCAGTGAGCCAGCCCCGGCTCCCCAGTCCCCTTTGGTTGCACAGCAGTTATTAGGTTCACCGGTCTATATCCAGATATTCAAAGAAGAACGCAAGCTGGAGTTGTACGCCAAGATGGGTAACGAATTCCGTCTGGTGAATAGCTTTCCTATCTGTAACTTCTCCGGAGGGCTTGGTCCGAAGCGCCGTGAAGGGGATTTTAAAAGCCCCGAAGGCTTTTATAGCGTCGACACCCGCCATCTGAAACCAGACAGCAAATATTATCGCGCCATCAATATCGGTTTCCCGAATGATTACGATAAAGCGCAGGGATATTCCGGTGCCTATCTGATGATCCACGGGGAATGCAAATCGATTGGTTGCTACGCGATGACCAACACCTATATGGACGATATCTATCGTTACGTTGAGGCGGCGTTTGCCCATGGGCAAAGCCGGGTGGACATCAGCATTTATCCGTTCCGCATGACCGAACAGAATCTGCAACGCCACCGTTCTTCAACCTACATCAGCTTCTGGCGTCAGTTGAAACCGGGTTATGACTACTTCGTCAAAAACCGTCAGCCGCCGCTGGTTAGCGTAGCCAACGGCCAATATGTGTTGGCACAGCCGGTGATTGGCAGCGGTCAGCCAACGCAGTACGCCTCAACGATTGAGACCAGCAACAACCCGTTCGCCCGCAGCCAGCCGCTCACCGTAGTGAAATAACGCAAACTCGCCTGGTGCAATCTTGTGCCAGGTTTCATTGCCCGTCAGCGGTTGAGTCGCAATGACCGTGACCACGTCATCCGGCGTGGTCTGCCGCTGAAAATCAATCTCTACGTCCTGATCGAGCAAGGTGGCTTTGCCAAACGGTGCTCGCCGGGTGATCCAGTAAAGGTTGGTGGAGCAATAGGCCATCACAAAGCGCCCATCTGACAACAGCATATTAAATACCCCTTTCTCTCTGAGCCGGTCGGCCAATAACGCGATATAGCGAAATACGGCTGGCCAGTTGCTGGGAGTGCGTGGGTATTTCAGTGCCAGCTGGTGTAACAGCCAGCAGAAGGCATATTCACTGTCGGTCTGCCCTACCGGACGGAAGTTGCCGGTCGCCAGTTGGCGATAGCCTTTCAGTTGCCCATTGTGAGCGTAAGTCCAGTTGCGGCCCCACAGCTCACGGGTAAAGGGATGGGTATTTTCCAGCGCCACTTCACCGCGATTAGCCTGGCGGATGTGGGAGACCACGGCACAGGACTTGATCGGGTATTCCTGCACCAGGCGGGCAATAGGTGAATTAAAGCTGGGTTGGGGATCCTTGAATGTGCGACAACCGTTGCCTTCATAGAAGGTAATGCCCCAGCCATCTTTATGTGGCCCGGTTCGGCCACCGCGCTGTACCAGCCCGGTAAAGCTAAAGCAGATGTCGGTTGGTACGTTGGCGCTCATCCCGAGCAGTTCACACATCGATTGCCACCCCTTGAGGACTACTGACATTGGTATAAGGGCGCAGCTTTAAGCCACGCCCTAGATTTAATGCTGATCTCGCTATTAAGCCTTAACCATCTCTTTTTCGATCAACAGGATCAAGATGTGGATCGCTTTAATATGGATTTCCTGGATACGGTCGGCGTAGCCAAAGTGCGGTACGCGGATTTCCACGTCGGCGCTACCGGCCATTTTGCCACCGTCTTTGCCGGTCAGGGTGATCACTTTCATCCCCTTGGCACGGGCTGCTTCAATGGCTTTGATGATGTTGCCAGAGTTGCCGGAGGTGGAGATCCCCAGCAGCACGTCGCCTTCGCGGCCTACGGATTCCACATAGCGGGAAAACACGTATTCATAGCCAAAATCATTGCTGACGCAGGACAGGTGGCTAACGTCAGAAATCGCGATGGCCGGATAGCCCGGGCGATTCTCACGGTAGCGGCCAGTCAGCTCTTCTGCGAAGTGCATCGCATCACAATGCGAGCCACCGTTACCGCAGGAAATCACTTTCCCGCCGGCTTTAAAGGAGTCCGCCAGCAGCACTGCCGCGCGTTGGATAGTATCAATGTTGGCGTCATCGCTGAGGAATTTCGCCAGAGTATCAGCCGCTTCATTCAGTTCACTGCGAATTAAATCGTGGTACATAGAGATCGCCTCAAGTTGTGCGGTGGCATCGTCAATCTTTCGTCTTGCAGTGTAACGGATTGCAGAAAAACCTAGAAGCGTTGCGAAGCAAACAGCGCTAGTGTGAACCGACCCGGCGATTTTTTGACAATTGATGCTGTCAGTTTGTGACTTAAGTTGTAATTAAAGTGTAAATACATTGATAAAAAAATGGGTATGGACTAAAACCATTAGATATACACAACAGGTCAGACCTCTTACTACTTCGGAGCTTCTTATGATGGTTCTTAGTATCGTTGTTCTACTCGCGCTCATTGGTGTGGTGTTTTATCACCGAGTGAACCTGGCTCTCAGCAGTCTGCTGCTGTTGGCCTTTACTGCGGCCATGGGCGCTATCGGCCTCTGGACCTACTGGATGCTGGTACCGCTGGCAATCGTGCTGCTGCCGCTGAACATCGTTTCGCTGCGCCGCTCGCTGCTTTCTGCCCCTGCACTGCGCGCTTTCCGCAAAGTGATGCCGCCAATGTCCACCACGGAAAAAGAAGCCATCGACGCCGGGACCACCTGGTGGGAAGGCGATCTGTTCCGCGGCCAACCGGATTGGAACAAGCTGCACAACTATCCGCAGCCTAAGCTGACGGAAGAAGAGCAAGCCTTTATCGACGGCCCGGTAGAAGAAGCCTGCCGCATGGCCAATGACTTCGAGATCACCCACGAACTGGCCGATCTGCCGCCGGAGCTGTGGGCCTATCTGAAAGAGCACCGCTTCTTTGCGATGATCATCAAGAAAGAGTACGGCGGGCTGGAATTCTCCCCTTATGCTCAGGCCCGCGTCCTGCAAAAACTGGCGGGTGTCTCAGGTATTCTGGCGATCACCGTCGGCGTGCCTAACTCCCTCGGCCCAGGCGAACTGCTACAACATTACGGCACTGAAGAACAGAAAGATCACTATCTGCCAGGCCTGGCGCGCGGCGACGAAATTCCTTGTTTCGCCCTGACCAGCCCAGAAGCAGGTTCCGACGCTGGGGCCATCCCGGACGTAGGCACCGTGTGCATGGGCGAATGGCAAGGCAAGCAGGTGCTGGGCATGCGCCTGACCTGGAACAAACGCTACATTACCCTGGCGCCGATTGCCACCGTACTGGGGCTGGCCTTCAAGCTGCATGACCCAAGCCGCCTGCTGAGCGATAACGAATCCCCCGGGATCACCTGTGCGTTGATCCCAACCAACACCCCAGGGGTAGAGATCGGTAACCGTCACTTCCCGCTCAACGTGCCGTTCCAGAATGGCCCAACCCGCGGCAACGACGTGTTCGTGCCGATCGATTACATCATTGGCGGGCCAAAAATGGCCGGTCAAGGCTGGCGGATGCTGGTTGAATGCCTGTCGGTTGGCCGTGGTATCACACTGCCGTCCAACTCCACCGGCAGCCTGAAATCGGTGGCTTTGGCGACCGGTGCTTACGCCCATATTCGCCGCCAGTTCAAAATCTCTATCGGTAAGATGGAAGGGATTGAAGAACCACTGGCACGTATTGCCGGTAACACCTACGTAATGGATGCAGCCGCCTCGCTGATCACCTATGCGTTGATGCAGGGCGAAAAACCTGCGGTGCTGTCTGCCATCGTGAAATACCATTGTACCCACCGTGGCCAGCAGGCCATCATTGATGCGATGGATATCACCGGAGGTAAAGGCATCATGCTGGGCGAAGCCAACTTCCTGGCCCGTGCCTACCAGGGCGCGCCAATCGCCATCACGGTAGAAGGTGCCAATATCCTGACCCGTACCATGATGATCTTCGGCCAGGGCGCGATCCGCTGCCATCCTTATGTACTGACCGAAATGGCAGCCGCGCAGAACAACGATCTACACAGCTTCGACCAGGCTCTGTTTGGCCACCTCGGCCACGTCGGCAGCAGCAAAATGCGCAGCCTGTGGCTTGGCCTGACCAATGGCCGCACCAGCAGCACGCCAACCAAAGATGCTACACGCCGCTACTATCAGCAGCTCAACCGTCTGAGCGCCAACCTGGCGTTGCTGTCTGACGTTTCCATGGGCGTGCTGGGCGGTAGCCTGAAGCGCCGCGAGCGTATCTCTGCCCGTCTGGGTGACGTGCTGAGCCAGATGTACCTGGCCTCGGCCACGCTGAAACGTTTTGAAGATGAAGGGCGTCAGAAAGAAGATCTGCCATTGGTTCACTGGGGCGTGCAAGACAGCCTGAACCAGGCAGAGCAAGCGCTGGACGATTTGCTGCGCAACTTCCCTAACCGCTTTATCGCCGGGGTGATGCGCCTGGTGGTGTTCCCATTCGGTCGCGTGCATACCGCACCTTCGGATAAGCTGGACCATCAGTTGGCGAAGATTATCCAACAGCCTTCTGCCACCCGTAGCCGCCTTGGCCGTGGCCAATACCTGACGCCAAGCGAGCATAACCCGGTTGGCCTGCTGGAAGCCGCGCTGCTGGACGTGATAGCCGCAGAACCTATCCACCAGCGCCTGTGCAAGCAAGCGGGTAAGAACCTGCCGTTCACCCGTCTGGATCGTCTGGCACAGCGTGCACTGGATGAAGGCAAAATCAGCGCCGACGAAGCCAAGATCCTGGTGAAAGCGGAAGAGAGCCGTCTGCGTTCAATCAACGTCGATGACTTTGCGCCAGACGCGCTGGCGGCGCAACAGCCGGTAAAGCCAGTAAAGCTGGAAAAACGCCAGAAGCAGACTGAAGCCGCATAACCTTCAGCGGCCGTAAATGCCAAAGGGGCGATACCGTTAAGGATCGCCCCTTTTTCATTGCAGATTCAGATTGGCTCAGCCATGTTGGCGGATACGGGCCAGCAAGGCATCGATGTGTTCTATGTGCGGCGCGTTGACGATCAGCGCACGGCCCAGATTGAGGGCGTTGCGCTGACATTCGGCACGCATTTCCACATCGGTGATACTGTCCAGATCGGCCACGTGCGCCAGCCCGATAGTGCGGCGTATCAGCTCCGTACCGCAGTAGCCCACCGCATCCGTCCATACCTGTTGCAGGAACTGCTCGGCATAGCCCGGCAGCGCCAGCGTTGCATCACGACTATGTTGGTGACACAGCGCCAGAAAGCGATCGGCAAAGATCAGCCACAGCTCACGCACATCCTGCAACCGCTGCTCACGCCCAGCCGCCGCATCACGCGGGCCAAACAGCCCAGGTAACCCGCAATAGTTCAGCAGCAGGTTGCCCAATGCAGTGCCAATATCAAAACCGATCGGCCCGTAGAAGCCGAACTCGGCGTCGATCGCCTTCAGCTTGCCTTCCGCGACAAAGATCGAACCGCTGTGAATATCACCGTGCAGCAGCGCTTCGGCCTTGCTCAGGAAACGATGTTTCAGCCCGGCCACCGCCAACTTCAGCGCCGCGTCATTGCGTAGCGCCTGCACCTGCGGCAACAGCGCCTCGTCAAACTGATTACGCTCATGATCCTGGTAAGGATCGCTGAAAAACAGATCTTCGGTGATCTGGCACAGCTCCGGGTTGGTGAAACGGCTGACTTCGGCCTTTTTCAGCTGTGCGGTCTGGTAAAAATCAGAGGTGTGGAACAGCGTTTGCGCCAGGTATTCCGCCAGTTGCCCGGCAGCCAGCGGATAGTAACGCCCCTTCACCAGTTCGCTGCGCCAGATGTGATGGTCAGAGAGATCTTCTTGCACCATCACCGCCAGCTCAGGATCGTGATGCAGCACCTGCACCGTGTGGCGCGGGCACAGCGCCCCGTGGATCAGCAGCGTTTCCGCTTCGATACGCGCCCGATCCAGCGTCAACGGCCAGGATTCCCCCACGCAACGCACGTACGGCAGCGCCTGTTTGACAATCACCCGGCTGACGCCGTCAGCATCACGGATTTTAAACACCAGGTTCAGATTGCCATCGCCGATCTCGTCGGCGCTCACCAGCGCCTGTGGATCGGCCAGTTGACCATATTGGCGCGCGTATTCAACGGCATCGGCAGCAGTAAACGTACGATATTGTGACATCCCCCAACCCCTCTGTTCTTTCCCATAGCGATGATTTTTTTATTTTTAGCCGCAAAAACGTTTGGACGTCTATACATCCGGATGTCATGTTGGCAGAATGGGTTCACAGATGCAATAAGAAACACACAAGGATTTAACCACTGATGCAAGCACTTAACACCACCAGCCTGAGCCTGCAAGACAACCGCCTCCAGATCCTCGACCAGCAAGCTTTGCCGCAGGAAACGTGCTGGCTGCCCTGCGACAGCGTGGACGAATTGGTTGGGCATATCCGCGCCCTGCGGGTGCGTGGCGCACCGTTGATCGGGCTGTCTGCCAGCCTGCTGCTCGCCCTGTTGGCCGAGCGTGGCCTGTCGCAGGCAGAGTTGGAGCAGGCATTACAGACGCTACGCGCCTCACGCCCGACCGCGGTGAACCTGATGAACAATCTGGATCGTATGAAGCAGGCTTTGGCACAACCAGATTGGGTGAGCGCGATGGCCGAAGAGGCGCTACGCCTGGTAGAGGAAGATCGGACCCTGTGCGATCGCATCGCCGATAACGGGGCCGAGTGGGTGAAACCGGGCAGTCGCCTGCTCACCCATTGCAACACCGGGGGACTGGCGACGGCGGGCGTGGGCACGGCGATTGGCGTTCTATTGCGAGCGCATCAGCAAGGCAAGATCGCCCAGGTTTGGGTCGATGAAACTCGTCCGTTGCTGCAAGGGGGCCGCCTTACCGCCTGGGAACTGGGTGAGCTGGGCATTCCTTACCGCTTGATCTGCGATTCCATGGCCGCCAGCCTGATGGCTACGGGCCAGGTCGATGCCGTCTGGGTAGGCGCAGACCGCATTGCGGCCAACGGTGACGTGGCCAATAAAATCGGCACTTACAGCCTGGCGGTGCTGGCCCATTACCACCGTATTCCGTTTTACGTGGCCGCCCCACACACCACGCACGATCCTCATTGCCCGAACGGTGCGGCCATTCCTATCGAACAGCGCGCGGCAGAGGAAGTGACGGGGGTCAGCGGTAGCTTTGGTTCCTGCCAGTGGGCACCGCTCAATGCGCCAACCTACAACCCGGCATTCGATGTCACTCCAGCAGCATTAATCAGCGGCTGGGTGTTGGATAGCGGCGTCATTACGCCAGAGCAGGTTGCCGACGGCATTTTCCAACGCGCATTGGCGTAACCTTTTGCCCCTCAATCTAGCTTTGGATATGCCTTGGCAATCTGGTCGCCGGTGAAATGGGCCACCCAACCTTCCGGATTATCAAATACGCGGATGGCGGTGAAGTTGGGGGCCGAGCCCATATCAAACCAGTGGCGAGTATTGGCTGGCACCGAGATCAGATCGTTTTTCTCGCACAGGATTTGGAAGATTTTGCCTTCGAGATGCAGGCAAAACAGCCCTGCCCCTTCAACAAAGAAGCGCACTTCATCCTCGCCATGAGTATGCTCGGCCAGGAATTTTTCCCGCAGCACTTCACGCTGGGCGTTGTCCGGACGCATGCTGATCACATCCCAGCTCTGGTAGCCCTTTTCCGCCACCAGCCGGTCGATCTCATGCTGATAGGCGGCAATCACCGCTTCTGGCTGTGGGCTCTCGCCCAACTCACGATCGGCCTGCCAGCGCTCAAAACGTACGCCAATCTGCGCCAACTGCTGCTGAATAACCTGTGCATCCTGGCTCTGCCATAACGGCTGCTGCGGCTCTTTATCGCTAAAAATGGTCAATCCACTCATTAGACAAACTCCCCTAACTCGATGTGATCAAAACGGTTAACCTGCCGGTGCTGGCTTTGTGGATCGGCAGCGTCACGGATCAGTTGGCAGGTATGCCAACCTGCCAGCCGCGCCGCGTCCAGTTCCTGATGGATATCGGACAGGAACAACAGTTCAGTTGGCTCCAGGCCAATAGCCTTAGCGATATTCTGATACGACTGGCTTTCACGCTTGGCCCCCACGTGCGTATCAAAGTAACCGCTGAACAGCGGTTGCAGATCGCCCGCATCGCTGTAACCAAACAGCAGCTTTTGCGCTTCAACCGAGCCGGAAGAATAGACGAACAGTTTCAATCCTTGCTGCTGCCAAGCGGCCAGCTGTTCGGCCACCTCCGGGTAGAGATGCCCCTGAAAATCGCCGTTCAGGTAACCGCTGCGCCAGATAATGCCCTGCAAGGCCTTCAGCGCGGTCGATTTGCGATCTTCGTCCATAAAGCGATAAAGGGTGGTAATAAGCCGCTCATTATCGGCGTCCGGCTGCGCAATCTCTGCACGCAATGCCGCAAGCGGAGCCGCAACTTCGGCGTCGTTGGCATGGCTGCGGATAAACTCCCCCAGCCGCTCACGGGCATAGGGGAACAGCACCTGATGCACAAAACGGATATCGCTGGTGGTGCCTTCAATATCGGTGACGATGGCGCGGATCATTTAGCCTCCAGTAAACGGCGTTGCAGTTCGCACTGGAACAGGAATTCCAGCCCTTCAAGGTGGCGGCGCGCTTCCTCCACCTGTTTGCCCCAGCAATACAAGCCGTGGCCGCGCACCAGAAAACCGTACTGCAAGGGCGTTACCTCGGCATATGCGGCAACACGCGCAGCCAGCGCCGGAATATCCTGGTCGTTATCAAAAATGGGGATGCTGACGCTGTCGAGATGGCTCTTCTGCCCGCTAAGGGATTTCTGCATTTCATATCCTTGCAGCACCAGCGCTTCACTTTTCTCCACGCGGGAAAGCACGGTGGCATTGACCGAATGGGTATGCAGGATGGCACCGACGGTGGGATAAAGGCGGTAGATCAACGTGTGCAGGCCGGTTTCCGCCGAAGGCGTACGGCCGCTGGGGACATGGTTGTTTGCCGTTTCCACCAGCAATAAATCCTGTTCGCTCAGGCTGCCCTTGTCTTTGCCGGACTCGGTTACCAGGCAATGTTGGGTATCAAGGCGCAGCGACATATTGCCGCCGGTTGCCGGGCACCAGCCTTTCTCACCGATCCAGTGGCAGGCGGCCAATAGGGCAGATAATTGCGGGTTTTCTGTCATTCCGTCTTGTTTCCTGATGGCTACGGACGTCTAAACGTCTTGATTGCTAAACATTAACATCGTGCTATATTATTCGCAACATAAGCGCCAGGAGAAAGAGCCTGAATGAGTACCGCACCTGTCCCAGCCAGCAAGTTACCCGACCTCGGCACCACCATCTTTACCCAGATGAGCGCTCTGGCGCAGCAGCATCAGGCGATCAACCTGTCGCAGGGCTTCCCGGATTTTGATGGCCCGGAGTATTTAAAACAGCGCCTGAGCTGGCACGTCAGCCAGGGGGCAAACCAATACGCACCGATGACGGGCGCAGCGCCGCTGCGTGAGGCCATTGCGGAGAAAACCGCTCAGCTCTACGGCTGGCAACCCGATGCCAATAGTGAAGTGACCGTCACTGCGGGTGCAACCGAAGCGTTGTTCGCTGCAATCAGCGCCCTGGTACGCTCCGGCGACGAAGTGATTTGCTTCGACCCAAGCTACGACAGCTATGCGCCAGCGGTACAGCTTTCCGGCGGCGTTCTGAAACGCATTGCCCTGCAACCGCCAGCCTTCAAGGTCGATTGGCAACGGTTTGCCGAACAGCTTTCACCGCGCACGCGACTGGTGATCCTCAACACTCCGCAGAACCCCTCCGCCACGGCATGGTCGGCAGAGGATATGCAGCAGCTATGGGCCGCCATCGCCGATCGTGAAATCTATATCCTCAGCGATGAGGTTTACGAACATATCTGTTTTGCCAAAGGGGGGCACGCCAGCGTGCTGGCCCATCCGCAACTGCGTCAGCGGGCGATCGCCGTTTCCTCGTTTGGCAAAACCTTCCATATGACCGGCTGGAAAGTGGGTTATTGCGTGGCCCCGGCAACGTTAAGTGCCGAGGTGCGCAAGGTTCACCAGTATCTGACGTTCTCGGTCAACACCCCTGCCCAGTTAGCCTTGGCCGATATGCTGCGCAATGAGCCAGAACACTGGCAGCAGCTACCCGCGTTCTACCGAGCCAAACGCGATCGTTTTGTGCAGGCGTTAGCTAACAGCAGGCTGGAAATTCTGCCCTGTGAAGGCACTTACTTCTTGCTGGCCGATTACAGCGCCATTTCCGATCTGGATGACGTCGCCTTCTGCCATTGGCTGACCGAGCACGCAGGCGTGGCGGCGATCCCGCTGTCCGTTTTCTGTGCAGATCCTTTCCCCCATAAACTGATCCGGCTGTGCTTCGCGAAGCAAGATGCCACGCTGGATGCCGCTGCGGAGCGCCTATGTCGACTCTAAAAATCACCCTGTTGCAGCAACCGCTGGTCTGGCGCCAAGGTGAGGCCAATCTGCGCCATTTCGATGCCTTGTTGCCCTCAATGACCGGCCGCGATCTGATTGTACTGCCGGAAATGTTTACTACCGGCTTTGCTATGGATGCCGGGGAAAGCGCATTGCCTGAACAACAGGTGATCGACTGGTTACACACTTGGGCGGTGAAAACCAACGCCTTGGTGGGTGGCAGCGTAGCGTTGAAAACGGCCGAAGGGGCGGTTAACCGTTTCCTGCTGGTGGAACCCGGCGGCAAGGTGCATGGCTATGATAAACGCCATCTGTTCCGCATGGCCGGTGAACACCAACACTATCAGGCTGGGAAACAGCGCACCATTTTCGAATGGCGCGGCTGGCGTATCCTGCCGCAGATCTGCTATGACCTGCGCTTCCCGGTGTGGTCACGCTATCAGCAGGATTACGATCTGGCCCTGTACGTGGCCAACTGGCCTGCGGCGCGCAGCATGCACTGGCAAACGCTGCTGGCAGCACGGGCGATTGAAAACCAGATTTACGTGGCGGGGTGCAACCGCGTGGGCGAGGACGGTAACGGCCTGAGTTATAGCGGTGACAGCCTGATTATCAGCCCGCAAGGGGAACGGTTGGCCAGCGCAGAACCAGGCCAGGCGGCGAGGCTGGATGCCGAGCTTTCGCTGGAAACGCTACAAACCTACCGCAACGCGTTCCCTGCCTGGCGTGATGCGGATGGCTTCCAACTGCATGACTGAGTAGGGGATATCGCGGGCCAATTCGCCACGATTTGGCAATAAGCCTGAACTGCCTGCGCTACGTCGCAGGGGGTTACAGCCTCATCAGGATGATGGCTGATCCCCCCAGCACAACGGACAAACAGCATCCCCACCGGCCAACGGGCGGCGACAGCAATGGCATCATGCCCCGCACCGCTAGGCAACATCGGGCTGCTCCCTTGTACCTGCACTACCGCGTCATACCAACGCTGCTGTAACTGAGGGTCACAAGCGGTAGCCGGTATACGGTAGAACTCCTCGCTGTCGAAGCCGACTCCGCGACGCGCACCAATGTTCTGCGCATGTGCCAGTAATTCGGCCAGCAACGCGTCTAGCGGCACATCCTGCGGGCCACGCACGTCGAGGGATAACCTGACCTGCCCAGGGATCACATTAACAGCCCCCGGTAAGCTTTCGATCTGACCGACCGTGGCAACCACATGCGGATCGTATTCCATGGTGTGCCGCTCAACCGTGACCATCCATTCAGCGGCGGCAGCCAGCGCATCCCGGCGCTGCCCCATCGGCACGGTCCCTGCATGACCAGAATGTCCGGTAAAAGTACAGTTGAGGCGGCGAGCACCGTTAATCGCCGTGACCACTCCCAGAGCCTGACCGGCGGCCTCAAGACAAGGCCCTTGCTCAATATGCAGTTCGAGATAGGCGCAGATCGAGTCTTGTGCACGCTCGGCAGAACCCACAGCCTCAGGATCAAGGCCCACGTCACGCATAGCCTCGGCCACGCTGATACCCTCAGCATCGGTACATGCCAGCCAATCCTCTGCCCACTGCCCGGTGATCCCTTTGCTGCCGAGCAAGGTAATGCCAAAACGCGTGCCCTCTTCGTCGGCAAAACCGATCACCTCGATCGCCTGCGGCAAACGCCGATTACGGCTATGCAACAAGGCGACAACCTCGAGCGCGGTCAAAACCCCCAGCATGCCATCATAGCGCCCCGCGTTGCGCACCGTATCCAGATGAGAGCCAAGCAGCAGCGCCGGTGCGGCCGGTTGCCGCCCTTCGTAACGCCCACAGATATTGCCCACGCCGTCTTGCCAGACCTCCATCCCCAGCTCACGCATCCAATTCCCAACCAGCTGGTTGGCGCGTAAATGTTCTGGGGAGAGATAAACCCGCGTCAGTTGGCCCGGCGTGCTGCTGATGGCCGCCAGTTCGTCGCAGCGAGCCATCACTCTGGCCGCGGCTCGTTCCGCTTCCAGAGGGGTCAGCAGCATTGCCATCAGTTCTGCTCGGCCTGGTAAATGTTCCATGCTGCCTGCATAGCTTCACCTTGCCGGCTAACAAAACCGAGACGGTTGAGTACCGCTTCCAGCGCGGCCAACGTTTGCAGCACGCAGTCTTTCCGCGCGTTATACCCCATGGTGCCAATCCGCCAGATCTTGCCCTGTAACGGGCCAAACGAGGTGCCGATTTCGATGGCGAAGTCATTGAGCATCATCTGGCGTACCTGCTCGCCATGGATGCCCTGCGGGATCACCACGCCCAGCACGTTGTTCATCTTGTTGGCGATATCGCCAAAGACCTCCATCCCCATTCCCTGGATCCCGGCCAACATCGCCGCGCCATGCAATTTATGGCGGGCAATAGCGTTATCCAGCCCCTCCTCCAGGATCACCCGAGCACATTCACGCGCAGCAAACAGCATGCTGGTGGCTTCCGTATGGTGATTCAGGCGCTCCGGCCCCCAGTAATCCATGATCATGCCGAGATCGAAATAGTTGGAGTAGATCATCTCGTCGTCACCGTCTGTGTGATCGACGGTACGGATCCCCTCTTCAACGCACTTACGGCGGCGCACGATCTCTTCAAACTGCGGGCTAAGGGTGATTGGAGAACTGCCGGAAGGGCCACCGAGGCATTTTTGCAGCCCTGCTGACACCGCATCCAAACCCCAGGCATCGGTTTCCAACTCGTTACCGGCGAACGAGGCGGTAGCATCGGTATAGAACAGGACGCCGTGGCGGCGGCAGATATCCCCCAATTCTGCCAGCGGTTGCAGCATGGTGGTGGAGGTATCTCCTTGCACCGTCAGTAATAGCCGTGGCCGTACTTTTTTGATCGCATCCTCGATCCGATCGGCACTGAATACTTCACCCCAAGGCGCTTCGATGGTGTGCACTTCGGCACGGCAGCGGCGGGCGATTTCACACAACAGATGGCCAAAACGGCCAAATACCGGCACCAGCACTTTATCGCCAGGCCGAATGGCAGAGACCAGCATCGCCTCGATACCGGCACGCGAAGTCCCGTCTATCAGCATCGTCCAGCGGTTCTGCGTTCGGAACAGGGCGCGATACAGCTCCATCACCTGATTCATATAGCCGGTCATGGCCGGATCGTATTGGCCAATCAACTGGCTGGACATGGCACGCAGCACACGCGGATCGGCATTGATCGGCCCTGGGCCCATCAGTAGGCGGTGCGGTGGATTGATTTGATCGAATTGGTTGATAGCTAGCATGTTCATTCCTTGTCAACTTAATAACTTAGCCTCGAGATTGCTACGTCTGCGACCGGCCGGTTTTTTGTTATTGCTAGATTATCGTCAAGCGAGAAAGGATGAAACAAAAGATTCTTAAATTATTTATCTGCAACTAAAGAATCAATAGACGCAGCATGCAGCACCCGTTTAGCCGCGTGAAAACCAACGCTTCAGCGCTGCTCCAACTCCTCCAGATCGCTGAACAGATTGGCGACCTGATGAATACGCTGCCGCCCTTGCGACAACCTGTCATGCAGCAACGCATTGCTCAGCAGGCTCGCCAGGCTCATGGCGCTGGAGTAACTGTCAAACGCCGAGACGCTATCGAGCGGCGTCATCAAATGCCAGCTAGCCAACGGGATCAGCGCCTGGGCCTGTGGTTCGCAGATCAATAACGTTGGCACCTGCTTGATCTGCAACTGTTGCAATATCTCTCGCGCCAGGCGTGGACGGCGGCGAAACGCGACTACCACCACCATATCCTGTGGCCCCAGATCCACCAGATCTTCGGCCAAGGTCTGGCCCGGCTGCGGTATTAACAAAACCTGCTCACGTACCTGCATCAGTTGCTGGCGCAAATGCATCGCGACGGGATAACTGTTGCGCATCCCCAACAGCAGCAGCCGCCGGGATTGCCCCATGGCCGCGATCACCGCGCCAAACTGTGCCGCATCAATCTGCTGCACCCAGTGCGTCAGATTGGCCATTTCCTGCTGGTAATGGCGAGCCAGCAAGGTATTGCCCTGCACCGCGTCACGGTTCTCGGTCAATGGCATACCGCTTTGGCGCAGGGTGCGCAGCTCGTCACGCATTGCGCGATAGCTGGCATAGCCCAGGCGTTTGAACAAACGGCTGACCGTGGCCTTGGACACCCCGCTCAGGCGCGCCAACTCGGTGCTGTTATAGCTAATCAGGTCGTCAAAGTGATCGAAGATAAAGTCGGCCACCCGCTGCTCTTGAGGGGCCAATTGCGGATATTCGCTGCGCAGGCGCTCATCAATCTGTTTCATTGCCATGTTCCGCTGTAACTTTTGTTTCAGCGGAACATAGCACAGCAGCCAAAGCGGCTGCCAGCGTTGAAATCGGAATAACAATGACGCGATTATGCGTTGTTCATAAACCAGACAAAAACTGTTAAAACGATTTATTGTAGGCAATGAATTTGCCTCTCACGACTTAGGACGACTTATGGCGACGATAACCCCGATCAAAGTTGATGATGACCCCAGACAACGCTTGCATTTGGATCTGTTACAAGCATGGGAAACCTACCAAACCGAAGGTAACTTTCTGACAATGGAAGAAGCTGATCACTGGCTGGCTAAATTGGAGAATGGTGAGGACACAGAGATCCCGCTGATGGCATAGGCTGTAAGATAACGGTGTTTATACCGCGACACATTAAGCCTGAAACAGGTGGGAGTCATGCAGGTTAACCGACCGTTGAGCGCATGGATGCGCGATTCGAGCCCCCAGGGACGGGTTCACGGCGTGTCGGTGATCTGCATGACTTCCACCTGTAGCGCTATTAGACAAAGCAATTTAGTAGGCTCAGAAACTTAACACCAGTACGCCATAAAGTTCACCGTGGAACGGTCCAGATCGCGTTCGCCAATCAGGTAACGTCGCAACGTTTTCACCACCGAAGACTCAGCAGCCACCCAGGCGTAAAAGGTCTTAGCCCCTTCGGCACGCTCCCACAGCAAATCCCCGCCGAGGCTGTTTTCAGCCAGAGACTGCGCTTCAGCCCGTGCCGAGGCGGGGATGTTAACTCGCTGACGCACCGCCTCCACCAGCAGCGTGCCATGCAGTTGCTGATGCCCAACGTCCCGTGGCAGCCAGTAAACCTCGGCAAACGGGAAGTGCGCCATATCGAGGCAGTCCCCCGCTACCGGCACTTCGAAGAAAGCCTGCACACGCGGCGGGTTAACCTGCTGCGCCAACTGCTCGAGGATACCCATCGCCGCCGGCAGTGCCGTTTCATCGGCGATCAGCAGCGCCTGCCGGGTTTGCGCCGGAGGGGCCCACTCATAGCCGCCGCTGTCCTCAGCAAAATCGGCATTCGGCGCTACAGCCTGCAGTTTATCTCCCGCAACGGCATGCGTTGCCCAGGCAGAGGCCGGGCCATTAATGCCATGGAGCACGAACTCCACGTCCATTTCATTCTCAGCAGCACGCAATGCCCGCAACGTGTAGGTACGCATCACGGGCCGTTGCTCCTTCGGTATCGCCATGTAGTTACGGTACCAATCGTCGCTATTCGCCAACGGCTGGATCGGCCCTTCCGCTACCGGGAACAACAGCTTGATCCGCTGATCCGGGGCTTCCAACTTCATGCGCTGGACCTCTGGGCCGGTAAACACGCAGCGCAGCAGCGAGGGGGAAACGTTTTCCTTGTGCTTCAAGGTAAGATCAAAGATGCGATAGCTTGCGGACATATCACTCACTCTCCCGTGCAATGTCTGCCATTCGATGCTGGCACCATAGCCAGCTGCTAATGCCGCCCAACAGGACGGCGGCTACCAGTGCCGCCGCCACCAACTGCGACTCACCGTAAAATTTACTCACCACCGGCACCATCAGCGCGCTCGCGCCGTAGCCCAGTGTATGGCTGGTGGCGATCGCTCCCGCCCCTTTGCCGGTAGATAACTTATCGTTCAGCATCAGTTGATAGCCCGGCGTCGCCATCGCGGCCCCAAACGAAGCCAGCGCACAGCCAAGATAAAACAGCGCCAGCGGAGCGGTACACATCAGCCCCAAGCCAGCGATCATCAACCAAGCGGCAACCATCAGTAGCTGCGGCGGAGTAAGGCGCTGCGGTCGCACCACCAAAAACTGCGCCAACAACGTGCAACCTGCCGCCACGCTGAGCAATACCGCCACATGGTGGCTGACGGTCGTCGCCGAATGACTGAACAGCTGCTGCAAATGCGGAGCCAAGCCCAACTGCATCAGGCTGACACAGCCCGCCAGCAGCAACGCACACAATAAATAGGGCATCATCGTCAGCCGCAGGCGGTTTTGCTGATGTGCCACAGCAGGCAGCGGAGGATCGTTATGCTGGCGGCAGATCACCAACAGCGCGATCAACGGCGCAATCGCCATCAACCACAGCGGAGCCATCGGGTGCAAAGACAGCGCCAGGGCCGCACACAGCGGGCCAAGCAACCGGCCACAGCTCAGGCCGGAACTGATAGTGGCCAACGCCGCCATACGTTGTTCATACCCAGCGCGTTGCAGCGCCCAAGTCTGGCTGGCGGGCACCATGCCCGATACCGTCAGGCCGTAGATAATGCGCGCCACAATCAAGCCACCCAGCCCCGCCATTTCAGGCAGCCAGCCAGCAGCCAGCCCCCACACGGCCAAGGCCAATAACACAAAGCTGAGCAGGTAACCCGCCAGGGCCATAAGCACCACGTATTTACAGCCGCGAATTTCTGCCTGTCGCCCCCACCAGGGAGAGCCGACCAGAAATAACATCGATCCCAGCGTCAGCAAGCCAGCCCACACCGACAGCGAGAGCTGGGTCAGGCTGACCAACACGGGTAATGCGACCAGCAAGCCATTTTGCCCAATGCCCAATAGCCCGGCACAAAACGCCAGCGGCCAGTTTGAAGGAGAATCATTACCAATTGCAACGATTTTTGAACCCGAAAATAAGCGCATTAAGTAAAATAACCGTTAAAAAAATGATGTTTTTATGTGTAATTAATCAAAAAATTGTATCATGCGGTGATTGATAATAATAAGAACTATTGATATAAGAATCATTCTCAATCGCTCCAGAGTGACAAGGGTCATGACCATCCAGTTAGCAAGCGCAGCAACCGATGTGGCAGCGCAATGTTTCCTCAACGCACTAATGCGTGAAACCCGGGACTGGCACATCGTTCCGGCAACCGATAGCCAACAACCTCAGCTACATCTCCCACTTTCGGATAGCCAGTTCATTCGCATTCCATTACGGCACATCTCGCCAACCCAACATCATCAATATCAGTTCCCCGCCAGCCTGAATGGCAACGGTGAAGCGCTGAGTTTTGAGCGGTTGGTTACGTTGTTGCTGGCCAAACCGGCGATAAAAGGCCATCTGGGTGAGGAGGTTTTGGCACGCTTTCGCCAGCGAGTGCTGGAAAGTCATGACAATACCCAACAGTCGATCGCCATCCGGCTGGACTGGCCAAAGCTACGTGACCAGCCGCTGAATTTTGCTCAGGCAGAACAGGGGTTATTAGCTGGCCATGCCTTCCACCCGGCTCCGAAATCCCATGAGCCCTTCGATCAACAGCAGGCACAGCGCTATCTGCCAGATTTCGCAGGCAGCTTCCCCCTACGCTGGTTTGCGGTAGATAAACACCACCTGTGTGGTGACAGCCTGGATCTAACGTTACAGCAGCGCCTGCAGCGCTTTGCCGCAGAAAGCGCGCCGCAGTTGTTAGGCCATTTTACCGATGACGTCTGGCTGCTGCCGATGCATCCGTGGCAGGCCGATTATCTGCTGGCACAAAGCTGGTGCCGCGAGTTGGTCGAACAGCACAAGCTGAGCGTTCTGGGTGAGGCCGGTGAGCGTTGGCTGCCAACCAGCTCTTCACGTTCGCTGTATCACGCGGGTAGCCGCGACATGATCAAGTTTTCCCTTAGCGTACGGTTAACCAACTCGGTGCGTACCCTGTCGGTCAAAGAAGTGAAGCGTGGCATGCGTCTGGCACGCCTGGCACAGACCTCCCGCTGGCAGGAGTTGCAAGCTCGTTACCCAACGATGCGTGTGATGCAGGAAGATGGCTGGGCCGGGTTACGTTCCGCAGACGGCACGATCCAGGAAGAGAGCCTGATGGCGCTGCGCGATAACCTGCTGTTCGGCCAGGCACAGAACCAGACCAACGTGTTGGTTACCCTGACACAGGCAGCGCCAGACGGTGGCGATAGCCTATTAGCTGCGGCAGTGCGCCGCCTGGCTGCCCGCCTGAACTTACCGTTGCAGCAGGCCGCCCATTGCTGGCTGGATGCTTACTGCCAGCAGGTGCTGCTACCGCTGTTCAGCGCCGAAGCCGACTACGGCCTGGTGTTGCTGGCCCATCAGCAAAACATTCTGGTGGAAATGCAGCAAGACTTGCCGGTGGGCATGCTGTACCGCGATTGTCAGGGCAGCGGCTTTACCCGCGATGCCACGCCTTGGTTGGATGAAATCGGCGAAGCCGAAGCGGAGAACCGCTTTAGCGAGCAGCAGCTGTTGCGCTACTTCCCTTACTACCTGCTGGTGAATTCTACGTTGGCCGTGACCGCCGCAATGGCGGCAGCAGGGTTCGACAGTGAAGAGAGCCTGATGAGACGAGTACGGGATGCGTTAACCACGCTGCGTAACACGGCGAAAAATACCCGCTGCCTGGACTATGTGCTCGACAGCCAACATTGGAACTGCAAGGGCAACTTCTTCTGCTATCTGCACGATCACAATGAGAACACCATTGTCGATCCGGCGGTGATCTACTTTGATTTCACCAATCCGCTGCGCGTGGAGGCCGCCCAATGATGCCCGTTGCCAAGATTGTTCACGCCACCAGCGGATTCCGCTGCGAACTGCTGGGGAAAAACCTGTCCCTTAGCCTGGGATTGGACGGCAGCGCTGCGTTGCATTATCCAGGCTCACTACCGGCAGGCTGGTTGATCCAGGCATTGGATCAGTTGCTGATCGCGGCTCCACAGCTGAGCGGCATTGCCCTGCCCTATGCCGAATGGCGCGAGGAACTACAGGCTCTGGCACTGTTCGCCCAGGCCTGCGGTGATTACCTGGCCCGTGAAACCTTCTATCAGTTGCCGCTGTGGCTGATCGCCGAACGCCAAACCGCTGGCGGCCAGATGCAATACGACGCCGAGCGCGAGCTGTGGTTCCCGCAGCGCCCTGCCAGACCTAGCGGTGAGGTTTATCGCCGCTACGATCCACAAATCAAGCGCAGCTTGAGTTTCCGTTTGCCCGAAGTGGAACGCGACGCCGAGCAGTTCACCCGTTGGATGAACTCCCCCCGCGTTGACGCCTTCTGGGAAATGAGTGGTCCGCTCGAGGTTCAGGCCGCCTATTTACAGCGCCAGTTGGATTCCAGCTATTGCTACCCGCTGCTGGGCTGCTTAGACGACCAGCCGTTTGGCTATTTCGAAGTTTACTGGGCACCCGAAGATCGCATTGGCCGCCACTATCGCTGGCAGCCGTTCGATCGCGGCCTGCACATGCTGGTCGGTGAAGAGGACTGGCGTGGCGCGCAGTACATCCGCAGCTGGCTACGTGGCCTGACCCACTATTTATACCTGGATGAACCCCGCACCACTCGCGTCGTGGCCGAGCCACGCGCAGACAATCAGCGGCTGTTCCGCCATCTGCCCACTGCTGGCTACCACACGCTGAAAGAGTTTGATTTCCCCCATAAGCGTTCACGGCTGATCGTGAACCAGCGTGATGACTTCTTCCGTGAGGGACAGGTATGAGCCGCCACGATTACGCCGATTGGCAACGCGTTAACCTGCAGATGACCGCAAAAATCCTGGCGGAACTGGAGTACGAGCGCACCTTGCAGGCCGAGGAACACGGCGGCCAATGGCAAATAGCCCTCGGTGACGCGACTTACAGCTTTAACGCCAAACGCGGGATCTGGGGTTGGTTGCACATCGACGCCAACAGCCTGAGCTGCGATCGCCTGCCGCTGGCCGCCGATCAAACGCTGCGGCAGCTGGCGCAGGTGCTGAAGATGGACGACGCACAGATCGCCGAACATTTGGAAGATCTGTACGCCACCCTACGCGGTGACATGCAGTTACTCACCGCTCGCCACGGGATGAGCGCCAACGCTCTGATTGCGCTGGATGCCGACGCGCTGCAATGCCTGCTGGCAGGCCACCCGAAGTTCGTCTTCAACAAGGGGCGCCGTGGCTGGGGGCTGACGGCGCTGCAACAATATGCGCCAGAATATCAGGGCCAGTTCCAGCTGCACTGGGTGGCCGCCAAACGCAGCAGCTTTGTCTGGTGCATTGACGAGGACTTCCCGCTAGAAAACTTGCTCAACAGCGCGATGGACAGCGGGGAACGCCAACGCTTTGACCGCCGTTGGCACGACCTGAAGTTGGACAACGACTGGCTGCCGGTGCCGCTGCACCCATGGCAATGGCAGCAAAAAATTGCGCTGCATTTCCTGCCACAACTGGCCAGCGGTGAACTGGTTGAGCTGGGCGAGTTTGGCGATCGCTATCTGGCTCAGCAGTCCCTGCGCACCTTGACCAATACCAGCCGCCGGGTGCCCTTCGATATCAAGCTGCCGCTGACCATTTACAACACCTCCTGCTATCGCGGCATTCCGGGCAAGTACATCAGCGCCGGGCCTGCGGCTTCACGCTGGTTACAGCAGATTTTCGCTGGTGACAGCACCTTGCAGGCCAGCGGCGCCCAGATCCTGGGTGAACCGGCGGCGGGCTATCTGGCCCACCCAACCTACGGCGCGCTGCCCAAGGCTCCCTACCGTTATCAGGAAATGCTCGGGGTGATCTGGCGTGAAAACCCGTCCTGTTATCTGCAACCGGACGAGCAGGCGATCCTGATGGCAACGCTGATGGAAACCGACAATCAGGGTGAGCCGCTGATTGCCGCCTATATTGCCCGTTCCGGCCTGAGCGCAGAGGCGTGGCTGACCCAAATGTTCCAAGCGGTGGTGCTGCCGATGTACCACCTGATGTGCTGCTACGGGGTGGCACTGATCGCCCATGGCCAGAACATCACGCTGGTGATGAAAGACCATGTGCCGCAACGGGTGCTGCTAAAAGATTTCCAGGGCGATATGCGCCTGGTGGATCAGGACTTCCCACAGGCCGCGTCACTGCCGCAGGTGGTAAAAGACGTCACGGTGCGCCTGCCTGCCGACTATCTGATCCATGACCTGCAAACCGGGCACTTCGTCACCGTGCTGCGCTTCATTTCGCCGCTGATGAGCGGCTGCGGCATAAGCGAACCGCGTTTCTATCAAGTGCTGGCACAGGTGCTGGAGCGCTATATGGCGCAGCATCCGCAGTTGGCCGACCGCTTTGCCCTGTTCGACCTTTTCAAACCACAGATTATTCGCGTGGTACTCAACCCGGTGAAACTCACCTATTCAGAGCAGGATGGCGGCAGCCGCATGTTGCCGAACTATCTGCAAGATCTGGATAACCCTCTTTATTTGGTCTCCAAGGAGTTTGCCCAATGAATCAGCCTCTGGATTTCATCGGCATCGGCGTCGGCCCATTCAATCTGAGCATTGCCGCACTTGGCAGTGAGGTTACCGGCTTTAACAGCAAGTTTTTCGAACGCAAACCGCACTTCTCCTGGCACCCGGGCATGATGGTGCCGGACTGCCATATGCAGACCAGTTTCCTCAAGGATCTGGTCAGCGCGGTTTCGCCGACCAACCCGTACAGCTTTCTCAACTACCTGGTGAAAAGGAAGAAGTTCTACCGCTTCCTGACCACCGAGCAGCGCACGGTCTCCCGCGAAGAGTTCGCCGACTATCTCGATTGGGCGGCTAACGGGCTGGAGACGCTCGAGTTCAGCCAAGATATCCGCAGCGTGGATTTTGACGACCAGCAACGCCAATTTGTTGTCACCACCCAGCGTGATGTCTACCGGGCTCGCCATATCTGCTTGGGGATAGGCAAGCGGCCCAAGCTGCCGGACTGCGTCAGCGAGCAGAACGATCGCTGCTTCCATGCCAGCGAAATGAGCCTGCGTAACCCGGATCTTACCGGCAAACGCGTCACCGTGATCGGCGGCGGCCAAAGCGGTGCCGATCTGTTTTTGAATATTTTCCGCGCCGAGTGGGGCCAGCCCAAGCAGTTGAACTGGATCTCGCGCCGCAACAATTACAACGCGCTGGATGAGGCCGCCTTCGCCAATGAATACTTCACGCCAGAATATGTAGAAAGCTTCTACACCCTGAGCGACAGCGCCAAACAGCGCATGCTGACCGAACAGAAAATGACGTCGGACGGCATCACCAGCGGATCGCTGCTGGCGATTTACCGGGCGATGTATCACCGCTTTGAGGTATTACGTGAAAAGCCTTGGGCCCACCTGCTGCCTAGCCGTTCATTGGCCGCGATGCACGCATCCGGCAATGGCTATCAGCTGGTCACCCATCACCATCTCGATCAGGGCAAGGAAACCTTCGACTGCGACGTGGTGATCTTCGCCACCGGTTATCAGCAAGACCGCCCGGCGTTTCTCGCACCGCTAGCCAATCGCCTGTTGACCACGGCGAACGATGAGTATCGCATCACGCCGGATTTCACCCTGGAATGGCAGGGTCCGAGCGAAAACTGTCTGTTTGCCGTCAACGCCGGCATGCACAGTCATGGCATTGCCGAACCCCAGCTCAGCCTGATGGCCTGGCGTTCGGCCCGTATTCTCAACCGGGCATTAGGACGCGACCAGTTCGACTTAACGTCCACCCCGGCTGTGATCCAATGGCGTAGCCAGCAGGCAGCGGTCACCGCCCAAACTGCACACGACGCCATCTTTAACTTTAACTAACCATGGAAACGTTTGAACAACAATGAAACGCAGACACCTCTGGGTACTAAACCCTTGCCTGTTGGCCATGCTCGCACCAACGGCCTGGGCAGAAGAACAAAAAAATGATGACCAACTGGTGGTTTCCGCCAGCCGCTCTCACCGCAGCGTAGCGGAAATGGCCCAGACCACCTGGGTGATCGAAGGCCAGGAAATTGAGCAGCAGGTGCAGGGCGGTAAAGAGATCAAGGATGTGCTGTCGCAGCTGATCCCGGGCATGGACGTCAGCAGCCAGGGCCGTACCAACTACGGCATGAACCTGCGTGGCCGCTCGATGATGGTGATGATCGACGGCGTGCGCCTGAACTCATCGCGCAGCGACAGCCGCCAGCTAGATTCAATCGATCCGTTCAACATCGCCCATATTGAGGTGATTTCCGGGGCTACCTCGCTGTACGGCGGCGGCAGCACCGGTGGCCTGGTCAACATTGTGACCAAGAAGGGCCAGGAAGAAAAACAGGTTGAGCTGCAGCTTGGCGGTAAAACCGGCTTTAACAGCAGCAGCGATCACGATGAAAACGTGGCGGCAGCGGTCAGCGGCGGCACCGATAAGGCTTTCGGGCGCCTGTCGGTTTCCTATCAGCGTTACGGCGGCTGGTATGACGGCAAAGGCGACGAGGTGCTGATCGACAACACCCAAACCGGCCTGCAATATTCCGATCGTATTGACCTGATGGGCACCGGCACCATCAACATCGACGATCACCAGCAGTTGCAGCTGACCACGCAATATTTCAACAGTGAGTCAGACGGTAAGCACGGCCTGTATCTGGGGCAAAACTTCTCGGCGGTGACCGGCAAGGGGCAAGCCTACAACAGCGGCAATCTGGATTCGGATCGCATTCCAGGCACCGAGCGCCATCTGATCAACCTGCAATACTCCAACACCGATTTCTGGGGCCAGGATCTGGTGGCGCAGGTGTATTATCGTGATGAATCGCTGACCTTCTATCCGTTCCCGACCCTGAGTGGCGGCAAGGTAACCAGCATCGGCGCTTCGCAACAGAAAACCGACTTCTACGGCGGCAAGCTGACCCTGAACAGCAAACCGATCGATAGCCTGACGCTGACCTACGGCTTTGATGCCGACCATGAAAGCTTCAATGCCAACCAGCAGTTCTTCAATCTGGTGCAGGCCCAGCAGTCTGGCGGTATGACGCTGCAAAATGCCTACAACGTCGGCCGCTATCCGAGCTATACCACTACCAATCTGGCACCGTTCATGCAGGCCAGCTACGACATCGATCCGATGTTTACCCTGAGCGGCGGCGTGCGCTACCAGTACACCGAAAACAAGGTGGATGATTTTGTTGGCTACGCACAGCAACAAGGGATCGCCAACGGCCTGGCGACCTCTGCCGATGCCGTGCCGGGCGGTAAAACCGACTACAATAACGCGCTGTTCAACGCCGGTTTGCTGGCCCATCTGACAGAACGCCAGCAGACCTGGTTCAACTTCTCACAAGGGTTTGAGATCCCGGATCTGGCCAAGTATTACGGCTCCGGCACCTATAAGCTGGTGAATGGCCACTATCAGCTGCAAAAAAGTGTCAACGTCAATGACTCCAAGCTGGACGGCATCAAGGTTGACTCCTACGAGCTGGGCTGGCGCTACAATGGCGACAATCTGCGTACCCAGGTTGCGGCCTACTATTCCCTGTCAGACAAGACCATCACCATCAACAAAACCGACATGACCATCAACATGAACGCTGACAAACGTCGGATTTATGGCATGGAAGGCGCGGTGGACTACTTCTTCGACGACAGCGAATGGAGCACCGGTGCCACCTTCAACCTGATCAAGTCCGAAACCAAGACCGATGGCAAATGGGAGAAGTTGACCGTCGACACCGCCAGCCCGTCGAAAGCCACCGCTTACGTCAACTGGGCACCGGGTGACTGGACGGTGCGCGTGCAGTCGCAGCAGACCTTCGACGTTTCCGACAGCCAGGGCCGCAAGCTCGACGGCTATAACACCATTGACGTCCTCAGCAGCTATGCCCTGCCGGTCGGCAAGGTCAGCTTCAGCGTAGAGAACCTGTTGGACAAAGACTACACCACCGTGTGGGGCCAACGTGCGCCAATCCTGTATAGCCCAACCTACGGCGCGCCGGAGTTGTACAGCTATAAAGGCCGTGGCCGCACCTTTGGTTTGAACTACTCAGTGCTGTTCTAAGACCTCTCCGATATCACCAGGCCGAATTCCTCTATTCGGCCTGCTTATCATCCACACAAGGTATGCGTGCCCCACCAATACTAAAATCATAAATAAAAAAACATAGATATGTTCAACATCTATACACACCTGTTATTATTGCGATTTATCCTACTTGCGAATGGCAAGAATAAAATATAAGATAAAAAGTCATTAGGATTCCTCCGAATACAAAATCCGTCAGTTTCGCAGACTATTTCAACTTGACTTCACTCCGCGACTTTTAAAAGAAAAAACAAAAACAATAGGCAATAACGCCACCAAAACAGCATATTATGCTTATGCATTAAATTCCCTACAGCAATAACATTAAACATCAAAATACAACCAATAAACAGACAAAAACAAACGAAAATATCAAAAAGCATCCAATAAAAAGATTTAAATTCTTTTTATTTCGGTTATTTTTTTATTCTTATGAATTGACATTAAGTCTTCAGGCAATAATATATAAAGCCAATGTGTGGAAATGACAGTTCCAATTAACGAAGTCAGAGCCAGACAGTTTTAGCAGCGGATGCGGCGGAGTTGATAATGGATGATACGATTCAAATTAAATATGTAGCAACCCCTATCACCAAGACGAGTGAGAGTGGGTTATTGCTTTTTGGTTACATCATCAATGATGAGTATCAGGTAGATATCAAATCGGGTTCCGTAATCAAACTCTATAACACGATAGAGTACCACCAGCATGGTGACGACCGATTTACCAACTATCTAAAACTGCGTGAAACAATGCTGCGCTTACTGATATATCTATTGGCACACGCCAACTGTGGCTATGTTTCCAACCAGGAGTTACTGGTACAGGTTTGGGAGAATTATAACCTCTCCTCCTCAACCACCAGATTGACCCAAGTTATTTCCGAGCTTAAGGCGAGGTTAAGTAAAATTGGTATCGCCGATGACTTTATTAAAAGCTCGCGAGGAAAAGGATATACCTTACGTGGGGCTTCTGTAACTCCGCTGTATATAAAAAAAATATGATTTGATTGTTTATCACCGCCAAAAAAGGGAACAGTATTTTCACTGCCATAGTGAAATGACGGCTCTGTTGTTACTCCATGTAACGTTCAGAGTATTTTAAGGATAATTAACAAGGATCATATGCAATGAAAAAAACCACATTAGTAATGGCTCTCTCACTGGCTATCGGCGGCTTTGCCGCAGTTCCGGCTTCTGCCGCCATCACCGTAGCGGGTGGTAATATCAATTTCACCGGTGAAGTCACTGACGCAACCTGCCTGATCAACGACCAGACGCCAAATGGTGCTGTCGATCTGAACGTGCCTTTGGAAACGGTCAGTGCCAGTGAATTAAGCTTTGCCGGTGCCACAGCCAAGCCTGCGCCGTTTACCATCAGACTGGGCGGCCCTTCTGATTTAAACTGCACCAACGGTAAGATTGCTTCAGTGTATTTTGAACCAACTAGCCCGGCTATCGATAGTGCGACCGGTTGGTTGAAAAATACTTCAGCAACCGATCCTGCGGCCAATGTTCAGGTACAAATTCTGAACGGCGAAACCAACAGCCCGATCAACCTGGTATCCGGCAATAACAACCATGCGCCGAAAACCATCGTCAATCAAACTGCCGAATATACCTACTTTGGCCAGTATGTTGCTGTGGGTGGCGCGGCAGGCCCAGGCCAAGTTGCCTCTACGGTTAAATACAGCATCGTTTATCAATAAAACCTGACTGAATAGGTTATGGCCCTGTTACCACAGGGCCATATTTGCCACGTCTATACTGACGAGATTGTTATGCGCTTGATTAAAAAATATTGGCTACTGCTATCGCTGCTGTTAAGCGGATTTTTTTCCTCCTCTTTGTATGCCGGTATTGTCATATCTGGTACGCGCGTGATCTACCCAAGTGATGCCAAAGAAGTCACGCTGAAGCTGGAAAATAAAAGCCGTTTTCCGCTATTGGTTCAATCCTGGATAGATGCAGGCGATGCGAATTCAGCCCCTGAGGACAGCGATGTTCCTTTTATGATCATGCCTCCGGTTTCACGAGTTGAGCCCGCCAAGACGCAAACCTTACGTATTACCTCAACGCAGCTGGTAAGCCACGCCACCGACCGCGAGACGCTATATTGGATCAACGTGCTTGAAGTCCCTCCCCAGTCGAAAGGGGATCAGAATTACCTCTCCATCGCCTATCGCAACCGCCTGAAGGTATTTTACCGCCCTTCCACGTTGCCAGGGCTGTCATTGGAAACCCTGGATAAGGTGAGTTGGCAACGGCAAGGGGAAAAACTGCTCGCTAAAAACCCCACGCCATACCATATCAGCTATGCCTCCGTGCAGTTATCTGGCTATGGCATCGCCTCGGTAGCCGGCACTGATGGCGGTATGATCGCCCCCTTCTCAGAGCAAACCTTTCAACTAAAACGCGATAACAAGGTCATTGCGGCGCCGCCAAATAGCGTAATCACCAAGGCGATTAATGACTACGGGGCTTTTATTGAAAAAACATACCCGTTAGGCCACTGACATAACCCTTTTTCAGAGTATTGGCTTATCTGAGTCATCAAGGATGCTATGACTAGGTGTAAACCGACAATAAAGACCACGCTGAAGTGGTTTCTTTCATGCGCCATGGTTTCGGCCACTTCCAGCTATGCGGCAGACACGCCGGAAGAAGTGACATTCGACCCCAGTTTTTTCCCTGGCGGTAAGGTCGGAACATTCGATCCGGCCCAATTCAGCCGCAGTAACGTCGTTGTTCCTGGTATCTACACCGTGGCGATCGAGCTTAATGGCCAGCGGATCGGCAATGAAAAAATCCAGTTTAAGGCCCAGCCGGGCAATAACCTGCAAACCCTTCCCTGCTATCCGGGCAGTTTCTTTTCGTTGCTCAATTTGAGCACAGAGAAACTGTTGGCTCAGATCCCTGCCGTACAATTAGCGCCATTAGTGCAAGAGGGCTATTGCGGTTCACTCAGTGCACTCCTGCCCGGGGCCACCGTCAGCTTTGATATCGGCGAGCAAAAGCTGACGTTGACGATACCGCAGTTGCTCCTCACCAAGACACCGCGTGGCTATGTCAATCCCGAGCTGTGGGAGGATGGCTTAACCGCCTTGATAGTGAACTACAACGCCAACGTTTATCAGTCAAGACAGCGGGAAAACAGCAACACCTACGGCTATCTCGGGCTGCGTAACGGTCTGAACGTCGGCCCTTGGCGCGTGCGAAATAACGGCAGCATCAATTGGTCATCGGGAAAGAGTGGCGGGGATTACAAAAGCACATCTTCCTATATCAGCCGCGATGTTACCGCGCTGCAATCTCAATTGATCCTGGGTGACGCCTTTACCAGTGGCGAACTGTTTGACGGCATACGTTTCCGAGGGGTCAGACTTTATTCTGATGACCGCATGCTACCTGACGCTCTACGTGGCTACGCCCCCGTAGTACGTGGCATAGCCAATACCAACGCCAGAGTGATCATTACTCAGAATGGTTACACGCTCTATACCACTACGGTATCTCCAGGGCCTTTCGAGATCGACGATCTCTACCCCACCAGCTATGGAGGGGAATTGACCGTACAAGTAGAAGAGGCCAATGGCCAAGTGAGATCCTTCACGGTTCCCTATGCTTCAGTGACTCAAATGTTGCGGCCAGGGATAAGCCGCTACGAAGTGGCTGCAGGTAAAGTGAATAGTGATGGGTTGGCAAACAAGCCTGAATTTGGCAGCCTGACCTACCAGTTGGGCCTGAGTAATTTCATTACCGGCTACACCGGCGCGACCGCCAGCAAAGGGTACCTTTCGGCCTTATTGGGTGGCGCTATGAACACGTTTATCGGCGCCCTCTCATTCGATGTCACCCAGGCGAAAACCCGGTTGCCCGGCCAGCACCCGCGTTCAGGGCAAAGCTATCGTATCGGCTTCAGCCAGATGTATCCAGAAACACAAACCAGCTTCTCAGTGGCCGCTTATCGTTACTCAACCGACGGTTTCCTGAGCTTGAATGACGCTGTGCAGCTGCGCGATCTGGCCCTGCGTAATGGAAATATCGATGCCTATGGCCGTCAACGCAGCCTGTTTACGCTTTCGGTCAACCAGCAACTGGGAGAAGGCTGGGGAAGCCTGTATGCCACCGGCAATCATACCTCTTACTGGAACCAGAGCCGTTCGCAACAGAGCCTGCAGCTAGGCTATAGCAATTTCTGGCACAATCTCAGCTATACCCTCTCGGTCAACCGAACGCTAAGCGGGCAACTCACAGGAAATACAGAAGAGAGAACGCCGGATCGGCGGGAAACCCAATACGCGTTGACGCTCTCGTTACCGCTAGGTTCGAACCTCCATGCGCCAACGCTCAATGCTACCGGCACTACCGACGATAAGGGGAACACTGGCCTGATTGGCCTGTCAGGCAATATGGGTGAACAGAATCAGTTTAACTATGTCGTCAGCACCAGCCGGAATACCGAAGGCAATAGCAACTTTTTCAACGGTGGCATTGGCTACCGATCATCCCTTGCCCATATGGGCGCAAACTATAGCTATGGGCAGGGAAACCGGCAGGTTTCAGCAAGCATGGATGGTGCCCTGGTGGCCCACCGTGGCGGTATCACTTTAGGGCAATCACTTGGCGAAACAAGCGGTCTGGTGCGGGCGCCTGGTGCTGAAGGCGCTCTCGTTACCAGCGCTCCGGGCGTTCAGATCGACCGTTTTGGCTATGCCATCGTCCCTTACCTGCGGCCCTATTATCTCAATCAGGTCGATATCGATCCCAAGGGCAGTTCACAGGACGTAGAGTTGCTGTCTACCCGCAATACCACGGCCCCCCGCGCCGGTGCCGTGGTCCTGCTTGATTATGAAACCAAACGCGGCAAGGTGACCTACATCAGAGCCAAGCGACCGGACGGTAGCCCACTGCCCTTCGCTGCCAACGTCTATGATGCGCAGAACAACGCCGTGGGGGTTGTCGGCCAGGCCAGCCTGGTGGTGGCTCGCGATCTCGACCTGAAAGGCGTGTTGCAAGTGAGATGGGGGGATAGTCAGGCAGAGCATTGCAGCATCCACTATTCGCTGCAGCCAAGCACCGCTGAAGACAGCAGACAGTTGATCCAAGGAGTCTGCCAATGACAAACGGCCCACACGAATTGAGAAACAACATGAAAAGAATATTCGCCTCAGCAATAGCGATATCACTGATGCTCTGCGGCGGCCTGTATGCGCAGAATGCGCTCGCAGCAAGTGCGGGTTGTGATTGGGATAGTTCCTCTGCTGTCAAAGCTCCCCTTGATACCCGATTGACCATCGGCGGCTATGTTACCGTGGGGGAGGATCTTCCCATCGGCAGTGTCATCTATTCCCAACGTATCCAGACCAATGGCAACGGTGCCAGTCTGCTGTGCCGCGCGGGGGTTTATGATCTGGTTAACACCGTAATCAGTGCTCCCCATGGCCAATCCAGTTACCGTGACGCGACGTTTCCCACCGTGTTCAATACCAATATTTCTGGCGTCGGGGTAGCCCTGTGGCAAGGTACCCCCGATGGTAACAACGGCGCCCATCTACAGCTCCCTGGTAGGCTTACTGCCTTCTTTTCACCCAGCAGCGACAGCGTTTTCAACTTTACCGGTCAGGACGATGCCGCAGTCAGTTTTAATATTGCAATGATTAAAATCGCCGCCAACACCGGCAGCGGGACTATTAGCAGTAGCGATCTCCCCAGGTTCAAAACCTCATTCGACGGCAATGGTGAGAGCTTTATCTATCAACAAGCGAGGATAGTGGGCAACCTGACGGCAATCCCGGCAACCTGCAACGTTGGCAACAATTATTACCTGCCGCTCGGGGAGCACTATCCTGATGAGTTCAACGGTATCGGCAGCACGGCAGGCAGCGCCGAGACTCAGATTGTGCTATCGGGTTGCCCCGCTTTCTATGGTTCAACCTCTTACGGCGTGTTCAAGCCCAATGTTATCAGCCTCAAGCTGACGCCGCGCAACGGATTTATTGATGCCGAACGCGGGATCTCGAAACTGAACACCACCGCCGGTGACGCAGCCTCAGGGGTAGGTGTCCAACTGAGCTTGAGGCAGGAAAATGGCAACTACCAATGGGCCAAATTCAACCAGAGCATCAATCTGGCAAATTACATTACCTTCCTTGAGGACCGCGGCAGCGATTACAGCCTGGGCGTCAAGGCGACTTATGTTCAAACCTCAACCCCCATCCGGGCGGGCAGGGCTGATGCCCAAATAGAGTTTATGATCACTTACCAATAACCGGGAGTGGAGAATGAAGATAACAAATACGCAGAGAATACTGTCTCTGCTGGTGCTGATTTGCTGCGGCAACAGCGTTGAAGCCGCCTCGACTGGCATACTGAACGTTACTGGCTCCATCAAGCTCGCGACCTGTTATTTTGACAGCGTCGAGGGGCAAGAACACAAGGACTACGACTGGATGATGCCGCAGGTCTCGGCGGGGAGCCTACGCGCAGCCGGTATGACTTATGGCCGTTCGCTAGGCAGTATCCATATCGGCGGGGTGCATTGTACCAATGGCTACACGCCCTATATTACGCTGGGAAATGGGCCGACGGTCAGTTCGGATACCGGCAATCTGGTCAATACGCTGAACGGCGAGGCCGAAAACGTCGAAATCAGGCTGCTGATGAATGACAAGCCGCTGGATTTACGCACTGCCCCACGCGTTGGCTGTGCCGTTATTACCGATAACCGCAGCCAATGTGATATCGGCTATGAGTATTATGCAACCGGGCGCGCAACCCCCGGAAAAGTGAAGAGTGCGGTACTGTTTAATATCAGCTATGACTGATTTCTTCAGTGCACCAAGCAAATTGATGCCTGCGCTTGTCCGTTAGCAGGCATCCCCCCGTCTACGGCATATTTCGTCCAGAGTAAATCTCCTGCATCTCTTTACACAACAGCTTGCTGATCTCCAGTTGTCGGGCCTCGCTGAGGGTGTGCAACCTGGTACTGAACAGGTAATCATGCAAATCGAACGCTTTTAGCAACATCTTGGTATGGAAGATATTTTCCTGATAAACGTTCACATCCACCAGCTGGTATAGCGACTTTATCTCTGGCGAAATGAAGTTTTGGATCGAAGTGATCTCATGATCGATGTAATGTTTCACCCCATACACATCCCGGGTAAAACCTCTGACCCGGTAATCGATCGTCACAATATCTGACTCCAACTGCTGGATCAGGTAGTTGAGGGCTTTCAGCGGCGAAATCACCCCACAGGTCGAGACGTCGATATCGGCACGAAAGGTGCAAACCCCACACCCAGGGTGACTTTCCGGGTAGGTATGAACACAGATATGGCTTTTGTCCAAATGCGCCACGACGGACTCTGGCTGGGGAGGCTTGACGCCATTTGGCTTGACCGGCTCCTCACTGGCGAGAATAGTCACGCTGGCACCTTGCGGCTCATAGTCCTGGCGGGCAACGCTCAGCACGTTGGCCCCAATCAGCGAACAGGTTTCCACCAGGATCTCGGTCAGACGGCTGGCATTATATTGCTCGTCTATATAAGCGATATAGCCGTCGCGCTCGGCTACCGTCTCGGCGTAACAAATATCGTAGATACAAAAACTCAGACTCTTGGTCAGATTATTGAATCCATGCAGCTTGAGCTTTGGCAATTGACTTCACCTCCCTTATCCCTTCACCTGCGGCCACTACCACAATGGCATACGGGCAACACATTCCGGCAGCCCGGCCTTAATCATGGTTTCATCATTTTTGACGGTGATAAACAGGCACTGCTTATCCTCACCAAACGCCAGGCTGTTGGGATGCGGAGCCATAGGTATGGTCTGCAGCAGGCAATAGCGGGCTGTATCAAATACCGTTAGCGTGCCTTCGCCAATATCCACGCGAACTCCTTTGCGATTGGCGACGTACAGCCTTTGCCGCTCGCTATCCCATGCCAGGCCGATAGGCACTTCATCCGTTGCCATACATGCGATAACGTCGCCATTGTCGGCGTTCAGAACGAAGACCTGATGACCCGCGCTACGGGCAACATATTCACGTTCCAGATGATTGTTACGCCAATCGCTGCGGTCAATGCCCTGATCGACACCGAAGATCCGGTTTTGCTGTGGGTCATAGACCATATTAAGCAGTTGATCGACTTCGATCTCCCATTGGGAAACAACCGCCAAGCTGTCTGGGTCCACCACAAACAGCTGGCCTTGCATGTTAGAAACGAAGACGCGGCGCCCCATTTCATCCAGCGTGATGCCCACCACGTTATAGCCGAAACCGTGAATAATCTTCTCCAGCTGACGCTTGCGGGTATCCACCACAAACAGCACGCTATCGATACCCAGCCCCAGCCCTGGCAAGAACAGGCGCTCACTACGTGGATCGAAAACCAGCTCCCGCAGCTTCCATGGGAAGCCTTCACTCACGCCAAAGCGCGCCAATTCCCGTAATAAAAAAGCCTGACGCTCGCCGACAATCCCCTCCCGTTGATACAGCTGATGGAAAGCAATCTCCTGCATCAACGCAATGGTGGCGATCGACCGATTGGTGGCAATATCCACTACGGCGACGGTGCCGTTAAACCCCTGTGAGAGGTAAAGATGCCCGCGGCGATCGTCCAGCGCCACGCCAAACCCTTTGACCTGTAACGGGATCTCCTTCTCAACGGCCAGGGTTTGCGGATTTATCCGCAGTACACGGGATTGCCGCTCATCCTCCCAATCGGGAGAGCTGACAAACAAAGCCTGCTGTGAGGCGCTATAAACCAGCTCTACCAGGGTTTTGGCCGGATAGATGCGCTGAATATCGTCCAACGGTTCCTGCTTCATAATCCCCCCCTGTTATGGCGTAGCGCATCAAGCCGTAGCGCCGGTTGACCGACGGAATCGGCCATAGCGGCAAACACCTGACGTGTCGTTTGGACGATCTGCTGGACCTGATCGCATGAATAGCGGTCAGAGCGGTAGCTCAACATGACGCGCACAGAAGGCTCGCCGTCGATTTGCTCTTCCATCACCTCAAACTGCAACCCCAGCACCGATTCTGATTTCTCAGGATCGATCTGGCGAAAGCGGATCTGCTGGCCCGCGCCCAAGCTAAACGCTCCGTTAAGCTTATTTTTGGCATGAAGCTGAATGAAGACCTCAAACATATGGCTGCCGTGCGGCGCCCGATCGCCAAACAGCCCTTCTTCGACCAGATCGATCGGGATGTCGCTGAAAGGCAGTGAATCATTTATCTGCCGCTTTACGTCATCGATCAGCGCGTTCAGCGTGATGCCGTCGGCAAAACCGATCCGATGGGCGACGACGGTGGTGAAGTAACCGATGGTATCGAAAAATTGCGCGTCGTTACGGCCAGATGCCGAGGTGCCAATGACCAGATCCTTCGCACCACCCAGCAGATGGAGCGCCGCAGCAATTCCGCTGTATACCACGTTAAACAGTGAGGCGCCCTGCTGTTTCGCCAGGCGGTAAAGCCCGGTGGAGACAGCGTGCTCCAACTTGAACTCAACCCAGTTGCCGGAGTGAGAAGCCGCATCGGCCTGTTGCGCTTCGCTGGCGAAAATCGACGCCCCAGACGGCGCATGGTGCAAACGTTCCAGCCAGAACTGCAGATGTCGATCGTTGACCCCGGCCTGTTGCTGTTGGATTGCGAACGCGTGGAACGGTGCCGGTGTCTGCGGCCACTCCGGTGCCGATCCGGCGGAACGGCTTGCCATCGCCAGGGCCAATTCATCCATCAGGATATTCACCGACCATTCGTCCAACACAATATGGTGGAACAAGAGCGAAACCACCTGTTGACCATTTTCCTCATCCCGCAGGAAAGTGATTCGTACCGGTAACTCATCGTCGAGCTCAAAGTGGTGGCTGGCTGCGCGCTGTAGCGCCTGATCCAGCGGCGCATCCTGAGACTGCGAATGCCAGAACCATTCGTACTGAGAGAGCATCTCCGGCGGAACGATCTGCTGATAAACCTCGCCGGAAATGTCGACAAACAGGGTGCGCAAAGCCGGATGACGCAGCAAAATATCCTGGAAGGCCTGGAAGAAAAGCCCTTCATCAATCGGGTCGAGAAAGCGCAGCGCAAAGGGAATATTGAAAGCCTCGCCGCAGCCTAACGCCTGATAGATTTTCCACAATGACCGTTGTGCCAGCGATAACGGAGCCTGCGGGCTTAGCGAGGCCAAATTCTCCGCTTGCTTACCCGGCGAAGCGGCCACGTTATTAGCGATATAGGCATAGCGAGCCAGTTGAGCCGCGCTGGGGTAGCTGAAAAGATCGTTGATATTGATCTCAAGATGCTGCTGGCTCTTCAAGCGGCCAATAATTCGCGTGGCAATCAGCGAGTGCCCGCCGAAATCGAAGAAATCATCATCTTCCCCCATCGTGGGCACGGCGAGCGCCTCGCGGAAGGCTTGCAGGATATGTTGCCGTATTGCCGCATCAGATCCCTGCGTGACAGGGGAATCCACTTTCCCCGCCAAGACCTCCACCGAGGTCTGCCGAGCGGAACAATCTGGTAGCGGCAATTGCTCCATAATGAATGGCTCAGATGAGGGCGAGGCAACTTGTTGCTGGTACAGTGCACTGACCTTTTGCGGTATATCCTGCCACTCCAGTGATGCTGACAGAATCTGATGCACCACCATCCCCAGCATGCCGCCCCTGTCGCCGGAAAACAGCATAAAGCGCAGCGGCGGAGCCTGCTCCAGGTCAAAAGGTATCGCTTTGGCGCTTAACAGGGCGTCAATAGCTTCTTGGGGATGGCGGATCGTTTGGATGGTCACCGCAGGCGGTGAACACGGATTGTTGCTGCGCAACAGCCCGTTCTCACCATAAACGTAACGGACGTTGATACCTGGCAACTGCCGCTGGGTTTCTTCCAGCACCCTGACCAAGCGACCATAATCCACAGCCCCGGTTAACTGCCAGGCCCACACCTGTTGGCCTTCCCCATGTAGCTGTTGCTGGTGTTCGAACCAGGCCTGCTGCTCAAACTCGCTGGCGGCATCTTCTTCAGCGCTGAACTCGCTAAAACTAGTGTTCACATTTTCCTCCCAGACAAAAAACTGCTGCACCTTTGATTGGCGATAGATGGCCTTAGAAATCCAGTTGGACGACGGCACCAACCAGGCGTGGCCGCTGAATAACCGCGGTAGAAACGTCGTTATTCATCACCATGACGCGTTTATCAGAATCAAACAGGTTTTGTGCAAACACGCTGACGCGCCCCTGCTTGAAGGTGTAAGCCAACTGCATATTGGCAATCACTCTGGAAGGGATTTTCCCGCGTGGATCGTTGTCGTACTGGGAATAATAGGTATCGGAAAGCGTCACATTACCGCTTAACTCCAACCCCGGCATAAGATTATATTTCGCCCCCAAATTGGCGGTAACTGCTGGCGCGCGCGGTAATTCATGACCATCGATTCTGCTGTCGGAGAATTTCTTGATTTTGGTTTTTAATAACCCTACTGAGCTATTCAGCTCAAAATTCCCCGTCGGTTTCCAGATAGCCCCAAGTTCAGCGCCATAGGTTTCGACCTTATCTGCATTGCGGATCATCATTGAGTTCATAGTGGAATCCAGATAATACGGCAGCTGCATGTCTTTATAGTCGTTATAAAACAGGTTGGTGATCACCTCGAGATTAAGATCTTCAATGCCATGGCGGCTATACAGCTCATAGTTCCAGACATATTCAGGATCGTAGGTATAGTTGATCAAGGGGGCGGAAAACGTCATCCCAGCGCCACCGCCGTTATAGCCGCGAGCCACCTTGGCACCAAAGGTTTGCCGCGATGAAGGCTTCCACGCAACATCCAGCTTGGGCAGGAACACATCCCAGGTTTCATCAAAATCGACCTTACGCGCCTTGCCACCCTTACGTTGACGGTGCTCTCTTTCCACCCGGCTGGCAGCGGTAATATCGATGTGTGGCAACACGGCCCAGGTCACTTCGCCAAAGGCGGCGTAGGTATCCGTTTTATCCTTGAATGGGCTACCACCAGGGAAAAGATTCACAAACTCATCCTGCGTCGCATGAAAGTAACGCGCACCAACCAGGCCACGCCAACGATCGTTTGGTGTGCCGAAAAGCACCAGCGGCTCCATTTGGAACTCTTTACCTTCAATGTCGGCCCACGGCAGCGCTTCTGCGGTACGGCGATGGTTACTGAAATCGGTATAAATAAACTTGTTCTGGACGCTTAACTGCTCCGACGGCTCCCAGGCAATATCCCAAATGCCACTGGTGGATTGGGTCTCAACGACTGGGCGACGCCGGTCAAAACGGGAACTGGCGTGGTTGGCCGGGCTTAGCGCTTCATTCTGCGGTGCCTGACTTTCATAGTGATTTATCGACAGTTTAGTGGTGAGATCGCGTAGCCCGGCAGGGTTAAACAACAGCTTCCCACGGATGTTGGTCACTTCGATTTCGCGCGGGTTACCCACCGGCTCGTAGGAAATCAGATCGACAAAACTCTCCCGCCGCTGGCGGTCGGCACTCAGGCGAAACGCCAATTGGTCCTCAACAATCGGCCCCGATAACATGGCAGAGGCCTGGGTAGAATCCTGATTTCCGCCCCCGGCCCTGACCGCCGAAGTCCAATCAAACGTCGGATCCTTGCTGCTCATCACCACCGCACCGGCAATCGCATTACGCCCCTGAATGTAGTTTTGCGGCCCCCGGTATACTTCGACCCGTTGCATATCCCACAGGGATTGCGGCCCGACGGCCAGTTCGTTATAGGTTAAGGAACGCCCATCGAGCGAGAGGTTCATGCGTGGCCGTGTACCGCTAAGGAAGGCATTGGCGCCATTGGCTGGCCCTGAACCATCAATACCGCGAATGGTGGGAATATCGTTACCAATGCCCGTATCCAGGACGTTGGCCGTCATTTTTAATAAATCGGATACCTGCGTCGCACCGGGCAGTGAATCGATCCGTGCATCGTCAAACACCTCAATACTGGATCCGGTATCGTAAATAGTGCGTCTTACCTTTTCCCCGGTAACAATAATGGTTTCAGGCTCATTATTCTCATTGCGTATTGGGGCATCATCGGCAGCAATAGCATCCGCTGCGGCGAAAACACACAACCCCAGAATAACGGAGGGCATATGATATTTTTCAGAAATGCGTTGGGGCCCATTACATAATGAAATCGGGCATTTTTTATCACCCTTTAGTTCGCTCATTGATATCTCCTTTGCCAAATTCGCACTGAATTTTTAGTTTTTTCAACTGAGCGACAAAGAACACACTGCTTAATAACTGGTCTTTACGACCTTATGATTAGTTTTTCACTTAATAACTGCGTGTAATACCGCGCCCCCCAAAGCTTGAAATAGGGGAGTCATTACAGCAAGCTAGCCAATGGTCATAAACGATAATCATTTACAATATTGAATGCAAATCAATTTGATCACATTTGCGACAACCATCCCTTAGCCTTAGCGGCAGCCGCCACGCAGTAACAGAGCCAGCAAGTACCCGCCACCTATCACTCCTGTCATTAATCCTACCGGCATCATCAGCCCTGATGGCTGTATCTGGGCGACAATATCGGCCCCCAACAACAGGCAGCCGCCTACCAGACCCGCACTGACCACCGGCAGGTTCGGACTGCGTGTCAGGCGTATTGCCAACTGTGGTGCCATAAGCGCGATAAAGGCAATCGGCCCCGCCGCGCTAGTTGCTACCGCAGCCAAAATCACGCCGCAGAACGTCATAATCTTGCGGGTGAGTTCGATACGGACACCCAGTTGGTGGGCTACCTCATCCCCCATGGTCATGATGTTCTGCTCCCTGGCACACATCAGCACCACCGGCAATAACAACGCGATGCTGCTGGCCACCGGGATAACGTGCAGCCAGTTTCGCCCCTGTGTGGTTCCCGCCAGCCATAAAGTGGCCATCACGGCGTTATCAATATCACCTTTAACCAGCAGCAAACCATTGAGGGCACTGAGTACCGCACCGACGCCAATGCCCATCAATATCAGGCGGTATCCCTTCACCACGCCGTGATGATGGGCTAACCAATAGACCAGCAGCGACGTCGCCAGCCCCCCGGCTATGGCCGACAGCACGATCGCTACGGTGTTACCGTTGAGCAGGACAATCTGCACAATCGCACCGGTTGCCGCACCGGTGGTGAAGCCAATGACGTCTGGCGATCCAAGCGCATTGCGCGATACGGACTGAAAAATCGCCCCGGAGATGCCCAAGGCGCCCCCGACTAAAACCGCCGTCAACACGCGCGGCAGGCGGATCGCCCTGACAATTTGCTGCGCCATGGGATTACCTTCCCCCGCGATGGCTTGCAGCACGCTCGATACCGGCAACGTAAAGCGCCCCACCGTCAGAGCGAAAGCGGCAGCAACCAGCAGCAAAGAGGCCAAAGCCAGGCATACCAGCACCGTCCTGTTAACGCTCATACCCGCCCCCCCTGCCAACGTTTCACCAGCAACACAAAACAGGGGCCACCGATCAGCGCCACCATGACGCCAACGCTGACTTCACCGGGATAGCCAACGATGCGCCCCAGAATATCGGCCAACAACACCAGCATGGCGGAAAACAGCATGGCCCAGGGCAATAGCGCGCGATGCTGCAATCCGGCAACGGCACGGGCAAAATGCGGTGCGGTCAGGCCAACAAAAACGATTGGCCCAGCCGCCGCCGTGGCTGCACCGGCCAGTATCACGATAATCAGAGCGGACATCACCACCAGCCAGCGCGGATTAACGCCGAGCGCCAGGCCGGCATCCGAGCCGAGTGCCGCAATATCCAGCATTTTGCTGCTGGCCAGCGCCAGCAACAGCCCCACGCCCACCAGCATGGCAACCGGGAGCAGTACGTCGAACCCTCTTCCCTGTAACGATCCAATCACCCAGTGCCGGAAGCGATCGAACGCTTCTGGTTCACTGTTGACGATGACGAGCTGAGTCAGGCTAAGCAGCACAATGGTCAGCGCGGCCCCGGCCAGCACAATCCTTACCGGGTTATTGCCATCAATGCCGCCAACCAGCAACACCGCAACGCTGACTATCGCCGCACCGGCCACGCCAAACCACATAGTGCTAAAGACATCCGCCACATTAAACACCGCGATCGACAGGACGATCGCCAACGTGGCACCGGCATTCACACCGAGCAGGCCGGGATCCGCCAGAGGATTACGGGTGAGCGTCTGCATGATGACGCCAGCCGCGCCAAGAGCCGCTCCAACCACCACGGCCAATAAGGTGCGCGGCAGCCGTAGATAACAGACCAGTAAATGCTCGCTATTGTGTGGATCAAACTGCGTGAGCGCCTGCCAAATCACCGCTGGAGGAATGGGGCGAGCGCCGAAATAGAGGCTGAAGCCACCGAGAGCCAGCAGTAAAAACAGGCCAGGGATCAGGCCAGCCAGTCGCCAGACACGCATTTCACCGCTCCTGCGTTGGGCTACCGGCAAAATGGCGGACAATGTCTGCCACCATCTCACTGGCACTGTAGTAATCCACCCGGAACGCATGCGCGCCAAGGCTGTAAACCCGGTGTTGTTGTACCGAAGGTAAGCGCTGAAGCAGCGGGTCATGCAGAAACTCGTTAATCCTGACGTCGCCTGCGCTCAACAGAAACGTGGTGCCCGCCGTTAACTGCGTCAGATTCTCATATTCAGCCCAGATAAAGTCACCGGAGCGGGTGAGATTGCTTTGCCAGGCCGGGTTTGGCGCTTCGATAGAAAACCCTAATGACTCGAGTAAACGGGCATGCACGCTGGCCGGTGTCGCCACGGGATTGACCGTTCCCGGGCCGTTAAAATTGATAATATTGGCTTGTCCGTCAGGCAGGTGGATTTGCTGACGGGCGTTGGTCAGCAGCGCGTCAAAACCGCCGATCCGCTGTTCAACCTGAGCCTCAAGCCCCAGTGCGGCTCCCAGCTCACGGGCAAGAGCTTGCCAGGTCTGATTGCCATAATTCACGATAATGACCGGCGCAATGGCCCGTAGCTCAGCCAAATAGGCGCGCGATGAGTCTGCACCATTGATTGAGACGACGATCAAATCGGGGGCCATGGCATAGGCCAGTTCAAGATCGATACTGCCCGCGGGCCAGACTTTAGCGATGTGGCGCTGCTCGGCCACCTTGTCCCATTGCCCAAAGAACTGGCCGTTCACCGCCGTCGCGCTGGCGACAACCGGAGCATCGATCGCCAGTAGCGTTCCGGTGACGCTGACGGAGGTAGAGAGAATACGGCCAGGAGGGGCCGGGATCTGAGTGACGGAGCCATCCGCGTTGTGAAACGCCCTGGGCCAACCTTGGGCCAAACCATGGCCGCTGCCCATCAGCAAGGCAAGTAATAATAAAAACCCCAACACGGAATGACGACATTTACCCGGTAACAACCTCATCTTCTGCTTACTCCCTATGCATAACCCCGAGGTGCCATCTCAGTGGCCACGGAGTGAACTTATGTGCCTCGCATAACCTTACCCTGCTCAATGTATCGCCAACAACATAAAAAAGAATAATTTTCATTCGCATTAAGCTCTGTTATATAGTTAGGCGGCTTCCGTTGGCCAATCAGGAACGATATGCGATGAAATCATTGACTCCAATGCAGGCAGCTTCATGGGTAGGCAGGCACTCTGCGCAGGCATTAGGCGGCGTTGCCGCGCATTTGTACGCAGAATTCGATGGCACCATCACCGATATCCCCCGCTTTCGGCACGCTGTAGACGCGCTATATCGCGCGCACCCAATGCTGCGTCTTCATGTCACCGCAGAGGGGCTACAGCATGTGGCTGCCAGTCATCCACCACTGGGTATCGATGATTTTTGTTATTACCCACCAGCCGAGGTACAACGATTACTGGCTGGCAAGCGGCGGCGCATGGAGAACCAGCAGTTGCTGCGCGATCAAGGCTACCCGTGCGAAATCAGCCTGACGATATTGCCAGGGCAGGCCAGCCGGTTGCATATCGATCTGGATATGATCGCCGCGGATGCCCTCTCCTTTCGTATCGTGATGGAAGATCTCGCCCGCTTCTACCACCAACCACCGCCACAGAGCGCCCCAGTGATGGAGGTCGCCTGGTTTCGCTATCTGGCACAGCGTACCCACGATCCGCTGCTGCTTAGCGCCAGAGAGCGAGATCGCGCCTGGTGGCGGCAACGTTTACCGGACATCCCCCCTGCTCCCGCCATTCCCTATACGGACAGGCAGTGTCAAACCCGCAGAATGGCAATCCAGCTTAATCCCCAAATCAGCCATGCCTTGCAGCGCTGCGCACGTCACCACCATCTGACGTTAAGCTCGCTTTTCCTTGCCTTGTTCAGCCTGACGATGATGGAAGGTTTCAGGCAGCCCGCGTTGCGCATCAACGTACCGACCTTTTTCCGCACTCCTGAGATTGCGGGTGTTAACGACATCGTTGGTGATTTTTCCGATCTGTTGTTGTTCAGCGCTGGGCTGCGCCCCGATGAAACGCTGCTGCATTATTGCCAACGCACCATGACGCAGTTGCACGAAATCCTTGGCCACGGCGGCTATTCCGGGGTGAGCGTGATGCGCGATCTTTCGCGCCTGCGTGGCCAGCTGCAATACTCCCCCATCGTCTTTACCGCCGGGTTCGGTATCTCCGGTGGCGTGCTGTTCTCTGAGCGGGTCGGCGGGCAATTGGGTGAACTGGCGTGGGTCATCTCTCAGGGGCCGCAGGTCGCGTTGGACGCGCAGGTAGCCTGGATTGGCGATGAAATTCTGATCAACTGGGATGTGCGTGAAGATGCGTTCCCCCCCGGCCAACTGCATCAGCTCTTTACGCGTTTTCACACGCTCGCCGAACGCCTGGCAGTGGCACCGCAACACATTGATGACAGCGTTTCCGGCTGGTTGGCACCGCCAGCGGCAGTACGGCAAAAGGAGAAGCGAATGGGGAAACCATTAACGTCGCTCCAGCAGGCTTATCTGCTGGGAAGCGGCGAGCAATGGCCGCTCGGTGGCGTTGCCATGCACGATTTCAGGACCTTTAGGGGGGTCATCGATCCTGCGCACTTCCGCCGTCGGCTGGCAGAGTTGGTTAATCACTTCGCCGCGTTACGCACCTGGATCGACGAGGAAACACAGCAGCAGCACATTCTGCCTGAGCTGGAACCTCACCTGGAAGAGATCGACCTGCGCGATGCCAGTGAAGCAGACGCGGCTAAAAAAGTGCAACAGCTGCGGCAGCATTACCAACAGAGCCGCCACGATCCGTCGTCACCTCCTTGGCGGATCATTCTGATTACCTTGCCTGGCGCCACCGAGTACCAGATTTTCACCAGCTTTGATGCGCTGATCCTCGACGGCCAAGGGATCTCGCATATCGTCGCCCGGCTATTTGATGAACAGCCGCTTGCCGCACTTGAACATGACGCAACACCGAACGAAGTAGATGAAAAAGAACGGGAACGGGCAAAAGCCTGGTGGCAAGACAAGCTGGCGCAGGTCGTTACCCCTTCCCGGCTTCCCTGGCAGCAACCTTTGGGCGAGATCGTGCATCCCCGCTGGCGGCGTGAACAACAAATTCTGGATGCCAGCCACCTGAAGCAGCTCACCCGCCTTGGCACATCTCGGGGACTGTTTGCCAACACCACTCTGTCGGCTATCGTGCTCGACACGTTGGCGCTCTGGTCGGAAGATGAAGCGCTCACGGTAGGCATCCCCGTTGCCTTCGCGGCCAAAGAGGGGCAACCCACCAATCGTTCGACATTTATTGCCATTCACTACGTCCGACATTGTCGGCCGTTAGGCGAGAATGCCCAACGTCTGCAGGAAGACATTCTTGGCGGATTGCAAAACCTTGCCTGGTCAGGTGTGGAGCTGGCTCGCCAGTTGTCACCGCGAACCGCGCGTGCCCCCGCGCTGCCGGTGATCCTGACCAACTGCCTGGGCTGGGAAACGCTACCGGCTAACGCGCCAATCCGTGCCGAAAGCGGTCTGACCCAAACGCCGCAGGTCGCGTTGGATATTCGCCTAATGTACGATGAGCAGCGCAATTTACTGATGATTGCCGACTATGTTGAGCAGGCTCTCGCGCCCGAACAGGTCAGCGCTATATTGAGCGCAATCTACCAGCGCATGCAGCATATAGTCTCTCAGGGCTCGCTGGATATCCCCGTCCACGAAACGATGAATTACCCGCATTACCGGGCAAACACTCCCGCCAGCGCCGCCGTGAGCAACGATTTTCTGGGCCACATCGCAAAAAATCTGTTTTCCGGCTCTCGTGATGGGGTGGCCGTTATCTGCGGCGAACAACAATTGCGCTGGCAGGCGCTGGGTGAGCTCGTCGCCAGCATGGCCAACGGACTGCTCGAGCGCCAGTTGGAGCCGGGGAGCGTGGTGGCCATTTATCTTCCACGCAACCTGGAGCATATCGCTATCTCACTAGCCTGCTCCCTGTTAGGGATTATCCGGGTGCCGATAGATATTAATTCTCCTACGGCACGGACGGCGTATTTACTGGAAAATTGCCAACCCAAGCTGGTGATATGCGATGAAGACGCCGTAATCCCAGGCTCGGTCACGCCTGATGCGCTCAAATCCATCAACGTCAGCCCACCTCGTTTTGACGCTCGAAGCGACAGCTCCCACCCCGCCTATTATCTATATACCTCCGGCACCACGGGCAAACCGAAATGCGTCGTGCTGAATAATCGGGCAACGGCCAACGTGATTGGGCAAACCCTCGCTCACTGGCAGATCACCGAGCGAGATGTCTTTATCTCGGTGACGCCGCTGCACCACGATATGTCGGTGTTTGACGTGTTTGCCTCACTCAGCGTGGGCGCAACGCTGGTGCTGCCAGCCAGGCATGAGGAAAAAGACGCCATCAGTTGGGGCCGCCTGGTGGCACAACACCGGATCACGCTGTGGTGCTCTGTGCCAGCGATCCTGGAAATGTTGCTGGACTGCGCAACGCCAGAACAGCTCTCCTCCCTGCGGCTAGTGGCCCAGGGCGGCGATTACATTAAGCCCGCCACCATCCGGTTATTGCGTTCAAGGCATCCTCAACTGCGGTTGATATCACTCGGCGGCCCGACGGAAACGACTATCTGGAGCATCTGGCACGAGATCACCACTAGCGACACGGCGCAAATTCCCTATGGTAAGCCGCTGGCGGGCACTCAGTATTTTATCTGTCATGACAGCGGTGAACATTGCCCTAGCGGCGTTGCTGGGCGCATCCACACTGCCGGGGCCAATCTGGCCTGTGGCTATCTGGAACATGGGGCGTTGGTGCAGCACGACTTTGTTGACGTGATGACTCCAGATGGCCTTAGCGAGCGAACGTTCCGTACCGGAGACATTGGCTATTACCGGCCTGACGGCGTCATCATGTTTGCCAACCGCATTAATGGCTACGTTAAAATTCGCGGCGTACGGGTTTCACTGCCGGAAATCGAGGAGGCGTTGCGCCAGCATCCAGCCATCGAGGATATTGTGGTGCTCGACTACGCGGTGGACGATACGCCAGAAAAGTCGCTGGGTGCGGTCTATCTGTCCGCTCATCAAGTCCCGCCGAGCACGTCGGAGCTGCGTATCTTCGCGCAGCGCTATTTGCCCTGTACTCACATTCCTGGCCGCTTCATAGTGCAAACCTGCTTTCCCCTCTCGGCAAATGGCAAAATCGATCGCCATGCGCTGCGTACCGAGCTGGAGCAATCTCATTCGGCAACGCTCGCCGCCCCGGTGACACCTCAACAAACGGTGCTGGCAATCTACTGCGCCGTAATGGGTCAGCCGCTGCGGCCTGAATGGCATCCGCAGACCCCGTTTCTTGCCATGGGTCTGAAACTCAGCCATATGCCAACGCTGAGGGAGAGGATAAGCGTGGAACTCGGCGTTTCACTGCCAGCAGCGGCCTTGATTAAGTGCAAAAACGCCGAAGAGGTTTGCTCTCTGCTGCAATAAAAAGCCAATCTCCGCCAGCGGGCCAGCCCGTTGGCGGAAGATCTTACTGGTTTAGCAGTGGGTAAACCGGCTGCTGCCACGCTTCGGGCATCATCGCCCTACTCAGGAAGCTGTGCAGGTGGGTGAACATCTCCTCGACGTTCAGGGAAGCATACATCGCAGGATCGGCGTCAATATCGATATGCAGTTCGCTAGCATCCGTTCGGCCACGCCAGGTAATGTTAAAGCCATCCCCTGGGCCGCTCGCCATGACTTCGCGCTCTGCTTCACAGCCTGCAAACAGCGGAGGATCGAAGGGAAGTACGTTGATCAACGGAGAGAAAAAGTAACGAGTTCCTTTTCCCAACCCTTGATCGGCGGCCAGGGTCTCAATGCGATAACGCCCGTGAGCACGCAGATCGCGTAACGTTTTCGCGGTGCGTTTGACGTAGTCCACAACCTTCTCCTGTGGTTCGACATGAACAAACAACGGCAGAATATTCACCGCCAACGCCGGGACGCTGGCGGCCACCCTGCCACGGCGGTTCATGACGGGCACCCAGATTGGCTGTATCTCAGCCTTATTCTCCCCATAAAGCCGAAACGTCAGCCAGGCAGCGGAAAGTGCCAATAGCAAATCCGGCCAACCTGTACCGCAGCGCTCGGAAAAGGCGCTCAACTGCTGGCTAAAATGTTCAGGTAGTACCGCTTCGCTGTGTAGACACTCCGCACCGTAGTCCTCCCCTCCCTTTTGCAGAACCGGGAGCGAAGGCCCATCGGTAACATACCGGCGCCAATACTCGGCATCCTGCCGCGATTTTTCGCTACTGGCGTAGTGCTGCTCTTCAGCCAGAAAATCATAAAATGCATGGAAAGGTTGGCTAGCGGTGGTTTTTTGCAGGCGGGCGCGATAAAGCTCAGCGAGGCGATGTTCGATCAGCGCCATACCGAAACCATCAATAATGATGTGATGCGCCCGAATATAAACGGTGTAATGCGAAGGTGAAAAGCGGATCAACCAGACGACCGCCAAAGGCTGGCTCAGTAAATTGAGCTGGCGCTCGATGTCGGCCTGCATTATCGATTCGGCAACGTCGGTCTGTTGTAACTCAATCAGGTGTACCCGAGGACGCCGTTGGGGATTGCAGCGCTGCAACGGTAGCTCGTCATTGTCAGCCAGTTGAAACTGGATGGTAAAAACATCGGTTTCAGCAACAACCTGCTCCAACGCCGCCAACAACGCAGGTTCATCAAGCTCGCCGCGTAGCGTGATGCGGTGGGCGACGGTAGAGACGGGCTGATGCGGATGAAAGCTAAACTCCTCCCAAAAATCAAACTGTGCCGGTGTCAGCGGCAACCAACGGACTGACTGAACGGTTTCCAACATGTTCCATCCCTTTTCAGTTTTTCAGTGTTGTGAAACAGCGACGTTGTATTCACCACCCGGTGAACGCCCTGCTTCATCCCAGAGAACGATGTATGGCTCACGACATGCTCAGCACTGAAAATAAAAAGAAGAGTTTGTTCGATCTGACAGGATGAGTAGCCCATCCATTAATGGAAATAGTAATCATTATCAATAAAAAATGAAATATCTTTGCTGTATTTTCAGCAAAAGCCAACGAGGGGAGGAAGGATTGAAGATGGCACAATAGAAAAGACGAAGCCCTGAGTTATTGCTAACTCAGGGCTTCTGAATGTTGGCGGAACGGACGGGGCTCGAACCCGCGACCCCCTGCGTGACAGGCAGGTATTCTAACCAACTGAACTACCGCTCCGCAACGTTCCCTCTTGCGGGGGAACGAGCCGAATATTACGGTTGCCTCGCCATTCCGTCAACGTCTTTTCTTATAAAAAGAGTCGTTTGCACAGTTTTTCAACGAACACGCAATGATTATGCCACTTAACCGCCATTTCTATCCTGCGAGGCCGTTATTCGGCTGCTGCGCCACCACGCCACAGACAGCTACCGCCCTTCTTTTGCACCAGATCCAGACGTGATTCGTGAGCCTGCAATTCTGCGTCACTGGCATAGATCACTTTCATCGCCGTTGCCGGGCGTTGGATGCGCTGGATATCCTGGGCAGAATCCGTCTGCTGGGTGTCCCCTTCCATCTGGAAAGCCATCGAGGTCTGGCCACCGGTCATCGCCAGATAGACTTCCGCCAGGATCTCGGCATCGAGCAAAGCGCCGTGCAGCGTTCGCTTGGTGTTGTCTATCTCGTAGCGGTTGCACAACGCATCGAGGTTGTTACGCTTGCCTGGGAACAGGCGGCGCGCCATCAACAGGCTGTCGGTGATGGTGCAGAAGGTCTCCGTCTTCGGGATATCTCGCTGCAACATGCGGAACTCGTGATCCATAAAGCCGATATCGAACGCTGCGTTATGAATGACTAATTCGCCACCACGGATAAAGTCGATAAATTCAGCGGCGATCTGATCGAAAGTAGGCTTATCCGCCAGGAACTCATCGCTGATACCGTGTACGCCGTAGGCTTCCGGATCCACCAGCCGATCCGGCTTGACGTAAACGTGGAAGTGGCGCCCGGTCAGGCGGCGGTTGATCACCTCAACGGCCCCGATCTCAATGATGCGGTGACCTTCGTAGTGAACCCCTAGCTTGTTCATACCGGTGGTTTCGGTATCGAGAACGATCTGTCTGGTTGGTGTAGAGATCATAATGCTGTGCTCATGGCGCTGGTTTATGTCAGACTTGGTTTTTATAAAACTGATAGGAAGAGTCTACCAGAGATGCTTAAACAGGTAGAAATTTTCACCGACGGCTCTTGCCTTGGTAATCCAGGCCCCGGCGGTTACGGCGCAATTTTGCGTTATAAACAGCACGAGAAACTGTTCAGCGCGGGTTATTACCTGACGACCAATAACCGCATGGAGCTGATGGCCGCCATTGTGGCGCTCGAAGCCTTGACCACCCCCTGCGAAGTGGTGCTGAGCACCGATAGCCAATACGTACGCCAGGGGATCACCAGTTGGATCCACAACTGGAAAAAGCGCGGCTGGAAAACCGCCGACAAAAAACCGGTGAAGAACGTCGATCTCTGGCAGCGCCTGGATCTGGCGATTGCCCGCCACACCATCCGTTGGGAATGGGTCAAAGGCCATGCCGGGCATCCGGAAAACGAACGTTGCGACGTGCTGGCACGCGATGCAGCTGGCAACCCGACGCAGGACGACGTTGGCTACAAGCCCGAAGCTTAAGGTAGTTTGCGGTAACTCTTGGTCGCGCCCACTGCGCGGCTGAGTGAGTGCTTTCTTGCCCCGACTTTCATCGGCGTTGGCGTCAGCGGCAAGGTTCGCTTGCGGGCTACAATCACGCTCATACAGCCAAGCGCCGGTAAATGCGTACTCAAGAAAGTCCCTCCCTTGCGCTGCCAAGGCAACACGTGGAAGCGCGTCTGATCCAACACCTCATAATTGAGCAGGCTGAGCCAATCCAGCAGGCGCATCTGGGTAAACATCCGGCTGACGTAAGGCTGGCGTTTGCGCAACCGGGGGATCAGCTTCCCCAAGCCTAGCAGGCTAAAAGGGTTGAAACTGCTGATCACCAGCCAGCCATCGTCGATCATGACGCGATCGACCTCACGCAGCAAACGGTGTGGGTCATCGGCATAAGAGAGCGTATGGGCCAATAGACAGGCATCGACGGACTTGGCCGCAAAGGGCAACTGATAAGGATCGGCCTGCACATGCAGGTTATCCCCGGCCAATCCCACGTTAACCTGATGCGAGATGGCGCACTTTTCGCTATCCAACTCGGCGCTGAGATTGCCGATCTTCAACAGATGGAAACCAAACATCTTGGGCCACCAGGGCTGCAACTGCTGCTCCAACGCTTCACGATAGTATTCCCCCCACGGCAACCCGGCCCAGGAGTAGGGGCTAGTGAGCTTTTCTAGAGTCTGGGCTGGTTTCATGGTTTAGTATCTCTTTCAAGCCGTTGCCAACGAGAGGTGTTCCATGAATCTTATCAGCATTCCCGCTTTTCAGGACAATTACATTTGGTTATTGGCTAACCAGCAAGGGCGCTGCGTGATCGTCGATCCCGGCGAAGCTGGCCCGGTATTGGCGGCGTTGTCCCAACGGCAACTCACCCCCGAGGCCATATTATTAACCCACCACCACCACGACCACGTCGGCGGCGTAGCGGAAATCGTTGCGCAATATCCGGATCTGCCGGTGTATGGCCCTCAGGAAACCGCTAATAAGGGAGCAAATCGGTTGGTTCAGGATGGCGATATCCTGGAAATTGGCGGGCGTAGCTACACCACCATCGCAGTTCCCGGGCATACCCTAGGTCACGTGGCATTCTACAGTGCACCTTATCTTTTCTGTGGGGATACGCTTTTTTCTGCGGGCTGCGGACGGCTTTTTGAAGGGACGGCAGAGCAAATGTACCACTCATTTCAACGGCTCGCGCAACTTCCCGACGAAACCCTAATTTGTTGCGCACACGAGTACACGCTCTCAAACCTTAAGTTTGCCAGGACAATTTTGCCGCAAGACCGCCAAATTGAAACATATCAGCAACAAATTGAGCAATCAAGGGCAAAAGGAGTGCCTAGCCTGCCCACAACGTTGCAATTAGAGCGTAAAATTAATCTATTTTTACGCTGCCATGACACTGATTTACAAAAGAAAATAGGCTTTAACTCACCACCGAGCCAGCTTCATTCGGTTTTTTCCGAATTACGCCTGCGCAAGGATGCCTTCTAAGCTTTTAGTTGTGTTTTTTGGCGAAGTAAAGTATCCTTGCTCGTCTTTTAAGCAACTATATTGACACACACATGAAGGCTAAAGCGATACTTCTCGCCTCGGTCTTGCTGGTAGGTTGCCAGTCATCCTGGAAGGATGCACCGGCCCCAAAGCAGCATGCACAGAGTCTGTCTTCGGCAGGTCAAGAAAGTGAAGCAGGAGAGTACACAGCGAGTTCGGCACGGTGGCTAGACAGTAACAGTAGCGCCGCTCAGCAGAACCTGTGGAACTTCATTAGCGACGAGCTGAAGATGGAGGTTCCGGAAAACGACCGGATCCGTGAACAGAAAAGAAAATATTTAAAAAGTAAGAGCTATCTCCACGATGTAACACTACGGGCAGAGCCGTACATGTACTGGATAGTCGGGCAGATTAAGAAACGCAATATGCCGATGGAACTGGTACTGCTACCCATAGTGGAGAGCGCTTTTGACCCTCACGCCACGTCAAGTGCCAATGCCGCAGGGCTATGGCAGATCGTGCCGCAAACGGGTCGCAATTATGGTTTGAAAAACAATCAGTGGTATGACGGGCGCCGTGATGTTGTGGCCTCGACGACTGCTGCGCTTAACATGATGGAGCGTTTGAACCGCATGTTTGACGGTGACTGGTTATTGACCATCGCCGCCTATAACAGTGGTGAAGGCCGAGTCATGCAAGCGGTTAAGGCGAATAAACGTCAGGGTAAGTCCACTGAGTTCTGGGCATTGTCGCTTCCGCGTGAAACGTCAATCTATGTCCCGAAAATGCTGGCACTGAGCGATATCATCAAGCACAGCAAAAAGTACGGCGTCAAGTTGCCAAAAACTGACGAAACCCGTGCACTGGCGCGTATTGATGTCGGGCAGCAGATCCAGCTGACTCAGGCGGCAGAGATGTCTGGGCTTTCTCTCACCAAGATGAAGGCTTATAACCCTGGCTACAAGAAAGGCGTTACGGCACCTAATGGGCCCCATTACATCATGGTTCCCAAAAAGAATGCCGCACAGTTGAAAGACTCGTTGGCCGACGGACAGATAGCTGCAACATTACCAACCACCCAGTTGGCAAAGAACAGCGGCCTGTCAGGCGGAAGTGCGTATAAGGTTCGTTCCGGCGATACGTTATCCACCATCGCCAAACGGCTGAACGTTAAGACCAGCGATTTGCAGAGTTGGAACAATTTGCGTGGCAAGAGCACGCTGAAAGTTGGGCAAACCCTGCAAGTGGCCAGCAATGCCAGAGATAACAGCAGCATCACCTACCAAGTGCGTAAAGGTGATTCGCTTTCCAGCATTGCACGTCGTCACGGCGTCGAAATTAACGACGTGATGCGTTGGAACTCAACGCTCGGCAAAGCCAGCAGTTTGCAACCTGGTGTGAAGCTGACGCTGTTTGTCAGCAACAAATCGTCGCCGGAAACCTAAGTTTTCGCTACAAAAAAAGCATCCCTCGGGATGCTTTTTTATTGGCCAAATTTCGCTACCAGACCGGTTGATCGGTTTGCGAATGGAACTCCACCAGCAGCGGATTGTGGTCTGAGGCCTGAGTCACCAGCACCGAGGCCTCTGTAACGCCCAGGTTGCGGTAAAAGATAAAATCCAACGGGCGGCCAAAGGCTTTGCGGCGATGATCGTCGGCGAAATTGACCTCGTGCAACGCCATATCGCTGGCAAATTGATACAGCGCGTTGATGCGCTTGCGGCTCCAGGCGTTAAAATCTCCCGCCATAATCACCGGCCCCCGATGAAGGGCGATCTGCTCGCCAATCGGGCCAAGCTGCTTGCTGTAAACGTCCACTCCCAGGCTAAAGTTCACCGCGTGGATATTCACGACCATTAACAGTTGGCCATCTAATAGAGGGTAGACGGTGATCAACGCCGACTTGGCCAAACGCAGCAGCGGCTCCCGTTCGCGCAGCGGGCAACAATACACCGGATGTGCAGCCGCCAGCGTCATCACGCCGGAAGGGTGTTGCGGCAACACAAAGGCGGGCACCTGATCGGCCGCCAGATAGTTAGAGGTGGCAAAGCTGACCAATTCCGGCGTGGTCTGCGCCTCCTGCAATAGCACCAGCTGCGCATCTTTACCGAAGTCTTTCAATACCGAAAGCCAATCGGCACGCTGCTGTTTGAAAATATTCCATACCATCACCCGCAGCGCACCAGACGTAGGCAACGCGGCCCCGGGCGGTAGCGGCTGATTGATGGCACCAGGGAAAATCCGTTCAACTGGCTGGCCCGCAACATACCTCATTGCATAAGTTCGTTTCGGCACGTTATTCGCCTATTTCCCGTTCGGATGAAAATCACGTTGATAGCAACCTGGCTACCAAGACTCAATTCAGTATACGCCTGAGCGGCTCTGCCAACATGGCTTTTAGAGATCCAGTTATAGGGGCAAGGCGGGCCGATTTCAATCAATGCCGTGTATGTGTCTGTAAAGGTTCGCGCTGAATGCGCAAAGGCCCGCCAATGCGGGCCAAGAAGAAAGGTACAAGATGGGATCAGGCGAACTGCCGTGGGTGTTGTTTATCCAAGCGGCCACTGAGGCCAATCAGTAAAAACGCCCCCACGACAATCAGCGCACCGATCCAAGGCGTTTGTGCCAACCCTAGCGAAGCCACGGTCTGCCCGCCAATCACGGAGCCCAATGCTATCCCCACGTTAAAAGCCGCGATATTCAGGCCTGAAGCAACGTCCACCGCGTTCGGCGTGTACTGCTCGGCCTTCTGCACCACATAAACCTGCAAGCCTGGGACATTGCCAAAGGCAAATACCCCCATCACCACTACAGTCAGCAGCGCGGCGGTGCTGTGGCTGGCGGTAAATTGAAACACCAACAGCAAAGCGGCTAACGCGGCAAAGATAAAGCTCAGTGCCCGCACCGCGCCATGACGGTCGGCCAGCTTGCCGCCCCAAATGTTACCGATGGCTACCGCTATGCCATAGGCCAGCAAAATCCAACTGACGGCCGGAGCCGAAAAGCCAGCCAACTCCTGCATCATCGGTGCCAGGAAGGTGAAGGTCGTGAACACCCCGCCGTAGCCCAGCGCGGTAACGGCGTAAATCAGCAGCAGGCGCGGGTGTGTCAGCACTTGCAGCTGATCGCGGATGCTGGCACTGGCCTGGTTCTTGATGTTGTTCGGGATCAGGATCAGGCTGGCAATAATCGCCACCATGCCAATCAACGACACCGCCAGGAAGGTCTCACGCCAGCCGAAGTGCTGGCCGATAAAGGTGCCTAACGGCACGCCGGTCACCAGCGCAACGGTCAAGCCACCAAACATGATGGCGATCGCCATTGCCGCCTTCTCTTTGGCTACCAGGCTAGTGGCAATCGTCGAACCCACCGAGAAAAACACCCCGTGCGCCAGGCCAGTCAGTAAACGAGCAACTACCAGTGACTCATAGCTCGGTGACTGCCAGGCCAGCAGGTTGCCAAGGGTGAACAGCACCATCAGGCCCACCAGCAGCATCTTGCGCGGCACGCGGCCGGTTAAAGCGGTCAGTACCGGCGCCCCGATCGCCACCCCAATGGCGTACAGGGTCACCAGCAGCCCTGCGGACGGCACGGTGACGTTCAACTGCTCGGCGATGGTCGGGATCAAGCCGACAATCACAAACTCCGTGGTGCCGATGGCATAGGCACTGATGGTCAAGGCAAGTAAAGCGAGAGGCATTGCTAACTCCAAAATAGCGTTCGGGTTGATAGCGGTGATTATCTGCCTGTGCTTAAATGATAAAAATGCTCAAAATTTCAAATAAATTTTGCTGAAGGAGCAACAATGAAGGCAAATTCGGATGAACTGATCACCTTTGTCACCGTGGTGGAATGCGGTAGCTTCAGCCGTGCGGCGGAGCACTTGGAACAGGCGAACTCGGTGGTCAGCCGTACGGTTAAAAAGCTGGAGAGCAAGCTGGGGGTCACGCTGCTCAATCGCACCACCCGCCAGATAAGCCTGACGCAGGAGGGAGAAAACTATTTCCGCCAGGTGCAGAAAGTCCTGAGCGATATGGCTGCGGCGGAAAATGCGCTGATGGAGAGCCGCCAGCGGCCCCAGGGCCTGTTGCGCGTGGATGCCGCAACGCCGGTCGTGTTGCACGTGCTGACCCCGTTGGTTGGCGAGTTTCGTGCCCGCTACCCGGAAATGTCGCTCTCGCTGGTCTCTTCAGAAACCTTTATCAACCTGATTGAGCGCAAGGTCGACATTGCCATCCGCGTGGGGGAACTGACAGACTCAAGCTTGAAGGCGCGCAAACTGATGACCAGCTATCGAAAAATTGTGACGTCACCGGCCTATCTGCAGCAGTTCGGTACCCCGCAAAGCGTAGAGGAGCTGGCGCAACACTGCTGCATCGGCTTCAACGATCTGCCCAACCTGAACCGCTGGCCATTAGCCTGCGCCGATGGCCGGCAGGTGGAGATTACACCGGGGCTGACTACCAACAGCGGAGAAACACAGCGCCACCTTTGCCTGCATGGCAACGGCATCGCCTGTCTGTCGAACTTTATGATCGATGAGGATATTCAGCGTGGGGATTTAGTGCAGATCCTGGTTAAGGAGACGCTGCCGGTTGCCATACCTGTGAACGCGGTTTATTACAGCGACAGCGCCGTAAGCAACCGCCTGCGCAGCTTTATTGACTTTCTTAGCGAAAGCCTGACACCCCACTAACCTGGCCGATGCTGCAACCAGAATGCGGTGGGCGTCAGGCCACCCAGCTTCTTCTGCGGCCAGTGCTGGTTATAGCTGGCACAGAGCGCCTGCAACACGTTATCCAGCGATGAGCTCTCCGCCGCTGGTAGCAACTGCGCCAGTTGGCTTTCGAGCCGCAGCACAATCTCCATTTGCGGTAACGCGGGTTGTTGCAACTTTATCCCCTGCTCCCGGCACCATAGCTGTAAGGGATGGGTTTGAGACTCGCTATTGCCGAACAGCTTTTTATTTTCAGTCTCAATAGATTGTATATCACCTGGGCAGTGCGGTAACAGTTCCTTCAGCCAGTTGACCACCAGCATCGGCGAGGCTCCCGCAAAGGCTCGTGCACTCAGCCAGCCGCTGACCTTCTCTTCGGCCCACAAGAGGTGCTGCTCGCCGCCATCTTCGGCCGATAGGCTAATTCGTTGATAAAAAAGAGCGAGATTCCCCGGCCGTTCACCAGCCTTCACCGCCTTTTTACCTCGTAGCGCCCTATTTTCTGCCTCACCACGTTGGCCCACACCTCGCAGATAGCGATCCAATCCTGCACGGGAGATCGGCTGTTGCATGCCCTGAACCACCACCACCAGCAGCTCATCCAGCGGCAGCTGTAATTTTTGTCTCAGCCAGTTGATAAGCAAACTTTGCTCATCCGTCAGCGCCTTGCGAAGGGTCTTGGGCACCGTATGGCGATCGGCGACATCCTGGCGCTGCCGCCAACGGCGTACCGTCGCCACGGAAATGCCCAGCTCCTGCGCCAATACGCGGTCACTTTTATCCGATTGCTGGATATAACGCCGCACTCGTGGGGTGGTGGTCGCATTCGCATGCAGCTTGATTTCCATCGTGGACTCCACACTAGAATTGATGCTCTATCATAACCAATCTTGTGAGATATTTTATAAATTCACCTCACACTGTGAACTGATTCACCTTTCTTTAAAATCCATTCCCTGATAATCCCAGCTAATAAGTCGCCACCCTTACCTGTTTTCTCCAATAAGCATACCTACGGGGTTTACCATGAACAACGCTCTGGGATTTCTTGAAGCCAAGCTGATGCCTCTGGCGGCCAAGGCCGCACAGCAGCGGCATTTGTGTGCCATCCGCGGTGCCTATGTTTCCTTTATGCCGTTCATTATCGTCGGCTCGATCCTGCTGGTGATCTCGTCATTCCCCAATCAGGGTTACCAGCAGTTTATGGCAGGCCTGTTTGGCGCCAGCTGGAGCAATATCATCGAGATCCCGTTCAACGCGGTGTTCTCCACCATGTCGCTGTTTGTCAGTTTCCTTACCGCTTACCGCCTGGCGGAACATTATGACGAGGATCGCGTCTCCAGCGGTATTCTGTCGCTGGTGTGCTTCCTGATCCTCACGCCGTTTATCAAGGTAGAAGCCTTGGGCAATATCAATGTGATCCCAACCGAGTGGATCGGCAGCAAGGGGCTGTTTGTGGCGATGATCGGCTCACTGCTGTGGACCGAACTGTTCTGCTACCTCAAGCGCCGCAAGCTGATTATCAAAATGCCCGAAGGCGTACCACCGGCGGTACAGGAATCCTTCGCCGCTCTGCTGCCTGCGCTGTTCGTGATTATCCTGGTGCTGGCGATCCGTATTCTGTTCGAACACACCAGCTACCAAACCATTCATCAGTTTATTTATAACGTAGTCGCCACGCCGGTACGTCACTTTGGCACTTCCTATATCGGTGCGCTGCTGACGGTATTGAGTATCACCATCCTCTGGTCGGTGGGGATCAACTCCGGTTCGATGGTCAACGGCATCATTCGCCCGCTGTGGATGGAAAACCAGACCGACAACATCGCCGCTATCCAGGCCGGGGTCACGCCACCGCACATCGTTACCGAACAGTTCTTCGATATGATCTGGATGGGCGGCGCTGGTGCCACCCTGTCGCTGGTGATCGCCATTCTGTTCTTTGCCCGTAGCAACAGCATCCGCGAAGTAGGTCGCATGGGGGCTGCGGCTTCAATCTTCAACATTAATGAACCGATCCTGTTTGGCCTGCCGGTGATCATGAACCCTATCATGCTGATCCCCTTCAACCTGGTCCCGGTGGTGTTGGTTACCGTGCAATACGTGGCGATGAAGGTGGGGGCCGTCGCCGTCACCACCGGGGTATTTATCCCCTGGACGCTGCCGCCGGTGATCAGTGGCTTTATCGTGACCGGCCATTTGAGTGGCAGCCTGATGCAGATCGTTAACCTGCTGATCGGCGCCATGCTTTATCTGCCTTTCCTGCGCATTTTGGACAAACAATATCGCGCAGCCGAAACATCAGGAGTTTGATATGTGGGGAATGATTGCAACCTGGCGTATGGCACTGGAAGGTGTCACCCAGGCCAGTGAAACACTGAAAGCCGGAGCAAGCGCCGCACAAAGCGTGGTTAGCGCGGTGGCGGAAGTGGAGGACTTTCCGTTTTATAAATCTGTCGGTTTCGGCGGTCTGCCTACCGAAAATGGTGAGGTAGAACTGGATGCAGCCTTTATGGATGGCGATACGCTGGCCTTTGGTGCCGTTGGTAACCTGGTGGATATCGCCAACCCGGTGAAGGTTGCCCAGGCGCTGAGCCGCGAACGCTTCAACAGCGTCCTGGTGGGCGCTGGCGCACGTGAGTGGGCCCTTAGCCAAGGTTTTGCCGACAAGACCATGCTCACCGAGCGAGCAACCCAGCACTATCGTAAACGTTGCCGCGAAACCATCGATAAGGGCCTTAGCCCCTACGATGGTCACGATACCGTCGGCATTATCGGCCTCGATTTGCATGGCTCAATGAGCGTGGCCACATCTACCAGCGGCTTGTTTATGAAACGCCGTGGCCGCCTGGGTGATTCACCGGTGATTGGCTCCGGTTTCTACTGTGACAGCCAGATCGGTGCGGCAACCGCCACGGGCGTGGGTGAAGACCTGATGAAAGGCTGCACCAGCTATGAGATCGTGCGCCGTATGCAGCAAGGTATGACACCACAACAGGCGGCCGATTCGGTCGTCTTCGAGCTGGAAGACCGCCTGATTGCCCGCTTTGGCCGGGTGGGCGATCTCTCCGTAGTCTGCATGAATCGGCAGGGGGAATTCGGCATCTCTACCAATATCAAAACCTTCTCGTTTGTGGTCGCCAGCGCCATCCAGCCACCGACGGTGTACCTGGCAGAACGCCGTGCCGAGCATACCCACTACACTCCAGCCAGCAAGCAATGGCTAACCGACTATGCCGAGCGCATTCGTGCGCCGATTGAGGAGATCCATTTTGATTAATTATCGATTACTGAGTGAAATCCCCTCATGGGAAGTTAACAGCCATGTGATTAGCTATCCCGGCAGCCCACTGCAATTACCCTGCAATGCTGCCCTGTTACAGGAACTACAGGCCACCGCCCAACAGCAAACCGCCGACTGCGCCTATGGCTGTGCTCCGGCAGGTCGCGTCACACTGTTGCCAAAAACGTTCTGGCTCGATGGGCAAACCAGCAAGCTGGTCACCGCACTGCGTCCTCTACTACGCAGCGGTACTAGTACGCAGTTGATCGTCGACTGCACGGCGTTTGATCGCCGCAGCCTGCCGGCACTGAACCCTCTGCTGCACTTCCTGTTCAACCTGGATTACCAACTGAGCGATCTCGGTCTGAAAAAGGCAGACGCGTCACCCACACCGCGTATCCAGGAGTTGGTGTTCTATTGCCAGCCGGAGCAACGAGCCACTCTCGAGCAGCGGCTGTCTCAAGCGGCTGCCACCGCCATGGGGATGAAGGCAGCACGACGCATTGCCGACATGCCAAGCGATCGTTGCACCCCGGCATTTTTCGCCAGCGAGATCGCCCGCCAGATTGCACCCTATCCCAGCCTGAGCTGCGAAGTGTTGGATGAACAGCAGATCGCTGAACAGGGTCTTGGCTTGCTACAGGCGGTTGGTAAAGGTGCCGATAATCCTCCGCGTCTGGTGGTGATACGTTACCAGGGGAGCGACACTGGCCCCTTCAGCGCCTACGTGGGCAAAGGTATCACCTTCGATACCGGCGGCCTGTGGCTAAAAGGTGGCGATGGCATGTACACCATGAAATATGACATGTGTGGCGCTGCTAACGTCTTTGGCCTGATGCTGGCCGTGGCAGAACTCAAGCTGCCGGTCCGTCTGGTAGGCGTACTGGCGCTGGCCGAAAATATGATTGGTCCGGCAGCGATGCGCCCAGGCGATGTCGCAACCAGCTACAGCGGCTTAACTGTGGAAATCAATAACACCGATGCCGAGGGGCGGCTGGTGCTGGCCGATGGCATCGCCTACGCCAGCAGGTTGACCCATAATCAGCAGCCGCCAGAATACGTGATCGATCTGGCTACGCTCACCGGCGCGGTGGTCAAAGCCTTGGGTTACGATCTTAGCGGCCTGATGACCGAGGATGAAAACCTGCGTCACGATCTCACTCAGGCAGGCTTGCGTAGTGGAGATCCTCTGTGGTCGCTGCCTTTGGATGATCGCTTCAGCAAACAGGTCGAGAGCCATATTGCCGATCTGTGCAACACGCCGACCAACAATGCGGCTATCAGTACCTCTGCCGCCTACTTCCTAAGCCGTTTCAGCCCGGCGGATATTCCCTGGGCGCACCTTGATATCAGCGGTACCGCGCTGTGGCGCGAAAATGGCCGTAGCGTGGCCTCTGGCCGACCGATCCCACTTTTAATCCAGCATTTGCTGGAACGCCTGGAGAAATAACATGAAAAAGATCCTGTTAGTGTGTGACTTGGGTATGTCCACCAGTCTGCTGGTGAAAAAGATGCAGGAAGCAGCCATTGCGCGTGGTATTGATGCCGAGATCTGTGCCAAGTCGATCCGCGAATACAAAACGGCGGTAACCGAATTTGACGTCGCGCTGCTGGGGCCGCAGATCCGCTATAAGCTGGCCGAGTGCGAGAAGATTGCCCAAGAGCACCATAAAAAAGTCGCCTGCATCGATATGATGGCCTACGGCACCATGAAGGGTGACAAGGTATTGGATCAAGCCCTGGCACTGATTGAGGAGGCCTGAAATGGATTTGGAAAACGAGGTGATGGAACTGATTGCCAATGCGGGTTACGCCCGCAGTCTGGTGTTTCAAGCCATGCGCTGTGCGCGCGAAGATGAGGATTTCGTGCTGGCTGAACAGTATATGCAACAAGCGCAGGAGGCACTCTCTGGCGCTCACCACGTGCAGACCAAACTGATCGAAATGGACGAAGGCAGCGGTAAAATCCCGGTTCATCTGGTGATGGTCCATGCACAGGACCATTTGATGAACGCAATTATGTTGATGGAAATGGGCCGTGAGATTATCGCCCTACACCAAAAGATCGCTCGTTAAAACAAGCTAAGCCGTTTGTGGCCTCAAAGCCACAGACGGCCAACCTATCAATCCCAGTTTGGTGCCAGGCCTTCCGGGCTAACCAGACGGCCATTGCATTCTAATGCAGCAATCTCAGCCATTTCATCATCAGACAGCGTCAGTTGCTGGGCCAACAGATTGCTCGCCAGGTTTTCACGCTTGGTCGAGGACGGGATCACCGCATAACCCAGTTGCATAGCCCAAGCCAGGATCACCTGAGCCGCGGTCACATCACGACGCTTGGCGATATTGTTGATGACTTCATCCTGCAACGCCTTGCCATAAGCCAACGTCATATAGGAGGTGATGGCAATGCCATGCTGTTGTGCAAATTCAACCACCTGACGGTTTTGCAGATACGGCGAGAGTTCGATTTGATTGGTGGCGATCGCATCAGCACCCACCGCATCAATAGCACGCTGCATCAGTTCAACGGTGAAGTTGGAAATACCAATCTGGCGCGTCAGTCCGAGTTCCTTAGCCTTCACCAACTCCGCCATCGACTCGGCAACCGAGATTTCATCGTTCGGTGACGGCCAATGGATCAGAGTCAGATCCACATAGGAGGTTTGCAGCTTTTTCAAGCTTTCTTGCAGACTTGGGATCAGTTGGTCTTTGCCCAGGTTGGCGATCCAGATTTTGGTGGTGATAAATAGCTCTTCACGTTTCACGCCGCTGGCTACGATAGCTTGGCCAACGGCCGTTTCGTTCTCATAGATTTGTGCGGTGTCGATGGCACGGTAGCCCAGTTCCAGAGCGGTGCTCACGGAATCGATCACCACTTGATCTTGTAGACGGAAGGTACCTAAGCCAAATGCAGGGATGCTCATAATTATGTTCTCTCGGTTTGTTTATCAAAACAGCTTGAGAGGATTATGGCAGCAGTTTTGTTGATCAAAAACGCCCTATTGTGCATAAGACTTTTGATTAATTGGCAACAATAATCAGAAATTGACGCTAATTGAGGCAGGAATAAACCATTGGGGTGTTCAATTTAAGCAAATGAAAAAGCCCTGAGTCAGAGACTCAGGGCTTATCAATTAAGTGGCGGAACGGACGGGGCTCGAACCCGCGACCCCCTGCGTGACAGGCAGGTATTCTAACCAACTGAACTACCGCTCCACCGATTCTTTTACGTCGCATCTTTCGATGCTGGCAAAACCACCTGGGTGATTTCGCGCATTATCAGGTGTCATACTGATAACGTTTAATTGATGCCTGGCAGTGTCCTACTCTCGCATGGGGAGACCCCACACTACCATCGGCGCTACGGCGTTTCACTTCTGAGTTCGGCATGGGGTCAGGTGGGACCACCGCGCTATTGCCGCCAGGCAAATTCGTTTCATTCCAACCGCTTCACTCTCGTGTCGCCATCGAAACCAATCTCGGAACTTCACTGAAAATTGTCGTCTACTCTAAAACACCTTCGGTGTTGTAAGGTTAAGCCTCACGGATCATTAGTACTGGTTAGCTCAATGCATCGCTGCACTTACACACCCAGCCTATCAACGTCTTAGTCTTAAACGTTCCTTCAGGGGCCTTAAAGGCCCAGGGAAGACTCATCTCGAGGCAAGTTTCGCGCTTAGATGCTTTCAGCGCTTATCTTTTCCGCACTTAGCTACCGGGCAGTGCCATTGGCATGACAACCCGAACACCAGTGGTGCGTTCACTCCGGTCCTCTCGTACTAGGAGCAACCCCTCTCAATCTTCCAACGCCCACGGCAGATAGGGACCGAACTGTCTCACGACGTTCTAAACCCAGCTCGCGTACCACTTTAAATGGCGAACAGCCATACCCTTGGGACCTACTTCAGCCCCAGGATGTGATGAGCCGACATCGAGGTGCCAAACACCGCCGTCGATATGAACTCTTGGGCGGTATCAGCCTGTTATCCCCGGAGTACCTTTTATCCGTTGAGCGATGGCCCTTCCATTCAGAACCACCGGATCACTAAGACCTACTTTCGTACCTGCTCGAGCCGTCACTCTCGCAGTCAAGCTAGCTTATGCCTTTGCACTAACCTCACGATGTCCGACCGTGATTAGCTAACCTTCGTGCTCCTCCGTTACTCTTTGGGAGGAGACCGCCCCAGTCAAACTACCCACCAGACACTGTCCTCACCCCGGATTACGGGGCCGAGTTAGAACATCAAACATTAAAGGGTGGTATTTCAAGGTTGGCTCCATGCAGACTGGCGTCCACACTTCAAAGCCTCCCACCTATCCTACACATCAAGGCTCAATGTTCAGTGTCAAGCTATAGTAAAGGTTCACGGGGTCTTTCCGTCTTGCCGCGGGTACACTGCATCTTCACAGCGAGTTCAATTTCACTGAGTCTCGGGTGGAGACAGCCTGGCCATCATTACGCCATTCGTGCAGGTCGGAACTTACCCGACAAGGAATTTCGCTACCTTAGGACCGTTATAGTTACGGCCGCCGTTTACTGGGGCTTCGATCAAGAGCTTCGCCTTGCGGCTGACCCCATCAATTAACCTTCCAGCACCGGGCAGGCGTCACACCGTATACGTCCACTTTCGTGTTTGCACAGTGCTGTGTTTTTATTAAACAGTTGCAGCCAGCTGGTATCTGCGACTGGCTTCAGCTCCGAGAGCAAGTCTCTTCACCTACGCGCCAGCGTGCCTTCTCCCGAAGTTACGGCACCATTTTGCCTAGTTCCTTCACCCGAGTTCTCTCAAGCGCCTTGGTATTCTCTACCTGACCACCTGTGTCGGTTTGGGGTACGATTTGATGTTACCTGATGCTTAGAGGCTTTTCCTGGAAGCAGGGCATCAACTACTTCTGCACCGTAGTGCATCGTCATCACGCCTCAGGGTTAGTAAGTAACCGGATTTACCAGGTCACTCCCCCTACACGCTTAAACCGGGACAACCGTCGCCCGGCTAGCCTAGCCTTCTCCGTCCCCCCTTCGCAGTAACACCGAGTACAGGAATATTAACCTGTTTCCCATCGACTACGCCTTTCGGCCTCGCCTTAGGGGTCGACTCACCCTGCCCCGATTAACGTTGGACAGGAACCCTTGGTCTTCCGGCGAGCGGGTTTTTCACCCGCTTTATCGTTACTTATGTCAGCATTCGCACTTCTGATACCTCCAGCAAACCTCACAGTTCACCTTCAACGGCTTACAGAACGCTCCCCTACCCAACAACGCCTAAGCGTCGCTGCCGCAGCTTCGGTGCATGGTTTAGCCCCGTTACATCTTCCGCGCAGGCCGACTCGACCAGTGAGCTATTACGCTTTCTTTAAATGATGGCTGCTTCTAAGCCAACATCCTGGCTGTCTATGCCTTCCCACATCGTTTCCCACTTAACCATGACTTTGGGACCTTAGCTGGCGGTCTGGGTTGTTTCCCTCTTCACGACGGACGTTAGCACCCGCCGTGTGTCTCCCGTGATAACATTCTTCGGTATTCGGAGTTTGCATCGGTTTGGTAAGCCGGGATGGCCCCCTAGCCGAAACAGTGCTCTACCCCCGAAGATGAGTTCACGAGGCGCTACCTAAATAGCTTTCGGGGAGAACCAGCTATCTCCCGGTTTGATTGGCCTTTCACCCCCAGCCACAAGTCATCCGCTAATTTTTCAACATTAGTCGGTTCGGTCCTCCAGTTAGTGTTACCCAACCTTCAACCTGCCCATGGCTAGATCACCGGGTTTCGGGTCTATACCTTGCAACTATTCGCCCAGTTAAGACTCGGTTTCCCTACGGCTCCCCTATACGGTTAACCTTGCTACAAAATATAAGTCGCTGACCCATTATACAAAAGGTACGCAGTCACACCACGAAGGTGCTCCCACTGCTTGTACGTACACGGTTTCAGGTTCTATTTCACTCCCCTCGCCGGGGTTCTTTTCGCCTTTCCCTCACGGTACTGGTTCACTATCGGTCAGTCAGGAGTATTTAGCCTTGGAGGATGGTCCCCCCATATTCAGACAGGATGTCACGTGTCCCGCCCTACTCATCGAACTCACAGTTAATGCATTTTAGTGTACGGGGCTATCACCCTTTGCTGCGCGACTTTCCAGACGCTTCCACTAACACAAGAACTGATTCAGGTTCTGGGCTGTTCCCCGTTCGCTCGCCGCTACTAGGGGAATCTCGGTTGATTTCTTTTCCTCGGGGTACTTAGATGTTTCAGTTCCCCCGGTTCGCCTCGTATGGCTATGTATTCACCATACGATAGTGTGTCGAAACACACTGGGTTTCCCCATTCGGGTATTGCCGGTTATAACGGTTCATATCACCTTACCGACACTTTTCGCAGATTAGCACGCCCTTCATCGCCTCTGACTGCCTAGGCATCCACCGTGTACGCTTAGTCACTTAACCTCACAACCCGAAGGTGTTTCTGTAAACAGAGACACTGTCGTGCTGTTTATTTGAGAGACTCTATGACAGGTTAATCCTTACCCCAATAGTTCTACGGAGGGATAAGTTTCAGCTGTCATGTTTCAATTTTCAGCTTGTTCCAGATTGTTAAAGAGCAATATCTTAAACACGACTCGCAAGAGTCATCTTTAAGATAATCAGTCACGAATGACCGGTGATAATGTCTTTCACTCATTATCGGATGGCGTCCCCAAGGGGATTCGAACCCCTGTTACAGCCGTGAAAGGGCAGTGTCCTAGGCCTCTAGACGATGGGGACACAAAATCCGATTAAACCCAGGGTTTAACCGTTTCTCGTATCAGCATGAGTCCAGAAGACTCATTACATCAACAGGTAGCGCTTTGCTCATTACTTTTCATCAGACAATCTGTGTGGACACTGCACGCAACTGCATATCTTTAGGTAAGGAGGTGATCCAACCGCAGGTTCCCCTACGGTTACCTTGTTACGACTTCACCCCAGTCATGAATCACAAAGTGGTAAGCGCCCTCCCGAAGGTTAAGCTACCTACTTCTTTTGCAACCCACTCCCATGGTGTGACGGGCGGTGTGTACAAGGCCCGGGAACGTATTCACCGTAGCATTCTGATCTACGATTACTAGCGATTCCGACTTCACGGAGTCGAGTTGCAGACTCCGATCCGGACTACGACATACTTTATGAGGTCCGCTTGCTCTCGCGAGTTCGCTTCTCTTTGTATATGCCATTGTAGCACGTGTGTAGCCCTACTCGTAAGGGCCATGATGACTTGACGTCATCCCCACCTTCCTCCGGTTTATCACCGGCAGTCTCCTTTGAGTTCCCGCCATGACGCGCTGGCAACAAAGGATAAGGGTTGCGCTCGTTGCGGGACTTAACCCAACATTTCACAACACGAGCTGACGACAGCCATGCAGCACCTGTCTCACAGTTCCCGAAGGCACCAATCCATCTCTGGAAAGTTCTGTGGATGTCAAGAGTAGGTAAGGTTCTTCGCGTTGCATCGAATTAAACCACATGCTCCACCGCTTGTGCGGGCCCCCGTCAATTCATTTGAGTTTTAACCTTGCGGCCGTACTCCCCAGGCGGTCGACTTAACGCGTTAGCTCCGGAAGCCACGCCTCAAGGGCACAACCTCCAAGTCGACATCGTTTACAGCGTGGACTACCAGGGTATCTAATCCTGTTTGCTCCCCACGCTTTCGCACCTGAGCGTCAGTCTTTGTCCAGGGGGCCGCCTTCGCCACCGGTATTCCTCCAGATCTCTACGCATTTCACCGCTACACCTGGAATTCTACCCCCCTCTACAAGACTCTAGCTTGCCAGTTTCAAATGCAGTTCCCAAGTTAAGCTCGGGGATTTCACATCTGACTTAACAAACCGCCTGCGTGCGCTTTACGCCCAGTAATTCCGATTAACGCTTGCACCCTCCGTATTACCGCGGCTGCTGGCACGGAGTTAGCCGGTGCTTCTTCTGCGAGTAACGTCAATGAACAGTGCTATTAACACCGAACCCTTCCTCCTCGCTGAAAGTGCTTTACAACCCGAAGGCCTTCTTCACACACGCGGCATGGCTGCATCAGGCTTGCGCCCATTGTGCAATATTCCCCACTGCTGCCTCCCGTAGGAGTCTGGACCGTGTCTCAGTTCCAGTGTGGCTGGTCATCCTCTCAGACCAGCTAGGGATCGTCGCCTAGGTGAGCCATTACCTCACCTACTAGCTAATCCCATCTGGGCACATCCGATGGTGTGAGGCCCGAAGGTCCCCCACTTTGGTCCGAAGACGTTATGCGGTATTAGCTACCGTTTCCAGTAGTTATCCCCCTCCATCGGGCAGTTTCCCAGACATTACTCACCCGTCCGCCGCTCGTCACCCAGGAGCAAGCTCCCTGTGCTACCGCTCGACTTGCATGTGTTAGGCCTGCCGCCAGCGTTCAATCTGAGCCATGATCAAACTCTTCAATTAAAAGCTTGATTTGCTTCAACTCGTGAAGCGATGCTCGAAAATTAACTTTCGTAATCATTCATTCACATGAATGACTGCTTGGTCACTCTTCAAGACTTGATATTTTTTTGCTACCGAAGTAGCTGGATATCGTCTTGTGAGTGCCCACACAGATTGTCTGATAAATTGTTAAAGAGCAGTGAGTTACGCGCTTTCTCTTGCTAACTCGAGGAGGCGTATACTACGCGATTCCTCTGAAGAGTCAACCTTTATTTCGGTGTTTTCACCGGCTTGACACTTCCTGGCTGGGCGACTGGTTCTCGTTAGAGGAGTCGTTGTTCCCGGTCAGTGGAGGCGCATTATAGGGAGTTCTCAGAACGCCGCAACCCCTAAATGCAAAAAACTTTTCAAGCGCTCAAATATCAGCCAAAACGGACGTTTTAGGATAATTATTAGTCTAAAAGACGCTGATTTCATGTTGTTGAACACCGAAAACCCGTCAACCAGGCTAAACCCAAACAAAAGGGGGCGGTAAAAACCGCCCCCTTCTATATAGCTACCAGCAACTACTTTTATTGCTTGGCAACGATATGGTCGTTTTCCACGTCCAGCGTCACCGGTTTGCCTGGGATCAACTTGCCAGACAAGATTTGCTGTGCCAGCGGGTTTTCGATTTCCTGCTGGATAGCACGTTTCAACGGCCGCGCACCATACACTGGGTCGTAACCCGTTTTGCCCAACAGCTCCAAGGCTGGCTCCGTGATACTGACTTCGTAGCCACGCTCTTCCAGACGCTGGTACAGACGAGCCAACTGGATCTTGGCAATCTGCGCGATATGTTTCTGACCGAGCGGATGGAACACCACCACTTCGTCGATACGGTTGATGAATTCCGGACGGAAATGTTGGCTCACCATCTCCATGACCGATTCCTTCATCTGTGGATAGCTCATCTGACCGAAATGCTCCTGGATCAGATCGGAACCCAGGTTAGAGGTCATGATCACCACGGTATTACGGAAATCAACGGTACGACCTTGTCCGTCTGTCAGACGTCCGTCATCCAACACCTGTAACAGGATGTTGAACACGTCTGGGTGCGCTTTTTCCACTTCGTCCAACAGGATCACTGAATATGGACGACGGCGCACCGCTTCTGTCAGATAACCGCCCTCTTCATAACCGACATAGCCTGGAGGCGCACCCACCAGCCGCGATACGGAGTGTTTCTCCATAAACTCGGACATGTCGATACGCACCATCGCGTCATCACTGTCGAACAGGAACCCAGCCAACGCCTTACACAGTTCGGTTTTACCCACCCCGGTAGGACCCAGGAACAGGAATGAACCGATCGGCCGGTTTGGATCGGAAAGACCGGCACGGCTACGGCGAATGGCATTGGACACCGCGTTCACCGCTTCATCCTGGCCAATCACCCGTGAGTGCAGTTCCTGCTCGAGACGCAGCAGTTTGTCGCGCTCACCTTCCAGCATTCTGGCCACCGGGATACCGGTCGCTTTCGCCAATACTTCGGCGATTTCGGCGTCGGTAACGCGGTTACGCAGCAGCTTCATGGTTTTGCCTTCTGCCTGCGTGGCCGCCTCAAGCTGTTTTTCCAGCTCAGGGATTTTGCCATACTGCAGTTCAGACATGCGCCCAAGGTCACCTACGCGGCGCGCCTGCTCCAGCGTGATCTTGGCCTGCTCCAGTTCCGCCTTGATATTCTGGGTACCAGACAGCGAAGCCTTTTCCGCTTTCCACTCTTCTTCCAGTTCTGAGTATTCGCGCTCTTTCTGCTCCAGCTCGCTACTCAGCATTTCCAGGCGTTTCTTGCTGGCGTCATCCGATTCCTTGTTCAGTGCCTGCTCTTCCAGTTTTAACTGGATGATGCGGCGCTCCAGGCGATCGAGCGATTCCGGTTTGGAGTCCATCTGCATGCGAATGCTGGAGGCGGCCTCATCGATCAGGTCGATGGCCTTATCCGGCAACTGACGGTCGGAAACATAGCGGTGCGACAATGTCGCCGCTGCTACGATCGCCGGGTCCGTTATCTGCACGTGGTGATGCAGCTCATAGCGTTCTTTCAGGCCACGCAGGATGGCGATGGTGTCTTCCACGCTCGGTTCCGCGACATAGACTTTCTGGAAGCGGCGCTCCAGCGCAGCATCCTTCTCTATATATTGGCGATACTCGTTTAGCGTGGTCGCCCCTACGCAGTGCAGTTCCCCACGGGCAAGCGCGGGTTTGAGCATGTTGCCAGCATCCATCGCGCCATCGGCTTTACCGGCACCCACCATGGTATGCAGCTCATCGATGAACAGGATGACGCTGCCCTCCTGTTTGGAAAGATCGCTCAGCACCGCCTTCAGGCGTTCTTCAAATTCGCCCCGGTATTTCGCCCCGGCAATCAACGCGCCCATATCCAGGGAAAGCACACGTTTATGCTTCAGCCCTTCGGGAACTTCGCCGTTGATAATGCGCTGAGCCAAGCCTTCAACGATGGCGGTTTTACCGACACCAGGCTCACCAATCAGTACCGGGTTGTTTTTGGTACGGCGTTGCAGCACCTGAATGGTGCGGCGGATCTCTTCATCACGGCCAATCACCGGGTCAAGCTTGCCCTGTTCCGCACGCTCAGTGAGATCGATAGTGTATTTTTTCAGAGCCTGACGCTGATCTTCAGCACCTTGGTCATCCACGCTGTCTCCCCCCCGCATTTGTTCAATGGCTTTGGTTATTTTGTCCGCTGTAGCACCGGCTGCTTTCAGCAGATCGGTCAAGTTACCGCGATCTTCAAGCACCGCCAGCACAAACAGCTCGGATGAAATAAACTTGTCTGCCCGCTTTTGCGCCAGCTTGTCGCAAAGGTTGAGGACACGTACCAGTTCGTGTGAGGGTTGAACATCCCCACCGGTACCTTCAACCTGCGGCAGACGAGACAATGCCTGATCGATGTCGGTACGCACTCGCGCAGCATCAATCCCGGCTGAAGTCAGTAATGGACGAACCGTCCCCCCATCCTGATTGAGCAGGGCGCTCATCAGATGTAACGGTTCAATAAATTGATTGTCGCGCCCAAGGGCCAAAGACTGGGCATCGGCGAGGGCAAGCTGGAATTTGTTAGTAAGACGATCCAGACGCATAACACCTCCAATGTAGGTCAAAATTGCTACTGGAGATTAAATGAGGTCATCCCTCAAATTTTCAAGGTTATCTCGACACTATATTATGAGTACAACGTCATGCATCAGTGGATCGTCCTAGGGCAGTAGGTTATCTCACCCAGATCAAACTTGCCATACGTCCGGTTGTTCCGTCGCGCCGATAGGAGAAAAAATGACTCATTTCGTTCATTGTGCAACGATTACCGCCATAAATGGCGAAAATACCAGCACCTTGCAGGCGCTGACGAGCCAAAAGATAGAGGTCTGCGAGGAATTTTTCACCGTGGGGAGTAAAAGCGGCGGCGGCGGCGCTATCAATATCCATAAATGCCGCACGCACTTCAGCCCCAACTTCGAACCGGCTTGGGCCGATTGCCGGGCCGAGCCAGGCAGTGATGTTTTCTGGTGCGGCAGCAAAGCGCGCCACGGTATTTTCCAGCACGCCATGACATAAGCCACGCCAACCGGCATGCGCGGCGGCAACTTCATCCCCCGCTTGTGAAGCAAACAGTACCGGTAGGCAATCCGCCGTCATCACTGCGCAGACCAACCCGGCCACATTGCTGTAAACCGCATCGGCGCGCAAATCTTCAGGCGTTTGGCCATCCAGCGTCAGTACACGAGTACCATGTACCTGCTCCAGCCATAGCGGCATCTGCGGCAAGCCAGCGGCCGTTACCAAACATTGGCGGTTACGCGCCACGGCCTGTGCATCATCACCAACGCGCTCACCCAGATTCAGCGAGTCGTAGGGAGGGAGGCTGACACCGCCATGACGAGTGGAGCTGCAGGCTGTTACCCCTGCAGGCAGCGGCCAATCGGGTACAATCAGCGAACTCATTACCAATTCATCTGATCTTTGAATTCTTCGGTATCGAGCTTCAGCGCGTTGATCAGATCGACCATATCCTGTGGGATTGGCGCATGCCATTCCATCTGGATACCGCTGATCGGATGATACAGGCGCAACATGGTTGCGTGCAGTGCCTGACGGTCAAAGCCGCGCAACGTGTTGATAAAGGCCTCTGACGCCCCTTTTGGCGGACGTGGACGGCCACCGTAGAGTTGATCGCCCACCAGCGGATGGTCGATATACGCCATATGCACACGGATCTGGTGCGTACGGCCGGTTTCCAGGCGCAAGCGCAAACGGGTATGGGCGCGGAAATGTTCCATAATGCGGTAATGGGTCACCGCAGGTTTGCCCATTGGGTGCACAGCCATGTGAGTCCGTTTGGTGGAGTGGCGGGCAATAGGTTGCTCCACCGTGCCACCCGCGGTCATGGTGCCAATCGCTACCGCTTCGTACTCACGGGTGATCTCACGCTCCTGCAATGCCTCAACCAGGCGGGTTTGCGCCGGAACGGTTTTGGCAACCACCATCAGGCCGGTGGTATCTTTGTCCAAACGGTGAACGATACCGGCACGCGGTACGTCGGCAATCTCCGGGAAATAATGTAACAATGCATTAAGCACCGTCCCATCCGGATTACCCGCACCTGGGTGCACCACCAGGCCGCGAGGCTTGTTGATCACCAGAATATCGGCGTCTTCATAGACGATATCCAGCGGGATGTCTTGCGGTTCCCAACGGGCATCTTCTTCAATCTGTGCATCAATGGCGACCGTCTCTCCCCCCAGTACCTTCTCTTTCGGCTTGTTTATCGTTTTGCCATTGACCTGTACCCTGTCTTCCAGGATCCATTCTTTTATGCGAGATCTTGAATAATCAGGGAACAATTCGGCCAAAGCCTGATCTAAACGTTGTCCGAGTTGAGTTTCGGCCACCGTTGCGGTGAGTTGTACTTGTTGTGCCATATGCAGCTTCTTCGTTAACGTTGGGTTTTCACGGCGATGCCGTTTAATATAATGTGCTATTGTAACTGGTCTTTTGTCGGGAGCTTAACGGACAGTCTCCCAAAATAACACCCTGAGGATAATCTAAACGTCATGACGCGTATGAAATATCTGGTGGCGGCAGCCACGTTGAGCCTGGCGCTGGCAGGTTGCTCCACATCCAAGGATACGGTTCCCGACAGCCCGCCTTCGGAAATCTATGCTACTGCCCAGCAAAAACTGCAGGACGGTAACTTTAAGGGCGCGATTACGCAACTCGAAGCGTTAGATAACCGCTATCCATTCGGGCCGTACTCTCAGCAGGTCCAATTGGATCTGATTTATGCCTACTATAAATCTGCCGATTTACCTTTGGCACAGGCCTCTATCGATCGCTTTATGCGTCTGAACCCAACGCATCCGAACATCGACTACGTCATGTACATGCGCGGTCTGACAGATATGGCGTTGGATGACAGTGCACTGCAAGGCTTCTTCGGGGTTGACCGTTCTGACCGAGATCCACAGCATGCCCGCGCCGCATTCCGCGACTTCAGCCAGCTGATCCAGCAGTATCCGAACAGCCAATACGCGACCGATGCCTACAAGCGTCTGGTATTCCTGAAGGACCGTCTATCCAAGTACGAGCTCTCAGTGGCGGAATACTACACTAAACGTGGCGCTTACGTCGCGGTAGTTAATCGCGTTGAGCAGATGATGCGTGAATTCCCGGATACCAAAGCGACGCGCGATGCGCTGCCGCTGATGGAAAACGCCTATCGCCAGTTGCAATTGAATGCTCAGGCCGACAAGGTAGCGAAAATCATCGCCGCCAACGCGTCTTGAGTCTTTGATATGGGCACAAAAACAAAACGGCAGCTTCGGCTGCCGTTTTCATTTGCTGCAAATTCAGCCGTTTTAAGGATAAATACACAAGCAAAAACACGGTGTTAGCAAGGCTGCACCACCGGTTAACCTATCGATAATGCGCGTTCTGCTGCCAAGACTCAAGCGTTAGATGGCAGTTTCAGACGCTAAATCACAGATTGAACTAACTTTGCAAAAAGTGACAAAAATTTGTGTTTTCCATCACGCATTTCGGCAAAAAGAGCGGTATGCTGAATCTATCCAAGACGGAAAGACAGAGAGGTAAGTTATATGACACTCAACATTACCAGCAAACAAATGGATATCACCCCCGCAATCCGTAATCATGTCGAAGACCGTCTCAGTAAACTGGAAAAGTGGCAGGCGCAGCTGATCAACCCACACATCGTCTTATCTAAAGAACCTAAAGGGTTTGCCGTCGACGCCACCATTACCACGCCTAACGGTCCGCTGGTTGCCAGCGCCAAACATGAAGACATGTATACCGCCGTTAATGACCTGATTGCCAAACTTGAGCGTCAGTTGAACAAGGTACAACACAAAAGCGAGGCACGCCGCGCTTATGCCAGCGTGAAAGACCTAGCTCCAGTAATCACGCAGGAAGAAGAGGAATAACTCTGCAAGTGATTGTTTCACATCAAACGCGCCCGAGGGCGCGTTTTTTGTCTGCCGGTTTCTATTGACACAATGAAAAGCCAGCGGTTACTTTAAACCCTGATTTACACACATTTTGGAACGCCATGAGCCGTAAACCGTTTTTCTTCGCATTCTTTTTTACCTTCCCCTGATTGGGAGGCGTTTCGTCGTGTGAGAAAGAATGCGAAGACGAACAACCAAGCCTCCTCAAGCAGGGGGCTTTTTTTATGGCTATTTGACAACCCGCCCCGCTGGGCTTCAAGCTGCGGCTTGCAAGACGACGGGATTAGAAGAATACAAGGCAAAGCTGATTATGACTGATAACCCGTTACTCGTGCTGCGCGAACGCATCAGCGCACTGGATATGAAATTGCTGGCCCTGCTGGCAGAGCGCCGTGAACTGGCGGTGGAAGTGGGCAAAACCAAACTGCATTCGCACCGCCCGATCCGCGATAAAGAGCGTGAGCGCGATCTGTTGGACGCCTTGATCAGCGCGGCCAAACCTTATGACCTCGATGGTTTTTACGTCACTCGCCTGTTCCAGCTGATTATTGAAGACTCCGTGCTGACCCAGCAGGCCCTGTTGCAGCACCAGCTTAACCAGACCAGCCAACATTCCGCACGCATTGCCTTCCTGGGGCCAAAAGGCTCTTACTCACATCTGGCCGCCCGCCAGTACGCCGCCCGCCATTTCGATCAGCTCATCGAATGCGGCTGTCAGAAATTCCAGGACATCTTTACCCAGGTGGAAACCGGCCAGGCGGATTACGCCATTTTGCCCATCGAGAACACCAGTTCCGGCTCTATCAACGATGTGTACGACCTGCTGCAACATACCAGCCTGTCGATCGTGGGTGAGTTAACCTTGCCGATCGATCACTGCGTACTGGTAGCCAGCGACACCGATCTGCAGCAGATCGAAACCGTCTATAGCCACCCGCAACCTTTCCAGCAGTGCAGCCAGTATTTGAACCGCTATCCACACTGGAAGATCGAGTATTGCGAAAGCACCGCCGCCGCTATGGAGAAGGTCGCCAAGCTGAACTCGCCAAAAGCTGCGGCGTTAGGCAGCGAGGCCGGTGGTGCGCTGTACAATCTGCAGGTACTGGAACATAACCTGGCTAACCAGCAGCAGAACATCACTCGCTTCATTATTCTGGCGCGTAAGGCGATAGAGGTTTCCGAGCAGGTTCCGGCCAAAACCACGCTGATCATGGCCACCGGTCAACAATCCGGTGCTCTGGTGGAAGCTCTGTTGGTGCTACGTGACAATGGCATCATCATGACCAAGCTGGAATCACGCCCGATCAACGGTAACCCGTGGGAAGAGATGTTTTACATTGATGTGCAGGCTAACCTGCGTTCTGTGGCGATGGAGAAGGCGTTGAAAGGGCTGACACCGATCACCCGCTCGCTGAAAGTGCTGGGCTGTTATCCAAGCGAAAACGTGGTGCCGGTCAATCCGTCTTAAGTAGCAAAAAGGGTTCGGCTATGCCGAACCTTTTCCCCTCTATTGACGGCTATCGTTCGCCTGGCGCAGCAAAGAACGGCTCTCAACCAGGAAGCGCTGGGCATAATCACCAAACCAGTGCTCCACCTTCTGGAAGCTTTGAATAAAGGCCTGCTTGTCGCCCTGTTCCAGTAGCTTGATCGCCTCACCAAAGCGCTGATAGTAGCGTTTGATCAGATGAATATTGTCTTCAGAAGACATGATGATATCGGCGTACAGCTGCGGATCCTGAGCAAATAGCCGCCCCACCATTGCCAGTTCCAACCGATAGATCGGCGAAGAGAGCGCCAGCAACTGCTCCAGCTGTACGTTCTCTTCGGCCAGATGCAGGCCGTAAGCAAAGGTAGCAAAGTGGCGCAGCGCCTGGATAAAGGCCATGTTCTGATCGTGTTCGACGGCGCTGATACGATGCAAACGCGCGCCCCAAACCTGCAACTGCTCCAGCAACCACTGGTAGGCTTCTGGCTGACGACCATCGCAGTACACCACCACCTGTTTGGCCACGCTGCCAACATCCGGGCCGAACATTGGGTGCAACCCCAGTACCGGGCCACCGTGTACGGCCAGCATCGCCTGTAACGGTCGGTTCTTCACCGAAGCCAGATCGACCAGAATACAGTCCTGCGGCAGCGGCGGCAGTTGGGCGATCACCTGCTCGGTAATATGGATCGGCACGCTGACAATCACCATACCGGCATCTGCCAGCAGGCTATCCGCCTGCGGCCAATCCTCTTGATCCAACACTTTGACCTGATAACCCGACAGCGTAAGCAACCGGTTAAACAGGCGGCCCATCTGGCCATTACCGCCAATAATGACGATAGGGCGCAGCTGTGGGCACAGCGTTTTGAAGCCTTTATCGTTCTCGCTAGTGTAGGATTCACGCATCACACGGCGAAGCACGTCTTCGATCAAATCTGGTGGAACGCCGAGGCTTTCCGCTTCCTGGCGGCGAGAGGCCAACATTGCCGCCTCCCGCTCAGGTACGTAAACCGGTAAACCGTAGTGGCTTTTGACTTCCCCTACTTCCGCCACCAGCTCCAGGCGTTTCGCCAACAGGGCCAGCAGCGCTTTATCCACTTCGTCAATTTGATCGCGCAATGCGGTCAGTTCAGCCACCATAACTCACTACTCTCCAGTGCGTGCCATCAGCGCAGCGCCGAGTTCCTGATGCATTTGGCGCAGCAGCGTCTCCGTGCTTTCCCAGTTGATGCAGGCATCGGTCACCGATACGCCGTAGCGCATATCCACACGCGGCTGTTCAGAAGACTGGCTGCCCTCGTGCAGATTGCTTTCCAGCATGATGCCGGTAATCGAACGGTTACCCGCTCTGATCTGCTCAACGACGGATTCGGCAACCGCTGGCTGACGGCGATAGTCTTTATTTGAGTTGCCATGGCTGCAATCTATCATCAAGGACGGATGGAGTCCCGCATCCTGCATCTGTTTTTCGCAGGCAGCAACGTGCTCAGCGCTGTAGTTAGGCGTTTTACCACCGCGCAGGATCACATGGCCGTCTGGGTTACCCTGGGTTTGCAGCAGGCAAACCTGGCCAGCCTGATTGATACCGACAAAACGGTGCGCCATGGATGCAGCGCGCATCGCGTTGATGGCCGTGCCCAGGCTACCGTCCGTACCGTTTTTGAAGCCCACTGGCATTGAGAGGCCGGAAGCCATTTCACGGTGCGTCTGAGATTCTGTAGTACGCGCACCGATCGCCGACCAGCTGAACAGATCGCCCAGGTATTGCGGGCTGTTCGGATCCAACGCTTCGGTCGCCAACGGCAGGCCCATACCGACCAGATCCAGCAGCAGGCGACGCGCAATGTGCAAACCCGCTTCTACATCAAAGGATCCATCCATATACGGATCGTTGATCAGGCCTTTCCAGCCGACGGTGGTTCTTGGTTTTTCAAAATAGACGCGCATAACGATATACAGCTGATCGCTCAATTCAGCCGACAGGGTTTTCAGACGGCGCGCGTAATCCAGCGCGGCATCAGGATCGTGGATCGAACATGGCCCACAGACCACCAGCAGACGGTGATCTTGCCCTTTAAGGATATTGGCAATGGTTTGGCGGGCCGTCGCGATTTCCGTTTCATCGTTGGCACTGAGTGGGAACTGGTTCTTCAGCTCTTCCGGGGTGATCAGAACCTGTTCTGCACTGATATGTACGTTGTTGAGCGCGTCTTTTTGCATGATCCTATTCCTGTCGTTTGCCGTTATGCGTGTGCGTAGTGAAAACATTGAGCGTTACAGGTGCTACCTTAACCACTCCTTGTAAAGTTTTCAATCCATTTGCTGTAAATAAAAAATTACCACCATAAGCAGCGAAGAAAACCATCGACAACAGGAAATAAAAAACAACTTAACAAACTGTTTTATTTAAATAAAAAAGAAAAACACCAATAACAAACAGCGAAGAACAACCAACAGCGCCCTCCTTGAAAATCACAGGCCGTAAACAAAAATGAACACAAAAATAGATTACTCATTGGCCCTGGTGCGATCAAAAAACCACCTCTTCGGCGTGTAGTGGCACTGCATGCCACGCCCGCGTAGCCAACAAGTTCCTTGGCAAACCCGCCCCATCCATCGCCAAATTAAACAACTATAAAACAATTGTCATACATTTAACTGGCAATTGATTTTCATTCTTTATTCATTTGAATCTATATCAGAAATAATAGTCACTCTATTGAATAAATATTGCGGGATCTCACAGTTATCCCTCGCCAAATAAATAACTATGGCATAAATCGCTCACACCTCTTTAGGGTTACTCTGCGAAGACAGAGCCCGTACTGCCTGCATTGAGGAGCGATGGGCGTTAGCAGTTATTTCTTTCTGACAAGGGACTCTCATGATCACATTGCAATTCGCAATTATTATTATCTGCCTATTAGTCGGCACCCGATTTGGCGGTATGGGGCTAGGTTTAATAAGTGGTATTGGCTTATTTCTGCTGTGCTTTATTTTCGGTTTGGAACCAGGAAAACCTCCTGTAGATGTCATGCTCACCATTTTGGCGGTGATCGGCTGTGCCTCGGTGTTACAAACCGCTGGCGGCCTGAATGTCATGATGCAATATGCCGAGCGACTACTGCGCCGCCACCCACAACACATCACCTTACTCGCCCCTTTTACCACCTGGACGCTGACCTTTCTGTGCGGTACCGGCCACGTGGTCTACACCATGTTCCCGATCATTTCTGATATCGCCATCAAAAAAGGGATCCGCCCAGAACGCCCTATGGCCGTCGCCTCTGTTGCCTCACAGATGGCTATCACCGCATCCCCGGTTTCCGTGGCCGTAGTATCACTGGTTTCGATCATTGCCGCCGGTCATGGGATCGGTAAAGCCTACTCGCTGCTGGAGATCCTGGCCGTTTCTATCCCGGCTTCGCTGGTCGGCGTATTGATGGCAGCATTGTGGAGCCTGCGCCGCGGCAAAGATCTGGATAAGGATGCGGATTTCCAGGCCAGGATCCAGGATCCGGAGCAGCGTGCCTATATTTATGGCGGCACCGAAACCCTGCTCAATCAAACATTTCCCAAGCAGGCTTACTGGTCAACGCTGATCTTCTTCGGCGCTATCGCTATCGTGGTTATGCTCGGCGCCTTTGCCGATCTGCGTCCTTCCTTTGCCGATGCCAAGGGTGTCTTGAAACCGCTGTCGATGAATCTGGTGATCCAGATGATGATGCTGATCGCCGGTGCCGTGATCCTGATGGGCTGTAAAGTCAAACCTAGCGATATCGCCAACGGTGCCGTATTCAAAGCGGGAATGGTCGCCATCTTCTCGGTATTCGGTGTGGCATGGATGAGTGACACTTTCTTCCAGGCACATATGGGGGAGTTAAAAGTGGTGCTGGAAGACGTGGTGAAAAGCCAGCCCTGGACTTACGCCATCGTCTTGTTCCTGGTTTCCAAACTGGTTAACAGCCAGGCCGCTGCTCTGGCCGCCGTTGCTCCAATGGCCTTGCAGCTAGGCGTCGAGCCTAAAATGTTGCTGGCCTTCTTCCCGGCGGCCTATGGCTACTTCGTGTTGCCTACCTACCCAAGCGATCTGGCCTGCATCGGCTTTGACCGCTCTGGTACCACTCGCATCGGTAAATTTATCATCAACCACAGCTTCATTATCCCTGGCCTGATCGGCGTGCTGTGCTCCTGCATCACCGGTTATCTGCTGGTGATGACCTTCCTTTAATCACGTTTCTGCCGGCAACGGACGCTCCCCGTTGCCGCAGCTAACACCGCCGCAAAAAGCCAACGGTATCACTAGACGAAAAGTGCATAAGCCCCCTGTTTAAACTAAAAACATAAGCTAACCAGGCCTATTTTTGTCCCCTCGGCGAATCGATATAATGTGACCGCTATCACTTATAATCACACTTAACTACTGGATCCAAAATGCTCTCTTTACGCGCTCGTCGCGCCATTCCGCTGTTTTTTAGCTGCTTGACCGCCTTCACCAGTGTTTCCGTGTTCGCCGACAATACCCTCTTCACCGCGATGGACGATCCGGCCACCGCCAAAAAGCCGTTTGATGGTAACGTCCAGGCTGGCTATAACGCCCAGTCAGGCAACACACAGAACTCGACCCTGTTGGCCAACACCACCATGACCTGGTTTAACAGCGATACGGCTTACAGCCTGTGGGGCTCGGCGAACAACACCACCTCCTCCAACGTACGCTCCTCGGAGAAATACCAGGCCGGTGGCCGTACCCGTTATAATCTGTCGGCTCGTAATTATATGTTTGGCCAGGTTGGCTGGTTGAACGACCGTTACAACGGGTACGATTCACGCTCTACGCTAACCGGGGGTTACGGGCGCCAGATCTTTAGCGACCCACGCCAAGATCTGCGTGTCGAATTCGGGCCAGGCGTTCGCCATGATGAATACCACGGCGGTGGCCGCACCACCCGCGCCCTGGCCTATGGCGCAGCCAACTATTCCTACAGGCTGACAGACACGGCCCGCCTATCCGAAGGTCTATCCGCTTTGGCGAACGACGAAACCACCGTTAACTCCGAAACCGCGTTAAACGTCGCCATCAATAACGACTTTGCCCTACGGCTGGCCTACACGGTGGTCTACAACACCAAGCCACCTGCCTCGGCACCGAAAAATACCGATACCACGACGTCAGTAACGCTGGTGTACGGTTTGTAATCTCGTCTTACCGCTCCGCGCCGTCCTCCTCTAAGCCCATAATTAATGGGCTTTTTTTATTCCCATTCCCATGTTGACCATTTTGCTAAAAATAGTCCTATCCCCGCTTGACGACTTTAGCATTTTGATTAATACTGTATGCATATACAGTAATTATTGCTAAGGTAAAAACCATGATAAACCCGGCAAATGAGGCCAATATCGACCCGCTTATCGTGGCCGACAGTCGCGTTATCCTACAAAACAACCCGCTGCGACAGCAGATGTGGGGTTAATGGGATGGAGAGATTAACCTCATTCATTACCTACTCCGCGGCGCTATTTCTCGCCTGGCTTGGCAAGCTCTCACCGCAGGATGTGGCCTTTCTGATCGGCGCGGCCGTAGGAATCGGCACCTTCCTGGTTAATTGGTACTACAGACGCAAGAGTCTGGAGATCCTCAAAAGCATCGAACGCGATGCGGCAGCACGGAGACTTTTTGATGAACTCAATCGTTAAGCGTTGCAGCGCCCTGGCCATTCTGGCGATCGCCATGCTGCTGCCGCAGGCCAATCACATTAAAACCTCCGAACAAGGGCTATACCTGATTGCCGATTTTGAGGGGTGCCAGTTAACCCCGTATCAATGCGCAGCAGGGGTTTGGACGCAAGGTGTCGGCCATACGGCTGGCGTTATTCCAGGTAAGTCCATCACGCCAGTTCAGGCGGCGGAAAACCTGCTGGAAGATATCCGCCGGGTAGAGAGCCGCATGGCGGTCTGTCTGCCACAGCAGATGCCCCAGGCCACTTATGATGCCGTCATGGCGTTTGCCTTTAACGTTGGTACGGGAGCCGCATGTCGCTCTACCCTGGTTTATTTCCTTAACCATGGCCAATGGCAGCAGGCTTGCGATCAGTTACCGCGCTGGATTTATGTCAATGGCGTCAAAAACCGCGGGCTGGAACGCCGCCGGGCCGCCGAACGTGAGCTGTGCCTAAAAGGTCTCAGCACGCCGAACACCACCAGTTTCCCAGGGAAAGAACAGCTCGCTCAGTAACTTTTCGAGCATTGCTGACGAATAGTTTTTCACCGTTTTATCAAGAGGGGGTCTCTATGATGCATTGTCCACTGTGCGGTAGCGTGGCACACACTCGCTCCAGCCGCTATCTGAGCGAGTCGACCAAAGAACGCTATCATCAATGCCGTAACATTAACTGCAGTTGTACCTTTGCCACCCATGAATCCGTGGCCCGGGTCATCGTTTCACCCGGCGACATCATTCCTGCGCAGCCGCACCCGCAAGAAAGCAAACAACGCGCCGCTGCGATGTAATGAAAAAAGGGGTTACCATCTGGTAATCCCTTGGTTTCACCAGAATAACGATAATCCAACCAGAGGGAATAGATGGTAAGCTTTGGAAAACCGGGTCCTTGAGATGATAGGGAGATCAAATGCAACAGCTGGTCTTGGAACACTGGAGTTTTCATGCGCCAAAAACGACACGGCAAATTGTTGTTCCTGATGGCTGTCGGGATTTAATTTTTCTGACTGACGGGAATGGGCAGCAGGAGATGAAGATCACTGAGATCGACACCTGTGCCTATAGCGTGGAAAGCGCCGCAGGTGACCAATATGATGGTTTCCGGTTTCGGCCAGATTGTGTTATCGATGAAGGCAAATTATTTCATTACCTCAACGCATCCCGATTAACACCGGAGCATCCAACATTAGTGTCTATCATTCACGATACCGTTCGTGTGGATACGCAGCTTGCCGAAACATTGCAGTCGTTACGGCTTGCCAACTCTCTGACTCAGGCAAGCCTGGAGTTGGGGATTAGCGTTCGTACTCTGGAACGACTGGTGAAGAATAAAACCGGCAAGAGCCCGTTATTCTGGCTTCGTCTATTACGGATGAGAAGAACTGCATCAATGCTAACTGCCTGCGATCGTGTGTCCCTAACAGAAATCGCACTAAACGGTGGTTATTGTGACCAGTCGCACATGAATAGGGAGTTCCAGCACTGGTTAGGGATTACGCCTGCCGCATTCTGTATTAATCCCCATTGGCAACAGGCGTTTGGCGAAGGCTACGATTAGGCCATTACGGAACAGATCTCGACGAGGTTATGCTCTGGATCTGCCACGTAGCATATCGTTTGCCCCCAGGGCATGTGCTGAATATCTTCAACCAGTACCGCACCGGCATCCAACGCGGTTTTCAGCGCTTTCGGCACATCGTCGGTAGAGAGGGCAATTTCAAACACCGGATGGTGATAATCACTTTTAGCGCTCTTTTTACCCTGCCCAGCCAGCAACTCTCTTGAGCAAAATGACAGTCGCGTGGCACCGGTAGCCAACTCTCCCCAGTCCCCGCTTTCATGCAAACAATGGATCTCAAAGCCAAAGGCTCGATGATAGAAATCCATCGTTTGTTGCACGTTATCAACATATAAAATCGTATAGGCAAATTGCATCGCAGGCGCTCCATTCAGTGATCAGTGGCGGTAGTTTTACAAATCCGCCTTCCCGCGTATTGGATAAATACGACAGACGAATTAACGAGTGTGGCCATCATCGTCAAACCGCAACGCCATTCCGGCGCACCATAAAAAAAGGGGATTACCATGACGGTAATCCCCTTATAACTATTAACTTTTGGATGCAGCGTTAGTTAACGCGGTTCAGACGCTCTTTGATACGAGCAGACTTACCAGTACGTTCACGCAGGTAGTACAGTTTGGCTTGACGAACGGCACCACGACGTTTAACAGTAATGCTGTCGATTACTGGAGAGTGAGTCTGGAATACACGCTCAACACCTTCGCCGTTGGAAATCTTACGAACAGTGAATGCAGAGTGCAGACCGCGGTTACGAATAGCGATAACCACGCCCTCGAATGCCTGCAGACGTTTTTTGCTACCTTCAACGACCCATACCTTCACTTCCACGGAATCACCCGGACGGAATGCAGGTACGTCTTGCTTCATCTGCTCTTGTTCAATTTGCTTAATAATGTTGCTCATAATATGTCTCTTACCCTAGGTAAACTGATATATCGGTCTCGTCGAGACAACGCTCAGACGTTCCCTTCATAGTCCTGTTACTTAGCTCGATGTTCCCGTTGGAACTCGGCCAGCAACACCTCTTGCTCGTCAGTCAGAGCTAGGCTTTCTAGAAGTTCAGGTCTTCTAAGCCAGGTACGGCCCAGCGACTGCTTTAAGCGCCAGCGACGTATCTCGGCATGGTTGCCCGACAGCAGAACTGGCGGAACCTCCATCCCTTCTAACACCTCCGGGCGGGTATAGTGCGGACAGTCCAGCAATCCCTCAGCGAAAGAATCTTCTTCTGCCGAAGCCTGATGGCCCAGAACACCCGGTATAAAGCGGGCGACCGAATCGATCAGGGTCATTGCCGGTAGTTCACCGCCACTGAGAACGTAATCGCCGATTGACCATTCTTCGTCAATTTCGGTTTGGATCACGCGCTCGTCTATTCCTTCGTAGCGGCCACACACCAGGATCATCTTCTGGTTAGCCGCCAGTTCGCGCACACCGGTTTGATCCAGCTTGCGCCCCTGAGGTGACAGATAAATCACCTTTGCTCCCTCGCCTGCCGCTGCTTTTGCTGCATGAATAGCTTCCCGCAAGGGTTGCACCATCATCAGCATTCCCGGGCCGCCGCCGTAAGGGCGATCGTCCACGGTACGATGCCGGTCGTAGGTGAAGTCACGCGGACTCCAACACTGCACGCTCAGCAGGCCATTTTTTACTGCCCGGCTAGTTACCCCGTAATCGGTGATTGCGCGAAACATCTCAGGAAACAGGCTTACGATACCAATGAACACCAGCCAATCCCCATTTTGTTATTCCACTTGCTTCGACCATGAAATCCGGAGGTCAAAAACCAGGATCCCACTCAGCCTCGATAATCTTGGCGGCGAGATCGACTTTCTTGATAACCTGCCCATGAAGAAACGGGACCAACCGCTCCTTCATACCGAATGCATCTTTCAGGTTTGCCCGCACGACCATAACGTCGTTAGAACCGGTTTCCATCATATCGATGACTTTACCCAGTTCGTATCCGGAAGTGGTGACTACCTGGCAGCCCATAAGGTCTTTCCAGTAGTAATCATCGCCTTCCAACGGAGGCAACTGCTCGGAATCTACGACAATTTCGCAATTGGTCAGTAAATTCGCGGCATCCCGATCGTCAATGCCTTTGACCTTGATGATCAGATCCTGACTGTGGCGTTTCCAGTCTTCCAACTCGACAAACTGCCACTGACCAGAGCGCTGGATTAACCAGGGCTGATAGTCAAATATGCTTTCGGCGTTCTCGGTGGATGAAAACACTCTGAGCCAACCACGGATGCCGTAAGTAGACCCCATCTTACCGAGTACAATCGGCTGCTTAGGTGCTACCGGTTTGAGTTGCTTGCTCATTGCCACCACCGCGACAGATTAAGCTGCTTTCTTAGCGTCTTTGATCAGCGCGTGAACGCGATCAGAAACGGTAGCACCCAGACCAACCCAGTGCTCAATGCGATCCAGGTCCAGACGCAGTGCTTCAGCCTGACCAGATGCGATTGGGTTGAAGAAACCTACACGCTCGATGAAACGACCATCACGAGCATTGCGGCTGTCGGTCACTACTACTTGATAGAACGGACGCTTTTTAGCGCCGCCACGTGCCAAACGAATTGTTACCATAACATCCTCTTTAGTTAATAAAACAGCCGGGCCCCATTGAGGGACGGGGCCCGGTTGCAATATAAAAAGCCCGAAAATTTTACTCATTTTGGCGCAAAAAGCAATCTAAAGCGTAGATTGCCGGTAATTCGTTTTTGCACCATCACGCTCTCGGACAGGTTTTACCGTGATCGGTAAATCGGCAAACCCGCCACAGCCTTGCTGCGGCGTGGTTTTAACGGCCTGGGAAGCCCGGCGGCATCATACCTTTCATGCCACGCATCATCTTCGCCATTCCGCCTTTTTTCATCTTTTTCATCATGCGCTGCATATCGTCGAATTGTTTTAACAACCGATTAACATCCTGCACCTGCATGCCGGAGCCCATCGCAATACGACGTTTGCGTGACCCCTTGATAATTTCCGGCTTGGCACGCTCTTTCAGCGTCATTGAGTTAATGATCGCCTCCATGCGTACCAGCACTTTGTCATCCATCTGCGATTTAACGTTGTCTGGCAGTTGGCCAGCGCCCGGCAGTTTGCTCAGCATGCTGGCCATACCGCCCATATTACGCATCTGCTTAAGCTGGTCGAGGAAGTCGGTCAGATCGAAACCGTCGCCCTTCTTCAGCTTGCTAGCCAGTTTTTCCGCCTGTGCTCGGTCAACCTTGCTTTCGATATCTTCGATCAACGACAGCACGTCGCCCATGCCGAGAATACGTGAGGCCACGCGATCCGGATGGAATGGCTCCAGCGCGTCGGTTTTCTCGCCCACGCCGAGGAATTTGATCGGCTTGCCGGTAATGTGGCGAATAGACAACGCCGCACCGCCGCGCGCATCACCATCGACCTTGGTCAGCACTACGCCGGTCAACGGCAGCGCTTCGTTAAAGGCCTTGGCGGTGTTGGCCGCATCCTGGCCGGTCATGGCATCGACTACAAACAGGGTTTCCACCGGCTTGATCGCCGCATGTACCTGTTTGATTTCGTCCATCATCGCTTCATCTACGTGCAAGCGGCCCGCGGTATCGACGATGAGTACGTCGTAGAACTTCAGCTTGGCCTGTTGCAGCGCACGGTTAACGATGTCGATCGGTTTTTCTTTAACGTCAGACGGGAAGAAGTCGATGCCGACGCCTTCCGCCAGGGTTTCCAACTGCCGGATCGCCGCAGGGCGATACACGTCGGCAGAAACCACCAAGACTTTTTTCTTCTGCTTTTCTTTGAGGAATTTGCCGAGCTTGGCCACGCTGGTGGTTTTACCCGCACCTTGCAGGCCGGCCATCAGCACCACCGCCGGTGGCTGCGCCGCCAGGTTCAGCTCGGTGTTCACTTCGCCCATCGCGGCAATCAGCTCGCTCTTGACGATTTTGACGAATTCCTGGCCCGGCGTCAGGCTTTTGTTAACTTCATGCCCAACCGCGCTCTCTTTTACACGGTTGATGAAGTCACGCACGACCGGCAGCGCAACGTCCGCTTCCAGCAATGCCATACGCACTTCACGCAGGGTTTCTTTAATGTTCTCTTCGGTCAGCCGCCCGCGGCCGCTGATATTGCGCAGGGTGCGCGACAATCGATCGGTTAAATTTTCAAACATCGTCTCATGCTCAACGTAAGAGTCAGGCCGCAGTGGCGACACAATTGCGGCGATTATAACACGTTGCTACAACGATCTCTGCCTCAGCGTTGGAGATTGGTTGGAGTAGGGGCCGCTCAACGTTATACTGGCATTCCAATTAACCATGCCGATGCTAAATAACGCTATGCCAGTATTCTCTCTTGTGGCTTTGATGGCCTACCTGCTCAGCCTTGGACTGATCATTCCCAGTTTGTTGCGGAAGAATAGCGCATACCGTCGGCTGGCGCTGGTCTCGGCCGTAGTGGCGCTGGTTTGCCATGCCATTGCCCTCCAGCAGCGCATTTTTGACGTCAGCGCCGGGCAAAATCTCAGCCTGCTAAACATCGGTTCCATCGTTGGCCTGATTATCTGTTCGGTGATGACCTACGTCGCCTCCCGCGATCGCGGCTGGTTCCTGCTGCCGATCGTCTACAGCTTTGCCATGATCAACCTGGCGTTTGCCAGCTTTCTGCCTGGGGAGTTTATCACCCATCTGGAAGCCAGCCCGGAGCTGATGGTGCATATCGGCCTGGCGCTGTTCTCCTACTCCACCCTGATTATCGCCACGCTGTACGCCCTGCAACTCGCCTGGCTTGATTACCTGCTGAAACATAAAAAACTCAGTTTCAGTGCCGATATGCCGCCGCTGATGAGTATTGAGCGTAAGATGTTTCATATCACCCAAATCGGTGTGGTGCTGCTGACGCTGACGCTGTGTACCGGCCTACTGTATATGGACAACCTGTTTAGCAAAGAGAACGTGCACAAGGCCGTGCTGTCCATCATGGCGTGGTTTGTTTATATCGTGCTGCTGTGGGGCCATTATCACGAGGGCTGGCGTGGCCGCCGCGTGGTCTGGTTCAGCTTTGCCGGCTCTTTTCTGCTTACCATGGCCTACTTCGGGAGCCGCCTGCTCCAGGAACTGATGATGGTGCGCTAAGTCTGGCCTGGCGCTCCATCGCCCTGCTGAGGCACTCTTCTCCCCCAACATAAGGAATACCGCGTTGGAGCACGTTTCGACAGAGACCCTCATTTTCATTTTGGTGATTATGGTCGTGGTCTCCGCTTATTTTTCAGCATCCGAAACCGGCATGATGACGCTCAACCGCTATCGTCTGCGCCACCTGTCTAAGCAAGGCAACCGTGCCGCACGCCGGGTAGAGAAGCTGCTGCAAAAGCCTGACCGCCTGATTGGCCTGGTGCTGATTGGCAACAACCTGGTCAATATCCTGGCCTCTGCGCTGGGAACCATTGTCGGGATGCGCCTGTATGGCGATATTGGCGTGGCAATCGCCACCGGGGTGCTGACCTTTGTCGTACTGTTGTTCGCCGAAGTGTTACCCAAAACCTTTGCCGCTCTCTATCCTGAACGAATTGCCTTCCCTAGCAGCTTCCTGCTGGCCCCGCTGCAAAAAGTCATGCTCCCACTGGTATGGCTGCTCAATGGCATTACCACCCTGGTGCTGCGGATTTTCGGCATCCGCACCAACGTACGTATCAGCGGCGCATTGAGTAAAGAGGAGTTACGCACCATTGTGAACGAGTCCCAGTCGAAGATTTCGCGCCGTAATCAGGACATGCTGATTTCTGTGCTGGATCTGGAGAAGGTGACGGTGGAAGACATCATGGTGCCGCGCAATGAGATCGTCGGGATTGATATCAACGACGACTGGAAGTCGATCATGCGCCAGCTGACACACTCTCCACACGGCCGCATCGTGTTGTATCGGGATTCATTGGACGACTCCATAAGCATGCTGCGCGTACGCGAAGCCTACCGGCTGATGACCGAGAAAAAAGAGTTCAACAAAGAGAACCTGCTACGGGCAGCCGATGAGATCTACTACGTGCCAGAGGGCACACCACTCAATGTGCAACTGGTGAAATTCCAGCGCAACAAAGAGAAGGTCGGCATCGTGGTCGATGAGTATGGTGATATCCAGGGGCTGGTGACGGTTGAGGATATTCTCGAAGAAATCGTCGGCGACTTCACCACCTCAATGTCACCTACGCTGGCGGAGGAAGTGAATCCACAGAGCGATGGCTCGGTATTGATCGACGGCAGTGCCAACGTGCGTGAGCTGAACAAGGCCTTCAACTGGACGCTGCCAGCCACCGAGGCCAGAACCATCAACGGCATGCTGCTTGAAGAGCTGGAGGAGATCCCCAGCATCGGGACCAGGCTGCGTATCAGCCACTATGATATCGATATCCTCGACGTGCAGGATAATATGATCAAGCAGGTGCGCGTCACACCGATTAAATCCTTACAGGCCAGCGTACAGAACCACTAGTCCCCTCACCCTAACCCTCTCCCACAGGGAGAGGGAACCGATCGAGTTAGGCTGAAAGTAGGGTGATTCTCCATAAGCACCGAAGGTTGAAGGGGCGAGCGGTTAGGTTGAAAGAGTTGTGATTGTTCATGAACACCGGCTGACTGACCTTACTCATCCTGGTTAAAGAGACGTTGCTTGATCACCTCTTTACTTCCAAAAGAGCAGGGACTATCAGCTCCCTCTCCCTGTGGGAGAGGGTTGGGGTGAGGGCCTAGATGTGCAGCTCTTGCAGCTTATCTTTCGGCAGCGCCAGCTCTTCGTTATGGTTCACTACCACACCGTGCTCAAGAATATGCTTGGCAATTTCCTGCGCCTCTTCCAGCGAGTGCATATGGTAGGTACCGCATTGGAACTCATTGAGTTCAGGGATCTTGCGCTGGTCAGTCACCTTCAGCACATCGGCCATAGCGGCTTGCCAGGCATCGGCCACGCGCTGCTCTTCCGGTACGCCAATCAAGCTCATATAAAAGCCGGTACGGCAGCCCATTGGTGAGATATCGATGATCTCCACGCCGTTACCGTTCAGATGGTCGCGCATGAAGCCAGCGAACAGATGTTCCAAGGTATGGATCCCTCGCTCTGGCATCACTTCCAGATTCGGGCGACAGAAGCGCAGATCGAATACGGTGATGGTATCTCCATGAGGAGTTTGCATGGTTTTAGCAACGCGGACAGCCGGAGCCGCCATGCGAGTATGATCTACGGTAAAGCTATCCAGCAGTGGCATGTCATCACCTCTTGGTAAAATGAATTTATTTCGAAACTTTTTTCGTACCGATGAAACCTTTTACAACCCTGCGGGTCTTAATCTATGAAAGACGCGCATTTGTTATCATCATCACTGTTTTCAGAGATGTGTATTTGGCCACAGTGATGTGGCCTTTTTCTTTTTCAGCCCCCGCCGTTTTCCTTCAGGAACTGTTCAAAGCTTAGCGTATCACTGGCTTCTATGTCGCGCTGGCGCTGCCATGAGGCTTGCTGCTCCTGAGCGAGTTGCTCTTCGGTCAGCAGCTCCAACGGTTCCTCTATCAGCATTTTGCGATATTTTTCCGCCAGTTCCAGGCCAACGTTACCGGTGCCCTGCGCTTTCATTTTCTTGAGGATACGGGCCGAGAAGGTCAGCTCCGGATCGTCAAACGCCGCCACCAGTTGTTCACACACCTGCTGATATTGCCGATCGCCCGCTTCGCTATCCAACACCTCAGCCACGCGCTTCAGATCGTCAAACAGCGCCTTACCAACCTTATCCAACGGTTCACGGGTATCGTTACAGCCGATGCCAATGGTCTGGCCTGGCTTACGCCCTTCCAGGATCACCCGGTTCCAGTTTTTACGCGTGCACAGCAACTCATCGCTGCTCATTTCTGGCGCATCCGCCAATACGCACCACACCAGGAACAGATCCAGGAAACGCGCCTGCACCGCATCCACACCGATTGGCGAGAATGGGTTGATGTCCAGCGAGCGCACCTCGATATATTCGATACCGCCGCGTAACAGCGCATCTGACGGTGTCTCACCGCTGTGGGTGACACGTTTTGGTCGGATCGGGGCATAGAGTTCGTTTTCGATCTGCAACACGTTGCTGTTCAGTTGCAGATAGCGATCGCCCTCTTTCACTCCCAGCTTGGCATAGTCTTCTGAAGGCGTCGCAATAGCGCGTTTCAGACCTTGCACATAGGTTTGCAGATCGTTAAAGGTAATGCCCAGATTGCTCTGCGACTTATTGGTATAGCCCAGATCGCTCAGGCGCAGCGAGGTGGCATAAGGCAAATAGCACATGCCCCGTTCATTGCGCTCAAACGGCAAATCGGTTTCCCGGCCTTTGAGGAACGAGGAACAGATGGCGGGCGATGCCCCGAACAGATACGGGATCACCCAACCAAAGCGATAGTAGTTGCGGATCAGGCGGAAATATCCCGCAGAGATCTGCTCTTTACCACTCTCTTCATCCTCAACACCGGCCCACGCCTGCCAAAACTGCAGCGGCAGGGAGAAGTTGTAGTGCACACCGGAAATGGTTTGCATCAACGCGCCGTAGCGGTTCTTCAACCCTTCCCGGTACAGCGTTTTCATCCGGCCAACGTTGGAGGTGCCAAACTGCGCCAGCTCGATATCCTGCTCGGCGTTGATAAAGCACGGCATGCTCAGCGGCCACATGCGCTCATCACCCAGATTGCGCGCCACGTGACGATGGATATCGCGCAGGAACGTCAGCAAGTGATCGAGATCATCATCAACCGGTGTAATAAATTCTAACAGCGCCTCGGCAAAGTCCGTAGTGATCCAATGGTGCGTTAATGCCGCCCCCAGTTGTTCTGGATGACCCGTGCTGGCAAGCGTGCCATCCGCGGTTACCCGCAGTGTTTCACGCTCAATACCGCGCCGGATCCCTTTTAATGCATGAGGGTGGGCTTCCAACCAAGAAAGCGCCTGTGATACGTCCGGGATCAAATTGACCTCCCGCTTCTAAAAACGATAGCTGTAAGCATACTGAATCCGCTCCCTAGAGAATATTGAGTTATATTCACTTGGTTAATGCCACCAGGCGATACCCTGCAGCGTGATCATCGTCAAGATGATGTAACGCAACGCTTTTCCGATACACAGAAACAGCGTGACAAAGCCCCATGGCATGCGCAGCCAGCCTGCCAACACGCACAATAAATCGCCCACAACCGGCACCCAACTGAGCAACAGCGCAGCCGGGCCAAAGCGTTGTAACCAACCAAGAGCCGTTTCCAGCCCGCGTTGTGGTTTCAACGCCGGTAACAGGCGCCCGATAATGACGTTGGTCAACCCACCCAGGGTATTTCCCAACGTTGCAGCCAGCACCAGTAAACCTGGTGAAGCGCTGCTGTTGGTCAACAACGCAACCAACACGATCTCTGAATTGCCAGGCAACAGCGTCGCACTAAGGAAGCTGCTGCCAAACAGCGACATGACCGCCAGCGTACTACTCACAACGTGCGAACGTCCACCACGGCCATATTGGCGCTTCTGGCGGCCTGAATGCCGAAATCGGCATCCTCAAACACCACGCAGTGCTCCGGAGGAACGCCGATCAACTCCGCACAGCGCAGGAAAGTATCCGGTTCCGGCTTGTGGCGTTGAACATCATCAGCCCCGACGATGGCATCAAAGCAGTCGAACAGCCCTAAATGACGCAGCAACATCTCCGCCATCCGGTGCTCACTGCCAGTCCCTACCGCCATGGGACGACGGCCATGATAAGACTTCACCACCTCAATCAGCGGTAACGGACGCACCGTGTCTAATAGCATGCTTTCTACCGCGCGGGTTTTCTCGGCGGCCAGTTGATGAGGATCGAGATCGGCCTGATGTACGGCAATCACCGCCTGAGCAATACGCCAGGTAGGTGAGCCGTTCAGCCCTGTCATGGCGGCCGCATCAAACTTCATTCCGTAACGTGCCAACACCTCGTGCCATGCCTTGAGGTGCGTTGGCTCGGTGTCCAGAATGGTACCGTCCATGTCGAAGATCAGACCCTGATAGCGATCGTACATCGTGACTCCATGACCATTGAGCAAAGAAAGCTACTTTAGCGTAAAGCCGAAAGGTTGTCGCTGCCAGAGCATGACGGAAAATGCGGTGTAGATAAGAGGTTGCGTAAGACAGAAAACAGAAGGTGGGAACTTAGAAATGAAAAGTAAAAAACCCGCCGAAGCGGGTTTCTCTAAGAAGATGGTGCATCCAGGAGGATTATTCAGCGCAAGCGCTTCACCCGTTGGGCCGTTGCAGTGCAACGTTATCCTCCCTAGTGCTACCTTCCATATTGTATCTATCTACGAGTTAGCGTTCGCGATAGGTACATTATAATATGGTGCATCCAGGAGGATTCGAACCTCCGACCGCTCGGTTCGTAGCCGAGTACTCTATCCAGCTGAGCTATGGATGCAATCTAATTTTTTTAGCGAATATGTTTCGTTCCGTGAAACGTCACTGAAGAATGGTGCATCCAGGAGGATTCGAACCTCCGACCGCTCGGTTCGTAGCCGAGTACTCTATCCAGCTGAGCTATGGATGCACAGGAATTCTTTTTTGATACCGTATGGTATGTCGTTACTACCCCACCATACTGCAAAATATGGTGCATCCAGGAGGATTCGAACCTCCGACCGCTCGGTTCGTAGCCGAGTACTCTATCCAGCTGAGCTATGGATGCAAATGGCGGTGAGGCGGGGATTCGAACCCCGGATGCAGCTTTTGACCGCATACTCCCTTAGCAGGGGAGCGCCTTCAGCCTCTCGGCCACCTCACCAGTACGCTTCTTGCGAATCGTGCCTAACTTACTTTAGAGAAGCTCATCGGCACTGCGTGGCGCACATATTACTTTCGTGGGTTTATAAGTCAAACAATTTTTCCCAACTCTCGCGCGTTTGCACAAATCACAGGCAACATGAGTGATTTCGCGGCAAAAAGAGTGCTTTATCAACAAGAAAATGCCGTGCTACCGCGGATAGGTGTTTGATCGCAGGAGAAAGTTATTGGCAAAAAATGGGGGGAGATAACAGTTAGTGTGAAAAGAAGGGGGAAAGCGGGTCAAGAAAAGCAAGAAGCGTCTCGTTGTAGAACGAGACGCTACTTAGAAATCAGTAAGTCGTCTGTTGAGACTTCTCGGCCTGGATGCGCTGGTAGATTTCTTCGCGGTGAACAGACACCTCTTTGGGGGCATTCACACCAATACGAACTTGGTTGCCTTTAACCCCTAGCACTGTGACCGTAACCTCATCGCCAATCATGAGGGTTTCACCAACTCGACGAGTCAGAATTAACATTCTTTGCTCCTTGAAAGATTAAAAGAGTCGGGTCTCTCAGTTTCCCCGCCATTATCCATTATATGCAGTGAAAACGTAAGTCAAGAACCCACAATAAATGTAAGCAGACTTGGTGTCACTCCAGATTAAGAATAAGTTTAGCCGACCTGGAAAACTTTGTTCCCGCAATTGTCACTACATTGTGTTAGCACAGTCTAAAAACGCCATAAGCCACAGTGGCTTACGGCGTCAGTAACGCGCCTATTTATTTATATTCACAGTTTCGCGGCCACCCAGGCCTCTACGCTGTTTAATGCCGCAGGCAAGGCGTTGGCATCACTGCCCCCAGCCATTGCCATATCAGGGCGTCCACCGCCCTTGCCGCCAACCTGCTGTGCGATGTTGCCGATCAGCTCGCCGGCCTTAACCCGGTCGGTCAGATCTTTGGTAACCCCCGCAATCAGGCTGACTTTGCCTTCTTCCACCGTGGCCAACACGATGATCGCAGAACCCAGCTGATTTTTAAGATCGTCAACCATGGTACGCATGATCTTCGGCTCAACGTTATCCAGCTGGCTGACCAGCAGCTTCACACCATTGACCAGCTTGGCTTGACTCGACAGCGAAGCACTTTCCTGCGCAGCTTGCTGATCTTTCAGCTGTTGCAGCTCTTTTTCCAGCGCACGAGTGCGATCGAGCACCGCACGCACTTTATCACTCAGGTTATTGCTGTCCCCCTTCACCAGGTGAGCAACATCCTGTAACAAGTCACTCTGTTGATGCAAGGTCGCTATCGCCCCTTCACCCGTCACAGCTTCAATACGACGGATACCAGCTGCGGTACCAGACTCACTCTGGATGCGGAACAGGCCGATGTCACCGGTGCGGTTGGCATGCGTACCGCCACACAGTTCGGTAGAGAAATCGCCCATCGTCAGCACACGCACGTGGTCATCGTACTTCTCGCCAAACAGTGCCATCGCGCCCTTCTCTTTGGCATCATCCAGCGCCATCACTTCGGTCTGCACCGACAGGTTACGACGGATCTGCTGGTTAACCAAATCTTCTACCGCGCGGATTTGTTCTGGCTTCATCGCTTCGGAGTGCGAGAAGTCAAAACGCAGGTACTTGTCGTTAACTAACGAGCCTTTTTGCGCGACGTGCTCACCCAGGATCTGGCGCAATGCCGCATGCAACAGGTGAGTGGCGGAGTGGTTCAGGCGGATACGGTTACGGCGTTCGCTGTCGATCACCGCATCAACGCGGTCATTCAGCTTCAGCGAGCCGCTAGCCAACTTGCCCAGGTGACCGATAGCCTGGCCATATTTCTGCGCATCGCTCACCACGAACTCGATGCCGGCCGCTTTAAGCACGCCTTTATCGCCGACCTGGCCACCCGATTCGCCATAGAATGGCGTTTCGTCCAGCACCACAACGGCCTCTTCACCCGCATGGATCTCATCCACCGGCTGACCATCACGGAACAAAGCGGTCACTTTCGCCTGTTGCTCTTCGCGATCGTAACCATTGAACTGGCTTGCGCCGTCAACACGGATCAGGCTGTTGTAGTCCGCGCCAAAACCGCTGGACTCACGCGCACGGCGGCGTTGAGCCTCCATGGCCTGCTCAAAACCTTGTTCATCAACCTTAAGACCACGCTCACGGCAGACGTCGGCGGTCAGATCCACCGGGAAACCGTAGGTATCATACAAACGGAATGCCGTTTCGCCATCCAGGGTATCGCCCTGCAGCTTGGCCAGTTCGTCATCCAGCAGCGCCAAACCGCGCTCCAGCGTACGGGCAAACTGTTCTTCTTCTGATTTCAGTACCTGCTCAACCTGTGCCTGCTGACGCTTCAGTTCGTCGGCAGCCGGGCCCATCACTTCGATCAACGGAGCAACCAGCTTGTAGAAGAAGGTATCCTTCGCACCCAACATATTGCCATGACGGATCGCGCGGCGAATGATACGGCGCAGCACGTAGCCACGGTTTTCATTCGACGGGATCACGCCATCGGCGATCAGGAAGGCACAAGAACGGATATGGTCCGCAATCACGCGCAACGACTTGTTACCCATATCGGTTGCGCCGGTCAGTTTGGCGACGGCGGCAATCAGGGTGGTGAACAGATCGATTTCGTAGTTGGAATTGACATGTTGCAGCACCGCAGCGATACGCTCGAGGCCCATGCCGGTATCCACCGAAGGCTTCGGCAGCGGCAGCATGGTGCCATCCGACTGACGGTTGAACTGCATAAACACGATGTTCCAGATCTCGATATAGCGATCGCCATCTTCTTCCGGGCTACCCGGAGGACCACCCCAGATATGGTCGCCGTGATCGAAGAAGATCTCGGTGCACGGACCGCATGGGCCGGTGTCGCCCATCTGCCAGAAGTTATCGGAAGCAAAGGCCGCGCCTTTGTTATCGCCGATGCGGATGATGCGTTCCGCAGGCACGCCAATCTGCTTCTGCCAGATGTCGAAGGCTTCGTCATCGGTCTCATAGACAGTGACCCACAGCTTTTCTTTCGGCAGGTTGAACCAGTTTTCACCGGTCAGTAGTTCCCACGCGTAGCTGATGGCATCGTGCTTGAAATAGTCACCGAAGCTGAAGTTGCCTAACATTTCAAAGAAAGTATGGTGACGGGCGGTATAGCCGACGTTTTCCAGATCGTTGTGCTTGCCACCGGCACGCACGCAACGCTGTGAAGTGGTGGCACGCGAGTAGGCGCGCTTGTCCAGCCCCAGGAAAACGTCTTTAAATTGGTTCATGCCGGCATTGGTAAACAGCAATGTCGGATCATTGTTAGGTACCAGGGAGCTGCTTGCTACAACCTGGTGGCCTTTACTATGAAAGAAATCGAGAAACGCTTGACGGATCTCAGCGGTGCTCTTGCTCATAATTTTCCCGGAAAGACTAGAATAACGATGCGTGAACGAGGCTCGACATCCTGACGATATCCTCTGGTTCACGAACTAAATGTGGGGATAAGATAAATTTTCTTCGGGGGGAAGTAAAACGCCGTGTGCATTCATTGCGCAAAATCACGATAAATCGACTGAATTTCCTCCTGGAAGAAGCCGCGATAGAGCAGATAGCGCAACACCTTGGCTTTCTCTTTCCATTCTACCGGTAACGGATCGCCAAATTTGCGCAGCGCGATCTCCCTGGCTTGCTCACACCAGTCGATTTCGCATTCCGCCAGGGCGTCCTGCACTATTTCTTTATCTACGCCCTTTTGCATCAGTTCTGAGCGAATGCGTTGCGCGCCATATCCCTTGCGGCTGCGGCTGGCAATAAAGCTATTGGCGAAACGCCGATCGTCCAGCCAGTTATGCTGGTAGCAATAGCTAATCACCTGTTCAATGATTGCAGGATCGACGGGTTCTTCGGGGGGTTCTGTAGGGGATTTGCTACCGAATCTGGCGTTAGCCATAAATGGCGGCGCCGCAAGTTTGCGGCGCAGTTCGGCTTCACTATGATCGCGTTGGGACAATAGCCGCATCGCACGGCTAATCAACGTATTTTGCTGATTACCAGCAGATTGGGAACCTACATCATTCATATCTGCAAGCCTTGGTGATCGGTATACGCCCTAAGGGGCGTATACCCACCGGCAAAGATTAAAACTCTTCGCTGGTTTCTGCTTCGTTGTCATCGGCCTTCTCGGCACTGGCAGCAGCCGCTTCACCATTGCTATGCAGCAACAGGTCGCGCAGTTTTTTATCCAGTTCCGCAGCAATGGCCGGGTTTTCTTTCAGGAAGTTACAGGCATTGGACTTACCCTGACCGATCTTCTCACCGTTGTAGCTGTACCAGGCACCGGCCTTCTCGATCATCTTGTGTTTCACGCCCAGATCGACCAGTTCGCCACGGCTGTTGATCCCTTCACCATACAGGATCTGGAACTCTGCCTGTTTGAACGGTGCAGCGATTTTGTTCTTCACCACTTTTACGCGGGTTTCGCTGCCGATCACTTCATCACCTTCTTTGATCGCACCGATACGGCGGATATCCAGACGGACAGAAGCGTAGAACTTCAGGGCGTTACCCCCGGTGGTGGTTTCCGGGTTACCGAACATCACGCCAATTTTCATACGGATCTGGTTGATGAAGATCAGCAAGGTGTTGGCGTTCTTCAGGTTACCGGCCAACTTACGCATGGCCTGGCTCATCATACGTGCCGCCAGCCCCATATGGGAGTCACCGATTTCGCCTTCGATTTCCGCTTTCGGCGTCAATGCCGCTACGGAGTCAACGATGATGACGTCAACCGCACCAGAGCGGGTCAACGCATCACAGATTTCCAGCGCCTGCTCACCGGTATCCGGCTGAGAACACAGCAGGTTGTCGATATCCACGCCCAGTTTCTTGGCGTAGATAGGATCCAGCGCATGCTCGGCATCGATAAACGCACAGGTTTTACCTTCGCGCTGTGCAGCGGCAATAACTTGCAGAGTCAGGGTGGTTTTACCGGAGGATTCCGGGCCATAAATCTCGACGATACGGCCCATTGGCAAGCCGCCTGCGCCCAGTGCGATATCGAGTGACAGCGAGCCGGTGGAGATCGTTTCTACGTCCATGGAGCGGTCTTCACCCAGACGCATGATGGAGCCTTTGCCGAACTGTTTCTCAATCTGGCCCAGTGCTGCAGCTAACGCCTTTTGCTTGTTCTCATCAATAGCCATTTTTGCTCCTTCGTTGCGCAATGTCAGTGTGACTCACATTGCCGCTGAATGTATGTTGTGCAGGAAATTGCTGCTAATTATACTGTATGGTCATACAGTATCAAGCCTAATTTTACAAAAATTCATCAAGCGCCGTTTGCAGCGCAAAAAGGGTTGCCTGCAGGCGCACCGCATCGCGATCGCCGGTAAATTGCATTTTGCGCGCCAGCACCCGGCCGGAACGTTCGGCAAAACCAAACCAGACGGTACCCACCGGTTTTTCCACACTGCCACCGTCTGGGCCGGCAATGCCGCTGACCGAGAGCGCAAGATCGGCTTTGGCCGCGTGCATCGCGCCCTGCGCCATCTCGCGCACCACTTCCTCACTGACCGCGCCATGAGCCTGCAAGGTCGCTTCCGCCACCCCTAGCAGTTCGTGCTTTGCCGCGTTGCTATAAGTGACAAAGCCGCGATCGAAATAGGCCGAGCTGCCGGCGATATCGGTAATTGCCTTGGCAATACCGCCGCCCGTACAGGACTCTGCACAGCTGATCCAACGCCCATTGGCCTTTAGCCTTTGTCCGACGGCAATACTGAGCTCACGCAACCGCTTCTCACTCATGGACTCTCCTTTGAATCAATCAAGGTATATGCGCCTGATGGTAGCATTTATCAAGCCTCTACGGCATTTTACCGGCCGAAATGCCATGCGCTTCGCAGTGCTGCGGTTTTAAGCTGTTGTACTAACTGCTAGTATCGGGGATACGTCCAGCTTGTTGCGGCAAACCCGTTTGCCTCAATCTTCGACTAAAACAGGAAGGCCGAGTGAAAAAAACGTTAGGTGTATTCTTTCCGCTGTATACCACCACCCTGCTGATGCTGCTGGGTTCAGGGTTACTGACCACCTACATTTCCCTGCGGTTAACCTCCATCAACGTCAGTGGCGCCCTGATCGGGGCCATTATCGCCGCCAACTACATCGGCCTGGTGATCGGCGGCAAGGTCGGCCACTTTCTGATTGCCCGCGTAGGGCATATCCGCGCCTATGTCTCCTGCGCCGGGATCATTACCGCTGCGGTGCTGGGCCACGGCCTGACGGAATACATCCCGGTTTGGGTGGTGCTGCGGCTGATTATCGGCCTGTGTATGATGTGCCAGTACATGGTGCTGGAGAGCTGGCTGAACGATCAGTCCGAATCCAATCAGCGCGGCATGGTATTCGGCTTTTATATGGCGGCCTCCTACCTTGGCATGTCGCTGGGGCAGATTGTGCTTATGCTACAAGCCAACCTTGGCATCAGCACGCTGCTGCTCATCGCGCTGTGTTTTTCCCTCTGCCTGGTGCCGATCGCCCTGACAACCCGTACCAATGCCCGGCATATGTCGCCCGCCCCGATGGAGCTGCGCTATTTTGTGCATGCCATTCCTAAAGTGTTGGCCACCACGCTGGTGATCGGCATGGTGGTAGGCTCCTTCTACGGGCTGGCACCGGTATATGCCAGCCAGCAGGCATTGACCACTCAGCAAACCGGTCTGTTTATGGCCATAGCTATCTTTGCCGGGCTGGTGGCGCAGTTTCCGCTGAGCTGGCTGTCAGACCGTTACAACCGCACGCTGCTGATGCGGGTTAATGCACTACTGCTGGTGATTGCCGCCTTACCGCTGGCCCTGTTGCCCCATATCGATTTCCCGGTGTTACTGATCGTCGGCTTCATAGTCAGCATGTTGCAGTTCACCCTATATCCGCTGGCGGTAGCGCTGGCCAACGACATGATTGAGCCAGAGCGCCGCGTCTCCCTGGCTGCCTGTCTGCTCATGGCATTTGGCGTGGGGGCCAGCATCGGGCCGCTGGCCGTCGGTGCGCTGATCCAGCCTTTGGGTGGGAATATCCTGTACGTGTTTTTCGCACTGTGTGGCCTGTTGATTATGGCCTTCAGCAGAACGGTCAAACAGGATGAGTCGCAGTTTGTACAAGATGCGCCAGTGCCCCATATCGCCATGCCAGACAGCCTCTCCAGCTCCCCACTTTCCCCGGCATTAAACCCGACGTTCGATGAGCAGACCATTCAAGATACGATGCCAGCGCCGGAGGCCGCTCCCGACCCGCTAGCAGAAGCTCCGTTGGCGAAACTGCTGCCTGAAGAAGAGCCCGCCCATCCCCAAGGTGCAGATCCCGAAGAAGACACCGGGCTGAAAAAAGCCTACACCATGCTATAGGTCAGCCAGGCGTGGTCCGCCACGCCTCCTCACCCCAGAATATGAAGATTTTCTTATTACGCATAGAGAAATCAGTAGCATAACTAATAAATAAAAAGCATTAGCCTCACACTTTCAAAAAACATCTCTTTATTAGCCCGCAAAGACACGCCAATAAAACCCGTAAAAACCGTTAACTTTGTAATGTAATTATCTTATTTATTCCACCCGGTAGCACCAGTTATAAAATAAGTAAAACCTTTGACGCAAATAAAATTAACCTATTGATTTTAATAAATTAACTATGTAATGGCAGCTAATTTAAATGGTAATTAAAATACAAATTATCTAATTTAAAATTAAAACACCCCGCTGAATTAAGAAACCATCAATTATCCATGGGTACTTACCCACCTTGGTAAATAAGAATTTTTATCAATAGCAAATTCGCACAATAATCATTACTACGTATGGCATTTTTATCAAAGCTCGCTTATACCTTACCTCACAGATAAATTAGGAAGATTAATCTCAAAACCCTTTCAGGGATGAGTTTAGTGTTAACTTTGTATTAATTAGTCATCTAAACACCAGGTTAAATTTAGCTCTAGGGCACCCCCTCGGGCATTCCAGCGCGCCTACAAAAGCCACACAAACGGCTTTGGCGCGCTATGCAAATTAACTTTGGCGTTCAGAGGCTAACCACATGGCACAATCCAATTTTACCCTTGGGGCTGTTGATATTATTGCTCGTCATGGCGGCGCGAAAATCGCTGACGTAGCAACCGGTACCCGTTCCGTCAGCCTCACACAAAGCAGTATTGTGCGGATCCATGGTACTCAGGCTTTGGTGAGCAGCTATGAACGCCAAGGTAACGACCTGATCGTGCATATGAAAGATGGCACCACGGTACGTTATCAGAGCTTCTTTGAAGTGGACGCCGACGGTAAACACAGCGAATTGGTGTTTGATGATGGCAATGGCGCCATCCAGCACGCGATATTCCCGGCAACCGCCGCTACCACTGAACCAATGCTGATCACGCCGCAGTTTGAATCACTGTCTGACGTTTCACCTCTGCTAATTGGCAACCATGATTTATCCAACGGTGCCATCGCCGCCATTCTAGCCGGCCTGGCGCTGGGGGCTGGCGTCGCCATAGCTACCGGGACGGGGAAGAACGACCACAACAATGACGAACCGTCCGTACCACCAGAACAACCTACCCTGACCGTAGGAAAACTGGGTCAGGACAACGTTCTCAACGCCAGTGAAGTTAAAATTGCCCAGTTACTGAGCGGCCTGACCACCGGCGTTGCCGCAGGCGTGACCATCACGCTGACGCTCAACGGCAAAAGTTACACCACTACCGTCGGGGCCGATGGTAAGTGGAGCTTTGATTTCAGCTCCGCTGCGCTTGCTGGCCTAAAAGACGGCAATTATCAACTGACGGTTAAACTGACTAACCAGGATGGGATCAGCGTCGAAAAAACGATCAGCGTACTGGTCGATACCACCCCGCCTGTCTTGACCGTCAACAAGCTGACCGGCGATGACCACCTGACCGGTGCCGAGTTAAAAGCGGCGCAGGCGCTGAGCGGTACCGGCGAGGTCGGGCTGACAATTACCATTACCCTGAACGGTAAAACCTACACCACGACGGTGGGTAGCGACGGCAAATGGAGCCTGCAACTGCCTGCGGCAGATCTGGCTTTGCTGAAAAACGGTAACTACGAGTTAATCGTGACCTCCGTCGATAAAGTGGGCAACCAAACCACGGTCGATCATCAGATCTCGGTTGATACCACCGTAGTTAATCCTACCCCGCAGATCACGATTAACGCCCTGACCGGCGATAACGTAATCAACGCCAACGAAGCGAAAAGCACCCAAACGCTGAGCGGCCATACGCAAAATGTTCAAGCAGGGCAAACCGTTACCATCACCTTGAACGGCAAAACCTATAGCGCAGTGGTTCAAGGCGATGGCAGTTGGTCGCTTTCACTGCCTGCCGCCGATCTGGCCGCGCTGGCCAATGGCTCGATCACGCTCAATGCCACCGTCACCGACAAAGCAGGCCAAAGCGCCAATGCGCATGAGAACATCACCGTCGATTTGACCGCCCCGGTGCTGACCGTCAACAAACTGGCCGGAGACGACGTACTCAACGCCGCCGAGGCGCAAACATCACAGACCCTGAGCGGCACCAGCAATCCTGGCCAGACCATTGTCGTTACCCTGAATGGTAAAACCTACACGACAGTCACTGGCGGGGATGGCAAGTGGAGCCTGGTACTGCCTGCCGCAGACCTGCAGGCGTTGGCTCAAGGGGATAATACCCTCACCGTGACGGCTACCGACGCCGCAGGCAACAGCACTACCGTGACGGAGCACTTGCAGGTAGATACCGTGCCACCGGTGCTGACGTTGGATAAATTTACCGGCGACGATTTGATCACCGTCGACGAGCAAAAATCGGCGCAAAACATCACCGGCACCGCTTCCGTCAGCGAGGCTGGGCAGGTGGTCAGCGTTTCCTTCAATGGTAAAACCTATACCGGCATCGTAGGTGCCGATGGCAAATGGAGCATCAGCGTGCCAGCCGCGGATATGGCCGCGTTGATCGACGGTAGCTATCAGATGATCGCCACGCTCAGCGATCAGGCAGGCAATACCACCACTGCCGCGCCACAAGTGATCACCGTAGACAGCAATGCTTCGGCAATCAATATCGGTATTGTCTCTTCAGACGATAAACTCAACGCCGTCGAAGCCGGGCTTCCTCTTGCCATCAGCGGCACCACGGCCAACGTCGCCACCGGGGCTACCGTTACCGTCACGCTCAATGGCAAAACCTATTCCGCGCTGGTATTGGCAGACGGCAGTTGGACATTGCAGGTGCCTAGCGCCGATCTGCAACTGCTGGCCGAAGGCAGCAACACCATTTCTGCCAGCGTGACAGGCAACGATGGTTCTACCGTGACCACCACGCACAATCTGGACGTTTACACTCATGATTTGCCTGCGGTGACTCTGGACACGCCGTTTGGTGATGGCATCCTGAATGGCGCAGAAGCGGGTCAGCCACAGACGCTTACCGGCACCACCGGCATCACCAGCCCGGGCCAGACCATCACCATCACCCTGGGCGGTAAAACCTATACCGGCACCGTGGATGGCAGCGGCCATTGGAGCGTCACCATCCCTGCCGCCGATCTGCAAGCGTTGCCAGACGGCACGCCGGCCTTGACCATCACGGTTACCGATGCGGCGGGCAACAGCAATACGCTGAACACCACCGTCACCGTCGATGAGACCGCGCCAACCCTCACCATCAACACCATCGCGGGCGACGATATCCTCAACGCTGCTGAGGTGCTGGTGGCGCAGACCGTCTCCGGCACTGCGTCCGTTGCCGATGCGGGCCGCACCGTCACCCTGACCTTGAACGGCAAGACCTACACCGCTGTGGTACAAGCGGACGGCACCTGGAGCGCTTCACTGCCAGCAGCTGACCTCGCCGCTCTGGCCGACGGCAACCATAATCTGGTCGCCACCCTCACCGATGCGGCAGGCAACAGCACCAGCGTCACCCACGGCATCAACGTCGACGCCAACCCGACCAATCTGCCAACGCTCAGCATCGGCGTGTTCGCCGGTAACGACATTGTCGACGGCGCAGAGGTGAAAACCGCTCAGACCCTGACCGGTACCACCACTCATGTGGAAGCGGGCCAGACCGTCACCATCACACTAAACGGCAAAACCTACACCGCCACCGTGCTGGCAGACGGTTCCTGGAGCACCAGCGTACCGGCTGCCGATCTGGCGCTGCTGACCAACGGCCAGACCACCATCACCGCCACCGTTAACGACAGCGCCGGGAACCCGGCCAGTGCCAGCCATGACGTGACCGTCGACACCAGCCTGAGCGGGCTGTCTATCGCCGTCATTGCCGGTGATGACAAACTCAGCCTGGCAGAAAGTCAGTCTCCATTGGTCATCAGCGGCAGCAGTGCCAACCTGGCCGTCGGAACTACGGTCACCCTGACCCTGAACGGTAAAACCTACACCGGCACTACCCTGGCGAACGGCTCCTGGAGCGTCACCGTGCCTGCCGCCGATCTGGCGTTGCTGGCCGATGGTTCCGCCTCCGTGACAGTGAGCGCCGTCGATCAGGCCGGTAACCCGGTTAGCGACAGCCACAACCTGGACGTATTTATCCATGGCCTGCCGGACGTCACCCTGAACACGCCGTTTGGCGATGGCATCCTGAACGGCGCAGAGGCGGGCCAACCGCAGACATTGACTGGGACGACTGGCATCACCACGCCAGGCCAAACCGTCACCGTCTCACTCGGCGGTAAAACCTATACCGGCACCGTGGATGCCAACGGCAACTGGAGCGTCACCATTCCTGCGGCCGACCTGCAAGCGCTGCCAGACGGCACGCCAGCCTTGACCGTCACGGTCACCGATGCGGCGGGCAACAGCAACACCTTGAACACCACCGTTACCGTCGATACGACGGCACCAACTCTGACCGTGGGCCTGATTGCTGGCGATGATGTGCTGAACGCTGCCGAAGTGCTGGTGGCACAGACCGTGTCTGGCACCGCTTCCGTGGCCGATGCGGGCCGCACCGTGACCCTGACCTTGAACGGTAAAACCTACACCGCCGTGGTGCAGCCAGATGGTTCATGGAGCACCAGCCTGCCTGCGGCCGACCTCGCCGCCCTGGCCGACGGTAGCCACAATCTGGTCGCTACCCTCACCGATGCGGCGGGCAACAGCACCAGCGTCACCCACGGCATCAACGTCGACGCCAACCCGGCCAATCTGCCAACCGTCAGCATCGGCATCTTCGCCGGTAACGACATTGTCGATGGCGCAGAGGTGAAAACCGCCCAAACCCTGACTGGTACCACCACCCATGTGGAAGCGGGCCAGACCGTCACCATCACCCTGAACGGCAAAACCTACACCGCCACCGTGCTGGCAGACGGTTCCTGGAGCACCAGCGTACCGGCTGCCGATCTGGCGCTGCTGACCAACGGCCAGACCACCATCACCGCCACCGTCAACGACAGCGCCGGGAACCCGGCCAGTGCCAGCCATAACGTGACCGTCGACACCAGCCTGAGCGGGCTGTCTATCGCCGTCATTGCCGGTGATGACAAACTCAGCCTGGCAGAAAGTCAGTCGCCATTGGTCATCAGCGGCAGCAGTGCCAACCTGGCCGTCGGAACTACGGTCACCCTGACCCTGAACGGTAAAACTTACACCGGCACTACCCTGGCGGACGGCTCCTGGAGCGTCACCGTGCCTGCCGCCGATCTGGCGTTGCTGGCCGATGGTTCCGCCTCCGTGACAGTAAGCGCCGTCGATCAGGCCGGTAACCCGGTCAGCGACAGCCACAACCTGGGCGTGTTTATCCATAGCCTGCCGGACGCCACCCTGAACACGCCATTTGGCGATGGCATCCTGAACGGTGCAGAGGCGGGCCAATCCCAGACGCTCACCGGTACCACTGGCATCACTACGCCGGGGCAGAGCGTTACCGTCACCCTGGGCGGTAAAACCTATACCGGCACCGTGGATGCCAACGGCAACTGGAGCGTCACCATTCCTGCGGCCGACCTGCAAGCGCTGCCAGACGGTACGCCAGCCTTGAGCGTCACGGTCACCGATGCGGCGGGCAATAGCAATACGCTGAACACCACCGTCACCGTCGATGAGACCGCGCCAACCCTCACCGTGAGTCTGGTTGCAGGGGATGACGTGCTGAACGCAGCCGAAGTGTTGGTGGCGCAGACCGTCTCCGGTACCGCCTCGATTGGTGATGCGGGCCGCACCGTCACCCTGACCTTAAATGGCAAAACCTACACCGCCGTGGTGCAGCCAGATGGTTCATGGAGCACCAGCCTGCCTGCCGCCGACCTCGCCGCCCTGGCCGACGGTAGCCATAACCTGGTCGCCACCCTCACCGATGCGGCGGGCAACAGCACCAGCGTCACCCACAACATCAACGTCGACGCCAACCCGGCCAATCTGCCAACGCTCAGCATCAACGTGTTCGCCGGTAACGACATTGTCGACGGCGCAGAGGTGAAAACCGCCCAAACCCTGACCGGTACCACCACCCATGTGGAAGCGGGCCAGACCGTCACTATCACCCTGAACGGCAAAACCTACACCGCCACCGTGCTGGCAGACGGTTCCTGGAGCACCAGCGTACCGGCTGCCGATCTGGCGCTGCTGGCCAACGGCCAGACCACCATTACCGCCACCGTCAGCGACAGCGCCGGGAACCCGGCCAGCGCCAGCCATGACGTGACCGTCGATACCGACCTCAGCGGGCTGTCTATCGCCGTCATTGCCGGTGATGACAAACTCAGCCTGGCGGAAAGCCAGCTGCCGCTGGCGATCAATGGCAACAGCCAGAACCTGGCCGTCGGGACTACGGTTACCGTGACCTTGAACGGTAAAACCTACACCGGCACCACGCTGGCAGACGGCTCCTGGAGCGTCTCCGTGCCTGCCGCCGACTTGGCCTTACTGGCCGATGGCACCACCACCGTGACCGTCACCGCCGTCGACCAGGCCGGTAATCCGGTCAGCGGCAACCACGATCTGGGCGTGTTTATCCATAGTCTGCCAACCGCCACCCTGAACACACCGTTTGGCGATGGCATTCTGAATGGCGCAGAAGCGGGTCAGCCTCAGACCCTCACAGGGTCTACCGGCATCACCACGCCGGGGCAGACCGTTACCGTCACCCTGGGCGGTAAAACCTACACCGGCACCGTGGATGCCAGCGGCAACTGGAGCGCCACCATTCCGGCAGCCGATCTGCAAGCGCTGCCAGACGGCACGCCTACCCTGTCCGTAACCGTTACGGATGCCGCCGGTAACAGCAATACGCTGAACACCACCGTTACCGTCGATGAGACTGCCCCAACCCTCACCGTTAACGTAGTGGCTGGGGATGATGTGTTGAATGCCGCGGAAGTACAGGTGGCGCAGACCGTGTCCGGTACCGCCTCGGTCGCCGATGCGGGCCGCACCGTCACCCTGACCTTGAATGGCAAAACCTACACCGCCGTGGTGCAACCAGATGGATCGTGGAGCACCAGCCTGCCCGCCGCCGATCTGCAAGCGCTTAGCGATGGTAGCCATAACCTGGTCGCTACCCTCACCGATGCCGCGGGTAACAGCACCAGCACTACCCATGTCCTCGGTGTGGATGCCAACCCGGCCAACCTGCCGACGCTCGGCATCAACGTGTTCGCCGGTAACGACATTATCGACGGCGCAGAGGTGAAGACCGCTCAGACCCTGACCGGTACCACCACCCATGTGGAGGCGGGCCAGACCGTCACCATCACGCTGAACGGCAAAACTTACACCGCTACCGTGCTGGCCGATGGCTCCTGGAGCACCAGCGTACCGGCTGCCGACCTGGCACTGTTGGCTAACGGCCAGACCACCATCACCGCCACCGTCAGCGACAGCGCCGGTAACCCGGCCAACGCCAGTCATGACGTGACCGTCAATACCAATCTCAGTGGGCTGTCCATCTCCGTGATCGCAGGAGATGACAAACTGAATCTGGCCGAAAGTCTGCAGCCGCTGACGATCTCCGGCGACAGCGCCAACCTGCCGCTCGGTGCCATCGTCACCGTGACGCTGAATGGCAAGATTTACATCGGCCTAACCCTGCCAGACGGTTCCTGGAGCGTTCAGGTCCCAGCCGCCGATTTAGCGCTGCTGGCCGATGGCACCGCCACCGTCAGCGTCAGCGCCGTCGATCAGGGCGGCAACCTGGTCAGCAATAGCCATAATCTGGGCGTGTTTATCCACACTCTGCCGGACGCCACCCTGAACACGCCGTTTGGCGATGGCATCCTGAACGGCACGGAAGCGGGCCAACAGCAGACCATCACCGGCTCCACCGGCATCACCACGCCGGGGCAGACCGTTACCGTCACCTTGGGCAGTAAAACCTATACCGGCACCGTGGATGCCAACGGCAACTGGAGCGTCACCGTCCCTACTGCCGATCTGCAAGCGCTGCCAGACGGTACACCGACCTTGTCTGTAGTGGTCACCGATGCCGCTGGCAACAGCAATACGCTGAATACCACCGTCACCGTCGATGCAACCGCGCCAACCCTGACCGTGGGCCTGATTGCTGGCGATGATGTGCTCAACGCCGCCGAAGTGCTGGTGGCACAAACCGTATCCGGCACCGCCTCAATTGGTGATGCTGGCCGCACCGTCATCCTGACCTTGAACGGCAAAACCTACACCGCCGTGGTGCAACCGGATGGTTCGTGGAGTGCGTCACTGCCCGCCGCCGATCTGCAGGCGCTCAGCGACGGTAGCCATAACCTGGTCGCTACCCTCACCGATACTGCGGGCAACAGCACCAGCGTCACCCACAGCATCAACGTCGATGCCAACCCGGCCAACCTGCCGACCATCAGCGTCGGTGTATTTGCTGGTAATGACATTATCGACGGCGCAGAGGTGAAGACCGCTCAAACCCTGTCTGGCACCACTGCCCATGTGGAAGCGGGCCAGACCGTCACTATTACCCTGAACGGCAAAACCTACACCGCTACCGTGCTGGCCGATGGCTCCTGGAGCACCAGCGTACCGGCTGCCGATCTGGCACTGCTGGCCAACGGCCAGACCACCATTACCGCCACCGTCAGCGACAGTGCCGGGAACCCGGCAAGTGCCAGCCATGACGTGACCGTCGACACCAACCTCAGCGGCCTGTCGATTGCCGTGATTGCCGGTGACGACAAGCTGAATCTGGCCGAAAGCCTGCTGCCACTCACCATCAACGGCGGCAGTGCCAACCTGGCCACGGGGACAACCGTGACCGTCACGATCAATGGTAAAACCTACACCGGTACCACGTTGGCAGACGGTTCCTGGAGCGTCACCGTGCCTGCCGCCGACTTGGCGTTGCTGGCCGATGGCACCGCCACCGTGACCGTCACCGCCGTCGATCAGGCCGGTAACCCGGTCAGCGGCAGCCACGATCTGGGCGTGTTTATCCATAGCCTGCCAGACGCCACCCTGAACACGCCGTTTGGCGATGGCATTCTGAATGGCGCAGAAGCGGGTCAGCCGCAAACCATCACGGGGTCTACCGGCATCACCACGCCGGGGCAGACCGTGACCGTGACCCTGGGCGGTAAAACCTATACCGGCACCGTGGACGGCAGCGGCAACTGGAGCGTCAGCGTCCCTTCTGCCGATCTGCAAGCGCTGCCTGACGGCACGCCAGCCTTGACCGTTACGGTTACTGACAGCGCAGGTAACAGCAATACGCTGAATACCACCGTCACCGTCGATGCAACCGCGCCTACCCTCACCGTGGGCCTGATTGCTGGCGATGATGTGCTGAACGCCGCCGAAGTGCTGGTGGCACAGAGCGTCTCCGGCAGCGCCTCGATCGCGGATGCGGGTCGCACCGTGACCCTGACCTTGAACGGCAAAACCTACACCGCCGTGGTGCAGCCGGATGGTTCGTGGAGCACCAGCGTACCCGCTGCCGATCTGCAGGCGCTCAGCGACGGTAACCACAATCTGGTGGCAATCCTCATCGATGCGGCTGGCAACAGCACCAGCGTCACTCACAGCATCAATGTCGACGCCAACCCGGCCAACCTGCCAACGCTCAGCATCGGCATTTTTGCCGGTAACGACATCATCGACGGCGCGGAAGTGAAAACCGCTCAGACCCTGTCAGGCACCTCCACCCATGTGGAAGCGGGCCAGATCGTGACCATTACGCTGAACGGTAAAACCTACACAGCCACCGTGCTGGCCGATGGTTCCTGGAGCACCAGCGTACCGGCTGCCGACCTGGCGTTGTTGGCCAACGGCCAGACCACCATTACCGCCACCGTCAACGACACTGCAGGTAACCCGGCCAGCGGCAGTCATGAGGTGACCGTCGATACCGACCTCAGCGGGCTGTCGATTGCCGTGATCGCCGGTGATGACAAACTCAACCTGGCGGAAAGCCAACTGCCGTTGGCAATCAGCGGTAGCAGTACCAATCTGGCCGTCGGCGCCACGGTTACCGTGACCTTGAACGGTAAAACCTACACCGGCACCACACTGGCTGATGGTTCCTGGAGCGTCTCCGTACCTGCCGCCGACTTGGCATTGCTGGCCGATGGCACCGCTACCGTGACCGTCACTGCCACCGATCAGGCCGGTAACCCGGTCAGCGACAGCCACAACCTGGGCGTCTTTACCCATAGCCTGCCAGAAGCTACCCTGAATACGCCGTTTGGCGACGGCATTCTGAACGGTGCCGAAGCGGGCCAGCCTCAGACCCTCACAGGGTCTACCGGCATCACCACGCCAGGGCAGACCGTCACGGTCACCCTGGGCGGTAAAACCTACACCGGCACCGTGGACGGCAGCGGTAACTGGAGCGTCAGCGTTCCTTCTACCGATCTGCAAGCGCTGCCTGACGGCACACCAGCCTTGTCCGTAGTGGTCTCCGATGCCGCCGGTAACAGCAATACGCTGAACACCACCGTCACCGTTGATGCCACTGCGCCTACCCTCACCGTGGGTCTGGTTGCCGGGGATGATGTGCTGAACGCCGCCGAAGTGCTAGTGGCACAAACCGTGTCCGGCACCGCCTCGGTCGCGGATGCGGGTCGCACCGTGACCCTGACGTTGAACGGCAAGACTTACACCGCCGTGGTACAGCCAGATGGATCGTGGAGCACCAGCCTGCCTGCCGCCGATCTGCAAGCGCTCACCGACGGTAGCCACAATCTGGTCGCTACCCTCACCGACGCGGCTGGCAACAGCACCAGCGTCACCCACAGCCTCAATGTCGATGCCAACCCGGCCAATCTGCCAACGCTGAGCATCGGCGCATTCGCCGGGGACGATATCGTTAACGGGGCCGAAGCGCTGGTCACTCAGGCCCTGTCCGGTACCACCACCAATGTCGAAGTCGGCCAGACCGTGACGCTAACCCTGAACGGCAAAACCTACTTCGCCACCGTGCAGGTGGGCGGCGGCTGGAGCGTTAACGTTCCGGCGGCGGATATGGCGCTGTTGGCCAACGGCCAGGCTACCATCACCGCCAGCGTCAGCGATCGGGCAGGCAACCCGGCCACCGGCAGCCATACCATCAGCGTTGATACGGCGGTGGAAAGCATCGCCATTAACCTGATTGCCGGCGACGATAAGCTGAACCTGACCGAAGCCTCACAGCCGCTGACCATCAGCGGGACCACGGTCAATGTGAACGCAGGCCAAACCGTTACCGTAACCTTGAACGGTAAAACCTACACCGGCGTCGTTCTGGCCAACGGCAGTTGGAGCGTTTCGGTGAACAGCGCCGATCTGCTGGCCCTGCAAGACGGCCTGACCACGGTCACCGCCAGCGTCTCCAACCCAGGAGTCGATCCGGTCAGCAACAGTCATTCGCTGGATGTGCATATCCATACCCTGCCAGAGCCAACCATCAATCTGCCGTTTGGCGATGGTTTCCTCAATCAGGCTGAAGCCGCCACGGCACAACTGCTGAGCGGCAGCACAGGCATCCCTGGTGCAGGACAAAGCGTGATCGTCACTCTGGGTGGCAAAACCTATACCGCAACCGTGGATGGCAGCGGTAACTGGAGCGTTTCCATCCCATCGGCCGATCTGCAAAACCTGCCAGCGGGCAGCAATACCATTAGCGTATCCGCTACGGACTCCGCGGGTAACAGCGTACCTGGCAGCACTACGGCACAGGTCGATCTGGTGCCACCCACTCTGGCGGTCAAGCCGTTTGCCGGGGATGACAAGGTTAACGCCCTGGAAAGCCTCAGCGACCAGGTGGTTTCCGGCACAGCTTCCATCGGTGACGCCGGTCGTACCGTCACGATAACCCTCAACGGTAAGTCCTATACCGGGGTGGTCGCCAACGACGGCACCTGGAGTGCCACCATCCCAAGCGCCGATCTGCAAGCAATTGGCGATGGCAGTTATCCATTAACCACCACCCTGAGCGATGCGGCGGGCAACACCACTACCGTCACCCATACCGTGACGATCGACGCCAATCCGCTGGATCTGCCAACCCTGAGCATCAATGTGTTTGCCGGTAACGATATTATCGACGGCGCAGAGGTGAAAACCAGCCAGACGCTGAGCGGCACCACCACCCACGTGGAAGCAGGCCAGTTGGTGACCATCACGCTGAATGGCAAAACCTACACCGCCACCGTGCTGGCAGACGGTACCTGGAGCACCAGCGTATCCGCCGCCGATCTGGGCCAACTGGCTCAGGGCAACAGCACCATTAACGTCACCGTTAGCGATACTTCCGGCAACCCGGCTACAGCAACGCACAACGTGCTGGTCAACACGGCCCTGAGCGGCATCGCCATCGACGTGATTGCCGGTGACGATAAGCTGAACCTGGCCGAAAGCCTGTTGCCATTAGCCATCAGCGGCAGCAGCCTCAATCTGGCCATTGGCGCAAGCGTGACCGTGACGCTGAACGGCAAAACCTACACCGGTATTACGCTGGCGGACGGTTCCTGGAGCGTGCTGGTACCACCGGCCGATCTGGCGCTGTTGGCAGACGGCAATATCAACCTGAGCGTTTCCGCTGTCGACCAGGCCGGTAACCCGGTCAGCAGCAGCCATACCTTGGGCGTATTTATCCATAACCTGCCAGACGCCACCCTCAATACGCCGTTTGGCGATGGCATCCTGAACGGCGCGGAAGCGGGCCAGCCGCAGACCATCACCGGCTCCACCGGCATTACCACGCCGGGGCAAACCGTGACCGTGATCCTTGGGGATAAAACCTACACCGCCACGGTGGACGGTAGCGGCAACTGGAGCGTCACCGTTCCGGTTGGCGATCTGCAGGCATTGCCGGATGGGACGCCATTGCTCAACGTTGTGGCCACCGATTCTGCGGGCAACAGCAACACCCTGAGTGGCACCGTCGTGGTCGATAAGGTCGCTCCGACCCTCACCATCGGCGTCATTGCCGGGGATGACGTGCTTAACAGCGCAGAAGTGCTGCTTAACCAGACCGTCTCAGGCACCGCCTCCATCGGCGATGCTGGTCGTACCGTAACGCTGACGTTGAACGGTAAGACTTACACCGCAGTGGTTCAGCCTGATGGTTCGTGGAGCACTTCACTGCCAAGCGCCGATCTCACCGCACTGTCCGATGGCAGCTATAACCTGGTCGCCACTTTGACCGATAGCGCCGGTAACAGCACTAGCGTCACCCACGCCATCGGGGTTGATGCCAGCGCGTTGAACGCACCGGTGCTGACCATCGGCACCTTTGCGGGCAACAATATTATTGACGGTGCCGAGGTGCAGGCAACGCAAATCCTGAGCGGCAGCAGCCTGAACGTTGAAGCCGGGCAGATCGTTTCCATCACCCTCAATGGCAAAACCTATACCGCCACCGTGCAGGCAGACGGTTCCTGGAGCACCAGCGTACCGACGGCCGATCTGGCTCTGCTGACCAACGGTAACTTAACGATCACCGCCGACGTCACCGATAAAGCCGGTAACCCGGCCAGCGCCACCCATGATGTTACGGTCGATCTCACCCAGAGCGCCCTGGCGATTGCTCCAATCACTGGCGATAACCAGTTGAACGCCATCGAAGCCGCCGCAGGGATCAGCATCAGCGGGAGTTCCACCAACGTTGCCGCCGGTGCAACCGTCACTATTGCACTGAACGGTAAGTTCTACGAGGCGACAGTCCAGGCCGATGGCAGTTGGACGACGACCATTCCTTCAGCCGATCTGACAATTCTGGGCGATGGCAAACTGACCGTCACCGTCAGTGCCACCGACGAAGCGGGCAATCTGGTCACCGGTTCGCAGCAGTTGGGCGTACTGATCAACAGCCTGCCGGTTGCCACCCTGAACACACCGTTCGGTGATGGCTACCTCAACAAGGCGGAGTCCACCAGCGATCAAACGCTGAGCGGCACCACCGGCATCAGCGGTAGCGGGCAAACCGTCAGCGTGGTGCTGGGAGGAAAAACCTATACCGGCATTGTCGATAACAACGGCAACTGGAGCGTGAGCGTACCAAGTGCCGATCTGGCGGCCCTGCCTGACGGCCCAACCAGCATTGGGGTCACCGTCGGTGATATCGCTGGCAACACCTCCAGCATCAACTCCAGCGCCACAGTCGATCTGACCGTGCCGGTGCTGACCATCAACACCATCAGCGGTGATGACATCATCAACATCGCCGAAAGCCAGCAAGCGCTGCAAATCACCGGTACTGCACCGATCAACGACAGCGGCCAGCCTGTGGTGGTGAAAGTCACCATCAACGGCTTGACCTATAACGGGCTGGTGCTGGCGGATGGCAGTTGGAGCGTCACCATTCCGGCTGGCGATCTGGCGAACCTGCCGAACGGTGCCTCCTCCATCACCGCCACCTTGACCGACGCCGCTGGCAACACCGGCAGCGTCAGCCACGGCATCACCCTGGATACCGACCCGGCCCAGGCGCCGCTGTTGACCATCAACACCCTGTCCGGCGATGACTACCTCAGCCTGGCGGAATCCAACCTGCCGCTGACCATCAGCGGGGGTAGCCAGCGCGTCGAACAGGGGCAACAGGTCACCGTAACGCTCAATGGCAAAACCTACACCGCCATCGTCGGCGCGGACGGCAGTTGGAGTCTGCAGGTTCCGGCTGTGGATGTGGGGGCCTTGCCAGACGGTAAAGACACCCTCACCGCCACGGTTAGCGATACCTCTGGCAACCAGGCTACCGCCAACCACAACCTCACCGTGATCACCGATGCGGGCAATCTGCCACAGCTGTCGGTCAACGTGATTGCCGGTGATGACATCATCAACGCCAATGAGGCGAAAGCTGCCATCATCATCAGCGGGGGATCCAGCCACGTGCAGCCTGGCCAGGTGGTCAGCGTGCTGCTTAACGGCAAAACCTACACCGCCGTGGTACAAGCAGACGGCAGTTGGAGCGCAACGGTGCCATCAGCCGACGTGCAGGCATTGCCGCAAGGTTCGCAGACCGTGACTGCCTCGGTGACCGATATCGCCGAGAACCCGGCCAGCGCTACCCATAACGTCACTGTTGATACCGTGCCGCCGTTGCTGGAGATCGATATCTTCGCTGGTGACGGCATCCTGAACCTGGCGGAAGCACTGCTGGGGCAAGTGTTGAGCGGGCATACCGATCCGGGCCTGACCGTTACCGTCACGCTGGGTGCCAACGTTTATACCGCCCTGGCGGATCCGACGACCGGCGCGTGGAGCGTCAATATCCCAAGCAATATCCTGCAAGGGCTGTTGGATGGTAGCGTGACCATCGGCGTGAGCGTCACCGACGCCGCAGGTAACGGCGTGTCAGACTCCATCACGGTGGCGGTCAATACCCATACGCTGCCATCACTGACGTTGAACCCGCTGTTCGGTGACAATATTCTCAATATTGCCGAACTGGGCATCGCTACGCCAATCGGTGGTGCAGCGGCCAACCTGCTGGTTAACACCCCGGTATTGGTCAAGATTGGCACCTACGTGGTGAACGGTATCGTGAATAACGATGGTACCTGGAGCGCGCTGATCCCAGCCAATGCCCTAGCCTTGCTGGCAGACGGCACCGTGCAGGTGGTGGTCTCCGCCGTGGATGCGGCCGGTAACCCTGCCAGCGCCGGTGGTTCACTGGAGATCCTGTCGCATATCCTGCCGAATCCAACCATTAACCTGCCGTTTGGCGACGGCGCACTGAACCTGGTGGAAGCCGGGGTCAATCAGCTGCTGACCGGCACCACCGGCATTATTGGCAACGGTCAAACGGTGGTAGTCAGCCTCAACGGTAAAGACTACAACGCCACGGTCGGCAACAACGGCCAATGGAGTGTCACACTGCCAACCGCCGATCTGCTGGAACTGTTGGATGGGCCGCACACCATCAGCGTGGTCGCTACGGATAAAGGCGGCAACAGCCACGGCGCGACGTTGGACTTTGACAGCATCCTCACCGGGCTGCCGGTGGCCGGGTTTGACACGCCGTTTATCGATGGCATTGTCAACCATGCCGAAGCCTTGTTGGGCGGAGCCCTCACCGGTTCCACCGGGCTTGCCAGCGACGTAGGCCAGAAAGTGATGGTCAACGTCAACGGCCTGAACCTGGCCGCTACGGTAAATGCCGACGGCAGTTGGACGCTGCCACTCGACAGTGCCACCCTGCTCGGCCTGCCGGATGGCAACTGGCCGATCACGGTGACGGTTACCGATGCAGTGGGTAACACCAGCAGCACCAACGGCGCGCTGGAGATCCTGGTCAACAAGCTGCCGTTGCCAACCCTGGACCTGCCCTTTGGCGATGGCCTGCTGAATATTGCCGAAGCCGCGCTGACGCAAACCCTGACCGGCAAAACCGGGCTGATCGGCGGCGGCCAGATCGTCACGGTGACGGTGGACGAAGGCCTGCCAAATCAGCAGACCTTTACCGCTCAGGCCGATGGGCTGGGTGGCTGGTCTCTGCAACTCACCGCAGCACAACTTGCCGTGTTCACCAACGGGCAACATACCATTGAGGTCACCGTCGAGGATCGTGGCGGCAATATGGCCACCACCGCGCCGCTGGACGTTAATGCCCTGCTGACGCTGCCGACTCCTACCATAGTTCCGCCGTTTGGCGTTGACGGTGTGCTGAGCATCAGCGAAGCCGCCGGTGCGCTGACGATCACCGGCACCACCGGGGTAAATGGCTCAGGCCAGGCGGTGAAAGTGGTTATCGATGTCAATGGCGTCAGTTACAACGCGCAGGTTGATATCAACGGCAACTGGTCGTTACCGCTGCCTGCAGCCACCCTGAGCACCTTGCTGGATGGGCCACACGTGCTGACCGTCACGGCGACCGACGCCGCGGGCAACACCAATAGCAGCAGCCTGAACTTCACCAGCGATCTCACTGCACCGGTGCCAACCATCAACACACCGTTCGGTGACGGTTTCCTCAACCTGGCCGAGGCCAACCTGGGGCAAATTCTCACAGGCAGCGCAGGTGATGCGACTACGGTCAGCGTGAAGATTGGGACGCAAACCTTTACCGCACAGGTCAGCGGCGGCAACTGGAGCCTGGCGCTGACTACGCCGCAGTTAAAAGCGCTGGCCGAGGGCGATAATACCATCACCGTGACCGCCACGGATGCCGCTGGCAACCAGGGCACGGCCGGTTCTTCAGTACATATTTCCGTCAACTCGCTGCCGTCTGTCACCATCAGTAACTTTACGGCGGATAACATCATCAACTATGCCGAGAGCCAATCGGTACAGTTGATAACCGGTACCTCCACCAACGTCGCGGTTGGGCAACAAGTGACCGTTACGCTCAATAGCAAAACCTATACCGGTGTGGTGTTGGCCGATGGCAGTTGGAGCGTGTCTGTCCTGCCTGCCGATCTGAAAGCCCTGAGCGGGACGCCAAGCATCACGGCTCAGGTCAGCGATCAGGCCGGAAACGTCGCCGTCGACAACCACAACTTCACCGTTAACCTGACGCCTCCGGGCCAGATCATCACTCTCGATCCGGTGACAGGCGATAACATCGTTAACGCCAGCGAAGTTGGGCTGATCATCAACCTGACCGGTAAAGTGGTTGGCGGGATCGGGCTTGGTCAGGTTGTCACCATTATCGTTGGTGGCTTGCCACTAGGGATCCCGGTGACCACCCTGGCGGATGGCACCTTCAGCACCGTGGTGACCTTCCCGGTTGACGGCAATATCGTGGTTTCGGCCAGCACCACGTTGCTGACACCACTGCCAACGGTATTTACCGCCAGTGAAACCGTGTTGGTCGATCGCATTCCACCAACGCTCACCATCAATACCTTCGCGGGTAACGACGTGTTGAACGCCAGTGAAAGCTCAGTCGCCCAGGCGATCTCCGGTACCGCTTCGGTTTCGGAAGCGGGCCGCATTGTCACCGTCACGCTGAACGGCAAAACCTACAGTGCGCAGGTCAGTGGAGCCGGCACCTGGTCGGTCAACGTGCCACCGGCAGATCTGGTTAACCTGCCGCAGGGCAGTAGCACCATTAATGCCACCCTGTCCGACGCGGCAGGCAACACCACGCCAGCAACGCATGTCATTACTACCGATACCACGGCACCACTGCTGTCGGTCGATCTGCTGACCGGGGACAATATCCTGACGCTGGCAGAAGCCCTGCTCGGCCAGACATTGACCGGGACTGGCGGCATTGGCGAAACCGTCACCGTTACGTTAGGGCCGTTGACCGCCAGCGTGGTGGTTGGCCCGGATGGCAAATGGAGCATTCCGCTGCCGTCGCTCAATCTGCAAAGCTTGACCGATGGGCCGCAGATCATCGGCGTCACGCTGACCGACACCGCTGGCAACAGCAGCCATACCGACGTAACGCTGAACGTGGCGTTGAACAAAACGCTCGGCGCGGGGGTTAACGCCCTGTTTGGCGGTGATGGCGTGCTGAACCTGGCCGAATCGCTGCTGACTCAGGTGATCAGCGGTAACGCCACTGGCGATTACAACGGTGCGGTGGTGCATGTCACCGTTGCCGGGATAACGCTGGATGCCAACGTGGGCGGCAACGGCCAGTGGAGCGTCTCACTGCTGCCAAGCCAACTGAGCCTGTTGGGTGACGGTCTGGCACAGATACAGGTGCAAATCGTTGATTCCCACGGCAACGTGGTCAACGACCTGATCGATATCGATGTCCTTACGCAGAACCTGCCGGTGATCGGCCCGGTCACCGCTTTTGGCGATGGCCTGCTGAATGCGGTTGAAGCCGGTGTGTCTCAGACCATTAGCGGGGTGATTAACGGTCTTGGTATCGGCGGCGGCAGCGTTAGCGTCAGCCTGGGCACCAAAACCTATACCGCTAGCGTGGGCGCGGGCGGAGTCTGGAGCCTGTCGATCCCACCGCTGGATCTGGCTGCCCTGAGCGACGGCAATCTGGCGTTGGGCGTCTCGGTAACCGACTCTGCTGGTAACGTGGTGAGTAAAAACATCGATATCACCGCTATCATCCACAATCTGCCGCATATCGTGCTGGATCCGATCTTTGGCGACGGTATCCTCAACGTGGCCGACCTGCTGCTTAACCAGACCATCAGCGGCACCGTCACCAATCTGGCGAAGGGTGCCACCATCAATCTGGATATTGCCGGTTCGCAAACGCTGACGGCCACCGTAGGCGACGGCGGCAAATGGAGCGCCACCGTCACGCCGGATATCCTCGGTATCCTGCAAGGGCTGGGCAACGGTAACTTTACCGTCACCGCCTCGGCGACCGACTCGGTGGGTAACACCACCAGCGCCACCGCCGGGCTACAGCTGGATGTCAAACTGCCGGTGATCACGCTCGATCCGCTGTTTGGCGGTGATGGCTTCCTCAACGCGGCGGAAGCGTTGGTGGCACAAACCGTCAGCGGTACCGTGGCCTTCGCCAGCGCCGGTGCGCAGGTGCAGGTTTCTCTTGGCGGTAAAAACTTCCTGACCACCGTCGGTACCGACGGCAAGTTCAGCCTGGTGCTGCAACCTGCCGATCTGCATACCCTGCTGGACGGCAATATCAACGTTGGCGTTTCGGTGCTGGATGGTTCCGGTAACACCGGCGTGCTGAATACGGCGATTGATGTGATCGTCAACAAGCTGCCAACGCTGGCGCTGAACCCGCTGTTTGGCGGCGACGGCTTCCTCAATGCGGCCGAAGCGTTGCTGACCCAGACCATCAGCGGGACCACCACCAATGCGGCGGCAGGTTCCCAGGTGGTGATCAAGGTCGGTACGCTGCAACTGAACGCCACGGTCGGTGCCGACGGTAGCTGGAGCGCCACCATCAATCCGCTGCAGTTGGCGGATCTGGCGGCGGGCAATCTGATCGTCAGCGCCACGGTCACCGATCCGGCAGGTAACTCCAGCGGTGCCAGCGTAGGCCTCAACGTGGCGACCATTCTGCCAACGCTGACGCTGAACCCTCTGTTTGGCGACGGCACGCTGGATCTGAGCGATCTGCTGTCACCGCAGATCCTGAGCGGCAACGCTGGTAACGTGTCGGCCGGGACCACCATCACTCTGACGCTGGGCAGTCACACCTACACCACCAGCGTCGATGCCACCGGCAAATGGCAGTTGCCGATCCCAGCTCTTGATCTGCAAGGGCTGTTGGATGGCCTGACCAACGTCACCGCCAGCCTCACCGATGCGGCAGGTAACACCGTGAGCAAGGTCAGCCCGCTCAACGTGCTGATCAACGCCCTGCCAACCCTGACGCTGGATCCGCTGTTCGGCGGCGATGGCCTGCTGAATGCGCTGGAAGCGACCGGCAACCAGATCATCAGCGGGCACGCTACCAACGCACCGGGCTCTACCATTCAGGTTCATCTGGGCAGCAATACCTTCACCACCCAGGTGAAAGCGGATGGTAGCTGGTCACTCAGCCTGACGCCGCTCAACCTGTCCAGCCTGCTGGACGGCAATCTGTCACTGGGCGTTTCGGTCACCAACTCCGCAGGAAAAACCGGCAGCATCAGCGCCGATCTGGGTGTGGGTATCCACAACCTGCCGACCGTCAGCCTGGGCAGTCTGTTTGGCGATGGTTTCCTCAACCTGAGCGAAGCCAACCTGAACCAGCTGATCGGCGGCACCACCACCAACGCCATCGGCGGTAGCGTCAGCGTTAATGTGGGGGGACTGGTATTGACCGCCGCCGTAGGCAACGACGGGAAATGGAGCGTCAGCGTTCCTACCCTGAACCTGGTCAATCTGGCTGATGGGCCATTGTCGGTCGGCGTTACCGTCACCGACCGCTACGGTAACACCAGCTCGGCCAACGCCAACGCTACGGTGAAAATCCACGCGCTGCCGCTGTTGGGTATTGATGCTCTAGGGACTCTGACGGGTGCGCTGGGCATTCTGACCAACGGCCTGACCGTCAGCGGTACCAGCCTGAACGTGCAGCAAGGCGCGAAAGTCAGCGTCACCTTGCTGGGCAGTACGCTGCTAGGCACCGTAGACGCCACCGGTCATTGGTCGGTGAAATTCGACACCACCAACGCCCTCAAGGGTCTAAATGTGCTCAACCTGATCCCTACTCTGTTGGGCACCGTAGTGGCAGCTTCGGTCACCGACCTGGCGGGTAACGGGGTTAGCGTCTCTGCAGGGCTGACATCCGGTATCGAATTGCCACTGCTGCTGACGGCCAACGCGGCGGTCGAAACGCTGTCACTGGATACGTCGGGTGCCGAAAACACCAGCACCGACAGCGCGACCGATCTCACTACAGTACAGCATGCTCAGGTAGCCGCCGTGCAACACACCACGACAGAAACCAGCACGCCAACCAGCGAGGTCAGCAGTACCCAGACCACCACGGAGACCAGCGAGCCAGTCACCAGCACGCTGGTGGTGAACCCAACGCTGCCGGTTGATACCGCTGGTGTTACCACGGTTGAGGACACCACCTTCAGCATTGGCGGCGTCACCATCAATCTGGCGGATGGCACTACTGCCAGCGGCGACACCATCCACGGCAGCAGCGGTAACGATGTGATCCACGTCAACGCCCTCGACTTCCTGTCGATCGACGGCGGCGCGGGTATCGACACCCTGGAGCTGGATGGCAACAACCTCAACCTGGATCTGACGGCGCTGGGCCTGAAGGTGCAACACATCGATATCTTCGATTTGGGCACCAGCGGCACCAACAGCATCACGCTGGATCTGCACGAGGCGCTGAACGTCAAGGATGCGGCCAGTGACAACCTGCTGATCAAGGGCAGCGTCGGTGACCAGGTCAATCTGACCCAGGCCGAAGGCGGCACCTGGAGCTCGGTGGGCCAACGGACGGTCGATGGCCAAGTGTTCGACGTTTACCACAACTCCGCCCTTGAAAGCGGCAACACCCTGGGAGATGTCCTGGTGCAACAAGGCCTGCACGTCAATCTGGTGTAGTACCCGGCCCATCCGTCAGCCACTGGCTCGTACGCAGCGAGCCAGTGGCATGGGAATGACAGAGTTCAGGCCAAGGCAGTGCGGCGGTTCCGTTCGGGAGACGGGCCGCCGAAATTAACGATCGTCACAATAACAAAGCCGAAACGGCAACCCAGCGCAGTTATCGGCATAGATGTGGTAGCGATAATGAAAAGACACCTTTATGGCATGGATGGAACTCGGCTCACGCTACGGCGTGCGGCCACAATCGGACTGTTTTTGGGCGGATTAGGCGGGCTGACTGGTCAGTCTCTCGCCGCACCGCAGGTCGAATTTAACTGGCAAGCCGCACCAACAGAACGTTCGGTCATGACGCTGACGTTACAGGATGCGATCCTGCGAGCCTTTGCTCGTAACCCGCAGATCGCCCAGGCTTCGGCGCAGATTAACGTGGGTAAGGCCGATCTGGCGCTGGCACAAAGCGCCTGGTTCCCGCAAATTGCCCTCAACAGCAATTTTGGCAAATCCAGCCAGACCGACTCCTCTGGCACCTTGAACAACAACGCCTCGGCAGGCGTAACCCTGAATCAGTTGCTGTATGACTTCGGCAAAACCAGCGGCAGCATTGAGGAACAAAATAACCTCTCCGACGCCTATCGCTACACGCTGTACCAAACCATGACCGAGGTGGGCCAACAAACGCTGCAGGCTTACCTACAGGTCAAGCGCTATCAGGACTTGGGTACAGCGGCGGAGCGCAACCTGGTGTCACTGAACCGGGTCAAGGAAATTGCCGAGCTGCGGGCCAATGCTGGCCTCAGTTCACAATCCGACGTGTTACAGGCGCAAACCCGCATCGCCGGGATGAACGCCACGCTGGAACAGTATCGCGCCCAACACCGTTCGGCCCTGGCGCAGCTTTCCGTACTGACCGGCGTCGTGCCGGATAAATTGCCCGACTTGCCGCAACAACTGTTGCAACAGAAAATCACCCTCAAGTCGCTACCCTATCAAAAAAGCAATGCGGTGCTCAGCGCGCAGGCCAAGCAGGAAGCCGCGACCCAGCGCATCCGCCAGGCCGAAGCGCAGCACTGGCCTACCATCTCGGTTCAGGCAGGCCGCACCCGCTATGAGAGCGATGGCAACGATGCCCAATCCTATTGGAACGATCAGCTGCAGCTCGTAGTGCAGGCACCGATCTATCAGGGCGGCGCGGTCAATGCCAAGGTCGATGCCGCCGAGGGCGATCGCCAGGCGGCACAGGCTCAGGTCGAGGCCGCCAAGCTGGATATGAACCAGAAAGCCTCCACCGCCTATGCGGACCTGATCGGTGCCCAGCAGCGAGAGCTTGCCGGTGCACAGCAGTTGAGCAGCGCGGACTATACCCGCAGCGTTTATCAGGACGAGTACAAGCTCAGCAAGCGCAGCCTGAACGACCTGCTCAGCGTGGAACAAGACGTGCTACAGGCAGAAAGCTCACGCGTTATCGCCCTGTACGACGGCTGGGACGCGGCGGTGCGCTACGCCTCCGCGGTCGACAACTTATTGGATATGCTGGGTATCGAGCGCCAACGAGCCAGTGGCGACAGCTTACCGTCGCTGTAGTCTGAATGATTTGCCAGGAGCGCTTATGTCACAACCTGCTTCACTCGAAGCCTGGATCGCAGCCATGGCCCGAGCGGCCAACGGCTACGGTCTGGCTGTCGATATCAAATCCGTCCGCCAGCAAATGCGCTGGTATGAACAACTGCCAGCCCCGCGCCGCCTGGAACGTCTGGGCCACCTGATGGGGCTTAGCGTCAGCTTGCAGCCACGGGAGAAAGTCCGCTGGCGCAACGAGATCCTGCCCGCGCTGATCGAGATCGACGACGGCGGCCTGATGGTGATCGAATCCCTCGATAGTGAGGGTAAGGCGCTGTATTGGCTCAACGACAGCGGCGACGTGCAACGAGAGGCCGAGCTGGTAGAGCTCCTGCTGAAAGGGCAAGGCACCATTGTGCTGCTGGGGGCGGCGAAGCGCGGGCAGGATGCGCGCATCGACGACTTCGTACAGCCCTATCGCAAACACTGGTTCTGGCAACATTTTCGCGGGGCAAAACGGCAAATCGGCGAGATCTCGCTGGCATCGATCATCAGCAACGTGCTGGCACTGGCCGGTATTCTGTTTTCGATGCAGGTCTATGACCGGGTTATTCCGGCCCAGTCTTACTCCACCTTATGGGTACTGTTCTTTGGGGTGCTGATCGCGGCGGCGCTGGAGTATGCCATCCGCCTGTCGCGCACCGTGATCTCCGATCTGATGGGCAAGAAAATCGACCTGAAGATCTCAGGCATGCTGTTTGCCCGCGCCCTGGCGATCAAAAACGAAGCGCGGCCAAAATCGACAGGCTCGTTTATCTCGCAGTTGAGGGAGATCGATCAGGTACGGGAATTGCTGACTTCCACCACCGTGGGCGCGGCGGCGGATATGCCCTTCGTGCTGCTGTTCCTCGCCATTATGGCGCTGGTTGGTGGCCCGCTGGTGTTTATCCCGATGCTGGCGATCCCGCTGATCGTCATTCCTGGCATCTTGCTGCAATGGCCGATGGCCAAGCTGGCGAAGGAAGGCATGCGGGAAAGCGCACTGCGCAATGCGGTGCTGGTTGAGTCGATCGAAGGGGTTGAGGATATCAAGGCACTACAAGCCGAGCCCTACTTCCAGCGCCAATGGGAGCAGACCCACGCGGTCAGTGCCAACATCGGTATGCAGCAGCGGCTGTGGGGGGCGCGGCTCAGCGGTTGGGCCTCGACGGTACAGCAGTTGACCTATGCCGGTATGCTGGTGTTTGGCAGCTATCTGGTGCTCGCGGGCGATATCACGACCGGTACCATGGTGGCCTGTAGCCTGCTTTCCTCACGCACCATCGCCCCCCTGATGCAGTTGACCATGGTGTTCTCACGCTGGCAGCACGCCAAAACCGCCATGACCGGCCTTGACGATCTGTTGAAGAAGCCGCTCGATAAACCGGAAGAGGGCAAGATGGCTCATTGCCCGGTGCTCAGCGGCCATTTCCAACTGCGCAATCTGCAATACAGCTACGACGTGGAGAAAGGGGAAAACTCGATCACCGTCAATAATCTGGAGATCAAACCCGGCGAACGGGTAGCGATCCTCGGCAAGGTCGGCGCGGGGAAATCGACGCTGCTGAAGCTGCTCTCCGGTCAAGCCAGCGCCACCCGGGGCAAGGTGATCATCGACGGGGTCGACATCAGCCATATCGATCCCAGCGATGTACGCCGCCAACTGGGCTTTCTCTCGCAGGAGTCGCGGCTGTTTTTCGGCAGCCTGCGCCAGAACCTGATGCTCGGCCACCCTCATGCTACCGAATCGGAAATGCTTCAGGCGCTGCGGATCTCGGGGGCACTGAGCCTGGTGCAACAAGATGCCGCCAGCCTGGATCGCATTATTCATGAAGGAGGCCGCGGCCTGTCCGGCGGCCAGCGCCAGATGGTGTTGTTGAGCCGTATGATCCTGCGTAACCCGCAAATCGTGCTGCTGGATGAACCCACCGCCTCCATGGATGAACAGTTGGAAGAGTACGTGATCCGCCAGATGCACGGCTGGCTCAGCGGCCGCACGCTGGTGCTGGTCACCCATCGGCCAGCGCTGTTGAAGCTGGTAGATCGCATTGTGGTGCTGGATAACGGCCGCGTGGTGGCCGATGGGCCAAAGGATCAGATCCTGCAGGCAGCCAATAAGCCGATCAATAAAGAACAGGGCGTAGCATGAGGAGCAGGCAATGAGCAATATCACCATGCAAGACGATCTGGCACGCCAGGGGCGGCGGCATTCCTCGGTACTTTGGTTGACGCTGTTGGGGATGATCCTGTTTGTGGTCTGGGCCTATTTTGCCCTGCTCGATGAGGTCACCGTCGGCACCGGCAAGGTCACGCCCTTAAGCCGGGCGCAGCTGATTGAGAGCCTGGACGGTGGGATTATCGACCACCTGTATGTGCATGAAGGGGATATCGTCAACAAGGGCCAGAAACTGGCGCAGTTGGATGTGAAACGCTTCCAGTCCAACTATGGCGAGGCCTTTTCCCGCGTACGCACCCTGCGCGCCTCCGCCGAACGCCTGCGTTCCGAGCTGACCGGCGAGCCACTTCAGTTCAGCGCCGATACCTTGAAGGAGCCAAGTCTGGTGGCCCGTGAACGCCAGCTGTATGAATCCCGCAAGCGCAACCGCGATGAGACCGTCAGCAACCTGCAACAGTCGATGCAGTTGGTCCAGCAGGAGTTACGCATGACCGAACCGCTAGTTGCCAAAGGGGCTGCCGGCCAGGTTGAAGTCATCCGTCTGCGGCGGCAGGTCAGCGAACTGCGCGGTAAGATCGACGAAGCAAAAAACCAGTATGCCGTGCGGGCGCGTGAGGAGCAGGTAAAAAACAACGCCGATCTCGACGCCCAGTTAGAGCTGGTGAACGGTAAGGAAGATCAGTTGGATCGCGCCACCATGCTCTCGCCAGTGCGTGGGATCGTGAAGGATATTCAGGTGACCACCGTGGGCGGCGTGTTGCAGCCGGGCGGCAAGCTGATGGAGATCGTGCCGTTGGAAGATCAGTTGCTGATCGAAACCCGCATCAACCCACGGGATATCGCCTATATCCGCCCTGGCCTGCCCGCCACCGTCAAGGTAACCGCCTATGATTCGTCGATCTACGGCAACCTGAATGGCGAGGTGGAGAACGTTTCCCCGGATACCCTTCAGGACGAGGTCAAACGTGACCAGTATTACTACCGGGTTTACGTGCGCACCAAGCAGGCGGAGCTGATGAATAAGGCGGGTAAGAAGTTCCCGATCGTGCCGGGAATGGTGGCCAGCGTGGAGATCAAAACCGGGCAGAAAAGCGTGCTGGATTACCTGATCAAGCCGCTGAACAAGGTGAAAGAGTCGTTGCGGGAACGTTGATGCCCCCTCACCCCAACCCTCTCCCACAGGGAGAGGGAGCTGATAGCCCTTGCTCTGTTGGGAGAAGGAGGTCATTTCAGCAACCTTTGATTGTCACTTCAACCACCGGTGCTTATGTAGAATCACTACATTTTAAGTCCCACTCGATCGGTCCCCTCTCCCTGTGGGAGAGGGTTAGGGTGAGGGGCAGCTCTCCGAGCTAAAATCAATCACCCAAAAAACTCACTGCCCGCGCCGAGCCCTGCCCACCGCTTCACCCAACTGCCACACCGCCATCGAATAATGCACGCTGTGGTTATAGCGGGTGATGGCGTAGAAGTTCGGCAGGCCGTACCAGTATTGATAACGGTTTCCCATATCCAGGCGCAGCAGGCTGACCTGCTGATTACCTTCCAACGAGCCTTGCGGCGTCAACCCAGCCGCAGCCAGCGTAGCGACCGAATAATTGGTTTTAAAACCGGTCTCTAAACCAGGAGCCTGGCCATTAGCTGGCACCGCCACCGTTGCCCCACGCGTCCAGCCATGAGCTTTGAAGTAGTTGGCTACGCTGCCGATGGCATCCACCGGATCCCACAGGTTGATATGGCCGTCGCCGTTGAAGTCAACCGCATAGCTCTTGAACGACGAAGGCATGAACTGGCCATAGCCCATCGCACCGGCGTAGGAGCCGCGCAGGGAAAGCGGATCGTCACCTTCGGCACGCGCCATCAGCAGGAAGGTAGCCAACTCACCGCTAAAGTACTCGGCACGGCGTGGGTAGTTAAACGACAGCGTCGCCAACGCATCGATAATGCGCGTTTTGCCCATCACCCGGCCCCAACGGGTTTCCACCCCAATAATGCCCACGATAATTTCTGGCGGTACACCGTAAACCTGATAGGCGCGCTGGAGATCCGCCTCATATTTATTCCAGAACACCACCCCGTTCTGCACGTTATCCGGCGTCAGGAACTTGTTGCGATAGCGGATCCAGGCGCCGTTTGGCGACGTCGCTGGCTTGCCTGCGGGTGCCTGCTTATCCATCAGAGCCACCACCCAGTCCAACTGTTTGGCCTGGGCCAGTACGTCATGCAACTGCTGGCGTTCAAAGCCGTGATCCTGCACCATCTTGTCGATAAAGCGCGCCGTCGCCGGATTATTGGCAAAGTCGCCGCCCAGCGGATGAATGGCATGCTCCGGTTCAAGCACAAAGCCACTCTGCACCAGACTATCTGGGGGGGCCAATTGCTCGGTAGGTTTAGGCTCGCTGCTACAGGCAGCCAGCAAAGGGATCAGGGGTAAAAGCGTAACCAGGTGACGCATCGGATATCCATATAGGCCAGGCAAAAAAGTTGTCACTATGTTAAGCCATTGTCTGGCGCGAACAAACAGGAATCTGGTCCCCGGCAGCCTCATTTTGTTCACAAAATACCCAGCTGAAAAGCAAGGGCGCATATACACTTACTAGTGCTTACCTTTATCAAGGCGATACCCGTTCAACGCCACTACGCCAGGTTGTTTCATTGCCCCTGGGAACTGGCGTAATCAACGAGTTTTCTCTTCAAACAGCACACGAGGAAAAACGTATATGAGTAAGCTCCCCGATCAAGAACCGCCACGCCGTGCCCTGCTAAAACGTACTGCAGCCCTTTCAGTATTAGCTATGACCGGCATTGCCGGTTTCACCGCACCTTCAGTGGCCTTTGCCGCCGCGATGACCAAAGAACAGCGCGATAAAATGACGCCTGACGACATCATCGCCAGCTTTAAACAAGGCAATATGCGCTTTCGGGAAGGCAAAATGCAGCAGCATGACTATGTCGCCCAGAAGCAGGCCAGCGCTCAGGGGCAGTTCCCAGCAGCGGTCATTTTAAGCTGCATTGACTCACGCGCCCCGGCAGAAATTCTGTTTGACGTCGGCATTGGCGAAACCTTTAACGCACGCGTTGCTGGTAACATTCAGAATGACGACATTCTGGGCAGCATGGAGTTTGCCTGTGCTGCTGCCGGAGCAAAAGTGGTCCTGGTGATGGGGCACACCGCCTGTGGTGCGATAAGAGGCGCTATCGAGAATGTCGAGCTGGGTAACCTGACCGGATTACTCAACAAGATCAAACCGGCCATCGACAAAACCGAATTCAAAGGCGACCGCAGCGGTAGCAACTATGATTTTGTTGATGCCGTCGCCAAAACCAACGTCGAGCTGACCATCGCCGATATCCGCAAAAACAGCCCGGTGCTGAAAAAGCTGGAAGAGGAAGGAAAAATCAAGATTGTGGGCAGCATGTACCATCTGGACGGCGGCAAGGTTGAGTTTCTCGCTTAACCCCTAGGTAACCCCTCACAACAGCGGCGGGCATTAGCTCGCCGCTGCTTATAACTCTTCTTGAGTATCAATGCATTACATCACATTCTGTTTCAATAATTATTCTGCTAATTATTGAAAACCCCTCTTTTGATCAAACAAGCCCCCAGCCATCAACATAGAATTCACAAAAAATTAAACTCATCAAGGATAGGGTTTTACATGGAAATTAAGGTTAATGGCCGTTTGGTCGCACTGAGCAACATCCCACCAGAGACTCCCCTGCTGTATGTCCTACGCAACGATCTACAACTCAACGGCCCCAAGTATGGCTGTGGCCTGGGCGAATGCGGCGCCTGTACCGTACTGATCGACGGCGTTGCGACCCGTTCTTGTTCCACCCCGTTGTCTGCTGCCCAGGGGAAAGCGGTCACCACGCTGGAAGGGCTAAGCCATGAAGGCCATTTACACCCGGTGCAACAGGGCTTTATCGATGAACAGGCCGCACAGTGTGGCTACTGCACCAACGGCATGATTATGACGCTGGTGGCGCTGTTTGAACGCGATCCCCAAGCCAGCGAGCAACAGATCAAAAACGAATTAGCCTTCAACCTGTGCCGTTGCGGTACCCATCTGGAAATTCTGGCTGCGGCGCAACAGGCCAAGCGGCTTCTGGCCGAGCGCGGTGCCCAATGATGGAGATGCAAATAACCCGTCGCCGCCTACTGCAGGCGGGTGGCGTAGTGATGGTCAGCAGTCTGTTACCCTTCAACGCCCTGGCGAGCAGCCCTGCAGCCACTGGTAAAGCGATCCCCCTGGACCGTATCAGCAGCTTTATTGCCCTCAGTGCCGATGGCAAAGTGACCGCGTTTAACGGCCACGTCGATCTCGGCACCGGCATACGCACCTCACTGGCACAGATTGTCGCCGATGAACTGGACGTGGCTTTCGACGATGTCACGCTGATCCTGGGCGATACCAATCGCACGCCCGATCAAGGCCCAACCATCGCCAGCGCCACCATTCAGGTAACCTCGGTTCCCCTGCGTCAGGCGGCTGCGCAGGTGCGACAATTGCTGGTGGAACTGGCCGCTATTGCCTTCAAGCGCCCGGCCACACAGCTGACAACCGCCAATGGCTTCGTGTTTGCCCCAGATGCCCCCTCAGCCCGCCTGAGCTACGCCGAACTGGCGCGTGGGCAGGATCTGCATCTGCCGCTGGACAGCAATGTGGTGCTGAAAAGCCCGCAAAGCGGCCAGTATGTGGGCAAACCGGTGGCACGCGTCGATATTCCAGCCAAGGTTCGCGGCCAACTGACCTATGTGCACGATATGCGCCTACCAGGCATGTTACATGGGCGGGTAGTGCGCCCGCCTTATGCCGGAGCAGACAGCAGTGCACCATTGGGAAAAGCGATGATTTCCGTCGATCGGGGATCCATCGCCCACCTGCCCGGTATTGTCAAACTGGTGGTCATCAATGACTTTATCGGCATCGTCGCCGAGCGTGAGGAGCAGGCGATCGCAGCCATGCGCCAACTAAAGGTGCAATGGCAACCCTGGGCCGGGTTACCGGATCTGTCTTTGGATAAGCTGCACGCGACGCTGGAAGCCATGCCGAAAGCCGAGCGAATTCTGCGCGACGATCCTGGCACCACCGACGCCCTTGCCGCAGTCGCAACGCAGGTCAATGCCGACTACGTCTGGCCTTATCATTTGCATGCCTCTATCGGTCCTTCCTGTGCCGTGGCCGAGGTAAATGCGCATCAGGTGGAAATCTGGTCTGGTACGCAAAACCCCCACGACCTGCGCAAAGACATTGCCAAACTGCTTGGACGTGAGCCGGAGCAGGTGCATATCAACCGCATGGAAGCTTCCGGCTGCTACGGTCGTAACTGTGCCGACGACGTTTCGGCAGATGCGGCCTTACTGTCACATGCCACCGGCAAGCCAGTGCGGGTGCAGTTGATGCGCGAGCAGGAAGCGGGTTGGGAACCAAAAGGTACCGGGCAATTGATCCGCGTACGTGGCGGGCTGGATGCCAATCATCAGGTCGCCGCCTACGAGCTGAGAACCAGCTATCCCTCCAACAATGCCGTCACCCTGCCGCTGGTATTAACCGGCATGGTTGCCAATCGGCCAGACGTACAGCAGATGGGGGACCGTACTGCCGTGCCGCAATATGAATATCCGCATATGCGGGTGATTGCGGAAGATGCAGCGCCCATCGTGCGGGCTTCCTGGATGCGTGGCGTGTCGGCGCTGCCGAACGTGTTTGCCCATGAAAGCTGGATCGACGAGTTGGCCTACCTCGCCAAACAGGATCCGATCGCCTATCGGCTGCAATATTTAACCGATCCGCGCGCCATTACGTTGATCCACGCGCTGAAAAAACAGGCCAACTGGCGGGATGGGCCAGCCCACCGTAATCCGGCGGCCGAGGATCAAGAGGTGGTCAATGGCCGAGGTTTCGCCTATGCCCGTTACTTCCACAGCAAATTCCCCGGGTTTGGTGCCGCCTGGGCGGCCTGGGTCTGCGATCTCAGCGTTAATCGCCGCAACGGGCAGATCACACTGAACAAGATCTACGTGGCCCACGACTGCGGGCAAATCGTCAATCCGGCCGGGGTGCGCCATCAGGTGCATGGCAACATCATCCAGTCTGCCAGCCGGGTCCTGAAAGAGTTTGTCACTTTTGACCACAGCGGAGTGACCTCACTGGATTGGGGCGGTTATCCCCTACTACGGTTTGACGAACTGCCAGAGGTGAATATCCAACTGCTGGATAACCCGCATGAACCGCCGATGGGAGCAGGGGAATCCGCCTCCGTACCGAGCGCTGCCGCCATCGCCAATGCGTTATTTGATGCGCTGGGCGTCAGGCTGCGCGAAGTCCCCTTCACCCCGGAACGGATCCTGAAGGCTTTAGCTACTGCCACCTCTTCCAGCCATGCAAACGGGTAACACATTATGCACAAGATAAAGAAAATCGCCGGGCTGGGCGCGCTGGCCGTTGCCATCATCGTTGCCGTGGGGGCGATTGCCACCTGGCAGCCAGAAATGGTGCAAATCGATCGTCTGGATACCCATACCTTCAGCCAGGCGCAGATTGAAAAAGGTGAGCGCCTGGCCGCACTAGGCGATTGCGCGGTTTGCCACACGCGCCCCGGTGGAGAACGCAATACCGGCGGGCTGGCGATGGAGATCCCGTTCGGTACCATCTACACCAGCAATATTACGCCCGACCTGGAAACGGGGATTGGCGGATGGTCCTATCCCGCCTTTGAGCGCGCCATGCGCCACGGGGTCGATCGCCAGGGCAATTACCTCTACCCGGCTTTCCCCTATACCGCATTTACCCGCACCAGCGACGAAGATCTCAAGGCACTGTACGCCTACCTGATGACGCAGCCAGCGGTGCACTACCAGCCGCCAAAAACCTCATTACATTTCCCGTTCAATATCCGTCAGGGGATCGTGACCTGGAACTGGCTCTATCTGACACCCGGAGCCATGCAGCCAGACGCCAGCCAGAGTAAAGAGTGGAACCGGGGGGCCTATCTGACGGAGGGACTGGGCCATTGCAGCGCCTGCCATTCGCCACGAAACTTCCTGTTTGGGGAGCAAGGGGGCAGTAAACATTTGAGCGGTGGTGTCGCAGAGGGCTGGACCGCTCCGGCCCTGACCGCCAACGCTCAGTTACCGCTGGCCTGGAGCCAGCAGGATCTGCTGACCTTTATGCAAACCGGCTACTCCGCTAACCACGGTGTGGCTGCTGGGCCGATGGCACCGGTGATCGAGGAAGGTCTTTCTCAGTTACCGCCAGAGGATTTGCAGGCGATTGCCACCTATTTACGCTCTTTCCATCCTCAGGATGAAAGCCTCCCGGGTAAGGCCGCAGAGATCAACCGGTTGGCGGAACAAAGGGTTGAGCCACTGACTTCGCAGGGAGCACGGATTTTCTCCGGTGCCTGTATGGCTTGTCACTCCCAGGAGAAAGGCGCGCAGATGCAGGGCGTACGCCCTTCCCTGGCCCTGAACAGCAACCTGTATAGCAGCAGCCCGGATAATGCCATCCGCGTGGTGCTTTCCGGTATCCAGCAGCCGGCCAAAGGCGAGTTAGGCTATATGCCTGCGTTCCGTTATAACCTCAACGACGAGCAAATCGCCGCGCTGCTGAACTATCTACGGCAGGACTTTACCAAGCAGAAACCGTGGCCTGATTTGCAGCAGCGGGTGACTGAACTGCGGGCGGAGACTGACCCCTCACCCCAACCCTCTCCCACAGGGAGAGGGAGCTGAACGGAGCGCGTGGCAGGGTGCCAAGTTATTCTGTAACTATTTGATAGTTAATTTGTAGCACGCTTACTCCCATTCCCAATTGACACTGCGTTGTCGTCAGCACAGGAGTTAGTCAGTAAACAATTGATGTAAAGACAATTTACTATAATTAAGTGGTGGCTCGATCGGTTCCCTCTCCCACAGGGAGAGGGTTAGGGTGAGGGGTCCAAAAGCTACTTCTGTAACTTGGCCAACAGCGTTTTACGGGTAATGCCGAGCTGTTTGGCCGCCTCGGTCTTGTTACCGGCGGTTTGTTCCAGCGCCGCCAAAATCGCCTGTTTCTCGACCTGCTCCAACGGCTGGATCGCTTGGCCACATTGGCGATCCGGCTGCACATCGACGCACTGGCTGATACTCAGCGGCAGCTCTTTTTCACTGATAAAGTCCCCACTCAGCAGGATCACCCCGCGCTCAACGCTGTTCTCCAGCTCACGCACGTTGCCCGGCCAGGGGTATTTCAGCAGCATATCCATCGCAAGCGGGGTGAATCCTTTAACCGGCTTACGGTTACGCTCGGCAAATTTGGCCAGAAAATGCATTGCCAACAGGGGAATATCTTCGCTGCGCGCCCTCAGCGGCGGGCTGTCCACCGTCACCACGTTCAGCCGATAGTAGAGATCCTGGCGGAACCTGCCAGCCTCCACGTCCGCCAACAGATCCCGGTTAGTCGCTGCGATCAGACGTACATCCACCGACAGGGTCTGATTACTGCCCACCCGCTGGATCTCCCTCTCCTGGATCGCCCGCAGTAATTTTGCCTGCATCAGCGGCGAGACTTCTCCAATCTCGTCCAGGAACAGCGTACCCTGGTCAGCCTCCATAAATCGCCCTTCCCGGCGTTTATCGGCACCGGTAAATGCCCCTTTCTCATGACCGAACAGCTCCGACTCCAGCAGAGATTCGCTCAAGGCGGCGCAGTTAATGCTCACCAATGGCCGCTCCTTGCGCAGGCTGTTGGCGTGTACGGCCCGGGCTATCAGCTCCTTGCCGGTGCCGGATTCGCCGCTGATCAACACCGTCGCTTCGGAAGGGGCGATCATGGCGATCATTTCCAGCAGCTTGCGCATCGGTTCACTGCGGCCAATAAAATTTTGCTGATCGAACCGCAAACGCTGCTTCAGATCCTGGTTCTCGCTCTTTAACGAGGTATGCTCCAGCGCGCGTGCCAGCGTGAGCTGCAACGTATCGAAATCGAGAGGCTTGGTCAGATAGTCATAAGCCCCCGCCTTTATCGCTTCCACGGCAGACTCCACGTTGGAGTAGGCGGTCATGATCAGGATCGGGATCGCCGGGTTATAGCTTTTGATGGCCTTCAGCGCCGCGATGCCGTCCATTTCCGCCATCCGCACGTCGCTCAGGATCAGATCGAACGGCTGTGCCCTGACCTGTTCCAACGCTTGTCGGCCGTTATGCGCCACGCTGACCCGGTAGCCCCAGCCGTTTATCAGAGCCTCGAGGATAGTGCAGTGGCTGAGATCGTCCTCAACCAGCAAAATATGTGCATTAGACGTCTGCATGAGCCTCCCCTTGTTGATTGTTGTGCCTGAGCGGGATCACCATTGTAAAGCAAGTGCCCGCTGGCTGGCCGCTGGTGACAGCGATCGTCCCCTGGTGCTCCTCGATCACTTTCTGCACCATGGTCAGCCCCAGGCCGGTGCCCGTCGCCTTGGTGGTGAAGTAAGGGTTAAAGATTTTTCCCAGGTCGTCAGGTGGGATACCAGCCCCCGAGTCGCTGACGGTAATGCGCATCGCCCCCTCCTTGGTCGCTTCAACGTCAACCTCGAGTACGCCATCCGAGCCAATCGCCTGGATGGCATTGAGATACAGATTCAACAACACCTGAGTGAGGCGATCGGGGTCGATCTCCACCAGCGGCAAAGCTTCATCACAACGGGAGCGGAGGTCGATATTATTACTCTCTGCATCCTGACGGATCAGGTGCAGCGAATGTGCGATCACCTCGTTAATCGCCACCCGTTGCAAACGCAGATCTGCAGGGCGCACCAGCGCCAGCAACTCGGTGATCACCCGGTTGAGACGATCGACCTCTTTCGCCATCACCTTGGCCAGTTCATGCTGTTCGCTACCCGCAGGCGAGCGGTCGGCAAAATACTTGGCGAAGCCTTTGATGGAGGAAAGCGGGTTGCGGATTTCGTGGGCTACGCCAGCCGCTAAATCGCCGATAGCCGCCAGCTTTTCTTTGCGGCGGATCTCCGCTTGCAGTTGGCGAATCTCCCGCATATCGCGGAAGATAAACACGTTGCCCAGAAAATGGCCGCTGTGATTAACAATATTCGCCACGCTGATGCTCAACGGCAGGCTCTGCCCACCAGCCAGACGATGGTCAATATCCTGTTCGATAATAGGCTGGCCGTGGCTACTTTTCTGCGCCAGCTGCTGCCATTCGGCTGGCAGCGCCTGATGGCTAGGCTGGCCAAACAGCTCGGCGGCACTACAACCCAGCATCACTTCTGCCGCATGGTTAACCACCCGGATCTGGTGCTGATCATTGGTGGTGATCAAGCCCATCGGCAAGTTACTGATAATTTCGCTGGAGAAGGCCCTTGAGTCCTGCAACTGTTGGCTGGAACGTTGATAACGCCGCCCCCAGAACAGCGCCAACAAACTGGCTAACGCCAGCAACAGCAGGATGGACAGCAAAATGGAGGTGTTGCGCATATCCTTTGCCTGGGCGGCATCCAGCGCGACAGTGTCTAACGCCGCAAAAATGACGGCCTGCTCATCATCCTGAGGCTCGGCAGCCTCCTGCATACGCGATCGGTTCATCATATGGCCGGAGTGGCCGCTACCGCGCTTGAGCGGCTTAAACCAACGGTAGGCTTCGAAAGCATTCTGCTGCTGAGCCTGCGGCTCATCAAAGGTCGTCATATGCCACTGTGCATCGCTGGAAATCTTCAGCTCAGCCATCTGTTGCGGGCTATACAGCTGCTGGCCAACACGTTGCGGATCGCTGTGCGCCAGAATGCGGCCAGAGCGATCGGTAATGGCGATGTACAGCACGTTCGGCTGATAGGCCATCTCCTCCAACAGGGTTTGACGCTGATCGTGACGCCAGCGCATGCCCATACCGGTACGAGCACCGGATTCAAACGAACTCATCAACACCGCGCTTTTTTCTCGTAGCGTCTGGATCTCCACCTCACGCCCACGCTGCAGATCTTTAATGGCCAGCGTGATGATAATGCCAAGCAGTAACGCGACCGCGGCGATCGCAATCCAGGCAGGTAAGAGCGTCGATTTGGTTTTAAATTCCATTGGCTTCCTCTGCAACCGGCACGCCAGCGTGCGGGTAAGTATTACCCACACTATCAGTATGGCGAGTAAAAATAACCCACTTTATCTCTGGATGGCGACCAGCAAACGGCCATCCTCCACCATCAGTTATTTTTATTACTGTCATAAACTTAACGCGCTGCATGCTGGAGTTCCTTGGCTGGCGCCCGTTGGCTGAGATAGCCAAGCCCTAACGGCGATCCTGGATCTATACAATTCCCATGCCAGCCTGAAGCTGGCACGACGGTTGCAACTAAAGAAATGGAATCCATGAACCCTCAACCAAAGGAAATCAATCATGACGCTAACTAAAACCACCTTCGCCGCCATTATCTCCGTTGCCCTGCTGGCCGGTGTTAGCACTACCGCGCTGGCGCAAAATGGCAACCGCGCAAACATGACCAATGCACAGGGAACTCATCAGGGGATGGGTTATCAGCACGGTAACCGCGCGAACTTGACGCCTGAACAGCAAGCCGTCAGCCAGAAAGCCTTTGATGAATTCCAGTTGAAAACCGCCGATCTGCGCCAACAACTGATGTCCAAGCAATACGAATATCAGGCATTGCTGACCAGCAAGCCTTTGGATGAGCAGAAGATCTTGGCCGTGAGCAAAGAAATCACCGCATTGCGTGATAACCTGTACCAACAGCGTGTGGCGCTCGATACCGATCTGGCCAAGGCTGGCGTACCGATGATGGGCCACGGGATGGGTGGAGCGGGGATGCACGGCGGACGTGGCTGTCGTTAAGCCTTAACGTTATCCTCAGATAACATCGGGAGAACACCAGATCTGTTCTGGCTTCTCCCGTCAATTCTTCCCCCTTCCCGGATCGTTCAGGCTGTCACCCCCGCGATACATTTATCCCCTGCTGAACAATTAACAACACTGATTAATGAGAATATTCTTGGTTAATTGACGTAAAACAACACACTAAAACGCTTAATCCTTATTCTTACGCCCGATTATAATTTTTTTTCGTACCGCCTGAATAAAATCAAGTTCCTGCCATACTTATTTGCATGAGACAGCGACTGTCTCTTTGCGCACTTAACTTGCCCGGAGTTTTCTCATGAATAAAACCATCATTGTTGTCGCTCTTGCTGCCGCCGTTCTCAGCGGATGTAACGCTAATCGCACCGCTTCCGGCGATACCTTTACTGCAGCACAGGCCAGGCAGGCCAACTTCGTCACTTATGGCACGCTGGTGTCCGTGCGGCCGGTCACCATCCAGGGGGGTGATGGCACCAACGCCGCTGGGGCTATTGGCGGGGCCGTAGTCGGTGGCTTCCTGGGTAACACGGTAGGTGGTGGCACCGGACGCAATCTGGCAACCGCAGCGGGTGCCGTCGGGGGCGCAGCCGCTGGCTCAGGTATCCAAAGTGCCATGAATCGCAGCGCCGGGGTGGAACTGGAAGTGCGCCGAGATGATGGCGTGAATATCGTGGTCGTTCAGGCACAGGGCTCAACCCAGTTCCATACAGGGCAACGCGTTGCACTGGTGACCAATGGCACCACCACCACCGTCTCACCACGCTAAAAGGAATAGGTTACTTCAAGGTTTAGGAGCCAGACCGCAATATGGCTCCTTACTACTGCGATACCGGCTCCAGGGACGATCTCTCCTTGCGGGATAATAGCGAGTTTTCCGGCTCGGCCATTACAATAAAAAACGGAGTTAAACCTGATGTTTATCAAATGGATTAAACGCATTGCCCTGCTGCTGGTGGTGTTAATCGTCGGAGCGCTGGGCATGCGAGTTTATGATACTCAGCGTGGGCCATCGTTACAGCTTTGGCATACCTTTGTCCCCAATGAAATGCGCGCCGATGAGATCGATAAGGCCAGTTGGGCGGATTATCTAACTGCCGAGGACGCCATTTTCAAAGAGGTCCGCCAGAATGTGACCGACAAGCTGGACAGCAGCCAGCAGACCTCGTTGAACCGCTACTATGTCAACAGCCCAATCTATCCCGAAAAGTTTCCTACCGACTGGAACCGCTCCTACATTATGATGCCGGAAGGCAAACCGAAAGGCGCCGTGGTGCTGTTACATGGTTTGACCGATACCCCTTACAGCCTGCGGCATATCGCAGATAATTACCGTGAATATGGTTATGTGGCGGTCGGTATTCGTTTACCCGCGCACGGTACCGTACCGGGTGCGTTGACCGACGTAGACTGGCAGGATTGGATGGCAGCCACTCGCCTGGCGATCCGTGAAGCCAAACGCCTGGCGGGTGACGACGTACCGCTGCATATCGTTGGCTTCTCTAACGGCGGCGCATTGGCGATGAAATACACGCTGGATGCGTTGGATGACCCCCGCCTGACGAAACCCCAGCGTGTAGTGCTGATTTCGCCGATGATCGGCGTCACCAGCTTTGCTCGTTTTGCCGGTATTGCCGGTTGGCCTGCCATCTTCCCGGCGTTTGCCAAGGCGGCCTGGTTGGGGATTGTGCCGGAGTTTAACCCGTTCAAATACAATTCGTTCCCGGTAAATGCGGCACGCCAGTCCTTCCAGCTTACCCAGGCATTGCAAAAGCAGATTGCCGCCGATTCACGCAACGGCAAAATGGGCGAATTGCCGCCGATCCTGACGTTCCAATCGGTGATGGATTCTACCGTCAGCACCCGTGCGGTAATCACCGCCCTGTATAACCACCTGCCAGCCAACGGCAGTGAGGTGGTGTTATTTGATTTAAACCAGGCGGTGGCGTTTGGGCCGTTACTCAGAAGCTCATCCTATACCGCGCTGCCGCGGCTGCTACCACCGCCTCCGCGTAACTATACGGCCACCATAGTCACTAACGTAACGCCAGAAACTACCGATACCGAGGCTCGTACCATCGTCGCAGGGCAAACGGCAGAGACCACGGATCTGCTCGGTATCACCTACTTGCCGGATATCTTCTCGCTGTCGCACGTGGCCTTGCCATTCCCGTTGAGTGATTCCCTGTACGGGCGTTACCCGGAACCACGCAATCAGTACGGTATCAGCCTGGGGACCTTTGCGGCACGTGGCGAGCGGGCAGTGCTGGTGGTCGGGCTGGACTCACTGATGCGTCTGTCCTCAAACCCGTTCTTCCCTTATATGCTCAAGCGTATTGATGACAACATCGGCCCGGCACCAACGAAATAAGGTCGGTTAACCACGGCCAGCACCCAATCGGCGCTGGCCGCAACTCAATAATAGTTAATGGTAAACACCACTTTGCCATTCGCCTTGCCCGGAGAAACGCTCGTTGCGGTTTGAATATAGCGGGCAGCCAGCGGGACACGAATGGTTGGGCTACCGTCTTTCGGCAGCGTCAACGTCTGCTCCCCTGCAAAATTAAACAAGGTTGGCGTTTGGCTGCTATTGCCCCAGCCGATCTGGATACCTACGTCCGCTGCCGCACCGGAAACCGACGAATCGATAGCCATAATACCATTTGCTGCATCAATCACCGAGGTGGTTGGGGTCAGGCGCACACCGATGCTGTTATTGGTTGAATTGGCAACCTTCCCGCCGCCAAGAGTGTAATCAAACATCAGCGTGCTGTTGGCGACGTTATAAAAACCGAAAAAGGTCGGGCAATTGGTTAATGCGATCGATGCATCTACCCACGGAGTCGTAGCCCCCCGACCGGTGAAATTTTTATTGATATCAAAACTACCTAAATTGACATTCACATCCGGTGTCGTACAGGTCTGCGCCGATACCGTTAGCTGGCCTTGAAGTTTGACAATATAAGCTTTGATAGGTAGCCCGGTAGTCGCCGGATGAGATAATGGATTTGTTATCGATATGCTAGGGGTCGGTAACTTTGCTGAGTCGAGAATATAATTTCCCGGCGCGATAGTGCCTATTTTAATTAGCGACACATAGATATCCCGGCTTGTCAGATAAGGCTCATACGAACCGCCGGTCACCGGACTGCTCGTGTCAGATGGGAATCGATAAAAAGGTTGACCCAAGATGAACGCTTCACTGTCCGGGCTGCGCGAGATGGCAACGCCGACCCCTGGAATATTAGTTTGATAAACCGCGCCAGCGAAAGGGCTACCGCTCCAGTTGGCCAGCGGCATCGGTGCCTGATCAATACTCCACGCAATATTAAACCACATTGAGGTATCGACCGCCGAGGCACATTTCATCACGCTGAGACCGGTTTCACCACTTATCCATCGCCCTTGATAAATCACCGTCCCAACGGGAATATCTGTCCCTGCTGAAATTGCTGGCGGGCTTAGTTGAACGGTATCGGTACGCGGTGCACCATTCAACGGTGAGCACACCACCGCAGCCCAAGCACTATTGCCGACAGCCATGCATACCAGCACACCTGTCATATATTGCAATATTTTGTTCATTTTACTTCCTCTGACACAGTGGTGTAACACACTTGCGACGTTAAATAAGGCTAAGATACCCCACCGTTAAGTTGGTCTGCACCGTGCCTAGGCTGGAGAAACTGCGGCTTGACTCGGGCCATAAGACAGGCTGTTGTACTAGTTATTGTAGTCCAGTTGCTTCTGCTTCTCGCATGACAATATCGGCCCGGCACCAGCGAAATAAGGTAGGTTAACCACGGCCAGTGCCCAATCGGTACTGGCCGTGGTTTCAACCGGAAAAAATGGCTGAATTGAGCACGTTGGGTTTAATTGGGCATGCCTGAAACAGGTTACGCACCCCCAGCTTTTGCAAGGCATTACGCCGGTGGGTATACACGGTTTTGGTTGAGATACGTAAACTGTGGCCGATGGCCTGCATATTCATGCCATCGATCATAGACAGCAGCACGGCCTTCTCTCTGCGGGTTAAGCTATCCTGGAGAAAAGTAGCAACAGGAAGCTCCCCACCGACTATGTTGACTAACTCATTAAACACCGCGTCTACATCAGCATCCTCTGCCAAGGCAATATGCCGCTCAACACTCAGATTGAACTTTATTTTCATTGCGGTTGGCAAAAAAATTATTTTCCCAGGGAATTTGGCAACGGCAATCAAGAACGACATTTCACTGATTGAATTCAACATATAAAACACCAGCACATCCTCTTTACCAAAGCTACTGGCACTGGTGTTTTTCAGTTCATTGAGTGCCATTTGGTTAATCACTCGCCCCTCGGCATGCAAATACGCCTTGAGCCCAACAAAAAAATAATAGTTATCAGTAATGATATTAATTTTCCCAGGCATAGTAATGGCGCTCCTTTATAAAAACACATCTCCATCTCATCGCTGTCACAGCAAACCGAGGCCCAAATATGGCGAGTGGAACGTTCGTATAGTTATGAGTTATGCTATCTACGGGCCACAACTCAATAATAGTTAATGGTAAATACCACTTTGCCATTCGCCTTGCCCGGCGTCGGTGTTGCAGCCGTTTTAATATAGCGGGCAGCCAGGGGGATCCGAACGGTTGAGCTACCGTCTTTCGGTAATGTGATGCTCTGCTCTGCCGAGAAGTTAAACGGCGTCGGTGCTTGAGCACTCTCCCCCCAGCCGAGTTGGATGCCCACGCCGCTGGCCGCTCCGGATACCGTTGAGTCGATAGCCATAATGCCATTGGTGGCATCCAGCACCGTGGTTGTTGGCGTTAGGCGCACACCCAGGCTGTTATTCAGCGAAGTGGTAGTCGTGCTGCTCCCGGTATTGTAATTCATTAATAGCGGCGCATTTGTCGAATTATAAAAGCCGTAGAATTGAGGACAGTTAGTCAGGTTAATTGATGCATCAACCCAGGGAGTGGCGGCATTCGCCGTGCTAAAATACTCATTTATATCGTAACTCCCCAAGTAAACAGCAACAACAGGTGTGGAACAGGTCTGTGCTGATACCGTTATACTGCCTTGAAAACTGAAGATCCAATAATACAATGGTAACCCAGTGATCGTTACGGCATTAGTGTGGCTAGTGGGTGAATAGTCAATCGCCTCCTGAGTGGTAGGGAAATTTGCACCATTGATGCTGTAGGTTCCTGGTACCAGAGGGCCCGTTTTAACCAATACAATACTTCTCGGTGAGCTTGCGCCGATAGGGGTAATTCTAATACCTAATGATGAGTCTAATAAATTCTGCCCCTCAGCATAAAGTTTGGTGGGGGTTATCGCTCTATTTGACACGCCGGTGATAATCGCCACACCGATACCTGGGATACCGGTTTCATACACTCCATTGGCATAAGGTCCGGTTGTCAGGCCGGAGAGCGGTTTTGGCGTAGTCTTTAAACTCAATGATGTCGCATAATACAGATATTTTCCAACATCGGAGGCAACCCATTTCCCTTCAATATAGGTATCTTTCATGGTCAAGCTTGCCTGATATATTACCGTCCCCACTGGCACATCTACACCGGCCGAAATCACCGGTGGGCTCAAGGGAACGATGACGGTTTGCTGGCCGCCTGTCAGCGTCGCGGTAAACGTTGCCCAGCTTGGGCAAGAGATAACCGCTAGCACTATTCCCACCAACAATCCTGATACTTTATCTGTCGATCTTTTCATGAGTAATATCCTCTTTCTCATAATCTATGTAGGCCATGACAGAAAGAATAAAGTTGGAATTGGTGGCTGCGCTAACTAGGGTCAACCGTCTTTATTTATCCGAGAGGCAAATTTTTTGTTGCTCAATAGTAATTAATCGTAAACGTCACTTTGCCATTCGCCAGACCCGGCGTAGGGTTCGCAGCCGTTTGAATATAACGGGCAGACAAAGGGATGCGAATGGTTCGGCTGCCATCTTTCGGCAGTGTCACCGTTTGTTCCGCGGCAAAGTTGAACATCGTCGGCGCCTGGCTACTTTCACCCCAGCCAATCTGGATGCCTACGCCTGAAGCCGCGCCAGATACCGTCGAATCAATAGCCATAATCCCATTGGCAGCATCGATCACCGACGTTGTCGGGGTTAATCTCACACCAATATTGTTATTCAGTGCATTGGAAACCGTCGCCAATCCCGTGTTGTAATCCATCAGTTTCGTGGTATTGGTCGCATTATAAAAACCGTAAAATGTCGGGCAGTTGGTCAGATTGATAGACGCATCAAGCCAAGGAGTGGCCGCTCCCACTCGGCCAAAATACTCGCCTATTTCATAAGCCCCCATGTAAACAGCAACCACCGGGGTGGTGCAAGTTTGCGTAGAGACCGTCAGAGTCCCCTGGAAATTGATATTATAAAAAGTAAACGGCAGCCCGGTGACAGCGACGGAGCCAGGATGGCTATTCACCGGTTGTTCAAGCATAGTCTTGATACTCGGGAGATTTGCCCCGCTTAATGTAAAGCTACCGGGGGTGATCGGCCCTGTTTTAATTAGCGAGATATAACGTGTTGAACCGGTAAAGTTAAGCGCTCCACCTAACTCATTGCCAACCTGCCTGATAGGGTTCTCTACATCGGTGGTCACTGCTGGCCGATTAGGTATTATCGGGCTGCCATCAGGAGTACGTGAGATAGCCACGCCAATCCCGGGAATATTCGTTTGATAGACTGCGCCCGCAAACGGGCCGGTCATCAAGCCGCTCAGAGGCAACGGAGCATTGCTAATCAGCGTTGAGCTACTGTACCAAAATGATTTACCCACGTCGGCCTGTGCCCACTGGCAGCCCATCTTGGTGTTTTTCATCAACCAACTGCCTTGATAAAGCACGGTCCCCACGGGAATATCAACCCCAGCAGAAATCACCGGCGGGCTCAGCGGCACCGTTTCCGTTTGGGTTGCACCAGCATCAAACGAGCAATTCGCCACAGCCCAACTATTGGCGCTGATAACACTTAACAAAATACCGCCGAGCAGACCCGACACTTTATTTATCGATAATTTCATCATTCATTAACCCTCTTTCTGGCAGGCGTTACCAGAAAGGAAAACAGTTGTCATGCCTGGCTGTTAACCCTCGTTAACAGCCGATAGCGTGTCATTGTTCGCCAGTTTCGACCGCAGGGAACTGGCAGGGGCCATCGTCGTGCAAGGCGAATTGAATTGTTGTATCTGCTCTTGGCCCTTGGCCATAGGCATCAGCATATAGCTGACGGTACATTGCATCTCACCACCTTCTCCCCATTTCACTTGCAACTGGCCCTTGTCTTGCGCCACACGCGCATACAGTTGCCCGCCCTGGCCCACTGAGCCTACGCTGTTGCCTTTGCTATCAAAGATATCGGCCCCGAACGGTACCGGCTCCCCTTGATAGGTTGCGTTCACCAGAATTGGCGTCCCCTGCTTAGTAGTATATTTCACCTTCACCACCGCACCGGAATATGGCGCCACTTTCTGGCTGGTGTTATCCAATTCCACACCGGCCGCCGTCCCTTTCGGATCGAGACTGATCTCGTTCATCTGGTACGGATTCAGGTAAGGCACTATCGCGTATCCTCGTGAATCAATGCTCACGCCGGAATATGAGGAAACCTTAGCACCCTCTGCACCTTTGGCTTCCACCAGCGCGAAGGTGTCCGACGTGTACGGTGTAAAGGTCACCCCGCCAGAGTGGGCGATCACCGTACCGTTCATCCCGGCAGAGGCGCTTTGATAGCCTTTACCCGTGCTGTAAGTACCGCTCAATGCCGTGGCCGGGCTACGGTAGTTACCGTTCAGCGAGCCGCTGGAACCCATACCCTGATTGGCATTCATCGCCGTCACGCCATAGCTGAACTGGTTATCCTGCCCTGTGGTGCCGGATACCGTAGCCTGCTGGCCATAACGGCCGCTGCTGTCATGGGACAAGTCCATCCGCAACTGTGGCGTGTGGGTTTCGTCGCTACGCCCCAACGGCAGGCTGAAGCTCAACAGATAGTTGGTCTGCGCCGTACCCAGGCTGGAGAAGCTGCGGTTAATGCTCAGGCCGTAGGACAGGTCCTTGTAGCGATTGTTGTAACCTATCTGGTACTGCTTCTCGCTGCCGTCTTTGTTCCAGTAATTCTGCAAGGAGCCGCTGATATACAGCTGGCCCCAGTTCTCCGGCAGACCTTGTCCCGCAGTCACCGTCAGGCGATTTTTGGCTCGCGAGATCGACTCCGGCGAGAACCCTTCTGCTACCGCGTCACGAGTCTGCATCGCGGTCATAAAGTCCATAAAGCCATCGGTTGAGAAGCGGTACGCTGCCAGCGACAGATTGCTGTTGGTTTCGCTGATCAGCTTGCTGTAGCTCACCTTGTAGCTTTGCCCACTCAGGCTATTACCCGACTCATGTCGGCCATTGGCATCGGTGCCGTTCCCCAAATGAGTACGCGCCTGGGTAACATCAAATGCCCAGGCACCAATCGGCGTGCCTACCGCCGCACCCAACTGCAGTGCGTAGTAATCCTGGCTGGCCTGCAGGCCACCATAGCCAGTGATGGCGTTAGTTAACCCCAACTGGTAGGTGCCCTGATACAGCGCCGGTTTCTCACGCAGGTTATCGCTACGTACTTCACCTGCGGTGATCGAATACCGTGATGACCCAGGCCGCAGCAGTTGGGCCACCGAAGCATAAGGCACGCTGAAAGTCTGCTCGGTACCGTCGGACTCACGTACAGTGACCTGTAGATCCCCGCCGTAGCCGGTCGGGTACAGATCGTTGATCAGGAACTCGCCCGGGGTGACCGTGGTTTCATACAACACCTGACCGCCCTGGCGTACGGTAACGCGGGCGTTGGTACGGGCAATGCCACGGATATCCGGCGCATAACCGCGCAGGGACTCCGGCAACATCCGCTCATCAGTAGCTAACTGAATACCAGTAAACGGCAGCGTATCGAACAGTTGCCCGGTGGTGTTCGATTGGCCCATCAACACGCGCGCCTTGAGTACTGGAATATCGCGCTGCAAATAAGTATTGAGGTTGTTGTACTGGTTCGGTCCGTTGTCCATCCGGGTATAAGACCCGTTGTGACGGAGATACCAGGCGCCGACATTCAGCCCGGCGTTCACGCCAGCAAACAGCGAATTGAAGGTATTACCGTGCGATTCGCTGGTGTAGCCGTTGACGTTGTAGCCCATCAAGAGTGCCGGTACGCCGCTGTCCCACAGCTCCGGGCTAACGGTGCCGCGGGCGGTGTTGAGCATGTAAACCTGCGGCACCACAATATCCAGACGTTGCTCATTACTGTCGTAATTCACCTGAGCTTCCGGTAACTTGCTTTGGAGATCGAAGCAGACATCCCCTTTGTCCAGCGAGGTTAAAAAATCCGCTGGCAGCTTGGCGTAATCAAACGCAATGTTTTTAATCAGTTCGCGGGTCAGGCAGGGATAAACGCTTTTATCTGTCCGCGCTTTGAATTCAATGTCAGTATTGCTGATCGGTTGATTATTAACATATAAAGCCGTTTTATAGATCCCAGGCAATCCCGAAGAGCCATTGGCAAAACGACTGAGGTCCACGGACTTCTCATCATCCACATTCAGGAATGACGCATCGAACTCAAGATTTTTGGCGATGTCTTGTGGTGCAGAAACCGCGTTCTCAGCATTAACGTTAGCCGCAAAAAAAGTTGATAAAATAGCTATGGCCAGTGGCGATAACTGGCTACACAGGCCATATTGAAAATATTTAGACATAGATATCCCTTCAAGAACTGATTCCTGAATAGCGGTCAACCGATTAATGCGAGAGTGTTTTATATAGCGGGGGCGTTATTTTATCACTGCATCAAAAGTATTAACCGCACCGTAATCATTTACGAAACTCCCTGTAACCTTACTACCTGCACTGCCCGCCAAGTCCAATGTCATTGTGCTACGGGGGGCCACCATCGCATGGTCAAGTTTTTTGCCATTAACCGACAGGTTGACCAACGAGACATAATACGGCGTTGGGTTGCTGGCCTGTACCCGGTTACCCTGGCTGTTCCAGGTTAGCGCTTTAGCCGCTTCATTGGCGTTACCTTGCAGACCCGCAGGGCGATAGAACAGCTTGATGCGCGAACGGAAAGCCATCTGCAAGCGGTTCTCGGTCACTTTAGCCTGGGTTTTGGCCGGAACTTCCAGTACGTTCAGCCAGAACACCGATTCTTTATCCATCGGCAGCGAGCCACCGGCGTAGCTGATACGTAACGTCTGGCCCTTGCTCGGCTCCACACGGTTCATCGGGGGCGTCAGGACAAACGGCACCTTGATCGCGGCCGGTTTGGCGTCGGCGTCACCGTTATCGATCCAGCTTTGCAACAACACCGGTGATGGACCGCCATTACTGATTTTGACGCTGACTTCTTTGGCATCAGAGGGGTAAATCACCCGCGTACCACTAATCACCACGCTGGCCAGGCTACTGACGCTGAACAAGGCTGCGGCGGCAACAACGCCAACTTTTAGCACATTAGTAGAGAGTAATTTCATCATAAACTCCGGGAACTGACAGATTGGGAGGGGCGTACCCCTCCCACAGTCCATTACTGGTACTGAATAGAATAAACAACGTTGCTGACTACGGTACCCGCAGTGGTTGCTGCCTCTGCGTAGTAGCGAACGATGTACGGCAGTGTGGTGCTACCGCTGGTAACGTCTTTATACGTCATCGCGGTGGTCTGCTCTTGGCTACCGGCTTTGATCACGGCCTGAGTCGGGCTGGAAGCGTCCAGCAATTGCAGGCTGACGTTGGTAGCCGTACCAGTCGTGTTAAACAGGCGGCCAGTCACCGTATCAACAGAAGAACCCGCCTGGAAGAAAGCGGAGGCAGTCTCCAGGGTCCCTGAACAGTTGCTCAGGGACATCACGAAACCGGTATCACCTGCTGTGCGAGCAGCGTTTTGCAGTTGGTTGGTGCCGACGGTTGGCAGAATGACGGTCGCGTCCGCACCCTGGCCATCAACTACGACGTCACAGGTGTTGGCAGTCAGTTCACCGTTAAAAGTGATGGTACCGGTAGAAGCTGCCTGGGCCAGGCCAACAGTACCGAAAACAGCGATCAGGGATGCAGCGATTGCTAACTTTTTCATATATATTCCTACTTACCTTGTATTATGAATACCATTTTAATATCCATTAAAATGGCCTGGTGAATACCCATGGGGATGGATATAGCTAGATGACTCCAGCATTTATATTAACAACAACTTACTTAACAAATAGCGAAGAGACTCGCTGGTTATCGACGGAGTAGCCAATACCATGAACGTTCGCTATAAAATCTTCCGGGAGCCCAAGTGACGCCAGTTTCTTACGCAATTCATTTATTGCATGCCATAAACGCTGGCTGGACGAAGATAAATTAATCTCCTCCCAAACGTTTTTCATTATGTCATTTTTATAGATGACGGCATCCCGGCTATTCGCCAGCAAATAAATCAGTAATCGGGTCTGGATCTCGTTTAGAGAGATAACCTTGAAAAACAGGGTGCGCTCAGAAGCTCCATCAGAGTAATAAAGGAGTCTTCGATTGGCAATATCGAATTGAATGTCATCATCAATTAGGAATCCATAAAGTCTATTTTCCATATGCATCTCGGATTATTATTTTGGTTTAATAACAAAAATAACAAACCTCCCTTAGGTGAGACATTATAGGAGCAATTTCCACTATGGCAACCGCGCCAAGATGATCACATTGCTATCTCTAAAAGTCTCGCAACAGCCTTAAATACCGAAAAACAAAGCTCGATCAGCATTTAACGCTAGCTGACGCGAATCATCCTGGTGTTTTTCATATCTCATTACTTCACCTCATTTTAGTAGTCATAAATGTCAAAGATTTTTATCTTGCGACATTTATCGCTGGCTATTATTTTTTACTCATTAACATTCAATCAATTACCTACAAACCTACGATTAAGATTTATCTGTTACGCCGATATATAAAAGACGCTACCGGTGAATCTATCCTTTACCTCAGTAAGATGAAGCCGCTTTACTTCGCTCCCCCTTGCTGATGGAACAAATACTAGGTCATTGATGGGATTATTCTGAGTGAAGTAGTTTTATTATTGATAAAAAACAAAAATACACTTAAAATTCAAGAAATTAATAAAAAATATCAAATCATAACGGAGCGTTCTCAATCGTTCTTAAATGACAGCGACTCTCATTTAAGATTTTTCATTAACACTTTGTTTTTTTAATGAGTATGAAATGTTACTGATTTTTCACGCCTGTTAAGACTTATAATCTATACTTAAACAAGCTGAGCATTGAGACAATCAAAATTTAATATATTGAAAATGAATAAAAAAATAATCATTAACGATACCGTTCTGTACCTTCCCGAAGAGCACCGTCTGTGCCCGCTGCGCGCTCGAGGCAAAGAAACCGTTTTAAACGTTCCTGCAAGCCGTTGCCTGCAATTAATGTTGCAACGCCCGGGCGAGGTAATCAGTCAAAGCGACTTTTTCAATGAAGTCTGGCAAAAACATGGCCAGTATGTCACTGCCAATACCCTCTATCAGAACATCTCATTGGTAAGAAAAGGGATGCGGGAAGCCGGGCTGAGCAAAAACATCATCCGCACGGTTCCCAAAGTCGGAGTGGTTTTTTCCGGCACCGTTGAAATACAGCAAGAAGAGAGCGCCAACGTCATAGTGCAGCAAAGCAATAAGCCAGATCCGCTCCCAGTCGAGAGCTCACAGGCCGAAACTCTGCCGCCAGAACGCACGGTTTTAAACCAGAACAAGCTATTGCGCTATGGCCTATTTACGGCGTTCATCCTGGTTATGCTGATCCTGCTGGTCAGCAATCAATCGCAAAGCGCACGTTTTTTTGACAGCCACAATAGAGTTGCCACGATCAATCAATGTTCTGTCTATATTGATAGAGACGATCTGGAAACCAATGTGGCCGACTACAAGGAGTATTTAACCGTTAACAATGTAGTCTGTAATCCGGATGAGTTTGTCTACATTACCCGAACCCCGGCAAACCACAACACGCTGGTATTATTTTGCGATACCACTGCACAAGGCGATCTGAGATGTTCCTCACGATTTCAAATCGATAATCAGCACGACCCTCTTGCCGGCCTACGACCAGCAGGGAGGCAATAGCGGTTCAGCCATATAATGACCAACGGCGGCGCTTGGTTGAACGGTAGATTGCAAGAGATCTCAAGGTGGGTTCACTGCCGAATATGGGTTATTAGGGGAGCTTGCGGCCCCCCTTCTCTCTCATGTCATATTTCCTGCCCACTTCAACCTCAGGCCAGTGCTTTAGCCTTCAACTGCTGGTATTCACTTTCGGTGATCACACCGTCATCCAACAGCTTTTTGGCGTCTGCAATCTGCTCGGCTGGCGATTTACCCGCGACACCGCGGATATATTCGTTGGTGGCAGAGACGGATTTTTGCACCTGCGCACGATGCCGCTCGGCCATGCCTTTACCACGGGCAATCAGATAGACCAGGGACGTTAACAGCGGGATGAACAGCAGGAACACAATCCATACTGCCTTATAAAAGCCGCTCAGTTGGTGATCGCGAAACAGGTCGGAGACGACCTGGAACAGGATAAACAGGTAGGCGATGAAAAAGAAAAATGAAAACGTGGTAACCAGAATATCCCACAGGGTAAGTAGGTGATAGGTCATTAGCGCTCCTTATGGTCTAGCAAAACCAGGATAAAACGGCTTTCAATAACAAATTGATGTTTTGCACCATAAGTATATGTCGAACTTTCATTTTTTCCATGTTGGGCGGGAAAAATACGGCACAGGGAGAGCATCTGGATGGGTAAAGCACGGGCCCTCACCCTAACCCTCTCCCACAGGGAGAGGGAACCGATCGAGTGGGCTGAAAATGCGGTGATATATCTTGGATAGGGGGCGTTCAAGTTTACTGAGATGACTTCTTTACTTCCAACTGAAAGCTCCCCTCTCTAGAGAACCGATCGAGTGGGCTGAAAATGCGGTGATGTGTCTTGGATGGGGGGCGTTCAAGTTTACTGAGATGACTTCTTTACTTCCAACTGACAGCTCCCCTCTCCAGAGAACCGATCGAGTGGGCTGAAAATGCGGTGATATATCTTGGATAGGGGGCATTCAAGTTTACTGAGATGACTTCTTTACTTCCAAAGAGTAGGGACTAACAAGCCTCCTCTCCCTGTGGAAGAGTTTGCTGAGTTTATCGCTTTACTACCAAACGAGCAGGGGCTAACAGCTCCCTCTCCCTTAGGGGATTTACTTTGGATGAGAAAGAGATCGAGTGTGCTGAGCTTATCGCTTTACTACCCAACGAGCAGGGGTTAACAGCTCCCTCTCCCTTAGGGGATTCACTTTGGATGAGAAAGAGATCGAGTGTGCTGAGTTTATCGCTTTACTACCAAACGAGCAGGGGCTAACAGCTCCCTCTCCCTTAGGGGATTCACTTTGGATGAGAAAGAGATCGAGTGTGCTGAGCTTATCGCTTTACTACCCAACGAGCAGGGGTTAACAGCTCCCTCTCCCTGTGGGAGAGATACCGTCTTGTCGGCTATCCGGCAAGCGGTATTTCCGCATTAAATGTCTTTCCTGATTTCACCACACCATAGGCCAGTTGCAGCAACTTTCGCATCGCCGCACACACTCTTTCTTTGCCCGACTTCCCACGCAACTTCAGCCTTTCTGTTAAGTCTTTAACCACAACATTGTATTGGCCTGCCACTACCGCGGGCATGTATAACGCACTTCGCAGCTCACCGTGCCCCACTTTCGATAACCGGCTTTTCCCTTTAAACATCCCCGACTCACATCGCTGTGGATTCAGTCCTGCGTACGCTACCAGGGCCTTGCTGCTGGTGAACCGACGCAGGTTTCCTGCGAAGGCCAGCAGGCTGGAGCTCAGCATCTCTCCCACTCCAGGGATACTTTTTAGCAACTCGCTGTCCCGTTTCAGGTCAGGGTTATCATCGATGTGCTGACTGATTTTCTTTTTCGTTTCTCGTATCAGTTCATCCAACGTGGCGATGTGCTCATTGAGTGAAGGGACGATGACTGCTTCGGCCACCTCCAGGCGATTTTCTTCCATCTGACGCATCTCTTCCAGGTTCTTAAGATGCCTGACCAACGCGGTCAACTGGCGCTCGCTCAACGGGGCTGGGAACCACGGGGCAGGCTGATGCAGTGCGCAGTAGCGGGCTATCATCGCTGCATCGCTTTTGTCCGTTTTGTTCCGGGCCAGTTCTGTATTGCCGAAGGAATGGATACACGCCGGGTTCATCAGACTGACGTGGTAGTTGTTGTCTGCCAGATAAGTGGCCAGTTCCGTGCTGTAGCTCCCGGTGGCTTCCATACAGACATGACAGTCGCCAAAGCGGCTCAACCAGGCTGCGAACTCGCGGCATCCAGAAGGGGTATTGGCAAACTTTTTGGTTTTATACTTCTGATTGTCCAGCAGTACGGCGACATCAAATTTGTGTTTAGCGATATCAACGCCGACAGGGGTTCTACGCATTATGGCACTCCATAACCATGTCTGAAATTTATCGCCGGACCATCCTTATATGTAGGTGCTCATAGGCACAGGATACCGTTCGGTCTACAAGGCGACAGGGAAATAGACAGCCGGGGCACAATCTCTCCCACGGGCTCATAGGCACTAGGGTTAGGGGGAGCTCACCGGCTATCTCCCGATGATCAGTCGGGGATCTTCTCCGCTAAGGCGGAGAAGATCAAGACATAAGGGTTGGGGTGAGGGCTATGCGTTACGCCAGTGGCCATGCAGGATGACATCGTCGACAATTTCCTGCACGGTCAATTTTGCCTCAACGTCGTTAAAAAAATCACTGGTCACGATCTCAGTCTTATCATTCAGCCCAGCAATCACCGTGAGGTGACTAGCCGGGTAGACCTCATGGACGCGAGTTTGCAGTTCGTCCAGCAACGCCTCACGGGCTTTCTCAGAGAGGTTGTCGAACAGATTGTTATCAACTTTTATTTGAATATTCATTTGGTAGTCTCTAGCAAGGGGCTTGGGGTTATCCTTATCATGATAGGCTCAATGTACAATTTTTGGCTAGTGCCGGTTCACTACGCTGTACATCAACTTTTTATTCTGACAAATGTGAAATTCATTACACTTTACTCTATTAAGAAACCCAATATTCATTATGTTTGCGGGAAACAGTCAAATTATAGACTGTATTATCAATGCTAATTAAACAGTGCAATTGCCCTCCCCCGTAAATGCTGGATATTGACGGTAGTCACCTGTAACATCACAATAAACATCAAATAGGAATTATCCTATGAAATTACCTCCAACTGCACTTTTAACAAACTTTTATTGCACTCTTTGGATTTAATAACGGTAGGTAAGAATTTTATTCTATTTAATCCTAACTCTGGCGTTTTTTAAGCGAAAAAAAATAGGAGTTTTCTTTGGTACAGCGTAAATTTCTCACTCTAACAGAAGTCCGCAAACTGATGAGTGCTGCCAGAAATACACCGACTGGAGTACGAGATAGCTGCCTGATCTTACTGGCTTTCCGCCATGGATTCCGTATCAGCGAACTGCTGCGCCTGCGCTTTCGCGATCTTGAAATGGCCGAAGGACGGATAAATATACGCCGGCTTAAAAATGGATTCTCTACCGTTCATCCTCTGATGAATGACGAATGCGAGGCAATTCTGGAATGGAAGCAGCACAGGGCCCAATGGAAACCCAGTGCAGACCCGGACATTATCTTTATTTCTCAGCGAGGAACCCAGCTATCGCGTGCTCAAGCCTGGCGCATTATCCGCCAGGCTGGCGAACTGGCGGGCACGGTCATCAATACGCATCCCCATATGCTACGCCATGCCTGCGGCTATGAACTGGCGGAAAGAGGTGCCGATACCCGTTTGATCCAGGACTATCTGGGGCACCGAAATATTCGCCATACCGTACGCTATACCGCCAGTAATGCGGCACGATTCGCAGGCATATGGGAAGCGGGTAAACGAAAAAACGGCTGAAGCCGCCGAAATAACCTTACTTTTAGTGCATTATTCAGCAAACCATGCTCCACCACCGCCGGAGATCGCTGATGACAGCGATCTCCAAATCAGGCGGTAACCGATATAGGGCTATTGATTAAAACAGGCATAGAGCTCGACTTCACTCTCAATGCCAAGCTTGCCCATCATGTTACGTTTATGTGCACTCACGGTCTTGACGCTGCGGGAAATCTTCTTCGCTATCTGCGAGATACTGAAGCCCTCCTGCAATAAGCTATAAACCTTTATTTCCGAGCGGGAAAAAGGTCTGGCATCGGCGTTGGGCAGACTGGCCCCCTGTTCACTACGCAGAGACGGACTGATAACAATCTTGCCAGCCAGAACCTGATCGACCTGATTAACTAGCTGCCGAATATCCTCAGATAAAGCAATATAGGACACCCCTGGTAGATAACCTGGGCAATCCAGCACCTGTTTTCCTGGCACATCGGTCATAATCAGTAACGGTTTATCCTGCCTGACTGATTGAACAAACGACAGCAGCTTCGCCCCCATAGTGATATTTTCATTCAGGCCATAGAGTTCACTGACGATCAGATCAACATCAGATAAATCATCATCAAATACCACATCATAGATGGAGTGCGCCGGTACGATCTCAGCGTCAGGCAGTTTGCGCCTGAATAACTGATGCAAACCATGCCAGGTAACAATACAGGGATGCATAATCATTATTTTTTTCATCGAGTCTCACCACTCAGTCCGTTTATCTTGGTTAAATAAACCAGCTTACCCGCCAGCAGGTAGAGCTCCTCATTGGTTGTCATCTGTAACTTTCTAATGATCGATTTCTTCTGCGTGCTGATGGTGCGTACATCTTTGCCGGTCACATTAGCGATAGCCGTGGCACTACGCCCGCGCAGTAAGGCCAGCGCAATTAATCTTTCCTGCTTACCTAATAAAGCCGCATTTTTGGGCGCTTTGTCAGTCTGATCGCTGCCTAAACATTGGGTGATTTGATAAAGGTTAACCGGATCGATCAATACCGTATCTACGCCGAAGGCGTGGAGAAGTTGCACCATCCAGGCCATATCATGCTGCAACCAGATCACCGAGTTGGTTTTATGATGATAACTGGCAATATCTGACAAAAAGGATAATAACGACAGATAGTCAGTGCCACGAGATAATGAGCTAAACAAGATCACATCAGGTTTAAATTCATAAACTTTCTTTTTGGCATCGGTCAATTTACTGACCCGGCAAAAACTTAACTCCGTGCTGCCCGCGTCCCCCAGTAACCGCTGCAGCCCGATCCAATTGATCCTGGATGGCTCAACAACCAGAATTCGCTTGCGGCTTTCCGCTGTCGCATGCTCGGCTTGCTGATGATTTGCCTGCTGCATTTTTCCTCCTAAATAACCGTGTCTAGCGCCGTTCTCCCAAGCTTGAGGCCTTGTTCAAAAGCACATTCAAGGATACAAAAAGGTCACACCCACCACGGCTTTGACATTACCCGCCACTACCTGACCGGTAGTGCGTGCATAGTTGGCGGTCAAACCTAAACTGACTGCGGAACTCCCGACGGTCCCCAGCGCGACGTTCCTGTTGGTCGGAATAGCGCCATTGCGGTTGGCAACCTGAATACCAATCCCCTGAGCCACCGGCGCTGAAGCGGTGTTGGCAAAAATCGTGGACGCGGCATCCGTGGTTGGCCCAGTCAGGTAATAGGCCAGGTTTTGGTTCTGGGCACAGCGCACCGTCAACGGTATCGATACCGTTCCCGGATATTCTGGCAGATTCACGGTAACGTCGCGGGAAGAGACATCACAGCCACCGGTAGGGATCACCACGCTATTGCTGGCATAGATATTCCAAATATACGCATGCGATTCCCCCACGTTATTGGTTTGATGCATATTTAACACCGCAATCAAAGAACCACTGGTTATCGCCACGCCACCTGCAGTGCTGATAGGCGTGAGATAAAGCACGGCGGGCCATGGCGTCATAGTGGTGGTTCTATAGACAACGGACTTGGTTTCAGAGGTTGTCGGGAATGGGTAAGAAGTACCGTCATACACAAAGCTACCGGTGAAACTTGCCAGTACGCCACCATAGGCCGAGCCTCTTTGCAGAGAAACGTAGTCTATTCGAGTATCTGGATAATCATTTCGGCAGGATATCTGACGGGACAAATCAACGATCAGGTTTTGGCCGACCCCGATCTGCGGAGTCAAATCAACAAACACGTTGGCGCTGCCGCCACCGATAGGGATGGTCGCCCCGGCCGCCGTTCGGCAAGCAAAGGCATGGGCACTGGATGAATAGCCAATCAAGAGCGCAGCTGCACCCAGATATTTCAGAAATACGCGGATTAAGTCTTTCATATGTTCTTCATCATCAGGAATAGGTGTAAGTCACGTTGATCAGGGATTGAATCGACCCCTGCGTCACATTGCCGCTGGGCGTGATGGCCCTCACTTGCAAAACCAGGCTGGCGGCCAGCGATGCGTCATTCACCGCCACGACTTTGGTACTGCCGTTGGGCAGATTTACCCCGCCGCTATCGGCCAGCTGCAACGCAATATTGCGGGCCGCGCCCTGATTGGCGTAATAGTTCCGGGTGCTATCGGCCGTGCCGGAAAAGGTCGCGGTCACCTTTGAGGTCCCTACCGGGCAGTTGGTGAGGTTTAATGTCACCGAATGCCATGGCGAAGTGGCACCTGCCGCCAGCAGGTTGAAGGTATATAAATCACCCAGTTCTACCGTGGTAGACACGGTGGATACCGTGCAGGGTTTTGCCACCACCTTGCCATTGATGGTGATGTTGACATCTGCCGCATGCGCCAGGGGGAGTACCATCATCAGTAACCACCCCGCGATCGGGACCAGCTTGCTCATGTTCATAGCCCTTTTCTCCGGTTACTGAAATTCCAGGGTGAAGTTTGCCGTCGCTCTGACCTGCCCGGCAGTCACCGGGGCGCGGGTTGCCATCAGGCGCGCATAGAAATACAGCGTATTGGATTGCCCAGCGGTGATGTTTGACCAGTTCAACCCGCTCGAGATCTCATTGAGAGCAATGGCATTGCCGCTGTTATCGAGGATCTGTATGCCCATGCCAGCTGCCGCACCGGCCCCACCGTCGATTTTCAGCAAAGTCAGATTGTCGCTGTCTGCCACACCGGTGAAACCCGTTTTCACCGCGATGGCTGAACCGCCACATTTATCGAGCACGATGCTGAACGGCACCATCGGCGTCGTCGCCCCTACCCGATGCAGCTGCTTAGCCGCATTACTCATCAGATCCACCACAAAACTTTGCGACCCCGGAGCTATTGAGCAGGCATTGTCCTTAACGTAACCGTTAATGGCGATGGTGCTGTCCGCGGCCTGCGCTACCCTGGAGCTAAACAGCGCCAGCAGACACAGGCTATAAAGTTTTATTCTCATTGCTCGCCTCTCCCGCCCGGCGTCATCGGCATACTGCCGTTAGATAGCTGAGTGCCCGCTGCTGACTTTCCGGCGGCAGTTGGTAACTCGTCACGCATTGCTCGCCTGCACCCTCACCCCATTTGGCTTTCACCTCGCCACGTGGTGGCAGCCCGGTCAGATAGACCTGCCCACCGTCGGCAACAATGCTGCCAGAGCGGCCATTATCGAAGGACACTACCGTCCCGAATGGCAACGGCTGTCCGTTATAGGTCAGCGTCATCAGTACCTTCAGCCCGACATGGGTTTTAAAATCGGCCAGCACCACCGCGCCGTGATTCGGCACCACGCTGACCACCGCGTCATCCAGCTCGACGTTGTTTGCCAACGTATTAGGGTTCAACGCCACGCGGTTTTCCCGGTAATCCATGGCAAACGGCAGTACGGCATATCCCCGCGAGTCGGTACGTATCCCGCTCTGGTTTTCCACCGACACGTTACCCGCCCCCGGTGCTTTGACCAGGATCAGGGTGTCGTTCAGCGGTTGACTCAGGGTGATGCCGTTCTCATGCGCCAGCACGCCGCCGCTTAGCCCGTAATACAGTTGGCTGGTACCGCTGCTGCGGCTGTAACCCACGTTGGCGTTGCCAGAAGCCCCGCGATAGTTCAGCGAGGTGTTACCCGTCCCGCCTGAAGTGCCCGTTCCGCCTCCGGCGTAACCGGCCTGCACGTTGTAACTCAGGTTGTTATCCTCCAGTAACGTGCCATACACCCCAGCCTGATTAGTCATCCTGCCGCTCAGATCGTCAGACATGCTGTAGCTGACGCTGGAGCGGTTGAAAGCGGACTGGCTGTCGGAACGCAGCCAATGGCTGAACGGGATGCTGATGTTGAAGGCCAGCATATTGTCGCGTCCGTCCTGCCAGGCATTTTTGGTCAGGCTGTAGCTGAGGGTATAAGTGATATCCTCCAACGTACCGCTGAAACCGGCCTGCAGTTGTTCATCCGCCTTACCTACCCCCCAATAAGTCTGGTGGCTACCGGTCAGATAAAAGGTGCCATTGTCCCCAACCTGCTGAGTCACCGTCATCTGCAACCGCCCACGCTTGTTGTAGGCCAGATTGTAGTAATCGGTGAGTTTCGGCATGAGTTCGACAATACCTTCATCGGTTGCCGCCTTATAACCGCTCATCTGGCGCCAGGTCGTATCACCCAGCGCGTAATAGCCACTGGTGGAATAGCGGTAACCGAGCAGTTGCAGGTTGGTGCCCCACTCGTTTAATGCCTTGTTATAAAGGAAGCGCAGCGACTGACCCTGATGGGTGCTGTCATCCGGCAAGGTGGCGCGAGCCTGGGTGATGTCAAACGACACCGCGCCGAAAATGCCCAGGTTTTTAGCCACCCCAAGGTTGAATGCACGATAGCGGTCGGCAAGCTGAGTACCGCCAGACAGCGTCCAGCCGTCGGCCAGCCCCCACATCAGGGTGCCTTGGCCAAAGGTAGGTTTTTCTTGCTGATCGTTGCCGCTGCGATACTGCCCCACCATCACCGTATATCTCACCTGCCCTTGGCGCAGCAGCCCAGGAACCGACGTATAGGGCACGGTAAAGACCTGAGCCGTGCCGTCGGCTTCCTGAATGCTGACCTGCAAATCACCGCCGCTGCCCGATCCAGACAGATCGTCGATGGTAAATGGGCCTGGTGGCACCGTGGTTTGATACACCTCGAACCCATTCTGCTTGACCGTGACCCTGGCGGTGCCACGGGCAATTCCGCGGATCACGGGAGCATACCCTCGCTGGCTGTCTGGCAACATATTGTCATCCGTCGCCACCTGTACGCCGCGGAAGTTCGCGCCGTCGAAAACGTCCCCTGAGGTATAGCCGTCACCCAACGTCAGGCGACTGCGCAGCGGCGCAATATCCCGCTGCAAATAGGTATTGACGTGCTGCCAGCGATTTTGATTGGAGCTCGATCCGCCGCCGCTGGTATAGCTCCAGGTAGTATTATCCCGCAATCGCCAGGCTCCCAGATTCACGCCGCTTTGTAAGTTAAGGAAGGCGTAATTGCTGTTGCTCGACTGGCTGTTACGGACATTACTGCCGGTGAAGCTGTAATTGAGCAGCCCGGCAGTGATGCCATTTTGCCACTGGTCAGGCGGGATATAACCACGGGCAGAGTTGCCCATGTAAGCCTGGGGAACACTGATAGACAGGCGCTGCCGCCCGACGTCAAAATCAGTGGAGGCTTCCTTGATCAGCGAGGTTAAGGGTACGCAGGCTTCCGATGCCAAGATGGCCATTCCTGGGACAGCCCGGGTATTAACGCCCATGGTGGCCAGTTGGCTGCGAGTCAGGCAAGGCACCAAGGCCTTGTTGTCGGCATCGGGCCGGAAAGAGACATCCCGGGTCGACATAAACCCGTCATTCATATAAATGTCGACACGGTAGATACCCGGAGGCGCCTCAAGTCCCTTTTCGAACCCTGACAGATCGGCTACCTTCGCCGGATCGTCAGCCAGAAAACGAGGGTTGAAGTAATTTTCCGCTCGAGCCGATGCATCGCCACATAGCGCCCACAGCATCAAGGCTAAAGGCGTTAAAGTCAGCTTTAAGATGGGGGCACCCTGGTGGTTATCGTTTATCACTCTGCGACTTTCCGTGCCGTTTTTCAGGTATAGCATGATCCCTCCGGTTCGATACAGGTCGCCCGGCTGCCTGATTTATCTGGTTATAGCTTGATGAAGTGGATGGCGGCTCCAGGCCTTACTGCATCACACCCTTGAATACCGGCGTTTGGGCACCGTAATCGTTGATCGTCCGATAGGAAATCGTGCTGCCTGCATCGGCGGGGAGCGCCACATTAGTCGATCCCATCGGCGACACCATGGTGTTTGCCAACTGCCGCGTGCCGGCGTTCAACTCGCTCAGCGTGATGAAATAGGGTGTAGGATTGACGATCGTCAACTCTTTGCCGCTACGTTTAAAACGCAGTTGCTCCGGAGCCTTGTCTGGCGCAATACTCAGCCCATTGGGGCGATAAAAAAGTTTGATACGGCTGGTAATAGCCAATTGCAGGGTGTTTTCATCCTGGCGTGATTTGTCCAGTGAGGGGATCGCTTTGACGTTAACCCAGAACAGGCTCTCCCGATCCTTCGGCAAGCTTTGATTAGTCGCGTCAATAATGCGCAGCGTGTTCTCTTTTTTTCCCTGCATCAAATATAACGGTGGCGTAATAATCAGCCGACCGTCTTTCTGGCCATCGGCGTTTTCTACCCAGGATTGGATCAGATAGGTACTTTTCTCATCGTTATTGCTGACTCCCAAAGTCACCTGCTTCTGATCGGCAGGATAGATCACCCGGGTCGCACCCAGGCCGACTCCGGCGTTTGCCATACCCACATGCCCCGCCGCCAACAACAACAGCACGGACATTGCCTTTCCAACCTTCGAAATTGTTCTCACATTTACCTCGTCCATCAGGATCTGACTTCCATAACACTGCGTGGCCAAAGGCCAAACATTCACAGCGCTATTACTTTTCATCTTGCGGCCAAGGCCTACTGATAAGTCAGTGCGAACCAGGCCTGAGCGTTAGCCAAACCATTGTTCACCGGCTGTCCGGTGGCACGGTATTTCGCTACGAAATGCAGGATCACCGGCCCCTCTTGCAACGGCACCCAGTACCGCGGCGCGGTATTGAGTGGAATAAATCGGCCTCTGTCATCAAACAACGCCACGGCTACGCCAGAGGCGACACCTGGCCCGTCACCAACAGAAAGCACCTGCGGATTATTGCTGTCTGCCATGCCATGGAACATCACGCCCACGTTACGACTGACCGTGGAAGTACAGTTCTGCAGATGTAAATCAAAGGGGACTGGATCGGCCTCATCGCCAGGCATACGAAACCGGTCGGTGGTGATATTCCCCATCGATACCGTCAAATTGCGATCTCCGGCTTCCACCGAACAGGTTTCAGCGATCACTTCACCCTGAAAGCGCATCAGACCACCGAGAGGTTGTTCCTCCCAACGATCGTCAGCAACGGCCTTCCCCACCAACAGCAGAGTTAGCAGGAGTCCCGCTCCCATTCTCCACATCGCACACTCCTTGCCTCCGATAGCTGAAAATCAGGCCTCCCTGGCCTGTCATCATCATCCTTGATAAGCTAATTCAGCTTACTGATACTGCACCTTGAAGGTCGCATCAGCATTGGCAATACCGGCAGTGGCTACGCCGGTCGCGATATAACGAGCCTGGAATGGAACAATAACGGTGCCATCAGAGAGCGTAGTAGCCGCACTGAAGGTAGCGCCATCAACCGCTAACGCAGTACCGGTGCGGTCAAGGATCTGAACGCCGACGTTGGTTGCGTTACCCGCCGCAGAGCCTTGCAGGGCCAGCGCAGTAGGATAGGTAGCGTTAACCGCTGTGCCGCTGAAAGCAACAGCTGCCTGAGTAGCAACGGTTGAATCACAATCATTCAGTTGGATGTTGAACCCGGTAGCGGAGCTAACATCACCAGCGGTAGCCAGTGAAGTTGTTTTAACCTGCCCCAATTGCACTGTCTGGCCAATAGAACCGGCATCCACGGCACAGGCCGCATTAACAACTTCCCCTTTAAAATGGATAGGGCCACCGTTGACGGTAGTAACCGTTGCCGCATTAGCGACGCCAGCCAGAGAAAGAACTGCGGCAATACCAGCAACCAGTGATTTGATTTTCATACTATTTTCCTTTGAACACATAATGTTTCATAACCATGAAAAAGTGTGGAGGTCGATTCCCCTGGCGGGCAACCGCACAGACTTCATTTCTACTCACGGCCGGACCTCCCTATTCCGTTCAGTTTTCGCCAACAACATGAGACATTTGGGGCTATTTTGTCGCACCCTATAAAAAAACGGTAAACACATTAACATCGAATTAATTGACTGATTTTCATTGCTTAATCATTAAAATAAAAGATTAAATGCTTTGCTATTATTAGGGGGATGTGTTTTTGGATATTTAAGGAATTTGCAACAGCGGGCTGGCGCAGTGGCCAAAATTTAGAGGGTAGAGATAGCGATTTACGGAAGTAAAAATATAACTTTGTTTTTCAGTTAGATAGATCTTGATCAAGGAATTTTCTAATACAGGGCATTGCAAAATCTTATCTTTCGTTTAAGAATTAGGAACAGTTTAGCCCCAATTGTTTCATCTTTCACCTGATTATTTATCAATAAATCCTTTATAACCAATCCGTTACGATCCCACATCCCGACAAAGCGCGCCGCGTTGCTGGCGGTATATCGCACGGTGTGCCTGATGTTACGATGCCCCAGATAATCCTGAATCAAACGGGTATCAGTGCCCCTTTCCGCCAATTCATAGCCGCAGGCATGGCGCAGCATATGGGGATGCGTATGGGTAGCGGTGCCCGCCAGTTCCCCTGCCTGACGGATAATTCGCCAAGCCTGGCCGCGCGATAGCTGAGTACCACGCTGGGAGATAAAAACAATCTGTGGATCCACTGCAGGCTTCCACTGCGCCCTGACCTGGTTCCACTCCATAATCGCCTTGCATTCATCACTCATCAGAGGATGAACGGTAGAGAATCCATTCTTAAGCCGGCGTATATTTATCCGTCCTTCAATCATTTCAAGGTCATGATAACGCAAGTTCAACAACTCGCTGATACGAAACCCATGGCGGAAGGCAAGCAGGATCAGGCAACTGTCCCGTATCCCGGTCTGTTTATTCCGGGCTGCACTCATCAGGTTGTTAACTTCGGTGAGAGTGAGAAATTTACGTTGTGCCACAAAAAACTCCTATTGCAATTAGGCTGGATATTACTCGCTCAAGAATTAATAAAATCTGTCGCTGACAGATTGCTTAAAGCATAGCCTATTGTGATGAAGGATTACCAAATAAAAATAGGTTTACCCACCCGCTGGCTAAAACTAAAAAAACAGCAAGACCATAAAAATTTAATGGGCTATTTCCAACACTTCACAAGCGTAAGATTTATCTCACCAAAAGAGCGTTTTTTAAGCAAGGCCAGGGCTAGCCTGACACCTACAGCTAAAATGAGGTTTTCTCCTAATCACTCTGCTAGACAAAAATCAGCCAAAAAGAATTTTAAATTTTGTAATAAGATGAAAATGCCATCACGCTATTTTGCTAATCAATTGTTCATCCTGTTATTTTTAACCTGACAGAATGTCACATAACTATAGCGGTAATACATTAGCTTATTACGTGTATTCGCTTTATTGATTGGGAAGTTCAGATAAAGGGAAGGCAGTGGAACGGTAATAACAACCCGCACGGTAGACGGTCGTGGAAACTGTCGGAAACGGCTGAGGGCGTCTGCCCGCAAAACGCAGGCTGACGCCCTCAGGATAACACGTTAAAGGATATCCATATTAATCACTGCCGAACCGCGAAAAGCCCCCCCCGCCAGATTACCGTTAACCTTCAATATTGAAGCGATGGGTACGGCTATCGTTTGATTGGCCGCGATCTTTTCCAGAGTGCCAACATTGGCTGGCTGGTCGCGGACAAACAAATCCGCCGCCAGCGAGCCATCCATACGCAGCTTGATACCGGTGGTGGTCGTGTAACCGATCACCGTAACTTTAACCGTAGCACTGGCAGTGCATTTAACGAACAAGTCAGAGCTTTTTTTCAATCCTGGCACGCTAGCAACCTGAATGTCCCCATAACTGATATCTACCGAAGTGCCAATCAGTGAACAGGCGGGGCCTGGCGGTGGCTGAGGCTTCCAGCCATCACCGGTTCCGCTGTTATGTTCAAGAGAAACGTTCATAGTCGGACCATCCGCAGGTCGTTTGCCAACTTCCTGACCCAGCCCGAAGAAATTTACTTCATTGGCTTGCAATGTAAACGTGATAGGGAGGACTTTTGCTAAAACTTCACTACAGTTTCCGCTTGCCACCCCCGACGCGGAGGCAATCATTCGTTGATACATACCCGTGGTGGTACTCAATATCGCGTAAAAGTAAACTGTCTTGCCGGTTTTACACACAGTGGTGTAGCCACCGATACCATCAGGCTGGGCACTAATGGTCTGTTGCTTTGGCCCGGTCCAGCTCACATCGATTCCGGCGGTGTAACCATATAGAGGCATCAGCAGACCAGCAACCAGCACGGTTCTTTTGAGTAGTGCTGTTCCTATTAACTTCATTATCTGTTCCTTATTGCTCTGCGCTGTTACTGATTAGCGCCTTCACAGAGGCCAAGCGGCGTCAGTCCCTAGTCATAGGTCAATGCAAAGGTCATGCTGGCACTGAAAGGACCGCGGTTTATGGTTCGGTTGGTAATCGCGTCTGGCTCGCCTTGCACATAAGCCATCATACGCAGATAGTTGTCCCCTGCCGCTAATGGGTAGCGATGAGTACCTAACTGGTTCAATGGCACAGGATTGCCATTTTCTGTCTCAACGCCAATACCAATGCCCGATGCCTGGCTGGAGGCATCTAGCGCCAGTAATCCCGGCAAGGCAGGATTTTCCACCCCGGTAAAGGTGATCTGTACCGATTTGCTCAACGTCTGATCGCAGTTGCTTAAATGCAGTTTGAACTCCCAACTGCGGGTTCTTTGATTGTGATACAACTGTTTGTCGATCACCGAACCAAAATCCAACGGAATGGTTTCTTCACCCGGAGGGATGATGCAAGGTTCCGCCACCAGCGTGCCGTGTAAGCGCATCTTTGCCGCCTGCACGCCCTGGCTCAGCGCTAGCAGAGCGACGGTGGCGCAGAGATATCTCAGTATTTGCCGCATATCAGCTCCTTATTGGTAATCCGCAAGCAGCGTCGCCGTGACTTCAAATGCCCCTTCTGTCAGCTCGGTGCCCGGTTTTTTAACCGGCACGGCTTCTAACATCGGTGGATTTTTTGGGTCAATAGAGATAGGCGTACCGAGCTCAAAGGGCTCGCCGTTCTGGTAAATTTTGATGCCCAGATTGGCAATGTTGGTCTGTAGCGTTGCTGGCTCAAAGGCGGCACCCGGGCCGATCAACGTCAGCACCATGCTCCATGCAGATCCCGCCGAACAGTCCAGCACGTAATCTACCTGCCTGCGGTGCTTCACCCCATCCACGCTATTGACGCCGATCCGGTCAAAAGGCACGTCGAGGTCTTTGCCATTGTTCACCTGGCAAGGAGGTGGCTCAATCAACGTACCGCTAAAGCCCATATTTTCTGCCGCTTGCAATGGGCTTATGGCCAGCACAGCAAACGATAGCAATAGTGACATCCCTGCAACCGATCTCATTCCTTTCTCCCGTTTCACTGGTAGTCGACCACCATCGTGGCTACCGACGTAAAGTAGCCAGCGGTGAGAGTGCCCCCTGGGCGCTTCACCAAGGTGGCAAACAATGCAGGCTGATTTGGCAGCGTGAAATTCAGCCAGCTATTCACTGGCATTGCCTGGCCGTCATTTGACAAGGCGATCCCCAGATCGCCTTTCGAGGTTTGCAGAGCGCCGGCAAAACCGGCGTCCGTGCCCTGGATCTGCATTTTTAACGCGTTGGTATTGCCTGCCGAGCATTCCAACGTGTAAGGCACCGGCTGACGGTAGTTGATACCATCAACCCGGGTCGTCATCACCTCGTTGGTAAAATCCACCATGATGGTTTGATCCCCGTTAATCACGCAGGGCGGCGGCAGTAAAATGTTGCCCGAGATAGTCAGGTTGGACGTCGCAGCAACGGCTGATGACATGCCCAAAACCAGTATCAAACCTGCAAGTCCCGTCGACGTTTTCCACGGCATAGTTCACCTCTGTTGCGTGTAGGCTATGAGTTACGTTTGCCAGGTTCTGCCTGACAGGTATCACCCGCACAGCGGAAAATCAGTTCTGGGCGGCCGCCGAAGTCATTCACGTAGGTCAGCACCGGCGCGCTACCTAAAGCACTGACGCTGGCGCTTAACGGCGCATTGGATTTAGGGGGAACCATCAACGGAACAAACCCTTTGGCGCTCTGGCCACCTTTAGTGGTGCTAGCCTCAACGATGGTGATGTAATACGGCGTCGGGTTGTTGATCACATAGCGATCGCCCTGGCGCGTCAGCGTCATTTTTTCCTGCCACGGCGTACTCATCTGTTCCTTGGTCGGTTCAATCGCCTGCGGGCGGTAGAACAGTTTAATGCGTGTCTGCAGCGCAATTTGCAGCGTATTCGGCTTGTCGCTGCGCGGTGGAATTTCACGCAGGTTGAAATAGAACAGCGATTCACGATCCTGCGGCAATTGCTGCAAAGCAGGCAGCCCCTGCACTTTCACCTGGCTTTTGGCACCAGACTCAATACGCTGCACCGGAGGCAGAACGATCAGCGGGCTGGTGATCTTGTTGCCCTGCTCATCCTCAATCCACCCCTGAGCCAGATAAGGCAGGTGTTTGTTTTCATTGCTGACGTTCATGCTGACAGACTTACTGGAAGCGTTATAAATCACCCGGGTACGATCCAGGGCAATCGCCGCATTAGCCTGTGAGCTAAGGATGGCCTGCAGCAAGGCGCCAGCAGTTAGTAAATGTGTGGTCGTTAATTTCATCAGTCTTTTTCCGTTCAGCTTCTGTTTTCCGTTGCCGGATTTTCCCCTGCGGCGATTGGCCGGCAAGGCAGCAGTAAATTCTGTGTCCCTTGCGGTGGGATATGCGTTGGCAGTGTTATTTCGCACTGGGTGATACCATTCCAACTGGTAGTCATCTTGGCACCGGGCTGAATACCACTCAGGTAAACGCTGCCGTCATCGTTGATAATGCCAACGTCCCGTTGCTTGCTATTTTGTACCGTAGCCCCGAAAGGCGGTGATGACCCGTCAGCCAGACGAACCACCGCCATCGCTTTTTCACCAGCCACCACTTCAAAACGCCGTAAACCAATCGCCCCTTCGGTCAATGTCGCCTGCTGCACCGAACTGAGCGCCTCGGTCTTATCGTCCAGCGCGTTCAGATCGATGCTGACCTGGTTGCGGTAGTAGCTGTTAAGATCGGACACCACGGCTTTACCAAAGCGGTTGGATAAGGTGGTGGCACCATAACCGCGCACAGGAACGCCTGCGACTCCGTCGGTATCCAATAAAATGCGCGTTCCGCCTGGCATGCCAATCCGATGCATAGCCACGCCCTCCCCGGTCGCCGTCACCCCACCTTGCAGCATCAGGCCCAGAGAGCTGGAACGCCCAGCTTGATAACCCGCGTTGGCACTCACTTGCGCGTCGTTGCCCAAGTGGGTGTAATAACCGCTGGCAACCGCGCCTTGGCGAGCAGCGCCTGCACTAATCTGATAGGAGTCGGCGTCATTCACACGACCGAAATACCCCACCTGGTGAGTATTTTCATTGCGATCCCATGACCCGCTGTAGGTGATGGAACTGGAGTGACCCCAGGGAATGGTGATCGCCAGATACATACCGTCGTCGTTGATGCCGTTAAATTTGTTGCGATAGGCGGTCAACGAAAGGTTAAGATCCTTGAACTTGCCCAGATCGAAGTATCTCGCCAGCGACAGGTTATAATGATCGTTGGCACTGTCGTTCCAATAGGTCTGGTGGCTGTAATTGATAAACGTGCTCAGGCCCAGGTCGACAAACTGCTTATTGAACGTAACGGTGTACATCTCCTTACTGCTCTGGGTGCGGTAACCGGTAGTCCGTGCGTCCAAAAATTCGCTCATGTTCATGAAGTTGCGTTCTGAGAAGCGATAGCCGGCAAACGTCACCTGGCTGTCATAATCGTCAAAACGCTTGGAATAACTGAGGCGATAAGAGTTACCAAACAACGAGCTTTCCTGCGGCAAATTAGCCCGGGATTGGGTGACATCGAACGACAGTGCACCCAGCATCATCAGATCGCGGCCCACCCCCAGCGCCAACGCGTTATAGTCGTCGCTCCCCACGCCGCCACCGTACAGTGACCAGCCGTTGCTAACCCCCCAGGAGAATTCGCCGGTGGAGAACAGTGGCCCGCTGACGTTGTGTTTCCAATCGCTTGGCCGACCTGCCGCGAGTTTATAGCGCAACGAACCTGGACGGGTCAGATAAGGGATGCTGGCGGTGTTCACGGTGAACTCCTGCACGCTGCCATCCTGCTCCTCAACGCGAACCTGCAGTTGGCCGGAAACCGCATCATTCAAATCCTGAATGCGGTACGGGCCTGGCGCGACCTGCGTTTCATACAACACCCGGCCCTGCTGGCTAATGGTCACCTTGGCATTACTTTTGGCGACGCCACTCACTTCCGGGGCGTAACCGCGTAAGTTAGGTGGCAGCATGTTGTCATCGGTGTTAAGCGTAACGCCGGTGAAACGGAAGCTGTCGAAAATATCGGAATTGAGGAAGTTTTCTCCCAGCGTCAGGCGGGCAAGCAGCTTGGGCAAGGCCCGATAAGCGTAATAACGGCTCCAATCCAGGCTATTTTCGCCGTTGCCGCCAGACTGATTTCTCATCTGCAACTGCCAATCCGCGCGCAGACGCCAAGGGCCAAAGTTGGCCCCGGTGGTCCCATTACCACTCAGGCTATAGGCCTGATCCTGGTGCTGCTGGCGCGAGGTCAGGAAATTCAGGTTATAGTCAAACAACGCACCTGTGATGCCATTATCCCAACGGGAAGGCGGATCCCAATCCTCAGAACTGTATTCAAGATAGGCTTGCGGCACGCTGAGCTGCAGGGATGACGTCGCCAAATCGCCCTGTACCGTCAATCCTGAAATGCTTTGCAGATCGAGACATTGCCCGTCGTCTTCCCAGACAATGTCCTTGAGCACGCTGTCTCTCAGGCCAAACAGCTCGATCAGTTCAGGCGTCAGGCAAGGTTCGCTGCTTTTAGGATCTGCTTTAGAGGGCGCGAAGGTGATTGAACGCTCCGCGATTTGCTGCCGGTTGAGAAACACCGCCATGGTGTAAGTCCCTGGCATAATATAGCCGCCACGGGAGAAATGGCTGAGATCGAGATTTTCCCGATCTTTAATATCCAACACATCGGTATTGAACTGAATATCATCTGCGGCATGCGTAAGATAAACCGGGCTTCCCAGCGATAAAACAATACAGACCCACAATCCGCGCAGTCGGAAAGTAGAATTCGCAACAGGTTTGGCCATCGATAAAAATTCCGTTTATCAGTAATAATCCATTTTGAAACGCACGGTGGAGCGGTACTCACCGGCTCGCAGTATCTGGTGATTCGGCAACAGGTTTACGGTGTATTGCAGGAGCTTATCTCCGGAGCTTAACTCTGCCAGGGGCATAGCTACGCCGGGTAATGCGATGTTGCCGGATTGGTCTTTGATCTGTAGCCCAACGCCTTGGGCCTCGCCTTCAATCCCCAGCAAGGCGCCATCCTTCAAACCATCAAAGGTCACGCGGAATGCTTGCCAATCGGGCATCGTGGGATCAAAGCGTGGCAAGGTGCAGTTAATTAAGCGAATAACAAAAGGTTTGGCGATACCTTGCCCATCATGAGCAATCTGTGACGCAGGAACGGTGATCATCTCAATCACTTGCTCACGGCTGCTCATCTCAATGGCGCAGGCAGTTTCAATAATGCTGCCTTCCATGACGACACGGCCCCGTCCCAAAAACGTATCCGCCGTTGCGGTTACGCTAAACAGAGCGCTGAGCAGGCAACTCGCCACGATATATTCCATGTTGTTCACGCTGTTAATTCCCTTCGACACCATGACCTTAAGAATAAACATGCGGGTTTCCCCGCATGTGTGACCGTTAAACCGGTTAAAACTTACTGATAAGCCAGGGTAAAGGTAGTGGTGGTGCTGAAGTCGCCTGGGACGATTTCTGCAGCAGTTTTACCGTCTGCACCCATGTCGCCCTGCAGGTAAGCAGAGAAGTTCAGGATGTTGGTTTGATCCTGGATGCCCTGTGGAGCAGTTGGCTGGCCCAGTTTGATCAGCGTACCGCTACCGTCGGTGATAGCCAGGCTAGCGCCACGAGCAGTACCGGTGATGCCCAGCAGATCGGCGTTACCTGCAGAAGTTGGACCTGTGAAGGTGGTGGTTACCGTTTTAAGGGTAGATGCATCACAGTTTTCCAGGTGGATGTAGAAGTTTTCAGGGGTAGATTTACCGCCGTCTTTCAGTGCCACGTTAGCGATCTGGCCCATAGGGATACGCTGGTTGTCATCGCCTGGGGCGATAGAGCAAGGTGCATCAATGATGGAACCGTAGAATTCGATTGTGCCATGGCCCGCGTCCTGTGCAGCATTGGCAGCAGAAACAAAACCCAAAGCGATTGCGGCAACCATGAATTTGTTCAGTTTCATATTTCTATTCCTTTATTAAATAAATTGATATAAACGACTAATAACCATCCATGTCAAACATGGTCTGGGGACTGCAAAAAACATGAGACGCTCGCCCATTATCCAATAGGGATACGCTTCATTTTTTATACTCCGGGCACTCAAGGTAGGTTATAACGGTCAGCCTTCCACACTGGTACCGTAATAGACCCGCAGGGTCTTATATAAACCTATTTTATTGGTGCAACCAATTTTCTTCATAACGGACACGCGATGACTGCTGACCGTCTTTATATTAATACCTAAAATCGCACCGATCATTTTTGGCGTGTATCCGCGAAAAAGATAATAGCAAATTCGTTTTTCTCTATTGCTTAACGCAGCCAGGGTCCCTTTAGGGATAAACTTGTCGCGTTTTGCCCATGTTGTATTTGGTGAATCGGCAATCTGTTTCAGCAGTGCATGCGAACACTCATTGGCCGCAATAAAAACAACCCGATCTCTATAGCGTTGCTCAATGCTTAGCGACAATATATTCAATAACGCAGTACTGGCAATCACCACCATCAACGTTCGGCTTTTCTTCTCACGTATCATTTCGCTAATCAACAACGCACTACGTGCCGAACCATCCGATATCGAATGTTCAAAGGCAGTATGACCATGCTGTTGCTGCAATTTAAGTAAATTACATCTGATACCTTGTAAAAAGTAGCTATTGTTGCTGGAGATATGGAACGAAATCTCAGTGATATCTTCACTATGATAATCGAAATCATATTCACTCACACCACACCCGTCATCCATAACACTACCAAACTTATCGCCAAATCCATATCGGCTATCGTACATCTGCTTCCCGCCACTATCGCTGAAAAGTTGGATGCATGTTAGCGACCGACGCCAAAATGTCATAATCAATTTATATCAACCTGTGAAATTTCATTTAATTAATATAAAAAATCAATAAAATCATGGTGATGAGAAAAATTTCACTTAAGATCAACCAAGCTTAAGAAGATGCCTAGAGCGGAATATTTGAGCATTAATCGATATTAAACAATTTACTAATCAGAAAAATCTTGCTAAGTTTTATTACGCAAGACCAGTAACGGCCTGTATCCTGGCGGTTCAACGGTGATGCTTTAACAATCAGCAAGAAAAATCTCATTTAATAAAATCGTATACTATCCGTTGTTTTTTGTTTTAATAACGCTCGTGATTTTGGACAAGGAAGTGAAAGGAATGACTAGTAACTGTAGCGGTTATTATTATCTCATCGGTGATAGCGTTGAGTTCTGGCCTGAGGAAAACTTGCTTTACTCTCGTGTCAACGGTGAGAAAATCACGCTATTTATCGCAGCCTCACGCTGCCTTCAGCTATTATTAAGCCAACAAGGTGAACTGGTTCCGCAGCGGGATCTGTTTGAAGCCGGATGGCAAAAAAATGGTTTAGAGGTGTCTAACAATACCTTTTACCAAAACATCCTTATGTTACGTAAAGGATTAAAGCTTGCCGGCTATGAGCAAGCAGTGATAAAAACAGTGCCCCGCCAGGGCCTTACCGTTCCCTCAATGGTTCCGGTAGCAAAAATAATACCGGACACGAGTACAACCTCTGCCGAAGAAATATTTAGTGTAGAGGAAAACCCACTGCCAACACCCAGCAAAGTGGATAAAAAAGCATCCTCTCGGCCTCGCCATCTGTGGGCAATATTGCTTAGTCTCTCTTTTGGTGTCGGTATTGCGCTGTTAGCTGCATGGAATAGCACAGAGAACAAGAATTTCTTCTCTCATTTTAACTTCGTAGGGAATATAGAGCAGTGTTCGGTCTACCTCCACAGCGGCCAGACATCGTTGCAGTCCTACAGGCAATTTATTGCGCAGAACAACTTCACCTGCAAAAAACAGGAGGTTGTCTACTTTACTGCCAACCCATTGGTTCCACGAGCCTCAGTCATTCGCTGCGAATGGCCATTTGCTTCAGGGACCAAGAATCTCTGTATTTCTGAATATTATCTGGAGTGGCAGCATCATGAATAAGCCCCAACTTTTCGGTGTATTTACACTACTCTCTTTGTTGTTCCTGTTGCTCGCGCTGGGAGCATACCGCCTCTATAGCCAATATCAGCAAACACATTTTAACTGCGAAGCCATGCTGCTGGTTCACAAAGATGATGCGGAACTGGCCCTCATGGTTAACTTTATCTTCCAGGGTGATAATGGCATCGCCAGCCTGAAGGGCACCCTTAAGCAGGGCGATAAGACCACCAGCGTCAGCAGAAAAAGCTATTTTGATTTCAATCAGATGAAACAAGTTTATCATCTTAAGTCAATTTCAGCGGTGACCACACCGGCCGACAACAGTGACAGCAAAGATCTCGCCCGTTACCTCCCTCTTTTTTACCTGGAACCGGGGCTGAAGTTCGACTTCACCGCTTACCCTGCTACCAAAGAAGGGTACGTTTTTTCTACCGGGCAGGTACCGTCATTTTACTGTGCACGTAAGTGAAATTTTGACGTTAACGAGTTTCACTTTGTGGAGGATGCTCGTTAACGCTGAGATCGAATGGCTAAAACAGAAAACCGTAGGAAAGTATCTCTTTCCTACGGTGATAATATCGCCGTGGTTTGGTACGGCTTATCTACAGCACATCTACCACAACAACCGCAGACCCGCTGAACGCGCCAGCCTTGACGGTACCCCCAGTGGGGGCGAGAGTCGATGCAATCTGCACATCTGCCGAACCATTAATGGTGATTGGCGGCGGGAATTTTGAGCCGTTGATAGTGATAGTCGATTGTATTCCATTGTAGAAATTGACGGTGTTATCCGATAGAGCTGGGACAGTTATCACAACCTTAGCGGGAGTCGGGCAGGTTATCTTCGCCGTAAGGCTGGCGGTATTCCCATTAAAGTTAGTGCTGTCCACCAGGCCATGGTCGAGCACTGTTGGCCCGGTTATATCGCACCCGGTGGTGAAGGGTTTGAGAACAGTGTTTACGCACGACGTTGTCAGCCTCGCATTAGTGCTGTTAGGACCTTCATAGACAACACAGGTGCGAGTGTTTCCTATGTTCGTATTAACCCTGCTAGCTTTGCCCTTCCAGCTCCCACCTGTTCCGAGCCCGGTTCTCTTCATTAGTTCCGTTTGGAAATCCGACCAATAATAGTAATTCTTTGCATAGGTGGAAGTATAATAACTAAAGGCGCAGTAGGTATCAGTGGCATAGGCATTCCATCCAACATTATTCTTGGTCACACACACGTTAAAGAACGAGGTCGTGCCTGGGCGGATGTTTGTTGTATCGTATTGTTCGACACCGTCGGTATAGGTGAAGAACAGCTCTTGTGTTGCCTGGTCGAATTGCGCACTGGTGATGACGAACGCAGCAAAGCTGGACGGGCTGGCCATCAGGCAGAGTAAAGTAATCAGCGATTGTATTCGTTTCACGATGTTGTACATATTTCTCAAATCTCGGTTTCAGGAAAGGGCCGCTATCAGGCGGCACGGCTTGCTACTGGTACTCCAGCGCAAAAGTCGCCGTGGCCGTAAATCCCCCTTCGACTATCCCTTGGTTGGCCTTGGCCGCAGGTTCTGCCTGCACATAGGCCTGCAAAGCTATTGTCATGTTGCCCTGCGTCAGTGGCGTGGTGGAGCCCTGGACATTGAGCGGCAATGCCTGGCCAGCGCTTGTTTCCATCCCCACTGCCACCCCGCGGGCCACGCTGGCAGCATCCAGCGCCAACAGCCCTGGCAATGCCGTGCTCTCGGTGCCCATAAAGGTCAGCTTCACACCCGTTGCCACCGCCGTATCACAGTCATCCAGATGCAGCGAGAACGCCTGGCTGGGGGTGCGCGTATTGGTGTACAGGAACTTATTAACCAGCGTGCCAAAATTCAGCTCTATGGCCTCGTCACCCGGGCGCAGGGTACAGGGCGCATTCACCAGCGCGCCTCTGAATTCCATGTTCTCAACTGCCTGAACCGAGGTGCAAAATAAAAGCGGGCAGGTTGACAGTAGTGCCAGACCGATCCGTGGTAACGCTTGCCATTGCTTCATCAAACGGCTCCTATTGGTATTCGGCCAGCAGCGTGGCGCGTGCGGTAAATGCTCCCGGGCTCGGTGGCTGCGCCGGATCGGCCACTGGTACCGCCATCATTGGCGGGGGGGATTGCGTTGTAACTTGGCTGGCAAACGAGTTCAGATAAAACGGATTGTCATTTCCCAGCGACATATGAATGCCCAATCCCGCGATGCTGCTCTGAATGGCTGCACCATCAAAACGGGTTGCCGTGCCCTGAATGCTCATCCGAACTGACCCTGCGGCGCTGCAATCAATCTGGTAAGGTACCGGCTTGCGGTAACGTACCCCGTCGAGATTACGGATCACCAGGTTGTCGCCAAAATCCACTTCGATCGGGTCACCGTTATTGATAGTACAGGGCAGTGCTTCCACCAGGCCGCCCTGGAAGTTCACCTGCACCGCTTGCGTTGGCTGCACCAGTGCAGCCATCATGCCCAGCAACATTGCCAAGAAAACTGTTTTAGCCGTCATTATTCATCTCTCACTGATAGTCCACCAACAGCGTGGTAACCGCGGTAAAGGCCCCTCCACTCAAAGTGCTGCCCGTGGCCTTAACCGGAACTGCCGTCAGTGCAGGACGAGCCGGATTGGTAAAATTCAGCCAGGTGTTCATCGGCAATTTGACGCCGTCACTGCGCAACTCCAGGCCCAAATTGGTTTTGCTGGTACCGAGCACGCTGGCATCAAAACCTGCCCCTCCGCCCTGAAATTGCAGTTTCAGCGTTGCGGAGGTCGCGCCAGTGCAGTCCAGCGTATAAGTGATGGGCTGTTCGTAATTCACCCCATTTATCCGCCCGGCCAGCATATCGTTGCCAAACACCACCGAAATATCGCTGTTACTGTTAATCACGCAGGGTGGTGGTACCACCAGGGTGCCGGTGAACTTGACGTCCACGGCCTGCGCCGGTAAAGCGCTACTCAGAACGGTCGTCAGGGCCAGAACAGGCCATACCGCTGTTAGCTGTTTCATAACACCTCCACCAGCAGCGTTGCCGTGCTGTTGAATACTCCACCCGGCAGAATGGCCCCCGGCCGTTTCACCGGCACGGCACTGATGGCAGGCGGCGTGGCCGAATAGCCGAAGGTAAACCATTCACCCAGCGCTAACGCACTGCTGTCCGGTTTCAACAGCTTGATCCCCAAATCCGTAAAGTTGGTTGCCAACACGCCAGGATCAAAGCCGCTAGCCGATCCCTGGAACCGCAGACGCAAGCTGGAAGCGCTGCCGGTACAGCTAAGGGAAAACGGCACCGGCGTGGCATAGTTGTTGCCATCAATGCTGGTGGTCTGCAAGGCACTGCCAAAGTTCACGTCAATCGCGGTGTTACCATTCACTATGCAAGCAGGTCCCGTCATTACGATCCCCTTGATGGTGAGCGCAAGCTGGTTGCTGGCCTGTGCCACCGACAGACACAACACCAGGCTCCCCACCATACCGAGAGCCGTACACCAAAGGCTCCTGAGAGCGGAACGGCCCTTAAGCCGATAAACCAGCCTATTCATAGCTCAGCCTGAAGTTGATATGGGCCAGATATGCGCCCGCTTGTAGCGGCGCCCCGGTACGCTCCGGCGCGATATAGTAGGTCAGTACGTTGTTGCCAGGTGTCAGCAACTGCGGTTGTCCGACCAACCCCGGCACGACGTCGCGGCGGGAGTCATCCGTCAGACGCAACCCCATACCGCCCACACCGCGCGCCAGGAAAAGATTAGGTTCGTAGTTATCCTGCACGCCGGTAAAGGTCAACGACACCGCAGGCTGGTTGGTGCTCCAGGTCAGGTTACCCTGCTGGTCACGATTGTTGGTCGCGCTGCGCAGGCAGTCTTGCAAACGCAGCTGAACCGCCACCGCCGTGCCACGATCGCCCACGTGTTGCAGGCGGCCCGTTCCCACCTCGCCCAACTCGACCGACTGGTCAGCACTGCTCATCTCCAGGCGGCAAGCGCTTTCGGTCAGCGACCCCGACACGCGAAGCACGCCGTGTTCACCGTCAATCAACCCCGTTGCGGCCTGTGCCATCGGGGTAAGCAGGGCAGCCAGTGCCAGTCCGCTCAGGACGGAGCACTTTGTCGTCTTGCCGGGCAGTCTTCTCTTTTCCATGACTGTTTTCCTTGTTCTTCCTTCACGGTTCATGCCCGCTGGGCACCGTCCATCACGCCCCCTGACAACGGGTGATTATTTGTCGCGTTTGCTTTCATCCACCTGGCAGTCGCTGCCACTGCATTTGAAAGTCAGCGTCGGTTGGCCGCCGTAGTCATTGACATACACCAGCACCGGGCTCGCCCCTAATGCCGCCGCACTGCCGCCCAGCTTGACGCTGCCCTTCGGTGGCACCATCACCGGTTCAAAACCTTTTACCACGTCGCCTTGTTTCTTGGCGCTGGCACCAATCAACGTCACAAAATACGGCGTTGGGTTGTTGACGGTGTATTGGTCACCCTTTTTGCTCAGTGTCAGTTGTTCCTGATAAGGCGTCGCCTGTTGCTTAGCCGCCGCTTCGGCCAGTGTTGCCGGGCGATAGAACATCTTGATGCGCGTCTGCAGCGCTATCTGCAATACGTTCGACTTGTCGCTTTTCGGCGGGATTTCCCGCAGGTTGAAGAAGAACAGCGATTCGCGATCCTGTGGCAACATGTTGGCTCCCGGCGTTGCCTGGATTTTTACCTGGGTCTGCCCTTTGGGTTCGACACGCTGTACCGGTGGCAGCACGGTAAACGCGCTGTTCCCTTCCAGCTTGGTGCCGTGTGCGTCTTCCAGCCAGCCCTGTGCCAGATAAGGCAATTCAGGGTTCTGATTGCGCACGGTCAGGCTCACCGACTTTTCATTCCCTGGGAACACCACGCGGGTCCGATCCAGGGAAATAGCCGCCTGTGCAGACGGAACCAGGGTGGCCACTGCGGCCCCAGCCAACAGGCTCATCACTAAAAATCTTTTCATCATCATTACCTTTACTCTTCCTATCAGACGTCATCCCTGCCGACTCTTAAGCCAGCAGGCGACGACGCCCTTTACTGTTCAATGGGTTTAATTCGCTGCCGTTATCCCTTTACACAAGGCAACAGCAGGTTGGCGGTCATGCCCGCCGGTATTTCTTTCGGCAGCGTAATGCGGCACTGTTCGGCGCTGTTCCAGTGCACCGTCATGGTCTCACCCGGCTTGATACCGCTGAGGTAGACGTTGCCCGCATCGTTCACCATGCCGGTTTCCTGTTGCTTGGCGTTCAGCACCGTGGCACCGAACGGCGGCACTGAACCATCGGCCAGACGTATTACCGCCATCGCCTTCTCACCTGCCACGACTTCAAAGTGACGATAGCCAATGGCCCCTTCGGTCAGCGTGCCTTGCAGCACTGAGCCGGTGGCCTGGGCGTTGTCCGCCAGTTTGTCTACGTCGATACGTACGCTGTTGCGGTAATAACTGTTCACATCCGTTACCACCGCTTTACCGAAGCTATTGGAGTTGACCGTGTTGCCATAACCGCCCACCGGCACTCCTGCTACACCATCGGTATCAACCAGCATCCGCGTCCCGCCCATTATCGATGTACGATGTAAAGCGCCGCCTTCACCCGTCAGGGTAGCTCCGCCCGACATCGACATCCCTGCCGAGCTATACTGCCCGGAGCGGTAACTGGCCATGCCATTCACCTGTGCCAGGGTGCCACGGTGTGAGTAATAGCCGCTGAAATCAGCATCGCTATTCGCCATCCCAGCCCGGACCGTATAGTTGTCGGTATCACCGACCCGATCGGAATAGGTGACCGAGTTGGTATTGTCACCCGCAGCATAAGAGCCGTTATAGCCCAGCATGCCGCTGCTTCCCCATGGCATGGACAGCGACAGATACATGCCGTCATCCTTGGTGTTGCTGAAATTGTTGCGATAAGCCGTCAGCGACAGGTTGATGTTACGAAAGCGGCCAATATCAAAATAGCGCGCCAGCGTCATGTCATAGCGGTCACTGGTAGCCTGGTTCCAATAGGTCTGGTGGTTGTAATTCAGATACCCACTCATCGCCAGCGACTCGAACTGCTGGCTGAAGGACAGGGTGTACATCTCCTTGCTACGCCCTGGGCTTATCCCATTGGCGTTATCCTTGGCACTCAAGTAGTCCGCCATCGACATAAAACCGCTGTCGGAGAAGCGGTAGCCAGCAAAGGTGATCTGACTGCCGGTATCATCAAAGCGCTTCGAGTAGCTCAGGCGGTAAGACCCCCCCTGTTGAGTACCTTGATCCGGTAACCGAGCCCGGGACTGAGTCACGTCCGCAGACAAGGCCCCAAAAGCCATCAAATCACGCCCAATCCCCAGTGACAGGGCCGAGTATTCATCCCCACCCAGCCCGCCGCCGTACAGCGACCAACCGTTACTCACGCCCCAGGAGAACTCACCCGTGGCAAACATCGGGCCATTGACCTTATGCTGGAAGTCAGATGGTCGGCCTGCCGCCAGCTTGAAACGCACCTGTCCTGGCCGGGTCAGATACGGAATGGTGGCGGTATCAACCTTGAAGTTCTGTACGCTGCCGTCGGCCTCTTCAACGCGCACATCCAATGCGCCAGAGACCGCGCTATCCAAATCCTGAATACGGAATGGCCCGGAGGCGACCAGCACTTCCTTGATCACCCGCCCCTGCTGGCTAATAACGACCTTGGCGTTGCCGCGCGCCACACCGGTCACTTCTGGCGCATAACCACGCAGATTCGGTGGCAACATGTTGTCATCAGAGACCAGGCTGCCCCCGGTGAAACGGAAGCTGTCGAAGATGTCGGAATTGAGGAAATCCTCCCCCAACGTCAGCTTGGCGCGCCACGGTACAATCGCCCGGTAGGCGGTGTACTGTGTCCAGTCAAAACTGCGGGTATTCTCTTTTGCCGAATCGCTCTGATGGTCGATCCTGGTCTGCCAGCTAGCCCGTAGCCGCCAAGCTCCCAGGTTCGCCCCTGCCACTCCGTTGCCGCTGAGGTTGTAATTCTGGGTGTCGTCCTGGTTCTGCCGCTGAACCTGAGTATTCAGGTTGTAATCCAGCAAAATGCCAGGGATCCCTTCTTCCCAGCGCGAAGGCGGATCCCAGTTCGCACCGCTGTATTCCAGATAAACCTGCGGGATGCTGAGGTACAGCGTGTTGGTACCGAGATCGGGACGGGCCTGAAGCCCATCCAGGCTAGCCAGATCCAGACACTCGCCTTGATGCCACCAGGTCAAACCAGCCAATGCGGCCTTGGTCAGACCCAACTGGTCCACCATCTCTTTGCTCAGACAGACCTGGCTGCCTTTCGGATCGTCGTCCGGCGCCAAGAAGGTTACCGGGCGTGCCGGTTGCACCTGGTTATTCAAGCTCAAAGCAAGATCATAAGTACCCGGCAGGATAAAGCCCTGGTGCGAAAACTGGCCTAAATCAATGTTGTCACGATCCTTGAGATCCAGGACATCCGTGTTGAACTGGATATCTTTTGCCTGGGCCACGCTCACCGCCCCCAGCAATACGCTGCTGCCAAGGCTGGCTTGACACAAGATGGCAAGCAGGGAGCGGGAAAAATAACGCGCCATGAAAAGAGTCCCTTTAGTAATAATCCATTCTGAACCGTATAGCCGTACGGTAATCCCCTGCCCGCAACGTCTGTTGGTTACCCACCAGGCTCAGGGTGTAATGCAGTTTCCTCTCTCCTGGCAACATGGAGCTGGCCTGCAGAGCCTCACCCGGTGCTGCTACCTCGCCTCTGGCATCACGTATCATCAACGCCACACCGCGTGCCTCACCGTTCACTCCGAAGTGGCCGCGATCGTTGTCACCGTCAAAGGTCACCTGAAAGCGCTGCCAGTCGCGGACTGTCGCATCAACCCGGACCAGCACGCAATCCACCAGGCGAATAGCAAAATCTTTTTCTGGCCCGCGGCCATCCCGGATCAGTTGGCTGACCGGGAGGGTGTCCATTACCAGACTCTGGTCACGGTCCCCGACTTCAATCGCACAAGGCGTCTCTACAATGGCGCCTTCCATGCTGACGCGCCCCTGCCCCAGCACATCAGCGGAAAATGCACACCCGGAAAACGCCAGGGCACAACACATCAGCAGGGAAGGCACCACACAAGGTGAAGCGTCATAAGTCCATTTCATCAACAGCTCTATGGGGAGCAAAAAAACCTGCGGCAGAGCCGCCGCAGGTTGTTCAACACTACGCAATAGACTTACTGATAAGACAGTACGAAGTTGGTTGGAACCTGGAAGCTACCTGGTTTGATGACAGCATCTTCGCCGCCACCTTTCAGAGCAGCAGTGAAGCTCAGGGAGTTGTTGGTACCGTTAACCAAAGTTCGAGCTGCGGTAGGGGTGTTCAGAGCCACTTTGGCACCGTCAGCCTGAGACATCAGAATATAAGCACCTTCAGCAGTACCGATCAGACCCAGACTGGTAGCATCATATGAAGAAGCCGTGCCGGTGAAGGTCACAGAGACTTTATCTTTGGTGCCTGCAGTAGCAATGACGCAATCTTTCAGCTCAATGCTGAAAGCTTGTGGCGTAGAAACACCGGTATTATTGTTAGCTGCCAGAACAACGTTAGACACGGCACCCAATGGGATAACCTGATCCAGTGAACCTGCAGCGATAGAGCAAGGTGCATCAGTAATAGAGCCGGTAAAGGTGATCTTGCCTTCGCCTTGGTTAGCTGCGTAAGCCGTGCTAGCCACCAGGGAAGCGCCAATGATCATTGCAATTGCTTTAACTTTCATGAAATCCGTTCCTATGATTTATATATTAACTAAAATATTAGGCGAATTGTGAAATACACTTTCACGCCTTTTATCACTACCCAACAATAATGCCGTTGCTTAGGATTGGCGCTATAATAACGCCAGAGAAAAATACTTATATAGGACATTCCTCTTTGTTTCCTCTTACTGTCTTATAAAGAAGGATACTTTAAAAAAGGATTTTTCAAGTGCATGAATAAAATAAGAAAAATAAAAAAATAGTATTTAAATTGATCATTTTTTTGCTAAAAAAACAGCAAATAAAAGCCTGTTGTAGGGTATTATTATCAGCACTTTCAGCACGCAAGACATTGCATAAACGTTTTTTAACATTCGCACCCCCGTCGCGAGCTAAGCGTTTCCCCCCCCCTCTTATGCATACCTTGATGCCGCAAGCGGGGGACCGTATCAGCTATAATATAAAATTGTGAGACTGCGACACTGTACTGTAGCCTAACAGCAGAGTAGGCTGGTTTAATCAGGTGGTGTCAGGTCTTAACCTGCAGGGGGGAACATGGTTTTTACGATTTTTAACATGATTGCGTTCAGAAGCGCAGACGGGGCGATGTGGAACATTGCGCAACCCGATAGACGGGTCTCCTTCACTACCATTCCTGCCCGGCTCTTTACCTACCTGCTGGAAAACGCCGATAAAATGGTAAGCCGGGAAGAATTACTCAATAATATCTGGAATAAATATGGTCTGGAACCGTCGAGTAACTCGGTCAATCAGTATATTTCGTTGATCCGTAAGTCATTGAGTGAGTTAGGTTGTGAGGAAGAGATTATTAAAACCATTCCTCGAGTCGGGTTTTATATCTCCAGGGAATGGATATCTTACCAACAGGAAACACCGCAAAGCGTTGAAACCACGAGCACCAAAGTTCAGCCTGCAATAAAGCAATCAAGGCTACACAGAGGGTATAAACCCGCGTTACTCGCCATCGGCTTGATCATCTCAACCTTATTGGTTCTACAACCTTTCCGTGCCGCTACTGGCCACCTCGATTACCGTTTCCCAAAATCTACGTTGTATAAAATTGGCAATATAGCAACCTGTCCTCTCTATACGCTTAGCGCTAGCTCGCCTGACGTTGCTGCACGCAAGGAAAAACTCGCCGCAGAGCTGGCTGCTGCGCATGTTCCATGCATCAACAATGAGGTGTTTATTTTTCACTCTGGTGAACACTATGCCTACCAACAATCCGGCAGAGCCTTCATAACCCGTTGTACCAATAGTGATCATATCCTGTCTCATTTCTCTGACTGTAAGGCCGTCTATGCTTTCGCTAAATAATCGCTCAGGCAAGTTCATCGGGGTGGTTGCTCTCGCCTTGGTCTCTGTAGCTTTGCTTTTCAACCTCCTGATGCATAAATTTTTCGTTACCGAGAAAGGCCCCAAAGTGAGCTGTGCCGCCTTTTTCCTGGTACAAAGCGACTTGCAAACTCGGGGCGTCATGAGTTTGCATATTGATGGTGTAAGCCATGGGAGGATGCATATTTCCGCAACGGTCAGGGATAGCGCTGGCGCACTAAAGTATAATCTTCTGCGTAATGTCAATTTTGACTATCGCTATGAAGGTAATGGCCACCTCGCCTTGCAGCTGGTGGATGTCAATAAAAATGCCAGCGATACTATGCCGAATGAGCTGTTTAACCAGTCCATTTTTGATTTTTCGGTGAAAGCCAGACAATTGAGGATCACCGAAGTGGGTGATGGCTATTTATTGTGGAATGACTTTTCGCCAGTCATGATGTGCATCCATAATCAATAACAGGCCAATTTATAGCTAAACTGTAAAGCGCTCTCTCTTGCCACTCGGTGAATGCGATGGCTGAAGGATAACATCCAACGCCATCGCACCGGTGTTTAACGGTTTATTGCACATGCGTATTACCGAACTTAAGCATATACAGCTCATTGAAGTTTCTTGCTCCATGCCGTTTTACCGCCTTGGCCTTATAGCCACTGACCGTTTTTATCGACAGATGCAGCATCTTGGCTATCTGTGATTGCGAGTAACCCTCTACTAAAAGCTTTAATACACGGTTCTCTTTCTGCGACGACTTCAGTACCTCTCCCCAAATATCACCAAAGAGATTATCCGCTACCGTCTTGGGGTGCGCTGAATCCATTGCTCTGACCAGATTTTTAAGATCGGCATAGGCAATTTTTTTATCGACTACAAAGTCGGATAAATGCTTAACCATTGCAGAACACTCTTTACCTTTGGAAAGCAGAGTGACCACATAAATCGTTTTATTCTCCTTTTTCAGACCATAAATCTGTTTTATAGTGTTGTATATATCGTTTGAGTCCCCATCAATAAAAGCAACGTAACTTTCATTATGATGCAAGCTTGAGTTTGATTCCGCGCTTAAGGACTCGACAATTGAATCGAAGGCGATCTTATTAAAAGGGCAAGGGTAGTTCGCGTCAAATATAAACATGGGTAACTTCCTGCAAAATAATATGTGGATTTAGTGAAGTACCAGGCCTAAGGCTATCCAAGATAATCTTGTTCATAGTGAATCGACGTCAGAGAGCTAACCCCTTAAGGGTTTTTCTGATCGCTACCTGGTACTTAACTTATCGTGACTACTCAGGATTGACATTGCGGCCTGCCAGGCCTAAACCCGGCAAACTGCGCCTTGCATCAATCTGGGCCTTAAGTTACAGGAAAAATTACCACGCAGTTATTTATAACTGAAATAACGTTATTTATAGGTTTAAATTCTATTTTTTAATTTTATTGATCATAAAAAAAGAATTTACCACTATCAAGGCAGCAGTGGCATTCAGCAACAAGTCACCTACTGCTTAACCTCAATGCCAAGGATGCTGTCTATTGGATGATATCAAGCATGATTGCTTAGCTTTAACATGTAGAGCTCGTTGAAGTTTCTTGCCCCATGTCTTTTTATCGCCTTAACCTTATAGCCGCTAATGGTTTTTATCGATAAGTTTAACATTTTGGCTATTTGGTATTGGCTGTGGCCATCCAACAACAGCTTCAACACCAGGTACTCTTTCTGAGAAGACTTCAAAATATCCCCCCAGATATCGCCAAAAACATTATCTGCTAACGCCTTGGGTTTTGCCGTAACCATGGTTCTGATCAGCCGTTGCAGATCGTCATAGGTGATTTTTTTATCCACTACATAATCAGATAAATGCCTGATCACTGAGGAGCAATCTTTATCTTTTGACAGCAATGTGACCATATAAACAACTTCGCTGTTCTTGCGTAACTCGTAAACCGACTTGACGACGCTGTAGATATTAGCCGAATCCCCATCAACAAAAGCGATTGAACCCTCACCATAACGCAAGGCAGGGGTTAGATCACACCTTAAGGAATCGATGATCGATTTAAAGGTTATTTTACTTAGCGAACAGGAATAATCCGAGTCTATTAGAATCATTGGAATACTTACCTCCTGGTAAAAATAATCCATCCATATTGGAACGCGCAGCATTCAGGTGCACCAATGACTGGCAACCCAATATCGTCTTTAATGTATATCCAGGTTCTAATACCATAGGCAGAGCAAACCAAAATTAATTTTTGGCTCTTTGATTTATGTAAAAAACTCTCTCACCACCTGGATAAAGTTATGACATTCCTTTACACCCAGCCTTATCAGTATATTCTTATAAAATTATTATCGTCAATCGATTTTATTGCTTACAATAACCATTAGATATCATGAGAAATATTCCCCATATTTTATAATCGCTTATGGATGAATTTATTCAAGCATGCAACCAATTATAAGACAAAAAGAAAAAACAAAGAGAAAACTCCCATTTAAATCCGTTATGAACGGCAATACAATAAAGCATGACATTCAATACAACCCAGCAAATTAATTTTCAATCAGAATGTCTAACCCAATCAATGCGTATTTTTACGCTTTGATTTTTAGGCAATTGAAGCCCTACTCGACAAAGCCTTATTCCTGCAGGAAGTAGAGCGCTCCACGGTAGGGAAAAGCGGATGTTCCTCATTACTGACGCTCAAGGAACTGAAGTGCTGAAGTATCTGGCCATAGGAATGAGCGGGCGTGGCACCGCAGGGCATCAAGGACAAGACTGCCAATGGCCATAAGCGCAATGCCATGCGCAAACTGTGCGTCAAGACTAACCAGGAGTTGTACCGGTGGATGGAACTGCGTGACTCCTCTCATCTGGTAGGCCTGTCTTTGATCTGATTCCGCAAGAGTCTCGAGCTGCTCATCCAGACTTAGGATCGCCGAGAGTTGCCCCCCTCAGGTGAACGCAAAACCACTTTTTTTATTCTATGAACGTAATAGCGACATAATTATTTTTAGACTATCAATCCGCAACATAATTAAATTGGTCTGCACCCACTTAATTTAGATAATTTCCATAATTTTTTATTATCTATAGCCTACAAATGCCTTTCCCTCACCTACTCCATAAAAAACACCCAAAAAAAAAGACATAAAAACCAAGTAAACATTAATATAAGAATAAAAACCTATGAAAACCTAAAGTAACAAAATTAAAAACTAATATTTTCACATAAAAAATCCATAAATTAAATAATAAATCTTATAAATCAATGTGTTAAATTTAAACCATGCACCACCCTTACATTTTGACAACCATGACGTATTTTGAAATTATTAAAAGCGAAATACAGAGGGAGCCCCCCTCGGAAGTAAATATCGCCTACCTAGCGTAGTAAATGAATAAAAAACCCGTTAACAGATAGACATCCAGTTATTTCTGAGCAGAGATAACTGTAAGTCTAGCAAGCATCAACTCGTTTTTAATAAGCCATCTCAATCTAAAGGAATAGCACTCATGCGTAAATCAATTTTCACTCTGGCTCCGGCTGCATTGGTTTTACTGGCCGTAGCGGGCAACGCTCAAGCGGCAACTAACGCCCAATTAACCGTAACGGCCAACGTGGTTGCTGCCACCTGTGACGTTTCACTGTCTACCAACAGCCTGGATCTGGGTAACTTTTCACCCAAGCAATTTACCGGCGTTCTGACCCCGATCGCGTCCAGCCAGAAACAGTTCACCGTGGGTCTGAACAACTGTGAGGCCCCTGTTGCCGCTGCTGATACCGCTAACCTGGTCGTCAGCGGCCAAACGCTGGCTGCCAACTCAAACGTCTTCAACTCCACCGGCACCAACACCGGTATCATGCTGAGCGAAGTTAGCAAGCCAAACGTCTATATCAAGGCAGGTGACAAACTCCTGATCGCAACCGCAGGCGCAACGCCAGCCGCTGGCGATTTTAATGCCAAAACGCTGAGCCTGCAGGTGGGCCTGGCCTCCACCAGCGCGGACAAAACCAACATTGGCTCCGTCAAGGCACCGATCCTGTTTGCTTTCTCCTATAACTGATTTACCTCTAGGCAGGCGGCTTCGGCTGCCTGCTTTTTTTTCCTACCAAGGGGCAATAAATGACGCGCATAACGCTATTTTTTCCCGTCCTGATGGCGCTGCTGTGCAGTTCGTCCGCCGTAGTGGCGGAGGGATTTGGTATTAATGCAACCCGGCTTATCTACCCGCAGGGAGCAGGCAGCATTGCCGTTACGCTGCGCAACACTCAGCCCGCCTTGCCTTATCTGGTACAGGCTGCGGTAAGCCTGACCCCAGATAGTCGTGACGCCGCTCCATTTACGGTCACACCACCGGTTTTTCGGCTGGAAGCCAAGAGCGAGAGTCAGGTCCGCATTACCGGTAATGACGCATCCTTGCCCAAAGATCGCGAGTCGGTATTCTATTTCCAGGCCATGGCGATCCCAGCCGCAACCGAGCCGACCGCCAGCCAACAGAGCGCCAACGTGAGTGCCACCGCCCAATTTGGCGTCGGCAACATCATCAAGCTGTTTTATCGCCCTACAGAGCTACCAGCAGATTCGGGTTCAGCACAGAAAAACCTGCGCTTCACCCGCGTCAATAGCGGGCTGCGGGTCAGTAACCCCTCCCCCTATTTTGTCAGCCTGGCCAGCCTGACCTTTGCCGGGCAACGGCTCAAGTTGGATACGCCGGACGCGCTGATGATTGCGCCATTCGGTTCCCATATCTATCCCACCACGGCGAAAAGTGGGGCCATTGACTGGCAGACCATTAACGATCAGGGAGGCGTTGATGCGTTTAAACAGGCTCTGCCTTAAGAAGGTATCCCTCATCTCACTCGCTATGGTTACCGGATTAACCAGCAGCACGGCCCCCGCCGTGACGCTGAACTTTTCCGCAACGATCATGCCAGGCACCTGTTCCCTAAGCCTGGATAAAAGCGTACTGCCGCTGGATGAGATGTCGCAGGCGCGCTTGCGTAGCGGTGCCCTGATCAACTCACAGCCGTTTACCCTCAAGGCTGGCAACTGTGACGGTGTCGCCACTGCTGGCCTACAGCCGATGATTACGGTCAGCGGTGAGGGCGTGACCCAAGATGGCAAATGGCTGTTTCGCAGCAGCGACTCCAGTGCCGGGGGGAGCGGGGTGATGTTGGTACAAAGTGCCAACATGCCCAATTACAACAGTACCGAGGTCAAACCTACCGATACTTTCCCCTTGGCGGCCATGGGGCAGATACCGGTCGGTAAAGACCTCCCCTTTTTTGCTGGTATCAGCTGCGGTGGTAGTACCGGCTGCGCGACGGTGAAACCGGGGAAGGTTATCGCCCGTATCACCTTTACATTCGCCTACCGCTGAGGTTGCCATGTCATCTGCCTGCTATTCATCTATCGCACTGTTGCTGTTGCTCTTTACCGGACCAATGGCAATAGCCGACGGCGGTATCAGCTTAAATCAGACCCGGGTGGTGTTTTCCGCAGCGGACAGGGCACAAACCGTCACGGTGAATAATAGCGGCACACAAAAATTTCTGATCCAAAGCCGTATCCAACGCGCACTCGACGACCAGGCTCCAACGCCATTTATCGTCACGCCGCCGCTGTTGCAGCTCGGCCCTGAGCGCAAACAATTACTGCGCATCCTCAAACAGGATCAGGCATTGCCCACGGATCGGGAGTCGCTGTTTTACCTTTCGGTATTGGCGATCCCCGCACAGAAACAGTCGACACTGGCAGAGGCGCACTTATCGATGGGGTTTCGCTTTGCCATCAAACTGTTTTACCGCCCTGAGGGCCTCAACATCGCCCCGAGGGACGCCAGTTGCCAACTGCGATTGACGCCTACGGCAGCAGGGGTGCGCATTGACAACCCGACCCCCTATTTTCTCACGTTTGCTTCACTGAAGTTCGATGGTCAGCTTATCGATCTGGACACCCAGCCAGCGATGATTGCCCCGATGAGCGCACAGGTGTACCCCGGCAACCCGTCGGCCAGGCAAGCCGTTTGGCAAACCATTACCGACTTCGGCGGCTTATCTGCACCATGCCTGCAGGCCCTGCCATCACCAAAGGACCCACCCGCATGAAACACCTTGGCCAAGCGATATTGCTGCTGTGCAGCCTGCCGTTTTTGACCGCTCCCCAGGCGGCAGAGCCCGACTCCACGGGGATCTCATTTTATGTTCTGCGGGTGATTTATCCCGAAAGCGCCAAGCAAGGCGTCAGTTTGGCGGTAGACAACAAAAGCGCAGCCGCCTATTTGATGCAGTCCCGGGTGCGCCCGGTCGATAGCCAGACCGGCGATGTCGATTTGAGCGAGGGCGAGCAAGCGAAAATGCCGTTTATTGTCACGCCACCGCTGGCGCGCTTAGAGGCCAAGAGTGAACTGACACTGCGTATCCGGCGCAATGGAGAACCCTTGCCGACAGATCGCGAGTCGGTATTTTTTATCTCCATGAAAGCGATCCCCGCGCAGGTGCAAAACGTTCAACCACAGCCGGTAGGCCAGATGGCGGTGACGGTAGTCAGCAATATGAAATTGTTCTACCGCCCTAAGGGATTGGCTAAACGCGCCGTGGCCGACGTGGCCTGCCAACTGCGTTTTCACCGCGCGGGAAAAGAGTTGATTGCCGATAACCCCACTCCCTATTGGCTCACCTTTTCGCGGCTGAAATCGGACCGCGTCTCGCTGGATAAACCCGCGTTACGTTTGATGGTGCCGCCGAAAGGACAACAACGCTATCCCGCCCCTACCGGGACCAGCGGCCATGTCGAGTGGCAACTTATTGATGAGGATGGTTGGAATACTCCCGTTTGTCAGCAGGACTTGCCCCCATTGGATGTTTAAGGACGCGCTAAAATCATGGATAGAACATCAATAAAAAACAGGCCCGGCACTCGAGGTCTTTCACCTTCTTTGGCCGGAGCCCTGCTGCTGGCCGGTGCCGTACCTGCCTGGGGCCGAGACTATTTCGATCCCGGCCTGTTGGCGCTAGGTGGCAACCAGTTGGCTACATCCGATCTGACCGTGTTTGAATCCTCCGGCCAGACCCCTGAAGGGCGCTATCTGGTGACGCTGTGGATGAATCAGTCGGAACAAGGGCAATACAGTCTGATATTCAAAAAAGATGCCCAGGGCCAGGTGCTACCGCAGCTGACTCCGGCATTCCTCCACCAGCTTGGCGTCAATACTCAGGCACTTCCCAGCTTTAGCGGCTTGCCGCCTGAGGCTCCCATCGCCAGCCTGGGAAAGCTCATTCCTGAATCGCAGCTACGCTTCGATTTGGCCCAATTGCGTCTGGACATCAGTATTCCGCAGGTCGCCATGCAGCAACATGCCCGGGACTACGTCGACCCTGAACAATGGGACGAGGATGTCCCCGCATTGTTGTTGAATTATAGCCTGAACGGGAGCCGCAACTGGCAACGCGCACAGTCCGGCATGGGCAAAAGCGAGCAGAGCAATCTGTTCGCCAACCTGCTTGGCGGGATCAACTACCAAGGGTGGCGCCTGCGCAGCACCATGACCTATACCCAAAATGAAAGCCGTGTGGGAGGTTCTTCAAGCCGTTATCAGCGCAGCCAATTCTCCGATACCTATTTACAACACGATATCCGTGCGTGGCGCTCCGAGATCCTGGCGGGTGAAAGCAGCAGCGGAAATGACGTGTTCGACAGCATTCCCTTCCGGGGCGTCAAACTGAATTCCAGCGAAGATATGCTGCCCAATAGCCTGCGCGGCTTTGCTCCGGTGATCACCGGCATTGCCCAAAGCAACGCACGGGTAACGGTGAGCCAGAACGGCAACATTGTCTATCAAACTTATGTCGCTCCTGGCCCGTTTCGTATCAACGATCTGTACCAGAGCAGCCAAGGTGGCGATCTGACGGTCACCATCACCGAGGCAGACGGTTCAGTACGCAGCCAAACCCTGGCCTTCTCGTCATTACCGGTGATGCAACGCCCTGGCGCACTGAAGTATGAACTCACCAGCGGGCGCTATAACGGAGGGATCACCCAAGCCTCCCGAGAAGCGACTTTCGGGTTGGGCACCTTAATGTATGGCCTACCCTATAACGTCACTCTGTACGGAGGTGCGCTGGTTGCCACCGATTATCACTCCCTGGTGGCAGGCTCTGGCCTGTCGTTGGGTGACTTCGGCGCCATCTCGGCAGACGTCACCACCTCGGATGCCCGGTTAGCAGGGCAAAACCAACGCCACCAAGGGGCTTCATATCGGTTGCGTTATGCCAAAAGCCTGCTCAGCACCGGGACCTCGGTAGATCTCGCGGCCTACCGCTACTCCACTCGCAACTATTACACCTTCGCCGACTTTAACAACCTGGGCTTTGAGCTCAACGCAGGGCAGGTGCCCTGGGCGTTGACACGCCAACGCTCCAATTTCCAACTGCGTATCAGCCAGCAGTTGGATTCTTGGGGGGCCCTGTACCTATCGGCCTCACGCAACGATTACTGGGGGAACAGCCGAGTGAACAACACCGTTTCCGTTGGTTACAACGGCAGTTATCGTGGTGTCAGCTACGGCGTTGCCTATGGGATTGACCGCATCAAGGGCGACGGCAGCTGGCCAGAGAACCGCCAGCTATCGATGTCGGTGCAGGTCCCCTTCCGCCTGTTTGGCAGTGCGGCTGCCAATAGCCAAAGCTATGCCAGCTACCAGGTAACCCATAACAATCAAGGCCAGATACAACAACAGGCGGGCATCAGTGGCAACGCCATGGACGATCGCCTCTCCTACAACCTGATGCAGGGCTGGTCGAACGATAATGGTAGTGATAACAGCAACTTGAATATGGGCTATCGGGGGAGTAAAGGCCAGGCCAATCTGGGCTACAGCTACAGCAACCAGTTCCGCTCACTCAACCTCAGCGGCAACGGCAGCCTGCTGCTGCACCCGGAAGGCGTGACGCTAGGGTCCATGCTCGGCAATTCGGTGGCGGTGGTCAGCGCGCCAGGCGCTGGCGGCGTTGAGGTGCTCAACGGCAACATTCGCACCGACAGCCGCGGTTACGCGCTGGTGCCGTATCTGGCGAACTACCAGAACAACAGCATCAGTCTGAACCCCACTACCCTGCCGGAGGATGTGGATATGGCGCAATCAAGCCTTAACGTCTCCCCAACCAAAGGGGCCGTCGTCATGGCGAGATTTGACACCCGAGTGGGTTACCAGGCGCTGGTGACGCTGCTACGAGGGGATACCAGCCTGCCATTCGGCACGGTGATTACGGTGGCGGATACTCCGGCAGGAAAAAACAATACCGGTATCGTTGGAGATTCGGGCCAAGTGTATCTGAGCGGGCTACCGGAACAGGGCACACTGACGGCGAAATGGGGGCACGCTGACCATCAGCAGTGCCGTGCCAGTTTCAACCTGAGCGGCATTGCCGCTCCCTCTGCAAGCAACCCGATCCGCCAACTGACGGCACGTTGTGAAACAGGCCGATAACCATGCACAAACCAATCCACAAGGACAAGTGACAGTGAAAGATACCGCCGGCATACCAAGACATACGCTAAACCGCCGCTACCAAGCCTCCTGCATACTGCTGTTAGCCTACCTGGGCCAACCAGCCGCACTGGCGGAAACCATTACTATTGGCAAAGGTACAGGCATTTTGTGGGAAGGCCTGCCGTTTAATGTCACCTTAAGTGGCACGATAGGGAGACAAGACCTTACTCCTAAGTATGCGCTATTGGCGATCTCTTCACACTCCAATATGTGCCAACCCAATGATGAATTGTCGTCCATCGCGGGTTATCAAGCACTCAAACTAGCGCCAGGCGTGGGGCTCATTCCCAGAGGCTTCGGTAATGCAACCTTTGCCCGGTATTCTTCCCTCAAGGAAGATTCGCTATCCGGTACGCTGGGGCTACCAGAAACCAAAGGGGGGAACAGCGACGGGAGTCAAGTAATCGCACCTAATACTTTTAGCTGGTGCCTGCCGCCATCAATGAAATACCAAAACAATTACTATAACCCTAACTATATTCGAAAAGCCACAATATCAGGCACCTGGGTACTGGTTGCCGATGGTCAGCAGAAGACTACTGAAATAACCGTCCCGGTGATGTATGCCGGCAGTTTCTCATCGGTGTCGATTGGGGACCTATCGGCCTCTATCCTCCCGAGCAATATCCAGCTGCGCATATCCACGCTTGAGTGTACGGTCAATACTCCCACTTCAATCACCTTTGGTGGCGTGATGGAAAACCTGCAGGCCGGGGCCGAACTGGGCGTGCAATCCTACCCACTGATCACCAACTGTGGGCAAAGTTCAGACCTGATCGATGCCAATATCAACCTGCAGTTCCGGCCATTGACCGGCCTGTATCAATCAGCCCCGAGCCGTTTGGCCCTGCGCGAGGGCGGGGGCTATATCACCGGTGAGATTGATAACGGCGTGACCGGCAGCGGAAGCTGTATCGCCACCAGCGGACTTAAGTTCGATAATCGCCAGCTAAAAATCGGCCGTATCACCAAGGCGCAAACCAGCCTGAGTATCAGCAATCAGGTGACCTGGCGCTTGTGTTCCGGCGGCAAAGATCTGCCACTCGGTGACGTTAGTGCCGCCGCCGAAATGCTGGTGACGTTTAATTAGCATAGCTAGGACAATAAAGTGAAAAACAGCGCCAGTACGCCAAAGCCTACTCTATATTGCCACCGCTGCTGCGCACTCGGCCTGCTGGCGCTGTTATTGAGCCTGACCCCACCAGCCGTTCTGGCAAAAACCATTATCATGGGTAAAGGGACGGGGATTTTGTGGGAAGGTCTGCCGTTTACGGCAAGCTTAAGTGGCTCTATGGAGCATGCACGCCTTAATGTCAAACACGGGCTATTGGCTGTTTCTTCAAGTAAGGGCAGTTGCCAAGGGACTGGTTTTCTGAAGGTCATTGCGGGTTATCCAGCCCTAGAGATAGCACCGGGCGTGGGGCTCATACCCAGAGCCAGCGGTCAGGTAGGCTATTACACCTTTATGGGCAGCTTCGTTTTGCTATCCGGTACGCTGGGGCTGCCAGAAACCAAAGGGGTAAGCAGCAACGGAACTCAAGTAACCTCACCTGAGGCTTATAGCTGGTGCCTGCCGCCAGCAATGACTTCTCAGGAATATTTTTATTCCCCTTCCACGACTCGTGCTGCCGTAATATCGGGTACCTGGGTGCTGGTTGCCGATGGTCAACAGAAGGCTGCCGAAATAACCTTACCGGAGATGTATGCTGCCAGTTTCTCAGAGGTAGCGGCTGGGGATAGAAGAGCTTCAATCCTCCCGTCCGCTATCAAGCTGCGCATATCCACGCTCGAGTGTGCGGTCAATACCCCCATTTCAATCGCCTTTGGCAACGTGATGAAGGACCCGCAGGCCGGAGCCGAGCTGGCCGTGCAATCCTATCCACTCATCACCAGTTGTGGACAATCCTCCGACTTTATCGATGCCAATATCAACCTGCAGTTCCGGCCGTTAACCGGCCTGTATCAATCAGTCCCGAGCCGTTTGGCGCTGCGCGAAGGCGACGGTTATATCACCGGTGAGATTGATAACGGCGTGACCGGCAGTGGAAGCTGCAGTGCCACCAGCGGGCTACCGTTCGATAATAGCCAGCTAAAAATCGGCCGTATCACCAAGGCGGAAACCAGCCTGAATACCACCCATCAGGTGACCTGGCGCTTGTGTTCGGGGGGCAAAGATCTGCCGCTTGGCAACGTTAGCGCCGCTGCCGAAATGCTGGTGACGTTTAATTGAGGTCTGTCCCCCTTCACTTCTGATTGACTTGCGCTATGGCAATCTTAATCACCATTAAATAGCTAGTTTGCGTAGTGCTTCCAATTTTTGACTGTGACAGCCGATTGCCCGCTGGGCTAGTATAACGGCTGAAAATCAATCCCGCTGTCTACGGCATGCAACCTTCAGATCTTGCTGGGTTCAGCCTGGCTTTTTTCTGTTGATTTGGTCATTGGTTAGCACTGATAAATAACGATTATTTTAGAAAATAAGGACAAACCCTGCTTTCGCCGACACTCCATTAACTGGCTGATTTTATGAGTATTGTACTTAACTGGTTGAACGCTATACTTTCATCTCCACCCGTCACCACTCCCGAGCATACTCATGAACCGATACCACGTTTCTGGCAGCGAAGGGCAGTATGAGAAAGATTCTGACGAACAGGTTTTAGCGAATAAACTCGGGATTGCCGATCCTGACGAGATCGATGATGCCGAGCTGGTGCTACTGGAGCAGCTCTACCGGTCTGTTTTTGAAGAGCACTTTCCGCTGGGACAGCTCACCGTTGGGATGCTAAAAAACTGGCACCATCGCTGGTTAGGCAACATCTATGAGTGGGCGGGACAGGAAAGGACCGTCAATATCAGCAAAGGCGGCTTTATGTTTGCTCCCTGCGCACAACTGCCCAAACTGCTGAACGAGTTCGATATGAAATACCTCGCTCGTTACACACCCTGTACAGGCATGAGCGAACAAAAGCTGATTGAAGCTATCGCAATAACCCACTTGGAACTAATCCTCATCCATCCCTTCAGAGAAGGAAATGGGCGTTTGTCGCGACTATTAGCCGATGTGATGGCGGTTCAGGGGGACTATAAGCCTCTGGATTATCAAAGCTGGGAACAGAACAAAACCCAGTATATCTCGGCTATTCACGCGGGTATGTCATTAGACTACGAGCCGATGAAACACTGGGTCAGTGAGGCTTTAAGAAGGGATTAGGCAAGGCGAAGATGCGCAAACTTTTTGCGCGCAACTGCCAGCGAAGCTTCAACCTTGGCTGAGGGCTGGCCTGTTTCAATTGCCGTTGACGTCGCCACAGAACGCACAATGTCCGTGCGAGACGGCTTAGCGTATGTCACCTGCTCTTTTTTGTTAGTGCTCATAGCGACTCCTGATTAACTCATCCATTGGTTACAGTATATCAAGGATCGTAGAGAACTGCTGCCATTAGCACTTATCTTGTTCGAAACTCCAAGCGACCCTGCTTTTCTTCTTTCAACTCTGTATCAGGGCAGCGCCCTTCATTGCCAATTTGTTTTAGTTCTTGCAACCTCATACGAGCCATTGCAAACGTAGTTTGCGTAGCGCTTCCAATTTTTGGCTGTGACAGCCTATTGCCCGCTGGGCTAGTATAACGGCTGAAAATCAATCCCGCGGTCTACGGCATGCAACCTTCAGATCTTACTGGGTTCCGTCTGGCTTTTTTCTGTTGATTTGGTCATTGTGCAGGCTTTAAGTGACAAAGGTTTGCCAGCCTGTTTGCTGGTCATATATGCTCGTTCCCTTGACCAACCGATTGATTTATTTGAGCAGCGCTGGCTGTTGCTCATCCTGAACGTTTTGGCGGTTTTTTTAATGAGGCGACGTGATACCCAATGATGCCAATGAATATCACAATCAAATTTAAATTCAATGGATTGGAAACGGTAACGTTATGACTAGCACCGAAAAACTCGATTCGCACACCCCAATGATGCAGCAATACCTGCGCCTTAAGGCGCAGCATCCCGAGATCTTGCTGTTCTACCGGATGGGGGATTTCTACGAGCTGTTCTATGACGATGCCAAACGCGCCTCTCAGTTGCTGGATATCTCGCTGACCAAACGCGGAGCCTCGGCTGGGGAGCCGATCCCAATGGCGGGCGTACCTCACCATGCAGTGGAGAACTATCTTGCCAAGCTGGTACAGCTTGGGGAATCGGCCGCGATCTGTGAGCAGATTGGCGATCCGGCCACCAGCAAAGGCCCGGTCGAGCGTAAAGTGGTGCGCATCGTTACCCCTGGCACCATCACCGATGAAGCCCTGCTGCAAGAGCGCCAGGACAATCTGCTGGCCGCCATCTGGCAGGATGGCCGCGGCTTTGGCTATGCCACCTTGGATCTCAGCTCCGGCCGCTTCCGCGTCGCCCAGCCAGAAGATCTTGAAACCATGGCGGCCGAGCTGCAACGAACCCACCCGGCAGAACTGCTGTACCCGGAAAACTTCGAGCAAATGGCGCTGATCGAACAGCGCCACGGCCTGCGCCGCCGCCCACTGTGGGAATTTGAGCTGGACACCGCACGCCAGCAGTTGAACCTGCAGTTCGGCACCCGCGATCTGACCGGCTTTGGCGTCGAGCAGGCCCATCAGGCGCTGCGCGCGGCGGGCTGCCTGCTGCAATATGTCAAAGATACCCAGCGTACCTCGCTGCCGCATATCCGTGGCCTCACCATGGAGCGCCAGCAGGACGGCATCATCATGGATGCGGCCACTCGCCGTAACCTGGAGATCACCCAAAGCCTGTCCGGCGGCAGTGAAAATACCTTGGCCGCCATCCTCGATCGTACCGTTACCCCCATGGGTAGCCGTATGCTCAAGCGCTGGTTGCATATGCCAACTCGCGACGTCCAGGTGCTGAACAACCGTCAGCAAGCTATCGCCGCATTGCAGCCATTGAGCAGCGAGTTGCAGCAGCCACTGCGCCAGGTGGGCGATCTGGAACGTATTCTTGCCCGTTTGGCACTGCGCACGGCTCGCCCACGAGATCTGGCCCGCATGCGCCACGCCTTCCAACAGTTGCCGGATATCCGCGCCCTGCTGGAAAACGCTGATGCACCACAGATGCAAAAGCTGTTGTCACAGGTCGGCCAGTTTGACGAATTACAGGCACTGCTGGAGCGCGCCATTGTGGAATCCCCACCGGTGCTGGTCCGTGATGGTGGCGTGATTGCCCCGGGTTATAACGAAGAGCTGGATGAATGGCGGGCGCTGGCCGACGGTGCTACCGACTATCTGGATCGCCTGGAGATCCGTGAGCGCGAGAAGCTGGGCCTGGATACGCTGAAGGTCGGTTTCAACGGCGTGCATGGTTACTACATTCAGGTCAGCCGTGGGCAGAGCCATCTGGTGCCGATCCACTATGTGCGCCGCCAAACGCTGAAGAATGCGGAACGCTACATCATTCCCGAGCTGAAAGAGTATGAAGACAAGGTACTGACCTCAAAAGGGAAAGCCTTGGCGATCGAAAAAGGGCTGTATGACGAGCTGTTCGATCTGCTGTTGCCGCACCTGGAGCAACTGCAACAGAGCGCCGGAGCCCTGGCCGAGCTGGATGTGTTAGCCAACCTGGCAGAACGTGCCGAAACGCTGAACTACGCCTGCCCAACCATCAGTGAGCAACCCGGCATTCGCATCAGCGATGGCCGTCACCCGGTGGTGGAACAGGTATTGAAAGAACCCTTTATTGCCAACCCGGTTTCCCTATCACCACAGCGCCGTATGCTGATCATTACCGGCCCGAATATGGGCGGTAAAAGTACCTATATGCGGCAAACGGCACTGATTGTGTTGCTGGCGCACATCGGCAGCTACGTACCGGCGGCAAAAGCCACCATCGGGCCGGTGGATCGTATCTTTACCCGCGTGGGCGCGGCAGACGATCTGGCCTCTGGCCGCTCTACCTTTATGGTGGAAATGACCGAGACTGCCAATATCCTACATAACGCCACGGAAAACAGCCTGGTGTTGATGGATGAGATTGGCCGTGGCACCTCCACCTACGACGGGCTTTCTCTGGCCTGGGCTTGTGCAGAAAACCTGGCCAGCCGCATCAAGGCCATGACGCTGTTTGCCACCCATTACTTTGAGCTGACCACCTTGCCGGAGAAAATGGAGGGCGTGGTTAACGTGCATCTGGATGCGTTGGAACACGGCGACACCATTGCCTTTATGCATAGCGTACAAGATGGCGCGGCCAGTAAGAGCTACGGCTTGGCGGTGGCGGCGTTGGCTGGTGTGCCGCGCGATGTGATCAAGCGTGCACGCCAGAAGCTGCGTGAGTTGGAGAGCCTCTCCAGTCAGACGGCGGCGGGTACGGTAGATGCGACTCAGTTGACGCTGTTGAACGAAGAGGTGTCACCGGCAGTTGAAGCGTTGGAAACGCTGGACCCGGATTCTCTTTCGCCACGCCAGGCGTTGGAGTGGATCTACCGGCTGAAAAGCCTGGTGTAAGTCAGATATCGACGACGTTCTGCCCTAGACAAGGGTAAATCGCCGTCAATCACAGTAAATCGCAGGCAAAAAAAACGGTGAGCGTCATTAACGCTCACCGTTTTTAGTTTATGTCTATAACGCGTTTATTCGCGGAACAGTGCCTCAATACTCAGGCCCTGCATCTGCAGAATTTCACGCAGGCGGCGTAAGCCTTCAACCTGGATCTGACGAACACGCTCACGTGTCAGGCCAATCTCACGGCCAACATCTTCCAGCGTAGCCGCTTCATAGCCTAACAGGCCGAAACGGCGAGCCAACACTTCACGCTGTTTGGCGTTCAATTCGAACAGCCATTTGACGATGCTCTGTTTCATATCATCGTCTTGCGTGGTGTCTTCAGGCCCGTTGTCTTTCTCGTCGGTCAGAATGTCCAACAGGGCTTTCTCTGAATCCCCACCCAACGGCGTATCGACAGACGTGATACGTTCGTTCAGGCGCAGCATACGGCTGACATCATCAACCGGTTTGTCGAGTTGCTCCGCAATCTCTTCAGCGCTGGGTTCATGGTCCAGTTTGTGAGAAAGCTCGCGCGCGGTGCGCAAGTAAACATTCAGTTCTTTGACGATATGGATCGGCAAACGGATAGTCCGGGTTTGATTCATGATCGCCCGTTCAATCGTCTGGCGGATCCACCAGGTCGCATAGGTGGAAAAACGGAAACCGCGCTCTGGGTCAAACTTTTCCACCGCACGGATCAGACCAAGGTTACCCTCTTCGATCAAATCCAGCAGCGCCAGGCCGCGATTGCTATAACGACGGGCAATTTTCACTACCAGCCTCAGGTTACTTTCTATCATGCGGCGGCGGGACGGCACGTCTCCGCGCAGTGCACGCCGCGCAAAATAAACTTCTTCCTCTGCAGTCAGCAGAGGGGAGTAACCGATTTCGCCCAGATAGAGCTGCGTGGCATCCAATACGCGTTGGGTAACACCTTGAGACAACAGTTCGTCTTCTGCCAAGTCATTCTCGCTGGTCTCTTCTTCTACCTGCGCTTTTTCATCGAATGACTCAGCCTCCATGGCGTTCTCATCGAAATCTGCATCGTCATGTAACTCGTTAACTTTCAGCGTATTTTGGCTCATAAAGCGGCTCCTACCCGTGATACCGCGAGCAGAATACAGCGCATTCTGCCCAATCTATCGCTGCGGAAGATAACGCAGCGGGTTTACGGATTTCCCCTTGTAACGAATCTCGAAATGCAAACGTACTGAACTGGTTCCGGTGCTTCCCATCGTTGCTATTTTCTGCCCCGCCTTCACTTCTTGTTGTTCCCGGACCAGCATGGTGTCGTTATGGGCGTAGGCACTCAAGTAATCATCGTTGTGTTTGATGATGATTAGATTACCGTAACCCCGTAAAGCGTTGCCTGCGTACACTACACGGCCATCGGCGGTAGCGACAATCGGCTGCCCACGGGAACCAGAGATATCGATGCCTTTGTTCCCACCTTCCGATGAGGAGAAGTTATCGATGATCTTACCGTCAGTTGGCCATTTCCAGGTACTTACTGGGGCACTGTTGCTGGCGGTGCTGCTCGCCGATGGCGTAGCGGCTGGTGCGGTAACAGGAGCTGCGGCTGAGCCTGCCACTACGGCTCCTGATGCAGGTAACATTTTACCTACATTCTGTTTACTCGAGTTATCAGAATACGCGTTCGTTGATTGAGAATCAACCGTTGCAGTTTGTATCTGAGTGGAAGAAGGCGGTTTTGACACCGTACCATTACCGCCAGCTAACATCCCACCGCCGCCGTTGGCAGAACCGCTCCCCAGCTGCAGGGTTTGGCCGACTTCCAGGCTGTATGGCTGTGGAATATTGTTGCGTTGGGCCAGATCGCGGAAATCGTTGCCGGTGATCCAGGCAATATAGAACAGCGTGTCGCCACGTTTAACGGTATAGGTGCTACCACCGTTATAGCTCCCTTTAGGGATCGAGTTATAGCTACGGTTGTAAACAATACGCCCCTGTGATGCGTTGCCGCCACCAGAGTTAGCCGATGCGGCGGCTCCACCACCACCGACACTGCTGATAGGTGCCGAGGTAGAATTTTTATCCGAACAGCCAACTAACCACACACTTAACATCGTACACACCGCAACTCGGCGTAAAGAACTCATTGGGCTTCCCGTGCTCATGCTTCCCCCATGACAGCAATATCAAAAAATACCTTATACATCGTAGCCGAGCTTTATCGTTCTACAGCACAAGGTTTCCCCGGCCGATCCCTGAAAACCAGAAGATCACCCACCAGGGAGCTAAAAAACCGTGGTGCCAATGCTAGCCACATTGGCACGATCACGCCATAAGACAACGACATACTGGAACAATTCTAATGAAAATTAATATTATTCAACTTATTTATCCGTCACTTTGATCTGCACAGGCTAAGCCAGTTCGCCCTTGACCAAGGGAACGAATCGCACTGCTTCAACGGCATCAATGGAAAACTCACCGCCCCGCCGCTGAATGCATTGCAGTACCTGGGCCTGTTCGCCCACCGGCAACACCAAAATGCCACCGTCGTCCAACTGCTGCATCAACGCCTGCGGGATCTCCGGTGGTGCGGCCGTCACGATGATCGCATCAAAGGGTCCACGCGAACTCCAGCCTTGCCAACCGTCGCCATGACGGGTCGAGACATTGTGCAAATCAAGCTGCTTGAGGCGACGCTTGGCCTGCCACTGTAGCCCTTTGATGCGTTCAACGGAGCAGACATGCTGCACCATATGCGCCAGGATCGCGGTCTGATAACCGGAACCGGTGCCGATCTCAAGCACCCGCGAGGTTGGCTGCAAATTCAGCAGCTCGGTCATGCGCGCGACCATATAAGGTTGCGAGATGGTCTGCCCTGAACCAATAGGCAGTGCCGTATTTTCATAGGCCTTATGTGCTAAAGCTTCATCAACAAAACGCTCACGCGGTACGTTCTCGATTGCCTTGAGCAGCCGTTCGTCCCTGATACCCTGCTGGCGCAGCTGTGCCAGCAGCGTTTGTATGCGTTTGTTCACCATTCCCCGCTAACCTCTGCTTTGGTCAACCATTTTGATAGCACATCTTGCGCCCCGTAGGCGGTCAAATCCACCTGCAAAGGCGTGACCGACACGTAACCCTGATCCACGGCGGCAAAGTCCGTGTCTGGGCCCGCATCGAATTTATCCCCCGGCGGCCCGATCCAATACAGCATCTGGCCACGCGGATCTGGTTGGCTAAACACCTTGTCTGCGGGATGCCGGCTGCCACAGCGGGTCACGCGTATCCCTTTAATTTCCGACAACGGTAAATCAGGGACATTGATATTCAGAATTTTACCAGTACGCAGCGGTTCTTGTTGTAACGCGCGCAATATACGGCAGGTGACTACCGCCGCCGTCTCATAATGCTGATGACCATTGAGCGATACTGCCAACGCGGGCAACCCCAGATGGCGGCCTTCCATCGCAGCAGCCACCGTGCCGGAATAGATAACATCATCACCCAGATTTGGCCCGGCGTTGATACCGGACACCACGATCTCCGGTGCTGGCAGCATCAGTTGGTTAACGCCAAGGTAGACACAGTCCGTCGGGGTGCCCTGCTGCACGGCGATATCGCCGTTGGGCAACGTCAGCGTACGCAGCGGCGACTCTAGCGTCAGCGCGTTAGAGGAACCACTGCGGTTACGATCGGGGGCCACCACCTGCACTTCGGCAAACTCGCGCAACGCCGCCGCCAGTATCTGGATACCCGGGGCGCTAACGCCGTCGTCGTTGCTCAGTAGTATTCTCATATTGCAGTTAAACAACTTTCTTGCTGAAAGCGATAAAACGAGGATTTTGCCCTATTTTATTACATCTATCTGTTTTTAATGAAATTTTCAATAGTAAGCCCAACCCACCGTGTTACCCGTTGTGATTTGCGTGGTACAGCAAGGCTTGCCTCGCTGTTGCTGATAGTATTAGCCAAAACGGCCAGCTATGCGATCTACTATACAATTCAACGGTCATCAGTGGCAAACGGGGCAGGATAGCCTCCTCGGCAAAGGAGGCTGGGATGATTATCTGAGGTTGGTCGTTAAATTCCCAGGTTATGGGGCCGTCTGGGTGGTTGGCGTATAAATAATGCGTAGCTGGCCGGTATAATCCCCCGCCGTTTTATCCGCCATTGAAAAGGCTGGCGTTGTCAGGGTCAGCGGGGCCGGCACGCAAAATGTCGGAGCACCACCGCCAGGTAACACCACCGGCCGCTGGATATTACGGCGATTGGTATCGATCCAGATGACCTCTTTGCCGTTGGCGATCTCTTGTACTGCCCCAGTGGTGGGATTGATCACGCTGACCTGGTAGTCCAGCCGGTTACTGGCCTTGGTTTTATCACCACCACGGCGATAAAGGGAGAATCGCCCCCTTAATCGTCCTGAAGCGGTCGCGCCTTCATCCTGAAATAGCAGACTGATGCGGTTACTGGTCGAGTCAATACCGTCATAGAGACACATATCCAGGCTGGAGCTACCGCTGATGTTCATGCCGCTATCGCCTCCTGGCCGAGTATTCAGATTCAGGTTAACAGACGGTATCGAAGTCGGGAAGGCGGGTAGATAAATCTGATGATTACCATAATCCGTCACGTTAAGAGTCAGACTCGCCTTCCAGGTAACGCGGAAAATGCCTGGGCAACCGTAGGCAGATGCACTGCAATCATCCCAGGCTTTCACCTGCATCTTGAGTTCAGCGCGCCAAACACCGGCATCAGATAGTTTGTTCAACTCGGATGCGGGAATAAAAGTACTGAATCCCTGGGAACCCAAAGCGGCGCCGCTGATCCAGGAACTATGTTTACCCGTAGCTTTAATAGAGGTGACCAGTAAATTTTTGGTTTTCCCACTACTATGGGTAAAGCGCAGCGTCAGATTTTTCGAAGTATTATTGTTAAGACTATCCCACCACCACAATTTTACCTGACAGGCACCATTGGTTGGATCGGTCTCGGAATAGCACGTTAGGGCGTTAATCATATCCTTGTCTTTGCAATCAGTAGTCGTATTACATTCGCCATCATCAGTACTCCCGCCGAATACCCGCTCCCAGATATAGATATTTGCCGGCAGGCTCATACGATCAAAAGTGATATTGACCTTGGTATCCTGTGCCTGTGGGGCGATACTGGCACCGTACGCCTGTATGCTCAGCCCCCCCAGTAAAACGCACAGGTTAAGAGGGTTAATGGCTCCCGCAATGACAAATTTAAAACCGCTGATTATTTTCAATAACATCAATCATTACCTAGTTCATTTTCATCGCTACCGGCACTTCAGAGCCATGGCCCTGCCGCACGGTCATCAATTGCGCCTGCTTCTGCTCGGCTGGCGGTATGTTAGCCAGGGTCACCCCGGCACAGCGGGTAGTACCGACATAGCGCACCACGTCACGCATGGCCTGCACTGTCATGGCACACTGATAGAACTGTGAGCCACGCATCAGATACAGCTGCTTCATCGGCCGGGTGGTTTCCAGGCTAAAACCGCCTTCACCCAGTGGCGTCCAGGACAGCACGTTAAGCGGAATACCGTTAACCAACGGCTTATCCTGCTCATCCAGCATTTTTCCCAGCCAGGTATAGCGTGAAGTGACCTCGATATTCTGACGCAATACTTTGCCCGGCACCATAAACGCAGTACGCGTTCCCGCCCCTCGGCGGATTTCGCTGCTGATGCCGGTGGGCGCCTTCAGTGATTCGTTGATATCAACGTTGGTTGGCTGATAGCTCGGTACGGTAAACAGCGCCCGGCTGTTACTACGCACGTCTGTTTGCCCTCTACCGTCTATCATGACGTTGACCTGCGAGGCGCGATTCTCTTCCTCTGAGTCCACTCCAACGGTGATCGCGGAGGCCGGGCGGCCATCCCCCCAACGTCCCCAATAAAGCCCGGTGCGATCGACCAGCAAAGAGGAGCTATAGCTACCGCTGCCACTAACTGCATGTCGGTTCGCCACTTTGGCATAAGCATCGCTGACAGTTAAACTGCCGTTACCGTATTGCCCACTGGCACGAGCGTAGGTTGAAGCGCTCAGGGTCTTGCTATTGACGCCATAAATCGACGCCCCCAGCTCATTTTGACCGCTCTCGTCAATATAACGGCTGTAGCTGGCGTTATAACTGAGCTGCCCTGCCCCACGTTGGCTATTCTGGTAGTTGGCTCCGAGTGAAGTATTGCTGCTGACGTCATTGCCACCGCGGCGCCCGGAGAACGACAGGCTGATATTGAGGTAGCCGCCTTTATCGGTTCTCTGCTGGCCGCTATCGTTACGTATAAAAGCGCTGACACCGGTGTTGATATTCATCTCGTTAACTGTAAAGGAGCGGCTGACCCCCGTCTGCCAGGTGTGGCTGCGTGAACGGGTTTCATATATCCGTTCCCAAGGCACCCCACCTTGATGGTCACCATCACTGTCGGACAGTTCACTGCGATAGCGGTAACGCCCTTCACTGCTGTTAATCGAATAGCCAACGTTGGCGTTCCATTGCGCAAAGGGCATCGAAAACATCAGGTTGGTGCTTTGGTAACAACCGCTAAAACCGTAGTTCAGCCCCTGAGAATTGCAATCAGGCACCGACATGGCTGAACGATAGAAACTCAATGAGAAACCATCGTTGTAATTGATTTGCTGAATATTTCCCCGGGCACCGTCGCTGCCAGACAGATAACTGGTACGAGCCGTCATTATCCCGTCCAACGGGCCGCTGTTAAAACCGTGGATCCAGTCCGCCGCCCCTTCCCAGTAGTGGACGTCACTCTGCACCGTGGTCCCCGCCGTCAGCGACAACGTATCGGTTAGCGGCATACGCAGCCCGCCCTGCACCACACGCCGGTCGTCCCCCGTACGCTGCGAGTCGCGATCAACCTCAGCCCCGTATTGCAGGAACCACTGAAAAGTATCCAGTGAAGACACGCCAGTGTTGGTGTAAGGGACTGTTTCTGTTCTGACCAGCTGATTGTCCTCATAGACACGCAGCGTAATGGTATAGCTACCGCTGGGGAATGCGCGCGTATCCAGCTCCTGTGCTCCGGCATTCAGGTAAAAGGAAGACAGTAGCTGTTCATCACGATAAGCGTCGATACGTGCGTTACGCGACAAGAATACCGAAACCGGGGTTCCCCGGGAAACCTGCGTCGGGTTGATCCAGGCCAGGGTCGACCCCGCCCGTAACCCACGAATTTTTCCAATCGGCAGTTGGCTCAGGTTGATATTCCCCCCCGAGTTGCTGAAGATATCGCGAGAGTCCATCATGCCACCTTGCAGGTAGAAACGCTGCCACAAGTCCTGCCTAAAATAGGCATTGTTCATCTCTATCTGCTGATGGTTGGCATGGCGATAGCGCTGCCCCAGATAGAGCCAGTCGGCATTAAGATAACCACTTTCAGTAACGCCCAGTGAACCAGTCCCCTGGACCGACAACGACTGATAGTTTTCATCAGCAACAAAATTGAGGTTTTGCTGATGGAGAAACGCATTTTCACTTTCCACACTCGCCTGATAGAAACTGCTTTCCGCGTCTTTTTTCGGTAAGTACTGACGATCAAGAAACAGGTTAACCCGCGAGTTATTTTCGTCATAGATGATGCCAACTGTCTGGGTTTCCAGATAGTCACAACTCGGGGCATTGCCGTTACTGCTACAGGCAAGGTTACCGTTACGCAGCAATGGCTGCCCCAACGCGGCACTCAACTGCACCCTCAGCCCTGGATCGTCGTTGAACTGCTGTTTTACAGCATCAATCAACTCCGCTGGCTTTATAAAGACAACATGTTCAAGATTGATATTGGCTTCATAAAGCCCGAGAGACTTGCCATAGAGTGATACATCAACCCAAAGAACCTGCCCCTGAGCCAACACCTCAAAACCTGGGGGAACTCTTTGGGTAACCGCCAGCGCGACATTTTGCACGCTCAAAAGTCCCAGAAACAATCCTGTAGATAGGCTAACGCGATAAACCATTATCCATCCCTGATAAATATGGGGCTAAAAGACGCCCCATGAAACATTAGAATACCCCGGCTGGGTTTAAGGAGCTTTTGTCGCTTGAGTGATAACCAGGCTGACAACACCAGAGTAGGTGCCAGTAGCAACAACATTTTGAGTGGCCTGTGCAAAACGCAGTGGCAAGACTTCAGAACCATTATCGATGCCCACAGGGAACAGAGTCGCCGCATCCAGCATCTGGTCGGCGGTAGTCAGTACCTTATCACCCAGGGTTACGGTCAATGGGATCTTGTTCTCTCCATTGACATCCGCCAGGGTCGCCGCACTTACCAGGCGGATATTAACGCCCGCAGTGGCACTGTTAGACCAAACCTTGGTATTCAGTTTAAAAGGCGACAGGCCTTTGCCTGGCAGATACTGCATATCGATACTGCTTGGCAAAGCCGTATTATCTGGCTGCGTCATATCAATCGTCGTATCCACGTTGGCATTCACAGTAATATCTTTTCGAATAGCCTGGCTTGAAAATGCGGTTGCCATGATTGAAACAACTAACAGTGGTTTAATTAACTTTTTCATAAAATCTCCATTTTATATTACAAACACATCCAACTTACTTTACATCCCCTATAAAAATAGGGCCCATGATTTAACTCTAAACTTACTTATTTATAGATAAATCAATTTCTTCAACACTCTTTTTGATCCAGTTAAAATAGCGTGCTTTATACTTCTTCCCTGGCTTTACCATAAGGGAAGCAATTTTGAGCTCGGTTCCTGGATATACCGTAGTCGTTTCTTTTTTCCAGTCACAGACGCCGGCCAAATCACAGACGCCGACCTCACGTAGTGGAATACGCAGCGTACCATCATTGATCACCATGCCGCGCTGCGCATCCAACGCCAGGCTGGTAACGACCTTTTTAGGCGCAACGTGGACCAAGGCTCCCCATACCAGGCTGATACCCACCTTACCTGTAGCCGCCTGTGTGCTAGCAGCATTGGTGTTATCATCTAATCCTGACACACCCTCAAAATAGACCCGCCAGGTGGTTTCCTTTTCCGGTAATTCCAGGGCGACTAGTCGTACAAGACGTTGACTACCCGCCGAAATTGCCAGTTTATTTGGTGTTATCACCAACGAGCTTTTGCGGAGTTGCTCAACGCTCACTTCTTTTTCTTGTTCAGTTCCAGCATTTATTATTTGTTTTTCTGTTACTTTGACGAACTGAACCCCATCGCTTTGCGACATAACTCTTATTTGAGCGGCCCCATTTTCGCCGATCCCTAATTCCATAGGATAAACATTCATATTGGCCAATGCAGGGCCTGAACAAATAGAAAGAATAGCAATGCCGAACAGGCATTTAATAACACTGAGTTTCATGATTAATCCGCAACGAGCGCAATGAGAGGCTCTTTCCAAATTTAAAAAACAAATACAGCAGAGACCAGCCTGATTTGTTTATCTTCCGTAGATTTGATAGCAATTATAATGACCACCAATAGCTCAGATCAATATAATAATAATAATAATATCCATCAATGTAACCCATTGATTAATATTATAATAATTTTTAATTATATGGAGTTATCAAGTGATAAATTACAATTAAGCACTAAAAAAACAAGTTAAGGTTTCAATTAATAGCGCGATATCAGGAATAAACAACGTTGCAAAACAGGCCGCTGACAGCGTTCTTTCGCCTCACTCAGGCTCTGCTGAATGTATCGAAACTTTGCTATATATCGAGTTTGGGTCACGTATCATCCCGACAACATCAGGCAAATGGTGGGCAAAACAGCGGTTCACGCTTCGGGATGATGATGGCCAGGTTGCAGAGGTTATGGCCATGCTCCGTGCGCTGAATAAGGTGACGAAAGAGGGATTTTATTGCAGGGGATTGAATCAACTATCTGATGTATTCAACAAAGCCGTTCAATTCCGTTCAGGCTGAACTCCTTTCAGCCCAAACTGGAAAGCAAGGATTAAGAGGTGAGGATCAAGCTGGCAGTCACTCGGCAATATCCGCCTCATCGCTAGCCAATTGCATTATTTCGCGCACTACGCTGGTAGCGAAACTGCCTGCTGGTAACCAGAAACGTAATTCCACGGTGACATCATCCCACCAGCTCCACTGCATTTTCTGCGGCTGTAGCAGCAAGGCCCGCCGCGCAGGCTCTACACGCTCACGCTTTAATAACGCCATCAGCTCTGGCTGTGACACCAGACAAGCTTGTTCAAAGACCAATGCTTCCCCGGCAGTACCGGGTTCACCATCCCCCGGCAATGGAGCCGTGATCATCAGTTCACCCGCGTCTAACCGTTGTTGCAGGGTGGCTAACTCTTCCGCTTTGGCCACGAACCAGCTCCCGCGCCCGGCCAGCTGTAACGCATCCCCTTCCAGCACCGTTTGTTGCTGTTGGTTAGCCAAACGCTGGCTGGCAATGAAGTTGAACAACGCACTGCGGCTAGCAGAGAGGTAGAAGCTACGTTTGCTGCGCTCCTTAACCCGGATCTCATCGTTGGCCCAGCGGCGCGCCATCGTCAGGTTGTTGCCCCCACGGCCAAAGCGCTGGCTGCCAAAGTAGTTCGGCACGCCACCCGCCGCGATAGCCTGTAAACGCTGCTCCACCTCTTGGCGATCGCCGATCTGGCGTAGCACCAGGGTGAATTCGTTCCCCTTCAACGTACCGATGCGCAGCTTGCGTAGGTGGCGAGCGGCCTGTAGCACTTCGCAGCCTTCCAGCGCAAACCGGCTGAGATCGGGAGATTCTTTCCCCGGCAGATGCAGACAGAACCACTGCTCGGTGACTGCATGGCGATCTTTCAAACCGGCATAGCTGACCGAACGGGCATGAATGCCGGCAAACTTCGCCAGAGCGTCCGCCACAAACTGGGTGTTGCAGCCGTTCTTGCGGATGTTCACCAGCAGGTGCTCACCTTCACCATCTGGGGTAAAGCCCAGATCCTCAACCACCACAAAGTCTTCCGGGTTGGCTTTCAGCACGCCGGTAGCCGCTGGCTTGCCGTGCAACCAGGTCAGATTGGCCATGTCCATACGTTATTCCTTGATCAACAGGGCAACCGCTTCGCAGGCAATGCCTTCGCCACGGCCGGTAAAGCCCAGCTGTTCGGTGGTGGTCGCTTTGACGTTAACGTCATCCATATGGCATTGCAGATCTTCCGCCAGGAAGATGCGCATCTGAGGAATGTGCGGTGCCATCTTCGGTGCCTGCGCAATGATGGTGACATCCAGATTACCCAGACGATAGCCCTTGGCACGAATGCGTTTCCAGGCTTCGCGCAGCAGCTCACGGCTGTCCGCGCCTTTAAAGGCCGGATCGGTATCCGGGAACAGCTTGCCGATATCCCCCAACGCCGCCGCCCCCAGCAGAGCATCGGTGGCCGCATGCAGCGCCACGTCACCATCGGAGTGAGCCAGCAGTCCTTTTTCATAAGGAATGCGAACACCGCCGATCACCAACGGCCCTTCGCCGCCAAATTTATGGACATCAAAACCGTGACCGATACGCATGATGCGCTCCTTTAGTTGTTCAACTGAGTCAAATAGAACGCCGCCAGCGCCAAATCCTCTGGCCGCGTCACTTTAATATTGTCCGCACGCCCCGCCACCAGCAGCGGATGATAACCGCAATGCTCAAGCGCCGAGGCTTCATCGGTTACCGTCGCCCCTTCATCCAGGGCGCGTTGCAGGCAGAGTTTAAGCAGTTCCAGCGGGAACAGCTGTGGCGTCAGTGCATGCCACAAATCCTGGCGTTCCACGGTGTGCGAGATGATGCTTTGGCCCACCTGCGCACGCTTCATGGTATCACGCACCGGCGCGGCAAGAATGCCGCCGACCTTACTGTGTGCCGTGATCGCCAGCAACCGCTCCAGATCGTCAGGATGCAGGCAAGGGCGGGCAGCATCATGTACCAATACCCAGTGCGCGTTGCCAGCCAGTTGCAGCCCGACCAGCACCGAATCGGCGCGCTGTTGCCCGCCTTCAGTGACCAACACCCGCGGATCGCTGGCGATCGGTAGCGTTTTAAACTGTTGGTCTTCGGGGCTGATAGCCACGATCACCTGGGTAATACGCGGATGACGTAACAAGGCGTGGATGGCGTGCTCAAGAATGGTTTGATGGCCGATGGTTAAATATTGCTTCGGACAATCGGCCTGCATACGGCTGCCAATACCGGCAGCGGGCAGGACGGCGATCACCTGAGGGGAGGAGCCAATGGATGGATTCATGCGTTACTTCGGTGGGTTGTTCTGTGTGGCAGACGCCGCATTGCGTCCGGAAGATTCAGGCACCAGACGATAGAAAGTCTCGCCGGGCTTGATCATGCCCAGTTCATTACGTGCGCGTTCTTCTATCGCTTCCTGACCACCGTTCAGGTCGTCGATCTCGGCAAACAGCTGATCGTTACGCGCTTTCAATTTGGCATTGCTGCTCTGCTGAGCCGCAACGTCATCATTGACCCGTACATAATCGTGAATACCATTCTTCCCCAGCCACAGCGAATACTGTAACCAGCCAAGCAGCGCCAGCAATAGCAGCGTCAGTTTTCCCATCTCCGCCCCCTAAAAAAAGCGCTTAATCATCCCACAACTTGCCGTTTGACTCCACACCAGCAGCGGCTTTTCACCTGCAGCCCTCAAGCGTAATCAGAACTTCCTGAGTTTAGCGCCTGATTGTCGCCTGAAAGCGGCATTAAATCCAGGCAGGCATAACGTGCACCGCCCCTTGCGTCAGTATGCAGTAAGAATAACTGGATCGATGGCATTTCCACCGACATTTACGCCAATTTTTAAATAATTATTCATATTTAACACTGTTAGCATTTTCATCATCAGGTAGGGGTTGTGTTTTTATTCATGTAAGTTTATTTTTATGCATCTAAAGTGCATAAATAAATCCAATATATAACCTTTACTCAACGACTCAACTTATTCGGGGAATGCTCATGTTAAAACGTTTAGTGCTGATTAGTGCCTGCCTGGCGGCCACTTTTTCCGCGGCTTCCTTTGCCGCAGAACCGACGTATGTTGTCGGCTCCGGCGGTACCTATCGCCCGTTCGAATACGAAAACAGCAAAAAAGAGCTGGAAGGTTTTGATATCGATGTGATCAAGGCCGTCGCCAAAGCGGAAGGTTTCCAGGTGAAGCTGGTAAATACGCCGTGGGAAGGCATCTTTGCCACCTTGAACTCTGGCGACCGCGACATCATCATTTCCGGCATCACCATTACCGACAAGCGCAAGCAGATGGTCGACTTCTCTTCGCCATACTTCCCGGCAGAGCAGGCTATCGTGGTACCGAAAGAGTCTACGGTAGACTCTATCGACGCGCTGAAAACCCTGAAGGTGGGCGTGGTTAACTCCAGCACTGGCGACATCGTGGTTTCCGACGTCTTGGGTAAGAACAGCACCGCCATCAAGCGTTTTGATAACACCCCGCTGCTGCTGCAAGAGCTGTATGAAGATGGCATTGGCGCGGCCGTGGGTGACGTTGGCGTGGCCAAGTTCTATATCAAGACCCACCCGGAGAAAGAGTTCAAGCTGGTGCCAGACGCCAAGTTTGAGCGCCAGTATTTCGGCATTGCGGTGGCCAAGGGCAACGATGAGCTGCGTAACAAGATCAACAGCGGCCTGAAGAAAATCATCGCCGATGGCACCTACGCCAAAATCTACCAGACCTGGTTCGACAGCAACGTCCCTACGCTGCCAGCAGAATAAACCGGCTGTAAATAGGGGCACAATTGACTGTGCCCCTACGCATTAGACCCACAAGTTCGCACTACCACCGTAAGGATTCTATTTTGTCAGCATTCCGTTGGGAGATCATTGAGGAATACGCTCCGCTGTTTATGGAGGGTGCCTGGATGACCATCAAATGTACCATCATCTGCGTGATCCTGGGCACCACCTGGGGGCTGCTCCTCGGGTTAGGCCGCCTGGCGCAGGCACCGCACGGCATCTGGAAACCGATCCTGCACTATTGCGTGCAATGGCCGGTGCGCATCTACATCAGCGCCTTCCGGGGCACACCGCTGTTTGTGCAAATCATGGTGGTCCACTTCGCGCTGGTGCCGCTGTTTATCAACCCGCGTGACGGCCTGCTGGTCAGCAACGGTTTGATGAGCGTCGACTTCGCACGCGCATTACGTTCCGATTACGGTGCCTTCCTGTCTTGCGTAGTCGCCATCACGTTGAACGCCGGTGCTTACGTCTCGGAGATATTCCGTGCCGGGATCCAGTCGATCGACCGCGGCCAGATGGAGGCTTCACGCTCGTTGGGGATGGGCTACGGCAAGACCATGCGTAAGGTGATCCTGCCGCAGGCCTTCCGCCGCATGCTGCCGCCGCTTGGCAACAACGCCATCGCCATCGTCAAGGATTCGTCCCTGGCCTCCGCGATTGGTCTGGCGGATCTGGCTTATGCCGCGCGTACCGTTTCCGGCGCGTACGCCACCTACTGGGAGCCCTATCTGACTATTTCAGTGATCTATTGGGTCATCACCTTCCTGCTCTCGCTGATGGTGCAACACATGGAAAAAAGGTTCGGTAAAAGTGATTCGCGTACATAACCTGCAAAAACAATTTGGCGAAGCCCACGTGCTGCGCGGGATCTCCTGCCAGATCGCGCCGAAAGAAGTGGTATGCATTATCGGCCCTTCCGGCTCCGGTAAAAGTACCTTTCTGCGCTGTATCAACGCGCTGGAGACGCTCTCGGGCGGTGAGATCGACGTCAATGGCTTTGCCATTCACGATCAGAAGACCGATCTGAACAAGATGCGTGAAAGCGTGGGCATGGTATTCCAACGCTTTAACCTGTTCCCGCATATGACGGTGTTGGAGAACATCATCATGGCGCCGATGGACGTGAAAAAACTGCCTCGCAGCGAGGCTATTGAACGTGCAGAGGTGCTACTGAATAAAGTGGGCCTGCTGGACAAAATCGATGCCTATCCCAGCAGCCTGTCCGGCGGGCAGCAACAGCGTGTCGCCATCGCCCGCGCATTGGCGATGGAACCGCAAATCATGCTGTTTGATGAGCCTACCTCGGCGCTGGATCCGGAGTTGGTCGGGGAAGTGTTGGCGGTGATGAAGGCGCTGGCTCTTGAAGGCATGACCATGGTGGTAGTAACCCATGAAATGGGCTTCGCCCGCGAAGTGGCCGACCGGGTGCTGTTTATCGATCAGGGGATCATTCAGGAAGAAGGCACACCGGAGCACATCTTCGGTAACCCGACCAATCCGCGCACCCAGGCATTTTTAAGCAAAGTTTTGTAACCTTCGGCACCGCTTTGACATCTCTTGGGCGCACTGGCGCCCTTTTTATTACCAGCCACTCAGAAAGCTGAACACCAGCCAAAACAGACAGATGACGGTGATACCGGTCAGCAGCAGCGTGAGGAACAAACGCCCGCGCAGCACCACGCTGAAGACAATACCCAGCAGCACCGAGGCTGGCATCAAAGCCAGGAAAAACGGCCAAGTATAAAGAAGGAAAAACAAGGTGTTAGAACCGTAAACTATAAAAGGCACGGTAAACGCCAGCCAATAGAAGACAAAGCCGCTGGTGCCGCCCAAAAAGGAGTACGAGGGTTCCTCTTGCTCGAGTTGGCTATCAATCACTAGTGGCGTGGCATTTTGCATAGCGTTCCCTGGTCTATTGGCTCGCTCTGCGGCGACTTGCTAGAGTAAAAAGCGCGTAGCTCGATCACGCCACGCGCTTTTTGCGAATTCAGGGTTTGATAATAGCCTGACCACGCAGCAGGTCTAACAATTGCGCGGTCAAATTTGTTACCAATTGTTCACCATTAAGCCGGATATCCGGCCGTTCCGGCGCCTCGTACACCGAATCGATACCGGTGAAATTACGCAACTCACCGGCGCGGGCCTTTTTGTACAATCCTTTCGGATCGCGAGCCTCACAAATCGCCAGCGGGGTGTCGACAAACACTTCGATAAACTGTCCCTCGGCCAACATTTCCCGCACCATCTGCCGTTCGGCACGGTGCGGTGAGATAAACGCCGTCAACACCACCAGCCCAGCATCCACCATCAGCTTGGCCACTTCCCCCACCCGGCGGATATTCTCGCGCCGATCGTCGTCGGAGAATCCCAAGTCGCGGCACAGGCCGTGGCGCACATTGTCACCATCCAGCAGATAGGTACTGACCCCCAACTGATGCAGCGCCTGCTCCAGCGCGCCAGCCACGGTCGATTTCCCCGAACCAGACAGGCCGGTAAACCATAGCACCACACCCTGATGGCCGTTCGCTGTTTCACGCTCCGCACGCGTAACCGCATGCGGGTGCCACACAACGTTTTCGTCTTTCGCTAACTCAGCCTCGGCCACGTTAATTCCCCTTCAGCAGGTCACGCGCACCCCAGTGTGGGAAATGCTTGCGTACCAAGGCGTTCAGCTCCAGTTCAAAGGCGCTGAAATTGCCCGCCGCTGCCGGATTATCCTGCTGCAAGGCTTCGCGGATCAACCCCGCGCCAACCGTGACGTTGGTCAAACGATCGATAAAGATCAGGCCGCCGGTATCATGATTTTGTTGATAGCTGTCCAGCACCAGCGGTTCGTCGAAGGTCAGCTCCACCAGCCCAATGCCGTTCAGGGGCAACACGTCGGCCTGATGCTGCGCCAGCGAGTTGATCTCCACCTGATGGCGAATGCTCTCAACGCGGGCGCGAGTTTTCTTCCCGGCTACCTTGATGTCGTAGCTTTGGCCCGGTAACAACGGCTGTTCTGCCATCCATACCACGTCCGCCAAGGCGCTTTGCGTGGCCTGTAGGGTTTCGCTGGCATCCACCAGCAGGTCGCCCCGGCTGATGTCGACTTCATCTTTCAGCACCAGCGTGATCGCTTCACCCGGCCCCGCCTCCTGCAGATCGCCATCAAAGGTCACGATGCGCGCCACGGTGGATTCAACGCCAGACGGCAGCACCTTGATGCGCTGGCCCACGCGGACCACACCGGCAGACAAAGTCCCGGCATAACCGCGGAAATCGAGATTCGGGCGGTTGACGTATTGTACCGGGAAGCGCAGCGGCTGATGTTCACGCTCGCTGATGACATCCACACTTTCCAACACCTCCAACAGTGTCGGGCCGCTATACCAAGGCATCTGTATGCTCTGGCTAGCAACGTTGTCACCGTCCAGTGCCGACAACGGGACGAATTTAATCTCCAGGTCGTTGGGCAACTGCTCGGCGAAGCTCAGGTAATCCTGTTTGAACTGTTCAAACACCGCCTGGCTGTAATCCACCAGGTCCATTTTGTTCACCGCCACCACCAGGTGGCGAATACCGAGCAGCGTGGCGATAAAACTGTGGCGACGGGTCTGATCCAGCACGCCTTTGCGCGCATCGATCAGCAGGATCGCCAAGTCGCAGGTCGAGGCACCGGTAGCCATATTGCGGGTGTACTGCTCATGCCCCGGCGTATCGGCGATGATAAATTTGCGCTTTTCGGTCGAGAAATAGCGGTAGGCCACGTCGATGGTAATGCCCTGCTCACGTTCTGCCTGCAGGCCATCCACCAGCAAGGCCAGATCGAGCTTCTCCCCTTGGGTGCCGATGCGTTTACTGTCGGTATGCAGGGTTGAGAGCTGATCTTCGTAGATCTGGCGGGTATCGTGCAGCAAGCGGCCAATCAGGGTGCTTTTACCGTCGTCCACGCTGCCACAGGTCAGGAAACGTAGCAGGCTCTTGTGCTGCTGCGCGTGCAGGTAGGCTTCTACCCCGCCCTGTTCGGCGATTTGTTGTGCAATAACGTTGTTCATTCCGGCGGCTCCTTAGAAATACCCTTGGCGCTTTTTCAGCTCCATCGAACCGGACTGATCGCGGTCGATCATGCGGCCCTGACGTTCGCTGGTGGTAGAAACCAGCATTTCCTCGATGATCTCCGGCAGCGTCTGCGCAGAAGAATCCACCGCGCCGGTCAACGGCCAGCAGCCGAGGGTACGGAACCGCACCATACGCTGGCTGATCACCTCACCCGGTTGCAGATCGATACGATCGTCATCCACCATCATCAACATGCCGTCGCGTTCCACCACCGGGCGCGGTTTGGCCAGGTAGAGCGGCACGATGTCGATCTTCTCCAGGAAGATATATTGCCAGATATCCAGCTCGGTCCAGTTCGACAGCGGGAACACGCGGATGCTCTCGCCCTTGTTGATCTGGCCGTTATAGTTGTGCCAAAGCTCCGGGCGCTGGTTTTTCGGATCCCAGCGGTGGAAGCGATCGCGGAAAGAATAGATGCGCTCTTTGGCGCGGGATTTCTCCTCGTCGCGGCGGGCACCACCGAAGGCGGCGTCAAAACCGTACTTGTTCAGCGCCTGCTTGAGGCCTTCGGTTTTCATGATATCGGTGTGCTTGGCGCTGCCGTGGACAAACGGGTTGATCCCCATAGCCACCCCTTCCGGGTTTTTGTGGATCAGCAGCTCGAAACCGTACTCTTTGGCGGTACGATCGCGGAATTGGTACATTTCGTTGAATTTCCAGCCGGTATCCACATGCAGCAGTGGGAACGGCAGCGTGCCCGGGTAGAACGCCTTGCGTGCCAGATGCAGCATCACCGAGGAGTCTTTACCGATGGAATAGAGCATCACCGGATTGCCGAATTCGGCGGCCACTTCACGGATGATATGGATGCTCTCCGCCTCCAATTGCCGCAAATGAGTGAGTCGTTTTTGGTCCATAACAGATCCTTTAAGCCAAATTCACGACGGCCGGGCGCGCTGCCACTGCCGTCTGCGATTGATGCCCAAACCAGGCGATTTGATGGTGTAATTCCACCACCTCACCGATCACCAGCAGCGCCGGTAACGGGGCCTGCCGAGTTAATTGTTCCAACTGTTGTAAGGTGCCAGTCTGCACCTGCTGATCGGCCCGCGTCCCCCGGCTGATCACAGCGACTGGCGTGCTCGCATCACGGCCATGGGCAATCAGGTTGCGGCTGATATCCGCCGCCTTCATCGTACCCATGTAGATCGCCAACGTCTGACGCGCCCGCGCCAGAGCAGGCCAATCCAAGCCGTCGTCATCGTCACGGCAATGGCCGGTAATAAAGGTCACGCTTTGGGCGTGATCGCGGTGCGTTAGCGGAATACCGGCATAGGCCGTAGCCCCTGCTGCGGCGGTTACGCCCGGCACTACCTGGAAGGGGATCCCGGCAGCGGCGGCCACCTGTAACTCTTCGCCACCCCGGCCAAAGATAAAGGGATCGCCACCTTTTAACCGCACCACCCGCTTCCCTTGCTGCGCCAGTTCCACCAGCAGGCGATTGGTCTCTTCCTGGATCACCGAGTGCGCACCGGCGCGTTTGCCCACGCAGATACGTTCGGCGTCGCGACGCACCAAATCCAGCGTCTCTTCACTCACCAGGTGATCGTAAAGCACCACGTCGGCCTGCTGCATCACCTGCAGCCCGCGTAGGGTCAACAAGCCGACATCGCCCGGGCCTGCCCCGACCAGTGCGATCTCACCTTGCGCCCCCTCATTACCCTGCGCAAAAGCCGTTAAATCCTGTTCCAACTGCTGCTGCGCCTGCTCCGTCTGGCCATTCGCCACCAACGTCGCGAAACGGCCGTTGAAGGTTTTCTCCCAGAAACGTCGTCTGGTCCCGATGGAAGCCAGCCGTTGCTTCACTTTGCCACGCAACCCTCCGGCCAGTTCCGCCATCTGCCCCAGGCTGGCGGGCAATAACGCTTCCAGCTTCTCACGTAACATCCGCGCCAATACCGGAGCTTGGCCGCTAGATGACACGGCCACCACCAACGGTGAGCGATCGATAATTGACGGGAAGATAAAGGAGCAGCGCGGTTGGTCATCCACTACGTTGGCCAGCACGCGGCGCTTATCCGCTTCGGCATACACCTCGGCGTTCAGCACGCTATCGTCGGTAGCGGCAATCACCAGAAAGACGTCGTCTAACTGCTGCGGCACAAAGTTCTGCCCCAGCCACTCAACGCGCCCTTGCAGGTGTTGGTGCTCCAGCTCTTCTGAGAGCGCCTGCGCCGCGATCCGCACCTGCGCCCCTGCGCGTAGCAGGAGGTCGACTTTGCGTGCAGCCACTTCGCCGCCGCCAACCACCAGCACAGGGCGGTGTTTCAGGTCGGCAAATATTGGTAGATAGTCCACAACGGCCTTTTCATATAACAGATTGATAGGGTGACTATACGGCGTGCGATTTGCCCCCTGAAATGACGAAAAGGCATGAGATGTTCTTAAAAGGAATAAGGCTGTTGGCATTGCGCCTAACTCGCTGTACGTAATGGGGTTACGGGTGCGGGTTAACAGAGCTTGCTTGATGTTGCCCAATGGTCAAACATGTTCCGCCCCAGGCAGGGATAGCAGCCGTTATCTCAGACAAAAATAGGACGCGAAGAAATTGTCTTATCGGCGCTGGCGTCCCATACTAACTACCGCAAAAATAATCGGCATCACTGCTGTCAGAGAAGGATTTTTAGGTATGTTTTCCCGCTTGTGTCTGAGGGCAGGGCTGTTGTTAGTCGCTCTCGGCAGTGCTGTAAGCGTTTCGGCCGCTACCAAACCCGTAAAAGAAGCCCCGATGGGCCAGTTCGCCGCCAACCAGATCCGCCATATCGCTACCTACTTCCCCGGCCGCATGGCCGGCAGCCCGGCAGAATTACTGGCCGCAGACTACCTGAAACAGCAGTTTACCGAGATGGGCTACCCGGCTGATACCCGTACCTTTGACGCCCGTTATCTCTACACCAATAAAGACACCAGTGAAAACTGGCGCAAGATCAGCGTCACCTCGGTGATTGCAACCAAAAAGGGTGAGCGGCCCCAGCAGGTCATCATCATGGCGCACTTCGATACCTATACCCCGCTAAGCGACGATGAGGTGGATAATAACCTCGGTGGCCTGACGCTGCAGGGGGTCGATGACAATGCCTCCGGCGTGGGCGTGATGCTGGAGTTGGCCAACAGGCTGAAAAACATCCCCACCACCTATACCCTGCGCTTTGTGGCCATGAGTGGCGAAGAGCTGAAGTCAGTAGGCGCTAAAAACTACCTTGGCCGTATGACGCCGGAGGAACGCAAAAACACGCTACTGGTGATTAATCTCGACAGCCTGATCACCGGAGATCGCCTCTATTTCCACTCCGGGCGTAACACCGAGCCGGAAGTGGTGGCCCGATCCCGCGATCGTGCGCTGAGCATCGCCCACCGTTATGGTATTGAGGCGGCCATCAACCCAGGCAGCAAAGGTTTTCCAACTGGCACCGGTTGCTGTTCCGATCAGATCGTCTTCGATAACGCCAAAATTCCGGTGATGGCGGTAGAAGCCACCAACTGGTCGCTGGGGGATAAGGACGGCTATCAACAACGCGCCACCAGCCCTAGCTTCCCGCAAGGCATTACCTGGCATCGTCCGCAATACGACAATCTGCAATATCTGGAAACCCACCTGCCAGGGCGAATCGACAAGCGCAGCCGCGACAGCGTGCGGATCCTGTTACCGTTGGTAAAAGAATGGGTGCAGGCACATCCTGTCCCTGAGCCGAAAAAGAAAAAGAAGAAATAATTGGACGTAAAATCGAGTACAAATTTTGTACTCGACATCTCGGTTAAGTATACTGAGAGAAACCCGTATTCGAGAAAAAACTAATGAGTACGCACAAAACCTTATCGCAACAAGCGACACGAGAGAGTCTCGGTTCACCTGATAGTTTCAAAGGAGGTGTTTGGGTGACTAAAAATGGAACCGCAGAATTATTCGTCCAAACGGCCTTGGAACGACAAGAGGAATTGGCTGCCTGGGAACAGGAGCAGCAAACCCATGCACTGCTAAAACTGGTGCTGAAATCCAAGCAAGAAGTCGCCGAAGGGAAAGTCCTGACTCCTGATGAAGCATTAAAAAGGCTAAGGGCTGCAAGAGGTTAAGGAGTAACCAACCATGTATGAAGTGCGTCTGACCGAAACCGCATTTCAGTGCCTTGCCGATATAGAGTCGTTCAAAACAGCCACTATTGGTTCAGTGGATGCAGGACACTTTGTAGACCAATTGCTCTTGGAAGCTACTGCCACGTTGCGAGAAGATCCCAAGCGCTATCGTTTTAACGCCACTTTGGCTGATTATGGCTTAGGACTACGAGAACGTCTGGATAAACACGAATACCGGACGCTGTATGAAATCACCGGTCATACCTTCGACATCTTGCTGTTTTTGCATACCCGCCAAGATTTGACCCGCGCACTCAGACGTCACATGTTATTGAGCTAGAACTTAATTAGTCGGGCCCTCGCAGAACCCGGTTCGTTAACTATGCGCTCATCAACCTTCGTGCAGACCACACTCGCGCTTCAGGCCGAAGAAGCGGGTTTCTTCCTCGCTCATGCCTTCCTCCCATTTACGGGTGGTGTGGATATCGCCCACCGACAGGTAACCCTGATCCCACAGCGGGTGGTAGCTCAGCCCATGTTCGGTGAGATATTGGTAAATCTGGCGGTTATCCCAGTCGATGATCGGCAGGATCTTGAATACCCCACGCTGCACCGCCAGCACCGGCAGATTGGCACGGCTGCCCGATTGCTCACGGCGCAGGCCGGCAAACCAGGTTTGCGCACCTAGCGTTTCCAGCGCGCGGTTCATCGGCTCAACTTTATTGATTTGGTTGTACTGCTCAATACCCTCTACGCCCTGCTCCCACAGCTTGCCGTAACGCGCCTCTTGCCAGGCTGGTGAATGCTTGGCGCGGAATACCTGCAGGTTCAGGTTCAGTTGGTCGGCCAGTTGGTCGATAAACTGGTAGGTTTCTGGGAACAGGTAGCCGGTATCGGTCAGGATCACCGGGATATCCGGCTTGATGCGCGTGACCAGATGCAGACACACCGCCGCCTGAATACCAAAGCTGGAGGAAAGCACAAACTCCCCCGGCAGATGTTCCAACGCCCAGGCAACCCTCTCCTGTGCCGAAAGCTGTTCCAACTGGCCGTTGACGACCGCCAGTGCCAGCGCCTGCCCGGACTTCGGTAACGCGTTCAGCGCCGCCAGATCCAATTCAGCCATGATGCGATCTCCTGAAAGTGTTGATGTGGCCCCTCACCCTAACCCTCTCCCACAGGGAGAGGGGACCGAAATGTGCCCTCGTCGGCATATCACTCTATACAGCGACCGAAAGGACCGGGGTAAGGAAGACTGGCTGCAGCGTAATAAATGCAGCCGTGCAAGTTATTCCCAGAAATCCTGAGCGGGATCCACCACCGGCCGGATAATCCCGGTACGCACGGTGAAATCGCCAAAGCCTTCGCCAGCGGTGCGCTCTGTTGCCCAACGTCCTACCAGTTGGTCGATGGTTTGCAGGATTTCGTCTTCGTTAATATTTTCCCGATACATGCGGGGAATGCGCGTCCCTTCACGGTTACCACCCAGATGCAGGTTGTAACGGCCAATCGCTTTACCAACCAGCCCAATCTCTGCCAGCAATGCTCGGCCACAGCCGTTCGGGCAGCCGGTGATACGCAGCACTACGTGCTCATCCCCCACGCCATGCCGATGCATGATGCCTTCCACCTTGGTCACAAACTCCGGTAAGAAGCGCTCGGCCTCTGCCATCGCCAGTGGGCAGGTTGGGTAGGACACGCAGGCCATCGAATTCTTGCGCTGCTCGCTGATGCTATCGTCGATCAGGCCATGCTCGCGTGCCAGGGCTTCGATCTTCGCCTTTTCGCTTTCCGGTATGCCAGCCACGATCAGATTTTGGTTGGCTGTCAGACGGAAATCACCCTGATGGATCCTGGCGATCTCGGCCACGCCGGTTTTCAACGGACGGCCTGGATAATCCAGCAGGCGACCGTTTTCAATAAACAGCGTCAGGTGCCAGTGATTATCAACCCCTTTGACCCAGCCGATGCGATCGCCACGGCCGGTAAATTCGTACGGACGCACCGGCGCAAAGGTGATGCCAGCCCGCTTTTCTACCTCGGCGCGGAAGGTATCAACCCCCACCCGCTCCAGCGTATATTTGGTTTTGGCGTTCTTACGATCGGTGCGGTTGCCCCAGTCACGCTGGGTGGTCACTACCGCTTCAGCAACGGCCAGCGTGTGTTCCAGCGGAATATAGCCAAACTCACTCGCCGTACGCGCATAGGTTTTCTTGTTGCCATGCTCGATAGACAGGCCGCCGCCCACCAGCAAGTTAAAGCCCACCAGCTTGCCGTGTTCGGCAATCGCCACAAAGTTCATGTCGTTGGCGTGCAGATCCACATCGTTCTGCGGCGGGATCACCACCGTGGTTTTAAACTTGCGCGGCAGGTAAGTGGCCCCCAGGATCGGCTCTTCGTCCGTGGTCGCGACTTTTTCTTTATCCAGCCACACTTCGGCATAGGCACGGGTACGCGGCAGCAGGTGCTCGGAGATTTTCTTCGCCCATTCGTACGCTTCCTGATGCAGTTCCGACTCCACCGGATTCGAGGTGCAGAGTACGTTACGGTTCACGTCGTTAGCCGTCGCCAGCGCATCCAGCCCCAGGCGGTTCAGCAACTGGTGCACCGGTTTCACGTTACCTTTGACGATGCCATGGAACTGGAACGTCTGCCGGTTGGTGATACGGATGCTGCCGTACAGCGTGCTTTCCGCGGCAAATTTGTCGATCCCCAGCCACTGTTGCGGGGAAATAATCCCGCCTGGCAAGCGGCAGCGCAGCATCATGGCGTGGCGCGGCTCGAGTTTTTGTTCGGCACGTTCGGCGCGAATATCGCGATCGTCCTGTTGGTACATGCCGTGGAAACGGATCAGCAAGAAGTTATCGCCGGTAAAGCCGCCGGTCAGACCGTCTTGTAAATCTTCGGCAATGGTTCCGCGCAGGAAGTTACTCTCTTTCTTCAGACGCTCAGCATCGGTCAGTTTGCCTTCAACCACCAGAGGTCCAGGGTGTTTATCACTCATTAGTAAACGTCTCGCTGATAACGGCGCTCAAGGCGCAGCTCGCTTAAGAATTCGTCTGCCAGCTCGGTATCCATACCACCGTGCTCGGCCACCAGTGCTAACAATGTGTTTTCAACGTCTTTCGCCATGCGGTTGGCATCGCCACAGACATAGATGTGCGCGCCCTGCTGGATCCAGTTCCAGATTTCCGCGCCCTGCTCACGCAGCTTGTCCTGCACGTAAACCTTATGCTGTTGATCCCGTGACCAGGCCAGATCGATGCGGGTTAGCAGACCCTCTTTTACATAGCGCTGCCATTCAACCTGGTACAGGAAGTCTTCGGTAAAGTGCGGATTGCCGAAGAACAGCCAGTTCTTACCCCCGGCACCTTCCGCTTCACGTTGCTGCATAAAGGCGCGGAACGGGGCAATACCGGTACCTGGACCGATCATGATCACCGGCGTTTCCGGGTTGGCGGGCAAACGGAAGTTGTCGTTATGTTCGATAAACACCCGCAGTTCGCCTTCCTCTTCCAGACGATCGGCCAGGAAGCTGGAAGCCCCACCGGCACGGCTGCGGCCATCAATGTCGTAGCGCACCACGCCAACGGTGATGTGCACTTCGTTTTCATTCTCTGCCTGAGAGGAGGCGATGGAGTACAGGCGCGGCGTCAGCGGGCGCAGCAGGCTGAGTAACTGCTCTGCGTTCAGGTCGGCCGGAGCCTGGCGTACCATGTCCACAATCGGGGTGTTATGGGCGTAGTGTTGCAGTTTAGGCTTGTCAGCCAGCAGGCCAATCAGCTTTTCGTCTCGCGACAGCCCGGCATATTTTTCCACGATCGGCGTAGTGTTCTGCGTCAGTTCAAAGTGGCTACGCAAAGCTTCACGCAGCGACAGGGTTTGCCCCTCAACCTCGACCGGTTCGTCGCCTTTCAGCCACAGCAGTTGAACCAGCTCCTCCACCAGCGCCGGATCGTTGTCAAACCATACGCCCAAGGCATCGCCCGGCTGATAGCGCAGGCCGGAATCGCCTAAATCGATCTCTATATGGCGCACATCTTTATCGGAAGCGCGGCCAGTGATCTTTTGCTTGGCCGCCAGTTGCGCGGTCAGTGGTTGTTCTTTGCTGTAGGGGCTGCTGTCCAACTGATCGACCGCACCGCTGGCCAATGCTGCCGGAGCACTGTTTTCCGCTGGTGCTCGAGCCTTCAGGACTTCCACCACCTGCTTGCGCCAGGCGATAGCCAGTTCCTGATAATCCACATCCGCATCGATGCGCTCCACCAGGCGCTCGGCCCCCAGCTCGGCCAGCTTGCTATCAAAGTCTTTGCCGGACTGGCAGAAATTCTCATAAGAGCTATCCCCCAGGCCAAACACCGCAAAGGCGGTTTCATTGAGTTTGGGGGCTTTTTTCGAATGCAGGAATTTGTGCAGCGCCACCGCTTCTTCCGCTGGCTCCCCTTCCCCTTGGGTGGAGGCGACCACCACCAGCAGACGCTCCTGGGCGATTTGCTTGAACTTGTAGTCACCGGCATTCACCAGGGTGACGCTCAGCTTCGCCGCCAGCAGATCGTCGCGTAGCTGTTCGGCCAGACGGCGTGCGTTACCGGTCTGGGAAGCAGAAATCAGGGTGATGCTGGCCGCAGGGGCTGCGGCAACCGGTGCTGAAGCCACGCTTCCCGGCTGCTGATTAACCCTGCCCCAGAAATAACCAGAGAGCCACGCCAGCTGCGTTGGGGAGTACCCGCCAATGACGGCCTGCAAACTCGAAAGCTGTTCGGGGGTCAGCGGGAGCAAAGATGTTGGAGGAACCTGAGTCGTCATCGCGGTACGGATATCCTATGCTTAGCCAGTGTCAGTCGCTGTAATTGTTGTTGTGTAATGTCCTGAAAAGACCAGGAGAGTTTGTAAGGTTACCGAGCGTCATTGCAACGATTAAATAAGGGATAGCAATAATTAATAACCAAAACGACTAAGCAGTTTTCCTGGTAAGGGATAGTGGCTAAATCGTTAGATGTTTATTTTTAATTCATTGTTATTTAATGAGTTAATTTCTCAAAGTTTGAATGACTCGCATTTGAGGTGGATAACGTCCCCCTATCGGCTCAATCCCGCCCAAATAAAAAATGCCAGCAGCGCTACATGCTGCGCCCCTGGATCTCCCCTGAAGCAGCCCAAAAGATAGTAACCAGGGCCGCTTTCCGTTAGTATTCGGCGGTTTTTGAGTCAATGAGGCCGTAATAATGGCAACCACGCTATTTAAAGATTTTCAGTTTGAAGCCGCACACCATCTGCCAAACGTGCCAGAGGGCCATAAATGTGGCCGCCTGCACGGGCATTCGTTTATGGTGCGTATTGAAGTGACCGGGGAAGTAGACGCCCATACCGGTTGGGTGATGGATTTTGCCGAGCTGAAGGCCGCTTTCAAGCCGATTTGGCAGCGCCTGGATCACTATAATCTGAACGATATTCCTGGCTTGGAGAACCCGACCAGCGAAGTGCTCGCCGCCTGGATCTGGCAGCAGTTGAAACCGCAGCTGCCTGAATTGTCGGCAGTGATGGTCAAAGAGACCTGTACCGCAGGCTGCGTATATAAAGGTTAACAGGGCAAGGCTCAGGGTGAGGCGATTGGCTCCGGTGCAATCTCCCTCACCCTAACCCCAAGGAGAGGGAACCGATCGAGTTCGTTGATTGCTCAGCGTTTTACTTTCCTTTCTTGTTCTTACTCCCCTTTTCAGAAGCAGCACGATCCCACCAAAGGCTCCGGGCAGCTCCCTCTCCCTGTGGGAGAGGGTTGGGGTGAGGGGTAGGTCTTAAGCAATATTCAAATACTTATGCGTCTGCATCGAAAGCCGCCAGTTGCGGGCAATGCAGGTCTCAATACACAACCGCGTCGCCTCTTCTTTCTGGCTGATCGGCTGCAAAGCGATAATACGGTGTTTTTCGTCGTGCAACGTTGCCAGCAGCTCATCCAACGCCTCAATATCACGTTCACGCCCGACCGGATGCTTGATCTCATCGGCCCGCATCAGCGCCTGCTCTACTACCTTCAAACCACCGCGCATATTCACTTTGGGTGAAACGGTGACCCAGGTATTGGGGGAACAGAGGACTTCATGGGTGCCACTGGTTTCAATTTGGCAGCCGTAGCCCGCATTCTCAAACAGTTTGGTCAACGGGATCAGATCATAGATGCACGGCTCACCGCCGGTGATCACGATATGGCGCGCGGTATAGCCCTGCTGTTCGACCACCTCCAGCAATTGTTCCGCACTGGCGCTTCCCCAGGCATCGCTCTCGGCAGTTTTCACCAGGATGCGTTGCATATCCACTTCCCGATCGGCGTCCTTTTCCCAGGTGTGTTTGGTATCGCACCAGCTGCATCCCACCGGGCAACCCTGTAGGCGAATAAAAATGGCCGGAACGCCGGTGAAATAGCCTTCGCCCTGCAAAGTCTGGAACATCTCATTAATCGGGTACTGCATCGCTTTCTCAATCTGTCTAGGTAAAGACGCATTATCGCAGATCCCGACCGGGCGACCAAACCTGGAAAAGTGTATTAAATTTTGTCCGTTCGGCGACGACCAGCAGCTTTCTCCGGTTAACCTGCTAATAGGTGACGTTTATTGCAGACTTAACACCACCCCCCTATGTTATCCACCGCTCAAAACAAACATAAAATTAACATTTAAAACGAAAATATTTGACATAAAAGCGCCTGTGACGCAGATGTATAGACAGGCAGGCACAAGTCGGGCGCAGTTCCGACGATCCATCAACATCCTATCTGCGTTTAAGGAAACTATGGCCCATTCCACCGAGTTGAATATTCAGCAGGCTATCGACGACAGCAAATTTTCGCTGTTTCACTGGACCCTGATCATCCTGGGTTTTCTGATCCTGGCAATTGACGGTTACGATACCGCGGCGATGGGCTATATCGCCCCTTCGGTGGCCAAAGACTGGGGGATCGTGAAACAGGATCTGGGGCCGGTATTAAGCGCGGCGCTGCTTGGCCTTTCGTTAGGAGCCCTGGTTGCCGGGCCGATTTCTGACCGCGTTGGCCGCAAACGGGTGCTGGTGTTCTCCTGCCTGTTCTTTGGCCTTTCCAGCCTGGCTACCGCCTACGCGGGTTCACTCAATAGCCTGACGCTGTGGCGCTTCCTCACCGGGCTTGGGCTGGGTGCCGCCATGCCAAACGCCATCACGCTGATCTCCGAATATGCTCCGCAGCGCTGCCGATCGCTGGCCATTAACACCATGTACTGCGGCTTTCCGCTGGGAGCAGCAGGCGGTGGCGCCATCTCTTCCTGGCTGATCCCCGCTTACGGCTGGCACAGCGTGTTGCTGCTGGGGGCCATTGCCCCGCTATTGCTCACCGTGCTGTTGATCCTGCTGCTGCCGGAATCGGTGAAATACATGGTTAACCGTGGGCAAGATGCCGCTAAAATCAAACAGATTGCCCAACGTTTTATCAGCTATAACATCAGCCACATCTCCCGTTTCTACCTGTATGAGGACAAGCTGGCCCTGTCGAAGACCAGCGTCGGCCTGCTGTTCAGCCGCCCCTACCTGGTGGGGACACTGATGCTGTGGCTCACCTACTTTATGGGATTGGTGATCTACTACGTATTACTGAGCTGGATGCCGCTGTTGATGCAAGGGTTGGGGTATCAGCTTGAGCAATCGGCGATCCTGACGTCGCTGTTCACCTTCGGCGGTACACTGGGGATCCTGATGGCTGGCTGGTTGATGGACCGCTGGAATGCCCACAAGGTGGTTTCCACCGGCTTTGCCATCAGCGCCCTGCTGATTGTGGCGATGGCCACCGAGGATAGCCAGATCGTGCTGCTCGGCGCCTTTATCTTCCTGATGGGCATTACCATGAACGGCGCGCAATCCGGCCTGCAAACCCTGGCTGCCACCTACTACCCAACGCACAGCCGCGCTACCGGTATTGCCTGGATGCAGGGGATTGGCCGCTTTGGCGGCGTGGCTGGCACCATGATGGCGGCTCAGCTACTGGCGATGGAGTGGCAGGTGCAGAGTATTTTGCTGTTCCTGGCGATCCCGGCGCTGCTAGCCAGCCTGGCCACGGTATTTAAAATGACGCGTTCAAGCGCATTGCAACCGGCTATCTAACCTATTGATTATATTAATGGGCGCTGTATACAGCGCCCTACAAATCGTTGTCTCCCAATCCTCCGGTAATACGTTTTTTTTATCTCTCCCGCTTAGTTGTAATCCAGATGTAAAATTATTGTGATTTGTCGCTCAAAAATGACACTATTTTAATTCATTTTTGTAGAGCAGCTCACTGTTTTGCCACGTCCGGCTAATGGTCTTAATCCGAAAACAAAACATAAAAACCTGATTTAAAACACAAATAACCTTTTCTTATGCCATTTTTCGCAAATTGTCGCCGCTGTTGCATATGCTTGTACATACAAGTATATGTTAATAAACCCCGCTCATTGTTATGGCCTGTGAGTTGCCGTCATAAGATGAGATTTGTACCGATACTGTTTGAGGAACTAGCTGTGACTGCAAATAACAAAGTTCGCCATGTTGATATTCGCGCGCCCCGCGGCACACAATTAAACGCCAAAAGCTGGCTGACCGAAGCGCCGCTGCGCATGCTGATGAACAACCTCGATCCTGAAGTGGCTGAAAATCCACACGAACTGGTCGTTTATGGCGGTATCGGCCGCGCAGCCCGTGACTGGGACTGTTACGACAAGATTGTTGCCACCCTCAAAACTCTGGAAGACGACGAAACCTTGCTGGTGCAGTCCGGCAAGCCGGTCGGCGTGTTCAAAACGCACAGTAACGCCCCGCGCGTGCTGATTGCCAACTCCAACCTGGTGCCTCACTGGGCAACCTGGGAACACTTTAACGAATTGGATGCCAAGGGTCTGGCGATGTATGGCCAGATGACCGCTGGCAGCTGGATCTACATCGGTAGCCAGGGCATCGTGCAGGGCACTTACGAAACCTTCGTCGAAGCTGGCCGCCAGCATTACGACGGCAGCCTGAAAGGCCGCTGGGTGCTGACCGCCGGGCTGGGTGGCATGGGTGGCGCACAGCCACTGGCCGCTACCTTGGCCGGAGCCAGCTCGCTGAACATCGAATGCCAGCAGAGCCGCATCGATTTCCGCCTGAAAACCCGCTACGTCGATGAGCAGGCCACCGATCTGGATGACGCACTGGCGCGCCTGAAAAAGTACTGCGCCGAAGGCAAAGCCATCTCGATTGCCCTGTGTGGCAATGCGGCAGAAATCCTGCCGGAGCTGGTCAAGCGTGGCGTTCGCCCTGACATGGTTACCGACCAGACCAGCGCCCACGATCCGCTCAACGGTTACCTGCCAAAAGGCTGGAGCTGGGAAGAGTATCGCCGCCGTGCACAAACCGAACCTGCGGTGGTGGTGAAGGCTGCCAAACAGTCAATGGCCGAACACGTAGAAGCCATGCTGGCGTTCCAGAAAATGGGCGTGCCTACCTTCGACTACGGCAACAACATTCGCCAGATGGCCAAAGAGATGGGCGTTGATAACGCCTTTGACTTCCCAGGCTTTGTACCTGCGTATATTCGCCCGCTGTTCTGCCGTGGCGTCGGTCCGTTCCGTTGGGCGGCGCTGTCTGGCGATCCGCAGGATATCTACAAGACCGACGCCATGGTCAAAGAGCTGATCCCAGACGATGAGCACCTGCACCGTTGGTTAGATATGGCACGTGAGCGCATCAGCTTCCAGGGCCTGCCAGCCCGTATCTGCTGGGTTGGCCTCGGCCAACGCGCCAAGTTGGGCCTGGCGTTTAACGAGATGGTACGCCGCGGCGAACTCTCTGCTCCAATCGTCATTGGTCGTGACCACCTGGATTCCGGCTCGGTCGCCAGCCCGAACCGTGAAACCGAATCCATGAAAGACGGCTCTGATGCCGTATCCGACTGGCCGTTGCTCAACGCCTTGCTCAACACCGCGAGCGGTGCCACCTGGGTGTCTCTGCACCACGGCGGCGGCGTCGGCATGGGCTTCTCCCAACACTCCGGCATGGTGATCGTCTGTGACGGCACCGATGAAGCCGCCGAGCGTATCGCCCGCGTGCTGCATAACGACCCGGCCACCGGCGTCATGCGCCATGCCGATGCGGGTTACGAGATCGCTATCGACTGCGCCCGCGAGCAAGGTCTGAACCTGCCAATGGTTGCCGCTACTCAGGGAGAAAAAGCATGAACGCTCTGACTATCCGCCCAGGTAAGCTGACGCTTGCCGAACTGCGCCAGGTTTATCAGCACCCGGTCACACTGACGCTGGACGACAACGCCTATGGCGCGATCCAGCAGAGCGTTTCCTGCGTGGAACGCATTGTGGAAGAGAACCGCACCACTTACGGTATCAATACCGGCTTTGGCCTGCTGGCTTCCACCCGTATCGCCCGCGAAGATTTGGAGAATCTGCAACGTTCCATCGTGCTGTCACATGCGGCCGGTGTGGGTGCACCTACCGATGACAACCTGGTGCGCCTGATTATGGTGCTGAAGATTAACAGCCTGTCGCGTGGTTTCTCCGGCATCCGTCTGGAAGTGATCCAGGCGCTGATGGCGCTGGTGAACGCCGAAGTGTATCCGCATATCCCGCTGAAAGGCTCCGTCGGTGCTTCAGGCGATCTGGCCCCGCTGGCGCACATGAGTCTGGTGCTGTTGGGCGAAGGTAAAGCCCGCTATCAGGGCGAGTGGTTACCGGCCACCGAGGCGCTGGCCAAAGCGGGTCTGAAGCCGTTAACGCTGGCAGCCAAAGAGGGTCTGGCGCTGCTGAACGGCACCCAGGTTTCCGCCGCCTTTGCGCTGCGTGGCCTGTTTGATGCCGAAGATCTGTTTGCTGCCGCCACCGTCACCGGCAGCCTGACCGTGGAAGCCGCACTGGGATCTCGCAGCCCGTTCGATCCACGCATTCATGAAGTACGTGGCCAGCGTGGGCAGATCGACGCCGCCGCCGCTTATCGCCACCTGCTTGGCGCGCGTAGCGCCGTGTCAGACTCACACGCCAACTGCGAAAAAGTGCAGGATCCTTACTCCCTGCGCTGCCAACCGCAGGTGATGGGTGCCTGCCTGACGCAGATCCGCCAGGCCGCAGAAGTGCTGGAGATCGAGGCCAACGCCGTTTCCGATAACCCGCTGGTGTTTGCCGAACAGGGCGATGTGCTGTCCGGTGGCAACTTCCACGCCGAACCGGTAGCCATGGCCGCCGATAACCTGGCGCTGGCATTCGCCGAAATCGGTTCACTTTCCGAGCGCCGTATTTCACTGATGATGGATAAGCACATGTCGCAGTTGCCACCGTTCCTGGTGGATAACGGCGGAGTAAACTCCGGCTTTATGATCGCCCAGGTCACCGCCGCCGCGCTAACCAGCGAGAACAAGGCACTGGCGCACCCGGCCAGCGTTGACAGCATCCCAACCTCGGCCAACCAGGAAGACCATGTCTCGATGGCGCCGGCAGCGGGCCGTCGCCTGTGGGAAATGGCGGATAACGTCCGCGGCATTCTGGCCGTAGAATGGCTAGCGGCCTGCCAGGGGCTGGATCTGCGTAAAGGTCTGCAAACCACTGCAGGGCTGGAGCAGGCTCGGCATCTACTGCGCGAACATGTCGCCTACTACGATAAGGATCGGTTCTTCGCCCCCGATATCGAAGCAGCCAGCCAACTGTTGGCAGCAGGCCATCTGACCGCGCTGATCCCAGCCACTTTGTTACCTAGCCAGGCGTAACGCCTTTAGGCCGTGCCCCGTCAGTCTGGAGCACGGCCTATTACCCTGCACAATTCGTCCTCTATCCCGCCGGGGTTCGTTCCCCCTGTGCGGATAGCGCTGCCTGTCCGACAACAATATGATTAAAACGGAGAAGCAACATGCGTAATGAGAAACCCCAGCTCCGGCGTGGCCTGAACGCGCGACATATCCGCTTTATGGCCCTGGGTTCGGCCATCGGTACCGGTCTGTTCTATGGTTCCGCTGGCGCTATTCAACTGGCTGGCCCGGCCGTACTGCTTGCCTATCTGGTGGGTGGCGCGGCGGTATTTATGGTCATGCGTGCCTTGGGGGAGATGGCGGTGCATCAGCCCGTCTCCGGCTCCTTCGGCCACTACGCCAGCCATTACCTCGGCCCGTTGGCGGGCTTCCTCACCGGATGGACTTATACCTTTGAAATGGTGATCGTGGCCCTGGCCGACGTGACGGCCTTCGGCATCTATATGGGGCTATGGTTTCCGGATGTCGCTCAATGGGTCTGGGTACTGAGCATCATTCTGTTTATCGGCGCGCTTAACCTGTGCAGCGTCAAAGTGTTTGGCGAGATGGAGTTCTGGCTGTCGCTGGTCAAGGTTGCCGCCATCGTGGCGATGATCGTTGGTGGGGCTGCCGTGATGTTGTTCGGCTTCGGTGTCACGCAGGAAGCGACCGGCTTCAGCAATCTGTGGCAACACGGTGGCTTTATGCCTAACGGTATTGGTGGCGTCATTGCCTCCCTGGCGGTGGTGATGTTCGCCTTCGGCGGGATTGAAATTATCGGTATCACCGCCAGCGAAGCCAAAGATCCCGCCAAGGTGCTGCCCAAGGCGATCAACGCCGTGCCGGTCCGTATCCTGCTGTTCTACGTGCTGACCCTGCTGGTATTGATGTCTATCTATCCGTGGAACAGCATCGGCCAGAACGGTAGCCCGTTTGTCGAGATTTTCAGCCATATGGGCATCAGCTCGGCGGCTAACGTGTTGAACGTCGTGGTGATCACCGCTGCCATCTCCGCCATCAACAGTGACATCTTCGGCGCTGGCCGCATGATGTACGGCATGGCGCAGGATGGGCAAGCACCTAAGGCCTTCACCAAGCTGACCGGTAACGGCGTACCTTGGATGACGGTATTGGTGATGTCCATTGCTCTACTGCTGGCCGTAGTGCTCAACTATCTGATCCCCAAACAGATCTTTATCATCATTGCCTCCATCGCCACCTTTGCCACGGTGTGGGTATGGCTGATGATCCTGCTGTCGCAGATCGCCATGCGCCGCACGCTCACTAAAGATGAAGTGGCCAAGCTGAGCTTTCCAGTACCTTGGTGGCCAGTCGCTCCTGCATTGGCTACGGCGTTTATGGTGTTTGTGATCGGCCTGCTCGGTTACTTCGAGGAAAGCCGTATCGCGCTGTATGTCGGGCTAGTCTGGGTAGCCTTCCTGACGCTGGCTTATACGTTGTGGGTACGCAAAAAAGGTGGGGAAACCTCTGCCGTAGTCTCAACGGAAAGCCGCTAACAACCAGCCCACCAGCCTCGATTAATGAGGCTGGTGCCCGCTGCGGCAGGTTTACTGGCAACGCGCCAGCGCCTGATTGATATCCGCCTTCAAATCTTCAACATCTTCCAGCCCGGCAGAAAGCCGGATCAGCCCATCGCTGATATGGTGCCGCCGGCGTTCTTCGGCGCTGTAGGCTGAGTGCGTCATACTCGCCGGATGCTGCGCCAAGGATTCGCAATCCCCCAGACTCACCGCCCGCAGGATCAGATTTAATCCGTTGAGGAAGCGGATCCCGGCCTCCATTCCCCCTTTCAGCTCAAAGGCCAGCATCCCGCCAGGGCGGCTCATCTGCTGGCTGGCTAAGCCATGTTGCGGGAAGCTTTCCAATCCAGGGTAATACACGCGCTCCACCGCCGGATGCTGTTCCAACAGTTCTGCCAACTGCTGAGCGTTGTCGCAATGGCGCTCCATGCGCAATGGCAGGGTTTTCAGGCCGCGGAGCAGCAAAGACGCATCCTGCGCCGATAGCACCGCACCGGTCATGTCCTTCAAGCCAATCAGACGGATCTCCTGCGCCAACTCGGCTTTGGCGATCACCAGCCCGGCCAGCAGATCGCCATGCCCACCCAGGTATTTGGTGGCAGAATGCACCACCATATCGGCCCCTAAAGCCAGAGGCTGTTGCAGGTAAGGCGTGCAGTAGGTGTTATCCACCAACAGCAGCGCTCGTGGTTGCCCGTGAGTGATTTCGGCGATGGCCGCAATATCGATCAGGCGCATATTCGGGTTGGCTGGCGTTTCGCAATATACCAGCCGGGTGCGTGGCCCAATGGTCTTCGCCAGTTGCTCCGGGCGTGTCAGGTCAACGTGAGTGATTTTCACGCCGTAACGCGCCAGGCCATGATGGAAGTAGCTAAAGGTGCAGCCATAAATCGTCTCATCGACGATCAGTTCATCGCCCGGTGCCAGCAGCGTCCAACAACAGGCAGTGATCGCTCCCATGCCGGAGGAGAAAGCCACGGCGGCCTCTCCGCCCTCCAGGTTGGCGATACGCTGCTCCAGTAAATTCAGCGTCGGATTGGCAATGCGTGAGTAAAAATAGCCAGGCTCGGTACCAGCGAAACAGGCACCGCCATATTCCGCCGAAGGAAAGGTAAAGGTCGAACTCATAAAAACCGGTGGGCAAAGTGCACCCAGAAATTGCTGCGGGTCATAACCGTGATGAATGGCACGTGTGGCGAACGCCTGTTTGGAATTCATTGACATAAAGATGTCCTGTTGAGGGAGAAGAGTTGCCGTCAGCTTTCTGCTGGCAACGATGAGGTACGCAAACGCTGGCCGATGATTTGCAACGTGCGCAACACCAGCATCAATCCTAATAGCGTGTCCGGCTGACGCAGCAGCGCATAGACCGAACGGTAGTTGGCGGGCGAGGTGTTCAATTGCAGCTCGCTATGCGCCATCTTCAACGCCATGCCGCCCTCCCAACCCGCAGCGACGACGCCTTCGAACACTCCAGCCAGTTTTTCCACCAGCGCGTTGTCCGCAATATCCGTTATGTCAGACAGCAACGACAGCAGATCGACCACGTTATCCAGCCTGCCGGTCGCCAGCAGCGGATCAAGCTTGGCCAACAGGGCATCTAACGGTTGTGCTTGCGATGAGTCCATACTTCCTCCGTTCAAATCAGTCCACGTACGGTGGCCCAGTACAGGCCACGGTTAAACCCGTTGCGCAGCATGCCTCCAAGCTTAGTGGCAGGCGTGGGGATCACGTCATGGCGATAGTCGTAAACCAACGGCATACCGGCCTGTAGTCCCATTTGGGCAATGGCCTGTACCTTACCGTCATAATGGCTATGAGGCTGGCCCAAACGCAGTTCCGCGACGATATTGTCGGCAATCACCGGGGCCTGGTTATGGCAGGAACCGCCCGCCTTGCTGACCGGCAGATCGACAGTATCGCCAATCACATAAACGCCCTGCTGGCCATAAACTTGCAGTGTCTGGTGATCGGTGGGAAGCCAGCCTTCGCCGTTATCGATATCGCTCAGCCAGGTGTTGCGTACCGCTTCTACCGCACGGATCGGCGGGGTAGCCATCAGGATGTCGAAGGGTTGTTCGTCGCCCTCGGAGGAATAGGCAATGCGCCGTTCGCTATCCACTTTGCTTAGGGTAAAACCTCGCTGATGCTTGATATCACGGGCCGCAAAAATGCTGTGCAGAGCCTCGCCAGTAGGGCGTTGCAGGAACAGGCAGTTACGCAGGAGCTGCGAAATGGTCGGGTAGGTGTAAACAATTTCAACGTTGTTACGCACCCCGCGCCGCCGCAGGTAGTCATCCAGCATCAGGGTGGTTTCTATTGGGGCAATACCACATTGGTGCGGTACGTTGGGCGTTTGCGGGAACGACACCGTGATAAAAATGCGCCCTTTCTCGATAGTAGCCAACTTTTGCGCCAACTGGCGAGACGCCTGATATTGGTAAAAGTGATCGCCCGCCTGGGCCAATCCTTCAATCTGTTCAGGCCAGGGTACGCAGCCGGTGGCAAAGACTAAAAAGTCGTAGTGATATTTATTGCCACTGCGGGTATAAATACAACGCTGGGATAAATCGAATTGTTCAGCCTTATCAATAATAAACTGTATCTCTGGACGTAATAGGCTTTGCTGCGGCCTGGTCAGTTCTTGTTTGAAAAAAGCATTAAAGGCGACATACATAAACGCGGGCTTGTAATAATGCACCGGCGAGTCGGAAATCATCATGATTTCAATCTGATTATTGATAACCTCACGATGTAACTTGGTGGCCAAAAGATTGGCCAGCATGGTACCTCCCGTACCACCACCTACAATAATTATCCTACTTCGCATTCCAACCTCTCAGTCTGTATGCAACAAAGTACGACAGCCAATGGCATTATTCCACCGGCTCTATTTAAGGTATTTAATCGAGGGGAAGCAGATATTTACCTGATAGAATTAAGAGTCTAGTAGCTAACAGCCATAAGGCATAATGAAAATAAATATTAAATTAGGATTATTATTACATTAATAAAATCATGGCGTTATAAATATTGAAAGTAAAATAAATACCATGATAATTAGTTGAATACTATAAATTGCATATTGCAGCTATATCACTAGGGTGGTTTTTCTGACAGACCTAGTTATTATGCTGCTGACATGCTCCATCCAGGCTGTAACCCACCATCGCCATATACAGGCTAAAGTAGCGTTCTGCCATCTCAATAAACGAGCTATTTAACTCAATCAGCACGTTATTTTTGGTGGTGAGCAGGCCCGATTTTTCCGCCGCCAGCAGGATCCGATTGATATGCGTACGGGACACCGAGCTAAACTTGGCGATCTCCGCCGAAGACAAAAACAGCACGTGGGAATTATGACGGATACTTTCTATAAAGAGCATCAGTAACACCATATGGCCCGCATCTTTAGTAATAAATAATGCGGCCTGTGGAACCAGATCGATCAGATAGATCTCCTGTATCATCAGTTGGCCGTAAACCTTGAAGAACGCAGGTAAAAACCAGCTCTGATCCAACAGGTCGGCAACCGGAATTTCGGGGGCTAACGTTTGATAGGGCAGCGCCATCGAGGAAACCAGCTCATGGGTTTGGCGCAAAGCATTCGGGGTAGGCCTAAACAACAGCGTGCGCCGGTCTTGATCGTCCTTCTTGACCTCCAGCCAGCGCCCTACGCGCAGAAAGAACAGAAACGAATCCAACGCGTTCTCGCTGATAATATCTTTGTCTTTAAAAAAGGCTTTAACATCCTTCAGGGCGGCCTCGCTTTGGTTGTAATAAATGGCCAGCAGAGTCGAGCAGATAATAAAGCGGCTGTTACGAAAGATGATTTTGTAGAACATAGGATGATTCCGATAGGTTTCATCTATCATCACGGCGTGTTTAATTATCGCCTGATGGAACCGCCCCGAGCTTCTTATCCTGGCGGCCCGTTGTGCCAATTCAAGTTCGATCTGAGGTTTATTGGGTAGCATCTTTTTCTCTATTTAGCCACAAGGTGAGGCCTGTTATTTCCGTACGGCATATTGTTGATCGACCGCATTACCCTGGTCATCGATAATGGCGGCGTTGACCACTGCTGAGGAGATAGCTCCTGATTGAACAATACCATCAATCCGATACTTTTTGCTGCCAAAAGGCGGCGTCATCATATCGCTCTCTTGTTGCACCGGATAATCCTGCTGGCCAATGCGCAACGCAAGACGGGAAAAAGAGAGATAAACTGGCGACGGGTTATCGCACAGCAAGACGTAATGATTATCTTCCTTTTTCAGTGTGAACACCGGCTTGGGCGCATCCTTCTCTGCCGCGACTACCGCCTTGGGCCGATAGAAAATCTTCATCTGGGTGTTCATCGCCATGGTCACGCTAGGCTGAAGCGGGGGGATCACCGGGCGTGTCGGTGGAATTTCGTACAGATTAATCCAGAAGACCGATTCCCTATCCGTTGGCAGTGACTGCTGGTTATAAATCAGCCTCAGCCCTTTCATGGTCTTGGGCTGCATGCTAAATACCGCAGGCAAGCTGACAAAAGGCGCTGTTGATTGCTCAGGGGCCGCATTGACATCCCCATCGTCTACCCAGGTTTGCACCACTATCGGATAGTCGTTGGTATTGAGGAGCATCAAGCTTTTTTCATTATCGCCCTCACGAAAAATCACTCGCGTCGCGGAGGCAATAATGCCGGCCTGAGCCAGCATGGCAGGTAACAAGCCACCGAGCAGCAGTAGCGTACAGACGATTTTCTTCATAATGTTCTCTACTGTACCTTGACCCAAACATACGCCTTGGCATCAACCTTGCCCGCCGTAACGGTCTGGCCCGGCAAGCGTGATAATGTGGCTGTCAACTGCGTGGTGTAATGAGTATACCCCGTCGCGGTACTGCCCCCGCTGCTTGCGCCATCGAGAACTGGATACCAACCCGCATTGTTACCCTGTGGGCACTGGCCAGCACTACAACGAGCCCAGCCGACAAAGTTCATTGGCGTACCGTTGCTACTGTTAGAGAGTGCAATTCCCACGCCGGTCGCTACACTGCTGTCCGTGCCATAACCGTCAGAGAGCAGATAGCTGACGCCACCGCTGGCGTTGACCAGACCAAGCTGTTGCGCCAGAGCAAAGCTGGCATAAGGGACTTGCAGACCCAAGGCCGTACGATTGGTACTAATCCCCGAAACGGCTGCATTATCACATTCGATATTGATGGTGAACTGGGCCTGCGAGGTTCGCCCCGCGGTTAATTGACCGACGGAAAGCGTGGGCAGGATCACCAGCGGCGTGACGTTACGTGCCACACAGGTGGCGGTGTAAGAAAGAGAAGAAATCGGCGACGTCCCCATCCCCATCGCGTTCCAACGCCCGGTTCCCCAGGTCGAATAGTTGGTGGCTGAATCGCTACCAATAGGATCAGACGCAATACCCGGCCCTTGGAAGGTCACATAGCCATTAGGCTGGATGCAGGTATAGTTCGAATTACCCGTGGTGGAAGCCATGCCAGTCAATGGATTAGAGGCACTGTAACCACAGTAGTTACTGGCACCACGGCCAGGGAGCGAGCTGATGCGGATCAGATCTGCCCGGATGGGGCTGAAATCCTTGACCCGGACCTGGATCTTGTTACCCACGGTGGCATAACGGGTGATCGGCGTTGCCTGCCAGTAACGGGTAAATACCTTGCCCGAATCCAGATGAGTGAGACGAATACCGACATAGGGGAAGTAGGTGGCAAAATAGTTGGGATTGCCGTCCGCCGCCCCTAAATCATAATACCCCCCCACCCGGTCGTCACCGTTGGTGGCAAACACTTCAAAAATCTGCCCGACGTCGCTAGCATCGCACTCATACAAAACTTTGTTCGGATCTGGGTAACGGACGCCGGAGGTGAAATCAAACACGCTACTGCCCAGCGGCGTGCCTACGGGCTGCAGGTATGTGCTGGTCAGGTTGATACGCCCCAGGCCGATCCCGACGCCACAGGCGTCGCAACCGGAGTCAATGGCTGGCGAAACGCGGGTGCATCTGGCCGCCGCTGGTAGGCAGACCCCTGCAAATAGGCCTCCCAACAGCGCCAACCGCAGCAGTGAAAATAACTTCATGGCATAACCTCCGGTGAAAAATCGGTAAATCAGCGGCATGTCGCCTTCAATAACAGGATCGGCTCATCGCTTGGTGGGGGTAATTTATAGGGTAAGCTGCATCGTTCAGCCGCCCCTTTTCCCCAGCGTAAGGTCAATTTCCCCTGCGGTTTATCGCTGCGCAGATAGACCTGATTAGCCTGGCCGACCATGCCGACATCATTATTGTTCTCATCATAGACCGAGGTCCCCATCGGGATGATGCTGCCATCTGGCCGCTGAACCTTGATCAACACCGCCTGACCTCGTATCGTTTTGAAGTGCAGACGCACCGTGGCTCCTGCGAAAGGTGCCACGCGCTGTTGCCCACTTTCCAATTCTGCTTTGCTGCTCATCCCCTGCGGATTCAAAGCCACAGTATTGAAATGATAGGGCACCAACGAAGGAACCAGCGCATAACCGAAACGATCGACACGGGCACCCTGCCCATCCATCACTTGCGCACCACGCGCACCAGGGGCATCGATCAGGGCAAAGGTATCCCCAACATAAGGCCCAAGCGTGACTCCACCGCGATGGGCAACCACTGCCCCCTGTAGTGCTGCCGATCCCTGCCAATATTGGCTGGATGCTGAAACCGAGCCGGTGGCACTGGCATAAGGCAGGCGGGTTTGCAGATTCCCCCCCCAGATACTGTTATGGTTATTATCGTCGGTGGTGAAATTAAGCCCATAGCCGACCTGCTGCGTCTCCCCCACGTTGCCCGAGAGCGCCGCCTGATAACTCCCCCCCTGTCCTTGGCTATGATTAGAGAACAACGATGCCGTTGGCGCAGAAGAAGAGCGGCCAAGAGGAAAGGAAACCGAGAGCGAACTAACGGTTTGCGAGGTGTTGGTACTCGCGAAACCATTGCTATTCACATAAGGCTGATTTCCGTCGTAATAGGCGCTATTGTTGCCGTTCAGGCTACGGGTACGCGTCACCGAAAGGTTCAACGCGACGCCGTTGCCAAATACCTTGCCCCACCCCAACTGTAGCTGATTATCCCGGCCACGCCCATCGCGATAATCCTGCGTAGAGCCTGACAGCGTCAGGTTACCCAATGAGCCGATCCCCTGATTGACGGCCACTTCAAAGCGCGACTGCTGGCGATAGGAATCGGATTGCCAACTTTGTCCACTGCGTTCTGCCTGACGTACGCCAAGCACATCGCTCAAATCACGAAACCCTTCGGTGGAGTAACGATACCCGGCGATGGAAAGCGTGGTATCCGTTGGGGTAAAGCTTTTGCTATAGGACAGGTGCAGCATCCAGCCCGAGGTGGTGCCTTCCGGCAGGCTGGCATGGGAAAAAGTGCTATCCAGGCCAAAAGCCCCCAGCGAGTTACTGTAGACCCCACCCAGCATCAAGGCCTGATAACCATCAGCCAACTGGTTGCCAGTATTAAACGTCAGAGAGTTGCTCAAACCATACTGCCAGGTCAGTTCACTGAAAAGATCGTTGTCGCCGATAAAGCGCGATCGACCAAGAGTCGCCGAATAACGTGAGGAGCCGGGGCGCATGGATTGGGGAACGGCAGAGAATGGCACGGTGAAGGTGCTGACGCTACCATCTGCCTCGGTCACCACCACCGTCAGGTCACCGGAGAAGTTGGTGGCAAACAGATCGTCAATCGCAAAGGGACCAGGGGCCACCGTGGTTTCATACAGTTGGCTTTTGCCCTGAAACACGGTCACCCTGGCGTTACTATTGGCAATACCGCGCACCACGGGAGCATAGCCTCGCAGCGAGTCCGGCAACATACGATCGTCCGACGTCATCCGGACACCGCGAAACCCCAGCCCGGCGAAGAAATGGCCGTCGGTAAAACCTTCTCCCAGCAAAACCTCACTGCGTAACGGCAGCACCGCCCGCTGGACATAGCGGCGGCTGGTATCCCAATGGCTGCCAAATTCATTATCAAAACGGAAGCTGGATTGCTGGCGGTAACGCCATAGACCCAGGTTAAAACCCCCATTCAGATTGGCGAAGGTGGAATTGAGATCCTTGGTCTGCCCCTGGCGGTAGTTGACGTGATATTGGTTAACGTTGTAGTTGAAAAACGCCATTGTTTCACCGCTGCTCAGGCTGTCAGGGCTGACGCTGCCACGGGGTTTATGGTTCAACAAACTCTGTGGGATACTGAGATCCAATCTTAGTTGTGACATATCGGCCTGAACCTGAATATCTTTAAGATCGCGTCCAGGTTGCAGGCAGCCTTCCGCAGGCGCCACCGGCACTTCCTTTAGACCAAGGCGTTCCAGCTGTTGTCGGTCAAAACACGGCAAAACGCGCCGATCGTCACCCAAAACAAAGCGGATTTTGCTGCGTTCAACAAATACGCCGTTGGTAAACAGTTCGACCTCATAGTTGCCTGGCGTCACCAGATCCTGTTGGTTGAACTGTTCGAGTTGCGTAGTGCTGAAAACGCTGCCGCGCAGTAAATCGGCGTCGAAGGCGTAGTCGTCGTCCGTCGCGCCTTGTGCCAGGGAGATCCCGCCCAAAGAGAGCAAAAAGAGGCCATAGCGGCAGCACGTTGATAGCAGAGGCGGAAATGTGGGATAGTTTTTAAGCGACATCAGGACCTCCCTGTCCTTTTTTAGTGCGGCGTCTCTAACGTTACGGGAACCTCTACCCCGTAGTCATTCATGACGCCGAGCACCACTTTCAGTTTCCCTTTGGGGAACGCCGAGCCGAGCGGCCAACTCACCTGCGAAAAAGGCGCGACCATATCGGCCGGTTCAATATGCAGGTTTTTATTGCCGCTTTTGGCATAGCTGATGCTGACGTAATAAGGCGTGGGATTACTGACCTGTAATGCATTGCCATTACGCTGGATTTGCAACTGTTTACCCGCCTGATTCCCCTCTCCCGGCAGCCCTTCTGGCCGATAGAACACCTTCAACCGGTTGCTGACCAACAGTACCAGCTTGTTTTTATCCGTTTCGCTTTGCTTGACGGCTGGCACCTGGAGGAAGTTAAGGTGAAACAGGGATTCTCGGTCGGTCGGTAAACCTTTGCCGGTGTACATCAAACGTACCATTTGCCCGCTATGGGCATTCATCCGGAAAATCTGTGGCGATGCGATAAAAGGGGCATCGGCCGTTTCGGGCGTCGATTTGTCATTATCGATATCGAGCCAGACCTGGAGCAGCGCCGGAGCAGCATCATCGTTGGTAAACTGCAGCGTCTTTTCGCGTGCCTGGGCCGGGTAGATCACTCGGTTGCCCAGCATGGTGACGCTGGCAGCAGCGCTATCGACAATCAGCAACGTCAGGCTGAACAGCAATGCCGCCCAACAAGAAAAGGTACGTGTGGTATACGCCATAAGAGAGACCAGTCAACAAGACTAATAACTCAGCACCCCTTAGCGTTTCGGGCGGTGCTGACGTTATTATGGGTAACAGGTTATTTCCCGCCATCAGGCTTGAGCCTGGTGGCGGAAACAACCTGGAGCGGAAGAGTATTATTTATACGTAATCGCATATTGTGCCGTGGCGATCACTGAACCTGCAGTCACCCCAGCTTCTTCGGCATAATAACGGGCAACCAGTTCTTGCGAGGTTGATGTCGCGCCGGTTGCCAGCGTCATTGCGCTGGTGGTGGCCGTTGAACCCGTAGTAAAGCTCAGTGGCGTGGTGGCATCGCTATCCAACAGTTGAATAGAAACCTTGGTCGCATCACCGGTGTTACCCAGGTTGCCATTGGTAGTCGTGTTATTGCCCACAAATACCGTCTTGATGGAGGTGTCGCTGGCCGCGGTAGTACAACCGGTTACGTTAACGGTAAAGGTTGTGTCACCAGCGGTGGCACCTTTGGTAGCGAGCGAGCTGGCCGCAACCGTCTGCAGTAACACCACCGGATTGGCTTCATTGCCGTTAATATTCACCGAGCAGGTTTGAGTACTCACTTCACCCTTGAATTGCACGGTGTTGGCTGAATCTGCCATGGAGGTGCTAGAGAATGCAATTAAAGCGAGAGCCGTCATTTTGATTTTCATAAGAAATCCTTTTAATTTACTTTTTCCAATAAAGCAGTCCTGGCAGTAATTAATTACTGGCTTAAACTCACTAAGAATATACATGTCACACTATATTTCTAAAACGCCCTGTGGACATGTGAGATTATTCTAGCAAACCCAGATTTTTCCTAACAACCATTTTTTCGTCGCAATCGCATATAATAGAATTTATTTACATTTTGTAACAACTATTAATCTTGCTTTTTAGATAAATTAAAACATTAAATATCAATAGGTTAAGATATCGCCATGATCACAACGCCACAATAATAAACATTTTGAAACATATTGGCCTTTTTAGGGGGTATTCCCTAAGGTTAGGAATATTCCTGTCATTTTAATATTTTAATGTCTTTGTTTAGATAATTATTGATTGTTCAGTAACCATTCAGATGTCGAAAACTAGGTCGCCGGGGCTGGAAAATACCACCACAAAACAGGAAATCTATCGCTGAAATACCCCTCCCCGCCACCAAGAAGAATCTTAAATAAATTTTTACACCATGTCGCAGATTGGTGAGTTCATTTAACATAGGCATAAAAAAACGGAGAGTACCTTTACGGCACTCTCCGTTTGCTTACTGATTCAGTAACGAATCAAACCGTTATATTACTGACCTTTAACTTCTTTCAGGCCATTGAACGGTGCGCGGTTGCCCAGCGCTTCTTCGATACGGATCAGTTGGTTGTATTTAGCAACGCGGTCAGAACGGCTCATAGAACCGGTTTTGATCTGGCCAGCCGCAGTGCCTACCGCCAAGTCAGCGATGGTAGCATCTTCGGTTTCACCTGAACGGTGAGAGATCACCGCGGTGTAGCCTGCGTCTTTCGCCATCTTGATTGCAGCCAGAGTTTCGGTCAGAGAACCGATCTGGTTGAATTTGATCAGGATAGAGTTAGCGATGCCTTTCTCGATGCCTTCTTTCAGGATCTTGGTGTTGGTCACGAACAGGTCGTCGCCCACCAGCTGGATTTTGTCGCCCAGCACTTTGGTCTGGTATGCGAAACCATCCCAGTCAGATTCGTCCAGACCGTCTTCGATAGACACGATTGGGTATTGCTTGGTCAGGTCTTCCAGGAAGTGAGTGAACTCTTCAGAAGTGAAGGCTTTGTTGCCTTCGCCAGCCAGCACGTATTTGCCGTCTTTGTAGAATTCAGACGCTGCACAGTCCATCGCCAGAGTAATGTCTTTACCCAGTTCATAACCTGCCGCTTTTACCGCTTCAGCGATAACAGCCAGCGCTTCGGCGTTAGAACCCAGGTTTGGCGCATAGCCACCTTCGTCGCCTACGGCGGTGTTCATGCCCTTGCTCTTGAGTACTTTAGCCAGGTGATGGAACACTTCAGAACCCATACGCACGGCTTCTTTCAGCGTTTTAGCGCCAACAGGCTGGATCATGAACTCTTGAATATCAACGTTGTTGTCTGCGTGCTCACCACCGTTGATGATGTTCATCATAGGCAACGGCATAGAGAATTTGCCTGGGGTGCCGTTCAGTTCAGCGATGTGCTCATACAGCGGCATACCTTTAGAGGCAGCAGCGGCCTTGGCAGCAGCCAGAGAAACAGCCAGGATGGCGTTAGCGCCAAACTGGGATTTGTTCTCGGTACCGTCCAGATCGATCATGATCTTGTCGATGTTAGCCTGGTCTTTGGCATCTTTACCCACAACCGCCTGAGCGATTGGGCCATTTACTGCGGCAACGGCTTTCAGTACGCCTTTACCCAGGAAACGAGACTTGTCACCGTCACGCAGTTCCAGTGCTTCACGGGAACCGGTAGAAGCACCTGACGGCGCTGCAGCCAGACCGACGAAACCGCCTTCCAGATGCACTTCGGCTTCAACAGTTGGGTTGCCGCGTGAGTCGATGATTTCACGACCGATGACTTTAATGATTTTGGACATTAGGTTTTCCTCAGACAAGTTAAACTAAAACTCCAGACAAACAACGCGCGGTTTTGGCCGCGCGTTGCTTACTAAAACTCTTATTTCACCTGACGCTTCTGGTGTTCACCGGCCGCCTTGACGAAGCCAGCGAACAACGGATGTCCATCACGCGGCGTCGACGTAAATTCCGGATGGAACTGACAGGCCACAAACCACGGATGATCAGGCAATTCAATAATCTCAACCAGCTTGTTGTCCGCAGAACGACCCGCCACACGCATACCTGCGGCTTCGATCGGCTTCAACAGCATGTTGTTGACTTCGTAACGGTGACGGTGACGTTCCACGATGGTTGGTTCGCCGTACATCTTGCGCACCAGGCTGTTGTCGGTCAGGTGGCATTGCTGGCCACCGACGCGCATCGTGCCGCCCAGATCGCTTTCTTCGGTACGGACTTCGACGTTGCCGTCTTCGTCACGCCACTCGGTGATCAATGCGACCACCGGGTACTTACAGTCTGGCACAAATTCGGTGGAGTTAGCATTTTCCATCCCCGCCACGTTGCGCGCAAACTCCATCAACGCCACCTGCATACCCAGGCAAATGCCCAGATAAGGAATTTTGTTTTCACGCGCGTAGCGTGCGGTCATCACCTTGCCTTCCACGCCACGATAGCCAAAGCCGCCAGGGATCAGGATGGCATCCAGATCTTTCAGCACTTCAACGCCGCGGGTTTCAACATCCTGCGAATCGATCAGCTTGATGTTGACGGTCAGACGGTTTTTCAAGCCACCGTGCTTGAGCGCTTCGATCACCGACTTGTAAGCATCTGGCAGTTCGACATATTTGCCGACCATGCCGATGGTCACTTCGCCGCCTGGATTGGCTTCTTCGTAGATCACCTGCTCCCACTCGCCCAGATTGGCTTCCGGCGGTGTCAGGCTGAATCGTTTACAAATATAATCATCCAAGCCCTGAGATTTCAAGAGGCCTGGGATTTTATAAATGGAATCAACGTCTTTCAGGGAGATAACCGCTTTTTCCGGTACGTTACAGAAAAGAGCGATTTTAGCGCGTTCATTAGCAGGAACTGCGCGATCGGAGCGGCAGATCAGCACATCTGGCTGAATACCGATGGAAAGCAGTTCTTTTACCGAATGCTGGGTAGGTTTGGTTTTCACTTCACCCGCGGCTGCCAGGTATGGCACCAGCGTCAAATGCATGTACAGAGTGTGCTCACGGCCCACTTCGACGGCCATCTGACGAATGGCTTCCAGGAACGGCAGGGATTCGATATCGCCGACGGTGCCGCCGATTTCGACCAACACCACATCGTGGCCTTCGCCGCCTTCGATGATGCGTTCTTTAATGGCATTGGTGATATGTGGGATCACCTGTACGGTGGCACCCAAATAGTCGCCACGGCGCTCTTTGCGCAGCACATCAGAGTAGATACGCCCGGTGGTGAAGTTGTTACGACGCGTCATTTTGGTACGGATGAAGCGCTCGTAGTGACCCAGATCCAGATCGGTTTCTGCCCCGTCTTCGGTGACGAAAACTTCCCCATGCTGAATCGGGCTCATGGTGCCCGGATCCACGTTGATGTACGGGTCCAGTTTCATGATGGTAACGTTGAGGCCACGGGCTTCAAGAATAGCCGCCAAGGAGGCTGCGGCAATGCCTTTACCCAGAGAGGATACGACCCCGCCGGTTACAAAAATATAGTTAGTTGTCATGCTGAACCTGAGAGTTTAGGTTTAAAGACGATGGAAGAACCAAGACGGGAAAGTAGTATACCCGAACCTCTCTTGACCTACAAACGATCGTTTTACCTGCCATCATCTCAACCACCCTCGTGAGTTCATCCCGGTTTAATCGTTCGGCCCCCGTTTTAGAGCCTTTTAGAAACAATGGGTTAGCATAAAAAACTGCGTACAAACCGAGTTTAGATGCAATAAAACACCTTAGATTTCAGTTTGTTGAGCTTTTCTGCCGGTTAAACCAGATTCAGCAATCCACAACCGGAGCTTAACCGTTTCAGCTTGAGCAAATATTGTCGCCGATCAAACAAGCGACACAGTTAGGACAACGGTATTGGCAATTAGTTTTCCAGGCGTTTTACCTGCTGCCAGGCCTCTTCCATCTGCTCCAACGTGGCTTCCTGCATTGTCAGACCGCGGCTTTGCACGATCTCCTCAACCTGGCGGAAGCGGCGTTCAAATTTGCGGTTGGCCACCTGCAACGCCTTTTCCGCCTTATGACCCAGATGGCGGGAAAGATTGACCGTGGCAAACAGCAGATCGCCAATTTCCTCTTCCAGCTTCTGCTCGTCTACCACCGCCTGCTGGGCTTCGTGCATCACTTCATCCAGCTCTTCATATACTTTGCCTACGACCGGCCCCAAGGTGTTCCAGTCGAAGCCGACCGCGGCACAGCGCTTCTGGATTTTATGAGCTTTCATCAGCGCCGGTAAGGCATTGGGAATATCATCCAGCGCTGAGTGCAGCGCTTTCTCTGCTCGTTCACCGGCCTTCAACTGCTCCCAGCGGGCGGAAACCGCCGCGCTGTCTGCTGCCTCAGCCTCACCGAAGATATGCGGGTGACGGCGTTCCAGCTTGTCGCTGATGGCGTTGCACACCTGGTCGAAGTCAAACAGCCCCTGCTCCTGGCCCATCTGAGCATAAAACACCACCTGGAACAGCAGATCGCCCAGTTCATCACGCAGCTCGGCATAGTCCTGGCGCTCAATGGCGTCCAGCACTTCGTAGGTTTCTTCCAGAGTGTAAGGTGCGATGGTGGCGAAGGTCTGCTTACGATCCCACGGGCAACCCACCTGCGGATCGCGCAGGGTTTTCATAATGGTCAGCAGGCGTTGCAGTGGTGTTGGTTGGGTCATGTTGAACTCTCTGAATAATTAAGGGCCCAGCATGCTGAGCCCTTAAGCAAAAAACAAAAATCAAGCGCCGTGCAGGCGTTTGGCGTCGATAACGTCGGGCAGTTGATTGAGCTTGGCCAGCACACGCCCCAGCACCACCTGGTTATAGATTTCGATGTCCATATCGATGGTGGCCAGCTGCTTTTTGGTGTCGCTGCGGCTGGCGACGCCCAATACGTTGACCTTCTCGTTGGCCAGGATAGTGGTGATATCACGCAGCAAACCGCTGCGATCGTTGGCCACGACGCGTACCACCAGCGAATAACCGCTGGAGTAGCTTTCCCCCCAGACCGCATCCACGATACGTTCCGGCGCATGAGACTGTAGCTCCGCCAGTTGATCGCAATCCGCACGGTGGATCGAGATCCCACGTCCCTGGGTAATAAAGCCGACAATGTCGTCACCCGGGATCGGCTGGCAGCAGCGGGCAATGTGGTGCATCAGATTGCCGACGCCTTCGACCACCACGCGGCCATTATCTTTGTTGCGGGCCGAGGTTGCCGGGGCTTTCTGCTGGGTCAGTTGGCGTAACGCTTCGCGATCCTGCTCCTCGGCACTAGGCTTGTTGAGCTTGCCCTGTAGGAAGTTCACCATCTGGTTGAGACGGATATCGCCGCCGCCAATGCTCGCCAACACTTCATCCAACGAGTTGACGTTATAACGCGGGATCAGCAACTTTTCGGCTTCCCGCAGGCTGATACCGAGGTGTTCCAGCTCGTTGTCCAACATCTGCCGCCCGGCCAGGATGTTTTTATCGCGATCCTGCTTGCGGAACCAGTTGTGGATCTTGGAGCGCCCACGGCTGGTGGTGACATAACCCAGGTTCGGGTTCAGCCAGTCACGGCTAGGGTTCGGCTGCTTCTGAGTGATGATTTCAATCTGATCGCCCATCTGCAACTGGTAGGTAAACGGCACGATACGGCCGCCGATCTTGGCACCGATACAGCGGTGACCGACGTCGCTGTGGATATGGTAAGCAAAGTCCAGCGGCGTGGAGCCGGCTGGCAGATCCACCACGTCGCCCTTCGGCGTAAACACGTAGACGCGATCGTCGAACACCTGGCTGCGCACTTCGTCGAGCATTTCGCCCGAGTCCGCCATCTCTTCCTGCCAGGCGATCAGCTTACGCAGCCAGGCAATACGTTCTTCGTAGCCGGAACGCGCCGTAACCACCGCGCCTTCTTTGTATTTCCAGTGTGCAGCGACGCCCAGCTCGGCATCTTCGTGCATCTGGCGGGTGCGGATCTGGATCTCCAGCGTTTTGCCACGCGGCCCGAGCACCACGGTATGGATCGACTGATAGCCGTTCGGTTTCGGGTTGGCGACATAGTCGTCAAACTCATCCGGCAGATGGCGGAAATGGGTATGGACGATGCCCAATGCCGCATAGCAATCCTGCAGGCGCTCTACCACTACGCGCACCGCACGCACGTCGAACAGCTCATCGAACGCCAGCGATTTCTTCTGCATCTTACGCCAGATGCTATAAATGTGTTTCGGGCGGCCATAAATTTCCGCCTTGATGCCTTCGATCTCCATCGCGCTATGCAATGAAGCCACGAAGTCATCAATAAACTGCTCGCGATCGATACGGCGTTCATGCAGCAGCTTGGCAATGCGTTTGTATTCATCGGGATGCAGATAGCGGAAGCAGAAATCTTCCAGTTCCCATTTCAACTGGCCAATGCCGAGGCGGTTGGCCAGCGGGGCGTAGATATTGGAACACTCTTTGGCCGCCAGCACGCGTTCGTCTTCCGGCGCATCCTTCACTTCACGCAGGTGGGCAATACGCTCTGCCAGCTTGATCACTACGCAGCGGAAATCTTCCACCATCGCCAGCAGCATGCGGCGCACGTTATCGACCTGCTCGGAGCCCATCGAGTCGTTGTGGGTGGCTTTCAGTTGGCGGATGGCGTCCATATCGCGTACGCCGTGCACCAGGGAGGTAATGCCGGAACCGAACTCTTCGGTAAGGGTCGCTTCAGGAACGATCGCCGCGTCCACCAACGGGAACAGCAGCGCCGCGCGCATACTGTCGTTATCCATGCTGAGGGTCGAGAGGATCTCCACCATCTCCAGGCCACGCCATAGCAGCAACGGCGCATCGGGATGGTCTTTCGTCTGCTGTTCACAGTAACGCCAGGTTGCGGCTAATCGCTCACCTGACTGCGGGTTGGGCAACCCCAGGCTGGCTATCCAGTCATCAAGCGCGAATTCACCCGCCGTATTCAGATGTGCAGTTCTTACCGCGACCATAACTTCTCCCTACTTTTTCCGCGACCCGTGGATAAACAGCGCCATGGATTCAAGATGCCCCGTGTGCGGGAACATATCCAACATCCGCACACGCGCAAGACGATAACCGGCGTCCAGCAACACTTTGCTGTCGCGTGCCAACGTCGTGGGGTTACAGGATATATACACCACGCGCTCTGGCGCCAGTTTTACAATGTGTGACATCACCCCAGCCGCGCCTGCGCGGGCTGGATCCAGCATCACCTTATCAAATCCCTGTGCTGCCCATGGTTGTCGCGCAACGTCATCTTCCAGATTTTCATGGAAAAAGGAGACATTACTGAGCCTATTCCTATCGGCATTATATTGCCCATTCGCTACCAGCGTGGCAACACCTTCAATCCCGACCACCGCCTTGGCCCGCTTGGCCAGCGGCAGGGTAAAGTTGCCCATGCCACAAAACAGATCCAATATGCGATCATTGGGTTCAATCTTGAGCCATTCAAGAGCCTGAGCCACCATTTGCTGATTTACCGCATCATTTACCTGAATAAAATCGCGCGGATTGAAGTCTAAGCGTAGCCCGTCAACCTGATAATAAGGCGCTTCACCGCACAGTTTTTCCAGCCGTTCGCTATCCGGTGCCAAATAAACGGTGGTGCCATTTTGCTGGGCAAACTGCTGCAAAGCCTGACGATCGCCCTGCTTGAGTGCATCCAGGTGGCGCAACACCAGCACCGGTCCGTTATCCGCCAACACCAGCTCCGCATGGCCCAGACGCTGCACGGCCTGCAAGCCGCTCAGGCATTGATACAACGGCACCAGCAGCCGTTCCAGTTCCGGCGCCAATACCGGGCACTGCTTCACCGCCACCAGATCGGACGAGGCGGCCTGGTGAAAACCCATCAGCAAACGATGCTGCTGGGGTTGCCACTGTAACCCCAGCCGCGCCCGCCGACGGTAACCATACTGCGGCCCGGCAATCACCGGTTCCTGCTGCGGCGTCACCCCGGTTTCGCGGTAGATCAGGCGCCCCAGCGCCGCCGCCTTGCTTTGCTGTTGCAGCGCCTCGGAGACATGCTGCTGCTGGCAACCTCCGCACACACCAAAGTGTGGGCAGCGCGGCTCAACGCGTTGTATGCTGCAATTTAACAGTTGCCTGAGCTGACCTTTGGCGAATTGCCGTTTGTCCTGCGTCAACTGAATTTCGGCCTGTTCCCCCGGCAAAACGCCGGGGATAAATACCGCTTTGCCTTCATGGCGTGCCACTCCCTGGCCAAATGGATCGAGGTCCGTTACCGTCACCGTGAATATTTGTGAAGCTTGCCGGGTCGTCACGCGGCGTTTCGGAGAGTAGAATTGCGCCATAATTATTGATTGTGTGTTGGTTAATTAAGCTTAAGATTAGCCTCCAATTCTCCCACATTGGAATCCCATGACCAAATACAGCTTGCGCGCGCGCATGATGATCCTGATCCTGGCACCGACTTTATTGATCGGTCTGCTGCTCAGCACCTTCTTTGTAGTGCACCGCTACAACGAGCTGCAGGAGCAATTAGTCGATGCTGGTGCCAGCATCATCGAACCTCTGGCCGTCGCCAGCGAATATGGCATGACCTTCCGCAGCCGTGAATCGGTCCGGCAACTGGTCAGCCTGTTGCATCGCCGCCATTCGGATATTGTCCGGGCGATCACCGTATTTGACTCGCAGAACAACCTGTTTGTCACCTCCAACTATCACCACAATTATACCCAGTTGCAGTTGCCCAAAGGTGTGCCGATGCCCACCGATATGATGCTGACCCGGCGTGGCGATTCGCTGATCCTGCGTACGCCAATCCTGTCGGAGTCACAGTTCCCGGACGAGGACACCAGCGGGGAGGCACATCCCGACAGCAATCTCGGCTATGTGGCGATCGAGCTGGATCTGCAATCGGTACGCCTACAGCAATATAAAGAGGTGTTCGTTTCTACCCTGCTGCTGCTGCTGTGTATGTGTATTGCCATTCTGTTTGCCTACCGCCTGATGCGCGACGTCACCGGCCCGATCCGCAATATGGTCAACACCGTCGACCGTATCCGCCGGGGCCAGTTGGATAGCCGGGTCGAAGGCTTTATGCTCGGCGAGCTGCAAATGCTGAAAAACGGCATCAACTCGATGGCGATGTCGCTGACCGCCTATCACGAGGAGATGCAGCAGAACATCGACCAGGCCACCTCCGACCTACGTGAAACGCTGGAGCAAATGGAGATCCAGAACGTTGAGCTGGATCTGGCGAAGAAGCGCGCGCAGGAAGCTGCCCGTATCAAATCGGAATTCCTGGCCAATATGTCCCATGAGCTGCGTACCCCGCTCAACGGGGTGATCGGCTTTACCCGCCAGACGCTGAAAACCGACCTGAGCGCCACCCAGACCGACTATCTGCAAACTATCGAACGCTCGGCCAACAACCTGCTGACCATCATCAACGACGTGCTGGACTTCTCCAAGCTGGAGGCTGGCAAGCTGATCCTGGAACACATTCCGTTCTCGCTGCGTGAAACGCTGGATGAGGTGCTGGTATTGCTGGCCCCTAGCGCACACGACAAAGGGCTGGAGCTGACCCTGGATGTGCAAAACGATGTGCCAGAGCAGGTAATTGGCGATTCACTGCGGCTACAGCAGGTGATCACCAATCTGCTCGGCAATGCGGTGAAGTTCACCGAAACCGGCAATATCGATATCCGCGTTGAGCTACGTAACCAGTTGGAACGCCAGGTGGAGCTGGAGGTGCAGATCCACGATACCGGCATCGGGATTTCTGAACGCCAGCAATCGCAGCTGTTCCAGGCTTTCCGCCAGGCAGATGCCAGCATCTCGCGCCGCCATGGCGGCACCGGGCTGGGCCTGGTGATCACCCAGAAGCTGGTGAAAGAGATGGGGGGCGATATCAACTTCCACAGCCAACTCAACCGTGGCTCGACCTTCTGGTTCCACATCACCCTCGATCTCAACGAAGGCATGTTGTCGCTGCCACCTAGTCTACCGGATTTGCGCGGTAAGACGTTGGCCTATATCGAAGCCAACCCAACGGCGGCCCAGGCAACGCTGAATATGTTGAGCGTCACCCATTTGGTGGTAACCCATTCGCCAACCCTGGGGCAATTGCCGAAAAATCATTATGACTTCCTGTTGGCAGGCGTACCGATCCCTTATCGGGATGCTAATGGCCAGCATCGAGACAAGCTGCTGGAGTCGCTGAAACTTGCCGATCGGGTGATCCTGGCGGTACCTAGCCAGTCGCAGATCGATGCCGAAAAAATGAAAAAGCTGGGCGCTATCGGCTGCCTGACCAAACCGATCAGCAGTAATCGCCTGTATCCGTTACTGCGTCTGGAGGCCCCGCTGCGTCAGAACGCACCAAAGGTACATAGACGCTTACCGCTGACGGTGATGGCGGTCGATGATAACCCGGCCAACCTGAAGCTGATCGGTGCCTTGCTGGCAGAACAGGTAGAAAAAACGCTGCTGTGCGAAAGCGGTGAGGAAGCCATCGTGCTGGCACGTGATAACGTGCTGGATATGATCCTGATGGATATTCAGATGCCGAATATTGACGGCATCCGCGCCAGTGAGCTAATCCGCCAGATGCCGCACCACAACTCCACGCCGATCGTCGCCGTGACCGCCCATGCGGTGAGCGGCGAGCGAGAACACCTGTTGGAGGCTGGCATGGATGACTATCTGGCCAAGCCGATTGACGAAGCCATGCTGACACGGGTGCTCTCCCGTTATCACACCATCGAGCTTGAACCAGAGGCAGCCCAGCCGCGTAGCCCAGCTGAACCACCGTTATCGCTGGATTGGCCGTTGGCATTGCGCCAGGCCGCCAATAAAGAGGATCTGGCGCGCGATCTGTTGCAGATGTTGATCGAGTTCCTACCGCAGGTCAGCGATCGGGTAAAAGCCGTGCTGGAAGGAGAAGAGGACGACACCATTCTCGATCTGATCCACAAGCTGCACGGCAGTTGCAGCTACAGCGGCGTTCCGCGCCTTAAGCAACTGTGCTTCTATCTTGAGCAGCAACTGCGTCAGGGTGTGAGCAACGGTGATTTAGAACCGGAATGGCTGGAGCTGTTAGATGAGATTGAGCTGGTGGAGACGGAAGCGAAGTTCCAGTTGGGATAAGCCAGACCCCTCACCCTAACCCTCTCCCACAGGGAGAGGGGACTGTCCGGAGTTGTAGCAAGGTGCCGTGTCAATCTGTTAGCTGGGTAAAAGGGTTAGAGTTAGGGGTTAGGGTGGGCCTGAAAATTCGGTGGTGTACCTTGGATGAGGGGACAATCGAGTTTGTTGAGATAGCCCCTTTATTTGCGAAAGAGCAGGGGCTAACAGCTCCCTCTCCCTACGGGAGAGGGTTGGGGTGAGGGGCGTCACCTTAACTAACCAGTACTCCGCTGCCCCTATCGGGTAACCTCTGCCTTGGCCAACTTTTCGTAATAACACGCCAGTGCGCTGTGATCGGCATTGCCCAGACCATCTGCGCGCAGTGCTTGCATCATTTCCATCACCGCAGCGGTCAGTGGTAGCTGTGCCCCCACGCCATGGGAGGTATCCAGCGCGTTGGCCAGATCCTTGATGTGCAAGTCAATGCGGAAACCCGGTTTGAAATTGCGATCCATCACCATCGGTGCCTTGGCTTCCAACACCGTGCTGCCCGCCAGCCCACCACGGATCGCCTGGAATACCAGGTCTGGGTTGACCCCGGCCTTGGTGGCCAACACCAGCGCTTCGGACATCGCCGCAATATTCAGCGCCACGATCACCTGATTCGCCAGTTTGGTGACGTTGCCAGCACCAATATCGCCAGTGTGCACCACCGAACCGGCCATGGTTTTCATCACGTCAAAACAGCGATCAAACACCTCTTTATCGCCACCCACCATCACCGACAATGTGGCATCTATCGCTTTAGGCTCACCACCGCTTACCGGTGCATCGAGCATGGCAATCTGTTTGGCAGCCAGGGCTTCGCTGATTTCACGGCTTGCCAGTGGAGCAATAGAACTCATGTCTATCAGCACAGCCCCCGCTTTCGCTCCCTCAATCAGGCCATTTTCTCCCAATGCCACTTCCCGCACCTGCGGTGAGTTAGGCAACATGGTGATCACGATATCGCTCAATGCGGCCACCGCCTTTGGCGTGGCGGCAACATCGGCACCCAGCGCAGCCAGTTCAGCCACCGCTTCGGCATTGCGGTCCATTACCACCAGCGAATAACCCGCCTGCAGCAGGTTTTTGCTCATGGGTTTCCCCATAATCCCCAAGCCAATAAATCCAATTTTCATCCCGTTCCCCTTATTCAACAGCCTGTTTAAACCGATCGCACAAGGCCTGCGTGGCCGTGCGGAATACGCCAAGATCGCTGCCGACGGCCACGAACCTGGCTCCCCATTCCAGATAACGGCGGGCATCAGCCTCAGCCGGTGCCAAGATGCCGCTGGCTTTACCGTGCGCGCTGGCTCGCTCAAAAATATGACGGATCACCGCCTGCACCTCCGGGTGATTTGGCTGGCCGAGATACCCCAAAGCGGCGGAAAGATCCCCCGGCCCGACAAAGATGCCGTCCACGCCCTCTACGCCAGCTATCGCGTCCAGGTTATCGACCCCCTGCTGGCTTTCGATCTGCACCAGCACCGCTATCTGCTGGTTAATCTGGGCGAAATAGTCCGGCACGGTGCCGTAACCGTTGCTACGGTGCGACACCGAGACCCCACGGATCCCCGCAGGGGGATAACGCGTCGACGCTACCGCCAACTCTGCCTGCTCAGCACTTTCCACAAACGGGATCAAAAAGTTGTAGAAACCGATATCCAGCAGGCGTTTGATAATCACCGGTTCGTTGCAGGGCGGCCGTACCACCGCGGCGCTAGGGCTGCCCTTGAGCGCCATCAGTTGCGGCACAAAAGTGCCTATGTCATTCGGCGCATGCTCGCCATCCAGCACCAGCCAGTCGAAACCGGCCAGCCCCAAGACTTCGGTGGAGATCGGGTTGGCAAGCGCAGACCAGCAGCCGATCAGGGTTTCGCCCGCGAGCAACGATTGACGAAAAGGGTTATGGCAGCTCTTCATGAAATTTCCTCTGTAGACGGATTAACGCACCAGGCACGGGCGTTTGTTATCAAAGATCCAGCCAGGGATCAGGTACTGCATACCCTGCGCATCGTCGCGTGCCCCAAGCCCGTGTTTCTGGTAAAGCTCATTGCCCCGCATTAAACGATCCCGATCCAGCTCGATCCCCAATCCTGGCCGTTGTGGAATCTGTACGCGGCCACCGACAATCTGCAGCGGTTCCCGCGTCAGCCGCTGGTTGCCCTCCTGCCAGATCCAATGGGTGTCGATCGCCGCAATGTTGCCCGGTGCCGCCGCGGCCACATGGGTGAACATCGCCAACGAGATATCGAAATGGTTATTGGAGTGTGAGCCCCAGGTCAGGCCGAACTCATGGCACATCTGCGCAACGCGCACCGATCCCTGCATGGTCCAGAAATGAGGATCCGCCAATGGAATATCCACCGACTGCAACTGCAGCGTATGCCCCATCTGCCGCCAGTCCGTGGCGATCATGTTGGTCGCGGTAGGCAGGCCAGTGGCACGGCGGAACTCCGCCATCACTTCCCGCCCGGAGAAGCCCTGCTCTGCCCCGCAAGGATCTTCGGCATAGGCCAACACGTTACGCAGCTGTTTGCCGAGTGCGATCGCTTCTTTCAGCGACCAGGCCCCGTTGGGATCGAGCGTGATGCGCGCCTGAGGGAAGCGCTGCGCCAACGCCGTGACGGCCTCAGCCTCTTCACTGCCCGCCAATACGCCACCCTTTAGCTTGAAATCGTTGAAGCCATACTTATCAAAAGCCGCTTCCGCCAGGCGCACAATGCTTTGCGGCGTCAGCGCTTGTTCATGACGCAGGCGATACCAGTCGCAGGCCTCATCCGGCTGGCTCTGGTAAGGCAGCGGCGTTTTGTTGCGATCGCCGACATAAAACAGATAACCGAGCATTTCCACCGAGTCACGCTGCTGCCCATCCCCTAACAGGGCCGCTACCGGCACATCAAGGAACTGCCCCAACAGGTCCAGCATCGCTGCTTCAATGCCGGTCACCACGTGGATGGTGGTACGTAAATCGAAAGTCTGTAGGCCACGCCCGCTGGCATCCCGATCGGCAAAGCGTTCGCGCACCCGGTTCATCACGTTCTTGTACTCCCCCAGGGTTTTGCCGACCACCAGGGACTGGGCCTCTTCCAGGGTTTGGCGAATTTTCTCCCCTCCAGGGATCTCCCCTAGCCCGGTATTACCGGCGTTATCCTGCAAGATCACGATATTACGGGTGAAGAATGGGGCGTGAGCTCCGCTGAGATTGAGCAGCATGCTGTCGTAACCGGCCACCGGAACAACCTGCATGGCAGTAATTTTTGGTGCTGTAGTCATAGAGATGTCCTCAAAATTGTGGGTTCAGTTGCCAAACTCGCTGCCGTGTCATTGCCTGCTGGCCTTAGCCATGGGTTTCAGTTCGATACGCTTGATATCCCCCACGATGAACAGGTAGCTGGCCACCGCCAACAGCGCATGGATCCCGACGTAGACCAGCGCGCCGTTAAACGATCCGGTGGTACCAATGATGTAGCCGATGGCGATCGGCGTGACGATGCCGGAGATATTGCCGAACATATTGAACAGGCCACCGCTCAGGCCGCTGATCTCTTTGGGGGCGGTATCTGCCATCACTGCCCACCCCAGCGCGCCCAGCCCCTTACCGAAGAACGCGGCGGCCATGATGCCCACCACCATCCATTCGGTTTCAACGTAGTTGCAGAAGATCATCGACATCGACAACAGCATGCCCAGCACGATCGGCGTTTTACGGGCGAAGGTCAGCGACTGGGTACGGCGCATCAGGTAGTCGGAAATCACCCCGCCAAGCACCCCACCGACAAAACCACAAATGGCAGGAACCGAGGCGACAAAGCCGGCCTTGAGGATCGACATCCCCCGTGCCTGCACCAGATACACCGGGAACCAGGTGATAAAGAAATAGGTCAGCGCGTTGATGCAGTACTGGCCGATATAGACGCCAATCATCATGCGTGATTGCAGCAGTTGCTTGATCTGGAACCACTTCTCGCCTTTGACCTTCACCTGCGTGGCCTGTTTCTGATCCATATTGATCAAGGCACCGCCGGCTTCGATATAGTCCAGTTCCGCCTGGTTGATGCTGGGGTGATCTTTGGGATTGTGCAGCACCTTAAGCCAGACAAAGCTCAGGATGATGCCCAGCCCGCCCATAAAGAAGAACACGTGCGACCAGCCAACGGCATGCGTCAGCCAGCCCATGATCGGTGCGAAGATCACCGTGGCAAAGTATTGGGCCGAGTTGAAGATCGATACCGCCGTGCCACGTTCATGGGCAGGGAACCAGGCGGCGACAATCCGGCTGTTGCCGGGGAATGACGGTGCTTCTGCCAGGCCGACCAGGAAGCGCAGCGCAAACAGCGCTATCACGATGCCAAAACCGCTGAAGATATCCACGAAGCCTTGCAGCAAGGTAAACAATGACCAGATGAAGATGCTCCAGAAGTACACCCGTTTGGAGCCAAAGCGATCCAGTAACCAGCCACCGGGGATCTGACCAATCACATAGGCCCAGGAAAACGCCGAAAAGATATAACCCATTCCAACCGGATCGAGGCCAATATCCTGAGCCATTGCGGTACCGGCAATAGAAAGCGTGGCACGATCGCCATAGTTAAATGAGGTGACGATAAACAGCATTACCACGATCCAGTAACGCTTATTGGTTCGCTTGATAGCACTGTTGGCAGCGCTGATAGTAGACATGGTGCTCTCCTGCATTACTATATTCATCCTGAAAAACCGCTAAAAATAGCTCAGAACGAAAGGTTTAAATTAAATTGCAGCCTTTTTTGAGCAGTTCGATTAATACGGCATCGGCAATTTTTAAACGCATTAACGCTTGGTGGAGAAAAGTATAGGGAACCGGCTGCCGCGACTCATCGGGCAAATAACCCAATAACAGGGCTAATATGGCGGCTTGTTTATGGCGTATGCCCAATCGGGTGCGGGCTGGCTCACGGATCCCCCAGTTGCGTGAGCTATCTCACAGCGGATTAGCACAATGCCAAAGATTGACTCCCGGGAAACGCCAAATCTAGGTCATTTGCATAATGCCCGACACAATTGTGAATGTTATGCTTTTTGCTGAGCCAGTTTTTCGATTATTACCCACGGCGTACATAAATCAGAGTACGTGAGGTTTCACTATGTCCGAATATGCAGTTGGCAGTATTAAAGCATTACCGCGCTATATTCAGGTTCATCGGCAAGATAACGTCGCCATTGTGGTTAATGACTATGGATTGCCTAAAGGGGCAAGCTTCCCTTGCGGTCTGACATTATTGGAGCATATTCCCCAAGGGCATAAAGTTGCGCTGCAAGATATTCCTCAAGACGGCACTATTTTGCGCTATGGCGAAGTGATTGGCTTTGCCGCACGGGATATTCGCCGTGGCAGTTGGATTGATGAATCGCTGGTACTGCTTCCCCCGGCCCCCGAGTTGGCCAGCTTGCCACTAGCCAACAATGTGCCCCAGGCATTACCGCCTCTGGAAGGTTATACCTTTGAAGGCTACCGTAATGCCGACGGCAGCGTTGGCAGCAAGAACCTGTTGGCGATCACCACCAGCGTGCACTGCGTGGCCGGTGTGGTGGATTATGTGGTGAAAATCATTGAGCGCGACCTGCTGGCGAAATACCCCAACGTTGACGGCGCGGTGGGTCTGAATCATCTCTATGGCTGTGGCGTCGCCATCAACGCTCCCGCAGCGGTGGTCCCTATCCGCACCTTACATAATCTGGCGCTCAACCCGAACTTTGGCGGCGAAGTGATGGTGGTGGGGCTAGGCTGCGAGAAATTGCAGCCGGAACGCCTGCTGCAGGGAACCCCAGATGTACACCCCATCTCCGTGGATGAAAGCCGGATTGTGCGCCTGCAAGATGAGAAACACGTTGGGTTTCAGGCCATGGTGGCCGATATTCTGGCCGTGGCAGAGCAGCACCTGCAACGCCTGAACCGTCGCCAGCGGGAAACCGTGCCAGCCTCAGAGCTGGTGGTGGGGATGCAATGTGGCGGTAGCGATGCCTTTTCCGGGGTGACGGCCAACCCGGCGGTAGGTTTTGCTTCCGACCTGCTGGTACGTTGCGGGGCAACCGTGATGTTCTCCGAAGTCACCGAAGTGCGTGATGCCATCCACCTGTTAACCCCACGGGTTGCCGATCAACAAGTTGGCAAGCGCTTACTGGAGGAGATGGCCTGGTATGACGATTACCTCAACCAAGGGCAAACCGATCGCAGCGCCAACCCTTCACCCGGCAACAAGAAAGGCGGTTTGGCCAACGTGGTGGAAAAGGCATTAGGCTCGATTGCCAAATCTGGCAGTAGCGCGATTGTCGAAGTGCTCTCCCCCGGCCAACGCCCCAGCAAACGTGGGCTGATTTATGCTGCCACTCCCGCCAGCGACTTTGTTTGCGGCACGCAGCAGTTGGCTTCCGGCATTACGGTGCAAGTGTTCACTACCGGCCGGGGAACCCCTTACGGCCTGACTGCCGTGCCGGTGATCAAAATGGCAACGCGCAGCGCGCTGGCCGAACGCTGGCACGACCTGATCGATATCAACGCCGGAACTATCGCCACCGGGGAGGCAACCATTGAGCAGGTGGGCTGGCAACTGTTTGAACTGATCCTGGATATCGCCAGCGGCCGCAAGCAAACCTGGTCAGATCAATGGGGTTTGTTCAACGCGTTGGCGGTATTTAACCCGGCACCGGTTACTTGAGTGCAACGCCCCTCACCCTAACCCTTATGTCTTGATCTTCTCCGCCTTAGCGGAGAAGATCCCCGACTGATCATCGGGAGATAGCCGGTGAGCTCCCCCTAACCCTAGTGCCTATGAGCCCGTGGGAGAGATTGTGCCCCGGCTGTCTATTTCCCTGTCGCCTTGTAGACCGAACGGTATCCTGTGCCTATGAGCACCTACATATAAGGATGGTCCGGCGATAAATTTCAGACATGGTTATGGAGTGCCATAATGCGTAGAACCCCTGTCGGCGTTGATATCGCTAAACACAAATTTGATGTCGCCGTACTGCTGGACAATCAGAAGTATAAAACCAAAAAGTTTGCCAATACCCCTTCTGGATGCCGCGAGTTCGCAGCCTGGTTGAGCCGCTTTGGCGACTGTCATGTCTGTATGGAAGCCACCGGGAGCTACAGCACGGAACTGGCCACTTATCTGGCAGACAACAACTACCACGTCAGTCTGATGAACCCGGCGTGTATCCATTCCTTCGGCAATACAGAACTGGCCCGGAACAAAACGGACAAAAGCGATGCAGCGATGATAGCCCGCTACTGCGCACTGCATCAGCCTGCCCCGTGGTTCCCAGCCCCGTTGAGCGAGCGCCAGTTGACCGCGTTGGTCAGGCATCTTAAGAACCTGGAAGAGATGCGTCAGATGGAAGAAAATCGCCTGGAGGTGGCCGAAGCAGTCATCGTCCCTTCACTCAATGAGCACATCGCCACGTTGGATGAACTGATACGAGAAACGAAAAAGAAAATCAGTCAGCACATCGATGATAACCCTGACCTGAAACGGGACAGCGAGTTGCTAAAAAGTATCCCTGGAGTGGGAGAGATGCTGAGCTCCAGCCTGCTGGCCTTCGCAGGAAACCTGCGTCGGTTCACCAGCAGCAAGGCCCTGGTAGCGTACGCAGGACTGAATCCACAGCGATGTGAGTCGGGGATGTTTAAAGGGAAAAGCCGGTTATCGAAAGTGGGGCACGGTGAGCTGCGAAGTGCGTTATACATGCCCGCGGTAGTGGCAGGCCAATACAATGTTGTGGTTAAAGACTTAACAGAAAGGCTGAAGTTGCGTGGGAAGTCGGGCAAAGAAAGAGTGTGTGCGGCGATGCGAAAGTTGCTGCAACTGGCCTATGGTGTGGTGAAATCAGGAAAGACATTTAATGCGGAAATACCGCTTGCCGGATAGCCGACAAGACGGTATCTCTCCCCAAGGAGAGGGAACCGAACGTGCAACTATTTAGCCTCCCGACTCCGTATTAGCTGGGGGGTTAAATATCGCGACACTGAAGCTTGAGGCTGGCGTACAGCTAGCCTAGTCTTCATCAAGCTGTAACCCCACATACAGCAACAGGCGCGCATCGAAATTGGCCAGGTTCAACCCGGTGAGTTCGGATATGCGATTGAGACGATACTCCAGCGTATTGCGGTGAATATAGAGTGCCTTGGCGGTCGCGGTGGGTTGCACATTATTCAGGAACCAGGCATTTAAGGTACGCAGCAGCAAACCATTACCGTCCATGGCTTTCAGACGTTCCAACGGCCGAGCCAGCTCATCCGCCTGCCAACCGCTACGCAGGCTGCCCAGCAATACCGGCAGCATCAGATCCTGATAATAATAGGCCCATCGCTCAGGCATGCGCTGCTTGCCAACGGCCATGGTGGTGCGCGCAGTGCGATAGGAACGCACCAGGCTGCCTGGGCCAACGAAATAGTTGCCGAGCGCAATACGCACTCGTAAACGGCTGCTTTCATTGATCCGCACCAGCAGATTCTCCACTCTCCGCCGGTGGGCCTCGGCATCCCAACGCCCATGGTGATTCAGCGCCGGTTTAAGTACCACCATTTCACTGAGAGAAACAATGGCGATCAGGTTGTCACGTTCCGGCAGCGTCAGCAGCTCCTGTAACTGCTGCAACTCGGCCATGGCGCTGTCGACTCCCAACTGGCCGCTATCCACCTCCACTACCGCCGCGACGCGGGGTTGGTTGGGATCTATCCCCAGGCGGTGCGCCCATTCCATCAAGGCCGGTGACAGCTCCTCCGTACGGATCAGGTTCAACACGAACTCTTCACGAAAGCGGCTGTCCTGCGCCAACAAACTCAACAATCGCGCCTGCTCCAGCATCATTTCAGCGGTCATGCAGACCAGTTCACCGTACTGCCGCAGTTGCACCGGATCGCCAGTCAGGCCGATGACCCCAACGATATTCCCGTCAACGTGCAACGGCAGATTAATACCGGGCCGAACGCCGTGCAAATGACGGGCAACGGCATCGTCTATAGCGACCACCCTGGCCTGAGACAGCACCAGCAATGCCCCTTCATGCAGTTCCCCCAGCCGCTCAGGATCGCCACTGCCAATAATCCGGCCCCGGTTGTCCATCACGTTGATATTGCTATCAATAATTTTCATGGTGCGAGCGACAATTTCCCTGGCTAGCTTGGCATCAAGATGATACTCCGCCATTGCGTCTTATCCCCGTCGGATGATAAACCAACGTTCAGCATACCGACGCGCCTCTACTGGCACATTGTGCAGATGCCCAAATGCGTTTTGGCCGGGCGTGAGTTTGTGCTCAAACTCACAGTTTTTAGCCATAAAAAAAGGCACGCCGAAGCGTGCCTCTGTAGAACAACGTGACAACATTACTGCATCAGCAGATACAGCGTCGAGTCGCCACGTTGGATGTTCAACGCCAACACCGCAGGCTTGCTGTCGAGCACCTTACGCAGTTCGCCCAGGTTAGTGATCGGCTGCTGGTTCACACCCATGATCACGTCGCCTTTTTTCAGCCCGATGCGCGCAGCGGCACTGCCAGGTTTCACCTTCTCAATCTTCACACCTTTCACTTTGTCGGTGCTGTTGCTCAGTTCTGCACCTTCAATACCGGTGTAAATATTGCTGGAATCAACCTGCTCCTGGCTGCTTTGCTCAAGCGTTACGTCAATGGTCACCGGCTTGCCGTCGCGGATAATGCCCAGCGCCATCTTGGTGCCCACCGGCAAGCTGCCGATTTCAGCACGGAACGACGCAAAGCTGGAGATGGCTTTACCGTTCAGGGTGACAATCACGTCACCGGCCTTGATACCGGCCTTGGCAGCGGAGGATTTCGGCACAACCTGGCTGACGAATGCGCCACGCTGGGCGTCCACTTTCATCGCTTGCGCCAGCTCGGAGTTCAGCTCGGTACCCATGATGCCCAGCTCACCGCGTTTAACCTGGCCATATTCCACCATTTGCGAGGTCAGGTTTTTCACCATGTTGCTTGGAATAGCGAAGCCGATACCGATGTTGCCGCCGTCCGGCGCCAGGATCGCAGTGTTAATGCCAACCAGCTCACCGTTCAGGTTAACCAACGCACCGCCGGAGTTACCCCGGTTGATCGCCGCATCGGTCTGGATAAAGTTTTCGTAGTTTTCAATGTTCAAGCCGCTACGCCCCAAGGCAGAAACGATCCCGGAGGTCACGGTTTCACCCAGGCCATACGGGTTACCGATCGCCACGGTGTAATCACCCACGCGCAGCTGCTCGGAATCGGCCATTTTGATCGCTGACAGGTTTTTGGCGTCCTTCAGTTGGATCAACGCGATATCAGATCGCGGATCCTTGCCGATCACCTTGGCTTCAAAGCGACGGCCATCGCTCAATTGCACCGTGATCTTGCTGGCATTGTCTACCACGTGGTTGTTGGTGACCACATAGCCTTTGTCCGCGTTGATGATGACGCCTGAACCCAGGGCCTTAAAGGCTTCCTGGGTAGTTGGCCCACCCGGCGCGCCACCTTGGCACATTGGGGAACCTTGGAAGGGTGAACCATCCTGGCAGAACGGCGACATTTGCTGTACCGTTTTCGCATTCACCGCGGCACTTCCTTCCACGTTAATGCTTACCACTGAAGGCATCACTTTTTCCAACATCGGTGCCAGGCTTGGCATCGGTTGGGCGCTAGTGGAGGCAGAAGCCGTTTCGGCGGCGTTGGCGGTCGTTACCGGACCCATTGCCAAACCAATACTCAAAGCCAGGGCGCTTAAAACCAGTGCTGTTTTTTTCATCTGTGTGTCTCTTAAAATCGTTCAAAAGGAATACCGGGTCTTGGTGCTTAGTAAGAGCCTGCTGATTAGCTGAAGTTCCCCTGGTGCGGCGGGCTAATAGTAAACAAATATTGTCGGTCTTTACAAAACTCGAAATAATGTTCCAGCTTGAGAGTGATCTCGCTAAAATAAGCGAGAATTATCTCATGATTTTATTCCGCCGCCATTAAACGACGATATTCATCATAGGCATAAAGGTCGGTCATGCCGCTGATATAATCCTGTAACAACCGCGCCCGGAAATAATATTCCCTAATAGCCTGCTGCTCGGCAGAAAGATGCTGCAAACCTTCCACCGCCTCGACATAGGCCAGGCGATGTTTGGTCGAAAGCTTGTGAAACAGCCGCGTTTCAATCGGGAACGCCCGGTGGCTGTCTTCCCGCACCAGCTGGCTGAAATCGGCCAGCGACATGGCCAGCAGCGGGCTATAAATGTCCAGCAGGCCGTTGATCACCCGGTAACCCTGGAGTTCCAACTGCTCCACTTCCGGGTGGTTGAACACGTGTTTGAACGCAACGTTCTTGAAGATAGCCAGCAGGCGGCAAGCCGGGCTGGCATCCTCCAACAAGGCTCCGTTAAAGTGGCCGTGATACACCGAGTCCAGGTTATCAATAAACCGCTGGGCCGCATGGGGAACCAATTTGGCAACGGTAAATACCCGCAGGTACATAAAGAACTGATCTTCTGAACTGCGACGCGCCCCGCTGCGCTCTATTTTGCGAAACGCACTGGCCACGGTCTTATCAAACAGATCCCCTGGAGCAATCTCGCCCCATTCCTGGGTTAAATGCTGATACAGCTGCTCCACGGTAAAGATGTTCTTTTCTACCGCGTCTTCCAGATCGGCCACGCAATAAGAAATATCATCGGCGGCTTCCATAATATAGGTAAGAGGGAAACGATCGAACTCTCCCATATGTAATTCACGCCGCAAACGATCGACAAAGGCTTCTTCCGCCAGATAAAACCCCGGCTTCTTCATCAGATAGCTGTGGCTGGCGGGAATATCGCTCGCCCAATAGGCCGGGCGGGTATATTTCAGGATGCAGCCAACCTGCGCATAGGTCAGGTTCAATTTCAGCAACGTGTAGACCAGGCGGATCGCCTGAGCATTGCCCTCAAAATGGCTGAGATCGTGGCGAATACGGCTGCGCAGCCGGTTAAGGTCGCTCTCCCCTTCATGCAGGCGTAACACCTCTACCTGGCAGCGATCGTAGCTACCCGGCTCACTGCCACAGCTGGCGGGATCGAGCCGCTGGCGGAACCAGTCGTTGATGGCCGATTCGCCGAAATGGCCAAACGGCGGATTGCCGATGTCGTGCATCAGGCAGGCCATTTCGACAATGCTCTCGAAAGGATCGAGCAGCTTGCTCAGGCCAAGCGCATCAATACGCTTTTCCTGTTTGAAGCGGTTGAGGATCTCTTTGGCAATATGCCGCCCCACCTGTTGTACTTCCATCGAGTGGGTCAGACGGCTGCGCACCGCCGCGTTACGCTCCAGCGGAAACACCTGCGTTTTCTGCTGCAAACGGCGTATCGCCGCAGAATTGACAATGCGACCGCGATCGCTCTCGAACTGGCGAATGATGTCGTACTCTTCTTCGGCTTCAATCGGCTTGCTAAAAGGCCGCTGAAAGCTGATCTTCTGCTTAAAGTCGATCCCGGACATCTGTTTCTCCTCCCGTTGCGCATTCCCTCCGTGATAACAATTCCCGGCGGCGGATGCAACGGTATTGCGGATTATCTCTCTCACAGAGCCATGATAGACTATGGCGCAATTTCCATACCCTATCAGCGAGTATTATTTATGAAAGTAGGCATCATCGGCGCAATGGAAGAAGAAGTTACCCTGCTGCGCGAGCAAATTGCGAACCGCCAGACCCTGCAACGTGCGGGTTGTGAGATCTATACCGGCCAAATCAACGGCGTGGAAGTCGCCCTGCTCAAATCGGGCATCGGCAAAGTGGCAGCGGCCCTGGGTACCACCCTGCTGCTGGAACAGTGCCAACCCGATGTGGTGATCAATACGGGTTCCGCCGGTGGCCTGGCCGCTACGCTGAACGTGGGTGATATCGTCGTGTCTGAAGAAGTGCGCTATCACGACGCCGACGTGACCGCCTTTGGCTACGAACCGGGCCAGATGGCCGGTTGCCCGCCAGCATTCGTTGCAGATCCTGCGTTGATCGAGTTAGCGGAAAACTGCATCAAGCAGCTTAACCTTAACGCGGTACGCGGCCTGATTTGCAGCGGTGACGCCTTTATTAACGGTGCCGAGCCTCTGGCCCGCATCCGCAACACCTTCCCAACCGTTGCCGCCGTTGAGATGGAGGCCGCCGCCGTTGGCCACGTTTGCCATCAGTTCGGCACGCCATTCGTGGTGGTACGCGCGATTTCCGACGTTGCCGACAGTGAATCCCATATGAGCTTCGACGAGTTCCTGGCGGTAGCCGCCAAGCAGTCCTCGCTGATGGTCAATACCATGCTGCAAGCCCTGGCCAAGCGCGGTTGATGTGAAGCTGCGTCTGTGCGCCCTGCTGAGCTGGCTGATCCTGGGGATGCTGCTGCCTGCCAGCGCCGCCCAACGGGTGATCAGCCTGGCACCGAGCACCACGGAGCTTGCCTACGCGGCCGGTATGGGGGATACCCTGCTGGCCGTCAGCGCTTACTCCGATTATCCCCCTGCCGCCAAACAGTTGGAACAGGTCGCCTCCTGGCAAGGGATCAACCTGGAACGGATCCTGGCGTTGAAACCCGATCTGGTTCTCGCCTGGCGTGGCGGTAATCCCCAGCGGGTATTGGATCAGCTTGCCTCCTTCGGCATCCCGATTTTTTATGCAGATGCCAAGAATATTGACGAGATCGCCCAATCGCTGGATGCGTTGGCGCAGTACAGCCCTTATCCGGAACAGGCACATCAGGCCGCTGCCAGCCTCCGCCAACAGGTAGAGGAGCTGAAAACGCGCTATGCCAGCAATTCGCCAAGGCCAGTGCTGCTGCAGTTTGGCACCCAACCGCTGTTCACCAGTTCGGCGGCCACGTTACAAAGCCAGGTGCTGTCCTTGTGCGGCGCAGAGAATATCTTTGCCGATAGCCCCGTGCCTTGGCCGCAGGTGAGCCGTGAGCAGGTGCTGGTGCGTAAACCGCAGGCCATCGTGATCAGCGGGAATGCCCAGCAGATCGCCAATGTGAAAGCCTTCTGGGGCCCACAGCTGGACGTGCCGGTGATTGCCCTTGAGGAAGATTGGTTTAACCGTGCCGGGCCACGCATCATGCTGGCGGCACAATCACTATGCGGTCAATTGGCGGAGATCCATTGATGGTATTTTGGCTGGATATTCTTGGTACGGCGGTGTTTGCCATTTCTGGCGTGTTGCTGGCGGGCAAATTACGGATGGATCCCTTTGGCGTCTTGGTACTGGGAGTAGTGACCGCGGTCGGTGGCGGGACGATCCGTGATATGGCGCTCGCCAACGGCCCGGTATTCTGGGTAAAGGATCCCACCGATCTGGTGGTGGCGATGATCACCTGTGTGCTGACGCTGCTGCTGGTGCGCCAGCCGCGTCGGTTACCGAAATGGATCCTGCCGGTGCTGGATGCCATCGGGCTGGCGGTGTTCGTCGGGATCGGCGTCAATAAGGCGTTCGCCGCAGGCAGTGGACCGCTGGTGGCGGTCTGCATGGGAGTGATCACCGGCGTCGGCGGCGGGATTATCCGTGACGTGCTGGCCCGTGAGATCCCGATGATCCTGCGAACCGAGGTCTACGCCACCGCCTGCATCGTTGGCGGAGCGGTGCACGTCACGGCGTTCTACAGCTTTGGTATGCCGTTACAGCATGCCATGATGTTGGGGATGATCATCACGCTGGGCATCCGCCTGGCCGCCATTCGTTGGCATCTGAAACTACCGGCTTTTATCCTCGAACAGTAATTCTTGCCTCCGCCAGCTTCGGCGGAGGCTTTGCTGTTAATTAGTATATTCGACTATTATATAAGCAATGTGCTATTATTTTGCGCTATTAAAATGCGCTTGAATAATGTAATCATCCAGTTAACTCTTCGTTAAAAATTATCCCGCGCCATTAAGTTCCGTTCACTTTTGCCGATAGGTCCTATTGCTGTGGCCTGCGGATAGGTATTGTTTTGAATTTAAGCATGAAGAAAAATCTTTTGATCGCCAGCACACTGTTGTTGAGCAGCAGCGTGCTGGCCGAAAACACCAGCGGCAAGATGGGTATCAGTCTGACGATTGTGCCCACCTGCAGCGTAACCACGACCGGCAACACGCCACAGGTAGAATGCGGCAATGGCACAGTCTTGCAACCGAAGATGAGCCATAGCAAACGGATAGTAGACGATCGGGAAAGCGAACTGATCACCGTGGAATGGTAGGCACAAAAAAACCCGCGCACCGTACAGGCAGGCGGGTTTTTTAACGGCGGCAGATCAGATACTGAATGAAGAACCGCAGCCGCAGGTGGTTTTGGCATTCGGGTTAGTCACGATAAAGCGTGAACCTTCCAACCCTTCGGTATAATCCACCGCGCCGCCAACCAGATATTGCAGGCTCATCGGATCAACCACCAGCGCAACGCCCTGTTTCTCGATGGTCATATCGCCGTCGTTGATCTTGTCATCAAACGTGAAGCCGTACTGGAATCCACTGCAGCCACCACCGGTAATGTAAACCCGCAACTTCAGGTTTGGATTCTCTTCGTCAGCAATCAGGAATTTCACCTTGCTTGCTGCTGCCTCGGTAAATTGCAGGGGCAGTGCTGTTTCATCACTCATACTCGTTACTCCCAACAGTGTTTCACATCAGGCGACGACGACGGTAACCTGATTAATGGTGCTGATTATCTAATACCTGAGTGTTGCGTTCAAGTATTCACCGCATTTGTTGTATTTTCTTTACCTGTTTTCTCGGCCAATGCCTGCTGCTGCCTTTGTAAGGTGCGGGCTAAAATGGCGGAATACAATGGCTTACCGCCCAGGAACTGCGCCACCAGGGTCGCGCCGAGGCAGGTAATAATCATCGGCAAAATCAGCTGATAGTTATCGGTCATTTCCAATACCAGCACAATACCGGTTAACGGGGCACGCACGGTAGCGGCAAACAGCGCCCCCATGCCCGCAATAGCAAAGGTGCCAGCCTCAAGCCCGTATTCAGGGAACAGGTGATTGCCGAAAAGACCAAAAGCGGTGCCTAGCAACGTTCCCAGGGCGAGCATCGGTGCAAAAATACCGCCCGGTGCGCCTGAACCGAAGCAGAGCACCGTGGTGATCACCCGTGCGATAAAGATAAACAACAGCATGCCGACGCTGTAATTACCCGCCGCCGCGATCGGGATCAAAGCCGAACCGCCACCCGCGGCTGCTGGCTCGATCAGCCCAAGCACGCCACAAGCGCCCCCTAGCAGAGCACCAATCAGCAGGAACTTGCTCATCTTGCCACCATGAAAACGGGCAAACATATCCTGGGTACGAAACACCAGTGCGTTAAACATCACCCCCACCGCACCAAACACCGTCCCCAGCACCAGGTACAACCACAGCGTATTGAGCGGTGCCGAAGCGAGTTTACCCACCTCGATCAGCGGACTTTCACCATTAAAAATGCGAAAGACAATGCTCGACATAATCACGCCGATAAACACCGCCTTGATGGAGATCAGGTTGTAACGAAACTGCGGCCGCATCTCTTCGATCACGAACAAGATCCCCGCCAGAGGCGCGTTGAACGCGGCGGAGAGACCCGCTGCGGCACCGGTGGCCAGCATGGAGTGGCGCGCTTCCGCACTGCGCATACGGAAAATATCCAACACCATTCGCCCGGCATTGGCCCCCATCTGTACCGTCGGCCCTTCACGCCCTAGTACCATGCCTGCACCGAGCGTCCCCATACCACCGATAAATTTCACCGGGATCACCCGCCACCAGCGCACCGGGCGTAACTCTTCCAGTGCCCCTTCGATCTCTGGGATCCCTGATCCCCCGGCCTCTGGCGCAAAACGTTTGACCAGATAAAAGCCAAAAGCGGCCAGCATGGCTGACAATATAAACGCCAGCGGCCACACCAGGAACCAGGAGTTGGCAACAGAGGCCAGGCCCGACAGCCGCTGCTGCTGTACCCATTCCACCGCTTTATCAAAAGCGACGCCCAACAATCCCGCCAACGTCCCTACCACCGCCGCCATGATCAGGATGACAACCGGCGTTTTATCCTGGCGAATAAACTGACGGACCCTATAGTTGCGAGTCAGGCGCGCGCCTGAAGCCGCAGGAGGCTGTTGCTGTAATTCAGTCATAGTGGGTTCATTATTGAATTGAAAAATCAGACTAATAGCGATGTAAGCTATTCTAGCTCAGTCGTTGTCCTACCGCCCCCACAAAATAGGTATCGGTCTATGATCGTTTCATAACTCCGTACTCTCCACTAGAATAGCGCGGTCAAATCATTCAACAGCAAACCCAGGAGCCGGTTTATGAGCTTACACAGTAAGTCCGAAAGTCTGTACGCCCAGGCGCAACAGCTGATCCCAGGCGGAGTCAACTCCCCAGTGCGTGCATTCACCGGTGTAGGCGGTACCCCGCTGTTTATCGAACGTGCCGACGGTGCCTATCTGTTTGATGCCGATGGTAAAGCCTATATCGATTATGTCGGTTCCTGGGGCCCGATGGTGCTGGGCCATAACCATCCGGCGATCCGCAATGCGGTGATCGAGGCGGCACAGCGCGGCCTGAGCTTCGGCGCACCTACCGAGATGGAAGTGAAAATGGCCGAGTTGGTGACCACCCTGGTGCCAACCATGGATATGGTACGTATGGTGAACTCCGGTACCGAAGCCACCATGAGCGCCATTCGTCTGGCTCGGGGTTACACCAACCGCGACAAGATCATCAAGTTTGAAGGCTGCTACCACGGCCACGCCGACTGCCTGCTGGTGAAAGCCGGTTCCGGCGCACTGACGCTGGGCCAGCCTAACTCACCGGGCGTGCCGGCAGACTTCGCCAAGCACACGCTGACCTGTACCTATAACGATCTCGACTCCGTGCGTACCGCATTCGAGCAGTACCCTTCAGAGATCGCCTGCATCATCGTTGAGCCAGTGGCGGGCAACATGAACTGCATTCCACCGCTGCCAGACTTCCTTCCGGGCCTGCGCGCCCTGTGCGACAAGTATGGTGCGCTGTTGATCATCGACGAAGTGATGACCGGTTTCCGCGTCGCGCTGGCCGGTGCTCAGTCTTATTACGATGTGGTACCAGATCTGACCTGCCTGGGCAAAATTATCGGTGGTGGCATGCCAGTGGGGGCCTTCGGTGGCCGCCGTGAAGTGATGGCCGCTCTGGCACCTACCGGGCCGGTGTATCAGGCTGGTACGCTGTCCGGCAACCCGATTGCCATGGCCGCCGGTTTCGCCTGCCTGACCGAGGTTTCCCAGGTTGGCATTCACCAGACCTTGACCGAACTGACCAACAAGCTGGCAGAAGGCCTGTTGGCGGCGGCCAAGGCAGAGAATATTCCGTTTGTCGTCAACCATGTAGGCGGCATGTTCGGGCTGTTCTTTACCGATGCGCCAACGGTCACCTGCTATCAGGACGTGATGGGTTGCGATGTCGAGCGCTTCAAGCGCTTCTTCCATCTGATGTTGGATGAGGGGGTTTATCTGGCCCCGTCGGCGTTCGAGGCTGGCTTTATGTCTGTCGCACACAGCGAGGAAGATATTCAGCGCACCGTCGATGCCGCGCGCCGCTGCTTCGCCAAGCTGTAATCTGCTGGCGGGCGCCACTCTGCGCCCGCCGTTATCTTCAGAGCAAGGTACCGTAAATCGTCAATATCGCCACGACGACCACCACAATCAGGGTCACTTTACGCGCTAACGTTACCGCGGCGCGCGGCGTCTGAACCGGGTCCATATGCGGTTCACGTGCCAGAGAGAACTGCGCCAAACGCGTCAATACCTGATACTGCGAAGTATGACGATCCCCCAGCGAAGCAAACCACGCGGGCAGCGCCCTTTCGCCATGTCCAATCAGCGCATACGCTACCCCTGCCAGACGAACCGGGATCCAGTCCAACACATGCAGCAGGAAGTCGATCCCCGTTTGCGAGCGTTGCAGCGGTGTATGATGCCGTGCCAGCCAGGTTTGGTAGGCCCGCAGAAAAGCATAGCCCGCCAGAGCGAGCGGCCCGTATGGCCCGCACACCGCAAACCAGAACAGCGGTGCCAAATAGTAGCGATAGTTAATCCACAACAGGGCATTTTGCAGTTCACGCAGGCGCTCTGCCTCGCTGCACTGCACCGGTAAACCGTGGATCAGCGCCAGCTCTTCCGCCATCTGATCGCTGGCGTGGGTATCGCCCTGCCGCGCGGCCTGCAAATAGGCCCGATAATGTTTGCGTGTGATCCCGGCCCCAACGCACAGCAGACCCATCACAATCCACAGCAGTAGCGCCACAACGCCGAAGAACAGGCCCTGGGCCAACCACAGAATGCCCCAGACGATAAACATCCAGACCAGGGTCATTGCCAACGTTTGTGCCAAAGAAAACCGATGCAGCCGCTGAAACACCACTTCTAAACGATGGTCCAACTGCCAATGCTCACCCAGTTTAAACAGGCGTTCCCACGCCAAAACCAGTAACAGCGTAAACAGCGTCATTAGCTAATCCTCTCCTTCTGTCTGTTCCCCAGCATAGTGCTTTCGATGGGACGAGTGCCAGCAGCAGAGTAGCATGTTTCCGCGAAGTGAATTTAATGCGTTGATAATAAATGGATTAGTTTCCTGCGCTGCCACATCAAGCACTGTCCCCGGCACTCGCGGCCTGTTGATGTCAGTCAGTACAAAAAATCATCTTGACGGACACTATTTTCAGTTGCCCAAACGTAGTCCTAAAATAACGCGGTGAATGGCCTATATCCAGTATCTTATTAATACTGAATATAGGCCTGATTATCCTATGATGAAAACGTTATAGGTTAAAAAACACGTTCGTCACCATTGGCCTTCAATAATATTAAGGCTGCAACGCTTCCGTATATTCAGCCATGCTCACTCTAGTTGCTGAGTATTGGCAAGTATACACGGTATGAGGGTAATTCGAGCGATCACTGAATGGCTCTTTATACCTTACCACAGAGAAACCGTTGGAATCGGGAACGATCATTTCTGTGGCAGCTTGACTTGCCTGATAGTATTGCCCATCGGATAAATCCTTAAATGCGAACTGGTAGATAGTACTTCTCTGGAGCAACCCTTTATCATCGACATCACGCCGATCGTCGGTCATCCAACCGCCAGTTAGACGAACATAAGTGTTATCAATGGTATCGCCAGCCTCTGCTTTATACAGTCGATAGAGAACATTTAACGGTAGCTTTTTCATAGTAAATCCTCGTAATACACCTGTGGTGTAAGTTATAAGTTATTGCAAAATTCTATTGATGATTTTATTAACCCAGCAGAATACTGTCTGGATAAACAGTATGTCAAATAAGGGAAGGTTGAGATATTCAATGCGGTTGTGCTGTTGGTAGAACAACTTGCAGCATGGCTAATGTGGTACGCCGTAGGGGCGCTACATTGTCGCGCCCGTGTTAAGGTCAGATGTGGGAGTAAAATTGTGGCACATTCAGTCCCCTCTCCCTGTGGGAGAGGGTTAGGGTGAGGGGGATTACAGCATCACTAACCTATTGATATTACGTAGAACTCGCGGCTGGCGCGGGGCTGTAAAACAGAGTAGCATGTGCACTCACCGCTTATAGCCCATTTCCGGAGTTTGCCATGCCGACCCGTCGCTACAGTGCCGACAGCCGCCGTACCGCGCTTCTCGAACGTATTGCCAATGATGTCCCTGCCACCGTCGCCCAGGCGCTGAGCGAAGATCTGGGGGGCACCGTGGATGCCGAGCGCGATATCACCGCACAACTGCTACCCGCAGATAAGCAGGCCAATGCCACGGTGATCACCCGTGAACCCGGCGTTTTCTGTGGCCGCCGCTGGTTGGAAGAGGTGTTTATCCAACTGGGTGGACAGGTGAAGATCGAGTGGTTGGTGGAAGATGGCGATAAGCTGGTGCCCAACCAGCCGCTATGCCGCCTGAGCGGCCCAGCGCGTATCCTGCTGACGGGCGAACGTACCGCGCTGAACTTTGTGCAAACGCTGTCCGGCGTAGCCACGGCGGTAAGCCGCTATGTTGCGTTGCTGCAAGGCACACAAACCCGGCTGCTGGACACCCGCAAGACACTGCCTGGCCTACGCACCGCGCTGAAATATGCCGTGCTGTGCGGCGGTGGCAGCAATCACCGTCTCGGCCTCTCGGATGCTTTCCTGATCAAGGAAAACCACATCATTGCTTCTGGCTCGATCAAAAACGCGGTAGAGAAAGCCTTCTGGCTGCACGCCGACGTGCCGGTAGAGGTGGAAGTAGAATCGCTGGATGAGCTGCAACAGGCGCTGGATGCCGGTGCCGATATTGTGATGCTGGATAATTTCAGCGTCGAGATGATGCGTGATGCCGTTGCCCTGGTCCAGGGACGCACGCAGTTGGAAGTTTCCGGCAACGTCACCGATCAAACCCTGCGCGAGTTTGCCGAAACCGGGGTGGATTATATCTCTGTCGGGGCGCTGACCAAACACATTACCGCGCTCGATCTGTCAATGCGTTTTAACTGAGCCTGTTATTGGCAACGCCTCTTCCTGGGGCGTTGTACCTTATGTGAGAGCCACTCACACTGCATCTCCCTATCTACCAATGCGGATTCAAGCGAACACGTTGATAAGCTCAGCAATAGTACCAAAGGCTTGGGGTCAGTTCCCCGACCATCTGGACTCCGTCATGGGGCAGCCAACTGTCGGTAAAGACGCGTTGTATCGCGATAAGCTGGGCATAGTGGCGGATCCCCAGCTTGTGCATGGCTATGCCCTTCTGTGTGGAGATGGTTTTGATACTGCGCCTCGTCAGCGCGGCAATTTCAGCGGGAGTCATGCCCTGTATCAGGTACTCGACCACCTGCCGCTCTCCCATAGACAACGTTTCCTCATCACACCCCGGTAAAGTGCAGCCAGCCCGGCTATCCTCACCCAACAGAATCTGACGTAAATGCGTATGCCACAAGACTAACGGTTGTCCCAGATCCACGATATGTCTCACCCCCAGACGGCGCAACCGAGTCACCAGATAAGGAATGGGGTCATCCAGAATAGCCATCAGCGCAACGCCGGGAAAAGAGATCCGCACCTGCTGAATAAAACGCAAGGCTGACAATAAGTCTGCCTGTTGCCCAACGTGCAATGACATAACCAGCACATCCACCGGCTGTTCATCCAGATACCATTGCGCTTCAGCGGCTTTCTGGCAGTGCCAGACCCGCGATAGCGAGTGGGTATTGAGCAACGGCCAGATCCCAGCCTGAAAGAAACGGCACGGTGAAACGACTGCCACCCGGTACCGCTTCTGGCTAATCATGTCGCGACATACCAGGGGGAATTCGGCGTGTTGTAGGGCGCATCGGTGACCTGACTGCGTAAATGCTGGAACAGTTCCGCATCATTGCGAACCCCCAACTTGCGCATGCTATTGCACTTATGTGCGCTGATGGTTTTGACACTGCGATGCAGTAAATCAGCCACGTCAGAAACGCTCATTCCTTGCTGCAAGTACTCCAGTACCTTATGTTCCGCCTGCGTCAACACCACCAAGCTGTCCTGCACTTGCGCAGGAGTGGCACTGTGCAGCAGGTACATGGCCATACTGGGGCTACAAACCTTGGCACCGGTCAGCGCCTGTGCCATATCACGGCGAGTCTGCTCCTGCGACTCCTGGCGGGCAAGCAGGCTGATGTGCGGCCGGAGATTCAATCGCGTCAACAACGCAATGTCCCGGCAATAGGTGCACACCACAATACGCAGCGCGGGCGCACGTTCAGAGAGCATCAGCAACTGTTGCGTGTCGCGGGCAATCTCCTGCGGTGAGCCACTGAGCACCACCGCCAACAGGTCAATCTGTGGCGGCGCCCATTGCGCCAGCAATTGCTCCAGCGAAGAGACCATCACCACCAGATGCATAGGGGGATCAAGGTTCTGAATAAAATGTGCCATCCCTGCCTGAAGCAAGGGGATAGGGGCAACAACGGCTAATTTGACAACCGATAAAGGCGTATTCATGAGCGACTCCTAGATCAGTAATCCATTACGCGCCAGATAATCTCCACGGGTATAGAGATCGCTATCACTATGGAAACCGAGCTTAATCATGGCACGGCGTTTATGGGTGCTGATGGTGCGTACATCCCGAGCTAGCACCCGCGCCGTGTCGGTCACGGTTCTGCCAGCAAACAGGCACTCCAGTACGTCCATCTCACGTCCGGTGAGCGATAATGACGGCGCGCCATTGCCAATCAGGTTCACCGCTGACGGGCTAAGACTGGACAACCCCGCCATCGCGCAGAGAACGCCTTGTGTCAGTGATGACAGGGGATCCTGTTTAAGGTAGATACCGCTGACCCTCAACGTTCTCAACTGTGCAAGCAGGTGCGGTTCCTGCAAAGAGGTGGCGACGATAAGCGGCACCCGTGCCCAGTACTGGCGTAAATGGCTAATCATTCGCAGCCCCTCCAATACCGACTCACCTTCGCCACAGAGTTCGGTGATCACCACATCCACCTTGCCTTGCTGCATCGCCACTGGCAGATCGCACACCTTTTCTACGTGCACACAATCCATGATCTGAAACTGTGGTGGCTGGAATGCAGAGCAGATCCCGGCACGCGTTATCGGGCAAGCATCCATGAGCAATACCCGGTCGATGCGGCATGCCGTCTGCATTTTCGGTAGGGGTGTGTTGTTCCATACGGTTGATGTCATCATGATAATAGTTCCGTTATTAATGACTCAGCTTGTCCTGATAGGTGCTGGCACCCAAAATAGACTTGGGTGCCGATGTTAAAGCTTGCTACGCCAATACACACAGCGGCCAGGGAAACCAACGCTGGCCGTCTAAACTTGACCGTGTTTTACCCGCCGCGATAACTGACTTGGCTTATCAGTTATAGGAAAAGTCGACTGACATTACCGAAGCAATATTACCCGGCGTAACCACCCCTTTAGCATAAGCACTGGCTCTCAATGCGAATGTTGCCGTGTTTCCTACCACTGTCGTTTCCATGGTAGACCCCGGATTTTGCAAGGTATACGGGGACACATCTTGCGCCACTTCTACCGCCACGTTATCTGCCATCCCCGTACCGCTAGTCGTCGCGTAACGCCCGCCAGCTGCGGTATCCGCCGTACCGCTAAACGAGGCGGTAACCTTGGTGGTTGCAGTTGGACAGTCCTTCACTATCAGCTTGAATGGCACCGCCGTGGAGGTGTTTCCTGCCGTCGCCAGGTCCTTCGCCTGAATACTGGTCCCCAGATTGACGTTCAAATCTGAGTTGGTGGTATCTACCGTGCAGGGCGAAGCGACCACAACGCCGGTAATATTGACCTGAGTTGGAGCTGCCACTGCCTGATTAACACCGGCTCCCAAAACCAATAAGGCCAGCAGCGTACGTTGAGTTTGTTTTTTCATGAGGTTTCCTTACTGTTCCCGTCTGTATTCAGGCAGGGAATTCCTGCCTGATTTCCTTGAGTTAAAAAAACTTAATTAATTTCTGCATTAATGGTGGCCACGGCATTAAACTGCCCTATTGCCGGGGGATTGCCAGTCACGTTCATCGGTGCCAGGCTCATAGAGCTGGTGCCAGTTTGTGAAGAATAGTCGAAGGTGACAGGCAGATTTCCATTGACCGGCGGCACAATATTACCGTTCGCATCACGTACCCGAACCCCGATATCATTATTGTCCGTCTTCAATGCGGTTGGGTCCCCCCCCGATGGCTCACCACTAAAGGATAAGCTGACGACAACACCGTTAGAAATATTATTACAGGCCAGCGTCATATCAACGACTTTGGGGGTAAACCCATTGGCAATGGCACCGTTGGTTTTGATGTCATTTGACATGATATTGCCAAACTTGACATTAATGACCTGCCCGGCATTAATTTCACAAGATTGTGGTACCGTTACCGATCCGCTCATATAGACAGACGACATCGGCACCCCGCCATAGGATCCAGTGACTTTTGAGCCATAAAGGTCCAGGATCTTAGTACTTGGGATGACGACTTGCCCCACAAATGGCCGGGTAAAGTATAAAGACACATAGCCATTAGCACCGGATATCCAGTTCGTCACGCCCGTACAGGCGCTGGGAAATAGATTGTCCACGTTAGGGAATGGGGTGGCAATCCATTCCCTCTTGTTCCCTCCAACATATAATTCAGTTGCCACTTCCAGATATTTATTTATTGAATAAAAATGTAATCCATCAAAGTCCCGCGTAGCTGTCAGATTGCCCGGTACCACAGCCTTATAGAAGGTGTTGGCCGAGCCGGTACAATCACAGTTGGCAGCGTAATTCGCCGCTAAATTCCACTCGTAGGTTCGATTAAAATACATGCCAGCCTTGTTGTCCGCTGGATTGTCGTACTGTTTGACAAAGGGGAAGTTATATATCTTCGTGCCGGCTACCGTGGTACACCACCCGGTTGCCGCAAAGCTTGATACGGAAGACAGGCACAGCAGGCCGCCCAATGTTAATTTAACTAACCTGATTAACTTCATCATCGTTCCTTACCGGCACTGCGCATTCAGCATCTGAATGCCAGCACTTTCCGTTGTCTGTTTTGTCAGTGAGTAACTCACCTGACACTGTTGGTCTGAAGCGCTGCCCCACTTCACATTCAGGCTGCCGCTGTCTGCCATCCCGGTCAGATAAACCTGGCCACCGTCCCCGACGATAAAGCCCTGTGCCGTTTTCTGTGCCGGATCGCTCACCGTGGCACCGAACGGTACCGGTGCGCCGCCCTGGCGTAACAGCGTCATCAGTATTCGCTGGCCCACGTTGGCCTGGAAGTTGGCTCGAACTACAGCACCACGGGTTGGCACCACGTTCTGAGAGGTCAACTCCACCTCAACGTCATCCGCCAAAGTCTCGGTATTCAACTGCACCTGATTCTTGCGATAAGGGCTGACGTACGGCACGATGGCATAACCACGCCAGTCGGTTTTAACCCCGGTCTGGTTGTTAACCCCCGTGCCACCGGCTCCTGGTGCTTTCACCAGCGCAATGGTTTCCCCCAACGGCTGGCCGAAGGTCACCCCGTCCTGATGCGCTATAATGCCGCCCTGCAGGCCGTAGTTGAGTCGTTGACTGTTGCGATCGTAGGCATAGCCCGCCAACACTTCCCCATAGGTACCGCGATAGTCGGCATTCAGGTTGCCGCCGTTGCCGATGCCCTTGTTGCCATAGCTTTGCTGTACGCCCCAACTCAGGTTGTTGTCCGCTAACGCCGTGCCGTTCAGGCCGACGGCGTTGTTAGTGGAACCCTTCTGGCTGGTGTTCAGGTTGTAGCTGGCATAAGTCCTGCTCAACCAACGATCCAGCGGCATGCTGACGTTAAGCGCAAAGATCTGATCGCGGTCATAAATGGCGCCACTGCTGTTGCCACTGGCCGTCGAGTTTTCGTTATAGCTGTAGCTCAACCCGTAGCTGATACCGTTCCAGCTGTTGTTATAGCCGACACCGATCGAGCGTAAGGTACGATCGCTGTTCCAGTAATCTTCGCTGACCCAGTTTAATGACAGGGTTCCCGCCGCATCTCCCAGGTTCTGGCTGATGGTCAACTCGCTGCGGTTGCGCTTGCGGTCGGTGAGCCGGTAACTACTACCGTCACGGTAGGTGTCCAATACTTCCTGCAAACTGTAGTAGCCCGCCGTTGAGTAACGGTATCCGGCAATCGAGAAGTTGGTACCAGTCTGTACGAGGTTCTTGCTGTAACGAACTCGCCATGATTGGCCATCGGTTTTAGGTTGGTCTTGCATCGTAGACCATGCCTGGGTCACGTCTGCCGATATGGCACCGATGTCACCCATGTTCTTGCCCAGCCCCAAGGCCACAGACTGGTACTTACTGGCAAACTGGCCACCGCCGTAGGCGGTAAAGCCATTGGGTAAACCATAAATCGCTGTACCCTGGCTAAACAGGGTCTTGTCTATGCTGTTGTCATAAGAACGGTACTGCCCGCTGGTGAGCGAGTACTTCAAACGACCTTGACGCTGCAGCACGGGCAGCGAGGCAAACGGCACCACCATCTGCTGTTGGCTACCGTCGGCTTCCTTAATGGTCACCAGCAGGTCACCGCTGCCCCCGGTAGGGAACATATCGTTGATTTCAAACGCACCTGGCGCCACGTAGGTCTGGTAAATCACATAACCGTTCTGGCGGATAGTCACCTGCGCATTGGTTCGTGCAATACCCCGTACCATTGGCGCATAGCCCTTCAGGCTGTCCGGTATCATTTCGTCGTCCGAGGCCAACTGCCCACCACGGAACGGTACGCTGTCGAACACGTCCGAAGGCGAACTGCTATCCCCCAGCGTCATCTGACTTTTCAGCGCGATAATGTCACGCTGGGCATAGGTATAGATGGTGTCCCATTTATCCTGGCCGTCACTGCTTCGGCTCCAGGTCGTGTAGTTACGCAACCGCCACGCCCCGAGGTTGACACCCGGCCGCAGGTTGACGAACTGGCTGTTGCTGTCTTGGTTATTCCCATTACGTGCATAAGTGTTGGCTCCGCTCATGCTGTAGTTGAGCAGCAATGCCGGGATACCTTGATCCCATTGGCTTTCAGGAACGTAACCACGCGCTTTCTGTGAGAGGGCTGCCTGAGGAATACTGATCAGTAATTGCTGTTCGCTGAAACGGAACTTGGCGCTGGCCTGGGGAATGGCACTGATGTTGGCGCATTGTGACTTGGCATCACCGAGCCCTGGGAATAAATCGGTTTTCACCCCCAAGGCATTAAGTTGCTCTACGCTCAGACAAGGTTGCAGATGCTCTTTGCCATCAGCCCCTTTTTGCATACTGAACGTCACATCCCGTGTGTCCTGCTGTTCGTTATTGAGATAGATATCGACCCGATAGGTGCCCGGTGCCTGACCTATGCCTTCTTCAAAAACCGTTAAATCTGTCGCGCCCTGGTTTGGGTTATCCATTTGCAGCAGTGCAGGGTTAAAATAGTCACGCGCCTGTACGCTAAAAGATAGGGTTCCCATCAATGCCAGCTGGGTAGCGATCAAATACGCCAACCGACTGACGCGCGGCGAGTGCCCGGCCTGGCTTTTATAATTATTCATCCGTTTGACTCCATTGCCTACAGGGTGAAACTACCCCTGTGTCCTGTGCCCCACGGCCTGTGGGGATCCCTGCTCTCTGAAGGCTATAACGACGCGAGTTGCTCTTTGCTTACCGCCCCGTAATCATTGATAATTTTCCAACTGAGCGGGCCGCCACTCACTCCGGTTGGCAGTGCAAAGCTTGCTGTACTCATCGGAGCCACATAGGTCACATCGCTCAATTTCTTGCCTGCAACCTTCACCTCATAGAAGTTCATATAAAACGGCGTCGGGTTGTTCACCTGCAAGTGATTACCACTGCGTTGCCAGGTCAGTTTCTCTGTGACTTGCTCCGGCGTGCCTTTGATGCCCTCCGGGCGGTAAATCAGCTTGATGCGCGTCTTCACTGCAATTTGCAGCGTATTGCGGACTTCAGCTTTGCTGGCTGCGGGGATGGACTTGATGTTCATCCAATACAACGATTCTTTATCTGAGGGCAGATTGCCCCCGGCACGCACCACGCGCAGGACGTTTTTCTGGTCGCCATCCAGGCGGAACAGCGGCGGGGTCACCACAAAGGGGGCTTTCTCAGCGCCACCTGCGGTGGTCTCTACCCAGGTCTGGATGAGGTATGGCCCCTTGTCCGGGTTACTGACGCTCAGTGAAGACTCCTTTTTACCGCCTTCATAAATCAGGCGCGTACCGCCCACAACCACACCGGCCTGAGCAGCACAGCTCATCATCAGCAAGCTCGTCAGCACCGTGGCAGGAATAAATTTCATACAAACACCCCGTGAAATGAGACATAAAGGCCAGCTCAACTACCGCCGGCCTGAAATCAGAACAACTAATCTCTACGTCGAATTGGTAAAGTCTTAGTTGTAGTTAAGGGTGAAGCTAGCGGTGGAGTTCGCGACACCAGAAGTGATGGTGGCGGAGGTAGAGATATAGCGTGCAACGAAGTTCAGATCGTTGTTACCCACAACCAGTGGATATGATTTAGATGCGGTAAACAATGGAACCACAGCGTTAGCGTCATCGCTCAGCTGAATACCAACACCCGTTGCGCCACCAGCAGTCAGTGCCAGAACGGTGTTGTCACCAGATACAGCGATACCGTCAAATTTGACTGAAGCTTGAGTTGCCGCAGCCGGGCAACCTGTCAATTTGATGGTGAAATTGGTTGCAGAAGATTTAACACCCGCAGTCGGAACGCCGCCCACGTTGAAGGAAGTGGTAGCGACTTCACCCAGATTCACCTGCAGTGGGCTGCTTGGGTTGTTAGTCACAACACAAGCGTCATCGGTGATTTTACCAACGAAATCGACTTGACCATCAGCAGCGGCAGCAGCGGTAACGGCAAACACAGAGGAGGCCAATACGGCAACAGCAATCAGATTCTTTTTCATACAACACTTTCCTTTAATGTAATGCACCCATGTGCATAGCAAAATTATTTGACATAGCCTTATGTCGTTCCCTGTTTATTTAGCTCCAAGCGAGAACCTCTCCCGTTAAATAACCCATCAAGCCGTTAAGCCTTATCGCACCGACGAGTCATTTTGAACTAAAGTGTACCGTCCAATTATTTATGCTAAATATCACACTTAAACAGCATTAAATTCCAATGGGTGATCAATTAATAAACAATAGTAAAAAATTAAAGCTATGCTTGGTATCGAGGGGGGATTTTATAGAACCATCAGAAGTGGGCTTGAACAGCCACTATTGGGGAAGGTCAATAATGAATAACTGGCTAGAAATAAACACAAATCATTGATATGTATTGTTATTTTAAAATTAAGAATGTACCTACAACAAATTTGTTGACTCGCGAAAAGATAATCCCTAGAGTGCGTGACAGTTTAGTTCAAAGTGTACCGGGTGAATTAAATCATTACATTTGTTTACCAGACTTCTTTAAATCTCCGCGCGTTGCTGGCCGTATAAAGTACGGTGTGCTGAATATTCTTATGCCCAAGAAAATCCTGAATCAACCGAGTATCTATCCCGCGGTCGGCCAGCGCGAATCCACAACCATGTCGCAGCATGTGAGGATGGGCGTTAACCTCCAGACCAGCCAACTCACTGTAATTACGCATTAACCAATAGATACGCTGGCGGGATAGATGATTCCCTTTCTCGGAAAGGAATAACCAGTCGCTGTCGGCGCCTCGATAAGTACGTCTGACATTTAACCAGGCGCGTAACGCTTTATGTTCTTGGGCATATAAAGGATGAATGGTGGAAAAGCCGTTTTTCAGGCGATGGATATAAATGCTTTTACCCTCCAAATCGATATCGGAAAGGCGCCAGCGGTTGATCTCACTGACGCGACATCCGTGGATAAAACACATCCAAATCAAACAGTAATCGCGTTCGGCATGTTTACCATGCTGAGTAGCTCCTAGCAGACGCGCAACTTCGGAAGGAGTCAGATGCTTGCGATTATTCATAGTGCCTCACTGTGACTTTACTAAAAAATGTGCAGGGCTATTCATCCTTTTACATACCTACAAGATTCATAGGATCGCTGATGCAAGGGTTGCTACAGCTTCAACCTATCCCAGAATCAGTATAGCGGAGAGGAAAAAAGACAACAGCCATGGAATTGCTAAGGATATCCGACAAAAAAAAAGAAACGCCATAGAAAAGCCAATGATCTATGATTTAAAGGGTTATTCTTTCTTAAGTGTGAGATAAATCCGAAAAAACTCATTCTCAATGTAATGAAATGCTCTATCAATAATGAGTGCAGAAGCCAACGCTGGATTGATATATTATATCTTCATAACATTCTTATCCATGACTGCATAATAGGTTAGAGGTGGCTATATATACGATAGTAGACTCAACCTAGATTGGATGAGTCTAACTATTATAGATGAATTAAATAAACTGCTTTTCAAACAGATTTGAATTATATTCTGATCGAACGAAAACGCCCCGCGTTACTGGCTGTATAAATTACCGTATTCTGTATATTTTTATGGCCCAGATAATCCTGGATTAAGCGAGTATCGATGCCGCCATCAGCCAGCGCATAGCCACAGGCGTGGCGTAACATATGCGGATGCACGGGGACATTCAGTCCAGCAAGTTCACCATACTCGCGAAACAGGCGATGCATCTGCTGGCGAGAAAGCCGCCCCCCCTGGCGTGAAAGAAACAGAAAATCACTGTCTGCTTCAAGATATTGCGGGCGCAGGGCCAGCCAACTGACCAGAGCGGAGTGCTCACGCGGCTGGATCGGATGTTGGACAGAAAAGCCATTTTTCAGGCGATTAACGTACAATTTTTTGCTAAGTAGATCCAAATCTTGCAGGCGCAGATTACAGAGTTCGGAGACGCGCAATCCATGAATGAAGCAAACCAGCAACATACATTTATCGCGGACGGTATTCTTATGCTCAGGAATTGCATCAAGTAAACGCTGTACTTCATCCATGCTCAAAAACTTACGATTGGTGTTAGCCGACATGCGGTATTTCCCTATACACATTTTTCCAGATATTGGATTTAACGACATAAGAAAATTCTGGTCAAGCTACAACCTGATGCTCATCATAACTTTGTGGAATAAATCGAATTTCAGCGGGTTTAGTGCCATTAATTCATTTCACATCGTAGTAATAACGTGTGGGACAGTCTGTTTTTTCAACAGGCAATTCTAACATCGGTGCTTTATTTAACCACGCAAACCGTAAGCTAGACTCACCATTTGATAGAAGGAGGGGGTGATCGTAGATGCTCTGAAGTAAGGAAATAGGGAGTTATCGAAAACGCTTGGGGTATGCAGAGATACCCCAATAGAAGAGTTAATCAGGCTTACCTTAGACGGTCAAACCCCCGTCAAGGATCAGGCTTTGGCCTGTCATATAACGGCTATCATCTCCGATGAGAAACGCGGTGGTACGCGCTACTTCGCTGGCTTTGCCCAGGCGGCGTAGAGGGATTTGCTTACGCAGCGCCTTCAGCGCCTCCGGCGGAATGGCCTGCGTCATCTCGCTTTCGATAATCCCGGGCAGCAGACAGTTCACCCGGATACCAAAACGGGCCACTTCCAGCGCCAGAGATTTCCCCAGGCCGATCATCGCCGCCTTACTGGCCCCATAGGCCGTTTGCCCGATGTTGCCCTTGATGCCCGTCACCGAAGACATCAGCACCATCGCCCCTTCCCCCTGCGCCATCATGGCGGGCAACAGGTGCCGATTCCAGTAGAAGATGGCGTTGAGGTTGGTGTCGATCACCTGCCGCCAGCGCTCCCCGGTTTGCTGGATATGCAAACCATCCTGCGTGATCCCGGCGTTATGGATCACCGCAAAAGGCGCGCCAAGGCGAGCCAGCAGTTGTGGAGCCACAACATCCACTGCCTGCTCATCGCTGCCGTCACAGACACAGCTCTCCACCAACCCCGGCAAACCCGCGCAAGCTTCTATAACTGCCGACTCCGCCTCAGAGCCACTACGGCAGGTGAACACCACGTTCCACTGCCTGGCCAACTCCTCCACCAACGCCCGACCAATCCCCCGGCTACCGCCAGTCACTAACACCCATTGTTTAGTCATAGGATCACTGTTGCGCGTCGACCAGGCTTTGACACAGTTCACCCAGCGTCATATTCGGCTTGTCGATGAACATTTCGGCAGTCAGCGTGGCCCCAAACTCACGTTTGGCCAACACCATCAACTCCACATAGTCCAGGCTGTCCAGCTTCAACTGATGCAGCGGCATCTCTGGCGACAGATCGCTCATTTCGAGATCTTTGGCATCGCAAATCATTTCAGTGACGGTGTCATAAACCTGTTGATACTTTTCCATGATGAAATCCCTGTAGTTAATTGTCGGCCAATGGCCATGTTTTTAAGGTCACCGAGGTGACGAGCAACGGATACTGCTGCGTTCTGGCCTCGATCACCGCACGTAGCACAAACCCGTTGCTTCTATCCCCAATAATCAGCATCGGCTGGATGTGGTAATACAACCGATCTTCGGATTCAAACAGCGCCGTGGGGGTAAACAAACGGGCGCTGAAGTGAGTTTCATGGTGCGTTTGCACCACCGGGATCTGGGCAAACACGTCGATCAACGTGGCGGCCCGGAGTTCAGGTAATGCGGTGGCTAGCGCCGCCAACGTTTCCGGAGACTTGACCAACAGTTGGAACAGCAGGGCATCGAAAAAACTCCACGCCTGCGTGGCTTCCAATGCCTGCCCCGGGAAGGGCTGGCAAAGCGCCATCACCTCGGCCACGGTCAGCGCATGTTCGTGATTGCAAGCCGCCAGTTCCAACGGGCGGCCCGCAGCCAGCTTGCTGTTGAAGCAGTTTTTCTGCGTCGCGCAATCCAACAACTCGCCGGTGATCTGTTTGCCGTTAGCCCCAATCAGCAAGTCATACGGCGTCTGGCACAGCACCGGCCGACGCATGCGGGTACTGAATACATAAAAGTCATGTTCCGGCGGGCTTGCAAGCAGCGCCGCACTCAACTGACGTTTCATATCCAGCATTGCCCGCATCCCGTGAACGCTCAATTGATCGGCCCCCATTTTGCGGACGTGTTGCAGATCAAAGTGGATCGGGTTGTAGTCACCGGAAAAGGCGGCCCACTCCTCGGCATCGCGCAGGGTGTAGTTGAGGATCATGCTCATGCCTGCCCAATGACCAGCGCCGCGTTGGCACCACCGAAGCCGAAGCTCAGATTCAGGATGTTCTGCAATTTGGCCGGGCGGTGCCCTTCACTGATGTAATCCAGATCGCACTCCGGATCGGCATTTTTCAGGTTACAGGTGGCTGGCATCAACTGATGCTGCAACGCCTGCAGGCAGATAATGGACTCAAAACTGCCCGCCGCCGCAATCAGGTGTCCAGAGTAAGACTTGGTGCTGGAAAGCGGCGTGCGGTAGGCCGCCTCGCCAAAGGCCAGCTTGATTGCCTGGGTCTCATTCAGATCGTTGAGCGGCGTGGACGTGCCATGGGCATTGATATAATCGATATCTTCCGCCGTCACCCCAGCCTGGTACAGCGCGTGCTGGATGGTTTTCACCCGGGCAATCTTGTCTTCTGCTGGCGCGGTAAAATCAAAGGCATCGGAGTAGTTGCCGTAGCCTTTGATCTCCCCAAAGATCGTTGCCCCACGCGCCAGTGCGGCTTCGCGCTCTTCAAGACACAGTACGGCAGCTCCCTCAGACAGCACAAAGCCGTTACGATCGAGGCTAAAGGGGCAGCAGGCCTTGCTAGCATCCTCCTGTTCACTTGCCAGGGCGCGCAGAATATCGATGTTCCACACGGCTGCATCGGTACGCAACGACTCACCGGCACCGGCCAACATCATCGACGCACGGCCGCTGCGGATCACCTCGGCCGCATCACCAATGGCGATCGTTCCGGTGGCGCAGGCGGCAATCGGGCTATTTTGATAACCACGCAGGCCCCAGAACAGGCTGCACGCTGCCGTAGCCGCATTCGGCATGGACAGGAAGCAGCCAAACGGTGAGCCCAACCCCGTACGCAGATAGCCTTCGTAGTTAAGATGGGTTTCATCCTGACCCGCCCAGCCGCTGCCGATGATAGTGCCGCAGTCCAGCAGATCGTAATACGCCGCCGGGCTCTCACCGTGGAAGGCCATCTCCATCGCTTCGCGGGCCGCCCCCAGCGCAAGACGGGCAAAACGTGGCAGACGACGGCGGATCGCCGCCGGGACGCCCTTCAGGCTGGGTTCATCGTCGATCACGCCGAAGAAACGTGACTGGATCCCCTTGGCAGACATATCGACATGGCGATAGCCCAGTTGATAATCCATGATCGCTGCCCAGCTTTGCTCGGCATTCATCCCTAATGGTGTGACCGCACCGAAACCTGTAACCACCACGCGACGTGGCAAAGCATCTTTATTCATGACTTCATCCTGTTATATCACCGTTTTTTCCACACCGCCGCCCAACGCCAGCCACAGTTTCATGGTGGCATTGAGGTAGTTGTACTGTAGATCTGACAAATTGGTTTCGATGGTCAGCAAATCGTCCTCGGCATCCAGCAAGCTCTGGAAAGAGACCGCCCCCGCCTGGTACTGGCTTCTAGCCAATACCAGCCGCTGCTGGCTAAGCTGCAGATTCTGTTGCTGATTGATTTTTTGCTGTTGATAGCTGAGCCGTTGCGACATGGCGTTATCCACGTCGGAAAGCGCGCTATAAACCTTGCTGCGGAAGACGATCGCCGCCTGTTTGACGTCCAGATTGGATTTCTCAATGGTCAATTGCACCGTGTTCCACTGCACAAACGGCAGCGCAGCGTTGGCTCCCAGCGTCCTGACAGGATTGCTGAACCATTGAGAGAAAATGCTGCTGGCAGAGCCGAGTGACGCAGCCAGTGACAGCGATGGATAGAAGCTTAAACGCTCCACATCCGAACCTGCCAGGGCTGCTCGCAAACGCCCTTCCGCCGCCTTCACGTCTGGACGGCGGGCAATGACCTCAACCGGCAGCACTTTGGCAATTGGCACATCCTGATTGATGTCCAGCGAGCTGCGCTCTGCCTGGCGATCGGTGGGCGAACGGTTAAACAGGATCGCCAGCGCATTACGGTTCTCTTCCCGCTGCTGTTGCAACGTGCGATAGGTGTTCTCGCGATTAAGCAACGACTGTTTCGCCTGTAACAGATCGAGCTGTCCGGCAGCACCGGAAGCATAACGTGACTGCACCAGAGCCAGCGTCTGCTGGCTGATTTCCAGGCCCGCTTGCTGCTGTTTTATCTTCTGGTTAAGGTTGGCGATCTGCCAATAATACTGCGCCGTATTGCCGATCAGCGTTAGCGCGGTGTTTTGCCGATCCTGCTCCGTGGCTTCAGCCTGCCACTGCGCCTGTTCTCTGGCACGTGCCAATTTCCCCCACAGATCCAGCTCATAGCTCAGCGACAACGTCGTGCTGTAAGACTCCGTCGGGGTGGTATTGCTACGCAGGTTTTTACTGTTGTTGGCGTTACCCTTAACTGAAACATCAGGCGTTAAGTTGGTATCGGTTAACCCGGCCGCCAATCGGGCCTGCTGGAGCTGTATGCCCGCGATGGCCAGATCGTTGTTGCTGGTCAGCGCGCGTCCGATCAGCATCGAGAGCTGTGGATCCGCGAAGTTATCCCACCAGTGGTCAGTGTGTTGCAGATAGCCAGAACCGGTATCCTGCACTCGCCACTCAGCGGGCACCGACAACATTGGCCGCTGATAGTCGCTTTTCGTCAACGAGCCACAACCGCTCAGCAGCAGGGGCAACAGCATCACCAGAGAAAGTTTGTTGTTCGTCATTCGCGTGCCAGCGCCTCCGTGGGATGAAGACGTGCCGCATTGCGCGCCGGGAAGAAGCCAAAACCCAGGCCGATCAGTGCAGAGAACCCGCAGGCAAGTACCAACGGTGGCCAGGTAAAGATCATGGTGAACTCTTTGGTTACCCACGAGAAGATCATCCCGGCCAACCCGGAGCCAATAATGCCGATCAGCCCGCCAAGCGAGCAGATCACCATTGCCTCAATCAGGAACTGGCGCATAATGTCCGCTGGCCGCGCACCGACCGAAAGACGAATGCCAATCTCGTGGGTACGCTCGGTGACCGACACCAGCATGATGTTCATCACACCAACGCCTCCCACCAGCAGTGAAATCCCGGCAATAGCGGTGATCAACAGATTCATCGAATCCGACGCCTTGCGGATGGCCTGCGTCATCTGATCGTTGGTCTGGGTGTAAAAGTCACGCTGGCCATGAGCCTGTTCTACTAGTTTTTCCACGCGTCCCTGAACCTCATTCGGTGAAAGCCCGTCACGTACACGCAAGGTCATGGACTCGATCGGCATATCACCGGACATACGCTCCAGCAGCGCGGTATAGGGCATCCAGGCGCCCAGCATCATGCCGCTGAATTTGCCGCCTTTACGTTCGGCAACGCCGATCACCCGGTAAGGCGTACCGCCAAGCTGGATGATTTCCCCTTCTGGTGTTTCATCCGTTTCAAACAGCGTATCGCGTAATTCCGGATCAATAATCACCACCGGTTCCCGCTCGTCCAGATCGCGCTGGGTAAAACCGTTACCAGAGATAAAATGCAGGCCCTGCACGCGGAAATAGGCATTGCTGATGCCAGAAATCGCCACCGTAACCTCTTTGCCACCGCGCACCGCGGTAACCGCTGTGCTGACCACTGGCGATACACTGTCGACATAAGGCTGGCGAGCCAACAGTTCTACATCGGAAACCTTCAATGCGCGCGCAAAGTCAGGGCGCACTTTCCCTCTCCCTTCACCAGGGCGGATTTCCAACGTACTGTTGCCCAGTTGGCCGATCTCCCTGAGAATATTTTGCCTTGCACCCTCACCCACCGCCATCGACGACACCACGGAGGAGACGCCGATAATGATGCCCAGCATCGACAGGAAGGCTCTGGCACGGTGCCCCATCAGCGCACGCCAGGCCATCTTGATCGCCTCTTGCACGCTCTGCCAGAACGGGTTACGCCCAGTAGCAGCAACCACCGGCAATACGGGACGGGTTTCCAGTGGTGCAACCGCTTCATTGCGCCTATCGGCAATAATTTCACCGTCGCTGATTTCGATAATACGCTGCGCCTGATTGGCGACATCCCGATCGTGAGTGACGATAATGATGGTGTGCCCCGAGCGATGCAGAGAGTGCAGAATCTCCATTAACTCCTGCCCACTGGCGCGATCGAGCGCCCCCGTCGGTTCATCGGCCAGAATGATTTCGGCCCCGTTCATCAACGCTCGGGCAATACTGACGCGCTGCTGTTGCCCGCCGGAGAGCTGCGCCGGTTTGTAGTTCATCCGCTGTTGCAACCCAAGCCGGGTAAGCAGGTATTCAGCCCTTGTCTGACGCTCCGCCGCTGGCATGGCGGTATACAGGGCAGGAATGGCGACGTTTTCGCTGGCGCTCAGGTACGGCATCAGGTGATAGCGTTGGAAAATAAACCCGATGTACTGGCTGCGTAACTGGGCCAACTGCTCACTGCTGGCGAGTTGGGTGGAGATCCCCTTGATCTGCATCTCCCCCTCGGTTGGCTTATCCAGGCAGCCGATGATATTCATCAGCGTGGATTTCCCCGAGCCGGACGCCCCCACGATCGCCACCATCTCGCCAGGCTGGATGGATAGGGAGACATTTTTCAGCACCGCTACCGTCTGCAACCCGGAGACAAAATGACGTGAGATCCCGCTCAGTGAAATCAGCGCAGGGGTTGGCTTAACCATTGCTAGCGCTCCCCATCAACACCACGCGGTCGCCCTCTTTCAGTCCTTCTTTCACTTCGGCAAACTGGCGGTCGTTCAAGCCGATGCGAACCCATCGTGATTCAAGCTGTTTGCCGTTCATCACCTGCACCTGATAACGATCTTTACCCTGTTGTTCACCAAAGGCGGCCACCGGGACACGCAGGGCGTTCTTCGCCTGCTCGGTAATGATAAATACCTGAGCGGTCATAGAGGTACGCAGCAGACGTTTGCTGTTGGCAATGGCAAATACCCCACTGTAATACACCGCCGAGGCTTGCTGATTAGAGGAACTGGACGGGTTATCTTCCCGCAAAGCGTCGCTTGGCGCTTCCTGGATCGAGCCCATCACGCTTTCGTAACGCTGCTTGGGATCGGCCACCACGTAGAACCACAGCGGTTGCCCCACGCGTACCTTCAGGATATCGGTCTCTGAAATACGGGTGTGTACCGTCATGGTATCCACATCCGCCAGCACCAGAATGGTCGGGACGGTCTGTGACGATACGATGGTCTGCCCTTCCTTGGTGACGATCCCCAGCACTTCACCGTCGATCGGCGCAACGATGCGGGTAAAGCCCAGATTGGCCTTGGCGGTTTCCAGCTCCATCTGCGCCTGGACGATCTGCGCATCGTTGACCTTCAACTGGGCAACCTGGGTTTGGAACTGCGCCTGCGCCTTTTCCAATTCGCTTTTCACCCCAGAACCATCACGATCCAGCTTTTGCTGACGCTTCAGTTCCTGTTGATACTGTTTGAGCGTTGCCTGGGTGACTTGTTTTTGTGCTTCGGCACTTTGCAGGGCTGCCTCAGATTTACGCAGTGCGTTTTGTTGCAAGGTCGGGTCGATTTCCGCCAGCAGTTGCCCGCGGGTGACACGATCGCCCTGCTTCACATACAGCTTTTGCAATTGTCCGTTAACCTGGGCACCAACGCTGACCTGCAGTGCAGGTTTAAGAATGCCAGTGGCAAGCACGGTTTTTTCAATATCGCCACGGGTGATCTCTTCGGTGTCATAGGCATTTTCCTGCGTGGGTACACTGGCGTACCAGACGATCGCCCCCATCGCCACCAAACACAGCAAGGCCATCGGCACCAGCCAGCGTTTGGTTATGCCAACCCGTTTCAGCTTCATCAGCACACCGCCGTAGTCAGTGTCGGTGATGTTTCGACGCTGGCCACATGGCCATTGCTCACGCGGAACACCCGATCAAACATCGGTAATACGCTCTCGCTGTGCGTCACGGTGATCAACGTTTTATGCCGTTCGCGACAATGCGCCAGCAAGGTGGCCATCACCTGATGCGCCGTTTCTTCATCCAGATTGGCCGTAGGTTCATCAAGCACCAGCACCGGGCGATCGCTGTACATGGCCCGAGCCAACAGTAGACGTTGGCGTTGCCCCTGAGACAGCCCAGCATGGCTTTCACGGATCAGGGCATTCAGGCCGCCCGGCAATTTCTCGATCACCGGGGCAAGATTCAGCCCCTCCAGCGAGCGCTCAATCTGCCGATGCTTTTGCTCATTAAAGTTCTCATCAAACAGCGTGATGTTTTCCAACACCGTGGCATTGAACAAGATGTCCTCCTGGCTTTGCAGGAAGAACAGCGCATGCACCTGCTGATAATCGAGCGGCTGACCATCCACCATGACGTCCCCTTGCTGTGGTGGCATCAGGCCGGTCATCACCTTCAGCAAGGTGCTTTTACCCGCGCCAGATTCACCGACAATGGCAATGCTTTGGCCCGGCGTGAGCGACAGCGAAAGATCGTGCAGCACCGGTTGCTGGGCGTCATAGGCAAAGGCGATATGGTGATAACGCAGCAGCGAGGTGAACGACGGGATGGGCGCAGGGACCGCATCATTGCCTGACTCCGGTGCAGAACGTGACGGAAACAGATCCCGCGCGCGGGTATCAATCACGTTCAGCTGATTCTTTTGCAGGATGGAATAGAAAATTTTGGTGATGTAAGAGGTGAAAATTTCACGCACAAAGCTATAGGCAAAGAACTCCCCGAGCGTGATAGTTTCGTTTTTCAACAACGGCAGCGCCAGGAACATAAACAGCACCATCTCCAGGCTGCCGATCAGCTGATACAGGCTGCTTTTGACCTGCTCGTACATTCTCTGTTGCTGGCGGCAGGTAAACAGCGCCAGGGCATATTTGGCAAACAGGCCCTTGCGTTGACTATCGAGCCCAGCAGACTTGATGGTGGCGAACCCTTGAATGCTCTCCAGGATAAAGTCGCTCTGATCGGCCGTTTTGACCTGCATTTGCTGGGTAAAATAGCGGTCACGATAGATGGCCCAGATGCTAACCAGCCCCATCAGGGTGACACTGATACCAGACACCATGGCCAGCAGTGGACTCATGTAGCACATCACCGCTAGCGCGATGGCACCGATGATCCAGTCGGTACGCAGGCCGTTATCCAGCTCGATTTTAATGCCCGAGGCCATCTGCCAACTGGCAAAGCGGCTAAACACGTCACCTGGTGCACGTTTATCAAAGAAGTTCAGCGAGTTACTCAGCAAGCGCGAGAAGCCCGCCACGCTGTTGACCACCACAAAGCGTTTAATAAATCGCTCGGTGATCCAGCGCACGCCGAAGGCCAACGTGGTCGAAACGACAAACGCCAGCAGGAAGTAAAAATAGGGGAAATCTGTTTTTCCCGCAGAGGAAAAGACCTGGTTGATGGCGCTACTGACCATCGTCGGCATGATAAACAGGGTTAACGAGATCAGAAACGCCAGTATCATCAACCGGTAAATGCCGGGGATACGTGCCGTTTCTTTCAGACTCATGGTGTCGAACATGCGAAAGCGTTTACTGCGCTGCACGTTGGCCAGCGCCTGCGGATCGGGCTGGGTTTCATTGTCCAGCACCAGCGCAAAACCGCTGATGTCCAGCTTTAACGCATCGATAGGCAGCAGTTGTTGGCCGATGCCCGGATTCATGACGCAGACATGGTTGCCTTTACGGTAGGCCAGCACCACGTAATGGCTGGCGCCATAATGCAAAATGGCGGGCAGCGGCAGTTCCGCCAGTTCGTCATGCTCAAAAGCCACGGGATAAGCGGGCATCGCCAATTCGCCCATGATATCGCACAGCCTGGCCAGCGAGGTGCCATGCTGCGAGGCCGGATAGCGTTCACGCAGGCTTTCCAGCGAGACATCAATCCCCTGGGTTTCCGCCATCATGGCGATGCAGGCCAGCCCACATTCGTTAGTTTCGCCTTGAAAGACCAGCGTCGGGATTATCTTTTCCATGATCTGACTTCTTCAATTTCCGGTTTATTCATTGATAAAAAATAACGAATGTGCGTGCCATAACAGCCAGTCCTCGGGGTGGCGGACGATCGAACTCTCAACAATTTCCGGCAGCCTGGCCTTCACACTGCGCGCCGGCATCGGCGGGTCAATGTGGATTTTTATCTCTTTGTCGTAATACAGGTAATAAAACACCACCTGCGCCGACAGCGCTCGGGCAATGCGGATCACGCCGCTGTGCAAATTGGCCGGGCGATCAAACAGACGACAACTGAGCTTTGCCGTTTGCGCCTTATTGGTATTGACGGTGTAATCCGGCGAGATATCCGGAAAAATCATGATATTGCGTTGATGATCGGCCGCTTCCATAATCGCTCCCATCAGATTGCCAGCAATTTCCCGGTTATCATCATGGATCGAGCAATAGGACAGGTTAACGCCCCCTAATTCCCGCGCCCTGGCGTGATACACCTCCACGCTCACGGAGACAATGGCCGTCGCCTTTCCCGGAAATACCCCCGCACCGACCATACCGGCCAGCACGTCAGAGAGCATATGCAGCGGTGCCAGCACCACTGGGTGCCCAGCCTGATGCAAAGGCTCGACGACCGCATTAAGTTCTGCCTGGCAGCGAGCCAGTTGGGCTGCGACCTGAGGATTCTGGCCGTAGGTTGCGGCCAGCTCCAGTAAACGGCGGCGCTGACTGGTGCGGGCAAAATTCCCTTGGTAGTCAGCCCCGAGCAGAGATTGCTTGTTCGCCTCGGCCACAAAGGCGCGCCGACGATCGCCCCGGTTACCTAATCGCAGCCAGCGGCCCAGTGCCGCCAGCCCAAGGAACCAACGGTAGCTGCCATGGCGCAGCAGCCAACAAACCGTCTTGCCGTATGCCCTGCGCAAGGGCAACAAACCGCGAGCAATGCCTGTGAGCGCCTCTCTCCACGTCAGATATATCCATACGGCAAATAAACGCATTATTTCTCCAGCGGTTTATCATTCTGCAACAATGACAGCAGATGATCGGCAAACTCAGGGAAATCGCGATCCTGCACGGCCATCCACTTTTTGTTGACGATAAACGTTGGGGTCGCCCTGATTTTGTAATGCCCGGATACTTTGGTCATATAGTCCAGTAGCTCTGCTACCTGCGGTGTCTGGCTTGCCTTGTTATAGGCATCAAGATCGATACCGTTTTTCGTTAACCATTTATCGCGATTGACCGGGTTACTTAAATCAATTTTACCTTTGATAATGGCGTTATAAGCGCTCTCACGGTGCTGTGGTTCAATGCCCATCACCGTCAGCGTGGCAAACAACGGGGCAAAGCTCGCCAGGCCATCATTGTTTTGGTTGGCGATATGCACACGGACCAGTTGAGTCCCAGCGGGCATCCGCGCTTCCATCTTGGCAACATTCTCTTCGTTCAAGGCGCAATAGTGGCAGCCGTAAGAGAAGATCTCGATAATCGTATTATCCGTATTTATCGGGCTGGTTTTAACGTCGCTCTCGCTGACCATGGTCAGAGCCTGTTGTTCAGGACCGGCATTCTGATTCAGCACAAAATAGTGGAAATAAGCCGTGGTGATCAGCGAAGATATAATAATAACCAAAAGGGTATAGGCGAAAAGATAAAAGGGCTTCTTGAACATGAGCGCTACGTCCTAAATTACATATACCCAATATCTTTCAAGGCTGCGTGTGAATAATCACAAACCTTAATGTATAAGGGTAAATCGATTAGCACTTAATAACGGAGGGATATTGATTGTTTTAGTCAGGCAGGCTGCAATAATCCTTGCAGCAGTCACATCCCTGTCCATTAAAAATGCACGAGAATCAAACAGGCTGATGCGATAAACCTCACCGCACCAGCACTGGCATCAGTCCCTGTCAGACAGGGAACCAATGTTTACATTATGGCTGGGCAGGGCAGCTGCTCAGTGGAACTGGCTTGCTGTCAACGCTAACAACCTTGCCATCTTTGTCTACACAAGTGGTAACCGCATTACAAGTAGTTGGGGTAATGTTTACATACTCAACGCTACAGGTTTTGCAAGTGCCGCCAACGATTGTGCTAGCTTCAGAAACGTTTAATTTTTTCACAACATCATCCTTATATAAAAGTGAAATAAATAGCCCTAGTTATGTCTATCATCAACGATAGAACAAATCTACGCTCAATATAAAGGCACGATAACCCATGCCTTTATTAAAGCGCAGAATAGATGATATTTATTAACTTCTCTGTTACGGCGAGGGCAAAGATACCGTGATCTCCAAAGCAGATCAATGGTATTTTTATTGATAAATATTATATAAGAATTATATTACGGAATTATTGATAAAGGAGTATTCTTAGAAAAAAACAGGTGCCACACTCTAAAAAAAAGGGTTAAACCCTATCGTTATCGCATTAATTAAAAAAAGCCAAATACAGGATCATTCTTACCTCATAAGAATAATCATACCTTGTGAGTGGAAAATTTTAGATAAAAAACGGACGCTTTCCAGCTTAGTCAACGGCTCTGGCGGATGAGGTAATACGCAAACAGGCATCATTTCCTCCCGGTTGTGATGCACTACGCATTATTTTTCAACGCCGCGTAACACGGACGTATTGTGGTGGAACAGCCACGCATAATCCGCATTCCTCCCTCGCTACCTGCCGTTGGCCATTTTAACGTTACCTCCTGATGACACGGAGGAAACAACAGATGGAAACACAACGCGGTTTTAGCCTAATCGAATTGATGGTGGTGATTGCCATCGTCGCCATCCTCAGCGCCATTGGCATCCCCGCCTATCAGCGCTATATCCAGAAGGCCGCCATGACCGATATGTTGCAGGCCATGGTGCCGTACAAAATGGCGGTTGAATTGTGCGCATTGGAAGGCGGTGGCCCGTCTGGCTGCGATGCTGGCAGCAAAGGGATCCCTGCAGGAGCGACAACACGTTACGTCAGCAGTATCAAAGTCACCGGGGGAACCATCAGCCTGGTCGGCACACAGAGCCTGCAAGGCCTGACGGTGACCCTGGCTCCCACAATGGACTCCACCGGCCCGATGCGCTGGACGCGCCAATGCAGCAGTAGTAACTCCAGCCTGCAGGAAACCTGCCAGGAAGTTTTCCGTTTTGATGATGCAGCGCAGTAGTAAAGGAGGGACGGCATGGAAATCAGCGATGAAATCCACACGCTGTGCCAACGCTATCAGGCACTGGCACTCAGCGAAGACGAGCAGCGGCTGACTATCGCCCTGCATGGTGAAATCCCTGCGGCACTGGTGAGCGCTTTGCGTTTCGCCACCGGCAAAAGCGTGGGGATTGAGCAATGGCCCGTTGCGCGGCTGGAACAGGCACAGAATCAGCGGCAATCCCTCGCCCTGGTTCCACCGCCGGAAAATACCGAGGAGCTGCCCCCTTCGCTAAACGACGACAGCGACACGCCGGTGGTGCAATTTATTAACCAAACGCTGCGTAGCGCCATTCAACGGCGTGCCTCTGACGTGCATTTTGAACCTTATCAGCAGCGATTCCGCGTCAGACTCAGGATCGACGGTGTGCTACAGGCGATCGCCTCTCCGCCCTTTTCTCTGGCGGCCAGGATCACTGCCAGGCTGAAGATCATGGGGCAACTGGATATCGCCGAGCGCCGCCTGCCACAGGACGGCCAACTCAGCGTGCAGCTGGATAATGCCAGTTTCTCAATGCGGATCTCCACCTTACCCACGCTGTATGGCGAAAAGGTGGTACTGAGGATCCTGCAAACCGATCGCCAGGAGCTGCCGCTCGAGCAGCTTGGTATGAGTCTGGAAGCACTTGGGTGGTATGCCAATGCCCTCTGCAACCCGCAAGGCATGATCCTGGTAACCGGCCCGACTGGCAGCGGTAAAACCGTGACGCTGTACAGCGGGTTACGCCAACTGAACGATGCGCAGAGCAACCTGTGCAGCGTTGAAGATCCCATCGAGATCCCGGTGTTCGGTATTAACCAGACACAGATCAACAGCAAAACCGATCTGGACTTCGCTCGCGTGTTACGGGCCCTGCTGCGCCAGGATCCGGATGTCATCATGATCGGCGAGATCCGCGATAAAGAAACGGCAGAAATTGCCGTCAAGGCGGCACAAACCGGGCATTTGGTGCTATCGACCCTGCACACCAACTCCACCTGCGAAACGTTGACCCGCCTGACCCAAATGGGCATTCCCGGTTACCTGCTGGCGGCCTGCCTGAAACTGGTGATCGCCCAGCGCCTGGTGCGACGTTTGTGCCCCCATTGCCGCTATCCACAAGTTGAGATCCTGAACTTCCCGGCTACCCTTTGGCCGGAACCCCTGATCCCGTGGCGTGCAGCTGGCTGTGAGCATTGCTTTGGCGGTTATTACGGCCGGATCGGCGTTTACGAACTGCTGAAGATCACACCCGAAATCCAAAATGCCCTGATGCAAAATGCCTCGGTGATCCAGTTGGCCGATATCGCACAGCAGCAGGGCCAAACAACGCTGCTACAAGCGGGCCTGGAGCTGGTCGCCCAGGGAATAACCTCGCTGGAGGAACTGTACCGCGTAGTCGGGGTGAACACTCAAGGTGAGAGTACAGCATGAAAACTCGCCGTCTGTTTGTTTGGCAAGCCATCGATAGCCAAGGTGGAATTCGCAGTGGCGAACTGCTGGCGGAGGAGAAAAATCAGGTCTATCAGCATTTGCTGGAGCAAGGATTGCAGCCTTACCAACTGGGGGCGGGGAAACGGGTCTCCGCACGTCAATGGCGTGGCGAGCCGATGATCCAATTCACCCGTCAGTTGGCAACTCTGCTGCAAGCCGGGTTACCGTTGGTCAATAGCCTACAGTTGCTGGCTCAGGAGCATCAGTCGGCGGCCTGGCGCTGTCTGTTGCTGGAAATCAGCAATAGCGTGGCGATGGGGCAACCCTTTTCCGAGGTGATCGCAGACCAACATCGCGTATTCCCGCTAATCTACCGCCAACTGATCGCCATCGGCGAATTGACGGGTAATCTGGATCGCTGCTGCCTACAGTTGGCACAGCAACAGGAAGCTCAGCAAAGGCTACAGAAAAAAGTGCTGAAGGCGCTGCGCTACCCGCTGTTTATCTGCCTGGTGGCCATTTCAGTCACCATACTGATGTTGGTGATGGTGCTGCCAGAGTTTGCCAAGATTTATCAGTCATTTGACGCCCCGTTGCCCTGGTTTACTCAAAGGCTGCTGGCACTGTCCGGCGCATTGATTGCTACCGGGCCTTATCTGTTGCTCACGGTGGCTGGGCTGGCAGGATTTTATTGGCGTAGGTTGCATCCGTTAGCCGATTGGCAACAACGTGAGCAGGCAATGTTGCTACGCATTCCGTTGATTGCCTCGTTGGTCAAGGGCAATTGCCTGAGCCAGGTGTTCCGTATTCTGGCCATGACGCAGCAGGCCGGATTGACGCTGGTGGCAGGGCTAAGCGCCGCGAAACTTTCGGTGAATATTGTGTTTTATTGCCAAGCGCTGACGGCGATCGAACAGCAGCTCTCTCAAGGGTATCCTTTCCATAGCGCACTAGCTCAACAGCCGCTGTTTCCTTCGCTATGCCAGCAATTAGTGCGGGTGGGGGAAGAATCCGGCACGCTCGATGTCCTGTTGGACAAGCTGGCGCTTTGGCACGAACAACAGACCTATGAACTCGCCGATACGCTGGCGCAAACGCTGGAACCTTTGTTGATGATAGTGGTTGGCGGGATTGTGGGTACGTTGGTGATCGCGATGTATTTGCCGATATTCCAACTGGGGAATGTACTGGGGTAATGCTTTCAATTTTTGCCCTGTTTGTTACGGGCGCAGCATTGCTGCGCCCGTACCGGGTCAGGCAATTATTTGCTGCCGAAAACGCGGTTTTCCTGCTCCGCTACGCGGATAAAGGTGGTGCGTTTGGTCAGCTCTTTCAGACGTTCTGCGCCCACATAAGTACAGGCAGAACGCAGGCCACCGAGGATATCACGCACGGTAAACTCGACTTCACCACGCAGCGGCAGCTTGACGGTTTTACCTTCCGCAGCACGGTAGCCAGCTACACCGCCCACATGGCGTTTCATGGCAGACTCTGAGCTCATACCGTAGAACAGCATGAACTTCTCACCGTTTTCTTCCACCACGGTGCCTTCACATTCGTCGTGCCCGGCCAACATCCCGCCCAGCATGACAAAGTCTGCGCCGCCGCCGAAGGCTTTCGCCACGTCACCCGGTACGGAACAACCGCCATCGCTGACAATCTGTCCACCCAGACCGTGTGCAGCATCGGCACATTCGATCACCGCGGAAAGCTGCGGATAGCCCACACCGGTTTTCACACGGGTGGTACAGACCGAACCAGGACCAATCCCGACCTTGACGATGTCGGCACCGGACAGCACCAGCTCTTCCACCATTTCACCGGTAACCACGTTACCCGCGCAGATCACATGGCTAGGGCAAGCTTCACGGGCTTTTTTCAGGAAGGCAACAAAGTGTTCGGAATAACCGTTGGCCACGTCGATGCAGATAAATTTCAACGCTGGGGAAAGGGCCAGGATCTGCTTCATCTTGACGAAGTCGGCTTCAGAAGTGCCGGTAGACACCATCACATGACGCAACACGGAGTCGGAAGAGCGCTGAACAAACTCGGCCCATTGCTCAACGGTGTAGTGTTTATGAACGGCGGTAAGAACGTCGAAGGTTGCCAGGGCCTCGGCCATGCGGAAGGTGCCAACCGTATCCATATTGGCGGCAATAATCGGCACACCGGACCAGTTGTAACCTGAATGTTTGAAGGTAAACTGGCGCTCCAGTTCAACTTCCGAGCGGCTTTTCAGCGTGGAACGCTTTGGGCGGATCAACACATCTTTAAAGCCTAACTTCAAATCTTCTTCAATACGCATGACTTATGATTTCCTGGTTTTTGGCGACGGATCGCAAGGGGATTTCGAACCACTACCCGATGAATTTCAAGTTTCAGCTTGAAAGGCGGCGGGTATTGTTCTTGCCAGTTCCAGTGGTGTTATCATACGCACTAATAATCGCTCGGCAAGACTGCGATTTCGCCTTTATTTACGGTACAATCCCATAAATTTACCTGCGACATCCCAATGTGATTGCCGCCTCATTTTCCCAATGCCGCGGCTCAAATTATCCCCCTCACAAAACACCAAGCGCAGGGCAAGTCACACGCACCCGCTTGCACTTCTGCACGATCGCTTTATGATTCGTTTATTATTTTTGGCGAATATCAGGATCCCCTTTGACCATGGCCTACCTAGTGGCATTAACCGGCGGTATCGGCAGCGGTAAGTCCACCGTTGCCAACGCCTTTGCACGTTTTGGCGTGGCCATTGTGGATGCGGATATCATTGCTCGCCAGGTTGTTGAGCCTGGAACCCCGGCATTGGACGCCATTGCGGCACATTTTGGTAATGAAATGTTGCTGAAGGACGGATCCCTCAACCGTGCGGCTTTGCGTCAGAGGATCTTCAGCGATCCCGACGAAAAGCGCTGGCTAAACCAGTTGCTGCACCCGCAGATACAGCGGGAAACGCAACGCCAACTAGCCAACGCCCAGAGTTGTTACGTACTATGGGTTGTCCCCTTGCTGGTAGAAAACGGCCTGCAGGATCGTGCCGACCGCGTTTTAGTGGTGGATGTCGACAGCGAAACACAATTAGCCAGAACCATGGCCCGCGACGGCATCAGCCGTCAGCAGGCGCTGAATATTCTGTCTGCACAGGCCACGCGCGAACAACGTCTGGCCGTAGCGGATGACGTAATTGACAATAGCGGTAGCGCACAAGGAATTGAATCCCATGTCGCCGCATTGCATCAACACTATATTGAGCTGGCAACCTCAGCGACCCGACAGGATCACACCGAATGAGTGACGCTTCCCCGACTGTTCTCTTTGAACACCCGTTAAATGAAAAAATGCGCACCTGGCTGCGGATCGAGTTTTTATTACAACAACTGCATGGCCAAAGAGCACTGAGCGAAACCGCTATCGCCCTGACCTTTTTCCGTACCGTTGCGGACCTGCTGGACGTATTGGAACGTGGCGAAGTGCGCACCGAACTGCTCAAAGAGCTGGAACGCCAGCAGCAAAAATTACTGCAGTGGGCAGAATTGCCCGGTGTCGATATCTCGGTGGTCAATCAGCTACGCAGCCAGTTGAAAGGCTGTGCATCTGCACTGATGTCTGCTCCGCGTATGGGCCAGGCGCTGCGTGAAGACCGGCTGATTAGCCTGGTTCGCCAACGTCTGAGCATCCCCGGTGGCTGTTGCAGCTTTGATTTGCCTACACTGCATATGTGGATGCATGTGGCACAAAATGAGCGTGATGCCGACGTGGCAGAGTGGTTGCAAACCCTCGAACCCTTGAATCAGGCGCTGACCATCGTGTTGGATCTGGTGCGCCAGGCCGGGCCGTTCCGCAATCAGATCAGCCTCAACGGCTTCTTCCAGGATAACGCCGAAGGGGCCGATCTGTTACGCTTGCGTATTAATCTGGCTTACCAGCTTTACCCGCAGATTTCCGGCCACAAGACGCGCTATGCCATCCGTTTCCTGCCGCTAGACAGCGAAAACGGCACAGTGCCAGAGCGTCTTACCTTTGAGCTGGCCTGTTGTTAATCACCCCTTGGGTTTAAGAGGGAGAAAGGAATGAATATGACCGTAGTAAAATGTCCAACCTGTGGCAAAGGCGTGGTATGGGGTGAAGTGAGCCCATATCGTCCATTCTGCTGCAAGCGCTGCCAGCTGATCGATCTGGGTGAATGGGCCGATGAAGAGAAGCGCATTCCGAGCAACGAAGATCTGAACGAAAGTGAAGATTGGAGTGAAGACAGAGACAGCAACAACCATTAAAACGGTATTATTGGCCTGGCCTTGCCAGGCCGAAAACTAACTACACGGCACTGGCCTGCGCCACCAACAGCTTGATGATACTGACGTTGGCTTCGGGGAACTCTTCCTCACGCAGGTCGGCCTGCTTTACCCAACGCATCGGCTGCCCTTCACGGCCATAGGGTTCGCCCTTCCAATCCTCCACCAGATAGAAATTCAGCGTTACGATCCGATCGGTGAAGCGGTGTTCCAGCACCTCCAGTAACCGTGCCTGATTGGCGCGGATCCCGGTCTCTTCCAACAATTCGCGGCCTAATGCCTGCTCCGGCGTTTCGCCCTGCTCAATCTTGCCGCCAGGGAATTCCCAAAAGCCAGCCATGTGCGAATCCGCAGCGCGGCGTGTGATGAAGATTTCCTGCTGTGGGTTACGGATAATCCCTACGGCGATGTTCAGGTGCTTCATCGCATCCTCCAGAAGTTACTACTTAAAAAAAGGGCTCAGCATGCTGAGCCCTTACCGTTAACCGTTCACTACATCCGGCTTACTTTTGCAGGCGGCCGTGGCACTGCTTGTATTTCTTACCGGAACCGCATGGGCAAGGATCGTTACGCCCTACTTTACGTTCGGCAACAGCAGGAGCGTTCGGATCGGTGACCGCCAGGGCATTTTCTTCCTGGTGGCTCAGCTGTTGCTGGCGTGCCAGACGCTCTGCTTCTTCGCGGCGTTGCAGCTCCAGAGCTTCAACCTCTTCCGGCATGCGTACCTGAACCTTGCTCAACACGCTGATCACTTCATATTTCAGCGATTCCAGCATGGTGGCAAACATGTTGAAGGACTCACGCTTATATTCCTGCTTCGGATCTTTTTGCGCATAGCCACGCAGGTGGATACCCTGACGCAGGTAATCCATTGCCGCCAGGTGCTCTTTCCACAGGGAATCCAGCGTCTGCAGCATCACGCCTTTTTCGAAGTTGCGCATCATTTCGGCGCCAACAACCTCTTCTTTGCGCAGGTAATCTTCCTTCGCCTTCGCCATGATACGTTCACGCAGCGTTTCTTCGTGCAGCTCAGGCTCTTTATCCAACCACTCGGCGATCGGCATATCCAGATCGAAGTCGTTTTTCAGGCGTTCTTCCAGCCCTTTCACGTCCCACATTTCTTCCAGCGACTGCGGCGGAATGTAGCTGTCGATGGTGGTTTTGAACACGTCTTCACGGATACTGTTGATGGTTTCACTCACGTCGGACACGTCGAGCAATTCGTTACGCTGGCTGTAGATCGCACGGCGCTGGTCGTTGGCCACGTCATCATATTCCAGCAGTTGCTTACGAATATCGAAGTTACGGCTTTCAACCTTGCGTTGCGCATTGGCAATGGCTTTGGTGACCCATGGGTGCTCGATGGCTTCGCCATCCTTCATACCCAGTTTACGCATCATGCCAGAAACACGATCCGAGGCGAAAATACGCATCAGCGCATCTTCCATTGACAGGTAGAAGCGGGAAGAACCGGCATCACCCTGACGGCCGGAACGGCCACGCAGCTGGTTGTCGATACGGCGTGATTCGTGACGTTCGGTACCGATAATGTGCAAGCCACCAGCGGCCAATACGGCGTCGTGGCGAATTTTCCAGGCCGCTTTGATTTCGGCAATCTGCTCTTCTGTCGGATCTTCCAGATGGGAGAGTTCGCTCTGCCAGCTGCCGCCCAACACGATATCGGTACCACGGCCGGCCATGTTGGTGGCGATAGTTACCGCAGCAGTCTGACCCGCATTGGCCACAATATCCGCTTCCATGGCGTGGAATTTGGCGTTCAGAACCTTGTGTTCGATCCCTGCTTTGGTCAGCTCACGGGAAACCACTTCGGATTTCTCGATCGAGATAGTCCCCACCAGCACCGGCTGGCCGTTGGCAGTACGCTCACGGATATCTTCAATGATCGCCGCGATCTTCTCTTTTTCGGTCATGTAGACCAGATCCGGCATATCTTTACGGATCATTGGGCGGTTGGTCGGCACCACGATGGTATCGAGCTTGTAGATGGAGCTGAATTCGAAGGCTTCGGTGTCCGCTGTACCGGTCATACCGGCCAGTTTCTCATAGAGACGGAAGTAGTTCTGGAAGGTGATCGAAGCCAGCGTCTGGTTTTCGTTCTGGATTTCTACGCCTTCTTTGGCTTCTACCGCCTGGTGCAGACCATCGGACCAGCGGCGGCCCTGCATGGTACGGCCAGTGTGTTCGTCAACGATAATGACTTCACCGTCTTTAACGATATAGTCAACGTCGCGGGTGAACAGCACGTGGGCACGCAGCGCGGCGGTGACGTGGTGCATCAGCATGATGTTGGTTGGTGAATACAGCGATTCGCCTTCATCCATGATGCCCGCTTCCATCAGCATCTCTTCGATCATGATCAGGCCGCGTTCGGTCAGGTGAACCTGACGCGCTTTTTCATCGACTGAGAAGTGCCCTTCACCCTGGAAGGTGTCGGAGTCTTCTTTTTCCTGGCGGATCAGCTGTGGGATCAGCTTATTAACACGCTTATACATTTCTGAGCTGTCTTCGGCCGGGCCGGAGATGATCAGCGGCGTACGCGCTTCGTCGATCAGGATGGAGTCAACCTCATCCACCAGCGCATAGTGCAGCTTACGCTGTACGCGCTCTTCCGGGCTGAACGCCATGTTGTCACGCAGGTAGTCAAAGCCGTATTCGTTGTTGGTACCGTAAGTGATATCTGCGGCATAGGCTTCACGCTTGGCCGGAGCAGGCATACCAGGCAGGTTGATACCCACGCTCAACCCCAGGAACTCGAACAGCGGACGGTTGTTTTCGGCGTCACGCTGGGCCAGGTAGTCGTTGACGGTAACCACGTGCACACCACGGCCACTCAGGGCGTTCAGATAGGCAGGCAGGGTTGCGGTCAGGGTTTTACCTTCACCGGTACGCATCTCGGCGATACAGCGGTCGTTGAGCACCATCCCGCCCAGCAACTGTACGTCGAAGTGACGCATACCGAAGACTCGCTTACTGGCCTCACGCACTACGGCGAAGGCTTCCGGGATCAGGCTTTCCAGCACTTCGCCCTTTTTCAGACGCGCGCGGAATTCGTCGGTCTTGGCCTGCAGTTCGCTATCAGACAGTTTTTCCATGTCTGGTTCCATACGGTTGATCATCTCAACCGCTTTGCGCATGCGGCGCAGGGTACGATCGTTACTGCTACCAAAAACTTTGGTCAATAGTTTGATTAACATGATTCTTTATATCTCTTACGCGACGACACCATAATGGCCGTCAACAAGCTGTTGTGTTGTTTGTTTTTTTGCTGCCCTGAGGGCAAAGATTAGCCGAGGGCTGCAGGCCCGGCGCGAATACCTTGCACCTGAGCGAGCCACAGCCCGGCCTGATGCTGCGCCAAAGAAGGAACGATGGGGTGATGGGTATCACGAATGATAGTCGGTGGTTTTGGCTCGTGCGTCAGTAGCGCATTGAGCGTGGAGAGCAGGGCAAGCTGAGCCACCTGTAATGGCGGTTCAACCGCAACGGCCTCCGCTTCCTGCACTCGGGCATAGACGGCCTGAGGTGCCAGAGCAAAAGAGAGGTGACGAATGACGGTTCGAAGCGCATGCTGGTGCCAGTAATCAACGTTAAACGTTGGGCGACGATGCACTTCTTGCAGTAACGCCAGGCTGTTAAAGGCGTGACTGACGGAATTTTGCCGGTTAAGGCTGGACGAGGTGCTCGGTAATGCGCTTTGATCGACGGTGCCGGACAGATTTTGCGGTACGCCAAGCGTAGCCGCTACCATCCCCAACAGGAGATGAGGCCAGAAATAACGTCTGCCAAATTGTCGCCAACGATTTAGAATACCGATCACGTGTTTATTATCCGCCGGAGCCCATTATGCGCGATAGCCGTCCACAATTATTAGATATCCTGTTTGACGACGCGTCTGCAACAGAGAAAGGACCGCTGCATAACGTTCAGCAACGCGCTACCGCGCTACTGAAACTCAATCGTGCCGTGAAGGGGTTATTGCCCGCTCAGTTGCACCCTTGGTGCCGTGTCGCCAACTTCAGACAGGGTATTTTAGTGCTGGAAACCGCCAATGCCAGTTGGATGATGCGCTTACGCTATGAACAACCCAGCCTGCTATCCGCACTACGAGCGCAAATTCTACCATCTTTGTCTTCAATCGACATCAGGATTAATCCCTCGTTGATGGCAAAAGGCAGCAGCCAGGTACAAAACCACGGCAAAAGCACGGAAAATGGCCAGCAAGCAGAGGTGCCTATGCGTCATTTGAGCCTGGAAAGTGCGGATGCATTACGGGGATTGGCGGCGCAGAGCCCGGAAAAATTGCGCAAGATATTAGAACGACTGGCCGCGTTGGCAGGAGAGAGAGCCAACGAGACCGGTCGTAATAAGTAATTGACGTCTTGGCCGCTTAGGCCAGTACGGTTGACGGAGCCTTGAATGCCAACGGCATTTCGGCTTCATCCTGGAATGTCACGAATTCCCAAGCTTCCTGTTTCGCCAGCACGGCTTGCAGCAGCTTGTTGTTCAGCGCATGGCCTGATTTGTACGCGGTGAACGCGCCAATGATGTTATGGCCGCACATGAACAGATCGCCGATGGCATCCAGCATTTTGTGGCGCACGAATTCGTCTTCGAAGCGCAGGCCGTCTTCGTTGAGGACACGATAGTCATCCACCACAATCGCGCAATCGAAGCTGCCGCCCAGGGCCAAGCCACGGGACTGCAGATACTCGATATCACGCATGAAACCGAAGGTACGCGCACGGCTGATTTGGCGTACGAACGAATCGGCTGAGAAATCCAGACGATAGCGTTGGGTACTGGCATCAATCGCCGGGTGGTTGAAGTCGATGGTGAAGTCCAGACGGAACCCGTTATGCGGGGACAGCTCTGCCCACTTGTCGCCATCTTCAACACGTACGGTGTCTTTCAGACGCAGGAATTTCTTCGCCGAGTTCAGCTCTTCGATGCCGGCATCCAGCAACAGATAGACAAACGGGCTGGCACTACCGTCCATGATCGGGATTTCGGCAGCGTCAACTTCAATAATGATGTTGTCGATACCCAAGCCCGCCAACGCAGCATTAAGATGCTCAACGGTGGAAATACGCACGTCTGACTCATTCACCAGGCAAGTACAGAGCATGGTATCACGCACGGATTTTGCATCAGCCGGGAAATCAACCGGTGGATTCAAGTCAGTGCGACGATAGATGACCCCGGTATTAGCCGACGCTGGGCGCATTGTCAGCGTGACTTTCTTGCCGGTATGTAAACCGACACCCGTCGCCTGAACAATACGTTTTAATGTCCTTTGTTTGATCATCGTTTTATCTCGCAATGTTATCAATCCAACCAGCCCAGCATACAGCAAGGCCGGCGGGACAGTTTAGCACAAAGAGCGGAGATTCCAAATTATCAGCTTATTCCTAATCTGCCTGCTTGCGCAGGAAGGCCGGAATATCCAGATAATCAGGCTCTTTGTTTGGTTGCGCGCTCTGATCGTTTACCACCTTGGCGGCAGGTTTCACTTCCTGCTGCAGCGGTGACATACCATGCTGCTGGTAACGGTGATCCATCACTGGCTGGCTGGCCTGTTTATTGGTTACCAGGGTGATTTCAGGACGTTTGTCCATACCGATACCGGTCGCAACTACGGTCACGCGCAGTTCGTCGTTCATTTCCGGATCCAGCGAGGTACCGATTACCACGGTCGCATTGTCGGAAGCGAAAGCACGGATGGTGTTACCCACGGTTTCGAACTCATCCAGACGCAGGTCGAAGCCAGCGGTGATGTTGACCAGCACGCCACGGGCGCCGGACAGGTCGATATCTTCCAGCAGTGGGCTGGAGATCGCCATTTCCGCCGCTTCTTCGGCACGGTCTTCGCCACAGGCAACGCCAGAGCCCATCATCGCGTAGCCCATTTCGGACATCACGGTGCGCACGTCAGCAAAGTCGACGTTCATCAGGCCCGGACGGGTGATCAGTTCGGCAATACCCTGCACCGCGCCTTTCAGCACGTCGTTGGCCGCGCCGAACGCGTCCAGCAGAGAGATGCCACGGCCCAGAACTTTCAGCAACTTGTCGTTCGGGATGGTGATCAGCGAGTCCACGTGCTTGGACAGCTCGGCGATACCCTGCTCCGCGAATGCCATGCGCTTCTTGCCTTCAAAGTTGAAAGGCTTGGTCACCACGGCCACGGTCAGAATACCCAGATCTTTTGCGACTTCTGCCACCACTGGCGCAGCACCGGTACCGGTACCGCCACCCATGCCGGCCGCGATGAAGACCATGTCTGCACCTTCCAGGGCGGCGCGCAGGGCTTCACGGTCTTCTTCCGCTGAATTACGACCCACTTCCGGGTTCGCGCCTGCACCCAGACCTTTGGTAATACCGCTACCAATCTGGATGGTTTGGCCAACTGCCGTTTTACGTAGCGCCTGAGCGTCTGTATTAACGGCGAAGAATTCAACACCTTCGATGCGCTCGCGCACCATGTGTTCAACGGCATTGCCACCGCCACCGCCGACGCCGATGACTTTAATCACCGCGTCATTGGTTAGTTCCATTGGTTCAAACATAGTTTCTCTCCGTTTTGTGCCTGTCGCTGCGAGATCATAAAAAGATTACTCAGCATGATCTCTTTGTCTAAACATTAAAACTCTTTTCTCAGCCAGCTATTGATGCGTTTAAACCAATTGCCCACTGAGGCGCGTTTTTCTACTTCTGCCTCACCGCTCAGGTGAGACTCTTTTCCATAGTGCAGTAGCCCGACCGCTGTAGAATAGTAAGGCTCTTGCGCGTAATCCGTCAGACCCGTGATGTTCAAGGGTTGGCCGATGCGTACCTGGGTATGGAATACCCGTTGCGCACAGGCTGCCAGGCCATCAATCTGGGCGGCACCGCCGGTCAGCACAATACCCGCTGCCAGATGATGCTTCACCCCTTGCTGACGCAGTTGCTCCTGCAATTGCAATATTTCATCGTTAACCAGATTCAACAGTTCGGTGTAGCGCGGCTCAATCACTTCAGCCAATGTCTGTCTTTGCAGACTCCGAGGAGGCCTTCCCCCCACGCTAGGAACCTCAACACTTTCATCCTTGCTAACAATCGACCCAAGTGCACAACCGTGTCGAACTTTAATCGCTTCCGCGTCGGTCGGCGGCGTGCCGAAGGCGTAAGCGATATCGCTGGTGACCACGTTCCCGGCGTAAGGGATCACTTTGGTGTGGCGCAGAGCACCGCCGGTATACACCGCCATATCCATGGTGCCCCCGCCGATATCTACCACACAGACGCCGAGTTCGCGCTCATCTTCGGTCAGCACCGCATAGCTGGCAGCCAGACCGGCGAAAATCAGTTGGTCCACTTTCAGACCACAACGTTCCACTGCTTTGACAATGTTCTTGGCCATATCGTTATGGCAGGTGATCAGGTGGACCTTGGCCTGCATACGCACGCCGGATAACCCAACCGGGTTTTTGATGCCTTCCTGATAGTCGATGGCGTATTCCTGAGGGATAACGTGCAGGATGCGGTGTTCGTCGCGCACACGCACCGACTTGGCGGTATGCACTACGTTCTCCACGTCTTCCTGCGTCACTTCCTCTTCGGAGATCGGCACCATCCCGATCTCGTTCTGACAGCTGATATGCTTACCCGACAAGGCCAGGTAAACCGAAGAAATCTGACAATCCGCCATCAGTTCGGCCTGGTCGATAGCGCGCTGTACGCACTTGACTACCGATTCCAGATCGTTAACGCCACCCTTATCCATACCGCGAGACGGGCAACTGCCCACCCCGATAATGTTGACCATGCCATCGGGCAAAACTTCCCCTACCAATGCGGAGACTTTTGCGGTACCGATCTCCAGTCCAACTACCAGTTTTCTGTCCGTCGACTTGATCATTGTTGTTTTGCCTGTGCCTGATTCTGTTGCTGATTACTGTTTGGTCGATCGCCCATGGCTGCCTGCGGGTCGATAAACGCCGGAGCCCAGCCGACTGAGGCACCGGAGTCATAGCGTAAATCGACATAGCTGACGCGCTTGTTTTCCGCCTGCGCCTGCTGCAACAGCACCGGATAAAGCCCGATGAAGCGTTGCAAGCGACCCATGCGATCGTCACGTCCCAGTTCCAGCCGAACATCGTTATCCAAAGCCAACTGCCACGAATGGCGGGCCGTCATGGACGCCATCTTAAGCTGGTACTTGCTGGCTGCCAGCACGCCGTTCATCGCGCGGTAACCTTCCAGAACATCCTGTTCGCTGCCTTCCGGACCATAGAGCAACGGTAATTTCTGATTGCCCAAACGCTGTGCCGGAATGCTGAACGACTTGCCCTCGGCATCAACCATGTGCAAATCATTCCAATGCGCCACCGGGACATACTCCACCAGGTGGATTTTCAGCTCATCCGGCCACTGTTTACGTACGCTGGCCTGCTTGACCCACGGCAGACGCTCGATCTGCTGCTGGATGATGTCCACATCCTGCGTCATAAAGGTGCCCGGTGCTCCCAAAGCCAAGATCGCCTGGCGAACATCGTCGTTAGTGGTGAAATGGCGTTCACCGGTCAATACCAGCCTTGAGAGCGGCAGACGGCTGGCATCTTGCATCCAACCCACCACTACCCAGCCGCACCACAGAATGGTGCCTAGCACCATCAGCAGGAAAATCATCCCTGCCAGTTGGGTGCCATTGCTGCGGCGTGGGCCGTTATCCGCCTCGCGCTCGCGTGCATTCAGAGCCGCTTGCGACATCTCAGTCAGCCAACGCCAGAATGCCCGCAACCAACTGCGAGAAAGTTAATCCGGACTGCCGGGCCGCCATCGGGACCAGACTGTGGCTGGTCATGCCCGGCGAGGTATTCGCCTCCAGCAGGTAGAAGCTGCCATCACTGTCTTGCATGACATCAACACGCCCCCAGCCGCTGCAATCCAGCCCACGGTAAGCCCGCAGTGCCAGCGCAGCCATAGCGGCTTCCTGCTGTGCATCCAGGCCGCTCGGGCAAAAATACTGCGTGTCGTCGGAAATATATTTGGCCTGGTAATCGTAAAACACGCCAGCGGGCTGAATACGGATGGAAGGCAGCACCTGATCGCCCAGGATCGCCACGGTGTATTCCGGGCCGCTGAGCCATTTCTCTACCAGCACATCCTCATCATGACGGAAAGCCTCTTCCAGCGCCCCTTCCAGGGCTGCGCGTTCGGTCACTTTGCTCATGCCAACGCTGGAGCCTTCGCGGCTTGGCTTCACAATCAGTGGCAATCCCAAAGCTTCAATGGCGGCCAGCTGGCTTTGCCGATCGTCGCCCAGATACTGACGGCGGCTCAGCGCCACGTAAGGTGCCACCGGCAGCCCCATCGACTGCCATACCATTTTGCTGCGCCATTTATCCATGGTCAGCGCCGAGGCCATCACGCCGCTGCCGGTATAAGGCAACTGCAAAAACTCCAGCAGACCTTGCAATGTACCATCTTCACCGCCACGCCCGTGCAGCGCAATGAACACTTTGGTGAACCCCTGCGCTTTCAGCTCGGTGACAGGGAAGTCACGGGTATCGATGCCATGAGCATCAATGCCCGCTTCTCGCAACCCGGCCAGCACGGCCGCGCCAGATTGCAGTGAAACTTCACGTTCTGCGGAGGTACCACCCAGCAATACGGCGACTTTATCAGCCATGATGATCCTCCTCTTTGATCTGTGGTTGCAGTTTTAGTTCAGCCAGCCGGCGCGCGATTTTACCGACATTGCCAGCCCCTTGCACCAGCACCAGGTCGTCGCCTTGCAACAGCTGCGCCAACAGCGTTGGCACGGTATCCGCATCGGACACCAGGATCGGATCCAGTTTGCCGCGATTGCGAATGGTGCGGCACAGGCTACGGCTATCAGCGCCAGGGATCGGAGCTTCACCCGCCGGATAGACATCCAGCATCAGCAACACGTCAACCTGCGACAATACGTTGGCGAAATCGTCATACAGATCGCGAGTACGGGTATAGCGGTGCGGCTGGAAGATCATCACCACCCGCTTGGTTGGCCAACCGGCACGCGCGGCCTTGATGGTCGCATCCACTTCCGTTGGGTGGTGGCCATAATCGTCCACCAACATGGCACTACCCTGTTTTTCGTTCACCGCCGCCAATGGGAACTCCCCCAGGAAATCGAAGCGACGCCCCGTCCCCTGGAAACCGGCCAGCGCACGCAGAATGGCTTCGTCGGCAATGCCTTCTTCCGTCGCCACGGCAACCGCCGCCGCCGCGTTCAAGGCGTTATGGCGGCCCGGTGCATTCAGGGTGACCGTCATCAACGGCTTATCCTGACGGCTCAGGGTAAAGTGCCCCTGCGGCCCGATCTGGCTATAGCTCTCGATACGCACATCCGCATCCTCGCTAAAGCCGTAAGTGGTGATATGGCGACCCACGCGCGGCAACAACTCACGCACGACCGGATCGTCAATGCACATTACCGCACGACCATAGAACGGCAGGTTATGCAGGAAGGTGATAAACGTCTGCTTCAAATTCTCGAAGTCGCCATGGTAGGTATCCATATGGTCGGCTTCGATGTTGGTGACAATCGCCACCATCGGTTGCAAATGCAGGAACGACGCGTCGCTCTCATCCGCTTCCGCAATCAGGTAACGGCTAGAGCCCAAACGCGCGTGGGTACCCGCCGCTTTCACCAGCCCACCGTTAACAAACGTTGGGTCAAGACCGGCTTCGGCGTAAATACTGGACACCATCGCCGTGGTAGTGGTTTTACCGTGCGTACCGGCGATGGCAATGCCATGGCGATAGCGCATCAGCTCGGCCAGCATTTCTGCCCGCTGGATCACCGGAATGCGCGCCTCGCGGGCTGCGACGATCTCCGGGTTGTCTGCCGGGATAGCGGTCGAAACCACTACCACGCTGGCATCCAGCACGTTTTCTGGGCGGTGATGGAAGTAAATCGTTGCCCCAAGCTCACTCAACTGCTGGGTGACCGGGTTCGGCGCCAGGTCGGAACCGCTGATCTGATAACCCTCGTTGGCCAACACCTCGGCGATACCACCCATGCCGGCACCACCGATGCCAACAAAGTGAATGTGCCGGACGCGTCGCATCTCGGGCACGAAAGTACGTAGTTTCGCCAATTGTTGTGTATTCATCACTTCTCTATCTATCAGGTTCGATTTAGCTCAACAGGGGTAACCCCGACGGCCTTACAGGGCTGCACGAATAATTTCTGCCGCCACGCGTTCTGTTGCATCCGGGATCGCTACCGCGCGGGCCTTTTCGGCCATCTTCAACAGCGTTGGGCGATCCCAGCTTGCCAGCAGTTCCGCCACGACATCGGCAGTAAACTGCGGTTGTTCGATAATTTTGGCCGCACCGGCCTCTTCCAGAGGGCGCGCGTTCCAGTATTGCTGACGATCTTTGTGCTGGAACGGCACAAAAATGGCCGGTAATCCCGCCGCCGCCACTTCGCTGACGGTCAGCGCGCCAGAACGGCACACCACCACATCCGCCCAGGCGTAGGCCTCTGCCATATCATCAATAAACTCGGTCACCTTGTGCCCGGTCTGCCCTACCCTCTCGTAGTCCTGCAGTACCGTTGGCAATGCGCCCTTACCTACCTGATGCCAGAGGACTATTCTATCGCCCAGCAGCGCGGCGACTTCAGGAACTGTCTGATTCAGCACGCGCGCACCTTGGCTACCGCCGATAATCAGCACACGGATTGGCCCTTCACGCCCGTTCAGACGCTCGGCAGGTAGCGGCAGCGCCAACACATCGGTACGTACCGGGTTACCCACGACGTCCGCATTCGGAAACGCCCCTGGGAACGCCTGTAACACTTTCTTGGCAATCCTTGAGAGCCAGCGGTTAGTCAGGCCCGCAATGCCGTTCTGCTCATGCAGCACTACCGGGATACCACACTGCCAGGCAGCCAAACCGCCAGGGCCGGAAACGTAACCGCCCATCCCCAGCACCACGTCCGGCTGATAACTACGCATGATCGCTTTCGCCTGGCGCACCGCCTGCCAGATACGCACCGGTGCGGTCAACTGAGCCTTTAGGCCTTTGCCACGCAGCCCGGAGATGCGGATAAAATCAATCTCGATCCCGTGCTTTGGCACCAGATCGGCTTCCATTCGGTCTGCGGTGCCGAGCCAGCGAACCTGCCAGCCCTGCGCCATCAGATGATGCGCGACCGCCAGCCCCGGAAACACGTGCCCGCCGGTACCGCCTGCCATCACCATTAAACGCTTAGCTTTACCGCTCATCCGCTACCTCTTCACAAACGCCTGCGCTTTGGTCAGGCGCGTTTCATAATCAATTCGCAGCAACAGCACGATCGCCGTCGACATAATGATCAGGCTCGAGCCGCCGTAACTTATCAGTGGCAAGGTCAAGCCTTTGGTTGGCAACATCCCCGCTGCCGCACCGACGTTCACCAACGCCTGGAAACTGAACCAGACACCGATCGAACATGCCAGAAAACCGGAAAATCGCTGGTCTATCTCCAACGCCCTGCGGCCTATCGACATCGCGCGAAAAGCGACGAAGAATACCATTAACAGGGCCAAAACCACACCGATATAGCCCAGTTCTTCGCCCAAAATGGAGAAGATAAAGTCGGTATGCGCCTCGGGTAAATACTCGAGTTTCTGTACCGAGTTGCCCAGCCCTTGCCCCCAGAACTCGCCGCGGCCAAACGCCATCAGCGACTGGGTTAGCTGGTAACCACTGCCAAACGGATCGGCCCATGGGTTCCAGAACGAAGTCACACGGCGCATACGGTAAGGTTCCGCGATAATCAGCAGCCCCACGGCAAACACGCCCGATCCGATGATCGCCAGGAACTGCCACATCTTTGCCCCGGCCAGAAACAGCATCGCCAGCGTGGTGATAAACAGCACCACCACCGTCCCCAAATCCGGCTGGGCCAGCAGCAGCACCGCTAGCACCACCATCACACCCATTGGCTTACAGAAGCCCCAAAAGTTGCTGCGGACTTCCTCTACCTTGCGCACCAGATAGCTCGCCAGGTAGCAAAACAGCGACAACTTGGATAATTCAGCGGGCTGGATACGCAACGGACCCAGTGAAATCCAGCGTGAAGCCCCGTTTACCGAGCTACCAACCACCAGCACCACCAGCAACAAGACTATCGATAACAGCAGCATGACGTTGCTATAACGCTGCCAAACGGCCATCGGGATACGCAGTGTTACCAACGACAGGCCGAACGCCAGGCCAAGGTAAAGTGCATCACGCTTGGCAAACAGGAACGGATCCTCTGCCAGGCGCTGGCCGATAGGCATCGAGGCCGACGTCACCATCACAAAACCAACAATCGCCAGGCCAAAGGTCAGCCACAGCAGGGTACGGTCATACAGCACCATGCTGCTCGTATCGCTTTCACGCGATCCCATCACCCAGTCTTTCAGCTTGTTGGTCAGGCCGAACGTCGGCACCCGTAGTCTCATCCGCCCAGCTCCTGTGCCAGACGGGCAAACTCGTTGCCACGCACTTCAAAATTACGGAACTGATCCAGGCTGGCACAGGCCGGTGACAACAGCACCATATCGCCTGATGTCACCTGGCGGGCAATGGCCTGCATCGCCTGCTCCATCGTTTCTGTCTGCGTGGCTACTTCCGGACGCAGCTGTGCCAGCTGTGCGCCATCGCGGCCAAAGCAGTACAAGCGCACGTTGTCACCTTGCAGATAGCGCGCCAGCGGCGAGAAGTCCGCAGACTTGCCATCACCGCCCAACAGCAGATGCAGCATGCCCTTAACCTGCAGGCCGTTCAGCGCCGCCTCGGTGCTGCCGACGTTGGTGGCTTTGGAATCGTTAATCCAGCGCACGCCATTGTGTTCCCACACCAGTTGGAAACGGTGCTCCAGGCCGGTAAAGGTCGTCAGCGCTTTCAGGCTGGACGCACGCGGCAGCTTGACGGCATCGGCCAGGGCCAGGGCCGCCAACGCATTGGTAAAGTTATGGCGACCGGTGAGCTTCATCTCGCTGGTATTGAGGACTTTCTCACCATTCACCCGCAGCCAGATTTCGCCCTGCTGGCGGTTGAGGTGGTAGTCCCCTACGTCGGCACCAAAGCTGACACAGCGCTCATCAGCACCGCGCACCGGCATGGTCAGCGCGTCGTCCGCATTCACTACACAGACTTGGGCATTTTCATAGACGCGCAATTTGGCGGCACGGTATTGCTGCAGGCCAAATGGATAGCGATCCATATGATCTTCGGTCACGTTCAAAATGGTTGCCGCTGCGGCATGCAGGCTGTGAGTGGTTTCCAATTGGAAGCTCGACAGCTCCAGCACGTACAGTTGGCACTCCTGACGCAGCAGGCTCAGCGCTGGCAGGCCGATATTGCCCCCAACGCCCACGGCCCAACCAGCGGCCTTGGCCATTTCGCCCACCAGCGTGGTGACGGTGCTCTTGCCGTTGGAACCGGTGATCGCCACAATTGGCGCCTGGGCTTCACGGCAGAACAGCTCAACGTCACCGACGATCTCAACCCCGGCATCGGCGGCAGCGCTCAAAGCCGGAGTCGCTAATGCCATGCCTGGGCTAGCCACAATCAAATCCGCAGACAACAACCATTCCTGGTTCAGAGAACCCAGATGACGTTCAACGCTCTCGGGCAGTTGATCCAGGCCCGGTGGCGAAATACGGGTATCCATAACCCGCGGCGTCACGCCACGGATCATAAAGAAATCAACGCAGGAAAGGCCGGTAAGGCCCAACCCGATGATGACCACTTTTTTACCCTGATAATCCACCATAATCAGCGCACCTTCAGCGTCGCCAGGCCAATCAGCACCAGCATCAGCGAAATAATCCAGAAGCGCACGATCACCCGTGGTTCTGGCCAGCCTTTCAATTCATAGTGATGGTGGATCGGCGCCATGCGGAAAATACGTTGCCCGCGCAGCTTGAACGATCCCACCTGCAGGATCACCGACAGCGTTTCAACCACGAACACGCCGCCCATGATCAGCAACAAGAACTCCTGGCGCAGCAGCACGGCGATGGTACCCAACGCTCCGCCCAGTGCCAGTGAACCCACGTCACCCATAAACACCTGAGCCGGGTAGGTGTTAAACCATAAGAAACCTAACCCTGCCCCGACGATCGCGGTGCAGACGATGACCAACTCACCGGCATGACGCAGATACGGAATATGCAGGTAGTTGGCGAAGTTCATGTTACCGGTCGCCCAGGCCACCAGCGCAAAGCCCGCCGCTACAAACACGGTTGGCATGATCGCCAGGCCATCCAGCCCATCGGTCAGGTTGACCGCGTTGCTGGTGCCGACAATCACGAAGTAGGCCAACGCCACGTACAGCAAGCCCAACTGCGGCATGATGTCCTTAAAGAACGGCACAACCAGCTCGGTGGCTGGCGTGTCTTTTCCTACGGCATACATGGCAAAGGCCACGACCAGGGCAATCACCGACTGCCAGAAATATTTCCAGCGGGCAATCAACCCCCGAGTATCTTTGCGCACCACTTTGCGATAGTCATCGACAAAGCCGACGATGCCATAACCCACCAGCACGAACAGCACGCACCACACGTAAGGGTTGGACGGATAGGCCCACATCAGCACCGAAATGGTGATGGAGGTCAGGATCATGATGCCGCCCATGGTCGGCGTGCCGCGCTTGCTAAAGTGCGATTCTGGCCCATCGTTACGCACTACCTGACCAAAGGACATTTCCTGCAGGCGTTTGATCACCTTCGGCCCCATCCACAGGGAAAGGAACAGCGCGGTCAGCAGGCTGACAATGGCCCGGAACGTCAGATAAGAAAAGACGTTGAAGCCTGAGTAATATTTGACCAAATGTTCGGCCAGCCAAACTAACATGGTGCTTTCTCCTGTAACGCGCGTACTACCTGCTCCATTGCGGCACTACGTGAACCTTTGATTAACACGGTAATTACCGCATGTGCTGAGAGTAGTTCCGCTACGCGCGCGGTCACTGCTGTTTTATCCTGATAATGTTCACCGTTACCGGCGGCAGAGCTCAATACCTGGCTCAGCCCACCCACGCTGATGACTTTATCAATACCGGCCAGACGGGCAGCTTCACCCACCTGGCGATGACACTCTTCGGCCTCTGCACCCAACTCGGCCATATCGCCAACGACCATCACGCGATAACCTGGCATTTCTGCCAACACCTGCGCCGCTGCCGTCATGGAGCCGACGTTGGCGTTGTAGCTGTCATCGAGCAACAGCTTGCCTTGCGCCAAGGCGATCGGGAACAAGCGCCCAGGCACCGCCTGAAGCTGTTGCAAACCTGCACTCACGGCGGCCAGCGTAGCGCCAACCGACATCGCCAGTGCTGCTGCCGCCAACGCATTCGCCACGTTATGGCGGCCCGGCAATGGCAACTCAATCGCCACCGTGCCGAACGGGCTGTGCAGGGTGAAGTGAGTCACGCTCCCTTTCACCTGGATATCGCTGGCAAAGAAATCCACAGATTCCGCAGCCTGGGGAGAGAAACGCCAGACTGTCTTACCCTGTAACTGCGCCTGCCAATGCGGCCAGTCGTTGCTATCGGCGTTGAGGATCGCCACGCCATCCGCCGGCAAACCGGCAAAGATTTCGCCCTTGGCCTGCGCAACGCCTGCCAGTGAGCCAAAACCTTCCAGATGGGCAGCGGCCAGATTATTCACCAGCGCGCTCTGCGGTTGCGCCAAAGCGGTGGTATAGGCAATCTCACCGATATGGTTGGCACCCAGTTCAACCACCGCAAAATCATGCTGCGGCTCTAAACGCAGCAGCGTTAGCGGCACGCCGATCTCGTTATTGTAATTCCCGGCGGTATGCAGCACTTCGCCACATTCACGTAAAATGGCCGCGGTCATCTCTTTCACCGAGGTCTTGCCCGATGAACCGGTCAGCGCCACCACTTTGGCTGGCACCTGCTGACGTACCCAGGCGGCAAACTGCCCCAGTGCCAGACTGGTATCTTTCACCACCAGTTGCGGAGCCTCCACCAATAAGCGCTTACTTACCAGCAAAGCGCCTGCGCCAGCGGCGACAGCATCGGCGGCAAAGTCGTGAGCATCGAAACGCTCGCCTTTCAGGGCCACAAACAGGCAACCTGCAGTGACCTGACGAGTATCCCTCGTCACTTCGGTAATGATGCAGTCGGTGCCGATCAGCTCGGCATCCAATACCGCCGCCAGCGTCTGAAGCGAGACCGGGATCATGCCAGCACCCCCAGCAAACGTGCGACGGTGGTGCGATCGGAGTAATCCAGACGACGGTTACCCACCAGTTGGTAATCCTCGTGACCTTTACCCGCCACCAGTACCACATCCTGCTCTTTGGCTTGCATGATGGCGCTGGTCACGGCTTCGGCGCGCCCGTGGATCACCTGTACATGCCCGGCATCCAGCAGCCCGGCCAGAATATCCTTGATGATGGCCTGCGGTTCTTCGGTGCGCGGATTGTCATCCGTTATCACCACCCGGTCGGCAAACTGTTCGGCAATGCCACCCATAAGTGGGCGCTTACCTCTATCACGGTCGCCACCGCAGCCAAACACGCACCACAGTTGCCCTTGGCAATGCAGGCGAGCGGCTTCCAGCGCTTTTTCCAGCGCATCCGGAGTGTGGGCATAATCCACCACCACCGTCGGCTTGCCTGGCGCATTGAAGACTTCCATCCGGCCACAGACCGGCTGCAGCTGATTGGCCGTGTTAACCAGTTTCTCAAACGGGTAACCGAGTGACAGCAGCGTTGCCAATGCCAGGATCAGGTTACTGACGTTGAAGGCCCCCATCAGGCGGCTTTCGATCTCGCCGTTGCCCCAGCTTGAGCTGAAGTGGATGGTGGCACCGTTATCGTGATACTCCACCGCGGTGGTTTTCAGCCAGCGGCCATGACAGCCAGGCTGCAAATTGTCCTGCATGGTGACGGCCACCGCGTCTGGCAGTTTGGCCAGCCAACGCTGCCCGACTTCATCGTCGGCGTTGATGATCGCCTGACCAACGTCGTGGCCAGCAAACAGTGACCATTTGGCCGCTTCGTAGCTGGCCATATCACCGTGGTAATCCAGGTGATCGCGGCTCAGGTTGGTGAATACGGCTGCGGCAAAGGGTAAAGCCGCCACGCGGTGTTGCACCAGGCCATGAGAGGAGACTTCCATCGCGGCCAAGGTGGCCCCTTGCTGCGCCAGATCGTTAAGCACGTGCTGCACATCGACCGCAGAACCGGTGGTATTTTCCGTTGGGCAAACCTGGCCTAACAAACCGTTGCCCACGGTGCCCATCACGGCGGCAGTTTCGCCCAACAGTTGGCTCCACTGGGCTAACAGTTGGGTGGTGGTAGTTTTACCGTTGGTCCCCGTCACGCCAATCAAGCGCAGACGTTCGGCAGGCTGATGATAGAAACGCCCGGCTAACGCCGACAGGCGCTGGCCAAGTTGGCTCAGGTAAATCACCGGCACGCCGTGCATTTCGCAAATTTTACCGTCTTCAGCTTCGCCTTCCGCTTCGGCGATAACGGCGGCAACCCCTTGGGCGATGGCTTGCGGAATATAGCGGCGTCCATCCGTTTGATGGCCAACTACGGCGACAAACAGATCCCCGGCAGCCGCAATACGGCTGTCTAATATCATTTCCCGCAGCGCGCGCTCGGGTGCCGTTGGCACCCACGGAGCGAGTAAATCGCGCAAATTACGATCGGCCACCTGAACCCTCTTTGTTATTAATCACTAATTCGCTTTTGTCACCGGTGGGCAACGCATCTGGCTGAACGTTCATGATCCGCAGCGCGCCCCCCATGATGGCACCAAACACCGGCGCGGAAATTGCACCACCGTAGTATTTCCCACCCTGTGGGTCGTTGATGACCACCACCAGAGCAAAACGAGGCTGGCTAGCTGGCGCCACCCCCGCGGTATAAGCGATATATCGGTTGACGTATTTACCATCCGGCCCGACCTTTTTGGCGGTACCGGTTTTAATGGCAATACGATAACCCTTGATGGCGGCTTTCACCCCACCACCGCCCGGCAAGGCGACGCTTTCCATCATGTGCACTACCGTACGCACGGTAGCCTCAGGGAAGACGCGTTCACCGGCAACCGGAGGGTCAACCTTGGTGATCGACAATGGGCGATAAACGCCCAGGCTGCCGATCGTGGCATAGACTCGCGCTAACTGTAACGGGGTTACCATTAGCCCGTAGCCGAAAGAGAAGGTGGCCCTCTCTATGTCAGACCACCGTTGTTTTTTTGGGTATAAGCCACTGCTTTCTCCGACCAGCCCCAAATTGGTCGCTTTTCCCAGCCCAAAACGTGAGTAAGTATCTACTAACGCTGAGGACGGCATCGCTAACGCCAGCTTTGAAACACCGACGTTACTCGACTTCTGCAAGATCCCGGTCATGGTCAGTTCCGAATAACGCGCCACATCTTTGATTTCATGGCCGTTAATGCGGTAAGGAATGGTATTGAGCACGCTATTTTCTTTCACTACGCCGCGCTGCAACGCCGTCATTACCACCATCGGTTTCACGGTAGAACCAGGTTCAAAAATATCGGTAATGGCACGGTTACGCATGGTGTCTTTCGGCGTATCGGCCATATTGTTCGGGTTGTACGATGGGCTGTTGGCCATCGCCAATACTTCGCCGGTGTTCACGTCCACCAGCACTGCGGTACCAGACTCCGCCTTATTGAAGGCGACGGCGTTATTCAATTCACGATAGACCAACGCCTGCAGGCGTTCATCGATGCTCAATGCCAGATTGTGCGCCGCCTGGCTGTCTACCGAGGAGATGTCCTCGATCACTCGGCCATAGCGGTCTTTACGTACTGTTCTTTCGCCCGGTTGGCCGGTCAGCCAGCGATCAAAGCTCTTTTCGACTCCTTCGATCCCTTCGCCGTCAATGTTGGTCACGCCGATGATATGAGAAGTAACCTGGCCAGACGGGTAGTAGCGGCGCGATTCCTGGCGCAGGTAGATGCCAGGCAATTTCAGCTTGTGGATGTAATCACCAATCGCCGGGTTAACCTGCCGGGCCAGATAGACAAAACGCCCCTTCGGATTGGCATTGATACGATTGGAGAGCTGATCGAGCGGAATTTGCAACGCGTCGGACAGCGCTTTCCAGCGCGAATCCAGCGTAATACCCCCGCGTTCGTTCAACTCTTTCGGATCGGCCCACACGGCATTCACCGGCACGCTCACCGCCAGCGGTCGGCCATAGCGGTCGCTAATCATGCCGCGAGCGGTGGGAACCGACTGCACGCGTAACGAACGCATGTCGCCTTCTTTCACCAACCGATCCGGATTGATCACCTGCAAATAAGCCACACGCAGCATCAGCCCAACCAGCGCCAACAGAATACAGCCGCACAGCAACGCAAAACGCCAGCTGACAAAGCTGGCCTGATCTTCCTGGCGTTTCAACTTCTTACCGGGACGTACTGCTTTCATGCGTTAGCTAATTGCTCCGTATCGTGACTTCGGCTAAACCACTCATGGCTTGACAATAATAATTTCCTGCGATGGATCAACGTGTTGCATCTGCAGTTTTTCGGTGGCGATACGCTCTACGCGGCTGTGATCGCCAAGGGCATTCTCTTCCAGGATCAGGTTGCGCCATTCGATATCCAGCGCATCTCTCTCCAGCACCAACTGTTCGCGCTCGGCGGTCAGCAGGCGGGTACGGTGCGCGGTGGTCACCACAAACACGGCGGAAACCAGCGCGGCAATCATCAAAATCAGCGGGATCTTGGCGTTACGCAGCAGATCGCCTCCGATGACGCCAACTAAACCGTGGCGCTCATTACCAATCACGCAGGCATCCTCTCGGCAATACGCAGTACGGAACTGCGCGCCCGTGGGTTTTCCGCCACTTCAACATCACCTGGCTTCATTTTGCCCAAGGCTTTCAGCGTACGGCCGCCCATTTCACGCAACTGCGCTTCGGTTAGCGGAATTCCTGCCGGAACCTGGGCACCACGGCTGTGGTGGCGCATAAAGCTTTTGACGATACGGTCTTCCAACGAATGGAAGCTGATGATCGACAGGCGGCCTTCTGGTGCCAACACGGCTAATGCACCGTCCAGCGCACGCTCGATCTCTTCCAGCTCGCTGTTGATGTAGATACGGATCGCCTGGAAACTGCGGGTTGCCGGGTGTTTATGCTTATCACGGAACGGGCTGGCATGGGCGATCAGCTCGGCCAGTTCCTTGGTACGGGTCATCGGCTCTACGCGGTTTCTTTCTACGATGGCGCGGGCGATGCGTTTGGCGAAGCGCTCTTCACCGAAGGTTTTCAGCACCCAGGCAATATCGTCGGCTTCCGCTTTCATCAACCATTCGGCGGCGGATTGGCCGCTTGAAGGGTCCATACGCATATCCAGCGGGCCGTCACGCATAAAGGAAAATCCGCGTTCTGCGTCATCCAACTGAGGGGAAGAAACACCCAAGTCGAGCAATACGCCGTCGATCTTGCCCACCAGTTCCCGTTGCTGCACATAGTCAGCCAAATCGGAAAACGGTCCGTGGATGATAGTAAAACGTGGGTCTGCAATAGATTGAGCTGCGGCAATTGCCTGCGGATCGCGATCGATAGCCAACAAGCGTCCTTCCGGCCCCAGTTGGGACAAGATCAGACGAGAATGACCACCGCGACCAAAAGTACCGTCGATGTAGATGCCGTTACTGCGAATATTGAGACCCTTCACGGCCTCATCCAGCAATACGGTCGTATGTTTATAATTTTCCAGCATGCTTATAGTGACAAGTCCTGTAGCCGCTCAGACAACGGTTCCTGAGTGGATTGTTCCGCGTCAATATCATCCTTGACTTGTTGATACCAGGTCTGTTCATCCCACAGTTCAAACTTGTTGAACTGCCCGACCAGCATCACTTCTTTAGTAAGCCCGGCATGTTGGCGTAGCGTATTGGCTAACAGCAACCGGCCGGCATTATCCATCTGACACTCGCTGGCATGGCCCAACAGCAAGCGCTGGACGCGGCGCTCGGCGGGATTCATGCTCGACAGACGGGACAACTTTTGCTCGATGATTTCCCATTGAGGTAATGGATAAAGCAGCAGGCAGGGCTGATGGAGGTCAATGGTGCAAACCATTTGGCCTTGCGATTCCTCATTCAGTAAATCCCGATAACGGGTTGGTACGGCGAGCCGTCCTTTACTGTCGAGGTTGACCAGCGTTGCCCCACGAAACATACCTGAGCTACCCCCTCGTGACCCTTTTCACCACTTTACACCACAAATTCCCACATAAGGGAGTTTACGGAGGGTATGAAAACCTTGTCAAGCCAGAGCAAGAGCGGTTTGGCAATATTTATAGGCATATTCTGGAGGCTGGCTCACGAAAGGAACGCTATTTATTGCATGAATATAAATTAACATCATGATTAAAGAGGAGAATTTTCTAAGCGGAAAGAGTGTGATTAAAATAAACACAAATTGACGATTAAATAACTCATTATGTCCTTCTGCAATCCAGGTCTCACTTTTCAACATCGCTCTCGGCGGGGACAACCCCACCGCATCCCGCATCGGTCAAGGCTTGGCCGCAAGCCGCCTGCCAGCAGGGAAATGCGATAAGCCCTTGAGTTAATAACACTCAGCGAGTATTTCGCTGCCAACGGCGCGCTATTTTACTTCAATTATTCCGTCAAAGAACAACCCAAAGATAAAATAAATGGCGAAGCACTGGCTCAAGCCGCTAATTATGATTCAAATCAAAATGGTAAGATTATTCTCAAAACACCTATTTACAATTCATCTGGATTTTTTTGCGACTTTAGGAATATACGTAAATTTAGTGAGCCTATCGCTAAATCAGCCGCAAAACCGTCATCTCACCGTCGCCACATAATCATAACGCACTGTTAATAATGATAATTTCTACAACTGCAATTTTAAATTCCTGCTTTACGCGCTTTCCCCCCTATTGTCAGGATAAAAATCACCCAAATGTTAAAAATAAAAATTTTAAGCCACTTATAACAATCAATGCAGTCAAGTAGACTACTAAATAGCACAAAGGTCAGTTAATAACACCTAATTAACATTAACAAACAACATATTAACCGATAAATTCAGGGATCGTGTCATGTCTAGAGCCGTTTCACCATGGCGCAGCGCTGCCGCCGATACTTTTGCGCTGGTGGTGTACTGTTTTATCGTCGGGATGGCGATTGAAATACTGATTTCGGGCATGAGCTTTAGCCAATCGCTCTCCTCCCGGGTGGTATCGATCCCCGTCAATATCCTGATCGCCTGGCCCTACGGCCGCTACCGCGATTTCTTTATCGCCACCGCACGCCGCAGCCCACGCGGGCAGTTTTTGCTGCGTAACCTGGCCGATCTGTTGGCTTATGTCAGTTTCCAATCGCCGGTTTACGCAGCCATTCTGTGGAGCGTGGGTGCTGACGGCCAGCAGATCCTGGCCGCGGTGACCAGTAATGCGGTGATCTCAATGGCGATGGGCGTGGTGTACGGCTATTTTCTGGAATATTGCCGCAGGCTGTTTCGCGTGGTGGGTTACGTTTAGGGGCCGAATGACGGCCCCTTGAAGATTACTTGCGGCTCAGGCTACCGCGGCGGAACAGGTTACGGCGAATGCGCGTCATACCCGGTTTGGGTTTACGCGGTTCATCCAGGCTGGCAAGCACCAGTTCCAGCACCCGCTCGGCAACATCACGGTGCCGCTGGGCCACGGCAAGCACTGGGCACTCCAGGAAATCCAATAGCTCATGATCACCAAAGGTGGCAATTGCCAGATCCGCCGGTAAACGCCCACGCTGTTTCAGCGTTACGTCCATCACGCCCTGCAACAGCGAGAATGAGGTGGTAAACAGCGCCTGTGGCATCGGATGGGTTTTCAACCATTCAGCGAACAGTACGCCAGCTGCTTCACGTTCATAGCTGTTGGCATACAGATAATCCACCTGCCGCTCATCATCCTGCCAGGCCTGACGGAACCCCTGCTCACGCAAGAAGCTGACCGAAAGCTCAGGCAAAGCCCCCAGATACAACACCGACTTGGCGGGGAAAGTGCGTAACTCCTGCGCCAGGGCAAAGGCGTCTTCCTGATCGGCCCCCACCACGCTGATAAAGTGTTCACGATCCAGAGCGCGATCCAATGCAATAATCGGGAAAGGATCGTTAGCCCAGCGTTGATAGAAAGGATGCTCCGGCGGTAACGCCGTGGAGACGATGATCGCATCGACCTGGCGTTGCAGCAGGTGCTCAATACAGCGCATTTCATTATCCGGCTGATCTTCCGAGCAGGCGATCAACAGTTGATAACCGCGCTGACGCGCCTGGCGTTCCAGGTAGTTGGCGATGCGGGTATAGCTGGTATTTTCCAGATCCGGGATCACCAGGCCGATAGAACGAGTGCGGCCTGCACGCAGCCCTGCCGCTACGGCATTCGGGTGATAATTGTGCTCCCTGACCACGGCCATCACTTTTTCGACGGTTTTATCGCTGACACGATACTGCTTCGCCTTGCCGTTGATGACATAACTGGCCGTAGTGCGCGAAACGCCTGCGAGACGCGCGATTTCATCCAGTTTCACGTTAACCCCTTTAAATGACTCTCAAAATGACAATGGATCCTGTGGCGTTGTTTACCCCACGCTTTCAATGTACGGCTAAGCATGCAGCGAACCGAAAGCGGAAGGGTAATGAGTAACCATGATAGTCACTATGGTTATTCAACCCGTAATGGCGATCTAACAGCAGAAAACACGGCCGAGCAACCGCTTTCGCCCAAAGGTGCCAGCAAATGGGCAAAAAATTAAAAAGAAAGGGCGCAGCAAACCTGCCACGCCCCGGATACAGTGCAGAAAACCCGCTATCAGCGCATAATCTTGTCGCCGCGCGACACGCCAACAATCCCCGAGCGGGCCACTTCGACGATTTCCGCCACTTCACGTACGGCGTTGAGGAAGGCGTCCAGCTTGTCGCTGGTCCCCGCCAACTGCACGGTGTAAAGCGACGAGGTGACATCCACAATCTGGCCACGGAAGATATCCGTGCTGCGTTTCACCTCTTCACGACCGTAGCCGCTAGCCTGCAGCTTCACCAGCATGATTTCACGCTCAACGTGAGCCCCTTGCACCAGCTCACTGACGCGTAAAACGTCAACCAGCTTATGCAACTGCTTCTCTATCTGCTCCAGTACCTTTTCATCACCCACCGTCTGGATCGTCATGCGCGACAAGGTTGGATCATCGGTAGGAGCAACCGTCAGGCTTTCGATGTTGTAGCCACGCTGAGAGAACAGCCCGACGACGCGCGACAACGCACCGGATTCGTTTTCCAGTAATACCGATAAGATACGGCGCTTCATCAGGTTCTCTCCGTTTTGCTTAGCCACATTTCGTCCATGCTTCCACCGCGGATCTGCATTGGATAAACATGTTCAGTCTCGTCGACGGTCACATCGACAAACACCAGACGTTCTTTTTCAGCCAGCGCCTGCGCCAGCTTGCTTTCCAGCTCATCCGGGGTACGAATGGCGATGCCGACATGGCCATAGGCTTCCGCCAGCTTGACGAAGTCCGGCAAGGAATCCATATAGGACTGCGAATGGCGGCCAGAATAGATCATGTCCTGCCACTGCTTCACCATACCCAGGTAGCGGTTATTGAGGTTGACCACCACCACCGGCAGATTGTACTGCAGAGCCGTGGACAGCTCCTGGATATTCATCTGAATGCTGCCGTCACCGGTGACGCACACTACCGTTTCGTCTGGCAGTGCCAGTTTCACCCCAAGGGCGGCTGGTAAGCCAAAGCCCATAGTGCCCAGGCCACCAGAGTTGATCCAACGGCGCGGTTTATCGAACGGATAATAGAGTGCGGCAAACATCTGGTGCTGGCCAACGTCGGAGGTGACATAGGCATCGCCCTTGGTCAGGCGGTGCAGCGTTTCGATCACCGCCTGAGGTTTGATGGTGCCACTGTCTTTGTTGTAGCCCAGGCAATCGCGCGCGCGCCACTGCTCAATGGACTGCCACCAGTCACGCAGCGCATCGAAATCCTGCGCTTTGTCTTCATGCGCCAGCAGTTCCAGCATCTGCGTCAGCACCTGTTTGGCATCGCCAACGATAGGAATATCGGCATCCACCGTTTTGGAAATGGAGGTCGGGTCGATATCGATATGCAGCACCGTGGCATCCGGGCAGTATTTGGCCAGGTTGTTGGTAGTGCGATCGTCAAAGCGCACCCCAACGGCAAAAATCACGTCGGAATGATGCATGGTCTTGTTGGCTTCATAGGTGCCGTGCATGCCCAGCATACCGACGCTTTGGCGGTGAGTCCCTGGGAACGCCCCCAACCCCATCAGCGTACAGGTGACCGGCAGGTTCAGCTTTTCCGCCAGTTGCAGCAACTCTTCATGGCACTCTGAATTGATGGCCCCGCCGCCCACGTACATGATCGGCTTTTTTGCCGCCAGAATGGTCTGTAGGGCGCGTTTGATCTGCCCGCGGTGTCCTTGCACCGTCGGGTTGTAGGAACGCATGCTGACGTCCTGCGGATACGCGTAAGGCATTCTTACCGCCGGGCCAACGATATCCTTCGGCAGATCGACCACCACAGGGCCAGGGCGGCCGGTAGAAGCCAGGTAAAACGCCTTTTTCAGCACGGAAGGTATGTCTTCGGTACGCTTGACCAGGAAGCTGTGTTTTACCACCGGGCGGGAGATGCCCACCATGTCGCACTCCTGGAAGGCATCGTAGCCAATCAGCGAGCTCGGCACCTGGCCAGATAGCACCACCATCGGGATGGAATCCATATAGGCGGTGGCGATGCCGGTAATGGCGTTGGTGGCCCCAGGGCCGGAAGTGACCAGCACTACGCCCACTTCACCAGTCGCTCGTGCATAGCCATCGGCCATATGCACCGCCCCTTGCTCATGGCGCACCAGAATATGATCGATGCCCCCCACCGTGTGCAGGGCATCATAGATATCGAGTACCGCCCCGCCCGGATAGCCGAATACATGCTTAACGCCCTGATCGATCAGCGATCGGACGACCATCTCGGCTCCTGACAATATTTCCATGGGTTTGCCTCCAGGCTTACATAGCTTGTTCTTGTCTGACGCCGGAACGTAGCGCCTGTCCTGTCTGGGGCATGGCCCCAAAAATCTTATGGACGTTTTGGACTCTTAACATAGCGTCAGAATATGGGGCAGGCAAACGGCAAAATGGCTTATCGTGGGCAAGGGTATTGCCATCAGGCTGGAGATGCGCGGCTTGGCAAAACTATGCACTAGCTGAGTGGTTATTCAGCTAGGCATTGTTTTGAGGGTTGAGGTAATTACAGAACTATATCAGGCAAGGGAGACTGCGGATTTTTCGTCCACCTGCGCGCCCCTATCATCATTTTTCCTGATACATGGACTCAATTTCATGCTGGTAACGCTGTAGGATCACCTTGCGACGCAGCTTCAGCGTCGGAGTCAGCTCCCCCAATTCCATCGAGAAGGCCGCCGGCAGCAGGGTAAATTTTTTCACCTGTTCAAACAGGGCCAACTCTTTTTGCATCTCCCGCAGACGCTTTTCGAACATTTCGATGATATGGCTGTTGCGCAGCAGCTCGAGCCGATCCTGATATTTCAGATTGACCGATTTGGCATACTCTTCCAACGACTCGAAGCTCGGAACGATCAATGCGGAGACAAATTTGCGTGCATCGGCAACGATCGCAACCTGTTCAATAAAGCGGTCCTGCGCCAGGGTACCTTCCAGCATCTGTGGCGCAATGTATTTGCCGCCGGAGGTCTTCATCAGATCCTTCAGCCGCTCGGTAATAAACAGGTTGCCGCCATCGTCGATCATGCCGGCATCGCCGGTTTTCAGCCAGCCGTCAGCGGTAAAGCTATCGGCCGTCTCCAGCGGTTTATTGAAATAGCCGCGCATCACTATTGGCCCACGCACCTGAATTTCATTTTCATCGCCAATGCGCACTTCCACGCCGGGCAGTGGCTTGCCGATCGAACCAAAGCGGAAGTTGTTTTCTTCCCAGCAGGAGACCGTGGCACAGGTTTCCGTCATGCCATAGCCGTATTTGATGTTAATGCCCATCGCCTGGAAGAACAGAATGACGTTGTCATCAAGCTTGGCACCGGCCGCTGGCAAGAAGCGCACCCGCCCCCCCAGGATCCCCCGCAGCTTGCTTAACACCAGCTTGTCAGCCCAGCGGTGAGAGAGGTCGAACAGCTTGCCTAACGGTTTCCCTGCCCTTTCCTGAAGGAACTTGCGTTCACCACAGACGATGGCCCAGTGGAATAAGGCACGCCGCAACCAGGGCGCACGAGCGACCTTTTCATGCACCGCACTGAAGATTTTTTCATAAAAGCGTGGCACTGCGCACATCAGGGTCGGTTTGACATCGGCCATCGCTTCCCGCACCCAGTCGGTATTGGGCAGATAAACGTTCTGCGCGCCCGAATGCATGATAAAGAAGCTCCAGGCACGTTCAAACACGTGTGACAGTGGCAGGAAGCTGAGGGAAACGTCATCCGCCGTCACCGTAAGGCGATCGTCATGCAGCTGCAGCTGTGCGGCCATATTGCGGTAGTCAAGCATCACGCCTTTCGGCTCCCCGGTGGTGCCTGAGGTGTAGATAAGGGTGAACAAATCCTTCAAATCGCGCTCGGCAATTCTTTGCTGACGCAGGGCATCGAAACGCTCGATATCCGCAAGACGTTCGAAATGATGAAGGTGTTGGGCAATCTCACAGCCGCGCAAATCGGCTGAAGCATCAAAGACAATAATATGGGTCAGTTGCGGGCATACGCCACGCAGCGCAATCGCGGCATCCAGCTGTGCTTGCTCGCCGACAAACAGAATGCGGATATCGGCATCGTTAATGATAAATGCCGCCTGAGCCGGGGTGTTGGTGGCATAAAGCGGCACGCTGACCGCCCGCAGTTCGAGGATCGCCAAATCGGCCAACGACCAGGCCATGCTGTTGTTGGCAAAAATCGCGATACGTTCCTGTACCTCAACGCCCAGTGCCAGCAAGGCGCAGCCAATATGTTGCATATGCGCCCCAACCTGCGCCCAGGTCAACCGTGTTTCTCCCTGAGGGGACCACTGACGGAAAGCCGTATGTTCTGCACGGTTAGTAATTTGATGCTGTATACGTTCAACCTGATGGTAATGCTGCAAGGTATTGGTCATAGCGCTCTATGCCTGAAATTTATCAACCAGTTAACCGCGACCGGAGCGGAAGCTCTCACATCTCAGCTTACACGTGTTTACTTTTTTTGCGCAGTCTACCTAGTCTCCGGCTGTGGGAAAAGGGATTTCAGCGTAGAAGTGTGAGCCAAAACGCGCTTGTACTCATTTCTCTTGATCTTGGACAAAAGGGAGTGCGAAAGGTTTACACCAAACAGACAAAGTGGGATCGACGACAAGAAGGGAGAAGTGACAGGTTAAAATAGTGGCAGTATCGTTTGGGGCAGAATAGCGTTTCAGTCACTCAAATTAATTAACCCTCGGGGTAAATGATATTTCCTATGGAGTCATTATACGGAATAATCTTAGTTTCTCTTGAGCCTATTCTTAATTATTGTTTTGCGCTATCCATTATCAACCCGACGCACTCGAAAGCGCGCTGGGCCAATAAATCACTAATTAGCGCAATACACCCGCTTGGCTAAGAACGGACTTCATCCACTGATGGCCTTCATCACGCTCGGCGGACTCATGCCAGGAAAGATAACAGGTGGCGGTTTTTCTCTCCCAAGGCAGCGGAATTAATTTTAGCTGCAAGGCTTGTGCGTGCTGCTGGGCAAACCAACGAGGAGCGATTGCCACCATCTCGGTCATGGCGACCAGATTCAATACGCTGAACAGGTCGGTACATTGCTGGGTGACATTGCGTTGTAGGGTTTCGTCAAGATAGTAGGGTTTGCTAAAGGAACAAAAACGCTCTAATGCGATGACGGCATGCTGCTCCGCCAACATCTGTTTCTGGCTAATGGTACCCACCAGGCGCGGGTGAGACTGTGCGGCAACCAGGGTCAATTCATCATCGAATAAGGCAATATCCTGGAACTCGGGATGTTCAAGGCGGCTATAGCCAATAACAAACTCGGTCTCCTGATAGCGTAACTGATGCTCGATGTTAGTGCTCATGTAAGACTTGGTCTGTATCTGCACGTTGGGAGCCATGCTCTTGACGTTGTTGATTATTTTGGCTGTCAGACGAATATCTAGCGGGCTGCAGATAGAAAGCACAAAGAGGCGTTCGCTGCTCAGGGCATCAAAGCCAGCGCCTGGCAGTTCATTTTGTACCAGCTGCAGTGCCTGGCGTACCGGGCCAAAAAGTTGGCGGGCGCGCATGGTAGGCTGAATGCCACGGCCGAAGCGGACAAACAGCTCGTCGTTGAACATGATCTTCAAACGCGACACGGCATTGCTGACCGCCGGCTGCGACATCCCTAAGGAATTTGCCGCCTTGGTAATATTCTGCATCTGCATAACTGCATCAAAAACAGTGAGTAAATTAAGATCCACACTGCGCAAATGAATATCACCGTTTTCTTTCCTCAAGACAGTTCCTGAATTATATTCGGACATATCCAAACTCCACTAAGTCCCATGTAGATAATCTCGCTAGCGCGCAGGGGAATAACGGGAAAAGGCACGCTACGTTATTCCCACACAGCGAAATTAGTTATCCCTTTTGACTACACTTGTCAGATAGCAATCGGGCATCATCCTATAAAAATATGTCACAGCGGTGCATATTAGGCATTGTTCGTCGTTAGGTAGCCTTGGCACATCGGTTCGCAACTCGCCGATGGCATACAAACAAAATTGGCAGGCAAAACACCTGAGTTATGGATACCTGTTTGGTACCCTCAACCTCTGGATCAGACCATAAAATGCGTTAATGGACAATCATGCCGTAGCAAAATAGGTCTCTTTAGCATCACTTAATTGATTGTAGCCGCTCAGTTCAGCGTTAAGAATACGAATTACGAATAGATCAACAACGAAAAATTGACACCATGAATATCAAGCCCGCAACATCAGCATCCCATCAAACCACGTTTGCTGGTTTTTTGCGCCAACGAAAAATTTTAACCTAGTAGTGTTGTTAATCAATGCGACAGTGCCACTTTCAAACCATTTATGCTAATAAACTCCCGATCACCTGCGGATTTAGCGCTGGCCCAGGAGGGTTTTACCGAGTTTCCAACTAGCACCATCCCCGCGGGTGCCACGCTTTTCAATACCCCTGATTTAATCAGGTGTTGACATGCCCCGGCCAATAAAGTATCAAATTAGGCAACGAAACAATTTTAGAGAAGCTGACCGCCATGATCCGTACCCACCGTCTACTAGGCCTACTACTAAACGCATCTTATGTGCGCGGTACGCTGGTGGACGGGGTTCAAAGCTGATTCAGCCCATCATCTGCAAAACCCGCGCTACTGCGCGGGTTTTTTTTTACCCGCTTAGCGTGAAACAAACACGACAAGGAACAACACGATGAGCCAACAAGTCATTATTTTCGATACCACATTGCGTGATGGTGAACAGGCGCTGCAGGCGAGCCTGAGCGTTAAAGAAAAAATCCAGATCGCCATGGCGCTGGAAAGAATGGGTGTCGATGTAATGGAAGTCGGCTTCCCAGTCTCCTCCCCTGGGGACTTCGAGTCGGTACAAACCATTGCCCGCCAGATCAAAAACAGCCGCGTTTGTGGTCTGGCACGCTGTGTTGATAACGACATTGACGTCGCTGCCGAAGCATTACGCGTGGCCGAGGCCTTCCGTATTCACGTCTTCCTGGCCACCTCCACCCTGCATATCGAATCCAAACTGAAGCGCTCTTTCGACCAGGTGCTGGAAATGGCGGTGCGCTCCGTGAAACGCGCCCGTAACTATACCGATGACGTAGAGTTCTCCTGTGAAGACGCTGGCCGAACCCCGATTGATAACCTGTGCCGCGTGGTAGAAGCCGCCATCAACGCCGGTGCCACTACCATTAATATCCCTGATACCGTTGGCTATACCACGCCAAACCAGTTCGGCGGCATCATCACTACGCTGTACGACCGCGTGCCAAATATTGATAAGGCGATTATCTCCGTCCACTGCCACGACGATTTGGGCATGGCCGTGGGTAACTCTATCGCTGCCGTCCAGGCCGGTGCCCGCCAGGTAGAAGGCACCTTGAACGGCATCGGCGAACGCGCCGGTAACTGTTCACTGGAAGAAGTGATCATGGCCATCAAGGTGCGCCAGGACTTTATGCAGGTGCATACCAATATCAATCATCAGGAAATCTACCGTACCAGCCAGTTGGTCAGCCAACTGTGCAATATGCCCATTCCAGCCAACAAGGCCATCGTCGGTTCCAACGCCTTCGCTCACTCCTCCGGTATCCACCAGGACGGCGTGCTGAAAAACCGCGAGAACTACGAAATCATGACCCCGCAGACCATCGGTCTGAAAGATGTCCAGTTGAACCTGACCTCTCGTTCCGGCCGCGCGGCGGTAAAACACCGCATGGAAGAGATGGGCTACAAGGAGCAGGATTACAATCTGGACGTGCTGTACGCAGCTTTCCTGAAGCTGGCCGACAAGAAAGGCCAGGTGTTCGACTACGATCTGGAAGCCCTGGCATTTATCAACAAGCAGCAGGAAGAGCCAGAGCATTTCAGCCTGGAATACTTCAGCGTACAGTCCGGCAGCAGCATTATGGCTACCGCCTCGGTCAAACTGAAATGTGGCGACGAAGAGAAGTCCGAAGCCGCTACGGGCAACGGCCCGGTCGATGCGGTTTACCAAGCCATCAACCGCATTACCGACTACCCGATTGAGCTGGTGAAATACCAACTGACCGCCAAAGGCCAGGGCCGCGACGCTCTGGGCCAGGTCGATATCGTGGTGTCTTACAATGGCCGCCGCTTCCATGGCGTGGGCCTGGCAACCGATATTGTGGAATCTTCTGCCAAGGCGATGATCCACGTATTGAATAATATCTGGCGCTCTCAGCAAGTAGAAAAAGAAAAGCAGCGCTTGCAGCAAACCAAACATCAAAATAATCAGGAAACGGTGTGAACATGACTAAGACTTACCACATTGCCGTCTTGCCCGGAGACGGGATCGGCCCGGAAGTAATGGCCCAGGCCCACAAAGTGTTGGATGCAGTGCGCCAACGCTTTGGTATCCGCATCACTACCAGTGAATATGACGTCGGTGGCATTGCCATCGATCGCCACAGTACCCCATTACCCGCAGCGACCGTTGCCGGCTGCGAGCAGGCCGATGCCATCCTGTTCGGTTCGGTGGGCGGCCCTAAATGGGAACACCTGCCACCGGCAGAGCAGCCGGAGCGCGGTGCGCTGCTGCCGCTGCGTAAGCACTTCAAACTGTTCAGCAACCTGCGCCCTGCCCGCCTGTACCAAGGTCTGGAAGATTTTTGCCCACTGCGTGCCGATATTGCCGCGCGTGGCTTCGACATTCTGTGCGTACGTGAGTTAACCGGCGGCATCTACTTCGGCCAACCCAAAGGCCGTGAAGGCCAGGGCATGCATGAGCGCGCCTTTGATACCGAGGTCTACCACCGCTTTGAGATCGAACGCATCGCCCGTATCGCCTTCGAGTCCGCCCGCAAGCGCCGCAACATCGTCACCTCGATTGATAAAGCCAACGTGTTGCAAAGCTCCATCCTGTGGCGTGAAGTCGTGACTCAGGTCGCCAAGGATTACCCAGATGTGTCGCTGTCGCACATGTATATCGACAACGCCACCATGCAGTTAATCAAAGATCCGTCCCAGTTCGACGTGCTGCTGTGCTCCAACCTGTTCGGCGACATCCTGTCGGACGAATGCGCCATGATCACCGGCTCGATGGGCATGCTGCCTTCCGCCAGCTTGAACGAACAGGGCTTTGGCCTGTACGAACCAGCCGGTGGTTCTGCACCTGACATCGCGGGCAAAAACATTGCCAATCCGATCGCGCAAATTCTGTCTGCCACCCTGCTGCTGCGTTACAGCCTGGGTGCCGATGAAGCTGCAGATGCGATCGAGCGCGCCATTAATCAGGCGTTGGAACAGGGCTACCGTACCGCCGATCTGGCCGGTGCTGGCAAAGCCATCGGCACCAATGAAATGGGCGATATCATTGCCCGCTTCGTGGCTGAGGGGGCGTAAATCATGGCCAAGACCTTATATCAGAAATTATACGATGCCCACGTGGTGCATGAAGCGCCAAACGAGACGCCGCTGCTGTATATCGATCGACATCTGGTGCATGAAGTGACCTCACCGCAGGCCTTCGACGGTCTGCGTGCCATGGGGCGCAAAGTGCGTCAGCCGGGCAAGACCTTTGCCACCATGGATCACAACGTTTCGACCCAGACCAAAGACATCAACGCCAGTGGCGAGATGGCCCGCATTCAGATGCAAGAGCTGATCAAGAACTGCGCAGAGTTCGGCGTCTCACTGTATGACCTGAACCACCCCTTCCAGGGCATTGTCCACGTTATCGGCCCTGAGCAAGGCATGACGCTGCCGGGCATGACCATCGTCTGTGGCGACTCCCATACCGCCACGCACGGCGCCTTTGGCTCGCTGGCGTTCGGTATCGGTACTTCGGAAGTGGAACACGTGCTGGCAACCCAAACCCTGAAGCAGGGCCGCGCCAAGACGATGAAGATTGAAGTCACCGGCAAGGCCGCAGAAGGTATCACCGCCAAAGATATCGTGCTGGCCGTGATCGGCAAAACCGGCAGCGCTGGCGGTACTGGCCACGTCGTTGAATTTTGTGGCAAAGCGATCGAAGCGTTGAGCATGGAAGGCCGCATGACGCTGTGCAACATGGCGATTGAGATGGGTGCCAAAGCTGGCCTGGTTGCGCCAGACGACACCACCTTCAATTACCTGAAAGGCCGCCAGTTCGCTCCTACCGGGGAAAACTGGGAGCAGGCCGTGGCCTACTGGCGCACCATGAAGTCCGACGCCGAAGCCAAATTCGATACCACCATCACCCTGCGCGCGGAAGATATCGCACCACAGGTGACCTGGGGCACCAACCCTGGGCAGGTTATCGCGGTCGATCAGGCGATCCCAACCCCCGATTCCTTTAGCGATCCGGTGGAACGTGCCTCAGCTGAAAAAGCGTTGGCTTATATGGATCTGAAACCCGGCATCAAGCTGACTGACGTCGCAATCGATAAAGTGTTTATCGGCTCTTGCACCAATTCACGCATCGAAGATCTGCGTGCCGCAGCTGCCATTGCCAAAGGCCGTAAAGTGGCCGCAGGCGTGCAGGCAATTGTGGTGCCTGGCTCCGGCCCGGTCAAAGCGCAGGCGGAAGAGGAAGGTCTGGACAAGATCTTTATCGAGGCTGGTTTCGAATGGCGTCTGCCAGGCTGCTCCATGTGCCTGGCGATGAACAACGACCGTCTGAACCCAGGCGAACGCTGTGCCTCAACCAGCAACCGTAACTTCGAAGGGCGTCAGGGCCGCGGTGGGCGTACCCATTTGGTCAGCCCGGCAATGGCTGCCGCTGCTGCCGTTACCGGCCATTTTGCCGACATCCGCGAATTGCATTAAGGAGCACCAGCGTGGCTAAATTTACTCAACATACCGGCTTAGTGGTGCCTCTGGACGCGGCCAACGTCGATACCGACGCCATTATCCCGAAGCAGTTTCTGCAGAAAGTCACCCGCACCGGTTTCGGCCAGCACCTGTTCAACGACTGGCGCTTCCTGGACGACGCGGGCCAGCAGCCAAACCCTGAGTTTGTGCTGAACCTTCCGCGCTATAAAGGGGCCAGCATCCTGTTAGCCCGGGAAAACTTTGGCTGTGGCTCATCCCGTGAGCACGCACCATGGGCACTGACCGATTACGGCTTCAAGGTGGTGATTGCACCAAGCTTTGCGGATATCTTCTACGGCAACTCGTTCAACAACCAGCTGCTGCCGGTCACGCTGAGCGAGCAGGATGTGGATACGCTGTTTAAGCTGGTTGCAGAGCACGAAGGCACGGAGTTCGTGGTCGATCTGGAAAACCAGACGGTGAATGCCGGAGGCAAAAGCTACCCGTTTGAGATCGACAGCTTCCGCCGCCACTGCATGATTAACGGCTTGGACAGCATTGGCCTGACGTTGCAGCACGAAGCGGAGATTTCCCGCTACGAGGCGCAGCAACCGGCGTTTCTGAACTAAACCTCAGCCTCACCTGCCGCCCGGCGGGTGAGGCTTTCATCAACATCACCAATAACCCAGCCACTTCCACCATACTCCCCCGATCAGTGCCCAGATCAGCAGGTTGACCACGCTCATGATAAAGCCGGTTTTCCACCATTCCCCCAGGGTGGCATAGCCCGACCCAAAGATGATTGGCGCGGTACCGGTGGCATAATGTGTTAACGACATCATCAGTGAAGACGAGAAGGCCAGGATCAGGCCAAGCAGAGCCGGTGGTGCACCAAGGGCAATACCTGCGGCAAAGAACGCGGCGAACATGGCGGTCACGTGCGCGGTGGTACTGGCAAAGAAGTAATGCGAATAGAGATAGACGAGCGTTAACAAAATGGTCCCCCCGACCCAGCTCATCCCCATATGATCGATACCCGAGCCTACCGTTTGTGACAGCCAGCCAATCAGACCCAGTTTGCCGAGATAGGTCGCCATCATCACCAAGGCGGCAAACCAGACCACGGTATCCCAGGCCCCTTTGTGCTTCAACACGTCGTCCCAACTGAGTACGCCGGTTGCCAGCAGGATCGCCAGGCCAATTACCGCAGCCGTCGTCGGGTTAACTGCCAGTGCAGGGCCAAAAATCATCGCCGGAACCCCGGCCCACAGCACCAGCAACAGAGCAAACACGCCCAGCGTGATTTTCTCTGGCAGGGTTATCCGCCCCAGAGTTTGCAGCTTATCCTGTGCAAACAATGGCGCATCCGGGGTGCTTTTGATTTCCGGCGGATACAGCCAATAAACCACCAGCGGCATGACGATCAGCGAACAGATCGCCGGTACCAGCGCCGCTACCGCCCACATGCCCCAGGTCAGTTCAAACTCGGAACCGGCCCCTTTGGCGATCAGATTGACAATCAGCGGGTTAGGCGCAGTTGCGGTGATAAACATCGCCGAGGTGATCGGGTTGATGTTGTAGTTCACCAGCGAGAGATAGCGGCCAATCTTGCCGGAGGTATTCAGCTCGGGCTTGGAGCCAAAACTGTCCGCTATCGATTTCATTATCGGGTGGATAATCCCGCCGCCACGGGCGGTATTGCTCGGCGTAACCGGGGCCAGCACGGTTTCCGCCAGGGTTAACGCATAAGCGATCCCCAGCGTTTTTTTGCCAAACAGCGAGATAAAGTAGTAGCCAATGCGCGATCCCAGGCCTGTTTTATTCAGGCTCAGAGAGATCATGATTGAGAAACCGATCAGCCAGATGAGTTGGTTGGAGAACCCACTCAGTGCATCGTCCAGCGCGGCCCCCGGCTTGCCAGGGTTGGTCACTCCGGTCACAGCCACCAGCGCAATGGCAATGATGGATACGGCGCCGATCGGCATCGCCTTGCCGATAATGGCAATGATGGTCCCGATAAACAGGGCCAGCAAATGCCAGGCATTCGGTGCCACCCCTTCTGGAACAGGGATCACAAACCAGATCAGCAAAGCGGCGATAACGGCACAGAGGGAGGGAACGGGTTTGAGCGGCGTTAGTTTATCCATAACATACCCACTTTTATCAACGGGATCGGCATCTTAATAGCAAGATGGATAAGAGCGTGAAGCTCACGCTCTGAGTCCGTTTATCTTAGTGAGAATGGAGCGGTTTCCTCAATGATATGTATCAACTAACCGGGTGTTACAGCTCACACTTCGCGAACTTTGGCACTCATCCACAGCGCCAGGATGGCAAGCAGAGTAATCAGGTAGTAAACCGCATAGTGCCCAAAGTTTTCTACCAGCGCGCCTTGCAGTACACCGGCCAGGATCACCCCGGTCGAAATGCTGTTGGTAAACATGGTGGTCGCGGCACCGGGCCGCCCCGGCATCAAATCCTGAAAATACAACATGCCGATCCCGGCAATAATGCCGATAAACACCGCGTTGAACAGCTGCAATATCATCAGGGCCGACTGGAACTTGAACAACACCAGCCCGGCATAAAACAGCACGCCTGCCGCCACCGCAAACAGCATCATATTGCGTTTGCCAAAGCGTTTGACGTAATAACCCGCCAGCAGCATAGCCGGGATTTCCAGCCCGGCGGCGGTGCCCATCAGCCAACCTGCCAGCCGTTCAGGCAAGCCCAAATCGGCGGTGATGTACAGCGGCATATCGATGATATACATGGTGTTGCAGGTCCACATCAGCATCGAAGCCACAAACAGCAGGCGCACATCGGGATCGCGCCAGGCGCTGATTGGCGCAATAGGCGGAGAATCTACGCTGATCTCAACGTCGGCACGGGGCACCGAAGGCAATATCAGCCACACCAGCAGCACGCTGACGGCAAAAATCAGCGCCGCAATCATAAACATCACGGTAAAGCCGTAGTTCAGTGCCAACATAAATGACAGCGGCGGGCCGATCACCCAGGCCAGTGAAAGCTGAGCACGCATCACCGAACTGAACATCACCACTTCACGTGCCGAGCTGTCCGCATACTCACGCGCCAAGGCAAAAATCTGCGGCATGGCGGTATTGGCAATCGCGGCCAGCAGCACGCCTACGGTGATCAACGTCAGATAATCACGGTTGAATGCAAACAACAGGCTATTGGCCAGCGCCATGGCACAGCACACCAGGATCAGCTTGCGCCGATCGCCACGGGTATCCGAACGCTTGGCCAACAGGAAGCTGACGATGATCCCGGCGATGGCATTCACGGTATAGAACATGCCTACCCATAGCGGCCGCACCTTTACCTCGGTGGTCAGAAACAGGCTTAGCGTGGGGGCTTGCAGCGCTCCAGCAATGCCGGTCAGGAAGGCTATTAGCAGGAAGGCGGCAAAAACGGGATTAAAACGGCGCGGTAACCAGCGTCTGAAACTCATAGCGATATCCCTATCCAGAAATAAAGAAGGCTATGCTACAGAAGGAAAATTGCCGAAGGAAGTAAAGACGGCAGATAAAAATGCCAGTGGGTAACCCCACTGGCTGGTGAAAAGCACCATTACTCAGAAACACTTTTGCGGTGAACGTCAGATACGCTCACGGTATTGCTTGTCGCTCAGCGTGGCGATGTCCCACTGGGTCAAGTGGGCCAGCATCTCCAGCCGCGCCTGTTCAGGGACCACCTGCAGCCAATCGGCCTGCTGGCGGCGGATGGCGGTGAAATAACGCTGATAAAACTGTTTAGTTAACAGAACCGTCATTTGTTATCCCTCCGCTGATTCAACTGCCCTCATTATCGGCGTAATATAGGGAAAAATAAATTGACGACTTGATGCCAGAGAGTTCCTCTTTTATGTCCACCTCACGCCTGCAACAACAGTTCATTCGCCTGTGGCAACGCTGCCATGGCCAAACCACCGAAACCACGCTGCAAGAGTTGGCAGAGGTACTCAGCTGTTCCCGCCGCCATGTTCGTTCGCTGCTGGGAGCCATGCAGCACGAGGGTTGGCTGACCTGGCAGGCCGAGTCCGGCCGGGGTAAACGTTCACAGCTCAGCTTTCACTACACCGGATTGGCACTGCAACAACAGCGCGCCGAGGAACTGCTGGAACAGGATCGCATCGACCAACTGGTCCAACTGGTGGGCGATAAAGACGTAGTACGCCAAATGCTGCTTTCCCAGCTGGGGCGCAGCTTCCGCCAGGGGAAACATATCCTGCGCGTGCTCTACTATCGTCAGCTTTACAACCTGTTACCCGGTTCGGCACTGCGTCGTTCAGAAACCCACCTGGCAAGACAGATTTTCAACGGCCTGACACGGGTAAATGAGGAAAACGGGGAACTTGAGCCCGATCTTTCACATCATTGGCAAACGCTCACCCCTTTACACTGGCGCTTTTATCTTCGCCCGGCGATCCATTTTCATCATGGCCGTGAGCTGGAAATGGAAGATGTTATCCATTCACTCAACCGCCTGATCCCACAACCGCTATTTTCACATATCGACAGGATCGTCTCACCTACGCCCTATGTCATCGATGTATATCTGCACACGCCGGACTATTGGCTGCCCTGGCTGCTGAGCAGCGTACATGCCATGATCCTGCCGCGCGAATGGCAGAACCTACCGGATTTTGCCCGCCATCCGATCGGCACCGGCCCCTATCGGGTGATACACAACAACCAAAGCCAGATGAAAATTCATGCCTTTGACGACTACTTTGGCTATCGTGCCCTGATCGATGAGGTCAACATTTGGGTATTGCCGGAAATCACCGAAGAGCTGGCGCACTCCGGCGTCCAGTTACAAGGGGATGATACCGGCAGGAACGAGCTGGAAAGCCGCCTCGAAGAAGGCTGTTATTTTCTGTTGTTCGACCAGCGTTCGGCACTGGCGGCCGATCCGGCAATCCGCAGTTGGTTAAGCGAACTGATCAACCCTATCGCTCTGCTGAGCCACGCCGGGCCGCTCTACCAACGTTACTGGGCTCCGGCCTATGGCATTCTCCCGCGCTGGTTGCATAATCGTGTGCTGGGGCAGCAGCCCAAGCCTGCGGGCTTAACCGAATTGACCCTGACCTTCTATAACGAACACTCCGAGTTCCACGCAATCAAGCAGGCTATCGCCTCTCTACTAGCCGAACAGGGTATCAAACTCAATGTGCAGGCCGTGGATTATGAAGTCTGGCATAAGGGCAAGGCGCAAAGCGATCTGTGGTTAGGCAGCGCCAACTTCACCCTGCCGCTGGAGTTTTCTCTGTTTGCCACGCTGTACGAATTACCGCTGATACAACATTGTCTGACGGAGGATATCGCGCAGGATGCCGCTCAGTGGCGGGAAAATCGCCTGTCCATGGCCGAGTTTTGCCAGCGCCTGGTCAGCAGCCATCAGTTGCATCCGTTATTCCATCACTGGCTGCAACTGCATGGTCAACGCAGCATGCGCGGGGTACGGATGAATACCCTCGGTTGGTTCGATTTTAAATCTGCGTGGTTTGCGCCACCGGAAGCATAATCGCCTTTCACCCACGCCCCTAAGCCTCTACAATAGCGCCGACTCAACGGGGTGCGGAGAACAAGCCAATTTTTGGCCAACGGTTTTCCGCTGAGAGCACACCCGTCGAACCTGATCCGGTCAATACCGGCGGAGGGATTTGAGCATGGCGCGTTAGCCTTCGTTAACCCAGCCCTCAGATACCTTTGCCCCTTTACTATTAGGAGTGCAAAGTGGTCAAAAAATACCTGCCCTGTTTATTATTGCTAGCGGCTATGCCGGTCCTGGCCAAGCCAACGCTGACGGTCTACACCTACGACTCTTTCGCTGCCGACTGGGGCCCGGGCCCAGCGGTAAAAAAAGCCTTTGAGGCCGAATGTGACTGCGAATTGAAATTCGTGGCGCTGGAAGACGGCGTGTCGTTACTCAACCGCCTGAGAATGGAAGGCAAGAACAGCGCCGCCGACGTGGTTTTGGGCCTGGACAACAACCTGCTGCAAGCCGCGCAGCAAACCGATCTGTTCACCGCCAGCCAAGTCGATACTAGCAAGCTCACCGTTCCCGGTGGCTGGCACAACCAGACCTTCGTTCCCTACGACTATGGCTACTTTGCTTTCGTCTACAACAAAGACAAGCTGAAGAACCCGCCGACCAGCCTGAAAGAGTTGGTGAGCAGCGACCGCCCCCTGAAGATCATCTATCAGGATCCGCGCACCAGCACACCTGGCCTTGGCCTGCTGCTCTGGATGCAGAAAGTGTATGGCGACGAAGCACCGCTCGCCTGGCAACAGTTGGCGAAGAAAACCGTCACCGTGACCAAAGGCTGGAGTGAAGCCTACGGCCTGTTCCTGAAAGGGGAAGGCGACATGGTACTGAGCTACACCACCTCCCCCGCCTACCATCTGATCGAAGAGAAAAAAGACCTTTATGCGGCGGCCAGCTTCAGTGAGGGGCACTACCTGCAAATCGAAGTCGCTGGCAAGCTAAAGGCCAGCAAACAGCCAGAACTGGCCGAGCGCTTCATGCAGTTTATGGTCTCCCCGGCCTTCCAGAACACCATTCCTACCGGAAACTGGATGTACCCGGTGATCAAGACGGAACTGCCTGCCGGTTTTGAACAGATGACCGTGCCGCAAACGGCATTACAATTCAGCGCCGAGGAAGTGGCACAACAGCGTGGTAACTGGATCCGGGCATGGCAAACCGCCGTCAGCCACTGATCCCCCGCTGGTTATGGCCGGGGCTGATGGCCGCCGGTCTGATCCTGCTGATCGCGTTGGCGGCCATGGGCTCGCTGTGGCGTCATGCGCCCGAAAGCGATTGGCGTAGCCTGTGGCAGGACAGCTACCTGTGGCACGTGGTGCGCTTTACCTTTTGGCAGGCGCTGCTCTCCGCCGTAATCTCGGTGGTGCCTGCCATCTGGCTGGCCCGGGCGCTGTACCGCAGACGTTTCCCTGGCCGCAACCTGCTGCTGCGCCTGTGCGCCATGACGCTGGTGCTGCCGGTGCTGGTGGCGGTGTTTGGCATGCTGAGCGTCTACGGCAGGCAAGGCTGGCTGGCAACGCTGTGTGGTTGGCTGGGCGTGAACTACAGTTTTTCGCCTTATGGTCTGCAAGGTATCCTGCTGGCGCATCTGTTCTTCAATATGCCGCTGGCTACTCGCCTGCTGCTACAGGCGCTGGAGAACATTCCCACCGAGCAGCGACAACTGGCCGCGCAGCTGGGGATGAACGGCTGGCAGCAGTTCCGCTTTGTGGAATGGCCTGCGTTACGCCGCCAGATCTTACCCAGCGGCGCACTGGTATTTATGCTGTGTTTTGCCAGCTTTGCAACCGTGCTGTCGTTGGGCGGCGGGCCGCAGGCCACCACCATAGAACTGGCGATCTATCAGGCCTTGAGTTACGACTACGATCTCAGCCGCGCTGCGCTGCTGGCGCTGATCCAACTGGCCTGCTGCCTGGGGCTGGTGGTGCTCAGCCAGCGTTTGAGCCAGGCTCTACCGGTTGGCCATACCCACGCCCAGCGCTGGCGCGATCCGCAGGACAGCCTGGGGCGGCGCATTAGCGATACGCTATTGATTGCCGCCGCGCTATTGTTGCTGTTGCCTCCGTTGCTGGCGGTGATCATCGACGGTGCCAACCAAACGCTGGTCACCGTGCTGCAACAGCCCACTCTCTGGCAGGCCCTGTTCACCTCACTGCGCATCGCACTTGGAGCGGGTATTTTATGTGTCGTATTGACCATGATGCTGCTGTGGAGCAGCCGTGAACTGAAGCTGCGGCAACGGGCCGCCTGGGGCCAAACGCTGGAACTGAGCGGCATGGTGATCCTGGCGATGCCGGGTATTGTGCTGGCTACCGGTTTCTTCCTGTTGCTAAGCGATACCACTGGGCTGCCGCAGTCGCCGTATGCGCTGGTGATCCTCACCAATGCGTTGATGGCGGTGCCCTACGCGCTGAAAGTGCTGGAAAATCCGATGCGCGATCTGGCCGAGCGTTATAATCCGCTCTGCTTATCGCTGGATATCCACGGCTGGCAGCGGCTGCGCTGGATCGAGCTGAAAGCGTTGCAACGCCCGCTGGCGCAGGCTTTGGCCTTTGCCTGTGTGCTGTCGATTGGCGATTTCGGCGTGGTAGCGCTGTTCGGCAACGAGCAGTTCCGTACTCTGCCTTTTTATCTCTATCAGCAGATTGGCGCATACCGTAGCAACGATGGGGCCGTGACCGCCCTGCTGCTACTGCTGCTCTGTTTCCTGCTGTTTACCCTGATTGAACGTTTACCGGGCCGCCATGCTGACGCTTGAAAAACTGACCTATCTGTACGAACACCTGCCGATGCGTTTTGACCTGCGCATTCAGCCGGGAGAACACGTAGCGGTGCTGGGCCCTAGCGGCGCAGGCAAAAGCACCCTTCTCAGCCTGATCGCCGGTTTTCTGCCGGCGGCCAGCGGTAAACTGTGGCTCAACGGAAGCGATCATACCGCTTCGCCACCGGCCAAACGCCCGGTGTCGATGCTGTTTCAGGAAAACAACCTGTTTGCCCACCTGACGGTCAGGCAAAACATCGGCCTGGGGCTGGATCCTGGCCTGCACCTAACCGCCGCCCAGCAGGAACAACTGGCACAGATTGCCCAGCAAGTCGGGCTGGAAGAACATCTGCAACGCCTCCCGTCGCAGCTTTCCGGCGGGCAGCGGCAACGGGCAGCCTTGGCGCGTTGCCTGATCCGCCAGCAGCCGATCCTGCTGCTCGATGAGCCTTTCTCTGCACTCGATCCGGCACTACGCAGTGAGATGCTGCAACTGCTGCAAAACGTCTGCGACCAGCGCCAACTCACGCTGCTGATGGTGTCACACAATCTTGAGGATGCTGCCCGCATCGCGCCGCGTACCTTGCTGGTCGTGGATGGGCGGATTTATTACGACGGCCCGACCCAGGCGCTGGTCAGCGGCAGCGCACCGGAGGCCCAGGTGCTGGGTATTCTGGTTAAACCGTGATCTACCACGCGTTTTTTATGCTGAACCAATAAACCTGTTGTGCGAATTTTGCACCTGTGGTTTTATAAAATTCTGTTTTTTACTATTGATGATAAGGCTCCCTGTGATCGCATCCTCGCTGACCTCGACCCTACTAACAACCGCGCTACCAGCCGCGGTGGTCGTCGTGCGTGTGGTGGTGGTCGTCGGCAACGCGCCGTAGGGTCCGAATCAACGCATCGATTCCCAAACCCCGCCGGCGCAAACCGGGCGGGGTTTCTTGTTTTAGTCCCCCTGCCCAGAAAAGCTAACCGGCCCAGAGAAAAGGATAGGCACATGGCAACTTCGGGCACGCCACACCAAGGCCAACGTATTACCGGCGCACAGCTGATCGTGCATCTGCTGGAGCGTCAGGGTATCACCACTATTGCAGGCATTCCCGGTGGCGCAGCGCTGCCGCTGTACGATGCTCTGAGCCAAAGCACCGTCATCCAGCACGTGCTGGCCCGCCACGAGCAAGGGGCCGGTTTTATGGCGCAGGGCATGGCACGTACCAACGGCAAGGCGGCGGTCTGTATCGCTTCCAGTGGCCCGGGAGCCACCAATCTGGTGACCGCTATTGCCGACGCCAAGCTCGATTCAATCCCGCTGGTGTGTATCACCGGCCAGGTATCATCCTCAATGATCGGCACCGATGCCTTCCAGGAAGTCGATACCTACGGTATCTCTATCCCCATCACCAAATACAACCATCTGGTCCGCGATATCAGCGATCTGCCACAGGTGATCTGCGACGCGTTCCGCATTGCCGAATCCGGCCGTCCAGGCCCGGTGTGGATCGACATCCCGAAAGACGTGCAAACCGCCGAAATTGAGTGGGATTCATTACCGCCAATGGCCGTACCCGACGCCCCTCCGGCGTTTGACAGTAAGCTGGTTGAACAGGCTGCGGCCATGATCAATCAGGCCAAGCGGCCTATTCTGTATCTGGGTGGCGGCATTATCTGCGCAGAAGCCCATAAACCGGCGCTGGAAATGGCCGAGCGCTCCAACCTGCCAACCACCATGACGCTGATGGCATTGGGCGCAATGCCGGTAGAACACCCACTGTCATTAGGCATGTTGGGGATGCATGCCGCGCGCAGCACCAACTTTATTCTGCAGGAAGCCGATCTGCTGATCGTGTTGGGCGCCCGTTTCGACGACCGGGCAATCGGTAAAACCGAGCAATTCTGCCCGAACGCCAAGATTATCCACGTGGACATCGACCGTGCCGAACTGGGCAAGGTAAAACAGGCCAATATTGCCATCCATGCCGACGTCGGCCAGGTGCTGCAACAGCTGTTACCGATGATTGAAGCACAGCCGCGTACCGAATGGATGAACACCGTTAACGATCTGAAGCGTGAATTCCCGATCAACATGCCAAATGTGGCAGACCCATTGAGCCATTACGGGCTGGTTAAGGCCGCGGCACGCTGCGTGGACGAAAGCGCCATTATCACCACCGATGTAGGCCAGCATCAGATGTGGGTAGCCCAGGCTTATCCACTGAGCCGCCCGCGCCAGTGGCTGACCTCCGGCGGTTTGGGCACCATGGGCTTTGGTTTGCCTGCTGCGATTGGCGCAGCCCTGGCAGAGCCTCAGCGCAAGGTGCTGTGTTTCTCCGGTGACGGCAGCCTGATGATGAATATTCAGGAGATGGCGACCGCCGTTGAGCATAATCTGGACGTGAAAATCATCCTGATGAACAACCAGGCCTTGGGGTTGGTACACCAGCAGCAGACGCTGTTCTATCAACAGCATATCTTTGCCGCCACCTATCCAAAGCGTACCGATTTCCTGAAAATTGCCGCCGGTTTTGGCCTGGACACCTGCGATTTGAATGCCGAGCCAGATCCACAGGCTGCGCTGCTGGCAGCGATCCAACGCCCTGGCCCTTGCCTGATCCACGCGCTGATCGATATCAACGAAAAAGTCTACCCAATGGTGCCACCAGGTGCCGCCAACATCGAAATGATTGGAGAATAAGCCATGCAATCACTACAAAAGAATCCACAGGTGATCCTGGAGTTGGCGGTACGGAACCATCCGGGCGTAATGACCCACGTTTGCGGCCTGTTTGCCCGCCGTGCCTTTAACGTGGAAGGTATTTTGTGTATGCCGCTGAAAGATGGGACCCAGAGCCGCATTTGGCTATTGGTGGCCGACGATCAGCGCCTGGTGCAGATGATCAGCCAGGTTGAAAAGCTGGAGGATGTATTACAGGTGAAACGCCATAACGAAGATATGCGGGTGTTTGAGCAGTTGGAGGCGTTCTTCCAATAAGCTTTGGCGGCTGAATGTTAAAGGCCGGGAAGTGGTTAGCCCCCGGCCTTAGCTACGTTTCCGTTATCAGTTCAGTAACTGAAGCACATAACGGATCAGTTCCAGTAACGCGATCAGCGCCCCAAGAACGATGATTGCCTTATCGATATCAATCACCCGTTTTCTCCATAACATGGAGTGAGCCACCGCCGCTTACCCTTACATTGCCTGTCACAGCGCAGCACTCAGTTGTTAGATGGGTGCAGTCTCACTCCGGCCAGAGCGCCGGATAACGGCACCATCCGTACACCCGACCAGGACTTGAATGTGTACATGCGCATACCGAAGTAAAGACAGCAGCAGAGCTAACCTGCTGATTATATCTTAACCAATTCAGGGCGCGACATAACAGATTTCCGATTTCTGCGTTTTTGACATTGAGGACGATCGACGATAAAATCAACTACGTTAGATGGGTGCTGTCTCATCCGGTCAGAGTGACCAACTCCAGCCCGGGAAATAAAAAAACCGACCTCACCAGTCGGTTTTTTTACGCCTGAAACCCGCCCGCCAGCACTTTCCATAAATGTTAAAGGCCGGGAAGTGGTTAGCCCCCGGCCTTAGCTACGTTTCCGTTATCAGTTCAGTAACTGAAGCACATAACGGATCAGTTCCAGCAACGCGATCAGCGCCCCAAGAACGATGATTGCCTTATCGATATCAATCACCCGTTTTCTCCATAACATGGAGTGAGCCACCGCCGCTTACCCTTACATTGCCTGTCACAGCGCAGCACTCAGTTGTTAGATAAATGCGGCTTCACTCCGGCCAGAGCATCGGATAACGGCACCACCCGTACACCCGACCAGGGCTTGAATAGGTACATGCGCACACCGAAGTAAAGACAGCAACAGCGCTAACCCGCTGATTGTATCTTAACCAGCCCAAGGCATGACATACTAGATATCCGATTTCTGAGCTTTTGACATTGGAGGGTATCAAAGATAAAATTGATCCGGTTAGATGAATGCGGCTTCAACCGGTCAGAGTCTCCATCTCTGAATCGGAAAATAAAAAAACCGACCTCACCAGTCGGTTTTTTTACGCCTGACATCAGCCCGCCAGCACTTTCCACAACAAGTGTCGATATACCGGCATCAACGCCTGCTGATGCATGTAATAGAAACACACCAGCGCCCCTCCCCAGCTAGCAATACAGGCCAACCGCAGCCGCTTCGGCGTTAGCCAGCGCGTCAGCTTATCGGCACTGCGCTTTCCTTCACGCCACCAGCGCCAACTCAGCCATGCCGCCAGCCAGACCAGCACCACCACGCCAAACAACAGCCATTTGAACAACGCGCTGTTGGCGCTAGCAGGAATATCGATCGCGACTCCCGCCAGAATACCAGGGAAGAAATAGACCGGTGGCCAAGTCAGGCAACCGATGATATTTGGCAGGGCAAATTTGTGGGGAGGAAGATCAAGCATGCCGGCCACCATCGGCACCAGCGGGCGCGTCGGGCCAACAAAGCGACCGATCAAAATGGTAACGATACTGTGCTGATGCAGCGCATGCTCGGTTTTATCCAGCATCGCCTTGTTCTTTTTCAGGAACGACCAGCGGTGCAGCGGCCCCTTGAAGGCCCGGCCGATAAAGTAGGAGATCCAATCCCCCAGCAGACAACCGACAATACCCGCCCCCCAGGCCATATAAAAGTCCACCTGTCCGCTGCCGATCAATGCGCCAATACTGGCCATCATTACCGTGCCCGGCAATAACAAACCGACCAACGCCAGCGACTCCAGGAACGCCACCAACATGACCACCACCAGGGTGAAAGCCAATGACTGGGTGATCAACTGCTGTAAATAGGCTTCCATTAAACCTCTGTTGGTATGCTAAACATATGGGCGAAGGATTGTCCGGCGCGGGCCAGGGGGAGTCAATCGTTGAATTGTATGTAGATTTAGCCAATCCGGCCAGTAATAGACAATTACTGTATAAAAACCCATACTATAAACACCTATAGAACATCGATGATCAGGAACTAGTGACATCTCTACAGCAGGGTTTCTTACTCACTCGCCATTGGCGTGATACGCCCGCCGGTACCGAAGTTGAGTTCTGGCTGGCAACCGATAGCGGGCCACAACGGCTACGGCTGGCTCCACAGACCTCCGTGGCATTCATTCCCGCCGAACAGCGTCAGCGGGCCGAGTTGCTGCTGCGTGAAGAGCGTCATGTCGAGCTGAAACCCTTGCCGCTGCAGGATTTCCATTCCCGTCCGGTGATGGGCCTTTATTGCCGCCAGCACCGTCAGTTGATCAAGCTGGAAAAGCTGCTCAAGGAGGGAGGCGTCAACGTGTTTGAGGCCGATATCCGCCCGCCGGAACGCTATCTGATGGAGCGCTTTATCACCGCCCCGGTGTGGTTCAACGGCCAACCCGACGGTCATGGCCTGTGGCTCAACGGCCAGATGAAGCCAGCCCCAGACTACCGCCCCACTCTAAAGCTGGTATCACTGGATATCGAAACCACCGCCCATGGCGAGCTTTACTCCATCGCGCTGGAAGGCTGTGGCCAGCGCCAAGTGTATATGCTCGGCCCTGCCAACGGCGGCACTGAGGTGCTGGATTTCGAGCTGGAATATTGCAACAGCCGCCCACAGCTGCTGGAACGCCTGAATCAATGGCTGGAGCAGCACGATCCCGACGCCATTATCGGCTGGAACCTGGTGCAGTTCGATCTGCGGGTACTGCAAAAACACGCCGAGCGGTATCAGATCCCCCTGCGCTTTGGCCGTGGCGGTAACCTGTTGGAGTGGCGCGAGCACGGCTTTAAGCAAAACCACTTCTTCGCCTCGGCCTCCGGGCGATTGATTATCGACGGTATCGAGGCGCTGAAGTCGGCCACCTGGAACTTCCCGTCCTTCAGCCTGGAATATGTGGCGCAAACGCTGCTTGGGGAAGGGAAATCGATCGACAATCCTTACCAGCGGATGGCGGAAATAGACCGCCGTTTTGCCGAAGATAAACCCGCTCTGGCCCGCTATAACCTGAAAGACTGCGAGCTGGTGACGCGCATTTTCGCCAAAACCGAACTGTTGACCTTCCTCCTCGAGCGCGCCACCGTGACCGGCCTGGCGGCCGATCGCAGCGGCGGTTCGGTGGCGGCCTTCAACCACCTTTATATCCCGCGCATGCATCGTCAGGGCTATGTGGCCCCCAACCTTGGGGAGTTGCCGGAAGAGCACAGCCCCGGCGGCTTTGTGATGGATTCACAGCCCGGCCTGTATGATTCGGTGCTGGTACTGGATTACAAAAGCCTGTATCCGTCGATCATCCGCACCTTCCTGATCGATCCCGTCGGGCTGGTAGAAGGCATGCAGCACCCGGATGATGAAAACTCGGTGCCGGGTTTTCGCCAGGCTCGTTTCTCCCGCACCAAACACTGCCTTCCCGAGATTGTTCGCCAGATCTGGCAGGGGCGCGAAGCGGCCAAACGCCACAACAACAAGCCGCTGTCGCAGGCGCTCAAGATCATCATGAATGCCTTCTACGGCGTGCTGGGATCGAGCGGCTGTCGCTTCTTCGATCCCCGGCTGGCTTCTTCGATCACCCTGCGCGGCCACGAAATCATGCGCCAGACGCGGGAGTTGATCGAAGCTAAAGGTTACCAGGTGATCTACGGCGATACGGACTCGACCTTTGTCTGGCTGAAAAAGGCCCACAGTGAACAGCAGGCCGCCGAGATTGGCCGCGAGCTGCTCGATCACGTCAATCAATGGTGGCAGCAGCATCTACAACAGCAATATGGGCTGGAAAATGCGCTGGAGCTGGAGTTTGAAACCCACTATTCCCGCTTTTTAATGCCCACCATCCGCGGTGCCGAGCAGGGCAGCAAAAAACGCTACGCCGGGTTGATCAGCAAACCGGACGGCAGTGAAGAGATGGTGTATAAAGGGTTGGAAACGGTACGCACAGACTGGACCCCGCTGGCGCAGCAGTTTCAGCAGCAGCTCTATCAACGCATCTTCAAGCGCCAGCCCTATCAAGATTTTGTGCGCGATTACGTGGCCAAAACGCTGAACGGCGAATTTGACGACCGGCTGGTGTACCGCAAACGCCTGCGGCGCAAGCTGGACGACTATCAACGCAATGTCCCGCCACACGCCCGAGCAGCCCGGCTGGCCGATGACTATAATCGTCAACAGGGGCGGCCGCTGCAATATCAGAACGGTGGCTGGATCAGCTATGTAATGACGCTAGCCGGGCCAGAGCCGTTGGAAACCCGGCAATCCGCGATCGATTACGATCATTATCTCGAACGCCAGCTGCAACCGGTGGCAGACGCTATACTTCCCTTCCTGTACGACGATTTTTCGGCGTTGGTAACCAGGCAGATAGGCCTGTTCTGAGCGGTCAAAGCTGGGGGTAATACCCCCCCATGGGGAAACCCTTTCTTTTTACTGGTGTTAGTCGGCATTTGGGAAGAAAAAATCATCGGGTTTTACAGGTGACGAATGCGCCGCCTTCCATTACCATAGCGCCCTTCCCAAATTCTGAACCACTATTCACAACATCGTTGTCGCCATGCCGTCACCAGACGTCTGGCGTAACAGGCTATTACCCGCTAAATGAAAATAAAGCTCGCCAACCGGTAACAACGCGGTGGCAGGCAAGATGCCGGGAATAGCAAGCAGTTGAAACAGGTTACCCAGGGCTTATCTGCCGGGTAGCAAGACTTACTTAATAAGAATCGAGCCGACAAACTATGCCTTTTACACTTGGTCAACGCTGGATCAGCGATACGGAAAGCGAATTGGGACTGGGAACCGTGGTAGCACTTGACGTGCGCATGGTCACCCTGCTTTTCCCCGCAACCGGTGAAAACCGCCTCTATGCCAGAAACGACTCGCCAATCACCCGCGTGATGTTTAACCCGGGCGACACCATCAGCAACCACGAAGGCTGGCAGTTGCAGGTGGAGGAAGTCAAAGAGGATAACGGCCTGTTGACCTATATCGGCACGCGTCTGGACACCCAGGAAAGCGGCGTCGCTATGCGTGAAGTGCTGCTGGACAGCAAGCTGACCTTCAGTAAACCGCAAGACCGCCTGTTTGCCGGTCAGATTGACCGCATGGATCGCTTTGCGCTGCGTTTCCGCGCCCGCAAATACCAGAGCGAGCAGTATCGCCTGCCGTTCGCTGGCCTGCGTGGTATGCGCGCCAGCCTGATCCCGCACCAATTGCATATCGCCTACGAGGTCGGCCAGCGCCATGCACCGCGCGTTCTATTGGCCGATGAAGTGGGCCTGGGTAAAACCATCGAAGCCGGGATGATTATTCATCAGCAACTGCTGGCTGGCCGCGCCGAACGCGTGCTGATCGTGGTACCGGAAACCCTGCAACATCAGTGGCTGGTTGAAATGATGCGTCGCTTCAACCTCTATTTCTCACTGTTTGACGATAGCCGCTATTCCGAAGCGATGCTCGACAGCAGCAACCCGTTCGAAACCGAACAGTTGGTGATCTGCTCGCTGGATTTCGTGCGTCGCAACAAACAGCGCCTTGAGCAGTTGGCCGATGCCCACTGGGATCTGCTGGTGGTAGACGAAGCTCATCATCTGGCCTGGAGCGAAGACGCGCCGAGCCGTGAATATCAGGTGATTGAACAGTTGGCGGAGCACATCCCTGGCGTACTGTTGCTGACGGCAACTCCGGAGCAGCTTGGCCAGCAAAGCCATTTTGCCCGCTTGCGCCTGCTGGATCCCAGCCGTTTCCATGACTACCAGGAGTTTGTCACCGACCAGCAGAAATACCGTCCGGTAGCCGATGCGGTGACGCTGCTGCTGAGCGGCGAGCGTCTGGCAGATGACAAGCTAAACCTGCTGGGTGAGCTGATCGACGAGCAGGACATTGAGCCACTGCTGAAAGCGGCCAACAGCGATACCGACAACAGCGAACAGGCGCGCCAGGAACTGGTCACCATGCTGATGGATCGCCACGGCACCAGCCGCGTGCTGTTCCGTAACACCCGTAACGGCGTAAAAGGCTTCCCACGCCGTCACCTGCACCAGATCAAACTGCCGTTGCCAACGCAATATCAGACGGCGATCAAGGTGTCCGGCATCATGAGCGCCAAGAAAACCGTCGAAGCCCGCGCCCGCGACATGCTCTACCCAGAACAGATTTATCAGGAGTTCGAAGGGGAGAATGCGACCTGGTGGAACTTCGATCCGCGCGTTGAGTGGCTGCTGGATTATCTGGTCGCCAACCGTCATGAAAAAGTGCTGGTGATTTGCGCCCAGGCCGCGACCGCTCTGCAACTGGAGCAGGTGCTGCGCGAGCGCGAAGCGATCCGCGCCGCCGTGTTCCACGAAGGGCTGAGCATTATTGAACGCGATCGCGCCGCCGCCTACTTCGCTTCACAGGAAGAAGGCGCGCAGGTACTGCTGTGCTCCGAAATCGGTTCGGAAGGGCGTAACTTCCAGTTTGCCAGCCAGATGGTGATGTTCGATCTGCCGTTCAACCCGGATCTGCTGGAACAGCGTATTGGCCGTCTGGATCGTATCGGCCAGATGCACGATATCCAGATTATGGTGCCGTACCTGGAAAACACCGCTCAGGCCGTGCTGGGCCGCTGGTTCCATGAAGGGCTGGATGCCTTCGAGCATACCTGTCCAACTGGCCGGCCGATTTATGACAGCTGCTATGAGCAGCTGATTGGCTACCTGGCCGCCCCTACCGAGCAGGAAGGTCTGGACGAGTTTATCCATGCCTGTAACCAGCAGCACAAACAGTTGAAAACGCAGCTGGAACAGGGCCGTGACCGTCTGCTGGAAATGCACTCCAACGGCGGTGACAAAGCGCAGGCGCTGGCAGAAGCCATTGCGGCTCAGGACAACGACGTTAACCTGGTGAGCTTTGCACTCAACCTGTTCGATATCGTCGGTATCAATCAGGAAGACCGCAGCGACAACCTGATCGTCCTGACCCCGTCCGACCATATGCTGGTACCGGACTTCCCTGGGCTACCGCAAGATGGCTGCACCGTGACGTTTGATCGCGAGCAGGCGCTGTCGCGTGAAGATGCCCAGTTTGTCAGTTGGGAACACCCGATTATCCGCAACGGGCTGGATCTGATCCTCTCCGGCGACACCGGAAGCTGTGCGGTTTCCTTGTTGAAAAACAAGGCGCTGCCGGTGGGCACCCTGCTGGTCGAACTGGTGTATGTGGTTGAGGCCCAGGCCCCTAAACACCTGCAGTTGACCCGCTTCCTGCCGCCGACGCCGATCCGCATGTTGATGGATCGCAAGGGGACCAACCTGGCGGCACAGGTCGAGTTCGAAAGCTTTAACCGCCAACTGAACGCGGTCAATCGCCACACCTCCAGCAAGCTGGTCAATGCGGTACAACAAGAAGTGCACGTGATGCTGCAACAGGCAGAAAGCCTGGTGGAAGAACAGGCTCGCACCCTGATCGAACAGGCCAAGCAAGAGGCCGATGATAAGCTAAGCACCGAGCTGGCACGTCTGGAAGCCCTGAAAGCGGTTAACCCGAATATCCGTGATGACGAAGTTGAAGCGCTGGAGTTCAACCGCAAGCAGGTGCTGATTAACCTCAACGAAGCGGGATGGCGGCTGGATGCTATTCGCCTGGTAGTAGTGACGCACCAGTGATCCACACAACGGGGAGCCATGGCTCTCCGGTTTGCCCTTCTCAGCGGAGCTAACATGGAACCTTACAATCCCCCGCAAGATCCGATGCACGTGCTGTATCAGGATGAGCACATCATCGTGGTCAACAAACCTAGCGGACTGCTTTCCGTGCCTGGCCGTGCTCCGGAGAACAAAGACAGCCTGATGACGCGCATCCAGGCAGACTTTCCGGCGGCAGAATCCGTGCATCGCCTGGATATGGCGACCAGCGGGGTGATCGTGGTGGCCTTGAGCAAGGCCGCCGAACGTGAGCTAAAACGCCAGTTCCGCGAGCGCGAGCCGAAAAAATGCTACATCGCCCGCGTATGGGGGCATATGGCACAGGATGAAGGGTTGGTGGATTTACCGCTGATTTGCGACTGGCCGAACCGGCCCTTGCAGAAAGTATGTTTCGAAACCGGCAAGTCTGCGCAGACCGAATATGTGGTGCTTTCCCGAGACGCGGATGGCAGCACACGGGTCAAGCTGCTGCCCATCACCGGGCGCTCACACCAATTGCGCGTGCATATGCTGGCATTGGGTCACCCCATTCTCGGCGATGGCTTCTACGCCCCGCCAGAGGCCAAGGCGATGGCACCGCGCCTGCAACTGCACGCACAAGAGTTGCGTATCACCCATCCCGCGTTCCAGACACCGATGCATTTTCGCGTAGAGCCGGATTTCTGAGTTTTTAAGGGCGCCGCACACGGCGCCCTTAACGACAACTACTTAAAGCCCTTCTCGCGTTTGATCAGGTCGTAGGCGGCCTGGATCTCCTGCGCTTTCTGTTTCGCCATCTCCATCATTTCCGGCGGCAACCCCTTGGCGACCAACTTATCCGGGTGATGCTCGCCCATCAGCTTACGATAGGCACGCTTGATGGTGGTGGCATCGTCGCTGCTGTTCACGCCCAGCACTTTGCAGGCATCTTCCAGCGTCGGGCCACGTTGCGCCTGCTGGTAGCCGCCCTGGGAGTATCCCCCTTGCTGCCCCTGCCAACTGCCGCCGCCAAACTGACGCCCTCCTTCGATCATACTGAGGAACTGATCGAACTGAGCGCGGGAAATGCCCAGCTCTTCGGCGATCACATACAGCACCTGGCGTTCATTCGGATGCAATGAACCGTCGGCAAACGCGGCCTGGATTTGAATTTCCAGAAACATCCGAATCAGATCAAAGCGACCAAAACAGATGCTGCGCAACTGCTGCAAGGTTTCACGCAGCGGGAACTGGCTGTGCTTGCCTTCGCGGAACGCTTGCTGCGCCGCGGTACGGGCTTCACCATGCAGCTGCAGGCGGTCCATAAACAGGCTGGCTATCTGGATATCGGCTTCGGTCACCCGCCCTTTCGATTTGGTCAGATGCCCCATAACCTGAAAGGTTGTGCGAAAAAATAACGTCTGCCGCGTTTGCTGGTCGGTAAAGAAGCCCCGGCTGCGCTTGTTATTACGTGCGGTGTCGATCATATGGCCAACGATCAACCCCAGCACGACACCCCAGAATCCGCCGCCAGCCCAAATGGCGACAATCACTCCGAGCAGTTTTCCCCAATACTGCATATACTCCCCAACTATCAAACCGTAATAAGCCGTGTATCCCTATCGGTACGAGCAAGGGTTAAGGCGATTTTTTCCAAGAATTCGATTATCATACCTGTCATTTATCTCTGCGCCTAACGACGACGCAATCGAACGGCAGGATTTAACACTAGCGCAACGCTGATGAGTGATATAGTCTCTGACCGTTTGCCGGACATGACGCCTCTGATGACGGAACACCAATACCGCGTATGAAAAAAAGTTTCCCAACACTGCTGGCCACGTTGATTTGGACGGCAATTTATAGTCAGCACGCGCTGGCAGATCTGGCCGAGCAATGTATGCTCGGCGTGCCTGTTTACGATAAACCGTTGATCAGCGGCGACCCCAACAGCCTGCCGGTCACCATCATTTCCGATGATTCAGAAGCCAACTATCCGAACAACGCGCTGTTCACTGGCAACGTCAACGTCGAACAGGGCAACAGCACCCTGACGGCGAAGCAGGTTGAGCTGAAGCAGACGCAAAAAGATGGGCTACCGGATCCGATCCGTACCGTTACCGCCACCGGTGACGTGAACTACGCGGATAATCAGATCAAACTGAAAGGCCCTAAAGCCTGGTCAAACCTGAACACCAAAGATACCGACGTCTATCAGGGCGACTATCAGATGGTAGGTCGCCAAGGGCGTGGTGACGCCGACAAGATGAAGATGCGCGGCCAAAACCGCTACACCATCCTGGAAAACGGTACCTTCACCTCTTGCCTGCCTGGCGATAACAGTTGGAGCGTAGTGGGCTCCGAAGTGATCCTCGATCGCGAAGAAGAAGTGGCCGAAGTGTGGAACGCCCGCTTCAAGATTGGCAAGGTGCCGGTGTTCTACAGCCCCTATTTGCAGCTGCCAGTGGGCAATAAACGCCGCTCCGGCTTCCTGATCCCCAATGCCAAATATGGCAGTAATAACGGCTTCGAGTTCATGCTGCCGTATTACTGGAACATTGCGCCAAACTTTGATGCCACCATCACCCCGCATTACATGACGAATCGTGGCCTGCAGTGGCAGAACGAATTCCGTTATCTGCTGCAACCGGGTCTGGGCACCATGGCCTTCGACTGGCTGCCAAGCGATAGGCAGTTCGAAAAAGACCATGGGGATGTCGACGACAGTAAGCGTTGGCTGTTCTACTGGGGCCATAACGGCGTAATGAATCAGGTGTGGCGTTTCAACGTCGACTACACCAAGGTCAGCGACCCTTATTACTTCACCGATCTGGACTCCAAATACGGCTCCACCACCGATGGCTACGCCACGCAGAAATTCAGCGTCGGTTATGCCGATGAGAACTGGGATGCTACGTTGGCTTCCAAGCAGTTCCAGATCTTCAGCGGGGTGGGCAACCAAAACGCCTACCGTGCACAGCCGCAGTTGGATCTCAACTACTATAAATCGGATATTGGCCCGTTTGATTTCCACACCTACGCCCAGGTTGCCAACTTTACCAGCGTCAACCCAAATAACCCGAAAGCCACTCGTTGGCATGTAGCACCGGCGATCAATCTGCCGTTGGCCAACAGTTGGGGTAGCCTGAATACCGAAGCCAAACTGATGGCGACGCATTTCCAGCAGACCATCCCGAACGGTTTTGCCGCCGACTATGCCAGCCGTAACCCGGGGAGCCCGGTTCCCGATCTGGAAGATTCGGTCAACCGCGTACTGCCGCAGTTCAAGACCGACGGCAAAGTGGTGTTCGAACGCCCAATGGATTGGTCAGAAGGTTTTACCCAAACCATTGAGCCGCGTATGCAGTACCTGTACGTGCCTTATCGCGACCAAAGCAACATCTATACCTATGACTCAACCCTGCTGCAAACCGACTACTCAGGCCTGTTCCGCGACCGTTCCTACAGCGGCCTTGATCGTGTCGCCTCGCAGAACCGCGTAGCAGCCGGTGTCACCTCGCGTATTTATGATGACGCACTGGTTGAACGTTTTAACGTATCCGTAGGTCAAATCTACTACCTCAGTCGCTCGCGGACCGGGGATCAAAGTAGCAACTTTGATAATAGCGATGATACCGGCAGCGTCGTCTGGGCTGGTGACACCTATTGGAAGATTGACGATCGCTGGGGCCTGCGTGGTGGTGTGCAATACGACACCCGTCTCGATAGCGTCGCGTTAGGCGACGCGGTTGTGGAATATCGTCAGGATCAGAATCGCATGGTGCAGTTGAACTATCGTTATGCCAGCCCGGAATATATTTCGGCAACCCTGCCGGATATCAGCAACCCGGGCTATCAGGACGGTATTTCACAGGTCGGTATGGTGGCCAGTTGGCCGATTGCCGATCGTTGGGCGGTGGTCGGGGCGTATTACTACGATACCCGTGCGAAACAAACCGCCAACCAATTGGTCGGCCTGCGTTATAACACCTGCTGCTGGGCGGTTAACGTGGGTTATGAGCGTAAGATCACCGATTGGGACAACGGCAATCAGGTCAGCAAGTACGATAACAAAGTTTCATTCAACGTCGAGCTGCGCGGCTTGAGCAGCGATCACAGCCTTGGCACCAATGAAATGCTGCGCTCGGGTATTCTGCCTTACCAGCGCGCATTCTGATATTGATTAACGAATTGAAAAAAAACAACTTTCACCCGCATTTGCGGAAACAGATAACGGGAAATGTATGAAGAACTGGAGAACGCTTCTTCTCGGATTGGTGGTTTGTGCCAATACCGCGTTCGCAGCACCGCAACAAATGGATAAAGTCGCCGCCGTCGTCGATAACGGTGTAGTCCTCGAGAGCGACGTGAACGGCCTGATGCAATCGGTGAAACTCAACGCACAGCAGGCTGGCCAGCAATTGCCAGACGACAATACGTTGCGTCACCAGATCCTTGAACGTCTGATTATGGATAACATCCTGCTGCAGATGGCGCAAAAAATGGGGATCACCGTCAGCGATGCCGATCTGGACAAGGCGATCGGCAACATCGCCGCCCAGAACAAGATGAGTCTGGATCAACTGCGTAGCCGCTTGGCGTATGAAGGTCTGAACTACAACACTTACCGTGCGCAGATCCGCAAGGAAATGCTGACCTCGGAAGTGCGTAACAACGAAGTGCGTCGCCGTGTCACCATCCTGCCACAGGAAGTTGACGCGTTGGCCAAACAGGTCGGCGCACAGAACGGCGGTGAAACCGACATCAACATCAGCCACATCCTGATCCCGCTGCCAGAAAACCCATCGCAGAAGCAGGTTGATGAAGCCGAAGCGCTGGCAAAACGTCTGGCGGGTGAAGCGACCGGCGGTGCCGATTTCGGCAAACTGGCGATCACCTACTCTGCCGACTCACAGGCGCTGAAAGGCGGCCAGATGGGTTGGGGTAAACTGCAGGAAATGCCAACGCTGTTTGCTGAACGTCTGTCCAGTGCCAAAAAAGGCGACGTGGTTGGCCCAATCCGCTCCGGCGTCGGCTTCCATATCCTGAAGGTCAACGATATCCGTGGCGGTACCCAGTCGATTTCCGTGACCGAAGTGCATGCCCGTCATATCCTGCTGAAACCTTCAGTGGTGATGACCGACGATCAGGCACGCGCCAAGCTGCAAGAAGTGGCAGCGGCCATCAAGAGCGGCAAAGCGAAGTTTGAAGACGAAGCCAAACAGCTGTCACAAGATCCAGGCTCTGCCCTGCAGGGCGGCGATCTGGGTTGGGCTTCGCCAGACATGTACGATCCTGCCTTCCGTGATGCGCTGCTGAAGCTGCAAAAAGGCCAGGTCAGCGAGCCGGTACACTCTTCCTTTGGCTGGCATCTGATCCAGTTGATGGATACCCGCCAGGTGGATAAAACCGATGCGGCGCAGAAAGATCGTGCCTACCGCATGCTGTTTAACCGCAAGTTTGCCGAAGAAGCGCAAACCTGGATGCAGGAACAACGTGCCGCTGCTTACGTGAAGATCCTCGATGGAAGCAATGCACCACAATAACCGTATCGTCATCACCCCCGGCGAGCCTGCCGGGGTTGGGCCGGATTTGGTCACCGTACTGGCACAACAGGATTGGCCTGTTGAGCTGGTGGTGTGCGCCGATCCGGCCTTGTTGCTTGAGCGCGCCCGCCAGTTGGCGTTACCGCTCACGCTGCGCGACTACCAGCCAGGCCAGGCTGCACAGCCCCAGCGTGCCGGGACATTAACGGTATTGCCCGTTGCAGCCCCGGAGGCCGTGGTCGCTGGTGAACTTAACGTCGCCAACAGCGCCTATGTGGTCGAGACTCTGGCACGCGCCTGTGACGGTTGCCTGAACGGTGAGTTCGCCGCGCTGGTTACTGGCCCGGTCAACAAAAGCATCATCAACGACGCTGGCGTCGCCTTTACCGGCCATACCGAGTTCTTTGCCGATCGCAGCCATTGTGAACGCGTGGTGATGATGCTGGCAACCGAGGAGCTTCGCGTCGCACTGGCAACGACCCATCTGCCGTTACTTGCAGTCCCGGGCGCCATCACCCAACAGAGCCTGTTCGAGGTGATCACCATTCTCGATCGGGATCTGAAAAACCAATTTGGCATCCCGCAGCCTCTGATTTACGTCTGTGGGCTAAACCCGCACGCGGGGGAAGGCGGCCATATGGGCCGTGAAGAGCTGGATGTGATTATTCCTGCTTTGGACGTGCTGCGTAGCCGCGGCATCCAGCTGATTGGCCCGCTCCCGGCGGATACGTTGTTCCAACCCAAATATCTGCAATATGCAGATGCGGTGCTGGCGATGTATCACGATCAGGGCTTGCCTGTACTAAAATACCAGGGGTTTGGTCGAGCGGTGAATATCACCCTCGGTTTGCCTTTTATCCGTACCTCGGTCGACCATGGTACCGCGTTGGAACTGGCTGGCAGCGGCACTGCCGATGCAGGCAGCTTCAAAACGGCCTTGGCTCTCGCCATTAAAATGATAATTAACAGCAATGAATAATAGAGTCCACCAAGGGCACTTTGCCCGCAAACGTTTTGGACAGAACTTTTTAACCGATCAGTTTGTCATCGATAGCATTGTCTCAGCCATTCACCCACAGCCGGGCGAAGCGGTGGTCGAAATCGGCCCAGGCCTGGGAGCCTTGACCGAGCCGGTTGGCGCACGGATGGACCGCATGACGGTCATTGAACTTGACCGCGATCTGGCGGCTCGCCTGGCCAATCACCCACAGCTAAAAGACAAGCTGACCATTCATCAGCAAGATGCCATGACGGTGAACTTCGCCGAGCTGGCCGCCGTGGAAGGCCAATCGTTGCGCGTGTTCGGCAACCTGCCGTATAACATCTCGACGCCGCTGATGTTCCATCTTTTCAGCTATACTTCCGCTATCCGCGACATGCATTTTATGCTGCAAAAAGAGGTGGTCAACCGTCTGGTTGCCGGCCCAAACAGCAAGGCATACGGGCGTTTGACCGTGATGGCGCAGTATTATTGTAACGTTATTCCGGTGTTGGAAGTGCCGCCGACAGCGTTCGCACCGCCGCCTAAAGTCGATTCTGCCGTGGTTCGTCTGGTACCACATCTGGTGATGCCCAATATTGTCGGCGATGTGCGCATGCTCAGCCGTGTGACCACCCAGGCATTTAACCAACGCAGAAAAACCATCCGCAACAGCCTGGGCGATCTTTTCACCCCGGAACAGTTGACGGAACTCGGCGTCGATCCGACGCTCAGAGCAGAGAATATTTCTGTAGCGCAGTACTGTAAGCTGGCTAACTGGCTTTCACAACAGCAGGCGCAGCAGCAATAAAGGAGCAGTTGTCATGATTGATTCGCCCCGTGTATGTGTGCAGGTACAGAGTGTGTATGTAGAATCACAATCGATTCCTGAGGAAGAACGTTACGTCTTCGCGTATACCGTTACCATCCGTAATCTGGGGCGCTTTGACGTGCAACTGCTGGGCCGTTACTGGCTGATCACCAACAGCAACGGCCGCCAAACCGAGGTTCAGGGCGAGGGGGTGATCGGTGAACAGCCCATTATCCGGCCCGGCAGCGAGTTCCAATATACCAGCGGTGCGATACTCGAAACCCCGCTGGGCACCATGGAAGGCCACTATGAAATGGTTGATCAGCAGGGTCAGCCATTCCGTACCGCCATTCCGGTGTTCCGTTTAGCCATCCCTACGCTGATCCACTAATATGTCGACATATCTTATCGGCGACGTTCATGGCTGTTTCGATGAACTGCAGTCGCTATTAGCTCAGGTTGATTTCGATCCCCTGCAAGACCAACTGTGGCTGACTGGCGACCTGGTCGCCCGTGGCCCTGGCTCGCTCGAAGTGCTGCGCTACCTCCGCTCTCTCGGCCCGGCATTGCGCATGGTTCTGGGTAACCATGACCTGCACCTGCTGGCGGTGTACGCCGGTATCAGCCGTAACAAACCCAAAGACCGCATTACCCCCTTGCTCGAAGCACCTGATGCTGACGAGTTGATCAACTGGCTGCGTCGCCAACCAGTGCTACAGGTGGATGATGAACGCAAACTGATCATGGGCCACGCCGGCATTACCCCACAGTGGGATATCGAGACCGCACAGATGTGTGCCCGTGAAGTGGAAGCGGTACTCAGCAGCGACAGTTATCCGTTATTTCTGGATGCGATGTACGGCGATATGCCCAACAACTGGAGCCCAGAGCTGAGTGGGCTTGCACGCCTACGCTTTAGCACCAATGCCTTGACCCGCATGCGCTATTGCTTCCCTAACGGCCAGTTGGACATGATCTGCAAAGATGCGCCGGGCACCGCTCCCGCTCCGCTGAAACCCTGGTTTGATCTGCCGCGTCTGGTCGATCCCGAGTACAGTATCATCTTCGGTCACTGGGCTTCACTGGAGGGCAGAGGCACGCCGGAAGGCATCATCGGTCTGGATACCGGCTGCTGTTGGGGTGGGGATTTGACCCTGCTACGTTGGGAAGACAAGCGCTACTTTACCCAGCCAAGCAACCGCCGTGATGCGATAGACGGCGCGGATACGCTGGCGGCTTCTTAAAACGACAATGGGCACCCAAGGGTGCCCATTTGATAGCTAACCCGCCTTAGCGGCGTTCCAGAATCTCAAAACAGTAGCCGTGCGAGTTCAGTGCGTCCGCATCGTGGAAGGCGCTGAATGAGGTTTCCCATTCGTCTGGCTCGTAATCCGGGAAGTAGGTATCTCCGCCTACTTCAGCATCGATATGCGTCAGATACATTCGGGAAGCCCGTGGCAGGAACTGGCTATAAATGCTGCCACCGCCCATCACCATCACTTCCTCCACCTCGCCAGCCGCAGCCAAAGCCTCCTCCAGCGACGTTACCCAGGTCACGCCAGGTTCTTTACCCGGCTGGCTGCTTAATACGATATTATGACGGCCCGGCAATGGGCGGCCAATCGACTCAAAGGTCTTACGGCCCATAATCACCGGTTTGTTTAGCGTGTTACGTTTAAACCACGCCAAATCCTCCGGCAGGTGCCACGGCATGGCATTTTCCATACCAATAACGCGATCCGCCGCCAAAGCAGCAATCAGGCTGATAATCATTGTTTAACCCTGTATAGGCAGCAAAATTGCTCACACTATACGTAAAGCCCCGGCCACCGTCGATAGACGAATCGAGCGATACTCATATATCGGACGGCTCTGAAGATAAACTCTAATAATCCCAGATCCTTAGAAAAATCCCTAAACGCCGGGACGTTTACGATACAGCCACAGACCCGGTACCGACAGGCCGATCGACAAGGCTCCCACAATAAAACAGGCCTTGAGGAAGTTGGAGATCATCACCGACATCAGGGCTTCGCTGTAGCCCAAATGCGAAATTTCCACCACGCTGATCATCGCGGTATAGGCTGAAATACCGGGGAACATCGGGATCACCGCCGCAACGGTGAACACCTTGGGATGCGCCAGCAGCCAGCGTGACCAATAAATGCCGATGATGCCGATCAGAATGGCGGCCAGGAACGAACCCCACTCGATATTCATGCCAAAATGCATCAGCAGCATCCGCGATCCGTGCCCCAACGCCCCGAGCAAGGCACAATAGCGCAACGCTCGTACCGGCACATTGAACACCATGGCAAAGCCGAGCGCAGGTACCGCCGCCAACAGCATGTCCTGTAACAGCGCCCACAGCAGGCTCATGACCACCCCCGCAAATCCCACAGTGACATCGCCATCACCACGCCGATGCAGGTTGCCAACGTCAGCAAACTGGCCATCGCCCAGCGGGCCAGACCGGTATTCACGTGGCCTTTAAACATATCGGCTACCGCGTTGATCAGCGGGAAACCAGGCACCAGCAACAGCACGCTGGCCGCCATCGCCACGCTGGAGGTCTGGTGGAAAAACGGCACACGCAACAGCAGGCCGGAGACCGACGTAGCTACAAAGGCCGTCAGGCAAAAGTTGATCAGCGGATTCATATGGCGAGCGGTCAGCATCTGGCGCACAAACATCGCCAGGCCGCTGGCCATAAAGGTGACCGCAAAAGCATCTGGCCCACCGCCGTTAAGCATGCTGAAACAGCCACAGGACAACCCCACCATCAGCACCACCAGCCAACGCGGGTAGCGTAGCGGGCGGATCTTTTCAAAGCGCCGAGCCACGTCATGGACGTCGGCCAAATGGTGTTCCGCCAGGATCACAATGTGCTGGACCTCGGTCACCATTTGCATGTTGATCCCGCGATCGACGTTCTTCCGCGTGGTGGTCAGGCAGGCTTCATTGCTGATGGTGGTCAGCACCACGGCGTTAGCCGAGATGGAGCTTTCTACACTATCCATACCAAGCGCCAGACCCAGGCGAGTCGAGAGTTGTTCCACCACCATGCTTTCCGCCCCGTGCTGTAGCAACAGCAACGCACACTGAATACACAGACGGGTGATTTCACGCTGTTGCTGGTTTACACCGGGTAGCTCTGCGGTTAATTCCTTTTTCATATCGCTCAATCACTTCCTCTTAATGAAGCCCCATCATATAACCAGAGATTAGTGTAATAGGTTGATGCACGTCAGGAGGAGTGGCGTTATTATCAGCAGAATTAGGCCTTTTTCAGAGACTCGCTCATGCTTGAAACCTCATTGTTTGTCGCCGGTATTGCCACACTCGGCATGCTTTCCCCCGGGCCAGACTTTTTTCTGGTGATTAAAAATGCGGCGCGCTATCCGCGCCTGGCAGCAATGATGACCGCGTTCGGCGTGATCTGCGGCGTGGCAACTCATATGTCTTACTGTGTCGCGGGCCTGGCGGTGGTGATCACCACCACGCCGTGGTTATTCAACGTGCTGAAATACGCTGGCGCGGTGTACCTGATATGGGTTGGCATTCAAGCCCTGTTATCACGCGGGGGCAGCAAGATGAACGTCAGCAGCCTGCCTCAACAGCAGGTCAGCCTGAAAAGCGCCTTTGTACAAGGGTACCTGTGTAATCTGCTCAACCCGAAAGCCACGCTGTTCTTCCTGGCGGTGTTTACCCAGGTACTGCAAATCAACTCCGGCCTGGGTGAAAAGCTGTGGTACGCCGGAATTATTTTCGGCCTTTCCGCCGTTTGGTGGCCGGTGCTGGTGTTTTTGATCCAAAGCGGGCCGGTGCGCCGTGGGCTGGAAAAGACCCAGAAGGTGGTCGATAAGCTGTTGGGTGGGATGTTAATCGCCTTGGGTATCAAAGTCGCGCTGAGCTGAAAAATCGGCGAGGGTAAAACCCTCGCCAAGCTATTACCCTTTCGCCTCTACCACCTCTTCCTCCGGTGCTTTGCCATCAATACTGCCGCGCCAGCCGTTTTGCTGCACGTGAGATAGGCGCTTCTGATCTTGCTCGATGGCCGACGACAGCATTTCTTTAGCCCGTTGCAGGCTGGCGACCCGGAACTCGGTGTCTTCGTAGTTCTCCAACGTATCCTCCAGCATCTTCAGGTTATAACGCCGGAAGGTATCCGCCTTTTCACGGGCTTCGTAGGCGTCCAGCCCCAGCAGCTCGAGAGTTTCTCTGCCGATCAGCAACGAGCTTTCAAAGGTTTCCCGTGCGGGTTTCTCCACCCCTAACTGCCGCAGTTGATACCAGTGATCCACATCGCGGGCACGCGCCACCACTTTCAGGTGCGGGAAATGGCGTTTGACCAACGCCGTCAGTTGCAGGTTGGCTTCCACATCGTCGATGGCGTTAATCAGGATTTTGGCATGTTCTGCCCCCGCGGCTTCCAACAGATCGGCTCGCGTCGCATCGCCATAGAACACCTTGGTACCAAATTTGCGCAGCGTTTCGATATGGTCCGGATCGTGATCCAACACCACGGTATGCACGCCGTTAGCCAGCAGCATACGGCCGGCGATCTGGCCAAAACGGCCAAAACCGGCGATGATCACGCTGGCATTCTCTTCGTCGATCACGTCTGCCGGGCGTTCGTCCTGTGGGGCATTCTTGGCCAGGCGAGCGGCAACCACCAGCAGCAATGGCGTAGCGGCCATCGAAAGTGCAACGGCCAACGTCAGCGATTTAGCCCATTCGAGCGGTAATACACCGGCCATCTGTGCCGCAGCAAAGATCACAAAGGCAAACTCACTGCCCTGCCCCAGCAAAATGGCGAATAGCCCGCGCTGGCGCTTGGGTACCCCAAGCATTGGCGCAACCAGCCACAACAGTGCCGCCTTCAGCAGCATAAAACCCAGTAACAGCGAGGCAATCAGCAACGGATGATGGAACAGCGTGCCAAAGTCGATTGACATCCCCACGCCGATAAAGAACAGCCCAAGCAGCAGGCCTTTAAATGGCTGAATATCGCTTTCCAGCGCATGGCGGTATTCGGAACTGGCCAGCAACACGCCAGCCAGAAAGGCTCCCATCGCCATCGATAGCCCAGCCATCTCCAGCAGAATGCCAAAGCCAAACACCAGGAACAGCGCCACGGCGCTAAAGACTTCACGCATGCCGGAACGCGCCACAAAGTGCAGCAAGGGCCGGGTCACATAGCGCCCCAGTAACACCACGACCGCCAGCGCCCCCACCACCTTGGCAGCAGAAAACACAAAGGCACCCAGCGTGGTAGCCGCACCGCTGCTGGCTAGCAGTGGGATCATCGCCACCAAGGGAATGGCGGCAATATCCTGGAACAACAGCACCGCAAACGAGCTGCGGCCAATCGGCGAAGGCGTCAGGTTACGCTCACTCATCGCCTGCATGGCGATCGCCGTAGAGGAGAGAGCCAACGTCAAGCCAATCAGCAAGGCCACCTGCCAATTCAGGCCGAGGAAATAGCAGAAGGCGCTCAGCACCAGACCGCATCCCACCATCTGGATGCTCCCACCGCCAAAGACCGCTGCCCGCAGCGTCCACAACCGCCGGGGATCCAGCTCCAGCCCGATGATAAACAGCATCAATACCACGCCGATTTCGGCAAAGGTCAGTATCGACTCGGGATCGGAAACCAGTTTCAACCCCCAGGGGCCAATGACACAGCCCGCAATCAGGTAGCCAAGTACCGATCCCAATCCCAGGCGTACGGCAATCGGCACCAACAGTCCGGCCGATCCCAGATAGATCAGCCCTTCAATCATCATCGAGTGGTTATCCATGCACGGACTCCTGCTCTGCTGCTGGATCACTGTGTTCCATCAGATACTGCACCAGCCGCTGGCGATAGGCTTCTCCAGCGGCGATCAAGGCCGGTTCGTTACAGGTAAAGGTGTTGTGCACGGCAAAATACGGTTGCCACTTCATACCGCAGTAAATCGCTGTGGCCTGCAGCGGCTGGCCCAGTGCGGCAAAGTTGGGGTAATCGCCCAACGCGAAATGCTGCTCATCTCCGCCGCTGGTGACCGCCCATAGGCAGTCTTTCCCCACCAGGGCGTTGCCCTCGTGGCCATAGGCCCAGCCATGCTCCAGCACTTTGTCGATCCACAGTTTCAGCAACGGCGGCAGGCTATACCACTGCATCGGATGCTGTAAAACCACCATATCGGCCCGTTCCAACGCCCGCTGTTCGGCGTTGATATCGATATTAAAATCCGGATACAGTTCATACAGTGCACGAACTTCCACGCCGGGAATGTCTTTTACCGCCTGTAGCAACCGTTGGTTGGCATGAGAATGCCGAGGATAGGGATGGGCGTAAATAATCAGGATCATGCGCTTCTCGTTGTTGCGTTTCATACAACGAGTATATACCAGTCATAGTGTCGCCATTACTGGCATGAAAACTTGCTGGCCCACGATGCCCCCATCCCTGATCATCAGGATATGGGGGCGATATGGCATCACCGGCTTACGGCAGTGACTGATTCAACGTGTTGATAATCTCAAACAAACGGTCAATTTCCTGGTGGGTGTTGTAGTGCATTAATCCGATCCGCACGACACCGCCACGTTGCTCCAGACCCAGTTGGCGGACCAGCCCCAGCGCATAAAAATGCCCGTTGCCGACACAAATATTGTGCTCTCCCAGTGCCCTGGCAACCTCTTCAGGCAGCCCGGGCGCAAACGTCACGGCAAAAGTCGGGGTCCGGCGGTTGGCATCGGGCCGATCGATACCGTACAAGCGCGCCCCCTTCACTTGCCGTAGTTTTTCCAGGAAATAAGCGCTGAGCGCTTCTTCATGCTGGCTGAGTTGGCTAAAGCTGTCTTGCAAGCGCTGGCGCAACGGCGCACCGGGTTCTCCCCACTGAGCCAGGTATTCGATCGCAGCAGTCACTCCCGCAAGCCCTTCAAAACTCTGAGTTCCCGTCTCGAAACGCCCAGGGCCAAGATCGGTGGCCGGCTCGACCTTGTAAGGACGTAACGTTTGTAACCACGGCGTAGCCAGATAGGCAATCCCGACGTGTGGGCCAAAAAACTTATACGCGGAACACAGGAGTATGTCGCAACCCAACGCCTGAACATCAATCAGACGGTGTGGAGCATAGTGCACAGCATCTACATAAACCAAAGCGCCTACCTGGTGCGCCGCCTCAACGATACGCTTTAAATCCACGATCGAACCTGTGGTATTTGACGCATAGGTAACAGCCACCAATCGGGTTTTGGCGTTAATAAGCGCACAAAGTTTATCGACGTCTAACGTACAATCCTGCTCATTAACCGGGGCCTGATGAACAACGACCTGTTTATCGGCAGCGGCCTGTTGCCAGCTCGAAACGTTCGCATAGTGATCCAGAGCGGTGACGATCACCTCATCCCCCGCTTGCCACTCCCGGCTGATAGCGCGGCTCAGTTGAAAAGTCAGTGAGGTCATGTTGGCGCCAAAGACAATATTGTCAGCCGAACCGGCATTCAAGAAGGCCCGAACAGACTCTCTGGCTTGTAACATCACTTGCTCAGTGGCTTTACTGGAAAAATAGTGTCCCCCCAGGTTGGCATTATGGTGGCCCAAATAATCGACCATCTTGTCTAACACCGTGCGCGGGACCTGTGAGCCACCGGGGCCATCAAAGAACACCACGCTTTTTCCTTGATACAGCTGACCCAGAGCGCTAAATTGCATCCGGCTTTGTTCAGGCGTAAATTTCATGCCACCCTCGCTGTCAGAACAAAAACATCCATATGCCCTTCTTTATCTGTCTCGACGGCACGGATTGGGCAGGCGTTATGCCACAACTTACTGTCTGCAATCATGGCAACTTCGCCATTTTCCAACACCTTACGGAAAAATGGCTCTTCGCGATTGCTGTTATAGAGCAGGATATCCCCGCCGACAATGTTATGCCTGTCGATACCGACTATCGCGATGTGATCAAAACCATCGCGATGGATACCTTCCGGTGCCACCTGAGTTTCAACATAAGTGGTGGTAATGCGGATTTGGTGGATCTCTATCTCCTGGTTGTCCGGTAGGTCATTGCTATTAACAAAGACCTCGCACATTTCGCGCATCCCCTCATTTTGCCAGGTCGTGGTCAAGAGCGGTTCGAATTGGCGGACGATATTGCCCTGAAAATGGTTGATATCCTCAGACTGTACAAACTCATGTTTGCCCGTCTCTACCACCAAGCCTTGCTGAAAACGCAGGACGGAATAACGCCGCAGGCGGTACTTGCCATCCGCATGCTGGGTGTGGGGAAGCGTGTTGAATGAAGGAGCCAGTTGAGCAATCCCTTCCTGGCTAAGATGGGTGATCTGCAGGATATTCTCGTGTTTGTTGAGCATGATGACACCTTATTGAACAGGCCTGTTTCACAACAGAAAATAACAGTAATCACCATTAAAAATAGATAAAGATAATGGGATATCAAATTTGTCATCCCAAAAATATGACGCACCCCCACAAAATCAGCACAAGCCGCAAACCGCAACCTTTGGGTTGCTGCGGCAACAAAAAAGGCGCTGCAAAAGCAGCGCCTCAGTGGCAACCAAGTTATTAACTTACTTGGTGATACGTGCGTGTAGTTCCTGCACCGAAGTCACCTGCTCGGTTGGATCGGCCTTCATCGCCATCGAGGTGGCAAAACCACCGTTCATCGTGGTGTCGTAGTGCACTTTATACTGCAGCGCACTGCGGCGGATGAGCTTGGAGTCTTCAATCGCCTGACGCCCCGCCGTGGTATTCACGATGTAGGTGTACTCGCCGTTCTTGATGCGATCCTGAATGTGCGGACGCCCTTCATGCACCTTGTTGACCAGGCGCGGGTTAATCCCCGCTTCGCCCAGCACCACTGCGGTGCCGTGGGTGGCATCCAGTTCAAAGCCCTGTTTGAGCAGGCTGGCAGCCAAATCCACAACGCGAGCCTTGTCCCCACTGCGCACCGACAGCAGCGCACGGCCTTTCTTCATGCCGGAATTACTGCCCAACATCGCCTTGGAGAAGGCTTCGGCGAAGGTGCGACCAACGCCCATCACTTCACCGGTCGAGCGCATTTCTGGCCCGAGGATCGGATCAACGCCTGGGAACTTGTTGAACGGTAGCACCACTTCCTTGACCGAGTAGTACGGCGGGATGACCTCTTCAGTCACGCCTTGTTCGGCCAGTGATTTACCGGCCATCACACGCGCCGCCACTTTTGCCAGCGCGACGCCGGTGGCCTTGGAAACGAACGGTACGGTACGCGCGGCACGTGGGTTCACTTCGATCAGGTAGACTTCGTTGTTCTTCACCGCAAACTGCACGTTCATCAGGCCACGGACCTGCAGTTCAAACGCCAGTTTTTCAACCTGCTGGCGCATCACATCCTGGATATCTTTGCTCAGCGTGTAGGCTGGCAGTGAACAAGCGGAGTCACCGGAGTGGACACCAGCCTGTTCGATATGCTCCATAATGCCACCGATCAGCACGCGCTCGCCGTCACAGATAGCATCCACATCCACTTCTACTGCGTCGTCCAGGAAGCGGTCCAGCAGCACGGGCGCATCGTTGGACACGCTGACTGCGTTCTGGAAGTAACGGCGCAGGTCGATGTCGTCATAAACGATCTCCATCGCACGGCCACCCAGTACGTAGGATGGGCGAACTACCAACGGATAACCGATACCGGCCGCTTTCTCAACCGCCTGCTCGATGGTTGCCACGGTGGCGTTGGCAGGCTGCTTCAGGCCCAAGCGGTTAACCGCCTGCTGGAAGCGTTCACGGTCTTCGGCACGGTCAATCGCATCCGGGCTGGTGCCGATAATCGGCACGCCTGCCGCTTCCAGCTCACGCGCCAGTTTCAACGGGGTTTGCCCGCCGTACTGCACGATCACGCCTTTTGGTTTCTCGATGCGCACGATTTCCAGCACGTCTTCCAGCGTCACCGGTTCGAAATACAAGCGATCCGAGGTGTCGTAGTCGGTAGAGACGGTTTCCGGGTTACAGTTGACCATGATGGTCTCGTAGCCGTCTTCGCGCAGCGCCAGCGAAGCATGTACGCAGCAATAGTCGAACTCGATGCCCTGGCCGATACGGTTCGGGCCACCGCCCAGGATCATGATTTTCGGACGATCGTTGGTCGGGTTGGATTCACACTCGTCTTCGTAGGTGGAATACATGTAGGCGGTGTCGGTCGCAAACTCTGCCGCACAGGTATCCACACGCTTGTAGACCGGGTGCATGTTGAAGCTGTGGCGCAGCTTGCGGATTTCGCTTTCCGCTACGCCAGCCAGCTTGGCCAGGCGCGCATCGGCAAAACCTTTACGCTTGAGCGTACGCAGGAAATCAGCGTTCAGGCCGTTGATGCCCGCTTCGGCAACCTGCTCTTCCAGACGCACCAGCTCTTCAATCTGCACCAGGAACCAGCGGTCGATGTTGGTCAGGTTGAACACGCCATCGACGGACAGACCGGCGCGGAAAGCATCGGCGATATACCAGATGCGATCTGAACCGGCGTCTTTCAGCTCACGGCGGATCTTGGTCAAGGCTTCCGGATCGTCCAGGCTCACTTTCGGATCGAACCCGGTCGCACCCACTTCCAGGCCGCGTAGCGCTTTCTGCAACGACTCTTGCTGGGTGCGGCCAATTGCCATCACTTCGCCGACCGACTTCATCTGGGTGGTCAGGCGATCGTTGGCTCCGGCAAACTTCTCGAAGTTGAAGCGCGGGATTTTGGTGACGACGTAGTCAATGGAAGGTTCAAAGGAGGCTGGCGTACGGCCACCGGTGATGTCATTCATCAGCTCATCGAGGGTGTAGCCCACCGCCAGCTTGGCGGCGATCTTGGCAATCGGGAAGCCGGTGGCTTTCGAGGCCAGCGCCGATGAACGGGATACGCGTGGATTCATTTCAATCACGATCAGGCGGCCGGTTTTCGGGTTCACCGAGAACTGCACGTTGGAGCCGCCGGTTTCCACGCCGATCTCACGCAGTACCGCCATCGAGGCGTTACGCATGATTTGGTATTCTTTGTCGGTCAGCGTTTGCGCTGGAGCCACCGTGATGGAGTCACCGGTATGGATACCCATGGCATCGATGTTTTCGATCGAGCAGACGATGATGCAGTTGTCATTCTTATCGCGCACCACCTCCATCTCATACTCTTTCCAGCCGATCAGCGATTCGTCAATCAGCAGCTCTTTGGTCGGGGACAGATCCAGACCGCGTTCGCAGATCTCTTCGAACTCTTCACGGTTATAGGCGATACCGCCACCGGTGCCGCCCATGGTGAATGACGGGCGGATAATGCAAGGGAAGCCCACATCGGCTGCCACCGCCAACGCTTCTTCCATATTATGGGCAATGCCGGAACGCGCCGTGTCCAGGCCAATTTTCTTCATGGCGATATCGAAACGGCGGCGGTCTTCAGCTTTATCGATGGCATCGGCGGTAGCGCCGATCATGGTAACGCCGAACTCGGCCAATACGCCCTGCCGTTCCAGCTCCAACGCACAGTTCAGTGCGGTTTGCCCACCCATGGTTGGCAGCACCGCATCCGGGCGCTCTTTCTCGATGATTTTACGCACCACTTCCCAGTGGATCGGCTCGATATAGGTGGCATCGGCCATTTCGGGGTCGGTCATGATGGTGGCCGGGTTCGAGTTGACCAGTACGACGCGGTAACCTTCTTCACGCAGCGCCTTACACGCCTGGGCACCAGAGTAGTCAAATTCACACGCCTGGCCGATAACGATCGGGCCAGCGCCGAGGATCAGGATGCTTTTTATATCTGTACGTTTTGGCATGGCTTTTCTGGCTCCTGATTATTTGGCGTTGGTACGGTAAGTCTCAATCAGTTCGATAAAGTGATCGAACAGCGGCGCGGCATCGTGCGGGCCTGGGCTGGCTTCTGGGTGCCCCTGGAAGCTGAACGCGGCTTTATCGGTACGATGGATGCCCTGCACCGTGTGGTCGAACAGGGATTTATGCGTGACCCGCAACGTGCTCGGCAGATTATTTTCATCAACGGCAAAGCCATGGTTCTGCGCGGTGATCATCACGGTGTTGTTATCCAGATCCTTCACCGGGTGGTTACCGCCGTGGTGGCCAAGCTTCATCTTCATGGTTTTGGCACCGCTGGCCAACGCCAACAGTTGGTGGCCCAGGCAGATACCAAATACCGGGATATCGGTTTCCAGGAAGCGTTTGATGGCGCTGATGGCGTAATCGCAAGGCTCTGGGTCACCAGGGCCGTTGGACAGGAAGATGCCGTCTGGATTCATTTTCAGCACATCTTCCGCAGGGGTTTGCGCTGGCACCACGGTAAGGCGGCAGCCGCGATCCACCAGCATGCGCAGGATGTTACGCTTGGCGCCGTAATCGTAGGCCACCACATGGTAAGGCAGTTCGCCCGCAGGTTTGGCCTCCGGCAAATCGCCTTCCAGCGTCCAGCTCCCCTGTTGCCAGGCGTAAGCCTCTTTGGTGGTGACCTCTTTCGCCAGGTCCATGCCTTTCAGGCCAGGGAAAGCTTTGGCTTTCTGCAGCGCCAGTTCGGCATCGGTGAGGTCGCCCGCGATGATGCAGCCGTTCTGTGCGCCTTTCTCACGCAGCAGGCGGGTCAGCTTGCGGGTATCGATATCGGCAATCGCCACGATATTGTGACGCTTGAGGTAATCGGCCAGGCCCATTTCGTTGCGGTAGTTGCTGGCAATCAGTGGCAGGTCGCGGATGACAAGGCCTTGAGCATGAACAGCGGAGGATTCTGCGTCGGAATCATTGGTGCCGACATTGCCGATATGAGGATAAGTAAGAGTAACGATCTGGCGGGAGTAGGAAGGATCAGTGAGGATTTCTTGATAACCGGTCATCGAGGTATTGAAGACCACTTCCCCCACTGCCGTACCTTCTGCCCCGATGGCCCGACCGTGGAATTGGGTTCCGTCTTCCAGAACCAATAGCGCTGACTTAATCAAAACACCCTCCGAGGAATAATCAATCACAATATTTGCATATTAATTCAGATTTCACGCCCTAAATCAATGCAAAAACCGCCCTCAAGGCCAATTTTTGGCAAATTGGGCGCATTTTAATGATGAGCGTCCCGCTTGTCTAGATAAAGCGCCATTTTTTCCATTATTTTTGCTGAGCTCAGGGTTTTAATGGGGTCACAGGCACAAAAACATCAGCAAACTAGGCCGAGTAAACGGTTGCGAGACACAGTGACAGAAAAAAAAGCTTAAAACAGCTAAAATCGGTGTGGGGAGCAATAAAGATGACGGAAAAAACAGAATTAAGACTGGATAACGTCAATAAAAACAGATTACAGCATTAAAATTAATCGTAACCATCATTTTCAATGTTAAAAAAAAGGACAATAAAATTATTGTCCGATTATCATATCATTATGATCAACACAACCACATCACGATGGTGTTCAATAAATTATAACTGGTCTAAACCGAGCACGTCTCGCATATCAAACAGCCCATTATGCTGGTTTGAGATCCAGGATGCGGCACGGACCGCGCCATTGGCAAACGTCATCCGGCTTGAGGCTTTATGGGTGATCTCTACTCGCTCGCCAATATCGGCAAACATGGCGGTATGTTCACCCACTATATCCCCGGCACGAATGGTGGCAAAGCCGATGCTCTTTGGATCGCGCTCGCCGGTATAACCCACACGCTCGTAAACCGCACACTCTTTCAGATCGCGTCCCAAAGCACCGGCAATCGCCTCGCCCATGGCTAACGCCGTTCCTGAAGGAGCATCTACCTTGTGGCGGTGATGAGCTTCCACAATTTCGATATCGGTATAATCGCCCATCACCTTGGCCGCTTTTTCCAACAGCTTGAGCACCACGTTGACACCCACGCTGAAGTTGGCGGCAAACACGATACCAATCTGCTGCGCAGCGGCCTGAATAGCCGCTTTACCCGCATCATCAAAGCCGGTGGTACCAATCACCATGGCTTTGCCGTGGGCCACGCAAAACGCCAGATGGGCCAGGGTGCCTTCTGGGCGGGTGAAGTCGATCAGGATATCGAAATCGTTGACAACCTTTTCCAGGTTATCGCTGACGGTGACACCTACTGCGCCAACGCCAGCTAGCTCACCAGCATCGGTGCCAATCAAGCTAGAACCCGGGCGCTCCAGTGCCGCCCCCAATACCACGCCCTGTGCCTGCTGCACGGCCTGTATCAATTGGCGCCCCATGCGGCCACCGGAACCCGCAATCGCGATGCGGATTTGTGAATCAGTCATACTTCGCTCTCTTTTATGGTCAAAAGCCACTCCTCGGCTATGGGTTCAGGGTAACTTCCCTACCCTATCACTACCAGAGGATTTGCTTACGGATTAGAAAATTATGATATGCCCGATATGTTATCAGTAACGCTGTCAATTGATTAACAATTACCCGATTAGCGTCAACCTTCTGTTGCTACATAATCATGCACTATTTATGCATTGCGATGAATGGCGATAAAGTCGATTTTTGCTCATTCTGCACGCTAATGGGCGAGCTCAATACTGCGACACCTGAAGCCTGATGCCGGTGGGAGCCATTAATTACAGCTAGTTAAAACGCAAAACGGGAAGCCAAGGCTTCCCGTTACTTAATGATATTGGCAACGATCAGTCGATCTGCTTGATATCCATGCGCAGTTCTTTCGGCACTTCAAACACGATGTTCTCTTCACGGCCGCTAAGCTCATGCACATCCTTGCCGCCCAAGGCTTTCAAGCGACTGATGACGTCCTGAACCAGCACGTCCGGCGCAGAGGCTCCGGCGGTGACGCCAATGTTGCTGGCGTCTTTCAACCAGGATTCCTGAATGTCCGCCGCCGAGTCGATCAGATAGGCTGGTTTACCCACACGCTGGGCAAGTTCCGCCAAGCGGTTGGAGTTGGACGAGTTCTTCGACCCCACTACCAGCACCACGTCGGCATCACCTGCCAAGCTGCGCACCGCTTCCTGACGGTTGGTGGTGGCATAGCAGATATCGTCCTTACGCGGCCCGATAATATCCGGGAAGCGCTTACGCAACGCATCGATCACGTCAGAAGTATCGTCCACCGATAACGTGGTCTGGGTCATAAAGCACAGGTTATGTTCGTTCTTCACCTGCAATTGCCAGACATCTTCCGGCGACTCAACCAGGTACATGCCCCCCTCAGGGTTGCTGTACTGGCCCATGGTGCCTTCCACTTCCGGATGCCCGGCGTGGCCAATCAGGATTGCTTCGGTGCCCTTACGGCTGGCCCGAGCCACTTCCATATGCACCTTGGTCACCAACGGACAGGTAGCATCAAACAGCATGGTCAGATCGCGGGCTTTGGCCTCGGCCCGAACTGCCTGTGACACACCGTGGGCGGAGAAGATCAGGATCGAGCCGTCCGGCACTTCCGCAATCTCTTCGATAAAGACCGCTCCACGCTCGCGCAGGCTTTCGACCACATAGCGGTTATGCACCACTTCGTGACGCACGTAAATCGGCGCGCCATAAATCTCCAGCGCACGTTCTACGATGCTGATCGCACGATCAACCCCGGCGCAGAAGCCACGCGGGTTAGCCAGCAATATTTGCATGCGCTTCCTCCTGCTGCGGGTCAATCTCCAGCACTTCGATATCGAAGGTCACCGGATGCCCCGCCAACGGATGGTTGAAATCAACGGTGATCGAATCTTCCGCCACTTCGCGCACCACGCCAGGCATTTCGCTGCCGTCGATGGCGGTAAACAGCATGATGGTACCGACATCCGGCACGCCGGTTTCGTTGAAGTCGCGGCGTGAGAAGAACTGGATCAGATCCGGGTTCTCCGCACCGAACGCGGCTTCCGGTTGCAGGGTAAACGCACATTTGTCCCCTACCCGCAAACCGATCAACTGCTGTTCCAACGGAGCAGACAGGCTGCCATCGCCCAGGCGGAACAGCGCGGGTTTGCCGTTGCCCTGGGTGGATTCCGCGGTCGTTCCATCTGCCAGTTTCAGCGTGAAATGCACCAGCACTGCGCTGTTGCCGTTAACCTGAGCCGTCATATCACTTACCTTCGCTGTTGACGCTTTTCTTCGCTGGCAAGAACCCTTCCAGCACGATCATGGCGGCACCGACGCAGATAAAGCTGTCCGCCAGATTGAAGGTCGGGTAATGCCAGTTGCCGATATAAAAGTCGATGAAATCGACCACAAAGCCATGCCACAGACGATCAAACAGGTTGCCGAGCGCACCGCCGATAATAAAGGCATAGGCGATATTGTTCAGCTTCTGCTGGGCACTGCTGCGATACATCATCACCAGCAGCACCACCACGATGGCGACCGCAATACCGGCAAAGAACCAGCGCTGCCAGCCACCGTGATCCGCCAGGAAACTGAACGCCGCGCCGTAGTTACGCGCATAGTACAGGTTGATTGACGGGAACAACGGCTGGGTCTGGCCCAGCACGAAGTTACTCAGGATCCACTGTTTGCTGAAAAAATCCAGCGCCAGCACCACCACTACCAGCCATAGCCAGCGCAAGCCGGTCGAACTTATCGGTCTACTCATCAGGCGCTTGATCTCAGGCAAAGTTACGTTTTTCGCCGTCACCGGCTACGTTAGTCACACAGCGGCCGCAAAGTTCTGCGTGCTCCGCTACCTGGCCGACATCGGTGGTGTAATGCCAGCAGCGCGGGCACTTCTCACCATCCGCTTTGCTGAACGCAATTTTCAGCCCTTTCAACAGTTCACTTTGCTGCGCATCGGCAGGAGCATCGGCAAACGGTGCTACGCTGGCCGAAGAGGTCAGCAACACAAAGCGCAGTTCGTCCTGCAGGCTGTTCAGGCGTGCTGCCAGATCGCTATCGGCGTACAGCGTAACCGCCGCCTCCAACGAACCGCCAATGTGCTTGTCCGCACGCGCCTGTTCCAGCACCTTGTTCACTTCACCACGCACTTTCAGCAGATCGGCCCAGAACGCATCGTTCATGCCTTCGCCTGCCGCTAGACCAAACAGACCGTCATACCACTCTTCGGTAAACACGTACTGCGCGCGTTTGCCTGGCAGGAAGGCCCAGATTTCATCGGCGGTAAACGACATGATCGGTGCCATCCAACGTACCAGCGCTTCTGCAATGTGGAACAGAGCAGTCTGGCAGCTGCGGCGGGCAACGCTGTCGCTTTTCGCGGTGTACTGACGGTCTTTAATGATATCCAGATAGAAGGAACCCATTTCTACCGAGCAGAACTGCATCAGGCGCTGCACCACTTCGTGGAAATCGTAGTTGGCATAGGCCTGCTCGATATCCTGCTGTGCGGCCATTGCACGGCCCACAGCCCAGCGATCCAGTACCACCATATCTTCCGGTGCCACGCAGTCAGTGCTTGGATCAAACCCGTTGAGGTTGGCCAGCAGGAAACGCGCGGTATTACGGATGCGGCGATAAGAATCGGCAGCACGCTTGAGAATTTCGTCGGAAACCGCAATCTCGCCGGTGTAGTCGGTAGAAGCGACCCACAGGCGCAGAATGTCGCCACCCAGCTTGTTCATCACGTCCTGCGGGCTGACGGTGTTGCCGATTGACTTGGACATTTTGCGGCCCTGACCATCGACGGTAAAGCCGTGGGTCAGCACTTCTTTGTAAGGTGCCTTACCCTTCATGGCGGTCGAAATCATCAGCGATGACATGAACCAGCCACGATGTTGGTCGGAACCTTCCAGATACATGTCGGCAGAGTGGCCGTTGAATTCTGGGCGCACGTCAACCACGGAAGAATGGGTTGAACCCGAGTCAAACCAAACGTCCAGCGTATCTGGCACTTTCACATAATCGGCCGCTTCGGCACCGAGGATATCGGCAGCGTCCAGATCCCACCAGGCCTGGATCCCGTCTTGCTCAACACGCTTGGCCACTTCTTCCATCAGCTCTACGCTGCGTGGGTGAAGCTGCTCGGTGTCTTTATGCACGAACAGGGACATTGGAACGCCCCAGGTACGCTGACGTGAGATACACCAGTCTGGACGGTTAGCCACCATGGTTTCGATACGCGCCTGGCCCCAATCCGGGATCCACTGCACGCCTTTGATCTCTTCCAGTGACTGCTTGCGCAGCCCCTTTTGATCCATGCTGATAAACCATTGCGGCGTGGCACGGAAAATGATCGGCGTTTTGTGGCGCCAGCAGCACGGGTAGCTGTGTTGCAGTTTTTCCACGTGCAGCAGAGCGCCTTTCTCACGCAGCAGCTCAACGATCAGATCGTTGGCCTTGAACACGAATTTACCATCCAGCGTTGGATAGGTGCCGGTCAGGTAGCAGCCGTTCGGACCAACCGGGTTGGCAACTTCCAGGCCGTATTTCTGGCCGATGATGAAGTCATCCGGGCCGTGACCAGGAGCGGTATGTACGGCACCGGTACCGGCATCCAGCGTAACGTGATCGCCCAGGATCGCCGGCACGTCAAAGCCCATAAACGGATGGGTAAAGCGCATCAGTTCCAGATCGCTGCCCTTGCAGCTGCCCAGCACTTCCCAATGGGTAATGCCTGCACGCTTCATCACGCTTTCTACCAGGTCCGCTGCCAGGATCAGGCATTGACCTTCAACCTGTACCAGATGGTAGCTGAACTCTGCATTCAGCGAGATCGCACGGTTGGCAGGCAGCGTCCACGGTGTGGTCGTCCAGATCACCAGTGACACCGGGCCATTCACGTTGGTTACACCAAACTTGCTGGCCACCGCCGCCGCATCAACCGCATGGAACGCGACGTCGATGGATGGCGAGGTTTTGTCGTAATATTCAACTTCTGCTTCCGCCAAGGAAGAACCGCAGTCCGTACACCAGTGCACCGGCTTGGCGCCTTTGAGCAGATGACCATTACTGATGATCTTGCCCAACGCACGGATGATGTTGGCTTCGGTTTTAAAATTCATGGTCAGGTACGGATGATCCCAGTCGCCCAGCACCCCCAGACGGATAAAGTCTTTCTTCTGGCCTTCTACCTGCTCGGCAGCATATTCACGGCATTTCTGGCGGAACTCTGCCGGTGTCAGTTTCTCACCCGGTTTGCCATACAGTTGCTCAACCTTCAGTTCGATAGGCAGACCGTGGCAGTCCCAGCCTGGAACATAAGGCGAATCAAAGCCAGCCATCCCTTTTGACTTGATAATAATGTCTTTGAGGATCTTGTTTACCGAGTGACCAATGTGAATGCTGCCATTCGCATACGGAGGGCCGTCATGCAGAATGAAGGATTTCTTGCCCTTTTTGGCGGCACGAATGATCCCGTACAGATCCTGTTCATACCAACGTGCGAGCATGCCAGGTTCACGCTTGGCGAGATCGCCACGCATCGGGAACCCTGTTTCCGGCAAGTTCAGGGTATTCTTGTAGTCACTCATTAGATTCTCGATCTCGTTTCGGTTCGTAGATTAAGCCGGTGTCTGTAGCCCGAAGAACGTCCGGGCCGTCACCACATCATTGGCGATTTGCTGCTTTAGCGCATCGAGCGAAGCAAAACGCTGTTCATTGCGCAATTTTGCGCGCAGCACCACATCAAGGTGGCGCCCGTAAAGATCCATGGTTACATCCAGCAGATGCACTTCCAACTGCTGACGTACACCTGCCACCGTTGGGCGAGTGCCAATATTGGCCACGCCCGGCAAAGGCTCGGGGCCAAGGCCATAAACATCGACGGCATATACCCCTTTCACCGGGGCAACCAGGCGTTTGAGCGGCAGGTTGGCGGTTGGGAAACCAATGGTTCGCCCCAGTTCATCGCCATGCACTACGCGCCCGGAAATACTGTAAGGATGCCCCAGCAGGGTTTCTGCCAGCGGCAAATCATCATCACGCAACGCATTGCGGATGGCGGTGCTGCTGATACGCAGATCGCCTTCACGGAAGCTTGGCGTGCTGACCACCTCAAAGCCGAATTCTTGCCCGGCAAGCTCTAACAGCGGGAAATCCCCCTGGCGACCAGCACCAAAGCGGAAATCATCCCCCACCATCAGGAATTTTACCCCCAGCTTTTCGACCAGCAGCTCGGCAACGAATGCCTGAGCGGTATGGGCGGCAAAGCGGGGATCAAACTTGACGCACAACAGGTAATCAACCCCGGCCTGCGCCAGGTATTTGGCTTTGTCACGCAAGCGCGTGAGGCGGGCCGGAGCCTTATCCGCGGCAAACAGTTCCAGCGGCTGCGGCTCAAAGATCATGACGATGACCGGTAACCCCAGACGCCGTCCTTCCTGCTTCAACTGCCCCAATAGCGCCTTATGACCGCGATGGACGCCGTCAAAATTGCCGATGGTGAGCACACAGCCACGGTGGCGTGCCCGGATATTATGGATGCCGCGAATTAGCTGCATAGCTGGCCCAACACAGTGGAAATCGGCGGATTATACCTTGTACAGCGGTCAAGGTTAACCCGCGATTGGTTCCTTTGATGTAATAGTCATACCATACCGGAGGATAATCGCCTTAACCACCGTTTATCTGGCCCAATGCGTGCTATATTAGCGCGCTGATAGCGAGCTTGGCTTCTGGCCGACGCTTGAAAGACGGGGGATAACCCACCAGGACCAACAGCTTGCAGACTGTGATGCAAATCACATGGCGATTTTTCTCGTGAAACACTGTATTCCCATGGCTGAAGCTGGTAAAATCCTGCGCCATCACAACGTAGCAAGTGCCGCCCGTACAAACGGCGCTTATTTGCACAAATCCATTGACAAACGAAGGCTAAAAGGGCATATTCCTCGGCCTTTGAATTGTCCTCAATATATATATTTGGGAGTTGGACCTTGGCTAATATCAAATCAGCTAAGAAACGCGCCATACAGTCTGAGAAACGTCGCAAGCATAACGCTAGCCGTCGCTCAATGGTGCGTACCTTCATTAAGAAGGTTGACGCAGCTATCGCAGCTGGCGACAAAGACGCAGCACAAAAAGCATTCCTCGTAATGCAACCACTTGTGGATCGCCAGGCAGCTAAAGGCCTGATCCACAAAAACAAAGCAGCGCGTCATAAGTCAAACCTGACGGCGCGTATCAACGCAATGCAATAAGCATTACGTTGTGTGCTTGTTAAAAAAACCGGCTTCGGCCGGTTTTTTTACGCCTGGCGTTCAAGCCTACAGCGCGAACAGCGCCGAGAAGTCCTTGTTGCATACCCGCTGTACCGCCGGATGCTGGATCATTCGCTCGGCAAAAATGATGTAATACTCTTCCTGCACGCTATCGACACGGCCGATCTCCACCACGTCATCATCGCTATAGGTATCCAGCGCATACAGCGTTGGCGCCACGAAGATCGCATTGTGGTACAGGCCGAAAGCCTTCATCAGGGCTGCATCGTCAAACTCCCCCAGTATCTCAACCTTGATACCTTGCGTGTTGAACCAGTTAAGCAGCTTGCGCCCCAGCATTGAACGCCTTCCCGGGATCAACAAGCGGCGCTGTTCCAGACAGGCCGGAAACGGTAAATCGGGTATCGGCTGACGACAGAAGAAGCTGACCCCACACTCCCCCAGCTTAAGCGAAAACAAGCCTTCCTGCTGGCTGGAGTCGACCGGGCAATCCGACAGGATCATATCCAGTTTATGCTGGCTCAGTTGCTCAAGCAGCATCTCATGGGTTGATTCAAAACAGCGCAGGTGGATTTGCTCATTGTCCACTACCACCGCAGTTTCCAACACCTGGCTGACCAGACGTTTGGATAGCGCATCCGCGACGCCCACGTCAAACAGCAGGTTGGACTCCTTGCGGTAGTTGACGATATCCAGCATTTCCTGGCTGAGCATAAACATCTTGTCGGCATAGCGGAACACCAGTTGGCCTAGCTCGGAGGGGACCAGCCCACGCCCCTGGCGTTTGAACAGCTTACCGTTGAGCCGTTCTTCCAGTGCCTTGATTTGGCCGGTGATGGTCTGGGGCGTGAGGAACAGGGCTTCCGCCGCTCCCACGACCGACCCCTCCTTGCAGACCTGCCAGAAGTAATACAGATGGTTAAAGTTGATGTGAGACATTCTCAAAACGTTCTCTCCTTAGGTTTCTCATCGGCAAACGGTCTGCCGTGATGAGCGACAAACTCCCTATCGTTAATTTCGGACAACGCAAAGTTATCTTTAATCCCAAGTGCAGCGTGGCTGACGAAGCCACGCTGCCGCTACTATTGTAATAGCCCTTCAGCAACGAGGGGTAAACACAAAGGTCATCGGCTGCGGGGCAAACTCAAACGCAGCAGGCCGTAACCCACTACCGCAGCGCTGGTCGATCCCAATAGTATGCCTAATTTGGCATAGGTACTGAGAGCCACATCCGCCTCGGCGAAGGCCAATGAGGCAATAAAAATCGACATGGTGAAACCAATACCACAGAGCACGGCCACGGCAAACACTTGTTTAAAGCCGATATCCTGCGGCAAACGGGCAATCCCCAGTTTCACCGCCAGCCAGCAGAAGACGAAAATCCCCAGCGGCTTGCCGATAAACAGCCCGGCAGCAATCCCCAGCGGCAACAGTGAAGTCAACCCGCTCAAGGACACCCCTTGCAACGAGACACCCGCGTTGGCAAAGGCAAACAGCGGCAGGATCAGGAAGGCGACCCATGGGTGCAGCTCATGCTCCAGGGTTTCGGAGGGCGAAGGCTCACTCTTGGCGTTCAGCGGGATCATAAAGCCGACAATCACCCCTGCCAACGTAGCGTGAACACCCGACTTGAGGATCGCAACCCACAGCACCAATCCGACCATCATATACAGCGAGGTTTTACCCACTCCCCGCCAGTTCATTAGCGCCAATACCACGATCGCCGCAGCCGCAACGCCCAGCGCCACCATCGAGACCTGATGGGTGTAGAACAACGCGATAATGATGATGACCCCAAGGTCATCGATAATCGCCAAGGCCAGCAAGAATACTTTCAGGCTGGTCGGCACCCGGTTGCCCAGTAAGGCCATCACGCCCAAGGCAAAGGCAATATCCGTTGCCGCCGGGATCGCCCAACCCTGGCGGGTTACTTCATCGGCACCGTTGAACAGCAGATAGATCAGCGCCGGAGCCAGCATGCCGCCTAACGCGGCAATCGCCGGGAAGATGGCCTTCTCACGCCCAGCCAGGGAACCTTGCAGCAGTTCACGTTTGACTTCAAGCCCCACCACCAGGAAAAAGATGGCCATTAAACCGTCGTTAATCCACAGCAGCAGCGGTTTGGCAATGTCCAGCGAGGCGATGCTGACCGCCACGGGTAAGTTAAGGAAGGCCTGATACAGCCCCTGTACGGGGGTATTAGCCATGATCAAAGCCACCACGGCGGCAGCGATCAGAATAATGCCCCCAGCGGCTTCTTGACGCAGAAATTGACGAATAATAGTAGTCACAGTAAGTCGCTCCAAAATGCCCGTCGTCTTTCAAGCTGCGACTCGAAATCCATAGGGCATAGATAATGGGGGCAAAGCGCCCCGGTTTCCAGACAATGAAACGAGTATAGTCGAGGAATCACCTCGAAAAAATCAGTTTATAAATGCAAAACAACTCGTAAAAACCGAATTATTCGCGCTATATATCACACTTTTAATAGGGACTTTCATACAGCAAAGATAAAAAAACCCCGGTTTGCTTAAACCGGGGTTTGACGATTGATGCGCGGAGAACGTTGATTAACGAGTCAGGTCGTCAAAAAACTTTTTCACGCCGTCGAAGAAGCTTTTCGAACGCGGGCTGTTTTTATCCCCAGAAGGACCACCCAGGCTCTCTTCCAGCTCTTTGAGCAGTTGCTTCTGCTTCTCGTTCAGACTCACCGGCGTTTCTACCACCACGCGGCACAGCAGGTCACCCTGGCTGCCACCCCGTACCGATTTCACCCCTTTGCCACGCATGCGGAACAGTTTGCCGGTCTGAGTTTCCGCCGGGACTTTCAGCTTGACGCGGCCATCCAGCGTTGGCACTTCAATCTCGCCACCCAAGGCAGCCATAGCAAAGTTGATCGGCACTTCGCAGTAGAGATTATTGCCTTCACGTTCAAAGATCGGGTGAGCACTCACCTGAACCTGAACGTACAGATCGCCTGCTGGCGCGCCGTGTTCGCCAGCTTCACCTTCACCCGCCAGGCGGATGCGGTCGCCAGTATCTACGCCCGCCGGGATTTTCACCGACAGGGTTTTGGATTTCTCTACGCGACCATGGCCGTGACATTTGTTGCACGGATCCTTGATGATCTGACCACGCCCGTGGCAGTGCGGACAAGCCTGCTGCACGGTGAAGAACCCTTGGCGCATCTGCACCTGACCCTGACCATGACAGGTCGGACAGGTTGCCGGCGAACTGCCCGGCTTGGCACCGTTGCCATGGCAGACATCACACTCTTCCAGCGTTGGAATACGGATCTCTTTGGTCACGCCACGCACGGCTTCTTCGAGCGTCAGATCCATGTTGTAACGCAAATCGGATCCACGGCTGGCACGTTGACGGCGTCCGCCGCCAAAGATATCGCCAAACACGTCGCCAAAGATATCGCTGAAGTCGGCACCGCCGCCACCAAAGCCACCACCACCGCCCATACCACCTTGCTCAAAGGCCGCATGGCCGTATTGATCGTAGGCAGCACGTTTTTGATCGTCGGTCAGGACCTCGTAGGCTTCCTTGACCTCTTTAAACTGGCTTTCGGCGTCTTTTTCCTGATTACGATCAGGGTGATACTTCATCGCCAGGCGCTTATACGCCTTTTTGATTTCGCGCTCGTCTGCCGTCTTGGCTACGCCGAGCACCTCGTAATAATCTCTCTTCGCCATTATTTCTCTTACCCTTAACATGCGTGCACGGGCGTAGAGTTGCCTCGACGCCCGTGCTGGTTTCCGGTTACGGCCTGTGGCCGCACCGTGCCCGCTTAAGGGCGATTATTTTTTGTCTTTAACTTCTTCAAACTCGGCGTCAACCACGTCGTCGTCTTTCTGCGCCGCGTTGTCTGCACCGGCATCAGCACCCTGTGCCTGCTGCGCTTGCGCCTGGGCCATTTCCATCAGCTTGCCGGAAACCTGCACCAGAGCCTGGGTTTTCGCTTCGATTTCGGCTTTATCTTCGCCTTTCACCGCCGCTTCCAGATCTTTCAGCGCGCTCTCGATAGCGGTTTTGTCTTCAGCTGGCAATTGCTCACCCGCTTCTTCCAACTGCTTACGGGTACCGTGGATCAGGTGATCTGCCTGGTTACGAGTTTGCACCAGTTCTTCGAACTTACGGTCAGCTTCAGCGTTCACTTCGGCATCGCGTACCATTTTCTGGATTTCTTCTTCGTTCAGACCAGAAGACGCCTTGATGGTGATCTTCTGCTCACGGCCGGTGTTCTTGTCTTTCGCAGACACGTGCAGAATACCGTCGGCATCGATATCGAAGGTGACTTCGATCTGTGCCATACCGCGTGGTGCCGGCTGGATGCCGTCCAGGTTGAACTGGCCCAGTGACTTGTTGTCATTGGCACGTTTACGCTCCCCCTGCAGCACATGGATGGTCACCGCTGCCTGATTGTCTTCGGCAGTAGAGAACACCTGGCTGTGCTTGGTCGGGATAGTGGTGTTTTTGGTGATCAGCGGCGTCATCACGCTGCCCATGGTTTCGATACCCAGTGACAGTGGGGTAACGTCCAGCAGCAATACGTCTTTCACATCACCGGCCAACACACCGCCCTGAACCGCAGCACCAACGGCTACCGCTTCGTCCGGGTTAACGTCTTTACGTGGTTCTTTACCGAAGAAATCAGCAACTTTCTTCTGAACCATAGGCATACGGGTCTGGCCACCGACCAGGATCACGTCCTGAATGTCAGAAACCGACAGGCCTGCATCTTTCAGTGCCACTTTCAGCGGCTCGATAGAGCGAGCAACCAGATCTTCTACCAGCGACTCGAGTTTTGCACGGGTCACTTTGATGTTCATGTGTTTTGGACCGCTGCCATCTGCAGTGATGTACGGCAGGTTGACGTCGGTCTGCTGAGCGGAGGACAGCTCGATCTTGGCTTTTTCAGCGGCTTCTTTCAGACGCTGCATCGCCAACGGATCGTTGCGCAGATCCATGCCCTGCTCTTTCTTGAACTCTTCCACCAGATAGTTGATCAGGCGGCTGTCGAAGTCTTCACCACCCAGGTGGGTATCACCGTTGGTCGCCAGAACTTCAAAGGTTTTTTCACCGTCAACGTCGTCGATCTCAATGATTGAGATATCGAAAGTACCACCACCCAGGTCATAAACCGCGATGGTACGGTTGCCCACTTCTTTGTCCAGGCCATAAGCCAGGGCCGCAGCAGTAGGTTCGTTGATGATACGTTTCACTTCCAGACCTGCGATACGGCCAGCATCTTTGGTCGCCTGACGCTGAGCATCGTTGAAGTAGGCAGGAACGGTGATAACCGCTTCAGTTACCGGCTCACCCAGGTAATCTTCCGCCGTTTTCTTCATTTTCTTCAGGACTTCCGCAGAGATCTGCGGTGGTGCCATTCTCTGGCCCTTCACTTCCAGCCAGGCGTCACCGTTATCGGCAGCAACGATGCTGTAAGGCATGATAGCCTTGTCACGCTGTGCTTCTTCATCCTGGAAGCGACGGCCAATCAGGCGCTTGATCGCAAACAGGGTGTTCTGTGGGTTAGTAACAGCCTGACGCTTAGCAGGCTGGCCAACCAGAATTTCACCATCCTGGGTATATGCGATGATTGAAGGAGTGGTGCGATCGCCTTCGGCATTCTCCAGCACGCGCGCCTTGCCACCATCCATAATTGCTACACAAGAGTTGGTTGTACCCAGGTCGATACCAATAATTTTGCCCATCTAAACATCTCCACTAATAAATTCATAATCGGTCAGGTTGCTAACTATATGCGGGCGTTTTTTTGCTTTTCAACTGCCCGGCATCTCAGTGTTACCCGCGGTCAGCAACTGCGGTTGCCAATAAGATGGGGCCATCCACACCAGCATCAAGGGGCAGGACAAAAAAAATTTCGTTTTTATCCGCAGCCAGATCATTGTTTCCTGGCGTGGGGATCATTATGATGCCGCGCGCTCTGATGGAAGTTATGGGTTTTTCGGCCATTCAGACCAATTATTAAATTACCTATCCATTTTCGTTACAATTCTGTTATCGCAGAGGACATATGCACTCCAACAAGTTGGCAAATCCCGGCCCCCTGGGTCTGATGGGCTTCGGGATGACTACCGTCTTGCTGAACCTGCACAACGCGGGCTTTTTCCCACTGACTTCCGTCATCATCAGTATGGGGATTTTCTTCGGTGGCATGGCTCAGATTTTTGCCGGTATTCTTGAGTTCAAGAAAGGCAACACCTTCGGCTTGACCGCCTTCACCTCTTACGGCTGCTTCTGGCTGAGCCTGGTAGGCATCCTGCTGCTGCCACGCATGGGCCTGGCAGAACCGACCGACGCGAACGTCCTCGGCATCTACCTTGCACTGTGGGGCGTCTTCACCCTGTTCATGTTCTTCGGCACGCTGCGTACCAACCGTGGGTTGCAGTTTGTGTTTGCCAGCCTGACCGTGCTGTTCGCACTGCTGGCCGTCGGCAACATTACCGGTAACCACGCGATCCTGACGTTCGCCGGTTACGAAGGCATTATCTGTGGTGCCAGCGCGATCTATCTGGCAATGGCAGAGGTGATCAACGAACAGTTGGGCCGCACCGTACTGCCAATCGGCCCGGTGGAAGCTCAGCAGGCAACACCCGCTGCTGTTACCGCATAAATCCGTACTAACGTGATATAAAAAAACCCTGCGGTGTTTAATCGCAGGGTTTTTTATTGGGCGAAAATCGCTTAGTTCAAGAGCGGTTTTTCACTGTTCAGGTCGCGACGCAGGTAGATCCCCAGTAATAGGCCGAGCGTCGATAATGCCAGCATATAGTAAGCGGGCGCTAACGGGGTTAACTTCATGATCAGCGTGACAAATACCGGGGTTAAACCACCAAAAATCGCGTATGCCACGTTGTAGGAGAACGAAATCCCGCTAAATCGCACTTCCGCCGGGAAAGCCCGCACCAACACGTAAGGCACCGCGCCGACAATCCCCACGCTGAAGCCAACCAGCGCGTAGGTGGCAAACAGCATTTCTGGATGTGTTGCCACCGACTGATAGAACAGCCAACTGCACCCTGCCAACAGCACACTGCCGACGATAAAGGTTTTGCTGGCGCCAAAGCGGTCCGCCGCCGAACCAGAGACGATACAGCCAGCAAACAGCATGATGATGGCGATGCTGTTGGCCTGCAATGACAGCGCCGGGGCTATGGCAAACTGTTTTTGCAGGTAGGTTGGCGTCATCAGGATCACCACCACAATGCCTGCCGACAACAGCCAGGTCAGCAGCATCGAGACCGCGATCTCTTTGCGGTGATTCATCACCACCGATTTCAGCGGCAGCTCTTCTGCCAGCGCCTTACGCGCCTGCATCTCGATAAAGATTGGGGTTTCCTGCAACCAGCGGCGCAGATACATGGCGAACAGACCAAAGATACCGCCCAGGAAGAACGGAATACGCCAGCCACCGTCATGAATGGCCTGTTGGCTGAGCGTGGTATTGATGATGGTGGCCACCAGCGAGCCGAGCAGGATACCGGCCGTCAGGCCAGCGGTGAGCGTGCCACAGGCAAAACCAACGCGTTTGCGCGGCACATGCTCCGCCACAAATACCCAGGCACCAGGGACTTCACCCCCGATCGCCGCGCCTTGCAGAACCCGCATCAACAGCAGCAGCAACGGTGCGGCGATGCCGATACTGGCGTAGGTGGGCAGCATCCCCATCGCCAGCGTCGGTAACGCCATCAGCAGGATGCTCAGGCTGAACATCTTTTTACGGCCCACCAGATCGCCGAAGTGCGCCATGATAATGCCGCCCAATGGCCGAGCCAGGTAGCCCGCAGCAAAGATACCAAAGGTCTGCACCTGGCGCAGCCACTCAGGCATATCCGCCGGGAAGAACAGGTCGCCCATTACCGCAGCAAAGAAAACAAAAATGATGAAATCATAAAACTCCAACGCACCGCCCAGAGCAGCCAACGTCAGAGTCTTATAATCTTGCCGGTTGAGCCGGCGATTATTATCGTGATGCATAAGATACCGTTAGAGGAAACAGGAAAGACACAGAAAGCATAATGGCTAACTGTAAAAAGTTTCTTACTATAACGGCAAAATACTTTCACACCAGATGCGCTGAAGGTTATCCCGCAGATTGCTGAAATTTAGAGATTTATCTCGCGCCGCGCATTCTTGGGACGAAATGCTGCTACCACGGCCTCGTGGGTCTCTACATAGGGGCCTTCGAGCAGTTGGATGCAATAAGGCACGCTGGCAAAAATACCGTGCACCACCACCTTGCCTGCCTCGTCCTTCACCCCTTCCAGCGTTTCTTTAATCGATTTGGGTTGCCCCGGCAGGTTGATGATCAACGCCTGTTTACGGATCGCCCCAACCTGACGTGAAAGAATTGCCGTTGGCACATAGTGTAGGCTGATTTGGCGCATTTGCTCGCCAAAACCCGGCATGACCCGATCGGCAATTGCCAGGGTAGCATCGGGAGTCACGTCACGCCGGGACGGGCCGGTGCCGCCGGTAGTCAACACCAGATGGCAGCCCATTTCATCAACCAGCTCACACAGGGTATGCTCAATCAGCGTCTGCTCGTCGGGGATCAGCCGGGTTTCCAGGGTGAACGGCGTCGCCAAAGCGCTGCCCAACCACTCTTCCAGCGCCGGGATCCCTTTATCCTGATAAACGCCCCCTGAAGCGCGGTCCGAAATAGAAACCAAACCAATGCGTAATGTATCCATGTTTTACCTCTGTTTTATGCCCCGGTTACCCAAGGGAGATTCATCACGGGAGTATAGGGTGTTTGCTCAATGAGGTGGATATTCAGGTATAAAAAAAGGTGGCCGAGGCCACCTTCTGCGCTGATTGATTGCCGCTGTTACAGCAGATCGGCGATCATTTTTTCCAGCTTGCCCTGGTCTACGGCAAACTTGCGGATACCGTCGGTCAGTTTCTCAACCGCCATTGGATCCTGGTTGTGCTGCCAGTAGAACTCAGGCTCGGTCAGCGGTGCCGGACGCGCTTTCACTTCGCCGGTATAAGACAGTTTACGCTCCAGTGCGCCTTCGCTCTCTGCCAGCTCTTTCAGCAGTGCAGGTGCGATGGTCAGACGATCGCAGCCCGCCAGTTCGATGATTTCACCGACGTTACGGAAGCTGGCACCCATCACCACGGTTTCATAGCCGTGCTGCTTGTAATACTGATAAATTTCAGACACTGAAACCACGCCCGGATCTTCGTGCGGAGCGAACTCTTTCTTGTCGCCATTGGCTTTGTACCAGTCAAGAATACGGCCAACGAACGGCGAGATCAGGTACACGCCAGCTTCGGCGCAGGCACGCGCCTGAGCGAAGGAGAACAGCAGCGTCAGGTTACAGTTGATGCCTTCTTTTTCCAGGCGCTCGGCGGCACGGATGCCCTGCCAGGTGGAGGCCAGTTTGATCAGGATGCGATCGTTGCTGATGCCCGCTTCGTTATACAGTTTGATCAGGCGCTTGGCTTTGGCAACGCTGGCTTCGGTATCATAAGACAGACGCGCGTCCACTTCGGTGGAAATGCGGCCCGGGACCAGTTTCAGGATCTCCAGACCAATGTTGACGGCCAGCTTGTCTGCGGCATCGGCAACCTGCTGATCGCGATCGCTGCTCTGCTCACGTGCCCAGGCAATGGCTTCATCGATCAGTTTGCGGTATTCAGGAATTTGCGCTGCATTGAGGATCAGCGAAGGGTTGGTGGTGGCATCTTGCGGTTGATATAGCTTCATTGCAGCGATATCACCCGTATCCGCAACTACCGTAGTCAGCTGGCGTAGGGACGTTAATTTATCGGTCATGTTGGCATTATCTCATCGTTTGTGCATGAACTTTTGGCATCGTTCAACCATGCCTTGTCCTGATAATAACATGCACGTAGCCCGGCGCAAGGCAGGAAAATCACGCGCTGGCGGCGGTTGTTTTATCCTTGTGCGAGCAACCGGTTACGCACCGATAATTCGCCATTACCGAAGCAATGCCACGGCATTAACGCGCTATCCCCCCAGGAAATTATGTTAAATTCCCGCAGCTGTTTTATTCATCGAAAAACCCAAAAGAAGGCTGTAATTCCCGTCAATGGGATGATTTTAGCCAAGTTCTTGTCGAGAACTGACTCAAGTTTTCCGCACCGGAGTCGAAGAACCTGAGGAGCAGTAATCTTAACAAGGAGAAACACGTGACGGATCTGATTAACTTTATCAATAACATCTTGTGGGGTTCAGTACTGATCTATTTGCTGTTGGGTGCCGGCATCTACTTCACCTTGCGTACCCGCTTTATTCAAATTCGTCACTTCAACCACATGTTTTCCGTGTTGAAGAACAGCACCAAAAGCGACGGTGCGGGCATTTCGTCCTTCCAGGCGCTATGTACTTCACTTGCCGCTCGTGTCGGCACCAACAACCTAACCGGCGTGGCGATAGCGCTTACGGCTGGCGGCCCCGGTGCCATCTTCTGGATGTGGGTGATCGCGTTTATCGGCATGGCGACCTCTTTCATTGAGAGCACCCTGGCGCAGCTTTACAAAACCAAAGACGATAACGGCCACTACCGTGGCGGCCCTGCCTACTATATGGAAAAAGGCTTGGGAATGCGCTGGATGGGTGTGATGTTCTCCATTTTCCTGCTGATCGCTTTCGGTCTGGTGTTCAATGCGGTACAGGCCAACTCCATCGCCCTGGCCAGTGCCGTAGCCTTCAACATCGACCCCATGTACGCCGGCATAGTATTGGTGGTCCTGAGTGCCATGGTGATCTTCGGCGGTATTCGTTCCATCGCCCGCGTCGCAGAAAAAATCGTGCCGTTTATGGCCTTGGCTTACCTGCTGCTGGCGCTGTGGATCATCGGCCTGAATATTGAGCATATGCCTGCCATCCTGGCGTTGATCTTCAAAAGCGCTTTTGGCCTGCAGGAAGTTGCTGCCGGCACCCTGGGCTACGGGATCTCACAGGCCATGACGCAAGGTATACAACGCGGGCTGTTTTCTAACGAAGGCGGGATGGGGTCTGCCCCCAACGTGGCCGCTTCCGCGACTCCTTATCCGCCACACCCTGCCTCGCAGGGCTATGTGCAAATGCTTGGCGCATTTGTCGATACCATCGTCATTTGCAGCGCAACGGCGGCGATTATTTTGGCCTCTGGTGCACTGGATAATCCCCCGTCCGACATCAGCGGTATCGATCTGACCCAGCGGGCCATGGCCAGCGCCGTCGGTTCCTGGGGCGCGCCCTTTGTCGCGATCGCCGTTTTCCTGTTTGCCTTTACCTCTATCATTGCCAATTATGCCTATGCCGAGAACAACCTGATCTTCCTCAAGCACCACCATCCGACCAAGCTGACGATTTTCCGCTGCTTTGCCTTGGGCATGGTGATGTTTGGTTCGATGGCAGAATTATCCACGGTGTGGAAAATGGCGGACATCTCGATGGCGCTGATGGCGATCACCAATCTGACCGCTATCTTGTTACTGTCCGACGTGGCCTTCACATTGGCCAAGGATTACAACCACCAGCGTTCACTCGGCAAGCTGCCCACCTTTGACATCAACCACTACCCGGAGCTGGGATCTCAACTCGAACCGGGGATCTGGAAGCCGACCAGGCAGCGTTAATCCTGCAGGGCGTGCGTAAAGTGCGCCCTATCACAGCCATACCTCCTGGTCTTGCGCGCTTTTTGCTACAGTAGCCACATGTTGATAAACAGGATGTGACCATGCTCATTATTATTTCACCTGCCAAAACCCTGGATTATGCAAGCCCGTTAGCCACCGAACGCTTTACCCAGCCCGAATTGTTGGATCAGTCGCAAAAGCTGATCAAACTCTGCCGTAAGCTGACCCCGGCGCAAATTTCCGGCCTGATGAGCATCAGCGATAAGCTCGCGGGCCTGAATGCCGCACGCTTTGGCGAATGGCAGCCTGACTTCACCCCGGACAATGCTCGTCAGGCGCTGCTGGCGTTTAAAGGCGACGTTTATACCGGCTTACAGGCGCAAGACTTCAGCGAAGAGGATTTCGACTTCGCACAGCAGCATCTGCGGATGCTCTCTGGCCTGTACGGGGTGCTGCGCCCGCTGGACCTGATGATGCCTTACCGGCTGGAGATGGGGATCAAGCTGGAGAACCCGAAGGGCAAAGACTTGTACAGCTTCTGGGGCGATCGGATCACCGAGAAACTGAATCAGGCCCTGGAGCAACAAGGCGATGATGTGGTGGTGAACCTGGCTTCGGATGAATACTTCAAATCGGTAAAACCGGCCAAGCTGCACGGTTCACTGATCAAACCGGTATTCCTGGACGAGAAAAACGGCAAGTACAAAGTCATCAGTTTCTACGCCAAGAAAGCGCGTGGGCTGATGAGCCGCTTTATCATCAAAAATCGCTTGGAGCGCAGAGAACAGCTGGTTGATTTCAATCTGGAAGGGTATGCCTTCGATGAAGCAGCTTCGGCGGGTAATGAGCTGGTATTCAAACGCCCTGAGCAATGAGCAATCCGTTCCCTCTCCCGACAAGGAGAGGGAACGGGTTTTGTCAGACTGGCAACGTCATCATGAATTGACGCAGCGCGGCAAAGTCCGCCGACATGTTATGCGACAACAGCGGCAACTGTGCACGCACCGCCAAGGCCTTTGGCAGCGGTAACTCCTGGCCGAGGATCTCTTCGACGCTTTCCTTGAACTTGGCCGGATGTGCCGTGCCCAGGAACAGGCCAAACTCCCCTGCTTGCAGTTGATCACGCAGAACGCGGTAGGCGATCGCCGCATGAGGCTCTGAAAGGTAGCCCAAGGCAGCCAACTCTTTCATGGTTTCTTTGGTGGTTTCATCACTCACCGCGCCATGAGCCAACTCCTTCAACTGCCATATTTTACGGCGGAACAACTCTTCCACACGCGGCCAGTTGTTAGGCTGGCTGACGTCCATCGCGTTGGATAACGTCGCCACGGTGGCGTTTGGCTGCCATTGGCCAGTAGTCAGGAAGCGTGGCACGGTGTCGTTAGCGTTGGTGGCGGCGATAAAGCGTTTCACCGGCAGCCCCAGGGATTTCGCCAACAGCCCGGCGGTCAGGTCGCCAAAGTTGCCGCTTGGCACGGAAATCACCAACTGATTGCGGGCTTCCTGCGGCAGTTGCGCCACCGCTTCAAAGTAGTAGCAGATTTGCGCCAGCAGGCGGCTGATATTGATCGAGTTGGCCGAGTTCAGGTGTACGGCCTCTTTCAGTTCCTGATCGTCAAACGCCTGCTTCACCAACGCCTGGCAAGCGTCAAAGTCGCCATCGATAGCAATGGTGTGGATGTTGCCACCCAACGTGCAGAACAGCTTTTCCTGCAGCGAACTGATCTTGCCCTGTGGATAGAGGATCACCACGCGCACGTTTTTCAGGCCGTAGAAGGCATGGGCAACGGCAGCGCCGGTATCACCGGAGGTTGCAGTCAAGATGGTTACTGGCTGATCGCCCGCGACTTCCGCCAGCATCTGCGCCATAAAGCGGCCGCCGAAGTCTTTGAACGCCAGCGTCGGGCCGTGGAACAGCTCCAGACAGGCGACATCGCTCTCCACCTGCGCCACCGGGGCCGGGAACTCAAACGCGGCCTTCACCCGCTTGTACAGCGCTTCTTCGCCGATCTCGTCGCCAATAAAAGCGGACAGGATCTTGCTGCTGCGAGCGACAAAGTCCATCTCCAGCAGTTTATCAATCTCGGTCAGTTCGAATTCTGGCAGTTCCAGCGGGAAAAACAGCCCTTGCTGCTTACCCAGGCCCTGTTTGATAGCCTGCGCGAAGCTGACCTGTTCGTTATGATCTTTCAGATTGTACAGTTTCATGCGTTATCCCAATAGTCGAGCGCCAGCGGTATCCAGGCGGCAAATATGAACAAAACCTTCGTCGTTTTGCAGGTAATGGTTGGTCAGCCAATCGGCCATGCGTTGCGCCGTTGCGCCGTCATCACAGACCGCAAACAGCGTCGGGCCGGAGCCGGAAATGCCACAGGCCAAGGCACCGATCTCCTGTGAGGCTTTACGCGCTTCGGCGAAGCCTGGCAACAGGCGGGTGCGATAAGGCTCGGCAATCACATCCTGCATCAGCTTGGCCGCCAGACGCGGTTGCTGGGTGTGGCAAGCGTGAATAAAGCCCGCCAGATAGCGACCATGGCTGATACAGTCCTGGCGGCGGTATTGCGCGGGCAAAATGGCGCGCGCCTCGGCGGTGGACACTTTGATGCCCGGATAGGCCATCACCCACAGCCAGTCTTTAAAGCCAGGCACTTCCTGGCTGATGATCCCTTCTTCTTCCAGCATCAACTGCAAGCCGCCCAGATAGCACGGCGCAACGTTATCGTAATGCACGCTGCCGGAAATACGCCCTTCCAGTTCGCCCATCAGGGCCAGCAGTTGCGTCTCGTTGAGCGGGCGATCGCAAAATTCGTTCATCGCCATCAGACCGGCCACCACCGAGCAAGCGCTGGAGCCCAGCCCGGAACCGATCGGCATGTTCTTCTCCAGCCGCATCGCTACCGGCACTTCACGACCAATCGCCTGGCAGAAACGCTCCCAACACTGGTAAACAATGTTCTCTTTAGGATCGCTCGGCAGCTTGCTGACAAAACGCCCGCCATTTTCCAGGCTGAAGCGGCTGGCCGCTTCTACACTGACGCAATCCCCCAGCAGCGTGCCGTCGATAGGGGAAACCGCAGCTCCCAGCACATCGAACCCGACGCTGACGTTACCAATTGAGGCCGGTGCATACACCTTAACCATATTAGACTCCCAACTTCCATGACAGTGTGCGCAACAGATCGGCAAATACCCCGGCCGCCGTCACATCATTACCGGCACCATAACCGCGCAGCACCAGCGGCAATGGCTGATAGTAGCGGCTGTAGAAGGCCAAAGCGTTCTCACCGTTCTTCACTTTATACAACGGATCGTTGCCATCTACCGCATCAATACGTACCAGGCAGCGGCCTTCTTCGATAGCCCCCACATAGCGCAGCACCTTACCTTCCGCGGCAGCAGCGGCCACACGGCGGTTAAATTCGGCATCCAACTCCGGCAGGCGGGCAATAAAGTTCTCCACATCGCCGCTGGCATCAAACGACGGTGGTAACACCGATTCGACTTCAATATCGCTCAGTTCAAGCGCATAGCCTGCTTCACGCGCCAGGATCAGCAGCTTGCGAGCGACATCCATCCCCGAAAGATCGTCACGCGGATCTGGCTCGGTGTAACCCAAGGCCTTGGCCTGCAAGGTGGCCTCCGACAGCGACATCCCCTCATCCAGCTTACCGAAGATAAAGGACAGTGACCCCGACAGGATACCGGTGAAGCGCATCAGCTCATCGCCCGCATTGAGCAGGTTCTGCAGGTTTTCGATCACCGGCAAGCCCGCCCCCACGTTAGTGTCATACAGGAATTTGCGGCGAGAACCGGCTGCTGCGGTGCGCAGTTGCTGGTAATAATTCATCGACGAGGTGTTGGCCTTCTTGTTTGGCGTTACCACGTGGAAACCATCGGCCAGGAAATCGGCATACTGATCGGCCACCGCCTGGCTGGAGGTACAGTCGACAATCACCGGATTGAGCAGGTGGCACTCTTTCACCAGGCGGATCAGGCGGCCCAGATTGAAAGGCTCTTTGGCTTCGGCCAGTTCGTCCCGCCAGCTTTCCAGCGAGATGCCGTGCACGTTGGTCAACATCGCCCTTGAGTTGGCAATGCCACAGATGCGCAGATCGATGTGTTTTTGCTTCAGCCAAGGTTGCTGACGATAAACCTGCTCGATGAGCGCCCCGCCAACGCCACCCACGCCAATCACAAACACTTCGATCACCTGATCGGTGTTGAACAGCATCTGATGGCTGACGCGCACGCCAGTGGTGGCGGAATCGTTATCGACCACCACAGAGATTGAACGTTCGGAAGAGCCTTGAGCGATCGCCACGATATTGATGTTGGCGCGCGCCAGAGCAGAGAAGAAGCGTGCAGAGATGCCACGCAGGGTGCGCATACCGTCGCCAACGACCGAGATAATTGCCAGGCGTTCCATCACGTCCAGCGGCTCCAGCACGCCGTCTTTCAACTCCAGGTAGAATTCGTCTTCCAGGGCACGACGAGCTCGTTGCAGCTCACTCTGCGGCACACAGAAGCTGATGCTGTACTCGGAAGAGGACTGGGTGATCAACACCACTGAGATCCCGGCGCGTGACATCACGGCAAACACACGGGCCGCCATGCCGACCATGCCTTTCATACCTGGGCCGGACACGTTGATCATCGCCATATTGTTCAGATTGGTGATGCCCTTTACCGGCGTATCATCGGCCACGCTTTCGCCACCGATCAAGGTGCCGGGAGCTTGCGGGTTGGCGGTGTTTTTAATCAGGCAAGGGATTTGGAACTGGGCAATCGGGGTGATGGTACGCGGGTGGAGAACTTTGGCGCCGAAGTAAGAGAGCTCCATCGCCTCCCGGTAGGACATCGACTTCAATAATCGGGCATCCGGCACGGTACGCGGGTCGCAGGTATAAACCCCGTCCACATCGGTCCAGATCTCGCAACAGTCTGCTCGCAGGCAAGCGGCCAGCACGGCGGCGGAATAATCGGAGCCGTTACGCCCCAGCACGACCAGTTCACCTTTGTCGTTACCGGCAGTAAAGCCCGCCATCAGGATGATATGGTCTGAAGGAATGGCCGCAGCAGCGATACGCAGGGTGGACTCGGCAATATCGACGGTCGATTCCAGATAGTGGCCCTGAGCCAGCAGCTTCTCTACCGGGTTAATCACAGTAACCGGATAACCTTTGGCTTTGAAGACGCCTTCCATGATGGCAATAGAAAGCTTTTCACCCCGACAGATGATAGCCGCATTGACGCTATCCGGGCACTGCCCCAACAACGCCACGCCATGCAGTACCTGTTTGAGCTGCGCGAACTCCTGCTCGACCAGTGCCTTCAGGCGATCGTACTCAAAGCCTGGCAACGCCTTGGCCAAACCGCTGAGCAGGTCGGCAAAGATGCGCTCGGCGTCGCTCATGGTTGGCAGAATATCCTGGCCGGCTACCGTTTTGTCAATCATCGCCACCAGATGATTGGTGATCTTGGCCGGTGCGGACAATACCGTGGCTACCTGTCCTTGGCGTGCATTGTTCTCCACGATATCGGCAACGCGCAGAAAACGTTCCGCATTCGCTACCGAGGTTCCACCAAATTTAAGCACTCGCATTTCTGTTATCTCCTGAATTTATGCCGAAAAAAAAGCCCGCACTGGTTAGGTGCGGGCTTTTTTCTTCTGTTTCCTGTACGCGTCAGCCCGCCCCGTTACCTGTGGTATCGGTGGTGGTAATAATTGTCGTATTCAGGCTGATGTTTCGCATTTTGTCTGTCTGTCTCATTAGAATCTCTGTCCCCTCTATTGGTTAAAGCAATCGTCTGGCCAAGTCAAATTATTTCTTTGTTTTGCCTATTTACTGGCCACAGTGGGATCTGCGCGATGAAGCCGATAAAAAAACAGAATTGCAGAACAAAAAATCACAATAAAGCCGATTAAATAGTGAATAACACCAGCCAAGCAACAGAAAACGCCTACATCACTTCGTCAATTTTTTTTCAACATCATGCAGCAACCTGTGCAGCATGACGGTATCGCGCTGCTGCAAGACCCCGAGCCGCTGGTGTAACCAATCGCGCAATTTTTGGTCGCCCGCCACGTCCAGCGCTTGTAACAGGCGATCTGCCCGTTGCCGCAACGCGTTGAGTTGCCCGGCATCGGCCAGGGGTTCCTGCTGCGTGCTGACTGACATTAACTGCGCCAGTTGATAGCAATACACCATCACCGCCTGGCCGAGGTTCAGCGAAGGATAATCAGCCACCATCGGGACGCCGGTCAGCAGATCGGCCAACTCCAGTTCTTCATTGGTCAGGCCCGAGTCTTCACGGCCAAACACCAGTGCAGCCTGATGTACCCATTGGTGGCGTTCCGCCAACTGCTCCGTCAGTTGCTGGGGGGTACAGTAGTAATGAAAGCGTGCGCGGCTGCGAGCGGTAGTCGCAACGGTAAAGTCCACATCTTCCAATGCCTGCTCCAGGGTAGCAAACGTCTGCACCGCATCCAGAATATCGCCAGCACCGTGGGCGACCCAGCGGGCAGCGGGCTGCAGATGGGCCTCGCTGTCGACGATGCGCAACGAGGTGAAGCCCATGGTTTTCATCGCCCGCGCCGCTGCGCCAACATTTTCCGCCCGAGCGGGCGCGACTAACACGATATGAAGCTGCATCAAGACTCCAGAAAAATAATGAGAATAGTTCTTTGACTGTTGGGATTTGTCTGATTATATTTACAAACGATTAACATCGTAAATGATCGCTTGCTATAATATTATTAAATAGGCATTTCAACCTATAAATCACACGAAACAATCATAAATGTAGGTTAAGTTTTAATTTTCATTAAAAACAAAGCACTATATTTTCGCCCCAAACAGTTAGCTTTCAATTGTAACGCATCAGCTCCAACAAAGCTGAATCGTTCACAGAATTTGACGATCTGTGACTTAACATGGCAGTTCTGTAAGTGTTTTTCACAAAACTGTTAACGTGCTACAATTGAATTTGATATATGTCAACAAAGCGTAGTTTTGTTAGGTGATGAATTCGGCACACACTGTTATATTGCTGTTAATAGGGTTAGGATATGCGCCGTTTTGGCATCATTCGGGGTGGTAAAAAATAGCCCCCCCACCCAGCTAGCGATCTTGTTGACATTGATGGAAAGCGCATCAAGAACGAGTTTACGTACTGTAGTCGTTTGGTAATTGAGGGAACGTGAGCGGTATCTCTGCCCTCCATGGAAGAACACCGAGACTGCTGTACTTCCTATTTTCTATTTTGTTGGCAATTTTAGGTAGCAAATATGCAGACCCCGCACATTCTGATTGTCGAAGACGAGTTAGTCACTCGTAACACCCTGAAGAGCATTTTCGAGGCGGAAGGCTACATTGTTCATGAAGCCAATGACGGTGCAGAAATGCACAACATCCTGTCCGAAAATGATATCAACCTGGTTATCATGGATATCAACCTGCCAGGCAAGAACGGCCTGCTGCTGGCGCGTGAACTACGCGAACAAGCCAGCGTCGCGCTGATGTTCCTGACCGGTCGTGATAATGAAGTCGATAAAATCCTTGGCCTGGAAATCGGCGCCGATGACTATATCACCAAACCGTTCAACCCACGCGAACTGACCATCCGTGCGCGCAACCTGCTGTCACGCACCATGAATCTGGGTAGCGTCGGCGAAGAGCGCAAACTGGTTGAGAGCTACAAGTTCAACGGTTGGGAGCTGGACATCAACAGCCGCTCTCTGATCGGCCCTGCTGGCGAGCAGTACAAACTGCCACGCAGCGAATTCCGCGCCATGCTGCACTTCTGTGAAAACCCGGGCAAGATCCAGTCCCGTGGTGAATTGCTGAAGAAAATGACTGGCCGTGAGTTAAAGCCGCATGACCGTACCGTGGACGTGACCATCCGCCGTATTCGTAAGCACTTCGAATCCACGCCGGACACGCCGGAAATCATTGCTACCATTCATGGTGAAGGTTACCGCTTCTGCGGCGATCTGGAAGAATAAGCCTGTCTTAACGTCACAGGTTAAAAAGGGTTCAGCTTGCTGAACCCTTTTTTGTTGAGGCCAGACGCGATGCCATCTGAACAGGCTACAACGTAGGAGCGCTGCATACTGCGCCCGTCTGGATTATTTGGCTTCACCCCAAGGGATGATGGGCACCGCGCTCAGGGCATTTTTCGGTGAACCATCTACCACCCGATCGGAATAGCTCAGGTAGATCAGCGCATTGCGATTGGCATCATAAAAACGCACGACCTGCAGCTTTTTGAACACCAAAGAGGTGCGCTTCTGGAACACCACGGTTCCTTCAGCCTTGCCCTTCTTAATCTTGTCGCTCAGCTCAATCGGGCCAACCTGCTGGCAAGAAATGGCAGCATCCGAGGTATCCTCTGCCAGCCCTAACCCACCCTTTATGCCACCGGTTTTAGCCCGGCTGATATAACAAGTTACATTTTTAACATCGGGATCGTCGAACGCTTCAACCACAATTTTATGATCTGGACCAAACAGTTTGAATACCGTATCGACCGATCCTACCTGTTCCGCCTGCGCGCTATTAAACGTTGCGCAAACCAGACCGAACAAAAATATCCATCCTTTTTTCATTCACTTAACTCCAATAGAACAGCGTGTTAAATCACAGGGCTGCTAATAAGAACGCCGATGCTTCAGGTCATAGAAATGGGTTTTCCTCGGCCCAGTCAGCTCTTTTTAGCACAGAGAGCGAAAAAAATCTTTGGGAGTCGTGGAGGAAAAAAGTTGCTATTATGCGGCATCGTCATCGCTTAATGCCTGTTAACACCAGTTTTCCCCCGCTTCCCGCAACGCATATCGCAAAAGCGCCGTATGTAATGCAACTGATTGATCAATAAGTCAGTGGGCATCAGGTATCAGCATGACAAATCAAACAGTTCGGGTTCCGAACCTGAAGCTCTACGAGGAAGATCTATGGATCAAGCCGGTATCATTCGTGATCTGCTTAGCTGGCTGGAAAGCCATTTGGACCAACCTTTGTCACTGGATAACGTGGCGGCAAAAGCGGGTTACTCTAAATGGCATCTGCAACGGATGTTTAAGGATATCACTGGGAACGCCATCGGCGCCTATATTCGGGCAAGAAGGTTGTCCAAAGCCGCCGTCGCATTACGCCTCACCAGTCGGCCTATTCTGGATATTGCTTTGCAGTATCGTTTCGACTCACAGCAGACCTTCACTCGCGCATTCAAAAAACAGTTTGCGCAAACCCCGGCGCTGTATCGCCGTTCAGAAGACTGGAACGCCTTCGGCATGTGCCCGCCAATACGTCTGGGCGCCTTTACGCTGCCACATCCAGAGTTTGTCACGCTACCCGAGCTGGACCTGATCGGCCTGACGCAGAGCTACTCCTGTACGTTGGAGCAAATATCCAGCTTCCGCTCCGAGCTGCGTACCCAATTCTGGCAACAGTACCTGGGGCAGATAGAAACCCTGCCACCGGTGCTTTACGGCCTGCACCACTCGCGGCCAAGCCAGGAAAAAGACGACGAGCAGGAAGTGCTGTATACCACTGCCCTGGAGGCGCAACATGTGCCGACCAAGGTGCAGGAAGGCCAGCCGATCACGCTGCAGGGCGGAGAATATGCCATGTTCAGCTATCAGGGGCCAGCCTCCGGCCTGCAGGACTTTATCCTGATACTGTACGGCACTTGCCTGCCAGCATTGGAACTGACCCGCCGCAAAGGGCACGATATTGAGCGCTTCTATCCGCAAGGTGACCGGCGTCCGCCTCAGCCACCCAGCGAGATCCGTTGCGACTATCTGATCCCGATCCGCCGTTAGCGCTGTAGCTCATCCAACGCGGGCATGTCCAGATGCGAGATATCGCCCGCACTTTCCACAACCCAGCCTGGAGCCAACCAAGGGCTTTGCTGATAGTCGACGCGTGACAACGAGCAGTTGCGCAAACGCAGACGGCGCTCGGCATAGGCCGGTAGCCCTAAAACTGTCCCGATCAGGCACCCCAGCGCGATGCCGTGGCTGACAATCAACGGCTTGCTGCCCTGCGGCAGTTTCAGGCACTCGGTCAGCGCCGCATGCATCCGCGTGGCCAACTCCGTCATAGATTCACCTTGAGGGATACGGCCGTCAGCAGTACCATCGACCATCTGTTTACGCCACAGCTCTTCCTGCGGTGTCAGGCTGTCGATCAAACGTTCTTCCAGAACGCCCATATGCAGCTCACGCAGCCGGGCATCTACCATAACGTCGCAACCGCAAGCGTCCGCAATGATTTGCGCGGTCTGACGGGTGCGGCCCAGATCGCTGGAAATCACGTGCGTCACGCCCTCGCGGCTAACGCGTTTGCCAACCAGATGAGCCTGGTGAACGCCAGTGGCGGTTAATGGGCTGTCGGATTGGCCCTGAATGCGGCGTGCTGCGTTCCATTCCGTTTCGCCGTGGCGAACGAGGTATACCTGTAACATTATGCTTTTCCGTTATACTGCGTGAAACTTGAGTTTATCTGTGGCTCGTGCCTTGCACTACGCATAACTTGCCGCCATCAAAAATCATGGCAAGACACAGCCCCACTTTAAGGAAGCTAAAGCCGTTATGTATCATGTTATCGCTGCAACTACCAACCCGGCAAAGATCAGGGCTATTCAACTGGCTTTTGAAGATACCTTTGGCGCAGACCAATGCCGCATAGAATCGGTTGACGTCGCCAGCGGCGTTTCACTGCAACCCATTGGCAATACCGAAACCCGTACCGGCGCACGCCAGCGCGTGATGGAAGCGCGGCAGGTGCGGCCAGAAGCCGACTTTTGGGTCGGAGTAGAAGCCGGGATCGAAGAAAATATGACGTTCGCCTGGATGACGGTAGAAAATCCGACGACCCGTGGCGAATCGCGTTCTGCCAGCCTGATGCTGCCAGAATCAATTTTACAGGGTATTCGAGCCGGTCGCGAGTTAGGCGATGAAATGACCTTGATCACCGGCAATAGCGAAGTCAAACGTCAGGGGGGAGCGATCGGTATCTTTACCGATGGTCGGCTGAGCCGCACCAGCGTTTACCACCAGGCGTTGCTGCTGGCACTGGTGCCGTTCCACAATCCGATTTACCGCAGCCACAGCAGTAATAATACGCCGCAGCAATAAGCCACCGGGGTGATGGCTTCACCCCAGTAATTGCTGTTCCAGCCACTGTTTCAGCTCTGGCGTCGCCATCTTCAGGCTGTTTGATCCTCTGGTGATGGTTGCGATACCTGCCCCGAGCTCATTCTTCAGCTCGCGCTGGCTCATTTCGCCACGCATCAGTTCCTGAATAATACGCACCCGTGTCCCCAGCGCAGTACGCTCATCCGGCGTCAGTAGCAGTTGCATCAACTGTTGGTGCAAATCCTGATCGAACGAACTCTGCAGCAGTGCGACAAAGCGCAGCCAATCTTCATTGCCTTGTTCTGAAAGAGCGGGATCGTTTAGCGATAATTGCGTCATGCCAGCCACCATACTATTTAACTAGTACAGCAGCATAGCATACCGCGAGTAAGCGTCAAAATACCGGTAACAACGCTACAGCTTGAAAGACGACGGGGATATCAATAGCGTCTTTGCCACTCGGCATCCGTCAGCACCTTCGCTGGCCGATGCATGAAGTGACGATAAAACGCGTCATAGGCCAGCACGTTCTTCACGTAAGAACGGGTTTCCGAGAACGGAATGCTTTCCACAAACGCCACGGCATCTACCCGGCCATCGCTATTGCCTAACCAGGTATTCACCCGTGATGGGCCAGCGTTATAAGCCGCAGACGCAAGAATACGGTTACGACCAAATTGCTGGTACACCGACTCCAGATAGCTGGTGCCAATAGTGATATTGGTTTGCGGATCAAACAGCTGGCTCGGGCTGCTGTAGCCCGGGATACCGAACAGATCCACCGTATGTTTCGCGGTGCGCGGCATAACCTGCATCAAACCTGCGGCCCCGACCGGCGACTGCGCTTTCGGGTTCCAGGCGCTCTCCTGGCGGGCTATCGCCATGGCATAGCTCGGCGTAATGCCTTTATCTTCGGTAGCACGGCGGAATTCCTGTGGCCAGGCCATCGGGAAACGTTCTTCAAGATGATCCCACAGTTTGCCAACGATCGTTGCCTGTACGCTCAGATCGGCCCATTTCTGCTCAAAGGCATAGCGGGCCAGCGCTTCCTGCTCCGGGCGGCTGCGGCTGGCGACGAATGAGCTCCACTCACTGCGCGCCAGGTTATCCATATTCCAGTACATCAGTTCACGCACCCTGGCAATCTCCGGGCCACTCACCAGATCGGTACGCGGTTTTGCCGCCACGGCGACCATCACCGGATAAGGCACCTGCAGTTTTTGCGCCGCCACCATCGGGTAGAAGCCGCGTTCGTTCATCAGGCTACGCAGTATCGCTTCCCCTTCGCTGCGTTTACCTTCATCGATCATGACACTGGCACGCCAGTAGCGCCATTCATCCTTGTTCCGCGATTCTTCAGGCAGGCGTGCCAGCCAGGTTTTCAGCCCCTGACGATCGCCCACGCCCAGCGCCATACGCACGCGGCGCTCCAGCAAGGCTGGCTGTTGGCTGCGCAGGATCACCTGATCGCGCCATTGGGTCTGCTCAAAGGTGGCATCATTGCCCATCAACCGCCAGGCCACCTCTTCCTCCATTGCCAACTTCTCGCTTTCGCTCATTTTCTGTAGGCGGACCAGCGTTGGGATCATAGCTCGAGCATTTTCTACGTCCTGACGGGCAAGACGGGCGAATACGATGGTGGTAGCCGAACGGGTAAAATCTGTTGGGCCGACGCTACGGGCGAAGGCTTCCAGCGTGGCGGGATCGTTTTGCAACCGTACCAGCGCATCCCCCATGGTCTGATAATCGCTTGGGAGTTGGCGGTACAGGTAGTTCACCAGGCCGCTGTTGCCCTCTTTCAGCGCCAGCTTCATCCGTGCCAGCGTATTCAACGGCGTTTGCTTACCGGCAGCCTGCCAGACGCTGAACAGCTTATCGCAGGAGCCTGGCAAGGTTTTACCGCTCATCCAGATATCATCGGCACCAGCCCAAGCTGCCTGCTGATCGCCGGTGGCCCACTTGGCGTAATAGAAATTACAGCGCGCCGCAACAGGTTTAGGCTCTTGCGGGCTGAAGGCCAGCAGGGTAGTCCAATCTTGACGGCTCGCCAGCTCGTTCACAAAACGGGCAGAGAGCGATTTTGCGGGTGGCAACGTAGGATGCAACCGCAAAAACTGCTGGACCTGAGCCGCACTGGCGGTGCTGAGATCCTGCGTCAACTGGCGATATTCCAGATAAGGATACAGGGGGTAATCCTGCAGCGTTGGCATCAACTGCGCCACCACGTCCATCTGTTTACTGTCCCAGGCCTGCTTGATTTGCAGATAACGCTGGCGTTCGCCGTCCAGGGAGTCTGCCAATGTTGCACCAGAAAATGCCGTCAGGCACAGGCCTACAGCCCACAACCGCCATTTGTCCACCTTGACCATACTTACTCTTTCCTCGCTGGGTTAGCTTGCCAGAACCGATCCACCCCGCTGCCGCGCCGCGTCAGCAGCCAACGGGCCAGTAGATCCTGCTCTGCGAATATCTCACGCCCCACCGTGGGAAGCCACGCCGGGAACAAAACCGTGCCGCCACCATGGGCTGGCATCAGGTATTAATCATAGACAGCAAAAACGCGTATCCATTCATTACTTTATAACAAGTTTATCAACCCAGATGAAAACCACCCTGCCTGGCGCAATCGCCAGGCAGAACAACAAGACGACGTTTTGAAAAATCATGGGATTATGGGCAATTTTTTCATCACACAATAACCCCGGTGTTCTATAGTTTTCTATGCAGACACGAGTTTTCCTATACAAAAAATGACGTTAAAGAGACATTAATAGAGAAACATTTTCTCACTGATTAAAACAATTCCTATTACTTTGTTTTTATTATCTCAGATCAAAAACTCAAGTTTGCGATTATTTACTATCACGCGGCAGATAATTGGCCACCCACTAACTGAAAATGACTACCTTTAACGTCTGTGTGACAGAAAACAATGGAATATCAACCCGGCAAAAGGGCTGCCGACACAGATGGGGACTTAGATTCGAACGACTTTAAGGAGAGGCACTCCATGCCAAAACATTCCCCCACTGAATACCAAGCGCCGCCCAAGCCGGAAAAAGCCTGGTATCAATACGATATTGAACAAACGCTTCAGCATTTAAACGTTCAGCAACAAGGCCTAAGCGAACAGGAAGCCGCCGAACGGCTGAAGAAGTTTGGCCCCAACGCCCTGCCGGAGCAGGCAGGCAAAAGCGCCTTTATGCGCTTTATTGCCCACTTTAACGATGTGCTGATTTATATTCTGCTGGCCGCCGCCTTCCTCAAAGGCATTATGGGGCATTGGATCGATACGGTGGTTATTCTTTGCGTTGCCGTGATCAATGCCCTTATCGGATTTGTGCAGGAAAACAGCGCAGAGAAATCGCTGAAAGGCATTAAGAATATGCTTTCCAGCCAGGCTATTGTGGTACGAGACGGAATTAACCACACCGTGAATGCGGAAGATTTGGTCCCGGGGGATATCGTATTATTGCGCCCTGGCGATAAAATTCCCGCCGACCTGCGGTTACTGGAATCTCACAACCTTCAGGTTGAAGAGGCCATCTTGACCGGCGAATCTACCGTGGTCTCGAAGCAAACCGACGCTATCCCTGATGAAGTAATGATTGGCGATCGCACCAACCTGTTGTTCTCCGGTACCACTATCAGCGCCGGGAATGCCAAGGGCGTGGTTATCGCAACTGGCGGCTATACCGAACTCGGCCACATCAGCGAGATGATCTCGACCGTTAAGACCCAGCGCACCCCGTTACTGCAACAGATGGATCGCCTGGGCAAAAACATCTTCATCCTGATCCTGGTGATGATGGTGTTGCTGTTCGTGTTTGCCTTCACGATGCGTGATATGCCGCTCGGTGAGCTGCTGGTGGCGCTGATCAGCCTGGCGGTGGCCTCGGTACCCGAAGGTCTGCCTGCCATCATTTCCATTATCTTGTCCCTGGGCGTGCAGTCGATGGCACGTAACCGCGCGATTATCCGCAAACTGCCTACGGTAGAAACCTTGGGCTCGATGACGGTGATCTGCTCGGACAAGACCGGCACGCTGACCATGAACGAAATGACGGCAAAAAACGTCATCATGGCTGACCATGCCTACCGTGTGGAAGGGGAAAGCTATGAACCGGTTGGCGGCATTTTCTTTGCCGACAGTAACAAACCAGCACAAGTTCAAGATATCCCACCGTTAGCGCAGTTCATTACCGCGATCATCCTGTGTAACGACAGCCAGGTCAAGCAGGATGACAGCGGCCGTTGGCTGGTCACCGGCAGCCCGACGGAAGGCGCATTGAAGGTGCTGGCGATGAAAGCTGGATTAGCGATTGGTGAAGCACGCCAACTGGCTAAAATCCCGTTCGACTCCAGTTACAAATACATGGCGGTACGTAGCCAGGTCGCAGGCAAAAATCAGGTGTTCCTTACCGGTGCGCCAGACGTGTTGTTCTCACTGTGCGAGTTCGAACTGACCGATTCCGGCATCCAGCCCTTCCGCCTCGGCTACTGGGAAGCGGAGATGTCGCGCTTCGCCGAGCAAGGTTTACGCATGGTGGCCGCCGCCAGTAAAACGACGCCAGACGGCGAAGTGGAACTGGATCACGGCGATATCCGCCAGCAGATGGTGTTTATCGGTATCGCTGGTGTGATGGATCCACCACGTCCTGAAGCGGTCGCAGCCATCGCCGAATGTCAGCAAGCGGGGATCCGCGTGAAGATGATCACCGGCGATCACCAGAAAACGGCCATGGCCATCGGTGCCATGCTGGGAATTGGCAACAGCCAGGATTCTATCACCGGCTCCGAGCTGGAACATATGGATGACCAGGCGTTGGCTGAAGCCGCCGTGCACTACGATATCTTTGCCCGTACCAGCCCGGAACATAAGCTACGTCTGGTAAAAGCGCTGCAGGATAAAGGCGGCGTGGTAGGGATGACCGGCGACGGCGTCAACGATGCACCAGCGTTGAAACAGGCCGACGTGGGTATCGCCATGGGGATCAAAGGCACCGAGGTCACTAAAGAAGCCGCCGATATGGTGCTGACCGACGATAACTTCGCCACCATCGCCAGCGCGGTAAAAGAAGGCCGCCGTGTTTACGACAACCTGAAGAAAACCATCCTGTTCGTGCTGCCGACCAACCTGGCACAGGGCCTGCTGATCATCATCGCCATTCTGGCTGGTGCCATGCTGCCGCTGACGCCCATCCAGATCCTGTGGATGAACATGGCCACCTCCACTACCCTATCCTTTGGCCTGGCCTATGAGCCCGCCGAAAAAGGGCTGATGCACCGTAAACCAAGGATGCCGGGCAGCAACGTGTTGGATCTGCACGCTATCTGGCGCATCGGCTTCGTCGGCGTGCTGATCGCCATCAGCGCCTTCGCATTGGAAGCCTGGATGGCGCCACGCGGCTACAGCAGCGAGCTGATCCGCACCGTGCTGCTGCAAACCCTGGTCACCGCGCAGTGGGTTTACATGTTCAACTGCCGTACCGCAGACCGCTTCCCGCTCAACCGCCAATTGTTCCTCAATAAGGGCCTGTGGTTGGTCAGTGGCGTGTTGTTACTGCTACAGATGGCCATCATTTATCTGCCGTTTATGAACGCGCTGTTTGGCACCGCGCCGCTGCCGCTGTTCTATTGGGGCGTGACGCTGATGATAGCCATTGCGCTATTCCTGATCGTGGAAGTAGAAAAATGGGTGATTAACCGCATCAAAGCGAGCAGAAAAACGTTATTATAAGCACCTTAGGACTCGCAATTTTCACTAAAACGCCCGGCAAACCCTGCCGGGCGTTTTATAACGTTAAAAATACCTAGGAAAAATCTCATAAAAACGAGCATAAAGCGCACAACAAACTGCTCTTATAATACAATTCGCCCTCAAGACGGTCAGGTTATGCTTTTTTGGTAGTGCGATTGATGGTACGCGGCAAAGTTTTACCCTTTTCGACTAGGCTCAATTATTTAGTATCAGACTGCCGTGCCATCAAGCCGGCCGTAGGCAGGAATGGCAAATGAAGATGTCGATAAAGGCCAGGAAGTTGGCTGTCAGGACACTGGGTTTATGTAGCAACCCGGTCCGATCGCGTCGCATGTTACCGATACTGCTGCTGGCTCTGTTGACGTTTCCCAGCTTGGCCGGGGCTGATACACAAGATCCCTACCAAAAACGCATTCATACCGTCACCACCGTGGTGGTGGGGATTATCAGCTATGCTCGCTGGCCCGCCAAACCTGATCCGATCCGCTTGTGCGTGACTGCGCCTGTCCAGTATGCCGAAGGTCTGTTCGACCCAGTGTTGCTGACAGCACCGCAGCCAATCAAAACCTTGCGGATCGAGATAGATAATCCGCAGTTGGCAACTAGCTGCGATGTAGTGTATTTGGGCGACGTTAATGACGCCCAGAAACAAGATTTCTTCCACCGGATTTCGGGTCACTCGATCCTCAGCATCAGCGAAAAGGATATGGAATGTGCTGTTGGCAGTGCCTTTTGTTTGCAAATCAGCAACGATCAGGCGGGTTTTAAAGTGAATCTGGACTCACTGGCGCGCAGTGGCGTGCGTGTTCACCCTAACGTGCTGCAGTTGGCGCGTAAAAAGGGGCCGCCGCAATGAAACTGTTAGGTCACAAAGGTTCGGCTACCTCTCGCCCTACGCTGGGCCAAGTGCTGCAACGGATGAACCTGAGTCTGGCGTTGATCGCCGTCGGTGCCGCAGGGATCTTCCTGACGTTGCTTGCGCTGTTTGCCCTTCGAGCCTATGCCAACCATAACCTGCATCTGATTGCCCGCTCGATCAGTTATACCGCTGAAGCCGCCGTGGTGTTTGAAGACCGCCCCGCCGCTCGCGAAGCGTTGATGCTGATCGCTTCCAACGAAGAAGTGTCAGAGGCTAAAATCCTGAATATGCAGGGTGTCGCTTTGGCCAGTTGGAGCCACCCAGCGGATAGCCCATTGCATGGGTTGGAACAGATGGTGGCCCGCTGGATCTTGCCGGAAGCGGTGGTTTTGCCCATTGCCCGTGAAGGCAAACAGATAGGCCTGGTCTGGCTGACCGGCAATGGCAGCAGTCTGCTGAAATTCTTGCTGCGCGGCATGGTAGGCATGATTGCCTGCCTGATGCTCAGTACATTGTGCGCCCTGATACTTTCCCGCAGAATGCTCAGAGGGATCGTGACCTCCTTGGACGATATCACCAATGTTGCCCATACGGTACGTCGCGATCGGACTTTCGAACTGCGGGTGCCTTCAGCACCGATTGCCGAACTGCACGAACTGAGCTGTGATTTTAACGGCCTGCTGGATGAAATCGAAGCCTGGCAACAGCACCTGCAACAAGAAAATGACGCATTAACCCACCAAGCCACCCACGACAGCCTGACCGGGTTGCCAAACCGGGCCTTCTTTGAAGCTCAGTTGGGCCGCGCGCTGTCAGAGCTCGAACCCGATGAAAAGCTGGCGGTACTGTTTATCGACGGCAATCGTTTCAAGGAGGTGAACGATAACCATGGCCATGCTGCCGGTGATACCGTCTTGATCACCATCGCAGAACGCCTGCGCAGCAGGTTGCGCAAGCACGATCTGGTCGCCCGGATGGGGGGCGATGAATTCGCCATCCTGCTGGCACCGCTCAAAGACACCAACGATGTGCTGCCGATTGCCGACATCATCATCGAGTGTATGCAACAACCCATTGTGTTGCCCAACAAGGAAAGAGTGATCGCCGCACTGAGTATCGGCATCGCATTTTACCCTGAACATGCCTCTACCACTCAGGAACTGCTGCACGAAGCGGATGACGCAATGTACCGGGCAAAACACCTGTCCCATGGAGGCTGGCGGTTAGCGATGCGCAAATAGCGTCAGCACCGGGTCTCAAACAACCAAAAAGAGAAAAATCAATGTTACAGCAAAATTTTAAACGGTCTTTTTCCCTACTGGCATTAGTGTTTATCACCTTGCTCACGCTGGCAGGCTGCCAGAGCAAACCACAAGGGCTGACGGCAGAACAGATCGCTTTACTGCAGGCACAGGGGTTCAAACTGACCGAAAACGGTTGGGAGTTTGGTTTTTCCGACAAGGTGCTGTTCGGTAACAACGTCGGTAAATTGAGCCCGCAAAGTACCGAGATTGTCGAGAAGATGGGCAAGGCGCTGAAGAGCGTAGACATCGTGCAATTCCGCCTGGACGGCCACACCGATAACTACGGTGAAGACAGCTACAACGACCAGCTTTCACTGCGCCGCGCCAACGCCGTGGCCGATGTCCTGGCTGGTGTCGGCATCCCGCGTGCCAATATAGAAACTCGCGGCATGGGTAAACGCCAACCGGTAGCCAGTAACGCCACCTCCAGCGGGCGTGCTGAAAACCGTCGCGTGGCGATCGTCGTCACCCCTTAAGAAACAGCAAAGTTCACCTAATGGTGAGCATTAGCGGTTATACTTGGCGATCGTCATAGGGGATCTGGGAACCGGTGCTGAAACGGGCTACACTCAGGCCGCCAGACATCCTATAAAAACTGATAGAGAGGCTCGGAGCAACGTGGCTCAATACGTCTATACCATGCACCGCGTCGGCAAAGTAGTTCCGCCGAAGCGTCATATTCTGAAAAACATTTCCCTGAGTTTCTTCCCTGGGGCCAAAATTGGCGTACTGGGCCTGAACGGTTCCGGTAAGTCTACCCTGCTGCGCATTATGGCCGGCATCGATACCGATATCGAAGGGGAAGCTCGCCCGCAGCCGGGCATCAAGATCGGCTATCTGCCGCAGGAACCGCAGCTCAATATGGAGCACAGCGTCCGCGAGTCGGTTGAAGAAGCGATGGCAGAAGTGGTCGGTGCCCTCAAGCGCCTTGATGAAGTGTACGCCCTGTACGCTGAAGAAGGGGCCGACTTCGACAAGCTGGCCGCTGAGCAGGGCCGCCTGGAAGAGATCATTCAGGCTCACGATGGTCACAACCTCAACACCCAGCTGGAGCGCGCCGCCGATGCACTGCGCCTGCCGGAGTGGGACGCAAAAATCGCCAACCTTTCCGGTGGTGAGCGCCGCCGCGTAGCGCTGTGCCGCCTGCTGCTGGAAAAACCAGACATGCTGCTGCTGGACGAACCGACCAACCACCTGGATGCCGAATCCGTGGCCTGGCTGGAACGCTTCCTGCACGACTTCGAAGGCACCGTAGTGGCGATCACCCACGACCGTTACTTCCTCGATAACGTGGCTGGCTGGATCCTGGAGCTGGACCGTGGCGAAGGTATTCCGTGGGAAGGTAACTACTCTTCCTGGCTGGAGCAGAAAGACGCTCGTCTGGCGCAAGAAGCCTCAACCGAAGCCGCTCGCCGCAAGTCGATCGAGAAAGAGCTGGAGTGGGTGCGTCAAGGTGCCAAAGGCCGTCAGTCCAAGGGCAAGGCCCGCCTGGCACGCTTTGAAGAACTTAACAGCACCGAATATCAGAAACGTAACGAAACCAACGAACTGTTTATCCCACCTGGCACCCGCCTGGGCGATAAAGTGGTTGAAGTTAACAATCTGCGTAAATCCTACGGCGACCGCCTGCTGATCGAAGATCTCACCTTCGCGGTCCCTAAGGGTGCCATCGTTGGCATCATCGGCCCGAACGGCGCGGGTAAATCCACACTGTTCCGTATGATGTCCGGCCAGGAACAACCTGATTCCGGCAGCATCGTGCTGGGCGATACCGTCAAGCTGGCCTCGGTCGATCAGTTCCGCGACAGCATGGATAACTCCAAAACCGTGTGGGAAGAAGTTTCCGGCGGCCAGGACATCATGCGCGTGGGCAACACCGAAATGCCAAGCCGTGCCTACGTTGGCCGCTTTAACTTCAAGGGCGTCGATCAAGGCAAACGCGTGGGCGAACTGTCTGGCGGTGAACGTGGCCGTCTGCATCTGGCCAAGCTGCTGCAGGTTGGCGGCAACGTACTGCTGCTCGACGAACCCACCAACGACCTGGATATCGAAACCCTGCGCGCGCTAGAAAACGCCCTGCTGGAGTTCCCGGGCTGTGCGATGGTGATCTCGCACGACCGTTGGTTCCTCGACCGTATTGCCACCCACATTCTGGACTATCAGGATGAAGGCAAGGTAGAGTTCTTCGAAGGCAACTTTACCGAATACGAAGAGTACAAAAAACGTACTCTGGGTGCCGATGCACTGGAACCTCGCCGTATCAAGTACAAGAAAGTCACCAAGTAACATCCGGTTGGCTATCTATGCTCTCAAGCCCGCATTTTGCGGGCTTTTTGTTATCCCCAATCCAGCGCCTGCGCATAATCCACAAAGACCGGATGCTGGATCACGACATCGATAAAACAGGCTAGCGCCGGGGAATTAAGCTTACGGCTCGGGTAAACCAGATACAGTTCATTCCCTTCGGCCTGCCACTGCGGCAACACTTCCACCAACTGCTTTTGCGCGACCACTTCGCGGCTGAGAAACGCGGGCAACAGTGTAATGCCCGCCCCCAAAATGGCACATTCGCGCGCATATAACAGATTATCGGTGGTATGCCGCAGCGGCAATTGCCAACGGTAGTACTCCTCACCCCGGCGCAATATCCAGGCGGGCCAGGCGCGGTGAGCGATGCAAAGATGCTGCTGCAACTGCTGCGGATGCAGCAATGGCGGATGTTGGGCCAGATACTCCGGTGCAGCCAACAAATAACGGGGAGCATGCCCCAGACGGCGGCCAATCAACGAGGAATCCTGCGGCCTGCCGGTACGCAATGCCGCATCAAAGCCCTCCTGCACCATATCCACCATGGCATCCGACACTGACACTTCCAACGAGACATCCGGATATTGGCGCTGAAAATCTGCCGCCAGACGCGGAAGCAACGTCGCCCCCAGCCCGGCAGGCGTGGAGATGCGTAGACGGCCACTGGGGTTATCGCGTAAGCGCTGCAAGGCCAGATCGGCCCGTTCGGCAGCAGAGAGCATCTCCTGACAATGTTCAAGATAGCGCTCACCGGCAAAGGTCAAATTTAACTGCCGGGTGGTGCGGTTGAGCAAGCGCAGACCGAGCTTTTGTTCCAACTGGCTGACACGCTGGCTAACGCTGGATTTAGGCAGCCCGGCCCGTTTGGCTGCCGCCGTAAAACTGCCGCACTCCGCCACCAGCGCAAACAACGCCATATCCTGCAACTGCTTGAACATAATTGTTCACCTCAGACGAACACTTAGTTAGTTATTGTCCATCTTATCACTCTACTCCTCAGGGTCTACACTGGAACTATTCATGCGAAGGAGCACAATTATGTTAATCAAAGCCATTGCCGTCGATCCGAAAAATCCAGCCGGTTTTATCGAGATCGCTCCAGAAAAACCCGCACCGGGTCAATACGATCTGCTGGTGGAAGTGAAAGCCGTTTCCGTTAACCCGGTCGATACCAAGGTTCATGCAGGCCTGCAAAAGAAGGGTTTGCAGCAGCCACGTATTCTAGGCTGGGATGCCAGCGGCGTGGTGCTCGAAGTGGGCAGCAGCGTTAGCGGGTTCAAACCCGGCGATGAGGTGTGGTATGCCGGGGATATTACCCGTCCGGGCAGCAACAGCACCCATCAGCTGATTGACTCACGTATCGTGGCACATAAACCGGCCAGCCTGGACTGGGCGCAAGCCGCCGCGATGCCGCTGACCGCGCTTACCGCGTGGGAAGCCCTGTTTGAACACCTGAATATTCAGCATGCGGCTGCCGGTAAAACGCTGCTGATCATCGGCGGAGCCGGTGGCGTCGGCTCGCTGGCGATCCCCTTGGCGGCACAGCGTAGCAAGGTGAAAGTCATCGCTACGGCCTCTCGCCCGGAATCGGCCGCCTGGTGCCGCGAACGGGGTGCTGAACTGGTGGTGGATTACCGCGACCTGAAAGGCAACCTGGCCAAGGAAGGGATTGAGAGCGTGGATTATATCCTGTGCTTGAACGATACCGACGGCCACTGGCAAGCCATCAGCGATCTGGTCGCCCCGCTCGGCCATATCTGCACCATCGTCGAGAACAGCCAACCGCTGGATCAAAATGCGCTGAAACTGAAAAGCGCAGCGCTGCATTGGGAATTCATGTTTACCCGCAGCATGTTCACCACGCCGGATATTGCCCAGCAAGGGGAGATCCTCAAACAGGTGGCGCAATTGCTCGATGAGGGTAAATTGACCACCACGCTGAGCGAAACGCTACAGGGGCTGACGGTGGATACGTTGACCGCCGCGCATGCCAAGCTGTTGGATGGGCATATGCAGGGCAAGCTGGTGATAACTTACTAAGTTAGTGGAAAGGTCGATTTATCAGGTATTAATAAATTGCTATATACATGATATTTAAGCGATGGCCCCCTCACCCCAACCCTCTCCCACAGGGAGAGGGAGCTGATAGCCTCTGCTCGTTTGGAAGTGAAGAGAACATCTTGGCAAACTCGATCGCCTCCCCATTAAAGGTGAGTCACGACAATTTCAAACACACTCGATCGGTTCCCTCTCCCTGTGGGAGAGGGTTAGGGTGAGGGGCACTACATCGCCACTACATCGACATTTACCAGCCTAAAACGTCCCTAAAACTTCACCAAGCGGCTGGCATCCGCCGCCAGCAGTTGCTGCACCAGCTCGACACAGCGCAAGAAACGCTCCTCGTAATCGCTCGACTCTACGTGAGCATATTCGATGTTATTGGCGTGCAGCATCTCTTCCAACAAATATTGAAACGCCTTGCGATCGACCGGGCTACCCAGGCTGCGCAAGCCGTCGGCCACCCAAGGGGTATTGTTCTCCAGCAGGATCACCAGATCGAAACGGTATTCGTCGATCAACGCCTGAACGAACGGGTGCTCCCGCCCTTCATACTTTTTACAGAACGCCTGCGTGGTGACAAAGTCGGTGTCGATAAACGCCACTTTATTGGCGTATTTCACCGCAAAATCCACGTACTGGGCCTGCCCAAGCGCGATCTTGTCATAGTCGGAATACTGCAACGCCATCTCGTCACCCCCGAGGTGGGAGAAGACGTAGTCACGGCCATATTCCCAGGCGCTGGTGGTGTTGAAGATGTTCGCCAGTTTGTTGACCAGCGTTGACTTACCGCTGGATTCGCCGCCCAGGATCGCCACCGTGCGCACAAAGAACGGCTTCACTTCGGTCGGGATATAGTCCCAATAGCGGAATGGATCCTGTCGGATCTGGCTACCGCTGATGTTCATAAAGGACCGTTCGGGATCCACCAGGATGGTTTCAATCCCAAGATGTTCGCGGTAACGAGGGGCATCCAGCTCTTCGCTGGAATAGATAAAGCTCGGGACGATGCCCTTTTGCTCCATAAAGCTCTTCACGCCGTTGCTCCACACGTCCCAGCCGTGCGGGTAAGGTTCGATGCCCTTTTCGTCGAAAGAGTGAATATGGATATTTTTCTGGTATTTAAAGGTCTGCAACAGCCAGCGCAGACGATCGCTGACCGTCGGCTGCTGTGACATGGAGCTGTTCTCGAACAGCAACAGATCGCGCGGTTCATCGTGGCACAGGATCACATGCAGCTCGTCAACCTGGCTACAGGCGCGCTGGATCAGATAGATATGGCCGGTATGCAGCGGGTAAAATTTACCAAACACCACGCCGACTTTCTTCTCCCGACGCGGGAATTCCAGCCCCAGGAAACGGTGCAGGGCCTCCAGCTTCTGCGCGCTCGGGCTTTTGATTTTGTCATTCAACAGCTGGCTGAGGTAGCCTTTAGTCATGCTACTGGCATCAGCTACCTGCTGTAAGGTACATCCCTGTTGCTTAATCGCTGCCTTGAGGTAATCGAACTGCCGCATAAACCCTCCCGTTTATTATGCTAAACAAAATAGCATATTCCGCGCAGCGGGCGGCAATTAATAAAACTGTTCCAGCACGTCCAGCGCATCCGCCAGCTTCTTGACGCCGAATACCTGCATATTGGCCGGTGGTTTCTTCGGCACGTTGGCATGTGGCACGATCGCCCGCTTGAAACCGTGTTTGGCCGCTTCGGAAATACGCTCCTGGCCGCTAGGCACCGGGCGGATTTCCCCTGCCAGCCCCACTTCGCCAAACACCACCAGATCGTTAGGCAATGGGCGGTCGCGCAGGCTGGAGACCAACGCCAACAGCAATGCCAGATCGGCACTGGTTTCGCTAACCTTGACGCCGCCTACCACGTTGACAAAAACGTCTTGGTCGGACATCTGCAAGCCACCGTGGCGGTGCAACACCGCCAGCAAGATTGCCAAACGGTTCTGTTCCAGGCCCACGGCAACGCGGCGCGGGTTAGACATCATCGAGTGATCGACCAGCGCCTGGATCTCAACCAGCAGTGGCCTGGTACCTTCCCAGACCACCATCACCGAACTGCCAGAGGTCACTTCATCACCCCGGCTGAGGAAGATCGCGGAAGGGTTACTCACCTCACGCAGCCCCTGCTCGGTCATGGCGAACACGCCCAGCTCGTTGACCGCACCAAAACGGTTTTTATGGCTGCGCAGCGTACGGAAACGGGAATCGGCATCGCCATCCAACAACACCGAACAGTCGATACAGTGTTCGAGGACTTTCGGCCCGGCCAGCGAGCCATCTTTGGTGACGTGACCAACCATCACGATCGCCACGCCGCGAGTTTTAGCAAAGCGGGTGAGATAGGCCGCCGTTTCGCGCACCTGCGCCACGCTGCCTGGCGATGACTGGATATCCGCCATATGCATGACCTGGATCGAGTCGATCACCATCAGCCGTGGTTGCTCCTGCTCGGCGATCAGGCAGATCTGCTCGATACTGGTTTCCGACAGCATGTTAAGGCCGCCGGTGGGCAACCCAAGACGATGGGCACGCATCGCGACCTGTTGCAGCGACTCTTCACCGGTGACGTACAGGGTTTTCATCTGCTCGGCGAGTTTGCACAGCACCTGCAACAGCAGCGTACTTTTCCCCGCGCCGGGGTTACCGCCGATCAGGATCGCACTGCCCGGCACCACGCCGCCGCCCAGTACGCGGTCAAATTCCAGAAAGCCGGTAGAGAAACGCGGCAGCTCTTGCAGACTGATGTCCGAAAGCTTCTGCACCTTGCTGATACCGGCATCGCCCGCATAGCCGCTTAAACGCTCGCTACGAGCAGCGGAAGAGGAGACTGAAGCCAGGCGCACTTCTGTAATGGTGTTCCAGGCCTGACAGGCACTGCATTGCCCCTGCCAGCGCGGATAATCAGCGCCGCATTCATTACAGACAAATGCCCGCTTTACTGCTTTTGCCACAGCTTACCTCACATCGTGTTTCAAACTGCCGCAGAGCACACAGAGCACTCCCAGCAGATCGGCATGGCGGATCGAGACCTGCGCCTTCTCATAGACCTTAGGCTTCGCGTGATAGGCAATACCCAGCCCGGCCACCTGCAGCATTTTCAAATCGTTGGCACCGTCGCCGATCGCTACGGTTTGCTGCGGTGGGATCCCCAGCTTCTCTGCCAGCGCCACCAAAGTATCTGCCTTGAACTGCGCATCCACGATCGGCCCCAGCACCTCGCCGGTCAGCTTACCGTCGCGGATCTCCAGTTCATTGGCGGCTACGGCCACCAGCTTGAGCTTGTCACGCAGGTACTCGGCATAATAGGTAAAGCCGCCGGAGGCAATGGCGACGTGCCAGTCGAGCGCCTGCAGCTTGCGCACCAGGCTGGTCAACCCAGGCATCAACGGCAATTCATCACGCACCTGCTTGAGGATATTGGCATCAGCCCCTTTCAACGTACCCACGCGTTGGCGCAGGCTAGCGGTGAAATCGAGTTCGCCACGCATCGCGCGTTCGGTCACTTCACTGACCTGCTCACCCACCCCGGCCAACTTGGCGATTTCGTCGATGCACTCAATCTGGATCGCCGTCGAGTCCATATCCATCACCAACAGGCCCGGCTTGCGCAGGTTAGGGATTTTGCCCAGTGGAGCAACGTCTAACCCGCTTTCGTTCGCCAACAGTTTGGCGCGCGCAGTTAGCGTGCCCGCCAGGCGAACCACCTGATAATCTTCCACCGCCCAGGCCGTCACGATCACCATCGCGGCACCCAGCTTGCGCTGGAACTGAGTAATACGCTCTTTATCCAGTTCTCTGCCATATAGTAGCCAACCGGTGTGGCCCGCCCGATAGTCCAGCGGCATGACTTCGTCACCGCTCAACGAAAGAGGCAACCCCGGCCATTGAGAGATCTCAGCGGGGAGATCGCAATAGGTCAGACTATTTGGCATCCTTAACTCCTGAATAACACTGCATGATAAAACGACGCATCAAGCTATCCTATCGCCATTGCTTCTGGCAACATATTACCCTATGAATCTCTAGTTGGCCGCTCTAGCGCATCGCTGCGCTCGCGGTATTGGTACATCCCGGTACCGCACAGCCAGGTGGTCAATCGTGACTCCCGGATGACCGCCCTAAAGGAAGCCTAATGGCTAAAGCTAAACTGAAATTCCGCCTGCATCGCACCGCGATTATCCTGATTTGCCTGGCGTTGCTGGTGCTGTTGATGCAAGGTGCCTCCTATTTTAGCCTGAGCCACCAAATGGCGCGATCGGAACAGGTCGAAGAATTGGCACAAACCTTGACCAAGCAGGTGGCTTTTAGCCTGACTCCGCTGATGGATGGCGACAGCGACATAGACAATCAGCAGGTTGAGCGCATTCTCACGCAGTTGACCGATCACAGCCGTATTCTGGACGCCAGCGTCTATCAATTGGACGGCACCCTGATCGCCCATTCCGGCGAGCAGATTAGCGTGCGCGATCGCCTGGCGCTGGATGGCAAACGCGCGGGTAGCTACTTCAACCACCAGCTTGTCGAGTCAATCCAGGGCAAAGATGGCCCGCTGGGCTTTATCCGCGTAACGCTGGATACTCACGTGCTGGCCACCGAATCCAAACAGGTGGATAACACCACCAACCTGCTGCGCCTGATGATCCTGCTGGCGCTGGCCATCGGCATTATTTTGGCCCGTACCCTGTTGCAAGGCCGCCGCAGCCGCTGGCAGCAGTCGCCATACCTGCTAACCGCCAACACGCCGCTGGCAGAAGGTAACACGGTAGATGATGGTGATGACGAGAAACCGGCAGAGCAGGAAGAGACAAAGAAAGATTAAGCCAAGCGCTGAATACGATCGTTCAGCGTCTGAAGCTGTACCCGCATTTGAGCAGCAATGGCCCGGAACGATTCGCTGATCTGCGGATGTTGTGCCGTACGCTGCCAGAATTCAACCGCCATCAACTCGGCCTGCCGCCAAATGGGGCCGTTGACCTCATTGCCCAATCTGATTTCCACCGCTGTTTTTCGCATATTACCGCTATTGGCAGGGGCAAACGCCATCGGCAACATGTCATACAACGGAGCCAATACCATCGGCCACTGCTCCGTACGCAGGAACGATAGATTCCCCTGGTGCATATCGCTATTGGCGATCAGCCTGCCAAATGCCCAATATAGACCGATTGTTTTCCAGGTTTGATGATCGATGATCCCCTGCTGCAATAGCTTTTCCGCTGCGGTGACCCAGTTAGCCCCGCCGCTGCCGCTAAACTCGGCATCCAACGCTTCCAGTGAAACCAGAGCGACTCTCCCATGTTCACCAATACGATCAAATCGTTCGATCTCCAAAAAACACTGTTGGTTATCGCCAAACAGCACCGTTGTCGGTGCGGAACACAACCCGGCCTCTGCAACCACTTGTAATGCCAATGACTCTGCGATTAGCAAATCGCTCCAGCGTTGCGCAATGGCGTTGTCCGGTACCGTACTGAACTTCACCAACACATGACTTCGGCGACCTCCCGACAGTTCGGCATAGGCACTAAACTTGGGCTGCTCGCCACCGGCAGAAGAACCAATCAGTTCCCCCGCTAATGCGCGTGCAGACAGCGTAGCGTAATACTTGGCCTTGCCCGCCATCGGTACCGGGATTTCAGCCGCACGCGTTAACCAACGCTGATAACTCTCTGCGCCCGGCAACAGATCGCCACTCATATCCTCACCATAATGACAAAGCGCTACCAGGCGCTGTTCTTCATTCCATTGCAGAACGTCTTCCGGCAACTTTAGCTGCCGTGCAACGGCTTTCCCCCAGGCGCGGCCAAGAAAACCTACCGGGCGCAGATCGTTCAGATACCAAGGCAAACCATCATACAACTGCCACTTACCGCTTTGTTCATCGAACACCGCGCAGCTGTCTGCCGGATAGAGGGAATAGAGCGTGGCAAACAGATGCGCCTTACCCAGCTTATCGATTTGATACAGTGGGAAATGCGACTCACCAGCCACCTCCCGCCTGAGCGCATAACGCGTGGATCTGCCTTTGTCGATGACCAGAACCGATCTTGCCAAATCGCGGATACGGCGCGACAGCGTGGGTTGGCTGATCCCCAATGCGGCAGTCAGTTCCCGGGAAGAAGCGGGTCCATTACGCAGAATTTTTTCGACTGTGCTCATCGCTGAATAGATTAGTGAATAGATAGATGAATAGAGTAATAGCGCTAATTAGCGGAAAGGTAAAGAATTAGCTAGAAAGGTTGGTATAAGGGTGAATAGATAAAATGGGGCGCAGCGTGCTGCGCCCGCGAGGTCATTACGCTTTGTCGCCCAGCAGGACAGATTCCAGCGCGATAACGATCATCTCGTTAAAGGTGGTCTGACGCTCAGCAGCAGTGGTCTGCTCGTGACGCAGGATATGGTCGGAAACGGTGCAGATGGTCAACGCCGTGCTACCAAACTCTTCATACAGCTCTGCGGCCACGCCGTAGATGCCTGCCGCTTCCATCTCTACGCCCAGGATGCCGTACTTCTTCATCACCTGGAACATATCCGGATCTGGCGTGTAGAACAGATCGGCGGAGAAGATATTACCCACGCGTGCAGGGATGCCCTGAGCAGCCGCAGCGTCTACCGCATTACGCACCATGTCGAAATCCGCAATGGCCGCATAGTCGTGGCCTTTGAAGCGCATACGGTTAACCTGGGAATCGGTACAAGCCCCCATGCCGATCACCACATCACGCAGTTTGACGTCATCACGCACGGCGCCACAAGAGCCGACACGGATGATTTTCTTCACGCCAAACTCGGCAATCAGTTCACGCGCATAGATAGAGCAGGATGGGATGCCCATGCCGTGGCCCATTACCGAGATTTTACGACCTTTGTAGGTGCCGGTGAAACCCAACATGCCACGCACGTTGTTCACTTCCACTGCGCCTTCCAGGAAGGTTTCTGCGATATATTTTGCCCGCAGCGGATCCCCCGGCATCAGCACTACATCAGCGAAATCACCCATCTCAGCATTAATATGTGGCGTTGCCATAATCACTTCCCTCAATTCATTGAAATAAAGACGCTGGCATCAAGGCCAGCGTCATTAAAGCGATATTAAAACATGGATTTGCCGTAATCCATCGGCGATACGCCAAAATAGCTGGCGACGGTCTGGCCGATATCGGCGAAGGTTTCGCGATGCCCCAGCGAACCTGGTTTGACTTTCGGGCCATAGACCAGAACCGGGATGTGCTCACGGGTGTGGTCGGTGCCTGGCCAGGTCGGGTCGCAGCCGTGGTCAGCGGTGAAGATGATGATGTCATCCCCTTTCACCAGCTTCAGCAGCTCTGGCAGACGGCGGTCGAACAGCTCCAGCGCGGCAGCATAGCCAGCCACGTCACGGCGGTGGCCGTAGGAGGAGTCGAAATCAACAAAGTTGGTGAACACGATGGTGTTGTCACCGGCTTTTTCCATCTCGATCAAGGTGGCGTCGAACAGGGCGTCGATCCCGGTAGCTTTCACCTTCTTGGTGATCCCTACGTTGGCATAGATATCGGCAATCTTACCGATGGAAACCACTTCGCCACCCTTCTCATCTACCAGCTTTTTCAGCACGGTTGGAGCCGGGGGTTCCACGGCCAGATCGTGACGGTTACCGGTACGCTGGAACTCACCTGGCTTATTCCCCAGGAACGGACGGGCAATCACACGGCCGATGTTGTAGCCACCTTCGGTCAACTCTTCACGAGCGATCTCACACAGCTCGTACAGGCGATCCAGGCCGAAAGTCTCTTCATGGCAGGCAATCTGGAACACCGAGTCCGCAGAGGTGTAGAAAATCGGCTTGCCGGTTTTCATATGCTCTTCGCCCAGTTGATCCAGGATCACGGTACCGGATGAATGGCAGTTACCGAGGTAGCCTGGCAGGTTGGCACGCGCCACCAGCTTGTCCAGCAGTTCCTGCGGGAAGCTGTTGTGCTCGTCCGAGAAATAGCCCCAGTCGAACAAGACTGGCACACCGGCAATTTCCCAGTGACCTGATGGCGTATCTTTACCGGAGGAAAGCTCGCTGGCATGGCCGTAAGCACCGATGATTTCAGCGTCTTTATCCAACCCTTCCGGGAACTTGCCGGTCGATTCTTCCGCCGCTTTGCCCAAGCCCAAACGGCTCAGGTTTGGCAGGGTCAGCGGGCCGCTACGGCCCACGTTGGCTTCGCCGCGCGCACAGGCAGCAGCGATATGGCCAAGGGTATCGGAACCTTCATCACCAAAGCTTTTGGCATCTTCACTCGCGCCAATGCCGAATGAGTCTAATACCATAATAAATGTACGTTTCATCATACTCTCCTGCGTATTCACGCTGAGGGCGACAGCGAAAAGGCCGCTGCCACTCCTGATTCTTTAGACAGAGGTTATTCGGTGATGCGTTTGTAAACCACCGGCGTGACTTCTGGCGCTTTGTCGCCCAGAACCATCGCGCTGCGTACCGCATCTGCCGCCTGCTGCCAGCTTTCTTCGTCGTTGGCATGGATAACCGCCAATGGACGCTGCGTATCGACAGTGTCGCCCAGGCGGGCCACATCGGTCAGGCCCACGCTGTAGTCGATGCTGTCGGTCGCACGACGACGGCCACCGCCCAGTGACACCACCGCCATACCCAGAGCACGGGTATCCATCGCGTTAATGATACCTGGTTTCTCGGCATAAACCGGCTTGGTTAACGTCGCGGCTGGCAGATAGCTGTCGTAACGCTCGATAAAATCGCTTGGGCCTTTCTGTGCCGCCACCATGCGGCCAAAGATTTCCGCCGCTTTGCCGTTATCCAGCACCGCCTGCAGTTTGGCACGAGCGTCAGCATCGTCGGTAGCCAGGCCGCCAGACAGCAGCATTTCCACGCTCAACGCCATGGTCACTTCCAGCAGACGCGGATTGCGATACTCCCCGGTCAGGAAGCGTACCGCTTCACGCACTTCGACCGCATTACCGGCGCTGGAAGCCAGCACCTGGTTCATATCGGTCAACAGCGCGGTCGTCTTGCAACCGGCACCGTTCGCAACGCCCACGATCGCCTGGGCCAAATCGTCAGAAAGCTGGTAGGTCGGCATAAAGGCTCCGCTGCCAACCTTCACGTCCATCACCAACGCATCCAGCCCTTCGGCCAGTTTCTTAGCCAGAATAGAGCCGGTGATCAGCGGAATGGAGTCGACGGTAGCGGTGATATCGCGCGTCGCGTAGAAACGCTTGTCTGCCGGAGCCAGTGAACTGGTCTGGCCGATAATCGCCACGCCAACGTCTTTGATGATCTTACGGAACGCGTTGTCATCCGGGAAAATATCAAAACCTGGGATCGCTTCCAGTTTGTCCAGCGTACCGCCAGTGTGGCCCAGACCACGGCCTGAAATCATCGGTACGTAGCCGCCACAGGCTGCCACCATCGGGCCAAGCATCAGCGAAGTCACGTCGCCCACGCCGCCGGTAGAGTGTTTATCCACAATCGGGCCGTTCAGCGACAGGCTTTTCCAGTCCAGCACCGTGCCGGAATCACGCATTGCCATGGTCAGCGCCACACGCTCTGGCATGGTCATGTCGTGGAAATAGATGGTCATCGCCAGCGCAGCAATCTGCCCTTCTGACACCACGTTATCGCGAATGCCGTTAATGAAGAAGCGGATCTCAGCTTCGCTCAACGGTTGCCCGTCACGTTTTTTACGGATTATTTCTTGTGCCAAGAACAAAGTAGCCCCCTGTTTTAGCTAAATAGAGTCATTCGATACGCCTGCGCGCTGCGTTAACGGGGCCGCTTGGCAGCCCCAACACAACAAGACGTGAGAGAAAATCAGTAACCGTTACCAGCGGCTTGGGTGCTATGCCCCAGCGTGGTCAGCAGGCTGGCTAACAGGCTCGAAGCACCAAAGCGGAAGTGGCGCGCGTCGGCCCAGTCTTCTCCCAGCAGACGCCCGGCAAGTTGCAGATACTGTTGAGCATCTTCAGCGGTACGCACGCCACCGGCTGGCTTGAAGCCAACGGTTTTGCCTACGCCCATATCACGGATCACGGTCATCATCAGCTCAGCGCTTTCCAGCGTGGCGTTGACCGGCACCTTACCGGTAGAAGTCTTGATAAAATCAGCACCAGCCTTGATAGAGATCTCGGAGGCTTTACGGATCAGTTCCGCCTGCTTCAGCTCACCGGTTTCGATGATCACTTTCAGCAGCACGTTGGCAGCGGCGCAGGCCTGCTTGCACTGTTTGACCAGCTCAAACCCGACTTCCTCGTTACCGGCCATCAGGGCACGGTAAGGGAATACCACGTCAACTTCATCGGCACCGTAGGCGATGGCCGCACGGGTTTCTGCCACGGCGATGTCGATATCATCATTGCCATGGGGGAAGTTGGTGACGGTGGCGATACGGATATCTGGCGTCCCCTGCTCACGCAGCGTTTTGCGGGCAATCGGGATAAAACGCGGATAGATGCAGATGGCGGCAGTATGGCCTGCCGGGCTGTTCGCCTGACGACACAACGCGATCACTTTCTCGTCGGTGTCATCTTCGTTCAGCGTGGTTAAATCCATCAGGTTCAGCGCGCGTTGCGCTGCTGCGGTTAATTCGGTCATAAAACTCTCCAACTGAGCATTCTGATGTTGGCGAGCGGACTTGGTTCCTTGAAGATAGCGCGCGGGATAGTCTTCCCACGCCAGCAACTGAGATCCTTCTCACCGCACATAGCCCTTCGATTTTCGCATAGCCAGCAATCGCCATTTGAACACGATCACTCTGGCATATTTGTGCTCTGATTCACACTACACAGGATAGCACTGTAACAGGACTGAATTATATGTGAAGATCATCACAAAATAACGCGATATTGTTCACAAATTCACTAAAGAGACGGCGGTCATCAGGCGAATGCCCTGTTGGCAGGCAACCAGGCCCCTTCAGGAGCCTGGTTGTTGATACCAAGTATAGCTTACAACGCCAGGAAGAATCCGGCGATGGTGGCACTCATCAGGTTGGATAAGGTACCGGCTGCCACCGCTTTCAACCCGAAACGAGCAATGTCGTGACGACGGCCTGGTGCCATGCTGCCTAGACCACCCAGCAGGATCGCTACGGAAGACAGGTTGGCAAACCCACACAGCGCGAAGGAGATGATCGCCTTGGTGTGCTGTGACAACACCTGTAGACCCTCAGCAGCCACCACGTCATCTGGACGCAGGTAGGCACCAAAGTTCATGTAGGCCACGAATTCGTTAACGATCACCTTCTGCCCGATAAACGAACCGGCCACCATCGCTTCACTCCAAGGCACACCAATCAGGAACGCGATTGGCGAGAACACCCAGCCCAGGATCAGCTCCAGCGACAGCTGTGGGAAATCGAACCAGCCACCAATACCGCCAAGAATACCGTTAAGCAACGCGATCAGAGCGATAAATGCCAACAGCATCGCCCCCACGTTCAGCGCCAACTGCATACCGGATGCCGCACCCGAGGCAGCAGCGTCGATGACGTTGGCCGGGCGGTCATCTTCGGCGATCAGCTTCATCGCATCGGCTCGGTCTTGGGTATTTTCGGTTTCCGGCACCATCAGTTTGGCAAACAACAGCCCACCCGGCGCGGCCATAAAGGAAGCGGCGATCAGGTATTCCAACGGTACCCCCATCTGGGCATAGCCCGCCAGCACGGAACCGGCTACCGAAGCCAGGCCGCCGCACATCACGGCAAACAGTTCCGACTGGGTCATGGTGGCGATATAAGGGCGCACCACCAGCGGCGCTTCGGTCTGCCCCACAAAAATATTGGCCGTGGCTGACAGCGATTCCGTCCGCGAAGTACCCAACAGCTTATGTAAACCACCGCCGAGGAGCTTGATCACCACCTGCATGATGCCCAGGTAATAGAGCACCGCAATCAGCGAGGAGAAGAACACAATCACCGGTAACACGCGCAGGGCGAACACGAAGCCGCCACCGCCGAACACTTCAAACATTTTGTCGGAAACCAGGCCACCAAAGATAAAAGAGATGCCCTCGTTACCGTAAGCGATGACGTTTGCCACCCCTTCCGACATGCCACCAAGAATACGTCGCCCGATCGGGACATAGAGCACTAGCGCGCCAATGCCAACCTGAATGATAAACGCGCCGAGTACGGTACGCAGTTTAATAGCGCGCCGGTTGCTGGAAAGCAGCACCGCAATGGCGATCAAGACCACCATACCGACCAGGCTCATGAAGAGTTGCATACGAATATGTCCCTGTTGCGAAGAAGAAATGCCCCCGACCCGCAGGATAAAACGGGTTGCCCAAGGGCGATAATGGGACGCAATTATACTGAGCGAGGCGGGATGAGACTCGTTTTATGTCACAAATATATACAAGTGGAAGTAACTGAAAATCACACAACGTGATTCAAATCACATTTAAAGTGAGAGGTACGGATCTAATGCAAACAGGGATTGGCTATTTTGTTGTAGCTGTTCGGCAATGTCGTCGGCAGATTCAGGCCGCAGTTGGCAGAGTACCTGAAATACCTCCGCAGCCCGTTCAGGTCGGTTCGGCTGCCCTTGATAACCCGCCAACGGCATGTCCGGCGCATCGGTTTCCAGCAACAGCGAGGTCAACGGCAACTGCGCCATCACCTGGCGGGTTTTCTGCGCCCGCTCGTAGCTGATCGTGCCGCCTACACCAATGTAATAACCGAGGCGAATAAAGGCCTGCGCCTGAGCCAGACTGCCAGCAAAGCCATGCACCACACCACGGCGCGGCACCTCGGTACGACGCAATGCGGCAGCTAACTGATCGTGGCTACGGCGAGAGTGCAGGATCACCGGCAGATCATACTGCTTTGCCAGCTTCAGCTGTGCCTTGAGCAACGCCTGTTGGCGTTCAAACTGCGGCTCGGCCATATACAGATCCAACCCTATCTCCCCCACCGCGACCAGCTTCTGCGGCTTACTGGCCAGAAAACCTGCCAGTTGTTCGAGCTGCTCATCATGGTGTTGGGCGATATACAGTGGGTGTAACCCCAGCGCGGCAAACAACGGAGTATGTTCGCGCGCCAGTTTGAGAATACGCACAAAGCGATCGGCCGTTACCGCTGGCACAATAATTTGCTGCACCCCAGCTTGCGCGGACAGTGCCAGGCTCGCTTGCTCATCCCCGCTAAAAGGCGGGAAATCAAAGTGGCAATGGGTATCCGTAAAGGCGTAACTCACAGCACATCTCCGTCACCTGGCAGGATGATTTTTGGTGGCAGTTCAGGTTGCACGGCATGGCCCTGCGGGTTGAGCACATCGGTAATAATCGGCGAAGGCATCCGCACGGTTTCCGGCTGGATCAGACGACGCGAGAGCGACTTTTTCACCTTCATACCATCCATCTTTTCCTGCTCCAGCAGCCAGTGGCCAACCGTAGCCAGGAAATAGCGCCCACAACGGCGGCCCAGATGGTAATCGCGATTAAGCGCGGGCAAACGGCTGCCGAGCGCATTGCTCGCCAGCGGCTTAGGCGGGAATATTTCGAAGATGCGCAGTTTACCGGGAGGTTTTTCAATAAATTGCTGGATGCGCAAATAGCTCTGCTCATGATGCTGCAACACCCGCACCATTTGCTGCAGGCTGCTTTCACCCAGCCATTGCTCCATGCGTTTCATCCACTTCGGCGTATAAACCATCTGTGAAGGTACGGTGCGGATCACCACGATGGTATCCGCCCCACGGCGATAGGCCTCTTCCACGGGGATAGCATCGCTGATGCCGCCATCCTGATAGCTGATGCCATCCAGCTCTACGCCCATACGATAAAAACCGGGAATGGCGCTGGAGGCCTTGATTGCCGGTAACCAGCTATCCCGTGCCGCAGGGAGATAAACCGGCGTAAAGTCATCGCTGCGGCAGGCACACATCAAAAATTCACGGCCATCGCCCAACTGTTGCTCCGCCACGTCAAAGGCCAGTGGCAACTGTTGCGAGGTGATGTCCAACAACCAATCGAGATCGATAAGATGCCCACCACGTACAAAGCGCAGCGGGTTGAAGAAATTGGCAGAGGTGGTGTAGCGGGTGATCACCCGCCGTGCGTAGCCCATCTGGCCACAAATAAATGCCGACAGGTTCTGCGCGCCGGCAGAGGTGCCAATCATCAGCTCAAAAGGGTTGAAGCGGGCGCGCTGGAATTCATCCAGTACACCGGCGGTAAAGATACCGCGCTGTCCGCCGCCCTCACACACCAGCGCCATTTTACCGGGCCGGTATGGTTTATACGCCAGGGGTTCAATATTCCCGAGCGTGATGGGTATTCTGTATCCCAACCCTATATCCTCAATGTGGCCGTTTTCTCGAGGATACCTCTTCTTGCTCTCTTCCGTAATCTTCTTGTAATACGCCAGAGAGGCAGTCATTGCTCCCTGCCAGCCACAGGCCGTCATTGCCGGAAAACTCCGCCCATGCCTGCCAAACCTGGCCTTTCAGCTGTTTCCAACGGCCAACAATGATGTCGCTATTCATGACCTGCCTCCTGGCGCCGAGAAAAAGAATCAAGCTTTGTTACAGTTTAGAGAGACGCTAAGGGCGCCGACGGCCGGTAAACAGGCTGACCAGGAACAGAATGATCCCTACCACGAACACGACTTTGGCGGCCCAGGCAGCAGTACCTGCCAACGAACCAAAACCCAGTGCTGCGGCGATCAATGCAATAACTAAAAATATAATGCCCCATCGAAACATAAGCCTCTCCTTACCATGGTGATAAAAATTTCGCGTTTGGCTCGCCCCTGCTGGGTGCGGCTTAAAACTGCGGATTATTCTATTTCTGGTAGTACATCCCAGGCGTTAGCCTGGGAGTTGTTGCTTACTGTTACTGACGATTAAGGTTTTACCGCCAGATCGTTCTTGACGCTTTTCACGCCATCAATGGCTTTGGCAATACTTTCTGCACGGTCAGACTGCGCCTGGGTTTTCACCTCACCGGAAAGCTGCACCACACCATCGGTGGTTTCTACTTTCACGTTGCGTGAAGGCACGATGTCGTCGGCCAGCAGTTTGGCTTTCAGTTCGCTGGTAGTCGCAGTGTCACCGGCATAGGATTTCACCGACTGGGTCGCTTGATCTTTCACGTGCAGCTTATCGCTGACGGATTTGACCCCTTCTACCCGACCTGCAACGTCTACCGCTTTCTCAGCCTGAGCCTGAGTGGCGACAAAACCGCTTAACGTCACCACACCTTTTTCGGTTTCCACCGAGATGTCGGTGCTTTTGATGGCTTTATCGTCAACCAGCGCAGTTTTAACTTTAGCCGTTATGCCGCTGTCATCCATATAGTTGTCGACTTTTTTCATGGAGCTATCGATTTTGGCACCAGTACTATCAACTACGCCTGATGCTTTGTTCATCATGGTCTCTTCAGCCAGGGCTGAACCACTAACCAGTACCGAACCCAAAACGACTGCCATCAGCGAATGTGCAAACTTGGTATTTTTCATCGATCTCTTCCTTCTTGTTGTAGAACCCCAAACTGCTGTGGGCTCTGGTGCCGCCAGAGTGCGGCTAACTCAAATGAATACTTCACGATCTCTATACAATCAAACGTTCACGACCGGACTATTGCTCTACGGTAAGTATACCTGCAATGCCCGTGCCAAGTTAAAAACGCCGTTAAAAATCAACAACAACAAAACAAATGAGCAACAATTAAGCGCAAAACTGTCGTCTATTGGAGACATATGACAGTTGATTTGGGATCCACATCACTATCTTATTGATATTACTAAGATAGGACTGTCTCCGATCGGCAACACTACCGAATAACTCTCTAAAATATGTGGATACGATAGTATTTTACGCTCAGATGTCGCTACGCACCCTGATAAATATAGACCATCAGCGAAAATTTGCCGCCAGATCGCGGAAAATCTTGTTCGGTCTAGACGAAATGATTAGTGAGAAGGGTTTAATAATTAGCAGGATGGGGGCTGAAGAAGGAAAACACAGGGCGCTTAGAAGCGCCCTGTTGACGAGATTAATGCTCGCGGGTTTTGCGGAACACCACTTCTGGGTAGCGTTCCTGAGTCAGGTTGAGGTTCACCATGGTTGGTGCGATATACGACAGGTTGTTGCCGCCGTCCAGCGCCAGGTTCAGCTCGCTCTTACGCTTGAACTCTTCGAATTTCTTCACGTCGTCGCACTCGACCCAACGGGCTGTAGAGACGTTCACCGATTCATACAGCGCTTCCACGTTGTATTCGCTTTTCAGACGGGCAACCACCACGTCAAACTGCAGCACGCCGACCGCACCAACGATCAGATCGTTGTTGGCGATTGGGCGGAATACCTGCACCGCCCCCTCTTCCGACAGTTGGACCAGCCCCTTCAACAACTGTTTCTGCTTGAGCGGATCGCGCAGGCGGATACGGCGGAACAGTTCTGGCGCAAAGTTCGGAATACCGGTGAACTTCATATCCTCACCCTGGGTGAAGGTATCGCCGATCTGAATGGTGCCGTGGTTATGCAAGCCAATGATGTCGCCTGGATAGGCTTCTTCAACGTGCGAGCGGTCACCGGCCATAAAGGTCAGCGCATCGGAGATCACCACGTCTTTGCCGGTACGAACCTGGCGCAACTTCATGCCTTTCTCATAGCGGCCAGACACCACGCGCATAAACGCCACACGGTCGCGGTGTTTAGGATCCATGTTTGCCTGGATCTTGAACACGAAGCCGGTGAATTTCTCTTCAGCGGCGACCACTTCACGGGTATCGGTTTTACGCGGCATTGGCGCAGGCGCCCAGGCCACCAGCCCATCAAGCATATGATCGACACCGAAGTTGCCCAAAGCGGTACCGAAGAACACCGGGGTCAGTTCGCCTGCCAGGAAGGCTTCCTGCTCAAACTCATGGGAGGCCCCTTGCACCAGTTCCAGCTCATCACGCAGCTGGGCGGCCAGATCTTCGCCTACGGCAGCATCGAGCTCCGGGTTGTTCAACCCTTTAACGATGCGCACTTCCTGAATGGTGTGGCCTTTACCTGTCTGGTACAGATAGGTTTCATCTTTATAGAGATGGTAAACCCCTTTGAACAGCTTGCCGCAGCCGATCGGCCAGGTGATCGGCGAGCAGGCGATTTTCAGTTCGCGCTCAACTTCGTCCATCACTTCCATCGGATCGCGGATGTCACGGTCAAGTTTGTTCATGAAGGTCAGGATCGGCGTATCACGCAGGCGGGTAACTTCCATCAGCTTGCGGGTACGATCTTCAACGCCTTTTGCGGCGTCGATTACCATCAGGCAGCAGTCCACCGCCGTCAAGGTACGGTAGGTATCTTCGGAGAAGTCTTCGTGCCCAGGGGTATCGAGCAGGTTGACCAAGCAGTCGCGGTACGGGAACTGCATCACCGAGGTGGTGATTGAAATACCACGTTGTTTTTCCATCTCCATCCAGTCGGATTTGGCATGCTGGCTGGAGCCACGGCCTTTTACCGTACCGGCGGTCTGGATAGCGTGTCCGAATAACAGCACCTTCTCGGTGATGGTGGTTTTACCCGCATCGGGGTGCGAGATAATGGCGAAAGTTCTTCTTTTCGCAACTTCGCGGGCGAATTCACTAGGAGACATGTTTTTCACGTTTCTATGGTTAGTCCGCCCTGCTCATCATCACAACGCGCCAATCGCGGCGCCAGGCAAAGCGGTAATAAAAAGATAGTAGCCGAGTATTTTCGCTGATTTACCAACCGGTGACAATCAATGGTTTCTTCGGTACAAGATAATGGCAGGCCAAACTGGCTGCACAAGGGGAACTATAAGTCGCTACCCCAGCGGCAGCGCCATAACGATCGCGTCTTCGCGGCCACTGGCTGCGGGGTAATAGTTGCGGCGCACCGTCACTTCATTGAAGCCAAGGTCTTCGTAGAGCGCTATCGCTCCGCGGTTGGAGGCTCGAACCTCCAGCCATAGAGTGACCACACCGCGCGCTGCCAATTGCTCGATCACGGCAGTCAGCAAAGTGCGGCCAAAGCCCCGGCGCTGCCAGCTTGGATGGATGGCAATATTAAACAGCGTGGCTTCGTCCAGCACGATTTGGGTAATGGCAAAACCCGCCATTTGCCCTTCAGCTTCCAGTTTCAGGTTAAGGTAACGTTCACCCTGATTGCTGGCTAGCGTCGCCTCGGTCCAGGGAAACGCATGGCTGGCTTGTTCAATCTTGAAGGCTGTGGCCAGATCGGCCGCTGTCAGGGTAGAAATGCTGTTCATGATGACAAATCTGCTGCCAGAGCGCGCGTTTCGCACTCGCATCTTGAGAAAGCTCGGCCAGCGCCGGGCTATGTAGTTGCGCGCCGGCCACCGCTAACGGCTCCGTGACGCCCAACCGCCAACTGTTGCACTCGGTATCTTGTGGCAGCATCGCTACCTGATCCGGTGTCAGGCCATAGGTTTGTGCCGCCGTCAGCCCCAGGCTGCGCAGCACGTCACAAAACAGCGGGTCGTGCTGGTCTGGCAATGTCTGCGCCACCACCAGCAGGCGCACGTGTGGGGGCACGCTTACCGCCACCTCCCCCTGCAACACTCCAGGGCGGCGTAATGTCCACTGCGTAATCCCCAGCTGTTGTAACAACCAGTCGCGTTTTGATGCCATGCCGATCCCCGTGTGTGACGCACCCTACCTGCCCTATGCCGCGCTATGCTAACAAACCCGCGCAGCCTGCGCCAACAAACCCGTCGAACATCTGGCCACAAAGCTCTATAATCTCCGGCTAAATCTTGAGGAGCCGAAAACTGATGTCTGCATTAACCCCCGCCAGTGAAGTCATGCTGCGCCACAGTGATGAATTTATGGAACGCCGCGTGCTGTTTGCCGGCGATCTGCAGGATACCCTGCCGGCCCAATTCGAGGCCGCGGATGTGCGTGTCCACACCCAGCAATACCATCACTGGCAGTTACTGAACCGGACGATGGGAGAGCATGCACAGTTCGGCCTGACGATCGATCCTGCCTTCGTCGCCGAGTGCGATACGCTGGTGTATTACTGGCCAAAGAGCAAGCAGGAAGCGCAGTTCCAACTGTGCAATATCCTGGCCCTGCTGCCGGTTGGCGCAGAAATTTTTGTCGTCGGTGAAAACCGCAGCGGCGTGCGCAGTGCGGAACAAACCCTGGAAGGCCATGCCACGCTTGCCAAGATCGACAGCGCTCGCCGCTGTGGGTTGTATCATGGCCGCATCGATGTGCAGACCCAGTTTGATCTGGCCGACTGGTGGGAAAGCTATCAGCTGCACGATCTGGAAGTGAAGACGCTGCCTGGCGTGTTCAGCCGTGACGGCCTGGACGTTGGCAGTTCACTGCTGCTCTCCACGCTGGAAAAACACATGAAAGGCAAAGTGCTGGACGTGGGTTGTGGCGCTGGCGTAATGGCTTCGGTGCTGTCTAAACTGTCGCCGAAAATGAAGCTGACCCTCAGCGACGTCAACGCCGCAGCCGTAGAATCCAGCCGGGCGACACTGGCTGCCAACGGTATTGAAGGGGAAGTGATCGTCAGTAACGTCTACTCCGACATTACCGGCCGCTTTGACCTGATCATCTCCAACCCACCGTTCCATGACGGCCTGGCCACCAGCCTGACCGCCGCAGAAACGCTGATCCGCGGGGCGTTAAAACACCTGCCAATCGGTGGCCAACTGCGTATCGTCGCCAACGCCTTCCTGCCTTACCCGGATATTCTGGATGCCACCTTCGGCAGCCATGAAGTGTTGGCGCAGAATGGCCGCTTCAAGGTGTACAAAGCCACCGTGGCCCGCCAGCCACGCGATGCGAAGAAGAAAAGGTAGTAGGTCAGGATTCCCCCTTACCACTCTGGTTAGGGGGAAATATCCTCACTGTAGCCCCCTGCCATCAGCCGTTAACCAACTCCATACCTACCGTTGTATAGCGTGCACCTGCCACGCCTGCCAGTGGGAATACCGCCTCAATCGCCGCCAGTTCCTGCTCGCTTAGCGTGATCTCCGCAGCCGCTACGTTCTCTTCCAGATAGCGCCGACGTTTGGTGCCAGGGATTGGGACAATATTTTCCCCCTGCGCCATCACCCAGGCCAACGCCAGTTGCGACGGGGTCACGCCTTTCTGCCTGGCCAGTTCACTGACCTTGGTGACCAGCTCCAGATTGCGAGCAAAGTTTTCCCCTTGAAAACGTGGATTGTCGCGGCGGAAATCGTCTGCAGCCAAGTCCTCGATACTCTGGATCGCCCCGGTCAGGAAGCCACGCCCAAGCGGGCTATAGGCGACAAAGCCAATGCCCAAACGTTGGCAAGCGGCCAGTTGCCCCTGCTCGGCATCCCTGCTCCACAAGGAATATTCAGTCTGCAGCGCGGTGATCGGATGCACCTGGTGAGCGCGTTCCAACGTGGCAACCGAGGCTTCACTCAGGCCAATATGACGGATCTTACCTTCTTTGATCAGATCCGCCAGGGTGCCAACCACCTCTTCGATAGGTACCGTAGGGTCGACCCGATGCTGGTAGTAAAGATCGATGGTTTCTACCCCCAGCCGCTGCAAGCTGCCTTCTACCGAGCGACGGATATAGTCCGGTTTACTGCTCACGCCCCGCGCTGTGGGATCTGCCGGATCGCGCACAATACCGAACTTGGTGGCCAGAAATACCTGGTCGCGTTTGCCTTTGATCGCCTTGCCGATCAGTTGTTCATTGGTGTGCGGGCCGTACATATCTGCGGTGTCCAGCAGCGTCACCCCCAGTTCCAGAGCCCGATGTAGCGTGGCGATCGCTTCCTGCTCGTCATAGCCGGTGAAGTAAAAATCGCTCATCCCCATGCAACCTAAACCCAGGGCAGAGACGAGGGGGCCATTAGTACCTAATTTGCGCTGTTGCATTGTGTGGTCCTTGTTGAACATGGATGTCGAAACAAAGTCTGGTTGTTTATGCCACAAAGATAAATAATGCAGATTGCACATCACTGTTCATAAATCACCAACAATGCGGGCGGAAAAATGGATCAGGTTCAGGCTATGCGCATCTTTACCCGGATCGTGGAACTAGGCAGCTTCAGCCGCGCGGCCGAAAGGTTGCAACTGCCGCGAGCCACGGTAAGCAACGTGCTCAAACGCCTGGAGCAACGGCTTGGCGTCAGATTATTGGTGCGCACCACGCGCCAGGTTCAGGTCACCGCCGAGGGGACGCTGTACTACCAACGTTGTCTGCACCTGCTGGACGCCCTGGAAGAAGCAGATACCCTGTTCAGCCACCACAAGCTGCAACCTACCGGCAAGGTGCGGATCGATATGCCCCATTCGCTGGCGCGGGAAATCGTTATCCCGGCGCTCGATGAGTTCTATCAACGCTATCCAGAAATAGAAATTGCGCTGGGGGCCAACGACACCCACGTTGATCTGCTGCGCGAAGGTGTGGACTGCGTGCTGCGGGCTTGGGAAACCGCAGACGATACGCTGGTTGCCCGGCGGATTGCCCAACTGCCGCAGCTCACCTGCGCCTCCCCCGATTATCTAAAAGCGTTTGGTACCCCACAATCGATCGACGAGCTGCAACATCATCGGGCGGTGGGCTATTTCTCTTTGGTGAATAACCGCAACTACCCGCTGGAATTTTGCCGTGATGGTCACCTTGAGCTTCGCGAATTGCCAAGCAGATTGAGCGTTAGCGGAGCCGATGCCTACACCAGTGCCTGCCGTGCCGGATTGGGCCTCATCCAGGGGGCGCGTTATACGCTCTCTCCCTGGTTGCAAAGTGGTGAAATGGTGGAAGTGCTGGCCGATACGCCACCACCGCCGATGCCGATCTACATCATGTATCCGCCTGGCCGTTTCCTTGCCCCTCGTGTCAGGGTATTGATTGATTGGCTGATTACGTTGTTCGAGGGCCATAAAAGCGCTGATATGCCGTTTTTTACAGCAAACGCCGCTAATCCAGGAAATAACTATTGACGTCCCCGCCAAAATCTCTAGAATTCGCCTCCGTGGTAGCGTTACTCCGGTAACGTATCTGGTATGCGAAGGTGGCGGAATTGGTAGACGCGCTAGCTTCAGGTGTTAGTGTCCTTACGGACGTGAGGGTTCAAGTCCCTCTCTTCGCACCAAATAACCACATGATTTATATTGCACAGCATCGTATGCGAAGGTGGCGGAATTGGTAGACGCGCTAGCTTCAGGTGTTAGTGTTCTTACGGACGTGAGGGTTCAAGTCCCTCTCTTCGCACCAAGCTGGTGATATAAATCGACATCAAAGCAACACATCAAACTGTGCGAAGGTGGCGGAATTGGTAGACGCGCTAGCTTCAGGTGTTAGTGTTCTTACGGACGTGAGGGTTCAAGTCCCTCTCTTCGCACCACTTGATGAGTTCTCTTCTAGCTGTTCCTGCATTAAAACTCACTGAAAAAACCAACACGCTCAGGCGTGGTTTTGTCGTTTCAGTTAAAGCTGAAATGCAGGCTGATTGCGGCCAGTCCTCCGGCTAGAGCCATGCAGGAAGGGAGCAGCAGGTAATGACACCAGCGGCTGTTAAACAGCATCACCAGCGTGGCCAGCATAGCAACCACGATCAGAGTACGTAGTTGCATCATATCCAGGTCGATCAACGCCAGAAACGGCATCAGAGCACAGGGCAGCAACACGCCCCAGGCGCTGGCAAGCCGATTCCCCAGGCACCAACTGATGCCCCACAATCCACAAGCGGTAACCATGGCTGCTAACATGATAACCCCACCCTTTAAGTGATAATGATAACCAATATCATATAACACTTTTTTTGGGCCCGCACTCTTTTCAAGATCCGGCTGAACGCGGATGACAGCCTGCGCGAAAAATGTTAGTTTTATATAAGAAAATTCTTAACATTTATAGTCTGTTAATAATAACCAATTGGAATTATTCAGCAGGCATTGTCCAACATTTTTCCTTCGACCGGCCCCATTGGTAAAGAGTGATCCCCGTATGAACTCGCGTTCTTATCAGCAACTGCAAACCAGCAAACAGCGCTTATCCCTGTTTCTTTTCTTGTTGATGAATGCAGCCTCTGCCATTTTTACTTTATTCGTGCCCTTTAAAGAAATCCCGGCATTCACGCTGCCGCTATTGTGCATTCCAGCAATTTGCCTGGCGGCCATGCTATTTACGCTGTATTCACCGCGCCACTATGTCCAAAGGCTCAACCTGCTCGCCATCACCCTTGGGTTGCTATGGGCAGCGCACATCTATAGCAAGAGTCAACTTATCGCCAGTGACAACCACGGCTTTTTGCTGATCAGCCTGTTCAGTATTTTCTTTATCAGCGCGATCTCGCTGACGGATAACCTGCTGGCCTTCTGTCTGCATGCCGTTCCCTCGGCGCTGATAATCCTGTGGCTGGACGGCATGCATAACACCATGCGTATTCTGTTCACCACCCTGCTGCCAATCGTCGCCTTCTCGGTGCATCATTTGCTGTTGAAGCGCAGCGAAATGTTTACCCAACATCTGGTGGCCAACCTGTATCACGAACGGGATAAGTTCAGCGATCTGAGCATGATCGATCCGCTAACCGGCCTGTATAACCGCCGTGGGCTGGAGAGTAAACTGGATCAGTTGCTCTCGCCGACCTCGGGCAACCACTTTGTGCTGCTACTCGATATCGACCACTTCAAGGTCTACAACGATCGCTACGGTCACACCCTGGGCGATCAAGCATTAGTCCAGGTGGCAACGACCATCCGCGATGCGGTGCGCTCACGGGATATCGTGGTGCGTTACGGCGGAGAAGAGTTTTTGGTTCTGCTGACCAACGTCGGTGAAGATTACGCGGCCTATCTGGCGGAAAAGGTGCGCCAATGCGTGCAGGAATTGACCATCACCCATCGTTTCCACGCGCAGGAGACAACCAGGGTGACGTTAAGCGCCGGGATTTCTGCGCTGGATAAGCTGGACATCGACTCTGCGATCTGTGCCGCCGACGCCGCGCTGTACCGGGCCAAAAACAGTGGCCGCAACAATATTCAGCTAGCCCCCCACCCACAGCCAGTCGCCTGATCTTTTCCCCTTCGCCGGAAGGGGAAAGGTGAAAAACTTTTACCTGTCGCCACTTTTACCACATGCCAATCGCGCCGTAGCGCATTACACTAGCGGACAACTTACGCCTTCCCTGCCACATTTTTATATGGAACACGACCGTTGAAGACCTCACTCTCCACGTTATTGCTGGCGCTTGGCCTGTGTGCCACCCCCTTGGCCAGTCAGGCGACCGACGCGCAGCTCACCTCACAGATTGTCGATCGGTATGCTGAACATATCTTCTATAACAGCGGCGCAACCGGTATGGCGCTGGTGGTGATCGATAACAATCAGGTGGTTAACCGCAGTTTTGGCGATACCAAACCGGGCAACGATCTGCGTCCACGGCCAGATTCCCTGATCCGCATCGCCTCCATCACTAAACTGATGACCAGCGAAGTGATGGTCAAAATGGCGGCAGAAGGTAAGGTTAAACTCACCGATCCACTGCGCAAATATGCTCCCAAAGGCGCCGTCGTTCCTGCCTACAATTCTCGCCAGCCGATTACCTTGCTGAACCTGGCAACGCACACCAGCGCCCTGCCGCGTGAGCAACCCGGCAAGAAACCGCCAAAAACGCCGGTGTTTACCTGGCCCACCAAGTCGCAGCGCTGGCAGTGGTTGTCTCATGCCACCATTACCGTGCCACCGGGCGTGCGGGCGGCCTACTCCAACCTGGCCTACGACCTATTGGCCGATGCGTTGTCACGTGCCGCTGGCAAGCCTTATAACGTCTTGTTGCGCGAGAAAGTCACTGGTCCACTGGGAATGGTTGATACCACGCTGACGCCAAGCGCAGAGCAGTGCTCACGCCTGATGGTGGCTGCCTCTGGGCCAAGCGCCTGCCGCGATACCACAGCCGCCAGTGGCAGCGGTGGCGTTTACTCGACGCCGCGCGATATGCAGCGCTGGATGCAGCAGTTCCTCTCCTCCAACGTAAGCGGCTCGCGCAAGCCAACGGCTTTAACCGAACAAACCATGTATTTCCAGCGCAAAGATCTGACGTCACTGAAAGGCATGGACGTACCGGGTGAAGCCTCTGCTTTAGGGCTGGGCTGGGTCTATATGGCGCCGAAAGACGGTCTGCCAGGGATCATCCAGAAAACCGGCGGCGGCGGCGGCTTCATCACCTATATGGCGATGGTGCCGCAGCAAAATATCGGTGTGTTTGTGGTTGTTACCCGCTCGGAGTTGACCAAGTTCACCAATATGAGCGATCCGGTCAACCGGCTAGTCGCGGATTTGGTGGCCAACAAAGGCTGACCCGCTCCTGGTTATGACAGCACGTGTTGCGTAGCACGATAGGCGGAAGGCGAACAGCCTTCCAGCCGATTGAAGAAGCGTGCGAAGTAGGCGGGATCTTTGAACCCCAGGCTGTAAGCCGTTTCATGTACCGTGCAGGCGCTGAACAGCAGCAGCCGTTTGGCTTCACGCAGCAGGCGATCGAAGATTAACCGCTTGGGTGGCCGATTGGCAAAACGGCGGCACAGGTCGTTGAGGCGTGATTCCGTCACTCCCAGCGACTGGGCATATTCCGGCACCGACAGGTGATCGCGAAAACGCTCGTCCACCATCTTGTTAAAACGCTGGAACAGCTTCAGTTCGCCGCGCACGCCGCTAGCGGCCTTGTCATCCAATGAGGTATTGCGCAGCATCAACGTGAAGACCGCTTGGGCCAGCAATGCCAGCGTCTGCTCGCGCCCGGCCATCTTTTGGCTGAACTCGCGGGCGATCAGTTCCCAATAATGCCCAAGCGCCGCCAACTCTTGCGGTACTGCGGCCAGCGAAAGGCAAATTCCCGGCATATCCAGCGCCAGATTACTGCCCGGATACAGGCGTTCCAGCAACGGCCAGATCAGTTCCTGCCGCACCGTTAACACGTGACCATCACTGTCTGGTTCGGTGAAAAAGGCGTGTGGTACTGAGGGTGGGGTGAGGATAAACAGCGGAGCCTGCACCGAATAGTGCTGATCGTCGAGCTGTAGCTCTATCCTGCCAGTGGCCAGATAATGCAACTGGAAGAAGCGGTCGTGCCAGTGCACCTGCATATCCCGGCCAAAAAATGCCGCCAGCCCGGCAAAAGTTTCGTAGTGCACCTCATCAGCGGCGTAACGCGCGTCATACTCTTTGCCAATATCGATATTGGCGATAAAGCCGTTACTTTTCTGCACGTTATCCTCCGGTGAAAATAAGAGAAGGAATGGGTGAAAAGGAAAATATTACCGATTCAATTTCCCCTCATCCCGACCCTCTCCCAAAGGGAGAGGGGGCGTATCCTCAAGCACTATCAAAGTTTATGGCGTGGCCCGCGGGCGCGAGTCCTTCATCGGGATTCGCCATACCAGCACGGCCCCGATAATCAACAACGCCGAGACAAAATAGAGCCCGGAGTTAAAGCTGCCGGTCACATCCTTGAACCAGCCGATCAGCAGCGGGCTGACCGCCGAGCCGATGTTACCGGTGGCGTTGATCACCGCGATCCCCACCGCTCGAGCTTCGAAGCTGATTGACTGATCCGGCGTGGTCCAGAAGATCGCCATCGCGGTAAACGAGCCGACCGACGCCATCACGATCCCTAATAGCTGAACCATGCTGTGGTTGGTCGCCGAAGCCAACAGCCAACCTGCCGCCGCAAACAGATATGGCAGCGCGGTGTGGAACTTGCGCTCCTGCAAGCGATCCGAACGTTTACTCCACCAGATCATACCGGCGATGGTACAGATTTGGGGGATTGCCGCCAGAAAACCGATCATGATGTTACTGCTGCTCTGGTTGAAGCTCTGCAAGATCTGCGGCGTCCAGATATTAATGGCGCTCAGGGTATTGGTGAGGCAGAAATAGGCCAGCGTATACATCAACACCACCGGCGTCAGCACCTCACGCCACAGGCTGCGCTGTTGCAATGCCCGGTGGCTGCTTGGCCCTTCCGGCTGCACCAGTTGCAATTTGTCGGCTTCCATCATCGCTTTTAGGCTGGCCTTCTCTTCACTAGTCAGCCACTTGGCTTTGGCCGGTGTGTCGTCCAGATAGAACCACACCACCACGCCAAGGATCACCGAAGGGATCCCTTCCAGCAGGAACAGCCATTGCCAGCCTTTCAGGTTCATCATGCCATCCAGCGCCAGAATATAACCGGACACCAGCGACCCCAATGCCATCGTGACCGGCATGGCAATCATAAACAGCGCGTTGGCCCGGGCACGGTAAAACGCCGGGAACCAGTAGGTGAGATACACCAGGATCCCTGGCAGGAAGCCCGCCTCGGTAATGCCGACGATCATCCGCAGCACGTACAGGCTGGTTGGCCCAGTGGCGAACATGGTGCAGGTAGAAGCAATGCCCCACAGCACCATGATGGTAGCGATCCAACGCCGTGCCCCCACCCTGCTCAGCATCATGTTGCTAGGGATACCGAAGATCACGTAGGTGACGTAAAACAGCGTTGCGGCCAGGCCGAACATGGTGGAGCTAAGACCAAGGTCCTGCTTCATGGTCAAACCGGCAAACCCGATGTTGATGCGATCAAGGAAAGAGAAAACAAACAACACAAATAAGAAAATAATCAGGCGCCGAAATAACTTTTTAATCACCGACTGCTCGGTGGCGGTTAACGCTTTATGTTGCTCTGCCGGGTTCAGCGGCTTGAGCGAATCGACGTTGCTCATGATGACTCCGATTAGTAAACGCCCTGGGATGGTGTCCCCGCCGGTTTATCCTGTTTGAAACTGCTGAGCAGGGAGTCTGCCGCCCGCACCAGCAGGGTGGTATCCACGCCAACGGCAACAAACAACGCGCCGGATGCCAGATAGTGCTGCGCCAATTCCTGCTGTGCCATCAGGATGCCCGGTGCCTTGCCTGCGGCACGGATACGGGCAATGGCATCGTCGATAGTGCGCTGTACTTCGGGATGCTGTGGATTACCGGCAAAGCCCATGTCGGCACTCAGATCCGCCGGGCCGATAAAGACGCCGTCCACCCCTTCTACTTCCAGGATGGCATCCAGATTTTTTACCGCCTCTCGGGTTTCTATCTGCACCAGCACGCACATCTGGCTGTCGGCTAGATGCAGGTAATTCGGCACCCGGTTCCAGCGCGAGGCCCGAGCCAGCGCACTGCCAACCCCGCGAATACCGTTTGGTGGATAACGGGTAGCCCGCACCGCCTCCTGCGCCTGTTCGGCGTTTTGGATCATCGGGATCAACAGGGTTTGCGCACCGACGTCCAGCAGCTGTTTGATCAGCACCGGATCGTTCCAGGCCGGGCGCACCACCGGATGGCTGGCATAAGGCGCAATCGCCTGCAACTGGCCCAATATCGTTTGCACATTGTTGGGCGCATGCTCGCCGTCGATCAGTAGCCAGTCGAACCCGGCTCCGGCCAGCAGTTCAGCGCTGTAGCTGCTGCACAGCCCCAGCCACAGACCGATCTGCGGGCGTTTTTCCTGCAGGGCCTGTTTGAAATGGTTAGTTAGCATGGTGTTTCTCCTTAGACAAACCGGCAACTGATGCAGCCCATAGGGCCATAGTCGGCATGGAAGGTATCGCCGCGCCGCGCCGCCACCGGGCGGGTGAAAGAACCGCCAAGAATGATCTGCCCGGCTTCCAGTTCCACGTCATACGGGGACAGCTTATTAGCCAACCAGGCCACGCCGTTGGCTGGGTGATTGAGCACCGCCGCCGCCACGCCAGACTCTTCAATCACGCCATTGCGATACAGCAAGGCACTGATCCAGCGTAGATCCAGCGCGTCCGGCTTGATCGGCCTGCCCCCCATCACCACACCCGCGTTGGCAGCATTGTCGGAAATGGTGTCGAACACCTTGCGTGGCCGCTGGGTTTGCGGATCGACGTTATGACTGCGAGCATCGATGATCTCCAACGCCGGGATCACATAATCGGTAGCGTTATAGACATCAAACAGCGTGCAGTTCGGCCCGCGCAGCGGCTTCGCCAGCACAAACGCCAGCTCCACTTCGACGCGTGGCACGATAAAGCGATCGATCGGAATGTCGCTGCCATCGTTAAAGAACATGTCGTCCAGCAGCGCGCCGTAGTCCGGCTCGGTGATCTGCGAGCTGACCTGCATGGCGCGCGAGGTCAGCCCGATCTTATGCCCCTTCAGAGTGCGCCCTTCGGCGATCTTCAGCTCAACCCACTGGCGCTGGATAGCATAGGCATCTTCAATAGTGATCTCCGGGTGATCCAGCGATAGCGCGCGGATCTGTTCCCGGCTCTGCTCGGCCTGATGCAGGCGCTGCACGGCTCGGCTCAGTACGTCTTTATCCAGCATTTACCACTCCTTGTTCAGTCCTTGCTAAACAGCGCATGGACGTTGTTCTGCTTATAGTTGAGCACCGGATCCAGCTCTTCGATGGTGAAGGAGAGCGCCAGATAACGGTTAGCCATCAGCGCGGCGAAGTGATCCTTGATCAGGATGAACAGCATTTCGCCCACCTGCTGGCGGCTCTCCAAGCTGCGGCCGTGGCCAATCTTCAGCGTCATATGCACAAAGGCATAATTCTGCTTGCCGTCGGCCATCTGCCAGGTATCCAGCCAGATGGCGCGGCTACGGATGCCCGCCAGCGGGAAGATGCCGGTTTCCGCCAGCGCGTGATTAACCTTGTCGAACAGCGCGGGTAAATCCGCCTCCCGGCGGATGTTGTCGGTACATTCAGCGTAAAAATGGGGCATTGGGTATCCTCAGGCTTCAGCAGGAAGAGGGAATATGCCGTTGACCTGGCCGGTTCCGGAACTGGCAAACAGCGGGGTAACAAACTCCACCTTGCCCTGATACTTGTCCCAGCCCAACAGGCCCAGCAACATCACGGTGTCGTGCATATTGCCTTCGCCATAGCAGTAGTCAGCGTACTCCGGCAGCATTTCGCAGAACTCGCGGAAGCGCCCTTCTTCCCACAGTTTCACTACCCTTTCGTCCATCTGCTGGTCGAACTGGCGGGTGTAGCTGTTCATGCCCTGCTCGGCACGTTGATCGTCGATAAAGCGATGCGACAGCGAGCCGCTGGCCAATACCGCCACGGTGCCGTCGTATTTCTCAATCGCGGTTTTAATCGCTTCACCCAGGCGGCGGCTATCGGCAAAATCATGCACGGTGCAGAAGGCAGAAATGGAGATCACCTTGAAGTGGCGGTCGCTGTTCATGTAGCGCATTGGCACCAGCGTGCCGTATTCCAGCTCCAGGCTTGGGATCTCGTGCGCCATGGCACGTACGCCAAGCTTGCGAGCTTCCTCGGCAATCATCTGGCCCAGCTCCGGGTTGCCGTCATATTCGTAAGTCATGTCACGAATGAAGTGCGGCAGCTCGTTGCTGGTATAAAGCCCTTTGAAATGCGAGTTGCAGTTGATGTGGTAGGCGCTGTTCACCAGCCAGTGGGTATCAAACACGATAATGGTGTCGACGCCCATTTCGCGACAGCGGGCACTGATTTCTTTGTGACCATCAATGGCGGCTTGACGGCAGCCATGGTGTTCTCCTGGCAATTCAGACAGGTACATCGAAGGAACGTGTGTAATCTTTGCGGCTAATGCTAATTTACCCATATGTCCTCCTATTCCCTTTATCTTTCAGCCTGCGGCACGGCTGGCCGCAGGCTGATGTCTATCGGGTCTAGTACTTGGTTGTTGTTTTAAAGGGCACGGAGCTATCTCACACTCCCCAACGTGGGATCGGGTGATCCCCCATGGAGATACAAACGTTTTTCATCTCGGCAAACACTTCGAAGCTGTACTCACCACCTTCCCGGCCGGTGCCAGAGGATTTCACCCCGCCAAACGGCTGGCGCAGATCGCGTACGTTCTGGGTGTTGACGAAAACCATACCCGCTTCAATATTGCGGGCCAGACGCAGTACTTTGCTCACATCCTGCGTCCAGATGTACGACGCCAGGCCGTACTCCACATCGTTGGCCATGCGCAGGCCGTCTTCTTCTGATTTGAACGGCAGGAGGCAGGCCACCGGCCCGAAGATCTCTTCCTGCGCGACACGCATATTGTTGTTAACATCGGCCAGCACCGTTGGGCGCAGGAAGTTGCCGTGGGTCAAACCGGCCGGTTTATCCGGGCCGCCAGCCAGCAAAGTGGCCCCCTCTTCGATACCCAGGCGGATATAACCGGAGACTTTTTCCCAATGCTGCTGGCTGATCAACGCCCCAACCTGAGTATTTGGATCGGTTGGATCCCCCACGCGCAGGCGGTTGGCACGCTCGGCAAAGCGTTTGACGAATTCCGGATAAATGCTTTCTTGAATGAAAATGCGTGAACCTGCGGTGCAACGCTCACCGTTGATCGAGAAGATGGTGAACAGCGCCGCATCCAGCGCCCGTTCTATATCGGCATCCTCAAAGATTAGCACCGGCGACTTGCCGCCCAGCTCCATCGAGAACTTCTTCAGCCCGGCGCTTTCAATAATGCGACGGCCGGTTGAGGTACCACCGGTGAAGGACACCGCACGCACGTCTTTATGGCGCACCAAAGCATCGCCCGCCGTCGCGCCATAACCTTGCACCACGTTCAGCACCCCGGCAGGAATACCGGCTTCCAGCGCCAGTTCACCCAGGCGATCCGCCGTCAGTGGCGAAAGCTCGGACATTTTCAGCACCGCAGTGTTACCCAGCGCCAGGCAAGGCGCGGTCTTCCAGGTGGCAGTCATGAACGGCACGTTCCACGGCGATACCAGCGCACACACGCCCACCGGCTGGATCAGCGTGTAGTTGAGCATCTTGTCGTCCACCGGGTAGGTGCGGCCATTCATCTGCTGGCAGATCTCGGCAAAGAACTCAAAGTTGTGCGAGGCGCGTGGGATCAGCACGTTTTTGGTCTGGTGGATCGGCAACCCGGTGTCCGCGGTCTCCATCTCGGCAATCTGCGGCACGTTCTGGTCGATCAGCTCACCCAGGCGACGCATCAGGCGCGCACGCTCTTTCATCGGCGTATTGGCCCATTTCGGGAAGGCTTCTTTGGCTGCGGCTACTGCCTGGTCGATTTCGAGCTGGCCACCGGACGCCACTTCCGCCAGCACCTCGCCGTTAGCCGGGTTGGTGGTGGTGAAATACTCTTTGCTGGCGACGTTCTTGCCGTTGATCCAATGGTTGATGGTTTTCATCCCTTGCTCTCCTCGTAATCTTTTTCACTGATGATGTGGTTAACCAAGCGGCCAATGCCTTCGATCTCCACCACAATTTCATCCCCAGGCTGCACGTCGGCCAGCCCTTTCGGCGTGCCGGTGGCGATCATGTCGCCAGGCTGCAACGTCATAAATTCACTCAGGTATTCGATCAGGAACGGGATGTCGAAAATCATGTCGGCAGTGGTGCCGCGCTGGCGCAGTTCACCGTTAACATAGGTGCTGAGCGTCAGGTTATGCGGATCCGCGACATCGTCACGATCGACAATGTAGGGGCCGATAGGCGTCAAGGTGTCGCGGCTTTTCACCCGCAGGTTGGGGCGGTAGTAGTTTTCCAGGTAGTCGCGGATGGCGTAGTCGTTACACAGGGTGTAACCGGCCACGTAATCCATCGCCTGCTCGCGGCTGACGTTGCGCGCGGTTTTACCGATCACCGCCACCAGCTCCGCTTCGTAGTGCATGTATTCCACCTGCGCCGGTCGCACGGAAACCTGGCGGTGGCCGGTCAGGCTGTTTGGCCCTTTGAGGAACACCAAAGGCTCTTCCGGCGCTTTAAACTCCAGCTCACTGGCGTGATCGGCATAGTTCAGGCCGAGGGCAAATATCGTGCCCTGCGCCGGTGGCAGCCATTCCACATCGTACTCATCGAGCTTACTGCCATCGGGTAGGGTAACGCTTAGCTGGTCGTCTACGGTGACGTTAACAATCTGGCCATGATGGCGGATACGAGCATGTCTCATGGTTATTCTCCTGCCTGCGTCACTGGGTTGGTAAGGGTTGGCAAACCTGCGGCCCGCACCGTCACTTGGTCACCTGGCTTGATCTCAACCCGCTGGTGTGGCGTGCCAATCAGCACCGCATCCCCCGGTTGCAGGGTAATAAAATCGCTGATGGCGGCGATCAGTTCCGGCACCGAACGCACCAGATCGGCCGTTGACCAGCGATCCTGCTCCACGCCATTGATTTCGGTGATGATTTCCAGGCCGCTGGTACTAGCCAGTGGAGCAACCTCTCCCAACGGGCAGAAACCGTCACGGCATTTGGCTTTGATTGCCGGGCGATAGAAGCTGGTTTCCGGCAGGCTGACGTCGTTTGCCAAGGCGTAACCGGCCACATAATCGGCCACCTTATCCGCTGGCACCTTGCGGGCGGTGCGACCAATCACTACTGCCAGCGTTGCGCCACTTTGTACGGTTTCACCAGCCGGGAACGGGATGCTGCCACCGTTGGCAAGATGGGTATTGCGCGGTTTGATGAACCACACCGGCGTCTTGGGCGGCGTTTGGTAAGGGGCGGCGCGAAACGCCTGATCCCAGGCATCAAGCTGGCTGCGGTGGTTAAGTGCTACGGAAAATACGGTGCCTTTCATGCAGACTCCTTCTACGGAACGCCAATCATTAATATGTTAATGAATACTTTTATACGCTGTTCAGCATTTACGCAACGTTGTTAATTTAATTTGTGATCGTGATAACGAAATATTCACAAATTATGCACATTAGCGTTATTAATCAGCAAATTAACCTTTTTTGCAGGATTTTTACGTGACGGATCGCGTTTTACCGTTCTCCGCCGGTCAAAAATTGGCTACTATTAAGTTGTTAATAAAATTAAGCCAAGGCCATCGACATGCATGAATCGTTAACCATCGCCCTGTTGCAGGCGCGTGAAACCGCCATGGGGTTCTTCCGCCCGATCCTGAAAAGCCACAACCTGACAGAGCAGCAATGGCGCATCATTCGCGTATTGGCCGATAACCGTTCCATTGAGTTTCACGAATTGGCCGCAGAGACCTGCATCCTGCGCCCCAGCCTGACCGGCATCCTGTCGCGCATGGAGCGGGATAAGCTGATCTTTCGCCTCAAGCCGGTTAACGATCAGCGCAAGCTGTACGTGTCCTTGACCCAGCAAGGCCAGGAGCTGTATGAACTGGCACGCCACCAGGTGGAACAGGGATATGGGGAAATAGAAGCAGCATTCTCGAAGCAGAAGATGGATCAGTTGATGACGTTGCTCGATGAGCTGATCCGCTTAGGGGATCAACAGGCTAACAACGTGGTTGCTCACAAATAGGGGTGCTGCTCGCAGCCCCCATCAGCACCTAGAGGGTTCCTCAATTAATGACAGGTTGGGTTTCCGGCAATAGCGCACCGCCATCCACCACCAGCGTCTGGCCGGTGATATAACTCGCAGCCGGCGAGGCCAAAAAGACCATCGCTGCCGCAATATCCTCCGGCTCCCCCAACCTGCCCAGCGGCACCGCAGCGGCTATCGCCTGATTCAGCGCTTCCCCGCCCAGATTTGCCATCGCGGGCGTGCGGATCATCCCCGGCTCCACGCCATTTACCGTGATCCCGTCACATGCCAGTTCCAACGCGGCAGCGCGAATAAAACCATTTACCCCCGCCTTGGAAGCCGCATAGTGCGCCAGCCCTGGGTAGGCTACCCTTGGCCCAGTGACCGACGAGGTCACCAGAAGACGTCCGCCCCCCTGGCGCTTCATCCACGGCAACGCCGCCTGCGCCAGAAAGAACGGGGCCATCAAATTGACGCTCAAGGTGCGTTGCAACAGTTCGGCATCTATCTGGTTAAACGGCCTCAGCGGAAAATAAGCGGCGTTGTGGATCACCACGTCCAGCCGTTGATGCCGCTGCGCTGTCTGTGTGACCAGCTCGGCAATCTGCCCTGCATCGTCCATATCACAGGCGGTCGCCTCCACGTTACAACCCCGTTGGCACAGGCTTTCAGCCGCCTCCAGTGCCTTTTGCAGTTGTAAGTCCGCCATCACCACCTTGGCCCCCAAACGTGCAAAGGCGCTGACGATCGCCAGCCCAATGCCCTGTGCACCGCCGGTCACCAGCACCACCTGCCCGGCAAACGCATCACTGGCATAAATCGCCGTCATCGGCTCAGGCCTTAGGGTAATGCGTGGTGTTAAGGATCTGCGCGTGAGCGCCTACGGCAAAGTTGCTCAGGCTGCTGAAATCACTGCCCTGATAACCGAGGATCTTGCCATCGGTGCGCATCTCTTGCAGGTCGATCATCACTACGCCCAGCGTCGGAATGATCTTCTCGCGCCAGACGAACAGATACAGCTTCTCCGCCACTTTGACGTAATGGCAGCGATCGACATCCGCCAGCCCTTTCTCGACCCCGTCCAAGCACTGCCAAGCGTAGAAATTATTGTTCAGATAAATATGCTCATAGCGCTCCGTCGGGCTGTAGGTATACAGATTACGCATCCCGATCAGTTCGTCGGTAAACTGCGGCAACGCTGCATCGTTCTTGTCCAGACGGCCAAAGCGGAATTCGGCATTCACCGCCGTGAGCGGCAACCCCTGCTCTACCCGGCTAAAAGCATCCAGCCGCGCCTGCGATTCCTCCGGCAACTGACCATAGACGGCGGTAAAGTTACCCTGCTGACGATCGCACACCAGCGTAACGCTGCTGTTGGGCCGCTGCGGATCGAGGAAATCGATAAACAGGATCCCCGGGCGAATGCCGGTTGCCCGGTAATCAACCCGTTGCTCTCCCCACTGCAGGGTTTGATCGTCGTTAAAGCTGCACTGCACCGTTTCCCCTTCGGAAAAATGGAACGCCAACGAAGTACCGGCCAAATCCTGCTGCTCCAGCGTATGGCTGTGAGGGGCGAAACCTTCCGCCAGTGCGCCAACCTGAATAAATACCGCTTCTGAACTCATGACAATCTCCTTACAGGGAAGTGAAAGCTAAGGTCGGCACATCGACAATGGTGGAACCGCCATCGGCCACCAGCGTTGCGCCAGTAATAATTGACGCCTGCGTTGAGCAGAGAAAACGACACACCTGGGCGATCTCTTGCGCACTGGCCGGGCGGCGCAGCGGCACATCGCGACAGACATGTTGATAGGCCTGCTCGAGCGTTAAGTTATGTGCCGCCATCAACGGCTGCATCTCTTCATCGGCCATCGGCGTGGTCACCCAGCCGGGGCAAACCGCGTTGGCACGCACGCCCTTTGGGCCATAGTCACGGGCGATGGAACGCATCAGGCCGATTAGCGCGTGTTTGGCGGTGACATACCCACACACCTCCGGCCCGGCGGCCAACGAGGCGATAGAAGCGACAAACAGCAGATTGCCGCCGTGCTTCACCAGCCCCGGCAAACAGGCCCGGGCGCTGGCAAACGCACTATTGAGATTGCTGTCCAACGCCTGTTGCCATTGGACATCGGTGACGTCGGTGATACGACCCAACCCCATCCCGCCAGCGCTGGCAATCAGGCAGTCGATACGTCCGGCCCGCTGTAAAATGGCTGGCAGGATGTCGGTTTGCCAACTGGCTCCGCTGGCGGCGTCTCCAACTACGGCATACGCCCCAATCTCCGCAGCCAAGGCGTTCAGCGGTTCACGGCGACGTCCGACGATAAATACCCGGTCCCCCTCCTGCACCAGCAGACGAGCACAGGCAGCCCCAATGCCGGTTCCGCCGCCGGTGATCACAACCACTCTACTCATCGCATTGCTCCATCAACTGGCTGACCATCAGGAAACTGCTCAGCAGCAAGCGCCGCTGCTCGGCTTCCAACCGCAGATAGCGACGGCTGGCGGGAAGGCGGCTGACCACTTCGGAAGCGGCAAAATGCTCAATATCCAACTGCCAGTTGCCCTCTGTTATCGTGAGCGTGGCGCGGCGGAAATCGAGCTTGGCTAACGTGTCGCCGATTTGTGGGTATTGCCGCAACGCGGCAATCAACTGCTGGGCACCATCATGTTTGGCCTTGGTGCGATAAACCACGCCATTACGACGCAGCCAACCACCAGTGATGATGTTGAGCACCAGCGGCTCGGTAAAACGTGCGTTGCCCTGCAAGCGGAAACGGTGAGTGACGATGTGCGCCAAAAACAGCGACTGCACCTGCTCTGCCACCTCTATTACCGGCCCCTGTGGCAGCGTGAGCCGTAACTGATTAACGGCAACGCGCTCACAGGCGTAAGGCTGCAGGTTCGCCGTCAACCGGGTGAGCGTGGCCCCTGCCTGATAACCTGGAGGGTCACGCCGCCAATAACGATTAAGTGAGGGAAGTAAGCCGATCAAATTCCACCTCCGCAGCTTCTGCCTTGTTGAAGGCGCTCTCCAGCACCTCTTCCACCGGCACCGGTTTAAACGGATTCACCTTCTGTACGCACAAGGTCCAGAACAGCGCATAGGCGGAGGTCAGGCCGATCATGATGCCAAAGGGAATGTAGACATCGCGTGGGTTCATGCCCGGCGGCGTGATGTAGAAAATCGCCAGCACGATCCCGATGCTGGAGACAATCTGCGGCAGCGGGAACCAAGGCGATTTATAGGCGCGTGGCAGATCTGGACGGCGGATACGCAGGATCACCACCGAGCAGGTCACCAGCAGGTAAGCCACGCCCCAGGCACAGACTGCTGCCAGCACCATCGGCATGATGCGGTCCAGATTGCCCTGAATGGCGAAAGCGTGAACGCAGGGGATCAACACCGCAGCGGCAATCGCCACCACAGGGGTTTTAAAGCGCGGGTGCAGATAAGCGAAGATACGTGGCATAGCGCCATCCAGCACCATGCCGTAGATAATGCGTGGCACCGCCGCCATCAGGGTGTTAATGGTGGCCGCCCCAGCTAACAGCAGCCCAACACCCAGCCAGTATTTACCGAAGTTGCCCATGATCTGGCCAGCAAATGCCGGGATAGCCATCGGCGTATCCAACAGATGTACGTTATTGGCAGCATCTACTACCACGTTCTCCACTTGATGGCTAAGTGCTGCTCCGTATAACGCCATACACAACGCTACACCGCATAGTCCCAAGGACATGGCACGCGGGATCACGCGGTGAGAACGTTTGATCTCCGGCGCCATCGGCGTCACCAACTCGCAGCCGACGAACATAAACATCGCCATACCCACCAGGCTGAACACCGCCAGGGGATCGCCGACATCCAGCGTGGTGCCAAACCAACCTTCTAGCGGTACAGCATGCGGTAAAAGCAACCCGGCGATCGAAAAGATCATCAAGGTGCTCCACATGCAGAACGTCAGCACGACCTCAGCCTTACCGAAGGCTTCAATGCCAAACGCATTCAGAATACCGAAAATGATCACCAAGCCCACGCCGATCATCCACGAGCTGTTGTTGCTTTCCATCAGGGTATTGAGGTGCTCAAAGTTCACCAGCGCCATGATGCCGGAAAGAATGGTTTCGGCGGTACCGGCAAAGATATGCACGATCAGATAGGCAGACAGGGTGCCGGTAATGGCAAAAAATCGCCCCATGCCGCAGGAGATATAGTCATACACCGAGCCGGTGGTGGGCAGGATCGCCGCCGCTTCCGAGAAGGTGGTGAGCTGGGCTTGCATCATGATAAAGGCGATCAGCATCGCCAGCGCGAAGGTGTCGCCACCGATACCAAAACCGCTGGTAACGGTGAGGATCACCGGGCTGGCCATGATCACCCCAACCGAACTGGCTAACGTGGTGGGGAACCCGACCTTGCCCCGTTCTAGCTGGGCACTGAGCCGCGACGACAGGTTCATGGTTACTTCCTCTTATAGTAGTTTTACCCGGTGTTGTAGCCGCCAAGGGCGGTAATCTCACTATAGGAAGGAAAGCGAAAGGCTGGCTATCGTCCTTAAGGACGAGAGACGTAAAGGGAGTAAGGGGGAGTTGAGCTACTGGGCAAAAAGCACCATTAGCGAGAAATTACTTTAAATTCAATAGTAACCGCTCGGCAATTTTTATTAATGTGTTAATGAAAAAGCCACTTTCTGTCAGAAAGACACCCCGTCAATCAGCATGGGGATGTTGTTATTAATGTATTTTATTGCAATCCGGCTCACGTTGTTAATATGTTTTCGTTGTGTTGCATAATTGCTACACCTATGCTGATATCGTTCACATATTGTCCAGATACCTTTGCAGGTGTCCTTCAGGGTACTGAGCGATCAACGGAGGAAAATGCATTATGACAACCACATCATCCTTCATGCGTAACGATGCTTTTATCTCGAGCTGTCTGAATACCATTGCGCATCTGATCCCAGTTTCTGCCGGGGTTTTTTATCTGGTGGACCCGGACCTGCGGCCAGATCACTATATTCTTCATGGTATTAGCGCTGATACTCATCAGCAATATCTCGACCATTTTCAACAGTTGGACCCGTTAAAACCGGCCAACTTCCACCAGCAAGACATCCAGATGGTGAACATGACGCCAGCGGCGATCGCCAATAACCGCCACTATTATCACGACTTTATGCTACCCAATCGCATGCGTGACATGACGGAGATTTTTATCCGCCAGCGTAAGCGGATCATTGCCGGGGTTTCTCTGATCCGCGATACGCCGTTCACCGAATTGGAGCGCAGCCGCTTACGTGCGGTGCTGCCGTTGATCGAGTTGGCCACCCGCGATCTACTGCCAGATAGTGAAGCCCAGTTGCTCACCGCCAAAGAGCAGGAGATCGTCAATATGGTGCGTGAAGGGGCCAGCAATAAGCGCATTGCCTTGCAGCTCGGTATCTCTCTATCGACGGTGAAAACCCATATGCGCAACATCTTTGCCAAAACCGCCGTGGTTAATCGTACCGAACTGGTCTCCAGCGGTTTTATTGCCTACGGCTGATCCTGACTAAAGCAGTAACAATCAACCATACGCCAATGCTGGCGCGGCCTCCCCATGCTTAAAAAGCGTGGAGGGTAATGATTGACGAAACTCAAGGATAATGACGATGTCCAGTGATGCAGTTTCTGTGCCTTCTGCCGGGGCCTTGCTCCCCTGCCCACCCAGGCTGTTAACGGCGATTATCGTGTTTGCCGCCATCGCACCGGGGATCCTGATGACCGCCCCCGCCGTCGCTGCCCAGTTAGCTAGCCAGTGGCACCTCACGCCAGGCCAGATCGGCCATCTGTTTTCCACCGAACTGGGAGCCATGAGCATCGCCACGCTGCCTGCCTGGTGGTGGATCAGCCGGATCAACTGGCGCAAAATCGCCACGCTGGCGGCTGTCGTCTTCCTGATCGGCAATCTGGCCTCGGCGATGGCCACCGATTTCAGCCTGCTATTGGCCTTGCGATTTATCGCTTCACTAGCCGGTGGCACGCTGATGATCCTCTGCATTTCCTGCGCGGCGGGCACCGCCAACCCCAGCCGGGTCTATGCCTTTTGGGTGCTGGGCCAACTGCTGCTAGGCGTATTCGGCTTGCTGGCATTGCCCCCGCTGTTTGCTCATTTCGGCCTGATGGCCGTTTATCTGATCCTGGCGGCGATCATGCTGTGTTGCCTGCCGTTACTGGGCGCATTCCCTAGCGGCTTTCGCCATAGCCACAGCGCGGCCAGTCAGATGCCTCCAAGCCCCCCCATCTACAAGCTGTTTGCCGTGCTGGCGGTATTGGCCTTTTACATCAGCCTGAGCGCGGTCTGGACCTTTATCGGCACTATCGCCGAGGCCGCAGGCCTTTCACCGGTGCACAGCGGGCAGGTGCTGGCCGCCGCCACCCTGTTTGGCATCATCGGGGCTGGTGGGGCGGCACTAGTTGGCGCAAGACGCAGCCACAAACCGCTGCTGTGGATCGGCTACGGCCTGCTGATTGCCAGCGTCCTGCTGCTGAGCCGCAACCCGCTACTCATTCGCTTCACCCTCGCCGCTGTGATGTTCAAGTTTACCTGGACCTTTGTGCTGCCATTTATTCTGGCGCGCGTCTCGGTGCTGGATAACAACGGCAAGCTGATGAACAGCATCAATCTGGTGATTGGCGGCGGCATGGCCATTGGCCCCACGCTGGCAGGTTACCTGATCGAATCTTCCGGCGGGATCAACGCATTGCTGATCGGCGCATTGAGCTGTGCGCTACTGTCACTGCTGCTGATCTCGCTGGCTTCACCGCGCGCGCCGCGCCGTTTAACAGGAGTCATAAGGTGAAAAGAACAACCGGTTTTTTCTTCGATGAACGCTGTTTCTGGCATAGCACCGGCCTACATGCCACCACGCTGCCGGTGGGCGGCTGGGTGCAGCCGCCTTCGGGGGCTGGGCATGCCGAATCGCCGGAAACCAAGCGGCGGATGAAAAACCTGATGGACGTTTCCGGCCTGTCGCGCCAGCTCAAGCTGCTGAGTGCCGAGCTGGCCGATGAGGAAGATTTACTGCGCATCCATCCGGCACATTATCTGCAACGGTTCAAACAACTGAGTGATAACGGCGGCGGTATGTTGGGAGAAGAGGCACCTTTGGGTCCAGGCAGCTATGAGATTGCCAAACTCTCCGCCGGGCTAGCCTGCGCTGCGGTCGAGGCGGTGCTGAAAGGTGAACTGGACAATGCCTATTCCCTGTCGCGCCCACCGGGCCATCACTGCCTGCCGGATCAATCGATGGGGTTCTGCTTCCTGGCTAATATTCCCATTGCCATCGAACGCGCCAAAGACCGTTTCGGGCTAGGCAAGGTGGCGGTGATCGACTGGGACGTGCACCACGGCAACGGCACCCAGCATATCTACTGGCAACGTAATGACGTGCTGACCATCTCATTGCACCAAGACGGCTGTTTCCCGGCGGGCTACGCTGGCGAACAAGATCGCGGTGAAGGGACCGGAGCGGGTTACAACATCAATATTCCGCTGCTGGCCGGGACCGGTGACGACGGCTATCACTACGCCATGCAGCAAATCGTCATTCCGGCACTGGAGCAGTTCAAACCAGAGATGATCATCATCGCCTGCGGTTACGATGCCAACGCCATCGATCCACTGGCGCGGATGCAGTTGCACAGCGACAGTTTCCGCGCTATGACCGCGCAGGTGCAAAGCGCTGCGGACAGGCTCTGTGGTGGCAAGCTGGTGATGGTACATGAAGGGGGTTATTCCGAAGCCTATGTGCCGTTCTGCGGCCTGGCAGTAATGGAAGAGTTGAGCGGCATACGCACCGAGGTGCAGGACCCGATGCTGGAATTTATTCAGCAACAGCAGCCCCGCGAAGCGTTTAACCAGTTCCAGCGTGACGCTATCGACCAACTGGCACGCCAATTCGGTTTATAGCTGCATTCGGAGGCGTGGCAATCCACGCCTCTGGCTGTTAGCTAGCGAATAAAGCGGAAGGTTTTCGACTGGCAAGGGGCCAAGTTAGTGAAATCCCCTTTAGCCACATCCTGCTGTGGCAGCGGATGCTCGTCCATCCCAGTTTCCAACCATTCCTTGACTGGCTCTGCCAATGTTAACTGTCCGCCGATCGACACCTGTTCCGAAGGGTTATACACGCGGATAATCAAAGCATCGGCATCCTCGGCTTTCTTCAATACGCTCAACACCGGGCCTGACTCAGGCATCGAAAGCAGGCTAAAGTGCAGCGGCGTGCGGAAGTTTGCCAGATTGAGCTTCATCGCATCAAACGGGATTTTGTTATAACAGCGTACCGGTGTGACGTAGGCCCGAGCCTGCTGCATCACGCCCGCCTGGTGTGGATCTCCTGCAAAACCGAACAGGCTGAACCGGCAATGCAATTTGCCACGCATCTGGGAATCAGGCGTTGGTAGCTTGATGCCAGAAGGGCGACCTGGCCGCCACAGCAATTCTTCTTTACCCAGCACGCCTACCGAACGGAACAGCGTCAGGGCAAAGGTATCGCGGCGCTCACCAACAATCTCGAACTCGCGCAGCCCCTCGGTAAACAACGCCAACCCATGCAGATCGTCATGCAGGGCGGCAAAATTCATCAGTTGCCACACTGGGATCGGCGCTTCTTTCCAGCCCTCTTGCTGCCAAACGGCCATCGCCGGATCGTCCACCGGACGAGTAATGCAGCCAAACTGGTTATCCGCCAGCACGCTTTCACTGGCGAACGGCGTTGGGATCAACACCCGTACGCGGTGATCGTCGGCCTGGTTATCCAGCCACATCTCAATATCGATCCGGCGGCTGTTGTGGGCTAACGTCACTTGGCACAGCACATCCAGATAACCGTCACTACGGCGCTCCGCCCGCTGTTGCAGGTTGGCTGGCAATGCCATACGCAGTTCCAGTGTGGCGATACTCTGCCAAGCCTCATGTTTGATGGAGGTAGCCACTGCGCTTTGCGTGGAATAGATCAACCACTCTTCACGGGAAGGCGAATAGTCATACTCATCGCCATCGTCGGAGCCATCCTCCAGTTGCAGCACCTGCTGATAGAGATAGCCGCTTTGTTTATCGCTAATATCCAACGTACCGTTGGCATTCAGGGCAATGCGGTAATACTCGTTTTCCAACAGTTCTGCCGGTTGCGACGCAGCTTGGCGTTGCTGGCCTGCCTGATTGGGATGAATATGCAGGGTGCAATATCCCATCGCGGGCAATGGCTGACAGAGTTGAATGTCGTACTCCATAAAGGGATCGTAGTTGCCGTAATGCACAATCTGGCGATCTACCAGTCCAGGATCGATCTCCCGCGCGGCGCGGATAAAATACTCCACCGGCTGGCCCTGTTCGTCCACCAGCGAGAACTGCTGGGCACGAATACGAATGGTGGTGTTGATCACCTCTTCACGCGGGTAAGGCAGCAGGTTGAAGAACGTCAGTTTGTCGGCATCTGCGTGCTGTACCGGCATATTGTCGACGATCTTGCGCAAATAGAAGCGCACCAGGTTTTCCGCCATGTCGTCCGCCAGAATAAAGCGCGTCATGATCTCCTGATGTACCTTGTCGCTACAGCAACAGCCGATGCTGTCATGGGCGTGGTTCTTGAGGATCTCTTTCCACATTTTCTCCAGCAGGCCGTGATGGTATTCAAAACCCAGCGACCAGGCGATCGCCGCCAACGGCTCGAGGATATTAACGATTTTGTTCTCGATCTCGGCGTGGGCGATCTTGATGTCCATGCGGGTAGACGAGATGGTGCGGTGCACGCGCATGTATTTGCCGTCGTTAAACTCCCCCTTCAGCGTCACCAAACGTTCACGACTGGCCTCAATCCGTTCGAAGACCTCTTCAAAGCGGCTCATGACAAACTCGCGCTGCGGGTAAATCTCGCGCAGTTTGGCCATCACCTGGAAGATATTCTGTTGCAGCGGCATCTGATCGTGGCCGTTCGGCAACAGGATATCCTTGGTAACCGAGGCGTTTTCCAGCACGGTGAAATAGCTATCCAGCCGTTTGCGCAGCCCGGCTTCATCTTCGGGCAGGTATTTACCAATGGCGTAACCCAGCGGCAGCACCTGTGCCGCAACTTCGCTGCCGTCGTTGCTTTGCCACAGGAACTCGGTCTTGTCGGTGCCGTGGCGCTCGGAGCAGCCGCGCCAGAACATGGCGCGCGTGATACCAAACCCGTTGAAAATATGCGGTAACTGCGAAGACATGCTGAAAGAGTCCGGCAGATAGCCGATCTTCATCGGTTCGCCAAAGGACAGGCAGTCGCGCATGCCATACATCAGGTTACGAACGATCGATTCCCCTGACACCACCATGGTATCGGTTTGGGTATACCACGGGCCAACGATCAGCTTGCCAGCCTGCACCAACGCTTTCACCCGCTCGTGGTTTTCTGGTTTGATGGCGAAGTAGTCTTCCAGCACCGCCGTTTGCCCATCCAATACATAGAAGCGATACTCGGGATCGGTTTCCAGCCGGGTCAGGATCTCTTCCATGTTGTTGATCAGCAGGATGCGTGACTCCTCGGTGGTGAAATACCACTCACGATCCCAATGCATATGCGGTGTAATGTGAACACGTGATACAGCTTTCATAATCAATTCCTAAATAAGACAGCTAATTCGTCTGGAATTACTGCGGCTGAACGAGGGTGTATTTGCCCTGCTTCATCGCCTGACGGCGCCAAAGGATCAGCACCAATGTTGAGATCGCCGTGCCAAGCAGCGCCGCCCCCAGCCAAACGGCTGCCGACAGCAAGCCACCGAGGCCATTATCGTGCAGCAGGAACAGCGAGAAGATCCCCGCGCCCGGCGTCGACAGGCCAATCCCCATCCCACCAACGATCGCACCGGTCACCAGCGATCCCACCAGGAAGGAACCGATCACCCGCACAGGATCTTCAATTGCCATCGGGATTGCCCCTTCGGTAATGCCTGCCAGACCAAGCAACCAGGTCGATTTACCGGTTTCAATCTCGAACTGTTGGAACAGCCGTGGGGCCAGCAACGTTGAAGCGGTAACCGTAAAGGCCGAGACCATTTTGACCGCGCCAAAGATCGCATAAGGACCGAACACACCGTTGGCCATCGCACCCAGGCAGAACGCATAGGCTGCCTTGTTCACCGGGCCGCCGAGGTCGAAAGAACACATAAAACCGAGGATCGCTCCCAGCACCAACGCGTTGGTACCAGACAGGCCGTTAAGCCAGGCGGTCAGGCTGTTGTTCAACCAGGCCACCGGCTCGCCGATCACAAACAGCATCAAGCTGCCCGCTACCAGCGTGCCAATCACCGGGTAAAGATAAAACGTCAGGAAACCGTTGAAGTTGGGGCTGAGGCGCACATGGTTTTTCACCCAGCGCATCAGATAGCCGGCGATCAGGCCGCCCACAATACCGCCAAGGAAGCCGGAACCAATCATGTTTGCCGCCAACCCGGCAGCAAAACCTGGGCCAAGGGCCGGTTTATCCGCCAGCGAATATGCCGTGTAGGCCGCCAATACCGGCACCATCAAGATACCTAGCATGCCACCACCCAGCTTGCGGTACATCCACAGCCAAGAGTTCTCTTGATCGAACAAATGCTGCAGACCAAAGATTTGCGCCAGCAGTACCGAAACAGCCAACACCGTGCCACCCGCCACAATCAGCGGCACTGCAAAAGAGATCCCGCTGAGTAATGCCTGTTTGAGTTCGGTCTTCACGCTATTTTTCTGCACCGGCGCTTCGCTTTGCTGCACCCGCTCAGCACCGTTAGCGGATTGGCCCACAGCCAATGCCTGCTGCAAAATGCGTTCGGCGTGTTTGATTGGCTCGGCGACCGGCGTTTCGATACGGGGGATACCGTTGAAGCGCTCCACTTCTTTAATCGCGACTTCGGCAGCGAACACGCAGGCCGTCGCACTATTTAGCTGTTCCGCCGTCAGGCGGCCTTCGATCCCGTTGGCTCCTTGTTTCTCCACATACACGTTGATGCCGAGCTTGCGCCCCGCCTTCTCAAGATATTCCGCCGCCATATAGGTATGGGCGATACCGGCCGGGCAAGCGGTGACGCACACCACCGTAGGCCGCGAATCATCCTGCGGTTTGGGGGCAGATTCCGGCGTCCCTCCTGCCAACAGGGCCAACAACTGTTCCGGAGTGCTGGCCTGTAACACTGCCGCGCGGATATCGTCATCCACCAGTGCCGTTGTCAGGCTGGTCAGTAATTGCATATGCGTGGTACCGGCCTGCGCCTGCGGGATCGCCAGCAGGAAGATCAGGTTGACGCTTTCCGGCCCATCAATCCCTTCCCACTCCAACGGCGTGTTCAGCGTGGCAACGGCAAATGCGGCTTCCTTTACCGCATCGCTTTTACCATGGGGCACTGCCAGCCCTTCACCCAGCGCGGTAGGGCCTTGCGCTTCCCGGGCAAAGACCTCGCGGAGAAAAGCCGCTTTGTCGTGTAATTTGCCTTGCGCATCTAGTTGGTCGGCAAGCAGATGAATGGCCTGATCGCGCCCCGCAAAGGCTACTTGCAGGTTTATCAGGCTGGGGTGGGTCAGGCTGCTCAGGTCCATCTTAATCCTCACGCTGAAGCCAGGGCGGCTCCGTCAATAAACAGGCGGCGATCATACCAACACAATCCACACCAATTTGTGATCAATTTCAAATCAACGTCATTTTTGTATTAAATTTGTATTAATTCAACTTAAAAACAACTTAACGAGAAATAGCGTTATTGGTTTGTTTATCCCTGGCCTAAGGCTAGAATGCGGGCAGCAGATCCAACAACCAGCCGGGGACACTCAAGCGTGAGCAAAAAGCCTATTTATCGCCAGATTGCGGATACCCTGCGCCAACAGGTTGCGGATGGTGAACTGAAACCCGGCGACGCGTTACCGACCGAGGCTTTACTGCGCGAGGAGTACAACGTCAGCCGGGTAACGGTGCGCCAGGCGTTGAAATTGCTGACCGAAGAGCAGGTGATTGAGAGCATTCAGGGCAGTGGCTGGTACGTCAAAGAGGAAAAGGTCAATTACGATATCTATCAGCTCACCAGCTTTTATGAAAAGTTGGCGGATCGCAACGTGGAAACCCACAGCGACGTGCTGATCTTTGAAGTCGCCAAGGCCAGCCCAACCATCGCCGAAGCATTGCACCTGACTACTGAAGACAAAGTGTATTACGTCAAACGGGTGCGCTATATCAAGCAAAAACCGGTCACGCTGGAAGAGACCTGGATGCCGTTGGCGCTGTTCCCCGACCTCAGTTACGAAGTGATGCAGAAATCCAAATATCACTACATCGAACAGGTTAAAAAGCGGGTGATTGACCGCAGCGAGCAGGAGATCATCCCGGTAATGCCAAGCGAAGAGGTGGTGAAGGCGTTAGGGATCGATCCGCAGAAACCGATCCTGGAGAAGGTCTCCACCGGTTTTCTCAACGACGGCACGGTGTTTGAGTTCAGCCGCAACTTCTTTAAAAGCGAAGATTACAAGTTCACCCTGGTAGCCAAGCGAACACGCTGAGTTTTTCCCATAAAAAAGACGCCCGCAGGCGTCTTCTGAAACTGCAGACATTCCCCACCAAACTCACAAGGGGGCCCGTACGGCCCCCCTACAAACTCCACAATATTGTCAAACTGAGATTGCCGCAGGCGTCTGTGCAATTTTTCTGTACAATAAACCATCAGAACTTGATTGTCGTACTATGTACGAGTATTGTGAATGATATGGAGGCGTCGTAATGGAATACTTTGAGTTCATCGAAACCCCAGTTTTTAGCAGGCAACGCGAAACCCTATTAGACGATGATAGCTTTCGTGAACTACAAACCCACCTGTTAAAATATCACTCAGACGGCGATACTATAAGTAAAACAGGCGGTTGTAAAAAAATCCGATGGAACCGTCCAGGCATGGGGAAACAAGGTGGTGTAAGAGTTATCTATTACGTTATCACCCGCAGCGGCAAGCTTTACCTACTGATTGTTTATCCTAAAAACGCCAAAGACGACTTAACCGAATCCGAGAAAGCGATACTTAAAGCGTTAACGGATAAACTGAATTAAATGGTGCCGCACAAGGTATAGCACTTGCTTAGAGGTTGCACAGTGGACAAAGAACTTTTTAACGATCTGGTCGAAAGCATGGAACAGATGGTCGCGATTGAAAAAGGCGAAATGCAGCCTGCTCGTGTCCATCGCCATCATATCCCCAACGTGAAATCACTACGCGAAGCCAGCGGCATGAAGCAGGAAGAGTTTGCGCAGGCGGTTGGAGTTAGTCCTTCCCTAGTGCAAAGTTGGGAACAAAATCGCCGAATACCCTCCGGCTCTTCACTCAAAATCTTGCTGATGATTGAGCGCCACCCCACAATTGTTAACGATCTACTCACCATCTAAATTCCATAAAAAAAGACGCCCGCAGGCGTCTTTTTCACAGCAACAGCCTAAATCAGTTCACTTTAACCGGCATACCGGAACGAGCCTTGATGGCCGCGTCCACGACGCTCTGGTCAACGGCTGGATCCATCAGCACTTTGCCAACCGGCGCGGTAATGGTGATTGGCACTGGCTCTTTCGACTTCAGCTCTTCTTCGTTGGCAGACAGCGGGTTGTGCACTTCCAGGTAACGTGAACCGTCTGGCTCAACGGAAGCCTTCACCGGCTCGTTGATGAACTGTACGCGAGTGCCTACTGGCACGCTGTCGAACAGGTATTTGATGTCATCAGCACGCAGACGCACACAGCCATGGCTCACACGCAGGCCGATACCGAAGTTGGCGTTGGTACCATGGACCGCATACAGACGGCCAACATAGAGCGCGTACAGACCCATCGGGTTATCCGGGCCTGCCGGGAATACGGCTGGCAGGATTTCACCATCGGCAGCGTACTCTTCGCGCATTTTAGCGGTTGGCGTCCAGGTTGGGCCTGCCTTCTTACGCTGTACTGTAGTGACCCAGTCCAGCGGCGTATCTTTACCCAACTGGCCGATACCAATCGGCAGCACCACGACGGTCTTGGTGCCTTTCGGATAGTAGTACAGACGCATTTCTGCGCTGTTGATGATGATGCCTTCACGCGGGGCGTCTGGCAGGATCAACTGTTGTGGGATGGTCAGCGTGCTACCCGGCAGCGGCAGGAACGGGTCAACACCAGGGTTAGCCTCCAGCATGTTGCTCAAGCCCATCTGGTATTGAGCCGCAAAGCTCTCCAGCGGCAGTTTGCTGTCTGCAGGCACGGTGATCTGAATATTTTCCCCAACCAGACGGCTGTCTTTGGCGGGCAAAGGGTATACAACGGCGAAGGCAGCCTGGCTGAATGCAACCAGAGCGGTAAACAGGGTTAATAACGCGCGAATGCTCATTTTCATCTTCGTAGTAAAGTGGTGGCCGCACTGGCTAAAAATGGTATGTGTTCTGCCCGGCCTGGTTTGACCGGATGCGCATTATATGTGCACTTGCCGCCAAGATGGAAACATTACTCGCGCCGATACCTCACTTTTTTGTAGCCGGATATGGGGAAAAGTGTTCTTTTGGTAAATTCCTGCCTTAGCGTAGCCCATTTCCCCCTCGCCATGGTGGATCGAGATAAGATATTTACAGCCGATTGCCGCCGTTGAAACCTCTGCTGACAATGCCTGATGTCGCCTTTCAGGCTATACGCGGTGACGGATAATCCCTGCTGGAGCAGCGGCTGTTGCGAGTACCCACTTGCCCCAGCGTACAGCTCCCCTGCTGCACGTGTCCCCCTGATTTCATCGGCGGCAGCGCAATCATCTCCACCTCTGGCGTTGGCTCATTGGTCATATGCAACGGCGGCTGCAAACCCTCACCAGGCCAGTCCAGATTGCGGCGATAGGCCGCTGGCGGCACACCAAACTGCTTTTTAAAACTCCGGGTGAAGGTCTGCTGGGAATCGAACTGGTATTTATCTGCGATACAGGCAACCGTGGTGCTGGTCAGGCGCAGTTCACGCGCCGCCGCCGTCAGCCTTCTGCGCCGGACATAGCTCCCCAACATTTCACCGGTGAAGTGTTTAAACATCCGTTGCAGGTGCCATTTGGAATAGCCAGATTTGGCCGCGATGCTACCCACCGTCAAGAGCTGATCCAGGTTTTGCTCAATCCAGGCCAGAAGTTGACTGATGACATTTTCCTGGTGCATAGCCTCTCCTTTTGCGTTATCGGTCATGAGCGCGTTACCACAAAACACGCCAGTGGCGCTTACTCTATCGGCGTTGGCGCTAGACCACATTGCACAATCAAGACATAATATTGCTCAAACACGCCAATGTGATAATTGTTCTCATGAAAGCCACTTGCCAGCATCCCAGACCCGATATCGATAACGTGCCACGCGCCATCTTCGCGGTTCAGGCATCAAGCGTGCAGAAAGACTGGGAATGCACCCATCATCGTCACCGCAAGGCGCAATTGATTTACACGGTGCGCGGCATGATCCGCTGCGAAGTGGAAAATGGCCTGTGGCTGGTGCCGCCACAGTGCGCGCTATGGATGCCCAGTAACGTCAGCCACAACGCGCGGGCCACCAGCCAAAGTGAATGCTATTGCCTGTTCGTTGAGCAGGACGCCATCCCTGGTTTGCCGCAAAACTGCTGCACTCTGACAGTGTCCCCTTTGCTGCGAGAGCTGCTGCTGCAGGCCAGCCAGTTCGATATTCTCTACCCGGAAGAGGGCCCAGAAGGGCGTATTGCGCAGGTTTTGTTGGATCAACTGGCCGCCGCACCGCTGGAGAACCTGCACCTGCCGGTATCCAATGATGCACGCATCCGCCAACTGACCGAACAACTGCTGGCCAACCCCGCCGATAAATCCACTCTGGGCCAGTGGGCACAACGCATTGGCATGAGCGAGCGTTCACTCAGTCGCACGCTGCAACAGCAGATGGGCATGAGCTTTGGCCACTGGCGGCGGCAATTACATGTGATGCTGGCTCTGCAACGCTTAACCCAAGGTGAAAGCGTCCAGACCGTGGCGTTAGATCTCGGCTACGAGAGTGCCAGTGGCTTTGTCACCATGTTCCGTAAAGCAGTAGGTAAGCCCCCTGCCCGTTATCTGGCCGAAAAAGCTGCTGCAGATCAGGCTGTTGCTGGTGCGATTAGGCTGTGAGTTCGTTCTTCGACTGAACATGTTGCCTGCATCTGTTCTGGTCAATTCTCACACAACCTGCTATAACAGAGGATAGTTTGGTTAGAATGGTTAAAACGATTAGCTTTAGCTAACGGGAGAAGAGAATGCTGGCCCGAGAAATCGACATCAACAGAGATGGCCTCAGGATCAGGGAAGATGGGCTGCAGATGGTCATCAGTAAAAGGAAAATGAAGGCGCAGAAGCCTTTCTTTCAGCTGAAAGTTGATATAGACAACTCAACGTCTCTCGGCGTGGTCGAAGAGCACCTGAAAATCATGTTGCAAACTCTCCGCCAGGTTAGAGAAGCTGAAAACGATCATGGCGACATATGCCACATCGACGAAACACGTTTTGAAGCCATGTTTCATAGCCTGGAGCAACAGATCAATCCAGATGACACTGCCCGGATAATTCTTCCGCGGGATACGCAAAAGCCCGTCAACCACAGCGGACTGGTTGATATTTCCAAGGTGGAGCGCGGGCGTGAGCATATCCTGGCGGCCAGTGAATGGCTCACGGCAGAGCAGATTTCCCATCTGGCAGGCTTTGCTACCGAGAACCCCTCGGCCCAGCCAAGCAAATGGAAAAGCCATAACCGCATATTTTCATTGAAGAAAGGGGCAACACAACTCTTTCCCCGTTATGCGCTGGATGATAACTATCGCCCTCTCCCCGTTATGGCAGTGTTACTCGCCAGCTTTAAAAACCTGAAACACGGCTGGGGGCTTGCCCAGTGGTTCGCGACGTCAAACCCCCTGCTGGCTGGCCGCCGTCCCATGGAGATGTTGCAATCATATCCGGCCAATGTGATTGCGGCGGCGGAATATGAAGCGAAAAGGATCGCCGATGGAGCAGAACAAAATTAAACAGAAGGGTGAGCCCAAAAAGGAAGATTTTGGTTCACCCATTTTTCTTGGCCGCAAGATTACTGCCCCTGGCAAGACTCTGCGGGTAAGAATCGAAGTCATCCCCAAAGGCACGGTGTTACATCGCTGCCATGATGCGCAGTACCCCGGTGACAGTTTTAATCCCGGCAGAATATTGCTTCCCCATGAGTATGGAGCCCGCTTCAGCCCTATCAGGGATGCGGCCTTGGATCTGATCCCCACCATGTACCTGGCCAGCAGTTGCGAAGCCGCAATCGCGGAATCGGTTTTTCACGATGTGGTCGCCACCGGCAAAACGGAATTTTTCGACTTACGCCCATTTACCAATATGCACTACATCCAGTTGCAACTAGAGCGGGATCTTAACGTCGTCAGTTGCCGAGCACAGGACTGCATCTATATGGGCATCGATCGTGACGAATTGATCGGTAGTTCCCAGCTCGAATACTCACAAACCCGAGCCTGGTCGCAGGCTATTTATCAACAGCATCATAACGTTGACGGAATGAAGTGGTACTCAAAAAGAGATGACGATCATTTCGCCTTGGTCCTGTTTGGCGGCCAACGGGTCATGGCTAGTGAACTCTCAATAGTCGAACCCTCCAGCCGTCTTCTCAGCCATAAAACCCTTGGCCAAATTATCCAAAAGACCGCCGAGCGTCTGGGCCTGATCCTGACCGAAGAGTAGACACTGGCCGGATATTCTCCTCTCTCTGATTTCCCTAAACGTGACAGTTATCGCCCCAAGCAACAAAAGTGCTCCCCTTCCGTAAGAATAATGATTATCATTCACAAATATAGTGAGCCGCATGCGATGACATGACCGGCCAGATTTTGCTTTCGATTCAATGTTGAGCCCGATTTAGCCGCCGAGCAGCAGCCCGGTGGTGACCTGTATTTTGATGAAATGGAGCTTTTATGAACGCTATGATGACCACCAGCCGTAAGTTTGGCGGACGTGCGGTTTACCCTCTGTTACTGCTCAGCAGCCTGATGTTTTCCACCTCTGTGCTGGCACAGACAGAAACGGAACTGCTGCGTAAGCCGGTAGGTAAAGGCGCTTACGAGATGGTGTACAGCCAGGGCGAGAATGCGCTGTATCTGGCAACTTCACAGAGCCGCAAGCTGGATAAGGGCGGCATCGTCTATCGCCTCGACCCACAAACGCTGGATATCACGCAGATCATTCATAACGATATCAAACCGTTCGGTGCCGCCATCAATACCAAGACCGACACTCTCTATTTTGGTAACACCACCAGTAACTCGCTGACCGCGATCGACGGCAAAACCGGCGAAGTGAAAGGCCGCCTGGTGCTGGATGCGCGTAAACGCTCTGATACCGTCAAACCATTGGCCCCGCGTGAGCTGGTGGCAGACGCGACCACGGACACCGTCTATATCACCGGCCTGGGCGAATCCAGCGTGGTTTGGGTTGTGGATGGCAAGGATCTGACCCTGCGCACCACCATCACCGAAACCGGTAAATACGGTACCGGTCTGGCGCTGGATGCAGCGGCAAGCCGCCTGTATGTGACCAATGCCGATGGCGAGTTGGTGACTATCGATACCAAAACCAACAAGGTGCTGTCACGTAAGAAGCTGGATGAGTCTAAGGAACACTTCTTCCTGAATATCAGCCTGGATCCGGCAAACCATCGTGCGTTTATTACCGACTCCAAACAGCCACAGGTGCTGGTTGTTGATACCAATAACGGCAACATTCTGCAGAAGATCGACGTGCCGGAATCCCTGGCCGTGCTGTTTAACCCAGCGCGCAATGAAGTGTACGTCACTCATCGCAAAGAAGGCACCGTGAGCGTAATCGACGCCAAGAGCTACAAGCTGTTGGAAACCATCAAGACGCCAACGCATCCAAACAGCCTGGCACTGTCACCAGATGGTAAGACGCTGTATGTGAGCGTGAAACAGGCTTCAAGCCGTGAAAAAGAAGCGACCGATCCGGATGATGTGATCCGCATTGCGTTGAAATAACAGCGTTATTCTCCCTCACCCTAACCCTCTCCCCAAGGAGAGGGAATCGAACGTGCAACGGTTTACGCCAGCGTTTGAAAGCCACAGCGCTGGGGGGGGAAGAATAGTCTCAACCTGGCTTTTTACCCTTTGGCTCCCGCTTCTCTCCCGCTAATGTCAATCCACGTCAAGCTCCTTGACGAAGCTTATCACTTAATTACCTGAGCTTATCTTGAGCCAGCGATCACGATGTCCTACGGTATCGGTAGTTTGAATGGATAGCTAACTGACCGTAAAAAGGATCAATGATCATGGGAAAGGTCATCCAGGACGCCGTTAATCTCAGACAAAATCCACGGCCCCCTGAGGCTGCAAACATTTATTCACTGGCTCGCCACGTAGGGGCGCTGCATGTTATCGATGAAAGTAGGCAATCACCGATGTGCCTGGCATAGTAAGTGGCTCAACTAACACCATTAAGTTATGCCACAACGAGGCCCTGATGGTTGCCGTCAATCTCTGGACACGGGAACAGTTGCTGGTAGCTTTTACGCTATACAGCCAAATCCCTTTTGGTAAATTGCACGCTAAAAACCCCGACATTATCCACTATGCAGGGTTAATCGGCCGCTCACCTTCGGCATTGGCAATGAAGTTAGTGAATATCGCCAGTCTGGATCCGTTTATCGTTAACTCTGGCCGTCGTGGACTGACAGGGGCATCCAAAGCAGATGAAGCGCTATGGCGAGAAATGAACCTCGACAGCGACGCCTTTGAACGGCAGTGCCAATTGGCGATGACACAGTTGCGGCCTCCGGTCACGGCCTTACATGACAGCGTAATAGAAGACTTCAGTGGCAGAGAAAGAACCACCATCATCAATGCGCGTGTTGGCCAGCAGTTGTTCCGCAAGCGGGTGCTGGATGCGTATGAAAATCGCTGTTGCCTGACCGAACTGGAAGAACCGATGCTGCTGGTCGCCAGCCATATCCGCCCGTGGAAGCATACCGTTGAACATCGGCTCAACCCCAACAACGGATTATGTCTGTCCAACCTGCACGATAAAGCGTTCGATCGCGGGTTAATCACCTTTAATGAACACCTTGAGCTGGTACTTTCACCGCGCCTTAAACAACTGAAAAGCACCATCAGCGAAGAGAACTTTGCCAAATATGAAGGTCGCAGGCTGAGGCAACCGGTCGATTTCCCTCCGGATGCCAGCCAGTTGGCCTATCATCGGCAAAACATTTTTATCGCTAAAAACTGAAAAGCCCTGAGAATGACTCTCAGGGCGGTTGACCAAACCTACATCGACTCAGGCTGTCGCAATCTTCAGATTTGCGCACAACGCTTGCAGCCGCTCGCGTAACTGCTCATCGGGTTCAATACGTAAGCCCACCAGCAAAGCCTGTAACATTTCAGGTGACCAAGCAGTCTGTGGCCATGCTTCTAAAGCGTTCAGCGTCATATGCCGGTTACGGATCACCTCACTACGTAACCCTACCGCCAACAATGACCAGCCCATGCCGGGGAATTTTTTGAGATCCTGCAGCACAAAATCCAGCGCCTGATGCTGTCGGTAAGCCAACCCTAGCCCCATCGCCGTTCCTGGACCGGAGGCGATAGCCCCTAAATCCAGCTGCTGTTCGGCCAGCGATATCACTCTGGCAATATGCTCTGGTTGGTCGGTCTGCATTAACTGATACCAGTTGTCATCCGTTGGATCTGCTGACTGCCGTGAGTAAATGGCCTCCCACGGATCCTGCTGACGCAGCCGGCTAGCGGCAACGGCCAGATTGAAAAGATACTTGTCACTCCCCTGCAAGTCATTGTCGATAACACCTGGCCATTGCGGCTGTGCCATCACCGCATTGGTCAGTTCGACCAGCCGCCCGCACTGATCCTGAGTCCACGTGGCATTCTCTGCACCACTTTGTTCCTGTGCAAAACGTGCAATATCACCCGCCGCCAGATAATGCTGTATTTCTGCCGGAGGAGCCGCTAACAAGCATCGCAGATAACATTCGCAAGCCTGTGCGCCATCGTCATAATCATGCATATCCCGCGCCGGACCGCCATTAATTAACGCCTGCAAAATCTCCGCAGCGCCCAATAACCGCGCCGCATCAGGTTGCCGCTGCATTGCCTGGAGCAGTTGTCCATGGATAGCGCAATGCCAGGCAGTGTATTCATACATCACCGCGTTGCGATAACCTTCGCAGATCAACCAATCGCGGCTTTGTTGCGTCAAGGGGGTGGGTAAACGCTCGATCAGTTGTACTCTTCCCCAACCATCAGTCCGCTTGGCCAATGCAAGCCAGGCGCTTTCATACTCATCGGCGGGTAGCATTGATCCTAATGCCACTACCGCATAGAGTGTGAACTCGTCATGCCCTCCCAATACGTTGAGTATCTCGCGGTTTTTCTGCGTCGGGAACAGAGCCAACAGCGCCATGGCGACCTTGACCACGTTACGATCCGGGCTTTCGGTGGCCAGCCATTCCACCAAAGCTTGCAATGTGTTGGCGGGCAACTGCGGATCCTGTGCAACCTCAGGCAACAATGCATCGATATAATCTAACGGAGTTTCCTGACACAACAGATTATAGAGCTGCTCGACATTCTGCTGCTGCGGCTTATGCAACACACTTCTTAGTGTAACCATGATGGCCTCAACCGGCGATTCATCTTCGGTTGTGCCCCCATGATGACCAAAAACTCCATCAAGCGCCCCTGCCGACCAACGGATTTTGCCATCAATGGCCGGAGGCTCATCCGGCAAGGTTTGCGCTTCCGCGGGCAATGGCTCGGCCCTATGCTGCCAAGGTGCCAACCAACGATAAATTGCCGTACGGTCGGCCGCCCAAGGAGCCGGGAAAGCCGTTGGAATATCCTTGCCAAATAAACGTGTTAACCATGTTTTCATTTTTTATCCTTATCATTTCATGACCGGGGAGCCTTCCTTCTCCCCGGTTGATTACCCCATCACCGTGCGATAAAGCAGTTCATCCAGCGATTGGTCGCTGCGGGCCGGGCTGTCGGGCAAGGCTTCCTGCCGGGCATCCGCCGTCAGTTCCTGCGCGATAAACGCGTGGATCCTTTCTCTACGCGGGCCATACTCTGCCTCACCTGCGCGCCGTTTCGCCGCCAGTAATTCATGGATTTCCTCCAACAACAGCGGATCCGCCACCGTGCCAGCCAACAGTTGGTCAAAACGCATCGGTGGTACGCCCTTACCCGCTTCTATCCAGCGCACGGCCAGTAACGGACGTAGTACGTAAAAGTATTTCTTCAGCCGTACCTGCTCACCCTGCAAATAGCCACGGAAGTTTTTCCTGGCCATCGACAGATAGTGCCAACGCGCCCGCTGCGCGGAGAACCACTCCGGCACCACATCACGTAACGCCGCGACGCTCTCAGGGGCTTCCTGATACACCACCGGTGAATCCAGCCACTCGATCAGCGTCGGGTTAGCCCGTTTCAGCAAGCCAAGCGCCTTGCGCCATTCCCAGCCACAGACATCCAGCTCATGATCGATTGGCAGCTCTATCACATCCCTCTGCGCTTCTACCCGCAGATACCATTCTGGTGGATGAACATACAAAAAGCGCACGTCGTAGTCGCTGTCCGGCGAGGCAAAGCCCCAGCCGCGACTCCCAGACTCGCAGGCATAAAGCACCCGCACGTCGTAACGTTTTTCTACCTCACCCAACGCTTGCCGGACTCTTTCCCGCATGGCGCTGTCCACGCCGTTTAATTGCTGTTCCATCACGTTATCCTTTTACACACACCACCTGCCGCAGGGTATGGACGATTTCCACCAGTGAAGACTGTGCCGCCATCACCGCATCGATATCTTTATAAGCCATTGGGATCTCATCGATCACCTCGCTGTCCTTACGGCATTCCACATGTTCGGTGGCCCGGATCTGATCGGCCACGGTGAAGCGTTTTTTCGCCGCCGTACGGCTCATGGTGCGGCCAGCGCCATGGCTGCAAGAGCAGAAGCTCTCTTCGTTCCCCAATCCGCGCACGATGAAGCTTTTCGCCCCCATTGAACCGGGGATGATCCCCATCTGCCCTTTCTGCGCAGACACGGCACCTTTACGCGTCACCAACACCGGCTCACCAAAGTGCGTCTCACGTTGCACATAGTTATGGTGGCAGTTCACGGCCTCTTGCTGGGTGGTGAACGGTTTAGTCACGATACGCGACAGCGCTGCCAGCACGTGTTCCATCATCACTTCCCGGTTATGACGAGCAAAATCCTGCGCCCAACCCACGGCTTCCATATAGTCATCAAAATGCTGGCTGCCTTCCTCGAAATAGGCCAGATTACGATCCGGCAGGTTAGCGATATGCTGTTGCATATCCTGCTGCGCCAACGCAATAAACAATGAGCCGATGGCATTCCCCACGCCACGGGAACCGCTATGCAGCATCACCCACACCTGCTGCGTTTCATCCAGGCAAACCTCGATAAAGTGGTTACCCGTTCCCAACGTTCCCAAATGCTGATAGTTGTTGGTTTTCAGCAACTGCGGATATTTGTCGGTCAAACGCTTGAAGCGCGGCAGCAACGTGGCCCAATGCTGATCGACCGTTTGCGGTGGAGTTTCCCAGGCCCCTTTATCTCTTCTGGAACGGGTCGAGGTGCGGCCATGCGGTACCGCCTGTTCGATGGCGCTACGCAGCCCGGCCAGGCTATCCGGCAGGTCGGACGCCACCAGCGAAGTACGCACCGCAATCATGCCGCAACCAATATCCACGCCAACGGCCGCCGGAATAATTGCGCCACGGGTAGGGATCACGCTACCAATGGTGGAGCCTTTACCCAAATGCACATCCGGCATCACCGCCAGATGTTTAAAAATAAACGGCATTTTGGCCGTATTCAGCAACTGCTCACGCGCTTCTGGCTCTACGGGCACGCCCTGTGTCCACATTTTGATCGGTGCGCTGTTAACCGGTGCCATCAACTCATAATTATTCTTCATTCTTTAGTCATCCTTTTTCTTTTGACGTAGTGGATATAGCGAAAGGCGTGCCAACTCGGTCAAAAACACTCATTAAAATCACAACATATTGATATTTAACCAATAAATAATTAATCAAAGATAACTGGCGATAATGCCAACAAGTCGTTATTTTATCTTGCAGGATAGTAATTTATCGCAAGGGATAATATGAAGCGCAGAGTTGTGATCGGCGTGCTGGGCACCACGCTGGATAAACGTGGCAAACGGGAAAACCGCTGGAACAAGTGGCGGCCAACGGTGGGGCTGTGCCAGCAGCCAGACTTGCCGATCGATCGCCTGGAGCTGCTACATCAGCCACGCGATAAAGGTATGGCGCAGCAGGTGGCGGAAGATATCGTGGCAGTTTCGCCAGCCACTCAGGTGGTATTACAGGAAGTAGCACTCAAAGATCCCTGGGATTTGGAAGAGGTGTACAGCGCCTTTCTGGATTTCGCCAGCCGCTATCCGTTTGATACCGAGAACGAAGACTATCTGGTGCATATCACTACCGGCACCCACGTGGTTCAGATCTGCTGGTTCCTGCTGACCGAGGCACGCTACCTGCCTGCTCAACTGCTGCAAACCGCTCCCGGTGAAAAAGCCGATCGCCCGTCCCCGCAAGGGATCTACTCGGTAATCGATCTGGATCTCAGCCGCTATACCGCCCTCACCAGTCGATTCCTGCATGAGCAACAGCGCTCGGTGTCGTTCCTCAAAGCCGGTATTGAAACGCGCAACGCTACCTTTAACACGCTGATCGACCAGATTGAACGCGTGGCCCTGCGCTCCAATGCGCCCATGTTGCTCACCGGCCCCACCGGAGCCGGGAAGTCCTTTTTGGCCGAGCGTATCTACCAACTGCGGCACTCGCGCCATCTGGTGAAAGGCCGTTTTGTCGCGGTGAACTGTGCCACCCTGCGCGGCGATAACGCCATGTCGACCCTGTTCGGCCATGTGAAAGGGGCGTTCACCGGTGCGTTGCAGGCACGGGCTGGTCTACTGCGTGAAGCCGACGGCGGTGTGCTGTTCCTTGATGAGATCGCCGAGTTGGGATTAGACGAACAGGCGATGTTATTGAAAGCCATCGAGGAAAAAACCTTCTTCCCGTTTGGTGCCGATAAAGAAGCCAGCAGCGACTTTCAACTGATTGCCGGTACTCACCGCGATATGCGCGACTGGATAGCCCAAGGCCGTTTCCGTGAGGATTTATATGCCCGTATCAATATGTGGACCTTCCCACTGCCGGGCCTGGCTGAGCGCCGCGAAGATATCGAGCCGAACATCGATTACGAGTTACAGCGCTTTGCCCGCAGCAACCAGACGCAGGTCCGTTTCGATAAAGACGCCAGACAGCGTTACCTGGCTTTTGCCCGTTCCCCGCAGGCAGCTTGGCGCGGAAACTTCCGCGAACTGGGATCTTCCATCGCCCGCATGGCCACGTTGGCGGAGCAGGGGCGTATCAACCAGCCGTTAGTCGATGAGGAAATCGCCCGGCTAAAATCCCATTGGCAGGGATATAGCACTGCGCAATTACCTGTCGAGCTGGCCGATATCGATTTATTTGAGCAAAGCCAGTTGGAGACAGTGCTTAAAGTGTGCCGAACCTCCCCGTCACTTTCCGAAGCAGGTAGACAGCTGTTTGCCGTCTCGCGCCAGCAGAAAAAGCAGCCCAACGATGCCGACCGGTTGCGTAAGTACCTGGCGCGCTTTGGATTAAGCTGGGACGAGCTGCGAAATAGCGGTTGAAAGAGTGCCGCATGCAGCGCCTGTTTAACTATTTCAGCCCCAGATACGCCTTTGCCACCGCCATATCATTGAAGGTGATATCAACCGCAATAGGCGGTTGCCCTTTGCGATAGAGGAAAGCTCCCCAACCGCCCTCATCTTCCGAGTCCGGCTGTGGTTTTTGGCTATCGAAGATCATCCGTTGGTCTTTACCCAACGTAAAGATCAGATAGCGTTTGTCGGTGCTCACCACCTTCACATGTAGCGCTTCAAAACTTTGGGTGATCTCGCTGGCATAATAAGACCAGTCGTCCATGGCGGTAGAGTAATCCATCGCCTGTTCCGAGTTTTCATCGGCAAACGTTTTAAGCTCAGGCTGGATCAGCACCAGCTCCGTTTGCTGCATTGCAAACGCATCCTGTGCGAGCGTTGGGTCATAGGGGCTATAAAGCGTAACCGGGGCAGCAAATGCCATGGCGCTACTTACCGCCAGCACCAGGGCCGAAAGGATACCGAAATTCCGTTTTCTCACGTTCACTCCTCAATGTTCCATCAACCCTCATCGAAACAGAGAGATTATCCCAATATTTGATAGTCGCCCAGTTTTGCCTATAGTAGCAGTCGTACATCGCGATTAAATTGGAATTTTCATGACCCAGCAGCATGTCGTTTTACTTGATGAACAAGGTCAACCCACCGGCGTGATGGAAAAATATGCGGCCCACCAGCGACAAACGCCCCTGCATCTGGCTTTCTCCTCCTGGATCTTCAACCCGCAGGGCGAGTTGCTGATCACCCGCCGAGCGCTGAGCAAAAAAGCCTGGCCCGGCGTTTGGACTAACTCGGTCTGTGGCCATCCGCAGTGGCAGGAGAGCACCGAACACGCCATCGAGCAACGCTGTTTGTATGAAGTGGGCCTGAGCGTGGAACAGATCACCGCCATCGACCCCGATTTCCGCTACTGCGAGACAGACGCCTCCGGCATTATGGAAAACGAAATCTGCCCGGTTTACGCGGCATTGGCTAAGGATGCTGTTGCAGCCAGAGCAGATGAAGTGATGGACTTCCACTGGGTTGATTTACGCGCTTTGCTCTCTGCGGTAACGGTAACCCCCTGGGCCTTCAGCCCTTGGATGGGTCAGCAGTTGGCGAATGCCAAAACGGAGCAAAACCTGATCGCCTTCGCCACTCACACTTCTGCCTAAACCACTCACCCCGCCATTCCAACCGTTCGCCAGCGTATAAAACCGCTGGCTGAAATTCAGATGTCTTTCCCTATCCAGCCTGGCAATGATGAGCTGTTCCTAAACCTGACTCTAACCAGGGGAAGACGCTACAGCTAAATGTCCGACATCTAAGAATCGGATTTATCACTCAATTTTTGCAGATAGGATAAGGATACCTCATGAAACGCGAGGGGATTTTAAAACACCTCCCATGGATGCTGCTGGGGATACTCGGGGCTTCCTGCCTGGGTGTCATCGCATTGCGCCGTGGCGAAAGCATTAGTGCACTGTGGATCATCGTTGCTTCGGTAGCGGTCTACCTGGTGGCTTATCGCTACTACAGTCTCTACATCGCCACCAAGGTGATGCAGTTGGACGCCACCCGCGCTACACCGGCGGTGGTGAACAATGACGGTCTTAACTACGTCCCGACTAATAAAAACGTGCTGTTCGGCCACCACTTTGCGGCGATCGCCGGTGCGGGCCCGCTGGTTGGCCCAGTGCTGGCGGCACAGGTCGGTTATCTGCCCGGTACGCTGTGGCTGCTAGGCGGCGTGGTGTTGGCAGGGGCGGTACAGGACTTTATGGTGCTGTTTATCTCCTCACGCCGTAACGGCGCCTCATTGGGCGAGATCATCAAAAAGGAAATGGGTCCAATCCCTGGCACCATCGCGCTGTTTGGCTGCTTCCTGATCATGATCATCATCCTGGCGGTGCTGGCGCTGATCGTGGTGAAAGCCTTGGCCGAAAGCCCATGGGGCGTGTTCACCGTCTGCTCCACCGTGCCAATCGCGCTGTTTATGGGCGTGTATATGCGCTTCCTGCGCCCTGGCAAGGTGGGTGAAGTGTCGATCATCGGTATCGTGCTGTTGATCGCCTCCATCTGGTTCGGCGGAGTGATTGCCCACGACCCATACTGGGGCCCGGCGCTGACCTTTAAAGACACCACCATCACCTATACGCTGATTGGTTATGCCTTCGTTTCTGCCCTGCTGCCGGTATGGCTGATCCTGGCTCCTCGTGACTATCTGGCCACCTTCCTGAAAATCGGCGTGATCGTCGGGCTGGCGATCGGTATCGTGATCCTCAACCCAGAGCTGAAAATGCCTGCGGTTACGCAGTTTGTTGACGGTACCGGTCCGGTCTGGAAAGGCACCCTGTTCCCGTTCCTGTTTATTACCATTGCCTGTGGTGCCGTTTCTGGCTTCCACGCGCTGATCGCTTCAGGTACCACACCGAAACTGCTGGCCAATGAAATGGACTCTCGCTTTATCGGTTATGGTGCCATGCTGATGGAATCCTTCGTTGCCATCATGGCGCTGGTTGCGGCTTCTATCATCGAGCCTGGCCTGTATTTCGCCATGAACACCCCACCGGCGGCTCTGGGCATCACCATGCCAGACCTGCACCGTCTGGGTACCGAAGATGCGCCGATGATCATGGCCTCACTGCGTGATGTTTCCGCGCATGCTGCCGCAACCGTCAGCTCCTGGGGCTTTGTGATTACCCCAGAGCAGATCCTGCAAACGGCCAAAGACATCGGCGAACCTTCGGTACTGAACCGTGCCGGTGGCGCGCCAACTCTGGCAGTCGGTATCGCTCATGTGTTCCACCAGGTCATCCCTGGCGCGGACATGGGCTTCTGGTATCACTTCGGTATTCTGTTCGAAGCGCTGTTCATCCTGACCGCTCTGGATGCGGGTACCCGTTCTGGTCGCTTTATGCTGCAAGACCTGTTGGGTAACTTCGTGCCATTCCTGAAGAAAACCGATTCGCTGGTGGCCGGTATTGCCGGTACCGCGGGCTGCGTTGGCCTGTGGGGTTACCTGCTGTATCAAGGCGTGGTCGATCCATTGGGCGGCGTCAAGAGCCTGTGGCCGCTGTTCGGTATCTCCAACCAGATGTTGGCTGCCGTAGCGCTGGTCCTGGCCACCGTGGTATTGATCAAGATGAAGCGCACCAAGTACATCTGGGTAACCGTGATCCCAGCCGTTTGGCTGCTGATCTGTACCACCTACGCGATTTGCCTGAAGCTGTTCAGCGACAATCCGCAGTTGGAAGGTTTCTTCTACCAGGCCAGCCTGTACAGAGACAAAATAGCCGAAGGCGGTGCTGAACTGACCGCACAGCAGGTTGCCAACATGAACCATATCGTGGTGAACAACTACACCAACGCCGGTTTGAGCATCCTGTTCCTGTTGGTGGTGTACAGCATCATCTTCTTCGGTATTAAAACCGCCATGGCGGCGCACAAAAACCCGAAACGTACCGATCAGGAAACGCCATACGTGCCGGTTCCTGAGGGTGGCGTCAAAGTTTCGTCGCACCACTGATGGTGATTTGATGGATACCCTGCATAATGATAATACGTTATGTAGGGTATTTTTCTTTGGAGTAAACCCATGTTCGGAAACCTCGGCCAGGCGGGTAAATATCTCGGGCAGGCAGCACGCATGTTAGTGGGCGTGCCTGACTACGATACCTACGTCCAGCATATGAAAGACAACCATCCGGACAAGCCGGTGATGACCTATAAAGAATTTTTCCGCGAACGCCAGGATGCCCGCTACGGTGGCGATGGCAAAGGCGGTATGCGCTGTTGCTAGTTAAGTAAGTACAAGGACCAGGCATGAAACCCATTGCAGTCACCATCCTGACGGGCTTTTTGGGCGCGGGCAAAACCACCCTGCTGCGCCACATTCTAAATGAAAACCACGGTTACAAGATTGCCGTCATCGAGAATGAATTCGGTGAGGTGCCGATCGATAACGCGCTGATTGGCGACCGCGCCAGCCGCATCACTACCCTCAGCAACGGTTGTATCTGTTGCAGTAAATCCAACGAGTTGGCAGACGCGCTGCTGGATCTGTTGGACGGCGTCGATCAGGGACAACTGGAATTCGACCGGCTGATTATTGAATGCACCGGCATGGCCGATCCCGGCCCGATCACCCAGACCTTCTTCTCGCACGACGTCATCGGCCAACGCTTCCTGCTGGACGGCATTATCACGCTGGTGGATGCGGTACATGCCGATCAACAGTTGAACCAGTTCACTATCTCGCAGGCCCAGGTGGGCTATGCCGACCGTATTCTGCTGACCAAAACCGATGTGGTACCGGATAACGAAGCGCTGATCCAACGTTTACAGCTGATGAACGCCCGCGCGCCGGTCTATAAGGTGACGCACGGTGATGTCGATCTCGGCGTGCTGTTTGATATCGAAGGCTTTGTGCTTAACGATAAGCTCAACCTGGCACCCCCCGTTTTCCGCCGCATTCCGCAAGCGCAAAATAATATCCAGTCAATCGTGGTGTATCACGACCAGCCGCTGGAGCTGATGCAGATTTCCGAAGTGATGGAAGGCTTATTATTGAAATTCGCCGATAACCTGCTGCGCTACAAAGGAATTTTGTCGATTAAAGACGAACCGCGCCGCCTGTTGTTCCAGGGCGTACAGCGTCTGTATAACGCCGACTGGGACCGCGAATGGTTACCGGAAGAAGAGTGCAAAAGCACGATGGTGTTTATCGGCATCGATTTACCGGAAGACGAAATCCGCGCGGGGTTTGCTGCGCTGGGTTGAACGTTGGGGGCGATGTTGGTTGTTAAAGCTGCCAAGTCGCCTTGCTTCCATAGAGCTATTACATAGATAAAATGAAACCACTGCCAATCTATTGTAGATAAGTAATAAAATCGAGTAAGGATAGAGCAGAGACTTTACGCTAGCCCTCATAATCTGCAAGTCTCTGCCGCATTTTGCGATCACAATTCCAACCAATGGAACAACTTCTTGTAAATCCATCCAGTCTGTTTTTTGCGCGGATCTATTGCGGTATTGTCTCCCCAATGAAAGCGCCCTGTCATTTTCTTCAAGGCAATAAAAAGGTATATACTTAGTTAGTACCTTGATGAGGATTTATCTATGAGTAAACAGGCCGTTTTTACCATGAAGCTTGAAGCCGAACTACGCGATACTTTTATGGCTGCCGCCGAGGCGGAGCATCGCCCAGCATCACAAGTTGTTCGTGAGCTTATGCGACAATATATTGAACGCCATGAGTATCGCCATTTTTTGGAAGAAAAAGTCAATGCAGCCCGTCAATCTATAGCGAACGGGGAGAGTGTTGAACATGAAGATGCCAAGGCTATTTTTGCAGCGCGAAGGGCAAAAGTTAAGGGTAACTAGTGAGAGTTCATTGGACGAAACAGGCGCTTGATGACAGCCAACAGATATGGGATTACCTTGTCGAAAAAAATCCCGATGCAGCCATCAAGATGGACGAACTGTTTGAAGCCACAGCCGAACGCCTCGCAGCATTTCCTTTCATGGGGCATGAAGGGGAAGTTGTTGGAACACGTGAAGTTTTTCCACATCAAAATTATCGCTTAGTGTACGAAATTCAGTCAAATACAGTTTGGATAGTCGCTTTGGTTCATACATCTCTGCTTTGGCCTAGAACAACTCCATAGGTGTTAGAAAACACAGGCGATAAGCTAAAAATAGTGACTCGGCGAACCAATAAACAACCAAAAGGAATTCAGCATGATCGCCAGGCTTCAACGCGCTAACTCTCTCCGTGATACAACATTGGCCAGCCATGCTTTATCGCGCTTATTGCTCTGCCTATGCCTGGCGTTCGGGGCCAACACGGCGGTGCAAGCCGCTTCTTTCGATTGTGAGAAAGCCACCAGTGATATCGAACATAGCATCTGCAATAGCCCAGACCTTAGCAGTCTCGACAGCCAACTGACCGAAAATTACCGGTTAGCAATGGCAAGCCTACCAGGGGATCAGGCCGACGCGTTACGCACCGAGCAACGTAGCTGGTTGAAGCAGCGGGATGCCTGCAACGCTCAAGAAAGCTGCCTGAGCGATTTATTTAGCCAACGCGCCGCCCAGTTGCAGAACACCGCCAAGCAGGCCGCTTCGGCGCTAGATAACATCATCGCCAGCATTCCGGCAGACCCGGTTACGGCGGCACAGCAGTTGCAGCTTTATCGCGGCCCGCTGGCCTCCGCCTGGCTGATTTACCTGCATCAGTTTGCGCCCACCAGCAAGGTCACGGATGCCGAGGTAGAAACCAGGCATCAAAGCGCGATCAAGGCGATGAACGATGACACATTCTCCCAGTCAGTGTTACGTGATATCGAGAACGATCCCAAGACCGGCCATGATGTCGCTGTTTTAACGCTCTTACGCATGACCATTGAGCGAGCCGGCTACGAAAACGCCGATGGCCGCCCCTATGCGCACTGTTTTATCTTCAAGCAGCAGGGCGCAGCGGCTTATGAAGCCTTTGGGGCGTTATATGGATCATCTCGTGATTCACAGGCTCCCATTTGCTCGCCGCAGGGCGATCTGTTTGAACGGCCAGCCTGGCAGCAACTTACCAAGTCAATAGAACCGATGATTGGCAAGGCCAGTGAGAATTCCGGTACCATCCGCTTTGCCAGCTATGCCGATTGGGCCATGTTCCGCCTGCGCGCCACCGTCTCCCCCGAGGATTTCCTCAAGCCAAGCCAGAATACGCCAGCCACGGGCGATCCTGCACAGCTAATCCGCAGTTGGTCTGACGATAAGGTTTGGCCGCAAGCACAACGCGAGCAACTGCTTGTCGCCATTGAACCGGCGCGTCTGGCGACCATGGGCTGGTTGCAAACCGAGAAACATTTCTCGGCTAGCGATGCGGCCAAAGCTGCCGATGCGATAGTGAACACCTGGCTCAGTGACAGAATGGACTTTATCGGCGAGATGAGCGGGCCGGAGGACTGACTGATAAATGCGGTGAGGGGGATCTCACCGCACGCAATTTTGCCCAGGCTTAAAACGCATCCTGCTGCAAGTAGCTCCATGCATACTGCGCATACAGCTCCGCGCCGGTCGCCATCACGTCTTCGTCGATATTGAAGCAGCCGTGATGGTGCGCCCAGTCGGTGCCTTTCTCCGGGTTGCCGCAGCCCAACAGGGCAAAGCAGCCGGGGATATTTTCAATAAAGAAGCTGAAATCCTCACCGCCGGTCGTCGGTTTCTCGGCAAACAACACCTCGTCGCCGAAGGCCGAGCGCACTACCGATTGTGCCAGCAACGCGCTGCGTTCCTCGTTGATCACCGGCAAGGTGCCGTAAGTGTATTCCACCTGTGCGGTCGCGCCATAAATGGCCGCGGTATGCTCTGCGTAACGTTCAATCGCCGCCTTGATACGCTCACGTGCCTCGACGTTAAAGCAGCGCACCGTGCCGTCCAGCACCGCATTTTCAGCAATCACGTTAAACCGGGTGCCGACTTCCATTTTGCCGATGGTCACGACTGCCGACTCTAACGGCGAAGTTTCACGGGAAACGATCGCCTGCACGTTCATCACGAAGGCCGAAGCAACGACCGCTGCATCCACACAGGCTTCTGGCATTGAGCCGTGGCCGCCGCGCCCTTTGAACTTCACCTTCAGCAAATCCGCAGAAGCAAAAGTAGAGCCGACATTACAAGACACCTTGCCCGATGGGCTGGTGGTCCAGATATGCATACCAAATGCGTTATCCACGCCCTCGATCGCGCCCTGCTTCACCATTTCACGCGCGCCTTGAGCAATCTCTTCGGCAGGTTGGAAAATCAGCCGCACGTTGCCACGCAGGCTTTCACGGTTTTCATACAAGGCTTTCGCCGCCGTCAGTAGCATGGCGGTGTGGGCATCGTGCCCACAGGCGTGCATTTTCCCGTCGGTTTGCGATTTATAACTTAATGAGTCGTTGAGTTCCTGTACCGGCAACGCATCCATATCTGCGCGTAGGGCCACGGTCTTGCCAGGCTGCCCACCGGTAATCTCGGCAATCACGCCCGTTGGCGTCGTCAGACGATAAGGAATACCAATCTCCTCCAGCGCTTGCGCCACCTTCTGGGTGGTACGCACCTCTTCCCAAGGCAGTTCCGGATGAGCATGCAGATCGCGACGGAACGCAATCATCGCCTCCACGTGGGCTTTAATGGATTGCGCGATAGCTTGATTAGTCATAACTGCTTGCCTCTGTGATCTCTTTTACCGTTTGAAAAATAACGTCGATGCCTTTCTGAATTTGCTCATAGTCGGTCCACTCGTCGGGGTGGTGGCTCAGGCCGTCCTTGCTGGGAACAAACACCAGCCCCACGTCGGTGATCCCGGCAAAAATCATCGCATCATGTCCGGCTCCGCTGACCATAGTCCGGTGGCTCAGGCCCAGCGCTTCACTGTGTTTTTGCAGCTGGCTGTGGATACCGCTGTGCAGACGCGTCGGCTCTACCAGCAACGGTTGTTCAATCTGGCAGGCGATCCCCGCCCCGGCCTGCTGTTGGATACAGGCTTTGGTTTGCTCAACCACCTGTTGCAGCTTATCCAAGCGCTTAGAACGGATATCGACGGTGAAAATCACCTTGCTCGGTATCACGTTCGCCCCGTTAGGGAACACCTGAATTTTCCCCGTGGTGGCGACCGTTTCATCACCGGCCTCGCGGGCAAAATCGCCAACGCGAGAGATCACCTGGCTGGCAGCCACTAGCGCATCATGGCGGCGATCCATCGGCGTGGTGCCCGCATGCCCGGCCTTACCGGTGATGGTGACAACCAACTGAGTGATACCGACGATCACGTCTACCAGACCAACGTCTAACCCTTCCTGTTCCAGCACCGGCCCTTGCTCAATATGCAGCTCGATAAACGCCTTGAGGGTTTGCGGCTCCCGCACCACGCTGGCCACCCGATCCGCATCAAAACCGACTTGCGCCATGCACTGTGCCGCCGATTGCCCCTGGCTATCGCGCAGACGATGCAGCTCTTCAGCATCCACCTTACCTGCAATCGCACAGGAAGCCAGCAGGCCACGGCCAAAGCTGGCCCCTTCCTCTTCCACCAGCGCCACCACTTCTAGCGGGTAACGCGGCAATAACCGATGTTCTTGGAACAGCTTGGCCACTTCCAACCCCATCACCACTCCGGCAGGGCCGTCGAAAGCGCCACCGTTGGGCACAGAATCAAAGTGGGAGCCGATCATCACGCTCGGCAATGCCGGGTCCTGCGCCTGGCTCTTACCAAAGATATTGCCGATGGCGTCCTCACGTACGCTGAGGCCCGCTGCCTCCATCTGCGCCTTGATATAAGCCCGCGCCTGTTGGCCTTGTGGGCTGTAACTCATACGCGTCGTGCCTTCGCCCGGCGTAGCCGTAAACTCGGCCAGTTGTTCCAGATGCTGCTGAATACGCAGCTGATTTGCATAGCTCATGACTTATCCTGCGATTGGGGTGATGTAACCGACCATAACGCCTGCCAGCACCACGGAAACCATCGTCACGGAAATAAATCCGCCGACCAGCATCGGTGCCAACATGTGGTGCGTCAGGATCTCACGCTCTTTTTCGTCTTTGGTCAGCGCCGTTATCGCTTCGTTGGTGATGATGTAATCCGCCGGGAAGCCATACATCGCCGTCAGGGAGATCGCGAAAGCCATCTCCATGCTGACGCCAAGGAATTTACCCACGATCCACGAGACGACAAACATGCCCACCACCGCCACGCCGATCAGCACAAGCATCGGGAATACCAGCCGCAGCAGCATTTCCGGGGTTGCTCTGTTCAGGGTGTCAAAGATAAACAGCATCAGCCCCATCACCGCAAACCCGAAGCCGTTGGCCTTCTGCAACGGTTGTTTTTCCAGGAAACCGATCGTGGCGGCCACTACGCCAAACAGCAAACACAGCACGAACGGGCTGATGGTGACCACCGGGGCCAGCAGGTCTGATACCAGATAAGCCAGGTAGCCTACCAGCGCCAGACGCAGAAACTTGAAGTAGCTGGTATTGTAATGAGCCGGGATCAGGCCAAACATACGCGGCATTTTTTCTTCCGCGCTGACCGTGGTTGGCATTTTATCGGCTGGCAGTAGTGCGGCAGATTCGTGCCATTCGCCATTGCGATATTTTTGCAGCACGCGTTTGCCTTCCCGCTGCAGCATGATGGCGGTTAACGGATAACCGGCAAACCCCTGCATTACGTAGATCAGGATAGCGAATACCGAGAGATCAACCAGGCCCGCGCTGGCAGCCCCCTTAGACATGATCAACGCCGAAACGATGCCGCCAACCAATGGGGGAATGGTCACGATGGCGGTGTTCATATCAAACATCAGCATGCAGGTCGCAAACACGGCGGCGATAATGCCAGCAATCCCCGACAGCGAGATCACAATGGTTTTCCATTGCCGCATCAGCTCAGGTACCGAGAGCAGCGTCCCCATGTTAGTGATCAGCAGATACATCAGCATCACCGCTACCGCCGGTGTGATACCGGCCAGGCTGACGATATCCTTCGGGAAAAACGTCCAGTAGCCGAACAGGAACAACACCGCGCAGACAAATACAGAAGGGATCCAGGCTTTAGTACGCACGGATACCGCATCTCCCAGGTATAAAATCACCATTACAATCAAAAGCGCTAACATCTGTGACATAGAATATTTCCGTTCTTATATTTTTTAGAAGTCCGTTTAGGATAGTCAAATCCACTAAGTTACAATAATAATTCAGTTAACAACTCTACCTTGCTGGGCGGAAATGACCGATTTTCAGAAGAAAACCTCAAGAAATGGGGCATTCTCACCAATTCCGATACTAAACAGCTATGGCAGGGGAATAAAGGAAAAAATCAGAAATAAATCTGCTGAGTGATTTTAATTTCTGCCATAGAGGATCCCCAGGCCGCTCTCTCCACCCCATTGGCAAACTACAGCAATCCAATGAGGTGTCTCAATGCTTAACGGTTGCTTATAAATAACTGACCGTCAATAAATTGGGGTGAATCAGCAACGGCTGAATCTGCTGGTTCAGCCTGGCTAAATGTTTTATAACCCTATTTAGTGACCTTGAGTGGCAAACATTTTGAAAAGGACCTTGAGTTTGAAATATGCATCGGTACCGTTAAATCAAAACCAAAATGGTTGGTTAAAACCCGATCTGCGCCCCACCGTTTACCCAACGCTGATCGGCGATACCGAGGCCGACTGGGTGGTCGTGGGCTGCGGCTTTGCCGGGATTTCCTTCGCCAGACGGCTGGCCAATCAAGATCCTAAATTGAAGATCCTCATCGTTGATTCGGCCTGCGCGGCTGAGAGTTCTTCGGCTAGAAATTCAGGGTTTATTATCGGATTACCCCATAATATTGGCAGCTCGACGGCAGAGTTGAAAAAAGCCCAGTCGTATCGCTCTTTATTACAAGAAGGGATCAATCAATTAACCCAGCAAATTGAGCAACAGGGGATCGAATGCGAATGGGAGAATGCCGGAAAATATCACTGCCAGGTTGATGCGACTAATCAGCGGGTGCTCAAAGAATATACCGATAATCTCGATACCATGAACGAACCCTATCAAATAATGGATAAGGAGGCGCTGTATCGAAAATTGGGTACTCGTTTTTACAATAAGGGCATCTATACCCCAAGCTCGATCCTGGTTAATCCTGCCAGCCTGATCGTCGGCCTGGCAAATAATCTGCCGGACAACGTGACGATGTATAACCATACCCCGGTGATGGCGATCCAGCACGGTAGCGTGACGCAGGTGGTTACCCCCTTTGGCACGATTAAAACAGCCAACGTGATGTTAGCCACCAACGCCCTCTCCAGGGAACTGGCTCCGGTTACCAGCCAGCAGGCGGCAATGGCTACTTTCGCCAGCATCACCGCACCATTAACCGCAGAGCAACGCCAAAAGCTGCCAACCATGAACAGTTGGGGGCTGACACCGGTCAACGCGATCGCTGGAGCAACGGTGCGCTATACCCAGGATCATCGTTTCCTGATCCGCCAACATGTGACGCCAGCCTTGAACGGCCGGATCACCGCTGCACAGACCTATCAAGCGACCCTGTTGCATCAGCAGATTTTCAACAAGATATACCCGCAGCTGAGGGATGTGCCGCTGACAAGTACCTGGTCTGGCACCATCAGCGTCACCCGTAATGGCGCGCCGGTTTGGGGCGAGTTAAAGAAGGGCATTTATACCGCCGGGGGCTGTAACGGCGCAGGCGTGTCCAAGCAAACCATTGCCGGGACGTTATTGGCGGACTATGCGCTAGGGATCGACCATCCGCTGATTGGCGCGATGCAGGAACTCGGTAAGGCAAACTACCTGCCGCCTTCGCCAGTGCTGGATATTGCGATTGGCGTTTCTTTGATGAAAGAGCGCTACCTGGGGCGCAAGGAAGTCTAGCTTTGGTGGTGAACTGGGGTGGGGATCCTATCCCTGCCCCTGCTCGAAACACTGCTCCCCAAGACGCTGATACTTGTTGAACCCGATAATAAACTTGCGATTCTGCCCACGCAGATCGGCACCACGATAGCTTTCCCCCGGCAACAGATTGAACACCTTGGCGGTGTCATCCTGCCCGTCGCAGCCCTGATGGATCATCACGCGGAAATAGGTATTGCCGGTGTTTTTCAACACCCCGGCCAGCGGATCATAGTGATAAGTGAAACGCATCTTGCGCGGGCGAATTACCATGATGGTATCTAGCGCCATGGTCGGGGATACCAGCGGTGTCTTGTCTCCCCCCTGCATCTCCATCAAGTTGGCCGGGATCTCCTGGATCACTATGCGATAATAGCGCTCGCGCTCGTCCGCCGGGCCGCGATAGAAGATCTTGAAATATTCCCACGCTCCCGGCTCCAGTATTTTGCGCAGTGGGGTATAGAGTAGTTCGCCCTGTTCTAGGGGCTGAGGTTGTTCATCAACCCCCGGTTTGGCAATCCGATAGGCAGCGATCACATACAGATTGGTCTCTTTGGTGTTGTTAACAAACTGGCGCGAGAAGAAGGTGCGATCGCTCTCCAGAGTAAATACTCCGGACGAGAGATAAATCGCCTGCGCCGGAAACGCCAACATCAGCCCCGCTAGCCACCACCCTAGTCTTATCGTCATTTTCGATCCTATTGGATATCAGGGCCGGTCCAGACCGCTCTGACCCTTACCTCACCGGTGGCGCTGACAATCCCCATCCAATCCCGCCCATCCAGGGTCCACATTGAATTGCCCTCATTCATCGGGAAGCTGAGAGACAACTCGGTGCGATAAAAGCTGCCATCGTTTTGTGAAGGAACCGGCCAGGCGGTTCTTACCCAACGAGCCGCATTCAGGCTGATAGGTGCATCATCACAGCTGGCACGCGTACGGACAACTTGCCCGACGTTGTCGGTATAAGCCAGATAGGCCGAGAACGGCACCCTAAGCTTACCGTCGGTAGAGGAAAAGACGCAGTACGGGCGCCCATTGACCTGCCCTGCCGGACCGTAAACCTGCGCGGTAATGCTATCAGCCTGCCTTGGGCCAGAGGTAGTCACAATATAGTCGAACACGATCGGCGGTTCTGTGCTGCCGACTTTGCCTTCACGCTTGGGATTAAGCACCAGGTCTTTGGAGATAATGCTAATCCCATAATCGCGCGGGATCAGCAAGATAGTGTTCGAAGGCGAGAATTCGTAATATCCGGACTGCGGTGCCACCGTACTGGTAAACAGGAAAGTGAAGAAATCCTGGCTGTGGCTCAGATCCACACCCCGATCGATCAGGTTCTTCAGGAAGGTCTGCGATAAAAAGACATAAATACCGCCGCTACCGGCTTTGATCAAATTCGCCGCGTTGGTCGTGGCGCTGTAGTTCACCCAACCACTGGCACCATCGGCACTCAGGCGAATGGTATTTGCCGCAGGCGTAAACCCAAGCGCAGCAGTGTTGAGCTTCATGTTCATGCGCATCGGCGAAAGGGTACTCCCCTGCATCTGATAAGACACCAGCTTACAGATCGCGCCACTCAGTGAGCCAATGTAGCCCACAGAGCAGAACTGAGAACCCGTTCCCATCACCGGATTGCCATTGCTGTCGATAAAAATTTCCTGCAGTGCGTTGGTAGATTCCAACTGCAAATTACCCGCTTTGGTGATGGTGAACTCATGGCTGGTCTGTGAACCGCCTACGCTGACGCAGCTTTGCCCTGCTGCAGGGTTGTAGTCCGTGCGGGTAGAGCAGAAACGGTATTTATAAATTTCCGTCGAGCCTACCGACACATTTTTAAAATACTCATAAGCCGAATCAGAGAAAATACCACGCCCATAACGCGCTTCACCGCTGCTGGTGTTAACCGCCACGTGATAAACGCCATTATCACCAATATAGCCCGGCAGATAACCGTTCGAGGGGCAACCGCTACCATTATTCATACAGCGGTTACCGATAAATGGCCGAGCGATGGGAGAATCCTCCAGCCAGATATCGGCGAACGAATTGGTCTGGATCAGCCCGGTATAGCCCATATAGCCCAAACTGCGTTGGTCGCCTGACGCATATTTGGTAAACGCGTTGGCCCCGCTGAAACGGGGATCGGTGCTCTGTGGCGTGATGAAGTACTCTCCATCCACCTGATTTTCGATAAAGAAATAACTGTTGCTCACGTTGGCCGCCTGGCTAGAGAAGGCAGCCAGCATCAGTACCCCAACCAACTGGCAAATATTACGCAGTTTCATGTCACACCCTTTGCTCATCGTTGTGCCAGTATGGTCTGCACGTTGCACACCACATCGCCGACCCACTTCACGCCCTTGGCCTTGGCCAAATCCAGATCGACTTCGCAAATACCATTATCTGGCATGGTCAATGACACGCTCGGGTAGCGTTTATCAACGTCCATCTGGAAGGCGCCCGTCGCATCCGTAATGGTTTTACCGATGTGGTTACGCACAGCGGCATTGGCGATCGCCCGGCCATTTTCCATGGTCATACGGCCGAACACCGTCACTAACTGTTTCACTTCCGGCTCATAAACGGCGACGTTGCCCGGATACAGCGTGACATTGCGAGTGCGCCCCTTGACGATGTCAAAGCTGTCCATCGAGTTTTTATCGTTCATCAGTTCAACCTTGTAGCTCGAGTACGGCGGCAACGGGATAAAGTTATTCTTACCGCTCAGCGGATAGCTGCGGCCATCGATCTGAGCCGACAGCACCGCATCGTCGATGAAGCCGGTTTTTACCAACACCCCAGATTTCTCCTGAATACCGCTGGCGGCGAAGTTCTTATCGCTGTAGGCCACTGCACCGCGCGCAGTCAGGTTGCCATTGAGGCGATTGTTGTCAGGCCGTGAGAGCGACAAGGTCCCCGCGCTGTATTTGGTATCGAAGGCAGCATAGCCAGAGGCCGAATAAGCACTGTCACCGTTGTGCTTATCCTTGACCAGCTTGGCCAGGTTGAAACCGGCAGAGGTAAACGCCGAGTCATCGAAGCTCTTGTTGCCGGCCAGGTTGGCCCGCACGTTGCCATTGTTGGAAGACACACCGGTGCTTAACCAGGCGGCCAGCGGCAAAGAGAAGTCCAACGAGATATAGCGCTGGTTGGTGCTATTGGACTGGAAATCATAGCGATAACGCTGGATACCGGCGCGTAGATTGACCGTGCCATAACGCCCGGAGAATAGTGACGTGGAGTATTCCAGGTTGTTAGAGGTACTACGTTCGCGCTTATCTACCGTGCGGCTAAGCGTAAGCTGCCCACCACGTTCAAAGAACCGGCTCAGGCTAAGGGTTCCGCCATAGGAATAGCTGTCCGACTCATAGACCGGCAACTCCTTACCGATATGGCTCTTCTCCCGGTTGGCCCACACGCTGCCGAAGCCTTTCGGTAGCATAAGGCTGGCGCTTAAAATATTGCGGTAACGCCCGCCCTGCGACAGCAACCCCTGCCAGCCCAAGCTCGCGAACTGGTTCACGTTGAGGTTGATCGAAGTTTCATTCACCACCTTCTTGTCGAAGGTATAGGTCGAGGTTTGCACTGCCAGGCCAAATATCGCCGGGACCGAGGCGATCTTGAGAATTTCCGGGATCGACATGGCCGCCGACGCCCCTGCCAGATAGGTTTCGTTGGTGGTGCTGCCATTGGTGCGGTTATTGCGGCTGTCGTAATTAACATATCCGCCATAGAGCTGCCAGTTAAGTTCTTGCGCCACGCCATTATTGCCAGAGAAGGCTTTGTTGATCGTCTGGCGCATACGCGAATGGGTTTTGCCGTCGATCACCACATCGACATCAACGTCATAAATCCCATACGGCAGACGGCTGGTATCAACCTCAAAGCTGCCCATCGGGAAATTCTGGATGTTCAACAGACGCCCCTGCCGGTAGATATGGACTTCACCCGCGCTAGGTAAGAATACGGTAATTGGCGTTAGCGAATATTGGGTATTCTGGATCTGGGTAGCGGACTTATTGCCATAGGTGACGCCGTACACCTTGCTGGAGTTAAGTGCCGATAGGTTCCCCAACGATTGCAGGTTCCAGGTGTCAACCAAGCCAAATGCCAGACGGCGTCCGCTCATGTCCCGTTCATACATGGCGCGGTAAAGCTGAGAATCCTGCTGGGACTCCCCAATACCGTAAAACGAGCCGTTCACATTGAAATGATGCTCCGCAAAGCCGAAGGTGTTATCCAGGGTCAGATAGTTATTCGAGGTGTTCTCGCCCTTTTTTAACTGCGAGCGGTAAACACCGAGATCGTAATTTAGCACCGAACTGAAATGCGGCACCGAAGAGAGTCCCAGAAGACTCGTCCGTGGGATAATTGCGGTCCCCAAGCTTTTTTCACTCACGTCCAGCGTCAGTACAAATGAACGGATATTCAGGTTCAAATCGGCATCGGACGAAACGGCAATATGGGTATTTTGATCAAAGAAACGATCTTTCAGACCACGGATCAATGTCTGGGTCGTCTCGGCCAACGTTGCCCCTTCAGACTCTTCCGCCAGCGTAATTTCTCTTATCATCAGGCGGTCTTTTTCCAGCACCACCAGCGCATCCGCTACCTTTTGTTTTTCTTGTTGGTTGCCACCTTTGTAACGTAGCAATACAGGAATGGTCATACCTTCGGTCAGCGCCTGACCAAATACCCCCGGGATAAGATAATTTCCTAAACGAACATCCTGTAGGTTTCTGGCGTTAGCCTGCATAGACATCAGAGCCGCAGCAATACACAACGCTACGGCCTTGGTTCTTGTCCTTAAGATGAAATTATTACCCATTTGCTTCCCCAAATAGCCTCCTAACCCACACCTGGAAAACATTTACGATGCAGGTAATGAGTAAAGAGGCTATTTCACGTTGATATAATCTTCGTTGTGCCAAATGCCAACGCTGAGTTTTTGATTATTGATATCAACAAATTTCAAATGCACGCCTAATCCCGGCATAACGTAATAACGCTCACGGCACCCTTTATTTTTCTCTTCACTGGTCTGTGGCTGCTTACAGGGACCAAATGCCACCACGCGGAAAGAGCTGTTTCCGGTGTTATAAGCAACACCATCTCGGTATTGATAATCGAACTTATCCTTCCGTGGTGTGACGACCATAATGGTGCTTATGGTTGCCGAGGTGGTTGCCGAAGCGGATTTTTTGGTCTTTGACAGCCCCTCTTCGGTAACCGGATTATCATTCCAGATTAAACGGTAATAACGCTCTTTATCGTCCTTAGGCCCGTAATAGAAAACGCGGAAAACATCTTTCCCCTTGCCGGGCAATATCAGGTTGGATGGCGTGGCCATTATTTCCTGCTTGCTCTCCATTGGGATCACTTTGCCACCTTCCATCGGGGAGGAAATACGCTCGACCCTCAGGCTGACCAGACGGGCATCATCCACGGTATTAATCACCTCCTTGGCGATAACGCTCTGCTCAGGGGAAATGATTGATGTAATCGCGCCAACGTTAATTGCACCGGCGTGAGTACAATAAAATAGTGCTGAGCACATCAGCGTAGGAAACCATCTGTTCATCATGTATTCCATAAGGATCGGGGCTATTCACCCCAATCCTGACTACGTTAAGACAACAAAATCACTTACAGGGTGGTGAAAGTACCGTCCCAAGTTGCTGTGAATTCAACGTTTACGTTGCCATCCCAGTAACCATCGGTCAGGTCTTTGAACGCAGTATCAGCACCGGCAACGGTCGCTTTCGCGATATCAAAGGCGAACACGCCCTGAGTGCTGGTACGGTTAGCACCGGCATAAGCACTTTCCATAGCCAGAGCAGACAGGCCAGCGCTGATGCCTGCTGAAGTATCGATCATCACCATATCGCTGCTTTCAGACAGTGCTTTGCCGTTCCACTTAACGCCAACGGTCAGCGCAGAGTCATCGCTTGCGCGGTTCAGGGTGTTGGAGATGATTTTAGAGGTCAGTTTGAAATCACTCGCGCCAGACTGGCCAGCGATGGTGATATCGAACGCGCCGTCTTGAGAGTTAAAACGCTCCAGACCTTCTGCGTAATTAAAGGTCAGTGACTTTATCGGGGTAACAACCAGCATGCTGCTGGTATCTTTAATGGCTTTTGCATCCCAAGACGCTGTCGCGTTCGCAGTACGAGTGTCCGCATTAGCCAGATTAATTGTTCCCAACGCTGAAGCTGCAATCAAAGCCAGAGCTAACTTCTTCATAAAATTTCTTCCTTTATTTATATCAATTAATTTCCCGCCAATATTTACTGGCGTGGCACAATAAATGCGACACAAGGGCGCATTCGAAAACTAAAATTTTCGAAAAGGTCCTACGGCAATTAAACAACGAAATATCTGCGATATAAAATCACCGCATATTTCATTTAATTTTTATAGCCCTATGATAATAGGTAGTTATAGTTTATCTGACAGAGTGATAGGCCTGAGTGAAAATATCATTCATTTTAGTCAACCCCATCTTGCCTAAAATATTATGGCGTAGGGCATAAACCGTTTTAGGACTAAGCCGCAACCTGTTGGCGAGATCGCCCACGGTGACACCATGTATCAGAGTACGTAATAAACATATCTCACGCGAAGACAGCCTGACTTGCGATGTTGAAGAAACCCGCTCCCCGGCAATAACATGATCGATTTTAGCAAAAATGTCACTGGACTCGCCCGTTCTCTGGATCACAGAATCAACCTGCCGAAACATGCTCTTATAATAATTGGCCAAGGGTAACAGGTAACTATCGGTGACCAGCACAATGCGATTACAAGCAGAATACATTAGCCAGTCCTGCTCCAGAAAAAGGCGCAGGTTAGCTAATTGAAAGTCAACAAATACGACTTTGAGTTGCTCCGGGGAAGTATTAACTGAGTTACAGTAACCTACGATGCCTTCACGGAAATACTTATTGGTATCTGGCCAGGTTAAAGGTCTTTTTGATGGAGAACCGGCCTGCGGCAGGCACCCAAAATCCAATATATTTAGCATAAGGATCCCTTCCTTTCTTTACTATATTACCAACTCCATTACGCCGTTGGATGAGCAGAATACCATTTAGCAAAACTAAGTTATTTCTTAATTTTCAAAACAATATTAATGGCTAAAAACAATTATTCAAAATCGGTTAAAACGATCGCGAATGGCTTTATTCATCGATAATACCTATCAAGTTGTTATTATTCATTATGAAAACTCCTAGGATTAAGAGTATATATTTTAGTTTAAAAAGTTAATTAGGAAGCTCATAGTCAACTAAGAATATTCTTTATACACCCACACTTTATAAATAAGCTTTTTCTTAAAAAATGCTGGTACAGCAGTAGATAAAGGGTATTAGCGGACGAATAACGCACAAGGATGATCAAGAACATTTCCATAAAAGTAACACTATAACGTGTTGCTTAGCTCGCGAATCAGAATAGTCTCACCCCCTCCCGTTTAACAGACACGACAGTGCAACATAATGGCAACGAAATGAGCATTTAATGAGCGATTTAAGGGTCTTTATTTGTGATTAAAATCACTTTTTTCATTGAAAAAAATCCGTTTTATCTCATGAGAGCCCGTCTGAGAGCGGTTTTAAGGCCGCCAACCCGATGCTGAGACCTCACTTTTTAGCTATCGGTGAAGATCAAGCTTGGATCCCCATGGCAACTATCTATTGATCAACGCAATGATATCAACAGCCCGATTAGCGGCTTATAGCAGTCTGCAAACAGCAATAACGCGGACTCGAGATGCTTATATTGAGGTCCTACAAGAGTTTTTCGTTAGAAAAACAGGCTCATAACTGATCAAATAATGACCAAATAATAGTGGATGACCAATGCAGCCCTGAGTAACTACCTCAGATAATGCCAAGAGTGAGGAGCAAGAATATCAATACAGATACCGGGCTGCTGCAATGATCAACGTAAGGCAATACTAATCCTAGACCGAATAATGGTGATAGACAGCCAAAATCCGGCACAGAGCACTTGCCTCAACCAAGAAGATGGCTTTAAGATAATGGCAGTAAAAATTTCCCTGGTGTTGGCCAATGTGGCAACCTGACCCAACGAGGTCAGGTTTTTTTTGCTATTTTATCGAAAATAACGGGAAAGCCAGTATATTATCTGGCGTTCAACAACGGCTAGATTAAATTATTACCCCACAAGTTATGTTAGTAGCGTTATTATTTCATATTGAGGTAATTTGATGTCTACATTTTTCTCTGCTAGCCAAGATGAAAAAAACGCTTTTAAAAACCATCTGGATAAACAAATAGCGGAATTTGGCGATTTCAAATACGCCCATTTGATACTTAACAAGAAAGACTTTATGGAGACATTGATAACCTCCAGTTATCCAAGCCAATGGATTGATATCTATAAAGAAAGGAACTACCAATGCATCGATCCCGTGGTACTCTCCGCCCTGCAGAGAGTCTCTCCATTTCCTTGGGATGAAAGTACACCAATAAACCCAAGGCTAAAGCCCTCAGATATATTCAGCCATGCAAAGAACTATAATATTACCACTGGCTATACCTTTGTATTGCATGACCACGATCATAATCTGGCGATGCTGACGCTGACGCTTAATGACAGTAAATCCATCGATATAGAGGGCCAAATTCACCCTAACAAAGCCCGTTTTCAGATGCTGTTGGCTAACGTTCACGAAAGGTTCGCCACCCGCCTCCAGGAAACCGCACGAAATAATCGCGATAACTCCAGCGAAGAGAAAGCCCCCCTGACAACGCGGGAGAACGAAGTGCTCTATTGGGCCAGCATGGGTAAAACCTATCAGGAAATTGCCATTATTTTAGACGTGAAGGTCCGTACGGTAAAATTCCATATTGGCAATATTGTGAAAAAGATGGGCGTGACTAATGCCAAACATGCCATCAGGCTGGGGGCAGAGTGGCAGCTTGTCAAACCGATCACGCGTTGAAATCAAGACTCCCGCTGACCTTGTAAGAAAGCCAGTAAGGTAGGGAGTGAGTGGCTGATGCTTGCCTAGAAGCTATTGAATCCCTTTCGTTTTGCGAGCATGATCGCAATCACTTTCGCCGCCCGCCAGGATGCACCGATGAAAACCAGCCAGGAACTGCAAACCGCCATATCTAATCTGACCTTATGGCGCAAAGGCGATCAACGTGCACCACATAAGCCACTATTGCTGCTGTATGTGCTCTCCCAATATCAGCAAGGGCACGAGCGGCTGTTCAATTACGGCGAAGAAATCCACGGCCCCTTGCTGGCATTACTCAATAGCTTCGGCCCACAACGGCGTGACCATTACCCCACCATGCCGTTTTGGCGTTTACGCGGCGACGGATTCTGGGAATTACAGAATGCAGAGCTTTGCAGCCCGCAGAAAGGCAGCAAAGAGCCACCTAAGCGGGAAATTATCGAACATGGCGTTAGCGGCGGCTTCGACAAAGAAAGTTATCAGCTGCTACGCAGCCAACCCGCTCTGATAGACAAGCTTGCACAGCAAATTCTCTGTGAGCATTTCCCTGACAGCGTTCAGGAGCTGATAGCCAACCGCCTGGACTTTCAGCTTGATGGAATACGTAAAGCACGCGACCCAGCATTCCGGCAAACGATATTGCGTGCCTATAACTACCAATGCGCGGTGTGTGGCTACAACCTGCAACACGACACTACGCCCGTTGGCTTGGAGGCCGCGCATATCAAATGGAAGCAACACGGCGGCCCCTGCACCGTGACCAACGGATTAGCGCTGTGCTCATTGCACCACTCCGCATTCGATATGGGAGCCATCGGGCTTGATGACAGCATGAAACTGCTGGTTTCTGCAGGCGTGAACGGTACCCATATGATCGAGCAATTGTTCTGGGACTTTGCTGGGAAGACGATTCGGTTGCCAAAGATCGCCGACCATTATCCTTTGGATAAGTTTGTGGAGTGGCATCGGGGACAGGTGTTTAAGGGATGAGACACAAGCCAATGATTTTATATTAAAATCATAAACTTAAAAGCAACACCCTCACTGCAATTGGAAATTGATACTGAAGAAATACTTATGTGTGATAAAGTAATTGCCAACGATATCACAGACATGATGCAAGATTCTTATTAGAATGCTGCTCAATTCAATACCGTTCAAAAAATGGAATGGCAAATTATTAAGGATGAAACGATAAGTGGCGATAATAATACCTACGATTAATAGTTGCAGCGGGAAAATAACTGCAGGGGAAAAGCGCCTGGCTCGCATTTTTGAAAGTAATCTAAGCGATGACGCAATATGTTGGTACGATATCCCAACAGGGGAGGCCCATCGCCACCCAGACTTCATAGTTTTCTCTCCCGAAATTGGTATATTCTTCATTGAGGTGAAGGATTGGTTTGCCAGCAGAATAAAATCCATTTGTAAAAGTCATTTGGTTTATGAAAGCCAAGACGGATCCATAACGCACCAGAACCCGATTGAACAGGTCCGGCGCTATGCGTTTGAAACCACCAATAGTCTAAAAAAAGACCCTCAACTAATACAAGAAAAAGAAAGATACAAGGGTAACTTTTGCTTGCCTTATGGATATGGTGTTTATCTCAGTAATATAACCCGCAAGCAATTTAATCAACTATTTCCTGATGAGACATCAAAAAGCGTTCTGCCTTCAGAGTTGGTCATATGTAAAGATGAACTGACAGAGTTCATGAATGCAGAGAAAATAACCGCCAGATTAAAAAAATTAATACCTCATTACTTTCCGTTTAGCGTCACCTCAGAGCAAATAAATCGTATTCGCTGGATACTATACCCAGAAATACGCATAGGAAATGCGTCTCAAAATTCAACCGACGAGACTGATACCACATATAAATTATCGACACCGAACATTATGAAAATAATGGATACCCAACAAGAGTTGCTAGCTCGCAGCTTGGGGGAAGGACATCGAGTTATCCATGGTGTTGCAGGCTCTGGGAAAACATTAATTCTACTTTATCGATGCCAACATCTGCTAAAAAATAGTAATGTCTGCCAAAAGCCAATACTTGTCATCTGCTACAACATTACTCTAGCAAGAAAGCTTTCAGCCTTAATTCGTAGCCAATTACCAAATGCCAACGTTAAGGTTATTCACTTCCATTCATGGTGCGTTCGACAGGTAAAATTTCATAATGTCCCGGTTAAAGAAAAGTTCGAGTTCCCAGAAAATTATGAAGTAGCATTAAAAGAAGGATTCCAAAGCGGAAAAATACCTTCTGAACAGTACAGCGCGGTGCTTATTGATGAAGGACATGACTTCGATTCAGAATGGCTGAAAATTTTATCCAAGATGACAGCCCAAGAAACTAACTCACTACTTTTCCTCTATGACGATACGCAGTCTATTTATAAGAAACGGAATGCACTGAGTTTCTCTTTGGCCAGCGTTGGCATTCAAGCTCAAGGTCGTACATCAATATTAAAACTTAATTATCGTAATACTCAACAGATCCTCCATTTCGCTAGCGGCATTGCATTTAACTATCTAAATGCCCATTGCTCTGAAGAATTTTATTATGATAAGCCCGATGCAGGTGGCGACATTGGCCCTTACCCCATTGTCAAAAAGCTTAAAACTCACGAAGATGAAGTAAACTATGTCGCTCAATGGTTAACCAAAGAGCATAAGAATGGTATCGCATGGCATGATATGGCTATCTTGTGCCCTTCAACAAAATGCCTTCCTGACAATATTGTGAAGGTACTAGAAAATAATTCCATACCTTTTAACCTCATCATTAAATCTAATGACAAGAAGAAATACGATCCTCTTGAGAATAAAGTTTGCATTATGCCCTTACCTAGCAGTAAAGGACTAGAATTCCATTCAGTTGCCGTTATTGATAGTTGTAATTCATCTAGTAAAGAAGATGACTTAAGTGATGACATTAAAAAACTTTATGTTGGTTTCACCCGTGCAACACGCCACCTGCTGGTGACTTTCAATAGGGATAATAAGCTCAGTGAACATATTATTTCAACGTATGAAAAGATGACAGACCAGCACTTGGTAAGTTAGCTGGTTCTGAATGGCCGCATTGGTTGGAGGTGCGAGATTAAAAAGAGGCTAAAGGGCAAAAATACCAAGGGCTGGTACAGCCTACTGCTCCCTGTGCCCCACCCTCACCCCAAATACCGATACCCCATCCCATGCACGGTGCGAATCAATAACGGACTATTCGCATCGAGCTCAATGGTCTTGCGCAGCTTGGAGATATGCTGATCCAACGTGCGGCTGTTAGGCAGGAAATCATAGCCCCAGGCAGCATCGAACAGCATCTCGCGCGTGACAACCTTATTCTTGTGCTGATAGAGGCACTCCAGGATTTTCACCTCGCGCAGTGAAAGCTCCAACCTCGCCGTCTGGCGCAGAGCGCACAGCTCATTGGGGTACACGGTTAAATCACCAAAGCAAAAGCTGGCATCTGGCTGCGCGGTCTTGCTACGCAGGCAACGCCGGGCGATGGTCTTGATCCTGGCGCGGATCTCGTGAATGCCAAACGGCTTGCTGATGTAATCATCGGCTCCCAGCTCCAACCCGACCACCCGGTCAATCTCTTCATCCTTGGCGGACAAAAAGATAATCGGGATCTGCTCATCTTGTTTGCGGATCTCTCGGCATACCGCGTAACCATCCAGCTCCGGCATCATGATATCGAGGATGATAAAATCCGGTTTTTCCTGCTGATACATCTCCAGCGCCACTTTGCCATTCTCTGCGGCAATCAGGATGTAGCCCTCGCGGGAAAGCGCCTCGACCAATCCCTGGCGAATGTTCGTATCGTCTTCAACGACCAGTATTTTCATCATGACTCCCTGTGGTGATTACACTTGCCGTTATTTTACGCGCCAGCCGCAAGGTGAAGCGTACCCCAGGCGACTGCGGAGCCACCAGGATCTCCCCACCCAGGCTGTGCGCCAGCTGCTGGGCAATCGTCAGGCCAATGCCGGTGCCCGAAACACCCTCGGTAATGGCTGACTTCACACGGTAAAAGGGCAGGAAGATCATCCTGAGCTCTTTCTCGGTAATACCGGCACCATAATCCCGCACATGGATATCCACCGAGTCCGTACTGTACTCCACCTGCATATCGACCTGTTTCCCGGCCGTGGCATACTTTTCCGCATTGCTCAGCAGGTTATTGATAATCTGCGTCAGGCGATCGATATCACTCTGCACCACCACGCTTTCGCATAATGAGAGGGAAATCGTCATCCCCTTGGCCTGATATGACGGAGTGAAAGTCTGAGTAATCTTCGCCAGCAGCGGGTTGAGGTCAATGGGCTGAATGTGCAGCTTCGGCTCGCGGGTAAAACTCAGAATGTTCTGGATCAGGCGCGATAGGCGCTGGCTCTCACCGATTATCACGTCCAGGTAACGCAGTCCTTCATTGTGCTGTTCATCCAGCTCTTCTTTCAGCAACTCTGCATACAGCGTGATATTAGTCAGCGGCGTTTTCAGCTCGTGGGACACCTGACTGACAAAATCCACCTGCTGGCGCGCCAGCCGTGCCGTCTGGGTGTATTCCCGGTAGAGGCGGAAAATGATCAAGCCCATGATGGCCAGCATTAGCAGGATAAACGCCCCGCCCCACAGGTAGACCGCCGTAGTACTGGCCGCTTTGCCGTAATAGCTCACCTGCCAGCCGGTAAGCGGATAAGGCAGGCTCTGTTCGGCCAACGGCGGCTGGTTTCCCAGCTCGACGTAAGGATTGCTTTGGTACAGCAGGCGCCCGTTCTCTACCAGCACCAGCGTGTCTTTGCCAAAATCGAAGTTAACCGCATTGATCACGTCCGATAGCAACTTGATATAAGGAACCCGAAATCCGATGGTCTCGCTGCCGATAGTGCGCCAGTAGATCAACAGCGGCTCATGCACCTCGCCGGTGATATACCAGCCGGATTGTGGGATAGCCATTTCGCTTTTTACGTTGTGGCCATACAGCAAGGAAGGATCGTTCACCAGCGGGGTGATGGCCTGAACCCAGGCTAATTCTTTTTGGCTCAGTGGGCCGTTTTCGTTGGGATACAACAACCGATTTTTCTGCAGGACAAACACGCCATCAATGTCGTGATCCTTCTCGACCAGCTCCTTGAGCGCCTGTTCGTTGTGCTGAATATAGTCGGTGATCGCGTCCAGCCGCGTCGCTTTCTGCCGCAGGATGTCCATAACGCTGTCGCTGGCCTGCGTGACGCGCGTCTGTGCCATGGTTTGGGATTGGTAATGGCGTAGCAGCACTTCGTGCTCAAGGGTGCGCACTCCCAGATAGGCGATCAGGCTGAAGATCGCCACGGTGATGATGATAAAAACCGTCAAACTTCTGGAAGTACGCTGGCTCATTAGGCTCCCTGCTACTGGTTCTTCTGGGTTTTGATGTTGTAGTTCTGCTCTTTCACTGCCTTACGGGTCGACTCCTTGCTGTCGCTTTCCATTTTACCCATCAGGTCTTTGTTCTTCTGCGCGCTGGCTTCGGCTTTTTGTCTGGCTGGCGCGGCGCTGACAGGCAAACTTTCCAAGGCTGCCGCGTTAGCGCTAAATACCTGTTTGGCCTCTTCCATTTTGCCGGCATCCATCAGCTCTACCGCGCGCTCATTTTCAATTGCCGCCTTCTGAATGGCCGAGTCCACCAGCACCTCATCAACCTGAGCGGCACTCACGTCCTTAGCGGATTGGCTATAACGCACCGCCACCTTCTCATTGAAGGTATCGACCTGTTTGGTGCTCAGGTTGGCATAACGCACGTTCACATCGGCCAGCGGTTTGCTCTGGGCGTTGCTGCCCTTGGCCGGGATCACTTCCAGCAGAACATATTTTTCCTGATTGGAATACAGCTGGTTCAGTTTCACGGTGACCGTATTGCCGCTGATGCTGCCATCACGCCCCAACAGACGAACCGGCGTAACCTTATCGGCGGTTTTGATCACCACCACCACATCCTGCGCCACCACGGACATAGCGTCGTTAAACTCGTAGGCGAAGGTCTTTTCCAGATCGCTGGATTGCTCAACAAAGGCATGGTTGCCATCGCTATAGCCAGCAATGGTGGTCATCAGATCTTCGTTATAACCATCACCAATGCCGATAGTGGTAATAGCAATGCCTTTCTTGGCCGCCAGTTTGGCCAGCTCGGCCAGCTCACTGTTGGAGGTTGGCCCAACGTTAGCCTGCCCGTCGGAAAGCAGAACAATTCGGTTAACCTGCTCTTTATCCAGATGCTTGCTTACCTGATCGATACCCTTGCTCACCCCGGCAAACAGCGCCGTCATCCCACGCGGTTCAATACTTTTGTTAATTTTATTAATCAGTTCTTTGGTATCTTTGACCTTGGTGGCAGGGATCACCACCTCAACCCCGGAGTCATAGACAACGACCGAAAGCGTGTCATTACCGTTGAGCATGTTCACAGCGGCGATCGCCGCCTTTCTGGCGTTTTCGATACGATCTCCACTCATTGAGGTGGAGCGGTCGATGACCAGCGCCAGATTGATCGGGCTGCGTTTTTCCTGCGGCAGCGGATAGCCCACCAACGAGATTTTCAGGTAGTTTTTATCCTGGGTATTTTCCAACACCACTGGCGAGGCAACTTCAGACTTTACGACGACCTTGGGGGCAGCCGGAGCGGCACTGGCACTCCATGGCAGCACCGACAGGGTGAATAACGCAAAAATACATTTCAGATCCATGGTGAAGCTCCTTGTCAAAAGAATCGAATCCATTCTTGCCCTTATCGGCCGGAGAGTTGTCTGTTATCTGTATAAAGTTGTAAAAAATGGGTAAAAGTTACCGTTGCTGCTCCCTCGGGTCCGCACGTGGTAAGAAACATATCACTTTTAAGCCCAGAGTGTCGCCTAAAACGCCCCACCCAACACCGGCTAAAAACCCGTTTATTCCTATAATAAGGTTAGCGTAAATCTATTAAAAAGCATTATCATTCCTTTGTACCGGCATGCTCTTAATGAAACTTCACTGATGTTACCGGATGAACTTATCTCTATATATTCATTCACAGGTGACATTATGTTTAATATTTACAGCGTTAACTATGCTTCAATGAGCAATGAGAAATCTGAAGATCTCTTTATGTTAAGAAAAAATACCTTTAAAGACAGACTGCAATGGGCTGTCGACTGCTCTGACGGCAAGGAGGTCGATCAGTTTGATAATGACAAGACCAATTATATTTTCGGCGTGGAGAACGGCATGATTATATGCGGAACCAGGATGATAGACATGAAATACCAAAATATGTTGAACAGTACATTCTCCTCATTCTTTAACAATGTCAACATTCCAGAAGGCAACTACATTGAATCCACGCGTTTCTTCGTGGATAAAGAAAGAACCCACTCGCTGTTAGGCCGTAAATTTCCTGTCACTATGGCTTTGTTTCTCTCACTGATTAACTACGCGCGGCAACATCACTATGATGGCATTCTTGCCGTCGCCAGCCATCCGATGATGCACATCATCAGAACCTCCGGCTGGAATGTCACCGTGTTGGAAACCGGTGTTTCCGAGAAAGATGAGCCGGTCTATCTGTTGCTCGGCCATGTCGACTCTGAGAGCCAGAGGAAGCTAAAAGCCAAGATATTCAGCAAGTACAGCACAGCGGACGAAACCAGGCTGAACGACTGGCCGCTGGCGGCTGAGCCTTCTTTGTAATCAACTAACCGGTTTAATCAGTTGAAGTTCCACACCTAGACGTATTGCATGCCGGGCATTTGCGACTCCAAGCTTTTTGACGATGTTGGACATATGAAACTTGACCGTACGCGTAGTGATCCCCAGGATCATCCCCGTTTCCTGATAGGTTTTGCCCACGCTGGCCCAGTAGAGGATTTCGTTTTCCCGTTCGGTAAATTGGGCGCTTTTTTCCGAGCGAGAGGCGTTTTTTTCTGACAGCGAATTCAGGGTTAGATATATCTCATGCACTGACGCCAGTAAAACAGAGATGTCACCTTTATTCTTGATCAGCGTTTGGGTTAATTCCGCTCTGGTTTCAGGGGCAAGAATAAAAGATAACGTGACCAGGTTATTATTATAATCATGCAATACAAACGTATAGCCGTTATTCAGTCCAAATTTCCTGGCCCGCTCGAAGAGTTCGGAAAAATGAAACCCTCCCCCCGTCATCAGATTTTCATCCCATGAAAAAGGCGTTAGCCGGTTGAGCGCAGTGATCACCACCGGATCGGTATACTGTAAACCGTTGGCTTTATAATGCTCTACCCACTCACCAGGATAGTTGGTTACCCCAAAGATGCAGGACATATCTTTTTTCGATAACACCACATATGCCCAGATAAATTCCCCGAGATCGTTTAATGTCGCTTCGAGGTGCGTTTTTATAATGTTACTGATATGTTCTTCGTTTTCCATTAACGACCTACCCCCGATTGCTTAAATAATTTCCACCTGGCGAATATAGCAGATAAGGACGCCAGGCAGAAGGCTCCTGGTTTTCTGCCCAGGAGCGGTCCCACTCATAGTCAAGCATCTGTTATTCGAAGTACACCTCGGGGTTATCCGCCAGAGAAATGAAATTCTTGGTATTTTTATCCAGCGTGCGGATCTCGCCACTTTCGATGTCGTACACCCAGCCGTGCAGGCGTAGTGCGTTGTCGCGCAGCCCAACGGCAACGGACGGGTGAGTCTTAATATTATTTAGCTGGGCTATCACGTTCTCTTCAACCATAGCGTTAACTTTGTCGATTTCGCTATTCCAGGTTTTCTTCTCTACCACCGCTTTGGCCGCGTCCGCATAGTGTAGCCAGTGAGCAACAGCAGGCATCGGGTCAAGGCACTGGCAAGAAGCGATAGCCTTCATGGCGCCGCAGTTCGAGTGGCCGCAAATCACGATATCAGTAACGCCTAGCGCCACAACCGCGTATTCGATGGTCGCCGACACCCCACCCGGCTCCGGGCCAAAGGAAGGGACGATGTTGCCTGCGTTACGGATAACGAAAAGCTGCCCCGGATCTTGCTGGGTTACCAGCTCGGGTACCAGGCGGCTGTCAGAACACGAAATAAAAAGCGCTTTAGGATTCTGGCTGGAGGCAAGGCTGCGAAAGAGCTCCTTACGCTGCGGGAAAATCTCTTTCTGGAAACTGAGGAAACCTTCAATAATATGTTGCATAGCACACTCTCTAGATCTGTAGTCTCGATAGTATGATAATCCTTGCTGGCTAAGCTGGAAAGCGGGCCAAACCTTAAGCTAGACATCCCAGAGGTTCAGCGGGGTGCTTTTAGTACGAGTTGACTATCTGCAAGGAACATAAGAGCCCAGGTAACACAGACGTTGCATAAATGGACGATGCAGATACGGGGCAGTGAATACGTACAAATCCCCTTCCCTCCTTCGAAGCAGTTTCAAAAGTGCTAATATTCTGGCGTTTTAAACCATTTTTAGTAAAAATATTAGCATCACACGTCATCCCCTTGCTGCTTCATGTCGAAATTATGCTAATATTATGGCGTAATCTGTACTAAAAAGATAAAATATTGACATCATGGCGAAAAAAACAGCACCATTACTTCCTACAACTAACCAATTGCTGACTGATTTTGGTGAGCGGCTGAAACTTGCGCGTCTTCGGCGCAAACTAACGGCCAAACAGGTGGCAGAACGGGCAGGTATGTCGCCAATGACACTGCGTTCGCTTGAGGCAGGGGGAGCAGGCGTTACTATAGGTGCATATTTATCTGTCATGCAGGTGTTAGGGCTTGAAAACGATCTGAATCAGTTGGCCGCCGAAGATCAACTAGGTCGCCAACTTCAGGATTCCCGGCTGATAAAGAACGACATCGTTTTCACTTCCAAGGCAAAACCAAGTAAAGCCCCGGCAGACAAAAAACCGCGCCCTGAGGTTGCCTACAGGTACGAAAGATCAGACAAACAGGCAGCTGCAACAACAAAAGCTGGCTCCGTAGCAAACAATACGGCCCGCAAAACGACAGGCACAACGTCGGCCGATCTGGTTGCTCTGCTAAAACCATTGAAGAAGTCAATCAAAGGGAGCTAACGATGGCGATGATTGGGGTATATGCAGACTGGGATGGAATGCACGGGCCAAAGCGAGTTGGCTTCCTGCATAGCCGACAAACTCGTACGCGAGAGTTATTTGAATTTCAGTATGACCCTCTAGCATTGGCCGATCCCGACCTCAATCGTTTGCAACTTGATCCAGAAATTCTTTTATTCGAAGGTGCCCAGTACCCCACTCACCCACGGGATAAATTCGGCATATTTGGCGACTCCAGTCCCGATCGCTGGGGCCGAATACTGATGAAGCGTCGCCTTGAACGGGATATTCGTGCCGGCATCCAAACTGAAGGAACCAGGCTATACGAATCAAATTATCTCTTGGGTGTACATGATCTTTATCGAGTAGGGGCCCTACGCTACAAGCTTAATGATGAAGGTGAATTTCTTGATAACCGAGCTGACGAAGCGGCTCCTCCCTTTACCGAAATTCACGCTTTAGAAAGGGCAAGCCGCGCACTAGAAGATGATCCAGACAATACATCCCTACAGGGTCAGGAATGGCTGCGGATGCTCATTGCTCCGGGTGGTTCTCTAGGTGGCGCAAGGCCCAAAGCAAGTGTCGTGGACAAGCATGGCCATCTCTATATCGCAAAATTTCCCAGCACCAAAGATGATTACGATGTTGGCGGCTGGGAGATGGTGGCCAATGCTCTCGCCGTGGGTTGTGGGCTGAACGTCGCAACAGCTGAAGCGCATAAATATGCCAGCGATTACCACTGCTTTATGGTCCGTCGGTTCGACCGTACAGGATCCGGCCAGCGCCTTCATTTTGCTTCTGCCATGACAATGACCAGACATCAAGATGGTGATGATGCCTCTACAGGTGTCAGTTATCTTGAACTTGCAGACGTCCTGATAAGACATGGCGCACAAACAAAAACCGACCTGCAAGAACTCTGGTCAAGGATTGTTTTCAATATTCTTGTCTCTAACACCGATGATCACCTACGCAATCATGGTTTCATTTTGGTCCCTGGTAAAGGCTGGCGGCTTTCTGAAGCCTACGATATGAACCCCGTTCCTTGGTCTGACGGCCTAAAGCTTAATATCACCGAAGCAGATAATGCACTAGATCTCGAACTGGCACGTGAAGTCGCTGAATATTTCCGTTTGAGCTTGACGCAGGCCGATGAAATTATTGAAAACTTTATGGGGATCGTGGCTCAATGGAGGACAATTGCTGATGGTTTGGGACTATCTCTTCGGGAGCAGGAAAGAATGTCTGAAGCATTTAGAGTTGCGAATGGATAACCCTAGCAAACATACGACACCTAGCCTACTGTTCTACTAGAGTACTGAGCACTGGTTAGCAATGAAATCACTGAGTTTTTCCGTTCAATCAATCCGGTGGCAAAGCAAATTGCAGACGTTCGTACGTAAACCCCAAGTTGATGTTGATTGAATCAGGTTGTCTGAAAAACCTCAAGAAGCCTTGCGAATACTGAATTTCAGGCACAAAAAAAGCCGCTCGAAGGCGACTTGATTTGCGTACTGACTAATGGTGCGAAGGCCGGACTCGCACATAATGATTAATCCTTTGATTTAAAATAAATAAAAATTTAATTTTTTATATTATACCAACATCGATACCAACACATAAAATCATTGATTTCGGGACTCGAATCGGAGCAGGCCCTACACAGGAAGATACCGGCAACCTACCGAGCGGCCAGCATTCCTGGGTAATGTTTGGTGATAATATCGTTCATCTTATCCACCAACGCCGGTTTCTTAAATGTTAGATGCGCGGAGCCTTTCATGAAGTATTTCATCGAAAAATACTCATCTTCATACACCTTCGCCATCTGCGGATTGGCACGAATATGCTCATAAAGCCGCGTGGTAATATCGCTACGGTTATCAGGCAGCGGTTTGCCATCCAGTAAATGCAGCATCCTCTCCAGATCGGCCAGTTGGTCACGCCGGTAACTGTGATTTAGTGTAAATCCCCATTGGTTGTAACTGACCAGACCGTTGACGATTATTTTTTTGCCAAATTTACAAGGGTGATTAGACTTGTAATCCCATGAGAGCGACTTGAAGACGTTGATCACGCCCCGTTCAAATACCTCACCCTTATCACGGTGCAATTGCTCGAATGTTGTGTAGATACTTTCTTCGCTGATAGCGGGCAAGTCTTTGCTCTCCAGGTTTCTGTACCACTGGTCACGCGCCTGAGCGTCCATCACGCTGAGCATGCCTGATTTCTTCATCAGATCTTGCCATAAATCGCGATCAAGATTGCGGGTGATCACCGGCATGGCCGTTTCTGCTTTCTCCATGAGCCAGCAGCCACAGCGGAACTCTTGTCGCATGGCCCAGTCTCTGGCTATTCCTCCACCGATGCTGTTGGTTATGGCCGAGATATCTTCAAGCTAGTGAATAAGGGCTTCAATCTGCGCCAGCGCGGCATTACGCCCGGTGACGATACGTTCAATGCTGGTAGAGCAAATCACTTCAGTGTGGCCGGTCAATACGTCGGGTTCAATGACGGTATTCAATGTGGTTGGCATCGCTGAATTCCTTAGAAACAAAATACCCGCGTCATCGCAGGCAGGGTTAAAGGTTGGGGGAGTGTGAGGGCTTACGGCTTATACCGGGTTGGGCGGTGTTGTCTGATAAACAGCGATATAGACATACCCAAAACTACCTAGCGAATCCGCTTCACAGCTAAAACCGGCGTGCTGGACGGTGACGCAATGCTGACGGCGTGGATCGAGTTCACCAGACCGCAGACAGGCTTCCAACTGTTCAATCAGCGCAGGGAAAGCGGCATCCAGCGTTTTAAGCGCATCAGGATCAAATGTGCCAACAAAACCGGCACGGTCAGCCAGAAAATGCAGATGATTACCCTGCTGGACCAACCGGGCTCCCAGGCGTGGTGTGATAGCAGATTGTAGGCCCCAGACAGGCGACGGAGTACTGTCGTTGCTGGTGATATTGGATTGTGTTTCCTTCATTGCCAAAATTCCTTGAACTTGAAAAAGTAAAACGCCAGCGGTGAAGCTGGCGTGTTGTTGGATTAGTGAGGTAAGTGAAGGGCTGTCAGGTGAGGCGTCTAATGACCGGGCTGCGCAAGCCCAGCGCACTGCGGGCACGTAACATATCGCCACCGTTCAGGGTCGGGTCTTGTGCCATCAGACTGAATCCGGGGCGATCAATGCGTACCAGGTCGAACTTCTCCACCAGTTCATTGACGGTTTCCCGTACCGTGACGCCATGCTCAATCTGTTGTGCTATGGCCTGATCGTCGTGATAGGGCGTATCGTTAAGCTCCAGGCCGTAACAGTGAGCCAGCAACCAGGCAAGTAGTTGCTGATACTCTGCCAAAGCTTGACGGGCATTCGCGGTAATCGGTGTGGCTGTGTTGATAATCATCATGGTGAATTAACCTCAAGAGAGTGGGGAAACCGGTAACTGACAGTGGTGGGTCAACCAATGGGCGACTTTCCGCCATTGCTTCACAGGGACATCAGATTCAATCGTCCAGGTCGTGGGGCACTGCGTATTGGCCAGAATTAGTACAGTTATCACCAGCCACTGGTACGGATAACCCCGCGTATCGCAGCGGATCAGGGCATAAGGTGTCTGGCGTTGGTAGAGGATGAACGGATCGCCTGCCTGATGCGCAATCCGTTCACCGTTAAAGCCGATCATGCCCAATCCCATCAGGTTGTTGTCGAAGCAGTATCGGCGGTTGCCGGTGTGTTCACAGGTAACGGGTGCTGCGGTTAATCCCAGCTTGTCTGGGTGTTGACACAGTTGCTGGTAAGCTGTGGTGGTGGCCTGGCATAAAGATTGCCAGTCTTGCGATTTCACGTTGCCATGTTGCAGAAAATGGAATACGCCAGGCACGGGCGATGTGCTCGTGTTCATGAGAAAGTGTCCTTTGAAAATAAATGGATAAGGCAAAGGTGAAACTTGGGGATATTACCAGTCGAAGGTGGTAAAGCCGGGCAAGACCTCACCCAGGGCATCAATATGCAGGTAGCTCAGTTTGTGTCGCTTTATCAGCGTGGTGACCAGATGGCGGCAGGACTTGGAAAGCCCCAGTCGTTTGAGTTGCAACACTGGGTGGGTCCACGCATCCAATCGCAGCAAATAGCCGGTGCCCGAAAACGAGATCCATTCACCGTCGCTAAATTCATCCTGACAATGCGAGATCCGGTACAGCACCGCATTGTCGTCTTCACTGATATGTGCCGAACTGCATTGCAGACCGAAACGCAAAAGAGGGGTTGTGGCGATCATCTGTAGTTTCCTTCCTTTATTGCGCCCACTTGTGGATAACAGCGTTGGTGATGCGCCAATACCTTCTCACGCCATTCCGGGCTGATTTCTGGGGCCATAGTCAGGTATTTCTTTGGACAACTGTAGTAACAAGGCTGTACCGATTCATCCATCGCCTTGTAGCCCTAACTTCCGCCGGAACCTTGCATCAGGGTACAGTGGATCGCGGTTCTGGAGGCTTTGGACGGATCTTTCGGTGTGCTTTGGACAACCGACCACAGGACATTGCCTCGTAGCGCATGCGCCAGCGTCACGTGATGATAGTGTTCAGTGTCATCGGTTTGGATCAGTGCCGCGATCAGCTCACGGCGAGAGCGGTGTGAAAATAACCAGCCCATAAAGCATGCTCCTTGAAAATGAGGGTGAGGAAATGAGGGTGATTGCTATCAGCCAGGTAACCAGCCGCGTTCGGTGAATGACACGATATCCAGACCACCGACAATCAGATGGTCCAAGACCTTCACATCAACCAGTACCAGCGCGTTGACCAGCCTGTCGGTGATTTGTCGGTCGGCCTGACTGGGTTCAGTTTCTCCAGAGGGATGGTTATGCGCCAGAATAACGGCTGCTGCGTTGTGGCGAAGTGCGGCCTTCACCACTTCACGGGGATGGACTTCCGTGCTTCTGATACTGCCGGTGAATAACGTTTCACATGCCAGCAGCCGGTGCTGATTATCGAGATACAACACGATAAACACTTCACGCTCCAGCCCGGCGAGTTGCAAACGTAACCAGTCGCGTGCGGTGTTGGTGGAGGTAAATAAGGCTCCTGGTTCACGCAGATGTTTTTCCAGTAATGACAGAGCACGTTTCACCGTGCGTTGCGCCGTTAACGGCAGTGCGGTTGACGCTAATAATGTTGAGGAATTCATGTTGATGCTCTCAGTCAATCAGGGCGAAAATGGCGCGGCTGTCGGGATGGTGCAGTGCGTATTCCCGTAACCGGTAGAAATGGTCAGTCATGGCTTCGCTCTCGGTGCGGCAGGCGTGGTGGCTGTAGGCCATCAGGCAGGCGGTGATCCCTGCGGCTTCCGCACTCATATCTGCCCCGTTGCCGTTCATGAGGTTAAACAGCGTCCAATTTTCATCGCTATCAGCCTCGGGGGCGATATAGGCCCCACCGTTACTGAGCGCGTAAAACGCCCACTGCCCACCGTGGTAATCGGCGCACAGGCGATCTAGCCAGCCGAAGATATGCGCCTCCAGAATGAGCCATTGCGGTATGCTGCCGAAGTGTTGCGGCCAGAAACGAGAGCGCTGGTTGCCAGGCACAACAGTGGCGGTCAGCGTGCTTTGCAGAGGTGTTGCTGTAGACGCGGTAAGATGTGTATTCATAGAAAATATCCTTATTGATGCGATAAATAACAAAACAGGCTCCGCCGGAAAACCGGGGAGCCTGTACGTTGGAGAGTGGTAAGAAAAGCAAGTATTTATTGAATAGAGGTTTATGGAGAAGTAGACGGTTGATTGCTACTTCCTGACCTTCTTAAAAAAACGTTGTGTTTCCCTGGATGTTGGCGTAACAAAAAGTTTTGCTGGAGTGTCATCAATATACCGACAGACAACCACACTCATCTTATCGGCCCATAAACGGCAAAGATAATGGGTTGTGCAGATCAATATCCGGAAACTGATCGTTAAAACCGATCGTCTATTGTCAGGCAGAAGCAGTGCACATTGCTGTATTTAGCCGTTTTGAGGTGTGTTGGGGATTATCAGGTGTAATTCGGTGCAGGATTGGGCATAGCCGTTAGCGTCAAAACGGACAGGCCAGTCACCATCCTCTTCAATTAACCGGCACAGGCTGACTTCACCCGGTCGATAACAAAGATGGCTGCACCAGGCGCACAGATCGTCATCGGATATTGAATGACAATCGGGTGTGTTATCCAGTAGCACCGGATGTGGGATTGTCTGTCTGGCGTTGGCAGGGATTGTCCACATCAGGCCACCGCCAGCCTAAGTTGCTCTGCCATCACCCATAACGCCCGGTTGAGCTTGATATCGCCATCAATCCCATTTATCGCACGGGTCTGTGCCCGTTTTCCTGTGGCACTGCGACCCGATAATCCCCCTTTGCTCAGGTTTTCCTGAACCCGTTGAAAAGTTGTCCACAAATCATCTTTCTTGTCTTCCCAGCGGCGGGGCATCAGGATTTGGCTTTCGGTCACCGGATGATGTTCTTCGCCGTAACGGTAGGTCAGTGCTGCGTGCGCCAGCGCATGTTGATGCTCCGGCGTCAATGTTAATGCCAGCATGCTTTCGCGGCTTTCTTCTATCCGGTCAAATATCCCCAAGACCTCGTAGGCCCCTTCAATGACCTTTTCCACGGCATTCCCCTGGTGTGGCACACGAATTTCGCCAAAACTCTGGCCGCAGACCAGACCGTTACTGCAAATTTGACGGAACCAGCCTGGTAGCATTTGATAGCTCGAAGAGCCATCGTGGCTATTTAGTAGAATGATTTCCTGTACTTCTTTCTGGGTGATTTGCCCTGAACGACGCAGTCGCAGCATGTGCTTGGTATGTTCACGTTTATCCACATCTCGCACACGGGTCTGGCAGGCGAAGAACGGTTCAAAGCCTTCTTCTCTCAACCGGTCCAGCAACGTAATGGTCGGAATATAGGCGTAACGGGCACTGCGGGATTGATGTTTGTCGTCCCCCAGGACGCTGGGCACGTACTGGGCTAACTCATCAACGGTTAATGGGCGGTCGCGGCGAACGGAATTCACCCGACCAAAACGGGAGGCTAAACGTGTCATGAGTCTTTCCTTTTTCAATTATCGCTAAATAACAAAGCAGGCTCCACCGGATAACCGGGGAGCCTGTTGAATGCTGCTAATTTATTTTTTACAGAAATGTCGTTAATAATATGGATGACAATCCGTAAGGAGGGAAACCTCTCAGGAAGGGAGGTTTATGAAGTGTATTAATACGTCAGTATTAATACCTCCTCTTGTGTTAAAGAATGATAGGGATCACAGGCAAGAAGAGCGTCAGTCTTCTTGCCTGATTAAATCCAGTTATTCACGCTGGTATAGATATTTATTGACGGAAAATAAAACGCTGGGGTTTATCAACAATCAATGCCATTATTTTTGCACATGGCATTTATAGTCAGGACCGCCATAGGCAGGAAACGCCTGTTTGAGCCCTTCTGTTGGGAAAGTATAGCGTTTATTCCCCACGGTCATCTCCAGGCTGCGTGCATTGCGGAAGGCGTTATAGAAGGCTGAAAATTTCTGTGGCGTGTTGTACACCTCCTGACTGAATGGCGCAGGGTAGGATTGTCCATCAATCGTCACGGACATAACGTTGACACCGGGAATGGCATAGTTGTAAGCAAGCTGTTTGTTATTCTTGGCATTGACGATTTCGGCTGCCGTTGTGGCAAAACCATCACAGGACAACACGAATTTGACCGAACCACTTTTATCTGTGGTGGTATAGACGTCGTTACCGTTGCTGTAACCACTTTGCCACGGAGAGGCCATTGTCAGCGTGGAGGTAAAAATCAGGCTTGCTACGATAGATTGGGATAATGTCAGTTTCATCAAAGATTCCTTATTGATTATGGCGTGTGAATAAAACGAGTCTGTGAATGGGGCCGTCGGTGGCGTTATTGTTTTTCAGGAGAATGTCCGTTTGATAAGGGCATCTGCCAGACCACCGATAAACAGTGTGGTGATGAAGAGGGCACCTGCTCGCCCAGTACGAATATTTCCTGATGAAAAGGCATTCGCTTTCATTGTGTCAGCGGCGGCTTTTTGTGCCTGGCAGGCAACAAACAGGGTGCCGATAATTCCCGTAGCCGTAGCAAGGTGGCGAAATAGAGACATGATGCTCCCCTAATTAACAAGATAATAGACGATGCTGTGATATTTATTGACCTGATTCGGATGCGGTCAATGCCTTGATATATTGAAAATGCGGTAACGCGGTGATGAATTTCTCTTCGCTGATGATGGTGTTGATGGCCTCCTTTTTGACGAATGTGCTGATGGTCAGCGTGATATCGCTCAGGTGGTGCATGTCAAACACCTGAATGATGTTGTTGATGGCAGCACACAGATACCAATCCCCGGCAAAATAAATCAGTTTGTAGGGTTCTGCGGCTGAGTGTTTCAGTCCTTCGTAAACAAAGCGGATAATGCGGTTTTCCACAATGGCCTGGGTAATGGCATAAAACCCACCGAATAACGACGGCAACCGCTTGGGGGGCGCATTATAGACGATATAGGGCGAGTCTAGTTCTCTGTTGAGCAGCACGGACAGTAACTTTCTGTCCAGTGCGGGAAAGAACTGCTTCACGTCAGTAATGCTGGCAAACTGGATGATGTCCCTGTCGGTACGAAAGGGGCGTTGGGAGTCAGCCAGCCGATAGCAACCCTCGCGGTGATCCATATCCAGACCAACCAGACGCGTGTTGAAATCCCGGTCCAATGTACGTAACGAGACATTGAACTCCCGGGCCAACGCAGCCACGGAGAGGGATTCGCCATTGAAGAGCCGACTGATTATGGAGGCTAGCCGGTAAGCGAGCCTGTCATGGCGACGTTCCTGTGCGGACATAATCGATTCCCTGAGTGAAAAGTTCCCCTGCACGACCGTACAGGGGCGTTGGTTATTGTTGTGCGAGGTGTTTCTGGCGCAGGTAGGCCACAATGATGCAGGCCGGTACGGTGACCCGATAGGCTGGGCCGGTGACGTCGGCAATGAGCCAGGCAGAACTCAGCGTCAAGCCGATGGGACCAGCCAGTACGGTCAGGGCTCGCTGTGCAACAAAGTAAGCCCCCATCGTGGCTATCCCTCCCAGGGCATTGATGACGCTGATGGCCGCCAGTGTGGCCATTTCCAGCGCCGCCACACCCGAGGTGAGAATGGCTGTCTGTACCGCTATCAGAATCAATGAAGGTGTTGGGTTGGACAGGTTTAGTTGCATATCTTGCGACAACTGCTGTAATTCCTCTTCGGTCATTTTTGACAGGCTTTTTTCCATCACTTTCAACAACATGTTCAGTTCTATCGTTTCAATGGTGCTGTCTTTGTTGACATTGACTTTGAGTTTTTTGCACACATCAGTCAGCAACTCCCGGTAGAGTACGCCCTTGTTTCGTCGAGTCAGGGTAGCCAGACTGTTGCCCCCGAACGCCTGGAGTTCAGCCCCGATGGCTGTCCAATACTTCTGGTGGTCGGGGTAAAACAGGCTATATTCCGGGGTGCTGGTCAGGCTTTCGGACCAGCGCTTTTTGCCGTCTTTGGTATCGTGGGTGAGCACAGAGACCAGTGCGCCCAGGTCGTCGTTGGTGCATTGCCCTAAAAATGTCAGGTCGGGGTCGATGCGGTAGGTCGCCATGGTATTTCTCCTGTGTAGGCCGTAAGCCGTGAACTGGCGACTACTGTAACGGAGAGGCCAGACAGGGTATGGCGGTCAAAAAGGTGATTTTCCTGAAACTGAAGGGTTGAATTGGACAGGATGTGACGCGGCAGGTAAGACAAAGATAGGTTCAGGCCTTAGGCAAAAAGGCGGCACAGGCCAATGCCCCTGCAGACCGTACTGCCAGATAATCCAGACCGCCGCTGACGACGCCACTCAGCAGTGGCACAAGATGGCTTAGGTGAGTCGTGGGGAGGCGAGTAGTCAGCCGAGTGGCCAAGCCTGTGGCGGTTTTTTCAGTCATCTGTTCAAGGGAGCGTGTAGACATCTGTTGGAACAAACAGGTGCCATACGCCTGCAAGGCGTCTTTAGCGACAGTGCCGCCGAGGCAGAGATAACTCAGATGACGGGTACGCAAGTCGTGAACATCGTATCCGCCCAGCAGGGCAATAGCGGCAATCAACCTGAACTGGAGCAATAACGGCCCAACCAGGCTGGCGGGTAGCGCAATAGGAAGCGTGACCATGCCACCCACACCCAGCATAAACCCACTGGTAGCCGCCTTGGCGGCTTCCCAGCGAACCAGACTCAGGGCGGCGCTTTGCGGGGTTGAAAAGGTATTGCGGTACAGCTCTGCCAACTGATGAGCAGAACTGATGCCTGGGCCACCTTGTAGGGCTTTGGCGTATAAAGCATCCAGCCATCGTGATAACGGGGAAAGAGAGGGTGTCTCATCATTCATACTGTGACCTGTTTCATTGAGTGGAAAACACACGCCACGCTCAAGGCTGTGGCGTAATTCCCTTCAGTGATATAGGTGTGAAAATGTGTTGATTTAGCACTCAGGTGTTAAATAATTACGAACCCTTGCTTGACCTATTTTTATCTTGGTAGAATCTATGTTATCACCAGATTATAGGCGATTTTTCACACGCCCAAATGAGCGGGCTATAAAAATACCTTTTCCCTAAAAATAGCATTATCGTGAAAAATTAAATCTTCATCATCAGATCATAATAGGAGGCTATTGCGTCACTCAAAACATCCTCCTCACCTACGTCAAATTTCATTGCTATTTCAAGAAGTAATTTAGCATCAGATTCACTGATAACGGGAAGCGTATGAGCCTGTGATTTTCTTACGGTTTTCCTTGGCACTTTGCGTGCTTTATGCTGCGACCAAGCCTTTAATAGCAAATTCATCCTACCAGAAAAATCGGGGTTTTCTCGACACTCAAGATAGATATGCGTGATTAATGCAGGCCGGTTGTCATGATGCGTGAGTGGCATTAGCCCACTTCTTTTCACCGTCCCTTTCTTTTCAAGGTAATCAAGTGCAAAGACAATTAACTCATCGCTTTTTGTTAGGTTATTTATGTTTACTTTATGCCGACACTCTTCTTTTATATTTTTATAATCCTCGAAAATAAAATCCAGATAGTCGATACCCATTTCACTTGGGAAAGGCAGTTTTTCGAAAAACCTCACCAATGTAACATGGCGATTTGAGTGGTCTGGTGAAAAATCGTGAACGCCAAGCAGGTCAATTGCTGTTATTTCATTTTTATTACCCATTTTGTGATAATAACTACTATAGAGACTCACTGGCATTGATGATAGGATATCCTTCCATCTTATATTTATAATGAGCACCCACAGGTAATAGCAAGCCTCTTTATCTTTTTTTAACCATGCCATTTTGTTTTTCGGAAAAACATCTTCTGATAACTTTGTATTTAACCCTATGAGTTTATCCAGAGACTTCTCTTTGTATGTTCTGTATATTTCATTGGCAACACAAAACGCCATACCTTCTTTTGAGTTGACCATTTTAGCGAAATTCATGGCCACGCTTTTTTCTTTTAGTGAAAAAATTATCTTAGACAATGTCATGTGGTTAAAGGTTGCTGCAACTCGTTTAAGTACATCAATGCGATTATCAGAGTTTTCATTGAGATAAAACTCATTTTTATATTCAAAAAAACCTACTTTTGCTTGGCCCCTCATCTCACTGAATGTCATGACCCCCACCTTTTAATCAATACAATACTCCCAAAACCACTTTACATCAAAGAGGGTTACGTGTCGATTTAGTTGTTAAAAATGAAATTATATAGAGATTTTTAGTGGTTTTTCCGTGTCAAAAACAACGTTTTTTAGTAGATAAATCGTGGTTTTTTATCCTTAAAAACCCCATGAAAATGGCTGATTAGCATTCAATCCCATGCATTCACACATGCGTTAAATCCCAGACAATTCGATTTGCATAAAAACGGGGGCGACATAGCCCTCCATGAACTTGCTCAAACAAGTGACCAAGAGGGGCATGAGGTTTGAGTTATGATGGGGATGCAAACGGACAATAGGTTGATAAAATTTTTAACTGAAAATGTACCGGTTGTATGGGAGTACATATGCCCACCACCTTCATTTTTAATGAAATCACAACCAGGCGATTAAGCGATTAAGCGATTAAGCGATTAAGCGATTAAGCGATTAAGCGATTAAGGTTATTTTTTACATGACTGACTGATGTGATAGAGAACATTGTGGCGCATTGGCATAAATCAAAATGCCCACTGACGCTGCCGCAGTCCGTTCTCCATTCACTCATCACCATGGAGAAAAATAACATGCCACCCCCTATCAAAAGTCTACTAGATGACCAGTTTGTCGATATGGCGTTTATCGTCGCGCATACCGGTATGACGGATAAATGGTTTTATAAGTTGATTAGCCTTAAGCGTTTTCCGCCAGCCATCAAGTTTGGCCGTCGTTCACGCTGGCTGAAAAGTGAAGTGTTAGCCTGGGAAGTGGAAAGAATAAGAGAGTCACGCCCGGACTATATTCCCCCAGACTATCAAGAATTATCTGCCGTCGGTCTGTAATCATCAGTCGCACTGCCTGCTGTCTCTAATGTTAAATTTTGGTTACTATTTTAATCAAGAAAGTACACTAACTTACCATGCCGCTTTTTTTTGTTTTATCTTGCTATAGGGTAAGGGGTATTGCTAAAGGCTATCCCATGGCCCCAAGTAACGGTACAGGCCTTTAGGGAGTTTATATTATTGAATGAATATTGATTAAATAAAATTGAATTGACATTGATTGATGCCACTGGGGTAATAATCACATTAACGCTAATAGGTTAACATTGACTGTGTCATTAAACCCATCCAATTAACCCTTAAGCAAGTGAAACTATCAGGCTGAGTCAAGTTATTAAGCTGTGGTTAAACTCAATCAGAACGTGAAACATCTCACGAATTAAATCAGCGACAACCTCTCGCCAATGACTGCAGATGCAATCTGCACTGCCTGTCCATGTAGAGCACATCACCTTATAACGCAGAGTGACTGACGACATTTGTTAATATCCATCTCTTCCCCTACTTCAGCAACAACGCAGAGTCTCTCGTGACTCTGCTTATGTCTCTATCACTCATCACTATTGAGGTAAATAACCATGACCATGAATTATGATAAATACCTGACGCTGTCGACCAGCATCAATGAAGACCCTGTGTCGGCTATATACGTTACCCATGATGGTAATTACCTTGAAGAACTGCTTTATCTCTTCAAAGACATACAATATATCGCCAAATCAGACCGTGATGAATTCAGGGTGCAGTACGCTCCATCGGCCCATTACGCGTCATTAAAATCTACCGCAGCAGGGGAGCGGATATTGCTCGCGCTGAAGGGACTTCGGTCACTGAATGCTGCAAACGACGAGCGACGCGAGTTTCACCCTGCCTTGACGTTATTCCAGCGGTTGGCGGGGCAGCACAACATTCAACAGTATCTGACCATGACGGATAGTACCCCTGATGCCATGGCACGACTGGCAGCGCGCTTGAATACCTTTGTTCGACAATTCAGGTCTGGGCTGAAGACGCCGTCACACAAGCGGCAATCTCGCCAATACCAACGTGCAGCCAGGAAGAATCTGTGCGGTGCCCTTCGGTACACTGAAGCCCTGTTTGAACAGCATGCCCGACTACTGGCTGTCCGGGTTGACCTGTCTTATCGCAATAATACCAAAGCGACGATAACCGCTGAATTAGCCCGCCAGCATCGTCAGCGTTTCTTCAAGAACCTGCAGGCACACCGCCTGTTTCAAGCCTGTGTGGGCTATGTCTGGAAGCTTGAATACGGACGCTACAGGGGCTTTCACTATCACCTGCTGGTGTTCTACGACGGTGCACGGGTCCGACAGGACGTGACGCTGGCTCGGCTGCTGGGCGAATACTGGCGAGACGTCATTACCGCAGGGGCGGGGCATTACCACAACTGTAATGCCGACAAGGCACGTTATCGCTTCCCGGGGATTGGCTTGCTTCACTATACCGACACAGCCAAACGCAAAGGCTTGAACATCGCGGTCCGATACCTGTGCAAAGTCGATACCTACGCCCGCCTGACGTTGCCAAACGGTGCCCGGTCCTTTGGGCGAGGGGAGATAGCTCACTCTTCAGCAATTCGCCGTGGGCGTCCCCGTGCACGATAAGTCGGTTTCAACCTCTTAAGTGACCAACCTTTTCCAATTCAATCAACCACTACATCCAGTAACAAATAAGGCGCTGTAACGCATAGGTATTTTTTTACAACACTCCCCAATTTAATGACAAAGCTTCCCCTCGCGTTTGCGGCTGTAAGTCAGCCGGATTAACCACGCCCACTATACGCTCCACCCTGTTGCTGACCGTTATCCCAGACACCCGGCGCGTTTACCAGCATCGCCGCACCACGACGTCGCTCCGGTCATGCCCAATGGACAGGTATTTGCTACCAGATGCATTCAGGAATCTTTCATGTTCATGCAATTCAAGAAAATCACGACCGGCAGTACCGGGGATGGCAGTACCGTGTCAGCGGACGACCTGTCACTCAATCCTCAGACCCCTTATCACTGTATCAGTTGCGGTAACCCACTGCGGCTCCACCTGACGCATACGGCAGGCCGATACTTTGAGCATGACCTTGAGCACTGCTCGTTCCATACACTCGACACGTGCACCTATTTACTTCCATCGTCACATTTTCAATCTACTAAACCGCCCACTCCCTTTGCGCAGGCAGTTCAGGAAAACAGGCAACGTGACGATGACACCTTGGGTTTTCCAGGGCTACAGCATTACTTCTGTGTGATGTGTGACCGTGACTATTATGGTAAAAAGTCCTGCCTGTATTGCGATGACACCCATTACACCACTGAAATCAGCAACCGGGACGCTGAAATGGTCACTATCGATACGGCCCCTCTGGGATTATCCCCTACCGAACAGAATCGCTATTTCGCCCATCTGACCCTCTCGACCTTGCTCCCTATTGAGGAGCGTGGCGTGCTCCATCCTGGTGTCACAAGTGACCTTGACCGACTGACCGAGCCGTATCTCCTGCTACACAGCCTGTTATCGGGCATGAAGGCAATTCCGATGAATTCTTATACCGCGCACTCGGTGTGCCAGCGGCTGATATCGGTCACGAACGATTGCCTCGAGCATCGTACGCTCCATCCAACCTTGCAGCGATGTGCTGAACTTATCAGTCAAACTGAAGAGGACGCGAGAGGGAATGAAGCCCTTTGCATGAGTCTGATACAAAACCTGCGGGTAGAATACCTCGACAACACGCATCAGCAGGCACTGGCCCACTGGTTGCAAAAGGGATACCAGAACCGACTGGCAGCATGTCGGTGGCTGTCTGAACTCCATACTAGCTCCCCATCTTTCGCCATGGTAGGGATTGAGCTCGCTTATCAACAGACCGATACGCCACTGGCTCGCATCACAGAGGACCTGCAGCATTTCCTGCGTGACATCCACACCCAAAATAAACTGACGCACGCTATAGGAGCCTTCTGGCACCTTGAATATGGCAAGTTGAAAGGGTATTTCGTCCATGTGATAGTTTTCTTTCCTATCGAACAGTCGGATACGGGCCCCGCCTTGGCAGCACTGATGGGTGAATACTGGCAACAGACGGTGACACAGGGTAATGGACGTTACTACGCTAATGAGGCCGAACAGGGAGAATATCGTTATCCGGGGTGCCTTTCGGTATTGCCCCAGCGTGGAGATACCCTTAACGAGGTCAAGTGGGTTTTGACAGCCATGACCGAGATGGATTTTTGCGCTCGCCTAGTGTTACCAAAAGAGCTATCCGCATTCGGTATGATGCGTTTTGATTCAGCGTGTACTCCACCATCATAGCAAGGACTTAGCTCGTCAGGCCCTGAGGTTTTGGTACCCTACGTTGCTGACGATATACATAACGACATACAAGGTACACAACCAGAGCGTCACTAATTAACCCGTATGATGCTAAAAGATTCACCGTATCCCATACTGCTCACAAATCCATTAATGACTATTATCTTTCTGCTTCTTTCAATTCAAAACATCCTGTAATCTGATAAGAAATTGCCAAGTATGGGGGGCATATGGCAGGGAAGGCCGTGATTTTACAAGGCGACAAAACCTCTCATGGTGGAGTGGTGTTACAGGGATCATCAGTGATGCAGTACTGCGGCACCAACGTAGCGCTGGTGGGGCATCTGGTGTCCTGCCCGCTATGCAAAGGCGTATTTCCCATAGTGATGGGGGCCTCAACTGTACAGGTCGTTGGGGTACAGGTGGCAGTGGAAGGAATGAAAACCGCCTGTGGAGCTTCTCTGATAGCTTCACAACACGAATGTAACGCCTGACGGGGATTTCGTTCAGCGCTAATCACTCTGCCAGAACGGCAGGAGCACAGGGAGCAAGGATGCCTTGGCAACGTTAGATACGTTAGAGACCGAACCCACCGTTTTTCAACCGTACACCCCACGGGTTGCCTGGCTGCTCGCACCGTTGAACGGCACTGAATATACGGTGAGCCACGCGGATATCGCGTTGTTACTGGGCACCTTGCCGGAGCAAGGCCGTGGCGTCACTCTCAATATTCTGCTGATTGATCGCCTGCTGCGTGAACTGGATCGGCGCCTGAGTGCCCAGATGGATGCGATCCTGCATGCTCCGGCGTTTCAGCGCCTGGAATCGACCTGGCGCTGGCTGGCCCTGCTGGTCGATAACATCCCGTTTCATGAAAACATTCAACTGACGCTGCTCCATGCCACCCAGGAAGAACTGCTGGCGGATTTCGAATTCTCCCCAGACATTACCTCCTCGGGCTATTACCAGCATGTCTATTCGGCAGGCTACGGCCAGTTTGGTGGAGTGCCGGTAGCGGCGGTGATTGGCTGCTATGATTTCACCCCCGGTGCCGCCGATATCAAACTGCTGCACTACCTGAGCGTGGTCAGCGCCATGGCGCATGCACCGTTTCTGTCGGCGGCAGACGCCACCTTCTTCGGCGTTGATTCATTAGCCGACCTGCCCGCCATTCTTGATTTGGACGCGGTCATGGCTGCACCGACACATATCCGCTGGCAGGCGCTCCGGGCTACCCCGGATGCCCGCTATCTGGGGCTGACCGTGTGCCGATTCTTGCAGCGCGAGCCTTATACCCCGGCGTCACAACAGGTCCGGCAGTTTGTCTATCAGGAACAGATCGGAACCCATCAGCACCTGCTGTGGGGCAACAGCGCCTTTTTACTGGCGCTCTGCCTGGCGGGCAGCTTTGCCCGTTATCGCTGGTGCCCGAATATTATCGGGGCGGAGAGCGGCGGAGCGTTCCGTAACCTGCCCGCTCGCTACTATGCGGCGCTGGGGCGTTGGCAAGAGAAGATCCCAACCGAGACGCTGCTGTCGGACCAGTGGCAGTACCGCTTGTCGATGGCCGGGTTTATTCCACTTGGGGTGCGCAAACAAGGGCAGGACGTGGTGTTTTATTCGGCCAACTCAATCCAGTCGCCGCAATATACCGACCTCACGCCTGAAGGGATGAACGCTCGGGTCAATGACCAGTTGGGGGCGCAACTGCCTTACCTGTTTATCATTACCCGGCTGGCGCACACCATCAAAGTGCTGCAGCGTGAGCGGCTGGGTAGCTGGCGCAATCGGGGAGACCTGCAGCATCAGCTCAACAACTGGTTAAAACGCTTTGTCTCCGATCAGGAGAACCCACCAGCCAGCGTTCGCAGCCGCCGCCCGTTACGCGCTGCACGCATTGAGGTGCAGGAAGTCGCGAATGATCCCGGCTGGTATCTGACACAGTTGCATGTGCAGCCGCATTTCAAACACATGGGCTCCAACTTCGTCCTCGCCTTGACCGGGCGTCTGGATAAATAACCTCCAAGACAGGAAGTCTTGCGCATGAACCAGAACAAACATCGGCAATTCCCTCCAGCCCGTCGGCGCAAAGCGCTACACCAGGCTGCCGAGGTGCTGCAACAAACACATGCCCCGCTGGTTTCCTTCCTGACCGCATCCAACCACGATCCCGATGTGGAGCGGCAATTGGAGGGAATGGCCTGGATGACCGGGCAGTTAGAGGGGCAGTTGGCAGACCAGCTACCGAACCTCACCCACCATATGCTGGCCCTGCTGTGGCCCTATTTTCTGCGACCCACCCCGAGCATGACCGTGCTGGAATGGCAGCAGGATTACCTGTCGGATCCCGCGCAGGCTTGCCCCCAGATCGCCAAGGGGGCCACGGTGGTCAGTATTCCGTTGCCAGTGACAACCGGTGAGGAAACGCTGCGGTGCCATTTCCGCACCTGCCGTGATACCCGGCTGTGGCCGTTACAGATGCAGGCGGTAAGCCGCGAGCAGCGGCACGGCCATGACAGCCTGTGTCTGCAACTGGTCACCACGGCGGATCGGCCCCTGGATCTCACTACCCTGAACGGCCTGCGGCTGTATCTGGGGGAAGACCTGCATACCGGGCAACAGCTGCATTTGTGGCTGAGTGAATACCTGAGCCACGCCACGCTGGAAGTGGGGGGAAAGACGTGGCCGCTGCCTGAGCTCGCACTCACCCCGGTCGGTTTCAACGACGAAGAGGCCCTGCTGCCCTGGCCACAGAATGCCGACCCCGGCTATCGCCTGCTGCAAGAGCACGCCTGCTTCCCCAACGCCTTTTTATTTATGGACGTAACGGGCTTCCCTAGCCTACCTCCGCTATCAGCCTCTCACGGCTTTACCCTGCGGTTCACCTTCTCCCGGCCTTTGCCTTCTGCCCTGGTTATCAACCGCCAGACGGTGCGCCTGCATTGCACGCCCGCCATCAACCTGTTTAGCCATTACGCTGACGGGATCAGCCTCGATGGTACGCAGTCAGAGCTGCCGTTATTCCCCAGCGTGCGCCATCCTGAGGATTACGACGTGTTCTCGGTGGATGAAGTGACCGGCGTATCAGCCCTGAGTGATGTCCCCCGCCGCTATGCGCCGTTTGAACGCTTCAGCCAGCAACAAGATGCGGGGTATTACCATGTGCGGGTCACCTCATCGCCCGTGGGGGGCTTGAACCATCACCTGGCGTTGATCCGCCACGGAGAAAACCTGGACAACCTGCCGCCGGAATCGGTGTCCGTACGGCTCACATGCAGCCACCGCCGCCTGCCGTTGCACCTGAAAGTAGGAGAACTCCGCCAACCGGCCACCGGCTGCCCGCCGGGGGTGCGCGTACACAATATCACCCGCCCGTCGGTCCCCCTGAGCCCAAGGTTGGATGCCACCTTGCAGGCGGCCCTGCTGCGCAATCTCTCATTGAACAGCCGCTCACTGCTGACGCTAACGGCGCTGCGGCAGGTGCTGAGCGCCTGCGATCTACCCGCCTGGCACAGTGAACTGGCGGCAGGGGTCTCCCGGCGGCGCAGGGCGGGGTTACTCAGCCTGACCGTACGCCCGGCTGAACGTCATATCGACGGTGTGCCGATCGATGGCCTGGCCTCGGTGCTTACGGTGCGGCTCCAAGGGGCGTTTGACTCGGAAGGCGAGCTCTATCTGTATGGCCGGGTACTGGCACGGTTCCTGGCCCAGCGCGCCAGCGTCAACCATTTCCATACCCTCACCGTGGTTAACCAAGATAATCAGGAGTCTTACCGCTTTCTATGATCCCCAGTGCAGAGCAGGAGCAGCAGCTCCAGGTTATCGCCGATAACGTTAGCCAGTATGACTTCTACCGCCTGGTGGAAGGGCTGAACCGGCTGGCAGGCATCGATCCGGCCCGCACGCTCGGCCTGCCGCCGAACCGGGAGGCGTTGCGCTTTACCGCCGCTGCCGGGTTGGGCTTTGCCGCCAGCGATGTGGTGGCGTTGCAACATGAGCCAGGTGGGCCGCTGCGCCTGGAGGTGAGTTTTCTGGGCCTGCAAGGCAGCCAGTCGCCCTTGCCCTATTACTACCTGGATGACATTGCCGGGAGCACGGCACAGGGAGAAACGCGGCTCAACGATTTTCTGGCGGTGTTCAACCATCGGCCTCTGTCGTTGGCGCACCAGATTTGGCGCAAATACCGCTATGAGATCACCTTTAAACCGGGGGGCCGCGATGCCACCTCAGGGCGTATTTTTGCCCTGATAGGCCTGGGCCATCCGCAGACGCGAGAGCAGTTGGGAATCAACGCCGAAGCCATGCTGGCCTACGCCGGTCTGCTGGCCTCACCGGGCCGTTCGCCGGAGGTGATCGCTCGCCTGGTCGGTCACTTCTTTTCACTCCCAGACGTGACGGTGCAGTCTTGTATGCCCCACGTCATGACGTTGAGTGACGAGCAGCAAAATCGCTTGGGCCAGGTCACCGCCGTACGCGGACAACGCCATCAACCCCGTTCGCTGCTGGGGGGCAACTTTGTGATCGGCAGCCGGATGCGCGATCGCAGCGTCAAATTTCAACTGTCGATCAATGAGCTCACGCAGGAACAGTACCTGTCGTTTTTACCTGACGGTAAGCAGCATCGCCTGCTGGTCAATTTTGTCGAGTACATCCTGCGCGAACCGCTGGTCTGGGATCTGCGCCTGACGCTGGCACGGCATCAGGCCGGGGGGCTGAAGCTCGGCGACACACAGCGGACCCAGTTGGGGTGGACCACCTTTGTGGGGCAACCCGAAGAGAAACCCTACACCCTGTTGCCTGTGCGCAGGTAGCCAACGTCAAGGATTGATATGAACTTTACCGATCATCTCAGAGAGGAACATGCCTACCTGCGTGCGCTGGCGGACAAGGTGGGGCAGGAAAAACCCGCACTGGCCGCGCAACTGGGTCGCCATGCCGGCGATCCGGATGTGGAATGCCTGATCCAGGGGGCGGCAATGCTGAATGCCGGCCTGCGTCAACGCCTGGAGGACGGCTTCCCCGAGGTCACGCAGGGGCATCTTGAGCGTACCTGGCCCTTCCCCTTGCGGCCTATTCCAGCCTGTGGCGTGGTGAACGTCAGCGCCAAAGCCAGCACGCTGGATGCGCCGTTAACCTTGCCCGCCGGAGAATCGCTCTCCTTGTTGTCCGATGGACGTACGCAGGTGTTCCAGACCTGCCATGCCTTGACGCTGCAGCCGCTGGCCCTGATTGACCGGCAGTTGCTGGTCACCCACTCCCACAGCGAGATCCGCCTCACGTTTCAGTACCAGGGGCCGGGTGACACCTGGCCAACCCAGCCGCTATCGCTGTTTCTGGGCGATGATCCACAGGTGGCAGCGACGCTGACCCTGTGGTGTGAACAGCATCAGGACCGGCCCGTGCTACAGGTGGAAGGACGACAATGGGTGTTGGAGACGGTGTTATCTTCCCCACGGCCAACTGCGGATAACCGCATTCTGCCACACGAGGGGGAAACCACCTGGGCGCTGCAGAGCCTGGCCGAATACCTGTACCTGCCCCATGTGAATGATTTCCTGACGCTGGATTTTGGCCCGATGCACTCAGGGCTGACGTTGGGGAATAGCCGCACCTTTACCGTCATCCTCACGTTCAACGGGGAGATCCCGCTCACCCAGGCCCAACTGGCGTCGGCCTTTATGCTGCACTGCGTCCCGGTGATCAGCCTGGCGGAACAGAAAAGCGCCCCCATACGGCTGCTACCCGGGCAGAGCGTTTACCCGCTACCGTATGCCGACGATCGCTGGGTGTATGCCATCACCGGCGTCAGCATGCTGGAAGAGCCGGATACCCTGCGGCGGGGCCGACGGGTGCAATTCCAACCCGACAGCGAACTGACGCCGGAATCGCGTTATGCACCCGACGCCGGGTTGGCGCTGTTTTACACCGTCCGGGTCAGTGGTGATGTCCTGGGGCGGATGCAGCATGAACTGGTGTTGTGCAACAGTGCAGGAGAACCGCTGACAGAGCCCCCTTGCCGGGCCGTGGTCTGTGACCTGCTCACCACCTCGGCGCAATCTCCCACGTTACCGCTTGGCTCCCCTTTCCTGCTCGGCATGGCGGTGACCGACACTTTGGACGTCACTACCGTCACCCGATTTTCGACCCCGTACCCGGCGGTGGTGGACAGCCATCACCATTGGCGGCTGATGGCCTGCCTGTCGTTCAGCCCCGCGCTCCTCAACCACCGGGAAACGGTACAGCGGGCGATCGACGATTTTTGCCTGCACGCCCGACATAACCTGCCCCAGGTCCGGCACATTCGCCGGGCGGTGGAGGGCATCACCGCCGTCAAGACCGAACCGGTGAATACCCTGATGGGGGAACGGCTGCGGCGCGGTTTGCAGATGACCCTGACGCTCGACGATCAGGCGTTCGACAGCCCCGGCGAAGCCTACACCTTTGCGGCGGCGCTGAGCGTCTTCTTTACCCATTGCCTGACCACCAACAGCTTCCTGCTGCTGGATGTGATAACCGAACCTTCACAACGGCGCTGGGCATTGCCCCTGGCACGCGGCCAACGAGCCATGATGTGAGACACCACAAGGAGTGAACGATGGACAGCGGATTATTTTTCAGCAGCCAACTCGGTGAACTGCCTCCGGACACCTTTGACGTGGCCGGTTTTACCCTGGAAGAAGGGTTGTCGACCCTGTTTACCTTGACGGTAAACCTGGTCAGCACCCGGTCAGACATCGAACTGGAAGCACAGTTGCTGCAGCCGGGGGCATTGACCGTCACCGTCAGTGGCAAGGAACAGCGCACGATCCCTGGGCTGATCGCCAGCCTGACTCAGGGGGAAAGCGGTTTTCGTCGCACCTACTATCAGGCGGTGATCCGCCCGGATGTCTGGGTACTGAGCCTGAAACAGGACAGCCGGATCTTCCATTTCCTGTCGGTACCGGACATCGTCAATCAGGTATTGGACGAACACCGCATCCCTTATCAGAGCCATATCCAGCAGACCTATCCACCGCGTGAGTACGTGACCCAGAAGCGCGAAAGCGACCTGGACTTCATCCTACGGCTGATGGCCGAGGTGGGGATCAGCTTCTGGTTTGAAGATAACGAACTGGTGTATGGCGATTCGCACCTGAGCATGACGGAAGGTATCCCGCTGACCTTCAACCCGCATATCCAGTCGCCAACCCAGGGCGACATTGCCCATCGGCTGACCCTGGGGGCGTTCATGCAGTCACGGGAAAGCGTGCTTAAAGATCGCGAACACCGGCGGCCCGACCATCCTCTGCAGTTTAAGCAGAGCGACCCTGCATTGGGTGGTGAAGCCACCCAATACTCGGTATTTGAGAGCTATGGCCGTTATCAGGATGACCAGACCGGGCCGCAGCTCAGCGCCGTGCGGCTGGAGGCCATGCAAGCGGGCACCCAACAGGGCGCGGCAGAAACCAACAGCATCCGGCTGATGCCGGGCACGATTTTTACCTTGCAGGGCCACCCGGTGCAGGCGCGTAACGATCGCTGGCAGGTGATCACCGTCAGCCACCGTGGGGAACAGCCCGCTGCGCTGGAAGAAGAGAGTAACGGCAGCGGTACCACCTTCACCAACTCGCTGACCTTTGCGCCGGGGAATATCGACTGGCGGCCAAGCTACCGTTACAAACCGCTGGCCGACGGGGACGAGGTGGCCACGATCGTCGGGCCAAAGGGCGAGGAGCTGTACGTCAACGAACTGGGCTGGGTGCGGGTGCATTTCCACTGGAACCGTTACGATCCGGCGGATGAAAAAGCCTCCTGCTGGGTGCCGGTCTCCAACCAGTGGGCGGGGGACGGTTTTGGCTCAGTGACGCTGCCAAGGATTGGCCAGGAAGTGCTGATCAGCTACCTGAACGGCGATATCGATCGCCCGGTGGTGAGCGGACGTTACTACAACGGCCTGAATAAACCGCCCTACCCGCTACCCGCCAACAAGACCAAATCGGTCTGGCGCACCAAATCGCACAAGGCCGAGGGCTTTAACGAACTGTCGTTTGAGGATGAAGCGGGCAGCGAGGAGATTTACCTGCACGCGCAGAAAGACCTCAAGGCCCTGGTCAACAACGATGCGCACTGGGATATCCGCGCCAACCAGAGCAGCAAGATTGGCGGTAACAGCCTGAGTGACATCGAAGGCAACCGGGAAAGCCGCATCAAGGGCGAACTCACTCTGCATACCAGCGGCAAAAAGTCCGAACTGGCCGACGGCGAATCCCATTTGCAAGTCGGCAGTGCCTACGTGGTGAAGGCGGGTCAGGAAGTGTCGGTAGAAGCCGGGGCCAAAATCACCCTCTCGGCGGGCAGTGAGCTGACGCTCAAGGCCGGGGGGAGCTTTATCAAGCTGGCCCCGGGGGCCATTTTCACCTCGTCATCGTTGCAGGTGGGTAGCGGTTCTGCGGGCAGCGGTCAGGGCGTCAATCTGAAGATGCCGGGCGTGGTGCCGTTGCTGGCGGCCCCCACGCTGATCCAGCAAGGTGTGCTCAGCAGTGACGCTCCGTACTGCGAAGAGTGCGAAAAATGCAAAGAAGGCGGCTGCGCGATAGAGGGATCGCCTGCGGCGGCATCGCCCGGCAAGAATATCTCCAGCGGCTTCGTACAGCAATCTGGTGGGGCGATACCGGCAACGGCCAGTGGCGCTCAAGGGATGCCCGGCAGTGGCTGGGCCTCGGCAGGCGGTGTTTCTCACGCATTGCCTGACGTTGGCGCATTGTCCATCAGTGGACTGGCCGCGATGGCTGAGGTAGCCAACCTGTCGGGTGCCACAGGTAAAGATTATTTGACTATGGCCAGCGATAAGCTCACAGGCTCGCAATCTGCGGATAGGGACGCGTTATTCAAAAAGATGGGTAAAAAGTCATGAGCAAAAACCGGGTAAAAGACTGGGTAAGAGACACGGCCGGAACACAGCTGTATGCCATCCTGGCCAATACCAACGGCGCGGAAGGTATCAAAGCCTATTACCGGGAGGATGGCAGCCGCACGCCTTATGGGCTTTATGCCAACACCCCCTATGCCAACTGGTTTGAAGTGATGCCGGTGATGGTGCAGCTCACTGACGGCAGCCCATTCCTGCGCTGGGTGGCTGAAACGCCTCTGCGCAACTGGGGCTGGCTGGCGCGTTCGCCTTTGCCACAGGCTGCCCTGGCGACCCACCTTGCCGGTTTGACGCAGGTGATCATGCCCAGCGGCAAAGCGGTGTTTTTCCGCTATTGGGATGGGCGTTATCTGCCAGCTTACCTGCGCTACTTTGGCGATGAGTGGCGCACTATCCTGCCGGTGTTCTCCGATTACTGGGTGAACGGCGAGGGTTTTACCTGCCCAGTGGATCCTTCTGCGCAGGCCCAGATTAGCCCCTGGTGGCTGGTGCCCCAAGGGATGGTAGATGCATTGCTGGATGAAGATCCAGAACCGCTGATCGCCAACCAGCTGACCTGGCTGCGCGAGAATGAGTTTGAACTCTATCAAGCCGTGCCAGAACCGGTTTTGCGCCAGATAGCGCTGCGACTTTACCCACAGGTCTGGCAACAGACGCCAGATCCGAAGAAGCGAACCGCACGGCTATCCCAGGCCCTGGTAGATGCGCTGAGCCGCCGTACCAATCCGTTCGAGGTGATCACCTTCAACGTTTCCTCTTTTCGACCGTGAGTAATGGACTATGACGACCGAATATATTGCGAGTATTGACAATGCCTTGCTGGGCTTCAAAAACAAGACCCTGATCACCCAAGAGTATCGGCAGATCGTCAAGGAGTGGGCCACGGCCAGCAGCATTTCCGGGCGATTAGGTGGGCCGACGCTGGAGATGGAAAAAACCCTGCGGCTCAACGACAGCAAGACCGTGGTCTCGGAAAACGATCGCAGCTTTGAGAGTAGCGTAGTGACCTGCCCGAAGAGTGGCGAGATCAAGGTCGCCCTCGCCTACGAGTCTACACTCGAACTCCCCATCCCCGATGTGACCATTGAGATCTATGAAGATGTCAGTTTTGGTTTTGACTCGAAGGTGGCTACCCAGCAGACCGATGAGCAAGGCATAGCGCGTTTCCCTGGTCTGACTGCGGGCAAGAAATATTACGTTAAAGCCACCGATCCCCAGCTTGAGCAGCACAATGACCAGATGCTGCAAGCCTATGACGGCCTGATGCTGGAGATGTACGACACCTTGTCAACGCAATGGCAGACCTACAGGCCTCAGTGGCAGCTGAGCCCAATCAATGCAGGCCTGTTGACCGCGCTGGGCGCTGGGCTGTACGACGGCATGTTCGGGCTGTGGGACGACGTAAAACTGGCCTACGACGTGATCACCGACCCCGCAAAGTACGGGCAGAAAATCTATGCGGAAGCGGGTAAGTATAAAGATCTGATCACCCAGTTGGATGAACAGAAACTGAAGTCCCTGCTGGAAGGCAGCAAGCAGATGGCCCGCGAGCTGTTGGCGCTGTTCAATGATGAAGCTGCGTTGTACCTGTTTATGCGTTCGGTGGAACTGCAAGTGCGTATGTACCCCTGGGGTGCACTACTGGAACCGATGGTAAAAATAGGGGGTTCCATTATCAGCGATGCGTTGGTCGGCATTGTCTTCGGGGCGCTGCTGACCCTGGTGACCGCCGGGTTGGGCGTGGCGTTCCTGATCTATAAGGTAGGCAGCTTGCTCAAGAAACTGGGCAGCGCATTGCAGTCTGTCTGGCAGGGGCTGAAGACGATTCTGTTTGCCACCCTGGAACTGGTCAAACGGTTCTTTGAGAAGACTCGCCAAATGAACCTCAAGCGCCAGGCCAATGCCAAGTTGAAACAGGATCGGAAAAACCAGCTGGGTTCGTCAAACCAAACTGGTCTGGTGGATAACTCAGGCACGGTGAAAAACAGCCCTGCGACAAATGCGGCTGACCAGCCCACGGTGAACTCGCAGTGCACCCCCGGCACCGGCTGTCCGGTCTCGCTGATCAACGGCGAAGAGTTGCTTACTCTGGACGATGGGCAACTGATTGGCCTGACGCCCTTTATCTTCCAGCGTCAGTACCGCACCACCGCGGTCGAACGCACATCGGTGTTTGGTTTTGGCTGGAGCCACAGCTTGCAGCATAACGTGGAGTTTATCGGTGATGAACTGCACTGGACCGATCACCAGACCCTCACCACCATTCTGCCGTTACCTACCGAAGTTTCCCCAAGTGGGCTTAACTATGTAGCCGGGGCCGCCGCCTATCTGGACGAGGAGCCCAATAGCTACTGCCTGATGGCCGGTAGCATGGAAGGCTGGGTGTTGCATGTGCATCGGGTTACGGGGCAAACGACCGGGTTCATCACCGGCCTTTCACACCGCCAGTTGCGGTTGACCCTGCATTATCACGATGGCTTACCTGTTCGGCTGGAACATCCGGCTGGAGCAGCCTTGCAGTTCAGCTATCAGGAGCTGCCTCAAGGCTGGCGCCTGACGCAGCTGAGCCTGACCCCTGAATCGGGTCGGGAAGAGGCTCTCCATCCGCTGATGACCTATGAGTACGATGAGCGGGGGCAACTGAGTGCCGCTATCAATGCGGCCGGGGAAGCCGAGCGTTATCAGTATCGTGATGATTATGTATTCAGCCTACGGCAGTTGGCTGGCGGGGCCGAGTTTTATTGGGAATGGCAAGGGGAAAGCAAACAGGCCCGTGCGGTGCGCCATTGGAGCAACCTGCCGAACCTTGACCAGCGTTTTCTGTGGGACGAGCAACCCGGGGCCGTCACCCTGGTCCATCAGGACGGTTCACGGGAGACCTGGCAACATGACACCCGCTTTCGCCGCCTGATAAAGAAGGTCGACCCGGACGGCGCGACCCACCTCAATGAATACGGTGAACGCGGTGAGCTGCTGAGTGAAACCGATCCGTTGGGCAATCGCACCGAATATGGCTATAACGGTGAACTGCAGTGCACCTGGGTGCGAACTCCTGACGGACAAGAGACCCAATACCGTTATTCGCGGGGCCGAGTAGTAGAGAAAACCACCTGGAGCCTCGATCAGGAGGACAAGATCCGTGAACGGTATCGCTACGACACGCAGGGCAACCTGACGGAAGAAACCGATGCGTTGGGCAATACCTGCCACTACCTGTGGTCTGCACAAGGGGCACTCAACGAGGTGCAATACCCGGATGGCAGCCGCGAGCGCTTCGTTCGCGATGCCTTTGGCCAGGTGCTGGAGCACCATCAACGCAACGGGCTGACCCACTATTATCGTTACAACCTGTTGGGGCAAGTGATCCGGCACAGCGACAGCCCACTGGACGAGGCCGGGATCAACGGCACCCTTTATACCTGGAATGCCGCCAACCGGCTGGAGGCTATTCACGCGCCTGACGGCACAGTGCGCCACTACCGTTACAACGCCTACGGCAAGGTGACCAGCGAACGTGATGAAAAGGGGCTGACCACCCAATACGAATACCATCCAAACTCCCATCTGGTGAGCCGAGTCATTTACCCCGACCTCAGCCAGGTGGAATACCGCTATGACAACCCGAAGAACTTCGTCAGCGACATCATCAACCAGAACGGCGAACATCATCGGCTGGCCTATCACCCTAACGGGTTGGTGAGTGAAGAGCACACCGTTGACGGACGCCACTTCCTCTATGACTACGACCTGAACGGGCACCTGACCCAGCGCACCGAGTACGGCACCAGCCAGAGTGAACAGACCGCACTGGTGACTCGCTACGAGCGGGATGCTGCCGGTAGGCTAGTTCGCAAAGTGTTGCCGGACGGCAAGGAAGTCAGTTACGCCTACGATAGTTTTAACCGCCTGCGCCTGGTGGATGACGGGCATTGGCCATTGGCGTACGGCTATGATGAGGTTGGTCGACTGACGGAGGAGTATCAGGGCTTTGCCAGCCTGTTTTACGGCTATGACAGCGCGGGCAACCTGACACGCCAACGTCTGCCCGACGGCAACCTGCTGGCTTACCACTACCAACAGGGGCAAGTCTCACGCATTGACCTGAATGGCCGCATACTGAGTGAACACCAGTATCGCGGCGAGCGGGAAACCCGGCGCATCACCGGTGAGGTGGTAAGCGAGTTTGATTATGACGCGCAGCAACGCCTGCGCCATCAACGTGCTACTGCCGTAGTGCAGGCAGAACTGGAGGGTGACGCCCCAGACGTGACGCCGGTGATGCAGCGCCGCTACGAGTACGACCCGGCAGGCAACCTGACGCAGATCCTCGACCCGCACAAAGGCAACCGGGAATACCGCTACGATAAGCAACATCGCCTGACCGAAGCGCTGCACCACCCGATAGCCTACCCCGAAGCCTTGCCGCAGGCGCTGCGCTGGCGGGGTATCAGTGAACAGTTTACGCACGATGCAGCGGGTAACGTATTGGGGAACGATGCTGCCTCCCGTGGAACACAAGTGCGTGGCAACCTGCTGAAGCAGAAAGGCGATGTGCGGTTCGAGTATGACGAGTTTGGCAACCTGACACGTGAAGTGCGCAGCACCAAGCCACTGTGGGTGCGGGAGTTCCGTTATGACTGCCAGCACCGGCTGGTGGAGTTCATTGAACAACGCCAGGGGCAGAAAACCCATTTTGCCTATACCTATGATGCCTTTGGTCGACGCATCCAAAAGCAGGACCTACTAGCCCAACGGCCTGATGCCATAACCCGGTTCTTCTGGCAGGGTGAGCGGATGGTGGCAGAATGCGCCGACGATGATAATATCTTCACAGCGGACGATCCAAAACCGGCGCACCTGGCGACCTATAAAAGCTACCTGTACAGCCCCGGCAGCTTTGTGCCGTTGGCGCAGTTACTGGGCAAAGGACGCAAGTCAGAGATTTACTACTACCTGAATGACCATCTGGGCACCCCGCAGGAACTGGTCAACGGCAAAGGACAGATTGCCTGGAGCGCGGCGTACCGCGCCTACGGCAATCTGGCGGTAGCGTTCATTGAATCTGTGCCGCAACCACTGCGTTTTCAGGGGCAGTACTTCGATGCTGAAAGCGGGTTGCACTATAACCGGTATCGCTATTACTCGCCGGAGACCGCAAGGTTTATCACCCCTGACCCTATTGGGCTGGCTGGTGGGCTGAACCAGACGCAGTATGTACCTAACCCTACCGGGTGGGTGGATCCGCTGGGGCTGGCGAGTAAGGACTGTGAAGAGCTGCTAAAAGCGAGTGCTCCCCAAGCCTGGGATGTTGGTAGCTACGGTGATTTAAGAGGTTCTGTTAGAGGCAAAAATCTTGGACTGGATGCTCATCATGTCGGTCAAAAAGCTATAATGAAGGACTTAGTTGATCAGTATGATCCCATCACAGCACCTTCAATATTAGTTCCTAACGTTGGTCATACGGTATCTAAAGAGGGGGTTGGTATTGTATCCAGAAGTATGAATAATCCAGCAACAGGAAAACCATTTACTTCTGCAAGAGATGTCATAGCCAGAGACGTGAGGGAGTTGCGGCGAGTATACCCAGATATTTCCAAGGTTAAACTCAAAGAACTTATCGACATGAATAAGTCTATGTATCCTGAAGTAAAAAACAAAAATCTTGGGAGATAATGTATGTCAAGTGATAAAAAAGTAGTTGACGCGATATTTAATGAGCTTTTTTTTGATAATCTCCCTAGATATAGGGAGGCGCTAAGCAAGGCTCCTGACAATAGCAAAGATGTTTATGCCAGAGCAAGGAATGCCATATCAAAAATAAACCAAGAGGATAAGGATGCCATATTTGATTTTTTTAAAATAATCATAGCCGACACTTCCTCAGTTATTCTAGGGACTATTGACGGCTCTCACTTCCCTAATGATATTGATGGTGATTTTAAATTATCCTATGAAAATGAAGAAATCCAAGGCTGCTTACAGGACTACTTTATTGCAGGTGCAGAAAATATAGATACATATAAGTAAAAACCAGGAAGTCCTATGTAGGGGGCCTTATCGGTTGTGTCGCATTAGGAGAGCATGAAAAAAGTGGGGCAGTGTGAGCCATGCTGCCATCCACTTAGCTTTCGTGTAATAGAACGTAGCGCACCTTCGGTGCGAGCATGGCAGCGTTGCTGCCTCAATCGTTTTTAAGACCCTGCCTCACATCAACGTTGGGGCCGGATGACTGCCCTACTGCTCGGTCTGTGGGGCATGCCCACAGCCGCGCTGACACACGCATAAATTAGCACATCTGCGACGTGAGCCAACTGACGCGGATGCCCTTTTGTTGTTCTCTGCCTTATTGTGGATTCTGCATCATGTATAATGTATATCCCGAGCCCACAAATCTGCTGTTCCAGCATAACGACGGCTGGAGCCAGTACATTGATAAATACGGCGACACGCTCAGCGACTGAACAAAATTCTCCGTTGAACACATGCTCGCCTGCGGCACCTGCCTCATGGACTTTTGCCGTTAAAGCAACATAAAGCACCTGGTTCCGTTCAAAAAAATTACATCCAGACCAGAAAGGTGATATGGAGAATTGGGGTGGGGGGGGGAAGAAATAAAAATGATCACATTAAAACTAGCCGCAGTGTTGGACAATCCTGAAGGCATTGACTGGCGACATGCTCTTTATTTGCCTTCAAATAAAGAAACCTGGAATATTAATGTACTTGCATTGGTTATGGATCCAGATGATGTTGATTCAGATGAACCTGACGCTGATCCTGAAGAAGTAAAAAAGATGGGATATATGTATGTTCTTACGATGCAAGATGTAACTTTTGTTGTTGAAAAAATCTGTGAGCAAAAAGATATAATTTCATCGGAGGAGCTTTATGAGGCATTAATGTTTTACTATAGAAATGATGCATTTATTGTATTGTAAAAATTTAAATTCAGTCCTGAGCATAAAACACTAAACTCAGGGCTGTTTCTCTCAGTGGGGTTGCGTGTGGAGAGCATAAGAATCTGTAGGACAGCGAATCATCAATAGAGAGACAGATAGAAATTCGTATTACCGTGTTACCATCCACTCGAATAAACCTGACATGGCGTGATACTGCATGAAATGAGGTATAAACCGATAGCCCTAAGGATGCCCGGGTGGCAAAAAAAGCCACTGGCTTGGTGTCAGATGTAAAAACATTAGTCAGCACCCGATGGGCATGTCGCGCGCATCAAGCCCGTAGTGGCCGCCAAGATCGATCCACAGGTACCGGTGAAGTAGAACCTGTTAGGCAATATTGAACACAATACCTCGACGCAGATCAATTGTGAGAAACCGGTTCATACGCCCGAGTTCAGCAATTCTGTGCCCAACGACAATGCCGGAGCGGTCAGCCCCAATGGCAAGCCCACTCACCCCGTCGGCAAGACCCTGTAGCATGGCGATCCGGTGTCGCTGTTCTCCGGCGAAGAGTTACTGACCCTGACGGATTTCACCCTGCCCGTCGTCCTCTTCTTTGCCTAGCGGCGACTCTACCGCACCAGTACAGTGGAACAACGCGGTAGGATAGGCCCCGGCTGGGTGCACAGTGCCAGCCCTTATCTGTCCTTTGGGCGCGATAGCCAGGGTCAGGAAGAGATCGTCTGGTTCTGCGACGATGAAAACCGTGCTACCCGCTTCCTGCTAGCCTACTGGTACGTTGCAACATGTAATTCTGAATTTAACGGTGAGCATTACTGGCCCGCCTGTCGTATCAGTTGCTTCAGCAACGAGATTGACCAGGAATCAGCAACTTTTGCAGACAAGAGGCACACGTTATGAAATGTAATCTAGCCCTCCAGAGAATCGTGACGATTGGTTACGATTATAGGAATCCCCTCACACTAATCAATTATCGATTAATTACTTAATTATCATTGCATTAGCGATAAAAAACCTATGGATACGTATCTGCTGAATATTTTACTTCGTTGCAATTCATCCCCAAACGGCAGAAAAGCAAGAAAAGTGAGGTTAAAGGGATTCAAAAATTTGGGCTAAAAATCCTCATCGCACTCAAAAATGGAATGCAGTACGCAAAAAAATCACGTAAAAGACTACAAATTCAATCACGCATTACGTAAAATATCACGTAACAGAATTCACTCGATCTTTTATACGGACTACATATGGCTAATGTTGATGCAGATTACTGCTACTCGTTTCCGGCTATACGTGGCATCCAGGCTGGCCGTCCGTTCTACATTGCCACATGCCCAATGCGTATCATTCCGAAAATATTCAGTTTTGATGAAAACGACGTGCCACCAGAACTACGTGCACAACGCACACTTAATAAATCACGCATCCCTGAAATGGTTCGTTATCTCTTGGAAAATCCAAAAGATTATGTGTTCTCAGCATTGACAGCTTCCATTGCCGTCGATGTCCAGTTTGATGAATTCCCCGGCTCCAACAATCTGGGGACATTATGCGTGCCGATGGATGCGCAAATTCTGATCAATGACGGTCAGCATCGCCGTAAAGCGATTGAAGACGCTTTAGACGCTCGCCCGGAGCTGGGGCAGGATAATATCCCGGTGCTGTTTTTTGTCGATGAAGGATTAAAACGCAGTCAGCAGATGTTCGCCGATCTGAATAAATACGCCATTCGTCCCAGCCCGTCGCTGGCATCACTGTACGATCATCGTGATGCCAGTTCAAATCTGGCACGTTATCTGGCAATGTCCGTAGAGCCGTTCGTCGGGATGACCGAGCTGGAAAAATCAGGTATCAGTCAGCGGTCGAATAAATTGTTTACGTTAAGCAGCATCAAGCAAGCAACCCGCGCTTTGTTAGGTAAAGCTCCCAAAGAGGGCAATTTTGAAGAATGCACCCAAATCGCCACCAACTACTGGCAAGCTATTTTTCGTGTAATGCCAGACTGGCAGTTAGCGGCGAGAAAAGAGGTTTCACCGGTTCAGCTACGGCAGGACTATGTTCACGCTCACGGTATAGGTTTGCAGGCACTAGGGCAACTGGGGTATGCCTTGCTGACGGACTACCCAGAGCAATGGCCTGAGAAAATTGCTGCACTCAAAACCTTTAACTGGCGCAGAAACAATCCGGATCTGATCAAACGCGCAATGCAGCACGGTAAGCTGAGTAAATCCAGTACGGCGATCCAGCTCACCTGCAATGCGCTAAAAACCGCGCTCTCAATTCCGCTCACTCCTGAAGAACAGGAGCTTGAAGCTCAAATGGTTGTCTCATGAGTAAATTAGTTCAGGCCTTCGATCTGGCCGAATACGAAGATTTTATTAATCAGGAGCAGTTCGCCGGACGCCCTCTGGCCGAATATGTTGCCGAAGTGCAAAGAATTTATTGTGCGGACAAGCGTCCGTGGGTAATTGGCTACAGCGGTGGGAAAGATTCTTCCGCAGTGATCACGCTGGTGTATCTGGCATTACTCGGCCTGCCCCCGGAAATGCGCAGCAAAGATGTTTTTTTGGTGTCATCCGATACCCTGGTGGAAACGCCAGTGGTTGTGGATCTGATTAAGAAAACGATGTTGCAGATTGAGGCAGGCGCAAAGCGTAATGGTCTGCCGATCACACAGCATGCCGTGATGCCAAAAACCAATGAAACCTTCTGGGTTAATCTGCTGGGGAAAGGATATCCGGCCCCAACCCGAAGTTTTCGCTGGTGTACCGAGCGGATGAAGATCAACCCGGTCAGCGACTTTATTAAAGATAAGGTGAGCCAGTTTGATGAGGTGATTGTTGTCCTCGGCTCACGTAGTAGCGAGAGTGCCTCCCGTGCTCAGGTAATCGCAAAACACAAAATTGATGGTTCGCGACTGGCCCGGCATACTACACTGGCAAATGCATTTATCTATACCCCTATTGATACTTGGGATGTAGAAGACGTCTGGAAGCTGCTGCGCGGCGCATTCCGCTATGCCCCTGAAGATATCGACGAGTGGGAAAGTCCGTGGGGCGGAAACAACCGCCCTCTGTGGACGCTGTATATCGACTCTTCCGCACAGGGCGAATGTCCGCTGGTGATCGATGAAAGTACCCCGTCTTGCGGAAACTCTCGCTTTGGCTGCTGGACCTGTACCGTAGTAACCAAAGATAAAGCGATGGAAAGTCTAATCAAAAATGGCGAAGAGTGGATGTCGCCATTGCTGAAATATCGTGATCTTCTGGCGTTTACCACCGATCCGGTGAATAAAGATACCTATCGCAACTATAAACGCCGCACCGGTAAGGTGAGCTATCAGTATGCTAAAGACGGCGAAGATCGCAGTGCAGAGCGTAAGCATGTTCCTGGTCCTTACTGGCTCAAATACCGTCAGCAGTGGCTAAAAGAGTTACTGGAAATTGAGCGCGATTTAAATGCCCAAGGTCACACGATTACATTAATTACCCAGCCAGAGCTGCACGCTATCCGTCAGGAGTGGTTGAAAGATCCTAACGAGCCAGACTGGCACGACACGTTGCCAGGTATTTACCGCGAGGTGTATCCGCAGGATTTGAACTGGGTGGTTGACGATCAATCACGCTTTGATGCCAGCGATGCTGATTTGCTGGCCCAGATAACGCAAGGGTTCGACGTAGTGCCTGAAATGGTGATGAAGCTGATTGAGCTGGAAACTTCGATGGAAGGGTTAAGCCGTCGCCAGGGGATTTTTGACAAGCTCGGCACAATTTTGAAGCAGGACTGGGGCAGTCTGGAAGAGATCCAGCAGCAACAGGCAACGCTGCAAAAACGCAACGATCGGGATATTCATCAGGACGAAGTTGAAAAGCTGGAAGCTGAACTCCAGATTTTACAGCGCAGAATTGTCGATGCGGGTGAATCATCCGTCCTTATCGATGAGGAAAATGAACGTGCTCATTAAGCAACTGGTATTACGTAATTTTCGGGTATTTAACGGTACACATACCATCGATCTGGCTCCCAGAAAGCGCCCACATGAAGTGACCCCCCGCCCGATTGTGCTGTTTGGTGGTTTAAATGGCGCAGGAAAAACGTCTATTTTATCAGCCATTCGGCTGGCGCTGTATGGCCGTTTAGCGTTTGGCCCGGCAATGCAGCAGCAGGAGTATGTTGAGCAGCTCGGTGCGCTGGTGCACAACGGGACGTATACGGCAGAGCGCCCAGACGAGGCCGCAGTAGAATTGACGTTTACCTACAACCAAAATGGCAATGAGACTGAATTTACTGTCACGCGTAGCTGGAAAAAAGGAAAGAAAGACCGTCTCTCTTTGCAACAGGATGGACAGCCACGCAGTGAACTCAGTTATGACCAGTGCCAGGGATTTTTGAATGAATTAATCCCTCACGGTGTTGCCGATCTTTTCTTTTTTGATGGAGAAAAGATTGCAGAGCTGGCGGAAGATGAATCCGGCAATATTCTGCGTACCGCGGTGCGCCGTTTGTTGGGACTTGACCTGATCGCCAGACTGCAAAATGACCTGATGATTTTTGTCAAACGACAGCAAACCGCCCAGTTGGGTGGATCTCAGCAACAGCAGGTTGAAGCGCTTGAGGCAAAGATTAAAATGCTTGCCGGTCAGGCGGAAAAATTGCTTGAAGAGGCCGATTTCGTCAACTCGCGGATTGAATTTTTATCCCAGGATATTATTCGCCATGAGGGATTGTTAAATGCGCAAGGTGGCGCGTTTGCCCAGACTAAAGTGCAGGAAAAACTGAAAGTTGAAACGCTGTTAAAAGAAAAAGACCGTCTGGAAAAAGCGTTACGACAAGAATGCGATGGATCGCTGCCCTATGCGTTAGCGCCTGATACGTTGTCGCGGTTGCTGGAAAACATTGCCAATGAAGCGCAGATCAAGCAGGCAAAAAGCTTTGAGACAGAGTTAAATCAATTTTTAGCTCAACTCAAAAATGATATCGCGTTTCGTTCTGTGAGTACCGGGAAAATAGCGGCTGAGACGATTGCCGATAACCTGGAAGGTTATATGGCAGCCAAACCCAAAGGTGATTTGCTGTTTGATATTTCTGAACGTGAAGCCGGTATGCTCCAGCAGTCCATTGAGCAGGACAGCAAAAAAGCATGGCAGCGTTTTGATATTTACCGCCATCAGTTAGCGGATATTGAACAGCAACTGGAGCAGGCCGCTGCTAATATTGCTCGCGCCCCGGAAGACGAGCAACTAATGGATCTCTTTGCAGCATTACGCGATCTAGATCATAAGCGCGAAAAACAGCGGCAAAAATACCGCTCACTGCTGGAAGAGGCTAAACGGACGAAACAACAGCAATTGGACTGTGTTCGTCAGGTACAGAAAGCACATGACATCACCCGTAGCCAGCATGGTTTTAGCAGCGCATTTAAAAATGCGCAGGAAACCATTAACTTGCTCGATTACTACAGCGATGTGTTAACGCAGGCGCGAGTGAAAAAGTTATCTGCTAACTTTGAAATCGCCTATCACAAGCTGGCCCGTAAAGAGGATTTACAGCTTAATGCACATATCAATCCGCAGACGTTTGATGTTGAGCTGGTGGATGAAAAGGATTCAGTGATTAATCGTAAGCTGCTTTCTGCGGGTGAAAAGCAGATTTATGCGATTGCCATTCTTGAGGCTCTGGCAAAAACCTCCGGGCGTGATTTCCCGGTGATTATTGATACGCCGTTAGGACGTCTGGATTCTCAGCATCGGGATAAGTTGATTAATCATTATTTCCCGGAGGCCAGCCATCAGGTTGTGTTGCTATCCACGGATACTGAAGTGGACGAGCGTTATTTTGTCGATCAGCTGCGTGATGATATTTCTCATGCCTATGAGATTGTGTTTAATGCACATACCAAATCATCTGCGCTGAAACCCGGTTATTTCTGGGAACTAACCAAGGAGGCTATCTGATGCTCCCGAATCGAATGGCGCTTAGTCGTCAGACTGAAGAACAGCTTAGGAAGTTAAAAGGATATACCGGGATTACGCCCAATGTTGCCGCTCGGCTAGCGTTTTTCCGCTCAGTGGAGAGCGAGTTTCGTTATTCGCCTGAGAATGATAATAGGAAATTGGATGGTACGATGGCGCTGGATAAAATTACGTGGTTGGGGGAAACATTGCAAGCTACGGAACTGGTGTTGAAGATGCTTTATCCGCAACTAGAGCAGAAGGCGATGATTAAGGCGTGGGCAGCTCATGTTGAGGATGGGATTGCGGCGTTAAGAAATCATCGTGGGTTAAAAGATTTCACTCTAAACTTATGATAAAAAGCCCTATGGGAAATAGGGCTCAATCTAGAATTAAAAAATAAAACTTTTCATTATTTTATAAACATAACCTGATGATTTTGAGACAGCATCAACAGTTTCAAAATAAGAGTCAGCCAAATCAATTTCTTTTAGTTTAGAGTAAAACAAGCCCTTATCTATAACATCACCATAGTTTATGACACCCTCATCAACATAAATATTATAAACATCCCTTAATAATCTAATCAAAGAAATAAAACCAACTGTTTTATTAAGTACGGATTTTTTGTTTTTACTATCCCACGCACCAGGCCATAATTCGCTAACCACAGAGAAGAAATTGTATACAACAACTGCAATAGTTGAGTCATCTGAGTTAATGAAATTTTTCCGGAATGGCAATGCTCTAAAACTAGCATTATTATTATCAGGCAATTGCATATTTTTTATTCCGATGAAATTTTTCTTTTTCCCCAATAAGATATCTCGATCTAAGCTTGGTCTCTTAGAAATTAATTTCACAACGTTTTCAACAAAAGCAGCTTGTGTTAGAACCTCCGAATCGACACCAGCTGTTTTTACCCCCAACCGTTTTATTCTTCTAAAAAATGGTGACCCCTCTCTTGAGTTCAAAATAACAGCTATCTGATGTGCTGTTTTTGACGGGTTTCTAGCAAGAGCAAGAGACTCCAGATCATAAACTAAGCTCTTATTAACTTTTGTCTGATTCTGATTGACCATTGTAAAAACTTGCGCTTGAGTATGTAAATCGGCCTCTACAAAAATAGTAACAAGAACTTCAAAATCTACTTTCTCATCATATTGAGAAATAAATGAAAAATCAGTTTCTTCAAAACCAGCCAGCCTATGTTGACCATCTAGTATCTTTGCGATTTTACCACTTTGATAATTTTCAAATTTTATTGTCATTTCATTATCATTTATTTCTAAAAAATCGCCATCGATAGCAACAATAATAGAGTTAGGGAAGGTAGCATCAACGGAACCGATATATTCGCGGATTTTTTTTACTCTATTCTTATTCAGTTCTCGTTGGATCCCCAAATAGGTATCAATATTGTCCTCGGACTGTTCCTCTTCCAATCTTCTAACATCAGAGTAAGATATCGAGTATAAATCTCGAGCATTCATAACACAGCAATAAAACTCACCGATGGGTTGAGTAACTTTTAAGAATTTGGTAGTTATTTTTTTCATTTTTATTTACCACTCAATTTCGCATTTATATCATTTGCCAGTGCATTACGTTGCCTCAAATCTTCCATCGTTGGATCAATACGCTTACTATGATCCTGCCATACACTATAATACCAGACAAATATAGTGGAAAATATAATTGAGACTCCAAGCCATACAAGATTTTCTGCGCTAACACTCATTTTCCTTGACAGCACATCTTCGAGCCTGACAAAACTAAAAACATAGATCCCTGCAAAAATAGAATAAGCTGCCAGTGCAAAAGAAACTATGCTTGTAATACTCTTTTTCTCTCTTAATGCTTTCTTATGTATATAAGGAACCAAAAAAGCTGAAGTATAAAGAAACACCTCTCCATACCTAAAATTTGATATAAATGCTGAGCCGAAACTTGGTTCTGACCAAGACGAAGCGATAATAGCGCCAACTATAATGGGTAATATTGAAAAAAATAAGGTTATAATAAATTCTAGGGTCACTCTCCCTAGGTGACAACTAACCCCACAGCAACCTTTCCAAGTAATCATTTATCTAACTCCCAAAATGCTCGATCCCGCATCTTCTTAACCTGCTTATCCCCATCCACATACAGGCTAAAATGCTTCTCAAGCTGCCGAATCTGCCCCATCAAAGACTCCTGTTCACCTTTATCATCAACGTTAAATACCGCCTTGATATCCGCATTCCTAATCTCAGAAACGCGATGGATCACCCAGGTTAAAATATAGGAGGCGTAATTATTTTCCCCCGTCTTAAAATGAGTGATCTCTTGCGTTGACAAGATCGCACCAACTCCATACTCACGGCCTTCTTTAAGGATCTTACGCAGACTGGAAAAATCCTGCCGCATAAAGTTATCGGCCTCATCAACCAGAATCATTTTAGTGAGCTGGCGATAATCCCCTCGCACTATTGGCTTACCACGCTTTTGCATCTGCGCGTAAAACAGATCCAGCGTGAGAGCGACCACCAAGTTTTGCACTTCTGGCGGGTAGCCTGCCAGTTCAATCACAGTGACGCCGTCAATCAATTCGTACAGACTGGTCATCTTCTCCGGGATGGTTTCGAATATCTTGTAACGCGCCAGTTTGGAGAGTGCCGCGTAAAGCGAATCTTCTTCGACCTTTTCCTGATCAAGGAAGCGCTGCCATACATCTTCAATAGTTGGCGCGGCTCTTGACCATGTTGTCGGATCTTCCGGCGAAATGCCTGCCGCGTCATAGCAATCTAAAATCAGGTTTTCTAGCTTAAGTTGCTGCTTATGGCCTAAGCCATAGGCTTTCGCCATCGTTTCCGATAATCCCCCTGCGGTGTGGATCGGCAGCATTGGTGTATCGCCAAACAGAGATAACGGATTATAGGGCAGCTTAAATAACTTGTACTTTTTAGCCCCCGTAGCATCTAGGAAAGCTTCATCTACATAGTCTGACTTATAGTCGAAGATCAGCATACCTATTGGCTTGCCATCAACGTTACAAGATTGATTGCGTATCAACTGTGTAACCAGTGATTTAGTAAACTGGGTTTTCCCAGTTCCCATAGTGCCAATAATACCAGTATTGGTATTCATGAACTTAGCGGTGTTGGTTGGCTCCCAGTGCAATGGGCTCTGACGCGCAGCGTCATGACCAAACAGGATCTGTAATGGAGTATCGCTGATATCAGGGCCTACCACCACAACAGCAGGTTGTAACGATTCCGGTTTAGAAACGGATTGCGAAGCAGCTGCCGTTGTGGCGTGTACCACGACTTCTGGTTGTAATGGACTGGCATCAACCCCTGGCTTAAGCCGGTATTTTTCCGGCACCCGATAACGTTCGGCAAGCGGTTGTTCATCCCCCTGCGCGGCAATCAGCGATGGCAACAGTGAATAAGGGATTTCGATCTGTAAGATATTCTCCGCCGTCTCTTTATAAGAAAGGTCGAAGCAGGTTCCGCTGTCCACATGCGCTACGACGAAACCGTCCGCATAGTCGGCCAACTCACCTAACTGATAGTCACCCGTTAACCACCATTCACGTCGTTCCAGCAAGGGAGCCAGTTTGTCACTGTCCAGCACACCGTACAGACGCAGTTTCTCCACCTGCATCAGCACCTGGCGAATAAAGAGCGCCCGGTACAGTTGTGATGCCAGCGCTTGTGGTTCCAGAATATCTTGCTGTAAGTAGCGTTTTAGCTCACGAGCCTGTTGGCCTGCATAGCTGTAGTCAGGTCGCGCTCCGGTTTTAACTTCCAGCGGTAACAGATAGAGGCAGTTTTCTTTGAATCCGACAAAGAGCACATCATCAGAGATCGCACCTTTACGATACCCCTGCAAATTCCTCGATAAATCGCTCTCTTTCATTTTCAACCCGACGTTGCCGGACACGCGGATCATTTCAGCCACCGATAGCGGAATCCAGCAAATATCGGACTGGAACAGCATAGATTGCACAAATTTGTACGCGCCAATAATGCCGTGTTTCTCTTTACGCTCCCTTTCACTGGAGCGCAGCATTTTCAGCAGCCATTCGCCGTTAAAAGCGTTAAATTCAGCCAGCAAATGCTGACTGTCAACACCGGGTTGCCCGGACTGACTTCCGGTCTGGAGCAGACGCAGGAACAGATCAACCTGCTTCGTGACAGTGACAGCATCGTAGCCTGCACAACTAGTGTACTGGTCAGAATAGTGGATAAGGACCACATCTTTCTGGCTGGTGAAAAAGTCGAGAGTGACTTTAGGATCAATGATGGTGGTCCAGAGCGCGCTGTTGTAGGAGTAATTGAGTAGCTGTTTAAAATTGCCGCTCACGGCCAGGCCGATCCCTTGTCCGTGGTACTGGCTGTTGCTCTGACGCGCAGGTTGCCACAGGCAGCCGACTAATCGGGCAAGACGCAGGGCGCAGTAGGGCTCGGTATCCACATCACGCAGACCAAACGCGGTAAAGTAGGCATCCCCCTGCGTTTCAGCACCTTCTCCGGCGATCAGCCCATGGCACAGTACCCCGCTGGACGCATCTTCAATGCGGATCTGGCGGCAATCCACAGGTGCCGTATTAGTGAAAAACGCCAGGTGTGCATAGGCCAGCTTGTCGCTTTCTGACGGCAGGACAAATTTGCTGAATGTTAACCGGCTGCGCAGCAGGTCAATCAGCATATCGGCTTCAGCCCGCCATACGCCGCTGTTCAGATCGAGATCGCTTTTAAGCTGTTCATAGCTGCCACTTTCGGCAAAGTGATCGAACATGTTGGGCAGCAGGCGTTCATCATAGCAGTTCACATGCACCGAAATAACGTGCTCTTTTTCCTGCTTAAAATATTCCACTAATCCCAGAAACAGCTCTTTGGCGTTCCCCTGGTTGATTGCATTGATAATCAACGCATTGTTCCCGGCGCTCTGGAAAAGTCGGGCGTAGGCGTCCGTGAACTCATTGAGTTTGTCTTTTACCAGACGTTTAACGTAGTCATGGCTGACTTGCCGCTGGGGAATTGCATCAATCCAGAAGCGGTTTTCCTCCACAGGCTGTAATTGTGCGTATTCATGCTCACTGTGGTAAACAAACGGCATTAAACCGGAAACCATCAAACGATCGAGAGTAATCGGCGGTAGTGTGGCAAATGAAGCTGAAGCGTGCTGCTCCAACTCCGCTACGATAGTTTCTGCCAGTTGTAGATGGTAAGCCAGCACTAACGGATGCAGCGGTGAAAGGCGCTCATGACTATCAACGCGGCAGACCCCCAGATGCAGAAGGCGTTTCTCCTGCGCCGTCAGCGCTCTGCTCAGGCCGATTTGCTGGAGAGCCTGCTCAAACGTCGTAACAATGTAACTGACCAGCGTGCGGTATTCCGCTGACCACGACACCAGACTCGGCAGGGTACTACGACGCTGATAGTAGGCAAATAACTGCTCATAGGCACTATGGAGAGCGGGGTAGTTGGCAAGAAGTTCATCCAGCTTAAACTCGCTATCGTCATTTCCCGTCCCCAGCAGACGTCGCTCAATTAATGAGGCTTCCAGTATTAATAACTGCTGCCGAACACTGACAACCTTGTGCTCGGTATTATCGAGAATGATACGCCCTTTCAGTTGGTTCCAGGTTGCATTACCCACTTCTTTGAAAAGCTTATTGAAACGACTCTGGTCGAAAAGCAGCGGCAGCGTTAACCCTTCTTCAGCCCCCGGCCCCTCGATGTTAAACGACAGGCGGGATTCGCCGGAAACGAGCGCAAACTGAACCAGGTCACTTTGATTCGCCAACGTCTCAAAATTCACTTGGGCATAATGCTGGCTGTCTATGTCTTCGCTCTCGTCATCCAGCATACAGGTTAGGCTGCCCGACTCAGCAATACGCAGCACGTTATCTTCCAGTTGGAGCGTTATTTGCCCTTGCCCTTTACCGGGTTCAACGCGGTAGCAGTGCTGAATATCGTTTAGCCAGAATTGTCCCTGCTCAACCAACAGCAGGCGGAATTTATACTCTTCGGCTGAATTATTGCGGTTGATCAGTTCAAGACTAAAGAAGCAGGGACGCCCGTCAAAAGGCACCGACGCCATAATACGCGAGGTCTTGCCCCCCGCCCGACTGGTGCGCCAGAAAGGCGCGTTTTTTAACTGGCGATTATGGGCAATCTTTATCTGGTTGTCCTGAAGATCGTTTCCCTGAAAACTGAACTCCAACTCAGCTTTTGATTGTCCCGGCTGTATCTGCACCAGTAGACTGATATCGCGTTTGCCCGCCTTGCTGGCGCTTTTTGCTCGTTGCCAAACCTCTCCATTTTCGACAGAAACATTCTCCAGCACAAGTTTCTGTTCGCTGTTCTGTTCTTTCTCTTTCCTGTAGTCGGAAAAATCAAGCTCACGCCAGTCCTCTTTATCGACAAAGTGTTCCTGAATGAATTTCGTACTGAATTCGGTCAGTACATTTTCCAATTGTCCGCTGTAGCGTTCAACACTGTCTTCTATCTGGCGATATAATTTACGGTTTTCATTCAGCCTGGTGCGCAGCTGTTTCTGACTATAGTTCAGTAGTTCATCATCTTTAAATAGATGAAGCTCGGAGAAATCCAAATTGCCATCATCCAGCAGACGATACAGCGACGAGAAACCAAATACGGTAGCACCTTCATCCAGTACCGTCACCAGTTGATCATCCAGCAAGCAGCGGGACAATTCCGAACGGTTACTGTCGGTAGTAATGAGCTTTTCCAGTTGATGACTGAAGGTTTGCGGGAACCAGATAGCATCCGGTGCCGCCACGTCTTTCGTACTGTTAATCAGGGTATCGAGCATGCTGTTGTGAATAATCAACAGTGCCGTGTGGGCAAAAATACCGCTGCGCCCTGCCACTTCATCGCGCAGATGGGAAATATAGTTTTCCGTAAATGCCGGAGCCTCAGCACCGTGCAATACCGGAATAAGCTGAACACCATTACAGGGGAGGCAATCAATATGTTGCCCCGGCGCAATCTCCAGCTGATTTCCATCCGCCAAGGAGACAAATGCCTGCCAGAGTTTTAAGGCATTATCGGGATCGGGAGATTTAAACTGGTAACGCTCACCCGGCTGAATGATGCCGCCAACCCATTCAATAAAGGTTTCCGCCAGATAGGTTTCATACTGTTTTACGGACATATACGGCATCTCCACTGTCACTCATTCGCTCAACATTTCCCATGCGTTCATAAAACGACACCAGCGTTTGCGCCGACTGGTTATCCAGATAAAAGCCGCGTTGTTCAAAACCGCGGAGCAGTTCATGCAGGCGGAGTTTGTCATTTTTTCCAACGGTGAGGTTAGTTAGTAACAGCAGACGATCCTGATTCAGCACCAGTACCTTTCCCGCCCGACCGCGCACCTGAATGAAGTCAGTGCAAATCTGATTTTCCAACTCGTTGACGTATTTACGGTTCACTGTCGCACGGTCAGTTTTTTTACCCTGGAACTGCTCAACGGCAACGGATAATAACTGTTTGAAGGCACTTTCCAGGTTTGTAGCACGTTCACGAAGCGGGAGGCCGCGATCCACAATAAAGTCTTGTAAATAGACGTTAAGGTCATTTAATACCTGAGAAGATGAGTCAGAATCATTCAGAGTGTCCTGATAAATCTGCCATAGCGGACGCTTTTTCTGTCCTTTCCCCCATTGCAAAACCTCCAGTGCAGAGAGCAGCGGGAAAAGTTTTTCACTCTGGCTGGCGAACAATTTATAGCCATAACGCTTCACTTTATCCCGTTCCGAGCTGGCTTTTTCGCTATCAAGAATAAAAAACAGCGATTTGCTTTGTGGTTCTCCGTCCTGCCAGTTGTCCAGATTGAGCGCCAGTTGAGCACACCAACTAAAGGCGTACAAACGCAGGGTGTTCGTTAATTCTTGTAAAAGGTACTGTGGATGTTCCGCCAGAAACACCAGATCGGACTGAAAACACGTTACCATATACGGAAGATAGGATTGCTCTTCGGCAAACGGCCCTTTCCCCAATAACTTTATTTTTTCATTGAGCTTATTCAGCATTTTCTGCTCAATGTAGTTCAGTCTGTCCTGTATGGGATAACGAAGGCTGAAATCGCCCATCAAATTGGCAAACAGCGTACCAAGACGTTTATCTGCCGTTGAACCCGCACTTATTTTTTCACCGGAAAACTGGGCATGAAACAGTAAAAAAAGTGGGGAGACACGGAAAATATCCTGACTGGAAAAATACATTCGCTCAAGCACCGACCAGAAGGCAGGCTCATCAAGCAGCTCCTGCAAATGTGTTTTACAATCATCACGGAATTGGTCGGGATCGTAGGCTTCGATTTTGCGCTTCAGGGCATAGCTAAGGACCAGACCGGTGACAAATTGCCAGTTAACATCGTTATTTTTATTGCGTACCGGCAGGTAACTATCCAGTTGATTGTTACCCACTTTTAACGCAGTTGCGATAGGATACATTCTACTACCCCTCCATGCCGCTAATAGTGATCATATCGTCATCCGCCTTTGCGCGATAAACCCGTTGTCCAGCATCATAAAATTTGATTTCGCTGCTAGATTTAGCCTTTTTCGCAATCAACTCAACAATTTCATCCAGTAACACGATGGCGTTTTTATCGTATTTATTCGGACGATATCCATTATTCAACTTGTCCAATAGTTCAAACAAATTAAGTCCGATATGGATATGCGGCAGTGGGTTTTGCCCCACTTTTAAATAGACATCGAAGCCTGTTGAATGAGCCGTATGTTTATTTCTGATGGCGTCCCAGTCAGGCCTCACCTCTACCGGCGCAGTTATTTTAACCCCACCAAATTCACCCAAGAAGAACTCTTCTTTTTGCATACTTAATTCAGGTGCTTTACGGTTAGCGTAGCGCTGGATACCCGCGATAAGCTCAAAAGCATAGAAGCGATTCAGTAATTTTTTCTGTTCAGAGTCTGCAGTATAGTTTCTATGCAGATGCCAGATTTCTGAGTAACGTTCAAACAGCGATTCATTAAAGAATGCTGAAAATTTCCGGTGGTAATTATTTCCCAGTGATTCGTGTTGTAGCAGCCAAAAAAGCCGGACCAACGAAGTTGCGTCACCAAGCTTAACACACTGGCGATCAAACTTAATGTGCAACGGCTCAATTGCGGCTAAAAAATCGTCTAGTTCGGAGTCAACCAGTCCAAGTTCATAGCGCAAAATGAACTGGTCAAGTTCATAGGTGTGCAATCTGGCAGGATCAAAATCGGAAACTTTTTTAATCAGGTCATTTTCTGCACCGGTGAAAAGGTTATCAAATAAGTAACCTGGTCCCATCAGCAGGTGATGCAAAAAATCTAGCAGCGTTCTGGTCGTTACAAACTGGTCTTTAATTAACCTAGCTTTAAATAGCTGCGTAATTAACACATTCTGCACACCAGGTAAGCAAAGCAATTTATAGTTCGAGACCTCTTTAAGATCTGGACTAACTGACTCATCTCGCCGAAAAATAAACTGGAATAAATTATTATCATCATCACGGGTTAAATTATCTAATAAGGTTTTAATAAATGATGAGTATTGTTTATTTTCGTCAAACTGGAATTTAGGGTAGTGTTCAAAATCAAAAAAAGAACAATTTTCGTTACGGTAAGGGCGGCTTGCGTCCTGCTTAGCTAAAAATGAGTCAATTGCAGACCGGACCACCTGGTGGCATTCAGCACCTTCTCTGGCAAAATTGGCGAGCATCCCGGTGTTGATGCCAATGAGAAGCGGAGATGATTGCTGATGATGGTTAGCGAACAAATCATTCAAGGCATCAATGGCTGATTGTCGAGGGGCGAAGCTATGCGTGGCATCCAGGTGGAAACTAAATCGCCGCTGATAACGTGGATCTGACTGGCAACGGGTTAAAATTTCGGACTTTCCATCCCCGCTACTACCGCACAAAAAAATGATTTCACCTGGCTTAGCAAAATCTAAATAACGCTGCAATTCAGTTTCAATTTCTTGTTTAACAAAGAGTTGTTCCTTTAACTGATCGAATTCATCTTTCTGGCGGTGTGTCACGGTGGTGACGGAAAACGAAGATGACTTCGCAAGTACACCCAACGCTTTACGTAATGTGATTGCGCTCATAACTTCATGTTCTCTAAAGAATGAATACCCTTATTCTATACAAGCTAACAATTGAGCACCATATGCCTTTTTCTCCAGGTACGCTCAACGGTTTGTAAAATCCCTTGAAATCAATACGCGGGCATCTACGAGACTATTAACAATCATGGAATTGCAGCCAACTTTCACCAACGAGCCTACCTAACAAAGTGTGACGGTAGGCTCTATTGCTTTCTTTTACACCGCATTAACGCTTTGACGGCGTAGCAGTCTTGGCAAAATCAAACGGACTCACCCCCTTCTCCCTATTCGCATCCAAGAAGTCAGCCCACCACTGCAGCATTAACTTACGCTCATCCAGGTGCTCAGCCTTATGAATGTATGCTGCTCGCACAGAGTTGCGTTCCATGTGACTCATCTGCCGCTCAACGGCATCCTTCGACCATAAACCCGATTCGATCAATGAACTACAGGCCATAGTCCTAAAACCGTGGCCGCAGACTTCAACCTTTGTGTCATATCCCATTACTCGTAATGACTTGTTCACCGTGTTTTCACTCATTGGCTTGCGTGGGTCGTGGTCGCCAATAAAGATCAGGTCATGGCTGCCACTGAACTTCTGTATTTGCTTCAGGATGCTCAACGCTTGCAGTGAAAGCGGCACCAAGTGCGGAGTTCGCATTTTAGAGCCACGATGAGAGTGTTTTACACCTTCGATCGGTTCACGCTCAGGGGGAATAGTCCACATGGCGGTTTCAAAATCGATCTCTGACCAACGGGCAAATCGTAGTTCGCTGGAGCGGATAAAAATCAATAGCGTCAACTCCACCGCCAGCCGTGTTAACGGTCTGCCGGTGTAGCTATCAATTCGCTGAAGCAGTTCTGGAGTTCGCTTTAATTCCAGCGCCGGACGGTGTTGCCGATTGCTGGATGCAACAGCGCCTGCCATTTCCTGAGCCGGGTTGTAGTCAATCAGACCACTCTGTACGGCGTAACGCATTATCGCGGTCGAACGTTGTTGAAGGCGTGATGCCACTTCAAGACGCCCGGATTGCTCTACGACTTTGATCGGGGCTAACAGGTCACGGGTTTTAAGCTCGCCAATATTACGTTTGCCGATAGCGGGGAAGAGATTATCTTCCAGGCTTTTCAGCACGCGCTTGCTGTGTTCTTCCGACCACTTCTTATTGGTGGCATGCCATTCGATAGCGACCTCTTCAAAAGTACGAGCCTCATTCTGCTCGACCTTATCAGTTTTCTTTTTATCGCTTGGATCGATGCCGTTCGCTATCTGCTTGCGAGCTTCATCACGGCGGGCCCTGGCATCCGCCAGGGAGACGTCTGGATAGACACCTAAAGCCAGCATCTTTTGCTTCCCACCAAAGCGGTACTGCAAACGCCAGTACTTAGAGCCATTCGGGTGAACAAGAAGATGCATGCCATTGCCATCGGTCAGCTTGTATTGCTTCTCCTCAGTCTTGGATGTCCTGACTTTAATATCTGTTAATGCCATGGTTATCCCCTCCCCGTTGGTACACGCATTATCGAACCAAAAATACCATCATCTGTACCAACATCTGTTGGTAGATGTGGGTTGATGTCGGTTGACACTGAGAGAGTTAATATAGCGGGAAAGGTAGGTAAATACTGGATTTCAGGCATAAAAAAAGACCTCAATTGAGGTCTATTTACATACTGTTGGTGCCGAAGGCCGGACTCGAACCGGCACGTATCTCTACGGTTGATTTTGAATCAACTGCGTCTACCGATTTCGCCACTTCGGCACTGAAGTAGTATGCGGAAAACGTGGGCATTATACCTTCCCACTTGCCTCGCGCAACACTTATCAAGCATTCAACGAGTTGAATGTTGAAAAAAACGTCACCCGTCGATTTTTTCGGCTTACTCTGCTTATTTATTACCCTGGGCTTACCCAGTCAACGCGGCTAGAAGGTGTTGGAACAGTGGTGCAGGGCTCAAGCTATTAACGGGCGCAGCATGCAGCGCTCCTACGTTTTGCACCCGATGAAGTTTGTCAGCATGCTGTCCGAGCCCGGCAATCCCCTCACCACCATCCTGCACTTTTTTGTTACACCTCACACTTTTCATCACAACCTTCTGTGACTCCCAACATCGAAAAATAAAAACACAACATATTGAATATAAATAATTTTATAACAATACATCCTGCCACTCCCCCACCTCCCTTATGTGACAACCCTCGTTTATTTGTTAAATCCAATGATTGAATATTAATAACATAACAAAAAATAACAGCCACCCAGCGGCACCATCGCTACCGACCAGGAGTTGAGCATGATCCCATCGGAACGCCGCGATTTTATCTATCGCTATGTACATGAGTATCAGTTGGTCACCATCGTGGCCCTGGCCGAGTTGATGAGCGTTTCACATATGACCGTCAGGCGCGACATCCATCAACTGGAAGAAGAAGGCAAGGTGATTAGCGTCAGTGGCGGTGTGCGCCTGAGTGACGCGCTACGCCAGGAGCTGGCCTACAAAGAGAAGGCCCAACTGCATCACCGGCAGAAGCGAGCAATCGGCAAATATGCCGCCGGGTTGGTCGAAGATGGCCAAGTGGTCTATCTGGACGCGGGCACAACCAGCTTCGAGATCGCCCGCCAACTGGCCGAACGCTTCAACCTGACCGTAGTCACAAACGATTTTTCCATTATCCAGCACCTGATGAATCGCCCCCAGCTCAACCTGTTTCACACCGGTGGGCGGGTCGATCAGCGCAACTATTCCTGCGTCGGCAGCTGCGCCGCCATGCTGTTGCGCACCTTGAATATCGACGTGGCCTTTATCAGCACCAGTTCCTGGGATCTGGAACATGGTCTATCTACCCCACACGAGGAGAAAGTGCTGGTGAAACAGGCGCTGCTGGACGTGGCCCGGCGCAAGGTACTGGTCTCCGACAGCAGTAAATACGGCAAGTACGGCATGTTTCGCGTCTGCTCGCTGGCGGCGCTCGACGACATCATCTGCGATGCTGCCCTGCCGTCAGAAACGCAGCAACAACTCCAAGAGCGTGGCGTGCGGCTGCACAGCATCAACCTCTGATAACACCCCCTACAAAGGAATATAACCATGAAGGTCATCATTACTGGCGGAGCAGGTTTTTTGGGTCAACGCTTGGCAGCCGCGTTGCTGCAAGACAATACGCTACCTTTTGACGAACTGGTGCTGGCAGATATCCAACAACCTAACGCCCCGCTAGCCGATCCGCGAGTTCGCTGCCTGGCGCTCGATCTCACTCAACACGATGCCGCCGATCGGCTGATCGACAACGATTGCAGCGTGCTCTATCACCTGGCCGCCATCGTCAGCAGCCATGCGGAAAGCGATTTCGATCTCGGGATGCAGGTGAACTTTGACGCCACTCGCAAACTGTTGGAAGCCGCGCGCCGCAATGCCCCGGCAATGAAGTTTATCTTCACCAGCTCGCTGGCGGTGTTTGGCGGCCAGCTTCCGGCCACCGTCACCGATGAGTGCGCCGTGCAGCCACAATCCTCCTATGGCGCGCAAAAGGCCCTGTGTGAACTGTTGATCAACGATTACGCCCGCAAAGGGTTCGTCGATGCGCGGGTGCTGCGACTGCCCACCATCAGCGTGCGCCCCGGCAAGCCGAATAAGGCAGCGTCCTCCTTTGCCAGCGGCATCATCCGTGAACCATTGCACGGGGAGCCTTCAGTCTGCCCGGTCTCCCCAGAGTTGACGCTATGGCTGTCCAGCCCTGGCACCGTGGTACGCAACTTTATCCATGCCGCCACGTTGCCTACCGCGCAGTTCGGCACCTCACGCATCGTCAACCTGCCCGGCATCAGCGTCACAGTAGAGCAGATGCTAGCCGCACTGGAAGAGGTGGCCGGTGAGCAGGCTAGTGCCAAGGTGAACTTTGTGCCGGACGAAGCCATCAATCGCATTGTCGCCAGTTGGCCGGGCAACTTCGATATACAACGTGCATTGGCGTTGGGGTTCCGTGCCGATGAAAACTTCCAGCAGATCATCCGCGCCTTTATGCGTGATGAGATGCCACAGGCCGGGAGCTGATTATGGCACTTTATACTCCCATCATTGGTTTGGCGGTGGCCGTGTTCGTACTGGTGTGGCTGGTATTACGCACGCGGGTTCATGCATTGATCGCCATGCTGGCAGCAGCCTCTATCGCCGGGATCAGCGGCGGGTTGAGCGCCATGCAGACGGTAGATACCATCTCCAAAGGGTTTGGCAGCACGCTCGGCAGTATCGGGATTGTTATTGGCCTGGGGGTGATGATGGGCCGCGTGCTGGAAGTTTCCGGCGCGGCGGAGCAGATCGCCTTCAGCTTTATCAAGTGGCTGGGTAAAAAGCGCGAAGAGTGGGCGTTGGCGATCACCGGCTATATCGTCAGCATCCCGATTTTTGTCGATTCGGCCTTCGTCATCCTTTATCCGTTGGTCAAGGCACTGGCCAAGAAGGGTAAACGCAATCTTCTGACACTCGGCGTAGCCTTGGCGGGTGGCCTGATCATTACCCATCACGCAGTTCCACCAACACCGGGTCCATTAGGGGTGGCGGGGATTTTCGGCGTGGATATCGGCGCTATGATGCTGGCCGGGCTGGTGTTAGCCATTCCCTGCGTGATCGGCATTGTGATCTATGCGCGCTGGCTCGGCACCTATTACCCGGATTTTACACCAGAAGACCAGGAAGATGAGCCGGACGACCTACGGGCCGCCCACCAGCGCTATCTGGCTGAGAAAGAAGCCAAGGTGCTGCCGAGCTTAACGCTATCGCTGCTGCCAATCATCGCCCCCATCGTGCTGATCTTTATCAATGCGGTGAACACTATGCTGGCCAAGGCTGAAGGAATGTCCTGGCTGGGGGAAAGCCTGTGGGGACAAGCCTTTGCCTTCCTCGGCGCACCGGTGATTGCGTTGGCCATCAGCGTCCTGCTGGCGGTTTACACCCTGATGCCCAAGGTCGACAAGCACGAGACGCTGGAGCGGCTGGAGGAAGGCTTGCAGGCCGCCGGGATTATCTTGCTGGTGACCGGTGCCGGTGGCGCGCTAGGGGCGGTATTACGTGAAAGTGGCACCGGCACCTTGCTGGCGCAGCACGTCGCCAATCTGCCGCTGTCCCCGGTATTGATCCCATTCTTTATCGCTACGCTGGTGCGCTTGATACAGGGGTCGGGCACCGTTGCCATGATCACCGCAGCGTCTATCTCAGCTCCTATTGTTAGCCAGTTGCCCGGCGTCAATATGCTCGCTGCCGCGCAGGCCGCCACCATGGGCGCGCTGTTCTTCAGCTACTTTAACGACAGCATGTTCTGGGTCGTCAACCGGATGATGGGGATTAAGGACGTGAAGCAGCAGATGATGGTCTGGTCAGTACCCACCACCCTAGCCTGGGCGATCAGTCTGGTCGGTGTCCTGATACTGGATTGGTTGTTGTAAACGCCCCTCACCCCAACCCTCTCCCACCGTAAGAACCAAGACACTATCAACACTTGTATGGGGGAGAGGGAGCTTGTTCGGAGCAGCCGTCAGGTGCCGCTTTATACCTTTAGGTATCCCGCCATGAAGCCTGACGCTCCAATTAAGCTAGCAAAAACTTTCCTAATTACTTGATAAATAAAATAGTTTGACCTACCTATCATTATTCAAGATTGGTCTGACCTTTAGGGGAAGCGGATTGACCTCGATCAAAAATGACATACCGGCTGGTCGGTATGATCGCCGCATGAATACCCACGTACATCGCAAAAAAGACCCGGAACGGCTGCAAGAGCAGCTGCTGGAAGCCGCTAGTATCATCGCAGCCAAAGATGGGATTGCCGCGCTGTCGTTAAACGCCGTCGCCAAACAGGCTGGGGTCAGCAAGGGCGGGCTGCTACACCACTTTCCCGGCAGGCAGGAGCTAATCCACGCGCTGTTTATTCGCCTGCTGGCCGTGATGGATCGCGGCATTATGGCGCTAATGGCCGAGGACGATAACCCACGCGGGCGCTTCTCCCGGGCCTATCTGATGTATCTGGCAGGTATCAGTGAAAGCGACACCAGCCGTCAATTGGCCCTGCTGTCGCTGGCCATGCCGCATGAAATGGTGTTGCGTAAATGCTGGCGGGACTGGGTGCTGCAACATCTGGCCAACGCCGATGAACTGGATCGCAGCTACGTAGGTAACCTGGTGCGCTATGGTGCAGACGGCCTATGGCTATCTGAACTCACGGAAGGAGTCACTATGACGCCGGAAGAGCGGCTTGCATTGGTGACGAGGCTGGCGGCAATGACCTTCGAGGAGCTTTAACCTCCGCGGTTCGCGGGCAGCCAATCACCCAGGGGCGATAATGAAATACAAAATTAATGCCTTTCTTATTTATGACGCCACCGAAGGCTCGCTAAAGCTGGACGACGGCGGCAAGTCAGATAGCCAGCTCACCATCACTGCCAACGCCCTGCTGTTCTTCATGATCCAGCATCCTGGCGTGATCAGCCGCGATACGGTGATGCAGCGAGTGTGGGACGACAACGGGCTGATGTCCTCCAACAGCAACCTGAATCAGTACCTGAGCATCCTGCGTAAAGCCTTCCGCCGTTATGGCATTGAGAACGTGATCGTCACCGTGGCCAGGGGCCGGCTAGAAATCAACCCAGAGCTGACGATCGAGGTGATCGATGATTCCTTGGTGCATCCGGTGATACATGCCAGCGAACATCAATCCTCTGCCGAGATGGCTCCAGAACCAACGCCGGTAGCGGCGGTCATCACCAGCAACGATCGCGACTGGGGTTATGCCGGGGCGATGATATCGCTGTTGGCCATCGCGCTGATCGGCTGGTCGTGGAGTAACAACGGCAGCCTGACCCCTCTCACCTTCACCCCCGTCGCGCAGGACCCCATTGAGGTGTTATCCACCGACACCATGATAAATCCAAGAATGCGCGACAATTACCTGAAAAACTTTATTGCCGTCAAAGAAAAAAAGAACATCAAGTATGATAAAGACGAACGTTTTCTGTTCTTTTATGGTGATAAGCTGCAATCCAACGGTTTAGGCCGGACGTTTCTCGCACACTGTGCCAAACATCAAGATAATACATTCAGCTACTGCGATAACTATTTTTATTATTCATGGAAATAAATTATGAAAACAATCGGCTGGGGGAGAAGGCTGTTTGCCGTCTCTATCATATTGCTACTGGTCTCACTATTTATCACCGTTAAGCAGAATGTTATCCGGCGCGATGATATTTTAAACTGCTCAACCAAAGCCATTATGCATTTTGAAGACACCGTCACTGAATCCGTTAACGTCAATATTCACTTTAACTTTAATGCCAAAGGTAAAGGTTCGATCGTGGTGGAAGGATATTCAGACTCCGAGGTAGGCTGGCTTTATTTGCAACGCTACGTACAGTTTGATTATACCAGCAAGCGCGTTTCCCCCGGCGCCCGCTATTATCAGATCAACCGCTGGGTTTCCAGCAAGTCCTCTATCGATCAATCACCCGACGTGATCTTCGATTACTTTATGCGGGAAATGTCAGACAGCCACGACGGCCTGCAATTGGCAATGGGGAAAATCAATGCCGACACCGTGCTGCTCAGTTCGATCAACTCCCCATTGTTTATCTGCGCGTTAAAACCCGGCAGCCAGTTAGAGTAACGCCCGTTCCCCAGCAAAGCTGTTCCCCCTTGTCATAAGCCTCTGGCCTGCCTCTCATTACCCCAAAAACCCCCCTGATAGTCATAATGCCTACCGGTTATTCGACGATCGCTATTTCCCCCACCCCCAATCCTCTCCCCAAAAAGGAGAGGGAGCTAGTACGGTGATATCAGTAACAACGGCGGTCAATATGTAGCACGTGAAGCTACTCAAATAGCCACGGCAAAAACCTGCGCTACTCCACAGTCTGCAAGCCCCTCCGCTACCTAAAAAACCCATTTGAATACCATAGATTTAACATTCTTTTCCGCCCTTAAGTGAATGCCAAAACCCGCCATTTCTTGCCAGGGAGCAGAACTATTCTCGGGCTGATTATCAGAGCAAAAAGATAAACAGGGGATAAATAGAGGCTTATTATTAGAACAAAAAACTAAATAGATATCGATTAATGAATTTATATTTTGAATAACCACCGGAGGGGTATAGTGCCCTTAGCCGTCGGAAACCTTGATCCCCTCATGGCCGAACGGCACAGCAGATGACAACTCATAAACCGGCTTTGTGGAGGAAACAACAATGGGTGATGCATTAGGCTTAATCGAAACCAAAGGGTTGGTGGCCTGTATTGAAGCGGCGGATGCCATGTGCAAGGCGGCCAACGTCGAACTGATCGGCTATGAAAACGTCGGTTCCGGCCTGGTCACCGCCATGGTGAAAGGTGACGTCGGTGCGGTAAAAGCCGCCGTCGATTCCGGCGTGGAATCCGCACAACGCGTGGGTGAAGTAGTGACTTCACTGGTTATCGCCCGCCCACACAACGACATCAACAAAATCGTGATTAAGCACAAAGCGTAAACAGCGCATCAAGGAGAACGGATCATGGGTGACGCATTAGGATTGATTGAAACCAAAGGGCTGGTGGCCTGTATTGAAGCCGCCGATGCGATGTGCAAAGCGGCCAACGTGGAGCTGATCGGCTATGAGAACGTCGGTTCCGGCCTGGTTACCGCGATGGTGAAAGGCGACGTGGGCGCGGTCAAGGCGGCGGTGGATTCCGGTATCGAATCGGCCAAACGCGTGGGTGAAGTGGTTACCTCACTGGTCATTGCCCGCCCGCATAACGATATCCAGAAAATCATCTCGCAGTACAAAATCACCGAATAACAAGGAATTCACTGATGAAAGATGCACTCGGATTGATCGAAACCAAAGGGTTGGTGCCCGCCATCGAAGCCGCCGATGCCATGTGTAAGGCCGCCAATATTGAACTGATTGGCTATGAAAACGTCGGCTCCGGCCTGGTCACCGTGATGGTGAAAGGCGACGTGGGTGCCGTTAACGCAGCGGTGGAATCCGGTATTGAAGCCGCCAGCCGAATTGGCGAAGTGATTTCATCCCGGGTTATTGCACGCCCACATAATGATATTGAGAAAATTGCCTCACAGCATAAGGCGTAATTCAGCCTGATCACCGGCGGTGGCAGATAAGTACTCTACCCGATTGCAGCAAGTAAAAAATTAAACTCCTATTCAGGGGAATAGACTAATGACCACATTAGATCCGGATTTACAATCCATTCAGCAGGCTCGCACGCTGATTAAAAATGCCAAACAGGCACAATTGCTGTTTGCCAAATATTCACAGGAAAAGATCGACGGCATTATTAAACATATTGCCAGCGAAGCGGCCAGGCATGCCGAAGAATTGGCGAAGATGGCCCATGAAGAAACCGGCTTCGGCAATTGGCAAGACAAGGTGTTAAAAAACATTTTCGCCTCTGAAAAAGTTTTTGAGCATATTAAGGATTTAAAAACCGTCGGTATTATTCGTGACGACCAGCAGAATAAAGTGATGGACGTGGGCGTCCCGTTAGGGGTTATTACTGCCCTGGTGCCGTCGACCAACCCAACCTCAACTATTTTCTATAAAACGCTGATCGCGCTGAAGGCCGGGAACGCCATTATTTTCTCCCCGCACCCTAATGCGCGCCAGTGCAGCCAGCGGGCGATTGAAATCGTCAAGCAGGCTGCGCTTCAGGCCGGTGCCCCAGCAGGTATCGTTGACGGCCTGACCCAGCTGACGCTGGAAGCCACCAAAGCTCTGATGCACAGCAAAGACGTCGCGCTGATCCTGGCTACTGGCGGCGAAGGCATGGTTCGTGCGGCCTATAGCTCCGGCACGCCAACCATCAGCGGTGGCCCAGGCAACGGCCCGGCGTTTATCGAACGCAGCGCCAATATCCAGCAGGCGGTGAAAGACATCATCACCAGCAAGACCTTCGATAATGGCGTGATCTGCGCCTCTGAGCAGTCGATCATCGTGGAAAAGTGCATCTATCAGGATGTACACCGCGAGTTGCTGGCTCAGGGCTGCTACTTCATGAACGACGATGAATCTGCCCGCCTGGCCAATATCCTGTTACGCCCGAACGGCATGATTAATCCTGAAGTGGTGGGCAAAACCGCCATCTACCTCAGCGAACGCGCCGGGTTCTGCGTACCTGCGACCACCAGAGTGCTGATTTCATTGCAAAACAGCGTCTCGCGTAAAAACCCTTACGCCCGTGAAAAACTCTGCCCGGTGCTGGGGCTGTACATCGAAGAAGACTGGATGAGCGCCTGTGACCGCGTGGTGGAGTTGCTCACCAACGAAGGCCTGGGGCATACGCTGGTCATCCACACCCAGAACCAGCAGGTGATCCGCGAGTTTGCGCTGCAAAAACCGGTGCACCGCATCCTGATCAATACGCCCGCCGCGCTTGGAGGCATTGGCGCAACCACGAATCTTATACCTGCGTTAACGCTCGGTTGCGGTGCCGTTGGTGGCGGCTCCAGCTCGGACAACGTCGGCCCGATGAACCTGCTGAACGTACGTAAAGTCGGCTATGGCGTTCGTAGCATCGAGGATCTGCGCCAACCACAACCCGCAGCTCAGCCGTGCAGCGCGCCAATCAACCATAGCACCAGCATCTTCGACGATAACCGCTTTGCAGCTCCAACGGCGGCGGTAACCCCGCAGGCCGCACCGGCACCGCTGTATGCCCAGGGCGACGATCGTTTCGGGGCGGTCACCCGCGCAGTGGTTAACGCCGCAGCCAATGACATCACCGAAGAAAGCGTCGAACGGATCATTACTGAAGTGCTTGGACGCCTGTCCCGGTAACACATCAAACAAGGGTGAAAACATGATCCTCGCAAAGGTAACCGGCCATGTGGTGGCCACACAGAAAAGTGACGAACTACGCGGCAGTAACCTGCTGCTGGTCACGGCGCTGGGTGACGACTTGGAAGCCATCAAAGATCGCACCTACGTTGCCGTCGATAGCGTCGGTGCCGGTGAAAACGATCTGGTGTTGGTGGAAGAGTATTTCGCACTGAGTAAAGACCGCTACAAGGCCATGTCGATCGTTGCCATTGTCGAGAAGGTTCACCGGGAGCGTTAAGAGTAAGAGGAAGTAGGCATGAATGAGTTTCTGATTAAGCCAAAAATCCATTTCGGTGAGGATGCGCTGCTCGCGCTGAGCAGCTTGCCTGGACGCTCGGCGTTTTTGGTCACCGATCAGGCGATGGTGAAGTTTGGCTTGGCCGAGCGGGTGACCAGCCTGCTCCAACAGCAGCAGATCCGCTGTCGTCAGTATGACCAGGTGGCCTCAGACCCGGATATTTCCGCCATCGTCAGCGGCATGAAGCTGATGGATGACGACTACCCGGACCTGGTGATTGCCTTGGGCGGCGGCTCGGTCATCGATGCCGCCAAGGCGGTGATGTATGCGCTGTGGCATTGCCGTAAAGACAGCGGCCGCAGCAAGCCTTGTTTTGTCGCCATCCCCACCACCAGCGGCACCGGTTCCGAAGTCACCAGCTTCTCGGTGATCAAGTCCCGCAGCCAAAAGCTGGTGTTGGTGGACGAGTTCATGCTGCCCGACATCGCCATCCTCGATCCTCAGCTAGTGAAGTCGGTGCCGGCCAGTATTACCGCCGATACCGGGATGGATGTGCTGTGCCACGCCCTGGAGGCCTATGTCTCCCGCAAGGCCAGCGACTTCAGCGATGCGATGGCCGAAAAAGTGGTGCAGATGGTATTCGGCCACCTGCTGACCTGCTACCAACAGGGCAACAACCTGCCAGCGCGGGAAAAAATGCACAACGCTTCATGCATGGCCGGGATGGCGTTCACCAACGCATCGTTGGGCATTACCCACAGCCTGGCGCACGCCCTCGGCGGCATGTTTGGTATACCGCATGGCCGAGCCAATGCGCTGCTGATGACCTCGGTGGTCGCCTTCAATGCCGACGTTGACGGCAACTGCGACACCCCGGCCGCGCACAAATATGCCGCTCTGGCGCGCCTGTTGGGGCTGCCAAGCACCTCGGTACGCGATGGCGTCAATAGCCTGCTGGTGGCGATCGAAACGCTGAAACAGGAAATGCAGCTACCGGCCAATCTGCAAGCCGCAGGGGTGGAGGAACACCGCTTCCAGGTTTGCCTTGGCGAACTGGCCACGCAGGCGTTGCACGACAGTTGCACGCCAACCAACCCGCGCGACGTTAACGCGGCAGATTTGGAGAAACTGTACCGCCTCGCCTACAGCGGCGGCCCGGTACAGCTTCAATAACGCACTCATTACAGTCAACGGATTTTGCCAATTTGTGTGAAAGCCGCAGGACATCAGGAGAGATTTGAACATGGCCCATTATTCACTGACGCCACGCGTAAAACTGCTGGCAGAAAGACTCTTATCCCAAAACAGCACCATCAGCACCGAACGTGCCGCCATTCTGGAAACGCTGGGTGGCGATGTGGCCGGCATGCCGCAGTTGGTCAAGAATGCCAAGCTGTTCAATGAGCTGGTTAAGCAACTGCCCGGCTACATCGGCCCCGATGAGCTGATCATCGGCAGCCAATCCTCCATCCCGCGCGCCGCCGTGTTCCACAGCGAAAGTGAACTGCGCAGTCCTTCGGCCTTCACCGCCTTTGGCCAGACCTCACCGGACTATCTGGCGGTGATCACCAAAGGGCTGTTCGCCATCGAGGCCGAAATGGAAGACCGCGCCAGAAGCATCGGCAGCGCTGTCAGCCGTTCCGGGCTGGACGAGGTCAACCAATGCCGCGCCATGATCTACGCCTGCAATGCAGCGATGCATCTGGCGCAGAAACTGGCCAGCAAGGCCGAAAACATGGCGACGGTAGAAAACCATCCTTACCGCAAGGCGGAGCTGCAGGAAGCGGCTGCCATGCTGAAAAAAGTCCCGGCTTACGGGGCCAGCAGCTTTAAAGAGGCTTGCCAGTCGTTCTACTTCTTCCAACTGACGCTACATCTGGAAAACGGCAGCTACGCGGTTTACCCAGGCGGCTTCGACAAGCTGCTGTACAGCTTCTATCAGCAAGACGTCACCCGTGGCGTGCTGACGCCGGAGCAGGCTTATGAAATCGTCGAGTGCCTGTGGCTGAAGCTGTGCGAGCTTTCCGAAGTGCGCGCACCACGTGAGCTGGATGGCTATCCGATGTTTGACGCCATGCTGCACGGCGTGCGCCTGGACGACCCGGCATTGGTGATCAACGATCTGTCCGCCATGCTGCTGGCAGCCCGTAGCAATCTGATGACGCTCAACAGCAACCTGCAGGTAAAACTGTTTGCTGGCCAGGCGGCTGCTCGCCCGCAGTACAGTGCGCCATCGGCCCCGTTCGTGGCGGCCTCGGCGCAAGACGTGGCAACGCACAAACTGATGGAAGGGCTGACGCCGCGCCTGCAACGCCTGCGTGACAACTACCTCGATGCTCGCCCTAGCGTCTCTATCTATCGCGCCATCACCTTTACCGAGATGGCAAAAAACAACCCGGGTCTGCCAACCATTCTGCTGCGCGCCAAGTCTTTCCGTGCCGCCTGTGAAACCGCGCCGATCCTGATCCAGCAAGATGAGCTGATCGTCGGCCATCCGTGCGGCAAACCACGTGCTGGGGCATTCTCACCGGATATCGCCTGGCGCTGGGTGCGTGACGAACTGGACACCATGGGCACCCGTCCGCAGGATCCATTTATTATCTCCGAGGCCGACAAGAAGACGATCCGTGAAGAGATCGTGCCATTCTGGGAAGGCCGTTCGCTCGATGAGATCTGTGAAGCACAGTACCGCGAAGCGGGCGTTTGGGCCTTCAGCGGCGAAACCTTTGTCAGCGATCTTTCCTACCACCAGATTAACGGCGGCGGCGACACCTGCCCAGGCTACGACATCCTGCTGTTCACCAAAGGGATGAACGGTATCAAGGCCGATGCCCAGCAGCATCTCGCGGCGCTGAGCATGGAAAACCCGGCGGATATCGACAAGATCTACTTCTACAAAGCGGCCATTGAAACCTGTGACGGCGTGGTGGCCTACGCCAAACGCATCGCAGATAAGGCCCGTGAACTGGCCGCCGTTGAGCAGGATCCAGCGCGCCGTGCCGAGCTGCTGACCATCGCAGAAACCAACGAGAACGTCCCAGCCAACCCACCGAAGACCCTGCAAGAAGCGCTGCAAAGCATCTGGACGGTGGAGTCGCTGTTTGAAGTGGAAGAGAACCAGACCGGGCTGTCGCTGGGCCGTCTGGATCAGTATTGCTACCCGATGTACCAGGCCGATATCGCCTCTGGCCGCCTGACGCAGGAACAGGCGCTGGAACTGTTGCAGGCCTTCATCATCAAGTGTGCCGAACTGATGTGGATGTCCAGCGAACTGGGCGCCAAGTACTTCGCCGGTTACCAGCCGTTTATCAACCTGACCATCGGCGGGCAGAAACGCAGCGGTGGCGATGCCTGTAACGACCTGACCTATCTGATCATGGACGCCGTACGCTTTGTCAAAGTGTACCAGCCGTCGCTGGCCTGCCGTATCCATAACCAGTCACCGCAGAAGTACATGGAGAAGATCGTCGACGTGGTGAAAGCGGGTATGGGCTTCCCGGCCTGCCACTTTGATGATTCGCACATCAAGATGATGCTGCGCAAGGGCTTCGACTTTGAAGACGCGCGCGACTACTGCCTGATGGGTTGTGTAGAGCCGCAAAAATCCGGCCGCATCTATCAGTGGACCTCCACCGGCTATACCCAATGGCCGATTGCCATCGAGTTCGTGCTCAACCGTGGCCGCATGGTGCTGTTCGACAGCTATCAAGGCTTGGATACCGGTGAGCTGAGTACCCTGAAAACCTACGAAGAGTTCGACAATGCGGTGAAGGCGCAGATCGCGCACATCGTCAAACTGTCGGCTATTGGCACCGTGATCAGCCAGCGTGTCCACCGCGACGTGGCACCAAAACCACTGATGTCGCTGCTGGTGGAAGGCTGTATGGAACAGGGTAAAGACGTAGCCGCCGGTGGCGCAGTGATCAACCACGGCCCAGGGCTGATCTTCTCCGGCCTGGCGACCTATGTCGACTCCATGGCCGCGATCCGCAAGCTGGTATATCAGGATGGTAAATACACCCTGGAGCAGATCCGTGACGCACTGCTGGCCAACTTTGAAGGCTTTGAACAGCTGCGCCGCGACTGTCTGAACGCGCCGAAGTACGGCAATGACGATGACACGGTCGATCAGTACGCGCTGGACATCACCGAGTGGACCGAGCGCGAGTGCCGCAAGTACAAGATGCTCTACTCCACGCTGAGCCACGGCACCCTGTCGATTTCCAACAACACGCCGATCGGTGAACTGACCGCCGCAACGCCAAACGGCCGCTTGGCCTGGATGCCACTCTCCGACGGGATCAGCCCGACGCAGGGTGCGGACAAGCAGGGCCCAACCGCCATCATCAAGTCCGTCAGCAAGATGAACGTGGAAACCATGAACATCGGCATGGTGCACAACTTCAAGTTCCTCAAAGGGCTGCTCGATACCCCGGAAGGCAAGAACGGGCTGATCACCCTGCTGCGTACCGCGTCCATTCTGGGCAACGGCCAGATGCAGTTCAGCTACGTGGATAACGAAGTACTGAAGCAGGCGCAGGTAGAGCCAGAGAAATATCGCGACCTGATCGTCCGCGTAGCCGGTTACAGCGCCTACTTCGTCGAGCTATGCAAAGAAGTGCAGGACGAAATCATCAGCCGTACCGTTATTGAGAAGTTCTGACCTTAGCCTTGGATAAGACAGGGATGTCTTATCCCATCAGCCTTCGAAGAAAGGGGAAAATAGTATGGATAACACGCTGGAGAAAAAGGGTCGGATATTCAATATCCAGAAATACTCGATCTATGACGGAGACGGTATTCGCACCCTGATTTTTTTCAAAGGTTGTAACATCCTCTGCGCCTGGTGCGCCAACCCCGAGGGGCTCACCAGCAATTTCCAGGTGATGTATTCACATGATTTGTGCGTTGACTGTGGGCAATGTGTTGATGTCTGCCCGGTGGGGATCCATTCCCAGCGCCAAAACGCACAAGGCGATCTCAAGCACCACCTCGATCGCAACATAGACTGCATCGGTTGCCGCAAATGCGAAGAAGTCTGCATCTCCGGCGCGCTGGACATCATGGGCAAGGACGTCACGGTGCAGGAGTTGATGGATATCATCCTGCAGGACGTCGATTTCTATCATGCCTCTGGCGGTGGCGTCACCTTGGGCGGTGGCGAGCTGAGCCTGCAAACCGACTTTGCAGCCGCGCTGCTGACCGAATGCAAAAAACAGATGATCAACACCGCCATCGAAACCAATGGCACCACCACTTTAGCCAATTATGAAAAGCTGGCGACCTGCACCGACATGTTCCTGTTCGATATCAAGCATATCGATAGCGCACGGCATAAAGCGTTGTTTGGCGTCGGCAACGAGGGCGTAAAAAGAAACCTGGAGCGCCTGGTGGAACTGGGCAGCCATATCGTGGTGCGCATGCCTTTGGTACGCGGCTATAACGATTCTTACGATGCCATCACCGGTGCCATTGACTATGTCATGGCCCTGGCACGCAAAGGCAATATCAGCCGCATCGACGTTTTGCCTTATCACCAGTTGGGTAAAAACAAATACCAGCGGCTCGACATGATCTATCCGGTCAAAGACGACCCAAGTTACAGCAATGAAGAACTGGACCAACTGGCGGCTTTTTTCCAGCGCTTTGACTTTGATATCCGCCTGGTAAGGCACTAAGGAGATGGAGATGAACTTAAGCCTGGGAGTGATTGAAACCTATGGCCTGACCGCCGCGATCCACGCGGCCGATGCGGCCTGTAAATCCGCTGCGGTAACGGTGCTGGGATACAAGAAGATTGGTTCCGGCCTGGTTAGCGTGTTCTTTGCCGGGGAAATCAGCGCGGTGAAAACCGCCATCGACAGCGGTGTGGCAGTGATCAAACAACCGGCGTTTATCAAAGGCCAGTTGGTGATTGCCCGCCCGGAAAAACAGGTTGTCGCGCTGCTGACCGGGCTGAAAGGCAAGGAGCTTACGCCGCCAGCGGCCAAAGTACAGCAAGAAACGCCTGCGCCAGTAGCAGAAGTGGCCGCCCCGCAGGCAGAGGCCGCAGCGCCGGTAGTCGAAGCCCCTGTTGCCGACAACAAACCCGCACGCACCGGCGGCAAGAAAGAGTCTAAATAACCGTACAGCTTCTGAGATCGGGTAGGAATAACAGTATGTTTAATGAGTCGTTACTGGAAAGGATCCGCCATAACCTGGCAGATAACTATGCTTCTCCCACCGGCATCGCCATCCCGGTTGGGGTCTCTAACCGGCATGTCCATCTGTCGCAGCAGGATATTGAAAAGCTGTTTGGTGCGGGCTATCGGCTAACGCCATGCAAAGAGCTACGCCAGCCTGGGCAGTTCGCCGCGAAAGAGTGCGTGATGATCGTCGGCCCAAAAGGCTCGCTCTCCAAGGTGCGGGTGCTGGGGCCTGCGCGCGAATGTACTCAGTTGGAAATCTCCAAGGCGGACTGCTTTACCCTGGGGCTGAAGGCTCCGGTACGCGAATCCGGCAATCTGAACGCCTCCGGTGACGCCATGCTGGCTGGCCCGGCGGGCTACGTTTCGCTGCATTCACAGGTGATTTGTGCCCAGCGCCATATCCATATGAACCCGCAGGATGCCGCCAGGTTGGGCGTGCAGAACGGGCAGAAGGTGCGGGTGAAAGCGGCAGGCGTGCGTGGGCTGATCTTTGACGAAGTCATCGTGCGGATCAAAGCCAGTTTTGCTCTGGAACTGCACATTGATACCGATGAAGCCAACGCCGCCGGGCTGGCTTCCGGTGACAACGTGGTTATCGTTCCCTAAGGCGGCAAATATGATGCAGCGTGAAATCATCGATAAGTTGGTCAGTGAAGTGCTCTCACGGATGCGGCCACGGGCGTTGGTGTTGTTAACCGCAGCGGATGGTTACCACGAAATTATCCGCGCGCGCTTGCAGCACTGCCAGGCGTTCTCGCCGGTGATCCTGTTTAGCGATAATGCCCGGCAGTTTCACGCAGAAACAGATTGGAGCCAACTAGGGCCAATCACTTCGCTGGCGGAAATCAGTCAAACCGGCGCGTTGGATAATATTGAGCGGGTATTAATTCCTTTTCTCGATTTCGCGACGGCGGCAGAAGTGGCCAATGGTTTATTACAGTCTGATGCTGCCCGGTTTATTCATCTGGCTCGAATGAGCGGCAGGCCAATTATGGCGCTGGATTATAACTGCAACCCGAACAGCGAATTAAATCAGCTGAAAGGCCTGAGCCGCGCAGGTGAAAATGCCCCTCAGGCAGATTATCTGCCAAAGCTGGCGGCACAAGGCATTGAGCTCTGTACGTTGGATCGGATGCTATCGGCCCAGCCCACAGCTACGGAGCCGTTGGCAGCACCGACGCAGGGCTACGTAACGCTTAGCGAACTCAAGCGACTCAATGGTCGTTCACCACCGGGAGCCAAGCTGACCGATTTGGCATTGGAATATAGCCGAGGGAAAAAATAACCAAGCTTCAAAATTTCACTTTATATCAATAATTATTAATCAGGAGCGAACTCTATGTCTACCAAGGCAAAAGCATGGGTATGGATGTTATTGGTCATCTTCTCCGAGACCTCGGCCACCTCAACCTTAAAAATGTTTGATAACAGCGAAGGTACCGCCAAGACGTTATTACTCGGCTTGATCGTCGTGTTGTACTGCGTTTGTTATTACTCGTTATCCAACGCGGTGAAATACATTCCTGTCGGCCTGGCTTACGCCACCTGGTCAGGCACCGGGATTTTACTGGTCTCAAGCCTGGGCATGCTGTTTTACGGCCAGCACCCTGATATGCCAGCCATTATCGGCATGATCGTGATTGCCAGCGGCATCGTGATCATGAACCTCTTTTCCAAAATGGGCTCCTCCGAAGAATAAGGGTATCAACTATGTTTAACATTGGCTTCTTGTGGCTGGCACTGTCGATTGGTTCAGAAATCACCGGGACCTCGATGATCAAAAAAACCAACAACTTTAAAAAGCTGGGGCCTTCGGTGCTGGTGATTAGCGCTTACTGCCTGTGCTATTTCGCCCTGACCAAAGCGATGGGGTTTATCCCGGTGGGCGTCGCCTACTCGCTGTGGTGCGGCTTTGGCATCGTCGGGGTGACCTTCGTTTCCATGCTGCTCTACAAGCAGAAACCGGATCTCCCTGCCATCTTCGCCATGGCGCTGATCATCGGCGGTGGCGTCATCATGAATATCTTCTCGCAGATGTAAGATCTCAGCCCCTTGCAGCGCAGCGGCAACGTTGCACTGTAGGGGGCTGATTGACGCCATCAATAAGTAATGCTGGCTAATGATTTGACGCTGCATAATCCAGATATGTAATAGTTGCAGTCACGTATTTTGCAAGACAATATCTAATTTCGGAACGGTGTTTCATTATTAGGGATAAATCATGCAAAGAAATATCAAGTCATTATCAGCTATGGCGATTTTTCTGCTGGCCCTGACGGGTTGTGATAACTCGGATGGTAGTGTCGCCTCTCCTGTTGAGCCAGTTAAACCCGTTGTTCCCCCTGAAACTGAGAAACCTGTCGCTGACCGCAGTGGTGCCTGGCCAGCCTCAGCCCTTAACGATCCCGAATTGGCCGGGAAAGAACCAGTAATACCTGAAGTCTGCCAAACACTCTCAGCCGAACTGAACCAGAATGCCAAAGGGCTACTGGATGAAGCCATTGATGCTGACGTGAATGATTCCCAACCCGATACCCAACGTATTCAAGCCGCGATCGACGCCTGCAACACCGGTGCCGTTAAACTGGTCGCTGGCAGTAACGAAGAGAATGCGTTCTTGAGCGGCCCACTTACGCTAAAAAGTGGCGTCACACTCTGGGTAGATCAAGGGATCACCCTGTTTGCCTCACGTAGCCCGGTGGATTACCAGATTGCCGGTAAGAATAACTGCGGCGAAACCGCCAGTGCCGATAATGGCTGTAACGCATTGATTACCGCCACCGATGCGATAAACAGCGGCGTGATTGGTGAAGGTATTATCGACGGACGAGGGGGAGCAGTGCTCACCAGCGGAAAATATGCCGATATCCTAACCTGGTGGGATGTAGGCGCATTAACCAAAACCGTTTCCGGCGCCAATCAGAACAACCCGCGGCTAATTCAGGTCACCAACAAGAATTCCGCCAAGCCGACCAGCCAGAACTTCACGCTGTATAAGATCACCTTACAGAATGCACCCAAATTCCACTTTGTCCCCAGTGGGGTCAATGGAGTGGTCGTCTGGGGCGTGAAGGTGTTAACGCCTTCACTGGCCTATACGGTTCCAGGCTATGATTGCCCGAAAGGGACAACCCCTGCGACATCGGGTTCCCCTAACTATACCCGATCAAGCACCTGCTTTACCCCGGATACGACCAAGAACACCGACGCGATCGATCCTGGCCAATCGCAGAATGTCCTGATTGCCTATAACCACATCAGTACCGGTGATGACGGTATTGCCATCAAAGCCCATAGCAGCAATGCCTGTGTCCCACCGATTGCCGAAAAGTATGCAGGGCAGTTGCCTATTTACACCGTCAGCAACGTCAAAATTCTGCATAACCGCCTCTACTTCACCCATGGCATGTCAATCGGCAGTGAAACCGACTGCGCGGTCAAAGACGTGGAGATTCGGGATATGAGCATTGACGGCCATGATGCTGACTTTGCCGTCGGCGTGCGTATCAAAACCGATATGAGCGTTGGAGGAGAGGTGAGGAACATCAACTATGATGGCATTTGCATCCGCCGCGCTCAGGAAGCGCTGACCATAGATACCTATTACAGCAAAAAAACCGGCCAGGCCTACCCCGATATTCAAGATGTCACCATCAAGAATTACCACTATGTGGATACGCCAGACTCCATTTATAACGGAGATAACGTTCGGGTCACCTTACGCGGCTTCAGCTCTGATGGCCAGGATCTGCCATTAAGAAATATTGTGCTCGATAACACCGTGTTTGACAGCTCACCACAGTTGGCTAGCAAAGCCTCGGCAACAATCCCTGCCGCACCTTCTTATGCCCAGATCCTGATGGGACCTGGCCCGGTATCCCTGGCGGATCTGCTGTTGGAGGCTGCGAACAACGGTGCCGCAGAGTTTGAAGTGCTGGATAACCGTAATGGATCCGAAGAGCCTTACGATTGCCGCGAAGCCTTTGCACTGTTCCCTTCTAGCGCCTCTGCACTCTAAGCGAAAAACGGGCAGGATCTCTCCCACCCGTCTTTCCTCTGCTCCGGTGACTAACACATCGCGGCTTTGATTTGCATACAGGCCCAGTCTATTGGGCCTGACTATTTCCGCTTCAGCAGCAAAACAAGGCTGATCAACAGGAACAGCAAGCTTGGCAACAGGGCACCCAGAATTGGCGGCATGCTGTACACCATGCTCAGCGGGCCGAAGATCTGATCCAGCACGTAGAACAGGAAGCCGAAGCTGATACCGATCACCACTCGCACGCCCATCGGCACGCTACGCAGCGGGCCAAAGATAAACGACAGCGCCATCAGCATCATCACCGCCACCGACAGCGGCGAGAAGATCTTGCTCCACATATTCAGCTGATAACGGCTGGCCTCCTGGCCACTCTGCTTGAGGTACTTCACATAGTTGTGCAAGCCGCTGATGGAAAGCGAATCCGGATCCAACGCCACCACGCCCAGCTTGTCCGGGGTCAGGTTGGTTTTCCACACCCCGGTCAGCGTCTGGGTACTGGTGACCTGATTCGGATTGGTCAGATCGGAAGTATCCACCTGCGAAAGCTGCCACGCGCCGTCTTCAAAATCTGCGGTACCGGCATAGCGAACCGTCTCTAACCGGCGCTGATCGTTGAAGTGGTAAATGTTGACGCCAGCCAGCTCTTTTTCACCCGCCACCCGTTCGATGTAGATAAAGTCGTTGCCGTCCTTCGCCCACAGGCCGCTCTTGGTGGAAAGCAGTGAGCCGCCGTACATCTGCTGTGCGCGGTAGTTACGCGCCATCTGTTCGCCCTGCGGTGCCACCCATTCGCCGATTGCCATCGTCAGCAAGACCAGCGGAATAGCGGTTTTCATCACCGACCCAGCAATCTGCAGCCGGGTGAAGCCAGAAGCTTGCATTACCACCAGTTCGCTACGCGTAGCCAGGGTGCCCAAACCGAGCAATGCCCCTAGCAGCGCCGCCATCGGGAAGAAGATCTCAATATCCTTTGGCACGCTGAGCAGGGTATAAACCCCCGCACCCAGCGCCGAGTATTCACCCTGCCCGACTTTACGCAGCTGATCGACAAACTTGATGATGCCGGAAAGCGAAACCAGCATGAACAGCGTCATCATGATGGTGTTGAAAATCGTTTTACCGATATAACGGTCCAGTACACCAAACATCAGGCCGCTCCTCTCAGGCGTGCACGCAGTTTGCGCATCGGCACGGTATCCCACAGGTTAAGTGCCAGAGCAATCGCGAAGTACGCCAGGTTCACCAGCCACATCCACACCAACGGATCCAGCTTGCCCTTACCGGCATTGGAACGCAGCGAGGTCTGCAGCAGGAAGAAGATCAGATACAGCAGCATCGCTGGCAACATGCTCAGCACTCGGCCTTGGCGCGGGTTGACCACGCTAAGCGGCACCACCAGCAGCGCCATCAGCACCACGGAAACCACCAGCGTCAGACGCCAGTGGAATTCGGCGCGCGCATCCGGTTCATTCGATTCCCACAACGTGCGCATCGACATCTGCTCGGACTGGGTATTATCGATAGTGACCGACTGATGGCCGATAACCGCTTTATAGTCGGTGAAGTCGGTAATGCGGAAATCACGCAGCAGCGCGGTGCCTTCAAATCGGGTGCCTTTGTCCAGGGTGACAACCTGCGATCCGTCGCGACCCTGATTGATCATTCCATGCTCGGCCACCACTACCGAAGGGCGTTGGTTACCGTTCGGGCGTAGCTGCGCCAGGAACACGTCGTTGAAGGTGTTGCCCTTTACGCTGCCGACAAACAGCACAGCGTTACCATCCTGTGAGGGTTGGAACTGCCCTTCAGCCAGCCCGGCAATGCTGGGGTTGGCTTTGGCTTCGGCAATCACTTCGTCCTGATGGCTGGCCGCCCATGGCCCGACCCAGAAGACGTTTACCGCAGCCACCGCCGAGGTAAAGATCGCCAACACCATAGCGGCAATGATCAGGGTCCGTTTCCCCAGACCGCAGGCGTGCATAACGGTGATTTCGCTTTCGGTATACAACCGTCCAAGCGTCATCAAGAGGCCAAGAAACAGGCTTAAGGGCAAGATTAGCTGCGCCATCTTCGGCACACCCAATGCAAGCAGGGATAAGACTAAATTTGTCGGGATATTGCCGTCGACCGCATCACCTAACACCCTGACCAGGTTCTGACAAAAGAAGATCAGAAGCAGGATAAACAGGATGGCAATTTGGCTCTTCAGCGTTTCCCGTACCAGATATCTAATGATGATCACGCTTATTACGCCTGTGAAAACTTGTCTTTTTGCAGGAAAATCGATAGTTTCATCGCTAATCCGCCATTTTTTCTCATCATGTGGCAACCTTCACAGCTAAAATAGTATTAGAACATCAAGCTGTTTGGCCTTCCTATAGGAACAGACCTATAGTAGCCAAAACAGAACGTTTACGCCGTTCAGGTTAACCTAGTTAGTTAACTCAATGACGGAAGATCTTGGCGGAGCAGATCATTCTAGCCGTAGCTTTCGTCGTTGTCTTTAAGATTCAGGAGAGTGCATGGAGTTCAGTGTAAAAAGCGGTAGCCCGGAAAAACAGCGCAGCGCCTGTATTGTAGTAGGTGTTTTCGAACCACGCCGCCTGTCACCTATCGCAGAACAGCTCGACAAAATCAGTGATGGTTATATCAGCGCACTACTGCGCCGGGGCGAACTGGAAGGCAAAGTCGGGCAGACGTTACTGCTGCACCATGTGCCGAACATTCTCTCCGAACGCATCCTGCTGATTGGCTGTGGCAAAGAGCGCGAGCTCGATGAACGCCAGTACAAGCAGGTGATCCAGAAAACCATCAATACCCTTAACGACACCGGTTCCATGGAGGCCGTCTGCTTCCTGACAGAACTGCACGTCAAAGGCCGCAATACTTACTGGAAGGTGCGCCAGGCGGTAGAAACTGCCAAAGAAACGCTCTACACCTTCGATCAGTTGAAGAGCAACAAGGTGGAGCCACGTCGCCCGCTGCGTAAAATGGTGTTCAACGTGCCAACCCGCCGCGAACTGACCAGCGGTGAACGTGCCATCCAGCACGGCCTGGCCGTGGCTTCTGGCATCAAGGCCGCCAAAGATCTCGGCAATATGCCACCAAACATCTGTAACGCCGGTTATCTGGCCTCACAGGCACGTCAGTTGGCCGATGCCTTCAGCACCCACATCACCACCCGCGTCATCGGCGAACAGCAGATGAAAGAGCTGGGGATGAACGCCTATCTGGCGGTCGGTGCCGGTTCGCAAAATGAATCGCTGATGTCGGTGATGGAATATAAGGGAAATCCTAACCCGGACGCTAAGCCGATCGTGCTGGTAGGTAAAGGGTTGACCTTCGACTCCGGCGGCATCTCGATCAAACCGGCCGACGGCATGGACGAGATGAAATACGACATGTGCGGTGCGGCAACCGTATACGGCGTCATGCGTGTGGTGGCAGAACTGAACCTGCCGCTGAACGTGATCGGCGTGCTGGCTGGCTGCGAAAACATGCCGGGTGGACGAGCCTATCGCCCAGGCGACGTGTTGACCACCATGTCGGGCCAGACGGTAGAAGTGCTGAACACCGACGCCGAAGGCCGTCTGGTACTGTGCGATACCCTCACCTACGTGGAACGCTTCGAGCCAGAGCTGGTGATTGATATCGCCACTCTGACCGGTGCCTGCGTGATCGCACTGGGCCACCACATCACTGGCCTGATGTCGAACCACAACCCGCTGGCTCACGAGCTGATCGGCGCTTCCGAGCAATCGGGTGACCGTGCGTGGCGCTTGCCGATGGCCGACGAGTATTACGAGCAGTTGGATTCCAACTTTGCGGATATGGCCAACATCGGCGGCCGCCCAGGTGGTGCCATCACCGCCGCGTGCTTCCTTTCACGCTTTACCCGCAAGTACAGCTGGGCGCACCTGGACATCGCCGGTACCGCCTGGCGCTCCGGCAAGGCCAAAGGGGCCACTGGCCGCCCGGTAGCCCTGCTGGCGCAGTTCCTGCTCAATCGTGCTGGTCTAAACGGCGACGATTAAATCCGCGCGGTAATTCAGGTATAATCACCGAGGGCACAGCACGCTGTGCCCTTACATTTTTTGGCCACGGTGAATTGAATCATGAAACAGGCAACGTTCTACCTTCTTGAACACGCAGAACCCGCTGGTGCGCTCAGTGCACACGAGGCTGTGGCCTGTGCCGTTGCCGCCGAAAGATGGCGCGCTGGCAAGCGGGTGCTGATCGCCTGTGAAAGCCAGGAGCAGGCCCAGCGGCTGGACGAAGCCCTGTGGCAACGTGAGCCACACCAATTTGTACCGCACAACCTGGCAGGCGAAGGGCCAAACTTTGGCGCCCCGGTCGAGCTGTGCTGGCCAGGTAAACGCGGCAATGCCCCGCGCGATCTGCTGATCGCCCTGCTGCCGCAGTTTGCAGATTTTGCTACTGCTTTCCATGAAGTGGTAGACTTCGTCCCTTACGAAGACACCTTGAAACAGTTGGCGCGCGAACGTTACAAAGCCTATCGCAGCGTCGGCTTCCATTTGACCACGGCCACGCCGCCAACTAACTGAACCTTGAAATAAAAATGGAAAAGACCAACACCGATCTCGATACCGCCTATGACCCAACCCAGATCGAACAGAAGCTGTACGATCACTGGGAAAGCCAGGGCTATTTCAAACCGAATGGCGATACCAGCCAGGAAAGTTTCTGCATCATGATCCCGCCGCCGAACGTTACCGGCAGCCTGCATATGGGCCACGCGTTCCAGCAGACCATCATGGACACCATGACCCGCTACCAGCGCATGCAGGGTAAAAATACCCTGTGGCAAGCCGGTACCGACCATGCCGGTATCGCGACCCAGATGGTGGTTGAGCGCAAGATCGCCGCAGAAGAAAATAAAACTCGCCATGATTATGGCCGCGACGCGTTTATCGACAAAATCTGGCAGTGGAAGGACGAGTCCGGCGGCACCATCACCCGCCAGATGCGCCGTCTGGGCAACTCCGTGGATTGGGAGCGCGAGCGCTTCACCATGGATGAAGGCCTGTCCAACGCGGTGAAAGAAGTGTTTGTCCGCCTGTACAAAGAAGACCTGATCTACCGTGGCAAACGCCTGGTGAACTGGGATCCAAAACTGCGCACCGCCATCTCCGATCTGGAAGTGGAAAACCGCGAGTCCAAAGGTTCCATGTGGCACCTGCGCTATCCGCTGGCCGATGGGGCAAAAACGGCGGAAGGCAAAGACTACCTGGTGGTTGCCACCACCCGTCCGGAAACCGTGCTGGGTGATACCGGCGTAGCGGTAAACCCGGAAGATCCACGCTACAAGGATCTGATTGGCAAAGAGATCATTCTGCCATTGGTGGGCCGCCGCATCCGCATCGTGGGTGACGAGCACGCCGATATGGAGAAAGGCACCGGCTGCGTGAAAATCACCCCGGCGCACGACTTCAACGACTATGAGGTGGGTAAGCGTCACGGCCTGCCGATGATCAATATCCTGAGCTTCGACGGTGACATCCTCGAAGTGGCAGAGGTGTTCGATACCCTGGGCGAAGCCAGCACCGCCTACAGCGGCGAGCTGCCAGAGCAGTTCCGTGGCCTGGAGCGCTTTGCTGCGCGTAAAGCCGTGGTTGCCGCCTTTGACGAACTCGGCCTGCTGGAAGAGATCAAACCTCACGATCTGACCGTGCCTTACGGCGACCGTGGCGGCGTGGTTATCGAGCCAATGCTGACCGACCAATGGTACGTGCGTACCGCGCCGCTGGCGAAAGTCGCGGTGGAAGCGGTTGAGCAAGGTGAGATCCAGTTCGTGCCTAAGCAGTACGAAAACATGTACTTCAGCTGGATGCGCGATATCCAGGACTGGTGTATCTCCCGTCAGTTGTGGTGGGGCCACCGCATCCCGGCCTGGTACGACGCCGAAGGCAAAGTGTACGTTGGCCGCACCGAAGAAGAAGTGCGCCGCGAAAACAACCTGGGTGCCGACGTGGCGCTGAACCAGGACGAAGACGTGCTGGATACCTGGTTCTCCTCCGGCCTGTGGACCTTCTCGACCCTGGGTTGGCCAGAGCAGACTCCAGATCTGAAGACCTTCCACCCGACCAGCGTGCTGGTCAGCGGCTTCGACATCATCTTCTTCTGGATTGCCCGCATGATCATGCTGACCATGCACTTCGTCAAAGATGAAAACGGCAAACCGCAGGTTCCGTTCAAGACCGTGTACATGACCGGCCTGATCCGCGACGACGAAGGGCAGAAGATGTCCAAGTCGAAGGGTAACGTCATCGATCCGCTGGATATGGTTGACGGTATCTCGCTGGAAGACCTGCTGGAGAAACGTACCGGCAACATGATGCAGCCGCAGTTGGCAGAGAAAATCCGCAAGCGCACCGAGAAGCAGTTCCCGAACGGCATCGAACCGCACGGCACCGACGCCCTGCGCTTCACCCTGGCAGCACTGGCCTCTACTGGCCGTGACATCAACTGGGACATGAAGCGCCTGGAAGGCTACCGCAACTTCTGTAACAAGCTGTGGAACGCCAGCCGCTTTGTACTGATGAACACCGAAGCGCACGACTGCGGCTTCAACGGTGGCGAAATGCAGCTCTCCTTGGCCGACCGCTGGATCCTGGCCGAATTCAACCGCACGGTGAAAGCCTACCGTGAGGCGCTGGACACCTATCGCTTCGATATCGCGGCGGGCATCCTGTACGAATTCACCTGGAACCAGTTCTGCGACTGGTATCTGGAATTGACCAAACCGGTCGTGATCAACGGCAGCGAAGCGGAACAGCGTGGCACACGTAATACGCTGATCACCGTGCTGGAAGCGTTGCTGCGCCTGGCGCACCCAATCATTCCATTTATCACCGAAACCATCTGGCAGCGCGTCAAGCCTCTGACCGGTGAAACCGCAGACACCATCATGCTGCAGCCGTTCCCGGCCTTCGACGCCGCGCTGGAAGACCAGCAGGCATTGAACGATCTGGAATGGATCAAGCAGGCGATCATCGCGGTGCGTAACATCCGCGCCGAGATGAACATCGCGCCAAGCAAACAGCTGGAAGTGCTGCTGCGTAACGCCAATGGTGATGCCCAACGCCGCGTACAGGAAAACCAGAGCTTTATCGAACGCCTGGCACGCCTGAGCTCTATCACCCTGCTGCCTGCAGGCGAGAAAGGCCCGGTTTCGGTCACCAAGCTGGTAGACGGTGCCGAACTGCTGATCCCGATGGCTGGCTTTATCGACAAGGATGCGGAAATCGCGCGCCTGTCGAAAGAGATGGGCAAGCTGGATGGTGAGATTGCGTCTATCGAAGGCAAGCTGTCCAACGAAGGCTTTGTGGCTCGCGCACCGGAAGCGGTAGTGGCCAAAGAGCGTGAACGTCTGGCAGCCTGCAAAGAAGGCAAGCTGAAGCTACAGGAACAGCAGGCGACTATCGCCGCGCTGTAATCTGCGAGCTACCGATCAAAAACAGCGGGTGATTTTTCCCCGCTGTTTTTTTATCGGCATTGCCAAGGGCCAGGCTTAAGTGTTATTACAAAGTATTATTGATGCGGTGCATTCCGTAATAACAACGAAATTCCGGGGCCCTTCAGGTTCCCTTTGATGGTGAGTAAAAACATGACAACAGCTACCCCAGTGCGTCTTCTGGTACGCCCAATCACGGCCGAGGACAACGCCGCGATTGCTCACGTCATTCGCGAAGTCTCCGCCGAGCATGGCCTGACGGCGGATAAGGGTTATACCGTTTCCGATCCCAATCTGGACGCCTTGTTCCAACTCTATAGCCAACCGCGCAGTGCCTACTGGGTGGTGGAGATAGACGGTCAGATTGCCGGTGGGGGTGGCGTTGCGCCGCTGCAAGGCGGGGAACCCGACGTCTGCGAATTACAGAAAATGTATTTCCTACCGGTACTGCGTGGCAAAGGTTTGGCAAAACGCCTGGCGCTGCAGGCGCTGGAGTTTGCCCGCCAACAGGGATTCGGCCGTTGTTATCTGGAAACCACCGCCACGTTGCAGCAGGCGATCGGTCTGTATGAGCATCTTGGTTTTGAGCATATCGGCTATGCCATGGGTAATACCGGCCACGGTGACTGCGAAGTCACCATGCTGAAAGCGCTTTAACATTAGCGATCTACATACCCCTCACCCTAACCCTCTCCCACAGAGAGAGGGGACCGAATGTGCCACGATTTGCTCCTTCGCCTGACTGTAACTTCGTATCAACACCCTCTGCTTCCATAGTCACAGTTCTACACTGCCCCTATTCACAACTCCGGGCTAGCTCCCTCTCCTTGGGGAGAGGGTTGGGGTGAGGGAGAGAGCACATCACTCACAAATAAAATTATTAATATCTACATCATTCGAAAAATTACACGGTAATTATATATTTCAACCAGTTAAATTGATTCTACATGCTTAAATGTAAATTTATTGTGATATTCATTAATAAATTAACGATCGCAAATTGACCTACTGTTCTGCTGAGTTACTCTGCCATGACAGTCTCTAACCATCACGCACAGGGAACGGTCATGTCAGAAAATAACTTCGATTACATCATTGTTGGCGCAGGCTCGGCGGGTTGCGTGTTGGCGGCACAGCTCATCCGCCGTACCCAGGCCCGTATCCTGCTGCTGGAAGCCGGTGGCGACGACAATAATCTGTTTATCAAAATGCCCGCTGGGGTCGCCAAGATCATCGCCAAGAAAAGCTGGCCGTATGAAACCGAACCAGAGCCGCACGCCAATAATCGCCGCATGCAGATCGCCCAGGGCAAGGTGCTGGGCGGCAGTAGCTCGGTCAACGGTATGATCTATCTGCGCGGCCAACCGCAGGATTACGACGACTGGGCGCATCAATATGGCTGTACCGGCTGGAGCTATCAGGACGTGCTGCCCTACTTCAAACGCGCCGAAGCCAATGAAAGCCTGGCGGATGAGTATCACGGCAACGAAGGGCTGCTACCGGTCAGCGAGAACCGCTACCGCCATCCGCTCAGCATGGCGTTTATCCGCGCGGGCCAGGAGTTGGATCTGCCCTACCGCAACGACTTTAATGGTGAAAATCAGCACGGCGTAGGTTTCTACCAGACCACCACCCACAATGGCGAACGCGCCAGCACCTCCCGCACCTATCTGCAAGCCGTGCGCGATAGCTCGCGGCTAGTGGTGAAACTCAACGCGCTGGTGCATCGCGTCACCTTCGAAAACAACGTGGCAACTGGAGTGGTCTACAGCCTGAACGGTGGCAATGAGATCGCCGCCCATGCCAGCCAGGAAGTGATCCTCAGCGCCGGGGCGATTGGCTCACCGAAGATCCTGATGCTGTCCGGCATCGGCCCGCGCGAACATCTGGAGCAGTTAGGCATTACGCCGCTGGCCGATCTGCCGGTGGGCAAAAACTTCCACGATCACCTGCATATGTCGATTAACGTCAGCACCCGCGAACCTGTCAGTCTGTTCGGTGCCGACCGGGGATTACAGGCGCTACGCCACGGTGCAGAGTGGCTGGCGTTTCGCAGCGGCGTATTGACCTCTAACGTACTGGAGGGGGCCGCCTTTGCAGACTCCCTGGGTAATGGCAGGCCAGACGTGCAGGTACATTTCCTGCCGATTCTGGACAGTTGGGACGACGTGCCCGGCGAACCGCTACCGGCAATCCACGGTATGTCGCTCAAGGTCGGTTATCTGCAACCCAAAGCGCGTGGCCAGGTGCAGTTACGCAGCCGTAACCCTGCCGATCCGGTCAAGCTACAGGCCAACTACCTTGGTCATCCAGACGATCTGGCAGGCAGCATTCGCGCGGTGAAATTTGGCCTGCGCTTCCTGGAAACCGCCTCTCTCAAGCCGTTGATTAAAGATCTGCTGATGCCACAACCGGCGTGGGTGAACGATGAAGCGCAGATGGAGGAGTTTGTGCGTAACTTCTGCAAGACGGTCTACCACCCAGTGGGTAGTTGCCGGATGGGGAAAAATACGGAGGACTCGGTGACCGACTTGCAGCTACGAGTGCATGGCTTTGAGCACCTGCGGGTGGTCGACTGTTCGGTGATGCCGCAGGTCACCAGCGGCAACACCAATGCCCCCACCATTATGCTAGCCGAAAAGGCAGTGGATTTGATATTAGGGGAAACGCTGTAATTCCCTCACGCCACCGGCACGCCGCTGTGGAAGCGGAACTCGGTGTCCGGTGAGCGGATCAGTTCCGCCTCCAACTGGCCAAAAAACGCCACGCGTTCGCTGATATCGCCGCCGGCAATTTGCTCTGCCAGCGTCAGGTAATCCTGATAATGGCGGGCTTCGGAACGCAGCAGCGAGACGTAAAACCGGTTCAGCTCATCGTCCAGGAACGGGGCCAGCTTGGCGAAGCGTTCGCAGGAGCGGGCCTCGATATACGCGCCGCAAATCAGTTTATCGATCAGGGTAGCCGGATCGTGAGTGCGCACCTCGCGGATCACGCTTTTGGCATAGCGGCTGGCGGTGATCTTTCTATAAGGGATCTGCCGGGCCTGCATGATCTCCAACACCTGCGAGAAGTGATGCAGCTCCTCTTTGATCAGCAACACCATCTTGTCGACCAGATCCTGGCCATAGGCCGAGCCGTTCTTCGGCAGGATCTTCCTGGTAAACGCGCTCTGACGGAACAGCTCTTCTGGTACTTCCTGCGCCTCGTGCACAAACGCCTCATAGGGCCTGAGCAGTGCCAGCAGGGCATCTCCACTCTCTTTGTCTGCCACATAGCGGCGGATCAGCCACATGCCGGTCTGCGCCGCTTTCAGCTCGCATACCAGGTGGTCGGTCAGCAACAGTGGCAAGTTTTCCGGGCGACGGGCCGCTTCGATCCAGCCATCCGGGGTTTCGCAGTGCAGGAAGTTTAAAATCGGGGATAACAGTGATTGGTATTTCATCGGGTTCTATCAGGGGCCAGCTTGCGCCAGCCCGCAGGATTTAATTAATGACGTTTGCCGTCGTCGTCTTCATCGATAAAGTCGCCGTCTTCGTCGTCGTCGCCTTCTTCACCGTTCGGATCTTCATAGTAGGTGCCCCAACCGTCGTAATTGACACCGCATTTTTCTGCCAGCGCCACCAGTTGTTCTACCTGGCTGTCGATCAGCTCGGCATTCAGCGCAACTTCGCTGATCACGTCACAGCACATCACCATGGAGCCATCTTCCACTTCCAGCTCTTCGGCATCGGTCACTTCGTAGCCCAACTTGAAGGCTTCCACGGCGGCCTGCTCCAAAACGTCAAACTTTTCGGCAGAGAAATGGTGCTCGATGGTGTAGAGCGCATCCGGATCGCTGCCGTCTTCCAGCAGTTCTTCGATGATCAGGCGGGTCTCTTCACGTTGTTCTTCCAGCAATTCGCGGTTTGCCATGCCTCTATCCTCAATAAAATGGGCTTCGTTACTTCTATTTTCACACACCGCTGTCACCGCTGCCACGATAAACGTGAAAGATTTCTGCCTTGGGGTTGAAATTGAATATTCATACATATAAAGTGAATTTAAATTCAATCAAAACGATAGGGATTTACGGAGATGAGCCAGATGAACCCGTTCTACAGTCGTCACTTTTTGAGATTAATGGATTTTACCCCCAGTGAGATCCAGTCCTTGTTGCAGTTGGCCGCCGATTTGAAGCAGGCCAAGAAGCAAGGCCAGGAAACCCGCTATCTGCAAGGCAAAAACATTGCGCTCATCTTCGAAAAAGACTCCACCCGTACCCGATGCTCTTTCGAAGTTGCCGCATTCGATCAGGGCGCTCAGGTGACCTACCTTGGCCCAAGCGGCAGCCAGATCGGCCATAAAGAGTCGATGAAAGACACCGCCCGCGTGCTGGGCCGGATGTACGACGGTATTCAATATCGCGGTTTTGGCCAGTGCCTGGTGGAAACCTTGGCAGAACATGCTGGTGTGCCAGTGTGGAATGGCCTGACCAACGAGTTCCATCCCACCCAACTGCTGGCAGATTTGCTCACCGTGCGTGAACACCTGCCGGGGAAAGCGTTGAGCGAGGTGAAATTCGCTTACATTGGCGATGCACGTAACAATATGGGCAATACCCTGTTGGAAGCCGCCGCGCTAGTGGGCATGGATCTGCGGTTGGTCGCGCCGAAGGCCTGTTGGCCGCAGGCCGAGCTGGTTGCTGAATGCCAGGCGCTGGCACAGCAGACCGGCGGTAAAATCACCCTGACGGAAGATATTGCCGAAGGCGTGCAAGGTGCCGATTTCCTGTATACCGACGTTTGGGTTTCCATGGGGGAAGCCAAAGAAGTCTGGCAGGAGCGGATTGCCCTGCTCAGGCCGTATCAGGTGAATATGGCGATGGTGAAACTGACCGGTAATCCACAGGTGAAGTTCCTGCACTGCTTGCCAGCATTCCATGACGATCAAACCACGTTGGGTAAACAGATGGCCGAGCAGTATGGCATGCACGGCGGTATGGAAGTGACCAACGAGGTGTTCGAGTCGGAGCACAGCATCGTATTCGATCAGGCAGAGAACCGCCTGCACACCATTAAGGCCGTGATGGTCGCCACGCTGAGCAAAACCCTGTAAATCGCCCTCTCCAAAAACCCTTCTTATTGAAGGGTTTTTTCTGGTTAATCCCCCCTTCTGGCTCTATAGTCTTTTTCGTTATTGTTAATAACTTATTGGCCTTTGCCTGTTTTTTACCAACGTTCTACCGTGGCATTCTGGCGGCGGAAATGCCGTAAAAAACTAATGAGAACAACCTCTTCTCCGTTCTGGTTTACCGGCACATTTAAGGGAAAACATCTATGAAAGCCAAAGTCTTGCCGCTGTTTATTCTTGCCGCCCTCTCCACCACTGCACTGGCCGCCACGCCGCCGAATACGCTGGTGGTAGTGCAATCACTGGATGATATTGTCAGCCTGGATCCGGCGGAGGCCAATGAGCTCTCCAGCATCCAGACCGTACCCAGCCTCTATCAGCGTCTGGTGCAGGCCGATCGTGATAATCCGGCCAAGGTGATCCCGGTGCTGGCTGAAAGCTGGCAGGATGATGCCGCCGCCAAGACCCTGACGATCAAGCTACGCCCACAGGCAGCGTTTTCCTCCGGTAACCCGCTGACCGCCGACGACGTGATTTTCTCTTATACCCGCGCAGTGAAGATGAACAAGTCACCAGCATTTATCCTCAACGTGCTCGGCTGGCAGCCAGACAATATCGAAAAGCAGCTTAAGAAGATCGACGACCATACCGTACAACTGAGCTGGACGGCAGACGTCAGCCCGGCGGTGGCCCTGAATATCCTCTCGACGCCGATCGCCTCAATCGTCGACAGCAAAGCCGTGCAGCCTAACGTGAAGGGTGACGATTTCGGCAACGCCTGGTTGAAGATGCACTCTGCGGGCAGCGGCCCGTTCAAGATGCGGGTTTACCAGCCGCACCAGGCGATCGTGCTGGATGCCAACCCAACTTCACCGGGCGATAAGCCACTGCTAAGCAACATCATTATCAAAAACGTGCCAGACCCAAGCGCGCGCCGCCTGCTGATCCAGCAAGGGGATGCCGACGTGGCCCGTGAACTCGGCCCGGATCAAACCGCCGCGCTGAAAAGCCAGGCGGGTGTGAAGGTGTTGGAAATCCCTTCCGCCGAGCAGAACTATCTGGTGTTCAACACCGGAAATACCGCCAACCCGCTGCTGAAAAATCCGGCCTTCTGGGAAGCAGCCCGCTATCTGGTAGATTATCAGGGCATCACCAAGGATCTGCTGAAAGGACAATACTTCGTCCATCAAAGCTTCCTGCCGGTCGGCCTACCGGGAGCGCTGGAAGATAACCCGTTCAGCTTCGATCCGGCCAAGGCCAAGGCAATTTTGGAAAAAGCTGGCATCACCAACGCCAGCCTGACGCTGGACGTGGAAAACAAACCGCCGTTCATCACCATCGCCCAGTCGCTACAGGCCAGCTTTGCCCAGGGTGGCGTGAAGCTCGATCTGTTGCCAGCAGCCGGTAGCCAGGTCTATGCCCGCGTACGCGCCAAGCAGCATCAGGCAGCGATCCGCCTGTGGATCCCGGATTACTTCGATGCGCACTCCAACGCCAGCGCCTTCGCCTATAACGATGGCAAAAGCAGCACGGTGGCCGGGCTGAACAGCTGGCAGATCCCTGAGTTGAGCAAACAAACGCTGGCAGCCGTCGCAGAAGCCGAGCCGGCCAAACGCACCGCGCTGTATACCGCCATGCAGCAGGAATTGCAGCGTAGCTCGCCGTATGTGTTTATCGATCAGGCCAAAACGCAGGTGGTGCTGCGCGATAACGTCAAAGGCTATCAACAGGGCCTGAATGCGGATATGGTCTATTACGATCGCGTTAGCAAATAATCAGGATTGTCATGTCGGTAGCAATAAAATCCACGCCGGGAAGCAGGTCCCGGCGTCGTCTTTGGGGATTGGCGCAAGGGCTGCTCACGCTGGCGCTGACCCTGTTCGGCCTGCTGTTGATCACCTTCCTACTGTCTGCCCTGTCGCCGGTGGATCGCGTGTTGCAGATCGTCGGCGATCACGCCAGCGCGGCCACCTATGAGCAGGTAAAACAGCAGCTTGGTCTGGATCGCTCTTTGCCGGTGCAGTTCTGGCACTATCTGGAACGGCTGGCCCATGGCGATCTCGGCACCGCCAGCGCCACCGGCCAACCGGTGTTGCAGGATCTGCTGCATGCCTTCCCGGCCACGCTGGAACTGGCCACACTCTCGTTGGTGATTGGTGCCCCGCTCGGCGTGCTGGCTGGCATCTTGTGTGCGCGTTTTGCCGGCAGCAAGCTGGATATCGGCGTGCGCTTTATTACCCTGCTCGGCAACTCGGTACCCATCTTCTGGCTGGGGCTGCTGATGCTGTTGCTGTTCTACGCCAAGCTACAGTGGAGCGCCGGACCGGGGCGGTTGGACGATATCTACCAATACACCGTGGAGGCCAAAACCGGCTTCGCGCTGATTGATACCTGGCTTTCCGGCGATGCGGGGGCCGTGAGCAATGCGTTGGCACATCTGGTGCTGCCGGTCTGCCTGCTGGCCTATTATTCGTTGGCCAGCATTACCCGCCTGACCCGTTCCGCCTGCCTGAGCGAACTAAATAAAGAGTACATCACCCTGGCACGCGCCAAAGGGGCCAGCGAGATGCTCATCATGTTCCGCCACGTGCTGCCCAACATCAGCGGCACCCTGCTGACGGTAATCGCTCTTGCCTATACCAGCATGCTGGAGGGCGCGGTTCTGACCGAAACCGTGTTCTCCTGGCCGGGCATTGGCCGCTATCTGACCACCGCGCTGTTTGCCGGGGACACCACCGCCATCATGGGTGGTACGCTGCTGATCGGCCTGTGCTTTGTGATTATCAACAATTTCACTGACCTGCTGGTGCGCCTGCTTGATCCGAGGGCGCGCCAATGACTATGACGCTACTTAAACGTTCGCCCTCCGCCACCTGCGGAGCCACCATTCTGCTGGTACTGGTGCTGATAGCGCTGTTCGCGCCTTGGTTGGCACCGGTCGATCCCAACTGGCAAAACGCCGCCAACCGCCTATTACCGCCGGGAGCGGGCCATTGGCTCGGCACCGACAGCTATGGCCGCGACGTCCTTTCCCGCCTGATCTACGGCACCCGACCAACCCTTGGGCTAGTGCTGTTGGTCACGGCCATCACCCTGCCGCTCGGCCTGCTGATTGGCGTGCTATCCGGCTACTACGGCGGCTGGCTGGAGCGCGTGCTGATGCGTTTTACCGACGTGGTGATGTCGATGCCACGACTGATCCTGGCCTTCGCCTTTGTGGCGATGCTCGGTCCTGGGCTGGTCAACGGTGCGTTGGCGTTGGCGCTCACCACCTGGCCCGCCTATGCTCGCCAGGCCAGAGCCGAGATCCAACTGCTGCGTAAAAGTGACTACCTGGCCGCCGCCGAGATGATGGGTATTCAGGGCCCGCGCCTGCTGTGGGGCCATATTCTGCCCATGTGCCTGCCCTCTGCCGTCGTTCGCCTGGCTTTGGATCTGGCGGGGATTATTCTGGCCGCTGCCGGTCTGGGGTTCCTGGGGCTGGGTGCACGACCGCCGATGGCGGAATGGGGATCGATGGTAGCCGACGGGATGCAAGTGATCTTCGATCAGTGGTGGATCGCCGCGATCCCTGGCGGTGCGATCCTGATCAGCAGCCTGGCGTTTAACCTGCTGGGCGACGGCCTGCGCGACTTACTGGATCCGCATCATGACTGAACCACTGCTGACAGCACAGAACCTGAGTATCGAATTTAACGGCCACAAGGTAGTGGATAACCTTTCTTTCAGCATTGGCCGGGAGAAAGTGGCGCTGGTGGGGGAATCCGGCTCTGGCAAATCCATGACCGCCCGTGCCCTGATGGGGCTGGTGCGTAAGCCGGGCATCGTCACCGCCGATAAACTGCACTATCGCGAGACCGATTTACTGAAGCTTCAACCACGCCAATGGAACGAAGTACGCGGCGCCAAAATTGCCATGGTGCTGCAAGATCCGCGCTACGCATTGAATCCGGTGCGCAGTATCGGGAAGCAGATCGAAGAATCCCTGGTGCTGCATAACGCACTAACCCGGGCCGATCGCCATGAGCGGGTGCTGAACTCACTGGCCGCCGTCGGCTTACCGGAGAGCCTTTATCACAGCTACCCCGGCCAGCTTTCCGGCGGCATGGGGCAACGTGCCATGTTGGCGATTGCGCTGGTCAACGATCCGCAACTGCTGATTGCCGATGAGCCAACCTCGGCGCTGGATGCCAGATTGCGTAATCAGATCCTCGATCTGATCGTCGAACAAACCACGCGGCGTAACATGGGGCTGTTGCTGATCAGCCACGATCTGCCGCTGGTGGCCGAGCGCTGCGACCGGGTATTGGTGATGTATCAGGGCAAGCTGGTGGATCAGGGGATCGCGGCCAACCTGCCACTAGCCACTCATCCTTACACTCGCACGCTGTGGGCCTGCCGCCCCAATGCCAGCACCTACGGCCAGGATCTGCCGGTGCTGGATCGCAGCATCGATTTTACCCGGAGCGAACATGGCGCTGATTGAAATTGAAAATTTGCAGGTCAGCTTCCCACAGGGCAACGGCCATAAGATCGCTGTGGAGTCGGTCAGCTTTGGCGTTGAGGCGGGGGAAACCTTCAGCCTGATTGGGGCTTCAGGCTGCGGCAAATCTACCGTGCTGCGCGTGCTGGCCGGTTTGCAACGTGAATGGCGCGGAGAAGTTCGCTTGCTCGGCCAGCCTCTGCAACCACAACAACGCTTCACCGGCCAATTACGCCGCGACGTGCAGATGGTGTTTCAAGATCCTTACGCTTCGCTGCACCCGCAGCATCAGATTGCCCGTACGCTGGGTGAACCGTTGAAGATCCATGGTGAGAAACACATTACGGCGCGGATTGACGAAGCCTTGCGGCAGGTAGGGCTGAGCGCGGCCACGGCACAGCGTTATCCCCACCAGCTTTCCGGTGGCCAGCGCCAGCGCGTTGCTATCGCCCGTGCCTTGCTGCTGCGGCCTAAGCTTCTGCTGTTGGATGAGCCCACCTCGGCGCTGGATATGTCAGTACAGGCTGAGATCCTCAACCTGCTCAACCATCTCAAACGCGAGCATGGCATGACCTATCTGCTGGTCAGTCACGACGGCGAAGTGATAGCCCATATGTCCGAACGCGCCGCCCTGATGGAAAACGGCCACATCGTGCAGCATTACGACCGGGCTGCCTTACAGGCCGGTGAGCATATGCATGATTAAGCGCTAGCGGCAGCATGGCCAAACAACCAGACACCAAGTTCTACTCGCAGCGGTAATCATCAAGCCAATCGATTGCGAAATCGCAAAAAGTGGTGTTTTTACCCTTGCAGAGAAAAAAAGCGCGAGTATAATGCGCGACAATTTGCCAGGAGAAAGCATGAAAAACGAGCTTTGTTTTGTTCGCCACACTCGACAAGACCGCCAGCCAATCGGCGGGCAACTGCCGTTATTTCCCCTGTTGCATGAACCATCATTTAAAGCCCCTCGTTGAGGGGCTTTTTTTTGTCCAAAGCATTGCTATTACATTGAAAAGCCCCGCGCCAAGGGCAAGAGTCGAGGAGAGTGAACATGGCCAATCCGCTGTATCGCAAGAACATCATCTCTATTAACGATCTCAGCCGTGAAGATCTGGAGCTGGTGCTCAGCACCGCCGCCAGCCTGAAAGCTAACCCGCAGCCGGAGCTGCTCAAACACCTGGTGATCGCCAGTTGCTTCTTTGAAGCGTCTACGCGTACCCGCCTGTCGTTTGAGACCGCCATCCAGCGCCTGGGGGCTTCGGTGGTCGGCTTCTCCGACAGCAGCAACACCTCCCTCGGCAAAAAGGGCGAAACGCTGGCCGATACCATCTCGGTGATCAGCACCTACGTTGATGCCATTGTGATGCGTCATCCGCAGGAAGGCGCTTCCCGTCTGGCCGCTGAATTCTCTGGCGGTATCCCGGTGTTGAATGCCGGTGACGGCTCGAACCAGCACCCAACCCAAACGCTGCTGGATCTGTTCACCATCCAGGAAACCCAGGGCCGCCTGAGCAATATCAATATCGCCATGGTCGGCGACCTGAAATATGGCCGCACCGTGCATTCACTCACCCAGGCGCTGGCAAAATATGAAGGGAACCACTTCTTCTTCATCGCACCAGACGCCCTGGCAATGCCGAGCTATATCCTGAAGATGCTGGACGAAAAAGGCATCTCCTACAGCCGCCACAACAGCATTGAAGAAGTGGTGCCGGAACTGGATATTCTGTATATGACCCGCGTGCAGAAAGAGCGTCTGGACCCGTCCGAATACGCCAACGTGAAGGCGCAGTTCATCCTGCGTGCGTCTGACTTGGCCGGAGCCCGGGACAACATGAAGGTGCTGCATCCGCTGCCGCGCATCGACGAGATTGCCATTGAGGTGGACAAGACACCGTATGCCCACTATTTCCAACAGGCAGGCAACGGTATTTACGCCCGTCAGGCGCTGTTGGCACTGGTTTTAAACGCAGAATTGGCTCTTTAAGGGGGAACCGTCATGACTCACGATAACAAACTCCAGGTTGAAGCGATCAAGTGCGGCACGGTAATCGACCATATTCCGGCGCAAATCGGCTTTAAGCTGCTCTCGCTGTTCAAACTGACCGCCACCGATCAGCGCATCACCATCGGCCTGAACCTGCCCTCCAAAGAGCTGGGCCGCAAGGATTTGATCAAGATCGAGAACACCTTCCTGACCGAGCAGCAGGCCAACCAGCTGGCGATGTACGCGCCCAAGGCTACGGTCAACCGTATCGATAACTATGAAGTGGTGCGCAAGCTGACGCTCAGCCTGCCGGATCATATCGACGGCGTACTGACCTGCCCGAACAGCAACTGCATCAGCCGTAGCGAGCCGGTGGCCTCCAGTTTCAGCGTCAAATCCCATGCTGGGGAAGTGCACCTGAAGTGCCGTTACTGCGAGAAAGAGTTCGATCATCAGGTGGTGTTACAGACGGACTAAAATTGGGGGGTGGCGCTGTCAATCTGGCGGGCACCCTTTATAATGGTGCGTCGTAGGGGCGCTGCATGCTGCGTCCATGTGAGTTTACGGCGGGCCGACTCGCCGTTTGAACAACAACAGGATATCAGGAGAAAAAATGTCACGTAATATCAGCACTGAACTCGCGCCAGCCGCCATTGGTCCTTACGTGCAGGGCGTTGACCTGGGCAGCATGATCATCACCTCCGGCCAGATCCCGGTCGATCCGAAAACCGGTGCCGTACCCGATGACGTTGCCGCTCAGGCGCGCCAGTCATTGGCCAACGTGAAGGCGATCGTGGAAGCCGCAGGCCTGAAAGTGGGCGACATCGTTAAAACTACCGTTTTCGTCAAAGACCTCAACGACTTCGCTACCGTTAACGCGGCCTATGAAGCGTTCTTCACCGAGCACAACGCCTCGTTCCCAGCGCGTTCTTGCGTTGAAGTGGCACGTTTGCCAAAAGACGTGAAAATCGAGATCGAAGCCATCGCCGTTCGCCGTTAATCGGCAACCCGGTGCGATCGAATGCGGCCAGCCTTTGCTGGCCGTTTTATTTCGCGGTTACTGACTCGCCATAATATCCCGGCTAGCGCATTCAGGATCGGCCTGCGCGGAAACGGCCTCCATCATAAAACCGCCGACAATCGGCTGAATAATAAAATAGGCCTGTTGCTCCGCAACCGCAGGTTTTAAGCGGGATGCATCGCGTGCGCTAAACAGCATTTCGACCTGATAACGCTCCGGCTTACCCTTGCATAACCGTACCGCTCCGTAGTTGCCATAGCGGTTTTTCAACAACAGGTGTTGTTCTGCCAATGCGCTGGCGGCCTGTGGCATACTCCAGCGGTTCGCCGTCTCGTCGTCAACCTGTAGCCATTCATCCACAAAATCGCGCCCGTTCATAGCCGCTGGTTGAATCCGCTCTACCCGCTCGCCATTGATGCGATAGCGGAAGATTCCTTGGCGCGTCATCACGTCCGAATCCAACATGCCTACCTCTGCCCGCACTTCAAATCCTTGCGGAGTAGTTTTAACACGTAGGGCCGGCGTGTCGTCGTCCGTAAAACGGACATAATCTTCCTGGGTGTGGAATAACGTGCGCTGTTCCGCATTCTGCGTTGCCAATTCAATCAAGTTGAGCTGAAACACGCTCCACCGAGACGTGCACCAGGGCGTACCCTGTGCCACTACCATTCTGGGCGTTGTGGCTGGCTGTGGAGAAGGGATCAGGTGGTAGGTAAAGTTGTCGCCAAAGGCACCCGAAATCTTATGATAGTCATCGCTTTGCCAGCGCAGAATGCGGCTCCACTTCCCCTCGCGCCGCTGATAGGCCAGCAGCACGTTGTCGTCGCCGCAAGGAATTGCGAAACCACTGCGGATCAGCACAATATCGGGGAATTCAGGCTGGCGGGTGACTTCAAAACCTGGCTCTGAGCCATAGAAGTTCGATTCCGGCACTTGTACTGGCAAAGCGACCATGGGCAACAGCGCTTGCTGAAGTGAGGCGTCATCGCTGTCTATGGGGCTGCAACTGAGATGGCCATCGATCCCCTTCACCAGGGCATCCTTGTACTTATGGAGTTGTTCGCGGGCAATGGCGGAAACGGCAGTATCACCGCCCTCTTCCCCATCTTCCTTGACGGCCTGTAGCTCTGTCAGTGCACTTCTGGTGTCTTGGTTGAGGCGTTCAAGCGATTGCGGTGTGCAATCGGCCTGCGCCAGTACGCTGGCGGCTAACCCGAGGCACAACAGCACGATTTTCTGCAACATGACGGATCCTTGTCATTGAAGCCATATTGATGATAGGTGAAGCTAGCCTACACCTGGGGCTTTCCTCTCTCAATAGAAATTCCTGGCCAGTTTAAATGCCGCTAATCGGTGTGGGAAAGATGATTGAAATGTTCTGGTTTGGCCATGGTGAATTCTCCCTCACCCCAACCCTCTCCCCAAGGAGAGGGAGCCAGTTCAGTGCTGTTATCAGGTGCGGGAGTTAGTCTGTGACATGTAAACCGATCATAGTCAATCTGTGGCATGTACAGTCCCCTCTGCATTTCCCCAAGGAGAGGGAGCTGATAGCCTCTGCTCTTTTGGAAGTAAAGAGGTAATAGCGCCCAGCAGAGCCAAGGTAAGTCACTACAATTTCAAACACACTCGGTCGGTCCCCTCTCCCTGTGGGAGAGGGTTAGGGTGAGGGGTCACTTCAGACGCGCAAAGCCCGCTTCCAGATCGGCGATCAGGTCGTCAATATTCTCAAAACCGATATGAACACGCACTAATGTGCCGCTAAAGTCCACCTTGGCCGCCGGGCGGATCTCGTTCAATTCTTCCGGCTGGTTGGCCAGGATCAGCGATTCAAACCCGCCCCACGAATAGGCCATGCTGAAGTGCTCAAAATGGTCCAGATAGTGGGCAACCTGCTCATTGGTCAGCCGTGCTTTCAGCACAAAAGAGAATAACCCGCAGCTACCGCTGAAATCCCGCTGGAAGAATTCATGCCCTTTACAAGAAGGCAGCGCCGGATGGTTGACCCGCTCCACCTCCGGCCGTGCCGCCAACCATTCGGCAATGGCGATACTGCTGATCTCATGTTGCTTGAGGCGGACACCCAGCGTTCTCAGGCCACGGCTACCGTTATAGGCGGTATCCGCGTCGGCCATTTGCCCCATCAGGTAGGAGTTTTCACGCAGTTGGTCCCAGCAACGAGCGTTCGACACGGCGGTACCCAGCATCGCGTCGGAATGGCCGATGATATATTTGGTTCCAGCCTGAATAGAGATATCCACGTCAAAATCCAGTGCTTTGAACAGAATGCCCGCCGCCCAGGTGTTATCAATCATGATGACGATATCTGGGTTCACGGCCCGAGCTGCCTTCACCATCGCCGGTACGTCCTGGACTTCCATGGTGATAGAGCTTGGGGACTCCAGGAACAGCACTTTGGTATTGGACTGGATCAGCTCGGCAATCCCGGCACCGATCAGCGGGTCATAATAGGTGGTTGCCACGCCCAGCTTGCTCAGGATCTTGTTGCAGAAATCCTGCGTCGGCTCATAGGCGGCTCCGGTCATCAGGATATGGTCGCCACTGGCAACAAACGCCAGGATAGCATTAGTGACAGCCGCCGCCCCACAAGGGTAAAGCGAGCAGCCTACCCCGCCTTCCAGCTCGGCCATCGCGTCCTGGAATGAGAAATGCGTCAGGGTGCCGCGACGCCCGTAGAATAGCTCACCTTTAGCACGGTTGGCGGTGGCAAACTTTTTGGCCTTCACCGTATCAAAGGTTAAGGAAGAGGCGCGTTGGATCACCGGGTTGACCGATCCTTGGGTGAATCGAGGCTTACGGCCAGCGGTGACCAGGGCGGTTTCTATTTTTTTAGCTGTCATAATCTGCCTGCTATTTATCGTCAATCAATAAAGTAGAGCGATATCCTTCACCTTTCAAGCTGAAGCTTGATAACGATAAAACTCTCACCAAGGAAAGCAACGGGGACGGCAATAGCGGCCATCCCCTGTCAGGATTATTGCACCTTTACGGCGCGCAACAGCGTTTCCAGCGGGTACACCGCCGCAATCACCACTTCATCCCGGATCTGTGCTGCTGCATCCAACTGTTGCTGTGCCTGTTCCGCCTCGTCTTTACTCAAAGGCTTCCCTTGCTGATAGCGTTCCAACAGCATCAAGCCCAGATCGGCCAACGCGCTGACATCCTGTACCACCGGTGCCAAATCCTTCATCACCACGTTACCGGCTATCACCTGCTTCACCGGTGCACCGTTACGTTGCCAGCGTTGCAGACGTTCACGGATCGCCTCCGCCGCTGCCCGATGGTTCTTGTCTTTGAGCAACAACGCCACCTGCTGATCGAGATCGCGTACCGCCGCACTTTCCGGTGGGATGGCATCGGCAAAGCGGTTCAGCGGCTCAAATTGATGGTAATTACCTGCCTTGAACTTCAGGTGCTGACGGGTGTAATACTGCCCCGGCTCCACCGCTTCGGCCAAGACCTGCAATGGGGTGATATCGACGCTGTTAGCTAAGCGGGTAAACTCACGCGCCGTTTCAGCGTGCTGTTGCAGGCCAACAGACACCACCGACCAGGCATCTATCCCCGCCAGGCGTTGGTACATATTATCCTCGTTGGTCACATCCTTGGCCGACCACATACGTTCCGCCACGGCAAAGGTTCTTGGCCACAGCTTGAGATCGAGCACCGGCGCACGGATGTTTTCCGCCCAGAAGGCGGCTTCGCCCCCCAGAATATTGGCCTGATGCTGCTCATCCGGCACCACAGGCATCACACCCGCCGGGATCGCAGTCAATTTACTGCCGCTGGTTGGGTAGCGCACGTTGCCCACCAGCGTGTAACCGCTCAATTGGTCCTGCTGCAAAGTAAATACCGGACGCGTGTCACCCATCCAGGTATCAATGCGGAAGGTCACCTGTTCTGGCGTACGCCACTCGATATCCCGTACAGCACGGCGCGATTTGTCTTTGAAATCGATAAAGCCACGCCATCCCTGCTTGCCTTCGATCAGCGTGAAGGTGCCTTCCACCGGGCTCCCCTTGAAACGCGGCATGCTGAACTGCCAGCTCTGCGCCTGCTCCCCCGCCTGCACGTTGGTATCTACCCCCAGCGGCTGCGGCAAAATTTCATTGCGATAGTGGTAGGCGGTGCTGTGCGGCTGATCGAGATAGAAACCGGTGGAGAGAATGCCTTGATAGCCATCCTGGGCGCTGGCCCCTAGCGAATCTGGCCCACGCCAGGATTGGATCACGATGGTGCGCGGCAAGGTCGGGTGGTAAATCTCATCCCAACCCACCATGCGGCGCTGATGCTTTTCGAGGATCTTTTCCAGCTTCTGGTTGAAGAAAGCCTGCAGCGCATGGGCATCCGCCAGCTGGTTCTGCTGCATAAACGCCTGGATGGTTTTGGACTCTTTCCACTGGGTGGCATCCACCTCATCCCCACCGATATGCAAGTAAGGATCGGGGAAGATCGCCACCAATTCGCCGATGATGCTGTCGACAAACTGATAAACCTGGTCGTTCGAAGGATCGAGCGTGGGCTTGTGGACACCCCAGTGGCGTTCCATCTGATACGGCCCCGGCGCGCTGAGCAGCTCTGGGTAGGCAACGGCAATGGTAGAAGCATGACCCGGAAGATCGATTTCTGGCACCACCCGGATACCCCGCGCCGTGGCATAGGCGACTACCTGCTGCATCTGTTCACGGGTGTAGAAATGACCGTCACTGGCCAGTTGCTGTAGCTTTGGATAGTGCTCGGAAGCAAAGCGCCAGCCCTGATCGTCGGTTAGATGCCAGTGGAATACGTTGAGTTTAGCGGCCGCCATGCCATCAAGCTGGCGCAGAATATCCTCGACCGGCAGGAAATGGCGCGCCGAATCCAGCAGCACGCCGCGCCAAGGGAAACGCGGGACGTCGGTAATAAACACCTGCGGCATGAAAGTGTTTTCACCGTCGGTCTGCACCAGTTGCAGCAGCGTTTCCATGCCGCGTAGCGCACCGAAGCGAGTGTTGGCCGTCAGCGTCGCGCCCTGCGATGTCACCTTGAGCTGGTAGCTCTCATCGCTATCCGGTAACGGCTGGGCTGCAACCTGGTGTTTGATGATGATGTTGATCGTTGCCGCCTGGTTTTTCTCGCCCTGTGGGGCCAACGTCCAACCGGTTTGCCGTTCCAGGCGAACGCGCCAGCGAGCCTGCGCTTCGCTCAAGTCATCGCCCTGAACGTTGAACGATAAGCGGTAATCCAGCACCAGCTTGCCTTGCGGCTGAGCTAACTCAACCTGCTGCGGCCAGGGCATCAGCGGCAGATCGCCAGCCGGTTTAGCCAGCGCATTAAGGGAAAATAACAGCGAAGAAGCCAGTAGCGTATAACTGAAGGGTTTGTGCATCGGAAATTCCTCAGAGGAAAAATCAATCTAGCCAAGGAAGTAGATAAAGACCGAGCCGGAGGGAGATGTCCAACCGCAGGGGCAAAACGGTGCGATGGATCACAAATTGATTTGGTGGTGAGGAGATTTCCCTCCTCACCTCACCACCAGCAAAATTACTGCCAGCCATACCGGCGGACAAACCAGCCTTTCACGCACTGGGTCAGCACCATGTAACCCGTCAGGATCAGCACCAGCCAAGGGAAATAGCTCAGCGGCAACGCCTGCAACTGCAGGAAGCCCGCCAGCGGCGAGAAGGTCAGGCCGATACCGACGGCGATCACCGCCAACGTCATCACGCACAGCGGCCAGGATGGGCGGCTCTGGATAAACGGAATTTTGCGCGTACGGATCATATGGACGATCAGCGTCTGCGACAGCAGTCCTTCCACAAACCAGCCGGACTGGAACAGCGTCTGCATTTCCGGCGTATTGGCCTGGAACACGTACCACATCAGGGCAAAGGTCAGTACGTCAAAGATCGAGCTGATCGGCCCAAAGAACACCATAAAGCGCCCCAGATCGCCAGAGTTCCAACGCTGTGGCTTGGTGATCTGATCGTCATCGACGTTATCGAACGGGATGGCAATCTGCGAAATATCGTACAGCAGGTTCTGGATCAACAGATGCAGCGGCAACATCGGCAGGAAGGGTAAAAAGGCGCTGGCGATCAGCACGCTGAAGACGTTACCGAAGTTGGAGCTGGCCGTCATCTTGATGTATTTCAGCATGTTGGCAAAGGTGCGACGGCCTTCGATCACCCCCTGCTCCAGCACCATCAGGCTTTTTTCCAACAGGATGATATCCGCCGCTTCCTTGGCGATATCCACCGCAGAATCTACCGAAATACCGATATCCGCTGCACGCAGTGCCGGGGCATCGTTGATACCGTCACCCATAAAGCCCACCACGTGGCCCTGCTTACGCAGCAGTTGGACGATGCGCTCTTTGTGCAGCGGCGTCAGCTTGGCAAACACCGTGGTACGCGCCGCCGCGGCGACCAGCGTGGCGTCATCCATCAGTTCGATCTCGCTGCCACGCAGGATATGCTCCGCATCCAGCCCCACGTCCTTACACACCTTGGCGGCGACCAGTTCGTTGTCGCCGGTGAGGATTTTGACGGTTACACCATTCTTTTTCAGCGCAGCCAACGCCGGTGCGGTGCTCTCCTTCGGCGGATCGAGGAAGGCGATATAGCCTTCGAGGATCAGATCCGATTCATCCGCCACGCCATACTCATGATCCGTCGCTGGCAGGATCTTGTTGGCCACCGCCACCACGCGCAGCCCTTGCTGGTTCAGCTCGTCGGTAACACGGCGGATGCGCGCCAGCAGCGCTTCACTGAGCGGGATCACTTCATCTCCCTGCCGCACGTGGCTACAGATCGACAGCATCTCTTCCAGTGCGCCCTTACAGATTAGCTCGTGGTATTGCGCCTCTTTGGCAACGACTACCGACATGCGGCGACGTTCGAAATCGAACGGGATCTCGTCCACTTTGCGGTAATGCTGCAACGCGTCCGGCTGCTGGCTTTCGTCGGCACAGGTCAGCACCGCCACATCCAGCAGGTTTTTCAGCCCGGTCTGGTAGAAGCTATTCAGCCAGGCGTAGCGCAGCACCCGCTCGCTGTTAGCACCAAACACGTCGGTATGGCGCTCCAGCACAATTTTGTCCTGAGTCAGCGTGCCGGTTTTATCGGTGCACAGTATATCCATCGCGCCAAAGTTCTGGATCGCGTCCAGACGTTTGACGATCACCTTCTGGCGCGACAGCTTGACCGCCCCTTTCGCCAAAGTAGAGGTGACGATCATCGGCAGCATTTCCGGCGTCAGCCCCACGGCCACCGAGAGCGCAAACAGCGCCGCTTCCCACCAGTCGCCTTTGGTAAAGCCGTTAATCAGCAGCACGATCGGCGTCATCACCAGCATGAAGCGGATCAACAGCCAGCTTACTTTGCTGATACCGGCCTGGAAGGCGTTGGGCTGCTCATCCTGGCTGGTCACCCGCTGTGCCAACTGGCCGAAGTAGGTTTCGCTGCCGGTGCCGATCACCATGGCCAGCGCGGTACCGCTAACGACGTTGGTGCCCATGAAGCACAGGTTTTGGCACTCCAACGGATCGCTCACCTGGCTACGGGGATCTGCCACTTTTTCTACCGGCAGTGACTCACCGGTCAACGCTGCCTGGCTGATAAACAGATCCTTGGCAGACAACAACCGCAGATCCGCCGGGATCATATCCCCAGCCGATAGCTTGATGATATCGCCCGGCACCAACTGTGAGATCGGCAGTTCGCTATGTTCACTTTTACCGGTATGCGCATCGCTGCGGTACACCGTTGCGGTGTTGCTGACCATAGCCTTCAGCGCGTCCGCCGCCTTGTTGGAGCGGGCTTCCTGGATAAAATGCAGTAACGTGGAGATCAGCACCATCAGCCCAATCACCAGCGCGGCAATCAGATCTTCGGTGGCGTAGGAAATCAGCCCCAGTACGGTCAGCAGCAGATTGAACGGGTTGCTGTAGCAGTGCCACAAATGCTTCCACCAACTTTCAGCAAGCTGGTTTTCGATGGTGTTGCTACCAAACTGGCCGCGGGCGGTTTCTGCTTCCTGCTCGGTGATGCCTTCCGGGTGGCTGTTGAAACGCTCATACAGTTGCATCGCGCTGGCGGCGGCACATTCCAGACGTTGTTGCGCCAAACCGGCAGGCAACTCTTGCGCCGATCCACTGACGCTTTCCAACAGCGCATCACGCCGCACCAGACGGCGTGGCAAATTGCGGCTGAGTAGACCCAGCAGCCGACGGGGGATTTGTTTTAATTTCATCGTTCGCACCTCATTGCCCAGCGCCTCACGGCAGTGGGTGAACGGCGGATCGGCTCGCTGGCTTGATTTTCGGACGCGCCAAAAATCCTCCGCCGGAGCAGATCACTGATTTTCAATCACAACAGAGGCGAACTATCGAACAAGTGCCGCTGCTTACCTAAACCGGTAAAACAGCAACGCAGAGCGGAGAGGTTTTACCGGGGAACCGAATGAGTAGTGTCGGGGCTCGGATCAGGATCCATTCAGGGATTTACCTCAGGTCAAAGAAAAAGTGGGAACGGCAAAGGCGGCCATTCCGTTTTGCAACACTATGGGCTGCGCACCAAGATCCGCGCGTTAAAATGCGCTATGGTAGCGAGCATAAGTGGGATGTTGTAAGTTTAAGCCTCATAACCTAAACGATAAGTAAACCATGCAAAACCGGCTGACAATCAAGGATATCGCCCGCCTGAGCGGGGTAGGCAAGTCTACCGTCTCACGCGTGATGAATAACGAAGGCAGCGTAAGCCCGCAAACCCGTGAACGGGTGGAGGCGGTGATCCGCAGCCAGGGGTTTACCCCATCAAAATCGGCGCGAGCCATGCGCGGCCAGAGCGACAAAGTGGTCGCCATTATCGTTTCCCGTCTGGATTCCCCTTCGGAAAATCAGGCCGTGCGCACCATGCTGCCGCTGCTGTATCAGCAGGGCTTCGATCCGATCGTGATGGAAAGCCAGTTTGAGACCTGGCTGGTAGAGGAGCACCTCAACGTACTGCGCCAGCGCAACGTCGACGGCGTGATCCTGTTCGGCTTTACCGGCCTGACCGCTGACATGCTCAAACCATGGCAGGAAAAGATGGTGGTAGTCGCCCGCGAATATCCGGGGATCTCCTCCGTTTGTTATGACGATGAAGGAGCCGTGAAACTGCTGATGCAGCGCTTACGCAAGCAGGGTCATAGCCATATCAGCTACCTTGGCGTACAGGAGTCCGATGCCACCACCGGGATGCGTCGTCATCAGGCCTATCTGGATACCTGTCGCGAACAGAAGATCTCACCGGTCGTGGCGCTGGGAGAACTGAGCTATCAGAGCGGCTTCCAACAGGCCGCCAACGTGATTGAACCGCAAACCACCGCGCTGGTGTGCGCCTCCGATACCATCGCGCTAGGTGCGATGAAGTACCTGCAACAGCAACAGATTACGCCAATCCAGGTGTGCGCCATCGGTAACACTCCAATGCTCAACTTCTTGTTCCCAGAGACATTTTCCGTTGAATTAGGTTATGGCACCGCTGGGCAGCAGGCGGCCCTTCAACTGCTGGGCCAGTTGAGTGGTGAACTGAGCATCCGCCAAATCATTATCCCCTGCAAACTTGCCTGACAACGGGCGCACCATGCGGCGCCCCCTTCGTATCGTAGCCAGCATTCGTTGTGACGCTACCTGAGGCTTTCTTGTTCGTTTTGTGATCCTTACCGCAAGTTGGGAACGTTCCCATTTAATAACCACGGCCAAGTGACTAAGCTTAAAAACATCAATACCTCTGAGCCTCACTGATAACAAAGGTGCCATAATGAGCAAAGTTCAGCAGCAGGACATCGATCGCCTGATCGTGCTGGTGGGTGGCCGCGAGAATATCGCCACCGTCAGCCACTGCATTACCCGCCTGCGTTTCGTCCTTAACGATCCCGCCAAGGCCAAGCCGAAAGAGATTGAGCAGTTGCGCATGGTCAAAGGCTGCTTCACCAACGCCGGGCAGTTCCAGGTGGTGATCGGCCCCGAAGTCGGTGATTACTATCAGGCGTTAATCGCTGCCACCGGCATCAACGAAGCCGATAAAGAACAGGCCAAGCTGGCCGCCCGCCAGAATATGACCTGGTTTGAACGTGGCATCTCCCACTTCGCCGAGATCTTCTTCCCGCTGCTGCCAGCCCTGATCAGCGGCGGTTTGATCCTGGGTTTCCGCAACGTGATCGGCGATATCCCGATGTCCGGCGGCCAAACGCTGGCCCAGATGCACCCCGCCTGGAAAACCATTTACGACTTCCTGTGGCTCTTGGGCGAGGCCATCTTTATGTTCCTGCCGGTGGCCATCTGTTGGTCAACGGTGAAGAAGATGGGCGGTACCCCGGTGCTAGGCATCGTGATGGGGATCACCCTGGTCTCCCCACAGCTGATGAACTCATACCTGCTCGGCCAGCAAGTGCCGGAAGTGTGGAACTTTGGCTGGTTCACCATTGAGAAAGTGGGCTATCAGGCGCAGGTGATCCCGTCGATCCTCGCCGGTATGGCGCTGGGCTGGATCGAAACCCGTCTGAAAAAGATCGTGCCGGATTATCTGTATCTGGTGGTGGTACCGGTAGTTTCTCTGCTGCTGGCCGTGTTCTTGGCACACACGCTGATCGGTCCGTTTGGCCGCATGATCGGTGATGGCGTAGCTTGGGCGGTGAAGTGGGTGATGACCGGTAGTTTTGCCCCAATCGGCGCGGCACTGTTTGGCTTCCTGTATGCACCGTTGGTGATCACCGGGGTGCATCAGACCACGCTGGCCATCGATATGCAGATGATCCAAAGCATGGGCGGCACGCCAGTCTGGCCACTGATTGCCCTGTCCAATATCGCGCAAGCCTCGGCGGTGCTGGGCATCATCATCGTCAGCCGCAAGGCCAACGAACGTGAAATTTCCGTACCGGCCGCTATCTCCGCCTATCTCGGCGTTACCGAACCGGCCATGTACGGTATCAACCTGAAATATCGCTTCCCTATGCTGTGCGCGATGATCGGCTCCGCCTTCGCAGGCTTGATTTGTGGCCTGACCGGCGTGATGGCCAACGGCATCGGCGTGGGCGGCCTGCCGGGCATCCTGTCTATCCAACCGCAGTTCTGGCTGATCTACTCCGTAGCCATCCTGGTGGCCGTAGTGATCCCGCTGCTGTTGACCATGATGGTTTACAAACGCAAAGCCAGCCGCGGCGAGTTACCGGTTTAAACTGAAAGGTATTTTTTTATGAGCAATATCATCCCTTGGTGGCAGAACGGCGTTATTTATCAAATCTATCCGAAGAGCTTCCAGGACAGCACCGGTAACGGCTATGGCGATCTGGCTGGGGTGACACAACGGCTGGACTACTTGCAGGAACTGGGCGTCGATGCCATTTGGCTGACGCCGGTCTATGTCTCGCCCCAGGTCGATAATGGCTACGACGTCGCCGATTACTGCGCCATCGATCCGGCCTACGGCACCATGGCCGACTTCGAACACCTGGTGGCACAGGCCCACCAGCGCAGCATCCGTATCGTGATGGATATGGTGTTTAACCACACCTCCACCGAGCATCCGTGGTTTAAGGCTTCGCAGGATCCTGCCAGCCCGCTGCGTCAGTTCTACATCTGGCGCGATGGCGAAGGTGACGCCCTGCCCAACAACTGGCGTTCCAAGTTTGGCGGTAACGCCTGGCAATGGCATGCCGACAGCGGCCAATATTACCTGCACCTGTTTGCTACCGAGCAGGCCGACCTGAACTGGGAACACCCGCCGGTGCGCGAAGAGCTGAAGAAAGTGTGCCAGTTCTGGGCAGATAAAGGCGTGGATGGGCTGCGCCTTGACGTAATCAACCTGGTGTCCAAGCAGCAGGACTTCCCAAGCGATAGCCAGGGCGATGGCCGCCGTTTCTACACCGACGGCCCGCGCATTCACGAGTTTTTGCAGGAGATGAGCCGCGACGTGTTCCAGCCACGCGGCCTGATGACCGTGGGCGAGATGTCTTCAACCTCGCTGGAGCATTGCCAACAGTATGCGGCGCAAAGCGGTGCCGAGCTGTCGATGACCTTCAACTTCCACCATCTGAAAGTAGACTATGCCAATGGGCAGAAATGGACGCTGGCCGCGCCGGATTACGTCGAGTTGAAGCAGATTTTCCACCACTGGCAGCAAGGCATGCATAACCGCGCCTGGAACGCTTTGTTCTGGTGCAATCACGACCAGCCGCGCATCGTTTCGCGCTTTGGCGACGAGGGCGAACTGCGAGTCACCGCTGCCAAGATGCTGGCGATGGTGCTGCACGGTATGCAGGGCACGCCGTATATCTATCAGGGTGAAGAGATCGGCATGACCAATCCGGGCTTCCAGCAAATCGAAAGCTATCGCGATGTGGAAAGCCTGAATATGTACGCCGAACTGCTGGCTCAGGGAAGAAACCAAGACGAACTGTTGGCTATTCTGGCCAGCAAATCACGGGACAATGGTCGTACGCCGATGCAGTGGGACGCAACAGCCCACGCTGGCTTCACCACCGGTACGCCTTGGATTGCCTGTGCAGAGAACTACCCGCAGATTAATGCCACGGCAGCATTGGCCGATCGGGATTCGGTGTTTTACGCTTATCGCCATCTGATCGCCCTGCGCAAGCAGTATCCGCTGCTGACTCGCGGCGACTATCAGGATCTGGCCCCGGCTCACCCGGCATTGTGGTGTTATCAACGGAGTTGGAATGGGCAACGGTTGCTGGTCGTTGCGAACCTGAGCCGCGAACCGTTGGCATGGGATGCCGCCGGCGTTGAGTTTTCTGAACTGTGGCGACCGCTGATAAGCAACTATATGGATGCTGCAGAGCAGCCACGGGCCGGAGTTTTGCGGCCTTTCGAAGCAAGTTGGTGGCTGCTGGAGTCCTGATGGGTCACCGGGAGTTGTTTGATACAACCTATACATAATCGTTTGAAAAATAATGATTTTGTAGGGCTTGAACATTGAAATTGGCGCTGAGAACACTTCCTCTGTGACTCAGCGCCTGCCAGGCAGCGGATCTCACCGCGACGCCCTACCGTTGAATCATATATTTAACACTGAGTAATTGACCTTTATTATTCCCCGTATAAATAAGTCACCCGGCACAATTACACTTAACTCCCCTATATTTCTTCCCAAATCATTATTACGCTATTTCTGGCGTAAAAAGATCTGCATCCAAGATTAAAATGTGAAGGATATCCCAAATTGCAAATAGATTTATTTCACGCTGTAAAAAAAACATGCAATAATAGGTAAAAACCAGATTAAAAACATAACTAAATAATAAATATAACTATTTTAATTAAACCACCAGACTGATTTTTCCCATCGGCCTTTTTACCGCTCGTGAAATGGAGCACTCTTTATGACCATCAAAAGGAAGTCGATATTTATAGTCAGTGGTTTATTCGCCGCCGGATTGACCGGCTGTGACAATAATGACACCCAGATTACTCCGAGTAATCAGGCGGAGCTGGAGAGCAGAAATATTCCCACGCTTACCGTCGACGGGCTGAAATTTAAAGATCTGAATAAAAACGGCCAGCTAGACCCTTATGAAGACTGGCGTCTTGATAGCGCCACCCGCGCCCGCGATCTGACCGCCCGCATGAACGTGGAAGAAAAAGCCGGTGCCATGATGCATGGTACCATTGGCCTCGATGGTGCTGGCCGCGTCGATATCAGCGCCGCCGAAGAAGATGTGAATCAACGCTTCGTCAACACCTTCATTACCCGCATGGCGGGCGATCCACAGCATATTTCTGCCGATAACAATGCGTTGCAGGAAATGGCCGAGAAGTCTCGCCTCGGTATTCCGGTGACCATCAGTACCGACCCGCGCAACCACTTCGTTAACGATCCGAATGCCACCAGCGTCGCGGCAGGCAGCTTCTCACAATGGCCAGAGCCGCTCGGCCTGGCGGCAATCGATGATACGGCACTGTCCAAAACCTTTGGTGATATCGCCCGTCAGGAGTATCGGGCCGTTGGGATCCATATGGCGTTATCACCGCAGGCCGACCTTGCTACCGAACCGCGCTGGGGCCGCATCAACGGTACCTTCGGCGAGGATAACCAACTCGCCAAACGCCAGGTGCAAGCCTATATCGAAGGCTTCCAGCATGGTGACAAAGGCCTGACCCAAGACAGCGTCATTACCGTAGTAAAACACTTTGCCGGTGGCGGTCCACAGCTTGGCGGGTTGGATCCGCACAATATCTTTGGCAAAGAGCAGGTCTATCCGGGCGATAATCTGGAATACCACCTGGTACCGTTCGAAGGGGCATTTGCCGCCAATGTGGCCTCGGTGATGCCCTATTACGGCCAACCGATCAACCTGTGGTACAAGGATCAGCTGATTGAAGAAGTAGGCTTTGGCTTTAACAAGCAGGTGTTGACCGAGATGCTGCGTGGCCGCTTTGGCTTCACCGGCGTAGTGCTGAGTGACTGGGGCATCCTGGAAAGCTGCGAAGGTAAATGCGCCACCGGCATCAGCGATGCCGACATCGCCGCCGGAGTCTCACCTTGGGCTGCCGGGATCGGCATGTCGTGGGGCGTTGAGAATCTCACCCGCCAGGAACGCGTAGTGAAAGCGGTGGAAGCCGGTATCGATCAGTTCGGCGGTACCAGCGATCCTAGCGATCTGATAGAAGCCATCAATCAGCAACAGCTGCCGATCGCCACCATCGACGCTTCCGTCACACGTATTTTGCAGCAGAAGTTTGAGCTGGGGCTGTTTGAGAAACCTTACGTGGACGAAGCCAAAGCGGTGAAAATCGTCGGCAACGCGGAGTTCCAGCAGAAAGGGGATGATGCACAGCGCCGTGCGCAGATCCTGTTGCAGAATAACCGGGCCCTGTTGCCATTGGCACTGAGCGGCAAGAAGGTGTTCCTGCATAACGTCAACGCTACCGTGGCGGCACGCTATGGGTTGGAAGTCGTCGCTACGCCGCAAGAGGCGGAGATCGCCATCCTGCGAGTAGATACGCCGCATCAGAACGATCCGCACTACCCGTTTGGCGTTTCGGTCAACTTTGGCCAACTGGGCTTTGACGATGCCGAAACCGTGGTGCTGGATCAGAAAGCGGGCACTTACAGCGGCAGTGAAGACTATCAGTTGATCAAACAGGTGAAGGCGCTCAACATTCCAACGGTGATTTCCGTTTACCTCGATCGCCCGGCGATCCTGACCAACATCGTGGATAAAACCGACGTACTGCTGGCCAACTTCGGTGCTTCCGATGAGGCGGTGCTGGATGTGATCACCGGCAAGAGCAAGGCACAGGGTAAGTTACCGTTTGAGCTGCCATCCAGCTGGCAGGCGGTGCTGGATCAGAAAGAGGACGTGGCACACGATTCTGTCGATCCTCTGTTCCCAATCGGCGCGGGTATTCTGTAATACGGCCCTCACCCCAACCCTCTCCCAAAGGGAGAGGGAGCTGATAGCCCCTGCTCGTTTGGTAGTAAAGCGATAACCTCAGCAAACACGCTCGATCGGTCCCCTCCCACAGGGAGACGGGTTATCAAACAGTTGCCACACTTAACACCGAGCAGCAAACTTCAGTGTTAAGTGTTCAGGATGTCCCCGAACTCAAAAACTTTTCACCAGCTTCACTACGTCCGCCGCTTCCTCTGCCAGCTTCTCATCGCTCATATCAAATACGCCCTGCACCAGGTGCGGCGGCAAATAATCCATGCCGGTCAGATTGGCGACGGCGTTAAACGGCCGCAGCAGGTCGGCTACCGGATAGCGGTTATAGCCCGCCGGTGAATAGGCCTGCGCGTTGCCCCCGGTGCTGACCACCAGTTGCAAAGGCTTACCCTGCAGTTGGGTGCCTTCGCTGCCATAGGCGAAACCGTGGGTTAATACCGCATCCTGCCATTCGCTGAGGATCGCCGGTGAGCTGTACCAATAAAACGGAAACAGCATCACTACCACATCGTGCGCTTGCAGCAGTTCCTGCTCGCGGGCCACATCAATCTGGTAGTCCGGGTAAACGCGCATCAATTCATGCACGGTGACGTTAGGTAAAGGACGCAGCGCCTCGATCAGCGCCTTATTGATGCGGGATTCGTCGGGGTAACGGTGGGCGGTCAACACTAAAATACGCGACATGGGGAAATCCTTGTTTATCGAAAGTAAGCCATTTTTTCATTTCCTCCGTTTCCGGTGTAGTCTGTAAACAGTCACATTAACTTCAACCTAAAGTATCAACCACTATGTCGCTGCCGATTGACGTGCACCGCCTGTTACCGGCGTTTCTCAGCGCCGCTCAGACAGAGAACTTCTCCGCTGCTGCACGCCAGCTGGGCGTGACGCCAGCGGCGATCAGCAAGAATATCCGCGTGCTGGAAGAGAAGCTGGCGCTGCGGCTGTTCCAACGTAACACCCACAGCGTGGTGCTGACTGACGAAGGCAAAGCCCTGTTGCAACAGGTGGCACCGCTATGGCAAGCGCTGACCGCCACGTTAGAGCTGGCTGGGGGCACACAACTCCCTCCCGCCGGTAGCGTGCGCGTCAGCATGATCCCAGGCTTTGGCCGCCAGGTACTGATGCCGCTGATCCCTGAGTTTTTACAACGCTACCCGATGATCGATCTGGATCTGTCACTGGATGCCCGGGTGGTGAATCTCGTTGGTGAAGGCTTTGATGTGGGCATCGGCAGCCAGGTCGATCCCGATAGCCGGCTGGTAGCACGACCGCTCTACGCGATGCAGATGCTCTTGGTCGCTGCCCCCGGTTACCTTGCCCAACATGGCACACCGCAGGTGCCGGCAGATCTGCTGCAACATAGCTGCCTGCTGCACCGCAATCCGGCCACCGGGCGTAATGTAAAGTGGCCTCTGGCACACAAAACGCTGGATTTGCATGGCCGCCTGACGGCCAGCAGCCCGGAGATGTTGCTAGATTCCGCGCTGGCCGGGCTGGGCATTGCTTGCCTGTCGCGCTGGTATGTGGAACAGCACTTTGCCCAGGGAACATTGCTACCGGTGCTGCCAGATCACTGGCCTAAACCCACGCAAATCTGGCTCTACTACGCCTCTGCAGATTTGCCGCCACGGGTGCGTGTCTGGGTCGATTTTTTACTGGCGCATTTTCGCCGCTAACCGGCATGATGCGATCGCAATCACGCTTTAACGATCTTTCGGATAATCGGCATTTTCCATTCAAGCCGCTGATAGCAAGGGTTACAAATATTCCTGTAACGGGTAGCTGTACAGCGTTCAAACTGCTCCCCCCATTCTTTGACCCACGTCAAAAAAAGCGGCACCACACCCATATATAGTGCCCCTAGAGATTCAACCACCTATATGTAGTAGTTATCCACAATATCATCCACACCCTCCGCAGCCCTTGCGCCCTGCGGTTTTGCCCTGTGGATAAGCCGACGCTCCCCCATGGGGACAGGAGTTACAACGTGAAACCAGTAGTGATTAAACGGGACGGTTGCCAGGTATCTTTTGACGAGATGCTGATCAAGCAGGCCATCGAGCGGGCCGCTTTGGCCGCTGAAGTTGTCGATGCCGACTACTGTGCTACCGTCGCCCGCGTGGTCGCTCAACAGATGGAAAACCGACCGCGAGTCGATATCCACGAAATCCAGCAGGCGGTAGAAAACCAGCTGATGTCTGGCCCGTATAAGCAACTGGCACGTACCTACATCGAATATCGCCACGATCGTGACGTCTCGCGTGAGCTGCGCGGGCGGCTGAACCAGGAAATTCGTGGCCTGGTGGAACAAAGCAACGTTGCGCTGCTCAATGAGAACGCCAATAAAGACAGCAAGGTGATCCCTACCCAGCGCGATCTGCTGGCCGGTATCGTCGCCAAGCACTACGCCAAACAGCATATCCTGCCGCGCGATGTGGTGCTGGCGCATGAGCGCGGCGAAATCCACTATCACGATCTCGACTACTCTCCGTTCTTCCCGATGTTCAACTGTATGCTGATCGATCTGAAAGGCATGCTGACCAACGGCTTCAAGATGGGTAACGCCGAGATCGAGCCGCCGAAGTCGATCTCCACCGCCACCGCCGTGACCGCGCAGATCATCGCTCAGGTTGCCAGCCATATTTATGGCGGCACTACCATCAACCGCATCGATGAGATCCTGGCCCCCTTCGTTACCGAGAGCTTCCACAAGCATCAGCAGGTAGCGCAGCAGTGGCAGATCCCAGACGTGGCAGGCTATGCGATGACCCGTACCGAGAAAGAGTGTTACGACGCCTTCCAGTCGCTGGAATATGAAGTCAACACTCTGCATACCGCCAACGGCCAGACGCCGTTTGTCACCTTCGGTTTCGGCCTGGGTACCAGTTGGGAATCGCGCATGATCCAGCAGTCGATCCTGAAAAATCGTATCGCCGGGCTGGGTAAAAATCGTAAAACCGCCGTGTTCCCGAAACTGGTCTTCGCTATCCGCGACGGCCTGAACCACAAGTTTGGTGACGCCAACTACGACATCAAACAGCTGGCGCTTGAATGTGCCAGCAAACGCATGTATCCGGACATCCTCAATTACGATCAGGTGGTCAAGGTCACCGGTTCGTTTAAAACGCCGATGGGTTGCCGCAGTTTCCTCGGCACCTATGAAGAAAACGGCGAGCAAATTCACGATGGCCGCAACAATATCGGCGTGATCAGCCTGAACCTGCCACGTATTGCTCTGGAAGCCCAGGGTAACGAAGACCGCTTCTGGCAGTTGCTGGATGAGCGCCTGCTGCTGGCCAAGAAAGCCCTGATGACCCGCATTGCCCGCCTGGAAGGTATCAAGGCCCGCGTGGCACCGATCCTGTATATGGAAGGAGCCTGCGGCGTGCGGTTGAAAGCCGACGACAATATCGCGGAGATCTTCAAGAACGGCCGCGCCTCGATTTCGCTGGGCTACATCGGCGTGCATGAAACCATCAACGCGCTGTTTGGCGCAGAAAAACACGTGTACGACGACGAGCAACTGCGCGCCAAAGCCATTGCCATCGTTGAGCGCTTGAAAAACGCCACCGAAAGCTGGAAAGAAGAAACCGGCTACGGCTTCAGCCTGTACAGCACGCCAAGTGAGAACCTGTGCGATCGCTTCTGCCGCCTGGATACCAGCGAGTTTGGCGTGGTCGCCGGGGTGACTGACAAGGGTTATTACACCAATAGTTTCCACCTCGACGTGGAGAAAAAGGTTAATCCGTACGACAAGCTGGACTTCGAGGCGCCGTATCCACCTTTGGCCAACGGCGGTTTTATCTGTTACGGCGAATACCCGAACCTGCAGCACAACCTGAAGGCGCTGGAAGACGTGTGGGATTACAGCTACACCCGCGTGCCTTATTACGGCACCAACACGCCGATCGATGAGTGCTACGAGTGTGGCTACACCGGTGAGTTTTCCTGTACCAGCAAGGGTTTCACCTGCCCGAAATGTGGCAACCATGATTCGGCAAAAGTGTCGGTGACCCGCCGCGTGTGTGGCTATCTGGGCAGCCCGGATGCCCGGCCGTTCAACGCCGGTAAGCAGGAAGAAGTGAAACGCCGGGTGAAACATCTGGGCAATGGGCAGATCGGCTAATTTCAGCCAGCGGCCCCTCACCCTAACCCTCTCCCACAGGGAGAGGGGACCGAATGTGCCACAACTTAACGACGGCATTCGTCCTCAACATAGTCTAGCTACAGATTAACTTCCGCATCTAAGCACAACATCAGGCCAGTTCCCTCTTACTAAAGGAGAGGCTTGAGATGAGTGGATGCGTCACAGGTGACTTCCATACCTGACCACCGCACCGGGCCAGCTCCCTCTCCCCGTGGGAGAGGGTTGGGGTGAGGGGCCATATAAAAGAACGCAACATTATGAATTTTCACCAGTATTATCCTATCGACGTGGTCAACGGCCCCGGCACCCGCTGCACGCTGTTTGTCGCAGGCTGCGTGCACCAATGCCCCGGTTGCTATAACAAAAGCACCTGGCGGCTGAACTCTGGCCTGCCGTTTACCCAGCAGATGGAAGATCAGGTCATAGCCGATCTCAACGACACGCGTATTCCACGCCAAGGGTTGTCGCTGTCCGGTGGTGATCCGCTGCACCCGGCCAACGTCGCCGCCGTATTGCAGTTGGTCAAGCGAGTACACGCCGAATGCCCCGGCAAAGATATCTGGCTGTGGACCGGCTATAAGCTGGATGAACTGGATAGCGAGCAGATGCAGATCGTTGATCGGATTAACGTGTTGATAGACGGCAAGTTTGTGCAGGATTTAAAAGACCCGGCGCTGATCTGGCGCGGCAGCGCTAATCAGGTGGTGCATAAGCTGCGTTAATTGGGGAATTTTTCACGCTGATGGGCGACGGCTAAAACCTTTATCACCTCATCCAAAATGACATAAATCAGCAATAGGGAGGCTTTACTGATCACCAGTTTGCGAGCTTCCCCATACCAAGGCCTGCCCATTTCTGGGTTTTCTAGCAGAGACTCAACGGCAAGTTCAATCTCATCATCAACTTGTTCCGCGGCCAATGAATTGAGTGGATAAAGAAATTCAAAAATGCGTTCCCGATCTTGCAACGCAACGTCGTCCCATTCGATGCGCATAATAATCCTTATTTGGTTGCGTATTTCGCCCTGACTTTGGCTTTAAAGTCGCTCATTCTCTCCTCAGCTTGCCGCTGGGTAAGATAAACAGCCTCTCCTTCATGCAAACGGGCAAAGGCTGCATCAACCTTATCTTTCAACCAGTTTTCGTGTTCTTCAGCAGCACGTTGATCGTCCGCCATTTGTTGCGCTAAACGCCGACAGGCTTCACTTAAGGTCGTCCCTTTCGCTTCAGCAGCTTTCTGTGCCAACAGTTTAGTTTCATTTTCAATGCGAAACTGGATACGGCTTTCCATCTTCAAAACTCCTACATACTCCGTATTCAACATCCATAAACGTTAGCACGTTTGTGACAACAAAATAAGCCTTGCTGGTGTTTTTTTACTCAACCCAGCAAGTCAGCATCCACTCTTTACATTAATCTAAGCCATCATCTCCCTGTCCCAAATTGTTCATCAGTTCGCCACCTGCGCGTCACCTGATTGTCATCTGCCCCCGGCAACATTAGCCCAACTTTGTTACCGAGTGCCGATCATGAATGCTATCGCCGCTTTTTCGCTTTCTCCCCCAACCGAAGTGCCGAGGTATTGGCTATGACGCACTTATCTAGACATCCGACCAGTTACCCTACCCGATATCAACAGATTGCCGCCCAACTGGAGCAGGAACTGTGCAGCCAATACCGTTGCGGAGATTATCTACCTTCAGAACAACAGCTTGCCGAACGTTTTGAGGTCAATCGCCACACGCTGCGCCGCGCCGTAGACGAGCTGGTAGAGCGCGGTTGGCTGCAGCGCCGCCACGGCATCGGCATTCTGGTATTGCTACACCCGTATAACTATCCGCTGCACGCCAACACCCGCTTCAGCCAGAACCTGTTCGAGCAGGGCAGTCACCCCACCAGTGAGCGCTTACTCGCTGTTTTACGCCCGTGTAATGGGCATATCGCCAGCGCGCTCAACCGCGAAGAGGGGGAAACGATTATCCACTTACGCACCCTGCGCCGAGTGAACGGCGTTCCCCTCAGCGTGATCGACCACTATCTGCCCGATCTGGACTGGTGGCCCGCACTGCAACAGTTCCACAGCGGCTCGCTGCATGAGTTTATCCAACAACAGATCCACCAGCCGCTGACCCGCCGCCAGACCCGCATCAGCGCACGGCGTGCCCAGGCCAAAGAGAGCCGCCTGCTGGAGATAGCAACCCATGCCCCTTTGCTATGCGTGCGCACCCTAAATACCTGTATCGGCAGCGATTTGGTGGCGGAATACTCCGTCAGCCTGGCGCGCGCCGACATGATCGAACTGACGATGGAGCACTGAATGCAATCCTTACAGCAGAGACAACGCTGGATGTCGGTCCTGGCGCATAGCCAACCCGCCCAGTTGCGCAGCCACTGGCAGGCGCTGAACCTCAACCCAAGCTACCAGCGCCTGCGCGCCCCTGAGATTGGCCTGACACAGCTGCTAGGGCGGATGGGAGCGACCGGCCGCCGCTTTGTACTGGGCGACATGACCGTCACCCGTGCCGTGGTGCAGTTGGAAAACGGTGGCCAGGGCTACAGCTACATAACCGGGCGTGACAAGGAACATGCCGAACTCTGTGCGCTGATCGACGCCCTGCTACAACAACCCGCCAACCATGAATTGCTACAGCTTCAGCTGATTGAGCCCCTGGCCGCACTGCAGCAGGAGCAGCGCCAACTGCGCGCCCGTGCCGTAGCAGCCAGCCGGGTAGACTTCTTTACGCTGGTGCGAGGGGATTAAGCCATGACGTTATTAGCCGGTTTTGACCAGCCGATTGAGCAATCCCAGTCTGCTTTCCGTTTGATTTTAAAGGCGTTGAGTGAGCCTGGCGTGATTGTTGAACTGCCAAATTGCCCGGCATGGGGTGCGCTGAATGCCGCCAGCACTGCCGTGATACTGACGCTGGCAGATCAGGAAACCCCGCTCCAGCTCTGTGCCGACCTTAAAAGTGAGCAAGTGCTAACTAACATTCGTTTTCATACCGGTGCTCCGCTGGCGACCCGGCAGGAAGATATCCATCTGGCGGTATGGGATGACCAATTACGGCCTGCCGAGCTGAGCGCATTACCCCACGGCAATGAAGTCTCACCGGAGTTCGGTGCCACGCTGGTGGTACAGGTTACCGCATTGGCAGGCAGCCACACACTGCGCCTTTCCGGCCCCGGTATTGAAAAAAAACGGGAAATTGCCCCGCCGTTGCCAGCTGCCCTACGGGCTTATCTACTCGAACGGCCTCAGCGCTTCCCGCTAGGTCTGGACATTATCTTGACCTGCGGTGAGCGTCTGATGGCGCTGCCAAGAACCACCCGCGTGGAGGAGTGCTTATGTACGTTGCGGTGAAAGGGGGCGAAAAGGCCATCGAGGCTGCCCATCAACTACAGGAAAATCTGCGCCGGGGTGACGAAGCTGTCCCAGCACTTAGCGCGGAGCAAATCGGTGAACAGCTTGGCTTGGCGGTTGACCGGGTGATGACGGAGGGCGGTATTTACGATCGCCAACTGGCCGCGTTAGCGATAAAACAGGCCAGTGGCGACCTGGTAGAGGCTATTTTCCTGCTGCGTGCCTATCGCACTACTCTGCCGCGCCTGGCCGTCAGCGAACCGCTAGCTAGCGAGAACATGCGGTTGGAGCGGCGCATCTCAGCGGTTTACAAAGACTTGCCCGGTGGCCAGGTGCTTGGCCCGACCTACGACTATACCCACCGCCTGCTGGATTTTGCGCTGTTGGCCAACGGTGAAACACCTCCGGCACCACAGGCCGATGAGCCACTACCAGAGAACTGCGCCCACGTGTTCGACCTTCTCAACCAGCAACGGCTGGCGCTGGCAGAAGAGGATGACGGCAGCACTCCGGACGATATTACCCGTAACCCGCCGGTTTACCCCTGCTCCCGCTCGGCGCGCTTACAGCAGCTAGTGCGTGGAGATGAGGGCTTTCTGCTGGCATTAAGCTATTCCACCCAACGCGGGTATGGCCGTAACCATCCGTTCGCCGGAGAGATCCGCAGCGGTTACGTTACCGTGGAGATCGTGCCGGAAGAGTTGGGTTTCGCCGTCGATATCGGCGAGATCCTGCTGACTGAGTGCGAGATGGTGAACGGCTTTGTCGACCCGCAGGACCGGCCACCGCACTTTACCCGTGGCTATGGGCTGGTATTTGGCCGCTCGGAACGTAAAGCCATGGCGATGGCGCTGGTGGATCGCGCCCTGCAAACCACCGAGTACGGCGAGGACGTGGCAGGCCCGGCACAGGACGAAGAGTTTGTGCTGGCGCACGCCGATAACGTGGAGGCCGCCGGTTTCGTCTCCCATCTCAAGCTGCCGCACTACGTCGATTTCCAGGCCGAACTGGAGCTGCTCAAACGCCTGCAGCAGGAATTTGCCGCCCTTCAGGAGACCCGCCATGAGTGAAGTATTGACCGGCTATAACCTCGGTTATCTGGATGAACAAACCAAGCGTATGATCCGCCGCGCCCTGCTCAAAGCGGTGGCGATCCCCGGCTATCAGGTGCCGTTTGGTGGCCGTGAGATGCCGATGCCTTATGGCTGGGGCACCGGCGGCATTCAGATCACTGCCAGCATCATTGGCCGTGCCGACGTGCTGAAGGTCATCGATCAGGGCGCAGACGACACCACCAACGCGGTCTCCATCCGCCGCTTCTTCCAGCGCGTAGCCGGTGTTGCTACCACTGAGCGTACGCCAGAAGCCACGCTGATCCAGACCCGCCACCGTATTCCGGAAACACCCTTACAGGCGGATCAAATCCTGATTTATCAGGTGCCCATCCCGGAGCCGCTGCGCTTTATCGAACCGCGCGAGACCGAAACGCGCAAGATGCACGCGCTGGAAGAGTACGGCGTGATGCAGGTGAAGCTGTATGAAGATATCGCCCGCTACGGCCATATCGCCACCACCTATGCCTATCCGGTGAAGGTTAACGATCGCTATGTGATGGACCCATCACCGATCCCTAAATTCGATAATCCGAAGATGCACATGATGCCCGCGTTGCAACTGTTCGGCGCCGGGCGTGAAAAACGCATCTACGCCCTGCCGCCGTTTACCAAGGTGGAAAGCCTGGACTTTGACGACCATCCGTTCAGCGTACAGCAGTGGGAAGAACCTTGCGCCCTGTGCGGCTCGCGCCACAGCTATCTGGATGAGGTGGTGCTCGACGACCAGGGCAACCGGATGTTCGTCTGCTCAGACACCGATTTCTGCCAGCAACAACTCAACCAAGAGGTACCGCACTGATGACTTCCGCTCCATTGAGTGCCACGCCGTTGCTGACGGTCGACAACCTCACCCACCTTTACGCGCCGGGCAAGGGTTTCAGCAACGTGTCATTCGATATCTATCCTGGTGAAGTACTGGGCATCGTCGGCGAATCCGGCTCGGGTAAAACCACGTTGCTCAAGTCGATCTCCGCCCGGCTGGCCCCACAACAGGGGCAGATCCTTTACCGCCCACAACCGGGGCAACAGCAGGATCTGTACGCCATGGCAGAAAGCGATCGCCGCCGCCTGCTGCGCACCGACTGGGGCGTGGTCCATCAGCATCCGCTCGACGGTCTGCGGCCACAGGTGTCTGCCGGTGGCAACATCGGTGAGCGCCTGATGGCTATCGGCCAGCGTCATTACGGCGATATTCGCCAGCAGGCTAAACAATGGCTGGAAGACGTGGAGATCCCGGTTTCTCGTCTGGATGACCTGCCCACCACCTTCTCCGGCGGTATGCAGCAGCGCTTACAGATCGCCCGCAATCTGGTAACCCATCCCAAGCTGGTGTTTATGGATGAGCCGACCGGCGGGCTGGACGTTTCCGTGCAGGCGCGCCTGCTGGATCTGCTGCGCAATCTGGTGGTGGAAATGCAGCTGGCGGCGGTGATCGTCACTCACGATCTGGGGGTTGCACGCCTGCTGGCCCACCGTTTGCTGGTGATGAAGGAAGGTGAAGTGGTGGAAAGCGGTCTGACCGATCGGGTGCTGGACGACCCGCACCATCCATACACCCAACTGCTGGTCTCTTCGGTTCTGTCGTAACGTAGGTGAGATAATGACAATTAAAATCCGGGTTGAACACCTGAGTAAAACCTTTGTCCTGCACCAACAGCACGGCACCCGCCTGCCGGTGTTGCAGGATGCCAACCTGACCGTCAGCAGCGGCGAATGCGTGGTGCTGCATGGCCACTCCGGCAGTGGGAAATCCACCCTGCTGCGCTCGCTGTATGCCAACTATCTGCCAGACAGCGGCAAGATCTGGATCCATCACCAAAACGACTGGCTGGAGCTGGTTCAGGCCGAGGCTCGTCAGATCCTGGCGGTGCGCCGCCACACCATCGGCTGGGTCAGCCAGTTTCTACGGGTGATACCCCGCATCAGCGCGCTGGAAGTGGTGATGCAGCCGTTGCTGGGATCCGGCGTTGAGCGTAGCGAATGCCGTGAACGTGCCGAAGCCCTACTTAACCAGCTCAACGTGCCGCAGCGCCTATGGCAGTTGGCCCCTTCGACCTTTTCCGGTGGTGAGCAACAGCGGGTGAATATCGCCCGTGGCTTTATCAAGGATTACCCCATTCTGCTGCTGGACGAGCCGACCGCCTCCCTCGACAGCCGCAATAGCGCGGCGGTGGTGAACCTGATCGAACAGGCCAAACAGCGTGGCGCTGCCATCGTCGGTATTTTCCACGACGCAGGCACCCGTCAGCAGGTGGCAGACCGTTTACATACCATGCAGGCCCCACAGGTTCTGGAGACGCCATGATTATCAATAACGTCAAGCTGGTGCTGGAACACCAGATCGTTGCAGGTTCACTGGAAATGACCGACGGCGTGATCCGCAGCTTTGCCGATACCCCAAGCCAGTTACCGCAGGCGCTGGATGGCGAAGGCGGCTGGTTGCTACCCGGGTTGATCGAGCTGCATACCGACAATCTGGACAAGTTTTTCACCCCGCGCCCCAACGTGGACTGGCCAGCGCATTCGGCCATGAGCAGCCACGACGCGCTGATGGTCGCCAACGGCATCACCACGGTGCTGGATGCGGTGGCGATCGGTGACGTGCGCGACGGCGGGCATCGGCTGGAAAACCTGCAAAAAATGATCGACGCGGTGATCTACAGCCAGCGAGCCGGAGTGAACCGGGCCGAACACCGGTTGCACCTGCGCTGCGAGTTACCCCATAGCAGTACCCTGCCGCTGTTCGAACAGTTGATGGATAAACCGGGCGTGTCTTTGGTGTCGCTGATGGACCATTCGCCGGGCCAGCGCCAGTTCGCCTCTCGGGAGAAATATCGTGAATACTACCAGGGCAAATATCACCTCAATGACCAGCAGATGAGCGAGTTCGAGATAGAGCAGATGAGCCTGTCCGAACGCTGGGCCACACCGAACCGCGAGGCGATCGCCGCTCACTGCCGGGCGCGTAATATCGCCCTGGCCAGCCACGACGATGCCACCGCCGATCACGTCAGCGAATCCAGTGCGCTGGGCAGCGTGATTGCCGAATTCCCGACCACCGAAGCGGCAGCCCGGGCCTCACATCAGCAAGGTTTGCAGGTGCTGATGGGCGCACCGAATATCGTGCGCGGGGGTTCACACTCCGGCAACGTGGCGGCTCATCATCTGGCGGCCCTTGGCGTGCTCGATATCCTCTCTTCCGATTATTACCCCGCCAGCCTGTTGGATGCGGCGTTTCGTCTGGCAAACGACGATCGCAACGCTTTCAGCCTGCCGCAGGCGGTACAGTTGATCACCCGCAACCCGGCACGAGCGTTGGGTTTGCAGGATCGTGGCCTGATCGCTGAGGGGCTGCGCGCAGATCTGGTATTGGCCAGGCCGCACGGCGAGCATATCTACGTGCAAAACGTCTGGCGTCAGGGCAAACAGGTGTTCTGATGGCTTATCTCATCTATCTGATGGGCCCGTCTGGGGCAGGCAAGGACAGCCTGCTCGAGCGGCTGCGGGCAGCCACCGGTGCCGGGCCGCTGGTGGCGCACCGTTACATCACCCGCCCGGCCAATGCTGGCTGCGAGAACCATATCGCCCTGAGCGAACAGGAGTTTCTGCGCCGCCGTGCCAAGGGGTTATTCGCCCTGGACTGGCAGGCGCATGAGCACCGATACGCCTTTGGTATTGAGGTCGATCTGTGGCTATTGCAAGGGATCGACGTGGTGGTCAACGGATCCCGCGCTCATTTGCCACAGGCGCTGCAACGCTATGGCGCTCAACTGTTGCCGGTCTGTCTGCAGGTTTCCCCGACGGTGCTGCGCCAAAGGTTGGAACAACGCGGGCGGGAGAACGCGATACAGATCGAGCAACGGCTGGCGCGGGCGGCCGACTATCAGCAGACTCTGCCGGTTGGCTGCCACCTGCTGGATAACAACGGCGATCTCGGACATACCCTCGACGCACTGCTGGCCTTAACCACCGGGCAGCCTGCAATGCAGTAAGAAAAGAGGAAACCCACATGCAACTGACCTTTCTTGGTACCGGCGGCGCTCAGCAGGTGCCCGCCTTTGGCTGCGAATGCCTAGTGTGCCAACGGGCGCGGCGTGAACCAGCATTTCGGCGGCGAGCGTGCAGCGCGATGATCACATTTCAAGGGGAAACAACGTTACTGGATGCGGGATTGAGCTCATTGGAAAGGCGTTTTGCGGCGGGGGAAATTCAACGTTTTTTACTGACACATTACCACATGGATCACGTTCAGGGGTTATTTCCTTTGCGCTGGGGGTGCGGAAATGCGATCCCGGTCTACGGCCCAGCCGATGAGCAAGGCTGTGACGACCTGTTCAAACACCCCGGTATTCTGGCGTTCCAACCCCCGTTGCCCCCCTTTGAAACGGTTAAACTAGGCGGGCTGCACATCACGCCGTTACCGTTGATCCATTCCAAACTCACCCACGGCTATCTGATCCAGGCCGCAGGCAAAGCCCTGGCCTATCTGACCGACACCGTCGGCCTGCCGCCAGAAACCACACGCTACCTGCAACAGGTCACTCTCGATTTACTGGTGTTGGATTGCAGCCTGCCGCCGCAGCCACAGACACCGCGTAATCACAACGATCTGCCCCGCGCGCAGGAGATCCAGCAACGCTTGCAGCCGCGGCGTACGCTGCTGACGCACATCAGCCATCACCTCGATTTGTGGTTGATGACCAACGAACTGCCGCCAGGCATGGAGCTGGCATTCGATAATCTGTGCGTTGAGCTATAAACGGTGCGAGCAGTGCAACTGGTCGGATTCTAAAATCTTGACGCCGCTGCCAGGGCTGAAGGCCTGTGTCAGCAGCGTTTGCGCCACATCTTTGGCAGCAACGCCCTTCCATTTGCCAGGCAGCAGGCCGAACAACGGTTGACTGAGCCGTTCCAGCAAACGCGGTTCAGCACGGGAACCGAACAACATTGAAGGACGTACCAACGTCAGGCGCGGCCAGTTCTGCTCACGCAGCGCCTGCTCCATCTGCCCTTTGGTGCGGTTGTACAGAAATAAGGATTTCGAGTTGGCCCCAATTGCGCTCACCACCAGGCAATGCTGCGCGCCGAGGCGCTGCCCGGTAAGGGCCGTTTCAACCACCAACTGATAGTCGACATGGCGGAATGCCTCCGCGCTCCCGGCCTGACTGCGCGTGGTGCCCAGGCAGCAGAATACCTCATCCACCGGCTGTGCCAGTTGCGTCAACAACTCGTGCAGATCGCCCCCGACCGGATTGTGCAATTTGGCGTGTGGTGGCAACGCCTTACGCGTGGGAGCAATGACCGAAGTGACCTGCCTATCTGCCAACAACAGACGCAGCAGTTCACTTCCCACCAGCCCGCTGGCGCCTGTGATCAGTACCCGTGCCATATGTTTTCCTCCTCACCCTCTGTTTGCCCAAGGCACAGAACCGCCCGTGGAGACTCTCTAGTTCTTTTTACTGCGCCGCTTTCACCTCGGCGACGTACGTCGGTAAATCCCAGGTTCCGCCCGCATGGATTAAACGGCACAGGCCGGTGGTGGCCTCGTTGCTTTGACGGAACGCCGTGCCATCCCATACCCAACTGGCAGTGGCCCAGCAATCACCCAATCCACGCCCCTTTTGCCCCATTGAGATTATCCCTTCATCATAGCCAGAGCCGGAATTGGTCACCAATACCGGGGCCTGCTTCAGGGCGCTGTCGATCACCCAATAACCGTAACCTTCGTTATAGGCCGCCCGCCAACACACGGCGGTGATCAGGGCATGCCCATTACCGAGCGGGGTCAGCGTGATGCCATCCTCGCTTGCGCCATCGTTATCCTCTGGGGACTGCATGCGGTCGCAATCATCCGGTTGCAGCGTCGCCAGCAGTTTAGGTGTCAGCGCGGCGATCTCGGGTGCCGTAAGCGGGCGCTCTTCCGCCTTGGGCACCTTCACTGCCTGGATCACCGGGGCAGGAATGGCTGCTGGCACGCTGCTTTCCGGCTTGTCGCCTTTTTTAGTCAAAGCACCAGGCGTGCCGATACGCCCCTGCACATCATCCATCTTCAATAAGGTGGCCGAAGCCCCATCGCCTGACAGCACGAAAGGTGCGGGGCCGCCTTTAAATTCAACCGTACCGCTGCCTTTGATTGCGCCGATCAATGCCAGAGTCTGGCTTGCTGACAGGTTCCAGTTTCCCTCCTTGGTCGGTTTGAGCGCACCAACCGCCTTGCCGTTGATCCACAGCGTCAGCTTTGCCACCGCGGCTGAATCACCCTCTTCGTAGTCCGCCAAGGTCACTTCCCCCGTTGGGACAGTGCCAGGGCCAGCAATGCGCGTGATCAGCACCGAACCGTTCGAAGCGTTTGGCTCATCTTCATTAGCGTAGCCCGCCGCACGACAGGTATTGGTGTTGTCACAGGCCAATTCCCAGTTCTTATGGCTAAAGGAAACTCCGCTGTCTTGCGCCATCGCCGGGGAAACCAATGCCGCCAATAACGATAAAGCAGCTATCTCGGTGTTTTTCATGCCATCGGTCCTTAATATTCAGCTCGATTATCAACGTGCCCAGTGCAGCTTTTTGCCAAAGCCCAGGGTGTTATCGGTCATCTTCACTTCCTGCAACGCGATCTGCCAAATAGGCGCTTTCATCACCTTGGCCACCGGGAAGCGTTTGCAGTAACGCGTTCGGGCCAGTTCGGCCTCGTCCCCGGCCAACAGCGTGATTTCCCCCGCGTATTGTACCCCTTTGATCAGCGCAACGGTCTTGGGCTGCGGCGCAATAGTGCCCACAATCCGGTTGTTGCGTTGCATCAGTTCGCCATGGCGAGTGTGCGGTTCGGTCATCAGCCATAGCGCCATGCGCTCGGCATCGAATACGTAAAAGCAGTTGGCGCACCACATCGCCGTGCCATCACCGGCACAAAGCGTGAGCACATGCTGCTTACTGAGAAAACGGATAATGTGCAGCCGATCTTCGATCTGATCCAACGTAAGTTCTCCTTATCACCTCCGCCATCTTACCTGCAGATTTGAAGACAGTCACAATTAGCGACAAATTATGCTCAACATAAAACTAGCATATTAATTAGCAATTCATGCATCTTTATGCAAGATAAGCCTGACTACAGTAATAACAAATAAAAAACATCCTAGCTTTATTTCTGCTATTACCCGCTTTTATTGAGGGTGATTTACAGGAGCTTGGTTAGCCTAAACCAAATTTATCCAGTCCGTTGGTTCCATTTGTAGCAATTACTTCACATATACCCTCACGGTAGATTTCATAGCTATTCACTCCGGTGCATAGAAAATGAATAGTTAAGTATAAATCGCATGATTAACGTGATCTGCATCACTTTATTTCCGTATTTAGGGGATAAAATAGCGCCAAGTCCGAAACCCATAGGTAAATGGAAAATGGAAAACAACAACAGAAAGATGGCTCACATCCGACGAACTACACATATTATGATGATGGCTCACCGCAGCTGCTTTAGCTTTGCCTTTTTTAACTTCAGATAAACTCCCTCCTCTGCGTTCTTATTACGTCTTGCAGCCAGACCTATGCCAACGATCATTCCCTGCGCCTGATGGCGATGGTATCGCTTTGTTTTGCTTAAAAACAGAGTGGATCCGGCATCATTGCAACCTCGTTTAAGAACCCAAAAAATTTCGTCAAAATAAACTCGTAACCTAATTATGTTTTATGAACATGATTACGCTCACGCATACCTTTATTTTAACGAAAATATTTTCTGGCAAAGACCTTATTTGCCGGCGGGATATTTTCGCCTGAAGAATGACAAAAATGAACAAACTAAAAATTGCAGCGAACCCAAAAACTCTCTCTTGCTTTGAAACCACACGTGAAATTAGCGATGTGCACCACAGCGACTTTAATGACGTAGCCGCCATCGTGCTTTCCGTGGAAGACGTACAGCAAGGCCTGGTGGCACAGTTGGAAGAAACCGGTTTACACATTCCGATCTTTGTCGCCGTCTGCTGTGAAGAAGAACTGGATAACGCCGTATTACCGGCGCTGAACGGCGTATTTGAACTCTGTGGCAAGAACACTCAGTTCTACGGCAAGCAACTGGAAGCCGCAGCGGTAAAATATGAAAGCGAGCTGCTACCACCGTTCTTTAATACCCTGACCCAATATGTAGAGATGGGTAACGCTACCTTCGCCTGCCCAGGACATCAGGGCGGTGAGTTCTTCCGCAAGCACCCCGCAGGCCGCCAGTTCTTTGATTTCTATGGTGAAACGCTGTTCCGCTCCGATATGTGCAACGCCGACGTTAAGCTGGGCGATCTGCTGATCCACGAAGGCGCGCCTTGCGATGCACAAAAACACGCCGCCAAGGTGTTCAACGCCGATAAAACCTATTTCGTGCTGAACGGGACTTCGGCTTCCAATAAAGTGGTAACCAACGCCCTGCTGAGCCGTGGCGATCTGGTCCTGTTCGACCGTAACAACCATAAGTCCAACCACCATGGCGCGCTGATCCAGGCCGGGGCAACGCCGGTATATCTGGAAACGGCACGTAACCCGTTCGGCTTTATCGGCGGCATCGATGCTCACTGCTTTGAAGAAGGCTATCTGCGCCAGCAAATCCGCGAGACCGCACCGGAACGCGCCAACGACGCGCGGCCATTCCGCCTGGCGATTATCCAACTGGGGACTTACGACGGCACGATCTATAACGCTCGCCAGGTAGTAGACAAGATTGGGCACCTGTGTGATTACATCCTGTTTGACTCTGCATGGGTCGGCTATGAGCAGTTCATCCCAATGATGAAAGACTGCTCGCCGCTGCTGCTGGAACTGAACGAAAACGATCCGGGGATCATCGTTACCCAGTCGGTACATAAACAGCAGGCCGGTTTCTCACAGACCTCGCAGATCCATAAAAAAGACAAGCACATCAAAGGGCAAGATCGTTACTGCAACCATAAGCGTTTCAATAACGCCTTTATGCTGCACGCGTCCACCAGCCCGTTCTACCCGCTGTTTGCCGCACTGGATGTGAACGCTAAAATGCATGAAGGCAAGAGCGGCCAACGCCTTTGGAAAGAGTGTGTGCGCATCGGCATTGAGTCACGCAAAATGCTGTTGGACACCTGCACCATGATCAAACCTTTTGTCCCAGAGCAAATCGACGGTAAACCTTGGCAGTCCTACAGCACCGAAGCCATGGCCAACGATCTGCGCTTCTTCAACTTTATCCCTGGCGAAAAATGGCATGCCTTCGAGGGTTATGAGGAATCACAATACTTTGTGGATCCCTGCAAGCTGCTGTTGACCACGCCGGGCATCGATACCGCCAGCGGCGAATACAGCAGCTTTGGTATCCCGGCGACCATTCTGGCTAACTACCTGCGTGAAAACGGTATTGTGCCGGAGAAATGTGACCTGAACTCTATCCTGTTCCTGCTCACCCCGGCGGAAGATATCGCCAAAATGCAGCATCTGGTGGCGCTGATTGCCCGCTTCGAAAAACACGTCGAACAAGACTCCTTGCTGAGCGAAGTCCTGCCAACCGTGTACAAGAACAACGAAAAACGTTACCGGAACTACACCCTGCGCCAGCTGTGCCAAGAGATGCACGATCTGTACGTCAGCTACAATGTGAAAGAATTGCAGAAGGAAATGTTCCGTAAAAGCCATTTCCCACGCGTCGCCATGGATCCACAAACCGCCAATACCGAATTCGTACGTGGCAAGGTGGAGCTGGTTACTCTCGCTAAAGCCGAAGGCCGCATTGCCGCCGAAGGTGCGTTGCCTTACCCACCGGGCGTGCTGTGCGTAGTCCCAGGGGAAATCTGGGGGGGATCTGCTCAACGCTATTTCCTGGCGTTGGAAGAAGGGATTAATTTATTACCCGGATTTGCTCCAGAATTACAAGGCGTTTATATCCAGCAGGATGAAGATGGCTGGAACCGGGCTTACGGTTATGTCATGAAAGCATAAATAACTCCAGGGAGGCGGCATATTCTTGCCGCCAGACATACAGAGATATTCCTCGAATTTCAAGCGGAATGGATATGGCTGGAAAAAATTCGAGAAATATAAGAGCGAGAATGATCATGAGCAAATCAAATAATAAGATGGGGGTTGTGCAATTAACGATCCTGACAGCGGTCAATATGATGGGATCCGGCATAATTATGCTGCCAACCAAGCTGGCCGAAGTGGGGACGATTTCTATCGTTTCCTGGCTGGTGACCGCCGTAGGCTCGATGGCCCTGGCCTATGCGTTTGCCAAATGCGGCATGTTCAGCCGTAAATCCGGCGGGATGGGCGGCTATGCCGAGTATGCCTTCGGTAAATCCGGCAACTTTATGGCCAACTACACGTACGGCGTTTCGCTGCTGATCGCCAATATCGCCATCGCCATTTCTGCCGTGGGTTATGGCACCGAACTGTTCGGCGTTGCCCTGACACCATTGGGCATCTGTATAGCCACTATCGCCGTGCTGTGGCTGGCTACGGTTGCCAACTTTGGTGGCGCACGCATCACCGGGCAGATCAGCGGGATCACCGTCTGGGGGGTGATTATCCCGGTGGTCGGCATCTCGATTATTGGTTGGTATTGGTTCAGCGGTACCGCTTATCTAGCCGCCTGGAACCCGCATGCAGTGCCTACCTTTGAAGCCATCGGGTCTTCTATCTCGATGACTCTGTGGGCCTTCCTGGGTCTTGAATCTGCCTGCGCCAATACCGACGTGGTAGAAAACCCGGAACGTAACGTGCCTATCGCCGTACTCGGGGGCACATTGGGTGCCGCAGTGATCTACATTGTTTCCACCAACGTGATCGCCGGTATCGTGCCGAATATGGAACTGGCTAACTCCACCGCTCCGTTTGGCCTGGCGTTCTCACATATGTTCAACCCAACGGTCGGTAAAATCATCATGGCATTGATGATCATGTCCTGCGTGGGTTCGCTACTGGGCTGGCAGTTCACTATCGCGCAGGTATTCAAATCCTCTGCCGACAGCGGCTTCTTCCCGAAAATTTTCTCTAAAGTCAGTAAATCTGATGCGCCAGTGAAAGGCATGCTGACCATCGTGATTATTCAGAGCGTGATGTCGCTGATGACCATCAGCCCGTCGCTGAATAAGCAGTTTAACGTGCTGGTTAACCTGGCCGTAGTGACCAATATTATTCCGTACATTCTGTCGATGGCCGCACTGATTATTATCCAGAAAGTGGCCAAAGTACCGGAGAACAAGGCGCGTATTGCCAACGTGATTGCCGTGATTGGGGCGCTGTATAGCTTCTATGCGCTTTATAGTTCCGGTGAAGAGGCGATGATGTGGGGCGCTATTGCTACCTTCTTCGGCTGGACGTTGTATGGGTTGGTTTCACCTCGCTTTGAGATGACTGAGAAGAAGGTATGAGTTTTGATTACAAAGGGCGCTGCATGCAGCGCCCATAAAGTTGATGTCTAAATGGGCACTTCGGTGCCCATTTTGCTAACTCAAATCCGCCCCATTGCTGGCAATCACCTTCTTATACCAGTAAAAGGATTTCTTTCTGGTTCTGGCCAAGGTGCCATTGCTCTGATCATCGCGGTCCACATAGACAAAACCATAGCGCTTACTCATTTCCCCGGTAGAAGCAGAAACCAAATCGATGCAGCCCCAGGAGGTATAACCCATCACCGGAATACCATCCTCGATAGCGTCCGCCATGGCTTTGATATGCTCACGCAAATAGCTGATGCGGTATTCGTCGTCGATCTCGCCCTGCGGGTTGATTTCGTCCTTCGCTCCCAGTCCGTTCTCCACCAGGAACAGCGGCTTCTGGTAACGATCATACATCATGTTCATAGTAATACGCAGGCCCAACGGATCGATACCCCAGCCCCACTCACTGGCTTGGATATGCGGGTTTTTCAGCGATTTGACGATATTGGCCGCACTGCTGTTATGCTCGTTCATATCAGCCGAGGCGCAGCGGGAGGCGTAATAGCTAAAGGAGACAAAGTCGACGCTGTTTTTCAGGATCTCACTGTCGCCTGGCTCCATTGTTATAGTGATACCCTTTTCCTTAAACAGGCGCTTGGTGTATGACGGGTAAGCGCCTCGAGCCTGAACGTCGATGAAGAACAGGTTCTCGCGGTCTTTCTCTAACGCAGCCCAAACGTCTTCGGGTTTACAGGACCACGGGTAGAAATTGCCCCCAGCCAGCATGCAGCCAACCTGATTGTGCGGGTTAATCTCATGGGCGATTTTGGTCGCTAACGCGCTGGCCAACAGTTCATGATGCGCAGCCTGATATTTCACCTGCTCCTGATTATCGCCTGGCTCGAACACCAGCCCCGCACCGGAGAACGGGCTATGCAGCAGGATATTGATTTCATTAAACGTCAGCCAGTATTTCACTAGCCCGTCAAAGGCCTCAAAACAGGTACGAGCATAGTGGGTGAAGAACTCCACCATTTTCCGATTGCGCCAAGAACCGTATTCCCGCACCAGATGCATCGGCACATCAAAGTGGCATAGCGTGACCAGCGGTTCGATGCCGTGCTTTTTGCATTCGGTAAACACGTCACGGTAGAAAGCGATCCCTTCAGCGTTCGGCACCCTTTCATCCCCGTTAGGGAAAATGCGGCTCCAGGCGATCGAAGTACGGAATACGCTGAATCCCATCTCTGCCATCAGGGCAATGTCATCTTTATAGCGATGATAAAAATCTATGCCGACATGGCTAGGGTAGAACTCGTCTTCACGCAGCTCAAAGCGTTTTTCCTGACCCAGCTTTACCGCCAGCCGATCTTTGCCATGAGGGATCATATCCACCGTGGTCAGCCCTTTGCCGCCCTCAAGATAAGCGCCTTCGGCCTGGTTAGCCGCTAGTGCACCACCCCATAAAAAGTCTGCGGGGAAAACAGATGCTGGCATAAGATACCTCTTCTCAAATATGCATTTTTACAACAGGTTATACGGATAACGCGGGCGCCGATTTGGCTTTTTCGCTTTCCGCCTCTTCAGTCACCGGGATATCTTCAAAGCCCAGCAACAGCGTGAGGATAAAGGAAAGCACCACCGCCAAAATCATCACGCCAAACACCCAGACAATGGTCATTGGGTTGGCCGGATCAAAGAACTGCACGCTGGTAAATAGACCCGGAGAGGCCATCGAGTGGCTCGCCAACCCGGCAATTCCGGCCACGCCGCCGCAGACAAAACCACTGATCAGCGCGGCGATAAGCGGGCGCTTCAAGCGTATTGCCACCCCGTAGAGCGCGGGTTCGGAAATCCCGGCCACAATCGCCGATGCCGCAGCGGCCAGCGCCGTCTGACGCAGCTCCGGGTTTTTGGTCCGCCAGGCTACCGCCAACGATGAACCGCCCAGCGAGAGGTTGGCACCAATTTCAGAGGGCATCACCATGCCTTCTTTGCCGGTTTCCGCGATGGTTTGAATGATGGTTGGCGTAAATACGCGGTGCATCCCGGTCATCACCAGCAGCGGCCATAGCCCGCCCATAATCGCTACGGATAACCACCCCAGATAGCTGTGAATGGTGTACACCAGCGCGGAAATGCCGCTACCAATCCAGATGCCCAGTGGGCCAATCAATAGGATGGCGATTGGCGCAGAGATCAGCACGATCAGCATCGGTTTGAGGAAGTTTTTCGTCACGGCTGGCGTGATGCGATCGACCCATCTTTCAATGTAGGAGAGCAACCAGGTCATGAACAACGCCGGGATCACCGTGTAGGTGTATTTTACCGCCGTGACCGGTATGCCCATAAATTCAACCTGTTGGCCCTGAGCGGCTTTCGCCATCAGATCGATAAATGCGGGATGAACCAGTACCCCGGCGATGGCGATCGCCAGCGACATATTGGTTTTGAATTTCACCGCTGCGGAAGCGGCAACCATCACCGGCAGGAAGAAGAACGCCCCGTCGCCAATGACGTTGAGGATAATCAGCGTCGAGGAGCCTTTACCGAACACGCCGGTCATATCGAGGATCATGGCGAGCAGTTTCACCATCGAGCCGCCGATAATGGCCGGTATCAACGGTGACATGGTGCCAATCAGCGCGTCCAGGATCCCCGCACCGATACGTTTGAGAGTGATCTTGTTCTTTTCCGGCGCCGGTGGCTGGACTACCGACCCTTCGGGCAACAGTTTCAACACCTCGGCATAGGCCTGTGAAACGGTGTTGCCAATGATCACCTGGCACTGATTTTCGCTTCTTACCACGCCCAGTACGCCGCCAATTGCCTTCAGCCTGGCGGCATCAACAAGGGTGTCGTCGTTGAGCACAAAGCGTAAACGCGTCATGCAATGAGTCACCGCCGCGACGTTACTCGCTCCCCCAACTGCATCCACTATCGATCTTGATACTGCCGCATAATTCTTAGACATGAGGACAACTCTCATAGATAGGTAACCGGTTTCACACAAGAGTGTTGATATTGAGATTGCAGATCAACCTATAAATTTTTTTATTGTCTATTTTGTGATTGTGATCGACATGAATGGGTTCGAGAAGCTGCAAAGGCTCTGCTCTAATACGGCGGAATGTGTAGAATGGGGATAATTGTTAAAAGCCGGGAAAACCCTATGTCTACCATGCAGGAAGTGGCAAAAAAGGCAGGCGTCTCAAAAGCCACTGTTTCACGCGTTCTTTCCGGCAAAGGGTACGTCAGCGAAGCCACCAAAGATCAGGTGTTTAAAGCCATCGAAGAGGCGGGTTATCGTCCTAATCTGCTGGCGAGAAATCTGGCCACCAATAAATCCCAGTGCATTGGTCTGGTGGTCACCAACACCCTCTATAACGGCAGTTATTTCAGTGAAATACTTTCCCAGGCGGCGCAAAAGCTGGAAGACAACGGTCGACAGTTGATCCTGGTGGACGGTAAACACAGTGCCGCAGAAGAGCAAGAGGCGATCCGATTCCTGCTCGATTTACGCTGCGACGCCATCATCATCTACCCGCGTTTCTTAACCATCGAAGCGATGGACGACATCATCGAGCAACACAAGCAACCTATCATGGTGGTTAACCGCAGGCTGAGAAAACACCAAAGCCACTGCATCTGCTGCGACCACAAAGGGGCCAGTTTTAAGGCAACAAAATACCTGATTGAGCAGGGCCACAGGAATATCGCCTTTATTACCGGTTCACTGGATTCGCCAACGGCGATTGAGCGACTATCCGGCCATAAAGAAGCCTTAAATCAATACGATATCGAACTGGATGATAAGCTCATCATCAAAGGAAAGTGGACGCCAGCCAGCGGTGCGGCGGCGATGGAGTCCTTGCTCAAGGAGAAAATCACCTTTAGCGCGGTACTCTCCAGCAACGATGATATGGCCGTTGGTGCCATCAAGAAATTGAACGAGGCGGGCATTGCCGTGCCCAATGACGTCTCGGTTATCGGCTTCGATAATATTCCAACGGCTCCCTATCTCTCCCCCGCGTTATCCAGCGTTAAAGATCCGGTGAGCGATATGATGAGCGAAGTGATCGACCGGCTGATCGCTATGCTCGACGGCGGCTATCTGTCGAAGGACAACATTTTTTCTTCGGAACTGCTGGTTAGAGATTCTGTTGCTAAGGGACCTTTTTGGGAGCAGTGAGCTCGCGGGCACAGCATCCGGAGCCAGCGCGCAAAGGCTACTTCTGCCCTACCCTCCATACACAGTGTGATTTCCACGCGTATTACCATCTTTTCCTCAAGAAACTCGAATTACTCTTAGCATAACTTATTGATTTTAAATTGATAGAGGTTTTAATTTTGATGGCCCCCCTATTGATTCAACAGCGCCGAAGCAACATCGAGCGACATTTCAACTTCATTTCCGCCAGACCAACACTACGGAGATAGAAAATGTATCTATTAAAAAATGTAACAATAAGCTTCCAGGACAAGGTATTTTGAAAAGTATATTCATAAATCAACAAGCTTTGACATTACATAACGCTCACCAAATAAATTTGCTATTTTTCAATTATTTAAAAATAGACCTTTAGCAACACTCTGTTTTTTTACGAAAAAAACCACTATAAATTGACTGTATCAGTATAAATGACTACCACTCACTGTATTTATATAAAAAAAATCAAAATAAGTCTAAACGCAGGTATGAAACTCTAGGTTCATAGCATCTTGTATAACTTACCTATATAAACAGGAATCACCTTAGTTTAAATTAAGATTTTTCACATTTGCACATAGGTACTTTCTCACCCTTAATAACTGTCTTTCCCAGGATAAATTAAGAACTTTTAAAAAACATAATAAAAAAGAGAGGGCCACGCATTAGTAAGATAATTGACAGAATTAAGCACCCCCTCTATCTTATGCTCCAAGCTTGGTACTCAATGGTCATTTATTATTAACCTATTCGCCAATACCAGCTCTAGCATCAAGGTTTTTTAATAAATGACTAAAGTACCAGGCCAACGACAGGTTAGGGAGTCTCTGTTGTGATGGATTCAAAAGTAAACTGGTGAAGAAATTGATTTCTTCTGCAAATGAAATTGGTTCAATCCGTTCTCACTAACCAATTTAAATAATGTAAATGGAATGACAATTATTATGAAAATCAATAAATCAACGTTGTTGTTAAGCGTATTCGGTTTGGTCTTTGCCGGTTCTGCTTTGGCTTCTAGTGGCACTATTACTATCACTGGTAAAATCACTGACACTACCTGTAACATCAGTGTTGATGGCCAGACTAATAACGCGACGGTAACGCTGCCAACGGTACCTGCAAGTGCGTTACCTGTAGCAGGTAATACTGCGGGCACCACGCCTTTCAGTATTGCTCTGTCAGGCTGTACTGGTAGTGTCTTTACTACAGCCCATACCTTGTTTGAAGCCGGTACTTATGTTGAACAGTCTACTGGCCGTCTGAACCTTACCGCTGCCAGTACTGCTACTAACGTGCAGGTGGAATTGCTGAACTCCGCATTAAGCCCAATCAAGGCTGGTGCAACAGACGCGACTCAAGGCGATATCAAGACTAACTTCACCGCTGATACTACCACTCTGAATTACTTTGCCCGTTACTACGCAACCGATGCAGCTGGCGCGGGTTCAGTAAATACTGCTGTCGATTACACCATTATTTACCTGTAATAACAGAAATTATTAGTATTAGGTGGGGGATACCCCACCTTTCTATAAGGGGTAGCATGTGCTCCGTAAAACGGCTTTTATCGTAATCAGCTTATTTTCCCTGTTTAATTTTCAGCTTGCGCAAGCGGCTGTGGTGATTAATGCCACCCGGGTTATTTATAATCAGCAAGATGACGAATCCGTATTGCAATTGCAAAACAAAGGGCAGGACGCATTGTTGGTCCAATCCTGGATTGATGATGGTGATTTAAAGGCAACGCCAGATACGGCACGTAGTCCGTTTACGCTGATGCCGCCAGTGGCGCGTATTGACCCTAGTAAAGGGCAGGCGCTGAGAATTGTCCGCACCAAGCCGATTGCCGCGGCAGATCGGGAAACATTGTACTGGCTTAACGTCCTGGAGATCCCGCCAAAGGCAACCAAGCAGATGGCTGCGGGCGCTAACCTGATGCAGTTCTCTTTTCGCAGCAGGATCAAGATATTTTACCGCCCGGCCAATTTGGCGATAACGCCTAGGCAAGGCTATGACAAGCTTTCTTTCAATTTCAAGAAGGAGGGTAATAATTACGTGGTCCTGGTGAAAAACCCTTCACCCTATTTCGTTACGTTTCGTAATATAGAACTAAAAAATAATAAGGACTCGATTCTCCTTGGCGGGATAGGTAAGCAGCCACGCATGATATCGCCGTTCAATGAGTTGAAATTTACGCTAGAGGGTTTAAAAAGCCAACCGCAACCCAGTACCACGATTTTTTACAGTATAATTGATGACTTTGGCGGAGATATACATAATGAATGGAAGCTCAATAGCAAAATCAGCCAATGATGGCTGCTTAAATTTCCCAAAGTTAATTCATCTTGTTGGCATATTCACGTTAACACCGCTGGCCCTTTTTTTTAGCGCATTCGCATCCGCAGCAGATAGTGTGGAGTTTAATGATTCATTTCTCCGCTCACCGGTCAATGTCCGTTCTTTTGAAAAAGGTAACCCGGTCTCCGCCGGGGTGCACCGTGTCGATATTTATTTAAATGACCAATGGATTGGCCGCGAAGATATCAACTTTGCGCTGCCTGTTGCTGCAGCAACGATTGCTCAACCTTGTTTTACGCTGAAGTTGATGGATCTGCTGGGCTTTGATCTGGATAAAATCGACAAGGATACTCAGGCAAAACTGGCCTCCGCTGAACAATGCCTGCCATTGAGCCAATTAGCGCCAGGAACCCAGGCATCTTATGATAGTGGTAGCCAGCAATTAAATATTTCCGCCCCGCAAATTATCCTTAAACGCAATGCCAGAGGCTATGTCAACCCGGCGTTATGGGATAAAGGCATCACTGCCGCCATGTTACAATACAATTATAACGCCTATCATTCGGAGCAATCAGGGGTGTCGTCTCAGACATCACAGTATCTGGGCTTACGTGGCGGGTTTAATTGGGATGTTTGGCGTTTGCGCTACCGTGCGACAGCAAACTGGGGCAATGGGCAAGGCTCAAGTTATCGCGGGTCGGAATTATATGCGGAACGTGCGTTAGTTAACTGGCGCAGCAAACTGATTATTGGCCAGTCGAGCACCGACGGACAAGTCTTTGACAGCATCGGTTATGTGGGTGCTCAGGTTGCTTCCGATGACCGTATGTATACAGACTCACAGCGTGGATTTGCCCCGGTGATCCGTGGCGTTGCCAATACCACTGCCCTGGTGAGGGTTTCTCAGCGTGGTAACCAGATTTATGAAACCACCGTGCCCCCCGGTCCATTCCAGATAGATGATCTCTATCCTTCTGGTGTTGGTGGTGATCTGTTGGTCACCATAAAAGAGGCTAATGGTAACGAGCGTAGTTTTACCGTGGTGTATTCATCCACCCCCGAGCTGTTACGCCCAGGGGTAACACGTTATTCGGTGGCTGCCGGTAGTTATCACAACACAGCGGTTTCCTCCGCCCCGGCCTTGCTGGTGGGTACGGTAAGACGGGGGTTCTCAAACATTGTGACCGGTTATTCCGGGGTTATTGGTTCGAACTATTATCAATCGGTCTCCGCCGGGTTAGCATTCAATACCGGCATTGGCGCTATTTCTTCCGATATTACCCAGTCAAGGAGCCAATTAAGCAATAATGAGTTCACTCAGGGCCAAAGTATCAGGCTAACTTACGCAAAAATATTACCCGTCATTGATACCAACATCACCCTGGCCAGCTATCAGTACTCCAGCTCAGGTTATTACGGCATGGATGAGGCCATGAGCATCCGTGAAAGATATCAAAACAATATTTATAGCAATTATTACTACACCACGATAAATCGCCGCAATCGTTTCCAGATCAATGCGTCACAAGCCTTACCTGAGGGCTGGGGCAGTGTTTCTGTCAATGCCAACATGCAGAATTACTGGAATAGAAGCGGTACCGATACTGAATATCAGATGGCTTATAATAACTATTACAAACGAGTTAACTATGGGGTTAACGTCGGGCGTACCCGCGATCTGGTAACCAATAGTTGGGATAACAAAGTGATGTTTAGCGTGTCGATCCCATTGGGTTCGAGCGATAAGGCCCCCTACTTAACCACCAGTTATACGCAAGAGAAAGATCACCAGGGTATACAGAACTCTGTTGCCGGCAGTGCCGGGGAAGATCGTCAATATGGTTACAATGTGTTTGCCAATGGCGACCGTAATTCCGGTGATCAATCACAGACCACCGCCACCGGTGGGGGCAGTGCTTCCTGGTCAGCGCCTTATGCCACCTTGGGCAGCAGTTTCTCTACCAGCCGAAATTACCAGCAGTACGGTGCCGATATTTCTGGGGGCATCGTAGCTTACAGTGGTGGTGTGGTGTTTACCCCCCTGTTGGGGGATACCGCGGCAATTGTTGAGGCCAAAAATGCCCAAGGGGCGCGCGTCACCAACTATAACGGCTTGCGGCTGGATAAATGGGGTCGCGCCGTGGTGCCTTACCTGACGCCCTATCGCCAGAACGGAGTTGAAATTGACCCCAAAGGGATCTCCCACGATATCGAACTCAAAAGCACTAGCCAGAACGTAGCGCCAACGGCAGGGGCAGTCACTCTGTTGCGCTATGAAACGGCAGAGGGTTATTCCGTGCTGATTAATACTAAAGATGTCCGTGGATTGCCGCTCCCCTTCGGTGCAACAGTATTTGATACAGCACACAGAAACGTCGGTTATATCGCGCAGTCGGGTCAAGGATTATTAAGGGTCAAACAGCAGCAGGGAGAATTAACCGTGCAATGGGGCGATGAGGCTGGGGAACGTTGTAAATTTAAGTACAATCTACCGCAATTTGTCGCTAAAACAGCGGCCGACTTCCGTCGTCTTGATGCTATTTGTAAGTAATTAAGGAATAAATGAAGATGATGACTATGCGAGCTGTCACCAACTGCGTTGTACCACAGCTGACGATACAGGTAATTGACAGAGCAAGGATGGTTCTGCTTATTCTGTTGGCCACCATCCTGGTAGGAATACACTCGCCAGCGAAAGCTGAGGGTTACGTGGTAGACTGCCTCCGGAATGGGGGAAACTATTACCAGTTCTTCAATACTACAACAATTCAGGTCGGTAATAATGCTCAAGTAGGGGATTTGCTGGGGACTTGGATAAATTCATCGGACCCTGTCGCCTGGAACTGTACGCCGGTGGTGTTCAGCTATCCCAATGCGGTAGTACAAATGAGCACGCAGGGCTATCCGCCTTATACCGTCTGGGGAAGCAAGAATGTGGACGGATCGACGTACACCGTCTACAACACTACCGTTAAAGCAGGTTTAGGCTATGTAGTCCGTTGGCGCTATACCATTAATGGCACCACCAGTGCCTGGCAACCACTGACGATCGCCCAAGGCGGGCAGCAGGATTCAACCACTTCGGTCACCACATCCAACACCAATGGGTCTTTTACTTTCGGCGTTGATGTGCAAGTTCTTTTTGTCAAGACCACCACGGCGTTGACAGCGGGTACCACCAGTGCGTTCGACCCGATATATGTTCGCTGGAAGCAGGTTTCTAATACCGTCGTCGGCACCCAAGTTGGTAGCGGCACCTATATGATCGCCGATTTTCAGCCAGGGAATTTGATTACCCTAACTGGAGGAACCTGTACCACGCCAAATGTGCCCGTAAATCTACCAGAGGTCGGGCGAAACCAGTTTATCGGTATCGGGACGTCCGGAGGATTAACACCCTTTGTTTTGAAATTTAATAATTGCTCTAGTGGGATGAATCTTGTGCAGTACAGCTTTACGCCAACCACCTCTGTAGCAAATGCGGCGAATGGTGTGGTGATGCTCGATAGTAGTTCGACAGCCACTGGAGTTGGAATGCAACTATTATTGAATCCGACGACACCGGTGACTTTTGGCACCACTTATCCACTCACCAGTTACAATCCAGCGGTGAGCAACGGAAATTATACGCTGCCGTTGTATGCCGGTTTGTATCAAACCGGAACCGGGGTGACACCAGGCTTGGTCAAGAGCTCGATAACCTTTACCGCAAGTTATAAGTAACCACTATGACAATGTTAAGCCGAAACCTGTATACCGTGCCCGTTTTGTTACGCGGGCTGATTATAGCCCTGGCTCTGTCATCTGTTCATCCGTCGTGGGCGGCTATTTCTCTGGGCCAAACACGACTGATTATCAGTGCTAAGGATAAAGAATCCACATTAAACGTAAGTAATGAAGGGGCACAGCCAGTACTGTTGCAAATGTGGATAGACCTCGGTGACAATAGTATTTCACCTGAGAAAATTGCGGTTCCCTTTGTGATTACCCCGCCGATCGTACGTCTGGATGGGAAAAAGACGCAAAGGTTACGGGTGATGTTTACAGGTAGCGATGCCGACGTTCCTGCTGACAAAGAATCTGTCTATTGGTTGAATGTTTTGGAAATCCCCCCGAAACCGGCAGGCATTGTACCAGCGAATGAAGTTCAGCTGGCATTTATAACCCGAATAAAAATTTTTTATCGACCGCAGAAAGTCAACGCTATGGACATTTCCCATGTAGAGGAAAAACTACACTTTAGCTTACTCAATCAAAGTGGGAAGATGCTACGCATCGAGAATCCTACGCCTATAAATCAGACGCTGATTTCCATATCGATTGGGCATGATATAAAAAAAACAATCTTCAGTTTTCATCCTGAAGAAAGCATGGTCCCCCCCTACTCGACAAAAGACTATCCACTATTAAAAATAAAAGGGAGTGTTGACAAGACGATGATGGTGTTTATTTCAACGATTGGTGATTATGGTGAGATAATTAACAGTGAGAAACCCTTGGATGACTAGAGACTTAATGGTCATTGCTATGCGTGTAGATGAGTTAATCCAGAGTTACCAGAAAAGTAATGATATACTACCCCATTCTTTTTGATGAGTTATTAGTCAGTAAAATCACGTTCCCCATCAAGGATGTCAATTCCATCCTTGAGACGGCTCGCCCGCCTGAGCTCTGGCGGGCGAGGACTGGAAAGTATAAAGTAACTGTAATTTCATGTACCAGTCACGTTCCCGAGAATTACACACATCATTCAAATCACTGTTGATTCGTTAGAAGTTTGCGAGCGTCCGCTTTATCCTTAAGGATATATGATTACTATCACACCAATACGAGTTATAACCGCGCGCAAATTTGAGCGCACGCCAGAACAGGAGGGATCCTAAACAATTGGTTAGTAGGAATCAAGAGTGACTGAATAGTCCTAACGCCTAATTTTTTTAACGCTTTTCGTTTATAATACCCCACTAATTTAGGGCTAATAGAGAGAACTTGAGATATCTTTTTATAATCAAACTCCATTAAAATGCCATTTAATACTTGCCTCTCACGTAATGACAAAGGTTTGGCTACCTTCTTAAAATACCCTGAAAATTCCGACAAATCATTACTCATGAGTTCATTAATCTGTCGCGTGATAGATGAAAGAGAGTTTTGTGTATCGATAAAACCTATCCGTGCACAAGTCTCCAGCAAGTAATCTATCAAACCGGAACTTCTGTATACATCCAAAATTATTATCACTCGGTGCTGATGACTTTCTTGGAAAATAATTTCTATAAAAGACAGAATATCCATTACGGTATAGTCTGACCCTTGCAAAGATATAATAAAGAGATTAGCTTTATTTACCGAAAGTAGATGTAAATGACATTGATGTATTTTTTCATAACTGAGTACTCTGCAACTTGATGGCAGAAGCTCGCTTAACCCCAGTCGGGTAAATTGGCACGGGTGCAAAATAGTAGCATGCTTGATACTCATTTTTAAATCCTTAAGTTTTTACGTGTTATCCATAACAGACATCTTTACAACGTAATCATTACAAAAATAACCAAAATGAAATAGGAAAACAAAATATAATAAACATGTTGACCATGCAGTATATACTTGTAAAAATCAGCATTCAGTCGATAATGTTATTTACTTCAAGCAAACCAACAAGGTCGATTACGCTATGAATATTCAACTTTCCTAATATATTTCTCTTGTGAGAACTTACTGTTTTTGCACTGATATTAAAAAACTTTGAAATCTCATGGTTTTTAAGACCTTTAGCCAAGGCAATAGCAATAGAAACCTCTCGCTTTGAAAGCTGACTAAAAACACCCAACTGAACGCCATCACTATGATCACTGTAACTTGGAAAGCAGTTAATGTCGTTAACAATTAAATTAATTGCATTCAACAACACTTCAAATGAGTGTTTTCTGGAAATGAAACCATTAGCCCCCATCTGTGAAACCCTGCGCGAATAAACCCCCTCATTACTTCCAGAATAAACTAATATCTTGGTATTCTTGCACTCTCTTTTTAAACTAGAAATCACCTTCATAGTTGACATATTGACATCCAGAATAATTAATCCCGGTTTTTCTTTTACTATCTCCACAAGGAGATCTAAGTTATTTTCAGGACTGACAATAACTCGCATACCCAAGCGACTACTGATTAATGTCGCTAGAGAATCACGAACTATAGGATGCTCGTCAATAATATAAACTGATGGCCTAATGACTTTATTTATAGTATCCATAAAGAAACCGCTACTTGAAGAAAGGACTCATTAAATTTTAATAGCCACTTTTTAAGGGACAGCAAATTAACTGAAATCCTCTATTGATAATTGATATCAATAGTTGCCGTTGCATTTGCAGTTCCACTGCTGGAACTCTGCGCATTTGCTGTCCTGTAATAGTTAGCCGTGAACCGAATAACATCTGAGGTCACACTACCCACAGCATCACCTACGGCAAGTGCAGACGAGGTGTTTGCTACGCCAAATTTAACGGGTTGGTATTGCCCACCAGACGGCCCAAAAGGTAATGATTTAAGCTGAAGTGCAAACCCTTTTGCCACATTACTGCCACTGAATGCAATCAAGCCAAGCGTATTACTAGGATCATTGATGGTATCAGCCTGACCGGCATTAACTCGATAAGTGACTGCGGTTTTCGGCAAGCAACGCAGGCCAATTCGGAATGATATCGGTGTCGTGGTCGCCCCCACATTCTGACTGGAAAATTCAGAGGAAATCCGGTTACCCATATTGACTGTTTTATACAGATCGCTGGAAACAATACCGCAGGTACGGACCGAAAAATTCACATGGTCAACATATAAGTTAAAATAAAAGTCATCATAAGCGGTTTTATCCGAACTGGTATAATTAACCATCCGAAATCGCATATAGTGCAGGAGACCACCTGTTCCCCAAGTAAACGAACCGGCTACGGCGTTAGCCGTTTGATACCCCTGAAAACCCACATTCTGGATCCCAAAATCCTGCATACGGATCACCACCGGGTTGGTAGGTGTTGAGTTGGCAGCCAGGATAAAAGGTGCACCCAGAGTATTAGTACCTGCGGCACCGGTAAACCAGACCTTATCCCCGGCCGGGCTGTTGTACCACATTTCTGCAGAATAGTAATAGTTACCATTACCATAGGCGGTGGTCTGCTGCATATTCGGATAACCCTTATTGGTAAACCGGGTATCTGGAATCAAGTGTGTTTGTAACACCGGAGTGACCTGCACGGGTGCTGTACAGGTCATGCTCCATGCAGCACTGCCGCTGTTCGATGATGGCGTAGCATAAGTGCTATTCGTCGGGCTGGGATATTTACCATCATTTACAGCGACAATACCGTTTGCTGAGGGTATTTCTACGTAGGGACTCATTACTGGAATACCCGGAGTCCAGACACAGGCACGAACGGCCAGTGCCTGTTGCGGTAACAGGCCAGATAACAGGGTGATAAGGAATACTCCTATCGCCCGTTCATTACGGATAATATTTACTAGAAATAGTTTCATTTTTGTTCTCTGGCAGCTTATTTCATAGGTGTACATGGCAGGGATAATTGGCGCATCCCATGAGTTTTGTCAGTCGTTTTCTCTTTGGCAAAATGATAGCGAATACGGCACTGGCCGGTTAAATCGGAGCGCCAAGAGACAAGCAGCAGGCCATCATCATTCAAGCCACTGGCATACAGTACGCCACCCTGACCAACCATACCGACATTATTACCCTTCTCATCCACAACCATTGCTCCCATAGGTAAAGGTTCACCATCAGGTGTCGTACTTTCGATGAACGCCTTATTTCCTGAACGGGTATCGAATTTAACTTTGACGATTGCGCCACTATAGGGTACAACTTTGCTACCACTGCTTAAAAGCTCTGTATTTTCAGGCATGCCTTGTGGATCGATATTAATAGTGTTATTGCGATAAGCACTGAGATAAGGCACAATCGCATAACCGAAACGGTCAATAGTGACGCCTGAAATATTTTCCACTCTGGCACCTGCGGCATCTTTTGCCTCTACCAATGCCATGGCATCTGCAGCATATTGCCCCAAAGTCAGCCCACCTGAATGAACAACCGCAGACCCGGACATCCCCAAGGCATATTGCCGGAAATTTCGTCCCTGACTGGCTGACACTGATGCCTGCCCCATGGAGTGATTTTTAGCCATATTGCCAGACACAGAGCTTTGATTGTGGGAATCAGTACTGCCTGACATTCCATAAGACAGAGAGTTATCCTGCCCCAATGAGCCATTAAGACCCAGCGTGGTTTGCGACAAGCCTTCGCTATTCGTGTTAAGGCTAGTGGTAACACTATGATATCCATAACGTTCACTACCAAAGGGGATACTTAATGTCAGCATATATTGATTTTCGCTTTCGCCTGAATTATTGCTTACTCGCGAAATAGAAGTGCCGACATTAATATTCTTAACTAAAAATGAATATCCTGCCTGATAATTGCTCGATGAGCCAGGCCTATCCCAATAGGATAGGATAGAACCAGAAATAAACAGACTACCGTAATCTAAAACTTGTTGACTGATTGCCAGTTCAAAGCGCCCTTTCTGGCGCAGAACATGACTATAATCCAGCTCACGCTGCTGTGCTGCCTCATTGAAACCATAATAACCCTTATCAGAATAGCGATAGGTCGCTAATGATAAAAACGTTTGGCTAATTTCCAAATACTTGCTATGAGAGGCTTTAACACTCCAACCTCGGCTGTTACCCGATGGCAGGTCTGTCGATGAGCCTGTAATATCAACCCCCAGTGCGCCAAGACGGGTATTGAATGCAGAACCTACTACAGCAGACTGATAATTTTCAGCGAACTGACTCCCTACATAGGCCGTTACATTATTAGATACCCCACGGGAATAGAGTGCTTGCAAAAATGTAGGCTTGCTACGTAAAATTTGGTTATTCAACTGACCAAAGGTCACAGCATAACGGGAGCTATTGTCCCGTAATAATGATGCTACCGAAGAGTAAGGTACTGAAAATGTCTGTACCGTCCCATCCGTTTCAGTAACAACCACATCCAGTTCACCGCCATATCCAGTAGGATAAAGATCATCGATCGCAAAAGCGCCAGGAGCAACGGTAGTTTTATTTAGCAAAACTCCTCGCTGACTTACTTGTACCAGTGCATTGGTACGCGCTACGCCACGAACTACCGGTGCAAATCCCTGCTGTGAAGCAGGCAGCATACGGTCATCGGAAGCAAGTTGGATGCCACGAAAGCTCAAGCTATCGAAGTATTGTCCGGATGTATTGTATTCACCGGCTACCAACATACCCTTAAAGGCTGGTAATGGGCGTTGCAGATAACTGTTCAGCGTTGTCCATTTACTAATACCGTTATTGCTGCTGCTATAGTTGGAATTATTTCTCAGTTGCCACAAACCCAAGTTCACGCCACTATTGAGTAAGGTGAAAAAGTTAGAATTAGTAAGTGCCTGTTGATTACCATTAATACGGGACTCATAATAGTTTGCATTATAATTAATAAAGCCCGCGTTAATACCCGCATCCCACAATGCTTGACTGACGTCCCCTTGAGATTCACGTTGCAAGTAAACCTGCGGGATCGAAAAATCCACAGCCAAGTCTGGCATGTTTATGATATAACTGGCAGTAGGTATCAGTGAGTTGAGTAACACACAGCTGCCGGAGTCTGAATCAAGCGGCACATTTTCAACTTTAAGATCCAGCAATCTTATTAGCTCTTTACTCAGACAGACAACTTTTTTATTTTCAATATCTTTTATGAGTAGGTTAACCTTACCCACAAGCTTTTTATTAACCAGAATAGACATGCTGTAACTACCTGGTGTAATATCATTACCATATGCAAAACGAGCAACATCGACCTTTTCTGATCCCACTAAGAAACTAGTGTTATATAAGTACGCCTGCCCCTTGGAACTATCCTGCGGTATCACAGATGCATCAGCACCCCAGGCTGCCCCCACCAGAGTTATATTGGCTAACAATAATACCAGAGCAACTTTAGACGTTGAATTCCTGGTATTCGCTTCATTTATCTGGTCCATAGAGAGAATGTCGTCCTTATGTAATTCAAAGCAGGTTATAAAAGTGTTTCAGTGTATTCCTTTGCACCACCTTGATCGTTAATGAGAAGGTAGTTCAGTTTTATAGGCAATGTACTTTCTGGCACTTTAACCTTGGTACTCAAGGACCCGAATGGTGCGATCATGCCAAAACGTTGTAATGAAACCGACACGGGCTTATTATTCACCATGACATCAACCTGAGAGAAAGACAGATAGTAAGGCGATGTATTTTTACAACTGAGCGTCAGCATCTGCGGTGTCTCTTTGTTGCCAGTACACTGCATCTGTTTAGCCAGCTCATCCGTTTTTGGTGTTGCCAGTTCTGCTGGGCGATAAAATAGTTTTATCCTACTTCTGAATGCCAACTGTAAACTATTTTCTTTATTATTGGCGTCTGTTGTCGGTATTTCAAAGACATTAACCCAAAATACAGACTCTCTATCTTTTACCGATATGCTGCCATTATAAATTATACGTAATGACTGTCCCTGCTTAGGTTCCATACGAAACATTGGCGGTGTAATAGCAAACGGTGTTTTAGGCATTTTTGCCGACATGGCTGAATGACCATCATCAACCCATGCTTGAACTAGCACTGGCAATGAATTGTCATTTTCAATGCGCAGTGAAACCTCCTGTTTATCGCTAGGAAAAACCACACGCGTGCCGTGTATAATAACACTAGCGGATGCATAACTGACATAGTTACTTAATGCCAATACCAAGATGATATAGGGATTTAATTTATTCATATTCGTCTTGTGAAAATTAAAAATGAATAGAGGGGTACCCCCCTCTATATAATAATTTAGCTAACTTACTGGTATGACAGAGTGTAAGATACTTCAGAATTTGCAGTCCCTACCTCAGCCTCACCGGTAGCGTAATAGGCTGCAACATAGTTCAGTGTCGCATTACCGCCAGTCAGCGTAACGAAGGTTTGTGCCGGAATAACACCGTTGACAGGCTGCAAAGCACCCATGCTGTCATAGAGCGCGATTTCAACATTACTGGCTTCTGAGGTAGCATCCAGATTCAAGCGGCCAGCCGGGTTACCCAACGTCAGAGACTCGAAATGAGCGGCAACCGCGGTGTTACCCCCTGTACAGCCTGTCAATTCTATTGCGAAGTTTTTCGCGCCTGCAGTCTGTCCAGAAGTCATCAGGGATGATGCCGGAACATTGCCCAGATTGACTAATTGCGGAGCCGCAACGCCACCATTAATTGAACAGGTGCTTGCAGTGATATTACCGGTGAAATTAACTTGGCCATCCGCAGCACTTGCTAAATGGGAGGCACCAGCCAAGAGGAATGATAATGCTAATGCAATTTTTTTCATTTAAAATACCATTTAAGAAGTAAGTTTCCCTATAATCTATGACTAGATCATATCATTTGAGTCATTCCTTAGCGAACTAGGGAATATTAATAACTCAACACCCCGACAAAGCAGAACACACTTAGCCTTGAATGCCTGACTATAATAGTTATCTTTTCCTATTTGTGTATAGATATGAATCACCCATTTTGGGGTAAGCCTTTTCCTGAATTTTTCTAGGATTTTACTTATTTTTTGCTCAGAACAACGCCCTGAAATATACCATCCTATTGTTTTTGTTATATTTATACACATATCTCTATTGCATTCATATTAATTGATAAGCATTCGTATTTGTAAATAAAGCTATATCATGTTCCAATTTATACCGTGCACCCGTTCGATATAGGATACAGATGGCATTGCAACGCCGGTTTTACCTGACGCTGACTGAAAATAGGAGCATTTATCTACTCAGATACAGATGGTAAGGTAAGTTTAGGCGTTATAAATCATGGTAGTTTCAGTATGTAAACCGGGCCATTGTCGGTAATGCCTTCGATCAGGGCAAAGAAGTCTCCTAATTGGTCAACGATGCCAATCCCCCCGTCTTAACGGTCAGTTTATTTCAAGACGGTAAATGTTTTAGCCCTGCTATAGCCACAATCAAGCTGATTTTTCCGGTGGCTAAAACCCTTGATGCAGCCAGCGTAGTAGACCTGAAAACTGCCAAACGGAGTAACAACCTATTGGTGGGTAGTGCCTTTTGTGGCAATCGCAGGCCAGGTAGTCGAAGTTCTCACATCGGTTGAGCGAGTATTGCTGATAGCGGCAAAAACAGCTGTCTGATTTTCTTCATGTTAACCCACCCAACTTAAAGACCACGTGATATCACCTTCATAAGAGTGATATGCACTTTCATGTCAGCGGCTAACCCCCTCCGTCTACTACCTATCTATTTTCACGACTATATATATTGAAGCGCTCGTTATAGCTTAACGAGAGATTAATTTGGCTATTACGGCCTATTTTTAACATACCACTTACAATTAAAACTAATTTCATATACTTGCAGCGTGTACCTATCAACATTTGCTTTGTCCTATTCCTATTGATATATTATGCTGTTTTAGTTAAATAAATGAAATTAATTACCACACCTAAATTGATTTGCAGAATTAAAATGCCATTTTTTGTTAAATAATAAAATATATACCCAATTGATATTTACCTCAGTATCATAAGTAGGGATAATAAGAATCGATTATGATCTGATGATAATAAAAATTGAACGTAAAACACTGGGTTGTCAGTCATAGTCAGAAGCAATAGTTTGGTAAATTACTGGGAACTTCCTAAGTTCAGTAGTTGTACTGTAGGAAAGGGTGATGGGGTCACTATAGGGGTAAGATGACGACGACCTAAATGGTCTTTACAGCTATAATCTCACGACTGCAAGTCAGACATAACGAGAGTTGTATGAGCCCACATTATAGCTTGAGGGGACACCCATGAAATAGGTGTTAAATATACAATAGATAACACTATTTTCGGTACCATTAGTATATTTTATCTAATTTTTCCCTTGAGCATACCCCCTCCCCTCCAGGGAACGTTGAAGAGTCTTTTATCGGTTCCAATTTTCAATCCATCCATACTTAATTTTAAAAAATCACTTTAAATGGATGTTTATTGAAGTATTTAGCACTGCAAAAAATCAATGTGAATAGATTTCATTATGTTAAGGTGTGGAACTAACAAACTTACCTATATGTTTAACGAGTTATAATTTTAAACTTATTGATTTTTAATGTTAAATCTTGCTCTGAGGTACAAGAAATCAATGAGCGTCAATAATCGGGTATTTTTAATTTATAATTTTAGGTGGATAACTTGAATATTTATTTATTTTCAGAAGATATGTTTTTCCATGCTGGTTTAAATGATTTAGTAGAAAAGGAATACGGAATTTCAGTTAAACTCATTACCATTAGAATGATGATGAATTCACATAAAAATGGTTTTATAATGGAAGATGACGTATTTATGATAGCCGCTGGCGGCTTTAATTTTACAATGTCTATATTAGTGATGCTAGATTATTTTTGTTGTCGTGCATATATACTCCCCTATGATAGAAATGGATTGCTAAATACGAATTTATTTTCTTCATTCCTATCCTGCAAAGTAGACGAAAATTACATTAAAAGCATAGTTAAAGGACACGTTATATCAAACCTTCCTAAAATGTGTAAATTGAGCTATAAAGAGGCAAGCGTTTTAAGCTATAGACTTCAGGGAATAGATGTCTACAATCTGAGCCGACTGTTAGCAGTGAGCATAAAAACAGTTTACACTCAGCAAGAAAATGCTCTAAAAAAACTAGGTGTTAGAACACTCTCACATTTGCATATGATCTGAACTGTTGGCTTCTTTCATATTAAACAAGTCAGCCAGAAGATAAAAACATGATTTAAACAGCTAATAAGATGACATTTGAAATAAACTAACGCTCTTCCTGAAATCATTCTAGATAACTTTCACAACCCCATTAAATTTAGTTTTTTTTTGGAGAAGAACGGAGCATATTCTGTACATCCGCTCTACATTTCTTGTTACAAAACGAGGGTGGTAACAGATTAAGTAACTATAAAATTCCGCTAATCGCATTAGATTTTTGCTACGCTGGGCCAAAATGATATCATTTACTTAAAAAAACAGCATAATTCTATAAATGAACTATAATGATAATAACCATTGGAAATTATAATGCTTAAATTAAGTTAATAAGTCGGTTTTATTATATATGATTTTGGAGTGGTATCATGGCCCTTGACGTTCAGTTGAATAAGTCAGTCGTTATTATTGAGGATCACCCATCAGTACGTTTTGCACTTAGAACTATCCTGTCAACAGAAAATAATATTGATGTTATTGGTGAGGCAAGTAATGGCCAAGAAGGTATATTAGCTGTCAAAAAGCTAAAGCCTGACCTAATTATACTTGACTTAATCCTACCTGGCACCAACGGTCTCGAGCTTGTTTTCAATATTAAAAATCATGCCGAAAACTCAAAGATATTAATTTTTTCAAGTCATGATCCGCGTATTTACGCTGAAAAACTAGCCGCAATAGGGTGTAATGGATATATCAGTAAGAGTTGCACCACGGAGGAAATATTGAGCATGGTACGTTCAGTACTTGCTGGATATAACTGTTTTCCTTCGAATTCTCAATGGAGTAAAGAAGTTAAGAACTCTGACACTGGCGACATAGTTAATAGATTGACACATCGAGAACTCACTATTTTCATTGCTCTAGCCAAAGGGCAGAGTAACATAGGTATTGCACAGGCATTAAATATAAGTGAAAAAACGGTTAGCACTCACAAACTAAATATAAAGAAAAAACTTAACCTTAATAGTTCTGTTGAGATGGCTTCATTCGCTATACTTCATGGCTTAATCAATGGAGGTTGATTCATTATAGAGTTTCATAAGGAGATATTTTATGAATAACGCTAAAATAAATTTTATTTTTATGTTTTTATCTATTTTTAGTGTTAGTACTTCTTTTAGGGTCGCGGCTATCGAAACCTTAAAAAAATATCCATTAACTAAAATTGAAACGGTAACCGCCTCCTTCCCAGCATCCAAATTGATAAAAGAGTGTTGTTTGTCAAGCTATTCACCTTCCCTCCTAAAACCTGAGAGTTACCTATTCAGGGATGCAAAAAAATCGGAACAAAAGATTATTTTCAATCAGGATGAACAAGATTGGATAAAATCTCACCCGATAATATTTTATAGTATCACCAATGATGAGACACCGTTATCTTTTTCCTCAACTACAGGTACGCCCGCAGGCTTTGCTGCTGAAAAACTTAATGATCTAGGTCAGCGTATTGGTGTCGTTTTTCAGGGCCGGTTAAGGCGCACACAACAAGAGTTGTTCACTGATATTCAACAAGGGAATAGCACATTTATACCTTATATCTATAAAATGCCTAAAGATAAACCTGACTTACTGTCGCTAACTATCCCCTACAACTATTCAGTGCTAGTCATCATCTCACGTAAAGAAGGGCCACACTTTGAGAGTATGGCAGCCTTAAAGGGAAAGATTATTGCGTTAACAGCATCACCCAAGCGCGCATTACTAGAGGAATTCAAGTCTTTTCCGGTCAATATGACATTACAATCAAAAACATCAGATGCTTTAAACCTATTAACCCAAGGTAATGTCGATGCGGTCGTCGCTGATTTTACTCTTGCAAGTTACGAGATTTCACATAACTACCAGAATGAATTGGTGATTGATGGGCCCGCATTACCCACCCCTAGCTATATTCCTTACAGTATAGGTGTCGCTAAAGGCCAACCTGAGTTTCTGAGTATAATGAACAAAGTGATACTGGGATTGCCAACTAATTACTTTGAATTCAAACAACAGTATGATGCCAACTCACCTTTCCCAGAGAAACCATTCCTTTGGAATCAAAATAAATTCCTTGTAGGTGCCACTATTGTTTTTATTATTATTTTACTCTCTTTGTTCTGGGTTAAGCTATTGTGGGTACAGGTAAAAAAAAGAAAAAGCACGGAAATAAAATTACTGGATGAACTGTCTTTTCAACGAGTACTGTTTGATAACTTACCATTAGCAATGTTTGTCGTGAAAGCTGATTTTCAAATAGAATCAGGCAATCCAGCTTTTATGGAGCTATTGCAAATCCCAGCCTCCGATGCTGATGAACCCACTCTCTTCATACTTAATGAGCATCCCCATTTCTTCACTCAACTCAGAGAGATCTATTATCAATCGAAGGATACCGGAAAAGCCTGTTTTAAAGACTTGAGTTTTACTACCGAACATGAAACCAGTCATTTATATACCTGGAGCATTCCTTTCTATAACAGCCTTGGCGATATTGCGGGTATGTTAAGTGGTTGGCTGGACATCAGCGAACGTACACGTCTTGAGACAGCGCTGCGCCAGGCTAAGGAACTCGCCGACAAGGCGAATCGTGCCAAGTCAACTTTCCTGTCTACGATAAGTCACGAAATTCGTACCCCGTTGAACGTGATCATTGGTATGTTGGAATTGCAGCTACACAGTAATGAATTAGCGCTGCAACAGCGCAATGAATTGACGATTGCCAATGAATCTTCGCAACATTTATTAATGCTTATTGACGACCTTCTGGATTTATCCAAGATTGAAGCGGGTAAAATGGTTTTACAACCACAACCTGTCTGTCTGTCTGAACAGCTTGGATTGTTAGAACGGATGTTTTCTCCTATGGCCAAGAGTAAAGGTCTCGATTTTATTTTGCAGCTCAGCGGGGATGCGACAGATTGTTGGCTACTGGCGGATCCTTTGCGACTGCGTCAGATCTTGGCCAATCTGCTGTCCAATGCGGTGAAATTTACCCGGCAAGGAAAGATTACCTTCCAATGCACGGCCAATAGAAAACCTGATAGCGATTCCATAACGGTAACATTCGAAGTTAGTGATACGGGCGTAGGGATTGCAATATCGGACATTCCAAGATTGTTCTCGCCATTTACTCAGATTGAGGAAGCTGCAAGGTATGCCGGAGGCACCGGTTTAGGTTTAACCATTAGCAGACGCCTATTGGATATGATGGCAGGTTACATTACGTTGAACAGCGAGCTGGGTAAAGGTACACAACTGCAGGTCTGTGTCACATTTTCTGCGGTGCAACCCGTTGAGAACGCTTTGCCAATTGACGCAGCCACTTCGGTGCAATCATTGCCGGAGTCTCCCCCTATACTCATCGTTGACGATCATTCTGCGAATAGAATATTGCTATCTACTCAATTGCAGCAACTCGGTGCCAACGTCACGACTGCAAATGACGGGATTCACGCTCTGGAATTGATGGCTAATAATAAATTTTCATTAATAATCACAGATGTCGCTATGCCAGTAATGTCAGGAATGACGTTGGCAGAAAAAATACGCCAGCGTGAAGTCACACAGGGAGAAACCAGAGTCCCGATCGTTGGTTTAACTGCTTTTGTAGAACCTGAAATATTTGACGAGGCAATCGCTGCGGGGATGGATCTTTGTTTACGTAAGCCTATCGGTCTGGTGAAATGGGCCGAGATATTGCCGCAGTTTTGTCTATCCCCACTTAATCCCGGCACTGAACTTTCTTTAGACCAAGGTTTACAACAACGTTTACTGGAAGCTTTAGCAAATCAGCAATCTGCAGTCGCGATATTCTTACAGTCACTTTGGCAAAGTACGTTGGCCGATCGGCTCGAAGCACAACTTCACCGGCAGAATGGGGATTGGCTGTTACTATCCGAAACCATACATAGGCTCAAAGGCCCATTTAGTTTTATTCATCAAGATGACATTGTGAGCATATGTAATCAATTAGATACCCTGTGTCGCGAAAATGCGCCAAACCCGGACGCCATCTCACAGGCTCTGACATTTTTGGTGCAACAGCTTGATGACTTTAAGAGCCAGCTAGACAAACTTGGATATCTCAACCTTGAGTAAACTGATGGTCTACAGCTTCGTCATTTATCTGTTGAACTCTGGTGGGTAACGCTGAAAAATAGTGCAGTCCATCCACCAGAATGATCACTGGAAATTTACGCAGGCCGTTTTGAATGAAACAACCTGGCATCTCTATATGCTGCGAATGCCAAGCGGGATGTTGTACACCGGTATCACGACAGACGTCGCCCGGCGAGCGGCGCAGCATCAGGCCGGTAATGGTGCCAAAGCCCTACGTGGCAAAGGGGAGCTGGAACTGGTTTTTCACTGCCAGGTGGGGGATCGCTCGATGGCGTTGCGGCTGGAGTATCGGGTGAAGCAGTTGAGCAAAAAGCAAAAAGAGGAGCTGATAGTTAATCCGCCCCTCTCATTGGAATACCTACTGCCGGTAGTTAAAAGCGACTAAAGGGCGCCGAATACTCCACCAGCCCATTCACACCGCTCAGTGCATCTTCCGCCAACGGATAAACCTGGAATGCGGCTTCCGTTCCTGGCCAGCGGCAACGCAGATCGAACTGGGCAGCCGTTTTAAAGCCGAAACGCCCGTAGTAAGCCGGTTCGCCCAGCACCACCACGGCGGCATAGCCGAACTCATTCAGCGCATCCAGCCCTTCGTAAACCAGCTTTTCGGCCAGCCCTTGGCGACGCAGGCTTTCCTCAACTGCCAACGGCGCGAGTCCAACCCATTGGCGATCCTCGCCCGCAACGTCAACCGGGCTGAAAGCGGCATAACCGACCACGCCCCCCTCTTCGTCGGTAGCAACGATACCCAGCGTCAACAACCCGTCTTCACGCAGTTGTTGCACCAGATCGGCTTCGTCGTCACGGCCAAAGGCGTTACGCAGCAGCGCATCAATACCTGCGGCATCCACCGGAATTTCAACGCGGATCAACATGGCTGCGGCACACGGGAACTTTGCGCCGTGTCCTCCTGCAAACCGGCTTCCACAAAGTCCGCTAACCGCAGCAGCCCAACGCGTAACGGCGTAGGCATCGCATCCAGATCGATAGCGTCCATCAGATTTTTTACATACAGGCCCAATTCGGTATCTCCTTCAATCTGCAACCGACGCTGGAAAAACAGCGTGTCGGGATCTTGCTTGCGTGCCGCAATCAAAATCAGATCGTTGGCTTCGCCACTGAAGCTGACGTCCGCCTCAGCCTGTTGGCTCACCACCAGCCTATCGTTTTCTACTGTCATAAACCATTGCAGTGCCAGATCGCGCACTTCAATCTTCAGCCAGCGCGATTCGAGAAATTCTAAATCCCCCTCAGCCAGCGCCTGACGGAACTGCCAGCTCAGCACCTGTTGCAAAACCTGACGCTGCAGAGCAAACGGCGTGAATTTTAACGGTACGCGCAACAGCGACGGCCCTTGACGCACAATGCGTGCTCGTAGTTTTTCCAACACTGTTATTCACTCCTTTCTACTCAGTCTGAGGTTATTTTGCCACATTGCGGCTACGCGTAACCGGTCTATATCAACAAATGGTGCAATTAACGCTCATCTTTCCCTACAGATTTCAAGTTACCGCTTGAATATCAATACGCCAGAAGCTGCCTCAAATCAAAGCTTGTTAACCTCGGGTTCACTAAAATTGTCTCCCCTTTTACATCATTGCCAGGCGAATCAATGGCCCGGCAACGTTTATCACAGCATATACCTGGCCAGGTATATGGCTGGGATCAGGATAGATCTATGGAGCTGCTTTGCCCCGCTGGCAACCTGCCGGCCTTGAAAGCCGCGGTAGATAATGGCGCAGACGCCGTTTACATCGGCCTGAAAGACGATACCAATGCGCGCCACTTTGCCGGGCTGAACTTTACCGAGAAGAAGCTGCAGGAAGCGGCTGACTATGTGCACCGGCATGGCCGCAAGCTGCATATCGCCATCAACACCTTTGCTCACCCCGATGGCTACGCACGCTGGCAGAGAGCCGTGGATATGGCCGCCCAGTTGGGTGCCGACGCGCTGATCCTGGCTGATTTGGCAATGCTGGAGTACGCAGCGGAACGTTATCCGCAGGTGGAGCGCCATGTTTCGGTGCAAGCCTCTGCGACCAATGAAGAAGCCATCCGTTTTTATCAACGCCACTTTGATGTGGCCCGCGTGGTGCTGCCTCGTGTGCTGTCGATGCACCAAGTGAAGCAATTATCACGCACCAGCCCAGTACCGTTGGAAGTGTTCGCCTTTGGCAGCCTGTGCATCATGGCCGAAGGGCGGTGTTACCTCTCCTCTTATCTGACCGGGGAATCACCTAACACCGTGGGCGCCTGCTCACCTGCCCGCTTTGTACGCTGGCAACAAACACCGCAGGGGATGGAATCGCGCCTGAATGACGTGCTGATCGACCGCTATCAGGACGGTGAAAACGCCGGTTACCCAACGCTGTGCAAAGGCCGCTATCTGGTAGATAACGTGCTCTATCACCCGCTGGAAGAGCCCACCAGCCTGAATACGCTGGAGCTGCTGCCAGAGCTACTGGCCGCCAATATTGCCTCGGTGAAGATTGAAGGCCGCCAACGCAGCCCTGCCTATGTCAGCCAGGTTGCGCGCGTCTGGCGCCAGGCTATAGATCGCTGTATGGCCAACCCGGCTGGCTATCAAGCCGACGCAGCCTGGATGGAAACGCTCGGCGCAATGTCCGAAGGCACCCAGACCACGCTTGGCGCGTACCACCGCAAATGGCAGTAGGAGAAACCATGAAATATGCATTAGGCCCGGTGCTCTACTACTGGCCAAACAGCGAGATAGAAGCCTTTTATCAGCAGGCGATAAGCAGCAGCGCCGATATTATCTATCTTGGCGAGAGCGTCTGCACCAAACGGCGTGAAATGAAAGTAGGTGACTGGCTGGCGCTAGCGCAGGAGATCGCCAAATCGGGTAAGCAGGTGGTGATCTCTACCTTGGCTTTGCTACAGGCACCCTCAGAGCTGAATGAGCTGAAGCGTTATGTGGAGAACGGCGAATTCCTGATCGAAGCCAACGATCTTGGTACGGTGAATATGGCCGCCGATCGCGGTTTGCCGTTTGTCGCCGGGCATGCCCTCAATTGCTACAACGCCTACACTCTGCGCCTGCTGCACAAGCAGGGCATGATGCGCTGGTGCATGCCGGTAGAGCTTTCACGCGACTGGCTGGTCAATTTATTGCAGCAATGTGATGAGTTAGGGTTCCGCCAGGGGTTTGAAGTGGAAGTGTTGAGTTACGGGCACTTGCCACTGGCCTATTCGGCGCGCTGTTTTACTGCACGCTCGGAAAACCGGGGCAAGGATGAATGCGAAACCTGCTGCATCAAATATCCGCAGGGGCGCATCGTCAATTCTCAAGAGAACCAACAGGTGTTTGTGCTCAACGGTATTCAGACCATGAGTGGCTATTGCTACAACCTGGGCAACGAACTGACCAGCATGCAGGGGTTGGTGGATATTGTACGCCTGTCACCACAGGGCGTAGAAACACTGGCGATGCTTGATAATTTCCGGGCTAATGAGCAAGGCACGGAGCCGCTGACGTTAACCGACCATACCGAATGCAACGGTTACTGGCGGCGCGTAGCCGGGTTGGAGCTGGTGCAGTAATAACTCATGGGGCCAGCATTCTGGCCCCATGGTTATCAGGAAGTCCGACGTTTACGAAATAGATTGCGCAGCCCCACGCGGTTACGCACGGCTCCAACGCCAATACCAATCAGCGTATAAATCGCCCCCAATAGCAGCAGCATGGCCACGTCCCCGCCGACATCACGCAGCGATAGCCCCATCTGATTCACGCCAGCAATGGCTTTGGTCGCCCAGGTTGAAGGGATCATCGATGAAATCGCCCTGACCCACTGCGGCATCGCTTGCAGCGGCCAGATAGTGCCAGAAAGGTAAAACACCGGGGTGGTGATAAACGACAGCGTCAGGTAGATCATTTCCACGCTGCGCAAGCATTCGGTTACCAGCTTGCCTAGCCCAAGCACCGCAAGCAGGAACGGGAAGGTCAGCAGCAAGATCTCGGGGATCGTCGCAGTCTGTCGATAGCCCAAAACCCAGGGCCACAGCACAAATAACACAATCGACAGGAACAGCCAGATCGGCAACAGGGCCGATAGCCCCCCCAGATAAACAGGAAGCGACGGCTTGCCGCCCGGCGTTCCTTTCAACACAATGCTGACGCGCACGCAGGCAATCAACAGCGAGTGCTGCAATAACATCACTAACAACCCTGGGAAGATAATCGCCGCAAAACTGATACCGGGGTTGAATACGTCCAGCGTTTGGCTCTGGATCGGCATCATGATCACCTGAGCCTGCCGTTCGCTGAACCCACTTCGCATCAACAGTGAGGTGTTGTACTGGCCGAGCAACTGCTGGTAAGCAGCCACCACGTCCTGCTGGATCTGGCCGTTTGCCAGCCGGTTGGTGGCATCACCGAACACCGGGATCTCAATGTTTTTGCCATTGAGGATCTTCTTCTCCAGATCCACCGGCATGATGATCACTGCAAACAGTTTGCGCCAACCCAGATCGCGTTTTGCCTCGTCCAAGCTGTCGTAAGTTTGGATGGCGATCTTCGGGGTGGCATCCAACTGGCGGATAAGCTGGCGGCTGGCGGTGCTGTGATCCTGATCGATCACTGCCACCGGTAGATCCCACACCGTGCGGTTGGCATAAACCGTGCTCATGATGCACAACGACAGGATCAACATTAGCCACATCGGCCGTTCCAACATGCTCGTCAATACTTTGCGGAAGGTGAGCCAATAGCTTTTCATCCCACCGTCTCCTCTTTTGCCAGCCGCTTCAGCAGCCGGTTACGCACCAACAGTGCGGTCACCAACGGGTAGACAATCAGCAGCGCACATACGCTGAGGATGGCGCTGGCGGGCACCTGACGCAGGAAGACGTCGAACATGGCGTACAGCGCGTGGGTAAGAGGCTCGATATTGGAGATGATGCGTGCGGGTAGCGGCATGGAAAGCTCGGGTACTGCCATGCCAGAGAAAGTCAGTGCAATACTCACCAACATGCCAATCAGGGTGTAGGCGGTAATGGCGCTGCCGGTAAAGGTGTAGAGCAACAGGCCGATGCTTTGTGCCGCCATCACGTAGAAGAAGCCAATCATCAGCATAAACAGCGGGTTGCCGCTGACGCGAGCGTCAAAAATGCCCACCAACGCAGCAATCTCAACCATCAGCAAAGTGGTAAAGCACAGGGTGTAAGGGGCCAGTTTCCCCAGCAGGGCCAGGCTAAAGGGCTTGGCTTTCAGCAAGGACTTACTGCGCGCCATCACGTAAATCATGCAGGTAACCACAAACAGCTGCAGCATATGAATAGTAGCGGCAAACTGCTGATAATAGATATAGCTGCCACTGGCATTGAACAGGCTGCCGTAGTTGAGGGTGACATCCGCCAGCGGCGGCAGCGACTTGCCCATGGCCCCGGCAATGATCGAACGGTAATTGGCGTTGGCCTCGGCCATCAGGCCGCTGAAATCCTGAGTAGAATACAGCCCGGCACCGTAAAACAGCGCGTTGTAATACAGCACCACGCTCGGCTGATTGCCCGCCAGCGCGTCCGCCTCAAAATCGGCCGGGATAGACAGCAAAGCATAATCCTGCGCGCTACGCAGACGGCGCAACGACTCATCAAGACCGCCGTCATAGGCTTGCACATGGGCATGAGAACCCGCATCCAGCTTGCGGATCAGATTTTTGGATAGCGGGCTGTGATCGTTATCCACCACCGAGACCGGCAGATCGAGCAAGGTCCCTTCCGAGAAGTTACTGCTGATCAGGCCAAACAGGATCAACGGGAATATCCATCCCAGCCAGTGCACCACCGGCCGGCGAAAAGCGATGCGGCACTCGTTGCTGAACGCGTGGCTGAAGCAGCGCCAACCTGCCCTTACTCTTTCCATTGCCATAAGGTGCTCATCCCTGGGCGCAGGCCATCTATCGGCTGCGACGGATACAAACGAACTTCAAAGGTTTTCAGATCAAAGTCACCGGTGGCTCGCGTGGCACGCTTGGTAGCGTAATCCCCCAACGGGGCGATATAGCGCACTTCTGCCTCGATCGTTTGGTCTTTCAACGCTGGGACGCGCAACTGGACCTTATCCCCCTTGCGGACATGCGCCAGAATATCTTCCCGCAGGTTAAACACGAAATAGGCGTCCGGTACGCGGATCAACGTCATCAACGGGCTGGAGGCGTTGAGCAGCTCACCGACTTCAGCCGGGATCGGCCCCACTTCGCCATCAACCGGAGCTTTAACCAGTAGATCGTCGGTCTGGGCCTGAATTTCTAGCAGGTCTTGCTCGGAGGCCCGCAGGGCTGCTTCATATTTCTGCCGCAGTTCAATGCGATCGCCATTGATGCCTTCGTCCAAATTGGCTTTGGCGGCCTGCACCTGTTGATAGGCGGTATCACGCGCACGGCGTGAGCTGTCCAATTCAGATTTGGATACATAACCCTTGCTGGCAACGCTCAGGTTACGGTCGTAATCGTGTTGGGCATTCTGGTATTGCGCCTCGGCCTGTGCCAGATTGGCCCGCAGGTTACGGATGCTTTCTTCACGGGTGCCATGCAGCGATTGGTCCAACTGCGCTTGGGCCTCATCCCGCGAAGCCTGCGCCGAACGTAGCTGGGCCATCAGTTCCGGGCTTTCCAGCCGCAGCAGCAGTTGCCCGGTTTTCACATCGTCCCCGCGCTCTACCAGGCGCTCGATCACCCGGCCCTTGGCTTTGGAAGCGACGATCACTTCGGGGGCATCCACTTCGCCCTGCAACAACAAATCCTGATTATGCGCGCGGAATAGCACCGCCATGGCGATAGCTATCCCCATCAGCAGCAGGGTAAACAGCGTCTTCTTCTTCATTACTTCAGCCCCTTGAACATCAGCGTGCAAACAAAAACCATCATAGCTGTAAAAAAACCATTATTCTCATAAGGATATTGCGAGCACATATATCCCCTTTTATAACCGTATTTTCGATTATGCTTTTAACACAAAAAGCATAATCGCTTTTTTAGTTGCAGAACCCTGCAATCGCCCTTTAAGCGATCAACCTGATAAGCACAATGGACGATGAAATGACTGAACACACACGGGTACCGCTTTCGGTACTGGATTTATCCCCGATCCCTCAGGGAGCCAAGGCACGCGATGCGTTTCACTGCTCGCTGGATTTGGCGCAACATGCCGAAAAGTGGGGCTATCAGCGCTACTGGCTAGCGGAACACCACAATATGACCGGCATCGGCAGTGCCGCGACGTCGGTATTACTGGGTTATTTAGCCTCCGGTACGCAGAGCATTCGCCTCGGTTCAGGTGGCGTGATGTTGCCAAACCATGCGCCGCTGGTGATCGCCGAACAGTTCGGCACCTTGGAATCGCTCTATCCTGGGCGTATCGATCTGGGGCTTGGCCGGGCACCGGGTACCGACCAACGCACCATGATGGCGCTGCGTCGCCACCTCTCTGGCGAGGTAGATAACTTCCCGCGTGACGTGCAGGAACTGCAACATTACTTTGGCGAAGTACAGCCGGGGCAAGCAGTGCAGGCCGTACCGGGCCAAGGGTTACATGTGCCAATCTGGCTGTTGGGTTCCAGCCTGTACAGTGCGCAGTTGGCGGCACAGCTCGGCTTGCCGTTTGCCTTCGCCTCGCACTTTGCGCCAGATATGCTGTTCCAGGCACTGAATGTGTACCGCGAGAACTTTACGCCGTCTGAGCAGTGCCAGCAGCCGCACGCGATGGTGTGTGTCAACGTGGTCGCCGCAGACAGCGATCAAAACGCCCGTTTCCTGTTCACTTCCATGCAGCAGCAGTTTATCAACCTGCGCCGTGGCTCACCAGGCCCACTGCCACCGCCGGTCGATAATATCCACGCTTTGTGGACAGCAGGCGAGCAGTATGGTGTCGATCAGGCACTGCGTATGTCGATCGTCGGTAGCGAAAGCACCATCCGCCATGGCCTGCAAAGCCTGCTGCGTGAAACCGGTGCGGATGAGATCATGGTTAACGGCCAGATTTTCGATCATCAGGCGCGTTTACGGTCGTTTGAGATTGTTGCCGGGGTGAAAGGCGACTTAGTGAAGGGATGAATGATAAGGGCACCGTAATGGTGCCCTTGTTCGATTAACGCTGGATGAGGTAACGAATGGTTGGCCCATCCTGCTGAATATCCAGCACCTTGTAGCCGTGGTTACGGGCATCGAGTGGAATATTATTGATTGACTGCGGGCAGTCGCTGATCACTTCCAGTATTTCGCCCGGTTTCAACTGCGGCATAGCCTCTAACGTAGCCACCGCCGGATAAGGACAAGGCTCTCCCACCATATCCAACCGGTAATCCGGCACGATCTCGGTCTGTTTCATGCTTCACTCCTTAAATTCACCACCTGCGCATCTGGCTTGGCGCGGAAAAAGCGTTTCTCCCACCACAGCATCGCGGCAAAGGCTATGGCCAGCAGCAGATAGGTCACCAGCAGGCCGCCGATCGGCCCGAAGGTATCCAGCAGGTTAATCTTGTCGTAGTTGGTCGCCAGGGCTGGCGCCAGATCGTCCCAGTAGTAGGCTAACAGCGTGGCGCCGATAATGTTGCCCAACCCCACCCACCAGTAATGGACCTGGCCTTCTACCGCACGATACATCCAGCCGGTTTCGCAGCCGCCCGCCAGCACAATACCGAAGCCAAACAGCAGGCCGCCCAGTACCGCATTGGGCCCGGCCCACATGATCTTCGGCGAGACGCCCAATTGCACATAGCTGAAGATGCCGATGGCGCTGACCGCCATGCCGATAATAATCGCTTTGGCCATATGCGTACGGCCAGTGATCCACAGATCGCGGAACGCTGAGGTAAAGCAGATCTGTGCCCGTTCAATCAGCAGACCAAAACCGATACCAAACAGCATGGCAATGCCGAGTTTCGGCGCATCAAATAACGTCCATAATGACCAAGCCACCGTGAGGCAGAAAATCACCATTCCCAAACGGAAACGGCGGCGTGCCCGCTCAGGTTTTTGCGTCAACGGTGAGGCCGCTTTCACTCTTTGCAGCTTGACCGGAATACGGAACATCGGCAGCAAGGTGAATTTGGCACCGAAGTAAGAACCCGCCGCCGTTGCCAGCGCAAAAAACCAGGCATGCAGCGAGAACTGTGGAATACCGGTAAAGAAGGCCGCCAGGTTACACCCCATCGCCAAACGCGCACCAAAACCGGCGATGATGCCGCCAAGCAACGCCTGTGCAATGCGGATGCGGTGCTGTGGCATACGTAATTTGATGTTGTTGGCCCACAGCGCGGCGGCGATACAACCCGCAAACATACCGATTATCATGCGCCCATCGATACGATCGAGTGGTGTGCCCTGTAGGCCGATCACCTTAAAGTAGCCCCACTGCTCGGGGTGGAAACCCAACCACTGCAAGATATGGCCGCCCCAGCGGGTAAATTCACCGGTGACCGCCCAGAAGGTGCCGGTCATGCCGAAATAGTAGGTCGAGAGGATCCCGGCTGCGATCACCGCCGGTAAAGGCGCCCAAAAGCGCACCAGGTATTGAGATTTGAATTGTTGCCAGTTCACGGCAGCTCCTGTGCATCCGTAAGATAAACCTTGCGAATGATACGCCCTTTAGCGGTATTAACTGAGATGCCAGGCAAAAAAAAACCAGTCCGAAGACTGGTTTCTTAAGCTGATTAACCGTATACGGTCAAATCAACGATTATGCATCACCGAAACGGCGACGTGGTGCGGCAGGAGCTGCTGCATCGTCACGGCGTGGTGCTGGCTTGTCACGGTTGAAGTTACCGCCACGGCGTTCGCCACCGGCAGCATTACCGCCTTCACGACGCTCACCGAAAGAACGGCGTGGTGCTGGTGTACCTTCGCGACGCTCGCCGTTGAATGGACGGGCACCGCCACGGCGCTCACCACCGTTACCACCGGCAGGACGCTCACGACGTTCATGCGGCTGTGCATCGCCCAGCAGTTGCATGTTCATCGGCTTGTTCAGAATGCGGGTGCGAGTGAAGTGATTCAGGATCTCGCCCGGCATGCCTTTTGGCAGCTCGATGGTGGAGTGGGAAGCAAACAGCTTGATGTTACCGATGTAACGGCTGCTGATGTCACCTTCGTTAGCGATCGCGCCAACGATATGACGAACTTCCACGCCGTCATCACGGCCAACTTCAATGCGGTACAGCTGCATTTCACCCACGTCACGGCGTTCGCGACGTGGACGCTCAGCGCCACCATCACGGCTGTCTGGACGTGCATCACGACGACGGTCGTTGCTACGCTCGCCACCGCGATCATCACGGTCGTTGAACTCACGACGTTGACGCGGTTTGAACACTGGATCGGGTGGCAGGATCAGAGGGCGCTCGCCCTGTGCCATTTTCAGCAGTGCAGCGGCCAACGTTTCCATATCCAGATCTTCACCCGGTTGCAGCTTAGCCAGCAGCGCACGGTACATATCCAGATCGCTGCTTTCCAGCTGCTGCTGAACTTTAGCGGCAAACTTGGCCAGGCGGCGCTCACCCAGCAGATCTGCGTTTGGCAGCTCGACTTCAGGGATGGTCAGCTTCATGGTGCGTTCGATGTTGCGCAGCAGGCGGCGTTCGCGGTTTTCTACGAACAGCAGCGCGCGGCCAGCACGGCCCGCACGACCGGTACGGCCGATACGGTGAACGTAAGACTCTGAATCCATAGGGATATCATAGTTTACTACCAGACTGATACGCTCAACGTCCAGACCACGAGCGGCAACGTCGGTGGCGATCAGAATATCCAGACGGCCACTTTTCAGACGCTCCAGGGTCTGCTCACGCAGCGCCTGGTTCATATCACCGTTCAGTGCGGCGCTGTTGTAACCGCTGCGCTCCAGCGCTTCAGCCACTTCCAGGGTCGCATTTTTGGTACGTACGAAGATGATCGCCGCGTCAAAATCTTCCGCTTCCAGGAAACGCACCAGCGCTTCGTTTTTACGCATGCCCTGCACGGTCCAGTAGCTCTGGCTGATGTCTGGACGAGTAGTGATGCTGGACTGAATGCGCACTTCCTGTGGATCTTTCATGAAGCGACGGGTAATACGACGGATCGCTTCCGGCATGGTCGCAGAGAACAGCGCGGTCTGATGTTCAGCCGGGATCTCCGCCATGATGGTTTCTACGTCTTCGATAAAGCCCATGCGCAGCATTTCGTCGGCTTCGTCCAGAACCAGGCCTTTCAGGCCAGAAAGGTTCAGGGTGCCACGTTTCAGGTGATCCAGCAGACGGCCTGGGGTCCCTACTACGATTTGCGGGCCCTGGCGCAGAGCGCGCAGCTGCACGTCATAACGTTGGCCACCGTACAGGGCCACCACGTTAACGCCATGCATGTGCTTGGAGAAATCGGTCATGGCTTCAGCTACCTGAACCGCCAGTTCGCGGGTTGGAGCCAGTACCAGGATTTGTGGTGCTTTCAGGGCTGCATCGAGGTTGTGCAGCAGGGGCAGCGAGAAAGCCGCAGTTTTACCACTACCGGTCTGCGCCATGCCCAGCACGTCGCGACCGTTCAACAGGTGAGGAATACACTCAGCCTGGATCGGTGATGGTTTTTCGTAGCCCAGATCGGTCAGGGCAGCAATGATCGGAGCAGACAGCCCCAGGTCAGCAAAAGAGGTTTCAAGCTCAGTAGTCATGTACACGTGCCTCATTAATAATGGCAGCCAGTCTACATAACTCGTCGAGAAAATTTTCAGTCATTTTCATTGAAAAGTGTGAACCGGCTCAAATTAGATTATAAAACAGACAAAAAAGCCCTCGCCCGTCAAGGCGATTACTTTGGTCAAAAAACCAATGTAAATCAGGCTGATAAGTGTCCGTCAGCTATTGCTGGTCCGATTCCGATAGGTCGTCTTGTTCTTGGCCCAACAGCGCCAATTCCAACAATGCATAGCGGTGCTCAACAAAGTTATGAACGTTGTTAGCCACCGTCAGTTTGAACAGCGCCGAAGCGGTGTCCTTGTCCCCCAGACTTAGGTAGTGCTTACCTAAATAGAAGTCAGTTTCACTGAGATGCTCAGCGAGCGAAGTGTTATCCGTTGCATCTGCCTTGAGGCGTTCCATCAGCGTTTTTTCGCTGATTTTGCCCAGGTAGAATTCGACAATATTCCATCCCCATTGCCCTCTGTCCGATTTGTCATAACGCTGCTGGAGCGATACGGTAGCCATCTTGGGATCGATTTCTCTCTCCACCAGATAAAGCCACAGCGAACGGAAGGGATCGTTTGGGTCGTCTTGATAAAACGCCTGCAGATCATCCTGCGCCAACGGGAAGCGGCCGCCATAATACAGTGCGATGCCCCGGTTTAAACGCGCGTAATTGTAAGTTGGATCAAGCTCTAGTACAGAATCAAACGCTTCATAGGCAGCATCAAAATTGCCTGCCTGCGTTAAGTAAATGCCCAGGTAGTTGAAAACTTCTGGCATATCAGGACGTATCGCTAGCGCTTGTGAAAAATCATTGCGCGCTAGAGCACGTAAACCAAGGCTATCATACAGCACACCGCGCTCATATAAAAGCTGTGCTCGCTCATCGTCCGTTAATGCCCGGCTGGCAAGTATTTGTTCCATGCGCGCCAGGATCACTTCCTGCTGCAGCGTAGGCTGCAACGGAATAGCCAGAACTTCGTCTTTACGCCAATCATGGTTGCTGCATCCTGCCAGCAATAGTGCTGTCGCAACGTAACACCAGCGCAAGAAAGGCTTCATTTCCCACTCCCGAAGACAAACATTGGATGAACGTCCTGTCCTCCGCTTGCTAATACGCGAGTATCCTACCCACGCGATAAGGACAGCCCCCAACCCTAACGGCAGGGAGCTGTAAAACTGCTGATACAGTTATTCTGCTTCTGGTGCAGGAGCCGCAGCGGATTCTGGCGCTGTGGCTTCTTTGATGCTCAGGCGCACACGGCCCTGGCGATCAACTTCCATTACCTTAACCGGGACTTCCTGACCCATCTGCAGATAGTCGGTCACTTTCTCAACGCGCTTGTCAGCGATTTGAGAGATGTGCACCAGGCCTTCTTTACCGCCGCCGATGGCCACGAAGGCACCAAAATCAACGATACGGGTCACTTTACCCTGATACACACGGCCAACTTCGATCTCAGCAGTGATCTCTTCGATGCGGCGGATAGCGAACTTCGCTTTGTCGCCGTCGGTTGCAGCAATCTTCACTGTACCGTCATCTTCAATTTCGATGGTGGTGCCAGTTTCTTCGGTCAACGCACGGATGACTGAGCCACCTTTACCGATCACATCTTTGATCTTGTCTGGATTGATCTTGATGGTGTGAATACGCGGTGCAAACTCAGAGATATCGCCACGCGGCGTGCTGATAGCCTGTTCCATCACGCCCAGAATGTGCAGACGCGCACCCTTGGCCTGGTTCAGAGCCACCTGCATGATTTCGCGGGTGATACCTTCAATTTTAATGTCCATCTGCAGCGCGGTGATACCCTCGCGGCTACCGGCCACTTTGAAGTCCATGTCGCCCAGGTGATCTTCGTCACCCAGAATATCAGACAGTACGACAAAGTTTTCTTCTTCTTTCACCAGGCCCATTGCGATACCCGCAACGGCGGCCTTGATTGGCACACCTGCGTCCATCAGTGCCAGAGAAGCACCACAAACGGAAGCCATTGAAGAAGAACCGTTGGATTCGGTGATTTCAGACACCACACGTACGGTGTACGGGAAATCTTCTGGTTTAGGCATCATAGCTAAAACGCCACGTTTTGCCAGACGACCATGGCCGATTTCACGACGCTTCGGTGAACCTACCATGCCGGTTTCACCAACAGAGTACGGAGGGAAGTTGTAGTGGAACAGGAAGCTGTCGGTTTTCTCGCCCATCAGCTCGTCGATGTTCTGTGCGTCACGCGCGGTACCCAGAGTGGCGGTAACCAGCGCCTGGGTTTCACCACGGGTGAACAGTGCGGAACCGTGGGTACGTGGCAGAACGCCAGTGCGCACGTCCAGACCACGGATCATGTCTTTCTCACGGCCATCGATACGCGGCTCGCCACGCAGCACACGGCTACGTACGACGTTTTTCTCAACGGTGCCCAGGATGTCCTGAATTTCAGACGCGTCCAGAGTTTCGTCTTGCGCCAGCAGAGTTTCCACTACGCTGTCTTTGATCGCATCAACCTGAGCGTAACGCTCTTGTTTTTCGGTGATGTGGTAAGCATCGCCCAGACGGCTTTCAGCCAGCTCAGCTACGCGCGCATGCAGCGCTTCGTTAACTGCAGGTGCCTGCCAATCCCACTTCGGCTTGCCAGCTTCGGCAACCAGAGCGTTAATGTTTTCGATAACGATTTGCTGTTGGTCATGGCCAAACACGACTGCGCCCAGCATCTGATCTTCGCTCAGCACGTCAGCTTCGGATTCCACCATCAGTACTGCACCAGCGGTACCGGCAACCACCAGGTCCAGACGGCTTTCTTTCAGCTCATCGGTAGTTGGGTTCAGTACGTACTGATCGTTGATGTAACCCACGCGTGCAGCACCGATTGGGCCATTGAACGGAATACCGGACAGGCTCAGGGCAGCAGAGGCACCGATCATCGCTACGATGTCTGGGTTCACCTGTGGGTTCACGGAAACCACGGTAGCGATCACTTGCACTTCGTTCAGGAAGCTATCTGGGAACAGTGGGCGGATCGGACGGTCGATCAGACGGGAAGTCAGGGTTTCGCCTTCGCTCGGACGGCCTTCACGACGGAAGAAGCTACCCGGGATACGGCCAGCAGCGTAGGTACGCTCCTGATAGTTCACGGTCAGAGGGAAGAAGCTCTGGCCTGGTTTGGCCTTCTTCTGGCCTACTACGGTGACGAATACTGCGGTGTCATCCATGCTCACCATCACGGCGGCAGTGGCTTGACGTGCCATCATACCGGTCTCAAGCGTCACGGTGTGTTGGCCATACTGGAATTTGCGAATAATCGGAGTCAGCAAAATTTAATCCTTAATTGGGGGCGCGCAATCGTTCTTCGACTCGACACGCCTGTGGTTCACTGACCTTCTCACTACATCCTCGCGACTAATGACAATCCTTATCTCTCATGAGATAAAGCCTCTCATTAGCCGCGCGAACCTCTGTAACGGAAGATCCTCAGTAATACATTAACCTGATTTGCTTATGCTTCCTAGAAGAAAGGGGCCACATTTGGCCCCTTTCTCCTGAAACTTGCTCGATTAGCGACGCAGACCCAGACGCTCGATCAGGCTGGTGTAACGTGCTACATCTTTACGCTTCAGGTAGTCCAGCAGCTTACGACGCTGAGAAACCATACGCAGCAGACCACGACGGCTGTGGTGATCTTTTTTGTGCTCTGAGAAGTGGCCTTGCAGATGGTTGATCTGCGCAGTCAACAGGGCAACCTGAACTTCGGTAGAACCGCTGTCGTTAGTACCACGACCGAAGTCAGCTACGATTTTAGCTTTAGCTTCAACACTTAGAGACATTGTCATACTCCAAAATTATAGATAATAAATACAGGCGCCGATCTCTAATTCAGCAACCCAATGCATAAGCTGCGCCATTCTACTCTTAGCGCAGGGCGATCGCAAGGCGGGCAGGTCAGTCGAAATATTCGACAACCAGGCGGCGCGGCGCGACTCGGCCATCATCGGCAATCTCACCAATGCCGATAAATTTACGTTCTTCGCCTTCGGTAATGCGCACCAGACCCGAGGCCGGGGCCCCTGCGGCCTGCACCGGCTGCCCCTGTTTGACGTAACCCGCTACCGCTGGCAGCAGGTTCACCTCAGGGAAGTCTTCGGCCGGGCTATCCATCGGCATCAGCAACGGATCGAGCAGTTCGCTCGGCGCGATACTCTGCTCCTGTGCCTGCTCCACTAACGCGTTCAGCTGTTCCAGAGTGACCATACGGGCGATCGGATACTTCGCCACTTGCAGGCGGCGCAGATAAATCACGTGTGCGCCACAGCCCAGCAACTCACCGAGGTCATCCGTGATAGTGCGGATGTAGGTGCCTTTTGAGCAGTGAATTTCCAGCTCAAGCTCATCCCCTTCCCAGCGGATAAACTGCAACTCATACACGGTGATGCTGCGTGCTTCACGCGGGACTTCGATACCCTGGCGAGCATATTCATACAGCTTTTTGCCCTGGTATTTCAGTGCGGAATACATCGAAGGCACCTGCTGGATGTTACCCCTGAAGGTGTCCAGCGCGGTATCGAGCTGCGCTTGGGTGAAGTTTACCGGGCGCTCCTGCACGATCTGACCATCGGCATCCGAGGTGTCCGTGCGCTGGCCCAAACGGGCAATCACGCGGTAACGCTTGTCGGAATCGAGCAGATATTGGGAGAATTTGGTGGCCTCACCCAGACAGATTGGCAGCATACCGGTCGCCAGTGGATCGAGCGCGCCGGTGTGGCCCGCGCGGTTGGCATTGTAGATACGCTTTACTTTTTGCAGGGCATCGTTAGACGACAGGCCCTGCGGTTTGTCCAGCAGCAGTACACCGTGAATGTCACGGCCGCGACGGCGAGGGCGACTCATTAAGCCTCCTCTTCATCGCCTGATGCATTGCGACGTTCGGCATCGTTCTTCACTACGTTGGTCACCAGGTTGGACATACGCATGCCTTCAACCAGTGAGTTGTCGTAGGAGAAGGTTAGTTCCGGCACGACGCGCAGGCGCATCGCTTTGCCCAGCAGCGTACGGATATAGCCAGAGGCATCCTGCAACGCTTTAATGCCGTTGGTCACCAGATCCGGATCGTGGTTTTCGGTCAGCACGTTCAGGAAGGTGACGTAAACTTTGGCGTAAGCCAGATCGCGAGACACTTCAACACCTGAAACGGTAGCCATGCCGACACGCGGATCTTTGACTTCACGCTGCAAGATCATCGCAATCTCTTTTTGCATTTCTTGTGCCACGCGTTGACCGCGGCTGAATTCTTTTGCCATTTGGAAACCCTCCAGACAAATCGGGGGGCACAAGGCCCCCCTAAAAACAGATTTAAGCGTTTTTCGAGGCTTAAGCGATAGTACGTTGGATCTCGATGATTTCGAACACTTCGATCATGTCGCCAACGCGCACGTCGTTGTAGTTCTTAACGCCGATACCACATTCCATACCGTTACGGACTTCGTTAACGTCATCTTTGAAGCGGCGCAGGGATTCCAGCTCGCCTTCATAGATAACCACGTTGTCACGCAGCACGCGGATTGGGTTGTGACGCTTGATGTTGCCTTCGGTCACCATACAGCCGGCAACAGCGCCGAACTTAGGTGATTTGAACACATCACGTACTTCAGCCAGACCGATGATCTGCTGTTTGTACTCAGGCGCCAACATACCGCTCATCGCCTGCTTCACTTCGTCGATCAGGTTATAGATCACGGAGTAGTAACGCAGATCCAGGCTTTCTGACTCAATCACGCGGCGAGCAGAAGCATCCGCACGCACGTTGAAGCCCAGGATGATGGCGTTGGATGCCGCAGCCAGGGTCGCGTCGGTTTCGGTGATACCACCTACGCCAGAACCCACAATCTTCACCTTCACTTCGTCGGTGGAGAGTTTCTGCAGTGAATCGGAAATCGCTTCACAGGTACCCTGTACGTCGGTTTTCAGCACGATGTTCAGTTCAGAAACTTCACCTTCGGTCATGTTCGCGAACATGTTCTCCAGTTTAGATTTCTGCTGGCGAGCCAGTTTCACTTCGCGGAACTTGCCTTGACGGTACAGCGCAACTTCACGCGCTTTCTTCTCGTCACGCACTACGGTCGCTTCGTCACCCGCAGCAGGAACGCTGGACAGGCCCAGGATCTCAACTGGGATAGAAGGACCCGCAGAGGTCACTTCACGGCCCAATTCGTCACGCATCGCACGAACACGGCCATACTCGAAGCCACACAGGACGATATCGCCCTTGTTCAGCGTCCCTTCCTGTACCAGTACGGTAGCCACTGGGCCACGGCCTTTATCCAGGAAGGATTCGATTACCACACCGCTCGCCATGCCGCTACGAACCGCTTTCAGTTCGAGAACTTCGGCCTGCAGCAGGATAGCGTTCAACAGTTCGTCGATACCGGTACCGGCTTTCGCAGATACGTGGACGAACTGAGCTTCACCGCCCCACTCTTCTGGCATAACGCCATACTGAGACAGCTCTTGCTTAACGCGATCTGGATCGGCTTCTGGCTTGTCAATTTTGTTAACCGCAACCACCAATGGCACTTTAGCCGCCTGAGCATGCTGAATGGCTTCGATGGTTTGTGGCATCACGCCGTCGTCTGCTGCTACTACCAGAACCACGATATCGGTCGCCTGAGCACCACGAGCACGCATTGAGGTAAACGCTGCGTGACCTGGGGTATCCAGGAAGGTGATCATGCCGTTTTCGGTTTCTACGTGGTAAGCACCGATGTGCTGGGTAATACCACCGGCTTCGCCAACTGCCACCTTGGTGGAGCGGATGTAGTCGAGCAGAGAGGTTTTACCATGGTCAACGTGGCCCATGATGGTCACGACTGGTGCACGAGACTCGGCACCTGCGCCGGTGTCACGGTCGCTCATCAGCGCTTCTTCCAGCTCGTTCTCACGACGCAGGATAACTTTGTGGCCCATCTCTTCGGCAACCAGCTGTGCGGTTTCCTGGTCGATGACCTGGTTGATGGTGGCCATGGCGCCCAGCTTCATCATCGCTTTGATGACCTGAGACCCTTTTACCGCCATCTTGTTAGCCAGTTCGGCAACGGTGATAGTCTCGCCAATCACCACGTCACGGTTCACTACCTGAGCTGGCTTGTTAAAGCCCTGCTGCAGGGTGCTTGGCTTACGTTTGCCTTTACCGCCACGGGTCATGGTGCGAGCTTCTTCGCGGTCTGCTTTAGACTCGGAGAGCTTGTTGCCTTTCTTCTGTTTGGTCGCTTTGCCACCGCGAGTACGGCTACGGCGCTCGCCTTCAACTTTGGCGTCGTTTTCGTCTTCGGCAGCACGAGCATGCTCGGAGGTGGTTACGTGGTAGTCGGCTGTTTCAACCGCAGCACTTGCTGCTTCGGCTTCGGCCCACTTCTCACCGTTTTCTTCGGCCATACGGCGCGCTTCTTCCGCTACGCGTTTGGCGTCTTCTTCCACCTTGCGGCGTACTTCTTCTTCCGCTTTACGTTTCAGTTCGGCGGCTTCGGCTTCACGGCGTGCTTTTTCTGCCTGAGCTGGCTTGGTCATTTCGTCGGTATGTTGATTGGTCACTTTTTCTTTTTCCGCTGAATTACGCTTAGCAATCTCCGCGGCCTCACGTTTGGCTTGCTCTTCGGCTGCGCGCTTAGCTTCTGCTTCGCGTTTCGCTAGCTCTTCCGCTTCGCGCCTTGCCTGCTCTTCCGCTTCACGCTGTGCCTGCTCAGCCGCTTCAGCCTGTTGGGCTTCCTGCGGATCGCGATTTACATAAGTGCGTTTCTTGCGGACCTCAATTTGCACCGATTTACTCTTACCGCCGGTGCTCGGAATATTCAAGGTGCTGCGCGTTTTGCGCTGCAACGTGAGTTTGCTTGGCGCACTACCGTGTTCACGGTTCAGGTGCGCCAATAAGGTTTCTTTCTCATGCTGTGTCACAGAGTCGGTCTCAGACTTGTTGATCCCTGCATCAGCAAACTGCTGTACCAGGCGATCAACCGGTGTCTGTATCTCTGCTGCCAGCGATTTTACGGTTACATCTGTCGTCATGCTGTTCCTTCCTGCTACAGTTATTACGCGTTGTCGCCAAACCAACAGATATTACGTGCGGCCATAATCAGCTCGCCGGCTTGCTCATCGCTAAGCCCTTCAATATCAGCCAGATCGTCAACACCCTGCTCGGCAAGATCTTCCAGCGTACAAACCCCACGCGCGGCCAGTTTAAAGGCCATGCTGCGCTCAAGACCTGGAAGATTGAGCAAATCATCAGCAGGTTTTTGGTCGCCCAGGCTTTCTTCCTGTGCCAGGGCCAGCGTGGTCAATGCAGCTTTGGCGCGATCGCGCAACGCTTCAACCATATCTTCATCCAGACCGTCGATTTCCAGCAGCTCTTTGATTGGCACGTAAGCCAGTTCTTCCAGCGTAGAGAAGCCTTCTTCGACCAGAACGGTGGCGAAATCTTCGTCGATATCAAGATACTTGGTGAAGGTATCAATGGCGGCATGAGCCTCAGCCTGATGCTTGGCCTGCAGATCGTCCGCCGTCATCACGTTCAGTTCCCAGCGATCATCATCACGATGCTGTTTCAACAGTTGGGAAGCTAAACGCACGTTTTGGCCATTACGGCCGATCGCCTGTGCCAGGTTGCTGGCTTCAACGGCGATATCCATCGTGCACCGATCTTCATCCACCACGATCGAGGCAACATCTGCCGGGGCCATGGCGTTAATGACGAACTGTGCAGGGTTATCATCCCACAGGATGATATCAATACGTTCCCCGCCAAGCTCGCTCGAAACGGCCTGGACGCGGGCACCGCGCATACCGACACAGGCACCGACCGGGTCGATACGCTTGTCGTTGGTTTTCACGGCAATTTTTGCACGGGAGCCAGGATCGCGGGCTGCCGCTTTAATCTCAATCACTTCTTCGCCAATTTCCGGCACTTCGATGCGGAACAGCTCTTTGAGCATATCCGGGCTGGAACGGCTGACGAACAGTTGCGCACCGCGCGCTTCCGGACGTACTGCGTACAGTACACCGCGGATACGGTCACCTGGGCGGAAGTTTTCCCGTGGTAGCATGTCTTCACGGCCAATGACCGCTTCGGCGTTGCTACCCAGATCCAGCGCAATGCTGTCACGGTTAACTTTTTTCACCACGCCGGTGACGATCTCACCTTCGTGTTGGCGGAAGGCGTCAACCACCATCGCACGCTCGGCTTCACGCACTTTCTGTACGATAACCTGCTTAGCGGTCTGAGTGGTGATACGGTCGAAGGTCACAGATTCGATCTGATCTTCGATATAACCGCCCAGTTCTATGGACGGATCTTCATACTGTGCAGCTTCCAGCGTGATCTCACGCGTTGGCTGGGTCACTTCATCAACGGCAACCCAACGGCGGAAGGTATCGAAATCGCCAGTCTTACGGTCAATGCTGACACGGACCTCGATTTCCTGCTCATATTTTTTCTTGGTGGCGGTGGCTAAAGCGGTTTCCAGGGCTTCGAAAATCTTCTCACGTGGTAGGGATTTTTCATTGGAAACTGCTTCAACAACAGCCAGAATCTCTTTGTTCATCCTAGTTGCCTCATCCAAACTTTAAAAGTGGGGTACCAGGTTCGCTTTCTGAATATTGCTCAGCGCGAACACTTCATCTTTCCCATCCACAGTAACCGTGATCATCTCGCCTTCTACAGACTTGATGATGCCCTGCCATTTGCGGCGGTTTTGTATCGCCATACGCAGAACAACGCTGACTTCTTCACCGAGAAAACGTTGATAGTGTTCCGCGGTGAACATAGGGCGCTCAAGGCCAGGAGAGGAAACTTCCAGGTTGTAAGCGACCGTAATCGGATCTTCGACGTCCAGCACAGCGCTGACCTGGTGGCTGACATCAGCGCAATCATCAACATTGATTCCGTTGTCACTATCAATATAGATGCGTAGTGTCGATTGGCGCGCCCGAATAAATTCGATGCCTACGAGCTCAAAGCCCAACGCCTCTACCGGTGCGGAAAGCATCTCTGTTAATTTTTGCTCTAATGTGGACAAGCCCACCCCCAAGACATAAAAAAAGGGCCTAATAGCCCAGTGATTCTGTTGCCAAATAACAAAAAACCCCGAAAATTCGGGGCTTTATGCAACTGGACCCTGTTTGCCGCAAAGCGGCTTCGGTGCAACTTTCTAGCAAGTGTCATTTTCAAATGTTGATCGAGAAAAGCGGAATTCAATCGAAAAGTGTATTTGAAAATAGACACTTAAAGGAAAGTGGTTGCGGGGGCCGGATTTGAACCGACGACCTTCGGGTTATGAGCCCGACGAGCTACCAGGCTGCTCCACCCCGCGTCCGAAAACGTGGCAAATATTACGCTGATAATTGCAAAAACGCAAGTTATCTCTGGGATTTGGTACCGAGGATGGGACTCGAACCCACAAGCCCGTTAGGGCACTACCACCTCAAGGTAGCGTGTCTACCAATTCCACCACCTCGGTACTGATTTTTACTGCTAACGGCTGTTTCTATTGAGGTCGAAAACAACCGTGTTCAAACTTTTCAGCGGCTTATTGCGGGATATCACTGACCGGTTTAGAGGGTGCTGCCGGAGTGCTGGTCTGCTCAGTTTGCGCTGGCTGACCCAGGTTTTCCCACTCGCTGCCTTTCTTGCCCTGGTTGGTGCTCAGGTTGCCCAGGATCAGACTGATGACGAAGAACAGCGTCGCCAGAACAGCCGTCATGCGGGTCATAAAGTTGCCTGAACCGGTCGATCCGAAGAACGTGCCAGAAGCACCTGCTCCGAATGAGGCTCCCATATCAGCGCCTTTACCTTGCTGTAGCATGATCAGAGCGACTAGCCCGATCGATATCAGCAAGAAAATTACCAGAAGAGCTTCGTACATAGTGGTACCTGTATCCTTGCGGGTTCACCGCGTGCCAAATGCTTCTCACCCCAGATGCTTCCAAACTAAAGAAGGCGTGGCGTGTCACTAAAACAGCCCACTGAAGCGGGTGTGAATACTAACCAAAGCCATCAAAGCGCGCAAGGGCAATTTGCAACCGCCGATGCGTTTGCGGAAAAAAACAGCAAAAGCAGGGCTAATCGGGAAATTACGCAGGCACTGACAGCGTACCTGCGTAAAAACAGCGTGTTAACCTGCCAGCTTGACCGCATCGGCGATACGATGCGCCAGCGCGATAACCTGCTGTTCATCTTCGCCTTCCACCATCACGCGGATCAGTGGCTCAGTGCCCGATTTACGCAGCAGCACGCGGCCACGGCCGGCCAACTCGGCTTCGACCTGCTCAGCGACCTTCAACACCGCCTCTGACTCCAGCGGGTTATGCTCACCGACAAAGCGCACGTTGACCAGGACCTGTGGCAGTAACTTCATGCCGCTGCAAAGGTCGTGCAGGCTCATGTTATTACGCACGATCGCCGTCAACACTTGCAGGCCTGCGACGATACCGTCCCCGGTGGTGGTTTTGTCCAGCAGGATCACGTGGCCGGAGTTTTCCGCCCCAATGCGCCAGCCCAGCTCTTGCAGTTTTTCCAGTACGTAGCGGTCACCCACCTTGGCACGGGCAAACGGGATGCCGAGCTGTTTCAGTGCCAGCTCCAGGCCCATGTTGCTCATCAGGGTGCCCACGGCACCGCCGCGCAGCTGCCCTTGGCGCAGGCCTTCACGAGCGATGATGTAGAGGATCTGATCGCCGTCGACCTTGTTACCCAGGTGATCCACCATCATCACGCGATCGCCATCGCCATCAAAGGCCAGGCCAACGTGTGCCTGTTCTTCCAGCACGCGCGCCTGCAGTTGACGTACATCGGTAGCGCCACACTCTTCGTTGATGTTCATGCCATCCGGCTCACAGCCGATAGCGATCACCGTGGCGCCCAGCTCACGCAAAACGCTTGGGGCAATGTGATAGGTAGCGCCGTTGGCGCAGTCCACCACGATCTTCAGCCCGTTCAGGCTCAGTTCGCTCGGGAAGGTGCCTTTACAGAATTCGATATAGCGCCCTGCGGCATCGACAATGCGGCTGGCTTTACCCAACTCGGCAGATTCAACGCAGGTCAGCGGTTTTTCCATTTCCGCTTCAATCGCTTCTTCCACATCGTCTGGCAGTTTGGCGCCATCGATGGAGAAGAACTTGATGCCGTTATCGTAAAACGGGTTATGTGAGGCAGAAATCACGATCCCGGCTTCCGCACGGAACGTTCTGGTCAGATAAGCCACTGCCGGGGTTGGCATCGGGCCGGTAAACGAAGCAGACAGCCCCGCCGCCGCTAAACCGGCCTCCAGCGCTGACTCCAGCATATAGCCTGAGATACGGGTATCTTTACCGATGATGATTTTACGGGAACCATGGCGCGCCAATACCTTACCGGCCGCCCAGCCCAACTTGAGGACGAACTCTGGGGTTATCGGGCTGTCACCCACCTTGCCACGAATGCCGTCGGTACCAAAGTATTTGCGTTCGCTCATGTTTCTACTATCCCTTAGCTGAAAGTGTTGCCTCGACGACACGCATCGCCTCGACGGTTTCTTTGACATCATGCACTCTGACTATCTGCGCCCCCTGCATCGCGGCAATCACCGCACAGGCCACGCTGCCGATAACCCGCTGTTCGGGTGGGACATTCAATAGCTGCCCAATCATCGATTTACGCGACATCCCCACCAACAGTGGCAAGCCAAAGTGATGAAATTCCGCCAATCGGGCCAGAAGCTGATAATTATGCGCTAAATTCTTACCGAAACCGAAGCCTGGGTCGAGCAACAATTTCTGTTTTGCTATGCCACCAGCAATACAGCGGTCGATATGGTGCTGGAAAAACGCATTTACGTCCGCCATCAGGTCATCGTAATGCGGTGCCTGTTGCATGGTACGCGGCTCGCCTTGCATGTGCATCAGGCAGACTGGCAGACCGCTTTCGGCGGCAGCCTGCAGCGCGCCAGGCTCCTGCAATGAGCGAACGTCGTTGATCAGGTGAGCGCCCGCTTTGGCGGATTCGCGGATCACTCCGGCTTTTGAAGTATCCACCGAGATAAAAATCTCAAACCGCTGCGCCAAGGCTTCCACTACCGGCACAACGCGCTCTATCTCTTCCTCTTCACTGACCTCGGCAGCACCCGGGCGCGTGGACTCGCCCCCCACGTCGATCATCGTTGCCCCCGCCGAAATCAGCGCATGTGCATGCAGCAGGGCATCATTCAGCGAATTATGCCGCCCGCCGTCAGAGAAGGAGTCTGGGGTAACGTTGAGGATCCCCATCACCCGAGGATGGTTGAGATCGAGGATTTGGTCGCGCACGGTTAACTGCATGATTAATCTACCTTGGAGTCAATACAACTGTGTTGCCTGGAGTGGATCCCGCCCCTCTCATCCAAGGAGAGGCAGCAATTTTCAGCCAGCAATAAAAAACCCCGGCTGGCCGGGGTTTTATTTTACGCTACAGCCGATGTTACTTGTCGAGCTGTTCAGACATGGTGTTGCCTGGGTTTGGCGTACGCGGCTCATCTACCGGCGTTGGCGCTTGTGGTTTGCCACCGTTGTCGGAGTTGTTGCTTTTCGCCACGTCGTCCCAACCGGCTGGCGGACGCACATCTTTACGGTTCATCAGGTCGTCGATCTGCGGTGCATCGATGGTTTCATATTTCATCAGTGCATCTTTCATCGAATGCAGGATGTCCATGTTTTCCATCAGCAACGAACGTGCGCGAATGTAGTTGCGCTCAATCAGGGATTTGACTTCCTGGTCGATGATACGCGCGGTTTCGTCCGACATGTGTTTCGCCTTGGCCACGGAACGGCCCAGGAACACCTCGCCCTCTTCTTCCGCATACAGCAATGGCCCCAGCTTCTCAGAGAAGCCCCATTGGGTCACCATGTTGCGGGCGATCGAGGTAGCAACTTTAATGTCGTTCGATGCACCGGTAGAGACTTTTTCCGGCCCGTAAATAATTTCTTCTGCCAGACGGCCACCGTACAGGGTAGAGATTTGGCTTTCCAGCTTCTGACGGCTGGCGCTGATCGCATCCCCTTCCGGCAGGAAGAAGGTCACGCCGAGCGCACGGCCACGAGGAATAATCGTGACTTTATGCACCGGGTCATGCTCAGGAACCAGGCGGCCAATGATGGCGTGGCCCGCTTCGTGATAGGCGGTCGATTCTTTCTGTGCTTCCGTCATCACCATGGAGCGACGTTCCGCCCCCATCATGATCTTGTCTTTGGCCTTTTCGAACTCCACCATCGACACCACGCGCTTGTTGCCACGTGCTGCGAACAGGGCCGCTTCGTTGACCAGGTTGGCCAAGTCCGCACCGGAGAAGCCCGGAGTACCACGTGCAAGCACAGAAGCATCAACATCTGGCGCCAACGGCACACGACGTGAGTGCACCTTCAGGATTTGCTCACGGCCACGTACGTCTGGCAGCCCAACCACCACTTGGCGGTCAAAACGGCCTGGACGCAGTAACGCAGGGTCCAGTACGTCAGGACGGTTGGTTGCAGCGATGACGATAATGCCTTCGTTGCCTTCAAAGCCGTCCATCTCAACCAGCATCTGGTTCAGCGTTTGCTCACGTTCATCGTGACCGCCGCCCAGACCTGCACCACGTTGGCGACCTACGGCGTCGATTTCATCGATAAAGATGATGCACGGTGCCGCTTTCTTGGCCTGTTCGAACATGTCGCGGACGCGGGATGCACCCACACCGACGAACATTTCGACGAAGTCAGAACCGGAAATGGTGAAGAACGGGACTTTTGCCTCGCCGGCAATCGCTTTCGCCAGCAGGGTTTTACCGGTACCCGGAGGGCCAACCATCAGCACGCCTTTCGGGATCTTACCGCCCAGCTTCTGGAAACGGCTCGGTTCGCGCAGGTAGTCTACCAGCTCACTCACTTCTTCTTTTGCTTCGTCACAGCCTGCAACGTCGGCAAAAGTGGTTTTAATCTGGTCTTCCGTCAGCATACGGGCCTTGCTCTTGCCGAAGGACATCGCGCCCTTTCCGCCGCCGCCCTGCATTTGCCGCATGAAGAAGATCCAGACCCCAATCAACAACAGCATTGGGAACCAGGAAATAAAGATGGAAGCCAGCAAACTTGGCTCTTCCGGTGGCTCACCAACAACTTTCACGTTTTTGGTTAACAACGTATCCAGCAACTTCGGATCGTTGACCGGGATGTAAGTGGTGTACTTGTTGCTGTCTTTACGGACAACGTTGATTTCACGCCCATTAATGCGCGCTTCACGGATCTGATCTTGGGTCAGTTCGGTCATGAAGGTAGAGTAATCTACCCTTCGGCCATTAGACTCGCTGGGCCCAAAGCTCTGGAATACCGACATCAAAACGACCGCGATGACTAGCCAGAGAATTAGGTTTTTCGCCATGTCACTCAAGGGATTAACCTCATATTACAACTGTGTTAACAAACAGCGTTAGGGTACTACAGTTTCCGCCCTGTCGCTACAATGTACACTTCACGCGAACGTGCGCGAGAAGCGTCTGGCTTACGAATCTTAACCTTCGTAAACAGGGAGCGAATTTCCCGTAGGTACTCGTCAAAACCATCTCCCTGGAACACCTTCACCAGGAAACTACCGCCTGGTGCGAGAACATCACGACACATTTCCAGTGCTAATTCCACCAGATACATCGATTTTGGGATATCGACCGCCGGGGTGCCGCTCATATTCGGGGCCATGTCAGACATGACTACCTGAACCTTACTATCACCTACACGTTCCAACAGTGCCTTGAGGACCAGTTCATCACGAAAATCGCCCTGAAGGAAATCGACGCCAACGATAGGATCCATTGGCAAAATATCACAGGCAATGATACGCCCGTTACCACCAATCTGGGTTACCACATATTGCGACCAACCGCCCGGCGCAGCCCCCAAATCAACGACCGTCATACCCGGTTTGAACAGTTTGTCACTTTGCTGTATTTCATCAAGTTTAAACCAGGCGCGCGAGCGCAGCCCTTTTTTCTGCGCTTGCAGTACATATTTATCGCTAAAGTGTTCTTGGAGCCAGCGACTGGAACTGGCCGAACGCTTTTTATTTGCCATCGAGTATTCCAACTATCCTAAAAAGAGTCTCATGCCAGGTTCGCTTCTCACGTAAACTCAATTCGGTGCAGACCGATTTGGTGATACACATGAGATGGCGGTAGAATGTACCGTTTTCAATCCCAACTTAAGCAAAAAAGACAATGAATCTGAATAATAAACAAAAACAACACCTGAAAGGCCTGGCACATCCGTTAAAACCGGTGGTCATGCTGGGTAATAACGGTCTCACCGAAGGGGTGTTGGCTGAAATTGAGCTGGCTCTGGAGCATCACGAGCTGATCAAAGTAAAAATTGCAGCTGAAGATCGCGAAACCAAAACCCTGATCGCCGACGCTATTGTGCGTGAAACGGGTGCCAGCAATGTGCAAGTGATCGGCAGTACGCTTATTCTTTACCGCCCGTCGAAAGAGCGCAAGATCACTTTGCCGCGCTAATCCGTAATCTGTTTGCTGAGACGGTGCCATGCGCCGGGCTCAGATAAAAGGCCGCTTGCGGCCTTTTTCCTTTCTTTACAAAACCCTGCTGAACTTTTAACCAACTCGGGCGAAATTAAAGATATTCTACTTTCAGGATTTCGTATTCTACATCACCACCCGGGGTTTTGATGACAACAACATCATCCTGCTCTTTGCCAATCAGGCCACGAGCCATCGGCGAGTTGACAGAAATAAGATTTTTCTTAAAGTCTGCTTCATCATCACCCACGATGCGGTAAGTCACCTGATCTTCGGTATCCAGGTTCATCACCGAGACGGTTGCGCCAAAAATCACGCGGCCAGTCTGAGGCATTTTGGTGATGTCGATCACCTGCGCATTGGACAGTTTGGCCTCGATTTCCTGGATACGCCCTTCACAGAAACCCTGCTGTTCACGAGCGGCATGGTACTCGGCGTTTTCTTTCAGGTCACCGTGTTCGCGTGCGGTGGCGATGTCGGCAATGATTTTCGGGCGACGCACACCTTTCAAATATTCTAGTTCTTCACGCAGCTGTTCTGCGCCAAACAAGGTCATCGGGATCTGTTTCATCGTTAAATACCTCTAAATCTATCCTGTTCAAATATACCCGTGGTGTTGCAAGCTAACCGCAGCTCGACATCCCCAGGGCATTAGCGTCATCCTGACGTGTTCGTATGAAATTACGGCAGACGTTGCGCCTTCCGTCTCCAGGCGATAAACAAAAGAAACCGAGCTCGGAGGTTTGCTCCAAGTCAGCGTCGATTTTGCATTTTGATACGCATTTTAGCCTAGAGTTCCTTAAGGGTCATCGTTTACTTTATCCCTTGATGCACCGTAGTATGACAGCACGTTATCCAGCTGTTACCCCGAGATTATGCGTTTTTCACGAATTGTCAGTGTTTTGGCCTGCGCATTTGCTGTTAATGCCCATGCGGCCCCGGTTGAAGATTACACCCAATATTTGCCTGATGGGGCGAACCTGGCCCTGATAGTTCAGAAGATTGGCGCGACCACGCCAACCATCGACTATCACTCACAGCAAATGGCACTCCCGGCCAGCACCCAGAAGGTGCTTACCGCGCTGGCGGCTTTGTTGCAGCTCGGGCCGGACTATCGCTTCACCACGACACTGGAAAGTCAGGGCAACATCACGGATGGCGTGTTGCGTGGCAACCTTATCGCCCGTTTCAGCGGAGATCCCACCTTCAAGCGGCAGAATCTGCGCAATATGGTGGCGGAACTGAAAAAACAGGGAGTGCGCGAAATCAGCGGCGATGTGCTGGTCGATACCTCGGTATTTGCCAGCCATGACAAAGCGCCCGGCTGGCCCTGGAACGATATGACCCAATGTTTCAGCGCCCCGCCAGCGGCAGCGATTGTCGATCGCAACTGTTTCTCGGTTTCCCTTTATAGCGCCCCTAACCCCGGTGAGATGGCGTTTATTCGCGTAGCCTCATTCTACCCGGTCAATATGTTCAGCCAGGTAAGAACGCTGGCGAAAGGCTCTCCGGATGCCCAATATTGTGAACTGGATGTGGTGCCGGGCGAATTGAACCGCTTTACACTGACCGGATGCCTGACCCAGCGCAGTGAACCGCTGCCGTTGGCATTCGCCATTCAAGACGGAGCCAGCTATGCCGGTGCCATCCTGAAAGATGAGCTGGTCAAGTCAGGGATCCAGATTGGCGGCCATTTGAAACGCCAAACCCAGCCAGGCATGACGGGCACGGTGATTGCCCAGACGCAGTCTGCACCGTTGCATGACTTGCTGAAAATCATGCTGAAGAAGTCAGACAACATGATTGCCGATACCGTGTTTCGCACTATCGGCCATGAACGCTTTGGCGTACCGGGCACCTGGCGCGCGGGGGCAGATGCAGTACGCCAGGTTCTGCGCCAGAAGGCAGGGGTAGATCTGGGTAACAGCATCGTGGTGGACGGCTCTGGCCTGTCGCGCCACAACCTGCTGGCGCCCGCAACCATGATGCAGGCGTTACAATATATTGCTCAGCACGACAGCGAGCTCAACTTTATCTCGATGTTGCCGCTGTCCGGTTATGACGGCACGCTGCGCTATCGTGGTGGCCTGCACGAAGCCGGGGTTGACGGTAAGGTTTCTGCCAAAACCGGGGCGCTGCAAGGGGTCTATAACCTGGCAGGCTTTATCACCACGGCCAGCGGTCAGCGCCTTGCCTTTGTCCAATATCTATCAGGTTACGCAGTACCGCCAGAAGATCAGAAACAGCGCCGAGCGCCGCTGGTGCGGTTCGAAAGCCGGCTGTATCGGGATATCTATCAGAACAATTGAGGCCCAAGGGCATGAAGCTACTGATTGTTGAGGATGATGAGTTATTGCAGCAAGGCGTGGCGTTGGCAATGTCCAACGAAGGCTACGCCTGCGATTGTGCGGCCAGTGCTGCGCAGGCCAATAGCCTGATCGTCACCAGCCAGTACAGTATGGTGATCCTCGACCTCGGCCTGCCAGATATCGACGGTGCCACCCTGCTGCGGCAGTGGCGGCGTCAGCACATCAGCATCCCGGTGTTGATCCTCACCGCACGCGACGCGTTGCAAGACCGTGTCGATGGCCTGGACGCCGGTGCCGATGACTATCTGGTCAAACCCTTTGCGCTAATTGAGCTGCAAGCCCGGGTCCGGGCGTTGATCCGCCGCTATCAGGGCCACAGCGATAACCTGCTGCAACAGGACGATCTGACACTCAACCTGTCCAGCCAGCAGGTGTATCTGCAACAGCAGGCGATAGACGTCACGCCGAAAGAGTTTGCCATTCTGTCGCGTCTGATGATGCGGGCCGGGCAAACCGTCAACCGTGAGCTGTTGCAACAGGATCTCTATACCTGGAACGACGATCTGGGCTCGAATACCCTCGAAGTCCATATGCACAACTTGCGCCGTAAACTGGGCAAAGATCGTATCCGTACCGTTCGTGGCATCGGTTACCGACTGGAGCCAGCATCTTGATCAGCATGCGCCGTCGTTTGCTGCTGATGTTGGCCCTGATCCTGCTGGTCACCCAGCTCATCAGCGCGTTTTGGTTATGGCACGAAAGCCAGGAGCAAATCAGTTTCCTGGTAGATGAAACCCTGTCGGCCAAAGTCCGCAACGAACGGGTCGATACCGAGATTGCCGAAGCGATCGCTTCCCTGCTAGCCCCTTCGCTGATCATGATGGTGGTGACCCTGCTGGCCTCCTTCTGGGCCATCAGCTGGATTATCCGGCCGCTGAATCAACTGCAGGAAAAGCTGGAGAAACGTTCGGCAGATAATCTTACGCCGTTGCCGATAACCAGCGACAGTCTGGAGATGGTGGCGGTCACCAAGGCATTGAATCAGCTATTTTCGCGCCTTGATCATACCATCCAGCAAGAGCGGCTGTTCACTGCCGATGCTGCCCACGAATTACGCACGCCGCTGGCGGGGATCCGGCTGCATCTGGAACTGATGGAGCAACAGGGGGTTGCGGGCAGTAAACAGTTGATCGCCCGCATTGACCAACTGATGCACGTGGTTGAGCAATTGCTGATGCTATCGCGCGCCGGGCAGGATTTCGCCAGCGGCCATTACCAGCAGTTTGACTGGGTGGCCAACGTTATCAAGCCGCTGCAGGGTGAGCTGGAGGAGCTTGCCGCTCTACGCGGGCAAAATATTGTCTGGCGACTGCCAGCCAGTGCCCCGACCCATGGCGATCCGGTGCTGCTACGCCTGATGCTGCGTAATCTGGTTGAAAATGCGCACCGCTATGGCCCCGAGAAGAGTGTCATTCGTGTTCAGCTCACCCCCGAGAATAATGGGCAACGTTTACAGGTGCTCGACGAGGGACCGGGTATCAAGCAAGAAATGGCGGGAGAGTTGACTCAGGCCTTCCGCCGGATGGATCAGCGTTATGGCGGCAGCGGGCTAGGATTGAATATCGTGATCCGTATCGTACAACTGCACCGCGGCTGTCTACGTCTGGAAAACCGCACCGATGCCAGCGGCCTGGATGCACAGTGCTGGTTACCCGATAATATTTTGAATCACTAGCGTCGCATCATCGATTGAGGTTTCAGCAACCGCAACAAACAACAAGGGCCCGGTTCATCGAACCGAGCCCTTACTTTATTACGCAGAATTACTTCTGGTAGACGATTTCGACGCCTTCGTCGTCATCTTCATCCCAATCATCATCCCAATCGTCATCCGCTTCAGCTTCCACTTCAGCGATTTGCTCACGGTGGTAATCATCCCACATGAACTCGACTTTTTCTGGCGCGCTTTCTTCGATCGCCATGGCTTTAGGTTGCGTATTGATGAAATTCATCACGTCCCAGCACAGCGCGTTAACGCCTTCGCGGTTCGCAGCGGAGATCATGTAGTACTTACCTTCCCAACCCATGCCTTCTACGATCGCCTTGGCGCGCTCGGCGGCCTCTTCCTCGTCCAGCAGGTCAACTTTGTTGAACACCAGCCAGCGTGGCTTGTGCGACAGATTCTCGCTGTACTGGTTGAGCTCGTTGATGATGACCTTGGCATTCTCTACCGGATCGGACTCGTCGATCGGCGCAATGTCCACCAGGTGCAACAACACGCGGCAACGCTCCAGGTGTTTCAGGAAACGGATCCCCAGGCCAGCACCTTCATGTGCGCCTTCGATCAGGCCAGGAATGTCCGCCACCACGAAGCTTTGTTCATGGTCCATACGTACCACGCCCAGGCTCGGCACCAGCGTGGTGAACGGATAGTCCGCCACTTTTGGCTTGGCAGCAGAAACCGCGCGAATGAAGGTCGACTTACCGGCGTTCGGCAGGCCCAACATGCCCACATCCGCCAGCAGCAGCAGCTCCAACAGGATATCGCGCATCTCGCCTTTGGTACCCAGCGTTTTTTGGCGCGGGGCACGGTTTACCGAGGATTTGAAACGGGTGTTGCCCAGGCCGTGCCAACCGCCCTTAGCCACCATCAGACGTTGCTGATGACGGGTCATATCACCGAGGATCTCACCGGTGCCCTGATCCTGCACACGGGTACCGACCGGTACCTTGATTTCAACATCTTTACCGCGTTTACCGGTACAGTCACGGCTCTGACCATTCTGGCCACGTTCGGCCCGGAAAGATTTTTCAAAGCGGTAATCGATCAGGGTATTCAGGTTTTCGTCTGCCACCAGGTAAACGTCACCGCCGTCACCGCCGTCACCGCCATCTGGCCCACCGTTCGGGATGTATTTTTCGCGGCGGAAGCTGACGCAACCATTACCGCCATCACCTGCCACGACCAGGATCGCTGCTTCATCTACAAACTTCATTTACCGTCTCCGTAACTCATTCACCGGGCCGCTTCAAAGAAGCAACCAGGTTGGTTTCTGCCCGTCGCGGCCACCAACGGTGACCAATTGCGGAAAACATGGCGCCTGCAACCACCACAAAAGCACCTACATAGCCAACGACATTCAATGCCGGGGCGGTAAATACCTGTGGCCAGGCCAGCGCCAATAAATCTGAAAACAGCAGGGTAAACAGGGGAGTCAGCGTGATTAACGCACTCACCTGGGCCGCCTGCCAGCGCGCCATCGCTTCCGCCAGCGCACCATAACCAATCAGCGTGTTAGCACCACAGAACAGCAGACAGGCCAATTGCCAGCCGCTGAGCTGGAAAATCACCGCTGGCTTCGCAAGCGGGAATAACGCGATCGCACATAAAGTGTACAACAAGACCAGGATCTGCGGTGAGGCCAATCGACGCAGTAATACTTTCTGCGCCACGCCATAGGTCACCCAAACCATGGCTGCACACACGCCCAACAACACACCGAGCGTGTAGTCTGTGAACTGAGTGAAGATCTCGATCAGGCTGACGTTGAAAAACAGCATCAGCCCGCAGATCAGCATCAGAGCGCCAATCACCTGAGTGATACGCATCCTTTCTTTCAGGATCAATACGCTGGCGAACATCATGCCCACCGGCGAGAGTTGGCCGATAACCTGCGAGGCCGTCGGACTCAAATATTGCAGCGAAGAGCTGAAGAAGACAAAGTTGCCCAACAACCCGGCAGTGGCGATCGCCAGCAACAGCAACCAGCGGGGTTGACGGAACATTTTCACCGGAGGTAAACGCCCGCGCACTGCCAGGATCATCCCCAGGCCGATGGCGGCAATCGTAAAGCGATACCAGACGATGGTAAACGGCTCCATCACTTCCAGCACTTCTTTCATTGCGATAGGCAGTGCGCCCCAGCAAACCGCTGTGGTGACCGCCAGAAAAATACCAACGCCAGCCTGCTGTTTTTTTTCCATCTTCTCACTGTCTGTGCGTTGTGCCGCCAGGCACAAGCAATCTATAAATGTAAAAAGCCCCGCAACGAATTGCGGGGCTTAACATCTATTTCGTAAGGCTCGAAAAATTATTCAGCTTCGATGCTGATAAATTTACGATTGCTCGGGCCTTTAACTTCGAATTTGACTTTACCGTCTTTCAAAGCAAACAGAGTGTGGTCTTTGCCGCAACCCACGTTGGTACCAGCGTGGAATTTGGTGCCGCGCTGACGAACGATGATGCTGCCTGCCAGTACTGCTTCGCCGCCAAAGCGTTTTACGCCCAGACGTTTAGCTTCTGAATCGCGACCGTTACGAGTCGAGCCGCCAGCCTTTTTGTGTGCCATTAATCCGCTCTCCTAACTTAAGCGCTGATGCCGGTGATTTTAACATCAGTGAACCACTGACGGTGACCTTGCTGCTTACGATAGTGCTTACGACGACGAAACTTAACAATCTTGATCTTTTCGCCACGACCGTGAGCAACCACTTCAGCTTTGATCTTACCGCCATCGACGAAAGGAACGCCGATTTTGATATCTTCGCCATTAGCGATCATCAGAATCTGGTCAAACTCAACCGCTTCACCAGTTGCGATGTCCAGCTTTTCCAAGCGAACGGTCTGACCTTCGCTTACTCGGTGTTGTTTACCACCACTTTGGAAAACCGCGTACATATAAAACTCCGCTTTCCGCGTGCCCAACTGTTCAGTACAGAGCGCGCTATAAATATTCACAATAGGGCGCGAATTCTACGCAATAATCCCGCATATGACAAGAGCAGATTAGGGCCAGAAGGTGAAAAAAGAAGAAAAAAAACACAGTTTCTCTCACAACGTTTATCTGGGCCGATTTTCAAGTACAATCAACAGGACAGTTACCGCCATGTACCGATGTGAGCAGCGTTCTCATCGCGGTCAACAGAAACACAGCTGAAAAAAATACAATGAACCTAGAACAAATTACTGAGTTAACCGCGCAAGATATGGCGGCCGTGAACGCAACAATTCTCGAACAGTTGAATTCCGATGTCACGCTCATCAATCAACTTGGCTATTACATTATCAGCGGTGGCGGTAAGCGCATTCGCCCGATGATCGCCGTTCTGGCGGCACGGGCCTTGCACTATCAAGGCGATAAACACATTGCCGTCGCTGCTCTGATAGAGTTCATCCATACCGCTACCCTGTTGCATGATGACGTGGTGGATGAGTCCGACATGCGCCGTGGCAAGGCGACCGCCAACGCGGCGTTTGGCAATGCCGCCAGCGTGTTGGTGGGTGATTTCATTTATACGCGTGCTTTCCAGATGATGACCAGCCTGGAATCGCTGCGCGTGCTGGCAGTGATGTCCGAAGCGGTCAACGTAATCGCCGAAGGTGAAGTGCTGCAGTTGATGAACGTCAACGATCCGAATATCAGTGAAGAAAACTATATGCGGGTCATCTACAGCAAAACCGCTCGTCTGTTTGAAGCGGCAGCCCAATCATCAGCCATCCTCTCCGAGGCTAACCCGGCCGAAGAGCAGGCGCTGCAAGACTATGGCCGCTATCTTGGCACCGCATTCCAACTGATCGACGATCTGCTGGACTACAGTGCAGACGGCGTGACCCTGGGTAAAAATACCGGCGATGACTTGAACGAGGGCAAGCCGACGCTGCCGTTGTTGCATGCGATGCATAATGGCAATGCCGAGCAGTCTGCGATGATCCGTGGCGCGATTGAACAGGGGAATGGCCGCCATCTGCTGGAGCCGGTTCTGGCTACCATGCAGGAGTGTGGTTCACTCACCTATACACGTCAGCGCGCAGAAGAAGAAGCGGACAAGGCGATCGCCGCATTGCAGATTTTGCCCGACTCGCCTTATCGAACCGCACTGGAAGGATTAGCGCATCTGGCGGTTCAACGAGACTTTTAAGAAATTTAAGTTTCTTAATATTCAAATAGGCCTGCAATGCGGGCCTATTTATTTGCCTTGCTAATGAGATCCAGTAGCCCCGCAGCCCCATTCTCCGCCAGAAAACTCACTAAAACCGCGTATTCGTCAGGTTTCATACCTGCCAGATAGCTCTGCAAACGCACCCAAGGATCGCCATCACGTAAGACGGTATAAGCCGCCGATTCCTCTGCGGCAAGGGGATACCGCTGGGGATACAACTCGTTTTGAGTCGAGAGGGGCAGGCTGCTGATATGATACTCCTTAGTCACCCCCTGCTTGCCAAAACGCCGCTGCCATAGCCAATTTTGCTCACGTGCTCGCTTATTGATCCCTTGCGGGGAGCTGCCCAATTCACCCTTCTCTTTCAGTTCGTTGGCGGTAAACCACTCCTGGTCCATTCCCCCTCCTTGATCACGGCGTTACCCCTAACTGACTTATCAGACCTTCCAGTTGCATGAACCACTAATGCCAATAAGTTAGTTATAACATTAACCAGGCCATTGCCAATAACCAAAAAATTGGCGAAATACTCAAGAAATACTTACTAAACAAGGAGAGGGAAACACAGAGGCGACGCAGAAAGGAGCCTGGTGGGAGCAGCATGCGGCCCCCTTACTAAGTGCACATCGGCCGAGGAGATTTACTGTTTGTTCTTTTCAGCAATCCAGGCCAGCAGGCTATCCATACCTTCACGCATCAAAAACGCCATCACTTGGCCACGCTCACTGTCTGAAAGCTGGTAATAGTATTCGACCCACACCGCCAGCGGGTCCTGACGCCCGGCCTCATAGATCGCAGGCTCTTCGCGCAATACCAGCAGGTTTTTGACGCCGGTAGGCAAGCTGTCGATATGGTATTCCAGCGCCTTGCCTTGTACGCCTTTGCGGCGACGGCTGAGCCAATTTTCGCGCCGGGCCATTAGGTTGATTCCCTGTGTAGAGGACGGTAATCCTGCGATGCCTATCAGCTCCTTGGCAGCAAACCACTCGTTTTTCATAGCCATGATCTCGGGACAATAGTGTGGCAAGACAAATTTTTCAGAAACCATAAGGTATTTTTGGGAAACTTGGTGGTATTCTAGTTTCTGAATAAACGCTTCACGTTGTTCAAACGATTAATACTGACCTGTTAGTTATACCACTAACAGAACTTTCTCTAATCAAAAAAGGAATGAAAATATGAATTCACGGGACCCAGATTGGCATCCAGCAGACGTCATCGCGGCTTTGAAGAAGAGAGGTACCACTCTGGCAGCGGTTTCTCGGGGGGCAGGGCTAAGTTCATCGACGTTGGCCAACGCGTTGTCACGTCCTTGGCCCAAGGGAGAGTGGTTGATTGCTGATGCACTGAACGTACATCCGGCAGAGATCTGGCCGAGCAGGTATTTTGATCCGCTTACCCATCATCTGCGAGATCGGAAAAGTCGAATCAAATCATGATAAACATAAGAAAGCCGCCGGATTCGGCCCGGCGGCTTATCAAAACATCACATTCTGAGGGATCAGTTGTTGATAAACTTCTCACCCAGTTCGATATCTTTGTGCAGCACGTCCAGCATTTCGCTCAGCGCTTTTTGCTCGAAGGCACTCAGGGTACCGATATCTTTACGCTCTTCGATACCGTTTTTACCCAGTAGCAGCGGCTGTGCAAAGAAGCGGGCATATTTGCCATCCCCTTCAACATAAGCGCATTCCACTACACCTTTCTCACCGCTCAGCGCACGCACCAGAGACAGACCAAAACGTGCAGCAGCCTGGCCCATAGACAGGGTTGCAGAACCGCCACCGGCTTTGGCTTCAACCACTTCGGTACCCGCATTCTGGATACGTTTGGTCAAATCAGCCACTTCCTGATCGCTAAAGCTTACGCCAGGGATCTGCGACAGCAGAGGCAGGATGGTCACGCCTGAGTGGCCGCCAATCACCGGTACGTTCAGTTCTTCCGGTTGTTTGCCTTTCAGTTCCGCGACGAAGGTGTTGGAACGGATGATATCCAGCGATGTGATGCCAAACAGTTTGTTTTTGTCGTAAACACCCGCTTTCTTCAACACTTCTGCCGCAATGGCTACCGTGGTATTCACCGGGTTGGTGATGATACCGATGCAGGCTTTCGGGCAGGTTTTGGCCACTTGCTCAATCAGGTTGCGTACGATGCCAGCGTTTACGTTGAACAGATCGGAACGATCCATCCCTGGTTTACGCGCAACGCCAGCAGAAATCAGCACCACGTCCGCACCGTGCAGCGCAGGGGTTGCATCTTCGCCACTGAAGCCTTTGATTTTAACTGCGGTTGGGATGTGGCTTAAGTCAACGGCAACGCCTGGGGTAACAGGGGCAATGTCGTAGAGGGAGAGTTCAGAACCTGAAGGAAGCTGGGTCTTGAGTAGAAGGGCGAGGGCCTGGCCGATACCGCCAGCAGCACCGAGAACTGCAACTTTCATCCTATACTCCTTTATTGTCTTAAATATAAAAGCGCCGTGAATTCTTTGGTCACGGACCTTAATTTATCACGCCTTTAAAAACAACCTCTTAACAGTCGGTTTTAGATCTGGCGCAATAAAATGGCCGATGTTGCGAGCATTTTAAAGTAAATAGCTTATGCATTAAGGGCATAGCGCACACTAATCGAAAATAGTGCCAAGCTTTTCACGATCGCGTTAACCGGCGGTTACATTACACCCTTACGTAACATCAGAACAACATCATTTTAATAACATTTTCGTTACCGGAGAGCTGACTCGCTTCCCGCACCGAAAGGGCATATTCATGAGCATCGGATTTTGTTAAAATCGCGCTCTTGCCTTTCTGTCTGGGCATTTTTGATTTTCCAGACGGCCCCCATATTGCATAAAAATGCATTTATATGCATAATAATCAGCTCTATTACCAACATTCCACGGTGCAAAATGCGTAATCCCGCAAAGCAGGAAGATCTGATCAAGGCGTTTAAGGCGTTATTGAAAGAAGAAAAATTCAGTTCTCAAGGCGAGATCGTTTTGGCGCTGCAAGAAGAAGGCTTCGAGAACATTAACCAGTCCAAGGTATCACGCATGCTGACCAAGTTCGGGGCGGTACGCACGCGTAATGCAAAAATGGAGATGGTGTACTGCCTCCCGGCTGAACTCGGTGTCCCTACCACCACCAGCCCGCTCAAGAATCTGGTGCTGGACGTGGACCATAACGATGCGGTGGTGGTGATCCATACCAGCCCAGGTGCGGCGCAGCTGATTGCCCGCCTGTTGGACTCACTGGGCAAATCCGAAGGGATCCTGGGCACCATTGCCGGTGACGATACTATTTTTGTCACTCCGGCCAGCTCCTTTACCGCACGTCAACTGTTTGAAGCCATTCTCTCCTTGTTCGAACAGGAACTTTGATGCATTCAGCACAGCCTGCGGCTTTCCGTCGCGGGCGGTGCACCCTTTATTAACCCCTCGTTTACTTCTCCAGCGCTGCCTACCACGTTTAAAACTGCCAATAAGCCGACCTGCAGCACATTTCAATGACATTTCTTGGTGACTAGTGATAGTGACTGGAAGCTTCCGCACTTTTAGTCAAAAGCACTTAGCTCATTGAAATTACATAAATTTAACATCAGAAGTGCATTTTATCGCCGTTTTTTATTCCATTAGGTTATTAAAAGTAACGGCCACCCCAATAAAGTTTCACTAGAAACTGTTAGCCAGCTATTAATTTTTGCCGTTACTAGATGTATACTCATTTTCGTGACGTAAATCACAGTTCATTGGAACTGATAAAAGAATACGAAGAGGATAAATCATGAAAATTAAAACTACTGTAGCGACAATTAGCCTGCTGTCCATGCTGTCTTTCGGTGCATTCGCAGCACAATCCATTGATGCTTCGCAGGCTGAAAAGCTGCAGTCTGCCGGTACCATCACCGTGAGCGGCGTCGGTGCAGCACCTTCTGATATCCGTCAGGCACTGTCTGCCAAAGCCGATGCTCAAGGCGCGACCGCTTACCGCGTGATCGAAGCTCGTAATGAAGGCAACTACCACGCTACCGCCGAGATTTACAAATAAGTACAAGATGTTATCTGAGCATTGCACGACAACTCTCTGGTAAAAAACCAAGTAGATAACCGCCTTCAAGTATAAAAAACGCTGTAAAGCCCTTCCAGGCCGTTATCTCTGAACGATTAAGGATCCAAGTACTATGAACATGAAAACTACTCTCGTTGCACTTAGCCTGCTGTCTGCCGTTTCTTTCGGTGCTTCTGCGGCTAACCTGGTCACTGATGCCCAAGCCAGCAATCTGCAGTCTGTCGGCACCATCACCGCTAGCGGCGTGGGTGGCGCACCTTCTGATATCCGTCAGGCGCTGTCTGATAAAGCGGACCAGCAAGGGGCCAAAGCCTACCGTGTGATCGAAGCCTATGAAAATGGCAACTGGCACGCAACGGCTGAAATCTACAAGTAAAAATCCAAGGTCGCGCTTACTGAACTGACTACCCTCGTCACTGCCACTGCCGAGTTCTCAGGTAAACGCCAGTATCTTGGAAATTATCGTCGTCCTATCCGACGAACCCCATTGCCCTCGCTCGCGAGGGCTTTTTTATGGGGGCAAAAAAGGCCGCATCAGCGGCCTCATAGTGGTAGGGTCGCCGCATGCGGCGCCCGTTTAACTAAACGTCAGTAGGTTTCTTTCGGTTCGGCCTTGTTAGCCAGCCCTGCCAGCAGTTTGTCATGAATGCCGCCAAACCCGCCGTTGCTCATCACCAGAATATGGTCACCCGGCTGCGCGGTTTTCACAATCATCTCCACCAACGTATCCAGATCGGCACTCCAGTGCGCGGGCTGAACGCAAGCTTCGGCAACTTCCGCTACCTGCCACGGGATGTGGTGAGGCTGGAACAGGAACACTTCGTCGGCACGGCCCAGTGAGGGGGCCAGATCGTTTTTGCTGATCCCCATTTTCATGGTGTTTGAGCGCGGCTCCAGCACGGCCAGGATGCGTGCGGTGCCGCCCACTTTGCCACGCAGCGCCGCCAAGGTAGCCAGAATGGCGGTGGGATGATGGGCAAAGTCGTCATACACCGTGACACCATTGGCTTCACCACGCAATTCCAGACGGCGGCGGGCATTGATAAAGTCTCCCAGCGCACGGCAGGCATCGGCTGGCTGTACGCCAACATGGCGGGTAGCGGCGATCGCCATCAGGCCGTTATGCATGTTGTGTTCGCCCACCAGTGCCCAGTTAACCTCGCCCACCTTCTCGCCGTTGAGGAACACTTCGTAATGGCTGGCATCCGTCGTCAGTTTGTGTGCACGCCACGCGCCCCCTTCCCCGACCCATTCCTGTTCGCTCCAGCATCCCATTGCCATCACCTGTTTCAGATGGGTGTCGTTTTCCGGCAGGATAATCTTGCCTTGGCCCGGCACCAGGCGCACCAGGTGGTGGAACTGTTTCTGGATGGCTTTCAGATCGTCAAAAATATCGGCGTGATCGAACTCGAGGTTGTTCATGATCAACGTGCGCGGGCAGTAATGAACGAACTTGGAGCGTTTGTCGAAGAAGGCACAGTCATACTCATCGGCTTCTATGACAAAGAACGGGCTGCCGCCAAGACGGGCCGAGACATCAAAATTGCCCGGTACGCCGCCGATCACAAAGCCCGGCTGATAGCCGCAGGCTTCCAGGATCCAGGTCGCCATCCCGGCGGTGGTGGTTTTACCGTGTGTTCCCGCTACCGCCAGTACCCAGCGATCGCGCAGGACATAATCATGCAGCCACTGAGGGCCAGACATGTAAGGAATGCTCTGTTCCAGCACCGCTTCTACGCAAGGATTACCACGGCTCATGGCATTGCCGATAATTACCAGATCAGGAGCCGGATCCAACTGGGCAGGATCGTAACCCTGGATCAGATCGATCCCCTGCTTTTCCAGTAAGGTACTCATCGGAGGATAGACGTTGGCATCTGAACCGGTCACCTCATGCCCCAGTGAACGAGCCAACATGGCTAGCCCACCCATAAAGGTGCCGCAGATCCCAAGAATATGTATGCGCATTAGGTTTCTCATGTTAGTGCATCGATTTACTGCCTATTCTAGCGCTCAGAATCGCTCAGAAGAAATGGATTTGCCTATGAATCGCAAGTTGCTTTGGGCTACACTGCTGACGAAAACGTTGGCGGTATGTTAACAAGCCGCTATCCATCCGTAGATTCAGGGATTGTGTCATGAAAACGTTAGGCGAATTTATCGTCGAGAAACAACACGACTTCTCTCACGCCACCGGTGAGCTGACTTCATTACTTTCTGCCATCAAACTGGGTGCCAAAATCATTCATCGTGATATCAACAAGGCGGGTTTGGTTGATATCTTGGGGACTAACGGCATTTCCAACGTTCAGGGCGAAGTTCAGATGAAGCTGGACCTGTTCGCGAACGAAAAGCTGAAAGCCGCGTTGAAGGCTCGTGGGGAAGTTGCAGGCATCGCGTCGGAAGAAGAAGACGAGATCGTGATTTTCGACGGCGAGCGAGCTGAAAATGGCAAGTATGTGGTGTTGATGGATCCGTTGGACGGCTCGTCCAACATTGATGTGAACGTCTCGGTCGGGACGATCTTCTCTATCTATCGCCGCATCACCCCGATTGGCACGCCAGTCACCGAAGAAGATTTCCTGCAGCCTGGCCATGCCCAGGTAGCGGCCGGTTATGTGGTTTATGGCTCCTCCACCATGCTGGTGTACACCACCGGTTATGGCGTGCATGCCTTTACCTACGATCCGTCTCTGGGGGTGTTCTGCCTCTCCCACGAGAAAGTGCGCTTCCCGGAAAAAGCCAATATGTATTCCATCAACGAAGGTAACTACATCAAGTTCCCGCTCGGGGTGAAGAAATACATCAAATACTGCCAAGAGCAGGATGAAGCCACCCAGCGCCCTTATACCTCACGCTATATCGGTTCACTGGTTGCCGACTTCCACCGTAACCTGCTCAAGGGCGGCATCTATATCTACCCAAGCACCGCCAGCCACCCACAGGGCAAGCTGCGTCTGCTGTATGAATGCAACCCGATGGCGTTCCTGGCTGAACAGGCCGGTGGGAAAGCCAGCGATGGTAAAAACCGTATTCTGGATATCGTGCCGCAACAACTGCACCAGCGTGCGCCATTCTTCGTCGGCACCAAATCGATGGTAGAAGACGCCGAACGCTTTATTGCTGATTTCCCGGACCAGTAACGAGTTAAAAGGGGCGGCATGCCGCCCCTTCATATCATAGTTTGAACACAGCCATACTCTGTGCCAATAGCTGCGCCTGCTCTTCCAAAGAGCGCGTTGCCGCCGCAGACTCTTCCACCAGCGCCGCATTCTGCTGTGCCACCTGATCCATTTGCACTACCGCTAGGTTGACCTGCTCGATACCACTGCTTTGTTCGCGAGTGGCCGCCGAGATTTCACGCATCAGCGCCGTGACGCGCCCCACTTCCCCGGTTATTCCGTTCATGGTCTTCGCCGCCGTAGCCGCCATCTGTTCACCTTCCCGCACGCGGTGTTGTGAAACCTCGATCAGCCCTTTGATCTCTTTGGCCGATTGCGCACTGCGTTGGGCCAGGCTGCGTACCTCACCGGCCACCACGGCAAAACCACGGCCTTGCTCACCGGCGCGTGCTGCCTCTACCGCCGCGTTGAGCGCCAGGATATTGGTCTGGAAGGAGATACCATCCATCACGCTGATGATGTCGGCGATGCGTCGTGAGCTGTCGGTAATGGCCTGCATCTTGCTCATCACCTGGCTGACCACGTCACTGCCCTGTTCGGCAATATCGGAGACGCTCAGTGCCAACTGGTTGGCCTGTTCGCAGTTTTCAGCATTCATTTTCACCGTAGAGGTCAACTGCTCCATACTGGCGGCGGTTTGCTCCAGCGAAGCGGCCGATTCCTCCGTACGCTGCGCCAGATGAACGTTACCCGCAGCCAACTCGCGGGAGCCGGTATCGATCTGGCTGCTGGCATCGCGGACTTTACTGACCGACATCACCAGCGATTGCTGCATACGCTGCATGGCGTGCACCAAGCGCCCCATTTCGGTATCACCTTCACCGCTAATTTCGTGGGTCAGATCCCCTGCGGCGATATGTTCCAATTGGACGATCGACTCATCTAACGGGCGCAGCAAGATCACACGCATAGCAAACCAGGCCAGCACCGCCAGTAACACGCTGAGCAGCCCAGCCGCAACGATCAGGATAATCTTGGTGCTGGCATTTCTTTCTGCCTCATGCGCATGCTGCTGGCCAATCTCCATGGCAAACGCGCGGAACTCACTGAGGTCGGCTTCAAAAGCAATGCTCAGCTTAGAGATATGATTTTCTTGAATGGCGTAATAGTCATCCAACTTCCCCGCCTTTATCGCCGCCGCCATGGGCGCAATGCCTTGTTCCAGATAGGCGCGATAGCTCGCCTGCATGCGCATTGAGAATTGACGACCCCGTTCGGTCACCGTGCCTACGTCGACAAAGCGCGCCATTTCCTTTTTCGACTGTTCCAGATAGCCATAAATGCGCCCCACAGAGGCGTCAGCAACCTCAATCTGACCAATCTCGCGCTGGCGTACTGCAAGCGAGGCAGCCGTTCTGGCCCGTAGCGCCAGGTTGGAGCTGTTGGCCAACGAACCCAGCTCTTCCCCCAGGATCTGGTTCAGAGTCTGTAGCGAACGTGTTCCGTCGTTAATGGCTTTAACCCCGATGATGCTGACAACAATCAACAGCAACGTCATCAGGCTCAACAGGGCAATCAGCCCGGCCTTAACGGTGATCTTTTTTAACATGAGTGTTTCCCGGCTTTAGAAAAAAGTAGCTTCAGATGTAGAGGAGGCAAGAAGGCAGGGCCAGCTAGCGGCTGGACCGTTATTATTTGAGGAAGTTATCGGCAGCCGGGGAGTAAACTTCAATCAATAGAGGATTAATCTGGAAAAGTTGCTGTTACAGACCAGTCAGCATCTCAATGATGAAAAGGGCGGGAAATCACAAAAGACTCCGCTATAATAGCCGCCACTCCATTTCTGGTTTGATTAAAGGAAACCGACATGAGCTTGAACCTGGTCCCTGCTGGCAAAGACCTGCCAGAAGACATCTACGTAGTTATCGAAATCCCGGCTAACGCCGATCCAATCAAATACGAAATCGACAAGGAAACCGGCTCGCTGTTCGTTGACCGTTTCATGTCCACAGCGATGTTCTACCCGTGCAACTACGGTTACATCAACCACACTCTGTCACTGGACGGTGACCCGGTAGACGTGTTGGTGCCAACCCCATACCCACTGCAACCAGGCTCAGTGATCCGCTGCCGCCCAGTTGGCGTGCTGAAAATGACCGACGAAGCCGGTGAAGACGCAAAACTGATTGCCGTACCGCACAGCAAACTGACCAAAGAGTACGATCACATCAAAGATGTGAACGACCTGCCAGAACTGCTGAAAGCGCAGATCAGCCACTTCTTTGAACACTACAAAGATCTGGAAAAAGGCAAATGGGTGAAAGTGGAAGGTTGGGCAGACGCTGCCGCAGCCAAAGCTGAGATCGTTGCCTCTTTCGAGCGCGCCAAGAAGTAATTCTCGCCCGAACTGATAAAAAAACACCGCCCAGATGAGCGGTGTTTTTTTTACTGCTTTTCGTCAAGACGCTTCAGCCAGTCACCGCTTTCAATCCGCGGGAAACCGTCCACACTGTGTCTATACAGGTAGATCCACGCACTGCCATAAGGCGTGCGGATCAGCTCGCGCTTGTAGTCTTTGGTATTGCTTTTCAACTCGTCCAGCTCGGCCAGAATCGATGAGTTAATACGATACACTTCGCAGTGTACCGTGCCCTCTCCAGGGATCGCCGCCGGGTAGTGCCCCAGATTATAAAGCTGGTAGCCTTCTAACTCATGTTCACCCAACCATTGGGCGTTGGTCATCCAATGGCTGTTTCCCTGTTTGCGTCGTAAACTGCCGTAGACAATTATTCGCATAGCTAAAACTCAAACTGATAGAGCACATCCAGTGCCTGGTCGAGACCAGACACCGCTTCCAGATACAACCTAGGCATCAGGCGGTATCGCAACGTCAGCGTGGCCAATGAGTCGAAGATCCCCACCCCATATTTTACTTGTAAGCCAGGGAGGACATAGCCGCTCACCACTACCTGAGAGCTGTCGCCAACTCCCTCGGTATCAAGGGCCAGATTACTTACGCCAAACGCCTCGCCGATTTTACCCACAAGTTGACCACTTTGTGCAACCCCCATACCAATTAACATTGAGGTCATGGCGTTGCCATCGGCACCGCCAGCCCCTAATCCCTGGCCGCGCAGCAGGTAAGACAGCGCTTCTTGCTGAGACTTGGCCGGATCGGAGAACACTTCCAGCCTTGGTGCATCGGCCATGCCGGTCACGCGAACACCTGCGACCACGTCATCTTCCGTCGCATCCGGATTACGGATCGCTTCGATATTCAGCAACGGTTGATCCGGTGGCCCAGAGAAGATCAGTTGGCCTTTGCGCACGAGCAGATCCTGGCCATAGGCATGGAAACGCCCCGATGGAATATTAATCTGGCCATGCACCCCCAGACCATTTCGGTCCTGTGCCACACGCAGATCGCCACGCAGTCTGGCTTTCAGGCCGAACGCATCCAGGCGCACGTCGTTACCCACGCGGATCGTCAGATTGCTGTTGATTGGGATCCCTGCCGTCGCCGGTTGGATCGGCTTGAGCTGGTTATTCAACATCACTTCATCAGGAGAAACACCGACAGCGCTTTCCGGTAGCTCTTGCACCGTGATACGAGCCCAAGGGATATCTACGCTACCGTTGAGTGAGAACAGCTGCGGCGTGGCTTCAAACACCACATCCGGTGAAACATCAATACGGACCATTGGCGGCAGGGTCACCCGCAACCGATCGCCCTTGGCTGCAATACGTGCACGCCAGGCATTGATATCCCGCCAGTCGGCATCCCCAGACAGATTGAGCTGCCCATGCGTAGTCGCCAGCAATCCTTCCAGGGTCGAAGTCATCCCGTTGAAGTTCAGCGCCAGGCGGCCTTCGGTCATATCGAACGGCATCCAGTGGCCAACGATCGCCACCTTATCCAGCGCCAGACGGCCAAACACCAGTGGGTTCTGCGCATTGCCGCCTAATTGCAGGTTGGCATTCAGCATCCCCGCGGCTTTCTCGCCCTGCGTCAGTATCGGATTAAGCAGCGCCAGCGACACATTGGTGATATTGACGTTGCCGCTGATGGTACGGCGTACCTGCGGATCGGCGATCTGAACGTTACCGTTAAACTGGCCGTTATTGGTCAGCTTGATCAGCCAGTCTGCCTGTGCCCGTCCATTGTTCAAGCCCGCATTGAGGTTTAGCGTGTCAAAGGCGATCGGCAATGCGGCACCCTGCACCTGCTGCACCACTTTCACCCCCTTGCCCACCAGGGAAACCTTCGCCTGTGGCAATGCGCCACCCGGTTGCCAACTCACGTCAGCTCGGCCAGTAAAGACCCCGTTCATGGCGGTATCCGGCCCCAGGAACGGTTTGATCATTGCCAGGTCAAAGCGGTTGAGTACTACGCTAGCCTGGCCGCTGGCCCCTGCCTCGATGGTTCTAGGTACGCACAGCTCGGCATTCGGGTTCACCCAGCAATGCGGTCCTACGCTGATCTTCTGTTGCGTATTCAGGTAATCCAACGCGATGGCACGGCTAAGACGCCATTCACCCACCGGTGTATCAAAACGAGTATTGTTCAGGTTGCCTCGCCAGCGCTGTTGCTGACGATAAAAGCTGCCCTCCAGGGCCAATTGTCCGGAAACCGGCTTACCGTCGATATTCACTTGCAGCCGATGTTGGCGCTCGCTGCCTCTGGCATCCAACGTCAACAGATTGACCTGCAGCGCATCCTGTTTGAGCTGTTCAACCCGTACCGCCAGTTGCCCCTGGATCTGATCGCTGGAACGGACATCGCCGTTGACCTTCACCCGATTGATGTGCAGCGCCTGCCATTGCAAGCCCGTCGCGGTCAGATCTGCCAACAGCTGCGGTGCCTGCAAATTCCCACGCAGCTTCAACTGCCCGCGGACATTGCCTGCAAGCCCCGGTAAAGCACCGTCGAGATGCGCTGCATCAACATTGGCATCCAGCACCCAGCTTTTCTCATCCAACTGGCCTTTAACGTTGAGCGTATTGCGCCCTAACGCCAGATCGATACCCGGGATCGTCCACTGCCCGGCCGCATTGCCACGCAAAGAGCCCCGCGCTGATACCTTGTTTTGTTTCACATTGCCGTCGAGCTGCAACACCGGCACCTGTAATTGCCAACTGCCGCCGTGCAGGCTGCCACGGGTGGTGATTTTCCCTTCCAAGCGCGCTGGCCATTCCGGCCATTGCTTGGCGGTATTAATGCCCGACAGCGTCAGCTGTGACGTCCAGCTGATCGCTTTGCTCCAGTCCACCAGCGCCGTCAGATCGGTATTCCCCTCCAGCGCAACCAACCGCAGGCGCTCGAGTCTGAACTGTTCAAGATTACCTTTACCATCCAGCTGTAGCACTGCCGGTGGCAGATCCTGGCCTTTGAAATTAGCGCGGGTAGAAAGCGCATAATCAGCGGCCTCGCCGTTAAAGCGCAGGCGGAAATCATTAACCTGATACTGTGCCTCGCCGGTCAGCGGCCATTTCAGCTGTTTGCTTTGCAGCGTCAGCGCCAAGGGTAAACCCGCCTCTACCAACTGGGTTTGCACATCCAGTTGCGCACCAACGGGGCCCGACAGGTTAAGCGCGACTTTCAGCTCTTCACGCAGCCCACCAGACACATTCAGCTTCACCTTCTCGCCTTTCAGCGGATCGATATTCAGCGTGCTGTTGGCCACCATTTCCACCGGCCAATTGCCGGTCAGCGTTGCCTGCCCTTTGGCGAAAAGCATGCCCTGCGGCGATCTCACGTCAAAGCGATCCAGCTGAATATGCTGATCTTTGGTGCTGGCCTGCAGCTGCAAGCGGGTGATCGACACCTCAGTGTCCCCGGTCAGATGTAGCTGCTCACCGTTGATTTCCTCAACGGTAATATCCAACGGCAGGCGAATTTCTGGCAGGTCCGGCAGCAGCGGTTTGGCAAACAGCGCTTTCAGGGTTTCGCCCAACGGTTTCTCTTCCGCTGGCGGTGGCACCAATGCTGGCGCAACCGTCGTTTTCTCTGCAACCTTGTCCGCCACTTTCTCTGCTGCGGGCTGCAGCGCTTCCGGTAAAGGATTCACCGGCGTTTTTGGCAGCGCGATCAGCAAAGCGCGCACCGTAGTTGGCATCAACGTCAATGCACGTTCCTGCCACTGTGCGCCAGTGCTGAATTCCCCCAGCGAGATCGCCGTATCGTCCACGGTAACCTTGACGTTATTCAACGCCAGCTTACGCAGGGTAATAGGATAAGGTGTGCTGAGATCGCCGATCGGCTCGTTGCTTTCCTCAACCGGCGCAGAAGGTGTCATTTCGGCGGTTTTCACCACCACATCAACATCCTGAGCGGTCAGCGCATTGACGCACAATGAACTGCGTTTCAAACAGGAGAGATCGAGCGAGAGATGGAACTGCCCGGCGTTAACGGCCACACCCGGCATCTGATACTTCACGCCTTTCAGGGTCAGATCGCGCCAGCCACCGCTGACCGCCGCAATTTCCAACCCGGGTACCCAGCGGGCGGCCCCGTTGATCACCATATGCAAGCCGGTCGTGGTGCCAAGCAGAAACGCCAACGTGCCGATCAGCAGTAACAGCAGGATCAAAAATCCCAGACAAATCTTTTTTATCAGGCTCATAGTTCAGGCCCCAAACCGATATAAAACTGTAGGCCGTGGGTTTCTTGATCCCCAACCGGCGCGGCGATATCCAGTTTCACCGGCCCTACCGGCGATTGCCAGCGCACGCCAACGCCCGCACCGGTCTTGAAATTGCTGTCTGAGAATTTATTGACCGCCTGCCCGGAATCCACAAACATCGCCCCCCACCAGCGGCCAGTGACGTTATATTGGTACTCCAGCGACCCCGTCACCATTTTAGAGGCACCGGTCAGCTTGCCATCATCGCCACGCGGGGAAATTCCCTGGAATTTATAACCACGGATACTGCGATCGCCACCGGCGAAGAAGCGCAAATCCGGCGGCACCTTGTCAAAATCGTTGGTTTCGATCCAGCCAACCTGACCACGGATCACAAAGCGGTTTTTCTCCCCCAAGCTACGGATCCAGACGTTTTGTGCCTGCAATAGCGCAAAGTCCACCCCGGAGCCCCAGGTAGTATCCGACACGTCGATGGAATAGCGCTGGCTGTCGCCCCACACGGGCATCAGGCCTCCCCGTGAACGAGTTCGATTCACGGTCACCCCAGGATAAAGCAGCATGGTGGTATTGGTGACGGAACCCTGGGTAAAGTGGTCCAGACGCCAACTGAGGTTCACCGCATGCTGCCAGCCGCTGGAGAGATCCCAGTTACGCGAAGCCACGACCTTGGTACTGTCAGATTGAGTGTCGTTCAGATCGGTACGTTTGAAACCGCCCTGTAACAGGTAATACTGTTCTAGTGGGTTGCGTAGCAATGGGATTCTATAGGTCAGATCCAGCTGCTGCTGCGGCTGAGAGATACTAGCGGCGGTTACCAGGCTGTGGCCGCGATCGTTCAGCCAGGGTTTTCTCCAGGTTCCTAGCACACGTGGACCAATGTCGGTAGAAAAACCACCGCCTAGCTCCACGATATTGCTGCTACGCGGCGTCAACACCGCATCTAGCGGCAGGATCTTGCTCTCTTTGGAGTCGGTAAAGTCTGGGGACACCACCACAGAGTTGAACCAGTTGGTGGCGGATAAACGGCGGTTCAGCTCGGCAAGATCGTTCGAACTGTAATAATCACCCTGATGGAAGGGAAGCAGATTTTGCAAATAGTCCTCGCGGATTTGCGAGCCCTTGAAAATCACTTTGCCGAAGTGATAACGCTCACCACTGTCGAAATCAATGTCCCAAAACGCCTTATGCAACTCTTCCGCCACGCCAAGCTGGCTCTTGAGCATTTGAGCGTCAAAATAGCCTTTACGCAGCGCAAGGTTGGTCAGCGAACTTTTAAAACTGTCGAACTGCCCATGATTGAGGATCTCACCTATCGTTGGCCGATCGGTTCGGACCAGATTCAGGTAATCTTCGTCGGTTCTGGCCCCGCCTTGCAGCTGGATATCCACACCTGCAATACGCACCGGTTCACCCGGATCGACCTTGGCGGTCAATACCGGCCGCGAAAGCTTCGGGTTATCATCAAAGGTGAATTCAATCGTAGGCTGATAATAGCCCAACGGCCGCAGCCCCAGGCGGATGGCAGCGTCCACCCGAGCGCGAAAACGCCCCTCGGCATTGACCTCTTCCGGCGTGATCGCTGAAAGGCGCACACGAACGTTGCGCTCCAAATCCCCACTCAGGCCGTCAACCTGCAGCCGCACATTCGCCGCTAACACCGACGGCATAACGAATAGCGCACATAACACGCAAAGGACACGATATCGTGGCACTGGTGCTCCTTAATTGATTTTTCTGTCCTGTCAGTACCTTTGCTCTGGTGCTGGGGCAGCGCTATCAGACTGCCCCCCTTACCTTTAGATCCCGGACGTTGCCCATACGGCATCAACCGTTACCGAAAACAAGACGCATTCTTAGCTTTTGGCGCTCAAAATACTGCGTTAAGCTGATACATAAACCTTAGATAGGGCTTATTGTGGGCAAAGAAGCGGCCAGTTACAACTGACACGCGTTCCTATTAGGCTAATTCTTATTATGGCAACAGGAGTCAAACGTGGTGCAATCTTTTGATAAGTCTCAAAACATCGATAAGGCGAGTGCGCTTCCTGGCCGTACTACGCCGATGCCCGTCGCTACGCTTAACGAGGTGACCGGCCATTCCATGACCTTCGTGCCCGAGGGGATGGCAACGGCCATCTTTGGCATGGGCTGTTTTTGGGGCGTTGAACGCCTGTTTTGGCAGCAGCCGGGGATTTATAGCACTGCCGCAGGCTATAGCGGTGGCTATACGCCAAATCCAACCTATCGCGAGGTATGCAGCGGCCAGACTGGTCATGCCGAAGTGGTACGCGTAGTGTTTGACCCGCAGGTCATCAGCTACCGCAAGCTGTTACAGGTATTCTGGGAAAACCACGATCCTGCACAGGGCATGCGTCAGGGCGGAGATATCGGCACCCAATACCGCTCTGCTATTTACTATCTGGATGCAGAGCAACAGGCCGAAGCGGAGCAAAGCCTGCAAGCTTTCCAGCAGGCAATGGATAAAGCGGGCGATCAGCGCACCATCACCACTGAAATCGCACCGGCACTGCCTTTCTACTATGCAGAAGATGATCACCAGCAATACCTGCATAAGAATCCGGGCGGCTATTGTGGCCTGGGCGGCATTGGGGTGTGTCTGCCTCCACAGGGTTAAGCTGTTAATTTTTAACCACTGGCGGCCCTCACGGGGCAACTGCTATACTGTGTTGGGCCGCGTTTGCGGCCCGCTTTTGTGGGCACGTGATATAACGGCCCTTGGATCCACCTTTTTTTACGGTATTACCCCTCCGAAAGATCGCCGACATCCCGTCGGTACGAATGGATAGACTATGTTAAACAGTATTTTACTGATTCTTTTTCTGATCGCAGTGAGTGCGTTTTTCTCGCTTTCAGAAATCTCTCTGGCCGCGTCACGCAAGATCAAACTCAAACTGATGGCTGACGAAGGCAACATCAATGCCGCCAGAGTCCTTAAGCTGCAGGAAACCCCGGGTATTTTCTTTACCGTGGTGCAAATCGGCCTCAACGCCGTGGCCATCCTCGGCGGTATCGTCGGCGATGCAGCCTTCTCCCCCAGTTTCAAATTGATTTTCGACCGTTTCCTGTCACCCGAAATTTCCGAGCAGGTAAGCTTTATGTGCTCGTTCGTGATGGTGACCAGCATGTTCATCCTGTTCGCGGATTTAACCCCGAAGCGCATCGGTATGATTGCACCAGAGACGGTTGCCGTCCGGATCATCAACCCGATGCGTTTCTCGATCATGCTGTTCCGCCCGCTGGTCTGGTTCTTCAACGGCATGGCCAACCTGATTTTCCGCATGTTCAAGCTGCCGATGATGCGTAAAGACGACATCACCTCCGAAGATATTTACGCGGTGGTGGAAGCTGGCGCGCTAGCCGGGGTACTGCGCAAACAGGAACATGAGCTGATTGAAAACGTTTTCGAGTTGGAATCGCGCACCGTGCCCTCGTCGATGACGTCCCGCGAAAGCGTGATTTACTTCGACCTGCGGGAAAGTGAAGACAGTATTAAAGAAAAGATCTCCACTCATCCGCATTCCAAGTTCCTGGTGTGCGACGGTCATATCGATCAGGTCGTTGGCTATGTTGACTCCAAAGACCTGCTGAACCGCGTTTTGGGCAACCAGAGCCTGGTACTGAGCAGCGGCGTGCAGATCCGCTCGGCGCTGATCGTGCCAGATACCTTGACCCTGTCAGAAGCGCTGGAAAGCTTTAAAACCGCCGGTGAAGACTTTGCGGTGATCCTCAATGAATATGCTTTGGTGGTCGGGATTATTACACTGAACGATGTCATGACCACCCTGATGGGTGACCTGGTAGGCCAAGGTCAGGAAGAGCAGATCGTGACGCGTGATGAGAACTCGTGGCTGATTGAAGGCGGGACGCCAATCGAAGACGTGATGCGTGTACTGCATATCGATGAGTTCCCACAGGCTGGCAACTATGAAACCATCGGCGGTTTCATGATGTACATGCTGCGCAAAATCCCGAAACGTACCGACTTTGTGAAATATGCCGGCTACAAGTTTGAAGTGGTCGATATCGACAGCTACAAAATTGATCAGCTATTGGTAACAAGGCTGGTCGACAAACCGATCACGGTGCTACCAAAAGCCCCGGACGAAACACCTCAGGCATAAACATTAGCGGCCCCTTCGGGGGCCGCAATTATTTTTACTTTGCAGGGTACTCCATAAATCGCGCTTTATCCCATCTCTGCCTGTAGTAACAACACCTGCCGGTTGACCTCTGACATCACGTTGAAGTGGCGCTTGTCACGAACCTTCGGCAACAGGATTTTCCCCTTGTCGAATTCGAACGCCCCCACATCCTTGATGTACAGCCGCCCCCGGAACAGGGTTTTTACATACGTAGCCACTTTCAGTGGGTTATAACGCTGGAAGATTCTCATAGTTGTTACTCTCCTCCCGTTGGATCCATGCGCTCAGCGAGCGGCCAAAGTGGCCACCTCGACATTCGGAGCGCAACTTGATTGCTTTCTAGTAGACTGAGTAAAGACCATTTTGTTCAACTCCGCCTGGATTTCTATCCTGGATTTACACTTACTGACAGAATTGTGTATACCTATTTATAACCTTTGCAGTATATCCATTCAAAAACCGCGTGATTGCCCCCAGAAGGAAAAACTGCGATCCGGTTAACAGGACAGACCTCGGATGAGCACCTATGCTTTAATCACCTTGAGTCATATTGAGACTTATTTCCCTCTGCAGGAGAACGCATGAAAAATTGCATGCTGATAATATCGCTGCTGTTGGCCCCGATGTTGGCCTCTGCTCACAACCTTCAACTCCACCAACGCGTGGCACCGATCGGCGTCAGCGATAAAGGCGAGTTGGACTATGTTGATAATAAGTTTAGCTACAAAGGTTGGAATAGCGCGCAGCTCGGTGGAAAAGTGCGAGTGGTGCAGCATATTGCTGGCCGCACTTCGGCCAAAGAACTCAACGATCCGCTGATTGAAGCCATCAAGACCGCCAAGCTACCGCACGATCGTTACCAAACGACGACCATCGTCAATACCGACGATGCCATCATCGGTACCGCCGTCTTTGTGCGTAACAGCATTGAAGACAGCAAGAAAGAGTTCCCTTGGTCGCAGTTTATTGTCGACAGTAATGGCAACGTCAAAAAAGCTTGGGACCTGCAACCAAAAGGCTCGGCAATTGTGGTGCTCGATAAAGAAGGCAACATCCAGTTTGCCAAAGATGGCGCACTGACGCCGCAAGAGGTGCAGCAGGTGATGGAGATGCTGCACCAGTTGCTGAAATAGCGCTTAAACGGCGTCCCGCACGGCAATGAGCGGGGCGCGGCCTAAAACAGAGAAACCCTAAAGCCAGGGTTCAGGAAAGACTCACGCGGGGTATATAACAGCGGCTTGCCCTGCCAATCGTGGATCTGAGCCCCGGCCGCTACCGCTACCGCGTGCCCTGCCGCCGTATCCCAGATATTGGTTGGCCCAAACCGTGGGTAAAGCTGCGCCCGCCCTTCCGCCACCAGGCAAAACTTCAGTGATGAGCCTACCGAGATGGTTTGGTGTTCGCCCAACTGTTGCAGGTAATCCTGTAACTCCTCATCGCTATGAGAGCGGCTGACCACCACCAACGGTAGCTCGGCATTACTCACGCTAATCTCACGACGCCGGCCCCCTTCTTCCTTCCAGGCCTTGCCGCGTTCGGCCAGATACAGCACGTCCATCGCCGGGGCATAGACCACGCCCATTACCGCCTCACCCTCTTCGATCAACGCGATATTGACCGTGAACTCACCGTTACGGTTTAAAAACTCTTTGGTACCGTCCAGCGGGTCGACCAGCCAGTAACGCGTCCAGTTGCGGCGGATTTCCCAGGCGGGAGGGTCTTCCTCTGACAGCAGTGGGATCTCCGGCGTCAGTGCCGCCAGACCCCGTTTGATGATATGGTGTGCGGCCAAATCGGCAGCGGTCACCGGTGAATCATCTTTTTTCTGTGCCACATCAAGCGGTTGTTCACCATGATATACCGCCATGATCGCCGTACCCGCCTCGCGGGACAGCTGGCAAATCTGCTCCAACATAGTGCACCTCAGACATTCAGTTGCGTGGGACATTTCCCCTTTCTATAGCTTGCAGCCTAGTTTTTTTTGGGCGGAATATCCATCTCAACTCGCTAAGCTGCGGTATTTATTCAAGTCTTCTCCGTCACAACTTTGCATATCTGTCCGTTACATTCGGCCAATTTATGCCAGACTTCACAGTTTGCTGAGAGAGGTAGTGGTAATTACATACCCCCTTGAGATGCCCCTCGAAGAATAATCCAATGGAGATAACCATGATCAAGCGCCCTTTGGGACTATCTGCCCTGGCCCTGCTGGTCTGCGCCTCAACGCAGGCAGCCACGGTTGACCTGCGCGTGCTGGAAACCAGCGACCTGCACGGCAATATGATGGACTTCGACTATTACAAGGATAAGCCCACCGATAAATTCGGCCTGGTGCGTACCGCCAGCCTGATCCAACACGCTCGCCAGCAGGTGACCAACAGCGTACTGGTCGATAACGGTGACATCATCCAGGGCAGCCCAATGGCTGACTATATGGCTGCCAAGGGCTTGAAACCCGGCGACATGCACCCGGTCTACAAGGCGATGAATACCCTGGATTATGTGGTGGGCAATATCGGTAATCACGAGTTCAACTACGGGCTCGACTATCTGAAGAATGCCCTGGCGGGGGCCAAATTCCCCTACGTCAACGCCAACGTTATTGATGCCACCACGCAAAAACCGTTGTTCACTCCCTACATTATTGTCGATACCCCGGTAAAAGACCGTGATGGTAAAGCTCATACTTTACGTATCGGCTATATCGGCTTTGTGCCGCCGCAGATCCTGGTGTGGGACAAAGCCAATCTGCAGGGGAAAGTAACCGTAAACGACATCACCGAAACCGCCAAACGCTACGTACCGGAAATGCGCAAACAAGGGGCCGACCTGGTCGTCGCGATCCCCCACTCTGGCCTTTCCAGCGACCCCTATAAGGCCATGGCGGAAAACTCGGTGTACTATCTCAGCCAGGTTCCAGGCATCGACGCCATCATGTTCGGCCATGCGCACGCGGTGTTCCCCAGCAAGGACTTCGCCAATATCAAAGGCGCGGATATCGATAAAGGCCTGCTGAACGGGGTGCCTGCGGTGATGCCCGGCCAATGGGGAGATCATCTCGGCATTGTGGATCTGCAGTTGAATAACGATGGTGGAAATTGGAAGGTTACCGCAGCGAAGGCGCAGGCCAGACCGGTTTATGACAAAGAGAACAAGCGTTCGTTGGCAGTGGAAGATCCCGCGCTGGTCAAGGTGTTAGAGGAAGATCATAACGGAACGCGTGAGTTCGTCAGCAAGCCTATCGGCAAGTCCGACGGCAATATGTACAGCTATCTGGCCCTGATCCAGGACGATCCTACCGTGCAGATCGTCAACAATGCGCAAAGAGCCTACGTTGAGCGCTATATTCAAGGCGATCCGGATCTGGCCGATCTGCCGGTATTGGCCGCTGCTGCACCGTTCAAAGTGGGTGGCCGCAAGAACGATCCCGCCAGCTTTGTCGAGGTGGAAAAAGGCCAGCTCACCTTCCGCAATGCCGCCGATCTCTATCTCTATCCCAATACTTTGGTGGTGGTCAAAGCCAGCGGTAAGGAAGTAAAAGAGTGGCTGGAATGCTCCGCCGGGCAGTTCAACCAAATTGACGTTAACAGCAGCAAACCGCAGGGGCTGATCAATTGGGACGGTTTCCGCACCTATAATTTCGACGTGATCGACGGCGTCAATTATCAGATCGACGTCAGCCAACCGGCACGTTACGACGGGGAGTGTACGCTGATCAATGACCAGGCGGAGCGTATCAAGCAGCTGACCTTCAAGGGCAAGCCGATCGATCCTGACGCCCAGTTCCTGGTGGCGACCAACAACTACCGCGCCTACGGCGGCAAGTTTGCCGGAACGGGCGATAAGCATATTGCCTTTGCTTCACCGGATGAGAACCGCGCGGTATTGGCGGCCTACATCAGCGAAGAAACCCAGAAGCACGGCGCGGTGCATCCACAGGCGGACAATAACTGGCGTTTGGCCAGCTTCCACAGCGCGCAGCCGCTGGATATCCGCTTTGAGACCTCCCCTAGCGAGAAGGCTGCCGCATTTATTAAAGATAACGCCCAGTATCCTATGAAATCGGCAGGTAACGACAGCATCGGCTTTGAGCTGTATAAGATCGACCTACAAGCCAAATAATTGAGCGTTAGGCGCGTTACGGCGCGCCGTTACCATTTTATGCCTCAATACAGGGCTGACGAGTAGAAAATTTAACAACAATCTGGCTACATGGGATTTTGCTTGATAGTATGCCTATAGCCGGAAACATAGGAATGAGCTTTTGGCAGGACGATGAGGATTACCCAATGGTTAACCTGCTTGGTAACTATATAGGGATTAAAAAGGAATTTATTGACATGATTTATAGCAAACAATCCGCAGATGCCGTATTAGAAAGATATTTTGATGCGTTTGTCAAAAAGTCATCGACCGTGATTATTGATACAGTTGAAACTATGGGGTTAGGTGCTGAGAGAACGTTTATGACCGTTGCACCTGAGCTTGTGCCTGAACTAACAATGTTTCCCCAGTATAACCGGGTCATTAAAAGTCATTTATCAGCCAACCGAGAACTCATTCTTGTAGAAAATAAAAGAATGGTTATGGCAATAATGATGCTGTCAAGGGATCCACTCACGATCCCAGAGATGATAAAAGTAACCATACATACGATTTTCATATCAATGCCAGCGGAATTATAAGATAGAGTTATTGAAAAACTACCTAGCTTAATTGCTCCGAAAGGATCTTCGCTTGTCGCTAACACAGCAACAAAAATGGCAACAAAAATAGCGCTAACAGAAGCGATAATACGTATCGTCTCATATACGATATCCTCAGACCCTGATGTGTTAAAACAAGCCGGAAGAATAACCACTATCACCCTCACTGCCTTTCAAATCTATGCCATCGTAGAAAAGGCATCAAGGTCTGCACGAAAATTGAGACGTGAGAACACTGCTATTTACAATCAATTATACCAGATGAAAATAGAGATGCTTTATTTCTTAATCGAGAAAAAAGTGGATACACTCATCAATGCCGTCAAGGAGAAGTCAGCCGATGATGTAATCCAAGCGTTGAGTGAAATTTTACAACAATGAGGACTCTATGAAGCTCTTAATTAGTATACTGGCAGGGTGGTCATTTATTGCCTTAGCTCTCTTGTTTTTCGCATTCTTCATATTCCTATCTTGGCAAGTACCTGAGTCCTTTATGATGTACATTGTGTATGGTGGCTTCTTTTTATCATTTTACTTATCCTATCTTTTGCAGGACTATTTGAAGAAAAAATTTAAACGCTAATTCCCATTATATCGCCTGTTCATTGCATCTTGAATGCACGGGCGATATAATGGACCACATCAATAAACTCTATCGTCCCATATACTATAACCCGAGGTTCCAGCTATTTTATGTTGACATGAGATTGATTCATATCTAAGTGATATTTTCTCAAATGGCATTGCACCCTGATTATTAACAACATGTGGAAAGCTAGGGCTAATATCTATTATTGTGGCTTTGCTTAGCTTCATTTCATAAAACACTTCCAATGCACCAGATTGATTCAGTCGGTATATTGAAAAAACAGGAGTCAATATTTCATTATTTGATACAGCCATAAGCAACAATGGCGATGATTTATCAATAGGCTTGATAAATTCTATAGGGTGATGAGTACAGTGTTGCTCTCTTGTAATGGCACCGTTTAATGATAACACTTGGATTTCGTCTTCATGACCACTCTGATGGCGATTCCCAATTGAATCAAAAGAACTACACCCGGCAGAAATCAAGCCTTGTGTGCTTCCTGCTAAACTTAAATAAGTATTAAAGCTCATAAAAATATCCTTATCGTCTTAGTGGCATAGCTACAGGTTTTCATGGTATATCTATTTTCACCGGAGGAAAAGTAAAATACCTTCTCAAAGTTAGAGGTAATTATATCGACTCATTCGCGAGCTCACTCTTAAATCTCTGCGCTTCTTCTGACGATTCGAATGCCACAATCACGATTTTATCCTCATCGAGCCTTATGCTTACCATACTCATTCATGGTTGTCAGTTCGCCCATCACAACACTGTTCTACCCCTTTTTAACCATGGCGCGCCCTTTAAATTGCATTTAAAATGCATGTTATAGTTTTCTTCCTTTAAAGGGGCATCATCATGGATTACCGTAACCAATCCCTAGGCGCACTCGCCATTGCAATCCCACGTGCCAGCAAGCTGTTCCGCGACTACGATCTGGACTTCTGCTGCGGGGGTAAACAAACCCTGGAGCGCGCTGCCAGCCGCAAAGAACTGGATCTGGATAAGTTGGAAAGTGAGCTGGTCGCGCTGGCGGCAGACCCCGTGGATACCCGCGATTGGCGTCTGGCTCCGCTGGCTGAGATCATCGATTACATCCTGCCGCGCTTCCACCAGCGCCATCGTGAACAGCTGTCAGAACTGGTATTGATGGCGGAAAAGGTTGAACGCGTCCACGGCGACAAGCCCACCTGCCCACGTGGGCTGGCCAAGCAGCTAAACCTGATCCGGCTCGATCTGGAAAATCACATGATGAAGGAGGAACAGATCCTGTTTCCGCTGATTAAACAGGGCATGGGGCAACAGGCGGCAGGGCCGATTTCGGTGATGGAGCATGAACATGATGAGGCTGGCGAACAGTTTGAAGTGGTGAAATTCCTCACCAACAACGTCACGCCACCGGAAGGGGCCTGCAATACCTGGCAGGCGCTGTATAACGGTATCAATACGTTTATCAGCGATCTGATGGAGCATATCCATCTGGAGAACAACCTGCTGTTCCCACGCGCACTGAGCGGCAAATAGCCCCCTCACCCGAACCCTCTCCCAAAGGGAGAGGGTTCATAACGCGGATTACAGAATTTCGAGCAACTCAACGTCAAACACCAGCGCGCTGAATGGCGGGATGGATGCGCCTGCACCACGCTCGCCATAGGCCAGGTTGTGAGGGATATACAGCTGCCACTTGGAGCCAACCGGCATCAGCGTCAGGGCTTCGATCCAGCCAGGGATCACACCGCTGACCGGGAACTCGGCAGGTTGACCACGTTCAACGGAGCTATCGAACACATCACCGTTGATCAGGCGGCCGGTGTAATGCACGCGCACGCGATCCTGACGAGATGGGATTGGGCCATTGCCCTGCTCCAACACGGAGAACTGCAGGCCAGACTCGGTCAGCGTCACTTCATCACGCTTGGCGTTATCTTCCAGGAACTTCTGGCCTTCAACGGCCATCGCCTGCTGGCGCTCAAGGCGTACAGCATCCGCACGTTCGTGGATTTCGCGCAGCGCACGATGAACCACATCTACCGGAACCGCCGGGGCATTCCCTTCCAGCGCGTCACGCAGGCCAGCCAGCAGAGCTTCTGGTTGTAAACCTTGCAGGCCGGACTCTTGCAGTTGCTGACCGACCTGTAAACCAATCCCGTAACTTGCTTGCGCTTCAACGCTATCAAAAGAAGGGGTTGTCATGGGGTTTTCCTTTAGTCTGTAAAAAGTCGAAAGCGCAGCATAACAGCGCGGCAAAGCCGGGTAAAATCTTGTGTGGAGAATGATGACTTTTGTCGTAGAAAAAGAAACAATAACCTGCTGTTAACGTTTGGTGTCATTATTCTCTCGGCTACCAATCGTTTCAAACAGTTAGCGATATAGACCCGGTATGGCTCAAGGCCGGCACCGAAGTGGCGCAGTACAGAGACTATTCGGCCCTCAAGGTGCACAAGTGCACTGTGGTTTGAAACCATAGGGTATACTGGGGTCAGCGATACACTTTTTGTAAAGTGACAAATTTACGCAGTTGAAGAGAGGTCACCATGGGCAGAATCGCGCCCAGGAGAAGGAAAACCACCCGTGTCTACCAGCCATTGCTGCGCACCTGGCTGAACCTGAGCCAACGCCTGAAGCCTGGCCCGGCACCGGAAACGCCAGCAACCACCGATGAGCCGGACTCACCACCGCCGCAACAGAGCGGTAAGGGGCAAAGGCTGAAAGCATTGCTGCTGAAAGTATGGCACCTGCCGGACAGCCTCCACTGGATGGAACCGCTGCCCTATTTTCACCGCCGTTGGGTGATTATTTTTGGTGCTATCCTGCTGCTGTCGCTGCTTTGGCCGTATTCCGACGATAACGCGCGCCCGTTCCCGGTCACCAGCCAGGAAAACCAGATCCCTTTGCAGGCTCAATTGCAAAACGATAGTCAGCAAACGGCAGGCGAAAGTGATAACTGGCAGCGTTATCAGATCCAGGCTGGCCAAACTCTGGCGCAGCTGTTCCGTGACAACAACCTGCCGGTGAACGAGGTGTTTGCTATGGCGCGGGTTGAGGGGAACGATAAGCCGCTCAGCAATCTGAAGGCCGGGCAAGAAGTGCGTATTGAACGTAATGCTAACGGCGTGATCACCGCGCTCTCCGTCACCACCGTGGATAACAGTGAAGCCCTGTTCCGTCGCCAGAGCGATGGCAGCTACCTGCGTGTTCGCTAATCTTTAAGCTGATCCAGCAGAAAATCACGCAGTACAACCCCCTGGTTGTGCTGTGTGTCCTTACTGCCATACAGCAGGGTCAACGGCTCACCTTGCTTTAACAACGCCACCAGCGGCTGCCAGGCCTCATTGGCGACCAGTTGTTGGCGATAAAGCGCAACAAACTCATCCCACTGGTCGGTATGCTGATGAAACCACTGGCGTAACGCCGTATCCGGTGCCACCTGCTTAAGCCAGATGACGCCCTGCAATCTCTCCTTACTCACACCGCGCGGCCATAGCCGGTCGGTCAGATAGCAGTGCTCCGGTGCCGGGCCGCTGAAATCGTAGACTCGCTGTAAGATAATTTCTGCCATTTTCGCCTCTCCTTGCCAACAGATGGCCTCAGAGTAGCGCGTTTTACCCGGCGCTGAAAAGCAAAACGCCAGCACTAGGCTGGCGTTTTAACTTGGTGTACTAAAGCCGATTAAGCTTCAGCAACCACAACTACATTCAGCTGTGCGAACACGTCGCTGTGTACCTGGAAGTGCACTTCGTGCTCACCAGTGGTACGCAGAACGCCGTTCGGCAGACGAACTTCGCTCTTGGCAACTTCAACGCCTGCCGCAGTGACTGCGTCAGCGATGTCGCGGGTGCCGATAGAGCCGAACAGTTTACCTTCGTCGCCTGATTTAGACGCGATGGTGACTGAACCCAGTTCGTTGATCTTGGTTGCGCGAGCTTCAGCAGCAGCCAGAACGTCAGCCAGTTTGGCTTCCAGTTCAGCACGGCGTGCTTCGAAGAACTCTACGTTTTTCTTGGTAGCAGGAACAGCTTTGCCCTGTGGTACCAGGAAGTTACGGGCATAACCCGCTTTAACGTTAACCTGATCACCCAGGCTGCCCAGGTTTGCTACTTTATCAAGCAGAATAACTTGCATTACCTTATCCTCTCAAAGTCGTTAATGGACAGTGGCCGATTACTGATGACGATCAGTGTACGGCAACAAAGACAGGTAGCGCGCGCGCTTGATAGCACGGGCCAGCTGGCGCTGATATTTTGCACGAGTACCGGTGATACGGCTCGGGACAATTTTACCACTTTCAGTGATGTAGTTTTTCAGCGTAGCGATGTCTTTATAGTCAATCTCTTGAACGCCTTCCGCGGTGAAACGGCAGAACTTGCGACGACGGAAATAACGTGCCATTTGGCTAGTCTCCAGAATCTATCAATTCAATCTGCTCGGCATGCAGGACCAATTTGTTCAGCCCGTTGCGCCCTTGATGGCAGCTAACGAAGCCTTGAACGGTAACCTGACTGCCGACCGTTAATCTTTGAGTTAAAGCTTGTGACTGTTGTCCGCTGACAACCACGGGCATTCGGCACCATGCTTGCCTGCTGAATCCGGCTTCCATCTGCGACGATCGGTGCTCAAGCACAAACTGGCAGTGGGGTATCCCGGAAGGACTCACTTTTCGCACCGGCGTCTTGCACACTGTGCCAGACAACACCAGACGATTAGCCGTCACGACAGCAATTACTCTTCAGAATCCCCAGCATCTGCATCATCTGCGGTTTCGTTAGCGAAGTCTTCGCGGCGATCGCCACGACGTTCGTCTTTCGCTTTAACCATCGGAGATGCTTCAGTTACCGCGTGCTTAACGCGCATAACCATGCTACGGATAACGGCGTCGTTGAAGCGGAAGTTAGTTTCCAGCTCATCGATCGCTTCCTGCGGAGCTTCAACGTTCAGCAGAACGTAGTGGGCTTTGTGCAGTTTATTGATCGGGTAAGCCAGTTGACGGCGGCCCCAGTCTTCCAGACGGTGAATCTGACCTTGCGCGTTAGTGATGGTAGCACTGTAACGCTCGATCATGCCCGGAACCTGTTCGCTTTGGTCAGGATGGACCATAAAAACGATTTCGTAATGACGCATCGAATTGCTCCTTACGGATTATTCAGCCTCCTGTCAGGGTCAACCGCGGCCCATGGAAGCAAGGAACGTGTGTATGTGTGCGGCTGAAAAATGACGCGTAATCATACCGGCGCAAGGGGGGGAACTCAAGGACTGAGTAGGATTTATTGAGGTTTATGCGTAAGGCCACGAGAAATAGCACGATTTGCTGGCAGAGAAAGCGATGTATGCCGATCCATAGGTTTTAAAAATCCTGCAACAAAATCATCAGCCCACTGGAAATCATTATCATTTTTTTTGAATAAAGCCATCAAAATCTCCCCCTTTTTAATCCTGACTATCGGACTAAAGTTAAATTATCCGCCGCAGAAAGCGCAGCGATAAAGGGTTGCAGTTATTCAATACTGATAAATAACTTTTTGCTTAATGGGCAGTATATCGGAGGCGGACCCAGCGACACGCCGCTGTAGCAAAGAGTTAAGAGAGGTGCCTATGAAACGTATCACCATCGCTACCGCTATCGCGTTGCTGTTTTCCGCCAACGCCATGGCCGCCACTGAAATCACCGCACACCAGGCCGCAGAACGCCAAAGCATTGGCTTCGTCAGCCTGACTCAGGAAGTGGTTTCACCCGACGATGCGACGTCACAAATCAACAAGATTGCCGATCAACGCGGTGCCACAGCTTACCGGATTGTTGCGCTACATGAGCCAGGCAGTACCGCGTCTATCCACGTCAGCGCAGAGCTTTATCGCTAACCGAAAATGCAGCGCCAGGGAGCCCAGCCGCACCAAGAGGCGGTCAATCAGTAACAGCCATACCTTGCCCCCTCCCTCGGGGGCTTTTTACAGTGAATCCTGGAAGAAAGCGGCGGTAGCGTTCAACGCGCCAGGAGTAATGCGATGGCGTACTTCCGCTTCAGTGAGGTAGGTCAACCTCCGATCCAGGCCGCGCTGACGTAACTCACCGGCCAAGCGCTCACTCTCCAACGCTGGCACCACATCATCGGTTTCACCATGCCATAACAGCAGTGGCCGCCCAGCAAAACTCTCCCAATGCTGTTCAACCTCATAAGAGGCCAAGGGCGCAAGGCGTGCCTTGAGCGCGGACGGATCCAGCGGCTGGCCCTGCGCATCCAATGGCGGATACAGCGTCTGCGCCAGCGAGGTAAAGTAGCCCGACCCCATCAGGCTGGCGGCCGCTTTCACCCAAGGGTAACGGATAAAGGCACCCAAAGTGGTCATGCCCCCCATAGAAGCGCCCGCCACGCCAATGCGATCCCCGGCAATTAGTCCACGCTGCTCAAAGTGCGTTTTGAGCGCGGGTAACTCATCGACGTTACTTTTGAGGATTTCCCAGAAATACGCCAGCCGCCGTGCTTCATCACCATCAAACCGCTCACCGTGCATCGCACAATCGGGCAGCACCACCCGGAAACCGACCTTGGCCAGCGCATAGGCAAAATAGGCGTACACCTCTTTCGATGAGGTATAACCGTGATAGAAAAAGATCGTAGGTAACGGCTGCTCGTAGCACCCGGCCGGTACCGCATGGATCACCGCAACGTCACTCACCCGCTCATCATGGATCTCGATCATGTATTCCCCCTGTGGCTAATCTTCACTATGATGGCAAAAATCGGCCCGTAACCTTAGTTCAACCCATTCTACTCTATGCTAAATAGTAATGAGGCCAGCCATGACTCTTTCTCGTCCCTTGATCACCCTATTACTGTTTAGCTTGCTGTCTGGATGCAGCGTATTTAAAACCACGCCCAAGCCCCCGCCGCCGCCTACCACTCAGGCACAGGAGATCACTCGTGCCCAAACCACCGAGTTGGAGAAGATGGCAACGATCAGCGCACTGGTGCATGGCAGCCCGATGAACGTGGAAGCCGAGATCCAGCGCAAAGCTAACGCCAGCGGGGCACGCTATTACATGATCATCATGAACAGCGAAACCATCGTGCCTGGCCAGTGGTATTCACAGGCGATACTTTATCGGTAGCGCTGGCTCTGAGAGATAAGTAAAAACGGGTGCCTGAATAGGCACCCGTAGAAGAGATTTTCGCGATTACTCTTTGATTACCGGCCCAGTTACATCACCGTTATTGGTGTATCTGCCCGTCAGGTTCAGTTTCACACCTTCCAGGCCGCCGATCACCGCGCCACGCCGGTTAGTAAGATTCTGGCTGTTGATCGTGGTGATCTTGTCGGACCATAATTGACCGCTGTTGGTCAATGCCCCATTGACGCGAATACCCAGCCCTTCTTTACCATGGACCAAGCCGCTGTTGGTAAAGGCTGAAGTCACTTCTACGCTACTGCTACCTGTAGAAGATATCGTGCCATTGCCGTTATCCAGGCGGTTAGCCAGCAGTGACAGAGAAGCCACACTTGAAAGGGTGCCGCGGTTGTTATCCACGTTGCCAGCATACTGCATGTTCAAGTTGCCGCCGCTGGCAGCAATCAGACCCCGACTGTTATACACCCGGTTACCGGCCATGCTCAGATCGCCCATGCTGATAATGCCCCCCTGAGTATCTTCCGGCATATCGATATGCACGCCCATCACTCGACCAAAATTCTCACCATTACGGTTATAGAGAGTCACCGCCTTTATTTCTGCCGTCTTATCGGCAAAAATCAGACCTTCGTCATTGCGCAATGTGTCGGTATGCACATGAACTTCCTGCCCCGCCAACAAGCCCGCATTGTTGTTGACCGTGCTGGCGTACACCTCTGTGCTACCCAGCGCGCTACGGATCACGCCATAGTTGTTATTAAGGGCATTGTTGACGCGAACGTCATTGCCCTTGTCCAGGGTTAACCCACCCGTGCGGTTATCCAGGCTGTTTGCTCGCAGCAGCAGCTTACCCTCACCGCTAACACTGCCATCCCGGTTGTCCATGGCGTTGATATTGGCGAGCTGGATATCCCCCATTGCAGAGATCTGCCCACTCTCGTTAAGCAGGTTACTGCCATTGGTGTTTACGTTCAGCATCTTGGTCGCTTGCAGACTACCGGTTCTATTGGTCAGTAGCCCACTGTTGATATCCAACACCCCAGCCGACTCAATCAAGCCGTTGGTGTTATTGAGCGCAGCTTTGTTTGTCGTCAGCTTAAAATCGTCACCCGCGCTCATTTTGCCGTTAGCGCTATTGTTCAACGTACTGCTGGTAGACAGATTGACATGATGTTGAGCCGCTATTTCGCCGCCACGGTTATCAAGCGTGCCGCCAACGGTCATCGACAGATCGGACAATGAAGAGCCAAAGGCAAAAATCTGCCCATTACGGTTATCCAGCGCACCGCTGATGATAGTGGAGTTACCACTGGTGGTGATCAGGCCATTGTTATTGTTCAACTGACCCGTTTTTAGGGTCATACCCAAGGTGCTGTAAATGCCGGTATCGTTATTGCGGCCAGTATTGGTCAGCAACTGCCCATGCGTATCGATAGTGACCTGTGAACTGGATTGCACCCTACCGTTGGTATTGTTCAATTGCCCACTATTGATGCTCACAGAGCCGATAGCGGCTATGTTGCCGTTGGTATTGGTAAGGCGGTTTTTATGAGTATCGATAGTGATACCGCCGTTCCCTCCGGTGATTTTCCCCCTGGTATTATTAATAGTGCCTGCGGTGTTCAGTTTGTTGGCGTGTGCGGCGGATAGGGTCCCTGAACGGTTATCCAGCACACCATTAACGTCCATCACCAGGTCTGAGGTGGAAGCCGCGATGGTACCGGCATTACGAACGCCCACTCCGCTTTCTGTCCCCACCAGGGTGATCTTGCCGGCATACATCCCCCCCAAAGCAGCAACGTCAATCCCGACACCAGGTCTGCCCAACGCCGAGGCCAGCGCAGTCGCCTGGGTATTGTCCGCATTGACGTTATTACGGCCAGTGGTCACTTTCAAATCCTTGGCCCAGACACCGGCATTAATCGCCACCGAGCGGGCAATCAGATCGGTATAATTACTGTCGCCGCTGTTCAGGCCATTGCCATTAATAACAATGCTGCCCTTCTCCGTTTTATATCCCTGTATGGCACCATCGACAATCTGGGCACTACCGGTGGTCAGCGTTGCTCTGCCAGCATTAATAAACCCGCATCCGCTACAGGTAATACCTGCCGGGTTGGCAATAATGACCTGAGCCTGCTGGCCTGCAACCTCCACCATGCCATTTAACACGCTGGCCCGATTAGAGTTGACCTCATTAAGGATCACCGAGGCTGCTCCACCGCTTAAATTCGCATTACCCGCAAGACTCCCCGCCAGTTGGCTATTCGCCCCGTCGACGCTGTTATTCAGTACAACGCCGTTTTTATCAACATTGAACTGGTTGAAGATATTATGTGAAACACCCCCTTTACCCGCAGCGTTGATATTCACCACGGTCGAACCATTCGCCCCGGCATTAACCGCAGGGCTAGAGGCCTGCCCGGCATCGGCAACGATTGCCGCATTAGCCACGGAAACGCAGCCAAAAGCCAGCAGCCCGGCAAAGTAGAGTGGCGAAAGGGTCATCCGCAAAGATGAATTGCTCTTTTCTTTACGTGCCGATAAATCGGTTGTGGATGAATGATAACTATATGTCATGCTGTTAATTCCTTTTAAAAAATAGGAAAGCCAGTGGATTGACCTGAACAAGCCGCCATAAAAAAGACTTTCCCAAATAAATAATTAGCGCAGATTGGCACTCACGAGCCGTGCTTAATCTCCATTACATTAAAAATGTAACATACAACCCGTTACCCACTCAGCCAATTAGTTAAGCAGAACCCAAAAAAGGGTATATCCCATGCATTAACGAGAATCATCCTTAAAATTACAGCAGAATACATCTTGGGCGCTCACACGAAATTAATATCATGCGGGATATTTCTATAATTAATCACTCGAGCTGAAATCAGGCAGGAAATTATACATCCAATGCCATCAGCCTATTATCTGATGGCATTTACCTCTAGGCTATAAGCCCCGAGTTCCTGTTTATCCCCCCATAGCCCGCTGGAGCAGCGTATCGCACACCTCGGCAGGCAGCACTCTATCTCCACGATAATCCAGCGTTAAGTGGCACCAGGCTTCCCCAATGGGCGGGCTGGCATGCTGCAGAAGTTGGGCGGCACAGCACAGATCGAATAACTGCTGGGTTAACAAGCGCCCCATTTCTTCACGTGGCTGACGCATACGCTGTTGCCATTGCCGCCAGGCGCGATCGAACAACCGGTTCTGCCCGCGTACCGGTAGCAACTCCTGTTGCAGCAACTCCAACGCACCAGGCAACTTATGCAGGCTGCGCATCACATCCAGGCACATGATGTTGCCCGAGCCTTCCCAAATGCTGTTTACCGGTGCTTCTCGATACAGACGCGGCAGCTCGCTGTCTTCGCAATAGCCGATCCCTCCCAGCACCTCCATGGCTTCCCCGATAAATGCCGCGCCTTGATGACAGATACTGTATTTTGCCGCCGGGGTCAGTAAGCGGCTGTAGACCACTTCGCCTTCATCCCCCCGGCTTTCCCAGGCTCGCGCCAAACGGAGCAGCAAAGCGATATGCCCCTCAAGCCGTAATGCCATACGGGCCAACACCTGCCGCATCAACGGCTGTTCAATAAGACATTTACCAAACGCCTGCCGTTGCAGAGCATGGTACAGCGCCACCGAAAGGCCGCGGCGCATCAGCCCATGGCTACCCAAAGCGCAATCGAAGCGGGTCATCCCCCCCATCTTGAGGATTTGCCTGACACCATCCCCTTCATCGCCCAATAACCAGGCCGTTGCGTCCTGAAACTCGGCTTCGCTACTGGCATTGGAACGGTTACCCAGCTTGTCTTTAAGCCGCTCCAGACGGATGGCGTTACGGGTACCGTCTGGCAGGAGCCGGGGCAGGAAGAAACAGGAAAGCCCTCCCTCCGCCTGTGCCAATACAAGATGCGCATCGCTTTGCGGCACCGAAAAGAACCATTTATGGCCCACCAGGCGATAGGCCTCTCCATTGCCTCGACTAGCGAGCGGTACGGCGGTGGTGGTATTACTCAGCACGTCCGAGCCACCCTGCTTTTCCGTCATCCCCATACCGATCAACAGCCCGCGCTTTTGTGCACCAGGCAGCAGATGAGGATCATAACGATCGGAAAGTAACGGGGATAACCAGGATTGATACTCTTTTGGCAGGGAACGCTGTAGCAGTGGGATAGCACCAAAGGTCATGGTGATTGGGCAAAGCGTGCCGGCCTCCACCTGAGCATGCAACATAAAGCGGGCGGCACGGGCCACCAAGGAGCCATTACGGGCATCTTCTTGCCACGGCAGGTTATGCACCCGGTTAGCGACCAATCCCTGCATCATGATGTGCCAGGCTGGATGAAAGCGCACGTCGTCCAGGCGTTGCCCGGTGGCGTCATAGCGCAGCAACTCCGGTGGGTTGGTATTGGCCAGCCGCCCCAACTCCAGTGACTCCTGTGTGCCTAACTGTTGCCCAAGCGAGGCCAGAACATCGCTATCCCAACCCGCCAACTCGCGCTGCAACGCTTCACGCAGCGGCGTATCTGACAGGAAAAGGTTGCTGTTCCCCAAGGGCTTGGGTTGGTTAAAGACGGTATGCGTAGTCCAGACCATGAGCTTGCTCCCTGATTAACGCTTCAGGGGTAATTATGGTCATTAGCCGGATTTCTGCCGCTGGCGGGATCACAAGATAGGAGATTAGAGGTAGGGGTGACAGGTTTCACCCCTATTAAATCATCAGCTGCGCTGACGCACCGCTTCAAACAGACAGACACCGGTCGCTACCGAGACGTTCAACGAGGAAACCGTACCGGCCATCGGAATGCTGATCAGTTCGTCGCAATGTTCACGGGTCAAACGACGCATACCTTCACCTTCCGCGCCCATCACCAGCGCCATCGGGCCGGTCATTTTGCTTTGATACAGCGTGTGGTCGGCTTCACCCGCCGTGCCCACGATCCAGATATTCATCTCTTGCAGCAAACGCAGGGTACGAGCCAGGTTGGTGACGGTGATCAGTGGGACGTTCTCGGCCGCACCACAGGCCACTTTCTTCGCCGTTGCGTTCAGTTGAGCTGAGCGATCGCGTGGGACGATCACCGCATGGACACCGGCAGCATCGGCACTACGCAGACAAGCCCCCAGGTTATGGGGATCGGTAACGCCATCCAGCACCAGCAGGAATGGTGTTTCAACGCTTTCCAGCAGCCCAGGCAGATCGTTCTCCTGATATTTCCGCCCTTCACGCACCCGCGCAATAATGCCCTGGTGGACGGCCCCTTCGACCTTCTCATCCAGCCATTGGCGGTTAGCCACCTGGATCACAATACCGGTCGCTTCCAGCTCGGCAATCAAAGGCTGCAAGCGACGATCGTCACGCCCCTTGAGAATAAACACTTCCAGGAAACGTTGTGGATCGTTGTCTAGCAGGGCTTTGACAGCGTGAATACCGTAGATAATTTCGCTCATGATGCTCTTTTAACTGTGCGGCCGGGGGTGACCCGGCCGGGGATAATAACGTGCGGCAGGTTAACCCTGCTCGGCACCTTTCTTCTTGCTGGCACGCTTGGCTTTGGTCGCGGCCGCTATCTTTTTGGTTTTGTCAGACGCTTTTTTGGCTTTCGCCTTCGGATCGGTTTTCGCTTTCGCCTTCGGGTCTGGCTTCACCTTGTCTGCGGGTTTGGCCTTGGCCCCCTCTTTTTTACGGAAGGCGCTGTCTGGCTCAAAGTTGGCAGGCGTCTTGCCGCCACGGCGTTTACGTTGAGCCTGACTACGGCCCGCTCCGGCACCGTCGCGCAGCGTACGCTGGCCGCCATTCTTGGCACGTTCGCGCTCGGTTTTGCCTTCACCACGCGGTTTGCGGGTACTGGAAACCAGGGCGAAGTCGATCTTGCGTTCGTCCATATGCACGGCCTCAACGCGGATCTCCACCGTATCCCCCAGGCGATAGACCATGCCGGAAGATTCGCCGATCAGACGCTGGCCGATATTATCGTAGCGATAGTAATCGTTATCCAGCGTAGACACGTGTACCAGACCATCGATAAACAGATCGCTCAGGCGGACGAAGAAACCAAAGCCGGTGACGCTGGCAATAACGCCGCTGAACACTTCACCGACGTGATCCTGCATAAAGTCGCACTTCAGCCAGTCCGCCACGTTACGCGTAGCTTCATCGGCACGGCGCTCGGTCATCGAGCAGTGCATACCCAGTTGCAGCATCTCTTCCAGATCGCTGTGCCAGCCTCCGGTTGGCGTCCAACGCTCTTTCTGATCACCTTGCTCTTTCGCCAGCACGTACTTGATGGCGCGATGCAACGACAGGTCCGGATAACGACGGATCGGCGAAGTAAAGTGGCCATAAGAGGCCAACGCCAGGCCGAAGTGACCACGGTTTTCCGGATCGTAGATCGCCTGTTTCATCGAACGCAGTAGCATGGTTTGCAGCATTTCGCGGTCCGGGCGTTCCGATACTTCGTCCATCAAAGTGGCGTAATCTTTTGGCTGCGGCTTCAGGCCTCCACCCAGGGTCAGGCCCAGTTCGCTCAACACGCTGCGCAATGCGGAAATGTGATCGTCGCTTGGGCGATCGTGCACGCGGAACAGCGCAGGTTCGTTATGCTTCTCAACAAAGCGCGCCGCAGCAACGTTCGCCATGATCATGCACTCTTCGATCAGTTTGTGCGCGTCATTACGTACCGTTGGCTCTACGCGCTCAATACGGCGCTCGGCGTTGAAGATAAACTTGGCTTCTTCGGTTTCGAAGGCAATACCACCGCGTTCGGCACGAGCCTGATCCAGCACTTTATACAGCGCATGCAGCTCCTGCAGGTGTTTGACCAACGGATGATACTGCTCGCGCAGCTCCTGATCGCCCTGCAAGATATGCCAGACCTTGGTGTAGGTTAAGCGCGCATGGGAGCTCATTACCGCTTCGTAGAATTTAAACGAAGACAGACGGCCCGATGCGGAGATCGTCATCTCACTCACCATACACAGGCGGTCGACCTGCGGGTTGAGCGAGCACAGGCCGTTGGAAAGCACTTCCGGCAGCATTGGTACCACTTCCGACGGGAAGTAGACTGAGGTGCCACGGCTACGGGCTTCGTCATCCAACGCCGTGCGAGGGCGCACATAGTAGCTGACATCTGCAATCGCGACCCACAGGCGCCAGCCGCCACCGCGTTTCTTCTCGCAGTACACGGCATCATCGAAATCGCGGGCATCTTCGCCATCAATGGTGACCAGCGGCAGGTGACGCAGATCCACACGCCCTTTCTTGGCGGCCTCCGGCACCTGCTCACTGAGGTCGGCAACCTGCTTCTCCACCTGAGGTGGCCAGGTATGCGGGATCTCATGGGTACGCAATGCGATATCCACCGCCATGCTGGTGCCCATTTTATCGCCCAGGATCTCGACGATTTTGCCCACGGCTTTGGTGCGGCGCGTTGGGCGCTGGGTCAGCTCGACCACCACCATAAAGCCCATCCGCGCTCCGCTGACCGAGTCGGCAGGGATCAGAATATCGAAGCTCAGGCGGCCGTCATCCGGCACCACGAAGCCGGTACCGGCATCGGTGAAGTAGCGACCAACAATCTGGCTGGTTTTAGGCACCAGGACGCGCACGATACGCGCTTCGCGGCGGCCTTTGCGGTCTTCGCCCAGCGGTTGAGCCAACACCACATCACCGTGGATGGCCATTTTCATTTGCTCGGCGGAGAGATAAAGGTCGTCTTTACGCCCTTCAACCCGCAAGAAGCCGAAGCCATCGCGGTGGCCGATCACCGTGCCACGCAGCAGGTCCAGACGTTCCGGCAGGGCATAGCACTGGCGGCGGGTAAAGACCAACTGGCCATCACGTTCCATCGCACGCAGGCGACGGCGCAGGGCTTCCAGCGCTTCTTCGCCGGATAAGTTCAGTTCATTGCCCAACTCTTCGCGGCTGGCCGGCGTTTCACGTTTCGCCAAATGGGCCAGAATAAATTCGCGGCTAGGAATTGGGGATTCATATTTTTCTGCTTCTCGTTCCAGGAATGGATCTTGTGACATTGAGGTTCCTCCGTTGTCATCAGCAGGGTGTCGCTGAGCCTTGTCTTCTCAGTAACGCTTTATTCGACAAGCAAAAGCTTGTAGAGCGGTGAATTGTCTTCGACCATGTCGGCCAATGTGTGACTATCCAGCTCCTCAAGGAAATTCTTTACCGCCTGCTGGAGCACTTGCTTCAAACGGCAGGCTGGGGTGATATGGCAGAAATCGCCGCTGCAGTTAACCAACGAAAGCGGCTCCAGCGCCCGCACCACGTCGCCAATACGGATGCTCTCAGCCGGTTTACCCAAGCGTATACCGCCGTTTTTACCCCGCACGGCGGTGACAAAGCCTTCACGGCTCAGCTGATTGATAATTTTTACCATATGGTTACGGGAAACTCCGTACACCTCCGTAACTTCAGAGATGCTGGTCATTTTGTCCGCAGGCAATGATGCCATATAGATCAATGCCCGTAGGCCATAGTCAGTAAAACTTGTTAACTGCACGTTTACCTCTGGGTATCTGCCGATTTTCGGCGATTTTCTTTACTATCTTATTGGATGATAAACCAGCCGGAGAGTTCGCAGCTAATTATTTAGCGCATAGGTGACTCTCAACCGGAGCAACGAAGGGATTTTGTGAGGTGAAAACGCCATCGGGGAGGATACATGAGGCAAACAAACCGGGACTTGGCCCGGTTTGTTTGATGACAGTAGGTAAACAGATTATGCGTCGAACGGATCGCGCAGGATCATGGTTTCGCTACGGTCTGGGCCAGTAGAGATGATATCTACCGGTACATCAGTCAGCTCTTCGATGCGTTTGATGTAGTTCAGCGCAGCCTGTGGCAGTTTGCTGTAGTCTTTCACACCAAACGTCGTTTCGCTCCAGCCCGGCATGGTTTCGTAGATTGGCTCAATACCTTCCCAACCTTCTGCAGCCAGCGGCGTGGTGGTCATTTCGCGGCCGTCCGGCATGCGATAACCCACACAGATCTTCACTTCTTTCAGGCCGTCCAGCACGTCCAGCTTGGTCAGGCAGAAGCCAGACAGGGAGTTGATCTGCACGGCACGGCGAACGGCAACCGCATCCAGCCAGCCGGTACGACGGCGACGGCCAGTGGTAGCACCAAACTCATTACCCTGTTTGCACAGGTATTCGCCGGTTTCGTCGAACAGTTCGGTTGGGAACGGACCTGCACCTACACGGGTAGAATAGGCTTTCACGATGCCCAGCACGTAGTCCACGTAACGTGGCCCAATGCCAGAACCGGTTGCTACGCCACCCGCGGTGGTGTTGGAAGAAGTCACGTACGGATAAGTACCGTGGTCGATATCCAGCAGCGTACCCTGTGCACCTTCGAACATGATCAGATCGCCACGCTTGCGCGCACCGTCCAGCAGTTCGGAGACGTCTACTACCATCCCGGTCAGGATATCGGCAATCGACAGCACATAGTCAAGGGTGGTCTGGTAATCGACGGCTTCTACTTTGTAGTAGTTAACCAGTTGGAAGTTATGGTAATCGATGATGTCTTTCAGCTTGGTCGCGAAGGTAGCTTTATCGAACAGGTCACCCACGCGCAGACCGCGACGGGCAACTTTGTCTTCGTAAGCCGGGCCGATACCACGGCCGGTGGTGCCGATGGCTTTGGCACCACGCGCTTTCTCACGCGCATTATCCAGAGCGACGTGATAAGGCAGGATCAGCGGGCAGGCTTCAGACAGTAACAGACGTTCGCGTACCGGGATGCCGCGCGCTTCGAGTTCACCCATTTCCTTCATCAACGCGTCTGGCGCCAGAACCACACCGTTGCCGATGACGCTGGTCACGTTTTCACGCAGGATACCTGAAGGAATTAAATGAAGAACGGTTTTTTCACCGTTGATAACCAGAGTGTGGCCAGCGTTATGGCCACCTTGGTAGCGCACAACATATTGAGCCCGTTCAGTCAGCAGGTCTACGACCTTACCCTTACCTTCGTCACCCCATTGGGTGCCCAGTACGACGACGTTCTTACCCATTTTAAAATCACCAGGTTGCTTAAAAATGGATTCTACCACCCTAATTCTTCAGTTTCAGCACTTTTAGCATACGATTGCGTACTTTTTCGGCTAAAATTTAAACCCCCGTGTGTGCACGCAACATGTAGTAGATCACACAGCCTGCAACCACTAATCCCCCACCAAAACGCCGCAGCGTAGCATCGGGTAGTTGCGACATTGTCTGAACCATTTTACGCCAAGCCTGTGGGAACAACATCGGCCCCAGCCCTTCCAGCACCAAAACCAACCCAAGCGCCAGCCAGATTGTCGAATTCATCCTTCCCCCAAAAAAAGAAAGGCCCGCGTTTAAACGGGCCTTGGTTCTACCCCTGTTGTTTCAAACCATGGCCTGAAAGCTATCGGGGATCGCCATCATGCTGACGTTATCTGTTGCGCGTAGCAACCGGCGACTTCATGTAGCGGAAGAAATCGCTGTCCGGGCTCAACACCAACACGTCCTGGTTGCCAGGGCCGAAGCTGGTTTCATAAGCACGCAGGCTACGGATGAAGGCATAGAAATCCGGATCCTGACTGAAGGCATCGGCAAACAGTTTAGCTGCTTCCGCATCGCCCGCACCGCGGGTGATACGCGCCTGACGCTCGGCTTCCGCGATGGTACGGGTCACTTCGTAGTCGGCGGTGGCTTTGAGCTTCTCAGCCTCTTCCTTACCTTGTGAACGGTGACGACGGGCTACCGCCTCACGCTCTGCACGCATACGCTGGAAGATCGCATCGGACACTTCCGCAGGCAGGTTGATCTGCTTGATACGCACGTCCACTACTTCAATACCCAGTGCCGCCATGCTGTTCGGGTTAACCGCTGGCTGTTTGCCATTGGTTTCACGCTCAACACGGGCTGCAGCAGAAGCAATAGCGTCATCGGCTTCGGTAGCGGCGGCTTCTTCGCCGTCACCCACGGTACCGGTGTTCAACGCATCACGCACGTCTGCCATCAGACGTCCACGGGAGTCGGTCACGATATCACGCACGTCCAAACGGCCAATCTCGGAACGCAGACGGTCGTTGAACTTGCGTTTCAGCAGCAGTTCCGCCTGAGAAACGTCACCACCACCGGTGGCCAGGTAGTAGCGGCTGAAATCACTGATACGCCATTTCAGATAGGAGTCGACGATCAGGTCTTTCTTCTCGCTGGTCACGAAGCGATCGGCCTGGTTGTCCATGGTCTGGATACGAGCATCCAGCATTTTCACGGTTTCAATAAACGGGATCTTGAAGTGCAGACCCGGTGCATAAACCAGCGGTTTGTTTTCGCTGTCGCGCAGGACTTTACTGAAACGCAGCACGATGCCGCGCTCGCCTTCCTGAACCACAAACATTGAGGCGTAAAGGGCTACCAACACCACCGCGAGGATAACTATGAAAGACTTACGCATTGATTATTCTCTCCCTACGCGTGTGTTGTCGCTACGCTGCGCATTAGCCCGGCGTTGGTCCATGATGGAACCACTGCTGGAACTGCTGGTGCTCGCCTCCGATGAAGGAGCCGAGGCTGGCGCAGGGGCGAGAAGGTTCTGCCCGGCATCTTTGCTGCCTTCGGTAGCCGACTTACCGGCACCGCGCAGCATCTGATCCAGTGGCAGCACCATCAGATTGTTATTGCCTTTATTGTCTGCCACCAACACCTTACGGGTGTGGCTCAGCACTTTTTCCATGGTTTCGAGGTACAGACGCTCACGGGTAATTTCCGGTGCGGCTTTGTACTCCGGCAACAGCTTGGCGAAACGAGCAACCTCACCCTGGGCTTCCAGAACGGTCTGGGCCTGGTAGGCGCGCGCATTTTCCAGCAGGCGCTGTGCAGCACCGTTGGCACGCGGCTGGACTTCGTTGGCGTAAGCTTCTGCTTCACGAATGGATTGCTGCTCGTTTTCACGTGCGGCGATCGCATCATCAAACGCGGCTTTCACCTCTTCCGGCGGACGTGCAGCCTGGAAGTTGACGTCCAGCAGAGTGATACCCATTTTGTACGGACGGATGGTATCTTCCAGTACACGCTGAGTGTCGCTACGGACGATGGTACGGCCTTCGGTCAGGATCTTGTCCATGGTGTATTTACCGATAACACCACGCAATGCGCTGTCTGTCGCCTGTCTCAGGCTGTCGTTGGCATCGGTTACGCTGAACAGATAGGCTGCCGGATCGGAAACGCGGTACTGCACGTTCATCTCGACACGCACCACGTTCTCATCGGAAGTCAGCATCACACCGGACGCGGACAGGTCACGGACCGACTCCACGTTAACCGGGCGAACCTGATCGATAAACGTCGGTTTCCAGTTCAGACCTGGCTGCACCAGATGGCTGAATTTACCAAAGCGAGTGACTACACCACGCTCGGCTTCTTTGATGGTATAGAAACCGCTGGCGGCCCAGATCACCACCACCGCAACCGCAGCGATGCCGACAATCTTGCCACTGAATCCCGGCCCGATTGACCCCGTGCCACCGCCGTTATTGCCGTTGGAGCCTTTGCCACCGCCGGTCAGGCTGCTCAATTTCTTGCTCAGCTTGCGGAAGATATCGTCTAAATCCGGTGGCCCTTGATCGCGACCGCCTTTATTGTTACCGCCAGAGTTGCCGCCATTATTATTGCTGCTCCCCCACGGGTCGCGGTCCTGTCCGTTATTACCGGGCTGATTCCACGCCATGTTTTAGCTCCATTATTCTGTGATTGGGTACTTCAGGCTAATGCTTAGCCCACTCTTCTATTGAGCGGGCACACAAATGTAACAGGATATGATCATACGATAAAGTTAATCAGTTCCTGTTCCTGCTTGCAGAGGCGACGCCACTCCACGATCGGCATACGCACCACCACGCCGATACTGCCGTCCTCTTCATTCCACTCTTTTTCGATCGCCTGAAGCTGGTAGAAACGGCTACGAAGACGGCCTGCCTGTGGCGGTAAGCGCAGCTCAAAATGCGCGATTTCCCCCGATAAGCGCTCCGTCAACGCCTGAAATAGCAACGGGATACCTTCACCGCTGGCGGCGGACAGCCACACACGGATCGGTAAGTTTTCCTCGTTGCGATCGATACGCGGGACAAAATCATCCAGCATATCTATTTTGTTCATCACTAACAGTGTAGGGATCTCATCCGACTCAATCTCTGCCAACACGGAGTTCACCGCTTCAATGTTTTCATCCACCCGGGTATCCGCAGCGTCGATCACATGTAACAACAGAGAGGCCTGGCGCGTCTCTTGCAGTGTCGCTTTGAACGCGGCAACAAGATCGTGCGGCAAGTGCCGGATAAAGCCTACGGTATCCGCCAACACGGTATCGCCTACGTCCGCCACGTCAATACGCCGCAGGGTAGGATCCAGGGTGGCAAATAGCTGGTCCGCCACATACACTCCGGCAGACGTAATTCGGTTAAACAGGGTTGATTTGCCTGCGTTGGTGTAACCCACCAGCGATACGGTTGGCACATCGGCACGGGTACGCGCTCGTCGCCCTTGATCGCGCTGCTTCTCTACGCGCTCAAGGCGGCGCAGAATCAGACTGATGCGATCGCGTAGCAGACGACGGTCAGTTTCTAACTGAGTCTCCCCCGGCCCGCGTAGGCCAATCCCCCCTTTCTGACGTTCAAGGTGAGTCCAACCACGAACCAGACGAGTGGCAATATGACGCAATTGCGCCAACTCTACCTGCAGCTTACCTTCATGGGTACGGGCACGCTGGGCAAAGATGTCGAGAATCAACCCGGTGCGATCGATCACCCGGCATTCACACAGGCGTTCGAGATTTCTCTCCTGCGCTGCGGAAAGGGCGTGATCAAACAGGACAACAGACGCGCCGCTGGCTTTCACCGCATCTGCAATTTCTTCGGCCTTTCCTTCACCGACAAAGTATTTTGGGTGAGGTGCTTTGCGGCTACCAGTAACCACTTGCAAAGCCTCAACGCCCGCAGAGGACACCAGCGATTCGAACTCACTGAGATCTTCTGTATCTTTGTCTTGCGAGAAATAGATATGAACCAGGACGGCCTGCTCACCGGCTTCATAACGGTCAAACAAGCGTGCAACCTCTCAAACGGAACAAAACCGCGAGTTTGGGGGACATAAACAGCACTGCGCTGCTTATGCTCCCCGTCATGGTTGACTCGCAACGCGCTTTATTCAGCGTCATCGCTTTCCTGCTGCGGCTGTTGCGGCGCAGACGGGTTGTTACCATGGTGATAATTGCTGGTGCCGCCGCTGCTCGGGGTGTTGCTGTGGTGCGATACCGGGCGCGATGGAACAACGGTAGAGATAGCGTGCTTATAAACCATCTGGCTCACCGTGTTCTTCAACAGGATGACAAACTGGTCAAAAGACTCAATCTGGCCTTGCAGCTTAATACCATTCACCAAATAAATAGAAACCGGAACACGTTCACGACGCAATGCGTTCAGGAACGGATCTTGCAAAGATTGCCCCTTAGCCATTCTATCTTTTCCTTATTTGTTTGTTGTTTTTAACCAAGAACCTGTCGGCTCAAAATAAACGACCTAAAAAATTTGCGCGCTGAATACTCATCAATTGTACACAATCACTCAACCTATGCACTAACAACCTGTGTTACCGAGTCTAAAGCCTCTCCCGGCTTTTCACTGTCCAACCACCGAACCGACTCCCAACCCCGTAACCAGGTCATCTGGCGTTTGGCCAACTGACGTGTTGCGCAAATACCTCGAAAAACCATCTCATCGTAACTAATCTCGCCAGAAAAATATGACCACATCTGGCGATAACCGACACAGCGAATGGAAGGCAAATCCGTATGCAAATCACCCCGTGCAAAAAGTGCACGCGCTTCCGCCTCAAAACCCGCCGCCAACATCTGATTGAACCGCAGCTCGATACGTTGATGCAACAACTCCCGGCTGACTGGCGCTATCGCAAATTGGTGAACATGATACGGTAACGATTCACCCGAAATTTTAGTCAGTTCAGTTAAAGTTTTACCCGAAATCAAAAAAACTTCCAGTGCTCTGGAGAGTCTCTGTGGATCATTCGGATGAATACGTAAGGCCGCAACCGGGTCTATCGCCTGCAATTGGCGGTGCAAAGCCTCCCAACCAAGCTCCGCCGCCTGCTGCTCAATCCGCTCGCGTACTGCGGGATCGGCAGAGGGTAACGGCGATAACCCTTCCAGTAACGCCTTAAAATAAAGCATTGTGCCCCCCACCAACAGCGGAATACGTCCGGCGGCAGTAATATCAGCCATTTCCCGCAACGCATCGGCACGAAAATCGGCCGCCGAGTACGCTTGCGCAGGATCGCGGATATCAATCAAACGGTGTGGTGCCAGGGCAAGCTCTTCCGCCGAAGGCTTGGCGGTACCAATATCCATACCGCGATAAATCAGGGCGGAATCGACACTGATCAGTTCGACGGGCAAGCGCTCACGCAGCGCCATCGCCAAGGCGGTTTTGCCTGAGGCCGTTGGCCCCATGATAAAAATGGCTGGGGGACGAGGGTTCATTTCAATTTCAGTCATGCTTAAGCGCTGCCAATGCAGCCTGCAAATCAACGGGTTGTAAAAGAGCGGCAGGAGGGGATTTGACCAGTTGCGGGCAAAGTCGTTCAACTTCTGTCAACAATTGTATCGCTTGCGAGCTGTTCCACACTTCGTGTTCGCTGCCTAATTGGCTGGCGATCCAGATGGATAGCACCGTTGGCGACATCTCCTGATGTTCGGCCAGATAGCCTAACAGCTCGGGTATCAACTTTTGTAAATTTTGTTGGCGTAATGGTAAAGGTACTGCGCGCAACGTCACACGACCGTGATCGGATTGCAGCTCCAACCCCATTTTGACCAGCAGTGCCTGATGTTGCACGCAGGCGGCCGCTTCATTTTTATTCAACGTCAGCTTAATCGGGATCAGCAGCGGCTGCGGCCGTAATCCCTCTTCCGGCGGGCAAAGCTGCGCCTGACGCAGCCAACGTTCGGCCATGGTCAGATTCAGTAACGCCAACTGCTGACGCTGTTCAACCAGCGCATAGCTCGGCGGGCAAATCATCAGAACGCGGCCAAAACTGTGCTGACTACCAGCGAGCGGGGTTTCCTGCACGGCGTTAACCGGCGGGAACAGCGGCTGTTTTACCGTATCTGCTGGCGGTGTCGCCTGCAACAGCTTGCCATACAGCTCACCTTCACGCTTTTGGTAACCCGCACCGGCCTGATAGGCTGGCTGCGGGGCTCGTTCACGGGCAGCGGAGGGCTCTGCAGGCTGACGTTCACGCTGTGGCGCAGGCTGGGAGAAGTGGTTGCCACCGGCAGCAACGCGGTTCTCCGGCTGCCAGACGGGAGCCTCCTGCGCAGCGGACTCTTCAGCCAATGGCAGCGCGACATTACCCGCCTGCTGCAACACCGTGGTAACCGCCTGGTAGATAAAATCATGTACCAGCCGAGCCTGATGAAAACGCACCTCATGCTTGGCCGGATGAACGTTGACATCCACCTGATGCGGATCCACTTCCAGATACAGCACATAGGCAGGCAGTTGATCGTCTTTCAACTGATCCTGATACGCCTGACGAATGGCATGATTAATCAGCCGATCGCGCATCATCCGGCTGTTGACGTAGCAATACTGCATTTCGCCAAGCTGGCGTGCCCCTTGCGGATCCGCCACCCAGCCGCGGATGCTGAGATCGCCATGCTGCCAGGAAATCGCCAACGCATGCTGCAAGAAGGCGGGGCCACAAATGCTGGCCAGACGCCGCTCATGCTGGCTTTCTTCTTTTGCCGCGCGGTACTGACGCATTAGCTTGCCGTTATGGCTGAGGTTGATCGCCACATCGAAACGCGCCAGCGCAATGCGCCGTACCACTTCGTCGATATGACCAAATTCGGTTTTTTCGGTGCGCATGAATTTGCGCCGTGCGGGGGTGTTGTAGAACAGATCGAGCACTTCGAGCGTGCTGCCCACCGGATGAGCTGCCGGTTTGACGGTGACCGCCTGATCGCGCCCTTCCGCGTAGGCTTGCCAGGCTTCGCTCTGTTCCGCCGTGCGTGAGGTCAACATCAGGCGTGACACCGAGCTGATACTGGCCAACGCTTCGCCGCGAAAGCCCAGGCTGACTATGGCCTCAAGATCGTCAAGCGTACTGATTTTACTGGTGGCATGGCGCGCCAGGGCCAAGGCCAGGTCGGCTTTGGCAATGCCGCAGCCGTTATCACGGATACGGATCAGTTTGGCCCCGCCGCGTTCGATATCAATATCAATCCGCGTTGCCCCGGCATCCAGGCTGTTTTCTACCAGCTCTTTGACTACCGACGCAGGCCGTTCGACCACTTCTCCGGCGGCAATCTGGTTGGCTAGCTGTGGCGGTAACACCTGGATAGGCATGGGGTTCCCTCTGTTGTTGGCATCAGGCCTACGGAATGATCAGCGTCCGATCCAGCGGCGCAACATCCGACTTTAATTTGTTAACCCGTTTAAGCTCGCTGACGCTGACGCCATATTTCGCGGCGATGGATGACAGCGTATCACCCCGAGTCACCTTATGTTTACTCGGTTTAGCGCTTTTTGCCTTGGCCTTGGCCTGAGCCGGTGCTGCCGCCGTTTTCCCGGCAGGGACCTTCAGACGCTGGCCAACCCAGACGCCATCTTTTTTCAGTTTGTTCAGCTCACGTAGCGCCGCCATGCTGGTGCCATAACTATCGGCAATGCCGGAAAGCGTTTCCGCCCGCTTCACCACATGGATCTGCGTTTTTCCTACGCTGGCGCTGCTTCTGGCCGGGCTGGTCACCGGCTCAGGCTGTCTGAGATCGTCTGTCGTGGAGTTAACCGCCGCTGCGACGTCCAGCGGGCGGTTTTCCACCTTTGGGTCGGCTTGTAGCGGATGCGCCAGGAAATAACTGCGCAGGCCGTTGTGGATCGCCCGTGCAATTTTATCCTGATATGCGCTACTGCCCAGCAGTCGCTCCTCCGTGCTATTACTGATAAACCCGGTTTCCACCAGTAAAGATGGAATATCCGGTGAACGCAGCACTCCCAGGCTGGCGTGTTCCGGACGGCGTTTGTGCAATGAACCTACGACCTGTAACTGCTGTAATACCTTGACGGCTACGTCATAACCGACGCGCTGCGAATGACCGAACTGCAGATCCAGCACCGCCTGACTCAGATAAGGGTCGGCCTGGCTATTGGCCAACAGATCGCCCGCACCGCCCAGCAGTTCGGACTGTTTCTCGTGCTGTTCCAACCAACCGGCCATCTCGCTGTTAGCCCGGCGATTGGACAATACCCAAACCGAAGCCCCTTTGGCGCTACGATTCGGCGCGGCATCCGCGTGGATGGACACCAACACGTTGGCCCCCTGCTTGCGCGCCACATCAGAACGGCCCATCACCGAAATAAAGTAATCCCCGTTACGCGTCATCACCGCTTTGAACATCGGATCGGCATCCAACAACGCACGCAGACGATGCGCGATAGCAATGGTGACGTTTTTCTCTTTCAGACCGTTTGGCCCGATAGCGCCAGGATCCTGTCCACCATGGCCGGCGTCGATCGCCACCACCACCCGATCGCCAGAACCGGCGGACACCCGGCTGCTACGTGGGGTAATGCTGGTTGCCGTGCCTGATACCGCAGCCGACTTCGGAGTAAATGGATTGGCGCTACTTGACGTGACCGGCGCCTTACGCACTGGCTCACTCACCACCGGCACAGGCACAGGAACTGGTGCCTTACGAACGGTGTTAGTCGCCGTCCTGGCTTCTGAGGTGATGGTGAAGACGACGATGTAACTGTTACCCTCTTGACGCGTCGCTACACGGGTTTTGGCACGTTGGGTTAAATCAAACACCAAGCGTACGCTTTGCGCATTTTTCGGCTGACTGGAACGAATTCTTTTTACCAGGTTCTGGCCGCTGAAGTTCAACGGTAGGCCGCCCACCTTGCCAGTTTGGGTAACGTCCAGCACCACCCGATCCGGGCCATGTAACGTGGCGAAGGTATACTCCGGAGGGCCAGTAAAGCTCACTGACACCGTGGCTTCACGCTGAGCATTGGTCACTTTGACGTCGGAGAGGGACGATGCCGCCCAGGCACCAAACGGCCCCAGCAGCGCAAGCAAGGCAATTACAGCAAATCTTCTTAACCCATACATCATTGCTGCGTCATCCTTGTTGCCTCTGGATACTTTCTAATAATTGTTCGCCATAGGCGGAAACCGCCTGGAGCTTCGCCTGACGCCCTTCGTCTTGGTAACTGAGATGCAGTTCCAGATCGGGATCGGGCAGCACGCCGGTACCCTGCTGCGGCCACTCCACCAGGCAAATCGAGTCCTGGGCAAAATAGTCGCGGATACCCATAAATTCGAGTTCTTCCGGATCGGCCAAGCGATAAAGATCAAAGTGATAGACCGCCAGCGGTTGCAGCGCATAAGGTTCCACCAGCGTATAGGTTGGGCTTTTCACATTGCCCTGATGGCCTAACGCCTGCAGAAAGCCGCGGCTGAAGGTGGTTTTACCGGCACCCAAATCCCCATAAAGATAAATCACGCTGGCACGATCGCATGCCTGGGCCAAGACGGCCCCCAGTGCGACTGTGGCTGCCTCATCCGGCAGCGGTAAAACGAGTTCTTTCATTCGATAATGTCTATTTTGCCAACTCAGGGTTAACGTAATAAGGGATCACCGCCAGCAGATCGGTGGCCAGTAATCCCCTTGTTCCTTGTTTTGCAGCAACCTGATCTGCCGCTGCGCCGTGCACTACGCAGCCCGCGCAGGCGGCATCATACAGCGGTAGCTTTTGCGCCAGCAAACCGCCAATGATACCCGACAGCACATCTCCCATGCCACCGGATGCCATGCCAGCATTGCCAACGTCGGCGATCGCCATCTGTCCATGCTCATCGGCGATCAAGGTGCCTGCGCCTTTCAGCACCACAATACCGCCGTATTGCGCGACCAACCTGCGGGTTGCAAGTAAGCGATCACTCTCAATATCAGCGGTGCGGCAGCTCAATAATCGCGCGGCTTCACCAGGATGCGGGGTAATAATACGATTCTGACGCTTCTCGGGGTGTAATGCCAGTAAGTTAAGCGCATCAGCGTCCCATAATGTTGGTTTATCACTGGCTTGCAGCTGTTGCAACGCGTTGCGGCCCCAATCGCCCTGGCCAAGCCCCGGGCCAATCACGACCACATCGGCCCAGTCCAGCGCCTGTTGCAGGATATCATTACTCAGGCGTTGCACCATCAACTCAGGCCGGGCGGTCAGCAGCGGCCCAATGTTCTCACTGTGAGTAAGCACTCGCACTAGTCCAGCCCCGGTACGCAGTGCGGCTTCCGCTGCCATGCGGATGGCTCCGCCAAAACCGTGATCGCCACCCACCAGCAGTAAACGACCATGCTCCCCTTTATGAGAACAAGGGCGGCGAGGCTTCAGCCATCTGCCCAAATCGTCAGCCGTAATACGCTCGATCTGCGGGGACTGTGTTGTCAGCCAATCCGCTAATCCTAGCGTACTGTAATGCAGTTGCCCCACCCAATCACGCGCCTGCCCGGTCAGCAACCCTGGTTTGAGTGCAATAAAAGTCAGCGTAAGGGCCGCACGGATCGAGACTCCCGGCACGGCTCCGCTTTCAGCCAGCAGGCCAGAAGGGATATCCAGAGCAACCACTGGCGCCTCGGCTCGGTTGGCCGCTTCGATCAGGGCATCATAGGGCGCTCTGGGGGCCGCCCCCAATCCGGTGCCTAATAAACCATCAATGATGAGATCGACATCCTCTGGCCAACGGCTGGTCGCGGGCAGGACTTCTCCGCCACTTGCCAACCAGGCTTGCCGGGCGTTGGCAGCCTCTGGTGGCAATGGACGAACGCCTTCGCAGGCAATCAGCGTCACCTTGATACCCGCCGCACGGGCCAGACGAGCAACCACGTAACCATCGCCACCGTTATTGCCATGCCCACACAGCACCAGCCAATGCCTGCTGGCCGGATACCGGTCGCACGCCAGCTGGTAAGCCGCCGCACCGGCACGCTCCATTAACGAATACAAGGAGAGACCCAGCGTTGCGGCAGCAGCAGGTTCTGCCTGGCGGATCCAGTCTGCAGACCAAACAGAGTGTGGTAAACTGGAACAGTATTGTTTCTCACTATGGCCCGTCATGACACACCCCCTCGATCTCGATCAACTAGCCCAACATATCAAGCAATGGGGGCAATCGCTAGGATTCCAGCAGGTGGGGATCTGCGATACCGATCTCAGCGCGGAAGAACCCCGATTGCAGGCGTGGCTGGATAAGCAATACCACGGCGAGATGGAGTGGATGGCACGTCACGGCATGATGCGCGCGCGGCCACATGAATTATTGCCCGGCACACTGCGGGTGATCAGCGTGCGCATGAACTATCTCCCCGCGAAAGCCGCGTTCGCCAGTACGTTAAAAAACCCGCAGCTGGGCTACGTTAGCCGTTATGCGCTGGGGCGTGATTATCACAAGCTACTGCGCCAGCGGCTAAAAAAACTCGGCGATCAAATCCAGGCTTACTGCGGTGAACTGAATTTCCGGCCCTTTGTGGACTCGGCCCCCATCATGGAGCGAGCCTTGGCCTCAAAAGCCGGCATCGGCTGGGTTGGTAAACACTCACTGATCCTCAACCGCGACGCCGGTTCCTGGTTTTTCCTGGGCGAGTTGTTAATCGATCTGCCCCTGCCTGTGGATAAGCCGCAGGAAGAGCAGTGTGGCCGCTGTGTCGCCTGCATTACCACTTGCCCCACCGGTGCGATAGTAGCCCCTTACACCGTCGATGCCCGGCGCTGCATCTCCTATCTGACCATCGAGCTGGAAGGTGCTATTCCAGAAGAATTCCGCCCTCTGATGGGCAATAGAATCTACGGCTGCGACGATTGCCAGCTCATTTGCCCATGGAACCGCTTCTCGCAGTTGACGGATGAAGACGATTTCAGCCCTCGCGCTGCGCTGCATGCCCCGCAACTGATCGAGCTGTTTGGCTGGAATGAGGAGAAGTTTCTCCGTATCACCGAAGGCTCTGCCATCCGACGTATCGGCCATTTGCGCTGGTTACGCAATATCGCGGTAGCACTCGGCAACGCCCCTTATCTGGATCAGATCGTTATCAGCTTGCAGACCCGGCAGGGTCAGGATCCGATGCTGGACGAGCATATCAGTTGGGCACTGGCTCAACAGCTTGCACGCCGTGAAGCCCTGGCGGTTGAGGTGCAGACGATGCAGAAAAAACGTTTAATTCGGGCGGTCGAGAAAGGATTACCGAGGGATGCCTAGAAAACCCTCAGACTCTCCCTGTGGATTTGTGCATAAAAATAAAAATGCGTTGTCTTTCAAGCGTCACAAAAAGAGCAAGTGATCGAGATAACGTTTTATAAGAAAAAAATATTGATTATTATCAATAAGATATAAATTTCATTTGTGAGGCGTTGCATTTTTGCACAGAAGGTATTATGTACAGGATCTGTGGATAACTCTGTTCACAACCTATTTTCTGAGTATGTATAACTGAAAGAAAGTCACACCTGAAGCGGCGTAGGATTGAATCTAAACTGGAGATAAATTTGGAGCGGGAAACGAGACTCGAACTCGCGACCCCGACCTTGGCAAGGTCGTGCTCTACCAACTGAGCTATTCCCGCATTGATATGCTTGAAGCATCCGGCCAACAATGAACAACATGGCCTTTGAAATTTTTGGAGCGGGAAACGAGACTCGAACTCGCGACCCCGACCTTGGCAAGGTCGTGCTCTACCAACTGAGCTATTCCCGCGTCGCATGGGTGTTACTTTAACTACTTTTTCTTCATCATGCTACATCAGCAGCATTTTTGAAGTTGGAGCGGGAAACGAGACTCGAACTCGCGACCCCGACCTTGGCAAGGTCGTGCTCTACCAACTGAGCTATTCCCGCCCGGCGTAACGATGGTGAATGAAACGAAATTCTTCATCGGTACGGGGTGCGCATTATACGAGAAATCCTTTTCGCCGCAAGCCCCTGAAAGCAAAAAAACGCGAATTTTGTCTGATTGCTGCTTTAAGCACCGAAATGGTGAATTTTCATGCCGGGATAGGTAAAAACCTGCTTTGCGGGCAACCAAGGTCAGGATTTGGTCTCTCATCACGGTGAACAACCAATGGTCCGAATCACAGCGACTTGCGCTTGGAGAAATAATGGGCGGGAGAATCGCCGAAACACCGTCTAAACATCGCAATAAAGTTGCTGGGGGTCGCGTACCCCAAGGCATCCGCAATACTGCTCACAGGCATACCATTAGCCAACATTTCCAACGCGTGAGACAACCTTGCCTGTTGACGCCATTGTGCAAAGCTGTTGCCCGTCTCGGCCATAAACAATCGCGATAGGGTGCTGGGGGAAAGCCCTCCCCAAGCCGCCCAGGCTTGCAAGGTTCTGGTGTTATCAGGCTCGGCAAGGATCGCATTGGTGATCCGTAACAAGCGCCGGTCGGTAGGCATTCTCAAATGCAGCGGCTGATGGGGCGAACGCCGGATTTCATCCAACAACACCGCAATCATCCGCTCCTGTTCAACCTGCAAAGTCTCTTCAAACGACCAGGACACCGCACGGCGTACTAGCGCATTCATCAACTCACTGATGCCAATCACGCAGGGTTGGTCGGGCAAGTCTTTGCTCGCATCAGGCGTAATCAGCACCGTCCAGCCGCTCATGACGCCGCTGATGCTGACCTTGTGCGGCTCGTGTGAGGGTATCCAGCCAGCGCGGTTCGGGGGTAACAGCCAGGATCCCTGCCTGGTGCGAACATGCAACAAGCCGTTCTCCACGCAGAACAACTGCCCCCGCAAATGATGGTGCCAATCGTATTCGCGCGTCCCCAGACAAAACTCAAGCCCCGGATCGTCTTCACCCCACATAGCGATGAGTGAAGGGCCATCGGCTCGTTCACTGAGGTCGGAGGGATGGTTGGCAAGCACCGCTACCGTCATGATTGTTTCTCATTGTTTTTAGCCTAAATAACGTTACCCAACTTTTCGTCAATTGTCCATTATTCATACATTCTCCGCTCATTGACCAACCAGAGGCCCCTAATGAATGACGTTAAGACCCCTTCCCCCACCCCTGCGAAAAGTAAACGCCCTTGGCTGCTGTATTTACTGGGGGCAGCCTGTCTGCTTGCCGCTATTCTCTGGGGGGGATGGTATGGCGTGTATGGCCGCTGGTATGCCAGCACCGATAACGCCTATGTTCAGGGTGATGTCGTACAGATCACGCCACAGTTTCATGGCACCGTGGTGTCCATCAACGCCGATGATGGTGAATTGGTGTTCGCTGGCGATACGCTGGTTGTGCTCGATCCTGGTGACAGCCAACTGGCACTGGACAATGCCAAGGCCCATCTGGCCAACGTGGTGCGCAAAGTACGTGGTTTGTATAGTGCGGTCAGCGGTGCCAAGGCCGAAATCGCTGTCCGCCAGGCCACGCTGGACAAAGCACGCGCCGATTACCAACGACGCCGCGTACTCACCCTTTCTCATGCCATCTCCAAAGAGGAGTTAGCCCATGCCAACAACGCTTTTCTGGAGGCACAGAGCGCGCTGGACGCTATCGAGCAACAGTACCAGCAAACTCTCTCATTAGTTGATAACACCAGCCTGACTTCGCACCCAGAAGTACTGGCAGCGATAGCGGCATTGCGTGTCGCTTACCTCGATCGCTCACGCACCACCATCGTCTCCCCGGTCACAGGGTATGTCGCCAAACGCAAGGTGCAGTTGGGACAGCGGGTACAGCCAGGCGAAGCGCTGATGGCCGTCGTGCCGCTGGATAAAGTCTGGGTCGAGGCTAATTTCACTGAAGCTCAACTGCGTGATATTCGCATCGATCAGCCAGTAGAGATCTATGCCGATGTCTATGGCAAAACCATACGCTATAACGGCCAAGTTCAGAACCTGGGTATTGGAACCGGTGCCGCATTCGCGCTGCTGCCAGCACAAAATGCAACGGGGAATTGGATCAAGATCGTTCAGCGTGTACCGGTACGGATCTCCCTCACTCAGCCCGAGCAACTCATTAGCCACCCGCTACGCATTGGCTTGTCCATGCAGGTCAATGTGGATCTGCATGACCGCAGCGGTGCGTTATTAGCTCAACGCTCGCCAGAGCCCTTGCTGGCGACAGATGTCTATCTTGATCAACTGAGTCAATCAGACGCCTTGATCGAACAGATCGTTAAGGCCAACGGAGGGGACATATGAGCTCCGCTATCCCTGCCCAGGATTTCCGTCCGCCCAGCGTCAACTGGACCACCTTTGGCCTGGCTCTGGCGGTATTTATGTACGTGCTTGATGGCACTATCGCCAACGTGTCCTTGCCGACCATCGCCGGTAATCTGGGAGCCAGCAGTAGCCAGAGCGCCTGGGTGATCACCAGTTTTGCCGCCAGCAACGCGATTGCCTTGCCACTCACCGGTTTTCTGGTACGTCGTGTTGGCCAACTGCGGCTGTTTCTCTGGTCAATGGGATTGTTCACTGCCGCTTCATTAGCGTGCGGAATGGCCATCAATATGGAAATGTTAATTCTCTGTCGCGTGTTACAAGGAGCGGTGGCCGGGCCACTGATCCCGACGACCCAAGCGCTGATGTTGTCGATTTATCCGCCGGAAAAACGGGGTTATGCGCTGTCGATGATCGCCATGGTCACCGTGGTCGCTCCGGTTGCAGGCCCTTTGCTCGGCGGGTGGATCACCGATTATTACTCCTGGCGCTGGACCTTCCTGATCAATATTCCCGTCGGCATTTTTGCCTGCACGCTGGTTGCCAGCCAAATGCATGGTCGCCCCGAGAGCACCCAGCGTGCCAAGGTGGATCGAGTTGGCCTAGTCGCGTTGATCCTGGGGGTTGGAGCACTCCAGATCTTGCTGGATAAAGGCAACGAAGAGGATTGGTTCAACTCTACCCAGATCGTCGTGCTGGCTATCGTTGCCGTGGTCAGCTTACTGTTTTTTGTGATCTGGGAACTGACCGACTCACAGCCGATCGTCAATTTGCAGCTATTTCGTCATCGCAATTTCCGGGTGGGTACGCTTGCGCTGATCGGTGCCTATTCCGCGTTTTACGCTACCAACGTCATCATGCCACTTTGGCTACAGCGCACCTTGGGCTACACCCCCATCTGGGCGGGGTTGGCTGTCGCTCCCATGGGGATCTTGCCGCTGCTACTGATGCCCTTTATGGGCAAATATGCGCCGCGTTTCAACATGCGCTGGCTGGTGTGCGGGGCTTTCATCCTGCTAGCTACGGCCTCTTACCTGCGCTCAGGCTTTGTCATTGAGATTGATTTCCAGCATATCGCGCTGATCCAACTGTTACAGGGGTTGGGGCTGGCCCTGTTTATCATGCCGATCAACGCCATCCTGCTCTCCGACCTCAAGCCAGACGAGATCGCGGCTGGCTCAGGGCTGGCCACTTTTATGCGTACGCTGGGTGCCAGCCTGGCGGTCTCCATCACCACCCTGATGTGGGATCGCCGTGCGATTTCCCATCACGCCCAATTAGGCGAGTCCCTGACGGCCTACGATCAAGACACTCACCAGGCGGTCGCGACTTTAGGGCAGGGCCAGGCGCAGCTAGGCTATGAACGGCTGAATAGCCTGCTCTCCGAGCAGGCCACACAGATCGCCTTCAATGATATTTCTTATGCGCTGGCTGGCGTATTTCTGTTAGCCATCGTGCTGGTTTGGTTTGCCAAACCGCCTTTTGTGCCTAAAGCCAAAGCATAGTCATCATCCCATTCACCTTAATAGACAGAGGAATCACCATGACACTGAGTTCACAACGCTTTACCGTCTACGACATTCGACAATTCCCTTTGGTGATCATGCGTAACCAGGCCATCGTGCCTGGTTACACCAAACGATGGGAAGAGGAACTCAATAGCCTGATCGCTCAAGCTCTCCCCTTCGTGATCGTTTTCCCCCCCAATCGCCCTAAAGAAGAAAGCAATGACGATCGCAAATGCCGTATGCGCTGGTTCAAAGCGAACAAGGAAAAGTTTGGCAGCATCTGCCGCGCCCTGATTAGCGTCGAACCTGATGCTAAAGAGCGTGAACAACAAATGGCTCATGCCAAAGAAATGATGAAGTTTTTCGGCACCCCGCTGGCAACAGCGGCAACCCTGGAAGAGGCGCTGACATTAGGTGAAAAGTTGATGAGTGCTGATAACCGTTAGCGCATTTTTCGGCGCTGTCGGGTGTCAGTCTCGCTGAATCTCCCAACAGCGTCGAAATAGGGCGACACAGTGATTCGCTAATATGGCCAAAATTCATTATTTTTAGTGCCAAAATCATTATCCGGCTTCCTTTTTATTGTTTAAATATAACCAGTAACGCTAAGCCAGAAAAGCCAAGCCGAAAGATTATCAGTTTTTTCATTGATGAAAAAATACGTTTGTTATGGTGACATCAAAGGATCATAGCGAGAGACATGGAGGGGTTCAAAATGCAATTCGACTGGACGGAAGAGCAAAGAGAAATTCGAGCAAAATATTATGCTGTGGGTACCTCATTAGCCCATCAGGAAAACAACTCCCTCGGTGAATTTAATACCGAAGGATGGCAACGGCTTTTACAGGAAGGGCTTTGGCAGTATATCGTGCCATCGGAATATGGGGGTAACGGGTTAGGATGGTGGCATTTCACCACGGCGCTTGAAGGGGTCGCGTCATCCATCCGGAAACCCGGTTTATTGTTATCGATTATTGCTCAAGCGGGCATGGTACGCGCATTAACGCTGTACGGTAATGACATGCAGCGTGAACGGTATTTCCCTGCCATCCTACGGGGAGAGTTAAGTGCAACCGCCATAGCCGAGCCAGAGACAGGAACCGATACGCGTAACATTAAAACCATGCTCATTGAAGATGAACAAGGTTATCTGCTGACAGGCGAAAAATACAATATTGCTCACGCTCCTATCACTCAATTTACCTTGGTTGTCACTCGCCTGGCCAATACGGAAAATCAGGGTGGTATCGCTTTGGCACTCGTCGATCGCGAAACCACAGGGGTTACCTACCAAACACCAGACAATAAATTAGGGCTGGCAGATTTGCCTACCGGCAGCATACGTTTTGCAAATGTGCGTATCCCCCCTGAACAACTGCTTGGCAAACCGGGCGATGGCCATAAAAACTTAATACAAATCATATCACTAGGCAGAATATATTACGGCTTGGTCGCCGCGCTTATTCCCACCTGCTTTATGAAGGACGCCTTGTCTTACATCCACAGCCGGGCAAGCTTTGGCAGCACCATCGATCGGCACCAGTACGTTCAGCAACGCATCGTCGAAATACAGCTCGGGATCGAGCGCAGCCGCTGGCTGGCTTATGGGGCGTTAAGTCACTTGCTCAATGAGCATACGGAACAGGAATTATTGATGGTCAGTTCCATGGCAAAAATTATGGGTGCCAATGATTTGGTCAATAATGCCACCAGCTTGCTCAAACTGTACGGCAGTATCGGCTATCAGCAAGGGCCAATAGCCGACTTTGTTCGCGATGCGCTCGGTTTTTGCAGCGTGGGAGGAACAGAAGAAATGCATAAAAAGAATATTTTCAATCAGATTAATCGCCTGCCGATTTATAAGCAGCGCATTGACCCAACTCGATAATTTAATTCCCTATTTTCGTCATAACGTTGGAGAATACTTATGGAAAAGCAAGCCTTCATCATTGCGCTGGAAGTCAAATACCGTGACACTGATTCAATGGGGCATGTCAGCAGCCCGGTTTATTACGAATATATTCAGCATGCCTATGTAAAATATATGCACACCCTTTTAGCGATCCCTTACAGCGAAAAGTTACCGCAAATCATGGTGAAAACCTCTTGTGAATACATTGCGCCGGCTATATTAGGCGATAATTTAGAGGTCAGCTGCCGCGTGATCAATTTCGGCAGCAAAAGTTTTGAAATGCATTATGAAATCCATAAAAACCAGCATGGCGACAAGACACTGATTGCGCAAGGTGCCTCTACGCATGTCTGTTTTGATTACCTGATTAATAAATCGGTCCCAGTACCTGATGACATGAAACAACGAGTAATGAATTTCCAGGACTCGTTATAACGGCTCCAATACTCATCGCTTGATACAGCCTTTTAACACAGGGGATCGTTAATGCCATTATCCGCACCCATAACACCGTCAAACCCACGTCGTTCATGGCTATTTTTAGCTGGGGCCGATCGCGATGCCTTGCGACAAGGGGCAGAGAGTGGGGCTGATGTCCTGATACAGGAACTGGAGACTTTTACCCCCCCAGCACTAAGACCACAAGCCAGGCACTTGACCAAAGAGATCCTGCCCATCTGGCACGCCGCGGGTTCACTGACGTCAGTACGCATCAACCCGCTTGATGACGGGGGGCTAGAAGACCTTGATAGTGTGATGTCCGCACGCCCAGACATCATCATGATGTCCTTGGTTTCCACGCCACAACAGGTTGCAGAGTTGGATAAAGCGGTTCATCACTTTGAAATACGCTACGACATTGAGCCTGGTTCGACAGAATTGGTCCCCAATATCGAATCCGCTCGCGGGCTCATCAATACCTGCGCCATTGCACAGGCAAGTTCGCGTATTCGCGCCATTCTGGTCGGCACTGAAGATATGGTGGCCGATATCGGTGCGGAAAGAACCCGGGCCGGCAGCGAATTAAGCTACATACGCCAGCGCTTTTTGGTCGAATGTACGGCAATGGGCATTACACCGATTGATTGCCCCTACAGCTATTCGGATAACGAAGGTGCACAACGCGATATGCGCCAGTCCCGCAGCATGGGGTATCGGGCCAAAGCCATTGTTAATGAGCAATTTGTGGGGCTGGTGAATCAAACGTTAACCCCTTCGGCTCAGGAAATTGCACAGGCCAGGCAGATTATCTCCACGTTCGAAACCGCATGCCAGGCAGCAAATGGCAAGCGCGTTGCCGCCGCCGTGGTGAACGGCTTCCTCACCGAAGTGCCCGACTATCTTGCCGCACAGCGGCTTCTTACATTCGCCGCTCAATTTCACAGGGAGTAATGGCATGCTAATGGATATGAAAACCAAGCTGGCTCAGTTGCAGGTGTTTTCCGGTTATGCCCCCACACCGTTCGATACCGCAGTCGCTCCCGGCACACCCCAGGAACTGTTTGAACAATGGCTGGATCAGGCCATTGCCTTGCAGGTGATGGAACCCCACGTGATGACCTTATCCACCGTCGATCGTGAAAACATGCCCGATGCGCGCGCCGTCGTGCTGCTGGATGTCACCACGCAGGGTTGGCACTTCGCCATCAATATGCGCAGCCCTAAAGGCCAACAGCTCGATCATCACCCCTATGCTGCACTCACCTGTTACTGGCCTGAGTTAGCCCAACAAATCCGTCTGCGTGGCCCTGTCGTCCCCCTGTCTGCGGACGCCAGCATTGCCGATTTTTCACGCCGCCCAGAACGCTCTCGTGCCGCTATTCTGGCAGCACGGCAAAGTGAAATACTCGAGTCCCCAAGGGACTTGGAGACAGCCATACAGGGACAACTGTATCGGCTTAGCGCCGAACCTGGCCTTATCTCTCCACACTGGGTTCTGTTTGCACTGGCTCCCAGAGAAGTCGAATTTTGGCAAGCCGATAGTAATCGCCACTTTACCCGCCTGCGATATCGTCGTGACGGCGACGATCAACGTTGGGAGCGTAACCTGTTATGGCCATAAATCACTCACACGACGAGGTCCTCTCCTCATCCCTAACCGTAGGCTGTAACACCTTGCTGACTCATACGGGGCGTAAATCTAGTGAGTACCACGGCTTTGTAAACCCACCGGTCTACCACGGTTCTACCGTGTTGAGCCCAACGGTGCAGGATTTACTCAACCGAACCCAGCCGTATATTTACGGGCGGCGTGGCACCCCCACTTCTGAAGCCCTGGAACAAGCCTTGAACCAACTGGAAGGGGGCGCAGGGGTGGTATTATGCCCCTCCGGCCTTACGGCCTGTAATCTGGCGTTACTCACCTGCCTGAAACCCGGTGACCACCTATTAATGACCCGGGGTAGCTATGCACCGGTGCGTCATGCCTGCGATACCCTGCTACGCCGTCTGGAGATCAAGACTTATTACTACCAGCCCACCATAGGCAGCGGCATAGCGGCATTAATCACTCGGCGTACCCGTGCCATCTACATTGAAAGCCCCAACTCCAACACCTTTGAGCTACAAGACGTTGCCGCTATTGCCCGTATTGCGCACCAGCGTGGAATTACCGTCATCATGGATAACAGCTGGGCCACCCCATTCTTTTTCAAACCCCATGAGCACGGCGTCGATCTCTCCATTCAAGCGGGCACCAAATACTTGGCAGGGCATTCCGATGCCATGCTCGGTACCGTATCCGCAACGGCACGGCTCTGGCCAAAACTAAAGCAGTTGCACGGCGATCTGGGGCTATGTGTCGGCCCTGATGATATTTATCTGGCACTGCGTGGCTTAAGAACGCTTGGCGTTCGGCTGCGTGAGCATCAACGTAACGCGCTGGCTATCGCACGCTGGTTAACCGGGCGGGAAGAAGTCCAGGCGGTGCTGTATCCGGCCCTGGAAGACTGCCCAGGCCATCCCATTTGGCAGCGTGACTTTAAAGGTGCATCGGGCCTGTTCTCAATAGTACTGCGTCCTTTCCCGGCACAGGCGATTGCCGCCTTCTTAAACGGGCTCAGGCTGTTTGGCCTTGGCTATTCCTGGGGCGGTTTCGAAAGCCTGGCAATCCCATTTGCACTCGATAAACCAAGCGCAGCGGCACGCTGGGCCGCAGGGAGTTCAGGCATTCGTTTGCATATTGGGCTTGAAGATCCCGAAGATTTGATCGCGGATCTCAACGACGGTTTCACCCGGTTGACCACCGCATCCATTGGCTCACAGAGGGAGTTGCCATGCTAAGCGTTTGGGGGCGTAAAAACTCATTTAATGTGCAGAAAGTGATGTGGTTTATCGGTGAATTAGGCCTGCAATATCACCTTATTCCTTTTGGTGGGCAATTTGGCGATTGTGACACAGAGGAGTTTGCCGTCATTAATCCAACCCGCCATATCCCGGTGATCGACCTGGATCGGCAGGTTGTCTGGGAATCTCACACCATCCTGCGCTTCCTTGCTGCCGGTAGTCATTTTTGGCTTGATGACCCGCGAAAACGGGCCCATGTGGAATGCTGGATGGACTGGTGCCAAACCACCTTGGAACCGGATCTGATGATGGGGGTTTTTTGGGGGCTGATCCGCACCCCTGAGGCCGAACGGGACTGGCCAACTCTCCATGACAAGGTGGCCCGCTGTTCTCGTCATTTCCAGGTGCTGGAGACAATACTAAGCCGACAACCTTTTTTAAGCGGGGACAGTTTTGGCCTGGCTGATATTCCCACCGGGGCCACCTTGTATCGCTATTTTTCGTTGGATATCGAACGCCCGCCGCTCCCTGCCGTGGAGGCTTGGTATCAACGGTTACAAAGCCGCCCAGCCTATCGCGAGCATGTGATGGTTCCCTACGATGATTTACGTGGGCAGCGCATTCGTCTGTAAGGTTTCCCCAAAAAGATAATGATATGAAAACAATCGCTAAACCGGCATCTTTGCCAGTACTCATCGTTTTACACCGGGAGCAATCCGCTCCCGGGCGTGTTGGTCAGTTGCTGCTGCAACGGGGCTATTCCCTTGATATTCGCCGCCCACCGCTCGATGATCCGTTACCCGATACACTCGCCAAGCACAGCGGTGCGATCGTCTTTGGTGGCCCCATGAGTGCAAATGACAATACAGACTGGGTTAAGCGCGAAATTGAATGGATAGGAGTCCCCCTGCGTGAAGACGTTCCTTTTTTAGGCATTTGCCTTGGCGCACAGATGATGGTTCGTCATCTCGGGGGTCGGGTGATGGCCAGAGACGATGGACGAGTCGAGATTGGTTACTGGCCCATTTACCCAACCCGGCCAGGTCGAAAGCTAGGTGTTTGGCCGACACATGTTTATCAATGGCATAGCGAGGGATTCGACACTGTCGAAGGCATGGAGCTTCTTGCAACAGGTGAGCAATTTTGTCATCAGGCCATACGTTACGGCAGGCAGGCATATGGCGTACAATTCCACCCCGAGGTCAGCTACCAGACCATGCAACGCTGGGGTAGGGCTGCCGAACATAAATTAAGCCAGCCAGGGGCACAGTCCCTGGCCGAACAGCAACTCAACGGGCAAAGGTATGACCGTGAGGGTATTGCCTGGTTAAGCGCCTTTCTGGATATGTGGCTACGGCCAAACGATAGGAAAAATGATTAACCGCGCAATAGAAAAGGGGCGAGGATTACTCCTCCGCCCCCTTTTATGAACCTGCTCCCGGCTACAGCTGAATAAAATGCTCGCGGTAGTACGCCAGTTCCGCAACGGATTCGCGGATATCATCCAACGCCTGATGGGTACCCTGCTTCTTGAAGCCTGGCAGGATTTCCGGTTTCCAGCGGCGTGCCAGCTCTTTCAGGGTGCTGACATCCAGATAACGGTAATGGAAGTAGGCCTCCAGCAGCGGCATATAGCGGAACAGGAAACGGCGATCCTGACCAACGCTGTTGCCACAGATAGGTGATTTACCTGCTGGCACCCACGCTTGCAGGAAAGCGATAGTCGCCAGCTCGGCGGCACGATCGTCATGCTTGCTGGCTTTAACGCGCTCCACCAGCCCACTGCCGGTATGCGTACGCACATTCCAGTCATCCATTCGCGCCAGTTGCTCATCTGATTGATGCACCGCGATCACCGGTCCTTCGGCAAGGATATTCAAATTGGCATCGGTCACCAATGTCGCGATCTCGATAATACGATCGCGTTCAGGGTCCAACCCGGTCATCTCCAGATCGATCCAAATCAGGTTGTTTTCGTTTCCTGTCATGATTTTTCCTGCGTAAAAGCCGAAAGATAAACAAACCACGGGCAAACCCGCGGCTAATGCCAGCGTGCGTGGCGGTCAAGAACGGTTATTTAATATAAAATAGCGTGTATCATAGCCTTTTTGCTCGCCCCGAGCGATAAATGCCGATTCAAGTGAGGCTCAGTGAGTAAGAACAAACTGTCCAAAGGTCAAGAACGCCGCGTACAGGCCAACCATCAGCGTCGCCTGAAGCGTACTGACAACAAGCCGGAGCTGGATGATTCCCAATTGGGCGAACCGCAAGACGGGATCGTCATCAGCCGCTTTGGCATGCATGCCGACGTGGAAGCCGCAGACGGCGTCCAGCATCGCTGCAACATTCGCCGCACCCTACGTTCGCTGGTTACCGGCGATCGCGTGGTCTGGCGCCCTGGTGTAGGCACTCATGCGGGGGTCAAAGGCATCGTAGAAGCGGTGCATGAACGCACCTCGGTGCTGAACCGCCCTGATTTCTACGACGGCGTTAAACCTATCGCCGCCAATATCGATCAGATCGTCATCGTGTCGGCCATTTTGCCCGAACTTTCTCTCAACATGATCGATCGCTACCTGGTCGCCTGCGAAACGCTGCAAGTCGAGCCGCTGATCGTGCTCAACAAAATCGACCTGCTGGACGCCGCAGCGCGTAAGGTGGTCGACGGGATGATGGACATCTATCGCCATATTGGCTACCGCGTTCTCGAAGTGTCCAGCCAGACCCGCGAAGGGATGGAAGCCTTTGAGCAGGCGCTGGTCGACCGCATCAGTATCTTTGCCGGGCAGTCCGGCGTGGGCAAATCCAGCCTGTTGAACGCCCTGCTGCCGCAGACGGAAAAGCAAATTCTGGTAAATCAGGTTTCCGACGTCTCCGGCCTGGGGCAACATACCACCACGGCGGCGAGGTTGTATCACTTCCAACATGGCGGTGATGTTATTGACTCCCCCGGCGTGCGTGAATTTGGTCTGTGGCATCTGGAGCCAGAGCAGGTCACCCAGGCCTATGTCGAATTCCGCGACTATTTGGGCGGTTGTAAATTCCGTGACTGCCGCCACGACACCGATCCGGGCTGCGCCATTCGCGCCGCGATGGAAAGTGGCGCGATAGCCAAAGAGCGTTTCGACAACTATCACCGCATCCTGGAAAGCATGGCGCAGGTTAAAACCCGCAAAAACTTCCCGGACGCAGATAACTGATCCACAGTGCGGGGGTTGCGCTAATCGCCACCCTCGCCCTTATATCCCCTTTCAAGAGGTTAATGTGCTGGATAGCATCAAGATTAAATTACAGTATTGGCTGCCAAAGCTGGCGTTAACCCGCCTGGCGGGCTGGGGCGCAGATAAAAAGGCCGGTTGGCTGACTAAGCTGGTGGTAAAAGCGTTTGCCCGCTATTACCGCGTGCAGATGCAGGAAGCACAGAACCCGGATTTAGCCTCCTATGCCACGTTCAATGAATTCTTCGTTCGTCCATTACGTGATGGCGCACGCCCGATCGTAGAGGAGCCTCACGTGCTGGCACTGCCAGCAGATGGTGCCATCAGCCAGCTCGGTGCGATCCGCGACGATCAGATTTTCCAGGCCAAAGGCCATAATTACACGCTGGAAGCCCTGCTGGCCGGTAACTATCTGTTGGCGGAGCCTTTCCGTAACGGCCTGTTCGCCACCACCTATTTGGCCCCAAGCGACTATCACCGTGTCCATATGCCTTGTGACGGCGTACTGCGCGAAATGATCTACGTGCCGGGCGATCTGTTCTCGGTCAATCCGCTAACTGCCGCCAACGTGCCGAATCTGTTTGCGCGCAATGAGCGTGTGATCTGCGTATTCGATACCGCCTTTGGGCCGATGGTGCAGATCCTGGTCGGCGCGACTATTGTGGGCAGCATCGAAACCGTCTGGGCCGGTACCGTAACGCCCCCCCGCGAAGGCATCATCCGCCGCTGGACCTATCCAGCCGAAGGCATGGAAGGCGCGATCCAACTGGTCAAAGGTGAAGAGATGGGCCGCTTCAAACTCGGTTCCACGGTCATCAACCTGTTCACGCCTGGCAGCGTACAGTTCGCACCGCACCTGAACAACGGCACCGTAACCCGGATGGGCCAGGCTTTTGCTGAAGCCGCAGCCGCGCCAGAAGCCACCTTCGAAGGGAATTGATGCTGTGCGCCTGATTATCGCTTTATTGCTCAGCCTGCTACTGATCCAGCCGGCTCTCGCCGCCGCGATCCCCAACGAGTCCCAGTTACGGCAAGAACTGAAGCTGGCCGAGGGCAATAAAAACGCGCCTAATCAGGCGGAAACGGTTGAGGCGCTGCAAAGCGCCATCAACTGGCTCACCGAACGCAAAGAGTCGCAGAACAATTCCCAGCAGTATCAGCGGGTGATCGACGATTTCCCGAAGATGACGCAGGAACTGCGCCGCCAGCTTACCCTCGAAGAAACCAAAATCCTGCCCAACGGTGAAAACCTGCCCGCCAGCGATCTGGAACAGTTAATCCTGCAAACCAGCAGCCAACTGCTGGAACAGGCCCGCCTGTTGCAACAGGAGCAGGACCGGACACGCGAGATCAGCGACTCTCTCAGCCAGCTGCCACAGCAACAAACCGAAGCTCGGCGCGCATTAACGGAAGTTCAGCGCCGCCTACAGGCTCAGGGCAATAACCAAACCACACCGTTGGCACTGGCGCAGCTTGCTCTGTTACAGGCAGAAGCGGCGGCACGTAAAGCGAAAGTGGATGAGCTGGATCTGGCTCAACTCTCGGCCAATAACCGCCAGGAACTGGCGCGGATGCGTGCCGATGTCTACAAAACGCGGCATGAAAAAATTGATGTCCAGTTACAGGCGCTGCGTAACAACCTCAACAGCCAACGCCAACGGGAAGCGGAACGGGCGCTGGAAAAAACCGAGCAATTGGCCGAACAGAATGGCGATTTACCCGCCAGCCTGCGCAAGCAGCTGCAAATCAACCGTGAACTTTCTGCTGCGCTGAACGATCAGGCGCAACAGATGGATCTGATCTCTTCCCAACAGCGCCAGGCCGCCGCACAAACGCTGCAGGTACGCCAGGCATTGAGCACCATCATTGAGCAGTCCCAATGGTTGAGCGCCTCTACTGCTCTGGGGGAAACCCTGCGCGCCCAGGTCGCCATCTTGCCTGAAATGCCAAAACCCCGGCAGTTGGACAGCGCCATGGCCGATCTGCGCGTTCAACGCCTGAATTTTGAAAACCAACTGGAGAGCCTGCCTCAGCGAGCTAAAGAGCTTAAACAAGACGACGGTAGCCCCCTGACCAGCGCCCAGCAGCGTATCGTCGATGCCCAGCTACGCACCCAGCGTGAGCTACTGAATTCGCTGCTTTCCGGCTGCGATACCCAGATCCTTGAGCTGACCAAACTGAAGGTGGCCAACACCCAGTTGGTCGATGCGCTGAACGAAATTCAGGATGCAGCGCACCGTTACCTGTTTTGGGTACCAGACGTCAGCCCCATCACCCTGTCGTATCCGCTCAATGTGGCACAGGATCTGACCCGTGTACTGTCACTGGATACCCTGACGCAGCTCAGCGGCGCTTTCGTGATGATGGTCACTAGCCGGGAAACCTTGATCCCGCTGTTTGGTGCGGTGCTGTTGGTGATTTTCAGCATCAGTTCGCGCAAGCATTACCATGCGTTCCTGGCACGGGCCAGCAGTAGAGTAGGCAAGGTCACGCAAGATGAATTCCTGCTGACGCTGCGTACCGTATTTTGGTCAATCCTGGTGGCCTTGCCGCTGCCGGTCTTGTGGGCAGCGCTGGGCTTCGGCTTGCAGAATGCCTGGCCGTATCCGGTTGCTGTCGCAATTGGTGAGGGCGTCACCGCCACGCTGCCAGTGTTGTGGATCTGTATGATCAGCGCCGCCTTCGCCCATCCGCAGGGGTTGTTCATCGTGCATTTCGGCTGGCCGGTGAAGCAGGTTTCCCGCGCCATGCGTTATTACCAGATGTCGATCTGGCTGATCGTGCCGTTGATTATGGCGCTGATCACCTTCGACAATCTCAACGATCGCGAATTTGCCAATACCCTTGGCCGCCTGTGCTTCATTCTGCTCTGTCTGGCGCTGGCGCTGGTCACCAACAGCTTGAAGCGGGCCGGTATTCCACTGTATCTGGATAACAAAGGCTCCGGTGAAAATCTGATTAACACCGCGTTGTGGGGGCTGTTGCTTTCCGCACCGCTGATTGCTGCGCTGGCTTCCACCGTCGGCTATCTGACCACCGCACAGAAGCTGCTGGCACGCCTGGAGACCTCGGTTGCCATCTGGTTCCTGCTGTTGGTGATTTACCACATTATCCGCCGCTGGATGCTGATCCAACGGCGCCGCATCGCCTTTGATCGTGCCAAACAGCGCCGTGCCGATATCCTGGCGCAGCGTGCCAAAGGCGAAGAAGAATCCACACATACCCCTAACAGCATCGAAGGTGCGATTGAGGTAGATGAAACGGAAATCGATCTGGATGCCATCAGCGCCCAGTCGCTGAGGTTGGTGCGTTCGATCCTGACGATGGTGGCACTGGTCTCGTTGATCGTCCTGTGGTCAGAGATCCACTCGGCCTTCGGCTTCCTGGAAAATATCAAGCTCTGGGATGTCAATTCCACGGTGAATGGCATCGATATCGCTCAGCCGATCACCTTGGGGGCGCTGCTGATCGCCATCCTGGTGCTGATCGTCACCATGCAGCTGGTGCGTAACCTGCCAGCGTTGCTCGAGTTGGCGGTGTTGCAGCACCTGGATCTGACGCCTGGCACCGGCTACGCCATTACCACCATCACCAAGTATCTGTTGCTGCTGTTCGGGGCGATCCTCAGTTTTTCCTGGATCGGTATCGAGTGGTCAAAACTGCAATGGGTGGTCACCGCGCTCAGCGTGGGCTTGGGCTTTGGTATGCAGGAGATCTTCTCCAACTTTATTTCAGGCCTGATCATTCTGTTTGAAAAACCGATCCGCATCGGCGATACGGTGACAATCCGTAACCTGACGGGCACGGTTACCAAGATCAATACCCGTGCCACTACCATTTCAGACTGGGACCGCAAAGAGATTATCGTGCCTAACAAGGCCTTTATCACCGAGCAGTTTATCAACTGGTCGCTGTCCGACACGCTGACTCGTGTGGTGTTGACCGTACCGGCACCGGCAGAGGCGAATACGGAAGAGGTGACCAAGATCCTGATCAACTCGGCCGAACGTTGCTCACTGGTGCTGGAAAACCCAACACCGGAAGCCTATCTGGTCGATCTGCAACAGGGTATTCAGATCTTCGAACTGCGTATCTACGCCGCCGAAATGGGCCACCGCATGCCGTTACGCCATGAGATCCACCAGTTGATCCTGGCGGGTTACCGTGAACACGGCATCACGCTGCCATACCCACCTTTCCAGGTTCGCACCGAGACGCTGTCGCGCATGACCAGTAATGGCCGCACACCGCCTTCAACTCCACCGCGCAACACGCGCCGCGAGTCGGGCGGGCTATAAAAGCAAAAAGGGTTCGGCAAGCCGAACCCTTTTTCATTGAGGCAAAAACGTTATGCCCGGCTGACCGGAAACGCGATCACTTCGCTCAGGCTTTCGGCTCCCAACGCCAACATCACCAAACGATCGACGCCCAATGCCACGCCCGCACACTCCGGCATACCATGCTTCAGGGCATCCAGCAGGTTGTTATCAATCGGGTGCTCCGGCAAGCCACGCGCCACGCGTTTACGATTGTCCTGCGTAAAGCGCTGGCGCTGCTCATCGCCGTCGGTCAACTCGCGGAAACCATTCGCCAACTCAAGACCTTTGAAATAGACCTCGAACCGCTCTGCGACACGGTGATCTTCGGTGCTGATTTCTGCCAACGAGGCCTGTGAGGCCGGGAAGTGGTAAACGAATGCCGGTTTATCACGGCCGATATGGGGTTCGACGCCCACGGTAAACAGCAGTTGCAGCAAGGTATCGCGATCTTCTTCCGTATCGGCAATGTTGCTCAGATCGAGCTTGGCCGCAGCCTCACGCAGCTGTGCCTTCTCCGCCGACAGCGGATCGAGATCCAGATGGCGCAGGAACGCCTGCTGATAGGACAGGGTTTCGGCGCTGTCGCAATCCAGTACCTGTTGCAGCAGATCGTCCACCTCGTTCATCAGGCGATACATATCATAGTGCGGGCGATACCATTCCAGCATGGTGAATTCAGGGTTGTGATGCCGCCCCGCTTCTTCATTACGGAAGCTGCGCCCCAGCTGATAGATCGGGCCGCTCCCTGCCGCCAGCAGACGCTTCATGTGGTATTCCGGGCTGGTCATCATGTACAGCGTCAGGCCATCTGCCGCGCCCGGGCCGACGAAACGCGTCTGGAACGGGACCAGGTGGATGTCGGTGACTGTCGCCTGGCTCATCGCCGGGGTCTCCACCTCCAATACGCCACGATCGGCAAAGAAACGCCGGATCTCAGCCAGTATCGCTGCGCGCTTCAACAAATTGGCGATGGGTGCACTTGGCTGCCAGCTTGCCGTTTCGCTCATGGTAATTACTCCGAAATCAAACAGGGGGTGCAGTCTACTCGCATCCTCTCAAGCAAACAAATTCTTGGCTATTGTGTGCGCTGGTCTACATTAAAATCATAAAAAACATATAAGCCATATAAACCACCGACAATCGCGCGAATCAAAGACAAAGGCGAGGCAACACCTTATTTTTGCAGGAATGCCTCTTGCGTAACGGTTAAAAGGCAAAACAATCGATCACATCAAATTTCTACTACTTAACTTTAGGTATAGTGATAACCCTATATTCGGTAGCAGTTATCTATCCTTAGTGTTTAGTTTTAAAAGTCACTGAATTTAGCTTAGCACCCGAAGCACCTTTATAAATATTAAGCATAGATTAATTAAATTGTCGTTTTAACGAGAACATTGGAGGAGTGCAGTGCAAACCTTTAACGCCGACCTAGCCATCATTGGTGCCGGGGGAGCTGGTTTACGGGCCGCTATAGCCGCCGCGGAAGCCAACCCCCAACTGAAAATCGCGCTGATATCTAAAGTATATCCAATGCGTAGCCACACGGTAGCCGCCGAAGGGGGCTCCGCCGCAGTCACTCAGGATCACGACAGCTACGACTATCACTTCCAGGACACCGTAGCCGGTGGCGACTGGCTGTGTGAGCAGGACGTGGTCGATCACTTTGTTCACAGCTGCCCACGTGAAATGGCCCAGTTGGAGCAATGGGGTTGCCCGTGGAGCCGTAAGCCAGACGGTTCGGTCAACGTGCGCCGCTTTGGTGGCATGAAGATTGAACGTACCTGGTTTGCCGCCGATAAAACCGGCTTCCACATGCTACACACCCTGTTCCAGACTTCGCTGAAGTATCCGCAAATCCAACGTTTCGATGAGCACTTCGTGTTGGACGTGCTGGTAGATGATGGCCAGGCGCGCGGCGTAGTTGCCATGAACATGATGGAAGGTACCCGCGTGCAGATCCGTGCCAACGCCGTCATCATGGCCACCGGCGGTGCAGGCCGTGTTTATCGCTATAACACCAACGGCGGCATCGTCACCGGCGACGGTATGGGGATGGCGTTCCACCACGGCGTGCCACTGCGCGATATGGAGTTTGTGCAATATCACCCAACCGGCCTGCCAGGTTCAGGCATCCTGATGACCGAAGGCTGCCGCGGTGAAGGCGGTATTCTGGTTAACAAAGACGGCTACCGCTACCTGCAAGACTACGGTATGGGCCCGGAAACCCCGCTGGGCGAGCCAAGAAACAAATATATGGAGCTGGGCCCGCGTGACAAAGTGTCGCAGGCTTTCTGGCATGAATGGCGTGCTGGCCGCACCATCGCCACCCCGCGCGGCGACGTGGTCTATCTGGATCTGCGCCACCTGGGCGAGAAGAAACTGCTGGAGCGTCTGCCGTTCATCTGTGAACTGTCGAAAGCCTACGTGGGTGTCGATCCCGTTAAGGATCCAATCCCGGTCCGTCCAACCGCGCACTACACCATGGGCGGTATCGAAACCGATCAAAACTGTGAAACCCGCATCAAAGGCCTGTTCGCCGTCGGCGAATGTTCCTCGGTTGGCCTGCACGGCGCGAACCGCTTGGGTTCCAACTCGCTCGCTGAGCTGGTGGTGTTTGGGCGTGTGGCAGGTGAACACGCAGCCCACCGCGCGCTGGAAAGTGGCCCGGCCAACGGCAGCGCTTTGGAAGCACAAGGCCGCGACGTGGAAACCCGCCTCAGCAATCTGATGAAGCAAGAAGGTAGCGAGAACTGGTCGAAGATCCGCGATGAAATGGGCCTGTCGATGGAAGAAGGCTGTGGTATCTACCGTACGCCGGAGCTGATGCAGAAAACCATCGATAAGCTGGCGGAGCTGAAAGAGCGCTTCAAGCGCGTCAAAATTACCGACAACTCCAGCGTGTTCAACACCGATCTGCTGTACACCATCGAGCTGGGCTATGGCCTGGACGTTGCCGAATGTATGGCGCACTCGGCCTTCAACCGTAAAGAATCGCGCGGCGCACACCAGCGTCTCGACGAAGGTTGCACCGAGCGTGACGACGTGAACTTCCTGAAACATACGCTGGCGTTCCATAACCCGAACGGTGCACCACGCCTGGAGTACAGCGACGTGAAAATTACCAAACTGCCACCGGCCCAGCGTGTTTATGGCGCCGCAGCCGAAGCGCAGGACAAAGAGAGAAAGGATAAGGAGCAGGCGAATGGCTGAGCTGAAAACCCTGAAAATCGAGGTCATGCGCTATAACCCGGAACGCGACGCCGAGCCGCATTTCGAGACCTTCAGCGTACCTTACGATGAGCAGACTTCGCTGCTGGACGCACTGGGTTATATCAAAGATAACCTGGCGCCAGACCTGTCCTACCGCTGGTCGTGTCGTATGGCCATCTGTGGCTCTTGCGGCATGATGGTCAACCGCGTGCCTAAGCTGGCCTGTAAAACCTTCCTGCGTGAATATACCGATGGCATGAAGGTTGAGGCGTTGGGCAACTTCCCGATCGAGCGCGATCTGGTGGTGGATATGACCCACTTTATCGAGAGCCTGGAAGCGATTAAGCCTTACATCATCGGCAACGATCGCAAGCCGGAAGATGGCCCGAACGTGCAGACCCCGGCGCAAATGGCGAAGTATCACCAGTTCTCCGGCTGCATCAACTGTGGCCTGTGCTACGCCGCTTGCCCACAGTTCGGCCTGAATCCGGAATTCATCGGCCCGGCAGCGATTACGCTGGCGCACCGTTATAACCTGGATAACCGCGACCACGGCAAGAAACAGCGTATGCCGCTGCTTAACGGCCAGAACGGTGTCTGGTCCTGTACGTTTGTTGGCTACTGCTCTGAAGTCTGTCCAAAACACGTCGACCCGGCCGCTGCGATCCAGCAGGGTAAGGTAGAGAGTGCCAAAGACTTCATGATCGCAATGCTGAAACCGCAATAAGGGAGGGGAGACAGCAATGACAACACAACGTAAGCCCTATGTGCGTACCATGACGCCAACCTGGTGGCAAAAGCTGGGTTTCTACCGTTTCTACATGCTGCGTGAAGGCACTTCGGTGCTGGCGGTGTGGTTCAGCATCGTGCTGATCTACGGCGTCTTTGCCCTGAAGGGTGGCCCTGAAAGCTGGGCCGGGTTTGTCGGCTTCCTGCAAAACCCGCTGGTGCTGCTGATTAACATCATCGCCCTGCTGGCCGCCGCACTGCATACCAAAACCTGGTTCGATCTGGCACCGAAAGCCGCCAACATTGTCGTCAACAGCGAGAAAATGGGGCCGGAGCCAATCGTTAAGGCGCTGTGGGCAGTGACGATCGTCGTCACCGTGATCATTCTCGCCGTAGCGTTACTGTAATCCGGAGGAAACATGATAAATCAATCACCTAAACGCTCTGACGAGCCGGTTTTCTGGGGATTATTTGGCGCTGGCGGTATGTGGGGAGCGATCGTTGCTCCAGCTATCGTGCTGCTGGTCGGCATCCTGTTGCCACTCGGCCTGTTCCCTGGCGAAGCTTTAGGTTATGAGCGCGTCCTGGCGTTTTGCCAAAGCTGGATCGGCCGCCTGTTCCTGCTGCTGATGATCATTTTGCCATTATGGTGCGGGCTACACCGTATCCACCATGCCATGCACGATCTGAAAATCCACGTGCCTGCAGGCAAATGGGTGTTCTACGGCCTGGCAGCTATCCTGAGCGTCGTTACCCTGATCGGGGTCGTCACGCTGTAAGACCTCTGGCGGCCAACTCCCGTTGGCCGCCTATTCCGCTACTCCCACTCTTTCGACTACACTGTTTATCTGTAACTGAAAAACAGGAGTCACCCATGCGTTTTTGGTCAAAGCTTTGCGTCATTTTATCCGCCCTCGCTTCCGTTGCCTGTAGCGTGACACCCCCGAAGGACGTCAAGGTCATAGATAACTTCGATAGCAAACGCTATCTGGGCACCTGGTATGAAATCGCGCGTCTGGATCATCGCTTTGAACGAGGTCTGGAGCAAGTTACGGCCAATTACAGCCCGCGCACAGACGGCGGTCTGAAGGTGATTAACCGGGGTTTCGATAGCAAAAAACAGCAGTGGCAGGAGAGCGAAGGCAAGGCGTACTTTATCGGTTCGCCGCAGACGGCCTCGCTGAAAGTCTCATTCTTCGGCCCTTTCTATGGCGGCTATAACGTCATCGAACTCGATCCGGAGTACCGCTATGCGCTGGTTAGTGGCCCAAACCGCGACTATCTGTGGATATTGTCGCGCACGCCGACGTTGGAAGCCGCCACGCGCGACAGACTGGTGCAGATTGCCAAGGGCTACGGCTTTGATACCGAAGCGTTAATCTGGGTCAATCAGCAGCCCACTCATTGACTGCTGAATTTTAGCCCCAGGATCCCGGCCACGATCAGGCACAGGCTGAGAATACGCATGATGTTGGTCGACTCACCGAGCAGCACCATGCCCATTACCGCCGCGCCCACCGCCCCAATCCCGGTCCACACGGCGTAAGCCGTGCCCGCAGGCAACGTTTTCATGGCGTGCGCCAGCAACACCATGCTCACCACCATCGCAGCGACGGTAATCAAACTGGGGGTCAAACGGGTAAAACCGTGGGTATATTTCAGGCCAATAGCCCAGACGACCTCTAACAGGCCCGCAAAAAGCAAAATGATCCATGCCATGACACTGGCTCCAGAACTTATGGGGTCGTCCCCAGACAACAGAAGCGCAGGCGGGTCGTCCCACTTGGCTGATTGAAGACGTGGATTATAGCAAACAAGAGAATTAAATGGGTATTCCACGGAAGGGAAAATCAAGCGCTGCCGTGGAATACCGTTGAACCCAAAGGAATTTACTGTGCGCTACGCTGGATCGCCTGACCACCAGCTTCAACATCTTTGCCCACACCTTCGGTAGTATTACAGCCCACAAGCGATGACAGGATCAACAAGGAAAAAATGGCGAAAATAGTTTTCTTCAGCATAAGATTACCCTTATTCGTTATTAGTGAAAAAGTGTAGCTCTCTAAGCGTAGTAAAAATCAGGAGGGTTGCCGGAATAAACGGATTTTTCTGCATTATCCGATTAATGGCGCTAATCGGTATCAGCTGGCACTGCGGGAAATCGCGCCGCCTAAGTGTTGAACGTCTTCACCAAAACCACGGAAGGTATTACAGCCGCTGAGGGACATCAGCAACAACAGAGAGAGCACGGCCAACAGCGTTTTCTTCATCATGCGGTTCTGCCAACGTGTGACGGGAAGGGATAACACAGAGGAACCACGGGGGTTCCTCTGTGTTGAAACTTATTTAACGCGGGAGACGTATTCGCCAGAGCGGGTGTCAACCTTGATCACTTCGCCAATCTGCACGAACAATGGCACTTTAACTACAGCGCCGGTGCTCAGGGTAGCTGGCTTGCCGCCGGTACCTGCGGTGTCGCCTTTCAGGCCTGGATCGGTATCAGTGATTTCTGCTTCGATAAAGTTCGGTGGCAGAACAGCGATAGGACGGCCATCCCACAGGGTGACGATACATTCCGCATTGTCCTGCAGCCATTTCGCTACGTCAGAAACGGTTTTCTCTTCAACCTGATGCTGTTCAAAAGTCTCAGGGTGCATGAAGTGGTAGAACTCACCGTCGTTGTACAGGTAGTTCATGTTGGTATCTACCACGTCCGCGCCTTCGCAAGAGTCGGTAGACTTAAAGGTTTTCTCAACGCGGGTGCCGGTCAGCAGGCGACGCATTTTTACACGCGCAAAAGCCTGGCCTTTACCTGGTTTGACGAACTCGCTGGATTCGACAGCGTAAGGTTCGCCTTCGAACATGATTTTAAGACCCGGACGGAAATCGTTGCTAGAATAAGTCGCCATGATGGCCCTCTGAAAATTTAAACTGGTAGCTTAGCCAAAAAAATGGCACACATTATAACCCAAAACACGGCGCATAGAGAAGATTGGTTGCATCAACTCGCCGATGTTATTACCGACCCAGATGAATTACTGCAGCTTCTGTCACTAAATACGCACCCGGAACTGCCACAGGGGCGCGATGCACGCCGCCTGTTTGCGCTACGCGTGCCGCGAGCCTTTGCCGCGCGTATGCAACCCGGTGATGCCAATGACCCGCTGCTGCGCCAGGTACTCACCGCCAGCGCAGAATTCATCGATGCCCCAGGCTTCACGACCGATCCGCTGGATGAACAGCGCAGCGTGGTGCCGGGGTTACTGCACAAGTATCGCAACCGTGCCCTGCTGTTGGTAAAAGGCGGCTGTGCGGTTAACTGCCGCTACTGTTTCCGCCGTCATTTCCCCTATCAGGAGAACCAGGGCAACAAGGCAAACTGGCTTCAAGCGTTGGAGTATATCCGTCAACAGCCGGAACTGGATGAAATTATTTTCTCCGGGGGCGATCCGCTGATGGCCAAAGACAATGAACTGGATTGGCTGATCGGGGAACTGGAGGCCATCCCACACCTCAAACGCCTGCGTATTCATACCCGCTTGCCGGTGGTGATCCCTGCCCGCATCACCGCCACGCTGTGCCAACGCTTCTCGGCATCGCGCCTGCAGGTGCTGATGGTCACCCATATCAATCATGCCAACGAGATTGACCCACCGCTGCGCGCCAGTATGGCACAGTTGCGTAGCGCCGGAGTGACGCTGCTGAACCAGAGTGTGCTGCTACGGGGGATCAATGATGACGCGGATACGTTGGCAACGCTGAGTAACGCCCTGTTTGATGCGGGTATCCTGCCCTACTACCTCCACGTGTTGGATAAGGTACAGGGCGCGGCCCACTTTATGGTCAGCGACGACGAGGCTCGTGCGATCGTGAAAAGTTTGCTGAGCAAGGTTTCCGGCTATCTGGTACCCCGTCTGACCCGTGAAGTCGGCGGCGAACCCAGCAAAACACCGTTGGATCTACGCCTGACGCAAAGCTAAGTGGCCTACATGAATGCAAAAAGAGGAATGCCTAGGCATTCCTCTTTTGTTTTATACGGGTGCTTATGCCAGCGTTACGGGCACTTATACACCTGGCCGATCATTTTGCTGTCCAGCGGTGCAAAGCTTGAAAGCAGGTTCTGGCTTGGGCTGGTCGCACCGTAAATCACGTTGCCGCCCATTGCTGCTGCCTTGTTGCGCAGATCGTTAGCCGCGCCGCGCATAGAGCTTCCCTCACCACCGCTCCCCGACAGCCAGTTGCTCTGAGTGCCGGTGACTTCGCCTACCAACTGGCATTCTGCTGCGGGCTTGGTGTCGGTAAATTTGACCTGTTGACCTGCGGCGGTCAGTTCATTGGTGCTGCTGCACCCTGCCAGCAGCAGCGCTGCCGATAGACCCAGTAAGGCTTTAATCCGCATCTTGTTCCCCATATGATGTTGAGAATTACGCAAAAGCTTATCAGAAAGCGTTGCCATCTCTTAAGCATCCGTTGCCACCGGCCACAGGTGCCTGGTCAACGTCTTGAGCGACAGCTGATGAACTATCAGTTTACACGCTTAATGGATACGGTCTGCAAAAATATCATCAAATTCAGCACTGACGCATCGTTAGCCGCTGACGTTGAAAAAAACGGGCACGATATTCAGCCCCACACAGAAGAAAGGAATAAAAAACCCGGCCGAAGCCGGGTTTTGTGGTTAGCTCACAGAGGTGAGGGGAATTACATCATTCCGCCCATACCACCCATGCCGCCCATACCACCAGCGCCACCCATGTCTAACTTGTCTTCTTTCGGCAAGTCAGTGACCATGCACTCGGTGGTGATCATCAGGCCAGCTACAGAGGCCGCGTACTGCAGAGCAGAACGGGTCACTTTAGTTGGATCCAGGATACCCATCGCGATCATGTCGCCGTATTCTTCGGTGTAAGCGTTGTAGCCGAAGCTGCCTTCGCCTGCTTTCACCTTGTTGGCAATCACAGAAGCTTCTTCACCGGCGTTGATCACGATCTGACGCAGTGGAGATTCCATAGCACGCAGGGCAACTTTAATACCCACGTTCTGGTCTTCGTTATCGCCTTTCAGGCCAGCAATTTTGTCTGCTACGCGGATCAGCGCTACGCCACCGCCAGCAACCACGCCTTCTTCTACCGCAGCACGGGTAGCGTGCAGGGCATCTTCAACGCGGGCTTTCTTCTCTTTCATTTCAACTTCAGTTGCGGCGCCAACTTTGATAACGGCAACGCCGCCAGCCAGTTTAGCAACACGCTCTTGCAGTTTTTCACGATCGTAGTCAGAGGTCGCTTCTTCGATCTGCTGACGGATCTGGGAGACGCGACCCTGAATGGTGGTTTCGTCGCCCACGCCATCGATGATGATGGTGGTGTCTTTGTTGATTACGATGCGTTTTGCCTGACCCAGATCTTCCAGGGTAGCTTTTTCCAGCTCCAGACCGATCTCTTCAGAGATCACGGTACCGGCAGTCAGGGTAGCGATGTCTTGCAGCATGGCTTTACGACGGTCGCCGAAGCCAGGTGCTTTAACCGCAGCCACTTTCACGATGCCACGCATGGTGTTAACCACCAGGGTAGCCAACGCTTCGCCTTCAACATCTTCAGCAATGATCAGCAGTGGTTTGCCCGCTTTCGCAACGGCTTCCAGCACTGGCAGCATTTCACGGATGTTGGAGATTTTCTTGTCAGCCAGCAGGATGAACGGGCTTTCCAGCTCGATAGAACCGGTTTCTGGCTTGTTGATGAAGTACGGAGACAGGTAGCCGCGATCGAACTGCATACCTTCAACCACGTCCAGCTCGTCTTGCAGGCCGGTGCCTTCTTCAACGGTGATCACGCCTTCTTTGCCCACTTTCTCCATCGCTTCTGCAATCAGTTTACCCACGGTTTCGTCGGAGTTTGCAGAGATGGTGCCTACCTGAGCGATAGCTTTAGAGTCAGAGCAAGGTACAGATAATTTTTTAAGCTCTTCAACCGCAGCGATAACCGCTTTGTCGATACCGCGCTTCAGGTCCATCGGGTTCATGCCGGCAGCCACAGCTTTCAGGCCTTCGGTGATGATGGATTGAGCCAGCACGGTTGCAGTGGTGGTACCGTCGCCCGCAGCGTCGTTCGCTTTAGAGGCAACTTCTTTCACCATTTGTGCACCCATGTTCTCGAACTTGTCTTCCAGTTCGATTTCACGAGCAACAGATACGCCATCTTTGGTGATGGTAGGAGCGCCGAAGGATTTATCCAGCACTACGTTGCGGCCTTTCGGGCCCAGAGTTACTTTTACTGCATCAGCGAGAACATTCACACCGCGGAGCATCTTCACGCGAGCGTCATTGCCGAATTTTACGTCTTTAGCTGCCATTGGTATTTCCCTTCAACTCGTTCAGTTCAGAAGATTTATAAAGCGTTATTACGCTTCAACAATTGCCAGAATGTCGCTTTCGGACATGATCAACACTTCTTCATTGTCGATCTTCTCTGCTTTCACGCCGTAACCGTCGTTGAAAATCACGATGTCGCCTACTTTCACATCCAGCGGCTGGATGTTGCCGCTTTCCAGAACACGTCCTTTACCAACGGCTACCACTTCACCACGAGTAGATTTACCCGCTGCAGAGCCAGTCAGAACGATGCCGCCAGCAGATTTTGATTCAACTTCTTTGCGCTTGACGATAACGCGGTCATGCAATGGACGAATACTCATTGAACGCTCTCCTGTAAGAAGGTTTCTATCAGATTTAGGGTTGTGCGCCAGATTATTGATACCGGCTCCGTGGGATTTGAAATGGGGGCGTTCCATCCCCCTTCAAGGGGCAGCAGCAAAAAAATTTTCGATTTGATGGTCTGCGGTGAACGCCATTAGCAAAAACGCGGCCGATCTCCCCTCACCCCGACCCCCTCCCACTATACGGACCGGATAACACATGGGCACTTGTTTAGGGAGTGGGGGTAGTCCAGAGTCGCGGTCAGGTACCGGGGGCAATTGTAGCACGTTCAGTCCCCTCTCCCTTTGGGAGAGATACCGTCTTGTCGGCTATCCGGCAAGCGGTATTTCCGCATTAAATGTCTTTCCTGATTTCACCACACCATAGGCCAGTTGCAGCAACTTTCGCATCGCCGCACACACTCTTTCTTTGCCCGACTTCCCACGCAACTTCAGCCTTTCTGTTAAGTCTTTAACCACAACATTGTATTGGCCTGCCACTACCGCGGGCATGTATAACGCACTTCGCAGCTCACCGTGCCCCACTTTCGATAACCGGCTTTTCCCTTTAAACATCCCCGACTCACATCGCTGTGGATTCAGTCCTGCGTACGCTACCAGGGCCTTGCTGCTGGTGAACCGACGCAGGTTTCCTGCGAAGGCCAGCAGGCTGGAGCTCAGCATCTCTCCCACTCCAGGGATACTTTTTAGCAACTCGCTGTCCCGTTTCAGGTCAGGGTTATCATCGATGTGCTGACTGATTTTCTTTTTCGTTTCTCGTATCAGTTCATCCAACGTGGCGATGTGCTCATTGAGTGAAGGGACGATGACTGCTTCGGCCACCTCCAGGCGATTTTCTTCCATCTGACGCATCTCTTCCAGGTTCTTAAGATGCCTGACCAACGCGGTCAACTGGCGCTCGCTCAACGGGGCTGGGAACCACGGGGCAGGCTGATGCAGTGCGCAGTAGCGGGCTATCATCGCTGCATCGCTTTTGTCCGTTTTGTTCCGGGCCAGTTCTGTATTGCCGAAGGAATGGATACACGCCGGGTTCATCAGACTGACGTGGTAGTTGTTGTCTGCCAGATAAGTGGCCAGTTCCGTGCTGTAGCTCCCGGTGGCTTCCATACAGACATGACAGTCGCCAAAGCGGCTCAACCAGGCTGCGAACTCGCGGCATCCAGAAGGGGTATTGGCAAACTTTTTGGTTTTATACTTCTGATTGTCCAGCAGTACGGCGACATCAAATTTGTGTTTAGCGATATCAACGCCGACAGGGGTTCTACGCATTATGGCACTCCATAACCATGTCTGAAATTTATCGCCGGACCATCCTTATATGTAGGTGCTCATAGGCACAGGATACCGTTCGGTCTACAAGGCGACAGGGAAATAGACAGCCGGGGCACAATCTCTCCCACGGGCTCATAGGCACTAGGGTTAGGGGGAGCTCACCGGCTATCTCCCGATGATCAGTCGGGGATCTTCTCCGCTAAGGCGGAGAAGATCAAGACATAAGGGTTAGGGTGAGAGGAGATATCAGCGATCGTCACGCTTGTCGCGATCGTCAGGTTGATGATCCAAGGTGTAGCGGTCGTCTTGCTTGCGCTGGAATTCTCCGTCGAAGGTGTTGCCATTAGCGGCACCTCCGCCTTGACCCCATCCGCCTGGACGATAGATGTTCAGATGCGGCATCAGCTTCAGCGTCAACGATTTCTGCACCGGCGGCAACAGCAGCAACAGGCCAAGGAAATCGGTGAAGAAGCCCGGTATCACCAGCAGGAAGCCCGCCAGCACCAGTGAAACGCTTTTCACCATCTCCGCTGCCGGGCTTTCGCCCGCCGCCAGCTTTTGTTGCATCTGCACAAAGGTCTTCATGCCCTGATTACGCACCAGGGAAACGCCGACGCAGGAGGTAAACACCACCAGCAGCAGCGTCATTGCCACGCCGAACACGGCGGCAACTTTGATAAACAAGGATATCTCTATGTAAGCCAGTAGAAATATCAGCAGTAACGGTAACCAGCGCACCTGGTTCTCTCCTCTAGGTAGAGTCGGCGTACCCGCCCGATGGCGCATACGTGATAAATGGGGCCACTAATCGGCCAACCTTCTTACAATGGGGGCTTCCCGCCGCCATTTCAACCGGGCGATCTTTTTTATTCTCTATGTTACAAACGTGAAGCTCTTCACAGAAATCAAAAGCTGTCATTTGCTGAAGCACCAGATAGTGATCTACGTTCATTCATTTATTACCAACCAGCATATGATCTGGGCAGCGACAATAGCTGCGGTCAATACTTCCGCAGTTGGCCCGCTCGGCAACATTATTTTGTTATCCTGCACATAATTATATTCGGCAGCAACATAGAGAAGGTTCTCATGTCAAACAACATTCGTATCGAAGAAGACCTATTAGGAACACGTGAAGTCCCTGCAGAAGCCTACTACGGTGTTCATACTCTGCGTGCGATTGAAAACTTCTATATCAGCAACAGTAAAATCAGCGACGTTCCTGAGTTTGTGCGCGGCATGGTGATGGTGAAAAAAGCCGCCGCCATGGCAAACAAAGAGCTGCAAACCATCCCACGTAAAATTGCCGACGTCATCATCCAAGCATGTGATGAAGTGCTGGATAAAGGCAAATGCATGGATCAATTCCCGGTGGATGTGTTCCAGGGCGGTGCTGGCACCTCGCTGAACATGAACACCAACGAAGTACTGGCAAACATCGGCCTGGAGCTGATGGGCCACCAGAAGGGTGAATACCAATACCTGAACCCTAACGATCACCTCAACAAGTGTCAGTCTACCAACGACGCTTACCCAACCGGATTCCGCATCGCGGTTTACGCTTCCAACCAGAAGCTGATCGATGCTATCAACCAACTGCGTGAAGGGTTTGACCGTAAGGCCAAAGAGTTCGAAACCATCCTGAAAATGGGCCGTACCCAGTTGCAGGACGCGGTGCCAATGACCCTGGGCCAGGAATTCCACGCGTTCAGCGTGTTGCTGAATGAAGAAACCCGTAACCTGCACCGTACCGCAGAGTTGCTGCTGGAAGTGAACCTGGGCGCGACGGCGATCGGTACCGCGCTGAACACCCCGGAAGGTTACCAACACCTGGCGGTTAAGAAACTGGCGGAAGTCAGTGGCCTGCCGGTGGTCCCTGCCGAAGACCTGATCGAGGCCACCTCCGACTGTGGCGCTTACGTGATGGTGCACAGTGCGCACAAGCGCCTGGCGGTCAAACTGTCCAAGATCTGTAACGACCTGCGTCTGCTGTCTTCCGGCCCACGCGCTGGCCTGAACGAAATCAATCTGCCTGAACTGCAGGCCGGTTCTTCCATCATGCCAGCCAAAGTGAACCCGGTGATCCCAGAAGTGGTTAACCAGGTTTGCTTTAAGGTGATCGGCAACGACACTTGCGTTACCATGGCCGCCGAAGCAGGCCAGCTGCAGTTGAACGTGATGGAACCGGTAATTGGCCAGGCGATGTTTGAATCCATTCACATCCTGACCAATGCCTGCTATAACCTGCTGGAAAAATGCATTAACGGTATTACCGCCAACAAAGAAGTGTGCGAGTACTACGTATTTAACTCTATCGGTATCGTTACCTATCTGAACCCGTTCATTGGCCACCACAACGGTGACATTGTCGGCAAGATCTGTGCTGAAACCGGCAAGAGCGTACGTGAAGTCGTGCTGGAACGCGGTTTACTGACCGAAGCTGAGCTGGATGACATCTTCTCCGTAGAGAACCTGATGCACCCGGCCTATAAGGCGAAACGCTATACAGATGAAAATGAACAATAATAGACTCATCCGGTAGCCTGAAAGGCACGCTAATCCTCTGGATAGCGTGCCTTTTTTCTTTCTAAGAATACAAAGTTGCAACCTTTGGTTTTCATAAAAATCCATTTTAAGGGGTAAACACTATGCTAGTAGTAGAATTGGTGATCGTTCTACTGGCCATCTTTTTGGGGGCCAGGCTGGGCGGTATCGGAATAGGCTTTGCAGGCGGTCTTGGGGTATTGGTGCTGGCGATGATTGGCGTTAAGCCAGGCAGCATTCCCTTCGACGTTATTTCAATCATTATGGCGGTTATCGCCGCTATCGCCGCCATGCAGGTCGCTGGCGGGATGGACTACCTGGTGCAGCAAACCGAAAAACTGCTGCGCAAAAATCCAAAATACATCACCATTCTGGCCCCAATCGTCACCTATTTCCTGACCATCTTCGCCGGTACCGGTAATATCTCCCTCTCGGCCCTGCCGGTGATTGCAGAAGTGGCCAAAGAGCAAGGCATCAAACCTTGCCGCCCACTGTCTACTGCCGTGGTTTCCGCGCAGATTGCCATTACCGCCTCGCCTATCTCGGCAGCGGTGGTGTACATGTCTTCCGTTATGGAAGGCCACGGTGTGAGTTATCTGCATTTGCTGATGGTGGTGATCCCTTCCACCTTCCTGGCCGTGATACTGATGTCGCTGCTGGTTACCTGGCTGTTTGACTCCAAGCTGTCTGACGATCCGGTGTATCAAAAACGCTTCGAAGAAGGTCTGGTAGCCCTGCGTGGTGAGAACGTAATCGTGATCAAACCGCGTGCGAAAACCTCCGTGATGCTGTTCCTGGCTGGCGTACTGAGCGTAGTGGCTTATGCCATCATCAACAGCCCAAGCATGGGGCTGGTGACGACGCCGCTGATGAACACCACCAATGCCATCCTGATCATCATGCTGAGCGTGGCCACCCTGACCACCATCCTGTGCCGTGTCGAGACCGACCTGATTTTGAACTCCAGCACCTTCAAGGCCGGGATGAGCGCCTGTATCTGTATCCTGGGCGTGGCCTGGTTGGGTGACACCTTTGTGCAGGCCAACCTTGACTGGATTAAAGAGACTGCGGGTACCGTGATCCAATCCCATCCTTGGTTACTGGCGGTGATCTTCTTCTTCTGTTCGGCGTTGCTGTACTCTCAGGCCGCCACTGCCAAGGCGTTGATGCCGATGGCGCTGGCCCTGAACGTCACCCCGCTGACGGCGATCGCCTCCTTTGCTGCCGTTTCTGGCCTGTTTATTCTGCCAACCTACCCTACCCTGGTGGCGGCGGTACAAATGGACGATACCGGAACGACGCGCATCGGCCGCTTCGTGTTTAACCACCCGTTCCTGATCCCTGGCACCTTGGGCGTGGCGTTTGCCGTCATCTTCGGCTTCCTGATTGGTAGCGTTATTCTGTGATCCTCAAGCGGGGCTTCGGCCCCGCTTTCTCCTCCTCATTCTCCTGCTGCTGATAATCTAACCTTCTAGCCAACACCGCTTCAGGGTATAGTGCCCTGTTACCAAACCTGGTTGAGAGGGCCGAAGATGTCTGATTGCGAAGCTATCGTCATACTCTGTACCGCACCCGATGAAGCCACGGCGCAAGAGCTGGCGGCACGCGTCCTGGGAGAGAAACTGGCGGCCTGCGCCACGCTGCTGCCTGGGGCAACATCGCTGTATTACTGGGAAGGGAAACTGCAACAGGAATACGAAGTGCAGATGCTGTTTAAAAGCGATCGCCAGCATCAACAAGCGCTACTCACCTACCTGAAACAACATCACCCGTACCAGACACCCGAACTGTTGGTGCTGCCGGTGATGGCTGGAGATAAAGATTACCTGTCATGGATCAACGCCTCATTAAACTGATATTGCTGCTTTGCAGCCTGTTCTTTCTGCCGACTGCGGCCCAGGCTTCACTGTTCGGCCAAAACGCGGGCAACCAGTTCGTCCCCGTCGATCAGGCATTTGCCTTTGATTTTAAACAACAGGGCCCCCAGATGACGCTAAGCTGGCAAATCCGCCCTGGTTACTACCTGTACCGCCAGCAAATCAAGCTGGTGCCACAGCAGGCAACGCTAGGCCAGTTCGAGCTGCCCGCCGGGCTGAAGCATAAAGATGAATTCTTTGGTGAAGTAGCGATATTCAAAGAGCCATTGGCCCTGAGCATTCCCCTGTTGCAGGCGGGAGACAATGCCAGCCTGAGCGTCACCTACCAAGGGTGTGCTGAGGCCGGTTTCTGCTATCCACCGGAAACCCGCGTGATCCCTCTGAGCGCAGTAGCGCTGGCCGCAGAGCCCGCAGCACCGGTAGCCGTAACACCAGCAGAAACAGCACCGGCCAATCTGCCCTTCTCCCCCCTGTGGGCCTTGCTGATTGGTATCGGTATTGCGTTTACCCCTTGCGTGTTGCCGATGTATCCGCTGATTTCCGGCATTATCCTGGGCCGTGAGCGGCCACACAGCAGCGGGCGCATTCTGGTGCTGGCCGTGGTGTATGTGCAAGGCATGGCGCTGACCTATACCCTGCTCGGCCTGGTGGTTGCCGCCGCCGGGTTGCAGTTCCAGGCCGCGCTGCAACACCCTTACGTGCTGATCGGTCTGTCGGTGCTGTTTGTCGCCTTGGCTCTGTCCATGTTCGGCTGCTACTCTTTGCAGCTCCCCTCGTCACTGCAAACGCGGCTGGCCAACTGGAGCAACACCCAGCAGGGTGGCTCACTGGTGGGCGTGTTTGTGATGGGCGCTCTGGCAGGCCTGATCTGCTCGCCATGCACCACCGCCCCTCTCAGCGCCATCCTGCTGTACATCGCCCAAAGCGGTAACATGTGGGCCGGTGGTGGCACGCTCTATCTGTATGCCTTGGGGATGGGTATCCCGCTGGTGATTGTGACGCTGTTCGGCAACCGCCTGCTGCCACGCAGCGGCCCGTGGATGCAGTACGTCAAGGAAGCCTTTGGCTTTGTGATCCTGGCGCTGCCGGTGTTCCTGCTTGAGCGGGTGATCGGCGACGTCTGGGGGTTGCGCCTGTGGAGCCTGCTCGGGCTGGCATTCTTCGGCTGGGCATTCGTCCTGAGCCTGAAATCATCCCGTGGCTGGACGCGAGCCGTCCAAGTGCTGTTGTTGGCGGCGCTGGTGATTTCGGCGCGTCCATTGCAAGACTGGGCATTCGGTAACACCGCCTCTGAGCAGGCGGCCCAGCCACATCTGAATTTCACCCGTATCAATAACGTTGAGCAGCTTAATCAGGCGCTGCAACAGGCGCAGGGCAAGCCGGTGATGCTGGACATGTACGCGGACTGGTGTGTCGCCTGTAAAGAGTTTGAGAAGTACACCTTCAGCGATCCAGCGGTGCAGACCCAATTGGCCGATACGGTGTTGCTGCAGGCCGACGTAACGGCCAACAATGCCGAGCAGGCAGCCTTGCTCAAGCACTTGCAGGTGCTTGGCCTGCCGACCATTTTGTTTTTTGACCGAGATGGCAAAGAGTTACCCGCAGCCCGCGTGACGGGCTTTATGAACGCAGAAGCCTTCGACGCACATTTGCAGAAAACCACTCGGTAAACGACACTGAGTTTCAGAACATTTTTTGGAGGGAGCACTAGTGCAACGTGAACAGGTTTTAAATACAGCCCTGGAGCTGTTGGAAAAACAGGGCCTGGCGACCACCACCTTGGAAATGCTGGCAGAAAAACTGGGTGTGCCATACAGCGATTTCAAACCGTTCTGGCCGGACCGTGAGGCACTGCTGTATGACTGCCTGCGCTACCACGGCCAGCAGATTGATACCTGGCGCCGCCAGTTGCAGCTTGATGAGACGCTGAGCCCGCAGCAAAAGCTGCTGGCGCGTTACGACGTGCTGGCAGAACACGTGCAGAATGAACGTTACCCTGGCTGCCTGTTTATTGCCGCCTGTAGCTTCTTCCCAGAGAGCGACCACCCGATCCATCAACTGGCCGAACAGCAGAAGATCACCTCGCTGGACTTCACCCGCGATCTGTTACGTGAGATGGATGCCGACGACGCCGATTCGGTAGCGCAGCAAATGGAGCTGGTACAGGAAGGCTGCCTGAGTAAATTGTTGATAAAACGCCAGTTGCAGGATGTGGCCGTCGCCAAACGGCTGGCCGAAGATATCTTGCATATTGCCCAATGCCGTCAGTTCGGTGCGTTAAGCTAAAGCGTGATATGCAGTGATCTGGTGGCAACAGAGGTAGAATTACGCGGCCTTTGCCTGAAAAGCCAGCAATCGGCGCTGTTTTCACGTTTTTCGACACAAATCCGTTGACGCCGCACGGCCAATACGGTTTAATGCGCCCCGTTGCCCGGATAGCTCAGTCGGTAGAGCAGGGGATTGAAAATCCCCGTGTCCTTGGTTCGATTCCGAGTCCGGGCACCACTATTTAGAAGAACCCGCCTATGGCGGGTTTTTTGCTTTCCAGCCTGACTCAACGATTGCCTAATACTCTCATCCAACCAGCCCCCACTAGCTTTACTCAGCATCAAGCCCTTGTGCGACTACAATCAAAAGTAAAGTCTGATTCGCTAATATTGCCCCTCTTTCACTATCAGTAGGCCTGTCTATGGCTCCACTGACGCAAAAAATCCGTGCAGCCAAACGTAATACAAGTCCTATAAGCTCGCAGACGACGGCAACATGCTTTTGCTCGTTCATACCAACCGCTTTTCTGAGAAGTGACAGGAATGACATCAGGCGATCCGGGTTACGGGTACCTCATTAAAACAGCATAAAAAAACACCTGATTGTCCCCCGGTCATCAAGGAAGCAACTATTGTTAAGGTACGGGCTGTTTGTCTGCTTAAGGCTCCCACCACAGATGTTAGCGGAAAGACCCCAAAGAAGCCGTACCACCTAAATAATCTTGTCATTTTGCGAGGTGCACATGCTTTATGTTGATATCCCTAGCCGTGAAGAATATGCCTATTTAGCTGATATTCATGCGGATGCTTGTATCTCGATTTATCTTGAAACCTCGCCTCTACGCCAGCACTTAGAGGCCAGTAAAATTCAACTTGGTAACTTCATCAAGGAGGCGTTGCTGCAGGTTGCAGACAGCGGCCTGGATAAACGCCGTGTTGCCTTGTTGGAAGAACAGCTTCGTTCAGTGTTGGAAGATGAGTCATTTTGGGACCTGCATGCACGCAGCCTGGCGGTGCTTGCAACACCAGACAGTATCCGAACTTACCGGCTGGCCAATGAGCTATCCAATCGACTTGAAGTGGGCAAACGTTTCTACCTTAAACCATTATTACGTGCGTTAACCTTCCCACATTCGGCCTACATCCTTGCACTCTCTGAAAACCAGACACGCCTGATAGAATTTTTTGCTGATGCTCCCGCAGAAGAGATGACAGTGCCAGAGATGCCCACCACCATGAAGGATGCCATGGGGGATGCAGCATTGAATGACCACCACCATGGCGCGACACATCACAAAGTGCGACTGGCGCAATATACTCGCAAAATTGACCAGGCATTACGTCCACTGTTTGCCAGACATGATTCTCCGCTTATCCTTGTCAGTACCGAGCCGCTGGCCTCGATCTACCGTTCAACAAACTCATTGGCTAACCTGGCAGAGGAAACGCTTTTCAAAAATGCTGAGCACCTTGGTACTTCTGAATTAGTAACGTTGGTGCGGCCATTAATGGATAACTATTATCAGGAGCAATTGAACGCGTTAGCCTCGCGCTTTGAAACACGCTTAGGAGAACGCCGGGTCACTCAGGATCTTTCAGATGCGGCAAGAGCAGCCACGTTCGGCGCCATTGATTTGCTACTGATTAACCTCGACTGCAAGCTGAAAGGCATCATTGATGAGCAAGGATTAATCACTTTCAGTGACAACGATGAGGATGACGCCTACGATTTAATTGATGAGATTGCCAAAAGAGCGATGGCTACCGGAGCAAGAGTTTTAGCAGTACGCAGCGACGATTTACCTTCCAGTGCCGATCTTAACGCCATATTACGTTTCCCACTATAAAAGACTCTGTCTGGTCAAGGAAGGTGCGATCAAATTAGGTCGCACCTTCTTGGATAGCCAGCACCGAGGAGCAAACTTCCGTAAAATCAATTCTCATCAGAGAGAAGTTTTAAACACGCCGCTTTGACTTCATCCATCAGTTGTTTTGCCAGCGGAGTCAGCCCATGTTGTTGTTTGTGGATAATAACATATAGGGCATCAGGCAATCTTTCTTTTATAGGTATCACGGTGATAAGATCTTTTACATAAGAAATATCGAGAACTGCCCTGGGTCCAATAAAAAAATAATCCTCATTTAACACCATTTGCTCACCAATGCTCAATGAGTCTCCATAAATCACGATATCCTTGCTCGTTTTCCCATTTGGGAAAATAAATTTCTCTAGTTCTTTATAATACCCGGTTCTGGTACTGGGGAAATACCACTTCGCCCCTTGCAATTCGCTTAATGAGCGGCAATGAGAGAGAGGGTGCCCCTTTCTGGCAATAATACAAAATTCCGCATTGATCGGTTGCTCGACAATAAACTCACTCATTGATATTTCAGGTGACGCGATACCAATAAAAAAATCCAATCGCCCTAACCGAAGTGAACTCACCAGTTCACAAAGTTGTCCTTCAATAATGGTAATATTGGATGTTGGGTGTTCCACTTGAAATTTATTGACTAAAGAAGGGAGAACACTTAAAGCTGGCAGGTGCGAGCAACCAAAGACTACGTTGCCCTGAGATTGTTGACTCAATTGATGCAACTCATCTACGGCTCTTTCCAGATCGTTAAGTAGCGTGTTAACTCTGTGTTCAAAAACACGCCCCATTTTGGTTAACACCATGCCCTGTGGCCCTCTGGATAATAAGGTCACCCCCAAAATCCGCTCTAACTCCTGGATGCTTTTGGTCATCGCAGGCTGGGTTTTGAACAAGGCCTGTGAAGCGGTTCTGATGTTTCCATAATAGATAATCGCCTGAAAATCCCTGAGCTGATTGATTTTTGGAAGTTCTTTCATAACTCACCTTATATTGAGACAACTCTGGAATGAATCAACTTAAGCTTAGATGCAGATGCGGAAAATGTAAACGCGAGCTCTTTATTTAAGAGTGTCAGTTCTGATAGCTTAACGACCAAGTGTATAACTTGTGATAATTGAGAAGGAAAATTCAACTGTTATTAAACTCACCTTTTTTCTCCTGCAAGAGATGCACACAATGAGACAAAACCAACAACTGACCATGGATCAACGATGCCAGATCGAAGACAAAAAAAGCCCCTGTTAAAACAGGGGCTTTTATACTAAGTCATAGTGCCGGGCACTATAGCCGTCAAGCAAAAGTACATTGCCCGACGACCTAGCTGATTAGCCCTTTCCTAAAACAAACTTATTATTGACTGGCGTTGTTCTGAAATCATCTTTAACACCCGTCACTGTGATTGTAACATCTGTGCTGACAATACCATTCGCGTCAGCTAATGCTTGGGTCAAGTAACTATCACTGCCGATAGCATAACTACCACTGACGCCACTTAGCCGTTTCTGATCACTCGCGGCACTTATAGTAATTGTCTCTCCATTTATATCTTTGGCACTTGCCATACCTAACGTATAGGTCAATTCTCCTGCGATTGTATTACCGTAATTATCGTATAACGGTAGCACCTCTACATTCACATAATTTCTCTTGTAGGCATTATTAGTGAACCTTGAATATACCGTCGGTTGACTCACCACCATTATTGGCGTGTCTTGTGCTGCGTTCCATGCGCCCGGTGTTATTGTCACCGTGGTTGACAACCCCTCTAACGCGACACCGGAAGACAATACGGTAATGTTGGCAACACCAGTCTTGGTACCATTAATACTTGCGGTATAGGTACCATTGTTATTGTCAACAACCGCCGTTATCTCGGTGTTCGCCAGATCGGTAACAAACTCAAGATCCAGACCAGTGATTGCGTCACCGTACTCATCCTTGGCCGTCAGGGTGATAGTAGAACCCGTACGGTCATCGGCATTGATACTGGCTTTGCTTGCAATCAACCCCGATTGGGCCGTGCCTACTGCTCTTGGTGTTAACGTGACGGAGCCTGTCACACCTAATGCATTTCCACCTACTTTAACCCCCAGTGTTGCAGTACCCGCAGCCTTACCTGCTGTCAACGTCGCGGTATACACCCCGTTGTTGCCCTCAGTTACACTACCTATGCTACCCAGCGTAGTGCTAAAGGTCACGGTCTGGCCGGTGACTGGATTATCGTTGCTGTCTTTCAGCGTCAACGTAATCACCGTGGCGTCTGTCCCGTTCGCCTCAATACTGGCGGAGGCCGTCTCCAGGCTGGAGTTTTCAGCAACCACATCCCCTGCCACGAAGCTCAGCTCGGTGCTGCTGGTCACGCCGCCCACCTCTGCTTCCACCTTCACGCTGCCCGCTTTGTCGCTGGTTACCGGCAGAGAGGCAATGCCGTTCTCATCGGTAGTCACCGTCTGCTGACGGGTACTGCCGTCCGGGTTGGTCACGGTAAAGGTGACATCAAAGCCCGGCACTGGGTTACCCTGCGCGTCTTTTACCGGCAACTGCACGAGATTCACATCGCTGCCGTTGGCCACGGTGTTACCCGCTTCTGCCGTCAGGCCGTTCTCGTCGATCTTGGCCGTGCTGTTGTCGGCCACGAAGCTCAGCTCGGTGCTGCTGGTCACGCCGCCCACCTCTGCTTCCACCTTGACGCTGCCCGCCTTATCGCTGCTCACCGGCAGAGCGGCGATGCCGTTCTCGTCGGTGGTCACCGTCTGCTGACGGGTCGAACCGTCCGGGTTGGTCACGGTAAAGGTGACATCAAAGCCCGGCAGTGGGTTACCCTGCGCGTCTTTCACCGGCAACTGCACGAGATTCACATCACTGCCGTTGGCCACGGTGTTACCCGCTTCTGCCGTCAGCCCGTTCTCGTCGATCTTGGCCGTGCTGCTGTCAGCCACGAAGCTCAGATCGGTGCTGCTGGTCACGCCGCCCACCTCTGCTTCTACCTTGACGCTACCTGCTTTATCGCTGCTCACCGGCAGAGCGGCGATACCGTTCTCGTCGGTGGTCACCGTCTGCTGACGGGTACTGCCGTCCGGGTTAGTCACGGTAAAGGTGACGTCAAAGCCCGGGATCGGGTTGCCCTGCGCGTCCTTCACTGGCAACTGCACGAGGTTCACATCACTGCCGTTGGCCAGGGTGTTACCCGCTTCTGCCGTCAGGCCGTTCTCGTCGATCTTGGCCGTACTGTTGTCAGCCACGAAGCTCAGCTCGGTGCTGCTGGTCACGCCGCCCACCTCTGCTTCCACCTTCACGCTGCCTGCTTTATCGCTGGTTACCGGCAGAGCGGCGATGCCGTTCTCGTCGGTGGTCACCGTCTGCTGACGGGTCGAACCGTCCGGATCGGTCACGGTAAAGGTGACATCAAAGCCCGGCAGCGGGTTACCCTGCGCGTCTTTCACTGGCAACTGCACGGTGTTCACGTCGGTGCCGTTGGCGGTGGTGTTACCCGCGTTACCGGTCAGGCCGTTCTCGTCGATGGTCGCGGTGCTGCCGTCGGCCACGAAGCTCAGTTCGGTGCTGCTGGTGACGCCGCCCACTTCTGCTTCCACTTTCACGCTGCCTGCTTTGTCACTGGTTACCGGCAGAGCGGCGATGCCGTTCTCGTCGGTGGTCACGGTCTGCTGACGGGTCGAACCGTCCGGGTTGGTCACGGTAAAGGTGACGTCAACGCCCGGCAGTGGGTTGCCCTTGGCGTCTTTCACCGGCAACTGCACGGTGTTCACGTCGGTGCCGTTGGCGGTGGTGTTACCCGCGTTACCGGTCAGGCCGTTCTCGTCGATGGTCGCGGTGCTGCTGTCGGCCACGAAGCTCAGTTCGGTGCTGCTGGTGACGCCGCCCACTTCTGCTTCCACTTTCACGCTGCCTGCTTTGTCACTGGTGACAGGCAGAGCGGCGATGCCGTTCTCGTCGGTGGTCACCGTCTGCTGACGGGTAGAGCCGTCCGGGTTGGTCACGGTAAAGGTGACGTCAACGCCCGGCAGTGGGTTGCCCTTGGCGTCTTTCACCGGCAACTGCACGGTGTTCACGTCGGTGCCGTTGGCGGTGGTGTCACCCGCGTTACCGGTCAGGCCGTTCTCGTCGATGGTCGCGGTGCTGCCGTCGGCCACGAAGCTCAGTTCGGTGCTGCTGGTGACGCCGCCCACTTCTGCTTCCACTTTCACGCTGCCTGCTTTATCGCTGGTTACCGGCAGAGCGGCGATGCCGTTCTCGTCGGTGGTCACCGTCTGCTGACGGGTAGAGCCGTCCGGGTTGGTCACGGTAAAGGTGACATCGAAGCCCGGCAGTGGGTTGCCCTTGGCGTCTTTCACCGGCAACTGCACGGTGTTGACATCGCTGCCGTTGGCCAGGGTGTTACCCGCTTTGCCGGTCAGCCCGTTCTCGTCGATGGTCGCGGTGCTGCTGTCGGCCACGAAGCTCAGTTCGGTGCTGCTGGTCACGCCGCCCACCTCTGCTTCCACCTTCACGCTGCCCGCTTTGTCGCTGGTTACCGGCAGAGCGGCAATGCCGTTCTCGTCGGTGGTCACCGTCTGCTGACGGGTCGAACCGTCCGGATCGGTCACGGTAAAGGTGACGTCAAAGCCCGGGATCGGGTTACCCTGCGCGTCCTTCACTGGCAACTGCACGAGGTTCACATCACTGCCGTTGGCCAGGGTGTTACCCGCTTCTGCCGTCAGCCCGTTCTCGTCGATCTTGGCCGTGCTGCTGTCAGCCACGAAGCTCAGATCAGTGCTGCTGGTCACGCCGCCCACCTCTGCTTCTACCTTGACGCTGCCCGCTTTGTCGCTGGTTACCGGCAGAGCGGCAATGCCGTTCTCGTCGGTGGTCACCGTCTGCTGACGGGTGCTGCCGTCCGGGTTAGTCACGGTAAAGGTGACGTCAAAGCCCGGCACTGGGTTACCCTGCGCGTCTTTTACCGGCAACTGCACGAGGTTCACATCACTGCCGTTGGCCAGGGTGTTACCCGCTTTGCCGGTCAGCCCGTTCTCGTCGATGGTCGCGGTGCTGCTGTCGGCCACGAAGCTCAGTTCGGTGCTGCTGGTGACGCCGCCCACCTCTGCTTCCACCTTCACGCTGCCCGCTTTGTCGCTGGTTACCGGCAGAGCGGCAATGCCGTTCTCGTCGGTGGTCACCGTCTGCTGACGGGTGCTGCCGTCCGGGTTGGTCACGGTAAAGATGACATCAAAGCCCGGCACTGGGTTACCCTGCGCGTCTTTTACCGGCAACTGCACGAGGTTCACATCACTGCCGTTGGCCAGGGTGTTACCCGCTTTGCCGGTCAGCCCGTTCTCGTCGATCTTGGCCGTACTGTTGTCAGCCACGAAGCTCAGCTCGGTGCTGCTGGTCACGCCGCCGACTTCTGCTTCTACCTTGACGCTGCCTGCTTTATCGCTGGTTACCGGCAGAGCGGCAATGCCGTTCTCGTCGGTGGTCACCGTCTGCTGACGGGTGCTGCCGTCCGGGTTGGTCACGGTAAAGGTGACGTCAACGCCCGGCAGTGGGTTGCCCTTGGCGTCTTTCACCGGCAACTGCACGGTGTTCACGTCGGTGCCGTTGGCGGTGGTGTTACCCGCGTTACCGGTCAGGCCGTTCTCGTCGATGGTCGCGGTGCTGCTGTCGGCCACGAAGCTCAGTTCGGTGCTGCTGGTGACGCCGCCCACTTCTGCTTCCACTTTCACGCTGCCTGCTTTGTCACTGGTGACAGGCAGAGCGGCGATGCCGTTCTCGTCGGTGGTCACCGTCTGCTGACGGGTCGAACCGTCCGGGTTGGTCACGGTAAAGGTGACGTCAACGCCCGGCAGTGGGTTGCCCTTGGCGTCTTTCACCGGCAACTGCACGGTGTTGACATCGCTGCCGTTGGCCAGGGTGTTACCCGCTTTGCCGGTCAGCCCGTTCTCGTCGATGGTCGCGGTGCTGCTGTCGGCCACGAAGCTCAGTTCGGTGCTGCTGGTGACGCCGCCCACTTCTGCTTCCACTTTCACGCTGCCTGCTTTATCGCTGGTTACCGGCAGAGCGGCGATGCCGTTCTCGTCGGTGGTCACCGTCTGCTGACGGGTCGAACCGTCCGGGTTGGTCACGGTAAAGGTAACGTCAACGCCCGGCAGTGGGTTGCCCTTGGCGTCTTTCACCGGCAACTGCACGGTGTTGACATCGCTGCCGTTGGCCAGGGTGTTACCCGCTTTGCCGGTCAGGCCGTTCTCGTCGATGGTCGCGGTGCTGCTGTCGGCCACGAAGCTCAGTTCGGTGCTGCTGGTCACGCCGCCCACCTCTGCTTCCACCTTCACGCTGCCCGCTTTGTCGCTGGTTACCGGCAGAGCGGCAATGCCGTTCTCGTCGGTGGTCACCGTCTGCTGACGGGTCGAACCGTCCGGGTTGGTCACGGTAAAGGTGACGTCAACGCCCGGCAGTGGGTTGCCCTTGGCGTCTTTCACCGGCAACTGCACGGTATTCACGTCGGTGCCGTTGGCGGTGGTGTTACCCGCGTTACCGGTCAGGCCGTTCTCGTCGATGGTCGCGGTGCTGCTGTCGGCCACGAAGCTCAGTTCGGTGCTGCTGGTGACGCCGCCCACTTCTGCTTCCACTTTCACGCTGCCTGCTTTGTCACTGGTGACAGGCAGAGAGGCGATGCCGTTCTCGTCGGTGGTCACCGTCTGCTGACGGGTCGAACCGTCCGGGTTGGTCACGGTAAAGATGACGTCAACGCCCGGCAGCGGGTTGCCCTGCGCGTCTTTCACCGGCAACTGCACGGTGTTGACATCGCTGCCGTTGGCCAGGGTGTTACCCGCTTTGCCGGTCAGCCCGTTCTCGTCGATGGTCGCGGTGCTGCTGTCGGCCACGAAGCTCAGTTCGGTGCTGCTGGTCACGCCGCCGACTTCTGCTTCTACCTTGACGCTGCCTGCCTTGTCGCTGGTTACCGGCAGAGCGGCAATGCCGTTCTCGTCGGTGGTCACCGTCTGCTGACGGGTGCTGCCGTCCGGGTTGGTCACGGTAAAGGTGACATCAAAGCCCGGCAGCGGGTTACCCTGCGCGTCTTTCACCGGCAACTGTACGAGATTCACATCGCTGCCGTTGGCCACGGTGCTGCCTGACTTGCCCGACAGGCCGTTCTCGTCGATCTTGGCCGAGGCATTGTCAGCCACGAAGCTCAGCTCGGTGCTGCTGGTCACGCCGCCCACCTCTGCTTCCACCTTCACGCTGCCCGCTTTGTCGCTGGTCACCGGCAGAGCGGCGATGCCGTTCTCGTCGGTGGTCACCGTCTGCTGACGGGTGCTGCCGTCCGGGTTGGTCACAGTAAAGGTGACATCGAAGCCCGGCACTGGGTTGCCCTGTGCGTCTTTCACCGGCAACTGCACGGTGTTGACATCGCTGCCGTTGGCCAAGGTATTACCCAGCTTGCCGGTCAGCCCGTTCTCGTCGATCTTGGCCGAGGCATTGTCTGCCGATAACGTTACGGAAGCCTCTTTCACTGCTATCGCTGACCCGGATACGCTTGCCGTGATCTTCACTACGCCCACGCTGCTGCCAGCAGTGAACGTGGCAAGATAGACACCTGGGCGATCTTTGGATTCGCTTACCTCACCTATGGCATGAGCAATGGGGTGTACTGTGGCAGAAGCAGGACTGATTTTGCTTGCCGCTGATGGCGGTTGGAATTGGCTGTTCAGCGTAATCTGCCCGGCGATCCCACTGATTGGACGACCGCTGCCATCCTTCAGTGACAATTCTACTTGCGTTGTTGAGCGACCATCTGCTGGCAAACGCGCATTTTTAATCATCAGATTAGAGGTTGCTGCAATACCAAAACCGGTAACCACGACTTCCCCCTGAGCAGGCTCAGAACGGTTACCCGATTTGTCGATGACGGTCACACTGATAGGATAGTTGTTATTTCCCAACAGGTTATACGATGGCAACACGGCCTTCCACCCCTGACCATTAGGGATGATTTTCCCGCCAGCGGCGGTAAACAGGTCTGCTTTCCACTCGAATGAAGCAACACCATGCTTACTGGTGACGGTGATCGGTAACTCAATAGTTTGGCCGGAATCCCCCTGTAACAGCGGATCCATCACCACGCTCAGTAACTTCTGCTCACGATATTGCAGAACAATTTCATTATTGCGGTCTACCAGATCGTAGCGGCTGCCTGCCAGCGTACGTTTTGCCGCCATATTGGCCGGATCGAGCTGTTTTGACAGTTCGGTGCCGAAGGAATAATTGAGGGAAAGATTGAAACGGGTATCCTCCATACCGCTGGTTCCCTGCTTGTGGTCTACGCCGAAGCTAACCAATGGCACAGGAGAATAATTCACACCGAAAGTGACGGCAGCAGGATCGGACTGGCGTTTATCCTTACCAAATAAACCGACTTCATCACCAAAATACTGCTCATAAACCAGCTTGCCGCCCAATTGTGGCATTGATGGCAGATAGGCTTCTGTACGGATATCAAAGCCATTAGCGGCCTTTTCATCAAAACCGTCCAAATCGCGCGAGTTCTTCCAACCACTCACGCCAAAATAGCCATTGGTAGCAATCCGCAGGTAATCACGTGCATATTCAGCACCAATACCGATGCGTGAGTGACTGCCTTGGATATCGCGATCCAGGAAGAGGTTATAGCCAAACATTTGCTGATCGATAAAATGACGTTGCCCTATCCCAGCGTTGAGCGTGAGGCGATCGTCAATATAGCGCGTACCCAGTTGGCTGAAGGTAAGCAGGCTTGGGGTATCTTGCAGGGGTAACAGAACGTCTAATTGGCTGCCTTTCAGATTAAGTTTGTCATCCAGGTTCAATTGTACTTTGGCAGTACCAAATTGATTCAGCCAGTTTTCAACGGCGTCATTCGCGGTACTGGTCGCAGCACCACGAGCGATAGATTCGGCCTGTTTGGTTGGATCGCCGCTGGCTAACACACCCGCCAAACGGCTTGCTGCCGTCGCAACCGCCTGTTCATCCTCAGTATGGGTATTTTTCGCCGCCATGACTGCCGGGGTATAGGCAATACTCATCGGGAAAACCACTTGGGTAACAATATTAGCCCAGGCTAACAATGTAGCTATCCGAGATTTTTTAAATGCTCCAGCCTTGTGGCGTGAAGGTAAATCGTGCTTTTTCACTGCAACTACCTTATAGATAAATTGAAAAGACATACTTGCAGGAGGGGCCCAATGCATCAGCCACACCTGTTTTTAAGTATTTAAAAGATGTTTTTCTTAATTAAAACCAATACCAATCATTAAGTTATGACTTGAGCGACAATAAAGATGTGACGCTTACACCAATAAAATGGATCTGTGAATTAATTACCTGGCATTAAAATTTAACAAATTAAATCAACAAGATGAAAACCATCAGAAAATAGATTAAGTTCCTCCCGACCAAAGATGATTTTAAGCATTAACGGTAAATGCTGACAGGTGAAATCATTGCAAGCAAAAACCACGACCTTCCGTGATTAAGTTAATGTCCAGTTTCGCTTCTCATGGGGAATGTTCACTGCAGGATAATCATTGGTCTTCCGACTATGATAACTTCATGGCTGTACTTTTCCCTGTTCATCTTGCCACCAAATTTTCACCATTGTATTGGGTATCTTAAAGAACGTAAATAAAGTAATTTTTATCGGTGATAACATAATTTCAATCGATAGCGTTTTTCAGTTAGAGATTGAGTATTAACTTTTCCTATCACTGATAAAAATCTATTGGCTTGTAATCGCTGTTGCGCGGGACTATATTCATCACACACATGAGAGGTTCGTATAAAAAACCAGCCATATGTGGCTTGCTATTATTTATGCCATAAAGTCTAGTGTGAACCAAGGTAAATTACGCTAAGCAGACTGCAAACAATCCTTTAATAAGGGTTTTTTTCACCCTGTTTGGTTTGAACAGGCAATTCAAAGCGATCCTTGATGACAAGGACGTCTGTTAGTTTTAATAATAAGGAAAGTCACCATGAAAAAGATCCTTCTGTCTGTTGTTGCTACCGCTCTGCTGTCGGCCGGTATGGCACATGCCGCCAATGGCGTAAAAAAAGAAATTACCATCGTAGCTAACATCAACGATGCTATTTTTGTTTCTAAGCCAGACGGTAGCACCTGGTATGACAAGGAAGAATTGTTTGCCAAAGATTATACCCAGACTGAGTTTGCTTCTAACGATCTGCCAGTGCGCGTTTACACCACCGACAACGAAGTCAACGTATCTCTGGTTCAACCACTGACTATCAACCGTGCTGATGGTGCCCAGTTGTCTAACGTAGTGGTCAGTTTTGCAGGTAAAACCGTCGTTCAGGGTACCCCGCTGAAAGTGATGCAAACCACTACCGCTCCTGGTGGATATGACAACACCTATACCCTGAAAATTGATGCCAAGGCGCCAACCAATGCAACCGGTAGCACCAATGGTTCATACCAGGGCGATCTGGTCATGTTGTTCGAGCCAAAGGCTTAATAACGCTGTCCTCTTCATACGTCTAGTTGCCTCTGTGTCGACGGTTGTTGCTCGCTCATTCTTGGGGGAGACAGTATGCCACTTTCAGGCAACTCGAATTATTGTAGAGTCGATATCGTAAAGTGTTAAATGACGCTTAATTTCGTAATAAAACTAGGGTTATCTGCGGATAACCCTAATAGCATACGAAGAACGCCATCTTCTGTTTTTATAACGGAAGCTTTCTGTACATCTAGTAAAAGAAATAGATAGGATGTGGCTTATTAATTATTAAAATCAAAAAATTAATAATAGGTTACTGGCCGTGTTGTTGAGTCTCTATATATGGAATATAAGATGGGCAAATGTATCCCAGGATGGGCAACAGGTTTATTATTATTGACTCCGTCAGCAGCCATTTATGCTGAGGGAGCTCAAATTGAATATCAGGTGCCCGCCGGCTTCTCTGAAGCCGAGCAGGATTCCTCCATGCAATTTCTCGCCACCCTCGACAGCACTCCCTTACCTGGCCCAGTCCGTTGGTCTGCCCAGCAAAATCGGCTTACTTTTGATGAGGCGCTGTATCGCCAAAATGGGATTTCAACCGAGCAGATCGAGTTACTGAACAAGGTACTGGCACAGATACCTTATGCGGTCTGTCCCAACGGTTGTGACTATACCGTCAAGGGTCAAACCGTCTCGCTCGATAAGGTCAAGCAGTCACTGACTATCACCGATGGCAGCAAGCGTTACGTACAGCCCCGGACCATGATGGGCTTCATCCACAATCAATCGCTGGATGTGCGCACTGCGTCCAACGAATACCGTGCTGTCTCCGCCTTCGGTCAGGGTTATCTTGGTCTGCCTTCACAGAGCTATGGCTACCTGAGCTGGTATTACAACGACAGCAAAAATTTCGATACTCGGACCACCGATCAGGGCATCAGTACCTGGTATTTGCAGAAGAATTTCGCCAATACCTACCTGCGCAGTGGCCGTCAGGACAGCCGCGATACCGCCGCTGGTAGCGTCAGCACGTCACTCAACCCGAGCTTTGACCAGTTTGTCACCTTGGGCAGCCAGGACAACCTGAAGCGCGACAACCAGTCCGCCGGCAAGATGGTGCTGTTCGCTACCGCTGACGGTGACTACGAGTTCTATCGTGATGGCCGTCTTATCCGCCGTCTGCCAGCGGTGATCGGTCGTAACGAGATTGACTATAACCAGTTGCCCGGCGGCTTCTATAGCGTCGAGGTTCGATTGGTCAATCGCAGCGGCCAAGTGGTGAGCAGTGAGAACCAACAGATTGCCAATATCAATTACGGCGGCAGCACTGGCTGGTATGTCACGCTGGGTAAAGAGCTTGATACAGAGAAAAGCCTCCTCAGCGCAGGTGCCAGCTTTCAGACCAACTGGTTTGCGGCCAGCAGCGCACTGCTAAAAGGGACCGGCAACCGTTGGGCGATGGAGCATAACCTCACCCGACCAATGCAAGTCGCAGACATGGAAGTGACGCCGACCGTGGGCGTGATGGCCGGGGAAAAACGCGTTGGTGGCTACGCCAGCCTGAGCGCAGGCAACCAGCAATTGGGGTACCTGACCGCCTCGCAGTACCAGAATACCGCGGTATCCGAGTTCTACCCGGCTAACAACAGCACCGCATTTGGCTATAGCCGACAGTTCGGCCCGACCCGCCTGGGCTACAACTACAGCCGCTATAGCAACAGCGAACGACATCAGTTACAGAGTACCTGGAACTGGCGTGGCAACGGGGTTTGGGCGGTGATCGCCATGGGTGTGCAGAAAGGTGGCTATGACAACAGCAGCAACAATTACGGGCTGTACCTGAATACCACCATCATGCTGGACCGCAATACCGGCACCCTGAACGCCGCCTACAACAACGGCAAACTCTATACCGGTGGGAGTTACACCCGTGAATTTGAGGACAGCACCGGTACCACCACCGCCGGTATTGACTTCAGTGACGTTGGCCGCACCAACGCGGTTGGCTTGAACGCCCGCCGCAACGGCACCCGTGGGGATGCTTCTTTACGCGTTGGGGTCGACGACCACATCACCAGCGGCAGCTTCAACTACAACGGCATGTTTGCCGCAAGCCAGGATGGATTTGCCTTGGGGCGCACCAGCCCGAGTGGTGCCGCTATGCTGGTTCGTACCCCAAAACTGGGTGACGCGAAATATGGCTTCAAGGTGGAAGGCAATCCGGTTGGTGGTGGCAGTACCTATGCGGTGCCATTGGCCAGCTATCAGGACGTGACTTTTGCCCAGGCGCAGTCGGTAGATGCTGACATGGACATGAATATTCGTCTGCCCGCCAACGTGGTACGCGCTCACCCTGGGCAGGTGTATCCGGTACAAGCCGAGGTGGAAATGAACCTGCTGTATAACGGCTTCCTGGTCAACAACCATGGGGGGCCGGTGAGCGGCACGGTAAGCGAGACAGGTGATACGGTCTATCCGAATGGCTTGTTCTCACTGGCGTCCACGACGTTGATTAAAGAAATCACCGTGACAGGTAAGCAGGGGCGATACCGCTGCGACATGACCAAACCAAAAGATAAACGCTATCTCTGTATAGCAGGTTGAAACGAATCTCCCTGAGGATGTCGCCTGCGGGAACAGCGAAGAATTGACGGGAATGAATAAGGAAAACCATGATTAAACAATTGCAGTCTGCGGTGGTAGTCAGCCTTCTGGCTCTAAGTTACCTGGCTCATGCTGATGGCCAACTGATGGTGATGCCTGCGCGCAGCACCGTTGAGGGGCAGCAACCTCGTAACGTACAGGTCAGCAACCTCGGCGATAAGCCACTTTACCTGAAGGTGGATCTGATGCGTGTCGAGAACCCTGGCGAGACCCAGGAGCGCAAGACAGCCATTGGCGACATCACCGTGCCTGAGATGATGGCCAGCCCGGCCAAACTGACGCTGGGGCCAGGCCAGAAACGCGATATCAATCTGGTCGCGTTGAAAGCGCCCGCCAGAGAGACGCTCTACCGGCTGTATATCGTCCCGGTGTCCAGCATCAAGGTGGTAGGAGATGAAAACAAAGAAAAAATCAGCGCTCCACTGACCTTCGGTGTGGCTTATGGCGTTTTGGTCCATCACTTGCCTTCGTCAGGGGGACAGACCCGGGCCTGGAGCCATCAATGCACAGCAGCCGGTCTGCAACTGACGTCCAGTGGTAGCGTGCACTCGTTGTTCAAGCAGTTGCAAGCGAGCCCGGCAGGCAATATGTCAGAGGAACAAAAAGTATTCCCGGGCACACCATTGGTGTTCCCGGTGAAAACCCTGAAAGGAAACGCCGATGGCCAGCCGTTTGACATCCGTTGCCCGTGAAGTCACAGGATTACTGCTGTACTTCCTCCCTTTGGGGGCGGCACAGGCGCTGATTGATATCAGCCCGAAAATTGTTGAGATGCAGGGTGAACAGGCGCTGGTACAGGTCAGCAACACCGGCGATTCGCCGGAATTTGTTGGCATCACTCTGTTTGAGATCGGTAATCCCGGCGTGCCTATCGATGAGGAGCAGTTGATACCTCTGGGGATGAGCAAAGATCCTTATCTGTATGCTGCACCATTCAAACTCTCGCTGGGACCACGCCAGCAGAAACCGGTGCAGTTAACGGCGCTAAAAACGCCGGAAAGAGAGAGGGTGTACCGCCTGGCGGTTATTCCCCAGCAAAAAGCCAGCATTAGCGGTACCCGAGACAATGTAATGTTGGTCAGCCTGGGGTTTAACGGCCTGGTACGCCAGTTGCCGGTTAAGCAGGTTGCTACCTGGCAGCACAGTTGTGAAGCCAGCAGTCTACAGTTGCAGGCCACCGGCACGGTGCGAGTAGCATTCAGCGAACTGAAGCTGAATGGCCAAGCCGTGGATGATTTTAATGTCTACCCCGGCACACCAAGGCAAATGGCAGGGAGCACATTGAGTGGTAATGTGCAGAACAAGCCCTTCAGCCTTCAGTGCAGCAAATGAGAGCAGACAATAAAGGGATGAACAGCATGAAGTTATGGCAGCAGGCAATAATGGCAGTCTTACTGCTGACAGGGAGCACGGTATATGCTGCTGACACCACGCTGGGCAGCGTGCCCATCAGCATTACCCTCACCAATCTGGTTCAGATCACGGTAGAGAAACCGGGCGGTGGCTGGTATGACATGTTAACACTCAGCAACAGCGTGGGCAGTGACATCACGCGCTATCAGGCTCAGGTACCGGTTCAGGTGAGCATCCGCAATGGACAAGACTTTAGGGTCTCATTGGTTAATCCGCTAATAATGAATCATGAAACCGACGCCGCGCTGGCTTTTACCACCGAACAAGTCGGGTTTGGCAGCAACGCAACCACGCTAAAACCACTGGGTGCTACGCCGGTAGATTTCAGAAATCCTACACAGGTAGGAGGCATCTCGACGGGCAGCTATCTGCTTTCCGTCTCCGCTCGCCAGCCTACAGGTGTGCTGGGGAAAATATCGGGCAATTACGTCGGTAAACTGATAATGATGTTTGAAGTTAAAGTTTAAGGAAAACTAAAACGCCCTTGCGAATACAGCAATGGCGTGAGTTGAAAAATCAATTGAAAGCTTACGCGCTAATCGCGAGAGAGATATGAAAATAATAGTAACCTTATCCCGCTTGATGGCTTGCTCTCTGCTGGCATTAAGCACGCACGCAATGGCGATTACCTATAATCAAACCATCACTGACTGCTCTATTACCAAACTGGGCACGAATAAATGGCAGGCAAAATTCAACTACGTAGTAACACCTGTGGCAGGGGCAAGTACATCTATTCGAAGCAACTTTTATGTAGAGGTCCCCACAACGATAGGTTCTAACCTTGCGGTTAATGCACAAGGTAACTCAACGACTTCTTTTAGTAATGTCTCCACCCAGGCAAGTATCGGTAACAATATAGGCACTCGTCTATTAAGTTTTTTTGGTATTCCTAACGCTAGCATAATTCAATTCAGTTCGCCTGTTTCCATCGACTTCACTACGGATACTGCGGGAGCTTATCCTGGTTTACGAGGCCGTCTTACAACCGAAAACATGAGTGGTTCTGGACAGAGTGGTGGGGCTCAGACCAGTGTGGTTTATATTTCAGCTATTGGCTGCATGCTTTCCATGACGGATCTACCTAGGACTGAAGATGTTGATATACCAGAACCAGTATTCAGCATGAGCTCAGCCGTGTGGCAACTGGACACTCTTGATTTGAGCAATTTACCCGATATTACTGTAGCGGGAAACGGTTATGCCGCATCAGTTAAGAATATCGCCAGCAATAATCTGTGTATCAACTATGTAACGGCAGGAGTAAAAAATAAAACCTATGCGTTAAGCGTAACAAATACCTCAAGCATACAGGGGGGACGTAGTTTATTTTCCCTACAAGGCACGGCTAGCCAGTTGTTTTATAACCTGCAGTTGGCCAGCAACGACGGGATGGCCGCAAACAACTTCAGTTTCCCGACGGCAAGCGCTAAATACATCACATTGACGCAGACTGCCAGTAGTACTCCTGATCGTAGCCAGATGTGTTGGACGCCAAAGATCAACCTGTTTAAAAGCGCGGCGACGAAAGAAGGGATGCACACGGGTAGCCTAAATTTTATCATCAGCCCCAAAGCATAACTCAATGTTCACTTTATCTAGTTTTTATTGATTATTAACAAACCCCAGATGGGGAATCGGAACGATTTATCCTCATGTCACTTCAAGTTGCGGCTAGTCACCACTGCGGCAACTTGAAGGACGACGGGTAAAGCCATTGATTATTCAACCTCACTAGACCAAGGATAGATCTTACATTCCCTTTGCAGTTTATCTATCATGGTCCTGGCATGCATCGTCAACGGTAAACGATGAGAATAGATAAAACTGTAGGACGCATCGGGCAACTGCTCTTCGATCGGAATCATGCACAACTGCTGGCTTAGATAAGGTACCCGAAGCATCTCTTTCGCGGCCACGGTCAAAAAGCCAGCATTCATTACCATCTGCAACGTGATGGCCGCCGTGTCCCCCCGAATAATGGTCTGCGTGTTCTCTTCCCCTTCGGGGAACAGCAGTGCATCAAGTTCACCGAAGTAACCTATTTTCGCCGTGGGTAAATACCATTTGGCCTGTTTGAGCTGACTCAACGAGGTACTCTTGGCCAATGGATGATCTCGGTGTGCCACCACGGCAAAAGGAGTGGTAAAGAATGGCTCTTCAATAAATTCGCTAGCCAGGATCGTTTCCGGCGACGTTGCACCGATGACGAAGTCTAATTCTCCCCCTCGCAGGGCAGGTAATAGCTCAGAAATTTGGCCTTCTGTGAGATTGATGTTGACCTGCGGAAAGCGTTTATTAAAACGCTGGATTGCCGCTGGCAACATGGTAAAAAAGGGTAACGACGAACTCCCCAACTCAATGGTTCCCTGAGAGGTGGCACTAAGCTGCTTTGCTTCATTGACTGCGCGCTCTAACTCTTTCAACACCAATTGAACTCGGGGCTCAAAAAGTTTACCTGCTTCGGTCAGTACCACGCCACGCGGCCCACGCATCAGAAGTGGAGTGCCTAACATTTTCTCAAGTTCATTCATTGATTGTGTCAATGCAGGCTGAGTCTGATGCAGGGCTTTGGCTGCAGCCCGAAAACTCCCGTGTTCGATAATCGACTGGAACACTTTAAGCTGGTTAGGTTTGGGCAGATTTTTCATAATGATGATATCTGTTTCTCACTATATTATTGATTTTTATATTCCATTATAGGGACATAAAACCCTCTTAAGACAAAACCGGTCAGGGAACGACGCTGCTATTAATTCGTTTTTATCTTAGTTAAAAACAGGCAATGACAAGATAAAGCGAGATATTGATGACTTATCCTGATGCCGATATGGCAACGTCCCACAAGATTGGTGGGTAATGAATTAAGGCACAGGCCGTTAATGCATCAGTAACGAACTACCACCAGCATTATGCTGTTTTCCTTCCCTTTTATATCCATGAATTTATCTTACTTTACGACTCGATTTGCTATATCGCTTACAGACTAATTTGACCCAATACCCTCTCCCAAGGCGAAGCGCTCTTGTTATATTTTCTTTTCCCCATCAGATTCACCAAGGGGCATAATGAACGAACCCCCAGCTTGGCCAAGGCTGCACGTTTATGATGGCTTACTGTTCTGAAATTTAGTTTCAAGTCGTCAGCTATCTTTCTCGCGGTGTCACCATCCAGCAGCATGCGCAGAATCTCTAATTCACGCGGTGTAAGCATTGTGGAACGTTTTCCGAAACCTGACTCTTTATTCACGCTCGTGCTCAGCAATTCCCTACTTAACTCATCAATCGTTATTGCCTTATCCAGTATCATACTGACGTTTCTCAACCCACTAAAGTAACATTTTAGTGGGTTGACATCGGCTATATCACCTATCAGTATCACTTTGCTGTTGGGATGCATTTTCGGCAAACGTTCTCCAACAAGTTGCAACAGTGAGGTCAGGTTATAATCACGGTTACAGACCGTTAGGATGACTAAATTCACTACCGGCAAGACGTTTAAAGCGCCCTCGCATTCTGAAAAACTACCGCTACTGTCTACAATATCAAGAGAGACCGATAAATCCGTCTCTTTAATTAATGCTTCCAACCCTGCTCGCATAAAATTACAGGAACATTGTACAACGACCTTTTGCCTTCTCATTACTTCCTCATGGTTTTTTGGATATGATGCTTTTGGTAAGATTTTCTTCTTAAAACACCAGACGCGTTTGATCTAGCTGTTACGATGTTTTGCTGTGAGATTGCCTCTCCCTGCAATGAATGGCATCTGAACATTTTGCAATGCTAATAGCTTTAGTTAAAGGTGATACCTATAGATATTAACAAGTGTAATCCCATCCTTATTTTCAGCCAGTATAGGATTTTACTTGATCGTTGTGAAGGAAGTATTTTCTATCGGTGATAATTTAAAGTAATAAACCCATCCTATAATAATAATCTTCAGGGGTATTAGAAAGAGTTATGAATGCACTACCGTTGTTTTATAAGGTTTTTATTGCTTAAAATAACTTATTTTTATCACCCATAGAAAAAACTATATTTACAGAGGCTATATTTAATCCCTATAGTACACCTCGTTGAAAGGGCACTTCACTTAAAAGAGAACATCATTTCTTTCTTTATATAGGAAAGGTTAAACACAACCTTCTTATTACTGATAAGCCTGTGAGAGGTAACTCTATTTGGAAGAGCTACCACATCTTATTCAACAACTAACGTACTTATTCACAGCGTCTTTTTATAAACACGGCGCTTTGTTAACTGTAATTAAGGAATGTAAATGAACAAATTTATTCTGTCTGCTATCGCAGGCGTCATGCTCTCTTCTGGTCTGGTTCAGGCTGCTTCTGGCGGTACCATCAATTTTCAGGGACAGTTAAGTAATAACACCTGCGAGGTCGTTGTCGACGGCCAAGCTAGCAACCCGACGGTTACCCTGCCAATTGTTAGTATTGGTCAGCTAGGAAGTGCGGCACAGACGGCCGGGCTCACCGGTTTCACCCTGGCACTGGCCAACTGCAGCGGTAGTTTGAAAACCGCCTCCGCTTTCTTTGAAGCAGGCGCAGCGGTAGATGTGCTTACCGGCCGCCTTAAAAACACCGGTACGGCACAAAACGTCAGTTTGCAATTGCGTGACGGCACCAGTGCTTCTCAAGCGGTGATCAAAGCGGGTAACGCGGATCAGATCAACGGCAACTCATTTGTTAACGTCGAGGCTGGTAGCACTAACTTGCCCTATTTTGTTGAATATTATGCTGAAGGTGCAACCACCCCAGGCACCGTCGTCAGCAGTGTTGTTTACTCTATTCAGTACAAGTAATGCCTTGAGGGAGGGCCTCCCCCTCCCAAATAATCTACTTCAGGAGACTTTATGCGTTTTCCCTTTCAAAGCATTTTACGAATAGCTGGCTTGGCCGTGGTGGCCCTATTCAGTACTCATAGTTTGGCAAGTATCGTGATTAATGGGACACGAGTTATTTACCCTTCGGATCAAAAAGAAGTCAGCGTCAGACTTGATAATACGGGTAATTCTCCCGTCTTGATCCAAAGCTGGTTGGATACAGGTGATATTAATGCCAAACCGGCAGCGATTAAGGTTCCCTTTATACTTAGCCCCCCAATAAACCGAGTTGAAGGAGGCAAGGGCCAGACGCTACGGATTAGTTACTCAGGGGGGTCGTTACCCATGGATAAAGAGTCGGTATTTTGGCTCAACGTACTGGAAGTACCCGCCAAGAAACAGGCAAAATCTGATGAAAACTACCTGCAAATGGCGTTTCGCTCACGCATTAAAGTGTTTTATCGCCCAGCAGGATTGGCAGGTAACGCGAATGATGCCGCTCAGGCAGTCACTTGGAGCGTAAAAGGCAGTAGCCTGCAGGCGTTCAACCCAACACCCTATTATGTGTCTTTTGTCAGCCTGACGGTAAATGGCAAAAAAATTGAGGGCGAGATGGTAGCACCGAAATCAACCCTAACCTTGGCAGTATCTGCTACTAAGGGGAATACAGTGAGCGGTGAATTTGTTAACGACTACGGCGCCATTAATTCATTTAACGCCGAAATTAAATAGTCTTGGTTTGAGTTATACGCGTAATTTCTTTAACTAGGCATCCATCAATATTCGGCAAGCAATCTTCAAGAGAGTTATCATGTTAAAAGCTTCACCCCACGGCTTGAAGAGTCAATTATCACCTTTAGCCCTGGTTATTTTGTCGACTTTTTTTGTTGGTAGTGCAAATGCTAATACTGTTGCCATAGCACCTCAGGAAGCCACCCAGGGTGTTGAGTTTGATGCTTTTTTTCTGAAAATGGATGACGAGGCGTCGGTTGACCTAAGCCGTTTTACCCACGGTGCCTCTGCACTACCAGGGATATACCGCACAGCGATATATGTCAACAATGTGCTAGTCGATAATAAAGAAATTGAATTTAAGTCACGTGAAGACAAATCTGTTTATCCATGCTTGACCACTGAAATAATAAAAAACATCGCCTTTGATTATGAGAAATTGCCGGTGGAAATGTTAAACGCTACGGATACTGGTGTGCAATGTGTCGATCTGCAACGTAAATTACCTGACGCCCAAGTTAATTTTGACAGCAGCGAACAGCGCCTGGATTTACTGATCCCTCAGATTTATATGTTGAAATCAGCACGTGGTAGCGTCAGCACGGAATTGTGGGACAGCGGTATTGCTGCCCTGATGTTCGGTTATAACGTGAATGGCTATTCCAGCGAGTCACAAGGCAAAACCTTTAACTCACTGTATGCCGGGGTGAATGCAGGGCTGAATATTGACGCCTGGTATTTACGGCATAACGGTGCTTACAACTGGATGGAGAACGGGCCTGCGCAATATAGCAACCGCAACACCTATTTACAGCGGGATATTCCGCAAATCATGGGTCGCGCAGTCGTTGGACAAGCCAATACGCACGGGCAGCTGTTTGACACCTTGCCGTTCACCGGCCTGCAACTGACCAGTGATGAACGTATGCTACCAGGCTCACAACGCGGCTATGCGCCAGATATCAGAGGGATTGCGCGTACCAATGCCAGAGTAACGGTACGCCAGAACGATCAGGTGCTCTATGAAACCACTGTCACACCCGGTGAGTTTCTGATCAACGATCTGTATCCAACCGGGTATGGTGGCGACCTGGAGGTGACGGTGCGTGAAGCGGATGGCACTGAGCAACGCTTCCGGGTGCCCTATGCATCTGCGGCGCAACTGTTGCGCCCGGGCTCATCACACTACGCCGTTACCGCTGGCAGTTTACGCAGCGACAATCTGCGTAGTAACCCCGAGCTCTATCAGTTGACCTATCAGCGTGGGTTGACCAATACCATCACCGGTTACACCGGTTTGCAGGCAAGCCAGGGCTATACCGCATTGCAGTTAGGCGCTGCCGTTGGTACTCCCATCGGAGCCGTGGCTTTTGACGTCACCCAGGCGAGTGCTCAGGTAGAAAATAAGGCAGATGAGCAGCTTGGCAAAACCTTTAAGGGGCAGAGTTATCACCTCAGTTACAGCAAAGTGATTGCTGAAACCAATAGTAACCTGTCGCTGGCGGCGTCCCGCTTCTCCTCTGATGGTTATCTGGATTTTATGACCGCCATGGAAAGCCGTGATGCAGTAACCAGGGGAGACTCTCCGGAATCGGTATCACGTGCTAAAAATCGTTTCACCGTCACGGCAGGACAGGGGCTGGCTGAAGGCTGGGGGCAGTTGAATATAAGTGGTTCAATGCAGAACTATTGGAATAGAGAAGGTAGCGAGAAGCAATTTCAGGTGGGTTACAGCAACCAATACCAGCGCTTGAGCTATAGCATCAGTGCCAACCGCAGCTATTCCAGCCTGGGAAATAACCAGAATAATTATCTGCTCAGCTTTAGCTTGCCGCTGGGTCGTGAAGACAGGATGCATACACCTCAGTTGCGCACGGACCTTTCCCACGACAGCAGTGGCCGTTACGGTCAGCAGGTCAGTATTACCGGTACGGCAGGTGAGCAGAGTCAAATGGGTTATGCAGTAACGGCGATGAATGCCAACCAGGGAGTGGGTACCAGTGGCTCGGTCAGCGGTAGCTATAACAACTCAGCAACTGCGGTAAACGGTAGTTACGGCACCGGCAAAGGTTATCGCAGCATGGCAGCAGGTATGAGCGGGACGGTGATCGGGCATTCCGGCGGCGTAACCTTAACCCCCTATACCTCGGAGACTTATGCCCTGGTTGAAGCCAAAGGGGCGGAGGGGTCTGGCGTGTCGTCTTATCAGAACGTGACCATCGATTCCCGTGGTTATGCGCTAGTACCGTATCTGAATGCCTATCAGTTGAATGACGTCAGCATCGATCCGAAAGGCTCTTCTGCCAATGTTGAGCTGGATAATACCCGGCAGAGAGTAGTTCCTCATGCAGGTGCGGTAGTCAAAGTGAAATATGAGACCAAGAAAGGGACCCCTATCCTGATCGATGCCACATATCTAGGTGAACCATTGATCTTTGGCGCTGAGGTATTTGATAGCAAGGACAACAGTGTCGGTTCCGTGGGGCAAGGCGGGCAAGTACATGCGCGCGTGGCGCAGGATAAAGGGCAGTTGACAGTGAAATGGGGTGAGGGGCGTGCAATGCAATGCAGCCTGGGTTACCGATTAATACCACAGGCAAAGAGCAATGCGCAGAACGCTATTCAGCAGTTTAACTCGGTGTGCCAACCCAGCGCAGTACAGCCTCATAACAGCAGCGATAAAACTCTTGTATATAGCGGTTCGTAAGGTAGAGAAATGAGTAGATTAATCAATAAAATGAGTCTGGTAACACTGCTGCTGGGTATGGCGGCAATCTATGCGCATAGCGCGAGTGCGGCGACCTGTTCGTTTGCTGCAGGTAATAATAGGTATATCGCAACGGTGCCTCTGCAAACTCAGAATATTACCATAGGGCCAGATACGCCGAATGGAACCGTACTGCTTTCACATTATATCGGCGGTAACGCTACAGCAGGAAACTCACCTTCTCCCACGTTTACTTGTACTTCGTCACCAACCAGTTACAGCGTACTGGCAAGATACGTGACTACCAGCACGCCAAAACCTCTATCAGCCTGGAATGGTTCACCCTATCCAGGACAGGTTTATGAAACAGGTGTACCTGGTATAGGGGCTGTCGTGTCTTATTGGGGAAGGGCATTTCCAACTGACAGACAAACCATCCCTGTTGGCAGTAATGTGCCCTTTACGGGAACGGTTGGTACAGAATTTGATCTGACATTGATTAAGATTGGGCCGGTGTCACCAGGTACGATCAGGGGGAGTGATTTACCTAGCGTCGCTGTGCAAGCGACCCCAACTGGGGGCTCTCCACTGAGTTTAAACGCAATCAATTTTTCAGGTAGCATCAATATAGTGTCGCAAACTTGCCAAACGCCGGATGTGAATGTAGCGATGGGAACCGTCAATATCGCTCAGAACTTTAAGGGGCCAGCTTCTGCCTCTACCTGGCAAGATGCATCAATACGTTTGACTAATTGCCCACGCTTCCACGGCACTAAGTTTCAGTTAAGAACTTTTACCCGCGAGGGGAGTCCAACAAACAGTTCCACCCCTAATTCACTGGAGCTTAAATTGGCACCCAATACCGCTATTATTGATAGTGCCAAAGGGATTTTAGGGATTAAGACTGGAGCGGAAAGTGCTACGGGGGTAGGTATTCAAATGGCTTATGGTAGTGTCAATGATGCATCCCCTACCCTGGTCAATTTTGCTGGTAGCAGAAGCTTTAACATGGTCAATAATGATGCGACCACGCAGACGTTGCCATTGGTGGCTAGATACATACAGACCGGCGATCAAATAACACCGGGGAAAGCGGATGCGGCAGTGACCTTCATGATTAATTATTATTAAGCCACATAGGATTATCTTGGGCCACGTAATCGCAGTATGTGCCGAGTTGTAGGGATAACAGCCCCCAGTTCAAAGTGATCAGCCTTAAAATTACGGGTTATCCAGGTTGCGGAAACCATTGGCATTCGCGGGATGCTGGTGCATGCGTTATCCGTTGAAGTCAGAGAATTCTATCTACGAGTGGGATTTGAACCTTCCCCCCTCGATCCGATGATGCTGATGATGCTGATGATAACGTTGGGGGATTTGATCGAGAGTCTTTAGTGGGGGAAAGTAACGGGATAATACGACCTAAGGTGAGGGGCGCTCGCAACTGATTTTTTGAAGCTTTATTGCGCTCCCTCCTCAGCGGACTACTCGGCGTAAGCGGGTTGAAAAACAGTGCGCCCGATCTGACACGCTGCATCGAGGTAAGCCTTTGGCTCCCCCAGTTCTGGCAGCAGTAGCATTTCAGATGTCTTAACCGAAGCGCCACAATAATCAAAAATACCGTGCGTTATCTGTGCGTTAAAGGCATCGGTAAAGCCGTGACGGTCATAAACGCCCTTGCTTGCCGCCCCAAGAGCAACCAAATGCACCGGTAAATGCCCCAATTTCTTGACCACCGCCCCATCTGCCGTCTCTTCATAAGCCCAGCCATTGGAAAATACGCGGTCTACCCAGCCCTTCAGTAAGGCAGGCATACTCCACCAGTAGATTGGGAACACCAGAACCAGGGCATCCGCGCTATCGATACGCTTCTGTTCGGCCAGAATATCCGCGGGAACGGTGGCCGTTTTTAAAAATGCGGCGATATCAGCAGCACCGTACACCGGATCGAAACCTTGCTGAGTGAGATCGGCAATTTCAAACGTATTGGCAGGATCGGCGGCCGCTATCCCTTCGGCAATGGCGGCTGCAACGCCATGGGTTAATGACATATCGAGAGGATGGGAAACAACGATGAGTGCGTGCATTGGGGGTGACTCCTATTGTCAGGGCGAGGTATAAAACGTACTCTATATACCAACAGTAAGTTACCACCGGTAAGTTACCTTTAGTATATAACGCTGTCAACGGGTAAACATGGCTATGGTCTCCAAACCACATTCGCGAGTTCGGCTATCGAGAGAAGAGCGTTATCAGCAGTTGCTGGCAACCGCATGGGAAATCATTCATGAAGAAGGCACCGAAGCGCTGACGCTCGGCCATCTGGCAGAACGCTCGGGCGTCACCAAGCCGGTCGTGTATGACCATTTCACCAACCGTTCGGGCCTGTTTGCCGCGCTATATCAAGAATTTGATTATCGTCAAACCGCGCGGATGGATGAAGCCATCCAAAATACCCAACCGGAGCTGGAGGCCTTAGCCTCGGTGATTGCCACTTCCTACATTGAGTGCGTGCTGCTGCAAGGCCGTGAAATGCCTAGCGTCATGGCTGCACTAGCCGGTACGCCCGAGCTTGAGAAAATCAGGAATGATTACGCCGTGGTGTTCATCGAGAAATGCCGCCAACTCTTTGCCCCCTTCTGCTGCGATAATCAGCTTCAGGACGCCGCACTATGGGGTATGCTCGGCTCTGCGGAAGGGTTGTCCTACGCCACCAGCTGTGGCGCGATTACGGCAGCCCAGGCTAAGGAAGAGTTATTCAGCATCATTATTTCGATGGTGCAGCGAAGTGGCGCTCTGCCCGATATGGCTATGCCATAATAAGCACAGTGTTGCCCCTCATCATGGAAGAGAGTTATGCCGACGATCGTTACCCACGCCGCAGTGCCGTTATGTCTTGGTTTAGGGTTGGGCCAGAAAATCATACCGCCCCGCTTGCTGCTCGCGGGCGTGATACTGTCTATGCTGCCGGATGCCGACGTATTAGCGTTTAAATTCGGCGTGGCTTACGGCAATCAGTTTGGCCATCGCGGTTTCACGCATTCACTGCTGTTTGCGTTCCTGATGCCTAGCTTGGCACTACTGTTCTACCGCTGGTTCAAGACTAACCCCGTCAAGACCTGGTTATTCCTGTTTATCTCGCTGTTATCCCACAGTTTGCTGGATTCGGTGACCACCGGGGGCAAAGGCGTCGGCTGGCTGTGGCCATGGAGTGATGAGCGTTTCTTTGCGCCTTGGCAGGTGATCCGCGTAGCGCCGTTTAGCCTCGAGAAATACCTGACTCCTGCTGGGCATGCGGTGATCATGTCGGAATTACTGTGGGTTTGGTTGCCAGGTGCCATCTTGATGACCGGCATGATAGCGCTACGTAAATTCATGCAGCGCCAGTGAGAGATTGATTAGATAGGCGGGCGCAGCATGCAGCGCCCCGCGGTGAGCCGGTTAAGGTTTGTAAGCGGCTTAACCGACAAAATCAATTCTGGTCAGCATCAACGTGCCTTGTTGCAGAGTAAACTCTACACGCATTCCCCCTTCACAAACTTCTGACAGCCCAGGGATCATCAGGTTTGAGCCAGTGCCGATAAATACAGCGAGCGTTCCGTCCTCAAAATCACCCGAACCGACCGAATCGCAGGTGCCTTCAACCAGCACTTTCTTCGTCCCATCATGGTAATAGAACTGCCCGTCCTCCTCGGCTGGGAAGTATTTTCTGGCTTGCTCCAAAGGGGTTAATGAGTTCACCCGGAAATCAGTCACCTGCTTTTTAGCGAGATTGACACCCAGCAGCGGTATTTCCTTCAAGCCATCCCTGATTTGCTGCGCATAGTGGTCAAACAGTGCTGGGGTAATGCTCTGTTGATGTTCATCAGGCGTTCCTGCCAGAAAGGTATCAGCGACGTTCTCAAGCGGGAAGACAATATGCGCCTTTAAATAGGCCATATCCGCCGTCTTGACCGCCTGTTGGAATAGCTGGAACTGAGTGAGCATCTCAACCTTGATGCCATCATCGATCTCCTGAACGAGTGGCTGATTCACCGCTTCCAGCAACTTTTGTTCGGTGATCGCCGCGGCAGGCCCACTGAAGCTACACTTCTCCACGGTCTTGCTTTCAACCATCAGCGCCTGCCACTCTGCCTTGCCATCTTTGGCCATAATGGCATCGTAGTAATTCATCCCTTGCCGATCCTGGCTCTCTTCCCCTTCCAGCCGCCCGCAGAAATAGGCCATCTTGCCGGTTGTGCACAGGTGAGAAACCACAAATCTGGGTTGGGTAATAGCCCCTTGATAACTGCGCCGGACCGCATCAAGCAACGGCTTACGCTCGGCATCATAAAGACCGACGTTTTGGCACCCGCTCGCAGCGGGCTCATCTTGAAGAGTACTATGGCATTGGGCCTGCGCTGGTGAGTCGACATAAGAGTCAAAATTGCTCACCGTCGTCCAGAAGCCTTCCGCTGACTGCTGCAATTCTCGATCGTAGACCACCGTCTTGCCGTTAATTTTGGCGCTACCGCTGCCATCATTGGTTTTGGCAGTGGCACAGAAATACGCCTGCGAGCCGGAAACGCTCAGTTGTTTAACCACAAACTGGATATCAGTGGGATAGCTGACATTGGCACGCATCTGATCCAGAATGACACGCCGTAGCGGATCGTTGGCATCCAGCGTCTGCCCTTGAACATAGGGGGATAACAACACCAGCAACAGCGCATATCTTTTCATTGGGTAAATCTCATCCTGAGCAGACCTTACAGAGAGCGCTAGTATTGGAACAATTTGGCCATCATTCAATAAAAAACCCGCCAACGGCGGGTTTTGAGAGAAAAAGAGGGAGTTACTTAAGCCTGATTGGCAGGGGTCACTTTACTGGCCAGGAACTCCTGTTCGTAGGCCAGCGACTTTTTACGGTCGAACTGATGTTCCCATTTGGCAATCACCAACACCGCCAGCGCATTGCCCACCACGTTCAGAGCCGTACGCGCCATATCGAGGATACGGTCAACGCCGGCGATAAACGCCAAACCTTCCAGCGGAATACCTACGCTGCCCAAGGTCGCCAACAGCACCACAAAGGAGACACCCGGCACACCGGCAATCCCTTTTGAGGTCACCATCAGCGTCAGCACCAGAATGATCTCTTGCCCCAGCGACAGCTCAATACCGTACAGCTGTGCAATAAAGATGGCGGCAATACTCTGGTACAACGTAGAACCGTCCAGATTGAAAGAGTAGCCGGTAGGCACCACAAAGCTGGTGATGGACTTTGGCGCGCCGTAGGCCTCCATCTTTTCGATAATACGCGGCAACACGGTTTCCGAACTGGCCGTTGAGTAAGCTAGGATCAGCTCTTCTTTCAAGATGCGGATCAGCGTCCAGATACGCAGGTTACACAGCCGTGCAACGGCCCCCAGAACCACCAAACCAAAAAAGGCAATAGCGAAATAAACCAGCACTACCAGTTTGGCCAACGGCAAGAGCGAAGCGAAACCGAAGTTGGCAACCGTGACCGAGATCAGACCAAACACCCCAATAGGGGCGTAACGCATGATCATGTGTGTCACCTTGAACATGCTCTCGGCCACCGCTTTGAACACCTTCAGCAACGGCTCTTTGGTCTCTTTCGGCAAGGAAGACAAGCCCAGGCCAAATAGCACCGAGAAGAAGATGATCGGCAGCATGTCGCCTTTGACCATCGACGAGAACACGTTAGAAGGAATTAACGAAAGGATGGTGGCCACCAGGCTATGTGAGCCGCTTTGCACCTGTTCCGTCGTTTTTTCATACTGTGAGATATCGACCGCGGTCAGCGCCGACATGTCGATGCCGTGCCCGGGTTGAAAAACATTAGCCAATGTCACACCCACGATGATGGCGATGGTGGTGATCACTTCAAAATAGATAATGGTTTTCAATCCAATACGGCCCAGCTTTTTGGTATCACCAATACCGGCAATACCGACGATCAGCGTGGAAATAACAATAGGCACCACGATCATCTTGATCAAACGAATAAAGATATCACCGGCGGGGCTCAATATATTACTGACCATCCAGTCACGCGATTCCGTTTGATTATGCAGCACTGCGCCCAAGATAATACCCAATACCAACGCGATCAGGATTTGCCAGGCCAGGCTGATTTTTACATTTTTCATACCCAAAAAGTCCTCAAAGACTCCGTACCAACGTGTTAAACACACCTAGGCTCCGGAAGGAATACTTAATCATTTATTACAGGCTTATGTTTGTGAACCTCTACGCCAACTGCCCTTGGTGTAACGCAGTATAAATCTGTACCATCTGAAGGCGGGCTTCTGCAAGCCTTGTTTCATCTCGATTTTGTCCGTTTCACCAGCAAAAAACCAACAAACAAAAAACGAATCGCAACATAATTACTTGTTCTAAAAAACATAATTTTAGCTTGAGCAGAACAACAGCCCATTGGATAGGACGATTTTTAATCCAAATAAAGGTGCGTGATTTGTCATTGCATTTGCATATTTAGTCTGAAATTATGTTTATATATTGTTAACAAAAGGTTTTGTAAAAGAAAATAAACTCCTCACATGCCCCCTTTAACAGACTAAGATAACTCTCAATATGATTCACACAACTAATAAATGATCGCAAAATCATTCACCAAACATCTTATTTGTATTTTCAAGAAAACAGACATAATAAAGACAGATAAAATAAGCCTCCGATAGGTTGCTGCTAACAATGGCGCTAAGTATTTATAGCAGCCATTAATAAGATCAGATCTGCTGTAAAATATAACCTTGGCCTTATTGTTTCCGGCACCATCAAGCCGATATCTCGCGCTATATTTTTAGTTATCTAAAAACTTTTTTAACAGAAATACGCCCATTCCCGTCTTTTCACCGTCAACCAAACAGTTACACAACACAATTACGACAGTAACTATTACAAATCAACATCTTCGTTGCGTGATCTGCCGCCCAAAAAAGAAACAAACCGTCATGGCAAACTATACTTAACCATCAGTTGACATATCATTAACAATTCTAAGGAGAAAAACCATGAGCCAACTGCACAAACACGCCATTCCTTCTGCAATTGCAGATCGTGCCCTGATCAATCCGGAGCAATACCAGCAGTATTATCAACAATCTGTACAAGACCCAGCGGCATTCTGGGGCGAGCACGGCAAGATCCTCGATTGGATCAAGCCCTATACCTCAGTGAAGAACACCTCCTTCGATCCCGGCCACATCAGCATCCGCTGGTTTGAAGACGGTACCCTTAACCTGTCAGCGAACTGTCTGGACCGCCACTTGGCCGAACGCGGCGACCAAACCGCCATCATCTGGGAAGGTGACGATCCGACCCAATCGGCCAAGGTCACCTACAAACAACTGCACCACGATGTCTGCCAGTTCGCCAACGTGCTGAAAAAGCTCGGGGTGAAAAAAGGCGATGTGGTGGCCATCTATATGCCAATGGTGCCTGAAGCCGCCGTCGCCATGCTGGCCTGTGCGCGCATTGGCGCCGTGCACTCGGTGATCTTTGGGGGCTTTTCCCCAGAGGCCGTAGCGGGCCGTATTATCGACTCCAACTCCAAACTGGTGATCACTGCTGATGAAGGGCTGCGTGCTGGCCGCGCGGTACCGCTGAAAAAGAACGTCGATGATGCGCTGAAGAACCCAGGGGTGAAAAGCGTCAACAACGTGGTGGTTTTCCAACGCACCGGCAAGCCGGGGTACTGGCAAGAAGGGCGCGATCTCTGGTGGCATGAGCTGACCGAAGGCGTATCTGCCGACTGCCCACCGGAAGAGATGAACGCGGAAGATCCGCTGTTTATCCTCTACACCTCAGGCTCAACCGGCAAACCGAAAGGCGTGGTGCATACCACTGGGGGCTATCTGGTTTACGCCGCACTGACCTTCAAATACGTCTTTGATTACCATGATGGCGACGTCTATTGGTGCACCGCCGACGTGGGCTGGGTTACCGGCCATAGCTACCTGTTATATGGCCCATTGGCCTGCGGTGCCATTACGCTGATGTTTGAAGGCGTGCCGAACTACCCAGGCGTAAACCGTCTGTCGCAGGTAGTGGATAAGCATCAGGTCAATATCCTATATACCGCACCAACGGCAATCCGCGCCCTAATGGCCGAAGGCGATAAAGCAATCGAAGGCACCAAACGCGATTCGCTGCGCATTATGGGTTCCGTGGGTGAGCCGATCAACCCAGAGGCCTGGGAGTGGTATTACAACAAGATTGGTAACGCCAAATGCCCGATCGTTGATACCTGGTGGCAGACCGAAACCGGTGGCTTCATGATCACTCCACTACCGGGTGCTACCGAGCTGAAGGCTGGCTCTGCCACTCGCCCATTCTTTGGCGTGCAACCGGCATTGGTCGACAATATGGGCACCCCGCAGGAAGGCGCCTGTGAAGGCAACCTGGTGATCACCGATTCTTGGCCGGGTCAGGCGCGGACCCTGTACGGTGACCATGACCGCTTCGAGCAAACCTACTTCTCTACCTTTAAAGGTATGTACTTCAGCGGTGACGGCGCACGCCGTGACGAAGATGGTTATTACTGGATCACCGGCCGTGTCGATGACGTGCTGAACGTTTCCGGCCACCGTCTGGGCACCGCCGAAATTGAATCCGCATTGGTATCTCACCCCAAAATTGCCGAGGCCGCGGTGGTGGGTATTCCGCATAACATCAAGGGCCAGGCGATTTATGCCTATATCACCCTGAATCATGGGGAAGAGCCAACGCCGGAACTGTATGCCGAAGTACGTAACTGGGTACGTAAGGAAATCGGGCCAATAGCCACGCCTGACATTCTCCATTGGACCGACTCTTTACCAAAAACGCGGTCTGGCAAAATTATGCGGCGTATTCTGCGCAAAATTGCCGCCGGTGATACCAGCAACCTGGGGGATACCTCAACGCTGGCGGATCCGGCTGTAGTCGAAAAACTGTTGGAAGAGAAACAATCAATGAAAGTTCCATCCTAATCCGCGCTGCCTCCGGCCGTTCATCTGCCATACGCAGCTGAACGGCCTGTATACCTGAAAGCTTTCAACTGCAGTAAAGCCGATCCCAGACATTTGGCTGGGATGGGTCAAGGCGGCCCGCAGAGCGCCAATTTGCCAGCTGGAAGGGTATCGCGTGGCGTACTTGTTCAATACCTATTGGAGAAACTCGGATGAATGAAGATATTTATCAAAGGATTGAAGAAAACCCGCGCTTTCAGGAGCTGGTGCAAAAGCGCAGCCGTTTCGCCTGGCTCCTGTCACTGATCACACTCGCGCTGTACGTCGGCTTTATCTTGCTGATCGCCTTCGATCCTCAGTGGTTGGGGACTCCACTCGGTCCCGGATTAACCATTACCCGTGGGATCCCGGTTGGCGTGGGATTGATCGTGATTTCTTTCGTGTTAACCGGGATCTATGTTTATCGTGCCAACGGTGAATTCGATCGCCTGAATGCTGAAATCCTGCGCGAGGTGAAGCAATGAAGCGCCTACTTTCAGCTACCGCACTGTTGGCCCTGCCAGGCCTAAGCCATGCCGATGCCATTGGTGGTGCAGTACAGCGCCAACCGCTGAACATCCAAGCCATCATCATGTTCCTGCTGTTCGTCGGTGCCACTCTTTACATCACCTACTGGGCTTCCAAACGTACCCGCTCTCGTCAGGATTACTATACCGCTGGCGGGCGCATCACCGGGTTGCAAAACGGCCTGGCTATCGCCGGCGACTTTATGTCTGCGGCATCGTTCCTCGGTATCTCCGCGCTGGTTTATACCTCCGGCTATGATGGGCTGATTTATTCCATCGGCTTCCTGATTGGCTGGCCAATCATTTTGTTCCTGATTGCCGAGCGGCTGCGCAACCTTGGCCGATATACCTTCGCCGACGTGGCCTCTTACCGCCTGCAACAGAAGCCGATCCGCTCACTATCGGCCTGTGGTTCCCTGGTGGTGGTGGCGCTGTACCTGATCGCCCAGATGGTGGGCGCGGGTAAATTGATCCAGCTGTTATTCGGCCTCAATTACCACGTCGCCGTTATCTTGGTCGGCATATTGATGGTGCTGTATGTCCTGTTCGGTGGCATGCTGGCGACCACCTGGGTGCAAATCATCAAGGCCGTGCTGCTGTTGGCCGGTGCCAGCTTTATGGCGCTGATGGTGATGAAATCCGTCAACTTTGACTTCAATACCCTGTTTGCCGAAGCCGTGAAGGTGCATCCGAAAGGGCTTGCCATCATGAGCCCGGGTGGACTGGTCTCCGACCCTATATCCGCCCTCTCCCTGGGTCTGGCATTGATGTTCGGTACCGCCGGTTTGCCACATATCCTGATGCGTTTCTTCACCGTTAGCGATGCCAAAGAAGCGCGTAAGAGCGTGTTCTATGCCACCGGATTTATCGGTTATTTCTATATCCTGACCTTTATTATCGGTTTCGGGGCGATCCTGCTGGTCAGTGCCAACCCGGCCTTCAAGGATGCCAGTGGCGCATTGCTGGGCGGTAACAACATGGCAGCAGTGCATTTGGCTAACGCGGTGGGAGGGAACTTCTTCCTTGGCTTTATCTCTGCGGTAGCATTTGCCACGATCCTGGCGGTGGTTGCCGGGCTAACCTTGGCAGGGGCTTCTGCGGTTTCTCACGATCTCTATGCCTGCGTCATCAAAAATGGCAAAGCAACCGAGCGTGATGAGCTGAAAGTTTCCAAAATCACCGTGGTGTTGCTCGGGGTGGTGGCTATTGCACTGGGGATCCTGTTTGAGAAGCAGAACATTGCCTTTATGGTGGGGCTGGCATTCTCCATTGCGGCCAGCTGTAACTTCCCAATCATCATTCTTTCCATGTACTGGTCACGCCTGACCACACGGGGAGCAATGATCGGCGGATGGCTTGGTCTGTTAACCGCAGTGATCCTGATGATCCTGGGCCCAACTATCTGGGTACAGATCCTCGGCCATGCCAAACCGATTTATCCTTACGAATATCCAGCGCTGTTCTCTATGCTCGTCGCGTTTATCGGCACCTGGTTCTTCTCTGTGACCGACAATTCGTTGGTTGGGCAGCAAGAGCGCGTGAAATTCCGCGCCCAGTTTGTACGTTCACAAACCGGGCTGGGGATTTCGCAGGGAAGTGCACACTAAGGCGTTCATTTGGGCTGAGGTTGACTCGGCCCTGCTTTAAAGAGTTAGCCTGCTGGGTCTTCTGGCAGGTTAATTTGCAGATCGAGTATTACCCCTCACCCTAACCCTCTCCCACAGGGAGAGGGAACCGATCGAGTCCGCTGGTATTCCTCTGAACTTCTTATCTTTCTGATTACTCATCACTGCCGAAACGGCATGGGTTCATCAAAGGTTCCGACTTGCCGTAGCCGCACTCACTCATCCACGACGCCGGACGGCTCCCTCTCCCCGCGCACGGTGTTCAGGATGTTCTCGTCTGGTACTCTGGGAGAGGGCTGGGGTGAGGGGCATTTCTGTTTTCTGCGCATAGCAAAAAGGCCATCCTTGCGGATGGCCTCTTGGCTTAATTGATGCCTGGCAGTGTCCTACTCTCGCATGGGGAGACCCCACACTACCATCGGCGCTACGGCGTTTCACTTCTGAGTTCGGCATGGGGTCAGGTGGGACCACCGCGCTATTGCCGCCAGGCAAATTCGTTTCATTCCAACCGCTTCACTCTCGTGTCGCCATCGAAACCAATCTCGGAACGTCGCTGAAAATTGTCGTCTACTCTAAAACACCTTCGGTGTTGTAAGGTTAAGCCTCACGGATCATTAGTACTGGTTAGCTCAATGCATCGCTGCACTTACACACCCAGCCTATCAACGTCTTAGTCTTAAACGTTCCTTCAGGGACCTTAAAGGCCCAGGGAAGACTCATCTCGAGGCAAGTTTCGCGCTTAGATGCTTTCAGCGCTTATCTTTTCCGCACTTAGCTACCGGGCAGTGCCATTGGCATGACAACCCGAACACCAGTGGTGCGTTCACTCCGGTCCTCTCGTACTAGGAGCAACCCCTCTCAATCTTCCAACGCCCACGGCAGATAGGGACCGAACTGTCTCACGACGTTCTAAACCCAGCTCGCGTACCACTTTAAATGGCGAACAGCCATACCCTTGGGACCTACTTCAGCCCCAGGATGTGATGAGCCGACATCGAGGTGCCAAACACCGCCGTCGATATGAACTCTTGGGCGGTATCAGCCTGTTATCCCCGGAGTACCTTTTATCCGTTGAGCGATGGCCCTTCCATTCAGAACCACCGGATCACTAAGACCTACTTTCGTACCTGCTCGAGCCGTCACTCTCGCAGTCAAGCTAGCTTATGCCTTTGCACTAACCTCACGATGTCCGACCGTGATTAGCTAACCTTCGTGCTCCTCCGTTACTCTTTGGGAGGAGACCGCCCCAGTCAAACTACCCACCAGACACTGTCCTCACCCCGGATTACGGGGCCGAGTTAGAACATCAAACATTAAAGGGTGGTATTTCAAGGTTGGCTCCATGCAGACTGGCGTCCACACTTCAAAGCCTCCCACCTATCCTACACATCAAGGCTCAATGTTCAGTGTCAAGCTATAGTAAAGGTTCACGGGGTCTTTCCGTCTTGCCGCGGGTACACTGCATCTTCACAGCGAGTTCAATTTCACTGAGTCTCGGGTGGAGACAGCCTGGCCATCATTACGCCATTCGTGCAGGTCGGAACTTACCCGACAAGGAATTTCGCTACCTTAGGACCGTTATAGTTACGGCCGCCGTTTACTGGGGCTTCGATCAAGAGCTTCGCCTTGCGGCTGACCCCATCAATTAACCTTCCAGCACCGGGCAGGCGTCACACCGTATACGTCCACTTTCGTGTTTGCACAGTGCTGTGTTTTTATTAAACAGTTGCAGCCAGCTGGTATCTGCGACTGGCTTCAGCTCCGAGAGCAAGTCTCTTCACCTACGCGCCAGCGTGCCTTCTCCCGAAGTTACGGCACCATTTTGCCTAGTTCCTTCACCCGAGTTCTCTCAAGCGCCTTGGTATTCTCTACCTGACCACCTGTGTCGGTTTGGGGTACGATTTGATGTTACCTGATGCTTAGAGGCTTTTCCTGGAAGCAGGGCATCAACTACTTCTGCACCGTAGTGCATCGTCATCACGCCTCAGGGTTAGTAAGTAACCGGATTTACCAGGTCACTCCCCCTACACGCTTAAACCGGGACAACCGTCGCCCGGCTAGCCTAGCCTTCTCCGTCCCCCCTTCGCAGTAACACCGAGTACAGGAATATTAACCTGTTTCCCATCGACTACGCCTTTCGGCCTCGCCTTAGGGGTCGACTCACCCTGCCCCGATTAACGTTGGACAGGAACCCTTGGTCTTCCGGCGAGCGGGTTTTTCACCCGCTTTATCGTTACTTATGTCAGCATTCGCACTTCTGATACCTCCAGCAAACCTCACAGTTCACCTTCAACGGCTTACAGAACGCTCCCCTACCCAACAACGCCTAAGCGTCGCTGCCGCAGCTTCGGTGCATGGTTTAGCCCCGTTACATCTTCCGCGCAGGCCGACTCGACCAGTGAGCTATTACGCTTTCTTTAAATGATGGCTGCTTCTAAGCCAACATCCTGGCTGTCTATGCCTTCCCACATCGTTTCCCACTTAACCATGACTTTGGGACCTTAGCTGGCGGTCTGGGTTGTTTCCCTCTTCACGACGGACGTTAGCACCCGCCGTGTGTCTCCCGTGATAACATTCTTCGGTATTCGGAGTTTGCATCGGTTTGGTAAGCCGGGATGGCCCCCTAGCCGAAACAGTGCTCTACCCCCGAAGATGAGTTCACGAGGCGCTACCTAAATAGCTTTCGGGGAGAACCAGCTATCTCCCGGTTTGATTGGCCTTTCACCCCCAGCCACAAGTCATCCGCTAATTTTTCAACATTAGTCGGTTCGGTCCTCCAGTTAGTGTTACCCAACCTTCAACCTGCCCATGGCTAGATCACCGGGTTTCGGGTCTATACCTTGCAACTATTCGCCCAGTTAAGACTCGGTTTCCCTACGGCTCCCCTATACGGTTAACCTTGCTACAAAATATAAGTCGCTGACCCATTATACAAAAGGTACGCAGTCACACCACGAAGGTGCTCCCACTGCTTGTACGTACACGGTTTCAGGTTCTATTTCACTCCCCTCGCCGGGGTTCTTTTCGCCTTTCCCTCACGGTACTGGTTCACTATCGGTCAGTCAGGAGTATTTAGCCTTGGAGGATGGTCCCCCCATATTCAGACAGGATGTCACGTGTCCCGCCCTACTCATCGAACTCACAGTTAATGCATTTTAGTGTACGGGGCTATCACCCTTTGCTGCGCGACTTTCCAGACGCTTCCACTAACACAAGAACTGATTCAGGTTCTGGGCTGTTCCCCGTTCGCTCGCCGCTACTAGGGGAATCTCGGTTGATTTCTTTTCCTCGGGGTACTTAGATGTTTCAGTTCCCCCGGTTCGCCTCGTATGGCTATGTATTCACCATACGATAGTGTGTCGAAACACACTGGGTTTCCCCATTCGGGTATTGCCGGTTATAACGGTTCATATCACCTTACCGACACTTTTCGCAGATTAGCACGCCCTTCATCGCCTCTGACTGCCTAGGCATCCACCGTGTACGCTTAGTCACTTAACCTCACAACCCGAAGGTGTTTCTGTAAACAGAGAACACTGTCGTGCTGTTTATTTGAGAGACTCTATGACAGGTTAATCCTTACCCCAATACTTCTACGGAGGGATAAGTTTCAGCTGTCATGTTTCAATTTTCAGCTTGTTCCAGATTGTTAAAGAGCAAAATACTTCGCAGCATACTGTTGCCAGTACACTCTGAAGTATTATCAAGGACCATATGGATATGGTGGAGCTAAGCGGGATCGAACCGCTGACCTCCTGCGTGCAAGGCAGGCGCTCTCCCAGCTGAGCTATAGCCCCATACAGTCACTTGCAGAAACCTTTATTTACCACTCGCTCAGGCAAGGCATGCTCACTGGACGTTTACGGTGTAAACGTATCGCGTGCAACGCAGCACAAGTGCGAATTTGGTAGGCCTGAGTGGACTTGAACCACCGACCTCACCCTTATCAGGGGTGCGCTCTAACCACCTGAGCTACAAGCCTATAAAGGTATTTCTGCTCGTTACTTTTTCATCAGACAATCTGTGTGGACACTGCACGCAACTGCATATCTTTAGGTAAGGAGGTGATCCAACCGCAGGTTCCCCTACGGTTACCTTGTTACGACTTCACCCCAGTCATGAATCACAAAGTGGTAAGCGCCCTCCCGAAGGTTAAGCTACCTACTTCTTTTGCAACCCACTCCCATGGTGTGACGGGCGGTGTGTACAAGGCCCGGGAACGTATTCACCGTAGCATTCTGATCTACGATTACTAGCGATTCCGACTTCACGGAGTCGAGTTGCAGACTCCGATCCGGACTACGACATACTTTATGAGGTCCGCTTGCTCTCGCGAGTTCGCTTCTCTTTGTATATGCCATTGTAGCACGTGTGTAGCCCTACTCGTAAGGGCCATGATGACTTGACGTCATCCCCACCTTCCTCCGGTTTATCACCGGCAGTCTCCTTTGAGTTCCCGCCATGACGCGCTGGCAACAAAGGATAAGGGTTGCGCTCGTTGCGGGACTTAACCCAACATTTCACAACACGAGCTGACGACAGCCATGCAGCACCTGTCTCACAGTTCCCGAAGGCACCAATCCATCTCTGGAAAGTTCTGTGGATGTCAAGAGTAGGTAAGGTTCTTCGCGTTGCATCGAATTAAACCACATGCTCCACCGCTTGTGCGGGCCCCCGTCAATTCATTTGAGTTTTAACCTTGCGGCCGTACTCCCCAGGCGGTCGACTTAACGCGTTAGCTCCGGAAGCCACGCCTCAAGGGCACAACCTCCAAGTCGACATCGTTTACAGCGTGGACTACCAGGGTATCTAATCCTGTTTGCTCCCCACGCTTTCGCACCTGAGCGTCAGTCTTTGTCCAGGGGGCCGCCTTCGCCACCGGTATTCCTCCAGATCTCTACGCATTTCACCGCTACACCTGGAATTCTACCCCCCTCTACAAGACTCTAGCTTGCCAGTTTCAAATGCAGTTCCCAAGTTAAGCTCGGGGATTTCACATCTGACTTAACAAACCGCCTGCGTGCGCTTTACGCCCAGTAATTCCGATTAACGCTTGCACCCTCCGTATTACCGCGGCTGCTGGCACGGAGTTAGCCGGTGCTTCTTCTGCGAGTAACGTCAATGAACAGTGCTATTAACACCGAACCCTTCCTCCTCGCTGAAAGTGCTTTACAACCCGAAGGCCTTCTTCACACACGCGGCATGGCTGCATCAGGCTTGCGCCCATTGTGCAATATTCCCCACTGCTGCCTCCCGTAGGAGTCTGGACCGTGTCTCAGTTCCAGTGTGGCTGGTCATCCTCTCAGACCAGCTAGGGATCGTCGCCTAGGTGAGCCATTACCTCACCTACTAGCTAATCCCATCTGGGCACATCCGATGGTGTGAGGCCCGAAGGTCCCCCACTTTGGTCCGAAGACGTTATGCGGTATTAGCTACCGTTTCCAGTAGTTATCCCCCTCCATCGGGCAGTTTCCCAGACATTACTCACCCGTCCGCCGCTCGTCACCCAGGAGCAAGCTCCTTGTGCTACCGCTCGACTTGCATGTGTTAGGCCTGCCGCCAGCGTTCAATCTGAGCCATGATCAAACTCTTCAATTAAAAGCTTGACTTGCTGCAACTCGTGCAGCGATGCTCGAAAATTAACTTTCGTAATCATTCATTCGCATGAATGACTGCTTGGTCACTCTTCAAGACTTGATATTTTTTTGCTACCGAAGTAGCTGGATATCGTCTTGTGAGTGCCCACACAGATTGTCTGATAAATTGTTAAAGAGCAGTGAGTTACGCGCTTTCGCTTGCTAACTCGAGGTGGCGTATATTACGCTTTCCTCTTTCAGAGTCAACCTTAATTTCAGGTTTTTTCTCTGCGACCCCCGGAGACTCTGTGAAGTTGTTCACATGTTCCGTGTCGATGGAGGCGCATTATAGGGAGTTCCACGCAGGCCGCAACAGGTATTTTCAACAAAAAACACCGTTTGCTGCATTCCACAGCAAAACCCGTCCTTATACCCGGTTATGCACTAACTTATCCACAGAACGCATTTGGTCGGAAAATTTACGAGCACCACGCAAACGTTTTCGCTACAATTCCCCGCGACGAAACAATCCCCGTTTTTATCGGGGCGCTACCTGAATCTGTTCCTGTCCTTCTTTATATAGGAAGAAATCCCCTCTATAGAAGAAGCAACAAGGTGGAGATCCACGTAACGCTCTTTTATTGCGACTCAAAGCCAAGGGATAAAACCATGCAACAACCTCGTCCAATCCGCCGGGCCCTGCTCAGCGTGTCCGACAAAGCCGGAATCGTTGAATTCGCCGAAGCCCTCTCCCAGAGAGGCGTCGAATTACTCTCCACCGGAGGCACTGCCCGCCTGCTGGCCGATGCCGGTCTGCCTGTTACCGAAGTTTCCGACTACACCGGCTTCCCGGAGATGATGGACGGACGAGTCAAAACCCTGCACCCGAAAGTGCACGGTGGCATTCTGGGCCGTCGCGGCCAGGATGATGCCATCATGGACCAACATGCGATCCAACCGATCGATATGGTTGTGGTAAACCTGTATCCCTTCGCGCAAACCGTCGCTCGCCCAGATTGCTCGCTGGAAGACGCCGTAGAGAATATCGATATCGGTGGCCCAACCATGGTGCGCTCGGCCGCCAAGAACCATAAAGACGTGGCCATCGTGGTCAAGAGCAGTGACTACGCCGCAGTGATCACCGAGATGGATAACAACAACGGTTCACTGTTGTACCCAACCCGTTTCGACCTGGCGATCAAAGCGTTTGAGCATACCGCCGCCTATGACAGCATGATCGCCAACTACTTTGGTACCCTGGTGCCAGCCTATCACGGTGAAACCGAACAACCTTCCGGCCGCTTCCCACGTACGTTGAACCTGAACTACATCAAGAAGCAGGATATGCGCTACGGTGAAAACAGCCACCAGCAGGCCGCCTTCTATATAGAAGAGAATGTGCAAGAGGCCTCCGTGGCCACCGCCGACCAGTTACAGGGTAAAGCGCTTTCCTACAACAACATCGCCGATACCGATGCGGCGCTGGAATGTGTGAAAGAGTTTGCCGAGCCGGCCTGCGTGATCGTCAAGCATGCCAACCCTTGTGGCGTCGCAATCGGTGAAAACCTGTTTGCCGCCTATGAGCGCGCCTACCAAACCGATCCAACCTCGGCCTTTGGCGGCATTATTGCCTTTAACCGTGAACTGGACGCCAAAACGGCACAGGCGATCATCAGCCGTCAGTTTGTTGAAGTCATCATTGCGCCAAGCATCAGTGCAGATGCCCGCACTCTGCTGGCGGCGAAACAGAACGTACGCGTGCTGGCGTGTGGCCAATGGCAACATCGCGTCGCAGGGCTGGACTTTAAACGCGTCAACGGGGGTCTGTTAGTACAGGATCGCGATCTGGGTATGGTGACCGAAGCCGATTTGCGCGTGGTATCCGAACGCCAGCCAACCGCTCAGGAGCTGCGTGATGCGCTGTTCTGCTGGAAAGTGGCCAAGTTCGTCAAATCCAACGCCATCGTCTATGCGCGCGACAACATGACCATCGGCATAGGCGCCGGGCAGATGAGCCGCGTTTACTCCGCCAAGATCGCCGGGATCAAAGCCGCTGACGAAGGGCTGGAAGTCAAAGGCTCCGCCATGGCGTCTGACGCCTTCTTCCCGTTCCGTGACGGCATTGATGCGGCTGCAGCGGTTGGTATTACCTGCGTGATCCAGCCGGGTGGGTCGATTCGTGATGATGAGGTGATTGCAGCAGCCAACGAACACGGCATCGCGATGATCTTCACCGACATGCGCCACTTCCGCCATTAATCCCTTTTGCTGCGTGCGCTCAATGCCACGCCGTTTATGGAGCACCTGATGAATATTTTAATTATTGGCAACGGCGGGCGTGAACATGCGCTGGCCTGGAAAGCGGCCCAATCGCCATTGGCAGACAAGGTTTACGTGGCCCCGGGTAATGCGGGTACCGCATTGGAAAGCAATCTGACCAACGTCGATATCGCCCCAACAGATATCCCGGCGCTGGTTGCCTTTGCCAAGGATAATGCCATCGATCTGACCATCGTTGGCCCGGAAGCGCCGCTGGTGATCGGCGTGGTAGATGCCTTCAAGGCCGCCGGGTTGAAAATCTTTGGCCCGTCACAGGCCGCAGCACAGCTTGAAGGCTCCAAAGCCTTTACCAAGGATTTCCTGGCTCGCCACGCTATCCCAAGCGCTGCCTACCAGAACTTTACCGAAGTGGAACCTGCCTTGGCCTACGTACGCAGCCAAGGCGCGCCGATTGTTATCAAGGCAGACGGCCTGGCGGCAGGCAAAGGCGTGATCGTCGCGATGACGTTACAGGAAGCCGAGGACGCCATTCAAGATATGCTGGCAGGTAATGCGTTTGGCGACGCCGGGCATCGCATCGTGATCGAGGAGTTCCTGACAGGCGAAGAAGCCAGCTTTATCGTCATGGTCGATGGCGAGAACGTGGTGCCAATGGCCACCAGCCAGGATCATAAACGTGTCGGTGACGGCGATACTGGCCCGAATACCGGCGGCATGGGGGCCTACTCGCCAGCGCCAGTGGTGACGGATGAAATCCACCAGCGCGTAATGGACCAGGTGATCTGGCCAACCGTGCGCGGCATGGCGGCTGAAGGCAACACCTATGTCGGCTTCCTGTACGCTGGCCTGATGATTGCTGAGGATGGTCAACCCAAGGTGATCGAATTCAACTGCCGCTTTGGCGACCCGGAAACTCAGCCGATCATGCTGCGCCTGCGCTCCGATCTGGTTGAACTCTGCCTGGCTGGGGCCGAAGGCAAGCTGGATGAGATGACTTCCGAGTGGGATGAACGCCCTGCTCTCGGCGTGGTGTTGGCGGCTGGCGGCTATCCTGCGGATTATCGCCAAGGGGATGTGATCCACGGCTTGCCTCAGCAAGAAGATGCCAATGGCAAAGTGTTCCATGCCGGAACGCGTATGCAAGGAAATGACGTCGTGACCAACGGCGGGCGGGTGCTATGCGTTACGGCTTTGGGCACAACGGTGGCTCAGGCTCAGCAGTTAGCCTATCAGCTAGCGGAAGGTATTCAGTGGCAAGACAGTTTCTGCCGCAAGGATATCGGCTACCGCGCTATCGCACGCGAGCAATAACTACTCTTTAAGATACCAGCAGGCTCTGTTCGCAGGGCCTTTTTTATGCGCTAAAGGGTGTCTTTGGTGGGTTCCCAACTACAGAAGTCATTATTTGCCACCAATAACAGCTCACGACCTTCCGGCCCATCCAACCAGGCTACGTTCACTGGCTGACTGCTGTTGGCCGCACGCCGCATGATCCACTCTTCAGCCTGTTGGTCCAAACCCGGCTTCACGACTTCGCCGTTGCACAGCTTCACCGCGCCTTGCTGCCAGTGCCCTTGTAACAGCCGTACTCGACCGGCATTTAGCGCATCGCTCAATTCCAGTATCCGCCGTGCCTGATATTGATAGAGCACAACTTCATCGTTGGAGAGTTTCTGGCGCTGAGTGGCCAGTTGGCGCTGCATAAAGCTGACGGTACCGTTGGCGGTGAAACGCAGTTGAATAGAGTCGCGATCGCCATCCGCATCGTTGCGTTTGATTTGGTACAACACGCCGCGTTGATATTCATACAACGTTGTGACGGTACCCGGCCCGCGATAAGGGCTGTAGACACTCAACAGCACCACTGGCCGCTGCTGGCCGTCATCTATCCGCCACACCCGCATTACCCCTTGATCGGCCACAAAGCCGCTGGCGGTAAAGGTTGGCGGGGCTGAACGGAAACTACAAGCACTCAAGGCAGCAACAACCGTAACCGCCATGAGTGCCCGTTGAATAAACAAAAGGGGCGCCAACGCCCCCCTGTTTAAACCTTTCTGGAACACGCGATTAAGACTTGACCGCGTCTTTCAGTGCTTTGCCAGAAACGAACGCAGGCACGTTAGCTGCTGCGATTTTGATTTCTTTACCAGTCTGTGGGTTGCGGCCAGTGCGCTCGCTACGATGGTTTACCTTGAAAGTACCGAAACCAACCAATTGTACTGCATCACCTTCTTTCAGGGACTCAGTAATGGCAGCCAGGGTAGATTCCAGAGCCAGCTTAGCTTGAGCCTTGGAAAGGTCAGCCTTCTCTGCGATTACGTCAATCAGTTGAGTCTTGTTCATAAGTTATCCTTACAGTGTGTTTATCGTTTGCAAAGCATCGAGTGCGACGGATATGCCGATGGACAGCACTCTCCTGCATACACGCACCGATAGCCACTTTTTTTTCGCCCCCCAAATGTAGACCAGACAGGGTGCGGATGTGAAGCCTTAAGGCACGACAAATCAGACGTTAAATCACGTTTTCTTGCCTTATTGCGTTAAATTTATCCCAATGTTACTCACCGCGGCCTCTCGCAGGTCAGATCGTAACCCTTTGATCAGATCCAGATCGCGCTCTTCACAGGCGGCCAACAGGCGGAAAATCTCCCATTGAATGTCCCATTCTTCCTCAACGGCAGGCAGAATTTTCAGCTCTTCGTCGGTCATTTCTTTGCCAGCCTGGGTCATTTCCAACATCGCCACGGTGCGAATTGAGGTTTCGCTGATGGCAATGGCGTGCTCCAACGTCTCTCCGCTGAGGCGCGAATGGATCAATTCCCCTAATGCGATGCAGGCATCGATCGCTGGGTAAACGCCATAAAGATCGTAATCTTCTGCCGACGGGATCGCCTCTTCCAACTTTTCCAGCTGGCTGTCAAAGTTGACCTTGGCGTCTTTCACCACCAGCGTTTCCCAGACCAAGTCCAGGATACGGCGATAAACGGCCGGGTCGCCAAATTCCGTCTGCAGGCAGAACATCTGGTAATTCGGGTACATACGCTCGCACAGGCAGGCCATAAAGGTCAAATGCTGCCAGCTTTCCAGCTTTTCCAGGCGTAAATGAATCGGGTTACGTAGCATTGTCTACTCTCTTACTCATTATCTGCCGCGCAGTGTACCCGAAATCGCTCATTACGACACCTCTGGATGCTGCTGTAACCAGCGTACAAAGGCCGGACGGCGTGAGGCAATGGCATCGGCCCAACGCGTGGGCTCCGGCAAGCGGTAGCCTGCCATGCAGCGTTGCACCCAGGCCAAGGCGCTGTCGGTGCTCACGCGATGGCCCGTGGCGATAAATAACGGATTACAGCGCTCTTTGCTGCGCCATACCCATCCCAGTTGTTCGCCCTTGTCCTCCAGCGCGGCCAGCGAGCCAACGGTAGCGTCCAGCGGGGAAAATTTACCACATAAACGCTTCTTGGCCACACCAATGGTCGGCACGTTGACCAGCAGGCCAAAGTGGCTGGCAACCCCCAGGCGTCTTGGATGGGAAATGCCATGGCCATCGACAAAGATTAGGTCGGGCTTCTGTTGCAGTTGCTTCCAGGCGGCGATCAGCGCAGGGTACTCGCGAAACGAGAGAAATCCGGGGATATAGGGCATGGTGGTGCTGATACGGGCGATCTGATACTCCACCAGCTCGAGTGAAGGATAGCGTAGGATAGCAATGGCGGCGCGTGTTACCGCGCCTTCTTGTTCAAAACCGACGTCCGCACCGGCGATAAACGCCGGAGGGTCTTGCAGAAAATCATCGTGACGAATGACTTCCCCGGCGCGCCTTAGCTGTTCGGCGCGCAGAGCCTGAGTATCGATCACAGCGTCTCCTTACGGTTTAGCGGTGGTATTTGGCCGACAGCGCATGCACCGCTTCAACGAAGGCCCCGGCATGTTCCGGTGGCACATCTTGATGAATACCGTGGCCAAGGTTGAATACATGGCCTTCGCCCTGACCAAAACCAGCCAGAATGGTCTCCACTTCCTGTGCGATGCGTTCCGGTGCGGCATACAGCATGGAAGGATCCATATTCCCCTGCAGCGCGACTTTATCGCCCACACGGCGGCGCGCATCGGCAATATCGGTGGTCCAATCCAGGCCCAACGCATCGCAACCGGTGGCCGCCATTGCTTCCAGCCACTGGCCGCCGCCTTTGGTAAACAGCGTCACCGGCACCTGGCGCCCGTCATTTTCACGCAGCAGGCCATCAACGATTTTATGCATATAGTGCAGTGAGAATTCGCGATAATCACGGCCCGTCAACACGCCGCCCCAGGTATCGAATACCATTACAGACTGCGCCCCGGCCTTGATCTGGGCATTGAGATACAGGATCACGCTGTCCGCCAGCTTATCCAGCAGCAAATGCAGCGTCTGCGGCTCGGCGTACATCATTTTCTTCAGCTTGGTGAATGCCTTGCTGCTGCCGCCTTCGACCATATAGGTCGCCAACGTCCATGGGCTGCCGGAGAAACCGATCAGTGGCACTTCACCCTTCAATTCACGGCGGATGGTACGCACCGCGTTCATGACATAGCCCAGCTCGTCTTCCGGATCAAATGCAGGCAGCTTCTCTACGTCGGCACGGCAGGTGATTGGCGAAGAAAAACGCGGACCTTCCCCGGTTTCGAAATAGAGCCCAAGCCCCATGGCATCGGGAATGGTGAGAATGTCGGAGAACAGGATGGCGGCGTCCAGCGCATAACGGCGCAGGGGCTGTAATGTCACCTCACAGGCCAGTTCGGCATTTTTGCACAGCGACATGAAATCCCCGGCCTGAGCACGGGTGGCTTTGTACTCTGGCAAATAACGACCGGCCTGGCGCATCATCCATACAGGGGTGAGATCCACCGGCTGGCGCAGCAGCGCACGCAGATAGCGATCGTTCTTCAACTCATTCATTTCTTGGGCTCCCTTGATTATCTGCCGCCATTGTACCTTATTCTGCCCGACACAGCGCCACGGTGTCCTCGATCAGGCGGCGCGCCACGGTACCAGGCGGTGGCAGCAGCGGCAGTTGGTCATAGCGATACCAGCCCGCATTGAGCAACTCTTTCGGATCGTGGCGCAGTTCACCGCCCTGATACTCGGCCATAAACGCCATCATCAGCGAATGAGGGAACGGCCAGGGTTGCGAAGTCACGTAACGCAGGTTGGTAATGGCGATATTACTTTCTTCCATCACCTCGCGCGCTACGGCCTGCTCCAGGGTTTCCCCCACCTCCACAAACCCCGCCAGCACGGTATGGATCCCCCCACGGTGGCGCACATGCTGTGCCAGCAGGATCTCATCATTGCGGCGGATAGCGACAATGACGCAAGGGGCAATCTGCGGGTAATAGCGTTCGCGGCAGTTGTCGCACAGACAAGCGCTTTCGGTGCGGCTAAGGTGCATCTCATGACCGCAGTAGCCACAGAACCGGTGCGAGCGATAAAAGTCGGCCAGCTGTACGCCGCGCCCGGCCAGTTGGAACAGGCCGCGATCGAGACTGAGCAGTTGCCGCACCGATCCCATCTCTTTCGGCATCGGCTGGCGCACCAGCCAGACCGGTGCCCCCTCCCATTCGCCAATTTGACGAGCCGGTCGGCCTTGCAAGGAAAATAATGCGGCAGAACCAAACGGCAATTCACCGTTTGGTAACCAAATTTTGCTTTCATGGCTGACGATCCACCAGCCATTTTCGTTACCCGTTAATGCAAGTTCCATATGTTGTTGCACAACCTCTGCTTCACTGGCAATCTAGGAATGCTCTTTGTTACATTTTATTAACTTACCACTTTTTCTTTCTCTTACACACGGAGTCAACCATGCTCAACCGATTGGAAAGCCTGACTCAGCGCGTTGGTGGCAGTAACGAATTAGTCGATCAATGGTTGCAGGCACGCAAACAGCTACTGGTGGCCTACTGCAGTTTAGTCGGCATTAAACCCAACAAAGAAAAGCATACGCCGCTCAATGAAAAAGCGCTGGAGAACTTTTGCCAGAATCTGGTGGATTATCTCTCTGCCGGGCATTTTCACATTTATGACAAAATTATCAAACAAGTGGAAGGATCCGCCAGCCCCAAAATGGCGCTAGCCACCAAGTTCTACCCAAAATTACAGGCCAATACCGAAGCCGTGATGGCGTTCCACGACCGCTACACCGAAGTCGTTATCGATCAGGACGTGTGTGAAGAACTCAATCAGGCGCTGTCAGATATCGGCGAAGCCCTGGCATCACGTTTCGCCTTGGAAGATCAGTTGATCCAGCTGGCGGCAGAAACCTGGCAGCAGGGCCAACCGGGCCCCACGAACACTGAATCTATGTCTCATCCAGCCTAATTATCCCCCCATAGATTTCAAGCCGTAGCTAGGCAGCCAACAACGCTACGGCCTGAAAGATGATGGGGGATGGCTTGTAGTTTTTGTTTACCCTCTTATACTGAGGGCTCTTGTCGGAGTGCCTAGCGCTGATTTTTCATTAAATTGGCCAGGCTGAGACCGTTAATTCGGGATCCGCGGAACCTGATCGGGTTAATACCCGCGAAGGGAACAAGAGTAATCTATCGCCATAGGCAAGATGCTCCCGCCAGGGGCTGTGCCTGCCTTACCGGCTACCATCATTACTCCCTCCGAGCTCCAGACAAGCAATTTTCCACACATCACTACACTGATAGGAATTTGCTATGTCTACCGTGAACCAACCTCGTGCCCGTAAACAGCAGCGTGACCAAGCGCAAGATTTTATCGACTCTCTGCAAGGCGTTACCTTCCCTAACTCACAGCGGATCTATCTCGCAGGGTCGCGCAGCGATATTCAGGTACCCATGCGTGAGATCCAGCTCAGCCCGACGCTGATTGGCGGCAACAAAGACCAGCCCCAATATGAACAGAACGAAGCCATTCCGGTGTATGACACCGCAGGTCCGTATGGCGATCCGCAAGCGTTGATCGACGTACATCGTGGCTTGGCCAAGGTACGAGCGAACTGGATCGCCGAACGTGCCGATACCGAAGCGTTAAGCGGCGTCAGTTCCGGCTTCACCCAACAACGACTGGCGGATGTTGGGTTAGACCATCTGCGCTTTGAGCACCTGCCGCTGCCCCGCAAAGCCCTGCCGGGTAAATGCGTTACGCAATTGCATTACGCTCGCGCCGGTATTGTCACCCCAGAGATGGAATTTATCGCCATTCGCGAAAATATGGGCCGTGAGCGCATTCGTGGTGAAGTGCTGCGCCACCAGCATCCCGGCCAAAGCTGGGGCGCCAATCTACCGGAAAATATCACGCCGGAATTTGTGCGCCAGGAAGTGGCCGCTGGCCGCGCCATCATCCCCGCCAACATCAACCACCCGGAATCCGAGCCGATGATTATTGGTCGTAATTTCCTGGTGAAGGTGAATGCCAATATCGGCAACTCGGCGGTCACCTCTTCGATCGAAGAGGAGGTCGAGAAGCTGGTGTGGTCAACCCGCTGGGGCGCTGACACCGTGATGGATCTCTCCACGGGCCGTTATATCCACGAAACCCGTGAATGGATCCTGCGTAACAGCCCGGTGCCGATTGGTACGGTGCCGATCTATCAGGCGCTGGAAAAAGTGAACGGCGTAGCGGAGAACCTGACCTGGGAAATGTTCCGCGATACCCTGCTGGAACAGGCTGAGCAAGGCGTCGATTACTTCACCATTCACGCCGGGGTGTTGCTGCGCTATGTGCCGATGACCGCCAAACGCCTGACCGGCATTGTCTCCCGTGGCGGCTCGATCATGGCGAAGTGGTGCCTGTCGCATCATCAGGAAAACTTCCTCTATCAGCACTTCCGCGAGATCTGCGAAATTTGCGCCGCTTACGATGTCTCGCTGTCACTCGGCGACGGCCTGCGTCCAGGCTCGATCCAGGATGCCAATGACGAAGCACAATTCGCTGAACTGCATACGCTGGGTGAACTGACCAAGATTGCCTGGGAATATGACGTACAGGTGATGATCGAAGGCCCAGGCCACGTGCCGATGCAGATGATCCGCCGCAACATGACCGAGGAGCTGGAACATTGCCATGAAGCACCGTTCTACACGCTGGGGCCATTGACCACCGATATCGCACCGGGTTACGACCATTTCACCTCTGGGATCGGCGCGGCAATGATCGGCTGGTTCGGCTGTGCGATGCTTTGCTACGTGACGCCGAAGGAACATCTGGGGCTGCCTAACAAAGAAGACGTGAAACAGGGGCTGATCACTTACAAGATCGCCGCTCACGCCGCCGACTTGGCAAAAGGCCATCCGGGCGCACAGATCCGCGATAACGCCATGTCCAAGGCGCGCTTTGAGTTCCGTTGGGAAGATCAGTTCAACCTGGCGCTGGATCCACAAACCGCCCGCGCCTATCACGACGAAACGCTGCCGCAAGAATCCGGCAAGATCGCCCACTTCTGCTCCATGTGTGGGCCGAAGTTCTGCTCCATGAAAATCTCCCAGGAAGTGCGTGACTATGCTGCCGCACAGGAAGCCGCCAAGCCGATCAAAGTGCAACTGACCGGGATGGAGAAAATGTCGGCTGAATTCCGCTCACGCGGCAGCGAGCTCTACCACAGCGCGGCCAATTTGCAGGAGGAGATAAATAATGACTAACCTCACCTCTCCCTTCCCTGCAACACCGCACAGGCTGGGTTTATACCCGGTTGTCGACAGCGTTGAATGGATCGCCCGCCTGCTGGAGGCAGGCGTTACCACCATCCAACTACGCATCAAAGATCTGCCAGACGAGCAAGTGGAGGCGGACATTGCCGCCGCCATCGCTCTTGGCAAGCGCTATCAGGCCCGGCTGTTTATCAATGATTATTGGCGGTTGGCGATTAAGCATGATGCCTACGGCGTCCACCTGGGGCAGGAAGATTTGGACACCACCGATCTAGCAGCTATCCATCGTGCAGGATTGCGCTTGGGCGTTTCCACCCATGACGATGCCGAGCTGGCGCGGGCGATCGCCGTCAAACCTTCCTATATCGCACTGGGACATATCTTCCCAACGCAAACCAAGGAGATGCCCTCTGAACCGCAAGGTTTGGCCGAGTTGCAACGCCACGTCGCCGGATTACAGCAGTATCCAACCGTAGCCATTGGCGGGATCAGCATCGAGCGCGTCCCCGCCGTGCTGGCTTGCGGGGTTGGCAGCGTGGCGGTGGTCAGCGCCATCACCCAGGCACCAGACTGGCGCGCCGCTACGGCAACGCTGCTGCAACTGATTGAAGGCAAGGAGTCGCGCGATGCTCAATGACCAAGAGTTCTTGCGCTACAGCCGGCAGCTACTGCTGGAAGATGTCGGTCCCGAGGGGCAGGAAAAGCTGAAACAAGCCACGGTGCTGATCGTCGGGTTGGGGGGATTAGGCTCTCCGGCGGCGCTATATCTCGCTGCCGCTGGCGTTGGTATCTTGCTGTTGGCCGATGATGACCAGCTACACCTCACCAATCTGCAACGGCAAATTCTGTACCGCACTGGTGATATCGCCGCCAACAAGGCTCAGTTGGCAAAGCACCACTTGCAAGCACTGAACCCTCTGGTGGAGTCGATCGCGCTGGAGCAACGCCTGCAAGGGGCTACGCTGAGCGATGCGGTCGCCCGTGCCGATCTGGTGCTCGATTGCAGCGACAACATGGCCACCCGTCATGCGGTGAATGCCGCCTGCATCCAAGCCAGCGTGCCGTTGATCAGCGGCAGCGCGGTAGGGTTCAGCGGCCAGTTGCTGGTTATCGAGCCGCCGTATGCCCACGGCTGCTATGCCTGCCTCTACCCGGAACAAACCGAACCGCAGCGCAACTGCCGCACGGCGGGTGTGCTCGGCCCGGTCGTCGGTGTGATCGGAACGCTGCAGGCGCTGGAAGCGATAAAAATGCTGGCTGGGTTACCCTCCTCCCTTAGCGGCAAGCTGCGCCTGTTCGACGGTAAGCAGCAAAGCTGGAGCACCCTGCAATTGAGCAAAGCCAGTACCTGCCCCCTCTGCGGAGAGCCAGCATGAAGATCACCCTCAACGATCAACCGCTAGAGCTGGAGCAGCCGTTAAGCATTGGCGCATTGCTCGAACGGCTGGAACGCCACCAGCCAGGCAGCGCATTGGCGATCAACCAGGTCATCATTCCACGCAGCGACTGGGCCACCCGTCAGGTGCAGGACGGTGATGACATCTTGCTGTTTCAAGCGATTGCCGGAGGCTGACATGCTGCAAATCGCCGATACCACCTTTACCTCACGCCTGTTTACCGGCACGGGGAAATTCGCCACGCCCGAGTTAATGCTGGCTGCGCTACAAGCCTCCGGCTCACAACTGGTCACTATGGCGATGAAACGCGTCGACCTGCGCGGCGGGAATGACGCCATTCTGGCACCGCTACAACGGTTGGGCGTGAAATTACTCCCCAACACTTCAGGGGCAAAAACGGCAGATGAGGCGGTGTTTGCCGCCCGCCTGGCGCGTGAAGCTCTGGGGACTCACTGGGTCAAACTGGAAATTCACCCAGAGGTGAAGTACCTGCTGCCAGATCCGATCGAAACGCTCAAGGCGGCGGAAACCCTGGTCAAACAGGGCTTTGTGGTGCTGCCTTACTGCGGTGCCGATCCGGTACTGTGTAAGCGGCTGGAAGAAGCGGGTTGTGCCGCCGTGATGCCACTCGGCGCGCCGATCGGTTCTAACCGTGGCTTACTGACCCGTGATTTCCTTGAGATCATTATTGAACAGGCCAAAGTGCCGGTAGTCATTGATGCCGGGATCGGTGCCCCAAGCCATGCGTTAGAGGCGATAGAACTGGGAGCCGATGCGGTACTGGTCAATACCGCCATCGCCGTGGCGCGGGATCCGGTGCAAATGGCCCGTGCTTTCCGGCTGGCACTGGAGGCCGGAGAGTTAGCACGCAACTCAGGGCTAGGCAGCCGCCAGTCTATCGCCGCCGCATCCAGCCCGCTGACGGCGTTCCTCAGTCATTCAGAGGAGACACGCTGATGGCCAGTGATTTTAGCGAGCGCCTGCTCGGGTGGGATTGGGATGACCTGACGCTGCGTATTAACAGCAAAACGGCGCGTGACGTTGAGCAGGCACTGAATAGCCCCAAGCTGACGCGGGAGGATTTTATGGCGCTTATCTCCCCTGCCGCCGCTCCCTATCTGGAGCCCCTGGCGCAACGAGCACAGCAGCTCACCCGCCAGCGTTTCGGTAACGTGGTGAGCTTCTATGTGCCGTTATATCTTTCTAACCTGTGTGCCAACGATTGTACCTACTGCGGCTTTTCGATGAGTAACCACCTCAAGCGCAAAACGCTGGATGCGGCAGAGATCGAACGGGAATGCGCGGCTATCAAAGCATTAGGATTTGAGCACCTGCTGCTGGTGACCGGAGAACATCAGCGCAAAGTCGGCATGGATTATTTCCGCCAGCATCTGCCCGCCATTCGCCATCATTTCAGTTCGCTGATGATGGAGGTGCAACCTCTGGCACAACAAGACTACGCCGAGCTGAAAACCCTTGGGCTGGACGGTGTGTTGGTCTATCAGGAAACCTATCATCCCGCGACCTATCAGCAGCACCATCTGCGTGGCCAGAAACAGGATTTTCATTGGCGGTTGAGTACACCGGATCGTCTGGGGCGCGCCGGGATCGACAAGATCGGGCTAGGGGCGCTGATTGGGCTTTCCAGCAGTTGGCGCACGGACTGCTATCTGCTGGCAGAGCATCTGTTTTACCTGCAACAGACTTACTGGCAGAGCCGTTACTCGATCTCGTTCCCTCGCCTGCGGCCCTGTGCCGGGGGTATTGAGCCGGCCTCGATCATGAGTGAACCGCAACTGGTACAGTTGATCTGTGCTTTCCGGTTATTCGCTCCTGACGTGGAGCTTTCATTATCTACACGAGAGTCGGCCTTCTTCCGCGACCATATGATCCCGGTAGCCATCAACAGCGTCAGTGCCGGTTCCAAAACCCAGCCGGGTGGTTATGCCGACGATGTGCCGCCAGAGCTGGAACAGTTCGAACCGCACGACAGCCGAACGCCGCAGCAGGTGGCACAGGCAATCGGTGCCGCGGGGCTACAGCCGGTGTGGAAAGATTGGGATGATTATCTGGGACGCGCTACGCAACTGCCTGCAACGGTTACACCATCAAGCCAATAGGTCTGGAAACACTGCGCAAAGCCGCCAAGGCAAGCTGGCAGGGAAAAATGGCCTGGTTATAGTGGCGGTGTTGGCAAGCGTTCCTAAGCCAACCAAGGTTATCTCCCCCTCTTGATAACCTTGCTTACCAAACGCCGGAGCGTGCGGGGACTGGCCGCACGCTTCCGGTTCCTCTGCTTTATTCGGCCGTCTGGGGTTTCATACGCAGACCTACAATGGCCGAAAGCAAACATCCCAGCGCCAGATAGGCAGCAACCAGATGCCAGGAGCCGTCCATCAACTCCACCAGCAACACGGCAATAAACGGCGTGAAGCCCCCGCCGACCACGCTGGCGACCTGATAACCCACTCCAGCACCGCTATAACGGTATGCCGTGCCGAACAGTTCGGTAAACATCGGCTGCTGCACGCTGACCAGCATGTCGTGCGCCATATTTCCCAGCATGATGGCAAAGAAGATAATCATCACCGTATTACGGCTCTCGAGCGCCATGAAAAACGGTACCGTGCTGGCAACACCAATCAATGCTCCCGTCACGTAGATCCGCCGTCTGCCAAAGCTATCGGCCAAATAGGCAAAGCAAGGGATCGAGACACAGCTCACCGCTCCCACCAACAAGCCGATATTCAGGAACAGATCCCGTGACAGGCCAAGATGGGTGGTCGAGTAGTTCATGGCAAAGGCCGTGACGATATACATCGTCAGCAGTTCGCCAAAGCGTAGGGCAATGATCAACAAGAAGGCTTTGGGATTCTGGCGCAGTGCCTCAAAGATTGGGAACTTGCGGATTTTCTCGGCCCGTTCGTGCAGCGTTTTATTGGCTTCAAACTCCTGCGACTCGTCCATGCCGTTACGGATCCACCAGGCAATGGCGACCAGCACCAGGCTGAACAGGAACGGCAAACGCCAGCCCCAGCTAATAAAGTCCGCATTGCTGGTGAAATGGCTGACCAGGGAAACCGAGCCGGTAGCCAACAGCAACCCGACGCCAAAACCAATCTGTACGCCGCTGCTGTAAAAGGCTTTTCTCTTCTTCGGCGCGCTTTCTACCGCCAGCAAGGCTGCACCGCCCCATTCGCCGCCCACGGCAAACCCTTGCACCGCTCGTAGCAGTACCAGCATCACCGGGGCCCACCAGCCGACTGAATCGAAAGAGGGCAACAGGCCAATCAACGCCGTAGAGATCCCCATCATCCAGACGGTGATCATCAGCATGCGCTTACGGCCCAGCTTATCGCCAAAGTGCCCGAATACCATGCCACCTAGCGGGCGAAACAGAAAACCGACGCCAAAGGTGCCAAAGGCGGCCAGCGTGCCCATCGTTGGGCTGACCTGCGGGAAAAACTCAGTGTTAAAGACTAAAGCGGCAACTATTCCGTACAGCAGGAAGTCGTACCAATCGACTACGGCGCCAACAAAGCTTCCCCAGGCGGCACGCCGCGCCCGGCTTTGAGAGTACTGGGTTGGTGAGGTTATTTCGCTGTTGGCAGCGCTGCTGCCACTGACTGAAGTTGAGGTGTCCATGCCTGTTCCGTTATTTTAACTTTACAGCACTGTACAACAAAAAGCCCCGGCTAGGATAGCCAGGGCTTTAGTCATTCACTGCAAAACGTACAGTCAGGGATCAGGTGACTTATTCGTCACTGCCACCCAGGTTGCCAGCGTTGAGCAATTCGGCCAGGTTGGCTGTCGCTTCTTCCGCACTCACCAGCGGAACAACCGGAGTTTCACCCAGAGCCTTACGGCGCATACGATCCTGATGATAAGCGTAACCGGTACCGGCTGGGATCAGACGGCCCACGATCACGTTCTCTTTCAGGCCGCGCAGTTCATCACGCTTACCGGCAACAGCCGCTTCGGTGAGAACGCGCGTCGTTTCCTGGAACGATGCAGCAGAGATGAAGGACTCGGTCGCCAAGGAAGCCTTGGTGATACCCAGCAGATCGCGTGAGAAGGTTGCTTCGATCTTGCCTTCAGCAGCAAGTTTACGGTTAGCAATCTTGACGCGTGATACTTCAGCCTGTTCGCCTTCCAGGAACTCGGTGCTACCAGCGCTAACGATGGTCCCTTTACGCAGCATCTGACGAACGATAACTTCGATGTGTTTATCGTTAATCTTAACGCCTTGCAGACGGTAAACTTCCTGCACTTCGTTGGTGATGTAGCGGGTAACAGCATGCACACCACGCAGACGCAGAATGTCATGTGGAGATTCTGGGCCGTCAGAAACAACGTCACCACGTTCCACAATTTCACCTTCGAACACGTTGAGCTGACGCCATTTAGGGATCATCTCTTCGTAAGCGTCGCTGCCGTCCAGTGGAGAGATTACCAGGCGACGTTTGCCTTTGGTCTCTTTACCGAACGAGATAATCCCGCTGATTTCAGCCAGGATTGCCGGCTCTTTCGGACGACGTGCTTCGAACAGATCCGCAACGCGTGGCAGACCACCGGTAATATCCTTGGTACCGCCGGATTCCTGAGGAATACGCGCCAGGGTATCACCCGCACCGATCTGAATGCCGTCTTCCAGCTGCACAATCGCTTTACCCGGCAGGAAGTATTGAGCAGGCATATCAGTACCTGGGATCAATACGTCGTCGCCTTTGGCATCAACGATTTTCAGTGCCGGACGCAGGTCTTTACCGCTACCGGTACGTTCTGCGCTGTCCAGTACCACCAGAGAAGACAAACCGGTCAGTTCGTCGGTCTGGCGAGTAATGGTCTGGCCGTCAACCATATCGGCGAAGCGAATGAAACCGCTCACCTCGGTCACAACCGGCATGGTGTGTGGATCCCAGTTAGCAACGGTTTCGCCGCCGTTAACTTCTGCACCATCACCTTTGCCCATTACGGCACCGTAAGGCACTTTGTAGCTTTCTTTGGTACGGCCGAATTCGTCGATCAGCTTCAGTTCGGTATTACGCGAGGTAATGACCAGCTTGCCTGAGGCGTTCATAACGAACTTCACGTTGCTCAGCTTCAGGTTACCTTTGTTCTTCACCTGGATGCTGGATTCTGCTGCCGCACGAGATGCCGCACCACCGATGTGGAACGTACGCATCGTCAGCTGTGTACCCGGCTCACCGATGGACTGGGCCGCGATAACGCCGATAGCTTCACCTTTGTTGATGATGTGGCCACGTGCCAGGTCGCGACCATAGCAGTTGGCGCACACGCCAAAGTCGGTTTCACAGCTAACTACGGAACGGACTTTAACGCTGTCGACAGAGTTCTCTTCCAACAGGTCACAGGTCTTCTCGTTCAGCAGGGTGTTACGTGGCACCAGGATGTCAGCCGTACCCGGCTTGATGACATCTTCAGCGGTCACACGACCCAGAACGCGTTCACGCAGTGGCTCTTTAACGTCACCACCTTCGATAACCGGAGTCATCATGATGCCGTTGTGAGTACCACAGTCGTCTTCGGTCACTACCAGGTCCTGCGCCACGTCAACCAGACGACGGGTCAGATAACCGGAGTTTGCCGTTTTCAGTGCGGTATCCGCCAAGCCTTTACGAGCACCGTGCGTGGAGATGAAGTACTGGAGTACGTTCAGACCTTCACGGAAGTTCGCTGTGATTGGCGTTTCGATGATGGAGCCATCTGGCTTGGCCATCAGGCCACGCATACCCGCCAACTGACGGATCTGAGCGGCAGAACCACGAGCACCGGAGTCGGCCATCATAAAGATGCTGTTGAAGGAAACTTGTTGTTCCACCACGCCGTCACGGTTAACCACGTCTTCAACCGACAGGTTTTCCATCATCGCTTTAGCAACACGTTCGTTCGCCGCAGCCCAGATATCGATCACTTTGTTGTAGCGTTCGCCCGCGGTAACCAGACCAGACTGGAACTGCTCCTGGATCTCGGCAACTTCGGTTTCCGCTTCTTCGATGATCTCTGCTTTCTTGGCTGGGATAACCATGTCATCGATACCTACGGATGCGCCTGAACGGGCAGCGTAAGCAAAACCGGTGTACATGATCTGGTCAGCGAAGATTACGGTCGGCTTCAGGCCCAGGATGCGGTAACAGGTGTTCAGCATCTTGGAGATCGCTTTCTTGCCCAGAGGCTGGTTAACGATCGAGTAAGGCAGACCTTGCGGTACGATCATCCACAGGATGGCGCGACCGATGGTGGTATCAATAATCGAAGTCTGGTGAACAGATTCACCTTCGGTATTCTTGATCTCTTCTGTAATACGCACTTTTACGCGTGCATGCAGAGAGGCCAGACCAGCGCGGTAAACGCGTTCAGCTTCTTTAGGACCCGTCAGAACCATGCCTTCGCCTTTGGCGTTAACACAGTCACGAGTCATATAGTACAGACCCAATACAACGTCCTGAGAAGGAACGATGATTGGCTCGCCGTTCGCTGGTGACAGGATGTTGTTGGTAGACATCATCAACGCACGCGCTTCCAGCTGGGCTTCCAGCGTCAACGGTACGTGAACAGCCATCTGGTCACCATCGAAGTCGGCGTTGTAGGCCGCACAAACCAGCGGGTGCAGCTGGATCGCTTTACCTTCGATCAGAACCGGTTCAAACGCCTGGATACCCAAACGGTGCAGGGTTGGTGCACGGTTCAGCAGTACCGGGTGTTCGCGGATCACTTCGTCCAGGATATCCCAAACGACAGCTTCTTCGCGCTCAACCATTTTCTTGGCGGCTTTGATCGTTGTGGCCAGGCCACGCAGTTCCAGCTTGCCGTAGATGAACGGTTTGAACAGCTCCAGTGCCATTTTCTTCGGCAGACCGCACTGATGCAGACGCAGGTATGGACCTACGGTGATAACAGAACGACCAGAGTAGTCAACACGTTTACCCAACAGGTTCTGACGGAAACGACCCTGCTTACCTTTGATCATGTCGGCCAAAGATTTCAGAGGACGCTTGTTGGAACCGGTGATAGCACGACCGCGACGGCCGTTATCCAGCAGGGCATCTACCGCTTCTTGCAGCATACGCTTTTCGTTGCGCACGATGATGTCAGGCGCAGCCAGATCCAGCAGGCGTTTCAGACGGTTGTTACGGTTGATCACGCGGCGGTACAGATCGTTCAGATCTGAAGTCGCGAAACGGCCACCATCCAGTGGAACCAATGGACGCAGATCTGGCGGCAGTACCGGCAGCACGGTCAGGATCATCCACTCTGGCTTGTTACCAGATTGCACGAACGCTTCCAGCAGCTTGATACGCTTGGTCAGCTTCTTACGCTTGGTTTCGGAGTTGGTTTCGTTCAGCTCTTCACGCAGCTGCTCACACTCGGCTTCCAGATCCATGTTTTTCAACAGGGCCTGAATAGCTTCCGCACCCATCTTGGCGTCGAATTCGTCACCAAACTCTTCCAGCGCATCCAGATACTGCTCTTCAGTCAGGATCTGACGACGCTCGAGGTTGGTCATACCGCCTTCGACTACCACGTAGGATTCGAAGTACAGTACACGTTCGATGTCACGCAGCGGCATATCCAGCAGCAAACCGATGCGCGAAGGCAGCGATTTCAGGAACCAGATGTGCGCAGTTGGGGAAGCCAGTTCGATGTGGCCCATACGCTCACGGCGTACTTTGGTCTGGGTCACTTCAACGCCGCACTTCTCACAGATCACGCCGCGGTGTTTCAAGCGCTTGTACTTACCGCACAGGCACTCGTAATCTTTTACCGGCCCAAAGATACGGGCGCAGAAAAGGCCGTCACGCTCAGGTTTGAACGTACGGTAGTTAATGGTTTCCGGCTTTTTAACTTCACCGAACGACCATGAACGGATCATGTCTGGCGATGCCAGAGCAATCTTGATCGCATCAAACTCTTCGGTCTTAGTTTGCGCTTTCAGAAACTTTAATAAGTCTTTCACGGATTGGCTCCTGTCGGAGTTAAACCTGTTGGGAGCACGCTGACAAATCGTGCGCCCGTGTGACCTGAACAACCACCCTCTGGCTCCCTAAGGTCGGGAGCCAGAGCTGGAATAGCGATTAGTCGCCTTCCAGTTCGATGTTGATACCCAGCGAGCGGATTTCTTTCAACAGTACGTTGAAGGACTCCGGCATGCCTGGTTCCATACGGTGATCGCCATCCACGATGTTTTTGTACATCTTGGTACGGCCGTTGACGTCATCCGACTTAACGGTAAGCATTTCCTGCAAGGTGTAAGCTGCGCCGTATGCTTCCAGCGCCCACACTTCCATCTCACCGAAGCGCTGACCACCGAATTGCGCCTTACCACCCAGCGGCTGCTGAGTAACCAAGCTGTAAGAACCGGTAGAACGCGCGTGCATCTTATCGTCAACCAAGTGGTTCAGTTTCAGCATGTACATATAGCCGACGGTTACCTGGCGCTCGAACTGCTCGCCGGTACGGCCATCAAACAGCGTAATCTGACCTGAAGTCGGGATACCGCCCATTTCCAGCAGTTGCTTGATTTCTGACTCTTTCGCACCATCGAAGACTGGGGTTGCGATCGGCATACCTTTTTTCAGGTTCTCTGCCAGACGCAAGACTTCGTCGTCGGTGAAGGTGTTCAGGTCAACTTTCTGGCAAACGCCGTCACCCAGATCGTAAGCCTTCTGGATGAATTCACGCAGCTTGGCCACTTCCTGGTGCTGCTTGAGCATTTGGTTGATCTTCTCACCAATGCCTTTCGCCGCCATACCCAGGTGAGTTTCCAGGATCTGACCGATGTTCATACGCGATGGAACGCCCAGCGGGTTCAGAACGATGTCAACCGGCGTACCGTTTTCATCGTAAGGCATATCTTCGATCGGGTTGATCTTGGAGATAACACCCTTGTTACCGTGACGGCCTGCCATCTTGTCACCCGGTTGGATCTGACGCTTAACGGCCAGATACACCTTGACGATTTTCAGCACGCCTGGTGCCAGATCGTCGCCTTGGGTGATCTTACGACGCTTGGCATCCAGCTTCTTCTCGAAGTCGGATTTCAGTTCGTCGTACTGCTCTGCCAGCTGCTCCAGCTGGTTTTGCTTGTCTTCGTCGGTCAGGCCCAGTTCCAACCAGCGATCGCGTGGCAGTTTGCTCAGCTTCTCGGCTTCGATACCACCAGAAACCAGTACCGCATGGATACGAGCGAACAGGCCAGCTTCCAGGATCTGCAGTTCTTCAGTCAGGTCTTTCTTCGCCTGCTTCAGCTGCATCTCTTCGATTTCCAACGCACGTTTGTCTTTGTCCACGCCATCGCGGGTAAAGACCTGCACGTCGATAACCGTACCGGAAACGCCGTTTGGTACGCGCAGAGAAGAGTCTTTAACGTCAGACGCTTTCTCACCGAAGATCGCACGCAGCAGCTTCTCTTCTGGCGTCAGCTGGGTTTCACCTTTCGGCGTTACCTTACCAACCAGAATGTCGCCACCGGTCACTTCTGCACCGATATACACGATACCGGACTCATCCAGCTTGGAGAGCGCTGCTTCACCCACGTTAGGGATGTCGGCGGTGATCTCTTCCGGCCCCAGTTTGGTGTCGCGAGACACGCAAGCCAGTTCCTGGATGTGGATGGTGGTGAAGCGATCTTCCTGTACTACACGTTCGGAGACCAAGATGGAGTCTTCGAAGTTGTAGCCGTTCCAAGGCATGAACGCGACGCGCATGTTCTGACCCAATGCCAGTTCACCCAGGTCTGTAGACGGGCCATCTGCCAGCACGTCGCCGCGCTCGATTGGCTCACCCAGATTCACACAAGGCATCTGGTTGATACAGGTGTTCTGGTTAGAACGGGTGTACTTGGTCAGGTTATAAATATCGATACCTGCTTCGCCCGGGTACATCTCGTCTTCGTTAACTTTGATAACGATACGGGAAGCATCCACGTACTGGATCACACCACCACGTTTGGCTACGGCAGTAACACCGGAGTCAACCGCTACGGCACGTTCCATACCGGTACCTACCAGCGGCTTGTCAGCACGCAGGGTTGGCACCGCTTGACGTTGCATGTTCGCACCCATCAATGCACGGTTGGCGTCATCGTGTTCCAGGAATGGGATCAGTGAAGCACCAACGGAGACAACCTGCTGGGTTGATACGTCCATATAGTCAACCTGGTCGCGGCTAAACAGGCTTGATTCGCCTTTGCTACGACAGGTAACCAGGTCTTCTTCAAAGCGGCCTTCTTCGTCCAGGTTGGAGTTCGCCTGAGCGATAACGAAGTTGCCTTCTTCAATAGCAGACAGATAGTTGATTTCATCGGTCACCACGCCGTCACGCACGCGGCGGTACGGGGTTTCCAGGAAGCCATACTCGTTGGTCTGTGCGTACACGGACAAGGAGTTGATCAGACCGATGTTTGGACCTTCCGGCGTTTCGATTGGGCACACGCGACCGTAGTGAGTCGGGTGTACGTCTCGAACTTCAAAGCCGGCACGTTCACGGGTCAGACCGCCTGGGCCCAATGCAGAGATACGACGTTTGTGCGTGATCTCGGACAACGGGTTGTTCTGGTCCATAAACTGGGACAGCTGGCTTGAACCGAAGAACTCTTTCACCGCCGCCGAAATTGGCTTGGCGTTGATCATGTCCTGAGGCATCAGGGTATCCAGATCGCCCAGGGACAGACGTTCTTTCACCGCACGCTCAACACGTACCAGACCGACACGGAACTGGTTCTCGGCCATTTCGCCAACGGAACGGATACGACGGTTGCCCAAGTGGTCGATATCGTCCACTTCGCCTTTACCGTTACGGATATCGATGAGCTTCTTCATCACTTCGATGATGTCGTCTTTGCTCAGGATGCCCGAACCTTCGATCTCGTCACGCAGCAGAGAACGGTTGAACTTCATCCGGCCAACCGCAGACAGATCGTAGCGGTCTTCAGAGAAGAACAGGTTCTCGAACAGGCTTTCCGCCGCTTCACGCGTTGGTGGCTCACCAGGGCGCATCATGCGGTAGATTTCTACCAGAGCGCTCAGACGATCGCTGGTTGGGTCGACACGTACGGTTTCAGAGATGTACGCACCGTGGTCCAGATCGTTGGTGAACAGCGTTTCGATACGCTTGTGGCCTGACTGGCTCAGCTTGGCCAACAGATCCAGTGACAGCTCCATGTTGGCTGCACAGATCAATTCGCCGGTATTGGTATCGATATAGTCCTTCGCGACCACTTTGCCCGCGATGTACTCAACCGGTACTTCAATGCTGCGAATTTCGTCTTTTTCGAGCTGACGGATATGACGAGCGGTGATACGGCGTGCTTTCTCAACGTAGATCTTACCGTTGGCTTCGATATCGAAGGACGCAGTTTCACCACGCAGACGCTCTGGAACCAGCTCCATCTGCAGCTTGTTATCACGGATCTCGAAAACAATTTTCTCAAAGAACAGGTCAAGGATCTGCTCAGTGGTGTAGTTCAGCGCGCGCAGAATAATGGTCGCAGGCAGTTTGCGGCGACGGTCGATACGCACGAACAGGTTGTCTTTCGGGTCAAACTCGAAATCCAGCCATGAGCCACGGTAAGGGATGATACGTGCGTTATACAGCACTTTGCCCGAGGAGTGGGTTTTGCCCTTATCGCTGTCGAAGAACACACCAGGACTACGATGCAGCTGGGATACGATAACCCTCTCAGTACCGTTAATGACAAAGGTACCGTTTTCGGTCATGAGCGGAATTTCGCCCATATAGACTTCTTGTTCCTTGATGTCTTTGACCGTACCTTCTGGTGCTTCACGTTCGTAGATGACCAGGCGCAGTTTTACGCGCAGCGGTGCAGAGTACGTCACACCACGGATCTGGCACTCTTTAACGTCAAACACCGGCTCACCAAGACGGTAGCTAACGTATTGCAGCTCCGAATTGCCACTGTAGCTCTGGATCGGGAAAACAGAACGGAATGCGGCTTCTAAGCCGTATTGCCCTTCTGGATCTTGCTCGATAAATTTCTGGAACGAGTCAAGCTGGATAGAAAGGAGATAAGGTATGTCCAAAACTTGTGGACGCTTACCAAAATCCTTACGAATACGTTTCTTCTCGGTATAGGAGTAAACCATAGGGTTCCTCAGCTCGCTGGAAAGTCGAACCTATTGTCCGTCCGGGTAGGGGACGGTTCATGCAACACCGTTTTGTTGACCGGAAAGCGAGAACACTTTCCGCAATACTCGTTTCTATCACGCTTAAATCATTTCATTGCCGTGGCGGCAGATTCGGCTGCGGCGCAGAGGGCAGTATATTAAGTCGTCGATAGAAAGAAATATTGGGGTTAGCCAGTAGTCAAACAGTGTGAAACTCTACTGACGCCCTACAGCGCAAAAAGGCTGGTGACCAAAAAGTCACCAGCCATCAGCCTGTTAGTTAAAACAGACTGCACTCCAAAAGCAGTGGCTTATTTAACTTCAACTTCAGCGCCAGCTTCTTCCAGAGCTTTTTTCAGTGCTTCAGCGTCGTCTTTGCTGATGCCTTCTTTCAGTGCTGCTGGTGCAGACTCAACCAGGTCTTTAGCTTCTTTCAGACCCAGGCCAGTTGCGCCACGTACTGCTTTGATTACTGCAACTTTGTTCGCGCCGATACCTTTCAGTACAACGTCGAATTCAGTTTTTTCTTCAGCAGCTTCAACAGCAGCAGCAGGACCTGCAGCTACAGCAGCAGCAGAAACACCGAACTTCTCTTCCATAGCGGCGATCAGTTCAACGATTTCCATTACAGACAGGGCTGCAACGCCTTCGATAATTTGGTCTTTAGTGATAGACATAACAAAAGTTCCTAAAATTCAGAAATAGTTTAAATACGTAAGCAAAGGCTAAGAAAGAGAAAGGCTTATGCCGCTTCTTTCTGATCGCGTACTGCAGCCAGAGTGCGAACCAATTTGCCGGCAGCGGCTTCTTTCATGGTTGCCATCAGGCGTGCGATTGCTTCTTCGTAAGTAGGCAGCGTTGCCAAGCGGTCGATTTGTGCCGCAGGGATCAGCTCACCTTCAAAGGCCGCAGCTTTAACCTCAAATTTTGCATTCGCTTTCGCGAACTCTTTGAACAGACGAGCAGCAGCGCCCGGGTGTTCAGTAGAGAATGCAATCAAGGTTGGACCGACAAACGTGTCTTTCAGGCATTCGAACGGAGTGCCTTCAACTACGCGACGCATCAAGGTGTTGCGAACAACACGCATGTAAACGCCAGCTTCACGACCTGCTTTACGCAGTTCAGTCATTTTATCAACGGTAACGCCACGAGAATCCGCAACTACCGCAGACAGCGCGCCTTTGGCTACTTCGTTGACTTCAGCAACAATCGCTTGTTTGTCTTGAAGATTTAATGCCATTAGCTTTTTGCTCCTGGATTTAGCCGGGGAAATCCCCGGAACTCACTTCACTCAACAGCTTGTGCGAACACGCGCCGTTGAGCGGCTTAACACGGTGAGCAGAATCCAGCAAAGACCATTCTTTTTAAAAAAGAAAAAATTTCTTTAGGCTCTGTCACCGTCTACGCAGGAAGGATTAAGTGCCTTGCGGCACACCTGCGGTCTTGGACGGAGGCCTGGATAGGCCAGGCTCCAACCGAAAAATCTGTTGTTCCGCACGTAGCAGAACCTTGGGGGATAAGATTCTAGATGAATTCCACCCCCAAGTCAAAGCGATTAATCACCAGGTGATTAGTTCGCTACAGCACTCAGACCGCTTTGATCGATAGCAACGCCAGCACCCATGGTGGTGGAGAGGCTAACTTTCTTGATGTACATGCCTTTTGCCTGAGATGGTTTGGCTTTTTTCAGCGCAACCAGCAGAGACTCCAGGTTTTCCTTCAGCTTGTCTGTGTCGAAATCAACCTTACCGATAGTGGTATGGATGATACCGTTTTTGTCGTTACGATAACGAACCTGACCTGCTTTAGCGTTCTTCACAGCTTCTGCAACGTTAGGAGTAACGGTACCCACTTTCGGGTTAGGCATCAGACCACGTGGACCCAGAACCTGGCCCAGTTGACCTACAACGCGCATTGCATCCGGGGAAGCAATAACCACGTCGAAGTTCATCTCGCCTTTCTTGATCAGGTCAGCCAGATCTTCCATACCTACCAGCTCTGCGCCTGCAGCTTTAGCAGCTTCAGCGTTAGGGCCCTGGGCAAATACGGCAACGCGAACGCTGCGACCGGTGCCGTGTGGCAGAACGGTAGCACCACGTACGTTTTGGTCTGATTTACGAGCGTCGATGCCGAGGTTAACGGCAACGTCAACGCTTTCTACGAATTTAGCGGTGGCCAGCTCTTTCAGCAGAGCAACAGCTTCGAGGATGTCATACTGTTTAGTAGCATCAACTTTGTCACGGATCACGCGCATGCGCTTGGTCAGCTTAGCCATTTCTTAATCCTCCACTACCAGGCCCATGGAACGAGCAGTACCTTCGATGGAGCGAATCATCGCTGCAACGTCAGAACCAGTCATGTCCGCAGCTTTGGTTTCTGCGATTTCACGAACCTGTGCACTAGTCACTTTGCCAACTTTATCTTTGTTCGGCTTGCCGGAACCAGATTTAATACCAGCCGCTTTCTTCAGCAGAACTGCTGCTGGCGGGGTTTTGGTAACGAAAGTGAAGGAGCGATCAGAATAAACTGTAATAACAACCGGGATCGGCAGGCCTTTCTCAACGCTGTCAGTTTTAGCGTTGAATGCCTTACAGAATTCCATGATGTTAACACCTTGCTGACCCAGAGCTGGACCAACTGGTGGACTTGGGTTAGCCATACCGGCTGCAACTTGCAGCTTAACGTAGGCTTGTACTTTCTTGGCCATTGAAATTTCCTCGTTTGGGTAATATCGCCTCCTGAGAGGCTCCCCGTGTTTTATCTCGCTGCAAGAGCAAGACATCTAAAAACAAAAGGCGCGAAATTATAGTTCAATTTCGCGCCTCTGACAAGCCACAAATCCGCTCGCCTTGCTGATTATTTGATCAGCCTTTTTCTACCTGGCTAAAGTCCAGTTCCACCGGCGTTGCACGGCCAAAGATGGAGACAGACACTTTCAGGCGGCTCTTCTCGTAGTCCACTTCTTCAACGACGCCGTTAAAGTCAGCAAATGGACCATCGTTGACGCGCACCAGTTCACCCGGCTCGAACATCGTTTTCGGACGTGGCTTATCACCAGCCTGCTGCAGGCGGTTCATAATCGCGTCCACTTCTTTATCGCTGATCGGTGCAGGACGATCGGAAGTTCCACCGATGAAGCCCATAACACGAGGAACACTGCGCACCAAGTGCCAGCTGGCGTCATTCATCACCATCTGAACCAGTACATAGCCAGGGAAGAATTTACGCTCACTCTTACGACGCAGACCACCACGGATCTCCACCACTTCTTCGGTGGGAACCATGACTTCGCCGAACAGCTCTTCCATATCGTGCAGTTTGATATGTTCACGCAGCGATTGCGCTACGCGACCTTCAAAACCGGAAAACGCCTGAACGACGTACCAGCGTTTTTTTGGGGCTTCAGACATTTTAGAACCTCAGGCCAGTAATAAACGATACCAGACGGACCAATATACCATCCAGGCCCCACAGAATCAGTGACATCACGGCGGTTACCGCGGCAACGATCAACGTGGTGTGTAACGTTTCCTGACGAGTTGGCCAGATCACTTTACGTACTTCAGTACGCGCTTCGCGCGCAAACGCAACGGTGGCTTTGCCTTTAGTGGTCATCAATGCCACTGCGCCAGCAACGGCAATAACCACGACAACGGCCAACGCACGCAGCGGCAGGCTGAAATCACGGTAGTAATAGTTACCGACGATAGCCACAACCAACAGAACGGCGACGATTGACCACTTGGCCGCTTCAAGGCCGCGCCCGCTCCCTTGAGCCTCGGTATTCGCACTCATAAACCAACCTGTCACTAATGATTCGAACAAACAACTTTGCCTCGCAATGCGAGGCAAACCAAACCGAACAGATGCCGCTTGGCAGCATCCCGGTGTTTTACGCCATGACGTATTCCAGTCAATACCGTTTAAGAGCCCATCTCACCAATGATTATGACTGCAAAATCGCTGATGAGATAGGTTCTAGTTCACAGCGTAGAAAAAGGGCATCAAATGATGCCCTTTTATCGCATGTCGCGTCAAATATTATCCGCGATTAAGCGATAACTTTGGCAACAACACCAGCGCCAACGGTACGGCCGCCTTCACGGATTGCGAAACGCAAGCCTTGGTCCATAGCGATTGGGTGGATCAGGGTAACAACCATGTTCACGTTATCGCCTGGCATTACCATCTCTACGCCTTCTGGCAGTTCGATGGTACCGGTCACGTCAGTGGTACGGAAGTAGAACTGTGGACGGTAGCCTTTGAAGAATGGAGTATGACGACCACCTTCTTCTTTGCTCAGGATATACACTTCTGAATCGAACTGAGTGTGTGGTTTGATGGAACCTGGTTTAGCCAGTACCTGACCACGTTCGATGTCTTCACGCTTGATACCACGCAGCAGAACACCAACGTTCTCACCAGCACGGCCTTCGTCCAGCAGTTTGCGGAACATTTCAACGCCGGTACAGGTAGACTTAACGGTGTCTTTGATACCAACGATTTCAACTTCTTCGCCAACTTTAACGATACCGCGCTCAACACGACCGGTAACTACGGTACCACGACCGGAGATGGAGAAGACGTCTTCGATTGGCAGCAGGAACGGCTGGTCGATAGCACGCTCTGGTTCTGGGATGTAAGAATCCAGGTGACCGGCCAGCTCGATGATTTTAGCTTCCCACTCAGCTTCGCCTTCCAGTGCTTTCAGCGCTGAACCACGAACAACCGGCAGGTCATCACCAGGGAAGTCATAAGCAGACAGAAGTTCACGAACTTCCATTTCTACCAGTTCCAGCAGCTCTTCATCATCAACCATGTCGCATTTGTTCATGAATACGATGATGTAAGGAACGCCAACCTGACGACCCAGCAGGATGTGCTCACGAGTCTGAGGCATAGGGCCGTCAGTCGCAGCGACAACCAGGATAGCGCCGTCCATCTGAGCAGCACCGGTGATCATGTTTTTCACGTAGTCGGCGTGCCCTGGGCAGTCAACGTGCGCGTAGTGACGAGTCGGGGTGTCATATTCAACGTGAGAAGTGTTGATGGTGATACCACGAGCTTTTTCTTCTGGCGCGTTATCGATCTGGTCGAAAGCACGTGCAGAACCACCGTAGGTTTTAGCCAGAACGGTAGTGATTGCAGCAGTCAGGGTAGTTTTGCCGTGGTCAACGTGGCCGATAGTACCGACGTTAACGTGCGGTTTTGAACGTTCAAATTTTTCTTTAGACATCGATTGTCCCTCTAAGACACGGATAAATCGGTGGTATCACCACATCAACCAAGCATTTGCTTGTTGAATTCAGGAAACAGAAAGAAAATCAGGGGGCGAGAAATTAAGAAGTGGTGCTGATAGGCAGATTCGAACTGCCGACCTCACCCTTACCAAGGGTGCGCTCTACCAACTGAGCTATATCAGCACATCTTGGAGCGGGCAGTGGGAATCGAACCCACATCATCAGCTTGGAAGGCTGAGGTAATAGCCATTATACGATGCCCGCATCCTGGAACTCGGCTACCTGACTTTTCTGTAGACTTTAAAGGTGGAGAGAAGGATTGTTCGTCGCTTAACTCTTCACCCTTCGTGCCAGCAACTTCCGTTACGCGGCGCGAACTGTTTGAAGGTTTTCACCTTCCCCACTCGGCGCTTGATTCAGCATTACCGCTCGGTGTGACCCAGTGCCTCGGGTCTAATATGGTGGTGGGGGAAGGATTCGAACCTTCGAAGTCTGTGACGGCAGATTTACAGTCTGCTCCCTTTGGCCGCTCGGGAACCCCACCAGATTTTAACTACTTTTACTGACCACTTCATACTTGAATGGTGCCGGCTACCGGAATCGAACTGGTGACCTACTGATTACAAGTCAGTTGCTCTACCTACTGAGCTAAGCCGGCATCAAGTGCAGCGCATTCTAGGTAGAGCTGACGGGCTATGCAACAAAAAAATTGCGATCTAAGCCCTATCGCTCATAAATCAGCCGATTTCTGCATCCGGCTCGCAGTTTTTCACCGTTGAGGCGCAAAATTTCATCAAATATGGGCATTAATCTAAACTATTTTAGACCTACCCTGCTGATGCTTTCCCTGCACTTTTGCATATCGCTCAATCAAAGATAGTCTATCGGTTTAAAGCCGCGATCGGGATGGTGCACCACAAAGAGGACGGTGCTCTCTGATGGTGCTGATATACCGCTTTCGTCCCTGGGTTGGCGGCTCCCCCACAGGTTAGCCGCGTTGGCGCGCTTATTGCTTATCATCATTATCCCTAATAGCCAGGAGGAATGACCGATGAAAATTGTCCTGATCAATGCGGCAACGCTTCCCATATACCGCGCCGAGCTGGCGCAGTTGCTCACCGATGCGGTCACTCACGGGGCTTCAGTAGGTTACGACACGCAAATTCCCCACGAGGATGCTGAGAGCTACTTCCATAGCCTGCGCCCAGCGTTGGCCAAAGGAGAGTTGCTATTGTGGATTGCCAGAGACGAAAGCGGCGTCATTGGCACCGTCCAACTCGCCCTGTGTCAAAAGCCTAACGGCCGCAACCGGGCCGAAGTACAAAAACTGCTGGTGCACAGCCGCGCCCGTCGCAATGGCGTTGGACAGGCGTTGATGAAAACGCTGGAAAAAATGGCGCTTGAGATCCGCCGTGGGCTGCTTTATCTGGACACCCAGGCCGGTTCTGCAGCCGAAGGGCTGTATCGCTCGTTGGGCTATCGTTGCCTCGGGGAGATACCCGATTACGCCGCGGCTCCCGACGGGTATTACCACCCTACAGCGATTTACTACAAGCGGCTGTTTGCCGTTCAGCAACCCTCCCGCGCCGCCGCCAGCTGACCTGAAAACGGTATCATTGCCCAGTGATACCGCCTTGCAACAGGCCCTTTCTCAATTGCGTGCCTGTTCGCACTATTGGTAAAAACTGCCGCTAATCGACCACATTTGCGAAAAAAGTCTACGCCTAAAAGCCCGCTGTCTATAATATGCAGTTTGATTATTATCTGGAGTTGGCGTCCAGCGCCTTTCCCAACCTGCGTTAACAGGCAGAATTTGGCTTATGATAAAAAGAGATCAATCTTTAGCGACGCCTTACCTTCAGTTCGATCGCAGCCAGTGGGCCGCGTTACGGGATTCGGTGCCGCTGACGCTGTCGGAAGAAGAGATTGTTAAACTCAAAGGGATTAACGAAGATCTCTCCCTGGAGGAAGTCGCGCAGATCTACTTGCCGCTCTCACGGTTGCTGAACTTCTATATCAGTTCAAACCTGCGTCGCCAGGCAGTTCTGGAGCAATTCCTTGGTACAGATGGCCAACGCATTCCTTATGTGATCGGCATTGCTGGCAGCGTAGCCGTGGGTAAAAGTACCACGGCGCGTTTGTTGCAGGCGTTGTTGAGCCGCTGGCCGGAACATCGTAGCGTCGAGCTGATCACCACAGACGGCTTTCTGCACCCGAACAAGGTGCTGAACGAGCGCGGCCTGATGAAGAAAAAAGGGTTCCCGCAATCCTACGACATGCATAGCCTGGTGAAATTCGTTTCAGAAGTTAAATCCGGTGCCAAACGTGTTACTGCCCCGGTTTACTCTCACCTGATCTATGACGTCGTACCTGAAGGCAATAAAGTTATCGAACAGCCTGATATTCTGATCCTGGAAGGATTGAATGTTTTGCAAAGCGGTATGGACTATCCACACGATCCTCACCGGGTATTTGTTTCCGACTTTGTTGATTTCTCAATCTATGTTGATGCCCCTGGCGATCTATTGCAAAGCTGGTATATCAACCGCTTCCTGAAGTTCCGTCAGGGTGCGTTCTCTAACCCAGACTCCTATTTCCATAGCTATGCTCAGTTGCCGGAAACGGAGGCGATAAATATCGCCACCCAGCTGTGGAATGAGATTAATGGATTGAATTTACAGCAGAATATCTTACCGACTCGCGAGAGAGCCAGCTTAATCATGACTAAGAGTGCCAATCACGCTGTGGAAAGTGTACGGTTGCGGAAATAATCGATAGCGTAAGAGAGGCCAATGGCCTCTCTTATTTTAGCTTATTCAGCACTCCGCAAAGATATTTCACCACCAATAAAGGGTTTAATGACTCCTTCCTGTTCAAGCAGCAATGCACCCTGCTGATCAATACCGCGGGCAATACCGAAAATCTGTTGTTCACCAATTAATAGTTTAACTGGACGATCGATAAAATTATCTAATTGACGCCAACGTGAAATAAAAGGTGCTAGCCCATCTATTTCAAATTGCCGTAATGAATTTCGTAGTTCATTAAGCAATTTGGCGGCCAATTCATTTCGATCGATAGTGTTCCCGGCTTCCTGCAGGTTGATCCAGCGCTGATCAATCTGACTGGCGTTGGTTTCACGCATCGCCATGTTGATACCCGCTCCGAGCACCAACTGGGCTGCATCCCCGGTTTTACCGGTCAGCTCAACCAAAATACCGGCCAACTTGCGATCGTTAAGGTATAAATCATTGGGCCACTTCACACGGACCTGTTCTGCACCGAGATGCTGCAACACTTCTGCCATCACGATGCCAATAACCAGGCTCAACCCCATCGCGGCCGCTGGCCCTTGTTCAAGACGCCAGAACATGGATAAATATAGGTTGGCCCCGAAAGGCGAAACCCACTGCCGACCACGTCGCCCACGCCCTGCCTGCTGATACTCGGCTATACAGGCATCACCGGATGTCAGTTCTGCAAGCCTGTCCAACAGATACTGGTTGGTTGAATCAACCACGGGCAATACCGTGACCCGCTTGTCTTCCAGTAAGCCAAGTATACGCTCAGCATCCAGCAAGTTGATCGCCGCAGGTAGGCTATAGCCTTTCCCCGGAACCGTGAACACATCCAAGCCCCACTCCCGGATAGTCTGAATATGCTTGTTAATCGCTGCGCGGCTCATTCCCAATGACTCACCCAAATGTTCGCCAGAGTGGAACTCGCCGTCCGCCAGTAGGGAGATGATCTTCAGTGGTACTGTGGTATCTCTCATGAAATGACCTCTACGGCATCCAGCTCACCAGTGGCCCCGATAAAACGTACCTCTGGTTCTAACCAGACATCGAATTTCTGCGCGACCGTATTGCGCACATGCCTGGCCAGTGCCACCACATCCTGGCTGCTGGCATTATCGGCATTTACCAATACCAAGGCCTGCTGACGGTGCACCGCTGCGCCACCGATCTGATGCCCCTTGAGTGAACACTGATCGATCAGCCAACCGGCAGCCAGTTTTTCTTGCCCGTCCGGCTGCGGATAATGTGGCATTGCAGGATATTGGGCTAATAATGCTTTAGCGGCTTCCCCGCTCACCAGTGGGTTTTTAAAGAAGCTGCCTGCATTGCCACTAATACGTGGGTCTGGCAGCTTGCTGCGCCGCATGGCGCATACCGCGTCAAATACCTGCTGCGGCGTTACCGTCTTGGGATCCAGCTTGGCAAGGTCGCCGTAGTTCAGCAACGGATTCCACTGTTTGCTAAGCCGTAAACCAACGCCCACAATCACGAATCCTTGCTTAAGCTCATGCTTAAAAACGCTTTCCCGGTAACCAAACTGGCAGCGTTCAGGATCCATACGATCGATTTCACCCGTAGTCAGGTTCAGCAGGTCGACATACTCACAGACCTGTTTGAGCTCGATGCCGTACGCCCCGATATTCTGGATAGGGGCCGAACCGACCAAACCCGGGATCAATGCCAGATTCTCCAGCCCGGGGATGCCACGTTCGAGCATCTGGCTAACCAGATGGTGCCAATTCTCTCCGGCGCTGACATGCAAATGCCAGGCGTCCTGCTCTTCCCTGACCGTGATACCTTTTAACTGGTTAATCATGACCGTACCGGCAAAATCCTCCAGGAACAGGACGTTGCTCCCTTCACCGAGTACCAGCAGTGGCTGTTGGCGCTTTTGCGCTTGCTGCCAGGCTTTAATCATCATTTCAATTTCTTCGGCAATGACTAAATGCGCTGCGTTGACCGGGAGCGCAAAAGTATTGTGATTTTTTAAAGACGCGCTTTCAGTAGACATGATTTAAATACTCTGACGGAACAAATTATCATCTAGTCTACTCGATCCACCGCGCATGGCTATTATTTGTTTTTATTCACTGGTAATTTCTTGTGAGCTAATAACCTCTGACTTCATGGGATATTAAAAATATCCTTTTAAATCATGATAATATGAAAATTCTATTATCTTGATTCAAGCACAAGTCTGAGTTATATAAAATCTATCAGCATTAATGATATGTATGAATTAGCCTGGCGGGTTTGGAACTAAAAATTTCATGAATATTTCCAGGTGGGAACTCGGTTATATTTAATCGTTTACCTATGCGGAGATAATTCGGGATAGCCGAGTGATACCATCCCCTCACCCTAGCCCTCTCCCACAGGGAGAGGGAACCGATCGAGTCCGCTGGTATTCCTCTGAACTTCTTATCTTTCTGATTACTCATCACTGCCGAAACGGCATGGGTTCATCAAAGGTTCCGACTTGCCGTAGCCGCACTCACTCATCCACGACGCCGGACAGCTCCCTCTCCCCGCGCACGGTGTTCAGGATGTTCTCGTCTGGTACTCTGGGAGAGGGCTGGGGTGAGGGGCATTTCTGTTTCCGACCCATAGCAAAAAGGCCATCCTTGCGGATGGCCTCTTGGCTTAATTGATGCCTGGCAGTGTCCTACTCTCGCATGGGGAGACCCCACACTACCATCGGCGCTACGGCGTTTCACTTCTGAGTTCGGCATGGGGTCAGGTGGGACCACCGCGCTATTGCCGCCAGGCAAATTCGTTTCATTCCAACCGCTTCACTCTCGTGTCGCCATTGAAACCAATCTCGGAACGTCGCTGAAAATTGTCGTCTACTCTAAAACACCTTCGGTGTTGTAAGGTTAAGCCTCACGGATCATTAGTACTGGTTAGCTCAATGCATCGCTGCACTTACACACCCAGCCTATCAACGTCTTAGTCTTAAACGTTCCTTCAGGGACCTTAAAGGCCCAGGGAAGACTCATCTCGAGGCAAGTTTCGCGCTTAGATGCTTTCAGCGCTTATCTTTTCCGCACTTAGCTACCGGGCAGTGCCATTGGCATGACAACCCGAACACCAGTGGTGCGTTCACTCCGGTCCTCTCGTACTAGGAGCAACCCCTCTCAATCTTCCAACGCCCACGGCAGATAGGGACCGAACTGTCTCACGACGTTCTAAACCCAGCTCGCGTACCACTTTAAATGGCGAACAGCCATACCCTTGGGACCTACTTCAGCCCCAGGATGTGATGAGCCGACATCGAGGTGCCAAACACCGCCGTCGATATGAACTCTTGGGCGGTATCAGCCTGTTATCCCCGGAGTACCTTTTATCCGTTGAGCGATGGCCCTTCCATTCAGAACCACCGGATCACTAAGACCTACTTTCGTACCTGCTCGAGCCGTCACTCTCGCAGTCAAGCTAGCTTATGCCTTTGCACTAACCTCACGATGTCCGACCGTGATTAGCTAACCTTCGTGCTCCTCCGTTACTCTTTGGGAGGAGACCGCCCCAGTCAAACTACCCACCAGACACTGTCCTCACCCCGGATTACGGGGCCGAGTTAGAACATCAAACATTAAAGGGTGGTATTTCAAGGTTGGCTCCATGCAGACTGGCGTCCACACTTCAAAGCCTCCCACCTATCCTACACATCAAGGCTCAATGTTCAGTGTCAAGCTATAGTAAAGGTTCACGGGGTCTTTCCGTCTTGCCGCGGGTACACTGCATCTTCACAGCGAGTTCAATTTCACTGAGTCTCGGGTGGAGACAGCCTGGCCATCATTACGCCATTCGTGCAGGTCGGAACTTACCCGACAAGGAATTTCGCTACCTTAGGACCGTTATAGTTACGGCCGCCGTTTACTGGGGCTTCGATCAAGAGCTTCGCCTTGCGGCTGACCCCATCAATTAACCTTCCAGCACCGGGCAGGCGTCACACCGTATACGTCCACTTTCGTGTTTGCACAGTGCTGTGTTTTTATTAAACAGTTGCAGCCAGCTGGTATCTGCGACTGGCTTCAGCTCCGAGAGCAAGTCTCTTCACCTACGCGCCAGCGTGCCTTCTCCCGAAGTTACGGCACCATTTTGCCTAGTTCCTTCACCCGAGTTCTCTCAAGCGCCTTGGTATTCTCTACCTGACCACCTGTGTCGGTTTGGGGTACGATTTGATGTTACCTGATGCTTAGAGGCTTTTCCTGGAAGCAGGGCATCAACTACTTCTGCACCGTAGTGCATCGTCATCACGCCTCAGGGTTAGTAAGTAACCGGATTTACCAGGTCACTCCCCCTACACGCTTAAACCGGGACAACCGTCGCCCGGCTAGCCTAGCCTTCTCCGTCCCCCCTTCGCAGTAACACCGAGTACAGGAATATTAACCTGTTTCCCATCGACTACGCCTTTCGGCCTCGCCTTAGGGGTCGACTCACCCTGCCCCGATTAACGTTGGACAGGAACCCTTGGTCTTCCGGCGAGCGGGTTTTTCACCCGCTTTATCGTTACTTATGTCAGCATTCGCACTTCTGATACCTCCAGCAAACCTCACAGTTCACCTTCAACGGCTTACAGAACGCTCCCCTACCCAACAACGCCTAAGCGTCGCTGCCGCAGCTTCGGTGCATGGTTTAGCCCCGTTACATCTTCCGCGCAGGCCGACTCGACCAGTGAGCTATTACGCTTTCTTTAAATGATGGCTGCTTCTAAGCCAACATCCTGGCTGTCTATGCCTTCCCACATCGTTTCCCACTTAACCATGACTTTGGGACCTTAGCTGGCGGTCTGGGTTGTTTCCCTCTTCACGACGGACGTTAGCACCCGCCGTGTGTCTCCCGTGATAACATTCTTCGGTATTCGGAGTTTGCATCGGTTTGGTAAGCCGGGATGGCCCCCTAGCCGAAACAGTGCTCTACCCCCGAAGATGAGTTCACGAGGCGCTACCTAAATAGCTTTCGGGGAGAACCAGCTATCTCCCGGTTTGATTGGCCTTTCACCCCCAGCCACAAGTCATCCGCTAATTTTTCAACATTAGTCGGTTCGGTCCTCCAGTTAGTGTTACCCAACCTTCAACCTGCCCATGGCTAGATCACCGGGTTTCGGGTCTATACCTTGCAACTATTCGCCCAGTTAAGACTCGGTTTCCCTACGGCTCCCCTATACGGTTAACCTTGCTACAAAATATAAGTCGCTGACCCATTATACAAAAGGTACGCAGTCACACCACGAAGGTGCTCCCACTGCTTGTACGTACACGGTTTCAGGTTCTATTTCACTCCCCTCGCCGGGGTTCTTTTCGCCTTTCCCTCACGGTACTGGTTCACTATCGGTCAGTCAGGAGTATTTAGCCTTGGAGGATGGTCCCCCCATATTCAGACAGGATGTCACGTGTCCCGCCCTACTCATCGAACTCACAGTTAATGCATTTTAGTGTACGGGGCTATCACCCTTTGCTGCGCGACTTTCCAGACGCTTCCACTAACACAAGAACTGATTCAGGTTCTGGGCTGTTCCCCGTTCGCTCGCCGCTACTAGGGGAATCTCGGTTGATTTCTTTTCCTCGGGGTACTTAGATGTTTCAGTTCCCCCGGTTCGCCTCGTATGGCTATGTATTCACCATACGATAGTGTGTCGAAACACACTGGGTTTCCCCATTCGGGTATTGCCGGTTATAACGGTTCATATCACCTTACCGACACTTTTCGCAGATTAGCACGCCCTTCATCGCCTCTGACTGCCTAGGCATCCACCGTGTACGCTTAGTCACTTAACCTCACAACCCGAAGGTGTTTCTGTAAACAGAGACACTGTCGTGCTGTTTATTTGAGAGACTCTATGACAGGTTAATCCTTACCCCAATAGTTCTACGGAGGGATAAGTTTCAGCTGTCATGTTTCAATTTTCAGCTTGTTCCAGATTGTTAAAGAGCAATATCTTAAACACGACTCGCAAGAGTCATCTTTAAGATAATCAGTCACGAATGACCGGTGATAATGTCTTTCACTCATTATCGGATGGCGTCCCCAAGGGGATTCGAACCCCTGTTACAGCCGTGAAAGGGCAGTGTCCTAGGCCTCTAGACGATGGGGACACAAAATCCGATTAAACCCAGGGTTTAACCGTTTCTCGTATCAGCATGAGTCCAGAAGACTCATTACATCAACAGGTAGCGCTTTGCTCATTACTTTTCATCAGACAATCTGTGTGGACACTGCACGCAACTGCATATCTTTAGGTAAGGAGGTGATCCAACCGCAGGTTCCCCTACGGTTACCTTGTTACGACTTCACCCCAGTCATGAATCACAAAGTGGTAAGCGCCCTCCCGAAGGTTAAGCTACCTACTTCTTTTGCAACCCACTCCCATGGTGTGACGGGCGGTGTGTACAAGGCCCGGGAACGTATTCACCGTAGCATTCTGATCTACGATTACTAGCGATTCCGACTTCACGGAGTCGAGTTGCAGACTCCGATCCGGACTACGACATACTTTATGAGGTCCGCTTGCTCTCGCGAGTTCGCTTCTCTTTGTATATGCCATTGTAGCACGTGTGTAGCCCTACTCGTAAGGGCCATGATGACTTGACGTCATCCCCACCTTCCTCCGGTTTATCACCGGCAGTCTCCTTTGAGTTCCCGCCATGACGCGCTGGCAACAAAGGATAAGGGTTGCGCTCGTTGCGGGACTTAACCCAACATTTCACAACACGAGCTGACGACAGCCATGCAGCACCTGTCTCACAGTTCCCGAAGGCACCAATCCATCTCTGGAAAGTTCTGTGGATGTCAAGAGTAGGTAAGGTTCTTCGCGTTGCATCGAATTAAACCACATGCTCCACCGCTTGTGCGGGCCCCCGTCAATTCATTTGAGTTTTAACCTTGCGGCCGTACTCCCCAGGCGGTCGACTTAACGCGTTAGCTCCGGAAGCCACGCCTCAAGGGCACAACCTCCAAGTCGACATCGTTTACAGCGTGGACTACCAGGGTATCTAATCCTGTTTGCTCCCCACGCTTTCGCACCTGAGCGTCAGTCTTTGTCCAGGGGGCCGCCTTCGCCACCGGTATTCCTCCAGATCTCTACGCATTTCACCGCTACACCTGGAATTCTACCCCCCTCTACAAGACTCTAGCTTGCCAGTTTCAAATGCAGTTCCCAAGTTAAGCTCGGGGATTTCACATCTGACTTAACAAACCGCCTGCGTGCGCTTTACGCCCAGTAATTCCGATTAACGCTTGCACCCTCCGTATTACCGCGGCTGCTGGCACGGAGTTAGCCGGTGCTTCTTCTGCGAGTAACGTCAATGAACAGTGCTATTAACACTGAACCCTTCCTCCTCGCTGAAAGTGCTTTACAACCCGAAGGCCTTCTTCACACACGCGGCATGGCTGCATCAGGCTTGCGCCCATTGTGCAATATTCCCCACTGCTGCCTCCCGTAGGAGTCTGGACCGTGTCTCAGTTCCAGTGTGGCTGGTCATCCTCTCAGACCAGCTAGGGATCGTCGCCTAGGTGAGCCATTACCTCACCTACTAGCTAATCCCATCTGGGCACATCCGATGGTGTGAGGCCCGAAGGTCCCCCACTTTGGTCCGAAGACGTTATGCGGTATTAGCTACCGTTTCCAGTAGTTATCCCCCTCCATCGGGCAGTTTCCCAGACATTACTCACCCGTCCGCCGCTCGTCACCCAGGAGCAAGCTCCCTGTGCTACCGCTCGACTTGCATGTGTTAGGCCTGCCGCCAGCGTTCAATCTGAGCCATGATCAAACTCTTCAATTAAAAGCTTGATTTGCTGCAACTCGTGCAGCGATGCTCGAAAATTAACTTTCGTAATCATTCATTCGCATGAATGACTGCTTGGTCACTCTTCAAGACTTGATATTTTTTTGCTACCGAAGTAGCTGGATATCGTCTTGTGAGTGCCCACACAGATTGTCTGATAAATTGTTAAAGAGCGTTCGTTACCGTGAAGTTTCTCGGTAACGCGGGAGGTGCATATTACGCTTTCCCGCTGAAGAGTCAACCTTTTTCTCTTACGAGACGCGGTGTTTTCACCGGGTTGCTTCTTCCTGGCTGGGCGACTTGCTCGTCGTTGTTCCCGGTCAGTGGAGGCGCATTATAGGGAGTTCTCAGAAGGGCGCAACCCCTAAATTCAAAAAACTTTTCAAGCGCGGCTTTTTTCGGCAAAACGCTGCACAAGGCAGCATTTCTATCACTTTTCGTACTGGATGCGGCTAAATTCCTGGGAAAAACGGTCCACCTGCTGCCAATCTGTATATTCCACTTCTTTACTGGTATCCGTCTCTCCCCCGGTCATTTTCATAATAAAGCGGATCATGACGCGATCGAACCAGCGATAACGCGGATAACGCAGCGCACCGGCAAACACGGCGCACTGCTTCGGCTGCCAAGGTGATGACAATAAGAACTTGCGGGTGTAGGCGTTGGTTTGGGGCGAACGCTTTTCCGGTTTGCGTGCCGTCAGGTTAACCGCGAAGAACGCGCTAGGCATCTGATTCAACTGATCAGCGTGACGCTTCACAAATCGGTGTAATGCCGTATTGAAATGCCCGTAGCGTATCGAAGCCCCTATAAGTACCTGTTGGTACTGCCCAAGCTCGATATGCTCTGCCTGCTGCAGATCGATAACGTCGCAGTTCAGGGTATCCTGCAACTGGTTAGCTATATAAGCAGCAATAGAGTGCGTTTGTCCGTCACGGCTCGAATAAAGAATCAGTGCCTTCATGGCGTTACTCCTCGTAGATACATTTACTCACGCCAGAAAGTCGGTGTGAAGAGAACCAACAGCGTAAACACTTCCAAACGGCCAAACAGCATGGTCAAAACCAGTACCCACTTTGCCGGTGGCGGCATGGTGGTAAAGTTATCGGCGACAACGCCGAGGCCAGGCCCCAGATTGTTAAGCGTAGCCGTTACCGCGGCAAAGGCCGAGAACTCGTCCACACCTGTGGCGATAATGGCCAGCATGCTGACGATAAATACCAATGCATAGGCGGAGAAGAAGCCCCACACCGCTTCAAGAATACGCTCTGGCAACGCGCGGTTGCCTAATTTGATGGTGTAAACCGCATTTGGATGCACCAACCGCTTCAACTCACGCGACCCTTGGAGGTACAGCAGCAGGATGCGGATCACTTTCAAGCCACCGCCGGTTGAACCCGCGCAGCCACCGATAAACGCTGAACAGAGCAGGAGCATTGGCAAGAACAGTGGCCATTTGGCGATGCTGTCGGTGGTAAACCCTGCAGTGGTTGCCATCGACACCACCTGGAAGAAAGCCTGATTAAGCGTTTCCATGCCGCTTCTATATATACCGTGCCACCACAGCACCACGGTACACACCGCCACCAGCGTGAACTGCACGGCGATAAACATGCGAAATTCCGGATCGCGCCAGTACACTTTCAAGCTGCGCCCGCTGAGCAAGGCAAAGTGCAAGCCATAGTTACAACCGGAGATCAATAGGAATACAGCGATGATGGTGTTGATGGCCGGGCTGGCAAAGTAACCCACGCTGGCATCATGCGTGGAAAAGCCCCCGATGGCGATAGTTGCAAAGCTATGGCCGATAGCATCGAATACCGACATTCCGGCGCCCCATAACGCCAGCGCGCAGGCAATGGTCAGCAGTACGTAAATCAGCCACAAGGTCTTGGCCGTTTCGGCAATACGCGGGCGCATTTTATTGTCTTTCAATGGGCCGGGCATTTCCGCACGGTATAGCTGCATGCCCCCGACGCCGAGGATAGGCAGTATGGCGACGGCCAGCACGATGATCCCCATCCCCCCCATCCATTGCAGCATCTGGCGGTAGAATAAGATGGCTTTAGGCAAGGAGTCTAGCCCGACCAGGGTGGTAGCTCCGGTAGTGGTTAAACCCGAGAAGGATTCGAAAAAGGCGTCTGTCAGGGAGAGATTGGGCCGTTCGGAAAACAGGAAAGGTAATGCCCCCACGCTGCCCAGCACGGTCCAGAACAACACCACAATCAGGAAGCCTTCGCGTGGCTTTAATTCATGCTTCTGCTTGCGGTTTGGCCACCACAGCATCAAGCCAATGGTCACGGCTACAAAGAAGGTCTGGCTGAATGCCCGCCCCGCTCCGTCGCGGTATATCAATGCCACCAGGCCAGGAATAAACATTGTCCCGGAAAACAGGATAACCAGCAGGCCCACAATACGGGTTATGGCGCGAAAATGCATTTCAGCACGATCCTTAACAATTCAGTTGGTGGGAATTATTGCGATATAGGGACTAATTGCAAACTTCCGCGGCTGAGATCGCGTAATTTATTCCCGAATGCCTCGGTACCGGTGGCCGGTAGCGCCAAATGTAACACCACGGCAGCACCGTAATCCCCATGCACAATCCGCCCTTCACTAAGCTGTAGCAAATTCTCTACCATTGCCAGCTGAGCATAGTCGCACTGCAAAGTATATTCGAGCTGCGGCACTTTATAGCTGACAACCAACTGCTTAAGCGCCTGTTGTACGCCGCTGCCGTATGCCCGCACCAGGCCACCGGTACCCAGCTTGATCCCACCATAGTAGCGAACTACCACCGCGGTTATTTCACCGATCCCACTGCCCATGAGCTGGCTCAGGATGGGCTTGCCCGCCGTGCCGGAGGGTTCACCGTCATCGGAGAACCCCAACTGCTGCGAATCATTCGGTGCCCCGGCAACAAAAGCCCAGCAATGGTGCCGGGCCGTTGGATGCTCGTCACGCACCTGCTGGATAAAGGCTTTGGCCGCCTCGACCCCGCAGGTGGGGGCCAGCAGGGTGATGAAACGGCTTTTCTTTATCTCTTCACTGACGCTGATGACAGCGCCAGGAATGGGGTAAGGCTGCATCAGGCCAGGTTCAGATCGCGCGTCATATTCTCAATACGCTTTTCGTGGACCACAATATTGTCCTCAATGCGGATACCGCCGTAAGGTTTCAACGCGTCGATACGATCCCAGGCAAAGTGTTTACTGAACTCGCCACTACGCCAAGGTGCCAACAGGGACTCAATGAAATACAGGCCCGGCTCAATGGTCAGCACCATGCCTGGTTGCATGACACGAGTGCAGCGCAGGAAAGGATATTTTGCGGGTGCTGCCAGATGAGTACCATTTTCATCCTGCATAAACCCGGCGGCATCATGCACCTGCAAACCAAGCGGGTGGCCTAAGCCGTGCGGCAGGAACGGACAGGTGATGCCTTGTTCGACCATCGCTTCTTCGCTGATGCCCGTTACCAGCTTATGATTTTTCAACAGTTTGGCGATACGTTGATGCATCTGTACATGGTAATCCGTGTAGCGCACCCCGGCTTTGATGGTATCTATCAGCGCAAGCTGTTCACCGTTGAGATCTTTCACCAGATGGGCGAATGCATTGTCGCTCTGAGCCGCATAGGTGCGAGTCAGGTCGGCAGCGTAGCCGTTGTATTCCGCCCCTGCATCGATCAGGAAGCTACGGGATTCGGCAGGAGGTTGATGATCCAGCTTGGTGTAATGCAGCACCGCCGCATGCTCATTCAGGGCCACGATATTATCGTAAGGCACGTCCGTATCACGATGGCCAGTGGCGGTCAGATAGGCCAGGTTGATATCGAACTCGCTCATACCGGACTGGAAGGCTTCATGAGCGGCACGGTGCCCCATCACGGCCGTTTTCTGCGCTTCGCGCATGCAGGCCAGTTCATAACCGGTTTTGATCGAGCGACGGAAATCGAGGAAATTCAGCACCGCTTGCGGATTGATGTGCTCGGCCGCAATGCCAAGAGAGAGGGCCCGCTGTTGTGCATAGCCGATATAGCCTACACGCTCGCGCTGCTGCGGCAGTTGGCTGGCGATATCATCTGCATTGGTCAGCGGCAACAGTTCAATGGATTTGGTCCAGAAGCTGTTGGGTAGCGGTTCAACGCTATGCCAGTAATCCACCGGGGAATAGAACCACAGCTTGGGTTTGTTAACGCCGTCCACCCACAACCAGCAGTTCGGCACCGACGTTACCGGCACCCACGCCTTGAAGTTGGCGTTCACTTTAAACGGGTAGCTGTGGTCGTCCAGAAAGACCCGTTGCAGCTCGCCTGAATGGATCAGCAATGCATCCAGATTGTTGCGCTCTAATACTTCACGAGCTCGTTGTTGCAGTGTTGCCAAGTGGTCGTTATACAAAGAAGCCAGCGTTTCCATCACAGTACCCTTATGCCCTCAGAACGGAATGAGCCATCTTAACACACAGATCCCACGCTCCAACCCCATCACCTCCTGCATGAGGTGTGCTTCGCAAACCTCTGCAAACAGATTGCATCCCCAGGTGATATGGCCGCTACGCACCAAAGTTTCTCGCTCAGGGGTAAAAAATAACTTGATTGGGTATCAAGCAATTAGCCATTCCCCCTGTGATCAGGTTTGCAAATATGCAATCTATTATTTGCAATTTATTAACATAAAAACCACACTCGTCATCATCTGGTCATACCAGATCATCTGCGCTGATTCAGGAGATCGACATGCTCTACCAAGGCGAAACATTACAAGTACACTGGCTCGACAACGGCATCGCCGAGTTGGTGTTCAACGCACCAGGCCCGATCAACAAGCTGGATACCAGCACCGTTGCCAGCCTGGGTGCCGCACTCGAGGTGCTGGAACAGCAAACCGAGTTGAAAGGGCTGCTGCTGCGCTCTGCCAAATCCGCATTCATCGTGGGTGCCGACATCACCGAGTTCCTCTCGCTGTTTGCCGCACCGGCTGAAAAGTTGCATGAATGGCTGGTGTTTGCCAATACCATCTTTAACCGGCTGGAAGATTTGCCGGTGCCAACCATTTCCGCCATTAACGGTTACGCGTTAGGCGGTGGCTGCGAATGCATCCTGGCGACCGATTTCCGTATCGCCTCTCCGGACGCACGCATCGGTCTGCCGGAAACCAAACTGGGCATCATGCCAGGATTCGGGGGTTCCGTACGTCTGCCACGCCTGCTGGGTAACGACAGCGCGCTGGAAATCATTGCCGCCGGGAAAGATATCGGCGCGAAAGACGCGCTGAAAGTCGGCCTGGTCGATGCCGTGGTCGCACCGGAGAAACTGGTGGAAGCCGCGCTGAAAGTACTGCAACAGGCGATCGACGGCCAACTCGACTGGCGCGCCTACCGTCAGCCGAAGCTGGAGCCGCTGAAACTGAGCCCAATCGAAGCGGCCATGAGTTTCACCACTGCCAAAGGCATGGTGATGCAAACTGCCGGGAAACATTATCCTGCGCCAATGACCGCGGTAAAAACTATCGAAGCCGCCGCCAAGTTTGGCCGTGAAGAAGCGTTGAAACTGGAAACCGCCAGCTTTGTGCCTTTGGCCCGCTCTAACGAAGCGCGCGCCCTGGTGGGCATTTTCCTCAACGATCAGTTCGTGAAAGGCCAGGCGAAAAAATTGGCCAAGAACGTTGAAGCACCGAAACAGGCTGCCGTGCTGGGTGCCGGAATTATGGGTGGCGGTATCGCCTACCAATCCGCGCTGAAAGGCGTGCCGGTGATCATGAAGGACATCAGCGACAAATCCCTGACTCTCGGCATGAATGAAGCGGCCAAACTGCTGAATAAACAGCTGGAGCGCGGCAAACTGGATGGCCTGAAGATGGCACAGGTGCTGTCAACCATCCAGCCCACGCTGGACTATGCCGGAATCGAACGCGCCCAACTGATTGTTGAGGCCGTAGTTGAAAATCCTAAGGTAAAAGCGGCGGTGTTGTCTGAAGTGGAAGCCCTGATCGGCGAAGATACCGTACTGGCCTCCAATACCTCAACCATCCCGATCAATCACCTGGCAAAATCGTTGAAGCGCCCACAAAACTTCTGCGGTATGCATTTCTTCAACCCGGTGCACCGCATGCCGTTGGTTGAGATAATCCGCGGTGAACACACCAGCGACAGCACTATCGCCGCCGTGGTGGCCTACGCCACCCGCATGGGCAAAACGCCGATCGTGGTCAATGATTGCCCTGGGTTCTTCGTTAACCGCGTGCTGTTCCCGTATTTTGCCGGGTTCAGTCAGCTGCTGCGCGACGGCGCCGACTTCCGTCAGATCGACAAAGTGATGGAAAAACAGTTCGGCTGGCCGATGGGCCCGGCGTATCTGTTGGATGTGGTCGGTATTGATACCGCGCACCATGCCCAGGCGGTGATGGCCAACGGTTTCCCTGAGCGCATGAGTAAAAATTACCGCGATGCGATCGACGTGATGTTCGATAACCAACGCTTCGGCCAGAAAAACCAGCTGGGCTTCTACCGCTACAGCCAGGATAGCAAAGGCAAGCCGCGTAAAGATAACGACGAGCAAACCGACACTCTGCTGGCAACCGTGAGCGCATCGGCACAGACCTTCAGCAGTGAAGAGATCATTGCCCGCATGATGATCCCGATGATCAACGAAGTGGTACGCTGTCTGGAAGAAGGCATTGTGGCCAGCCCGGCAGAAGCGGATATGGCATTGGTTTACGGCATCGGCTTCCCGCCGTTCCACGGTGGCGCATTCCGCTATCTGGATACGCTCGGCACCGCCAATTACGTCGAAATGGCCCAGCGTTACGCTAACCTGGGGGCGCTGTATCAAGTGCCAGCTGGCCTGCGTGCCAAGGCGGAACGTAATGAAAGCTACTACCCGGTGGTGACAGCGGCGCTGTCTGATATCTCCACTGGCCAACCGGCATGAGGTTATAAAGATGGAAAACGTAGTTATTGTTGATGCCGTACGTACGCCAATGGGCCGCTCAAAAGGCGGCGCTTTCCGCCAGGTACGCGCGGAAGATCTTTCCGCTCATCTGATGCGTGCCGTGCTGAGCCGTAACCCGGCGCTGAATGCCGCTGAAATTGATGATATTTATTGGGGCTGCGTGCAGCAGACGCTGGAACAAGGCTTCAATATCGCCCGTAACGCCGCGCTGCTGGCCGAGATCCCACATAGCGTGCCAGCGGTAACGGTGAACCGCCTGTGTGGTTCTTCGATGCAGGCCTTGCACGACGCAGCCCGCGCAATCATGGTTGGTGACGCGCAGGTCAGCCTGATTGGCGGAGTGGAACATATGGGCCACGTCCCAATGAACCACGGTGTAGACTTCCATCCAGGCCTGAGCCGCACCGTGGCAAAAGCGGCAGGGATGATGGGCCTGACCGCAGAAATGCTGGCCAAAATGCATAATATCAGCCGCGAAATGCAGGATGAATTTGCAGCCCGCTCCCACCAACGTGCCCATGCCGCTACGTTGGCCGGCTATTTCAAAAACGAAATTATCCCCACCACCGGCCATGACGCCGACGGCGTACTGACTCGTTACGATTATGACGAAGTGATCCGCCCGGAAACCACCGTTGCCAGCCTGGCGGCATTGCGCCCGGCGTTTGACCCGGTCAACGGCACCGTCACCGCAGGCACCTCTTCCGCACTGTCTGACGGCGCTTCCGCCATGCTTATCATGAGCGAATCCCGTGCCAAGTCACTCGGACTGAAGGCTCGTGCCCGCATCCGCTCAATGGCGGTCGTGGGATGCGATCCTTCGATCATGGGCTATGGTCCGGTGCCTGCCAGCAAACTCGCGCTTAAACGCGCCGGCCTGAGCGTGCAGGATATAGACCTGTTTGAATTGAATGAGGCTTTTGCCGCCCAGTCGCTGCCCTGTATTAAAGATCTGGGGCTGCTGGAAAGCATGGACGATAAGATCAACCTTAACGGCGGTGCGATTGCCCTGGGCCACCCATTAGGCTGCTCCGGCTCCCGTATCTCCACCACCTTGCTGAACAATATGGAACGCCGTGACGTGCAGTTTGGTCTGGCCACCATGTGTATCGGCCTGGGTCAGGGGATCGCCACGGTATTTGAACGCGTTTAGCTGTGTCTGATTGGATGCTCCAAAAGGGCATCCCAAAGGTTTTGTTGCCGTACTTCCCGCCTGTCAGGGGCGGGTTTTTTTATGCCTGAAATTCGATGTCAAAAAAAACGGGGCAGCATCTGGCCACCCCGTCTTTACTACCGCGCATACAATCAGATAAACGCGAAAGCATCGCCAAACATGTGCGCTTCCAGTGCACCACGCTCGGCACAGAAACGCTCACGGGCAATTTTCGCCATCTCGAAACGACCTGCAATATAGATATCATGCTCCGCCAGCGAGCCAAAATCCTGTAACACGGCGCTCAGCACCGTGCCACTGCGGCCACGCCAGTCCTCTTCCGGCTGTTCAACTACCGGGATAACCTTCAGATTTGGGTATTGCAGTGAAATCGCTTCCAGTTCGCTGAGATCATAAAGATGCTTCAGCTCACGCCCACCCCAGTAGATAGAGATATCACGGTCTGGCTGGCGCTCCAGCGCCGTCAGCAAAATCGAGCGCGCGTAAGAGAACCCGGTACCACCGGCAATCAACACCAGCGGGCGCTCGCCCTCTTCACGCAGCCAGGCTTCACCATGCGGAATATCCACGGTGATGGCCTGCTCTTTCAGCACACGATCCATCACCGCCATCGCATACAGGTTCAGTTCAGAAGCACCAATATGCAGCTCGATATAATCTTGCTGTGCTGGCGTCGAAGCCACAGAGAACGGGCGTTTATCACGTTCATCCATCACTACCATCAGGTATTGCCCTGCTTTGAACGAAAACGGTGCCTCTGGCACCAAACGTACCCGATAAACGGTATCGGTAATGGCCTCTACGGAGGTCACTTTACAGCTCAAGATTGTCATGCGTTCCCTCTGTCGGGTCATCAATGCAAGACCGAGAACAAAGACTGGCGCTTAAAGCGTCGGTTCTCTGTCACTGAATATGGCGAGCTCATCCCAGATGTCATCGATACGCGCACGCACCTTCTCATCCATTTGAATCGGACGGCCCCACTCTCTCTGGGTTTCTCCCGGCCATTTATTGGTGGCATCCAGGCCCATCTTCGATCCCAGCCCGGAAACCGGTGAGGCGAAGTCCAGATAATCAATCGGCGTATTCTCCACTAAAACGGTATCCCTTGCCGGATCCATTCTGGTGGTGATCGCCCAAATTACGTCATTCCAGTCACGCGCATTCACATCGTCATCGCAGACGATGACAAACTTGGTATACATAAATTGGCGTAGGAAAGACCAGACCCCCATCATTACGCGTTTGGCGTGCCCTGCGTACTGTTTTTTGATGGTCACCACCGCCAGGCGATAGGAACACCCTTCCGGCGGCAGGTAGAAATCGACGATTTCCGGGAACTGTTTTTGCAGGATCGGCACGAACACTTCGTTCAGCGCCACTCCCATCACCGCTGGTTCATCCGGCGGGCGACCGGTATAGGTCGAGTGATAAATCGCGTTGCGCCGTTGGGTAATATGGGTCACGGTAAAGACGGGGAAGTGGTCGATCTCGTTATAGTAACCGGTGTGATCGCCATACGGGCCTTCCGGCGCCAGCTCCCCTTGCTCGATATAACCTTCCAACACAATTTCCGCGCTGGCGGGAACTTCGAGATCGCAGGACAAACATTTGACCACTTCGGTCTTGTTGCCGCGCAACAACCCGGCAAAGGCATATTCGGACAGGTTATCCGGCACCGGCGTCACTGCGCCCAAAATGGTGGCAGGATCGGCACCCAGCGCAACGGCAACCGGGAAACGTTCACCAGGATGTTCCTGACACCACTCCTGATAATCCAGCGCGCCGCCACGGTGCGAGAGCCAGCGCATAATCAGCTTGTTCTTGCCCAATACCTGCTGGCGATAGATCCCCAGATTCTGGCGCTCTTTATGCGGGCCACGGGTAACCGTCAGCCCCCAGGTGACCAGCGGGGCGGCATCTTCCGGCCAGCAGTGCATCACCGGAATACGGCCAAGATCGACATCTTCCCCTTGCCACACCTGTTCCTGGCACGGGGCAGAGCCCAGCACCTTAGTCGGCATATTCAGCACTTGCTTGAATTTGGGGACCTTGTCGAACAGATCGCGAAAGCCCTTCGGTGGCTCCGGCTCTTTGAGGAACGCCAACAGCTTGCCCACTTCGCGCAGCGCACTGACGTCTTCCTGCCCCATCCCCATCGCCACCCGCTTGGGCGTGCCGAACAGGTTACAGAGCACCGGCATATCGTAGCCTTTCGGGTTTTCGAACAGCAACGCCGGGCCGCCTGCTCGCAGCGTACGATCGGCAATTTCTGTCATTTCCAGATAGGGATCAATCGGCTGGCTGATGCGTTTTAGTTCCCCTCTCTTTTCCAGCAACGAGAGGAAATCGCGTAGGTCACGGTATTTCATGCAAGCCATTACACCATTGATTTATAGAAGATTTAAACGACGATCCCTGAAAATCTCAAGGGGGTTCGACGTTTAATTAACTGGCTGATTTTAAGGCGTTTCACAGCAACGGATAGATTAACAAATTCTAGCCAATCTGCCCACATTAGCGCTACTAGTTTGGGTTGTCATCACAATGCTGAATCTGTAGGGGCGCCGCATGCTGCGCCCCCTTCGGTTTATCAATGGCAGATGAACGGCACCAACGAGCGCAGCGCCAAAGTATCATGATATTCCTGTATCTCTACCCCGTGGCGGAACACTTTAAAGCCCTGCTCCCTGGCGCTGAAGTAGCGCAGATCGTTGCCGCAGACGTGCAGCAGGCTGCCTTCACGCAGTGCAACAACCGACTCGCTTGGGTTTACCGCACAGAACTCTGCCAGGCGCTCATCACGGGTTTCACCCATGTGGCCGCTGATGTGGGCATCGATGTAATGTGGGTTGATCTGGACCGGGAACAACCCCAGCGCAGGCAACACGACGCTGCTGCGTACCGGCATATCGTTGGTGGTACGGATGCTCGGCGTCGCCACGTTACAGCCAGCGCTCCAACCTACATAAGGCACTTCGCGCTCACGCACCGCACGCTGGATTGGCACAATCAGGCCATTTTCATGCAGCATCTGGTTCAGCATCCAGGTATTGCCGCCGCTGACCAAAATACACTCGGCCTGTGCGATCGCCTCTGCCGGGGACTCGGCGTGGTGGATGCTGGTAACCTTGATCCCCAACGTCTGCGACAGTTCCCCCGCACGCTGGTCGTAATCACCGCGGATCATGGCATAAGGAATAAATACGGCCGACGTGATGTTACGGCGTTCAATCATGGCCAACAGCTGACTCTTGGCATAACCGAGCAGTTCGGCCTCGCCGGAAAGCTTGCCGTTACTCAGTAAAAATAGCTCCATGTCTCTCCCTCAGTGCAAGAATGATAAAGGCGTCACATTGAGCATCAGGCTTGCCCACCATACTGTGACAGTCGTAAATTTGAGGCCTATTGTTATACCTGAATCAGGTAAACAAATATGTGACTTTATGCTGGCTACCGTGGATTGCCGCAACTCATGGCAACAAGATGGACGCTTGCGTCACTAGGTATCCGTAGTGGCTTTTGGTATGCTTAACGGCTGACAGAAAGGCATGTGAAACTATGGAATCTTGGTATTTACTTTATTGTAAGCGCGGCCAGCTGTTGCGGGCCCAGGAACACCTGGTAAGGCAAGCCGTCAACTGCCTGAGCCCAATGATTACGTTGGAGAAAATCGTGCGTGGCAAGCGTACCGCCGTTAGCGAACCGCTGTTTCCCAACTACCTGTTTGTTGAATTCGATCCGGAACGTATTCACACCACCACGATCAGCGCTACCCGTGGTGTCAGCCACTTTGTACGATTTGGAGCCTTACCGACCCAGATACCGTTACAGGTTATCGAAGAGCTCCAGACACATAGCGAAGAATACTATGTGGACCCAGAGACCCCACAGCCGGGCGATACGGTGTTGATCACCGATGGCGTGTTCGAGGGCCTACATGCGATCTACACCGAACCCGACGGTGAAGCCCGCTCGATGCTGCTGCTGAATTTGATCAACAAGCAGATTAATCAGAGCATCGATAACCGGCAGTTCCAGAAGCTGTAATGCAAACAGGCACCCAAGGGTGCCTGTTTTGTCCGCTACCGATTAACGGCGCATCGCATCATCATGCAGCCACTGGGCGACACGCTTGGCGAAGTAGGTCAGCACACCATCAGCCCCGGCACGCTTAAAGCACAGCAAGGATTCCATCACCGCCGGTTGCTCCTGCAGCCAGCCGTTCTGGATCGCCGCCATATGCATCGCATATTCGCCCGACACCTGATAGGCGAAGGTCGGCACCCCGAAGGTATCTTTGACACGCCGCACCACGTCCAGATACGGCATCCCCGGCTTCACCATCACCATATCCGCGCCTTCCTGCAGATCCTGAGCAATCTCTTGCAGGGCTTCGTCGCCGTTGGCCGGATCCATCTGATAGGTTTTCTTGTTGCCGCCTTTCAGGTTACCGGTGGAGCCGAGCGCATCACGGAACGGGCCGTAATAGCATGAGGCATATTTGGCGGAATACGCCATGATCTGGGTATTCACCAGGCCTTGCAGCTCGAGTTGATCGCGGATCGCGCCGATGCGGCCATCCATCATATCGCTGGGAGCCACGATTTCGGCACCGGCTTCAGCGTGAGATAGCGCCTGGCGAACCAGAATCTCTTTGCTGATGTCGTTGATCACGTAGCCATGTTCGTCGATCACCCCGTCCTGCCCATGGGTCGTATACGGGTCGAGCGCCACATCGGTCAGGATCCCCAGCTCCGGCACGGCATCTTTCAACGCACGCACGGTGCGCTGCACCAAACCATCCGGGTTGTAGGCTTCCTCGGCATGCAGCGACTTCAGGCCAGGCTCAATCACCGGGAACAGGGAGATCACCGGCACGCCGAGCTTGGCAATGGCTTCTGCCTCTTTGATCAGCAGATCGATGCTCATGCGCGATACGCCAGGCATCGAGGAAACGGCTTCCTGACGGTTGCTGCCTTCCATGACAAACACCGGGTAGATCAGGTCATTGACCGTCACCTGATTCTCGGCGACCAAACGGCGGCTGAAGTCATGGCGGCGCACACGGCGCATACGGCGACCAGGGAAGGTGCCCGGAAATGCATAGCTCATAATTTTCTCCTAACTCAGACCAGCCGGAATAACCGGCGGGCGTTCTCATCAGTTTTCTGGCCCAGCCACGCGGGATCTTCTTCGCGCCAGGTCGCAACCTGCCGGATGATATGGGGCAGAAAACAGGGTTCGTTGCGGCGAGATGCAGGTTTCGGGTGTAAATCCCGGGGCAACAAATAGGGGGCATCGGTTTCCAGCAGCAGACGATCGGCCGGGATTTGGGGTAACAAGGCACGCAGTTCCAGACCCCTGCGCTCATCACAAACCCAACCGGTGATACCGATCGACAGCCCCAGCGCCAGACAGTCCTGTAACTCTTCGGCGCTGCCGGTGAAGCAATGCACGACTGCGGCGGGCAGTTTATCCAACCAAGGGGTCAGCAGTGCAACAAAACGTGCGTGTGCGTCGCGACAATGCAGGAAGACCGGCATATTGAGCTCGGCGGCCAATGCCAACTGGGCGTTGAAAGCCACTTCCTGCTGTTCCGGGGTAGAAAAGTTGCGGTTAAAGTCCAGCCCACATTCACCAATGGCTGCAACGAAGGGCTGCGATGCCAACCGGTGAATGTGCTGCGCAACCTCATCGTTCCAACTGCTGGCATCATGCGGATGCACGCCAGCCGTAGACCAGCAATAGCCACTATGCGCACGGGCCAGGTGACTGGCCGCCTCGCTTTGCTGCGCGTTGGTGCCGGTGATCAGCATCCCCGTCACGCCTGCGGTTTTGGCTCGCTCAACCACCTGTGTGGCATCTTTGGCAAATTGGGAGCTGGTAAGGTTGACGCCAATATCAAACATGGTTTTTCCAAAGCAAAAGCCGCCCGATGGGCGGCTTAGAGACAGACGAGTATCAGGAGGCTGGTGGCTCTTCGCCTTCCTCTTCTTCCTCTACCGGCTTGCGCCGCTTCCCGACATAGAAGCGGGCGAAGAATACCCCGACCTCAAACAACAGGTACATCGGGATCGCCAATAGGGTTTGCGAGAACACGTCCGGTGGCGTCAACAGCATGCCGACCACGAAAGCACCAACCAGCACATACGGGCGTTTCTTACGCAGGTCTTCTGGCGTAGTAACACCGCTCCAGCACAGCAGAATAATGGCAACCGGCACTTCAAAAGCCACGCCGAACGCCATAAACAGCGCCATGACGAAACTCAGGTAGTTGCTGATATCGGTCGCAATCGTGACGCCGATGGGTGCAGTTTTGGCAAAAAAGCCAAAGGCCAGAGGGAACACGACAAAGTAGGCAAACGCCATCCCCAAATAGAACAACAGGCTGCTGGAGACCAGCAACGGCATCATCAGGCGGCGTTCATGCTGGTACAACGCAGGAGCGATAAAGGCCCAGACCTGATAGAGAATGAAAGGCGCGGCAACGATCACCGAAACCATCATCGTCAACTTGATCGGAGCAAAGAACGGTGAAGCCACATCGGTGGCGATCATGCTCGCCCCGGCAGGCAACTGATCGATCAGCGGTGCAGACACGATCTGATAAATATCGTTAGCGAAAAACACCAACACGATAAAGATCGCCAGCACGCTGATGATCGAATTTAACAGCCGCTTACGCAGTTCAATCAGATGACTGATAAGCGGTTGGGTATCTTCAACGGCCATGTTTTAACGTTCGCCACTAGGTTGTTGAGACGCAGGGGATTTATCCGCCACAGGCTCTGGGATGGCCTGCTTTGCAGGGATTTGCTGATCCACGACCGTTGCCTGAGCCACGGTTGGCACCACCAGCTCACTATGCTCGACTGGCGCAGGTTCAGTCGGCTGCGGTGTGGCAACAGGTGCCGAAGCGGTAGTCGCCGCTTCCGCCGGCGTCACGCCATCGTGAATGGCTTCAGGATCGGTGACCACTGGATTGTGGATGGTATGCGGCGGTTCGTCCTTATCGACGTGATAAGAGCGTTTCAGCGACTCAGCCGCCTCTTTCAGCTCATCCATTGAAGCTTTGAGTTCCGGCGTTAAATTCTGCAAACCCGCTTTCTCCGCCTTCTTAAGGCTTTCCTGCAGTTCTTGCAGCTTCAATTCCTGCGTCAGCTCATTCTGCACCGAAGCTGCCAGAGAGCGCAGCGCTCGGATCCAGCCCGCAACGGTTCTGACCGCCACCGGTAACCGTTCTGGCCCGAGTACCACCAGGCCAATCACCAGTACCAGCAGCAGTTCACCAAACCCAATGTCAAACACGGTTTATACCTGCTCTTTGTTCTTCGACTCTTCCGCTGCTTTCACTTCCGGCTGCTTATCGGTGATAGGCTTGGCAGCAAAGTCTGCATCGTGGTTGGTTTTTTCAGTCGTGTTGGTTGGCGCGGTGCTGTTGTCGTCGCCAATCGCTTTTTTGAAGCCCTTGATTGATGCACCGAGATCGGAACCTAGGGTACGCAGTTTGTTGGTGCCAAACAGCAGTACCACGATCACCGCGATGATCAACAATTGCCAAATACTAATACCGCCCATTGTACTTACCTCTGGTTTAAAAAAGGGTCTATACCCGTTGTCTTTCAAGTTGCCGCATTATATACCCTTCATCTTTGTGTTGGATATGCCCCGTTTTTGCAGGGCTACAGCGACAACGCTTAACCTGATGGTTAATTTATTCAGACGGTGCGTTTCCAACCAACGACCCAGGCTACTACGCCTGCGGCCATCATCCAGGCAGGGAACACCTCTACGCCTCCCAGCAGTAAAATCGTACCACTGACTAACAGTGTAGCGCCAACCCCGAACAAATACCGTGATTGACCTTGCCGAACGCGTTGCGCCTGCATCTGACCGGTCAATTTATCGACGCTTTGTTGCAACAGTTTATGCTGTTGCAGGCTGTCATAAAATAGCTCTGGTAACTCCGGCAATTTCTCGGCCCAGAACGGCGCTTTTTCTTTCAGCGCGCGGATCACCGCCGGAATGCCCACCTGATCCCGCAGCCAGCTTTCCAGGAACGGCTTCGCCGTGGTCCACAGATCCAGTTGCGGATAGAGCTGGCGGCCAAGGCCCTCAACGTACAGCAGCGTCTTTTGCAGTAATACCAGTTGCGGTTGCACTTCCATATTGAAACGGCGTGCGGTATTGAACAGGTTCAACAGCACGTTACCGAACGAAATTTCCGCCAGCGGTTTTTCAAAGATCGGCTCGCAGACGGTACGGATGGCAAACTCAAAATCTTCCACGTTGGTATCACGCGGTACCCAACCAGAATCAACGTGCAGTTCCGCCACCTTACGGTAGTCGCGGTTGAAGAAGGCGATAAAGTTTTCCGCCAGATAGCGCTTGTCGTCTTTGTTCAGGGAACCCACGATACCGCAGTCGATGCCGATATAACACGGATCTTCCGGGTGTTCATAGCTGACGAAAATATTGCCTGGGTGCATGTCGGCATGGAAGAAGCTGTCACGGAATACCTGGGTAAAGAACACCTGGACGCCACGCTCGGCCAGCAGTTTCATATTGGTGTTCTGCTGTTCCAGAGCCGCAATATCCGACACCGGGATACCGTAAATCCGCTCCATCACCAACACGCTTTCACGGCAGTAATCGGAGTAAACCTCTGGCACGTAGAGCATCGGGCTACCGTCAAAATTACGGCGCAGCTGGATGGCGTTGGCCGCTTCACGCAGCAGGTTCAGCTCATCGAGCAGGGTTTTCTCATATTCACGCACCACTTCGCGCGGGCGCAGACGGCGACCGTCCGGCATCAGCTTAGGTACCCAACCTGCCAGGCGATACATCAGGCGCACATCGGCTTTGATAATCGGCCCAATATCCGGGCGGATCACCTTCAGCACCACCTCTTGGCCGGTCGTTTTCAGCCGGGCGGTATGCACCTGGGCAATCGAAGCCGATGCCAGCGCCTGCTGGTCAAAGTCATCGAACCAGGTTTCCAGCGGGCCGCCCATTGCCAACTCGATATGCTTACGCGCGAGCGCGCCATCGAACGGTGCTACTCGGTCCTGCAACAGCGTCAGTTGGTCGGCAATATGGGGTGGGAACAGATCGCGGCGGGTCGACATCATCTGGCCGAACTTGATCCACACCGGGCCCAGCTCTTGCAGCGCCAGGCGCAGGCGTTCACCCAACGGCTGGTCTTTATGGCGGTTAGGCATCCAGAACAGCAGGCGACGGCCAATGCGCAGCGGCAGCGTCAAGCGCATCTTGGGGATCAGTTCATCCAGTCCATAGCTCAGGAAAACGCGCACGATCAAATACAGGCGGCAAATTTCGCCAGGGGTCATCGGTTACCCTCCAACTTGTCCAGACGGGCAATCAGTGCGTCCACACTGCGAACGGTGGCATCAACCTCTTCGTTAAACCACACCACTTCAAGCGGGCCGGGAGCCATACGCCACTCTTCGGTCAGCGTTTCGGCGACGTAGCGTTGCTGGCTCTGCAAACCGGATTTCAGCAGGCCCAAACCTTTGCCAACGATCTGGCTAACCCCTTGCGCGGCGATGTCGCCTACATAAGGCGCCAGCCATTCCGCCGGATCCCACTCTGCCAGATCGAGCAAGCCGACCAGCTGTTGCACCACCTGAATATCGCCTTCGACAATCAGCTCGCCGCTGCGCATCAGCGGGGAAAGTTGCTGACGATCGCGCAATTTCAGCAGCACCGGTACGCGGGTTTGCACCGTACAGTCGGCTCTATCTTCTGATTGGCCAAGCACATCCACGCGCTGTTCGCTGAACAGCAGAACCAACGGCGAAGAGAGTTCCTGTAGCTCGATACGTAACACTTTACCCGCCAGCCGTTGGCGGGCAGCTTTCATGCTGCGATCGCGAAACAGCAGGCTATTGAGCGAGGTTTCCAGCACGCCGGTCAGTAACGGGGTTAGCAGCATCGGCATTTCCATATCAGAACTTGAAGCCCCGGTGCAGCGCCACGATGCCGCCGGTCAGGTTGAAGTAGTTGACGTTCTCGAAACCGGCCGCAGCCATCATCCCCTTCAGGGTTTCCTGATCGGGGTGCATGCGGATCGATTCTGCCAGATAGCGGTAGCTGTCCGGATCTTTCACCACCAGCTCACCAATTTTTGGCAGCACGTGGAAGGAATAGGCGTCGTAAGCCTTGCTCAGCGGCTCCAGCAGCGGCTTGGAAAATTCCAGCACCAGCAGGCGGCCACCCGGTTTCAGCACGCGGAACATCGAGCGCAGCGCTTTGTCTTTATCGGTGACGTTGCGCAGGCCAAAGGAGATGGTGATGCAGTCAAAATAATTATCTGGGAACGGCAGCGCTTCGGCGTTGGCCTGCACGTAGCTGATATTGCCAACGATGCCGTGGTCGCGCAGCTTTTCGCGCCCCATCTTGAGCATGGAATCGTTGATATCCGCCAGCACCACCTGCCCCTGCTCACCGACCATGCGGGAGAACTTGGCGGCCAGATCGCCAGTACCACCGGCCAGATCCAGCACGCGCTGGCCGCGGCGCACGCCGCTGCAATCGATGGTAAAGCGCTTCCAGATACGATGGATACCAAACGACATCAGGTCGTTCATCACGTCATATTTTGCCGCTACCGAGTGAAAAACGTTGGCCACCATGGCCTGCTTCTCGTCTCTTGCTACGGTACGAAAGCCAAAATCGGTGGTTTCCTGCGCTTGATCTGCCATTGTCCTGCCTGCCATTCAGTCAATTTAGTGTCGTGGAGTGTACCAGAAAGCCGCGTAATACCCCACCTTGCAACGGTATCATCCGTGCGATGTGCGATGCGGTTCTTCGTTGCTATCGTCGTTATCTTCCTCCGGGAGCGAGGCGATATCCTCGTCTGGCTCAGAGAGCAGCTCATCATCCTGTTGTTCCGATGCCTGCTGCGCCAAAAGCGGGTTGATGGGACGTTTAATCTCAACCCCAAGCGCGCGGAAGCCCTCGATCCGGCCGATAAGATTACCACGGCCTTCGCTCAGTTTATTCATCGCCTGGTGATAACTGCCCTGCGCCCTATCCAGGCTCTGCCCCAGGGCCGACATATCGTCAACGAACAGGCGCATCTTGTCATACAGGCGGGCGGCGCGATCGGCGATCCGCTGGGCGTTCTGGCTTTGGTGTTCATAGCGCCACAGGTTGGTGATGGTACGCAGAGCCACCAGCAAAGTGGTTGGGCTGACCAGCATGATGTTATGTTGCAATGCCTCGCTAATCAGCTCCGGCTCACGATCGATGGCCAGCAGGAAGGCGGGTTCCACCGGGATAAACATCAGCACATAATCCAGCGAACGCAGGCCAGGTAACTGTTGATAATCTTTACGGCCCAGCACACGGATGTGCCCGCGCAGCGAAGTGATATGCTCGGTCAACGCTGCTTCGCGTTCAAAATCATCTTCACTGTTGAAGTAACGCTCATAGGCCACCAGCGACATTTTGGCGTCGATCACCACGTCCTTGCCCTGTGGCAAACGCACGATCACGTCCGGCTGCATGCGGCTTTGGCTATCCAGCCGCACATTGACCTGCGTCTCATACTCATGTCCTTCACGCAGGCCAGAGGCTTCCAACACGCGGCTCAGCACCACCTCGCCCCAGTTGCCCTGGGTTTTGTTATCGCCTTTTAGCGCCTTGGTGAGGTTGAGCGCCTCGCGAGCCATTTGCGCATTCAACTGTTGCAGATTACGGATTTCGTGCGTCAATGTATGGCGTTCGCGTGCTTCCTGGCCAAAACTGTCCTGCACCTGGCGGCGGAAACCGTCCAACTGCTCGCGTAACGGCACCAACAGGCGATCCAGGCTTTGCTTATTTTGCTCATCTACCTTACGGCCGCTGTTTTCGAAAATGCGGTTGGCCAGATTCTCAAACTGGGTGGTCAAACGCTGTTCACTGCTGATCAACAGCCGCTGTTTCTCTTCTGCGGCCATCCGGGTCTCTTCCAGGCGGATCGTCACCTCACGCAGTTCGGCTTCCTGAGCGCTGTTGACTTCACGCTGCGCCCGTAGCTCCTGGTTCAGCAATTCACATTCATTGCGCCAATGGTTGAGCTGTTGCAGTCTCTCCTGCCCGGCGGCCAGTTGGCTGTGCAGGGTGCGCAGTTCCAGATCGTTTTGCCGTAGCAGCTGTTCGTGGCGTTGCAGCGTCTCTTGGCGGGAGGCAGTTTCAAGCTGTGCCTGCTGTAAAGACTGTTCCAGCAGACGCATGTCGGTTTCATGTTGCGCGCCGTGCTGTTGCGCACGCAGGCTGGCGATCAGCCACCCCAGCAGTAAACCTATCGCTACGCCACCAATACCGTAAACCAAACTGGTATCCACCCTGCCTCCTGTCATGCATGCACTTGCGGCGCGTTTTACGCCTGTTGCCTGCCACGTTAAAGGGAGCCTGTATGGATGTCCAGTCTGTTTTTATGTGGAAGTGAGCACGGTAACCAAGGCATTACCGTGCAGATAAGGCGGATTAAAACAGTTTGAAGCGATATTCGGCGATAAACTCGCCGGACAGCGAGTGGGAGGTCTGGGAATGGCCATCCACCAGTATCGGCGTTTTATTGCTGTTCTTATAAGACCAACCCGGCCCGGCCATGGCGAATACCGTCAGGTTTTTCAGCTTGGGATGGGAGGGAGCCCAGCGGCCAAAGACGTTGATCTCACCGGTACGCACCGCAGCACCTTGGTAGCTGAACTGGCCAACGTTGCCCGCCAGCCCGGCAGTAAACTCAGGCGTGATGCGATATTCGGCCATGGTGGCCAACATGGTTTCGCCATCGCGCATATAGTCTTCACCGGCATAGGCCATGGAGGTAAAGGTGCCGCGTGAGTTTTTGGACATATGACGGGGATAGAAGCCAAGCTGGCCGTCACCCTTCGGCGCTCGCGTATGGGCGATGCCGACCTTGACGCTCCACAGCGGCTCCTGCCATTTGGCATCCAGCGCATAGTGGTTGGCGTTATGATCGAAGTTGCGCTTGCTCAGCGCCATCTGTTTATAGTCATCCAGCGCCTGAGTGGTGTAAATCTGGCTGCCCAGGCTGAGTTTCTCATCGACCTTGTAGCTCATACGCAAGATCTGACGGCGCAGATAGTCCTGAGACTCCCCGTAGGCCAGTTGACCGTTAAATGCTTTATTCTCATAGCCCAGCTCGGCACTGGCAAGATGGTTGATATAGCGGCCATCGTTGGTTTGCAAGCGCAGGCTGTCGGGTGAGCTACGATCCATCGAACGTTCAACATACGCGCCGCGCAAAGAGAGCCCGGCACCGGCTACGCCACCGGACCAACCCAGGTAAGTCGTAGGCGACAGGCGAGTGGAGGTGGAGATCACGCCGTAGTTACGCAACACCTGCCAGCCAGCCTGCGCATTCAGCGCTGCGCCACCCACGTCGCCTTTCAGCTTGATATAGCGCTGGCCCACCTTGCTGTAGCCAGCAGCATTCTCTTTGCTGTTGCCGGGGCCGTTGTTGTACAGCACCCCACGAGTATTGAAGTAATCACTGGCACCCAGCTTTACCGCGCTGTAGTAATCGAGATTAACGCCGATAAAGTCCGCCAGATAGCCGGACTGATAGCCCAGCGCCAACCCTTGCCCCCAGGCGTTATGCACCTCTTTTGGATTGGCGGCATCTTCCTTGAGGTACTTCCAGTAGTTTTTCAGCGACAGTTCAGCATGGCTGTCGCTGAAAAAGGGCGAATTCAGGACGTCATCAACGCTGGCCTGGGCCGCGGTGGAGAATAGCGAAATAGCGACCAGACAGCTTAAAGCAGAACGTTTCATTATTGTTATCCCCGAAAAAGGTATAGAAAATCCCTGCCGAGGCGATATGCTATCGCCCCAGATAATATCCCCGAGCCAAAAGGGTGGGTTATTTTTATTAGGTAATAATCAAGGTGCTTTATTGAGTAACGCTTTCCCTTTAGCGACATAAGTCATATCGCCAATATCGGTTACGGTATATTTTCCGTCTTTATAAGTCATCTTGACGACGGCCGCATTAGTCAGTGGCTTATTTTTGTTCGGATTATCGGTCATATCGGAAATCATCATCTGCATCGAGAGCCCGGAAGAGACCGCCAGGATGTTTTTATCCCCGTTCTTCACCGCATTCTGCACCATGGTATGCAAGGCTCGTTGCATACGGGTTTTGACCTGCTGCGCGCTTTCCGCCTCTTGCTTATCATCGCTTTGCGTGATGGCATCCACCATCGGGATCAGGCTGATCTTGCCTTCGCCCATTTGCTTGAACATCTCGGCACCAGAGGCCAGGCCCAGCTTCTTGGCAGCAGCGTCGGCCATCTCTGCGTTAGCGCGTCCTTCAAAACCGCCGAAGAACATTTCGCGCAGGTCGGTCAATTCCGTGACCTTAGCGTCCGGCTTCCCCATTTCCTTGAGGATCACCTGCATCGTTTCACGCTGGCGGCCAGCGTCACTGGTGTAGAAGCTATCGAAAGGGATCTCCTTCAACCCGGCCCCCAGATAGCGCGCGGTTTCGATCCCGGCCGGTGTCAGCGGTGAGTCAGCCCAGCCCTGCACGCGATCGTAGGTATTGAGCAGTGTTTTACCGTGGCGGGCAAAATAGATATCGACGCTGTCGCTTTGCGCGGCGGTTACGTTGAAGGCTGCAGCAGAGGAAACGGCAAGTACGGAGGCCAGTAGCCAGGTTTTAATTTTCATAAATCTTTCCTTAGTGAACAAAATAACGTCTATAGGTTAATTTTTTTAATCATCGGCAGATCATTTGCCAAAATAAGGGCGAAAAAAAACCCAAACCCATGACATTGGTTCGTCAACGGGTTTGGGTTTTGCCTGTTTATTCACAGTAACAATCCACTTATTGGGAAAGTAACACCGTTAAAAAAATAAGGGAATTAAAAAACGCCGGTTAAGGATAAATTCGTGATCGAATTCTCACTGTGCGCTGAATAATTAAAATATGAGGTTATTTGGCAAGGCGCCGGTTCATGCCATCCACTGGGTAAACCATTTGATACCAAAGGCGCCTGGCGCCAGGATGCCGAAGGCCCAGACCATTGCCGAGGCCACATTGGCGATCTGGAACGCGGTTTGCGGCATGGCACAAATGCCCCCCACCAGCGGTACTACGGCGCGCAACGGCCCGAAGAAGCGCCCAAAGAAGATACCCAGCACGCCCCAACGCTCAAAAAACGCATGGCCACGCACCAACAGCTGCGGATTGCGTGACAGCGGCCACATATGGGCTACACGCCCCTGATAGTGATAACCGACCCAATAGGAGAGCCAGTCACCAAAGAAGGCACCGGCGGCCGCCGCCGCCCAGATCGGCCAGAAGGCAATGCCGCTCTCGCCAATCAACGCCCCCAACCCCAGCAGAATAACCGTGGCAGGCAGCAACAGCGAGAGGAAGGCCAGCGACTCACCAAACGCCAGGAAGAAGACGATCGGGATCGCCCAGGCTTCATGCTGGCGCACTGTTTCGCTAACCCAGTTAATCACGTCATTGAGGTTCATAACCTGCTCCTTTTGAGAACGGATCCGACCTCAAGGATACGCAGCCTCCTTCCTCACTAGTTAAACCCTGGTTAAACATGGTGCCGTTATTCCAGATAGAGCGCCTGCAACGTCTCGAGCTGGCTTTGCCCCAACCCATATTCGGCCTCCAACCAACGGTTGGTGGAACCGTATTGCTCATGAATGCAGCCCAACGCGGTCGCCAGGAACTCTTCACGTGCACTGAGCACATAGGCAAACTGCGCCACCGAGGCGTCGTTCAGGCGGCTGGAGATCTGATCCAGCATATGTTCACGGTAGCTCGCCAGCGTGGTTTCCGTCAGCAGATAATCTTCCATTACCGTAGCCTCATCCGCACCCAGCGCCAGCAGTACCATCGCCGAACCAACTCCGGTACGGTCTTTGCCTACCGCACAGTGCTGCACAATCGCACCGCCTTCAGGCTGAGCCAGCAGCTGCGCCAGTTGGCGATAGGCGGCGTTATTGAACGGCAGGCGGCGGTACAGCTCCAGCATAAAGGCCCGGGCATCAAACTTGGCCAGCGTTTCGTCGGTGAGTTTTTCAAGGTTGGCATTCACTTCGCTGCTGAGCGGGTTGGCCGGCACATGGTAATAATCGGCTCCCGACCATAGCACGTCAGGTTTAGCCTGCACTTCGTCGAAGTCGCGGTAATCCAGCACCGAGCGCATTGGCACCTGAGCCAGGTAGCTACAGTCGTTTTCACTCAAGCGATCCAGAGCGCCGGAACGAAACAGCAGCCCGCGTTTGATGCGGCGGCCATCGGCCACACTGTTGCCGCCTAAATCGCGGAAGTTGATGCCACCGTCTAGCGGCGCAAGTGAAGGATGGAGCAAAATCTGAGCGGTCATAGACGTCCTTTATGTTGATTGTCTTGAGATTAGCTGCCATACGGCCAGCAATGGCAAGACCCCAGCAGCAGCAGGCCAGCAGCATGACACAGAGGGGGTAACCGTAACAGAAGGAGAAACGGGCCGTCAAACGGCCCGCTTTTAACGGGGATTACAGCAGACGGCGAGCAGCCTCAACGACGATTTGCACCGCCTGGCTTTCAGTCTTCTTCATGGTTTCCGCATTCGGGATCTCTTGCTGGGTGCGGTTAACGATCACACCGGCAACCATCCCCGCACGCAGGCCCTGACTGGCGCACATGGTCAGCAGAGTGGCGGATTCCATTTCATAGTTCATCACGCCCATCGCCTGCCACTCTTCCATTGAGCCTTTAAAGCGGCTGACCACACGGCCGGAATAGGTGTCGTAACGTTCCTGGCCTGGGTAGAAGGTATCGGAAGAGGCGGTCACGCCGATATGCGTGGTAGCACCGCTAGCCTTGGCGGCTTCAACCAGCGCAGTGGTACAGGCAAAGTCTGCCACTGCCGGGAATTCCATTGGGGCAAAGTGCAAGCTGGCACCGTCGAGGCGCACAGCAGCGGTTGTCACCAGCACGTCGCCCACGTTGATATTGGCCTGAATGGCACCGGTCGTGCCGATACGCAGGAAGGTACGGATACCCAGCTGTGCCAACTCTTCAACGGCGATCGAGGTAGACGGGCCACCGATACCGGTTGAGCACACGATCACTGCCTTGCCATCCAGTTCTGCACGCCAAGAGGTAAATTCGCGGTGGGAAGCCAGATGAACCGGGTTTTCCATCAGCTTGGCAATTTTCTCAACACGCTGCGGATCGCCAGGGACGATGGCCAATGTAGCGCCTTGCAGATCGTTTTTAGTGAGACCGAGGTGGAAAACGTCAGACTGAGACATGGGGGACTCCTCATGGATACGGTTTTTGGGAGGAACAAACAGAGATTCTACTGACAATCGCTGTTAAATTTCGTGATGATCATCACCTTGAATAAAGAAACAGAAATTCATCTACATTATTTTTGTGATTAATATCACATAAAAAACCCTGACACGCTTAATCTCCATTCAGTTTATACCAACTTGCTGCCTGAGCAGCCATTGCTATCCTGCGCGAAAATTCGCCATGCGATGCTAATAAGCGCTAATCTGCCTATAGTTAACTGCCGCGCTTTTTCTCTAACGCATGGAGCCTGCAATCAATGAAAACAGAACAACAAATGACGTTAAAACAGGCCAAAGGGGGATTTACCCCGGCCGTCGCACCGTTGGCCACCTCAACCATTCTGACCGATGTGCAGGATATACACGTGGGGGAAACCACCATCCCTTCGCAGGGGGACGATCTGCCAGCCTATATCGCCAAACCGGCCCATCATCAAGGGCCGTTCCCCATTGTGCTGGTCGTGCAGGAAATCTTTGGCGTGCATGAGCACATTCAGGATCTGTGCCGCCGCCTGGCCAAGCAGGGTTATCTTGCCATCGCTCCAGAACTCTATTTCCGCCAAGGCGATGCCAGAGAGTACAGCGAAATCAGCGAGCTGATGCAAAAGCTGGTCAGCAAGGTGCCTGACAGCCAGGTATTGGCGGATCTGGATCACGCTGCGCACTGGGCAACGCGCCACGGCGGCGATGCCGGCAAGTTGGCGATCACCGGTTTCTGCTGGGGCGGTCGCATCACCTGGCTGTATGCCGCGCATAATCCGCAGCTGAAAGCGGCAGTGGCCTGGTACGGCAAGCTGGTGGGGGAGAAAACCTTGAATTCGCCGAAGCACCCGGTTGATATCGCCACCGATCTTTCGGCGCCGGTACTTGGGCTATACGGTGGCCAGGATGGCAGCATTCCGCAGGAAACGGTGGAAACCATGCGCAAGGCGATCAGAGCGGCCAATGCCGATGCGGAAATCGTGGTTTATCCAGAAGCGGGTCATGCTTTCCACGCCGATTACCGGCCAAGCTATAACGCGGAGGCTTCCGCCGACGGTTGGCAGCGCATGTTGGCCTGGTTCAGCCAGCATGGCGTGAAATAGACGGGCGCAATATGCCGAGTTAGGAGGGAAATATCAGCAGTTTCAGGGGCAGCAAGTGCCCCTGATGCTTGTCAGTTAAGCAACTAACTTAGCTCAGTGACAAAGTGCCGAACGCACCGTGCCAATCGTGCTCGAACTTCTCAACCGCCGCCTGCACCGCCGGGGCGCTGATAAACTGCTCTGCGACATCGACCGATAAGGTAATAGCTTCACAACCTGCCAACAGGCACTCCAGTGCCTGACGTGGAGTCTTGAAGCTGGCGGCCAGCACCTTGGCCTGCGGGGCGTGCAGTTCTAACAAGTGCTGTAACTCCTGCACGGTAGCAATGCCATTGCCACCCTGGGCATCCACGCGGTTGACGTAAGGTGCCACATACTTCGCCCCTGCCAAGGCAGAAAGCAGCCCCTGTGCTGCCCCATACACTGCCGTCCCCAGCGTTGGAACAGCCAAGCCTTGCAGGATTTTGATCGCGGCCAGCCCTTCACTCGTCACAGGTACTTTCACCACCACGCCAGGAACGCGCTGGTGAAGCATGACCGCCTCTTCAACCATCTGCTCGGCCGTGGTCGCCATCACCTGGGCAAACAGCTTCCCTTCACCACCGATGATATCGCGTAAAGCGGGCAGCACTTCCCATAGCGACGTGCGTGACGCTGCCACAATGCTCGGGTTAGTTGTCACCCCTTGCAACGGCAACACACGTGCCAGACGTTTTACCGCATTGATGTCGGCAGTATCCAGATAGAGTTCCATAGTTGCTCCTCAAGGCTAAAAATGAAGGGCGCCGCAGCGCCCAAAAATGGATTACAGTTCAAGCTCTTGTTTCAGCAACGCTTCTACCTGTTGGGCAGACACTGCGTTTACCAGTGCGTCACGGAAACCTTCATGCATGATGCGCCGCGCCAGCTTGGAGAAAATACGCATATGCTGGTCGCCGGCGGCATGTTTATTAAGGGTCAGCATGATCACGAACTGCGCCTCTTCATCGCCCCAAACAACCGGCTGCGCCAGCTTGGCCACGCTGATGGTGGACTGTTCAATATGTTCAGATTTGGTATGCGGAATGGCAAAGCCAAAGCCCAGGCCGGTGGAGAATACCGCCTCACGCGCCCACAAATCGGCGGCAAGATTACGGGGGTAACGGCAACGCCCGGCCAGCAGCAGGTTATCTGCCATCCCTTTGATCACCTCTTCTTTGCTGCGCCAATCTGCCCCCAGGGCAATGCATTCCGGCGTGATCAGCGGCGCATCGCTTTGCTCCATACGGAACTGGGCCAGCAGGTGTTCCACTTCCAGCGAAGTACGGCAGGCCATGGCCCGGTTGAGCAGCAAACGGCATTCGCGGCTGTCCAGCTTGGCCAGGCGGGTTTTGGTGGCGGCAATGGAAGGCGCGCTCATGCTGATCTCATCCAGCCCCATACCCACCAGCAGTGGCAACACCGAACCTTTCGCCCCCAGCTCGCCACACAGGCCGATCCATTTGCCATGTCGGTGCACTTCACGCACCGCATGATCCAACCCACGCAGGAACGCCGGGTTCAGGCTGTTGTAGTGCTTGATGACCTTGGCATTATCACGATCCACCGCCAGCAGGTACTGCGTCAGATCGTTGCTGCCGATACTGAAGAAGTCGATCTCCTCACAGCACTGGTCGATGATAAACAGCACCGAAGGCACTTCCAGCATGATGCCGAGCGGAATTTTTTCGTCGAACGGGATCTGTCCGGCACGCAGCGATTGCTTCACTTCGGCCAGTTGATCCTTCACCCACAGGATCTCTTCCATTGAGGAGATCATCGGGATCATGATCTTCAGCGGACCATGTGCCGAAGCACGCAGGATCGAGCGTAGCTGGGTGCGGAACAGCGGCAGGAATTCCTGATAGATACGCACCGCCCGGTAACCGAGGAACGGGTTGTTTTCGGCCGGGATGTTCAGATAATCCACCGGCTTGTCGCCGCCGATATCCATGGTACGCACGATGATCGTCTTGCCTGCTGCGGCTTCCACTGCCTGGCAGTAAATGTTGTAAAGCTCATCTTCGGAAGGCGCGGTCAGGCGATCCATATACAGCATTTCGGTACGGAACAGGCCTACTGCCTCTGCACCGTTGCCGAAGGCCGCCTCCGCTTCTACCGCATGGGCGATATTGGCGGCAACTTCCATCCGCACACCGTCGGCCGTACGCCCCGGTTGATCAAGATAGGCGCTTTGCTGGCTGCGGATCTGCTCGCTCAGCCACTGCTCCTGCTGATAATAGCGACGAACCGGTTCGCTGAGATCGCAGGCCACCAGCCCAAGATCGCCGTCGATCTGCACCGATTGATTCAAATATGGCAGCATTGCAGCGGCATCAACGCCAACCAGGGTTGGAATGTTAAAGGAGCGCGCTAGGATCACCGTATGTGAGGTGCTGCCACCGCTGCCCAGCAACAGGCCTTTCAAATAACGCTTGTCCAGCTCCAGGAATTGGCTCGGGGTCAGTTCATCGGTGATGCAAATGCTGTCTACACTCAGTGCCTGCTGCGCCGGGAAGCGCTGCTCGCCATAAATTTGCTGTAACAGCTGGAAGCTGACATCACGAATATCCAGCTCGCGCTCGCGCAGATAGGCACTGGCAGACTGTGCCAGTTGCTGGCTGAAGTGGGCTGCAGTGGCCACAATGGCAGCGGCACAACTTTCCCCTGCCAACACGCCATCAAGCAGGTGCTGGCGGAATGCGCCGTCACGTAGCAAGGAGCGATGCGCTTCCAGCACCGCCGTGGTGGTGCCGTTACCGCCCATCAGTTGCAGATCCAACGCCTTGCCGAAGCGCGTCAACCCTTCGGCCAACTGCTGCTGCTCCTGTTCAACAGATTGCGTAGGCGGCAACATCAGGGCGTTTAAATCTATCCGCGCCAGATGCACCAGTTTGCCATTGGCGGTGCCTTGGTTGACGGAGCGAGCGCGTACCAGCGTTGGGTTCAGGTTAGCCAAAGACTGCGGGATAGGCTCCTGCTCTGCCTGGTCATTCACCTGTGGCAACGCTTCGTCGCAGTGCGGGAATTCATGTTGGATAAACTGGCTCAGGCGCTCAAACGCCGCCTGTTCATCTTCCCCTTCGATAGTGATGCGGCATTCATCACCCAGCAAAGTATCGGTACCGATCAGTGACAACACGCTTTTGCCGTCGCCACGCAGGCCGCTACGCGAGTTGTGCCATTCAAAGCGGGAACGGAAACCGTTGCACAGGGTTTCGATATGGCTGGCTGGGCGGGCATGTACCCCGTTGGGCAGCGCGCAGGTAAACGTCACAAATTTCGCCATCACTCTTTCCTCATACCAAAAGCAGCGGTGAACAACACCGGTTTGCCACAAGGATAAAAGCGCAGCGCGGCCCAGAGCTATCGGATAAAAATGTCAAACACTGGACAAATGTATCCTGACGGCATAAATGCGATGCCGCTCACAAAGCCCGTTGCCACAAGCCCGGTTTATTCTGTCGCACACTTTGAGTTAGATCGCACTTTTCTCCAGACAATACAAAAATCCAGTAAATGGCAATTTTATCCACTGTTGATAGTTCCGCCAGATGCCTATTGTGATAGCCAACAACCTTTATCCATCAGGGGTCATTCCCCGGTGGTTTTATCTCAGAAGCACGCTGGTTGCGGCCAGGGAGTGAACGATGAAAGAGCTACTCACTATTCTAAGAAACACACGCCAGCACTTGATGACCGGCGTCTCCCATATGATCCCGTTTGTGGTCGCCGGCGGCATTTTGCTGGCTATCTCCGTGATGCTGTATGGCAAAGGGGCTGTCCCCGATGCGGCGACGGACCCTAACCTGAAAAAACTGTTTGATATCGGCGTGGCTGGATTGACGTTGATGGTGCCTTTCCTGGCGGCCTATATCGGCTACTCCATCTCGGATCGCTCCGCGCTGGCTCCCTCGGCGATTGGGGCCTGGGTAGGCGCATCCTTCGGGGCTGGTTTCTTCGGGGCGATCATCGCTGGCCTGCTGGGCGGGATTATTGTGTTCTATCTCAAGAAGATCCCGGTGCCGAAGATCCTGCGCTCGGTGATGCCGATCTTCGTGATCCCAATCATCGGCACCCTGCTTACCGCAGGCATCATGATGTGGGGCCTGGGTGAACCGGTTGGCGCTCTGACCAACGGCCTGACCCACTGGCTGCAAGGTATGCAGCAGGGCAGCATCGTCGTGCTGGCCATCATCATGGGCCTGATGTTGGCGTTTGACATGGGCGGCCCGGTTAACAAGGTGGCCTACGCCTTTATGCTGATCTGCGTCGCTCAGGGCGTGTATTCGGTGGTCGCCATCGCGGCCGTTGCCATCGCCACCCCACCGCTCGGCCTGGGATTCGCCACGCTGATTGGCCGCAAATACTACACCCCAGAAGAGCGCGAAGCGGGTAAAGCTGCACTGCTGATGGGCTGCGTCGGCGTTACCGAAGGGGCTATCCCGTTCGCCGCTGCCGATCCGCTGCGCGTGATCCCCTCCATCATGATTGGTTCTGCCTGCGCCGCCGTGACGGCCGCGTTGGTGGGTGCACAGTGCTACGCCGGTTGGGGTGGTCTGATTGTGCTGCCAGTCGTTGAAGGCAAGCTGGGCTACGTAGCCGCGCTGCTGGTGGGCATGGTGGTCACCGCCCTGCTGGTTAACCTGCTGAAAAGCTTTGCTGCCAAGAAACAGGCTACTAAAGTCGCCCAGGATGATCTGGACTTGGATTTCGAAATTAACTGAATAAATACGCCTGCAAGCTGCCGCTAATCACAGTGCAGCTTGCAAGACACGCATACCATTTTGAGGAGTTTTCCATGACCATGATTATCGCTGTAACCGCTTGTCCATCTGGCGTTGCCCATACCTACATGGCTGCCGAGGCCATCGAGCGTTCCGCCAAAGCGCAAGGCTGGCAGTGCAAAGTTGAAACCCAAGGCTCCATCGGCCTGGAAAACGAACTGACGGCCGAAGACGTGGCAGCCGCCGACGTGGTGATCCTGACCAAGGATATCGGCATCAAGTTTGAAGAACGTTTTAAAGGGAAAACCGTGGTACGCGTGGCCATCAGCGACGCGGTAAAACGAGCCGATGCCATCATGGAGAAGATTGCCGCCCATTTAGCGCAAAAGGCTTAACCGCTCAGCCAGCCCGGCACGACGTGCCGGGTTTTCCCGCCCCATTACCGCACAAAAGGAAAATGTGATGATCTCCCGGATCGAACGTCTAAAAGCCGCCCTGTTCTCCGCCCCGCGTGAAATTTCACTCGAACGCGCACTGCTCTATACCGCCAGCCACCGGCAGACCGAGGGAGAACCCACCATCATCCGCCGTGCCAAGGCAACCGCCTATATTCTCGATCACGTGGCAATCACCCTGCGGGAAGATGAACTGATTGCCGGTAACCGTACGGTGAAGCCGCGGGCCGGGATCGTGTCGCCAGAGATGGACCCTTACTGGCTGCTGAAAGAACTGGATGCTTTCCCAACCCGTCCGCAGGATCGCTTTGCCATTTCCGAAGCGGACAAGCAGGTGTATCGCGAGCAGCTTTACCCTTATTGGGAAAAACGTTCAATGAAGGATTTCATCAACGGCCAGATGTCAGAGGAGGTTAAAGCCGCTACCCAGACCCAGATTTTCAGCGTCAACCAGACAGATAAGGGCCAGGGGCATATCATCATCGATTATCCGCGCCTGCTGAATAACGGCCTGGATAGCCTGCTAGCCGAACTGCAAAGCCATGCGGATCAGCAGCCAGACAACGCATTTTATGCTGCCGCACTATTGTTGTTACATGCCTCACAGCGCCATATCCTGCGCTATGCCAGCCTGGCACGCCAAATGGCGGAGCAATGCAGCGATGAGACTCGTCACGCCGAGCTGCTGCGCATCGCCGAGATCTCCAGCCACAACGCCCACCACAAGCCGCAGGATTTCTACCAGGCGTGTCAGCTGTTCTGGTATATGAACATCATTTTGCAGTATGAATCCAACGCCAGCTCCCTGTCGCTGGGCCGTTTCGATCAGTACATGCTGCCATTTTATCAAGCCTCCCTCAATCAGGGGCAGGATCCGGCCTTCCTGAAGGAGCTGCTGGAAAGCCTGTGGGTGAAATGCAACGACATCGTGCTGCTGCGCTCTACTTCCAGTGCTCGTTATTTCGCAGGGTTCCCTACCGGCTATACCATCTTGCTGGGCGGCCTGACGGAAACCGGCCGCAGCGCGGTCAACGTGCTGTCTTTCCTGTGCCTGGATGCCTACCAGAATATCCGCCTGCCGCAGCCGAACCTGGGCGTGCGGGTCAATGAGTTCATCGATCGGCCATTCCTGCTGAAAACCGCCGAAACCATCCGCCTCGGCACCGGTATTCCGCAAATCTTTAACGATGAGGTGGTGGTGCCAGCGTTCCTGAACCGTGGCGTCTCACTGGAAGATGCGCGTGATTATGCGGTGGTGGGCTGTGTTGAGCTGTCGATCCCAGGGCGCACCTACGGCCTGCACGACATTGCCATGTTCAACCTGCTGAAAGTGATGGAGTTGACGCTGCTGGATAACGAAGGCAACGCCAGCCTCACCTATCCGCAGTTGCTGGATCACATTCGCGAAAAGATCCGTCATTACGTCCGGCTGATGGCCGAAGGCAGCAACATCTGCGATATCGGCCACCGCGACTGGGCACCGGTGCCGCTGCTGTCTTCCTTTATCGATGACTGCCTGCAAAACGGCAAAGACATCACCGAAGGCGGCGCACGCTACAACTTCTCCGGGGTACAAGGTATCGGCATCGCCAACCTGAGCGATTCGCTGTTTGCCCTGAAAGGCCTGGTGTTCGATCAACAGCGCCTGAGCTTTGATGAGCTACTGGCCACGCTGAAGGCCAACTTCGCCACGCCGGAAGGGGAAAAGATCCGCGCACGGTTGATCAACCGCTTCGACAAATACGGCAATGATATCGACGAAGTTGACCTGATCAGTGCCGATCTGCTGCGATTTTACTGCAAAGAGGTGGAACAGTACCGTAACCCGCGCGGCGGTCAATTTACCCCCGGATCTTATACCGTTTCTGCCCACGTGCCATTGGGGGCGGTGGTGGGAGCCACACCAGACGGGCGCTATGCAGGGGAACAATTGGCGGACGGCGGGCTTTCGCCAATGCTCGGCCAGGATGGCCAGGGGCCGACGGCGGTGCTGAAATCGGTGAGCAAGCTGGATAACTACCTGCTCTCCAACGGTACGCTGCTAAACGTAAAATTCACCCCAAGTACGCTGGAAGGTCAGCAAGGGCTGAATAAACTGGCTGATTTCCTCGGGGCCTTTACCAAGCTCAAGCTACAACACGTGCAGTTCAACGTGGTGAATGCCGAAACGCTGAAGGAAGCGCAGGCCAGGCCACAGGACTTCGCCGGGCTGGTGGTGCGTGTTGCCGGCTATAGCGCATTCTTCGTGGAGCTGTCGAAGGAGATCCAGGATGACATCATCCGCCGTACAGCGCATCAACTGTAACCTGATCACGCCCGGGTTTTCCCGGGCGACGCCCGCAGAGCCACAGGCCCGGATCTTCAATATTCAGCGTTATTCACTGAACGACGGCCACGGTATCCGCACCGTGGTGTTTTTCAAAGGCTGCCCACATAGCTGCCCTTGGTGTGCCAACCCGGAGTCGATGTCCGGCAAGATCCATCGCGTGCGGCGCGAGGCCAAATGCCTGCGATGCCAACCCTGCCTGAACGACGCACAGGAGTGCCCAAGCGGAGCGATGGAACTGATCGGGCAAAACATCACGCTGGAGGCGCTGTTACAGCAAATCCTCAAGGATGAGGTGTTTTATCGCACCTCCGGCGGCGGGGTGACGCTTTCCGGTGGCGAAGTACTGATGCAAGCCGAGTTTGCCACCCAACTGTTGCAGCGCTTGCAGGCGTTGGGCATCAATACCGCCGTTGAAACCGCCGGAGATGCCTCGCAGGCCCAGGTGCTGGCCCTGGCAGAACACTGCGACCAAGTCCTGTTCGATCTGAAAATCATGGATGCCGAGGCCGCCAAACATCAGTTGAACATCAATCTGCCACGGGTGCTGGCAAACTTTACCGCGCTGGTGCAGCGCGGAGTTAACCTGATCCCGCGCCTGCCGTTAATACCCGGCTACACTTTGAGCACGGAGAATATGGCGCAGGTGCTGGCATTCCTGGCGCCTTTTGGGCTACAAGAGATCCATCTGCTGCCTTTTCATCAGTACGGCGAGGCGAAATATAGCCTGCTGGGGCGCGAATATGTCATGCGCGGCGTAGCGGCCCCAACGGAACTACAGATCGCTCCCTTACAGGCGATGGCGCAACAGGCGGGTTACCGGGTGATCATTGGCGGTTGAACAGCAGAAAAAGGGGCTGACATGACGATAAAACTCGTAGCGGTAACGGCCTGTATCAGCGGGGTCGCCCATACCTACATGGCTGCCGAGCGGCTGGAAAAACTGTGCACGCAGGAGAAATGGCCGGTCAAAGTAGAAACCCAGGGTGCATTGGGGATTGAAAATTCGCTGACGGCGGACGATCTTGCCCAGGCCGACGTGGTGCTGTTGATCAGCGATATTCTGCTGGCGGAAAGTGAGCGTTTTGAGCACCACCGCTGCGTGCAGATCGGCATCAACACCTTTCTGCGCACGCCGGAGAAGGCGCTCAGTGCGGTACGCAAGGCAGCCGCTTCGCCCCAGGAAACGCATATCCGCGTAGTTTAACTACGGTGTTAGCCCCCCTCACCCTAACCCTCTCCCCAAGGAGAGGGGACCGATCGAGTGTGCTTGAAATTGCAGTGACTCACCTTGGATGAGGGGACGATAGCATTTGCTGATATGGACTCTATACTTGCAAAAGAGCAAGGGCTATCAACTCCCTCTCCCTGTGGAAGAGGGTTGGGGTGAGGGGCCCAGTTCACTGTGGTATTGACCGCGATACTCCGACGGGGAACGTTCGGTGTTCTTGCGAAACAGGCGGCAGAAATAGTTACTGTCGACAAACCCGCAGGCGTGCGCCACCTCTTTCACCTTCATGTCATAGCGTTTGAGCAGGTGCTTCGCCTGCTCCAGCCGCACGTGATTAAGATATTCGTTAAACCCGATGCCACCGGCCTTCTGGAACAGATGAGAAAGGTAATTCGGTGAGATATAAAACGCCTGGGCCACCGACTCGCGGGTAAGCGGCTCACGATAATGTTCCTCCAGGTGACCCCGCACCGCATCAAACAGCGCCTGGCTGCGCGAGGCGGTTCTCACCGAGGTGCCAAACAGATCGAGCGCATGGCTCAGCAAGCCCTTTACCAGGAAACGCGCGGTAGGCTGATCGCTCTGATGCCAGGAGAGTTCGTTAAGCGCCTGCAACATGAACGACCCCACACGCGGGCCACGGCGCGCCACGTTATCCTTACCCAGCGGCAGCGTGTTTTCCCCATCCCAGCCCAGCAGGCTATAGCCGAGTTGCTGCTTGCCAAACAACAGGCTGAGCGTGGTTGTAGGTTGCTGCCAGCGCGGGCTGTTCCAGCCTTGCGCCGGGACAAACAGCACATCCCCCGGCAGCAGTATCTGTTGTTGCCGCACTCCCTGGCTGCCCTCCCACTCCATTTCCTGCTCCCCGTCCACCACCAGCTCAAGGCGTGGAAAGCCTACCTGATAAGCCAGCTCCGGGGCCGGATGTTGGTTACCGGCAAAATAAACCTGCCGGATCCCCTGCCCGTCATCGAGCAGCGGAGCCAACACGGCCACCAGCGGGTGTTTCATCGGGAATAATCCTTCAAACCAAGTGAACAACGAGACTTGATAATAACCAATAGCGGCGAGGAAAACGCGGGAGTAGAACAAGAAAAGGGCGCCAAAGCGCCCTTGAGTAAAATATCGTTTTTGGATCAGACCACCTGGTCGCGCAGACGCTGAGCCGCTAACACCATGTTGGCCAGCGACTGGCGGGTTTCTGGCCAGCCACGGGTTTTCAGGCCGCAGTCCGGGTTCACCCACAGGCGTTCCGCCGGGATATTCTGTGCCGCTTTACGCAGCAGCGCTTCGATCCATTCCACGCTTGGCACGTTCGGCGAGTGGATGTCGTAAACGCCCGGCCCGATTTCATTTGGATAGTCGAACTCTTTGAACGCTTCCAGCAGATCCATATCGGAACGAGAGGTTTCGATGGTGATCACATCTGCATCCAGAGCCGCGATAGAATCCATGATGTCGTTGAACTCGCAATAACACATGTGGGTGTGGATCTGGGTATCATCCTGCGCCACGGCGGCGTTCAGTTTGAAGGCATCCACCGCCCAGTCGAGGTACGCGGCCCAATCGGACTGGCGCAACGGCAGGCCTTCGCGCAGAGCAGGCTCGTCGATCTGGATAATACCGATACCGGCCTTCTCCAAGTCTTCCACTTCATCACGCAGCGCCAACGCAATCTGTTTGGCGATCACTTCACGGCTCACATCTTCACGCGGGAAGGACCAGCAAAGAATGGTCACCGGGCCGGTCAACATGCCTTTTACCGGCTTGTCGGTCAGCGACTGGGCAAACTTGGCCCACTCTACGGTGATGGCTTCCGGGCGGCTGATATCGCCAATAATCACCGGTGGTTTCACGCAGCGGGAACCGTAGCTCTGTACCCAACCGTTTTGGGTGAACACGAAGCCGTCCAGGTTCTCGCCGAAGTATTCCACCATGTCGTTACGCTCGGCTTCGCCGTGCACCAGCACATCCAGCCCCAGGCGTTCCTGCTCGGCGATGGCCTGCTTGATATGTTCGCCGATGCTGGTGCGGTAGTTGCTACCATCCAGGCGGCCCTGCTTGAAGTCCAGACGCAGGCCGCGGATTTCGGTGGTCTGCGGGAAGGAGCCGATGGTGGTGGTTGGCCAGGCTGGCAGGTTGAAGCGATCGCGCTGAGCCTGAGCACGTTGTTCATAAGGGCGCTGACGTTCGCTGTCTTTGGCAGTGATGGCCGCCAGGCGTTGCTCAACCTGCGCATTATGCACACGGCTGGATTGGCGGCGGGCGCGGATTGGGGCGCTGTAGGCATCCAGTTTGGCTTGTTTATCTGCCCCTGGTGCATTCAGAGCTGAACTCAACAGCGCCAGTTCGGCGCATTTTTGCAGCGCAAAGGCGAACCAGCTTTTCACTTCTTCGTCCAGGCGGCTTTCCACGCTCAGATCGATCGGGCTGTGCAGCAGCGAGCACGAGGTGCCGATCCACAGCGGGCGGCTACCAACCAGCGGCTGCAGGCGTTCAAACCAACTGCTCACATCAGCACGCCAGACGTTACGGCCATTGATCACCCCAAGCGACAGCACCCACTCTTTAGGCAACGCGTTGTTCAGGGCAGCAGCATCATCTTTGCCTGCGACCAGATCCACATGCAGCCCCTGCACCGGCAGTTCGCGGATGGTGTCGAGGTTATGGCCAATGCTGTCGAAATAGGTGGTCAGCAGCAGTTTGACCTGGCCTTGCAGCGCGGCGTAAGCCGGTTTAAAGGCCTCCAACCAGGCTTTAGGCAGTTCCAGCACCAGCGCAGGTTCGTCGATCTGTACCCACTCGATGCCGCGTTTGGCCAGCTCCGCCAGCACTTGCTGGTAGACCGGCAGGATATCGTTCAGCAGTGACAGACGGTCGAACTGCTCGCCCTTCACCTTGCCCAGCCACAGATAGGTTAACGGGCCCAACAGCACCGGCTTGATTTTGTGGCCCAGCGCCAACGCTTCGTCAACTTCATCCAGCAGTTGAGTCCAGCCCAGTTTGAACCGCTGGCCTTGAGTAAACTCAGGCACCATGTAGTGATAGTTGGTGTTAAACCATTTGGTCATTTCCGCCGCTGCCGCAGGTTCACCGGTGGGTGCGCGGCCACGGCCAATACGGAACAGGGTATCGAGATCGATCGAGCCATCTTTATTTTGGTGACGTGCCGGGACGTTGCCCAGCAGCAGGCTGGTGGTCAGCACGTGATCGTACCAGGCAAAATCGCCAACCGGCACCAAATCCACCCCGGCCTGCTGTTGTTGTTGCCAGTGACGAGCGCGCAGCTCGCGGCCAACCGCCAACAGCTCTTCCTGTGTTGAATTACCTGCCCAGTAACTTTCCTGCGCTTTTTTCAGTTCACGACGCAGACCAACGCGTGGAAAACCCAGTGTGTGATTTAGAATTGTCATCGTCATATTTCCCATTTAGCCGTCCAGATGTTTACACATCCATAATCCGCAGGTACTGTATGATCCACAAGCGCAATATTTTCACTGTCACTGTGAAGGACTCTCATGATCGAACTGAAACACTTACGGACCCTACAGGCTCTGCGTAATACCGGCTCCCTGGCCGCCGCCGCCGCACAGCTTCATCAGACACAGTCTGCTCTCTCGCATCAGTTCAGCGATCTGGAGCAGCGTCTGGGCTTTAAGCTGTTTGTTCGTAAAAGCCAGCCGCTGCGCTTTACCGCTCAGGGGGAGATCCTGCTACAGCTGGCAGAGCAGGTATTGCCGCAGATCCAACAGGCGCTGCAGGCCTGCCACGAACCGCATCAAACCACGCTGCGCATCGCCATCGAATGCCACAGCTGTATTCAGTGGCTGACGCCGGCGTTGGACAACTTCCGCTCCTATTTCCCGCAGGTGGTGATGGATTTCAAATCCGGCGTGACGTTCGATCCGCAACCAGCCCTGCAACAAGGTGAGCTGGATCTGGTGCTGACCTCTGACATCCTGCCGCGCAGCGGGCTGCACTATTCGCCGATGTTCGACTTTGAAGTCCGGCTGATCCTCGCTCCCGATCACCCGTTGGCCAATAAGCCGCACATTGAACCGGCAGACCTGAGTGATGAAGTGCTGATGATCTACCCGGTGCAGCGCCAACGGCTGGACATCTGGCGTCATTTCCTGCAGCCGGCAGGCGTCAGCCCGGCGCTGAAAAACGTCGATAACACGCTGTTATTGATTCAAATGGTGTCGGCCAGGATGGGGATCGCCGCGTTACCGCACTGGGTGGTGGAGAGTTTTGAGCGCCAGGGGCTGGTCGTCACCAAGACGCTCGGGGATGGCCTGTGGAGCCGCTTGTATGCCGCTACCCGCGACGGTGAGCAGCGCCAAACGGTCACCGAAGCCTTTATCCGCTCGGCACGTCAGCACGCCTGCGAGCATCTGCCGTTCGTGCGTGATGCCGCCCGGCCGATGGGCAGCCTGCCAGACACCAAGTCCTTAGCGTCTTTAAGCTAGCGGCTAGCCGCTAGCCGCTTTCGGCGCGACCCAGCGGCGATGTACCCATAGCGAGGCGACAATCACCGAGCCACCGATAATAAAGCTGGCCCAGTGCGGCTGCTGATGCCAAACAGCAAAATTAACCAGCAGGCCCGCGGGCACATGCATATTGTTCATGATGCCCAACGTACCAGCATCCACCTGTGTCGCCCCGTAGTTCCACATAAAGTAGCCCAATCCGGAAGCCACCACGCCCAGCCAAACCAAAATGCCCCATTGCAGGTTGGTGGTTGGCAGTTGGTTCGGATTACCCCACAGGAACCAGGCGACCACCGCTACTGCCGCCGCGCCCAGATAGAACCAGGAAAATGCCGTATGTTGCGGCAGCGGGTGTACTTCCATCAGGCGTTTGTAACCCACCATGCCGATGGCGAAGCTGATATTCGCCGCCTGCACCAGCAGCAGCCCCCACCAGAAGTGATCGCTCAGTTGGTGGTAGCGGATAATCGCCGCCCCCAGCACGGCCAGCAACGCGCTGAACAGATAGCCCCAACGCAGACGGCGGCCGCTGATCAGATCGTAAATCAGCGTGATGTACAGCGGCGTCAGCACCGTAAACAGCAGGAATTCCGACACGGTCAGATAGAGAAAAGCACGGAAGCTAATCAGATACATGATACCAAGCTGGAAGGCACCCACCAGCATATACAGCAGGATCACTTTCAGCTTGATGTTGCGCCAGCGCAGGAACGGCAGAAACACCAGCGCAGCCAGCCCAACGCGCATCAGCACCGAGAACCAGCTGTCGACATTGCCTGCCAGGTATTCGCCGATCAGGCTAAAAGAAAATGCCCATAAAATGGTGGTAATAACCAGAAGCAGCACGACAAGTTCACCCTAAAAGATCCGAAAGGGCGATTGTAGCGGAAGCAGAACAACAATGTGGCGCAAAGGAGGTTTACGTTTGAATGTAAAATAAACTAACGGCAATTTTGCCTGACTACGTTAGGCTTAAGACTATCGGGAGAACCGGAGGTAAACATGAAACGTCACCTTATTATCACCGCCCTGCTGTGGCTACCTTGGCTGGCTGCGGCGGAAAACGGGGTCACTACGCTCAGCCAGCAACAGCACTTTCTCAACCAGCTCGACCAGCAGGCACAGCAGCAGCGCATGCTGAACAACCAGCAGATGGAGCAGCGCCAGCAGCAGGGTTATCCGCTCAAGGCCAACCAGCCGAAAATGCTGCCCTATAACGGCAATAACAACCCGATGCAGCCACAGATGACCACTGGCAAGATGCTGCAAAACGGCAATCAGCCGGTTAATCCCTTTAACCAGACTGCTCCGGTAATACCGCAGGCACCGCTCCCGGCTACACCCTTACCCCCATAACGGTGAGGATTAACGGGGTGGTGATCGCCGCCAGCGCAGTGGACATCACCAGGCTGGTAGCGGCAGGGCCCGTTAGAACGTTAAATTGCCGTGACATCAGGTAGACGTTCACCCCCACCGCCATGGAGCCTAGCAGAACCACCACACGGGTTTCCATCGGAGGTAAATCCATTGACCAAGCCAGCAGCCAGACCACCATCGGCTGGACGATCAGCTTGAGAAAGCAGATGGCGCTGCTCAGTTGCCAGCCTTCGCTGATACGGTATTCCGCCAGCCCCATACCGAGCACCACCAGCGACAGCGGAGCCGCCACCTGGCCCAGCATGCTGACCGGTTGATCGACAAACACCGGCAGTGGCAGGCCGGTCAGGCTGAACAGCGTGCCAGACAGGATGCCGATAATCAGCGGATTGGTCAGCACGCTGCGCGCCGTTTTGATAAAGCCTTGCAGCGTGGGAGAGCCATTACGTGCCCATTCGATGGAGATGGTCACCAGCGTCCACAGAATCAGGCCATTGAATACCAGCACCAAGGCCACCGACGGAATGGCTTCCTCGCCTAGCATCACCGTGGCGATCGGCAGGCCAAGCATGACGTTATTGGAGAAAATGCCGCCCAGAGCGAATACCGACCCCGAAACGCCGTCCAGCTTGAAGATCCGCCGTGCGGCAATGCGGCCGATTACGAAGACGATCAGGCAACTGCCGAAGAAGGCGATCAGCAGGCGGGCATCCACTGCTGGACGTTGCGAGAAATCGCACATCATGCGAAACAACATGGCAGGCAGGGCGAGGGAAAACACAAAGCGGGTCACGCCATCGGTGATGGTAGATGGCCACTTTCCCCAGCGGATAAGGCCATATCCCAGCACGATCAGCACAAATAACGGCAAAGACAGCACTATCTGGTGCCACAGCGAAACAATAAAGGCAGGCATCGCATCCCTTCCGATGGCGCGGCGGCAACGGGCTGACGTCGCTATGTTCTGGTTTAGTCAAAGTGAATGGCCCTCACCCTACCCCTCTCCCACAGGGAGAGGGGACCGATCGAGCTCGCTGATACTCCGGAGAAATTCAGGCTAATCCAGTGTACAGACTGCCATCAGAATCCGATCGAACTCTCTGATACCCCGGAAGAAACTCGGGCTAACACAGTGCACGGACTGGCTCCCTCTCCCTGTGGGAGAGGGTCGGGGTGAGGGGTGATCTTTATCTACTAAATTAACCGTTTAAAAATCCGGACCGATCACATCTATCCGGTCGGTGCAAATACAGTCAACGCCCCAATTCAATAACAAACGCGCCCGCTCCGGCTGATTGACGGTATACACCAGAATACGCAGCCCGGCATCTTTCAGCACCGCGACACGTTCAGCGGTCAGTTCTTTATGATTAATATGCAGCGAGACACAGCCCAGGCGCTCGGTCAGCTCACGCCAATTGTCATCCCATTTGTCCAGCAACAGGCCACGCGGCAGTTCTGGGGCGGTCTGCTGCGCCGCTGCCAGAGCTTCCACCGAGAATGAAGAAAGCAGCGGATCGGTTTGCCCTTGCCACAACATGCTGGCGGCAAAGGCCACCACGCGGCCGGTTTCCTCGTCGCTGCCGGTGGTTGGCTTGATTTCAATATTGGCCATCATGCCGTGCTGCTTACAGCGCTCCGCCACGTCAGACAGCAGCGGCAAACGCTCCCCTTTAAAGGCCGAGCTGTACCAGTCACCGGCATCCAGTTCGACCAGTTTTTCCCATGGCAGTTCGCCCGCCACGCCCCAGCCGTTGCTAGTACGTTCAAGCGTGTCATCATGCAGCAGGAAAATCTGCCCGTCCTGCGCCAGTTTGGCGTCAAATTCGATCATCTTGTGGCCATGACGCGCGCCGACATCTATCGCCGCCAGGGTATTTTCCGGTGCCAGAGAACCGCCGCCGCGATGGGCGACAATATGGGGATAAGGCCAGGCTGTAGTCATCAATCCATCCGTGTTCCGCTGTGGGTAGCAAAAAAGTGCAGCGCCGACGCAGGCAGCTGTAAATACAGGGTACTGCCCGCAGGCGGCAGGGTTTCATGGCTCAGGCGGACGATCACGCCTGAACTCCCCCATTGGCCGTGTGCCAGATTATCGGCACCGAGCAGTTCCAGCGTTTGCAGCTCTAGCGGGATCCCGCCCTGCTCGCGCGTACTCAGTTGAATATGCTCCGGTCGGATACCCAACGTCAACTCCTGTCCGCCCCACTGTGGCCGAGGCTCTGGCAGATCCAGTGCCATGCCACCGGTCAGTTGCAGTTGTTTGCCGTCCACACTCAGCGTGCCAGGCAACAAGTTCATCGCCGGGGAACCGATAAAGCTGGCGACAAACAGCGTCGCCGGACGTTGATAAACCTCGCTCGGCGTACCAATTTGCTCCGCCACACCTTTATTCATCACGATCACCCGCTGCGCCAGCGTCATCGCTTCAACCTGATCGTGGGTGACATACAGGCTGGTGGTTTTCAGGCGGCGATGCAGCTGCTGCAATTCCAGGCGCATCTGGACACGCAATTTGGCGTCCAGGTTGGAGAGCGGTTCATCAAACAGGAACACCGCCGGTTCGCGCACAATCGCGCGCCCCATCGCCACCCGCTGGCGCTGGCCACCGGAAAGCTCACGCGGTTTGCGTTGCAACAGCGGTTCCAACTCGAGAATACGCGCGGCCTCTTCTACCCGCTGACGGATGTGCTGTTTGCCAAAGCCACGGATTTTCAGGCCATAGGCCATGTTGTCGTACACGCTCATATGCGGATACAGCGCGTAGTTCTGGAACACCATGGCGATGCCGCGATCTTTCGGTTCCAGATCGGTCACACGCTGGCTATCAATATAGATATCCCCGCTGGTGGTGCGCTCCAGCCCGGCCACCATCCGCAGCAGCGTCGATTTGCCACAGCCGGAGGGGCCAACCATCACAATAAATTCGCCGTCAGCCACGTCGAGATCGATCTGCTTGATCACCGGCGTTTTGCCGTCGTAAGACTTGGTGACTGCCTGTAGTTTTAAACCTGCCATATTCGTTACTTCTCGCTATCAACCAGGCCGCGCACAAACCAGCGCTGCATCAGAAGAACCACCGCCAACGGCGGGATCAAAGTCAACATCATTGCCGCCATCACCTGATTCCACTGGGTCGGCGCGCCGGAGGTGGAAATCATGCTGCGGATCCCCGCCACCGCCGTGCTCATCGAGGCGTCACTGGTGACCAGGATCGGCCAAAGATACTGATTCCAGCCGTAAATAAAGGTGATGACAAACAGCGCCGCCAGATTGGTTTTCGACAGCGGCAGCACGATGTCCCAAAAGAAGCGCATCGGCCCGGCTCCGTCGATACGGGCAGCCTCCAGCAGCTCATCCGGCAGGGTCATAAAGAACTGACGCAGCAGGAAGGTGGCCGTGGCCGATGCCATCAGCGGCAGCGTGAGTCCGGTGTAGCTGTCCAGCAGGTTGAGGTTGGAGATCACTTCCACCGTCGGGAAGATACGCACCTCGACCGGCAGCATCAGCGTCATGAAGATCAGCCAGAAGAACAGGCTGCGCAGCGGAAAACGGAAATAGACGATGGCATAGGCGGACAGCACCGAGACCACGATTTTGCCGCAGGTGATCGCCAGCGCCATGATCACACTGTTGAGCAGCAGCATCGAGAACGGCACCTTGATAGTGCCCACTCCGCCCTGCCAGATATGGCGGATGTTGTCCCAAAGGTGCCCTCCGGGGACCAGCGTCATAGGCACCTGGAACACCTGCTGATCGTCCAGCGTGGCGGCCACAAAGGCCACATACAGCGGGAACAGCACCACCAGCACGCCAACAATCAGCATCGTATGGCTGAAGATATCCAGCCCGCGTCGGTTCTCAATCATTGGTAGCGCACCTTACGTTCGACAAAGCGGAACTGGATCACCGTCAGGCCAATCACCAGCAGCATCAGCACCACCGACTGCGCCGCCGAACTGGACAGATCCAGACCAGCAAAGCCTTCACGATAGATTTTGTACACCAGCGTGGTGGTCGACTGTACCGGCCCACCGCCGGTAGCGGCGTCGATCACCGGGAAGGTGTCGAAGAAGGCATACACCAGGTTGACCACCAGTAGGAAGAAGCTCACCGGCGTGATCAGCGGCAGCACCAGGTTGAAGAAACGCCGCACCGGGCCAGCCCCGTCGATCGCCGCCGCTTCCACCAGAGAACGCGGGATGGATTGCAATGCGGCCAGGAAAAACAGGAAGTTATAGCTGATTTGCTGCCACACCGATGCCAACACCACCAGGAACATCGCCTGTCCGCTGTTTTGCGCATGGTTCCAGTCGTAGCCGAAACCGGCGAGCACATGGGTGATCAGGCCCATGCCGGGGCTGAACAGGAAGATCCACAGCACCGCCGCTACCGCAGGGGCAACCGCATAGGGCAGGATCATCAAGGTCTGATAGAAACGGCTGCCGCGCAGCACATAGTCCACCAGCGCGGCAAAGAACAGCGATACCAGCAGGCCAGCACCGGCCACCAGGAAGCTGAACAACAGCGTGGTGTAGAAAGAGTCCAGGTAATACGGGTCCTGAAACAGCTGTGTGAAGTTGTCCAACCCGACAAACTGGCTGGAAAGGCCGAACGGATCGACGCTTTGTACCGAGTACCACAGCGCCTGACCGGCAGGCCACAGGAAGAACACGACGGTGATCAGCAGTTGTGGCAGCACCAACACATAGGGCAGCCAGCTACAGCCGAAGCCGGGACGGGATGATGACATAGGGTTAACCGTTAAATGGGGATGAGGGGGGGTATAAGCCCCTCACCCCAGCCCTCTCCCAAAGGGAGAGGGAGTGGATCGATGTCGTTTGGCAAAAGAACGCCCAATCTGACGCTTACTTGGTGGAAGCCTCGAAGCGGCGCAGCAACACGTCACCGCGCTGTACTGCAGCATCCAGCGCCTGCTGCGGGGTTTTCTTGTCGGTCCATACGCTTTCCAGCTCTTCATCCACCACGGTACGGATCTGCGGCATATTGCCCAGACGCAGCCCTTTGGTGAACGCCAACGGTGGCTTGTTCAGCATCTGGCGAGTAGCCACATCGGCACCTGGATTTTTGTCGTAGAAGCCCTGTTGCTTGGTCATTTCATAGGCAGCAGTGGTGATCGGCAGGTAGCCGGTCTTTTGATGCCATTCGGCGGCAATCTCAGGCTGGGCCAGATATTGCAGGAACTCCGCCACGCCTTTGTAGGTCGCCGCGTCTTTGCCGTTCATCACCCACAGGCTGGCCCCGCCGATAATGGCGTTCTGCGGTGCATTTTTGGCGTCAGCATCGTAAGGCATCATGCCCACGCCGAAATCAAACTTGGCGTATTTGCGGATGCTGGCCAGCGAGCCGGAAGAGGCGGTCGCCATGGCGCAGTCGCCGTTGTAGAACTTCTCGGTAGGTTCGTCCTTGCGGCCGAAGTAGGTGAAGTCGCCCTTCTTGTTCATGTCTTGCAGGAACTGAATATGCTTCACCTGTAGCGGCTGGTTGAACTCCAGCTTGGCACTGGTGCCACCAAAGCCGTTGTTTTCACTGGCGAACGGCACGCCATGCCAGGCGCTGAAGTTCTCCAGTTGGATCCAACCCAGCCAACCGCTGGTGTAGCCGCACTTCATGCCAGCCGCGCGCAGTTTGGCGGCATCGGCCGCCAATTCCTGCCAGGTTTTCGGTGGCTGATCCGGGTTCAAGCCCGCTTTCTTGAAGGCGTCTTTGTTGTAATACAGCACCGGGGTGGAGCTGTTGAAAGGCTGGGACAGCAGATGGCCGCTCTTGTTATCGGTGTAGTAACCGGCCACGGTCGGCACAAACACCGATTCGTCGAACTTGACGCCCGACTCCTGGAATACCTGATACACCGGTTTGATCGCCTTGCTCGCCATCATGGTGGCGGTGCCCACTTCATAGACTTGCAGGATCGCCGGTGCCTTGCCGGAACGGTAAGCAGCTATGCCCGCCGCCAGGCTCTGTTCGTAGTTGCCTTTATAAACCGGGACGATCTTCACATCGCCGTGAGTTTGGTTGAAACGGTCCGCCAGAGAATCCACTTCGGTGCCCAGTTCCCCTTCCATCGAATGCCAGAAGGGGATCTCGGTGGCAGCTATTGCATGGCCGCTGACCGCCAGGGCCAAGGTAACGCACAACGTGGTTTTTTTAATCGCGTGAGCAAACATGCCTAACTCCTGAAAAAGCGGGTGTGATCAAAACGCGTGAGCGAAAAGAAACAGTTTTTGTTCGGATGCTAAACATGCCATGCGCGGATGACAGTAAAATAACTCTGGCGTGACAGCTAGATGACAGCGAGGTGAAGTGCAGATGGCGGTTTGATGTCGGCGGTAGGGAATTCTCCCCACCGCCGCAGAGAGATTACAGCGAGCGACGCAGGCGGGCGACGGCCTCTTGCATCTGTTGTTCGGTTGCCGTGGCAAACGACAGGCGGAAGGTTGAGCGATCCGGTTTGTCAGAGAAGAAGTATTCTCCCGGCACAAACACCACGCCCTGTTTCAGAGTGGTATTCAGCCACTCGGTGGCATCGAATTGCTGACGGAAACGCGCCCACAGGAACATGCCGCCTTTCGGCATATCAAAGCTGATCACATCACCCAGCTCTTTTTCCACCAGCCCGGCCAGGATCTCACCTTTGTGCTTATAGGCCGCGCGGATCTTTTCGATCTGCGCCGGCAAACGATCCAGCCCCAGGTAACATTCGACGATGCTCTGCGACAGCGCGCTAGCATGCAGATCCGCCGCCTGCTTGATGATCGCCACTTTATGCAACAGGAACGGTGGCAAGATGGCCCAACCCAGGCGCAGGCCCGGAGCCAGGATCTTGGAGAAGGTGGAGGTGTAGATAATGTTTTCCGTATGGCCCAGCACCTGCTGCGAAACCTGATACAGCGTAGCATTACGCTCTTCGGTGAAGCGCAGCTCGCCGTACGGGTCATCCTCGATAATCAGGAAGTTATGCTCCACCGCCAGTTTCACCAACTGCTCACGGCGTGCGGCGCTCAGGGTCAGACCGCTTGGGTTGCCGAAGTTCGGCACCACGTACACCCCTTTGATCTTCTGGGTTTTCAGCAGTTCAGCCAGCTCATCCACCACCATGCCGTCGCTGTCAGAAGAAACGGACATGACGTTGGCTTCCGCCAGTTCCAGCGTTTGCAGCGCCGCCAGATAGGTCGGGCGCTCTACCACAAACACATCACCAGGGTTAATCACCGCACGCATCACCAGATCTAACGCCTGCTGGGAGCCTGCGGTCACCACGATATCTTCCGGCTTGGCATTAACGCCACGCTTTGCGCATAGGGTACAGATGCCTTCACGCAGCAGTTCGCTGCCTTCAGTCAGCCCATATTGGAAAGCACTTTTCGGTTGTTCGGTAATAGCCTGCTGGGTAGCAATGCTCAATCCTTCGAAGTCAAACAGTGCATCAGAGGGAATGCCACCCGCCAGCGAAATGACGTTTTCCATTTTGCTGTGCTTGAGCAATTCGCGGATTGCCGAGCTTTTGACCTTTACGATGCGCTGTGCGAGTAGTCCTTCTGTCTTCATTGCTTGTTCTCGTAATCGTTAAGAATAGGGGCGCCACTCAGTGCGCCCTATGTCAATTACCCATGGTTTAACCACCCAGGTATGCTGACCGCACTGCTTCGTTTGCTAATAATGCGGCCCCCGTATCTTCCAACACCACGCGGCCGTTTTCCAGCACATAACCACGATCCGCCAGTTTTAGCGCCTGGTTGGCGTTTTGTTCCACCAGGAAAATGGTCATCCCCTCTTCGCGCAGCTGCTGGATGATATCGAAAATCTGCTGGATGATGATGGGGGCCAGCCCGAGTGAAGGCTCGTCCAACAGCAGTAACTTTGGCTGGCTCATCAGCGCACGGCCAATCGCCAGCATCTGCTGCTCACCACCGGACATGGTGCCAGAGCGCTGGCTGCGGCGCTCCAGCAGGCGTGGAAACAGGGTAAACACCCGCTCAATGCGTTGGTGATACTGCTCGCGGTCGGCAAAAAAACCGCCCATCGCCAGGTTCTCTTCCACCGTCATGCGTGAGAACACCCGCCGCCCTTCCGGTACGATCGCCACGGCCTCGCGCATGATGCGCGCTGTCTGCCACTGGGTGATATCCTGATCCATCAAGGTGATGGACCCTTCACTGGCCCTTGGGTCGCCGCATAGCGTGCCGAGCAGGGTGGTTTTACCGGCACCGTTGGCGCCGATCAGGGTGACAATCTCCCCCTGTTGAATGTTCAGGCTGACCTGGTGCAGCGCCTGAATTTTGCCGTAATGGGCGGAAACCTGATTAAATGACAACATATGCTTATTCGCCCAGATAGGCCCGGATCACGTCCGGGTTATTGCGGATTTCTGCCGGTGAGCCTTGCGCCAACGGCGTTCCCTGATTCACCACGTAGATGCGATCGGAAATCCCCATCACCAGTTTCATATCGTGCTCAATCAACAGCACCGACACCTGGTGCTGGTCACGCAGCTCGACGATCAGATGATCCAGCTCATCGGTTTCTTTCGGGTTCAGGCCCGCCGCCGGTTCATCCAGCATCAATAGTTCCGGGCGCGTTACCATGCAACGGGCGATCTCCAGCCGACGCTGCTGGCCATAGGCCAGATTACCCGCCGAACGGTTAGCCATCTCCAACAGGCCCACACGCTCCAGCCACACTGCCGCACGCTCAAGCGCATCGGCTTCTGCACGGCGGAACGCCGGGGTTTTCAGCAAACCGGCAAACACGCCGCTTTTCAGATGCTGATGTTGGGCCACCAGCAGGTTTTCAATCACCGTCATTTCGCGGAACAGCCGCACGTGCTGGAAGGTGCGCACCACACCCATGCGGGCAATGGTCTGGCCGGAAAGCCCTTCCAGATGGCGATCGCGCAGTTTGATGGTGCCACTGGTCGGGCGATAGAACCCGGTCAGGCAGTTGAACACCGTGGTCTTGCCTGCGCCGTTCGGGCCAATCAACGAAACAATCTCACCTTGATGCAGTTCCAGCGCGACGTTGTTTACCGCCAGCAAACCACCAAAACGCATCGAAAGCCCGGCTACCGCCAGTAAAGGTTGAGTACTCATGCCTGCTCCCCCTTCACGGCTTGGATATCAGCCACTTTCAGCTTCAACTGCGGGCGTTTCATCGGCAGCAGCCCCTGCGGCCGCCAAATCATCATCAAGACCATCAGCGCCCCCAGCAGCAACATACTGTATTCATTCAGATCGCGCATCATCTCACGGGATACTACCAGCAGGATCGCCGCCAGGATCACCGCAAACTGTGAGCCCATGCCGCCCAACACCACGATCGCCAGCACAAAGGCCGATTCCACAAAGGTGAAGGATTCCGGGCTGACAAACCCCTGACGTGCGGCAAACAGCGTGCCGGCAAAACCGGCAAAGGCGGCACTGATGGTGAAGGCGGTCAGTTTGATTTTGGTCGGGCTCAAGCCCAGTGAACGGCAGGCGATTTCATCTTCGCGCAATGCTTCCCAGGCACGGCCCAGCGGCATGCGCAGCAGGCGGTTAATCACAAACAGCGTCAATATCACCAGCAGCAGCGCTACCAGGTAGAGGAACACTATGCGGTCACTGGGATCATATTTCAGGCCAAAGAAGTTATGGAAGGTATCCCAGCCGCCGTCGCGGGCACTGCGGTTAAACTCCAGACCAAAAAAGGTGGGTTTCGGGATCTGGCTGATGCCGTTTGGCCCGCCGGTAATCTCGGTGTTGTTCAGCAGCAGGATGCGGACGATTTCACCAAAGCCCAGCGTGACGATCGCCAGATAGTCTCCCCGCAGGCGTAATACCGGGAAACCAAGCAGGAAGCCAAAGATGGCGGTGACAATCCCCGCCAGCGGCAGGCTTTCCCAGAATCCCAGGCCGTAATAATGGTTCAGCAATGCGTAGGTATAGGCTCCGATGGCGTAAAAGCCGCCGTAACCCAGCACCAACAGGCCGGAAAGGCCGACCACCACGTTCAGGCCCAGCCCCAGCATCACGTAGATCAGCGTCAGGGTGGCGATATCCACCGTGCCGCGCGACACCAGGAACGGCCAGACGACGGCGGCAATGATGATCGCCGCTGCCAGCACCTTCTGGCGCATGGTGGAGCCGTCAAAGCTGGGTAAGACGAACGCCGGGCCGGAGATTTTCTTCATCCCATGCTGCATCAGCGGACGCAGCAGTTGGAAGAAAAACACCACCACACAACCGATGCCAATCCACATCCAGCGCACTTCGGCAGCGCCGTGCACCACCAGCTTGGTACCGTCGAGGCTCAGTTGCATCCCCATCAGGAAGGAGGCCATGACAAACAGCACGACCGTGGCAATACAGGCGTTAAGCAGACCGAGTTTCATACTTTCTCAACCTCCGGACGCCCAAGGATGCCGGTTGGCATCACCAGCAACACCACAATCAGCAAGGCGAAGGACACCGCGTCTTTGTATTCGGTGCTCAAATAGGCCGAGGTGAGCGCTTCAGCCACACCCAGCACCAGCCCGCCGATCATCGCCCCAGGAATGCTGCCAATCCCGCCCAGTACCGCCGCGGTGAAGGCTTTCATCCCGGCCATAAAGCCGATGTAAGGGTTGATCACGCCGTAGAACTGGCCGAGCAGCACGCCAGCCACTGCCGCCATCACTGCCCCGATCACGAAGGTGAGCGAAATCACCCGGTCGGTATTGATGCCCAGCAGGCTGGCCATCTTCAAATCTTCCGCACAGGCACGGCAAGCGCGGCCCATACGCGAATAACGGATAAACATCGTCAGCGCCAGCATCGCCAGGAAGGTGACGACCCAGATGATGAGCTGCATGGTGCTGATGGTCGCGGCAAAGCCGTTGCTCTCACCCAGCACCCATTGGCCGGTGACCAGGCTTGGCAGCGCCACATCACGCGACCCCTGCGTCAGGCTGACGTAGTTTTGCAGGAATATCGACATCCCGATGGCGGAAATCAGCGCAATCAGGCGCTTGGAGTTGCGCACCGGTTTGTAGGCCACCCGCTCGATGCTCCAGCCATAGGCGCTGGCAATTACGATCGACACCAGGAACGCTGCGCCGATCAGCAGCCAACCCACGTCGATGCCGATCATCATCAGGGCGGCGATCACGATAAAGGAGACATAGCTGCCGATCATATAGACCTCGCCGTGGGCGAAGTTGATCATGCCGATAATGCCGTAGACCATGGTGTAACCGATGGCGATCAATGCATAGGTGCTGCCCAGCGTCACGCCGTTGAACATCTGCTGCAGAAAATAGAGAAACTGCTCTGACATACTCTGACCTTCTAAGGTGTTGTACTGGCCGACAAAGAGCGGCCCAACGGCCTGCTGGCGTTGCAGGCGCCGGGAATTCCCGGTTTGTAGATTTTGCTGTCAAGGTGGCCTCCACGCCCAAAAAACGCAGAGGCCACCTTAAACGGGCTTATTTAATCGGCGTTGATGAGCCGTCGGCATGCCATTCAAACACCCCGAACTCGAAGCCTTTCAGATCGCCTTTGTCATCCCAGCTCAGAGGCCCCATCACGGTTGCCACCGGTTGGCCGGTTTTCAGATCTTTGACGATATCTGCCGGTTCCTGGCTCCCGCTGCGCTCCATCCCGGTGACCAGTGATTGCAGTGCAGCATAGGTGGTCCAGACAAATGGCCCTGTAGGATCCAGTTTCTTGGCTTTTAATGCATCGACCACCGGCTGGTTGGCTGGCACCTGATCGTAACGTTTTGGCAGCGTCACCAGCATGCCTTCAGACGCGGCACCGGCAATGTTGGACAGCGAGGAGTTACCCACACCTTCCGGGCCCATGAAGCGGGTAGTCAAGCCCGCCTGTTTGGCCTGACGCAGGATCTGGCCCATCTCCGGGTAGTAACCGCCGAAGTAGACGAAATCGACGTTTTCTTTCTTCAGACGAGCGACCAGGGTAGAGAAATCTTTATCGCCAGCGGTGATGCCTTCAAACATCACAACATCGGTCCCCTGCTTTTTCAGGCTGTCACGCACTGAACGCGCCAGACCTTCACCGTATTGCTGCTTGTCGTGGACTACAGCGATGCGCTTGGGTTTAATCTCGTTGAGGATGTAGCTGGCGGCCGTTGGGCCCTGATCGGAATCCAGGCCAGTGGTGCGCAGGATCATCTTGTAACCACGGGTGGTCAGATCGGCGTTGGTCGCCGCCGGGGTGATCATGATCACGCCTTCATCTTCATAGATGTCGGAGGCTGGCTGGGTTGAAGAAGAGCACAGGTGGCCGATCACGTAACGAATGCCGTCATTGATGACCTTGTTGGCTACCGCTACCGCCTGTTTTGGGTCACAGGCATCGTCATACTCTACCGCCACCAGCTTATCGCCCTTGATACCGCCTTTGGCGTTGATATCGGCAATCGCCTGACGTGCACCGGTGAACTCCATATCACCATACTGCGCTACCGGGCCGGACATGGCACCCACTACGGCAATCTTGATGTCTTTTGCCACAGCGACATGGCCGATAGCCATCGCGATACAACCGGCCAGCAGCGCTTTACCCTTTGTTAATTTCATCCGCATATTCCCCATCTGTCGTTGTGAGTGTTGCTGTTGTATTTGTCACACCTAATCATTGTTTCTACCCGGCAGATTGCAAGTAACAGCCAACTGACCGTGGCTGGCAAAACGCCGGTAAATCGCTTTTATCTATAAGTAATAATGATTTAGGTACCTTTGCGACAATATTTTCTAATAAGACTTTATTTTTCATGTTATTAAACAGGAGTTTTCTTCTGCAAAGCAACTCCCAAGGTCAGAAACAAGCGGTGTAAACAGCATAAAATCCGGATTAAATCTGCGCCGTTTAGCGCAAGGAACAGCGCGATGTGCTGGTTAACACGCCATTAACTAACCGTTTACTCGGAAAATGCCAGCAGCAAAAAACATTTCGCGCAGACCTCGTATAGAAAAACTTACACAACGCGCTGTGCAAGATCCATTACACTGTCGGCATCCCTTATCGGTGCGGAAATCCGGCATGAAACTGACCATTGAACGCTTGACCAGTTTGTCCCCTCAAGACCTTATCGACCTTGGTAAAATCTGGCCACATCAACAGCCTGAGCAGTGGCTAAGCTGGCTGGAGGAGGGGAAAGCACTGTTTGCCGCCCGCTTTAACGAGCGGCTGCTGGGGGCGGTAAAAATCGAGATAGCGGGCCAGAGAGCTCAATTGCACGACCTGCTGGTGCGCGAAGTGACACGCCGCCGTGGCGTGGGGCTGTATCTGATGGAAGATGCCCAACGCCAATTGCCACAGGTGCAACATTGGCAACTGGATACTACCGGGTTGGCCGCACGTGAACGTGGCGAAGTCGGCAACTTTATGCGTGCCTGCGGATTCAAGGCTCAGGCCGATTGCTGGCAAAAATGAAACGTTGGCTAGCTCTGATCGTCATTATGCTGCTCGCCGTCATGGCCTGGTTTGTAGGGCGCTACCAGGCCATGAATCTTCATCAACCTTGGGATCAGCAGGCCTACGTTTGGCAAAGGGTGTGGACACCTCAGCATGCCGAGGCGCTGGCTGCCAGCCGTGACCTGTTTACTACCCTGCGCGTGTTGGGTCTGCAGGTGCATCCCCGTGAGGGTTTCCGGGACATCACGGTCAATACCGCCATGCTGAAACAAGATGGCCGCCCGCTATGGTTGGTAGTGCGGATAGACGGGCAATTGATGCAGTTGGATGAGGCCACCATCTATGCACGTCTGCAACAACAGCTGCAACGCTGGCAGGCGGCTGGTTTACCGGTGATTGGTGTGGAGATCGACCATGACGCCGCCACCGTACGGCTGCCCAAATATCAACAATTTCTGCACCAACTGCGCCAACGGCTGCCCTCTTCATTACAGCTAGGCATCACCGCCCTGCCCGCCTGGATCGGATCCCCAGCGCTGCCCGGCGTACTGCAACAGGTAGACAGCTCGGTGCTTCAGGTACATGCGGTGCTCTCCCCCACCCAAGGTTTATTCGACGGCCGGTTGGCGCAGGAGTGGACACGCCAGTACGCTCGCCTTAGCCCTAAACCCTTCCGTATTGCCTTGCCAGCCTACGGCATGGCTCTGCTAGGGTTCGATGCACAGGGGGCTCTGGTTGAGAGCGAAGCCTCGCAGCGCGTGGCGGGCAAGGTCCAGGAACTGACCGTGGCACCGCAGCAGGTTGCCGATTTCTTGCAGCAGCTCGCACAACGCCCACTGCCACGTCTGCGCGGCATTATCTGGTTCCGCCTGCCGCTGGAAAACGATCGCCGCGCCTGGTCGATGGCGACGCTACGGGCGGTGATCCAGCACCAGCCATTGCTCACCCACTGGCAGGTTAAATTTTTGCCGCAGCCACAGCAAAATGGGCTGTATGATTTGATGATTGAGAATCAGGGTCCGGTGGATGCTCCGTTACCGCGTGAGATCCACATTCAGGCCGAAGGTTGCCTGGCCGCCGACGCGGTAGGTCATTACCAGTTGGCAACGCCATCGGACCCCCAACGCTTTATCCGCATTAGCGGCGATCAGCTCCGAGCAGGGCAATCACGCCCCTTGGGCTGGCTACGCTGCCAACAGATCACGCCAGGAGGCACCCATGTCATACCTTGATTTGCACACTGCAGGGCACCGTCGCCGTGCGCTCCCGTTAGCATCACTGATCGCTGCAGCATTGATGGTGCCGCTGAGCGGCCAAGCCTGTGGGCCAGACTTCCCCAACCGCCTGCTGGTTAACCGCAACGGCACCCTGCTGTATATGCCTGAGGGCAACTTCGCTTTCGAAGCCACCCGTCTGGTACCGGTAGACCCACAGCTGCCACGCTGGCAGGCTCCGCCCATGGCCCCGGTGACACCGCCAAAACCGATGCCGCTTTCACCCGCACAGCAGGCCATTAGCCAGATGCGTGCTACCCACACCGTTGAAGAAGCCGACGCGGTGAATGCGCAAGGGCTATCTAATGCCGCGCGCTTATATACGCTGGGGGCGGTCGCCTTTGCCGCAAAAGATCCGCGGGCGTCGCAATATTTCCAGCAGGTGTTGGCGTTGCCAGCCGCCGAGCAGGAAGCATGGGGGTTACGGGCGCAATACTCGCTCGGCCGCCTGCTGATGGACGATCATGGCACGCCGGAAAGTGAATCCGGTAGCGAGCCGGTGGTGAAACATCCGGAGAAAGCGCAACTTGAGCAGGCCTTGGCTGCCTTCCAACAGGTGATCGACCAGGTGAAAAGTGGCACCGCCGATCCCGATCAACTGGCACTGAGTAGCCTGGGCCAACAAGCACGTATTCATTTGTGGCTCGGGGAAATCGCTCCGGCAGCACAGCTATATGCTCAGCAGGCCGCCCAAGGCGATCCCGATGGCGGTCTCTCGCTGCAATATATCTCCTCCTATCTGATCAACCCGCAGCATGTAGAGGCGTTAAAACAGGCTATTCACGATCCGTTGGTGCAGCAATTGGTCACCATTGAGCTGTTCGCCCGCAGCAGTAATCTGGAGATGTCCGGTATCATTAACGGCGAGACCAGCGCCAAGCAGCTTGTCGATCAGACCCTGACGTTGCTCAATGACTCGGTTAAAAGCGGTTTCACCGGTAGCGACCGGCTGGCGGCGCTGGCCTATCGTTCCGGGCAATATGCCATGGCGGCCAACCTGCTGAAAAATGCGGGAGATGGCGGTTTAGCCTGGTGGTTACGTGCCAAAATGGCCCTGCGTGAGGGTGATGTGAAAGCCGCAACCGCCGCCTATGCCAAAGCCGCAGCCGCATTCCCTACCGATGAAAGCTGGGGGGAGCAGCGTAACGAAGACTTCGCAGCCGAAATGATCGTGCCGGATTGCCGAGTTGCCGGCGAGCAGGCCATTCTGGCACTGAACCGAGGCGACTATCTGCAAGCGATGGACCTGATGTATCGCGGCAAAGAAAACTACTGGGCAGACGTGGCGGATATCGCCGAGCGGGTGCTAACGGTCGATGAGCTGAAAGGCTTTGTGGATAAGCATGCGCCAGCCCCCACCACGCCACTCAAGCCGGTCAAACCCGATGAATACAATGGCGAGCGGATCACCCAAGAGGTTCAACTGCGTGAATTGCTGGCACGGCGCATGATGCGCGTAGGCCGCTATGAGGAAGCGGTGAACTACTTTGCCATTCCAAACTACCGCCAAGCGGCGCAGGACTTTGCCAACCTGATGAAAGCGGCGAAGGATAAATCGGCAGATAAGAACACACGCGCCAAAAGCTACTATCAGGCGGCGGCGCTGTTGCGCTCGCAGGGGTTGGATTTCACCGGCTATGAAATGACGCCGGATTATAATATTTATGGCGCGGGGTATTCCTATCTGGGGGATGCGTTCAACACCAAGGATAGCAAAGACAAGAGTTGGATCAGCGCGGCGGAAGCGGCACGGGCCAAGAAATCGTTGCCAGATGCAGATAACCGTTTCCTGCATTACCGCTGGCAGGCGGTGGATCTGGCGCAAAAGGCCGCCGACCTGCTACCGCCGAAAAGCCAGGCCTACGCTGCCGTGCTGTGTAATGCCGCTGGTTGGGTGATAGCCCGCGACGCCAAAACCGGCCGCGCGCTGTATCAGCGTTATATCAAGAATGGCACCCAGTTTGAGTGGGGTACCAAATTTGGCTATGACTGCCCGGCACCGGAGTTTGATCCCGCAGCCAACTAACTACAAAAACAGAAAAGCCCGGCAAGCCGGGCTTTTCGAGCGTTAAGCGCTATCGGTATCAGGCTTCGATCGCCATCTTCAGTTTCTTCATGGCGTTCTTTTCCAGCTGACGCACACGCTCGGCAGAAACGCCGTACTGATCGGCCAGCTCTTGCAGGGTGGACTTGTTGTCGTCGTCCAACCAGCGGGCGCGAATGATATGCTGGCTGCGCTCGTCCAGACCTTCCAGCGCGTAGGCCAGTTTGTCTGCGGCGTTGCTTTCCCAGTTATCTTCTTCGATCCCTTCGGCAAAGTCCGAGCTTTTATCCTGCAGATAGAGCATTGGGGCCATGGCATGGCCGTCACGCCTTTCGTCTTCCGGCGTTGGGTCAAAGGTCATGTCCTGTGCCGCCATACGCGACTCCATCTCACGCACGTCTTTGCTGGTGACACCCAGCTCGCGCGCGACCAGCTCCACTTCATCTTGGTTGAACCAGCCCAGACGCTGCTTGGTTTTACGCAGGTTGAAGAACAGCTTGCGCTGTGCCTTGGTGGTCGCCACTTTGACGATACGCCAGTTACGCAGCACGTATTCGTGAATTTCTGCCTTGATCCAATGCACCGCAAAGGACACCAGACGTACGCCAACCTCTGGGTTGAAGCGACGCACGGCCTTCATCAGGCCGATATTACCTTCCTGGATAAGATCTGCCACCGGCAAACCGTACCCTGAATAGTTACGGGCAATATGAGCGACAAAGCGCAGGTGAGACAGGATGAGCTGCTTAGCTGCTTCCAGATCGCCCTGATAATGCAGCCGTTCAGCCAGTTCCCGCTCTTCCTCTGCCGTCAGCATCGGATAGGTGTTGGCTGCCCGCAGGTAGGCTTCCAAGCTGCCCTGTGGGACTAAGGCTAAAGTGCGCATTTCTTTGGTCATTCAAAACCCTCTCTTGATAAAACTGGTCATGCAGGTGATTTCACGGCGGGGAGCTATTGATCTTGCGGCAGTTGCTGTTGCAAAAGCGGGTCCACACGCCGGGCACCTAAACATTTGCTGCAGATTTGGACCGTGCTCAACCCCAAAAGTTCACCGTTTTTCACACACAGTGCACACGACAATACGTCATGCAAGCTCAGGTTGATTGGGAATTTGTGCGTTTGAGAAGAGATCGGAGATGTTGAGGTCTGGCAGCTCTTCTCCCGCAGCACGGCAACCGGGCCGCAGCAGGAGAAGAGTATACCAAAAATTCACTATTGTGGTGTAAATCGGCGTAAATGTTGCACGGTGGCCAACCAGGCGGCAATCCAGCCGATCATCGCCGAGATCAGCAGCAGCAACAGCGCCTCATCCCAACCCAGGCCATGCAGGGTAAAGGTGGTGCCAAACACCTTCGCCACGTTGGTCACTACCGACTCCAGCTTCCACACCAGCGCGCCAGACAGGGCCAGCGACAGCAGCGCGCCGAAGAAGCCGAGCATTGCACCACCGTTGAGGAATGGCCGCAGGATAAAGCCGTCGGTGGCACCGATCAGCTTCATCACGTTGATGGTATCGCGACGGCTGAAGATGCTCAGACGCACGCTGTTACCAATCACCAGGAACACCGCCACCACCATCAGTATGCCGATCATCAAGGCCACCTGGCCCACCAACCCGGTCAGCGCCGCCAGGCGGGCAAACCAGCTGTCGTCCATCCTGACTTCATCCACGCCCTGCACCGCCGCCACGCGATCGCGCAGGGTGGTGAGCGTATCGGAACTCTGGAAACTCATCTGCGGCGTGACAATCGCCACGGCTGGCAGCGGGTTTTCTTCCAGCATATCCAGCGCGCCACCAAAACCAGACCAGTTGCGGAACTCGCCCCGCGCCTCTTCACGCGACAGGTAGTTCACCTTCTCCACCCCGGCCTCGGCCTTGATGGCATCCAGCACTTTGACCGCCGCGTCATCGTCGAGAGATTTATCCAGATACACCGTCAGCTGTGGCGTTGGGTACCACTGTGTCGCAGCGGTACTGACGTTTTTCCAGACGATGTAACAAACGCTCGGCAGCGTCAGGGAGATGGCGATGACCATCACGGTCAGCAGCGTTGCCAGCGGTTGGCGCAGCATATCGGCAATGGCGTTCATCCAGGCATAGCGCCACTGCTCACGCCAGCCACCGCGCAATGCCTTGCTCTTGGCGGTTTTTGCATTATTCGCCATGCTGTGCCCCCCCTACCATACGGCCCTGGCTCAGCGTCAGGATGCGGTAATTGCGCCGGGCGATCAGCCCGGTGTCGTGGGTTGCCATCAGCACCGTCACCCCAACGCGGTTAAATTCTTCAAACAGGCGCAGGATCCCTTCCGACAGGGCGTCGTCCAGGTTACCGGTCGGTTCATCCGCCAACAGCACCGCTGGCTTGTTCACCACCGCGCGGGCAATGCCAACGCGTTGCTGCTCACCACCGGAAAGCTGAATGGGGAAGTTCTTCGCTTTATCCAGCAGCCCGACCTTGTCCAGCGCAGCCGAAACGCGGCGACGGATATCTTCGGTACTGGCTCCGGCGATGACCAGCGGCATCGCCACGTTGTCATACACCGTACGATCCAGCAGCAGATGGTGATCCTGAAAAATCATGCCGATCTGGCGGCGCAGGAAAGGCACCTCGCGGTTTTTCAACCGGCTGATGTCATGCCCGCCAAACCAGATATGACCGGCGCTTGGCCGCTCAATCCCACAAATCAGTTTCAGCAGGGTACTTTTCCCCGCGCCGGAATGGCCGGTCAGAAACGCCATCTCCGCCGGACGCAGATGAAAATCTACCCCCTGCAGGGCTTGCCGTCCGCCCAGATAAGCTTTACTGACCTGTTCAAAGCGAATCATCCGTATCAATCCTCTCGGGCAAAAAGTGCCTCAATAAAGTCATCAGCCTTAAACGGCCGCAAATCTTCGATGCCTTCACCAACGCCGATGTAACGGATCGGGATAGTAAACTGATCGGCGATAGAGAAAATCACCCCGCCTTTGGCGGTACCGTCCAGTTTAGTCAGCGTTATGCCGGTCAGGCCCACGGCTTCATTAAATAATTTCGCCTGGTTAACCGCATTTTGTCCGGTGCTGGCATCCAGAGTCAGCATAACCTCATGGGGGGCCTGCTCGTCCAGTTTTTTCATCACCCGCACGATCTTCTTCAGCTCTTCCATCAGGTGCGCCTTGTTCTGCAGGCGACCGGCGGTGTCGGCGATCAGCACATCGATATTACGGGCTTTAGCCGCCTGCACCGCGTCGAAGATCACCGAAGCGGAATCGGCACCGGTATGCTGAGCGATGACCGGAATGCGGTTACGTTCGCCCCAGACCTGCAACTGTTCTACTGCAGCGGCGCGGAAGGTGTCGCCCGCGGCCAGCATCACCGATTTACCTTCGGCCTGGAACTGACGCGCCAGCTTGCCGATGGTGGTGGTTTTACCCACGCCGTTGACGCCAACCATCAAGATCACGAATGGCGTTTTGCCACCGACATCCAGTGGCTGATCCACCTTGGCGAGAATTTCCGCCATCTCTTCTTTCAGTTTGCCATACAGCGATTCGGCATCTTTCAATTGCTTACGGCTGGCGTGCAGAGTAAGAGACTCAATGATTTTACGAGTGGTTTCTACGCCTACGTCGGCGATTAACAGCTGTTCTTCCAGCTCTTCGAACAAATCGTCGTCGATCTTCTTGCCACGGAACAGGCCGATAAAGCCGGAACCCAGATTCTGTTTGGTTTTCAGCAGGCTGCGTTTAAGGCGCGCGAAGAAGCCTTCTTTGCTCGGGCGCTCTTGCTCTTGCGTTACCGCCGGAGCCAGCAGCTCAGGCTGTTCGGGTTCCGCATCCAGCTCAGGCTCGATAACCTCTTCAATCACCTCTGGCTCAGGTTCGATATTTTCAGCAGGCACTTCGATTACCGCTTCAATCACCTCAGGCTCAGGTTCGATAATTTCAGCAGGCACTTCGATTACCGCTTCAACCACCTCTGGCTCAGGTTCGATAATTTCAGCAGGCGCTTCGATTACCGCTTCAACCACCTCTGGCTCAGGTTCGATAATTTCAGCAGGCACTTCGATTACTGCCTCAACCACCTCTGGCTCAGGTTCGATAATTTCAGCAGGCGCTTCAATCAGCTCGGGCTCTTCTACTTGAGCCTCAGGCTGTTGCGCTACGGTGACTTCTTCGATCGCCACCGGCTCAGCATGGTGTTCGTCCAGCGGCAGGATATTTTCGGTGATAGGCTCGCCGCTCAGGCTGCTATCCCACTCCCCTGGAGTATCTTTGGTGGCGGCTGGAGCAGATCCCTGGGTAGGAAGCTTATCGTCCAGTTTGGGGGCAGCCGGGGTTTCTGCGGCCTGCTGTTCCGCCTGTTCTACGGCAGATTCAGGTTGTTGCTGCTCTTCTTCCTTCTGGCCGAAGCCCAGCCAGGAGAAAAACCCACGTTTTTTATCTTTTGCCATGTTCTGACCCTACTCCGTACCAATGGCTTGCAAATGCGAAAAATTAATTCGCCGAGTCTATCACTTTCCCTGGCACAGCAACACGCATCGGCAATGCTTTCATCGCGGTAGTTTTAACGCTCTCACCGCCTCCAGGCTGCAACTTATCCGCAATCCGGTATAGAATGGCGGTAACTTTTCGTTAACTTCGCAACTGATTAAGACTCTTTATGGCAAAACAACCACCGCGCGGCGCGCTCAAAAAACCGCAGACGGCCTCCGCTGGCCAGATCCGCATCATCGGCGGCCAATGGCGCGGGCGCAAACTGCCGGTGCCCAACAGTGAGGGGCTACGGCCAACCACCGACCGCGTACGCGAAACCTTGTTCAACTGGTTAGCCCCGGTGATCCGTGGGGCTCGCTGTCTGGACTGCTTCGCGGGTAGCGGTGCGTTGGGATTGGAAGCCTTATCGCGCTATGCCGAAAGCGCCACGCTGCTGGAATACGAGCGGCCAGTAGCCCAACAGCTGGGGAAAAACCTGGCGCTGTTGCAAGGCAATGGCAGCGTGGTGAATACCAACGCTTTGACCTGGCTGGCAGGTAACGGGCAACCTTTTGACGTGGTGTTTCTCGATCCCCCGTTCCGCAAAGGGTTGCTGGCCGATACCGTCACGCTGCTGGAACAACAGGGTTGGTTAGCGAACGAGGCCTGGATTTACGTCGAGGCCGAAGCCGAAAGCGCCGCCACCGATGTTCCTGCGACCTGGACACTGCACCGCGAGAAGGTCGCCGGCCAGGTAGCCTATCGTCTTTACCTCCGTACCCTTGAAGAGAAAACCGAACATGCTGATTAACCTGGGCCGTCTGCTGATGCTGTGCGTATGGGGCTTTCTGCTCACCAACCTGTTTCACCCGTATCCCAAGCCGTTGACCTACTTCATCAACGTAGCCTTGTTCTTTATGGTGGTGATGCACGGGCTACAGCTGGTGCTACTGAAATCCACCCAGCCGAAAGACCAGCCCATCAGCCGCTGGCTGGAAACCAAGATCTTTATTTTTGGCGTGTTTGAGCTGTTGGACTGGCAGAAAAAACAGCCGCCGCTGAAGAAAAAATAGCCTTTTAGCGGGCGCAGCATGCGGCGCCCCTACGATTTCTGCGCCGTGAAGGAGATAAAGCGGGTGCCCTGCAGGCTCAGCGTGCCCTGAGCGCCTTTATCTATCTGATTATATTGCTGCTGCGGCAACGGTATTTTGATCTCGCTGCCGCCCGTCAACGGACGGAAGTACACTTCGTAACGCATATCTTCCACCACGATATTTTCCCGCTGCCGCGAACGACGATTCGGCGAGGGGAACTCCCGCTTGGCGCTGACTTCCACCTGCAATGTACGCACCGGCTGGCGGTCATTATCCGCATCCTGGCGGCGTTTGTTGAGGTATTGGCGGGTCGCCAGCACCGCGATCAGCGCGATCACGGCAACAAAGAACAACGGTGGCTTACTCATTGACGGTTTTCCTCTTTTATCCGGCGGATTTCATTCACGCCTAAAACCGCGTAAACATAGCATTCGGAAGAAAGCATTGTCGAACCCACGCGCGCTGCTTACACTGAGAAAGTGACAACCTGGAGTTGGTTATCCCGGCTCCCATAATAAATAAGGAAGACATATGAGTTGGCCGTTCCTTGCCGTATTTTTTTCCGGTTGGTTGTTCGTTGATGCCTCCTATCGCGGCCCGCGCTGGCAACGCTGGGTATTTAAACCAGTCACCTTACTGCTGTTGCTGTTATTGGCCTGGCAGGCTCCGGTATTGGGCCCTGCGGGTTACCTGATCGTTTTGGGCCTGTTGGCTACGCTGGCGGGTGATGCCTTGTTACTGCTGCCGCGCGAGCGGGTGCTGTACGCCATCGGTGCTTTCTTCCTCTCACACCTGCTGTATACCCTGAGCTTTGCCAGCCAGATGACCTTCAGCCTGTTCTGGCCTTTGCCGCTGGTGCTGCTGGTGATTGGCGCACTGCTGCTGGCCATCATCTGGAGCCGGTTGGAAGAGATGCGCTGGCCGATCGCCACGCTGGTCGCTATGACGCTGCTGATGGTGTGGCTGGCGGGGGAACAATATTTCCTGCGCAGTACCGACTTTGGCTTCTCATTGCTGGCGGGTACCTCGCTGTTGCTGTTGGCGAATATCGTCTGGCTGCTGAACCGCTACCGCTTTACCTTCCGTGCGGCAGATGCCGTGGTCGCTTTCTGCTACTTCTCCGGGCATTTCCTCATCGTCCGCTCGCTATATCTGTAATGACAGGTTACGGATTCGGGCAACCGGATCCGTAGCCTCCCCCTCAATTAACAATAATTCTCATATCGCACTTGACTCTGGAGCCAGCTCCAAGGTGTAGAGTGCTTGTTGAGAGGATATTGGATTGCCTGAAGGGGGCGCTATGCAGACTCATAAACCACATAATCACCAAGAGCATCAGCATCAAGAACATAATCACGATCACGGCTGCGGCTGTAGTCATGACCACGCCAAAACCCAGCATGGCTGTAGCAATGAAAAAACCCCGGTGGGAGCAACCGCTGCCCATGACCATCACGCGGCCCACGATCACGGTGCCAGCTGCTGCAGTAGCGATGGCCCCGACGACCCGGATGAGGAAAGCGACAGGCTGGCTGCCGTTCCCCCTTCCGGCAGCCAGCGTTTCAGTTGGAAAGTCACCGGCATGGATTGCCCGAGCTGTGCCAAGAAAATCGAAAATGCCGTAACGTCGATCCCCGGCGTCGACAGCGCTCGCGTGCTGTTTGCCACGGAAAAACTGGTGGTGGATGCCCAATCCGACGTCAGCATGCGGATCCAGGACGCGGTAAAACAGGCTGGCTTTACCCTGTTGGGGACTAACCCGCCGGCAATAGGCGATGAACCCAAAACCTCCCGGTTTGGTGAGTACGGCCCTCTGCTGCTGCTCTCCGCACTGATGGTGCTCAGTTGGGTTCTCGACTTCTTCAACCCACGGCTGGGCGAAATTGCCTTTATTGCCACCACCTTGGTCGGCCTGGTGCCGATTGCCAGCAAAGCCTTGCGCCTGATCCGTTCAGGCACACCGTTTGCCATAGAAACCTTGATGAGCGTTGCCGCCATCGGTGCGCTGTTTATCGGTGCCACCGCCGAAGCGGCCATGGTGCTGCTGTTGTTTATGGTGGGAGAACTGCTGGAATCCTACGCGGCCAATCGTGCACGCCGTGGCGTGAAAGCGTTGATGGAACTGGTGCCGGAAGATGCTCTGCTTATCCAGGGCAGCGTACGTAAACGCGTGCCTGTAGTCAGCCTGCGCCCCGGTGACGTAATAGAGATCGCGCCCGGTGGCCGCTTGCCTGCCGATGCCGAGTTGCTAAACCCGTTCGCCAGCTTTGACGAAAGCGCTTTAACCGGTGAATCCGTGCCGGTAGAGCGCCAACAGGGTCAGAAAGTGGCCGCTGGCAGCCTGTCCGTCGATCAGGCCGCGCAGATGAAGGTCACTTCCGAGCCGGGTAAAAATGCCATCGACCGTATCCTGCAGCTGATTGAAGAGGCCGAAGAGCGCCGCGCACCGATTGAGCGCTTCCTCGATCGCTTCAGCCGTTACTACACTCCGGCGATCATGCTGCTGGCCGTGGCGGTGATCCTGGTGCCACCGCTGCTGTTTGCCGAGCCTTGGGAGATGTGGATCTATCGGGGTCTGACCTTGCTGCTGATCGGTTGTCCGTGTGCCTTGGTCATCTCCACGCCAGCGGCCATCACCTCTGGCCTTGCGGCGGCCACGCGCCGTGGCGCGCTGATTAAAGGTGGTGCGGCATTAGAACAATTGGGCCAAGTGCAAACCATCGCGTTCGACAAAACCGGTACGCTGACCGAAGGCAAACCGACGGTGACCGACGTGCTGCCTGCAGACGGCCTCAGCGAACAGCAACTGCTGGCCATTGCAGCGGCTGTCGAGACGGGCTCACATCATCCACTGGCACAGGCGATCGTCAAGCGCGCAGCGGAGAACGGGACTGCATTGCCACTGGCCGAAGGCCGCCGGGCTCTGGCGGGTATCGGGGTTGAAGGGAAGGTTGACGGTAAAACTATCCTGATCAGCGCACCGGGCAAGTTGACGGAAAACCAGTTGAGCAGCGAATGGCGCAGCCAGGTAGAGACGCTGGAAACGGCGGGTAAAACCGCAGTGGTGGTGCTAGAGGACGGGCAGCCTATCGGTTTGCTGGCGTTGCGTGACACCTTGCGTAGCGACGCTAAACAGGCGATTGCCGAGTTGACGCAATTAGGCGTTCGTGGCGTGATGCTCACAGGTGATAACCCGCGCGCTGCGGCCGCCATTGCCAATGAATTGGGGATCGATTACCGCGCCGGGTTAATGCCGGAAGACAAAGTGAACGCGGTAACCGAGCTGAGCAAGTTGCAACCTACCGCCATGATCGGCGACGGTATCAACGATGCCCCGGCGATGAAGGCCGCCAGCATTGGCATTGCGATGGGGAGCGGTACCGACGTGGCATTGGAAACGGCGGATGCCGCGCTGACACACAACCGGTTGACCGGCGTTGCCGAGATGATCCGCATCTCCCGCGCTACCCACGCTAATATTCGCCAGAACATTACCATTGCGCTTGGGCTGAAAGCGATTTTCCTGGTCACCACCCTACTGGGGATGACTGGCCTGTGGCTGGCCGTATTGGCAGACTCTGGAGCAACCGCGCTGGTGACCGCCAACGCCTTACGGCTGCTGAAGAAACGTACATAGTAGAACATCTGTCAGGCCCGTTATGGAAATGGGCCTGACAGCCAAAGGATTATTCTGCCAGGCCCTTACGCAGCAGGTAACGATATGGGGCCTGCTCGGTTTCCTGGGCCACCAGCGTATGTTCCATAAAACGGCAAAAACCCGGGATGTCGCGGGTGGTGGCCGGATCGTCGGCAATGATCAGCAAGGTTTTACCGTTATCCATATGGCGCACGGTTTTGCGCACCATCATGACCGGTTCCGGACAGCGCAGCCCCAGCGCGTCTAGCGTCTGGTCTGCCTGGGCAAAAATGTCAGTCATACATCTCTCTCGATCTAAAACGATCGGCGAACCCTCGCCGGATCTGATTACCCGCTAGTTTACGCCGGTAGTTTTTCTGCGCAAGATACGTTAACGTTTGCGTTAAATTTAACCATTGCATTGAATGCCCAAACGCGTACCATGTCGCCGCGCAGTTAACAATGGGTTCCCTCACCCCACACTCAAAAAGGCTACATTATGTATTCGTTTACCGATCGACAACGCTTAATCGCGTTGGTTTGGCTATCGCTATTTCACATCGCCATCATTACTTCCAGCAACTACCTGGTGCAGTTGCCGATCAGCATTTTCGGCTTTCACACCACCTGGGGTGCCTTCACTTTTCCGTTTATCTTCCTGGCCACTGACCTGACCGTACGGATCTTCGGTGCTCCGCTGGCACGCAGGATTATCCTTGCCGTGATGGTCCCGGCGCTGTTTATCTCCTATGTGATCTCCACCGTCACTTTCCAGGGTGAATGGCAGGGCTTTGCCGCCTTGACCAGCTTCAACCTGTTTGTAGCGCGTATCGCCGCCGCCAGCTTTATGGCCTACGTACTGGGCCAGATCCTGGACGTGCAGGTGTTCAACCGCCTACGTCAACGCAGTGCCTGGTGGGTTGCCCCCGCCGCGGCCATGTTCCTTGGCAATATCAGCGATACCCTGGCCTTCTTCTTTATCGCCTTCTACAAAAGCAGCGATCCCTTTATGGCCGCCAACTGGGTGGAAATCGCGCTGGTAGATTACAGCTTCAAGGTGCTGATCTGTCTGGTATTCTTCCTGCCGATGTACGGGGTGCTGCTCAATATGCTGCTCAAACGTCTGGCAGAACGCCAACCCGCCAACCGGTTGCAACTGAGTTAACCCGCCTTCTGGTTTATACTGGGCAGCCTGATTTAACGGAGGCTGCCCATGCGCTTAACCACTCGCCAAGCTACACTTGAAGAGATCTTCTCTCTTTACCTCTGCATTCCAGAATTTGGCAGTCTGCACAGCCTGAAAGATTTGCAGCAACGTATCGGGGATAACCCTTCTCACGGCTTGATTGCCGAAATTGATGGCCAGGCAGCCGGTTTTAAACTCGGCTATCAAACCGCGCCGGGGGAGTTCTACAGCTGGCTGGGCGCAGTTTTACCTGATTTTCGCCGCCAGGGTATCGCCCAAACCATGCTGGCGGAGCAAGAGCGTTGGGCGCGTTCGCAAGGCTATCAGCAACTGTGGGTAAAAACCCGCAACCAGTTCCGCGCCATGCTAATAATGCTCATTAGCCACGAATATCAGATTTTCACTCTAGAAAAGAAAGGCGAAGTAGACGAGTATCGTCTATTACTTAAAAAAAACCTGTGACATCTAGCCATACGGTCAACCAACTCTATCTGCAAAGGAATAAGGAACACCAGATGCGTAAAGTAACAAAATTGATGGGTATCGGCCTGTTAGTGCTTGGCCTGGCGGCCTGTGATAGCGCCACCAAAGACACTAATGCCCCCGCAGGCAGCGCAGCAGCCAGCGTCCCAAGCGGACAACAGGTGAGTTTATTGGATGGCAAGCTGACCTTTACCCTGCCTAACGGTTTGGCCGATCAGAGCGATAAGCTGACCAACCAACCAACTAACGTGCACATCTATGCCGACAGCACCAACCAGCGTGCGGTGATCGTGATCGTTGCCGACAAGGCAGCGGGCGATCTGGATACCCTGGCCAAACGCATGGAAGAGCAGCAACACTCCCGCGATGCCAACCTGCAGGTCATTACCAATAAAGCGGTTGAAATTAACGGCACGCCAATGCGCCAACTGGATACCGTGATCACCGTGGCTGGCCAGAAAGCCTACTCTGGCGTGCTGCTTGCTATGCTGCCAGACGGTAAGCAACTGACCCTGCAAATCACGCTGCCAGCGGATAACCAGCAGCAGTCTCAAAGCGTAGCGGCTGGCGTGTTCAATACGGTGAAGATCAAGCAGTAATCGCACTGGGCCAGCATGCTGGCCCGTTTAATCTGTTACGCCAATGCCTGTGCTAACAGGGTGATCGGATGTTCACAGCGCTTGCTGGTGGACATCTCGATCTGCCATTTGCAGGTTTCACAATCGGTGATCACCATATCCACTCCGCTGGCTTCAATCTGGCGAAATAGCGAGGCACCAATGCCTTGCGAGGTTTCATAGTTTTCCGACTTGAAGCCGTAAGTCCCGGCGATACCGCAGCACTGCGAGTCCAGCACCACCAGTTCCAGCCCTGGGATCTGCCGCAATAACTCCAGCGTATAGGCCGTCCAGCCCATTTTCTCCATATGACACGGCGTGTGGTAAGCCACCCGGAGCGGCGTCTGTTTGAGCGGCAAGGTGCGCCCTTGGCTGAGCAGACGATAGAGATAACGTGTAGCCAGCTCCACCCGTTCACGCACCGCCGAGGTGTCCACCTCCAGCAAATGCGGGTACTCATCACGCAGGGTAAACGTGCAGCTCGACGAAGTAGCCACCACCGGTATGCCTTTGGTCAGGACCGCCTCATGCAGCGATTCCGCATTCACTTTAGCCTGCTTCTTCGCCTGTGCAATAAAGCCGTTGGCGATCAGCGGTACGCCGCAGCATTTCTCCCGCTTGAGCAGCTGCACGCCGATATCCATGGCGTTAAACACCTTGATCAGGTCTTTGCCAAGCTGTGGATGGTTGTAGTTAACAAAGCAACCGTGGAAAAACGCCACCTGCTCGGCATAGCGCTGCTGCTGTTCCGCCTGCTGGCGGTACCAACGGCGGAAGGTGCCAAACGAGTATTTCGGCAGCTCACGCCGATGGTCGATCTTCAACGCCTTATCCAACAGCTTGCGTACCGGCTTCAGGCCGGTAGTCGCGTTAACGATAGGGGCAAACGGCGTCGAGAGCGTGCCCATGATGTCAGTGTGGCTGAGGATGGCATCGCGCAGCGTCGGTTTGCTTTGGCTGAAATTGGCCCGTGCGCGTTGGATAATATCGCCGATTTTAACGTCGGAGGGGCAAGCCACTTCGCAGCGCTTGCAGTTAGTGCAATACTTCAGCGCTTCGTCGTAAAGCGCCGGATCTTTCAGCCGCAGGCGCTCCCCATCAGGCCCGGCCTGCTTTGGCCCCGGATAGAGCGGGTTAGCCTTGGCAACCGGGCAATAGGTGGTGCAGACGGTGCATTTGATGCAGCTCTCGAAGCTGTTGTCTGGTAACAGGCTCATGCTGAAACCTCCTGTGCCAGGATCTGTTGGGCAACGTGCAGCGCGCCGAGCAGCGAAACCCCGGCGCCACAGCCCTGCTGCAACGGATCGTAACCGCCAGCCACGGCACCGATAGCATACAGATTGGTCATCGCCTCCCCCTGTTTTAACGCCCGTAGCGCGGTATCGGTCTGAACCCCAAATTGCAGGTACGGCTGCGGAGCAAACAGATTGGCATCGCTCCAGTCGGCGCGTTCGGCTTTGCTGTAAACGTCGAGGCCAAATACCGGCTCACGAATGCCGTCAAAACTAGCCACCAGGCCGTTGCTGAAGAAGCTGCCGCTGGCCAGTATCACCTGCTGCGCGCGCAGCGGAATATCGGTGTGATTGCGGGTATACAGACCGGTGACGCGCTGCCCGTCGAAGCTGGCACGCAACACGCTATCCCCCGGCATAAACACCCCACCCAGTTGCTGCAAACGCTGGCGCAAGGCCTGATGCAGCCGCATGCCGAGCACGGAAGGCGGCAGCGTGGGTAACAGGTAAACGGGCTTACCGACCAACCGGCGCAACGTCATCAACGGTTCATCATCCTCTAACCCCAGGCAGGCTGGCAGGAGGATGGCCTCAGCCTCTCCTGTCTGGCGCGTGATCTCTTCCGCCAACTGAGTCAGATGTTCTGGCAGATCCAGCACGCGGGCGATATTCACCGCGCGGAACTCGCTGGGATTATTACGTAGACGATCCAAAACAGGCAGATGCAAAAATGCCACCTCAGCCTTGAGACCCTGCTCTTGCATCAATGAGCTGGCCGCCATCTGCGGTTGGAAATCCAGAAAGCCTTCAATCCCCAGTACGGCGATATTCTGCCACGGCAACTTGCTGCCCAAGGGAGAGACAGGGATCGCCAGGGGGCTGAGCCAGGTGGCACGGCGGGTCCCGAGAGGGGTCACGCGTAGATGGTTTTGGCTGCTATCACCCTGCATCTGCCACCCGCAACGCTCTAATAATTGCTCAGCCTCCGTTGCCAGCGCGGCCACCTGTGTGGCTCCCATCAGGCTATACGGATGCTGCGGAGCCTGTTGCGCCAGTTCGGGCAAGGCAGACAGAGGCGATGCCACCGGCGTACCATCGGGCAAATGGGCCAACAGATCGAGCGAGCCGGAAGAAAAATAGAGCGCGCTTTGGCCGGAACTGACTACCGCGCAGCGTTTGCCATGCTCGGCTAAACGGATAGCACAGCTCATCCCAGCCAAGCCACCACCAATCACCACCGCATCAAATTGCATCATCCGCCTCCTGCTTAGGGTCGCCTTGCGCATCTAACCCACATAACCCTTGATATACCCAACTGGTGAATTCGCTCTCCCGCAGGGCATCGCCCCAGGCGATAGGCCGCACGCCTTTCCAGCGTTCATTGAGGAAATGGGACAGTTGGGTGATGGATTGCTGCGGCGTTACCACGTTAAACCGCGTCAACAAACCTGCGGCACGGCAGGCGCACAGCTCACCCTGGCAGGTCCCCATACCCACGCGGGTACGGCGGCGCAGATCGACCAGATTGTTGACGGTCAGAGAATCCACCGCATAGCGCACCTCACCGGCGGTCACTGCTTCACACTCACACACCAGGCTGTTGTCCAGCCGGTTACCAGAAGGGACCAGGCTGGCGCGATCGCCATGGCGGTACACCGCCGACCCCCGGATGCTGGCAGGCAGTGAAACCACGCTGCGCACCGTTTCTTCGGCGCTCTGACGGGAACCGGGCAACGCCGCTTCCGCCGTGGTGCAAGGGCTGTCGATGCCCAGCTTGGCGCAGACCAGGTCGGTGGTCCATTCGGCCATCAGCCGGTAAGTCATCAATTTGCCGCCGGTAATGGTGATAAAGCCTTCCAACCCATCGCGCGCCGCATGATCGAGCAGCACGATGCCACGGCTGACGTTACGCCCGGAGGGATCGTCGTCGCTGGCGACCAGTGGCCGCACGCCCGCATAGGCACGCAGAATGCGCGTTTGCGCCAATTTCGGCGCCAGCAGAGTACCTTCTCGGATTAATATATCCACTTCCTGTGGCGTCACGACCATGTTGTCGATCTGGTCGTAATCGATATGGGTAGAGGTGGTGCCAATCAGCGAGATGGTGTCGCCAGGCACCAGAATGTCGGCATCCGCCGGTTTGCGGCAGCGGTTAATCACCATGTTATTGATGCGATGGCCCAGGATCAGCAATGCCCCTTTGGCAGGGAACATGCGGATGCGCAGATCGGCATACTCGGCAATTTGCTGGCCCCAGATCCCGGCGGCGTTGACCACCACCTGAGCATGAATATCGTACTGTTGTGCGGCCTTGTGATCGAAAACGCGCACGCCCGTCACGCGATCGCCAGTACGCAACAAACCGGTAACCTGATGATAGGTGAGGATTTGTGCGCCATGTTCACGCGCATCAAGCATGTTGGCCGCCGTTAAGCGGAAAGGATCGACGGTGCCATCCGGCACCCGCACTGCGCCGATCAGCGCCGGGTTAGCCGCAGGCTCCAGGCGTAATGCCAGCGCGGGGTCAATGGCTTCGGCCTCGATCCCGGCGCTGCGACAGGCGGCAATAAACTGCTGCTGAAAGGCCAATGAGTCCTGAGGCAAGGTAATGAACAGGCCATCGGTACGTTCGATGCAGTGGTGGGCAATACGCTTGAGAATGCGGTTTTCTTCAATACATTCGCGTGCAGATTCGCCGTCGGTGACCGAATAGCGCGCTCCGCTGTGCAACAACCCGTGGTTGCGGCCAGTAGCGCCAGTGGCGATGTCATGCCTTTCCAGTAAAACGCAACGCAGACCGCGCCGCGCACAGTCACGGGCAATCCCCGCGCCGGTAGCGCCGCCGCCAATGATGATCACGTCCGTTTCGGTGATTGGTGAGTTGTTGCTCATCACGCCCCCTGAGCCTGTAGTTATGGCTTTATTTAGCCACAGTCAGTAGGGTTTTTGTTTGATAAGGAACAATAACGAACAGAAAACGAAAATAATATGGCCATAAAAAGCCATGAATGTGACAAACATCACGTATTTGTGCTATTTAGCCATTCCAAAATGTTAACCGATCACTCAAAATTCGCCACAGTTTCATAAAAGTGTAACAAATGAGCCATCCATCACGGTGTGACCGGGGGGTTTTCTCTAGCATTGCGCTCGTTATGGAACATTTAACAACACTTCAGGTATCCGCAAGCTCATCTTCAGGACAGCCGTTTCCTGTTGAGGCAATAAACAGATAAAGCCATCGGAGGCGCTCATGTTGAGTATTTTTAAGCCAGCCGCACACATTTCTCGTGTGCCAGTCGACAAGGTAGACCCGCTCTACCGTAAGCTGCGCTGGCAGATTTTTATGGGGATCTTTTTTGGTTACGCCGCCTACTATCTGGTGCGTAAAAACTTCACCCTGGCGATGCCGTATCTGATCGATCAGGGCTTCAGCCGTGGTGACCTGGGCTTCGCGCTGTCAGGGATTTCCATCGCCTACGGTTTCTCCAAGTTCATCATGGGGTCGGTTTCAGACCGCTCCAACCCGCGCGTATTTCTACCCGCCGGCCTGATACTGGCCGCTGCCGTCATGCTGTTTATGGGCTTCGTGCCTTGGGCAACCTCCAGCATTGCCGTGATGTTCGTGCTGCTGTTCCTGTGTGGTTGGTTCCAAGGTATGGGCTGGCCGCCTTGTGGCCGTACCATGGTGCACTGGTGGTCGCAGAAAGAGCGTGGCGGTATCGTTTCGGTATGGAACTGTGCGCACAACGTCGGTGGCGGCCTGCCTCCACTGCTGTTCCTGCTGGGTATGGCCTGGTTTAACGACTGGCATGCGGCGCTGTATATGCCTGCCTTCGGTGCGATCCTGGTGGCCCTGATCGCCTTCGCCTTGATGCGCGACACCCCGCAATCTGTTGGTCTGCCACCGATTGAAGAATACAAAAACGACTATCCGGATGATTATACCGAAGAAGCAGAAGAAGAGCTGACAGCCAAGCAGATCTTCATGCAGTACGTGTTGCCAAACAAACTGCTGTGGTACATCGCGATCGCCAACGTGTTCGTGTATCTGCTGCGCTACGGCATCCTGGACTGGTCACCAACCTACCTGAAAGAAGTGAAACACTTCGCACTGGATAAGTCCTCCTGGGCCTACTTCCTTTACGAATACGCTGGTATTCCAGGCACCCTGCTGTGCGGCTGGATGTCGGACAAGGTGTTTAAAGGCAACCGTGGTGCCACCGGGGTGTTCTTCATGGTGCTGGTAACCATCGCCACCATCGTTTACTGGCTGAACCCGGTGGGTAACCCTGGCATCGATATGGCCTGTATGATCACCATCGGCTTCCTGATCTATGGCCCAGTCATGCTGATCGGCCTGCACGCGCTGGAACTGGCACCGAAGAAAGCGGCAGGTACCGCCGCCGGCTTTACCGGTCTGTTCGGTTACCTGGGGGGCTCGGTCGCAGCCAGCGCCATCGTCGGCTATACCGTTGACTACTTCGGTTGGGACGGCGGCTTTATGGTGATGATCGGCGGCAGCATCGGTGCGGTGATCCTGCTGGTGCTGACCATGATCAGCGAGAAGAAACACCACGCAGAAATCGCGGCTAAACGCGGCTAAAAGCTAAGCGGGCGCAGTATGCAGCGCCCCTACCCTTTATCGTTAATCTAAGGCCGCGCTTGTGCGGCCTTTTTCTTACCTCTACAACATGGAGCTACACAGAATGCGGACTCAAACCAAAGCCCTGCTGACAGGGATCATTCTTGCCACTTCAATGCTCAGTGCCGCCCAGGCTGCGGATAAAGTCGTTATCGCTCACCGCGGTGCCAGCGGCTATCTGCCGGAGCATACGTTACCGGCCAAGGCAATGGCCTACGCGCAGGGCGCCGACTTCCTTGAGCAAGATCTGGTGATGACCAAAGACAACGAGCTGGTAGTGTTGCACGACCATTATCTGGATCGCGTCACCGACGTTGCCGAACGTTTCCCGGACCGGGCGCGTAAAGATGGCCGCTACTACGCCATCGACTTTACGCTGCCTGAGATCAAATCACTGAAGTTCACCGAAGGCTTTGATATCAAAGACGGTAAGCAGGTGCAAAGCTACCCTGGCCGCTTCCCGATGGGCAAATCCGACTTCCGCGTCCACACCTTCCAGGAAGAGATCGAGTTCGTGCAGGGTCTCAACCATTCAACCGGCAAGAACATCGGCCTCTACCCGGAAATCAAGGCCCCCTGGTTCCATCAGCAGGAAGGAAAAGACATCTCCACCAAGGTGCTGGAAGTCCTCAAGCAATACGGCTACACCAGCAAGAGCGACAACGTCTATCTGCAGTGTTTTGATGCCAACGAGCTGAAACGCATCAAGGATCAGTTGGAACCCAAGATGGGGATGGATCTGAAGCTGGTACAGCTGATTGCCTACACCGACTGGAACGAAACCTACGAGCAGAAGGCCGACGGCAAGTGGGTCAACTATGACTACGACTGGATGTTCAAACCGGGCGCGATGAAAAAGATCGCCCAGTATGCCGACGGCATCGGGCCTGATTATCACATGCTGATCGTCGAAGAGAAATCGAAGCCGAACCAGATTGTGTTGACCGATATGGTCAAGGACGCTCATGCCAGCAATATGGCGGTGCACCCTTACACCATTCGTGCCGATAAGCTGCCGAAATACGTCACCGACGTGAACCAGCTGTTCGACGCGATTTACAATCAGGCGGGCGTTGACGGCGTGTTTACCGACTTCCCGGACAAGGGTGTACAGTTCCTGCAAAAGCAGGGGCAACATAAGTAACGACAACTCCCCACCGGGTTACCCGGTGGGGATCAGAACCAAGTCTGCCGTAACAGCAAAGCAACCACATAAATGCCTATGCCAGAGGCTGAACCGGGATTGAAAAGCTCGATCGAGCCACTTCATTGCCAGCTTGGAGGTTGACCAATACGCTCAGTGAGCAAACTCATAAAAACGCTCAATTTGGCCGAAATTCTGGCTGCTGGGCGCAATAGATAGATCCCTTGTTCCTCGCCGCGCGGATCTGCCAGCAGGGGCAACAAACTTCCTGCCTGAATATCCGGCCCCACCACCCAGTTAGGCAAGAAAGTGATGCCTAATCCGAGTAATGCCGCTTGGCGTTGTGCCGAGAAATCATCACAGCGCAGCACCATCTTGCACTGATTCATCAGAGGTTCACTGAGGATTTGCGCCCAGCAAGCGGGTTGCTGTTTGTGATAGCGGGCGATCAACTGATGATCACGTAACTCCTGTAGGTTGGCCGGTTTCCCATTGCGAACGATATAGTCCGGGCTGGCACACATGAACCAGCGCTGTGTAGCGATGCGGTTTGCGTACAGTGAACTGTCTTTCTGCTCGCCGATACGAATGGCGGCGTCCAGCATTTCTTGTTTCGGATCGGTCTGGCGTTCGGTGAGATCCAACTCAACTACCAACCTTGGATAACGCTGGATTAGCACCGGTAAGAGCGGCAACAGATAGGTTTTACCGAAAGTGGGCAAGCAACTGATACGCAGCACGCCTTGCGGAGTCTCGTTTTGCGCTGCCAGTTCGGCGCGGATATCGATGATTTGCGTCAGCAACTGTGAGGCGCGCTTTTTCAGCATTTCACCAGCTTCGGTCAGCACCAGGCCGCGAGTTGAGCGCACAAACAGCATGACGCCAAGTTCACCTTCCAGCGTATCGATATGCCGCACCAATGAAGAAGGCACCATGCCCAGTTTGCGTGCGGCGGCAGAGAAGCTACCCAATTGGGCAACATCGAGAAAGATCGGCAAATGTTCGGCATAGCGTGCGTCATTCATCTTTGCATTATATGCAAAAGCATTTCTTATGAATACTCGGTTCTCTACCGGCTGAGTTAACGTTACTCTACCCCCAGAGTAAAGCAGCGATATCGCGCTGAAAATATTAAATTATCAAGATAAAATGCCTTAGTTTATTTTTATAAACCTTAAAATTTGATATTGAATAGTGAATTAATCTGCTGAATTTATTTTCAAATTAATACCGCATTAACCGTAAACGTGATGTGTCACGGTTAAAATCATTAGAAGGTCTTTGTTTTATCTAGACTCTGCTTGAGTCCGGCACGTTGCCTGTTTGTATCACTGTTTTTTGCCGCTGCCAGTGAAGGGTTCTAAGTGAGCACTTTGGCAGCGGCAGGTTTGCTCATGCTCTTGAGCATTTAAACGCATAGCACTTTAGATGCCGTGCGGGTGGAGGAGGTGGTAATGAATGAAAATCACGGCTGTTCATGTGCGCAGCAGTTGGCGCAAGGTTTTGCCAGGCAAGCGCTGGATTGTGGTCAGGGGGAAATTTATCAGACCTCATTGATGAGCGCCTTGCTTGGTGGCGTTTACGAAGGGGATGTCACTATCGCCGAATTGCTCACACACGGTAATTTCGGTCTAGGGACCTTCAACCATCTTGATGGTGAACTGATCGCTTTTGATCGGGAAGTACATCAGTTGCGTGCAGATGGCAGCGCCCGCGCGGCCAGTCTGCAACAAAGAACGCCGTTCGCGGTGGTCACTTTTTTTCAGCCTAGCGTGACGCTAAAGATGGAAAAACCGATCTGCAAAGCCGACCTGCACCGGTGCATCGACCAGCAGGTAGCTTCACCTAATCTATTCTGTGCGCTACGGGTTGATGGTCTGTTCAGCCACGTGGAAACTCGGACCGTACCGCGGCAAGAGCGGCCCTACAAACCGATGCTGGAAGCGATCGAAGCGCAGCCGACCTTTGCATTTCAGCAACGCAGCGGCACATTGGTGGGATTCCGCTCACCTGATTATATGCAGGGCATCAGTGTTGCGGGTTACCACGAACACTTTATCACCGACGATCGCATCGGTGGGGGTCATGTATTGGATTATCAACTCGATCATGGCCGTCTGCAGTTTGGCGTGATCGCTCGTCTCAATCTTCAATTGCCGCACGATGCGGATTTCCTGTGCGCCGACCTCTGTCCAGAGGATTTGGATTGCGCCATTCGTTCTGCCGAGGGTTAATCGGCGTCGTTTTTTCAGGAGGTGGATTATGGTTGGTTCAGACAATCACTGGCGGTGTGGGGCAGATTTGGTGGTTAAAAATCTGCACGCGCAGGGTGTGAAACAGGTATTTGGTATCCCCGGAGCTAAAATAGACCGCGTATTCGATGCGTTGGAAGATGAACCTGAGATAAAAACCGTGGTGGTACGTCACGAAGCCAACGCGGCGTTTATGGCAGCGGCAGTTGGCCGCTTGACCGGCAAGGCAGGGGTCGCACTGGTGACCTCCGGGCCGGGCAGCTCTAACCTGATCACCGGGCTGGCCACCGCAACCTCCGAAGGGGATTCGGTGGTGGCCTTGGGCGGAGCGGTGAAACGTGCTGACAATCTGAAACAAACACACCAGAGCATGGATACCGTCAGCATGTTCCGGCCAGTCACCAAATATTGTGCCGAGGTACATACCGGTTCCGCCATTTCAGAAGTCATGGCCAATGCGTTTCGCAGTGCTGAATTTGGCCGTCCTGGGGCTGCGTTTATCAGCTTGCCGATGGATATCATCAATGAACCGGTTACGGCACCGGTGCTGACCGGATGCCGCTCACCCCGTCTGGGGGCCGCTTCAACCGAAGACATTCATGAGGCGCTTAAACTGATCCAGCAGGCGAAATGTCCGGTACTGTTACTGGGGCTGCAAGCCAGCCGCCCAGAAAACAGTGCCGCAATACGCCATTTGTTACAGCGTACGCATATGCCGGTGGTAGGAACCTATCAAGCCGCCGGAGTGATTGATGTTAATGATTTTTCCCGCTTTGCTGGCCGCGTCGGGTTATTCAACAATCAGCCTGCCGACCAACTGTTGCAAAAGGCCGATCTGGTGGTCAGTGTGGGTTATAGCCCGATCGAATACGACCCCTGCATGTGGAACAGCCAAAGGCGGTTGATGCTGGTACATATCGATGTACAACCGGCCGAAATTGATACCTGTTACCGCCCAGATGTGGAGCTGATTGGCAATATCAACGCCACTATCAATTTGCTGACCGAAGGTTTCAGCAATGTGCTCAGTATGCCTGCCGAAGTGGAACTGATCTTATCCGATCTCGGCCTGCAGCGCGCAGAGCTGGCAGAGCGTGCTGCAGGCCGTGGCGGCATGCCGATTCATCCGTTGCGCATCGTCAAGGAACTGCAGGATATCGTCAGCGATGACGTGACGCTATGTGTGGATATGGGGAGCTTCCATATCTGGATCGCTCGCTATTTGTATTGCTTCCGTGCCCGCCAACTCCTGATCTCCAATGGCCAGCAGACCATGGGGGTTGCCCTGCCGTGGGCCATTGGTGCGGCGTTGGTCCGGCCAGGAGACAAAGTGTTATCCATCTCCGGCGATGGGGGATTTATGCAATCGAGTATGGAGTTGGAAACCGCAGTGCGGCTGAAAGCCAATATTGTGCATGTGATTTGGGTGGATAATGCCTACAACATGGTGGAGATGCAGGAGGTGAATAAATATCAACGCAAGTCTGGTGTAGAGTTTGGCCCGATTGATTTCAAAGCCTATGCAGAGGCATGCGGCGCCGTCGGATTTGCAGTGCAATCAGTGGAGGATTTGCGGTATATGTTGCGTAAGGCTATGGAAATTGAGGGGCCGGTGGTGGTGGCGATCCCGGTAGATTATGCTGACAATTACAAACTGATGGCTCAAATGAACTTTAGCCAAATGATTTGATTCGGGCTAGGGAAAACGTTCCCTTAGGCTACCCCTTGGAGACTGTAAACGTCGTTCACCTGACGGTGCACTACGCCTGGAGGGCATTTGCCTTCCTGTTTCCATAACGCAAGTGCTCTGCTATAAGCCGTGCTTTATGCCGTGGCTATCAACAGCCGGCACAGATCGGTCGGATGGCGTCGGTACCAACACAGACGTTTTCCATCTCAGGTGCATAGCACTGAACCCAATGGTAAATCGTTTTGTGGCACGGAATGTGAGCTGAGTCGCTCGGCGGGCGCAGCCGGTGAAGACTGCGCCCCAACCAGTTAAATCGAGTACATTTTACGCAGGTAATGAGGCACCGCGTCGTCAACGTTGGAGCCAATCACTTCCAGCTCCGGCAGTTTGTCTTTCAGACGCTGCTGGGCATCCTGCATGATGCAGCCTTTCCCCGCCATTGACAGCATTTCCAGATCGTTCATGCCGTCGCCAAAGGCGATGCACTCTTTGAGCGAATAGCCGATGATCTTGGCGACTTCTTCCAACGCATGGCCTTTCGAGACGCCACCGGCCATCACTTCCAGGCAGGTTGGGAACGAGAAGCTGACGTTGACCCGATCGCCCCAACGTGCGTTGATGGCATCTTCCAGCGGCAGCAGTTTCTCATGATCGTCGCAGGTGAAATACACCTTGCACACGCCATCGGTTTCCAGCAAGCCCGGCTCAAACAACTGGTATTTAAAGATCGATTCCTGGAAAAATTCTTCCTGCTCCGGGCTTTCACGGTTCATGAACCAGTCGTCGTTGCGGTAGACGTTGGTCAGGATCTCCTGGTTGTCGTGCATCATGTTGTACAGATCGCGGGCGATATCCTCATCCAGGTTGTGGCTGAAGATCAGCTCACCGGCGGTGTTATGTACCCGCGCACCGTTGGAGGTGATCATAAAAGCACTGATGCCGAGATTATCGCGGATCTGGGAAACGTCGATATGGTGGCGGCCGGTAGCGAAAACAAAGTGCACGCCCTGCTGCGTCAGCAGCTGCAGCGTTTCTTTGGCGTACGGTGTCAGGGTGTGCTCAGGGGACAGCAGAGTGCCATCTAAATCGGAAGCAACGACGTGATACATAGCGATATGTTCTAACCTCTAGTGGAATTTTCGGCGGCAGCAGTACCGCCTAAGTGCTGAGCAAAGAAACGCAGGATTGCGTTCAGTGCCTCGGCGCGCATCGCGTCCCGTTCGAACAGGATCTCATGGCGAGCGCCTTTGATAACCCACGGTTTTCCCCCTTCACAAGGGTGCCCCGCGTCTGACAGTGCCTGACAAAAAGCGCGCTGGGAACGGTTGTCGACCACCCGATCCTCACCGGCCTGCAATAATAAAATCGGCGTAGTGATGTTAGCAGCCTGGGCGATGATCTGCTGCCCGGCCTGAATACTTTCCTTGACCCAGTGATAGGTTGGCCCACCTACCCGCAGTTCGGGATGATCGGCGTAATAACGCAGGTTGCGGCGATAACGCTCGCGGCTGTGGGTCAACGTATTGACCACAAAGGGTAAGGGACGCCAATGCCCGGTGCCCACCGCGTAATAGTCACGCAGCCCTGGGCGTTTTTCCGTCCAGCTCAAAATACCGTTGGCCATCCAGCCCGGCATCGGCAGATAAATGCCCAACATCGGCGCGCAGAGTGCGACGGCGGCGAACGACTGTGGCTCACGTGCCAAAAACTGCGCCAGTATCGCGCCCCCCATAGAGTGTGCCAGCGCGACGTGCTGCCGGTAACCCAAGGGTTTAACCTGCTGATGATAAAACTGGGCAAAATCGTCTACGTAGTCGGCAAAGTTTACCACATGCCCCCGGTGCGTATCTGCCAGCATCCGCCCGGATAACCCCTGACCACGATGATCGATGATCATCACGTCATAGCCGCAGTGAAACAGATCGTACGCCACTTCGGGGTACTTGATATAGCTTTCGATGCGCCCGGGGCTTATCACCACCACCCGCTGGTGTAGCGGGGAAGCTAAGCGCACAAAGCGGATGGGTACGCCCCCGACGCCGATGAACTCCCCTTCCTCACGTCTCCGCCAAAAATCCAGCAGTGGCCCAGTCGCGAAGGCAGAAAACTGCTTTTCACGGTTTAACCATTGCGCGGGATCATGGGTGAATGACGACATGGCCTACCTTTTAACGGGATGTTCAGAGAGGTAAATGTGATCTCTGGCACGGGAAATCATACTAGCGTATTGTGGCACAAATTGGTGTATTCAGGGAGCATTGCGATGACCTTAGACTGGTGGTTAACCTATCTGCTGACAACCCTTATCCTCAGCCTTTCCCCCGGCTCCGGTGCCATCAACACCATGAGTACCGGCATCAGCCACGGCTATCGCGGAGCGGCAGCGTCAATTGCAGGCCTCCAGGTTGGCCTGAGTATCCATATTGTGCTGGTGGGGATTGGCCTCGGCGCGGTAGTCTCCCAATCGCTGCTGGCCTTTGAACTGCTGAAATGGTTTGGTGCGGCCTATCTGGTGTGGCTGGGTATCCAGCAGTGGCGTGCCGCAGGTGCGTTGGATCTGCACACTCTGGCAGGCACCATGCCACGGCGCCGTCTGTTTCGCCGCGCCGTACTGGTGAATCTGACCAACCCCAAGAGCATCGTGTTTCTGGCAGCCCTGTTCCCGCAGTTTATCATGCCCAACCAGCCCCAGGCCGAGCAGTATGTCATTCTCGGCGTCACCACGGTGGTGATCGATATTCTGGTGATGATTGGCTATGCCACGCTGGCCACCCGCATTGCCGGTTGGTTAAAGACCCCGCGCCAAATGCAGTTGTTAAACCGGATTTTTGGCTCGCTGTTTATTCTGGTGGCGGGATTACTGGCAACGGCTAGAAAGGCATGATCTACCGGGCCGCAGGGGTCGGCCCGGTAATCATTAACGCGTGAAGATCAGATGCAGGCCAAAACCGGTGAACAACACCCCGGCCAGGCCATCGATCCACTTCGCCATCCGCTGATAGCCCCGGCGCATAGCGGGTAACGCAAAGATGATCGCCACCAGGGTGAACCAGATAAAGGTTTCACCGGTGATCAGAGCGAACAGTCCCCAGCGCGCTCCGGCACCTACATCCTCGCCGACAAACAGCGAGAACACGCTACCGAAGTAGATAACAGCCTTGGGATTGGAAAGGTTGGTGAGCAAGCCACGGATAAAGCTGCGGCCCGGCTTGGGTAACGCCACCTTCACTTCTGCTGCCGGAGCAGTTTGCGCATTCTGGCCACGGGCGGAGCGCAGCAGTTGCCAGCCCATCCAGCACAGATACAGGCCACCGCCCACCATGATGATCTGGTGCAGCCAGGCCATCTTTTGCAGGATCAGGTTCAACCCCAGCAGCGCCACACCGGCCCAGACCATGACGCCGAGGGAAATCCCCACCACGCCCATCATCGCCTCGCGACGGGAGCGGCTGGCTGCGGTTTGCGATACAAAAAAGAAGTCCGGCCCTGGGCTCATCAGCGCAATCAAATGCACCATCGCCACCGTTAAAAACAACATCAGCATGAGTGATTATCCTTATTCGTCGTCACCGTCGAGGTGAGCGCGGATCAGCGCCATAAATGGCGCACCAAAACGTTCCAGCTTACGCTGCCCCACGCCGTTGACGCTCAACAACTCGCTGGCCCTGATCGGCATCTGTTCGGCCATCTCCAGCAGCGTTGCGTCGTTGAACACCACGTACGGGGGGATGTTCTCTTCGTCGGCAATCGATTTACGCAGCTTGCGCAGTTTGGCAAACAGCTTGCGATCGTAATTGCCGCCGTAGGATTTCTGATTGGCGCTGCTGCGTACCTTGAAGCTCTGAATACGCGGCACCGCCAGCTGTAATACCACTTCGCCACGCAGCACCGGGCGCGCGGCCTCGGTCAGTTGCAGTGCCGAATGCATCGCTATGTTCTGGGTGATAAAGCCCAGATGGATCAGTTGGCGCAGCACGCTGGTCCAGTGTTCGGTGGTCTGATCGCGGCCAATGCCGTACACCGGCAGCTTTTCATGACCAAACTCGCGGATACGCTGGTTATTGGAGCCGCGTAGCACCTCCACCACATAGCCAATGCCGAAGCGTTGCCCAACGCGGCCAATCGCCGAGAGTGCCTTACGGGCATCCTCCAGGCCGTCATAACGCTTGGGCGGATCGAGGCAGATATCGCAGTTGCCACAGGCCTGCTGCTTGCCTTCACCGAAGTAGTTCAGCAGCACCAGGCGGCGACAGGTTTGCGCTTCGGCAAATGCCCCCATGGCGTTGAGCTTATGGCGTTCGATATCCAACTGTTGCCCTGCCGGTTTCTCTTCCAGGCAACGGCGTAACCAGGCCATATCCGCCGGGTCATACAGCAGGATCGCTTCCGCTGGCAGGCCATCACGCCCTGCACGGCCAGTCTCCTGATAATAGGACTCTATGTTGCGCGGAATATCGAAGTGCACCACAAAACGCACGTTGGGTTTGTTGATGCCCATACCGAAGGCGACGGTGGCTACCACCACCTGCAAATCATCACGCTGGAAAGCCTCCTGCACCTGGGAGCGGCGTTCGTTGTCCAGCCCGGCGTGATAGGCCCCAACGCTCAACCCACGGCTTTGCAGACGTGCGGTGGTGTCTTCCACCTTGGCGCGGCTGTTGCAGTAAATAATGCCGCTTTTACCGCGCTGGTCCTGCACGAAGCGCCAAAGTTGGTCGAGCGGCTTGAACTTCTCCACCAGCGTGTAGCGGATATTGGGGCGGTCGAAACTGCTGATCTGGATTAGCGGCTCGTCTAGCGCCAACAGGCGAACGATATCCCCCCGCGTGGCTTCATCGGCGGTGGCCGTCAATGCCACTACCGGCATGGTCGGGAAACGTTGCTTCAACTGGCCCAGTGCGCGGTATTCCGGGCGGAAGTCGTGGCCCCACTGGGAAATACAGTGCGCCTCGTCCACCGCCAGCATCACCGGCGGGCAGTGATCCAACAGTTCGAGGAAGCTGTCCATCATCAGCCGTTCAGGCGCGATATACAGCATCTTGATCTGGCCGCTGCGGCAACCTGCCATCACCTCAAGCTGCTGCTCGCGCGTTTGCGTCGAGTTATAGCAGGCGGCGGAAACGCCATAGGCCAAGAGCTGATCGACCTGATCTTTCATCAAGGAAATCAGTGGGGATACCACCAGCGTCAGTCCATCCATCACCAGCGCCGGGATTTGATAGCACAGCGATTTACCCCCGCCGGTCGGCATCACCACCAGGCAATCCTGGCCGCCGATAATTGCGTTGATAATCGTTTGTTGACCCGGACGGAACTGCTGGTAGCCGAAGGTATCGCGTAATACCTGCTCTGCCAGCAACTCTCTGTTTATCACTGCTGCGGTTGACACACACTTCCCCATTTATCGCTATCACGGTGCCTGACTGACACCGCTATTACCTAAACTACATAATATCGTTAAGCATGACACCAACACCCAGCCGTGTCTGCTTGAAGTTGTAATCAATCATCGATTCGCCGTAGCCGCTGAACACCTGGGTATAGAAACGAACATGGCTGGTAATTGGGTAGCTCCAGCCCACCTGCGCGCCGCCATAACCGCTATTCCAGTTGTACTGGCCTTCGGCACTGAACACGCTTTCCCCCAAGGCATAGCCCACCGTCAGACGGTAATAGCCCATATACTTGGTGATATCCGGGTTATCGTCGTTGCTGTCGCTTTCCGAGAAGCGGAACCAGGGTTTGACCTCGACCTGCCAGTCGCCGTTCTGCGCCATCAGGCGTGCATAGCCACGGTTCCAACTGCGTGAGGTAGGATCTTCACGGCCATTGGACTCATGATTCAGACCCACTTCGATATCACGCAGCGTCCAGCCGGCAAACTTATACGCCGTAGCCCAGCCGACAAAAATTTGCGGTTCGTAGTTGGTTTCACGAAACGGTGAGGACTCGTCATGGTTGGAGAACTGCCACCAGGAACGTTGGGTGTACGATGCTCCCAATACCGAGTTCTCACCGGCAATGCCACGCCAGATCGGGAAGGCCAGGCTGAGCTGGAACTTTACCTCATCCTTGCGGGCATTTTCCGCCCAGCTATAGGATTTGATCGCTTCTTTGTTCAGATCGCTGGTATCGGTATAAATCAGGTAGTTCGTTTCATAAGGATACAGAGTGAACGGATTATCATAGTGTTGCAGCATGTTACCGATGATGCTGCCACGAACCGCCGGTTTATTCAGATTCTTTTGCTCGGTGGCCTCATCGGCCTGCACCACTACTGGCGCAAACAGCATCGCCATCACAATCCCAGACAGAACGCGCATAATTTTTTCACTCTCGAAAGATAAGGAAAAACCCGGAAATAAAAGCAGGCTATTTTACACACATTGCTGGTTTTACCGCACTAGTGAATACATTTATCTGCCAGGCCTGGAAAGCAACAAAAGATAAGCATAAAATCCACAAGTCATTAACCTGGACTGACCAGTACATCGGCTGGCCGAACTCAAATAAAGAAAGGAACTATGTCACACACAACTTTGACCCTCGAGGCCGCCCGCCAGAAAATAGGCGAAATCTTCGTCTATCACATGCCGTTTAACCGTGAATTGGGGCTGGAGCTTCGCCGCTTTGAGGATGATTACGTTGAATTGAGCTTTACTAACCAACCTAAGCTGGTGGGCAATGCCGCCCAGAAAATCCTGCATGGCGGCGTGATCGCTTCCGTACTGGATGTTGCCGCCGGGCTAGCGTGCGTGGGCAGCGTGCTGATGCGTCAGGACCCGCTGATCGAGGAAGAGCTGGCGTCCCGTTTATCGCGCATGGGGACGATCGATCTGCGCGTCGACTATCTGCGCCCAGGCCGCGGCGAGCATTTTGTTGCTTCCGCCAGCGTACTGCGCAGCGGTAATAAAGTGGCGGTGGCACGCGTTGAGCTGCACAACCACGATGGCTTACACATCGCCAGCGCCACCGCCACCTACCTGGTGGGCTAAGGGTGCCAGCCGGTTGTGATCCATACACCACACAATTGTGGGACACGGCCGGTTATCTTCAGTAAAATCACCGCATCTCCGTTTCCCACCCGGTAACCGTCATGGACGCACAACAGACGCGGCAGGGCATTTTCTTTGCTCTGGCCGCCTATTTTATTTGGGGTATCGCCCCCGCCTATTTCAAGCTGATCCAACAGGTCCCTGCCGATGAAATCCTCACCCACCGGGTGATCTGGTCGTTCTTCTTTATGCTGGGGCTGGTGTCATTGGGCCGCAATTGGCCGCAGGTGCGGGCCGCTTGTAAAAACCGCAAGCGGCTACTGCTGCTGGCCGTTACCGCGCTGCTGGTGGGAGGGAACTGGCTGCTGTTTATCTGGGCGGTGAATAACCACCATATGCTGGAGGCCAGCCTGGGCTATTTCATCAATCCACTGGTGAACGTGCTGCTGGGGATGCTGTTCCTGGGCGAGCGTTTCCGCCGTATGCAGTGGGTGGCCGTAGCCTTGGCCTTTACCGGGGTGTTGGTACAGCTGTGGCAGTTTGGTTCGCTGCCGATCATCGGGCTTGGCCTGGCCTTCAGCTTTGCCTTCTACGGCCTGCTGCGCAAGAAGATTGCCATTGATGCACAAACCGGCATGCTGATCGAAACCCTGTGGCTGCTGCCGGTGGCCGCCATCTACCTGTTCCTGATTGCCGATAGCCCAACCAGCCATCTGAGCGCCAACCCCTGGTCGCTGAATTTACTGCTGGTTGCCGCCGGGGTGGTCACCACCGTGCCACTGCTGTTCTTTACCGCAGCGGCCACCCGTCTGCGCCTGTCGACGCTCGGGTTCTTCCAATACCTCGGGCCAACGTTGATGTTCCTGCTGGCAGTCACCTTCTACGGTGAGACCATCGGCCAGGATAAGCTGGTGACCTTTGGCTTTATCTGGGCGGCGTTGGTGTTGTTCCTGTTGGATGCCTTATACCAGCAACGAAAGCTACGTTGATTGTACCGGCTGGGCATGGTTAGAGATGAATCTGGCCATCGCCGGGCCGGTCAGCAAAATAGTAAACAGCCGCAGCGTCTGCATCGCCATCACAAAGGTCATATCAACCCGGCTGCCTGCGGCGATGATCGCCACGGTATCCAATCCGCCGGGGCTGGTGGCCAGATAGGCCGTCAACAGATCGACCGGCAGGAACTGGGTCAACATCCACCCCAGCCCGCCACAAAACAGCATCAGCGCGACAATCGAGACCACCATCTGCGGCAAGGTGCGCAATGCCAGCAGGAAGATGGCCCGGGTAAAACGCAGCCCGACGCTCCAGCCAATCAGCGTGTAGGCCAGCGCCAGCAGCCATTCGGGCACTTGTAACATCATGGTGCCAGTGGAATGTAATGCCGCCCCCGCGATCATTGGCAACATCAGCGCACCGGAAGGAATGCGCAGGCGCGGTCCTAACCAGGAGCCGATAACGGCTACGGCCAAAGTACCGGCAAAGCGCCAGTCGAGGGCGGGGAACCACTCCAGAGCGGCGCTCCCATGCCCAGCTTCATCTCCCAGGCCGATACGCGCCACGACCGCTGCTGCCGTCGCGACAAACAGCACGCGCAGATACTGCATAAACGCCACCAGCCGCACATCTGCGCCGAAATCTCCCGCCATCGCCACCATCGCCGATGCGCCGCCAGGGGAAGATCCCCAGGCACCGGTAGGGCCAGGCAGACCACTGAAACGCACCAGGCACCAGCCGGAAACGCCGCTCGCCAACAACGTCGCGATCAGCACCAGCAATACCAGCGGCCAATCATCCAACAGGGGGGTAAGAATATTGGGCGAAAGGCTTTGGGCGATCATACAACCCAGGATCGCCTGTGCAGCAATAAATAGGGGGCCAGGGATGCGCACCGAAGCGCCGAGCAGCCCCATCGCGACGCCGACAATCATCGGCCCAAGCAACAAGGCGGCAGGAACATGGAAGGCCTGTAGACCAAACCCCAACACCAGCGAAGCCAGCAGCAGGATCAGCCATTGAATGACGCGTGGAAACTTCTCCATTAAGACGCATGCCTTACGAGCCGATAAGCAGTGGGGATATTCTACCCCGGTTTAACGGGCGAAAGCGGGGATCATTGAAGATAAAATGGGGCGGTGGTGTAGACCACCACCCGAAGCGTACGAGAGCCAGATTTAAAGCCAGTTCTTGCGTTTGAAGTAGAGATAAGGTGCCAGCCCTGCCACGATCATCAGTGCAATCGCCCCCGGGTAGCCGAAGGACCAACGCAGCTCAGGCATAAACTCAAAGTTCATCCCATAGCTTGAGGCCACCAGCGTCGGCGGCAGGAACACTACCGATACCACCGAGAAGATCTTGATGATGCGGTTCTGTTCGATGTTGATAAAGCCCATCGCCGCCTGCATCAGGAAGTTGACCTTCTGGAACAGCGATTCGTTATGCGGCAGCAGGGATTCGATATCGCGCAGCACTTCCCGCGCCTGCTCCAACTGGCTGGTTGGCAAACGCGCCTTGCGCACCAGGAAATTCAGCGCGCGTTGGGTATCCATCAGACACAGGCGTACCTTCCAGCCGATATCTTCCAGTTCCGCCAGCGTGGACAGCGCTTCATCATATTCGTCGCCCTGGTGTCCTTCCATAATCACCCGGCTGAGCTTTTCCAGATCGCTGTAGACGTTTTCAATCTCGTCGGCCAACTGCTCAATTTTGGTTTCAAACAGATCCAGCAGCAGCTCGTAGGCGTTGCCGTCCACCATTCTTAGGCTGCGCGCACGCATTCGGTAAAGCCGGAAAGCGGGCAGTTCGCGTTCACGCAGGGTATACAGGCGGCCATCGCGGATGGTGAATGCCACGGTAGAGTTGCCCGCGTGATCTTCGGCGTCTTCGTAGTAGAAAAAGGAGTGGATATGCAGGCCGTCATCGTCTTCGAAGAAACGGGCCGAGGCTTCGATATCATCCAGTTCGGGGCGTGTCGCCAGGCTTTGGCCCAACTCATTTTGCACGCGCTCGCGTTCGCCCTCCTCCGGCTCGACCAGGTCAACCCACAGCGACGAGGTCAAATCATCTGAGTCATCCAACTCCAGACGGGATAAGCGGCTGTTATCTAATTTAAAAGCGCTTAGCATGTGCCAAAACTCCCTAATGGTAACGGGGTAGACAACGCATTGAAGCACAGAAAGCGAGGGAAGTATGCAATACCGGCTCGTTCCAGACCATGAAGAGATCTGACTCGGAGCGACGCTGGGGAGGGTCGCCGACAACCACGAAGGGTATCAGCGCAATGGGATAGCCTTAGAAGTTGTACCTGGTGTCCAGGTCTGTGAGCCAGTATCTACTGGGTGTGTCCAAGGCGTGTGTCCTCATTGATATTCGTGCGCGCATGTTACGCCGAGAAGAAAAAGCCTGTCAACCGGTTAGGGTGGATAATCGCGCAACAATTCAGCACGCTTGAGGCCGGTTTGTAACACTCCCGCAACCTGGACCACGCCTGAAGGAAAACCGCGTCGCGATCTCTGACCGCAGCCACGAATCTTGCTAAGATTAGCGCACAGAAATATTGCGGATTGACGAAATGAAACAGATTACCGCCCACGACTTGACGACCATGAGCGAACAGGCAGCCACACTGCCGCGCCTGCGTGCCCACCGTACCTTACATGAAGAGCTGAGCGATACGGTGCAGCGCCTGGCAATTGCCATGGAGCCTGGCACCTATATTCGCCCACACCGCCACCCGCAGACCTGGGAGTTACTCACCCCGCTGCGTGGCCGTTTCGTAGTGTTGCAGTTCAATGACGAAGGCGTGGTCACCCAACGTACCCTGCTGGGTGAAGAAACCAAGGTGCTGGAGATGCCGGCGTTTACCTGGCACGCCGTGCTGTCTGTCGATCCGGGTGGCGTGGTGTTTGAAGTGAAGCAGGGCCCTTATCAGGCGCTCGGCGAGGAAGACTGTATGCACTGGGCTCCGCCGGAAGGTGGCGAGGGGATCGAAGCAGTGATGCGCTGGTATGCGACGGCCAAAGTGGGCGATCGTTTCGCACACTGAACCCCTCACCCTAACCCTCTCCCAAAGGGCGAGGGGATCGATCGAGCTGGCCTGAAAGAACGGTGATCCACCATGAGCTTTTGTTGGCTCACCTTGGATGAAGGGAGGCTCAAGTTTTGCTGAGATTATCTTCTTGCTTCCAACAGAGCAGGGGCTATCAGCTCCCTCTCCCAAAGGGCGAGGGGACCGATCGAGTTGGACTGAAAAAACGGTGATACATCATGGACTTTTGTTGACTCACCTTAGATGAAGGTAAACTCAATTTTTGCTGAGATTATCTTCTTGCTTCCAACAGAGCAGGGACTTTGAGCTCCCTCTCCCTGTGGGAGAGATACCGTCTTGTCGGCTATCCGGCAAGCGGTATTTCCGCATTAAATGTCTTTCCTGATTTCACCACACCATAGGCCAGTTGCAGCAACTTTCGCATCGCCGCACACACTCTTTCTTTGCCCGACTTCCCACGCAACTTCAGCCTTTCTGTTAAGTCTTTAACCACAACATTGTATTGGCCTGCCACTACCGCGGGCATGTATAACGCACTTCGCAGCTCACCGTGCCCCACTTTCGATAACCGGCTTTTCCCTTTAAACATCCCCGACTCACATCGCTGTGGATTCAGTCCTGCGTACGCTACCAGGGCCTTGCTGCTGGTGAACCGACGCAGGTTTCCTGCGAAGGCCAGCAGGCTGGAGCTCAGCATCTCTCCCACTCCAGGGATACTTTTTAGCAACTCGCTGTCCCGTTTCAGGTCAGGGTTATCATCGATGTGCTGACTGATTTTCTTTTTCGTTTCTCGTATCAGTTCATCCAACGTGGCGATGTGCTCATTGAGTGAAGGGACGATGACTGCTTCGGCCACCTCCAGGCGATTTTCTTCCATCTGACGCATCTCTTCCAGGTTCTTAAGATGCCTGACCAACGCGGTCAACTGGCGCTCGCTCAACGGGGCTGGGAACCACGGGGCAGGCTGATGCAGTGCGCAGTAGCGGGCTATCATCGCTGCATCGCTTTTGTCCGTTTTGTTCCGGGCCAGTTCTGTATTGCCGAAGGAATGGATACACGCCGGGTTCATCAGACTGACGTGGTAGTTGTTGTCTGCCAGATAAGTGGCCAGTTCCGTGCTGTAGCTCCCGGTGGCTTCCATACAGACATGACAGTCGCCAAAGCGGCTCAACCAGGCTGCGAACTCGCGGCATCCAGAAGGGGTATTGGCAAACTTTTTGGTTTTATACTTCTGATTGTCCAGCAGTACGGCGACATCAAATTTGTGTTTAGCGATATCAACGCCGACAGGGGTTCTACGCATTATGGCACTCCATAACCATGTCTGAAATTTATCGCCGGACCATCCTTATATGTAGGTGCTCATAGGCACAGGATACCGTTCGGTCTACAAGGCGACAGGGAAATAGACAGCCGGGGCACAATCTCTCCCACGGGCTCATAGGCACTAGGGTTAGGGGGAGCTCACCGGCTATCTCCCGATGATCAGTCGGGGATCTTCTCCGCTAAGGCGGAGAAGATCAAGACATAAGGGTTGGGGTGAGGGGATGTTACACCGTTTCCAGCTTGGCGTAGGCGGCTACCAGCCACTTGATGCCTTCACCCTGAAACGCGATCTGCAACCGGCTGTGTTCACCGCTGCCTTCCAGGTTGACGATGGTGCCCTCACCAAATTTGGCATGGCGCACGCGCTGTCCAAGCTTGTAACCAGTGTCGTTTTCACTGATCGGCGTCCCCATCCGGCGGTGGCTTACCGAGCGGGAGACGCTGGCCCGCAGGCGCACCTCTTCCACACAGTCTTCCGGGATCTCACCGATAAAGCGTGATGGCCGGTGATACACCTCTTTACCATACAGGCGGCGGGTTTCCGCATAGGTCAGCGTCAGCTTTTGCATTGCACGGGTCAGGCCAACATAGGCCAGGCGGCGCTCCTCTTCCAGGCGGCCACCTTCGTCCAGCGACATCTGGCTTGGGAACATCCCCTCTTCCATGCCGACGATAAACACCTGGCGGAACTCCAACCCTTTGGCCGAGTGCAGGGTCATCAGCTGCACCGCGTCCTGATAGGCATCTGCCTGCCCTTCCCCTGCTTCCAGCGCGGCATGGGACAGGAAGGCCTGCAACGGCATCAGATCCTGATCTTCATCCTGGTAGCTGTATTGCCGCGTGGCCGTGACCAGTTCCTCAAGGTTTTCGATACGCGCCTGACCCTTCTCGCCCTTTTCCTGTTCATACATAATGAACAGCCCGGAATCGCGGATCACCCGGTCGGTTTGCACATGCAACGGCATTTCAGCGGTTTCGTGGGCCAGTGAGTCCACCAGCTCCAGAAAACGCTGCAGGGAGGACGCTGCACGGCCCGCCAGCACCTTATCTTGCAGCAGCGCACGCGTAGCCTGCCACAGCGTCAGTTGGCGGTCTCGTGCCGCCTGGCGCACTACGTCGAGGGTACGATCGCCAATGCCGCGCGTTGGGGTATTCACAACGCGCTCAAAGGCCGCATCATCGTTACGGTTGGCGATCAACCGCAGATAGGCCAGGGCATCCTTGATCTCCTGACGTTCGAAGAAGCGCATGCCGCCGTAAATGCGGTATGGCATGGCGGTTTGCAACAAGGCCTCTTCCAGCACACGCGATTGGGCGTTGCTGCGATACAGGATGGCACAATCATTCAGCGCGCTGCCGTTGTCCTGCCAGGCCTTGATGCGGTTAACCACAAAGCGGGCTTCATCCAGCTCGTTGAACGCACAGTAAATCGAGATCGGCTCGCCTTCGGCCCCTTCGGTCCACAGGTTTTTGCCCATGCGCCCGTCGTTATTGGCGATCAGGGTGTTGGCAGCCTTCAGGATGGTGCTGGTCGAACGGTAGTTCTGCTCCAGACGCACCGTTTCTGCACCGGGAAAATCCTTCAGGAAACGCTGGATGTTTTCCACCTGCGCACCACGCCAGCCGTAGATCGACTGGTCATCATCCCCCACGATCATTACGTTGGCCTTACCCCCGGCCAGCATGTGGATCCAGGCGTACTGGATGCGGTTGGTGTCCTGGAATTCGTCCACCAGGATATTGGTGAAGCGCTCACGATAATGATTGAGGATATGTGGTTTGTTCAGCCACAGCTCATGAGCGCGCAGCAGCAATTCGGCAAAATCGACCAGCCCTGCACGATCGCAAGCCTCTTGATAAGCCTGATAGATCCGCAACCAGGTGGCTTCCACCGGGTTGCCGTAGCTTTCGATATGCTGTGGACGTAGGCCATCGTCTTTCTTGCCGTTGATGTACCACATCGCCTGGCGCGGCGGCCATTGCTTCTCGTCAATGTTCAGCGCCCGCACTATGCGTTTCAGGAGGCGCAGCTGGTCTTCACTATCCAGGATCTGGAAGTCCTGCGGCAGGTTGGCATCCATATGATGAGCGCGCAGCAGGCGGTGTGCCAAGCCGTGGAAGGTGCCGATCCACATGCCGCCCTGGCTGGTACCAATCAGGTGTTCGATACGGTGGCGCATCTCTGCCGCCGCCTTGTTGGTGAAGGTCACCGCCATGATGGAGTACGGCGAGCAGTTCTCCACCGCCAGTAGCCAGGCAATGCGATGCACCAGCACCCGGGTTTTGCCGCTGCCTGCACCGGCCAGCACCAACAGGTTGCTGCGTGGCGCAGCCACGGCTTCACGTTGTTTATCATTCATGCTGTCGAGCAGGTCGGAAACGTCCATAGGCACCATTGATTGGTAAAGGGAAAACCCGCTTCCACGCGCTTTCCACTGGGAATTTATACAGAGTTCTGCTGGGATTATAACAATGCTGTCAGCGATGCCAACTGCGAAATCTCAATATGTGGTAGCAGGCGGCTGTCAGCTACCTGCATCAGGCTCCGCTGACGGTCGTTGATCCAACAGGCTTGCAGGCCCGAACGCAGCGCCCCGGCAACGTCGGTGGTCAGGTCATCCCCGACGTGCAGGATTTGTTCCGGTGCCACGCCCAACCTTTCGACCGCCAGTTGATACATATCCTGATACGGCTTGGCGCGGCCATCTGGCCCGGAGCGCAGCACAAACTGGAAGTATTGCTCCAACCCGCACTGGGCCGGATCGGCATTACCATTGGTGATCGCCACCAGCGGATAACGTTGCCCCAGCGCCCGCAAGGTCGCGTGAGTGGCTTCTGGCACATCGATCCGGCTACGCCACAGGGCAAAGTTCTGCATGGCGGCATCGGCACCGATGGACGCTTCAGCATCGCGCAGCCCCTGACGGCTCAACGCCAAGTGGACCGCCCGCCAGCGCCATTGGGTAACGTCGTGGTAAATCTCCGGATCCTGTTCACGCAGTTCCTGCCGCAAACGGTGGAAGTCCGCCGACTGAAAGTGGCTTAATCCCGGATGGTAGTTCTGCAAAAAGGCCACCGACTCATGCTCGGTCTGCTTGATCACCGGGCGGTTGTCATACAGCGTGTCGTCCAGATCGAAAGTCAGCGCGGCCAGTGGGCGTAACGGACGGTAAAAGTGCATCAGGATTTCCCTCGTTTGGCGCGTGGATGCGCGGCATCGTACACGTTCGCCAGATGTTGAAAGTCGAGGTGGGTATAAATTTGCGTGGTGGTCAGGTTGGCGTGCCCCAGCAACTCCTGCACCGCGCGCAGATCGCCGCTCGATTCCAGCATATGGGTGGCAAAAGAGTGGCGCAGCTTGTGCGGATGGATATGGCTGTTGACGCCCTGCTTGACGCCCCACTCGGCAAAACGTTTTTGCACGTTGCGCGCCGAGATGCGCTTGCCCTGATTGGAGAGGAACATGGCATCATCCTGCGGTGCAAACAGATCGCGCAGCGCCAGCCAGTGCTCCAGCCAGGTAACCGCCGTACGGCCTATCGGCAATTTACGTTCTTTGCTGCCTTTCCCCAGCACCCAGATCTCACCGCCGCCCAGATCGACATGGCGGCAATCCAACCCCACCAGTTCGGCCAGACGCAGCCCGGCCCCGTACATCACTTCCAGCATCGCACGATCGCGAACCGCTAGCGGATCGTTGAGATCGATGTTCAGCAGTTGGTTCATTTCGTCGACGTCGATATTCTTCGGCAAATGACGGCCACTGCGCGGCGTGCGGATGCCTTTGGCGGGGTTGGCGCTTATCACGCCCTGGCCGACCAGCCAGTCCAGAAAACTGCGTAATGCGGAGAGGCGTAGCGCCAGGCTGGAAGACTGTAACCCGGCGCGCTTACTGCGGGCTGCCAGCTGACGCACTCTGGCGGCATCCAGCATCGGCCATTCGCTGATGCCCAGCTCGATTGCCATGGCGATCAACGCCTGCAGCTGGCGCGAATAGCTGATCTGAGTCAGTGGGCTGAGTTGCCGCTCCACCTTTAAATAACGCAGGAAAGCGTCCACCGGCGGTTGCAGGTTGGCCGCGACGCCGGTCATGCGCGTTCTATCCAGCGTTCCAACAGTTTTGGCAACATACGCGCCAACTGGCCGAGCATCACGGTGCCCATCCCCTGTTGATAATGTTGAGTATCGCGGCTGCTGAAGATCACCATGCCAAGATCGCCCTGATCCCCAAGCAATGACAGCGCCACGGAGCCAACCTGTTTGGCCTGCGGCAGCAACAGCAGCAGTTCGGGGCCATTGAGGTTGCCGAGGTAGTGATAGCGATCGCCCAGGCGTTGAATACGCAGCGGCTCAAACGCCGAGCGCGTCAGGCCAAGATGGGTGAAATCCGACGGTGCGCCAATATTCCAGCGATCGGCAAACAGGCGGATATTCGCCCCTGCCAGCCCAAACCCGCGCGCCCAACGCTGCAAGCGGTTGAGCATATCCTGCAGGCTGCTGGCGGTGGCCAGGTCAGCCTGTAGATGCAGCAGGCGGCCAAACAGCGATTCGTTGGCACTGGCCTGCTCCATCAACAAGGTGATCTCTTCTTCCAACTGGGTGATCTGGTTGCGCTGACGCGCCAGATGCCACTCCACCAAAGATACCGTGCCCCGCACCGGGTGAGGCACTCGCATCTGTTCAACCAGCCGTGCATTGCGCATAAAGAAGTCCGGATTCTGCATCAGAAATTGCATCACCGTGTCATCATCAAGCTCAACGCCCATGGCTATCCGATCGTCAACCTGCTTCATAAGTGAATAAATCCGTCATAAACATGGGTGGCCGGGCCGGTCATGAATAACGGCTCCCCTGGCCCCTTCCAGCGAATATGCAGGCTACCGCCAGGCAGTTCGACATGCACCTCTTCCGCCAGTAGCTCTTGTTGAATGCCCACCGCCACGGCAGCACAGGCACCACTGCCACAGGCCTGCGTTTCACCGGCACCACGCTCATAAACCCGCAGTTTGATGTGCTCACGGTTCACAACCTGCATAAAGCCGATGTTGGCACGTTCCGGGAAGCGATCGTGTCCTTCCAGTACCGGCCCCAGCAGTTCCACCTTGGCGGTTTTCACGTCGTCCACCTGCAACACACAATGTGGGTTACCCATTGAGACCACGCCGCACAGCACCGTATGTTCCGCCGCGCGCATGATGTAGGTCTTTTCCGCTTTGGTGGCGCGAAACGGCACGATCTGCGGATCGAAATTCGGTTCACCCATATTGACGCACACCAGGTCATCATCGGTAACGCTAAGGATCATGCGCCCGGTCTGGGTACTGACGCGGATATCACGTTTGTTGGTCAAGCCTTTCAAGCGCACAAAGCGGGCAAAACAGCGGGCGCCGTTGCCACACTGGGCCACTTCGCTACCGTCAGCATTGAAAATACGGTAATGGAAATCGAGTTCGGGATCGTACGGCGGTTCTACCACCAGCATCTGGTCAAAACCCACGCCCAAATGCCGGTCGGCCAGACGGCGGATCAGCTCAGGTGAAAAATAGACGTTCTGTGTAACGGCATCGACCACCATAAAGTCGTTGCCTAAACCGTGCATTTTGGAGAACTGCATATCATACTCCGCTATCTGGACGACGTACCGTCTGATATTTATGGTGGCATCAACCACCATAAAGGCTCATTACTGATTGCTCATCGACGGTTGCTGCTGAGTGCCAGCGGGTTCTTGTTGGTTTTTGCTAACGGTGCCAGCACTGGTTACCGGTTGCTCTGCCGGTTTGTCCTGCGGTGGAAAATACAGCGGGCCCTTCAGGCCACAGCCAGAGAGCCCGGCCAGCAAAACGGCCATCAGCGCATAGCGTAGTTGTTTTTTCATTTGCATTAATGCCTGTAATTCATGCGTCCAAGCTCACTATAATCGCAGGTGGATCATGAAAAGCAATAGGAATCGAATATGAACGATAGCGAGTTTCACCAGTTGGCCGACCAACTGATGCTGAATATTGAACAGACCCTGGACGATTTTGATGGTGATGCGGATATCGATTACGAAACTAACGGCGGGGTGATGACGCTAAGCTTCGAAAACGGCAGCAAGATTGTGATCAACCGTCAGGAGCCGTTGCACCAGGTGTGGCTGGCCACCAAGGCCGGTGGCTATCACTTTAGCTATCGTGACGAGAGCTGGCATTGCGATCGCAGCGGCCGGGAATTTTATGAGTTGCTGAGTGAGGCGGCCAGCACACAGTCCGGCGAGACGGTCAGTTTTAGTTGAGTTTTGCTGAGGGGCGCAAGCTACTGCGCCCTCAAGCATTAATGCAGCTGGAACTGTTGCTTCAGAGGCTGTGCGGCATTGCCGTCGGCGACCGAGATACACAGATTCGACAGCGCATTGCTGCGGAATGGGATCACCTGGGTACGGCCATCGATATGCACAATCTGATAGAACTGCGGCAGGTTGAAGTTGATAAAGCTGGAGCCGTAGGTAAAGCGATCGTGTGAGGAGGAATAGAAGCGGCTGACGTCGCGCACCAACTCCTCTTTGCTCCCTTCACAGTGGTGATAAACCTCAACCCGGTTCGACTCATCCAGAATGTAAATGTTGAAGCCTTTATCATCCGTGGTGTCTTCAAAGAAGAACTGGATGATCCCCTCACTGGCAAAACCATCAACCACCGGTGGCAAATGCACCTGATCGGTTTCCACCTTGATCGACAGGCCATGCAGTTTGTTGTTGGAGATCGCCCCGTAGAACTCCACGGCGTTTTCCAGCTTCTGCACCGACACGCTCAGGCGTTCGAAGAACAGGCCCCAGGTTTGCCCGGCCACACGCACCGCTTTAAACCGGCCCGGCTCCAGGCGAGTGCTGGAAAGACGCAGCTCGATACACTCGGAAACCAGTTGTTGAATGCGGGTACGGATCAGGCCACGTAAGTGCTGGCTGTAACAGAACACCTCCACCGATTCCGGCGGTGCCGCATCCTGATGCATCTTGCCCAGAATGGTCTTCAACGCTTCAAGCACCGACTGCTCACCGCTGAAATGCAGGGTACGCACTTCGTTCCATGAGTTGCGATACAGCAGATCGATACTGCCAACCAGGCATTGTTGCTGCTGGCCAAAGCTGAACACGTCCAGCTTACGGAAATCGAAATGCACCACCTGATTACGGAAAGCCGCCGTCGGGTCGTTTTCCAGGTTGACGATAATCGCCAGATGGCGGATTTCACACGGGCTGTAGAGCGCTTTCGGCGTCGGAGCGGCCAAGCGCAGCGGGAAATGGTGCGACACGTCGGTAACCAATTCCTGCAGTTTGGCGGTGTCGCAGATATTGCCACTCTTGATATGCAAGCGGGTGCGCGAAGTGAGCAGGCCGTTGAAATAGGCCCAGGCCACCAGCTTGTTGAGATAGCGGTTATATTCCAGCGGCTGATGGCTGACGATCGAGCTCATCTCCGGTGCCTGGTTATACAGGTACCAGCCGGTGCGGTTGGCGCGGCCAATCGGCACGTGAATAAAGGTCAGGTCGTTTTCTGACAGGTCGGGTGAAATCTGCGGGTTCACCAGCGTCACCTTACCCGGCAGTGCCTCAAAGGCCGCGTACAGTTTACGGGTCAACACTCCGATATCCTGCGGGCTGGCACTGACGCTGAGGTTGTTGCGGCGAGCGAAGCGGATCAGGTTGCGATAGCTTTGCATCATCGCATCCAGCAGTTCGTTGTGGGCTTCGCGCACCCGTTCGATCTTCCAGTTAGCCCGATTATCGAGGATCTCCAACCGCTCTTCGTCCCAGCCCCACTCACTGACCAGTTGGCTGAGGATTTCCCGCCGCCAGCCGATAGTGGCGTTGTTGGACTGCGACAGCTTCTCGCAGACCTTCAGATAGAAGCAGCGGCGAACCAGGTCAAGGCGGGTGGTATCGTTGATTTCCGTCAGATAGTGGGTGACGCGCTCCAGCATCATGCAATAGGCATCAAGGCCAAAGCAGACGATCTCCCCCTGGTGCAGACGATGTTTGATCCCCATCGCCAGCAACTGAGTTTTCGGATATTCCCATGAATAGGCTTCAAGCAGCAGCGTTTTCAGCACCGCCTTGTAGGGCGAATCAATGCTCTTATACAGCTGCCACAGGCTGGCACCGAAGTACTCTTCAGCGGAGAGCGTGCTCAATCCGCCGAGATCCAGCCACTCATTCGGGGTTAGTACCCCCTGGGAATAGAGCGAAAGCACATATTCATCGTAATGCGCTTCCTCTTCGCCCGGCACCATGTTCCACAGGATACGTTTCCCTGCCAGACGCACGGCCGTGCGGTAGAACTCATCGAGCAACAGAATATGTTGGGTCGAGCCGCAGTCTTCTCCGCCCAGGCTGCCGCTTTCGTTATGGCGGAAACGGTTTTCGTCGATCAGGAAGAAGCTGACTTCCACCCCCATCGAGGCCGCCCATTTCTCCAGCAGGCTGCATTTTTGCTGCAGGCGGCTGCGTTCTTCGTTGTCTAGCCAAGATTGGTGGCAGACCCAGATATCCAGATCCGAAGTGCAGCTCTGGCCGATCGAGGAGGTGCTGCCCATGGAATAAAGCGCCGTAATCGGCAGTTCACCCGTGGCCATTTTTTCAAACGGGCTACCCCATTTGTCTTCTAGATCATTGAGATAGGCTTGTTGGGTTTCATCAGGCGTGTAGATACAGATGCCATGGGGAACGTTACCGTTGAGGTAGCCCGGCATCAGTGGATGATGGTGGTGCAATAAGGTAGGCAGCAGACTGTAGACCCGTTGGAACGCGGGCTTCATGGCCGCCAGGGCACGATCGACACGTAGTTGGTTGATCGCATCCAGTCTTTGTTTCAGTGTCTCGATGTAGAGGTACAAGACGTCTCGCCTGATTATCCCGATGCTTGAAAAAAACCCGTATTCCCGCTGCGTCTTTAGTTTAGAAGAATTTTTGACGACTTATTGCTGGAAACGTGATCAATCTAACACCTTGCTGATTGACCGTAAAGGAGGTAAAGCGACACACTTATCCTAGCACTTCTATAAATGATTTACCCGCTGTGTGAACTGCCGCCAACTTCTCCTCACGCCCCTTTGATTCCGTTGTCCTTTCTCCGCCTGTGGCTTCTTGCACTGACAGTTTTGATCCTCAGTGGTAGGATGGACGGCGAATTATAAAAACGGTAACCAGCATGTTAGACAAAATTATTCGAATTGCCACCCGTCAGAGCCCACTTGCCCTATGGCAAGCACACTACGTTCAGCAGCGTCTGATGGCTAGCCACCCTGGCCTGCAGGTGGAACTGGTGCCTATGGTCACGCGCGGCGACATCATTCTGGATACGCCGCTGGCCAAGGTTGGCGGTAAGGGCCTGTTCGTCAAAGAACTTGAGCTGGCTCTGCTGGAAGGCCGGGCAGACATTGCCGTGCACTCGATGAAAGACGTCCCCGTCGACTTCCCCGCTGGCTTGGGGCTGGTCACCATCTGTGAACGTGACGACCCGCGTGACGCTTTCGTCTCCAATAACTTTGCCTCGCTCGATCAACTGCCGCTAGGCAGCGTGGTCGGTACCTCCAGCCTGCGCCGTCAATGCCAGCTGCGTCGCCGTCGCCCGGATCTGATCGTACGCGATCTGCGTGGCAACGTCGGCACAAGGTTGGGTAAACTGGATAACGGCGATTACGACGCCATTATTCTGGCCGTGGCCGGGCTAAAACGTCTGGGTCTGGAACAGCGTATCCGCTGCCCGCTGAGCGCGGAAGAATCCTTGCCCGCCGTCGGCCAGGGCGCAGTCGGTATCGAGTGCCGCCTTGACGATGACGTCACCCGAGCTTTGCTGGCCCCTCTCAACCATCGCGAAACCGAAATTCGTGTCCGCGCAGAACGGGCGATGAACACCCGCCTGGAAGGAGGCTGCCAGGTTCCCATCGGCAGCTATGCCGAACTGACAGGCGATGAGCTGTGGTTACGTGCGCTGGTCGGTGCCCCCGACGGCAGCCAGATGGTCTGCGGTGAACGCCGTGGCCCGTCGGCACAGGCTGAGCAAATGGGTATAGAACTGGCAGAAGAACTGTTGGCTGCCGGTGCCCGTGAGATCCTGCATGACGTTTATCAGGGAAATCCTCCGGCATGACCATTCTGGTAACCCGCCCTTCTCCCGCCGGGGAACAACTGGTGAGCCGCCTGCGCGCACTTGGCCGGGTTGCCTTTCACGCGCCGCTGATCGACTTCGCCCCCGGTAACGATCTTGTCCGCTTACCTCAGGGGCTGGCAGAGTTGCAGGCGGGCGATCTGGTGTTTGCCCTGTCGCAGCACGCCGTCAGCTATGCCAGTTCGGTCATCAATCGTGCCGGGCTTCAATGGCCTGGCCAGTTATCCTATTATGCTATTGGCCGCACCACCGCACTGGCAATGCATCGCATCAGCAGCCTGCCGGTAGACTATCCGCGTGAACGTGAAATCAGCGAAATGCTTTTGCTGCTACCCGCGTTGCAACAGCTCACCGGTAAACGAGCGTTGATCATGCGAGGTAACGGCGGCCGCGAGCTGCTAGGCGAGACGCTGGCTGAGCGAGGGGCAGTGGTAAGCTATTATGAATGTTATCAACGCAGCCCGGTGCATTATGATGGCAGTGAGCAAAGTGCCCATTGGCAACGCGCCGGTATCGATACGCTGGTAGTGACCAGCGGTGAAATGTTACAACAGCTCTATACTTTAGTTCCTGATTACTATCGCTCTTCCTGGCTGTTACGTTGCCGCCTGATAGTGGTCAGTGAACGTCTTGCTACCCTTGCCCAGGAGCTGGGTTGGAGCACGATTCGGGTAGCTGAAAACGCAGATAATGACGCGCTGATCCGCGCGCTACAATAACCTGACTATGGGATGTGCCACTATGACGGAACAAAACACTCCATCCGCCGCGGTTGAAGAATCAAACCCAGCGGTTGAGAGCCCCCAGCAGCCAGCCGCTGACCACCGGAAAGGCAAGAACACCGGCCCGGTATTAGGTGCGATTGCCATCGTGCTCGTCATCGCTCTGGGTGCTGGCGGCTATTATCACACGCACCAGCAGGCGCAGACATTGATTGCCGCCAACCAGGCTTTACAGCAACAGTTGGCAGAACTGAAGCAGAGCCAGCAGCAGGGAAAGAGCGCACTGGAAGGCTTGCTGCAACAGCAGGGTAAAACGCTGGAGGCCACCGATCGCGAGCAAACTTCGCTGGTGCGTCAGCTCAATGAACTGCAAGATAAGGTTGCCACCATTTCCGGCAGCGATGCCAAAACCTGGCTGCTGGCACAGGCGGACTTCCTGGTGAAAATGGCAGGCCGTAAACTGTGGAGCGATCAGGATGTCACCACCGCGGCTGCGCTGCTGAAAAGCGCCGACGCCAGCCTGGCAGAGATGAACGATCCGAGCCTGATCGATATTCGCCGCGCCATCACCGAAGATGTCGGTACCCTTTCCGCCGTGGCGCAGATAGATTTTGACGGCATCATCCTGAAGGTCAACCAGCTGTCCAATCAGGTCGACGACCTGCGTCTGGCGGATAACAACCGTGATGAACGGCCAATGGATGAAGACGACGGCGAACTGTCCAGTTCGTTGAGCGAATGGCGTCAAAACCTGACCAAGAGCTGGCACAACTTTATGGCGGACTTTATTACCGTCCGCCGTCGTGATAGCAGTGCTGAACCGCTGCTGGCGCCGAATCAGGATGTCTACCTGCGTGAGAATATCCGTTCGCGCCTGCTGGTTGCCGCACAGGCTATCCCTCGTCATCAGAACGAAGTGTATAAACAGTCGCTGGAAACGGTATCAACCTGGGTACGCGCCTACTTCGATACCACCGATCCGGCTACCAAGGCGTTCCTGGAAGAGTTGGACAACCTGAGCCAGCAATCGATCTCCATGGACGTACCGGGCCAGCTGAAAAGCCAGCCGATGCTGGAAAAACTGATGCAGACCCGGGTGCGTAATCTGTTGGCCCAGGCCCCTGCCACTCACCAGGAGGGATAAGCCATGTTACGCGTGTTATTCCTGTTTCTGGTGCTGATTGCCAGCCTGGTGCTGGGGCCGATGCTGGCCGGGCACCAAGGCTATGTGCTGATCCAGACCGACAATTACAACGTCGAAACCAGCGTCACCGGTCTGGTGATTATGGCGGTGCTGCTGTTCCTGGCGCTGTTTGTCATCGAATGGATCCTGCGCCGCGTCTTCCGCACTGGCGCGCGCACCCGTGGCTGGTTCCTTGGCCGCAAACGCAGCCGCGCCCGTAAACAAACCAAAGCGGCGCTGATCAAACTGGCGGAAGGGGATTACAAGCAGGTAGAGAAACTGCTGACCCGCAATGCCGATCATGCCGAGCAACCGGTGGTGAACTACCTGCTGGCGGCAGAAGCTGCACAGCAACGTGGCGATGATTTCCGCACCAATCAGTATCTGGAGCGTGCCGCAGAGGCTGCCGATACCGACCAGTTGCCGGTAGATATTACCCGCGTGCGTATTCAGTTGGCTCAGGGTGAAGCCCATGCGGCACGGCACGGCGTCGATAGCTTGCTGAACCAGGCACCGCGTCACCCGGAAGTGCTGCGGCTGGCGGAGCAGGCCTATCTGCGTACCGGAGCTTATGCCTCACTGCTGGAAATTCTGCCTTCGATGAGCAAAATCAACCTGCACAGTGAAGAAGAGCTGCAGGCTTTACAGCAGCAGGCCTATATCGGCCTGATGAATCAGGCCATGGCCGATGAAGGCAGTGAAGGGTTGAAGCGCTGGTGGAAAGATCAGAGCCGTAAAATCCGCCACGAAATCCCGCTACAGGTAGCGATGGTGGAACATCTTATTGAGTGTAATGACCATGAACTGGCACAAAGCATTGTGCTGGACGGTCTGAAACGCCAATACGACGAGCGGCTGGTGTTGTTGATCCCACGTATCAAATCTGGCAACCCGGAGCAGTTGGAAAAAGCGTTACGCCAACAGATCAAGCAGCATGGTGCGACACCGTTGCTTAACAGCACGCTGGGTCAGTTACTGATGAAACACGGTGAATGGCAGCAAGCCAGTGATGCGTTCCATGCAGCACTGCAACAGCGGCCAGATGCCTATGACTACGCCTGGCTGGCAGATGCGTTGGATAAGCTGCACCGCAGCGATGAAGCCACACAGATGCGCCGTGAAGGGCTGATGTTAACGCTCAAGCAAAACGGCGAGTAACTTCCCCGGTTGGCTTGTCAGGGCTCAGCATGCCGTGCTGGGCCCTTTTTTTTGCCTGAAACTTTCCTTGGGGCAAAAAAAACACTTGCCGCGAGACAAGTGTATAAAAGAAGCAATCAGGTCTAGGACAACTGGGGTGGTGCCTCACTCAACGTTTTGCCCGGAGTGTGATGAAGCCGTTGCAAGCAACCCTTTCATCGTTCAGGTGGGCAATAGGCACCCTAAAATCGGCTCTGCATCATTCCTGGGTTTATGAGGCCTAAGGCGAACATAAGAAGTGGAATGAGCATCTACGATAGAGGTATTGCACTTGGCGTGCCAACTTTTAACTGCTGAGTGCCAACAGGCAAAAAATTAACTCATCATTTTGAATTTAAACGATTTTAAATTATCTCCATTGACCCCTCTGATTTTTCCCTCCCGTTCGCTGCGATTTGCCCCTCTACGGATCCTGTCGCCTTAAAACGACGGGTTAATGAGAAGTCTCTTTTATTGATTAAAATCATCAGGTTAAATGTCTCAAACTGACGACAACAGGCATGCCCATAAAGGACAAAAGGAGACAGGTTGAAATTTCGCAGGGTTTGCCAAGATAAAACCGCTCGATAAAACGACTCGCGATAAAATAAAACGCTGGTTTAATATTTTTGCGAGGCACATCACAAAATACTTGATCGATTTGGCGGCCAGGTGTAGCCTATTTGTGTGACGTGAGTCACACTATTAATAACTCTCTGGGGACTGCCACTATGAAACTGATTAACAAAATCATCACCGCTTTCAACAACGTAGACTTCTCATTCGGCACCATCAATCTCTGATTGCCGACGTAACGCCTGCCTGAAATAAAACGACTGTTATCTGGGGCAAGAACGGCATGATGCCGATATGCTCCAGAAGTCGTTGCATTGTTTATCCTCCATTTTTGCACCCTGCCATTTTGCCAGCGCTTATCTCTGCTTCCTTCTGATCATTCCCTTGTAAGGCCAGCTCTAAAGTTGTCTGCTTCCCCTCACCCCAACCCTCTCCCACAGGGAGAGGGAGCTGCCCTGAGCCCTTGATTAGCCCGTACCGCTTCGGAGAGTGATGAGTTAGAAGAAAGACAGGGTTATACGCAGAGAAATCAACGAACTCGATCGGTCCCCAAAAGAAAGGAAGTTGTCCGGATCGCCCGATTAGCACGTACCACTTCGGAGAGTAATGAGTTAGAAGAAAGGCAGGGTTATACACAGAGAAATCAACGAACTCGATCGGTCCCCAAAAGAAAGGAAGTTGTCCGGATCGCCCGATTAGCACGTACCACTTCGGAGAGTAATGAGTAAGAAGAAAGGCCGGGCATTACTCAGAGAAATCAACGAACTCGATCGGTCCCCTCTCCCTGTGGGAGAGGGTTAGGGTGAGGGGCCAGCACGATATCTCAGGTATCGGACGCCCACCCTTTCCGCCAGTATAAAAAGCAAAAAACCCGCTCATTGCTGAACGGGCTACACAAATCCTAGACGTAAAAAAGCCCGCTTTTAAAGCGGGCTTTCTTGAAATTGGTCGGCGAGAGAGGATTCGAACCTCCGACCCACTGGTCCCAAACCAGTTGCGCTACCAAGCTGCGCTACTCGCCGATTTCTTGTTGCTGATACTACCGAACTTTCCAGCCTATGTCTATGTAAATATTAAATTTATCAGACATTTTGTGTGTGGTGCGAAGAGAGGGACTTGAACCCTCACGTCCGTAAGAACACTAACACCTGAAGCTAGCGCGTCTACCAATTCCGCCACCTTCGCACAGTCACAAAACAGCTTTCAATTCTTGTACTTTACCCTAGGTAAAGTGGGGTGGCTAATGGGGCTCGAACCCACGACAACTGGAATCACAATCCAGGGCTCTACCAACTGAGCTATAGCCACCATAACTACTTTATCTACTGCTTACTTCACGCGGTAATCATACCACCGCAGCTCCTGCGCACAAAATTAATGGCGCGCCCGACAGGATTCGAACCTGAGACCTCTGCCTCCGGAGGGCAGCGCTCTATCCAGCTGAGCTACGGGCGCGTAGCGCCGTTGCGGGTGGGGATACTACGGTTTTATGCCCATCCTGTCTAGTGCTTTTTCTCAGAAATGTTGAGTTCGCTGACCCTTTGCTCACTCTTGCAGCAGAAAGAGCCCGACAGGGCCCTTTTCTTAAGCTTAGCGCTGACTTTCTGTCCGCTTTTCAGGCTCATGATGGACTTTGTGCATACCGAATACAAAGTAGCACAGGCTCACCGCAGCCAGGAAAATCATCCCCACCACCAACGAAATCCGCGTATCCGGATTGATCCCCATGCCAACCAGCACACAAATCAGGAAAGCGATGGTCAGGTAGTTCATGTAAGGGAACATAAATGACTTGAAGCTGTGAGTCTTCATCGCTTCTTTGTGGGCTCGGCGGAAGTAGATCTGGCTGATCAACACCACGAACCACGGCATCATGCCCGGCAGCACGCTGGCGCTATAGACATAGACGAACACCTGCTGAGGATTGGGAATAACGTAGTTCAGCGCCGACCCCACCAACAGGCAAATGATGGTGATGGCAATACAGTTGACCGGCACGCCGCTGGCAGAAAGCCTGGTCAATGCCGCAGGCAGTTGACGGTTCTTGGCCAAGGCATAGAGCATGCGGCCGCCGCTATACATGCCGCTGTTGCAGCCGGAGAGTGCGGCGGTCAGCACCACAAAGTTGATGATACCCGCAGCGGCAACAATACCAATCTTGGCAAAGGTCAGCACAAACGGGCTGCCAGCGGTGCCGATACCGTTCCACGGGAAGATGGTGACAATCACGAAGATGGCACCGACATAGAAAATCAGAATACGCCACAGGATGTTGTTGATCGCCCGTTTGAGCGTTACCTGCGGGTTTTTGGCTTCCCCGGCGGTAATACCGACCAGCTCAACTCCCTGGTAAGAGGCCACCACGATACACAGCGCAAACAGGAAGCCTTTCCAGCCACCAGCAAAGAAGCCGCCGTGAGCCGTCAGGTTGGCAAACCCGGTCGGCTGCCCGCCGTTGCCGAAGCCGAAGAAGATCACCCCCAAGCCCACCAGGATCATCACGATAATGGTGGTAACCTTGATCATGGCAAACCAGAACTCCAGCTCACCGTACAGACGCACCGCCGCCAGGTTGGCTAACGCGACCATGGCGACCGCAATTAACGCTGGCAGCCACTGCGGTATCTCAGGGAACCAGAACTGTACATAGACGCCGATAGCCGTGATTTCCGATATCCCCACGGCAAGCCACATAAACCAGTAGCCCCAGGCGGTGAGATAGCCGAAAAAGGGGTTCATGTATTTGTGCGCATAGACGGCGAAAGAGCCCGCTACCGGCTCCAGGAACAGCATCTCCCCCATCGAACGCATGATGAAGAACACAAACAGGCCGGCGATGATATAGGCCAGCAACACTGAAGGCCCTGCCCATTTTAGCGTACTGGCCGATCCCATAAACAGACCCACGCCAATCGTCCCACCCAGGGCGATCAGCTCTATATGTCGCGCTTCTAACCCGCGATGTAAACCTTGTGGTTTTTCTTTGCTTGCCATAAATCCTCAGTCATATCTTTTATGATGTTGTTTGCCTGCCGATCGGTGCCGGTCATTATTGTTTTAGACAAGTTGAGTGTAATTCATCCCCCACCCGCGCAAAACGCTACTTGGCGAGCAATCCGCACCATGTAATGACGAGGAAGTGACACTAGGGCCTGGGGAAATTTGCGGGCGTTATGGTTTCGCATTTTGCCGCTATAAGCAAACCGCGAATTAAAACCTTATGGAATAAGTGACGAGGGAATGATTGACCGAGGTTATAGCTTTGACCACGTTATGGCCGACAGGGAGATTATTTGCGCAAAACAGACGCTGGAGCAACAGATGGGCTGCTCCAGCCGGAGGATCACATCTTGCCGGTATAGTAATAGCCGACGAACTTGAGTAGCCGAAGCTGGCGGCGTATACGGCTCGGCTGGCTGAGCAGGCGATAGAGCCACTCCAGGCCCAGATTCTGCCACACCTTGGGGGCACGCTTCACATGGCCGGTAAACACGTCATAGGTGCCGCCAACCCCCATATACAGCGCCTGTGGATGTACCTTGCGGCAATCCCGCATCAGGATTTCCTGCTTGGGCGATCCCATTGCCACTGTCACGATAGCCGCGCCGCTGGCACGAATGCGTTCAAACAAGGCATCCCGCTGTTCTGGTTTGAAGTAGCCATCCTGGCTGCCAACCAGATTCACATTCCACTGACTACGCAGCTTCTGCTCGGTCTCTGCCAGCACCGAAGGCTTGCCGCCAACCAGAAACACCGGCGTACCTTCCTGCCCGGCACGCTGCATCATGGCTTCCCACAGATCGGCCCCAGCCACACGCGACACCTCCGCGCCAGGATACTTGCGGCGGATGGAGCGCACCATGCTGATGCCATCGGCATATTTATACTCCGCCTCATCCAACAGGGCATGCAGCGCCGGATCGGTTTCTGCATTGAGGATTTTCTCGGCGTTCATCGCCACCAGGGTGCCTTGCTTGACCCTGCCACCGTCGAACAGAAAATCCATGCACTGCGCCATGTTGCGAAAGCCCCACAGGCTGAAACCACGCAGCTCATACTTGGGAACCGAAATGTTTGCTTCCATTGTCACTATTACCTTGGCACAAGGGAGTTGGCTGCTGGAGCCAACGCGCGCTTGCGCATAATTCGAGTCTTGATAAGCCCGGCAGCATCAAACAGCCAGTACAGTAATTTTGCCAATATCAGGCAGGCACCAAAAATAATGCAGAAGAACACCACGCGTGAGACAAACGAATCGACCCCCTCACGCGCCAGCACGATGATATTAAACACCGCACCAAAGCAGAACCCTTGCAAAATCGCCGCCTTAAAGCGGTTCTGTTCACTTTTGCCAAGCTCATACAGCCAGTCGAACCACTTGATGATCAGGCCCACCACAATGGCGCCCAGTGGGATAAACAGCACTCCACCCATCACCACCAGCGAGCCAATCAGCGTTGGGGAAATCGCCAGCCCGGAGTGGTTGTCCAGCACTTCCCAGGTAAAGTAGTTGGCAGTATTCAGCACCAGATCCGGCCGCCCCGGCCACAGCCAGGCAGGGATGAAGACATAGAAATCACGCACGATCGGGGCCAACCCCTGGAAATCGATCTTGTCGTAATTTTGCAGCAGTAGCCCCAGGTTCTCCCACGGCGAGAAGGTATCACGGGTCAGATACAGGAAAGTGTAGAACGCTTCCGGGCCGCTGACATCCAGGCTATAGCGTTTCAACGCCAGCCAGAACATGCCGACGATGCCGAACACCCCGGCGGCCACCAGCATCCACAGCGAGATCCAGCCGCGCACAATGCCGATAAACAGGAATAGAGCGAACGCGATGATGATGTTGGCACGGGTGCCGCCCACGATCACGTAGGTCAGAATGCCAAACGCCACCGTGGCCGCCAGGAAGAAGAACCAGGCGCGCAGATCCTGTTTCAGGAAATAGACCACCAGCATCGCCGGGATAAAGAAGTAGAAGAAGCGCTTGAGCGCCACCCCTGACACATCGCTGGAGAAGATTTGGCTGTAGGAGTTAAGCTTGAACAGCAGGAAACCGTTCTGCATAAAGAAGATGCCCACGGTGCCGATCGCCACCAGCGCCAGCAATATCCAGGTGATATGCGTCTCAACCCGGTTCATGGTGAACACCGGCTTATGCGGCTGGCCAGTGCGTTTACGCAACCGCGTCTTGTAGCTGACGTAGTAAATCGCGTAGAAGGCGGTAGCCGAAAGGATGGCGTAAAGCAGGAACTCTACCGGCACCACGGCCACGTCAAACTGGAATACCAGCAGGCAGGTCAGCGGGAAGCCAAAGTAAAACGTCAGCAGATAGAGCAGGGAAAAGAAGACGTTAAAGTTGAAGCGGACGCGCCGAAACTCCTGATAGGTCAGGGTCAGCACAAATAGCGCCCCGATCAGATAGACGACAAACAGCCCGCCAAACTGTGCCAGCGTCATGGGTTTTCCCCCGCCGCCAGCGCCAATGCCTGCTGCCAGCCATCCACGTAGTTCGGATTGAAAAAGGCGATAGACTGCTTATCCAGCGTTGCCAGTTGGCGCTGTGATTCGCGCACCACGGCTTCATCCAGCGAGTCGCCATAGAACAGCACCGGCAGATGCTGCTCAGCCAGATCCTGCCAGAACGGGTTCTTGCGGCTCAGTACAAAAGGCACGCCAAACTGGATCAACAGGCACAGCGTACCGATCCCCTGCTGACGGTCGAAAATGAAGTAGCCGAGATCGCACTCACGCAGAATATTGAGATAATCGTCAAACGCCACCTGTTGGGTCAGCAGTTGCAGATTCTGTTCGGAGAACAGCTTCAGGCCCGCCGCGCGCACCTGGGCAATATAGGCGTCGTTATTGGCCGGATAGCCCATCGGCAAAATCACCCGCACCTTGTCACCAAATTGCTGATGGATCGCCTGCAACGCCTCAATATGGCGGTTGGTGGTATCACCAGAATTGCCCACCAGGATAGTCATCGGCCCAGCCAGGTTCTTTTCAACTTCGATACCCGTCAGGGCAGGATCCATCCGCGTTGGGAAATACAGCAGCGAGGCCGGAACGCGTGCGTGCCGCTGCTGATAGTGGATCAGGTCGCCTCGGGTAGCAAACACGTGGCCCACCCGCCCTTGGGCAATGCGGCGCAGCACGTAGAACAGGCGGTATTTCCAACTGGTGGCGTTTTCATACAGATCGGCCCCCCAGATATGCCAGCTCACCTGGCGCGGCTTGATCTTGCCGCTCAGCAAGGCCAGCCACAACGTTGCGTTAAACTGGCCATGCAGGAACAGGCGAGTGTCACGGTTGGCCTTGGCACGGGCAATCACTGCCTCTGCCAGGCTCTTCTTGCCAGGGAAAGCCTCGATGGTCAACTTTGGAAAGTGGCCCAACGCGGCCACGTCTTTGGCTGCCACCATGAAGTGACACACTTGTTCTGCGGGCAGGCGGTCAGCCAGCACGTCATTAAAGAAGCGCAGCACCGTCTGATTATGATGCGGGATATCAGATCCCAGTACGTGGATTAGTATGGTCATACTCGTCTACGATAAAGAATAAATACGCAGCTACAGAGCGCAAAATACACGATGTAGGTTGCCATATAGGCCTGTGCCGCCCCTAATGCGCCGTGCAGCGGGATCAGCCAGTGCGAGAACAGCGTCAGCAAGGCAAACTGGCTGACCTCTGTCAGAATATAAAAACGGAGCGACGCCTTGGCGATCACCAGGTAACCGAAGACGTAGGCCCCGACTTTCAGCACGTCCCCCACCAGTTGCCAGGCAAACAGATCGCGCATGGCAACGAATTTCTCAGAGAACAGCAGCCAGATGGCGAAGTCACGCAGCAGCCAGACGGTAAAGCTGGCAGCGGCGACCGCAGGCAGCACAAACTTCAGCGAGCGCACGATCTCCCGCGAAATGGCGCTTTTCTCTTGCAGGCGCGACAGCGTTGGCAGCAGGTAAACGGTGAAAGAAGCGGTAATAAACTGCAGGTAGGCATCGGAGATACTGCTCACCCCTTGCCAGATCCCCACTTCGTCCCAGCCGTAATGTTCCGCCAACAGGTTACGCATCATTACATAGGCAACCGGCAAGGTCACGGAGGTGATCAGCGCCATCAGGGTAAACTTACCGAGATGGCTGGCCAGCGCCTTATCCCAGGCCAGCGCCAGATAACGCAGCGGCAGCGCCTTGCGCCGCCACAGCATGAAACCAGCAGGCAACACCACCAGGGCAGGAACCAGAGCCAACCCGGCCAACGCGCCTTCATAACCGCCCAGCTTAAAGCATAGCGTAAAGGCCACCACACCTATCAGGCTACCGGCGATCACCGCCAGCGCGTTACCCATCGCATCGCGATAACCTTTGAGGATCGCCAGGAACAGGTTGGCGTAGGCAATCCCCATCTGGATAAACGCCACCGCCCGCACCACGTTCACATAGTCACCATGGCCAAACAGCCCACGGCTGATCGGCTCGGCAGCAAACAGGAACACCAGCGCCAGCAGGGTTGAGAAACCCAGCACGATGCTGGACGCGGTGCCCACCGCCATACGCAACCGCTGCGGATCCTGATGGTATTCCGCCACATACTTGGTGATACCGTTAAAAATTCCGGCACCCGACAGCACGCCCAGCACGGTGATCAACTGGCGGAAGTTACCCGCCTGCCCGACCCCGCTGGGGCCGAAGGCCACCGCCAGCATTTTTACCACCAGCAACCCCACGCCGATCTTGATCAGCGTGGAGCCCGCGGTCCAAATCGATGCTTTTGCCAGCGACATATCAGGCGAGGAAGCTCAGAATGGTATTGATCACCGTACGTTGATTGACGTCTGACATGTTAAAGAACAGCGGCAGACGCACCAGGCGCTCGCTCTCTTTGGTGGTGAAGCGGTCTTCGCCGGAGAAACGGCCAAACTTCTCACCCGCCGGGCAGGCGTGCAGTGGGATGTAGTGGAACACCGACATGATTTCGGCTTCTTTCAGGTAGTCGATAAACGCGGTACGATCCTGCACGTCTTTCAGCTTGATGTAGAACATATGGGCGTTGTGCACGCAGTTGGCCGGAATGACCGGCAAGGCGATACGCCCTGAGTCTGCCAACGGTTTCAATGCATCGTAATAGTTCTGCCACAGCTTCAGGCGGCGCTGGTTGATCGTCTCGGCGGCCTCCAGCTGTGCCCACAGATAAGCGGCTTGCAGATCTGACATCAGATAGCTGGAACCAATATCGCGCCAGGTATATTTGTCTACCTGACCACGGAAGAACTGGCTGCGGTTGGTGCCTTTTTCACGGATCACTTCGGCACGATCGATCAGGGCCGGGTCGTTAATCAGCGTCGCGCCACCTTCACCGCCAGCGGTGTAGTTTTTGGTCTCATGGAAACTGAAGCAACCGATATGGCCGATAGTCCCCAAGGCTTTGCCTTTATAGGTCGACATCACGCCCTGCGCGGCATCTTCCACCACCATCAGGTTGTACTTCTTCGCCAGCGCCATGATGGTGTCCATTTCACAGGCTACGCCAGCGTAATGCACCGGCACGATGGCACGGGTTTTATCGGTGATCGCCGCTTCGATCTTGGTCTCATCGATGTTCATGGTGTCTGGACGCAGATCGACAAACACCATCACCGCCCCGCGCAGCACAAAGGCGTTAGCGGTGGATACGAAGGTATAGCTCGGCATGATCACTTCATCACCCGGCTGGATATCCAGCAGGATGGCGGCCATTTCCAGTGACGCGGTGCAAGACGGCGTCAGCAGCACTTTTGGGCAGCCAAAATGCTGTTCCATCCACTGCTGGCAGCGACGGGTAAAACCACCATCACCACAGAGTTTGCCGCTGCTCATCGCAGCCTGCATATAATCGAGTTCCGTGCCAACAACCGGTGGAGCGTTAAATGGGATCATGTAAACCTCTATAGAACCAATACGCGGTGCTTTCTAGGGTGGCACCGTGCCGTTGATAGAGCCGTAACGCGGCAATATTACTTATTTGAGTCGCGATCCGCAGGCGCTGCAGCCGTTGCTGCTGGCACCAGGCGATCGCGGCAGTCATCAGCCGAGAACCGGTCCCTTTACCTTGTACACCTGGAAATGCCGCCAGCAGGCCGATACGCGCCTCTTGCTGGCCAATATCACGCAGGCTGACAAACCCTTCTGGCTCCCCATCGCTACCCAGCACCAGCAGGCACTGATGGTCAAACGTCCCCAGCACCGCTTTTTCAATCCAGGTGGCGTAAAAACGCCCGCTGTCCTGCGGCTGATACCAAGGCGCGCGAAAACGGCTGGCGGCAAAAACCTTGGCCGCCACCGAACGCAACAGTGGAATATCTTCGAGCTGGGCGATGCGGATGGCCGGTAAATTCAATGCACAATCTGTGCCAATTGCCAGGGCAAAGTCCACTTCGCCCTCTACCAGCCGAAACCCCGCGGCTGCCAAACCATCGGCCAAATCCAGACGCTGGGCCGGGATCTTGGCCTGAACCAGCGCAAACGCATCCAGTTCAGTTGCCGTAAGCGCAGGAGCCGCCTCGTCAAAATGCAATTTGGCGCTGGTGAGTTGGAAATACTCGCTTTCCCAGCCCAAAGGCTCAATATTGGCGTGGACGGACATGCAGTAAATCCAGTAAGTATTTGCCATAGCCGGTTTTGGCTAACGCCTGCGCCGAGCGTCTTACGCCATCATCATCCAGCCAACCGTTACGCCAGGCGATCTCTTCCAGACAGGCAATCTTGAACCCTTGGCGCTTCTCTACCGTCTGCACAAAGGTACTGGCTTCGATCAGGCTGTCGTGGGTGCCGGTATCGAGCCAGGCAAAACCACGCCCCAGCAGCTCGACGCTCAGTTCGCCACGCTCCAGATACATCTGGTTGATGCTGGTAATTTCCAACTCGCCGCGTTCGGAGGGCTTCACCTGCTTGGCGAAATCCACCACCTGGTTGTCATAGAAATAGAGACCGGTGACCGCCCAGTTGGACTTCGGCTTCAGCGGTTTTTCTTCAATCGACAGCGCGCGGAAGTTATCGTCGAACTCCACTACGCCAAAGCGCTCTGGGTCCATGACCTGGTAACCGAATACCGTGGCACCTTTCAGACTCTGGACCACGCTTTTCAGTTTCGGGCTGAAGCCCTGGCCGAAGTAGATATTGTCGCCCAGCACCAGGCAGCACGGCTCGCCGCCGATAAACTCTTCGCCAATCAGGAAGGCCTGTGCCAACCCGTCCGGGCTCGGTTGTTCGGCGTAGCTGAGGTTGATGCCAAACTCTTCACCGCTGCCCAGCAAACGGCGAAACGAGGGCAGATCTTCAGGCGTAGAGATAATCAGAATATCGCGGATCCCGGCCAGCATCAGCACCGAGAGCGGATAGTAAATCATCGGTTTATCGTAAATGGGCAGCAACTGCTTGGAGACGCCGCGGGTGATCGGGTGCAAACGCGTCCCCGAACCGCCGGCTAGAATAATACCTTTCATCATGACTCCTGAACTTCCGCTAGCCGCACGGCGCTTATAGCCTTCCGTGCGTTTATCTAGATAGGATTATTGGTTTAGCCCTAAACGCTCGCCTGCATAGGAACCGTCTTGCACGCGGCGCCACCAGGTTTCATTGTTCAGATACCAGGAAACCGTTTTGCGGATGCCGCTTTCAAAGGTTTCCTGTGGGCGCCAACCCAGTTCACGTTCAATTTTGCCCGCGTCGATGGCATAACGCATATCATGGCCTGGGCGATCTTTAACGTAAGTGATCAGATCGCGATATTTCGCCACGCCCTGCGGTTTGTTCGGTGCCAGTTCTTCCAGCAGATCGCAGATGGTCTGTACCACTTCGATATTTTTGCGCTCGTTGTGGCCGCCGATGTTATAGGTCTCCCCAATCACACCTTCTGTCACCACCTGATATAACGCCCGCGCATGGTCTTCCACAAACAGCCAGTCACGCACCTGCGCACCATCGCCGTAGACCGGCAGCGGTTTGCCGGAGATGGCATTAAGGATCACCAGCGGCACCAGCTTCTCTGGGAAGTGGTAAGGGCCGTAGTTGTTGGAGCAGTTGGTCACGACGGTAGGGAAACCGTAGGTACGCAGCCAGGCGCGCACCAGGTGGTCGCTTGAGGCCTTGGAGGCAGAATACGGGCTGCTTGGCGCGTAAGGCGTGGTTTCGGTAAACAGATCGTCGGTACCGTGCAGGTCGCCGTACACTTCATCGGTAGAGATATGATGGAAACGGAAAGCCTGCTTTTTCTCTGCCGCCAGCGCCTGCCAATAATGGCGGGCAGCTTCCAGCATGGTGTAAGTGCCCACTATGTTGGTTTCGATAAAGGCCGCCGGGCCGTCGATCGAGCGGTCAACGTGGCTTTCTGCCGCCAGGTGCATCACGAAATCCGGCTGGTACTGCGCAAATACGCGGTCTAGTGCGGCGCGGTCGCAGATATCTACCTGCTCGAAAGCATAGCGCTCGTTGTCCGCTACACCCGCCAGCGACTCCAGGTTACCGGCATAGGTGAGCTTATCAACCACCACCACGCTATCGCGGGTCCCCTCGATGATATGTCTTACCACGGCAGAGCCGATAAATCCGGCCCCGCCGGTGACCAAAATACGTTTCAACGCCAAACTCCTTTGGTGTCCACGATCCAGGACTGCTTAATCTCTTCCGGCCTGATGGCCTTGAATTCTTTATGATCGACCAGCATGACGATCACATCCGCCTGCTGTAAGGCCTCAGGCAGTTTTTTCAGCGTAACGAGGCCCGCCAGTGACTTCGGCAATTGCTCAACGTTAGGCTCGACCGCCAGGGTTTCACCTACGTGCCAGTCGGCAATCAGGTGGGCTACTTCAACCGCCGGGCTTTCACGCAGGTCGTCGATATTAGGTTTGAACGCCAAACCGAAGCAGGCAATTTTCACTTCAGAAGCGCGCTTGTTGGTGGCCGCCAGGCAATCTGCCACGGCTGCCTTGACCTGATCGACCACCCAGAGCGGTTTGCCGTCGTTTACCAGGCGCGCAGTATGGATCAGACGAGCCTGCTGCGGGTTCTGCGCCACGATGAACCAAGGGTCAACGGCGATACAGTGCCCGCCCACGCCTGGGCCAGGTTGCAGAATGTTGACGCGCGGGTGGCGGTTGGCCAGGCGGATCAGTTCCCACACGTTAATGCCCTGCTCGGCACAGATCAGCGAAAGCTCATTGGCAAACGCGATGTTAACGTCGCGGAAGCTGTTTTCCGTCAGTTTGCACATCTCGGCGGTGCGCGAGTTGGTGATCACACACTCACCTTCGAGGAAAATCTTGTACAGCGCGCTGGCGCGCTCGGAGCATTTTGGCGTCATCCCGCCGATCACGCGGTCATTCTGGATCAGCTCAACCATTACCTGCCCAGGCAGCACGCGCTCAGGGCAGTAGGCAATGTTCACGTCGGCCTGCTCACCGGCATCCTGCGGGAAGCTCAGATCGCTACGCGCCTCTGCCAACCACAGGGCCATCTGCTCGGTAGCGCCCACCGGTGAAGTAGACTCCAGGATCACCAGGTCGCCTTTTTTCAGTACCGGTGCCAATGACTTGGCGGCGGCTTCAACGTAGGCCAGATCGGGTTCGTGATCGCCTTTGAACGGCGTTGGTACGGCAATCAGGAACGCATCGGCCGCCAGCGGTTTAGTCACCGCCTGCAGGTAACCGCCTTCTACCGCTTCTTTTACCACGCGATCCAAATCAGGTTCGACGATGTGGATGGCACCGCGGTTAATGGTATCTACCGCGTGCTGGTTAACATCTACGCCCACCACTTTCTTCTTGCGGGAAGCAAACGCCGCCGCCGTTGGCAAACCGATATAGCCCAGGCCAATAACTGAAATAGTGTTAAAACTCATAGTGTCACCTGATGATTCTTTAAAGCTTCGAGGATACGTTGGCAGGCATGCCCGTCACCGTATGGGTTATGCGCCCGGCTCATGGCGTGGTATTCGCCTTCGTCTGTCAATAACCGGGTTACCGCATCAACAATTTTAGCTACGTCCGTTCCCACCAGCTGTACCGTGCCGGCATCTACCGCTTCTGGCCGCTCGGTGGTATCACGCATCACCAACACCGGTTTCCCCAGCGATGGCGCCTCTTCCTGAATGCCGCCCGAGTCGGTCAGGATCAGATAAGATCGCGTCATCAGATAGACAAACGGCAGGTAATCCTGCGGATCGATCAGAATGATGTTATCGATCCCCTTCAAAATACGGTTAACCGGCTCGCTGACGTTCGGGTTGAGATGCACCGGATACACCACCTGCACGTCAGGATGCTGAAGAGCAATCTCGGCCAAGGCGCTACAGATGCGCTCAAACCCACCGCCGAAGCTTTCGCGACGGTGCCCAGTCACCAGGATCAGCTTTTTGTTGGCATCCAGGAAAGGATAACGCTGGTCAAGGCTGCTGCGCAGCTCTGGGTTGTGCATGATGCGGTCGCGCACCCACAGCAACGCATCGATCACGGTGTTACCCGTGACGAAAATATGGTCGTCCCGCAGCGATTCACGTAACAGGTTCTGCCGTGAATTTTCGGTTGGCGAGAAGTGATACATCGCCAAATGCCCCGTTAACTTGCGGTTGGCCTCTTCAGGCCAGGGAGAATAGAGATTACCGGTACGCAGGCCCGCTTCCACATGCCCCACCGGGATACGCTGATAAAACGCCGCCAAGCTGGTCGCCATGGTGGTCGTCGTGTCACCGTGAACCAACACCACGTCCGGCTTGAAGTCCTCCAGTACGCCTTTGATCCCTTCCAGAATGCGGCAGGTGATTTCACTCAGCCCCTGGCCCGGTTTCATAATATTCAGGTCGTAATCCGGTACGATTTCAAACAAACGCAGTACCTGATCCAGCATCTCGCGATGCTGTGCCGTAACGCAGACTCTTGACTCAAAGGCATCATCCTGAGCCAGAGCATGTACCAGAGGTGCCATTTTGATGGCTTCCGGTCTGGTGCCAAAAACAGTCAACACTTTCACAGCGAATCTCTTTTGGTCGGTGAAGTGCAGGCGAACCTGCAAAGTTGGGCACTCAGTGCCCAACAGCGAAATTTTTATATTATTAGTTAACTACGTGGCCGGCGTACCAAGGCGACGCCCGCACCAATCAGGCCACCGATTGCGCCCCACATAATCAGCCAGAATACCCGGCGTGGACTATCACGTTTCACCGGCTCTTCCGGCGTACGTAAATAGCGGTAGGTCTGGAATTTGGCATCCAACGTCGGGCCAACGTTCAGAGTTGCCAGCATCGCCCGGTTCTGATCGTAACTCACATCGTAAGCCGGGCCGGAGGCCTGTAAACCTTCCAGACGCGCCTGCAGCATAGGTTTGCCCAGCAGGAACAGATCGGAGTCTGGCAGCTGTTCGGCTGGCGTATCGGTCTGCGTACGGCTAATCCCCTGCTGCTCGGCGATTTTCAGCGCCTGCTGCACGGTCTTGAGCTCACGCTGATAAACCGCATCGGCTACCGCTTCCTGGCGTTTGACCTGTGCACTCATCGAGGTGGTACGCGCCGCCCAGGCTCCCTGGATCTCTTCATTCAGATGCTGCGCCGCGCGGTGGCTGGCAAAGGCAACATACTGACGCAGCAGATGGTTGGAGTCTGGCGCGGTCTCGGCGGTGAGTTTCACGCTATCATTCAGCACTTTTTTGTCGTCGCGCGGCGTGAACTGGATATTGTTAATCAGGTCATCAAGCAACGCCGCATCGGCACGGGCATCCCCTTCCTGGCGCTGCTTGTAGTAATCGCTTTGCAGCCAGAAATCACGGCGCGTGTCATAGGCGGCCAACTGCATGATAAATTCATTATAGGCTTCATCGGCGATGCCTGGCTGATCGCTGGCAACCGCAGGCAGCGTGCGCTGATCCAGGTTACGCAGGAACTGCTGCTGAGAGTAATATCCCCCCAGCGCATTCACCGTTGGCTTATCGGTGATCGCCGTAGCGCTCCACTCCTGTTTCACCAGGTAGGAAACGATCAGCGCGACGGCAGCAAACAACACCGCAAAACCGATAATCCATTTTTTGCCGCGCCACAGGGTGCAGCACAGACCGCGGATATCGAGTTCGTTATCGACCACCGGGGTATTCTTGTCAGACGTTGTTTCAGGATTCATCACTGCCCTAAAGCCTCAGTTAAGGTACTTGCTTATTGTTCGTTGCATTCCGCAGGCGGCGCTTGAGACGTTTGATATAGCGCGCGACCCGCCATGCACGTTTAATGCAATAGCCATACAAGAAGAATGCAAGCAAGAATAATGCCAACATAACCCATTCAGGTATGAAAGTCAGACGTTCGCCTATCACACCAACCGCCGCCAGCAGCGCTGCGGCTAGGGTGATGAGCACAAAAGCCTGACGAGGCGTAAAGCCCGCTCGCATAATCAAATGGTGGATGTGTTGACGGTCTGGCGAAAACGGGCTCATGCCCTTACGCAGACGGCGATACATGATGGCAATCATATCCATCAACGGAATGGCGATAATCCACAGCGCGGTGACCGGTTTGATCGGATGATTTGGCCCTTGCGAGCTTTGCACCAGCAGCCAGATGGCGGTAAAACCGATCAGCGTACTCCCGGCGTCACCCATAAAGACTTTATAACGACGGCCAAGGATGCCGAGGTTGAGCAGAATATAGGGAACAATGGCCGCCAGCATCGCGAAGCACCAGAAGGCAAGCTCGCTATGGCCGCCTTGATACAGCAGGATCCCCATCGCGCCGAACGACACGCAGGAGAGACCGCCGAGCAGGCCGTCGATACCGTCGACCATGTTAAAGGCGTTAATCGCCGCCCAAACGGCAAACAGCGTCACCAAATAGCCAAACGGCCCCAACTGCATTTCCCAGCCACCAAACACATAGCCGAGGCTGCGCAGATAAAGGCCAGCAAATACCATCATGGCGATGCCGACCAGTGCCTGAATGGTGGCGCGGATCTTGACGCTGATATCGAAGCGATCGTCCAGCGCCCCGACGAAGACCAGGACACCGGCGCAGGTGAGATAGAGTTTGCTGTGCGCAATCGTCTGGTCGGTGATCAGGAAGGCAAAGCAGATGCCAGCGTAAACAGAAATCCCACCCACCAGCGGGATCAGCCCCTGATGACGTTTGCGATAATTAGGCTTATCAACCAAACCAATAGGTTTTGCTGCCTTGCGAGCAACAAATAAAAAAGCCAGAGAAAACAGAAAAACAAAAAGAATTTCAGTACTCATGGTGAGTAAGTTCACGGTTAACAAATCTCTGAAGAAGATGAGGCAGCTTAACATGGGTAAAAAACCGCGCCACATGACCAAGCGACCTTTCAGTCATTTCCTATGACATAGACACTTATCAATGCCCAAAACGTGTCTTGCTTCAACGCATTAATGCAAAAACAGGCACAAATAAGATAAGTTCTCAATAAGTCACAAGAATAACTTACTTTCCTTTACTGTTACTTATCGTATCCGCCAAAAGCAAAAAACGCCACGACTAGGCGTGGCGTTCCTCGAATATTTTACTTATTTATGAGCGTTTCATCATGTCGAAGAATTCATCGTTGGTTTTGGTCATCGCCAACTTGTTAATGAGGAACTCCATCGCGTCGATCTCACCCATTGGGTGAATGATCTTGCGCAGGATCCACATCTTCTGCAGTTCTTCAGAGGTAGTGAGCAACTCTTCTTTACGCGTACCGGAACGGTTGTAATCGATAGCAGGGAACACGCGCTTCTCGGCGATTTTACGCGCCAGATGCAGTTCCATGTTACCCGTACCTTTAAACTCTTCGTAAATCACTTCGTCCATCTTCGAACCGGTATCAACCAGTGCGGTAGCGATGATGGTCAGGCTGCCGCCTTCCTCAACGTTACGAGCCGCACCGAAGAAGCGCTTCGGACGATGCAGGGCGTTGGCGTCCACACCACCGGTCAGCACTTTGCCTGAGGCAGGTACTACGGTGTTGTAGGCACGCGCCAGACGGGTGATGGAGTCCAGCAGGATGATCACGTCTTTTTTGTGTTCGACCAGGCGCTTGGCCTTCTCGATCACCATTTCGGCAACCTGTACGTGGCGGGATGCGGGTTCGTCGAAGGTAGAAGCGATCACTTCGCCTTTTACCAGACGTTGCATCTCGGTCACTTCTTCCGGACGTTCGTCGATCAGCAGCACCATCAGCACGCAGTCTGGATGGTTGTATGCAATGCTCTGCGCAATGTTTTGCAGCAGCATGGTTTTACCGGCTTTCGGCGGTGCCACAATCAGGCCACGCTGGCCACGGCCGATTGGCGCTGCCAGATCCAGTACGCGAGCCGTCAGATCTTCGGTAGAGCCGTTGCCGCGCTCCATACGCAAACGTGAGTTGGCGTGCAGCGGCGTCAGGTTTTCGAACAGGATCTTGTTACGGGCGTTTTCCGGTTTGTCGTAGTTGACTTCGTTAACTTTCAACAGGGCAAAATAGCGCTCGCCTTCTTTTGGCGGACGAATCTTACCGGAAATGGTGTCACCTGTGCGGAGGTTAAAGCGGCGGATTTGGCTGGGAGAAACGTAGATATCGTCGGGGCCTGCGAGGTAGGAACTGTCTCCGGAACGGAGGAAACCAAATCCATCCTGCAATATCTCCAGCACGCCATCACCGAAGATATCTTCTCCGCTTTTCGCATGTTGCTTGAGTATAGAGAAGATAATGTCCTGTTTGCGCAGGCGGGCCAGGTTTTCCAGCCCCATATTTTCGCCGAGAGTAATCAGCTCAGAAACCGGCGTATTCTTTAATTCGGTAAGATTCATAGTGGGGGTTCTTAAACTCGGGGTGTGTCTCGAACTAGTATCGTGAATGGTATGGCAGCGTGTTATACCCATAACCTTTCAAGCTACAACGTGAAATTCATAGGGTATGCGTGCCTGTTACTGGACGTTCGATCGCCGGGCTGCTGGGCCGCCGCAGTAAGAAATGGCTTAGCTGGGGCGCACACGCTGACGGTTTAAGATCGAAGGTGCCTTAAAACTGATTTTTTTGTAAAACCGCTTGATCGTCAAAACACGGGCTCGGTTCACAGTAAAATGCTAGTGCCGATGGTTCAACGTAGAGTAACGCTTAGATTCAGACTCTTTAGATTTAATACTTATGGCAAGTTCAGAATGCAGTATGGTTAAACTTAACACGCTTCTTGGCAGGCGTCTAGCGGTGAATGAAAATCCCCCTCCAGACGCCCGTCACGGGGCTTCCCGCCCTAATTACAGATTCGCGTCCAGGAACTCTTTGAGCTGGCCCTTGGACAGCGCGCCGACCTTGGTCGCTGCCACTTCACCGTTCTTGAACAACAACAGCGTCGGAATACCGCGGATGCCGTACTTAGGCGCGGTAAGCGGGTTTTGATCGATGTTCAGTTTGGTAATGGTCAGCTTGCCGGCGAACTCTTCGGCAATCTCGTCGAGGATCGGAGCAATCATCTTGCACGGACCACACCATTCAGCCCAGAAATCGACCAGGATTGGCCCTTCGGCTTTCAGCACATCGGAATCGAAGCTGTCGTCAGTCAGGTGAATAATTTTATCGCTCATGTTCTACTCCACAGGATTAGGTCTACCTTGTTGGTGTAGCATCAAACCAACTCAGGTGATTTTATTTCACCGCTTTTATTTCAACGGATATGCTTTCGTAAAGCAATAGTTAGCTGATATTCTACCACACTATGAGCAAAACACACTTGACCGAACAGAAGTTTTCCGACTTCGCCCTGCACCCGTTAGTCCTTGAAGCCCTTGAGAAAAAAGGGTTTCACAACTGCACGCCCATCCAGGCGTTGGCATTGCCGCTCACCCTCAGTGGGCGCGACGTTGCAGGTCAGGCGCAAACCGGTACCGGAAAGACGCTGGCATTTTTAGCGTCTACTTTTCACTATTTGCTGTCCCACCCGGCGAAAGAAGGTCGCCAGACCAACCAGCCGCGCGCCTTGATCATGGCGCCTACGCGTGAACTGGCGGTGCAGATCCATTCCGATGCAGAAGCGCTGTCGCAGTCTACCGGGTTGAAGCTTGGCCTGGCCTACGGCGGTGATGGCTATGACAAACAGCTGAAAGTGCTGGAAAGCGGCGTAGATATTCTGGTGGGGACCACCGGCCGTTTAATCGACTACGCCAAACAAAATTATATCGATCTGGGTGCTATCCAGGTTGTGGTGCTCGATGAAGCCGACCGCATGTACGATCTGGGCTTTATCAAAGATATCCGCTGGCTGTTCCGCCGTATGCCTGCGGTCGATCAACGCCTGAACATGTTGTTCTCTGCCACCCTGTCCTATCGCGTACGCGAGCTGGCCTTTGAGCAGATGAACAATGCCGAATATGTGGAAGTTGAACCGGAACAGAAAACCGGCCACCGCATTCAGGAAGAGCTGTTCTACCCTTCCAACGAAGAAAAAATGCGCCTGCTGCAGACGCTGATCGAGGAAGAGTGGCCGGACCGCTGCATCATCTTCGCCAACACCAAGCACCGCTGTGAAGACATCTGGGGCCATCTGGCTGCCGATGGTCACCGCGTAGGCCTGCTGACCGGCGACGTGGCGCAGAAAAAACGCCTGCGTATTCTGGACGACTTCACCAAAGGTAACCTGGATATCCTGGTCGCCACCGATGTCGCCGCACGCGGCCTGCATATTCCGTTGGTGACTCACGTCTTCAACTACGATCTGCCGGATGACTGCGAGGACTACGTGCACCGCATTGGCCGTACAGGCCGCGCGGGCGAAAGCGGTCACTCCATCAGCCTGGCCTGTGAAGAGTACGCGCTGAATCTGCCAGCCATCGAGACTTATACCGGCCACAGCATTCCGGTGAGCAAGTACAACAGCGATGCGCTGCTGAGCGATCTGCCAGCACCGAAGCGCCTGGTGCGCCCTCGTGGCAACAACGGCCCACGCCGTAACTCTTCCGCGCCACGTCGTGGTGGTGCGCCGCGTAACAACCGTAAACGTTCGGGCTAATAGACGACTATGCCAGGTTCCAGCACCCTCTATGCCGCCATCGATCTGGGTTCCAACAGTTTCCATATGTTGGTGGTACGTGAGGTGGCTGGCAGTATCCAGACGCTAGCTCGCATCAAGCGCAAAGTGCGCCTGGCGGCCGGACTGGATCAGCACAATCACCTGTCACAGGAAGCCATGCAGCGCGGCTGGCAATGTTTGCGGCTGTTCTCGGAACGCCTGCAGGATATCCCGCGCGATCAAATTCGGGTCGTCGCCACCGCAACGCTGCGCCTGGCCAATAACGCAGCCGAATTCCTGCAAACCGCCGAAACTATCCTTGGCTGCCCCGTTCAGGTCATCAGCGGCGAAGAAGAAGCCCGCCTGATTTACCACGGCGTTGCCCATACCACAGGCGGCCCGGATCGGCGTCTGGTGGTCGATATCGGGGGTGGCAGCACGGAGTTGGTCGTAGGGACAGGGGCGCAGGCCGCGCAGCTGTATAGCCTTTCAATGGGCTGTGTCACCTGGCTCGAACGCTTCTTCAGCGATCGTAATCTGGAGCGGGATAACTTCGAAGCCGCCGAACAGGCCGCGCGTGAAATGGTACGGCCGATCGCCCCACAACTTCGTCAACATGGCTGGCAGATTTGCGTCGGCGCTTCCGGTACCGTGCAAGCGCTACAGGAAATCATGGTGGCGCAGGGGATGGACGAACGTATTACCCTGCCCAAGCTGCGGCAGTTGAAACAACGAGCCATTCAGTGTGGCAAGCTGGAAGAGCTGGAAATCGAAGGGCTGACGCTGGAACGTGCTTTGGTGTTCCCAAGCGGCCTGTCGATACTGCTGGCCATTTTCCAGGAGTTAGGCATTGAAAGCATGACGCTGGCCGGTGGCGCTCTGCGCGAAGGGCTGGTGTATGGCATGTTGCATCTGCCGGTCGAGCAGGATATCCGCAGCCGCACGTTACGCAACCTGCAACGCCGTTACCTGCTGGATATCGAGCAGGCCGAACGCGTCAGCCAGTTGGCCGCGAACTTCTGTTTGCAAACCACCAACGAATGGCAATTGGATACGCGATGTCGTGAGCTACTGCATGCGGCCTGCCTGATCCACGAAATTGGCCTGAGCGTCGATTTCAAACAGGCTCCTCAACACGCCGCCTATCTGGTCAGCCATCTTGATTTACCCGGCTTTACCCCGGCGCAGAAAAAACTGTTAGCCACCCTGCTGCAAAACCAGAGCAATGCCCTCGATCTGCCGCTGCTGAGCCAACAGAACGCCGTGCCACCCCGCGTGGCACAGCGCATGTGTCGTCTGTTACGTCTGGCCATCATCTTTGCCAGCCGCCGCCGTGACGATACCCTGCCCGCGGTACGCCTGCGTGCCAACGATGAAGAGTTGCATGTGATTTTGCCGCGCGGCTGGTTGGAACGACATCCGCTGCGCGCAGAGGCGCTGGATCAGGAAAGCCACTGGCAGAGCTATGCCCACTGGCCTCTGTTTTTGGAAGAGCAGTCTTAAGAGCATTTCCCCCTTTTCTGCAACCGTCTCTTTAACCGTTTTATGTGAAAGCGCAACTCAATGGCTGGCTCTGTCCTAAGAGGTTGCGTGATAACAAGGCTAATTAAAGAGACTTTTAATGACCTCCTATGTTATTAAAGAATAGTTTAATAACGCACAATCTTATTAAAGGGGGTTTTAATGAAGCGTATTTCTGGTCGATTTGTGACAACTCAGAGTCATCAGGAAACAGTCAATGCCTTCGTACCAGCGCCTTTACCACCAACTGCTCCGCCCATTGTTGCCAAATCCTATCAGGAACTCAATAATCGAGCTGAATTGGCTTTAGCTAGACTATCGGCTATGTCCGGTCTGGTTACATCTGGAGAATAGTTAATTTACAGTGCAATACGTAGAGAAGCTTTACTCACCTCCCAGCTTGAGGGGACACAGGCAACACTGACTGACGTTTTTGATGAGGAAGCAGGGCTGGCCGTAACAAACGTGAATGATGTTGAGGAGGTCACCAGGTACCTGCAAGCATTCAAGTTTGTGCGTGAGCAGATACTCTCGCCAACAGGATTACCTGTATCAGTCCGGTTACTAACACAAGCCCACAAAGTTCTTCTGGCTGGTGTTCGGGGTACAGATAAGCAACCCGGTAGTGTACGGACCAGTCAAAACTGGATTGGTGGCACGCGGCCAGGTAACGCGTCGTATGTCCCTCCTCCCCCAAAGGAAATTACCAATTTACTCGCAGAGCTGGAGCTTTTTATTCACGACGAGCAACCAACATTACCCCCGTTGGTGAGGATAGCGCTGATACATGCCCAGTTCGAAACCATTCACCCTTTTCTTGATGGTAACGGACGCATAGGTCGTCTGTTGATTGCCATGTTACTCGAAACGTGGAAGCTTCTGCCTGAACCACTATTGTATGTATCAGGATATCTGAAGGCCAATCAGGCTGAGTATTATCGCTGTTTATCTGAAACAAGGAGAAATGGTGATTGGGAGTCTTGGGTATCATTCTTCCTTGAAGGCGTTGAAATTGCCGCAGGGGAAGCACAACAGAGCATCATTCAGATAGCCTCACTGATTGCTGTCGATCGGAAAAAAGTTCTCGATACGGCATCCAGTACATTACAAACGTTGCGTCTTTTTGAATTACTACCAACAATGCCAAAATTAACGGTAGAAAGAGCCCAGGCAGAGTTAGATGTCACGTTTCCTACAGCGAGCACGGCCATTAAAGCACTAGAGAATGCGGGGATACTGGTGGAAACTACAGGTCGAGTGAGAGGTAAAAGCTATGTCTATCAAGCCTACGTAGATACTTTACGTAATGAATAATAGCAACAGGGCGTTTTCGCGCCCAGACCCTCAGCTACCGCCCTTAGCCTTGGCCAGCATCGCCTTCACGCTGGCCAAATGGCTCTGGCCCTTCTCCATCCGCTCCTGCGGGCTAACGACTTTGCGTTCCGACTCCCAGGCCAGATCGTCCTGCGGCAGTTCCAACAGGAAACGGCTGGGTTCCGGCCGCACCAACTCACCGTATTGGCGACGTTCGCGACACAGGGTAAAAATCAGCTCTTTCTGGGCGCGGGTGATCCCCACATAGGCCAAACGCCGCTCTTCATCGACATTATCCTCGTCAATGCTGCTCTGATGCGGCAATAACCCCTCTTCCATCCCCACCAGGAACACATAGGGGAATTCCAATCCCTTGGAAGCATGCAGGGTCATCAGCTGTACCTGATCCAGCTCTTCATCGCTTTCGCCACGCTCCATCATGTCACGCAACGTAAAGCGCGTGACCACCTGGGTCAGCGTCATCGGTTCATCCAGATCGTTGCCTTCCAGCATCTCGGTCATCCAGCCAAACAGCGTGTTGACGTTTTTCATGCGCATTTCGGCCGCTTTCGGGCTGGGCGAGGTTTCAAACAACCAGCTTTCATAGTCGATGCCGCGGATCAGATCGCGCACCGCTGCCACCGGCTCACGCTCCACCATTTGGATGATCCCTTCCATCCAGTGGGTGAAACGCTGTAAAGACTCCAACCCCCGCCCGGTTAGATACTGACCAAGGCCAAGATCGAAGCTGGCGCGGAACAGGCTCTTGTTACGCTGATTGGCCCACTCCCCCAACTTTTGCAGCGTCGCCGGGCCAATTTCCCGCTTCGGCGTGTTGACGATACGCAGGAAGGCGCTGTCGTCATCCTGGTTGGTCAAAACCCGCAGATAGGCCAGCAAATCCTTGATTTCCGGGCGCGAGAAGAACGAGGTGCCGCCAGAAATCTTGTACGGAATGCGGTTCTGCATCAGCATTTTTTCAAACAGCCGCGACTGGTGGTTTCCGCGATAGAGGATCGCATAGTCGCCGTAGTTGGTTTTCTTCACAAAGTGATGAGCGATCAGTTCCCCCACCACCCGCTCGGCCTCGTGATCTTCATTGTTGGCCGTGACCACCTTCAACTCTTCGCCGTAGCCCAGCTCAGAGAACAGGCGTTTTTCAAAGACGTGCGGGTTGTTGGCAATCAGGATATTGGCAGCTTTCAGAATACGTTCGCTGGAACGGTAGTTCTGCTCCAGCTTGATCACCTGCAACGCCGGGAAATCTTCCTTTAGCAGTACCAGGTTCTGCGGACGAGCACCGCGCCAGGAGTAGATCGACTGATCGTCATCCCCCACCACGGTAAAGCGTGCGCGGTGACCCACCAGCAGTTTCACCAGTTCGTACTGACTGGTGTTGGTGTCCTGATATTCATCCACCAGCAGGTAGCGGATACGGTTCTGCCAGCGCTCACGCACCTCCTCATTACGCTGTAGCAACAAGGTAGGCAGCAGGATCAGATCGTCAAAATCCAGGACGTTACAGGCCCTCATGTGATCGTGATACAGCCCGTAGCAGTGGGCGAACAGTTTGTCCCGCTCGGAGCGCGCCAGCCCCATTGCCCGCTGCGGATCCACCAGATCGTTCTTCCAGTTGGAAATGGTCGAGATCAGCTGTGCCACCAGAGTCTTGTCGTTTTCCAGCCACTTCTCGGTCAGTTCCTTCAACAACGCGAGCTGGTCTTGATCGTCAAACAGCGAGAAGTTGGACTTCATCCCCAACGCGGCATATTCGCGTTTGATCACTTCCAGCCCCAGCGTATGAAACGTGGAGATCATCAGGCCACGCGACTCTTTGCGCCCCATGGTTTGCGCCACACGCTCTTTCATCTCACGCGCCGCCTTGTTGGTAAAGGTTACGGCGGCAATATGCCGCGCCTGATAGCCACATTGGTGGATCAGGTGGGCGATTTTATTGGTGATCACACGCGTTTTGCCGGAACCGGCACCGGCCAGCACCAGGCAAGGCCCGGTAACGAATTCGACGGCTTGTTGTTGGCTGGGGTTTAATCGCATGGCGCTTTGTTGCTCAATATTGGAGTGCTGGGGAGAGGGATTGTAGCAGAAAGCGCCAAACAGATTTAACAGGTATAATGGCGGCAAATTCTACACGACTGATTGGATTATTAAGATGGCAAAGACCGCTAGCGCGCTGCACATCCTGGTGGATAACGAAACACTGGCCAACGAACTGTTGGCCAAACTCAAGCGCGGTGTCAGCTTCGATACGCTGGCGCGCAAATACTCGAGCTGCCCGTCCAAGCGCAACGGCGGCTCCCTGGGTGAGTTCAACAAGGGGACTATGGTCGCAGCCTTCGATAAGGCGGTGTTCAGCATCCCGTTGCTCAAGCCCTATGGCCCGGTGAAAACCCAGTTCGGCTATCACATCATCAAGGTACTTTATCGCAACTAGGCCCCTCACCCTAACCCTCTCCCACAGGGAGAGGGGACCGATCGAGCTAGCTATCAGTTACAGGGAATTACCTCGCCACAGTACCCAATCAGCTCCCTTTACGTAGGGAATTGAACGATCACGGCACCAATTAAGGCCCCTTTTACCTAGGGACAGATCGATCACAATACTTGACCACAACACCGGACCAGCTCCCTCTCCCTGTGGGAGAGGGTTGGGGTGAGGGGTCAATGATTACTGTGCACTGGCTTCCGGTGCTGCGGTAGCCGCTTCCGCCGGTTTTGGCTCTTCGCTCACTACGGCCGGTGCTGGCGCCATGATGCCGTTATAGGTTTCCTGTAGCTGCTTCATATTCATCTCCGGCTCCCCCTTAGGCTGTAATAGCACCAAGGTGGCATCCTGCGACAGTTGCAGCTTCAGTTCCTGATTCAGCGATTCCAGCGTCAGCGACGACAAGAAGGCCTGACGCAGCTTCTGGTATTGCTCCGGAGCGATATCCACTACGCCACTTTGCTGTGAACGCAGACGCTGGCTCATCAGCACGTCGGTATCAGTGCGGGCATAGGTGGCAAACAGTTTGCTCAACTGATCGGTTTTCTGTGCCAGCAAGGCATTGAACTCATCCTGAGACAGGCCGTTGTTACGCACATTAGCCAATTCGCGGGCAATAAAGGCCAGTCCGCTGTTCAGATTATCATTCGGTGAATTCAGATGGATCGCACACTGGGCGCGTTGGTACTGCACCCGGCAGTCAAAGCCCAGCTTGATGTTTTTCTGCTCGCTCTTTTGCAGCACCTGCTGAATGTGCCAGAACAGGGCTTCACGGGCCATATCACTGCGCCAGTAACGGCTCAGGCTTTGCGAATCGCGAATCGGATGCCATGGCGTATCCCACATGATCGACAGCGTATCCTGCTTCACCTGATCGCTGATCAGACTGACTGGCTGCGGCGGCAGAGGAGTCAGGGTTGGCATAGTTGCCGGCGCTTCGCGCTTGCCTTGGAGAGGCGAGAACGCCTTGTTGATCTGTTCGGTCAGGCTACGGCTATCAACTTTACCCACCACGTATAACGTCATGGCATCTGGGGTATACCACTGCTGATAAAATTTCTGCAGTTGCTCGATATTGACAGGCCGCTTGACCGATTGGCCCGGATCGTGTGCCAGTAACGTTGAGCCTTTCAGGCGATAACGCCACCAGCTGTCTTTGGGATCCGGCGGGAAGATACCGATAGGATCCATATTGGCATTCATCACCGCCTCTACCGTTGGCTCATCGATAGCCAGCTTACCCGTGGTATCCGCCAGCCAGGCCAGCGCCTCTTTCAACAGATCGGGGCGGTTATTGGGCAGGCTAAGGTTGTAGATGGTGAAATCATAAGAGCTAATGGCTGGCGGCAATGGCCGTTCACTGTCCACGCTCTGTTGCCACAGCGACTGTAGCTGCGGCTGGGTAAAACTCTCGCTGCGCGTAATCGCAATACGCGGCAGCAAATGGGCAAAACCGATCTGCTGGGCCGACTCCACCAGCGATCCGGTATTGACCATCAACCTTAACTCAACGCGATCGCTCGGGCGCTGTGGTGTATCAAGGATCTGCCAAGAAAAACCGTTATTCAGCTGCCCCTGCTGCCAGGCAGGATCAGGTTGTAGCGCTTCAGCGTGCACGCTGCCGTTGGCCGCAACCAACAGCAGCCCACCCACTAAAAGACGAATTCTGGTGCCCTGCATGTGAACCCCTACTTAATGACTAGCCAATTTTTATGCAAATACGGATATTCCGTTCATTGGAATATAAGGCATCGTCTCGCCGCGATGTTGACGAGTACGGCCTGAACTGTGCGTGGCACAGCAACGATCACACCCTGAGTTTCACCGTAGGGCGGAAAGCGCAAAGTGTACCATTCTGTTAGACCGCGCGCCTTGGCGGATGTCACTCATCACAGTGAAAAATAATAGCTGTAGGGTGTTATGGAGAAAAAATGAACAAGAAGCAAGGGGGAATGACATCGGCTGCCATGGCAGCCGATATTGAAGATAGGAAAAAACTTAGGCAGAAGGCAGCTTTTTGTCAGTAGCAACCTTATCTGTTCTGTTATTCAGCACGTCTTGCAGCTGCTTCTCATCCAGTTGGTTACACCATTTGGCCACCACTACCGTTGCCACACCGTTTCCGACCAGGTTGGTCAAGGCGCGGGCTTCGGACATAAAGCGGTCGATACCGAGGATCAGCGCCAGACCGGCCAGCGGTAAATGTCCTACTGCCGAAATGGTCGCCGCAAGTACGATAAAGCCACTGCCTGTCACCCCTGCAGCCCCTTTCGAGGAGAGCAGCAGCACCACCAACAAGGTCACCTGATGCATGATGTCCATATGGGTGTTGGTTGCCTGGGCGATAAACACCGCCGCCATCGTCAGATAGATCGAGGTGCCGTCAAGGTTGAACGAGTAACCCGTCGGGATCACCAGACCTACCACCGATTTCTTGCACCCCAGATTTTCCATTTTATCGAGCATGCGTGGCAGCACCGATTCGGAAGACGAAGTACCCAGTACGATCAGCAGTTCTTCTTTGATATAGCGAATAAATTTGAAGATATTGAAGCCGTTGTAACGGGCAATCGAGCCCAGCACCACCACCACAAACAGCACACAGGTGACATAGAAGCAGACAATCAGCTGGCCCAGTTGCAACAGGGTGCCCACACCGTATTTACCGATAGTGAACGCCATGGCACCAAAGGCCCCCAGCGGCGCCAGGCGCATAATCATATTGATGATGCCGAAAATAACGCGGGAGAAGCTGTCGATGACGTTAAAGATCACCTGGCCCTTCTCACCCAGGCGATGCAGAGCAAAACCGAACAGCACCGCAAACAGCAGCACCTGCAAGATGTTGCCGCTGGCAAAGGCACCGACCACGCTACCCGGGATAATATCCAGCAGGAAAGGCACGATGCCCTGCTGCGAAGCCTGCTCGGCATAGACTGCCACCGCTTTGGCATCCAGCGTTCCCGCATCAACGTTCATCCCGGCACCGGGTTGCACCACGTTAACGATCACCAAGCCGATCAGCAATGCAATGGTACTGACGATTTCAAAGTACAGCAGGGCAATCGCCCCGGTACGGCCCACGGCCTTCATGCTTTCCATGCCCGCGATGCCGGTCACCACGGTGCAGAAGATCACCGGAGCGATAATCATTTTGATTAATTTAACAAATCCATCGCCCAGGGGTTTCATCTGGGCACCGAGTTCAGGGTAGAAATGGCCAAGCAGGATCCCCAGCGTAATCGCTGTTAACACCTGAAAATAGAGGCTCTTAAATATAGTTGTTTTCATTAGCACATCCTTTGGGGGGGGACAACGCGGCAGGCGGGCAATCACTCGTCCGTCCTGTTTATCGCTTGCGCGGAAAATAACACCCCCATAACAACATGGAAATAACTTGATGGAAAAATCCAGGCCTAATGGTGTGAATTTAAGAGCTGAAACGCGTCAGTCAGTGTACAAGTTCCGGCGTTACGTCAACTTTCCTTTGCATTAACTCAGATTGGGTAGCAGTAGAAACTAGTTTTTGACTGGGGAAATAAAGCGGCCTCTCCCGCCTGAAAAGTACCAGAGGGAGGATAAAAATTCAGCATCAGGTCAACCAGGTCACGCTTTGGCAACCGAGGTAAACTGCGCTTCAAACTCATGACGGGGCAAGGGTTTGGCAAACAGGAAACCCTGGCCAGTACGAATACCGTGCTGTAATAGCCAGTCTCGCTGCGCCGCGGTTTCCACCCCTTCCGCCATTACCGGCAGGTTAAGCACCTCGGAAATCGAGCTGACGATCCGCACCATCGCATCGTCCTCTGGCAGGCCATCGATAAAGCTTTTGTCGATTTTAATCAGATCGATCGGCAAGGATTTCAGACGATTGAGGTAATTCAGGCTGGCATAGCCCATGCCAAAATCATCCAAGGCGATCAACACGCCTAAATCATGCAACTGACGTAGTAATTCCAACGCCTCATCAAGGTCGTGGATACGCACCGTCTCGGTGATTTCCAGCAGCAGCTTATGCGGGTCGATCTGGTGCTCGGCCAGCAGCCGTTTCAACTGGGGCACAAAGTCTTTATGCTGCAGCTGGATCGGCGAAATATTTACCGCCAACGGCAACGTGATGCCCTGGGATTGCCACGCGGCCAGAATACGGCATGACTCTTCCAGCACCCAGTTACCCAGTGGCACGATCACGTCCAACTCCTCCGCCAGCGGGATCACATCCGCCGGGAGAATAATCTGCCCGTCTGGCAGTTGCCAACGCAGCAGGGCTTCCGCGCCGGTCACCTGATTGGTTTGCATATCCCACTGCGGTTGCAGGAATAGCGCAAACTGACCTTGCTCCAAGGCCTGCAGGATCTCGCTTTCCTGCGTCAGACGTTTTTGGGTTTTTTCGGTCAGGCAAGGTTCGAAGAACAGGATCTGATTTTTACCCTCACGATGCGCCGACATCATGGCCGAGGTGGCACTACGCAGCAGTTGCTCCGCGCTTTCCCCCGAATTGGGATAATGGGCAATGCCGATACTGGCGCTTGGCCGCAGCGGCATCTTCTGTTGCAGGTTCAGTGGCGCGTTGATGGCCGCCATCACTCTTCTGGCCAACTGCATGGCGTGAATGGGTTGCTCAATATTTTTCGCCAGGATGGCAAACTCGGCATTGCTCAGCTGTGCCAGCACGCAGTCCACGCCGATAACCTGACGCAGCTTTTTCGCCAGCGTCAGCAACAGCGCTTCACGCATGGATGGGTTCAGCGCGCCGGAGGCTTCATGCAGGGTTTCGATCCCCACGACCAACAGATTAAAGCGCGGTGGCCGCATACTGGCAGCAATATGCTCTTCAAGCAGCGCAGCAAACAGCACCGGATTGGGTAATTCGGTCATCGAGTTATGGGTGCTCAGGCGGCTCATGGCGGTATGCGCCTTGGCCAGCGTTTGCTGGTTGCGGTTGTAATTGCGCACCAGCAAGCCCAATTCATCGTCCTGATGTTGGGCTGGCAACATCAGTTGATGGTAAGGGAGATCTTCCTGAGGGACATTTTCCAGTTCGCGCGCCATGGCTCGCAATGGATAAACCAACAGCCGGTTCATGCACCAGCTAACGGCAATCGACAGGATCAGCGCCAACAGCAGATAGGTCGACAGCATGGTCGATAACGTGCTGAGGATAAACTGATACATGCGGTACGAATCGGCCTGCAACACCAGATAGGCCAGAGGCTGAGGGTTGGCAGGCACCCGCTCAAGCGAATAGAGCGGCACAGAAATCTGTACCGGCAGCTCAAAGATACGCGCCACTAGCGCAGGGACCGGGCGTTCCGGCGGGAAATTGGCATGCAGCGCCTGAAACTCGTTCGGCAGGACGATATCCGCTCGGGTGAGGATCCCCACTGGCTGCAGAGAGTTGAGCACGCGTTTGGTTTCCGGCACATCCATCCGCAGCACGGCTTCTGCCAGAGGCTGACGCACGGCCTGGGCTACATTCTCCAGTTGCTGAGCGTAGTCATCCCTGCGCTGATGCACAAAGTGGAATAACTGGATCACGATGAAGATACAGATCGTCACCAGTGCCACACCAGACACCGCCGCCATCTGCTTAATCGTTAATGAACGCCTGACCCGCAAAAACCTGCACTCCTAGATTGATAAGGACGGATAGAGAGTTATGCCCCCCTCACCCTAACCCACTCCCACAGGGAGAAGGGATTGAATGCTCTAAAACCTGACTCTTGTGCCTGACCGCAGCTCCATATCAGTTCCTGCAAGGAGGGACTGGGGTAAGGGGAAAAATTGCTTGCTGGATAAGCGGCTTGAGTATACTCGATTGCCCCGCGTGTTTTCCTTACCAACCGCCTGGTGGCAGCAGGAAAAGCGCGGGTTTCGGTATTATCCTAGCCGGAATAGCCACAGGGTAGCAAAACTACCCTGTGGGCGACACCACGAATCGACCAATTTCACGTTACTTGAAGTCGGCGTAAGGCGTCAGCGGCTGCGGTGGCAGATCGAGATCGCCCTGCCAACCGGCGAGCGAGTAACGCAGATAAATCAACGCATGGCTCGGGGTATAGTCTTTAGCCTGTTGAATATCGATGCCGGCCCCCAGCGTCCAATGGGAACTGAGGCGGCGTTCGATCAGAGCTCGCAGCGTGTAGCCCACGCCAGAGGAGGAGCCACCACTTTCCACTGCGTCCCTGTCTGGCAGGGAGCTTGGGATCAGTCCTTGCAGGGGATAGCGTTTTTCATCGTTGGTTTTCGAGTGCGAGATCGACACCGATCCCCCCACTTCCCACGACCAGTTTTCCGTGCGCTGGCGATAGTTCACCGGCACCGCCAGCGAAACATATTGCTGCGGGCTGTAATAGCCCCCCTGCCCAAGAGAGTAACCGCTCAAGTCCTTCTGATAGTGCCAGAGCATGGTGCTCAGCCCAACGGTGGCACGGCGGTTATCTTCGTTTATCACCTTATAGTAATAACCGGCCATCAAGCGCTGGCGCTGGTTATCCTCGACATTCTGGCCGGTAAGCTGATGAGCACTGAGATCGGCCCACACGCCGTTGGCTTCACCGCGATCGTAGCTGGCGCTCAGGTTGATACCGGTAGCACGTACGCCGCCCCAGGTAGTGCCGGTGTTCGGATCGCGCGTCCCGCCGAAGGCCAACAGCGAGCTGGTAATCGGCCGCCGCGAGGCGCCCAGCGTCCAACCGATATGATTCCAGTCACCGCTATAGGCCACGCCGCCGACCCAATCCACCACCTCAAATCCCATCGGGGTAGTGCCGATATCGGTTTGCCAATGGTCGTTGGCCCAACCGGCCGCCACGCTAGTGCCGGTGGTTTTTTGCCGTTCGTTACCGCTGCAACCCTGCGTGTTACAGGTGCCAAAGGTTTCGAAGTACTTGCCGTTATTATCGGTCGAGAAGCTGCCCGCGTTCAGTTGGACGGTGTCGGTACGCAGGAACGCCCGGCCGTCATACAGCGGCATATCCAACTGCAACATGGTGTCATGTGCCTGATAATCCGAGATGCCACCGGTACCGCTCGAACGCCAGTAGTCATGATCGAGCGTGACCCTGACGTCCTGTTGGCGATAAAGATCGGCGGCATCGGAGCGAATGCCGCGTTTTAGCCAGTCATCCGTCGCGTTATTGCGGGTCAGACGGGTATAACCGTCATTATCCTCAGGAACCGTTGGCGCAATGCCGCTGGCCACCATCGCCTGGCGATAATCCTGCTGCGCCGGTTGCGGTTGCAACTGCTTTTGTTCCAGCCTGGCAGCATCACGATACACCAAGGCTTTGGCCTGTCCCGGCGGCTCTTGCTGGGCAGCCACTTTTAACCGTGTGAAGATATCGGTCGCTTTCTGCGGCTCACCCACCGCCGTCCAGGCATTGGCAACACGGCGCTGGCCATTGATCGACTCGTCCGGTTGCACCGGTGCCGTTTGCAGCCGTTGGCGGGCCTCGCTCAGCTGACCTTGAGCCACATAGGCTTCAATCTCCCCCAAACGCGCATCCGGATTATTCGGCTCACGAGCACGCACCCGCTGATAATCCGCCAGCGCCTCGTCATACTCTCCCCGCTCCAGCGCCCAGTCAGCCAAGGTCAGGTCGATGCGCGTTGCCGGGGGCTGCTGGCGCAGATAGGCGATGGCTGCGGGTTCATCACCAGCAGTTCGGAGCCGTTCAGCATGATCGAGCGTGGCCTGCATCTGCAAACGCTGGGCCATCTCACGCATCCCGTCGTTCCACTGCGCTTTGGGCAAGGTATTCAACTGGGCCAACGCCTGGTTATCACGATCGCTGCCAGCCAGGTACAGCGCATAAGCGTAAACCTGCTGCGGATCGCCGGACTTCTTCGCGGCCAGTTGACGCATCAGCACGTCGGCCTGCTGCGGTTGCCCGGCCTGACGCAGAGTTTGCGCATAGTGGTAAGTCAGCCAGACGTCATCAGGATCCTTCTGGTGCGCCTGCCGGTACTTTTCCGCCGCCTCTGGCCACTGCTGTCGCTGGGCCAGTTCGTCGGCCTGCTGTTTGAGCATATCCAATTGCAGCCCGTCGAGGGTGCTGCGCAGCTTGTTCTGCTGCACGCGGGGCAGACCATTAAGGTAGGCCAGCGCTTTTTGTGGCGACTGCCGCTGGTAGATATTCACCAAACCCCGCACCGCGCTACCGCTGCCCGGATCCAGGCGCAGAGCCTGCTGATAATAGCGCTCGGCGGCAGCATCATCCTTACGGGCGACGGCAACGTCGCCCAGGCCGATCAACGCATCGCTGTCACTGTTATCAATCTGCCGTGCCTGCTGGTATTGTTGCTGTGCCAACGGCAGGTTATTGGCCTTTAACGCCTTGTCACCCGCATCGATCGCCAGCCAGTAACGGGTGGTTTTGATCAGGCTCTGCCATTTGCTGCTGTCGTAGTTATCCTTGTCTGCCTTCTGCGCCTGTTGGAACAGGCTCAACGCCTGCTGCCGGTTACCGGCGCGGGAATAGGCCAAGCCAAGTGCGCCAAGCACTTCGGCATCATTAGGCGCACTCGATAGCGCTTTTTTCAGTTCCGGGATTGCCGCACGACCGCCGCCTTTATTCACCTGCGCCAGCCCGGTCATGCGCGCGCGATAGGCCGGATCGGCCAACAGCGTCCGCTGGCGCGCCAGTTCCTGTTGCGCGCCAAGCGCCTGCTCACCGCTTTCAAACACACCGAGGAAGCGGTTCAACGCCGCCACGCTCTGCGGGCTGACGGGCAACGCTTTGACCTGTTCCAACCACAAGTCCGCCGCAGAACCGCGGCCTGCGGGATCGGCCGCCACTTGCTGTAACAGTTCATAGGCCTGAGCGTCGCGATCCTGGCTGAACAGCATCCGCGCCAGCGCCATGCGCAGCGTGATGTTGCCGGGATATTGCCGATCCAGCGCCTGTAGTTGCTTTGTCGCTGCTAATTCCTGGCCGGGTAGCCTGGCCACCAGACGCCAATACTCCACCGCCAGATCGAGCGTTGGCAGATTGCCGTGAAACAGCTCGTCGTACTGGGCTTTAGCCTCCGGCAAGCGCCCTGCGGCCGCCATCAGGCGTGCCTGTTGCAGCTTCTGGCGGGTTTCCGGCTGGGTCAGCAGCATGTTCATTTCTGCCTGGCGGAACACCGGCGATTGTGGTGCCACCCCCTTCAGCTTATCCAACTGTTGCTGCGCCAAGACCTGATTCCCCTGCCGCAACGCCAGGCGCATACGCGCCGCTATCACATCAGGATTATTCGGATCCATCAGCTCAAGACGATACAGCGATTGACGTACCAGTTCATCTTTGTTGCTGGCTTCGCCGATGCGTACCTGCTCAAGCAGCCATTGCTCCGGGGCAACGCTCTCGGCACTCTGCGCCTGCGGCAGCAAAGCCAGACTTAAAGGAAACAGGCTTAGCCAGCCTAGTGTGAAGTTGCGCATTGGCTACTCCAGGCGGGTTGAAGTTCACCCTGACGATTGAAACGATAGCGTTGCTGATCCCATCCCTGGCCGAACAGCAGCAAAGAGGCGCTGAAATAGGCATCATTACCCAGAGGGTTATCCTGAATACGTTGGCGTTGCACCGCCAGGGCATCAGGCTGTGCGGCCAATAACGGCAACATCGCGGCGGAGAAGCCTACCGGGCCAGTACCGTTGGCTTTTCCGCTAGCTGTATCGACCGTCTCCGGCACTGCACCAAGCTGGGCGGTAAGGCGTACCATCGGTTGGAACTGCTTCATCAGCGCCGCTTTATGAGGATCGTCGTCCGCCAACATCCCGGCCCAGAGATAAACGCGGATGGCGTCATAGCTGCCGACATCAGGTTTGACGGGATCGGGCTGCCAGCCTTTGCCCGCTTGCCACTCGGCCCAGTCTGGTGAAAATCCTTGCGGAGCCGTTTCCAACAGCAACCGCTGGCTGGTTTTCTGCATCGCTCGCCACGGCCCGTTCAATTGGGCAAAACGGGCCAGCAACTGCGGCGGTAAATAGCTAGGGTTCAAGCGCCAGCGGTCCTCGGCCACAAAACCCATCTTCCCCGGCAGCAGCATCAGCCCCAAACCGGGGATACTCGCCACCTCTTCACGGCCAATCCGTTGCAACAACAGCGTGCCCAATGTTTGATAGCGGCGGCTTTGCCACAGCCGCCCCGCCTCCAGCAGGTTATACGCAATCCACAGATCCGCATCGGCAGCCGAGTTGCTGTCCAGCACCTTCCAGGCCTTGTTATCATCCTGCCCCCACAACCAAGCCGGCAGATGTGCGCTCAGGTCACCAGAGGCGAGATTGTTCTCCGTCCACGCCAACAGCTTATCGAAGGCAGGCCGATCGTTGGCCACCAGCGCGAAGAACATGCCATAGCTCTGCCCTTCGGACGTGGTAATGCGCTTCGGGCTGCTGGGATCGATTACCCGCCCTTCCTCGCTAAGATAAAACCGTTGGTACTGCTGCCAGGCAGGCCAATCACAGCTTGCCGCCGTGCTGAACGCACAAAGCAGCATCAGACCAGGCAGCAGGCGGCGCAGGCAAATCCCCATCATGGCAATTAATCCCGATCTTCCGGTGACAGACGACGACGGCTAAAGGCCTTCAGACCACGCCGCAGCAACAGGGCCACCATTACCACCACCAGCGCGGCTATCGCGCCCAGCAACAGTGGATGCGTCGACAACGCGAACCAGATACGTTCCCACCACGGCAGATGGCCAACGTAGTAAACATCCCCCACACGCAAACTATCGACGCCGGACTCACGGATCACAGCCACGGAACCAAACATCGCCGCACGCTTACCGCTGTCTAACTGCGCATTGTTCAGTAACTCATAACCCCGTGGGCTGTCTGCCAGCAGGGCCACAATACTGCGCTGATCGTGGAACGGGGACTGCACGCCGATCACGGCCGCCATCGCTCCTTCCGAGCTGATGGTGGTTTTACTGCCCGGTGTGGCGTCGTCCTGCTGCACATCCATACTCGGCAGCGGCAGTTGGCGCATCGGCATTTTCACCCAGCTCAGCGTCGCCTCTACCAGCAGATTGATTTTCTTGTCATCACGCAGTTCCGGTGGAATGGTGCCGATCAGCAGGATATCGGCGTCCTTATCCTTGGCCTGCGACCAGTCATCGGACAGCGAGAAAGCCAGCGCCGGATAACCGGTTTGCGCCCCCATGTTACCCATGGCGTTGAGCAAGGCGCTCACTTGAGCGGGTTGTGGCTGTTTGTTCACCAGCACCAACGTTTGCGACAGATCTGCCAGGCGGCTGAAAGGGAAACCGGCGTTGGCAAAGGAGCGTAGATCGGGCATGGTAATAAAGTGACGATAGCCGGAGAAATCGATGGTGGAATTGCCGTCGATCACCGCATGGTTCGGCGCCAAGGAATAGGTTTCGCAACGCCCTTCGGCACCGCTGGCCAGCAGCGTGGTGTAATCGAAGTCAAAGCGCAACTGGTTGGTCGCCCCCAACTTCAGTACCGGAATATTGACCACCTTGTCAGAATCTAGCAATCCCTGGGCCAGCGGCAGGCGCAACAGCTGTGCGCCCTTCTCATGCTCCGGCACCAGGGCATAGGACTGCACAAACTGATTGTTCAGGCTGATGCTCAGGCGGGAACCATCTTCAATACGCGGCGAGGTATAGCGGTATTTCAGCTGCATATCGATGCCGTTGCTGTGGATCAGGAACAGATCCGGCGGCAGGTTCATCGACAGTGAGATCGGCCCAGGTTCGACGCCGTTAGTCTGCAACTGCTCGGCATATTGCTGCAGTTCGCTGAACTTCATCGCACGATCGGTACGCACCCAGTTTGGCGCATCGTACGGCTGGCGAACGGCCAACTGTTCAATCTTATCCACGCTCAGATTCTGGCCACGGAACAGAATATTGCCCTGGGCGATGCCCTTCACCGCCGTGATCAGGTCGTTATCATCACGGCCCTGCACCAACAGCAGCTTCACATAGGGGTTATCCGGGTGGCTGATCATCTCCACCGTCGGCCCGTTGACCGCCGGATAATCTTTCAAGAAGTCCGGGCGCTGTTTATTGGTGGCAAACACGATGGCGTGCTGGCTTGGCAAGCGGTTAAACAGCGTCGGGAAAGACTGGCCGCGCCATTGCGCCTGAGTGCCGAACCAGGAGGCCAGGATCCCCGCCGCCCGCTGTTGTTCCAAATCCGGCTGCCCGGCAAACACCATCGGCAGCGTTAATGGCCGATCGTCGCGGCTGTCAAAGAAGGGTTCCGGGAAGTGGGAAAGCTCATTTTTCACCGGCAGCGTCTGGTAACGCAGGCTCAGCGAACTGGATTTGCTGACGTCCAGCCACAGCGTGCTGTTGGCCGGGTTCTCACAGATGTTCTGGTAATGGCCGACAAACACCAGGCGAATGCGGTTAAAATCGGTGATATAGCGCGGATCGATCGGCAACTGGACACGATTCGGCTTACCCAACTGCTCCTTGGCGATGGTGATGACCCCCATCAACTCATCGTTGAGGTAGATCTTGACGTGCGACTCCACCGGGATCAGCGACGGTGAAGGGGTAAACTCCAGGTCCAGCAGCGCCTGCGAAACTACTTCGTCACTGCGCACGCTAAACTCAATCTGGCCTTCAGGGCGGGTGCCACGCAGGATAAAGGTGCCAGGCGGTGGTGCTACCTCGGTAAACGGCAGTTTTACATCGCGCACCGGCGCATCGGGTGCTTGCGGCACCACCACTCCCATAGGTTCAGTGAGCGGAGCTTCGGCCACGGTACTCGGGGGCGAAGTCACGCCAGCCGCTGGTGTGGGGGCCGTTTCCGCCTGAGATAAGCTACTGATGCCTAAGGCCAGCGCGGTAAACCAGTTTATTTTTCTCGTCATCGTATCATCATCAATGTTGGGGCCGGTTCGCCGGGCTTGCGAACGGGCAGTTACGATACACAGCCTATGCCACAGCCTCTGGGGCCGTAGGAGCGCGGTCTCTTCCTACGCCATGCGGAATAAATGACAGGATCCAGGTGGCCAGCGAGGTCAGGCCAAGCAGGATCTTGCGCAACGTTGGCGGCGCATAGTCCGCCATGCGCCGGTAGCCGTGAAAACCTAGCATCAGTACGTCCCGCAGGCTGTCCACTGGCCGGTCTTCCGGGAATGCGTCTTGCCACAGTGCCCAGGTATCCGCCCGGGCAAAGGTGCATTGAATAAATTCGATATGTTGGCGGGTCGAGAGTTCGACCAAGCGGACCCCCACCGAGCGGCCATGAGATCGTGTCACCACGCACGGGAAGCTGAACTCCTGCTGGCCACGTTTAAGCAGCAGCGCAATCTGGTCATGCTCTTGCAACCGATCCGCTACACGCATTTCGATACCCACGCCACCATCGGAGTAATCACGCAACGTACAGGGGAACAGATGTCCGTCAGCCCGGGCTATCGCGGCAGGCATGGCGATCTCTACGCGATGCGATTGCCGTACCTGCCTGGCCTCCACCGCCACGGCCACCGCTCCACCGAGGATGGTCATGTTATAGATCACCCAAATCAGGCTGATCACCACCGTCATCATCTCGTCCGTCGGGCCGTAGAAAAAGCGCCACACGCCAAAACCCAGGCCTGCCAGATTGAGTGTCACCAACAGCAGGTAAGGCCGGGTGATCACCCAATCAACGTGCTCTTGCGTAACCAGCCCGCCTTTGGCGGTGACGTTGAACTTGCCTTTATGCGGGTTGAACAAGGCCACGGTGGTCGGTCGAGCGATATACCAGGCCAGCACGGTTTCGTAGATTTCACTCCAGAAGGAGTGGCGGTATTTACCCTGAATACGTGAGTTGGTCAGGCTGGCGTGGATCATGTGGGGCAGCACATACAACGCAATCGCCAAGGCTGGCGCGAAGATGATGTAAGCATGCATCAACAAAAACGCCAGCGGCGCGGTCAGGAAGATCAGGCGCGGAATACCGGACAGGAAATGCAGCATCGCGTTGGCATAGCACAGGCGCTGGGCAAACTTCAGCCCTTTGCCCAGCAGGGGGTTATCCAAACGGAAGATCTGCACCATGCCGCGCGCCCAACGAATACGTTGGCCGATATGGGCAGACAGGCTTTCCGTTGCCAGCCCGGCGGCCTGCGGAATACGGATATAGGCAGAGGTGTGGCCAAGACGGTGCAGACGCAGCGAGGTATGGGCATCTTCGGTCACCGTTTCCACCGCGATACCGCCGATCTCATCTAATGCCGTCCGGCGCAAGATGGCGCAGGAGCCGCAGAAGAAAGTGGCATCCCACATATCATTGCCGTCCTGCACCAGCCCATAAAACAAAGTACCTTCATTCGGCGTCTGGCGAAAACGCCCCAGGTTGCGCTCAAACGGGTCGGGCGAAAAGAAGTGGTGCGGCGTTTGCAGCATCGCCAGCTTCTTGTCTTTAAAGAACCAACCCATGGTCAGTTGCAGGAAAGAACGCGTGGGAACGTGATCGCAGTCGAAGATGGCAACAAAATCACCGCTAGCGTGCTTGAGCGCATTGTTGATATTGCCCGCTTTGGCGTGTTCATGGGTCGGCCGGGCGATGTATTTCACCCCGACCTCGGCGGCAAAGGCTTTAAACTCTGGCCGGTTACCGTCGTCGAGGATATAGATGTTGATTTTGTCTTTCGGCCAGTCGATACCAAGCGCCGCATACACGGTGGGTTTCACCACGCCCAGATCTTCGTTGTAGGTCGGCACCAGCAGATCGACGGTCGGCCAGGTGTTACTGTCGGCAGGCATCGGCACCGGCTGGCGATTCAACGGCCACACGGTCTGGAAGTAGCCCAGCACCAACACGACCCAGGCATAGGTTTCCGCTGCCAGCAATAGCAGGCCGCAGGTCAGGCTGAGCGGATCGTCCCAGTTCAGCGTTGAGGTATAGCGCCACCATAAATAACGGCAGGAAACGGTCAGCGACAGCACAATCAGCATCAGGCTGGGTAACCGGCCCGGGATACGCCGCACCACCATGGCAATACACCACAACAGCAGCACAAAAATAAACTGGGCGGGCAGTTCAAAGGGCTGGGAAATGCACAGCAGAGCCAGCAGCCCGGCCAATAGGCCAGCAAAGATAAACAGCACCCGACGCACCCGGTGATTCATCCGATTAAGGCGTTGTACCGTACGCTCCTCCATTCCGGCACCCTGCAAGCGTTGCGGCAAGCTTTGCAACCAGTTGGCATAACGCAGTTGCAAACGGTGCCAACCGGCAAAGTAGGATCGTCCCATCGGTGCCGGACCGCTGTGGGTCACTAGCAGCCAAAACCCCTGTAACAAATAACGCAGTGCATCTGCCGGGCGTGGACGATGAGGAGAAATATGGGGGAACCAATAGCTTTGGCCTGCCTGCACCTTTTGCCAACTAGGGGACTCAAACCGCAGCAACAGCCAGCCGATGGCCACCATCAGGGTCGTGAGGCCAGCGGTAAATGCCGGAGCCCCCGCATGGCGATAAGCGCGGTAGCGTTGTTGCACCGCCCGGTGAACGGGAGGCACCAGCAGCAGGCTCAATACCCTGCTCATACCTCGGCGTCCTGCAGGTTGAGCAGACACCAGTTGGCCAGCGTCAGCACTTCGTCGGCCGCCAGACTTTCCGGTCGATACTCTCCCAGCGGCTGCTTGACCGCCATCGCTTCCGCCAGCGCTTCATCACGATGGATCACCAGCGGTAACAGACCTGCCAGCGTTTGCAGCCACAGCTGGTGCAGATCTTGTTGCAACGGACTGGCCGAGGAGTAGTGATTAATCAGCAGGTGGCACCCCGTAGGCAACGGTTGCTGATGTAGGCGCGCATGGCAATTCGCATCGGGGTTAAGCAACAGGAAAACCTGGTCGGCCAACGCCAGCTGCTGTTCAATCTGGGGACCGTCACCCGCCGGAATATCCAGCAAGATCCAGCGATACTGCCCAGAAGCACGCAGCTGAGCCAGAAAATCATGCCAACGTTGTGGAGTATCACTCTGTTGCTGCCGGGCTTTGACCCGTTCGGCTACGCTTAACTGGCCAAACGGCAGAAAATCGAGTTTTTTACCGTAACGCATTGCCCCTTGCTGCCAACCGATGCCATCCAGCTCTGCACGAGCCCAGCCCCGGTTCAGTTCGAAGGGCATATTAAAGTGTAATCGCAGCAGGTTGTCCGGTGACAGGTCAATCGCCAGTACCGACTCGCCCAACTGCTGTAGCGCCCAGGCTAACGCCGCAGTGATTGACGTGGTGCCAATACCGCCTCGAACCCCTTGCAGTGCAATGACCGGCATGACTCAAGCACTCCCCGTCTTGTTGGCCAGCTCCGCCAACAGCGGCCAGCGGACCATCATTTGTGCTAGCCGTTCCTGGCGTGCAATATCGATGTAGTTTAACTTGGGCAACGAAAAAGCGCGGCTCAAAGCCTGCAGATCGTCCTGAAGTTCTACCGAAGCTTTCTCCCGAAGCCCTCTTAACGCATCATTATTCATCTTGCCGCCTCATAAAATAGGCTAATGTTAAATGACTATAGCAACGTTCGGAAAAAATTGGGCCAATAAGATGAATCTTAACGGGTATTATCCCTCTAATGGCTAGATTTGCTATGCTAACTGTGACATTACGCTTTTAAAGTGACCCGATCGGGTTTGGTCTACGCCACTTTCAACAAAAGTAGAATAAATCTATGGCGCACTCTTTTTCATTAGGCATCCGACGGATTTGGCAAGAATTGTCGGCTATGCAAACCCCAGGCTTTTACTGGGTGAATATCGATCGCCAGAACGATGCCAATCTGTTTTGCCGGCAGATCATCGCCGCCCAGGAAGAAAATGCCCAGTTGGCACTGATTTGTAGCGGCAATCAGGCAGACATCTTATTGGCCACGCCTCTTTCCCCTGCGATTAAAAAATTCCCTTTATATAGCCTGCCAGAAAAAAAGGCGGCGCTACTGCATTTGGCTGACGATCTGATGCGTGAGCTAAAACCCAGCAACCGCTTACTGATCCTGTTGGCCCACGCTAGCCTGTGGCAAACTTTTACCAGCGATGAATTGCGCAACTGGGCCGCTCAACTCGGCCAATGGTTACACCAGCGGCAGTGTACGCTGGTGATACTCAGCCACGGCAGCGGCGTGAGTAAACTCAAAGGCCAGCTAGCCGCCGAGCACCGCATTCTCAACGGCCTGGCCAGCCTGCAGGGGCTGCAAGGCAGTGCCCAGTATCTGGTGCACTGGTGGAGCACGGCAAACGGCATCAATGCCAATCAGTTGTTCACCCTGACCGAAGGCCCGGAAGGCTGGCAAGGGGCAGACGACAGTAACCAACCCTCCCCTACCCCGGAACGCAACGACGAGGGCCTGTGCCTGGCGGAACAACGCATTCTCGAGGGCGCCCCGCCGCTATCGGCCAGTTGGCAACTGTTTGAGGACAATACCAAGTTGATGCAGCGTGGCATGCTGACCATCGCCGCCACGCTGATCTTCGCCCTGTATCAAAGTGACGAAATTGACGAGTTGGCCCATCAGATCCATAGCCTGCGCCGCAGCAGGGGCGACGGACTGAAGATTGTGGTGCGCGAGATGAGCGCCAGCCTGCGCTACAGCGACGAACGCCTGCTGCTGGCCTGCGGTGCCAATCTGATCGTGCCCCACGTGGCACCGCTTTCCAATTTTTTGACCATGCTGGAAGGTATCCAGGGCCAGCGACTATCGCGCCATATTCCGGCGGATATCGATAACCTGCTCGCCGGTTTGCGGCCAATGCAACTGAAAGGCTACCTGCCGCTGGAGGAATTCAGCCGGGCGGTGACTTCCCTTATGGAAAATACCCTGTTGCCGGAAGATGGCAAAGGGGTGATGGTCGCCCTGCGCCCAGCACCGGGGTTGAGCGCCCGCCAGTCGATGACGCTGTGCCATTTGCGGCGTTTTGGCGACATCATGACCGTGGCGCAGAATCGACTGTTCCTGTTCCTTTCCACCTGCCGGATTAACGATCTGGATACCGCACTGAAATTCGTCTTCCGCCTGCCAGTGAGTGAGGCGTTCAGTAACCGAGTAGTGTGGCATCTGGATGTAGATATTATCGATAAAATCAGGCTGATGCGGCAGCATATCGAGTTTTCGCTCCCCGCCAGCAAGCTGCAATCGGCCGCTGTCACCACCCACGCCGTAGAAACGGAACACCAGACCGAACGCCGGGAACCCATTCCCTTCACCCTGATGAGCCTCGGGCAGGAGGAACAGCCATGAACGCACTTGACGATATCGTGCAACTGGTGATCCTGTGCGCCATAGTGTTTATCCCTACGGGATACCTGCTGCATCGCCGTTTCCCTAACTGGCACCGATCTTGGCAGAATTTGTTGTTATCACCGCGCTATTTAAAGTCGGCAGGGCTATGGGTGCGCGCAGGTTCCACCTCTCAAATCAAGCGTAAAAAATAACCATGAGTGACGATAAAATAACGCAACCTAACAATACCTTATGGCGATACTGGCGCGGTCTTGGCGGCTGGAACTTCTATTTCCTGGCCAAGTTCGGCCTGCTGTGGTTCGGCTATCTGAACTTCCATGCGCTGCCCAACCTGGTGTTTATGGCCTTTTTACTGATGCCGATCCCGTCGCCGCGCTGGCACCGCTGGCGTCACCTGATCGCCATTCCTATCGGTATCGGTTTGTTTTACCACGATACCTGGCTACCGGGGATTAACAGCATCCTTAGCCAGGGCTCGCAGCTCACCGGTTTCAGCGCGGATTATCTACTGGAGCTGACCAACCGCTTTATCAACTGGCAGATGATTGGCGCCGCCTTCGTGCTGCTGATTGCCTACCTGTTCCTGGCCCAATGGATACGCATCACGGTATTTACCGTGGCGGCATTGGTGTGGTTGAACGTGGTCAATATTGCTGGCCCGGCGGTCTCCTTGCTGCCTGCCACCCATACCGCTACGGTGACGGATACCCCGTCTACACCGGCCACGGCGAGCACGCCAGGCGGCAATCTGCCTGCGGCCAATGGCCCACCGACCAATGCCAACCTCACGGCCTACCTGGAGCAGTTCTACCAGCAGGAAAAAGCCCGAGCGACCACCTTCCCGGCCGCCTTACCCGCCGATGCCCAACCGTTTGACGTGCTGATCATCAACATCTGTTCGCTGGCCTGGGCCGATCTGGATGCCGTCAATCTGCGCAACCATCCGCTGTGGGCCAAGATGGACATTATGTTCACCAACTTCAACTCGGCCACCGCGTACAGCGGCCCAGCGGCCATCCGCCTGCTACGCGCCAGCTGCGGCCAGCCTTCGCATCACGATCTGTATCAACCCGCCAATCAGCAGTGTTATCTGTTTGACAACCTGGCCAGGCTGGGCTTTAAACAACAGCTGATGCTGGATCACTCTGGCGTGTTCGGTAATTTCCTGAAAGAGCTGCGTGAGCAAGGTGATATGCAGGCTCCGCTGATGTCCCAGGCAGGGATCGGCAATGAGCTGGCCTCATTCGACGGTGAACCAATCTATAACGACCTGCAACTGCTCAACCGCTGGCTCGATCAGCAGAAACAGGGCGGCGATGCCCGCACCGCCACCTTCTTCAACCTGATCCCGCTGCATGACGGCAACCGCTTTGTCGGGGGTAAACAGACCGCCGATTATCAGCCTCGAGCGCAAAAGCTGTTTGATCAGTTGAACACCTTCCTTGATGAGCTTCAGAAATCCGGACGCAAGGTGATGGTGGTGATCGTGCCGGAGCACGGTGCGGCGCTGGCGGGCGACAAAATGCAGATGTCTGGCCTGCGGGATATCCCAAGCCTGAACATTACCCATACGCCGGTTGGTATCAAACTGGTAGGGATGCAGGCCCCGCACCAGGGCAGCCCGGTGGAGATTAAAACGCCGAGCAGCTATCTGGCGCTGTCTGAGCTGATTTCCCGTCTGGTGGATGGCAAGGTATTCAGCGCGCCAAGCGTCGACTGGCAAGTGCTGACGCAGAACCTGCCGCAGACTGCGGTGATCTCGGAGAATGACAATGCCATCGTGATGCAGTATCAGGGTAAGGCGTATATTCGCCTTAATGGCGGGGATTGGGTGCCTTATCCCCAGTAACTGGTGAAGGGAGTTTTGCGGTTATAGACTGAAACTGCAGACATTCCCTCACCGGGCTCAAAATATAGGGGCGCGGCATGTGAACTGAACCCCAAATGTTGGACAAACATCTGACATTTGGAGGTACAGTTCTGATGAAGTATTCACTTCAGTTCAAACTTGACGTTGTCCGGTACTATCTTGCCGGACTCGGCGGTCAAAAACAGACCGCTAAGAAGTTTTCTATTGCCCATGTCCAACTACGCAGATGGATTGCCGCTTATCAGCATCATGGGGAACAGGGGCTGCGGTTAGGACGCAAGCAACATTACACACCTGACTTCAGGCTCTCTGTTGTCGAATTCGCGCTTTTAAATCCGCTCTCTTTAGCGACAGTCGCCGCTAAATTCAATATTCCTTCTTACCTTACTGTGGAACGCTGGATTAAACTCTATCGGGAGAATGGGGCTGAAGCCCTCAACCTGAATAAGCGTAGTCGCCAAATGCGTCAGCATCCCAAAACCCCCCATGCCGATAAATCGCCTGATGAGTTGACCCCCGAAGAGATGCGGGAGGAAATCGAGTTTTTACGTGCGCAGAATGATTACATAAAAAAGTTGAGAGCCTTGATGCAACAGAAGGAAGCCCAGACTCGTCGAAAAGGGCAAAAATAATCAGAGCATTGAGGTCAGAACACCGTTTGGAGGTTTTGCTGTGGGCCGGAAAACTGCCGCGCAGTACGTATTACTATTGTTGTAAAAGCCATCAAGCACCGGATAAGTATGGTGAAACCAAGCAGCAAATAATGGCTGTTTTTAACGAGCATAAAGGCCGTTACGGCTATCGCCGGGTGACCAGTGTTCTTCGAAAGATGGGGGCTGTGCTAAATCATAAAACCGTGCAAAAACTGATGGTTGAGCTGCAATTGAAATCGCCCGTTCGCCGTAAAAAATACCGTTCGTACAAGGGACATGTCGGTAAAGTGGCCCCGAATACCTTGCAGCGCGATTTTACCGCTCTGGAGCCTAACCAAAAGTGGGTGACCGATATCACGGAGTTCCGGGTGGCGGATAAAAAGCTGTATTTATCGCCGGTACTCGACTTGTTTAACGGTGAAATCATTGCCTATGAGATGTCCCGTAAACCTGTGTTCAGTCTGGTAAAAACGATGCTGGATAAGGCGCTCAGTACGCTAAAAACGGAAGAAAAGCCGTTGCTGCACAGTGACCAAGGTTGGCACTATCAGATGGCGGCTTATCAGCATCAGTTGCAGGAAAATGGGATAGAACAGAGCATGTCTCGCAAGGGTAACTGCCTGGATAATGCGGTAATGGAAAACTTCTTTGGCCATCTGAAAGCTGAACTGTATTATTTACAACGCTTTGAGAGTGTGGAACAGCTGTCTGAAGAGATAGACATGTACATAGATTACTACAATAACCATCGTATCAAACAGAAGCTCAAAGGCCTGAGCCCTGTGGAGTACAGAACGCAGGCTTTGATGGTTGCTTAATTTTAAACCGTCCAACTTCTTGGGGTCAGTTCACATGCTGCGCCCCGTTTTGAGTTGATTGGGGAATTTTTGCAATCTTCGGTTAATTAGACCTGGCTCGAGACCAAAGCACCTTCGATCAGATATGGAAGACTCGCCCACCGCCTTCCGGCATCTCTACAGTCAGACTCAACTTCCCACCCATAGCTTCAATATAGCGTTTTAGCGTCGCTAACTTTACGTCATTACCACGCTGCTCTATTTGTGCAACCGCGGATTGGCTTACGCCCATAGCTTCGGCCAGGCTTTTCTGTGACAGTTGCAGCTCATCACGCATCAGTTGCAAACCTGTTTCTAGCATCATTTCGTCGGCCATTTCCTTGATACGGGCTTGGCTCTCAAGAGAACGGGCAGCGACTGCATCACGTAACGTTTTCATTTGGATACCTCTTGTGTGGCTAAATACGCCGTAAATTCATCATCCGCTATTCGGATCATTGTCTCGTAAAAACGCTTATCATTACTTTTATCACCAGCGCACAACACAATGGCTTGGCGTTTGGGGTCGAAAACAAAAAAGGCACGGATTGGGCGGCCCGAATACTGAACACGCAGCTCTTTCATATTCTTGTATCTTGAACCTTTTACCGTGTCAGCGTAAGGACGTGGCAGTTGAGGCCCATACGTCTCCAGGTTCATCAGGTCAGCCAGTACCTTCTCCTGCATCCCTTCTTCCTGCTCTTGCAACCAAGAATCAAATGTCGAGGTAAAAATAACAGTCCACAAAGCCCTCTCCTTTATAAGCTACAACTTATAATTAATTCTATAAGTCATAACTTATAGCGTCAACAATATCGACTAAAAAGTAATCACCATGGGATTTGCTTCGCATCTATAAGTAAAAAAACGCCGGTATCGCTACCGGCGTCAGATTGAAGATCGAGTGTTAATGTCGCTGAGGTAACCAGGCGCAGCACGCAGAGTATCTACGCTGCGAGCCCGGTTAGTAGTCTCAAGACCCGGTAGCTTCATCCTGGTCAACGGCAAAGCAGGCCACCATCTGATCGCCATACTGCTTGAGCTGCGGTTGCAGCTGGGTGCAGGTGCCAAAGGCACGGCGGCAGCGGGCGTTAAACGCACAACCCGGCGGTGGATTCATCGGGCTTGGTAGCTCGCCGGTCAGCTTGATACGCTCCCGGCGCATGTCCGGGTTCAGGCGCGGCGTAGCGGAAAGCAGTGCCTGAGTGTACGGATGGCGCGGATTGTTGAAGATGGCGTCTTTACTGCCCTTCTCCACGCAGCGGCCGAGGTACATCACCATCACTTCATCAGCAATGTGCTCCACCACCGACAGATCGTGGGAGATGAACACGTAAGACAACCCCAGATCCTGTTGCAGATCCATCATCAGGTTCAATACCTGCGCACGCACGGACACGTCCAGCGCAGAGACCGGCTCATCGGCAATCACCACGTCCGGGTTGAGCATCAGCCCACGCGCAATGGCAATACGCTGACGTTGGCCGCCGGAGAACATATGCGGGTAACGGTCGTAATGCTCGGTTTTCAGGCCGACCTTCGCCATCATCTCCAGCGCTTTCTCACGCCGTTCGGCGCTGCTCAACGAGGTGTTGATCAACAGCGGCTCCTCGAGGATCTGCCCCACCTTCTTACGAGGGTTAAGCGATCCGTAAGGATTCTGGAACACGATCTGGATCTTCTGGCGGCGCAGCTTCTCTGCCGTCACGTCCGGCTTAAGCAGATCTTGCCCCTGATAGTACAGCTCACCACCGGTAGGGATTTCGATCATGGTCAGCAGGCGGCCCAGCGTGGACTTGCCACAGCCAGACTCCCCAACCACCGCCAGGGTTTTACCACGCTCAAGGGTAAAGGAAACCCCGTCCAGCGCCTTCACCAGTCGTTCCGGGGCAAACAGCCCCTTCTTGACCGGGTAGTGTTTTTTCAGGTCAATGGCCTGCAATAAAGGGTGGTTCTGGCTCATACGGTCGGCCTCCCCGCATCATCCAGCGGTGTGTGACATTTAACCTGACGGCCGGGAATGCTGCGCAATTCCGGCTCTTCTTCGCGACAGTGTTGGGTAGCATACGGGCAACGCGGGTTCAGCAAGCAGCCTTCCGGCCGATCGTACTTGCCCGGCACCACACCAGGCAGCGAGGCCAAACGAGCCTTGTCGGTAGCAAACTCCGGCAACGCACGCAGCAGCGCCTGGGTGTACGGGTGGCGCGGCGAACGGAAAATTTCTACCGCCTTGCCAGATTCCACCACTTGCCCGGCGTACATCACGATGATGTGGTGCGCCGCTTCCGCCACCAGCGCCAGATCATGAGTGATCAGCAGCAACGCCATGTTTTCACGCTGTTGCAGCTCGAGCAGCAGCTCAATGATCTGGGCCTGAATGGTCACGTCGAGCGCGGTCGTCGGTTCATCCGCAATCAGCAACTTGGGCCGGCAGGCGATCGCCATGGCGATCATCACACGCTGGCTCATCCCGCCAGAAAGCTGATGAGGGTAAACGTCCAGCCGCGAGGCCGGATCGGGAATGCCTACCTGATTGAGCAGGTCGATAGCACGTTGGCGACGAGTGCGGCGATTACCGCCCTGATGCACCTTCAGCGCTTCCATAATCTGGAAACCGACGGTATAGCACGGATTCAGGCTGGTCATCGGGTCCTGGAAGATCATCGCGACTTCAGAGCCCACCAGCTGGCGGCGCTCTTTTTCCGAGATTTTCCGCAGATCCTGGCCGTTGAACTCCAGCTTATCGGCCATCACCTTGCCGGGGAAATCGATCAACCCCATGATTGCCAGCGAACTGACGGACTTACCGGAGCCGGATTCGCCGACGATGCCAACCACCTGCCCCTGTTCTACGCTGTAGCTGATTCGGTCTACCGCGCGGAACGGCGCACCTTCGTCACCGAAGTGCACCGAAAGCTTGTCTACATTTAATAACGCCATTCTCTCTTCCTCTGTTACTGCTTGAGTTTGGGGTCGAGAGCATCACGCAAGCCGTCCCCCATCAGGTTAAAGGCCAAAACCGTCAGCAGAATGGCCACCCCTGGGAAGGTCACAACCCACCAGGCACTTTGCGCGAACTGCAACACGTCGGAGAGCATAGTGCCCCACTCCGGCGTTGGCGGTTGCGCACCCATACCCAGGAAGCCGAGAGCGGCCATATCCAGAATGGCGTTCGAGAAACCGAGAGAAGCCTGCACGATCAGCGGTGCCAGGCAGTTTGGCAGGATATTGACGAACATCTGACGCGCCGCCCCAGCCCCCGCCACGCGCGAAGCCGTCACGTAATCGCGGTTCACTTCCACCAGCACCGCAGCGCGGGTCAAGCGGACATAGTGCGGCAAAGCAACGAAGGTCAGCGCCAGCGAGGCGTTAACGATCGAGGGCCCAAACACCGCCACCAGCACCAACGCCAACAACAGGCTTGGCAGTGCCAGCATGATATCGACCACGCGCATGATGATGGCATCGACTACGCCGCCGAAATAACCGGCCAACAGGCCGAATACCACGCCCATCACCAGCGAAAGCACCACCACCAGGCAGCCGACCAGCAACGAGAGCCTGGCACCGTACATCAGGCGCGACAGCACATCACGGCCGACATCGTCGGTACCCAGAATAAACTTCCAGCTGCCGCCATCCTCCCAGACCGGCGGTCTAAGCAGGGCATCACGGAACTGTTCGGCAGGCGCATGTGGAGCCAGGAACCCTGCCCCCACGGCAACCACCAGCATGACCACGATATAAACCAGGCCAACGACGGCCCCTTTGTTGCGCTTGAAATAGTGCCAAAACTCCTGGAACGGGGTCATTGGCTTCGGCGCACCTTTCACTACAGACTCGGTCATTTGAGACATCAGAGCGCCCCTTATTTCTTGTGGCGAATACGCGGGTTGACCACGCCGTAGAGCACGTCTACCAGCAGGTTAACCAGAATAATCATACAGGCGACCAACAATACGCCGCCCTGAACAACCGGATAATCACGGCGTTGCAACGCATCCATCAGCCAGCGGCCAAGCCCCGGCCAGGAGAAGATGGTTTCTGTCAGGATCGCCCCGGCCAGCAAGGTGCCGACCTGTAGGCCGATCACCGTCACCACCGGCAGCAAGGCGTTACGCAACGCATGCACCACGATCACCCGCATACGGCTCACACCCTTGGCGCGCGCAGTACGGATATAGTCTTCACCCAGTACTTCCAGCATGGAGGAACGGGTCATACGCACGATAACCGCCAGCGGGATGGTGCCCAACACGATGGCAGGCAGGATCATATGCATCACGGCGTCGATGAAATCACCCGGCTCACCCCAGAACAGGGTGTCGATCAGCATAAAGCCGGTCAGCGGTAGGCTGTCATCGAGGAAGACCGTATCGCTTATTCGCCCCGATACGGGCGTGAGGTTGAGCTGTACCGAGACCAGCATGATCAGCATCATGCCCCACCAGAAGATCGGCATTGAATAGCCGGTCAGGGAGAGACCCACGGCGGTATGGTCAAACACCGAACCTCGCTTGACGGCCGCCAGCACCCCCACCGGGATACCGACAATCACCGCGAAGAGCATCGCGCACAGGCCCAGTTCCAGGGTGGCCTTAAAGCGCGGCACAAACTCTTCCCACACGGAGATACGGCTTTTGAGGGACGTCCCCAAATCGCCATGCAGCACGTTGGTGACGTAATTGAAGTATTGGTGATAGAGCGGTTTATCCAGCCCCATCTCTGCCATGAGTTGTGCATGGCGCTCTGCGGAGATCCCGCGTTCCCCGGCCATAATGGTCACCGGATCGCCGGGGATCATATGGACGAATGCAAAAGTCAGCAACGTTATGCCGATAAACGTTGGGATAACTAACCCCAAACGTCGGAGTATGAACTGCAACATATCCCGAACTCTCTGTATAAAGTGCCTGGCAGCTCATCGTCCGCCAGGCTTATTAAAACTCACACGCTTCACGACATTCTTCTGGGGACGGGAATGCAGGGGCGCAACGTATTGCGCCCCTGCAGATTAACTATCCCAGTCCTTCAACCCGCCTTGGTAGGCTTAGTCCAGAGAAACGTTCTCAAAGTGATGTTTACCAAGCGGATCGACCACATAGCCCTTCACTTCTTTACGCACTGGCTCGTAAACGGTGGAGTGGGCAACAATCAGCGCCGGGGCCTGATCGTGCATGACTACCTGAGCCTGCTTGTAGAGTGCGACGCGTTTGTCGTGGTCTGCTTCGGCACGGGCCGGTTGGATCAGATCCTCAAACGGCTTGTAGCACCAACGGGAGTAGTTGGAACCATCTTTAGCGGCCGCACAGCTGAACAGCGTGGCGAAGAAGTTGTCTGGATCCCCATTGTCACCGGTCCAGCCCATCATGACCGTCTGGTGCTCACCGTCTTTGGCACGCTTGAGGTACTCGCCCCACTCGTAGGTGACGATCTTGGCATTGACGCCAATCTTCGCCCAGTCGGACTGGATCATCTCAGCCATACGACGTGCGTTCGGGTTATACGGACGCTGTACCGGCATCGCCCACAGATCGATGGAGAAGCCATCTGGCATGCCTGCTTCTTTCAGCAGCTCTTTGGCCTTGACCGGATCGTAAGTGTAATCTTTGATCTCGTCGTTATAGCCCCACATGGTTGGTGGGATCAGGTTCTTGGCAGGTTGACCCGCCCCCTGATACACCGCATCCACGATGGCCTGCTTGTTCACCGCCATGGTCAGTGCCTGACGCACCTTCACGTTATCCAGCGGCTTCTTCTCGGTGTTGAACGACAGGTAGCCGACGTTCAGGCCAGGCTGTTCCATCAGGTTGATGGTTTTGTCCTGCTTCATGCGAGCGATGTCTGCCGGGTTCGGGTACGGCATGACCTGGCACTCGTTTTTCTGCAGTTTGGCGTAACGCACAGAGGCATCTGGCGTGATGGAGAACACCAGGCGATCGATCTTCGGTTTGGTGCCCCAGAAACCGTCAAAGGCCTTGTAGAGGATTTTGGAGTCTTTCTGGTACTGCAACAGTTGGAACGGCCCGGTACCCACAGGGTTCAGGTCCACTTTCTCTGGCGTACCGGCTTTCATCATCTTGTCGGCATATTCTGCAGACAGAATAGAAGCGAAGTCCATGCCCAGGTCAGCCAGGAATGGCGCTTCTGGACGGGTCAGCGTGAAGCGAACGGTGTTGTCGTCCACTTTCTCGACTTTGCTGATCAGATCCTGCATGCCCATACCCTGGAAGTATTCATAGCTGCCGCCAGAAACCTTGTGGTAAGGGTGGTTTGGATCGAGCTGACGCATGAAGGAGAACACCACGTCGTCGGCATTCAGTTCACGGGTAGGTTTGAAATCTTTGCTGTCCTGCCACTTCACGCCTTTGCGCAGGTGGAAGGTATAGGTTTTACCGTCTTCGCTGACGTCCCACTTCTCTGCCAGGCCGGGTTCCAGTTCGGTGGTGCCCAGTTTGAACTCAACCAGACGGTTATAGATTGGCACTGAGCTGGCATCATAGGTGGTGCCGGAGGTGAACAACTGCGGGTTGAACCCTTCAGGAGAGCCTTCAGAACAGTAAACCAGCGTCTTTGCCTGCACGCTGGCCGCAACGGTCAGCGCAATCAGGCCGATACCGAATTTCAGAATCCCTGATTTACCCAAGGAACTTGTCATCGCTAGTGCTCCGTATGTGATGTGGTGTGTGTATTACCGCCAGAGCCTAATATTTTTTGTTACGCGGCCTGTGCGGTCAGTGCCCGAAGGCAGGAGGAATAAAAAGCGCGAGAATGCCGGATGGAACGCATCACGGCAGGGCGTTTGAGCGAGTGAATTCCACTCATACACCTCTCACTCTTATCCCTGAGGGTACCAAATTGCCAACTGTTTGGGGTGCCGTCAATATAACCAGTAGGGATTTACCTAGACTGTGAGAAACAGCAAGCAAACATAAAAAAAACCTTTCAGCAACATTTACAGCATTAAAACTTGTGCTACGGGTTAAATCTTGGCGTCATGAACCGGCTATCAGGTTCTATCCAGCATTAACCTCCAATAAAAAACCAAAAAAGATTATTGCTGAATGATGAATATCTGAGCGGTTATTTTTGTGATCCCGGTAAAAGACAGGAGGAAATGCTGGGGCACTACCCGAAAGAGGGAGCTGGGTGGAGGGGTTGTGCGTGAGGGATTTCTTACCATTTCGCTGGCTACTTGACCCCACGTTGCGAGTGGACTCGCAACCATTAAAAGAGCCCTCTTGCCAGCCTCTACTTCCCCTCACACTATTGATGCCTAGCTAGAGGTAGACATTTTTTGCCATACGGGCAGGAGTTGCTCGTCGCGTTGAGCGGGATGTCAAAGCTGTGCATACGGATCTTCAGGCGTTGTTGGCTTGCGGCATCGTTGATAAGGGTACAGCCGGGGTGATTTTCCCCTACGACCAAATCCATTTCGATTTTGTCATTGGCAAGGCAGCCTGAGCGATAAACTCCAAACGTAAAAAAGCCCGCTTAAAAAAGCGGGCTTTCTTGAATGTACTCATCGAGAGAGGATTCACTCGTATCGTCCATGATACTCGCCCCTTCGGGGTATCGCTGACGCGATATGCAAATCTGTTCCCGACAGATTTGTCGACCTCCGCGGAGGTTCTCATCCTCATAAACTCCAGACGTAAAAAAGCCCGCTTAAAAAAGCGGGCTTTCTTGAATGTGGTCGGCGAGAGAGGATTCGAACCTCCGACCCACTGGTCCCAAACCAGTTGCGCTACCAAGCTGCGCTACTCGCCGATGCGGGGCGCATCTTACTGCCGGGCCGTATACGCGTCAATCTCTTTTTCACCACCGCACACCAAGTGGCGCTAAAAGCGCCAAACAGGCCAGTATCTGAGCGGATACGGCCCTTCTGGTTCGGTTTACAGCACTTTGGCGTCCGCTTTACTCTGCGGCAGACGACACCAGTTATTGCTCTCAACAATACCACCGTCTGGCGAGGTGTAACCCAGGCAGCCGAGGATAGAGTCAAACAGTTCTACGTGACGGTGCGGCTGGCCCACACGCTGTTGGGTCTGCAACTGCTCAAACGCACTCTTGTGCTGTGGGTCTTCGAGGTATTTATCGGAAGCCCAGACGATCATCGGCACACGGAACTGCTCCGGCGGGGCCATTTCACGTGGCGTACCATGCAGGTGCGAGTTTTCACCAATGGATTCGCCATGGTCGGCCGCGTAGAACACGATAGCCTTCTTATCGCGCACCTGGTCAATCACGCTGTCGATAAAGGTATCGGTGTACAGCACCGAATTGTCATAGGCGTTAATCAGGCGCTCTTTGGAGCAGAACTCATCCACGCCCATACATTCCGGCTGATAACGAGCAAAACTGCGCGGATAGCGCTGTGAATAGAGGTAATGCGACCCTTTAGTATGCAGGATCACCAGATGCTTACCGTTGGGATGGCGGGCCAGCGACTCTTTCATCTCATCCACCAACAGCATATCGTCCACCGATTTACCGTCGTTACGCTTCTCTGAGGCGATCATTTCACGGAATGAATAATTATCTACATCAGTATTGTTGTAGAACCATACCTCGCTCTGCATCGCGAACAGTTCGGAACTGAAGCCCAGCTCTTTCAGTACGGCAAAGATATTCTGCTCTTTCAGGGTTCGCTGCGGGTTATCCGAGGTACCATGCTCGCGCACGAACATACAGCGCAACGAAAGCTTGGTAGAGGTATCACAAGATTCCCCACGAAATGCCACCAGGTTTTTCTCCTGCGACAGCTTTGGCGTGGTATCACGCTCATAGCCCAGGATGCCCATATGATCCCAGCGGGTGGTTTCACCGATGATAAACACCACGTAGGTGTCATCAATGCCCTCTGGCGCAACATAGGTAAAGTTCTTGCTGGGATCGAACATGTTGGCTGCATCCGAGCTTTCATCATAACGGGTATAGGCAAACAGCCCCAGTGCCGAAAGCCAGTTGGAAGGCAGATAAGAGTGCGCAACCACCCCCCCATAGCTCGGCAGATCGATATTGGTGATCTTTTCCTGTGCGCTTTGCTCTTTATCCAAGGTACGCAACGGCAGCCACACCAGCGCGACCACCGTCAACATGATCAACAGTGGCTTAATCCGCTGCCCTGGCGTTTTCATCTGTTCGATCAGGGTATCGCGCAGGTTATTGCTCCAGATGCACAACAGCGGCAAAGCGCTGACCACGATCATCCACAGCACAAAATTCAGCCCGACCACCTCTTTGGAGAGATCGATATCGGTGGTCATCACCGAAACGATAATCCCATAGCCAATCACCACGTTGAAGAACGTCATGTAGTAACTGGCAGCGACGGAGATCAATACCAGCAAAGAGGCGACGATGCGGTAAAACAGCCGGCCCCCGAGGGATACCAGCCGCATGATAAAGAAGGTGAACAGGACAATGGCAATGACTTCTGTCACCGCAGAAACCACCTTGATCCCCTGAATGCCGTGCGCAAAAGAATCAAAACGACGATAGAAAACGGAAAGGTTTAAAAAGATGCCGATATAGATCGCTAACAATAACGATAAATTCTGCTGTGATAGCGATTTAACTTTGTTCATGTAACGCAGTGGCTCCGGGCTTCAAGTTCTGAAACCATCAGACAGTCGATATGCCCTCAGGTTCAGCCGATGGGCAATAAGCATCATTCTGCAGAACAGAATCAAGAAAAATCTCAGTAAACGAGCATTTTTTGCCAATTTTGTGAGAAAAATAGCGGGGAGACAGGACTTGTGAATGGGGGAGCACTGTCCCCCTCTTTCACCGGTTATTGGCAGAGAACATTATTTAATGTTAAGGGTTACATCGATATTGCCGCGCGTGGCGTTGGAGTAGGGGCAGACCACATGGGCTTTCTTCACCAAGTCTTCCGCGACGCTACGCTCAACGCCCGGCAAGCTGATATCCAGCTGAACCTCAATGCCAAAACCGTTGGGGATCTCACCGATACCGACGGTGCCCTCGATGGAGGCTTCAGCAGGGATTTTCACTTTTTCCTTCGAGGCGACAAACTTCAGTGCCCCCAGGAAACAGGCCGAATAGCCCGCGGCAAACAGTTGCTCAGGGTTGGTAACCTCCCCACCGGCGCCGCCCATCTCTTTCGGCACGCCTAATTTCACGTCCAACACGCCGTCGGATGAGGTTGCACGGCCGTCTCGGCCACCGGTTGCCTTGGCATGGGCGCGATAAACCACTTTCTCAATAGACATAGATCGTTCCTTTTCGGGTTGGTGACCCGATCCAGTGTAGACCATTCTGCGCGTAGCCCAGGCTCGCACAACCGACGTTAAGCACGGTATGCTAAGTTCTATCTATCGGATGCCACAGGGAAATCAAAGCATGACTGACACCTTGGCCGAACGCGCCCGCCGCTATGCCACCAAAGCGCATGGAGCGATCGATCAGCGCCGCAAATACACGAACGACCCGTATATTGTGCATCCACAGGCAGTGATGGAGATTGTCAGCAGCGTGCCGCACAGCGAAGAGATGCTGGCTGCGGCCTGGTTGCATGACACTGTGGAAGATACTCCCTCTACGCTGGCCGATATCGAAAGCCATTTTGGCCTGCAGGTTGCCAGCCTGGTCGCTATGCTGACCAACGTCAGCGTCGGCAGCGCGGAAAATCGCTATCAACGCAAGAACCGCGATCGTCGCCACAGCGCCAATGCCTCCCCACAGGCCAAAACCATCAAGCTGGCCGATTTGATCGACAACACCCGTTCCCTGCTGCAATACGATAGCCACTTCGCCAAAACCTACCTGGTGGAAAAACAGCGCCTGCTGGAAGTGCTGACCGAAGGCGATCCACAGCTGTGGCGGCAGGCTAGCTATATCATCGAACAGGGCTTGCAGGCGCTGCAGCTGCCTCCGCATAACGTCCCGGCCCGTTGGTTTGACCATGCCCGGCAGCGATATCAGGCAAACGAGGTGGTATAAGCTTGAGATAGGAGGGAGACATAAGCACTGCTATGGCCCCTCACCCTAGCCCTCTCCCACAGGGAGAGGGGACCGATCGAGTTGCCTATCAGTTACCGAAATTACCTGGCCATTGCCCCCAATTAGCTCCCTTTTAGGCAGGGAACAAAACGTTCGCAGCCCCCAACCGCAACACCGTGGCAGCTCCCTCTCCCTGTGGGAGGAGACCGATCGAGTTGACTATCATTTGCAGAAATTACCTGGCCATTGCCCCCAATCAGATCCCTTTTAGGCAGGACAAAGCGATCGCAGCACCCGACCGCAACACCGGGGCAGCTCCCTCTCCCTGTGGGAGAGGGTTGGGGTGAGGGGCCTGTTTTCCTGAGTAATTACTTGATCTTCAAGCTGCTGCCGTTGCTGTGGATCACATCACGATACCAGTAGAAACTCTTCTTGCGACGGCGCTCCAGGCTGCCGTTACCTGCATCATCGCGATCGACATAAATAAAGCCGTAGCGCTTCGCCATCTCCGCTTTGGAAGCACTGACAAGATCGATCGGCCCCCAACTGGTGTAACCCATCACCTCAACTCCATCGTCGATCGCTTCCGCAACCTGCACCAGATGATCGTTGATATAGTCAATGCGGTAATCGTCGTTGATGCTGCCGTCGGCCTCGATGCAGTCTTTCGCCCCCAGGCCGTTCTCGACGATAAACAGCGGTTTCTGATAGCGGTCATACAGCACGTTGAGCAGATAGCGCAGCCCCACCGGGTCAATCTGCCAGCCCCATTCCGAGCTTGCCAGATGCGGGTTAGGCACCATGTTGAGGATATTGGCCCGGGCGGTCTGGTTCTTTTCTTCGTCGGTGGTGACACAGCCACTCATATAGTAACTGAAGGAGATAAAGTCGACGGTTTCGCGCAGCGCCTGCTTGTCTTCCTCGGTGATCGTTACCTGAATGCCGTTCTCACGGAAGAAGCGCTTCATATAGGCCGGGTACGCACCGCGCACCTGCACGTCACCAAAGAACATCCAGTCGCGGTTCTGGCGCTGGGTTTCCAACAGGTCTTCCGGCTTGCAGCTCAGCGGATAAAGAATACCGCCCAGCAACATATTGCCGATCTTACCGTCCGGCACGATCTCATGGCAGGCTTTTACCGCCTTGGCGCTGGCTACCAACTGATGGTGGATCGCCTGGTAAATCTCGCTTTTGCTGCTGTCTTCCGGCAGACCCACGCCGGTGAACGGCGCATGCAGCGACATGTTGATCTCATTGAAGGTCAGCCAGTGTTTGACCTTGTGCTTGTAACGCTCGAACACCGTGCGGGCGTAACGCTCGAAGAACTCAATAAGTTGGCGATTGCCCCAACCGCCATACTTTTGCGTCAATGCATAGGGCATTTCGTAATGCGACAGGGTGATCAACGGCTGAATGCCGTATTTTGCCATCTCGTCGAACAGTCGATCATAAAATGCCAGCCCGGCTTCATTCGGCACTTCTTCGTCCCCTTGCGGGAAGATACGCGTCCAGGCGATCGAGGTACGCAGGCACTTGAAACCCATCTCGGCAAACAACGCGATATCTTCAGGGTAACGGTGGTAGAAATCGATCGCCACATCCTTGATACCGCTGTCTCCGGCAACGCGCGGCGTCAGCCCGCCAAAGATCCCTTGGGGTTGCAGATCTGACGTCGAAAGGCCTTTGCCATCCTCCAGATACGCGCCTTCTACCTGATTTGCCGCGACCGCGCCGCCCCATAGAAAATGCTGTGGAAATTTGCAACTCATCGCTTTCTCCTCAATAAACCTGATTAACGTAATAGTGTCAGCAGCGGTGCCTGTTCCTGCACCGGGCTTTGGCCGCTGGTGAGCACATCGACATAGTCGTCACTGTTGCTGATGATGATCGGCGTGGTGGTATCGAAACCTGCGGCACGGATCGCCTCTTGGTCAAACTCGATCAGCAGATCGCCCTGTTTAACGCGATCGCCCTCTTTGATGTGGGCGGTAAAATTCAGGCCGTTAAGCTTGACGGTATCGATACCCACGTGGATGAGCACCTCAGCCCCCTCATCCGATTCAATGCCGATGGCGTGCTTGGTTTTGAACAGCGATGCCACATAGCCATTGACTGGGGCCACCACACGGCCCTGGTGCGGCATAATGGCCACGCCTTTACCCAGCAGGCCGCTGGCAAAGGTGGCATCCTGAACCTGTTCCAACGGGATGATGTCGCCAGCAATCGGGCTGGTGACCTGCTGCTTGCGGTTGAGAGATGCCTGTGGAGCTGGGGCCAGGGCCGCTTCAGCCGGTTGTTCCGCTGGCGGTACGAGGCCGAACAGATAGCTGGCAATGGTCGCAAACACAAACGATACCAAGGTACCGGCAATCGCCCCCAGGACCGTCGCATCAAAGCCGCCCGCCGGAATGATCTGGGCAAAGGTGAAAATACTGACCAAACCAAACGAGTAGGTTGCCGTGTGGAAGTAACCGATCACCGCACCACCCAGCGCCCCGCCAATACAGCCGAAAATAAATGGCCGTTTGTTTGGCAGCGTGACCCCGTATACAGCAGGCTCAGTAATACCGAAGATACCGGCGGTAACGGCAGAGCCCGCCATCACCCGCAGCTTGGCATCGCGGGTACGCAGCATCACGCCCAACGTAGCCCCCACTTGCCCCATCACCGCAGGCAGCAGTAGTGGAGACAGAGTGTCACGGCCAAACACGCTCATATTGTTGAGCATCAGCGGTATCAGCCCCCAATGCAGGCCGAAGATCACACAGACCTGCCAGGCCGCGCCCATAAAGGCACCGGCCACGATCGGGTTGAAGGCATAGATAGCCTGATAGCCATTGGCCAACATCAGGCTCAGCCAGGTAGCCGCCGGGCCAATCAGCAGGAAGGTGAGCGGCACGGTGATCACCAGGCACATCAACGGCGTCACGAAATTACGCAGTGCGCTGTGCAACACGCGGTTAAATAACGGCTCCAGGCGGCAGGATACCCAGGCGGCAAAAATGATCGGAATGACCGACGAGCTGTAGTTGATAAAGGTAATAGGGATGCCGAGGAAATACTCCGGCTGGGCACCCGGAAGCTGAGCCGCCTCAAAAGCCCCCATCATCAGCGGATGCGTCAACGCTCCACCAATAGCCATGGTGACAAAAACGTTACCGCCAAATTTCTTACCTGCGGTGTAACCCAGCATGATCGGTAAGAAATAGAACAGCGCGTCACTCGACGCAAACAGCAGCTTGTAGGTGCCGCTACTCTCCAACAGCCAACCACAGGCCAGGCTCAACGCCAGGAAGCCCTTCAGGATCCCCGAAGCCGCCATCACACCAAGCAACGGGGTAAAAATGCCGGAAACCACGTCGATAAAGCGGCTGAGCAGGTTTTCCTGTTTATCTTCTTGTGCATTGGCGGGCGTTTCCTCACCCGCACCAAGCTGCGCATTCAAGGCGTTATAAACCTCCCCGACGTGGTTACCTACCACCACCTGAAACTGGCCACCGCTTTCCACGACCATGATGACGCCCGGATTTTTCTTCAGCGCCTCCGCATCCGCCTTACCGTGTTCTTGCAGTTTAAAACGCAGGCGGGTGGCGCAATGCACCAGGCTTTTCACATTGTCGCGGCCACCGACGCCGGCCAAGATCTCACTGGCTAATTCCTGATATTTCATGGTTGCATCCTTAACGCTTAACCTTGCTGCTCCCCAGACACGGTGATGGCCAATCGTCGTGGAGGAATTCAGCGCAAAAAAAAACCTAAACCTCGCGGCCTCTGATCCCAACATGGGGAAACAGAAACTCGAGGTTTAGGTTTTGCCTGCCAAAGCAGTGACAACCCTAAATCGGTTGAGCTATGACGGTAACATTCTGTTTTTCAGTGCGGCAAGGCTTTCCGCCACAAAGTTGCCGAAGTGTGATCCGGTAGACAAAATCCCCTGTCATCCCTTCAGCACTTTTGTAGCGCTACCCAGCCACAAAAAACATTACATAATTTAACCTATTTCCGGAGTGTAATTTACAGTAAAGACATGTCTTAACACGCAACAAAACATAATCAATAAAGACTAAAACCATTAAATAACATCGAATTACGATTTATTTTCGACCTGTTTGTTTCATCATCCTTATCATTATACTCATTTTTGAGTAGCCTAAAAACCCTCTTAAAACCCGTATAAATACTAAGTAAAATCTTAATTAGCCCAGAAAACACATCAGAAGCACTAACTAAAGATGGACAAATATAGTTCGGAGTATTATTACTAGACTCCAGAAAATTTGTTTTAGGGAACGTAGTCGCCATGGCATTACGTACAGAGCTTGGGCGGGTGTTGATTACCGGTGCCGGTGGCCGAGTGGCTACCGTGTTCAGGCAGTTCGCTGGCCATCGTTACGATTTTCGCCTGGCGGAAAAAAAAGCTGGCCTGATCTCTCATTTGCGGCCCAATGACGAGGTACTGACGTTCGATATCACCGATATCGACGCTTGCCGGGCAGCCTGCGCCAACATCGATACCGTGCTACATTTGGCTGCCGATCCTTCGGCGGATGCCGATTTCTGTTCTTCACTGATGAACAACAACATCCTTGGTACATTCAACATCTTCCGGGCAGCGAAAGACGCAGGCTGCCAACGCGTGGTGTTTGCCAGCAGTGCACAAGCGGTGGAAGGCTATCCATTGGATTACCAGGTGCGCCCGGACGATGCGCCGAAGCCGAAGAATATGTACGGGGCCAGCAAGGCGTTTGGCGAAGGGATCGCCGCCTATTTTGCCCATCAGGAGGGGCTTTCTGCACTGTCGGTGCGGATTGCCAACTTCACGACGTTGGAAGCGGGGCAACAGATCAGCGCGCGGGATATGAGCGCCTTCCTGAGCCACCGGGATGCCGCCGATCTGCTCGATCGCTGCATCCGCGTTACCAACGTGCAGCATGCAGTGGTGCATGGCATCTCTAACAATCGCTATAAGCGACTGTCGTTAGAGGAGACCACTCGACTGCTGGATTACTACCCCGAGGACGATGCGTTTACCCTGCTCGGGTTTAGCTGAGTGGGCGCAGTACGCTGCGCCTCTGCGTTGTGAGCCCGGTGAGGAAATGTCTGCCGTTCACCACATTACGGCTTTTCAGCAATCTTGCGTAGGTACTCGTTATTTTTGAAGGCGATGATCACCATTTCAAAACAGACACGGGTAAAGACACCGCCAATGATCATGGCCAGTAGCCCACGGAAAAACTCACCATAGAACATCGACCCGATGCCACCGACCAGGATGCCCAGCAGGCAAAGCCAATAAACGCCGGTAATGATTTTCGGCGTCAGCATCGCATCAAAAAAGAAAATATTTTTCATTGTGTATCCCTTCATTCGTTAAGGTTGACCATTCCTGAGCGGCAAAGTGCCCTCAAGCTGGAATTAAGTATACTGGCCAAAGATGACAAAAGGTAAGAAGATGTGATGGATTGTTATCCCTACGTTTAAGGGCGTAGCGATGCTCAAATCTGATGTTACCTGGGAAAACTCCCGAGCCAGGTCAGATGAGCTACCCTTTCTGAATGCTAATCTGCCAGCGAGCATCAGCAGGAATGGGCAAGGTTTACCGGTGGTAGCTAGATTGCTGGTTTTCATAGCCCTTGAACCCCATATGCTTTAATGGGGTGACATGCCCGTCACTAGGGTTAGCGCCACCGCCGCAGGCTTGGCTGGCAAAAATTCAACCTGCGGGGGAGTTCTGCTATCATCCACAGGATTGGGGGGAATGCCCTGTGTTGCACAGTAGAGGTATGATTTAAAAATGGATACAGAGGCAAGTCGGACAACGCAAGTTTTGTCGGTTTTTGATTTTGACGGAACGCTGACTCACCACGACAGTTTTATCCCATTCCTGCGTTTCGCTTTTGGCCGGCGCGTATTTGCCCGTCGCTTATTGCGGCTGGCGCAGCCTGCATTTAAGCATATGCGCAAAAAACTCACCCGCGACGAGCTAAAAGAAACCCTGATTAAGGTTTTCCTGACCGGGGTTGATGAGCACTGGTTCCGCCAGCAGGCGGAAGCCTTTTGTTCGGCCTATTGGACCAAGCTGATGCGCCCTTCCGGGCTGATTGCGGTTGCCATGGAGGTCAGCTCCGGCGCTGAAGTCACGATTTGTTCTGCTTCACCAGCCCTGGTGCTACAGCCGTTTGCCGATCGTTTGGGCATCAAGCTGATTGGTACTCAGTTGGAAGTGGTCGACGGTAAACTCACCGGGCGCATCACCGGCCATAACTGCCGCTGTGGGCAGAAGGTTGAACGCCTGGAAAGTATCTACGGCCCATTGGGGAACTATCATCTCAGAGCCTGGGGCGATACCCGTGGGGACTACGAACTGTTGGCGGCTGCCCAGGATGCGCACTGGCGGCATTTCCATCCGGCCTGGTCAAAGCGCCGCTCTGCGATCAAAAGGTTGCGCGTGGCGGAGCCTAATGTCATCGGCAAGACGAACCAACAACGGTAACCATTACCAGCCCCAGCAACACTATTTCCCCCTAGCCCTTCCCTTGTGGGAGAAGGGCCAGGGCTCATGGCTACACAATAATCCGGTCCGCCTTGGCCGCGTCATGCCACTCTTTAAACTCTTCCAGCAGCAGATCGTACAAACGGTCTTCCTTCATCGTGGCAAAGTCGTCAATCGCGAAGAAGTTGGTGTTATCCACCCGGCGATCGGTGAAGGTATCCAGCTTTTCCAGCACGCCGTAATTCGAGCCACCCAGGCCGACAAACTTCCAGAAAATCGGATAATTGGCCGAACGCTTGATCGCCTCTTTGATCTGGCGCGTTTTGCTGATGCCACCGTCGGTAATAAACACCACATACACCGGCATATCGCTATGCTTAAACGTATCGATCAGCTCCTCCATCACCGGCGGCTCATTATTGGTGCCACCCAGTTTTGGCAGGATCTCCCACATTGAGCGCTTGCCGCTGCCCTGGATCGCCTTGATATAGCCATCAAGATTATCCAGCGTCACATCGGGATATTTGGCATGTTTTTCGGCAAAGCCCCAGACGTCCATCGAGCCGTCATCATCAAACTGTACGGCCAGCACGGCGATGCGATCCAGTACCGCCTGCACATTGCCCTTTTTGAACTGCCCGGTCATCGATCCTGAAGCATCCAGCACGAACGCAACCTTGGCTTTTAGCGACTGCAGATTGAATTTAGCCAGGCTGACAGTGACGTTCTTCGCCAGGCTCACCAAATGCGGGGCTTTATCCTGCAGTTTTTTCTCTAGGCTGACGGTCGGAGGCGGAGTAGCAGGCGCCGCTGGCTGAGCCACATCAACGCCATAGTTTAACGCCAGCGGCTCCAGGCCACCGTTAAACCCTTGCCCCAGTGCGCGCAGCTTCCAGTTACCAGCATGGCGATAAATTTCAGCGACAATCAGCGCCTTCTCCTGACGACCCGGGGTTTCTACGCTGTATTGGGCAACGTTCTGCGCATCCATTTTCAGGTGTTGCAGCCCAGAGATCGCGTCCAAGCCATCAATCACCAAAGTGATGGCAATTTTGCTAACATCGGCGTCAATTTTGCTTAGATCTAACGAGAGGGTGCTGCTTTGGTGGGTGGTTTGTAAAATGACGCTGCGGTTGGGGGTAGCGGTTTGATTGAAGAAGATAAAATCGGCATCGCCACGGACTTTGCCCTCGGCATTCAGCAGGAATACTGCGGTATCAGGCTCACTCTTAAAACCAGGGCTGGCGGGGTACTGCAGGGTCAGGTTGAGCTGGGTGCCATTGACCACCAGATTCTGGCCGGACTGTAAAATCATCAGGATAACCTCCTGTTAAAATAGCTTTTCCATAACGGGGATATTGATGGTGGGACTGGGCAAGGGGAGCGTGTAATCCCCCTCACCCCAACCCTCTCCCACAGGGAGAGGGAGCTGATGCGGAGCCATAATCAGATGCAGGGGTTAATCTGTAGCCCCTGACCTCGGTTCTCACACTGGCAACGAGCCTATCTTAGATATTCACGCCATGCTGTGAAGCCAGAGCGGACAGGCCACCGGCAAAACCTTGGCCTACTGCCTTGAATTTCCACTCGGCACCGTTGCGATACAGCTCGCCGAACACCATCGCGGTTTCGGTAGAGGCATCTTCAGACAGGTCGAAGCGGGCGATTTCGGTGCCGTTATCGTTGTTGAAGATACGCATGTAGCTGTTGCTGACCATGCCAAAGTTCTGTTTACGCGCTTCGGCATCATAGATGGTCACGGCGAAAACCAGTTTCTTGACTTCAGCAGGCACTTTGCTCAGCTCAATTTTGACCTGCTCATCGTCGCCATCGCCTTCACCGGTGCGGTTGTCGCCCTGGTGCTCAACGGAACCACAGGCACTCTTCTTGTTGTTGAAGAAGATAAAGCTGCTGTCGCCCAGCACCTTACCGTCATCACCAACCATAAATACGGAGGCGTCCAGGTCAAACCCTTGGCCATCGGTGACACGCGCATCCCAACCTAAGCCAGCCATGGCAATGTTCATGGTTGGTGCTTCTTTGGTCAGGGATACGTTACCGCCTTTTACGAGAGAAACTGCCATTTTAAAGCTCCTGCTTTGTAGGGGATGATACGGGCAGTAGTGTACTGCCCGTCATATTAACTAGCTTATCGATCAGGACGCGTTGATGCCGTACTGAGCACACACGGAAGCCAAGCCACCGGCATAACCCTGACCTACCGCGCGGAATTTCCACTCGGCGTTGTTGCGATACAGCTCACCAAACAGCATGGCGGTTTCGGTGGACGCATCTTCTGTCAGGTCGTAACGGGCCACTTCGGTCTGGTTGTCATCGTTCACCAAACGGATAAAGGCACCGGATACCTGGCCGAAGCTCTGACGACGAGCCTGCGCATCGTGGATAGTGACCACAAACACGATTTTGTCGACATCCGCTGGGATCATATCCAGTTTGATTTTCAGAGATTCGTCATCACCGTCGCCTTCACCCGTACGGTTGTCACCGGTATGGGTAACGGAACCGTCAGAAGAAGTCAGGTTGTTATAAAAAATGAAGTCAGCATCACCGCGCACTTTCCCGTTTGCGGCCAGCAGGAATGCAGAGGCATCCAGGTCAAAGTCTTGACCATCGGTGGAGCGTGCGTCCCAACCCAGACCAATCAACACATTCTTCATGGTTGGGGCTGCTTTACTCAGGGAAACATTACCGCCTTTAGATAAAGAAACACTCATTGTTCTAACCTCTCAAAAAAGTAAACTCATGCGAATTGATTTCAGCTGGATAGGAGATCAGCTCTCCTTTTTCTCCTCGGCGTCGGGTTTGCCTGGGAACATGACGCTCGCGATAATACCCACCGCAAGAACGCCCAGCACGACAAACAGGCTCGCCGTTGCTGAAATGCTGTACCCATGATGCCAGATGTGGTCGGTGGCATTAAGACCCAGTTTCACCGCAATGAAGAACAGCAACACAATAACGGCTTTTTCCAGATGCGTCAGGTACTGCTTCAGGGCTTCCAGCACAAAATACAACGTACGCAGGCCGAGGATGGCGAACATCATGGCGCTGTAGACAATCAGCGGCTCACGGCTCACGGCGATGATGGCCGGTACCGAGTCAAACGCAAACATCACGTCGGAAAGCTCAACCACAGCCACACACAGCATCAGCGGTGTAGCGTACCGCCAGGCTTTGGCACCACGGCCAATCGTCACATCTTTGTTTTCCGGTTTAGCCAACTCTTCATCAACTTCTTTCTGGCTTAACAGGAAAGCGTGGCCTCTGAGCTTCGGCCAAATCGGGAAGAACCGTTTCACCATGCGATACGCCAGGTGCTGCGAGTAGTCTTCGATCTCATCACCGTCATCGCCGCTGCGCAACATCATCACCGCCGTCCAGGCCACGATTAGTGCAAAGACAATTTCAACGTATGGCCCGAGGCTGAGCAAACCGGTACCGATGGCAACGAAGATGCCGCGGAACACAATAGCCCCGATAATGCCCCAGTAGAGCACGCGGTGACGGAAACGATCCGGCACGGCGAACCAGGAGAAGATCGCCATCATGACAAACAGGTTATCAACCGACAGCACTTTCTCTAAGGCATAACCGGTGACAAACAGGCTGGCCACTTCGGCGCCGTGGTGGATATACAGGAAACCGGCAAAGGCCATCGCTATGGCAACCCAGAACACAGACCATAGGGCTGCGCTCTTCAGCGAAATAGGCTTGTCATCGCGGTGCATAAACAAGTCGATAAAAATGGCCCCGACAGCCAATACAATGAAAACAATGACGGTTTCGGTCGGGAAGCCGATGTGCGTGGATACCATATTAACCTTCTGAAGATATTACATTAAAGACCGAATTCGGCCGCATCAAAGCCCAGAGCAGCCACGATTTCGCGTACCGCTTTTTGCTCATCCTGGTCGAAGTCACCGTCGCTTTTGGCTACGGCAATACCCACACGGATGGCCAGTTGGGCCGCTTCCGGCTGATCTTTCAGCGCCAGGATGTACTTCATGGTTTCGCCTTTGCCGATTTCGACATCGAACTCGAAGCTGGCGATCAGCTTGTTAAAGAATTCGATGACTTCAGAAGTCTCGAACACTTTCAGCTCATCAGATGCCTGGAGGAACCCAATCATCTTCTGTTTTTCTTCAGTGCTGACACCGCCGCTGGCCACGGAGATACGGGCACACACGGCCACGGTACCCTGCATGAACTTTTTATTCTTGAAACGGCTGACCTGCTTGGTCAGTTCGTCGCGGCTGGCATTGAATGCCCCTTTAACCTTGTTGAAAAAACTCATGGTGAAATCCTCTGTGAAATTGATTACTTTGACCCTGCTCTCCAGCTGAAACCCCAGCCGAAAGCCTGATCCATGTCACTGTGACCGTTAAAGAAGCGGTTAACACGCTCAACCTTGATGCTACCGTTCTCGTTAACCAGGCGCGCAATGGCGCACATGTTGCGGTTGTTCTGGCCTTCCGACATGCGGGTTTCAATCGGTGGCTGATCTGGCACATGCAATGTCACCACGCCGTCCGTTTTATCCCAGCTCGCGACCCCTTCGTAGATGAAGGCATAAACCAGCACTTCGCGGATATGTTTCCATTCGCGCCCGTTGATGTGCAGCCATTCGCCGTCCGAGATATCACCGGTGCGGTCATCGCCTTGCAGTTGGACAAACGGCTCGCGGTTGTAGTCACCAAAACGCTTACCGAGCGCCTGGATCACCGTTTTTTCCCCGTTGGCCATTTCAACAAACGCCCCGAGATCGAGATCGACGCCTTTGTTCGAACTGAACATCGCCCGTAAACCCGTCGGGCCGCTGCCGCGATGCCAGTTCAGGTTGATACGGATTTCCCCAAAGTTATCCCGCTTAGTCAGGCTGATAGCCGGTTTTTCTTTGGTTAACGATACTTTGCTCAGGCTGATTTTGGCTGGCTCCGGCGTTGGCGCAGGAGCCGCTGCCGGGGCATCCGCCACATCCACACCAAAATGTTCAGCCAGCGGTTTCAGCCCGCCGTTGAAGCCCTGAGCGATAAAGCGGAACTTCCATTCGCTGTTGCGACGGTAAAGCTCACCCAGGATCAATGCGGCTTCCTGGCGGCCATTCAGCTCAACGGTACCCACCAGCAGCACTTCGTTATCCGCTTCAATCTGGATCAGCAAACGTTGCAGGCCCGCGACGGTCTGAGCCCCTTCACAAGTCACTGTAAAGGCGACTTTCTGCACGTCTGGGTGCAAGCGGCTGACGTCTACCGCGAAGTTGGAGTTATGACCTTCATTGGTCAAAGACACCGTGGCGTCATCGCTCTTGGGCTGACCATAAAAGATCATGTCCGCGTCGCCCTTCACTTTGCCATCGGCATACAGGCGGAAAGCGGAGGCATCAACCGGTGCGCCGGAAAGCACGCGCACCTTCAGTAATTTAGATGGAACTGGGGCATTGGCCCCCGGAGTCATATTCATTAGCGCACCACGGTAGCAACGATGTCTGCATGCATGTCATCAATGGTTCTGCCACTGCAGGCTTTGCCATGCGCGGTAAAATCCCATTGGCCATTGTTACGACGAAGTGAAGCAATCACGATACCGGTATGAGCGCCCTGCTCTTTCAGCTCATAACGCGCCAGTTCCTTTTTGGCCTGATCGACCACGCGGCAAAACGCGTTTTCCACATCGTTGAACGACTGCCCACGGAAGCTGTTGACGGTAAAGGCCAGGTATTCCACCTGAGCAGGCAGTTTTGCCAGCTCGACCAGGATGACTTCGTCATCGCCATCACCTTCACCGGTCAGGTTGTCGCCGCTGTGCACCACAGCGCCGCAGCGAGACTTAAGCTGGCGGAACCAGATTGTGTCGAGGGTATTGCCATCTTTATCCAGCAATACGCAGCCAGCATCGAGATCGATGGCATCACTGCCGCCGCCGAACATCTTGCTCAACAGGCCGCCTTTCTTCTTGATCGGATCCCACCCCAGGCCGAAGTGCAGCTGGTTGATGGCAGATGACTGCTTGCTGAGCGAAACGGTCTGGTTCTTGGTTAATGACACCATGGTTTAAGTTCCTTCAAGTTGGTATTGAAAACAGTGATTTTTTTACACCAAATTCCATGAGTAAAAAATCATATCATGATGTTGTTCTTGCACAACCCATTTTTGATGCCCAACGGCTTTATTTTAGTTAATTCGATGTTTTAAATGGATTTATTTTTTTCACGCTTGGTAAAAACTTGGCTATAACATTCATTTTATGTGACTTTTTCACGTATATTTTCACTTCCAGACTGACATCATGTTATGATTGACATCGCCATTGGGTGGCCTCACCCCACAGCGATCCTTTTAACCATCAAGCCTTGAACGGAAAAAAACAAAAATGACACTCAAAATGTGGCTTATGGAAGGTTTATCTTCCCAGCGGGATATTATTCAGGGCATCGTTTCATTGGTGAAAGCCAAGCAAACTGCCGTGACGGTGGTTGCCTCACACCGTAATGAACGTAACGAGATCCTCTCCCAGGCAGACGTCGCCTTGTTCGAACCGAAAGAAGACGAACAGCGGCTACCCTTCATTCTGTCTACGGTGGAACAGTGCGGCATCAATGCCATCCACACGGGCCGTAACACGCAGTGGTTCGAAGCTCATCGCCAACAGATCGAGGCTGCCGGAGTCACACTGACCACCGGTGCCACCAGCCAGGCGATGTTTGAGCTGGCCGATGACAAAGTGGCATTTGCCCAGGCCATGGAGCGGCATGGCTTGCCGGTCGTCCCCTCTCTGCGCATTGAGTCAGTGGCCGAGCTGCGCGATCTGATTAGCCGTTCCCCTTTCTCTGGCGCGCAGCTGTGCGTCAAACCGGTGAAGGGTATTTATGGCATGGGATTTTGGCGTTTTGATGAAAGCGTAGGCCCGATGGCCGCCTTTACCCATCCGGAAAACCGCAAAGTGAACCCACAGCGCTACCTCAGCGCGCTGGCAGACGCTGGCGAGTTTGAGCCATTGGTGCTGATGCCTTACCTGCCTGGCCCTGAATACTCCGTCGACATGTTGGTTGATCGGGGCACCGTGCTGGCTGCCGTCGCACGTAGAAAAGAAGGGGCGCTGCAATATCTGGAAAACCACGGCGAGGCGTTTGAACTGGCTAAAGCCTGTGCTAACGCGATGCAGGCCGATGGCCTGGTCAACGTGCAAACCCGCAACGACACCAGCGGGCGCCCGGTACTGCTGGAAATCAACCTGCGCCCGTCTGGTGGTATCGGCTATACCCGTTTTAGCGGCGTCAATCTGTCGGGCCTGTTCGCCCTGTATAAGCTTGGCGTAATGAGCCAGCAGCAAGTGATTGATGAGGCTAAATCTGCATTCTCCCCAGCGATCGTCCGTTCTATTACCGATGTCGTCAGATATCACCCCGAGCTCGACAACCTGCTGGTGAAGGACTAACCCATGCTAAATACCTATTCCCGCACGCTGTCCTGCGGCACGCTGAAAGTAACCCCAACGGGCGGCACGATCGCGCTGGATGAGCTGTTTGACGTAGCCGAAAGGCGCAACCCGAAACGCGCGTTTCTGTTCGTCAGCAAAGTGTTGGGCCGCCATATTCCGGTGAAGCCGAGCGTCATGCGCGCCGTCTATCAGCAATTGGCCGCGTTGTTCCCGGCCTGCGATCAAGGCCCGGTGCTGTTTATCGGCATGGCGGAAACCGCCGTCGGATTCGGTGCAGGTGTGTTTGACGAAGTCCGGGGCAGCGTTAGCGATCCGGTATACCTCACCTCCACCCGCCATCCGGTAGAGGGGGGTGAGCTGCTGTGCGAATTCAAAGAAAATCACAGCCACGCCACGGACCACCAGCTTTATCTGCCACAGGATGCCGAACTGCGCCGCCGCGTGCTGGAAGCCAAAACCGTGGTGCTGATCGACGATGAGGCCACCACTGGCAACACCTTCATCAACCTGCTCCAGGCTTTACAGCAGGATGCCGGGTTACACAACATTGCCCGCGCCATCACCGTCACGCTGACCGACTGGAGCGGCGATGCGCTCGCCCAACGCAGCCCAATCCCGATCCAGTATGTGTCACTGGTTCAGGGTGACTGGCACTGGGAAAAAAATCCCGATGCTCCGGTGCCGGTGATGCCCGCAGTCAACGTTACCGCCACCGGCAGCGTGCCGATCACCGGTAAACAAAGCTGGGGCCGCTTGGGCATCTCATCGCCAAGTGCGGATCTGGGGCGCGATATTCAGACGCATCCAGGGGAGAAATTGCTGGTGCTGGGCAGCAGCGAGTTTGTCTGGGAGCCCTTCCTGCTGGCTGAACGCCTGGAAAAACAAGGGGCCGAGGTTAAATTCAGCTCCACCACCCGTTCGCCGATTGCCACCGGGTTCGCCATCCAGTCCGCCATCGCCTTTGGCGATAACTATGGGCTCGGCATCCCCAACTTTGTCTACAACGTGGCCCACCAGCAGTTTGACCGGATCCTGTTGTGCATCGAAACTCCTGTGGCAAGCGTTGATCCCGCGTTAATTGAGGCGTTAAAACAGGTCGCCCCAACCGTTGAGGTCGTAAGCTATGAATAAGCCGGTCATTTTCTCCGATCTGGACGACACCCTGTTCCAGACGCGCCGCAAGATGGTCGATGAGCTCGACCTGGCCCCGTATCGCACCGGCGCCTTGGATCGTAGCCTGGAACCCCGCAGCTTTATGACCGAAGAGCAGTCAATGCTGGTGGACTGGATGCTGGAACATGCGGAGCTGATCCCGGTCACCGCACGTGGAACGGAAGAGATTGCCCGGGTGAGTATCCCGTTCAAGTCATGGGCGGTTACCACACACGGTGCAGTGATCCTCACCCCACAGGGGCAGGCAGACCCGGCATGGCAGGCGCTGATGCTGGAAAAACTGCAACCTTATGCCGCTGACCTGCTGGCGATGCAGCGCAAGATCACCGAGCTGATGGCCGAACGCAACATCAATGGCTGGGCGCGTATCAACTATGAATACGGCGACACGCCGGTCTATCTGGTGATGAAGCACCGCGACAGCACCCGCCTGGACGAGCTTTACGCCATCGCCGATGAGATTGAGCAGTTGTTCCCCACCGAAGGCTATTACGTCCACCGTAACAGCAACAACGTTGCCTGGTTGCCGACCGTGGTAGAGAAAGGGCTGGCCGTCACCTTCTTGCTGGAAAAACTGCGCCTTGAACGCGGCGTGTTCCCGGTTATCGGGTTGGGCGACAGCCTCAGCGATCATCGTTTTATGAAGCTTTGCACCTGGTTTGGCCTGCCGCGCCAGAGCCAGTTTGCCGAAGCGATCTCCCGCCATATTTTCGGAGAGCAGTAATATGTCTGATTTTGTGCCCTTTTCCGGCTCATACCTGCCCGAGGACGTTCACTTTCTGCTGCAACCGGTAGAAATGGAAATGACGCCGGTCGATCAGAAAGAACAGCTGATCCAGTCCGGTGCCCGTCACTACTCGGAGATGTTGAGCCAGGAACCGGAGCCGACCCCTTCACACCTCGACCTGTTTGCCCGCGCACTCGATCAGGGTGCAGGACGCCTGGCAAAAGAAGTCTCGATGCTGGCCCTTGCGCTGATTGAGCGGTTCGGCGATACGCCGATAGTTCTGGCCAGCCTGGTGCGTGCCGGGGTTCCTCTAGGGGTGATGCTCCAGCAAACGCTGCGGGCCATGGGTAAAGAGTCGTATCACTACGGCATCAGCATCATTCGTGACCGGGGCATTGACTCGGTCGCGCTCGACTGGATTGAAGCGCGTCACGGCACCGAAGGGATAGTCTTTGTCGATGGCTGGACGGGCAAAGGAGCCATTACCGGCGAACTGATCCGCTCCCTCAACAACCGGCCTGGCTATCCTGCCCAGCCCCGCCTGGTGGTGCTTGCCGACCCGTGTGGGTGTTCGTGGCTGGCCGCCAGCGACGACGATTGGCTGATCCCGTTTGGCATTATGGGTGCGCCGGTTTCCGGCATGATTTCACGCTCCATCTGGTCAAACGAAGGCCTGCACGGCTGCGTACAGTGCGATCATCTCGCCCAGTTTGAATGCAGCCGTCTGCTGGTAGATACCGTGGCGCAGTATCGCGCGACGCTAGACACAGCGGCGCTTGAGCCCTGCACACAGAATGCAGAGAGAAAGGCTTACCTGAAACAACAAAGTGAGAGGGTGGTTAACCACCTCGCCGAAAAATATCAGGTTGCCAGCATTAACCGAATTAAACCAGGGATCGCAGAGGCTACGCGCGCTGTGCTACGCAGAGTACCGGATCACGTCTTGGTCCGTGCGGTAGACGATCCCGACGTCGCGCTGCTGGTCTATCTGGCACGCGAAAAGGGGCTGACCATTACCGAAGTCGGTGATGAGATCGGGCAGTACCGTGCGGTGACCATTATCAAGAAGGTGCTCTAATGAACCAACGTCTTTCCCCTTGGCGGCTGGGTGCTTCACTCTATATGCCCGCCACCAGAACGGATATCGCCGAGACGATCCTCAATAACAAGATCGCCGGTTTACGCTCTCTGATCGTCTGCCTGGAAGACGCGGTCAGCGACGAAGATCTTCCCCAGGCGCTGGACAACCTGCGCGAACTCACCCAGACGTTGGCCCAAGCCAAGGCAGCGGAGGGCAATGACCACTGGCCACTGCTGTTCGTGCGGCCACGTCATAAAGAAATGGGTAAACAGCTGCTGGCGAGCATGGATTTCAGCGCGGTGGACGGCTTGGTACTGCCCAAATTCACGCTGGCTTCGCTGCCTTACTGGTGGAACATGATGCAGGACTCGCACCTGTGCATGATGCCCACGCTCGAGACAGAAGAAGTGTTTGATGTAGTGCAAATGCGTGAGTTAGCCAACACCCTGCATCACCACCCGTGCTATCGGCGCATCATCGCCCTGCGTATCGGTGGCAACGATCTGATGAACGTGGTGGCGCTCAGAAGGCCGCGGAACCTGACGCTGTACGACGGCCCGATGGGCTATGTGATAAAAATGCTGGTTGCCGTATTTTCCCCACGTGATTTCGCCCTGACGGCACCGGTTTGTGAGCATATTGACGATCATCAGATTATGGATCGAGAATTGGCGCTCGATATCGCCCATGGCCTGGTCGGCAAGACGGCGATCCACCCGAATCAGATCGGCAAGATCGAAAAGGCGCTGATGGTGCAGGCCAACGATCATACCGATGCGCTGCGGATCCTCAACTCCTCACAGGCGGTGTTTAAATCGCAGGGAACCATGTGCGAACCGGCAACCCATCGCCGCTGGGCGTCAGAAATTCTGGCGCGTGCTCAGGTATATGGAATTGCCAACGAGTCATCTCAGGAAAGCCACCGGTTTAGCATCAACGCAGGCAGTCATTAATCATGCAACTCAATACGCGACAGGCACGGATTTATAAGCTGGCCATTTTACTCAGTGCGGGTAAACCCGTATCCGCTGACAAGATCATCACTGAGTTAGACTGCTCGGGGCCAACCCTGACACGCGTGCTTAAGGAACTGAGAGAGTCCTACGAGGCGGAGATCAAATACCGCAAGGCCACCCATTCCTATCAGTTGACGCAACCTGGGCATCTGGACAAGAAGAACTTTCGCCGTATGCAGGATGCGTTAGCGGCCAATTCTGAGCTGAAAACCGGTGAAGTCATCAGCCGTGTCTATCTGGATAAAGAGAAGAAGAAAGCCGTGTCGCTGTCATTAAAAATGTCGGTGCTACGCAAAATCGATCGCTTATCCAGAGTGACGGAAACGACCCGCAGCGAAGCGGTGGATATGATTGTTGAGCGCTGTATCGACGACCTGGTGCGCAGCATTCAGGCCAGCAAGCAAAAACCGTAATACCTTCCCCTCACCCTAACCCTCTCCCACAGGGAGAGGGGACCGACCGAGTAGATCTGAAAGCTCGGTAACGCACCTTGGGCAAGGGGACGATCGAGTTCACTGAGGCTCCCCACTTCCAGAAACAGCACAGACTAATCCACAACGCAGGACAGCTCCCTCTCCCTGTGGAAAAGTGCTACAACTCAACGACATCCACTCTATCAGCCCTGTTACAGATCAACTCCCGCCCCGACCACGACTCCGCGCTGGCTCCCTCTCCCTGTGGGAGAGGGTCGGGGTGAGGGGATAAAGCGATCGCAAAATCAACAAATCTACTCCTGCAAACATGGGTATTTCTGTTGAGATAACGACCAGAACACTTATTATGTAAACTCGGCACTCAATAAGGGAATACGATGAGAAGACTTCCGGTCTATCTGTTACTTGATACTTCGGGCTCCATGACGGGCGAACCCATTGAAGCGGTCAAAAATGGGGTGCAAACGCTGCTCTCCACCCTGCGACAAGATCCCTACGCCCTTGAAACCGCCTATGTTTCCGTGATCACCTTCGATTCTTCCGCACGCCAGGCTGTTCCCCTTACCGATCTGCTGAGCTTCAAGCTGCCAGAACTGGTGGCCAGCGGCACCACCGCGCTGGGTGAGGCTCTCTCACTGGTTGCCACCAGCATCAGCAACGAAGTGCAGAAAACCACCGCCGAGACCAAAGGCGATTGGCGCCCGCTGGTGTTCATCATGACCGATGGCTCACCCACGGATGACTGGCGCAAAGGCGTCAGCGACTTTAAAGCCGCCAGAACCGGCGTGGTCGTTGCCTGTGCCGCTGGCCACAGCGCCGAAACCAAAGTACTCCAGGAAATCACCGAGATCGTCCTCCAGTTGGATACGGCTGACTCCACCTCGATCAAAGCCTTCTTTAAATGGGTGTCGGCCAGCATCTCCGTCGGCAGCCAGAAAGTCGAGTCAGGCAAAAAGGAAGTTATTGGCCTGGACGATTTACCGCCACCACCACCCGAAGTTAACGTTGTTCTATAAAACATTTTCAAGGAGATTTTATGTCAGTCAGTTTGCGTAAAGGACAAAGCGTCAGCCTGCGTAAAAACGAACACGACCTTTCCTCAGTCACCATTGGGCTCGGCTGGGATATCAATGAAGAGAAGAAAGGTTTGCTGGGTGGTCTGTTTGGCAAGAAAGAGCCGGAGTATGATCTCGACGTTATCGCCTTCCTGTGTAATGCCCAAGGCAAAGTCGCCGACCTGGGCGATGTGGAAAACGGCCGGCCTTCGCTGGTTAACGGAGACATCATTTTCTTCAACAGCCAGCGCCATAAGTCTGGCCACATCTGGCTGACCGGCGATAACCGCACCGGCGCGGGTGACGGTGATGACGAGCAGATTATCGCCCAGTTGAACTCCCTCGATCCCAAGTACGAAAAAATCGTCTTCATCGTGCAGATCTATAACGGCCAGGAGCTGAAGCAGCACTTCGGCAAGGTGCAAAACGCCTTTATCCGCGCGGTGGATGCCAAAAACGTGGAAATGGCGCGTTTCGATCTTTCGGGCGGGGCCGCCTTTGATGGCCAGCGTTCCATGCTGTTTGCCGAGTTGGTACGTGAAAGCACCGGCTGGAAGCTGAACGCCATTGGCGAACCTTCCGAGTCCGACTCCTTCGTGTCCCACTTGAAGAACTACCTGCAATGAGAAGATTACCCGTTTACCTGCTGATTGATACCTCCGGGTCGATGCGCGGGGAATCTATCCATGCCGTTAACGTGGGCATTCAGTCAATGATGAGCGCGCTGCGCCAGGACCCGTATGCGCTGGAAAGCGTGCATATCTCCATCATCACCTTTGATAACGAAGCCCGTGAGTTTATCCCGCTAACCTCATTGGAAGAGTTCCAGTTCTCCGACATTGTCGTCCCCAGCGCGGGTGGCACCTTCACCGGGGCCGCGCTTGAGTGCCTGATCAAATGTGTCGATCGGGATATCCACCGCTCCGATGGCGATCAGAAAGGCGATTGGCGGCCACTGGTATTCCTGATGACCGATGGCACCCCGTCAGACAGCTATGCCTATGGCGAGGCGATCAAAGAAGTCAAAAAACGTTCCTTCGGCTCCATTATCGCCTGTGCGGTCGGGCCGAAGGCCAAGCATGAACACCTCAAGCAACTGACCTCTCAGGTTGTGGCCCTCGAAACTCTGGATTCAACGGCCTTTTCCGGCTTCTTCAAATGGGTGTCGGCCAGCGTCGCGTCAGGCAGTTCCAGTGCGGGTGTTAACGCCGGGCAGGATAACCTCCCGCCACCACCACCGGAAATACAGCTGGTTCTGTAGCCAACAGGCAAAGCCTCTACCCGGAGCTTTGCCTGTTTTTTCATTGCCCCATGACACGCATTGCAAGAAGCATCCGCCTGACGAGGTTTTTAACCATGAGAAGACTGCCCATCTTCCTGGTCTTGGACTGCTCAGAGTCCATGATCGGGGAAAGCCTGAAGAAAATGAATGATGGCCTGCAAAGGATCGTCAGCGACCTGAAAAAAGACCCCCACGCGCTTGAAACCGCCTGGATATCGGTGATCGCCTTCGCCGGAGTGGCAAAAACCATCGTACCGCTGGTAGAGGTGGTGTCATTTTATCCCCCTCGCCTGCCGATCGGCGGAGGCACCAACTTGGGCGCGGCATTGCGGGAACTGACCCGTCAGTTGGATCAACAGGTCAGAAAAACCACCCAGGAACGCAAAGGCGACTGGAAACCGGTGGTGTACTTACTCACCGATGGCCGCCCAACGGATGATACCGCCCCCGAAATCAGGCGCTGGAAAGAAAACTACGCCAATAAGGTCAACCTGATCGCCATCGGCCTTGGCCCTTCGGCGGATATGAACATCCTGCGGCAACTGACCGATAACGTCTTGCTGTTCACCGACAGTCAGGAAGGGGATTTCGCCCAGTTCATTAAGTGGATCACCGCGTCTGTCTCTGCCCACAGCCGCAGCGTGGGGGAGGATGCACCTCCGTTGCTCACCCACACCGATCACATTGTGCGGCTGGCCAAAGACGATATTGCCAGAGCCTACGACGAAAACTGCGTCACCCTGACGGGCCGTTGCAGCAAGTCACGCCGCCCTTATCTGATGAAATACGAACGCCCGGCCATTAACCTCTCCACGCTGGATTTCAAGCTCAATATCAACGGCTTTAACCTCAACGGCTGCTTCCCGATCGATGAGGATTATTTTGCCTGGAGCGATGAATCGGCATCTGCCATTCAGGTCAATACCAGCGAACTGCACGGCGTGCCGGGTTGCCCGTACTGCGGCAATGCCAGCGCCTTTGCGATGTGTACCTGCGGCAAACTGCTGTGCGTCAACGGGCCCGATGACGTTATCTGCCCGTGGTGCGATAAGGGGCTGACGTTCAGGGAAAACGGCGGCGACTCCGATTTCGACGTGACGCGAGGGAAAGGCTGATGCAAGACGTGGATAAACTGCGCCAGAACGTACTCATGCTGATCCTGGCTGAAACGGGCGCAACGACGGATGACGCCCAGCTTGCCAGCCTGCAAGCCGATGATGAGATCGGCACCTTGCTGACCAACCTCATCACGAAAGTGACGGCCAAGACCCCCGCAACGCTTGAGACAACAGAAGCTCCGCCGTTGGTTGCCAATGACGATACCTTGGCCGACGAGCCAAAAGTGGTCCTCACCAAGGACGATGACAACCCTGTTGCCTCGCCAGATACCGCAGATCTGCCAACACCAGACGACTGGCAGAAAGCACAGTTTGATCCGCTGGACGTGCAAGGAGATGCCGCATTGCCTGAAGAAACCGCCAAAGAAAACCTGAAGCCAGGCCAGATACCGTCCGGCACCGCTATCCCGATTAGCACGCCGCAGAACATTCAGCCGCAGGCAAAAATCAACGTAGCCAATGCCCGTACCGGCGTCCCCTTCCACTCTGAAATAGATATCGTGCTTGATGATGGAACGACCGCCGAAGTACTGGCCGTCGCGTTCTCCAAAGATATCGGTATCACCTTTGATCCGGCGACCTCTTCACTGGCAGGAACCGCTACCGAAAGCGGCGACTTTGACATCACGGTCACCTGGTCTTGCCCTACTGCGCCGCAATGCTCAACCCAGGTGCCCTTTATCGTTAACCCAGACCCACGCAGCCTGTGGAAAATCCTCGAGCCGCCTGCCGATTCGCGCTATTTCAAACCGCATGTCGCCCATCAGCAGATCCAGGGGCCTGGGGTGAACATCGTGGCGGCCAGCCGCAGAGGGCGTTCACACGAGCATGCGGGCACCTTCCGGGATGATGACTTTTATATCGCCAGCAATAGCGATACCGGTTGGAACATCCTGCTGGTAGCCGACGGAGCCGGTAGCGCTAAAAACTCGCGCGAGGGCTCGCGCATCGCAACTCAAACCGTTGGCGACTACCTGACTACCCTGCTGAATAGCGACAAAGGGCTGGAACTCAAAGCCTGCGTTGAAAACTGGGGAACCGACGATCAGCGGATAGTCTGGGAGGCGTTTAATCGCCTGTTCCGCCAGGCCGCGATCATGGCCGTTAACAACATCAGCAATGAATCCATCCGGGCCGAAGAGAGCGCCAAATCCTATTCGACCACGCTGCTGGTCACCGTTTCCTTCCGTACCGGGGCCGAGCTGTTCGCCGCCTCATTCTGGTTGGGTGACGGTGCCATTGCGGCCTACGGGCCGGTGGGCAAAGTGCGCATACTGGGAACGCCAGACAGCGGTGAGTATGCGGGCCAAACACGCTTCCTGGATGCCGACGCCGTGAACGATGCGAACTTCAGTAAACGCATCAGCATCGGTAAATGGACCGAGGTCTCTCATCTGGTGCTGATGACCGACGGCGTCTCCGATCCCCGGTTTGAAACGGATAATGGCCTGCAAAATAGCCAGAAGTGGGATGACCTGATCGCGGAGCTGACGCCCTGCCTGAGCGATCCCTCGCAGCCCGCAGAGCGGCTGGCCGAATGGCTGAACTTCTTCTCCCCGGGCAATCACGACGATCGGACCCTGATCGTGGCGTGGTGAATGGATTGGACTACATAGCGGGTGAGTAAAATGGCAAATATTGTTACCTGTACCACCAGGGATGGCGAAACCATCCAGTATGTCGATGAGATCATCGGCTCCGGCTCCATGAAGGACGTCTACTTTTCGCCGGATAAGTCATACGTAGTGGCGTTCTATAAAAAGCCGCAGAACGAGCAGGCGAAAGAGCGCATCGAGATGATCACTGGCCGCTACCGGCAGAACATCTTTGAGCAAGCCGGTGGCGATTACTGGCAAGGGCTGTTTTGTTGGCCCACCAGCATAGTGGAACACGACGGCAAAATCGGCATCGTGGTGCCTACCTACCAGAGCCACTTCTTCTTTAAGTACGGTTCCAAGAATAATGACTTCCTGGGGATTAAAGGCCGCGAGAAGGAAGGCAAATGGTTCGCCAGCGCCAATAACCAGAACAAGTTCCTGGATCCGCGCGAACGCGGCAACACGCTGAATTACCTGAAGGTGTGCCTGCTGCTGACCAGAGCTGTCCGGCGTATGCACGCCGCGGGCCTGTGCCATAGCGATCTGAGCTATAAAAACGTGCTGATCGACCCCGAGCAGGGCCACGCCTGCATCATTGACGTCGACGGGCTGGTGGTGCCAGGCAAATATCCCCCAGACGTGGTCGGTACGCCGGACTTTATTGCTCCGGAAGTGGTGAAAACCAGCCATCTGCCGAAAGAAGATCCGCAGCGCATACTGCCAAGCATCGCCACCGACAGGCATGCGTTATCCGTGCTGATCTACATGTATCTGTTCTTCCGCCACCCACTGCGCGGCGGCAAGATCCATGACATGGACGATGAGATGCGCGACGAATCCCTGGCGATGGGCGAGAGAGCGCTGTTTATTGAGCACCCGACCGACCACAGCAATGCGGTCAAACTCAACCAGGTCAGCCCTTCTTCGCTGCCTTGGGCCGATCCGCAGAAAGTGCCCTACACCATTATGGGCCCTTACCTGACGCCGCTGTTTGAAAGGGCGTTTATTGAGGGCCTGCACGAACCTGCAAGGCGACCAACTGCCGATGAGTGGGAAACGGCGTTGGTGAAAACGGTCGATCTGATCCAGCCGTGTCAAAACACGGCCTGCGAACAGCAATGGTACGTGTTCTCCGGTAAAAATCGCCCGGCTTGCCCATATTGTGGTACGCCGTTCAAGGGCAAACTGCCGATCCTCAACCTTTACTCCTCGCGTAAAGCCGGGAGCTTCCGGCCCGACGATCATCGCCTGATGGTGTGGAGCGGCCAGTCGATTTATGCCTGGCACGTTAACCGCCTGATCGCCCCCAACGAACGTACGCCGGACGCGCAGAAAAAACGCGTGGGCTATTTCGTGTTCCATAACGATCAATGGTGGCTGGTGAATGAAGGCATCAGTGGGCTGCTCTCCTTGCCGGATAAGACCCCGGTGGCGATCGGTGACAAGCTGGCGCTGAACGACGGTGTCCAGTTCGTGCTTTCTACCGAGGAGGGCGGCAGGTTGGTGGTGGTGCAGTTGGTGGAGAACTAAGCGTTGGTGAGTGCGGGGTGCGGCGCGCCTCGCACTGGATTATGGAGGAAAGGAAGATCCACACCTGCGCCCCACAAAAAACAACCATTAGTGCTTTTCACCCTTAGGTAGTATCATCCCTCTCCCACCGTGCTCCTCAATATATCCGGGCTGCCTTGCCACAACCAATGGTACAAATCGTGACTGCGCTGGAATCCCAATTTTCGCATGGATGCCTGCTTATGGGCGCTGACGGTCTTGGTGCTGATCTGCAACTTTCTGGCGATCTGTGTAGGCGATAAGCCTGCTGCTATCGCCTGCAAGACCTCTCGCTCTCGCCGAGTGATCTTTTCGTAGTCAGGTACGCAGGTGGCATTATTATTGAGTTGCACGTCGAACAGCCTATCCAGCAGTTGCATCACCGCCTCGGGTTTATCATTCAGGCCGATTTCTCCCTGTTGATAGGTGACCCCTTCTATATTTTTTTTCCGTATGAGGATTTGGTAGCGTTGATATCCATCTCCCCGCCAGCTGACGTTGCTCCTGACAATCAGATCCGCAACTTTCAGATGAATAATATCATTGCAATCTGCATGGACAAATAGAGGAGATACTCCCCGGAGATAAAAATACCGTTCAAAAAGGTGGCGAATGCCTTGTAAGAAATAGAAATTTTTGCCCCACAGAGCAATAACGATGCGTGAGTTCATATTGACACCTTAACAGCCTGATTTTTTAAATGACACCGTTGATTAGGTGATACATCATTGGGATAAATCCCCACCTCAGGTAGGTGTTGCAATACACCAGCGTAGGCTCTTTTGGTCTGGTACCGATGAGACATGCGCCTTCTTTTTCTTCACCAGTTTCATCAGGTAGTAGCGGGACACATAAATGTTGGTATCACAGTAGTCGGCAATATCCCGGGTCTTGGGCCATTTATCTTGCGGGGGCAATGTGCCCAGAGGGCAATCAACACGGCTCAACACCTGCAGCGCCGTCAGAACCTTGTCGCAGGCTGCATTATGTTTTTTATATTTCATGAGGTTAAACCTTTTCTCTTACGAGCTTTAGTGATGCGTCAGCCCGCGCTACAGGCCAAAGCCCACCGATCAAAACGGCAAACGGCATGCAGGTCCCGTCTGCTTGGCTTTCTGAGCGTATTTAATACCACATCGGAGTAAAGTATTTATAAACGTTACAATAACGAGTTTTAAATCTGCCTAAATTAAATTTGCGATATAACATATCGTAAACATAATGATACATACGATAATAACTCGCAATTTGACCATAAAAACCATCTGCCAAGGCATTTATTGCGAAATTGCTTTTCCTATCAAAAAACACTTTTCAAAAATAAGGTTGACCGTAATAATTCCGGCCTAAATCGATGGGTAGGAAAAATCTTAAGAACATAGACAATAAATCGCGAGATTAATCTTAATAAAAAATGAAATATCTAGCTTTCGATTTAGGAAATCATTGGATCAGGAAAGCCCTCCATTTCCAGCTCAGTCAAACTGTGTCTCCAGTGATGGGAAGACAGCCGCACACTAAAACTTAACAAGTCTTTCATGTTTGATGGATAGCCAACCGCTCTCAATCCATTAGGCACAGAGCCTTGGCATAAAAACGCATGAAAATAGCATCAGGATGCCTTACTCACGTCTAAAAAAATTGACGGCATCAGGAGTGATGATTTTATTGAAGATACTTTGTCTGTTCGGACTGTTCAGATAAATGATGGCTCGTGGCTAATAATCAGCTACGAAATGATTGTATTCACCTTTTTAATACGTAAATAAGGAATTCATTATGCGTAAGTCTATTTTTACTCTGGCTCCGGTGGTTGCGGCTCTGTTGGCAGGATCTGGCGTGGCTCAGGCCGCATCTAACGCCCAGATGACCATTACCGCCAACGTTGTAGCGGCGACCTGTGACGTTTCTCTCTCCAACCCTAGCCTGGACCTGGGTAACTATTCCAAGTCCGCCTTCACCGCAGTAGCCACCCCGGTTGCCAGCAGTATAAAAACCTTCACCGTGGGTCTGAACAACTGTGAAACCCCGGCAGCAGCAGGTGATACAGCAAGCCTGATCGTCACCGGCCAGACACTAGGGGGCAACCAGAACATCTTTAACAGCACCGGCACCAATACCGGCGTTATGTTAAGTGAAGTGACCTCACCAACCACCTACATTAGCGCCGGCCAGAAATTATTGGTAGCCAAAGCAGGTGAGACTCCGGAAGCAGCCGATTTCAACACGAAATCCTTGAGCCTGCAGGCTGGTTTAGCCTCTACGTCTCTCACGCCAGATATCGGTATGGTTAGCGCGCCGATCCTGTTCAGCTTTGCCTACAACTGATGTGTTCTAGCGGGCCGATGGCCCGCCTTTTCAGGATCCGCAATATGACGCGCTTTATCTCCCTGTTTTCGCTGCTAGTGGCCCTGCTGGGTACGCCGTTGGCAGGCTGGTCCGCCGGGTTTGGCATTAATGCCACACGCCTGATTTACCCTGAAGGGGCTAGCAGTATCAACGTCGCGGTACGCAACACCCTTAACCACGAACCGTATCTGGTGCAAACGGCTGTCAGCGGTAAACAGGATGCACAGACCACGGCCCCGTTCACCGTAACGCCGCCGCTGTTCCGTCTGGAACCGCAAAGCACCAATCAGTTACGTATCGCCTTTACCGGCCAGCCGCTACCCGGCGATCGGGAGTCGGTGTTTTATTTGCATGCCACCGCTATTCCAACCAGTACGCAAATGGATCCGACTCAGCAGCGTAATGACGTGCAGGCCCAGCTGCGCTTCGGCGTGGGCAACATTATCAAGCTGTTCTACCGGCCTGCGAGCCTGAGCGGTTCCTCTGCCGCCGCCCAAAAAGAGTTGCAGTTCTCCCGCGTGGCTGGGGGGCTGAAGGTGACCAATTCCTCTCCCTATTTTGTCAGCCTGGCCGGCTTGACGGTGAATGGGCAACAACTGGCTTTGGACACGCCGGCTGCACTCATGATCCCCCCTTTCGGCAACCATATCTGGCCGGTTAAAACACCGTTGGCAACCGGCAAGCGGGTGCAGTGGCAGACCATTAATGATACCGGAGGCACCGATGCGTTCAGCGCAACGTTACCTTAAGGCCGTGCTGGCTGTAGTGCTGGCAGGTGGTGGAGCGGTATCCGCCCCGGTACAGGCCGTAACGCTGGATTTCTCAGCCGTGCTAACCAATGGCACCTGCACGCTCAGCCTGGATAGAAGCACTCTGCCTTTGGGTGTCATCGCTAAATCACAGCTGCGCCCAAACCAGCTGGTTGCTCCACAGCCCTTTACCCTCTCCGTGCAGGACTGCACCGGTTCAGCGGGCGGCAGCCTTAAACCTGTCGTGACTATCGCCGGCACTGGCACCACCCAAGACGGTAAATGGCTGTTTCGCAATGCCGGATCGGCGGCGAATACCGGGATTTTGGTGATCCAGAGTGCCACCGTGCCGGATTACAGCCAGCCCGAAGTCAAAAACAACAGCGTGCTGTCACTGGCTAATCCCGGACAGATACCGGTCAACCAGGCGTTCACCTTTTATGCCGGTGCCAGTTGTGGCGGCAGCACCGGGTGTGCCACGGTTGCGACCGGTGACGTGACGGCCACGCTGATGTTTACGTTTCTCTATCAGTGAGGGCCCGATGACACAGCAATTTCATCAGGTGCTATCAAGCCTGCTGCTCACTTTCAGCCTGTCTGCACAGGCCGGGAGCGGCGGCATCAGCCTGGGGCAGACACGCGTTATTTTTTCTGCCGCGGATAAAGCGCAAACCCTCACCGTCAGCAATAGCGGGCAACAGGCTTATCTGGTCCAAGCCCGAGTACAGAACGGCCTGGACGATACGACCCCCGCGCCGTTTATCGTTACGCCACCGCTGTTCTCGCTGCAAGGCGATAGCCGCCAACTGCTACGACTATTGCCGCAGGACGCCACGCTGCCCTCCGACCAGGAATCGCTGTTTTATCTCTCTATCTCGGCCATTCCTGCACAGGCTGAACCCGTAACGGCGGCCGATCGGCTGTCAGTTGGGGTACGTTTCGTGCTCAAGCTGTTTTATCGCCCGCAAGGTTTGGCGTTACCTGCGGACAACACCCCATGCCTGCTGACGTTCAAGCGTGAAGCGCACGGCGTGCGGGCCATTAATCCCACTGGCTATTTTCAGACCCTGGGGATGCTGGCCGTTGACGGGCATACCGTGGCATTAGTTCAGCAACCGGCGATGGTGCCTCCGCACAGCAGTATCATCCTGGCCGTTGACGGGCCGGTGAATAAGGTGGCCTGGCAGACGCTCACCGACTATGGCGGACTCTCCAAGTCCTGCCAGCAGACAGGCTCAGCCTCCACGGAGACCACACCATGAAATACCCGATTTATCTTCTGATGGGCCTATGCCTGTTGGTCAACAAAATGGGCCTGGCACAGGCTCAGGACAACGCCTCGCCGGGGATTTCTTTTTACGTGCTGCGGGTGATTTACCCGGAGGGCGAAAAGCAGGGCGTAACGCTGACCGCCTACAACAAAAGCCCGGCACCGTACCTGATGCAGTCATGGATCCGCCCGGTCGATCCGGCCACCGGGGACGTCGATCTGAGCTGGCATGGCACCCCAGTGATGCCGTTTATTGTCACGCCGCCGCTGGCTCGCCTGGAAGCGAACGGTGAACTGGCGCTGCGAATCCGGCGCAACGATATGCCGCTGCCTAACGACCGTGAATCGGTGTTTTTTATCTCCATGAAGGCGCTGCCCACTCAGCAACCCGACGGTAAGCAGATGGTGATGACGGTCGTGAGCAATATCAAACTGTTTTACCGCCCGGCGGGATTAGTGAAACGCGCTGTGGCAGACATGGCCCCGAAGCTGACCTTCAGCCGGGCAGGCGACCAATTGACAGCCACCAACCCGACCCCCTACTGGCTCACCTTCTCCCGCCTGTCGGTGGGGAATATGGCGTTGGACAAACCGGCTCTGCGCCTGATGGTGCCCCCTTTCGGCAAGCAGTCTTACACCCTGCCCGCCACCGCGAGCGGGAAAGTCAGCTGGCAGCTGATCGATGAAGATGGCTGGGATACTCCGGTTGCCCAACAGGACTGACGATTTCTCCCTTCCTGGCTCGTTACGGGGAGCCACGTTCTTTCAGACGGATAGGATAATAATGAAAATTCACCCTCTTGCCCTTGCGCTTTCCCCACTCCTGGTGGGCAGCGCATTGATTGCAGGCACGTCTCCAGCCTGGGGCCGCGACTACTTTGACCCGGCGCTGTTGTCGCTGGGTGGTGGCCTGGAAGCCGTCACCGACCTGAGTGCGTTTGAAAGCGCCGGACAGACCCCGCCGGGGACTTATCTAGTGACGGTGTTGGTCAACCGCAGCGAGCGTGGCCAATACCGCGTCGTATTCACCCCAGGTGACAAGGGCCAGGTCAGCGCGGAATTGACTCCGGCCTTCCTGGCGGAGATGGGGATCAATACCCCCGCATTGCCCGCTTTTGGCGGATTGCCGGTCGACAAGCCAGTCCGTGACCTGGCCACCCTGATCCCTGATGCCAGGGTGCACTTTGATTTTCAGCAACAGCGCCTGGAACTCAGCATTCCCCAGGTGGCGATGAAGCCAGACGCCAGCAGCGTGGTAAACCCTGCGCTATGGGACCAGGGCATGACTGCGTTTTTACTCAACTATACCCTCAACGGCGGGCGCAGCCGCCAGGACGGACAGTGGGGCCAATCCAACAGCGAACAGACCAACCTGTTCCTGGGGCTGCACAGCGGATTAAACTGGCAGGCCTGGCGCCTGCGCAGTGACATGACCTACACCTACAATAACAGCCGCAGTGGCTATGCCGACAGGCAAAGCAACCAGCAAACCCGTTTCTCAAATACCTATCTGCAACGCGATATCCAGGCCTGGCGTTCGGATGTGCTGGCTGGGGAAAACAACACCGGCAATGACGTTTTCGACAGCATTCCGTTTCGTGGGGTGAAATTGAGCTCCAGCGAAGACATGCTGCCGCTCAGCCTGCGGGGATTTGCCCCGGTGATCAGCGGCATTGCACAGAGCAACGCCCGGGTGACCGTCAGCCAGAACGGTAACGTGGTGTACCAGGCGTATGTCGCCCCGGGGCCGTTTCGGATTAATGACCTGTACCAGACCGGACAAGGGGGAGACCTGACGGTCACGGTGACCGAAGCGGATGGCAGCGTACGTACCTGGACCCAGGCCTTCTCGGCTCTGCCGGTGATGCAACGTCCGGGTGGGTTGAAGTACGAACTGACCGCTGGGCGCTACAACGGCGGCATCACCACCGGCTCCAGAGAGGCCCATTTTGCGTTGGGCACCCTGATTTACGGGCTGCCCCATGACATCACGTTGTACGGCGGCGGGCTGATAGCGGAGAAATACGCCTCGGCGGTGGCGGGCAGCGGGATTTCGCTGGGGGATTTCGGCGCCATGTCGGCAGACGTGACCCTCTCATCGGCCCGTATGTATGACGAAAGACAGAGCGGCCAGTCATACCGGGTACGTTATGCCAAAAGCCTGCTCAGCACGGGCACCTCGGTGGACCTGACGGCTTATCGTTACTCCACCCGGCACTATTACAACTTTGCCGACTTCAACAACAGCGGTTATCAGCTCAGTGAAGGCCAGGTGCCCTGGGCACTGGCCCGACAGCGTTCGGATTTCCAGGTGCGGGTAACCCAGCAACTGGGGGATTTTGGATCGCTGTACCTGTCGGGTGCGCGCAGTGATTACTGGGGCGATGAGCGGGTGAACAATACCCTGTCGGCAGGTTACAACGGCAGTTGGCACGGCGTGAGCTATGGCCTGGCCTACAGCGTTGACCGGATAAAATCCGACGGGGATTGGCCGCAGAACCGCCAGTTGGCGTTCAATATGCAGGTACCCTTCAGCCTGTTCAGCGCGCAACCCGCCCTCAACCGCAGCTACGCCAGTTATCAGATGACGCACGACAGTGAAGGTCGTGTACGGCAACAAGTGGGGGTGAGCGGCTCGGCGGCGGAAGACCGCCTGTCCTACAGCCTGATGCAGGGGTGGAGTAACAACAATCAGAGTGGCAACGGGGGTAGCACCAGCAACCTGAATCTGGGTTGGCAGGGGAGCCAGGGCATGGTCAGCGCCGGGTACAGCCACAGCAGCCGCTATAACTCGCTGAATGTGAGTGGTAACGGGGGTCTGGTGGTACACCCCAACGGGGTGACGCTAAGCCAGCAACTGGGCACCTCGGTGGCCGTGGTCCGCGCACCGGGCGCTGCCGGGGTGAGTGTGATGAACGGCGGAGTCCGTACCGACAGTCGCGGTTATGCGGTAGTGCCGTACCTGTCGCCTTACCAAAACAACACGGTGAGCCTGAACCCGTCGACGCTGCCGGAAGATGTCGACCTGCCGCAGAGCAGCACCAATGTCTATCCCACCAAAGGGGCGGTGGTAGCAGCCACGTTTACGCCACGCACCGGCTATCAGGCGCTGATAACCCTGACCCAGGCTGGCATGCCGGTACCCTTCGGCACGCTGGTGACACTGGCCGGGGAAGGAGCGGAGATCAACAGCGGCATCGTGGGTGATGCCGGCCAGGTCTACCTGAGCGGGTTGCCGGAACAGGGAAAATTGCGCGCGGCGTGGGGCCGTGGGACTGCACAGCAGTGCCTGGCCCACTTCAGCCTGAGCAAGGCAGCAGTATCAGCAAATAATCCGGTGCGCATGCTGAATGTGCAATGTGAGGAAGGACAGTGATTAAACAACGATTAATAAAGACCGCATCATGCGGTATCGCCAGCATGGCGTTAATGATGCCCCTTGCGGCCCCCGTTCTGGCGGAAACCATCACCATCGGCAAGGGCACGGGGATCCTATGGGAGGGCATGCCGTTTAACGCGACATTAAGTGGCCCTCTCGATCATCCGAAACTTGATCCCATATACGGACTCTTGTCAGTCTCCAAGTCAATGACCCGGTGTATGGCCTCAAATGAATTGAAAAGCATTGGTGGCTATTTGGCCTTCCCGCTGACCGGGGTACCTGGAGTCGGATTGATGCCTCGGGCCTCGGGTAGCGCCACTTATACCCTAAGTAACAATTCACAGGGGAAGTTGACTGGCACCATTGGCCAGCCAGAAACCAGAGGCTCCTCAACGTCACAAGGGAATATTACCTCACCGCCAGACTATACATGGTGCCTGCCCCCTGCCATGTCGTCGAATGATACATTTTACTCAAGTTCCGGTACTCGTACGGCGACGCTCTCAGGCACCTGGGTACTGGTGGCAGACGGCAGCCAAAAAGCTGGAGAGGGTTCAGTTCCCCCCATGTATTTTGGTAGCTTTTCCGCCACTACCTCAGGGGATAGAAGGACCTCTATACTGCCCACCAATATTTCCCTGCGCATCTCCACGCTGGAATGTAGTGTGAATACCCCGACGGCCATTAACTTCGGATCGGTCATTCGCAATACCCAGGCCAATGCAGAACTGGCGGTGAAGCCCGTGCAACTGGTTGCCACCTGCGGGCAGCCTACTGACCAGATAAATGCCAATATCAATCTGCAGTTCCGCGCCATCAGCGGTCTGTACAACAGTGCACCCTCACGGCTGGCATTAAACCAGAAGGGAGGCTATATCACCGGGGAAATTGATAACGGGGTGACCGGCAGTGGCGACTGCAAGGCCACAACCGGCTTGCGCTTTGATAACTCCCTCATAAAACTGGGCAGTATCACCAGTGCAGAAAGCAGCAAAACCTTGACCAATCAGCTCACCTGGCGACTGTGTTCAGGAGGCAGTAGCGTGCCATTCGGTGCGGTCACTGCCTCTACAGAAATGCTGGTGACGTTTAACTGAGCCGCATTTGGCGCTGCAGACGGTTGGGTAGTTTTCCAGCCGTCCAGCGGTTTGGGGTTAACAAGGTCGAACATTCAAATTTTGCAAAATTCCAGGGCATTCAAGACTACTTTTTAGCGTCGGTTTTTAACTGCAGCAAACCGGCAATATCCTTTTCCCCTTCGGCCTCTTTTAAACGGCGCTGCTGCTCGGCAAACTGGACATATTCGGCCTGTGCTTTTTCATCTGCCTCTTTCTTGCTGACACTACCTGCGCCCTGTAACACATCGCGGTCGTTAAATTGCAGGAACTGATCCAGCTTTTCCTGCCAGTCACGCAAGAACACCTGCTGGCGACGCCGGGCCTGGTCTTCGGCAAAATCCAGCCACATGTTGACCACGCGGTTGAGCTCACCAACTTCGTCCTGATTGAGGTAGTTTTTCGCCACCGTCACATCGCTTTTACGCACCTCTTCACCTTTATAGCTGCTCAACCCCATATGAGGCTGGCTGGCATCGGCACGCTGATGGATGAGTTCTGCAGCGGTATGGCCGGTACAGGCAAAATGCAGCTTGTTCTGGATGGTTTGAAAAAACTGCGTGGTCTCTTTGAGTGAGGGCTGGTAGTCGGCGGCTAGCGCAAAGATCTCCCGCACCCGCAAATAAACCCGGCGCTCGCTGGCGCGGATATCGCGGATGCGTTCCAGCATCTCGTCGAAATAGTCAGGCACAGCCGATGCGCCAACGGGCGGATTTTTCAACCGCTCGTCATCCATCACGAAGCCTTTGATCAGGTATTCCTGGAGGGTTTGGGTGGCCCACTGACGGAATTGGGTGCCTCGGGCTGAACGGACGCGGTAGCCAACGGCGAGTATGGCCTCAAGGTTGTAGTGTTCGATCTCCCTGGAGACCTGGCGAGTACCCTCCTGACGAACTATCCGGAATTTCCGGATGGTTGCATTTTGCTCAAGCTCGCCTTCTTTGTAGATATTAATAAGGTGTTCATTGATGGTTCGAACGTCTTTATCATACAGCTCGGCCATCGACGCTTGGGATAGCCAGAGGGTTTCCGCTTCAAACCGACATTCAACCCGGGTACTCCCATCTGCACTTTTAAACAGCAGAAATTCCCCGACAGGAGCCAGAGGTAAATGTTCATTTGTCATGCAGCCTCCGTTTTTATCTGACTGACACTACGGCCATTCGCTTAGTATGCCAGATATACAGATGGAGGCTCATTACGCGAATGGCGTTTATTTTGCGGGCAGTCACGCAGAAACAAATAAACGCTTCATCAATGCCCCCAGATTGATGCTAAAAGATCCCCTTTATTCCTATGCTGCTCACAGATTCATTACTCACCGTTATATTTCAACTTTTTTCCATTCTAAACATCCTGTAATCTGATAAGAAAATACTAACTATGGTGGGCGTATGGCAGGGAAGGCCGTGATTTTACAAGGCGACAAAACCTCTCATGGTGGGGTCGTGTTACAGGGATCGTCAATGATGCAGTTCTGCGGAACAAACGTAGCGCTGGTAGGGCATTTGGTGTCCTGCCCGCAATGCAAAGGGGTCTTTCCGATTGTCAGTGGTGCAGAAACCGCGCTGGTCGGCGGGGTGCCAGTGGCGCTGGAAGGCATGAAAACCGCCTGCGGGGCCGCTCTGATTGCTTCACAACATGAATGTAATGCCTGACGGCAACGTCGTTCAGCGCTAATCACTCCGCCAGAACCGGCAGAGTCGCAAAATAATGGACAAGACGCTTTACCAGGGAGCAAGGATGCCGTGGCTACGTTAGATACGCTACAGACCGATTCAGACATTTTCCCACCGCGCACCTCACTTGCCGCCGGGCTGCTTGCGACGCTGAACGGCAGTGAATTTGCGGTGAGCCACGCGGACATCGCATTGTTGCTGCGCGCCCTGCCGGAACAAGGTCGTGGCGTCACTCTCAATATTCTGCTGATTGATCGCCTGCTGCGGGAACTTGATCGGCGCCTGAGTGCCCAGATGGATGCGATCCTGCATGCTCCGGCGTTTCAGCGCCTGGAATCAACCTGGCGCGGGCTGGCCCTGCTGGTCGATAACATCCCGTTTCACGAGAACATTCAGCTGACGCTCCTCCATGCCACTCAGGAAGAGCTGCTGGCGGATTTCGAATTCTCCCCAGACATTACCTCCTCGGGCTATTACCAGCATGTCTATTCGGCAGGCTACGGCCAGTTTGGTGGAGTGCCGGTAGCGGCGGTGATTGGCTGCTATGATTTCACCCCCGGTGCCGCCGATATCAAACTGCTGCACTACCTCAGCGTGGTCAGCGCCATGGCGCATGCGCCGTTTCTGTCGGCGGCAGACGCCACCTTCTTCGGCGTTGATTCATTAGCCGACCTGCCCGCCATTCTTGATTTGGATGCGGTCATGGCTGCACCGACACATATCCGCTGGCAGGCGCTCCGGGCTACCCCTGACGCCCGCTATCTGGGGCTGACCGTGTGCCGTTTTTTGCAGCGTGAGCCTTATACCCCGGCGTCACAGCAGGTCCGGCAATTTGTCTATCAGGAACAGATTGCCACACATCAGCACCTGCTGTGGGGCAACAGCGCCTTTTTACTGGCGCTCTGCCTGGCGGGCAGCTTTGCCCGTTATCGCTGGTGCCCGAATATTATCGGGGCGGAGAGCGGCGGAGCGTTCCGTAACCTGCCCGCTCGCTACTATGCGGCGCTGGGGCGTTGGCAAGAGAAGATCCCAACCGAGACGCTGTTGTCGGACCAGTGGCAGTACCGCTTGTCGATGGCCGGGTTTATTCCACTTGGGGTGCGCAAACAAGGGCAGGACGTGGTGTTTTATTCGGCCAACTCAATCCAGTCGCCGCAATATACCGACCTCACGCCTGAAGGGATGAACGCCCGGATCAATGACCAGTTGGGGGCGCAACTGCCTTACCTGTTTATCATTACCCGGCTGGCGCACACCATCAAAGTGCTGCAGCGTGAGCGGCTGGGTAGCTGGCGCAATCGGGGAGACCTGCAGCATCAGCTCAACAACTGGTTAAAACGCTTTGTCTCCGATCAGGAGAACCCACCAGCCAGCGTACGCAGCCGCCGCCCATTACGCGCTGCACGTATTGAGGTGCAGGAAGTCGCGAATGATCCCGGCTGGTATCTGACACAGCTGCATGTGCAGCCGCATTTCAAACACATGGGCTCCAACTTCGTCCTCGCCTTGACCGGGCGCCTGGATAAATAACCTCCAAGACAGGAAGTCTTGCGCATGAACCAGAACAAACATCGGCCATTCCCTCCAGCCCGTCGGCGCAAAGCGCTACACCAGGCTGCCGAGGTGCTGCAACAAACACATGCCCCGCTGGTTTCCTTCCTGACCGCACCCAACCACGATCCCGATGTGGAGCGGCAATTGGAGGGGATGGCCTGGATGACCGGGCAGTTAGAGGGGCAGTTGGCAGACCAGCTACCGCACCTCACCCACCATATGCTGGCCCTGCTGTGGCCCTATTTTCTGCGGCCCACTCCCAGCATGACCGTACTGGAATGGCAGCAGGATTACCTGTCGGATCCCGCGCAGGCTTGCCCCCAGATCGCCAAGGGGGCCACGGTGGTCAGTATTCCGTTGCCAGTGACAACCGGTGAGGAAACGCTGCGGTGCCATTTCCGCACCTGCCGTGATACCCGGCTGTGGCCGTTACAGGTGCAGGCGGTAAGCCGCGAGCAACGGCACGGCCATGACAGCCTGTGTCTGCAACTGGTCACCACGGCGGATCGGCCCCTGGATCTCACTACCCTGAACGGCCTGCGGCTGTATCTGGGGGAAGACCTGCACACCGGGCAACAGCTGCATTTGTGGCTGAGTGAATACCTGAGCCACGCCACGCTGGAAGTGGAGGGAAAGACGTGGCCGCTGCCTGAACTGGCGCTCACCCCGGTCGGTTTCAACGACGAAGAGGCCCTGCTGCCCTGGCCACAGAATGCCGATCCCGGCTATCGCCTGCTGCAAGAGCACGCCTGCTTCCCCAACGCCTTTTTATTCATGGACGTGACGGGCTTCCCTAGCCTACCTCCGCTATCAGCCTCTCACGGCTTTACCCTGCGGTTCACCTTCTCCCGGCCTTTGCCGTCGGCCCTGGTTATCAACCGCCAGACGGTGCGCCTGCATTGCACGCCCGCCATCAACCTGTTTAGCCATTACGCTGACGGGATCAGCCTCAATGGTAGGCAGTCAGAGCTGCCGTTATTCCCCAGTGTGCGCCATCCTGAGGATTACGACGTGTTCTCGGTGGATGAAGTGACCGGCGTATCAACCCTGAGTGATGTCCCCCGCCGCTATGCGCCGTTTGAACGTTTCAGCCAGCAACAAGACGCAGGGTATTACCACGTACGGGTCACTTCGTCGCCCGTGGGGGGCTTGAACCATCACCTGGCGTTGATCCGCCACGGAGAAAATCTGGACAACCTGCCGCCGGAATCGGTGTCCGTACGGCTCACGTGCAGCCACCGTCGCTTGCCGTTGCACCTGAAAGTAGGAGAACTCCGCCAACCGGCCACCGGCTGCCCGCCAGGGGTGCGCGTACACAATATCACCCGCCCGTCGGTCCCCCTGAGCCCAAGGTTGGATGCCACCTTGCAGGCGGCCCTGCTGCGCAACCTCTCATTGAACAGCCGCTCACTGCTGACGCTGACGGCACTGCGGCAGGTGCTGAGCGCCTGCGATCTGCCCGCCTGGCACAGTGAACTGGCGGCAGGGGTCTCCCGGCGGCGCAGGGCGGGGTTACTCAGCCTGACCGTACGCCCGGCTGAGCGTCATATCGACGGTGTGCCGATCGATGGCCTGGCCTCGGTGCTTACGGTGCGGCTCCAAGGGGCGTTTGACTCGGAAGGCGAGCTCTATCTGTATGGCCGGGTACTGGCACGGTTCCTGGCCCAGCGCGCCAGCGTCAACCATTTCCATACCCTCACCGTGGTTAACCAAGATAATCAGGAGTCTTACCGCTTTCTATGATCCCTAGTGCAGAGCAGGAGCAGCAGCTCCAGGTTATCGCCGATAACGTTAGCCAGTATGACTTCTACCGCCTGGTGGAAGGGCTGAACCGGCTGGCAGGCATCGATCCGGCCCGTACGCTCGGCCTGCCGCCGAACCGGGAAGCGTTGCGCTTTACCGCCGCGGCGGGATTGGGCTTTGCCGCCAGCGATGTGGTGGCGTTGCAACATGAGCCGGGTGGGCCGCTGCGTCTGGAGGTGAGCTTTCTGGGCCTGCAGGGCAGCCAGTCGCCCTTGCCCTATTACTACCTGGACGACATTGCCGGGAGCACGGCGCAGGGAGAAACGCGGCTCAACGATTTTCTGGCGGTGTTCAACCATCGCCCCCTGTCGTTGGCGCACCAGATTTGGCGCAAATACCGCTATGAGATCACTTTCAAACCGGGGGGCCGCGATGCCACCTCGGGGCGTATTTTTGCCCTGATAGGCCTGGGCCACCCGCAGACGCGAGAGCAGTTGGGTATTAACGCCGAAGCCATGCTGGCCTACGCCGGTCTGCTGGCCTCACCGGGCCGCTCGCCGGAGGTGATCGCCCGCCTGGTCGGCCACTTCTTTTCACTCCCCGACGTGACGGTGCAGTCTTGTATGCCCCACGTCATGACGTTGAGTGACGAGCAGCAAAATCGCCTGGGGCAGGTCACCGCCGTACGCGGGCAACGCCATCAACCCCGTTCGCTGCTGGGGGGCAACTTTGTGATCGGCAGCCGGATGCGCGATCGCAGCGTCAAATTTCAGCTGTCGATCAATGAGCTCACGCAGGAACAGTACCTGTCGTTTTTACCTGACGGTAAGCAGCATCGCCTGCTGGTCAATTTTGTCGAGTACATCCTGCGCGAACCGCTGGTCTGGGATCTGCGCCTGACGCTGGCACGGCATCAGGCCGGGGGGCTGAAGCTCGGCGACACACAGCGGACCCAGTTGGGGTGGACCACCTTTGTGGGGCAACCCGAAGAGAAACCCTACACCCTGTTGCCTGTGCGCAGGTAGCCAACGTCAAGGATTGATATGAACTTTACCGATCATCTCAGAGAGGAACATGCCTACCTGCGTGCGCTGGCGGACAAGGTGGGGCAGGAAAAACCCGCACTGGCCGCGCAACTGGGCCGCCATGCGGGCGATCCGGATGTGGAGTGCCTGATCCAGGGGGCGGCAATGCTGAACGCCGGGCTGCGCCAACGCCTGGAGGACGGCTTCCCCGAGGTCACACAGGGGCATCTTGAGCGTACCTGGCCCTTCCCCTTGCGGCCTATTCCGGCCTGTGGCGTGGTGAACGTCAGCGCCAAAGCCAGTACGCTGGATGCGCCGTTGACGTTGCCCGCGGGAGAATCGCTCTCCCTGTTATCCGACGGACGTACGCAGGTGTTCCAGACCTGCCATGCCTTGACGCTGCAGCCGCTGGCCCTGATTGACCGGCAGTTGCTGGTCACCAACTCCCACAGTGAGATCCGCCTGACGTTTCAGTACCAGGGGCCGGGTGACACTTGGCCAACCCAGCCACTGTCGCTGTTTCTGGGCGACGATCCACAGGTGGCGGCGACGCTGACCCTGTGGTGTGAACAGCATCAGGACCGGCCCGTGCTACAGGTGGAAGGACGACAATGGGTGTTGGAGACGGTGTTATCTTCCCCACGGCCAACTGCGGATAACCGCATCCTGCCACACGAGGGGGAAACCACCTGGGCGCTGCAGAGCCTGGCCGAATACCTGTACCTACCCCATGTGAATGATTTCCTGACGCTGGATTTTGGCCCGATGCACTCAGGGCTGACGTTGGGGAAAAGCCGCACCTTTACCGTCATCCTCACGTTCAACGGGGAGATCCCGCTCACCCAGGCCCAACTGGCGTCGGCCTTTATGCTGCACTGCGTCCCGGTGATCAGCCTGGCGGCACAAAAAAGCGCCCCCATACGGCTGCTACCCGGGCAGAGCGTTTACCCGCTACCGTATGCCGACGATCGCTGGGTGTATGCCATCACCGGCGTCAGCATGCTGGAAGAGCCGGATACCCTGCGGCGGGGCCGACGGGTGCACTTCCAGCCCGACAGCGAACTGACGCCGGAATCGCGTTATGCACCCGACGCCGCGTTGGCACTGTTTTACACCGTCCGGGTCAGCGGTGATGTCCTGGGGCGGATGCAGCATGAACTGGTGCTGTGCAACAGTGCCGGGGAGCCGCTGACCGAGCCCCCTTGCCGGGCCGTGGTCTGCGATTTGCTCACCACCTCGGCGCAATCTCCCACGTTACCGCTTGGCTCCCCTTTCCTACTCGGCATGGCGGTGACCGACACCTTGGACGTCACTACCGTCACCAGATTTTCGACCCCGTACCCGGCGGTGGTGGACAGCCATCACCATTGGCGGCTGATGGCCTGCCTGTCGTTCAGCCCCGCGCTCCTCAACCACCGGGAAACGGTGCAGCGGGCGATCGACGATTTCTGCCTGCACGCCCGACATAACCTGCCGCAAGTCCGGCACATTCGCCGGGCGGTGGAGGGCATCACCGCCGTCAAGACCGAACCGGTGAATACCCTGATGGGGGAACGGCTGCGGCGCGGTTTGCAGATGACCCTGACGCTCGACGATCAGGCGTTCGACAGCCCCGGCGAAGCCTACACCTTTGCGGCGGCGCTGAGCGTCTTCTTTACCCATTGCCTGACCACCAACAGCTTCCTGCTGCTGGATGTGATAACCGAACCTTCACAGCGGCGCTGGGCATTGCCCCTGGCGCGCGGCCAACGAGCCATGATGTGAGACACCACAAGGAGTGAACGATGGACAGCGGATTATTTTTCAGCAGCCAACTCGGTGAACTGCCTCCGGACACCTTTGACGTGGCCGGTTTTACCCTGGAAGAAGGGTTGTCGACCCTGTTTACCTTGACGGTAAACCTGGTCAGCACCCGGTCAGACATCGAACTGGAAGCACAGTTGCTGCAGCCGGGGGCATTGACCGTCACCGTCAGTGGCAAGGAACAGCGCACGATCCCAGGGCTGATCGCCAGCCTGACTCAGGGAGAAAGCGGTTTTCGCCGCACCTACTATCAGGCGGTGATCCGCCCGGATGTCTGGGTACTCAGCCTGAAACAGGACAGCCGGATCTTCCATTTCCTATCCGTGCCAGACATCGTCAATCAGGTACTGGACGAACACCGCATCCCTTACCAGAGCCATATCCAACAGACCTATCCACCGCGTGAGTACGTGACCCAGAAGCGTGAAAGCGACCTGGACTTCATCCTGCGGCTGATGGCCGAGGTGGGGATCAGCTTCTGGTTTGAAGATAACGAACTGGTGTATGGCGATTCGCACCTGAGCATGACGGAAGGTATCCCGCTGACCTTCAACCCGCATATCCAGTCGCCAACCCAGGGCGACATCGCCCATCGGCTGACCCTGGGGGCGTTCATGCAGTCACGGGAAAGCGTGCTCAAGGACCGCGAACACCGGCGGCCCGACCATCCTCTGCAGTTTAAGCAGAGCGACCCTGCATTGGGTGGTGAAGCCACCCAATACTCGGTATTTGAAAGCTATGGCCGTTATCAGGATGACCAGACCGGGCCGCAGCTCAGCACCGTGCGGCTGGAGGCCATGCAAGCGGGCACACAACAGGGCGCAGCAGAAACCAACAGCATCCGGCTGATGCCGGGCACGATTTTTACCTTGCAGGGCCACCCGGTGCAGGCGCGTAACGATCGCTGGCAGGTGATCACCGTCAGCCACCGTGGGGAGCAGCCTGCCGCGCTGGAAGAAGAGAGTAACGGCAGCGGCACTACCTTCACCAACTCGCTGACCTTTGCGCCGGGGAATATCGACTGGCGGCCAAGCTACCGTTACAAACCGCTGGCCGATGGGGACGAGGTGGCCACGATCGTCGGGCCAAAGGGCGAAGAGCTGTACGTCAACGAACTGGGCTGGGTGCGGGTGCATTTCCACTGGAACCGTTACGACCCGGCGGATGAAAAAGCCTCCTGCTGGGTACCGGTCTCCAACCAGTGGGCGGGGGACGGCTTTGGCTCGGTGACGCTGCCAAGGATTGGCCAGGAAGTGCTGATCAGCTACCTGAACGGCGATATCGATCGGCCGGTGGTGAGCGGGCGTTACTACAACGGCCTGAACAAACCGCCCTACCCGTTACCGGCCAACAAGACCAAATCGGTCTGGCGCACCAAATCGCACAAGGCCGAGGGCTTTAACGAACTGTCGTTTGAGGATGAAGCGGGCAGCGAGGAGATTTACCTGCACGCACAGAAAGACCTCAAGGCCCTGGTCAACAACGATGCGCACTGGGACATTCGCGCCAACCAGAGCAGCAAGATTGGCGGCAACAGCCTGAGCGAAATCGAGGGCAACCGGGAAAGCCGCATCAAGGGCGAACTCACGCTCCACACCAGCGGCAAAAAGTCCGAACTGGCCGATGGCGAATCGCATTTACAGGTCGGCAGCGCCTATGTGGTGAAGGCCGGGCAGGAAGTATCGGTTGAAGCCGGGGCCAAAATCACCCTTTCGGCGGGCAGTGAGCTGACGCTCAAGGCCGGGGGCAGCTTTATCAAACTGGCACCGGGGGCCATTTTCACGTCGTCGTCGTTGCAGGTGGGTAGCGGTTCAGCGGGCAACGGTCAGGGCGTCAACTTGAAGATGCCGGGTGTGGTGCCTTTGTTGGCCGCTCCCACGCTGATCCAGCAGGGTGTGCTTAGTAGTGATGCTCCTTATTGCGAAGAGTGCGAGAAATGTAAAGAGGAAGGGTGCGCAATTTAATTGGCCACTCATCGTCAAGGAGGAATAAAGATGCAACAGACCGTACAGGACTGGGCAAGAAACACGTCGGGAACGCCGTTGTACGCCGTCTTGGCCAATACCAACGGTGCGCAAGGTATCAAGGCCTATTACCGGGAGGATGGAAGCCGCACGCCGTACGGGCTTTATGCCAATACGCCGTATGCCAACTGGTTCGAGGTGATGCCGGTGCTGGTGCCGCTCACTGACGGCTGCCCGTTTCTGCGCTGGGTGGCAGAAACGCCCCTGCGCAACTGGGGCTGGTTGGCACGTTCACCGTTGCCGCAGGTTGCCATTACGGACCATCTTCGTGGTCTGACCCAGGTGATCATGCCTGGGGGTAAAGCGGTGTTTTTCCGCTACTGGGATGGGCGTTTTCTGCCAGCACACCTGCGTTATATGGGAGAGCACTGGATAGATGTTCTGCCGGTGTTCTCGGATTACTGGATAAACGGCGAGGTGCTTACCTGCCCGGTAGATCCCACGGCGCAAGCCCAGGTCAGCCCCTGGTGGCAGGTGCCGCAACGTCTGATTGACCAACTTCTGAAAACGGATCCTGGGCCGGTGATTGCCCAGGCATTACAGCAATTGCAGGTAACCCGTGCCGATCTCTATGGGCGTTTTTCCCCTGCCTTACTGGAGATGAAGATCCGACATTTACTGGTGCAAAGCCATGGGCAGCGTGAAGGGCTGATGGCTCGCATCGTCACCACATTGGAGAGTGAGTGATGAGTTATTATGGGTATGGCAACAACTCGACGACGTATACCAGCAGCGCATACGGGAATTACAACAAACGGGTGACGATCCCTTCTGCCCCCATCGACCCTGAGAGGCTTTTCCAGAAGACGCTGAACAATTTTAAATCCTGCCTGACGCGTTACCACGATACGACAGAGTTTCCGCTATTGGGCAGCTTGCTGTTGATGGATCAAGAGGTGAAGGTCGGGGACTTTGTCATTGCCACCAAGCGGATAGACAAGGGCACGCTTAACGGCGTCATGCAGTGCACCCTTAATCAACCCATTACCCTGACGCACGCCTTTGAAGCCAAGGGGTATATCCCAATCGCGGGTTCGCCCTTCAAGATCATCAAACGTAAGAAAAAGACCCCGGAGCAATTTCGGCAGATAGCCTACATGAGTGTCAACCAGGCGTACGGGCCTTATTACAACAACATGGCGTCCTCGGACTTTGAGGACATCACCGTGCTAGATGGCCTGGCTTTCGATGACAACGGGATGGCCACCATTAATCTGCCCGAGTGCGACGATGCGTATACCTATCACGTTGTCGTCAACGCCCAGGCCAGCAGTGAAAGTAACCTCCAGCGGCTGGATGAATCCTACAGCGAGCTGATCGTCAAGTGTACCAACCTGCTGGAAACCCAGTGGAAAACACACCAGCAGGCAGCCTGGAAGGATTTTACAGACAGAGGCGCTCAGGTGGACTTTACCCAGGCGTTCAAAGCGTTTTTTGCCGGGTTACGCGACAAAATCCTCGAACTGTACGAGACAGCCAAAAAGATCGTGCAATGGGTCACCAGCGAGAACCTGGACGCCATGCTGGCTTATATCGGCAAAAAGGGGGTGGATAAAATGAAAGAGCTGTATGACACCGGTAAAAAAGAGATTGCCGATACGTTGGTGATCCTCTCCGATGAGATGCTGATGTTTATCTGTGCCCACGCCCTGTACAGCTACTTTTGCCTGCTGACACCGCAACAGATCGCCGATTTTGCCGGGGGAGCGGCAGGCGAATTGGTCATGATGCTGTTGCTTTACATCGTGCTACCCGGTGCCGTAGCCAAATTAGCCCTGGATGGGTTGGATAGCTTAGCCGGTATTAGCCCGGCCCGATAATCAAGGAGAGTCAATGAAACCGTTATTTCGTGCCAATGCCGGTGCAGGGAAAGCGATCATGGGGGGGATAAAAGAAATCATTTCCCTGATCAATGAACACGTCCCCCATTATTTGGCCAAGAACCCTATTCGGGCAGGGGCTGTTCCGTTAAATATCAAAAAAACCGCGAATATCGACTCCGCTGGCTTGGGCAAGAGCCTGGAAAATCAGAGCAGTCTACCCACTGGGTCCAATAACCTGCATGAAACCAGGTTTGAATCGCCGGTCACCCAAGCCAACAGCAGCGGTCAAAATCCGCAGGGCAAGGCGACGCCAAGAAGCGAGCACACTGATAAGGACGGCGATCCGGTTTCGTTGTGCACCGGCGAAGAACTGTTGACGATCAGCGAAGGCAGCCTGCCGGGGCTGCTGCCCTTCACCTGGCAGCGTTTTTACCGCACCAGCGCCTGTGAGTTGGATCTGGGTTTGGGGTACGGCTGGAGCCATAGCCTTTCCCACCGCCTGCATTTTACCGACGACACCATTGTCTGGCATAACGATGAAAACCAGCGGACCCCCTTCCCCTATCCGAATGCCGAACACCCAATCCTGACCAATGTGCTCGGGGGCGCGGTGCTGGCCCTCGGTAGCCACGAGAACGAATACAGCCTCACCTTTGGCGGTGGCGCAGGGGTGTATACCTTTGTGCGTGAGGGAGAATGGGGGCAGTTGACCGCCCTCAGCGACAAATATCACAACCGTCTGCAACTGGAATACGATCGCCAGCAGCGCCTGATCCACCTACAGCATGCGCAGGGCCGGTTGTTGTTCCAGTACACGGATGATGACTCGGCGCACATCGCGCAGGTCCATTTGCAGGCACTGATCCGTGAAGAGGCCTATCGTGATGCGGTCTGGGTGACGCAGCAAGTGCTAGCACATTACACCTACAACGCGGCCGGGCAACTGGCCAGCGCCCTGAACGCCTGTGGGGAGCAAGAGCACTACCAGTACAACGAGGCCCATGTCATCACACAGCGCCAGTTGGCGGGCGGCGCCTGTTTTAACTGGGCCTGGGAAGGCGTGGGGCCAGCATCACGCTGTATCCGTCAGTATGGCAATTTCGCCCAGTTAGATACCCGTTACCTGTGGGACGATAACCAGCGGCAGGTGACGCTAAGGCGCTGCGACGGCAGCCAGGAGATCTATCAATACGACGGCCAGGCCCGGCTGATTTTCCGGCGGGCAGCGAACGGTGCGGAAACCCGCCATACGTACAACGAAGAGGGGTTACGCGTCAGCACCATCGATGCATTGGGCCAGCAGACCCGTTATTTTTATGACGACGCGGGTAACCTAGTGCTCGAACTGAGCCCGGATGGCAGCATGACGCGCTACACCTATCTGGACGGTCAGCTCAAGCGGGTGGCCAAGGGTAGTGGCCGCCTGGAGCAAGTGTGGCTCAATAGCATTAATGAACATGGGGATATCTACGCGGCGCGCTCACCCGGGGAACAGGTGACTGAGTACGACTATTTCCCGAACGGGCAGATGCGCGCCGTTACCCATCCTGACGGGGTGACACAAACGTATCGTTGGGATAACGTAGGGCGTTTACTGGAGAGTACCACCAGTGGCGGTAGCGTGCGCCGTTACCGTTATACCCCCCTTGGCACCCAGCCGATCGCCGTCACCGATGAAGCAGGTAATACCACCCATTTTGTCTGGGATGCGTTGGAACGGTTGCTGGAGCAGACCACGCCGGACGGCCGCACCCAGCGATACCGTTACAATGCCTATGGCAAGGTGACCGAATCGCGCGATCCGGCCGGTTTGGTTACCCGCTACGAGTACGCAGCCCCCCTGCATCTGCTGACGCGCAAGATCCTGCCAGATGGCAGTACGCTGGAGTATCGTTACGACAACACGCACCTGCAGGTCAGTGAGATCCTCAACCCGAAAGGGGAAAGTTACCGCCTGGCTTACACGGCGACGGGGCTGCTGAGTGAAGAGATCGGGTTTGACGGGGTTAAAACCGCGTATGCGTACGATCTGAACGACAGGCTGATTGAAAAGCGAGAATACGGTAATCAGCCAGATGCGGAGCCGCTGGTCACAACCTACCAGCGAGACTGGCAGGGAAAACTGCTGCGTAAGACCCTGCCGGATGGGCAGGTAGAGCAGTACGACTATGATGCCCTGGGGCGGTTAATTGCCGTCAATGACGGGCAGATGCCGCTGGCCTGGGAATACGACATCGCCAATCGCCTGGTGGCAGAGCACCAAGGGTGGGCAACGCAACGTTATCAGTACGATCCACATAGCGGGTTGCTGAAAGGCAGCCGACTGCCGGACGGCCAACAACTGGGCTACCACTATCAGCATGGCCGGGTACAGGGGATCACGCTAAACGAACAGCCGCTGCTGGCGTTCAACCACGACAACGCCGGGCGCGAGCAGGAGCGGCGGCAGGGCAACGGGCTGGTCAACCGCTACCAGTACGATAGTCTGGGGCGTATGGTGGAACACCGCTTGCAGGGGCCCGGCGAGATGGGGCTACAGCCACTGTGGGAGCAGCATTACCGTTACCAGGCGCAGGGTGAACTAGCGAGCATTACGGGCAATGCCCCACGGGAATACGGCTATGATGCGCGGGGGCAGTTGCTGAGCGCCCAATTCCCTAGCAGCCACACGGCGATAGATCGGCACAGCGTGGCAGGGGAAAACTTCCTGTACGACGGGGCCGGTAACCGGGTCAGTGAACATGGCGAGCGGGACAGCGCCCCTGGCAACCGGCTGGCGTTTTTTGGTGACAGGCACTTCGAGTACGATCGCTTTGGTAACCTGGCGGTAGAGCGGCGCGGCAAGGCCCACAAATTGGTGACCACCTTCGCCTATGACTGTCGGCACCGGTTGATAAAACGGACCGATCCGCACGGGCAAGTAACCACCTACACCTATGATGCGTTTAACCGCCGGACCAGTAAAACCGAAGAGGGCCAGACCACGGAATACCTGTGGCAGGGCAATAAGCTGATTGCGGAAACGGACAATCAACAGCACTGGCAGACGTTCTTGTATGAGCCGGGCAGCCACCGACCGATGGCGACGATAGTAGGCTCATCACGGGTGAACAGCCCGAAGGTCAGGACCTATTGGTACCAGAATGACCACCTTGGCACGCCGCACAGCCTGACGGACAGCCAGGGCAACACCGTATGGCGGGGGCAGTACAGCGCCTATGGGCAGTTGACGGAGGAATGGACACCGCCGGATACTCGGGATGAACACCCACAACCGAAGGTGAACAACCCACTGCGTTTTCAGGGGCAGTACGAAGATGCGGAGAGCGGGCTGTATTACAACCTGAACCGGTATTATGATCCGGGGATTGGGCGGTATTTGACGGCGGATCCGGTAAAACTCGATGGTGGGTTGAACTCTTATCAATATGTTGATGGGAACCCGATTAGCTGGGTGGATCCTCTAGGTTTATTCAAGGAGACGCCAGCACCTCCCAAACCACCATTTTACAAAAATAAGCCTGATGAAAAGGATGGAAAAATAAATATTGGTGCTGGCCAGACACCACTGGATGATTATTATAATATCGATTTGAATCCAACTGTTCCGGGGGTTCATAAAGGCGATGCTATGCACTTGCCAGAAGTTAAGACTGGTTCTCAAAGTTCAATTAATATTGATAACCCATATGGTTACAACCCTTTAAATCCAGAAGTATTAAGAATTTTGTCGCCGAATGGAGAAATTAGAATGGTTGGAAACCTCAAGGCAAACAAGTATTTTAGGAACTCTCTTAATTCACTAGACGACTTAAATCTTACATTAGTTAGCAAGAATGACATTAACTCTTCTGGCTATAAACTATCAGATGGAACTTTGATGAAAGACAATAAAGCACTGACGGAAGTTATCATAAGAAGGCAGAAAAATGATGATTAAATTAGACTTAACTAGTAAGTTTAACGTTGCAGTTGATTACACTGGTGTAAGTGACTTACATACGTATATTGATGCAGGACTGACTGATAACCTGAGTGGTTTTTTTGAGCTTTCATTAATTAATTTTGTCTTTAATCTTGATTCTGAATTTATTTCAATATTGAAAGATAAAGGTTTTTCACATAACAATGATTTAGTAGAAGATGGTTTTTTAATAATAAAAAAAGCCAAGATTAAATTTTTAAATATCAAAGGCGGAGATGCGGAATTTTCTGATTCCAAAGGCAGAGAGGATCGAGCTAGTGTTTATAAGACTTGGCCTTGCAAATTATCAGATGGTGACAGAGTTTACCAGATCGGTGGTGGATTGAAACTTTTACCTGAAATTAATGTTTTTATGTACCTTTTATCAAATGACTGGGTGATTATGGATTTTTATCTTGATGATGCGATTTATTTAGACTCATATAGTGAGTTTGTACATAAGGTCAAAGAATTGAATGATGAGACGAAAAATCTCGTCCAAAACAATAAGCCAGGCTTATTTTTTGAGAGTGCTTTCAGAGAGCAATACATCATTAATAATATTGACAGTGATGAGTTAGTTGTAAAAATCAAAAGGGAGTAGAGTTTTTATATAAAATGGATGGAGTTGTAGGTGCCTTTCCCATTTTCAGCAACGGTATCGGTACAATGCCTATGACATGACGCAACTTATCGATGAGAAGGGGGGGCACGAAGATGCCCCCAAAATTAACCAACCTCTGCAGTTTCAGGGGAAGCATGCATATAAGGAGAGCAGGACTGGTATTATGATCTGGGGTTGGCCGGTATCTGAAAGGGGATCCGATCAAACTTGCCAGTATATTGATAGAGATCCGATTGGTTGGGGCTCTTTAAACAAGATGGAAAGGGATTCGATGATGCCGTTATAAAAATAGATACCTATCCTCACCAACGGTTTTTCTAATTAGAGTATTATAAGGAATAACATGTAGTTATTACCCTATCTTGATGGATATTATTGGGTGATTTCAATACATGGGAATTTGCAAACGACATGGAGAAAAATTATGTTAATCAAGTTGAAGAAAATAAGCCCATCTAATTCAGTGTATGTATATCACTGGGTTTTATTTTTTTATCATTAGTTTTCATGATTCCTTTTGACTCAACGGTGATTCCATTTTTTATATTTACAGGCTCTGCTATTATTATTTCCTTAATAATAAAACCTAATTTATTGCACTTGGGCGCGCGATTTAGAAATAAAAGAAAGAATGTCAATGTAATTAGAAGGTTTAGTAAATATAGTTTATCTATACTGTATTCGTTGCTATCATCACTATTAACACTTACCATTATAACCGTTTTTAAGTATAGAGAACACATAGGATCACCTGCCTTTTTTATCTTTTCATTTCTTTATGCAATTACTTTTTCCATATCTATTTCAATGTATATGAATAATTCTTCGGATTATTTAGTTAAAGAAAAAAACATGTTTTTCTGGGTTGTGCGTATTGTTGGGGTTGTAATCTCTTTCTTTATATTTTCCTTAGCAAGAAATTGGGTTATGCGTTATATGGATATCACAATTTTAGAGGCATCATCTAAAGTAACTGTGTTCGCATATGCAATAATTTTTTTCTTTATAGTTTTATATTTTTTCATGGCCATAGCTAAAATACCCATGTTGATGTATGAGGGTAAAGAGGTTAAACTAAAAAGAAGAAACAGCTTAAATGGGAAACGGCATTTCTTTCTTGTTAGGTATGATGTTACTCCCATCGTTTTTTCTTTGGCCGCCTCCTTTTTTATTTTAATGATTTTTTGTTTTCTTAACAAAAATGTAATTGTCGGATTTATTATAAAAAACACATTAAGTATGGATACGGTTAACAGTTTTTATTGTAATGGTGGCTATAAAATATTAAGTAAAGATAAGGACGCTAGATACCTCCGAGTTTCTGATGGTAACTATAGAGTATTTTTCCCAATCGATGGAGATTGGAAGTCATATCGTCTAAAATGTACTAATGAGCATCCTTACTATATTCTTCAGCCTGTACTGACTAATATCAACAGAATTGAACTGCAAATGAAAGCAGATGAGTTAATTAATGATTTAAAGAATAAAAATTAAATTTTTACTTGCCTATTAACGGTGTGATAAATTAGGGTGGGATTCAACTCGTGAATGTAAACAAGTTATCTTTAGAGCACAAAGTACGGTATTTTATCTGTGATGCTGCAACGCGTGCATTTGTACTAGACTTAAACTGCAGGTCGTTACTTTTAGCATAGCCTTGAACAGGCGGAAGAGAAGACATTAGCCAACTGTCATTACTTACTTTCGCTATCGCCCCGCTCGTACAGGAAGTTTAGGATACATTGCATCAAGACGGTCCTTTCTTGAAATTTCCGAAACAACAACACTTCCATTGTTTGATCTAACACTATGATTATGATGATTTTAAAATATTCCCACTGTGTTAAAATCCAATGCATACCTCCGGGGGTAACGAATCTGGACGCGAAAACCGCCCCCCAAGAATTTGCTAGGTAAATTGGTAAAAAATTTACTTCGTTAGTAAAATAATGAAACCGTGATAGCCATCTAAAAATACTCTGCGAATTAAGAGTACAATATTACATCTTTAAGCGTTTTAAGCAGTACTATGGATACTAATATGCCTTCACGGTATAATCACAAGGAATAGCCAATGGCAACAGCACTAGTATCAGAAACCTTAGAAGGCGATAAGTTATATCAGCAACGTGCGCGGATGGCACTACCATTATTGATACGCCAAGCTCATGCTGGCGAACCTATCACTTACGAAAATCTTGCTGCTGAATTAGGCATGCCGAATCCACGTAACCTCAATTACGTTCTTGGTTGTATAGGCCAAAGCATGATCGCAGTGGAAAAAAGTTGGGGCACGGAAGTCCCTCCAATTCAGTGCCTTGTCGTCAATAAAAATACAGGCCTTCCAGGTGAGGGTATAAGCGAGTTTCTTGGTAACCTTTCCAGTTATAGCAAACTTTCGAAAAGACAACGTCGGCAGATTGTGGATACTGAGCTGGCAAAAATTTACAGTTTCCCAAGTTGGCACAAAATACTAACACTATTTGACCTTTCCCCAGCCGCTTCCGATTTCACCAAGCTTATACATAAAGCACAAAAGTTTAGAGGTGGTGGTGAAAGTAAGGCCCATAAAGCACTGAAAGAATACGTTGCTAGCAATCCAATAAATATTGGTCTAAAAGGAGATGCTATAGGACATCAAGAATATCGGTTACCATCGGGTGATTCTATAGATGTCCTTTTCGAATTTAGAAGTGAATGCGTTGCGATTGAAGTAAAGTCTGCTTCATCGAATGATGCGGATCTAACACGCGGAATTTATCAATGCGTAAAATACCAGGCCGTTCTAGAGGCAATGCAGCGCGCTACTGATAGCAAAAGAAATGTAAGGACAATCCTCATAATTGCAGGTGAATTATCAAGCCCTTTAATTGCGCTCAAAAACATGCTGGGGATCGAGGTAATTGAAAACGTAACGTGTTGAACCACTGATGCATGTCAATTATTAACTCAAAGTAAGAAGAACGCACTCTTTTATAGCAGTTAACGTAAACTGCAATTTTGACTGTAAAATTAGATGCCTTTAAAACATTCACATTAGGAGCAGATGCAGAAGCAGAAGCAGAAGCAGAAGCAGAAGCAGAAAAACGATAAAAGAAAGAGCCCCAAACAAGGTACGAATATTCAGCGGTTGATCATCCATATTGAGCGTAGCAGTCAAAATAAAAACGAAGGAGACTATAAAGTCAACACCAACCGGCTGAAGGGGTGAATAAGCTCCCTGAACTGGATGCGTCCGCGGGTGTTTGGGACGACAAATACCCGCAACATGTGCATAGGGAAACTGGCTTAGGGAGTTAAATGCCATCCAACCATTTTGAAAGTTGAGCCGCCGTCCCATAACCAGAAGCTCTAAGCAGTTGAACTATATCAATAGCTGTAACAAATATTACTGGATGTCCATCATCAACAACTTCTTGATACGCCTGTTTATTAACAAATGAAGTTGTTATAAGTATGCCGAACTCGCGATGTTTTATACGGCTAATCAGCCTAGAAACCTCACGGACCCCAATAGAGTTGCCTATACCATAACATTTGGCTTCTAATGCAAACATAGCTTCAATCGACGATGCTCCTCGCCCGAGTCTGAGGGCACCAAGGGCATCTCTACCCCCATCACGCCAAGGTCGAGTCAAATCCAGGCGAGAAACATTACCCAGTAAGAGTCGAGCAAGCTCTCCTGCACAAGCCTCAAATCCATATGAATTGTTTGCGTAGTGTGTCCGAATAGTATCAATCAGTACCAGGTCTGCCTCATCAGATGGAAGTTGCTCTTCCCTAGTTCTAATTAATTGAGTTCTAGGTGCTATCAAAGGTTTAATAACCCCTGTTTCAACCCATGTACGCCATGCATCAGGCGCCTTTTCGATATCCATTGCTCCAGTTTTAATGGAGTCTATCCAACCACGACTAATGACCGATGCATCTAAAATGGTAAATGTAGCTCTGTAGTTCTGGAATCGAATTCCGCCAGTGGATTTCCAGATCGCCACCAAATCTTCTGTTGCAGGCATCGAAGGATGGCCAGGGACAGCCAAACCACGGAACCGATACGCACGACCAGCACCTGCTGAAGTAAAAATCAAAATAGGTGGAATATTGGCACGATCGCCAGTATGTGCTATTTCAAAAAGTTTGATCAGCAACTCGTTTCCAAAACGCTGAGTGTCATGAAGCTTTTGGCCTGGCTTTTTGTTGTCGCCGTAATAGACGAAACGGCCTGTAGTCGTATCCAGTTCATCCGGCCAATCTGGATCAGATTGAGTGGAGTACAGAACTAGTACAGTCGGTCGATCACGAGTTCCTCTATACCGAAATCCCCCCTGTCGACTGACACCAACCAGTCGAACTAAAGGATCAGCATACCCACCATTTTCGGTCTTGTAGCCGTGATAAACCGCATCAATAACTAGATCACTAGTAAGTAAATATAGTTCCTTTGCGTTTTCCATTATTTCCACTTCCTACATACTTATTTAATTACCGATATAAAACTAACAGCTATAATTTCTATGTATTTACGGAGTAAAAGTATCATTTAAAGAAACAAAATCAAGACCAATTCTGCTTTTTGTCCGCCCTGTAACTTGCAATAAGTGCAAGGCATATTCATACCGTAATTGCGCAACAACTTTCCCTTTAATTTCTTTAAACGTAGGAGCTTGCTCTTCTTCAGCTGTAGGTTTAAAAAATACTAGAGTGCGATCGCCATTGGTAAAACGTCCCTGATTACCAACTAAAAAATTATCACTCACCGGATTTGCTGAAGAATAGATCCTGGGAACCGAGCTGAAAATATTTATTTTTTCACTATCCATTAAAGAAATGAAAATGAGATCATTTCTCGTAGCCATTGATAATGCTCGAACAATTTGCTCTTCTCCTAGCAAAGCTGGTTCTTTATCATCTTTTTTCGCTGCCTCTGACAGAGTAAATAGCCTAACCAAAGTAACAGGCATATTTTTCCCTGTCTTACTCCTCTTCTGACCAGGCTCCAAATCGCAAGCAGGTGTCATACAAACCCAGTAACTATTATCATCTAGCTGAAGAACATGCCCTGTATTTAAATGGTATCCAGCGATAGGTATAGAACAATTAAATTTATTAACATGCTGAAGGACTTCTTTCATATCAGAAACAGTCCATTTAGACATGAATTCTGATAAATCACCCTCAGGAAGGTTCTTAATATATTGGCTTATCCTTGATGAAAAATCAATCATAGCATCCTTTGTCGATACGGCAATTTCCTCCCAGTGTTTTGACAAAACGTTCCATATTTTTGATTCTAAAGCATACTCGTCGTCAGCATCCAAAATTTCCTTTAACCAGTATGATTGTAAATATCTTTTATTTACAATCTGGTTTGCAATCATAAATCCATTTTCATCAATCTCATGACGTAGCTTAGCTAACAATAATTGATGAGGATGAGGACACCAGTCAAAAAGAGCATCGCATAATTTACTTGGGATCTCAGTAGGACGAATACTTTTCCCTATTATTGTAACAAATAAATTATCAGTCTTTATCCAATTAACACCATTCTCAACCTTCCAACTAAGGCCATTTATGTCCTCATTACCATATAAGGCTTCTAAAGATATATTCTTCTTATTACATAGCCACTGAATCATCGGTTTCTTGCTGTATTTAACATTACTTTCTTCGCATAACCGAATAAATTCATCAAATTTTTCTGATTCAAAACAAGCTGATAAATTACCATTAAATTCATTTATAACAGATAAAAACTCCAAGTCAGTTATGGAATTTATTAATTTTCTTTCAATATCATCATCCTCAAGAGACGCATCATCTAAAAATTGAAGAACTACTTTTTCAGCGCCGTTATTTAGAATGATATTGGCAGGTTTTTGTAAATATGTAATCACATCAATAATAATTTTTTCCACATCATTGCCATCGCCATGATAGCCACTTGTATGGATAACAGTTAAATTAAAATGAGTTTTCTTTGCCAAACTTTTTATTACATTTAATGCTTTTAAACTTCTATCTCCATCATTTCCTTTTTCAAGATGATAATCCAGTATCAATAGATCACTGTTTGTATAAGAACCAACATCACCATCAAAAGGTTCTGGAAAACTCTGGCCATCATCGATATCAACCAACCAATTCCTCGAGGGATCTTGGCAAAAAGAAATCACATCTTTCAATCTATCTTCATTAATTTTCGTATATTCATTTTTATTCAACAAGCCGGATATAGTAGGATATTCGTCATCAATAACCGTAACAGAGCGAATAGGTTTAATAAATGCTTCATTAATTAACGCACCAAAGGTTAAGCCATTTGACATCAATTGATTATTCATTTTTTTATTCCATTAAATTTTATAACAAAATTAGCCCCTGAAAGCTTTTTACCACTTTCATTAATTTCATATCGAATAGAATGCCCTCCAGGTTGCAAATTTGTCCGGCAAAGATATAATCCTACACCACGACCGCCACGATGCTTACGAGTAAAGAATAGCGTGAATAATTGCTCAAAGTCGTCAGAATCCACGCCTGGACCATTATCTGAAACAAAGACCTCCCCTTCACTAAAATCTAATAGTATTTTTTTATCTTCCATATCTTGTTGACATACCCAGTACCTTGAATTATTTACCAAGTTAATAAATACCGGGTATATCCTTGATGGGAACTCATTTATAGAAAAAAACTCGAATGCACTTGTCATTTCAAAACTAATACCGTGAAGTAAAAATGCATCACCAAAGAAATTATTTATATACTCATAAATATCTTTGCCAGTAATATTTTTCTTAACTTTCTCACCAGAGAGTTTTAAAGGGGACAGGAAACGCCATTTATCACTTAAACTCTGGTGAGCATAATGTACATCGTCAAATATTCTTTTTTCTTGTTCTGAGAATGGTACATTACGAAGTTGACTTAATCCTCTTGAAATAGTAGAGTCCAGCCCTTCAATTTCATGACCAATAATTTCTACAGTTATACCCAATTGAGCTAATGAGTTCAAACGCTCAGCTTCCTGTTTCCATTTTGCAGATTCGTTCAAACTATGTATAGCTAAACCCTCCAAGTCAATTTGTTCGCGTATGTTCTGTATAGCAGTTATATAGGGTATTAATCTTTGGTTATTTTCAACAATCTGCTTCTGGTATTCATCGTCAATCTTTCTCAGTACTAAAGATAGAGGAATCCTTTCTAAATTTAGATCTTCAAGTAAATCAGTGAGTGAATTTTGAAAAATCTTACTTTGAGCCTCGATAAGGTCACTAAATCTACTAAGTTCATCTTGAAGTAGGTCTTTACCTAGAGACGCAGTTTTTCTAATTGCAGAGTTAATCGAACGCTTTTTCTCATTAAAGATATCAATTGCGATATCATAATCTGTTTTGTTGCTTAGGTTGCTCAGAACAATATTTGCCGACTCATCTAGAAGTTTGATTATCCCTTTAGCTTCTAGCTCTACCCGTCTATAGTCTTTATAATCACTCTCAATTGAACCAAGATTATTGGGAACAGGGCTCAGCGAAAAACTTTGCATTTCATCATTATACCTACTTACAATGCTTTTAAATTCCTTAGCATCCTCAATACTAGAGATTTCTTCAACTCTTGTGTATCGGTGTTGCAGATCCTTTAAATCTTGCAGTTTGCACTTCAATGTACCAATATTAGAAACTATCGAACTCTTTATTCTTTTTCTTTCTTTAACAATCAACTTCTTCCTATCTGCCTCAGCCTTCTGTACCGATTTTAATGCTGCAACATCCTCCAGATGTTCTTTTCGTATCTCTGAGTTTCGCCCCAAATATTTATCGGCTGACAATATCAAAATATTTTCAACCACCTCTCTAAATAATTTAGATGCGGTATTATCTAATAACCCCTCACGTCCAGCCTTATCCTTTAAATTAGGGTTGCATTCTCTTGTTATCGCAATTCTACCAAACGTTCTCCTGTTGGACCAAAAATATCGACCAGCATTTAAAGTCCTTCTTTTCTCTATTTCAAAATAGTCATTATCTTCACGTCCATATGGCATAACTCTTAAGCCATCTCTATATATACGAACACCTCCATACAACTCACTTTGTTCCGTAAAAAAAGTATTCAGTTCTTCAGGCAATGTTGACTTCTCTTTTCTCCATTCATATGAACCAATACGAACATTGAACTTTCCAAACTTCGCATTTGATTTATTTTTATAATTCCTAACTGGTTTAATTATTACATTATCAATTATTTCTCCAAATGCCTTTATACTGCCATGAAAGTATCCGTCATCATCAACAACCCCGTCAACAATATGCTCCAGTAGTTCTAAGTTAGACAAATCAAAACTTCTTACATCATCGATAATAACTCTTTGGATATGACCATTCCAAACAATAACAGATGTGGAAAAATCATCAATCTTAGGCTCACCATCTTTAGAAAATGGATCAGTAAAGTTTATTAATGTTTGCTTTAAACTATTTCTTGCTTTAATTGAAGCAGTATCACCATCATTATAGCTATCAAGAGATATTTGTGCTTTTAAATCATCATGAATCTCAGCCATAAACATAGCTGTACCGTGAATATCATCGCCAGACCAAACACTCCAGGTTGAGAACATTCGCTCATCAAAAACATCTTTAATCGCTGTTTTTAAAACTTTTTCTTTAGTAGAAACATTTCCTTCATAAGTTTCTTGTTCCTCTAATCGACTCCATGCGTTTGCCAAACGCAAGGTCCTAGCCGCCGAAGAAGGATCTATTAAATCTTTATCCTTGCCTCCATATATATTACTTAATAACGAATCGAACATTTCTGGTAGACGCTCTGGCAACTCTCTCTTATTGTCAAACTCTATTATTGGTATATAAACGTCATCCAACATTAAAAATGGATTTTCAAAAAAACGCCAATCAATTAATGCTGCAACAAATGATTCATTTTTTCTCTTAGAAATAATTAGCAGCAAAGAGCCAAGGGCAGCGCAAGAAAGTCGACCAATTCCTTTCTGTCCTTGCTTAACCCTCTCAGGGAAGCCTAATCTATCACTTTCTTGTGTAAGTGAGCGGCTAGCCTTTGATTCCGTTCCAATCACTAACCATTTAGATTTGAACTCTTCGAGGTTCATTCCATGCCCATTATCAACTAATGTAGCAACAGGAATTTCCCCATTAAAAATATTTAACTCAACTTTACTTGCATATGCATCATAAGCATTCTTCCATAGTTCGGAAATCGCTGTTGGACAATCAGCTATTTGCTCTCGCCCAAGATGATCAATTGTTCTCGCTCTAGTTTTAAAGGAAATCGAATCCATCTCAAACATATCCTCTTCTATTTTGTATAGGTTTTACCTTTTACCATCTGTATTACAGTTTTAATAATAACCTCTCCCATTTTTACTGGCACTGCATTACCAACTTGCTTTCCTTGGTTAGTTATACCACCAGTAAATGTAAAGTCATCGGGGAAAGTTTGTAACCGTGCAGCATGGCGTATTGTTATTCCATGATTTTTCCAAGGGTGTAAAAACCGACCTTTCGAAGGGTTGAAACAACCAGTCGTAATTGTAGGCCCAGGTTGAGCTAGCCGAATTCGGCCATAGACATCTTTATGACCTACATATCCATCAGAATGGCATGGTAATCTAAAATCTATATCTCCACGGCTACCATTGATAGGGGTTAGCTCAAAACGCTTAGTTAGGTCTGTTGTATGGTTCATGTGAATGGCAGAAGAATCGTCAGCGCTCAGCGGTAGTTCAGAACCAAATTTAAGCTCTTTCACAACATTTTTACCGAGTATATTCTCAATCTCATTGAGTTCACTCTCATTTGGTTGCTCGAATACCTCCGATGCATTTCGCCATATAGGTGAACTTAACGATGACTGAAAGTGCGTTGGTTTTGGAGGCCACAGCGTTTCGTCGATATCTAAACTATTTTTCACACCAAGGATAAAGACCCGGTTTCTATTTTGAGGAACACCATAGTCCTTTGCATTAAGTTTTACTGGACCCAAAATTTTATAACCGCTATCTTCACTGATTGCTTTAAACCGGTCCAAATAACTTTTATGGCGCTCCCATAATAATCCTGGTACATTTTCAACAATAAAAGCATCAGGCATTAATTTTTTAACAAAGTCAAAGTACCTAATAAGTAATTCATTCCGAGGATCATCTACTCCCTGATCGTTTATTCTATGAGATGAGAATCCTTGGCAGGGAGGCCCACCTATTAACAAATCCAAGTTACCGTCATTAAGAGATAATGAACTAGAAAATGACTCAATATCAACCTTTAGGATATCTTCATTAAACAATTTAGTTTTGCATGAGCGTTGCTCGATAATATTTTTCTTATATGTTGCGCACGCGTCAGCATCTAACTCTACTGCGGCCAGTAAAGTCACATCGGAGTTAAGGGCTGCCAATGAAAATCCACCGGCCCCACAGAACAAATCCACCGCCGTAATTTTTCCCATTTAATCTCTTTAAATCAACAACTTATAAAAAGAACATCTTCCAATTATACATTGTTTTTATAGTTTTCGCAGCTAATTTGTTTAAATTGTTTAAATTTTAGACATTGCAATAACATCTAAACCGAAGTTGAGTTATTTATTTTCTTAAAATAAGGCATTGGGAATATTAATTTAAGCTAATGCTCAACCTCTAAAAAATCGGGCTTCCTCCAAACTTAATGAAAAGACTGCATGCGATCATCCTTAAGCTAGGCTCGCAGATTTCAACCTAAGCGCGAAGTACATCACGCATTGGCGGTGTTCCCGCATCAATTTTAAAGAGTTGTAACCATCAATGAAGGTCGGTGAAAGTTTCTATTTCATTCATCAAAAAAGACAAATGAATAAGTAACAGCAGCACCAACAGCACTGCTGGCGCTGCCGTTCCCCTCAGAAAATCCACCTCATCCTAAGCACGACCTCCAAGTTATCCATATAGTCGGCATACCACTGCAGCATCTCACGCCGTCCATCCAGATACTTCGCATGGTTGTAGGTGCCACGGATGCTGTTCTTATCCACGTGAGCAAGCTGTGTCTCAATCCAGGCCGAGTTATAGCCTTGCTCATGCAGGATGGTGCTCATGGTGTGACGGAAACCGTGGCCAGTCAGTCGTCCCTTGTAACCCAACAGCTCAATGACCTGATTGATGCTTTCCTTGCTGATTGGCTTACGCTGATCGTTTCGGCCAATGAACACCAGGGGATAGCCACCAGTAATTGGCTTAAGAGAGCTGAACAGTTCGATAACCTGCGTTGATAATGGAACGACATGCGGTCGCTTCATTTTCATCACCTCAGGCGGGATGCTCCATACGCCCTTATCGAAGTCGATATCCTGCCAACGTGCAAATCTCAACTCCTGGGTTCTTACGCCCGTCAGCATGATGATCTTAGTTGCAGTTTTAGTTATTACACTGCCGGTGTAACCAGATAAGTCTTTGAGGAAAAATGGCAGTTCCTGAGCCGTCAGGAAGGGGAAGTGCTCCTTCTTCGGCGTTGCCAAAGCGCTGGCGAGATCGGGGGCAGGATTGTAATTAGCTCTGCCGGTGATAATGGCAAAACGAAAGACTTCTCCGCAGCGTTGGCGAACCTTACGCATTTTCTCCAACGCCCCGCGCTTCTCCATTTTGCGCAGCGCTTCCAGCAACTCCATCGGCTTGAGATCGGCAATAGGCCGCTTGCCGATATAAGGGAAGATATCTTTCTCGAAGGTATCAATGATTTCATCACGGTAGCGTAGTGACCAGCGGTCAGCTTTAGTCTGATGCCACTCTCGGGCGATAGCCTCAAAGGTGTTTTCCGCATTCAGCTTCTGAGCAAGCTTCTCGGCTTTTTTGGTTTCACTAGGGTCACCGCCTGCCGCCAGGATCTTTTTGGCTGCATCGCGCTTTTCACGAGCATCTGCCAATGAAACATCGGGGTAAACACCAAAGGCGAGACGCTTCTCTTTACCGGCAACGCGGTATTTCATGCGCCAGTAACGCGATCCATTCGTTGCCACCTCAACGTATAGCCCTCCGGCGTCACCTAAGCGGTACGGCTTATCTCTGGGCTTTAATGCCCGAACTTTTGCATCAGTTAATGGCATCGTTGTTTCCTCCTGAAAGCAAGAATGCTTTGACGGCCTGAGTTTGCTCTGGCGTGAGCGATAGGGTTTGTTTAGTTGTTTTGATGATCAGCCCGCCGGGTTCGGTGAGCGAAAGCTGGAAAGCTTGTTTGGCCCGTTCCTGACGGCGTTGTTCTCTCTCTAGGGTTTTATCAATCGCGGGATCGTAACCATCTTTGATCTTCGCTCTGGCTTCTTCCCTTAGCATGATGGCTTCGCTAATCGTGACAGCAGGGTATGTCCCGAATGCTAGGCTCTTCTCTTTTCCATCTATGCGGTACTTCAAACGCCAGTATTTTGAGCCCGTAGGCACTACCAGCAGATAGAGCCCCCTACCGATAGAAAACTTGTAGGGTTTACTACGGGTATCAAGTGACGCTATTGTTTGATTGTTAATGGTTTTTATCTGTTTTGGTGGCATGTGATTTTACCCACAGTGGTCGGTTTGCCCAATAGTGCCCCCAGGGGCATATTGATACCAGTAGACTCCTGTTGACTTCGGAATACAAGGAAGGCTTGATACACAAGGGTTTAACGGGGGTTTAGTTGACGTTGGGAGAGTTCAGAAGAGGTCGAATGGCGGAAGATCACAGGAGTCGAACCTGCCCAGGACCGCTGGCGGCCCCAACTGGATTTGAAGTCCAGCCGCCCCACCGGGGACGAGGATCTTCCTCTAGAGCTAGGAAGCAAGTCGCAGATTATAGCGCGAATCCCCCTAGCTGCTAAGAGGGAATTCAAGTTTCCGCGATCCCCTTCGTACACTTGCTCTCCCGCACAAAACTCCCGCCTTTTATCTGCTACCCTAGCCGAGCCCGGGTTATTAACCCGTACATTGCTGGAGATGCTATGACCAAGAAAGTTGCCGTCCTGCTGAGCGAAGGATTTGAAGAGGCCGAGGCGGTTATCGTGATCGACGTGTTACGTCGTATGGAGATAGAGGTAGAGCTGCTGTCCTGCCAGGATAGGCTGGAGCTACGCAGCTATCACCAGATACGTATGTTTGCCGATGCTCTGTTGGAACGCCGCATGGACCAACTGTACGATGCCGTGGTGATCCCCGGTGGGCCGCAGGCTACCGCCGCAATGGCGGAAAACGAGCTGGTCGTGGAGTTTATCCGCCGCCACGATCGTGCTGCCAAGCTGATCTGCCCGCTGTGTTCTGCCGCTGCTCGCGTGCTGGCTGCCAACAAACTGCTGCAAGGCCGCCGTTATGTCTGTTCTGGCGATCTGCATCAGGAGATCGAAGATGGTACCTACGTGGCTGAAAGGGTTGTGGAAGATGGCAATCTGATCAGTGGCCAAGGGTTGGGGGCAGCGTTTGATTTTGCCTTCACCGTGGCCTACCGCCTGACCGGCGATCGCACTACCACGCAAGAGCAAGCCGTACATATCTATCACGAAAACTGGCAAGCCCCACAGGCAGTGCATTAATCGCGACTGCTGCTAACTAGGCGCGGCACAGTTTGCGTTTTCCGGCTCCGATGCCGAAAGCGAAAATTGTTACCGCGCTTTCTGTTTTTTACGGCTACTCCTCGCTATCCAGGTACAACGTTTTGATCCCGCTTTTGCTACGTTTAGCAGCAACCAACGCATAACAATGACCTGTAACTGTTTTGCCAGATTAGGTGAAGCCGTGGTCAGTAATACCACGGTCATTAGCACGCCAGTAACCCCCCCTAACCGGCCCATCATTTTTGTTAACCACACAATAGAAGTGCGGGAATAAGCTGCATCTTTGGCGAAGATTATTCATATTGATGATAACATGACTATTCTTATGAATTTTTCGGGGCAAATATATTCGACCGTAGGGTCTAAGTCAGTTGAAGTAACCATGACGTCGCCAATACCTCTTCCCCTGTAATAGTCGGTAGTCCATAATTACACCATGCAATGCCTTCACGGGCTCTATTCTAAAAAAGAGAGGGAATTCTTTATGGGTATGCCACAAACAAAATCTGAATTGATTTCATATTTTAATAAAAACCTCGGTGAATTAATAAATATCCTGAATATAGGTTAGCCGGAGCTTGCCTCAGATAAATCAATGGAGAGACATGCGAAAAATAATAACGTCAGCTTAAAATCAGTATCGGAGTGAAATGATTATGATGAAAAAGAAAAACAACACGCCAACGCCCCACGATGCCACATTCAGACAGTTCCTGACCCAGCCAGAGGTTGCCCGTGATTTCATGGAACTACACCTCCCGGCAGAGCTGCGTGCCATCTGCGATCTTAACACCCTGAAACTGGAATCAGGCTCCTTTGTGGAAGATAACCTCCGCCAGTACTTCAGCGACGTGCTCTACAGCCTGAAAACCACTGCTGGGGATGACGGTTATGTCCACGTGCTCATCGAACACCAGTCCACGCCGGATCGGCACATGGCTTTCAGGCTCATCAGGTACGCAGTAGCGGCCATGCAGCGCCATCTGGACGCGGGCCACAAAAAGCTGCCACTGGTAATACCGATGCTATTCTATACCGGTAAGCGCAGCCCATACCCCTATTCCACCCGGTGGCTGGATGAGTTTGCTAACCCAGAGCTGGCCGGTAAACTTTACAGCACTGCTTTTCCGCTTGTCGATGTCACCGTCATCCCTGATGACGAAATCGCAGGCCATCGCAGCATGGCGGCTCTGACACTACTGCAGAAGCACATTCATCATCGGGATCTGGCAGAACTGGTGGATAGGCTCGCTCCCATCCTACTGGCCGGATATCTCTCTTCATCCCAGGTAGTATCGCTGGTACACTATATTGTACAGGCGGGCGAAACGTCAGACGCCGAAGCCTTTGTACGCCAACTGGCACAGCGAGTGCCGCAACATGGGGACACACTGATGACCATCGCACAACAGCTTGAACAGAAGGGTATTGAGAAGGGCATTCAGCTTGGTCGGCAGGAAGGGCATTCAGAAGGCGAGCGTGATGCTACGCTGAAAATTGCCCGTACCATGCTGCAGAACGGTCTCGATCGCAACACCGTCATGAAAATGACCGGTCTGACTGAAGACGAGCTGGCACAGATCCGCCACTAATCTTATTAGAACAATGTTCTAGCCTTACTGTCGGACCTTGCCAGTAGTCTGAATAGTCGCAAAGGGACTATTTTAGGGTGGGACTATTACCTGATGATATAGCAAGGTTTGGCAAATAACGGCGAAATGTAGAATTGCCGTGTAGTCGCACCGCCAGGATATTACACAAAATTGAACGTAACGCGTTTAATTAAAATGAACAACTAATAATAGCAGGGTCTTATATCTTTCCGAAAAGGGGTGATTCGCTGTATTTTATTTGTCACCGTCATAAAAAAGCCTCCCCACCAAGGAGAAGGCTTTGAGATAAAAGAGCCATTCACTGTTGCAGTAATGCCTTCATTGTTACCGCGCTTTCTGTTTTTTACGGCTACTCCTCGCTATCCAGATACAGTGTTTTGATCCCGCTTTTGCTGCGTTTTGCCGCAACCAGTGCATACAGCGGGATGGTGAGCATCATCATCAATACCCCCCAGAACATGGCATTGCTTCCCGATCCGAACAGGGCAAACAAACTGTAGAGAATGCCAATCACCGCCAACGTGCAGTAGAAAATGAAGCCCCCGCCCTTATTCAAGGATTTGGCCACCATGATGATCGGTAGCGCGACCAGCGCATAGATATAGGGCAGTAAAGAGGCAAACACCGACATCAGCACAATCACCTGAAACTGTTTTGCCAGATTAGGCGAAGCCGTGGTCAGTAATACCACGGTCATCAGTACGCCGGTAAAAATCAGCCCCTTCATCGGTACATCGTTTTTGTTCACCACGGCAAAGAATTTCGGGAATAACCCCTGCTTCGCGCCAGCCTTGGGGGCTTCAGACTGCAAGATCAACCAGCCAGAGATCGAACCGAAACAGGCGATAATGCTCAGTGCGGAAACCACTTCCCCGGCGAATTCACCAAACATATAACGGGCAGCATCGGCAAAGGGGGCGGCGGAATTCACCAGTTCGCTATGCGGTACTAACCCCATGATCACCGAACAGCTGGTGACATAGCACACGGCGGCAATCAGCAACCCCAATACCGTCGCCTTGGGCACCGTGGATTCGGGGTTTTCCACCTGTCCGCTGGACACCACTGCGGATTCCACTCCCAAAAAGCCCCATAAAGCCAAAGACGCGGCGGAGAGGATTGCCGAAACGTCACTACCCTTGGTGCCATTATAAACTTCGGTGAATAACGCGGGTTTGAACCAGAACCAGCCAATAAAACCGATCCCCAGCACTACAACCAGCATGCAGCAGGCGGTGAATGATTGGGAGCGCCCGGCCACCCTTGCCCCCAAAGAAGCCAGAGCGATAAATGCCCAGAGGATAACAATGGCGGTGATAGAGCTGACCAGCGGATCTTTGAGAATAGGGAAGAAATAACTCAGGTAACCCACACCCGCCACCAGCAGCGCCACGTTACCCACCCAGGCGCTGATCCAGTAACAGATGGTGGTCTGAAAGCCAATAAATGGCCCAAACGCGTCGCTGGCATAGGCAATAATGCCGCCGTCACGCGGTGTCACCATGCTGTTTTTCGCAAACACCAGCGCCAGGGCAATCACGCCGACAATGGTAATCACCCAGCCAAATAAAGAGATAGACCCGATGCCTGCCAGATTGGTTGGCAGCATAAAGACCCCGGATCCCATCATGTTAGAGGCGGTCACCAACGTCAGGGCGACCAACCCCATTTTTTTCACGGAGGCAGTATTAACAGAAGCCATGATATTTCCCATCATTATTGCGTTGATACACATCTTGAAGAGGGTGCGGATCGCACCCATGGGGATAAAGCGCGGGCCGATTAACGTATGGAAGCGCTGGCTGGCGTTTCTTTTATGCACCGCACCCAATAAGTGCCGTTCTCATCCACTTCCACACCCTGCAGTTCATGTTCAAAGCCGGGGAAGCGCTGGCCGAAGGTCTGCAAGGCCACCAGGTAATCGACAATGGCCCGTGATTCTGACGTCACCTTTTCACCTGGCATGATGAGCGGAATGCCCGGTGGGTAAGGGGTTATCATCACGCCCAGCGTGCGGTTGCTTATGTCGGCAGCCTTGACCTGCTCGGTTTGGTCGGAGATCAGGCATTGATAGGCCTGGGAAGGGGTAAGAACAGGGATGGCCTCTGCAGAACAGGCAAGCTCCAAAAGCTCGGCAATTTTCAGTTCAATATTCGCCTGATGGATCGACCGGCATAAATCGCCGATGCCCATGTTGCGATAGGCGGGAGAGCTGGCCGCAACCTGCGGAAGCACCGAGGTCAGTGGGGTATTCTCGTCATAGTGATGTTTAAATATCATCAGCATGTCGATCAGGGTATTCCATTTACCCTGGGTAGAACCCAATGCAAATAACACCAGAATGGTGTAGTCGCCGTTGCGGGCCGGGATAATGCGCTGGGTATCCAGGAATTTTGCCACTACCGGCGCGGGGATGCCGAAAACATTCATCTTTCCTTGCGCGTTCAGCCCAGGGCAGGTAATGGTGACCTTGATGGGATCCAACATCGCATAACCCTCCGGCAAGTCGCCAAAGCCGTGCCATGCCTCTCCGGCTCGCAACTGCCAGCAGGTGGGATCGTTGGCTAGCACCTCGTCGGCCACCTGGGTGAAAGGAACCTTTTTGCCCTCCTGCAGCAACGTGCTCGGCTGCCAGACATCGAAGAACCATCCCTTGTCACTTTTTTCCGCTTTGAGCTTGTCTGCGACGGTCACCAGCGTCTTGCGGAAGCTGATAGCATCGTGAATAGCTTCATCGACCAATGTCTTACCGGCTTGCCCTTCCATCATGGCGGTCGCCACATCCATTGAGGCAATGATCGGATAGAACGGTGACGTGGTGCCGTGCATCATAAAAGCCTGATTGAAAATGTCGTAATCCACCGGGGCACGTTTGGAATTGCGGATATGTATCATCGAGGCCGAAGAAAAGGCCGCCAACATCTTGTGTGTCGATTGCACGGCATACAGCGTTGGGCCGTTGTCTTTATCTTCGGGGACATCCATGGCGAACCGCCCCTGATACAGGGGGTGGAATTTCGCATAGGCATACCAGGCTTCGTCAAATTTGATCCGGGGTACCGACTTGGCCAGCTTTTGGGTGACGGTAGTGACGTCATAAATCAGACCGTCGTAAGTGCAGTTAGTGATGATGGCATAAGCGGGGCTGCGGTCTTCTGCCTGATAAGCCAGCACGCTGTCATCGATTTTTTGCTGGATCGCGCTGGCCTCAAACTGATCGGGAGAGATCAAGCCAATAATGCCGAGCCCATTACGCGCAGGCTGGAAATAGACGGGTTTAGCCTGGGTGATGGTCAGCTCATGGTTGACGGACTTGTGGCAATTGCGGTCTACCAGGATGATTTTATCTTTTAAATCAATTGAGTGGCCCACTATCTGGTTAGACTGGGAAGATCCGCCTGTCACATAGAAGGTTTTGTCCGCGCCAAAGAGTTTGGCGGCTCGCGTTTCCGATTCTCCCGGCGCTCCCTTATGTTCAAGCCAGTCCCCCATTTCCGGCGTTGAGATGCCGATGTCTGCCCGCATCAGGTTTTCGCCAAAGTAATTGATAAACTCACGGCCAACCGGGTGCTTAAGGTAGGCAACGCCCCCTTGATGCCCCGGGCAATCCCAATAGTAAGGGCTGTCTAGCGCGTAACTTTTTAGCGCGGCGAAGTAAGGCGGCAGCAGGTTCTCAATATACTGACGTATCGCCAGATGAATGCGGCCAGCAATAAACCTGGGCGTATCTTCGCTGATGTTGATGTACTCATGGATCTCTTGAATCACCTCCGTCGATAAACGCCCTAACAAAGGCACACTTGACGAAAAGAAGATGGGCACCCGGCTGTTTTTAGCGCGGATCACGCGAATAATCTCCTTGATAATGGGAGAACCCCCGCCCAAGTTAGCCCCCTCGCACTCATTAATAATGATACAGCCGATGCCCGCTTCTTTTCTGGCCATCGCCAGGGCCGTTTCATTGCTTTCCGCGTGGATAAAATGGTGGTTATTTAATGCCAGCACCTCCTTAATCGCATGATAGCCATCATCGACCTGTATTTTATTATCGCGTACAGAAATAATTAATATTGGAAAATCAAGATTGCTTGCGTAACTCATTGTATGACCTCTTCTCATCCATGTCATTGAGATATCAACTGGAATGCCAGATGATGAAAGCGAGCATACTCTTGAAGTACAAACAATAAACTGTACCAAAGGTACAGTTTTGTAGTGAGGTGATTAGCGGATGATATAACAGGGTTTAGAAAATAATGGTGGAATATAAAATTTCCATTGCTGCTTTCTGGCAAAAAATATAAATTCCCGGGTAGTTTGACAATGGACCTTCGCCAGAATATTACTTTTATGGAACTTTATCGTTCTCAACGTTCTGTTGAGAATACCGGCAATCTCTTTCTCCGCCATGCCTTGTAACAACAGAAAAGCCACGACCCACTCCTTAGCGGATAAAATCTCGGAGGGACAAGCAACGGTTAATTTACCGATATCATCACCAGAGACAAAAAAACGTGCGGTGATGGAGTGCAGGGGTTTGATATGGCTGATAATACCAGAGCAATGAGCCTGTTTGTCGTAGTAGGGCATGCGTTCACAATAAAACACGCTGAATATGCGTTTGCTATCGATAGGGAGGATCCCTACTGCCTCAATCTTCCTCATCTCATCAATAACGCGTTGGTCATGGATGGAGATAAAGGGCTTAAAAGGGGCTAGTGCAGAAGGCCTCCCATTTTCTTCCGGCTTCAGCAATAGGCCATATCTGGCATTGGCATACACGGGCTTTTTATGAACGTCCTTTAAACACCAGGCCTCATCACTTGACTCCCACGCAATCAGGATCTCCAAAGGAATAGCAATAGCTAACGAATTTAATTTCGCAATAATACTTTCGGTACTGACACGAGACATTTTCCCACCTTCAATCCTTGGTGCCATTATTCGCAATACAAATGGCGACATAGTGTAAAACGCCTAGAGCAGACTACCAGAAAGCCAACCTGAAGCGGCAAGATTGAAAGTAACGTTTTATTAATATGCTGATCTGAAAATGTTCGTGTCCTATATCTACGATGCGCCCCAAAAATGGGGTCACTTAACGTATTTCTTCATCACCGGAATAAGAAAGCCTTGACCCATCAGGAGAAGGCTTGGCGATAAAGGAGAGTTTTACGGCTGTAGCAGGGCTTTCACATCCAGCAAAATAAATTCGTTATCATCCGCCACGTTAGGTTCGCGGCTGGAAGAGAACGGGAAGTTATTGTCGTTCCCCACGATGATATGGCTGCCATCCACCACGTCGACATTCTCGATAGTAAAGAACGGGAAGGTCAGCACGCCGTTATTCAGCGTTTTACGCGCCAGCTTCTGTGGGTCCTGAATGTTCAGCAAATCGATATATGCCCGTTTTTCTACCGGTTTGCCGACGTTAGCGTCAGAAAACGCTATTTTGTACACCCGTTTGAATTTGGCGATCTGGCTGAAGCAGTTATCCGTTGGCGCGCCTGCCACACAGGCTTTATCGGCGGTACCTTCACCATTATCACGTTCGATCACCAGCCCGTGGGTGGCGTCGATCATATTGAAATCACCGATGGCATTCTGATTGTCTTCCAACACGTACTGCCAGCTACGGCCTGTCCATGCCTGCTGTTTGACGTCAAACTCCAGCACCCGCAGGTAGCGTTTGCCCGCCACGTTCTCAAACTGTTCGCCGTCCCACAGCGCCCCTTCCAGCAGGGGATACAGCTTGCTGCCATCCGGTGATACCGCCATTCCTTCAAAGCCCTTGGAGCGCGCGACCTGGAAGTTCTGCTTGCCGTCCGGCGCACCTGGCAGCGTCAGCGTCGGGTTATCCGGCGATTTCACGACCTTGCCGTCAACCTGGGTATCAAACACCGCCAGCACCTTGCCGTTCAGATCCGCTTTAATCAGGTAAGGGCCAAATTCATCGCCGATCCATAGGACATCGTCGGCAAACTGGAAGCTTTCCGGGTCGAAATCGCTGCCGGTCAGGTAACGTTTGTCGGTGCTTTCATTGACGATATGGAACGGGACTTTTTTATCGGGATCGTGCAGGAACAGCGTTTTTAGCGGCGTTACCGTACCTTCCTTGAAATCGATACGGTAATGGTTGAGATACAGCATGGCGTCCGGCGAGTTAGCTTTACTGCCAAATCCGTTATCGGTCAGCACCCAGTAGGTGCCATCCGGCATGTGTTTGATACCGGAATGCCCCTGCAACGGCTGACCATTGATGGGTAGCCCGATGCCGGTCAGCCGATCCGCAGATTTCCCCGCTACGCTGCCCAGTTCGGTGATGCGTTTACCGCTGGTGTATTTACCGCTCTGTTGCAGATCGATTGGTGCATCCTGGGGAGCCGTGACGCTGGACTTCACCGGTAATACGGCGTGCCCGGCCAGCACGGCGGGAACTTCCTGAGCCTGCGCCCATAGCGTGGTGCTGAATGCCAAGCAACTGGCCAGCAGTGCCAGGCGGGAGGGTAATTTATGCATATAATGAATTCCCTGGTTATGGTTTTGCCCAAAGGTAAAAAGCAACGCCACTATAGGGAGCCGTAATGACAGAAATATTATCTGCCACGTAACAAACAATGCCCACGCTGCGGTTTCAATAGCCAGCCTCCCCAAAACGGTCGCGGCACTCTTTGGGCGTCATGTCATAGCCCTTCTTGAACACCGAATAGAAGTACTGCAACGATGGGTAGCCACACATCTGGGAAATTTCATTGATGGGTAACGAGGTCGCGGTGAGTAAATTGCGGGCGCGATCGAGCTTCTCTTGGTGGATGGCATTATGGATCGTCTGGCCGGTTTCATCCTTGAAGCGCTTTTCCAGATTGGAACGGGACATGCCCACCGCATCCAGTACCTGCTCCACCTTGATCCCTTTGCAGGCATGGTAGCGGATATAGTGCATGGCCTGGATCACCGCCGGGTCACGCAGTGAACGGAAATCGGTAGACCGCCGTTCAATCACCTTCACCGGTGGCACCAGAATGCGCTGTAGCGGCAGCTCGCGCTGATCAAGCAGTTGATGCAACAGCTTGGCGGCACGATAGCCCATCTGGCGTGTCCCCTGCACCACCGACGACAACGCCACGCGCGACAGATAGCGCGTCAGCTCTTCGTTATCGATGCCAATCACACAGAGTTTTTCCGGCACAGGAATATCCAGGTGCTCGCACACCTGTAACAGGTGGCGCGCCCGCGCATCGGTAACGGCTATGATCCCGGTCTGCTGGGGCAAGGTCTGCACCCAGTCCGCCAGGCGGTTCTGGGCGTATTGCCAGTTCTCCGGCGCGGTTTCCATCCCTTGATACACCACCCCTTGATACTGTTCTGCAGCCACCAACTGGCGGAAAGCCTGTTCACGCTCCTGCGCCCAGCGCTTACCCCCCTCCACCGGCAGGCCATAGAATGCAAAGCGGTTCAGCCCTTTTTCTTTCAGGTGCATAAACGCCGCTTCCACCAGCGCATGGTTGTCGGTAGCGATGTAATGCACCGGCGGGTAATCCGCCTCCCGATGGTAAGAGCCCCCGACGCCAACCAGCGGCACCTGGACGTTACGCAACAGCTGCTCAATATTCCGGTCGTCGAAATCGGCGATCACGCCGTCCCCCAGCCAGTCCTTGATATTATCGATGCGGCAACGGAAATCCTCTTCGATAAAGATATCCCAATCGCTTTGCGACGCCTGTAAATACTCGCCAACGCCCTCCACCACCTGGCGGTCGTACACTTTATTGGCGTTGAACAGCAGCGTAATACGGTAGCGCTTCTTAAACATGGGGGCTCCCCAGCAATAAATACGGCCACAGCTACAAGTGTGAAGCCACGCCTATACCCGGCGTTTGGTCGCGGAATCCATCCACACCGCCAGCAGCAAGATCGCGCCTTTGACGATATATTGCCAGAACGTCGGCACGTCCAACATGCTCATGCCGTTATCCAATGAGGCCATGATAAACGCCCCCATCACCGCTCCCGCCACGCTACCGATCCCCCCGGCCAGGCTGGTGCCACCGATCACGCAGGCGGCGATAGCATCCAGCTCGGCAATGTTACCGGCAGAGGGCGAACCGGCCCCCAGGCGCGAACTAAGGATCAGCCCGGCAATCGCCACCATCAGGCCGTTGATGGCAAACACTGCCAGCTTGGTACGTTCAACGTTAACCCCGGAAAGCCGCGCGGCATCGATATTACCGCCGATGGCATAAATACGGCGGCCAAAGGCGGTACGCGACGCCATAAAGATCCCAGCCAGCATCAATGCGGTCAGGATCAGCACCGGCGTTGGTACCCCGCGATAGTCGTTCAGCAGGTAAATCGCCCCTAATACCAGGATGGCCATGATGCTCTGGCGGGTGATATCGCCACTCGCTGTCGCTACCAGCAAGCCCAGTTGCGTACGTCTACTGCGCCGCCGCCACTGCCAGGCCACAAACAGCATCAGGCCGACCGCGCCAATGCCAAAACCCACTCCGTTAGGCAGGTAGCTCTGGCCAATCTGCGACATGGCATTGCTGGTGGGTGACACGGTGGTGCCATTGGTAATGCCGATTAGAATGCCGCGAAACGCCAACATCCCCGCCAGGGTGACGATAAACGAAGGAACTTTACGATAGGCGACCCACCAGCCATTCCAGGCCCCCAGCAATAGCCCCGCCAACAGCGTGACCACGATGGTCAACGGCAACGGCCAGCCGAACCAGACGTCAAATATCGCCGCCGCGCCCCCCAATAGCCCCATCATTGAGCCAACGGAAAGGTCGATCTCCGCCGAAATAATCACGAACACCATGCCCACCGCCAGAATGCCGGTGATCGCCGTCTGGCGCAGCAGGTTGGAAATGTTACGGGCACTGAGATAGGCCCCTTCGGTGGTAAAGGTAAAGAACAGCATGATGACGGCGATCGCCGCCAGCATCACGAACACCTGCAGATTGACGGTTTTCAGCCCGAACAGCGGTTTTTTCGCCCCCACTGGCGGCAGGCTGGCTTCAGATTGCGTGCTTTTCAACATGTGTTTCACTCCTTAAGGCCGCTTCCATTACCTGTTCCTGGGTCAGATCGCGGTTCACCAGATCGGCTTTGATCTGCCCCTGGTGCATCACCAATACCCGATCGCTTAACCCCAGCACCTCCGGCAATTCGGAGGACACCACAATCACCGCGAGCCCCCGCTGTGCCAATTGATTGATTAACTTGTAAATCTCTTGCTTGGCACCGATATCAATGCCGCGCGTTGGCTCATCCAGAATGAGGATTTGCGGGTTCAGCAACAGGCACTTCGCCAGGATGGCTTTCTGCTGGTTACCCCCGCTGAGACGGGCAATAGCCAGCTCCGCAGAAGACGTTTTTACCCGCAACCGTGCAAGCGACTGTTGGATGGTTGCCTGCTCCTGCGCATCATCCAGCACCGTCAATGCGCCACTGAAATCCCCCAGCGCCGCCAACGTCATGTTGGCCCCCACGCCCATCACCGGCACGATGCCATCGCGCTTGCGGTCTTCTGGCACCATGGCGATGCCATATCGCATTGCCTCACGACAGTTGGTGATGGTGGCGGCCTGCCCTGCGATGGTGATGTTGCCCTGCCAACGCCCCGCATAGGCGCCAAACAGGCACTGCATGGTTTCGGTACGCCCGGAGCCAACCAGCCCGGCCACGCCGAGGATCTCCCCACGCCGTAGGGTAAAAGACACATTATCGGCCCGGCGGATATGGCGGTTGACCGGGTGCCAGGCAGTGAGGTTTTCCACCTGCAGGACCACCTCACCGATGGTATGGGGTTCCTGCGGATACAGCTCGGTCAGCTCACGGCCAACCATCATGGCGATGATATCGTCCTCGCTCATCTCCGCCGCAGGCCGGGTGCCAATGTGCTTGCCATCGCGGATCACACAGATAAAGTCCGAGATCGCTTTCACCTCGTTGAGCTTGTGCGAAATATAGATACAGGCGATCCCGTGATCGCGCAGATCCGCAATGATCGCCAGCAACGTGGCGGTTTCACTTTCGGTCAATGAGGCGGTGGGTTCATCGAGTACCAGCAGGCGCACCTGTTTGTTCAAGGCCTTGGCAATCTCCACCAACTGCTGTTGGCCCAACCCCAGTTCACCCACGCGGGTATTAGGGTCAACCTCCAGCTTGACCTGCGCCAGCATGCGCTGGCAGCGCAGGTACATGTTGTCGTAATCCATCACCCCATAGCGGCCCCACTCGTTGCCGAGAAACAGGTTCTCCAGCACCGTCATCTGCTTCACCAGGGCCAATTCCTGGTGAATGATGGCGATGCCTTTCTGCTCGGTATCGCGAATGGTTTTCGCCGTAACAATCTCGCCCGAAAAATAAATATCGCCCTGATAACTGCCGTGCGGATATATTCCGCACAGCACTTTCATCAAGGTGGATTTTCCTGAGCCATTTTCACCGCACAAGGATAATACCTGCCCCGCCTCCAAGTGCAGGCTGATATTATCCACGGCTTTCACTGCGCCGAATTGTTTAGTGATATTTCGCATTTCTAACAGGCAGGGCATTATTCACTCCCCCCAGATGGCATTGCCATTAATTAAGATCGGATTGCTTATGGAAACCATCGGCAATAACCGTACTGTCGATATTCGTTTTATCCACCTGTACCGGGGTTAATAACCAGGCCGAAACCTCTTTACTGCCATTATTTAATTTGGCATTGGACTTGGGTTGTTCCCCTTTGCCCAGTTGCACGGCGATATCCGCCGCTTCGTCGGCCAGCTTGCTGATCGGTTTATAGACCGTCATGGTTTGGGTGCCCGCCACGATGCGTTTTACCGCCGCCAGATCGGCGTCCTGACCAGAGATCGCCACCTTCCCCGCCAGCCCTTGTGCAGCCAGTGCCTGAATGGCTCCACCGGCGGTGGCATCGTTGGAGGCCACGACCGCGTCGATATGGTTATTGTTGGCCGTCAGGGCGTTTTCCATGATCTTCAGCGCGTTTTCCGGCAGCCAGCCGTCGGCCCACTGATCGCCCACCACCTTGATCTTGCCGCTGTCGATCAGCGGTTGCAGCACGGTCATCTGCCCCTTGCGGAACAGCTTGGCGTTATTATCCACCGGCGAGCCGCCCATCAGGAAATAGTTGCCCTGCGGCACGCGCTGCACCAGGCTTTCCGCCTGCATCTCGCCCACTTTCTCATTATCAAACGAGATGTAGAAATCGATATCGGCATTGTTGATCATCCGGTCATAAGCCAGGACCTTGATGCCTTCGCGCTTCGCCTCGCTGATCACGTTGCTCAGCACCTGGCCGTTATAGGGGATGATCACCAGGACATCGACGCCGCGGTTGATCATATTCTCGATCTGCGCCATTTGGGTTTCTTCATTGCCGTTGGCCGACTGAACAAACACATCGGCCCCCAGAGCGTTAGCTTTCTTGACAAAAATATCGCGGTCTTTTTGCCAACGTTCCAGACGCAGGTCGTCGATAGCCATACCGATTTTAATCTGTTGGCTGTAGCCCGGTTGGCTGGCCAGTAGCAGCAATGCGCAAGCTGAAAGCAAGAGTGGTTTGAATTTCATTTTATAACCCTTGAGTTGTGTAGGGAAATAGTTATCCGAGGCTTTCAAACGGCAAAATTGAAAGGTAACGAGATAAAACACGAAACTTCCAGTGGATTGTTGTCGCTTATGCGGTGTTCAGCAATTACAGATTTTCACCAGTGAATTACGGTTTTTGGTTTAATGTTGATTTTATGATGGCGGTCATGTTTTAAACCTGTGAAATAACCCGCGGCCAGTAAAACCGGCCCTTCGTTGAATTATGAGATCCCGCGCACATTTAATAATTCTGTGAATTTAAGTGTGAAATAACGTAATTGAGCATTCCGCCGCTTACTCCGAAGATGAGCGCATCCCGCATCCCTTACGCCGGGCACCGTTACCAAGGAGTCACTCATGCAATCCTATTTTGATCAGCTAGAACAGGTTCGTTACGAAGGCACCAGCAGCAATAACCCGTTGGCTTTCCGCCACTACAACCCCGATGAAATCATCCTCGGCAAACGTATGGCCGACCATCTGCGCTTCGCCGCCTGCTACTGGCACACCTTCTGCTGGAACGGGGCAGACATGTTCGGCATTGGGGCCTTCGATCGCCCTTGGCAACAACCGGGCGAAGCGCTGGAGCTGGCTAAACGCAAGGCCGATGTGGCGTTCGAGTTTTTCCATAAGCTGAATGTGCCTTACTACTGCTTCCACGATATCGACGTGTCACCGGAAGGGGCCACGCTAAAAGAGTATCTGAACAACTTTGCGGTCATGACCGACGTGCTGGCAGAGAAACAGCAAAGCAGCGGCGTGAAGCTGCTGTGGGGCACCGCCAACTGCTTCACCCATCCGCGTTACGGTGCCGGGGCAGCGACCAACCCGGATCCGGAAGTTTTCAGTTGGGCAGCGACTCAGGTGTTCACGGCCATGAATGCCACCCACAAGCTGGGCGGTGAAAACTATGTGCTGTGGGGCGGGCGCGAAGGCTATGAAACCCTGCTCAATACCGATCTGCGCCAGGAGCGTGAACAGATTGGCCGCTTTATGCAGATGGTAGTTGAGCACAAACATAAGATCGGCTTCCAGGGAACGCTACTGATCGAGCCCAAACCCCAGGAGCCGACCAAGCATCAGTACGATTACGACGTCGCCACCGTGTACGGTTTCCTTAAACAGTTCGGTCTGGAAAAAGAGATCAAGGTGAACATCGAGGCCAACCACGCCACGCTGGCCGGGCATTCGTTCCACCACGAGATCGCCACCGCCATCGCGCTGGGGATTTTCGGCTCGGTCGACGCCAACCGGGGCGATCCACAGCTAGGTTGGGATACCGATCAGTTCCCGAACAGCGTGGAAGAGAACTCGCTGGTGATGTTCGAAATCCTCAAGGCCGGCGGCTTCACTACCGGCGGGCTGAACTTTGACTCCAAGGTGCGCCGCCAAAGTACCGACAAATATGATCTGTTCTACGGCCATATCGGCGCTATGGACACCATGGCGCTGGCGCTGAAAGTGGCCGCCCGCATGATCGAAGATGGTCAGCTACATCAGCAGGTTGCCAAACGCTATGCCGGTTGGAACGGTGAATTGGGCCAACAGATCCTGCAAGGGAAACTGTCGCTCGAAGCGCTGGCACAGCACGCCGAGCAACAGGTGCTGGCACCGCAACATGCCAGCGGGCATCAGGAAAAGCTGGAGAACCTGGTCAACCGCTACCTGTTCGGCTAACTCTCTACGGTGCGGTGGGTCCGCTCACCGCGCTTCAAAGGATCCCTGCTCATGTATATTGGAATCGATCTCGGTACTTCCGGCGTGAAAGTCATCCTGCTAGGCGAGCAAGGCCAACTGCTGGCCAGCCAGAGTGAACCACTGCCCATCTCACGCCCCCATCCCCTATGGTCTGAACAAGACCCGCAAGATTGGTGGCAAGCCACCGACCGCGCCATGTTGGCATTGGCTAAACAGCATAGCCTGCAACAGGTCAAAGCCATTGGCCTGACCGGCCAGATGCATGGCGCAACCTTACTGGATAAACAGCAGCGGGTATTACGCCCGGCCATCCTGTGGAACGATGGCCGCAGCTTTGCGCAATGCCAGACACTAGAACAAACCGTACCCAACTCACGGGAAATCACCGGCAACCTGATGATGCCCGGCTTCACCGCCCCCAAGCTACTGTGGGTCAAGGAGCACGAGCCACAGATTTTCCAGCAGATCGATAGGGTGTTATTGCCGAAGGATTACCTGCGTTGGTGCATCACCGGCGAGTTTGCCAGCGATATGTCCGATGCCGCAGGGACAATGTGGCTAGACGTCGCCAAACGTGACTGGAGCGACGCCATGCTTGATGCCTGCGAGCTGACGCGTGAGCAGATGCCTGCGCTGTTTGAGGGTAACCAGATCACCGGGCAAGTGGATAGCGAACTGGCCCAACGTTGGGGGATGGCGCCGGTGCCGGTGGTAGCTGGCGGGGGTGACAATGCCGCCGGGGCGATCGGCGTTGGGCTGTATCAGACCGGGCAGGCGATGCTGTCACTGGGTACCTCTGGCGTCTACTTCGCCGTCAGCGACGGTTTCCTCAGTAACCCGACCAGCGCGGTGCACAGCTTCTGCCATGCGCTGCCGCAGACCTGGCACCTGATGTCGGTGATGCTCAGCGCGGCGTCCTGCCTGGACTGGGCCTGCCAGTTAACCCATGTCGACAGCGTTGCCACCTTGCTGCGTAACGTTGAGCAGGCCGCTCCTGCTGAAACGCCGTTATGGTTCTTGCCCTATCTTTCCGGCGAGCGTACGCCACACAACAACCCGAACGCCAAAGGGGCCTTCTGGGGCTTTACTCATCAACATGGGCCGAACGATCTCGCACGGGCAGTGCTGGAAGGCGTGGGTTTTGCACTGGCGGATGGCATGGACGTGCTGCATGCCAGCGGCCTGCAACCCACGGCTATCACCTTGATTGGTGGCGGCGCACGCAGCCCGTTCTGGCGCCAGATGCTGGCAGATATCAGCGGCCAGCGGCTGGAATACCGCACCGGCGGCGACGTTGGCCCGGCATTGGGAGCCGCGCGTCTGGCGCAGATTGCGCTGAACCCTGGGGTATCTTTGAGCACCCTACTGCCTGAATTGCCGTTAGAGCAGGTGCATGAGCCGGATGCTGAACGGCATCAATATTACACCGCCCAACGCAATACTTTCCGCGAGCTTTACCGCTGCCTGCAGCCGCTGATGTAATTCACCAACGCCTCTGCCAGGTACATACATATCCAACACCTATGTATGTACTTGGCTGCTCCCGTTGGCATTAGGCTTTAAATCGCTCAGTATTAAGGGCTAAATCGAGCCGGCCGCGATCTCAAACAGCATCACCATTTCCCCGGTATACAAACCTTGGGTGTCGGCATTGCCGTTGCTCTTAGGCGCATTAGCGTTCACCTTCAACTGATAAACGCTTTGATAGCCATTGCCCACCTGAACTTTCTGATCGAAGGTTTGCGCCGCGCCACTAGCACCAAGATCTTTGCCATTGCTGCCTTCACCGGCAAACTTAACCTTCACCCCATCCATTTTATAAGCCGAATCGGTGCGGGCGATCTCAAGTGGATGAACCAGCGACACGTTGAACTGCGGCGTAGTGCTCCAAACCTGTACCGGTATACTGCTGGCGAAAGATTGCTGTGTACCATCGGTGGCCGCTAAATCCACCGTCTGATACCAATCCCCACCCTGCGGGCGAGAAACAAAAATACTGTCTCCGATAGTGGCGGTGATAGTGATGGTTTTGGTGACCGAAGCGTTGTGTTCTTGTGCCTGACTCATCCCTGAAAAAAACAGCAGTCCACCCGCGATAATTACTGCCAACTGACGTTTTTTCATGTTTGGTTGCCCATTCAGATAAGTTAATCGTTACCGATATGGCTGCCAACAATTCGGTTTCTTATTCCTTTGCTATTGCCCTCCAAAATCGACGATAAATGAAACCTGCACATCATTTGCAGACCAGCGGTTGGGGTCATTACCCTCCTCGTTCCAGTCAAAGGACGGTCAATCAATTATAGTAATCAATACCGCGTTCACCGGGATTATTATCGGTAACCGCCCGCAAACTTCATCCCGTCCGTTGTTGTCATCATGATGGCCGTTTTTGACCTTCTTTCTAGCCTACCGCAAGCGCAGTATGGTCTTACACCAAACTGAGGAGGGCCGAAAATGTCACGTAGCGCACTATTGATCATCGATGTTCAACAATCCTTTCAGCATCGTCCGTTCTGGCAGGAAGACGATCTGCCTGCGTTTCAACAGGCGCTGACACGCCTGATTGCGGGTTGTCAGCAGCAAGAGGTGCCGCTGGTCGACGTATTCCATGTCTCGCCTGAGGGACCGTTCTCCTTGGCATCTGGCTACGTGAAACGCCTGCCGTTCCTGAACCATCAGGCTGACGTTACGGTGCAAAAGCGAGTACACAATGCGCTGACTGAATCTGGCCTGGATGCCTGGCTGCGTGAACGCCAGATCAACCATCTGATCATCAGCGGTATCCGCACCGAGCAATGCTGTGAAACCACCACCCGCGTCGCCTCCGATCTGGGTTATAAAGTGACGTTTGTGACCGAAGCCACGCTCACTTTCCCAATGCATCACCCGGACGGCAGCCTCTTTACCCCCGAGCAGTTAAAGCGGCATACTGAAACCGTGCTGGTCGACCGCTTTGCCACCATTGCCAGCGTCGATCAAGCATTGGCGCAACTTTCGCAGGAATAATCATGCCCAAGGCCGTTTACTTTCTGATGCTCCCCAACGTGCTGTTACTGGATGTCAGCGGCCCGGCAGAGGTATTGCGGCTAACCGGGCAGTTCCAGCTGCACTATGTCAGCCCGGTGCCGCAAATTTCCTGCTCCATCGGCATGACCATCGGCCAGCTAGCCCCCTTGCCACAGCGGTGGAACGAAGGGGATATTCTGGTGATACCGGGGGTGGCAGACTCAACGCATTACTTTGCTAGCGAGGAAGCGGCTCTGGCGCGCAATTGGCTCCAGGCATTGCGCCCGGCTTTGGCCCAGCGGCAGATAGATCTGGTATGCGTCTGTTCCGGTGCGCTGTTGGCCGCCCAGGCCGGATTGCTCGACGGCTATCATTGCACCACTCACCACGCCGTGATCGAGCGCTTGCGCCAGCAGGCACCGGCAGCACAGGTGAAGGAAAACCGTATTTTTGTTGAGGATCGCGGCGTGTTTACCAGCGCAGGCATCACCGCCGGTATCGATTTGGCCCTGCACCTGGTCAATCAGCACTGTGGGGCTGACCGCGCGCTAGAGATTGCCCGTGAGATGGTGGTGTATTTCCGCCGCTCCGGCGACGATCCGCAGCTCTCCCCGTGGTTACGCTATCGCAATCATCTGCATCCAGCCGTGCACCGGGCGCAGGATGTGATGGCCGCCGAGCCGGAGGCCGAGTGGTCGGTCCCTCAGGTAGCGGAGAAAGCCCACGTCAGCAGCCGCCATCTGGCCCGGCTGTTCCGTCTGCATATCGGCCTCAGCGTTCGGGAATATCATGAACAGCTGCGGCTGGCGGTCGCACAGCAGCGGCTGCAGCAGGGCTACGGCCTGGAAAAAGCCGCGCTAACCGCAGGCTTCTCCTCTGGGCGCCAACTGCGGCGGGCACAGCAGCGCTGGCAGGCTTAAGACACCAGCCGCCGGGTATCCACTTTCTGTAACCCCATCGACAACAGCAGGCTCACACCAAGCGCCATGCCAAACACCCAGAAGATATCCAGCAGCGGGTAGGCCGGAAACTCCCAGTGGCGATTACGCATCACGTTAACGATCAGGGCATGAAAGCCGTAGATCGCCAGCGAGTGGCGGGAAATCACGCCTAGCCAGCCGATTGGATTCGGCAGGCAGTTTTTGCACCACACCAGCAGCGAGACCGCCGCCACAAATACCAAGGGGCCGGTGTACATATAAAACGTATCGGCAAAGCTGCCGTTGATAAACATCTGGCTTTTGGTGCCACGGATAATCAGGACCACGCTAGCAACAAAGCACAGCACCGCCAACAGGCTCATACCGCGCCGTTGGGTAGCCATCACGCCGATCGCTCGCCCTGCCAAGGCATACAGCAGGTAATAGAAGGTATCGCCAAAGATGTACAGGTTCACCGGTAGTAGCTGGACATTATCCAGGGTCAGCTTGCTGGTATTAGGGTTGGCGATAATCGCCAGAATGACGATCACCCCGGCCAGATAGCGGCCAGAAACCGGTTTGACGCTGATCAGCGGCGAAAGCAGGTAGACCACCGCAATGGCATAAAAGAACCACAGGTGATAAAACACCGGCTTTTGCAGGATAGCGCGCAACGAGGGCCAAAAGCCGATGCGGGTAAAGCAGGCAATATAAATCAGGGCAATGGCGCTGTAGAACAAAATACAACAGGTAATGCGGATAAAGTGTTTTTGGTTGGCACTGCGCTCACCAAAAAACAGAAAGCCGGAAATCATAAAGAACAGCGGCACCGAAGCCCGTGAAAGCGAGTTCAATACGTTGGCCATATCCCAGTTATGTTCACCCACAGCCACACCGTTGGCGACGTAGTAGGTGGTCGCGTGGATCATCACCACCATCATGCACGCCAGCGCACGCAAGTTATCTATCCAACCAATTTTATTGCTCATTGCTGCCCGTCAGTTGCCTATAATTCTGTCATAACGAAATGTTAATCAGAGGTTATAGCTCAGGGGGGCGCAGCACAACGCTTAAACGCGCTATTAAGAATGAGCCTAAAATCACCTTATGATTGCCAAGGTGAACAATTGGCGGCAAAATAGCCGCCACAACTCGCTCAGTTTGCGCTCTCCCGCCCTGGCAGTTCCTTATTTCTTCTTTACTATCAGTAAAATAAAAATGAAAACATCATTACCCCCTGCGGCACTTCTGGGCCGACAGGCGCTTTTATTCCCACTTTGTCTGGTACTGTTCGAATTCGCGACCTATATCGCCAACGATATGATCCAGCCCGGTATGCTGGCGGTCGTGGCCGATTTCAACGCCGGTGTGGAATGGGTGCCCACCTCAATGACCGCCTATCTGGCTGGCGGTATTTTCCTGCAGTGGCTACTTGGCCCGCTGTCAGATCGCCGTGGCCGCCGCCCGGTGATGCTGGCCGGGGTGCTGTTCTTTATCGTCACCTGCCTGGCCATTCTGCTGGTCACCAATATCGAACAGTTTATCGTGATGCGCTTCCTGCAAGGGATCGGCCTGTGCTTTATCGGTGCGGTGGGCTATGCCACCATTCAGGAGTCGTTTGAAGAGGCGACATGTATCAAAATCACCGCGCTGATGGCTAACGTGGCGTTGATCGCCCCGCTGCTGGGGCCGTTGGCCGGGGCTGCCTGGGTTCACGTCGCCTCCTGGCAGAGCATGTTTGTACTGTTTGCCGCCCTGGCCGCGATTGCCTTTGTCGGCCTGTGGAAGGCCATGCCTGAAACCGCTACGCTGCGAGGGGAAGCCTTCTCGGCGGCCAACCTGTGGCGGGACTATCGTCAGGTGCTGGTCAATCGGCGCTTTATCTGTGGTTCATTGGCTATCGGCTTTGCCAGCCTGCCGCTGTTGGCCTGGATTGCCCAGTCTCCGGTGATCCTGATCAAGGGTGAGTCACTCTCGGCGCTGGACTATGGCCTGTTGCAAATTCCGGTGTTTGGCGCGCTGATCCTCGGCAACCTGACGCTGGCCCGCGTGACTGGCAAACTCAGTATTGAACGCCCGATCAAGCTGGGCGCATGGCCGATGCTGCTGGGCCTGCTGCTCGCCGCGCTGGCCACGGTATTTTCCGCCCATGCCTACCTGTGGATGACCGCCGGGCTGAGCCTTTACGCTTACGGCATTGGTTTGGCGAACGCCGGTCTGTATCGCCTGACGCTATTTTCCAGCAACGTGAGCAAAGGTGCCGTTTCGGCCGTGATGGGGATGCTGAGCATGTCGGTGTTCACCATCGGGATCGAGTTGGCCAAGGTGGCCTATGTCTGGGGCGGTAACGGATTATTCAGCCTGTTCAATCTGGTCAGTGGCCTGTGTTGGCTGATGTTGACGGCGCTGTTCCTCAGCAAACACCGTGGTGGCGCCACTCCCGCACCGAGTGCCACAGTGTAATGGTTAATCAACCCTCTCCCTTTGTGTACAGACCGGGGACATGGTAGACAGGTGTTCAAGGTCATGGTGAACACTTTTTAACATCCTTTACCCATGATGATCGACCTATTTCTCAGGTCGATCATCCCCACTTTCGTGCTGTACCACCATATCTCGTAGTAGCCCTCTCTCTCACTTTCCTTCAGCCCGACATATTCACCGATAAAGGCCTTGCCCACTTTCAGACCCATCCCTTTCAGGCTTAGTTTTCCACTGACATCCACTTTCCTGACCAGGACCCCCTCGTCATACTCGGCTGCCGCCGGATTGCCATTGTACTGTCGCGATGAAGGCTGATAACGGGACGCTGGCACCGCCATTGACAGGGCTTCGTGTGGGCGTTCCAGGTTGTAGGTATCTCGCCAGGCGTCGAACACCTCCTGCAACTGCGCGGCATGGGTAAACCACCGTCCCTGCAGGAGCTCTGCCTTCAGGCTGCGGTGGAAGCGCTCCAGCTTACCCTGAGTCTGAGGATGATAAGGCCGAGAGTGACCCACCCGGATACCCTGACGCATCAGCCACAGTTCCAGCGCGGTCCAACTGCCCGTCGTGTCGCCCCAGGGGGCACCATTATCCATGGTCATTCTCTCCGGCAAGCCATAACGTTCGAACACCGCTATCAACTGTGACTGCACGGTGACACGTCGCTCGTCCGGGCAGTGCGCCAGACAGAGCGAGAAGCGCGAATGGTCATCCAGCAAGGTCAGCGGATGACAACGCCCTTCGGCGAAGGGGAAGTGGCCTTTAAAGTCCATCTGCCAGAGTCGGTTCGGGGCGTTATGTTCAAAGCGTCCGACGGTGGGCGCCGGTGACGGACCGCCCGGTAGCAGGTCATGGCGGCGCATGAGGTTATGCACGGTGCTGGCGGCCGGTAACGTATGCCCCTGCATCTCGAGCCACCGCTTGAGCTTGCGTGCGCCCCACATCGGATGGGCCAGGTGTGCAGCGCGGAGATGTTGGACAACGGTGTCAGAGGTTCTGCTGGGGGAATGGTGTGGCGCTCGAGAACGTTCGTTCAGACCGGCGCGCCCATCAGAGTGCCAGCGATGTAACCACTTGTATGCGGTAGCAGGCGCTATGCCGAACTGACGGCATAGCGCACGGATATTAGCGCCTTCTTGCGAGGCGAAAAGCACAAACTCGGTACGTAATGACATGGCAGATCTCTCATCCCACGGCATAAGCAACTCCACTCAGAAGTACTCATACCTATGTTGTAAGTGTCTACCATGTCCCCGAACCCCCTGTGTCAGCATAGTTGTCGCTTACTTTCTGAAGGAGAATGACTATGCCTGCGCATGCAGTACCGATTGATGTGAAAGAAAAGGGAGTGATGTGGCTCCAGCCTCCTTATAGCTGGTCAGTCAGACACATTGCACAAAAACTGGCTCTGAGTTCTTCCGTTGTTGCAAAATGGCGACTTGAACTGGTGGCACAAGGCTTATTGCCAAAAAATGAAAGGATTTCCTCTGTGGATGGTGATGAATGGACTCCTGAGCGTCGCTTTTCGGTTGTTCTTGAAACAGCTTCATTGTCTGAAATGGAACTTGCCGATTATTGTCGCCGTCAGGGGCTTTTTGTTGAGCAGGTAAAAGAGTGGCGGGTTATTTCGATCAAAGCTCATGAAATGAAACTGACGGAAAATCGCCGCGCAGATAAAGAGTTACGCGATATCAGAAGCCGGTTGCGTGAACTTGAGAAGGAGCTGACCCGCAAAGATAAAGCGCTGGCAGAAGCGGCTGCGCTCCTGATGCTGCGGGAAAAGTTCAATGCCCTCTGGGACAACAGCGAGGAAGGCTGACACCTCTTCCGGAGCGGCAGAAAATTATTTCTCTTGTCCGTGAAGCTGTCGATCACGGCGCCCGTAAGATCCAGGCCTGTCAGTGTATCGGGATTTCGATCCGAACGCTGCAGCGCTGGATTGATGGTGATGGTGGAGTGATCAGTGCAGACAGAAGGCCCGGTGTAACAGACCGTGTCCCCCGAAATAAATTATCGGAAACAGAAAGGTTGCAAATTCTGGAGTTATGCAACTCTCCGGAATTTGCCTCTTTGCCTCCAAATGTGATCGTACCGATGCTGGCGGATAAAGGTGTTTATATTGCTTCTGAATCAACCTTTTATCGCGTATTAAAATCAGCCAGTCAACTGACGAGGAGGTCCCGGGAATGCCAGTATAAACGGCCTGATGTGCTTAAGGCGGTTGCACCGAACCAGGTCTGGAGTTGGGATATCAGTCATTTACCGTCCTGGGTCAGAGGTCAGCACTTTTATCTCTATATGATCATGGATATTTATAGCCGTAAAATTATTGCCGCAGAGGTATTCAGCAGTGAAACCGGGGAACATGCAGCAGAACTGCTACAACGAGCGGTGTGGAATGAAAAATGTTCATCCCGTAACCTGGTGCTGCATTCCGACAACGGAAGCCCAATGCGCAGCTTTACGTTGCTGGCAAAAATGTATGCCCTTGGCGTACTGAGTTCTTACTCTCGCCCCCGGGTCAGCAATGATAATCCGTATTCAGAATCATTGTTCCGCACACTCAAATATTGCCCCTGGTGGCCAGAGAACGGCTTTCACACAATAGATGACGCACGGGCCTGGGTAAGTCGTTTCGTAAACTGGTACAACCTTGAGCATAAGCACAGCGGGATCAAATACGTTACGCCGGATGAACGCCATCGGGGTCTCGATATGAAAATACTGGCAGCCAGAAAGTCTGTTTACCGGCTAGCCCACCAACAACATCCAGAACGCTGGAGTAAGCAGCTACGCAACTGGGACTATATTCCGGAAGTTTACCTTAACCCGGAAAAAGAGACGGCATAACGTAATTTTATTACATTAAGCGACAACTACCTTGAAAAACGCCGCGAACAAGTGTTCATGATGTCCCCGGTCTGTACACTTTGGGAGAGGGTTGGCGTCAGGGGTCAGAACAGCCCCATCGGTTTCTCAGAGTAGCTCACCAGCAGGCACTTGGTCTGCTGATAGTGCTCCAACATCATCTTATGGGTTTCCCGCCCGATCCCCGACTGTTTGTAGCCGCCGAACGCCGCATGCGCCGGGTAGGCATGGTAGCAGTTGGTCCAGACGCGCCCCGCCTGAATGTTGCGCCCCATCTGGTAAGCAATGTTGCCGTTGCGGCTCCACACACCGGCCCCCAGGCCAAAATCGGTATCATTGGCCAACGCCAGCGCTTCATCCATATCCTTGAAAGTGGTCACCGCCAGCACTGGGCCAAAAATCTCTTCCTGGAATACCCGCATGCTGTTCTTACCGAACAGAATGGTGGGTTCCATGTAGTACCCCTGCGCCAAGCCGCCATCCAGCGCCTTACGTCGGCCACCGGTCAGCACCTTGGCTCCTTCCTGCTTGCCGATCTCGATGTAGTTGAGAATGGTCTTCATCTGCCCTTCGGAAACCTGCGCCCCCATTTGGGTACTGGCATCCAGCGGGTTGCCGCTACGGATGCTCTCCACCCGTTTGATCGCCCGCTCCATAAAGCGCTCGTAGATCGATTCCTGCACCAGCGCCCGGCTCGGACAGGTACAGACTTCCCCCTGGTTAAAGGCAAACAGCGCAAAGCCTTCCAGCGCCTTGTCGAAGAACGAGTCCTCTTTGTCCATCACGTCGGCAAAGAAGATGTTGGGTGACTTGCCGCCCAGTTCCAGCGTCACCGGAATGATGTTCTGGGTGGCGTAGCCCATGATTTGGCGGCCCACTTCGGTCGAACCGGTAAAGGCCACTTTAGCGATGCGCTTGGAGGTGGCCAGATATTCCCCGATTTCACCACCTGCGCCGTTGACCACGTTGATCACCCCTGGCGGCAGGATGTCCTGGATCAGTTCCATCAGCACCAGCACCGATAGCGGCGTCAGCTTGGCCGGTTTCAGCACGATGCAGTTACCCGCTGCCAGCGCTGGCGCCATCTTCCAGCACGCCATCAGCAGCGGGAAGTTCCACGGAATGATTTGTGCCACCACACCCAGCGGTTCGTGGAAGTGATAGGCGACAGTTTCGGAGTCGATCTCGCTGATGCCGCCCTCTTGCGCTCGTACGCAGGCAGCAAAGTAGCGGAAATGGTCGATAGCTAACGGAACGTCGGCATTGACGGTTTCGCGGATCGGTTTGCCGTTATCCCAGGTTTCTGCCGCCGCCAGCAGATCGATATTCTGCTCCATGCGATCGGCGACCCGGTTGAGCAAATTGGCGCGCGCCTGCACCGACATTTTCCCCCATGCCCCTTTGGCATCGTGGGCCGCATCCAGCGCCAACTCGATATCCTGGGAGGAGGAGCTGGCCACTTCGCACAGCGTCTGGCCGGTGATCGGCGTCAGGTTGGTGTAATACTCGCCCTGTACCGGCGCCACCCAGGCACCACCGATAAAGTTGTCATAACGTTTTTTCAGCTTGAGAGGAAACCCGGTGTTTTCAGGCGTGAGGTGACTTGCCGTAGTGGTATTCGCCATTTGTATCTCCTTTTAACGTGGCTGCAACCTTACCGCCCGCAGACGGTAAGCAGGTTCACGGCACCATGGCCGCAGATCAAACTTAAGAAGCGGTGAACGATCTCTAGCCGGAATGATAGGGGTTTATGAGGAGAAATGGCGAAAGAATGCTCAAACGCATGAGGGGTGTCACAATCTTTTAAACTGGGCGCAACAATATGCACCCATAATTTCAACTACCAAACAGCCCGCGATCCCGTAGCAGGTGCTGATTCCCCTTGCGCCGGGTAAAGCCGCTACGATCGAAGAATTCCAATACCTGGATCGCCAGCTTGCGGCCAATCCCCAGCCGATCGCGGAAATCACCGGCATTGGTGCTGCCTTGCGTGGCGTCCAGCTCGCGGATCATTGCGGCAAACTGTTCGATACGCTGGCTGAGGTAGTAGCGATCGACCACCACGGCGGTGACGTAGCCAAGCTGTGCCGCCTTGCGCAACGCGGCGCGAACGCTGTTTTCCTCTTCGCCCAACGAGGCGGCCAGATCGCGCACCCACCAGGGATCGTCACTAAACAGCGGCTCAATGCGGCTCCACAGCTCCTGTTGCTCGCTGCTGAATGCCAAACCGTGGTCCGGCAGGTGCAGCCAGCCGCGCGTATTGCGCAGCAACCCCGCCGCCAGCAGCCGATCGATCATCATAAATACCAGCGGCTCATGCAGCGCCGGTAACGCCATTCGGCGCAGACGAGCCCGCCCCAGGCCTAGCTGATCGGCATGTTGCTGATGGTATTCGGCCAACACCTGCAACAGGCGTTGCTCATGCGCTTGCACGTTGGTTGGGGCTAGCGCCATGTCGCCGGAGATCATCAGGGCATAGCCCGCCAGCAGTTCCTGCAGACCGTCATCCGTCAGTTGTCGCGCCCAGGCAAACGCGGCCAAATCCAGTGCGCCACCCGGCAAGCGCAAATCCAGCACCTGCCCATCGCTGGATGCCTGAGCCAGCGCGGCCAGCCAGGCCAGATATTCCGGCTGACGCTTGCCCCGTTTCGGCGAGGAAAGCCCCAGCACGCGTGCAGCGCCCAGCGTTTGGCGTGCGCTGATATCCCGCAGTACCAACCGATCGTTTTCCACCAGCCACAGCGGACGATCGAGGATCAGCTCCGCCAGGTTATCGGCCAGTAGCGCAATACGCCCGGTGATATGGCTGGCGGCATGGTGAATATGCAGCGACTGCCAGTGCTGTATCGGCGCATCGGCCTCTATCACCACCAGAATACGTTCTACCGCCGCTGGCGGTTGTTGCGCCAACAGCCAGTCGCCGCGCGTTAGCTGGTCTTTGCTGACGTCACCGCTGATATTCAGCGCAATGCGCTGTCCGGCAACCGCCTGTTCTGTCGCCTGATTCTGCGCATGCAAGCCGCGCACCCGCACTGGCACGTCCGCACCGGTCAGCCACAGCGTATCGCCTACCGCCACGCTGCCGCCCAGCGCCGTCCCTGTCACTACCAGCCCGGCACCTTTAACGCTGAAGGCGCGATCCACCGCTAGCCGAAAACGCCGGGAGAGTAAGTGCTCACCGGGTTGCAGCGCCAACAGATGCTGGCGCAGCTCATCAATACCTTTCCCCAGGGCCGCCGCAGTAACAAACACCGGCACATCATGCCAGCCCTGCTGTGCCAATTCGGCCAACACTTGGGTTTGCACTTCAGCGATTCGTGCAGGATCTACACGGTCAGCTTTGGTTAACGCCACCGTCAACTGCGCCCTGCCGCTCAGGCGCAGGATCGCCAGGTGCTCACGGGTTTGCGCCATTACGCCATCGTCACAGGCCACCACCAGCAGCGCATGGTCGATGCCGCCAATGCCCGCCAGCATGTTAGCGAGGAATTTTTCATGGCCGGGAACGTCGATAAACCCCAGCACGCGGCCATCGGGCTGCGGCCAATAGGCATAACCAAGATCGATGGTCATGCCACGGCGTTGCTCCTCCGGCAGGCGATCGGCATTGATGCCGGTGATCGCCTGCAGCAGGGTAGTTTTACCGTGGTCGACATGGCCAGCGGTGGCGATAATCATGCGCTCAGCGCCTCAACCAGTGCGCCCTCCTGTTCCAGGCAACGTAGATCGAGCCACAGTTTGCCGTCGTTGATACGGCCAATGACCGGCTGCGGCAAGCTACGCCACTGCTGGGCCAAGCCTTCTAAGGTTGCGCCCCGGCCATCGAGTGGGGTAAAGGTCAATGCGTAGCTCGGCAGGCGATCTACCGGCAACGAACCGCTGCCAATCTGTGACCAGCACGGCTCGCTACGCAGCTCGAAACGGCCAGCAAACCGCGAAGCCAACTGGCTTTGCAAACGTTCGGCGGTTTCCTGCATCTGTTGCTGTGGGCGGGTCAGTAAGCGCAAGGTGGGTAAGTGTTCTGCCAGTAACTCTGGCTGTTGATACAACCGCAGCGTGGCTTCCAGCGCCGCCAAGGTAATTTTGCCGACGCGCAGAGCGCGCTTGAGCGGATGCTGTTGCAAACGGGCGATGAGATCTTTTTTACCGACGATAATCCCGGCCTGCGGCCCGCCCAGCAGTTTATCACCGGAGAAGGTCACCAGATCGACACCTGCAGCGATCAGGCGTTGCGGCATCGGTTCGGCTGGCAAGCCGTATTGCGCCATGTCGATCAGCGAGCCACTGCCCAAATCGGTCGCCACAGGAATGCCCTGTTCGTGGCCCAACACCGCCAGTTCGCTTTCATCGACCGCAGCGGTAAACCCTTGAATGCTGTAATTACTGGTGTGCACCTTCATCAACAGGCCGGTTTGCTCGTTGATGGCGGCACGATAATCTTTCAGATGTGTACGGTTGGTGGTGCCGACTTCCACCAGTTGGCAGCCAGCCTGGCGCATGACGTCCGGGATGCGGAACGCGCCACCAATCTCCACCAGCTCGCCACGTGATACCACCACCTGCTGACCTGGAGCAACCGCCGCCAGCATCAGTAGCACTGCCGCCGCGTTATTGTTGACGATGCAGGCATCTTCCGCCCCGGTGAGCTGGCAGAGCAAGTCCGCGATGGCCCGATCGCGATGTCCACGGCCTGCGCCATCCAAATCGTATTCCAGCGTCACGGCACTGCTCATGGCACTGACCACCGCATCAACTGCCGGTTGCGCCAACAGCGCTCGCCCCAGGTTGGTATGCAAAACGGTGCCGCTGAGGTTAAACACCGGTTGCAACGCCGGGCGCTGCTGTTGTTCCAGGCGGGCATGTAGCGCCTGCGGCCAGTCCTGACACCAGGCGGGCAGCTGTTGCTGCGTCTTGATGGCTTCACGCGCCTGTGTCTGCATCTGGCGCAGTAGTTCGCTGATAAGCGTCTGGCCGTGTTTGGCGACGGCGGGTTCAACCGCAGGATCGCGCAGCAGGCGGTCAATGGCAGGTAACTGGCTGTATAGGTGCTGGGATTCAGTGCTCATGGTCACTCGATTTTTCAGTGTCCGGTTATCGGCAAACTGGCTTATTGGCGTGCCGAGCTAAACCAGTCAGGTTATTTAACCTGCATGGTATCAATAATTCGCTGTACCAGGGCATGATGTAGATCCGGTGTTTTAGCTGGTGTTAACAGCTGCAACGTCACGACCCGTTTATTGAACACCGTCAACACGATGGTGGAAACCAGTTTTTGCCCGTTGACCGTCTGTTCAGTATCCAAACGATGGAACTTCTGCTTACCGACGGTGAAATTCTCTTCTTTGGTTTTCTTGATGTTCTGATAGCGGTCGGACAGCTCAGTAATGATGCTTTGCGTCAGCTCTTTGAGCATCGCATCGCTGGTATTGATCTTCATGTCTGCTGGCGGGATCACTTCCGAAGCGACAGTGCGCTGGCGTGATTTGCTGTCGAGAAACAGCTGAATGGTCGACTTGTCGTCGTTGATGATGCCGCTCAGCTTGGTCTGATCGCTGAAGCCCGGCGGCAGTTCAAAGGTGATTTGGCCTTTTTGCAGCGAGACGTTCAGGCCAGGGACGGGCTTGGGTTCTTCCACCGGCGGCGCTGGAGCTGGCGTTACGGGTTGTGTCACTACCGGTTTTGGCGCGGGGGCGGGGACTTCCGGCTTTTTGCTGTCCTGATTATCGCAGGCTACCAGCCCGGTAAGCAGCACGGCTAACGCCGCGCCTTTGGCAAGGGTCTTCAACATCATGTCTTCCTTTCGCGTTACGCGTCTTGACGTAACGGTAGCAACTCGCTTGCCGGTTTGCCAGATGTCTAATCCGAAAGTCGCTGCGGCCCCCTCATGCCCCCTCTCGCTAGGGAGAGGGGGCTGCAAAAGTGATGGAGTTGAGTTGAGCAATTACCGTGGCAAGGGTCGAATAAAAAAACCCAACTGTCATTATTCCCCAGGGAACAGGAACGGGTTGATACTGCTGCGCGCAAAGCCTTCCTCTTCCATCTTGGCATCGAGGATAAGCGAAGCCAGATCGTCGGCCACCGCCTCGACCTTCGGGTCCTTCTCCTGATAGAGGATCTTCAGGTAGGTGCCGCAATCGCCACAGCTTTCCGCTTTCACCGCCGCCTGCTCACTTTCCAGTGACCAGTAGTTGAGATCGCCGGTTTGCTCGCAGTTGCTGCATTTCACCCGCACCACGTGCCATTCGCTCTCGCACAGGTTGCAGTGCAGATAGCGCAGGCCGTTCACGGTACCAAGATGCACCACGCTGGAAACCGGGATACTGCCGCAAACCGGGCAGAACTGGCGATGCTCGCCGTACTCGGCCCGGGCCTTGCCAGGGATCTGGCTGGCCATCTGCGCCCAGTACAACGACAGCGCGGCCCAAAGGAACGGGGCTTTGTCGCTACCTACTTTGGCAAACTCGCCTTTCAGCAGGGCGCTGGCCAACAGCTCCAGCTCATGGGACGAGGATTTCTCCAGGTTATCCAACACCGCCAGCACGTGTTCCGGTGCCTGCGGACGCAGTTCTGCGATCAGCGATGCCAGCAGCTTGTGCCAATGTTCGCTGCGCGGATAAACGCTGATGTCCAACGGCGGCTTGCCGCTGGCGGCACTCTGGGTCAGCGTTTCGCCGAGATCCAGCTCCAGCGGATTATCGTGGCAGGCGTTGTTCTGCGCCTGCGCAATGCTGGCAGCAAAGTTGAGATAGTCACCCAGCGGATGGTCTGCGGCCAGTTGCTGCAGACGTTCGGCTCGGCGGGTATAAAGGCTCTTCAAGTTGGCGAAAAGTAACGGCGGAATAGTTTCCGCCGTTGAAGACTTTTCACGCTGTGCCCCTAACTGCTCTTTAGGAACGATGCGGATACTCATCTGGGTTTGTCTTCCTGTTGTTTCTCGCGGACCTCACGGTACCAGCGCGGGTGATGCTTCTTGGCCCAGGCAGCCGGCACCCAACCTTCCACCATCGCGGTAATGGTGCCTTTTACCCACAACGCGGCGTAAATGTGCACCATAATCACGATGATCAACCCCACCGCTGCCAACGAATGCACCACCAACGCGATACGGATCAGCGGAATGGAGAAGGAGGGGGCAAAGTATGGCCGCCAGATAACGATACCACTGGCCAGCAACAGCACCAGACTGATAATCGCCGCCCAGAATACGCACTTCTGACCGAAATTATAACGCCCAGTGTCACCCACTTCCTCATTCATGGCGATTTTGTGGATGTTTTTCGCCCAGACGATATCTTCCCGGTTGATCAGGTTGTGCTTCCAGTAGCGCAGGAACATCAGCAGGAACGCAACGAACATCAACACCCCGGTGAAGGGGTGAAGGATGCGTGCCAGCTGTGGCGTACCAAAGATATTCATCAGCCAGTTAAAGGACGGGAACAGGAACCCCAGCCCGCTGATGGCGGCAAAAATAAAGCAGAACGCCACAATCCAGTGGTTAATCCGCTCCGGCGCGCTGTAGCGCTGAATTGGCTTTTCCTTCCTCATTTGCGCGTCTCCTCATCATGATGCTCGTCCTTCGGATCCTGCTCTTCCTCTTCTTCAACGCGGTTTGGCCCCACGCCAACGTAGTGGAAGATACTGGCCGCGAAGGTGGCAGCAAACCCGATGGCAGCCAACGGTTTCCAGACCCCTTTCCAGAAGGTCACCGCAGGGCTGATGGTCGGGTTATCCGGTAAACCGTGATACAGCTGCGGTTTATCGGCGTGATGCAGTACGTACATCACGTGGGTGCCGCCCACGCCTGCCGGATCGTACAGACCGGCATTCTGGTAGCCACGGGTTTTCAGTTCATCGACACGTTCCGCCGCGACGTTTTTCATCGCTTCTTTGGTGCCGAAGTGGATCGCCCCGGTCGGACAGGTTTTCACACAGGCCGGTTCCTGGCCAACGCCAACACGATCGACGCACAGGGTACATTTGTACACCCGGTTGTCTTCCGCATTCATGCGTGGCACGTCGAACGGGCAACCGGCGATGCAGTAGCCACAGCCGATACAGTGTTCGGACTGGAAATCGACGATGCCGTTGGCGTACTGGATGATGGCCCCTTCCGATGGGCACGCCTTCAGGCAACCCGGATCGGCGCAGTGCATGCAGCCATCCTTGCGGATCAGCCACTCCAGCTTGCCGTGCTCCTCAACTTCCGAGAAGCGCATCACCGTCCACGATTTGGCGGTCAGATCGGCGGGGTTATCGTAAACCCCGACGTTGTGCCCCACTTCATCGCGGATATCGTTCCATTCAGAACAGGCTACCTGGCAGGCTTTGCAGCCGATACAGGTAGTGACATCGATCAGCTTGGCCACTTCTTCCTGGTGATCGCGCGCGCGCGGTGCCGGGGTGAAGCCATTGGTGGCGGATTTACGAATGATGTCTTGAGATTGCATTGCCATAATTCGTCTCCGTTACACCTTTTCCACGTTAACCAGGAACGCCTTGAACTCTGGCGTTTGCGTATTGGCGTCGCCGACAAACGGCGTCAGCGTGTTGGCGATAAAGCCTTTCTTCGCCACCCCTTCGTAACCCCAGTGGATCGGGATGCCGATGGTGTCCACGTCCTGGCCATTTACCTGCAGAGTCCGAATACGTTTGGTCACCACCGCCTTGGCCTTGATATAGCCGCGGTTGGAGCTGACTTTGACCGTATCGCCCTGCTTGATGCCTTTTTTCTCAGCCAGTTTTTCACCTATCTCGACAAACTGCTCCGGCTGGAGGATCGCATTGAGCAACGCATGTTTGGTCCAGTAGTGGAAATGCTCGGTCAGACGATAGGTCGTGCCGACATACGGGAACTTGTCGGATTTGCCCATCGCGGCCAGATCGTCTTTGAACACGCGCGCCGCCGGGTTGGACACCACGTTCGGGTGCAACGGGTTGGTGCCGAGCGGCGTTTCAAACGGCTCGTAGTGTTCAGGGAACGGTCCTTCCGCCATTTTGTCGATGGCAAACAGGCGGCCCATGCCTTCCGGCTGCATGATAAACGGCCCAACGTCACTGCCCGGTGCGGCGGCGCTGTAGTCCGGGATATCCACCCCGCCCCACTTGGCACCATCCCATTCCAGCAACTGGCGTTTGGCATCCCATGGTTTACCCGCTGGATCCGCAGACGCACGGTTATACAGGATGCGGCGGTTCAACGGCCATGCCCAGGCCCAGCCCAGCGTGTTGCCAAGGCCAGAAGGATCGGCGTTATCACGGCGCGCCATCTGGTTGCCCGCTGGCGTCCAACTGCCTGCGAAGATCCAACAGCCACTTGCCGTGGTGCCATCATCACGCAGGTGCGCGAAGGTACTGAGTAGTTCGCCTTTCTTCACCAATACTTTGCCGTCTGGATCGAGAACATCCGCCAGCGCCCGGCCATTGCTCTCCATCGCCACTTCTTCTGGCTTCGGATTTTCCGGGGTCAGGTAATCCCAGGACATGTTCAGCAACGGCTCAGGGACCGCACCGCCGTCACGGGTGTACATTTCGCGCAGGCGCATCAGCAGCCCCGCCAGAATTTCACCGTCGTTCAGCGCTTCCCCTGGGGCATCGGCCCCTTTCCAGTGCCATTGCAGCCAGCGGCCAGAGTTAACGATCGAGCCGTTCTCTTCGGCAAAGCAGGTGGATGGCAGGCGGAACACTTCGGTCTGGATTTTCGATGGATCAACGTCGTTAAACTCATCGTGGTTCTGCCAGAAGTTGGAAGTTTCGGTGTTCAGCGGATCGATGGTCACCAGGAACTTCAGCTTGGCCAGTGAGGCCACCACTTTGTTCTTGTTCGGGAACGACGCAACCGGGTTAAAGCCCTGGCAGATATAGCCATTCACTTTCCCCTGCGACATCATCTCGAAATACTGCAGCACGTCGTAGCCTTTGTCCCACTTCGGCAACCAGTCAAAGCCCCAGTTGTTATCTTTCTGCGCTTTGTCGCCGTAGAAGCTCTTCATCATGCTGACGAAGAATTTCGGGTAGTTGCTCCAGTAGTTGACCTGGCCCGGCAGCAGCGCCTTCGGCGTGTTGGCTTTCAGGTAGGTTTCCAGATCGGCCTGCTTCTCGGAAGGTAGCGTCATGTAGCCCGGCAGGCTTTGTGACAGCAGACCCAAATCGGTCAGACCCTGGATATTGGAGTGACCACGCAGGGCGTTCACGCCACCACCTGCCATGCCCATATTGCCAAGCAGCAGTTGGATCATCGCCATGGTGCGGATGTTCTGCGCACCGACCGAGTGCTGTGTCCAGCCCAGGGCGTAGAGGAACGAGGCCGTCTTGTCGTTGGCGCTGGTTTCAGCGATATATTCGCACACCTTGATGAAATCTTCGGTTGGCGTGCCGCAGATGTTGGTTACCACCTCTGGCGTATAACGGCTGATGTGTTTTTTCAGCAGGTTCCACACGCAGTTCGGATCCTGCAGCGTTGTATCACGCTTGGCGAAGCCGTTCTCGTCGAGCTGGTAGTTCCAGGTGGTTTTATCGTATTTGCGATTTTCCGCGTCGTAGCCGCTGAACAGGCCGTCGTCGAAAGTGAAGTCTTCCCGCACCAGCAGGCTGGCGTTGGTGTAGGCGTCCACGTATTCGCGGTTAATCTTGTTATTGGTGATCAGGTACAGCAAGACGCCCGACAGGAAAGCAATGTCGGTACCTGAACGGATAGGCGTGTAGAAATCCGCCACGGATGCAGTACGGGTAAAGCGCGGATCGATGACGATCAGCTTGGCTTTATTATGAATTTTGGCTTCCATCGCCCAGCGGAATCCCACTGGATGCGCTTCTGCCGCATTCCCACCCATGACAATAATTAAGTCGGCGTTCTTGATATCAACCCAGTGGTTGGTCATCGCACCGCGACCAAATGTTGGAGCAAGACTTGCTACCGTTGGTCCGTGTCAGACACGCGCCTGGTTGTCTACGGCAAGCATGCCGAGAGCGCGACTAAATTTTTGGGTCAGCATACCGGTTTCGTTGCTGGAGGCCGAAGCACACAGCATCCCGGTGGAGAGCCAACGGTTTACCGTTACGCCAGCGGCGTTGGTGGCTTCGAAGTTGGCATCGCGGTCTTCTTTCATCAGTTTGGCGATGCGGGTGAAGGCGTCGTCCCAGCTGATGCGTTGCCACTTGTCTGAGCCTGGAGCGCGATATTCAGGGTATTGGAGACGGCTTTCGCTGTGGATGAAATCCACCAGACCTGCCCCTTTCGGGCACAGTGCACCACGGTTTACCGGATGGTCTGGATCCCCTTCGATATGGAAGATGCTCTCTTTGGCGTTTTTGGCGCCATCACCAAGGCTGTACATCAACAGCCCACAGCCGACGGAACAATACGTGCAGGTATTACGGGTTTCACGGGCGCGCAGCAACTTGTACTGCCGGGTTTCCGCCAACGCCACCGCCGGGCTAAAGCCCAGTGCAGCTACCGTGGTTCCTGCCATACCGCCAGCGCAGATCTTAAAGAACTGCCTTCTGCTGACCTGCATGGGGGTCTCCTTTCTCTCTCGTGTTGTCACATTGTTTCAAATGACGCTTTCCCCCTCAAAGCGGGAAGCGCTAAAATCACTATCCTTATGTGGGTATTGGCCAAATGGGCCGCAACGGCGCCGCAATAATACCATAGCAGGCGTAGGGTTGTTACAAACAGGTGCCAGGAAAGTGAACAAAATTAACCAAGAGCAGCCCACAAATGTGAACGCGCTCACGGGCCTGATCCAGGCTCCGGTGTACCAGCGCGGGCAACTGACCACCAAAGAGCAAGATTGGCTCGCCGAAGAGGTGCCGGTCGCGCTGGTGTATAACGGTATTTCTCACGTGGTGATGATGTGTACGCCAAAGGATCTGGAGGCGTTCGCCCTCGGTTTTTCCCTTTCGGAAGGGATTATCGACTCACCACGGGATATCTTCAGTATAGAGGTTAATCCCACCTGCAACGGCATGGAAGTACAAATCGAGCTTTCCAGCCGCCGCTTTGCCGGGCTTAAGGAGCGCCGCCGGGCGATGGCGGGCCGCACAGGGTGCGGCGTTTGTGGCATCGAACAGTTGGCGGATATCTTCCGGCCGGTCACACCGCTGCCCTTTACCCAAACCTTCTCATTGGCCAATCTCGATCGCGCCCTTGACCAGCTGCGTCAGGTGCAGAACGTCGGCCAGTTGACGGGTTGTACCCACGCGGCAGGTTGGATCTCACCGCAGGGTGAACTGCTGGGCGGTTGCGAAGACGTTGGCCGCCATGTGGCGCTGGACAAAATGATCGGCATACGCGCCAAACAGGGCTGGCAGCAAGGGGCGATCCTGGTTTCCAGCCGGGCCAGCTATGAGATGGTGCAAAAATCCGCCATGTGCGGTGCCGAGATCCTGTTCGTGGTGTCTGCCGCCACCTCGCTGGCGGTGGAAATCGCCGAGCGCAGCAACCTGACATTGGTTGGTTTTAGCAAGCCAGGCCGGGCAACGGTGTTTACTCATCCGCAGCGTATTACCGATTAATCCCTAAACCACACAGTCTGTAGGGCATTGATAATCATTTTCAATATCATTTAATTAATTATAATGCATCATACTGCTTACGCGGTGCTCACATTTTGCGCCGCCCTACACTACTGGAGATGATGATCATGAGTTATTCACTGCCATCCCTACCTTATGCTTACGACGCACTAGAACCGCATTTCGACAAGCAGACGATGGAAATCCATCACACCAAACACCACCAGACCTACGTCAACAACGCCAACACCGTGCTGGAAGCTTACCCTGAGCTGGCTTCGCTGAGCGTAGAAGAGCTGATCCAGGATCTGGATAAAGTCCCTGCAGACAAGCGCACCTTTATGCGCAACAACGCAGGCGGCCACGCTAACCACAGCCTGTTCTGGAAAGGCCTGAAAACCGGCACCACGCTGGGTGGCGATCTGAAAGCCGCTATCGAGCGCGATTTCGGCAGCGTAGAGAAATTCCAGGAAGAGTTCGAGAAAGCCGCCGCCACCCGTTTCGGTTCTGGCTGGGCTTGGCTGGTGCTGAAAGGCGACAAGCTGGCCGTAGTCTCTACCGCTAACCAGGACAGCCCGCTGATGGGCGAAGCCGTCTCTGGCGCTTCAGGCTTGCCAATCGTTGGCCTGGACGTGTGGGAACACGCTTACTACCTGAAATTCCAGAACCGTCGCCCTGACTACATCAAGGCATTCTGGAACGTAGTGAACTGGGACGAAGCGGCCAAACGCTTCGCCGAAGCCAAGAAATAATTTGGCTTATCTCCGATGATGCCCGCTGATGCGGGCATTTTTTTGCCCATTTCCCGCTAAAGTTTAACCGCCCCTTGCCGATGCTTTGTTCAATTGACCAACGCCTAAAGAGGGATAAATCATGGCGGCATTGCAAGCTTTGGCAGGAAAAATCGTTCATCTCACCGTAGGTAAAAAGCTCGGACTCGGGTTCTCTCTAATGTTGATACTGGCGATCGTTATCGCTGGCACCGGGATAACCTACCTCAATCTTATCGAATCACGCAGCGACCGCATCGATTTCAGCTATCAGTTAACGGGCGAAATCAGTCAGGCTAAATACACCCGTGCCATGTTTAGCCAAAATTACAACACCGACTACCTTGAACGTAACCGCAAACATATCGAGAACGCGTTGCAACTGGCCAGCCACGCGCAAAACCTGAATTGGGATGCGCAAAGCCGCAAGGATCTGGAGCTGTTGGTGGTGTTGCTGGGTAACTATGAGCAACAACAGAAAATGTTTGCCAAAGCCGTGGTGGATAAAGACGCGGTACGAGCCAGCTGGAACATGTCCGAAGTTCAGGACAGCCTGAGCCAGGTTGAACGTCAGTTGGGGGCTACCGATCTGCAACTGGCGTTTATCCAGTTGAACCAGAAGCTGACCCAGATCCGCTACTATGCCCGTGGCCTGGTGCTGCAACCCAACCGCGACTCCGAAATCCCATTGCTCAGCGCCATCGACGACGCCCGCAGCGCCGCCAACACGCTCAGCCAACGCCTGAACGAGTCACAGCGCCCGTTGCTCCAACCTCTGTTGACCGTGCTTGACGAGTATAAAGGCCACATCGCGGCCTACCTGCCCGCCGTTGAGAATGAGATCAAGATCAGTAAACAGCTCGGCGGTTACGCTGACGAGATCGGTACGCTGGTCAATAATTTCATGAAGGATGAGCTGACGCAGACCCATAACAATATCAATACCGCGCAATGGCAGATGGGGATCACCACGGCGATCGCCATTCTTGCTGGCCTGCTGATATCATGGCGTATCACATTGCAGATCACTCGCCCACTCAACAGCACCCTGGAACTGGCAGAACGCATTGCCAAGGGTGATCTACGCCAGGCACAAACCAGCACTCGCCGTGATGAACTGGGCCAGTTGCTTAACGCCGTCGCCGCCATGAGCCAGAACCTGCGCGATATGATTGAGAAAATCCAGATGGGGGTCAGCCAGGTCTCCACCGCCGCCGGAGAAATCGCTGCGGGCAATACCGACCTCTCTTCACGCACCGAACAACAGGCCGCCGCGGTGGAAGAAACCGCCGCCAGCATGGAGCAGCTCACCGCCACGGTGAAGCAAAATGCCGACAATGCCCATCACGCCAACCAGCTGGCGACCGATGCCTCACAAACCGCACAGCAGGGCGGCAAACTGGTTAACAACGTCGTCAGCACCATGCGGGATATTTCCAACAGTTCGCAGCGGATCGCCGAAATTACCACCCTGATCAACGGCATTGCCTTCCAGACTAACATCCTGGCCCTGAACGCCGCCGTAGAGGCCGCCCGTGCGGGTGAGCAAGGGCGCGGTTTCTCGGTTGTCGCCAGCGAAGTCCGTAATCTGGCCCAGCGCAGCGCCCAGGCGGCGAAAGAAATCGAAGGGTTGATTACCGAGTCGGTCAACCGGGTACAGAGCGGTACCGCACTGGTGGAAGACACCGGCAACACCATGGAGCAAATCGTCCGTTCGGTCACCCACGTGCGCGATATCATGGCTGAAATAGCCGCCGCCTCCGATGAACAGACCAGAGGCATCGCGCAGATCGGCCAGGCCATCGTGGAAATGGATCACACCACGCAGCAAAACGCCGCGCTGGTGGAAGAGTCTGCCGCCGCCGCCGATTCACTGGAAGAGCAGGCTGAGATGCTGCTGCAAAGCGTCTCGGTCTTCCGTCTGGCGGACAAGGCTGCGCCAGTGGAAACCAAAACCACCCAGCTCAAATCACCGCCTATGGCTAAACCGAGCACCAGCGCCGAAGATAACTGGACAACCTTCTAACCCCTCCACCCGCCCGGTGATTTCCGGGCGGGTTATTCTGTTCCTCCCCCTCGACTCAGGCTATGCTAGACGGCATTAACGAGTGTGAATGGAGGCTAGCATGCACCACCCAGACGTCTATCTCGGTTCGATTCAACCTTATGAAGGTGGCCGCCCCAGCGCTATCGCCAAACACCTGGTGGAGGGTACGCTGAAGCTCACCCCCTTGGGTCTGGCAGGCGATGAGCAGGCAGAAAAAAGCTACCACGGCGGGCCTGACCGCGCCCTTTGCCACTACCCGCGCGAGCATTACGACCACTGGCGTGAACAGTTCCCCGCTCAGGCAGAACAGTTCTGCGCACCCGCCTTTGGTGAGAATATTTCGACCCTCGGCCTGACCGAGCATAACGTGTTTATGGGGGATATTTTCCGCTGGGGAGAAGCGCTGATCCAGGTAACCCAACCGCGTTCTCCGTGTTTCAAACTCAATTACCATTTCGCTATCGGCGATATTTCGGTGCTGATGCAGCAAACCGGCCGCTGCGGCTGGCTGTACCGCGTGGTGTCGGCCGGATCGGTCAGTGGCGACCAACCACTGGAACTGGTGACCCGCAATAGCGATGTTTCCGTCGCACAAGCGATCGGCATCGCCTGGCACATGCCGTTCGATGAAGAGCAATACCGCCGTTTACTGTCGGTCGCTGGGCTGTCGACCAGTTGGAGCAAAACCATGCTGACGCGCATCACCAGCGGCAAAATCGAAGACCTCAACCGCCGTCTGCTTGGCCGTTAACCGGCGCCAGGCAAAAGACACCCATCGAGCTGGATTAGGGAGTTGCGTTATGACTACATCACCTCATTCTATTCATCACGCGGCTGCGGCGGGCTATCAGGCCAATGCGGATCGCTACGTTTTAGGCCGCCCGGATTATCCGGCGGAGATCGCCGATTGGCTGCGTGAAGTACTCGAGCTACAGCCCGGTAAGACCGTCATCGATCTGGGCGCAGGCACCGGCAAGTTCACTCCGCGCCTGCTGGAGACCGGTGCCAACGTCATCGCCGTTGAGCCGGTGGCGCCGATGCTGGGAAAGCTGGCGGCAGCGTTCCCTCAGGTGAAAACGCTGGCAGGTACCGCCGAATCACTCCCGCTGCCGGATGAGTCGGTGGATGCCGTGGTGTGCGCGCAATCCTTTCACTGGTTTGCCACACGTCAGGCGCTGGCGGAAATTCAGCGCGTGCTGAAACCCGGCGGTAAGCTTGGCCTGGTGTGGAATATGCGCGATGCGCGGGTTGGCTGGGTACGTAAGCTCAACCAGATAGTCGATCGCCACGAAGGGGATGCGCCGCGTTTTTATACCGGTGAATGGCGCAGGCTGTTCCCTTACCCGGGTTTTGCCCAGCTACAGGAGCAAGTGTTTATGCTGGGGCATAGCGGAGCGCCGGAAGATGTGATTTATAACCGTGTGCGATCCACCAGCTTTATCGCCGCGTTGCCGCAACAGCAGCAGGAACGGGTGATCGAACAGATCCGCCAGTTGGTGGCAGAGGAAGAGGAACTCCGGGGAAAAGAAACGCTTACGGTGCCTTACCAGACCTGCGCGTTCTTTACGACCAAGGCCTGAGCATGCCCCTCACCCTAGCCCTCTCCCACAGGGAGAGGGGACCGATCGAGTTAGGCTGAAAGTATCGTGACTCTTCATCAGCACCGGTTGATTCACCTTGGTTGAGGGGGGCGATCGCGGTTGCTGAGATTACCACCGTTCTCTCAACAGAGCAGGAGCTATCCGCTCCCAAGGAGAGGGGACCGATCGAATTCGTTAATTGCTTTGCGTAATACCTTGCCTTTCTTGTTCTGCCCCCCTACTTTCCGAAGTTACGCGGACTAACTACGCACTCGGGACAGCTCCCTCTCCCTGTGGGAGTGTACAGACCGGGGACATCATGAACACTTGTTCGCCCCCTGTGTCAGCATAGTTGTCGCTTACTTTCTGAAGGAGAATGACTATGCCTGCGCATGCAGTACCGATTGATGTGAAAGAAAAGGGAGTGATGTGGCTCCAGCCTCCTTATAGCTGGTCAGTCAGACACATTGCACAAAAACTGGCTCTGAGTTCTTCCGTTGTTGCAAAATGGCGACTTGAACTGGTGGCACAAGGCTTATTGCCAAAAAATGAAAGGATTTCCTCTGTGGATGGTGATGAATGGACTCCTGAGCGTCGCTTTTCGGTTGTTCTTGAAACAGCTTCATTGTCTGAAATGGAACTTGCCGATTATTGTCGCCGTCAGGGGCTTTTTGTTGAGCAGGTAAAAGAGTGGCGGGTTATTTCGATCAAAGCTCATGAAATGAAACTGACGGAAAATCGCCGCGCAGATAAAGAGTTACGCGATATCAGAAGCCGGTTGCGTGAACTTGAGAAGGAGCTGACCCGCAAAGATAAAGCGCTGGCAGAAGCGGCTGCGCTCCTGATGCTGCGGGAAAAGTTCAATGCCCTCTGGGACAACAGCGAGGAAGGCTGACACCTCTTCCGGAGCGGCAGAAAATTATTTCTCTTGTCCGTGAAGCTGTCGATCACGGCGCCCGTAAGATCCAGGCCTGTCAGTGTATCGGGATTTCGATCCGAACGCTGCAGCGCTGGATTGATGGTGATGGTGGAGTGATCAGTGCAGACAGAAGGCCCGGTGTAACAGACCGTGTCCCCCGAAATAAATTATCGGAAACAGAAAGGTTGCAAATTCTGGAGTTATGCAACTCTCCGGAATTTGCCTCTTTGCCTCCAAATGTGATCGTACCGATGCTGGCGGATAAAGGTGTTTATATTGCTTCTGAATCAACCTTTTATCGCGTATTAAAATCAGCCAGTCAACTGACGAGGAGGTCCCGGGAATGCCAGTATAAACGGCCTGATGTGCTTAAGGCGGTTGCACCGAACCAGGTCTGGAGTTGGGATATCAGTCATTTACCGTCCTGGGTCAGAGGTCAGCACTTTTATCTCTATATGATCATGGATATTTATAGCCGTAAAATTATTGCCGCAGAGGTATTCAGCAGTGAAACCGGGGAACATGCAGCAGAACTGCTACAACGAGCGGTGTGGAATGAAAAATGTTCATCCCGTAACCTGGTGCTGCATTCCGACAACGGAAGCCCAATGCGCAGCTTTACGTTGCTGGCAAAAATGTATGCCCTTGGCGTACTGAGTTCTTACTCTCGCCCCCGGGTCAGCAATGATAATCCGTATTCAGAATCATTGTTCCGCACACTCAAATATTGCCCCTGGTGGCCAGAGAACGGCTTTCACACAATAGATGACGCACGGGCCTGGGTAAGTCGTTTCGTAAACTGGTACAACCTTGAGCATAAGCACAGCGGGATCAAATACGTTACGCCGGATGAACGCCATCGGGGTCTCGATATGAAAATACTGGCAGCCAGAAAGTCTGTTTACCGGCTAGCCCACCAACAACATCCAGAACGCTGGAGTAAGCAGCTACGCAACTGGGACTATATTCCGGAAGTTTACCTTAACCCGGAAAAAGAGACGGCATAACGTAATTTTATTACATTAAGCGACAACTACCTTGAAAAACGCCGTTCGGGGACATGGTAGACACTTACAACATAGGTATGAGTACTTCTGAGTGGAGTTGCTTATGCCGTGGGATGAGAGATCTGCCATGTCATTACGTACCGAGTTTGTGCTTTTCGCCTCGCAAGAAGGCGCTAATATCCGTGCGCTATGCCGCCAGTTTGGCATAGCGCCTGCTACCGCATACAAGTGGTTACATCGCTGGCAGTCTGATGGGCGCGCCGGTCTGAACGAACGTTCTCGAGTGCCACACCATTCCCCCTGCAGAACCTCTGACACCGTTGTCCAACACCTCCGCGCTGCGCACCTGGCCCATCCGATGTGGGGCGCGCGCAAGCTCAAGCGGTGGCTCGAGATGCAGGGGCATACGTTACCGGCCGCCAGCACCGTGCATAACCTGATGCGCCGCCATGACCTGCTACCGGGCGGTCCGTCACCGACGCCCACCGTCGGACGCTTTGAACATGACGCACCGAACCGACTCTGGCAGATGGACTTTAAAGGCCACTTCCCCTTCGCCGAAGGGCGTTGTCATCCGCTGACCTTGCTGGATGACCATTCGCGCTTCTCGCTCTGTCTGGCGCACTGCCCGGACGAACGACGTGTCACCGTGCAGTCTCAGTTGATAGCGGTGTTCGAACGTTATGGCTTGCCGGAGAGAATGACCATGGATAATGGGGCCCCCTGGGGCGACACGACGGGCAGTTGGACCGCGCTGGAACTGTGGCTGATGCGTCAGGGTATCCGGGTGGGTCACTCTCGGCCTTATCATCCTCAGACTCAGGGTAAGCTGGAGCGCTTCCACCGCAGCCTGAAGGCAGAGCTCCTGCAGGGACGGTGGTTTACCCATGCCGCGCAGTTGCAGGAGGTGTTCGACGCCTGGCGAGATACCTACAACCTGGAGCGTCCACACGAAGCCCTGTCAATGGCGGTACCGGCGTCCCGTTATCAGCCTTCATCGCGACAGTACAATGGCAATCCGGCGGCAGCCGAGTATGACGAGGGGGTTTTGGTCAGGAAAGTGGATGTCAGTGGAAAACTGAGCCTGAAAGGGATGGGTCTGAAAGTGGGCAAGGCCTTTATCGGTGAATATGTCGGACTGAAGGAAAGTGAGAGAGAGGGCTACTACGAGGTATGGTGGTACAGCACGAAAGTGGGGATGATCGACCTGAGAAATAGGTCGATCATCATGGGTAAAGGATGTTAAAAAGTGTTCACCATGTCCTTGAACACCTGTCTACCATGTCCCCGGTCTGTACAGGGAGAGGGTTGGGGTGAGGGGTAATCAGAACGCTTTTTTGGCGTAGCCGGTAACCACTTTCAGGCCCATCTCACGGCCAAGTGCGGTCATTGGGTGTACCACGATCAGGCCACGAACGCTTTTCTTCAGCGTACCCATATCCGCCTGCTCTTTCTTGGTGATCTCGCGGCTGAACGGCAGCTGGCTCAACTTCTGCGCTTCCGCACTCAGTTTTTCCACGCGCACGTTTTTCAGGCGCTCAATCTCGGTCTTTAGCTTCTCTTTTTCTTTGAGATGTTGCGCAATCAGGTCGGTGTTACCCTGCTGGATCACCACGGTGTCTTTGTGGTTCAGTGCGTCCAGCAAATCGCTCAGGCGCTTAATCTCGGCTTTTTCTTTCTCTTTCATCGTCTCTGGCCTGTTTTGTTCTATGGCGTAAAAAATATTTCGCTAGTGTAGCAAAATGCACGGCAGGTTACTCCTCACCTTGCGCAATTCCCGCAGGCAGGCCGCTCATCTCGCAGGCTTTTGCCCCCACCCGCGCCAGCGCCTGGGTATAACGGGCGTTAAAGGGATAGCAGCAGGAGAGCCGCAGCCCATTATGGTAACGCCCACTGGGAGAATATAGCGTACCGGGCGTCAGGCAGATCTGCTCATCCAGCAACTGATGGAATAGCGCCACCGTGTCCACCCCTGCTGGGAACTCCACCCAGAACACAAACCCACCGGCAGGCTGAGTCGCTCTTGTCCCGCGCGGGAAATGGCGGGCAATCAGCGCTCTGGCCTCTTCCACCTGCGCCGCATAGCGTTTGCGCAAATTACGCAGATGATGATCGTATCCCCCCGCCTCCAGGAACATGGCCAGCGTTTCCGACAGCAAGTGCGACTCCGACATCGAAGACACCGCCTTCAGCTTACGCAGCGCATCACTGAACCGGCCACCAACCACCCAACCGATGCGGAAATCCGGTGCCAGCGTTTTGGTAAAGCTGGAGCAAAACAGCACCCAGCCGTCGCTATCGAACGCCTTCACCGCCGGGCTGAGCGCACTGCCAAATTGTAGCTCAGCATACAGCCCATCTTCGATCAGTGGCACTTGATGATCGTTCATCAGGCGTGCCAGCCGTTTTTTCGACGCCAGCGGCATGGTACAGCCCAGTGGATTCTGTATCGTCGGCATAGCGATGACCGCATTCAGCCGTTTCTCCTGCAACAGCAACTCCAGCGCATCCAGCGACAGGCCATGCTGCGGGTCGGTGGGAATTTCCAACGCTTTCAGCCCCAGGCTGGCGAGCAACGGCAACAGGTAAAAATAGGTCGGCGACTCCAACCCCACGCAGTCGCCGGGCTTGGTGGTCACCCTGAGCGCCAGCTGCAAGGCTTCCATACAACCGTGCGTCAGCGTGATGTCACTCGGCTCCAGCAACATGCCCAACGTCATCGAACGCCGGGCGATCTGCTGGCGCAACCGCAGGCTGCCCGGCGGCAAAGCGTATTGGCCAATCAGATTCGGCTGGCGGCGTAACTGTGATGACAACATCCTCCCCAGCTTGCCACCGGGGTAAAAATCCACGGTTTGCGGACAGGCGAGCGACAAATTGGTGAAGGCCGGGTTCTGTTGGGCGGCAAAAACCGTATCGATCAGGGCCAGCACATCATCCGCTGGCTGTTCAACCCGGTTGCTGGGTGCCGACGCCGTTTTCAACGCAGGCAAGGTCGCCCGCACGTAAAACCCAGACTGTGGCCGCGCCTCGATCAGCCCCCGGTCTTCCAACTGGCGATAGGCTGCCACCACGGTATTGATGCTGACGCTGTGGCTCTGTGCGCAACGGCGCACCGAAGGCAGGCGGCTACCGGGCGGTAAAGTGCCACGATGGATAGCCGCCGCCAATGTCTCCGCCAGTTGCAGGTAGCGGGTTTCGGGGATTTCGTCGAGCAGGGTCACAATTTCTCTCCAGGCAATGGGTACAGTTTGAAATTAGCGAAACTGTAACCATGACAATAGCTGATTTCTGGTTCTGTCACCATCACCCCACAGCCCTTATGCTGGTGATCACTCCCAATCATGTATGGAAAACCTTATGCTGGACTCTGCTTTTATCAGTTACGTGACCGTGATGTCGATTACCCCTGGCCCCAATAACCTGCTGCTGGCTTCGTCCGGCGTCAATTTCGGCCTGCGGCGTACCTTACCGATGATGTTTGGTATCAGTCTGGGCTGTGCGACACAGTTAGCCCTCACCACGCTATTGCTGGCGTTGATCCTTAACTGGGCCGATACCATCCGCTTTCCGCTGGCGGTAATGGGCTGTGCGTACCTGTTGTGGCTATCGTGGAAACTGTATAAGGCGGCTTCGCCGGATGCTAAACAGCAGGCGCGGCCAATGCGCTTTATCGGCGGAGCCTTGTTCCAGGCGGTGAACCCGAAAGCCTGGCTGATGGCCATCAACGTGGCGATCCTGTTCACACCCCATGAAGGGGCGACGCTGCATCAAACGCTGTTAACTATCGCAGGCTTCACTGCGGTGAATGTTCCATGCATCTTGATCTGGGCGTTGATGGGCGATCGGCTACGCCACGCTCTGCGTGTGACCTGGAAACTGCGGTTATTTAACGGCGTGATGGCGGGCTTGATGGCAACAACCGCATTATGGCTGCTGTTTGACGAGTGGCGTGCGCTGATGGCTTAAGGCTTTTGAACACCGAGCGGGGAGAGCCGGGAGGGCTGCTTGGCGCCAATTTTCGCCAGCAGCTCGGTGATCGACAGCACCATGGTGGAACGCACCATCTGCTGGTAACGCTGGTGTTGCATGGCGATCAGCGATTCATCGGCCTCGCCGGGCTGTAGAAACGTGGGGACCGGCGGCAACGCGCTGACGCAATGGAGCTCACCGAAGGGGCCGAGTATCTCATCATCAATAAAGCGATATTCCGAACCGTCGTGGTTCAGCTCTTCACGCATCGCCATCAGCAGTTCGGCATCTTCGTATTCATGGCGGGAAATCACCCCCAGCCCGTACATCAGCTTCAGACGTACCGAAAGTTCACCGAGCGGCCCGGCACCGGACAACAGAGGTTCTACGGCATATTTCACCGCATAGTCATCTTTACGGAAAACCTGTACCACCAGGACGTTAAGCGCTTCTGCCAACAGCTCGACCGCTGCGATCAGAAAACTGCGCACCGTCTTGCCAGCGTTCAGCTTTTCCAGAACCTTGTTTTCGAATGCCTGTGTCTCGATCATCTTCGCTTTTCGAATCGCGTGGGTGGTGTGGTCACTCAGGCGCTCCCCTTTAACCGCAAGGAGTGAACCCGAACGGGGGGCAAAGACGCCTTGCCCCCTCACCCTACCCCTTATCCGTGGGGAAAGGGAATGAGTTTGCTTACACTGGTTTGATATCACAGCGTTTACTGCAAGGCGTTATACACAGCAACCGCCTCTTCCACAACCTTGCTGTCGGCCGGTAAACCGGAAATTTGCGCCAGCGCGGCTTTTGGCCCCAGTTTGCTCAGCAAGTCTACCAGTTCTTGTGCCTGTGGGTCCTGCTCGCTGCGGTAGCTCATGGCGGCGGCAACCCCCTTGATCAGGTTGGCGTGCGGCAAGCCGTATTCCAACGTGCCCAACAGCGGCTTGATCAGGCGATCTCCTGCGCTCAGTTTGCGCAACGGCTGACGGCCTACGCGCTCAACGTCATCGTGCAGATACGGGTTTTCGAAGCGGGACAGGATTTTGTTGATATAGGCGGCATGCTTGTCGGCGTCAAAACCGTAGCGCTTGATCAGCACCGCACCGCTCTCTTCCATCGCCCCTTTGACCACCTGGCGGATGACCGGATCGAGGATTGCATCACGAATAGTCAACAGCTTGGCGCGTTGACCCAGGTAGGCAGTGATCGCATGGCCGGTATTGAGGGTAAACAGCTTACGCTCCACAAACGCCATCAGGTTGTCAGTCAGTTCCATACCGGCGATGGCTGGCGGTTGCCCTTTGAATTGGGTCTGATCGACAATCCACTCGCTAAAGGTTTCCACCGTCACTTCCAGCGGATCGTTGCTGCCCGCCTCTGCTGGGGGCACGATACGGTCTACGGCGGAATCGACAAAGCCGATATGCTGCTCAACCCAGGCCTGTTCATCCTGCGGCAGTGCGTCGAACACGTGCTGTTTGAGCTGGCTGGTGCCGCGTACCATGTTTTCACAGGCGATGATATTCAGCGGTTGATTATTGCCTTGCTGATGGCGCAGGATCAGGCCTTTGGCGATAGTCCCGGCAATTCTGGCGAGGATCTGCGGGCCAACGGCGGTCGTGACAATATCGGCCTGGGCTATCAAGGCCACCGCCTCTTCGCTACCGCTGTTAACGGCACTGACGTTGTTCACCTCTTCAACGCGCGCCTGCTCACCCACCACATGTACCTGGTAGCTTTTGCGTTGGTTCAACGCGTCCAGCACCGTCTGGTTAACGTCAGCAAAAGTCAGTTCGGCGTGCGCGTCGGCAAGCAGTTTGCCAATAAAGCCACGGCCAATATTGCCAGCTCCGAAGTGTAATGCTTTCATATTCCACCCTTTCTTAATGTAGAAAGGTGCAGCAAGCTGCACCCTTTAAAAAAATTCTGCTATCAGGCCTTTTTGCCGCCCAGCAATTCCAACACTTCCTGGACGCTGGTGGTATTCGCCAGCCGCTCGATGACGGTTTCATCATCCAACGCATTGGTCAGGCTGGTGATCACCTGGATATGCTCGTTATTACGTGCCGCGATACCGATAACCAGGCGTGCCACCTCATCCTCTTCGTCACCGAAACGTACGCCCTGCGGATACTGGCAGAACACCACGCCGGTACGCAGCACGCGGTCTTTGGCTTCGATGGTGCCATGCGGCACGGCAATGGATTCGCCCAGATAGGTAGAGGTCAGCTTTTCACGCTCCAACATGGCTGGAACATATTCTGGCTCGACGTAGCCTCCCTTCACCAGTTGCTCACCAGCAAAACGAATCGCCTGCTCTTTATCAATGGCCTGCAAACCGAGGAACACGTTGTTTTCACCCAGTTTGAACAGGTTCTGTTCGCTGGCGTCAAAGCTGTCATCCAGGGTAGAGATAACCTTCTGCTCGGTTTCGCTGGTCTTGTTAGCAGCCACCAGGCGAGCGGTCAAATCACTGTACAGATGGCTGTCCAGGAAGTTGGTCAGCGAAATGTGCTGAGCCTGCGGCGCATGGCGCATCGCACGCTCGGTCAAATCGCGGTGAGTGATCACCAGATCCACATCTTCCGGCAGGCTGTTGATCGCACTATTGGTTACCGAGATATTCTTCAGCCCCGCGTCCGCCACTTTCTTGCGCAGCACGCCAGCACCCATGGCGCTGGAACCCATACCCGCATCGCAAGCCACGATGATTTTACGCACGGTGCTCAGATCGCCGTCTACCGCTGCGTTTACCGCGGCACCGCCTTTAGACTGGGCTTTCATGTCCTGAATACGGCGGGTCGCCTCTTCCAGATCGTCTTCCTCTTTCACTTTTGAGGTTTTCAACAGGAAAGATGAGACCACGAAGGAGACCAGGAACGCCGCAAATACCGCCGCCAGGTTAGCGAAGTAGGCGCCTTTTGGCGTCATCGCCAACACCGCCAGGATAGAGCCTGGGGAGGCAGGGGATACCAGGCCACCGTTCAACAAGGTCAGGGTGAATACGCCGGTCATACCGCCCAGAATAACCGCCAGGATCAGGCGTGGATTCATCAGCACGTATGGGAAGTAAATTTCGTGGATACCCCCCAGGAAGTGGATGATCGCCGCACCGCCAGCAGACTGCTTGGCATTGCCACGGCCGAAGAACATATAGGCCATCAGCACGCCCAAACCTGGGCCTGGGTTGGCTTCGATCAGGAAGAAGATTGATTTACCGGTTTCCGTCGCCTGCTGGATACCCAGCGGTGAGAAGATGCCGTGGTTGATGGCGTTGTTCAGGAACAGGATTTTCGCCGGTTCAACGAAGATCGAGGTCAATGGCAGCAGGTTGTTGACCACCATGATATGCACGCCAGCCGCCAACACTTTAGACAGCGCTTCGACCAATGGCCCGATACCCATAAAGGCCAGGATCGCCAACAGCATACCAATGATGCCAGCGGAGAAGTTGTTGACCAACATCTCGAAGCCGCTCTTGATCTTGCCGTCGACCCAACGGTCAAAATGCTTGATCGCCCAGCCGCCCAGCGGCCCAACAATCATGGCGCCGAGGAACATCGGCATATCTGCACCGACGATCACACCCATGGTGGTGATGGCACCGACCACGCCGCCACGCTCGCCGCCCACCAGTTTACCGCCGGTATAACCGATCAGCAGTGGCAGCAGATAGGTGATCATTGGCCCAACCAGCTTGGCTAACGTCTCGTTTGGCAGCCAGCCGGTAGGAATGAATAGCGCAGTGATGATACCCCAGGCGATGAATGCGCCAATGTTGGGCATCACCATGTTACTCAGGAAACGGCCAAAGTTTTGCACTTTAACCTTGATGTCTGGTGAAAACATAAACACACCCCTATTGTTACGCGCTGACAATAAGAGCGCGCGATAATTGTTGTAACGTTCTAGCCCTGTTGATGCTGTTTGCGAAACGGACTCTACCACGCTCCTTTTACTACGCGAACTTCACGGAATTTTTGTGATCGCCATCACTAACATTGCCCCTACACCCCGGTGTATTTAGTGATACACATCACACTTATCCGGTGTAAAAAAAATACAACGAGAAGATATACCGGCTAAAAGCACCTAAAACGTGACCTTAATCACACTTTAAACCTTGATGTTTGTTTTTAAAATGTGACAAGAATCACAATTTATTTTACATCCGACCACCGGGCCGTGACCTGAAATGACATCTTCCCTGTGAGCATCCACACCGTCGGGAAATAACCATGGCGTGGATGAAAGAAAACTACATTAAGAGATGTGATGAATAAGTGAAGTGTAGTACAGAAAATACGTGGGGGAGGGAGGGGTAAGGAGTTGGAAAAAAGCGGAATAATGTATGTGGTACCAAACGCTGGCCCACATACATTGTTTAGAACGAAGGTTATTGCATTACCGCCAGCACGGTTTTCTGTGCGTTCAGCAAGTCCTGCTGCTTGGCCACCAGATTGGACATCATGGTGTTGTACTGCGTCGCCTGCTGCTGGGTGCGGAACTGCACGCCACCGTTGTTGAAGCTGACCTGATTGCCCTGGGCCTGTAGGAAATCCCCTACCTGTACCAGGTCTTGGACAAAACCGGCTGTGGTTGGGATCGCTGGCATCAGCGCATTGGCCGGTGCGGTAACGATCTTGTCATACGCCTGGTTGTACACCGCTTTCAGGTCGTCCGGCTGTTTCAGCGCCGCACGAGCGGTATCCGCCTGCGCCTTGGCAGTCTGGATCTGCTGGCCCAGCAGGTTTAACGCGCCGATCGACTGTTGCAAGCTATCGCGCTTGCTCATGTAGTCCTGCGCGGTGCGGATCTGATTAACCTGCTCCAGCGCCGGGGTCAGGCTGGCGTCCACCGACTTGGTCAACTGCTGGGAAAAGCCCACCAGAATGGCGTAATCGCTGGTATAAGCACCGAATTTCTGTTTCTGATCTTCGCTCAACGTCGGGATATGTACGCCACTGCGCATGACCGTATTCTGTAAGTAATCAACGAATGCCTTGCGCTGCTCCGGCTCTTTATCGCCGCAGGCGGTCAGTTGCATAACCACCAACAATGCCAACACCGGTGCCAGCCAACGCGCGAAACTTCTGCTCTGGATCCCTACAGCCATGTGACATAACTCCTGTTATAAACGTGTCTTTTATCGGATTCCATGCCGTCTGCCGCCCTCCGTGCGTCTACAAGAATAGATCAACTGCCAGCGATACGAAATGTGATTGTGCGAGGCTCGCAGAATAACTCACCGTTGCGCGGCCGCCATCAGAGAAGAAAAAGCGCCCGCAGGCGCTTTTTCTTGGGCTTTACACCATTATTGCAGTACGGAGATATCCGCGACCTGCAAGAACAACTCACGCAGCTTGCTCAGCAGAGTCAGGCGGTTCACGCGCACCGCTTCATCTTCTGCCATCACCATCACGCCGTCGAAGAACGCATCCACGGTTTCACGGAGTGCGGCCAGTTCTACCAGTGCTTCCTGGTAGCGGCCTTCGGCGAAGAACGGTTGCAGCTTATCGCGCAGCACCACCAAGTGGGTTGCCAACTTCAGTTCGGCCGGTTCTTTCAATACCGATGCGTGGACCTGGTCCAGCAGCGTATCGTTGGATTTAGCCAGGATATTGGAAACGCGCTTGTTGGCAGCCGCCAATGCCGCTGCTGCTTCCAGCGTACGGAAATGCGTCACCGCTTTTACCCGCGCATCGAAGTCTGCTGGCTTGGTTGGGCGACGAGCCAACACGGCCTGGATGGTATCCACCGCGTGACCTTCTTCCTGATACCAGGCGCGGAAACGGCCCAGCATAAAGTCGACAACCTCATCTACGACCTTGGCGTTGGTCAGCTTGTCACCATACAGGCGGACAGCCTCTTCGGTCAGGGTTTGCAGATCCAGCGGCAGGTTTTTCTCAACGATAATACGCAGTACGCCCAGCGCAGCACGGCGCAGTGCGAACGGGTCTTTATCGCCTTTTGGATGTTGCCCGATGCCGAAGATCCCGGCCAGGGTGTCCATTTTGTCGGCAATAGCCAACGAGCAGGCCACCAACGATTGCGGCAGCTCATCACCGGCAAAGCGTGGTTGATACTGTTCGTTCAACGCTACCGCCACGTCTTCGGCTTCACCGTCATGGCGCGCATAGTGCATGCCCATGACGCCTTGGGTGTCGGTGAATTCGAACACCATGTTGGTCATCAGATCGCACTTCGACAGCAGCCCCGCACGCGTGGCGTGGTTGACGTCAGCCCCGATCTGGCCAGCGATCCAGCCAGCCATGGCCTGAATACGGTCGGTCTTGGCGCGCAGGGTGCCCAGTTGCTGTTGGAACAGCACGGTTTCCAGACGCGGCAGGTTGTCTTCCAGGCGTTGCTTGCGGTCGGTATTGAAGAAGAATTCGGCATCCGCCAGACGTGGGCGCACCACTTTCTCGTTACCGGAGATAATTTGCTGCGGATCTTTCGATTCGATATTGGCGACAAAGATAAAGTTCGGCAGCAGTTTGCCCGCGGCGTCATACACCGGGAAATACTTCTGATCGCCCTTCATGGTGTACACCAACGCTTCCGCCGGCACCGCCAGGAATTTCTCTTCGAACTTGGCGGTCAGCACCACTGGCCATTCGACCAACGAGGTGACTTCTTCCAGCAGGCTCTCGCTCAAATCGGCTTTACCGCCAATCTGCTGTGCAGCCAACTCGGCATCACGCTTGATCAAGGATTTACGGGTTTGATAATCCGCCACCACTTTGCCGCGCTCCAACAGGATCTGCGGGTATTGATCGGCATTATCGATGGTGAATTCGGCTTCACCCATAAAGCGGTGGCCGCGAATAGTGCGGGCAGAGTCGATACCCAGCACGGTGCCAGGGATCAGTTCAGCACCCAGCAGCAGGGTCACGGTATGCACAGGGCGGACGAACTGGGTTTCTTTATCACCCCAGCGCATCAGTTTCGGGATTGGCAGCTTGGACAGCGCGGTGCTCACCATACCGGCCAGCAGTTGCTGGGCAGATTGGCCAGGCACATGGGCGCGATACAGCAGCCATTCGCCTTTATCGGTCACCAGGCGCTCGGCCTGATCGACGGTAATACCGCAGCCACGCGCCCAACCTTCGGCCGCTTTGCTCGGTTTGCCTTCGGCATCGAACGCCTGGGCAATGGCTGGACCGCGTTTTTCAACTTCACGATCGGCCTGCGCAGCACTCAGATCCGCCACTTTCAACGCCAGGCGGCGCGGAGCGGCAAACCACTTCACTTCGCCATGTTCCAGGCCAGCGTTGTCCAGTTCAGCGGTAAAGTTGGCGGCAAAGGCTTCTGCCAGTGAGCGAAGAGCCTTCGGCGGCAGCTCTTCCGTGCCGATTTCCACCAGGAAAGTCTGTTGTGTCATAGCTGCCTCTACTTCTTGTTACACATTGGGAAGCCCAGCGCTTCGCGGGAAGCGTAGTAGGCCTCGGCAACGGCTTTGGTCAGCGTGCGAATACGCAGAATATAGCGCTGACGCTCGGTAACCGAGATCGCCTTGCGTGCATCCAACAGGTTGAAGGTATGAGCAGCCTTGAGGATACGTTCATAAGCCGGCAGCGGCAGCGGTTTCTCCAATGCCAGCAGCGTTTGTGCTTCCTTCTCATACTGCTCGAAGCAGGAGAACAGGAAATCGACATCGGCGTATTCGAAGTTATAGGTGGACTGCTCCACTTCGTTCTGATGGAACACGTCGCCGTAGGTGGTAACGCCCAATGGGCCATTGCTCCACACCAGATCGTAGACGCTGTCCACGCCCTGGATGTACATCGCCAGGCGTTCCAGACCGTAGGTAATCTCACCGGTGACCGGTTTGCACTCCAAACCACCAACCTGCTGGAAATAGGTAAACTGCGTGACTTCCATGCCGTTTAACCACACTTCCCAACCCAGACCCCAGGCACCGAGCGTCGGGTTTTCCCAGTTGTCTTCCACAAAGCGGATATCGTGGATGGTCGGATCCAGACCCAGTTCCTTCAAGGAACCCAGGTAGAGTTCCTGAATGTTTTCTGGCGATGGCTTAATCACCACCTGGAATTGATAGTAGTGCTGCAGGCGGTTCGGGTTTTCCCCGTAACGGCCGTCGGTTGGGCGACGAGACGGTTGCACATAGGCGGTGGCCATTGGCTCTGGGCCCAGTGCACGCAGGCAGGTCATCGGGTGGGATGTCCCCGCGCCAACTTCCATGTCCAGCGGTTGCACGATGGTGCAGCCCTGGCGCGCCCAATAGTCCTGTAGTGTCAGGATCAGACCCTGAAAGGTCTTGGTATCAAACTTTTGCATGTTGATTTCGCACGCGATACAAGTGGATTTAACAGAATGGGCCAGTATACCCGTTGACCGTAAGATATACAGCCAGAATCCCGCAGCAAGTGTCAATCTTCGTGAAAAAATCGCGCTGCGCGGCCAGTTAGGAAGGGATCGAGTCGATAGCTGTTGCCTGAACGAGATTGAGCCAGGCGATAAGCCTCAATGAATAGGGGCGGCCTAAGCAACCGCTACACCATCCGACATTGATCATCGATACGTTCAAGCCGGAAGGCAACGTTGAGCGCTTGGCCACTCTCATTCCCGCTCGTAAAGCACCGGCCTGATGAGCTTCAGTTCGACGCCAAGCCTGATGGCATGTTTGGCATTGGTAACGCCTAATTTTTTGACCACGTTGCCGATATGATATTTTACGGTGGTGAGCTTGATCCCCAAAATCAGCGCGATTTCCTGATAGGACTTTCCCATGCTTGCCCAGTAAATCACCTCATTCTCGCGCTTGGAGAACAGCTCTTTTTGGTTGATTTGGTCATCATCGCTGGTGTTATTCAGTTCGTGATAAAGTGCGGTTAATTTATCATGCACGGTGATCAACAGCATTTGCAGTTTATGTTGATTCTCTTTGATAATCTCTTCTATATTTTCGTCACAGGAGTCATCCATAAAAAGAGACAGCACCACCAGATTATTATTATGATCGTGCAACACAAACGTATAGCCATTGATGATGTTATAATTCTTGGCCATCTCAAAAATATTGGGGTGTTTTAACCCAGAGCCGTTCTTAATATTTTCATCCCAGACGAAGGGAGTCACTCGCCGGGATGTCGTAATCAATACCGGATCGATAAACTGGTAGTTATTTGCGGTGTAAAACTCAAACCATTCTGTTTTGTTAGAAATGATGGCGAAATCGGCAGGGTTTATTTTGCTCATGATCGCATAAGCGTACTTTATGCTGTTATACTCTTGTAAGTTTTCCTCCAAATAACTCTTTATGACTGAGTTAATAAATTCATTATTAAAGAATAAACTCGACACGCAAAGCCTCCTTATTGAAATTCCCGTTACAAATTTCAGAGGACAGCATAGAGGTAATATTTTATCATAAAAAAAACAGAAAATTCATAGTGAGTAAAAAAATTCCGTGATGATTTTAATGCTTGATATATTTAATGAAAGAACTGTGTTTTTTAACCACGTTCACCCCAAGATATCAAAGCCTGATTTTTTCACTGCGCTAATAACGGGTTTACGACAGTCTGCGTGATAAATTTTTTAGTTGCTGAAGTGTTTTTCATTGGGTGTTTTTTTGCCAAAAATGTTAACATTCGGCAAAAAACACCACGTCATATCTGATAATAGCTCACTTTCTGATTGTTAATAACAGGTTAAAGCTAAAAAACTAATGATAGGGGCTGAGATTGATACGTTTTTTATATATTTCAGGCACGCAAAAGCGCTCCCACTCGTTGATTGGCGAGCGAGAGAACAATTGACAGACAACCTGTTATTTATAATAATGACAACAAAATTTCCCTGGTGTTGGCCGAATTGGCTCCTGATCCTTTAAACGGGATCAGTTTTTTTTATTTAAATCTTTTGCTCTTATGCCGTAACGATAAAGTCTTTTAGGAGCAAATGATAGTTATACTAAAGTACAGTCAGACACTGTACTTTTTCGGTGAAGGGCTTGGGCAAGGCGATGGCTAACAGGGCTGACAGCCCCTGATGTCAGGCACTGTCCCGTAATAATGGTAAGCACAACTCCCTCCTATTCTTCCCGGCACCAAACCGTCTGGCACCGGGCAATTAAGTTTAAAGCCATTCTTCAAAAACGCGCACTGACCCCCACATTGTACATAAATTGCTCACCACTGCTCAAGCCGCTGGTTTGCGAAACCGTCGCAAAGGCCGCCACCCGATCGCTCAATGGCATATTCGCCCCCAAGGTGATATCCATCCAGTTTTTATCCTGGCTGGCGCTGTCGCGGGTGAATGAGGTCTGGGTCGATTTCAATCCACCGCCTGCCCGGTAAACGCCATCACCGAACTGATGCTGATAGCTCACCTCCGCGTAGGGATTAACTACCCCAAGTTGGCTATCCAATCGCCATCCTACAGCGCCGATCTGCGAATGATAGGTCTGATCGTTGAAACGCATGGCCGTACTGTCGTCGCCATTCTCGCTATAACCGGAGACGTTGCTGTAATCCCAGGCAAACTGGGCCATCGGCCCAGTGGTGAGGTACGAAGCGATTGGGAAGTCATACCCCGCAGTAACGCGTGCGCCCCACTGCTTACCATCGGTATCGCCGGTTTCTGTGCGAGTCAGCGAACCCAGCTGCATACTGCGGTTAATATCGTCGTAATTCACGCTGGCATAGTGCAAATCGGCATTGACCCATCCCTGCTCAAACAGCGTTACTGAGCTGAAGGCCGACAGCAGCACGCCACGCGCCTTATAATCGTAACGGCTGGAAGGTTGCTGATTGTCGTTGGAACCTGAGATCAACGCACCTATCAGCCACTTATCCGTCAGTTGATAATCTACGCCCAGCGTTAGGTTATGCGTGGTGGCGTCGCCATCCCCGGAAACCGTATTGGCAGAATAATCGTAACGTTGCCCGGCATAGCCGCCGAACACGCCAAATGACCCCTGCGGATTGCTGTTGGTGCGTAGCTGCTGAAAACGGCTGTCCAGGGTAGCACGGCTATCACGCGCGAAGGCGGCGGTTGCCTGGTTGAGTGCCACTGCCTGCGCCGGGCCATCCAATACCGCCTGAATATAATCGGCGATCAGTTGGTGAGCCTGTGGGCTAGGGTGGAAATGATCGGCAAACAGATAAGCCTGCTCGCTGTTAAAGCCTGGCATGGACGAACTGCATACCGCCGAAGAAACTCCCGCTGGGCAGGCCATACCGGCGGTGTTGGTAAAACCAAACTGGCCCGGATTGGCGATCGCCTCACCGAACAGTTTGTTGACATCTACGCGCACGATATTACCGCCGCCCTGAGCCAACAGGCGATCTTCGCTCTGGTTATAAAAATCGGTAAGCTGGGCCGCCTGGGCGCTGAAACTGTCAAAAGCCGCGCTCAGTTGGGCAGCGATGGCCTGTTGCACCAGAGGATTGCTGCTGGCCTGCTGTGCCGCGGCACCTAAAGCCTGATGGATCGCCTGCTGGCGCGAAGCGTTATCCGGCGTGGCGAGAGTATTAAGCTTGCCGTACGCCGCCAGTATGGCCGCGCCCTGCACTGGCCCCAGCGCCTGCTGGATAATCAGTTCCATCAACTGCGGGGTTGAGCCGATATTGGGTACCGTTGGCACTATCACCGTCCCGGCACCGGCGTTCAATAAAGCGTGCACCTGCGTCGCCGCCGCCAAGGCGCTGGTATAGGCCACCTCCGGTGCGGTTGCCACATTCATCGCCGCGGCGGCCAGATCGTTACCGCCAATCCAGTGAATATACAGACCGTCGCCGTCGGCCCTGCCGTTAACCCGCGCAAGGTAGCTTTGTAGCTGATCCTCGGTATTGTCCGCCGGGTTTAGCGCCGGTACGGCCACGCCACCACCGGCAGCATAGTTGTAGCCACCGTTATCGGACGCCACCAGCGCGGCACCAATGCGCTGGCCTAGTATTTCGTCATACAGCCGATGTTGGTTACTGTCATAAGTGAAGCGGCCGTTATTGCCGGTATCACTCAGACTGTCGCCAAACACGTACAGTTGATCGTAAGCCTGTGCCGTAGCACTGAGGCAAAAAGCTAACGCCACGGCAAGCACCTTTGGGGTGTGCTTGACCTTTCTTTTCAGAGGCATAAATAGACTCCTAGTCATAAATAGAGGAAATCCTGTTCTTATCGTTGGCAGTTATCGCCATAGCCGTGTAGTAAATATTGCGGGGATTCACATAACGTCAAGTTAACTGACGATAAATCGTGCGAAGGGTTGCCAAGCAGGCAACTTACGGCGATGATTACCTGTAAATAAATACAGCAAAAGGAATCCTCGTATGGCCATCGAACGTTGCGGTTGGGTTACCGCCGATCCGCTATATCTTGAGTATCATGACCAGGAATGGGGCGTATCCACCACCGACGCACGCGAGCTGTTCGAAATGCTGTGCCTGGAAGGCCAGCAGGCCGGTCTTTCCTGGATCACCGTGCTGAAAAAACGTGAAAACTACCGCCGTGCCTTCCACAATTTCGATCCGCAGCGCATCGCAGCCATGACCGAACAAGACGTGGCAACGCTGATGCAAGACAGCGGCATCATCCGCCATCGCGGCAAGATTGAGGCGATTATCAACAATGCCAAGGCCTATCTGGCGATGGAAGCCGCCGGAGAGGATTTTGTCACCTTTATCTGGCAATTCGTCACCGGCAAGCCGCTGATCAATCACTGGCAGGCGCTTGGCGAAGTCCCAGCCAAAACCGAACAGTCCGATGCCCTGTCCAAAGCGTTGAAAAAGCGCGGCTTTAAATTTATCGGCTCAACCACCTGCTATGCCTTTATGCAGGCCAGCGGCCTGGTGAACGATCATGTTACCGGGTGCTTCTGCCACCCAAAGCAGCGCCAGGCATGATCCGCACCGCCGTCCCGGCAGATATCGAGCCGCTTATGACGCTGTGGCAGGCAAGTACCACCCAAGCCCATCCGTTTATCGCGGCCGATTATTGGCAGCAAACCGCCCAACTGGTGCGTGAAAGCTATCTGCCACGCGCCAAAACCTGGGTTTATCTGCACCACCAGCAGATCGCCGGTTTTATCAGCGTGCTGGATGAACGCTTTGTGGGTGCGCTGTTTGTCGATGAAAGCTTCCACGGCCAAGGCGTCGGAGCAGCGCTGATGGAGCATGTGCAGCAACAGCACGGCTGGCTGAGCCTGGAGGTATACGAGCAGAATCTGCGGGCCTGCGCCTTTTACCGCAAGCATGGGTTCAGTGAAGTACAACGCCAGTTCAACCAGGAGACCCAGGCCCATACGCTGATCATGAACTGGGCCGCAACCGAACTGCGCTACCCCTGAAGAAGCGGCGGGCGGGCTTTGTCATCCCTGCCCGCTTCTGGTACTTTGGCAGCCAACCTTGTCAACGAGATCCAGCATGTTTACCCATATCGCCTTATCCAAGCTCAACGGTCTTGAATTGATGGTGTACAACTACGTCATCAAAAATAAGGACAAGGTTATGTATATGACCATTCGCGAGCTGGCGGACGGTGCCAAGGTCTCCACCACCACGGTATTACGCTTTTGTAAGAAAATGAATTTCAGCGGCTATTCGGAATTCCGCATTCGTTTTAAACTCTTTCTGGAACAGGAAGACAAGCTGCTGCTAACCTCCGGCGTCAGTGAAATTGTCAGCTTCTTCAAGAGTATTAACAATGAAGAGTTTGAACAGTTAATTACGGATGCGGCAGCGCACATTGCCAACGCGGAACGGATCATCTTTGTTGGAGCAGGAACATCCGGCACCTTAGGTAAGTACGGCGCCCGTTTTTTCTCTAACGTCGGTAAATTCAGTAATTATATCGATGATCCTTATTATCCCATCAGCAGCGATATGTATAAAAACGCGGTAGCCATTATTTTATCGGTTTCTGGAGAAACGCCGGAAATTCTTAAACTGGCCAGCCAGTTTAGCCTGCATAACTGTAAGATCGTCAGCATTACTAATAGCGAAACCTCTTCACTGGCGCGCATGGCGGACTTTAATCTCTCTTATCACATGCCGCAAATCCGCATTGCCAGCGAATACGATATCACTACCCAGGTACCGGTGATGTATATGTTGGAGGCGATAGGGAAAAAGCTGGCTAAAAGCCTCGGCCATTAATGTTATTAGTTAAAGCACGTTAAATAACACCCTGTTTTTTGCATGTGACAAATCACTATTTTGCCATTTTGTTATATCGTGACATTCTCTTGCCGTTTGCTACTATCCATTTAGAAATCACCTTCGACCTACAATAAAGCCCGATATTTCTGTACCCCACAGATGGAGTTACGTTGATGGCAATTAATTATGCTGACTCGGCAAAAGAGATCGTGCGCCTGATTGGTGGCGATAATAATGTGATTAATGTCACACATTGCGCCACCCGTTTACGATTTATTTTAAAAGACGGTAGCCAGGCCGATAAAGACACGCTGAAACGCGTCAAAGGCGTTATTACCGTTATCGAATCCAGTGGCCAATTGCAGGTGGTGATCGGCAACCACGTCGGCGATGCCTATCGGGAAGTGCTGAAGCTGGTCAATATGGATGAGAACGTGGCGGTCAGCGCGCCGAACGTCGGCATCGTCAGCCGCCTGATGGACATTATCTCCAGCATCTTCGCCCCCTTCCTGTATCCGCTGGCAGCCTGCGGGGTGTTGCAGGGGCTCATCTCGCTGTTTGCTGCCTTGGGCTGGATGGATCCGGCCAGCGGCACCTATCGTATCCTGAACTTCGTTTCCTGGACCGGCTTCACCTTCCTGCCGGTGATGGTGGCCTTCACCGCCGCGAAAAAATTCAACGTCAACCCGTTCACCGCAGTGATCGCGGCCTGTGCGCTGGTCTCTCCAGACTATATGAACATGCTCACCGCCAATAAAATCCTGTTGGTGAACTCTGCCGATCCGGCCATGCAGGCTTTGATGCAGGAAGCCGTCAATAACCCACAGATTGCCAGGGTGCTGGCCGAGGTGGCCGGTATCCCGATTAACGCCGATCCCCTCACCTTCCTGGGCATGCCGGTGCAGTATCTCAGCTACACCGCCTCGGTGATCCCGATCATATTGATGGTCTGGATCATGTCTTATGTGCAGCGTTTCTTTGAACGCATCCTGCCGCTGGTGATCCGCAACCTGTTCACGCCGATGTTCTGTATCGCGATCATGGTGCCGCTGACGCTGCTGGCCTTTGGCCCGATCGGCAACATGATTGGCGGTGCCATCGGTGGCGTCTATAACACGCTGTATCACCTCAGCCCTTCCATTGCCGGAGCGGTGGTAGGCGCACTGTGGATGCCGTTGGTCACGCTGGGCGTACACTGGGGGATCACGCCGGTCACCGTGGGGAACTATGCCACACTGGGTTATGACACCTTTACCGGCCTGCAAGCCTCGCCGGTGTTTGCCATGGCGGGTGCCGTGCTGGGCGTCTATTTGAAATCCAAAGACCCGGAGATGAAGCGCGTTTCGCTGTCTGCGGGCATGACCGCCCTGTTTGGCATCACGGAGCCCGCCATCTACGGCGTGGCGTTGCGTCTGAAACGCCCAATGATTTGCGGCTGTGTCGCCGGTGCGGTCGGCGGTTCCATTGCCGGAGCCTTCAACGCGGTGTCATGGAGCTATTGCCTGCCAGGGATTGCCGTGCTGCCGGTGTTCTTTAAAGAAGGCCATATGCCGCAGTTCCTTGGCTTCCTGTTGTCCATCTGCGTGGCATTTGTGCTTGGTGCGGTACTAACCTATATCGTCGGCTTCAAAGAAGAACAGCCTGCGCCAGCGGCACCACTCAACAAGCCTGAAATGGCCTAAATTCATCTACCAAAAGAAGCAAAGTTATGAAAAAACAGTTACCGGATAATTTCCTGTGGGGTGGCGCGGTAGCGGCACATCAGGTTGAAGGCGGCTGGGATCAGGGCGGTAAAGGCCCAAGCATCGTCGATGTGCTGTCCAGCGGTGCCCACGGCGTCGATCGCGTGATCACCGACGGCATTGAGCCAGGCTACCTCTACGCCAACCACGAGGCGGTGGACTTCTATCACCGTTATCAAGGCGATATCGCGCTGTTTGCCGAAATGGGCTTCAAGTGCTTCCGTACCTCTATTGCCTGGTCGCGCATCTTCCCGCTGGGGGATGAGCTGGAACCGAACGAAGAAGGATTACAGTTCTACGACAACCTGTTTGACGAGTTGCTGAAATACGGCATTGAGCCGGTGATCACCCTTTCCCACTTTGAGATGCCATGGCATCTGGTGAAAGCATATGGCGGCTGGAAGAACCGCAAGGTAGTCGATTTCTTTGTGCGCTTTAGCGAAGTGGTCATCTCCCGTTACCAGCACAAAGTGAAGTACTGGATGACCTTCAACGAGATCAACAACCAGCGCAACTGGAAGACCCCGCTGTTCGGCTACTGCTGTTCAGGGGTGATTTTCACCCAGGAACCGAATCCGGAAGAGTGCATGTACCAGGTACTGCACCATCAGTTTGTCGCCAGCGCACAGGTGGTCAAACTGGGGCATGCCATCAACCCGGCCCTGCAGATTGGCTGCATGATCGCCATGGTGCCGCTGTATCCGTTCTCCTGCAATCCGGACGACGTGATGTACGCCCAAGAGGCGATGCGTGAACGCTTCCTGTTTGGCGATGTGCATATGCGCGGCTATTACCCGTCCTACATCCTGCATGAATGGGAGCGCAAGGGTTACCACATCCAGATGCAACCCGAGGATGAGCAGATCCTGCGTGAAGGCTGTGCAGACTATATCGGCCTGAGCTACTACATGAGTAACGCGGTGCAGGCAGACTCCATCGGCACGGGCACGGCCCTGGCCGGTTTTGAAGGCAGCGTGCCGAACCCTTATGTGAAAGCGTCCGACTGGGGCTGGCAAATCGATCCGGTTGGGCTGCGCTATACGCTCAACATTCTCTATGAACGCTATCAGAAGCCACTGTTTATCGTCGAGAACGGCTTCGGTGCACTGGATAAGCCCGAGGCCGATGGCCAGATCCACGACGATTACCGCATCGCCTATCTGCGTTCGCACATCGAGCAGATGAAAAAAGCGGTGATCGAAGACGGCGTTGAGCTAATGGGCTTTACCCCCTGGGGCTGTATCGACTGCGTATCCTTCACCACCGGGCAATACAGTAAGCGCTACGGTTTTATCTACGTGGATAAGCACGACGACGGTAGCGGCAGCTTTGACCGCTCGAAAAAACAGAGCTTCGACTGGTATCGCCGCGTGATCGCCAGCAATGGCGAAACGTTAGCCTAATCGCATCTCATCGGGGCGAAATTCTTCGCCCCTTTGTCCGAAAGATCAACCACTCCCACATCAATTCAGTTTGTTCTGGTTCCCAAGCGGCGATTTGGCGGCTACCTTCCTGCCTGGCTTACAGGTTTATAATTTGTCACGATTTTTATCGGAACTGCTGGCCAAAAGGTACGTCATAGTTGCGCGGCCCGTTTGGGGCTGGCGGCTGAATGCCGACGATTTAGCGCCTCCAGTTTGGAGTAGCGCACGCAGATATCCCTGCTTTTAAAGGAACTAACAATGAAAAAACGCATTGCGATAATTGCTGGTGCAGTAGCCGTTGCCATGACGCTATCGGCTTGTACCACCAACCCTTACACCGGGGAGTCAGAAGCCGGCAAGTCCGGTATTGGCGCTGGCGTTGGCGCTGCCCTGGGTGCCGGTATCGGTATGATCTCTTCATCGAAAAAAGACCGTGGCAAAGGCGCGCTGATCGGCGCCGCAGCCGGTGCCGCATTGGGCGGTGGCGCCGGATACTACATGGACGTGCAGGAAGCCAAACTGCGCGACAAAATGAAAGGCACCGGCGTTAGCGTTACCCGTCAGGGCGATAATATCGTGCTGAATATGCCGAACAACGTGACCTTCGATACCGACAGCAGCACGCTGAAACCGGCGGGCGCCAACACCCTGACCGGCGTGGCGATGGTGCTGAAAGAGTATGAAAAAACCGCCGTCAACGTGGTGGGTTACACCGACAGCACCGGGGCCCGTGCGCATAATATGACGCTGTCCCAGCAACGTGCAGACGGTGTGGCCAGCGCGCTAATCACCCAAGGGGTAGCCGCCAACCGCATCCGCTCAACCGGTGCTGGCCCGGATAACCCGATCGCCTCCAATAGCACCACCGCAGGCAAGGCGCAGAACCGCCGCGTCGAGATCACTCTCAGCCCGCTGTAAGCCCACAGTGCGGGGCCTTTGCCCCGCCAGTTCGCATTTCCTGCCCTCACCTCTCCCGCCGGTTCCTCTGCCTGTGTTACTCTCGCCCGGCATCCCAACACCTTCTGTAGAGTGAAATATGTCCCTGAAAGCGATTGCCAAAGCATTGGATCTCTCCGTTACCACCGTGAGTCGCGCCCTGAATGGCTACGGCGACGTGGCCCAAGATACGCGCCAACGGGTAGAGGCTGAGGCAGAGCGTTTGGGGTATCGCCCCAATACCCTGGCACGCCGCTTAAAAATGGGCAAAATCGACGCCGTTGGTCTGGTTTTCCCCTTCAATAACTACACGTTAAGTAACTCTACCTTGATGGAGATGATCGGTTGTATCAGCAATGAATTGGTACGCCACGAGATCGATCTGCTGCTGCTGGCAGATGATGCGCCCCATCAGGCCTTTACTCGTCTGATTGCCAGCAAACGTGTTGATGCGTTGATTGTTGCCCATACGCTAGACAACGATCCGCGTCTGCATGAATTACAGCGGCTTAACTTCCCGTTTCTGGCGCTCGGCCGCAGCCAACTGGTGAAAGATTACGCCTGGTTTGATTTTGATAATCGCGCTGGCAGCCTGATGGCCGTGGACTATCTGGTGGCGCTCGGCCACCGGAAAATTGCCTATCTGGGCGAAAATAACCAGCAGTCATTTATCAGCCAGCGCCGCCAAGGTTATCTGGATGGATTGGCCAACCATCAACTGCAACAACGTGACGATTATCTGTGCAGTATCACGCCAAGCCGTCGCGCGGGTTATCTGACCACCCAAGCGTTATTGGCGTTAGCCGATCCACCAACGGCAATCATTACCGACTGCAACGGTCACGGCGAGGGGGCAGCAATGGCGCTTCGTGATGCCGATAAACTCGGCCCCGGTGGAGTTTCTCTGGTGGTGTATGACGGATTACCAGCGGAAAGCCTGCTCGATCTTCCTGTAGCCTCCATCGTCCAAGCCACCCGCGCAGAAGTCGGCCAACAAATCGCACAAATGACTCTTGGCCTGATCCGTGGTGAACCCCTGCAACAATTACAGGTACTGTGGCAACCGGTGCTAAAACCCAACCCTGACGAGCTCCCCCTTACCTCCTGATCGTTTAAAACAACGACGTTTTTTGCCCGACCAGATCACAGTTCCGAAACGTTTAGGTTTTAATCCGAAACGTTTCGGATCAATGATGAGGCCACTGAGTTGAGCCAAAGATCGTAAAGGAGTCAAAACATGGAACCCACCATTGTGCGGTTAACCAGCCCCATGACCGACGTCATTGTTCGTTGCCAGCCGTTTGCCGAAATTCTCTATTGGGGCCCTCATTTAAGCGGGTTTATGCCGGAAGATGTCCTGACGCTGAGCCGGGCGGTGCCCAACGGCAGGCTGGATGTCGATGCGCCACTGACGCTGGCGGCAGAATCTGGACGCGGTCTGTTTGGCTCACCGGGAGTGGAAGGCCATCGTGACGGCTACGATTGGTCACCCGTATTCACCACCAGCGAAATCACGCATCAAGACAATCAGTTACTGATCCTGGCAGAAGACCCACAGGCTGGGCTGCAACTACGCAGCGAACTGCAATTGGACAGCGCCAGCGGCGTGCTAAAGATGCGCCATACGTTGATCAATCATCATGCTGCTCGTTACTGGGTTAACCGATTGGCGTTAACACTGCCCTTGCCTGAGCGTGCTGGTGAAGTGATGGCGTTTCATGGCCGCTGGATCCGCGAGTTCCAACCGCACCGCGTCACCCTGGAGCATGGTGGATACCTGCAGGAAAACCGCCGAGGGCGCAGCTCTCATGAATACTTCCCCGGCATGATGGTAGGTAGCCGTGGCTTCAGCGAGCAACAAGGGGAAGTCTGGGGCATTCATCTCGGTTGGAGCGGCAACCATCGCCTGCGCGCCGATGTGAAAACCGATGGCCGCCGCCTGTTGCAGGCAGAGGCCCTGTATCTGCCAGGCGAGCAGGAGCTGGAAGGCGGAGCCAGCCTAAGCACGCCCTGGCTGTATGCCGCCAGCTCTCGCACGGGTCTGAATGCGCTCAGCCAGCAGTTTCACCGTTATGTCCGCCAGAATATCCTGCACTTCCCTGAACACAAGCCACGTCCCGTGCATCTCAATACCTGGGAGGGCATCTATTTCGACCACCAGCCCGAGTACATCATGCAAATGGCCACCAAATCGGCCGAACTTGGCGTAGAACGCTTTATCATTGATGACGGCTGGTTCCGTGGGCGCAACCACGATCGCGCCGCACTTGGCGACTGGTATCTGGACGAGAAAAAATACCCGAACGGGCTGGCACCGGTGATCGAGCATGTTAAACGGCTAGGCATGGAATTCGGTATCTGGGTGGAGCCAGAGATGATCAATCCAGATTCCGATCTGTTCCGGGCTCACCCCGACTGGGTGCTAGGTTTACCGGGTTATCAGCAACCTACCGGGCGTTTTCAGTACGTGCTCGATCTGTGCAACCCACAGGTCTTCGAATACCTGCTGGAGCGCATGAACTGGCTACTGAGCAATCATGATATCGACTACATCAAGTGGGACATGAACCGCGAGATCGTGCAACCCGCTCACCTTGGCCGCGCCTCGCTGACAGCCCAGACCGAGCAATTCTATCGCCTGTTGGATAGTTTGAGGGAACGCTTCCCGCAGGTGGAATTCGAATCCTGCGCCTCCGGTGGGGGCCGTATCGATTATGAGGTCCTGCAACGCTGCCACCGCTTCTGGGCCTCCGACAACAACGACGCGCTGGAACGCCAAACTATTCAGCGCGGCATGAGCTATTTCTTCCCCCCGGAAGTGATGGGCTCACACATCGGCAACCGACGTTGTCACGCCACCGAACGTCAGCACAGCATCGGTTTTCGCGGCCTGACGGCGCTGTTCGGTCACATGGGTATCGAACTCGACCCGGTCAAAGAAGGTGACGCCGAACAGCTTGGCTTCGTCCGCTATGTGGCGTTGCACAAATCTCTCCGGCCGCTGCTACATAGCGGCGATGTTATCCGTATCGATCATCACGACCCAAGCACCCAGATTAATGGCGTGGTTGCCCCAGGACAGGAGCGAGCAGTCATTCTGGTCAGCCAGTTGGCGATGCCGGATCACCAGTTGCCGGGTAATTTGCGCATTCCAGGGTTGAGGCCGGATGCACGTTATCGGATCACCCTGCTGGATACCCCGCCGCTGATTCACCAACAGCAGGGTGGCCATACCATGCGCCAGTTACCCGCCTGGATGAAACAGCCCTGCGACGTTAGCGGGGAATGGCTGGCACAGGTCGGCCTGGCGTTACCGGTACTGGATCCGGAAAGCGCCATGCTGATCGGCCTGGAACAGCTCTGAGTTATCCCATAGATTTGCAGGTGCAGCGCTCACCACGGCGGGCCGCTGCACACCCAAAGCTCGTCGTGGAAGGACAATCACCATGAACGCCACCGTCTGTACCTATAAAAATAACCGTAACTTCTGGATATTTGGCGCTTTCTTTTTCCTCTACTTTTTCATTATGGCCACCTGCTTTCCGTTTCTGCCGATCTGGCTGTCTGAAGTCATCGGGTTGAATAAAACCGAAACTGGCCTGGTATTTTCCTGTCTGTCTCTGTTTGCCATTCTCTTCCAACCCATTTTCGGCATTATTTCCGATAAGCTCGGGCTGAAAAAACATCTGCTTTGGGTGATTACCCTGTTGCTGTTTTTCTTTGCCCCCTTCTTCCTCTACGTCTTTGCACCGTTATTGAAAATCAACGTCTTGCTCGGAGCCATGGTGGGCGGGGCCTATATCGGATTTGCTTTTTCAGGGGGCGCGGGAGCCGTTGAGGCTTATATCGAGCGAGTCAGCCGCAAGAGTGCCTTCGAATACGGCAAGGCAAGGATGTTTGGCTGTTTCGGCTGGGGGATCTGTGCGTCTACCGCCGGGGTGTTATTCAACATCAATCCGGATATCGTCTTTTGGATGGGTTCTGGAGCCGCAGTGCTACTGATGCTACTCCTGATCCTGGCCAACCCGCGCGAAAATCCTAACGCCATGGTCATGGGCAAACTGGGTGCCAACCAGAGCCAGTTCAACCTGAGGATGGTGGTAGCGCTGTTCAGGATGCCGAAGATGTGGATGTTCATCCTGTATGTGGTCGGCGTAGCCTGCGTCTATGACGTGTTCGATCAACAGTTTGCCAACTTCTTCAAAACCTTCTTCAGCTCGCCCCAGCGCGGTACCGAAGTCTTCGGTTATGCGACCACCGCCGGAGAATTGGCCAATGCGCTGATCATGTTCTGCTCGCCGTGGATTATTAACCGCATCGGGGCGAAAAATACGCTGCTGCTGGCCGGTACCATCATGTCCATACGCATTATTGGCTCCGCCTTTGCCACAACGGCACTGGAAGTCATCATGCTGAAAATGCTGCACGCGCTGGAAGTGCCTTTCTTGCTGGTCGGCTCCTTCAAGTACATCACCGCCAACTTTGATACCCGCCTTTCCGCCACGATCTATCTGATTGGTTTCCAGTTTGCCAAACAAGGGGCCGCCATCTTCCTCTCTGCCTTTGCAGGTAGCCTGTATGACCGTATGGGGTTCGCCGACACTTACCTGATCCTTGGCTGCCTTGCCTTGGGTGTCACGCTGATTTCTGTCTTCACCCTCAGCAGCCCCGGCAAGAAAATCCAGACGCAGGCTAAAGCGCAGGAGGCCACCTCCTGACAAGGGTCATTCCCGGCTTTGGGCTTGGTGTGTTAGTCTCCTTGGCATTGAACCGCAGGGGAGATTGGCTGTGAGCAGTGATAAAGCAACGCGTGCCTCAGGGCGCGCCACCATCAGTGATGTGGCAAAACACGCCCAAACCGGCAAAACCAGCGTGTCGCGCTATCTCAATGGTGAACAGCACCTGCTCTCCGACGCCCTCAAGCAACGTATCGACATCGCGATCCAGCAGCTCGACTATCGCCCAAGCCAGATGGCACGCAGCCTGAAAGGCGGACAAACGCGGCTGATCGGCCTGATCATCGCCGATATCACCAATCCCTATTCCGTCGACGTGATGCGCGGTATCGAAGCCGCCTGCCGTCAACATGGCTTTACCCTGCTGGTCTGTAACACCAATAACGAGATCAATCAGGAGCAGCACTATCTACAGTTGCTGAGCAGCTACCGGGTGGAAGGGATTGTGGTGAACGCCGTCGGGATGCGCGAAGACGCGCTCTCCATGCTGCAACAATCGATGCTGCCGATGGTGCTGATCGACCGTAAAATTCCCGATTTCGCCTGCGACGTAGTGGGCCTGAATAACCACGAGGCCACCACCACCGCGACGGAGCATTTGTTACAACAGGGATTTGAGGCGATCCTGTTCCTCAGTGAGCCGATTGGCTCCGTGAATACCCGGCTCGAGCGTCTGCACGCCTTTCGCCAGACCATGGCCAAACATCCCGATTTATCCGCCGAACAGGCTGAAACTCCGCTCAACGACGCCGAAAAGCTGGCAACGGTATTACAGACCTTCAACACCCGCCATCGCGGCATGCGCAAAGCGGTGATCTCGGCCAACGGTGCCCTAACGCTGCAAGTTGCGCGCGCTATGCGCCACCTGGGCATGCAGTGGGGCAACGACATTGGCCTGCTGGGGTTTGACGAACTGGATTGGGCCGAGCTGGCCGGGGTGGGGATCACCACCCTGAAACAGCCCACCTACCAGATAGGGCATGCCGCGTTGGAGCTGCTGGTGCAACGTATCCAGGGCCTCGATGATCCCGTTAGCGAGCAGCTATTCTCCGGTGAGCTGATCGTTCGTGGCTCCACCCAGCGTTGACCCCTCACCCTAACCCTCTCCCACAGGGAGAGGGGACCGATCGAGTGCGTTGATTGCTTTGCGTAATACCTTGCCTTTCTTGTTCTTTCTCCTTACTTTCCAAAACTGCACGGGCTAACTATGTACTCTGGATAGCTCCCACAGAGGCCCCCTGAAAGTACGGAGACTCATCATGTGCATATGTTGACTCTCCCTGGATAACTGGAAGCTCAAGCCTTGCCGAGATTATCTTCGCTCTTCCATCAGTGCAGGGGCTATCAGCTCCCTCTCCCTGTGGGAGAGGGTTGGGGTGAGGGGCCGTTTTTTAACCAACTCCGTGATTGCGATCATAATTCTGCATGCTGCTGCTTTTCAATGGAACCGGTTCCATTTACCGTGGCAATAACAGTCGCGGTGGTGATAGGTCACCTCAGGAGCCAAAAGATGAAGCAACAGATTATTGTAGTAACCAGCGCCTACGGCAACGACAAGGTACAGCAGCTAGGGGGGCAGGCGGCGTTATTACCCCTGATCGCTCAGGCAGGCGCAGACGGCGTGGAAATCCGCCGTGAACTGCTTTCCCCGCAGGAACTGGACGCTTTACCCACTCTGGCAAAAGCCCTGCAGCAACACCAATTGGCCGCCGTGTATTCCGCTCCTGAGTCACTGTTTACCCCACAGCACACCCTGAACCCGAATCTGCCCGCCTTTTTGGCAGAGGCGAAGATCCTGCAAGCCAGTAGGCTCAAACTCGCTTTAGGCCACTACCGGCCAGGCTTTGACTTTACCGAGTTAAAAATCGCGCTGGGGCAATCCGCAGTCCAACTGGTGGTCGAGAACGATCAAACGCCAGACTGCGGCATCCTGTCGTTGATGAACGCCTTTTTCCTTGCGGTGGAAGAGAGCCAGTTGCCGGTCGGGATGACGTTCGACATGGCCAACTGGCATTGGGTGGGGCAAGACGCCCTGGCCGCCGCCAATCTGCTGGCCGCACACGTCGGCTATATCCATGTTAAAGCCGCCACCCTTGGCCCACGCGGCTGGCGCGCCATCGCCCTGGATGATACCGACGGTAGCTGGCGTGAAGTACTGGCCCGCTTGCCGCAGGACGTACCACGCGGCATCGAGTTCCCGCTACAGGGCAGCGATCTGGAGGCGGTAACCCGCCATTACGTGGATATGTTACGTGGGGAGCAGGCATGATGAGCACGCAAAATTCTTTAGATGTCGTCACGCTGGGTGAAGCCATGGCGATGTTTGTCGCAGCGCAAACTGGCGATCTGGCCGAGGTTGAAAGCTTTACCAAACGCATCGCCGGTGCCGAGCTGAACGTAGCGATCGGACTGGCCCGCCTGGGTCTGAACGTCGGCTGGGTCAGCCGGGTAGGTAATGACTCGTTTGGACGCTTTACCCTGCAACAGCTGGCGAAAGAAGGGGTTAATGCCCAGCGGGTCACCGTTGATGGCCGCTACCCAACCGGTTTTCAGCTGAAATCTAAAAATACCGATGGAACCGATCCCAGCGTAGAGTATTTCCGCAAAGGCTCCGCCGCCAGCCATCTTTCCACCGCCGACTTCGATCGTGACTACTTCGCCGGGGCGCGCCATCTGCACCTGAGCGGAGTAGCCGCCGCGCTGTCTGCCGAGTCGCTGGAGCTGTGCCATTTCGCCGCCGCCGAGATGCGCGCCCTGGGCAAAACCATCTCCTTCGACCCCAACCTGCGCCCAGTGCTGTGGTCTAGCCGGGAGCTGATGATCGAACAGCTCAACAAGCTGGCCTGCGCGGCCGACTGGGTGCTGCCAGGGTTAAAAGAGGGCCAGATCCTGACCGGACAATCCACCGCGGAAGGCATCGCCGATTTCTATCTGGAGCGCGGCGTACAGGCCGTGATCATCAAAACCGGGCCAGAGGGTGCCTGGTTTAAAACCGCCGCCGGCGACCAGGCTGCGGTACCCGCGGTCAAAGTCACCAACGTGGTTGATACCGTCGGTGCCGGAGACGGCTTCGCGGTTGGGACGCTGAGCGCCCTGCTGGAAGGCAAAACGCTGATCCAGGCGGTACAACGCGGCAACAAGATCGGTTCGCTGGCCATCCAGGCCATCGGCGACAGCGAAGGGCTGCCAACCCGTGCCGCACTGGCGGAATAATCATTTGCTCCAATGAGCGCCCACCTCTGTCCCTACAACCGAGGCACGCCGGGAGAGCACAAGCCCCAGCGGATGGCTGCAAGCCACCGCTGGTGAGAAGACTCCACTGAAGGGTTCTGCACATGACTAAAGCAACTATTGCGGCCAAACGCTGGTGGTACATCATGCCCATCGTGTTTATCACCTACAGCCTGGCCTATCTGGACCGCGCCAACTTTAGCTTTGCCTCTGCCGCCGGGATTAATGACGATCTTGGCATCACCAAAGGGATGTCATCCCTGCTGGGTGCCCTGTTTTTCCTCGGCTATTTCTTCTTCCAAATCCCCGGCGCCATCTACGCCGAACGCCGTAGCGTCAAGAAGCTGATTTTCTGGTGTTTGATCCTGTGGGGCGGCTGCGCCTCGCTGACCGGCATGGTCAGCAATATCCCGATGCTGGCAGCGATCCGCTTTATCCTCGGCGTGGTGGAGGCGGCGGTGATGCCCGCAATGCTGATTTACATCAGCAACTGGTTTACCAAGTCTGAACGCTCTCGCGCCAACACCTTCCTGATCCTCGGCAATCCAGTCACGGTGTTGTGGATGTCGGTGGTTTCCGGCTACCTGATCCACGCCTTTGGCTGGCGTGAAATGTTTATCATCGAAGGGGTTCCTGCGGTGATCTGGGCATTCTGTTGGTGGGTGCTGGTCAAAGACAAACCGTCACAGGTCGGCTGGCTGAGCGATCAGGAAAAGCTGGCGTTGCAACAGCAACTGGCCGAGGAGCAGAAAGGTATCAAGGCGGTACGCAACTACGGCGAAGCCTTCCGCTCGCGCAACGTGATCCTGCTGTGCATGCAATATTTTGCCTGGAGCATCGGCGTGTATGGCTTTGTGCTGTGGCTGCCTTCGATCCTGCGCAGCGGTATGCAGATGGGGATGGTTGAAGCGGGCTGGTTGTCGTCGGTACCTTATCTGGCCGCCACCATTGCGATGATCGTGGTTTCCTGGGCATCGGACAAGATGCAGAACCGTAAGCTGTTTGTCTGGCCGCTGTTGTTGATTGGCGCGCTGGCCTTCTTCGCTTCCTACGCCATTGGCCCGAACCATTTCTGGATCTCCTATGGTCTGCTGGTGGTCGCCGGTGCGGCCATGTATGCGCCTTACGGTCCGTTTTTCGCCATCATTCCGGAGATGCTGCCAAGAAACGTCGCCGGGGGTGCCATGGCGCTGATTAACAGCATGGGTGCGTTGGGCTCCTTCTTCGGCTCCTGGTTTGTCGGTTACCTCAACGGGGCAACCGGCAGCCCGGCGGCCTCCTATATGTTTATGGCTATCGCGCTGCTGGCCTCAGTGGGGCTGACGCTGATCGTCAAGCCAGCACGTAATGAAGCTCAGCCCCAGGTGGCCTGATCTTGCGAGTGAGGGGCTCAGCCCTTCACTCTCCTGCAATATGTTATGTTGAACATCTCGTTCGCCAGATGGAGTTATTTGATGAAGCCTGCAATCGTGTTGTACAAACGTATTCCTGCCGACCTGCATGCCAAGCTGGACCAGCACTTTACCGTTCATGCCTTTGACGGTCTGCAACTGGACAACGCCGCCTTCGATCAGGCGCTACAACAGGCCGAAGGCATCCTCGGTTCCGGCGGCAAGATTGACGAAGCCTTTTTGCAACGCGCCCCCAAACTGCGTGCGGCGTCCACCGTCTCCGTCGGTTATGACAACTTTGACGTTGCAGCGCTCAACGCCCACCGGGTGCTGTTGATGCATACCCCAACCATCCTGACCGAAACCGTGGCCGATACCATCATGAGCCTGGTGTTGGCCACCGCACGCCGGGTGGTCGAGGTGGCTGAGCGGGTCAAGGCAGGGGAATGGCAGAGCAGCATCGGGCCTGACTGGTACGGCGTTGACGTGCATCATAAAACCATCGGCATCCTCGGTATGGGCCGCATCGGCCTGGCGCTGGCGCAGCGCGCGCATTTTGGCTTTGGCATGCCGGTGCTGTACAACGCACGCCGTACACATGAAGAAGCAGAGCAACGCTTCAATGCCCGCCGTTGCGATCTCGATACGCTGCTGGCCGAGTCGGACTTCCTGTGCATTACGCTGCCGCTCACTGAGCAAACCTTCCATCTGATTGGCCGCGAACAGCTGGCGAAGATGAAGCAGAGCGGAATTTTGATTAACGCGGGGCGTGGCCCGGTGGTAGATGAGCAAGCGCTGATTGAAGCCTTACAAGACGGTACCATTCATGCCGCTGGATTGGATGTGTTCGAGCAAGAGCCGGTCGCGGTCGATTCGCCGCTGCTGAAAATGGCCAACGTGGTCGCTTTGCCGCATATCGGTTCCGCTACCCATGAGACTCGCTACGGCATGGCCGAGTGCGCCGTGGATAACCTGATTGCCGCCTTGACCGGTACGGTCACAGAAAACTGCGTTAACCCGCAGTTGCTGAAGAAATAAGTTTGACTGAATGAGACTGCTCCGGCTCGCTATGTAGCTACATTTTGAACCTGTGGAGTGAGCAGCAGTCTCCCCCTTCCCCCTCCGCCCCCAAATTCTTACCCAGGGATGAGGCGATTTTTTCTCCATCCAGCACACTAGGTTACCCTACGATAAAAACGCTTCCTGCCACGAGTAAGGAGAGCCATGAAACGCCTGACCCTTCCCCTGCTGATGCTGCTTTCACCCGCAGCATTGGCCAACTGGACGCTGCAAGGCTTCCCCGCCTTCAGCGAATCCACCAGTGGTTTATTTACCAGCCAGGCAACCCTGGCCAAAGGCCAACTGCCGTTGCGGCTGTATCAGAACCAACAGTGCTGGCAGCCCAGCGACGTGGTTAAGCTGAACCAGACGTTGTCGCTGCAACCCTGTAGCGATAGCGAGCCGGTCAACTGGCGGCTATTTCGCGATGGTGATTATCAGGTACGTATAGACACCCGCAGCGGTACTCCTACCTTGCAGCTCAGCCTGAAGGCCGAACCGGAAAAAACCGTCGCCGCCGTAGCTCGCACCTGCCAACGCTGGGATGGCCAGCCGATCACGATCGCGGTGAAGGACACCTTTGCCGAAGGCGAAACGGTGCGCGATTTTTACTCCGGCCAGACCGCCACGGTGGTTCAGGGCCAGATCACCCTGCAACCGGCAGCCAACAGCGGGGGTCTGCTATTGCTAGAGTCAGCCAATACGCCGCCACAGGCGGCTTTCAACTGGCACAACGCCACGGTCTATTTCGTGCTGACCGATCGCTTTGAAAACGGCAACCCAGCCAACGATCACAGCTATGGCCGCCACGGCGACGGCATGCAAGAGATCGGCACCTTCCACGGCGGCGACCTCGCCGGGTTGACGAAAAAACTGGATTATCTGCAACAGCTGGGGGTCAACGCCCTGTGGATCAGTTCCCCGTTGGAACAGATCCACGGCTGGGTCGGCGGCGGAACCAAAGGGGATTTCCCGCATTATGCCTACCACGGTTACTACCACCAGGACTGGACCAAGCTCGATGCCAATATGGGCAACGAGCAGGATCTGCGTAATCTGGTGGAGCAAGCACATCAACGTGGGATCCGCATCCTGTTTGACGTGGTGGTGAATCACGTCGGCTATGCCACGCTGGCCGATATGAAGCAGTTTCAGTTCGGCTCGCTGTACCTGAAGAGTGACGAAGCCGCAAAAATCCTCGGCAAAAACTGGGGCGATTGGCAACCGGGGCCTGGCCAGAGCTGGCACAGCTTTAACGACTACATTAACTTCAGCGATAAAGCAGGCTGGAGCCAATGGTGGGGGAAAAACTGGATCCGCACCGATATCGGCGATTACGACTCACCGGGCTTCGACGACCTGACCATGTCACTGGCTTTCCTTCCGGACATCAAAACTGAAGCGCCAGGAGCCAGCGGCCTACCGCTGTTCTTCCGCCATAAATCTGATACCGCCGCGCGCGAAATCCCAGGGGCCACCACCCGCGATTATCTGACGGCCTGGCTCAGCCAATGGGTGCGCGACTACGGCATTGACGGTTTCCGCGTTGATACCGCCAAGCACGTCGATAAACCCACGCTGGACCTGCTAAAGCAGCGTGCCACCGAGGCGCTGGCAGAGTGGAAAGCGGCTAATCCCAAGCAGGCACTGGATAACGCGCCGTTCTGGATGACCGGTGAAGCCTGGGGCCACGGGGTGATGAAAAGCGACTATTACCAGCACGGCTTCGATGCGATGATCAACTTCGATTTTCAGGATCAGGCCTCGCAGGCGCTGGGCTGCTTCTCCAATATCGATGCCACCTATCAGCAAATGGCGGACAAGCTGCTGGGCTTCAACGTGCTGAGCTATATTTCCTCGCACGACACTCGCCTGTTCTTCGCCAGCGATGCCAAAGGTTCGTTGCCTTTGCAGCAACGAGCAGCAGACCTGCTGTTATTGGCTCCGGGCGCGGTACAGATTTATTACGGTGATGAGAGTGGCCGGCCGTTTGGCCCTACCGGTTCCGATCCTTTACAAGGCACGCGCTCGGATATGAACTGGGGTGAACTGCAAGGAGCCAAAGCGCCGTTGTTGGCACATTGGCAGCGACTAGGCCAGTTCCGCGAGCGCCACCCGGCAGTCGGTGCCGGTACGCAGCAATCCCAGCAAACGCCTCATTACTATGCCTTTAGTCGCCAACATGGGGGTGATAAGGTGATGGTGGTGTGGGCTGGCGATCGGTCACAATAATTCAGCGCGTTATGCTGTAAAAAGCCCGCCGAGCGACATCTATGCCCGGCGGGTAAGATATCAGCCGCATTGCACCCGCTTTTATCTGGCGGTATGGTGGGCGTCTACCCGCTTACAACCATATTGCAGCAGCTATGAATTTTTCACTTTTCGGCGACAAATTTACCCGTTACGCGGGCATCACCCGCTTGATGGACGATCTGAACGAAGGCCTGCGCACGCCAGGTGCCATCATGCTTGGCGGCGGTAACCCGGCGCAGATCCCAGAGATGGCCAGCTACTTCAAACAGCTGTGCCAGGAGATGCTCGATCAGGGCAAGCTGACCGAGGCACTGTGCAACTACGACGGCCCGCAAGGCAAAGACGCCCTGCTGAAAGCGCTGGCCACTATGCTGCAGGAAGAGCTTGGCTGGCAGATCGAGCCACAGAATATTGCACTGACAAATGGCAGCCAGAGCGCGTTTTTCTACTTGTTTAACCTGTTCGCTGGCCGTTACGCCGACGGCACTCGCCGCCGCGTGCTGTTCCCGCTGGCGCCAGAATATATTGGCTATGCCGATTCCGGACTGGATGAAGGGCTGTTTGTCTCTGCCAAACCCAATATCGAGCTGCTGCCAGACGGCCAGTTCAAGTATCACGTCGATTTTGAGCATCTGAACATCGGTGACGACATCGGCATGATCTGCGTATCGCGCCCCACCAACCCGACCGGTAACGTGATCACCGACGAAGAGCTGATGAAGCTCGATCTCTTGGCGCAACAGCGTGATATCCCACTGGTGATCGATAACGCTTACGGCGTGCCGTTCCCCGGCATTATCTTCAGCGAAGCCACGCCGCTGTGGAACCCGAACATCATCCTGTGCATGAGCTTGTCCAAGTTGGGTCTGCCTGGCTCACGCTGTGGCATCGTGATTGCCGACGAGAAGGTCATTACCGCGCTGACCAATATGAACGGCATTATCAGCCTGTCCCCAGGCAGCATTGGCCCGGCGCTGGCCACGGAGATGATTGAGCGCGGCGATCTGCTGCGTTTATCCAACGAGGTGATCCGCCCGTTCTACAAGCAGCGGGTCGAGCAGACCATCGGCATTATTCGCCGTTACCTGTCGCCGGAGCGCTGCCTGATCCATAAACCGGAAGGGGCTATCTTCCTCTGGCTGTGGTTCAAGGATCTGCCCATCACCACCGAGCTGCTGTATCAACGGCTGAAAAAGCGTGGCGTATTGATGGTGCCTGGCCACTACTTCTTCCCGGGATTGGAGCATGAATGGCCGCATACGCATCAATGTATGCGCATGAACTATGTGCCTAATCCGGAAGATATTGAGCGTGGCGTGATGATCCTGGCCGAAGAGGTTGAGCGCGCCCACCAGGAAGCGTAGCCGGTTGAGATTTTGTCAGCAGTATCTTGGGGCTCCGCAAGTGGAGCCCCTTTTTGCAGGCTACATCGCCCAGAACAGCACCGCCAGCAGCTGCGGTGACATGATGCGCAGGAACATTGCCAACGGGTAGACCGTGGCATAAGAGAGCGCTGCAGCGCCGCTGGTAGGGTGCAGGCCATTGGCAAAGGCAAGCGCCGGTGGATCGGTCATTGAGCCAGCCAGCATACCGGAGAGCGTCAGGTAGTTCATCTTACCCACTACCCGAGCCAGAATACCTACGCTGATCAGTGGTATGAAGGTGATGAGTGCCCCGTAACCGACCCACGCCAGCCCATCGCCATGCAGCAGGGTATCGACAAAGTTGCCACCCGACTTCAGGCCAACCACAGCCAGGAACAGCACGATACCCAGTTCACGCAGCGCCAGGTTGGCACTGGGCGGCATAAACCAGTACAGCTTACCGATGCTACCAATACGCCCCAGGATCAGCGCCACCACCAGCGGACCACCGGCTAACCCCAACCGCAATGCTGCCGGGAAGCCGGGAATAAACAGCGGGATAGAACCCAACAGCACCCCAAGGCCAATGCCGATAAATACCGGCAGCATCTGCACCTGTTGCAGCTTCTGCTGGGCGTTGCCGACAATCGCGGCCACCGCCTCAATGGATTCTGGCCGCCCCACCAGGTTGAGGATATCCCCGAACTGCAGCGTAACATTGCTGCCCGCCACCAGCTCGACCCCGGCACGGTTGAGGCGAGAGACCACCACCTCATATTTTTGCTTCAGCTCCAGATCGCGGATTTTTTTACCCAGCACCTTTTCGTTGGTCACTACCGCACGAACCACTTGCAGTGAAGTCCCCCGGGTGGAGAGCGATACGTCGACTTCCTCGCCAATCACCAGCCGGGCATTTTCCAGCTTTTCGCGCTTGCCGACCAGGTGCAGGAAATCCCCCAGTTCCAGCGTCTCATGCGGGGCGGGCACCATCAGTAAATCGCCGCGCTTGAGGCGCGAACAAATGATCTCATCACTGTTGAGCAACGGTACGTTCTTGATGGCCATGCCTTGTAGATTGGGGTTACGCACCGCCACGTTCATGGTCTGCAACAGTTCGCGATTGCTCCCCAGACTGTCTTCAAATTCCTGCGCTTCCTTATCGATATTGATGCGGAAAAACAGCCGGATCAGCCACATCACCAGCAGAATGCCGCAGATACCGAACGGATAGGCCATCGCATAGCCCATCCCCATGCGGTTAACCAGCGCCGGATCGGAACCCAGATCGGTGAGTATCTGCTGCCCGGCACCGAGCGCCGGGGTGTTGGTAACCGCGCCGGAGAACACGCCGAGAATGATCGGCAACGGCACGGCAAACAGCTTATGGACAATCGCCGCCACCACGCCGCCCACCAGCACCAACAGAATGGCGAAGCCATTGAGCTTGAGGCCGGAAACGCGCAGGGACGAGAAGAAACCAGGGCCAACCTGAATACCGATGGTGTAAACAAACAGGATCAGACCGAACTCCTGAATAAAGTGCAGCATGTCGCCGTTGAGAGTGATCTGGTAAGTCTGTGCAAAGTGTCCGACGATGATGCCGCCGAACAAGACGCCGCCTATCCCTAAACCCACGCCATACACTTTCCAGTTGCCAATCCATAACCCGAGAATAGCCACCAACGCCAACATGCTGACGGTCAGGGCGATATCACTCATACGTCACATCCTTACCATAAGTTTAACAATCGGTATGCGATTAAATGCCTGCAATTAATAGGGATTCTGACATAAGGCGTAGGGGGGTAATGTGGGGTATGCCACAGAATGCGACGGGGGAGGCCCGAATGGACCTCCCCCGCAAGTTTTTGTGTTTTTTCAGCCGGTTATTTGGCTTCCAGCTCCGGAGTGCTACCGATGCTGATGCGTTGTGGCTGCAAGGCTTCCGGCACGTGGCGTACCAGATCGATGTGCAGCAGGCCGTTTTCAAATTTGGCTTCGGACACCTGCAGGTGCTCTGCCAGGGTAAAGGTCAGGCTGAACTCTTTGCACACCAGCCCCTGATGCAGATACTCCACCTGTTTTTCCGGCGGTGTGGGGTTGCCACGCACGGTCAGGCGCGGGCCTTCCACTTCAATATCCAGTTCGCTTTGTTTGAACCCGGCTAACGCCAGGGAAATGCGATAGTGGTTATCGTCGCTTTTCTCAATGTTATAGGGCGGGAACCCTTGTGGCTCCTGGCCTCCCATTGAGCTGGCCAGCTTGTCAAAACCGATCCATTGACGCAGAAGTGGGGATAAATCGTAGTTACGCATAATACTCTCCTTCCAAGAAGCGAGGTTTAAAGTTTGCCCCCTAACGGCAGGCACGGTGATACAACAACAATTACTTAATTTCGATCCGACGCGGCTTTAACGTTTCCGGCACGATACGTTCCAGATCGATATACAGCAGGCCGTTTTCCAGTTTGGCGCCTCTAATTTGAATATGCTCGGCAAGCTGGAATTTGCGTTCAAAGTTACGCTCGGCAATGCCTTGATATAAATAGGTTCTCTCAGCAGGTTCGTTGGTGTGAGCCCCGCGCACAATCAACAGATTGTCTTGCGTGGTGATCTCCAGTTCCTGCTCGGCAAACCCGGCCACCGCGATGGCAATGCGGTAATGATTTTCATCAACCAGCTCAACGTTATACGGCGGATAGCCACCGTTACCCTGGCTTTGGCCAGCCTCAAGGGCGTTGAACAGACGATCAAAACCGATCGCGGAACGGTACAGCGGGGAAAGATCAAAGTTGCGCATAAAACAGCCTCCTAAGGCACTTCAGCGAGGTTGATAATGAAGCCTTCCATCATGGACAGGCTATAAGGCTTGAATTCCCTTACGGCAAATTCTTAATTTGGCCTTGTAAAGAAGATGGGGTTTGCTTTCCACATTTCAACTGGTGATGATTAAATAATTGCCAATGGAAACGGCGAAAATTTGTTTATCACATACACTCAAAGTGAGATAGCCGCCACAGTGCGGAATGTTGCATCTTTCAATGCTTTGGCTGGATGTTATAAATCAGCAAATTTCAGGGGATGTCTCCCCTCAGGATGGACGAATGAAACCAATAAAAAAAATGATAGCGACCGGTTGCCTGCTGCTGACCACTAACGGTTGCTCCAGCGTAGCCAGCCACACCGGGGCCGACCAGGGTTATTACTCCGGTACGCGCGCCAATGTCGATATGATGAAGAGCGAAGATACCAGTTGGGCCATGATGCCCCTGCTGGCGATCGACCTGCCCCTGTCGGCGGCGATGGACACCATTTTGCTGCCTTACGACTACCTGCGTTCTGGCAGCGATAAAGCGGCAGCCTCACCCAAAGCCCGTATCCAGCATGATGAAGAACGAAATCTGGCTGTCAGCGGCAATCCAGGCCAGGGCATGGCAACCTCGCCAGCACCGGCCGGGTTGTAGTTAAACCGCCACCACAAAAATCTGGTTAAATCCGGCGACTTCACGCATAAAGGCCACCTGTTTGCCATCTGGTGAGAACACCACGGCGTCCCCCAGTGGTGGTTGCGTAGTCCGTTTGGTCAGGCGCTGCATATTGCCGTTGGCGATATCGCACAGCATCACGCTGTTATCACACACCAGCGCAATCTTGCCCCCCTGCGGATGCCAACTGAAGGCCGACTGGATGCTGTGATCCGATTGTGTCACCTGATTCGCCTCCCCGCCATTGGGGGAAACAGTCCACAGTTGCACTATGCCCCGATCGTCTTGCATCAGGAAGGCGATGGCCCTGCCGTCTGGCGAACTCCGCAACCAATGACGTGGCGTGGTGGCAACCCCAGGATAGTTGCGTTGGCCGGTATAGGTTAACCGCCGTTGTCGAACGCCTAACGGTGGCGCAGGTAAGGTCGTTGCCGTTCCCTGCAAGGGAGCCTCCCCGGCTTTGGCATAGTCGGCATCGTTTTCAGGTAAATCCACCACAAACACTTCCGGCAACTTTTCCCCCTGCGGCGAGAGGGTATCGCCGATAAACGCCAACGCCCAACGCTGGCGGCTGCCATCGGGTTTGCTATAACCTTGCAGGCCAATCCAACCTTCTTCATAAGCCCGATTGATTTGATCGCTGCCCGGTTGCGGGGTTGGCGTGGTTGCGCTGACCAGTACGCAATAATGGCTTCCGTCGTATTCACGTGGGTGCTGCTTGGGGGGATTTACCCCTTGCAACGGCACCGCTACGCCAACGTTACGCAAATCCAGTGCGGGATCGAGTTCATGCATCACATGGTCGTTATAGGTGAAGCTCAGACGGCTACCCTCTGGGCTGAAGACATGCACGTGGGTGCCGCCACGCAGCGCACCTGGGGTATAGGGGGCGGTAATGTCCAATGCGTCCAGGGTGATCGCCAATTCACGATCCGGCTCGCTGACGATCACGCCACGGCGATGGTGGAAGTCATAATGCCAGAAGCTGTCTGGGTGTTCCGGCCCATGGATAAACGCGTAGCGCGCTGGCGCATCCGGGCTCACCGTCACCACGCCGACATGGGCTCCATGCTGCGCCCGATAAACCACCTCCACCTGACCGCTGGCAACGTTCACCCGTTCAATACTCAGCCCGGTAAAGGATGCACCGCTTGGCCGTACATCATATGCCAGCCATTGGCCGCACGGCGTCCAGACATTAATGTTGGTGAGTTGATGACCTCGCGGATCAAAAGTCAGCTGTCGTTCCTGATGGCTCATGGCGGCTCCTGTATACCGGCTGGCATAGAACCGCCATAGTACCCGATCGGCCTGGCTGTTTCACACCACCCAGGTTTAAGGCGCTTTTGCTAATCGCAGGTATTCAGCCTTGGCTTTTTGTAACTGGTCAACAAACGTTGGCTCGGCGTGTAAACGTGCCACGATAGCCGCCCCAACCAGGCGCCCGGCGGTAACGTCACTCTGCCAATGATAGCCGCAAATCACGCGGCTTTGCCCCATCTCATAACCCCGTTTGAGGATCTCCCCTTGGCGAGCAGGATTGATCTCCGCCAGCACGAGTGCAGTAGCCCAACCGATACTCGTATGGCCAGAAGGGTAGGAACCGTTGGTTGATAGCACACTTTCTTCTTCCGGGCGGCAGGTCGCCTGATGATAAAAAGCAAAAGGCCGGGTCCGCATATAATGCTCCTTGGCGCTGCGGGTCGCCAAATCACCGGTATCCTCACGCATTTTGGTTACCAGGCGATATAACTCTGGCGTTTTCTTGCGTGTTATTTCCATGCCGAAGGCGTTGAAAAATGCCAGTGGTATGCCATCGCCGTAAATCTGCGCATCGTTATAAGCTTGCTTGCCTCTTGGCGTATTCCTCAGCAACTTACCGGCGTCATACTGAGCTTTGTCATTGAGGAAGTCGATGCTGTCAACGGCCGGTGGCGGGGGCAATAAGGAGAGGCTATCAATAGACTGCGCTTCCTTAAGATAGTAGAAATCCGGTGCCGTCGTCACGTCTCTGGCGGCAAAGGATATTTGCGCCAAGGCAATATAAGCCAATGATGATATTATAATTTTTTTCATATTATCTCCTAACGAACTTTATTAGTTGTTTTGCAATATAGTGAGTAAGCTAAAATGAAAGATGATGTGATAAATAGCTATTTCGTCATTTAAAATACAATAAAAAATACAGATCGCAAAAATAATTTTTATTTATACCATTTAAATTAATGCAATTAATTAACGCGAACATTTATATTAATAAAACATGAAATCACTACAAATATTCTTTTAGGAGCGACTTAATTATTTCAGTAAAGAAATAACACCAGCAGGCCATCAGCCATACCTGATTTACGTGGAAGCATCTTAAGCCCCCAGGGAAGGGGGCTGGCAGACATTAAACGTTCAGCACAAACTTCTCAATGGCCAGTGCGACGCCGTCTTCGGTATTGGTGCCGGTCACGTGCTGGGCAATTTCCTTTAATTCTGCAATAGCATTGCCCATCGCCACGCCCAGCCCGGCATACTCGATCATCGCAATATCATTAGCCTGATCGCCTAACGCCATCACGTTTTCCTGCTTGACGCCCAAATGCTCGGCCAGCATTCTGACGCCCGCGCCCTTATCAACATTCTTGTGCAGGATCTCCAGGAAGTAAGGGGCGCTTTTCATAATGGTGTAGCGATCCCAGGCCTCTGCGGGCAAGCGGGCTATCGCGCTATCCAGCAACTCTGGCTCATCAATCATCATCACCTTCGGGAAGCGCATGGTGCGATCCATCTCTTCCACGCTGCGGTATTTCAGCGGGATACCGGTCATTTGCGATTCATGGACGGTATATTTGCCAATGTCTTTATTTGGCGTGTAGAGGGTATCGAAATCAAAGGCGTGGAAATGTACGCCAAACTCCCGTGCCAACTGCTCAAAATAGAGGTAATCGTCAAAGCCGAGCGTTTCTTGCAGCACGCAGGCCCCGTCCGTCGCCTTCAGCACCAGAGCACCGTTATAAGTGATGCAGAAATCGCCCTCCCCCTGAATATCCAACTGACGCAGATAGTCCTGCACGCCGACATATGGCCGCCCGGTAGCCAGTACCACATGCACGCCTTTAGCGCGCGCGGCGGTCAGAGCCTGCTTTACCGCGGGCGTAATCTGGTGCTGCGGATTGAGCAGCGTGCCGTCCATATCAATTGCAATCAGTTCAATAGCCATTCGAGCGTCTCCCAGTGGTTTTTTCTCATGCTAACGCGTTTCAGCTTGCCTTGTTAGTGCTAAAAACGGCATAAAAAAATCCGCGCGGGCGAACCGGCGCGGATTGTTAATAGCCAAATAAGGCGTTAGATATCGATATTCGCCGCTTTCAGGGCGTTTTCTTCGATAAAAGCACGGCGTGGTTCAACCGCATCGCCCATCAGGGTGGTGAACAGCTGATCGGCCGCAATAGCGTCTTTCACCGCTACGCGCAGCATACGCCGCTGATCGGGATCCATGGTGGTTTCCCACAGCTGGTCCGGGTTCATTTCGCCCAGCCCTTTATAGCGCTGGACCGACAGGCCACGGCGCGACTCTTTCACCAGCCACTCCAACGCCTGTTCGAAGCTGTCTACCGGCTGGCGACGTTCGCCACGTTCGATATAGGCATCTTCTTCCAGCAGGCCGCGCAGTTTTTCGCCCAACGCACAGATCCTGCGGTATTCACCACCGCGGATAAATTCAAAGTCCAGCGGGTAGTCTGTATCAACACCATGGGTACGGATACGCAGCACCGGTTCGAACATCTGGCGTTCACGGTTTTCAACCAGCACAGAACTGTAGCTGCTACCGTGCTGCTCGTTATCGTTGAGCAATTTCACCAGCGATTCGATCCAGCTTTCCACCTTGGCACGGTCGCTCAGATCGTCTTCGTTCAAGGTTGGCTGGTAGATCAGGTTGTTCAGTAACGCACGCGGGTAACGGCGTTCCATCCGGCCAATCTGCTTCTGCACGGCGTAATGTTCAGCCACCAGCTTCTCTAACGGCTCACCCGCCAAGGCTGGTGCAGAACCGTTGGTGTGCAGGGTCGCGCCGTCGAGGGCGATGGAGATCTGATACTGATCCATCGCTTCGTCGTCTTTGATGTACTGCTCCTGCTTGCCTTTTTTCACCTTGTACAACGGCGGCTGGGCAATATACACATGGCCACGCTCGATGATTTCCGGCATCTGACGATAGAAGAAGGTCAACAGCAGCGTACGGATGTGCGAGCCGTCGACGTCGGCATCGGTCATGATAATGATGCTGTGATAACGCAGTTTGTCCGGGTTGTATTCGTCACGGCCAATGCCGCAGCCCAGCGCGGTGATCAGCGTGGCAACTTCCTGTGAGGACAGCATCTTGTCGAAGCGGGCTTTCTCAACGTTGAGGATTTTCCCTTTCAGCGGCAAGATTGCCTGGTTCTTACGGTTACGGCCCTGCTTGGCTGAGCCGCCCGCGGAGTCCCCTTCCACCAGGTAGAGTTCGGACAACGCCGGGTCACGTTCCTGACAGTCCGCCAATTTGCCTGGCAAGCCAGCCAAATCCAGCGCGCCTTTACGGCGGGTCATTTCACGCGCTTTACGCGCCGCTTCACGAGCACGGGCCGCATCGATGATTTTACCGACCACGATCTTGGCATCCGCTGGGTTTTCCATCAGGTAATCCACCAGCTTCTCGTTCATCAGCGATTCGACCGCCGTTTTCACTTCCGAAGACACCAGCTTGTCTTTGGTCTGGGAAGAGAATTTAGGATCGGGCACTTTCACCGAAACCACGGCAATCAGGCCTTCACGCGCATCGTCACCGGTGGCGCTTATTTTGGACTTTTTGCTGTAGCCTTCTTTATCCATGTAGGTGTTCAGGGTACGGGTCATCGCGGCACGGAAGCCGGCCAGGTGAGTCCCCCCATCACGCTGCGGGATGTTGTTGGTGAAGCAGTAGATGTTTTCCTGGAAACCATCGTTCCACTGCAGCGCCACTTCCACACCGATATCGTCTTTCACGGTTGAGAAGTAGAACACCGTTGGGTGGATCGGTGTCTTGTTCTTGTTCAGGTATTCCACAAACGCACGGATACCCCCTTCGTAATGGAAGTGGTCTTCTCTGTCGTTGCGCTTGTCTTTCAGGCGAATAGAGACGCCCGAGTTGAGGAACGACAGTTCACGCAGGCGCTTGGCCAGGATGTCGTACTCAAACTCGATGTTATTGGTAAAGGTCTGGAAGCTCGGCCAGAAGCGCAGGGTAGTACCTGTCTGGTCGGTTTCACCGACGACTTTCAGCGGGGCCTGTGGTTCGCCATGCTTGTAAGTTTGCTCATGGACCTTGCCTTCGCGGCGGATCACCAGTTCCAGCTTTTCTGACAGGGCGTTAACAACAGAAACGCCCACGCCGTGCAGACCGCCGGAAACCTTATAGGAGTTGTCGTCAAACTTACCGCCGGCGTGCAGTACGGTCATGATGACCTGTGCCGCAGACACCCCTTCCTCTTCGTGGATACCGGTTGGGATACCACGGCCATCATCCTGCACCGAGACGGAGTTGTCGGCGTGGATCGTCACCTGAATGTCGCTACAGTGGCCAGCGAGTGCTTCGTCGATAGCGTTGTCCACGACCTCGAATACCATGTGGTGCAGACCGGTGCCGTCATCAGTATCACCGATATACATGCCCGGACGCTTACGTACCGCATCCAGCCCTTTTAATACCTTGATACTTGAGGAGTCATAAGAATTCGACATCAACGTTTCTCGCTCATTTTAGTCCTGTGGTTGAACCTCTATTTTACCTTGTTCCACGCGGAACATCTTGCCCTTTTCACCCATCATGTCGGTTACTTGTTCAGCGCTTACCGCACTGACAAAAACCTGTGCCTGGGTGGCTTTCAGGCGATCGGCCAGCAACCGGCGACGGCCGGTGTCCAGCTCGGAGGCAAAATCATCAATCAGATACAGGCAACGCCGCCCGCTCTGGCGGGTGAGAAACTCACCCTGCGCCAAGCGCAATGCGCACATCAGCAGTTTAAGCTGACCGCGCGATAACAAATCCTCTACCGGCGTACCTTCGGCACGAATGCGGAAGTCCGCTTTATGCGGCCCCACCGCGGTATAGGTTAACGCCCTGTCGCGCTCAAACTGGCGCTCCAGCAGCTCTCCGTAGTCACTCTCTTTGTCCCAGCCGCGCTGGAAAGAGAAACTCAGGGCAAATTCGGGCAAAAACTGCGCGCAGGTCGCGGTGATATCCGCGGCAATTGCATCGCTGTAAGCTGCCCGCCACTCGCTGATACGCTCGGCCAACGGGATCAGTTCTTGATCCCAGGCGCGGATCTGCGCATAGCGATTGACCTGGCGCAGCGCGGCATTGCGCTGCTTCAGTAACCTTTTCAGGTTGCTCCAGGCGGTGAAAAAACCGGGTTCATTATGAAAACAACCCCAGTCCAGGAAGGCACGCCGATACTTCGGCCCGCCATTAAGCAGGGTAAAACCTTCGGGGGTGATCAACTGCATGGGCAATAGCTGTGCCAGCTCTGCCACCTTATGGCCATCGCTGCCATCGATGCGCACTTTGCTGTCACCCTGACGGCTTTTACTCAGTCCTACCGATAATTCGCGCCCGCTGCCTTCGATCCGGCCATGCAACACAAACTCCGGCTGATCGTGGCGGATCACTCGCCCGGCCTGCAGGCTGCGAAACGCGCGCCCATGACCAAGGGTATAAACCGCCTCCAGCACGCTGGTCTTGCCGCTGCCGTTGGCCCCCACCAGGAAGTTAAACCCCGGTGCAGGCGCCAGATCGGCAGCTTCGATATTGCGGAAATCTTTAATCAGTAAACGCGTTAATGCCATGCCATCTCTTTACCGAAACGGTATTTATAAAATTACAACCGCATTGGCATAACCACGTAGGCGGCGGACTTGCTGGCACCGTCCTCGATCTGCACGCTGGAGACGGAATCGGTCAGCAGCAGGCGCACATCTTCACACTTGAGCGCGTTCAGCACGTCCAGCACATAGCTGACGTTGAAACCAATTTCCATCTCGGTGCCATCATAGCTGACATCGAGGATCTCTTCCGCCTCTTCCTGTTCCGGGTTGTTGGCGGTGATCTTGAGCTGGTTCTGGCTGACGTACAGGCGCACACCACGGAACTTTTCGTTCGACAGAATGGCCGCACGAGCAAACGCCTGCTTGAGCAGATCACAGCCCGCTTCCAGCGTTTTGTCCGGGTTCTTCGGCAATACGCGGCGATAATCAGGGAAACGGCCATCAACCAGCTTGGAAGTGAAGATAAAGTCACCGACGTGGGCGCGAATGTTGTTGCTACCAATCTGCACCCGTAGCGGCGTATCGCCACCGTCAAGCAAGCGGACCAGCTCCATCACCCCTTTACGCGGCACGATCACCGAATGGGTAGGCAACTGTTGGCCAATCGGCATTGAACACACCGCCAGGCGGTGGCCATCGGTGGCGACGGTGCGCAGTTCTTCCCCTTCGGTTTCAAACAGCATACCGTTCAGGTAATAGCGCACATCCTGATGAGCCATCGAAAATTGGGTGGCTTCAATCAGGCGCTTTAGCGTCGCCTGCGGCAAGGTGAACTCCACCTCGCTCTGCCAATCATCCAGATTCGGGAAGTCTATCGCCGGCAGCGTCGACAGCGAGAAACGGCTGCGGCCAGAACGCACCAGCATACGGTCGCCTTCGAGGATCACCGTAATCTCCGCCCCTTCCGGCAGGCCACGGCAGATATCAAAGAATTTACGCGCGGGGACGGTCGTCGCGCCCGCTTCATGGGGCTGAGACAGGGCAACGCGGGCCACCATCTCCATCTCCAGATCGGTCCCTGTCAGTAACAGGGAACCTTCCGTCACCTGCAGCAGCAGGTTACCCAGAATTGGCAGCGTCGGGCGGCCACCCAGTGGGCTGCTCACCTGTTGCAGCGGTTTTAGCAGATGCTCACGTTCAACGATAAATTTCATATGGGCTATGACGACAATGTTCTGATTAAATTGGAGAAATCTTCTTTGATGTCGTGACTTTCCTCACGCAGCTGCTCGATCTTCCGGCAGGCGTGCAACACCGTAGTATGGTCGCGGCCACCAAACGCATCGCCGATTTCTGGCAGGCTGTGGTTGGTGAGCTCTTTTGCCAATGCCATCGCCATCTGGCGCGGGCGGGCAACCGAGCGCGAACGCCGTTTAGACAGCAGGTCCGCGATTTTGATTTTGTAGTACTCGGCCACCGTCTTCTGGATATTGTCGATGGTGACCAGCTTTTCCTGCAACGCCAGCAGATCCCGCAGCGCTTCACGCACGAAATCGATGGTGATGGCGCGGCCAGTAAAGTTGGCGTTGGCGATCACCCGGTTCAGCGCCCCTTCGAGCTCACGCACGTTGGAACGCAGACGTTTGGCGATAAAGAACGCCACTTCGCCCGGCAGACGGATATCGTTCTCGTCGGCCTTTTTCATCAGGATCGCCACGCGGGTTTCCAGCTCCGGCGGCTCGATCGCCACCGTCAGGCCCCAGCCGAAGCGGGATTTCAAACGATCTTCCACCCCATTGATCTCTTTTGGATAGCGATCCGAGGTCAGGATGATCTGTTGATTACCTTCCAACAGGGCGTTAAAGGTGTGGAAGAACTCTTCCTGTGAACGCTCTTTGTTGGCAAAGAATTGAATATCATCGATCAGCAACGCATCCACCGAGCGGTAGTAGCGTTTGAATTCTTCAATGGCGTTATTTTGCAACGCCTTGACCATATCCTGCACAAAGCGTTCCGAGTGCATATAGACCACTTTGGCATTGGCCTTACGCGCCATGATGCCGTTGCCTACCGCATGCAACAGGTGCGTTTTACCCAGGCCGGTACCGCCATACAGGAACAGGGGGTTATAAGCGCCCCCCGGATTGTCTGCCACCTGCCGCGCCGCAGCACGAGCCAGCTGGTTAGACTTACCCTCAACGAAGTTATCGAAGGTGTGCTTGGGGTTGACGTTGGAACGATAGGACAGCTCAGGCGGCGGTGCCGCGTTGTCCCAGCTTGGGCGGGACGGTGCAGCCGTGCGCACCACCGGGGCTACCGGAGCGCTGTTGACGCTGGCCATTACGGGCTGGCTGAGGGTTTGTGTCAGTGGCTTGCTGCCCACCTCGAAACGCAACAGCGGCGCATCCGTACCGCAGAAATCATTCAACAGGCCATTGATATTGTTTAAGTACTTATCGCGAACCCAATCCAGCACAAAGCGATTGGGCGCATACAGCGCCAGGGTATTGTCACTCAGTTCCGCCTGCAATGGGCGTATCCACATACTAAATTCTGTGGCAGGTAACTCATCCTGCAATCGGGCAAGACACTGCTGCCAAAGCGAAAGTGACAC